>CAVSTI010000033.1:0-31642 GCA_963730775.1 uncultured Acidobacteriaceae bacterium | reverse complement strand
TCCTAGTTATGCAGAGAGAAATCCACTTCCACCAGACAACCACCTTGACGCCCGAGCAGTTCGTCGCCGGGCTCACCGACTTCGGACCGGGCCATTCCAGGAGCTGTTTCCGAATAGCGCCGACGGCGACCTCAAGGTGCACCACAAGGGCCGCGCGTGACGCCGATGTCACCGAAGGCTCAGGCGGCATCTGGGAACGCCTGCACTACGACTGGTCCGATCCCAACCGCGTCATCATGACGACGACTGACTCCAATGTTTGGGGCGGCGCCTCGGGCCACACGTACACCTTCACGCGCCATTCCAACGGCACCACCGACATTGACGCGGACGTCGTCCGCGAAGGCAAGAACTTCAAGGGACGGGTGCTCGGTTTTGTGCTCGAGGACCGTCGGCAAGGGGTGTTTTAGAAAAGGCCTTTAGAAACTCTGTCACAGCTATTGAAACCAGGAACGGCGCGGTGAGCGAGCGGAGCGCATAAACAAGTGCCCACTCCGATACGCGAAGGGCGGAACGGCGCGGCATCGACAGCGATACGAGCTTTGGAGAACTGCAATGAACCTCGAGACACTCAATGTAAATAAGGAAGGAGCCGTCCTTTTCGCAGAAATCTCCGCCCCGCCTATGAACCTTTTGGGGCCGGAGCTGGTTCGCGATCTGGTCTCCCTCATTCAGCGAGCCGAGGCCGACAATGACATCAGAGTGCTCGTGTTCAAGAGCGCCGACCCCGACTATTTCATTTCTCACGTCGACGTGACGCGGATCAAAGAGTACCGACAGGAGGCGGCGAGGCTGACCGGCGAAGCTTCGATCGCACTCCTATTTCGGCATCTGAGCGCAAGCCGCCTGATCACCATCGCGCAGATCGAAGGTCGCGTACGCGCCGCTGGCAGCGAGTTCGTGCTGGCGTGCGACATGCGCTTTGCCGCGCGGGAGTCGGCGATTTTCAGTCAGCCGGAGCCCGCCCTCGGCGCGCTCCCCGGCGGGGGCGCCTCCCAACATCTCGCGCGCCTCATGGGTCGCGCAAGGGCGCTGGAAGTCATGCTAAGTGGGGAAGACTACGACGCCGACTTGGCTGAGCGGTACGGCTGGATCAATCGGGCGTTGCCCGCCGCCGTGCTGATCACTTCGTCAAATCACTCGCTTATCGGATCGCGGGGTTCCCAGCCGCGGGCCAACTTGCGGTCAAGGACCGGATCAACGCGATCACGCTGGCGCCAGCCGACGAGTTCCGACGTGATTCCGATCTTTTCCTGGAGGGCATGCAAAGCGACGAGGCACAAAGCCAGATGCAGGCCGCGATGAAGCATGGCTTCCAGACTCGAGACGCAGAAATGTCTTTAGCCCGAATGCTGGGAGAATTGGCTGGGCATGATTCCAGCACGTGACGGTCCCGCGTGCCTAGCCAAACGTAAACGAGAAGGCCTCGATACCACCATCGAGAAATTCAATCTCGAACTTCGCGTCTCGGATCGGTCCCTTCTGGCCGAACGAGTTGATACATCCGACGCTGACGAATTTCGCCTGTGCCACCGGCGGCAGAGTCGGATCCATGATCGTCTCCGCGAGCGGCGCCCTTTCAGCTTTACTTTGAAGTGAACGGGCGCGTCGTTATTAGAGCCCAAAACCATGTGCAGATCTCGGCTATTAAACCGGAACACAACCGTGCAGGGTGCTAAGGCGAGAGTGGCTTGCTCGGCCCCAAGTCTCCAAGGCCCGCCGAGTCCACATTCATTTAGTTGAGCCGTGGAGCGGGCTTTAGATCCTGCGTGAGTCGCGCGCCATCCGCTCGGGCGACGCGAACTTCTCGGCGCGAGCATAGCCGACGTAGGTTTCGGGCGACTTCACATCGTCGCTAGGCGGTGCTTCGGTACCGTGTGTGGAGCTTCTTATCACGTTCTTCCTGAGCCCAGCGGCTCCGGCCTCCCGCAGCCCTGGATCACGCGCTCGGACCTCTCGTATCGCCTTCGCCGAAGTGATGGTGGCGGATTCGTCCCTTTGCATCGCCTTATCGGTGGGATCCGGGTGCTTGCCTCGACAATTGCTCCGCTTTAAGATCGCTTCGCGGCGTTTGCGGATCCCCAGAGCGAACCGGGGTTAACGCGATTGGGATGCAACAGCAGAATCTTTTCGTAAAGTTCCCGAGCCGTCGATGTACTAGCGACCGCAGCGTCGAAGTTACGGAGGTATCGCCGTGTTGCGTCAATGTGTTGAGGAGAACTATCCGGATCCAGAACGCCATGCCCGGCCACTACCCAACGCGGGTTCAGGGCCTCAATCGTGTCCAGCGCACGGACCCACTCAGCCCGTGATTTGTCATCACACTCGGCCAGATAGGGGTGCGTGTTGTTATAAACCGCGTCTCCCGATACGACCAGGCCGACGGATGGCACATACAACGCGGTCGAATGCGAGGTATCGGTATGGCCCAGTTCGATCAGCTTTAACTCCCCGCCCGCCAGATAGAGCGTGTCGCCTTCGAGAACCTCCGGCACTACTAACTGCGACGGAACCTGGCCGGGGAAGCGCGGCTCCCAGAAGGAGTTCACAACCTCAGGACTTATTTGGTTTTTCATGCCCGGAACGGCCGACGCGGTGGCAAACGCTCTAGCGTGGGGGAAGGCGTCCAGCAGAAACTTTAGACTCAGGAAGTGATCGCCATGGGCATGCGTGATGTAGATCGTCGTAAGATTCTTGCCGCTCCCGGCGACCCAATGCACGAGTTCCTTCGAGTGTTGCTCGGACAGAAATGTATCTCGAATAGGATGAACATCGCGTTCGCCGTAAATCAGTGTGACGGTATTAGTAACCCAAGCGTTTTCTCTTGCCGGGTGGAAGTCCTTGGGTAGAACTGTTCCTCTTTTTGGTCAGAAGTTTCCAATTTAGGTTCGCCATCACATTCTCCTCTCTGATCAAAGCCAGACAGCCGCGATGATCTTGCGAATGTCCTCTCCGGCGTGCTCGCGGACCGGAGAGAACCTCTTCGGCTCTCCGTTCGGAAGTAGGTCATTCTGTGGTGGCGGGTCGTTGATGAACACGTCATAGCTGAGCTTGCTCATAATCCATCTCCTCTCGCGATTCGGTGTTTCGCCTTCCGCTGCAACCCCCAAACCACCTCACTGGACGACGAGAGCCGGTCGATCCCATGCAACACCGCGTGGTTCGTTCGCTGACGCGAGGAGGGCCGCCGCGACCGAGTTGCCGCTAACACCCAAGAACGTCAAGAAAAACAGACATCCGAGATATCGATCGCGACCATCAGCCGGTCCTGAATGGGCGAAAGGCTCGAATCTCTCATGTAAGCTCTCCTCTTAGTAGGAAGCGTGATTCCCTGTACCGTCACCAGATCGAATAGATATTGCGCTGCGGCAAACCCACCCGAAGCGTTCACATGATAATCGTGCCGGCGGAGCAGAAAGTCGGAGCCAAAATAGAAATCCTGCTGACGGCTATGGCTTGCGATATATCGAGGGTAGGTCACTCGCAACCCTCTCCATAACTCGTCATCATCGTGCCACGGAGCAATCTCCTCGACATCAAACCAGACATCGCGAAATGGAACGGAGTCGTCAGGTACGTCCAAAGAGCGTACCCGTTGAAATATGCGCGATCGAGAGCGTCCCAGGGAGCTTCGACAGTCTTGCCCTCAGCGTGCTCTGAGGGGCGCACTCGTTCTTTGATTACGGCTCCGTCGATCTTCTCGATCGCGATGCGATTCGGGGTGAAGTCGGTACGCTGGTCGTCTGCGCCGTAAGGAGTGAGCGAAGCCCATTCGCGCCTTGTCGCCACGCTCATGCGGCGAGGCGTTGCGTCCTGCGGCGTGCCCTTCATTCCAAATCGTTGCAACCGCCGGTGACGATAGTCGCCTGTACCGTTTCGAAGCTATTCCATCGGTCCAATCCGCCGTGTGCCTTTAAGCACTTCCTGAAGAAGCTCACATGCCATATAGCGTATCGAAGCGCACTCTTTTAATCGGCGGAGTTCTGTGCCTCGTCTGGATTTGGACTCCCATGCCGTTGCAAACCTGCCCATTCTGAAACGTGAGCTACCGATAGTTCCGTTCTTTGTGAGTTGCATTTCCCCCTGCTGTGGATACGAGGAGAATGGTTATGCCACAATTCAATGATCCTATTCTGGTCACCGGTCCAGGTAATGTGACGCCCAAGGGGGCTGATTAAACGGACATCTTTGAAAAGCACCAAGGGAGGCGCGGATGCGAAAGATGAAGGCGGTGCAAGTATCAAGAGCGGGAGGAGACCTCGAAGTCGTCGAGCGTGACATCCCTGAGACCGGACCAGGACAAGTCAGGATTCGAGTTCAGGCATGCGGTGTATGCCACAGTGATGTGTTCACGAAAGAAGGCCTGTTTCCCGGGATTTCATATCCTCGCGTCCCTGGGCACGAGGTCGCCGGCATCGTTGACGCTGTCGGCCCCGGCGTGAAGGGGTGGACAAAGGGTGACCGTGTCGGCGTGGGTTGGCATGGAGGACAGGACGGCACTTGCACCGCTTGCAGGAAAGGAGACTTCGCCAATTGCGCGAACGTGCTGATATGTGGCCTCAGCTATGACGGAGGCTACCAGGAATACATGATCGCACCCGTAGAAGCTCTGGCCCGAATGCCGGAATCGCTTGATCCTGTGGAAGCCGCACCGCTCATGTGCGCAGGCCTTACGACATTCAACGCCCTTCGGCATAGCGGGGCAATGGCGGGGGACCTTGTCGCCGTTCAGGGAGTCGGAGGGCTCGGTCATCTCGGGATTCAATTCGCGAAGAAAGCCGGCTATCGCGTCGCCGCTGTGGGCCGGGGCACTCAGAATGCGGCAATCGCACAAAAACTCGGAGCGGATCTTTATATCGACAGCGCTGCCACCGACGCTGCGGCCGAACTGCAGAAGCTGGGTGGTGCAAGCGTCGTGCTCGCCACCGCGCCGAGCGGAAAGGCGATGTCTTCGCTTCTGCCGGGATTAACAGCCAATGGCACGCTCGTTGTTGTGGGCGCTTCCGAAGATCCTCTTGAAGTATCCACCGCGCTCTTTGATTCTTGGGAGGCGCAACATCAAGGGCTGGTCGGCGGGAACACCTTCGGATTCTGAAGATACCTTGCGCTTCGCTGAGGCGGCCGGCGTGCGCCCGATGATCGAAAAACTGCCTCTGGAAAAGGCGGCCGAAGGCTACGCTCGCATGATGAGCGGGGACGCTCAGTACCGCGTTGTGCTTACGATGGGCTGAAGCCAGAATCTGTTATTTCCGTTAATCGAAAGCGGATCGTTTCGTGTTTATTCCACGGGTTTCGCTCTAGCCTCACAGTGGGTGGCAGAGGTTCCTTGGCAATCTCGAACGTCTTCTGAATGGTGATCCGCAATGAATGCGTCGAGAGGATGGGTTACGTGCTGCGGCGCAGGGTAGAGCTAAGCGCCTCGAGGAAGCTTCTCGGTGTTCTCGCGTTCTCACCGCCGGCGCAAGCTTTCGGTTTCGGGATCAAGAAGGATGTAGATTCTCTTTCCTTTGGAATCTTGTACAAACCAGGGATTTCTCGCCTGAAAGGCCCGGAACCATTTCTCTCCAACCCGAAGTGCATCCTCCAAGCCAAGACAGCTCTCCTGGTGCAGGTAATCGGTTTTACCTCGAATCCGAATCTCCAGCGCGAAAGCGCCAGGATTTCTCGCTTCAGAGTTCTTTGTTCTTGAGTTTCCGTTTCGACTCGGATTTTTCATGCCCTCAGCCTCTCCGCCGCTTTGATTGCTGAACCACGATTGACGAGAAGGGCATCCCCGTCTCGATTGATTACGGCGGGGCAGTCCGGCCACAGAATGCGAATGAGCTTGAGCCATTGCTCTAGCTTTTGACAGAAACGCCGTGGACGAGAGTATTCGATCGACCCGAGTTGATTGGCCAAGCCCTTGTCCCCGAATAGCGGAATGGACTCCTCTCCCGGTCGCGACGAAGCAGCGATACGAAAGCCACATGAAAAGATCCAGTGCAGCGGGTGCGCCAGACAGGACCTTCACTGCTTCGAGATCAGTCGGAATGGGATGGCTTGTGATCTCTCGATAGAAGTCGTCGCTCAAGACGATGACATTCTCGAACTCATCGGAAAGGGGCCGCTGGTCGAAATCGCGGTTGTACCAGATCTGGGCTTCCCGCAAAAAGTTGAAGCGAGACCGCTGCACCAACTTGGCCTTGCCGGCCATCGTATCCGTCCCGAAGAAGATTGTTGCGCCGAAGATCCTCTCGAACGCTCCCACAAGCCGCTTGTACTCCTTGCCCCCCTTCTGCATCCCGAAGGTCTCCAGCATCTCGGAACCGCTCCTGAAACGAACCGTTTGGCTTTTCTGCTGGACAGCCAGAGTCGCCAGGTAGATGGGCACGAGACGATCCTGACCGAACGGCAAGCCGAACTGCGGATGTCCGGTGATCTGAAGGACGAAACTTCCGTTTCGTGCGCTCGAAGAGCAGTTCGCCCTGCGATGGTTTGCGGACTGGTAATCCGCACAGGACAAACGGGCGGGAACTGAACGCCAAGGTTTGGTTTCGTTCTTCCCGTTTGATCCGGACAAGGCAACTGCCCTCAGCTTGCCGGAGCTTCTGTTTGGATACTACCAGTTCCGGCGCCATCTGTTTCAGGACGGGCCCTGCTGACGAGAATCCTGTCTGGCCGAGTTTGTGCGCCGGAGGCACACGTCGGCTGTCTTGTTCCTGCACTCTTCACCTCGCGTCAGCGCCGGTTAGCCGGCGCGCGTTTGGCAAAGAAAATCGAGGTGGTCTTGTGGGTTTTCGAGAGCTTAAGAACCGACTGAAAAAATTAGTTCAGATTAGTTCAATAAGGACCTATCTGGCTAAGTGCCTGAGACTCCATGGGTGTTAACGAATCAGGATGACCGCCATGGGTGCATAAGTTCTTATTTCACAACTGAGGCCAAACTTCCCAAGCTGGACGTCGCGGGTTCGATCCCCGTCTCCCGCTCCAATCTTGTTGAATCACTTGCATTATTTCGTTCCGTTTGTGCTCCGATTACATCACTCGCAGACGTTCCTCTCGCTGATTAAGCGCCGCCTGCCGCAGTTCCCACCGGGAACTGCGTTAGACGTTCTGATTGACATCCAGCGTATGGCCAAGCTGGTCCGCCACCAGTTTGCCGTCCACCCCCAGCACTTTCATGAGCGTGGCGTGCGTTCGGCGCATCACCAGGAAATTCGCCCATTCCAGCCCGACCTTCGCCAGAGCCGGACACATCCGCCACCGCCAGCAATTGTCTTTCGATAGCGGCGTCATCCGCTCCGAAGGGAAGACTGTGCCTCTCGCAAATACCGAAGTAGTTGAGATGATGAGGGTTGCACAGCTTTGGCAAACTGGTCCGGTCGACATTGGGATGGCTCTCGGTTATGGCCGAGGTGCTCTCGTCATTACTGAAAAGCCGCACTGCTCTGCAGCTGGAAAACATCGCGCTTCGCCATCAGATCGGAGTCCTTCAACGCTCGGCCAAGAAGCGCCTGCAATTGCACAACTCGGATCGCTTGTTCTGGGTCGGGCTATCGCAGGTATGGAGCGAGTGGCGCTCTGCCCTCGTCATCGTGAAGCCCGACACCGTCATAGCCTGGCATCGCAAGGCATTTCGATTGTTCTGGACCTGGAAAGTCCAACACGGCAAGCCCGGCCGCCCGGCGATATCGCTGGAAGTTCGCGCACTGATCCGCCGCATGAGCCGCGAGAATCCCGGCTGGGGAGCGCCGCGCATTCATGGCGAACTCCTGAAGCTTGGCGATCGATATCGGCGAGACGAGCGTGAGCAAATACCTCGTCCGCAGGCGAAAGCCACCCTCACAGACCTGGCGCACGTTCTTGCAGAATCATTTGCAAAGCCTCGTCTCGGTAGATTTCTTCACCGTGCCCACTATTCACTTTCAGGTTCTGTATGTGTTCCTAGTGCTAGCGCATGAACGTCGGCGCATCGTTCACTTCGCGGTCACAGCACATCCTACGGCTGAGTGGACGGCTCACCAACTTCGGGAAGCGTTTCCGTGGGAAACTGCGCCGCGCTATTTGCTGCGCGATCGTGACCGTATCTTCGGCTATGACTTCGTGAATCAGGTCAAGGCGATGGGCATCCAGCAAGTGCTGTCAGCGCCACGTTCTCCTTGGCAAAGGGCTTACATCGAGCGGCTGATTGGCAGCATCCGCCGGGAGTGTTTGGATCACTTCATCGTGTTCAACGAACGCACTTTGAAGCGCCATCTTTCGGCTTACGCGGCTTATTATCATGCAACCCGAACGCACTTAGCCCTGCAGAAGGATTGTCCTGAAACGCGACCTGTACAACCTGTCGAACTGCGGCCCGATTGTTTCGATACCGGAAGTTGGTGGCCTGCACCATCGCTACGAGCGCCGGGTCGCCTGAAAACCTGAAAAGGCCCTTCCATCTTCCAACGGCACCGCATAATTCTCCGACTTCCCTTTGTCGATCTACGCCGACTTGCCCAGGAACTGTGAACAGCTGTTTGGCACAACCGCAGACTCGAATTGCTCGCAAATTGCACTTAGAATGGCTTGGTTGGGGAAAGCCGCCGTTACGGCGCCGGGCTCTTCCCTTCCCATCTGAATTTCCGAGAACCACAGTCGGTCAACTTATTGCCCGGTAACGAATTCATTTGTGTACGTGCCTTCCAGGTCAAAGTTCGCCTTCCTTACCGACTCCAACGAGGCAGCCAGAACTTTCCGAACAGCTTCCGGTCCGCCCACCGGCATCTTGCCCGTTTCCGAGAACATCCCGATCGAGTGAAGTAGCGCCTCGCGATACACAGCCCGATCGCTTCCAAAATATAGTCTGAGGAACAACCGCCATAATTTCATCTGGCGAGTGTTGATGAAGTTCGGCGCTCGCGCTCTTATGGCTTTAACGAATCCAAGAAGCACTTCATCGGTATTACTCCGAGGTGTGCTTGCTGGCTCGAAGGAATAATCGGTAAGAAGGCCATCAGTTCGGACAGGACGCTTTTCTGCGGGACGTTGCTCATTTGGGTTTCATTGCCAGCGTCCGGTATAGCTCCGGGTCGAATTCCTCGAGCGTGTAGATACCGTTCAAATGGTTCGCACCCATCCAAGTCAGCCATTTGCCCGGGTCGGCGTTCCAGCCTTCTTGTTCCCACCCGGGGCCGACGAAATCGAACGTATCCTTCGGCGTCGCCATCTTGGCCTTGGCGTTATGAAGCAAAATGCGCGCCACGTCCAGATATTGGGGATCGCCCGAATATTTGTAAGCTTTCGCGTAAAGAGTGACAGCCCAGTCCAGATACTCATCGCCTCCGGCAGTGATTCCGGCTCCGTTTGCGGTGATCCCCTGCAACCCGACCATCGGTCCGTTTCTCCATCGAAGATGCTTGTCGGGAATGTTGCCAGCCAGAGGCACGTTCCAGATCCAGATCCAGCTCTCCGTATAATCGGCGGCCGACAGGGCGTGCGACAACCATTTGGGCTGTTTTGTCGCTTCGTACAGAGCGATGAACGCGTCGAGGGCGGCCATGCCTCCTTCTTTATCCGTTAGGAGCTGAGCGGAAGAGGCGTCGACTGCGCCTCCCTGGTAATTGGCCCTGACTCCATACTTCTGCCAGACGTTGTCGCCCGCGCGGTTGGCGGAATCCATATACTTTTGTTCGCCAGTGACGCGCGCCAGCGGGACGAAAAGCACGATGGGAGAGTAAGTGGCGCTAGGTGAGTTGTTAAACACCTCGTTCGTGCCCGGCTTCCACGCGGAGGGAACGAACCATCAGCGTGCTGCTGCGGCAGAAGCCAGTCGGCAAATTCTTTTGCCCAGCGCAGCCACTCGGGATGATCGATTCCCTTCTTCTTCTCGCGCTCGTAAGCCAGCACAAGCGTGCGGAGGTCCGTACTGATGGTCAGCAACGGTTGCTGCCCGATGGACCAGGCGGCCGGAATGATCTTGCCGGTGTAGAGGTCGAAGCCGTCGCCCGCGGGGCGACATCGGCAGAATGCGGATGAACGTTGCGATCAGATCCAGAGCCTGCCTGCGTAGTTTCTGGCTGCGTGGAGTGTCAGGCTCGCGATCGGCCTCCTTGAGAAACTCGTCGGCCACTTCGATATTCTTGGCGCAGAAACCCATGGCGGCGCGCCGCGCATCGGAACGGTCGCGGAACTCGCCGGTGCGCGCGTCGAGAAGGTAAGGGATGCCGGTGCGGCCGTCAATGGTCCGGACTTGGCTTGAGTGCACGTCGATTACGGTGCGGCGCACGTAATCGAGATCGGTGTAGTTTACGGCTGGCTTCAGGGTATTCCAGGCCCAGCGGAAAGCGTTTCGCGTGGTCTGGGGAAAGGTTTCGCCGGCTGCGAAGCGGAATGCAACGTTGTAATCCTGCGTGGCGCCCTGCTTCATGGGCGTATAGCGCCGTCGCCATACGGGAACGGCGTTGACGGGCGCGGGGGGCGCCACGTTGCCCTCAGGTGTAAGGGCGGCGGGAGGCGCGCCAGGGGAGCTGCCACGGTTTCCGACAGCGCCTCCGCGGCCACCACGCTCACCGCGGCCGCCGCCCAGGAATTCGTTCGTGGTTCCTGGGAGCCAATAACCGAACTCTACCCCCGCCGCGGTCTCGTGCGCCCCAACAGCGCCGAAGTTGTACTTGTCATCAATCATCACGTTGTTATTGGGTGCGGTTTCTTCTTCGACGGTTGTTTCGCCTTTCGGCGCGGGATCGAGGACGGTCACCGAATGGCCATCTTTGAAATTTACGGCGAACAGCGGCGCTGGAAGAGTGTTCTCACGCATCGAGAGCCGCTTCTCGGCGTAGTGCAGCGGCCCCCCGGGAGACGTCGCGCCATCATAGGTGGGATCGGAGTAGAGCTTCGCGGGAACCATGAAGTCGAGATCCGCCCAGACCACATCCGGCGCCGTGGAGAGCATGACAGCTGAATAGAAGCCGCCCTGCGCGTTGCCTTTTACTACGACGTGCCGGTGAACGGACAGGATAGGGTCTTTGAGGCTCCAGCGATCCTCAATGTGGAACGTGACGCCAGCGCCGAAGGGAACATCTGCCTCGGCCACCGCGATGCCGTTCCCGATGCGGACCGTCTTATACCCTGCCGCCAATTCGTGGACGTCGTCTTTAGAGCCCGGGCCGGGAAGGCTGCCCGTGTACACTTCGAAGGCCGCCGGGCGCGGCTGAAGAATATGCGGAGCGCCGCCTCCCTCCATGTCGATGCCCCATTCGCCCGAGCCGCTCTTCACGAACCTCACTGTGGCGCCGTTCGAAACCGCCCGAGTGAATTCGGGGAACCCTGCTGGGCCTGTAAGAGCGCGATGGATAGGGCGAGCGTGAAAAGCGCACTGGTCCCGATGTAAGTAAGCCTGCGGTTCATTGTCGTCCTTTTGCGAATCGTCAGCACATCAGAAAAGCAACTTCAAAGCAAGTTGCGCGATCCGTGGGTCCGATACGCTCCTAATCTGGCCGAATCCACTTCCACTGCTCAGAGAAGTTGTCGGGTTGTTTGGGTTGGCATGGTTCAGGATGTTGAAGAACTCACCGCGGAATTGAAGCCGGATTCGCTCGTGAATAGAGAAGAATTTCGCCGTGGAGAAATCCCAGTTCCAGCGGCCCGGGCCGGTAAGCGTGCCTTTCGCTAGGTTCCCGAAGGTTCCCAGTGCGGGAAGTGCAAACGCCGCCGGATTGAGGTAGTTCAGGCACGCCAGGGTAGTTGCGCACGGCCCGCTCAGACGCAGATCCTGCCCGCCCACCAGAGTGCCTTTGTCATAGCCAATCCCGGTAAGGGAGCGGTCCGACCCCGCCAGGATAGTAAGCGGTCCGCCCGTCTGGGCAGTGATGATGCCGTTCAGATCCCACCCGCCAGCCACGCCTCGCAGGACGCGGTTCACGCCAGCCAGCGCCGGCAGGTGCCAAACGTAGGAGCTTGAGAGCACCGACGCGTGATTAGAATCGGACGGCCCGCGGTCCAGCATTTGATAGTTCTGAAGAGTAGGCGGCATAGTGAAGGTCGTGCCGACAGTCGGCGTCACGGCATCTTCGCCCAACGGAATGTTATCGAGGTTCTTTGACCAGGTGTAGTTCAGCGTGGCAGTGAAGTTTTGCGATAGACGCTTCTCTAGGGAGAGTTGCAGCGAGTTGTACCAGGCATTGCCGGCGCTGCTTGCGAGAGGTATGTTGCTGAACCCGCGATACAGCCGCCGGGCGTCCGTGGTCGCGGTGGTCACGCCAGGTGCGTACACTGCCGGGTTGAGCTGGACATTCACTTCAATATGATTCGAGCGCGAGCCGACGTAGGCTGCGCGTACGAGCCAGTTCGGCGCGACTTGCCGTTCGACTGTGAGATTGGCGTTATACGTGACCTGCCCCAACCTATCGTTAGGAGCCCACGAATAAACGAGCACTGGGGACGGAAAGAGCGTGCTGTGGGGCGGCGGAAGCGGCGCCGGAAATGGATTCGTGTAGCCCAAATAAGGGTTGCTGAAGGTGCTGGTCGGATTCGTCAGCGTTACAGCAAGGCTGAACGGAGTTGACTGACTCTGACGATTGTTGGCGAATCCTGGAACACGGGAATCGTAGAAGTTGCCGATCGCTCCGCGTATGCTGGTTTTGCCGTCTCCGAAGAGGTCGTAGGCGAAACCGAGGCGGACCGAGTAGTTGTTCCAACTCGGCCTGCGGCCGTCCTCCGGAACTCCCGCGTCGCCCGAGAACAGTTCCCCGACCGGAGCGTTCGGATACACAGTCGAACGCCGTCCGGCCGCGTAGGCGGAAGGGTCGAAGATTTCGGCTTCGTGATACAAATCGTGCCAGGGCAGCGAAGGTTCCCAGCGCAATCCGTAGTTCAAAGTCAGGCGAGAGCTTACTTTGAACGTATCGGTGGCGAAGATCGAGAATAGATTGTACCGGTTTGCCTGTACGTAACCGTTGCCTTGAGTAAACGTCCCCATTTTGCCGATCAGGAAGTCGGCAAGCGCAGATCCAGTCGTGTTGCCGGAAAATGTGAAGACGCCGTTAGAATTGGTAGCCGTGAACTCGTTCAGACGATCGCGTTCATAGGAACCGCCGAATGCCATGGTGTGCCGGCCCTTTACGACGCGAAGCGTGTCGGCCCAACTGAATCCGGCGCGAGGGAATTGCCCTTGAGGGAAACTTCCAAAATTGAAGAAACCCGTAACCGTGATGCCTTCGATAGCCGGAACAGCCGCCTGTGGGATGTTGACGCCAAACTGCGTTACCGCTGGAGAGTTGGCGGGCGGTCCTCGCCGGTCGCTCTCATAAAGAAAGCCAAACCGGAAGCTGTTTAACACGTTCGCGCTGAGAATATGAGTTTCGTCGATCGCGGCGTTATGAAAGCCGTAGTCGGTGATATCGGAATAGGTGAGCAGATTTCCTGGAGCGAGGCTGCCGGGAGTATCGAAGGAATCGTAAAAGTACCGGAGCGAGAGACGGTCTGAATTCGAGATGTAGTAATCGCCCCTGGTCGTTACCTCGTTCAGGTTCTGGATGATCGGCGTGGTGTAACGGACGTTGCCGCTCCCCCCGCCCTGCGGCAGCCAGGAGTTCGCCAGCTTGAGAGCGGCCGGGTCAAGTTGATTTACCGGGATGATATTGCCCGGATAATTCACGCCCGAGGGGCTCTTCAGTTTGAACCACTTTTCCCTGCGGGTTGTTCGGATTTGTGGCGCTGAGCGAGGCCGAGAAGTCGCCAGTCAGGTTCGCGTCCGTCGGGACAGTGGCGCTGAGCCCGGCGTTCTCACTGCGAATCCGGGTGCCCTGGTATCCGGCGAAGAAGAAGATCTTATTTCGGATGACAGGTCCGCCCAGCGCGCCTCCGAACTGATTCCGCTTGAGCGGATCACGGGCCACCGCGAAGGAGTTCCTTGCGTTGAAATCGGCGTTGCGGACATATTCGAAAAGAGAGCCGTGGAACTCGTTCGTTCCCGAGCGCGTTACAAGGTTCACGACGCCGCCCACGTTCTGACCATATTCCGCGCTGTAGTTGCTCGTTTGGACGCTGAACTCCTGCAGGGCGTCCGGCATCGGGAACGGAAGGTTGATGTTGCTCAGAAAGTCTGTATTCGGCACACCGTCAAGCGAGTAGCTGGTCTGATTGGTGCGAGTCCCGTTCATCGAAACCGTGACGGCCACTGGAAAAGTCTTTGTGATGCCTTCGTCAGAGTCGTTGCTGGGCGCAATAACGGCGCCAGCCACAAGTGTCGTCAGGGTGGCGGCGTTCCTGCCGTTCAGGGGAAGTTCGGTGATGCGTTCGGAATCGACCACCTGCCTCAGGGTGGACGACGACGTATCAACCTGGACCGCAGCTGCATCAACCGTTACCGATTCGCTTGTCTGCCCGATGTCGAGACGAACGTTGATTGTGACGGAATCGTTTGCCTGGAGAGTAATGCCGGTTTGAGTGAAGGTTTTGAATGATCGCGCCTGGACGGAAAGTACGTACTGCGTGGGTCGCAGCGCGTTCAGCGTATACAGCCCTTCCGCGTTGGAAACAGTGGTGCGCACCACGTTCGTTTCCGCTTCCGTTATGCTCACCGTGGCCTCCGCGATGGGTGCCCCGGATGGGTCAGCGACTGAACCGTTTATAGTCGCCAAGCCCTGTGCCCAGGATTTACACCCCGGCAACAGGGCGAGCGCAAGCCACGCCGCAGTTCTTGCATACACACGTGCCGTTTTCATCTTCCATCTCCTCAGTCGAACTGTTTCGTACGGCTACTGCAGCGCTATTTCACCCCGGGCAGCGTGTAGTAGTCGTAGGTAAGATTCCATGTGAATTCTTTACCCGGATCGATCGAGATGCTGTTATACGGCTCGACCGCATTGACCGTCCGAATCGACCAGACCGCTATGTTGGAAAGTGGTTTGTCGCCGGTAACGTGATATCCCGCGCCGAGCTTCCTGTTCTCGACGCGGATATCGTAGTCTTTTGCGGTGTCGCCGAAGCCGCCGATGGTCGCGGTAGCGCGTTCATCCCCTGTCAGCGTTTTCAGGTAGACGAGCTGGTTGCCCCGCACTTCCAGTAGCCCGGGTGTAGGCGGACGAGGAGACTCGATCTGAAACGGAACCGTGATCGTAAGATCCTTGCTCGGCCCCTCGCCGTCCAGCACAAAAAAGTTGTGATTGTATACGGTGGTGTTGATCGGCTTGGTTCCGGTGTTTTTCAGCGTATGTGCGATAACCATCTGCGGTTTGCCTGGAACGAGCCGAATCGTTTTCTGGTACACATACCCGTATCCGTCTGCGGCATCGTTCAGGACGTGAGCGAACTCCACGGAATCCTTGTCCTTCTTCACGGTCCACTTGCCGGGATCGACGATCGTGTAGACCCTCGAGTGATCGTACCGATCAGGGCCGCCGGCCGGCCCCCGCGCGGCTCCTGCTGGTCCCGGTCCGGCAGACGGAGGCGGGGCTGCGGGTGAAGCCGGGGGCATTACGCGAGGCGGAACCGGAGGCTCTCCGGCCATCGGCTTGCGAAGGACGCCCACGCCGATTTTCACGAAAGTTCCGCCGGGCTGCGCTTCCGCAAATCCGAGGGCGGTTCCAGAGGTGTTGAACTCTTCGCCTGGTCCGATCATGGCTGTGAACGGAGCGGAAACGACGCCCTGGTCGTCGTAGTTGTAGTCATAGACGGCGAGATCAGTTTTATGGAACCAGGGCCCATAGAAAACATGGCCCTTGTACTCGAGGCTCCCGATCACGCCCGACCAGTCAAAGCGCGTTGAGTGGTAATAGCCGTTGTTCGCGTTTGGCAAATAAATTCTTGCTTTGATTTGTCCGTTTGAAATATCGGCTCTTGGTGGTTCCGCCGCACATAAGGCAGCCAGCGCCAAAACTGCGCACGCGAAGATTCGCAAGGTCGTCCTTGTCGTCATGCTTTACTCCTTTGCTACAGGGTCGGCCCGAAGGTCGAGAGTACTCTCCGGCTAATGTCAGATGACCATCAGCCAGAAATCAAGAATTGGCCAATAACTTGTCCCACATCTGCCGCCGCTCGCGGTCTGGATCGTTCACCAGCCGCGTCTGAGCGTCGAACACCATCACGCCTCGGCGCGAAGTGTCATACGCGCTCCAGTTCGGGATTTTGCCATTGTTGGGATTACCTGCCTTCGCGAACGCGGCGAATGCAGAGCCGAGCTGCTGGGCGAGATGCATACCACCTTCGCTGTTGCCGGCCATCGCTGTGGTGGGGTTTGCGAACGCGGGGCTCAGGTCGCTCCCGTGCACCGCCCCCCAATGCGCGCCTTCGCCGTAAGCGGGCCAGTCCCACCGATACATGTAAACCGGCGCCGCGCCCTGGGCGATCTTGCGCTCGGCCTGTGTAACCGCACTCCGCCTTAGGCCGCGGTCGGTTGCAAAAATGGCTCGAAGCAGAAATGCATTCGTTTCGGGAAACTGTTGCCGATACAACGCGAGCATCGCGTTGGCCTGGCTCTCAGCTTTGAGTGGCCGAAGCTGGTCCTGGAACCACTTCCGAAGCGACGCCTCATCCTCTGAGGTGTCGGTCATAGTGAAAGCCGAGTCCTGCAGACATGTCCCAATGATCATCGGCACGCTCGCCGACATCGCCGGTGCGTCCGGATCGAAGGGATCCCGTGGTACTACCTTGCCGTCCAGCACTGGCCCTGCATTCGTCTGGTTATCTACGATGTCTTTGAAGGGTGCGGATTGCAGCTTCGCGAGATCACCCTTCGTCACGCCCAGCTTCGTCCACAGACGTTCGGCATCCTTCTGACGCTGCTCGTGTCGTCCGGTTTTGAGTGTCGAGCCCGACTGAATGGCCACCCTATGGAACAGTCCGCGGGCCGACGGCATGGCCATCAGATGCGAGCACTTGCCACCACCGCCGGATTGACCGGTGATGGTTACGTTACCCGGATCGCCACCGAACTGGCCGATGTTGTCGCGGACCCACTCGAGCGCAAGCACCAGGTCCATCAGGCCCACATTGGCGGAGCTTGCTAGTTCCTCACCGCCGAAGCCGGACAGATCCAGAAAGCCTAGCATGCCGAGCCGGTGATTGACCGTGACCACAACCATGTTGCCCAGCTTTGCTAAGTGCTGTCCTTCGAGGGCCTCCAGATTACCCGAGCCGCTTGTGAATCCGCCGCCATGAATAATGAACATGACGGGACGCTTGCCGTTGTCGCGAACAGCGGGCGTCCATACATTCACCACCAGGCAATCTTCGCTCATTCCGCCGCGGTAGTTGTTCCAGCCGACGTACTTCGAGTACTCGCTGGGATCGGGGTTGACGTGTTGCGGAGCCACATGCCCCCAGTCGGTGCAGTCTCTAAGGCCGGACCAATTAGCCGCCTCTTGGGGCGGCATAAACCGGTTCTTGCCGCTCGTATCCGCACCGTACGGAACTCCGCGAAACCAGTTGATTCGGTCGATAGATACGCCACGGATGTGGCCGTGCGTTGTCTCGACTCTTACTTCGCCGGCTTTGGTGGCCCCGAGAGCCTGGATGGCGACCGTGCCCGAGGAGCTAAGGGCAATCGCGCGAAGAAGGTCTCGCCGTGAATGATTGAGCGTCACGAATGGCCTCAGATGTTTTCCCCTTTCGTGTAGTGATGCATCGTCGCAAATCCGCACGGGAGCAGTTGCCGTGCGCCATCCGAGTGGCCCGGTGGCGGACGCCTCACCCGGCGGGCAGTATCAACACAAACTTCCCGGTATGCTCAGCATCGCCGCTGATTGCGGAACGCTGCTGATATGAACATTAAGCCAAGATTATATACAGGCGGACGATGCGTATCTAACTTGTTACCTTCTTTTTCATCCGATACTTCTCGGCAGGAGCACTCACCTGGCGCGACTATCTATCGCGACCTCTACAGGAATTTGGAGGCTGCAACGGCTCCAGACACCCGTGAACGGCATTGAGTTCTATTCGTCCTATCAGTTCCGCCAAGGTGCCCTAGCGGAGGCTGGCCGAACTGACGCAAAACCCAAAAGCTGTACCGATGTGAACTGGAGTTATCGTAGGCGGTTGAGTTCTCGAAACAGAAGAGGAGAGAGTCAACAATGCCGAAAAAAGGACACACGGAAGAGCAGATCATTGCTGCCTTAAAGCAGCACGAAAGCGGCGAGAAGACGACGGATATCTGCCGCAAGCTGGGCATTAGCCAAGCGACATTCTATTTATGGAAGAGACAGTATGCGGGCTTGGGTGTGCAGGAATTGCGTGAGATGCGACAGCTGAAGGAAGAAAATAGCCGGCTCAAGCGATTGGTGGCAGATCTCTCGCTGGACCGGCAGATCTTGCAGGAGATCGTCTCAAAAAAGCTGTAAAGCCTCGCGAGCGATGCCGTCTGGCGAGGTGGGCAAAGGAGGCATATCAGATTCCGGAACGACGAGCGGCTCGACTGCTGCAGGTTGCCTGGAGTACGATGCGTTATCGAAAAGTAAAGGATTTGCAAGAACCGTTACGTCGACGTTTGCGGGAACTAGCAGCAACACATGTGCGCTATGGGTATCGGCGACTAACGGTATTGCTTCGGCCGAGAAGGGTGGAAAATCAATGCCAAGCGGGTATACCGGCTTTATGACGAAGAAAACCTGAAGGTACGGAGCGTGGAACGCAAAAAGATTGCGCGCCGGCAAAGAGTTCCGCAAGGGCAGGCAGTACGACCGAATGATTGCTGGTCGGCTGATTTTGTCAGCGACAAACTTTCAGACGGACGCTCGATTCGCATCCTAACCGTCGTCGATCAGTTCACTCGTGAGTGTGTGTGGCTGGAAGCTGACCGCTCGATGATGGGAACAAAGTCGTGGCTGCGCTCACCCGTAGCGATCAACGTACGAGGAGGGGCACCACGCAGTATTACCCTCGATAACGGAAGCGAGTTTGTCGGACGTGCGATGGAGGCTTGGGCCATTCAGTCGGGCGTGCAACTGTGTTTCATTCGGCCAGGACGGCCAGTCGAGAACGGCTTTATCGAAAGCTTTAACGGCCGGCTTCGGGATGAATGCCTGAACGTGGAATGGTTTGCTTCTCTTACCGACGCGCAAAACAAACTCGCTATCTGGCAGGATCACTACAATCATCAACGCCCCCACAGCGCATTAAACGATGAACGCCAGCTTTGTTTGCGGGACTGCACGGAAAGCCAACACCGCGCTCCGCCCTTCCCAGCGTGGCTAAGCCAAACGGCGAACCAGGTCAAGGGTTCGCTTCGCCGGCGATCGCCGCCCTTGACCTGGCCCGCCGTTTGCCTCAAGATGTCTTACATAAGGGCGAAGCGCTTTTCCGCATCGCTCAAACTAGAGACTCTCTCTTGAGTCTCTGGAGTGATTTTCAGGCCCGTCATGCGGGCCCCAGAGAACCTTGATCGCCTGAAATCGCAGTCTCGGTCGGTACGGGTTTTGGGAGCGGGTCAACAGTCAAATTCTGTATGATCGCGTGTACGGATTCTGGGGGCAGGTCACGATCAACTTGCGCCCCAGAAGGTGCCACCAGTGTCGGGGTGGGTATCCTTCGGTGGAGATGGACTACGCGGAGACCCCGAAGATGAAGGCGTAGCTAGCCGCTGCTCTGCGCTACCGTATTCAGGTGAGACATTTGCCCCCGCTCGTGCGCCGAAGGCTCCTCAGCGCCCTGACTCAGAGTAGGTTCGCAAATGCGCCCGAGAAGACATCTACCTTTCTTAAGCCAGAATTTCTCATTGCGCTCTCCTCTGTGTTGCTTTCAACCGTGCCTCTGTGGTTCAATCGCGCTGGAGGCTAGGTTTTGGTGCTTGTCAGCACGCGCTCACCGATGAAGAAGCGCGAAAATCATCGTTCATCACAATCACGTTGTTAAATGCGGCCGCGCGACGCGCTCTTTCGAAAAAGAACATGAACGGATTGAACTATGGAAGGCTGCGCGGGCTAAAACGGATCTTCTTGACTGAATCTCTCGTGGATCTCTCTAGCCATTCTGCGCTGTCCGTATTGGCCTCCAATTCAGATTCACTATTGCTCTGGGCCGATGGCAGGGACGTTAGAACTGACAATGCCCAACTGAACGTACGATCAAATCCCTGGTCCCTTAACATGGACGCCACAAGCGCAACAACATCAACGCCCGAGCCGACCACGGCAGCAATGACAGCTCTAAGCCTGATCGGGTCCGGTCTGGTGTTCCGGCGTAAGTTCAAGATCTGATGAAGATGGTGTGACGCTAAAAACCCTTCATTAATCGGCGCGTCCACTGACGCTTCTCAACCGGTGCAGACGGGTCCAGCTGATGCCATTTTGCGTTTCTCACTTGCCTACACGCATCACCTATTCAGACTTAATGAGATAGCTTGCTAGCCGCTGCTATCTAAAGCTGTCAGAAAGCACCATCTGCACCCGTCTGCGCGCGCCGCTTGGTCAGAGTTCATCGATGTGCGAATTGTCGAAGTTTACTCGTATCGGTCGCAATGGTTGTCTGGTCGCCCGAGACATATCAAATATGTACTCGCTGAGGCCTCGCCGAAGATGTGGCCGCTTTAAGCCGACGGACTCCATTCAGTCTTGGCGCCAGCTTGATCTTCCAATGAGCGAGGTCAAGGACAGCTTTGCAGCGCGTTGAGACTTGTGGGAACGTTCCCGGTACCGCGCGCGATCGGGTCAGAGCCCGATGTCAATCCTAAACGGAAAATGGCAACGCCAACCCGTACGGGTTGAAACAATTGTTCGCTACTGGTCTCGCGAAAAGCAGCCTTCTATGCTAGAAAGACCCGAACTTTTCGTTTTTCGACGTCGCGACGGAACGCGGGAAACAACACGTTCTCTCACAGATCCATATTGCCCAGTTGCGAAACTCCAGCCCTATGATCGAGCATCGGATTGTTTTGTAGAGCTAAATGCGACAGTGTGGTAATTCCGCGATATCTTAGAGTCAGCATGTTGGTCAGCCTACGTCGCGCACGATCCCAAATTGCGACAAGCTATGAGCGCCACTGGCAATTTCGCTGATCCTTTTCACCGAGACCTGGCCGATGTCGTTTCGACTATTGGCCTTCATCAGCACCTTTGCCTTGTTTACGAATCCGAAGAGGAGCAATTTGCAGCCGCTCTTCCCTTTTTGAAAGTGGGACTGGATCGTGGTGAGAAGTGCCTGTATGTAGCAGATGAGAACACGGTCGAAACCACGTTGCGTCATGCGCGCAGCTTGGATTTGGACATCGACGACGCGCTCAAGAACGGCGCTTTCGAGATACTTGGCAAGCACGAGTCCTACCTGAAGAACGGAACGTTCGACCCCGACAGCATGATCTCGTATTTTGATTTGGCCACGGATCGGGCAATTGCAGCGGGCTATTCCGGGTTTCGTGTGCTGGGCGAAATGTCATGGACGCTAAGAGCCAGTTTGCGAGATGAGCGCCTGCTTGAGTTCGAATCAAAATTGAACACCTTTGTCGCTTCTAAGCCCGCGACAGTTGTCTGCCAATACAACCGGCGCCTGTTCCCGCCGGAGATCATTGTCGGGGTACTTCGAACTCATCCTTTGGTTGTGTACGGAGAAGATGTAAACAAGAACCCATACTATGTCCCGCCTGAGGAGTTTCTAAAGGCCGAAGATGCGCAGCGCGAGCTAGATCGACTTCTTCGCAACATCCGCGTCTGGCAACTGGCGGAGAGGGCGCTCAGTGAAATGCGTGATCGTTTCCACGCCGCGTTCACGTATGCACCCGTCGCCATGGTTATGCTCACGCCGGATGGCCAAATCGTGGAGGCGAACCGAGCATATGCTTCTCTCACCGGTTACGCGCAGGACGAACTCAGAGCGACCTCAATCCACTCCTTGACGCATCCGGACGATTTGCCAGAGTATCAAGAGTTATGGCGACAGCTAGTCCGTGGTGATATCCCGGCTTTTGTCTTTGAGAAGCGCTACGTCACGAAACAAGGACGCTCGTTATGGGACAGGCAAACTGTCTCGCCCGGCGGCGCCGCGCAAAGGCAGGGATGCACCGGCCCTTATCATAGCGGTCGTAGAAGACGTGGACCAGCGCAGGCGTATCGAACTGGAGCGCGCCCGCTTAGTCACCGTCGTGGAGAAAGCTTCCGACTTCATGGGCATTTGTGATTTGAATTTTCAAGTAATATTTGTCAACGCAGCCGGCCGAAAGCTGGTGGGGCTTTCGAGCCTGGAGGAAGCCCGAACCACGAAGGTCACCGATTACCTTTTGCCCGAAGACGCCAGTTTCGTTATCAACACGGTATTCCCTGCGGCAATGAAGCAAGGAAGCTGGTCAGGAGAATTGCGTCTTCGTCATTTTCGGACGGGTGTTGCTATTCCGGTGCTGTACGAGATTTTCCCGATCGACGATCCCGACAGAGGTAAGCCGATCAACCTCGCTACGGTCATGCGCGATCTCACTGAGCGAAAGCGGTCTGAGCAGCAACTGCAGCGCTCTTTTCAGGAACTACGCGCCTTGACCTCGCGTTTACAAACAGTCAGGGAACAGGAACGCACGCGCCTGGCAAGAGAGATCCACGATGAACTTGGCCAAGCGTTGGCTGCCGTCAAGATTGATTTCGCCTCTTTTGTGCGTGACCTTCCGCTCGACGAGAAAAGGGCGGCCAAGGCGGAATCAATGGTGACACTTGTTAATAACACGATCGACGCTGTTCGCCGCATATCCACAGAGTTGCGGCCCGGCATCCTCGACGATCTCGGGTTAGTTGCGGCGCTGGACTGGGCGGCTGAAGACTTCGAATCCCGCACAGGCATTCGAGTAACGAAGAAGCTTCCGGAAGAAGTCGTTGTCGATGCCGACCGTGCGACTGCCCTCTTTCGGATCTTTCAGGAAACTTTGACGAACATCGCGTTGCATTCAGGTGCGACCGAGGTCTCGATTGAACTCGCGGAAGACAACGGTGTCATCACGTTGCAGGTACAGGATAACGGCAGAGGCATATCCGACGAAAAACTTTCCGCGCGCGAATCGCTTGGAATCCTGGGTATGCGCGAGCGCGCCGCATTGCTTGGCGGCGAGCTGATTGTTGACACTGCGCCTGGACGGGGAACTACGGTGCGCGTCCGCCTTCCTCAATCTGCTAAGGCCGCTGGGGCAACCGGATGATGAAAATCCTGATTGCGGACGATCACGAGATAGTGCGCAAGGGCTTGCAGGAACTGCTGGCGCAAGGACTATCCGAAGCAACGTTTGGCGAGGCCAAAGATGCTGAACAAGTGCTTGAGCAAGTGGAAAACGATCCCTGGGATTTGCTCATTCTCGATATTACGTTGCCAGGCAGGAGCGGTCTTGACGTGCTAAAGGATCTGAAGCTTCGAAAACCGGAGTTGCCGGTCCTCGTATTAAGCATGCACTCGGAAACTCAGTACGGGAAGCGTGTCCTGAAAGCCGGAGCGTGCGGATACATGAACAAAGACAGCGCTCCCGACGAACTCATCAACGCTATTCGAAAAGTCCTGAGCGGCCGTCGCTATGTGAGCCCCGTTTTAGCGGAGAAACTCGCGATGGACCTCGCCGGCGGTGCCGAAAAGCTTCCGCATGAGCGATTGTCTGACCGCGAGATCGAAGTACTTCGGATGCTTGCGTCGGGAAAGTCGGTTTCACAGATCGCCGAGATTCTTCACTTGAGCGTCACTACCGTGAGCACATATCGCGCGCGCATATTGGAGAAGCTCAACATGACCACGACTGCCGAACTGATGCACTACGCCCTCAGCGACGGTCTTATCTTGTAGGTTGACGGCGTTCCGGTCCGTATGTCGCCGCGGATCCTGTCGCTCTCGTTCGGTTCTTCCGTGACCTCCCGACGATCGACTCTGAACCGGTCAGAAACGCCTGGCTGTTTGCCTCGACTCGATGGTTCGCCTAGGTGCTTTCTGGGATGGCGGCCACAGGTTGCCCTGATACCGACCGGTTCATCAAGCTTCGGCAGGATCTTTGACTCAAGTAGCTTCTGCCGCTCTTGCATTTAACATATGCTTGAACAAGCTGCCCAATTCGAGGAATTCGGCCAGCGCCGTAGGTTTGCGCACATAAGCAGAGGCGCCTAAGCGGGCTGTGGCGTCTCTGTCTCTCTGATTGTCCGACGAAGTTAGAATGACAACAGGAACAAGACTGAACCGTTCGCAACCTCGAAGATGTTCCAAAATTACTGCGCCAGACTTGCGCGGGAGATTCAAGTCAAGGATAACGAGATCGGGGTAGCGTGCCTCTCTTATTACGACATCGTCGATGAACTGCAACGCTTGCTCGCCGTCTTTGATGTGCACGAGTGCGCAGTCAACACGATGTTCCGAGAGGGCCTCGCGCACCAGGTGCACATCCGCCGGGTTATCTTCCACGATCAAGATAGTGCAGTTTGTTTTTTCGTTAATCTTCCTCACTAGCTGAGCCCTGCTGGAATGGTAAACAGAAACGTAGAACCTCTTCCCGGTTCGGATTCAACCCAGATTCGTCCGCCGGCACGCTCAACGACGCGCCGGCAAATCGCGAGTCCCATACCTGTGCCGGGATAATCCGCGACACTGTGTAGACGTTCGAAGATGCCAAAGATTTGCTCCCTGTACTGGGGGTGGATGCCGATCCCATTATCCTGAACCGAGAACTCCCACTCGTTGTTGCGCCTTACAGCTGAAACGTGGATTTTGGGAGGCTTCCCAGTACCGTATCGGATGGCGTTTCCAATTAAGTTTTGAAACAGCTGCTCCAGTCGGTATTGGTGGACAGCGACCACCGGCAGGGGCCCGTAGTTGACGGATGCATTGCTAGCTTCAATTGCCGTTTTTAAAGAGCAGAGACTTCGGAGAAGTGCATCCTTCGCGTCCACCTGTTCAATAGCTACGTTTCGGGTCTGAGAGACATGTGTAAATGCCAGAAGATCTCTTAGCAATTGCTCCATGCGAGACGCGCCTTCTACGATGTAGCCGATGTACTTATCTGCCGCGGGACCGAGCTGGCCCCCGAACTTCCACCTCAGCATTTCACTGTAAGCAGAAACCATTCTGAGCGGTTCCTGAAGATCGTGAGAAGCGCCGTACCGGAGGGTGTGGGGTTAGGAGAGCAAAACGAAAGGGGCGACCGTACTATATAGTCTGCCGTCCCACTTCTAATCGTCGGGACAATTACAGTAACAGACCTTAGGATGATTCTTTTGGAGCTAAGCAACCGCGCTTATTCGAAGCGTCTATATGTCAGCCAGAGTGGTGCGGAATGAATAGGGTTTTTGAGCAGCGGGGGGAGAGACGCTATTCCTTCTTCAAACCAGTCGAAATCTCCTGGACAGATGGCAATGGTGACCAGCGCCATGCTAAGGGAATGAGTATTGATGTTTCCCTCTATGGGGCGATGGTAGAGATCTCTGAAGCGGTCCCACTTTACACGGAGGTAAGCGTCCGAATCGACGGCAAAGAAATTTCGTCGAAACCTCGCGTACTGCACTGCAGAGAAGCGTCTTCGTGGTTCCGGGTCGGTCTGAAGTTTAACAGAACCCTACTCGCAGAGCAGCTTCCCATTTTGGATTCGGTTCTGATCTACTCGCTTCGTTGTGCCAGGAAGGGAGCGGAAGCATCTAATATGTCCCGCGTGAACTGGTGGCCCGGGATTGTGCGCCGCGTACATGCATTGTTCGCTTGGAGCCGACTCAGGCGGATAAGCGCGGGTGGCGCAAGTACTCTTGTTACCCGAGTGCGACTGCTCGGGCAGAGTACGTCTAAGGAACGGATATAAACCCGAGTGGATTTCAAACCTGCGCTCTGAACCAAGACCTTTCGAACGTCTGGGGCCCGGCGAACGCGATCAAATACCCAGGCTGCACAGCAGGCCGTCAACCTTCGTTCTGAACTCACGGGTCGCGTGTTAGCGGCTTGTAGTCCCTAACTCGGATCTGCTTCAGGATTGCTCAGCTCGGAGCTCAAAGCCAGGACGATGGCCGTGGCGGCCTTTTCTGGACAGACGCGATCGCCAGCATCCTGGTCCAAGCGTTTCACCCAAGTGACGCACCACGTGTCCAAGCTAAACAAGCGTGCTGTCACTTTGATCGTGTTCTCGATACATCTTGCCGTGGTCTCCAGCAATGCAGTAATCGGCGGGTGGGCTTCACTTTCGGAAGGAGCAAAGAACCTTTTGTTAAGTATGGCCGCGTAAGCGCCTGCCACGACACGTACGGTTGGTGTTTGCGCTAGAACTGTGATCAATTCGTCTGTGAGAGCCTCGCACATCCGATGATCGGGAAGGTGTCCGAGGTCAGTGCATGGCAGCACTGCGATTGTCGGCCGGTGGTCTATTTGCGCTCCGTACTCTGTAGCGTCGAGATTCGAGTCCGATAAGGAGTTGTGTTTGGTCAAAGGTTCAAACCGAGGCACGTAGGTTCCGGGAGGGATCTCAATTCTGATCGAGTCCATGTGTCCAACGGAGTTGTAATAGGCTCGGAGCCTCTTACGTAAGTGAGTTACTTGAGAACGAACTAAGGAATCCATGCGAGGGTCGAAGGACTCGGGGCGTCCGAATACCTCGATTCCGAGGACGTACTCTTTCAGCTTCTCGTGATCTCCGCGCAATGCAGTTTCCACTATGTACTCGAGGAGGCGACTGCTCCTCACCGAGCTGACAAACCCAGGGCTTGCGAGAATGTTCTGTAATTCTTCGCGAATGCCCGCTGTGAACGATTCAACAGGCTCATCGGCCACATTTTCCAGCAACTAGCAGAATCTCCATACAATACGGCCCAGCGCGTGCACTAGCCATTCAGCGTCTCGGCGAAGGGTACTTCCCGGTCTGCCAGCGGCAATAATTGCGACCCGATCACTTTCGTTCAACAGCAAGCGTAGCTTCAGCGATGAGAGATCGATGATGTCGAAGTTGCAGTCTCCAATCGCACGCGGACACTCGATTACCGCAACGTCCCAAAGTGTGCTCGTCAAATGTCTGCGGATCGCTTCAGGGCTCCGACTAGCGTGCGATTCGATCTTATGTCCAAGCCGAATAATGGCCTGGGCCAAGCACAATGCAGTTTCGTTGTCTTCTGTTAATACTAAGACCGAAAGAGCATTCCGTTCGTTTGGGCTTACTTTCTCTGCAACCGTAGTTTCGAACTCCAAGATATTCCTCCATGCGGCGAACCCGGACAGCGACCCAGAACGGGCGGCCATATCGTATCCATCGTCGCTTCCTTGAATGCGAGAACACCATAGTCAAGAATTCTGTTCTTTTGTAAAACTAAGTGGAATCTGCTTGTCCCATTGCGTTCTACACACGTTTGGAAGTGGAATGTCAACTCCCGAGGACTTCCGTCAAACAACGGGCAGGCTCCGGAACCCTGAGGAATCCAAGTAACCGCTAAGACCATTCATGCAGCGGTTAAGAGCCGACAACACGCGAGATGGAAGCCGATTTCAGCCACTATGATGGTTGCACGCATGGGAAAATCATCTGTTCAATTGTGATCGTGCGAACAGCGTCCATTTCTTTTGAGGGTCCACGGCACGAGTAGCGCCACTTGGCGGGAGTTCCACGACTTATAGGAAGCGGCGGTTGAGGTCTTAGTGCCGGGAGGGGTGCAACTGAGAAATGTATAAGAATCGCGAACAGTCCGAATCTGTCCGTCTGGAAACATTGGAGCAGTATTCTGTTATCGCAAAGGAAGACGATCCGGTTTTCGACCGTCTCGTCCGTCTGGCGGCGCAGATCTTCGATGTTCCCCTCGCGTGCATATCCTTAATCGAAGAGACGCGGGTGTGTTTCAAATGGCGATTCGGATTGAATCTGAAGGAAACCGTTAGGTCAGAAACGAACCTGTGCTCTCATGTCATTCGGTCCGATGACGTGCTCGTGGTGAATGATCTCGCTGCAGACCCAATTTTCTGCCGAAATCCGTACGTGGTTGGCGATCCCTATCTTCGGTTCTATGCCGGCGCACCGCTTATCTCGCCTGATGGAGCTAGAATTGGTTCTTTGTCTTTGATGGATGTGAAGCCGGTGGAGACCGTTCAGCCACAGAGATCGGGCAATTCTCAAATCGCTCGCGGAAACTATTGTGGCCCAGCTTGAGGTTCGGCGCCAAGCTGACAGATTACAAAGTCTAGCGTCAGAATATAAGCTCCTGGCGAGTGCTGTTGACCAGGCGGACGAAGCGATTCTCATAACCGACGCTCAGCTCACGCCGGCAGGCCCCAAGATCGTCTACTCCAACGCGGCGTTCGCACGTATGACTGGCTACGGCCGTGACGAGCTAATCGGCAAATCTCCAAGCATTTTTGCAGGTGAAAAAACCGAACAGAAGGTTCTTCAACAGCTACAGGAGGATCTACGGTGTGACCGGATCTTCGAAGGTGAAACGGTTAAGTATAAAAAGGATGGTTCGGAATTTTACCTGCACTGGAAAGTGTCACCAGTTCACGATGCTGCGGGCCGTATCACAAACTATGTCTCTACCCAGCGGGATGTTACGTGGGAACGCGCTGTTCAGAAGGAGCTTGCAACAACGACCGACCGCTTGAAATCAGTGCTGGATAGCACGACCGACGCAGTTCTCCTGCTGCATTCTTCCTGGACGATCACATATGTAAACGAGCGAGCTTGTCGGCTGCTTCCGGAACCCGGACCGGTTGTCGGAGCCAACCTATGGGAGCTCTTCCCTGAAGCCGTAGGTAGCACTTTCTGGAATAAATACCACGAATGTGCCGCAAAACGGGAGCCGCTGTGTTTCGAGGAGTTCTATGCACCTTCAGCTCTCTGGTATTGCGTGAATGTGTTCCCTACGGCAGAAGGCCTCGCGATATTCTTCCGCGACGTCACTGATCAAAAGAGAACGATAACGGAGCTCCAGGAACGACGAAGACAAATCGAGGATGTCGGCGCCAGTCTGCCCGGAGCCATTTACCAGATCACCCGGAGCTCAGCAGGATACCTGTCTGTCGGCTATGTAAGTGCGGGAATTGCAGCATTGTCCGGAGCCAAACCGGAAGCGATCATGAAAAATGAGGCATGTTTGTGGGGAGATATCGTCCTCGAAGATCAAGCCGGGTTCGATACCGAACTGACGAGATCTTTCACGGAGTCGACGCCCTTCGATTACACTTACCGGGTCCGCATACCCGGCGGGACCAAATGGGTAGCAGCCAAGGCTAAGCCCTATTCGTTACCCTCCGGTGAAGTAGTTTGGAACGGGCTATTGCTCGATGTAACGGATCGGAAGCTTTTCGAAGAGGCTATTGCAGCTGCCCGGGACAGAGCGGAGGCGGCGAGTGAGGCCAAGTCTGCATTCCTGGCCGCAATGAGTCACGAGATTCGAACGCCCCTGAATGGGATTATAGGGACCACCTCCTTGCTTGCTGAAACGCCTCTGACGGGACAGCAGAAGGAATTCACCGATACGATCCGCAGATCGGGTGAGGTGCTGCTTGCTGTGGTCAATGACGTACTCGATTTCAGCAAAATCGAATCAGGTAAGCTCCAGGTCGAGAGACGAGAATTCAGCCTCCACGATCTCCTTCATCAAGTAATCGATATCGTTGGCGATTCCGCCGATCGCAAAGGACTTGAATTAACTCTGACCATCCAGGACAGCGTGCCCGATGAAGTGGTCGGTGACGCTCAGCGATTACGACAGGTTTTGCTCAATCTTCTCAGCAATGCGATAAAGTTTACGCCTGAGGGCAGCGTAAGCCTGGAAGCCTCGCTGCACGACTGCACGCAAACCGATGTAAACGTTCGCTTCTCCGTTCGGGATACCGGAATTGGCATCGCGCCACAACATCAGCCGAAGCTGTTTCAACGCTTTAGCCAGGCGGATAGCTCATCCGCCAGACGTTACGGTGGAACTGGCCTAGGGTTGGCGATTTCTAAGGGCCTCCTGAATTTGATGGGCGGCTACATCCAGCTTCAGCACGCAAGTCAATGCTGGAACGACTTTTAACGTTGACGTACCTTTGCATCGCGAAGACTCCCCACGGCAGGACGAGAGCCCTGTCGTACCCTCGAAGCGTCTGGCCCTTATTGCCGATGCACCTCTCGCGTCAGCCGTATTTCCCGGCAGAGATCCCATGCCGCTGGACTTTTTCCTGCTAAAGATGGCTCTCGATTCTTCTCAGAACCGTGAGGCGTCCTTCGATCACTATCTTCTAAGCGCAGTTGGAACCCAAGCCTCAGTGATTAAACAGGTGAGGGATGTATTCAAGGCAATCCCCAATGCGCGGGAGCGACTAATCGTCTTGCTCGACAGCCGGGTTAATCGAACCATTTATGAGCTGAAGGACTTAGGTGTAGAGAAGATTCTCATTGCACCGCTTCGCGCACAGGATCTGGTCAAACATCTGGACCCGCGTTCGTTCGCGAGGTCAATCGAGAAGACTCCACGTGCTAGGGCGACCAGAAAGGCGCGCATCCTGGTTGCCGAAGACAATCCAATCAATCGGAGGGTCGCACAGAACATGATTGAAAAATTGGGATACGAGACCAGGGTTGCGGAGAACGGACGCCAGGCCGTCGAGTTAGCTACGACTACAACTTTTGATTTAATTCTCATGGATTGTGGAATGCCGGAGATGGATGGGCTCCAGGCTACGCGGCTCATTCGGCAGTATGAAACCGGCGGTCCCCGCGTTCCCATAGTTGCGCTGACAGCAAACGCCATCTCTGGGTACCGAGAACGGTGCATCGAGGCAGGAATGGACGATTACTTAACCAAACCAGTGCACATCAAGAGTCTCGGCGACACTTTAACAAAGTGGCTTGCGAACGCCGTGCTGTCTCAGGATCTAGCTTTAGAGTCCGTAAGTTAAGTGCACCCGCATTCGCGAACCCTTCTGGGCGATTCGCCCGCAGTTCCAATCGCTGCCAAGGAGGTCTGTAACTCAGGGCACGCAATCAATTGGTGGCTCTCTTTTGACATGGTGTAGGAACACGTGGCAAGCCAATTGATCATCGATCTCCGAACGCGCCGGAAGCGCAGGCGACCACTGGCTGTACGGTCAGACAATGGCCAGTGAACTAACCTCGCGCCACTTCCTAGCTTGGCCGATCGAGAACAAAGTGGACCTGAACCACATTCAGCCAGGCAAGCCGATCCAGAATTCGCATGTGGAGAGCTTTCACGGGCGGTTACGAGACGAGTGTCTGAATGCGAGTTGTTTCTCGAATCTTTCGATGCGCGACGGAAGATCGAGTTGTGGCGTGACGACTACAACAGCCAATGGCCGCATTCCAGCTTGTGCTATCGAACGCCAGAGGAATTTGTGCGTGTGGTCGCCTCTTCGCCTTCTGTATCGTTCGGTATCACTCCCCTCGACTCGCCTCAAGCCCAAGTACGCAGGCGGGTGGAGATGGTGCATTCTCACGGTTTTAGATAGCAGCGGCCAGCAAGCTATCATTCAGTCTGAATAGGTGATGCCCGGAAGCGCGTGCAGAAATACAAAAGGGCATCACCTGCCCTCATCTGTCTCACGATCGATCGGTGATCACCGCGACAATTCAGCATGCGACGGGAGTGGTTCATGGTCAGGTGGGGGTCCGGAGTCTTGCTGGTTTGCCTTGCACTGATGGGGTGCGGCGTCCAGTCTGAACAGAAGAAGTTGACGTCAGTTCGAATCATGTGTGATAGTCACGACTTGATCTGACATTTTCTGATAAAGTGCGCGGAAGCGCAAAAGGGAGATGTCAATGAACACCGATCAAAAGATCATCAAGAAC
>CAVSTI010000032.1:0-53655 GCA_963730775.1 uncultured Acidobacteriaceae bacterium | reverse complement strand
CCGCTCTTCTGGGCCTTGCCCGGTCACAACGAACCGCTTTACGCATAACAGTGCAGCGTTGAACGCCGACACGGCACGAGTTCGGTTTAGGATCAAGAATGCCTGTAACCGTCGACGTACGAGCTGTTCACCCACGCAGGTTGGCCGCGGTGAGGCGGGAGGTCGCGCCGGGTGGCGTCGGGTCGGCGTGGGGGCCTGCCATGGAAAAGGTCTGGAACTTTATTCGCAGCCAGCCGGGGCTTCGCAGTGACGGGCACAATGTTTTCCTCTACCAGCATCCGACGCGGCCGGGAGGGCCAATGCGGTGCGACTTCGGTGTTGAGGTCACGCGAGCGTTTGAAACTGCGGGCGAAGTGTACGCGACTGAAACGCCTGGGGGAGATGCTGCCATTGCCGTCCACCGTGGACCGTACGACCGCATGAATGAGGCGCACGAGGCGATCGGGAAATGGATCGCGGCAAACCGGAGGGAATCCGCCGGCCACTCGTGGGAGATCTACGGCGATCCGACGCCGGACCCGGCCGACACCGAGACGACCATCCTGTACCTTCTCAAATAGCGTTCGGAGCTAATCGAAAATCCCCTTACGCGCCGGCACGTCCGGGGATTTTGCCCCACCAGGTGGTGCAGCCAGCGCTGATGCCGGGAAGCAAGCCACATGAGCGGATCGTCTGCGCGGTCACGACCAACGAGCGGCGCGCGCACACAAGTGATACCATCGGCGGCAGCCGCGAAAATGTCTCTTTTCAAACCGAGCTCCGAAGAGCGTGACACTCTGAAGAAAGCCGTTGCAAGATTTACGCACGACCCCATCAAATCGCAACTACTTTCCCGGCTTGACGCCGAAGATGCGGAATACAGCCGTGGCAGCGAAGAATGGAATCACCTGAAGTTCAGTGTCGAGCAGCACCATCTCCACGCACAAACCGAATTGCGCAGGGACCCTAAAAAGAAATCGGCGAAGCTTCAAGTCGACAAAGCGGACGCGCTGGCGCGGAAGTTCCACCCCAACTTCTCTTAAGCTCAATCGTGCCGGCTTCGCCGTATGCTTTCGAACCCGAGTCTCTATTGAGGAAAACTCGACGGAGCCTTGATATCTTTCCACCCCTCTCCGTTAAGAGAATCAAGAAACGCGAGCAACTCCCGCTTTGTCTTCGTCGTCCATATAGAACTTCAAGAGCCGTTCATCGACGTTTGGATTGGGAAGCCCTCCCCGTGAGTAGAAGTCGAGCACGTCTCCGAGCGTTTTAAGGCTACCGTCGTGCATGTAAGGCCCTCGCGAGCCAAGGTCACGAAGAGTGGGAGTTTTGAATCTCCCGAAATCCGATTTCTTCTTTGTAACCTCTCCGCGCCCTGCGTCGGGATGCGTCGCATCCATGCCGATGCCGAGATTCGCGAATTTCTCATCGCTGAAATTGGGACCTTTGTGGCACTCGGCACATTCGCCTTTGCCCTGGAAAAAGTCGTATCCCGCTTTGGCCTCTTTGCTGAGAGCGGATTTATCGCCAGCAGCATAACGGTCGAAGGCGGAGTTACCTGACACGATCGTGCGCTGAAAAGTGGCCAACGCCTGAGCGACGCGCGCAAACGTGATCTGACCGTCGCCGAACGCGCTTTTGAAAAGTGGCGTGTATCCAGCAATGTGCGTTAATCGGGCGACAACACCATCAGCGGTCATACCCATTTCGTGCGGGTTCGTGATGGGAATGATGGCCTGTGCTTCCAAGCTCAGCGCGCGGCCGTCCCAAAACTCTGATTTGCCCCAATCCCGATTGATCAGAGTGGGAGTGTGGCGTCCAGTCGGCTGACCATCTACCCCAATCGACAGCGCTGTCGGGCCGGAGAAAGCGTGCGAGGGGACGTGGCAGAACGCACAAGAGACGGCGCCGTTTGAAGAGAGCCGACCGTCGAAAAACAGGATGCGTCCGAGCTCGGCCTTCTCGGGTGTGTACGGATTGTCTGCGGGCCAGACATATTGAGGCAGGCCCAGTGGGGGAGCGAGCACCCCTGAATAGGGGACTGCTGCCGTCAACAGCGCAGAACCTATCCAAAGAGCCCACGACAGCATTGTTTTACGATCCTTCACCTGCCGTCGAAACAGGAGCCGGCTGAGAATAAACCGGACTTGGTGTCGAGCGGAAAGCCCGCGGCAGACGGGGAGTCGTAAACCGGAAGCGGCGGCCGAGAATCATCTTGACGATGAGATGATCTGTGCTTTGTGTGACGCCGACTCCGACCCCAATATTGAACTCCCAGTTCGGGCCGAAATCACAATCGATGGTGGGAAAGAACTGCTGCTGTTCTTTGCGGAACGCGTCGAAACCAAACACCGGACCGACGGAACCATAGTATTCGAACCCGGTTGTGATCTTGCGAGTGAGATTGTAGCCAATCTTAAATGCGGGCGAGAAGCCCACGCCTTCCGGGACGCTTGGGCCGTGGAAGGAGCGCTCTAACGCTGGATTGAAGGCGAGATACCAAGGGCCGAGCTGCTTGTCGATGATGGGACGAATCTCCCAGGTCCAGGTATCGCTCGAGAAGATTGGGCGCTGATATCCCAACTCGGTAGAGATGCTGACACCCACGGGCCATTTCCAACGCTCAGGAACGCGCACCCGCGGACGTATATGGTCGCCCACCCACTTATAGCCCTGTCCGGGGCCGGCGCTTGTGAAGATATAGAATCCCGTTTCGAACCAGTCTGTAATCCCTTGCGTGATCTCGACTGTCTCGTGAAGCTGATGCTGATCGGGTAGCACGCCTGCCACGGTCGACTTGAAACCGGAAACGGTGAAGTTGCTGTGAAGCTCCACCATGGTACGGCCGGGCGGAACTGTGTCGGAGCCATAGACCTGAATTTCATAGTTCCCTTGCGCCAGCGCAAAGGTGCAACTTCCCACAGCAAGCAACAGAAATTTGAGCAAGCGTTTCGAACCCTGAATCGTTTGTAGATGATAGACCTTTTCCATTCTTGCACCGGGCTGGAGGAGCTTCGTCATCTCTCCAGAGAGTGTACGCGTTGACTGCGGACTGTCATCGAGCTGGCACTCATTGATGCGAAACTGGTGGCAGTGCAGAGCGGACACCGTCTCGTCCTGAGCTGTGCATTCTTCCAATACCATGGCTACCGCCCAAGAAACACATCCTCGCGAATCAGGAACAAAGAAGGCGAAAAGGTCCAACTTTATCCAGCAGGCCAGGCAGCTCCATTTGTACCTGGGCACGTTCTTCGCCCCTGCCATTCTGTTCTTTGCCATCACGGGTGCGCTGCAAACGTTCAGCTTCCATGAACGCACGCGGGGCAGCAACTATGACCCGCCCGTCCTCCTGATGAAGTTGGCGCAGTTGCACAAGAAGCAGACACTGACACTCGCCGAGAAAAAAGCGCCGCCTCAGGAAACGAACCGACCGGTAGCGCACGAGGTGAATCGCCCTGCAGTTCAACCGCCCAAACCGCCCTCGCAGCCAACGTCGACGCTGCTGATGAAATGGTTTACGTTTCTGATGGCGCTCGGGCTAGTGACCACTACGTTCTTGGGCATTTACATGTCCTTCAAATACAACCGCGACCGGCGCGTGGTCTGGGGATTGTTGATTGCGGGAGCTGTGCTGCCGACGGTCATTGCGCTGGCGTAGGCGAGGGTATTCGCCTGCGCTGAAGGTAATTTGAAAGAAGTTTTTTGGTCGGGGCGGTGTGATTCGAACACACGACCCCCTGCGCCCAAGGCAGGTGCGCTACCAGGCTGCGCTACGCCCCGACATTGAAGGTATTGGATTCAATCAGTTGGCTTTTTAGATCCGATCAGAAAGGACGGAAAGCGCATCTGCCCAACTCAAATTCATCCTCAAACCCAGCACTGTCAATCCTAACATTGTCGGCCTCTTTCATAGCGGAGCGACGCTACCTTCAGAATGTCTCGCCGAAAACGCTGGAGTGGTATCACTGTTCCTTCAAAGCCTTCGAGCCTTATCTTGCGGCTGTATGTAGCGAAGCGGAGCTTCGAACCGCCAGTCGAAAAGCAATCATGGATCTGCTGGAACAACGGTGGCTGTCGGTTACCTTCATCAACGACTACGCGAGATGCATGAACGCTTTATTTCGCTGGCTGAAAGATGAACACCATATCTCGGATTCCTTGAAAATCCCGAAAGTCAAAGCCCCCAGAAGCTTCCCGCGCTGATTCCTGATCGGAAGGTAAAAGAGTTGACTACCCACTGAGGTACTGGCCGTAAGTGGGTTTATTCACTGCATACACCCGGTTAAGATGCGTACATGGGTTCCGTACACTCCAGAGTATTCGCATACGTCAGAGTTTCCAAAATCGATCAGTCTATCGACATGAGCTTTAAGAGATCCGAGCCGCTGGGTTCGTGATCGAGCCGAGGCGGGTGGTGACAGAGAAGATTTCAGGCAGCGTTGCGGCAACACAACGACCAGTTTTCTCGAAGCTGCTCGACCGCATGGAAGAAGGCGACATTTTGGTCGTCACCAAACTTGATCGCCTCGGGCGCAACGCGATGGACGTGCGAGCGACAGTGGAACGGCTGGCCGGTATTGGAGTGAGGGTCCATTGTCTGGCGCTCGGTGGCGTAGATCTCACGAGCGGCGGGAAAGATGACCATGCGGGTCCTTGGTGCCGTGGCGGAAGGAAAGCATTTGGGGCGACGGAGCAAACTTGCCGGGAAGCAATGCGGAGAAGTGATTGAGGCATTGGGACGCGGAGAATCAGTTAGCGCTCTTTCGAGAATTTCCCGAACCACGAGGCAAACGATTATGAGGGTCAGGTCCAAACATCTTAAAGCTGAGGGCCTGAAATCATCGCAGCGCGTTATTGGTAAGGCGTGAAGACGTTAGGCTGCATTGCCCTTCGCCCAGATCGCTTCCATTCTCGCTTGTTCCTCCGCGAAATTGTTCCAGATCTCTTTTTGCTGCCGATATAGGCTCTCGTTCACAACACGCGGGCGCAACATGGGAATCGCTTCGTCACAAGTCGCGGCAAAGATGTGACCGTATGCATGTTCCGCAATAACCTTCCGCACAAACTGCGTCGAGGTGCGGTCTAAACGGGTGCCTCTGAGTAAAGGCTTCTCTCCGACAGTGGTACAGAGCAAGTGAGAGGGGCTGAGAGGCAGCCAGATTTGTGAGCCATGACTGCCCCAGCCTCCTCCGAAATCGTATTTGCCGTCCGCCGAACAATTCAAAAGAACGACCGGATCGTCGCTGGTGAACCACGTGAGGCCCTCGCACGGTTTGACGACGGACCATTTGTGCTTTCGCAGGACTTCGACAGTGTTGGTCAGCGCGTTTTTCATGGCAAAGTGCCAGTAGCCGCGTCCCATAAGGATCTCTACTTTCACCTCTGCCATACCTGGCTCCTGTGCCGGTTGGCTGACCGCCCGCACTGGTACGTACTTCGCGAACAGATGTCCCGGCGATAGCTGGCTTCTTTGTTCGACCCTCTTCGCGGCATCGCTGTTGGAAGCCAATCCATCCAGAACTGAATCGACTATGGCGGTATTTCTTTACTCCACTTTGGGTAATTGCGGGCCAGAAATGCAGGTGTTCGGACACTCTGGGCAGCGGCGAAGCGGATTAAGGCGTCCCATTGGTCAGGACGGAGTTTCGCATCTGAAACGATGAGGTCGATTGCTTCTGAAACTGGCGTTTCGATCTCCCGCTCAAACCATCGTTCGATCTCATCCGATTCTTGACTGCCGACCGCTCGCGTATAGAGCTTCTCGATCCGCGCAATCGATCCGGGAGATTTGTCTTTGTCCCATACCCGTACAGTCGGGTGGGAAACAAGGGTTCGATACACGCATATCCTTCCAATCGCGTTCGCAAAATACTTCGAGGAAACAGAAGGGACGAAATGATTGTTGGCTCGGAACTGGTGGTCAAGTACACGCATACCAGAGAAGGTGCCCTCCGGGGTTATTGCTCTCAGAAAATCCTCAAGAGGATATCCGTTGAGGATAGGCGTTCTTTCGGTTCGTGGCCCCACAGCGGCGTGTCGCCGGCTAGTTCGCGTACTAGCTCAGGATATGAACAGAAAGCATCAGCAACCACTGAAAGGCGGTCAGGAGGCCCGATGAGACGTAGCGCACCTGCCAACTCGTCTCGGGTGTATGCCGGTGGTCAGAAAAAGCCAACTCCATCAGCACCTTGGAAATAGTGTGAGTCTGGAGCACAATCCCTGCGCCCAAGACAGGCTGCGCTATGCCCGGCTTTTCAATGGCTTGAGAATATGTCGTTCGGGCAGAAAGCCTGCAGCAGGTATGCTGCCCCGCAAAAGACACATCGAGACACGCCTGCCTCAAGTCTGATAAATCTCTGCCACTTCACCCGAACTCTCAGCCTGGTATTCCCGGCATAGCCGCTCATACTCCGGGTTTTTCTCGTAAGTGCCGTAGTCGTCCAGCAGTTCCTCGCCTTCCAGGATCGCGCGGGTCGCAAACCAGCGGAAGCCGTCCGGAGAAGCCATATTGGGCCGTGCAGAGTGATTGAAGAACTGAGTGTCTCCCTGCGGGTAAAGAATTTTTCCGTCCCAGCAGAAACAATGATTCAGAAAGTCGGAGGCGGCCTGGATTCCGGACTGTCGCGCCAGGCTGTCCACCATCTCCGTTGACACGGGCACGCACGCCCCTTCCTCAAATTCCCACACCAGCCGGCCCTTTTCGATCTCTTCGGCGGCGGTGACGCCGAGCCCTTTGGAGGGGATCGGTACTAACGCGATAAGGAACACGAAACCCCAGCGATCTGTCTTGATTCTGAAGCGCGCTTTCCAGCCGCGCCAGGTTGGCTGCCAGCGCCGCGCCCGCGTCCGTAATATCCGAAACGAGTTCGCGCAGGTTCCGTGGAGACGAACGCGCCGATAAGAGGCAAACGCGCACACAGGCTTCGCCCGCAATTTCTGTTGGCGCCACCAGCACGCGCCCTCTTGCGTTGATGTCGTCCACCAGCCAGCGCACAACGTCGTTCCGCGAAAAGCCCGCGAACGTTCTCTTCATGCGAAAGTTTAGTGTCGAAAGCTTCGGCCCGGAAATCAGTTCGAATTCACCAACCTCCACGATCGCCTTCGCGAGCCAGTCAATCGCGTCCAGGCACCAGTCGAGGTGCTTTGCGAAAGCATCCGGGCCATAGGCGGTCAAGGGCAGCCAGACCTGCGCGCCCCGCGCCTCACGGGTAAGTTCAATCCCGAAGTCCGAGATATTGGCGACATGATACCGGCCTTCTCCTGCCGGGGGGACATAAGCGCCGCCCATGCGGAAAGCTCGCAACAAATTGCTCTCGTCCCGCACCATCAGCATCCCCACCCCATACGGGACCTGCAGCGCCTTATGCGGGTCAAGCGCCACCGAGTCAGCGTGCTCGATTCCCCGCAGCGCCTGGCGGCCACGCTCTGTCAGCCCGAAAAACCCACCGAAGCAGGCGTCCACGTGCAGCCAGAGCCCGTGCTGTCCCGCGAGACAGTTCAACCAGGCCGCGTAGATCGTCGATGGAACCGGTGTTCGTTTCACCGCCCACTGCCACCAGCACACCCGCGAAACCGCCGTTATCGCCTCCGCGGCTTCTCAGTTGTTGGTCTCTCAGTTGAATTCCGAGAGCGTGAAGGTTCAGTGTGCCGGCAGCATCGCAGCCGACCCTGACAATTCGCTCCCTTCCCACTCCCAACAGCGCCAGGCCTTTGGGAATACAGTAATGCACGTGATCGGGGACGAAGAAAATGACCTCTTCCGGCGCAACTCCGGCGCGCTTTGCGGTTGCGTGCCTGGCCACGTGCAGGGCCAGCGTATTGGCCACGCTTCCTCCGCTGGTAAAAACTCCGCCATTCCCGTCCGGCCAGTCCAGTATGCTGCGGGCCACCCAGTCGAGAACGCATCGCTCGAGGGCCGCGAATTGCGGAGACGTGGGCATCCAGGTTAACCCCGGGTTGACCGATGCACATACGAATGCCGCAAGTGCGCTGGCCGGGAGAGCCCCTGTGGGAGCATACGCGAACATGCCGCCGTGGCGGTCTTCCGTGCCGGCATCCCGAGAACAGTCCAGCAATTGCCGAAGCGCGGCTTCGATACCTCTGGCGGGCATCGTGCTGCCAATGGCGAGACTGACGCGTGCCGCCTCCCACGACTGGGTGGCTGCCTCACGCGCCAACGCCGATCCGCTCGTCATCCAGCTTTGCCTAGGGGTCCCGCCGCCTTTGAGCGGGCCCTCGAAGCGCGTTTGGTCGGCCACGAATTCTGCCGCCAACGACACCAGGGACGCAAACTCCCCGGGCCCCCAGGCGTTGCTATCGCAAGCGCGCGCAATAGAACCGGCGGGCCACTCCGGCGGATGCGGGTATGCTTGCGGTCCGGTGTTTCGCGGTCTCGCGCTTACTCATCGGGTTTGTTCTATCACGCGACGCCGGTACGGTCCTGCACCAGAGAGCGGACCCGATCTTGAGTCTGCGGCGACTCCCGAAGAATTTGCTGGAAGGCCTCCCGGCTGAGCGTCAGGACCACGGCCGGAGTCAGCGCCCGAACCGTCGCATTGCGCGGGCGATCGGTGATCAGCGCTACTTCTCCGAAGCAGTCTCCGTCTTCCAGTGTTGCCACAACGTTGTCATCCCGAATCACCTGAAAGCGTCCGCGCACGATGATGTGGAAAAGGTTGCCGGGATCACCCTGCCGGAAAACATCTTCACCCGCATGCCACGTGGATCTGCGGCAGTGCCGCGCTGCCCTCGCCAGTGGTTCCGGTCCGAGTTCAGAGAAAACGGGGAAGGCGCCCAGGCGCTCCGGAGTGATGGAAACTTCCACGCCGTCGGGATCGGTTGAAAAACCCGACTGCCTGGCCCATAGCTGTGCGTACAATCCGCCCGCCGCCAACAGTTGCGCATGTGCGCCCGACTCGACAATCCTTCCCGCCGAGAACACAAAGATGCGGTCTGCCGACTGGACGGATGCAAGGCGGTGAGTTACCGAGATCACCGTTCGGCCCGCTGCAAGGCGCTTCAAAGTTTGATTGATAAGTGTCTCGGTGGCGGGATCCAGTGCAGACGTGGCTTCGTCCAGCAGCAAAATCGGCGGATTCTTAACGATGGCACGCGCGATCGCGATACGCTGCCGCTGGCCGCCGGAAAGTCGCCCGCCGCGCTCCCCGGCCAGGGAATCGTACTGCTGCGGCATGGCCATAATCGCGTCATGGATCTCGGCCGATTTCGCCGCCGCTACAATTTCGGCGTCGGTTGCGCCGGGATTGCCGAGCCGGATGTTCTCTCGCACCGAGAGATTCAGCAGATAGCTGTCCTGAAATACGACGCCCATTTGAGCTCGCAGCGATGCCTGCTCGAGCGATGTCATGGCACGCCCGTCCACCCGAACCTCACCGCGCACCGGGTCATAAAAGCGAAGCAGCAAGGCAAGGGCCGTGCTCTTGCCCGAACCGCTTCCTCCCACGAAAGCAACCGACTCTCCGCGCCGGATCGCAAGATTGACGCCGGTCAGGTTGAGTTGTGCCGGCGTGTAGCCGAAATCGACCCCGCTCATTTCGATGCCCGACGAAAACGGCGGCGTAACAGTTGCATTCGGGAGGTCGATGATTCCCTCCGGCTCCGCCAGAAAATCCTGTATGCGGCGCACACAGGTGCGAGCCTGCACGAGCGTTGGCGCGTACTGCATTACATAGAGCAGTGAGTTGCTCAGCATCAGCAGAAGGCCCTGGAACGAGACCAGCGTTCCGACGCTGATCCTGCCCTGGAAAGCCAGCCGGGCGCTTACCGCGAGGACTCCGGTCTGAATCAGCAGAATGCCGGCCGTGGTCAGCCGCTCCATGATCGAAGTCAGATAGCTCGATTGCTTGCTGGTCCGGGCTGCCGCGTAATTTGCATGGCTGAACCGCGCGCCCATCAGCGATTGCAGGTTGAACGCCTTTATGACAGGCTGCACCATCAGGTTCTCGCCCAACGTTCCCAGCAGTTCCGATTCACGGGCCTTGCTTTCCGCCACTGCCAGGGCCGCGCCTCGTGCCACCCGGCGCGGCGCGAGTACCGTCCAGGGCCACAGAATCATAGCGCCCGCTGCCAGCCGCCAGTCGAGAGCAAACAGAATGACGCTGGCGGTTACGGCCTCGCAAAGCGGCTGCAGGCCCCAGGGGATCGACATTCCCATGGCGGTCTCAACGAAGCTGACATCGCTCGTGAAGCGCGACAGGATTTCACCAGGCGCCCGTCGTGCGTGCGAAGCCAGTGAGAGACGCTGCGCGTGATCAAACATGAGCTGGCGGAGTCGCAATAGCACTTCGCCCTGCAAGACCGAGAATAGGCGGTTCCGGACGAACCCGACTCCCGAGACGAGGACTGCGCCGAAGGTCAGTCCGGCGATGATTTCCACCAGAGCCGTGTAATTGTGAGGCGTGATCGCCTGGTCGATGACGAAGCGCAGGCTGAGCGGAACAGCGGCATTGAAAGCCATTTCGCCGAGAAGCGCGAGCAGGATGATGCCGAGCCGGCCCTTCCATGGCCGGAGAATCTCAATTAATAGAGAACGCATCCGTTCGCTGAAGCAAGACCAGAATACCGAAACCGGTACAGAACAAACCCGCAGCAGTTCTGGCTCTTGCAGGTGCGACCGGGTCAGTGCGGGACGGTGCCAACCTCTTCGCAATGGAATTATTGCGTGTAGCTTGAGGCGAAAAGCAGATAATGCAAACTGTTGAAGTATTAGAAACGCGAAACGATTTCATGAAAAACTTCCCAGTGCAAGCCGGAGCAGTGCATATAGGGTTGCTCATGCCCCAGAGGATGCCCCTTGGGGGCGCTCGGGAGCGTATCGTCGTGCGCGCTCCGGGCGCGGCCGCCATCGTCGGTTCCGTTCTGCTGCAAAACACCGGGGGAGAGTTCTATCTCTCCGACCTGCATGTGCAACCCACATATAGGCATCTGGGTGTCGGGTCGCGACTGGTGAGGGAAGCCGTCCAGTGCGCTCGCGCGCAACGTGTCGAATGCGTTCGGCTGGAGGCGCGTCCGTCCGACGGCAGCATTTCACCATCCGATTTGGTGCAGATGTACCGGAAGCTTGGCTTCAGCAATAGTGGAGTGTCCGCACGAGGTACTGCATTCATGAAATGCCTCCTCACCGGACCCAATCCTCTGCCGATCCATCCTGCCCCTGGACTTCCTTCGCAAGTCTGGGGACGAGTTCAGATGAAACAGGCGGCCGCAAGCCTTCCAGCCCTCCGGTTCAATGCCGGCTGTGTCCTTCGGCCCGTCGCTCACATCGCTCCGCCAAGCGCACAGAGAAAACCCGCCTTCGCAAGCGCTCGTCCCAATTATGGGGTGGTCCAGCGCGCCCGGCGATTCAACGCTATCACCCTGTCGGATATGGCCGATGAGGTCAATCAAGCGCGGTCCGGTGAGGCTGATTCCCGCAATACTCAGGCCGTAACGAGATCGAACTCTGGAACCTTCACGGTCTTCACACAACGCGAGTACAACGTTTTTGACGAAACTCTGACCAATCTGGAACAGCAGCACAATATCACCTTGGACAACCGCGTGATCGGAGATAACCGGCGTGACGATGAGGGTATTCACGCGGAAATGCTTGCCATTTCGCAATGGCTGAGTGGCGCGATCTCCAAGCCCAAGCTGATGGGCGTGAGTCAGCCGGTCTGCGGGCGGTGTGCCGCTGTCCTCGACATCTTCAACATCCAATACTGTCCGGTCGGAGGGCAGATGACGAAGAATTGGGTCCATCCGATTCGACATGCTTTCGGGCATATCGACCACATCCCTCATAACAGCCCCGCCTACACGGCCAGAAATGCCCTCGGAGCCTTGCCTCAGAAGGTCACCAACAACCGCGAATACGGTTGGTGATAAGCGATCTACGCTAGGTTCATCGGACCGTCTTGCGCGCCGGCTGTTGCAATCAGATGATCCGTCCGCGCCGCCAACTTAGAGAATTTTCCTATCTGCCCGAACTTACTACTAGTGGCCAAAGCAGAACAGTCTCGGGTCTCCGAGTCCAACGCTGATTTTGAGCTGCCCGTCCAGTTGATTGCGACCGACGGGTCGCGCGAAGCCATTTCTGCCGAAATTCGCCGCGTCAACAACGGCTTTTTCCAGTTGCGGACGACCTCGGCCGTTGATGTCGGCCGGCGCTTTTCGCTCGATTACGAGGCGTGCCGGACCGAACTCGAAGTGATCTACTGCCAGCGCCCCGGTATCGGCGCTTGCTACGTCGGTGCGCGCGTCCTCAGCGAAGGAGCCTCCACCGCACGGAAAGAAGTTCGGCTGCCCGTCGAAATTCGAGCGGTTGTCAGCGTACCCGGCGTCTTGGAGCAGGCGCGCGGAGTTGTCAAAGGTATTTCCGCCTCAGGTCTGCGGGTCATGCTTCCTGCGTTTGTAGAAGCCGGCGCGATGATTGCGCTCGACATCGGCAATGGTGTCGTGTTCGGAGAAGTCAAGCAATGCCTGGAACTGCCCGAACGGCGTTTTCAGACCGAGATTTCTCTGTTTGAGTTCATCGAGCGCCCCGAGGGTCAGATTCCGCCGCCGGAAGATCGCGAGTCAGCAGCTCCACGAGGACTGTTCCGCCGGTTGCTGTCGAGGCGCGACTAACGATACAATCTCGCTAAAACGACAGGAGACGTTCGCCTTCGCGAACCAGGTCTGTCACTTGCGGCAGGATCTCGTCTTCGAGTTGTGGATTGTAGGCCACCCAGGTGTCCTTTGCGGCGACTCGCCCGACGGGCGCATCGAGCGATGTGAACAGCTCGTCTGCAATGCGCGCGGCGATCTCGGCTCCATAGCCCCAGGACAAAGCGTCCTCATACGCGATCAGCACACGGCTGGTCTTCTTCACAGACGTCCCGATGGCCGACCAATCGTAAGGAGAGAGCGAGCGCAAGTCGATCACCTCGACACTGGTGCCGCGATATTTCGCTTCGAGCTGCAGTGCTGCCTGTAGCGATTTCTGAACTAACGCTCCATATGTAATGACCGTCAGATGCTCACCGGGCTTGACGATTTTCGCCTTTCCGAAAGGAATCGTGTAATCGGCACCGGGATGGGGAGAACGATTGTAAGGCTCTCGATAGAGCTTCTTGTGTTCGAGGAACAGAACCGGATCTTCGGAGCGGATCGCCGTCCGGAGAAGACCGCAGGCATCGAGCGCATTTGAAGGGAAAACCACACGCAAGCCGGGTATATGCGTAAACGAGACCTCGCCGCACTGGCTGTGGTAGATCGAGCCGCCCGTAAGATAGCCGCCAATGGGAATGCGCACCACCATCGGGCAAGCGAAGCCGTTGTTCGACCGCCACCGGAAGGTCGCCACTTCGTCCCGCAACTGCATCATGGCCGGCCAGACGTAATCGAAGAATTGAATTTCGGGGACCGGCTTCAGCCCTCGAACCGCTAAACCAGCAGACCGGCCGATGATGGCCGCCTCGGCAATCGGAGTATTGAAGCAGCGGCTGCTCCCGAATTCCCGCTGCAGCCCCATCGTAGCCTTAAAAACGCCGCCTTTGCCCTTCACCTGGGCCAGATGCTCTTCGCGGCTGCAATCCGCGACGTCTTCCCCAAAGACCAGAACGCGCTTGTCTCGCCGCATTTCTTCCGCCAGCGTCTGGTTGATCGAGTCGATCATGGTGCGCGCTTCGCCGGTGAAAGCGGGCTCTTTCTCGAGAGCGGGCGAACGAGGGTCGAATTCCTCTGAATAGAGAAACCGAAGCACCGAGTCCTTCGCAGGAGACGGCTCGCGCAACACTTGTTGCGATAAATTGGCCACCTCGGTATCGATCTCAAGACGGATTGCGTCCAACTCGGCCCGGCTTGCCCATCCTTTTCCTATCAGCAGATCCGGAAATCTGACCAAGGGGTCCCGCAGAGCCTCGCTCTCGCGTTCCGATTGAGGCTTATAGAAGCGCTCGTCGTCGGATAAGGAATGCGAGTAGGGCCGTACTACGCTCGCGTGAACCAGGGCGGGTCCGTGTCCGGCCCGGCAGTACGCTGCGGCCTGCTGTAGTGTCCGGAAGGATTCGACGAAATCGGTGCCGTCTGTCTCGACTCGCAATAGCCCGGGGACGCCCTCCAAAAGACGGCTGATACTCCCGCCGGGAGTTTGCCGTTCCACCGGGACGGAGATGGCGTAGCCGTTGTCCTGAATCAGGAACAGAACCGGCAGCCGGTCTAGAGCCGCCGCATTGATGGCCTCCCAGAACTCGCCTTCGCTGGTGGCGCCTTCGCCTGCGCTCACAAACGTGATTTCGTCACTCTGTTCAGCCTGGTACCGTGAGCCCTGGGCGCATCCTACCGCGTGTAGAAACTGGGTACCAGTGGGCGATGAACTTGTCACTATGTGGAGCGACGGAGACGACCAGTGAGACGGCATTTGCCGCCCCCCGGAACTGGGATCACGGGCCGCTCCCACAGCCTGCAGCAGCATGTCTTCCGCGGTCATTCCAAGTGCGAGCGCCAGGCTCCGGTCGCGGTAATAAGGAAAGAACCAGTCGTGCCCGGGCCGGGCGACGAGTCCTGCCGCAACCTGGACGGCTTCATGGCCTGCCGCGCTGACCTGAAAGAAGATTTTATTTTGCCGCTTTAGCAGGATTTCACGATCATCCAAGCTGCGCGAGAGATACATGAGGCGAAAGGCACGAAGCAGTTCCTCGCGGGTGAACCCGTCGGGGAGACCATGCGTCGACGCCAGCACACCTGATAGCATTTGAGTCCCGACAGTCACCGTTACGATCTTATCCCGCTGTATTGTTCGGACGGTTCCAAAGGGACCGCTCCCTGGAAATTGTCACATGTCGTTCATGACAAATTAACAACTTCGTTGCAGAATAGCCTAGGGGATTTATATGGGTAGATTACGTCTGTTCTTAGGGAGCTTACTCCTTTTCGTTCCAGCCGTTTGGGCGCAGTTTGAGACTGCTGAGGTACTTGGCATCGTCCGGGATAACAGTGGCGGCATTCTCCAGAACGTCGCCGTCACTCTCCGGAACGAAGAGACGGGCATAGAGTCCAAAACCAGGTCCGATCAGAGCGGCCAATACGATTTCTTCAACGTGAGGGTTGGGCGCTATACCGTTACGGCCGAGCAGCCGGGCTTCAACAAATTCAACGCCGAAGGCATTGCGGTGAATGTCAACGCCCGCCAGCGTGTCGATATCAACATGCAAATCGGCGGCGTTTCGCAAACGGTCAATGTGGTGGGCGCGGCCGAAACTCTGGATACCGATTCCAGCGAAAAAGGGCAGGTGATTCATACGCAGCAGATCGTAGAACTGCCGCTGAACGGCCGGAACTTCTCGGATCTGGCTCTCTTGGCGACCAACGTTCATAGGTCCCCGCTGGCGGCCGGATTGCAGACCACCACGCCGCGGGAGGGCGCCTTTAATGCGAACGGAATGCGAAGTACCTACAACAATTTCCTGCTGGATGGCCTGGACAACAATGCCTATTCGACCAGCAATCAAGGCTTCTCGAATCAGGTAGCCCAGCCGTCGCCGGACGCTATCGCCGAATTCAAGGTCATCACGAGCAACTTCAGCGCGGAATACGGCCGGGTGGGAGGAGCAGTGGTCAATTCCGTGATGCGCTCGGGAACGAACGTCATCCACGGCACGGCGTACGACTTCCTCCGCAACACGGACTTGAACGCGATTGGCTACATCTTCGGGCAGCGCGCTCCAACGTTTCAGAAGCCAACACTGCAACGGAACCAGTTCGGGGCGACGGTTGGCGGACCTATGATCAAGAACCGCTTGTTCTTCTTCGCCGATTACGAGGGCTACCGGTCGCTACAGCGCAGCTTGAATTACGACACCGTGCCGAGTTTAAGCGAGCGAAGCGGCGTCCTGCTTCAAACCGTGACGAACCCGCTGACGAATGCGACGTACAACGCTAATACGCAAATCCCGGCTTCGGCGCTCAGCCCTTTCGCGCTTCAGGTTCTCAGTGCGCTTCCCGCGCCAAACCTGGCCGGGCGCACCAACAACTATCAAGCGCTCCTTCTGACGAAGGACTACCAGGATAAGTATGACGCCAAGATAGACGGGCAAATCAACAGCCGGATGACGGCTTTCTTACGTTGGAGCCAGCGCAAAGAGAACCAATTTAATCAGCCCGATCTGCCCGGACCTTCCGGCGGCAATGGAAACGGCTACGTGCGTGTGCTGGATCAGGCGGCGGCCGCGGGCTACACCTGGACTCTCACTCCGAACTCAGTTCTGGAGGCACGGCTTGGCTTCACTCACATCCTGGGCGGTAAGTTTCCGGTGTACCTGGGAGGCGCATCAATGGAGCAACTCTATGGAATCCCGGGTGTTCCCAATGCCAGTGACTACGTCGGCGGTTTGAACACGCAAAGCGTGAGCGGTTATTCAGGGTTCGGGCGCCAGGCGACCAATCCGCAGTTCCAGAACCCGACGACGTGGAATCCGAAAGTGAATTACGCCTTGAACATCGGGCGGCACGCGGTGAAGACCGGCTTCGAATTTACAACCATCCACACGGAAGTGATGGATATCAACCCGGTCTACGGCCTGGAAGCTTATGCCGGCCAATTCAGCAAGCCTGCGAACTCGACCGCGAACGACGCGAATACGTTTAACCTCGCTGATTTCCTGTTTGGCGTGCCGAGCCAGGTGCAACTGGCGAATTACCTGATCACCAACTATCGCCAGCATCAATATTCGCTGTACGTCCAGGACGACTACCGGGTGAGTTCGAAACTGACGCTTAATCTCGGTTTGCGTTGGGAGTTCGCGACGCCGCGCTGGGAACGCGACAATGTTCTGACTAACTTCGATCCGGTGACGCTCTCCCTGGTCAAAGCAAAAGACGGAAGCCTGTTCGATCGTACTCGCGTGAATCCCGATTACAAGGATCTTGGTCCGCGGATTGGATTTGCATATTCACCATACAGCAAAACCGTGGTGCGGGGCGGCTACGGCATCAGCTATGTTCACCTGAATCGCCTGGGAAGCGCCGACGAACTGGGTATCAACGGACCACAGGTGAACATCGCCACCGTAAACCAGGCCATTGTCAAAGGCCAGGCCAACCCCAATCTGATTACCAACCAAGCCGGATTCAGCCCCACGTTTGCGAGTCCGTCAAGCTTCAACCAGGTGAACGCGAATGTGAGTTATATTCCGGCGGATACCCGCTGGCCGTACGTGCAAAGCTGGTTCTTCAGCGTTCAGCAGCAACTGGCGAAAGACACGATCCTCGAGCTCGCGTATAACGGCAACCGCAGCCTGCGGCTACCGATACTGGGCGATTACAACCAGGCGTTTCCCAACGCTCCGGACGGAACCGTCGGAATTCAGCCACGGCGGCCCATTCAGAGCTTCGGAGCCATTACGTGGGTGGATCCGGCTGGAAACAACGATTACCACGGCCTTTCGGCTCGGCTCGAACACCGTTTTTCGGGAGGCCTTTACTTCCTGAACTCGTTCACGTGGTCCAAGGCTCTCGGAGACTCTGAACAGTCACTCGAAACGGCTCCGGGCGTAGGGCTCGCGAACCCTCAGAACATTCGCAATCTAGCCGCGGAACGCGGACCGTCGAGCTATGACGTTAAGTTCATCAACGTGACCAGCCTCGTCTATCAATTGCCGTTCGGGAAAAGCCGGATGTTTGGGTCGAACTGGAACGGAGTCACGAATTCGATTCTGGGCGGCTGGGAGTTGAATACCATCAATACCTGGAACACCGGGCTTCCGATCAACGTGTACTACACGCCGGGTGCGGCGAACGACGTGACGGGGCGCATTCCGGATTACCGGGGAGAAGCAATCTTGCGGCCGAATCTGGTGGGCGATCCCACTGGATCCTCCGGCGCGGCGATGCTCGAAAACTACTTCAACAAGAGCGCGTTCGCAATTCCAAACTCAGGCGCTCCGTTTGGAAACCTGAGCCGGAATGCGTTTCGGACGCCGAACTTCGCCCAATGGGATTTCGCGCTGAATAAGAACTTCGCCATCCCGTTCCGAGAAGGAATGGCGCTCCAGTTCCGTTCAGAGTTCTTCAACCTTCTGAACCACACGAACTTCGGATATCCCACTTCCGACATCACGTCAGGCTCGTTTGGCACTATTCGGACCACGTATCCGCCGCGCCAGATTCAGTTTGCGCTGAAGTTTTTGTTCTAGCCGTGGTTGTCGTCGCTTTCGTCTGATTCTGCTGACCGGAGACGACGCGTAGCTCCGTTATTCGGCTGCGGTTGCGCGTCCTCTTCGGTCAAGTCAACGCTCTGATCGAAGTCGCCCAAGAGCCAGCGGCAGAAGTAATCCGCGCGCACCCAGAAGAAGTAGTTCTGTTCCGGCATATACGAGTGCCGCATTCCCGGGAGGATGAACTGATCGAAGCGCTTGTGGGCTTTGATGAGTGCGTCGGCCAGCCGCATGGTGTTCGCCATATGAACGTTGTCGTCCATGTCGCCCGTCGTGAGCAGCAGATGACCCTTCAAGTTCTTGGCTAGCTCTGAGTTCTTCTCGATCGAGTACTCGAACGAAACCTTCCCGTCAGGACCGTCGACTTCCTTGATTCCGTGATGTTTCTCACTCCAGTTCTGGTTGTAGATGTTGTTCTCGTGATTGCCGGACTCGCTGACGGCAACTTTGAAGAAGTCCGGATATTGAAGCATCGCGGCCGTTGACATAAAGCCTCCACCCGAATGGCCTGTGATGCCGACCCGTTCGATGTCGATCCATGGATAGCGGGTTGCGAGCTGTTCGATGGCTGCTTTCTTGTCCGCCAGGCCGTAATCACGCAGATTTCCGTAGCCGTAGTTGTGATACCACTTCGAACGGTGCGGATTTCCACCGCGATTCCCCACTTCGATCACGATGAATCCGAGTTGTGCCAGGGCGACATTGGCGTTCTTCGGCGAGAACGTCTGGGTCACGCTTTCGGTCTGCGGGCCCGGGTACACAAAGGCGATGATCGGGTAGCGTTTGTTGGTATCGAAATCGAAGGGTTTGTACATCACGCCGTAAAGGTCTGTGATCCCGTCATCGGCTTTCACTTGGAAAGGCTCCGGCATGTGAAATCCGGCGTCCATCAGCGCCGAAAGATCGGTCGTGGCAAGATCGGAGACTTCGGTTCCGCTGCGGTCGTAGAGGATTGATCGTGGAGCGCTATTGACCGTCGATGCATTGTCGACGAAATAATGCCCGTCGTCAGCCACGCCGAAAGCGTGCGACGAGTTGCCCGGATCCAGCAGCTTCAGGCCGCTGCCATCCAACTTGACGCTGTAGAGGTGCTCGAAATACGGGTTTTCACCTTTCTCTCGGCCCTCGCCAGAAAAGGTCATTGTTCCTGCCTTTTCGTCAAGGCCCAGAATGTCTTCCGTTACATATTCGCCCGAGGTGATTTGGTTTTTGAGAGTGCCGTTCGCGTCGAACCGATAGTAGTGGCCCCAACCGTCACGCTCGCTCCAGAAGATAATCTCTTCGCCATTCCGGACGAGCCTGATGGGTTTCACTTCTACGTAAGTATTGAGGCGCTCCTCGATCAGGTTCTTCACTTCTCCCGTATCCGTGTTCGCAAGGCAAACATCCGCCTTATGCTGATCGCGGCTCATGCGGCGGAAGTACAGCTTGTCGGAAGTGTCTGCCACCCATTGGAGATCAGGACGCCGGTCTTTTTCCCGCTGGAGCGCTGTTGTAGGCGCGTCGAAGATTTGAAGCGTCTGGTCCTTGAACTTGTCGGTGTTGATCTCTTTACGGGCTTGCGAGGCGAGATCGAAAGATTCCAGATGCCATTGGGGCACGTTCGCTTCGCCGGGCATGGAGTACTTGTACGTCTCTAACGTCGGGCGAGGGTTCTCAAGCGTATGAATCACCCAGAGATCGCCCACCTTGCGCTCGTCGCGCCGGATCAGGGCGATTTTCTTTGAGTCTCGCGACCAATGGATCAGTACGGGAGCGACCCGCCCGGTCTTGTCCGGCTTGGGCGGCGTGACAGTCGCGGTGCCGCCCTCTTCCTCCTGCCGCTGCTGCTGCTGCTGTATCTCTGAGCCCGAAATACGGCGTGCATAGCTGAAGTCAGCCACGCCATCCTTCGTCAGTTGCGTTTCTTTGATCTGAGGATCATCCGCCTTCTTCAAGGCCAAGGCATAGCTCGCGGCGTCCATCATGAACAGGTCGTGCTTTCTTGCGAAAACGACCGTCTTTCCGTCCGGCGAAACAGAGGCCCAGGCCGGTTTCCGCGTTTCCGGCGCATAGGTAGGCGGCAAGGTCACCTTCCCGGTGACAGGATCGTATTCGAAGTAGAGTGTCCTCGTCGGCGGATTGGGCGGCGTTGCACCTGCCCGTGCCTGCCGTTGGGGCGTGCCGCTCTGCCCGTTCGTCGTTTGAATCTGCTCTTCGGTCTCTGTTGCGGTTTGCTTTCCGTTCAGGTCAGCGTCCTTGTCGACACGCAGCTCGAACTCCACGATCGAGTCGTTCTTGGTGAATTTGACAGTCCGTATCGGTAGATGGTGAGCGTCGTAGGGCGTACGTGTAATCTCCGTCAACATCGCGGCCATTTTGGCGTTGTCGAAGAGCGGAGCTTTGGTCTTTTTCACTGGATCTACCAGGTAAAAGCTCCGGCCGCTGCTCGTTTCATAGCTGTACCAGAAGCGATCTCCGCTCGCCAGCCAGTGAGGCGTCACTGAGGTATCGAACACCAGCTTCCCGACCTTGGGAGCCGTCCAATGCTGCGCCAATTCATAGTTAGCTTTTTGAACCTTCACAGGTTCCGGCTTGGTGTCGGCAGCTTGCAGCGCTAAAGACACTAAGACTGCAGTAACGAAAACACGATTCTTCATGAATGAGTCCTACGGGAACGTATGGGAACGAAGGCGGTAAGAGGAGCGGAAATGTTACAAGTCCGCTCCTCTTCCGGTTGGGAGTTTAGAAGTTGAGTTTTAGCGCGAGTTGAAGAATTCTGCCCGTGCTGTCAAGCGTGGAAGTGATCTGCCCGAAGGTGCTGCTGTTGATGCTTCCTTGCGGGTTGGAGAAGATCGGATTGTTCATTACCTTAAATGCCTCCGCGCGGAACGTTACGTTGCCTTGTTCCCCAAGAAAGGGAAGTCGGAAAGACTTCGTTGCAGAGAGATCTAAGCGCTGACCAAACGGTCCTTGGAGTACGTTCCGGCCCGAAGTTCCAAACAAGGTGCCGCCGGTAGTATCGCCCGCAACTCCATTATTTCCGATCACGTACGTTCCGCTACCGGCGCCCTGCTGCGGCGTATAACCAGCCAAGACTGTTCCGTTCGGCAGATTTCCGATAGAGGCGAAACAGGACGCCGTGACATAGTTGTTCAGATTTGCTTCGACCGAACCAGGTGTCTTGGTGTAAGCCGGAGCGCAATTGCCTGCATTGGTTCGAACTGTAACCGAGCCAGTAACGCCAGCCAAGCCGCCGCCGGTTGTGCTCGAGATGGTAAACGGAAGGCCGGATTGCAAAGTCCAGACGCCACTCAGGCCCCAGCCGCCGGCGATCTGTCCCAGTAAGCCTGTTTTAGGTCCAGGGAGTTGCCAGACACCCGTGAGGACGAGCCGGTTCCGTTGATTGAAATCGGAGACGCCCCAGTTGGACCCGGGAACCAGTTGATTGCTTTGAAAACTGTCCAGGTCTGAGCTCGCCGGTCCGGAATCATTATCCGTGGATCGGGAGTGGGTGTAGTCCAATTTGAACTGGAAACCACGTGAGAACGTATGACTGACGCCAAGGATGAGAGCGTTGTAGTACGAAGCGCCCCCATTCGTCACCAAGTTCAGTCCTGCGGGTGAGAAACCAGGGACTGGCACACGAATGGGCGCGTTGGCGTTAGAGTTTTGCGATACGGTGTATCCGTTTGCGTATCCAGCCGCTCTGATAAATGAATTGTTATAAGTCACCGCATTCGAGCTGTTGACAAGCAGCGCTTGATTCAAGCTTGGCTCGACCAGCAACTTTACACCGTGCGAGCCCAGGTAGCCGGCCTCAACCATCCAGTTCTGAGGCAGTTGATATTGGACGGTTAAGTTGTACTGATGCACGTACGGTGTCGTGACGCCTTTAGTGAAGCCATAAAGCGACTGCGACACTGCCGTCGTGCCGTCTGGATTGACATAAATTGGCGCTCCGGCAGTGGTAAACTTTCCGCTGAATTGTCCAACGGTCGGCAGAATGGGAAATTGGTTTGGCAACGGTAAGCCAGCCGGCCAAGGATTAGCTAGGACTTGGCTGCCCGCGATCGCGGTACCCGAGGCAAGATATTGTTCTACCCAAGGCGGCGACGAGATGGGCTGAAGAACTGTTTGGCCGGAAGTACGGACATAGTAAATTCCGTATCCGCCGCGCACCGCCAACTTACCGTTGCCGAACACGTCGTAAGCAACACCAATGCGAGGTGAGAAGTTTTTGTTGCTGTTGATGGAAATCGCTGTCTCACTAGCACCAGGGGTTCCAATCCCCGGAACCGAGGCCGGGATGATGAAGCCTGCTTGGACGCAATTACCGCCGCCGGCCGCCACGCAGGCGGCTGTGACCTGGCTGGGATCGAAGCTTCCAACCCGGTGATTGAGATCGGTCGGGAATCCGAAGTAGTCGTATCGAAGGCCCAGGTTGAGCGTAAGTCGTCTGGAAAGATGAAAATCATCCTGAACGAACCCAGATATGTCTTGGGCACGGTAGTTTCTTGCGAAATTTCCGACTACGACTTGTAGGCGATTTGGCGTACCCGTGAGGAAAGAATTGAAATTCGGGAAGCTCAGCGCTCCGCGCGTTCCATATTCATTGTCATAGTTCCATCCATAGCGGCGATTCTCCACTCCAAACCGGATGGTATGTTTGCCGACCGTCCAGGAAAGCGTGTCACCAGTAGTGATGGTAGTCGTGCCGCCCTTTGTGAAGCTGTTTACACCGATACCGCCGAAGCTAAGTAAACCAGTGATGGAGAGCGAAGGAATGCCGGGGTATAAAGCGCTGTCCCACTTCTGCATTCCGATATCGCTAACCTTTACGTTCTCAGTGCCGATGCTGGTCGATTTGATGTTTGTAAAACCAGTGCGGAACTCGTTGAGGAGATTTGCACTGAACGTTTCCGTGTCCGTCAAAGCTACGTGATTGTTCGTGGCGGGGGAGTTCGCTCCTTGGCCGAGCGTCACGCCACCGCCGCCGGTGGGAGCGAACTGTGAGATATCAGCGTAGAAAACCTGCACTGCCAAGATGATTGTTGCGGAACAGATTTCGATCTATGGTTCCCGCATATTGATCTTCGTTGTAAATGGTCGGCAGAGATGCCACGAGAAGCCCCGTGCTGCCTGGACCGGTACAGTTGGCAGCACCGGCGCATGAGCCGGACGGATATAACAAGCCTCCGTACTGTCCTTTCGCGTTAAGTATGTTCACCGCTACAGGGTCAATACTTGCGAGAGGCACGCCGAACGCTGAAGCGAGATTGGCAGCGCTACGTACTGCCGGAAGCACAGGCTGGCCTCCGCTGATGAGACTCGAGACGCCATTCTTCTGGCGAGTTCCTTGATACGAGAAGAAAAAGAAGGTGTCCTTCAGCTTCGGAATCGGGCCACCAACCTGACCGCCGTACTGGTTTTGCAACAGCACTGGAACCGGCTTGCCGGCAGCGTTCGAGAAGAAGTCATTGGCGTTCATGTCGTTGCTGCGAAAAAATTCAAAGAGACCGCCATGGAAGTGGCTAGTTCCTGATCGCAAAACAACGTTGATGTTGCCGCCTGCGCCTCGGCCTTGGCTGGCATCGTAGAGGCTCGTGCTGACACGGAATTCGCTCACCGAATCGGGATTTGGAACCGGGACGCTGCTGAAGCTGCCGCTGCCAAAATTGTTGGCGTCGACGCCGTCGAGGACGAAATTGTTGAGTGTCGATCTTGCACCCGCGACGTTCAGAATCGGGGCTCCACGACCCACCGTGGCGGCGCTCTGAATACGAGCCGTGGTTCCGGCTTGCAGCGCAGTCAGATCGAGGAAGTTTCTCGTGGGCAGCGGTATCTCGCGGATCTGCGTGCCTGAAATCACGTCACCGGTTGTTGCCGTATGCGTGTCGACGGTGACAAGTTGATCGATGACAGTTTCCTGGATTGCGACCTGCCCGATCTGTAACTCGGCATTCGCAGTCGCGATACGTGTGACATCAACTTTCACGTTCTCGACGACCAGTTTCTGGAAGCCTTGCATCTCCACCTCGAGGCGATAATTACCCGGAGCTACCAGTGGAAAAACAAAGCTGCCGTCAGACTTCGATTGGGCTTCTGACGTTTGATTTGTGTCTTTGTTTGTTAGCACTACTCGGGCGTTGGCGACCGAGGCATGCGATGGATCAGTGACAGTCCCTTGGACCGCACCGGTTGTAGAGCTGATCTGGCCGAAAAGCAATGTGCTCGAAAGCAGAATGAAAATTACGCTTACGAGCAATGACTTACGAGAAAACATTCTTCACCCCTGAAGCTCGATTTGTCGAGATCCGAATGGGACAGGAGCGAGGACGTAGCTAACGCGCCCGCGGCTAAAGGTCTGAGTTCGCGGAATCCAAGCGTTAGAGAAACTTCGGAACTGATAATGCACGCCTGGGCACGGAACACCTTAGCCGTTTCCAGATCTGAACAGCTTCCCAATTTTGGGACGAAGAGAAGAAAGAATCAATACTGAATCCGATAAATGTTTTCTATTGGATACATTCGCGTCGACACTAACGTATCCGATGCAACAGCAGCACCGTGCTGTCGTAGTCGCCCGTTAACGAGAGTTGGACGCCGTGATCCATCAGGTAAGCGCCACTGAATTCGTTGCCCTGGGCAGCCGAGAGTTTGTGATCGGGAGATTCGAGGCTATAAATGCTTTTCGGGTTCAGCCCGCGCAGATAGATCAATGGCGCATTCGTCAGGTATTGCTGAGAGTGCCGGAAGGCGAAAAGGATGGATTCTCTTCCGCCTGTTGAGACATATTGATTTGCGGTGACGTCATTCGAACGCGGAGACAGTAACCGGTAGAGGCTTCCGTTTTGAACTGTGTCGCGGATGCGCTTGTCTAAAACGACCATAGCGGTGGCGAGCTTTGCGTCTTCGGCCGTCCACTTGTTGAGATTCGCGCCGATGCCCAGAACTCCCTGCATCGCCACTAGAAACCGGTATTTCAAAGGCGTACTGCGGCCATTCGTATTCGGTACGTCGGTGACCCACGCGGACATGAACTTGGCCGAATAAGCTTCGGAGAAACCCTCTTGGATGCGAAGACGGTCGAAGGCCTCCGTGTTATCGGATGTCCAGACTTCTTCCACACGCTTCAGAATTCCCAGATCGATGCGGCCTCCGCCCCCTGAGCACGATTCGATCTCGAGATTGGGATGTTTTGCGCGGAGGCGATCGATGATGTCGTAGAGATTCCGCACATATTGGACCCACAGCTTGCGTTGTTCCGCAGGCGCCTGCTCCGGCCAGCCCGGCTCGGCGAAGATGCGGTTCATGTCCCATTTGAAATAGCGGATGTTGTTTTCGCTCGCGAGCTTGTCCAGCACGGAAAAGATGTAATCGCGAACGTCGCTGCGGGCGAGATTCAAGACCAACTGATTGCGCAATTCACTTCTGGGGCGGCCGGGAAAATTCATCACCCAATCGGGATGGGCACGGTAGAGATCGCTATCCGGATTGACCATCTCCGGTTCCACCCACAAGCCGAAGTCCATTCCCAGGCCATTCACATAACTGATGAGTGGCTTTAATCCATTCGGGAATTTAGCTTTGTTTACAAACCAATCGCCCAAGCCGGCGTGGTCATCATTGCGCTTGCCGAACCAGCCGTCGTCCATGACAAACAGCTCCACTCCAAGCTTGGCCGCCTTGTCCGCCAACTGTTTCTGCCCGGCCTCGTTCACGTTGAACTCGGTTGCTTCCCAAGAGTTGTAGAGAACAGGGCGCACCCTGGCTTTGGCCCCGTGAGGCTCGATTTCATCGCGCTCGAACTGATGAAGCATTCTGGAAGCGCCTCCGAAGCCTTCGTTCGAGAACCCGCCATAGAACTCGGGAGTTTCGAGCGATTCCCCAGGCTTCAACGGATACGAGAAGTCGAACGGGTTGAGACCGCCGGTAACACGCACCTGCCCATATGGCGTTTCTTCAACGGAAATGCGCCAGTTGCCGCTCCATCCAAGCGCTCCGCACCAGATTCGGCCGTGAGTCTCGTCCGCGCCGCCCTCATCGATTGCGAACCACGGATTCAAGTTGTGCCCTGTATGTCCCAACCGGCTCTCAAGTACTTTGGTCCCTTCATGGATGGGTTCGTGGTTGAGCTGGGTTTCCGCTGCCCACCGGCCGCTGAGGTAGGAGAGTTGGTATCCGGTGCCATGAGGCAGATACCAGGAGGCAGATTGCGCATCCTCGACGGTTAACGTCTGGCCCGTGCCGTTTCGGATCGTCGACCATCGGGACAAAATGCCCTGAGGAAAGACCCGGTAATGCAGGGTGACTTCGATGTTGTCGCGAATGTCTTTGAGAACCACATCGAGCTGGTGCTCTGCAATCCGGTGCGACTGATAATGCAGGACGAGGTCGCGATTTCCGTTTGCGCGAGTGACCTTCAGCGCGGGCTCGTAAAAACGGGGACCGCCCCAGCCCGGATATTCCTCGTTCTCGAGCATCTGGTGAGGATCGAACGACGACATGTCCTTCGGCTCGACCGCCGCCGGCAGATCTTCCATCCGCCAGAGCGCTGCACCCCAGTACAGATTCTGCAACTCGTCCGCTCGGGCTCACGCCGATGGCATAAGAACTCTGCCCGGCCGTTAACAGCCAGATCTTCTTTTGGGGCGAATAGCGGATGTCCTGCGAATAAAGGAGAGCGCTCATCCCACACAGATAGATCCCCGCTAACGTTGCGCGCCGCATGTGTCTCGATTGTACGAGGCCTTACCGGACGAACGGACGATGTTGTAATGGCTTGCATCGTGCCCACTCTCCAGCGCTTCGCCGTAGCACTAAGTCTTTGCTTTTCGTTAACTGGTGTTGCGTCGAGCGCCTCGAACCCCGATTGGTTTCCCAGGAAGGACCTGACAACAGTCGGGGTTTATTACTACCCGGAAGCCTGGCCCGAATCTCAGTGGGCTCGCGATATGGAGAACATTCATAAGCTCGGCATGGAATTCGTTCACATGGGCGAGTTCGCCTGGTATTTCATGGAGCCGGAAGAGGGCCAGTTCCACTTCGAATGGCTCGACAGGAACATCGACCTGGCGGCGAAAAACGGATTGAAAGTGGTGCTGTGTACGCCCAGCGCCGCACCTCCTATCTGGCTCACCCGCAATCATCCTGAAGTGCTGATGGTTGACGAGGCAGGCCGGAGGATGGAGCACGGCAGCCGCGAGCAGGGGGATTGGAGCTCTTCGTTATACCGGGACTATGTCACGAAAATCGACACGGAACTCGCTAAGCGATACGGACACGACCGGCGGGTTTGGGGATGGCAAATCGATAACGAACTGAGCCATTACGGGAAGCATTTCTCGTACTCGCCAGGCGGCGACTCAACGGTTTCGCGATTGGCTGAAGGAGAAGTACGGATCGATCGACCGGCTAAATGCCGATTGGGGTGGCGCGTTCTGGTCATTGATGTACCAGAGCTTTGATCAGATTGAGATCCCGAACCAGGATGTACTGGTCGCTGATCCGAGTCCGCATGCGGTGCTCGATTTCCGGCGCTGGTTTGCTCACGAGGCGGCCAGCTACCTTGACATGCAAGCCTCGGTGCTACGCCGGTATTCCGAGAACCAGTGGATTACGACCAACTTCATGGCGATGCATGAAGACGTGAATCCCGTGCTATCGCGATCCAGCCTGGATGTTTTTAGCTGGACTCATTACCCGGTGCATGGAAATTTAAACGAAGGCGAGCTTGGCTATCGCCTGGGGAGCGCGTCCGTGATGTCGTTCATGCATGACTTCATGCGTCCGATCACCGGGCATTTCGGGTCTTATGGAACTGCAGCCGGGACAAGTGAACTGGGGCGACTACAATCCATGGCCGCTTCCGGGCGCGATCCATATGTGGATCCTGCGGGCTTTCGGCGCGGGCGCAAACTTCGTGTGTACCTACCGTTACCGGCAACCGTTGTATGGCTCCGAGCTGTACCACAAGGGACTGGCAGAGACCGACGGTGTGACCCCCTCTCCGGGAGGCCGAGAGTACGCCCAAGCCATGAGCGACATTGTGAAGCTTCGCCAGCACTATTATCCGGATGCCCGCGAGCCACAGGGTTACGCTGCTCGCCGAACCGCTTTTCTTATCAGCTTCGACAACCGGTGGGACATTCAGAATCACCTCCAAACCAAGCGCTGGAGCACGGAGGACCACTGGATGCGCTATTACCGCGGGCTGAAGTCCCTGATGGCTCCCGTTGACGTCATCACGGAGGAGACAGAATTCAAGAAGTATCCGTTCCTCGTTGCTCCGGCCTATCAGCTTGTTAGCGCTGAGCTGGTAAAGCGCTGGACAGAGTATGTAAAGTACGGAGGACATCTCATCCTGACTAGCCGTACCGGTCAGAAGGATATGCGAGGACATCTTTGGGAAGGGCCATGGGCTGAGCCGATTCTCGATCTGATCGGCGCCAGGATCCCGAGATATGACGTGCTGCCGGCGGGCAAAACGGGCCAGGTGGAGTTCCTGGGCCGGAGCTACGCCTGGGGAAGTTGGGCGGACATTCTGGAGCCGGCGAACGGAACGGAGGTGCTGGCGCGGTATGCCGACCACTTCTATAAGGGATCTGCAGCGGCAACCACCCGTAAGCTTGGGAAGGGAACTGTTTCCTATGTCGGCGTTGATACGGAAAGTGGTGATCTGGAAAGAGATGTGCTCCATCAGATCTTCCTACGGGCAGGTGGGAGACCCGCCTCGTTAGCGCCGGATTTCGTGGTCGATTGGAGGGATGGCTTCTGGGTGGCGACAAACTTCACCGGCAAAGCGCAGTTGATTCCTGCGGCTGCGAACGCGAATGTACTCGTGGGGCAGCGGACGGTGGCGCCGGGGGGAGCCACCGTGTGGGTAGCAGCACCCTGAGGACATAGGGCAATAAGCGATGGGCTATATCCTGGGATGTAGGTAGATTTATCAGGATAGAATTACCTTTCCGGTGACAGATTGAAACTACAGGTTCACCGAATTGCTCGATAAGTGGACAGCCTTTTCGTTAGACTGGACATTGAAGGAGAAAATGACGATTTCGCCCGATCATCGGAAACGAGCCCTTATCATTGGGGCCGGACCTGCCGGCCTGACTGCCGCACACGAGTTGCTAACACGTACTGACATAGTTCCTCTGGTGCTCGAAAAGAGTGACTATATCGGCGGCATCTCCAGGACTGTTCGATACAAAGGCAATCGCATCGATATCGGAGGACATCGCTTCTTCTCGAAATCCGACCGCGTGATGCAGTGGTGGTTGAAGATCATGCCGATGCAAGTCATCGAGGGTCAGCACGCTCACATCACTTATCAGCAGCAAACCACCAAAGTTCCCGCTCATCTCACGCCGGCAGATCCTCACGCGGACGACAATGTGATGCTTGTCCGGAACCGCAAATCGCGCATCTACTTCATGCGCAAGTTCTTTTCGTATCCCATCACGCTGAGCGGTGACACGCTTTCGAAACTTGGCCTCTGGAAGACGGTCAAGATCGGCCTGAGTTATCTGCGCGCTCTGATGTTCCCGATCAAACCTGAGACGAACCTCGAAGAGTTCTTCATCAACCGTTTCGGCAGAGAACTATATCTTACCTTCTTTAAGTCCTATACCGAAAAGGTCTGGGGAATAGAGTGCAAGCAGATCAGCGCGGAGTGGGGTGCGCAACGCATCAAAGGTCTCTCCATCACGAAGACCATCACTCACATCCTGAAGAAGATGCTCCCGAAGAAGCGGTCGGATATCGCGCAGAAGGATGTCGAGACCTCTCTGATCGAACAGTTCCTTTATCCCAAGTACGGACCTGGCCAGATGTGGGAGGAGGTCGCCGAAATCGTAAAGAGAGATGGCGGCGAGATCCTGATGCACTGGTCCGTCGACGAGATCAAGCATGACGGTGCGGGCCAAGTGACATCGGTGCTCGCGCATAACACCCAAACCGGAGAAACACGAGAGTTCGGCGGCGACTACTTCTTCTCCACAATGCCAGTGAAGGAATTGATTGCCGACTTCAAACCGCCCGCACCCCCAGAAATCCGGAAGATCTCAGACGGTCTGATGTATCGCGACTTCATCACCGTCGGCATCCTCTGCGACAAGATCAAGCTGCGGGAAGCCAACGGCGAGCTCGTCAAGGACAACTGGATCTACATCCAGGAGCCCGACGTTCTTGTCGGCCGGCTGCAGATATTCAACAACTGGAGTCCGTCGCTTGTTGCCGATCCGAAGAATGTCTGGATTGGGCTCGAGTACTTCTGCAACGAAGGTGATTCGCTGTGGGAGCGTACCGACGAGCAGATGATTCAGTTGGCAAAGCAAGAGCTAGCCTCCATGAACATCCTTGATCCGGAGCACGTAATGGACGCGACCGTTATTCGGGTAGCGAAAACGTATCCCGCTTACTTCGGCAGCTATGATCGCTTCCCGGAAGTGATTTCCTGGGTCAACGGTTTCGAGAACCTGTTCCTGGTCGGCCGGAATGGCATGCACAAGTACAACAATCAGGACCACTCGATGTTAACCGCTATGACGGCGGTGGATAACATCATCTCGGGCGTTCGCAGCCGCGATAATCTCTGGGCTTTGAATACCGAGCAGGATTACCACGAGGAGAAACGGGACCCGGTGTCCTCGAAAACGGAAGAGCCGCAGGAAGTGGCGGTCTAAGCCTCTCGTCTCTCGTTCGCGCGCTGCCTCCGTACGTATGTTGTGACAGCCGCGACACTTAGCAGGACCAGCAAACCATCCACCGGGAACCTCTGACGGGCCCCTACGTGGATCAGATAGGACGGGGCAGAGTAGATCAGCAAGATGCTGGTCAACACTGCCCCGTTTATTTTGTCCGTGCGCCAGATCAGGATCAGACCTGCCAAGCCTAAAATGGCCGTCAGATCACCAAAGATAGCCTTTACTTTCGAAGGATCGGGATAAAACCAGAAATCCATTATGCGGCCCACCGTCAGGACGGCAAATCGCTTCGGATGAGAGCGGATCCATTCTTGTGCTTGCGCCCGGGCCCATTTGTTGTAGGCAACCTCACCTAACTGCCTCACGCGCTTCGCCTCTCCCACATTCTGAAGCGGATGATACTTGTCGTACACGCCCAGGAGGAGGTTCGCTCTCTGGTCGGAAGTAGCGTCGTCATTGTTTGACACCCTTAATTCGAGACCGAGATTACTGCGGGTCGCAATAGGAGCACCAAGAGCTCTCTCATTTCGTATCACCCACGGGACTCAGACACATGCCCGCAACAACAAACTCGATTGCGACAAAACGCAGGTAGCGCGGCAACGGATCGCCTCGGAGGAACCAGGCGCCGATGATTGCCAAAACAGGAAGGAGGGGCAGCAGCACCGACGCGAAGAGTAATCCGAAGCCCCAGAATAGACCCTGGGCAACGGCGTTTTGCCAGGTAAATCTCTTGCGCTTCCAAAGCTCGATCGTGAGCGGAACAAGCAGTGTTAAAAACAGTGCTGTGTAAGGCGTTTCCCAATCTCCGTCAATCTGCACCATGGGTTTCCATGGGAATAGAGCGCAGATAAGGCCCGCATAGATGCCGAGGCTCGGCTTGCCGAAGATGCGATCTGCCGCAAAGGGTAGGAATGCGAAGCCGAGAGAAGTGACGCAGCGATGAGAGAACTTCCTTGACGATCTCGGCCGTTGTGCCTTCACCGAAAAGTTGAAAGACACTTGCGAGAACGATCGTATAGCCCGGCGAGACATGGGCTGTCGGACCGTGGGAATTGCGTATGGGTTTCCGAATACGCCCGTACGGGCTAGAGAAATTGCTGTTCGTTCTAATTCATACCGGGACAAGTCCCGATAAGGATGCGCAACCGCAATGAATGCCAGTCTGATCAGGAGCGAAATGACGAAAGATTAAGAGACCGGCCATTCCAAAGACTTAGGCCTTCCTTTGCGACCAAATTTGGCTTATTTGTTTCATCAATAATTTTTCGGAGTTCCAGAACTTGATTAGTGAATTTGGTCCGGGACTTTAAGTGTGATCACCGGTATTATAGAGATTGACTGCTCAATTCCACGCCGCTTGATTCAATGATTCTGGACCGGGAGTTAGAGTTGCCTGCAGCCGATGAGGTTCGATCTCGGCGGATCGACGAAGCACGCAAGCAAACGCCGATGCGACGGGACATTCCGGTCTGGTTTTTGCTGCTCGGCCGTAGTGGTCTGGCTACAGATCTGGAGTGGCGCGTACCGAGGTGAGTTTGGCGGGTATCCAGATGAGCCCGCGCACTACGTCACTTCCCTCATGTTGCGCGACTACGTCGTGCATTTCCACTTCGAATCTCCCCTTCATTTCGCGGAGGAATACTACCGTCATTACCCGAAAGTAGCCTTCGGCCATTGGCCTCCGTTCTTCTATATTGTCCAAGCATTCTGGATGAGCTTGTTCTCTGCCGCGCGGGGTTCCGTGCGGCTTGGAGATTGCCTGCACCACAGCTCTTCTCGGCTTTGGCGTTTTCCGCGAAGGACGCAAGCTTTCGGGGCTCCGCTGGCGCTTGCGGGCGCCTTGCTCACAGTTTGTCTTCCGTTGGTTCAAACGTACAGCGATGAAGAGATGTCAGAGACTTTGCTGACACTTATGTGCTTTTGGAGCGTAATTTACTTCGCTCGTTACATTCGCTCGGAGAAACTTCGCGACAGCTTCCTTTTCGCGCTATTCTTTTCGCTTGCCGTTCTCACCAAAGGGAACGGCTGGCTTCTTGCGGCTGTTCCTCCAGTTGCGCTTCTGTTGACCCGTCGTTTCGTGCTCTTCTGCGCAAGTCCTTCTGGTTACCGCTGGCGCTTTATTGCCGCGCTTTGTCTTCCCTGGCAGTTCTCACGATGCGCATGGCTGAGCGCGGGTGGGAGGGCGGTTCACATCCTAATGTCGCTTACACGGCCGACGCTTTGTTTGAGTTCCTCCGCCTTTTCCCGCAGATTCTCGGATCCGTTTTGCTGGGCTTGATGTCTGTGGGTATCGCTGCGTTGTGGTTTTGCATACGTCCGAAAAGCATTCGTGCGGAATGGGCAGTGCTGTTCGCCCTGCTGCTTGCCGTCTGGGTATTTCACTCCATTGTTCCGGCGGGAGTGGAAGACCGGAAATTGATCATTGCCGTGCCTGCCATGGTGCTGTTTGTCCTCGCGGGTGCTGTCTGGGTTGCCGATCGGGTTCCACCAGGCTGCTCTCTATCGATGGCGCTATTTGGCGGTGTGCTTTATCGCCGCTATAAGCTTCTTTGCGGGAACCTTCGAAATTCCGAGAGTGGAGCACTACGGGTACACCGAGACGGCAAGCTTCCTGGCCGGCGTTACGAAGACAAACGAATGCGACGATTCTGGTCTCTTCGAACTCGGGAGGCGAAGGCATGCTGATCTCTGAGATGGCGATGGTTCAGCCTCATCCGGTCGAGACAATTCTTCGAGGAACGAAGTCGCTTGCAAGCGTTGATTGGAATGGCGCGGGTTATCACTGCACCTATTCGAGCCCGTCCGAGTTGCTCCATTTCATGCGCGACGAGAAAGTTGGACTCGTTGTCGTCGATAACTTCACACCGCAGGTGAAATTCACTCACGATGCGCTGCTGAAGAAGACGATCAAGGACGGGAACGCTTTCAAACTCATACGGAGCTTTCCCTCTCATGACCGCTCCATGCCCGGAGAGATCAGAATCTATCGTATTGAGTTGTAGATCTTGACCGATCAGGGCCGCGCTTCCTTGGTATTGGTTTCCCTAATGTATTCCGGCTCATCCTGGGCCGGCTCGAACCTGGAGCGCGACGACTCTATTCTCTGTGACGGAATCTCTCGATCTGAGATCCTTCTCGCTAGAGTTTTACACTGTGCAGAGACGTGCCTGAGTTTGAGACCGTTTGCCTAATCATCCCGTGCTTTAACGAAGCTCATCGGCTCGATCTGGTTGCGTTCCGAAGGTTTCTCGCCGCTACAGCAAATGTCAGCATCATTTTTGTTGACGATGGCAGTGCTGATGATACGGCGCTGATGTTATCCCGATTCCGAATTAGAGTTCCCAGGAGCTGTTGAACTCTTGAGACTGGAGACAAACAAGGGCAAGGGTGAAGCGGTACGCTACGGGCTCATCTATGCGTTGACTCGACGGCCGGCAGTGATCGGTTACTGGGATGCTGATCTGGCAACACCGCTTGACGCGGTGGGTCAGCTAGGCGATGTCCTTAGAACACATGAACACGTCGACTTTGCCTTTGGTTCCCGGGTGAAACTCTGTGGCCGGCTGATCAACCGAAAGCCCTTGCGGCATTACTTAGGACGCGTGTTCGCGACGGTGGTCTCGGTGATGCTGCGCTTGCCAATCTATGACACCCAATGTGGGGCAAAGCTCTTCCGAGTGCGAGATGATACACATACTCTTTTCGCCGATCCCTTCGTTACGAAGTGGGTATTCGATGTGGAGATACTTGCCAGATCTAGCCGGCGTTATGGAGTGAAGCAACTGGAGGCGAAGATCTACGAACTCCCCCTTGAGGCCTGGTCCGATGTTGCTGGTTCCAAGGTTAAGCCCCTGGATTTTCTGAAGGCGTTCGCCGACGTTCTAAAGATCTACACCATTTACCTTGCGAAGCGTTCTCCGCTAGGTCGTAGCGCCCCAGGACCCACCCTCTAGCGCAGAAGAACCGCTTACCCCTGGGCACCCGCGACAGCAGGCGGCCGTCAACTCAGATTCGTAGGCTTGCTGAATAGCTGCGGTGCGGCGCCGGGTGATCTGCCAGATCAGGAGAAGTCACCCAGTAATTCCAAACCGATCCAATCACGACGCCTACGAGAGAAGCCCAGAACCACGGGATATGGTAGTCACGGCATCCATGAGGGCCGTCAGGTTGAACGCCAATCCAATGCTGCACGCGAGGTAGAACAGCAGCAGGCCTTGCACGTCACGCTTCAATGCGTAAGCATAAGCCGCCAAATTCATGGCGGACGTTAATTGAACCCAGCGATCAAACTTGCTGAGCTTGTTCTCCGGATACGTATGTACGTTTATCTGCCTCGGCCTCGGCGTGTGGTTTTGCTGCCATTAGCTTTGGCAACGGGTTTTGTCCGACTATGTCAGGAACGTATTCCGGTTGGCTGCTCCTTATACCTTCGGAACGAGAACAGTAGTTCGCGCGCGTTTTGGCACGGAGTCATTCTTTTCTACGCCTCGCCGCTCTCTACTTCGCATTCGCGTGTGGCGCGGTGGCGCTTGCACGCACTTACGCCAAACGTAACAACCGAGTTACAGCGTCCGGAGTGATCGTGTACTCAGGCGCGAATAAGCGGAACATTTGAGCTTCCCTTTCCAATGCCCCGAAACGCAAAGCACAACTAACGTCCGGCATCAGGGTAGGGGATTAGACGCTGAGGGTGCTCGTCGGGCAGTGCGAGCCAAACCTTTCGCCCAGCGAAGTGCCGAATCACTTGAAGGTTGGATGCGGGGTCGAGCTCACGAGCCCAAACAATTTTTGCGTGTTCAAGGTCAGCACGATTGTAGACCCAGGCATCATCGTCCTGATGTCTGCGCGGGTCGTAGCGGACGAGTACAAGGTGTTGGTCCGGGCTTGCGGTAAGCCGGGGCGTGAACTGCTCGCGAGAAATCCAGCTTTCAAACTCGCTGTCCCAGAGTGCTGATAACCGAGAAGCGCTCCCGGCAGAAGTGGTTGGATCAACCGCCCGCCCACAGGAATGAGGAGGCCGAGGAGGCAGATCAGGGCAGAGTGCGCGAGAGGAACAGGCCTCGAGGACCGCGTGACCTCAAACCACGCAGGCAATCGAAGAGAACGACATAGATCGCAACGGCGATGGCCGCTGAGTAATGAGGGAAGTAGGCGAAGTATGTCAAGTTTTCGAATCCGAGAACCAGGACGATTGCACAGGCCAGAAGGCCTCGATTCGCAGCGCGCCAATTGCGAGGCATAAAGACAAGAGCCGTCGTAAAAGGGACACCAATATAGAACTCCCAGAAGGTGCGCAGCTTGCCAGCCGTCGCCAAAGCGAGACCCTTCACCGACTTGCGGCGCTCGTGCGCCTTCACCTGCGTGTCGTATTCGCTTTGGATATCGACTGGCAAGTGCCCCTCAACTCTCAACGGCGGCTGCCAGAAGAAGCCCTGCGGCACCCCAAATTGGGACCGGTACAGCAGATATGGAGGCAGTGTGCCACGGCCTGTGACGCGCGCATTGTAGTACGCCTCGAAGAGAAGCATCGGGCCAAGAACAATGGCCATGGGCAGTAGAACTCGTGCGAGCAGAACGCGAACCGGCAGCTCTCCTTTGATCAGCCAGAAAAGCAGCGCACCGGCGGTGAGCTCGGATAGCAGCAAGCCCTCGAGCGGGCGACTGTTAGCGAGAATCGACATGCCACAGGCAAGGGCGAACGAATGCCAGATGTAGCGACCGGCCCGGAGCCGAGGTAGTGAGCCGAGGATGAGTGCGCCACCGATGCCCGGGACGGCCCCGCCCCAGTAACTGTTCGTCCAATAACCGAGCACGCCGATGCTGACTTCGACGATGAGTGTTCCGGTGAGCGCCCAAACAGGAGAGAGCCAGGCTCTAAGCGCCCAATAGAGTGCAACGAAAAAGACGCCAATAGTGAGAAGCGTGCCGGCCCAGGGTTGCCCTGTGAGGACTTGGCCTAGCGCCAGCGTCATGGCTTGAGCCGGTTGGTATTCGGCGGTATACGTCGGCTGAGTCAACACATAAATCGAGCTGAAGTGGTTAGAGTATGGCGGCGGCGGATTAGTCAACCGGCCCGACGAGAAGGTATCGGCTTGCAAGAGGTAAGCGTACTCATCGTGGATGAAAGGTGTGGGCGGCCCATAAACCGGAAGCAGCAGCAGCCGGACAGCGATAGGGGAGGCGAAGAGGAGGAGTGCGCAGAGAAGCGAGCGCGTCGATAATGAACGCAGTTTTGATTCGACGGACTGAAAGAGTGTTGCGCCGACCGTGGGCCGAACGAAAGTCAGTATTACGCAAATTAGTGTCAGCAGAATTTCGAGAGCTTCAAGATGGCTGAGTGGCGCACTTCCAAACGTAAATCTCATTCGCTGTTTCGGAGTTTAGCGTGAGACTGGTCCGAAGCAGGGATTACGATTTGGACGCGAGCGCCTTACTGGTAATATTAACGGCTTCCATCGCGAGTCCAACCTTTCGGATAATTGGGACTTTACCAATATTCAGGAACACTCCCCGCAGAGGCCAGACTGGACCTCATTCCACATGCTAACGTAAACGGAGGCGCTGTTCGATGATTCAAGGAGCGCCAGCATTTCGTTCGAAACATGCTGGACACAAATGAAGCCGGTGTTGGCGAACTTGGCGCGTTTCTCGCGCAGTCTGATCCTGCCCTCACACGAGAATCCCGGAATCTCCGGCGTCTAAAAATAATCTGCTGGACCATTCTCATCGGTGCCGGACTTTTGCAGGCATGGTACACTCGCCACCGCATTTTTAGCGATGGTGTCTCGTATCTCGACATTGCTCACTACTATGTAGCAGGTGATTGGAATGCAGCTCTGAACAGCTATTGGAGTCCTCTGTACTCCTGGATCTTAGCTTCTGGATGCTCCTTCTGCGGCCTTCGGGCTATTGGGAAACCGGACTTCTTCATCGCATAAATTTCTCGCTTACATGGCATGTCTTGTCGGGTTTGAACAGTTCCTTCAGGGCCTGCAAAAGCTTCAGAACCGGCTTACCGAAGGCACAGGTCTATCCGAACCCACTATCCGAATTGTCGGGTACTGCGTTTTCCTGATCAGTACCCTTGCTGCTGTTGGAATCGGCTATGTCTCACCAGACATGGTGGGAACCGCCATTGGGCATCTTCCTTGCGGCATTACTTCTGAAGATCGAAGCCGGACAGACGCGAATGTCTCCACTTACACCTGGTTTGGGTTCTTGCTCGGTCTTGAGTATTTCGACGCGAGCGGCCTTTGCCGTCTTTGTGCCCTTTTATCTTGTCATTGCGGCTGTTATGTTTATAGCAGAACCCGGCAGTCGCATCCCTTAAGCCAATCGCTGTAAGCGCGGCAGCCGCAGTCATTGTCGTTTACCATTTCTTATCGCACTGACGTCTCAAAGGGCCGCTTCACTCTGGGGATGCCGGAAAGTTGAACTACGGCTGGGAGATCGATGGAGCGGCACGATTAGTCTCATTGGCAGGGAGAACCCGGCGACATCGGGACGCCTCTTCATCCCACTCATAAGCTTTTCGATCATCCCGCCGTATACACCTTTGCTTCGCCGGTTCCGGGAATTATCCGCCGTGGTACGACCCGTCTTATTGGTACGCCGGAATATCGCCGCATCTCAAACTCGGACCGCAACTGTATGTGCTTAAGCGGGGTCTGAAGGGAGCGATCTATTTGTTTCTTCGATCTCCCATTGTGCTTCCGGCCTTCGTCCTTATCTTTTTTGCCGGATGGCTGCGCTGGCTCTCGCAACGAGGCATATTGGCGTATTGGTTTCTCCTATTGCCTTCGATCGCGTACATCGGCGTGCTATACGTTGGTGTATCTCGATCCCCGCTATGTGGCCGGCAACTTCCTGGTGATCTGGATGTGCATCCTTGCCAGCATCTCTCGGTCACCGGCCGACCGTTCGCAGCATTGGGAATTATGTCTTTCAGCTATCGGCTTTACTTGTTGCCGTGTCTTTCTTCTGGAGCGGCTTACGATCTCCTGCACGGCACGCCCTGACGATCTGGTGCATCTCCGCGAATCCGAGCGGAACGTCAACGGCATGATTGCGCAGCGAATGAAAGAAGCTGGCCTTCGCCCTGGTGACCGAATTGCCTGGATTGGAGAAGCCATTAACGCTGAGTGGGCCAGAATTGACGGCGCGAAGATTGTTGCGGAAATCCCGGTGGCTGCGACCGTCAGGAGAATCTCCTGTTCCGCCTGGTATTTCACAACCGAACGGAAGTTAAGGCGTTCTGGTATGCACCGCCTCAGGTGAAAGACAGAGTGTTCGATCTCTTTCGGAAAGAGGGCGTCAAGTTCGTGATGGTCGACCGTATACCGGAGGGAGCAGATGGTGCTGCCGCTTGGCACCGAGTCCTGCCGAAGGAACTCCGAACCTACCCTCGAGCGCTGGGCAGTTCGAGACTTCAACTGAATCGCCTATATGCGCCTCCTTCGCACGCTGAACGCATGAAGAGATAATCGAGGCCTACCGCGCGGACGTCGGACTCCCAGGCTTAGCTGAACTGTGACTTTCCAGCGCAGGAGATGGCTGAGCCCGCCACTCAGGCCCGATCCCCACTATGCGGGCGTAGCGGTTGGCTGCAAGCACAGGCAAGCTTCTGAGCCACTCTGGCTCCTTGTCCCAGATTCCGTCTTTATCTTTGATTACGAGGACATTGATCTTGAGATCACTACAAAGTCTACTCAGAGCGGCGAGATCAAAGGCATCGGTTTTGTCAAAGACATCTGTAAGCAAAGGAAGCTTCGCGGCACAAGCATGAGGGTCACCTCCGAACTGGAGCCCCGCAGGTGAGATCGTACGCCGCTGTCTGCCGACGAGAGTAGAGGCCGAAGTAGATGTCGTCATATTTCCAATTCGGGATCTTTTGGATGATTGCATCACTTCCCGTCTGTCTCCGAGCCAGTTCGTAAGCCTGGCGAAGCGCATAAGTACGTTCTCCAAGTTGACGGTCGGGCATGTACCAGGCCGGATAAGCCGTGATCCGCGAGTATCCCGTGGACCCGCAGCATGCTGATCTGGTAGACCGTTCCTCCCACTCCGAAGAGCAGAAGTATGGCCCATCCCCGACTTCCGAAAGTCCTACTGCAGCCATTGGATTCGCGCTTGCCCGGCCCGAAGATTCGCTGAACAGATCGGCGGCCCACAACAGCAGAACAAATTGCGCGGGCATGAAACCACGAACTCCCAAGTCATTCGTCGCAATGACGCCCGACCTGAAGAAGGTCGAGATAAAGACGGATATCGCGGCGAGCAGCAAGCTCAGAAGGCCAGGGAAAGATTACGTTTCCTCCTCAACTTCCACAGGAAAACAACGCCGACCGCGAAGAAGAATCCCAGCTCGAGGAAATAGTTTAAAGGAGTGACAAGGGACCGCAGAAGTCAGGCCACGAGTCGCACCTGAACATGGTGGGACGCAGCGTAGTCATCCACCGGCCAGAAGTGGCGGATCGAAAGAGTTATGAATGGTCCGCCCTCACCTTCGCCGGACAGCGAATGCAGGTAAGGGACAGCAATGACGAGAGTGACAATCCCCGCAATCGCGAGGGCGAAGAACTGCTTCGCGTCGCGCTTAATGAGGCTCATGACCGTCCATAGGCTGAGAAACGCGGCCATCACAACGGCTACGTAGACAGAACTGCCCACCAGACTGCCAAGGGCGACCCCCGCCAGGAGCGAACAGACCAATGAACTGCCGCGTCTGGGCTGCCTCACGTGCGGCCACGCAAATCAGGAAGCCGATCACTCCAATGACCAGCGCCGCGAAGTGGTGCGGAACCCAAATCACCGCGCCCCACCAGGATGTGATCTGGTTGTTGTTCCACCACTCCAAATCGGGATAAACGGTTCCCGAGTGATAAAGATAGAGCGTCGGAAGTAGGTCCAGACCAGTGACGGACGTAAACGCTAAGGCAAGATAGGTCCGGAGACGAAGAGCGCTTCCCTCGGAATCCGAGTAGGAAGCGCAAAGTTGTCGGGACGAGAGCAATGAATCCCCATCCACACCAAACGGCGCTTGCGTACATGCAGTTCCTGGCCGGAGCAAGGGAACCCGCCAGATGGTTCAGAAACCCGCAAGGCAAAAGCCAGAAGTAGTGATAGCGAAGTGGTACCGGACCCGTCAGGTAATAGAACGGATTGTTCGGGCGTGAACCAACCCGTGCAATCGTGGCGGTGATGGCCGTCCTGACAGTATGGTCGTAGGCCGTAGCGGAGAAGTAGAGTCGGTGATCGATCTGCAGGTCCACCAGAGAGGCCAGGACGATCACCATCCAGGCCAATCCTGTCAGCCAGATGCCTTTGGGAAACGCCTGCAGATCCCGCAACCAGGTGTTCCATCGTTCGTGCCCGGATCCGCCCGTAAGCAGCCATATCCAGTAGAGAAGATAGGCGAGGAAGAGAATGGCAACGCTGGACCAGCCGCCGAAAATCCCGAACCAGTAGATCGCCGCAGGAGAAACAGCCATCGACACGGGCACAGAAATGACACATCGCCAGCGCGGGCTTAGTTCACGGAAGCGAAAACAATTCGTGACCCAGCCCATGACATACCCCGGAACAAAAAGTACGGGGAAGAACATGACGACGGCGAGAAGCGATCCGGCGAGGTCGGCAAGAGTGTAGTTGCTGAAAGGCATTAAGTCTGATTGATTCGATCCGGTTCATGCATCCTGTGGAGCAATTTAGGCCTGCAGGACATGCGATGAGTACTCGCGCGAAACTCCAACCGCAACTAGATCATAACCGCAAAGTATAATCCTCATAAGTGAGAGTAGTCATTCTGTGCGGGGGATTAGGTACTCGCCTACGAGAAGAAACTGAGTTTCGACCAAAACCGTTAGTGGATGTCGGCGGCCGGCCGATCCTTTGGCACATCATGAAGTTGTATGCCCATTATGGGTTCCGTGACTTCGTTCTCTGCCTTGGGTACCGGGGCAACATGATCAAGGAATATTTCTTGAATTATGAGGCAATGAACAACGACTTCACTATCCAACTCGGCAGGAACGCGCAAATCCGGTACAACGACAATCACGAGGAACAGGACTTCGCGGTAACACTCGCCGAAACTGGTGCAGAATCCATGACCGGTGGCCGCCTGAAACGCATCCAACGTTATGTGGAAACGGACGATTGTTTGATGGTCACGTACGGTGATGGTGTGAGCGACGTAGATATCAAGCGGCTAATTCAATTCCACAAGAGTCACGGGAAGATAGCCACGGTCACCACTTTTCGTCCGGTATCGCGCTTCGGCATTCTCGATATCAATGAGGCAAATCAGGTGATGAACTTCATCGAAAAGCCGAAATCCGATGCATGGGCCAGCGCGGGTTATTTTGTCTTCGAAAAGAAGATCTTCGACTATCTTGACGGCGATGAGTGTGTTCTCGAAAGGGAGCCTTTGGAGCGTCTTGCGGCCGAAGGGCAATTGATGGCTTATCACCACGAAGGCTTCTTTCAGGCAATGGATACGTATCGCGAATATCAATTCCTGAACGACGTATGGAAATCGGGCGAGGCACCTTGGAAGGTTTGGGCTTGAAGTCGCTTGTCTGGCAGGACAGGCCCACACTGGTCACGGGAGGAACGGGTCTCGTTGGTAGCTGGTTGACACGCAGCCTGGTCGAGGCTGGCGCGGATGTGGTTTGCCTCGTGCGCGACTGGGTGCCGCAAAGCGAATTGGTCCGGAGCCACACCATTGATCGCGTCAAAGTTGTTCGCGGAGACATCTGCGATCGCGATTGCCTCGAGCGCACGATCGGCGAGTACGAGATCAACACGGTGTTTCATCTCGCCGCGCAGACCATCGTCGGCATCGCAAATCGCAATCCGGTCTCGACGTTCGAAGCCAACATCGAGGGCACCTGGAACGTGCTCGAAGCAAGCCGGCGCTCTCCTTCGGTAAAAGCCATCGTGCTCGCTTCTTCCGATAAAGCGTATGGTGACCAGACCGTACTGCCATATTCCGAGAACACGCCTTTAGAGGGCCGCCATCCTTACGACGTCAGCAAGTCATGCGCTGATCTGATTGCTCAGGCTTACGGCAAAACGTATGGGTCTCCGGTGGCGATTACGCGCTGCGGCAACTTCTACGGCGGCGGCGATCTGAACTGGAACCGGATTGTGCCGGGAACCATCCGCTCCGTCTTGCGGGGTGAGGCTCCGGTGATTCGTTCGGACGGCCAATTTGTGCGCGACTACTTCTACGTTGAGGATGGAGCCGCCGTTTACATGCTTCTCGCCGAGCACTTACTGCGTGACCCCGAGCGCCTTCGAGGCCAGAGCTATAACTTCTCGAACGAGATTCAGGTGACTGTGACCGAGCTGGTGAACATGATCCTCGAAAAGATGGAGTCTTCGCTCAGGCCGGATATCCGGAACGAAGCTTCGAATGAAATCAGGCATCAGTACCTGAGCGCGGAGAAGGCCCGAACGGAACTTGGATGGAAACCGCTCTTTACCCTGGAAGAGGGGCTTTCGAAAACAATTCAGTGGTATCGCAACTTTATCGGAGGATCGAACGATGAGTTCACAAGCGGACAGCTTGCGGGCACGTATTCTCGATCTCGTTAGCGAGTATCACGGCGCCGCGTTCGCAGAGCGGCCCTTTGTTCCCGGTCAAAGTCCCGTTCCTGTTTCAGGAAGAGTCTTCGACAACGAAGACGTGCGTTCTCTCGTGGATTCGTCGCTTGATTTCTGGCTGACCACGGGCCGGTTCGCGGCACAATTCGAGAAACAGTTCGCACGCTGGTTCGGAATTCGGACCGCAACGCTTGTCAACTCGGGATCTTCGGCCGACCTTCTTGCTGTCACGGCGCTCACCTCCCCCAAATTGGGAGATCGCCGTCTGAAGCCTGGAGACGAAGTGATCACGGTCGCTGGCGGATTTCCGACAACGGTCAACCCGATCATCCAGAACAGGCTCGTACCCGTTTTCGTCGATGAACTGATCCCGACCTACAACATTGACGCAAGCAAACTCGAAGAAGCGCGATCGGAGCGCACCCGGGCTGTCGTCCTTGCTCATACTTTGGGCAATCCCTTCGATTTGAAAGCCGTCACGGACTTCTGTCGTAAGTACGACCTCTGGCTGGTGGAAGATTGCTGCGATGCGGTCGGAGCCACATACGGTGGCCAGAAGGTGGGTACGTTTGGTGATCTCGCAACGGTCAGTTTCTATCCGGCTCACCACATCACCATGGGCGAGGGTGGTTGCGTGCTCGCAGAGAAGCCGCTCCTGAAGACGCTCGTTGAATCGTTCCGTGACTGGGGCCGCGATTGCTGGTGCGAACCCGGGAAAGAGAATACCTGCGGAAAACGCTTCGACTGGCAGCTTGGCGAGCTTCCTTGCGGTTACGACCATAAGTACACGTACTCCCATATCGGCTACAACTTGAAAATGACCGATATGCAGGCGGCCGTAGGAGTGTCGCAGCTTAAGAAGTTGCCGGACTTCATCGAGCGGCGCCGGGCGAACTTCGCCGCGCTTTATGCCGGCCTGAAAGACCTCGAAGAGTTTTTCATCTTGCCCGAAGCGACTCCCAACTCCGAGCCTAGCTGGTTTGGTTTTCCTATGGCCGTACGGAAAGATGCCCCGTTCAACCGCAATCAGGTGATCGCGTTCCTTGAAGGCCGGAAGATTGCGACACGCCTCCTGTTTGCGGGCAACCTCTTGCGCCAGCCCGCGTATCAGGACATCCCGCATCGTGTGGTGGGGTCGATGGAAAATACCGATTTCGTCATGACTCAGGTCTTCTGGGTGGGTGTCTATCCCGGCATCAACCCGGCCATGCTCGAGTACATGGTCGACACGTTTCACAAACTTCCCAAAGAACACCTCGTGGCAATTTCGTAGCGAATGGCGCGGCATCCGCTCGAACGGGATCTCGCGTACGTCCTGGATGAAACGAAAGATCTCTGGGAGAGCTTGCGCGGCTGCAACCTCTTCATTACCGGTGGTACCGGTTTCGTGGGCACCTGGCTAGTTGAGACGTTCGTGTGGGCCAATCGCCATCTCCGGTTGGATTCGACTGTCACGCTTCTCTCGCGCAATCCTGGAGCCTTTGCAGGCAAAGCTCCGCAAGCGGCAGCCGATCCGTCCGTAACCTTCCTCCAGGGCTCGTTATCGGACTTCCCGATTCCGCCAGACAAATATGACTTCGTGATCCACGCGGCAACGGATCAAACCTCGGCGCCGTCCCAACAAGAACCGGGCGGTACATTCGATCGGGAATTGGCGGGTACACGTCGTGTGCTCGAGTTCGTCCGGAACGCTCAGACGAAGCGGCTGCTGTTCACGAGTTCCGGCGCGGTCTACGGCACGCAGCCTCCTGAAATCGATCGCATTAGCGAAGACTACCTTGGCGCCCCGGAGACCACGGATGTCCGCTCAGGGTATGGGCAGGCGAAGCGGGCTTCGGAGTTTCTCTGCACGCTGCACGGCCAGCAATACGGCTTTGAGCCGGTCATCGCTCGCTTGTTTGCTTTTGCGGGACCGCATCTGCCGCTCCATCTGAACTTTGCGGTGGGGAACTTTGTTCGCGACGCTCTCAGCGGCGGTCCAATCCGTATCGCCGGCGACGGTACGCCGCGACGCTCTTACCTGTACGCCGCGGATATGGCCGTCTGGCTTTGGACGATTCTCTTGCGGGGACAACCTGCCCGTCCCTACAACGTGGGTTCTGACCGGGACGTCAATATTGCGGAATTAGCCCGCTGTGTTGCTGACAAGAGTACGCCTGGAACGGCAGTTGAGATTGCCCAGACACCTAAACCCGGCGTACCACCTGCCCGCTACGTTCCTTGCGTTGATCGGGCACGCGAAGAACTTGGGCTCGAGGTTAAGATTCCCCTCGATGAGGCAATTCGCAGAATGTTCGACTGGCACCGGGCCCGGTAAGCTCGGCTCAGTTTTCCATGAAGTAGTAGCACATCATGTGGCAAACAATCAGATGTGCGTCTTCGATGCGTCCCATGTGCGGGGATTTCACACGTACTTCAACTTGCGCCAGCGATCCGAGTTTCCCTCCATCGCGGCCGGTCAGTGCGACCGTTTTGCAGCCGATTGAGTTCGCATACTCCACTGCTTTCACGACGTTCGGCGAGTTGCCGGAGCCGCTGATAGCAATGACGACGTCGTCCGGTTCGGCGAAATTTTTGAGCTGCTCGGCAAAGATGCAGTCGTACGAAACGTCGTTCGAATAAGCTGTGATCGTGGGCAGCGAATCGGTTAGCGCCATAATCCGGAACCTTGCGTCCCGGTTGTAACTGGCGCCTTTCACCATATCGGTGACGAAATGCGAGGCTGTGGAAGCGCTGCCGCCATTTCCACAGGTAAAGACGTGACGCTGTTTGTCACGCGCGGCTTTGAGCAGGTCGATAACCCGGCCTACTACTTCCAGGTCTACCCCGCCGATGGCCTCCAGGAGCTTAGTTCTGTAGTCCTGCGCAAACTCGGCGGAGGATGTCGGGGTACTCGTTTGAGTGCTCATATCTTAACCATTATTTGACCAAAGTCACGGTTCCAATGCCGTTCCTTGTGACATAATTTCAAAGTCGGATGGCAATTTCTAATCGAACAATACAGATCGGTAACAAGAAAGTCGGCGACGGAGAGCCCTGTTACATTGTCGCCGAAGTGGGCATTAACCATAACGGCGATCTGGATCTCGCGAAGCGCCTGATCTCTGTAGCGGTCGCTGCCGGTTGCGATGCGGTCAAGTTTCAAAAGCGGACAATCGATGTCGTTTATACCGCCGAAGAACTTTCGAAGCCGAGAGAGAACCCATTCGGAACGACGAACGGCGATCTGAAGCGCGGCCTTGAATTCGGTCTCGACGAATACCGGGAAATCGACGCCTACTGCAAAGCGGTTAAAATTCCCTGGTTCTTCTCGTGTTGGGACGAAGCTTCAGTCGATTTTGCTGAAAACTTCGATCTTCCCTGTTACAAGATTGCCTCGGCTTCCCTGACCGATGATCGGTTGCTGAAATACACCCGAGCAACGGGGAAGCCGATCATTCTTTCCACGGGAATGAGCACGCTCGAAGAGATCGACCACGCAGTGGATGTTCTCGGAAAAGACGATCTGTTTCTTCTTCATGCCTGCAGTACTTACCCTGCGCTGTATGAAGAACTGAACCTGCGCGCCATTCCCACGTTGCGTGAGCGCTATGGAATTCCGGTAGGCTACTCCGGCCACGAAACCGGTATCCCGTCGAGTGTAGCCGCTGTTGTTCTCGGCGCCTGCTGTGTCGAGCGGCACATCACGATGGATCGGGCCATGTGGGGCAGCGATCAGGCAGCTTCGTTAGAACCGAACGGCATCTCTCGTCTCGTTCGCGACATTCGACTGATTGAACAGTCGCTTGGAGACGGAGTAAAGCGCGTTTACCAGAGTGAGTATCCCATCATCAAGAAACTGCGTCGCGTCGGTGCATCTCCTGTCCCGGCATGACCGGTATCAAAGCGATTGCACTGGACGTTGACGGCGTTCTGACGGACGGCGGAGTATGGTGGGGCCCGAACGGCGAAGAGTGGAAACGGTTTAGCTTCGCTGACATCATGGGCGTATCCAGGGCCCGGAAAGCCGGCTACGTCGTTGCCCTCATCTCCGGGGAAGACAGCCCGCTGGTAGACCGGTTTGCGCAGAAGCTCGGCATCACCTACATCGAGAAGAACTGCAAGGATAAAGAGACGGCTCTGCGCAGCTTCTCCCAATCGGCCTCCGTGCCGCTGAACGAAATTTGTTTCATGGGTGACGACGTCAACGATGCCGGCGCGATGAGCATCGCGGGTATGTCTGCGGCTCCCGCAAATGCCCAGCCCGCTGTTCGCGAGAAAGCGTCTTTTGTTTCGACCCGTAACGGAGGAAACGGCGCTGTCCGTGAACTCGTGGAGGCACTCCTCGCTTCCAAGGCCTCCGGCTCGTAGCCGGGGCTTTCTCTCATGCCAAAACTTTCTGATTACGTTTTTGATTTTGTCGCCCAACAAGGCGTAAAGCATGTCTTTCTCGTGACTGGCGGCGGTGCTATGCATCTGAACGAGTCGCTGGCCCGCCACACCGAAATCGAGCCCGTTTGTAACTCCCACGAGCAGGCCAGTTCTATCGGGGCTGAGAACTACGGTAAAGCAACAAACCGGCTCGGTGTTTGCCTGGTTACCACCGGGCCCGGCGGAACGAATGCAGTGACTGGAGTGGTGGGCGCCTGGCTCGATTCGACACCCACGCTGTTTATCTCCGGCCAGGTGAAACGTCCCGACCGGATGTTCGACCCGGAAGGCCGCCCGCTCGGAATGCGCCAGCTTGGTGTCCAGGAAGTCGACATCGTCTCGATCGTCAAGCCCGTAACGAAATACGCAGTGACGGTCCTCGATCCTTCGCGCATCCGCTACGAAATGGAAAAGGCGGTTCACATCGCCACAACCGGCCGGCCCGGACCCGTTTGGGTGGACATTCCGCTCGACGTGCAGGCGTCGCCGGTCGAAGCGGACGAACTTCCCGGATTCAACCCGGAAGAAGAAGCGGTCATCGCTCCGGCTAATCTTACCGAGCAGGTCCGGTCCGTCATTCAGGCGCTCAACGCCGCGGAAAGACCTTTGCTGTTTGCCGGCAACGGCATCCGTCTCGCACGCGCCGAGAAGGAGTTCGCCGAACTTGTTGAGCTGCTCGGAATCCCGGTTGTTGCCACCTGGTGTGCCGCCGACCTGATTGCGAGCGACAATCCTCTCTATGTCGGTCGTCCCGGTTCCGTTGCGGCGCGTGGAGCAAATTTCGCACTGCAAAATTGCGATCTTCTGCTCGCCATCGGTGTGCGCCTCGATTTCGCGATTACCGGCTATGCTCCCGATAAACTGGCGCGGGCTGCCCACAAGGTGATGGTGGATATCGATGCTGCCGAGCTTGCAAAGCTAAACGGCTTCGTCCAGCAGCCGATTCAGTGTGATGCCGGTTTATTCCTTCGCGAGCTTCTCAAACAGAAGTCAGCGGTCCAGCAGCGCAAACGAACTGCTTGGGACGAACGCTGCGCCGATTGGAAGACGCGCTATCCGGTTGTCACCGAAGAGCACCGGAAGCCGGAGGGTCAGGTCAGTATCTACAACCTGGCCGAGGTCATCGGCACGGAGTCGGAGCCGGACGATCTCCTGATCAGCGGCAGCTCCGGTGCGGGCATCGAGATTTTCCTCCTGGCGTGTCCCACTCGTACCGGCCAGCGAATTTTTCACACTGCCGGTCTTGGCTCGATGGGGTTCGGTCTTCCCGGTAGTATCGGTGTGTGCCTCGCAGGCGGACGCAAGCAGACGATCTGCGTGGATGGCGACGGCGGATTCCAGTTCAATATTCAAGAGCTCGAAACGGTAGCGCGGTTGAATCTGCCTATCAAGTTCTTCGTATTGAACAACGATGGTTACGCCTCCATCCGCGCTTCCCAGGCCAATTACTTCGGAAAAGCCAGCATCGGCTGTGACTCCCGAACCGGACTCACGGTTCCGGATATGTCGAAGGTAGCGGCAGCTTACGGCATCAAAACCGCTGTGATTCAAGATCAGACAAATCTGCGCGAGGAAGTCCGGAAGGTGCTCGACATGGATGGGCCCGTCGTTTGTGACGTTCACGTTATCCCGGACGAGAGCCGCGCGCCGCGCCTGTCAAGCTTCCAGAAACCTGACGGTTCTTTCGTATCGAAACCGCTCGAGGATCTCTGGCCGTTCCTGCCGCGAGAAGAGTTCTACGCCAATATGATTATTGAGCCCCTACCGGAGTGATATTGCAATAGCATGATCTCTGAGCGAATTCGACGCCTTCGCGAGCAACTGAACGAACTGCTGAGTGAGACAGTCTCGGAGGCAATCGGGCGAGAGCAATCTGCCTTTGATGAGTTCGCCGGGTCGCGCCGCAACCGGATTGTTCTATTCGGCGCGCGCAAGCTGGGCCGGAAGACGTTAGCCGGTTTGCGCGCCGTCGGAATCGAACCTTTAGCCTTCAGCGACAACGATCCCCAGACCTGGGGAACAACGATCGACGGGCTCAGGGTTTATTCGCCTGCTGATGCAGCCGAACGGTTTGGAAGGGAGGCCGTATTTGTCATCACGATCTGGGGACGCGGCTCTTCGGACACAATGGCCGAACGGCGACAGAAGCTGGAGAGCTTGGGCTGCGATAGCGTGCTTCCCTTTGTGCCACTGTTCTGGAAGTACTCGAGCACGTTTCTGCCTCATGGTGCCTTAGATCTCCCTCACCACGTGATTGAGGCGGCCGAAGACGTGAAGCGCTGCTTCGACATACTCTCGGACGAGCAATCGAAAGAAGGTCTGGTCGAGCAGTTGGCTTGGCGTGTCCGGGGAGACTTCGACGCCCTTTCGGATCCCGTCGAGGACGAGATCTACTTCCCGGAGTTTGTCGATTCGCTGCAGGCACTCGAGACCTTTGTCGATTGCGGAGCATACGACGGAGACACGGTTTTCCGCTTCCTCGCTCGTAACGGGAACCGGTTCAACAAAGTGTTCGCTTTTGAGCCCGATCCCGAGAATTTTCAAGCTCTACAGCAGAACGTTGCTCGCCTACCGAGGGACTTAGCGGAGCGTATCGAGGTCTCGCGATATGCCGTTGGTGAGCAAAAGGTAATGGCTTCGTTCGCGGCCACCGGTACCGTGGGAGCGTCCTTCGGCGAAGGGGGCATGACGGTGCAATGCGTCTCTTTAGACGAAGCGATCCGGCACGAAAGCCCGACGTACATCAAAATGGATATCGAGGCTGCGGAGCCCGCTGCGATCCGCGGAGCCAGGAAGCTGATCAAAGAGAATCAGCCCGTTGTAGCGGCCTGCAGTTATCATGTCCAGGATCACCTCTGGACGATTCCACTCCTGCTGTTTGAAACGAGTCCTGAACTCGCGATCCTGCAGCGTCAACACATTCAAGCGGTGGAAGATCTGGTGACCTATGGGGTGCCGTATGGCCGGCTCCTCGATCGCAGCGAAGATTGATGAAGACCATCAGTATTATCACTCCCTGTTACAACGAGGAAGAGAACGTACGGGAGTTATATAACCGGGTGCGCGCAGCGATGCTCAGCGTGGGCCCTTATCGCTACGAACACATCTTCATCGATAACTCCTCGCGAGACCGGACCGTAGCAATTCTCAAAGAGATTGCAAGGGAAGATCAGAACATCAAGGTCATCGTGAACGCCCGCAATTTCGGGCACATACGGTCTCCCTTTCACGCGTTTCTCCAGACATGCGGAGACGCCGTGATCGGCCTTGTGGCAGATCTGCAGGACCCGCCCGAAATGATTCCGGAGATGATCCGGAAATGGGAAGAGGGCTACTCGATGGTCCTTTGTCTCAAGACGGCCAGCAAGGAAAACAAGCTGATGTTCTGGATCCGGACGCAGTACTACCGGCTGGTCCAACGCTTGTCTGACATCAACACCTTCGAGAACTTCACGGGATTTGGTTTATACGACCGCCAGGTTGTGGACGCCATCCGTTCGTTTGATGATGCGTATCCCTATTTCCGGGGCATGATCGCGGAGATTGGGCTGCCCTATTACACGTTGGCGTTTGAACAGCCCCGGCGAATACGTGGGATCACCAAAAATAACTTCTATACGCTCTATGACATGGCGATGCTTGGCATCACCAACCTGTCAAAAGTTCCGCTACGATTTGTGACTTTTCTGGGCTTTATCGGCGCTGCTCTTTCCATGCTGGCCGGCGTCGGATACCTGCTGTACAAGCTCATTTTCTGGAGCAACTTCTCGGTGGGTGTCGCTCCCCTGGTGATTGGGCTGTTCTTTCTGGGCTCCGTGCAACTCGTATCCATGGGCATACTTGGTGAGTACATCGGCGCTATTCACACCCAAGTCATGAAACGCCCTTTAGTCATCGAGAAGGAGCGCGTCAACTTCGAGTACCCTCCCGGCGAACCGTTGCGGGGGATTTAGCTTTCTCTCCATAAGTGCGACTATGAGGTTTGGCGTAGTTTGACCACGCCGTTGAACAGCGGATGAGTGAATTAGTCGAAACGAAAACATCATCGAGCAAGAAGGCGCTGTATTGGCTTATTGCGCTGGTCCTGGCCGGGATCCTGCTCTATTACTCGCTGCGAGGCATAGAGTGGGCGGAAGTCTGGCGCATCGTATCGCGAGCGTACGTTCCTTACGTTCTTCTGGCGTTGCTGATCTCCACTTTTTCGCTGTTTCTGCGGGCTTATCGGTGGCGGATTCTGTTACAAGCTCAAGCACCAGTTCCAATAAGCACAGCATTCTGGGCAACAGCGGCGGGCTATTTCGGCAATAACTTTCTTCCGGCCCGTGCCGGCGAACTTGTCCGGACCATGATGGTGAGTTCCGCGACGGGACTAGGGAAGATGTTTGTGCTGACGACGGCGCTCACGGAGCGGCTCGCGGACGCAATCGCGCTGGTACTCATCAGTTCGATCGTGCTCCTGACGCTTCCTTTCCGGCCCGGTTGGTTCGACAACGCAGCGCGCCCATTTGCGATTCTGGGTTTCGGCGGTGCCTTAGCAATCCTCATTGTGCCCAAGCTGGAGAAGGTCTGGCATGGCATCGTGATGCGCTTACCCATACCAAAGGCGATCGGCGATAAGCTAGCCGAGATTCTGACGCATGTGCATATGGGACTGCGAGCTTTTCACGATTGGGCCCGCCTGCTCGGCTTTCTATCGCTGACGATCGTGATCTGGTTTTCAGATGCTTTCAGTACTTTGATCGGTATGCACGCTCTGGGAATGAGCACTACTTTGCCTGTCGCGCTTTTGCTGATCACTGGTCTGGGCTTGGGAAGCGCGCTGCCCTCGACCCCTGGTTATGTTGGAATTTACCAGTTTGTTGCGGTGGGTGTGCTCGTACCGTTCGGGTTCTCCAAAACGAACGCGATCGCATACATTCTACTGGCGCAAGCGATGCAGTATGTCTACATCACGTTCTGGGGATTGCTTGCCTTTGCCCGATCACGCGGAATAAGCTTCCGGTCGCAAGCGGTAGGCACACAAACCGCCCTCGAACCGAAGGAACTCGTTGACTAGCGTCCGCTGATTCATTCGCTTTCGGTGCGTGGCGTTTCCTCGCCTGCTACCACCGCGCACTTCGCTGCAACAAGATACCGCTGCCCGGCGGTGGCATGGCAAGTTGACGGACACACTTTACTGAGCTATTGCTGGACGAGCTAAGTCGACAGCCGCTCCACAACGTACAAAGTCTGACTATGAAGATCGTCTTAGACTGACTATTTTCCTGTTGACACTACCTGCTTTTGGGCCCTCGATCAGCGTCGCCTGCAACCGTTCGGTGCCGACAATCACTGGGGTAGACTCAGCGCAGTGTTCAGGACAAGGCGCATACAACGCGCTTGCAAGGCTTCAGCTTCGTATAGCCTGCAGCTTGCCACTGACCCATCCGCTTTTAACACTCTGCACATTTATCAGTTCGACATCTGCGTGTTTCACACTGCATCTGCCTGTCGGCAAAACATCTATCAGCTAAGACGTCAGTTAGCTTTGACGAAAACCTCGTGACGCCCGGCCCGGTTCGTCGCGGCTACGTAATCCTACAGGCCTTCATGCCGGACTCGTATGGACCGGATGGTTCACACTGTGAGCTTCTACCTTCCTGGAAACAGCACGGACACCGCAAGACATTTGTGCTGCTGGCATTCCCTTAGGGGATTGCTTCCCAACCAATCTCTATATTGCTAATTTGATGCTCTCATTCCGATCACACTCGGAACTGCGATTCAACTAG
>CAVSTI010000031.1:0-130285 GCA_963730775.1 uncultured Acidobacteriaceae bacterium | reverse complement strand
AGCGGGAGACGGGGATCGAACCCGCGACGTCCAGCTTGGGAAGCTGGCATTCTACCGCTGAATTACTCCCGCTCAGCTACGAACTTCAATTCGGGTTTCTACCCGAAGTCCATCCTACCGTACTCACCTCGCACAGACTAAAACTGCCCCACGGCTCTGAGTAGAAACAGAACGCCGCCCTCGCATCTCTACTGTAGAAGCCTCCGGTACACTTGGCTTCTACAAACTCTTACCTTGTCTGACAGCATAGAGAAAGAAAAGCAAAAGCCGTTCTTTTCGGCGTGGCGCGAACGCCTGCAAGCGCTGAAAAACGTTCCTCCCGTCCTGCGCATCGTCTGGGACTCCGGTCCTTGGGTCGTCGCGCTCGGACTATTCTTCCGAATCCTCATTTCCCTTGTCGCCGCGGCCGCCCCAAAGGTCGCTGGCTTGATCATCGATAACATCGCGGGCACAGTGCAGCACAAGTTACCCGCTTCGACCCAGCTCTGGTGGCTAGTCGCCCTTGAATTCGCGTTGGTCATGGCCTCCAACATCTTCGGCCGGGTCATCGATTATTACGACCGCGTTCTCGCGGACCGCTACACCCGCCACGTCAGCATCCAGGTGATGGAACACGCTTCCGCGCTCGATCTGCAGGCTTATGAGAACCCGGTCTTCTATGACCGTCTCGAACGCGCTCGAGTGCAGGCGACAGATCGCCTCGGCATGATTCAATCCATCGGGCGGCTGTTCCAACAAGTCGTCACGACCGCGACCCTCTCGATTGCCATCCTTTGGTATTCGCCTTGGGTACTGCTTCTGCTGGTCGTCTGCTTGATCCCCGCGTTCCTGGGCGAAAGCCATTTCGCATTTTTAAACTACGCCCTGAATTTCCGCCAAACGCCCGTCAAACGGGAACTCGACTATCTGCGGCAGGTGGGCGGCAGTAAGGAAGCTGCCAAAGAGCTCAAGTTGTTCGGCCTGAATACGTTCCTGACGAACCGCTTCACCAAGCTCTCGAACCAGATACTGGATGAGAATCTCAGTCTCTCCAGAAAGCGCTTGATCGCGGCAACTTTGCTTTCCTTTCTAAGCACGGCCGGCTACTACGGCGCTTATGTCTGGATCATCTATAAGACAGTCACCGGTGTTCTCAGCTACGGCGACCTGGTGTTTTTGACGCAGATCATCATGAATGCGTCGAATAACATCTCTCAAATCTTCTCGACGCTCTCGAGCATTGCGGACCAAGCCCTATTCCTGACCGATCTTCTCGCCTTCTTCCAGATGGAGCCGTCGGTGGTTTCGAAGCCCAACGCATTGATGGCGCCGCGTCCAATCTCCAAGGGATTTGAGTTCATCGATGTTTCCTTCCAATACCCAGGGACGGAGCGCTTGGTTCTCGATCACCTGAATTTCCGTCTGGAACCTGGCGAACGCATCGCACTCATCGGACAAAACGGGCAGGGTAAGACGACCATCGTCAAGCTAATTACCAGGCTCTACGATCCGAGCGGGGGGCGCATCCTTTTGGATGGCACGGACCTGCGCGATTACGATATAGCGGATTTGTGCAAGGAAATCGGCGTCATCTTCCAGGATTTCATGCGATACGAGATGACGGCGCGTGAAAACATAGCCGTTGGTCGCATTGAATACCTTTCGGATCTCCATCGGATTCGGGCCTCGGCGGAGAAAAGCCTTGCCGACGGCGTCATCAACCGGTTGCCGAAAGAGTATGAGCAGATGCTAGGGCGAAGGTTTGAAGGCGGGGTCGACCTCTCTGGAGGAGAATGGCAGAAGTTGGCTCTTGCCCGGGCTTATCTCCGTGAAGCGCAAGTTCTGATTCTCGACGAACCTACGGCCGCCCTCGACGCTCGAGCCGAATTTGAAGTGTTCCAGCGTTTCAACGAACTCACGAAAGGTAAAATGGCTCTCTTTATCTCGCACCGGTTCTCTACCGTCCGCATGGCGGAACGCATTATTGTGCTAGAAAACGGTGCCATTGCGGAACAAGGAAACCACGACAGCTTAATTGCTCTCGGAGGGCGGTACGCTGAAATGTTCGACCTCCAAGCGTCGAGCTATCGGTAACGAATTCAGCTAAGATGCCTCAGCAAGAAACGCTAGAGTTAAAAGCGCCTCAGTTCGACTGGTCGAGCCTCAGCGAGCTCGATCGCCGAGACCTGCGCGACGCTGCAACGAGAGCAGCACGCTCCGGTGGCTGGGTTTCGAGTACCGGGCGTTCCACCAAGCCGCGAGAGATCTTCAGGCAGAGTTCGCGCGACTTCTTCAGACTGGAGCGTGAGCTCTATGCAATGCGCAGTGGTGAGCCCCCTGCCGACCTGCGGACGATCTACGATCATCTGCGATTGATTCGCGCCTCCGTTGCGGACCTGGAAGACGCCATGAAATTTCTGGCCAAGCTTCCTCAGGTTCGCACCAGTGAGGAGCAAGCTGTTCCGCGTTCGATTGCGCTGGCTCGGGCATTGATGACCGCTTCCAAGGGGCGGCTGTCCGTACCGGCTTTCTCGTACTTCCTTGAGGCAGTGCAGGAACTCGAGCCGCTTGGATTAGCGGAACTCTGGGGAATGCTCCCCGCGCTCAAACTGGTGCTCCTCACGAGCGTGACCCAGGTGGGGTTCAAGGCACTTGACGAATTTCGTGCCAACCCTGCAGTCCAGACACAGTACGGCGCTGACGATCTGATCAGATCCATGCGCTTAATTACAGATCTCGATTGGAAACGGCCCATCGAAGATCTTTCTCTGGTGCATCGTATTCTTTGCCTTGACCCAGCGGGCGTTTATCCCCGAATGGAGTTCGAGAGCCGCGAGATGTACCGTCAGGCGATTGAAAAAATCGCCCCTCATTCGGACGTCGGCGAGATCGAGTTGGCCCGACGCTTGTTACAGCATACGCGCGGCGTGAAGATTCCTCCCGGGACTTCCGACGCGTTGCGAGATCGGCTTTGCCACGTCGGACACTACCTTGTCGATGAGACCGGTGGCCGCGAGTTTTTACCGCTGATCGGCTACCGCCCGGGGCTTGGAACCCGCATCCAGGTTCTGTTTCACCGGTTCCCGGACGAGGTCTACATCATCGGGATCGAGATCATCACCTTGATCACGGTGGTCACGCTGATCATGAGCCTGGTGCAGAACCAGGATGCATTTGGCCTCATCATCGGCTTCCTTCTGCTGATCATCCCCGCGACGCAGGCGGCAGTCGAGTTGATGAATTACTTCGTCACGGCCGTTCTGACCCCACGGCCTCTGGCCAAATTAGATTTCAGCGAGGGTGTCGATCCCGGATGCGCCACCATGGTTGCAATCCCGACCTTGTTGATTAACGAGAAGCAGATCCGGCAACTCGTGGACGATCTTGAAGTTCGTTACCTAGTCAACCGTGATCCTAGTATCTCGTTCGCATTGCTCACCGACCTGCCTGATACGGCGGAGCCGTCCGGCGAACAGGACGTTCGGGTGGATCTCGCGGTCAACCTTATTGAAGGACTGAACGAGAAGTATGCCGCCGAGCCCAATGGCGGTTTTTACCTCTTCCATCGCCACCGTGTTTACAACCCGCGTGAACGAGCCTGGATGGGATGGGAGAGGAAGCGAGGCAAGCTTCTCGATCTCAACCAGATGTTACGGAAGGTCAATGATCCCTTCCCGGTGAAAGCCGGTGACCTCGCGCGCCTTCCGCACGTCCGATTCGTTTTAACGCTTGATTCGGATACGCAACTGCCCCGTGGGTCCGCACAGCGTCTGATTGGGACAATTGCTCACCCGCTCAATCGAGCCCTAATCGACCCTGAACTAAATATCGTGAACATGGGGTATGGCATTCTTCAGCCCCGAGTTGGAATCAGTGTCCACTCCGCGACTCGGTCCCGCCTGGCAGCCATCTACTCGGGCCAAACCGGCTTTGATATCTACTCCCGTGCTGTTTCCGACGTCTACCAGGATCTCTACGGCGAAGGCATTTTCACGGGCAAGGGAATCTATGATGTCGACGCCTTGCGGCAGGTGCTCGAGCGGCGATTCCCGCGTAATGCTTTACTGAGCCACGACCTGATCGAGGGAGCCTATGCACGAGCTGGTCTCGTGTCTGATATCGAAGTAATCGACGACTACCCTTCGCACTACAGCGCTTACAATCGGCGTCGGCATCGCTGGTTGAGAGGCGATTGGCAGATCTTCCGTTGGATCTTCGGAAAGGTTCCGGACGAGTCTGGTCGTCTGGTTACTAATCCCATTTCACTGATCTCTAAATGGAAAATCCTGGATAATCTCCGGAGAAGTCTCGTGGAGCCAGCGACCGCGCTGCTCTTAATCGCCGGTTGGTTCTACCTTCCTGGTTCGCCGCGCTTCTGGACATTGGTCACAGTGGCCCTGCTGTTCTTGCCCATCTACTTCCGGCTTGTCTTCAATCTGTTGAGCGCGGCCGGGAAGAAGAAGTGGGATCTTGCCCGGGAGTCGTTCTCTGACTTCCTCACTTCGCACGTCAGCATCTTCCTGAACATTGCATTCCTCGCGCATCAGGCACTTGTGTCGCTGGACGCGATTCTCCGCACCATTATCCGAAGCACCATCACGCATTCGCGTCTCCTGGAATGGGAAACGGCGACCGAAGCGGAACTCGGTCTGAAAAAGCGAACCCCGGTGGATACGTATCTCGACTGGATTCCACTGATTGCGCTGCCGCTAGGCTTCGGTCTTTACAAGAAGCCGGACGCGATTCCCTATGCGCTCCCATTCATCATCTTGTGGTGCTTCTCTAAGCTGATTTCGAACTGGCTGAATAGTTCGCCGCATCCTCAGGACTCGGACCTGGAGGCAAAGGAACGCAGGTTTCTGCGCGAAGTTGCTTTACGGACTTGGCATTACTTCAGCAAATTCAGCAATGAAACGAACCACTGGCTTATTCCCGACAACGTCCAGGAGGAGCCTTACCGCCTGGCAGAGAGATTATCGCCCACAAACCTCGGCTTCCTTATCAATGCCCGTCAGGCAGCTGTGGAATTTGGCTTCTTGACCGTCTCGGAATTTGTCACTCTAACCGAAAATACGCTGAACTCTGCGCTCTTGTTGCCTCGCCACATGGGGCATTTCCTGAATTGGTACGACAACATCTCCAGACAGCCGCTTGGTGAACCGTTCGTCTCGAGCGTGGATAGCGGGAACCTGATCGCCTCGATATGGAGCTTGAAACAGGGCTGCCTTGAGCTGATGCGAGAACCTGTCCTGCCTCGGTCCACCTTGAAAGGGCTAGAGGACCATCTTGCCGTGGCTGGATGTTCGCCCCGCGGTCCCGTCCAGAAGGCCGTATGCAGCCCAACCGTCGATGAGGGGCTCGCCAGATTGTTCCTGATACAGGATTCGCTTGCACTGATGTCTGGCTCCGACCCGAACTGGACGGACGAGTTGCAGGGCCGCTATCGATCCATCGAACGAGAAGTTCGCGATTTCGCACCGTGGTTGCTTCCCGAATACGAGCCGCTCCGAAACCTCGGCAAGGCGAAACTCGATCTGCCCGCGGCGTCGCCCGTCCCGAGCAAGGCTGCGGCCGTCTATAGCAACCTGGAACGCAAGCTCAGCGATCTTGTTGCACGATCGGATTCTCCGGCCGCAGTCGTTGATCTCTGCCTAAAACTTCAGAAGGATCTTGTCAGTGCGCGGCCCAAGCTCGAGCAGCTGAACGCGCGGCTGAAGGCTATCGTGTCGCTTTGTGAACAACTGGGCCGCGACATGAGTTTTGAACCGCTCGTTGACCAAGGGCGGCGATTGCTTTCGATCGGCTATGACGTGAAGAAAGGCGAGCTGAATAAGTCCTGCTATGACCTGTTAGCGTCTGAATCGAGAACGGCCACATTCATTGCGGTTGCCAAGGGCGAGACCCAACAGGAAAGCTGGTTCCGCCTCGGACGGCAGCATACGTCGTGCGAGGGTGAAAATGTTTTGATCTCCTGGACCGGCACGATGTTCGAATATCTGATGCCGGTCATCTGGGAGAAATCTCATCCCGAGACCTTGCTTGACCGTGCCGTTCGCGGGCGGTCAGAGTCCAGCAGGCGTACGCCAAAGCCCGCCACATTCCTTGGGGGATTTCGGAAGCGGCGTACAGCAAGACTGACCAGGAAGGGAACTACCAATACTCCGCTTTCGGTGTGCCAGGACTGGCGTTGAGCGTATCGCGCGAGAGTTCGCTCGTGGTTTCGCCCTATTCGAGTTGCCTTGCTCTTCTTGTGATCCCGCCAGCGCTGTCGAGAACCTTCTCGGCATGGCAAAGCGAAAGTGGCTTGCCGACTATGGCTTCTACGAATCGATCGATTACAGCTTGGAAGCCAATTTTCTGGGGCGGCGCAAGCACGAGGTGATCCGATGCTGGATGGCCCACCATCAGGGCATGAGCCTGGCAGCGATTTGCAATCTTCTGCACGAAGACTCGTTTCAGCGTTGGTTCCATGCTGAGCCTCTGGTCCAGGCAAGCGATCTGATTCTCCAGGAGCGCCCGCTACGGGTTCGCGCAATTTCGGACAAGCAGCCAAGGCGTGTCTTTCGTTCGCACGTTCTGCGTTCCGCATGGCGGGTATGCGGTCGAAGGCTTCGGCCTGAAGAGCTTCAGCCCAAACTCTCAAGTACCTGCCGCGCCGCACGGTGGCCGGTAGCTCTCGCTCCGTGTACTGTTCCGCCGTGTCCATTTAGCTCCGTGGCTTCTCCTGCGAAGAAACAGAGTGTTTTGCACGGGCAACTCTAGCGGAGCACGTTTTTGAAGACCGCCGGCGCGAACATAGCTGTACGCTCCGCGCGAGAACGGGTCGTCGTGCCAGTTGTGGAAGTGTACCGCCTGAAGCTGCTTCTCTAAATGGCTACGTTCAACACGCGAGATTCTGGATAGGTCATCGAGAGCGCGGGAGACGATGACGGACTTAGACTGTCCCAGAAGCTGGTCCGTATGCGGTCCGGCGCTCCATCCCGTGAGTAGAGGCGTCCGCATAGGAAGCGTAGTCCACCATGTCGGAAAGAAGGTTTCATCGGATAGCCAGAATCCGGCGTCGGACAAGTGATCATGATCTTCCCACCATGCATCCTTGAAGCGGAAGACCAGCCGGGTCACGTCACCAATTTCCAGAGCCTCAAATGCGTTCCAAATTTCTACCGGAACGGGATCAAACCGGATATTACTCACCGAAGGATCTCCAGCTCGTAGGACACCCAGCGGGATTGTGACGATCACGTGCCGTGTCTCGAACTGGCTGACGGTATCGGTCAGGCTTGACCGAGCTTCGACACGGGCGTGACCTGGTGTCCAATGCACTGCTGTAACGACAGTGTTCAGTAGTAATCGCGAGCCGTCCCCCCGGGAATCTTGAAGACAGAAGTCTGCAACCCGTTCTGTACCCGTCGACAATGCGGAAGTTTCGATCGCCATCAATCTTCTCTGCCGCTTCCGCATCCTGCGCTAGCGAGGCAACGCTAATCCTCTCCTTGTGGGCCGCGTTGAATCCTTCCACGTACGAGATGGCCAATTGCTTGATGGATGGAGGCTGCTCTACCTGCTGGATGAAGTCGAAAAAACTTCGATCCGTTTCTACCTTGGCCGCGCGCTTCATCTCTTCGGTGATCTGGTCAATCTGTTCCCACGCGTCGCTTTGGCCGTCGGCTTCCCCCTTGCGGATGTGAACCGAGTTCTCCTCGCAATCGAAGACGGCGAGGTTTGCCTTCTTGACAAGCCCCCAGGTTTCTGGGGGACGACCGTGAATGAATTCGGGCCCCAACTCGATGGGCAACGGTGAATCGGGATCATCAATCGTGAGGATCCGGCCGCCGATCCGGTCGCGGGCCTCGAGACATAAGACGCGGACACCCCGCCGGGCAAGATCGCTGAAAGCCGTTAGGCCAGAGATGCCGGCGCCAATAATCAGTACGTCACAATCAACCTTTTTACCCGCGTTCATTCAGCCCGCTATTTCCTCGAAGAATCCGTTCGCCCGGTTCTTACGAACACGCGCAGCGCGAAAGCAGTAACCGTTCATCGCAACATAGACACCGTCTGTTAATGTTTGGCTGAAAGCGAGGGCACTCCCCAAATTGAACAACCCGTCCGAACTACCAAACTTGTAAGGAATCATTGCACCGGTCAGCACGATCACTTTCTCCAGAGCCGCCGTCTCCAGCGCCCGCGCTGTCAATTCCATCGTATCGGTGCCGTGCGTGATAACGATGCGTCTTTCAGAAGCGGTGCGACAGCGCTCGACAATCAGTTCCCGGTCGGTCTCCGACATCTCGAGGCTATCGACCATCATCAGCGTTTCGAATTCGAGTGCCAGCCGGCAGCGGGCTAAGGTCAACATCTCGCCGACATGAGAGTTCTTGAAAAACAGGCGGCCGTTGATTTCGTCGTACTCTTTGTCGAATGTCCCGCCAGTAGCAAAGACACGAATACCCGGTTCCGATAACAAGCTCACATCGTCATTTTGGAACAAGGGGTTTCAGCCGACACTAAGCAGTCGCGCCGAAGATCAGCCTGCCAGATTGCGATAAGCGATGAGGCACCGGTCGGCCGTTTCCAGTTCCGGATACTGGTTGCCTTCCTGTTCGATCAAGTAATACTCGACACCGCCTTTGTCCTGGGCGGCGGAAAGTATCTTTTTCCAGGGTGCGACTCCTTCGCCGAACAAGGCCTGGAACTCTTTCTCCTTCGACCAGTCCTTCAAGTGCAGCGAACGCGTCCGGCCCGGATAGTTGTTGATCCAGGCTACCGGGTCTCCGCCTCCCGCCAGGCAATGCCCGACATCGAGCTGCAGCATGATGCTCTTGTCTGTGTTTTCGGCCAGGATCTCCATAGGGACTTTGCCGTCCACGGCAGTCCATTCGGCAATGTGATTGTGGTACCCGGCCCGCAGACCGGCGCGCCGCATTTGTTGGTTCCCCTTGTTCAGCGTATCCGCCACCTGTTTCCAGTCGTCCGCTGTACTTACCTTCCCGGGGCTGGCCAGAACCATATAGCGCGAACCGAGTATTTTATTTAGATCGAGCGCGCGTTTAAGGTCATCACCGGCGAATGCCTTCCTGCTGTTATGTGTTGAGTAGCACTTCAGATTCAGGCCGTCGAGCTTTGAACGAATCTGCTTAGCGTGCTCCGGGGTCCAATCTGCATAGACGCCGTGGAACTCCACGCATTCGTAGCCCATCGCAGACACAGCCTCTAGAGTGCTTATCTCGTTCTTCTTGAATTCCTCGCGTACCGAATAAATTTCCAGTCCAATTGGAACTCGCTTTGCCGCCAGCGCCGTCTTGAGTGTTAACGAAGAGGCTGTCAGGATGGAGAGTGCTGTCCGGCGGCTGAATTGGGGGTTGTCCATCGTTGAACCGCACGATATCATAGCCCGAATGCACATCACAGCGAGCGAGGATCGTGTGACGATAGTACGGATTCCCATGCATGTGCCGACAGAAAGCAACTCCGTGTACAAAAAACGCCTGATCACTGCCATGCTCGAGGAGCCCGTGTTCAGTGAGGTTCGCCAGCCTGCTCCGAAGTTGATTCCGGGCTGGTCCCCGACGCTCGTCGCTGCAGCCGTTGGGATAGCGCTGTTCTCCGGCCTCGGGGTGTTCTCGTTCCTTTATCATCACGACGCTTCGGCGGGCTCAGCGGCTGCTGCTGCGACGGCGATGGGGGAAGGGAACGGAGCAGCGAGGCCCTCCGCTCAGGAGCTTTTCACTGCGGGTCAGAAAAAGGCTGCGAGCGGGACGCAGGCCGCAGTCTCGCCTGCGAATCCGCCCGCTTCCGTGGACCGGGACGTCTCTCGTCCTGCGCCCGTTGAGTTTAAGTTGAAGCGGTCGCGGAGCTATCAAAGGATAGGCGCAATCGGATTACGACTCGTCAGGGTGAATGCGAGGCGCCGAACCTGTGACCTCAGCATGCAGTTGAGTGATCGTCGAATAGTGCAAAAACGCCTGCTGTTGAACAAGCCGTTACAGCTTAAACTGCCGAAGTCCACCGAACCTTTACAGTTATTGGTCTCGGAAATCGGAAGGGATTCGGTAGCCGGCGCTGTGTCCACTTTGGCTGCCTCGTCCGAAGCAACGACACAGCCGGCAATTCAGTAGTAGGTCATCCGTGCCGCGGTTCATAGTAGGACCGCAGCACCTGGTCGGTCCAGAGAATGTCTCGCCGCGATTACGGACGACTCATCCACTTCTCGTACTCACGTGTGTGCCGCGAGGAAAGTGGAACTTCGTGTCCGGCGATGAACATGCGTTTGATATTGGTTTTTGCTTCCAGGGGGTCTCCATCCGTGAGGATCAGGTCGCCGGATTTCCTTTGTCAATCGACCCGATCTGATCGCCAACGCCCAGGATTTCAGCGCTGTTAATCGTAATCGCTTTCAGCGCCTCTTCCCTCGGCAGTCCGAAAGCAGAGGCTTGCGCCGCCTGGAAGGGCACGTTGCGCGCAAATTGCACGTCGAAGGTGCCGAAACAGAACTTCACGCCTGCCTTATAAAAGTCGTTCGGCAGCGTGTAGGGCGCGTCGTAGGGATCGTCGTCCCGCATTGGCAACGTTAACGTATCGCTAAGAACGACGGGTATGTTCTTTTCCTTCAGGAGAGCGCCAGTCGAACCCATCTCTTTCGGGTCCGCAATAATGACTTTTATCTTTTCCTTGCCGGCAAACTCGACAGCATCCTTGATCATCCGCTCTCGTTCGGCCCGGATCATCACCGGCATCTTGCTGTCGATGACCGGGATCATCGCTTCCAGGCGGATGTCCGGACGGAAGTCGGGAGCCCCGCCTGCCTTCGCCTTTTGGTAGCGCCGCGCCTGCTCGAAGAACTCGTGAAGGTGCTCCAACTCGATCCTGTATTGCTTCTCTTCTTCGGCGAAAGTCCGAACAGGCGCGCCAGCGGCTGCCGCAAACTGGGCCGGAACGGCCTGAATCTGAGGAAACAGCATGTCCAGCATTGCGCCGCGCTTTACGGCCATCTGTTCCCAGGTCCAACCGTCCAGGTGCATGATGGCTCCTTGTCCGGTGATCAAAGTGCCGCCTCCTGCGCCCCGCCGCCCACCTCTGCCGCCGCTGCCGGGCAGCGTCACAATCGACGTAATGCCCGAGGCTCTGGTCACCTCAACGTGTTCGCTCGACGGGTTGAACGCGACTTCAGCACGCAGTTCAGGATTGTAGAGTCCGATCTCATCGAGGTCCACCGTGTCTCTGACCGCGGAGATCTCGGAGAGACCAACATTCGTCCCGGCGTTGATCAGTCCCGGGTAGAGATGAAGACCGTGTCCATCGATGACGCGTGCCCCGGCCCGTGCCCCTACTTTCGTCCCGACTTCAGCGATCTTCCCGTCAATGACCAGCACCGCGCCGTTCGCAATCTCGTCCGAGGTGACCGGATGAATTGTGACATTGCGAATCAGAACAGAGTTCGTTTCGGCCGCGAGGCAGGGAAGCAAAAGAACGAACCCTACTCCGAAGGTCCGAAGGATGGATTGCAATTTCATCAGTTCGACTCCTCGCCGGCACTCGCCGGACCCGTAGTTGGCCTGGTTCGATTGCGAGTTCCGTTTGGACTTTGAGCGTTCTCCTTATCGAGCAGCTTCTTCTTCTCGTCCTCGAACTTTGGCCGCGTCTCTAAATCTTTGTCACGGTCGAAATACTCATGGCCATCGATCCATACTTTGAGAGCCTTCGAATAATTCGATAGCGGGTGCTGGTCGAACAGAACGAGATCCGCCGACTTCCCAACCTCGATGGACCCGACTTTGTCATCAACCCCAAGCTGTTTAGCCGGGTTGATGGTCACCATCGCAAGAGCCTCTGTTTCGCTGAGACCGCCATACCGCATCGTTTTTGCCGCTTCCAGGTTCAAGTGGCGCTGCAACTCGTCCGAATCCGAGTTCAGCGAAACCGTCACGCCTTTGCGGGTCATAATCGCCGCATTGTAGGGAGTAGCGTCGAACGCTTCTGCCTTGTAAGACCACCAATCGCTGAAGGTGGAAGCGCCGGTTCCGTGCGCTGCGATCTCCTTGGCAACTTTGTAGCCTTCGAGCACGTGTTGCAGCGTTCTGATCTTGAATCCCATCTCGTCGCCGACACGAAGCAGCATCAAAATCTCGTCGGCGCGGTAGCAGTGTGCGTGCACATAGCGCTTGTCCTCGAGCACTTCAACCAGAGGATCCAGGCGAAGATCCTTGCGGGGCGGAATCGGGTGTTCGCCGCGCGCAACTTTTGCTTCATACTCTTTCCAGGTGGCCTGATAGTTCTTGGCTTCTGTGAACGACTCTCGAATTACTTCTTCCACTCCCAATCGAGTGCCCGGATAGCGCCGCTCCGGGGCCGCGCCCTGATTAAACAAGCCTTGTTGAGGTTCGCCCTGCCGTTTTGGGTTTTCACCCAGCGCGAATTTGATACCCGGTTTTGTGCCCACAAAAGCCATCTCTTTGGCTGATTTGCCCCAGCGGAGCTTAATGACTTCGGTTTGTCCGCCGATTGCGTTGGCACTTCCGTGAAGAACGTTCGACACTGTTAGGCCGCCCGCCAGACCACGATAAATGTTGATGTCCGTCGGGTCGATCACGTCCTTGATATTGACCATCGACGAATCGGAGACCGTTCCTTCGTTGACCCCGCCCTCGATCGCCGTGTGGGAGTGGCAGTCGATGATGCCCGGCATCAGATACTTGCCCGTTGCGTCGACAACAGTTGCGTCGGACGGACCGCTGATGTTCTTCCCGATGGCTGTGATCTTCCCGTTCTGAATCAAAACGTTGCCATTCTGAACGGTGCCCTTGGTCACCGTGAGAACGGTCGCGTTCCGGATGAGAACGGACTCAGCCTTTGCTGCGAAAGCCGCAGCGGCAAACGCCGCAGCACCGAAGAGCGCCCTTCGTACCGTTGTCATCTGCTTTCTCCTGATTCTTCGTCGTTGACCGATGTTGGTCTGCGAGCCCCTTGTCCGCCGCCCGGCGGGGCTTGTTGCAGTTCCTTCGGTGGCTGGAACTGCTTGCCATCAATAAACACGTATTCGATGGTCGATTTGTCGTCAAAGGCCGATCCGCGGGTCACGACAAGATTTCCGATCTTGCCCTTTTCGATACTCCCGAGACGGTCCGAAAGGCCGTAGATCTCGGCCGGGCTGAGCGTCAGCGCCCGAATCGCATCCTCCTGTTTCAAGCCGGCATCAATCGCTTTCTTGATTGCTTTCTTTAGTTCCAGGGCGGTGTTCACGCCATCGGAATAGAAAGCGAACTTGACGCCCGCTTTGGCGAACATCCCGGGTACGCTTGGCGCCTGATCGCGCATTACCAGGGTTCGGTAATTTGGAATGTCGGTTGGATCTGCGTCCCGCGGCTTTTCAGGCCATTTGAGACTGACAAAGGCCGGGATCTTGGCTGATTTCAACTGGTCGATGTCTTTATAGCCTTCGTGCAGCCCATAAAGAATAAACGGGACCTTCAACTCCTGACCGAAGGCGATCATGCGGTCAATTTGTTGACTCTCTTCCGCCGGGAGGAGCAGACGAGGTGATTCGGCCAGCCCCTCTAAATCGTGATCGTATTCGGGTCTCTGCGTGCCGTTCGGATGCGCGGCGTACAACTCTTTCGACTGTTTATATTGTTCCAGATCGAGATACAGCTGGCGCACATAGGAGATGTTCCCCATCAGCGAGCTAGGAAAGGTGCGGCCCATGCCGCCGTTTCCTACCCGGAACGCCACTTCCTGTCCGATTGGCTGAGCTAACACCATGTCCCGAGCGCGTTCGCCCGCGAGATTGATCAAAGCGCCTTGCCCCATGAAAATGCCACGATTGGGATACGTTGCCGCGGACGTAAATCCAGCGGCACGGGCAATCTCCAACCGGTTATCGCTAGGCGCGACCATGTCGGCTGCGCGTTCCGCCGAGTAGGTCTGAGGGTGATCTTCGGGGCCGTGTACACGGGGTTGACTGGGCGCAGCCGCACCGGGAGGGCCGACCGGGATTCTAGCTGCGGTCGTGGGCGGATTGGCGTTGGGTATTCCCCAAGTACTCAACGCGTCGATGAAGCCGGGGTAAACATTCAACCCGGTCCCGTCGATGACCCAGGCGTCCGGCGGCACATTGACGCCTTCGCCGACCTGCTCGATCAGACCGTTCCTTAGAACGACGGTTGCCTTGGGAAGATCGGCTCCGCTTACGGTCACAACATGAGCATCCTTAATTGCAACCGCGGAGGACGGCTCTCCACTGAGCGCGGTCAGGCCTGCAAGGAACAGGCTCGGGATTATCAGGCAGTGCTTCATTGCGAAACTCCAGTCACAAATCGAATAAAGTTCTTAATTGTGCCATAAACAGGCCTTACTCAAATAAAAACAAATCACTTGCTCAGGAACGGTTGGTGAAGGTCACTTGCTGGGGGTCGAAAAACGACACTCGTGCGAGTAATCTTTGAGGCATGAAACGTAAAGAGCGTACGAGTTCCGAAATCACCAAGTCGATCCTTGGGGAACTTAGCAGCGCGCAAAAAACCAACGACAAAGTGGCTATAGCGAAACCGGTAATTCAGGAGTCTCCCGTGAAATCACCGGATCTGTCTCATGACGCAGGCGGGGCGTACAACGCTAACTTGAGCTTCTTGCAACAATAGCAGAGTGGCGGATGAAAATCCGCCGCCTGTTTCACCGAAATCTGCAAGACAAATCGTGCCTCAGCTCAGTTGTTCGCGGGACTGCGATGACGGTGCGCTAAGACGGCTAAACCGCGTTGAGAAGTAGCCCATGCCGGTGCTCCCAGGCAAAAAGCGAAATTTCAGAACGTGGTCAAACAACAAAAACGAACTGCGGGGGATGCGATCGTTGTCAGGAAGTCGCCTTACCCCCTGCAGAACCTGGTCTCCTAACTTATACTACCTGAAAAAGCCAAGCAAGTAGGCAATTAGAAGAATGATCAGAATCGTTCCCAGGCCGATTCCCGCTCCGCCTCCACTGCCCCACCGTCCATACCCGTAATAGCCTCCACCGCCGCCAAGAAGCAATATCAGAATTATTATCAGGATCAACATTCCCTCTTAGGACGCCAAGTTTGAGCGGAATGTGTCTACCCCAAACAGCCACTCCCGTTTACATCGCCGCCGCAAGGTACTATTCCAGTAATGAAAGCTTTGTTGCTCTCCGAGTACAGCCGCCTCGAAATGGCAGAACTTCCAATGCCGCGGCCCGCCGCTGACGAGGTCCTGGTTCGAGTAAAAGCGTGCGGAATTTGCGGGAGCGATGTTCACGGTTACGACGGCAGTTCAGGCAGGCGGATTCCTCCTCTTGTCATGGGACACGAAGCGTCCGGCGTCATTGTTGCCGTCGGAAGCAACGTGACTCGCCTTCGTGAAAACGATCGCGTTACCTTCGATTCGACGATCTACTGCGGAGTTTGCGACTACTGCGTTCGCGGTCAGGTGAACTTGTGTGACAGGCGCCAGGTGCTCGGAGTATCAACGCCCGACTTTCGCCGTGCGGGAGCATTCGCGGAGTATATTGTCGTGCCGGACCGGCTGACCTATCGTTTGCCCGACGAAGTATCTTTCACAGCCGCGGCCATGATCGAGCCCATTGCCGTAGCCGTGCATGCCGTTTCCGTAGGCAATGTTCCCGAGAACGCTTCGGCCGTTGTGGTGGGCGCCGGGATGATCGGTCTGCTCACGGTGCAGGTTCTTCGCGAAGCTGGCTGTTCTCGCATTCTGGTCACTGACATTGATGACACTCGGCTCGCGCTTGCGAAGCAGATGGGCGCGACCGATGTCGTGAACGGCAAGACAGCGGATGCTTCGGCTGAGTTCTCCCGGCTCACATCCGGCGCGGGTGTCGATGTCGCCTTCGAGGCCGTCGGCAGTACTCCAACCGTCAACGTCGCAATCAACAGCGTCAAAAAGGGCGGAACGGTCGTGCTGATCGGGAATGTCACGCCGAAAGTTGAGATTCCGCTCCAGGCAGTCGTGAGTCGAGAGCTTCGCCTACAGGGAACCGCAGCGTCCTCCGGCGAGTATCCCGAGTGCATCGAGCTTCTGCGTCGCGGCGCGGTTCGCGTCGATGAGTTGATCAGCGTCGTTGCTCCGCTAGAAGAAGGCGCCGTGTGGTTCGAGCGTCTCCACGAACGCCAGCCGAACTTGATGAAGGTGATTTTGACGCCGGAAGCCCCGGACAAAGTCGGAGCTTCTTCTTAGCGGGACTGATAGTCTGCGCCTGTATCGTTCTCGTGAGGTTCTGGAATTCGTTCCACCGCTCCGAGCAAGAAGACGTATCCACAGATTCCGATCACTAAAATAATCGCCGCTGCTCCAAACGCTCGTCCGAATGAGTTGGTGCGTCCGGCAAAAAAGCCGGTGGCGATTGGCGCAACAACAGCAGCGATCTGATTGCCAAAATTCAGGATCCCGCCAACCTTTCCTGTACAATTGCGCGGCGCGATCAATGAAGGAATCGACCAACCCACGGGCGCTGCCGCAGCCAAGCCCCCGAGCGAAATACTGAGCCAAAACACCGCTACCCAGGCGGTTTGCGCAAAGGCGACCCCTGCAACCGCCAAACCGACTGTGGTTCCTCCGATCAGGATGGACTTGCGCACCTTCGATTCCGGATAACCGTGACGCACCAGGGCGTCCACCAGCCACCCTCCGACAAGCAGATCTGTAAATGTGGCAAAAAGCCAGGGAATGGATGTGAACAGGACCGAATGTAGTAAGTCAATCTTCAGTGCGCGCGAGAAGTAGCTCGGCAACCAGGTGAGGAACAGATAAAAGCAGTAGTTATAGGCGAAAAAGCCGAGGACCAGCCCGATTACCTTGCGTTGTCCCATCAACCACCAGAGCGAGGCATTCTTCACCCGCGCCGGGCTCTCCGTGTTGCTGTGCTCCGCCTTCGCGGATGTAGTTCCATTCCTCCGCTGATAGTTTTGGATCGTCTTTCGGTTCGCGGTAAACGAAGAAAAACGCTATGAAGTAAAGAAAGCTGATGAGTCCTGTTGCCGCGAAGCTCATGCGCCAGCCCAGCTTGATCAACACGACGCCGATCAGTGGAACTCCAATCGCCGAGGCAAATTTCGAAGCTCCGTCGAACATGGCCGTGGCGAGACTTCGCTCCTGCCGCGGGAACCACGCCCCCGTTGCTTTGGAACTGGCGGGGAAAGTGGGAGCTTCTCCGACGCCGAGCAGCAACCGGCTCGCGACAAAACCGGTGACACTCGTGGCCGCGCCTCCAGCAAACGAAGCGATCGACCAGACCAAGGCACTTAAACACCCGATGAGGCGCACGCCGAATCTGTCGAGCAGCACTCCCATCGGCAATTGCAGTGCCGCGTAGGTCCAACTGTAGGCGCTCAGCACAAACCCGAAGGTCTCGTTCGACATCCCAAACTCACGGTTGAGAGCGTCTTGCGCGACCGAAACGTTAACCCGATCGAAGTAGTTGATCAGAACGCCGACGCCGAGCAGAGCGGCGATGCGCCATCTACGGGAACCCTTTACTTGCGGCCTCTTGCCCTGCGACGCAGCAGTCGTAATCAGATGCCTCCTCCCTTAGGAAGGTACCTCATTGGAGATCGAGAGCTACCGGAGCCTTCAGAAACTAGATGGACGGGATAATCTGCGAGATGCAAGGCCAGTCCGGGCAAACGTGGTCTGGATGCAGCCCGGAAGACGAGCGTTCTGCGAATTGACCCTGGGCCAGCAAGATGGTCTTGCACCCAGCGGCCGCACCCGCTTCTACGTCGGTGAGCCGATCCCCAATCATGTACGAGCGAGTGAGATCGATGTCGAGATCCTGAGCGGCACGCAGCAACAAGAACGGGTTGGGTTTGCGGCACTCGCATTGATCATCAGGCGAATGCGGACAGTAGTACGTATCGATGTAGATGCCGTGCTCGCTCAGTCGATCGGCGATCCTGCGCGCTACCAGTTCGTACTGCTCTTGCGTGATGACACCCCGGCCAATACCGGATTGGTTGCTAATTACGATCAACCGATAGCCCGCGTCTTGAAACCGCCTCAAAGCAGTAAGAACCGCCGGCAGGAACTCGACCAGATCAGGATCGCCTATGTAGCCGGTATCGTGTATGACGGTCCCATCGCGGTCAAGAAAAATACCGGGACTTTTCGGCATGCTTACTGAGGAAGCGTGGGGGGCGTGAGAAGGGAGCCAAACGGGCGCTGTCTGCGCGGTTGCGTTTCCCCTGATGTCCGAGTTCCATTGCTGAGTGCGAGCAGTTCTTCGGGAGACACGGTTGCAGTCCCCGTTTTCTGAACGACCACGCTTGCGGCCATATTGGCAATCAGGACCGCTTCTTCGATGCGCACACCGGAACCAAGAGCGAGGGTCAAAGTGCCCACAACCGTGTCTCCGGCGCCGGTCACATCGAAGACCTCGCGGGCGAGAGCGGGAGCGTGCAGAACCTCGGCGCTGTCGCGGAACAACGTCATACCATCCGGCCCGCGAGTGACCAGAACCGCCGTATCACCCAAACTGGCCTGAAGTTCGCTGACAGCCCTGAGCATGTCGGCTTCGTTCTCAATCGTGTGCTTCGAAGCGACCTCCGTTTCGCGGAGATTAGGAGTGATGACGGAGCAGCCGAGATACTTGAGGAAGCTTGACCCTTTCGGATCGACCACCACCGGCTTCCTGAGCTGACGGGCCCTCGAGATGACGCGAGCGCAAATCTCTGCCGTCAGGAGTCCCTTTGCATAGTCCGACAAAAGGCAGGCATCAACATCCGCAATGTTTTCTTCAAAAGCGGCGAGAACAGCATCGGTATAGATCTTTTGAGATTTCCGACGTAAGTTCGCGATCGAGCCGGACAATCTGCTGTTGGCCCGACACAATGCGCGTCTTGGTTACAGTTGGACGATCATTCGCTGCTGATTAGCCAATTGGCAGGAGACTCCGTTGGCCTTTAAAACCGAGCGAAGGTGGCCGGCGCCATCGTCGGTTCCGACAACTCCGACGAGAACCGGATCTCCACCCAGACTCGCGACGTTCGACGCAACGTTCGCGGCACCGCCGGGCACATGTGTTCTGCTGTTGACATCCACAATCGGCACCGGTGCTTCGGGTGAGATGCGGCGCACGTCACCGATGAGATACTCATCGAGCATCACGTCGCCAAGCACCAGCACACGCCTCCCACCAAAACGGGAAACAATTCGTGCGGTGGATTCGGCGGTCAGTTCAGTTGTTTGACTCTGGTCGGGAGACTTACTCATGCCACGACAGGAGGAGAAAAAGAAAGCAAAACTCTTCGTTTCCAATCATAGTCGAACCACGGATGCCGTCGATCGATTCCAAGCAAATGCCGTCCCAATCGAGAGTGGATGCCCAGATGAAAGTGAGGGGCGAAGCACAGTATACGGGGGATCTGCGACTGCCGGCTGCGGCAGGTGAGCTCTTGTACGCGGCGGTGGTTCAAAGCCCCGTCTCACGCGGCACACTGGTCGAAATCGATGCCGAGGCCGCGCTTGCGATCTCTGGCGTGCGAGCGGTAATGACATGGCGAAATGCCCCGCGCCTGAAGGAAGTAACCACATTGCTTTCGACAGAACTCGATCGTCTGCTTCCTTTACAGGATGGGGAAATCTGCTACAAGGGACAGGCAATCGCCGTTGTGATTGCCGAGACACAAATGCATGCGGAACACGCGGCATCGTTGGTTGTCGCGAGGTTTGAAGAGGGCGGCAAGCGTCCCAAGCTGTCCTTCGAAGAGGAACTTCCAAACGCACCCGAAGCGAAGAAGGTCGGTGCGGGCGAGCAGGGAACTCTAAAAAGGGGACGGCCGGAAGCGGCCTTTGCCCAAGCGCCGGTTCAGATTGACCGGACATACACCACAGCCGCCACACACCACAACGCGCTTGAGCCTGGTGCTGCTTTGGCAGCCTGGGATCAGGATGGCCGCTTGACGGTTCACAGTGCGACACAATTCACCTACGGAGATGCAGTGACCCTGGCGCATGCTTTTGGCCTGGGGGTTCGCGACGGCAAGCTGCGGCTCGGAGCATATATAGCCGCCGGTGTCGAGATCGGCAACAAAGTGCGGGTCGTTGCGCCGTTCGTGGGTGGGGGGTTCGGCAGCAAAGGGGAAAACCAATATCTCGTTCTCGCTGCTATGGCCGCCAAGCTGGTGGGCTCGCCAGTGAAACTGGTGCTCACACGTGAACAGACATACGCGCTCATGCCGTATCGCTCTGCAGCGTCGCAACAGATCCGCCTTGGGTCGGATCGCGACGGTCGACTTCAGGCAATCCTGCATGATTCCACGATTCAGAATTCCAGTGTCGGTGCATTTATCGAATCGACAGGGGAGATGACGCCGCACATGTACGAATGCCCTAACATCCGGATGACCCACAGGCTGGTGCGGCTGAATGTGAATGCGCCGAGTTGGATGCGGGCTCCCGGGGTTGCTCCCGGCCTCTTCGCGCTCGAGTGCGCCGTAGACGAACTCGCTGAGGAGATCGGCATCGACCCGGTCGAGATGCGCCTTCGCAACTACGCCGATGTGGATCCTGCAACAGGCCATCCATGGTCTAGTAAGTCGCTCCGCGAGTGCTACGCCGCTGGGGCGGAAAGGATCGGCTGGTCACAAAGGCTGCGCAGCCCACGTTCTATGCGGGACGGCGATTATCTTGTCGGTTTCGGAATGGCGAGCGCCGCCTACAGAACCATGCAGTTCCCCGCAAGCGCACGCATCACGCTCTATCAGGACGGAACGGCCGTCGTTCAGAGCGCCTTCCACGAGATCGGCCAAGGTGCAATTACGGCACTCACACAAATAGCGGCCGAGAGCCTCACGCTGCCCGCGTCAAAAATAAAGCTGGAGTGGGGCGACACGAAACTGCCGTTTGCGCCCTTGACGGCAGCTTCCACGACCACGCTCAGTGTCGGTTCAGCAATCCAGGCTGCCGCTGAAAAACTCAAGCGGCAACTAGCCGTGTTAGCGGTCGTTGACAAGCGCTCGCCTCTCTACAACACCAAATCAGGGCTCGTCGGCACCGAGAGCGGACGCCTGCACTCCCGGAAAGATCCCGGTCGGGCTGAGTCGTACACCGCAATCCTCTCCCGTCGTGGTATGGCCAGTTTGAGCGCCAAAGCCGTAACCGGCAGGTTGTTCGGTAAGAGCCGATTCGGACGCGCCGCGTTCGGAGCACAATTCGCCAAGGTGCGCGTGCATCCAGATACTGGAGAGGTGCGTGTAGAGCATCTTGTGGGAGCTTTCGGCGCGGGGAGAATCATCAACTCGAAGCTTGCAAACAGCCAGATTCGAGGCGGCATGATCTGGGGTATCGGGCAGGCGCTCATGGAAGAAACAATGCTGGACGAACGAGTCGGCGGCTGGGTGAACGGGAATCTTGCGGATGCGCTTGTACCGTCCCACTTGGACGTTCCGCGCATCGACCCGATCCTGATCGAAGAGGACGATTCTCGGGGAAGCGCGCTCGGCGTGAAAGGTATCGGTGAAATTGGGATCACCGGGGTTGCCCCAGCGATTGCGAACGCGATCTACCATGCAACGGGCCAGCGGATCTATCGATTGCCGATTAAGCCCGACGCGCTTCTAGGGCGGACTGGTCACATCTAAAGGTATTTTGTCCTGTTACCCTGTCGGCATGCCAAAGATCAGCAGGGTTGCCGCAGCGACGGGCTTGGCTGGTCTCACGGTTGGAGCGGCTGCCTATGCGGTGCGGGGCCGCTCGTCCCAGGTGTTTGGTCCATCGGTTTATCGCGGTCCGGGACAGCGCCGCTCAATCGCGCTTACCTTCGACGATGGTCCCAGCCCAGGCTCTCTCAATCTTCTCGACTACTTCAGCAAGGAGGGCGTCAAAGCGACATTCTTCCAGTGTGGGGCGAACGTTCTGCGGCATCCCGGGATTAGCCGGAAGATCAGCGAAGCTGGACACGAGATCGGCAACCATACTTATTCCCACGCGCGGCTCTGTCCAACCCTCGCGCCGCGAGTTCAGGTGCGATCGCCGCAGTTCATCCTGGACGAATTCTCTCTTGCTCAGGCCATCATTCAAGCCGAAGCGAAGGTAGAGCCGAAACTCCTGCGCGCTCCTTTTGGACTGCGTTGGTATGGCATCAGCCAGGCGCAACGCACTCTCGGCCTGCTCGGCGTCATGTGGACGGTTATTGGACACGACTGGGAATGGCCCTCGAACAAAATCTTCGATCTGGTTCGGCGGCGGTCTTCTCCGGGCGGTATTATTTGCCTGCATGACGGAAGAGATATCCGCCCCAATCCCGACATCACTGAGACTCTTCTTGCCGTTAAGCGATTGATTCCGTGGCTGAAGGACGAGGGATACACCTTTGAGACGGTCAGCGAGATCCTCCGCTAGAATACTGGCTTTCGGGCGTACGGCTCGGATTGGCATGCAACATGCAAGCAAAAGATCCCGAAGAGAGGAACACGCGCCGTCGCGCACTCAAGTGTATGCCCGAGAATGTCTTAGAATTACTATCCAGCGATTATCTGCCTTTCCGTCTTTATGCCGAGCACAAGCGCGGCGCGACGCCCTTCCAACTCGCCGCTGCGTTTTCGTCTGTCCTGAAACGTGGGTCGCTGAGCGGATTGAGGCTGCCCGCCTCTGCATTGAAAAGCAAATTCGCGTTGCAGTCGTTAACTAAGCTGCCCGGCTTGGTTTAGCCAGGTGTAAGCGCCTCTTCACGTTCGTCCGGCTTCTTTATAGTTGAGGGCATGCCGGATCAATCGAGAAGAAAGTTTCTTGAGTTAGGTGCAGCCGCGGCAGTCGCGGCCAATGCACAGACAGTCGAAACGGCGCCTCCTATGATCCAGGTGCCCTTTAGCCCCGCAAACCCCCGCATCGGGCTTATCGGCACGGGTGGGCGGGGCACCTCACTTCTCCACAATCTTCTTGCCGCTGACGTCCAGGTTCCGGCGCTCTGCGATCTTGTTCCCGACAAGCTTGCGCGCGCCAAAGACATGGTGGAAAAAGCGGGACAATCTTCTCCCGCCGTTTACACCAATGACGAACACGCGTTCGAGAAACTGCTCGATCGCGATGACCTAGACGCGGCTCATCTTCGCCACTCCCTGGAACTGGCACACCCCAATGGCCGTTTCGGCCATGAAAAAGGGCAAACACGCCTTCACCGAAGTACCTGCCGCATCACCATCGACGAATGCTGGCAGCTGGTAAACACTTCCGAGCAGACGCGCAAACATTGCGTGATGCTTGAGAATTGCTGCTACGGCTATAACGAAACGCTGGTGCTTGCGATGGTTCGGGATGGGCTCTTGGGAGACCTGCTCTACGGAGAAGGCGCCTACATTCACGACCTCCGCGAAGAGCTTTTCGGCGACAAGGGCGAAGGCCTTTGGCGACGTGGTTTCCATACCAAGCGCGACGGTAATCTTTACCCGACGCATGGTTTGGGACCGGTGGCGAATTACATGGGCATCAATCGCGGGGATCGGTTCGATTACCTGGTTTCCATGAGCACGCCCGCCCGAGGTCTTGCGGCTTACCGCGCCGCAGCATGTGCCCCGTGATAACCCGAAGTGGAACGAGCGTTATCTGGATGGTGACATGAACACGTCGCTGATCAAAACGGCGAACGGGCTAACGATTAACCTGCAGCATGACGTTTCGAACCCGCATCCCTACGATCGCTTGAACTCCATTGCCGGCACGAAAGGCGTTTTCAAAGATTATCCGCCGCGGATCTACCTCGACGGACAAGCTGGCGGCGAAGAATGGGGAACCATCGACCCGTACAAAGAGAAGTACGAACATCCGCTCTGGAAGAAAGAGGGCGAGATCGCTCGAAAGCTTGGCGGCCACGGCGGCATGGACTTCATCCTGGTCTACCGCCTCATGGAGTGCATGCGCAAAGGCCTTCCGCCCGATCTCGACGTCTATGACGCGGCTGCCTGGTCTGCTCCGGGCCCGCTAAGCACACAATCCCTTGCCGGCGGCAGCGCGCCGGTGAAGTTCCCGGATTTTACGCGAGGGCGGTGGAAAGAACGCAAGGGCTGCGCGATTTGAACCACCGGCCCGCGATGTACAACCAAATCTCTCTGCCAATTCGGTTGCTCGTTGCCATCACCCTCTGCTCGTCGGGTCCCGTATTTGCCTGGCAGGCGCAGCGCACAATCTCGGCTTCCACGGCGGAGCGCGAATTTGACCGCATCAAGACCAATCCCCTCGAGCTTCGTGCGTTTCTCGAACGAATGCCGAAGGGCGCCGATCTCCATCTGCACATTAGTGGCGCGGTCTACGCGGAGTCCTACATCCAGGAAGCGGCCGACGATAACCTCTGTGTGGATTTGAGGACGTTTTCTGTGATTCCCAATGTCGGGACCACCCGGGATGTTCCCCAAAAGCCGGTATGTCCGGAACAAGCGGTCGCGGCTAGTTCTGCATTTGCCGATCAGAAGCTCTACGACAAACTGGTCGATGCATTTTCAATGCGGAGCTTCGTCCCGTTTGCAGGAACGAGCGGGCATGATCAATTCTTTGCGACTTTCGATCGATTCCTCAAGATCAATCCTCCGAAGCACCTGGGCCAATGGCTCGATGAAGTTTCGCGCCGAGCGGCCTCCCAGAACGAGCAATACCTCGAGGTCATGCACACGCCCGATTTCGCCGAAGCGGCCAAGTTGGGTTATGAGGTAGGTTGGACCGGCAATCTCTCCCAAACCCGCGACGCTCTTTTGTCCAAAGGATTGCGCGAGAACGTAGCGAAAGACCGCGCAGGAACTGGACAGCGCGGAAGCGGAACGTCGGCGGCTTCAGAACTGTGCGGACGAGACGAAGGATGGGCCTTGCAGCGTAAATGTCCGCTATCTTTTTCAGGTGCTGCGAGGGTTCCCGCCCGAGCAGGTTTTCGCGCAGACTCTCCTCGGCTTTGAGCTTGCTTCGGTCGATCCCCGCGTCGTCGGAATCAACTTCGTCATGGCGGAAGACTGGTACATGCCGATGCACGAGTACCATCGCCAGATGGAGATGCTCGACTATCTTCACTCCGTTTACCCGAAGGTCCATATCAGCCTTCATGCGGGTGAACTAGCGCCGGGACTGGTTCCTCCGGATGGTCTCAAATTCCACATCCGGGAGGCGGTCGAGCTAGGGCACGCTGAACGGATCGGCCACGGTGTAGACATCATGTACGAACGCGACCCACATCAGTTGATAAAGCAAATGGCATCGAAGAACATCGCCGTTGAAATCAATCTCACGAGCAACGACGTGATTCTCGGCGTGAAGGGCAGGGAACATCCGCTTCCGTTGTACCGCGCAGCCGGAGTACCGGTTGCTTTGTGTACTGACGACGAAGGTGTATCCCGAATCGATCTAACGCACGAATATGCCCGCGCTGTGTCCGAGTTCGGCCTCAGCTATTCCGATCTGAAGACGATTGCGCGCACAAGTCTTGAGCACAGCTTCTTGCCGGGATCGAGTCTCTGGGCAGAACGGGCGCGACCCGCGCCAGCAGTCCGCTTGCGCGACTTCGGCGGCAGGAATGCAACGCCCGCCGCCAACTGTGCACGCTTTCTCGGGGCCAACGAGAAGGCCAAAGAACAATGGGAACTGGAGCGGCGATTCCGCTCTTTCGAAGCCCAGGTGCAATAGCGAATTCAGGCGCTCGGCTGGTTATGAGTTCTCGTCAGTATTTCGCTGAAGCTGCGCCACAACTTCGACCGGGGCGGCCGAACCTTCTGTGCAGAAATCGGGACGTGCTAGAGCCGCCTGGCTCCGGGCAGGATAAACTCGTTCGCTAAACTTCCGGCATATTGAGTAAAGTCAGGCGAGAAGCCGTGAAGACGGGCAGCGAAATAAGCGTCCAAGCCAATCGTAATCTCGGCACGTCCCTCGCAAGTTGCCTCGAAGATCTTGCGGGCGGCACCCTCGGCCGAGTGCGCGATCCCGGGTATGGACGCTGAGAGGCTGAACCAGCGATATTCTCGCTCGCGATTTCCAACCACGATTGCATTCGGATACGAGCCGGTCCGCATTAAGCCCGGGGCACACCGTTGTTACCTGGATCCCTTTGCTGCGCATTTCCGCATGCAGGGTCTCGGAGAAGCCCACGGCAGCGAACTTGCTCCCGACATAAGGAGCCAGATGCGGAACCGGAATCTTCCCTCCGATGGAAGTGATATTGACGATCCTGCCCTCGCCGCGTTTCAGCATCTGCGGCAAGTACCGCCTGGTCGTCTGCACCAGGCGCAAAGTAGTCGATCTCCATGGCTTCGCGATATGTCTCGATCGGTAGTTGCTCAATGGGGCCGATGTGAATCACACCGGCGCTGATTGATCAGCACGTCAACTTCGCCCCAGTGATTCGTCGCGTCCTCAATCAGGCGCTTGCAATCCTCGGGGCGAGTCAAATCGCAGGGAACGAGAGAAATCTGATCCGGGTGAATAGACGCGTCTACGGGAGAGAAGCAATGTTCTTCGCGCTCTCGAGTTCGTTCACTCCCTCGCCGAGAGCACGACTCGGGCTCCCGCCTAAGCAAATTCCTCGGCGATGTCGCAAACCTAGTCCTCGCGAAGATCCAGTGATGACCACCACTTTACCCGCCGGGCTCCAGAGCGGCTTCGGTTTGCGTAACGCGCGAACTCGCGAGCGCAGCGGTCAGTAGAGCGCCGCCCGTGGTCAGGACTGCAGGAGTCAGATATCTCGTCAGTCCAGTCGCCATATTCTTACGCTACTACCTCCCGGCGGGTGCCGCCTTCCGACCTCAAGGGCCATCTCGGGATTATCGCGCTCGCAGTTGTCGCAGTTGTTGCAAGGGCCCGCAAAATCATCGCCGAAGTAGCGCAGCAACAATTCCCGGCGGCAAGTTGTCGCGTCCGCATAATCGCGCATCTCGCGAAGCCGCTCCTTGTTGCGCTCTTTACGCCGCTCCTGTTGTTCGGCCGCTTCCTCGGTTGCTTCGGCGATATCGGCTCCTTCGGCTAATTGCACCTCGCCCGTCGGTAAAACCTCGACCGCACCGCGCGTCCTCCAAACGATGAAGTGCGTTCGTGAGTTTTCTAGTTGAAAGCTCCACTTCCCCGGCCAGTTCCTTCCGGTTCAACGGGCTCGTCTTTCTCGGACAACGTTTCGGCGATTGTTTCGAGTTGCCTGGTGTCCACCTTCCCCTGGCCCGTGTGAAAGGCCTGCGCTCCAATGTCCTGCTGGCGAAAAAACAAAATTGCATCGGCTTTCTCGCCGTCTCTTCCCGCGCGCCCGATCTCCTGGTAGTAGGCATCGAGAGAATCCGGCGCATCATAGTGGTACACGAATCGGATGTCCGCTTTATCGATTCCCATGCCGAACGCATTGGTCGCGACAATCACCTCGGCTTCGCCCGTTCATGAAGCGTTCCTGAATCTCTTCGCGTTCCGAGCCCTTCAACCCGCCGTGATAAAACAAAGCGCTCACGCCGTCTTCGTCGAGGCTGCCCATGATCGTCTCCGCCATCTTGCGCGTGCCGACATAGACGATGCCGGGCTTCTCGGCCCACCGAACATGATGAAGCAACGCCTCGAGTTTCTTGTCTTGTTCCTCGAAGTGATCCACCCGGAGATGGATGTTTGGTCGATCAAATCCACCGATCAGGATCTTCGGCTTCTTCAGTCCGAGACGCCCGACGATCTCTTCGCGAACCTGCGGCGATGCCGTCGCGGTCATGGCTAAGACGGTCGGGTGTCCTAATCGCTCAATGGCGGTAGAGAGCTGAAGATAATCGGGCCTGAAATCGTGGCCCCATTCGCTGACGCAGTGCGCCTCATCAACCACAAACAACGACACCCCGGCCTTCTTCCAGTGCTGCGATTGTCTCTTCTTTTCGTAGTTGCTCCGGAGCAAGAAAGATAAACTTGCAGCACTTCTCTCGAACCCGGGCAAGATTCTCTTCGAACTCGGATGCTTTCTGCGTCGAGTTAATGACCACCGCTTCGGCCTCGTCCGCCTGGGAATTGATCGAGTCGACTTGATCCTTTTGCAGCGCGATCAAAGGCGATATGACCAGTACCGACCCCTTTGATCATGAGCCCGGTGATCTGATAAATCGCCGATTTCCCTGAACCGGTCGGCATCACGACCAAGTGTGTCCTGGCGCTTCAGCAGAGAACGTAATCGCAGTTTCTTGACCGGGTCTCAAATCCTGGTAACCGAACCTGCTTTTTGCCACTTGGCGGATTTCAGATCCGGTTGTCTTTTCGTTGCTTAAAACTTTTTCGAGGTGGAAGCTCCGGTCGAGTGCCGGGTTGTTGTTCTGGGCATCCGGCATGTTCGACAGGATTCCCTACTGGCCTGTTTCGCACCCAGAAATACTGCGAGGCTAAGCGCTCAGTTCGTAGAATAAGTTCGATCTTCGGCCAGCCACTTCTCCGCAATTCGGCAAGCACTTCCGAAAACGCGCTCGTGAGCGACTCTACATCTCTGCGTTTGAAATGTCGGGTGCGTCGGACCCACAAGCGCTTTCAATCTTCGTGAGTCGATCTTGCAGCTCGGGCGCGATCAGGCGGGATGCGCCGCCGCGAAGCCAGTGCGCAGATGTTCTCGCCTGTTCCCAGTCGGAGCTCTCGATCGAGGCCACGAGGCGCTCAAAAACCGGAGGAGCTGATTCGAGGATAGATCTGCATGAGGCTGCGGAGGAAGTCGGGCGGGTACTTTTCCAGATCGTTGGGCGAGCATCGAGTCTGGCTCTTGGCTCTTTTGCGTTCGTCTCTTTCGGAGTTTCCGCTGAGGCACCCGGACGGGAAGAAGGCAACCAGGACAAACATTTTTGGACAAGCTCCTCTTCCTGAAATGGCTTTGCGATGAAATCGTTCATGCCGGCCTGTTCGGCTCTGATCCGGTCTTCCTTAAACGCGCTCGCTGTAAGCGCAATGATGGGCACCTGTCCAGCGGCTCCGTAACGTGCACGGATCTGGCGCGCCGCTTCGTAGCCGTCCATTCGCGGCATGCGGCAATCCATCAGGATAAGGTCAAATTGCAGCCTTTGTGCAGCGTCGAGCGCCTCCGTCCCGTCACGCGGCTTCATGAACGCGGAAGCCGAACTTTTCGAGCGTCATGCGAGCCACCATCCGATTCGCCGGATTGTCTTCCGCGATCAGAACGTGGCACCACCACGACTGCCCATGTTCGCGAGAGCAAGAAGTGCGGTGCTGGAAGTCGGACTGACCTGCGCATTCTCGCTCCCTTTCGGCGCTCGGACCCTATACCGGCCTTGACGGAGAAGTGAAATTCGCTTCCCTTACCGAGTTCGCTTTGTACCGGAAATCGATCCACCCATTAATCGCACGAGCCGATCGCAAATCGCTAACCCGAGTCCGGTCCCTCCGAACCTTCTCGTTGTCGAACTGTCGGCTTGAGAGAACGCTTCGAAGATCGACGTCAGCTTTTGGTCCGCGATGCCGATGCCTGTATCGATTACGGCGAATTTCAGCAGAACCTCCGAGTCGGAGAGGCGCTCCGAGTCGACCCGAACGTAACGCTCCCCTTCCTCAGTAAATTTCAGTGCGTTGCCCACCAGGTTCAGGATGATTTGGCCAAGCCGGAGAGGATCGGAGTGAACGAGTGCCGGTACGCTTGGATCTACGGACGACGTGAGCTGAATACCTTTCTGTTGAGCCTGGAAAAGCAAGCGATTTCAGCACAGTTTCGACGTGCCCGTGGAGGAAGAAATCGAGGTATTCGACCTCCAGCTTGCCTGCTTCAACCTTCGAGAAATCCAGAATGTCATCGATCACCCTGAGCAATGAGGTGGATGCATCATGCACAACTTCCAGGTACTGCCGCTGTTGCGAATTCAACTCTGTGCCTAGCGTCAGGCGCGTCATCCCCAGGATCCCGTTCATGGGTGTTCGGATCTCGTGGCTCATGTTCGCCAGGAACTCGCTTTTCACCTGGCTTGCTCGTTCGGCGGCTTCTTTTGCCTTTACGGACTCGAGTTCAGCGCGCTGGCGTTCGTTGACTTCGTTGCGAAGCTCCACGTTCTTTCAAGAACGTGACGTTCCAGAAGCCGCTCGTGTTCGCGTAAGCTTCTGAGGCGCATCAGTGGAATCGCGACAGCCGCTCCGATGACGCTAAAACCACACAAAGCGTAGAACAACAACGTTTGGTAGAAATGTGGCGCCAGTGTGAGGGACAACGAAGACTCGGCCGAACTCCACGTTCCATCCTCGTTGGTAGCCGCCACGCGGAACCGGTATTTCCGGGGGGAATATTCGTGTAATAAGCCGCGCGTCGTTGCCCCGCCTGAACCCAGCCCGGATCGAACCCGACTAGCTGATACCGGAACTTCATGCGCTCGCTGGAACGGAGATTGGGAGCCGAAAAGTGAAACTCGAGTTCTCCCGCGCCTGGTGGAATGCGCAGACCAGACTGCAGCTGAACCTGGAGCCCATCGGCGAGAAGCTGTTCAATAAAAGTCTTTTGCTGCGCGACGGGACCAGTCAGTTTGCTCGGGTCGGTAACAACGACGCCATGCATGGTCGGGAACCATAGTCGCCCATCTTGAGCCCTCCAACCTGCCGGCTGGAAACCGCCGTTGCATTCGGCCGTGAGCATGCCATCGCGAGTGCCGTAGGAGACCGAGGGGACGTGGGACGTTTTCCCGTCCGCGAAATCGTCTAAGGCCTGCAATCCCACACGGAAGATACCTCTGTTGCTGCTCATCCAGAGGTTGCGCCGGCCATCTTCGACAATGGCGAAAATGGCGTCTTCCTTCAAGCCGTCCTTTACCGTGATGGCGGTAAGGTGATTGTTCTTAAGGCGCGCCAGACCACCGCCGTTTGTGCCAATCCAGAGGGTGCGGCGCGCGTCCTCATAGATCGCCGTGACAACGTTGCTCGGAAGGCCGCTTTGCTTGTCATACGTCCGAAACCGGCCGTTCTCGAGCACGTCCAGCCCACCCCCGCCGGTTCCAATCCAAAGCCGGTGCCTTCCGTCTTCGTACAGCGCCTGAACGACATTGCTCGAAAGCCCATCCTTCGTTGTGAAGGTAGTAAAGGCGTGGTCCTGATACCGGCTGAGCCCGGCGCGAGTGCCGATCCACACGGCGCCCTCCCTGTCGGCATAAGCCACGGTGACAATATCGTCAGGGAGTCCGTTGCCCTTACTGAAGTTTTCAACCTTCCCGTCTTTCCACCGGTTCAGGCCTTTTCGCCCGCCGATCCAAAGCGAATGATCAAGTCCCTCGCAAACGGTGAAGACCATCTGGTTGGCCAAACCTCTCTCAGATCCGAAAGACGTGAACACGCCGTCGCGAAATCGATTCAGTCCGCCCTGATTCGTTCCAATCCACATGGTGCCCGCGTGGTCTTCGAATACCCCGAGCGTCACGTCGTCTGACAGGCCGTTATTTCGCGTGTACGAGACAAAAGGAGCTCGCTTCAGAAGAACAAGACCGCCACCTCCCGTGCCGACCCAGACGTTCTGGTCGTTGTCCTGGTAGACGCACCAAACATCGTCGATCGGAAGGCCGTCTCTGCTGGTATAGGAAGAGAACCCGTTATCAGCAAAGCGCGCCAAACCACCTCCAAGTGTTCCGATCCAGAGGTCACCGTTCGGCGCCGGAGTCAGCGCCACAACCGCGTTGCTCGGCAGTCCATCGCGGGTCGTGAAGGTGTGGAAAGTGCCGTTTTGGAAGCGCGATAGGCCCCCGCCGTACGTACCTATCCAGAGCACTCCGTCGGAACCCCGCGCGAGAGAGCGAACGTAATTGTGCGGAAGCCCGTCGGCCGTTCGGTAGGTCCGAAATTGGCCATTCGATAACCGGCTCAGGCCGTCGTGAGTCCCAATCCAGATGGACTGATCCGCACCGTTCGCCAACGCAAAGATCTGGTTGTCAGCCAACCCGTATGCCGTTGGCATAGGAACTGAACTTTCCGTGGTGGAAGCGGTTTAGACCACCTCCGTTTGTGCCGATCCAGATATCGCCAGAGGCATCTTCGAGAAGGCACGTAATCGAATCGCTTGATAGTCCATCGTGCGTCGTAAATGTCGTGAATTTCCCGTCTAAATAACGCGTCAATCCGCCGCCCGCCGTACCAATCCAGAGATTGCCGCGGCGGTCCTGCAAGAGAGCGTCGATGACGTTGACCTTCAACTCCGGCGTATTGTTCTTGTCGAAAACGGTAAAGTGCATACCGTCGAAACGGGCTAAGCCAAGTTCGGTACCGGCCCACAGGTATCCGTCGCGCGATTGAACGACAACTGGAACGGTGTTTTGCGGCAGGCCCTCCTCCGTTCGCCAGACTTCCTGGTGGAGGGACGTGAGAGGTGCCGCGGCGCCCGAATCGGCTGAGCGGAGGAAGCTAACACTCCCGCTCATCAGCGCCAGGATGATTATGGATCGCCCTTTTACCAATTAATTAAAATTATAGCCCCAATAAACAACATGTAAAATCTACAAAGTTTAATCGTAAAAGTGGAAAAATAGTTAGAGAATATTGCCGAAATATACCCAAGAATTGGGGGCGTAGTCAGCCACTCCAAAAGCAGGAGAGCGCAATGTACACCTTCCTTCCTGGCGAGTCAGCTTTATTTTCGGAATGCGTGCTGCTGGTTGCAGAGAATTGTTCTGCTTTCGCGGGGGCTTCTTTGTATGTTTAAGACCTCAAACGCCAAACGAATAGCTGCTCATTTTGCCTTAGCGGCGGGATTTGTCACCGCCTGCCAGGGGCAGCGGGCACACTTGTCGCCTGAACTTGAGAATCTGGCTCCGGGAGATCACGCGAACGTGATCGTACGCTTCCGAAATCCGCTCGGCGCTGGCCAACACCAAGTCGTCCGAGACTTGGGCGGCGCGCTCAAGCGCTCTTTCGATTCCATCCGCGCCGGGGTCTACACAGTTTCTGGTTCCACCCTTCAAAGCCTTGCCGCCAATTCGGAGGTCCTTTCGGTGTCCCCCGATCGACCCGTTCACATGCTGCTGGACAATACGACAGCCGCGGTGAATGCTTCTGCAGCCTGGAGTTTGGGTTGGGACGGTACCGGTATTGGCGTGGCCGTGATTGACAGCGGAATATCGGCCCACGACGATCTGCAAGGCGCCGGAGGCAGCCGCGTCGTATATCGCGAGAGCTTTACTGGCGGTGACGGCAACGACGGCTTCGGTCATGGCGAACACGTGGCCGGTATTATCGCGGGGAATGGGACAGATTCGAACTGTGCCGTCTGCACTCGCCATCTGATCGGGCTGGCTCCAAAATCCAATCTGATCGACTTGCAGGTTCTCGATAGCAACGGAGAAGGAACAGACAGCGCCGTCATTGCGGCAATCGAACGCGCCGTTCAGCTCAAGTCCCAGTTCAACATCCGGGTGATCAATCTTTCCTTGGGCCGTCTGGTGTACGAAAGCTATTTACAGGACCCGCTGTGCCAGGCGGTAGAAGCAGCCTGGCAGGCCGGCATCGTGGTCGTCGTGGCAGCCGGAAACGGCGGCAGGGATAACCCGGCCGGGAACAACGGCTACGGCACGATTACTGCTCCCGGCAACGACCCGTACGTAATCACCGTCGGAGCGATGAAAAGCATGGGTACGCCACAGCGCTCGGACGACCGGATTGCAAGCTACAGTTCGAAGGGCCCGACGCAAGTGGATCATATTGTCAAACCTGATCTCGTGGCGCCCGGCAACCTGGTTGTTTCGCTGCTCTCGAGCGACGCAGCACTTCCGAATTTGTTCCCCGGCAATGTTGTTTCGTTCAGTTATTACCAGCAGACGGCCCAGAATGGTCCGTCCTCTTCGTATTTCACGATGAGCGGAACCAGCATGGCGGCACCCGTTGTGAGCGGCGCGTCGGCACTCCTGCTGCAGGCCCATCCGGGGTGGACGCCGGACCAGATCAAATCGAAATTGATGAAAACGGCTTATAAGAACTTTCCGCAGAGCAGCACTGCTTACGATCCCGAGACGGGCGAGAGCTACACGAGTGAGTATGACGTTTTCACCGTTGGCGCAGGATACCTGGACATACAGGCTGCGTTAGCAGATGCGTCGGCGTCTCGCGGTTCGGCTCTTTCGCCAACGGCAACGTACTCGCAAGGCCTGATTAGCGGGCTACTCGGTTTACTCGGGCTTGGTAAAGCCACCATAGGCTGCGACTCGACGACAGTCTGCGCGCCATCCCTACTTGGACTCCAGTCAATCTGGGGAACGCAATCCATCTGGGGAACCCAGGCTGTTGCGAACGACCAATCGATCTGGGGCGACCAGTCGATCTGGGGAACACAATCCATATGGGGCACCCAGTCCATCTGGGGAACATCATCATCGGTTTCGGCAATGAGCGCAAACCCCGTCGAAGCGAAAAAACTTGTAATGACTGGCGAACAGTAGGGTCAGAAAGATCAGCGGGATAAAACTCCCGGTGCCATGAACGACGTCAGCCAGCTACCGCACGACTTAAACAAGCAGAACTTCGAGTGTAAGGCCATCATCGAGACACCCAAGGGTCGGAGAAACAAGTTCAAATACGAACATGACTCCGGCCTGTTTTCGCTCTCGAATCTGCTTCCTGAAGGCTTCACTTTCCCCTTTGACTTCGGATTTATTCCGTCCACCGTGGCTGAGGATGGAGATCCACTCGACGTCATCGTACTGATGGACGAGTCGGCCCATGTCGGATGTCTGTTGAACGTGAGGATCATTGGGGTGGTGAAAGTGGTTCAGACGGAAGACGGGAAGAAAACCGAAAACGATCGATTGATTGCCGTCTCGACGCGCTCTTTCGAGTTCGAAGGCATCAAATCCGTTTCCGAATTGCGCCCCAGCTTGGCACAACAGATCGCAGAGTTCATCGGTCTCTACAACAAGAACGCAGATAAGCAGGACGAAGTGACCGGAACGGCGGGTCCGGACGAGGCTTTACGGTTACTCGAGCGAGCAGCTCAGCGAGCCGCGGAAGAACGATAAAAGTGGCGTTGCAGCTACTGGAGTTTGCTGAAGCTGACCGCCTGATACGGTTTGCCGGCTAATTTCAGCGTAAAGTTTCCACCAAATTCGCCCGGCACCGGGGTACTCGCCATGTTCCATGGATCAATCAGGGTGGCTTTAAACTTGGCGTTCTTCGGTAATTCGAAGTCCATCTCGGCAGGCTGATTGAGATCGAAATAGTACAGGTAGAAGCTGCCGTCGCGAGTGGATGCGGCCGCGTACTTCTGATTGGGAACGGGATAGAGACCATCTCGGGCGTTCGTCTCGACGAGGCGCCGCAGAAAAGCGATTCGCTTAGGGCTTTGGCCATGCAGAACGCCGCCCTTTGACCACCACAGGACATCGGCGGGATCAAGATACGTTTCTCCGTGGCCCACATAAGTGCCGTCGGTCACGCCGCGCCAGAATCGTCGCGTCATCTCCTCGGCAGAGATATTGCCCCAGCGTCGCTGTATGTTTCCTTCGTACTTGCACTCATCCCAGACGACTGGCTTCTTGTAGTCGTTCAGGTATGCAGGGTCTTTGCTGAAGTCGTCTCCCTGAATGCTGGCATGCGTCACCCAGGGCTTCGAGTGATCGTAGAGGATGGCGCCGTTGTGGATTGACCGAAGGTGTCCGTAGGGATCAGTCTGCTGCACAATCCGAAAGAAGCGGTCGAAGTCTGCCAGCGTTTTCGATTTCATGAAGTCCCATTCATTAGCCATCGACCACCAGACGTTACGAAAAGCCGCCACGCGAGCGATTAAGTAGTGGAGGTAGCGGTCGTCGACTTCTGCCGGCATTGATTGATAGCCCCAGCGATCGTAAGGGTGGAACAGGATCAGGTCGGCTTCGATGCCCATGTTCATGAGATCGCGGACTCGGCCTTCGAAATGGCGAAAGAACTCCGGGTTGAAGCTGGGTGTAATCGTTCTTCCCGGCCGCATCACGCGGGAATGGGTAATACTCGGGCTCGTTCGTGTTGTACACGTAGCTTTTCGGGAAAACGCACATCCGCATCTTGTTGAACGGGCTTTCCCGAAGCGTTCCTAATGTCTGTTGTTCCAGGTTGTCGCCTTGATGGGCCCAGGCATAGGAGGTGGTGCCGAAAGGGAAGTATGGCGTGCCGTCTTCATAACCGAAGTGATAGGTATTCCGCACTCTTACGGGCCCATGATTGGAGGCGGAGTTCGGCACGCTCGTGAACTTGCCCGACTTGCCGTCCAGTTCGCGCCGGTTACTGCTCGTTAGGTACGACCATTCACCAACGGAATCGGGCATGAAACGCACACGGTACACGCCAGCGCCGTCGTAGAAGCCTTCGACCTCGACCACGCGATAGCCGAGCCGGAACGTGGCTCCAAATTTTACGTCGAGAGACGGATTGCCCGATTCGGGACCCTTGAAAACCGCTTCGAACACGCTCCAACGCTCAACGGAGATTGAACTATCCGCACGGCCTGCGTTCGGCAGAAGAGCGAAACTCAAGAACAGAGCGAAAGCTGTGACCCGGTGCATCACCAGTCAAGCGTATCGCGTGACTGCAGGAGAGGCTAATTCGCTACGGCATAGCCGAGGAAATAGACTGCGAAGGCGAAAACGGCCGTAGCAGCGGCGATCATGCCTCGATTTGCGCGAAGCTTTCCGGGCTCGGCCACGAGCGATAAGCCCCATGTCGCTGCGAGAACGAAAGATCCGAAGGCCGAGTACAATCCGAAGCCACGAGCGATATCTTCATCCGCAGGTGCGCTCCGTACCAGAAAGCAACCCAAGATTCCGGCGCCCCAAAGGAGACCCGCCACCATGCCTGCTGCGTGCTGGCCAACCCTCGTTCCGAAGTAGGCGCTGGCGTGAAGCCGCGGTCCCTGGAGTGGGAAATTGAAAAGGAAGAACGTCACTGAAACCGTTGCAAAGAGAGCCGTAAAGCAAACGAACGCAAACGCGGCATAGGGAGCAACGCCCAGTTCTCCCGAGGTGCCGTTTCGGATCAGTTCTGCTGCCCCGGCAAAAACCAGACCGCTGAAAGCTGCCAGGAGGACATTCGTGGTGCCCGGTCCGGCGACGTCCACAGCTTTGGGGATGGCTTTGGACCGCGCAGGAGGCGGCACCGGACGGCGCATGCGCGCCACCGACGCGGCAAGAACCACGGTGCCAAGCGCCAGAATAGTTCCCAACGCCAGGTGGGTCGGATGGCGCAGACCCGAGATCCAAGCGAATAGAAGCGTACCGGTCGCACCCGCCATGAGAAAGCTGGGCGCCACGCCGCCGAGCGATGCGGAAGCAATCAGTGCCACGTTGGCTATTCCGGTGATCAGGCCGGCTGCCAGCACCAAGGCCTGGGCGCGATGCCCTGAGACCAGCAAGCTATCCGTGAAGGCAAGTTCCGAGCCCATGCTACCCAGCGTGAATGCAGCAATTAAAGCCAGGAGGAAGCCGCCCGCAGCGAAATCGATGGCAAAGATTTCGAACCGTAGTCTGCTAGCACCTAAACGCCAGGGGAGTACCCATGACCCCAGAGCCAGAAACACGAGAATGCAGAGGGACAGAACGGTGGCGGTTGTTGCGGGTAGGATCAATCGGTTTTCGTCTACTGCGGATTAGACTGCTGACCTTGTAAAGAGAGGGCCGCGGTATTCACGCCCGGCTGCTCCGGAGCGAAGAAATGTTGAGCTGCTAAATTACGGTACACGTTTCCAGCAACGCCCGAGGCGATCGGTCCGCTGATGCCGCGTCCTCCGGTCAGAAGCACAACAACAGCTACTTTGTTTTTTCCTACATCGTTGAACGATCCGAACCAGCCGAGGTGGACGCCGGGCTGCGCCGTGTCCGTGCAAGTGCCCGTTTTACCCAGAACCGGCTCATTAGGATCGAAAACCGCTCGTCTGGCCGTTCCATATTCGACCGCGCCGAGCATGCCTGCTTTTAGCTGAGGTACAAATTGCGCGATTTCGAGCGTACGCTTGATTCGGGGCACAAATCTCTTCAGTTCTTCGTCACTTCGCGGATATTGCAGGTAGTACATGGTTCCGCCGTTAGCAATGCTCGTCACGATGCTCGTCAACTCGAGAGGCGTGACCCGAATTCCGTCGCCGAAGCTTGTCATCATGCCTACGCCGGTAGGTGGCGGCTCTTCCGTCAGGAATCCCGGCTCTTCCCCGGGGATGTCCAGACCAGCCTTTTCGCCCAATCCGTAAAGCTTTGCGTACTTGGACACTCGATCGAACCCGAGCTGCTGCCCTAATTTAGCGAAGTAGAGGTTATTGGATCTGGCGAGCGCTTCGGTCATGTTCATCGAATAGCGCCGGGTGAGATGGACGGGAAGCCTCGCATCGACAAGACCTTCACTCAAGGAAGCAAGCGAAACGACCATCTTGACGGTCGAGCAGGGCTGGAAAGCGCCTTTCAACCCCAATTTCTGGTTGACGATCGTCAGAATACGGCCTGTGTGTATGTCGGTTACGATAACCGTTCCGTTGTAAGGCCCAAGCGCCTCGACGGCCGCTCGCCGCACGTCCGGATCTTCGCCGTCTACACTATCTCCCACCGTAGAATCTGCATACGTAGGCTCGGTCCAGGGGCTTACAACGGCCAAGCGACGGCGCCGGGTACGCGCGCTCGCGGTGCGGGTCCTCGCCGTTGCTGAAGTGTGGACGAGGGCTGTTTTGCTGGCGGTAGCAGGCCGCGAGGTTGCGGCCGTCTTCGCCGGCACGGCACCCGTGCCAGTTTTAGTCGCCACGGCCTTCTTGCGCCGCGGTTGGGGTTTGGTGGCCGACGATTCAGGAGCCACGCCCATCCCAAGGCTGGTAAAAGAAAGAAAAAGCGAGAGCGTCAGGAGCCAGAATGCTGTCCCACAAGGGGCACAAAACATTCTTCCTCGGCGCTTTCCCTCTACACCAAAGCTATTCACGCGGGTACAAGATCTCCACTCGATTCAAGGCGATGCAAGAAGTATCCCAAACCAAACAGTGGGCCAACTCCATCCTAAGTACTTCGGCCAACTACGTCAACCGGAACAGAAATTGCCGGTAACGTTCTACGAAGCCGGGCGGTACTCGGACTTTCCTGGTTCTGGAAAGAAGTGGACACCGGGCAGCGGTTCCTCTCTACTCCAGGCCTTCCAGCACAGAACGAAGGCTCTCCAGTTCCTCTGCGGAAAGTTTGTGTGATGACTTTGTCAAATAGAATACATCGGACGCCCGGATACTTTCTGTGTTGATCAAAACCACCTCGACATTGCACCCGAATGAGGTGATTGCGGACCCGAGTTGGTAGAGCAGGCCGGGGCGGTCCTCCGCGGAGTATTCGAGCAGCGTTGCATAGTCAGACGCCTTGTTGTCGAACCGAATGGACGTCGGGACGGAGTGGTCGGGAATCCGCTTGGGCCCAAGCCGGCGGTTTCTCAGCAGATCCTCGACTTCGACCACTCCCAGAACTACCTTTTCGACCGTCCGCTTCAGGTCGACGACTTCTTCCGGGTTCAGCTCCAGCCTCCGGAGCGGATCGGTAAAGCGAATGATATCAAGAATATAGCCGGCCGTATTGGAGTAGGCCTCGCCCTTCACTATATTCATCCCAAAGCTGGACAAGACCCCCGAAAGGGAGGCGAACAGTCCGGGTTTGTCATGCGCCAAGACGGTGATGGAATAGGCTCCGGCCTCGTCCCGAAGGTCGACGGCTACACCGTCTCGCCGGCTCGCTTCGGCTAACCTCCAGTGATGTCGAATCTCTTCGGGGGAATGGGTTTTGATGTAGCGCTTGGGAAGGCCCGCCAGGAAAGCGTGCAGTTCAGGGGAGGCATTCGAACCCGGCGCAAACAGATTCGCGCGGTGAATGCGCTCGGAATCGAGTTCGCGCGTGAACTGCTCGACGCCGAGCATGTAGACTCGCCACAGCTGTTCGGTGCGCCACGGCGTCATAGCCGCCAGGATTGACGGCGCTGATATCCGCGAACGTGAATAGAGTCAGCCTGCGAAGGTTTTCTTGCGTCTCGATTTGAGAGGTAAGGAACCGTGCCGTAGAGCCATCGTTCAGATCGCGGCCATTCATAACCAGAGAAAGATCAAGGTGATGCCGGATCAGGAAGAGGACGATATCGCGGGCTTCCTCCGGCGCTCGGAGATGGCTCAAGATAGATTTGGCAGCTCGGAGCGAGCCCTCGACGTGATTCCCGGGACTAATTCCTTTTCCGACATCGTGCAGCAGCAGCGCAAAGCGGAGCATGCCGATCTGCTCCTCCTCCAGCGCGAGTTGACGGAAGCGGCCGAATGGCTCCGATGCATCTGCGATGAGGTTGTCGATTGCCTGAATCGCGACCACGGTATGTTCGTCGACCGTGTAGCGATGATAGAAATCCCGGACGACGAGGCTTTCGACATCTCGCCAGACGGGGAAAGCGGACGCGAGAACTCCCGTTTCGTGCATCTGGGCGATCGCTAAACCGGCGTGAGGTTCGGATAGCAGTTGCATCCAACTGTTCCAGTCCGACGGCCCTTGCTCGAAGGCGTTCCTGATGCGCGCGGCGTCTGCGCGCAAAGCGCGATGCGCTTCCCAATTCAGGGGGTATCCGAGGCGACCGACGGATGTGAATAGCAATAAGATTCGCTCCGCAGTTGTCGCGCTGGAGCCCCAACCCGAAATTGCGATGCGGTCGCGAAAAACCTGGAACTCACCGGCTGCCTTATTTTTCCGCTCCAGTAAGGATTTCAGCAAGGAGCTTTTCTTTTTCCCCTCCACGGACTCGAGCGCTCCCTGCGCGCTTTGAAAGATCAGCCGGGCGTGCTGAAAATAAGAGCGCATCCATTCTTCCGGCGCGACCGGGTTAGGCGGAAGAGATCGGGAACAATCGTCTTGCAGTTCGAAAGTGAGCAGGTTCGTGTCCCTCGCGTAGCGCAGGTGTAAAAAGGCTCGCAAGGTAAACAAGAATCTTCTGGGCGAATCGCTATCCATCCCCTCCGCGAACGGCTCGACTGGGGCGTCGAGAAGCCGCAACCACTCCTGGAGAAAATCCTGCCTGGCCGAGAGCTGTGACAACCATCGCAGCACGTGAAAATCGCGGAGTCCGCCGGGGACCTCTTTCACATTGGGTTCGAGGTGGTAAGGCGTATCGTTGAATCGCGCGTAGCGCGCTCGGGTAGCTTCGGCCAGCCGGTCCGTAAGTTTCGTCGAGTCTTGCGCATGCAGATCGGACAGCTTTTCCCCAAGCGACTGGAACAAGCACTGCTCCCCAGCCAGAAAGCGACGGTCGAGCAAACTGATTTGAAGTTCAATATTCCGTTCATCGATGCGACTGCATTCGGCGACCGTGCGAACGGAATGGCTGATCCTCAGTTCTGAATCCCAAAGTATTCGCAGGACGGACGAGAGCGAGCGCTTGATTGGGTTTACATCTTTTTCCTTCTCAAGCAGCAGCAGGAGATCAATGTCGGAACAGGGAAACAACTCGCGTCGTCCGTAACCGCCGACAGCGATGACCGCGTAGGCGGATGGGGCGCAGTCCTGGAACGTTTGGGCGAATGCGTCTTGCACGACGCCGTCGACCAGATCGGAGCGCGCACGCAAGAAGCGATCCGGGTCGTGCGTGCGCTCGAATTCCGCGAGCAGATTTTTAAAAGCTGCCGGATACCCGGCAGCTTCGGATTCGGGCGCTATAGGGCGCCCTCGCCGGTATCTCCGTTGCGGATCCTGATGGCTTCGGCAATATCGGAAACGAAGATCTTGCCGTCTCCGATTTTGCCCGTGCGTGCCGCATCAGCAAGTGTGCGCGTAATCTCTTCGAGACGAGATTCGGGCACCACGGTTTCTATCTTGATCTTCGGAAGCAGATCCACCTGATACTCCATACCTCGATACACTTCGGTATGCCCTTTCTGGCGGCCGTGCCCTCTCACTTCCGAGACCGTCAAACCATCAATTCCTATGGCTTTTAAGGCGTCTTTTACATCGTCTAACTTGTGCGGCTGGATAATCGCTTCGATCTTTTTCATTTTGCCGTCCTAATTTGTAGATGGTTCCTTACAGCCAGCGGAATCTGCACTAAGCGTCCAGATTGTAACCCTCTTCTCCGTGCATGCTCAGATCGAGCCCTTCGATCTCCTCTTCGGAGGTCGCTCGAAGTCCCATGACGGAGTCGATCACCTTCAGGATGATGAATGTCCCGATAACACCGAGGGCAATCGCAATAACAACGCCAATTACCTGGTTCAGGATCTGTCCGCCATTTCCGTCTACCAGCCCTAGTGGAAGCGGCTTTCCGGCGGAGTCTTTGAGCGCATCATTCACCGCGTTCGTCGCGAAGATTCCGGTCAAGATCGCGCCCAGCGTGCCGCCTGCGCCGTGTACTCCGAACGCATCCAGCGTGTCGTCGTATCCGAAACGGTTCTTCACGGTTGTCACCATGTAGAAGCAGAAAATGCCCGCCAGAAAGCCAATCAGAAGCGCAGGCATCGGCTTGACGAATCCTGATGCGGGGGTAATAGCCACAAGCCCGGCCACGGCTCCAGAGATACCGCCCAGCATGCTGGGTTTGCCGTGACGAAACCATTCGGCGAACATCCATCCGAGTGCTGCGGCAGCGGCGCCGAAATGAGTCGCGACAAAGGCACTGGTGGCCAGCGCGGAAGCGCTCAAGGCGCTACCAGCGTTGAAGCCAAACCAGCCCACCCACAGCAGGCAAGCGCCGATCAGGCTGATGACAAGGCTGTGCGGCTTCATCGGTTCTCGCGGGAACCCGACACGCTTTCCGAGATAGAGTGCACACACGAGAGCGCTCATGCCGGAGGTGATGTGGACGACCGTGCCGCCGGCGAAATCGAAGCACGGAAACTTACCGCCCGAAAACGCGTTCAAAAGCCCGGCTTTCCCCCACACCATGTGAGCCATCGGGAAGTAAACGATGGTTGACCAGAGGCAGGTGAAAATCAGCATGGAGCTGAACTTGATCCGCTCCGCGAATGCACCGGAGATAAGAGCGGGCGTAATGATGGCAAACATCAACTGATACACCATGAACGTCTGTTGAGGAATCGTCGGTGCATAGTCGGCATTCGGAGCGGCGCCGACTCCGTTCAGGAAGAGATAGCTAAAGCCGCCAATTACCGGGTTACCTTCGCCGAAGGACAGACTGTAACCATAGAAGGCCCACACAACAGTCACTACCGCCATCAAAGCGAAGCTGTGCATCATCGTGGATAGCACGTTCTTGCGGCGCACAAGGCCGCCGTAAAAGAGCGCAAGGCCAGGTCCAGTCATCATCAGGACCAGGGCTGCGCTCGTCAACATCCAGGCGTTATCGCCAGCCATCTGTGCGTTCTTCGCAGCAGTCTCGACGGCAGCAAGTCGCGTATCTGTGCTCGCAGCAGCTTGGGCGAACACGAGGCTATTGGTACCGAGGAAACACAAGAAGGCAAGACTAAGCACACGTATCATAGGTCGGTCGGCGAGCAGCAGTAACCGAAAAGCGTAACAGATGGGTTGCTGCCCGCTTCGCCAAAAATTTTTATTCTCTGGATCCAAATTCTTTATTTGTACGCAAGACTACTTCTGTGGGGGCCGGACATCTGTGCCTTCGCCCGGGAACGGCCAGTTTTTATCGAGTAACAGTTCCTTCTCGCGTTGTGACCGTGGAACCTTATCGACCGTCAGGTTCTCGAGAAAATGAACACCGCTTTTTCCGGCAACAGCAACGTCGAGGTCACCGTCGCCGTCCAGGTCCTCCACAATGAACGTTGTCCCGGCCGCAGCCGTGCCATTCACGGAAATCGGTGCACGAGAGAATTTGCCTGTTTCCGTATCGATCCTGTAGTAGTAAATCACAAGAGGGTCATATGAACCTGGATCGTTGCCGTTGTGCCCGCGGTAGCGTTTTCCCGCAATCAACTCCGGCTTGCCGTCGCCGTCGAGATCGACCAGCTTCAAAACGTGAACCTGTGAAAACGATTCGTCGACCGTGTGCTTCGTCCATTGGCCTTTGCCCTTCTGTTCGAGCCAGTACAAACCGTAGCTGTGTCCGCGGCCGTAGATGATGTCGGTCTTCCCGTCGTTGTTGACATCGTATCCGACGATGGGAAACCCGGTCTCTCCGAGTTGCCACTCGCCTCGCCATTCCCATTTGTCCGAGTTCGCATCGATGTTCTTGAACCAGCCGTTGGGAGTCACGAGATCGATCTTGCCGTCGCCGTCAACGTCAACCGCTCCAATGCCGTGCCCGTCCTGGTCGTGCCCGCCGGCTTTATGTACCTTCGGCTGAGCACCGGCGAAGTCAACCCAGATCACACCGGAGCGACCGTAGTGAGCAAGCGCAAGCTCGGGCACACCGTCACCGTTTAGATCTTTGTAAACGCCGCCTTCTGTTTTGGTGGCTTCCGTGATGAAGTGCCGCTCCCACATGACATTCGGCTTCTTCGGGTTTTCATACCACCACAGTCCATCGGTCTGCCAGCCGACCGTGACAACGTCGGGCGCACCATCGTGATTGACGTCAACCACCCACTCCCCACAGTCCGAAACGAATTCGGTCGTGTTGTCGGCAGTAACGTATTCGACCGTTCGGTATTGCTTTCGGGTCCAAACTCCGCCTCCTGGGCCCGGATTCTCGTACCAATAGGCTCCGCTCAGCAGGTCCGGCCGCCCGTCGTTGTTCATGTCGAGAACTGCGATTCCTTCGGCGTGATCCGTTCCGAGACGGTGGGAGAAGAATTCCATCTGCGCGAAGCCGTCAGGGCCTTTGCCGCGTTCGCGGTTCAATTGCGCAAACGATGGCAGCGCGAAGAGGCTGAGAGTGACGAAAACGGCAGATCTTGTTTTTCATGACGGCTGTTGGCCCGCGCCCGCGAGGGTTTGCCCTCGAATCAGGCTCGCTGTCCTCCACGTTTGGGAAAGATGCGACGGTAGTAAGGATACAGAAATGCCTTGACGACTTCGACCACGGTTTGCCAACTTAGCTTTCTATCACGTCGATCGAAATCAAAGAAATGCAGCGGGCGCCGGTAGCTCCGCACCAGACCGGACCAGTTCAGAAGCCCTTGGCGCATGTTACTGCGGATCGAACTAACGTCCCGGCGGAGGACGACATGCCGGAAGTCATTTGAGTTCTGCCGGACGGGCTGCACGTCCATTCCGATCAGGTCAAGATAATGCAACCAGCCGGTGTCGACGCCCGCATGCGGAGCGGAGTCGGTTGTGATGCTGTATCTCGGGTTTATTTCGATCAGCCGGATTTTGCCGTCGCGAGTGTCGCGCTTCAGCTCCAGTTCACAAAGCCCTTGATAACCGACGCTCTCGAGGAAGTGGTCGCAGATAGATTGCGTTTCAGGCTCCGAGGCGGGTTCGACCACGGTAGCAGAGCCAAAGTGGACCGGCTCGGTTCGCAATTGGCGTACTACGCAACCGCCGAGCTTCTTGCCCGTTCTGCCGAAGCAAACCATGTAGCAGAATTTGGCCGTATCCGGTCCCTGAATGATCTCTTGTACCACCAGTTCCGGCGTATAGTGAGCGACACTGTCGTACGCCGCGAGCAGTTCGTCGGGCGTCTGCGCGACCGCGAGTTTCTGGTTCAGCAAGGCATGTCCCGCCGGCATCCGTTCCCATTCCCGGCAATGCAGTGGCTTGATCAAGCAGGGGAAGTTCGCGGTTCGGGCAAACTCGTCGAGTTCTGATCGGGAGCGAATGAATTGAGTGCGCGGCGTCGGGAGTCCGTGTTCTTCCGCCAGTGCATACTGCTGTTCTTTTGTTGCCAGTTTTGCCTGGGTAACGAACGCTTCGGGCAGAAAGATGAAATGATCTTTCAATTCGTCCAGGTGCGCTCCGATAGCCGAGACAAATTGGTCGGCGGCCGGAATCAGAACGGCCTTGCGCCCGATCTGGCGAGCGAGATCATGCATGAAAGAGACCCATCCGGGGCCGTCCGTATCCGGATTCGGACAGAGATACGTTTTGCCGTAGCGCGAACTGAATCCCGTTTGCTTCGGATTGGCATCGAAGGCATACGCTTTCACGCCCCGGCGCTCCAGATTTCGCATCAGATTGACGCCCGTCTGGAACGCGCCGGCAATAACAGCGGGCGGCCAGTCCTTTTCGGCTCGTTCGGGATTAGATCTACCAGGTGTCGCCGTCGAGACCGCTGGATATCCCCGGGTGGTATCGTTCATCGAGACAAGAAGGTCGTGCGGCTTACGGAATGTTCACGCGAGCCTTAGGTTAATGCTACCCTGTGGGCAAGCGAAACGGGTGGGAGGCAACGATAGGCTTGCTTCGGACCGCTTTAAAGTCGACTGATTCATTACATCCTGAGTAGAGAAGGAGCCGAGGCTAAAGCGTTTGAGATTGTCCGTGGTCCTGGACTCGGTGGCTGTACCGGCGTGGACAGCAGAAGTCGTTCGCAGACTTCTACGGGATCCGCGCGTCACGATAAAGACGGTCTCGAAAACCGGTGCAGAACCCGCCTCGCCCGCTTTCTCCCTGTCGTACCGGCTGTATCATCGCTGGGACGAGCGACGATACCGGTCAAAATTCAACCCGCTGACGATCGTTGATCTCACATCGGAGTTAGCCCAGATTCCGACGGTGTCGATAGACGCCATCGACGCCGACGTTGCGATCTGGCTAAGTAATTGCCAACCGCAAGCTCTTCAAGGCGCGCGCCTGACATACGGGATCCTGCGATTTATCCCTTGCGACCCACGCCGTGAGGGTACCGACCCTCCTTACTACTGGGAGCTGTACCACCACGAACCGGTATCGGGCTCGGCTTGGGAACTAGTGAGGACCGGAGAGCAGTCCGTGATTGCCGCGGAAGGCTTCTCTGCCACCGAGATTGGATGGTCTCTCCTTCAAAACCAGGCGACGCCGTTCGCTAAAGCGGGTGCACTACTCGAGCGGAGCCTCTACGAGATCTCACGCGCTTCGTCGACCCGCCAGTTCCAATCCTCGGGTGACGGGCAAAACGGGGTGGAAGCAGGCGTCTGTCAGGCAGCCGGATTCTCGGTCTCTGCGCGTTTCCAGCTTCATCGGGAAGAATTTCCGGCGCAGTATCCATCGACGTATCGCGTACCGAGGAAAAGAGCCCTACTGGTTTGTCGCGTACCGCCGTGATCCGAAGCTGTTTGTGGCCCGAACGGGTCAGTTCAGGAAGGATGGGTTGGAGGTCATCGAGCCCCCGAAAGACAGTTTCCTCGCCGACCCTTTCGTAATTGCGCGCGACGGGAAGAACTACGTTTTTGTTGAAGAATACCCGTACCGCGAAGGGAAGGGCGTAATCTCGGTGCTGGAGATAGACCCGGACGGCCGGATAGGGACCGTGCAACGGGTTCTCGAGCGGCCATACCACCTCTCGTATCCGTTCGTTTTCGAGCACGAGGGGCTCATTCTACATGATTCCGGAGACGATGGGGTCACGCCGGATTGAGCTGTACAAGGCTAGAGATTTTCCCGGCGGATGGGAACTCGTTCACGTCCTGAAGGAGGACATCGATGCCGTCGACACCACATTGTGGATACAGGACGGGATCTACTATTTCTTCACCAATGTCGCCGAGACAGGCACGACACCGAATGATCTGCTTTATCTATACCTGTCCGATTCGCTTTACGGCGAATGGACGGCCCACCCGGCGAATCCGATTTGCGCCGACGTGCGCTCAAGCCGAAATGCCGGGTGTTTATTCCTGAGGGAAGATAAGTTGATCCGTCCCGCTCAGGACTGTTCACTCCGGTACGGGTATGCCTGCCAGCTGAATGAAGTGCAGACGCTCTCCCCGACTGAGTACAGGGAGAGGTCAGTTGGCCGGATCGAGCCCGACTGGTATCCGGGGCTGATTGGCACGCACACGATCAATAGCAATGAGACGATTGAAGTAATCGATGGACAGATCTACAGGTCCAGATATGGGTAAAGGCTTACAGACGTGGGGGTTCTAGACGATTTTGTCTTGAGGATGCGGCGTGGCGACGGCTGGTTTTACAGCCGGGCTCGGGCGCTTTACAAAGGCCTGATGCATTCGAACCTGCCGCTCCCGGCGCCTGTCAAGGCGTTTTACCGCGTCGTGTACGACGCTCATTTCGGGATCAAGTTCGCGGTCCGCTGGGTCTACAACTATTTCTATTGCGAGCCCGCGTTCCGAAGCCGCTGTGTTTCGGTGGGAAGGAATCTACATCTCTGGCTGCTGCCCGATGTGAGCGGACATACTCGCATCTATATTGGTGACAACGTGAATTTGTACGGTCACATGGGCGTGGGGAGCGGTCGCGTGTTCGACGATCCGACTTTGGTTATCGGCAATGGTTGCGACATCGGCCACAATGTCTTCTTCACCATCAACAAGAGCGTCGTGATTGAGGATCACGTGAACATCGCGTCGAACGTCTTCATTCTGGATAGCGATGCCCATCCGCGAGATCCGTATTTGCGCGCCCAGAAATTGCCGCCGAGCCCGGACGAGGTAAAGCCAATCCGGATCTGCAAGCACGCCTGGATCGGGCACGGCTCTTACATCATGAAGGGAGTGACGGTAGGCGAAGGAGCCATCGTAGGATCCAACAGCGTTGTGATCAGCGATGTGCCTGCGTTTTCTGTGGTGATGGGTAATCCGGCGCGCGTCGTGGTGAAGGACACGCGCATGAGAGCGGAGACAGCTACATCGCCCGCACCTGCGGAACCCGTTCCAACTCCTACCGGTCGTTAGCGTTGAACTAGCGCTGCGAGAAGCCACCCGGTCTTTTGGGACCGCTAGCTTTGTAACTCTGACGAGCGCGAACGCGCGCCCGGGGATAGCGCTGCATAGTTTCGGGCGCCAATTCCAGGTGAACTGTTCTTTGCCGTTCAACCTGATCTTCCGGTACTCGGTAGTAGAGGCTATAGCGGCTGCGAAGGCGTCGAATCATCTCCGGGAAAGAGGTGGCCAAATCGTCCGAAGCTATGACGTCCCCGCCGGTTTTTTCGACGATCCCTTCGATTCCTCCTGGACGTTTCACGCCTAAAGGAGAAAGCAGGCCCACAACCGATATGTTCGCCGCCAGGTTTCTGACTATCAAGCCGCTCAGAAGCGCATCGGCCTCCCCAAGATTGTCAACGACCGAAGTCTCGGTCCGATTCGGGATACCGACGTTGTCTGTGACAACGAGAACCGCGCGACGGCACTGGTCCTTGCGATCGTCGATGGTGATGAACCGGTTGGCTGCGTCGTGAACGGCGTTGCGGATTGCGGTGCCACCGTGGAACGGCAGCTCGAGTACCTGTTGGATGGCCCGCTCGGTCGTTTTTGAATCGGAAGTAAACGGCGACACAGGTCGGGAATGGGTATTGAAGACCATTACGGACACGCGATCGAGAGGCCGCAATTGTTCCGTAGCCGCTTGGCTTGCGGCAGCGATCTCCTCCACCTTGTGTCGCATGCTTCTGCTGATGTCGATCAGCAGAATGAGATCGAGCGGCTGTTCGTATCCCGAGAAGATCGCGATCGGCCGTTCCTGGCCCTCTTCGAAGATGCGGAAATCGCTTCCGCTCAGGCCCTTGATGGGGCGGCCATTCTCATCCTAGAACTTCTGCGTCAATGTGAACCAGTGAGATGCCGGCCCGAAAGGTGGGTGGGGATTGGGCCGAGAGGGCAGCCGAGCAGAGCAGCACGGCCGCGCAGCAGGTAATGAGCGAACGCAATGTGCAGCCTAGTCAGGCGCTTTCCCCTTCACGAGCGCCGCCATGAAGCTGCACTCGTGAAGCGTTTGGGCTTGCGCTTACCCGCCGGATTTACGGTGCGCCAAGCGGCTGCAGGCATCGGGAGTATTCAGCATTTTGATTGCGTCTCCTCCGGATTCGATCGTGTCGATCTTGCCGTCCGTATCAATGACAAACGTGACGCGACCGGCAACTGCATTTTTCGGGAGGTAGACTCCGTACTCCTGGGCCACATGTCTGTCCAGAAAATCGCTAAGAAGCGGGAAGCTCAACCCTAATTGCTGTGCAAACGCCTTCTGCGATGGAGTGTTATCGGTACTGATGCCGAAAACTTTCGCTCCAGTCTCCTGGAAATGTTGCATACCAGCCTGGTACGCTTTCATTTCGGCCGTTCAACCACCGGTAAAGGCGGCGGGAAAGAACGCAAGCACGACAGTGCTCTTGCCAATGAAATCGGCGATGTGGACTGTTCCGCCTTCGGTGGAAGGAAGCGTGAAGTCAGGCGCCTTGTCGCCCACTTTCAAAGTGCTGGATGGCGGCGCGGCGTTTTGGGCCAATGCTGCTGATCCGTAGAGTAAGCCTGCCATTAGAACTCTTCTGTTCATAGGGGACGAGTTTGCCTCTTCCTGAGATTACGACAGTACCATAAGAGAGGAACTCGGGAGGTCTGACGAGTTCCGTAATACGGACTGGGCTACGATTCCGCTGCGGCGGGCTGGTGCGCCTAGGTACGAGCCGGGGCAGTAAACGTTTCTAACCCTGGAACGGGTCCAATTCAATCGGCTGAGACCGGTTCCTCGAGCCGCAGCAGGCCTAGCAACTCGAGTACGAATGCGCCCGCAAAAAGGACGTTGTACACGGTGTACCGTTTCCAGAGCCGTTTAGGGTCCTGAAAAAGGCGGAACAGCCATTCAAAGCCTGACGCGCGAATCCACTTGGGCGCCTGCTGAATCTCGCCGGAGAAGAAATCGAACGTCGCGCCCGACGCTATCAGGATGCAGCCGGGTAACTTCTCCCGATGCTGAGCGATCCACACATCTTGCTTGGGCGAGCCCAGCCCGACCCAAACGATATTGGCCCCCGACGAACGGATCGTTTCACAGATCGCATCGTCTTCCGCCTCGCTCAAAGCGCGAAAGGGCGGTGAGAGAGTGCCCACGACGTCGAGATCCGGGGATGTCTGATGCAGCAGATCACGCATCTTCTCCGGCGCTCCCGTCCGGCCGCCATAGAGAAAAAAACGATAGCCGCGGGCCGCGCCCTGACGAGCACACTCGAGCATCATGTCGGGAGCGTACAGTCGATCGCTTGCGCGATTTCTCAGGAGACGGGCGAGATACAGGAAAGGCATGCTGTCGATTCCGCGCAGGTCGGCCTGTTGGTATAGCCGGCGAACGGTCGGATCAAGTAAGCCGGAAACGCAGCAGTTTACGTTTACCAGTGCCACACTGCGGCCGGGAGTGTCCCGGGCTGCGATCCAGCGGTCAAACAGGCGGAACATGTCGTCATACGACAGGCAGTGAAGGTCGAGTCCAAGAAAACGCAGCGTTTTTGTCTGATTAGAGATATTCGATCTGGTTTGCATAGAAACGACCGAATTCAATCTTGTATTCCAACGGTATTTATATGGTTCAAAGTCAAGCCGCTTGTTGAGATTTGGCAGTAGAGATTGCAGAACATGGTCCAGAATCCTAGGTGCTAGAGGACGAGATCGCTGACCCGAGCGTCCTGCTTTCAAGCTCCGCCTGGAGTTGTTCGATGCGACCCTCCAAGGCAGCTACCCGATGCTCCAGGGTTTCGGGCGAGGGGCGGTGCGAAAGAAGGTCAAGGGCACTACGGGCGAACTCCGAAACGCTGGCAATGCCACGCTCAAGGCAGATTTGTCGGCAGCGGTCGTATTCATCGGCCGAAAGGCGAAAGCTGATCATACGGCTGAAGGATTCGGAATTCATAGCGGGTCGGACTCGCGCTGACGCAATTTCAGTTTCAAGCGGAAAAGCGCCGACGTCGCAGTCGGAGTAGCTAGGTCGCACTCTCTAGCCGCAGGGCTCTGAAACGCTGAGCAAATGAACTTCGCATCAACGGACTAAAAAGCCGTCCGGAAAGATAGAGCTCCTGAGAATACGCGAATACAATTTGATCGGTCAGTCGCTACGAAAGGGCTTCCCTTCGTTTGGAGGCAAGCTACCGCCCCTTCCGCTTCCAACGCCAATTTTGTCGAAAAGCGTTCAAGAAACGGAAGCTTTTGCTTCGTAACTGAAGTAATACCACGTCTTACCAGACGTGTACAAGATGCGGAATGAACACGTAATGGAAGGACGTACTAAAACTAGAATTATTCTTGGTTAGAAACCAAGCGCCCAAACCGAAAATCCCGAGTCTCATGCAATTTGGATAACGTACAATCCGCCTGGTCTCTCTTGTTCCTCCAAGGCGACTCGAAACTCGTCCTGCCGAGCGTATCGGGGTAGGTGACCTGGTAGTTATCGTAGGCTGCTTCACTTTGCCTCGCCTTGCTATCCTCTGACTGGGGTAATGGATAGGCAGTATTGGGAAAGCACGACTTCTCACACGAGAAAAACTGTTGTTCTTCTGAGCTCCATATGGGCGGCGACGGGCATTTTAGCTTTGCCCGCCATTTTTCATTGGCCTGCGTCAGTACCGCACTATGGTATTGATCGATACTTCCGTATTGGGGCGCTCTATGCGGCGATCGCAGGAATAGCGTTCTGGATATACCGGGTCGAGTCGCGCATTCTCTCCAAACGTAAGGCATTTGGGCTAGTATTCCTGATTTTTTTACTGACCAGCGTTGTCGAAAATTTCCATTCGCATTTCGTTGATCGTGGTCCTTCTTACTTCGGTTTTATCAGTAATGTCCAATGGCAAATTGACACCAACAACTCTGTTGTCCAGATGAATCCAGCGGCTGTCCCGCACTCGTACCGGTTTCTTCCCAACGCGTTTGTACGCTGGCTGCAGATTTGGCACCTGCAGTTCGAGCCATCTCGGGACCTGTATCGGATGTTGTTCGGGTTTCTGCTGTTCTATGCGATTTATCGTTACGCACGTCTGTTCACGCGATTTTCAGGTGCTGTCCTGGCGATTCTTCTATCCGCGATCATCTACCCGATTACCTTTGAGAACTACGCCGGGCAGTTGACTGATCCGATGGCGCACCTTGCATTTGTACTTGCGCTGTTTTTCCTCGCAACGGGCAACTTCCCGTTTTTCCTCACGGCGTTGTTGGTTGGTAGTCTCGCGAAAGAAACAGTTCTTGCTATGGCGGGGTACTATTTACTGTTCCATCGCAAAGATCCGAAGTACGTCCCGAAAGCTATCGCTCTCGCCGTTCTCTGCCCGATGACATATTTAGCGGTGCGCTTGTATGTTTTGAGTCAGGGCGCCGGCCAGGGCATGGGTGGCAATTTCTCCAAGATCATAACCGACCGTACGTGGTTTGCGATCCTGGCGACGAATCTCAAAGATCCTCAATGGCCCATCTTTGTCCCTCTAACGGGCTTGGCTCTGATTCCTTTCCTCTTCCTATCCTGGCCGGGCACCCCGAAGTCCCTGAAGTATGTCGCGGTCTACGTTCTTGCGGTCGTTTTCCTTTCCAATCTGTTCTTCAGCTGGTTAGCGGAAACGAGAAACCTTATGCCCGCGGTCTTTGTACTCGCGGTGGTGGCAGCGAGATTCCTCACAGAGGAACTGCCTGAAACCGCACAAAGGAGCTTTGAAGAGCAAACAGTCCCTGCGGAGTTCGTCGAAGAGACTGCAGTGTTTTAGGAAACGGCAGACATTGGGTCGATTCGTTGGCAAGCTCGACATGCCCGTGCAAAGCACGACAGATGTGACCGCATAAATGCACTGTGCCGTCTGCGGCTGGCGCGGATGGAATCCGGAAATCTAAGGCAAGTGAACACTGAGGGGCAGTGGCGTCTACGAACCGCAGCGGATACCCACCGGTTGAGGGGCATTACACTCGGTTTGTGGATGAATCGGCAGACCTTGGCGGCGCACCTGATACTCGGCTTGCTGTATACGGAACGTTAGCCCCCGGCAGAGTCAATCACCATCAGATTTCGGCGCTCGCCGGCGTCTGGCAGCGTGGAACAGTAACGGGCAAGCTGTTTGCGTCCGGGTGGGGCGCCGCGATCGGGTTTCCCGGGCTGATCCTCGATCCGCTGGGTCAAGTGGTAGCGGTGAACCTGTTCGAATCGGCCGAGCTTCCGGCCCATTGGGAGCGCCTTGATGAGTTCGAGGGAACTGGCTACAAGCGAGTAGTGGCAACGGTGAACACCGAAGGCGGTCAACGAACTGCCTGGATCTATGTATTGGCTGAAGAGCCGCCGCACCAAGACGCCTGATCAATCCCCCTTGACGGGTGCGGCACGCGCTGTCGTGTTCGCGCCCTCGCGAGCTCGCCGGCAGCCATACCGTTGTTCTCGGAACGAATGCTTCTCTACGCGCAGCAGGGGCTTGTTCAACTCAACATCTCAGTCGAACAAACCCCTGGCGCTTACGTCGCAAACAAGCTAGACGGTCTGGATGATGTCGAAGCGATCGAGGTTCATCACCTTGTGCCAGGCGTTTACGAAGTCTTTGACGAACTTCGGTTGCGAGTCCGAGCACGCATAGACCTCCGACACCGCCCTCAGCTGCGCATTCGAACCGAAGATCAGGTCGGCGCGCGTCGCCTTCCACTTCGGCTGTGCCCGACTTCCGCTCGCTGCCTTCAAAAGTGTCCTGCGAGGCGCTCGTCGCCTTCCACACGTACTTCATGTCCAGAAGGTTGACGAAGAAGTCGTTGGTCAGCGTCTCCGGGCGATCAGTGAAGACACCGAACTTCGTGCCGCCGAAGTTGGTGTTCAGCACGCGCAGGCCGCCGATCAGCACCGTCATCTCCGGCGCGGTCAGCCGCATCTGTTGCGCCTTGTCCAGCAGCGCCACCTCAGCCGGCTCAGAGTCTTTGTACCCGTAGGAACGGAAGCCGTCCACCTTGGGCTCGAGCGGCTCGAACGATTCGGTGTCGGTCTGCTCCTGCGAAGCGTCCGTGCGGCCCGGCGTAAACGGCACCGTCACGTCAATGCCGGCGTCCTTTGCCGCTTTCTCGACCGCCGCGCGCACCCGCGAGCACGATCAAATCAGCCAGCGAGATCTTCTTGCCGCCCGCAGCCGACCCGTTGAACTCGCCCTGAATCTGTTCCAGCACTTTCAGCACGCGAGCCAACTGCGCCGGCTGATTCACCTCCCAATCCTTCTGCGGAGCGAGCCGGATGCGTGCGCCGTTCGCGCCGCCGCGCTTATCCGATCCGCGGAAGCTTGAGGCCGAAGCCCATGCGGTAGAGACCAGCTCCGAAACCGAAAGCCCTGAAGCCAGCACCTTCTCTTTCAGTGCCTTGATGTCCGCCTCGTCGACCACCGGATGATCCACCGGCGGAACCGGATCCTGCCAGATCAGCACCTCCTTCGGCACTTCCGGGCCAACGTAGCGGGCGCGCGGACCCATATCGCGATGCGTGAGCTTGAACCAGGCACGGGCGAACGCATCGGCGAACTGATCCGGATTCTTGTAGAAACGCTCTGAGATCTTCCGGTACTCGGGGTCCGCGATCATCGAGATGTCGGTGGTCAGCATGCCCGGCTGGTGCTTCTTGCTGGGATCGTGCGCATCGGGCACGGTTCCGGCGCCGGCATCGCCCTTGGGCTTCCACTGATTTGCGCCGCCGGGGCCTTTGGTCACCTCCCACTCGTACTTGAACAGGTGGTCGAAGTAGTCGTTGCTCCACTGCTTCGGCTTGGTGCTCCAGGTCACCTCGATGCCGCTGGTGATGGCGTCGCCGGCAATGCCGGTCTTGTAGGCGCTTGTCCAGCCAAGGCCCTGGTTCTCGATCGGCGCGCCCTCGGGCTCCTTATCCAGATGATGCCCCGGCGCCGCGCCGTGAGTCTTTCCGAAGGTGTGGCCGCCGGCGATCAGGGCAACCGTCTCCTCGTCGTTCATGGCCATGCGGCCGAAGGTCACGCGGATGTCGCGCGCCGCGGCAACCGGATCGGGCACGCCTTCCGGACCCTCGGGATTGACATAGATCAAACCCATGGTCGTGGTGGCGTGCGGGGCGCTGAGCTCACGGTCGCCGGTGAAACGCTTATCGGTTCCCATCCATGCCGCCTCGGAGCCGAAATCGACGTCGTGATCGGGCTCCCACACGTCCGGGCGTCCGCCGCCGAAGCCGAAGGTCTTGAAGCCCATCGTTTCGAGCGCGACGTTGCCCGCCAGGATCAGCAGGTCAGCCCAGGAGATCTGCTTGCCGTACTTCTGCTTCACCGGCCAGAGCAGCCGGCGTGCGCGGTCCAGGTTCACGTTGTCAGGCCAGCTGTTCAGGGGAGCAAAGCGCTGCTGTCCGCGTCCACCGCCGCCGCGGCCGTCAAATGTGCGATAAGTGCCGGCCGCGTGCCACGCCATGCGAATCATCAACGGACCGTAGTGGCCGAAGTCTGCCGGCCACCAATCCTGCGAGTCCGTCATCACCGCGGCCAGATCTTTCTTCAACTGCCAGTAGTCGAGCTTCTTGAACTCCTCCACATAGTTGAATTCCTCTTCCATCGGGTTCGACAGATTGGAGTGCTGGTGCAGCAGTTCCAATTGCAGGTGGTTGGGCCACCAGTCGCGATTCGTCCTGCGCCCGCTCTTGCCGCCGCCGTTGCCGTTGCCGTTCCCGTGAGTCTGACGGGGCATTTGCGCTTCGTTTGCTGACTTCTCTGCTCTTTCTGCGTTCAAGGTCTCCACGTGGTGCTCCCTATAGGCTTCCGGTCTCACAGTAGCACCAAAGCAAGCCATAACTCCAATATCAAAAAACCTTCCCAGGTATAGGCTATACCTATGGAACTGCATCAGCTTCGTTACGTCTGCGCAGTCGCCGAAACGCGGCAGCTTCAGCCGCGCAGCCGAGCGTTGCCAGATCGCGCAGCCATCGCTCTCGCAACAGGTGCTGAAGCTGGAGGAAGAACTCGGCGCCAAGCTCTTCGACCGGCTGGGCCGGGGCATTCGCCTGACGGAATCCGGGCGTGCATTTCTGCCGCATGCCCGCGCCATTCTTGAACAGGTCGATGCGGCCCGCGCCAGCGTCGCTTCGAACAATCCGGCGTTCGCGGAAGCGTCACCTTGGGCGCGATCCCGACCATCGCGCCATACCTGATTCCGCGCTACACCGCCGCTTTCACCAAGCGCTTCCCGGACGCTCGCTTGCGCATCGTGGAGGAGACCACGCCGGTCCTCATCGAAGGCCTGCGCGACCTGTCGATTGACTTCGCCCTGCTCGCTCTTCCGCTCCGTCACAAAGATCTTGAACTGCAGCCCATCCGGACCGAACCTCTTCTGGCCGCTCTGCCAGAGAAGCATCCGCTGGCCTCGAACGATTCTCTTTCGCTGGCAGAGCTGCGCGGCGAATCTCTCGTGATGCTGCGGGACGGTCACTGCTTTCGAGATCTCAGTCTTGCCATTTGCCGCAGCGCGAACGTCAACCCGAACATTGCGTTTGAAAGCGGCCAGTTCAGCAGCATCTTAGGGATGGTCGCCGCCGGTATTGGCCTATCGTTGGTGCCGGAAATGGCCATCGATCGCCATGCAGGCTGCCGCTATGTCCGCCTTCGGGAAAGCCGTGCTGTCCGCACCATCGTGTTGGCCTCGCTTCGCGGCCGCAGTTTCAATCGCGTCCAGCAGGTGCTTGCCGCCGGATTTAAACGAGTGGAAAAAAGTAAGAAGGTGATTCATTTGCCTGTTGAGCGCCGGGTGCCATAATGACCTGAGAGAACTGGCGTCTCGCAATACGAGACACATGTGCGCGAACCTGTGCCGCCGAAACTCTCAGACCGAACTTCGAAAGATCACGTCCAAGCCGTTCAAAGGGCCTGCCGGATTCTCCAGGCATTTCATGCGGAAGGCGAGGTATTACGGGTCCGCGATTTGGTCCTCCGTACCGGGCTTCACAAAGCAACCGACTCCCGCCTGCTTCGCACTTTGGAAGCCGAAGGCTTCGTGGAGAGATTAGGCGATGACCGCTTTCGAAGCCGGGTTCGTGCACCCTTCCAAACGGCGGTATCGGCATTGGTTTCGCGACGCGTGGTGTGGATACAGCCTTCTCCCGGACTGTGACGGAAAGCGTGCAGCGGGCGGCCGAAGAAGCCGGTATGAACCTGATCACGATCAGCAGTCACCGGAGCGCCCGGACTGCCTTACGAAATGCCGCCTTGCTGGTGAAGGAAAAGGTGGATCTGGTCGATCGAGTTCCAATCCCATGAGCGCGTCGCTCCCACCATCGCTTCTCTTCTTCTGGAAGCAAGCATTCCGGTCGTGGCGATTGAGATCCCCCATCCGGGTGCGACGTTCTTCGGAGCGAACAATTATCAGGCTGGGCTGCTGGGCGGACGCGGGCATCGCACGATGGGTCAAGCAACGCTGGAATGGAAAAGCCGATACTGTTCTCCTGATCGAAGAGGAGGCGGCCGGGCCTTTGGTGAAACTGCGCGTCACCGGCATGCTTGCCGGCGTTGACGGAAATGCTGCCCTCTTTTGAGACAGTTCCGACTATTCACCTGGATGGGCGCGGCTCGCTTGACTACACTTCTGGATCTGGTTCGTCGCCATCTCCGGCGTTCGCCCGCTCCAACGCACTGTAGTGCTCGCTACTAACGATCCTTCGGCTTTGGCTTCCATTCGGGCGTTTGAGGAGTGCGGCCGCGCGCACTCATGCTGCGTTATGGGCCAGAACGCCAGTCGCGAGGCTCGAATTGAGCTGCGAAGAAAGAGTACGTCCCTGGTCGGATCCGTCGCGCTACTTTCCCGAGCGCTATGGTGACGAAGTAATCCGGCTGGCGGCATCGATTCTGCAGGGGCACAAAGTTCCGCCCGCCGTCTTCACGAAGCACGAACTGATTACTCCCGAGAATGTCGGTCGAATCTATCCTCTAGATGACAGAGCTTGTCCCGGAAGTCTCTCAGTCCGTCTGCCGTCTGAGCATGCGTCTCGCATCTGCGAGACGCTGCCGGCAACAGGCTTTTCGGATTGACTGCTCTGATCACTCACCTGTAATTCTTCCTTAAGCCTTGCGATCAATGCTCGGGAAGTTACCGGCACAGTCGCGAACCCAGGCGTTCTCGAGGGCAAACATGACGACCTTTTTTTCTGTTCCGTTTGCGATCCGCTCTGCGAGCTCTGGCTGCTGATCGGTGCGCTCGCTCTTTGTCTTCCCGGTCAAGTCACAAACGGCAGCATCGCCGGCCAAGTCACGGATGCAAGCGGCGCAGTTCTCCAGAATGCGACCTTACATCTGGTCGACAAAGGAACCGGCACCGACCGAGTGACCCATTCCGACGCAAACGGAAATTACACGTTTCCTCTTGTAGCGCCCGGCATTTACAGCATGAAGGCCGAGGCAGCAGGATTTCAATCCTTCGGCGTCAGTAACCTTGAAGTTCAAGTGGCACAGGCAGTAAACCAAGACTTTCGAGTTATCAGTGGGTACTTCCGCGACAACGGTAGAAGTAAAGGCGACCACGCCCGTTCTGGAGCAGCGCAATGCCGATATCGGTCAGGTGATCAGTCCGCGCGAAGTTGTGCAACTGCCGCTGAATGGCCGTAACTACTTCGACCTTGCCAAACTGGCGCCGGGTGTTACTGAATTGGGCACCGGCGGTTCGCAAAGCACCGGGCTCGCCATCAATGGCCAGAGAGCGAATCAAATCAGCTTCTTCTTCGACGGCGTGGATACCCGGACAGAGACCAGCGGTAGGCCGGCCTTCACTCCATCCATCGAGGCTATCCAGGAATTCAAGGTTCAGGAGAACAACTTTGCCGCCGAGTATGGCCGGAATCCTTCGGCTATCAATCTCTCACTGAAACCGGGCGAGAACCAGTTCCACGGAAGCGTGTTCGAGTTCCTGCGCAACAACGTGTTGGACGCACGCAGTTTCTTTGCGACACGGGTCGATCCGTTGCGGCGAAACCAGTTCGGAGCGGTTGTCAGTGGTCCCATCAAGCGCAACAAGACCTTTTTTATGGGCGACTACGAAGGCCTACGCACCCGGCGCGCAAGCACGCTGTATCTTTCTGTTCCTTCCGATGCGCAGAGGGCAGGGAATTTCGCAGGAGGGCCGACGATTTATGACCCGGCAACGTATAATCCAGCCACCAATCGCAGACAAGCTTTCCCGGGGAACGTCATCCCGACGTCGCGATTTGGCCAGATCGGTCGAGGCGCCCTGGCTTATTATCCTTCGCCGAATGCGCCCGGAGCGAACGGCTATAACTACGTCACGTCTGTTTCCGGCGTGACCGATAGCGATCAGGGACACGGCCGCATCGACCACAATTTCAGTGATTCTGACTCGATGTTTGGACGTTATTCGTACAGCACGGCCCCTACTCTGGCGCCCGGCGGTCTGCCCTACACGGGCTCAAATGAATACACCAAAGCCAGCAGTCTTACCGTTCAAGAAACGCATATCTTCAATCCAACTACTGTCAATCAATTTCGGGTCGCGTGGACGTTCTTTGACGACCTGCTGATCTTTCCTACGACGCCGTCTAACGTGACAGCGAGCCAATTCGGGTTGCAGAATCTGACCCCGCCCGGGAATGCGCTTGGTGTACCGCAACTGAACGTACCAGGGCTCACGATTCTCGGAGCCAATCCATTTCAGCCCGGCGGCCAGCGCGAGAACATCTATTCGCTTGGCAGACGACTACAGCTGGATCCACGGCCAGCACAGTTGGAAGTTCGGTTTTGACGGAAGATACTACCGGCCTGCTTCGCGTGTGCAACAGACGCCGAATGGGATCCTCACGTTCGCAAATCTCTTCACCAATCAGCCTGGAGTTGCGGCGACGGGCAGCGCAATCGCCGATTTCGTTCTTGGGCTGCCGTACACGATCCGTGCAACACAACTGGCGGAGAGCAACGGGCAGGTGAGCTTGAAGTATTACTACTACGGCCTCTATGGCCAGGACGAGATTCGATTACGGCCGAATCTGGTGATGAACGTCGGTCTGCGCTACGAATACCAGACGCCGTACAAGGAGCGATATGGAGATCTGGCGAGTCTTGATTTCACGCATACACAAATGATCAAGCAAAATCAGGGACTCGGAGCCTTGAATTATGCCGATCGCAACAACTTTGCACCCCGCATCGGGATTGCGTATACCTTGAACACCAAGACCGTTATTCGCACCGGCGGCGGCGTATTCTACGGTTCTCCGCGAGGTTCAGAGTTCGGCTCCTTTCAACTCTCCCCGCCCTTTGTGATTGACACTACTCTTACATCGAACACTCTCGTTCCGAACTTGATCGGGCAGGCATTTACAGCCGCCTGTCGTAAGGACGCCATCCGGCGCGATCGCTCTCTCACCGACAACGAACGTGTTTGTGCTTGGACCAGACCTTTCGAACGAACTACACGTATCAATGGAATATCAGCATTCAACGGCAATTGGCGGCCGGCTGGCTGCTCGACACTGCCTACGTTGGAAATAGCGCCCATAAATTAACGGGCCGCGACCTTCCGAACCAGGCGTTTCTCGATCCCGATCCAACCCATCCGACTTCCATCACGAGCCGCCGCCCGAATCCGAATATTGGCGATGTGAGCGCCGTACAATCGCTCGATCAGTCGAATTATCATTCGCTAGCAGTGCGGCTGAACAAGCGTTATTCGAACGGCCTGTCAATTCTCGGAAGCTACACGTATTCGAAAGCCATGGGCATTGGGGGCGCGCTCTTTGGAGATCAGTCGCGCACGCAGGACGAAAGGAACCGGGCAGCCGAGTATGCGCCGCTGGAGTTCAATCAGAAGCACCGTGCGACGGTAGCCTGGGTTTACGAATTGCCCTTTGGACATGGAAAGCCAATCGGCAGCAGCTTGAGCAGTTTGTCGGGCGGAATTGTCGGAGGCTGGTCGATTCAGGGAAACTTCACTGCTCATACGGGATTTCCCCTGACGCCAACCTCTTCTATCTCGTCGAATGTCGGCCGCCAGGATATGGATCGCGCGAATCGGTATTGCGATGGCAATGTGAGCGGCGATCTCCAATCGGTGAATCGATGGTTTGATACCTCCTGCTTCGCAAATCATATTCTTGGCACGTTCGGAACGTCTGGCAATGGAGTGATCGTCGGCCCCGGATTGGCGACAGTTGACCTGGCGGCCCTGAAGAACACCTCTATTCCGCTGCCCGGGCGGGAACCGGGAAGCCTGCAGATTCGTGCCGAGTTCTTCAACGCGCTCAACCATGCGGCTTTTGGCGATCCCAACATGGCTGCGGGTACGGCCCAGTTCGGTGTCATTAGAAGCACCCGCATCAACGGCAGAGAGATTCAGCTCGCTTTGAAATTCCTGTTCTAGTTACGCGTACTACTCACAATATGGAAATGGAAACGGCTCAGGCGCCGGGCATTCGAGACCTCCTGAGGCGTCGAAAGCCGCTGACAGCAAGGATCGGCATCTTCGGCGTTGGTCATCATACGTACTGGCCTCAGTTTGAGGGGCTTCGCGAAGAGATGGATCGCAAGCTCGCGATCTTCGTAGGCAAAGTACAGGCTCACAGCGTACAAGTGATGGAGTTCGGCATGGTGGATGATGCTCGCAACGCTTACCGCGTTCGCAACGAGCTGAAATCCGCCTCACTCGATCTGATCTTTTGTGACATGCTGACGTACGCCACGTCAGCGACCTTTGCGACGATCATTCGCGATGTCGACGTACCGATTGTGCTGGTAGCGTTGCAGCCGATGAAAGCGATGGACTACACGCGCGCATCGACTTACATGCAACTCTGCAACGACGACTTCTGTGCTGTACCGGAATTCACGGGCGTGGCAATTCGCATGGGCAAGCGTCCTCCGCCAGTGATCTTGGGTACGCTCGAGGACGATCCTGAGGCCGACGCGGAAATCGCCGAATGGTGCAGGATCGCGCATGTCCTGCATGATCTGAAGTCCGCGCGCATCGGCCATTTCGGGCATGTACTCGAAAACATGCTTGATCTGCAAACAGACCATACGGCCCTGACATCGGCCTTCGGCTGTCATATCGTCCAGACCGAATGCGACGATCTGATGCACCACTTTCGTCGTGTGACGGACGGTGATGTAGAGCAGATGACGCAACGGGTATTGGCACTTTTCGATACACCGGATCCTAAGTCCGATCCCCTTACGGAGAAAGTAACGGAGAAGGACCTCACCATGGCGTCGCGAGCCGCGGTCGCCCTGGAGCGCTTTGTCGACGAGAACGAGTTGGACGGACTTGCTTACTACTATGAAGCCGAGCCTGACAGCCCGATGCGGCACCTGGTGACAAATCTGATCGTGGGGAACTCTCTGCTTACAGCGGCCGGCTTCCCGATGTGCGGTGAATCGGATCTGAAGACCTGTATCGCCATGCTGATTCAGGACCGGCTGGAGATCGGGGGAAGCTTCGCCGAATTCCATCCTGTCGATTTCAAAGAAGGCTTTGTGCTCGTGGGCCACGATGGACCGCATCATCTGAACATCGCGAACGGCCGGCCCGTGCTCCGCAGCTTGACGAAGTATCACGGAAAGCCGGGGTCGGGCGCGAGTGTCGAGTTCCAGATCAAAGAAGGACCGATCACAATGCTCGGTATCAGCTCGAATTACGCAGGCAAGTTCAAATTCATCCTCGGAGAAGGCCAGAGTGTCAGAGGGCCGATTCCGCCGACGGGAAACACCAACACGCGCGGATTCTTTGAACCTGATGTGAAGACTTTCTTGAAACGTTGGGTCGCGGAGGGGCCTACTCACCACTTCGCTCTTGGCGTGGGCCACCATGCGCAGACGATCGCCAACATTGGGGAAGTGCTGAATCTGGAAACGGCCATCATCTCTACGGAGCGGTCGCGATGAGGGACGAACAAACGGAATACTCCAGGCGCAGTTGGCTCTCACGAATCAGTGTTTCTTTAGGCGCCTTGGGCATGCCGGCCTGGGAAGCGCAAGGCCAGGAAAGAACCCCGGTTGCTCCCGTGTTGAGAGAAGGCAGTGCTTTTCGTCGCGTCACTCTCGAGGTCAGCCTGAAGCCCTTTGAGGACATCTCGGAGAAGGGAATCCGACGCACGGCCGAGGAGATCTTCCGTTCCTGGGCGCCTTTGCTCCATCGCTGCGATGCTTCCGCAGTGATGCTCTGGGCCGCCGATGGAAGCGAGATATTGGATTACACCGGCCACATGAACGATGAGTTCAACTGGGCCAAATATCTGGGAGACGCAAACCCGCCGACGCCACCGCCGAAAAACGACCCCAATCGGCAAGGCACTCATGGACGCCACTGGCTTTACTTGCCAAACCCGCCTCGTATGACGTACGGAACGCTTCGCACGATCACACGGATACTGCGCGAGACAGGCCAACGCATGACGGGTAAGCCGGTTGAGATTGGAGCCACCTTCGATCCCGGCGGAGAGTTCGCGGTCTCTGATTTTAAGTATCATCGTCACCCGGAGATCGCCCGCGGAACGGCCCGAGGACCGAATACCTGGGTTGAATGCACTGCGACGCTGCATGCTGATACGCGCTCGTACGCCGGTTACCCAAGCGGCATTCCGGAAGGAACTTCGATTGGTACCTTTCTCGGGCGCCAAAGCCAGCACTTCCTGAAGGACCTCGGTTACGATTACATCTGGTTTTCAAACGGTTTTGGCTTTTCAATGAGTCCGTGGGGCGTTACCGGCCCTCTCTTTCAAGGCAAAGAATTCGACGCGAGTAAAGCACCCGGGTTGCGGGACGAACTACTTGGCTTCTGGCGGAGCTTCCGCCACGAATGCCCGAGCTACCGCATTGAGACGCGCGGCAGTAACCTGATCGTCGGCGCTGATCTCGCCACGAGTGCTTCTCCTGTGCGCGATTTGTATCGTAGCGGGTTCAACATGATTGCGCCGCCCAATTCGCCCTGGGCCGCGATCGATGGAGATTTCGGGCTGGAGGTCGTTGGCTATCTTTCCCGGATCGCCGAACTGCCTCCCGGCAATATCTATCCATTCCGGTTCTACACGCACGACCCCTGGTGGTTGAACAGTCCATGGCTGGATCGCTATGGCAGGGACCCGCATGATATCTATCTGCCTTTGGCAATTGCCAGGATCAATGGTGATGCCACGGTTACGAAGCCCGCTTATCTCGAGTTCCTGACGATTGATAACTCCTGGGGACAGATGCCGGAGAAAGTTCCGAATGAGGTCACGCCTCACCTTCTTTCGGCCATGGAAGATTTCTCAGATGCGCCTGGTCTCGTCACATGGATTTATCCGTTCGACGAGTATTACGACATGACGTTCGGCTCGAAGCCGGCATTGCCGCAAGTGTTCTTCGGCGACTGGTTTATGCGAGGCGCCGTGAACAATGGATTCCCGTTAAACTCGGTGGTCTCCACCCGGCAATTCAAAGATGCCTTCCGAGCGAAGCCGTCGTTCTTCGGCCGATCGACGCTACTCGCGTATGCGCCGACGGTGAACGGCGAAATTGAGCAATCCTTGCTGCAGGCCCTGCGGAATGGGCAGAGCGTTCTTCTCTACGGACCGGCCGGACCTGGTTGGGCGCCTGAACTCATGCGCACTCTCGGCCTCGAACAGGTTGAGCCGATCAGCGGCGAGTTGGCGTTGCAATTGAATCTGCCCGGCGATTCGTTGCGACAGGGACAGTTTTCAACAAAGATCATGCATCGTCCGGAACTCTCGGGTGGCGGTATCAACACCGTTGTTCGCGGTGAGCAAGCCGGGCCAGGACAAATTAAGGTTCATGCCACCGTCGGAGCCGGTGACTCAGAGCGTGCTTACGCAGTGTCACGCGCAAATTCGCTTGGGCCCGGAACGGGAACTCTGGCGTGGGTACGAGGAACTTTTTCTTCCCACTTGACCGGGGAAAACCTTCCGCATCCGGACGACCCGAAGGAGTGGTTCACGGCGGAATCAATCATGCGGTTGATACTCAGCGAACTTGGCTGTTCCATCCGGTTTACGAAGCCAACCGTCGAAACACGGTCTCCACTCCTCTTCGCTGCTCAACACTCGAACGGTTGGTTTTTGTCCAGCTACTCGCCATCGACTGTGAGCGAAGTGAGACTACGCTTCTCTCGCGGTGCGCCCCTCCTGATGGGCCTCGAAACCTGGCTGGAAGACGGCCATAGCAGCTACACACTTCCCAGGGCGGCCCACAAAGAGGTGCGCTGCCTGGTAGAGCAGGCGACCAGCGGGGAAGCTTCTTGCGTGGAGGGAATCACTGAATACCCTTTCTTCCAGCGCCGCATACTTGTTCACGGGCTCAAGAACGCAACCGTACATTTCTATCCTGAGAACGATCGTCCGGTCGTGATGCGCGTCAATGAGAGCCGATCTTTCGTGACCGACTCTCTTCCGTACGATCGTGAAGAAGATGGCAAACGCCTTGTCATTCATGACGTAACGGGAACTCTAAACATTGCCTGGTGATGCTCCCCGGGTTCCCCGAAAGGCCTGGCTTTTATGCTGGTTGCTATTTGTCGCGACCGCTCTCAGCTTTCTCGACCGACAGGTCTTGTCAGTTCTCGCACCCACGATTACTCACGAATTTCATGTAAGCAATGAAGTTTATTCCCGCATTGTGTTTTGCTTTCAAGCAAGTTACACCGTCATGTTTACCTTGGGCGGAAAACTGGCGGATCTACTGGGAACCAGGGTTGCAATGGCGTGCTTTCTCGCCATCTGGTCTCTTGCCAGCGGTGCACATTCGCTTGCGCAAGGTGCCTGGAGTCTGGGGGGCGCTCGCTTCCTGCTTGGGTTCGGCGAAGGCGGCTGTTTTCCGGCGGCTTCTAAGGGCGCGGCGGAATGGTTTCCGCCCGAACATCGTGCCTTGGCGATGGGCATTGCCACGGGAGGTTCTGCTCTCGGTGCCTTGATCGCGCCGCCCCTGACCGCGTTCGCTGCCGCACGTGTTGGATGGCGAGGAACATTCGCCATCACTGGCCTTTTAGGACTGATGTGGTTGGTGGCTTGGCTACTGCTTTCGGAGCGTGAGGTCATTTCTGGAGCACGCGCGACTGCGAAAGCTGTGCCGCTGACGGGCCTGGCTCAGGAATCGACAGGTCTTGTGGGTTCTACTCGCCCGCTTCCTATTTGATCCGGTTTTTTACTTCTACATGTTCTGGATTCCGCAGTATCTCGCTCGAGAGCGTGGAATGTCGGTGGACCAGATCGGGTCACGGCTCTGGATTCCGTTTCTTGTGTTGGGTATCAGCCAGGTGCTTGGTGGGCGCGTATCCGATGTGCTCGTGAGACGGGGGTGGGAACCGGTCAAAGCGCGGAGGTCCGTTCTGACCGTGGCCGCGTGTCTGACGCCCGCTTCGTGGCTGGCGGCGCTGACCGGAAGCGCTGATGGCGCAATCGCTCTCATGTGCGTCCTGATGTTGGCGCATGGGTTCTGGATCACCAACTTTCTTGGTCTTTTGACTGACCTGTTCCCTCCGGGCGCCATCGGGACCATCACCGGACTGACTGGCACTGCCGGCGGCCTGGGCGGAATGCTTTCCACGCTCGTGATTGGTGCGATTGTGGATCGGTTCTCATTCTTCCCTGTCTTTGTTGTTTCAGGAATCCTGTATCCGATGGCGCTGATTGCCATATTGATAGCGATCCGACGAAAGAGGTTTTACGATGCAGCGCTTACTTAGTGGAATCTTGCTCGTCTTCTCCATGCATTTGTCCGCTGACGCGCAGGAGCAATCTGCACGAGATTGGGCCTCCCTTGTTGGTCAGCGCTATGAGGCAGTCCGCGACATCGTCTACAAAAAGGCAGGGAATTTCGAGGCTAAGGTCGATGTTTATACGCGATACGACAGGCGTCCCGGTCCGACGATGGTCTACATTCACGGTGGCGGCTGGTCGAGCGGGTCAAAGGAGCAGTATGTGCTCTGGTTCCTGCCATACCTCGAGCTGGGAATGAGAGTTGTGAGCGTCCAGTATCGGCTGGCGGGAGTAGCTCCTGCACCGGCTGCCGTGAAAGATTGTCGCTGTGCTCTGTACTGGGTATTTCAGAACGCCGCAAAATATGGCTTCGATCCTGCGAAGATCGCTTTAACCGGTGGCTCCTCCGGAGGTCACCTGGTGCTCATGACTGGCCTGCTTAAGCCATCGGACGGCTTGGATGATGAGTGTTCCGGTGCTCAGCCCGGGCCGGTAAAGGCCATTGTGAATTACTACGGCCCGACAGATCTCGTGAGCGGCTTTCAGTCGAACATTCCTTTCTTGCTGAACTGGTTCAAGGGTGTTGACCATCCACTGGAAATGGCTCGCCGCTTATCGCCGCTCACGTACGTACGGCCGGGTGCACCGCCGGTTCTTACGATCCATGGGGACGCAGACGAAATGGTTCCGTACCAGGACGCGTTGAAACTGCGCGACTCCCTAACGAAGGCGCACGTGCCCAATGAACTCGTGACCATACCAGGCGGCCACCATGGCCGGTTTCGCTGGACGGATTCGGATACGATCCGAACTCAGCGTGTGATCGCGAGATTCTTGGGGTCGTATGGTTTGGTAGATACGAAGTAAGGTGTTCCGATCGTGCCCCGCCGCGTTGTAGATAGACAGGGGTAGCAGGGAGCGGATACTGCGAGTGCTACCAGCTTCAACAGCCGGCTCTACGGGCGAAGTCATGGGTGCGGGCAAACCAAGTACTCGAAACAATGCGTGCGGATATGAATCTTATCTTAGGCTGCTACATGCCGGAAAGAGAGAAAATGTTCAAACGTTTCCGTCCTATTCTGTTAGGCGCCGTGCTCGTGCTACCGCTGTCCCTGCGGGCGCAAGATCGGCAACAGCGAACGCCAGACCGGCAGAAAAGTGAAGCGAGCAACGCTCACCAGACCACGTCGAATACCTATTACGACAGCAAACATCGCGACTGGCACCAGTGGAATAATAACGAGAACCAGTCGTATCAAAAGTACTCTGAAGAGCACCACAAGAAGGGCGATTTCTCGAGCGCGAACGAGCGTGATCAGCAGCAGTATTGGAACTGGCGGCACAAGCATTCCGATTCCCACTAGCGCGGATGCAGTGGAACACTAGGGCAGGCTGAGCCTGCTGGGCCGCCAGCCGTCCATTCCTCGCAGAAACACATCCGGGTGGAATTTATTCAGTTGTGCTTCCGAGAGCTGGTGTGCCCAAGGGACTCGCTTGCCCTGGTTTGCGCCCGGGCCATTCGAACCGTATTCGCCGTACCAAGCTGTCTTGCTTCGGCCGGTGTTATTCCAATCGCTCCATCCTTCGGGACGGATCTGCTTGCCCAGGTAGCAATTAACGAAGACCACGCGTGAGTAATCCCGCCAGGGCCTGCCGAGATAGACATCATCGATCTTGCTCTCTGCCGTCAAGCGGCAGTGAAGGAATACGAATCCAGTGCTTGTGTCCGGAGTCAGCCGACTCTGGGCTGTGATGTAGCCGGCTCCCCGGCTATGGATCTCGCACTCCTCGAACACCGCCGCGGCATTGCCGAAGATGAAGTCAACGTGTCCCGCGATGAAGCAGTCTCGAAAGTACTGACGGCCGGAGGCGGCATACAGGGTATCTTGCCAGCCCACGAATCGACACTTCAGAAAGGCAGCCCGGTCGGAATGGATAGAGATTGCGACCGCCTGCGTACCAGTGCCAAAGCTGTTCTCGAAGGTGATGTTGGCCGCCTCGAACTCTGCGCCTTCCACGTCGACGGTACTGCTGAAAAATGTCCCGCCGACATCTTTAGCGCCCGCATTGAACGTAATCACGGTGGTTGCCGCATCCGCGCCGTGAAGCGTTACGCGCGGCCTGTCCTGCGGGATCGTTACGCGTTCCCGATAGGTTCCGGGCCGGATGTCGATCACCAAACGCTGTTTCGGTCGAAGCGGTCCATGATCGAGCGCGTGATCAATCGCTGATTGGACCGTCTGAAAGTTCCCCGTTCCATCCGACGCAACCACCACGCGGACATCACTGACTCGATCCGCGCCTAACGCCGAGGCGACAGCAAAGCTGAAAAAGAGAACGTGTCGAAGGCTACTAAACATTCCGGCGAATCACGGCCGCGCCGCAGAGAGCGAGTCTATCTTGGCGGCAATGAGGAAGTCATTCCGGTGGAGGGCACGAATTTTGTGCGTCCATAAAGTGACCGTGACTTGGCCCCATTCGGTGAGAATGGCGGGATGATGACCTTCGGCCTCGGCAAGCGCACCAACCCGGTTAGTAAACTCGAGGGCTTCCTTGAAGTCCTTGAACCGAAAAACACGTTCGAGCCGCTGAATAGATTCCCGCTCGACACACAGCCCAGTCGGGAACCTGACGGCCCAAATCCGGAAGTTCCGACTCCGTCACCCGCGGTGAATCGCGCCGGCAGGCGGTGCACTTTTCATCGGCAAGTGGGGACATAATTGTTATCTCGAAGAATACTGCATGCGACGGCCCGAAGAGCCGTTCTCGGAACCCGGCCCGGTACTCTGTCGCTTAGCCGAAAGTTGCAGGTCCAACATTTCGGCTCCGAAACGTGATTTGATATATACAAGTTGGTCGGGCGGCCGTTCGCGGGAACCATTGATCCGTTCTGCGCCTCTCACTCAACTCTAATAGCCGCGTGCCGCATACACATCGTCCCGCTCTGAATCGCAGCCTGCTGCGATGGGGAATCCCGATAGGTCTCGTTTGCCTTGCCGGAGCCGCCATTGGACAGAATGCCGGTAAAGCAACCCCGGACACTCCCGCTCAGGATTCATTCGACCATGTGGTGGCGCCGTTCGTTCAGGCAAACTGCGCGGTCTGCCACAACGACCAACTCAAAACGGCCGGACTCAGCCTGACTCAATACCGGGAAAGCGAGTCGATGCTCCGCGATCGCGACCTCTGGGAGAAAGTCATACGTCGGGTGCGCGCAGGTGAAATGCCGCCCAAGGGTATGCCGCGGCCGAATGCAGAGGTCGTGGCAACCGTCACGGGATGGATCGAGAATCAGTTCGCCGTGGCCGATCGCACAACACCCGCCGATCCGGGTCATTTGACCGCCCACCGGCTCAACCGGGTTGAGTACGACAACACGATCCGCGATCTGCTGGCCGTCCATTTCAAGCCGTCCGCCGATTTCCCGGCAGACGACTCCGGCTTCGGCTTTGACAATATCGGCGACGTTCTCTCCGTCTCGCCCGTTCTGATGGAGAAGTACCTGAATGCGGCAACGAAGATCGCTAACACCGCGATTCCGCCGGATTCGCTCCCGAGGCCTACCCGGGTCCGGTATTCTCCCGAGCATAGTCCTAATGATGACGGAATGGCCCTTGAAAACCGGTTCGACTTCCCGGCGGAAGGCGATTACGATTTACGCGTTGCCGTGAACGGTCGCAAGGAGCCGTTTCGCATTCACCTGCTGCTCGACGGCAAGGAAATCAAAACCGCTGACGTTCTCGTGGAAAAGGACGGCACCCGCTCCTACGAAATCAATCTTCACGTACCGTACGGCGAACATAACCTGGCGGCAACCATGGAGCCGCGAACTCCGTCCGATGGCGAAATTGCCGTCTCCGAACGCCTGAAAATTGCGGAAGAAGCGGCGTACCAGAAGGCAATTGCGGCCCACCCGGAAGACCAGAAAGAGATCGCTCGCCAACGCGCAGTTTCGAATCCGCCTACTTATATCGACACGCTGGAAGCTCGCGGACCGTATCACGCTCTTGCACCGCCTCTCCCTGAGAGCTATCGCCGTATCTTTTCGTGTGGCCATCTCCCGGGCCACCACAACGCCAGCTGTATCCGAACGGACTTGACCCACTTGGCAAGGCTCGCCTATCGCAGACCGGTGACGTCTGACGAGGTGACTCGCCTCACAAGCCTGGTTGCCTCCGCCCAGAAAGATGGAATGACGTTTGATCAGGCAATGCGGATTGGCCTCGAGGCCGTGCTGGTTTCCCCCAACTTTCTTTTCCGTATCGAACGAGACCCGAAACCTGACGATCCCTCCGCGATTCATCCGGTGAACGATTTCGAACTGGCCTCGCGCCTCTCGTATTTCCTCTGGAGCAGCATGCCCGACCAGGCGCTGCTCGAGGCGGCAAGCGAGAATCGGTTGCATGACGCGTCGGTATTGACGGCGCAGGTGAAGCGTATGCTGCAGGATTCGAAGTCGGATGCTCTCATCGACAACTTTGCGGGCCAGTGGCTGGAACTCCGAAATCTCGATTCCATCCGGCCTGATCCCGACGAATTCCCGCACTTCAATGCACAATTGCGTCGAGCCATGTACACCGAAACGCAGCTGTTCGTGCAATCGGTCGTCCGGAATGATGCAAGCATCCTGGATTTCCTGGACGGGAAATACACGTTCCTGAATGAGCGACTGGCAAAGTTCTACGGCATTCCTGGTGTGACGGGAGATCAGTTCCGTCGCGTTTCTCTCGACGGAAGCGAGCGTAGCGGCGTGCTGACCCAGGCGAGCGTACTCACGGTCACGTCCTACCCGACCCGGACATCACCCGTTCTCCGAGGCAAGTGGATTCTCGAAAATGTTTTGAACACGCCCCCGCCGCCTCCTCCTCCCGGGGTGGGTTCGATCGATGCTAAGGCCGGTCCGCTCGCGGGCACGATGCGTCAGCAGATGGAGAAGCATCGTGCTGATCCGATGTGCGCCGGCTGCCATACGCGCATGGATCCGCTGGGCTTCGCCCTGGAAAACTACAACGCGATTGGCCAATGGCGTACACACGACGCGGGCCAGGTTATCGATTCGAGCGGGGCCCTGCCGAACGGTAAGGTGTTCAAGGGAAGTGCTGAGCTGAAAGCGATCCTGATGGGTAATCGCGACGCCTTTGCAGAGTGCCTGGCAGAGAAGGTGATGATCTATGCTCTCGGGCGTGGTCTCGAAGGATACGACCGCCGTGCGCTGAAACAAATCACGACAAACCTCACTGCCAGCGACTATCGATTTTCTGCCCTGGTCTCAGGAATCGTCAACAGCGTTCCGTTCCAGATGGGCCGGGGCGAAACGGCCGAATCCCACGTCACAAAAGCGCAGCCCATATCAACTACGAAAGGCGGTACCAATTGATCCTGACTCGAAAGCACGTATCCAGGCGCGCTCTGTTGCGCGGCGTGGGGGCAGCGATCGCGCTTCCCGTTCTGGACTCGATGGTTCCAGCCCTGTCGCAAGCGGCCTCCGGCGCTCATAAACTGTCGCCGAACCGGATGGTGTTCGTGTATGTCCCGAACGGGATCGATATGCGGAACTGGACTCCCGCTGCGGATGGTCGCGCGTTTGAGCTGCCTAAGATCCTCAACCCGCTTGCGCCCGTCCAGGACGACCTTTTGGTTCTAAGCGGCCTGACTGATCACGGCGGCATGGCTTTGGGCGATGGTCCTGGCGATCACGCGCGTGCAGCTGCGAGTTTTCTTACCGGCGTTCATCCGAAGAAAACTGCGGGTTCGGACATCTCCGTCGGTATCTCCGTCGACCAGCTCGCCGCCCAGAAGGTCGGTTCGGCAACGCGCCTTGCCTCCTTGGAGCTTGGCTGTGAAGACGGACATCTTGCCGGGAATTGCGACTCTGGCTATAGCTGTGCGTATGTCAACAGCATCTCCTGGCGCACCCCGACGGTTCCCAACCCGCCGGAAGTGAATCCGCGCGCGGTATTCGAACGCCTCTTCGGCTCGGACGAAAGCGCTGGAGATCCCGCCGCCCGAGCTCGTACCGCCCGGTATCAACAAAGCATTCTCGATCTCGTTGCCGATGACACGCGCCGCCTCCAGGGTGGTCTCGGCGCAACTGACCGGCGTAAACTCGACGAGTACTTCACGGCCGTCCGCGAAGTGGAGCGTCAGGTGGAAATGATGGAACGCCAGATTGCTTCCAATTCCGTCGCCGCGCCGAGCCTCGCCAAGCCCGACGGAGTTCCGATCGAATTCGCAGATCATGCGCGGCTGATGTTTGACTTGCTCGCGATTGCGTTGCAGACTGACACCACCCGGATTTCGACATTTATGCTTGCTCGCGAGGGAAGCAACCGCTCCTACCGCGAGATCGGCGTACCGGAAGGCCACCACGGTCTCTCTCATCACCGCAACGACCCCGGGCTGATGGATAAAGTCGCCGCCATCAATCGTCACCACATGGAGCAGTTTGCCTACTTCCTGGCCAAACTCAAGAAGACGCGGGAAGGGAACGGTTCTCTCCTCGATAGCACCACCGTCGTCTACGGCAGTGGGATCAGCGATGGCAACCGGCATAACCACGACGATCTCCCGGTGCTTCTCGCCGGCGGATCGCGGCAATTCCAGACGGGTCGCCACGTCCGCTACACCCAGGGCGCTCCGGTGTCGAGCCTCTACCTGAGCGTTCTTGACGGCGCGGGTGTTCCGACCGAGCAATTCGGTGACAGCCAGGGCCGGCTGCAATACCTCACCGATTTGACATAATGACCGCTGCCGATCGGCAATGTCTGGTTGGCTGACATCCATCGAATGAAAATCGCCACTCTCGCGGTGCTGTGGTTCGCGATCGCGTCTACCGCCCAACCTCAGGAACACCCGCTCGCGCACTTGATAGAGGCTGCTCGCGGAGGCCCCTCCAGCCCGGGTCTTGAAGATCTCATCACGAAGACTCTGACGGCCAAAGGCGGCACTGCTGTGTGGGGAGAAGACTACCTTTTTGTTACTCCTTCTTCGTCGCCGGCGACGATCTCCATCGACCTGCAGCCTCCGCTGCCGATGCTGCAAGTCGGTCAATCGAATCTTTGGATGCGTTTAGTGAAGATGCGCGTGGGTGTGACTCACGCGTATCAATTCTTTGCGGATGGTAAGCCCGTTGCAAACCGGTCCGACGTCCCCGGCTACAATCCGGATTCCTATCCGAAGCCCGGGATCCCGCAAGGCAAACTCAGCGAAAAGCACACGCTTACCAGCAAGATCTACGACGGCATGAAGGCCGATTTCTGGTATTACGCCGCTCCCGGCGTCGATCCTTCCGTTCCCGCTCCCATGATGGTCTGGCAGGATGGGCAAGGGCTGATTGCGGGTGATCTCTCGAAGATGCGTCTGTTCAGCGTGACGGAGAATCTGGTCGCGCAAAAACTGATTCCGCCTATGGTGCACGTCCTGATTGCACCTGGCTTCGCGCCGGACGGTAAGGCCATGCGCTCGGTCGAATACGACACGGTAAGCGACCGGTACAATCGGTTTCTTCTCGAAGAAGTCTTGCCCGAAGTCGAGAAAGCATACAAGCTTCGTCCGGACGCTTACAGCCGCGGCATCGCGGGCGAATCCTCGGGCGCCATCTGTTCGCTGAATTCAGCGTGGTTCAATCCCGACAAATTCGCGCGCGTCCACTCGACGATCGGAAGCTATACGTCCATCCAGTGGCATCCGGAAGAGAAACTCGACGGCGGGAATCTTTACCCCTACATGGTTCGCAAGCTGCCGAAGAGGAACATTCGCATCTGGATGAGCGACGGAATGGACGACCTCGAAAACAATCACGGGTCGTGGCCGCTCCAGAACATACAGTTGGCGAATTCGCTGAAGATGCGCGAGTACGACTTTCATTTCCGCTTCGGCCTTGCAACCCACGACTCCGCCCAGGCGGCGATCGACCTTCCCGAATCTCTCTCCTGGCTCTGGCGCGGTTACGACCATGCCAAAACGTCTGAACAATTCACCATGGATCCGGCCGAGAAAGATAAACCGTACTACCGGGTGACCATCTCCAATCGCGATTCCTGGTAAGCGTTGCGGCCTAGCTGCTTGTTCTGGCAAGTGGGCAGGGGTTATCGCGGGCGGAAGCGATATGGTATTCGTGATGCTTGCACGCCGAACCGTTCTCGAGGCAGCGCTCTTGCTTTTGGCCGAGAGTGCCAAAGCAACCGCACACAAAATGACGCTAAGCATGCACCAATTCACTTCCGCCGGCGCCGGATATCGCAAGTCCCTCGAAGGCTGGGCGAAGGCGGGCATACGCGATGTCGAGCCCTCTGCAGGGTTACTCGATGACTACCTGAGAACGGATACGCTGGCCGGCGCAAAACGGGTGTTGACGGACAACGGCCTCAACATCGTTTCCGGCGCAATTGGGGTCACCGGTCTTTGGGAACCTAATCCGAACTTCTCGAAAAACCTCGACGCCTTTAAACGGCGTTGCGAACAGTTTGCGGAACTCGGTGCGCCGCTGGTCTACTCGCCTTGCGTGACTGCGGAGAAATTCACTCCGGACGACTACGTCAAGTGTCTCGATAACATTCGCCAGAGCGCCGACGTAGCCCGCCAATGCAAGTTGAAAGTGGCTGCGGAGTTCGTGCGCAATTCCACGTTCATGGCGTCGTTACCCACCGCCCTCAGGCTTCACCGCGCGGCTGCCCATCCCAACTTTGGGATACTCTTCGATTGCTATCACTTCTGGTCTGGTCCGAGTAAGTTAGAGGATCTGGATTTGATCAGGCCGGGCGAAATCATTCACGCCCATCTGAACGATACACAGGACCTGCCCCGCGAACTGCTCGATCTGCACTCGCGTGTGATTCCGGGCGACGGTGTGGCGCCGCTTGCGAAAATTCTCCGTAAGCTCTCGGAAAAGGGCTACGCAGGCCCTATCTCGGTGGAACTGTTCCTGCCGAAGTTCCAGGAAGCTGACCCCTTCAATTTGGCCACGGAAATTGAACGGAAATGTGAAGCGGTGTTCAAAGAAGCCGGCATATAGTGCAGACGGATTGCTGCGCGTGAAGAATTGTGGGCTCGTGCGACCATAGCCCCATGTTTGTTCGCTTTGCGCTTGCGGTGCCGCTTATCGGCACTCTCTTTGCTCTGCTGGCGGCGAATGGGGATATTGTTCCCGCGCGCGCTCGAGATGCCATCACCCCAGAGGGACTCCTGAAACACATCCGAGTCCTTGCGTCTGACGAGTTCGAAGGCCGTGCTCCGGCCACCGCGGGCGAAAGCAAAACGGTCGATTACCTCGTGAATGCCTGCCGCGGGATGAAGCTGGCCCCTGGTAACCCGGACGGCACCTATCTTCAGAAGGTAGCGCTGTGGGGCATAACTCCCGGCGAGAGTAAGCTCGCGATCAAACAGGGCAACTCGGACTTCCCACTTACCGCTGACGAATACAAAGTCTCCTCTACGCAGCCGAAATCCGAGATTGATATCCCTGAATCCCAAATCGTTTTCGCAGGCTACGGCGTCGTGGCACCGGAATATGGCTGGGACGATTACAAGAAGCTCGATGTAAAGGGCAAAGCTGTGGTGATCCTGGGGGGCGACCCGCCAGTAGCGGACCCGCACGATCCCAATAAGCTGGACAGCAAGATGTTCCTCGGTCCTGAGCTGTCGTTCTATGGCAGGCCGGCGTCGAAGGCTGATGTTGCGCATCACCGCGGCGCGACAGCCGTCATCACGATCCTCGGAGGCCCGGCCGGCCGGTTCCCCACTCGTCCTCCCGGAGCCGGCGCAGGACCCGACCGATACATTACGCACGAGACGATGATCGTGCGGGACGCCTCCTCCACGGATCGGATCGCGGCCATCGTGTCGCTGAATAACGATCAGGCGGTCAAGTTATTTGCAGCTTCCGGGCTCGATCTGAACGCATTGCGGGAGGCTGCGGTTTCGCGTGACTTTAAGCCGGTCGCTCTCAAGGCCACCCTGTCCGGCACGGTCCATAACCAGGTCCGTGAGATCGACACGAACAACGTGGTAGCCAAGCTGGAGGGCAGCGACCCGGCGCTACGGAACGAGTATGTCATCTATTCCGGCCATTGGGATCACATGGGCCGCCAGGGCAAGAATATCTTCCACGGCGCCAGCGACAACGCTTCGGGTACGGCGGGTGTTCTGGAACTTGCCCATGCGTTCAGCGTGTTGCCGAAGGCGCCCAAACGCACTGTTCTCTTCCTCTGGCCAACCGCCGAAGAGCGCGGCCTGCTGGGCGCGAAGTATTACGTCCAGCATCCGCTCTATCCGCTGGCCAAAACCGTCGCGAACATCAATCTCGACTATTTCAGCGATTGGGGCTGGGGCCGGACAAAAGATTTCAGCATCCTCGGGTTGGGAATGAGTTCACTCGACGATCTGGCGAAGCAGGCGGTCGCGCGCCAGGGCAGAGTCGTGACCGGCGATACCGACCCGGTGGAAGGGTTCTACTGGCGTTCCGATCACGTCGAGTTCGCGATGGGCGGCGTGCCGTCTCTTGCCACTAGTCCGGGCATTGACTTCGTAGGAAAGCCGGCCGGGTGGGGCGACGAAAAACGCGCACAGTTCATCCGATCGAACTACCACAAGCCGACTGATCAAGTTAAGCCGGATTGGGACCTGACGGGCGCCGTCGAAGATCTTCAGGTGCTGCTGGAGGTGGGTTATCGCGTGGCGGAAACGCCCGCTCGCCCGGTCTGGACCAAGCGCCCGCCGTTTATGCACAGCCCGTACGCTGGGAAATAGCTTGGTCCAGACCTGTTGAAACAGGTCGCCCCTCGCAAGTGAGCCCGGCTCAAAGACTGCCGAACCGCAACGCCTGTTCGCGGGCTGTTCGGAGTTCGGTTACCTCGTCGCCAAGCGGCATGAACTCCATTGCCACCATGCGATCGTATTTCAGCTGGGCTAGCTTGCGATAGATGTTCTCGTAGTGAATCTCTCCCGTACCCGGGGCGTGGCGTCCCGGCACATCCGCAATGTGTACCAGTCCGGTGTACTCGATGTTCTTCTCGAGCTTCTCGATGAGGTTTCCTTCTGAAATCTGCTCGTGAAAGAAGTCGTACAGCAGACGAACCTGAGGATGATTGACCGCGCGCACCACCTCAAAGCCTTCTGCAACGGACGTCAGATAGTACTTCGGATTCTCCTCCGGATCGATATTCTCCAGCAGCAGACGAACCGGCTGGCCGTTGATCTGCTTGCCTTCCACCAGCGCCGCGGCACGCTTCAGGCTCTCGATACAGCTCTGGTGCTGCTGCTCTCGGGGCATTCCGGGTATGACATTGCCGGACATGATGATCACGGCCGGGCACTCGATCTCTTCCATGATGGGAAGCTCATTCCGGACATCTGCCAGCAGCGCGTCCCGGTCGGTAGGATTCGCGGCGCCGTGCTTCAGCCCGGCGGTCACGTCGAAGTTCAGCTTTAGTTCCTTCTGTTTCGCTTTCGCTTCGCGGAACTCGGCTTCCGACCACTTCTTGTATTCGCCCACAAGCTCGACGTTGGTGTAGCCCGCTTCGGCCACTTTCTCCAGGCGCTGGGCAGGCGGCAGCTTTTTGAACACCGTCCAGAGCATGACGGAGATCTGGTAAGGCGCCGTGGTTTGATTCCCGGCCGCGGCGACGGCCTCTGTGGGGGTTAAACCTGCCGCCCCGATCGCTCCCGCTACCGCCTTCGAAAACTCTCGTCTGTTCATAAAAGACCTGCTTTACGGCCTTGGTCCATCGATGATCGTTCGGCGCAAGGTCGCAATTCAGGTATACACCAGGTACACTCATTGCCGGATCCGCTGCTACGCTCGATTCTGGACATAAGGGCAAGCTCTTGACAACATAAGCCCGCGCGATCGTCGCTTAAAGGAACGAAAGAAACATGAGGTTATCGACGTACTTGCGGCTTTTGGCTGCTCTCCTTTCGATTTGTTTTATGTGTCAGGCACAGAAGCCTGTGATTTTCGATACGGACATGGGCAACGATGTGGATGATGCTCTTGCTCTTGCCATCCTGCACTCTCTATCGAATCGCGGCGAGTGCCGCCTGATCGGGGTCACGCTCACGAATGCAAACGCATCTGCCGTTCCGTACGTTCGTTTGTTCAACTCTTTTTACGGTCGCGCGAGTCTTCCGGTCGGTGCGGCCCAGAAAACAATCAAGGGTGGCGCAGAGGATCACTACCTGAGGGCCACTCTGAACTCCGCCCCGGCGAAACTGCAGCCCAACGGTGTTGCGCGCCGGGAAGACGCTGTCCCTCTCCTTCGGAAGCTCCTTCAGGCGAGCAACGAAAAAGTAACGATTGTGCAAGTGGGATTCAGCACAAATCTTGCTGCCCTGCTCGATTCAAAGCCCGACTCCGTTTCTTCACTCTCCGGTTTGGACTTGGTCCGGGAGAAAGTTGCCCTTGTTTCTGCGATGGCCGGCAACTTCAGCGATGGAAAGCCTGAGTACAACGTGAAGCTGGATGTACCGGCGGCAAAAGCGGTCTTCGAACGCTGGCCCACTCCAATCATTTTCAGTGGCTACGAGATCGGCCGTGATCTTCTCTATCCGGCTGAACGCATCGAGCATGACTTTTCCTACACCGACTGGCACCCTGCTGCAGTGTCGTATCGCGCTTACAGCAAGATGCCTTACGACCGGCCGACTTGGGATTTGACAGCCGCCCTACAAGCTGTAAGGGGTGATCACGGCTACTTCAAGCTTTCGGAGAAAGGCACCGTTCAGGTCGAAAATGACGGCACGACGAAGTTCCACGCCGGAGAAGGAGAGCGACAATTTCTCCGTCTCGATCCCGCCAGGAAATTGCAAGTTCTCGAAGCCCTGACGATCCTCTCGAGTGAACCATCTCAGCGCAAGGAACCCATCGGCAAACCTTAGCAGCCTCTCTCATTCTGAAATTCCTTCGCGACATTTCGTCGCGGCTGACCGAAAAGTACTAGTCTCCGGAGTCCTGGGGCAAGTACCAGAAAGACACTGGTCCTCTTAGATTTTCTCGTCGATAAGAGCACTATATAATCCAAGCAACTCTTAAGCCCGAGTTGAGAATGAGGACCTGACGCAACCCGCATCATTGAAATACTTGCCTTCGAACGCATCGAACCGATACGTCAATTCGGTGGTTGCGACTGGGCTCACACGAGGACTTGGGAAATACGCGACTTTTCCAGTTCTGATCTTTCTAGTCTGCTGGAGTTCCGCCTGCTTGCATGGGCAAGAAACTCGCGGCGCTCAGGCTCAAACTCCCGACCCCGAAACGATGCAAGCGCCATCGGTTGCAAGCATTGCGGGTACGGTGCGAGATGTTCGAGGCGAGCCGGTTGTCGGCGCAACCGTCACCGTTGTGGGGCAGGAGATTGCCTTCAGTCGTGTACTAACGGCAGACAGCAAAGGCGCATTCGCGCTTGGGGATCTGGTTCCGGGAACCTACAAAGTGGCGATCGACACGGAGGGAAGCAAGGATCGACCGGTGTTGGTGGATGTAGCCCTGAAGGCGGGGGAGAAACGCGAACTGCCGATTATCGGGACCCGTGTCGCCAGCAGCAGCACTACAGTTGATGTCAGCGCCAATCCAGGAGAAATCGCGGCAGCCCAGCTGAAACAGCAGGAAAGTCAGCGGTTATTGGGCATCGTCCCAAACTTCTATAGCAGCTATATCTGGAATGCGGCCCCCATGAACTCTAAGCAGAAGTTTATGCTGACAATCCGTTCGAACACGGATCCGTTTAGCTTGATGCTAGTGGCCACTCTCGCCGGTGTAGAACAGAGCCACAATACGTTTCCAGGGTACGGCCAAGGTGCGGAGGGCTATGCAAAGCGGTTCGGTGCGGCATACGCCGACACCATGGTCAGCAAGATGATGAGCCGGGCTATCCTACCGTCCCTTCTTCACCAGGATCCGCGATACTTCTATCGGGGCTCCGGCAGCGTTCGTACTCGTATCATCTACGCGCTTAGCTCGGCCGTGATTTGTAGAGGAGACGACGGGCGCTTACAGCCCAACTACTCACAGATATTTGGCAGCTTCGCAGCCACAGGTATCGCCAATCTCTACCGGGCCCCTGGAGACCGGACAGCAAGCCTCACCTTCCGCAATGGGCTCGTCATGACGGCGAGCGCCGCAGCCCAGAATCTGATCCGTGAATTTCTTTCGCGTAAGCTGACCCCGAACGTGCCTGCTTTCGCTAACGGAAAGCCCTGATTCCGTGTGGACTCGCGACGCCTACGACTTCTTCTGAACCTTCGCCCAGGTGTCCCTAAGCTCGACAGTTCGGTTGAACACGGGTCGCTCGCCCGCCGTGATTTTGTCCGCGCAGAAGTAACCCAGACGTTCGAACTGAAATCGATCGCCTGGCCGAGCGTTCGCTAGTGACGGCTCGGCTTTGCCCGCCACGACCTCCAGCGATTTCGGATTCAAATTCGCCGTGAAGTCCTGGCCTTCCGGAGACTCGTTCGGATTTTCTACCGTGAAGAGCTTCTCGTACAGGCGAACCTCGATGGGAATCGCCTTCGCTGCCGAAACCCAGTGGATGGTCGACTTCACTTTGCGGGTTTGTTGCCCACTGCGCGTCTCAGCATCGTACGTGCAGTGAATTTCCGTGACCTCGCCCGTGGCGGGATCCTTCACAACCTCGTGGCACTTGATGATGTACCCATACCGCAGCCGGACTTCGTTCCCGGGATAGAGGCGGTAGTAACCCTTCGGCGGCACCTCTCGGAAGTCGTCCTGCTCAATCCAGAGTTCGCGGCCAAAGGGCAGTTGCCGCGTGCCTTGGCTTGGGTCCTCAGGGTTATTGACAGCTTCCAGGAACTCAACTCCGCCTTCGGGGTAGTTCGTCAAAATCACTTTGAGAGGGCGCAGCACGGTCATGACGCGGAGAGCCGTTTTGTTCAGATCTTCGCGAATGTAATATTCAAGCTTTTCCAGCTCCGTGATGCCGTTCGTCTTTGAAACGCCGAGGCTGCGCGCGAAGTTGCGCAACCCCTGCGGCGAATACCCGCGCCGCCGCATCCCGCTGATCGTGGGCATCCGTGGATCGTCCCAGCCCTCCACGATGCCGCGCTCCACCAGTTGCAGCAGCTTGCGTTTGCTCAGCAAAGTGTACGTCAAATTCAACCGGTCGAATTCGATCTGCTGGGGGTGGAAGATGCCGAGCTGTTCTACAAACCAGTTGTAAAGAGGGCGATGGTCCTCAAACTCCAGCGTGCAGATAGAGTGCGTGACGCTTTCGATGGAATCGCTTTGACCGTGGGCCCAATCGTACATGGGATAGATGCACCAATCGTTGCCCGTCCGGTGATGCTCGGCGTGCAGGATTCGATACATAACCGGGTCCCTCATGTTGAGATTCGTCGATGCCATGTCGATTTTCGCGCGGAGCGTGCGCGAGCCGTCAGGAAATTCACCGTTCTTCATGCGCGCCAAGAGATCCAGATTCTCTTCCACGCTTCGGTCGCGAGTAGGGCTATTCTGCCCTGGTTCGGTGAGTGTGCCGCGCGTCTGTCGTACCTGCTCGCTGGTTAAATCGCAGACGTAGGCCTTGCCTTTCTTGATGAGTTCAACGGCCCAGGCGTATAGCTGCCCGAAGTAATCCGATGCATAGAAGATGCGATCGCCGAAATCGCCACCCAGCCATTTGACATCCTCGATGATGGATTGTACGTACTCGGTCTCTTCCTTGGTGGGATTCGTGTCATCGAAGCGGAGGTTGCACTCGCCCCCAAACTCGTCGGCAAGCCCGAAATTGAGCATGATGCTTTTGGCGTGGCCGACATGCAGGTATCCATTGGGTTCCGGTGGGAAGCGCGTGCGCACACGTCCCTGATGCTTGTCGATTGCCTTGTCGGCAAGGATCAAATCGCGAATGAAATTAGAGGGAGGAGAATCAACGTCGATCATCAGATGAGTCCAAAAACAAAATCAAGACGGGCTAGAACAGTATCCCGTCCGGGTACTTCAATCGTTTCGAATAAGAGCGGCGCATTCTTCCACCCGCAAGCCGCAACGCGAAATCGCCTGATCGAAGGCCGGAACAGATGGCGGCACGCCCTTCCCGTTGCGAAGCGCCAGGGCTGAAGGACGGCCTGACATATACTGCGACTCCTATGCCGGGTGCCGCTCACACAAAGACAGTTGGTTAGCGGGCAAAGCGCACGCGTGTCATACGGGAACTTCAAAGGATAAGTCTAATGTTACCAGTGACGGACAGGTGGGGCTTTTGCGCGGGACGGATCTTGTGCGAATTGCACAGACAGGCCCAATGTTCAGCGCCGCATTCCAAGCCAGACGGCGTGACTTAAAAGTTGACGTGCCATTCGCCGCGTACCGGAAGGGAGTGAGCGAGTTCGCGAGACCGGCGCACATCGACCTTGCCGGTCGGCAGCACGGGGATAGCAGGAACGGCATGAATGTCTTCCCGCTTGGGAATCCAGAGAGCAGGCAGGCCTGACTGCGCAAGCCGCCGATGGATTTCTGTGGCGGTCGCTTCCGTATTTGTATAGAGCAAAACCAGGCGCTCGCCGCGAAGGTCGTCCGGCACACCAACTACGAACGACTGAGTCAGGTCGCTGATCGCTTCCTCGATCGGTAAGTGCGGGACCATCTCTCCTCCAATTTTGCTGAAACGGGAGATACGATCCGTGACATAAAGAAAGCCCTCCTCATCGACGTAGCCCAAGTCTCCGGTGACGTAGAATCCGTCCCGGATCACTTGGCTGGTCAACTCGGGAGCGCGATAGTATCCCGGCATGCGGCTGGGACCGTTTACCAGAATCATCCCTTGTTGTCCTGTCGGCAGCGGTTCAAGCGTGTCCGGATCGGCGATGCGAATTTCTATGCCGTCAAGAGGACGACCAACGCTCCCTGGCTTGCATTCAGCGGGAGTATTGATCGCAACTCCGGGCCCTAGTTCGGTGCAGCCGTATCCGGCCAGAAGATCGACGCCGAAATGGTCCTTGAACTCCCGCGCGATCGAAGGGCGGAGCTTCTCTGCCCCAACCAGAATGTACTTGAGAGACGCGAACTGGTCAGCGGGGATCTTCCGGGCATACTGCTGGCAGAAGGTGGGTGTCGAGAGAAAGTACGTGGCTTTGCACTTCTCGGCAAGCTCGCCGATCGTGCGGGCATCGGTGGGACTGCCGTGATAGGCAGCTTGTATGCCATAGAGAACCGGAAACCACAGGGCAAAAGTGTAGCCGAATGAATGAAAGAAGGGCAGAACACCCAGCAGGCAGTCGGAGGCGGAGGGTGGAATACGCGCGGCGAGTCCGTCGGCATTAGCCAGGATGTTCCAATGTGTCAGTTGAATGCGCTTCGGCACGCCCGTGGTTCCGCTCGAGAATAAAATGCAGGCGATTGAATCGGGACCAGGCTGGACAACCGACGTCGGCCGGATCCCTCCCGCGCGGATGTCCTCAAGAAACACCATCTCCGGCAAGGGGTCCAAACCTAGCTTGGTGAGAAAAGCGGGTGAAGTAAGGATCGTCTGGATGCCACAGGCCTCAATGGCTGCCCGGCAGTGCTGTTCTCCTAGCGTGAAGTTAAGGTTGATCGCTACCTTGCCGGCTAGAGTGATGGCGTAATTCGCAACGGCCGCGGCAGTACTCGATGGGAGATAGACACCGACGTTCGGTTCCGCGGCTCGCGTTATGGTGAGCCAGGCGGCGAGTTGCTCCGCCTGCTCCAGCACTTGCCCATAGGTGAGGATGGACCCGCTCGAGTCGGCGATGGCCCGACGGTCAGGTGTGGCTTCTGCGACCGTCCGGAGTCGCTGTCCTAGCGTGGTCCCGGTCTCCTTTACGAGTCTCAAACGGTCTGACTGTAGCATGCCGGCCAACATCAGATCCGGAACTGAGCAGCGTGATCGGTGGTCCATTGAAGGAACGTCCGCGCCGGGACACCGGTGAGTTCCGCGACTGTGGACGTGACGAAGGCGGGTTGCCCCACGGCAGCGCCCCAGGCATCCAGCAGATATTTCGCCACGAAAGGCGGCATGAAGCTTGGCAACTCATTGAGCCAGGCCTCTGCAGAGATTTCCTCGATGCGGAGTGACCGTCCGAGAACTGAACCGATCGTTGCAATCTGCTCGTGTTGCGTTAGCGATTGTGGTCCGGTGAGGACGTATTCCGCCTCTGAGTGGGTGTCTTCGCAAAGCGTTCGAACCGCGACGGCCGCAATATCCCGCTCGTCTATCGGAGCGGTCGGCACGTCGAGATACGGCCAGCGCACAAGGTTGCCGGCTTGAATCTGTGGCACCCACCAGCCCAGGGCGTTCAGGGCGAACATCCCCGGACGCAGAAAGGTCCAGTCGAGCCCCGACCTCTCGATCAGCGTCTCGATCAACTCGGCACGGGCGCGTGAGCGATTAGGCTGTTGAAACAATGGGTGCGCTGTCTTGAGTGGGGCAGAGAGGTATACGATGCGGCGAACGGACTGAGCGATCTTTTCCAGAGCAGGAGGGACCGCCTCCGCTCCGGCCACCCACACCAGGAACACCGTGTCGATCCCGTCCAGACTCTCATCGAGGGTCTCGGGACGAGTGAGGTCTCCGCACACCACCTCGACATTCTCAGGCAAATTAGCCGAGCTCGGGTTGCGCACCAGAGCGCGAATTTGCGACCCGGTTGTCGCCATGTGAGATAGAACCAGGCCGCCGATATTGCCGGTCGCACCAGTGACAAGGATCCCGTTTCACAAGAGCCATCTAGGGTGCACCCTCCAGGGTTTGCCGCTTACGACCCTTCAAAATCGCGGATTGAAGACCCGGACACCATTCTGCCAGGTGATTTGTCGGAAAATCTCAGGTGAAGTGAGACCTTTCAAAAGCGCCAAGGTCGCCCGCGCGACGCACTTTCCGGCTAACCGATTCGCTTCCGGGTTGTTCCCCTGGGAAATGCCCGATCCTTTCCCATCCGCACACGCGCAGTCACTACCAAAGATCAACTTGTTTCGGTGGCGGACGATGAAGTCTCGAGAGAAGTCCTTGTCGCGTGACAGCGCGTTGTTTCCTGAGTTCGCCGACATGTCCGCATACAGGTTCGGAAAGTCAGACAGGAACTTGTCAGTAACTCCGCCCGGCTTAACTGGCCCGGATGGATAGCCACGGTCGGCGGGAACATCAGCGCTGATGTGAGCCCAGAACAAATCTCCATGGCCGATGAAGTTTGTCCTGGGATACGCACGGAGTATTTTGTCGAACTCCGGGTATCCGGTGTTGTAGGGGAGTTCTCCAGCGAAATGAGGAAAGTTCTGGATGTGCATCATCACCGGAACCTGCATCTCCGCACAAACCGAGTAGACCCGCCGCATTTCGGGGGAATCGAGCGCAAGGTGGTACTTCATTCACCAACGCTGATTGCTCCGTCCCGAATCGCGCCCCGGATCACTTCGTCGGTACCAGGCTGCGCGGGATCAGCCGAGACGGAACGGGCGAAAACGCCTGGCCGCTTGGTCATTTCAGCCTTCGCTTTGTCCTCGTCTGAAGCCCGTGTCAGCAAAACAGCGTTGGTCACGCCGCATCCTTGGATATGGGTGAAACAGGCGTCAGGGTCGGGCCGGAGATGCAGATGCGTGTCCAATACTGGACCGCCCCAGAGCGGCTCGTTCTGAGCTGGTAGATTCCTCGCGGCCACCGCGGTCAGAGTTGTTTTTAGAAAGCCTCTTCGGTGTATCGTCATTCCAGACCCATTTCGGTAGATTTCGAAGTTCCGGGTGTTCTCTTCACTAATGCAGATTGTCGCAACTTGTTGGGCGCATTGGCTGCCACGGCCCTCTGAACGTCGAGGAGGTGTTCGAACGCGTTTTCTCCAGCTGCTGTTTCGTGTTATGGAAATGGCTTGAGCGGCCAGGCAAGCGGGTACATCGATCTAACGGGAGGGCCCGGTTGTGTGTGGCCAATTCGGCGGGGAAAACTTCTTCTCCCGATCCGGGCTCCTGGGGGAAAAATGAAGGGTGATTCTTCAGCTAATGCGGGGCACTCATACCGTCCATACTCCGAGAATGTCGTGAGACTAGAATGTCCTGACCCGCACGACGGAGTTGGCCCAATCTGATGCGGAGTGTCCGTAGGTCCGGAATGCCAACCGTTCGGGCGCAATCAAATCGGGCAAAGCTGCGGGCTGGGACTCAACACCTTCTTATCTTTGCCAAGCGGACGTATGCTGAAGAATATTGCATTTGTGAATTCAAACAAAACGCGATTTCTTGCGCTGCTCTGCTTGGTTGTAGTCCTTGCAATTGGCTGTTTAGGCATGGCGTCCATCTCAGTGTGGTTGCTGTTCAGTCGCCACCTGGAACCCTCGACGTGGCCGCATTGCGAAGCACAGGTGGTGAGCTTCGACGCGAGTCCGGTAGGATCAACCGGTATCTCGAAAGTGGCAGTCGGATTCCGGTATTCGATAGGCACGTATGAACGCCTGGCCACTTACGTGACTTTCGGTCCTGGCTTTGAGGTAGCAAGGCTCTCCAAGTTCTTACCAGTAGGCTCTCGCCAAGTCATTCGCTATGACCGACAAGACTTCGATCGAATCGACATTCCGGCTCTCATCGGCTACGGAATTGCAACCTTGCTGTTTCCAATGACGCTTTGCGTGTTCTGTGGAGTAGCTGCGAGATGGTCATTGCGCGAGGCTTTGAGTGAGCATAGATCGACTTAATACCCGTGTGCAGGGCCGCTCATCTTTTTAATCCTTGCCGTATCGGGCAAAATCGAGAATTGGGCCGAAGCCGATCCTACCGATCTCACTTTCCGGATTGCCGATCATCCAGGATCAACTCGGAACCTAAACGCTAGGCAGTCACCGGCGATCTATGCGCGGACAAATGTCACATCGACGGAATGTGCGTTTTACGTCAAAGTGAGCGCACGCGTATCGCAGTTCGGAAGCCGGAATTAATCAAGCCCACTCTCCGGTTTGCCGATAAGGACAAAATCGCTGACGCGACGCTCACATGTGTTTAGCCTTAAGCCGGAGTATAATCGCCAGAAAGTATCTGTATGTCTTCGACCGAGGAGCTTATTCAAGGCCTCTTCCAGTGCGGCAGCTATGAGCGGGGACACGCTTATTTGAAAGAGCACGCACCGGAAATCACTTCGGAGTTTGTCTCAAGCCTTCGTGACGTAAGCATGGGCCTTCTCACCGAGGAACAGCCTGATGCGCAACTGGCACTGGTGTTTGCTGACCTGACGATCTTAGCGGCGCTGCTTCTGGGAACGGACGCCGAAAAGGGAGCGGCGAATTATTGTAAGGGCTCCATCCTGATGCGCCTTGAGAGGCTCAAAGCAGCTACCGATGCTCTGCATGTCGCACAAGCTTACCTTCGAATCGCTGGGGACCGTCGGCAACTGGCGAACTGCCTGTTTGACGCGGCGAACTGCTTCGGACAGCTCGGCGACTATCGGAATGCGCTGAGGCTGCTGGAGGAGGCTCTGCAGCAGCAGGACGATGAAAGGGAACGCAATGAGACACAGGCATTCATGCTAGTTCTGACGCAGCGGAGCGGCGGGGATGTCAACGCGTTACTGGACCGCATTGTCTTGCAGTCGCGCAGGCGCAAGGTAACGGTCCGGGAGGTTGCCGACGAGGAGCTCCGCCGGCAGATTTGTGAAGGCTTGGTGAGCCGGTGCCCGGCGCGCAAGCGCGGCGAACTTTTCAAAAACTCGATTCCCACGTTTCTCGCAAATGTGGAGTATCGCTTTTTCGTGGCCGAGGATGACAAAACACCCGAAGCTTGGCCTCCCTACGCATACGGTCTGTTGAAGCCGTATCGAGAGCCGTTTAACGAATGGGACTACCTCGGATTAGAGGCTGCCTGGTTTTCAGATGAGCAAATCGAGTCGCATCTGGACGTGATCGAAGGCGTTAGAAAAATCGCGGCGGATCTCAACCTCTACGCCCTCTGTATCGCCGAGGAAAGCATCGGCTTCGCTGCCACGTTCCGAGCCATTTTGATGGGATTGGGAGTCACTGGGATGCCGCGGACTCTGCTGCAGGGAGCTAGCCTGGGAGTCTACAGCGCATTCACCGCCTTGCCGCACTCCGGCGCTTTCGACGCAACCGCGGTGTCCCTTCGCGCCAGGCCCGAGCAGTTGGATTTCAGAGGAGAGCTGATCGCCGGAACGGTTCCGCTGTACCGGGGCGAAGGCCGCCGGAGCTGCCGGGCCAAACGCATCAAGTGGGACTGTGCCGATCTTTCGGAGCTTTGTCGTCACTTCTTCCAGCATGGCTTTCATGGCCGGGCGAATGGAAGCTTCGCGGGCACTCTACAGACCCAAATTCTTCACCAGGGATACATCGATCAGCCTACCGTCTCGCTGAGCGCGTCGTTCGACGTGTGCGCCTATTACGCCACGGATCAACACCGCCGCGAGGAAGGCGGGGTCGTCTTTCAGATCGACACGGAAGCTCTGGTGGCGCGAGCTTCCGTCTATGACTCTCTGGGCACGCTCCATCGCACATGCCCTTGGGCATCGGGCAGATCGCTCGACCTCCTCGTCAGAGTGATGCATGCCTTAGATAGCGACCACGGCGACGTCCGCGTCTCGGGTGCATTCCTCAGCAAGTGCCACAAGGAGAGCCGGCAGCGCGTGGAATGCTTCGGCGGCGGGCACAGCTTCGGGCCTCCGATCGAATGGAAGGCCTTGCTGCCACCGGGCACCCTCGAGAAGCTCACCAGCTCCGGGGTGACCACTGGCGATCTCGACGAGATCAACGAGGAATTCGAAGGATTCTGGAATGTCGTCCTAGGCCGCATGGCGGGGATGGAAACGATTCACGCGGACACCGGTGTCATCGAAAGCCAGGATCTTTCGCGTGCATACTTCGTAGCGTTTGACGAGGTTCTATTGAAGCTGAAAGAAGCATGGACGCTCAATCAGTTTTCGAAACACAACCATCCTGGATGGGACCTCTCGCCGTTCGGATACATCGCCAAGACCATTCGGGACCAGGAGTTCTTTTCGAAGGGTGATATTCCTGGCGATTGTATCCGCGAGGCCGTTATCGTCGATCGAAACGGCAACCGAATGGCGCTCCTGATCAATACGGCCCACGGTCTGGGCGCCGTCGGCTAAGCCTCTGCGCATCGCGCTAGCCCTGCTCTTCCTGTTTTTGTGGCAAGCGGATACCTGTGGTGAACAGCTGACAGGCCATCCGCACACCAGGAATATACGTTGACTTTCGATCTGGATCGTCAGCGACCCGCGCAGCATTTAGTTATCCCCTTAGCCGTAAGGTTTGAGTTGCTGACATTGAACGCTAGCGCGTTTGACGGCAAAGTAGAGAAGGGCGTTGTACAAAGAGTCCTTTGTGTAACGTCGGTTTTGAACAGAATTTGCTCGAGGTGTTCAAGGGTGCGGGCTCTATCCTTTAGGAAACGTCCCGGGTCCAGTCAACCGGTTCCGATCCCACCTGGCCGACACCCGAACTTCTATAACACAACTGGCCAGCCATGCTACGGCCGCGGTTTTCTACCTGAAGTAGGCTCGTAGCAAACGCCAAGCTCTTTCTGTCGGAGCTTTGCATATTTAAGGTCAAAAAACCTTCCCATGTTGTGCCGGACACGTCGAAAATTTGAACGTAGTCGCCCCTTGGACCGGATTGTGCGCCTGATTTCGTCAGGGTCATTGTGCCATTCAGACGGTGAGCCTGCTGTTTCAACACCATTTGATATCCGTAATCAATGCCGCCCAGATTCTGCCGATAAACCCATAGCCCGGAAACGTCCCACCCGTTATAAACAAGTGCCTGATACCAAGGAATTAAGACTTGCGTGACAACCAGGCCGAACAAAAATAGCAGGAATGTAGTTAGAATACCGGCGACGACACCCCACAGCACCGCACCTGACGCAGAGGCCGGATCAATGAGCTTACCCATCCCGAAAGATTAACTCTATCCGACTTGAACAGAATTACAACTATCGTTTGCGTCGCTGCACAGAGGCCTCGATGTGGCTCAGATGTCCGCGTAGTCGGCATGTCGGACAAGTGGATTCTTCCGATTACCCGTGAGTATTCGGGTGTGTTTACAAATCCTGGTGGATTGTTTTAAAGTTGCGCCCGTATAACGGGTAACCCGTCAATTGAAGAGTTTTCCAGCCGTTCGGTCCAATTGACGGATTCCCGACGATCCAGGAAATGATCCCGAGGCAATCACGGCTACGGGTTCATGTCCCAAGACTATGACCACCTTGCAGACTTCACATCGGAGCATTAGACTTCGAGACGCGACGATATACACAACGCGAAAGAAGAACAAGCACTGCTAGGCCGCGAATGACACCTGTTGGGAACGCGGCGATAACAAAAGCACCCCCGCTGCCTGGAAGATGTTCCACCCTTTCTGAACCGTAAGTCCAGTCCATGATGAGAATCGGACCGCTGATGCACAGGCGAGCGTGATGAGCCCACCTAGGGCACCCACAATCCCCGCCACCCCCATCCGGACCCACCTGCTCATGTTGAGCACCTTACCAAGGCTCGCAGACATTGCTTCTGCATGCTGGGCATTACGGTCAAATCGGAAAGCGACAAGTTTTTCGGAGCGCTCAAGGGACAATGTCCGACTAGCCACCAATCGCCCCCAAAGAGTCTAAGATTACCCTCCGAGCCAAATCGTGTCACGCAGGTTGGCCCGTTTAGGCAGAATGTGACTCCGACAGCAATGGACTCCCCATCGTTGAGCGCGCGCCCAAACAGCCGTTTCGAGACGCATCCTACAGCTACCTCCGTTAAAGAGGGGCTGACTGGATCGATAACACGAAGGTCGCAGGGAATGCCATCCGAGCCAATACTCCCGTGCACTCGGATAATTGCGCCCTTAGCAACCTCCACCCTGAAAGTCGTATTAAGAGTTGAATTGAACCTTCCGTACTATCACGGATTCGCGAGCGGATGCCGATAGGGGAACACAGGAGGTCATTACATGATCGAACTTCTCATTCACGTTCTTCGTTCCTTTCAGGGTCTGTGGGGTCAGTGAAAGCTACCCTACTGCTTTAACCAAAACACTTTAATTTTCCGAGGGCAGAGCGTTCACCGACGATCTCTGTCTTACCTTTACTACCGCCGCGGGCACGCCTTGCGTGCCACTTACGCCAAAAGCGAAGAGATTACTTTGTGCTCCTGGCCAGATGCACAATGTGTTCAGACATTTCTTTCATGGCCGTGTCTGAGATCCGCTGTCCTTTGACGGTGAGGCTGTGTTCCAGCAGGATTCGCACGACAGAGAACATGCCGCTTCCTCTGACCGTAAATGAACTACCGTTCGAGAGCGCGAGCACGAGAGCGTCATCACCGTTCACATCGGCCTGCACAATCTGGCTGATGTTAATGAATATCCCAAGCCCATTCTCATGGTCTGGGGTAAGCCAAAGAAACTGATTCATAGCTTAGGCAGCACGGCGGTGCTCCTCCTCCATCCAGGGTCGCCAAAATCGCACCGTCACAACAATGTCCTCCGCGCGAATCCGGGGTTTAGGACGTACTAAGGACTTACGACCTCTTAGTCGCATGCCGACCCAGCCCGGCGCGTCATCACTTCTGGAAACAATCCGCCAAACGGATCGTTGTCGCTCCTGGTGGCCTGCTTCCCGAGAAGAGAGATAATCTCCCAATGACGCGGCGGACCTTCTTAGCAACCCTTACCTCGGCAGCTTCCGCATTGCCTGCCAATTCGAAGCTGTCAGTCGAAGGCTACATATTCCAGCAGTATGCGCAGAGAGTAAAGAAACCTCTCGAGGCAGTGATCCCCGAAGCGTTGCGCATGGTCCGAACTGCGGGATTCCGCAACATCGAACTCAACACCGCATTCTTCGCCCCGGCGAATCGCGCACAGACGCTTTCCCTGGTTCGGTCGAACGGCTTGCAGATGCCTTCGTTGTATGTGGGCGGCAGCATGCATGAAAAGGACCAAGCAGATGAAACCATCTCCAGAGGCGCTCGAATTTGGTGAGCTTTGCCGACCCTTCGGATGCAACGCAATCGTTAATAATCCAGACCCCAAACCGAACGACGTACCGAAGACCGATGCCGAATTGGCGGTCCAGGCTGAGTCCCTCAACCGTATGGGTCGCACGCTGGCCGGGAATGGGTTCCAGCTACGCATCCACCATCACACGCCTCAGCTTGCCAATCATGGGCGTGAGTGGCGACATATTCTGCAGCATACGGACCCTGCCTATGTCCACATATGCGTGGATGTCGATTGGGCGTACGAAGGTGGCTTTGAGCCGATCTCGTTTTTGCAGGAAGTCGGACCCCGCCTCGAAGAGATTCACATCCGCAGTGCCCGGAACAAACTGTGGCTGGAGGACCTCGCAGACAGTGACATTGATTACGGCGGAGTTGCCGGATATTTGAGACAACACAGCCTGAATCCGTTGATTGTCGTAGAGCTGGCTTACCGCCCCAACACGGTGGTTACCCGATCACTCGAGGAGGATCTTCGGTTGAGCCGCTTGTATGCCGAAAGGGTTTTTCGAGTCAAGGCAGATCAGTAATCCGCTGCCATAGTCGCCCTCGGATAGAATGTTCCGAGCACACGCTATGTTTACCGCAACGGCCGACTTGATCCTGCCAAGCACAACCACGGGTTCGTTTCCGCGACCTCGTTGGTTCGACGTCAGCATGTGGGGGCGGCCTCTTGACACGTGCATGCTGGATGTTCGCTTCCGCGAGAAATTCCAGGATGCACTGGCGGTCGTCATCGACGATCAGGAACGCGCCGGGCTCGACATTCTCACCCACGGCGACTTTCATCTGGATGAAGATCTCGCCGGACGCGCGTGGCATCACTATCCGCTGCAGCGTTGGGCCGGATTCGAGGGTGATTATCTACAACCGGAGGAGACTACTGCGCCTTGGCTGCACTATCCTCCCGGCACGCTGCTCAACGAAATCTACACCGGCTGGCGTTGGCCTCGGGTCGTGGACAAGATCGAGCATCGCTCGCTCGGCTACGCAAAGATCTGGCGGCTGGCGCAAGCGCGGACCCGTAAGCCGGTCAAGTTTGGGACTTGCTGCTCGCAGGTGATGGCGTTATTTCTTGACATTCATACGCCGAAGTATAAAGACAAGCGCGAAGTCATCTGGGACATGGCGGTGGCCATGAACCAGGAATTGCTGGAATTGCGCGATGCGGGCTGCCGCTGTATCCAGATTGAAGAGCCAACGTTCCACTTCATGGCCAATACGTATGGGAAAGACCATGCGGAGGTGCAGTTCATGGTGGATGCGTTTAACCGCGAGGTGCAAGGGCTGGACGACGTTGAGCTTTGGATCCATACCTGTTGGGGAAATCCGAACATGCAGCGCGTGATGGATGACACCAGTTATGCAAATTCCATCGAGATCTATCTGGAGCGGTGCCGGGGCGATGTATGGACGCTCGAGATGAAGGATAGAAATCAGAAGGACCTGGAATTGTTCGCGCCTTTCCGCAACGGACTCAAGAAGAAGATCTGCATTGGAGCCGTGAGCCATCGCACTCTGCAGGCAGACCGGCCGGAGGAAGTCGCGGTCGAGATCCGGAAGGCGCTGCAATATATTCCCGCCGAAAAATTGATTGTCTCGAGCGATTGCGGATTCGGACGGCAAGGGTGTAACCGGGAGATTGCGTTCTATAAGGCCAGCGCCATAGCGCAAGGATGTAACATCGTGCGAAGCGAGCTAGGGTTTCCGGTCACCGATGTGCCGGCCACCTCGCCGATGCTGCAGGTAGATGTGGTCCCGGGACGAACGCGCGCCTAAGCCATCCGGTCTTGCAATTGCTACCGCATGTCCTGCGGATCGTCGCATCGCAGCAAAGCCGCGGCTTCTTGTTTGTTCTTTGGCTTCGCGATCCGAGCCTTAGCTGGATCGAAGAGCCGCCCATCTGCGGAAATTGCCCGGAAGGAGCCGGCGTGCGGCTGAGTATCGAATAGCTCACTTAGGTCTGAGGCGAGTGCATCTTCCAGGTTCAACGGCTTGAGTCCGAGTAAGCTGTAAATGGTTTTCTCTACGCTTCCCATGCTGATCTGTTTGTGACCGACAACGCCCGGTTTCGCCCAGGGGCTCGCAACCAGCAGCACGGAGCGATGCGCATCCACATGATCCCGCCCGCCCTGCGCATCGTCTTCCATGACGAAGACTGCGCTGTCCTTCCAGATAGGGAGGCTCGACACGTACTCGAGAATCTGTCCCAGCGCCAGATCGTTGTCGGCCACATAAGAGGCACGGTACGGATATCCATCACCGGGTCGCGGCGTCGCGACATGATCGTTCGGCAGACGGATCACCGTTAAGGCTGGAACCCGATTGCGCTGTACCAATTTCCCGAAGTCGCGGCGAAACTCGCGAACACGATTCACATCCGGGATGCCAAGGTTGAACGTTGGGTAATGCCGGTCGCTCGACTCGAAGACCGGCCGCAAAAAAGGAGCGTTCAACAGCAATCGTTGTCCTTCCGGTTCGGTTCCGTCGCGTTCGTCCGATCCTTCAATCTCGAGACTCTCTCCATAGTTGCGAATTGGCAGGTGTGCGCCGGCAACATGCTCCCACAAGGAGCCAAACTGCGGTTCATCCTCCGGCATGGGGGCGTCGGAACCGCCGAACATGGCGCGACGTCCGGGGGCGCTGCTGAAGGCGTCCTGGTGTCGGCGGCCGCCATAGTGAGCCGTCCAGGCTCGATTAAACCAAGGGGTAGGCGCGATTCCAAGAAGCCATCGATGCCCATCGGCAGATACGTCGCTGTCAACAAAGAACTGGTCACTGGTGGCAAATTGCTTTGCTGTAGCATGGGCATTCGGTGTTACGCGCAAGTGCTGCAGACGCGGCATCTCTTCGGTCCATCCGTCCAGGCCGTAGCGCGCCAAGGCAGGTTCACCGTTCGCGCCAGGGAGGTCTCCCAGAACTTCATCAAACGTGCGGTTTTCGCGGATAATAAAAAAGACGTGCTTTAATCGCGGCAACCTTTCCACTCCGGGCAGCGCCGCCCTGTTATTCGCGATGACCGTTTCCGTCGTTCCTGGGGACGCTCCGGCCGCGGGCAGAATTGAGACGCTGCCAAACGCGAGTTCTCCAATGTACACTCCGCCGGGCTTGGGAAAGGTCGCTCCGCCGTTCGGTCCCGTGCCCTTGCCTTTCGTATTGACGACATACAGCCTGTGCTTGTTGGCACTCATCGCGACCGCCGAGGGATTCCATCCGACTGGTTCGTGCCCGACCACGGTATTAGAAAGCAGGTCAACTGTTGCGACTGCGTTGATTCCTGCCTCAGTAACGTAGAGGTGATCGCCGCTTATGGCTACTCCGCTCGGCATGACGCCGCGTAAGTTTTGTTCAAACGGTGACAACGCAATTTCTCGCTGTACTGTTCGACCATCGGCACTAATCACTGCGACGGAATCCGTGTGTGCCAATGCTGCGTAGACATGCTCCTTATCCGCGGCCACTGCGGATGGTGCGCTCCCGCCCACAACCCGACCCTGAATCCTGCCGCCCAGGTGCAGCTTGGCCGTTATGCCGGGCGTCGATCCCAAAGAGTAAGTCCACAAGGAACTGCCGCGTTCGCTACTAAGATCGCCCAGGTGTTTTCGAGCCTGGCGGGAAGGATATCCGAATGGTGCGAAGTGGAGGCCGCGCTCCAAGATGTTGTCTCGATCGAGCCCGGGTAAGAGTTGATACTCAAACATGCCCGCGTTTGCGACATACAAGCGCTGGCCATCTGGAGAGACAGCGAGAGCGATGGGATCGACACCTGTGGGAAGCGCCCAAACGACACGTCCGTTTGAGACGTCGATAGCCACCACTCGCCAATTCCCCTGGTCCAAGACATAGATGAGCGCACCAGACGGGTCGAGAGCTAAGCTTCCGCTATAACTATCCTTACCTAGCGAGAATTGCCGTATTCTGGTCCACCGGTCCGTTTCGTATTCCCCGACGGTCCCACTGTCCCCTGCGGAAACGAAGGCATGACGACCGTCCAGAGCGTAGGCAATACCGGTGTCCACTTCAACGTCTTTTGATTTCGCTGCATTCTCAGGAAAGCGCCGGGTTCGTTCTTCAGGGGTTCCCGGTGCATCGATCACAGTCAGCGCGAATGGAAACCCGATACACGGAACCGCTATTTGCTTTCCGTCTGGCCTGACAGCAAGGGCGAAAGGGTAAGGCGCAGTTGGAATCCAAGTGCCCGAAGGCGTGATACGCCGTCCATTCGGAAGAGTGGATACCGGATTCTGCGCTTGAACCGTTGACGTCGCTGCCACCAGGGAGGCGACGCAGGTTAATCCGGCAAACAGAACAGCACGAGGCCAAGCCGAAAAGCGCACAAGGTCGACAGCGATAGACAAGCTTCCTCATTATCTTCGCTCGTAGAGTTCCGCGAAAGAGCGCGGCTTACTCGGCGCTCCCGAGAACTTGCGACAAAATGGCTACCATGCGCACGGGTGCTTTGGCTGTTGTCTCGTTGGTCTGTGTCGTTGGAGGCATTAGCACTGTTCACGCCCTGCAATCGGCTGAAGCTAAGGAACCGGTGCTGGGACACCGTTCGGCGCGACTGATAAGTGAAGGCGGGTTGCAATTCAAGGACCTCAATCACGATGGCAAGCTGGAGCCGTACGAGGACTGGCGTAAACCGGCCGAAGTCCGTGCCGCAGATCTTGTCCGGCGGATGTCGATCGAGGACATGGCAGGAGTAATGGTTCACGGTACGTTGCCGACGGCGGGAGGAGCGAATGCGGCAATCGGTATTGGTGCTCAGTACGATTTCGATAAATGCAAGACATTGATCGACGGCAAGCGAATCAATACCTTCATTACCCGCCTGGGTGGCGATCCAGAGAATATGGCGGAATCCGCTAACAGGCTGCAGGAACTCGCGGAGGCCACGCGCTTCGGCATTCCACTAACGATCAGCACCGATCCCCGTAACAATTTCCTCTACGTTCCGGGCGCAAGCGTCCAGTCGGGCTCGTTCTCACAATGGCCCGAGACGACAGGGCTGGCTGCCATCAATGATTCCGCATTAACGCTGCAATATGCTGAAACGGTCCGTAAGGAGTACCTTGCGGTCGGTATTCAAGAGGCACTATCGCCGCAAGCTGACCTTGCAACAGAGCCGCGCTGGGCTCGTCTGAACGGGACCTTTGGCGCAGATGCTGACGTAGCAAGGGCACAGGTGGAGGCCTATGTGGAAGGCATGCAGGACGGCAAGACTGGCCTGAAGCCAGGCTCGGTCGTTACGGTTGTTAAACACTGGGTCGGATACGGCGCGCAAAAGGGCGGGTGGGACAGCCACAACTACTATGGGCGGTATTCCGCGGTCACCGATGCGCTGCTGCCGTATCACATCAAGCCGTTCCTGGGCGCTTTCGAAGCGCATGTCGCCGCGGTGATGCCAACCTACTCTATCCTCGAAAACGTTCACATCAACGGCCAGCTCACGGAACAGGTGGGAGTGGGATTCAATAAGCAATTACTCACGGATTTGCTGCGCCGGAAATACGGCTTCAAAGGTGTGATCGTCAGCGATTGGGGCATCACGAGCGATTGCGACGAGTATTGCCAGAACGGCATGCCTGCTGGTCAGAACCCCGCCCCCTCTCATATCGCAATGTCGTGGGGTCTGATGGACATGCCGCGCCCTGAGCGATTCGCGAAAGCGATGGACGCCGGCGTCGATCAGGTCGGCGGAACAGAGGATGTGGCTGCCTTGCTGGACGCTGCGAGAAGTGGCAAGCTCACGGAGGAACGCATGCGAGAGGCGACCGGCCGCATTCTGGAGCAGAAATTTGCCCTTGGCCTCTTCGAAAATCCCTACGTGGACGCGGCAGCGGCGAGAACGGTTGTGGGTAATCCGGCTTCTATCCGGGCTGGCGTCGCGGCGCAGCAACGAGCGATGGTGCCGCTCCAAAATAAGCTTGGCCATCCGCCGGTGAAAGCTGGTGCGAAAGTCTGGCTATTCCAGATCGATGGCGCCGTTGCCACGGCGCATGGCTTCACCGTGGTGAATTCACCGGAGCAGGCGGATGTCGCAATCATTCGCGCTGCCACGCCGTTCGAAACGCTGCACCCAGGTTATTTCTTCGGTCAACGGCAGCATGAAGGACGCTTGAATTTTCAGCGCGGTGATGTAGCGTACGATGCTCTGCTGAAATGTGGAACGACCCCGGTGGTGATGACCGTGTATATGGATCGCCCTGCCATTCTTACGGAGGTGAAGGACAAGACGGCCGCGCTTTATGCGGACTTCGGAGTTAGCGATGATGCTCTTCTGGATGTCCTTTCGGGTAAAGCGCATGCAGGCGGACATTTGCCGTTTGAGTTGCCGTCTTCGATGCAATCCGTCACGGCGCAAAGGAGTGACGCTCCGCATGACTCGCTCCGTCCGCTGTACCCGTATGGCTACGCATTGCAATAAGAAGGTTGCTGCCTGCTTGCAACCCGAATCAGAACACCAGCTTCAAGGCTAACTGCACCTGGCGCGGTCCGCCATCGCCCAGAGGATTCCCGTTCGCTACATCGGGCGTACTGGCGATTGATCCAAATCCCGAACTGTTGACGGTTACGTTCGGTAAGGCAAAGTTGGGGTGATTGAACAGGTTGAAGAACTCCGCACGAAACTGCAGGCCGACACGCTCGTTAATCCTTGTTGATTTGCTAAGGGAGAAGTCCGCGATGTTCGTGCGAGGTCCGATCACCGTGTTGCGTCCGGCGTTTCCGAAAGTTCCCGGCGCCGCAGGTACGAAAGCCGCGGTGTTGAACCACGCGTCCCAACGCTTAGGTCCGTTGTTAGGATCACCGACGGCATTAGGCCGGTCATTACTCGACTCACCGCTTCCGCTCGGAGCGGCGCCGTTCCAGAAAGGCGTGATCGGAACTCCGCTCGCCCAGGTGTAGATGCCGCTTAATTGCCAGCCGTCCGTCAATCGCGTTGGCCATCTGCTGAGAGCTTGCGGCAAGACGTTCAGGTCGTAGACGAAGTTGAACGTGAATCGCTGGCGTTGATCGAAGGCGGAGACGCCTTTTTCAGATTTCGTATCAAAGCTGTTCTGCGGTAGCGAAACGCCCGCTGTACAGGAGCAGAATCCATTTGACGCGTCGTCAATGGAGTGCGACCAGGAATGAGAGGCGGAGAGCGTCAAACCCTTTGAGAAACGGCGGCGTAACAGAACTTGCATGGCATCATAGCGGGAGTTGGCGGACGCTTCTAGTTGATAAATGCCAGCGAAGTTCGGATAGGTCGGATTGAACGGGCGGCGCTGCTGAACTGAGCCGGAGACACCAGGAAGAGCCTGGTTGATATCCCGCACTCGATACAACTTGTCGCCCTTCGATCCTACATAGCCAACCTGCAGCACCGTGCCACTTGCGACTGTTTGCTGAACGTTGAAGTTGTAGCTCTGGACGTAGGGCGTCCTCATTCCCGGGTCCACGCCAAATAGTGTGTACGGTGGAACCGGCTTGGCAGCGCTGCCGAAGATGTCCACGCCGGGACCGAACGGCACGGGTCCCGTGAAGTTCACAGTGAACGTTCCCAGTCCGGGAACGGGATTTGTGCCAACGTTGCCGTTCGTGAAACTCTGCGCGAGAAAGAAGTCCTGCGAAGGAGAGTCGTAGTAGAACCCGTATCCGCCCCGCAGGATCGTCTTGCCCGTGCCAGTCGGATCAAAGGCGAACCCGAAGCGCGGCGCGAGGTTATTCAAATCTCGTTGGTAGAGCGTATCCAGTCCCTGCCCGACGCGAACTAATCCCTGCGAAGGTATGAAATTCGAAATGCGGTCGAACTTCTCCGAAAGCGGGCCGACGTACTCGTACCGTAAGCCGATGTTCAGAGTGAGACGGCTGTTGATCTTCCAATCATCCTGAATAAACGCGCCCAGGTTATCGGTGTAAGTATCGCGGCGGGTGTCCCCTCGGGCGATGCTGGTCGCTGAGGGCGCCGCCACGCCGGCAAGCAGGTCGGCGAGAGTATTGAAGCTTAGGCGCCCACGGGAGAACTGGTCGTTGTAAGACCGCACCAATGGCCGGCGGAAATCGACGCCGGTTTTGATCGTGTGACTGCCGCGCATCCAGACCAGCGCATCGGCAATCTGGTAGGCCTGGCTGGTTCGCCAGCGCGGCTCATTCGTCGGGGCGCCCAAAGGTTCAAAGCCGCCTACAACGATCGTCGGCAGCCCGCCTCTCGCCGCTCCTGTGTTCAATCCAATACTGCTGGGATTGAACGCGGCGTCCAACGATGAGAACAGCTGCGTAAACCGTACGAAGCTGAACCGTGTTTCATTGATCAGCCTAGGGGTGAGAACTTGTGAGAAGTTCAAACCGGCCAATTGCACCCGTGTGGGAACCACCGTCTGATACAGCGGCAGTTGCGATCCCTGGCCCGAAGTCAATGGGAAGGTCTGGTTTCCCTGGCCGAACACATACCGACCGCTCAGGTTGAATCGCTCGCTGAAGCGATGATCAATTTTCACCAGGAAGTTATCGCTATCGATGATGTTCGGAAGACTGTAGACATAATTTGCCTTCGCGCCGGCGTTGTTTTCGCTAGGGAACAGCGAGAGCACCGTGGCACCCAACGCGTTCTCGGGACGTCCGGCGGCGACATTCGCGGCGCGAGCAGAGCCTATGTCCCTGGCGCTGGGAACGGTGATGGCGAGGGATGAACTGGGCCGGCCGCGCTCACCTTCGTAACCGACAAAGAAGAACGTTCGGTCGTGCTTGATGGGGCCGCCCATCGTCGCACCGTAATTGCTGTTTTTAAAAGCGCTTTTCTGTGCGCCAGGAAGCGTCTCAAAGAAGTTGCGAGCGTTTAACTTATCATTCCGCAGGAATTCGTAGGCGGTTCCGTGAACCTGGTTGGTGCCGGATTTGATAACCGCATTGACGACTGCCCCCGAATTTCGTCCATATTCAGCCGAGCCTTGGGTTTGAACACTGAACTCAGCCAGCGCATCGACTGGGAAGATCGTTGCTTGTGCGCCGCCGACCCCACCCTGATTAAACGAGGGCTGATTCCGAAACGAATCATTATTGTCTATGCCGTCGAGAAGAAAGATGTTCGATTTCTCTCGTTGTCCATTGACGGTGAAAGAACCCAATGATCCGCGGGGCGAACGTGGAGCCGCTCCCGGCACGAGAAAAGTCAGTCGCCGGAAATCTCGTCCGTTGAGCGGGAGTTCCTGCACCTGGCGAGTTTCGACGACTTCAGACAATGCGCTCGAGTCCCGCTGCAAAACTGGAGCTTCGGCGCTCACCACGACAGACTGTTGAGCGCTCTGCACTGTAAGGGCAGCATCCGCGCGCGTTTCACCGCCGACGTCAACTTTCACATGCAATCGTTCTACCTTTGTCAGTCCCGGCGACTCAACACGCACGGTGTAATACCCAACCGGTAATTCGGGCGCAACGTACAGGCCCCCATCGTCGGTCCGCAAGGTGCGTTGTGCGCCGGTGTCTTCATTGATTGCCGTTACAATCGCATTCGATATGACAGCTCCCGATTGATCGGTAATGGATCCGACAATTCTGCCGTTAAAAGATTGTGCCCAGCAGACGCTAAGAACGGCGAACGTAAGCGCGGTTCCACGCAAGCGCTCCAGAATACGGACGGCGAAACCTGTCTCTATCAACATGAGGGATGTTCTCCTTAGTGCGGTTTTGAAGGACTGTCACTCTGAAGCTCGACTGCGAGTCAGAGCCTTTCAACCAAGACCTGCGGGATTGGAGGAAGAATTTAGCCGGAACGGCAAAGATTGCGTTTTTAATCCGTCACGTTCGGCGGGCCACGTCTTTAGGGTCTAAGCGTGAAGGAATCCTCAAGGGCCGGGAAGCTGGCCTGGGCATGAACGTTCGGTCCCGGCGAGTCGACCCATGAACAACCCAAGTTCGAAGATGATGTTGTCGCGAGGTCCGAGCGCCTCCTCGTCACCCACGGTCAACTGATCATCCGGAATCAGAGAACGAGAACTGTGAAGTCAAAGCGAGCAACGGCGGAAAGAGTGACTCTATACAAGTCCTGCCAAACTGGAAGACCCGTCGTTTTACAGCGCGCTTCGGCTATATCACTAAGGGAGCTGCGCACAGCCCGTGCGAACTCAAGCCCTTCGGTTGAGGATCCAATGAATTAGCGATCTTTGGGCATACTTCAGCCCCGACTACCGCAGAGCGTCTGCAACGGCCTTTGATAAAGCAGGATCTTCAGGGTCCACAGCAGGCTCAAAACGCGCCAGAATCCTGCCGTTCCGGCCAACCAGGAACTTGGTGAAATTCCAGCGGATGCTTCCGCCCGTTTTCGGATTCGCCTCTTCGTCGGTCAGGTATTCGTAAAGAGGCAAGCGCGGATTGGCTTGGATGAATACCTTGGACATCATCGGAAAGGTCACATCGTACTTGCGCCGGCAGAACTGTTTGATCTCCGGATCCGATCCCGGTTCTCCTTGTCCGAAGTCATCAGAGGGGATACCAATCATCACAAAGCCTTGATCCCTGTGCGCAAGGTAAAGCTTCTGAAGCCCGGCATACTGCGGAGTGTACCCGCAGCGGCTCGCAACATTGACGATCATCAGAACCTTGCCCTTCAAATCACGCAAACTCAGCTTTCCGTTGTCGATCGTCGTTAATTGAAAGTCATAGACCGAGGCGGCTGAAAGAACCTGGGCGGTGAGAACGGCAACTGCAGCAGCAGAAAACAGTATTCTCTTCACGATCATGTGCAATCTTTCCGGCGGCGATTAGCCAATGGTACTACGCAATTGATCAACCAGGGGAAACTGAAGGAAGTAGCTCACACTCCCCGCCAGTGAGGTCAATTGGGACTAATCCAGTTGCAGGACCATTGACCGCACGCCCCGAAGCATCCGAAACTCACTGGGAGGAGCCGCTTGTGAGACAGCAACGCTTAGCCCAATCGCACCACGGCTGGATTTGCCGGCTACTGATGTTAATCGGGTCGACTGCATGCGCGTTCAGCGTATTGGCGGCAGATATTCCTGGGGCCAAAGACCCACCCGACATGCGGCGATACACCGGTAGCGAATTGATCGGTTATCGGGCACCCAAGTTCGACGAATTCGTGATTCCTACCGGGCCGCCCACCAGCTTTGCTCCGGCGGTATATGAAAAGAGCATGAAAACGGAGGGCCTGGTAAGCCGTTTCACCTACATAGCCCCTGCCGGCCGGACGCCCAGCGAAATGCTTCGGAACTACAAACTCGAATTTCAGCGGCTCGGCCTGGCGACGATTTATGAGAAGGCTGCGGGCGAAAAAGGTTGGTTTGGACCTACGCTCGACCCAATTGCCGAGGAAGATCAACTCGGACAGATACTCGCATACAACGAGAAACAAGAACGTGTGCTGGTTGGGAAATCCAAAGCAGTCAAGCCCACTTATTACTTCCTGTTTGTAAGTGCGTACGCGGACGGAGTTATTCCGGAACGGTTGCAAGGAACCGTCGCGAAGGATCGCGCGTTGGCGGAATTGATCATAGTTTCCCCCCAGCAGCTCCAGGAAAACATGTCGTTCGTCAGTGCGGACGACATGTCAAAAGCTTTGGCTGACTCTGGAAAGGTAGTTCTGTACGGCATCTACTTCGACAGCGATCGAGATCAAATTCGGAACGACTCGGACCCACTGCTGAAAGAAATTGCAAAACTGCTGTCGACTGATCCCCGGCTGAACATACGCGTTGTTGGCCACACCGACAACCAAGGCAAACCCGAATACAATCTGGATCTTAGTCGCCGACGGGCGGCATCGGTTGTCCGGGAACTGACGTCGAAGTATTCAATCCCTCCGAATCGGCTGGAGTCGTTCGGATGCGGATTGTATGCTCCCGTTGCTTCCAACGATTCAGAAGAGGGACGGGCGAAGAACCGCCGTGTTGAGCTACTGAAGTGGTGACGCCGTGATGGCGAGTTAGCTCTTCAAAGCTGCGCGTTCGTAATCCAGGCAGCGTTTGACTTCCTCTACCGGCGTGCCTGTTCCTTTGTATTCGTATTCGATCAGGGCCGGCAGCGGGTAGTGCTTGTCCTTCAACAGAGTGAGCACCTGCTTGATCGGCGTGTCCCCTTCGCCGAACGACTCGTTCGGGCCGTTGTTCTTCTTGCGATCTTTCATGTGCAAGTGGGTGATCTTCGCGTGATTCTCGTCGATGTACGACACGGGATCGAACCCCCCGGCGGTAAAGTGACCGATGTCCAGATTGATCCGAAACCACTCCGACATCTGTAATGCTTTCGCAAATGTCTCCGGCGATGAGAATTCATTGGGATCCGCCGTATTGCTGTGGCCGTGCAGCGCAACGTAAATCTTGTGCTTCTCGGCGAAGCTCACCAGGCGCGGAGCAACTGTTAATTGTGTTGAAGACGCGATTGTCTTCGCACCCAGAGCCTTCGCCTGTTCAAAGCACTTGTCCAGTTCGGCGTCCGTGAAGTCGTTCCGGAAATTTAAAGTGTACGCAAAGATCTCGATTCCGGCACTGTCAAACTTCTTGCGGATGGCGCGAAAGTGTTCGGCAGGTGTATTCAGCCGCCAATTTCGAACGTCCTCGCGATACTTTTTCGCTTCCGGGCTGTCTTGACGGGGGCGCGGTGTTTGGGGGCCGCGATTCGCACCGGACGCCATCGGGTTTTCGGGCTCGAGTTGGGGGGAAAATAGCTCGCAAACGGTTCCTCCGCATTCCTTCATGGCCTTGATGACATCGTCAACAGAATCGGCGCCGGTCCGAGGCATGGAGCGGAAACTATAGGTGCAGATGCCGAGTTGAACGCCATCAACTTTTTGCGCGAACAGCGTGGATGCCGGCAGTGCAGCCAGAGCCACTTTTCCGAAATCGCGTCTGGAATACAAGCTAGTCATTTAGTTCTCCTGTTCTCGCGCCTCACATCCTACCGAGGGAACAAGCGCGAGCCCACCCTAGCTTAAAACAGCGGTTTTGGCGGATTGATCAAGACGCGCGCTATTACACGCCCCACAAGGCGAAAGGCAGAGTAACCAGGTTCTTCAGAAAGTCGCGCCCAACCCACAATTTCCAGCGGACGACCTTGGTTTGAAACAGGATGTTGGATTGCTCAAACGGAGAAACCCGTGCGCCGCGCCAGAGTCTCCATGAGTCTCGGATTCCAATACCGGCGAGGACCAGCAGGTGCAACGGTTCCGATACCGATACGGCCCAGTCGGGGTTTCCTGCCGTGTGGACGCGCAATTTAGCGCTCCGATCGAATAGTGGCGGATCTGTTCTCGGCCAGGCTGCCTACCCGAATGGCACAGAAGGCGACGAAGAGCATTGCCGGGAAGAACATAGCGAGGAAGGTTAGAATCATGCCTTGGTAAAGGCATTCGGGATGCCGGAACCATCAGTCTTCTAAGTTGTTGAATCTACTGCGCCCGCCGGCTCCACTGCACCCACGCGCGGATTCCAGATCGGCCCTTCGTTTCAGCTTGGGTTCCAAATTGGTACGAATCGCGCGGAAAGCTGGCCAATCGGGAATTCCTGTTCAATACAATCGTGGTACTCGAATGACCTCCTCGGCATGCCTTAAAGCAAAACACCCGATCGTTCTCACGTCGGCTTTTCTCTTATCGGCTCTGTTCGTTCCTCAGCTCCCCGCCCAAAACCATCCCGCCCCGAATGCCCCGGAACTGGCTTATCATCCAGTCGAGAACTGGGCCAAACTACCGGACGGCTTCAATCTGGGCGAGTGTTCCGGTGTGGCAGTGGACAAATCGGACAACGTTTGGGTTTTCAACCGCGGATCCCATCCTGTCGTCGAGTTCGACAAAAACGGCAAAATGCTTCAGGCCTGGAACGACGTGCCGGTGAAGTCCTCCCATGGCATTCGCGTCGACCCCGAAGGAAATGTCTGGCTGATTGATGTTGCGGGGCACAAGGTACTCAAGATGTCCCCGTCCGGCCATGTATTGATGGTTCTGAGCGCGGTAGGAGGTGCGACGGGTGATCAGAATGCCAAGTATGCCTTCAACCGACCTACGAATGTCGGTTTTGCTCCCGATGGCTCCTTCTTTATAACGGATGGGTACGGCAATTCGCGGGTGGCCAAATACACGAAAGACGGCGAATACTTGACCCAATGGGGAAGCAAGGGGACTGGCGACAACCAGTTCAATATCGTCCACGACATCGCCATCGATGCCGCGGGAAAGCTTTACATTGCCGACCGCGAGAACGACCGTATTCAGATCTTCGACCAATCCGGCAAATTCCTTGGGAAGTGGCCCAATCTCGGAGCCGCTTGGGGCCTCGCTTACGTTCCCCAACAGAACGTCTTTTTTCTGAGCGACGGCGTGAACGATCAGATCATCAAGCTCGACGCGAATGGGAAGGTCCTGGGAAAGATCGGCTCCCACGGGAAAGGGCCCGGTAAGCTGCATTATCCACACAGTCTCGCGGTCGACAGCACGGGTGCCCTCTATGTCGCTGAAATCCTGAACTGGCGGGTTCAGAAGTTTGTGCCGACAGAGTAGACGCGTTTGGGTTCGAATCGCAGAAAGACGCGCCCTCGTTCGCCAGAGCTCGTTTGTTGAACCGTCGCCGTAGCGCCCACGTCTAAGCTAGTAGAGCGAGTCTATCTCTACATGTACAACCAAACCCCTCAGAGTTCCGTTTGGGACAAGTTGAGCGGAACAACTTATTTAAATACACGGAGTGCAGCGGTTGTTAAGCAAACATACCTGCTCTTCGGGTTGGCGGTTTTCAGCGCGATTGGCGGCGGATACATCGGCGCCACCTCAGAGACGCTGGCGCGGTTCTTCTCAGGTTGGCTGGGGTGGATCGCGGCTCTCCTGCTCCTGAATGTGGTCCCGAGAATCGCGATCGCCGTGCGTCACAATCACCAACTCGGTGTGGCTGCTCTCGTCGCGGATGGGTTCGTCTCCGGTATCGCGCTATCGCCGCTGCTTTGGATAGCCCGGATGATTGCGCCCGAGCTGATACTTGTTGCCCTGGGGATTACGGCATTTGTTTTCGTTGGCGTGACGGCTTACGTGATGAGCACGCGCCGTGAGTTTTCGGCTCCGCGCGGCTTAATGGCCGGCCTGTTCTTCGCGCTGATCGGCACCATGGTCCTGAATAGCTTCCTGCATATCGGGTTCATCGGCATCCTGATTGGGTTGGGGATTGGCGCCCTCGGTGTGTTCACTCTGGTTTATTCGACCAGCGCAGTGCTGCGAACTCCGGATGCTGACAGCCCGATTCCCGGAGCCCTCATGCTGTTTGCGGGTGTGTTCAATGTATTCGTAGCGGCTTTGAACATCCTGCTGCGGGTTCTGGGCGGAAGCCGCGATTAGCCGGCGGTGCGCGAAACGCAAGCGTCGACAATGAACCCGTAAAGAAGGTGCGCAGCGAGCGCCGAAACGTGAGAAAAGCCGCTCGCTGCGACTGGACTTTCCAGCCGAGCCGCAGTCACGGCCACCTCATCACCGATTAACCACAATCCGCCTCCGAACGCTGTTCCGCACCCGGCCCGGAGTGCCGGGAATCGCTGGCTGCCGACCGCATATCCAACTCCGGTCGCAATTCCGAACGCGTAGTGAATGGAGCTGCCGATTCGTTCGGCGCGTCTTTGTTCCAGGGCTTCTCCGAACATCGCTCGTGCCGCTTTTGCATCAGTCTGGGAACTCAAGCCGAATGCGTTCCTATCACACCAACGCACCACCGCCTTCATCGCCACGCTCCCAAGGGCTCCTCCAAGAGCTCCGGCCAGAAGCTTCCCCCTACTGACAGCCATCTGTTCCCTTCGCACTCCGCATTGCTTCGCAAACACCGAGCCGCAGGTAACGCCGGAGTTGTTCTTCGTTTAAGTTTGCAGGGTCGAACAGGCGGTTCAGCGCCGCTCCGTCCAGGATGGCTCCAATCTCAGACGTTCGCCGGCGCTTCTCCTCGATGGACAAGCTCCGCCAGTTCAGGAAGGAAATTGTCGATTTTGGCGGTGCAGCAGCGAAGCAACATCTCTTTATGGAGTTCTGCCAGTCTCTTCTGTTTGTGCGGATGGCGAATGGCGTACATCTTGAATTCCAGGCCGAGAAGCACCCGCTGCCGGTCCCGGATCAGAGTTAGCAAATCCTCCGTCACCGCATCGATTCGTGCTTCCGTCGTGGCTGCCGCGCTCAGCCGGGGCCGGACCCGTTCCTGATCGTGAAGAAGATCCTCTTCGAAGATCGCGAAGAATACGTCTTCCTTGTCCTCGAAGTTGGCGTAGAAAGCCCCACGAGTTTTTCCGGCCTGGGCGGCGATTTCCTCGATCCGTGCGTGTTCGAAACCATCCTTCGCAAAGACGGCGCGCGCGGCGTGCATCAGGTCTTCTCTGGTTTGCATAGCCCGCTTCTGCTTATGCGCAGTCCATAAGCCGGGAAGAGGTCCGTCAACTTTCGCCTGTTTCTCTGAATCGTGCATAGCGGGGCCTGTATCAAAGATATGATTAAACATACAGGAATGTATATTTTTCTGCGAAGCGAAGGCAGAGATTTTCGGGAGGCAAATCGGTTTGGAACAGCTGTGTATAGGTCAACGGTCGCAACCCTCGTCCTTTCGACGAGTCGCGCGCGCTAGTGTTTTGGGGCTAGTTGTTGCGCTCGCATTCGTACTTCTAACGAGCTGTGGAGGTCAAAATACCGCAGCTCCGGCGCCCATGGGCCCAATGCCCGTCTCCGCTGTTAAGGTTCAGCAGGCGGATGTCGCCCTGACCGGCCAGTGGGTGGGAACGATGGATGGGTTTGTGAACGCCCAGATCCAACCGCAGGTCAGCGGCTATCTCATCCGCCAAAGCTACCGGGAAGGCTCCGTGGTTTCCAAGGGCCAGGTGCTGTTTGAGATCGATCCGAGGCCGTTCCAGGCTCTCGTTGATCAGGCAAAGGGCCAGTTGGAGCAGGCGCAGGGACAGGTTGCGCAGGCTCAGGCACAAGTCGCGCAAGCTCAGGCCCAGCTTGGGTTGGCGCAGATCAATGTGAAACGCGATACGCCCCTCGCCCAGGCGCGGGCCGTCGCGCAGAGCCAGCTTGATAACGACAAGCAGCAAGCCGCACAGGGAGATGCCGCGGTGCGGGCTGCCGAAGCCAATGTCCGTTCCGCGCAAGCCGCTGTGACGGCCGCGCAGGCCGCTGTCGAGACGGCGAAACTGAACCTCGGCTTCACGCAAGTCCACTCGTTGATCGACGGCGTGGCCGGGCAAGCGACAACACAGGTAGGCAATCTTGTCAGTCCACAATCCGTCCTCACCTCCGTTTCGCAGTTGAACCCCATCAAAGTTTTCTTCTCCATCAGTGACACCGAGTACCTCAGCCTCAGCCGGCGAGCTCGTCAAAGCGGAGGCGATCTCCTCTCCGGTAAAGCCAACGTGCCGCTGACGCTTACGCTTGCGAACGGTCAGGTTTATCCGCAAAAAGGCCACGTTGTCTGGGTCGATCGGCAAATGAATCAACAGACCGGTGCCATTCGCTTGGCCGCTGCGTTTGCAAACCCAGGAAACCTCCTGCGTCCGGGGCAGTTTGGACGTGTCTCAGCAGAGACAGAGGTCCGTCGCGGCGCGATGCTGGTTCCCCAGATCGCGGTGGTGGATCTGCAGGGAATGAAGCAGGTCTACACGGTGGGTCCCGGGAACAAGGTTCACGTCGCCAACGTGAAACTGGGTTCGGAGTACGGCCAAGACTGGCTGATTGATAGCGGTATCCAACCCGGAACCACCATCATCACCGACAACCTGCAGAAGCTGAAAGAAGGCGTTCCTGTTTCTCCGCAGGAGAAACCGGCTGGAGCGGCACCAACCTCTTCCACCAACGACTCGGCCGGAAAGTAAAACATGTCGAAGTTCTTTATTCGCAGGCCCATCGTGGCCATTGTCATCGCTATCGTCACGGTCATTCTCGGAACCGTTTCGATGCTGAGTCTTCCGACCTCGCAATATCCGAATATCGTTCCTCCCGAGATCCAGGTTCAGGCCACGTATGCGGGCGCCGATGCCAAGACTCTGCAACAGGCGGTTTCAACGCCGATTGAACAGCAGATGAACGGCGTCGACAACATGCTCTACATGTATTCCGTCAACGCCAACAACGGGCAGGCAACGGTCTACGTGGATTTCGATGTCAAAACGAATGCCGATACGGATCAGGTGCTTGCCCAGCTCCGCGTGTCGCAGGCTCAGGCGCAGCTTCCTGCCCAGGTGAACACGGCCGGCCTGACGGTTTTGAAGTCTTTGACTTCGCCGCTCATGCTGATCAACCTTTCTTCGCCCGATGAGCGATATGGCCCCGACTTTCTCACCAACTACGCCATCATCAATTTGCAGGACGAGTTGACGCGTGTTCCCGGTGTTTCCCGGATTCAGGTGTTCGGCGGTCAATACGCGCTGCGCGTTTGGGTGAAGCCGGATCAGCTGGCGAAACTTGGCGTCACGGTCACCGAGGTCATCGGTGCTCTGCAAAGCCAAAACAACGTTAACCCTGCGGGTCAGATCGGCGGCGAACCGGTTCCCAAAGGCCAGCAGTTCACTTATACGGTGCGAACGCAAGGCCGTCTCGTCACGCCCGAAGAGTTCGGGAACATCATTGTGCGGGCAAATCCCGACGGCTCGATCCTGCATCTTCGGGATGTTGCGCGGGTGGAACTGGGGACTCAGGTCTATAACCTGACTGCGCGCTATAACAATGCACCTTCGGGCGTCATGGCCGTGTACCAACTGCCGGGTTCAAACGCCGTTACGACGGCGCAAGGAGTTGAGAAGCGACTGAAGGAGCTCTCTGCAAACTTCCCGGCGGGCATGCAATACAGCATTCCGCTCGATACGACCAAGGCGGTCACGGCGGGTATTCACGAAATTCTCATCACGTTGGTCATTGCCCTGGGACTTGTGATTCTGGTGGTCTACATATTCCTTCAGGGTTGGCGAGCAACATTGATTCCGCTGCTTGCCGTACCGGTGTCGCTTATCGGTACCTTCATCCTGTTTCCTGTACTCGGCTACTCGATCAACACTCTTTCGCTGTTCGGACTGGTGCTGGCGATCGGACTGGTGGTCGACGACGCCATCATTGTGGTCGAGGCCGTTGAGCGACTGATTCACGACGGGTTATCGCCGCGTGACGCCGCCATTCGAGCCATGGAAGAGGTCGGCGGCCCTGTCGTCGCGATCGCTCTTATTCTTGCGGCTGTCTTTATTCCGACCGCTGCCATTCCCGGCATCACCGGTCGTCTGTATCAGCAATTTGCAATTACCATCGCAATCTCGGTGCTGATCTCAGCGTTCAATGCGTTGACGCTTAGCCCAGCTCTTGCGGCGCTCCTCCTGAAGCCGAAAAAAGAGGGACAACACCGCCGCGGTCCGCTAGCCATATTCTTCGACTGGTTTAACCGCGTGTTCGGCCGGACCACAAACGCCTATGTCACGACTTCAGGCCTGTTGGTGCACAAATCCGGATTCACAATGGTCGTGCTTGCGATTGTCACGGTACTTGCCGTTCTCTTGGGCGGACGGTTGCCGAGCGGATTCATTCCTCAGGAAGACCAGGGCTATATGTTTGTGGCTCTTCAGCTTCCGGACGCTTCCTCCCTGCAGAGGACCGATGCAGCGGCGCAAAAGATCACGGACGCCATGCTGCACACGCCCGGCATTGCCGGTGTGATTGGCGTCAACGGCTTCAGCTTGTTGACCCAGACCCAAAGCACGAATACCGCGTTCTTCTTCGTTTCGCTCAAGCCTTGGGACGAAAGAAAATCCCGCGAGGAGCAAATCGAGACGATACAGGGCAGCCTGCAACGCAAGCTGGCCGGTGTCAGCGAAGGTTTGGCCTTCTCGTTCCCGCCGCCCGCCATCCCGGGCATCGGTACATCGGGCGGTGTCACCATGATCGTGCAGGATCGGTCGGGTAATGATGACCCGAACTTCTTAACGAAAAACCTGTTCGGTTATCTCGGCGCCCTGTCGAAACGGCCAGAGATCGCGGCTGCGATCCCCTCCTATCTGCCGGCGGTTCCGCAGCTTTACGCTGACGTGGATCGTGAGAAGGTAACTCAGCAGCAGGTGGATCTGAATAACGTTTACAGCACCATGCAGACGTTCATGGGTGGCTTTCTCGTGAACTACTTCAATCGCTTTGGACGGCAGTGGCAGACCTTCGTCGAGGCGGAAGGCGACACGCGTACGAACATCCAGAACATTAATCAGTTCTACGTGCGAAGCGCGAACGGCAGTCAGGTTCCGCTCGGCTCGCTGGTGCACGTGCGGCAAATCACCGGTCCGGAGTTCATACTTCGGTTCAATGAATATACCGCCGCGCAGCTAAACGTCACCGGTGCTCCCGGATATAGCTCGGGACAGGTACGGGCCGCGCTCGAAGAGGTCTTCAACCAGGCGATGCCCGCAGGTATGGGCTTTTCTTACTCCGGCATGAGCTTCCAGGAGCAGCAAGCCGCGCAGGGTATCCCAACCTGGGTTGTGTTCGGACTGTCGCTGCTGTTCGTTTTCCTGATTCTCGCGGCGCTCTATGAGAGCTGGACACTGCCGTTTAGCGTCCTGCTCAGTACGCCGGTCGCAATCCTCGGCGCTTACCTCGCCCTGAGTTTGCGATCGCTCGAGAACGATATCTTCGCGACCATCGGATTGATTATGTTGATCGGTCTCTCGGCGAAGAACGCGATCTTGATCGTTGAATTCGCGGTCGTGAACTACAAGCGCGGTCAAACGATCGCGGAGGCGGCATTGGGTGCGGCGCGATTGCGGTTCCGCCCGATCGTGATGACTGCACTGGCGTTTATCTTCGGTTGTTTGCCGCTGTGGACGGCGAGCGGCTCCGGCGCGGTATCGAGACGCGTTCTCGGCACTGTTGTGATTGGCGGAATGCTGCTCGCGACCGTCGTCGGGATCCTGATGATTCCCGTTACCTTTGCCGTCGTTGAATACCTTTCCCACCGATTCGTGCGGGGCGGGAAGGGAACAACGATGGATTCTACCCATCCGCCCGAGAGCGACGACCAGCAGGGCCCAAGCGGCGGTTTACAACCTCAGCCTGAAGGAGGTCACGCTTGAAAAATACGATTCCTGTCTTTTTCTTGTCTTGCGCTCTAATCTTTACCGCAAGCTGTACTGTTGGGCCTAATTACTCAAGGCCTCAGGTGCCGGCCGCACCTACGTATCGCGGCGCCGATAACACTGAGGTTTCGAGTGCGAAAGAAAATTCGCTTGGCGATCAGAAATGGGCCGATGTATTCCACGAGCCCGAACTGCAGAATCTGATCCGAACGGCGCTCGAGAAGAACTACGACCTGCGCATCGCCGCTCAGAGAATACTGGAGCAGGAAGCGCAGGTCCGGATCACACGCGCCCAACAATTCCCGACCTTGAACATCGGCGGGACCGGTCTTGGTGCTGAGCTGCCTTCCTCACTGAGCAACGTCATCAGCGGACCTTTGGTGGCGGGCAGTTTTAATCTCTCGGCCGCATGGAATCCAGACTTCTGGGGCCTTTATCGCCGCCAGACGGAAGCGGCGCGAGCCCAATTGATGGCACAGGGATGGGCGCAACGCGCAGTACGACTTACCCTCATTCAGCAGGTTGCCGGAACTTACCTCCAATTGACGAGCGCTTGACCGGCAATTGGATATCGCACGGCAAACAGTCAAGATCCGGCAGGACTCCGTCGACCTAACGCGGCGGCTGGAAAGCGGCGGGGCTGCTCCCTTGTCCGATCTACGGCAAGCGGAACAGCTTCTTTACCAGGCGACTGCTCAGGTTCCGCAACTCGAGCAGGCCATACAGCAGGGCGAGAACGGCTTGCGGGTATTGCTGGGCGAGAATCCCGGGCCCGTGGCCCATTCCGACCCGGCAGCTTTAGCGCCTCCGCCCCAAGACCTGCCCGTCGGGAATACCTTCGCAATTGCTCGAGAGAAGGCCCGATGTCCAGCAAGTGGAGCAGCAGCTCGTGGCTGCCAATGCGCAGATCGGCGTGGCTCGGGCGCAATTCTTCCCCCAGCTCTCGCTGAGCGCTTCGGGCGGCGTCGGCGGAGACAGCCTTGGGAACATCTTCGATTGGTCTAACAAGACCATCTACGGGATCGGATCGCTGGCTCAGCCCATCTTTTCCGGCGGCAGGCTCAAGGGTCAGCTGCAGCTTTCGCAAGAAGCGCAAAAGAGGATGGTGTTGACGTATCAGCAAACCATACAGGGTGCTCTTCGGGACGTTTCGAACGCACTGGTCGCACTGAAGAAGCAACGTGCCGCGCGCGAGCAGCAGGAACATCTGGTGGCTGCGGCGCAGGATGCGACCCGGCTAGCCCGGCTTCGGTATGAGGGTGGAGCGACCAGTTATCTGGAAGTGCTGACTACCGATTCGGCTCTGTTTTCGGCCCAGTTGAACCTTGTGAATGCTCAGCAAAGCGAGGCTCTTTCGCTGGTCCAGCTCTATAGCGCTTTGGGCGGCGGTTGGCAATAAGCCGCCTCCCCTAGCCTGCCTTTGTTTCCCGGTCGGATCTGGTCTACTATGTCCCTGTGACGCCTCGTACGCCAAACCGCAGCACCGACCGAGTCTTCCAATCCCTTGAAACGTTTAACATCGAGCTTCCTTCCTGGGGGTTTTCGAACACCGGCACCCGATTCGGGAAGTTTCTCCAGGCTGCGGCAGCAACCACAGTCGAGGAAAAGTTCAGCGATGCAGGCCAAGTTCACGCGCTAACCGGAATCTGTCCCACCGTTGCGCTGCACGTGCTTTGGGACTTTCCCGAAGGGGTGGCGAGTTCAGAGCAAGTGTCCTCGCTGGGCAATAAGTTCGGCGTCCGTCCGGGTGGGATTAACCCCAACTACTTTCAAGACCAAATTTACAAACACGGATCGTTCGGCAATCCGGACGACACTGCGCGTCATCAGGCTCTCCAACATACTCTCGACAGCATTGAGATCGCCCGTCGAGTGCATAGCCGCGATATCTCGCTGTGGTTTGCCGACGGATCAAACTATCCAGGCACCGCGAACATCCGCCAGCGAAAGCAGTGGTTTACCGATCTGCTCATTGCTTCTCACCGTGAGCTCGCACCCGATCAGAGACTGCTGGTCGAATACAAACCTTTTGAGCCTGCTTTCTATCACACGGACATCGCCGATTGGGGTATGGCCTTACTCCTGGCGCGTGCCGCAGGCCCGCAAGCAAAAGTTCTGGTAGATACCGGCCACCATTACCAGGCGCAAAACATCGAGCAGATTGTCGCCTGGCTATTGTCAGAGGACATGCTCGGCGGATTCCACTTCAACGACCGCAGATACGCCGACGATGACTTGACGCTCGGGTCGATCGATCCCTACCAGGTATTCCGGATTTTCCACGAAATCGCGTTCTTCGAATGGGAGACGGGAAAGCGAGCCGACATCGCCTACACCATCGATCAGAGCCATAATCTGAAGGGCAAAATTGAAGCGATGATCCAGACCGTCACAATGGCTCAGGAGCTATTCGCCAAAGCCGCACTGGTCGACCACGAAACGCTGGCCGAGGCGCAGAAAACATCCGATCTGGTCGGCGCGGAATCGCTGCTTCAGGATGCGTTCGCGACCGACGTCCGCCCCATAATCCGAGAATGGCGCGCGTCGAAAGGCCTGCCCGAAGATCCAATGGCGGCCTTCCGGCAAAGCGGTTATCTCGAACGCATCACAGCGGAGCGGCGTGCCAAGAATATGTCGGGCGTGACCTCGTACGCTTAAAGGATAGGAATGATACAGCGGGGGAAGAAAGTCTCCTTTTACCAGGTCCTCAACAATGCCACAAACCACTGAAACTGTTCACCTGAAAGATCTCTGGGATGAAAAGCAGGCGGCGAAATTCGGAAATGACCAACTGAGTTTGCTGCGCTACCGCTCCAACCTGCTCGGAGCGGACTTGCGGATCACTAACTTCGGCGGCGGGAACACCAGTTCAAAGTTCGAAATGCCCGACCCGTTCACAGGAAAGCCCGTGCGTGTCTTGGCCGTGAAAGGCAGCGGCGGAGATCTCGGGTCCATTCAGAACTCCGGTTTCGCCATCCTGTATCTCGATCGTCTCGAACAGCTCAAGCAACTCTACCGGGGCGAACAGTTCGAAGATGAGATGGTCAGCTACTATCCCATCCTGGCGTTCGGCACCAACAAGGTAGCGGCATCGATCGACACTCCGCTCCATGCCTTTCTTCCGTTCGATCACGTAGACCATCTGCATCCCGACTGGGCGATTGCGATCGCCGCGAGCGCCAATGGCAAAGCCAAGCTCGAGGAGTTCAATCGGAAATTTGGACGAAATATCCAGTGGCTGACCTGGCAACGGCCGGGCTTCGAATTGGCATTGCAGCTGGAGAAGGTTGTGAAAGACAATCCCGGTTGCGATGGCGTCCTCCTGGGCAGCCATGGATTGTTCACCTGGGGTGACACACAGCGCGAGTGCTACCTGAACAGCATTCGAACCATCGACCAGATGGGCGAATTTATTGCCGAGCACCAGGCCAAAGGCAATGCGCTTTTCGGGGGCGCCCGACACAAACCAATTTCCGATCGCCAAACGGTGGCTACTGCAGTTCTTCCGGCTTTGCGCGGCATCGTGTCTTCGAATCGCCGCGTCATTGCTCATTTCACCGACCACCCGGATGCGCTCGAGTTTGCTAATTCCGAATGGGCCGAGCAGTTGGGCGTACTCGGAACCAGTTGCCCCGATCACTTCCTCCGTACCCGGATCTGTCCGATGCTTATCGACTGGAAGCCGGGAGAGCAGGATGTCGAGACGCTAAAAGCGCGCATCGCGGAGCGGGCGGTTACCTATCGGGGCGAATACCAGGGCTACTACAAGGATTGGGCGACGGAAGAATCTCCCAAGCTGCGTGATTCGAACCCTTCGGTCGTTGTGATTCCGGGACTCGGAATCTTCGGCTTTGGCAAGAACAAGAAAGAAGCCCGAATTACCACCGAGTTCTTCATCAACGCCGTACACGTGATGGCGGGAGCAAATGCGCTGGACAGCGGCGGAGAACCGCAACATCCTTACCCGCAAGCCCGGCACGCTGAGCAATCGCAACAGTTTGTCAGTTTCAAGAACTACGTCGCGCTGCCTCGCTCGGAGGCGTTTCGTATCGAGTATTGGGCGCTCGAAGAAGCAAAGCTGCAGCGTATGCCGGCCGAGGCCGAGTTCAGCCGGAAGATCGTGCTGGTCGTCGGGGGAGGAAGTGGAATCGGCAGGGAAGTGGCACTTCTGCTGGCGCGGAAGGGCGCGCACATCGTAGTCGCCGACCAGAACGTCACAGGAGCCCAGGAAGTTGCCACCGAAGCGGCCGCGCTCTCGTCCCCGGAGAACGTCGTCCACACTCAGGTGGACCTGAGCTCCGGAACCAGCATCGCCGACGCCGGCCGTTTTACTGTTTCTCAGTTTGGCGGCCTCGACTGCATCGTGAACACTGCAGCGATCTATCCGGTTCCGGGGCCGGACGGTGAGTTGACGGAGCCGCAATGGAATAAGACGTTCGCGATCAACGTAACCGGCAACTACTTCCTGCTGAAGGAGCTGTACTGGATCCTGAAAGAGCAGAAACTGCCGGCCGCCATGGTCCTGACGAGTTCCGCGAATGCCGTGGTTCCCAAACACGGCAGCGAGGCCTACGACATCAGCAAAACCGCGCTAAACCACCTCATCCGCGAACTGGCGGTTGGCTTCGGCCCGCTGGTACGTGTGAACGGCATTGCCCCGGCGACCGTGGTAGCGGGATCGACCATGTTCCCGCGCGATCGCGTGATGAACTCCCTGCAGAAGTACAAGATCGAGTTCTCCGAATTGGAATCGACGGAGGAACTGCGGACCAAGCTCGCGGAGTTCTATGCGCAGCGAACCCTGACACGTCGGCCCATCCTGCCGTCGGATTGCGCGAATGCGATCGTCTGGCTCGCCAGCGAGGAAAGCGCCAAGACCACCGGGCACGTCATCCCCGTTGACGGCGGCCTTCACGAAGCATTTCTCCGCTAGTCAATGAAGCGCGTCTGTTTCGTCCTGCAGGTACGACCGGAACGCCTGGAAGAATATAAGGCGCGACATAGGAAAGTCTGGCCCGACATGCTACAGGCATTGAGGGAAACGGGCTGGAAGAACTACTCGCTGTTTCTTAGGCCGGATGGAATGCTGGTGGGATATCTGGAAACAGAGGACTTCGAAAGAGCTCGAGCGGCTATGTCGCAACGAGAAGTGAACGCTCGCTGGCAGAGTGAGATGGCCGATTTCTTTGTTTCTCCGAAGGGTGACTTGCCGGATGCGGCAATGTCACCCCTCGAAGAAGTGTTTCACCTAGACTAAGCCGCCGAGAGATCCTCGGTCGAATGTGCCTTCGGATTCGGAGCTGGATCCTCCAGTTTCGGCGTGGGGGTCGGATCGGGCGCCACAACCGGCGTCACGGTTACTGGTGCGGGTGTTTGCGCCGGCGCCGGTGCGGAGACAGGTGCAGGCGTCGGATCAGGCGTGGCAACCGGCGCAGGGGTCGGATCAGGCGTGACGACCGGCGCGGGTGTCACGGGAGCCGTGATAGCGGGCGTGGGCGTGGGTGTCGTGGTTTGGGCAGGTGCTGGCGCGCCGGCAATAATCTGCGCCAGCTGAGCGCGTGCCGCTTCCCAAATGTCAGGGTCCGCCGACCAGCTGACGCCACCTACGAACCAGGATGGATCCCCCTGCGGTGCGGGATTCTCCCACATCGCCTTCGGGATGATTGAGTTGATGATGTTTTTAACCGCCGTTGGGTCGACCTGCGAGGCCAACGCAAGGTAATCCGCGTCTTGAATTCCGCGGCGCCATTCCTTCAGCCGAAGGCTGGCGAAGGGTCCATCGACACCGTAGGAATCGGTCGGGTGCATCACATCTGTTCCTGGATACACCAACACGCCGTTGCCGTTTGTTGTTCCGTTCGAGCCATACATGCCCAGGAACGCATCGTAGTAGGTCTGGCTACCCCACGTGGTCGCCTTCTGGAAAAGATCGTCCGTACCGCTAAGATTCGCTTGCCAGTAGTACCAAGCATCGACGCTTTTCTTGTACTGCGCCCACGGAAGTGTGCGAGGTGCCGTGCCGTCATCTTCGGTATCCATCGTGCCAACGCCGGGCCGGCCATCGTTATACATCCAGAGTTGCTTCCCTGGCGTCGCCTTGATGCTGTTTGCCGCAGCTTGCGTTATCGCAGTCGGGTCACAGATCGGAATGAGTGGGCAAGAACCGATTCCGGCATGGCTCGCTGCGATGTCAAGACTCGGAGTCAGAATATTCGCCGCGACCATGTCCAGAGTGGAGAACGAGTACATGCGCTGCCCGGCGCCGGGATTCTCGTTCATCCATCGCGACCACATTTCTAGCGTGGGTGCGGTCGAGTAAGCCGGCTCATCTGCCAAATACAGAAAGGTCTGATTACCAGGTGCGTTGGTGTCGAACCAGTTGACCCAGTTGTTCGTGTGTTGCCACATGTCGGCTTCGCTGCCGTTGCGCCATGACCAGTTTTCATACAATCCAACGGCATACACGCCGACCGGCGTATTTACCCCTGGGCCGTCGTAACCGTTTGCCGCTGTGAAAAGCTGTCCGGTGTAGCGCGGAACGGATGCCGCGCAAGGATGATCAGTCGTCGTGCAGTCGTTGTCGCCCAGCAAAGCAATTTTGTGCCGGTGAAATAGCTGATAGTAGCGGTTGCTAACGGTGACGACCCGTTGGCCGTCCGGGCTCAGCGGATTCGCGTATCCGCCATATCCGGTTGCATAGCGCCACATAATGTCCGACGCTGTGAACGGCATCATCACTTTGGCGGTAGGGGCGTCAGGGAGCGCGAAGTTATACACGGTTAACTGAACGGGAACGACTCGGGAGACGCTCGAGCCTTCACGTACAGTGACATTGCCTGTGTACGTCCCAGCGGGGGCGGTTTTCGGGATATAAACATCACCCCATATGCTTTCGTTCTGGCCGGCGGAGATCGTGAAATTCTGACTCAGCTCCATCGGTACGAGAATGTCCGGATAGAACTTGTCGTGGTCGGGACGATCCGTCCAGCCCCCAATGCCGTTGCCATTCGCGTTTGCAACCGGTAATCGGAAACGGGTTGGGAAATCCAACTCGTCGCCTTTGTAGTACCCGAAGAAGCTGAGTCCTTTGATTTGAAGATAACGGGTGTAGAACAGCTCGATGGGTCGGTTGACCCAATTAAAAACCCCGTTTCCAGAGGCTGGAGTCGACTGGATGACAGCCCCATTCGGTCCCGTTAAGGTATCGAACGAAACCGAAACGTTACTTGCGGAGGCATAGGCGGCTTCAAGGACCAGGTTGAAGCCGACCTCCTCATTGCGCGCTCCCGAGAGATGGATGGTGGTTCCATCCCAGGCGCGGTTGAGCACCTTTCCCGTCAGGTTCTCGGTGTGGTTCGTGGCGCGCAATTCGTCTTGGGTGACTTTGTCGCCACCTTCGTTCGCCCAAACGCCCGATATGTTAGCCCCGAACGCCCCGACAGCAGTGAAAAAAGATAAAAAGAAGAGCGCACCCGTCAAGCGGAAGCTGAGTGATGCTACGTTTTTGAAGTTGCGCCCAGCAATGAACGTGAGTACATCGTCGGTGCGCAGGCAGACGTATCCTGATCGCATTTATATGCTACTTATCCCCTAGCGCCCTATCAAAGCGGCGCTTATAGTTTTATTCGAAGTTCCTACTCTACAACGGATCAATGGGACTGGTGTATAAATATTCGTAATGTTTTGAAACTTTTGGGGGGAAAGGGGGAAGGACGGAACCAGGAAGGAGAGAAGGAAAAAATGTTCGCAACTACCGGGACGGCGCCGAGTTCTCGGTCTTGAGCGCTGGCCTGGACACGGGCGGAAGCGGGGCTTCGGTGGTCTCAAAATAGGCCGTGAAAGTCTGATCCATCCGGAAGTGATTCGAGGGCCAGACAAAGGCTGCGTCTTCGTCCGATACGTCCGGGGAGGTACCTCCTGAGTAGCCGGGTCCAAAGCGCCGCCCCTGCGGATACGAGCGTCGCGCGTTCGCGCTTAACAGCAGAGAATTCTGCCCAAAGGCAATTCGATCCCAATGGATCGCGACCACGTAGCGATGCCCCGGTTCGTAGCGCAGCTCCATCTTGCTGACCACGCCGGAGATTATCGCACCTTTCGGGACGGTCACGTTCAGACCTTTCACTCGGAATGAGTTCAACAGAACCCCCTCTACCGGATCACCTGTGAACGTTTTCTGGTCAGTGATGGGCGTGTTCAGGCGCACGTGGAGATCGATGCCCGCGGGCAACCATTCGTCGTGCAGGACTGAGTTCGATCCGAGTCTGTGCCGAATCGTCAAAATTGAAACGAATGGTCGATTCTCCCCGGAACTCGCGGCACTGTGTGTACTCGCTTTGGCTCCATGCGTCGAGAGAGTGAGTGTCAAGCAGATGAAGTTGAAACGCACTCGGGATGAGGAGAGACTTACCAGCAATCTCGAGGTTCTGATACGAGATGTCGGTATCGGCGGAGCACACTTCAGCCGCGCGGGGAATGTCACTCGTATTTACCGAGAGCGATTGCAATTCGAATGTATCGCTGCGTAAGGCGAAAGATCCGTGGTAGGGCACAATGAAATCGCCTCTACGCCCCTTCACCTCATATGCGCTTTTATTGAATGGCACGTAGTAGTTGAACTTATAGCTTTTGTCGGTCGTTCCCGCTTTGTCCAAGTGGATGGCAACACCGGGCGTGAATAGTATATTCCGCAGGTAACCGACAAAGGATCCCGAGGAAATCGGTCCCGATTTCACGATTTCGTTTACACCAGCCGACGAAAACTTCCGTCCCCCATGCCAGGAAAAGATCTCTGTACCTTCAGAAACGGCAACATCCAGCCGAAGCCGATCGTGCATAAAGGGCTTCTCCGATGCCCGATCCGATCCCGCGCACCCCGTTTCGCGTCTCTTGCGTTCGACATACATTGAGCGATCAACGGTCAAAACACAGGTATAGTTCGCGACTGCCGAAAGCTGCCGGGCTATCTTTTCCTGAGCCCGGTTAAATGCCTCCTGGGCGGCGATCTCGGCTCCGGAGCAGGCAATCGCAAACGAAAGGCTGAAGACCAATTTCAGCATCTGGCAGTTTTCCCGGGTCAGGTGGCAGCCTTGCGAGCGAGTGCTAATCGTCTGCGCCGAAGGCGATCCATGATCTGCAACGCTATCACGATGACAGCGGCAAGGGTCAAAGCGAAGATGGCAACGCTCAGAAGATGAGTTCGCAGATACAGCAGGGTTTGAGCGCCGTACCGAGCTCCGAAGAAGGCAAGAGCAAAATAGCGGATCGTTCGAGCGATGAGAACGACACCCAGGAAGTAAGACCACCGAACTTTCAGCGCTCCGGCACAGAACACCGGGACCTTCATCGGCAATGGTAATGGTGAAAGGGCAGGGACGAACACGGTGATCAGGCCGTAGCGCTCGAACCACCGATGCATGCGAGCGCCGCGCGGTGTTGCAAGTTGGCGCGACAACATCAAGTCGCCGCCCTTGCGAGCAATGGCGAACAGGATTGAACTTCCAATGAGAGATCCCGCTATGGCGCACGCGGCAGCGAGATAAGCGGTTCGCGGAGCTGTGGAAGCCACGTTAACCAGCAGAAGATCGACACCTCCCACCACAGGCAGCCCGGCCGAATCGAGAATGGCGAGGAGAAACAGGCCCTGCGGTCCCCAGGCGACAAGGAGAGCCATGAAGTGTTTCCAACCGCCTTGGGCGGGATGCGAGTTAGCTGTAACAGCCGTCAAACAGGCGTGGTCCCCAACATCTTCAGCAGTTCTTCTTCGTCAATCACCGGGATGCCTAAGGCCTTCGCTTTGTCCAGCTTCGATCCGGCTTCCTCCCCGGCCACGACGAACTGAGTTTTTGAGCTGACCGAGCCAACGACTTTTCCCCCCGCTGCCTCAATTCGCTCCTTTGCTTCTTCCCGCTTCAGAGTTGGGAACGTTCCCGTCAGGACGAAAGACTTTCCAGAGAGCCCACCCTCTTTGACGACAGTCTTGGGACCAGTGAACTGCAGTCCTGCCGCCCGAAGCCGCTCGACCAGGTCGCGATTGCGCTTCTCACCAAAGAACTGACGGATTGCATCTGCCACCTTGGGTCCGATCTCTTCTGCCCCTTGCAGTTCGGGCACCGAGGCGTCGGCGATCGCGTCCAGGCTCCCAAAGTGGCCGGCAAGGATCTGGGCCGTGCGTTCGCCGACAAACGGAATACCAAGCCCGTTCAATACTCGAGCCAAAGGCTGCGAGCGGGACCGGTCGATATTCGCGATGATCTTCGATGCCGACTTCTTCCCCATGCGCTCGAGCTCAAGCAACTGAGCTTCAGTCAGCGTGTAGAGGTCGGCGATATTGTGCACGAATCCCCGCGCGAGAAGCTGGTCCACCAGCGCATCTCCAAGCCCGTCGACATCCATCACGCCGCGAGATGCGAAGTGCAACAGAGACTCGCGCAGCCGGGCAGGGCAATTGGTATTCACGCATCGGCTTGCTACCTCGCCCGGCTCCCGCACCGTGTGACCGCCGCAAACCGGGACATGTTTTGGGCATGTGAAAGGGCCGTCGATGCGCGCCCTCTTCCGCCACCCGCACGATTTTCGGTATGACGTCGCCGCTGCGTTCGATGAGCACCGTATCGCCAATTTGCAGGTTCAATCGCGCAATCTCGTCTTCGTTGTGCAGAGTGGCGCGGGAAACGGTGACGCCGGCGAGACTAACCGGTTTCAAATGTGCAACCGGGGTCAACGTTCCCGTTCGGCCCACTTGAATCCCGATGTCTTCGAGAACCGTCTTCGCCTGCCTGGCGGGATACTTGAACGCGATGGCCCAACGCGGAGCCTTGGCGGTCCAGCCGAGCTTGTCCTGCTGTTGGACAGAGTCGATCTTAGCTACGACGCCGTCGGTTTCGTAAGGCAGCGTTTCCCGTTTTGTATCCCACTCCCGTATGAAGTCGAGCAACTCATCGACACCGTTGCATCGCGCTCGGAACCGGTTCACCTTGAACCCGGCCTCAGAGAGCGCTTCGAGCGAGGCCCACTGACTATCAAGCAGCGGTTTGCCATCGCGGAGTAGAAAGTATGCGAAGTAGTCCAAGGGACGCGAGGCAGTGACGCCCGGGTCGAGAGCTCGCAGTGCTCCCGCAGCGGCATTTCTGGGATTGGCGAAGACCGGCAGTCCTTCTTTTTCGCGTTCTTCGTTCATCCGTTCGAAAGAGCGGCGCTGCATGACAACTTCGCCGCGAACTTCGAACTCGCGCAGCACCTGGCCGCCGTCCTTCGCCCGGAGCGGAAGCGATCTCATCGTACGGGCGTTCGCTGTAACGTCCTCTCCGATCCTTCCATCTCCTCGGGTCAGCGCCCGTTCGAATCGACCGTTGGCGTAGTAAGCGGCCATGGACAATCCGTCCAGCTTCAGCTCGGCAACATACTGGTATGGCTCCGCCTTGAGGAGTCCGCGAACGCGCGCATCGAACTCTTTGAGCTCTTCCTCATTGAGTGCATTATCCAGACTCAACATGGGTGAGCTATGAGGAGCTTTGATGAAGCCCTCGCGGGGCTTTCCACCCACTCGCCCGGTAATAGAATCGGGCGTCCGGAGTTCAGGATGGGAGTCTTCGAGCTCGCGCAACTCGCGCATGAGCAAGTCATACTCGGCGTCCGAAATCTGCGGGTCGTCGAGAACGTAATACTGATGCTCGTGATGTTCTAATTGCTTCCGCAGGTCCTCTGCCCGCTCCGCCAACGATTGCTTCATCCCAGAACCTATAATGGTGAGCTTGGAATCTCTCCACGTCAGACGCGCTGTATTGATTTACAACCCAGTCGCCAGAGGACTGGTGCGTCGCCAAGACTCGCTCCAACGTACCATCGGGGCGCTCGCACGTCAGGATATCAAGGCAGAGCTTGTACCAACGACGGGACCTGGCAGTGCAACGGCTCAGGTGAAGAGGCAAATCGACGCCGGATGTGATCTCGTTTTGGCTGCTGGCGGAGACGGGACGATCAACGAAGTAGCGAACGGCATGCTCGGCTCGGGGGTTCCGCTCGGGATCCTGCCCGGCGGTACGGCAAATGTCCTGGCGCGCGAGATGGGAATGCCTATGCGTGCGGACCGCGTTGCGTCCCAGCTGCGAACCATGAAAGTGCGCAACATTGCGGTCGGCCGTTTGAGGCTGGATCAGTCCGCGCCCCGCAGTTTCTTGTGCATGGCGGGAGCGGGGCTAGATGCCGACGTAGTGTCGCGGCTCAACCTTGATTTGAAAGCCGCGGCCGGGAAGCTTGCTTATTACGTGAGCGGATTTGCCCAGGTGCTGCGATATCTTCCTGAATTCGAGGTGACTGTCGATGGCAAGACCCATCTCGCCAGCTTTGCCCTGGTTAGCCGGGTCCGGAATTATGGCGGTGACCTGGAGATTGCGCGCGGTGCATCCTTATTGCGCGATGATTTCGAGGTAGTGCTGTTTCGGGGTAACCTGGCCGTACGCTATGTGCCGTACCTGGTGGCGGTGGCGCTCAAGCAAGTACACCGCATGAATGGATGCAGCATCATGCGCGCGACCTCGGTAGAGTGCCGCAGCGCCTCGGGAAACCCGGTTTTTGTGCAGGTCGACGGAGAACTGGCCGGCAATCTTCCCTTGACGGCGGAAGCAGTCCCAAATGCCCTGCGCCTGATCGTGCCTTCCGAGTACGAACGCCGAGAGGTCTCTCGGTCCGCCCTTCAGGTCTGCGCCTGAGTTCCGCCGCGGACGTTCTCTTCTCGCATGGATAACCTTACGCACTCGCTGACCGGCTATGTCATGGCGCGTGCCGGTCTCGACAGGTTCTCGCCGCGAAGCGCGGTTCTGCTGGTGCTCGCCGCCAATGCGCCGGACCTTGACATTCTGTTCCTCGCCCAGGGCCGGCTTCAATACTTCGAGGCTCACCGTGGCTACTCTCACTCCATTCTTTTTCTTCCGCTCATGGCGGCATTGACCGTGCTCGTCACAGCCGGGATCTTTCGTCAGCGCTTGCCGTGGTTGAAAGCCTGGTTGATCTGCTGCGCCGCTGTGGGTAGCCATCTGCTGATCGATTGGACGAATAACTATGGCATTCGCCTTACGTTGCCGTTCTCGTCGCGCTGGTATCACGCCGACCTCAACAACCTGTATGACATCTGGATCCTGGTTGCGCTGCTTTTCGGAGCGATTTGGCCACAGTTTTCACGCCTGGTAAGCAATGAAATCGGTGCCCGCGCGAAAACGGAGCGTGGATCGGCGATCTTCGCGCTCTCCTTTTTCCTGCTCTTCGATTGCGGCCGGGCATTTCTGCATAGCCAGGCCGTCACGCAATTGCAATCGCGCCTGTATGACGGTGAACAACCACTCAAGGCGGCGGCTTTTCCGGACCCGTTCAGCCCTGTCCAATGGACCGGAGTTGTCGAGACCGAAAGAGCGTTCCTGAAGCTTCCGGTGCGCGCACTCGGAGACCTGGACATATCGCAAGCCATCCGGTTTTATAAGCCAGAGATCCACTTCCCGCTCGAGCGGGTGAAGGCTCGACCAGAGTTCGCGTATATGAGCTATTTCTCGCGCTTTCCGGTCTGGTCCGTGGCGCCCTTAGTGGCGGGTCAACAGCAGGGACAGCGTGTCGAGTTGACCGATTTGCGTTTCGGAAGTCCTGGAGCAGGGGCATTCCACTGCGTCGCGGTTCTCGACGCTGCGGGCAACGTCCGCAATTCGTGGTTCACGTACGGGTCGGGGCGGGAACTCGGTTGGGAACTGCGGGAGTAGCTATCACGGTTCTATCGAATCCGTCAGGCGAAAGGGATTCCTGGATGATGGCGCGGCTGATCACGGTAGAGTCAGTGGACCCGACGCTTTTCGTTCGGGCGAAGCGAACTTCGGACCATGTGGACTCGAGAAGTACGCGCGAGAGGCAGGACAACACCACATCTCGTATCGGATCCAGATCTGCTCTTCCACCTTGTGCGAGTTGTTGTTGCTCCCATATGTAGTGTGCGTTCCCTCTGTTTGTGCTTATCGGGAACTCGCCCAGCGCGTCTCGAGGGCGTAGGTGAAAATGCTATCGGAGAACATCAACGGCGAAAGTATTCGGCGGCAATACAAAATGACTGCGCGTGCGCCGCGACCGTCAGCTCAATTGGATCTGAATAGCCTCCACCCAGGGTCTGTACCAGGGGAACATTCAGATTTCGGACAAACTGGTAAACCAGATGGTCACGACGAGCCAAGCCGTCCTGCGTGAGAGATAAGCGGCCAAGCTTGTCGCTCGCGAGCGCGTCGACACCGGCCTGGAAGAAGATGATCTCCGGGAGAAAGCTCAAATTTCGATCGAGTACCGGACGGAGTGCGTCGAGATAAGCATCGTCACCCGTCCCATCCGGGAGCGCAACGTCCAGCACGCTCTGTTGCTTCCTGAACGGGAAATTCTTCTCGCCGTGCACCGATAGCGTAAGCACATCGGGATCGCCTCGAAAGATCGCAGCGGTTCCGTCGCCCTGGTGAACGTCCAAATCCACGATCATTGCTCGTCGGATGCCGCAATTTGCTCGCGCCCACTCGATCGCCACAGCAATATCGTTGAACACACAAAATCCCGAACCTTCGTCGCGATAGGCGTGGTGAGTGCCGCCTGCAAGCGTGCCGCCGAAACCGGATCGGAGAGCTTCGGCGCGTAGCCCCTAACGTCCCGCCGACGCTCGCGAGTGTTCGATGGACAAGCTCTTGCGACCAGGGGAAACCAATTCGGCGTATCGCGGCGGGATTCAGTGTTCCCTGCAGAAACTGCTCGACGTAATCCGGGGAATGTATCCGTAAGAGATCTGCGGGAGCAGCTAGCTCCGCTGGCTGGATATCAAACCGATCATCCTTGCGGAGTTCCGAGCGAAGGTTTCCGTACTTTGAGAGGGGAAATTTATGCCCGGCGGGCAATGCAAACGTGTACTGGTCGCAAAAGAACAGCCGCAGCTTGCTCTTCGCAGTGGACGGGCCGGGATGATCCAACCTTCAGGATATTCGGCTGGCTGGCCAGGAATGAGAAGATTGCGGGTAGCTGTCCCGGTTTGCACACGCGATGAATCTCAGATTATCTACCGTCTTGCCTCTCGTCATGACCGGCCTATTGGCCCATAGCGGAATCTACGCCGCTTCCTTCCAAGCTGACACGTCCACTCGCCCTAACTTCTCGGGCCGATGGCGGATGAACAAAGAAAAGAGCGATTTCGCCAAGTTCAAAATGCCGGACATGATCGTACGCGTGATCGACCACCATGACCCGACTCTGAACGTTCACACGGTGCAAACGATGGCGGGTAAGACGAATTCGTCCGACGTCAGTTACTTCACCGACGGATCGACCTCAAACAACGTCATCAATGGCCGGGACGCGACCAGCAGGACCTATTGGGACGGCAATGCCCTGGTTGTCCGGACGGACATGAAGACGGCAAAGAACGAGGACGAAGAAATTGAGGATCGTTACGAACTGTCTGAAGGCGGCGACGTTTTGACGACCACTAGTCACGTAATTACGTCAAAGGGCGACGTAACGATGAAGCTGGTTTCTGAGAAGGAGAAAGTAGGCGGGTAGCGTTTTTCGGGCCTCTGCTGTGCTCATTTCAGCGGCTGCGAATATTCTTTTGAAAAAAGCGCACAAACCCTTGCATGCCAAACGGGTGACTGATAGACTCATCAATGAAGCGGTCATCACCTGAAAGAAACAATCCGGTGAGGCGCTTCCGCCGAATCCTCTGACCCAAACTGGGCATCTTGTTTGGTGGGACGGTTCGAAGGACGCAGTTGGCGTGAGCCAGTGCTGCCGTCAAAGCTTTCACAGAATCGCGAGTTGAGCGAATCTTCCTGGGCGTAGTGACGTTTCAAGTTCTTTTTGACAATACTTGAATCCTGGAGACTCTGTTGAGTATCAAACAGAGCGACCCGGCCAGAAATTAGAAACCACTGCTGAGCGCGAATGCTTTCAGTGTTGCTTTCTGGTGTTTGGTGATGCCGAGCCAGGTAGTTTAGCTGTT
>CAVSTI010000030.1:0-63334 GCA_963730775.1 uncultured Acidobacteriaceae bacterium | reverse complement strand
CCTTATTTTTTCGGCTGCGTCGGTGCCGTCTTTGGTGGGTGGCTCTGCGACTTCCTCACAAGGCGTGGATGGACGCCGATGGGCGGGCGCAAACTCCTGATCTCATGCGCTCTGCTCGGCACTTCACTCTGTACGGTGGGAACGGTGTTGGCGCGATCGAACGCGATCGCCCTGACTCTGATTTCCATTTCGCTGTTCCTGATTTACATCTCGAGCAGCGCCGCATGGGCAACGGTGCCGATCGCAGCGCCCACCCAATACACGGCTTCTTTGGGCTCCATGCAGAACTTCGGAGGCTATCTTGGCGGCGCGCTTGCCCCAGCCTTGACGGGGTTCATCGTGCAACGCACGGGCAGCTTTTCACAAGCGCTAATCTTGAGCGCGGCAGTGAGCCTATGTTCGGCAGCGGGCTACCTGCTGAGTTGTCCGCCAGCCGATTATGTCGATGAAGCGCGATAGATCGGGGCAAGCGGTGATGCCCTGATTCCTGCACTGGATAACGTGTGCCGGAAGCTCACGCTTGTTTAGGGAAATAGTGCCGGGAAGTTGGGCTTATGAGGACAGTCCTGGTCCCCGTAAGGTCACAAACTCGAACCCGTTTGAACTACAAAAGGTTCGGGAGTTCCATCACAGCAGGGTCTCTACAGAAACTCAGCCGGTAATCGTCGGTGCTGGAATGAGTTGGAGGTTTAAGGCGGCGGCTTGTTTTGTGAGCCACTTTGTTTGCCGTTGACGATACCTGGATTCGTAAGCTTCCATTCCCTTGTCGATATACTCGGCTCCGAATTTCAGCATGCGGTACACGAGTCGGGCTAACTTGTGAGCCATGGCTGTGACTGCTTTGGAGCGCCGAGTTTAGACCGGAGTCGACGGAAATTGGCACCGAGCGCACTTTGGCTCCGGATGAGATTCCAGGCTGCCAAACGGAAGGCGGTGGCCGCGCGATTCACCACTTGGCGGGTACCACGCTTAAGAACCTTGCCGCCGCTTACCCGATTATCAGGACAGAGACCCAGCCACGAAGCGAAGTTCTTTTCCGTGCTCCAGCGGCTCATATCGACCCCAACTTCGGAAATAATCGTCTGTACAGTTTGAACATTCAAGCCGTCCACCTTTGTCAGATCGACTCCGGCGATCCGGTGAAGATGGTTTCGCAGGTCGAATTGTGGTCCGTGCTTGCGTGATCGAGGCAGTTCGGGCGTTAACTGCTGGTCCGTGACCAGCTTTGATTCGATGGTTCTCAGATGAGCTTCGATCTGTTGGTCGCATTTTGTGATCTTGCCCAGGTACACATCGTAGATCTCCAAGCTTTGCTCGAGTACAAACAGCAATTCTTCCCGCCAGTCCCCCTCTAAACTCGCAGCAATTTGAGCACGGGACGCACGGATGAGGCGGTTTTTGCGGCTGGCGAGTTTATCGGGATCGCGTTCGCCAGCAACGATTGCACGCAAAATCGCCATGCCAGTAGCGCCACTGATATCGCTAATTACGTTGGCTAGTTGCACATTCATTTGGGTCAGCGTTTTCTGCATGTGCTGTATGCATTTGCTGGCCGCGGCAACCAGGCTCTCTCGTTGTCGCAAGTAGGTTCGTAGAACTCGAATCTCCGCCGCAGGACGGAACGAATTATTCAACAGCCCGAACGTATGCAGCTTCTGTAACCATTGGCATTCGAGCACATCGGTTTTTCGCCCCGGAAGTGTTTTCGTATGACGTGCGTTCACTACGTTGACCTGGAATCCGTAGTCCTCCAGAATCTGATGCAAAGCTACCCAGTAGACTCCAGTAGCCTGCATCACAACTGTCTCGATTCCGCAGCTCTTCAGCCATTGCGCCATACGATGCAGATCTGCAGTGAAGCTCCCGAATGAACGCACCGATTCGGGATCTCGGTCCGCTGGTACGGCTGCATAATGTTCCGCATTGCCGACGTCGATCCCGGCAGCATTCCGATTCAGTTCCGGAAGGCCATTCTCCCAATTCTTCTTCCGCTTCGGTCCCTTCTTTTCATTCACGCGCTTCGGCATATGATCCTCGTCTCTTTAATTCGGACGAGGCCCGGCCCGGGTGCAGTCGGTTTAAAAATGTCTCCAACGGGGTCGAGCTCGTTGATTGCTCAGCAAGCTGCCACCAAATCACTGACCGCCATCACCGGAACCATGGTTAAGAACGGGCACTTGCGCACCAAATGTTTGTCGGCTGTAGCTGTCGAGCCAAGTCCTTGACTCAGCCTCTCACGAACCACCTGTTTCTGTCAGCACTGACGGCGCACCCCGCCGTTATTTGGTTAAGACCTGATGTTAAGGACTAATTTACTTGCCTCGTAACGTGGCGTAACGTCGGTTTTTGATAAGTCTTAGTCTTCTGAGTTCGCGCGCACCCGCAAGCACTTGGAATAAAAGCCGGTCCGATATTTTGACCATAGTGCGACCAGCGAAAGGCTGGCATGTTCAGTGGGAGGTGAGTCCCATCGGGGAAAGAGTCGGAGCCCCGTAGCTTGGGTTGCATTCGCGGAGGAAACGAAGCGGATGAAGCCAACCGACAAAGCCGTCCTTGGGACGGTGAGCGAGTCACCGGGCCGCAACGGAAGTGAACCCATAGGTGGCCTCGATAAGAATTACCCCGAAGGCCGAGCCCACTAAGGTCGGGCGAAGGCAGCATGATGTTTCGCAAACTGACTGATGCGGGATATCACTTCGGCGGGGTGGTAGGGGCAGCACGGTGACAAGGACATGCCGAGCAACTGGAGAAACCGTCCTCGTCCCAGCGAGAAATCGTTGGAGCAAGGTAGATCGTATAACCGGCGCAACCGGGAAAGCGAATCGAAGGCGAGACGGTGGCGGCTAGGCTTGCAGTAGCGAAGAAGCAGGGTAATGCCTGCGGAGCGAAGAAGCCTTGCTGCACAACAAGTCTAATTCAACACGGGAGGCAAGGGTGAGATGAGAAAGGCACCCATCAGTTTGCAAGACCTGAGACGAAGACTATACATCAAGGCGAAGACCGAACCGACTTGGCGGTTCTGGGGTTTGTATGTGCACGTTTGTAAGCTGGAAACTCTGCGCGAAGCCTATCGGTTAGCCAAAGCCAACGACGGGGCACCAGGAATTGATGGTGTGACGTTTGCGGCCGTGGAGGCCGAAGGTGTAGAGGGATTTCTGGACCAGCTTCGCAAGGAGTTGGTGGAGCGGACATATCGATCACAGAGAACGCGCAAGGTGGAAATACCGAAGGACGGGAACAAAGTTCGCGTGCTTTCGATTCCATCGATTCGGGACCGGGTGGTCCAGGGAGCACTGAAGCTGATCCTGGAACCGATCTTCGAGGCCGATTTTCAACCGGGGTCGTATGGCTACCGGCCGAAGAAGTCAGCGCACGCTGCCATCCAACGCGTGAGGCAAGCGATTCTGGAATGCAAGACCTACGTCATTGATTTTGATTTGCGGTCCTACTTGGATCTGCTTCATACTGCCCCCGATTCATGAAATTGTTCGAAGAGCGTGGACTGCTGATCGATCACTCTGATTCGCAAGCCTTTACGTCGACCTTGTGTCACTAGCATGGCTTTGAGTTCACCGCGCTTTACACGCTGCAACACAGTTTGGCGTGAAACGCCCAGCTTCATCGTGGCTTCCAACATTGGAAGATACTCAGGCGGTGCCTGCTGCGACAACGCGTGCGCGCAAGTCGTCGGTGATTCGAATCTGCCACGGCGCACCGGGAGTGACCTGCTCACCAGCGATGAATCCATCGGCCAACCAGCGGTGAATGGTGGAAGTATTCATGCCCAGGATGCTGTGCTGCCTTGCGGATGGTAACCACTTCTCCCTCAGGTGGTTCCGTTGGCGGTTGGAAGCGCGGGATGTTGCGATAGCGGCGCAGACTACCAACTTGGTTGGCGGTGAAACGTTCGCCCGTAGCGGTCTTGCGTCCCTGCCGATTTAGAATGCCAGCGATGACTTCATCGGGATAAAGCGCAGCCAGACGGCGCAGCAGCGAGATGGTGTCTTCGTCGGTACGCGGCCCCATTGGCCTGAATCGCGGGGACCGGAACATCCAGCGTTGTGATCGCGCCACCGCGCCAGCGCAAAGTCAGATGGGCATGGCCTTCTGCTCGCTTCAGGTTGAAGACCACCTCCTCCAGTAGAGTACGTAGGAGTTCTTTGCGATCCCGGTCGGTGGTTGTGTTCGCGGTCCAGACATGACGGATATCGGAGCTGAGCATCTGAATGCGTTCTAGCTGCTCCTTGTCGATAGTGCGCCAGGGCGCTGTTGTTCACGTCTGCGTAACTCCGCTTCGGCGGCATCTAAGCCGCGAAGGCGACTCTCCCATTCTGTCTCCAAGCCACGAGCGACCAATCGATTTTCCGGTTCCACCATACGGTAGCGCCGTTCGGCTCGTTCCGCTTCATAGCGTGTGCGCTCCACTTCCAAACGCCATTGAGACAAAGCCGCATCATGATTGCTCTGAAGTTGTTCGACAGTGAGACGCATGGCCTCCACTGCGGCGGGCGTTACTGCTTCCAGAAAAGCGTTGGCCACAGCCTGCTCGATTGCTGGACCACCGACGTTGAGGCAGTACACGCCGCGACCCTCGACCAGGTTCTTACCCGAGCAGTGATACCCAGGCGTCGAGTTTCTGCCGCGATAGTGAATATGAAGCCGCCGGCCGCAATGGCCACAGGCGGCTATGCCCTGCAATAACGCGGAACCCTCTCTCACCGCGCCTCCCGCCTGATGTGGTTGTGGTCGAGTATTGGAGTCAAGGCGCGCCTGGTTGGCCTCGATAGGTAGCCCAATCGATGAAACCGGGATGATGGCTATCGATAAGAACAGCCCACTGCTCCATGGGCAGATGACGCATCCGTTTTCTTGACGACACCGTGTTCATCCACGTAACGTTCATATTTGGTCTTGCCGTAGGTGTAAGCGCCAGCATACACCGGATTCGTCAGAATGTGGTGGATCGAGGTGTAAGTCGCAGCGACCCAGCGAATCGGACAAGGCCGGCCGGAGGGATTCTGCTGCAGAGGGAAGGATAACTTCTCCGATCGGAACCAGAGCCAGACACGACGCGCAGAGCCGAATTCGGCTAAAGCGTTCGAAGACGGTGCGGATCGCGCCGATGACTGCCTCGTCTGGATGAAACAGAACTTCACCATCTTGCTCTCCCCAAATAAAGCCCACAGGCAAACCGCGGCGCAGTTCGCCGCGCGACGGCTTTGTTACGAATACCGCCATCCAGTCGGGCACGAATGATGTGCAGTTCGGCTTCTGCTCATTGTGCCCTTTAAGCCGAGCAGCAGACGGTCGTTGAAAAGCGCTGGGTGATAGACGCCATCGTTGTCGCCGATGAGTGTGTCGGTAAGGCCGCACAGTTCCAGCAAACGATACCAGTCTGCGTTGTTCCTGGCCAGGCGTGAAACTTCCAGTCCCAGCACGATGCCCACATGAGCTAATGCTACTTCGCTGGTCAGGCGAGCAAAGCCGGAGCGTTTGTCGATACCGGAGCCGGAGATGCCCCAGATCTTCATCGATGACAACCACTTGCTCCTTTGGCCAGCCCAATTGGCAGGCCCTCTCGGCCAAAGCGTACTGGCGCGCTGTGGATTCGCGGTTGTGCTCGACTTGAGACGGAGTGGACTGACGAATATAAACGCAGGCGGCGCGCTGGGTGTGCGTGGTCTTGACTTTTGGATGAATCAGTCATTGGTTCTCCTCTCCCGCGTTTGTTCTTGGTGGTTGCTGGCTTGCGTCAGTTTGACGACGAGGCGCGTCAGAGTCTCGATGACGAGCCGCTTTTGCTCGTCGTCGAACTGTTCCCACAGGCACGTCTCCGGAATCGGGATGTCGATGAAGTTCAGATTCAGTTGCGGCATGGCTCTCCTGACCTCGACCAGATGTTACAGTCGCGACGGCAGAGCAGCGCAGCAGAAGAGCATCAACGAGGGTTCGAAGGCGAAGCAAATCATCGAACGAACCAGCAAGTTGCAAACTGTGTGGAAGATCAATCGCTGTTTGGAAATCCGTCCAAGCCGCTGGAATCAGCGATTTGCTCCCATCGGGCAAGATCAGCACAAACCACAGTTGGTCTTGCCGATTGGCATGCCCCAGAACCTCCAGTGACTGACCTTCAAACGCGTGATGTGGACGAACTATGGTGACGTGTTTCGGAAACTCGTGGAGGTGGGTAGTGTGTGGTGGTTTCCTTCGACACGGTGAAACATCATATTGTGTTGCAGAAGATGGCTCGGCGGATTGATGACGATGCGGTTTTGTGGCTCCTGAAATTGCTACTGGACGCGTCGGGGAAGCAGGGGGTTCCGCAAGGCGGAGTGATTTCACCGTTGATCAGTAACGTCTATCTCAATGAGGTAGATAAGATGCTGGAGCGGGCGAAAGAAGTCACTCGATACGAGCGGTGGACAGCCGTGGAGTATGCCCGATTTGCCGATGATCTGGTGATTCTGGTAGACGCACGGCCGCGCCAGCAATGGCTTCGAGAAGCAGTGGAGCGACGGCTACGCGAGGAGTTGGCCAAGCTACAAGTGGAAGTGAACGAAGAAAAGAGCCGTAAGGTGGATCTACAGCAAGACGAAAGCTTCGGATTTCTGGGTTTTGAGTTCCGTCGGATCCGGAGTCACCGGGGACGATGGATGCCGTTGCTATTGCCGAAAAGCAAGAAGCGAACGGCATTGCTACGCAAGCTCAAGGCCATATTCGGTGCCTCTCAGTCTCAGCCGGTGAGCGGGGTGATTGAAAAGATCAATCCGATCTTGCGCGGTTGGGTGCAATACTTCGCGGTGGGCCACTCGAGTCGGTGTTTCTCGTTCATTCGCCAGTGGGTAGAAAAGAAGATTCGGCGCCATCTGGCCCGAGCGTGTCAACGTCAAGGCTTCGGCTGGAAACGATGGAGCAGGGACTGGCTGTATGGCACGTTGGGCCTCTTCAAGGAGTACCGCGTAGCGTATCGCGGCTCGGACTCTGCAGTCGTACCAGTTTGATAGGTCCCATAACCCTTGTTGTGAAATGTGCAGGTGCGCGTAGTGCGGGAAATCCGCACGCTACGTGCGATGTGGCGGGGATTGGAAACCACTCACGGTTCGGATACTGAGGCACTCTCAACGGAAACGGAGAGCAAACAGTCTAGGCCGAACCTACGGAGCCTCGGCGCCAGTCCTCGACCCTACCGAGGAACTGTCGTTGGTACGGTCGAAGGGAATCCGTGTGTATTTGGCGACCAATCAAGAACACCTCTTCAGACTGAAAGCTTGGTTCTCAGGCCGTGCTCAGATCTGCGAAGGCGCGAGTTCGACGACGTCGCAGACGCGACTTCTCGTTGCCAATTTATTGATAGTTCAAGTTGGTTGTACAACGTTGCCAATAATCAGCAGCTGGATCGCCGACCAGGACGGTAGCCATCCAGTGCAGTTAACGGATTTCAACCGTCTATCTCGGGACACCGCTCTGGTCGCCAGATGGACGATTCATCGCCTTTGATCGTCACTTGAACCAGGGATGGCGCATCTTCGTTATGCCTTCTGAAGGCGGTGGTGCTCGTCGGTTGACATCCCTCGGTTATCACTTCAAATCCGGCCATACATTATCACTTCAAAACCGGCCAACGGAAGTGACCCAGAACAACACTTATTTATAGCCCGCCAACAACCGAGTTGGCAATGGTCAAGCTTCTAAAGTCGTGGGCGGCGCGTCCAAGCCGCCTGGAGAATGATTCTGGCGGGAAAGCGTTAAATCCCGGGTGCGCGAGGGCTGCGCCCTCGCTTTAAGCGAAGCTTTTTTCCTCAAGCTCGTGGTGGAAGCAACTTAGTGATCAAAACGGTAGCGGGTGGGAAAATCAACCTGCATAAACGCGCTACAACGCTCTCCTAACAGTTGGTTGATGGTTTAGTACCTTCCCAAACGGCACAAAATCGCCTGCCGTGTTGATGAGTTGCTGGAACACCGGGCTATGAAGGCGGTGTGGGGACGGTCTTTGTGCGCCAGCTTCTGGGGCCACATTTCAAGATGTGTCCGTGATGCAAAAGGCGGTCGAGCATGGCGCTGACGGCAGCCACGTCGCCAAGCAGTTTGCCCCAGTCTTCGACTGGACGATTGGACGTCAGCAGCGTACTAAAACGCTCGTAGCGGCGCATGACGATCTCGAGCAGATCCTCCGCAGCCGTGTGTGGCAGCTTGCGCATTCCAAAATCGTCGATGATGAGCAGCGGAACCGTGGCTACCGTTTCCATGTACTCTTTGCGTGTGCCGTTGGCGTCTGCATCGGACAGCTCGTCGAGTAGGACATGGGTTTCGCGATACAGCACTTTATACCCCTGCAGAATGGCGGCTTGGCCAATGGCTTGGGCCAAGTGGCTTTTACCTGTGCCGCCCGGACCCAAAAACAAAGAATCTTCGCGTTTGCCGATGAACGCACCTGTCGCCAGGTCGAACACCAGACTGCGGTTCATCTTAGGGTTGAAGGCGAAGTCGAAGTTATCGAGACTCTTGTCGGGATCACGAAAAGCAGCCTGTTTGCGGCGACGCTCTAGCAACCGATCCGACCGACGAGTGAGTTCGTCTGAAACCAGGCAAGCAATCAGATCAATGGGCGCCATTGGTTCGGCTTGAGCCTGGCGCAGGCGAGTTTCGAGCACAGCAGCCATGCCGCCGAGCCGCAGTTGTCGCAGCGCACTTTGGAGTTCTATAAGGTGCATGAGTCGTTCTCCTGACGGGTTCGGTTTTCGATGAGATCGCGGTATTGCGTCAACTGCCGGATCAACGGATCGATCTGGCGCAGACTTAACGGCAGCTGCGGGTGGTGTTCGAGATAGCGCCGCACGAAATGATAAGTGCAGGCGCCGGTCTCCAGTCCGATGGCGCAAGCCTCATTGGTAGAAGCGATGCCGTACTTCTTGGCCAGAGCGAGTACCCCCAGAATGCGGCGGACCGCAGTCTGTCCTTCCGCTCTGTACATGGCCTGGCACAACGCGCCCATATGCGCTCCGGCTAATTCGGCTCTCAGCAGCAACTGTTCGGTTGAGAGCGGTGTGCGCGAGGGCCGATCCTGCTCTTGGATGCGGTGCCGGCCGCGTTGCTGCCGCAGATGTTCGCGCAACAGTTGCCCGGTGCGCGGATCCATCAGTCGCACATGTGCGTTATTCCATTGCGCCTGAACGCGGCGGCCGATCCAGCCCGGCGGAGCGCTGTAATACGCCGCTTCGACTTCCACGCAGCCATCCAGATGGACTGTACGTTCGCCGTACTGGTAGTAGCGAAAAGGTTCCAGCGGCAAGGGCCGCAACAATGGTCTTTCTTCGGCAAACATGGCCGCGACCTGCCGTTTGGTGGTGCCGTGAATGCGGGTATCCGCCCAGCGCTCCTCCCATTGATCCAGGTAGGCTTGCGCTTCTTCCAGACTTTCGAAGCGCTGCCCTTTTAACGGCGTCTTTTTGGCATGAGCAACCCCGGACTCGACCTTCCCTTTCCGATCTGGATCTCTCACCCGGCAAGGCAGTGCTACCGAGCCATAGTGCTGGAGCAGGTCGCGGTACAGCGGATTGAGAGAAGGATCGTAAAAGTCAGGCGCGAGCACGCCTTCGCGCAGGTTGTCGAGAACCACGATACGCGTCGATCCTCCCAGGCGACGAAATGCCTTCTCGTGTAACTCGGCCCAGATCTGTACGCTGGAGCGGAACACCAGGAACCGGACGCACTTCCTGCTGTATCCGAGCGTCATCACGAACAACCGGGTCCGGCGGTACTTGCCGGTTTGTGGATCCCGGACCATAGGGCCGGAGCCGTAATCAACTTGCCCTTCCTCACCAGGGGCGGTTTCAATCACCACTCTGGCTTCGGGTGAGATGGCGATCTGCAACTTGCGTACGAAGCGCTGGACACTTTGATAACTGGCGCTGAAACCCTGCTTATCGACCAGGTCCTGCCAGATCGCCATGGCATTGCGGCCTTGTGAGAGTCCCGACTCGATGGCTTCGCGATAGCTAGCGGAAATGCTGGCCGAAGAATGGACAATCGGCTTCGGTTCGGGGACCGTTATCGGCGGCAATTCCGCGCCAAAATCGGTAATCACCTCGGTGGCCGGTTTTGCCGCATCGAGTTTTCCCCACCCGCCGGGTGGCCGCACCGGGATGCCCATGGCGCGTAGATAGCTGGCCACCGTTTCCCGACGAATGTGAACGGCTGCTTCGATGCGTCGCAGCGACCATCCCAACCGCCCCAGCGCGATTACTTGCTGCTTCTTGTCGTCACTCAAAACATTGCTCACGTTGACGCAGGGTAATTCCCGCGTCAGGATCAATGTCCTGGATCAGACCCTTCGTTGGCCGCTTTTCAGGTGATAACCATTGGCCGCATTTAAGTGATTACCGAGGGAGCGACAATCAAGGCATGCAGGAACCGATCACGCGAGATCCTGAGCTGATGCACGGAACGCCGGTTTTTCAGAGGCACTCGTGTACCGGTTAAAACGATTTTCGAATACTTGGAGAACGGTGAATCTCTCGATGACTTCCTGGAAGGTTTCCCCACGGTGAGCCGTGAACTCGCCATCCAGGTCCTTGAAGAATCGAAAGAACTCCGCCTTGCTCGGGTCTCGTGAAGATCCTGCTCGATGAGTGAGTGTGTTAACCAAAGACTGCGATTCCTATTCTCAGGACACGACTGCGAGACAGCCGGGTACGCCAAACTCGCGGGCCTGAAGAACGGTGCCTTGCTGGCAGCGGCCGAAGCGGCCAATTTGGAGGTCATCATCACCACGGATCAGGAGATCCCATATCAGTAGAATCTGGCTTCGCGGAAGATTGCAATCGTGGTCTTGTGCGCGCCGACAAACAGGCTCGCTGACCTGAAGCCATTGGTCCCGGCTCAGTTTCCAGACGTCTTTCCCGTCATAGAGCGCGTAGTCACTTGAACCCTTGACGCACATAATTCACGCACTGATCGTCGGGTGAGCCCTTCATCATTTGGTGCTTAGCACCACACATGCTGTCAGTGACAACGCCGGTAAGGTTTGCGGTACTTCTGCTCCCATGAGCAGGCCCCCAAGGCTTAGAGCGAGTGCAATCGTCTTCATAGTTTTTCCTTTTCGAAGCGTTGGTGTTTTGGCCGCCACCCTACGCTCGCCCCTTCAGCCGAAAACGGACGAACGCATTTCCACCGACCGGATGATTGCCGTAATAGGGCTTTATGACGGAAGGAAGGGAATAGGCTTCGATGTTGGCGCCGATGCCGGTTTGAACGTGCCGAAAGAGATCGATGTCTCGGGTGTAGCCAATCGTGTACGCCCCCACGCGAAAGGTACTGCCGTAATGGGTATCAAGAAAATGCTCGATATCTGGCTGTCCGGCGAACAGCTCATCCTTGTCAACAAGCTCGATGCGTCCGGTAATGAAGTTTTTTCGGCGGATGGGCAGAACCGACTCGGCCGTATAAGCGTTCAGGTTGCGCTTGGTGTAGGTGCTATGATCCCGCCCCCAAATGAAGCTGGACGACCAACTGCCACCGGGCAGCGGCTTGGAGTATTCAAGGGAGGCGGTCATCCGGGTCTGATCGCCCGGCTCCAGCATCTCGGGGTGCGCGAGATGACCGACCGAGACCTGAGCCGCCCAGTTTTTGCTGGGGAGATACCACAGCCGAGTAGACCAGGAGTTGATCGGTCCTGAATCGATGTTCCAGCGGAACTCGTCCGGCTCGGCGCCGTAAAAGCCGCTCGCCTCGAGCTTGAGCTTCTTGTATGCGAGACCCACAGTCACCACATCGTCAGCAATGTGCGTCGAATCCTCCCAATGGTGAGCGAGTGTCGCTTGCGGCAGCTCCATCGCGGAGGCACGATGGGGGTAGGCGACAGGTCCGAGTGCCGGATCGCCAACCGGAGCGAAGTAAAGCTCAAGCGTCGTGTTTTCGCCGAGCGAACGCGCGTACTGAAAGCCCAACGACATGATGAAATCATGCGGGTGCTGCCCGTCGACGATTGGTTTTCCGAAGGCCGTTTCGCCGGTCTGGAATAGGAGAGGATAGCGCCGGTCCGTGATGGTGGCGGGCTCCAGACTCAACATTAGCTGCACTTGTAAGGCCCCTTTGTCGCCGGCCCGATGCTCCGTATTCACCATGAACCAGTTGGTGGAGTAAAGCTTGTCGCCGCCCCGCGGCCCCGACTGCTGGGTGTCGTTGAGGAATCCCTGTGCCATGAACATTGTGTTCCAGGAACCGACGGGTTTCATGACCATCGGCATCGGCCAGGCAGTGGGATTCAATGCCGTTCCCGACGACAGCCCCATGAGGAACGTGCTCGCGGGGTTCATGTTCACCATGTTCATTCCCGGCATGGCTCCGTTTTCGTGACCCATCGTGGATTGACCCTGTGGCATGCCGCTGCCATGGTTCATTCCGGGCATTGAGTCGTGGGATTCCGGTATTGATTTCTGATCGGAGCCGGCTGGCAACAGCTGTTGTATGTCTGCGCCTTCGGAGGGGGCGGGACCCGGCTGCGCGCAAAGAACGGCACTGGAAGCGCCAATAAGAAGCCCAAGCCTGAAAAACTGGTTGGTTTTCCTTCGCCCCATCTGAACGATAGACTTCCCAAACAAAACATATCTCCTGATCTGCAACCAATGACAAGGCATACGGACGACGCTAGCCGTCAGCATGCTCGTGAGCATTTACTGCCCTAACGGGGCAGGAAAAGAGCGGACTTATGGCTTGGGATCAGAGGCGAAGGATGACGGAACTCATCACCGAAACGCCAGGCGGAGACCAGAGTTGAACGGAGCTTAGCGGTCGGGCAGTTAAAGCAGCAGGAATAGGAGACATCGGACGCCAATAGACGTCGACGACGAAATCAGAAAGATCACACTGCACTCCCGAGTGCGCGGCGTCCGCCAGTATAAGCGGGTGCGAGCAGTCGGGCAGAGTTTTATCGGTCGGTGCGTGATTGTGCCGATGGCAAGGAGGCATCGGCGTCTGTGTCGGGTGGCTTTGGCATGGCACAGACGCGCAGGCCATCACGCACCTCAGGTTGCCTAATAGCAATAGCAACGCGAGCAGCACGATCATTCCTTTCGACCGAGAGCCCATCTAAACCGATGGTAGCAGTAGTGAACACCTCCATGGCTAAACGCTTCGGGCGCGAGTGCGGTCAAGGAGAGACTCAGAAAGTGAATCTTGCTTGTAACTCAAGCCTTCTATTATTGGCGGACTTTGAAAATCCCGTTCCACCCAGACCACCGACACCATAGGGTTGATTAGCAAGCCCGAACAGTGGTGAGGCAATGTTGCCGATAATGGGTCCTGGGTTGTTGTGGTTGAGAATGTTTCGGAAGGAAGCTGAGATAGCAAGGTTGTAGCGATGGCGTGTAGAAGTTGAATTGCTACCCGAGCCGGTGCTGAAGGGTCCGGCTTGTGGGCGCCTTCCGCCTGTCGATATCGAGCCCTCACCGCGCGGACCGAACGCAAAGACTTTCGATACGCGCAGGTTCAGCATGATAATCGCAGGACCGCGGCCATAGTTCCTCGGCAAGATCCTTTCGCCAGCTATCGGATTCGGATCAAGTGGACCATATTTCGTCGGTACCAAACCCGGTCGTGTCGGATTTGTTGCGATTCCCGGTCTTCCATTGAATAACGTATTTCCATAAAGGTCTTGCCCCACCGTGATGTTGTAGGGAGCACCAGAATCAGCGACAAATAATGGGCTAAACTGCAGCCCATACTTCGTTGCGAGCGAACCACCAAAAGTCGCCTGATTGCGGATATCCGAAGAAGCAGGGCCGTACTCGCCCACCATGCTGTACGGATTTGCTGGAAATGAACCCACGCCGAAGCCTTGAGTCGAAATTGCCGGATTGAAGTCGGTGTTTTGGGGAGGCGATGAATAATCCGTATTGCTTAGAGCACGATTGTAGACATACGAGCCAAACAGGGAGATGGAGTCGTTCACCTTCGAATTGACGTTTGTGATGACCTGATTTTGGTTGTACAGCCCGGAAGACTGAACGAGAAAAACCGGATTCATATTGCCGAGGGGATAGGTGCCGCTTCCGGGCAGCTGAGGATTGTAAGTGCCTAGCAGCGGAGCGTTGATGTCGTTAGTCAAGAATTGATGCAGCCCGTGCGAGTTCACATACGTTACGGCGACCGTCGTGTGCCGACGTAACTGCCTCTCAACCGACACTGCAGATTCCATTACGTAAGGCGCGCGAAGATTGCTGCTTAGCTGTTCCGTCACTTGCTGGGACTGAGCGGTGGCCAGCGTCGAAACTTGCGGGATAGACGGAAAGAAATCAGGATTGGTGATTACGTACTGCCGTTGTAGCGAGCCGTTGTAACGTTCGGCTGTGAGCAGATTGGTAATGTCGGACCGTTGGTAAAACATGCCGAAACCGGCCCGAATCACCGTCTTAGGATTTGGGACCGGCTTTCCGCCTGCCGGAGCCCAGGCCAAACCAAATCGTGGAGCAAAGTCACGCCAGTCGTGCAGCTGAGTCTGCCACTCATAACGCAGGCCGAGGTTGACAGTTAGATTCGGCCTGACACGCCAGTCGTCGCCAACGAACGCGCCAAGATCCTCTTGATTGATCGACAGGGCAGGATTTCCGGAATTGATGGTGAACTGAGATGCTCCTCCCCCGAACGCACGGATCTGGGAACGAGAATACCCCAATTGGTCGAACACCAAGGTGCGTCGATAGCTTTCAATGGAATCGATATTGATCAGCACCGGTTGCCCAGAGGCGTCAAGCACCGGCTGATTGGCCGCATTGAGTTCGGGAGCAAGACTGCCAGCAAAGGTAAACATTCCTCCAAAATTAATAGGCGAGAAGTTGTCGAGTGTTGCTGCTCGGACGCGCACACCAAAATGCGACGTATGACTCGCGCGAGAAATCGTCGTGTAGTTCTGAAACTCGTACGTTCCGAGCGTGTTCGACGAGTTCCCGACCTGCGCTCCTCCTCCCGTAAAGGCATTCAACACATTCAGCTGAGGGCCTGAAGTTTCAGAGGTGCTAGAGATGTTCGCCCGATAAAATTGGAACCGAGTCTCGTTCAACGCACTCGCGCCCAGCACCTTCGTGTTGGCGATTTGTACCGTCTGATCATTGCCGTGGTTGTGAATGCCGGTTGAGACGAGATTGAAACCACCGACTCCGGAGTGTTGAATATCGGCAGTTGAAAAGGCGTAACGAAGCGAAAGAGTGTCGGTGGGCGTTATTTGATAGTCAGCCCGAGGACTCACTCGAATCCTGCGTTGCGGAATCCGAAACACCTGCGTGTAAGGATTCACAATCGAAAGAGTAGCTGAATCGACAATCGTTCCATTGATGATCGCCCCGTTGTCGATGGCAGCACGATCCACTACGAGAAAGAAAGAGGCGTTCTTACTAAGCGGGCCTTCAAGACTGCCGCCATACTCCTTCAGCTCGAACGGCGCTTTCTGGGCCGCATAGGGATTTCGCGAGTTCCACACGCTATCGCCGAAATTGTAATAACCCGTGCCATGAAACTTGTCTGCGCCTGGTTTGGTAAGGATCTCCACTCGGCCGTAACCGAGCTTGTCGTATTCCGGCGAGAACGGATTCTGATTGATGCGAATCTCGCGAATCGCATCTTTCGATGGCAGTTGGCCACCGCTGAAGCCATCAATGAAGACTTCGCTCCCTCCAGGTCCGGCAGACGGTCCTGCGAGAGCTTGGAGATCCGTTGCGAGATCCTCTGGATCATCTGCCAAAGACTCGAGAGCCTTTCCACTCAGAACCATCGCCGAAGCGTTATTAGCGGATTCTGTGTTGATGCCGGTACCCGCGTCAGCTTGCACCGTGGTTTGCTGCTGATTCACCGCTACCCTTAATTCGATCCGCAGAGTCTGTGCTCCTGGCCTGAGATTGATGTCTACGGGATCCTGCTCGAGTCTGGGGGCGGATGCGTGCACAGTGTAGTGCCCCGGCGGCAACGTCGCGAATGAATAGGCCCCATTGTTTGAAGTCTCTGCAGTGTTTAACTGGCCGGACGACCCCGTCAGCATAACTGTCGCTTTCGGCACCACAGCACCGCTTGGGTCGAACACCTGGCCGCGCAATGAGGCTGTCTGGGCGGATGCGACCAGCGACAAAAGAAAGATGCAAGCGATATTGATGAAGACCCTTAACATAAGGCTGGCAATGTACTCCGCGAAAGATCAGCGGCTTACTGCCGGACTCCATACGCGTAGATGGCAGCCGACTCCGAGGCCTGTTGTCTCGCTGCGACAAATAAGGTCTGAGACTCAGGTGAGAGGAAACTCGTTCGCGCACCTTTCCGAGTGGTTAATGTCATGGCTGCGCTATACCGATCAGGGCTTTCTTGTTCGACCACTGCCACGTACCCAGCGCCGCCACTCGCGTACAGCCGCTTTGCCAGACGGTCGTAGAAGACATCGTCACAATCGCCTACGGTCGGAATTGTCGTAACAACTGCACCGGTGTCCGTGTTCAGTACGAGCAATTGCGCAGGCTTCCTACATACGATGAACAGGCGGTGATCCTGCTCATCAAGGGACATCGGGAAGTTCGCAAGTGCTTGCCCGGTTTTCCACGTCGAGATAACGGCTTTGCTCGTCCTGTCGACAACGGCTATCGTCCGTGAATCCGGAAGGTTTACGAAGATCCGCGATCCGTGCTTCTCAAGCTGGAACGACTCGGGATGCGCGTCTAGTTTAATGTCGCCGATTTTGGTTCAATCTTCACGGAGAATGGCCAGAGATCCGTCTCCGAATCCGACATAGATCTCTTTCTGCTCCGAATCGAAGCGTACGTTGTCTGCGTCCGATCCCAAGCTGACGGTTTTGAGCAACTGATAGGAAGTACCGTCGAACATCATCAGGGTTCCGTCCTCGCCGTTTGCCACATAGAGCCGATTAACGTCTGCCAGATACAAGACGCCTTGCGGTTCGTGCAGCCCGGAAATGGTATGGATGCGCTTCGCTCTCTTCGTGTCGATGACCTCAACGGTATTGTTCCCAAGCGCTGCAACGAAGAGCCGGCCACTTGCCGGGTCGAAAGACATGTGATCGATTCGCCCCTGCACGCCGGACAACGGGATGATGCTTTCTAAGTGCAGTGGGGCATCTGATGCTGCTTGAACTATAGAGAACGAAGTGAGTAAAAGGAGCAAAAGTCGCATTATCTTGGAACGCTGTCTTCAGTGATCGCTTCGTACACTATAATCCGTGTCACCGATAGGAACGCCAGAATCAAATGGCTGGTGTTCATTGCTGAACCCCCACGGGGAAACGGTCGCCGGAAGCTTACTCGAGCAGTGGACACAGTTGAAACTTCCCCGATGCACATAGCTTTACGCTAGGGCCGTTACACACGATCAACGCAGCGGTGAGTACAGCTTCCGGACTGCGCTTGAGGCGGCCAAAGTTCCGAATATTAATGCCAGTTTGCGCTGAGTCAATGCTGCGTGGAATGTCCGGGCAGGATCGCCAGGTTGGCTCGAGGTTTTCTCGGGTAAGGTTCTTGGCGCTAACGCGACCTCTACTGATGATTGTTACCGATACCCGCGATGTAAGAGATACTTCGCGCCGGAATCGAAAGCCGCCTGGCTCGGTAGCCTAAACCCGAATGCATTAGCAAGGCGCGCCGTGATATTGAAAACAAAGCACACCGCGTGAGCCTCTTCGACCTGTTGCCGCGACGCACCAGCGGAGAGCACGGTGCGCATATCGGCCACGGTCAGAGCGTGTTCGCGAGTCAGCTTGCGCAGCATACGCAATGTGGCCCGGAGCGGCTCCTCCATCACGGCCGTTTCCAGATCCGAGAGCACCGCCAAGACCTTCGTCTCATCGCCGTATGCCCTGATTGCGACGGCCGTGTGTGCCCTGCTGCACCAATCACACTCGTTGCTATTTGCGACGAATGCGGCCATCAGTTCTCGATCCCCGACTGACCAAGCCGACGGGCCGCGCATCGCCTCGTGCGTGATCTCCTGCGCGCCGTAGAAGTCAGGGCGATACTTCACCATCTTGATCACATCAAGAACTGGCTGACGCGAGATCAGGCGAATGAGCGCGAACAATACTTTCGTACCGAGACCATGTCCTCGATCCAAGATCATGAGGCGCATACGCCCTCCTTTTCGCTCGCGCTGATGAGCGCTGCGAGCGCATTGTCATATTGCCGCGAAGCCTGCCCGACTGCGGCGCATACGACTAGCTCGAAGATTTGGTCCTCACTTAGACCAGAGGCCTTCGCTGCCGTGATGTCCTCGTCCGTGACCTTATGCGACGATTTCGCAACTTTGCCGACCAGAGTGGCTGCCGACCCGGCCAAGCCCGCATCATTGAACGCGGCACGACGTTGAGTTGCCGACGCGTGCCCGCTTCCTTCCAGGATTCGCGCAAACAATGCTAGTCGCGCGCGCTTAATGTCTGGCATTATGGTTCCCTTCATCTGGCGACATAATATTAACGACCTCCGCATCGTGTACCCGAAGCAATGACGAAGAAGCTTCGGACGCGCACTGAATCCGTTGGCTGATGAATTGACGAACCAGTTCATTCGGAGCGGCAGCTAAAGCACGCCGGTAACATTCGCATGCTTCATTCCAGCGGCCGAGCCTACGAAACATGTCGGCGCGAGCCAGGTGGAATGGTGCGTACTGGTGCAACGCGCCCAAGTGCTCGATTTCCTCGAGGAGTGAAAGCGCCTCGGCTGGACTGCGCATGAAGGACACGGCCACAGCCCGGTTTAGCTCGATGACCGGGGTTCGTTCATAGTGCAAAAGATGTCCGTAAAGAACAACGATTTGAGGCCAGTCCGTTTCCGCTGCAGTCGGTGCTTCGGAATGGACGGCAGCAATCGCGCCTTGAATCTGATAAGGACCCGGCCGGCGCATGTGTAACGCCTGCTCAATGAGCCGGATGCCTTCCTCGATTTGCGGGCGCCTCCATTTGGTCCGATCCTGATGTTCGAGAAGGACAAGATCACCAGCATCGCTGACACGCGCTTGGCTCCGTGAGTCGTGCAGCAGCATAAGAGCTAGGAGCCCCATTGGCTCAGGCTCGTCAGGGAGCAGGTCCGACAAAGCACGCGCGAGGTGAAGCGCCTCGGCAACGAGGTCATGCCGGACGAGGTCCCCATGCGAACTCGCCAAGTACCCTTCGTTGAACATCAGGTACAAGACGCTGAGAACAGCGTTGATTCGAACTGGGAGAGTCGCACGATCAGGGATTTCGTACGGGATGCGGGCTCGCACGATCTTCTGCTTCGCTCGAGCAAGGCGCTGCGCGATCGTCGCTTCGGCAACGAGGAAAGCCCGTGCAATTTCAGCGATGCTGAGCCCTCCTACCGTTCGAAGAGTTAGAGCAACCTGAGCCTCAACTGAGAGGGCGGGGTGGCAGCAGGTAAAGATAAGCCGGAGCTGATCATCAGGAATCGGCGACAGTTCGAACTCGTATTGCGGCGCCTGCATTTGTTGCTCGAGCCGTAGTGAAAGCGCCAGTTCGCTCCGCTTGGCCTGGACGATGTTGAGGTGCCGGATCCGGTCGATTGCCTTACGCCGGGCAGTAGTCGTAAGCCAGGCAGCGGGATTTTCCGGCGCGCCCTCCTGGGACCATGCCTCTAGAGCGGCCATGAAGGCGTCCTGGAGCGCATCCTCTGCTAAGTCAAAGTCGCCCAGAATGCGAATCAACGTTGCGAGGACCGCGCGCGACTCCTCCCGAAAAACGCGATCGATCGCTATCTCGGCCCGACTCACCTACATCTCCGGGATATTCATAAGCGGCCGGATTTCGATAGAACCAGTTCTGGCATCCGGTATCTTTGAGGCCCAGGCCATCGCCTCATTAAGATCCTTCACGTCAATGACATAGATCCCGCCAAGCTGCTCTTTCGTATCCGCGAACGGGCCGTCTGTAGGAATCGTTTTGCCGTCGCGCACCCGTATCGTTGTGGCTGTTGATGTGGGGTCGAGCGGCTCACACGAAATCATCCTGCCGGATTTTTTGAGATCGACACTATAATTCCAGTACTCGGAGTAGATGCTATCTTGCTCCTCCTTGGACTTCTCCGCCCAGTCCTTCTCAGCAGCATAGATCAAAAGCGCGTATTTCACCTTTGACTCCTTTCTTAGGTTCGACGATCGGGCGCAATCTAGAATGACACCGGAAGCAAAAAAAGTGCAAAACAACGTTGGGCCGCATCACCACGGGGCGAGGTCTGAGCGTCCGTCCGTCCGGGCTCTCAGGTTTCTTGAAACGTACCTGATGTTCAGAACGAGCCTTCAGATTCGCCTGTAACCTCACGCTCGGCCTAGCATGGACCGGACGATCGAAGGAGCGAACCGAAACGGGAGCGCAATCTCAGAGTAATGATTTCAGCTCATCAGCCGAGGCGTCGCGATGAAAAACTGGAGTTATCGCGAATCACACTGCGTGACCGATTTGAGAATCGAACGTCCGGCGCGAGCGAGGGCCCGGAGGATCGCAAGCCCTTCATCATGCGAGCCGGTATCAAATTGTTTACGTTCGTGATCCACCGCGTTACTCACTCGAGCCACTACCGCCACATTAGCTTGTCGTGCGCGCCCAAACGCCAGCAGAGAGGCGGCCTGCATCTCTACCGCCAAGACGCCTCTTCCAGCCCAATGTTCCAGTTGTCCTCTGGTTTCGCGGTAAGGCGCGTCCGTCGTCCATACTGTTCCCGTTCTCACTACAAACGTAGAACCAGAAAGCTCGCGGGCTATGGGTGTTGTTAGCCAGGAAGGGCACGTAGCATCGTCTTCTGGCGCTAGGTAATGATACGAAGTTCCTTCGTCACGAATCGCACGCGTTGCGACCACGAGTCCCGGTACAGGCAAATCAGGGGCGACTCTGCCCGCGGAAGTGAGTCCAAGAATAAGCGGGACGCCGGCAGCTCGCAACTGCTCAGCAATCAAAACCGCATACGGACCGCCGATGGTGCGCGCGATTATGCCGCATCTGACGCCTTCCAGTTCCAGAGTGAACATCGTCGTGTGAAAGCAAGCCCACGATTTGAAGGGAGTTGCGATCTGTTGCTCTACCAGCCAATCTGTCAAATCTCCGTCGAATTCTAAGAAGCAGATCGAGGGCAGTGCTTCGTTTCCGACAGCCCTTTGTTGCCGCACGTCGCTGATCAAGGCGTCAGGTGTGAAAGCGGAGGCCTCTCCGATGGGATGAAGGAGGATGGGAGCCGGAAATGAATTCTTCATGCGTTCACGTCACTCAATAACGCAGAAACAATAGACAAACTGCTGCTGCGTTCCAAATGGCGTTTCGTGCATTTCCTCAACACTGTCGATCAAGCGAAAGCGCCTTCCGAATTCCTCGTGCAGGGATTCGGCGCTATAGCGCTGGACATCCAGGCCGCTGCACTTAGAAGGACCTTCTGTTCCGAACGCGCCAATAATGACATGTCCGCCGGGTTTTACTGATCTTCTTACTTCGTCCACGTAGGCCGCACGATCCGCTGCCGAGGTCAAGAAGTGAAAAACTGCCCGGTCGTGCCAGACGTCAAACGTACCCGCCGGGAACTTCACGCGAGTGATGTTCGCCGCAATCCACTCGACACTGTTCGCCGACTCGCCTAGGCGTGCCTTGGTGACCTCCAGCGCAGTCGACGAGATATCCAGAACGGACAAATTGCGGTAACCTCGTGCGAGCAAATCATCCACCAGCGTCGATTCGCCACCTCCGATATCGATGATCCGACAAGTAAGGTCTGACGCTGCGATCTCAATCAAGGATAGTGACGTTTCCAGGTGTGGCCGAAACCAGCTCATCTGATTGGGAGCTTTCGTTTCGTAGATGGCCTCCCAGTGTTCGCGCGTACCCGTCACAAACTTATTATCCATTCACAAAACACGAAGACGACCGATCGGGGGGCAGGAACAAACCTGTTCTTGCCGGATGGGCACGGTTTGGCCGGAGTCACGGAAAGAAGAGGTCCGGCGAAGTCCGGGGGTGTGATCGCCTTTGTCTGTTGACCGGAATGGCAGAACGGAGAGAAATAGAACGGGAGGCAAGCATGCGGAGACCCCGAATCCCGTATCGGTGAATATCGTACTCGCTTTGTCCAACTGTGGCCGAAGGGATTTTCGACGCCTGCAATGAGAGGTTCAGGCGGTCAACAGCGAAGGCCACGGCCACTGGTAGCTTCCAGCAAGCGCCAGTCCCGGAACGGGGAGCATATTGATGGCATAACCGGCTCCAGATCTGTCCATTGTTTTTCCATCTATTGTTCATCTCCCGTTTAGTATCGTGAATTCGTTATCGATCGCTGATATCCTACTATGAACCGCGTGATATCGATCCTGCGATGGTGTGTTCAGTCAACTGCTCCGCGATCGGCGACCCTCATCCGACTCCTGGTGGGCTCTGTTTTTGTCAGTGAGGGCATTCAGAAATTCTTGTTTCCGAGCGCCCTTGGGAGCGGTCGATTTCAAAAGATCGGAATCCCGGCACCCCATTTTATGGGTCCGTTCGTAGCTGTTGTCGAGGTCGTGTTTGGATCCACCGTGTTACTCGGGATTCTGACCCGCCTGTCGGCAATCCCGCTCCTCGCCGTCATTGTAGTTGCGATTGCGACAACCAAAATTGTGATGCTGCCCAAAGTTGGATTCTGGGCTGTTGCTCATGACGGCCGTGCCGATTATTCGATGTTGATGGGGCTATTGTTCCTGTTCGTGTCGGGCGCCGGGCCACACTCGTTCGATTCAGCGATCGAACGTCACTTGGACAAGAGCCAACGCTGTGGAGAATAAAGACCTCTACTCAGGATTGATTCGGCTGCATGTACTGCATCACGCATGTGAAGGAGAAGTGTTCGGACTAGACATGATCGAGGAACTTGCACGCCACGGATACAAAATGAGCCCTGGGACTATGTATCCGATTCTGCACGGGCTTGAAAAACGAGGCTATCTAAAATCCACGGAATTTCGATCCGGGAAGATCGGACGGCGCTTGTACCGGGCGACACCGGCCGGGCGTAAGGCACTGCGAGCTGCTAAACAGAAAGTTCGCGAATTATTCGGCGAGCTGATAGAAGGCAAGTGATGAGCCCGAATCGTCGCCAGTTGTCTCTTTTCGTCCTATTCAGCTGCAGGTTATTTGCACAGCAATCAACTCAAACGTCGTTGACGATCGAGCAGGCGGTCAATCAGGCTGCCCAGTTTCCGTCTATTACAGCTGCGCAAGAACAAGTGAATGCAGCAGCCGCCGGAATCCGTCTGGCGCGAACCAACTACCTTCCGACTGTGGACGCCGTTGGCCAAGTGAATCGTGCAACGCGGAACAACGTGTTCGGGATGCTTTTGCCGCAGACGGTCATACCGAGCATGTCTGGCCCAGTGTTGGGCACGAATAACGGAGGCAGCGTGTGGGGGAGCGCTGCCGGCGTCCTCATATCCTGGGAGCCTTTCGATTTCGGTCGAAGACACGCTCTAGTTCAGTCGGCTCAAGCCACCCAGGGCCGGACCCGGCTTTCGGCCGAAAGAACGCGATTTGACATTCAGACGAGTACTGCTGCGGCCTTCTTGACATTGCTGGCGAGTGAACAGACGGTGCGGGTTGCACAAGCTTCTATTGAAAGGGCGCAGATTGTCCTTAAAACCGTAAAAGCACTCGTTGACGCCAAGTTGCGTCCCGGAGCGGACCTGTCTCGGGCAGACACGGAACTGGATGCCGCAACGGCTCAGATGTTGCAGGCCCAGCAATCAAGCCTAGTAGCGAGAACCTCGGTTGCCGAGTTTACGGGAACAGACGTTAAAACGTTCGCCGTCGTGCCGGGCCACCTGCTGGATCGTTTGCCGGAGACGGTCGTCGATGATGCGGCGGATCTGTCGAAGAACCCTTCAGCGCAGGAACAGGCGGGCGTAAGGGCGGAAGCGAAAGCCAAAGTGGACGTTTTGCAGCAAACCTTTCGGCCTACGTTCGATTTGCAGGCAGCGGCATACGGACGTGGAAGCGGTGCTCTGACCAACGGACAGACACTGGGGGGAAGTGGAGGTCTTGCCCCGAACTATTTCAATGTTGGTGTCGGCTTTACGGTCAACTTTCCTCTTTTGAGTTTGCCGTCCATTCGCGCACAACAGGCACAGGCATCTGCGTTGGAGCGTTCTGCGGCCGCAACTTACAGGCAGGTATTGGCCACGCTGCAAGCTCAATCGAATGCCGCTCAAGCAACCCTAAATCAAGCTCGTCGTATCGCCGCTGTGACACCGAAAGAGGTAGAGGACGCCCGAACTGGTTTCACGCAGGCGAACGCCCAATACCGGGCAGGACTCGCGACAATCGTTGCCGTTGCCGAAGCGCAAAGGCTGTTAGCACAGGCAGAAATCGATGATTCACTCGCGAAACTTGCCGTCTGGCGCTCCTTATTGGAGTTGCAAACCGCCCAGGGAGATATTTCTTCTTTTCTAAAGGAAGCCGGCAGGTAAACGATGCGATTGGTTTTGGCAGCACTCACCAGACCTCTGACAGTCATTGTCTTCATGATTGCGATTGCACTCTGCGCAGTCCTGGCTATCGAGCGCATGCGGGTCGATATCTTCCCGACCGTCGGAGAGAAAGCCATCTACGTGGCCCAGCCTTATAGCGGAATGGACCCGGCACAAATGGAAGGATTCCTCAACTATTACTTCGAGTACCACTTCCTCTACATCAATGGCATTCAGTACATTGAGAGCCGAAATATCCAAGGGGCGTCCCTGATGAAGCTCGTGTTTCAGCCTGACACGGACATGGCTGATGCAATGGCTCAAACGGTCGGCTATGTCAATCGCGCGCGTGCATTTATGCCGCCTGGAACTGTTCCTCCATTCATTACCCGGTTCGATGCCGGCAGTGTTCCCGTAGGACAACTCACATTCCTCGGGCCGAATCGTACCCAGGCGGAGATTCAGAATTTGGCTCTGAATCGCGTTCGGCCAGTCTTTGCTACATTGCCGGGCGTTTCTGCGCCTCCCCCGTTCGGCGGTAATCAACGTTCGATTGTCGTGACGCTTGATCCTAACAAGCTTAGGGAGTACGGCGTCTCGCCGGAAGAGGCGACCGGGGCCGTTAACAAGGCGAGCGTAGTCATGCCCTCAGGCAACATCCGGATCGGCAACTTCAATCTGTTCGCAACCAGTAACAGCACACTCGGTGCGAATCTTGATGCGCTCATGGGCACTCCCGTGCGGACGGTCGCGGGACCGACGGTGTATCTGCGGGACATCGGATCCGTTACTGATGCAACAGATATTCTCACCGCATACGCGCACGTCAACGGAAAACGTACGGTGTACATCCCGGTCACCAAGCGGGCCAGTGCGTCTACGTTAGCAGTTATCAACGAGATCAAAGCAGCGCTTCCCGACCTGAAGAAGCTGCTACCAGAAGACATGGATATCCGCCTCGACTTCGATCAGTCGCCGTACGTCACAAATTCGTTGCGGGGCCTCCTGTTTGAGGCAGCCTTGGGAGCACTATTGACCGGCGTCATGGTGCTGTTGTTCTTGCGCGACTGGCGGAGCGCCATCATCGTTGTCCTGAATATTCCTTTCGCCATTCTCAGCTCTGTGGTCTTGCTTTGGGCAGCAGGGCAGACGATCAACATCATGACGCTAGGAGGTCTGGCGCTGGCCGTAGGCGTGTTGGTCGATGAGTCGACTGTCGAAATTGAAAATTTGCACTCCCATATGGCATCGGGTGTTCCGCGAGCGAGAGCGGTTGTGGAGGCCACGCGGCTAACCGTTGTTCCGCGCTTGCTATCGATGCTCTGCATTCTGGCGGTCTTTCTGCCGTCGTTCTTTCTCGCCGGAGTTGGCCGTCAGCTTTTCGTGCCGTTGTCACTTGCGGTGGCATTCGCCATGATTGCTTCGTTCCTCTTATCCAGCAGCTTAGTCCCCGTCTTATCCGCTTGGATGATGAAGGAAAAGCACCAAGACGAAGAGCACACCGGCGTGTTTGGCAAGCTTCATGAAGGTTACACGCGATATCTCAAATCCACCTTGCGTTTTCGTTGGCCATTGGCGCTCATCTACCTTGGTGCATCTCTTGTATTCCTGTGGTTATTCCTTCCCCGCATGGGGACCGAAATCTTTCCAGATGTTGCCGCACCGTTACTTCAAATCCGTTTGCGGGCTCCTACAGGCACTCGTATAGAACAAACCGAACCCATGGTTCTGAAAGCGATCGATGTCATCAAGCAGACGGTTGGACCCGATAACGTCACGATCACTAGCGATTATGTCGGAACGCAACCGGCCAGCTATCCCGTCGATCTGATCTACCTCTTTACTGCAGGACCCCAGGAAGCAGTCATTCGGGTTGCGTTGAGAGAAAACATAAAGGGGGATGAAGCCCTTCGCGAACACATTCGATCCGCCCTGCATCGAAGTCTTCCCAATATGCAAATGTCTTTCGAAGCCGGAGACATCATCAGTCAGGTGATGAGTTTTGGCTCTCCGACTCCGGTCAATATCGCCGTGCAAGGACCGGCTCTCGAAGATGATTACACGTTCGCAAAGAAGATTCAAAGTGAACTCTCTAAGCTGAGCTTCTTGCGCGATCTTCAGTTTGCACAAGCGATGGATTACCCCACCGCGCATGCCGAAATCGATCGCGACCGCGCGGGTCAGTTTGGGTTGACCATGTCAAACATCGCGCAATCGTACGTGGCCGCAACGGGGTCAACGCGTTTTACTTCTCCCAACTACTGGCGTGATCCAAAGTCAGGCAATGCATTTCAGATCCAGGTGCAGTATCCGCCAAACCAGATGCAATCACTGCAGCAGATGGAATCTATTCCCCTCATGCAACCGGGGCACACCCAACCCTATTTGAGTGATGTTGCGAGAATTACGACACCGAAAGTTCCAGGTGAGGTGGATCGTTACAACGGGCAGCGAGTGATTGCGCTCACGGCCAACCTGCACGGGATGCCGATTGGAAAGGCGCTCAGACCAATTCAGCAAGCGCTTCAGCGCGCCGGAATACCGCCGCGTGGCGTGAGCGTGCAGTTGCACGGTGAAGCTCCCGGATTGGAACAGACCATTCGTGGCCTTCGTATCGGCCTTCTGCTCGCAGTGGTGGTGATTTTTCTCTTGTTGGGCGCGAATTTCCAGTCGTTCCGGCTGTCCCTCGCAGTGATACTGACCACGCCCGCCGTGCTGTGTGGAGTCTTGCTTATGCTGTGGATCACCGGAACCACTCTGAACGTACAGTCTTTCATTGGCGCCATTATGGCGATTGGAATCGCCGTGGCGAATTCGATTCTTTTGATCTCGTTCGCCGAGCGGCATCGATTAGACCAGAAGAGCTCGTCCATCGATGCAGCACAGCATGGTGCTAGTTCTCGGTTGAGAGCGATCTTGATGACCGCTGCCGCGATGATCTGCGGGATGCTCCCCATGGCGCTTGGCCTTAGCGAGGGTGGGAATCAAACAGCGCCGCTGGGTCGAGCGGTGATCGGGGGACTGTTACTCTCTACGTTCGCTACTCTGGCCGTCCTGCCCGCAATCTATTCGATTCTTCAGCACAAAGCCGCTACTACGTCCATGTCCTTGAATCCAGATGATCCATCCAGCCGATACTATGAAGCACAGCATTCATAATCTGATTTCGCTTTGCGTCTTGCTGGTCAGCGCACAACAGATTGGGTCCGCACAGAACATACAGCTCACCAAGGTCGTAGCCAAGCGGGTTGTACGCACGACGGAGCTGCCCGGTGAGTTCTATCCATTTCTCAGCACGGAGCTGCACGCGAAGGTGGCCGGTTATGTCGACAAGGTGCCTGTAGATCGGGGAAGCGTAGTGAAGCAGGGCGCGCTGCTCGTCCAACTCAGCGCTCCGGAGCTGGAGTCCCGTGTAGCGCAGGCACAGGCACAGGTAACTTCGGCCGAGTCGGACGAGACGCAAGCCCGAGCCCAGTTAGCTGCATCCCAAAGCAACTTTGAGAAGCTCCAGCAAGCGGCCCAAACACCGGGTGCAGTTGCTGAAAACGATCTGATTCAGGCGAAACAGCAGACGGATGCCACCCAAGCTCTGGTTCGATCTCGTCAAAGAACGGTCGAATCGCTAAACGCCAATTTGAAGTCTCAACAGGATCTGGCCGCTTACCTGCGCATCACCGCACCCTTCGATGGGGTTATCACGACACGCTACATCCATCCGGGAGCGCTCGTCGGACCGGGCTCCGATGTCCCGCTGCTGCAACTGGATCAGATTTCTCACTTACGACTCGCCGTTGCCGTACCGGAGCTCGACGTGGCGGGCATTGAAAGAGGCGTGAAAGTGGAGTTCAAGGTGCCGGCGCAACCGGAGCGCACTTTCTCCGGTGTAGTCGCAAGACCAGCGCGTGCGCTGGACATGAAGACGCGGACCATGCCGGTGGAACTCGATGTCCGCAACTCGGACGGGCTGCTTGCTCCCGGCATGTACCCCACCGTACTGTGGCCCGTCCACAGCTCCCGAACTGCCCTACTCGTACCTCCAACTAGCATCGTGACAACAACCGAGCGCGTTTTCGTGATCCGCGATAACAATGGTCGTGCGCAGTGGGTAAACGTGCGTAAAGGACCTACTGTTGGGAATCTCATCGAAGTCCAGGGCGACCTGAAGCCCGGCGATGACGTGGTCGACCATGCCAGCGACGAGATCCGTGAGGGCACTGAACTGAATACCACGAAGTCATAGGCCAAGAGATGCAGAACGCTACTGAGCTATCAAAACGCACTTTCCTGAAATCAATGCTGGGCGCGACATCGGGGCTACTGGCCGGAGCATGCCCGAGCGCTGCACAGATGCCGTCGGTGAACTCCGGGTCGGAAGCCGAGCAGAACAACGGGCCGGCGGACTACACGCTTCATATTGCTGCTACACCACTTGAAATCGCTCCGAAAAAAATCATTTCAGCGGTGACATACAACGGGCAGTTTCCCGGTCCCTTGTTGCGCTTTAAAGAAGGTCAGCAAGTCACGATCGATGTATTCAATGAAACCGACACTCCCGAGCAACTACACTGGCACGGGCAGCTAGTTCCAACTTCCGTCGATGGTGCTGCTGAGGAGGGCACGCCGTTTATCCCCGCTCATGGAAAACGTCGGCTGGTCTTTACGCCGCGTCCCTCAGGTTTTCGGTTCTATCACACGCATAATCGCGCTGGTGCCAATCTTGCGGCTGGACAGTATAGCGGCCAAATGGGGCCGGTTTATATCGATCCGAAGCATGATCCCGGCAGGTATGATCGGGAAGTCTTTCTGGTTTTGAAAGAATTCGAACCATCATTCAGCCAAGGCGGGGACATGGCACAGGACTTTCTGACCCCGACGACAACAGTCCCGGAACTGAAGGAGCGAGGCGAGACAGCTATGAAGGCCTCACTCGCAAGAGGCATGCATCACGGGTATGAGGTTGGATACGACTCGTTCACAATCAACGGCCGCAAGCTGTATCACGGCGAGCCGATCAAAGTGAGGCAAGGTGAGCGTGTGCTGTTCCACGTCTTGAATGGCAGCGCCACCGAGATTCGAAGCCTCGCACTCCCGGGACATACGTTCGAAGTGGTCAGCATGGACGGCAATCCACTTCCAACACCGAAGCGCGTTCCCGTCCTATGGATTGGTACGGCAGAACGCATTTCCGCAATCGTCGACATGAACCATCCAGGTGTCTGGATTATGGGTGACACAGCGGATGACGACCGCAATCACGGAATGGGCATCGTTGTCGAATACGCTAATCGCACCGGCAAGCCGACGTGGCTCCCACCTATGCACGGCAAATGGAACTACAACTGGTTCGGTTCCAGAAAACCTGCACAAGAGCCCGATGAAACTATTGAGATAACGTTCACGAAGGCCAATGCAGCAGATCAGGGATTCAATCGGTGGGAGATCAACGGTGTTGCTTATCCGAATATGATGGGCCCGGTTCCTGCAACATTCAAGGTACGGCATGGAAATCGTTACCGCCTACGCATGCACAATGCGAGTGATGACATCCATCCCATCCATCTGCATCGGCACGTGTTCGAACTGAGTAAAGTTGCGGGCCAGGCAACCTCCGGGATCATGAAGGATGTCGTGATGGTGGGTGGCTACCAATCAGTTGAGATAGACTTCGTTGCCAATAACCCAGGGCTAACGTTGTTTCACTGCCACCAGCAGCTCCACATGGACTACGGGTTTATGACATTGTTCGACTATGTCTAGCTCGGATCGGTATGGAATCACCTGCATACTTGTCTGAACCTTTGCGTCCAAGCGCGCATAATCACGAGGCCTGAAGAGGTGATGCCAGTGTTAGGGGAGCCATAAGACTAGGTGAGACCCGGCCCCGTGTAGTGGGCTAGTCGCGAAGTCCATAAACACTTCCGGAGGTCTCGTCAACGAACACAGGACTAGCAACATCCGCTCGACAGACGATCGGAGTGGATTTGGGCGACAAGCTCGGTCACGTTTGGGTGGTGGATGCCGAGGTTAGATTGAAACGAGTGCACAATCACTACACGCCCGACTGGCTTTCGAAAATACTTCATTGCGATTTCTTCCGCCCTGGTTGTTATTGAGGTCGGTCCGCATTCAAGGTCGTATGCAGTTCTTTTCAAGAGACGTGGAGCACCAAGTCCATCGGGTACAGCTTCACTACTTGCAGGAGATTCACGAAAGCTTTGAAGCTCCCCCTGCGGGTTCTATCGGCTCCTACGAGGAACGCCTGGCGGTCTTTCGCCGGGTGCGCCATCAATTACAGCACTATTTGCGCGAATTTCCCCGAGAACCCAAGGGATAAACGGAAGATCGGGCAAAGGTGAATACCCATTGACAACGTGGAACGACGTTCGACACGTTTGTGCAAAAGGTGATTTCGCCTCACTCGGTGTAAACCGGGTGCCGGACGATGCGATGAGACCCGGCCTGCCGTGTAGTTCGGTACCATGAAGTTGAGATGCGAGCCTGGAACACAATCCGAGTTCTTCTGATCGTGTTCTCTCTGCTTGTTCCAAGCATGGGCTGCGCGGTTCCGAATGCTCAAATGAGCAAAACGGAGCAGGCATGCTGCAAGCGAATGAAGGGTCAATGCGGCCCATCGCAAATGCAGCAGCATAGCTGCTGCCGTCACACCACTGATAAGAGCGCATCTCCCTCTGTGCAGGCCGCCGAGCGCTGGTCACACCCGGACATATCAGCCATATTCGTCGCGCTTCCGCCTATTTGGAGAACGTGGCTTCCGACTGCACCTGCTCGTTACGTGCAAGTCGAATTGTCGCCTCCTCCGGAGTTAGCGCGCCCGGCAAGCATTACCGTACTGCGGATCTGACTTCCTCTGAGTTTCCTTTCTGAAGTGCTCCAGCACAAGTGTGCCCGTGGGCGCTTTGTGCCCTGCACTAGTTGAAGACCGGAAATGAAAAGAGGAGAAGCAAGCAATGAGAGTGAACATGCTTGCGGCTGCTGCCTTGATGGCAGCCGTGTTGCCTTGTCGCGCACAACAACCGACACCGTTAGCGGATCTTTTGTCGGAAGCCGAAAAGAACAATCCTGAAATCTTGGCGGCGGAGAAAGAGTGGAGAGCCGCAACTTATCAACGTGCGCAGGTGACCGCACTACCCGACGCGCAATTTACTTTGCAGGACTTCAGTGTTGGGAGTCCTCGGCCTGGTGCTGGTTTAAGCAATAACAACTTCGCGTATGTTGGCATTGGAGCTTCCCAAGAATTGCCCTATCCAGGCAAACGTCGCCTGAAGGGAAGCGTTGCTGACGCCTCCGCGGCGGAACAACTGTCGCAGGTCGATGTGGTGCGCGCCAGGGTAGCAGAAGAACTGAAGTCCAGCTATCTTCGCCTTTCGTATCTCCAGAACACGCTTTCACTCCTGAACGCAAGCCGCTCCCCGCTCGCCGAAATCACAGAGGCACAGCTGGCACGCTACAGCTCAGGTCAAGGCTCTCAGGGAGACATTCTCAGAGCCCAACTAGAACGGACAAAATTGCTGCGCGCAGTCACCATGCACCACGAGGAGATGGCACAGGTGCAAGCGGAGTTGAAACGCGCCCTGAATCGTTCACAAACTTCACCGGATATTGTGGCCAGCGAGCTGACAGTGTCGGCCGCCTCGCCGGCAATCGATGATCTGTTACATATCACGGAGCAGAAGAATCCAACGCTCCTCGTAGATGCTCGGACCATAGCCAAGCAGTCCTCCGCCATCTCGGCGACAAAACTAGCTGGAAGGCCGGACTTCAGCGTTGGGTATATGTACCAGCGAACCGGCCTCGATTTCCCCGCCTACTACATGGCGACATTTACGGTCACCCTGCCACGGAAACAACGGGTCGAGGCAGAAAGAGCTGAGGCATCGGAGCGCCTAGCGGCGGCGACGCTGATGCGCGACGCTCATTTCCAGGAACAGACAGCGGGCGTTCGCAAACAGTATGCCGCGCTCACGAGCACCGAGGAACAGCTAAAGGAGTACCGGGATGGCATTCTGCCGCAAGCTGAGACTGTCTATAATTCCACGCTGGCTGCATTGCGATCGAATCGACAGCCGCTCGATGCTGTACTGAGCTCGCTTGAGGATGTTCTTCAGCTTAGGCGCGACTACGCCCAAGCCTTGCTCGATCATGAAATCGCCCTCGTGCGTTTGGAAACACTCACCGGCGAGGTGCTGCGATGAATAAATACGTTCTCCGAACTTCGCTGTTTTGGCTCGGAGTCGTAGCCATCATTGCAGTAGTTATGACTGTCCGGACTCGGCCACCTGCATCGGTGCACGAAAACGGTATGACCGTCCAACCGATAGCCCGCGGGTCCTCTCAGCAACAAGAGCATGAGGATAGCGCTCCCTCCGCAAACTCTCCCACTGCGCCCCGACTTGCTCCCGTCCAGCTATCTCCCGAAAGGATGCAGAGCATCGGTGTGGAGACCGCAACTGTTGAACGAGGACCGATCATGGACGACATTCGCGCGACAGGTAGCGTTGCGATCAACGAACGCTTGCTCTCGTACGTGCAGGTTCGGTTTAGCGGATACATCCGAAAGGTATTTGCTAATGCTCCATTACAGTTCGTCAAAAAGGGCGATCCGCTCTTTACTATTTACAGCCCAGAACTCGTTGCGGCCGAAAACGAATATCTGGTTGCGCTGCGCAACCAAAGCCGGCTGCAATCGAGCTTCATTGAAGGAGTGGCGGACGGCGCTTCTGAGTTGGTAGAGAGCGCCAAGGCACGCCTCGGCCAGTGGGACGTGCCGGAATCAGTCATTCAGCAGGTAGAGGAAACCCGTGCGCCTGTTTCTGAAATGCTGGTCACCGCGCCGGCATCGGGCTTCATTACGGAGCGCAATGCGTTGCCGAATTTGTACGTCGAGCCCGCGACCCGGCTATATACTCTCGCTGATCTCTCTCGCGTCTGGGTCGATGCCCAGCTCTTTCCGGAAGACATGGGCCGCGTCAAGCCGGGTGATATGGCCGATATTAGTGTGGACGCGTATCCAGGCCGCAAGATTCGTGGGCGGATCGAAGCGAATCTGCCCCAAGTGGATATGACCACACGCACAGGGCGGGTCCGTGTGGATTTGCCGAACGCCGATCTCCGGCTAAAGCCCGGAATGTATGTGAATGTCGATTTGAAGGTGGGCTTGGGGACTCAAGTCACTGTTCCCGCAACAGCAGTCCTACTGACAGGAACTCGGTCGATCGCATTCCTTGATCGCGGTAACGGACAACTCGTACCTCAGGAAGTGGAGTCAGGACAGCGTGTCGGTGAACGGATACTCATTCTCAAGGGCCTCTCTCCTGGGCAGAAAATTGTCAGCTCAGCAAACTTCCTGGTGGACTCGGAAAGTCAATTGCAAGCTGCTGCCGGCGCGTTTGTCCCGCCCCCTCCGGGTGGCGGTGGCACGCCACAGCCCCCTCAGCAGCAGATCAACGTCGAATTCACGACAGATCCTTCTCCGCCACAGAAGGGTAACAACGAGTTCCAGGTCAAGCTGACTGACTCACAACGAAAGCCGGTTTTAGACGCGAATGTCACAGTCATCTTCTACATGCCGGCTATGCCTGCGATGGGAATGGCTGCCATGACGACCAAGAGTGATCTGAAGCCGAGCAGCCCTGGCCTGTACATCGGGTCTGGAGCGCTCGGATCAGGCGGAACATGGCAGGTCACCATCACGGTGCGACGCGGCGGAACGATCGTCACAACGAAACAACTGAACATCAGCGCCACGGGTGGCATGTGATGATCTCGCGAGTCATCGATGTTTGTGTTCGTAACCGGTTTCTCGTCTTTACGGTGGTCTTACTTTTTACGTTGGCGGGCATTTATTCGCTCCGTCGGGTTCCACTCGATGCGCTTCCGGACATTTCGGATGTGCAGGTTATTGTGCACACGCCTTGGAGTGGAGAACCTCCGGACGTCATCGAAGATCAAGTCACGTATCCAATCGTGACGAGCCTTCTGGCCGCGCCGCATGTAAAAGCCGTTCGCGCCCAGACGATGTTCGGTGATTCGTATGTCTATGTCGTGTTTGAAGACAGCACGGATTTGTACTGGGCCCGATCTCGTGTTCTCGAGTACCTGCAGCAAATTGGGAGCCGGCTACCCTCGGACGTTCATCCAGCAATTGGTCCCGATGCGACGGGCGCGGGTTGGGTGTTCGAGTACGCCGTGGTGGACCGTACTCACAAGCAAAACCTCGCTGGCCTCCGAAGCTTGCAGGACTGGCATCTCCGATACGCACTTGAAACCGTGCCAGGCGTAGCTGAAGTTGCCAGCATCGGCGGTTTCGTCAAGCAATATCAGGTTCAACTGGATCCGCAGAAGCTGTTAGGGTATGGAATTCCGCTTTCAACAGTGATCGATCGCGTAAAGGCCAGTACGAACGAGGTGGGCGGGCGAGTTCTCGAGCTCAGTGGGGCGCGGTACATGATTCGTGGCCTTGGCTATTTGCAATCAACGAACGATCTGGCGAACGTACCTGTTGCTTCGCAGAACGGTACCCCAGTTCTCCTACGCGATTTAGGGGAAGTGACTCTTGGACCGGACATCCGAGAAGGTGTGGCGGAGTGGAATGGCGAGGGCGAGACCGTTGGAGGCATTGTTGTCATGCGGCAGGGACAAAATGCTCTCAACGTCATCGAGGGCGTTAAGCGAAAGCTGCGGGAGATTGCTCCATCTCTGCCCGTCGGTGTTGACATCATGCCTGGCTATGACAGGTCTAGCTTAATCCAAGACTCAATCCAAACGTTGCAACGGGATCTGCTCGAAGAGGCGATCATCGTCAGCGTTGTCGTGATCGTCTTCCTCCTTCACTTTCGGTCCGCGCTGATCGCCATCGTTGCACTACCCATAGCCGTCCTCGTATCGTTCCTGCCGCTGTACCTGCTCGGCGTCACTTCGAACATCATGTCCCTCGGAGGATTGGCGCTGGCAATCGGGGTTCTCGTCGATGCGGCAATCGTGATGGTCGAGAACGGCTATCGCGTTGTTTCCGAGTATCAGGCACACAATTCCGGAGTCGTGACGAATGCCGTTCGTCTTGACCTCCTAATTGGGGCCGCGAAACAAGTAGGACCAGCGATCTTCGTTTCGTTGCTGATCATTGCAGTTTCGTTCCTGCCTGTGTTCCTGCTTGAGGCGCAGGAGGGCCGAATGTTCCGGCCGCTTGCTTGGACCAAGACGTTAGCCGTGGCTGCTTCGTCCTTGTTGGCCATCACCTTGGTCCCTGTACTCATGACGATGCTGATCCGGGGACGCCTGAGACCGGAGAATGCAAATCCAATCTCCCGTTTCACTCAGGCATTGTATCTGCCGGTGCTACGGTTCTGCCTGCGTCACCGCTACCTGACGATCCTGCTCAACTTGGTATTCCTTGCAGTAACGTTCCCTTTAGCGCTGCACCTTGGGAGTCAATTTATGCCACCGTTGTTCGAGGGATCGACTCTGTACATGCCCACGGCGCTCCCGGGGATCGGCATTGATAAAGCTAGCCAGTTGCTCAACGAGCAGGATCGAATCCTTCGCTCATTCCCCGAAGTGCTGAGCGTCTTCGGTTCGGTGGGAAGATCGGACAGTGCGACGGACAACGCCCCGCTCGACATGTACGACACGACGGTGATGCTGAAAGCGCGTGAACTTTGGCGTCCCGGCTTGACCTACGACGAACTCATTCAGCAAATGAATGCGAAGCTTCAATTTCCGGGGCTTTCGAATACCTGGACGATGCCTGTAGAGAACCGGTTAGATATGGAACTCACCGGGATCAAGACACCGGTCGGTCTCAAGGTTCAAGGGCCATCCGTTACCGGGATCGAGCAGGTAGCTGCCAATATTCAAAAGATCATTTCGGACAGCCCGGATGTCCGGTCTGTCTTCGCCGAACATGTGGCGCAAGGGTTCTACATCAACGTCGCGCCAAATCGTACGGAGGCGGCTCGGTATGGACTGACGATTAAGGACGTCCAGCGCGCAGTGGCATCAGGTATTGGGGGGCAGAACATCGCGGAAAATGTGGAAGGACGCGAACGGTACCCAATCAATGTCCGCTACCAACGGCAGTTTCGGGACGCCCCGGAGCGTCTTGGGCAGGTCCTGATCGCGACACCGTCCGGCGCGCAGATTCCGTTGGCCCAAGTCGCCCGGATTTCTGTTTCGAACGGACCCTCGATGATCCGCGACGAAGACGGGGCACTCACCGGCTATGTCTACGTGGACCTGAAGACAACGAATTACGGTGGATTCGTGGAAGCCGCTTCTCGTCAACTGCGAAGCAAACTGCAACTGCCGCCGAATTACAGCTACCAATGGTCGGGCGAGTATGAGTTCGAACAGCGGGCCAAAGAACGACTGAAGATCATCCTGCCTGTTGTGTTTTTCATCATCTTCCTTTTGTTGTACATGGTGTTTCACTCGGTCGCGGAAACCATCGTGTTGATCATTCCGACTGTGTACGCCATATCAGGCGGCTTGCTTTTACAGTGGTGGCTCCGCTACAACTTCAGCGTTGCTGTCTGGGTCGGCTACATCGCTCTGTTCGGCATAGCCGTCGAGACCGGGGTCGTGATGGTGGTCTACTTGCACGAAGCACTCAATGCGAAGTTGCGTGAGAAGGGAGAACTGACCCAAGCCGATTTAGAACAGGCTGTGATCGACGGCGCAGTCAAGCGTCTACGCCCGAAGTTGATGACGGTCGCGGCTGTCCTCGCAAGTCTCGCGCCCATTCTGTGGGAATCAGGAGTTGGTTCCGATGTAATGAAACCGATGGCCGCCCCGATCGTGGGAGGAATGATTACCTCAACCGTCCACGTCTTGATTCTCATTCCAATCTTCTTCCTTATGATGAAGAAGCCAATGGTTTCTAAAACGATTAACAAGGAGAATTCCTGATGTATCGACGAACGTTTTCTCTTCCAACATTTCTAATACTTGCCTCCGTGGCCGGGTTTTCCCAATCCAGTCAAACGCTCACTGGGACTGTGAGCGACTCGATGTGCGGCGCAAAGCACATGATGGCCAACGTGAGCCCTGCCCAATGCACACGAGAATGTGTCAAACAGGGTTCTGATTATGCGTTGGTGAGTGGCGGCAAGGTGTACACGCTGGAGGGCGATGCAAAGCAAATCGACAAATACGCCGGTCAAAGCGTCACCGTGGCTGGGACGGTCTCTGGCCAGACTGTCACCGTAAAATCGATCTCGCCGGCTAAATCTTAACGTCTGAAGCAGCGGACGCAGCCGAGGATTGGGGAGAAGCAGGCATCTTCGCCTCTCTGCAACTTAAAGCTATGAATAGCTGCGCATGCTGAAATGAGGGCAGATGCTGTCTCGATCTCTGTTGTTGACTGTGTTTCTAACGCTCTGGAATAGCTTGCCTGCAAACGCCAGTAGCCAGAGCGTGCTCCCGGTCAGAGCGGTACGTGTGCCAAATGGAGGCATTCAGCCGCAAGCGGTCGCCGACCCGACCGGTAGGATTCATTTGCTGTACTACTCCGGTGACCCCGCGCATGGCGACCTCTATTACGCAAGTTCAACTGATGAGGGGCAGACCTGGTCGAGGCCGCTTCGTATAAATAGCCGATCTGGCGCCGCCGTCGCTCTTGGCACCATTCGCGGTGGACAGATGGCAGTCGGCAGGAATCGGCGGGTCTACGTTGTCTGGAATGGATCCTCCGAGACGGAAGGAGACGGGCCGCTCAATCCAGAGTCTGGAAAGCGGGGCATGCCGCTGCTCTACACTCGTCTGAACGACAAACGGAATGCATTCGAGCCAGAACGAAATTTGATGATTCGGACATTCGGCTTGGATGGGGGTGCCTCCGTTGCGGCCGACAAAGCTGGTGACATTTACGTTGCTTGGCATGCGAAGGCGCCAGGTGCGCCCGCCGGTGAAGCGGGCCGGCAGGTCTGGCTCTCGAGTTCCGAGGACGATGGGAACACATTCAGTGCCGAGCGGCCCGCCACAACCGATGCGACGGGAGCATGCGGCTGTTGCGGAATGGCGGTGTACTCGGCTTCAAACGGAGATCTGCATGCCTTGTACCGCTCGGCAACCCAGGACATCCACCGTGATATTTACCTTCTTACCTCGGCTGATCGAGGCGGCAGCTTTTCGGATCGCGAGCTTCACCCCTGGAACATCAACGCGTGCCCGATGAGCAGCATGAGCTTCGCTGAGGGGGGAAACAAAATCGAAGGAACATGGGAGACGGGCGGCCAGGTCTACTTCGAAAACATCACTGGTGAATCAAAACCTGTCAGCGCTCCTGGCCCGAACAAAGGCCACAAACACCCGCGAATCGCGATCGCTCCAACTGGAGACACGTTGCTCGTGTGGACAGAAGGCACTGGTTGGGGCAAAGGTGGGTCCCTTGCTTGGCAGGCTTACGACTCAGCAGGAACGCTGCTTTCGGAACACGGCTCGCTCGCCGGCTTGCCTGCTTGGAGTTTCGCGGCTGTAGTGGCGACCAGAAACGGATTCTTGGTTCTTTATTAGTGGACGTCAGCAGGCGAATCGAAGGTCAGCTCGCTTCTACATTGCTTCCTTCACGCCACTTCTGATCAACCACCAATTCACCGGATACGAGGTTAGGAACCCACAGAGCCTTGCAATCTGCATCATGAACCAGAACACGGGGCTTGTCTTTTCAATCTCGTGGCCGAAAATCGAATATGTGGCAATTGCATCCAGCCGTACATGCCGACTTGCCAGGCTGTTAAGAACAGGGTGTCAGCTTTGATTGCTGCCCAAATGCCTTGGCCTGTCGGCAAACCTTTCATCGGCTTAATCGCGAAGTACTGAAACACTATCCCGAACAAGTATGCCCAGATGTAGTCGACGACCCGGCCGCCGAAGATCTTGTTACCCGAAGATCACGAACGGTGCGGCAACGTAATCCATTCGGCGACGAGATCACCGAGAGTGCAGCCGTTTACATAATGGTCGAGCTAGAGAAGCGTCGCGATCCTGCGGCCTGAATTCAGAAGCGCTGGAACCAATCAGAGGGCGAGCGACGGATTCCGGCGCGAATCGATATCCGCACACGCTACGACGCACGGGATTTTGGGGGCGCACCTAGCGGTTGGCCACCTGTAAGAGCTCGCGCCCGCTGGCATCATCACCCACGTTTAACAGGATCCACGTTGCAGGACATCCGTAATAGTTTGAGCATTCTGACGAGGGAAGATGAACGATGAACGTACGTATCAAGGGAATGCCCAGTAGATCGTAGAAGTAGCGACTCTCATTGCAAAGCCTTGATAGGCTTTGAGCAATTTTTCTTAGCAGGAAAAAAGGAGAGTCGCCATGAAGAAACCGTATCAGATTGAATCGCAGCGAGCCGTAAAGCGGCTCGAGGAAATGGTCGCGGATGGAAATCCGGCAGTGCAGATGGTGCTGCCGATGGCTGAGATGGTGGGTTGGTTGCGCGAAGGGGTGGGAGAACTGATCCGTCGGGCTGGACTACAGATGATCGAGCTGCTGATGGAAGAAGAAGTCCGGCATCTGGTGGGTGAGCGCAACCGGCCGCTGCCGGAGCGGACCGCCAACCGGTGGGGCACAGAACGCGGGTACTGCGTCGTGATGGGACAGAAAGTACCCGTCGAGCGGCCGCGAGTTCGTTCGACCGAAGATCGGGAGATCCGGTTGGGCAGCTACGAGATGTTCCATCGCGGGGAACCGTTGACGGAGACGGTATGGGAGAAACTCATGCTCGGTCTGAGCACGAGGAAATATGGCCAGGTAGTGCGGGAATTCAGCGAAGCATACGGCCTGGAGAAGAGCGCGATCAGCGAACATTTCATCGAAGCGAGCCGGGCCAAGCTAAAGGAACTGATGGAGCGGCGGTTAGAGAAGAAGAAGTTCTGCGCGCTCTTGATTGATGCCACACCATTCGAAGGCCAGCAGATGATCGTCGCGCTAGGCATCGGCCACGATGGGTCGAAAACGATTCTGGGCATCCGGCAGGGAGCCACGGAGAACGCCACCGTGGTGGGCGAACTACTTGGTGAGCTGATGCAGCGCGGGTTCGACTTCAACCAGCCGCGGCTCTACGTTCTGGATGGCGGCAAAGCGCTGCACGCGGCGGTGAAAAAGTATGCCGGCGAAGCGGCGCCAATCCAACGCTGCCAGGTGCACAAGCGACGCAATGTGCTGGATCACATCACCGATCAAGAAAAGCCCACGGTGGCCAGAAAGCTGAATGCGGCTTACGCGCTGGACGATTACGCGGCCGCCAAACAGGCGCTCGATGGATTACATCACGAGCTGATGCACCTGAATCCGAGCGCGGCCCGCAGTCTGGCCGAAGGACTGGAGGAAACGCTGACCGTACACCGGCTTCATGTTCCACAACAACTGCGGATGACGCTGGCCAACACCAATGTGATCGAATCGGCTTTCGCCATCGTCGAAAGGGTTTGCCTTAATGTGAAACGCTGGCACCCAGGCGATCAGCGGGAACGCTGGGTAGGCTCGGGCCTGCTGGTGGCTGAGAAACAGTTTCGCCGTGTCAAGGGACACAAGCAGATCCCCGTTCTTCTCACAGAGCTGGATGTTGTCGTCCCTTGTAAGTCAAGTCTTGCGAAGCGGAGAAAGGCATCGTAGAGTGAGTTATTGCAGAGCCGCTACTTTCAACGGAAAGTCGGGCCATCCCCGTATCAACATCCCGCAAGACTTATACGATCAGGCCCGGAACATAGCTGAAGCTCATAAGGTGTCTGTCGAACAAGTCCTCGAATCGGCCCTCGCGGATCAACTTGCAGCTTGGGAACGTCTTCGGCAACGAGCCGCCCAGGGAGATTGCTACATATTCCTGGCTGTTCTCGATAATCTCTCAGAGATCAAGCCAGAGGAATAAGATCCTGTTTGATCCGACAGTGGGCCCTAATAGCCGGGATGCGCCAATCGCTTACTGAGACTCACAACGAATCCAGTGACACAAGGAAACCATGGCACGCAGAGCGACTCCCCGGGAGTTTGGGGGCGATAACAGAATGCGATTCGGTTTTCTAGGGGCGCTCCGCCTTTGGTCGATGCTATCTCTTTCTCTGCCGCACAAGGTGCGGGGAGCGGATTAGCGCTTTCCACATATTCACAGGAGCACAGGTGCCTAGTCAGGTTATATATCTGGTAGTCAGGATATAAAGAAGACGGCCCCTAAATCCCCGTACATTCGCCCCTAATCTCCCGCAAAATGGTCGCTAGACCGCCCCTAAAGTCCCGAGGATTATTCCGCGCGCGGAATAAGGAGCGTTATTCCGACTGCGGAATAATGTGGAATTCGAACGGCTTCCAGATAGCAATCGGACATCAGCTTCTTGGGACCATCGCGTGCCTTCGTTGAGAATTTTCAGGTACGCCTCATACACGAACAGTCGATTACGCTCTCGCCCGGTCTTTTCAGTGACGTGCCAATCTGCCTCAAGTACTCCAGCGATTTCGCTGCGGTTGGAGCCGACACGCCCGTCTTCTCTGCCGTAGCTCGAATGGTCACGGACGGATTGCGCTGCAGATGCTGAAAGACTTTGAGCACAGACGGGGCTGACCGCCCGAGCGTCTGAATTAGGCGCTGGTGCTCGTCGAACATCGCGACGATTTGCCTGGCAGTCTCGGCTGCTTGCTCAGAAGTTTCTTTGACGCCTCGCAAAAAAGAAGTCCAGCCAAGCTTCCCAATCACCCGCCGATCGTACGGTCTAGGATCTGATAGTAAACGGATCGATGCGTCTTTAGGTAGAGGCTGAGATATAGAATCGGCTCCCGTAGCGCTTTGCTTTCGCAGAGCAGCAGCGCGACGAGAAAACGTCCGAGGCGACCATTTCCGTCCCAGAAACGGGTGAATCGTCTCGAATTGCACGTGGATGAGGCCGGCCTTGACCAGCGGCGGCAGTTCGGGACGGTCGTCGTGGAGGAAGAGCTCGAAATGATGAACGGCCAGTCTTTATGGCGCTGCTGACAAGGCGATCAATGCGTTGGGCGCGGCTCTGGTGGTTTGATTCCGCCACAGTTCTGATCGCGCAATCGTCAGAGGAAGTTTTGGCATGAGGGACAGGATCAAGTGCAGCGCTGGCGTGAAAAGCTCTAAAAGAGCTCACGTGTTGGAGGCGGAGAGCAGCGGCACCCTGAATAAACTTGCCCAGGACTCCATCGTGCTGCGCTCAACGCGCGGAATGGCTGTACCGCTGACCCACACGTTGTTGGAGACGGTGACGATCATTGATGGGTGTTCGAGGAAGGAAGCAAGCACTGGCCAGGCGATTAACTGCTCATAACAGATGATGACGGCTGCGCGGCGGCCGTCTACAGAGAGGGTACCGGGGCTGGCGAGATTTAGAGCGACGCCTGTGCCCGTAAAGGGTTTCCACATGCCGATTGGAATCGGCACTCGCTCGGTGAAGTCCTTGGTTTCACCGCCGCGGACGAGCAGTTTGTTTTGGTAGCTCGATGACTCCGCTGGAACGGCTTCTGTGCGTGAAGGTTTCAAGGCAGCAAGCTCAGCTTGCAAATCGGTCGGTTTTTCAATTGGTTCGACTGCTCCTACCAGGATGATCTTGCCACTTGGAACAATCGCATCGATCCAATCTGGCGCTACGGCCTCCGGGAAGATCACGACTCGGGCCGCGGAGCGAGACGCCTCGGCCTCGATCTGTTTGGCAACCTGATACTCGCGGACGAGGTCGGCGCGACCATGCCCGACGGGTCCGAATCTTGTATCAACCGCCGCCCAGTGGTTCGGTGGCGGCAGTTGGGATTCGCTCAGCAGACCAAACAGCAGAACCGCACTGGCTAATGCAAAGCTGGCGGGTCGCGGGCTAGCGATAGCCAGAGCGGGCAAGAACAATGTCAGGGCGAAGCCGATAAAACCCGTCCCGGGGAACAGCAAGCCGGCCGCTGCTGTCGGGGAGGCTAGCCCAATTATTCCTAATGGCGGCAGTACCGAGCTAATTAAGGCGGTCGGGCATCGCCAGAGTATTGAAATGCGCGAAGCAGACCACGCCCAAAGCCAAGGAAGAGAGAGCAGCCCAGTGACAATGATCCAGAGCGGGATACCTTCTGACAGTCCCGCAGTCGGTCCAAAGAAATTCCGTGACACGATCGGAAGATCTCGGAGCGCGGCTAAATAATACACAACGGCGCAAGCGAATGCTTGGGCGCGGGAGCGCTGACGCAGAAAGACTATCGGGGCCAGGATCGATGTTGCCAATCCGACCGGCGATCCGGTTGAGAGGGCAAAGCCGAGAACCGCAGATAGCAGAACTCCGACCCTCACAGTGTGAGCAGCGGGCACAGGTACCCTCGAATCGCGGATTTCGCTACCGGACCGTAGTACCTGGAGTCGAAGCTCCGCGGGTTGTAGCTCGACGCTACCCACACCTCTTCGTCGCCAACTGTGTAACGGCCAAATGGGAAATGTTGCATAGCCCGGCGGTCCGTATCCACGGCGAGTGGCGCCGTGTTGCGAACAAGACGACCGTTGACCGATATTCCTTTTGCCGTGAAGTCGACCACATCCCCGTATTTCGCCACGATCGGCTTCAGCAATGCCGAAGCCCCGTCAGGACAGTTGCCCGGGGTACGATAGCCGCGGCGAGCTGCAAGCGCCGCGAGCTCACCGCTCGGGCAGAACTCAATCAATGCCGACTGCGGCCCAGTCGCGATATAGAGACCGACGGGAAGCGAAGGTGTTATGTTGATCCGGATTCCGGCTAGGCCGACAGCAGTAAAGAAGGCAACTAGCAGGCCCGATCCGACCACAAAACCCCGTGCCACCCGCCGCCACTTAGTGGTGAGGATGCGCTCACAGAGGCCAGTTCTGATCGAAGATTTCATTCGTGCCGCTCCTCTCCTCATTCGGCGACTCTGTAGTCTGTTGCGCAAGATCATCTTGCCCGTTCCGCAAAGCAGCAATCAGGTGGCAGCTCTTCACAACAACCTCGTAAACGGTTCTCTTGCTGCCATCTGCCGGCGTGAACTGACGCTGCTGCAGGCTGCCTTCAGCAAACACGTTGTCACCCTTCTCGAACGAGAGCGCAAGCTCGGCAAGCTCGTTGTAGAAGGTGAGCCGGTGCCAGTTCGTGTGAGTCTCAACTCTTTGATCCTTGCCTGTGAATCGGTAGCTCTCGCCGAGACGGACGTTCGCCACTTTAGTTCCCGATGGCAAATAGCGCAGCTCTGGCTTGGCCGCCAGGTAACCGGCAACCTGAAGTCGGTTGTGTTGCATCGATGCTAATCTCCGAACATTCCGAGTTGTAGTTCTTCAACAAAGCCCTTTTCACAGTCAGTGAGGGCTGCGGCCTCGGGAGCCACTTCCGCCTGGCTGATCCGATTTCGTGTTCTTGTGATCTCCTTTTGCGGGATCACCGTACCGTCCTCAACTTGATAGAAGCCAGTCGGCGGAGCAAGCTCGGCTCGCGCGCGCAAAACCGGGTCAAGGAAGTAAAGCATTTGCGTCCCGAGAATTGGGAAATGCCCGCTGACAAAGATCAGCATCTGACCAGGCGCGACGATTCGTTCTGCAAGCCCCTGTCCCTCTTTCCGCGCTGGCGCAAGACGGGAGACCTCATCAGGAGTCATCAACGGCCGCTCGATATAGTCAACGCTTGCGTTGACATGCTGCATCATTGGCGAGAATCGAGATCCGCTGAAGTTATAGCTCGCCTTCGGAACGGTTGTTACGCCGGTCATCTTGCTAAGCAGTTCGGCCGTCTCGTACTGGTTCGGTGCAAAGGCGATGCGTACGTGACAGTTTGAAACGATGCTCTCGTTATTGCCGTATGCATCCACAATCTGGCGAATGTCCTGGGTAATCAGATACGCCTTGAGGCCGTAACCAGCCATGTAGGAAAGCGCATCGGCAAACACCTCCATGCGATTAAGGCTTGGAAACTCATCAATAAGAAGCAGGAGCCGATGTCGATTCTTTTTCTGCTCAGCGCCTTCGAACACCATGCGCTCGGTTAAGCGATTGACCACCATCGTGAACATGAGCCGAATCAAAGGGCGCAGGCGGATTTTGTCGCTGGGCGGCACGACGAGATATAGCGAAACTGGCCGGTCGTGGTTGACTAGATCGTCAATCGCGAAGTCGCTAGCCGATGTATTTTGTGCGACCAGCGGATCGCTGTATAGCGTCAGGGCCGTTTTAGCGGTCGATAAGACACCGCCGAAGTCTTTATCCTCTTTGTCGAGCATCTCCTGAGCCTTCTCCCTGACGACGGGATGAGTAGCGATCCGTTCGCCATGAGGAGTGTGCCAGTTGTGCTTCAAGCCGGGATCGTGCTCAAAGTTGAGAATTTCACTCAGCGTGTCTCGAAAGGACTGTCCAGGAATCGTGAACGTATGTGCCAGGTCCGCCGGACATGCGATTCGACCGTGGAGAGCTGCTTCGTAGCAAACGTGCAGGATCATCCCGGTGGTAATGGAGGACGCAGCATCTTGCCAGTACCGCTCCTGCGGACTGTCTTCACCGGTGCGCACAATCATGTTTGCGACGTTCTGTGCGTCGCTGACATCGCGGGGTGTGAACAGTCGGATCTCGGCAAGTGGATTGAATCTTGAACTTGCATTCTGCTCAACAGGTGAAAACTTGAAGCAAAGGTGACCGGACTTTTGCCGGAAACCTGCGGTTCGAGCCCAATTCTCACCTTTGATGTCGTAGATGATTGCGGATTCACTCCAGGCAAGTAAGGTAGGGATGACAAGCCCAACACCTTTGCCGGAACGAGTAGGGGCAAATGCGAGAACGTGCTCGGGCCCGTTGTGACGTAAGTAGCGAATCGCAGAATCGCTGTCACGTTGCCAACCGCCGACGTAAACGCCTTGCGGAGACTCCAGCAGCCCCGTGTTCTTCACGTCTTCTTCGTTCTGCCACCGCGCGGAACCGTGAAGATCTTCCGCACCTTCGGAGAGCTTTCGCGCACGCCTGTTCGTTGCGACGAAAAAAATTGCGATGCTCAGAAAGCTGCCGGCGAGAACGATCATTTCGCCTTCGAACAATGGCTGTCGGATGCGCGGATCACGGGATGTCGAGTTACGCCAGCCCCAAATCACCCAGGCAAAGGGTTGGTAGACACTGATTTGCCCGCGACGGAGTATCGGGATCCCTAAAGCGGGTTGGTATTTGAATTGGCTGGCGATGAACTGCGTCGACAGCAAACTGACGATGGTCAGTGAGAAGAGGCCCAGCAAAGTTGCTCTCCAGTGGTACCCACCGAGGTAGCCCGGTTTGCGAGGCATTCGATAGGGAGGGCTTTGCTGGGTCATGTGACGAAGTCGCGCTGCTATTGGGATTAGTGCTTGGATGGAATCTAACGTGATACGCCCAAAGCGCGTCCGCGCTCTTTGACTTCGCGGATTGAGGGTGTCCCGTTTGTGTAATTCACGACGACATTGGCGCCCACCTTCGGTACGGCGTCGAACAGGTCCTTCGAGTGAACAACAACTGACCGAGACGACTCGTGCTGGAGCACCAGATCTGAGGTCTCGCCAATGATCTTTCCGCGATGGACTCCGGCGATCAGTTGCGCCGGTTTAGTTTTTGCCGAGTCACCGACGAGCTGTGCCGTGAGGGACATTGCTTCCTGGAATTGCTCTGAATACCGATCTGCTGAGGGCTGACGAGATTGCACGCCGTTGACTTCGACAGGCTGCCTTTCAACTTGCGTCCTGCGTTCGGTGCCCGTCTGCTTCTCAGTTACAGAGACGGCGCCGTTCTGGTTTTCGTGCCGCGCAGCTGTCTGTGTTGACTCGCGGGTCGTTATGGGCTCGTGTGCGGTGACGTTGCCGCCAGGCTTGAGCGGACCACCATTCTGTTCTTCGCTTCGGCTTTCGTTTGCGTCATGCCCGGCCGATTGTTCCTCAAGCAGTTCGCGGTCGTTCTCTAGGCGCGAAACCTCGGTGATTGTGGCGCTCGGTTCCGGGCTAGCCGTATCGAGGTTCTGATCCGCAATGGAGACGTCGCGTTCCAGCGACAGTAGTAGATCGGCCGCCTTGGATGCATCATGAGCCGCACGGAAGATCTCATTCTTGTCCTGCTTCAGAACCTGAATCCACGATCCAACGTAGGCGGCGTGGTTCTGTGAATCGTGCGGTATACCCTTCTCTGCTGCCATGAAAACGCTGGCGAGCTCGGCACGAAGTTCCTCCTTCGCGTAGTTGGTGTCGCCAAATCTGTAGTTGTCGTTCAGAGTCCAGCGATCCAAACGGCTTGGGTGACCGGTCCAGTGCCCCAGTTCGTGAAGGGCGGTTCCGTAATAGCCGGGCGCGTCCTTGAAAGCTTCCTTCGGCGGAAGGTGTATGGCGTCTCTTCGGCGATCGTAGAAAGCGCGGTCAGCCTGGTCGTGCGAAATCTTGGCGCCGCTGTTCTTTAGGATGCGCTCGCCTGCTTCAGCCACTTCGAATGGTTCACGCACGACTGGATTGAGCGCGGGAATTCCTTCAATCTGACGCGCATTGAACACTGTGTATACCCGATGAATGAGGCGTTGTCCCGGCTCTCCGTTCTTTCCTTCCTCACTGCCCTTTGGCGCCTCAGGTGTCTGGCCGGCTTGCTTGGATCCATCGGGCTGAGTCTTCACATCCCAGAACTCAATCTGGGTACCCTTTTCGCCTCTTCGAACCTGCCAACCCTGTTCTGAGGCCTGTTTATAAGTCATCCATCGAGGGTCATCGTAATCCCTTTGCAGACCCATGGCCAGCAAGTGGATCGCGTTTCCACCCCGGTAGGCGCGGTCTGTAGTCGGATTTAACGGCATAGCGAGATGGGACTGAGCGTCCCAAGGCTTCTGCCACGGAGCGACCCCCTTCTCCAGCATCGCGATGATATTGTCTGTCACTTCCTGCCGGAAATCTCGAGGTTTCGGAGTTGGCTGCTCGGTCGTTTCCGCCACGTCCTAGTCCTCCGTGCTTTCGATGGAATCGGTGAATTCGCTCTCGGATTCCTCTGTTTCAAAACCGGAACCGTCGAGAGGCTCGGCACCGACATAGTTCGGTTCGAGTTGCTTGGGGTCTTGCGGTCTGGTTGAGTTTGCCATCTTGTGCTCCTTCGGAGGGCGCGCTAGACTCTTGCGCCTCTCACTCTCCAAGGGCACGGCGTCGGAATTATCGGTCATTCCATCGGTCGGGCATCACAGGTCCTGCTGCATCCCCTAGCGCGTTCGGACGTTCGGCGGTGCTGTTCAACGGCCGCGGGAGTTATCTTTGTCTAGCTGTGACGTAAACGCTGCACCGCAGACTGCAGCTTGGTACTTTCCCAGCCAGCCACCCCAACCTTCTTCGGTTGGAACCACACCTCTCCCAATCAGTCGCTGCGCACTCGACGTCAAGAAAGCCCGGTTATGCAGCAGCGCCTCCGCATTTCCAAGATCCTCAACTTTAAGACTTGACCCGCCCGTGGCACTCTGACGGCAAAATCGGACAAAGCTGTTTGGCTTCAGTCGTCCAGCGCTTCGCGCCGTCTCCATTTCAGGCGTATAAAAGATCATGTGGACCTGCGCGTCGGTACCCTCTAGCAGAAGATAGTGCCGGCCGCTCCCGGAAACCTGCTCCTCTTCTCCGTGCACAAGAACTCGTCCTTGAATCTCCGGCGTTCTGCCGAAATCGAGAACACTGAGGCACAAGCGGTGGTCAGAGAGTAGGCTCCCGTTTGCAGAAAGCATTTTCTGACGATCGGACGAGAGTTGCATTGCTGCCAGAACCATCGAGAAGTCGTTACGAACGAGCCACTCGTTCTGATTGAGCTGTCTTGCCAAGCCCATATCCTGAAGAACAATTAATCGAGCCCGAAGATGTTGCTCGCGACTGGCAGCGGCGAAGCTTCCTGGGCGAGTGGGCGGGCCCAACGTTATCCTGGTCTGCTCGGCGTCGCCAGCCTTTCCGGAAACTGCTCGTTTCGCGAGAGCTCGGTCTAGGGAGGTGTATCGGCGCTCGCGCACTTCTCGTTCTTCGGCTGCAGCAGCGTCAAGCTCGGTGCGCGGCCCCAGTTGGAGTGTGCAGGCGTCTGCTGCCAATTCTCGAAGTCCTTGCTTGATGAACTCACGCGGCAGATTCAATGGACTGCCATTATCACGGCGACCTCGGATCACTAAATGGACATGCGGGTGTTCAGTATTGAAGTGCGTCACCGCAATCCACTCCAGAGCTGTATCGAGTTGCCGTTCCGAACGCTTCATGACCTCTCGGGTCATTTGCTCAAGATCGACCCGGTCACCAAATTCCGGTGAGAGGATCACCTTCCAAATGCGCTCGTCGCCTTCGGTCTGCCAACGGTCCAACCTGGCTGCGACTTCTGTTCCGGACGTGTCGGCGTGAAAACCGCTGGCGCGCTGTTTCCCTGATGCGCTTTCACGCGCGATGTAGATTCCGTGCGCACGCCATTGCCCGGCCGTCTTGTTTGGCGAGTATGTGACTCGGACAGCGCACCTTTGACTGAACGAGCGCCGATTCCCGCTATGTGCTGCCGACCGATAGGATTTCCGAGACTTAGCCGAGCCGTTGGCATATCGCAACACTGTCCTGAGCGCGATCGACCAACCCATGTCTCCGCGAAGGGCGGTGCGCGCCGATGGCGGTCGCAACCGGAACTTCGGATCGTCGTCCGACGAGTTGCTATGGGCGCTGCCACCGGTCTTAGTGGGTTTTGGGGACTTACTCTTGCGCATTCGAGGTGGCTAGTTCTGCGAGCACGGCTTTTGAGTCCCCGTCAATCGCTTTGCCGACGCTCTTCAGGAACTCTGAATATCGCGCCATGGCTCGGGCTTTCGCTTGGGCGTATACATCGCTGCCGGGCTCGGGGATGCACGTGAGCAGAACCTTGACAAGAGTTTCGGTGAATGCAAATTGAGCTTGCTGGATACGCCGTACGCTTCGAAGCTCGCGTGCAATGCGATCCAGGCCGGCGACCATCCGCTGCTCTGCGTCTTCAACTGCGCCCAGGTTTCTCGACTCGTCAAGCGCGGATTTCAGAGCATCCCTGATGAAGTCCGATGTGGTTTTGAAGCCCTGAGCCGTAGCCGCTTGCTCAACCTTGCTGTCCAGCTCGATAGGCAGGCGCACCGTACGTTTGTTCATTCTGGCTACCTGAAAGGGCATAGATCCGGCAGTTTCGGTCGATGGCGGAGTTCGGTCTGGGCAGCGTCGGGCGAATGTCGGACATCAGAGCGCAAGTGCCGGACGATTCAACCGCCCATTCTGAAGTGCGTCCCCACAAAAAGCCAGCCAAGCGTCCGACAACCCTTTATGTTCCACTACAAGGTTTTGGAAGGACATTAGGCTCTGAGTTGTTGAACCGCGATAACGAGAAATGCCGTTATCCGCCGTTTAGTGCCGTCGAGTACCGCAATAGTCGCGTGCTGCCGTATTCAGATGTTTTCCGCTGTTTTCTGAATGCTGGGTGACCGAATCAGAGGATTTGGTGCCCTCCTGTTTGAGGCGTCTTCAGCATGCCCGGCGACAACACCAACGACTGGATAGAAGTCGCCCGCGCGCGCATGGCTGCGAAGGGGAAAATCAAACCGGCCACAAAGGCGGGGGCCGTACGCGCGCTTTGGCCGGCGATTCAAGCAGCCATAGATAACGGGCAAAGTCTGAAGTGCATTCGGGACTGGCTGGCGGAGGAGGGTGTCGACCTGACCTACAACCAGCTCACCTCCTACATCGGCAGGATTCGGCGCCGAGAAAGTCAGGCCAAATCCGCACTGCCGCAGGCAGGAGAAAGTACAGCGAGCGCGGAGATTGTCGGCAGCAAAGGTTCTGAGCCGACAACGCCAGTTCCCAACCAACGGCCTGCCGATGAACGTGCAGACGATCCGCTAGCGAATGTTCGAGCTCGGCAACAAAAGCGGTCCACGTTCGAGTACAACCCAGACTTCAAAGAAGACGAACTGATTTGAGAGGAGAGCCAACAATGCCGCGAACGGCAATACAGGATAGTAACGAACCTAGCGTACAGCCAACAGGATCTTCAGGCGAGCACGCGATTCACATGTCTTTGCAAGGGAAGGGAGGCGTCGGAAAGTCGCTCGTGGCAAGTATTCTTGCCCAGTACCTTCAGAGCAGGAACCAGAGAATCGAGTGTATCGACACTGATCCTGTAAACCGCACGTTTTCGCAGTACAAGGCTGTGAACGCCAGTCGCTTAGAGCTTCTCCGGAACGGGAACATCGACCCGCGCGGATTCGATGCGCTTATAGAGCGTCTGCTGACCGAGGACGCCACGTTCGTTATCGACAACGGCGCTTCGACTTTTCTCCCGCTGTGGAGCTACGTGATCGAAAACCGCGTTGTCGATTTGCTCAGGGGTGCCGGGAAAAGGCTATTCGTGCATACCGTGGTGACAGGCGGCCAGGCGTTACTCGATACAATCAACGGCTTTCGCAGCTTGGCACAGAGTACCGAAGAGCGGAACATCATTGTCTGGGTCAATGAGTATTTCGGGCGAGTCGAACGAGATGGGAAAACCTTTGCAGACATGGCTGCGTACCTTGAGAATGCCGAAAGGGTTTTCGGCTCCGTCCACATCGCCCAGCGGAACCACGACACCTTCGGGCGAGACGTTGAAGAAGTGATCGCGAAGAAACTGACGTTCGATGAGGCAATTAGAGAAGGCGGATTCTCCCTGATGACAAAGCAACGGCTGAAAATGGTTCAGAGAGACCTGTTCGATCAGTTGGCGTCACTTGGGATCTGATCATGCTTGATGTGAAGCGCCTGATCGCGGAGGTGACCGCACACAATGGCATACGGCTGGAAGCGAACGACCCGGCTTTCGCACTCGTGACTCTGAACCAGCTCGTGCTCGAAGAGACAACGACTAGGCTTCTTAACCAGATCTCAGCGACCCTGGCCCAATTCGCAGAATCGCTCAGCAAAGGAGAGCACCTGGCCGGCAAAACACTGGCGCAACAAGTCAAAGCTGCCGCACTCGAAGCTCGGAAAGAATGGGCAGCGGAGTTGCTTGCGACGCAATCGGGACCAGCCGCCGTTGGCCATACGCCCGCTGCGCAGCTTCGTTGGTTCCGTGCCGGAGTCCTCTTGGGGATCATACTGACAGGTACGGGCATGGGGCTATATCGACTGATCGCGGGCTGATAGTCTGGAGCTGCAGATGCGATTGTTCCTTGTACTGCTTTCCGTGTTCGGCCGGAAGTTCGCGCTGGTTTGGCTTGGATTGATCGTATTGCTCGTGCTCTCGATGTTGCAGATGACCAGGTAAACGCGTTCGCCTTAGGATTTCCGAACGAACAACGGACTGAAGGGGACTTCCCGGTCCTAATCGTCTGGTTCCGAATGGGCGACAGCCATGGCGAGGCAGTTGGTGTCCGAAGCGGTGCTTTTAAGGATGACTTCTTGCTTGACGTGCAGCATGTGCCTGGATGCTCGCTTCGGTTATACACCCCGGTCACCCTGCCGACCGCAAGGCCGGCAGAGCTAGCAACTCGCGTCCCCATATTTTCTGTTGGTGGAGACCCGGGGAGTTGCGCCATCGCGGCATTTGTTTACGCCGCAATTCCCGATGCTAGCATTGACCAGAAAGGTGGTTGACCCTGACGACTCTTGCGGGCTGGCTGGGCATAGATTCCAGGGGCCCGGCGTCCCTTTATCTTGTTTCGGACAGCCGACTCTCGTGGTTCCGGAGTCACGGAGGTGGCCGCAAAGTTGTCGCGGCCACATGGGACAACGGGCGGAAGACATTTGCCTCCGCTACTTCAGCAGGAATCCTCGGCTACGCTGGCGACGTTCTCTTGCCCACCCAAACCATTGGACAAATCACCGAGCTGATTGACAGCGGAGCAGTGTCACTGGCACACGAAACTCCTGAATGTAAGCTCGACTGGATCGTCAGATCTCTCGAAGCATCATGCAGCACGTATCCGAGTTCCGCGGGCCGCAACTTTTCCCTGCTGTACGGTGGTCGCCAGGGTAGCGGCATGGAGTGTGCATTCTTTGCGTTCATCGCAGAGTTTAGAGATGGTATCTCCACAACTTCGAAACGACTCGAGATTCCTCAAGCCTCTGGCCCATTGACCTATTACGAGGATGGCCAAGAACGGTTCGCCTTTGGTTCCGGGCGGGATGGCTTCAGCGATCAATTAGTGAGCAGATGGCGTCCCAGCGAAGTGGGAGGAACGAGCCGGTCTGTTTTCTCTGCATTTGTCGACCACATAAAGAGCGGAGTCGATCCGTTCACCGGCGGTCCTCCACAACTCGTTGGCCTTTATCGGGTCGGCCCTGCAAGAACTTTCGGAACCATTTGGAATGGGAAAAGGTTTCTCGGTGGGATGGAAGCAATAGATGTCAACGATAAGAGGCGAATCAATTGGTACAACGATGCGTTCGAACTATGCGATCCACTGACCATGCAACGAAGAAATACAGCACAGCCACAACCGCGCCCCAAGGGCATCTGAGGTCCACGAATTCGGCGCGCACTGTACAGATCCCGTCTAGGGATATAAATCCGATTAAACGCGCTTAGCTCCCAATCGATGCCTTATCACTAAGGCGCATGCAGCGGGGCTTCCCGTCCTAGTCCGGTCGGGGATTCGTATCGCCGCTGGCCACGTGTGGACGCTTGCGATCGTTCCCATTGTCGGAGCGCGCCGTTCTCTAACCTCGGCAGAGCATATCAGGTACATAGCTCTTGTCGCGCTACGGGCGCCGCAAACACGCTGATTTGCCGTTGCGTATCTTATGTTCTGAAGTTCTGGACTGATGCTGTGATGCTGTCACATCGTCGATGGCTGCTGCGTCTGGGTCATCTCGCGGTGGAACCGGATTGCCGGCGGCAAAGCACCTAAAACGCTGCGGATCACTCCGCCGAGAACGGCCAAGCACGCCATGCGTTTATACGGCATTGCTGAAGTTCTGCCGCGCCTTTTGAAAAAACATCGGGTCTGCACTTACCTTCTCTATGACCCACTCTACGAAAGCCTCGCTGTACTGCCGAGCGGAGAATTGTGGCTTCCACGAAAAACGGTCGTCGTCGGCAACATGATGAACCTGGACGACGGCTCGGAAATCAAACTGGTTCAGTGTCGGCCCTCCCGGCAGTCCGGCCTTGATTTTGGCAATGGCATCCTTTTGCCTGTGTGGGAACATTTCAGATTTGTCTACCAACACAGCGTTCTGTGCATGCGGATCGCTCGTAATTCTAACCGGCACTGGCTGTCCGCCGCTACTCGTCGCGCCGGAGATTGTGCCTTTCGCGGGAATAACCTCGAGGTGCGAACCGCGGGGCGCAACGGCGACCTTCCGCAAACCTTTGACCAGTTGGTCCTGCAACTCGCGGTTCCGCTGTTCAATGAATTTCCGTAAATCATCGCTAGTACACGGTTCCGACTTTGCGCCGTGCCGGAAATACACTGTCCCTTGGCTGAAGGCGGTTTGCTGTTTGTTGTTCTCGACGGCATACGTTCCGGGCTTTTCGAAAACGAGGGGTACGTCAGGCGCAGAGATGATGAAGACGGCAATCTGATGCCTGTCTCTTTCCGCTTGAAGGACTTCGAAGTCGGCATAATGCTGGCCCGTGTACTTTCTGATGAGATCGCAGTACTTCGCATGATCGTAGTCGATCACGGGCTTCACATCGAACCCGGACGCGTTGCCGTTGTTATAGATTCCGATTACCAGAGCGCCGCCTCCCGAATTCGCGATCGCGACGAGATCCTTGAGCACTTCAAGGGCTTGCTTGGTATCCGCTGGATTGAACTGTTCTTTGAATTCGACGGATTTAGATTCGCGCTTTGCCGCTAGGCACTTCGCCACCCTTGAGTCTTCCATGGATCGATAAAGAAAACACTCTCCCGAGCGTCTATATTAGTTGATCCGGGCGACGACGGTTACAGCACTACAAGTCGGGCATGAAGCGGCATCTCGTCCCAGGTTCTGCCTGCTAGAGACCTGCCGGTTTTCTTCTTATGCACGCCGCCCCATTGCTTAAAGAAGAAAGGTACACTGGCCTTGACGCACTGATCCCGCAGATCCGCGACCCAGTCTTCGTCGATCGTTCGCGCTCCCGGACCAGACTCACCGCCAACAATTGCCCAGTCGATCCCTTTCAAGTTCAGTTTGCGCAGTGGGCCCAACAAAGGCTCCAATGATAGAAACTTGACATGAGCGGCGGTGTTCCTCAGGTCATCGATTCGGAACTTGTACCTTTCATTCTCGACGCTGACGCCCATCCAGATATGAGGCGCCCATGGCAGATCTCTACTCAATTCCAAGATCCTGTCTGATCTCTTCGTTAATACCTGATATTGATGCCAGTCGGCGCGGCTCATTACCTCGAACACCTGTTTGATGTACTCGGTTGGGACGGCATCATGGAACAAATCGCTCATCGAGTTTACGAAGATGCGCTTCGGCGTCTTCCATCTGAACGGAAGCTCTAACATCTGCGGCTGAAGCGTAACGGCAAAGCCATTGCGATAGTTTGGCTGACCCATTGCCTTAAGCCGCTTTGCGAGTCGTTCCGCATAGCAGTTTTTGCAACCTGGGCTTATCTTCGTGCAGCCCGTGACAGGGTTCCAGGTCGCGTCGGTCCATTCGATGTGTGAACTTGTTGCCATCTTCAGAGTCCCTGCCGTTTCGCGTATTTGTTAAAGATGTCCGAGACTATATCTGCAGCAACAGGGCGCTGTGAAGCGAAATAGAGATAGTAAATGACTGAGTTGGTTCTGGTCTTCATCGGCATAGGCTCAGAAACATACTTAAAGCCAGCTTTCGTTTTAAGACGGTCGCGCCATGCCCTTTCAAATCGTTCGTTGGACACTTTCTCAGGATTGCCGAACAAATTCCCCGCCGTATCGTATGCGGCTTCCTTCCACGTCTCGTCGCCCCAAAGCCGCGTAAGCTGGTCGATTTTGCTCTGCACCGCTTTGTCCGGATTTCTTCGCAACGCGTTCCGATTGATGTCCATGATCATGAAGTTGAGGAAGACCTCGACCGTTCCCATTTTGCCGGCGGTTTCAATCACCTCCCACTTCAGGTTAATGTTGTAGGGATCGAGTAGGCAGAGCGCGCGACGATAGTTCTCGAACTTAACTTTCGGGAACACATCCCGCAGCAGGACGTCGTTGCAGTCCTCGCTGTAGATATGGACGTCTTTTCTTGGGCCAGTAATGCTCCGCAACTGCCGCGCCCGGGTCGGATCGGCGTCGATAAAGTGATATTCGGAAAATGCCGGTTGCGTGCCCAGCGCTATCAACGGACTGCCGTCGACAACTTCGCCGCTCGTCTTCGAAAGATGAATGCCCGGTCCCGCAAAGGCGTCAATGTACAACCATTTCAAACTGGACGCGGTCTTTCTTTGCGTGGCGTCCAGAATCCGCGCATAGGCTGAAGCATAATCCTTGATGATGGCGAGCTTTACTTCCGACCATATACCGATCTCGTCATACGAGACGCTTCCGTCGTCGGAGATTTCATGATCCCGCAATTGCGGTCTGTAGGACGAGTTGCGAAGGAAATCGAGAAAGGCGTCAGGCGACGCGAGCACATTTTCCAATACGCCACGATCTAGCAGGCTTAAGAAAAGCGCAATCGACCTCGCTTGGCAATTGATAGACCGGAATGGGTTGAATTCGATGTCACTGAAGCCGCCATAGCTGCGAAGCTTGCGCGCCCACTCCCGGTGCGGAAATATCGCGCTCGCATAAAGCCAGTCATAAAAAGCCGTTTTGGGCTCTAACGGCCAGCGCTCGCCTGCATATTCGAACGCGACCAAAGCTCCTGATTCTTTAAGTCGCGGATCTTTTTTGGCCACACGAGCCTCTTTGGTGTAGAGATCGGTGTAAGGTCCCCCATTCTCGAAAACTTTGCTGCCTTGAAAAACACATTCAAGTGGCACCTGGCCCAGAGTCGGGACCTGAACTTTCAAGTGGAACGCGCTCAAATGTCGCCCGCGCTCCTTCTCAGATTTAGACGAGACTTCCAAGACGTTCGCAATACCCGCGGCGGTCGCGGCTTCGTGCAGCGCCTTTATATTTTTCTCCTTCTGCACCGCGGCAAATCCCGGCGCCCACTTCAGCGGGAAGAATATTTCCTTCACCAACTCTGGCCTGTCAGGGGAGGCGACGAAAACTGGGCGCTCAGCCATTTGGAAGCCTCAGGTATGACAGCGGAATGTGATCCGGAATAAGGATCTCGCACAGCTCGGCTGCACGGCGCTTGCTCTGAGCGTCGGGGTCGCGCCAGTCCGTCCACGCGTACAGTGCATGGAAGTCGATGAGGTTCCGCTCACAAGCTTCGTCTAGCCACATCGTCTCCGCGTTGTTCGAATAAGCAATCCCAGTTGAAAACATCACTCCCGGCAGATAGACTACCGTCCTGTCGACAGGCAGATAGGTCAACCGAGCGGCCGGATTGCGCTCGGCTATTCTGCCTGCCATCGGATGTCCATGCGCCCAGCACAGATGAACAAACCGATCCATTCCGCAGCGCGTATCGAGCGACAAACTCTCTTCGTCACCGCCTGCACAAAACGCTTCATTGATCTCGCGAAGCCGCGCCGTTGAAAAGAGGCCGCCCAATCGTCGAATGCTCTCAAGATTGGTCATATCTGTGAAGTGGTACAGTGTCCGTATTCTGGCGAACGGATCTGGCCATGGAGGCATTGAGGAATCATTTTATCGGAGCCTCTACCGCTCCTTCGCTTCATCCTCTGGTGTTTCAATGCGTTACAAGTGCTGAGCTGTTACAACGATACATTAATCGAGGAACAAAAGGCGAAGATCGTGGCAGTCTCTGTCTCACTGAATCAGCGTGCTCACACCCAGCGGCGTTGGGAAAGCTACATCTGCCGGATTCCCGCGAAACAACTTTGACGCGCGAATCCCGAGTAGATAAGTGCGCCGCACAAATCTTGGAGGGCAAGGGATTGAACGACTCAATGGCTGGCGGCTTGGGTTTCTCCAGTCACATAGGTCCCCATAAACGCGCATCCTTGCAGATGTCGGAGCGAAACGAAATCCTGTCGGTCATCTCTCCCGACTGCCGGGAACAATTGCGCCCAACGCTTTACGGACAGTTCTCTCGACGTATTCTTCCTGCCTTCGCTCTGTCCCTTTATGGGAGAGATCGCGAGAACGGAGGGTGGCGGTGACTGCTTGCGGACTGATGCCATGAGAAAGTGCGTACACGGCGTACGCCAAATCCACTCGCGTGCCGTCGCCGCCGTAGCGCTCATCCGCCCGGAATGCTTCGATTGATTTCAGCGAAATCGCCTGGATGTGACGGGGCGGATCGGAGCGTAAAGCTCTTCGTCGTTCGTCCTGCTCGGCTTCAAATCGCGATCGAACGCGGTTGATGAACTGTTCGCCGGTTCCGTATGCCACTCCGGTGTGCTCGGCCAGCAGAACAAACGGAAATAGCCCGTCTGACGCTCGGTATTTTTCTTTGCGATTGGTGAAGCCGGCAAGTCGGCCGAAGTGACGCCAATCTGCGGCGCCGCGATCCCCTTCAAACTTCGTAGCGAGTTCTCGCGCTGCCGCGGTGCTCAGGTCTCTGGGTAGGGTTGCCGGATGCTTCAGCCAGGCCTGAAAGTTTCCGGGCGATGTTTGCACGATAAGGGCAGGAGTGAAGCCCGTTGCCTTCATCTGCTCCACGCTAACGGAGGTCAAGTCATCAACCAGCGAAAGGTTGTGCTCGCCTTTCGGCCTGATATATACGTTGCGGCCGTCAAGGTTCTGATGCTTGAGCCACGGAATCGATCGCAGCAGAGTCTGAACGTCCCAGGTGCGCGGGAGCATCACTGGCTCCTTGCCGGTGGCGCTCGGTTTGAAAAGCCCAATCTCGAATACCTCGCAGCCCATTGCCCGTATCTGGTTCTCCACTGCCTTGGCGGTCCGCTCGCTTTTTGTGACGCCCACACCGGCAGGGGTTCGGCCAGTTGATTTCCGGTCAGGGCTGGCAAACCTGGGCGACCAACTTCGGCCCGACTACAATGGAGGTTTACTGCATGACGTCCTTCGCACCATCCGAGGACGTTCGCAGGCAGTTAATCGAGACCGTCGTCACAACTTGCGAGCAACGTTTTTATGACCCAGAGCTCCACGGTGTTTCGGTACGCGACCTATTCGATCGCGAACAGTCTCGGCTGTTGCGGACTTCCACTTTCACGAACGATCTCAACAATGTTCTTTCCACACTGGAGGCATATCCGATAGAGTTCGGCCACGAGTCCGAGCGGCGGATCGGCCTCTGGAGAGCAATCAAGTGCAGCTTTTTCCGCTGGAACGGCGCTTGGATATTCCAGGACGTTCTGATCGGCGGTCATGCACGCGCCGCCGGCGTCCTACCCGGTGCAACGCTAGTTGCCGTTGATGATGCTCAGGTAAATGATTCCGAGATTCCTCGTTTCAAACCGAGCAACCGGGTTAAAGTGAGCTTTCGGAACCCGGGCCAGGCCGAACAGAGCTTCGAATTCGATCCAACCGAAAAGGAAGATGAGAGCCAAACGCAGAACGTTGAGCATCGGCGGTTCGAAGATCGCGTTGGTTACCTAAGGGTGAGCAAATTCCCCGGCATGCTCGGGATGGGGGTTGCCAAAGAGATCGATTCGGCAATACGCGACCTCCGTAACCCGGAGGTGCTAATTGTTGACATGAGGGGCAATCTGGGATCGGCAGGAGCCGGGAATCTGCGCCTGATGAGCTATTTCACGCCGGACCGAATTCCTGTCGGTTACAGCTTGACGCGCGCTCGTGCTCAACAGGGCTATCGCCGCGAAGAGCTCGCCCAATTCACCGAAATCCCACGCTCTAAACTGCTCGCGCCTCTTACGCTTTTGAAGTTCAAGGATGGGGATAAGTCGATCACTGTAGTGACAGAAGGACTGGGCAAAAGGTCGTTCCACGGCAGGATTATCATGCTGGTGAACGAGCACACAATCTCGGGTGGTGAAATTGTCGCTGGATTCGCGGCCGATCATAAGTTGGCAACCCTGGTCGGCACGTCAACCGCTGGCAAGCTTTTGGGCTGGGCCTCGCTTTCGGTAGGTCATGATTGCTTTCTCACACTTCCGACTGTCAACTACGTCACGTGGGAAGGTCGCACGTTCGAGCGCACCGGCGTTATTCCCAATCATCACGTTCCGTTTTCACCTGAAGCAGCGGCGCGAGGCATCGACAACCAGTTCGAAGTGGCCGTTGAAATCGCCCGGAATCTGTAGTTCTCATTCAAATGTCGTATGCGTAAGACCTGGGTAATTGTCGTCCTATCCTTGTTTGCTACTGCTCTGCTCAGCGCGGCCACTCCAGACGCTAAGCAAGAGCTGGCAGCCGGCCTGAAGGCTGCGGAGTCGTACGACTGGCCTGGGGCCACGGCCCATCTCCGATACGCCCAGCTACACCTTCCGGCCGCGGACCAGAGGGACGGCACACTCGCGCACATATTGCTCTTAAGGTCCACGATGGAGCAGCGTAATCTCGCGGAACTCACTCGGACGTATCGGCTCCTTGCTGACAATGCCGTCGTGAAAAGCGATCCGGAGGCGCGGCTATGGCTGTACATAGCAAAAGGAGACTGTGACAATGACCTGCAGTTTCCGGAAGCGTCGCGCCGGGACTGGGAAATGGTTGAGCGACTCGCTTCCGAGACGAACAATACGAAATGGAAGTACCGCTCCAAGGGCGAACTGGCTATCCCTGCCTACTACATGGGCGATCTTGCAAGCTCCCGCAAGCTTGTTTCAGAGGCTCTCGAGTCTGCTTCAGCCGCGGGAGATACTCCCTCCGTCGTCCGGCTGTTAACCCACATTGGAGCCGTCTACGTCATGCGTGGAAGCTTCGATGCCGGAATGGAGCACCTCAAGAAAGCAGAAATGCTTTCTGTCAAAACCGGCCATGAGTTTCCGGCAACTGTGAAAATCAGCGAGCTGCTCGGCTTGATCGGGATGGGCAAGCTCGACGACGCGAAGGTACTTGCAGACGAAATCATCGGTCGCATGCATGCGGAGGATATGCGGATTGATGAGGCGCAGACACGAGTGATGCTAGCGAGCATCTATCAAAAAGAGAACGATCTGCCCGCTGCAGTTCGGGAGCTTACGCTTGCGATTGAAATATCGAAGCGTGGCAACTACTATCATTCCTTGTCTGAAGCTCAACAGGCGTTGGGTGAGATCTACATCAAGCAAGGCCAGCTTCAAAGGGCGTCACGTCTGATCGCAAGCTCGATCGAATCGATGACCAATTCCGGGATTGTGTCCGACTTGCCAGAACGGCTTTTGCTTTTGGCCAAGCTTCGAACGCGGGAGGGCCTGTTCGGAGAAGCGCAGGCAGTCTACAAGAGGGCGGAAGACGAAGTTGATGCGCAACTTGCTCTCACGCCACTCTCGACAAAGCCGTTGCTCCTGAAATCAACAAGTGAGATTTATGCCGATCACTTCGAGCTTTCAGCGCAGCACTCGCATGATGCTGCCGGAGGCTACGGGATCATCGAGCGAGTCCGTGGGCGGATGCTATCGGACCTGTTGAACTCCCACGGCAGTAGTGGGCTGAACACTGACAGCGCCGAGCCTGAGGTGAGCGCCTTACGTCTGCAACTTGCTTCAGCCAAGACGCCGGCGGAAGCACAGAAGGCACGAGATGCAATATTCTTCGCTCGTCACAAACGTTGGCAAGACGAGCAGGCCAGCTCGCCGGAGTCGTTGAAGCGAAAGTCGGACACCGTGCTTACTCTCGCGACGGTCCAACGAAATCTCGCGCCATCTGAGATTCTGATCGAGTATGTAGAGGCAAAAGACTCGGTATATGCGCTCGTGTTGACCGACAGGAGTGCTCGGATAGCCCAACTTGGTTCTTCCACGAACATCAACAAAGCCAGCGAGCAGTTTGTCAATGCGATCCGCGCTAAGCAGGCGGCGATTTCTGAGGGTTCCGCTCTTTATGCGGCTTTGTTTCAGGCAGTGCCCGAAGTCGGGACGCACCCCAGGCTGATTATCGTACCGGACGGCGAACTCTACAGCGTTCCATTTGCCGCCCTGGTGGTGAATGGCAAGCGCCTGGTTGAAACCCACTCGATTCTTCGAGCCCCTTCCGCAAGCACATGGGTTTTGCTGCGGCAACGCGGCAAAAATGTTGCCCGAAGTGGCCTGCTGGCTGTCGGCGGTGTCCTCTACAATTCAGATCTTTCTCAAATCGCTAAGTCCAGGGGATATGGTGTTCAGCTAAGCAATCTTCCCGGATCTCAAGAGGAGGCGGACGCCGCATCTCAGACGCTTGGTCCGCTGCTCAAACAGAGCGTCGAGATTCAGGCGCAAGCAGCGACTGAGACTGCCGTCAAGAGTGCGCTCAAGCAGCAGAGGGAAGTCGTGCACCTTGCCGTCCACGGCTTGGCCCATTCCAACGACGATCCGGAACTGGCCGCTCTCGTGCTATTGCCGGACAAGAAAGCGGGTGAAGATGGAATGCTAGAGGTTCCCGAGATTGTTCGCTTCCATCTGCGCTCGGACCTGGTTGTCCTCTCCGCTTGCGACACCGCAGTGGGCGAGCTGGAAGGAGAAGAGGGAGTCTCGAACCTGTCGAGGTCGTTTCTCCTGGCAGGCGCTGGTGCTGTCGCCTCGACACTCTGGTCCGTCGACGACGTTTTCAGTGCAACGCTGATGAAGTATTTCTATGAGTCACTTGCGAAGGGGCGGACGAAGGCAGACGCGCTAGAAGACGCACAAAGACGCATCCTTTCGGAGTTTCGGAGCACTGCAGTGCCTTGGTATTGGGCCGGGTACGTGATGGAAGGCGACGCTACAGGACCCTTGCCGAACTTCGAAAGGAATTCTTCAAAAGCCGGCGACTAGACCGAGCATACAGAAGGGGTGCGGACTCCTGATGGGTTTAGGTCTGTTTTTGCTCGCGTTCGTAAACCC
>CAVSTI010000029.1:0-831218 GCA_963730775.1 uncultured Acidobacteriaceae bacterium | reverse complement strand
TGCTACGGACGGCGCTGGAGGCGCTGACGTTGCGGCTGGACGGCAGCCGGGCCGCCGCCAACACCATCATCCGCAAGCGCAGGACGTGGTCCGTGCCCGTCCGTGGGAAAGCCAGCGGTTGCACCGACCCCGGACGTAGCCTGAGCTGCACCGCTGTCACCACCGTTGCCCAGGCCGCAGCCGAACCTGCGCGTTTGCGGCTCATGATAGGTCCGTTAGCGGCTTACCAGCCGCGCTCGCGCCACTCCGCCAGGTGGGGGCGCTCGGCGCCAAGCGTGGTGTCCCCGCCGTGGCCGGGGTAGACCCAGGTCGCGTCGGGCAGCCGACCGAACAGCTTGGCGGCGACGTCGGCGTACAGCGAGTCGAACCTGGCCGGGTCCTTCTGTGTGTTCCCGACGCCGCCGGGGAACAGGCAGTCCCCGGTGAACAGGTGCGGCTCGGCCCCGCCGGCGTCCAGGGTCAGCGCGATCGACCCCGGCGTGTGCCCGACCAGGTGGGTCACGCCAAGCACCGTGTCGCCCCACTCGACCGTCCCGCCGTCCTCGACCAGCTCGTCGGTCGGCACCGGGATGCCGGGCGCGTCCGCCGGGTGCGCCACGGTGACGGCCCCGGTCGCCTCCTTGACCTCGGCGAGCGCCTGCCAGTGATCGGGGTGCTGGTGCGTGGTCACGATCTTCACGACCGGCGTGTCGCCGATCATCTCGAGCAGCCGCCGCGGCTCGGCCGCGGCGTCGATGAGCAGCCCCTGCCCGGTCCCGTCGACCAGCAGGTAAGCATTGTTGTGCATCTCGCCCACGGCGATCTTGGTCAGCGTCACGCCGCCGATGTGCCGCGTGTCCGACGGCCCGCCGACACGCACGTCTCCGGTATAAGTCACGAACAAAAGCTATCCCCCAGAACGAGCGCGTGTCTCCGCCAGCCCCGCCCCATGACCCCGCAACCCCGTGACCCCGCAACCCCGCAACCTCGTGGCCCCGTGGCCCCGTGGCCCCCGGGAGCGTCCCGCGCGGCCGGATCACCGCGGCATCCATCCGGAAGCGGGCCCGACCCAGCCGCGATGCCGTTAACTAAGCCGGGTCCTGAGACATGTGAGGGCTGTGTAGCAACGTGAGAACTCCGCCCGGTGCCTGGCAGTTCCGTGATCACGAATATTTTTATGGTTATGAAGACTTATCGGCGTGATTACACGAAAAAATCTTCGCTATCATGTCCTGGTCGGCAGTGGTGCGGGAAAGCAGGACGCGGGGCCGCTCTCCCTCGCACCTGCGGTCCCATAGGACACCCGGGCAACACGATTGACCGGCCGGCATTGCCACTAGCCGAGCGGGCCGGCCCGCGTCGCCGCTAGCCCCAGACACCCTGGCGACCCGTAGCCGCGGAAGGATCGGAAAGGTTAACGACAGCAAGAATCTGGGACGAGACGAGGGGAGTCCAGCATGCCGGCTACTCCGCTACGGGAGCGGAAGGCGTGGCAGGCGCTTGAGCGCCATTACGCGGAAATCTCCGGTACGCATCTGCGCGAGCTGTTCGCGGCCGATCCGGGGCGGGGTGAGCGGCTGACAGCGGAGGCCGTGGGGATTTACCTGGACTATTCCAAGAACCGAGTCGCCGGGGCCGAGGGAACATATACCGCGTTTGGGGTAAAAATCATGCCTATTTATCCCTTTTGTGCCACCCAAACTCGGTAAGAGTCTCGTTGGAGACCCGCCGAAAGTCGGTAACCCCGTGCGGGCCACGGTGGGATCGCGCGGGTGGGGCGCTTGGGGATGCGGGCGATGGTTGCCGGGCCGGTGCGGGTGAGCGCGGGTGGAAATCGATGGGGGTGGTGCTGTTCGCGTCGGGCTGAGGTGGGGGGCTGGGGTTGGCGGCGAGGCTTGCGTCTGCGGTGGTTCCCGGCGCCGGTTGAGGCTGCTTTTGGGGCGGCGATTGGGGTGGTTCCCGGCGTCGGTTGAGGGTGGCGCCGGGGAACGGGAGGCCGTTGAGGCTGCGTTCCGGCGGCGGTTGGGGTGCGCGTTCAGGCATGGCGGGGGCGGTTTTGGACAGTTTCGCGTGTGCGGCAGAAGTAGTGGGGCGGCGCCTGCTGACGGAGGGGAAAGCCGCGGGATGTCCTGGTGTGCCGCGCGCGCCCTGGACTGGGGCATGGCGGCGGGTTCTGGGCTTGAACTTTGACCCCGAGCGGGCCTGCCCGCATTGCCACTAGCCGAGCAGGCCGGCTCGCATCGCCGCGGGCGACTCCGCGAGCGAGCCGGGGTAAAAGCTCCGCGCCGCGCGGATCACCTCGTCGAGCGGTGGCCACCACGGCCCGTGCCGCAGCGAGGCTAGCTCACTCAGCAGGGCGTTCGCCTGCGCGGCGGGTGTGGGGCCGGCCGCCACCGCCACCCGGTTCGGCCGCACGGCGCGCAACGGACCCAGGTAGAAGTCCGCGAGCCCCTCGCCCGCCCCGGAAGCGTCGGCCGTCCCGGAAGTCCCGGAAGTCCCGGAAGTCCCGGCGCGCCGCCTGCGGCGGCCCCGCCCGGTGCGCCGTCGCCGGCCAGGACCAGGTAGTAGTCGGGCAACTCGAACCGCTTGGCGCGCCACGCGCCCATGGCCTCCGCCGCCCGCAGTTCGAACTCGTCGGCCCGCTGCGGCTCGGCGCTGACCTGCCACATCGCCTGCCACGCGGCGGCGACCGCGCCGAGCGGGTCGGCGGCCACGAGCACGTACGCCGCGGAGATCCCGGCGGCCCGCCGCAGCGCGCCGGTCGCCGCCTCGATCCCGCCCCCGCCGTCAGCCCCGGCAGAAGGCGTCGGCTCCGGACGGACGAGCACCACGTTCAGCGACCGGTTCACGGCCGCGAGCACCTGCTCGCCAGGCCGTCCCGCGAGGACCACGACGGTCGACGGATTGTGCCTCACCCGCCCGATCATAACGACCACCAGGTTCCCGCGAAGCCGGGCAAGAGCCGATATCCCTGCCAGGCCGCGCTGGCGGGAGGGCGGGAGGGGCGCGCCGGGACCTCGCAGGCGCGCCAAGCGGGCTGAGCCGCCCCGGGCCGTCATCGCATCCCCGCGGTCACGCTGACCGCGGCGCCCGCTCCGCCAGTTGGGGTCGTGCGAAGAGGAGGCAGACTCCGCTAGAGTCGAGAACGCGTGAGCCATCAGGCGTTGAGGGGCGGGTACCGATGAAGTTGCCTTCTGTGGAGTACGAGGCGCCCACGACGGTCGCCGAGGCTGTCGGCCTGCTCGCGGAGCACCAGGACGAGGCGAGCGTGCTGGCCGGCGGCCAGAGCCTGATCCCGCTGCTGGCGCTGCGGCTGGCCCGCCCGGCGGTGCTCGTCGACATCAACGGCGTGACCGAGCTGTCCGGGATATCGGCGAGCGAACGGCTGGCTGGCCGTCGGCGCGATGACCCGCGAGTACGTGGCCGAGGAATCCGCGGCGGTCGCGGAAGCGGTGCCGCTGCTGGCCGCCGCGCTGCCGCTGATCGGGCACGAGGCGATCCGCAGCCGCGGCACGATCGGCGGCAGCCTGGCGCACGCCGATCCGGCGGCCGAGCTGCCTGCGGTCGCGCGGGCGCTGGACGCCGAGTTCGTGGTGCGCAGCGCGTCGGGCGACGCGGGTCATCCCGGCGGCGGACTGGTTCCAGGGCTACCTCCCGACCGCGCGCCGCCCCGACGAGCTCGCTCGACCGAGGTCCGCTTCCCGGTCGCCGCGCCGGGCACCGGCGCCGCCTTCCAGGAGGTCGCCAGGCGTCACGGCGACTTCGCCATCGTCGGCCTGGCCACCTCGCTGACGCTGGCCGACGGCGCGATCAGCGACGCCCGGCTGGCGTTCGCCGGCGTCTCCGACGTGCCGGTCCGGGCCACGGAGGCGGAGCACCTCCTCGACGGCGAGCGAGCCGTCCGCCGAGCTGTTCGAGGAGGCGGCCCGCCGGGCGGCCGCCGGACTCGACCCACCTGCCGACCTGCACGGGTCGGCGGAGTACCGGAAGAAGGTCGCGGCCGCCCTGGTCCGCCGCGGCGCTGGCGAACGCACGCGGCACAGCAACGCCCAGGCACGGCAACGCCGACGAGAGGCAGTGACCCCGATGGACATCACCGTGACGGTCAACGGCGCGACGCGCACCGGTTCGGTGGAAGCGCGCAAGACACTGGCCGACTTCCTGCGCGACGACCTCGACCTCACCGGGACCCACGTCGGCTGCGAGCACGGGGTCTGCGGCGCGTGCACGGTCATCGTCGACGGCCGGGCGGTGCGCTCCTGCCTGATGCTGGCCGTCCAGGCGGCCGGGCAGCGAGGTGACCACGGTCGAGGGGCTGGCCCCCGACGGCGCGCTCGGCCCGCTGCAGCAGGCGATGGCGGACTCGCACAGCTTCCAGTGCGGGTTCTGCACGCCGGGGTTCGTCATGCAGGCCACCGCGTTCCTCGGCGCCCACCCGGACGCGGACGAGCAGGAGATCCGCGAGGCGCTGTCCGGCAACATCTGCCGGTGCACCGGCTACCAGAGCATCATCAACGGCGTCCTGCTGGCCGCCCAGCGTAACCGGACGCAGGCGCAAGCGAGCCTGACCGCCGACGAGGGAGCACGATGGCTCAGATCGCGGCAGCGCTACACCGGCACCAGCGTCAAGCGCTCGGAGGACCCGCGCATCCTGACCGGCAGCGGGCCGCTACGTCGACGACATCAAGCTGCCGGGGATGCTGCACGCGGCGTTCGTGCGCTCGCCGCTGGCTCACGCCCGGATCCTCTCGGTCGACGCCTCGGCCGCCCGGGCGCTGCCCGGGGTCGTCGCGGTGCTCACCGGCGCCGACATGGAAGACGATGACGGTCCCCGGGCCGGACCCGCTGCTGGCCATGATGGGCGCGCGGCGGGCCCGCGCCCGAGTTCACCCTGCTCGCCACGGACAAGGTCCGCCTGGTCGGCGATCCGGTCGCGATCGTCATCGCCGAGAGCCGGTACCTGGCCGAGGATGGCTGCGAGCTGGTCGAGGTCGACTACGACGGACCTGCCGCCGGTCGCGAACGCCGCCGTCGCGCTCGACCCGGCCAGCCCGCCGCTGTTCGCCAACCTGGGCGACAACATCTCGGCGCCGCACACGCGCAACGAGTTCGGCGACGTCGCCGGCACGTTCGCGGCCGCCGACCGGGTCGACGAGTTCCACATCGACGTGCACCGCCACCAGAACGTGCCGATGGAGGGCCGCGGCTGCGTGGCGAGCTACGACGCCGAGACCGGGCGTCATGACGGTGCACGCGGCCACCCAGGGCGTGCACATCACCCGGATCGGCGTCGCCATGCGGCTCGGCCTGGACGCGGACAAGGTCCGCGTCCTCGCCGGCGACATCGGCGGCTCGTTCGGGCTGAAGATCGGCGCCTCCCGCGAGGAGCTCGCCGTCGCCGCGGCATCGCGCGCGCTCGGCCGGCCGGTCAAGTGGATCGAGGACCGCGGCGAGAACCTCACCGCGTCCGGGCAGGCCCGCGAGGAGAGCTTCGACGTCCGGGCCGCGGTCAGCGACGACGGCGAGCTGCTCGGGCTCGACGTCGAGATGGTCATCGACACCGGCGCCTACCCGGGCATGGGCGCGATGGTCCCGGCGATCATCGAGGGCATGATGCCCGGGCCCGTACAAGATCGCGGCGCTGGGCTTCGAGTCCACCGCGGTCGACCACCAACAAGGCGTCGTACGTCGCCTACCGCGGCCCGTGGGCGTCCGAGACGTTCGTCCGGGAACGCGTCCTCGACCTGCTCGCCGAAGGACCTGGGCCTCGACCCGCTGGAGATCCGGCTGCGCAACGTCGCCCCGCGACCGACCCGCCGCACCGTCATGATCACCGGACGGCCGCTGGCCGGCGTCACCGCGAAGGAGTCGCTGGAGCGGGTCGCCGAGCTGCATCGACATCCCGGCCTTCCGGCCGCCGGCAGGCCGAGGAGCGCGCGCGCGGCCGCTACCTCGGCATCGGCATGGCCACCTTCATCGAGGCCGCGCCCGGCCCGCGCCCGCCCGAGGGGCCGAGCGGCCCGTGGGCATGGAGCCCATGCGCCTGCGGCTCGACGACGACGGCACCGTGGCGCTGTTCACCGGCCAGATGCCGCACGGCCAGAGCCACCAGACGACCCTGGCCCAGATCGCCGCCGACGAGTTCGGCGTGCCGTTCGAGCAGGTCCGCGTCGTCGTCGGCGACAGCGACGTCGGTGCCCGTTCGGGCTCACCGGCGGCAGCCGGTCGGCCACCATGACCGGCGGCGTCGCGCTGCACGGCGCGCGGCAGCTCAAGGCCAAGGTGCTCGACTTCGCCGCCGCACCTGCATGGAGGCCAGCGCCGCCGACCTCGTGATCGCCGACGGCAGCGTCGGGGTGCGGGGCGACCCGGACAGCGCCATCTCGGTCGCGCGAGGTCGCCCGGCAGGCCGCGGCGGGGCAGTTCGGCGCCGACGTCGACGCCGACGCTGCGAAGTCGAGGCCACGTTCGACGGCGGCCAGGGCGGCTGGTCGGGCGGCACCCACTGCGCCATCGTCGACGTCGACATCGAGACCGGCCTGGTCAAGGTCGAGCGGTACATCGCGGCCGAGGACTGCGGCGCGCTGATCAACCCGGCCATCGTCGAGGGGCAGATCCGCGGCGGCGTCGCCCAGGGCATCGGCGCCGTCCTGCTCGAACGGTCGGCCTACGACGAGGACGGCAACTTCCAGTCGGCCACGTTCATGGACTACCTGCTGCCGACCGCCTGCGACATTCCGCGGATCGAGATCGAGCACCTGGAGACCGTGCCGCTCGACGCCGACGTGAACTTCCGCGGCGTCGGCGAGGGCGGCATGATCGTCGCGCCGCCCACCATGGTGAACGCCATCGAGGACGCGCTGGCCCCGTTCGGCGTGCGGATCTACGAGCAGCACCTGCCGCCGGCCCGGATCCTGGAGCTCATCGCGGAGGCGGCCGCGGGCGCTAGCTAGCGCCAGCCGCCGCGGCAAGCGCCGACAGCTTGCTGATCGCGGGCTCTATGTTGGTGAACAGGCGGGCGAGCGCTGATTCCATCAGCGGGTCCCGCTGGTGATCTCCGATGCCGCAGGTGGCGTTGAGCCGGGATCGCTGCATCCAGGCGGACACGTCGGGATCGGTGGCCCAGATGATCTCGGCGCGCTGGGCGGTGTAGGTGAGCGGGATCCAGTCGGCCGCCGCGTCGGGATACTGGTTTGCCGGGCAGATCAGGTTCTTGCGCGCGTCGTCGCCGCGCGTTGCCTCGATGTAACCGGTCAAGGCGGCGCTGAAGACCGGCTGGCAGGCCCTGATCTGCTGCAGCGTGATCAGGCCGTCGCTGAAGACTGGCCGGGCAGGCCTGGCGCGAAGGCCGGCTGCTCGAGCAGTCCACGTGAACCTGCCCGCGATCAGCCGGGATGGACCCGCCGGCGAGCTTTATCTGGTCCGGCCCGATGCGCGTGACCCTTCCGAGGCGGATCACGTTCTCGATGCTGCGCAGGCTCGCCAGTTCGTCCTGGCTCACCGTCGCGCAGCGGAACGTCGTCGGCTCGACGCCGGGGTCTAGCCGGATGAGCTGGCCGCACGCTTCAAGCCGCCGGAACAAGTCGGTCGGGCCCTCGGCCTGGGCCGCTGCCTCCAGGTAGAGCGACACGCCCTCGATCAGCCGGGGCAGCAGCTCGAGCGGCTGCTGGAATGCCCGGTCCAGGAGCCAGGGATCCCGCGGCCTGACCCAGCGGATCGCGTCGGGCGGCACGCCAGCGCCGAGAAGCCACAGGCACGCGTCGATCGCGGTCTTGCCGCCTCCGAGGATCGTGAACCCGCTGGCCGGGCTGCTCAGCCCAACGAGGTCGTTGACCGGGATCAGCCGTGCACCGGGCTCGATGCCGAACGGCGGGACATGGGTCGCCGGGATCGAGGGCTCGAGATAGCTGGCGTCCACGACCCGCCTCCGCACCCGGATCGTCGTGGTCTCCCCGGTCAGCCGGGACGTGAACTGGTGCCCGTCCCGCGGCCGCGCTGTAGTCGGACATGCCGAAGAACCGGACCCGGCCGGAGGGCAGCAACTGCTCGTCCAGCACCTGCTGGTAGTAGGCGCAGATCTCGGCCGCCGTCGCCGCGGGTAATAGCCGGCGTTCGGGCCGTCCCGGTCAATCACGTCACTGCCGAGCCGCCGGGAGTTGACGCCGTACAGGGCCGACGGCCCGTGCAGCCGCACGAACGGGTAGGCGTCATGCCAGTGGCCGCCCGGACCGTGCCGCCGGTCCACCATCACCACCTCGGCGTCGCTCGCGGCGATGAGCGCGTCGGCGAACGCCATGCCCGCGGCGCCTGCGCCGATGACCAGGTAATCGGTCTCGATCTGCCCCACAGCCGGATCTTAACCGCCGCCGCGCGGAACGCAACGGGACAGAAAAAGCCACCGCCCGTTCTGACGAAAGATTTTTGTCCAGAGACGGGCGGTGGTGTTACCCGATGCTCAGGTCTTAGACCGGGCGGACGTGCTCGGCCTGCGGGCCCTTCTGGCCCTGCGTGATGTCGAACTCGACCCGCTGGTTCTCGTCCAGGCTGCGGTAACCGTTCGACTCGATCGCGGAGAAGTGGACGAACACGTCCTGTCCTCCGCCGTCGACACTGATGAACCCGAAGCCCTTGTCCGAGTTGAACCACTTGACTGTTCCCTGCGCCACGCGCATTTCTCCTTGCCTACGGTCAGTTCCCGCACCTCGCGGACCCCCGGCAGTAAATCCGCGAGCGCGTCATGAAGCACGTACACAGAAGCTACAACCAGAGGGCACAACCATATCAGGGGCCCGGCTCATTCCCCGGCAGCGGGACAATTTTGGTAAGATGCTGATACGACGCTCCGTTACACAAGCGGTCAGGCGTCGCGCTCGATCGGGCAGCTCATGCAGCGGGGCCCGCCGCGGCCGCGGCCGAGTTCGCTGCCCGGGACGGTGATCACCTCGATGCCGTGCTCCCGCAGGTAGGCGTTCGTGGTGACGTTCCGCTCGTAGGCCACGACCACGCCCGGCTCGACCGCGAGCACGTTGCAGCCGTCGTCCCACTGCTCGCGCGACGCCGAGTGCACGTCCTGGACGGCGGTCAGCACGGTGATCTCCGGCCGGTCGAGCGCGGCGGCGATGGCCCGGTGCATGTCCTGCGGCGGGTGGTCGGTGACCTTCAGCTCGCTGGCCGTCGCGCCCGGCTCGACCGTGTAGGAGGGCAGCATGCCCATCCCGGCGTACTTGGTGAAGACGCCGTAGTCGGCCATGGTCAGCAGGGTGTCCAGGTGCATGAAGGCCCGGCCCTTCGGCATGTCGATGGCGACCAGGCAGCGGGCCGCGCCCGGCGGCGAACAGCCGGCTGGCCAGCATCTCGACCGCCTGCGGGGTGGTCCGCTCGCTCATCCCGACCAGCACCGCCCCGTTGCCGATGACCAGCACGTCGCCGCCCTCGACGGTGGCCGGGGCGGCTTCGGCGCCGTGGTACCAGACGTCGAAGTCGGCGCCGGCGAACATCGGGTGCCAGCGGTAGATGGCCTCGTCGTTGATCGTCTCCGGGATCCGGGCCGGGCGGCGCATCGCGTTGACCGACACCCCGCCGTAGATCCAGCAGGAGGTGTCCCGCTGGTAAAGCAGGTTCGGCAGCGGCGCGAGCACGAACCCGTCCGGGTCAAGCGAGTGGAAGGCGATGCTCTTCGGCACCGGCCCGAGTTCGGCGATCTCCCGCTTGGTGATCCCGCCGGCCAGGTACCTGGCCAGCTCGGCCGAGCCCAGCCCGTCCATCGCCGCCCGCAGGGTCGCGGCGGCCAGCGGCCCGTGCCAGCGCGGGTCGAACAGCCGGTCAAGGACGTAGCCGCGGGCCTCGGGGATGTCCAGGGTCTGGGCCAGCAGGTCGCTGTAGTAGTGGACCACCACGCCCGCGCGACGCGCAGGGCGGCGGCGAACGCGTCGTGCTCGGCCTGCGCCCGGCTCACCCACAGCATGTCGTCGAACAGCAGGTCGGCGACGTTGTCCGGGGTCAGGCGCTTGAGCTCCAGGTCGGGGCGGTGCAGGATCACCTGCCGCAGGCGGCCGACCTCAGAATCGACGTGGAACATGGAACCCCGTTCGGGCTGCCGCGAGGGGTACTGCCGGTACCGGAAACGGCCGGCACTGCCACCCCGTGGCCGCATTTTCATTGACTTAGTGGCCAGGCAGGGAAACGCCTAGCCGCTTTCACTGAGCATCCCAGTATCCCAAGGAGAGACAAGCCACATGCCTACCTGGTTCATCACCGGCTGCTCCACCGGCCTCGGCCGCGCGCTCGCCGAGGCCGTGCTCGACGCGGGGACAACGCCGTCGTCACCGCGCGCGCGTCGACACGGTCGCGCGCCTGGCCGCGCACACCCGGACACGGCCCTCGCCGCTCGCGCTGGACGTCACCGACGCCGGCAGGTCGCCGCGGCCGTCGCCGCGGCCGAAGCGCGCTTCGGCCGCATCGACGTGCTGGTCAACAACGCCGGCTACGGCTACCGGGCCGCCGTCGAGGAAGGCGACGACGCCGACGTGCAGCGGCTGTTCGCCACCAACTTCTTCGGCGCGGTCGCGCTGATCAAGGCGGTCCTGCCGGGGATGCGCGCCCGCCGCGGCGGCGCGATCGTCAACATCTCCTCCATCGGGGCGCCAGCGCCGCCCGGCCGGCTCCGGCTACTACTCGGCGACCAAGGCCGCGCTCGAGGCGCTGTCCGAATCGCTGCGCAAGGAACTCGCGCCGCTTGGCATCACGGTCATCGCGGTCGAGCCCGGCGCGTTCCGCACCGACTTCGCCGGCCGGTCGCTGGCCCAGTCGGCGACCGTGATCGCCGACTACGCCGAGACCGCCGGGCAAGCGGCGCAAGGAGAACGACACCGCGCACGGCACCCAGCACGGCGACCCCGCCAAGGCGGCGCAGGCGCTCATCACCGCCGTCGAGTCGGCCGACGCCGCCCGCTCTGCTCCTGCTCGGCCCGGACGCGCTGACACCTACCGGCAGGTCACCGAGGCCACCTGGCCGAGGTCAAGGCGTGGGAGAAGCTCAGCGCCTCCACCAGCTTCGCGGACTGAGGACGCCATTCGAAGATATTTTCATGTCCGCCGAGCTGCCGCCCGGCCGGTGCCGTACGCTGGAAGTACGGCTGGCCCAAGGGCGGAGCGGCCGGGGGCCGGGCATAAGAAGGCGCGACGCGGCGCTGTCTATGGGGCGGTTCCGTCGTCGGGATGGAATGTCAGACCCCCTCGTTACGTTGTCCGTGGCCCCGTATCGGCGCCGGGCCCGTCCCGGGGACCGCAGGACGCACTGAAGAGACTGAAGAGAAGAGCGCGCAGTGGCTGACCGGCTTGTCGTTCGCGGCGCACGCGAGCACAACCTCAAGGACGTCTCGCTTGACCTCCCGCGCGACGCCATGATCGTGTTCACCGGCCTGTCCGGTTCCGGCAAGTCAAGCCTCGCGTTCGACACGATCTTCGCCGAGGGCCAGCGGCGCTACGTGGAGTCGCTGTCGGCGTACGCCCGGCAGTTCCTCGGCCAGATGGACAAGCCGGACGTGGACTTCATCGACGGGCTGTCCCCGGCGGTCTCCATCGACCAGAAGTCCGCGAGCCGCAACCCGCGGTCCACCGTCGGCACGGTCACCGAGGTCTACGACTACCTGCGGCTGCTGTTCGCCCGGGCCGGCAAGCCGCACTGCCCGGTCTGCGGCCGCCCGATCGCCAGGCAGACGCCGCAGCAGATCGTGGACCGGGTGCTCGAGCTTGACGAGGGCACCCGGTTCCAGGTGCTGGCCCCGGTCGTCCGCGGCCGCAAGGGCGAGTACACCGAGCTGCTGAAGGAACTGCAGGCCAAGGGCTACTCGCGGGCCCGCGTCGACGGCACCGTGATCCGGCTGGACGAGGTGGCGAACGACACGACCGTGCTGCCGGCGCTGAAGAAGTACGAGAAGCACGACATCGAGGTCGTCATCGACCGGCTCGCGGTCAAGGACACCGCCCGGCGGCGGCTGACCGACTCGGTCGAGACCGCGCTCGGCCTGGCGGGCGGCGTCGTCATCCTCGACTTCGTCGACCTGCCGGACGACCGACCCGCACCGCGAGCGGATGTACTCAGAGCACCTGGCCTGCCTGTACGACGACCTGTCGTTCGACGAGCTCGAGCCGCGCAGTCGTTCTGCTTCAACTCCCCGTGGGGCGCCTGCCCGGACTGCACCGGCCTCGGCACCCGGATGGAGGTCGACCCGGAGCTCATCGTCCCCGACCCGGCCAAGTCGCTGGACGAGGGCGCGATCGCGCCGTGGGCCGGCGGGCACGTCAGCGACTACTTCGACCGGCTGATCGAGGCGCTGGCCGAGACGATCGGGTTCCGCATCGACACGCCCTGGGAGCGGCTGCCCGCCAAGGCCAAGAACGCGCTGCTGCGCGGCCTCGACAAGCAGGTCCACGTGCGGTACAAGAACCGCTACGGCCGCGAGCGGTCCTACTACACGAACTTCGAGGGCGCGATCAGCTACGTCGAGCGCCGCCACGCCGAGGCGGAGTCCGACTCGAGCCGGGAGAAGTTCGCCGGCTTCATGCGCGAGGTCCCGTGCCCGTCCTGCCACGGCGCGCGGCTCAAGCCGGTCTCGCTCGCGGTGACGATCGACGGCAAGTCGATCGCCGACTACTCCGGGCAGCCGATCGGCGAGCTGGCCAAGAACCTGCTCGGCCTGGAGCTGTCCGAGCGGGACATGGCGATCGCGCGGCTGATCCTCAAGGAGGTCAACGCCCGGCTCGGCTTCCTGCTCGACGTGGGCCTCGACTACCTGACCCTGGACCGGGCGAGCGCGACGCTGGCCGGCGGCGAGGCGCAGCGGATCCGGCTCGCCACCCAGATCGGCTCCGGCCTGGTCGGCGTGCTCTACGTGCTCGACGAGCCGTCCATCGGGCTGCACCAGCGCGACAACCAGAAGCTGCTCGACACCCTGCTGCGGCTGCGCGACCTCGGCAACACGCTGATCGTGGTCGAGCACGACGAGGACACGATCAAGGCCGCCGACTGGGTGGTCGACATCGGCCCCGGCGCCGGCGAGCACGGCGGCCACGTCGTGGTCAGCGGCACGGTCGAGGACCTGGTCAGCAGCGAAGACTCGGTGACCGGCGCCTACCTGTCCGGCCGCAGGCAGATCGAGGTGCCCGGCCAAGCGCCGCAAGCCGACGAAGGGCCGCGAGCTCACGGTCAAGGGCGCGTCGGAGAACAACCTGCAAGAACGTCGACGTCAGCTTCCCGCTCGGCTGCTTCGTCGCGGTCACCGGGGTGAGCGGCTCCGGCAAGTCAACCCTGGTCAACGACATCCTGTACCGGGCGCTGGCGCAGGAGCTGCACGGCGCGCGCACCGTGCCGGGCAAGCACGTCCGGGTCACCGGCATGGACCAGCTCGACAAGGTGGTGCACGTCGACCAGGGGCCGATCGGCCGCACCCCGCGGTCCAACCCGGCGACCTACACCGGCGTGTTCGACCACATCAGGAAGCTGTTCGCGGCGACCACCGAGGCGAAGGTGCGCGGCTACCAGCCGGGCCGGTTCTCGTTCAACGTCAAGGGCGGCCGCTGCGAGGCCTGCTCGGGCGACGGCACGATCAAGATCGAGATGCAGTTCCTGCCCGACGTGTACGTGCCGTGCGAGGTCTGCCACGGCGCCCGCTACAACACCGACACGCTGCAGGTGCACTACAAGGGCAAGTCGATCGCCGAGGTGCTGGACATGCCGATCGAGGAGGCCGCGACGTTCTTCGAGGCCGTCCCGGCGATCCACCGGCACCTGAAGACGCTGGTCGAGGTCGGCCTCGGCTACGTCCGGCTCGGCCAGCCCGCCACCACGCTGTCCGGCGGCGAGGCGCAGCGGGTCAAGCTCTCCACCGAGCTGCAGCGGCGGTCCACCGGCCGGACGATCTACGTGCTCGACGAGCCGACCACCGGCCTGCACTTCGAGGACATCCGCAAGCTGCTCGGCGTGCTCACCAAGCTGGTCGAGACCGGCAACACGGTCCTGGTCATCGAGCACAACCTGGACGTCATCAAGACCGCCGACTGGCTCATCGACATGGGCCCGGAGGGCGGCACCGGCGGCGGCACGATCGTCGCCACCGGCTCGCCCGAGGAGGTGGCGGCCGAACGAGCGAGAGCTACACCGGCCAGTTCCTCGCCCCCCTGCTGGCCAGGAAATCCGTACCCGGCTGCGGCCCCGGGGCAGGCCCAGGCCGGCTGGCTAGGCGACCGAGGGCCACAGCCGGGCCGCGTCCAGCCGGGTGGACGGGTCGTAGCGGAGCGGCGCGTAGCCGGTGTAGGTCTCGGCCAGGGTGGCGGCGGCGGTCCGCGAGGTGACCAGGTGGCGCAGCTGGGCGAGCTGCAGCTCGGACTCGAACGGGTCCTGGCCGGGCACGACGTGCAGCATGGAGGTCATCCACCAGGACAGGTGGGTGGCCCGCCACACCCGCTCCAGGCAGTAGTCGGAGTACGCGTCCGCGAGCTCCGGGTCGCCGTCGCGGAGCAGCCGGATCAGCGCGGTCGCGAGGGCGGCCACGTCGGCCACCGCCAGGTTCAGCCCCTTCGCGCCGGTGGGCGGGACGATGTGCGCGGCGTCGCCGGCCAGGAACAGGTTCCCGTAGCGCATCGGGGCGGCGACAAAGGACCGCATCGCAGTGACGCCGCAAAGCAGGTCGCGGAACGTTGGGGTGCGATTCACATCCTTGTCAACAACGCAGGCATTCTTCGCGACGGCCAACTCGTGAAGTTCAAAGAGGGCGTTCTCGCCGGCGAGATGACAGATGAGCAATTTGATTCGCTGATCTCCGTGAACTTGCGCGGTGTGTTCGTGTGTGCTCGCGCTGTAGTTCCCTACATAAAGGCCGCTGGCGGGGGCAGCATACTGAACGCTTCCAGCGTGGTCGGTCTGTACGGAAATTTCGGCCAGACGAACTATGTTGCGAGCAAAGCTGGCGTCATCGGAATGACACGCGTATGGTCGCGTGAGTTCGGAAAATTCAACATACGGGTGAACGCTGTTGCGCCCGGTTTCATCGCCACCGAGATGGTGAAGAGCATGCCCGACAAGATCCTGGATAACATGCGGCAGCATACTCCACTTGGCCGGTTGGGCACGCCTGAAGAAATCGCAAACGCGTATGTTTTCCTCGCGTCTGACGCTGCCTCGTTCATTACCGGGGTGGTCCTCAGCGTTGACGGCGGCGTTGTGGTTGGTACGTAAGACAAGCATCTCGGCTTCGACTTTCCGCCGATGTCCCGCATACTGGGTAAGTAAACGGGAACGGAATGGCGACGACGAACGATCACTACGATTTACTGGTCTTAGGCTCCGGACAGGGCGGAAACCCGCTGGCGGGGAAATTCTCCGACGCGGGCAAGAGGGCTGCCGTTGTGGAAAAGGCACTCGTGGCGGGAACGTGCATTAACTATGGATGCACTCCGACCAAAACGATGGTTGCGAGTGCCAGACGCGCCTATGAGGTCCGTAATGCAGCGGAATTGGGGATCGACGTTTCCGATTTCAAAGTTGATTTAGGTAGGATTCGTCAACGTAAGCGTGACATCGTTGCACAGTTTCGCGGAGGCAGCGAGAAGCGTTTTGAAACGGGATCTCCCGAATTGATTCGTGGTGAGGCGTCGTTTGTTGGCCCACGCGAGATTCAGGTGCGCTTGAACGGCAGCGGCGAGCGAACACTGACCGCTTCCGCCGTCGTGATCGACACAGGCTTGAGTCCTCTCATCCCGGCGATACCGGGTCTCGACAAGGTGCCCTATCTGGATAACGTCAGCCTTATGGAGTTGGATGCCGTTCCGGAGCACCTGATCATTCTCGGCGGCGGTTATGTCGCGGTGGAGTTCGGTCAAATGTTCCGGAGGTTCGGAAGCAGAGTCACCATTCTGCAAAAGGGCCCTCATCTTCTGGAGCACGAGGACGAAGATGTTTCCGATGCTCTCGTTGAGATTCTGCGCCAAGACGGAGTTCAGGTCTTAACAGATTCGGAAGTCGACGCCGTGTCCGGTTCGGGTACTGCCATTGCTGTTCACATTAAAGACGGCGACGCCGTTGAAGGGTCGCATCTGCTGGTCGCAGTGGGACGGAAGCCGAACACGGAGGCACTCAACCTGAACGCAGTCGGCATCAAATTAGACGAGCACGGATATGTGCAAGTAAACGAAAAGCTCGAGACCAATGTTCAAGGGGTGTATGCAGTGGGAGACGTGAAGGGCGGCCCGGCCTTCACTCACATCTCGTACGACGATTACCGGATTTTGAGGGACAATCTGCTGCACGGTGCGAACCGGACGATCACAGACCGCTTCGTGCCTAACGTGGTCTATACCGATCCTCAACTCGGTCGCGTTGGCCTCACCGAACGCGAAGCGCGTGCCAGCGGCCGGCCGTATAAGTTGGCGCAGATGCCGATGGGGTCGGTCGCCAGAGCCAACGAGATCGGCGAGACGCGAGGCTTCATGAAGTCGTTGGTCGACCCCGACTCCGGGCGAATCCTCGGGGTCGCGGTCCTTGGCGCGGAAGGTGGAGAAATCATGTCCATGGTGCAGATTGCGATGATGGGCAAGCTGACCTACAGAGACATGGTTGAGGCAATCTTCGCGCACCCGTCCTACGCTGAATCGCTAAATAACTTGTTCAATAAAATTGAATAGCTAGCTACTCGAGAGCGGGAAGTGGACGTGCGGCAGGCAGGAGCAGCTCATCCCACAACCCGGCGTTTCCGCCTGGCAATTGAACGTGGTAACCGGTACTTAACGTTGGGTCGGGCTCATAGTAATCGGTGCTGATGATCTGGGCGCCGCTGATCAAAGCTGCCTTCCAACGGCTGTAGTCGCCCTTCCGTGCTTCGACCGTATCGGCGTCGGCGCGCGTCCTGACGAGATATCCGCTCCTTACCAGGTATTGAATGTAGGACCAATCCTGCCGAGGCTCGTTTACGATTCGAACGGCCGCTTCGGGCTTGCCCTCTTGTTCGTTGACGAACATGACGCGACCCTTTAGAGAAGGATGACCTTCGATATAGGTCTCCATCTTCTTGCCGTGCTCATCAAGGACGAAAAGAAACTTTCCGCGCGCTTTGTCTAGCGTTGGCCAATCCCGAGCCATCACAGCCGCTTCCAGCGTCGGGTGTGAGCCCCGGACGTCGTCCGGAGTAATCAGCTTGGTGCGCCCAAGCCCCTTCAGGATTTCCTCATCCCATGCATCAAAGGCTGCGCTGTCGAACGGGAGCGGCTGAACATATCCGGGCTGCTTAATGCCATCATCTTTGCCGTTCATTGTGATCGAAATCGGCAGATGATGCGGATGCGCATCTGACCACTTCTTCAAAATCGCCAGTTCCTGCTGAAAGGTATACACGTTGGCACGGAAATCAATATCCGGCACGTGAATCACCTTAAACCCGGGCTTTTCCATGAGTCGATCGGGATCGTATGGAGCCCCTTCGAGACCTTGCTCCTTCTCTAACGCAAGGCCTTTCGGATGCGCATACAATCCGCCACGCGGGTCGTAAACCACATCGATCTCCAGACCGCGCAGGCCCCGGTCGAGTTGGACTTCGATCGGCACATGATGATATTCCAAACCCTCGATTCGCTTGCCTATTCGCTCACGTAAAAGGGCCAACAGTGGTGCATCGATCGCTTGTTTGTAGCTGTTGTGGCTACCGAGAACTCGAACCTGATTTATTCTTGGTTCCGTCGATTGTGCCGGGCACAAAAAAGTAGCGGCCAACAGACTAATTGTCAGTTGGCCGCTGGTAACTGCAAATACATTCATCAGAAATAAAGTTTAAGAGCGAGTTGTAGCTGCCGGGGAGGCGCTGTGCTGGAGATAACGCCGAACGAGCTTGATCCGACTGTTGATCCGGGCACAGCAAAGTTCGAACGGTTCAGAAGGTTAAAGGCCTCGGCACGGAACTGCACGAAGGTCGATTCAGACCAGAGCCTGAAATTCTTGTGTAAACCTAAATCGAGTTCGTGGAATGCATAACCTCGCGCAATATTACGGCCCGCATTTCCGAACGGTTGCGCAGGGTTGGTAGGAACGCTGAACGCAGCGGCATTGAAATAATTGTTTGGCGAAGGGTTAGTAGCCAGGATCTGGCTGCTTACCAGGTTAGGCCGTGGCGTCAGCAGCGGGCTGACCTGAAACTGCGATGTGGCGCTGTAAATAATATTCACAGGCAAGCCGGACGTATCTGTGTTGATGACGTTCAGCCCCCATCCACCTGCAATCAGATCCAGTGCTCTGTTGCTGATGTTGAAGCGGCGACCCTTACCCACGGGAATGTCGTAGAGGATCGATAACGTGTTATTGAATGGCTGGTCATAGCTCGAGATTCCCCGCTCTGACCGTGGATCTTGCAGGTTGATGCGGGAGTTATCGCCACTGTAGTTCTCAAGATGTCCCGGGGCGTTGTCGATCGCTTTCGACCAGGTGAAGCTGTTGATGAAGTACAATCCGCCGCTCAGACGCTTTTCAACCTTTGCCTGTAAGGCGTTGTAGCTTCCGAATCCCGCATCAATCGCCTCTTCGACCGTGGTGAAGTTCTTGTACGGGCGGCGCGCGTTTACCGAAAGGTTTTGGCCGAGAGCGTTGGGAACTGCCTGATTCGCGTCGCCGAGGATCATCAGGCCGACACTATGGTTGCCGACGTACGCAAGATCAAGAAGAAGGTTCTTCGCCAGTTCCTGCTGGATTGTGAAATGCCAGCTTTGTACATATCCGGTAGGGTTATTGGCGGGAATGTAACGTACCTGTGCCGCAGCCGTGTTAAAAGCGGCCGGTGTCGCGAAGTTGTTCGGAAACCCTAAACGTCGTCGGCCGGAAACAACTGCCCGAAGCGCTCGCTACCGAAGCGCAGATGTTTTGGGGATTGTAGGGCGCCTGAGAGCCATAGGGCGATTGACCGTCCACGACGGCATCCACAACAAATGGCCCGTTGTAGGCCAACAGATTTTCGCCGCCGAGGCGGTTGAAGTGCACATATGCGATTCCGTATGCACTCCGGATCACTGTCTTTGGCGAGACGTTGTAGGCAAATCCAACCCGGGGAGCGAAGTTGTTCGTGTCAGGATTTACAAGTGCGCGGTCGTACAGACTTCCGCTCGAAGCGAAGATCAGGCTTCCGGTTTGCGGGTTGAAGTTCGCGAGGTGATTATCGCGCTCCCATTGCGGAGTTCCAAATTCATACCGCACCCCTAAGTTGAGGGTGAGCTTTTCATTCACCTTGAAGTCGTCCTGAACATATCCGAAATACATTCGCTGGCGCAGGTGGGCAACAGGATTGTTGTTCTGCTCATAGTGGTTTCGAGCGCCAAACATGAAATCGGCCAAACTGTAAACCTGTTGTAAATAGGAGCCGCTGATGGTCGGGTAATTCGGATTGCTGTAGTAACCGGTGTAGTTGTCCGTTCCGTACTTGGGGTGGAAATCGCTCACGGCCGTGTCGATCATTTGATACTCGACGCCGAACTTCAGGCTCTGCCGTCCGATGATCCTGGTGTAGTTCACTTTGGGGTCGAGAACGATCGGGTACTGATACTGAGGGTTGCTGTTCTGGCGGCCTAACTGCGTCAACCCGCCCCCAAGGTTTTGGGTGTAAAGTCCTCCGGCGAACGAAGGATCGGTCGGGATATTCGGAACCTGGAATGCCGGAACAATATTGCCTAGTCCGATCGGGTTCTTGCCGCCTTCGGTGTACGTGAATCCGACGCGGCCTTCCAGCACGGAGGTGGGCGTGATGGTCCAAGTGGCTCCCGCTACTGCTTCGTAATTGCGTGCGTAAACATTGCCGTTCGCGTTTCCGCCAGCCGTGCCAGGAATAGCCGCCGGGCTGAAGATGCGAGTGTTGGCCTGGCTATATCGTCCGAACATGCTAAGTTTCTGACCGAACGACTCGTCGTACCGGACATCACCTTTATCGTTGTAGACGGTATCAGCCGGCGCCGAAATATAGTTGTTGGAGGCGGCAGCGCCCGCGGCTGTCGGTTGATTCGGGTCCGGCAAAGCTGAAAGAACTGCCTGGGCAAACGGAGTAATGGCCGAACTCGGTACGATGCCGTTCGAATAGAGAGTTCCCGTCAACGGGTTGCGGACCGGCACTCCAAAGTTTCCGGCCTTCTGGGCGGGAGTAGGAAGTGTTGCCTGCAGAACGGGATGTGCCACGCGGCGGAAACCTTCGTAGTCGATGAAGAAGAAGGCTTTGTCTTTTTTGATTGGTCCGCCGAGAGCTGCGCCAAATTGATTTTGGTTGTACGCGGGTTTTTGGCCCCCGATGGGTTTGAAGAAACCAACAGCGTTGAAAATTGTGTTCCGGTTGAATTCCCAAAGTTCGCCGTGAAACTGGTTCGTACCGCTTTTGATGCTGGCGTTGATTACCGCGCCCGCGGCGCGACCGTATTCGGCGCTATAGTTATTCGTCTCGGTTCGGAATTCGGCAAGCGCATCGGGGTTCGGCTGAATCACCTGGTTTGAGAATCCCTGATTGCTCGTACCGTACGCATTGTTGTCGACGCCGTCCAGCAGGAAGTTGTTCAGTTCGCTCCGCAGCCCGTTGACGTTAAAGGAAGCGTCGCGGCTGCTGTCGCTCTGATTCTCCAGCGGAGATCTGGCAACACCCGGTGTAAGCAACGTCAGGTCAGCATAAGCTCGACCATTCAGTGGCAAATCAACGATTTGTTTTGGATTGATCAGCTGCCCTCGCGAGCTGTTGTCTGTTTCCAGTAAAGCCGCGGCTGCTTCCACGGTAACGTTTTGAGTGGTCGCACCAACTTGCAGAGTTAGATCTACGCGCTGGCGTGCATTGATGGTCAAATCGAAGTTCTCAGCCGTCGCGGTCTGAAATCCCGACGCCTCGGCTCTCACCCGATACGTTCCTAATCGCTGATTCACAAACTGGTAGTTGCCAGTGTTGTCAGTCTTGGCCTGGAAGGTCAGGCCGGTGTTCACGCCTTCGAGCGTCACCGTGGCATTCGGAACAGAGCCTCCGCTTGGATCTCGAACGGTCCCGAGAATTGTCCCGGATTCGAACTGCCCAAAAAGAGAAGCCTGGGCGACTAGGCACAGACACACGAGAATCTTCTTTGACACACCAGAAATATACATGATTTTGGGGGAGACTAACGCGTAACGATTACTTCCAGAGTACTCGTTTTGTGTGACAGGAAGATTGCGGATGGATTACAAAGTACCCTCGCGCCTCACGGCAATCGCGGCGAGGACCAGTGAATTACGTTACTTGGAATGTAAGAGCTCAAACTCATGTTCCGGGGTCGGAGAAGCAGGGAAGACCCGCTCGCCTTTTTTGGCGCCGAACCAGGGATAAAGCATCGGGAGGAAGTAGAGGGTGAGGGCCGTTGCGGTAATTAGTCCTCCGATCACCACGGTTGCTAGCGGCTTCTGCACTTCAGCACCTCGTGAAGTAGAAGTCGCCATGGGAATAAACCCGAGACTTGCGACCAGAGCCGTCATTAAAACCGGGCGGAGCCTGTCTTCTGCACCTTCTCTCACGGAATCGAGAACGCTGCGTCCGCTATCCCGAAGGGCATTGATGTGGCTCACCATGACCACTCCGTTCAAGACGGCAACGCCGAAAAGGGCAATGAACCCGATAGACGCCGACAAGCTCAAATTCATGCCACGCACCCAAAGTGCCCCGATTCCTCCGACAAGGCTGAATGGAACGATCATGAGGATCAGCAGCGCCTCTTTCACGTTGTGAAAGGTCGCGTAAAGCAGGGCAAAGATGATTAGAACGGACAGCGGCAGGACGACAGCTAATCTTTGATTCGCGCGCCGCTGATTCTCGAATTGGCCGCCCCAGTCAAGCGTGTAACCTGCGGGAAGCTGTAACTGTCTCGCCATCTTTTGCTGTGCTTCGTTCACGAACCCGCCAAGATCCCGGCCACGCACGCTCACCTGGACCGCTACACGCCGCCGCGCACTCTCGCGATTGATCACTTCAGGGCCGCGCACCACGTTGAGATCTGCAACTTGCCGCAGTTCCACCCGTGCACCGTCAGAGGTCAGCAGAGGAAGATTCCCGAGCGCGTCGACATCGTTCCGGTAAGCGTCGGGCAGGCGCACAACAATGCCGAATCGTCTTTCTCCTTCGATCATTTCCGAAACCTGTTTCCCGCCCAGCATGGATTCGACCACGGCCTGAACATCAGAAACATTCAAACCATAGCGGTTCAGTCCTGCATGATTAAGCGTGATCCGAACTTCGGGGACTCCGGACGCAACATCCTTTGTGAGATCGGCAGCGCCTCGTACTGTGCCTAGAATTTGCAGTGCCCTGTTTGACAGATTCTCCAGTACGGAGACGTCGTCGCCGAAGATCTTTAGAGCCACGTCTCCACGAATACCCGTCACTACCTCGTCCATGCGCATTTGCATCGGCTGCGTAAATTCATAAGCCACGCCTGGGATTTTGTTGAGAGCGTCGGACAATTTGTCGATCAGTTCCTCTTTGGTTGTGCAGCAGCGCCACTGCGACTTCGGAGCAATGGTCAGGTACGAGTCGGACTCGTAAATGCTCATCGCTTCAGTAGCGAGATCCGGACGACCGAGTTTCGTGACAACAGCCCTCACCTCAGGAAAGCTGCGAATGACCTTCTCGATTTTCTGTCCAAGGAAAATCGATTCTTCGAGAGAAATGCCGGGCAGTTTCTTGGACGTAATCACGATCGAGCCCTCGTCCAGTCTCGGCATGAACTCCGTACCGATGAATTTCAGGGAGGCCACCGCTGCAATCACAAGAAGGGACGCACCGGCGAGAATGGGTCCGCGGTGGCGAAAACTCCATGTGAGGGTTGTACGGTAAGCGCGTCGAACTCTCCCGAACCAGCCTTCGGAGGCATGAGAGTTCCCGTTCTTATGTCTCTTCACCACCATCGAGCCGACCGTTGGAATGGCGAAGAGTGCCAGAAGTAACGATCCCGCTAGCGCCGAACACACCGTAATCGCCATGGGGCGAAACATGCGGCCTTCCAGCCCTTGCAAAGTGAAGATCGGGAGATAGACCGCAATAATGATTGCAACTCCGAAGACAATTGGGCGCGAGACTTCGTGGACGGCTTTCTCCATCGTCGCGTCCCGGTTTTCGGAATCGGTTTCGTCCAGCCGCCGCACGAAGTTTTCAACCATGACGACAGATCCATCGACGATCATGCCGAAATCGACCGCACCAAGGCTCATGAGATTCGCGGAGATTCCAAACGCGGCCATTCCCATGAAGCCGAAGAGCAGAGAAAAGGGAATCACGCAGGCTACAATCAGGGCCGCCCGCCAATCGCCAAGGAACAGGAGCAGAACGCAAAGCACGAGAATGCCGGCCTCGATCAGGTTGCGCTTCACCGTGGCAATTGTTGCGTCAATAATCTCGCTTTGATCGTAAAAAGGAACGACCCGGACTCCAGAAGGTAGTTTCAGACTGGCAATGCGACTTTTGATGTCCTGAATGAGATTTCTGCTGTTTGAATCGCGAATGATGATGACCATACCGGCAACGCTCTCGCCTTGGCCGTCATGCATTACCGCACCCTGCCTGGGTAATGGCTTCGCTTCAATCTTCGCGATGTCTCGCATCGTCACAGCGACACCATTCTTTGACCGTACAACGATGCTGCCAAGATCGGCGATACTCCCGGCCCGACCCAATCCACGAATCGTGTATTGTTCTTCGTTATGAGCGATGAAGCCGCCTCCGAAGTTCGCGTTGTTCTCCGCCACTCGTGAGACAACCTGAGAAATACTTAAATCAAATCGGCGCAGTGAGTCGGGATTTACTTCGATCGCATATTGTTTGGTGTATCCACCCCACGAGTTGACTTCACTTATGCCGGGTACGGTGCGAAGAGCATAGCGAACATCCCAATCCTGCATGGTCTTTCGATCCATCAGGCTCAAGTTGCCGCCCTGCAGAGTGTATTGGTAGACCTCGCCAAATGCAGTCGCCAAAGGTCCCAGCATGGGCTGGAACCCTTGTGGAATGCGGGATTGGGCTTGGCCTAGGCGCTCGTTTACAAGCTGCCTTGCCAGGTAGATGTCCATGGAATCGTCGAACACCACCGTGATCATCGACAAACCGAGTTTCGAAATGGATCGAACGGTCTGTGTTTTCGGCATCCCAAGCATGCTCGTCTCGAGCGGGAACGTGATGAGTTGTTCGACTTCGACTGGAGAAAGTCCGGGCGCTTCGGTTGTAACAACGACTTGTTTATTGGTCAGATCGGGATAAGCTTCGATGTTCAGGTGGAGCATCGTGTAGATGCCGGCAGCCGCAACACCGAATAGCAGACTTAATACCAGCCACCGGTTCCGGAGCGCGAAACTTAGCATGCCCTATTCGCCGACCCGATTCTTCAATAATTCCGACTTGATCACGAAACTGCCGCGCGCCACAATCACGTCCCCATCCTTCAATCCGGCAGAGATCTCAGCTTGGCCATGACTTCTGTCCGAGATTGTGACCGGCTGGGGCTCGAATGTTCCGACTTGTTTCTGTCGGAAGACTACGGAACCACCGTTCAGGTCCTGTAGCGCCTGTTCCGGAATGAATAACGTTTGGCGCATCGAAGCTTGTTCAATCTCGGCCTCGGCGAACATTCCGGGGTGGAGTTTGCCGGCCCGATTGGGAACCAGCACCCGGGCTGGCAGTGTTCGCGTCTGCGTGTCGAGTTGAGCGCCTATGTATGTGATTCGTCCGGGAAACGCCTGACCAGGGTACGCCTGAGTCCGTACGATCACCGGGACTCCGACACGGATCTTCGCGAGATCGGCTTCATTGACCGCGGCCGTCATCCATAGGCTTGTCAAGTCGCTCAGAGTGAATGTTTCCTGTCCGGGCTCGAGTACCGTACCGACCGTGATTTTGCGGTCGATTACTTGTCCCTCCATTGGTGCTACGAGAGGGGGGCGCTCCGATTCCTCCGTGAGGTTTGCGAGCTGAGTCTCCGGCATTCGGAGTATGTCGCTCAGATGTGCCGTTTCCTTCACTACGTTGATTTGTGCGTTGCGCAGATCTGTTTGGGTGCTCGTCAGCTCCGTTTGCGCCCGTTCGACCTCTTGCTGAGAGGCCGACTTGAGGGCAAGCAACCGCTCCATGCGTTCGAGCATGCGTTTACGGTATTCGACTGCCTGCTGCTGTCGAGCGACCTCCTCGCGTGCGGAATCAAGCGCCCCCCTGGTCTCATGCACTGTGTGGCTGTGTAGCCGCGCCAGAACTTGACCCTTATGCACGATATCGCCAATTTGGGCGGTCACATCCGTCACGCGTCCATCCACGTACGTGCCGACATGCGCTGTACGCTCTTCGTTCAGGGTGATCTGGCCCGGGACCTTGAAGTTGGTGGGCACCCTGGAGGCATGGAGCTGTACCGTCTCCACGCCGGTATTGGCCAATGCGTCCGGGTCGACTTTTATCAGGCCTGAATTCTCCGCACTTTCTTTCGAAGAGTTTGGCTTGTCGGCTGACTTCTCATCTGTCTTTTGGGCTTCTTCCCGATGACTCCCGCAGGAGATGGAAAGGCAGAGCAGGAATGCAAACGTCGTTGCCTTCATCACGGCCGGATCTCAACGCCGCTGGCGAGCTGGAGATTCACTATGCTTTGGCGCAACTCGACCAGCGTTCGAATGTACTGCATTTCGACCGAAATGCGGCTTCGCTCCGCGTCCAGGAGACGAATCAAGTCGATTCCGCCTTCCCGGTATGCGCCCCGCGCGAGCGTTTCGGTTTGTGTTGCGACTTTGCGAGTCCCGGAATACTGTCGCAGCAGGTCCCGATTGCTTTGGTACGCGCGTTTCGCGGCTTCGAAATCAGCACCAAGATTCACTTCGAGTAGCTTCAGATTCGCTTCGGCGGTCCGTAAGTCCGCTTGTGCCGTGCCGATGTTTCCCTGGTTCCGGTTTCGAATGGGTATATCAAGCTGAACAGCGGCAAAGAGCGTATCCTGGCCCGTGTTGCGCTTGTATCCCAAGTAAAACTCGGGGTCCGGCTTGCCATTGGCTTTCTGCAATCGAACGTTCTGCTCCGCTCGAGCAATCTGCTCACGCGCGATGTTGTCTTCCGGCCGGGCAGCGATGGCGTCTTTGGCTGACGGCGCATTCACGTCCGGCGGTTCACCCAGAGGCTCTGTTTGCAGGTTTGACGGAACATCATTTCGGCCCATGGCCCGGAATAATTCGAGGACGGCCAACTCCGAATCCCGAACCGCTCCGCTTGCCTGGGCGCGTACCAGATCCCGCTCCAGTTGGAGGCGCAGGAGGTCGGCTTCGGCCATCACTCCTTCGTGTACACGATTCTGGCTGTACGTATAGTCTTCGTCATACGTGCGTAGCGTTTGCGTGTACAGATCCCGCAGCGCCGCTGCCCCAGCGGCAGCCCAATAGCTCGCACCAATTCGAGCGGCTATTTGATGGTACTGAAGTGCCTTTCCTACTTCACTGCTTCGCACATCTGACGATGCGACATCGACACGCCGCTGGCGCTTGCCGGCGGTTTCAAAAACCTGACCCAGGTAGGCATATTCTTCCGTCCCCTGCCAGTAAGGAACGGCCGGTGTTCCCCAGGCTCGAACATCTTCGCTCTGAACAAAGAGCCTGGGGTTCGGTTTCAGACCCGCTTGCGTTCGTTGACCAATGGCCGCTTCAGTCCGGCTCTGCGCAGCGTCCACCTGTGGATTGTTCTGCAAGGCCTGGGAGATTGCATCTTGCAGCGTAAGACGTGTCTGAGCAGACAGATTTTCGGCGGAATTGAAACAGATAAGCAATGTGCCCAGGCTCAACATCGCATTGACTCGCATTCTCTCTATTTGAGATGCCAAGCCTGAAGAAACGCTGAATTAAATAATCAGGCCAGAGCGCTTGCCAGGAAAGGTAAACCTTTGGCCCCATGAAATTCGTGAGCGCCGGAAAAAATCTCTTGTTGCGCACGATCCGGGACGCCGAAAATTGCGTATACCTTCCTCACTCGCTCAAAGCTCTCGCGAGTTGCTTTGGCAGGGAAGATAGGGTCGCGATCTCCTCCTTCCGAAAAGAGCGGCCTTGGCGCAATCAGACCTGCAACATCGTAGTTTTCCGCCCAATTCAGGATTCCTGGGACATAGTTGTCGATACAGTGCGACACGCTCATGATGCTGTCCCGGAAGGTGTTCAGATACCCGCTGATAAATGCAGCCTTGATTCGCCCGTCGAGCGCCGCCGAGAACTGTGTGCACGTTCCGCCGCCCGAAATGCCCATGCATCCCACGCGAGTTCGATCCAACTCGGGCCTGGTTTCGATCCAGTCGATGGTGCGCATCACGTCCCAGACTCGCCACCCGATCATCGTTTGTCCAAGCAGCAGAGCAGATCCCGCAGCGGGCTGGCAGGCCGAAGCCGTCACTCCTTTTCGTTTCGTGATCGCGTCCCGGCGGTAACCGAATGCCATCGGCTCGATTGCAACCGCGGCCATACCGTGTTCAACGACTTGAATTGCGAAATCTCTCTCGTAGAACGGCTTTTCGGTGCGGTCGCGCCCGTTCTCGTCGATTCCCACGATGTCATCGACACCGCGCCCGTGTCCCGGTACACAGACCACGGTGGCATGGGGCGACTTGCCGGTTTTGGGAGTCAGAAGATAGCCGACCACGGTCAATCCTGGACGGCTTTCAAATGTGAACTTCTCCCTTCGATATCCGGCGAAATCGCGGGTTTCGATACTCTGAGCCTTCAAGGGCGTTCGGCCGGGAAACCCTCCCATTAGCTCTGTTAGCTTTGCGCGAAGCTGCTTCTGCCATGCTTCGGCTTCGGTTTTAGTTTTGGCTTGGAAGGTGAGGCGCAGAGGGGCGGACTTGTACTGCTCAAGCGTCCAGCGAACGGGGTCCAGCCCAACGTCTTGCCCTTCGCTCTTCGCGTCCATGCCGCTGGCATCTACGCCTACTACCGAAACCGCGGCCCCTGCCAGCGCGGCCGCCTGCCCTAATCGGCGACGAGTGATCATCGCTCCATCCTAATGCTTCTTTCCGATTCCAAACTGATTGCCGGCTCGCACAACCTTGCCATTTGCTATGTCCAGATCGAGCAGCTTCTCGCTCTGAACTTGCCGCCCGGCTTCATCGGTCAGTGCCGCCATGATCTTCTTGCTTCGGACGTCAATGATTTCTCCGGTAGAACTATAGGCGACCTTGCCGTCCATGCTGAAGCTTAACCAGCCGACACAATCTCGGGCTTTGATGCTGGTCATCTGCTTCGGGGGCATTACGGTGGAATCGAAAATGTGGATGGCGCTATTGGCGCAATCAGCCAGCCAGAGTTCTTTTTCGTCGGGAGTAAGGGCGATCCCGTGGCTCGGGCAGCCATGCCGCTTCACCGGCCCTTTCTCGTAGCCCTTCACCGCTACGTGATAGAGTTTCTTGCCCGTTCGAATGTCGCCCACTTCGAACCCAAGCAGTCCGTTGACATTCACAAACGCAAGCGTGTTGCTGCCGTTGACCGTGAAAGGCCGGATCACGTTCTCGAAAGGACCTACGGTACTCACCACCTGGTTCGTTTTCGGATCGGCAATGGAAAGGAGTGGAGATTTCAGCCCAGCCAGATACACATGGGCCCCGTCGTCCGAATAGATCGTATTGTGCGAGCCCGAGTTCGTGTTGATCGTCGCCGTGACTTCGCCTGTAGCCGCATCGACAACGTGCCAGGCCGGTCCCTCTAACTCCGGAACGTAGAGCGTCTTCCCATCAGGTGAGATCGCCAGGCGATCACAGCCGGCCTCATACGTCTTGTCCCAGAGTTTCGCTCCCGAGACTGCGTCGACGGCAATGATGTGGTCGAGCGAGCTGACGTAGACCTTCCCCGTTTTTGCACTCGCCGCGATCCCTTTTACGTTCTCGATTTTCTTCCCTTCTGGCACGTCCCACGTCGGAATGCGGCGCACGAACTTGTAATCGTTATCGATGTCGAAAACAAGGATGCCAACCCCGCCGTATTCCGTGTAATTGCGCGTGCCCGGATTTGCCACGTAGAGCAGATGCTGGGTGGAATGTTTCGGAGAACCGAAAGCAGATACTCCGAGGGCACAGCAGAAGCACCGACAAGATGCGCGTGCAGATTTTCATGTGAGGTCCTTTCAGGTCTCGGTAATCATATAAAACTTTCTGCTTTGAAGGTCAGACCTTTGGCTGAACGTTCAGCTTGAGTGCCTTCCCGGCAAAGCAATCATGGTATTGTTGATGGACATTAGGGATATGCTTCATCGCAGCTCGTTTCTTTGCCCCTTTCGTCCCACCCAAGTCTGTGGTTGTCGAAGCTGTTGTTCCCGTCACTAGGGAGCCGGCCTAGCCCCCGTCCGCCTCAGGCCTTGCGCCCAAATTAGAAACTTCACCCTGCGGTCCCAAAACTGCGGAACCAATCAACAAAGGAAAAACTGTGAGCGTAATACTTTCTAGTCGAAGATTCTTTCGGCTACTCGTCGTGTTTTCGTTGTCATTTCTGCTACTACATGCTGCTCCGGTGGGAGCGGTCAAAGGCTATGTGAAGGATGCTTCGGGAGCATCGGTTCAGGGCGCCGCACTTACATTGCGAGATGAAAAGACGGGCGTCCAAACCACAACGCAATCGGACACGAATGGCCTTTACCAGTTCCTGAACCTAAACCCGAGCGTTTACTCCATTTCGGTCTCGGCGAACGGCTTCAGCGGTCGTGAGGCGAAAAACATCACCGTGCTCGTCGGCCAGATTGTTCCTCTCGATATCGACCTCTCGGTCGCAGCAGTATCGCAGAGCATCGAGGTCTCCGCGGCAAGCGAGGTATTGCAAACGGAAAAAGCCTCGACCGGCACAAATATCACGGACAAGCTGGTCGGCAATTTGCCACTGGTCAATCGTCGCTTTAACGATCTCGCGATTCTGACTCCCGGCGTGTCGTTTGCCGCACCGGGGTCGCAGGCAGGTGCCTTCGCATCGGCTGGAACGCGATCTCAATCCACCAACTGGCAGATTGACGGCGCAAATGCGATCGATCCGAACGTCAACGGACCCACAAGCAGCTACCGGATTGCGGAAGCCGTCCAGGAGTTCAGCGTGGAGACTACGGCTTATTCGGCTGAGTTCGGACGCGGGTCCGGCGCTGCCGTGAACGTCGTCACCAAGAGCGGTACGAATCAATTTCACGGTTCCCTCTTCGAGTTCGCTCGCAACGACGCATTCCAGGCGACCGATTTCTTCACGAATAAGCTTGGCGGCAAGAAGAACATCCTTCGCTACAACCAGTACGGAGGGTCCATCGGCGGACCGATCTGGAAGGACAAGACCTTCTTCTTCTACAGCTTCGAAAGGGCCGATCAAAACGCCCCGACTGCGAGCACGGCAGTCGTGCCGACTTTAGCCCAGCGTGCATCGGTACTCGATCCGATCGCACAGCAATCTGTTGCAGTTCTATCCCTTGCCAACGGCTCCAAACGCCGCGGCTGGAACAACGAATTTCGTCGGCAACACGGCATCGCAGACGAAGGACAATACGCATTTCATTCGGATCGACCATGCAATCGGCAGTTCCGACCGCCTTTCAGGCCCTACATCAACTATTCCGGCGACACGGTGAGCGGCGGGACTCTGCCCACCACGGGAGGAACCACGAATTCGCCATCGAGCCAAAACGCAGTGTTCAGTGATGTCCACACTTTCTCGCCCAACTTTATCTCGGAGGGCACGGATTGCATTCTCCCGCAATCGGACCAACTTCCTCGTGCAGGACGTGAACGTCAACGCGGCAACGATCCTGACGGATGGGCGCTTCGGTCTGCCGCCTGGTCGCCGGATGACACTGCGCTTGCCGTTGTGCTCCAGGAGACGGGATGGGATCACGTTTACCTGATTCCTGCAAACGGAGGCAAGCCGAAGCCGCTTTCCGCCGGGGAGTTCGACGAAGAGAGCCCGGCGTTCTCGCCCGACGGAAAAACCATCGCGGTGGCTTCGAATCGCAAAATACGAGAAGCGAGTTCTATCTGGGTCCTTCCCGTCAATGGTTCACCCGCCCGCCGGTGGAGCGCTGATGCAGAGCCCGGAGTCGCCGCTGCACCCGAGTGGAGCCCGGATGGAAAGAAAATCTACTTCCACCATTCTTCACCGCGCGAATCGACCGACCTGATCGTGGCAAACGCGGACGGGGCCGGCGCGGCGCAGTATCTGACGCACACGCTTCCCGCTTACCTGAATGGCCTGCAGACGCCGAAGAAGGTCTCCTACAAGAGCCAGGACGGGACGGAAATTTCGGCGCTTCTCTACCAGCCGCGAGAGGTTAGCGGAGGGAAAACGGTATCCCGCGGTGCTTTGGATCCATGGCGGTCCGGAGGCGCAGGATCAATACCGTCTTGATCTCTGGGCGCAATATCTGGCGCAGGAAGGCTACCTTGTACTCGAGCCCAACTATCGCGGCAGCACAGGATACGGCGAGAAGTTCCGCAACGCCAACGTGGAAGACAGCGGCGGCGGCGAAGTCGACGACGTCGCCGCGGGCGCGAAAGTACCTGGTCGATGCCGGACTAGCTGATCCGAAGCGGCTTGCCATTGGCGGTGGAAGTCACGGCGGCACCATGGTCGCCTATGCGGTCACGAAATACCCGACGCTCTTCCAGGCCGCCATCGAGATGTACGGTGTGGTCGACCGCGCAACCTTTCTGGAGCGCACGAACAGGAATTCGGCGGTTCGCTGGGCGATGAAAATGGGCGGCTCTCCGGCCGAGAAGCCAGACGTTTATCTTCGCGCGAACAGCCTGCTGAAGGTGAAGAGCATTCAGACACCGTTGCTTATTCTTCACGGCGAAAACGATCCGCAGGTGCCTCCGTACGAATCAGCGCAGTTTGTCAAGCGTTGCGGCAGAACAACAAAGTTTTCTACTACTTCACGTACCCGAACGAACTCCATGGCTTTTCGCAGCGCGAGCACAGGCTTGACGCGTGGACGAAAGAGCTGGCGTTTCTCGAGAAGTACATCAATCCGAAATACGGCACCAGCAATAGCTCGATAGACGATCTTTTCGGGGCGGGGCAGGCAAGCCCCGCCTTGAAACCAGCACCTCGGTAACGTCATCGCCTTTCGCCACTAGCCTTTCTTTCTCTCGACTCGCTAAAACAAAAAGAAGAGAGGTTGATGTGTCACGGATTGTCGACGAGGTTCTAGAAGCCAATCGCGACTATGTCGCGACTTTTGAAGAGAAGAGCAAGCTGTCGCTTCCGCCCAAGAGGCAGTTTGCGATTTTGACTTGTATGGATGCCCGGCTTGACCCCGCGAAGTTCGCCGGGCTGTCCGAAGGGGATGCGCATGTCATCAGAAACGCCGGCGGCCGAGCCAGTGATGATGCCATTCGATCGCTTGTCATTTCGTACAAGCTCTTCGGTACGAAAGAGTGGTTCGTCATTCACCATACCGACTGCGGCATGCTGACGTTCACGAACGATATCATGCGCGATCTGTTGGCGAAAAGTTTGGAAACCGCGCAAATCGAGGATGGCGAGTGGCGCGACCTGGGTGGCCACACCGGGTCAAACGCCGCTGAGTACATCGAGTGGCTTACGATTCGCGACTTAGAGGATAGCGTTGTTTCCGACGTTACGAGGATCCGCACCCACCCGCTCGTTCCGAGTCGCATTCCTATTTATGGATACATTTACGATGTTTTGACGGGAGAGTTGTTGGCCGTGCCTCGCGCAAACAAAGCAGGCGAACCCGGCGCACAGTCTCGCGCAGCCAGAAACTAGCTAGCCAGAGCGCCCGGCGAACCTTCTCTCATATGCCCTTGCATCGAAGAACATAGAAGCCGGTCGCAGTTCGAAAAACTAGCGTCTGGTGATCTTCGAAGCCGGAGTTTCGCGCGTAAGAGATCAGAGGCAGAAACAAATGAAACGAACCGTAATCACCCTCGTCGTGGGTTTCGGTGTGATACTCGCAGGGGCCGTACAAACAACGCTGCACGAAAGAACTCATGCGAAAGCTCCAGGCAAAGCGGTCACTTGCACAGCTAAGATAATTTCCTCTTTCCGGGCTACGCTTTAGATGCGGCGTTCGGGCGAGTGAGCGGCCCTATCGTGCGGCCGGCGGCTGAATCCTCAATCAGAGATTTTCAGCCTCTTCGCTTTGGTCTCTTCCCGCTTGGCGCTGATCACCCAGTACGTAGCCGTTCGACGATACCAGGGAGCTTGAGATTGAAAGAACCGCCAAGCGTCCTTGTTCTTCTTGAACTCCTGCTCCTGATTTTTGTCGAATTGAATCTCTTTCTGTTCAAACGAGTAAACACCGGACCGCACCTGTGTGACGCGCTTCAAAGGCACGCAGTCCAGCCGGCTGCATCAGGCCTAGCGCGATGAGCTCTTCTGCGCGCTTGACATTGACGTTGCTCCAGATGCTACGCGAGCGACGCGGCGTAAAGCGGATGGTGTAGCTCGAAGCGTCGATGCTGCGCCGGACTCCGTCGATCCAACCGAAACACAACGCTCCGTCCACCGACTCGGGCCAAGTAATACTTGGCTTGCCCGAATCCCTCTTGTGGAATCCCACGAGCACTTCCGTTTCGCGCTCGTGATTCTCTTCGAGCCACTTACGCCAATCGGCCGGGGTTGCGAAAAATTGCGGCTTCATCGGTTCAGAGAAGGATACCGAAATCAGGCACTCACCAGAACATTAGAACCAGAATCTTCGTAGCTTACGCATATACATTGTGCATACTACAGAAATCATGTCTGAGCCGCCAGCAGTTGTTGTCAGCGACCTCCAGAAGTCGTACGGACCTTTGCATGCGGTTCGGGGCATCGACCTGCAGATTCAAACAGGAGAAGTGTTCGGTCTGCTAGGGCCCAACGGAGCAGGCAAGACAACCACAATCGAGATCCTTGAAGGCTTGCGTCCGCGCACGAGCGGGCAGGTGTCCGTCCTCGGTTTCGATCCGGAAAGCCAGACCAAACAATTGAAGGACCGCATTGGTGTGTGCCTTCAAGCCACGAACTTGCCCGACAAGATCAAGGTTCATGAAGCATTGGAGTTGTTCGCGGCCTTTTACTCCCGGCGCACCGACAGCGATCGCATTTTGGATCGCTTGCAACTTTCCGACAAGAAAAACGCGTTCTACAAGAACCTCTCGGGTGGCCAGAAACAACGTGTTGCGCTTGCCTTAGCTCTCATTAACGATCCCGCCGCTTCTCTTCCTGGATGAGCCGACCTCAGGTCTCGATCCTCAAGTCAGACACGAAATCCACGGTGTTATTCAAGAGCTAAAAGAGAACCGGCGAACTATCCTGATTACCACCCATTACATAGAGGAAGCCGAACGGCTGTGTGACCGGGTGGCGATCATCGACGCCGGGAAGATTATTGAGGAAGGCTCACCGCGGGAGATACAGGCCCGCGTCCTTGGCCATACGCTGGTTGAGGTGACGGCCGATAGCGCGATACCAATGGCCGGCATGCCTGAAAAGCTGAGGAACGAAAAATGCGTCGAGAGGGATGGCGGCCGCACCCTGAGCGTGCGTACCGAAACACCGGCCGCTCTTATTGTGGAGCTGGTGAAGTGGATCGATGGACAAGGGCTGCACCTGATTGATATCCATATGAAGCGGCCGACCCTCGAAGACGTGTTCATCGAGTTAACTGGGAGAGGACTGAGAGAAGCATGAAGCCCTATCTGGCCCAAATCCGAAGCAATCTCCGGCTGATGGGGCGAGACCGCTCTGTCCTCTTCTTCTCGGCGGCTTTTCCGCTGGTCTTTTTCTTTGTCTTTGCACAAAGTTTCGGCGCCAAAGGTTCTTCGGGCGCAATGGCCCAAGTGCTTGGTTCGGTTTTAATCCTCGGCGTGCTCGGCAATGGGTTTTTCGGAGCCGGCATGAGAACTGTGCCAGGACCGGGAGGCGAACGTTCTTCGCCGGTTCAAGGTGGCTCCGATCAATGCCGCTCCCGTGATAGTGGCGTCGATCGTTGCCGGCCTTGCGAATTTTCTGCCTACTGTTTTTCTGTTTTTCTTCTTTGCAAAGACGATCTACGGATTTTCGCCGCCGCACAATTTAGTGTCGTTGCTCCTGTTTGTGTCGCTTGGTGTCGTGACATTCCGTGCCATGGGAATGATCGTCGCGTCGGTAGTGAACTCGCAGCAGGAAGCGCAGATTCTGATTCAGCTGTTATACCTGCCGATGTTGTTTCTGAGTGGTGCGACATTCCCGCTGGCTTACATGCCGGAGTGGGTGCAAACGATTGCCCAGTTTCTCCCTGCAACCCATCTCTACGAGGGCATACAAGCCATCTTGATCGGCGGGCAGTCGGTTGCCGCGAACTGGTTCGCTGTCCTGGCACTCTCGCTTGCTTTGGCGGTCGCGCTTTTTGTCGGCATCAAGCTGTTTCGCTGGGAAAAAGAAGAAAAGATCGACAACCGTGCAAAGCTGTGGATCCTGGCCGTTCTCGCTCCTTTCCTGGTGCTTGGCTTTTACCAGGCCCACACGCGGGACAACATCAAGCAATCAAAGCTGTTGGCGAGAACCGCATCAAGGACACGATCGGTACTGTTCGAGAACGCTCGCATCTTCATCGGCGACGGCCGAGTTCTGGCAAATCGGAGCTGTCTTAGTGCGCGAAGGAAAGATCGCCCAGGTGTTTGAGTCATCGCCTCCGAATGCGAAAAGCTTCGGCGTAGATGTCGCGAACCTCGCCGGCAAAACGCTGATGCCGGGTCTGATCGACATGCACGTTCATCTCGGAGCGCCCGGTGGTGTCTATAAGGACTCACGAAAGTATGGCGATCCGGACGCCACCAAGGCCAGACTTGCTGCATATCTGTACAGCGGAATCACCACGGTCCGAAGCACCGGCGACTGGCTGGACGGAACGCTCGCTCTAAGGAAAGGCATCCGTTCGGGGGAATATTCGGGCGCAGAGTTGCTGACATGCGGTCCGCTCTTTACTGCGACGGGCGGCCACCCGACGGAAATGATCAAAAGCTTACCCGCGTCGCTTCGAGAGAACGCGAAAGAGCAGTTTGTGCGTTTGCCCGATTCGGCCCAGGCAGCGCGGAAGCAGGTGGACGATCTCAAGCACGCCGGTGTCGACTGCATCAAGGCCGTGCTCGAAAGCGGCAATCGAGTGTTTGGGGCCTTCAATCACTTGGATGCCGACATTTACGACGCGATTGCTGAAGAAGCGAAACGACAGAACCTTCCGCTTGCAACACATACCGGCAGCGCAAGTGATGTGAAAGAAGCAATTGCTGCCGGTACGAATACGATTGAGCATGGGTCGGTAGTCGACGCGATACCAGCCGACATCTTCGGATCGATGAAGGCCCGCGGTATCGCTTACGACCCCACACTGAGCGTGATCGCGGGTATGCGAGACCTCAGGGAAGGAAACCCGGCAAGCCTTGACCGGCCTCTTCTCCGGCAGATCGTGCCTCGTGATCTTCTCGCCGCCACGCGGGAATCGGTTGAAACGCGCAAGAATAAAGAAGCGCCGAAACCGGTCGAGGCTATGCTTCAGCAGGCAAAAGAGAACCTTCGAAATGGTTTCAAGGCAGGAGTCACTCTGATTGCGGGCAGCGACGCAGGCAACATGCTCGTTCTTCACGGGCCGACAATCCAGCGGGAACTGGCGTTGTGGGTGCAATCGGGCATACCCGCTCAAGTGGCTTTGCAAGCGGCCACTTATAACGCCGCGAAAGCTTTGGGCCTGGATAGTCACATCGGGCTGATTGCAACCGGTCACGACGCAACGCTCATCGTGCTGGATGGTGATCCAGTCGCAGATATCTCCAACCTGGAGCATATTTCGTCTGTGATGCTGGAGGGAGAACGAATCAATCGGTCTGAACTCCTCGAAACCGTAAAGCCTTGAAAAAAACACCAGTCCTGAAGACCCTAGACCGAGTTCTGTCGAAGGCTGGCCTCGGGTCCCGCTCGGAAGCCAGAAGCTGGATCGGACGCGGCCGTGTCGCGGTGAACGGAAAGGTCATCCAGACTCCCGATCATTGGGTGGATATCGATCGGGACAAGGTTTCCTTGGACGGCAAGCCGCTGGCGAAAGCCGAGAAGCGCTATATCCTGCTTTACAAGCCCAAAGGCTATCTGACGACCTACAAAGATCCCGAAGGGCGGCCGACGGTTTACGACCTGATTGAAGATATCGACCAGTTCGTAGGGACCGTCGGCCGCCTTGATCTGGATACCTCCGGGCTTTTGCTTCTTACCAACGATAATGCCCTGGCCGAAGCGCTCACGAACCCTGAGCGCCACGTGCCCAAGACGTATCTGGTGAAGGCGGCCGGATTGCTAACGGATGCACAGCTTCGGAATCTAGCCGAAGGAGTTGAATTAAGCGATGGCATGACGCGTCCGGCGACGGTGCGCCGGCAGCGCGATTCCGAGAAGTACACCTTTCTCGAAATCACGCTCACAGAGGGACGAAACCGCCAGGTTCGCCGCATGCTCGAAGCAATCGACAGCAAGGTGCTGAAGCTGGTACGGGTTCGTTTAGGCCCGTTAACTCTTGAGGGTTTGCAGATCGGCAAGTGGCGGAATCTGAGCCCGGCGGAAGTGGACACGCTGCGGCGTTCCGGCGGGCTTACACGTAAGTCTTGAACTCGATTACGTCGCCGTCCTGAACCACGTACTCTTTACCTTCGGTCCGGAGCTTCCCGAGCTCTCGGGCGCGCGCGAAGGATCCGGCTGCAACCAGGTCATCGAACGACACGCACTCCGCTGAAATGAAGCTCTTCTCGAAATCGGAGTGAATGACGCCCGCAGCCTGCGGGGCTTTGTCGCCCGCATGAATAGTCCAGGCGCGGGTCTCTTTCTCGCCCGTGGTCAGGTAGGTTCTCAGTCCGAGCAGGTGGTAAGCCTCCTGAATCAGCTTGCTGGCGCCTGTGTCTGTCACGCCCAAATCTGCCAGGTACTCCGCCCGCTCTTCCGGCGATAAAGTGACGAGTTCCGATTCAATCTCGGCCGACACGACGACAGCGCTGGTGTCGTGGTGCTCGCGGACGTAGCTTCGAACCTGCTGCACGAATCGATTGTCGTCCGCGGTCGCCAGATCTTCTTCCGCGACGTTACAGGCGAAGAGTGTCGGTTTCGCAGTCAGCAGAAAAAAGCTCTTCACCGTAGCTCTTCTCTTCCGGGCTGAGATCAAGAGTGACGATCGTTTTGCCGGTATTCAAATGGGCTTCGAGCTTGTCGAGCAGCTCGACTTCGGCGACGGACTTTCTTGTCACCGCTTTTAGCCGCCTTCTGTGCTTTGGCTTTTCTCTTCTCGACTGATTCCAGATCCGCCAGGACGAGCTCAGTGTTGATGATCTCGATATCCCGAACCGGATCGACCGTGTCCATAACGTGTTCGATATTGGAGTTCTCAAAGCAGCGAACGACCTGGATGATCGCATCGACTTCGCGGATATGGCCGAGAAATTGGTTGCCCAGCCCTTCTCCCTGGCTGGCACCTTTCACAAGACCCGCTATATCGACGAATTCGAATACCGCCGGTATGACCTTCTGCGATTTACTGAGATTTGACAGCACCTCCAGGCGATCGTCGGGGACCGTAACAACGCCTGTATTGGGCTCGATGGTACAGAAGCGGTAGTTCGCGGCCATCGCCTTGCGCGACTGCGTGACCGCGTTGAATAAAGTGCTCTTCCCCACGTTGGGAAGACCCACAATTCCGGCAGTTAACATTCCTCTTCATCTTCGCGTACGAGATCAGCCGAATCCGGCTGAGTGTAATGTGAAGGAGTGCAGTTCGAAGAGGAGCTGGCCCGGGTTCTACCTCAAGATCTCCCCCATCGTGAACGCCTGATTTCGCTCGGCGAGAAACACCTCGACATGATCTCAGCCGCGAACGAGTACATGAACCTGACGCGGATCGTCAGCCCTGAAGAGGCCGCGATCAAGCATATCTACGATTGCGTGGCTCCGTGGCGGTTCTTCCAATCGGCGGCGCGCGTTCTGGACGTAGGTACGGGGGCAGGCTTTCCCGGTATACCGCTAGCCATCGTCCTGCCTGAAGTGCGCTTTACGCTTGCGGAGTCGATCGGCAAGAAGGCGCGATTCGTGGAATCGGTCGTAGACGCCCTCGAACTTCCGAACGCGACCGTGATTGCGGAGCGCGGCGGAATTTGCAGCGGTAACGCAAAAAGCGGATCTTATTACGGCCAGAGCGGTGGCTCCCATCGATCGCATCGTCGCTCTTTTCGGGAAACCGTTGAAGGCGGGAGTCCGGCTAATGCTTTTCAAGGGCCCGGATGTCGAAGCAGAAATGGCCGAGGCGAAGATGGGGCGCGTCACGGGGACCGTGCTCTGCCGCTACGATCTGCCGGGCGGCTTCGGCTCGCGCACGTTAGTGGAACTGAGCCTCAAAGGCGCTGAACACGCATTGCTTCATAAGCAAGCAAGAGCCAGCCGGCAATGAAGGCGAGGCCGCCGATTGGCGTGATGGCGCCGAGAATTCGGATTCCAGTCACAGACAGCGCGTAAAGACTTCCCGAGAAAACGATGATACCGAGAAGTAGAAGGCCGGCAGCCCGGTTCGCACCAGGCATCGTGATTGCGCTGGTACGCGCGAGAACAGCGATACACAGAATGCCTAGTGCGTGGACAAAGTGATAGAAGACGGCCTTTTCATAAACCGACAGGGAATACGCATCCAGCCGCGACCGCAATCCGTGAGCTCCAAATGCTCCCAATCCTACAGCTAACGCCATCAATACGCTTCCTACGACGGTCCAGTTCATCAACTCCGTTGTAGCAATTCTGCTCTTCGATCAACCGTGCCTCAATGTACGCGGTGGGAAAACGCGGAGCTTCTACCGTAGAGCGAATCGAAGAGGGTTCCTATCCGCTTCCAGCATCCGGTCGAAGATGGCGGGATGTTCGGGCTTGGGCTCTATTGTTCTTCCGAGCGTTACGGGGAGGTCGTCCATGTTTGAGAGGAGGCCCATCTGTTCGGCCGCTATGATCGCTGCGCCCCGGCTGGAGGCTTCGGGCTCCAGGCATTCGATGGCCGCATGATCAAGGGCGTCGGCCATCATCTGAGGCCACACCTTCGAACGCAGCAGCGCGCCACCCGACGCGATGACCTCATCCGGTACAGAGAACGGCCGGCTCAACAACAGATAAATCTGTTTGAAACGAAGACGAGACACTTTCGAGGCAGGCCTGCAGGACGTCTACCGGTGAAGTGGAAAGGCTGATTCCTGCGATTGAACCGCGAAGATCGGGACGCCAATAGGGAGATCGTTCTCCCGCAAGATAGGGGAGCACTGTGAGCCCATGCGAACCCGGTTCTCGGCGGGCAATCTGGTCTTCGGCATCATCGGGGAGATCCAGCAGGCGGCTCGCCCAACGGAAGATCTCGCCGCCGTTTGAGGTGGCGCCGCCCAGGATGAAGCGCTCACGATTCACGCGATAACACCAGATTCCGGCAGGGATCGTGACATTGCGTTGCTTAACAACGACGCGCATCGCGCCGGTTGTGCCGACCATGAGGGCAAAGCGTTTCGGCGTCGTGCACCCGCTTCCGACGCTGTTGCAGGCGCCGTCGCCATACGCAGGGTACCAGGGAATCCCGTTCAACAGAGGCCAGCGCGCGGCAAACTCCGGAGCCAGGGAGTCGCATGGATTGTCGAGCGATTCGACGCGAGGAAGTTGTTCGTGAGCTATGCCTAACGCTTCCAGAAGTTCCTCGCAGTAATCGTTCTTGCGGTGGTCCCAGATGCCGGTTGCCGAAATCATGGAAGTCGATTCCAACTCCTGCCCGCAAAACGTCTTGAGTAGGAATTCGCCCGGAGAGTACCAACGCACTGTTTTCGAGAACGCGTCCGCGTGATTCTCTTTCAACCAAAGCAGCTTTGCCGGCCAATAGCTTGTATGAGGCATGCAGCCGGTGATGGCGTGTATCCAGCCCGGGTCGAAGATCTTGACAATCTCGTCCATCTGCTCCAGCGATCGCGTGTCGAACAGATGAACGATTGGGGTTGTCGATTTACCGTCGCGATCAATACCCAGGAAACAATGCCAGAAGGTGCTCATCGCAACCCCGGCGGCCCTCAACCCTCGTTGCGCCATCTGGGCGTGAAGCGCGTCCAGGCAATCACAAGTCAATTGCAGGAGCAGATCGGGCCTGACCTCGACGCTGCCGTCTACCTTGGTCGTCAGATCGTATTTCTTCTGCAGTCCGACGCCTTGAACCTGCGAGAACTGATCGTCAAAAAGCAAGGCGCGAACGCTTGACGTACCAACGTCGATTCCAACGATATTGTTGCCCTGGACCACTTAATATGCCTCCTTGCCCGAGGACGCCCGAATAGTTGGAGTCTTCAGGATCTGCAGGAGATTATTGTAGCCGTCGGTCCAGGTGCGCAGATCGGGTCTCGAAGGCAGCGATTCATTGTGAACCTTCAGGCTCGCGTTCTCGATCACGGTTGGATTGTTCGTAACAAGTACCCAGTCGGACGCAAGCGTTCCATCTTCAGGATTCGCGTGATTCCGCGCGAGAACCGCATTCATGTGGACAGAGTCAGCGAGTCGCTTGACGACAGGGCCGAGATCAAGGAAGTCGTTCGAAACGTGAAACGCGAGAACTCCATTCCGGTTCAGATGCTTTAGGTAGACCTGCATCGCCTCGCGGGTCAGAAGGTGAACCGGGATGGCATCGCCGGAAAAAGCGTCCAGCGCAAGAATATCGAAAGGCGGCGAGGTCTCGCGACCGCAGGGATAGACGAGCATCGCCAGGAACGATCGAGACAACGGCGGGCGTTTCACGAAGGTACGAAAAGAGAGCTTCTGCCAAGTCGATCACCTGGGTATTCAGCTCGTAAAAGCGGAACTGATCTCCCCGTTTGCCGTAAGCTGCGAGCGTTCCCGCTCCAAGACCCACCACGCCTACACGTTTGGGGCCGTCAAAACATTCGCGAAGAACGATGCCGATACCGGACTCCGGGCCGTAATACGTGGTTGGATGACGACGCATGGGCAATTGCAGGTATTGCGAACCGTGCTCGATGATTCCGTGAAAGAGTGTTCGCGTCTGGGTGGCGCCTGCGCGAGGGAGATTGCACCACGCGCAGTGAACCATAAAAACTGCGCCGCAAAGCCAGGGTGTTTTCGTGATACGCGTTCACATTGTTGGCCAGTACGGCCACCATGTATGCAGCAGCCGCGAGTGTTCCCAGCCGTAAGGCCCAGCGATTCTCCTGCCAACCCAAAAGGGCAGCAAGGACCGCGGTGAGCAGAAGCGTGACCGGTAATTCGTAAAGACCCTGAAAGACCTGCGGAGCAACGACGCCCACCAGGATTGATCCAGTTGCCCCACCGGCTGCAATCATCAGATAAAACCCGGAGAGTTCCCGGTCATCCGGACGCAAACGCGCCAGCTCGGAGTGGCAGTAGAAGCAGCAGATGAATAGTCCTCCCAGGAACACCGGGACGCTTACCTGGATGGCCTCGATAGAATTCACGTCATAACTCGCATACCCGAGGATCCCTAGTGCGAACAGAAGAAGTCCGATCAGTAAATCCCGGCGGCTGCCCATAGGTCGACCGAACGCAACGATGAACGTCACCAGGTAGACGGCCAGAGGTAACACCCACAACAACGGCACGGCGGCGACATTCTCGGCCAGGTGATTGGTGACCGACAGCAGTAGCGCGGAACTGCAGGCAGCGAGCGAAAACCAGGCGAGCCGGCGAGTGGGCAAAATCCATACGCGGTCCGCACTCGACTGGATTGCTTCCGTGCGCAAACGTCTGGTTCTCCAGGTAACCCAGATGCCAAGTGAGGCGAACGCTACATACGCCCAACTCCACACGGTGATCTGAACGGATATATCAAGGCGCGGCTCGATTGCTACCGGATAAGCCAGCAAGCCGCACAATGAAGCAAGATTCGAGAGGGCGAACAGACGGTATGGCGTTCGCCCACCTTCCTGTGCCAACCAGTGCTGAAGCAAGGGACTGGTCGCCGTTAATGCCACCAGGATGGGCCCGATCGTCAGACCAAGCATGAGGAAGATGGACCACGACGGGTGCTGAGACAGAATCGAAACCCAGCGTTCGCCCGGCCCAACCGGAAGCAGCAGGCATGATGCTCCCAGCAGCACTGTGTGAACGACACATTGAACAAAGCCGCTAAGTAGCGCGTTGACAGTTGCGCATACCAGTAGCCGAGAAGCAGGGCCACTTGATAAAAGACCAGGCAAGTGGCCCAGACCGCGGAAGACCCTCCGAACCAGGGCAGAATTCGTTTCGCAATGAGAGGCTCGATCGTGAAAAGGAGGAAAGCCGAGAGGAAGATGGTCGCCGCATAAGGTACCACCGTGCCCCCGGTTCTGGAAAGCGATGGGGTTTTCAACGTAGCGGGCAAACTTTTAGGCTATCTAACTACCGTAGGAGCCCTGATATACTACGCGCACGTTCTTCCATTTGTCGCTGCGCAGCGCTTAAAGTATCCGAAGGAACAAAGCCGTGATCGTCACCGCCCAGCAACACATTCAGAAAGAACAAATCAGATACCACCCCGAAGCCCAGGGTGTCTTCTCATGGCTGCTCTCCGCAATCACACTTGCGACCAAAATGGTCCAGGCAAAAATCCGGCAAGCCGGCCTGCTCGATGTATTAGGAAGTGCGGGAGAGATGAACGTTCAGGGCGAAACGCAGCAGAAGCTCGACGTGTATGCCAACCAGGCGCTTCTTCATTGTCTGAGCTCGCGTGATTCCGTCGCCATGCTCGTTTCAGAGGAGAACGAAGAGCCGGTTACCTTCGACCGCGACCCCGAGACCGGCAAGTATATCGTGGTTTTCGATCCGCTGGACGGATCGTCGAATATCGACGTCAATGTCAGTGTCGGCACGATCTTTTCGATTTACCGCCGCCCGGACCATCACCGGGATCACGAGCTCCGTTCCTGTCTGCAGCCGGGATCCAAGCAGGTGGCGGCCGGGTATGTCGTCTACGGATCGTCCACGATCCTGGTGTATACGGCGGGAAACGGAGTTTTCGGGTTTACGCTCGATCCCGCAATTGGAGCCTATGTTTTAAGCCACGATAATCTGCGAATGCCGCAACAAGGCTCGTATTATTCCGTCAACGAAGGACAAGCGCACACATTTCCGGAAGAGTATCGGGAGTATTTGACGCGGCTGCGCTCGGGAGCCCTGGGAAGAAGTTACAGTTCCCGCTACGTCGGTTCTCTCGTAGCCGACTTTCACCGCACCATGCTGAAAGGCGGCGTGTTCCTATATCCGCCAACGAAGACCTATCCGAACGGCAAGCTACGTATTCTCTACGAGGCCAATCCGCTGGCGTTTATCGCGGAACAGGCAGGCGGCATGGCTATCAACGGTAGTGAAAGAATTCTCGATATCAAGCCGACCGACATCCACCAGCGAACCTCACTCATTCTAGGGAGCAGAGTCGAGGTGGAGGCATTCCGCGCGGATTATTGATCCGGGGTCTTGCGGTCAGCGGAGCGCCACGACGGCGCCATCTCGCGGGCCGACGGTAATCTTGATGCGCCGACCTTCCACAGTAGGCTGCTCCTGGCCCCAGACATCAGAAGCGTTCTGAAACTTCGGACCGCCCTCGCCGACCGTAACCGTGGTGGTTTGCGGCGTGCGTGTCGGATTCGTCAGCCAAAGGTAATTCCCGCCCGCCCCGGTATGCAGTCGCGCCTGCGTTTTGGCGTTGTCACTTTCGAGGTGCGGCCGGATATCTGCGCGCTTTAACAAATCGGCGAAAAATGTTTTCGCGTCGGGAGAATGGTGCAGATAGTATCCAGCCCCGGGGAAGGTCCCGATGAGAAGCGTGCGTCCCTTTCCATGCTGGTTCTCTACCGCTGCCACATGGCCGTTTTCGTAGTGGCCCGCCGCCCTGCCGCCTCCCGCAGGTTCGTATTCCTGAAGAAAATAGCGCCCGCTGATCTTGTGTCCATTCACCTCCAGCGCCAATTTGTCCAGGAGATCCGGCGTGAACTCGACGTACGTTTCGCGAGCCCCAAACAGCTGGTCGAGGCCGTAGTTGGGTTGAGTTGCGCCGGCCGTACCGCCGTCGCCAAAGTAGGCCGGAAGCCCCTCGCTAATCAGAGTTCCACCGCCGTCAACGTACGCCTTTAGCTTTGCGACGGTTTCTTTCTTGAGCATGACGGGATAGGGAAGATAGACCAGCTTGTACTGCGACAGATCATCGACGGCGACGAAATCCGGTTGGATATTGGAATCGAAAAATGCCTGATATGCCCCTCGGATCGACTGAGCGTAATAGTTCGTGTCGCCTTGCTGGACATAGTTGAACATCTCGGATTCAGGCACGTACGCAAGAGCGACGTCGCCCTTCACGGGATGAGACTTCCAGAGCTCCGGATGCCCATTCGCCCAACGAGCGATCGTCCCCGACATTTCTGCGCGAGGAGTTACGGAACCGTCCATACCAAAGGCGCCGAACGCACCGAACAACGGACCATCGAGAAGAGGTCTCCAGCGCGGGTACATGATGCCCGTAGCACCTCCCGCGCAGGAGACCAGATTCCAGAGCCGCACGTCTGTCTCGTCGGGGATCCGTCCATCGTCCCGCGGTCTGTTGATCACTTGCGGCTGCATCCATAAGGGCCCGGCTTCGGCCTCGGCATGCCAGAACGGCTTACCCTTCGCGCCGCCTCGCACAAGGTCAAGAGCCTGGTACTGGCGCCAAGGCGCATCTCCCTGCCGCGACGCAACGAAGGTGAAACCCCAAAGGTCGACCTCTTTGGCTGATCGCCATTCGTCGTGTGCGCTCGATGGCATGGACTCCAGCGTTCCGGCGACGCCGTGCGCGGAAATCAGGTGCTTCGAGTCAAGTTTGCGAAACAACTCGGCTCGCCAGTGCAGCAGATCGAATGCGTCGTCCAGGCGAAACTGCAGCCAATCGAGACTATCCGGGTAGCCTGCGAAGTTGTACGGCGGCTCGACATCGTCCCAAGTCGAATAGCTGTACCGGTGCCAGGCCTTCGCAACATTTTCGAGCGATCCATAACGATTGCGAGCCCAATCACGCAGCTTTCGCTTTGTCCAGTCGCAGTAGCAGTACATCTTTCTGGGATTGCCGCCGCCGTAGGTGTTTTCGTTCCAGAGATCATAACCGAGGAGCGCGGGGTGTCCACGGTAGTGCTCGACCAACGCGACCAGAAACTTCTCAGCCTCCCTTTTCACTTCGGGGTTGTCCAGGCATAATCCGGGAAAGCCTCCAGTGGCGCTGCTGCCGCCGATCGCGCTGTTCTCTACCGTTCCATCACTCGCCAGGTAACGGGCTTGAGGATATTTGTGAAACATCCATTCCGGCGCGGCCGTTATTAGTTCCGCAATCACGACCTTGATCCCGTTCTGTGCGGCCAGATCCATCATTCGGTCGTAGTCGCGCCAGTCGTATTTGCCAGGCGCAACTTCAATGGCTGACCACATGAACCAATGCCGAAATGTGTTCATGCCGATGCGGGCGGCTGTTTGATGATCGCGGGCCCAATCCTGCTCGGGCGGATTGGACTTGCGAAAATAGACGGCTCCGTACGGGAAGACCGGCTGGGTGGGTTGGGCCGCAGCAAGATGAAGGGCCAGTGTCAGGCCCGCGACGAGCGGAAAGCTAGTTCGCAACTCAAATCCTTAAAAGTAAAGCTTCAGTCCGAATTGAATCTGCCGGCCCGTGGCGGTACCGCTGGAGAGCTTGCCAAATTGCGGATTATTGGCATTGCAAACGCTGCCGGCTGGCCCAATACACGTCAGGGTCGGACTATTGGCAGACGGCAAAAAGAACGTGGGCGTGTTAGTGAAGTTGAAGAATTCCGCGCGTAGCTGGAGCATCGTTCGTTCTCCGAAATAAGTGTTCTTGAAGAAGGAAACGTCGGCGTTCCTTGAGCCAGGGCCGCGGGCCACGCGGCGGGCGGCATTGCCAAATTTGGTGATGGGGGCTCCGGTGGTGCTTAAGACTGTGCCTGGAACCGCAAACGCGGCCGGGTTGAAGTAAGCATCGACACTCGCGTTATCGAGCACCATGTTCTGTCCGATCACCCTGTCAGCCACGTTGAAGGTGTTATTAATACCGGCAGGCAGTACGTTCGTTCGGATGTCAGTTGGAAATCCACCGCGGAGTGTGACAATGCCATTCACTTGCCAACCGCCAATGATTTTGCCTGCTGCTCCATGAGATAACCACTTCTTTCCGGGTCCGAAGGGCAGTTCATAAGCCGCGCTACCAGAAAAGATTTGTGGCACATCGATGGGCGCGTAAGAGCGTTCCAGCGACAGATTGTACGTGTCCATTGCAACGCTCGTTCCGCCGTTTTGCGTGTAGGCATCCGGTCCGGCTCCTCCCGACTCAAGGTTTTTTTGAATGGTGTAGTTCACGAGAAGTGCAAGGCCCCTCGTCGTGCGTTTCTCCAGGCGGAAGTTTGCCGAATTGTAGTTATTGGAAGCGAAAGAGCTAGTGTCCAATACCGTTCCGTTGATGTAGGGAAAGGGCCGGAACGCCTGCTTGTTGTTGCCCACCAGCGCTTGAGAAAACGGAATCTGGTTCATGTTGATGAACAGGGACGAAAGATCTCGGCCTAGAGCACCGCTATAGGATCCTTCAAGCAGGATCGACTTCGTCAATTGAAACTGCACATCGAAGTTGAATTGATGGAGCATCGGATCACGTGACTGGTTAAAGCCCGCGGTGCGGATGGTTCCAACGTATGGATTGGTAGCGGTAAACGAAGCAAGCGAGGGATCTGTAGGCACGATTCTAATCGGCGTGTTGATGGTAAAGGGGGGCGTAATAGTCTGGCTGGCAGAGACGGCCGGCAGGGACACTGTCGGAACATTCGGCAAATTGCCTGAAAATTGAGTTACCTGTTGGTTCTGATCGCGCTCTCCGAAGAACAAGCCGTATCCGCCCCGTAGAACCAGCTTCGAATTAGCCTGCCATGCAAAACCGGCCCGCGGTCCGAAGTTGTTATGATCGCCGTCCACAATCGCGCGCGAGAATCCCCCTCGTCCGGGTAGCGCATACTGTCCCGTCGCCACGTTGAAGAGGCTGCCCAGGTTTCTTGCGTCAACCGGCTGCGTGAATAACTCGTATCGCAAGCCCAGGTTCAAGGTGAGGCTTCTGTTTACTTTCCAGTCATCCTGCACGAAGAGCCCGCTATAGATGCTCCGTTGCCTCCCCCAATCGAGCATGGGCGTTCCTTGAATAAAGCTCGGATCTCCTAACAGGAAATCGGCGAAAGGTAGACCCGATCCGGTTGCATCCGAACTCGACGTGAATGTAGCTCCGTAAATCTCCTGTCCGAAGAACGGCGTTCCCTTCAAAGTGTCGAATCGGGAGCGTCGTAGGTCCGTGCCGAACTTAACCGCATGCTGCCCCAAAGTCCAGCTCACGTTATCTGCCCACTGAAATCGATTCTCAACGTTCAGATTTGGATCTCCGTTGCCCCAGCCGGTGAACTCTGCGGTCCCTGACAACTGTCCGGAATAGTTGAACGCGATGCTCGGGAAGCCCAGCAGCGGACTAGGGAATAGAGCGATGTTATTCTTCTGCGCGAAATCCACGCCGTTCTGGCCGGTTCCGAAAAGGCTCCCATTGTGGCGAACATAGCCGAAACGGAATTCATTGACGAGAGTAGGGGAAAAAATGTGGACATCAGAAATAACGCCCTGCACGCCGTTATTGATCGACGAGGCCCCGCCCCCGATAAAGCCTGGAAAGCTGCCAACTGCCGGTTGCGAGTTGTCTGCGATCGAGAACCTTGCGTAAAAGTTGTTCTTCGACGAGATCGTCTGGTCGACCCGGATATCGCCCTGGTCGGTATTGGAGTATTGACTCGGTTGATAGAAAAAGTTCCTCGAAAGCGCCCCGGCGCCCCCGAAGTTTGGGAGTGGCAGCAATGAGGTGACGGCGAGCGAGCCAGCATTCAATCGACTCAGAGGGATTACGTTTCCTGCGAACGGTGTCGCAATGACTGATCCTGTCGGTCCAATGTGCCGCGTCGCCGGATCGTAGATCCTGGTAGCCACAGTCGAGAAGTCGCCACCGCGCAGTGCCGCAGTCGGAACGTCTGAAATTGAAACGGAAGTGTTGTTGCTGCAGCTTGTGCCGAAACAGCTTTGCCGTGTGCCTTGATAGTCGGCGAAGAAGAACGTTCGGTTGTGTCCGTTGTAAACCTTTGGAATCCAGACGGGGCCACCCAGGGCGAATCCAAATTGGTTCTGGTGAAACGGCGCTCGGGGCTGGCCGGCTGCGTTGGTGAAGAAGTTGTTGGCGTCGAAAGCGTTGTTCCGCAGAAATTCGAACAGGGTTCCGTGGAAATCATTACTGCCGCTTTTGATCGTTGCGTTAACAACCGCGCCCGCGGCATGTCCGAATTCAGCGGAGAAGGTGCTTGTTTTTACCTTGAACTCTTGAACAGCGTCAACCGAAGGCAGGACGGCGATGCCATTTCTTCCGATTGCACCGGCATTAGAAACGGTGTTGTTGTCCACACCGTCGAGAGTCACTTCATTCGCCGAAAATCTGCCTCCTCCCGCGATAAAGGGGAGGTTCGAATTCATGCCGAACATGGGCGTCGTATTTCCGGAAAGAAGCCCGAGAGCGAATGCATTGCGGCCGTTCAGAGGTAAGTCGAGAATCTGCTTGTTCTCGATGACCTGCCCGAGCGAGGAAGTAGCGGAATCCACCAGCGGAGCGGCGCCGGTCACTTCCACAGTCTCAGTAGAAGACCCAACGTCAAGCGTAATTCTCAGGTTCATCTTTTGATCCACTTGAACCGTCATGTCACTCAAGCTCTTGGATTTGAAGCCTCCAGCAGTTGCCGTCAGGGTGTACTCGCCCGGTTGCAGAAACGGAACGTTGAATTCGCCACTTGCATTTGTGGTTGTTGCGCGAGTCTCTCCGGTGCTGAGTTGCTTGATGGCCACTTGGGCGCCCGGTATCAGAGCTCCGGAAGGATCTTCGACAGATCCGGCTATCGTTCCGGTCGAAATCTGCCCGAATGCAAGGCAGGAAGCGAGTAACGAAAGAGCAAACGATGCAAAAGCAGACTTGGTCAACGCAGACATAGCTTTATGAACCTCTTAGTTCCCCAGCCGGATGACGGCTCCATCTCGTTCGGGGATTGTCACTCGGACTTCTCCTCCGTTTACTTCGGGTGTGATGTTAGCCCAAACATCTTTCCCTGTACGCCAGTTGCCGCCCGCGAGCTTCACGGTGATTGACTTTGAACCGCGCGTCGGATTTACAACCCAAAGAAACGTTCCTTCGGAGCCTTCGTGCAGACGGGCTTGCACCGAGTTGTCGCTCACTTGGAGCCGCTGCTTACCGTCGAGCAGAGATTGAAAGAAGGATCGTGCCTCGGGGTTTGGCTTCTTGAAATAGGCAGCACCCGGGAACGTGCCGATCAGGACGGTTCGGCCTTTCCCGAAATGATTCTCAACGGCCGCAACAGATCCGTCCGTGTAATTTCCGATTGCTTTGCCCGTTGTAGGTCGGTAGACCTGCTTAAAGTAACGTCCGCCGATTTCGTGGCCAAGGACACGTATTTTTAAGTTCTCTAACAGGTCGGGTGTGAAATCCACATCCGCCTCTGCCGCACCGAACACTTCTGCCAGGCCGAGGTTCGGCTGTGTTGCGCCTGCATGTGCTCCGTCACCGAAGTACGCGGGCAGCCCTTCACTGATCAGCGTTCCGCCGTTCTGCACGTAGGTACGAATCTTGGCTGCATCCTTCGCGGTGAGCATAACGGGGTACGGCAGGTAGATCAGCGGATACTCATCGATGTTGTTGATGTGCACCCAGTCGGGTTGAATGTTCGAATCGAAGAACGCTTCATAAGCTCCGCGTGCCGAGGCAGCGTAATTCGCTGTATTTCCTTGCTGCGCGAAGTTGAAACGCTCCGATTCAGGGGCAAAGACAATGCCGATGTCGCCCTTCACCGGACGGGACTTCCAAAGCTCCGGATTGCCGTTCGACCATTTGGCGAACTTGCTTGCCATGTCCGAGCGAGGTGTTGCGGAGCCGTCCATGGCAAATGGCCCAAAGGCCCCAAACAAAGGACCGTCCAGCAGTGGCCGATAGCGCAGATAGAGCACGCCTGTCACGCCTCCGCTCATGGAAACAAGGTTCCAGACTCGAAGATCATCCGCATCGGGTTTGCGCGCATCATCCAGCGGCCGGCCAGTCACTTCCGAGGCCATCCAAAGTGGTCCGCCTTGCATTTCGGCGTGCCAGAAGGGTTTCCCTCGAGATGCGGCCCTCACAAGATCAACGGCGTGATATTGTTTCCACGGCTCATTGCCTTTACGTGCATTGACCCAGGTGAATCCATAGCTGTCCACCTCGGCAGCGGCCCGCCAATCATTCTGCGAGACGCTGGGCAGGGACTCCAGCGTGTATGCGATGCCGTGCATGGTGATCTTGCTCTTGGTATCGACAGACCGAATTACTGCTTTGCGCCACCGCAGAAGCTCATGGGCGCGATCCTCTTTGAACTCCACCCAATCGAGCCAGTCCGGATAGGGTCCGCCGGTTCGAGATGGCTGCACGTCTTTCCAATCGGCAAAGCTATATCTGCGCCACGCCTTACCGACAGCTTCGACGCTGCCGTATTTCTTTGCGAGCCATTTGTGGAACTCCTCAATCGAAGCCGGACAGTAGCAGTACATCCGGCCCAGTCCTGTACCGCGATGCTCGTTTGGTATGTACGCGCTCGACGCGGTTTGAAAGTATACGCTCGCGCCGCCCCCAGTGTTGCCTTCGTTCCACAGATCGTATCCGTACATTGCCGGATGATTCCGATACCGCGTTGCCATGGCTTTCAGGAAGGCCTCGGCCCGCGCCCGTACGTCCGCATTATCAAGGCACAATCCGGGAAAGCCGCCCGTCGCACTTGAACCCGAATATTCCGGAACGCCGCGGTAGCCGTCCTGGGCCTCGAACCGGGCGTTGGGAAACATCCGAAATGCCCACTCGGGAGCAGCGGTAATCTGTTCCGCAAGAACAGCCTTTATGGCGTATTTCCCTTCCAAATCCATCATCCGGTCGTAGTCGCGCCAGTCATATTTGCCAGGAGCAACCTCGACCGCGGACCACATCACCCAGTGCCGGAACATATTCATCCCGGCTTCGGATGCGGTCTTATGATCCTTCTCCCAATCGGCTTCCGGCGGATTTGATTTACGGAAATAAACGGCCCCGTAGGGGAAGACAGGATCGCTTGCGGCGGCGCAGACCTGTACCGAAATGAGAGATGCAACAAAAACTGCCGCGGTTCTGTAGCTGCGGCGGGAGCGTATTCGGTGCCAGAAGCTCATCGGAGAGTGTTTCCAAACATGGGTTGGGCTGAGAGCGATCGTATACTGGTCTGACCAATGGTGTCAATACGATTTCGCAGTACTACCGTTGGCCCCAGGTTTTCGCAAGATCGCGCGTGACTAAGGCTTCCCGATTGTTCGGAGGCGACCGTGCGCCCGGCCGCTGAACCTTACCGTCTTCTTAAAGCGTCAAGGCTCCAACGGCCGGGACCGGAAATACACAACGTCAGAAATGCGCCCAGAAAGGCAAAAGCAAGCTCGCCGTTGCGTTGGCCGAAAAGCTGGAAGTGGTGCGCAAATGCGAACGCCACGGTGAGATTTATGACGACGATCGCCGCGGCGATTCGGGTCCAGAGTCCAAGAGCGACAAGCAACGAGCAGACCACCTCAGCCAGCAGCACAAGAATCAGGCTCGCCCTTGGACCGATATGGAAGGGATCCGCGAAATGAGCAGATATGGTGTTGAAATGCATCGCCTTATCCAAGCCATGCTTGACGAATAGCAACAGGCCGAACCAGACACGGAGAACGAAGAGAGCGAAATCAAGCATGGATGTGGAGGGAACTGACAAGCGATTCATACGTGCTTCTTGAGACGGTACACCGATTCCGCGTTGCTTCGGTAGAACTTCTCGATCGTGCCGGGATCTCGGGAAGCAATGAAGCTGTCGGCCAGGTGAAATACTTGCGAGTAGGTGGCCCATTGTTCGCTGTTCGGCCAATCACTCCCGTAGAAGCATCGGTCGGGGCCAAACGTGTTCCAGACGAGGTCGAGCCGGTCTTTGTAGAAGGCAAGGTCCTCACGTACCCGCCCGTCCACGACCTTGACGAACCCGGAGATTTTCGCCACGACCGCTGGACGCGAACCAAGCACGGCGAGATCGGATTCACAGGCCTTTCGTGCTTTGGGATCTTCGGGCAGTTGCATGCCCGGCAAATGATCCATCACTACGGTAAGATCCGGCACCCTGTCTGACAATCGCAGGGCAGCGTTAACGAGAGCGGGATTCGGATTTGCCGTATCCAGGACTAAGTTGTGCTCCGCCAGAACCTTCAGATCTGCGACGAAGGACGGGTCCGAAATTTTTTCACCCAGATTGCGGCCCCAGAGATTGCCGTAGCGGATACCTCGGAACAGAGGATCTTTTGCGAATTGCTGCAGCTGCTTACCAAAATCGGGCGTACCCGGTTCGAGATCGCCTATAACACCGAGAATTATGGGATCAGTCTTGGCTGTGTCGAGAAGCCATTGATTATCGGCAAGCCAGGGACTGCATTCGATAGCAATTGCCCCAGTAACACCAAAGGGGGCAACGAGACTCCGGTAACGCGATGGAAGCGCACTGCGATAGATCTTACTGTCCTTCGACGGCCACGGCACGCCTTGCGGGCGCGAGACATCGAAGAGGTGAATATGAGTGTCGATGATGGGGGGTCTGGTCGCCAATGTTGGTCACCGGGGGCTCTAAGCCGGGATTCCGTCGCGATAAACTCGTGAGCTCGCGTTTTCCCGCGACCGCTTCCAATCCTCGAGATTCGGACCAGCGAGATGCGCAACCTTGGAGCGCAGGTCGGCCATTTGATTTTGTTCCATGGGCTGAAATTGCTGGGCCACTCTTACGTCGTCTTCGACTTCGCCGACCTTCGTGCACCCGAGGGCGACGCAATGAATGGGCAGACTGAGGGCGTACGTCAGACAGTCTTTCACGGTGATCGCGCTCAGGAGTTTTGCGTTAGCCGTGCTTTTCATTCCCTGGATTCCCATTCCACGCTTCACTGCAACGGGCAGCACGTCGCGCTCGAAGCTCAGGTAAGCGGGATCAGCGGCGTGTAGCGGCATCAAGATGGTGTCGTACTTGTCGTAATGCTTAAGCATGGCCAGGTGGACTTTGGGATCATGATGTCCCGTGAACCCAATGAAGCGGCATTTACCAGCCTTCTTAGCGGCTTCAAAGGCCTCGATTGCCCCTCCAGGCGCAAAGATTTGATCCACTTCGCTCATCTCGCTTACCTGATGAATCTGCCAGAGGTCCACGTGATCGGTTTTCAGCGCTCGTAACGATAGTTCGAGGTCGCGTTCGGCTCCAGCCCTTGTCCGTTCCGGTGACTTAGTCGTGAGAAAAATGTTCTTTCGAAAAGGTGGGAGCACGGCTCCATACACTTCCTCCGATTTCCCGTTCCAGTAAATGCGAGCGTTGTCAAAGTAGTTGATGCCAAGCTCGTAGGCGCGCATCGTGACCGCTTTGGCTTCGTCGAACGAAATGTTGGGAAAGCGTCCCCCGGCCTGTCCGATGATGGTCAAGCTCTGGCCAGTTTTTCCCAGAACTCGCTGAGGGATGTCGCCGGACTTTAGTGGAGATGATCCACCGCGCACAGCAGAAACAAGCCCGGCCGAAAGAGACGACGAAATGAACGTTCTGCGCCGCATAATCTGAACTTACTGTATGACATCGCAGATCGCCGCGGAATAGCGCATCTTCGCAACGCCAAAGCCAAGTTGCTCTAAAGCGGTGGGCCGGCCGGCTGCGGCAGTGAGGCACTCTTCGGCGCGTTGGCAGCCGGATTCACCAGATAACGAGTGACGTCCCGTTCCGCTTGACGCAGGCTTGCCTCGTTGACGGCATCCGCATCATGCATACCGGCAATCTTCGATTTCAGTTGAGTGATCTGCTCGAATACGACCGCGCGTACTTCCGGCGATGACTTCGGGTTTGCACCAAGGATCATCAATTCATCCAGTGTGACTTGGCGCGAGACGCGGCGGAGCGACCGCAGCATTGGAGTGTTATCCCGCGGTGCGTTCCAGGTCGCATCGAGTAACTTGGTGATCAGTTCGGGTAGGGTGAGCGCGTTCTCTTGCCGGTCAGCAAACGCAATCAGGCGATTGGCCGTCTCCGGCTGCAGAATCTGTCCCATAATCATGTCGGACAGCGTTCGCGCCGCAGCAAGATGACTGAATGCGTATCCGGTGTCCATATGGAACTCCTCGAGCGCCGTGCTCGAGTGAGCTCCGCCGAACTCTCCTCCACCGCCGCCGCCATACGGATCTGTGGTCAGCTGCTTCGAGCAGCGATTCGGGAATCGCGAGTTCTCCCGGTTGCAGAGCCTCGGCCAGAAGCCCCAGAATCTCGCGTTGAAATGCTGCCGGAACAATCTCGGTAGGCGGTAGCGAATCTCCCTTCACGACGTAGTTGTGATATTTGCCTCCGATATAGCGAACGCCGGAATCAATCGCCCAGCGGTGATGGAGATACGTCATCCAAAGCCCTTCGCCGCGCAAGTCGACCGATGTCTTCTCCTGGCTGCAAAAGTCGCGGGGCCGTATCCGGCGAGAAGCACTTTGCGCTGCTTGATTGTTTCCCTCAGATACGTGGCTGCGTCACACAGATCATCATAGCGGTTCCAGCGGGGGTCAGTTGGCGGGAGTAAAGATGAAACCCTTTGCTGCGCATCTCATGGACCATCGCCCCGAGTCCCTCCTTTTCCTGAGAGGGCGGCAATTCCGTGTACGAATAACGAACCATGTACTTGTCGAACTCTCCGATTTGTTTCTGGAACGCGTCGCTGAGATCCACTTTGTTGTCTTTGGTGAGCTTGATTCGGGGGCTGGGGTATTCCATGACCGAAGCACGATCGTTCATGCTTGAGTTCCAGGCGTGAGGAAAACCCAATGTGTGGCCTACTTCGTGTGCCGTGACGAGAGCCTGGCGAAATCGGACCAGTGACTCCTCCGAGACGCCCTGTCTTTTAGCCGCAAAGAGCAGGTAATTGAGTCGCGCAAGATATGGTCCCTCATCACCTCCGCCATCTGTCGGCATCTCCGGCCTATAGCTCTTCCAATAGTGGCTGATGGTTCGAATACGGGCGGAATCCATGCGAGCACTTGCGGCGAGGATTTCACCAGTGCGAGGATCGGAGAAGCTGCCGCCCACGGAAAAGCCTCGATCATCGCGATTTACCCAAAATACGAAGTTGTAGCGGATGTCCATGGGATCCATATCCGGAGTCGGATCCTTGACCACCATTGCATTGCGAAATCCGGCAGCTTCGAACGCGGCGTTCCACCATAGAATCCCTTCGCGCATGGAACTGCGAATAGGCTCCGGAATCCCGCATCGAGATAGTAAACGAGCGGCTGCTTGGGCTCGCTGATCCTGGCTGTCGGATCCTTTTTCTCAAGGCGAAATCGATGGACCCAATGGGTGTCGGTTTCCGGTCGAGAAGGAGCCGAGTAGTCTTTAAAACTTAATCCCAGAGCGCCGATGCGAGGATCGCCAATGCGTGGTTTGTAACCATCGTCAGGCGGCTGAAGAAAGGAATGATGGAGACGAATTGTAAGCGCTCGGCCGTCCGGCGCAACAGAATTGACGATCCGGCCCGGACTGTCCGAAGCGTAGGTGAGCGTAACTTCCACCTCGGTATTTTTCGGAAAAGCTTTTGTCTTCGGCAGATAGATGGAACTGCGTGCGGGTCCAACTTGTAGTTGCCTTGATTCTGTCTACGGAGAACCGCTTCGATGTTGATCGCGTCGCGCATCAAAAGAGGAGTCGCATCTACGGTGATCTTGCCGTCTTCTTCTGACTCGATCGGGAGCGCGGCAAGAACGCTGCTCGCAAAAGACTCTTCCATTCCTTGCTTCAAGCGCTTCGTTGCCCTGGAAAGCGCTGAACTTCAGGTTTCGCTGAACGACATTGACTTTCGGCCCGACACGTTCAAAATAGATCACGGTAGACGCGTAGCTCGCTCCACGGTCAACACCTAGTTCGACGGACCCGATCCCTTTTCCGTGCCCGGCGAAGTACAGAATGTCTTCGTTGAGCTTTGGAATTTCAAACAGAATCTTGCCCCGGCCTGCATCCCAGATAAATGGCAGGTATCCGTCATGATGCTCCAGTGGACCTGATTTTGCGGGTGCTGCATTGCGTTGCGCCGTCATCGGCAATACCGCTATTAGAAGCGGCGAGCGCCAGACGCACAGGGTTGATAGACGAAATTCTTCATGCGATTCGAAGCTCCAGAGCTGAATCTCTTCTTTTGCCTCGGACAGAGAGGGAGATTTTCGATTTTAGCGTCCCGGGCTGAGCGGTTCGAAAAGGCGGGGATTCATCAGGTGACTTCTAATGCCGCGCTGTTGCTTATGAGTGAAGTTGCTCTTGACTACAGGCGGAATTCTTCAGCGTCGCCGGCCAAAGCTTCGCCCGACTACCAGCGCTCGGCCTGCCGAACCGCTGCCCGGAGGAGGGCGCGGCGCCAGAACCGAAGCGTTTTCCGCCGCCGCCTTGAGCCGGGACTGACAATGCTGCTGCGGGAAGTCCGGTCGCGAGGTTCCGAACGCCGAGAGACGCCGCTGCCATCGCGGTTCGAGGCGATAGCCGAGCCGCGAAAGCCTCCAGATTGGACGTACCGGCTGCTGGCATAATTCTTCTGCCGTGAAGCTGCCGTGAGTTCCATAGCTGGGTGTTTTGGTTCGAGTGGCTGAGTCGACGGTGCCACCGTAATAAGTTCTGTCCCGCGCTGCGGGCGCAGTGTATCCGCGATATTCATTCGACAGTGATCGGTCGGTAATCGTGGCTTCGCAGAAGCTCTCGCAAGCACAAGGTATTCCGGCAGGAACGACCAGAATGTTTGGCCTCCCGAGTGGGTCCAGTATCCATATCGATTGGAGTGTTGCTCAATGGGCGCCATGTAAGCGAGTCCTGGAGGCTGCGGCGTATCTGCGCCTCTATGTCGTATAAACCGGCGTCTTTGTGAGCGATGGTCATGCCGAGGTCATTCTCGACAGCGCGGTACGCCGGTTCCGAAACGTCAACCCATGATCTTCGTTTGTGACTTCGCCCTTCTTGGCGGCGGGATCCGTCAAATGGTTGCGGACCGTCTTTATGCGCTCACGGTAGATGTGATCGCGTCCGAACTGGGAGATCTCGAGATCAGCGAGTATCTTGTCCCATGAGTTGTAGAGTTGACCAGACAGATCGGTTAATTGTTTGGCGCCCGTGGCCACGGCGTCTTTGTCATTTGCGAGTGCGTCGTCCGTCGCGATGAGCGTTGCCAGTTGCGGGCCGCCCAACGCTCCATTCGCGGCTTGCTCCCGCGCGGTTTTCGCACCTTCCCAGTCGGTTTTTGCCTTCTCCTGATGATCATTCAGCAATTTCATCCGGCTTTCGAGATCCGACTTCTTTGCTGGCCAGTCTTTCTCGGCTTTTTGGACGGCGGTAGAGACTGCGGCAAGATCAATCGCCTGAATGGAGTGAACAGTTTGTTCCATTCTGGCCAGATTCGCTTTGGGATCAGCGGCGAACGATCGCCATTTCTGGGCGCTCGTTTCAACTTGCCTGGCTTCGGAGACCGCAGAGCGGCGCAAGTCACGCGCCTCGGTCAGCAGATGTCTCCGCTCTTCGTTGAAAGGCGAGCGCGATTCTGTTGCTCTCAGAGTCTACGCTCTCTGCTTCGCGCGCCGCCGAGTCGAGTTTTTCGCGCGCGGTCGAAGTTTTGACGTTCCAGTCGTTATGGCGCGGAGACTTTCGAAACAGCTCTGGAGCCTGCGCTATTCTTCCTTGCGGTCCGAGCTTCTGATTCTCCAATAGCGCGATAAGCAACTTGCAGTCGCATCTTTTCTCGACGCCGATGTCTCTCCGGAGAGTGCTGTGTCAAATCCCGGTCACAGGACGTATAGAGCAAAGGCACTGCAAGAGCGATGACAATGCCGAGCAGAAAGTGTCATCAGGCGCCGCGAAAACGGTAATGTCGGAGCGCTTCGATGCGCATCCAGAACGAGCCCGCAAAAGGTTCACCGTTAAACTTTCGAATATTGAGGAATCGTTTTGTGTCCTGTTCCTGAAACTGTCCAGTTGTAAAATCCTTGGCCCTGCGCATTCGGAGCACGAAAATGCCAATCTCGCGGCTGGATCGATAAAGCCAGAACTTCCCGTCATAGTCGAAGAAGTCTGACGGGTTTTGTCCTGATCCAACTCTGCAAGATCTTCTTCGCTGAGACCGAGTTCGTCGAGCGTGAGGGTCCGTCCATCGAAATTGCCGAACACTTCTGGCGAGCCGTCGTTGTGAACTTCCAGCCGAACGCGCCGGTCTCGCCAGGTTCCACTCAGTTCCAGCCAACGCCGGCTGCCCGATTCCAACTGGTCAAGACGGTCCACTGTGAAATCGACATCTTCAAAATCTGAAGACGCGCCGAGAACCGACAATGTGTCGGCGACACGTGCGTCCGTGATTGTTAAATGCGCGAGGTCCTCCTGAGGACCTGCGCGCGGAGGCCTTCGGTCAAACATATCTATTGCTTTTGGGCGGGAGGCAATTCTTTCAGGATTTCAACCTTCGGGGCAGCCGCTCACGCTTCAGCGCCTCCAGTTCAGCATCCACGGTGTGGCCTTGCAGTTGAGCGAATTCCGATCTCGAGGTTTGAATCTTTTCCTGCGCTGGCAAGTTGATCGAACGCTTTCGCCGTCGCCTCTTCTTTTGCGACCGATTTTTCAAACGACGACAGCACCGCGAAGGCATTGTCGGCTTTGCCTACGCCCGATAGGGCCTCCGAAACCTTTCGTTGCGCGAGCGCCGCATTCTTGCGCGCGACGAGAGTGGTCGCTGTCCGTTCGCCCTCATCAATCTTGTGCTTCAGCTCTGTTACTTGCGTTTTGAGCGATTCGCTTGCCTGGCGCGCCGAGTCGATTGAGGTCTGGAGAGAAGTCACTTGCTTGTCGGATTCCGCTTTTTTGGCAAGAGCTTTTCTCGCTAACTCCTCGTTTCCCGCGTCGAGGGCCAAACCGGCGCGGTCCTTCCACTCCTGAGACTGTCGAACGTACTTTTGGTATTCAGCGTCGAGGCGGTTGTAATTGCTCATCGCCATGGCCGAGGAACGAACGACATTGTTCAACTCTGTCTTCATGTCGGCCATAGTTTGGCGGACCGTTGCCTCGAATGTTGCGTCCTCAATGCGCCATTCCTTGATTGGCCTGACCCCGAGCGACACGTCCAGCTCGATTGAATATGTCTGAAAAGAATCCCATGGTGTACTTTCCATTCTCTCCTTAGGAGACTGACAAATCTGCTCCGATCAAATCTCTTCGCATGCACGACATCGGCCAACAGAAAGCTGACGCAAGACAGAATGTCGTCTTCGTCTTCCGGGCCCAGGTCCTGCAGTTTGCAGAAATTGTTGAGCGTGATGGCGACCTGACCCTCTCCGGCTTCGTAGAGCTGAAAATAGGAGGTGGAGATTCCGCTTTTCCGCCTCAACATTTTTCGCATGATGCCCGCCGTTATCAGCAGTCTCCGGCACGACCATGCATACCAGGGAAAGAAAGAGGATTTCACCTTCCAGAACGGCTCGCAGGGAAATTCCGCTCTCTACTTCCTGGATACTGAGCATGCTGTCGCTTAGTTCCTGGACAGCATATTGCCTTTTCGCCAGCAGAGCATGAATCTGCTCCAGGGAAAGGCTCGTTTGCGTTGTCATAAAGACTCCAGATCTAAGTACGCAAAAGCGTCACACTTCGTTCGGTGGAAAGGTTGTGCCGACGCCCACCGCCGTACCATACTGATTTGAAATGAGATATTGTGTTCTCGGCTTCTTGTTGGGTGGTGTTCTGCTGCGTGCGCAAGACGTTCGCGCCTATCGTACCGCGCACCAGAAAGAGATTCTCGACGCTTTTGTCCAATTCCTTTCCATTCCCAACGTGGCGAGTGACAAAGCCAATATCGGTAAGAATGCTGATTTTATCGTCAAAGCTTTAGCAGAGCGCGGCGTTTCGGCCCGATTACTCGAAGTTCCTGACGCTCCCCCGGTCGTGTACGCCGAAATTAACCCTCCGGGTGCAAAAGGAACCGTGACGTTCTATGCCCACTACGACGGGCAGCCGGTCGAGCCGGCGAAATGGGCTACGCCCCCTTTCCAACCGACATTCAAGGGAGATCGTTTGTACGGCCGCTCGACATCAGACGATAAGGCGCCCATTCAGGCATTACTGGTATCGCTCGACGCGATGAAAGCGTCCGGCGTACAGCCCTCCGCGAATATCCGGTTCTTCTTCGAAGGCGAAGAGGAGGCTGGTTCGGCACATCTGCCCCAAATCGTAGAAAAATACCGTGACCTGTTGAAAACGGATCTCTGGCTGTTCTGTGACGGACCGGTGGATCAGAGCCGAAAACAGCAGATCTACTTCGGCGCGCGCGGCGACACGAATCTGGACATTAAAATCTTTGGGCCGACCCACGAGTTACATAGCGGGCACTATGGGAACTGGGCTCCGAACCCCGCCATGATGCTGGCGCGGCTGCTTGCGTCCATGAAGGACGATGACGGACGCGTGTTGGTGGAACACTTCTATGAAGGAGTCGCACCCCTGACTGCCTCGGAGAAGGCCGCGATGGCTGCCGCCCCAGTGAACGACGATGCTTTGAAGCACGAGTTCGGCTTGGCACGCACGGAGGGACAAGGAGAGAAGCTGACTGAATTGATCGCTCAACCTTCGCTCACCATTCGCGGATTCAGCAGTGCTTCCGTAGGCGCGACAGCGCGCAACGTCATTCCTGCAACAGCCGAGGCAACCATCGACTTGCGCCTGGTGAAGGGCATCGACTTCAAGACGCAACAGGACCGGTTGATTGCGCACGTCAAGAAGCAAGGTTATTACGTGACGGAGAAAGAACCCGATATGGATACACGGCTGACGTATCCCAAGATTGCTCAAGTCAAACGGGGTTCCGGTTATAACGCTGCTCGCACGTCACTCGACTTGCCTGTCTCGAAATTGGTCATTACGACTCTCGAGCAGGCGCGCGGGCCTCTGGTTGTGATGCCTACTCTGGGCGGCAGCATTCCGCTCTATTTGTTCACGGATGTTCTGAAGACCCCGGCGATTGGGATTCCGATAGCCAATCACGACAACAATCAGCACAGCTCTGACGAAAACATACGGCTTCAAAATCTGTGGGACGGAATCGAGACCTTAAGCGCATTGCTGCGAATGAAGATGTGATTCAGTCGCGCAAGTAGCGCCGGTATAAGCCGCTATTGAAGGTGGCCCACGGCGTGAAGCCATGCTTCTCGACGTACAGTTGATAAGCGAAATCGATGTTCGCCTTACAATCCAGGAGGTCGCGCAGATTCAGCCCCGGCCTCTTCAGGTGAACCGTATTGATTTGGAAATATCCCCAATCGAGGGTGCCATCCGCGTTGTAGTGATAGATCTCGCATTTGCCTTGCGGATTTTCGGCACGCTGGATAGCTAACGCGATCCGGCATTCGGATCCGAACTTAGTGCACGCATATTGCTGGTAGGCGCTGAGCGAGCGGTGCTGATCGGTTTGTGCCTTATATGCGTCCTGTGTCTTTGTGCGCGGCGCAACAACGAGCGGTGATTGAAACGCGAGGCGAACGGGGGATTGAAGGCTGACCGTGTAGCCGGCATGGAAACGAACAACCGACACGACCAACACGGCTCCCAACAGTAAAGCCAAACCTCCCGTCAGAGCCCCGGAAGAAGCTTCCGGTGGCCGCGACGCCTTAGGCGACGCGACAGCGACGGGAGATCGCCTCTTGATGACGACCGTAACGGGTTTTCGGCGCGAGTCGCGATGCGGTCGGGCCATTCGAGATCCCTTGGTACTCCGATGCCAGTTTAGTAGACCTACATAGCGCACCTGGCGAACAGGGTTGTGGCAGCATCAATAGGTGGTTACGACGCACGCTCCGTTACGGAATGACCTAGAGGATCTACGTACAAGCAATGCAGGGTTGCGAGCGGTGGCCAGTTTTGAGGCTTTTAAGGGCATTGCCGTAGTTCTGTTGGGCATCGTACTGCTGATGTATCATTCGCACGCGGAGGATCTGGTGGAGACAATGCTGGACCACCTGCACATTGATGAAGACCGGAGGATAGGACAGATGCTGATGCATGCTGCCTCTCAGATCTCTGATGCAAGGCTCTGGACGATTGCCGGCGCAGTCATCACCTATGCGACGGTGCGTTTTGTGGAAGCGTGGGGGTTATGGCACCGTCGAATCTGGGCCGAATGGTTCGCCCTACTCTCCGGGGCCATGTACCTTCCGTGGGAAATCCTCAAAGTGGCTCAACGCGCCACCATCGATCGTATTGTCGTTCTCGTCATCAATGTGATTATCGTGCTCTACATGCTGTACATTCGAATCCGGGAACGCCGGGCAACTTTGGCTGTACAGAACTTTGAAGCGAGCTAATCCGCACGCAGCGGCTCGATCAGGGATGAGAAATCCTTATCGTTCCAGCCCTTCTCCTTGGCCTTGTCCAGCAGGTTGAGCGCTGCATCCGCCGCTTTGTGCGATGCGCCGTGATTCTCAGACAAGTTGATCGCGTAGCTGACATCCTTGGCCATGAGGTGGAGATAGAAATTGACGTCGTAGTTCCGGTCCATCATTCGTTTCGAGAGCGTTTTCACCATCGGGCTGCCGGGCGCTCCGTTGTTCAGGATGTCGAGAACCGCATCCATAGCCAGACCGGACTTCTCTGCGAGTGCCAGGGCTTCGGCCAGACCCGCTGCCTGTACAGCGCACAGCATATTGTTGATCAACTTCATGCGCGCACCGCTGCCGAGCGGTCCCAAGTGTGCGATTTTCCGCCCCAGCAAGCTAAGCACAGGCTCCGCCTTCTTCAAGGCACCCGGGTCTCCTCCGACTAAAAAACGTGAGTTCGCCTGCGGCTGCCTGCGGCTTGCTACCAGTCACGGGGGCGTCCAGGAATTCGCGGCCTTTTTCGGCGAACTTCTTGCCGAGCTCAGTAATCAGCTGGGGCGAAACCGTGCTGCTCTCGATGCTTACCGTGCCTGGTTTGAGCGCGACCAGAGCACCATTGGAGCCCAGCCACACTTCGCGCGACGCGGCATCATCCGAAACGATGCAGATGACGATCTCGGCATTTTCCACTGCTCTCGACGGAGAGTCGAAAGCGGTTGCACCGGCTTTCTGGAATTCTTCTCGCTTTTCCGGCTTTCTCGCATACACAGCCACCTTGCCGCTTTGCGCCAACAGCCGGTGAGCCATCCCGGTCCCCATCGTGCCCACGCCCAGGATCGCTACGCTTGGTAGCGTTTGTTTTTCGTTGTCTGCCATTCAGAGTGTCCTTACAGTTGCCAATTTTGCGGGTTTGTTTTCGATCGCAAGGAAATTCTGCAAAGGCCTGCCTAAATCAGGGAAGGACACCTGCATTAAATCCCCTGCTTCCAGAGTTACTCCCTCTCCGAAGCTGAACGCATCCGCACCGAAGAAGTGAACGTGAACATCTCCGGGCCGCCGATGGGCCGGGTACTTGAAATGGTGATGCTCCAGATTCGTGACTGAGTGGGACATGTTCGCTTGTCCGGTCCAGATCTGGCTTGACCAGACGAGCTTGCCCCCGCGACGTACAGAGACCTCGCCGGTCAGGTTTTCGAACGGTACATCGCCGACCGTCAGTTCCGGTCCGATTGCGCATTCGCGTAATTTGGATGGCGCGAGGTAGAGGTAATTCTTCTTCTCCATAACGTGGTCGGAGAATTCGTTTCCGACCGCATAGCCGACCCGATACGGCTCGCCGTCCGGGCCCACGAAGTAAATGCCGGCTACCTCCGGCTCCTCACCGCCGTCATCGCCATAAGCCGGAATAGTTAGCGCGCCTCGATGCCCCTTTAGCATCGTGCCATCTCCTTTGTAGAACCATTCCGGTTGAACGCCGATTTCACCAGCGGCTGGATTTCCGCCGTCAAGCCCTAGTTTGAACATGCGGAAGCTATCGGTTGCCTCGGCGTCCACGGTCTTATGCATGGCGGCGCGGTTCTTGGCGCTTGCCTTGTGCGTCAGTCCGGTGCCGCTGACCAGGCAATGTGCCGCATCGAATGGGTGATCGAAGGCGGGCAGAAATCGCCATTCGGAATTGCCCTCGTACACCGCGTCGTAATCCACAATCTCATTGGAAACAAGAGACTCGACAAGCGGCTGTAACGAGCTTTGATCGGCTATAGCCTTCTGAACCAAAGCGTAGATGCTCGAATAGCTAGCCTCGACGAGACGGAGCCCGGAGCCGTCAACGACGCCGACCTTGCGAGTTCCGTCGCGCGTTATCTGTACTAATCTCATTTGTCTTGGAGTCACCAGGAAGCAATCAGGCCTGCGCCTCAACGAATGCCAGCATCTGCTTCCATCCTTTCCGACTGTACCTGAAGTGCGATATAGTTCCACACAGACCCAAACAGCTTAACCGCTGTTCCTCTGATTTCCTCTAAAACCACGCCTGGTATAAACTGCCGAATCGAGACGAAAAGCGCAATGCGAGGCTTCTTTTTAATTGCTTTAGCCGTGTCTGCGACCAGTCTGGTTGCACAGCAGACCGCGAATGTTACGGTCGATGCTTCCAAAAATATCGGGCCCAACAAGCCCTTCTGGGCATACTTTGGGTATGACGAGCCAAACTACACGACCGCCGGCAATGGCCGTAAACTGATCCACGAACTGTCCGACCTGAGCCCCGTTCCTGTCTCGATTCGCGTTCACAACTTACTAACGACCGGCGACGGGAAGGCCTCTCTGAAATGGGGGTCCACCAACGCCTACACGGAGGACTCAAACGGGAAGCCGGTTTATGACTGGACCATTGTGGACGGCATTCTTGACACGTTTGTTAATGCAGGCGCCAAGCCCTTCGTGGAAGTTGGCTTCATGCCAAAGGCCTTGTCCACGCATCCGGATCCGTACCGTCACAATTTCCCGCGTGAGAAAAATGTCTTTACCGGCTGGGCTTATCCACCCGACGATTACGCCAAATGGGATGAGTTGATCTATCGATGGGCGCAGCATTGTGGCGAGAAGTACGGCAAAGAGAGGGCTGCGAATTGGGAATGGGAAGTTTGGAACGAACCGGATATCGGCTACTGGCACAGTACGCCAGAGGAGTACGACAAGCTGTACGATCACACGGTCGCGGCGATCCGCCGGGCGCTCCCGGGCGCCAGAGTTGGTGGTCCGGCGAGCACTGGCCCGGGTAATCCCAAAGCAGCCGCTTTCTTGCGTCAGTTCCTGGAGCATTGCCTGTCCGGTAAGAACGATGTCACGGGCAAGGCCGGTGCACCGCTCGATTTCATCAGTTTTCACGCGAAGGGCAGCCCGAAAATCAACGAAGGCGAAGTACGGATGGGCATGGCGAAGCACATGAAAGACATCTCAAACGGCTTCGACATCGTACGCTCATTCTCGAAGTTCAAAGACTTGCCGATCGTTCTGAGCGAATCCGATCCGGAAGGTTGCGCCGCCTGCTCATTGCCACAAAACGCATACCGCAACGGTACTTTGTACGCCGTATACATGGCCGCGTCGCTCAATGGAGCCATGCAGCTTGCTAAGAAAACTGGAGCCAACCTGGAAGGTTTTCTGACGTGGGCGTTTGAGTTCGAAGACCAGCCTTACTTTGCGGGCCTCCGCTCGCTGGCCACCAACGGTGTCGATCAGCCAGTACTCAATGTCTTTCGAATGATTGGAATGATGCGCGGCGATTTCGTCGAGACAAAGAGTGACAAAGCGGTTCCGCTGGATAGTCTTGTCAATGGAGAAGTGAAGTCTCCCGAAACTGATGCAATTGCCACGCGCACGGACCACGATCTTTCGGTGATGCTTTGGAATTACCAAGACCAGGACCGAACGGACTCTGCATCGTCCGTCGGCTTGAACGTGACCGGCTTACCAAAGGCTGCGAAACGGGTGCTCGTGCGACATTTCCGCATCGATGGCGACCATAGCAACTCATACAATGCCTGGAAAGCCATGGGATCGCCGCAGACTCCTTCGGCCGAACAGATAGCCAAGCTAGAAGCGAGCGGGCAGTTACAGCTTCTCGAATCGCCACGTTACATCGACGCGAAGTCCGGAGGGGCGGAACTGAAATTTCCGCTTCCGGTGCAAGGCATCTCGCTCGTTCAGCTTAGCTGGTAAACACGAGCGAGCTATCCGAGTAGGTAAGCTTGAGATTCCGCTACCAGTGGCGCATTGCGTTTCTAATTGCCTGTGCTATCACGATCAGTTATTTTGACCGGCAGACCTTACCGGTAGCAGTGCTCGCGATCGGACGGGAGATTCCGATCTCGAACACCGCGTTCTCGCAACTGCAGGCCGCCTTCCTCGTGGCATACGCAATTATGTACGCGACCGGCGGCAAGCTGCTGGATGCGCTGGGAACGCGAAAGGGATTTCTCCTGATCATGCTCTGGTGGTCATTGGCCTGTGCAAGCCACGGATTTGCAACCAGCTTCGGGATGCTTGCCGCGAGCCGCTTTCTGCTTGGGATGGGCGAAGGCGGCGGATTTCCGGCCGCGACAAAATCCGTTTACGAGTGGTTCTCGGTTCGCGAACGTTCGCTCGCGATGGGAATCATGAATGCAGGAACGGCAGTGGGCGCCGTCGCTGCTCCGCCTCTCATCGCGCTTATCCTTTCTTTCGCTTCCTGGCGCTGGGTCTTTTTTCTGTCGGGAGGCGCAGGACTGGTTTGGGCGCTCTGGTGGTGGCAAGAGTACTTTGTTCCTGCCGACCATCCACGCCTCGCGCCCGCCGAGAAAGAAGCATTAGCAAACCTCGTGGCGTCCGAAGCGGATTCCTCGTCATCGCCTTCGGTCCCTTGGATTCAGCTCTTTTCGAAACGCGAAGTCTGGGGCCTCATGACGGCCAAATTCTTAAGCGACGCTGCGTGGTATTTCTATCTTTTCTGGCTACCCAAATATCTGTTCGATGTTCGGCATTTTGACATGAAACAAGTGGGCTATTCTGCCTGGTTGCCATACGCCGCATCGGGAGTCGGCTCGCTCGTAGGGGGCTGGTTTTCTGGCTGGCTGATCCGACAAGGCAGATCCGTCAACTTCGCACGCAAACTCGCATTGGGTCTGAGCGCAGCGTTGATGCCATCGGTCTTGTTCGTGAGCCACGCGCCCGTCGAGTTCGCGCTCGTGCTCTTCAGCATTGCTTTCTTCGGCCAACAGTCCTGGTCAACGCTCGTTATGGTTCTTCCGACCGACCTCTTTCCGGGCAAACTCGTCGGCTCGGTTGCCGGGCTCGTAGGGTTCGGGGGCGCAATGGGCGGCGTGGTCTTCGGCTTCGTTGTTGGCTATTTGCTTGACCATGGATTCGGATACGGCGTCGTCTTTGGAATGGTCAGCACATTCCACGTTATCGCTTTTCTTGTCATTCTTATTTCCGTTCGACAAATGAACTGTAAACCTTTGTTCGAGGAGCAATTTGCCCAATGAAAATTACTGAGATTCGCACTCGTGTTGTGGAGTGGAAAGGAAAGACGGTTCCTCCGCAACCGCATTTCTGCACCAACGCTGCCGACCTTCTCGAACTGGACCGCGACTCCATGGCCGGTTTTCGATTTCATGGCTGGCTGATCGTCGAGATCTTCACGGATTCGGGCCATGTGGGAATTGGGAATGCGGCGCTTTCCCCACTTGTCACGAAGCAAACTATCGACCTTTATCTGAAGCCTTTGCTGATCGGGCGCGATCCCTTCGACAGCGAGTTTCTGTGGCAATTGATGTATCGGCAGACTCTGGCATTTGGCCGCAAAGGTATCGCGATGGTCGCAATCAGCGCAGTCGATATCGCCATCTGGGACATCTTGGGCAAAGCTACGAGCCAACCGGTTTATCGGTTGTTGGGAGGGCGCACTAAAAGGCGCATCCCGGTTTACGCCAGCAAGCTCTACAGTCAGCCGCTCGATGAGCTTGCTAAGGAGGCCGAGTCGTATAAAGACGCGGGCTACAAGGCCATGAAGATGCGTTTCGGCTGGGGCCCCCTCGACGGCGCGGCCGGAATGCAGCGAAATCTGGAACTTGTAAGGACCATTCGAGAAGTGATCGGATATGAAATCGACCTGATGGCCGATGCGTACATGGGCTGGACGCTTGACTATGCCAAGCGAATGCTTCCGCTGCTTGTTCCGTATCAATTGCGTTGGTTGGAAGAAGCCGTGATTGCGGACGACTTAGCAGGATATGCCGAGTTGAAGAGTTACAAACTGATTCCGATTGCAGGTGGCGAACATGAACACACGATCTACGGATTCAGGACTCTGCTTGAGACGAAAGCAGTCGATTACATCCAGTTCGATACGAACCGGGTAGGCGGTATTACGCAAGCGCGCAAGATTGCTGCCATGGCGGAGGCTTTCTCCATTCCAGTCATCCCTCACGCCGGCCAGATGCATAACTTTCATGTCGTTATGGCCAGTCTGAACTCACCGATGGCAGAGTATTTTCCGATCGCCGATGTTGAGATCGGAAACGAGCTCTTCTGGTACATCTTCAAGGGCGAGCCACTCCAGGAGAACGGTTCCATCGACCTGAGCGAGGATGTGCCCGGGTTGGGGCTTACGATCAACGAAGACGGCCTCAAGAATTTCGCCGTTATCGAGTAGGTCGGCGAACGTTGCAAGACTTACTTGTAGATCAAGTGAATCCGGACGTCTGTATTCGGGCAGGTCACTTGCACCGAGGAATCGTTCCAGGAGGGAGCGGACAGCCCGACATGAGGATTGTTGGCGAATCCAAATCCCTCTTTGGGAACTCGTAGAATGTTGCGATCAAGCCGGTGATTCGCGTTTTCGTCGTGCAACACAACGACAGCGTATTGTCCAGCGGGTACGTCAGGGAAAGTGAGTACGGCGTCAGAATTGGCGGCAACCGGAATCGCATTGCGGACGAATGCCTGGGAGTCATCTTCGGGCCATCCCGTTTTGTTCTTGAATAGTGCTCCGCCGAGAAGTCCCTTTGTGTTACGGAATCCGTCGACGTGGAGTGTGACTGAACATGCCTGAGCCACCGGCGCTAGCAGAACCAGAACGAATAGTTGCGACAAGGTAACAGTGCAACCGGCTCGCCGGGTTCGGGATTTATGTTGAAGCATGGGGGGATTCGATTACAGGTCGACTCGCTTTTCGCGGTGTCGCGTCAGGTACCAACAGGGACTGTTCCCGCCATGTGGAAATAGCGAATTAACGCAGGTCTCGTCCACAGGATCCTGGAACATGTACTCGATCTTGTGATCTTTGCGAGGTACGGCATAGTAGGGACTTATTTTCACTGTCGCGAAAGCATCCCGCTTGTTCTTGAATTTCCAGCGTAGGATGGCGAAGTCCGTTAGATACGCGACGCACGTTATCGCCATCAGGCCGGCGATGACCCAAGAAAGCTTTACTAAAAAACGAGATCTCGCGTTAATCATTCGTGAGCGATGAAGCGAGATCTGGCGAATGAAGGTGTATGATGCCTCGCCGGAGTCCGAGCGTTACGGCGTGGGTTCGATCCTTTGCACCTAGTTTGCTGAGAATGCTCTGCACGTGTGCTTTGACTGTACCGGCGGCCGTTCCGAGCAGGTCGCCAACTTCACGATTCCCCAAGCCTCGCGCCACCAGCGACAGAACTTCTACTTCGCGCGGCGTGAGCGCCACCTCGGGAAAGAAGCCGACCAATTGCTCTGAGACTTCCTGCGGGATGTAACGCTTTCCCGCGTGTACAATCCGAATGGCCCTGACAACCTCGGTGTGTACCATCTCCTTCAAGAGATAGCCGCGAACTCCCGCCTCGAGCGCCCGGTAAATATCCTGATCGCCGTCGTAGGAGGTCAGAGCAATGATGCGAGCGGCGGGAAACTCCTGCCTGATCTGACGCGTCGTCTCAATTCCGCTTTGATCCGGGAGACGCAGGTCCATCAAGGTGACGTCGGGTCGATATTCGCGGAACAGGCGGATGGCGCTTGCGCTGTCTTTTGCCTCCGCGACGAGTGTTAGATCCGGTTCCGTCCCGAGAATGGCGGCAACACCCTTTCGCACGAGATCATGGTCATCAACCGAGAGTATCCGGATACGATTGGGCAGGTTCGGGGTTCCTTCAGTCATCTTCGCCGCTACCCTCTATGATGCTCTAGTTCCGACCGGAGTAGCTGCCTCGGGTATTTCTGCCGTTTGGGGAAGCGGTACAGAAATCGTGATCACCGTTCCTGCCCCTTTCGCGCTTGATACGTCCAGACGTGCATCAATCTCGTCTGCCCTCTCCCGAATCCCGATAAGTCCGAAATGTCCGAATGGTGCCTGCTGTTCTTCAGGGGTGAAGCCGATTCCGTCATCCTCTAACGCCAGGTGGAGCTCGTTGTCCTCGACTCTTATCCGGATCGTGAGGGTTGACGCTTCCGCATGCCCCAGAGTATTGGAGATCACCTCCTGGGTGATGCGGAGCAATTGATATTCGATCTCCGGATAGGCATTGAGAGAAACGGGTTCCACTTGCAGAACCAAGCTGACGGGTTTTGCACCGATTGATTGCCTCGCAATTGCCTTCAGTTTCTCTCCAAATCCAAGTGTGCCGGAGCCAATGGTTCGCAACCCCCAAAGAGAACGGCGGGCCTCTTTGGAGCATCTGCCCGCGTCCGCTATGATCTCCGCAAGCGTCTCTCGTTGCTGCGAGTGAGGAAGCTTTGTCCAGAGCGCCTGAAGTTGCATCGTGATCCCCGACAATCCCTGCAGAAGAGTGTCGTGGAGTTCTCTCGCGATTCGGTTGCGCTCTGAGAGCACCACCTCAAACGTCTCGCGCAGGCGACGTATGCGAGCGCGATAGCCCAGTACTACCAGCGCGGCGGAACAGACTGCCAGTAACGGGAAAAACCAAAGCCGCTGGTACAGTTGCGGCTCGACTCGAAACCGAAGCACGGCCGGCTGTGCACCCCAGATGCCGTCGGCGTTTCTCGTTTTTACCCGAAACTGAAAGTGGCCGGGAGGAAGATTGGTGAAGAATGCTTCGCGTCGGCTTCCGGCGTCAGTCCAACTCTTGTCGTAACCGTCGAGGATGTATTGAAACGTAACTTTTTCAGGGGAAACAAAGCTGAGTCCCGCATAGCGGATCTCCAGATTCCGCTCTGAAGAAGCAAGCTTGAGTTCACCCGAGCCGGGCACCACTCTTCTCCCGTTGATCAGCGTTGCCGTGATCTGTACAGGAGGACGAACGTTGTTTTGGATCAGATGATTCGGATCCACCATGACGAGGCCGTTCGTAGTGGAGAACCAAAGACGCCCGTCTTGTGTGCGCGCAACGGCAGGCTGCACACCGGATTGGCACTCAAATCGAAGTTGGCCGGTGCTAAACGGGATACTGGTGACGAATCCAACCTTTCCGTCGGCGAAGTTATCCAACTCGGCTTGGCTTACTCGGAAAATGCCTTTGCTCGATGCCAGCCAAAGGTTGGCGTGGTCATCTCGAGCAATGCCATAGATGCGGTTGTCGTACAGACCATCTTTGATTCGCACCCGGGAGAACTCGCCATTCTTCCAGCGGAGCAGACCAGATCCTAAAGTCCCCATCCATGCTTCGTGTTTGGCGGAGTCCAGGTAATAACTGTCAACGGAACGATTCGCCTCGGTTGGATAGCTATTGACGGCCCCGCTGCGTAAGGTATAGAAGCCCGGTTGCTCGGTACTGATGAACAGGCTTGCGGTGTGGCCGCCCGCGAGAGCAAGAATTCCAGTGTCGTCCGTACCCGGCAAAATTCCGCTCGCCACGAATCTGCGTCCGTTCCACTCGCCGAGACCGCGGTCCGTTCCGACCCAGAGTTTTCCTTGCACATCGCAAAAGATGGTCCGAACGTCATTTCCCGGCAGCCCATTGCGTGTGGCGTAAGTACCCGAGACTTCTCCATTCGTCAGCCGATTTAGGCCAGTAGGTGTCCCGACCCACAAATCGCCGGCGTGGTCTACGGCCAGGCTCACGATGGTGTTGTTGACCAAGCCATTGGAAGTAGAAAGAGTGCGGAAATCGTGACCGTCGAAAACGGTGAGGCCGTTTCCGAGAGTTCCAATCCATAAGTGACCCGCCGCGTCTTCCAAAACCGGGCCAATCTGGTTTGTGGGAAGTCCTTCGTTGGTTGTGTACGGCGTCACCTTTCCGTCTGTGAACTGATCAAGCCCGGCTTTTGTCCCAGCCCAGAGCGTGCCCTCCCGATCCTCGAAAAGAGAAAGAACCGAGCTGTGAGAGAGGCCGTCACGAGTTCGATACACACTCATCGCTCCGCGCCGTAGCCGGCTGATGCCGTCGTTCGTTCCTATCCACAGACTTCCGTCGGCGCTCTCCGCGAGAGACGAGACCGCGTCATCCGGCAACCCGTCTCGTGCCGAGTACATGGTCGAGCGGTCTTTGGAGATGTGGATCAGCCCGGCGGCAGTACCCGCCCACACCGTGCCGTCACCGGAACAATGAAGTGCTGTGACGGATTCCTTCTTCGAAATATATGTGTCTGAGTAAGGTTCGAATCGATGTCCCACAGCCCGCGCGAGCCCGAAGTCAAGTCCCGAGACCCAGCGAACACCGTCGCTTGCGCGGCAGGTCTCACGAATGGAATTCGAGGGCAGTCCGTCTGCGGTCGTAAATGCCTGGAACCGGCGTCCGTCGAAACGCACCAATCCCTGGGTTGAGCATGACCAAAGCGTGCCGTCCTTGTCGAAATTGAGGCAGAACTGATCGTCACTGGGCAGGCCATTTCTGGTTGTGAAGCGGGTGAGAGCGCCGTCCGGCGAAATGCGGGCAAGGCCGCCGCCGACAGAAGCAGCCCAGACGTTCCCGTCCTTGTCTTCTTGAAGTGCACGAATCAGCGTGCGGTGGAGAGATGCCTGCTGTGGATCCTCAAATTCCCGAAAATGCAGCCCGTCGAACCGGATCAGGCTATCTTGCGTGCCCAGCCATAAAAAACCATCCCGGCTCTGCAGAATTGAGTAGATGGTGGGCTGAAAGAGGCCCTCTTCCTGACCCCAGATGCGATGTGCATATTGCGTAAGGCTTTTGCTCGGCTCGAGAGCGAGTGCGCCAGGTCCGCAAATAGAAAGACACAAGGCAAGAAGGAAGAAGGTTGACCGCTGAATCCGGGCGGCACGACTTCGCCCCTTGCGGGCTAATAACGTTGCAATACCTCGTAAGGGAATGCCTTCAGTATAACGAGAACACGGCGGGCCCCGCGCTCTAAAGCCCGGCCCAGATGGGACTCAAATCGAGGATAAAGGTATCTATCGGACCTGTGCCTCTCACCGAATCGACGTCCCGAAGTTCAGTCGGCAGATCCGACCCTGTGCCGTAAGTCCAGACAGTCCTGCGTTCCGGATCTATCAGCCATGCTGACACGGCGCCGCATTGGATGTAAGTCAGGCACTTTTCCTGAAGTTTAGATAAGTCATCTGACGGAGATTTCACCTCCACCGCAAAGTCCGGGCAAAAAGGAGCAAATCGTTTCCGATCCTGCTTGGGAATGCTCTCAATTCTGGCGTTGCTTACCCACGAGGCATCAGGCGATCGATTCTGCCGCTGGGTTATGTAGAATCCGGCACTGGAGTCGAAAGCCTTGCCTGTACCGTTGCTTATCGCCCAGTTTGCGAGCTGTCGATATACCTCCCCGCTCAGGTAACCACCTTCTAAACCCGTTGGAGCCGTCACTATAATGTGCCCTTGTTCCGTCAGCTCAACCTTTCTCCCCGCGTACAACTCAGCAAGCTTTTGAAAGATCTCCCGAACGTCTGAGGTGGACGGAACGATGATTTCAATCCGGCCCAGCGGCTCGAGAACGCTTTCCAGTGTGGGCACGCAGATCGCCTCTAGTAAGAGCGTACAGGATTCCTCGTAACGCGCTCTATGCCAAATGGCATAGAGTGGCTTTATCCATTCGGCAGTCGCACAGAGCTGAACTTTGCTTCATGCTTTATGCGTGAATCCTTCTGGCATCAGTAGCCCGCCACGTGTCCAGCGAAGCCGCCGCTGGGCGATTTTGGTTGCCGTCCTTCTCACTGTGGCCGGCGCCACATTCCTGTTATCACAGCGGGTGCAAACCAATGCTCCAGAAGCAAATCGCGGGAAAAAGAAGGGCGGAGGCGCCATTCCAGTCGGCATTGCTCCCGTGGAACAAGGGGACATCGGTGTTTATATCAATGCTCTTGGAACTGTGACGCCGGTTTACTCGGTAACGGTCACGAGCCGCGTAACCGGAGAGCTGATGGAAGTGCACTACCGCGAGGGTCAGATCGTGCACAAGGGCGACCTCCTTGCGGTGATCGACCCGCGTCCTTACCAGGCAACCGTCACGCAAGCCGAAGGTCAGCTCGCTCGCGATCGCGCCACCCTAAAGAACTCTTATATCGATCTTGATCGTTACAAGATGATCTATGCGCAAAAAGCGATTCCGGAGCAGACGCTCGCGACCCAACAAGCGGTGACGGAGCAGAACGAAGGAACCGTCAAAGTTGACGAAGGAAACCTGGAAGCAGCAAAAGTAAACCTCAATTACACACGAATCACCGCTCCTATCGATGGCCGCGTAGGTCTGCGGTTGGTTGACCCGGGGAATATCGTCCAGGCTAACGGGACTGCCGGCCTGCTTACGATTGCCCAGCTACAGCCGATCACGGTGATGTTCACAATCGCCGAAGACTATATCTCGGATGTCGGCTCGCAATTGCGAGCTGGCCGGAAACTGCAGGTCGACGCACTGGACCGCACCAATCAATCGGAGTTGGCGAAGGGTACGGTTCTGACAATCGACAACGCTATCGATACGACGACGGGAACTGTGAGAGTGCGCTCCTCTTTCGCAAATCGAGATTATCGTCTGTTTCCGAACGAATTCGTGAATATCCGCCTTCTGCTGAAGACATTGCACAAGGCCAATCTCATTCCCACCGCTGCTATCCAGCGGAATAACGAGATTGCATTCGTCTATGTCGTCGACGAGAACAATTCGGTCAAGATGCGCGACGTCAAGATCGCGACGACCGACGGCAACACCGCGGCCGTCACCGGAGTGAATGCAGGAGAGAGGCTCGTAACTGATGGCTTTGACCGGCTGCAGGATGGAGTTAAAGTCGTGGTGCGTAATTCAGGCGATGAGAATCCCCAAGCTCCTGCTATGCCGCAGAATCAGGCCGGGCCGGAGGGTGCGCCTAACCGGAGAGGCCCGTCAAAGAACGCAACGCAAGGGCAGGGTGTGGCGCCTCGGGCGAATTCAAGATGAATCCTTCACGCCCATTTATCCTCCGCCCTATCGCGACTTCGCTGCTAATGGCAGCGATTCTGCTCGTGGGTCTCGTCGCCTTCTATCAGTTGCCGGTATCGGCGCTGCCGGAGGTCGACTATCCCACAATGCAGGTCGTCACGTTTTATCCCGGCGCCAGTCCGTCGGTCGTCGCTTCTTCTGTTACGGCGCCGTTGGAGCGCCAACTGGGCGAAGTGCCTGGGCTGAATCAGATACTCTCAACCAGTTCTGATGGCGCGTCCGTCATCACGCTGCAGTTCACGCTAAGCCTGGATATCGATGTCGCCGAGCAAGAGGTTCAGGCTGCTATTAACGCCGCCCAGTCATTCCTGCCGACCAACTTGCCGATGCCGCCAATCTACAGCAAGACGAACCCGGCCGATGCGCCCATCATGACGCTCGCGCTTACTTCGTCCACTCTTCCGCTGCATCAGGTAGAAGATTACGCCGATACGCGGCTTGCCCAGAAGATCTCGCAGTTGTCGGGTGTTGGTGCAGTCTCGATCAGCGGCGGCCAGAAGCCTGCTGTTCGAATCCAGGTTGATCCGACACAGATCGCTTCGTATGGGCTGAACCTGGAGGATGTCCGCACCGCCATCACCAATACAAGCCTCGATTCGGCAAAAGGTAGCTTCGATGGCCCGCATCAAGGCGTGCAGATCAATGCCAATGACCAACTGCTGAGTGCGCACGATTACAACCAGGTGGTCGTTGCGTACAGGAATGGCGCCCCCGTGATGCTCAAAGATGTCGCCAAAATTGTTGATGGCATCGAGAACATAAGGCAGGCCGCCTGGATGGACCAAACTCCCGCCGTCATTGTGAACATTCAGCGGCAGCCGGGAGCAAACATCATTCAGGTAGTAGACCGCGTTACGGCTCTCCTTCCGAAGTTGCAGTCCACTATTCCATCGTCCATCAAACTTTCCGTCTTGGTCGACCGAACCAATACGGTTCGCGCTTCGGTGTCCGACGTGGAATTCGAGTTGATGCTTTGTATCGCGCTGGTGGTCATGGTCATCTTTGTGTTCCTGCGCAACCTTGCAGCCACATTTATTCCCAGCGTCGCTGTTCCGCTTTCACTGATCGGAACTTTCGCAGCGATGTACTTTCTGGGCTACAGCCTGAATAATCTGACGCTGATGGCGTTGACTATTTCGACCGGTTTCGTGGTCGATGATGCCATCGTGATGATTGAAAACATCATTCGGTATGTCGAGGAAGGCGAAAAGCCTCTGGAAGCGGCACTCAAAGGTGCAGAACAAATCGGCTTCACAATTCTGTCGCTCACCGTATCCCTGATCGCCGTCTTGATTCCGCTTCTCTTCATGGGAGACATCACCGGCCGGCTGTTCCGGGAGTTTGCCGTCACCCTCGCGGTCACGATCGTCCTTTCCGCTGCTGTCTCGCTCACGCTGACGCCCATGCTGTGCGCAAAGCTCCTGCGCCATAAAAAGCCGGGAACAGAAGGGCGGTTCTATCGGGTTTCTGAACGCGCTTTCCAGGCCATCATCGGGTTCTACGGAAGAACGCTTGAGGTCGTGCTGCGATATCGCGTCGTCACGCTCCTTGTGGCCGCAGCGACCCTGGCACTGACCGTCTATCTCTACATCATCATCCCCAAAGGCTTCTTTCCCGTTCAGGATACCGGCGTGATCCAGGCCATCTCGGAAGCCGACCAAAGCATCTCCTTCGACGCAATGTCGAAACTCCAGCAGAAAATCGCGGAAGTTATTCTCCGGGATCCTGCCGTAAGAAATCTCTCGTCATTCATTGGTGTGGACGCCACGAACACGACGATGAACAGTGGGCGCATCCAGATCAACCTGAAACCGATCGAAGAGCGTCACATTTCTGCTTCGGACGTCATCCGGCGGCTCAAGCCTCAACTGGCAAAGGTTGAAGGGATTGTTCTATACATGCAGCCGGTACAGGATCTGACGGTGGAAGACATCGTTAGCCGAACGCAGTATCAGTACAGCCTGGAAGACCCCGACGCAACAGAGCTTTCGCGGTATACGGCTGAATTTGTGGATCGACTCAACGCCCTCCCGCAACTTGCGGATGTGGCAAGCGACCTTCAGACACATGGACTGGAGGCGGCTATCAATATCGATCGTCAGACCGCGATGCGGGTTGGCGTGACGGCACAGAGCATTGACGACACACTCTACGATTCTTTCGGACAGCGACAGGTGTCGACTCTGTTTACGCAGTTGAACCAGTATCACGTGATTCTGGAAGTGCAGCCGCAGTTCAAGAATCATCCGCGAAATTTGCAGGACATCTACATTCGTTCGCAATCCGGATCAGCAGTGCCGCTGAGCGCCTTCACGCAGGTCGCAAACAGCTCGACACCCACTCTGATCAGTCACATCGGTCAGTTCCCTGCGACAACAGTGTCATTCAATCTCGCGGAAAGAGCAGCACTCGGGGACGCGGTCGCGGCCATTCAGCGGGTTGAGAAAGAACTGCCGGCCCCGGCAGCGATGCAAACTTCGTTCCAGGGAACCGCGGCAGCTTTCATCTCTTCTCTCAGTAATGAATCGTTGCTGATTCTGGCGGCTCTGGTGACGGTCTACATCGTACTCGGCGTTCTCTATGAGAGCTACATCCACCCAATCACGATTCTGTCCACCTTGCCGTCCGCCGGTGTCGGTGCGCTGCTTGCACTTCTCATTACGCGGTCGGAACTGACCGTCGTTGCAATCATCGGCATCGTCCTGCTGATTGGGATCGTCGAAAAGAACGCGATCATGATGATCGACTTCGCACTCGAAGCGGAGCGGGAAGGCGGCAAGAGTCCGTACGACGCCATCTATCAGGCCTGTCTTCTGCGATTCCGCCCCATCCTGATGACGACCATGGCTGCTCTCCTTGGGGCTGTTCCTCTTGCCATGGGGCAGGGTACGGGCGCCGAACTGAGACGTCCACTTGGGATTACGATCATCGGCGGTCTCATCGTCAGCCAGGTTTTGACGCTTTACACGACGCCGGTCATTTACCTGTTCTTCGACAAGATCGCGCGGAAACTTGCAGAGTTCCGCAACCGGCCTCGTCCGGAGAGTGGACTCCAGCCTTCGCCGGCGGTGGGTGACTAGCGTGAGCCTTTCGTCTCCCTTTATCAAGAAGCCCGTTGCGACCACGCTGCTAACGGCTGCCGTTGCACTAGCGGGTGTGGCTGCGTTTCGCCTTCTGCCTGTGTCTCCGCTGCCTCAGGTGGACTTTCCGACTATCTCGGTTCAAGCGTCGCTGCCTGGAGCGAGTCCGGAGATCATGGCCTCATCAGTGGCGACTCCGCTCGAGCGGCAGTTTGGGCGCATTGCCGGCGTCACGGAGATGACTTCGTCGAGCAATCTGGGCCAGACGAGCGTCACTCTCCAGTTTGACTTGAGCCGCAATATCGACTCCGCGGCTCGCGATGTAGAGGCCGCTATCAACGCGGCACGCGGCTACTTGCCAACCACGCTGCAAAGCAATCCCACGTATCGGAAGGTCAATCCGGCCGATTCGCCGATCATGATCTTGGCCTTAACCTCCGATAAGCTGCCACCGAGCAAACTGTACGACGCGGCCTCCACCGTGTTGATGCAGCGGATTTCGCAGATTAGAGGTGTCGGTCAGGTCTCGGCAGGAGGCAGTTCAGCGCCAGCCGTTCGCATCGATGTCAATCCTACACAGGTCAATAGCTATGGGCTGCAGTTAGAGGATATTCGTACCGCCATCAGTTCCCAGACGGCCAATGAAGCTAAGGGCTATATCAGCGATGGCCTGCGTACCTGGCTTCTGAATGCGAACGATCAGCTGATGAAGGCCTCCGATTACGCGCCCATCATCGTTCATTACCGGAACGGGGCGGCGGTCAAGCTGTCTGATGTTGCCAACGTATCTGATTCGGTTCAGACGCTCCGATCGGTAGGATTTGCAAACGGGAAGAAGGCCGCGCTGCTGATCATCTTCCGCCAGCCCGGGGCCAACATCATCGACACTGTTGACGCAATCAAGACGGCGATGCCTCAGCTGAAGGCAACTATCGACGAATCGATAAACCTGGTTGTGACGCTCGATCAAACCGTTACCATTCGCGCCTCTGTAAGAGATGTCGAACGTACCTTGATGATCTCCATCTTCCTGGTTGTGCTGGTCGTCTTCGTCTTTCTGCGTGATTGGAGATCGACGCTGATCCCAGCTGTCGCCGTACCGGTTTCTCTGATGGGCACATGCGGAATGATGTACCTCCTCGGCTACAGCGTAGACAACTTGTCATTGATGGCACTCACCATTGCTACCGGGTTCGTCGTTGATGACGCGATTGTCGTGCTTGAGAACATCTCCCGGTATCGCGAGCAAGGTTTGAGCGCGATGGCGGCTGCTTTCAAAGGTGCCGAAGAAATCGGGTCGACGGTTCTGTCCATAAGCATTTCGCTAGTCGCGGTCTTTATACCCATCTTGATGATGGGCGGAATCATCGGGCGGCTGTTCCGGGAATTCGGCGTCACTCTTGCACTGACGATCATGGTCTCGTTGCTGGTGTCGCTCACCACAACCCCGATGATGTGCTCACGGCTGTTGCCGGACGGCAATCATCATGGCAGGCTTTATGCGATTACCGAGCGGTTCTTCCAATTCATCCTGAAGATGTACGAGTACAGTTTGGCGTGGGTGCTGCGCCACTCTGCGCTTATGCTTCTGGTTGCGCTCGGAACCTTGGGCCTGAACGTTTACCTGTACGTCATGATCCCGAAAGGCTTCTTCCCACAGCAGGACACCGGTCGCATGAACGGGAATTTCGTGGGCGACCAGAGCATCTCCTTCCAATCGATGCAGAGGAAGATGCTCGAACTCTCAAACATCGTGCAATCTGATCCGGCTATCGGAACGATTCAGGCCTTCACCGGCGGAGGCGGCGGTACATCCTCAAACACGGGCAGAGCATTTATTTCGTTGAAGCCTCTGAACGAAAGACGTGTATCGGCAGACGAGATCATCAACCGCCTGCGCCCGAAGATAGCGCGAGTTCCCGGGGTAACTCTGTTTCTACAGCCTTCGCAGGACCTTCGGATTGGCGGACGCCAGAGTGCAGCGCAGTATCAGTTCACTCTGCAGAGCGACAATCTCCAGGACCTGGTCTATTGGGCGCCTACTCTGACGAATCTGATGAAAAAGATGCCGGAGCTTACGGACGTGAACAGCGATCAGCAGAACAACGGTCTCGAGGCAAATCTTGTGATCGACCGGCCCACTGCATCCCGGCTAGGCATCACGCCGCGTGCGATCGACAACATCCTTTACGATGCCTTCGGTGAACGCCAGATCGCCAAGACCTACACCAGCCTTAATCAGTATTTCGTGGTCATGGAAGTCGACCCCATCTTCTGGCAGAACCCTGACGGCCTGCGTAAGGTCTACATCAATTCGACAAACGGAGGACAGGTGCCGCTCGCCGCGTTCACGCATTTCCAATCCTCTACGGCCGCGCTTGCTGTGAACCACTCCGGCATCTTCCCGTCCGTCACCATTTCCTTCAATCTTGCTCCAGGAATAGCGCTCGGCGATGCTGTAACGGCGATCAACAACGTCCAAGCCAAAGCGGGAATGCCGGCGTCTATCTCGACGACGTATAGCGGGACTGCGCAGGCTTTCCAGGCGTCGCTGGCGAACGAGCCGATTTTGATCGCGGCTGCGCTCGCGACGGTTTATATCGTGCTCGGGATTTTATATGAAAGCCTGATCCATCCCATCACGATTCTATCCACGCTGCCGTCCGCGGGTGTCGGTGCAATTCTTGCTCTTCTTCTGACTCATACGGACCTGAGTGTCATCGCGCTCATTGGGATCATCTTGCTCATTGGAATCGTGAAGAAGAACGCGATCATGATGATCGACTTCGCGCTGGAGGTCGAACGGCGCGACCACACCACTCCAAAAGAGGCTGTTTTCCAGGCCTGTCTCTTGCGATTCCGCCCCATCATGATGACGACCATGGCGGCGCTGCTTGGGGGCTTGCCTCTCGCGATGGGAACGGGAACCGGATCTGAACTGCGGCGCCCTCTCGGTATCACGATTGTTGGCGGTTTGATCTTCAGTCAAGCCATCACGCTCTACACAACGCCGGTCATTTATCTCTATATGGATCGACTCAGTACTTGGTTGAACCATCTCCGTCATCCGAAGGCGCCAGAGGCTCCGGCTGAGGCCGTGGGGTCAGCCTCTTAGGCAAAGAATGAGCTCTTTCACCATCGTGGCAGAATCGCATCCGGCTGATCGATCTGTGACCATTCTGCTGAACGGCATCTTCCGGGAGGAAGCCCTTCCTGAGCTGGAGGAGTCGATTGGCCGCGCTCGTCAGGCCCGTCAGCGTGTGTTCATCGATCTAAGTGAGGTCACTCTGGTCGATCGAAAGGCTGTCCAGTACTTTGCAAACCAGCCGGTCGAAGAAGTCAAAATAATCAATTGTCCCGCCTACCTGCGCCGCTGGATTTCACCAGACGGTGCCGAAAGCGAAACGCGAAGCTGATGATTTTAAGCATTCAACAAAAACGAAATGTCTGGGTTTGGTTGGCCCTGACATTTTGCGTAGTCCTAACGTCTTGCAACCCTGCCCCCAAATACGCGCGACCTCCGGCTGCGGCACCTACCGCCTTCAAGGAGGCCGTCCCGCAAGAGTACAAAGAGGGAACTGGTTGGAAACTCGCGCAGCCTGGGGATGAGAAGCTTCGCGGGAAATGGTGGGAGCTGTATAACGACGCCCAACTCTCCGGCCTCGAAGAACAGGTTGCCATCTCTAACCAGAGCATTGCCCTCTCCGAAGCAAACTTCCGGGCTGCCCGATCACTCGTAGCCTATGCGCGTGCCTCGCTATTCCCGGCTGTGACTACATCGCCCGGGTACACTCGCTCTCGCTTCTCGCAAACCTCAAGAGGTGCGACCGTGGTGGGCGGAGCGCCGGTGACCACCACGGGGACAACAACTGGGACCGGAACGACAACGGGAACCGGAACGACCACCGGAACGGGAACGACCGGAACAGGGACGACAGGCACTGGAACTACGGGCGGCTCCGCCACAGGTGTCGGCGGCACTTCCGGTACCGGCATCCTCAACAACTTCACCTTCCCGGCCAGTGCTTCCTATGAGGTGGACCTCTGGCATCGCATCCGCAACACCGTCGCGGTCAATGCGTTCCAGGCGCAGGCGAGTGCGGCAGATGTTGCAACGGCTATCCTCAGCACGCAGGCGGAACTCGCCCAGGATTACTTCCAGATCAGAGCTCTCGATGTCGAGCGGCAGATACTTCGGGAAACGATCGCCAACTACCGACAGACGCTTGAGTTGACGAACGCCCGGTACCGGGGCGGGATCGCCTCTGACGAAGATGTCTCGCAAGCCCAGACGCAATTAGAGCTGGTCATTGCGCAGGAGACAGATGTAGGGGTGAACCGTGCCACCTTTGAACACGCAATCGCGACCCTGATCGGAAAGGCCCCTGCAAACTTCTCATTGCCGCCGGCGCCCTTCGTTCCGAATCCTCCTCCTGTGCCCGTCGTGCTTCCGTCCGACTTGCTCGAGCGGCGGCCCGATATTGCCGGGGCTGAGCGCCAGGTCGCTGCAGCGAACACCGAGATTGGAATTGCGAAGGCTGCCTATTATCCGCGGCTCGCTCTCAGTGCCACCGGTGGATTTCAAACTTCGCGGTTCAATCAATGGTTCACCTGGCCGAGCAACTTCTGGTCTATTGGACCGTCCTTCAGCCAGGTGCTCTTCGACGCCGGCGCTCGTCGCGCGCTCACTGATCAGGCGAGAGCCCAATACGATGCCACAGTGGCAAGCTATCGGCAGACAGTGCTGAGCGCTTTTGAAGGGGTCGAGAATTACCTCGCGTCTCTGCGTATCTTGTCCGACGAAATCAACCAACAGCACAACGCCGTGGTCTCGGCGAATCATTACCTCGACCTGTCTTTAGTACGGTATCGCGGTGGCGTTGATAGCTATCTGAACGTGATTACTGCACAAAATACGGTCCTGACAAGCCGGGAAACCGAAGTACAGATCCAGTTGCGCCAGATGTCTGCCAGTGTTGGCCTCATTATGGCGCTGGGCGGCGGATGGAACGCCTCGCAACTTCCTAACACGGAACAGCTTACCGCTAAACAGCCGAAAGCGAATCCCACGGGTACAGCGACCCCTAATACCGCTCCGCAGCCCATTGCGGCGCCAAATCCTCCCCCGTTACCGCCGGCGGCGGCGAGTCACGAACCGTAGTTGGATTTATCTCACAGCAGCTTGCTGTTTGGGCGCTCGAAACTTCTTCGCTGATTCAATCGCGAATCGCACGGTTTCGATGTGCTCGTGCATAGCCGGCTTTTCCTGCCGAATGCCGGATAGCTCACCATCGGAGAGCTCACGAAGTTCCATTTGGTCCGTAAGCTCGCAAACTGCACCGCACTTCCGGCAAATAGACAATTGGCCCGGATGCGGGGATTGAGGCTCCATCCCGGGAGCATCGACGCTCACGGTATCGGTATCCAGCCCGCATGCCGGACAGTGGCTTTTGCGGGACGCTGTTGTGGGACTCATGCCAACAGTGTTATCACATCCGGCAATAGGGTTTCTGGTTGTATCCGATGGGACCGGTAGACTGAAGTCGGAGGGCTATAGGTCCGTGGCTACAGACGAGAAGGCAATACTTCGTAAACAGTTGGTGGACGCTATCCGAGGACACCAAGCTCACATTGAGTTCAGCGCCGCGGTCAATGACTTCCCGCCTGAACTGCAAGGAGCAAAACCAGCCGGCGCCCCACATTCTGCGTGGCAACTCCTGGAGCATCTGCGGATCGCGCAGAGTGACATTCTTGAGTTCTCCCGCGACTCCAAGCATAAGTCGCCTGACTGGCCGGAAGGCTACTGGCCGAAGACGGAAGCGCCCCCCGATCCCAAGGCTTGGGCTCACAGTGTGGCTGCATTCGAGCGCGACATGCGAGAGCTCATGGCGCTGGTAAGCGATCCGAACAACGATCTCTTCCGGTCTTTCCCGCATGGGGACGGACAGACTCTGATGAGAGAAGCTCTACTTGTTGCTTCCCACAATTCCTATCATCTCGGGCAGTTGGTCTTCCTTAAGAAGATCCTGCTGGCTCAAGCCTGACAGGGCTCATCGGGTTCCGACATACTCAGGCGTCTCTTCGATGCGCGCACATACTGATTCAAGCGTTGGCGGCAGTAAAAGTCGGCGGTTTCGCTCTTCGATGACTCTCACCACCGAATCGTAAAGTTCGGATGTCTGGATCGGCTTAAGCAAGTGATTGCTCACCTTGATGGCAGCGGCGCGTCGCACGTCCGAAAAGTAAGAGCCGGCGTTCACCATCATCGTGACCGACGCAACGTTTGGATAGCGCGACCGTATCTCGGTCACGAGTTCGAATCCGTCGATCCCTGGCATGTGCGCGTCCACCAGGAAGAGCGCAATGTCAGCGCCAACTCCGCCCGCTCTCTCGATCGCATTGAGCGCCGAAGTTGCGTCTTGCGCAAGGATCGTCTGACAACCCCAAGACTGTAGGCTGCGATCTAAAATCTGAAGATTCGATTCGTTATCGTCCACGACCAGAATGCAGGAACCGCCGATTGACGGGAAGCTTTGGGATTTGAATGGTGCCGTGGAACCCACAAAGGGTAAGGTGAACTGAAATGTGGTTCCAACCTGCTCTTGGCTGTCGAACCATATCTCTCCCCCTAGAAGCCTCACTAACTCACGGGAGATCGAGAGTCCCAATCCGGTCCCGTCCGATTGCCGAACATAGGTGCCGTTTACTTGCGTGAACGCCTCGAACATCCTGGGTTGCTCGCTAACGGGTATGCCGACGCCGGTGTCGCGAACTTTGAACAGAAGCACATCGGAACTGCCCGGCTTCATGCCAACCGAAAGCACAACTTCACCGGACTTAGTGAATTTGATGGCATTCCCCAGGAGGTTGATGAGAACCTGTCGAAGCCGACCACCATCCGTCTGGATGAGCGTCGGGATCCCCGCATCGTAATCGCCGGCTAGTTCCAAGCCTTTCTCATGAGCTCGCAACGCCACCGATCGAAGTGCTTTTCCTACACACGTTGCCAGTTCGACAGGCGCAATCTGCATCTCGAGTTTTTGAGCCTCGATCTTAGAAAGGTCGAGAATGTCAGTGATGATGCTGAGAAGCGCGTCTGCTGAGAAGCGGATCGTCTCCAGATACTCCCTCTGTTCGTCGTCCAGTTCCGTCTGTAGGGCCAAATCCGTCATGCCAATCACACCGTTCATCGGCGTCCGTATTTCATGGCTCATGTTGACCAGAAATTCACTCTTGGCACGATTGGCTCGTTCTGCTTTTCCCTTCGCTTCGTTGAGTTCGATTGTTCTTTCCCGAACCCGCATCTCAAGATCTCTACAATCTGTCTCGATTCTCAGAGCTGCGGTTTCGGCCTGGGCCTGACGCCGCGAGCTGCTCTTGAGTTCTTTACGCGAAGAGGCACACGATATGGAAAGAACAACTACCTCAAACAGGATCCAAGCCGCATGCTCCATCCATCGCCATTGATCGGGAGTCGCCGATCCAAACACCGATTCTGGATAGTAGCTTCCTCGAATGAACTGGTCCGCCGCCACAACGAGCGTGGCAGGAAGGAATACGTAAGCGTCTTTATAGAATGCCAGGAACGCAAGGCTGCCGAAAATATGAAAGTGCGTCTCGATCCGTCCGCCGGTTAGCCGAATTAGCAGGCCGGACATTAGTATCTGGCCCGAGGACACCAAATGGCGAGTCAGACGGTGGCCGGGACGAAGGAATGCGCAGCTTACCGGAAGGACGTTGATTGCAAATCCGAAAACGGCAACTATCCAGAAGTGCGGGTGAATAGTACTTTCTGACCCCGCCCTTGGTGCATAAAACAAGGTGAAAGCGATTGCAGCAATCCACTGCAGGGGCATGAGCTTTGCAAACATCAAGTCTGTTTGCTTCTGGCGTGAATTCAATCTCTCGGAAAAGATTTGCTCGGTTCGCTCGGCGAGATTGTGGCTCTCACTTCTTGAAATATCGGCTCTCATTGCGTCGATCCGAGGGACGAACATCTGTACGGACGGATCCGCGTCAGAGTGATCGAATAGGCTTCAGCTAATTTGATTGCAGCTGTTCGCGCGGACTCCTTCCGCTTCAGGTGCCGCCCTGTTTCAGGCAGCCGTTTCGCTTCACGATCCAAGGGTTCTTGTTCTCGATCTAGTAGTGTTCCCGATATCCGAAGTTTCTCTTCCGGCTGCGCGTGAAATCCCCCGCATCAGACTACGCGCGGGCTGGAACAGCTGTTCGAAATCGGTCAAAACATTCGCGACGTTGAACAATGGGTCCTAGAAATCCGTACTAAGTCCTTTGAAATCAGGGGAAAACTTCCTGTGGAGGATGGCAGGAGGAGTGCCCTTTAGAAGCCCAGATAGCAAGCTCAGAATCCATATGAACGATTTGAAATTCGCGTACCGCCAACTCGTAAAGTCTCCTCTTTTCACGCTGACACTGGTTCTGACCATCGCTTTGGGGATCGGCGCGAACACGTCGATCTTCACCCTGGTGCATGCCATCCTGCTCAAGTCTCTTCCCGTGACTGATCCAAACACCTTGTATCGGATCGGAGACAAAGATGATTGCTGCGTCAATGGCGGATTTGTTAGCCGGGATGGCGATTTCGACCTGTTCTCCTACGACCTGTATAAGTACTTCGAAGCAAACACGCCGGAGTTTGAGCAACTGGCGGCCATGCAGTCCGGCGGCAATCGCGTCGCGGTTCGTCGTGGCTCTGAGTCGGCGCGCTCGGAGTTCGCGGAGTACGTCTCGGGAAACTACTTCTCCACATTTGGCATTTCGTCCTTTGCCGGGCGCGTGCTGAGAAAGACAGACGACAACCCGGATGTACCGCCGGTTGCGGTGATGAGCTTTTCGACTTGGCAGTCGGACTACGGCGCCGACCCAAGCATCGTGGGCGCAACTCTCTTCCTCCAGAGCCATCCGGTCACTGTCGTGGGTATCGCTCCTCCGGCGTTTTTCGGCGATCGCATCCGAAGCTCTCCGCCCGCGTTCTGGCTACCGCTCGGGATTGAACCTCTGATCGAGCGCGAAAATACAATACTGCGGATCCCCGCGTCGAATTGGCTTTATGTTGTTGGCCGGTTGAAGCCTGGTGTCAGCCTGCCTCCGCTCCAGGAGAAGATCTCCAGTAATCTCCGACACTGGTTGAGCACCATCGATCAATATACGGAGCGCGGCGGCGCCTCGATCATTCCGAAACAGCACGTCGTGCTAACTCCTGCCGGTTCGGGCATTCAGAATTTGCAGCAACAGCAGGGAAAAGGACTTCGGCTGCTGATGGCAATTTCCGGGCTTGTGCTCCTGGTTGCGTGCGCGAACGTCGCCAATCTGTTGCTGGCGCGCAGTGCTGCACGAACGATGGAGATGTCTGTTCGAGTGGCACTCGGAGCCCCGCGCCCGGCACTATTCAAGCAATTACTCACCGAAAGCATCTTATTGGCCTGCCTCGGCGGCGCAGCCGGTATTGCCGTTGCGTATGCTGGAACCGGCGCGATCCTCGCGCTGGCTTTCCCGACGGCCCGTCACCTGCCCATAGAGGCCAGTCCATCTCTCGCCGTATTGGGATTTGCGTTTCTCCTCTCCTTATCAACGGGTGTCGCATTTGGGATTGTACCGGCCTGGCTCACTTCGAAATCCGCTCCAGCTCAGGAACTACGAGGGGCGAACCGTGCAACGAGGGAGCATGTATCACTGCAGCAGAAAGCCCTGATCGTCTTTCAGGCAGCCCTTTCGCTCATCCTGCTGGTAGGCGCGGGACTGCTGACCAGAAGCTTGACGAACCTGGAGCATCAGAAGTTTGGCATCCAGACGGAGAACCGCTTTGTGCTGCATATTGATCCTGCGGGGGCCGGGTACACTCCTGCCAAATTGCCGGCGCTCTATAGCTCTCTGGAACGTGAGTTCAAAGCTCTGCCGGGTGTTGAGCAGGTGGGGCTCGCTCTTTACAGTGCGCTCGAAGGAAATAACTGGGGCGAGGGCGTACGGGTCGAAGGTCGCCCGGAACCCGGTCCCAATCAAGATACCGGATCTTCGTGGGACCGGGTTAACGCTCAATTCTTTGACGCCGTGGGCCAGCCCGTCATTCGGGGACGTGGCTTCACCGAGGCAGACACCGCGGGATCCCAACGCGTTGCGGTCGTAAATGAAGCGTTCGTGAGGAAGTTCTTCCCTCACGAAAACCCACTTGGAAGACATTTTGGCGTTTATGGCCAGAAGTATTCTTCGGCCTTCACCATCGTCGGTGTTGTTGCTGACGCGAAATATAGCAACCCGCGCGGCGAGTTGCGGCCGATGTTCTTTCGTCCCATAACTCAGCAATTGCAGGGAGTGACCGAAATCAACGCAGCGACCGCCGAGAACAGGAGTCTGTACATCAATTCGATCACGCTTCACTTCAAGAAGAAACCGCAAAACCTGGACAGCATTCTCCGACGAACCATGGCCAGGATCGATCCCGCTCTGACAATCATCGATCTCCGCTCCTTGGATGACCAGGTAGCATTGAACTTCACACAAGAGCGTCTCATCGCACGCTTAGCGGCTATATTTGGTGCGCTTGCCCTCGTCTTGGCATCGGTAGGACTATATGGAATCACTGCATACCAGGTAGCTTGTCGAACCAGTGAGATCGGGCTGCGAATGGCTCTAGGAGCAGATCGGTCTAGGGTCGTCGCAATGATCCTGCGGGGCGCTCTCACACAAGTAGGAATGGGAATTGCCATTGGCGTGCCGATTGCCTTGGCGGGCGCACTTTCCATGGCGGACCAGCTATATCACGTGCCCTCTTACGACGTTCTTAGTTTGACTCGAGCACTTGTCGTTCTTGGAATTGCGACCACCATAGCGGGATTTATACCCGCCCGTCGGGCTGCCAGTGTTGATCCAATGAATGCCCTACGCAATGAATGAGATTCAACCTAACTCTACTTAGTATTGAAAAAAGGAAAAACTTACACGCCTCGGTCAGAGATTTAATGAAAACAGTTGTAGATTATTGGAAAATACGGTGGGCCTATCGCAAGCTAGCACTTACAAAAGAAAGTAGTTGCGCGCTTGTAATCAAAGTCATAACATATCCCAATACGTCAACCCGGCTGTTGGAGATATGTGTGCCCCCGTCCCCCAAAAGGCTACTGTTTGTTTACCCCGACTTTGACGCAACTTACTGGGGCATGCAATACGCTCTACCGCTCGTTGGTCGACGATCGTTCATGCCGCCTCTCGGGCTCATGACGATTGCTGCGATGACACCTCCCGAATATGAGGTCCAAATCGTAGACATGAATTGCGAGCCGCTCAAAGATGAGCAAATCAATTGGGCGGACATGGTGCTTTTCTCGGCCATGATGATGCAGCAGCGCACACTGTTTCTTGCGGCCGACCGATGCCGCGCTGCAGGGAAGCCGGTAGTTTTCGGTGGGCCGTATCCGACATCATTTCCTGAGGAATGCAGCCTTCATTGTGATTTCATGGTGCTCAATGAAGGGGAAATCACCTGGCCGGCTTTCCTCGCTGACTTAAATGCAGGGGCGACGCCAAAGCCCGTATACGACACCGAAGCGAAGCCGGATATTACCAAGACACCTTGTCCACGATTTGACTTGGTAAACATGGCTGACTACGCCATGATCTCCTTGCAGTACTCGCGCGGCTGTCCTTTCCAATGTGAATTCTGCGACATTCATGTCCTCTATGGTCGGGTTCCACGGACTAAAACGCCAGGACAAATGCTCGCTGAGTTGGATGCACTCTATCAGACTGGTTACCGGGGAGGGGTCTTCGTCGTCGACGACAATTTCATCGGTAATCGGCGAGAAGTAGTGAAGTTTTTGCCTGAGCTGGAGCGATGGAATCAGGCGCACGGTAGTCCTTTTCAATATGGAACCGAAGCGACTCTCAATTTGGCTGAAGACAAGAAACTGTTGCATCAGTTACTCGCTTCCGGGTTCCTATGGGTCTTCATTGGAATTGAAACGCCTGACAAAGAATCCCTGAAAGAGACGCGGAAGCATCAAAACGTAAACGGATCGCTTGTCGATCGTGTGCGTGAGTTGCAATCGGCCGGACTTCTCGTTTTCGGTGGATTCATAGTCGGGTTTGACAACGAGGGGGAAGACATTTTCGACCGTCAGATCGCGTTCATCACGCAGTCGGCTATTCCGAGTGCCATGGTGGGGCAACTCGGTGCGTTACCGAAAACGCCGCTCCTGGCGCGTATGGAGCGCGAAGGGAGATTGATCCGATCGCTGACGGACGAAACAGGACTTGGGCCGTTTTTTAGTAATTTCCGGACAAAACTACCGTTTGAAACGATAGTGCGCGGCCAGATGAGGATCCTTCAGACCATCTATGAACCGCGAGCTTACTTCGAACGACTACTGGATGCTTACCAACGAATGCCCAGACAGAGTGGCCTGCTTCGGAGGGCTAAACGCTTGCTGCTGCCCAGCAGGATGCTTCTGGGAAGCGGAAAGCAGACTAGGGTGAAAGTGTTGCCCCAACTGACCAATAAAGCCAGATTCGTTGCGCTCTTGAGGATGCTGAGGGGTGTCGAGCCAGTGTTCCGCCGCGAGGCCGTGAGGTTCATTGGAAAGATGCTTCGGTCAAGACCTGAGTATCTTCAGCAGTCGCTCGATTACCTGGTCCCGGGATATCACTATTTTCGTTTCACGCGAGATAGCGTTCTGCCAGAATACGCTGACGTTCTGTCGAAATTGCCGACGACAAAAGTTGAAGCCAGTCCGATTCCAATTCATCCTCAGCTGGTAAGAATCACGACCGCATAAGGCCTGATGCTTACCAGCCGCGGATATTCCAGGTGCTGTGCCACTTAAAGTGGACAGCCCACATATGGCTCTAGATCCGGCGCCGCTTCCAACCGCCACGCGCAAACACGACCAAGCTCAGAACCGTCATGACGGTGTTTGCGATTGGAATGGCGGTAAATACGCCGTTGACGCCAAGCGACGTACGATTCGCCAGGAACCAGCCAAGCGGAATCTCACACAGCCAGAAGCTGATGATATTGATTAGCGTCGGCGTCACTGTGTCCCCCGCTCCATTGAACGCTTGAACCATCACCATTCCAAACGCATACGTTAGGTTGCCGTAGCCGATGATTCGGAGGCAATCTGCTGCATACGTCGAAACAGTCGGATCGCTCGAGAAGAACGAAACCAGCAGGTGAGGTGCAAAGATCAGCACTGCCGCTAGCGCGACCAGATAGATTGCGTTGTAACCAGCCGTCACGTAAACGGCTCGTTCGGCGCGCGCCGGTTTCTTTGCGCCAAGATTCTGGCCGACCATGGTGGCGGCCGCTCCACTCATTCCCCACGATGGAAGAACGATGAACATGAATATGCGAATACCGATGGTGTAGCCGGCGACCGCAAGGCTGCCAAACGTGCTGATGATGCGAACCAGCACTAGCCAGCTGCTGTGAGCAATCAGGAACTGCAAGACACCCGTCGCAGAAACTCGGATCAGCGAACTGATCACTGACGGAACCAGTTTCAAGTGCCGAGCCCGGACGCGAACTCGAGATGTTCCGTTCGTCAGCATCCAGAACTGATAAAGAACACCGCAAGACCTTCCGATTAGCGTAGCGACGGCCGCTCCCGTCACGCCAAGCTTGGGGAACGGTCCAAGCCCGAAAATAAAGCAGGGATCGAGCAACAGGTTAATCAGATTCGAAAACCACAGCACACGCATTGCAATCGATGCATCGCCCGCTCCTCGAAAGATTGCGTTGTTCAGAAACAGAAGCATCACCACAGCCGTTCCGCCAAATACTATTTCGGTGTACCGGTGTCCGCCTGTAATGAGCATGCTGTCCGCGCCCATCAAAGTGAGTAGTTGATGAGCGAACAGCATGGCTGGAAGCCCGGTTAGGAGAGCGATACCGATGCCCAGGAAAATCGATTGAGTTGCAGCAACCGCAGCGCCCTCCGGATCCTTTTCGCCTGTTCGGCGCGCAACCATCGCCGTCGTCGGCAAGCTGATGCCGAGCGCAATCGAGAACACAAGCGTAAGCATCGATTCGGTAAGGCCGACCGTCGCGATGGCATTGGGGCCAAGGCGGGTGACCCAAAATACGTCGACGAGAGCAAACAGCGACTCCATCAACATCTCAAGCACCATCGGAACGGCAAGAAGAAAGACCGCTCGGCTGATAGAGCTTTCTGTGAAGTCTTGATGTGTGCCGTTAACAGCTTCGACAATGGTTCGCCAGACGCTAACCTTGCGCTGAACAGATACCTCTGCTTGCATTTAAATCACTCCAACTCGCGCGATCGAAATACGCGCGACTATTTGAAACGGAGACTAGGGAGGCTTTACGCGGCTACCACGACCGCAGCTTCCGAAATTGGACGCACGGTGCTAATCCGCGGGTCCATAGCTGTGGTGTAGTCACGCATCAAAGTGTTGACGGGCCAAGCCCGATTAAAAACACTATACCCGCAAGCATTCAAGAACGCAAGAAAGAAATCTTCCCGATGCTGGCGCGGATGCGATCAAAGCTATTCGTCCAGGTATCGATAAAAGCCGAGGTTCTGGCTCGTCAGGTGTTTCGTGATGTAGAGAATTTGTCCGTAGTGCATGCTGAAATGCTCTACGACGTGGTAAATCGCTTCGAAACCCGTTATCCCGCGCTCATTCTGGATGTCGTACGTTTTCTCGATCGCTTCCGGTTTCACTTCAGAAAGAATTGTGTCCACTCGCTCCAGTGTGCGGGCCAAACGCTCCCTTAATGCAGAAATCGGAACCGGACCGTGTTCGGCGAACTCCGCCGGGCGGTTTCTTACGGCAGTGGCGCCTTCGAGTGGTGCGATCATCCACTGCTGGACGTTTCCATTCAGGTGAAGCAGTAGATTGCCGATACTGTTGCTCTCGGGATTCGGCCGCCACCAGATCTGCTCGTCCGTCAGCAGATCGAGGCAATGACGAATGCCTGCCCAATACTGTCCGATCAGTTTACGTCGGGAAATGTCCAGGAATAGGCGGTAAGCGCTCTCGGTCACTCAGTTATCGTATCCGGTGGGAAGTACAGCGCAACTGCGTATGGAAATCAAATCCTGGTGGCGCGAGGACTGATAGTCGTACCAGCTACTGTCGGGCACGTTGCCGCATCGGCTCAAACGCTGTGTTCATCCGATTCTGCGACAGGTGGACGGATCTCTTGTTTTCTCACCCGCGCCCAAACGCCCAGCCCAAACAGCGCTACCCCGAAGAGCGATAGGGTACTTGGCTCGGGTACGGCGGGAGAGTCCGCTGCTGCAATGTACAACACGCCTGGGGAGAAATGATCGACGATACCCGCAGCGCTGCTCGCACCTGACTGAAGATCTATTGTGTAAAGAACTTGGTTGTAGGCGTTATCCACAAAGGTTATGGAATCCATGTACGCAGTCCCGGTCAGACTGGAAAACGTGAACGAGGTCGCACCCGACGAACCCGCGCCGCCACCGACGAGCGCAGGTATATCGCCGACCTTTGTTGTGGCTCCCGTAGAGGGATCAATGATGAGCAGAGCCCCGCTAACACCGATTCCATACAAGTTTGAAACCGTGCTGCCTTGGACATGGCCCCAAGCTATATCCAACACTCCGACCGGTAGCGATCCTTCCTCTGTCAACATCCCGGTATCAACGTTGATCTCTGCGTTCCGATACAAGGAAGCTCCTGGAGCAAATGACTCCCAGATGACGCGCAAATTTGCGGTTCCGGGGTCGAAACTAGCGCCCAGAAAGCCGCGCCCAGCCTCGCCCGCATTCGGCGAATCGGCTACGCGCGTTGTGCTTCCTGTTCCTGGATCAATGGTGTATATGCCACTGCGACTGACTCCATACAAGTCCCCAGTTCCGGAACGGAATGCAATCGCCTGAATTTGGTTGTTCACCGGGACGCCAGTCAAGTGCTGCTGATCAAGGAGAGTTCCTGGGTTTGCCGTATCGAAGCTGGAAACGTTCTGAGTGTTGTTGAAAACTCCGTACAGAAGCTCACCGCGCAATAATCCGTGACCACAACCAACCAGAATGGAGAGGACAAGACAGGATCGGAATCGCATCCGCTTAGCTCGTTTGAAAATGGAGGCTAGCGTATCACATACGATGGCGTTCATTCGACAGCGACACGTCGTCTGCCGAGCACCTACGTTGCCGCCCAACGCGGATCAATCCTAACTTATGGCTGTCCGCTGATTTCGTAATCGGAGCAATTCTCCGGCCCCATGGTCAGACTAGCAACGAGATCACTGGCCCAAATTCAACCTGTTCTCTCGGGATCTTTATACAATAAGAACCCCTTCCATTACAGGAAGAATCGAGTGGAGATACGCCCATGATGAAAACAAGTTCGTTATGTCTCAGGGCGGAATTGCCGCTCGTCGTTATGGCCTGCTGTTTAACATTGCATGAGGCACGATCTGCCGAGATTAGGGTTATGACAGGAGGTGCCTTTGCCGCTCCATTGGTCGATCTGATGCCCTCCTTTGAACGCAACACTAAAGACAAAGTTCTCGTTGTGACCATGGGCATGGGCGTAGGACAAAACTCGATCCCGAACCGAGTGCGGAGCGGAGAGGCTGTGGACGTTATTATCTTGCCGGATGAAGACATGCAACTGCTGGTCCACGAGGGCTTCGTCATTGGCAATACACCAGCAGCACTCGCGAAGTCAAGCATCGGAATGGCCGTGCGCTCCGGTGCTCCAATGCCCGACATTAGCTCCGTAGATGCACTCAAACGTACGCTGTTGCAGGCTAAGTCTATTGCCTATAGTGCTCAGGTCAGCGGGAAGTACCTATCGACCGAATTGTTCCCGCGTTTGGGAATCGCCGAAGAGATCAGGAACAAATCACGATTGGTACAGCAAGGAAGAGTCGGAACTGTCGTTGCCCGTGGTGAAGCAGAGATCGGGTTCCAGCAGATAAGTGAACTTCTTCCTATCCAGGGCATAGACTTCGTAGGGCCGTTGCCCGCTCAGGTGCAGAAAGTCACTGTCTTCGCCGCTGGTGTTCCCGTAAGCTCGAAAGATGCGGACGCTGCCAAAGCTCTTATTCACTTTCTGACTTCGCAGGACTCTGCGTCGATCATCGCAAAGAGCGGGTTGGAGCCAATAGCCTCTCGATAAGACGCCGAAGCTCAATGGAAGCTGTGAATCACGGCCGCACGGGTACCCCAACACTTCAACGTACAAAAAAGCTTCATGCGAGGGCTTGAGGATCCCCGGTGTTCCCCGATTGGTCCGTTCATCCGCAGTATTTTAGCGGGGCACAACAATATCGCCACTACGATGCGGTAGATCATTTGAGCGCGTACCGATGCTCAAGAGAAAATACGCGAAATACGAGAGCGCATGAGGCTCAAGGGGCAAGGTGGGCATAGCTTCGGACATAGCAGCAAGTCGGCAGCATAGATGATTCGGGCTCGAAATGCGGGCAAGTGACTGGTGCGGCGGGACTTGTGAAGTGGGCCCTGAAGGATTTGAACCTTCGACCAAAGGATTATGAGTCCTCTGCTCTAACCGCTGAGCTAAGGGCCCGCGAGGAAATCATAGCAGGTGAATTAGCACGTCAGACTGCCTTGCGAAGCGTTAGAACAGATGACCCATCTTCTCGCGCTTCGTTTTTAAGTACTCCATTGTCGTCTCAAGGGGCGGGGCGATGATCGGGGCGCGTTCCACCACCTCAATACCCGCATTCTCCAGGGCCGCAACTTTTTCCGGATTATTCGAAAGAAGGCGAACTTGCGTGATCCCGAAATACTGAATGATTGCGGCCGGCAAAGCGTAGTCGCGCAGATCCGCCTCGAAGCCCAGCTCGACGTTCGCCTCGACCGTATCCATACCTTTGTCCTGCAGTTCGTACGCGCGAAGCTTGTTGATTAAGCCGATCCCGCGACCTTCCTGATGCTCGTAGATCAACAGTCCCCGCTGCTCCTTCACGATCTGATCCAGAGCAAGTTCCAGCTGGGAGCGGCAATCGCACCGCAAGCTGTGAAACACATCTCCCGTCAGACATTGGGAATGAATGCGCACGAGCGTCGGACCGGTCGCCGGGGAGAGATCGCCGATTCTAAGAGCGATTGCCTCCTCGGTGCCGATGGTGCGGACACCTTCGAAGCCGAAGATTCGGAATTTCCCAAATCTGCTGGGAAAATCTGCTTCGGCAACTTTCCTGAGTGTGAAATCGGGTTGGGACAATGAAACCACTATTATAGAAACCGTAACTGGGCAATTCTGTCGACGGATAGAAATTAGTGCTTGATCAGCAGCAACTGGCCGCGCTTCTCGTCAAAGATCGCGGTCGCCGCCTCTATCGCCAGCATTCTGATGCGCTTCGCCAGGATACAGAAGCTGCTCATCAGCGATAAGCGAACCGTGTCGCAACGGCTGCAGCTGGCGTTTCGTGTTTTCTTTCATCTTCGGTGCGAGTGCGGGCGTTCGCATTTTGAGTCATTACCAGTACAGTGCCGTTGATTTGGCTCTCGAAGGTGCGCAGATCGCCGGCATGTTGGGCGGATATGTGACGGGTCTGATTACCGGGCTGTGTGTTTCCATTCCCGACATGTTCGAAGGAAAGTTCATGTCGATGCCGCTCTTCGCCGCGGCGGGCCTGCTTGGCGCCCTTATGCATGATTTGGCCCCGGTGAAAGATGACATCTGGCACTTCTCTCCCTTCGTTGACCTCAACCTCTATCGCCTGTTCAAGCAGATACTGCGCCTGAATCGCAATGCCATCCAGCGTTCGGTCGTTGAACGAGCCGCTTTCAACGTGGCGTGCAACGCCATCGTTGTCATGACCGAAACGTTGCGTTGGGCAGTATTCCGGTCCTTCTCGGAACACAACACATTTTTCCTCTTCCAGCGGATGCCGCCTATTACCGGATGGAGCTTTCCTGCGGCCGCTATCACCACTCTATTCGCGGTATCCCTGCCGATTCGCATCTGGGGCAGCTTCCGAACCGAGAAGCAGCTGGAGTTGCAACACGTACGGTTGACGGAGGCTCGCCTGATTGCGCTGACCAATCAGATTAATCCACACTTCCTGTTTAATACTCTGAACTCCATTTCCACGCTCATACGACTCGATCCCGATCGCGCCCGGTCGCTGATCTACAGGCTGTCTAAAATCCTGCGCCGGCTTTTGCGCAAAGCAGAGAACCTGTCACCGTTGGGCGAAGAGATCTCGTTTATTGACGACTATCTTGGAATCGAAATGGTGCGCTTTGGTGAGAAGTTGAAATTTCAGAAGGACATAGACACGAAGACACTCAACCGCCTGGTTCCCAGCATGATCCTTCAGCCCATCATCGAGAACTCCATTAAGCACGGACTGGCGAACAAGATTGAAGGCGGTACGGTCCGGCTCTCTACCTGGCTGGATCGGAACCGGCTCTTTATCTGTGTGGAAGATGATGGGCTGGGGATAGAAGAAGGCAGGCTCGCGACTTTATTCGAGCAACCTGGGGGTGTCGGGGTGACGAACGTTGATGAGCGCCTGCGCGTGCTTTTCGGGGCCAATTATCGTATGGAAATCGACAGCGCTCCCGGGCAGGGAACGAAGACGCTGATCGAGATCCCGGATGTTGAGATCTCGACCATCCACAACGGCATAACGTCTGTGTCCAGCCGCTAACAGCTAGGTCTTGCTTGTTTTGAGCTCGTCCAGAATGCCGCGCATATAAACGAAGCTTTTCTTCATGCCCGGAAGCGGATCGTTGTCTTTAATCTCATATTCCAGGTTGACGCAGCCCTTGTACTTCATCTTGATGAGTTGCGCAAAGATCTGCTTGATCGGCAATTTGCCTTCGCCCACTGCAACCTGGCTCTCCTTGACCATCGGGTCCGCCAGGTCTTTGGTGTGCATATCGAGCAATCTCGGTCCGGCTTCCGCAATGGAGTCAACGATATTCACGCCCGTCCGTGATGTGTGGCCGATGTCCATACACAACCCGCAGCGCGGATCCATGTTCTTCACTGCCGTCAGCACGCTCTGCGGAGTGGGAAAGTACTTGTCTTCCGGGCCGTGGTTATGGACGGCGATCTTGATGTTGTACTGCTTGACGTACTTCTCCAGCATCGGCAGAGTTTCGTGTGTCGGCGCGCAAACGATCAGCGGAAATCCAGCTCGCTTCGCATACTCGAACTTACTGCTTGATGTCGGCCTCGTCGGCTTTTTGGAAGCTGACGTTCCCGCACCCAACCAGTTGCACGCCGGCATCAGCAAACTCCTTCTTCGCCGCGTCGATTTCCTCCGGCGTGCTGTCCAGCTTCAGGTGGAAATCCTTGACGTTCAGATAGGGAGTACCCAGTTCCTTCAACATCTGGATCGCTTGCTCCCGGCTGAATTTCCGGAATGAATAGGAGGCGACGCCAAGCTTGATGTCGGCGCCTCCGATCCGATACTCCTGCGCCCGAAGGGCCGGAGAGAACAAAGCCGCCGCGCCAAGGGCAGCGGGTATCGATTCAAGCCAGTTCCGTCTGCTTATTGAGTGATCAGACATAGATCAGATTGCCTCCAATTCTTCTTCCAGAAGCTGCTTTTCGTACAGCTCTGCATAATAGCCGCCGCGCGCCTGTAGTTCCGAATGTGTTCCAACTTCCACGATCGCACCGTGACTCAAAACAACAATCTTATGTGCATTCTGTACGGTCGACACTCGATGAGAGATCAGAATCGTGGTTCGGTTTCGCATGACATTGGCCAGCCCGCGCAAAATCATGTCTTCTGTTACGGTATCAACGCTCGAAAGCGCATCGTCCAGGATCAGAATCCTGGGATTGCGTAAAACGGCGCGCGCGATAGCCGTTCGCTGCTTCTGTCCGCCGGAGAGCGTCAATCCCCGTTCCCCGACGACTGTATCCAGACCGTCCGGGAATCCCGCAATGTCGCTCGCCAGGCCCGCTATTTCCGCTGCCTTTTCGATTTCGGCTCTGGTGGCGTGTTCGACACCCCAGGCGATGTTCTCTGCCAGGGTTGCGCTGAACAAAAACGTCTCCTGCGGAACGAAGCCAATTTGCCGCCGCAGCTCGTGCGGATCAAACTGCCTGACGTCGACTCCGCCGAACGAAACCGTACCTTCCGTAGGATCGATCAGGCGGCCGATCAGGTTGACCAGCGTTGTTTTTCCACTTCCCGTATGTCCGACGATCGCGACCGTCTCGCCCGCTCCAATGGTCAGGTTGATCCGGTTCAGCGCTTGCCGATTGCCCAAGCTTACGCCGACATCCCGAAAGCCAATCTCCGCCGAGCAGGATTCCGGATGCACTGACACGTCGGGCGGAGCACCAATTCCCGGTTTCTCGTGCAGGATTTCATTGATGCGGTTGAGCGAGGCCGTTCCGCGCTGCATCAGGTTCACGACCCAGCCGAAGGCAATCATGGGCCAGATCAACATACCCATGTAGGTGTTGAACATCACGAACTCGCCCAAAGTGATTCGCTTCTGCATCAACTGCTGTCCTCCGATCCACATCACGATGAGGAACGTCAGGCCGATCAGCGCCTGCAACAGCGGCATAAACATGCCTTGAATCCGGGCGAGTCCGATGTTCTCCCGGATGTAATCGCGATTCAGAACTTCGAATTGTGCGACCTGGGCGCCTTCCTGGGCATAAGCCCGGACGACACGAACGCCAGCCAGATTTTCCTGGACCCGGCTGCTGATATCGGAAAACATCCTCTGAATGTGCTCGAATCTTGCATGAATCCGGCGTCCGAAGAAGATCACGGCCACTGAAACTAACGGGGCGGGGATAAGGGCGATCAGCGTCAGACGAAGGTCTGCTTGCGCCATGACGGCGACGGCAAGCACCAGCATGATGGAGGTTTCGCTCCAGTACATGATCCCGGGGCCCAGCATCATCCGAACGGCATTCAGATCGTTCGTGCTGCGGGCCATAATATCTCCCGTCCGGTAGCGCGAATAGAAGTTCTGCGATAACTCCACCAGATGCCCGAACAGATCGTTGCGGAGATCGTATTCGATATCCCGCGAGATCCCGATGATGATTACTCGCATCCAGTACTGGAAGACACCCTTGATGAGAGAGACGGCCACGAGCAGGCCGGCAAAGTTTAGCAGCGTTCGGATCTGGAATCCGTGAGTCAGGGAATCGACGCCGTACTTGATGACCAGGGGCAGCGCTACCGCCAGCAGATCTTTCATGCACAGCGCTCCGATCCCAAGCGCTAGCCCTCGACGGTACTTAACGACATACGGCCAAAGCGTGTAAAGGGATTTCAGCACCTAATTTCCTAATGCAGCAGCAATTGTCTTAACGGACTCGTAAAAGAATATTTTCTGACCTTCGCGGGTTTTCCACCAGCCTTCGGGCGTAAAAGCCGGATCAGCAGCGGCGACCGCGATCACGTCGAGCCCCGGGGAATACTTGCGGAGCAAACGGGCGGCTCGCGCAGTGTGATAGTTGCTTGTGACCAGCAGGATCTTCCCGACCTTTTGAGAACGCAGGTAGTTGTCGATCAACTCGCCTTCGCTTCGCGTGGAATTGAGCTCATGGGGCAGTGGCCGGAAGAGGGAAACCGGATAGCCTTTCCGGCGGGCGTACTCGATTGTCGTATCGGATTCGTGACCCAACAGGGCATGCGGACCGCTCACCAGCACGTAAGGGGCGTAACCGGATTCCGCCAGTTCAGCCGCCTTGAGGATGCGAGTACCGAACGTATCGCCACCTAGAACGACGATCACGTCCGCTTTCTCTGGTTTATCGTTTTCCACGAGAAAGCGGCCGGCCGCAGTCAGCGCCGGCGTCCGGAGAAAATACCCCGCAATCGCAAGCAGGAGAACGAAAGAAGAAAGAAGGAAGAAGGAGCAGCCGGACCGACGTTTTGACCTCTTCCAGGGTCTAAGAGCCAGATCTAGTCCTCATGCGATGCTCTCGACTGGTCCGCATCGTGTGAGTCTAGATCGCGACAGTTCCTCAGCTTCTGCAACATGCGCTCGATTTCCGCTTCGTCTTCGGCGCTCACCATGCGAACAGGAGCCTCATCAGAAGAGGTATCCCCGCTCAGCTCCTTCACGTCGTTCCAGGTCCAGTAATCCCGGTAGGCGATTCCGTTAAAGGTTGCCAATACGGAATGGCGCCGCAAGGAATCGAGCAACTTAGCAATCCGCTCTGGTTCTCCTGGGAAAATCAATGCCTTCCGCCGGGAATTTGTCAGCTTCAGCTTCAGGATGAGAGGCGACAGGAACCGGCTGCTGTTAACTTCCCTGACTTCCTGCCAGGCGATCGCCCGCTCGCCGATATTAAATTGCGTGGTGCCGATTCGGATGACGGGCCTGGAGGCGAGCCAAAAAAGTATCCCGGACGTGAGCGCGCAAAGCGCTCCGGGGATGAAAGCGAGGGGCGCCCGGAGTCCGCAGATCAGGCATACGGCCGAGCCTGCCAGAGATGCCCAGCCAAGACGCGAGTACGCAGGCGACGGTTGGTAGATCTCGACGCTCGGCTCCATACACTTAGGCTACTCCCGGCCCCTAGCGCCGTCAACGAAATGCTGGAAGGCGTCGTTTTAATTGATGCTTGCACGTGAATTTGCCCGTGCTACGGTGCAACGCGTTGCGAACGGCGGGTCATTTCGATGCCGCGCCGAACATAATCAAGACCGCTGAGCGCGGTAAATAGTGCGCAGAGGAAAATCGCGAGGGTCTCGAGCCAGAGAAGGAACTGGTAGGGGTAAGCGGCTCGCGTGAGCACCAGAAATACCAGGACAATTTGGAAGAAGGTACTAACCTTCCCCAGCATGCTCGGCAGAAACCGCTGGTATCCTCGGAAGGCACGCAATAGCCCGGCTCCCGAAACGATGACAAGGTCACGCCCCAGAACCAGCGCCAACATCCAGCCGCTGATCAGGTGAATCGCCGCCAGCACGATGAAGAGCGTCACCAGCATCACCTTGTCGGCCATCGGATCCAGGAAAACGCCCGCTGTGTTGCTAAGCCTGAGTTTACGCGCGGCGAATCCGTCCAACCAATCGGTGACACCGGCGATCAACACCAGGCCAAGCGCTTCCTTGAATTGATAACGGAACAAAAGCCAGGCGAGAACAGGCGAGGCAAAGAGCCGAATAAGGGTTAGAACATTGGGAAGCTGGCGCAAACTCTAGTCTCAGGAGCCTTAGCCCCTACTTTAGACTCTAGGGGACCAGCGCGTGAAAAGCGAAAGGATGCTTTCTGCGGCCGTTCTTCACCGGTTCGAGTGTGACAACTTCGTAGAAGGACGGGTCAGACATCAGCTTATTAACAAGGGCCACGTGCATCGCGTGTCCCGCCTTCTCTGCTACTACCCGGCCCAGTAATGGGCGCCCAAGCAGGGCAAGGTCTCCGATCAGGTCAAGCGCTTTATGCCGGCAGCATTCGTCCGGGAATCGTAAACCGCCTTCATTCGCCACGCCCGTACGGGTGAAGCAGATTGCATTTTCCAGGCTCGCCCCCCGGATCAGGCCCATATCGCGCATCTGTTCCAGTTCGTATTCGAAGCCAAAAGTCCGGGCCGGAGCGATTTCGGACGCGTAGGTTTCAGGCGTAACGGTTAGTTCGAGGCTTTGCTCTCCAACCATCGGATGGTCGAAAAAGTTTCGGCACTGGAGCTCGAAGGAATCGCACGGCAGAATGGAAACCCGCTTTCCATTGGCTTCGACTGTGATGGGCTTCACAATCTTGAGGTAGCGGCGTAAACGCCGGCACTGTTGGATGCCCGCCTGCCGTATGAGGTTTACGAACGGCATACCGCTTCCGTCAAGAATGGGAAGCTCCAGATTGTCCAGCTCGATATAGGCATTGTCGATGCCCATGCTGTACAGAACACTTAAAAGATGCTCTGTCGTCGAGATGAAGATGCCCTTGGGGTGCATCAGGCTGGTGGCGTAACTGACGCGCTTAACGAACTGCCAATTGGCCTTTACTTCGGTATTGTCGAGATCCGTACGGATAAATACGATACCCGTATCGGCCGGAGCGGGAGTGATTCTGAGCCGGACAGGCGCGCCATGATGAAGACCGACGCCGGTCACCTCAACTGGCGTCTGAATGGTCTTCTCGTAGTACATTCACCGAACCTCCAGAATAGCAGTACGGCGGCCTCGCCCTGTTGGTAAATTATTACATCGTCTGGACTTGTGTGTTTTGTGGTGTGTCTTGATTGACACTCCCTGTAGTGCCCGACGATCCTCGCCTCGCTCCAGAGCCGGTGCGAAGTAATCGGGCCGACCTAAGTATCAGGTAATTTGGAACATGCCCATTTCCTCCGTTCGGTTTGCCTCAGCAACGGCGCTCGCACTCATTCCGCTGTTGGTGGTGGCAGAAGAGAAAGTGGATCTTTCGATCGTCAACCGTATCCGCTCGGAAGCCTTTTCGAATTCCAAGGTGATGGACACCATGTTCTATCTGACGGATGTCTACGGGCCCCGGCTGGCGAATTCACCGAACTACCGCGCGGCGGGGGATTGGGCGGTGGGCCGGCTGAAAGAGTACGGGCTAGTCAACGTTCGCGAAGAGAAATGGGGACCGTTCGGCCGCGAATGGCAAAACAAGTACTACGAAGGCCACATGGTGGAGCCGCAGTTTTCCTCTCTCATGGCGATTCCGTTGGCGTGGACCGAAAGTACGAGTGGACCTGTGACTGGCGAGCCGGTGTTGGCGGTCATCCGAACGCAAGCGGACATGGACAAATATAAAGGCAAGCTGCGCGGCAAGATCGTGATGACGGCATCGCCCAGAACGCTGCCTTTCCCGACCGAAGCCGAGGCTCACCGGTACAGTGACGCCGAACTCGCGACCGAGGCGCAGGCACCCGAACCAGGCAAGTCGAGCTTTTTCTCCGCTCCGACGCCGATCACTCGCGGTGATGCCCCGCCGCCGCTCTCTCGGGAAGCACGGCAGGCGCTACAAGACAAGATCGTAGCGTTCATGAAGGAAGAAGGCGTGCTTCTGACGATTACTGCCAGTCAAAATGGGTCCGGTGGAACGATCTTTGCGGCCGCCGGGGGCTCCTACGATCCCAAACGACCCGTTGCTGTGCCGGGCGTTGCGCTCATGCCGGAGCAATACAATCGCATCGCACGGCTGTTGGATCACAAGATCCCGGTGAAACTCGAATTCAACATTCAGAACGAGCTTTCCTCAAATAACCTGGATTCCTTCAACGTCGTGGGCGAGATTCCCGGAACGGGACCTCACAAAGACGAATTGGTCATGCTGGGAGCGCATTTCGATTCCTGGCATGGCGGTACCGGTGCAACGGACAACGCCGCGGGAAGTGCCGTGATGATGGAAGCCGTCCGTGTTCTGAAAGCCATGAACCAGCCGATGGACCGGACCGTCCGGATCGCGCTGTGGGGTGGGGAAGAGGAGGGTTTACTCGGCTCCCGCGCATACGTGAAAGAGCATTTCGGCGATCGGGAAACCATGAAGCTGACCTCGGAGCACGCGAAGCTATCCGGCTATTTCAATTTCGACAATGGAACCGGCAAAATTCGCGGTGTTTACCTTCAGGGCAATGACATGATGCGGCCGATCTTTGAATCGTGGTTCGTGCCGTTCAAAGATTTGGGCGCAGGCGTGATTTCGATCCGGAATACCGGCGGCACCGACCACCTGTCTTATGACGCCGTCGGACTTCCCGGCTTCCAGTTCATTCAGGATCCGATGGACTATGAGACCCGTACGCACCACTCCAACATGGATGTCTACGACCGCATTCAGCCGGGCGATCTGATGCAGTCTTCGGCGATTATTGCGTCTTTCGTCTACAACACGGCCACTAGGCCGGATATGCTGCCGCGCAAGCCCCTACCGCCTCCCCAGCCGACCCGACAGGCGCCTTCCGGACACGATGTGACGCAGCCGCACGACCCAGCTCCGACTCCGGCGCATCCATAAAGCCTCGACAGACACACGACATTGGTTCCTATGGTCCGTTACGTTTTTCTCGGGTTCTCGGCGGCTGCCATCTGCCTCTCCTCACTCGGGGCAGAACGCAAGCCGGTGACCATCGATGCGGTTGTGAATAGCCGGCGTACCCGCGAGCCTGGAAATCCCACGGCATGGTCGCCCGACGGCAGTCAGTTCGTCCTTTCGAAACGCGGCTCGCTTGCCATCTATGACATTCCGACCGGCAAAGAGCGGGATGTCATTCCCCTATCCAAACTGAGAGAAACTGCCGAAAAAGAAGAACAGCCGGGAACGACCGACTGGACCAACCGCCGTGTCAGCGAAAGCGACGTTCAATGGTTTCCAGATGGCAAGCGCCTCCTGGTCTCAGAAGGCGGCGACCTGTTCGTCGTTACGATCGCTAGCGGAGCGTGCGACCAGTTAACTCGAACGCGAGAACGCGAACTCGATCCCAAGCTCTCGCCCGATGGAAAGTACGTCTCCTTCCGGCGTGGCCCCAATCTGTTCAGCTTGGACGTCAGTTCGAAAAAGCTGACCCAGTTGACCAAGGACGGGTCAGAAACTCTGCTCAATGGCCAGCTTGATTGGGTGTATCCGGAGGAACTGGAACTCAATACGGCGCATTGGTGGTCCCCGGACTCCGGGTCGATCGCGTATCTGCAATTCGATATCAGCCGTGAACCGGTGTTCCCGCAGGTGTCACTCTTAAATCCGAGCGGGTTGCTGGAGCCCGAGCGATACCCCAAAGCGGGTGACCCGAACGCGGAGGTACGTCTGGGAATTGTCTCTGCGGCGGGAGGCGAGACACGCTGGATGGATCTCGGCGACCCCCGGAACAACTTGCTGGCTCGCGTCGCCTGGCTACCGGACAGCAAAACCGTCTCTGCGGTAAAGCTGAACCGGATCCAAAACAGGCTCGATCTCTTTCTTGCCGACACCGCGACGGGCAAAGCCAAAGTCATTCTGCACGAGGAGGACCCCTTCTGGATCAATGTCGCCGGGGAACCGAAATTTTTGCCCGGTGGCGAGCAATTCCTCTGGACGAGCGAGCGTGACGGCTTCCGACATATCTATCTCTACAGCCGTGATGGGCGCATGCAGAGGCAGTTGACGCAAGGAGACTGGGCCGTTGACCGCGTAATTGGCCTCGATCACGACGGCCAGCGTGTCCTCTATACATCGACAGAAGAAAGTCCGCTCGAGCGCCAGCTATACGCAATCGCCCTGGATGGGTCGGGTAAGCGACGGCTCACCCAGGGGGCAGGTACGCATTCTATCTCCGCTGGACCGACGCCCGCCTATTATCTGGACACCTACAGCAGTCTGAAACTCTCGCCCAGGGCCACTCTACATAAGACCGATGGGTCGGAAGTTCGGGAGTATCGCAAACCGGACGACTCCGAGAACAAGGAATACGAGATCTTACCGGCGGAGATCGTGAAACTCGCCGCTTCCGACGGCACCCCGCTGTACGCACGGCTGATCAAACCCGCTGGTTTCCAGGCCGGCAAAACGTATCCGGCCGTCGTAATGGTTTACGGCGGGCCGGGAATCCAGGAAGTGCGCGACACCTGGCAAGGACTGTCTTGGGATCAGGTTTTGGCGCACAAAGGCTTCGTGGTCTGGCAGCTCGACAACCGCGGATCTGCCGGGCGGGGACACAAGTTCGAGTCGGTCCTGTTCCGCGATATGGGAGCGCACGAACTCGAAGATCAGAAGCGCGGCATTGACCACCTGATCTCGCTGGGATTCGTGGATGCTTACCGGATCGGGTTATACGGCTGGAGCTATGGCGGGTACATGACGCTCTACACTGTCACCCATGCGCCGGGACTGATCAAAGCAGCCATCGCCGGCGCTCCTGTGACAAATTGGCGCAACTACGACTCTATCTACACGGACCGCTACATGGGCCTGCCGGACGAGAACGAGGATGCGTATCGAAATACCTCACCGCAGACGAAGGCGGGCGAACTGCAAGCGAAGCTTCTGATTGTTCACAACATTGAGGACGATAACGTGCACTTTGCCAACACGATGCAAATGGCCGATCTGCTCGAAAAGGCTGATAAGCAATTCTCCATGCTTGTTTATCCTCAGAAGACCCATGGCGTCACTGGTCCGGTTCGCCGGCATCTGCTCGAAGAGACGACGTCATTCTTCGAAACGAATCTAAAGTAGGCCGCCGGGAGGGAAACGGCCGGCCCTGCCGTTGTGCTGAAATGGAGTAGCCAAGTGAGTCGCGCAAGCTTTTGGATAGCGCTCGCGACGTGTTCGGCCCCTGATTCCATGACCAAGAGAATCCGTTCGACCACCATTCTTTGTGTGCGGCGAAACGGCCAAGTTGTGCTCGCCGGTGACGGACAAGTCACGATGGGTAGCGAGGTTTTGAAAAGCGGCGCGCGCAAGCTGCGACGTCTTTATAACGGGAAAATAGTGTCCGGGTTCGCCGGTTCTACCGCGGATGCGTTCGCCCTGTTTGCGCGATTCGAGGCAAAGCTGGAGCAGTACGGCGGTAACTTGCCTCGTAGTGTTGTGGAACTTGCCAAGGAATGGCGTACCGACCGCATGCTGCGCCATTTAGAGGCGCTCCTGCTCGTGTCAGACCTGAGTAGTATGTATATCGTGAGCGGGACGGGTGATGTGATCGAACCCGACAGCCCCATTGCCGCCATCGGATCGGGAGGAGCTTTTGCCAAGAGTGCTGCGGTTGCGCTCTTCGAGAACACGAATCTTAGCGCTCGGGAAATCGTCGAAAAGTCGATGAAGATCGCCGGGGACGTCTGTATCTACACGAATGGCAATGTCTCGTATGAGGAACTCGCCTGATGGTGATCTATCTACCACAGCAATCGACAGACGAAACTCCGCTCCTGGATGAACTCACCCCGCGCGAGATCGTCGCCGAACTAGACAAGCATGTCATCGGCCAGGCTGAAGCAAAGCGCTCCGTGGCCATCGCCCTCCGCAACCGGGTTCGCCGTCAGAAACTCGAGCCCGAGATGGCCGAAGAGGTCATGCCGAAGAACATTCTGATGATCGGCCCGACGGGTGTTGGCAAGACTGAGATTGCACGTCGTTTGGCCAAACTCGCGAATTCTCCTTTCCTGAAAGTGGAAGCGAGCAAGTTCACCGAGGTTGGCTACGTTGGCCGGGATGTCGAATCGATGATTCGTGACCTGGTGGATATCGCGATCGACATGGTGCGTGAGGAGCGTTTAGAGCAAGTCGCCGATCGCGCGGAGCAGCAGGCCGAAGATCGCATTCTCGATTTGCTGATGCCGCCCCAGCCCGAATCGACTGAGAGCGCCGATCGTACTCGCGAGAAGTTGCGCGAAAAGTTGCGAGCGGGAAAACTGGACGATCGCCTGGTAGAAGTCGATGTGAAAGAGCGCGGTCCCACGTTCGAGCTCTCCACGAACGGGAACATGGAAGAGATGGACATCAATCTAAAAGATGTCATTCCAGGGCTGTTCGGTCCGCGCACGAAAAAGCGCAATATGCGCGTATCAGAGGCGCTCGAATACCTGGTTCAGGAAGAAGAGAGCAAGCTGATCGATATGGACCAGGTGACCCGGATCGCTCTGGAGCGCGTGGAACGGAACGGGATCGTCTTCCTGGACGAAATCGACAAAATCGCCGGTCGCGAAAGCAGCCATGGGCCGGACGTGAGCCGGGAAGGTGTGCAGCGCGATATTCTTCCGATCGTGGAAGGGACGACCGTCAATACCCGCCACGGCTTTGTCCGCACGGATCACATCCTGTTTGTGGCCGCTGGTGCCTTTCATGTCTCAAAGCCTTCGGACCTGATTCCGGAGTTACAAGGCCGCTTCCCGATTCGGGTTGAGTTGAAAACGCTTAGCGAGGCCGATTTCATTCGGATCCTCAAAGAGCCGAAATCGGCCCTGGTGAAGCAATACACTGCTCTCCTTGAAACGGAAGGCATAAAGCTTAGCTTTACCGATGATGCCCTTTCGGAGATCGCGCGGATTGCGGCGCAAGTCAACGAGTCGACCGAAAACATCGGTGCGCGCCGGCTTCACACGATCATGGAAAAGCTGCTCGAAGATATTTCGTTCGACGGTCCTGATCTTAAAAAGAAAAACATCAAGATCGATGCTGCTTACGTGCGCAAGCAACTCGCCGAAATCGTGAAGGATCAAGATCTGAGCAGGTACATTCTTTAAGTGCGTTCGGCGCTTTTCGCCATTTGTGTGGTCTTGGCGTTCACTGAGGGTTGCGGTTATGTCGGCCCGGTTTCTCCTCCCTCGCCGGAAATTCCTGTGCCGGTGGCCAACCTCACGGCAGTTGAGCGCGGCAATCAAATCGAGGTCAGCTTCACGACTCCAGGATTAACGACCGATCTTCTGCAGGTAAAAAAGTTCTCTGCAATTGAGTTGCGGGCGGGACCCGCCGTGACACCGTTCAACGTGTCGAAATGGGAAGCCTCGTCAAAGCAGTATGAGTTTCCCTCGCTCCCAACGATAGATGCCGATGATCCCCAACCTGTGCCGTTAAAGCTGAACATACCGGTTTCAGATTGGCAGGGCCAGAGGATCACGGTGGCAGTGCGTACGGCCGTAAAATCGGGTAATCGCTTTTCCCTGTGGTCGGCTCCGGTGAACTTAGACGTCATTGAGCCACTACAGGCACCCAAGGTGAGTGCGGAAGCAACCCGTGACGGATACAAGCTGACTTGGGCGGAAGAACGGCCTGAAGTCCAGTACGAGGTTTTACGCTCAGGGCCGGGCCAAGCAGCGGCGTCTTCGGTGGGAACTGCCGATAAGCCCTCGTTCGTTGATTCCACATCACAGTGGGATGTTCCTTACACGTATTTCGTCCTTGCGAAGAAAGACGGCGCCGAAAGCCCGCGCTCGCAAGGTGTATCAGTAAACTATCCTGACAAGTTCGCGCCCTCGGTTCCGCAGGGCGTCACTGCACTGGCCGGACCCGATTCTGTCGAACTGACGTGGTCCAGGAGTCCGGAGGCAGATTTGAAAGGGTATAGGATCTACCGCGCCGTCGGAAACGGGCCTTTGGAACCGCTTGGGGAACTCATCAACCTGCCTACGTTCAGTGATCGCAAGGTCGAACACGGAAAGACGTACCGCTACGCAATCAGCGCAGTCGACCTCAAGAACAATGAGAGTGAGAAGTCGAGCGCCGTCGAGGTCTCGTTCTAAATACCTGGACCGCATTGAGAGCGTACGCGTTAGAGACAGGAGCGCTATGGTAGCATCGAGCAATATGAAGGAGAGGTCGCTGTCGGGAGCCAGTATTTGCAGCGATTCCTGACCTCCTGGGTAGGGTCCTTCCAGGACTTTGTCGTCCTTGCCGGCCGCGCTTTCCTGAACATTGTTCGCCGTCCGCACTACTACGACGACGTGTTTCTGCAAATGGATGCGATCGGTATCGGCAGCATCCCCATCACAGTTCTCATCGGCTTTTTCAGCGGTGCCATCATTGCGCTCCAGATGTCACGCGCGCTGAACACCTATGGTGCAAGCAGCCAGGTTGGCTCAATCGTCGCGCTCACGCTGGTCCGCGAACTCGGCCCGGTACTGACGGCGCTTCTGGTAGCGGGCCGTAACGCGTCGGGCATCGCCAGCGAACTTGGTTCGATGAAGGTGACCGAACAGATTGACGCGATGCGGGCATTAGGCACGGATCCGATCCAGAAGCTTGTCACTCCGAGATTGACCGCAACGGCCTTGATGCTTCCCTGCCTGACGGTCATTGCGGATGCGATTGGCCTGTTCGGCGCATACCTTGTCGCCGTTCCTCTGCTTCACATCATTAGCGGGGGCACTTACTGGTCGACCTCCTGGCGCGCTCTCGTGCTGAACGATCTGGCGCAAGGATTAATGAAACCCTTCTTATTTGGAATCATCATCTCGCTAGTCGGATGCTTCTACGGGTTGAGAACAACAGGCGGAACACAAGGCGTGGGGCTTGCGACCACACAGGCGGTGGTCACGTCTTCAATCTGGATCTTCTTCGTGACCTTTCTCATCGATAAGGTCTTCGTCAATCTTTGAGAGCGCATGGCGGAAGAAGAGAACGCTCCAGTAGTCGAGTTCAAGAACGTTAGCTTGCGCTTCGGCGAGGTCACGGCACTGAAGAATATTTCTCTGACGCTCAAACCCGGTGAGACCCGCATTCTCTTCGGTGCGGCAGGCAGCGGAAAAACAACCCTGCTGAAGGCTGTCATTGGTTTGGTGCCTGTCGATCAAGGAGAGATTCGGCTCTTTGGCGAGGATGTGACCTCGAAGGATGAGCACGACCTTTACGCATTGCGAAGCCGTGCCGGCGTTCTGTTCCAGGAAGGCGGCCTTTTCGATTCGCTCACCATCGGTGAAAATGTAGAGTATCCGCTTTTGAACCGGCAGGCGGACGATCCCGAAGACGAGAACCTCTCGGACGAGAACGTTGAGAAGCGTGTCCGGGAAGCTCTACGGTTTGTCGAATTGGAGCAAACGATCGATCAGTTTCCGAGCCAGGTATCAGGCGGTATGCGAAGGCGCGTGGGAATCGCCCGTGCAATTGTCACGGAGCCGCCGCTTGTTCTCTATGATTCGCCCACCGCGGGTCTGGATCCGATCACGGCGAACACGATCATGTCGCTGATTGCCAAAGAGCGTGAAACAAGAAACAGCGCCTCGCTGATCGTCACGCATCGTTACCAGGATGGCGAATTGATGGCCAACTTCCGCTACGATCCGGAACGGGAGGGACTGGAGCCTTGCAGAGCTGCGTATGGGCGCTCTGACGAGCGAACCAAGTTCATCGTCATGAAAGACGGAGAGATCGTCTTCTTCGGATCGCGCGAAGAGTTGGAATCGAGTGCGGATGAATACGTAAAGAAGTTCGTCCGTAAGGAGGGTTAAAGGATGCCTTCAAAGGAAAAAGTTGGCTTCGCTCAAATGAAGGTTGGCATTCTGGCGATCGTTGCGCTCGCCTGCCTTACCCTCATCGTCTTCTTGTTGACCGGGAATGCGAGTTGGTTCAAGAAGCAGATCCCGCTTCATGTCTACACGTCCGACGCCGCCGGTTTAAATCCCGGATCTCCTGTTCGAATTAACGGGATCCAGGCAGGCTCGGTGAAGAAGGTCGAACTCTCGGGTGAGACGAACCCGCAAAGAATCATCAGAGTAGATTTTGTCGTGGACGAGGAGATGCGAAAGCAGATCCCTTCGGATTCGATTGCTTCTATCTCTTCCGACAATCTTCTGGGCAGTACGAAGTTTTTGCAGATCAACAAGGGTACGCACACCGATATGATTCAGCCGGGCTCAATCGTCAAATCTGCTGATACCCGCCAGTTCGATGCGCTCATTCAACAGGGCTACAACGTTCTTGACTCGCTCCAGGTCATTCTCGGCAAAGTGCAAGATATCGTCGGCCAGATTGAAGTCGGTAAGGGCACTATCGGAAAGCTGCTTGTCGACGAAACGCTCTATAACTCCTTGCAGGCAACCGTCGGCCAAGTCCAGCTTCTGACGACCAATCTGAATTCCAAGCACGGAACCATCGGACACCTGATCAACGATGAAGCTCTGTATGGGCAAATTCAGGGTGTGGTCAACAAGATCGATCAATTAACGAACGACCTGCAGGCGGGAAAAGGAACTGCAGGTGTGCTTCTGAAAGACCCGAAGATTGCGAACGATCTCGACCATTCGCTGGAGCAGGTGAATACATTGCTAGGCAAGGTGAACTCGGGTCAGGGGACGATTGGCCAGCTTGTGAGCAACGACAAAACAGCGCGGCAGCTGAACGATGCCCTTGGGAAGGTGAACGTCACGCTCGACAAGGTGAACTCGGGGCAAGGCACAATCGGTCAGTTACTGGTCAATCCCCAGCTGTTTGAGTCTCTAAACGGAACCACGCGTGAGGTGCATGACCTCTTGCGCGATTTCCGGGCGAATCCGAAGAAGTTCCTCTCCATCAAGCTGAAGATTTTCTAGATTGCGTCAGCTGATCATCAATGCTGATGATTTTGGCTTTACACATGATGTAAACGCCGGGATCATCCACGCTCATCGGGAAGGGGTTCTCACCTCCACCACGCTTATGGCAAACGGCGAGGCGTTCGATGACGCTGTTCGACTTTCCCGCGAGGCGCCAACCCTCGACATCGGATGTCATCTGGTGCTGGTTCAAGGGAGCTCGTTGATCACCGGGCGACCGTTTCCCGAGACACCGCGCGGAGTTGTGGCCGCGCTCGTCCGTAGGCATCTGAATGTCTACGCCGAACTCCGAGCACAGATCGAGAAGATCGTTGCGGCCGGCATTTCTCCCAGCCATCTCGACTCTCACAAACACACTCATATCGTTCCAAGCGTTTTTAAGACCGTCATCCGGCTGGCCCAGGAATTTCGAATTCCCTTCGTGCGTTTGCCTCTCGACCCGACCGCGCCATTCGCACGCTTCCCGTGCGGATTAGCCGACCCGCTGTACCGGCGCATGGGTGCGAGGCGAGGTGTCCGCATGACGGATCACTTCGTGGGCTTTCGACTCACCGGAACCTTGGACGAGCAGTCCTTTGCGTCGAGCCTCGCGGCCCTTGAGGAAGGTAGCACCGAGTTCATGTGCCACCCCGGATTTCTTGGCGATGAACTGCAGAATGCGCCTACGCGCTTGAAGGAAGCGAGGGTAAGAGAACTCGAGGCACTGACTTCACCTCGCATTCGAAACATCATCAACGACGCCAATATCCGGCTGGCGACGTTTCGAACGTTGCAGTAAGCTCTTCAACTGACCTGATCCGGCAAGCGGATGATCGCCAGTGCATCGTCGTATATGATGCAGGTTGAAGAAGCCGAATAAAGCCGCTGATCATCACCATGCTAAGGTCTCTGAAATTCTTCATAGCTCTGCCGCTACTACTTAGCCCGGTCGCTAGCTTCGGGCAGCAGGAGTACGTTGGCAGGTTTGATCTTTATAACGGCTTCACCTGGTTCGACAGCCCCAGCGCGAATCTGACTGAACGCGGCTATCACTTACAAGCCGGCGTCAACCTGAGAACCTGGCTTTCAGCCGGCTTTGATTTTTCGGTAGTTCAGGGCAACGTTACGTTGGTTCCAGAGCTGTTGTACTCTACTCTGCAAAGCCAGATCGCCGGACAGATCGCCGCGCTCCAGGGTGCCGGCCTGCTTCCGCGTGGCTATCAGGTTGCCGTAGGTACCTCATCCACAACGCACACGTTCGCCGCCGGTCCGCAATGGGAGTACCGCCGATTCCGAAAGATCACGTTTTTTGCACATCCCTCAATCGGCGCAATCCACGAAGTCGCGACTCCGCATGCGTCTGACGCACTAACGACCGGCATTGTTCGCCAACTTGCACCTTCCGGTTCGATCACAGATTGGGAACCGTTCTACGGTCTCGGTGGTGGGTTTGAGGTCAGTTTGCACCGTCACGCGAACCTTCGCATCCAAGCCGATTACGTACACAACGATCTTTTCCCCAACATCTTAAGGGGCCCTCGGAACACCGTCCGCCTGTCGGTCGGCCCTGCCGTTCAGTTCGGCAAGAATATCGTTCACTAGCAAAAAATCGAACGCGGTCTGACCGGTTATGCTTGAATTCCAATGGTCAGCCGACTGACAGGAATCGCTCTTCTTAGTGCATTATCGACGCTGCCTCCTATCCTTTTCGGGCAAGCGTCCGATCCGTCTGTACTTGTGAAGAAGATACAGGACGAGATTGCAGGAAAGCTTCCGGTCGAGAAGATCGATGCTGGCGGTTTGCGCGGTGAAATGCTTCGTGGAAGCCTCTCGAATCCGCGAAACTACCCCGGCACCAGGAATGACTTCCAGATCTACGTTCCCAGCGAGTACACACCAGATCGACCCGCCTGCCTGCTTTTGAAACTCGATGGCTTGTCGCCGTATGAGGCTGCGGTGCTAGACAAGCTCATTGCGGCAAAAGAGATGCCCGTTACCATCGGCGTGGGACTCTCACCGGGTACCATTTGGCGCGACGAGAGTGAAAAGCGCGCACTCCGCTTCGACCGCTCTTACGAGTTCGACAGCGTTAATGATCGCTTCCCCGACTTTGTGATTGAAGAACTTCTGCCCGCTGTGGAGAAGATGCGGACTCAGAACAACCGTCCGATCGTTCTTTCTAAGAACGGCAATGACCGGGCGGCCATGGGAGCAAGTACCGGAGGCATCGGATCGTTCACTTTGGCTTGGCGCAGGCCCGATCAGTTCACTCGAGTGTACTCGGAGATTGGCACGTTTGTTTCTATGCGCGGCGGTCACGACTATCCTGCTCTGATTCGCAAGACGGACCCGAAACCGATCCGTGTCTTTCTGGAAGATGGTGCAAGCGACGCATGGAACCCGCTCTTCGGGTCTTGGTTCGACGCCAACTTAAACGTGGATTCGGCACTTACATTCGCTGGCTATGACGAGGCTCATGCCTGGGGGGAACACGGGCATGACGGGAAACCCGGACAAGCCGTCTTGCCGGATGTTATGCGTTGGCTATGGCGAGATTACCCGGCGAAAGTTAAAGCAGGCCGATCTCAGAACAGCACGCTTCGGGAACTGACGGGAGAGGGCGAAGATTGGAAGGAAATCTCTTCTAACTTTCGAAAGCGCAACCGGACTTGCCGCTGATACGAATGGTGATGTTTACGTAAGTGATCACGAGGCCGGCACCATTTACCGCATAACTGGGGACGGACCGCGTTCTGTTTTCTATCGCGGTGTTGCGTTTATTGCCGAGGTGTTCGGCCAGAACAGAACGTTGTACGGCCTTGATCCTGGACAACAGACCATCATTGCAATTGATCCGCGTGGAAAAGTGCAGACCGTTGTTCGAGGCGTGACGGGACGTGATATCACCGCCACACATGAAGGCAAGCTTTACGTCAGTGAGCCGGGTGCGCATCCCGATCTTCCAAGCCGGATTTGGCAAATTAGTCCGCGTGGAGAGAAGAAGCTTGTTGACGAAGGACTCTCCTCCGCTTCGGGTATGGTCTTCTCACCGGACCACGCTCTCTTCTTCGCGGCGGAGGCAAGCTCCAAGTGGGTTTACAGTTACGCTGTCAAACCGGACGGGACATTGATGGACAAACAACCCTTCGATTGGCTGCATACTGACGACATAACCGGCATGAGCGGCGCTATGGACTTAGCGACTGATAAGCACGGCAACCTCTATGTGGCAACGGAGATCGGTATTCAGGTCTGCGATCAGAACGGTCGGGTACGTGCGATCCTTCCGTTACCCGTACGCGCTGGCTCAGTGCGAAGCCTCTGCTTTGGTGGTGAACACTTCGACTTTCTTTATGCTACAGACGGCCATCGCGTCTTCCGACGCCGCTTAAACGTTCCCGGCGTTCCGCCCTGGGCTGATCCGACCGCGTACCCAAGCATCGGTCCGGGCTGATCTGATATCCAGAAGTTCTTTTTCACAGCTGACATCGAGGGGCACTTCGCGTACAATCATCTAATTCGCCGGTCCTAATATGATTCGAGGATCCGCAGGAGGAGCGCATGACTGGTCCGAATCGCTCGGCGGCGATCCATCTGGAACGAGTCACGAAGGCATTTACAACCCCGAGCGGATCACGGTACACGGCAATCCAGGGCGTTACGCTCGACATCTCCGATGGCGTGTTTCTGTCCGTTGTAGGCCCGAGTGGATGTGGGAAATCCACCTTGCTGAACCTCGTTGCGGGGCTCACAACGCCCACCGCCGGAGCCGTCGAAATCTACGGAAAGCACCTTTCGGGTCTGAACCGGCGGGCCTCGTACATGTTCCAGCAGGACGCATTACTGCCCTGGAAGACGGTGCTCGACAACGTCATCCTGGGCCTGAGTTTCGGCCGCAAGGAACGCAAGCAAGCTCAGGAAATTGGAAGAGAATGGATCAGCCGTGTCGGGCTCGATGGTTTTGCTGATTGCTATCCCCATCAGTTGAGCGGCGGCATGCGCAAGCGTGTGGCCATGGCTCAAAGTTGGATTGTCGACCCTGACATGCTGCTGATGGACGAGCCATTCAGCGCTTTGGATATTCACACGCGGCTGCGGATGGAAGGCGAGCTTCTGCAGCTTTGGTCCGATTCCCGCAAGACAGTCCTTTTCGTCACCCACGATCTGGAAGAGGCAATTGCGCTCTCAGACGAAGTGGCCGTCCTGTCCGCTGGTCCTGGTAGCCGTCTCGTCAATCGTTACGAGGTGAACCTTCCGCGCCCTCGCGATTTGATCGACATCCGGACCCAGCCCGAGTTCATCAGTCTGTATCGGCACATCTGGACGGATTTGAGGAAGGAAGTGTTGAAGAGCTATGAGCCAAGCCAGGTCAGAGTCGCGGCAACGGTCTAAGTACGGCGCGCCCATTATTGTCTGGCAGCTTCTGTTGGGCGTGATCATCCTTGTCGCCTGGCAGGCTCTCTCCACGGTGGGTCTGCTGGACAAGTTTTTCTTCAGCAGGCCCAGCGACGTTTTCGCACGCGTTGTTCAGTGGGTCTTGACGGGCTCGATCTGGACGCATCTGCTAGTGACGCTGGAAGAGGCGTTCCTGTCCTTCGCGCTTGGGGTTGCCTCAGGCATATTGTTCGGCTTTCTTCTCGCACGCACGCCGTTCTTATCTGAATTACTAAACCCGTATATCAGGGTGCTGAATGCGCTCCCGCGAGTAGTGCTGGCCCCGATCTTCCTGCTTTGGTTTGGATTAGGGATCTGGTCGAAGGTGGCGCTCGGCGTCACGGTTGTCTTTTTTATCGTGTTCTTCAACACCTATCAAGGTGTTCGCGAAGTGGATCCGGTCATTCTGAACAATGCCCGCATGCTGGGCGCCTCTGAGCGCCAGTTGGTGCGGCATGTTCTGGTCCCGAGCGCATTGACGTGGATCTTCTCGAGCCTCCATATAAGCATCGGGTTCGCGATCATCGCTGTCGTGGTTGGCGAGTATCTGGGAGCTTCGCACGGTGTCGGATACCTGATCTCTCAGGCGGAAGGCGTCTTTGACACCACCGGTGTTTTCGCCGGAATGGTCGTTCTGAGCGGCGTGGTGCTGTTGGTGGGAATCGGAGTGAATCGCCTCGAAGGATGGCTACTTCGTTGGAAACCAACTCAGACGGAATCGGGGCTGAAGGAGGTTGCCTAAATGCTGCAACGACGTCGTTCGTTCTTGCTTTCGTCCGCGATGGCGGCGGGTGCATGTGCCAGGAAGGGACCCGGCGCTCGACGCGTTCGGTTGGTCCTTGCGGGAACACCAGCCTCGCTGCCATTCTTGCCCCATACAGTCGCGGAACACCTGAATCTTTATCGCAGAGAGGGCTTGCTTCTCGCCGTCGATGCAGTTCCTGGAGGCACGAAAGGAGCTCAAGCGCTCCTGGGCGGCAGCGCTGATGTGGTGCATGGCTTTTATGATCACTCAATTCGGATAGCGGCCCAGGGACAATCTGTTCAAGCCTTTGTGACCATGCTCAGGTATCCAGGTAATGTCGTCATTACGTCGCCTCAAGCCTCGGACAAGATTCGAACCATTCGAGATTTGAAAGGTGCTTCGGTCGGAGTCTCGGACTTGGGCTCACAAAGTCACCTGGTGTTAAATTTCCTTTTGGTTCGCCATGGTCTCGCACCTTCGGATGTGACTCCAGTCGCTATGGGTTCGCAGAACGCTGGGATTGTTGCCCTCGAGCGTGGGAAAATTGATGCGTTATCAAACTTCGAACCAGCGATTACGCAGGTGCTCAAACGGCATCCGAACGTTCGCATTCTTGCAGACGCCCGGACGCACGCAGGCGTTCGCGAACTCTTTGGTGTTCATGCCTACCCGGGTTCCGTGTTTTACGCGAAGTCAGCCTGGTTGAGCCAGAATAGCGATACTGCTCGACGGTTGGCGCGAGCGATCCAGTCGAGCCTCCGTTGGATTCACGAGCACTCCCCGGACGAAATCATGACTGTTGTGCCAAAAGAGCATCTCGGCGAAGATCGGTCAATATACCGCGAAGCTCTGCTTCACTCGATGGACATGTACTCGGAGAACGGCCGCATGCCGGAGGGCGGACCTGAAACCGTCCGGAAGGTGCTCGCGACGTTTCTGGAGCCCGTCAGGAAAGCACACATTGATCTGGAGAAGACGTACACGAATCGATTTGTGACAGGGAATTAGCCCGGAACTTCAACCGACACCAAATGATCCGTTTGCAGCAGTGGCTAGTTCTCGTATTGCTGGTTCTGGCTAGTTGCGGAAAGCAAGCGGAACGCTCGCGATTGATTCCGGTCAGGATTATGATCGGACGCTCGACCAGCTTTCTTCCTGTATTGCTGAGCCAACGACTGCGCTTTTATCGCGATCAGGGGCTTGACGTGCGAATTGATGACGCCGCTCCCAGCACAACCAGAAGCACCCAGGCGCTACTAGGGGGTAGTGTAGACGTTGCCGGCGGAATGTATGAGCAGACGGTAACAACGGCCGCGCAGGGCCAAAGCATCAAGGCCTTTGTAACCTTGATGTCCAGTGATTTTCGGGCGTTGGTTGTCTCTCCAACGAAAACCGACAAGATTCGGCGGCTCGAAGATCTTAGGGGAGCGGTGATCGGAGTATCCGCAATGGGCTCTCCGAATCAGTTCTTTGCTACCAGCGTTGTACGGCGCCATGGATTACCCGAGGAGAGCGTGTCGATCATTGCCGTTGGTAGCTTCACCAGCGCAGTAGCCGCGCTCGAGCGCAATAGGGTCGATGCTGCCGTGCTTGCAGGATCCGGAATCAATCTCTTCGAGAAACGGAATCCCAAGGCCAGGATTCTGGTGGACGTACGCACGCCGGAGGGAATGGAAGACGCGTTCGGAGTGAAACGGTTTGTTACCTCGGTTCTCTACTCCACGCCGAAATGGCTTGCTGCCAATAAGGAGACCGCAACCCGGCTGGCAAGAGCAACCTGCGATGGATTGCGTTGGATTCAGGACCACTCTCCCGAGGAGATCGCACGTGAGATGCCGGAGGCGCTTCGCACTGACTTCGATGCCGATCGCGACGCTATGAAGGTCCTGAAAGCAAATTATTCCACCGACGGACTGATTTCGCTGGAATCGGCTTCGGCAGTTAAGCAGGCCCTCACGGCACTTCCGGAAAACAGCAAGGCAAAGAATGTGGACCTCTCGACGACTTTCACCAACGAGTTTGTTCAAGCGAGATGAAGCGTCAATGCCCCCTATTGCAAAAGTCTTCGCCGCTGTCTCCCTGCTTGCATCTGTATTTCTCAGTGCCGCCTGTAGTAGCGCAGACAAAGCTGGCCCTTCGGCGGTACAGGTCAGAATTGCGCTGACTAATACACCCCTTCCTTACCTGCCCGTATTTCTCGCCGAAGCCCTTGGCTTCTACCGAGAGGAGGGCTTGTCGGTCACAATCGACGATTTTTCAAGCGCGTCCAAAGTCATGCAAGCCCTGTTGGGTGGCAGCGCGGATATGGGCGCCGGGTCGTATGAGCAAGCTGTCCAAATGGCCGCTGAAGGTCGCCATGTGACATCGTTCGTGTCAATGATGAAACGGCCTTCGAGGGTTCTGGTAATTGCTCCGAAAGCGACAACGAAGATCAAATCGATCGAAGACCTGAAGGGAATGGTAGTGGGAGTATCCGGATTAGGTTCCATCAATCACGTGTTCCTGAATTATGTATTGCTGAAACACCGCCTTGCGCCCAGCGATATCAGGGCGGTCGCCATCGGGACGGCAGCATCCTCGATCGCCGCCGTGGATCGCGATGTAGTTGATGCGGCCGTGCTTTCCGGGAGTGAGACGACCGTTCTAATGAGACGTAATCCTCACGTTCAAATACTGCTTGATGGTAGAGGACCGGCGGGCTGCAGAAGTTTGTACGGGGTGGACGTGTATCCGACTGCGGTAGTGTACTCCAACCAAGATTGGTTGAATAAACATCCCGACAGAGCTCGCCAGGTGGCACGAGCCATTCAGAAGACGCTCGTCTGGATCGACGCGCATTCGCCGGAAGAAGTATGGGAGAAAACTCCCCAGCGCTACCGAACGGCAGACAAAGACGCAGAATTGGAAGCATTGCGAATTGCGAAGGGAAGTTTTTCGCCCGACGGGTTCATGTCCGCGGAAGGTGCCGAGGTTGTTAGGAAGGCTCTGGCGTTCACTCTTGAGAGTGTCCGAAAAGCGAATTTTGATCTATCCCAGACTTATACGAACCAGTTCGTTCTTTCACGATGACGTTTGCACCTGTATCTCATCGAGTTAGGCGGCGCATAGCTTTGCCCGTCGGCTTTCTCGCGACGCTTGGACTGTTTAGCTGCCACTCTCGCGAGACCGGGCAAAGGCACACGAGCGTGAGAATTGCCGTGCCCGACAGCGGCTTTTCTTATCTTCCGGTCTTCATGGCCAAAGAGTTGGGCTTCTACGGCGACCAGGGGCTAGATGTGACGCTCGATGCCGTCTATGGAGGAGGCTCAAAGAGCATGCAGGCGATACTCGGTCGCAGTGTAGAGGTGGGTGGGATTTCGCTCGAACTCGGAATCCAGTTGGCGGCGGAGGGGCGGCACGTACAATCCTTCGTGACCTTGATTGATAGGCCTAGCTACGTTCTTGCTCTCTCCCCGGCCTCTAAGCGCAGGATCCATACTGTGAACGATCTGAAAGGCGCCGTGATTGGCATCTCGTCACCGGGGTCGGGCTCTCATAATTTCGCCAACTATGTTCTTGTTACGCACGAAGTACCGATAGCATCCGTAAGCTTTGTGGGAATCGGGCTTGGCGCGCCCGCCATCGCGGCCTTCGAACATGGACAGATCGATGCGGCAGTTCTCATGGGTAATGCCATCACCGGCATCGAACGTCGCTCTCCAGGAGTGGGCATCCTGGCAGATACCCGTACGATTGCGGGCGTCAAGGCCGTGTTTGGTACGGATGTTTACCCGGCTCAAGGTCTTGCCGCCTCACCGGAGTGGCTGCAGCGTAACCCAGCCACGGCGAGAAAAGTCGCCCGTGCACTCCTGCAAACCATCCGATTTATGCGAGAGCACTCCGCTGACGAAATTCGCCCTCGGATGCCGGCGCAGTTCCGCTCGTCTGATGCTGAAGCCGATCTAAAAGCTTTGCGTGAAATCGTTCCGTTGCTTTCGCAAGACGGCAAGATCACGCCGGAAGGCGCCCGAGCGGTGAAGAAAGTTCTGGACGTTTCATCTGAGAAGGTCCGCCTTGCTTCGATCAATCTTCCACAGACCTATACCAACGCGTTTGTTCGCTCGCAATGAAGAACTCTCACGCCCGTCGCCTGGCTTGCTCCCTCGCGCCGTTTTTGATTGCCGCTGCTAGCCTGTACACTCTCAGTGGCTGTAGCCCGCGTAATCGTGCTCAGCCCTTGAGTCGAGTTCGTATCGCCGTGCCGCTGAGTCCGATTACTTATCTTCCGGTTTATTTAGCGCGCGAACTAGGCTACTACAAGGAGCAGGGAGTGGATGTGGAACTTCAGGACTTCCCTGGCGGTTCGAAGGCACTGGAAGCGATGTTCGGCGGGAGCGCCGATGTCTGCGCGTGTGTTTATGAACTTGCCATTCAGTTAACGTCTGAAGGCCGGCATGTGCAATCATTTCTTACCATCCTGGAACGTCCGGGTTTGGTGCTTGCCGTATCTCCCTCCTCAAAGCGCCACATCAGGCAGGTAGAAGACTTAAAGGGATCTGTTGTTGGCATTTCAACGCCTGGTTCCGCTTCACACCTTTTCCTCAACTACCTTCTCCGTCGCCATCAGGTTCGCCTCCAAGACGTGAGTGTGTCGAGCATCGGTCTCGGAGCATTGTCTATTGCTGCGTTTAAACAAGGACGTGTTGATGCAGCCGTGTTAGCCGGAAGTGCAATCACGGCAGCCCAGCACCGGGTTCCTACACTTTTCGTAGTTGCAGATGCTCGCACGGCAGAGGGTGTGAGACAGATTTATGGCATGGATGTTTATCCTGCCCATGATCTTCTGGCTCAAACGGAATGGCTGCGAAACAATCCCGAGAATGCGCGAAAACTGGCTGCCGCAGTCATGAAAAGCATGCGGTACATGAAAGAACACTCTCCCGAAGAGATCCACCGCCATATGCCGGCGCAATACCGTATTCAGGAGGAAGGCGTCGATCTGGACGCTCTGCGCGCAACGGTACCGATGATTTCGCAGGATGGCAAAGTGACGGCCGAAGAAGCCAGGGCGATAAAGAACGTGCTCGCTGTTTCATCGGAAAAGGTTCGCAACGCGAGGATCGATCTGGAAGGTACTTATACCAACGAATATCTGTCGCTTCTACTTTTCAGTCACAAACTCGTTAGTGTAGGTCCTTATTTAGATCCAGTGCCTTCTAACTTACCGTTGCCGTTTGCGACTTTGAGCGCTTTGATGACTGCCTCAATCCCCGGCCGGTTCAAAACGGCCGTCCGGAGGAAAGCTGGGCAGGGAAACACGTAGTGCTTCCGAGAAAAGAGCCGGGATCGGTTCCCTGCAACTCTGTCGGTGTTTGTGCTCCAATCTCCTCAGGCGAGTGCGTCTGAATCCAATGCAAACTTTGGTTCATCGCCCGGGCAAGCCGGCGGGCCGTCTCCGGATTCGCGTGAAGCCATTGAGAGCGGGAAATGAGAGTGGCGGAGACGTAATTATCAGTTCCATAAACCTGTTGAACGCCAGTTTTGCTTCTCACATCGGCAAGCACCGAAGCGTTAGGATACCTGCGTAGAAACAAGGTTAAAGCGGGATCACTGAGAACCGCTGCGGACACACTTCCTCGTTCCAGCAGCGCCACTCGCGCCATGTTGGAACCGGCAGATACCGTGCTTGTGGAAACCGGCGGCAGGCCATGTTGAGCGAGCAGGTATTTCACAAACAAGTCGGTTGGTGACCCCGGAGAGGAGAACGCGACCGTGCGCCCGCTAAGTCTTCAATCCCGTGAATCTTCTTTGGACGAGCTGAAGACGGAACCAGCGCATAACCGGGATAACGAACCATGCTGACAAAGCTAGTCAGCTCTCGGCCCTGGACCGCCATTTGTACCGTCAGCTCATAGAAGGCGGACGCCACCTCCGCGCTCCCACCTAATAGAGCTTGGATGGCCTTTGAACCGCTTGCAGTTTCTTCGATCGTGACACTTAGACCTTCGCTCTTGAAGTAGCCCAGCCGTTCGGCCAGCAGCATCGGCAGTGCTGTAAGGCTGCCCTGCGTGTAAGTCGAAATTCGTACGCGACGCAACTCGTCCGGATGACGGCTGCAAGCTGTGCTCATGCCAAGCCACAGCATAAGAAAACTGCCGAAGCACTGTAACGATGACCGCCCTGTAGACGCACTCCTGGAAACCGCCAGAAGCATGAACCTGATCCATCTGTTTGACCTGTCACTGCAAGGTAGATCGGAATGAACCAGCAATCGAGTGGTCAGCGACTCAACCGGTCTCAAATCCAGTACATTCTCCGATATCGAAACTCGTACCAACCGGCTGGCATGGTCCCTGGAGGGTCGCGGGCTTAGAACGGGCGATCGTCTTTGTGTATACCTGCGAAACCGAAGTGAGTTCATTGACCTTTACTTAGCGTGCCTGAAACTCGGCGTGATCTTCGTGCCGGTCAATATACTCTATCGCGAGCGCGAACTGTCCCACATCATTTCGGACGTAGAGCCGGCGGCGATCGTCGTTGCGGATGATTTAGATGTTCCGTGTCCGGTTTGGAATGTTGAGGAGTTAGTCCGGGCATCCTCAAACTTATCGACTAACCGGCCGGTGAAAGACATACACGGCGACACGCCGGCGCTGATTATCTACACGTCGGGCACGACCGGGGCGGCCAAAGGCGCAGTGCTGACCCACAACAATCTTGCCGCGAATACGCTTGCGTTACTAACGTTGTGGCAAATTACAGCGTCCGATCGGTTTCTGTTAAGCCTGCCTCTCTTCCATGTTCATGGGCTTGGGTCTTGGTGTGCACTGCTGGCTTGTCAGCGGCTGTCTTATGAGACTACTGGAGCGTCTGGACCCGAGACAACAGAACAGATGTTCCTGGACTTTCGGCCAACGCTCTTTTTCGGCGTGCCAACTATCTATGTACGTCTGAATCAGATGTCGGACTGAAGCTGCTGCCGAGATTGGTCGGTCAATGCGACTGTTCGTATCTGGTTCTGCGCCCCTCCCAGCACAGGTTCTCGAGGAGTTTCGGACTCGATTTGGTCACACGATTCTGGAACGATATGGGATGTCGGAAACGCTGATCAATATGAGCAATCCGTACGTGGGTGAACGGCGGCCCGGAAGCGTAGGCCTGCCGATTGCGGGAGTGTCGGTTCGTCTTCTTGACGCCGATGGACGTCCTGTACGGGACGGTGAGGTGGGCGCAGGTCCATGTCCGAGGGGCGAACGTCTTCAAGGAATACTGGCGGAACGAGGAAGCAACGGAGAAGGCGTTCAGCAATGGTTATTTCCGGACCGGCGATCTCGCGGTCCGGAGCCCGGATGGATACTACGAATTGCGAGGGCGCACGAGTGACCTGATCATCTCGGGCGGTTACAACATCTACCCGCGCGAGATCGAAGAATTTCTTCAGCTGCAGCCCGAAATCGCGGAAGCGGCTGTGGTGGGAGCGCCCGATCCGGTATGGGGTGAGGTTCCCGTCGCGTATGTTGTATCCACACAGTCATTCGATCCGGCCGATATGCAACTTCGCTGCAAGCGCTCGTTCGCCTCGTTCAAGATGCCTCGCAGTATCCATGTCGTTGAGCAACTGCCTCGCAATGCCATGGGAAAAGTGGCGAAAAAACAGTTACCGCAATCCCCGATTTCGGCAACCCTACTGCCTGAGGAGAAGCCCGCTCGGCAGGCGAGTGTACGGCGATGGCGAAGCACCGACGATCACCTTGCCGTCAAATACCGTCAGCCACACTTTCGTATCCGCGATTTTCACCGGATCGATCGCAAAGATATCGTCCGTCAGCACCACGAAATCCGCTAATTTGCCGGTTTCGATCGAGCCTTTCAACTTCTCCTCGAAGCTGGCGTAGGCGGAGCCCATCGTGTAGGCGCGCACGGCTTCGGCAACTGTGATCTTCTGCTCCGGAACCCAGCCATCCGGACGCTTGCCGTCCAAAGTTCTACGGGTCACGGCCGCATAGATGCCCATGATCGGGCTCATAGGCGCGACATCCCAATCCGAACCGAAGGCCAGCGTCGCACCTGTGTCGAGCAGCGTCCGGAATGCATAAGCCGTCTTGGCACGCTCCGGGCCGATCCGTTTCTCTGCCCAACGGCCGTCGTCGATGCAGTGATACGGCTGCATGGATGCGATCACATGCATTCGTCCGAAGCGCGGAATGTCGGCGGCAATGAGATGCTGTGCATGCTCGATCCGCAATCGCCGATCGCGCTCGCCGTGTTCTCGTTCAATGCGTTCGTACATACCGAGCACTTCATGATTGGCTCTGTCGCCAATGGCATGAATCGAGATTTGCAGCCCGGCCTCGTCCCCGCTCTCGACGTTGTGCCACATCTGCTGCGGATCCGATAACTCGGCGCTCGCGATCCCGCTCGTGCCCGGCGAGTCCAGGTAGGGTTCAAACAGCAGGGCAGTGGTCGAACCAAGTGATCCGTCTGCGTAGCCCTTCAGCGCGCCCATGTGAAGATACTCATTGCCGAAGTCGGCGCGCAGCCCTACCGCCGCCAGTTGCTGCCACGTTGTCAACGGCTGATGGCCGGAGATGCGCACCCGAAGCCGACCCTCGTGCAGCATGCGTCTGATAAGCGCGGAAAACGGCTGGAGAGGCCGCCATATCCTGCACGCTCGTAACCCCTTGTGCATTCGCATATGTCTGGGCGGCTCGGATTGCATCAATGATTTGCGATTCAGAAGGCGGAGGAATCGCCTGTTGTACAAGCCGTTGCGCGGCGTCTTTGAGAATTCCGGTCGGATTTCCTTCCGGATCTCGAACGATAACGCCGCCCGGAACATCCTTCGTATTCTTATCCACTCCGGCAATCTTGAGCGCGACGGAATTGGCGAGGGACATGTGCCCGTCCAGGCGCTTGATCATCACCGGCCAGTCGCCTGTTACATCGTCAATCAGTTGCCGCGTTGGTAATTGCGCGGGCGTCCAGTTCTCGTGATCCCAATTGCCGCCCGTGATCCATCGGCCTTTCGGTTGAGTTCTGGCGAAAGTCCCTAGAGTGTTTCGAAACTCCGCCTGGCTCCTTGAATAGCGTAGTTGCGGCCCCGTAAGGTTCGCGCCCCCGGCGTAGAAGTGTACATGTGCGTCATTGAAGCCGGGGAGCATTCGGCGGCCGCCGAGATCAAGCTGCGGAACATCCTTTGGCTTGCCGCGCAGAATCTCTTCCGTTGTTCCGACCGCCGCAATCCGGTTCCCCGCGACGGCAACCGCCTCTACTTCCGGCTGTGCCGGATTGCCCGTCCAGATCTTTGCGTTGAAAAGGACCAGAGTCCATGTGCTCTGTGCCCAAGCGCCTGCCGAAGCCGTTAATAGTGCCGCGATCAGCCGGGCGGTCAAGCTAGGACGGAACAGGCGCATATTCGAACCCGACGTACTGAACTTCCTCTTCGATCTCGAAGGCAAATCGGTCGCGAACCAGCTTCTTGAGCTCCTGAATCACAGCCACGAGATCGGCCGCCCGGCCATTGCCGTCGTTATAAATCAGGTTGGCGTGGTACTTCGCAACCTGGATATCGCCTCGGCGAATTCCCTTCGCTCCGACTTGTTCCAGAAAGAACGCTGAAGGCACCTTGCCTTCGCGAACCAGGTTCGGTGGGATCAAGGCTTGTGTTTCGGGCGGCAGATTAGCGAAGAAGACGTTCTTGAAGATGCTGCCGGCGCATCTCATGGTCGGAGGATATTTGGCGTCCCGCACCGCTCGGATCTCGGCGGCGGCTTTTGCAAGCACGTCGCGGTCCCCCCGCTTGAATCGGAGTTCGGTTGCGAGGATCACCCACTCTTTATGATCTTTAAACCGGCTGTGCCGGTACCCGAACCCGCACTGCTGCGTTGTCGAAGCTAGTTTCTCTTCCGTCTTGCGCGAAATCGACCCGAGTCACCAGTTCGTTGATCGAGTGCCCGTACGCGCCCGCATTCCCGTACACGGCTCCCCCGGTAAACCCCGGGATGCCCGTCATGGTCTGAAGACCTTCAAGGCCAACTTCAATGCTCCGGTCGACCACGTCCTGCAAAACCGCGCCTGCTTCTACGGTCAGTGTTGTGTCACTGACGTCGATCTTCGAACCCGTGAATTTGAGCACGAGCCCGTCGAAACCGTCGTCGGAGACGACCAGGTTGGTTCCGCCACCGATCACCATCTTTGGCGCGTCGAGCGTTGCGGCAGTCCGTAGCGCCTCGGCAAAGCTGCTTCGGGAATCCGTAGTGCAAAGGAGCGCCGCTTTGCCGCCCAATCCGAAGCGGGTATAAGGGGCCAGCGGTTCATTTTCTCGCAGCTCCATTCCAGAAATGGCGCGGAGGCGATCTTTCACCTCGGCAAGGGATAACATCGCTCCTGATTATAGGGGCTCTACGCCGTTGCGCCTTCGGAAGTTTCGGTGAAGGTCGCCCGTTGCAGCCGATCTAAGATTCCGGCCCATTCCGGAGTGTCCGCCGGTCGTTCAATGGCGATCCAATCCCAGCCTTCGCGATCAGCCTTATGAAGCTCGGAGTAAAGAGATGCCGCGAATTCTTTAGGGTTCTTGGAAAGAATGAGGAATCGACCCCGGCCCGGCGGGGATTGGGAGCCTCGCTCGAGAAGGAGGAATCGAGTCCGGGGAGCATAGTGTCGAGGGTTCTGGCCAGGGGATTCGACAATATGGGGCAAATCCAGTTCGCTCTCAAACCGCATGCCCGTTACCCGCTCCACGTCCTGTTTCGTGATCATGCCGGGCCGGAGAACCACCGGCGGATTTCTATGAAGGCTGACAACCGTGGATTCGATTCCGACGGTCGTCGGGCCGCCATCGAGAATCAGGTCCACTTCGTCCCCCAGCCCTTCCCGAACGTGATCGGCGGATGTGGGCGAGAGCTCCGAGAATCGATTAGCGCTAGGTGCTGCGATCGGAACCCCCGCCGCTCGGATCAGCTCTAAGGCGATTGGGTGCGAAGGCATTCGTACGCCCACCGAATCCAGGTTGGCTGTGACGACGTCGGGCACAATCGAAGCTTTCTTCAGCACCACCGTCAGCGGCCCCGGCCAGAATGCACGTGCCAGGTGCCGCGCCACAGACGGCCATTCGGCAGTTACCGTGCGCGCCATTGCTTCGTCGCCCACATGAACAATGAGGGGGCTGGCCCATGGCCGGCGTTTGGCCTTGAAAATCCGGCGCACCGCGTCCGCATCAAGGGCGTTCGCTCCAAGCCCGTACACGGTCTCCGTTGGGAAGGCGACAAGCCCGCCCTGGCGTATCAGCTCAGCGGCGCGCTGCAACTCGACATCGGTCGGTGAAGGCATTTTTAGGAAGATAACCGTGCTTAGTCTGGCAGATCGTCTTTCGTTACGTCGCCGGAAACTTTACCGGTCTTCGCCCAAACCAGGTAAGCGTGGATGAACTCGTCGATGTCCCCGTCCAAAACGCGATCCACATCGCCGATCGAGAGCTTTGTACGGTGGTCTTTAATCAGCCGGTAGGGCGCGAGCACATAGCTCCGGATCTGGCTTCCGAAGTTGATACCCAGTTTCGTGTCTTCCAGCTTCTTATCAGCGGCGCGCTTCTTTTCCATCTCGTACTCGTAGAGCTTCGCTCTGAGTTGTTTCATGGCGCTTGCGCGGTTCTTGTGCTGCGAGCGTTCGTTCTGACACTGCACCACGATACCGGTCGGAAGGTGAGTAAATCGCACTGCTGATTCGGTACGGTTCACGTGCTGCCCGCCGGCGCCGCTCGCGCGGAAAACGTCAATCTTGAGATCGTCGGGCTTGATATCGATATTGATGTCTTCGTCGATCTGTGGATAAACAAAAACCGAAGCAAAGGACGTATGGCGCCGGGCGTTGGCATCGAACGGTGAAATACGCACCAGCCGATGGACGCCAACTTCCGACTGCAGCTGGCCGTAGACGTTTTCGCCATTGATTTCGACGGTGGCCGATTTGATCCCCGCGCCTTCACCTTCCAGCCGATCGGTAATCACGGCCGTAAATCCGCGACGTTCCGCCCAGCGCAGGTACATCCGAAGCAGCATCTCCGCCCAATCCTGGCTCTCTGTTCCTCCCGCGCCGGGGTGGATCGTGACGATTGCGTCTCGCGCATCGTTCTCCCCGGAGAGGAGCATGCCCGTTTCGAGCTCAGTGAGCTTCGATTCGAAGGCCTTCAGCTCGCGCTCCAGCTCCGTGTTGACCGATTCGCCCTCGCGTCCAAGCTCAAACAGCGTATCGATATCGGAGGTAAGGCTGGCAACGCTTCGGGATTGTCCGATCGCCTCTTCCAGTCGCTTGCGCTGCTGCATGACCCGCTGGCTTTTTTCCGGCTGGTTCCAGAAGTCGGGGTCCCCGATCTCCTGTTCTAGCTTGTCCAGCTCGGTTTGTTTTGTTCGAGCGTCAAAGATAGCTCCGCACAGCTTCACCCTGCTGGCGGAGCGCAACGTACTCCCGTTCTAATTCCTCAAAAGTCATTCAACTGTAGTTTACTTGGGGACAGCTTGGTTGTGCTTTGAAAGGGGCGCGCCGAACTCGGTCCAAAACGGCTCACATGTTCCAAAACGGTACTGCAAAGTTCCGTTTCGAATCGGGATCGGAATGTGCCGTTGGGAGTAACTCAATTAGAATCAGTTCGTTAGACGCCGGACGCCATTTGGAAAGGTGCCTGCTTTAGTAAGGGCATGAACATCTGGGTTATCCTCCTCGCCATCCAAATCGTGATCAGCGTGGTGGCTTTTTTTCGCGAATCCGGCGAAGACACCCAGTTCGAAGGTGATAAGTTGGCGCTCCGCAGCTAGTCCCTCCCCGGTTGAGCCTGCTAGACGGTAAAACCCTTATCCCTCAACACTTCATCCAATTCTTCATTGCTCGGTTCCGACAGCACGGTACCGCCGATATCCAGGGTCGGCTTCTTTTCCTTCCCGCCATTCTGCGAAGCTACCCAGCTTGCTGCTTTACGATCCCGGTCAATATCGACGTAGTTGTACGGGATCTGTTTCTGATCCAGGTGCTGCAGAGTTCTTTTCGTCATGGAACACCAATCGGCGCCGTATACATTTATGTCTGGCATTGTCTAAAAGCTAGACGAGGCTAGGAGCCTTGCCTTTCGCCGGACTTTTGCGAGGGAATGTGGGGGATTTCACGCAGACTTTGGAGTGCTTCGTTGCGCGATTCCAAGCGAAGTGTTACGCTGAAAGTGTCTTTGTAGCAACTTCATTTCGAGTTCCTTCCGGTCGCCCTCCCACCCTGACTAGGCTTCTCAGTTTGGTTTCTAGAGCAGTCCGACAGAGACGATTTTTTCCATTTAAGGAGTCCTTATGACCAATATCTTTGTCGGAAATCTTAGTTTCCGGACGACCCAGGACGAATTGTTCGCAGCCTTTTCCCAGTTTGGCGCCGTGGAGCGCGTGAATATCGTCACCGATCGTGACAGTGGGCAATCGCGCGGTTTTGCGTTTGTAGAAATGACGGAGCGCAGAGATGCCGAAAATGCCATCGCTTCGTTGAATGGCGCCGATTTGAACGGGCGCGCAATGAACGTGAATGAAGCCCGGCCTAAGCCGCAGGGCGGCGGCGGATTCGGTGGTGGCGGTGGCGCCCGTGGCGGTGGTGGTGGTGGCCGCGGCGGAAATGGCGGCGGTGGTGGTGGCCGCGGTCGTGGAAACCGCTGGTAAACGCCGCAGCGTTTTTTCTTGAATTATTTCGCCTCATTTGAGGCCGTTCTTTGCGGCGGAGCTCTGCCGGGTTCCGCTGCTGAAAGGTAAATAGAGCATGCCAGGTCGTGGGCCAACAACTTTCCAAAAGCGTCAGAAAGAACAAGCTCGTAAAGAGAAGCGAGAAGAAAAGCTAGCGCGGCGCCATCAGAAGAAGGAAGGCGAAGCCAATGGAATAGCGACCGACAGCGATCTGGAGGGCCTTGGGATTGAACGGTCGTCGCACGATATCGAGGGTGTCGGACCACAGGAACGCGACTCTCTCTCTACCGAGCAGTAGACCCCGTTTCGGATCTCAATTCCAGCGTTTCTCGTTACAACTCGACAGTTCGCGCTGCCAGAGTTTCTTCGACGTTACAATTACGAGTTGAATGATCGAAATCATATCGCCGGCCCGCTCCGTTCAAGGCCTGGTGAACGTTCCGGGTGATAAATCGATCTCCCATCGCTATGCAATGCTGGCGGGGATCGTATCGGGAACGACTGAAGTCTACAATTACTCGACCGGCGAAGACTGCCAATCCACTCTTTCGTGCATGAGCCGTCTCGGAGTCCGACACGAATTCTCGGACCGGGATGGGCGGCGAGTCCTGACAATCCACGGGACGGGAACGCGTTCTCTGCGCGAGCCATCCGAAACTCTCGATGCGGGTAACTCGGGATCCACGATTCGAATGCTCTCCGGCATTCTTGCTGCCCAACCCTTCCGAACAGAAATAACCGGTGACTCTTCGCTCGTGAAACGTCCCATGGGCCGGATCATGAAACCACTTGGTTTGATGGGAGCACAGATCGAAGCGAGAGAAGGTCAGTTTGCTCCTTTGGTCATCCACGGCTCGCCGCTCCGCGCCATCGATTACCAGCTTCCGGTCCCCAGCGCGCAGGTCAAAAGCTGTATTCTCCTGGCCGGTTTGTACGCGGAGGGCGAAACAGTGGTGCGCGAGCCCGTCACCACGCGGGATCACACCGAGATTGCTCTTCGGGAACTCGGGGCTGATGTCACTATTGAGCCTCGGACGGTCCGAATTCGCGGCGGCTCCGAACTTTCAGCAAAGCCCCTGGTTGTTCCGGGCGACATCTCGTCGGCAGCTTTTTTTATCGTGGCTGCCCTGATGGCGAAAGACTCCGACCTCACCATTGCCAACGTCGGTCTGAATCCAACCCGAGCCGCCTTGCTTGACGTTCTCCGAATGATGGGTGCGGCCATCAAGCTGGTTCACATCGAGCAGGTAAACGGGGAGCTGATCGGCACTCTGCAGATCAAGTCGTCGCAGATTAAGGGCGGCGTTATCGAAGGGGCAACGACGGCAGCTCTCATCGACGAGATACCGATACTGGCGATTCTTGGTGCCGCAAGTCGCGAGGGTCTGATTATTCGTGATGCTGCGGAGCTTCGTGTGAAAGAAACCGACAGGATCGCCACTATATCAGAGAACTTGACTCGCATGGGTGTTACTGTGCGGACCACAGAGGATTCGATTGAAGTTCCGGGATCGCAACGATTTCGGGCTGCAACCGTTCATTCCAACGGGGATCACCGGATAGCCATGGCGTTCTCTGTCGCCGCGTTGTCGGCCGATGGAGAGTGCTCGATTGAAGGCGCCGAAGCTGCGGCCGTATCCTTCCCCGAGTTCTACCAAATACTGCGGGAGATTTCCCGTGACTAGAGCATAGCTCGGAAGGCACCAATGGCGGATCATTCACATCCCAATAAGTACCTGTGCGTTCATTGTCACTTCTATCAGCCGCCACGTGAGAACGCCTGGTTAGAGCAGATCGAACTGCAGGATTCTGCCTACCCGTATCACGACTGGAACGAACGCGTCGATGCAGAATGTTACGCCCCTAATTTAGCGGCGCGCATCCTCGATCACTCGCAGTTCATTACTCAAATCGTCAACAACTACGCCCGCATCAACTTCAATTTCGGACCAACTCTGCTCTCGTGGATGGCCGAAAACGCGAAAGAAACCTACGACGGGATCCTAGAGGCAGACCGGCAAAGCCAGAAGCACTTCTCTGGTCACGGCTCTGCCATGGCGCAGGCTTACAACCACATGATCATGCCTCTTGCGAATTCGCGCGACAAGCGGACGCAAGTGCTCTGGGGCTTGGAGGATTTCCGCTTCCGCTTCGGAAGGATGCCCGAAGGCATGTGGCTGCCCGAAACGGCCGTAGATTCCGAGAGTCTTGACCTGATCGCGGAAGCCGGGATTGCGCTTTGTTATTCTCGCTCCTCACCAGGCGAGAGCGACCCGTGAGATCGGCGAAACCGAATGGTTTGACGTCACGGGCTCCAAAGTTGATCCGACTCGCGCTTATCTGTTCCGCACACCCAGCGGAAGAACGCTCAATCTGTTCTTCTACGACGGGCCCGATTTCCCAGGCGGTCGCCTTCGAAAAGCTTCTGGACAATGGCGAGAAATTTGCGAACCGCCTCATGGGCGCGTACTCCGATCTGCGCACCTGGCCCCAGCTAGCGCACATTGCGACCGATGGCGAGACCTACGGCCACCATCATCGGCATGGCGAGATGGCGCTGGCCTATGCCTTGCATTTCGTCGAGTCCCGCAACTTGGCCAAAATCACGAATTACGGAGAGTTTCTCGAGAAATTTCCGCCCACGCACGAGGCGCAAATTCATGAGAACACCGCCTGGAGCTGTATGCACGGCGTGGAGCGCTGGCGAAGCGATTGCGGCTGCAATTCGGGGCGTGCCGGCTGGAACCAGCAGTGGCGGAAACCTCTTCGTGATGCTCTCGATTGGTTGCGCGATTACGTCGCACCCCGCTTCCAGGATCTGGGAGGTCGCTACCTCCGTGATCCATGGAAAGCTCGCGACAGCTATATCCATGTCGCTTTGAACCGCAGCCCGGACAGGCGCGCGAAGTTCGGGGAGCAGCATTTCCTGCGCCAGCTGGATGAGGGCGAACAGGTCACAGTCTGGAAGCTCATGGAACTTCAGCGCAACGCCATGCTGATGTATACGAGCTGCGGCTGGTTCTTCGACGACCTGTCGGGCATTGAGACGGTTCAGGTGATCCAGTATGCGGGCCGGGTTGTCCAGCTCGCTGAACAGCTCTTTGGTGATTCTGTGCAGGAGGAGTTCCTTGAACGCCTCTCTCTCGCCTATAGCAACCTTCCGGAATACGGCAACGGTCGCGATATCTATGCGAAATATGTAAAGCCGGCGGTTGTGGATTTGGAGAAAGTGGGTGCGCACTACTCCATAACTTCCTTATTTGCTCCTTATGGCGATCGTACGGATGTGTTTTCGTACGCAGTGAAGCGCCTGAACTATCACACAGGTGAGGCCGGCAAGCTTCGCATGGCGCTCGGGCAGGCCAGGTTCACCTCTAAGGTGACCCAGGAGTCGGAAGCGCTTACGTTTTGGGTCGTCCACTTCGGGGACCACAATGTGGCGGGCGGCGTGCAAAAGTCCGGTGAAGACGGGGCCTACGAAACCATGTTGGAATCGATCGGCGAATCCTTCGCTCGCATGGACATCCCGGAGGTCGTGCGCCTGCTGGACCGGCGCTTTGGTGACCGGATCTATTCTCTGCGCTCTCTCTTTCGGGACGAACAGCGCCGCATTGTCCGGACAATTCTCTCCTCGACCGTCGCGGAAGCTGAGGCGGCGTATTTGCAGCTCTACGAGCATCACGCAGCCCTGATGCGTTACATCAGCAGCCTCGGCAATCCGATGCCACGCGAATTTACGGCCGCAATGGAGTATGCCGTCAACACTCTTCTTCGACGTGCCTGCTCGGGCGAGGCACTCGACGGGGAACGCATCCAGTCTCTGCTGCGAGAAGCTCGTGCGAGCAACATCAGCCTGGATCGAACGACGCTTGAGTTCTTAATCAGAAAACGTATCGAAACGCTGGCGGCGCAGTTGGCCGCTGATCCCGGTAGCCTCGAAAAGCTGCAGGCACTACGCTCTGCACTCTCGACCGGAAGCCGGATGCCTTTTAGCATTAATCTGTGGTCTGCTCAGAACCACATCTACGCTATGCGCTCGAGCTTCCTTCCCAAGATGCGCAGGAAGGCGCTGAAAGATTCGCGTGCCAAGGCCTGGATGGAAGACTTCCTCGCCCTTTGCGAACAGCTGACGATAAGAGCCGAGCCCGGTAAACTCTGAACGGCAACGTCAGAGCGGACCGGCAATTCGAGCGCAGTAAATTCGATGTGCTCTGCCCCGCAGCCTCTAGCACCGATCCGGCTGGCGTGGCCGAGGCATACTGAATCCGGATCTCGACCGATACGGCGGAAGGCCAACCCTGCTCGCCGGTAAGCGTTCTCGAGAACCACTCGCCCGTGGCAGCGATATCTCCTGCTTCTTTCGGCGATTTGACGCTTCCTTCCTCCACCAGCAATTCTCGCCCCGATTGCGGGTCACGAACGCTGAGAATGGTTAAGGCGGATGCCGTGATCCGGCTTCGGACCTGAATTGGCTTGCCACTGGCAGCCGGCACGCTCGATAGTCGGAGGTCGAAACACGGCCCAACGGCGTTGTCGTTTCGAGCGCCTTCCTGGATCCACTGGCGAATCGAAGCTATCTGGGCCTGAGAAAGTGGTCGGGAATTCTGCGGCATCCTCTGCCTGGGCCTCTCTTTCCTTCAATAAAGTCCAGAAGGACGCTTTTCTCCGGATGGCCGGGCACGATCTCGTCTCCGATGTTGCCGCCCGCTCTCAGCGATGCAAATCGAGTGACCTGCAGATTCGAACTGGGATTCGAAAGCCCATGGCAGCCCGCGCAGTGTAGCGCGAATATCGGGGCGATCTGGCGTCCATAGCTGACCGAACCCACCGACGCCGCCGCGGGCGAGAGCGAGGCCAGCACGCGCCGCAAGACAAATGATCAGACCAATTCGCTGCGGCTCGCGTGATAAAATTCACCGCTGTGTTGCACCTTGGGTCATTTCGGGCCGTTGCGGCTCTATCGGTGGCATTGTCCTTCTCGGCCGATCTGTGGGCTGGAGACGCTAAAACAACGGACCGGCAGAGGCGGCTGTACGTCACGGACAAAAGCGGGATCAGCGTTTACGATATCGACCACGGTCATCGGCTGCTGAAAAAGATTGATGTGCCCGATAGCGGCGATTACAAAGGTATCGCAGCCAGCGTTCAGCTCGGAAAGCTCTACGTCACCTCCTACAAGAAAGGACGACCTGATCTGCCTTGATCTGAAAACCGACAAGGTCGATTGGCGCAAGCACTTGGGCGCGTACGCAGACAGCATGCAAATCACGCCCGACGGAAAACGGATGTATCTGCCGTTCCGCGACGAAGATTTCTGGCAGGTGGTGGATACCGCAAGCGGGAATGTGATCACCACCATTCATACCGAACACGGGAAGAACTACGATGTTCATCCCATTGGCAATCCCGTAGGGCCGCACAATACGTGGTTGAACCAGGACGGGACGCGTGCGTACTTCGAAGTGTTGACCGTTCCGTACGTGCACATTGTCGATACTTCGACAAACAAGATCATCGGGAACGTTGGACCATTTCGCAAAAGGGGTGCGGCCGTTTGCAGTCTCGGCGGACGAAAAGCTGCTGTTCGCGAACGTGGACGGGCTGCTCGGGTTTTCAGTGGCCCGGGTTCAACAAAATGGCAAATGGGGAGGCCCGGCGCTCTATAGCGTCGAGACGACGACGCCGCCCGAGCGCCTGAAGCAGATGAACATGCCGGCTCACCGGCCCCATAGCACGCCTAGCCACGGAATCAATGTTCGTCCCGATCAGAAGGAAGTCTGGATAGCGGATTCAACCTTCGGCTACATCTATGTGTTTTCGCTCGAAGGGGAGCGGCCGAAGCAGATCGCCAGCATTCCTCTGTTTCAGGATCCAAAAGAGCAGCCGCATCCTGGGTGGATTTCGTTCAGCATCGACGGGAAATATGCATATCCGGATGGCGGAGCAGTGATTGACACCGCCACGAAGCAAATCGCTGCCCGGATCCCGACGAGCGAAAAGTTGCTCGAAATTGATTTCTCCGGCAGCAAGCCGATTGAAGCTGGACGCCGTTAACAGTTTTTGGCCTGAATCGACGAGTCTCTTCAAAGAATCGGCGAACCGAGTTGTTCGAGTGATAGGAGTCATTGATGCGATACCCCGTTGTGAAGCTTGTTCTCCTTTTAGCCCTAAGTAGCCTGAGCTGGGCGCAATTTGAAGTTGGTTCCGTCGTAGGCACCGTCAAGGATCCGTCCGGTCTGCCCGTCGCGGGAGCCACCATCGAGCTGCGCAGTCAGACCACGAACGTTGTCCGTCAGGCCAAGACCTCAGACGATGGACGGTTCGACTTTCTGTCGCTGCAGCCGGATACATATTCACTCAGTGCAAAGCACGAAGGGTTCCGGGAGAAGTCACAGAACTTCACTCTTGCCGTGGGTCAGCGGACGGAGTTGGATGTGGGTTTGGACATCGGGTCCGTCAACGAGCAAGTTACCGTTGCGGCCGATGCGGCGCGTGTCGAGACGGCCTCGTCGGAGCTGAGCAACGTTCGAACAAACAAACAAGTGGTGGATCTTCCGTTGAATAGCCGCAACTTCACCCAACTCGTCTCGCTGGCGCCTGGTGTGAATAATCGCGGCGCATCGTCGAACTCTGTTCTGCAGGGCTACACCAGCGGCCGCGGTACGAATGGGGCAGTCATCAACGGAGCACCTTCGGAAAATGTCGTCTACCTGTTTGATGGGATCCAGAGCGTGGATACCGACGCCGGGGTTCTGATCTTTTTCCCGCCTGTGGATACGATCCAGGAATTCAAAGTGCAGACCAGCGCGGCTCCCGCGGGCTATGGCGGCGGGCAAGGCGTGATCAATGTCACTTTCCGCTCCGGCAGCAACAATTATCACGGGACGGTCTACGAATTCGTTCGCAATTCGGCGTTCGACGCGAAAAACTTCTTCGACCCGGCGAGCAAACCCATTCCGCCGTTCCGATTGAACCAATTCGGGGCCAACATCGGCGGACCGGTCATTATTCCGCATTTGTTTAACGGGCGAGACAAACTATTCTTCTTTGCAGATTACGAGGGCAAGCGCGTCAGCCAGGCACAGACCTTTACCAGCACAGTGCCGACGGCGGCGTTCAAGGCAGGCGACTTCTCAGCCTTGCTTCCCGGCAACTCCGATTTTCGATCCGCGTACGACTCCGCGCACGCCGTTCCCTCGCAACCAGGTTCCGGTCACTGCTTGGGATCCGACGTCCATCCGTCTCCTCCAGCTTTTCCCCGATCAGAACCTGCCCGGCATCGCCGCGAATTACCTCTATAATCCGGGCCAAATCACAAATGTGGACCAGGGTGATATCCGTATCGACTACCGAACGGAAAAGTCTTCGCTGTTCGGCCGTATGAGTAAAGAGAATCCGGATACCATCACGCCCGGCTTCCTGCCCGCCCCAGCGATTGGGGGCGGCCCATCGCGGCCCGGGCAAACTCCCGTTCCAGCGTGGCAGGGTGTCATCGGCTATGGCCGATCACTCGGGGCGACGAAATATTATGAAGCGCGTGTTGGCTACTCACGGCTCCACGAATTCATCATTGATACCGGCTACACGCTTGGTAAGCTCGGCGAACAATACGGAATACCGAACGCTAATGCGGGCGGAGTGCCCGGCTTCACGAATGTTCAGATTGCTGGAAACGTTGGGCTTGGCGACGGCTCCGGCACACTCGAGAAGATCAACAACAACTGGGAAGTGGACCAGGCATTTACCTGGGTGAAGGGCAGCCATGAATTGAAGTTCGGCTTCGATTGGATGAGCCGCCGGTTTGCGTTTTTCTCGCCCAGCTTTCCGAACGGCTCCTTCAACTTCAATGGCGGCTACACGGGCTATGGCTTGACCGACTTCTTATTCGGTCGGCCGATCAGCTCGACCATCGACATCACGAAATTCTTCAGCATTCAGCGGTATCAGCCTAGCTTCTACATCCAGGACAACTACCGCGTAAACTCCAAACTAACGTTGAACATCGGGCTTCGTGATGATCTTGTTACTCCGTGGAAAGAGCGTCACAATCGCTTGGCCGGATTCTCAGCTGCAAATGGTGGCAGCCTCGTACCCGTGGGAACTGCTCCATATTCAGGAGACAGTGTCGTGGACGCACGCTGGACCAATTGGGGCCCTCGTGCGGGCTTTGCCTACTCCCTGACTCCCAAGACTGTCATCCGCGGCGGCGGTGGGATTTTCTACGCCTTCTCGAGCATCACGTCGGATAAATCGATCGCGAAAAACGCACCTTTTAGCGGGTCGTTGCAGACGAGCAACAGCGTGAACAATTGGGCCGGAGCTTTGCCGATCTCGGCTGGCTTTCCGGCGGGCCGGCCTGACCTGTTCCCGACGACTGGAACTGCCTTCGTGTATTATCCGCGGGATTACAAGACGCCCGCGGCTTACGAATGGAACTTCAACATCCAACAGCAGCTTTGGAGCAATGATGTGCTGTCTCTTGCCTACGTGGGACAGGCCGGCGCACATATTCTCTCGCTACCTAATATCAATCAGCCGATTCCCGGCGCGACTGCCATCGCCACCAGGCGTCCCTATCCCAGCCTGGCGGACGGCAGTGCAGTTGGTCCATGGGGCAACTCTTCTTACAACTCATTGCAGGCGACGTATGAGCATAAACTGTCGGCCGGTTTAACATTTCTGGGCGCCTACACCTGGTCGCACAGCCTCGATAACGCCAGCGGAACGGGATCGGAAGCCATCCAGAATCCCTATGACCGGAACGCGTATCGAGGTAACTCGACATTCGATGTTCGCCACAATCTGGTGTTGAGTTGGACATACGCACTGCCCGTCGGGCGCGGTCGCAAGTTCCTGCCCTCATCCAACACGTTCGTGCAGGAGGCGCTGGGCGGATGGCAGTTGAACGGTATCGACACCTTCCAAAGCGGAACGCCGTTTACGGTGACGATGTTGAGCAGCTTATTGAATTCGGGTTCTGCTCCACAGTGGCCCAATCGCCTCGGTTCAGGGGCTGTGGCCGCCCAGACCATCGACCACTGGTTTGATACATCGAGCGCGTCCTTCGTCTCACCCGGCAACTACGTCTACGGAAACTCCGGGCGAAACATCCTGACCGGTCCAGGCACTACGGAATTCGATTTATCCCTGTTCAAGAACTTCGGATTGGGAGCAGTTGAGGCGCGGCGTCTGCAGTTTCGAGCGGAAGCGTTCAATGTGCTGAATACGCCGCAGTTCAACAACCCGAATGCGCAGATCGGATCGCCGCAAGCAGGACGCATCACCAGCGCGGGAAGTCCGCCCCTCTTCCAACGAACCTCGCGCGAGATACAACTGGCTTTGAAGCTTTATTTTTGACGATCGCCGGTCGAACTTGCGAGAGGATTTATCCATCGCAAACTTCGGAAACGGGAGAAGTCCTGGTCTGTTGAGGCTAGGGTGGCCCCATTCTCGATGGCCAAGGCTGCGAGAACGGCATCGGCGAGCAGCGGGCCGGTTGCGTTGTGCTCGGTAACGAGGCGTTCCAGAATTTCGCGGTGCCGCGGACCTGGTTGCAAAGCGACCACATCGGGCTGCTTCCACCATTGGTCCAAAATGGCAAACGCCTGCTTGGCAGGTAGAGGATTGTTCTAGATTCGAGAGTTTGTACAGATCCGTACAAACGCCCAGGCGGTTACCCATGGGATGCCAATAATTTCACCGTCCCCTGATCAATCCGTTTAGCCACTTGCTGGCGGTTGCCTGTTGCGGTGCATCCGCATTGTATGCGTACAACAGCAAATTGGCATCGAGAATCGTCACCGATGCTGGTCACCTTCTCCGTATTCAAGTAGCGACTCGATGTTGTCGTAGTTGACGCCGGCTCGGAACCCCATGTGGACAGGCTTGATCTCGATTGCGCGCCGCTCCGGCTTCTGGTCGAGATGGAGCAATGCCAAACGCAGTAAATCGTTTAGAGTGTCACGAAATGAGCTGCCCCGAACCGCACTTTCGTGTTTGACGCGTTCAAGAACATCTTCGTCGAGTGTGACGGTCGTCCTGATGCTCATGATGCCTCTAGACTAGTATCAAAATCATCTGCTCGCAACGGATGGAGCCGTCCGCTACTCTAGAGGCAGACGAATGAGGTCGGGCCTCCTTCCGCTAAAGATCGCGTTCCTTGTTCTCGCGCTTTTCACGGTGACATGGCAATGTGCAGCGCAGTGCATTGCCGAACCATGTCACGAGGCAGCGACGAAGGTCCCGCCCTGTCACCGCCAACCTCCGACCGGACACCAGACCCCAGCTCACCTCTGTAATGTTTCTGTGCTGACTGCAGAAGCGGTCCAGACCGACGGCTCGGCGAGGCCGGAAATGTCAGGGGGCATGCTGTTTGCCTATACTCTTCCGGACCTGCTGGACAGTCATCTTGGTCTGACTGCTTTTAGCCGCGGCGTTGTCCGGCTTCCGGTAAAACCTCGGCCTCCCTCCGACCTCACTCTCGCACTTCCTCTCAGAATCTGATCGTTCTGTTCTTCGGTCCGGGTGCGGACTACCGGTCCGCACGTGTTTGTTGCTGACAGAACAGAAAGAGGATTTATGAGACTTTTCGACAGCCTTCACTTGAGCATCCGAAGGTGCAGTCGAGGCCTTTTGCCCGCGGTTATGTGTGCGAGTTTTCCGTTGCTTGCTCAACAAGAGATGGATCATTCGCGCATGGACCATTCCCAAATGCAACACGGGGACCAGAGCATGGGTGGTATGAAGGACATGCCGGGCATGAATGCAAGCGGCGGCATGAATTCTGCCGGGCAATTCCTGATGGGGGAAAGCTCCGGTACAGCTTTTCAGCCTCGCGCGTGGCCCATGCCCATGGTGATGAACCAAGTGGGCGATTGGCACCTGATGTGGATGGGCCAGGCTTTTGTTGTTGACACGCAGCAATTCGGTAGCGCACGCGCCGGCGACAAGCTCTACTCGACGAATTGGGGCATGCTCGGCGCCGTTCACAAACTCGGTGGTGGAAGCATCATGCTCCGGGGAATGGTGAGTCTGGAGCCCGCAACCGTCACGGAAAGACGGTATCCGCTGCTGTTCCAAACGGGTGAGACCGCATTCGGCAAACCAATCATTGACGGGCAACATCCGCATGATCTCTTTATGGAGATGAGTGTCCAGTACGCTCATCCACTCGGCGAGAACGCAACCTGGAACGTGTACTATGCCCCAGTGGGCGAACCGGCTCTGGGCCCTGTGGCGTATCCTCACCGGGCGAGTGCGATGGAATTGCCGCAGGCCGCCCTGAGTCACCATTGGCAGGATTCATCTCACATTGCCAACAATGTGCTGACTGCCGGGGTCAGCTACAAAATGCTTCGGGTTGAAGCGTCCGGGTTCTATGGTCGGGAACCGAATGAGAACCGCTGGAACATCGATTACGGCGCTATGAACTCCTGGTCCACTCGCGTCAGTGTGTTCCCGGGAAAGAACTGGTCGGGACAGTTCTCAGTCGGGCGTCTTCGCGACCCGGAAGAGGCACATACAGGTGATGTCGTTCGGACGACCGCGTCCGTCGAATACGTTCGCCCCCTCGCGGATCGAAACTGGTGGGCGACAAGTTTCGTATGGGGCCAGGACCACAAGGTAGCGGAAAACCTCACGGTGAACGCTTTGCTTGCGGAGACCGTCGTCCCGATCCGGCGTAAGAACTTCATCACGGGCCGATATGAGTGGTCGCAGCGCGATGAATTGTTCGAGAACGATCCGGCCCTGCATGATTTACTCGAAAGCAGAACCGGTCAGTCGGCTTTCAATGTGAATGCATTCACAGTTGGGTACACGCGAGATATCGGGGTCGTTAAAAAGCTTCAGTCCGGTCTTGGTTTCAACGTCACCGCGTACGAGATCGCCGATGTCTTGAAGCCGTACTATGGTGCCCACCCATGGGGCTTAAATATCTTCGCGCGATTTCGATTAAAAGCCGCTGATTAGCGAGTCTACGAATTTGTGGCACCTCAGTGGTTGACAGACATTGCGATTGCACATCTCGCTCTCTCTTGTATTTCGGCGCTAATCGTTATTGGTGATATCCTGGCCGGCCATCGTCAAAAAATGACGGTGATGAACTTTGTCTGGCCGATTACTGCGTTATGGTCCGGTCCTCTAGGACTAATTGCCTACTGGATGTTGGGTAGGCAAAGCTCGAAACACCAGGAGAAGCAAGCCAAGCCTTTCTGGCAATCGGTGTTGATCGGCGACTGTCATTGCGGCGCGGGCTGCACGGTTGGGGACTTCGCGGGCGAGTGGCTGGTCTACCTGACAGGCTTGACAATTGCCGGGGCGACTCTTTGGGCTAACTATCTGTTCGATTTCGTTTTGGCTTACCTGGTCGGAATCGTGTTCCAATACTATTCGATCGCACCCATGAGAAATCTATCGGGTTGGCAGGGCATCAAGGCAGCATTGAAGGCCGATACGATCTCCCTCATCGCCTTCGAGATCGGAATGTTCGCGTGGATGGCCTTTTCCAGCCAGGTGCTGTTCCATCCAAAGCTGGAGCCGACGCAGCCTGCGTATTGGTACATGATGCAGATCGCGATGCTGGTCGGCTTCCTAACGGCTTATCCGGCGAACTGGTGGCTGATCAAGAGAAAGTTGAAGGAGGCGATGTAGCGCCCCTGAGTCAGTCCGTTCTTGCGGGCGTATTCGAAGCCACCGGCCTCGCTGAGCCGTAATAGAGCGAGTTGAAGAACAGCTTGAACGTGGCGTGCGGCTGTGCCCGGTTTTGAACGCGAAAACCGAATAACATCACGTGGCCTTTGTCTATCGTCACGTCTACGGCGGCGGCCCGATTCTGCAGATGAGCCTCGCCTAAGATCCAACCGCTCTGAAGGACGTGATCGTCCGCATATTTGACAATGGTTCTTACCTGTCCGCCTGGAGCGAAGTAGCTCGGTTCAACTTCAAATGCTGAACTCCTGGCGAAGAAGGCGGATGTATTCTCGGGCATACCGAAACCGACAGGATGAGTATTGTCCACCTGGACAGCCAGGATGGAGCCGGGGCAGAAGAAATCGGTTGTTTTCAGTCCTGCAAGAACATCAGTCACCGGCAGGCTCCACGATTTCATGAATAGAGCCGTAGCATTGCCAAGCGCGATCACCGTCCCGCCGTTCCGAACGAATTCTTTGACGTTATCGAGGCCTTTGTTCCCGATGCCGCCTGCATATTCTGGTTGGATCACTTTGTCAGATATGCCATTCGTGATGGCCGCGGGCTGCTGATCAGAAAAAACGAGGACATCAAAATCTTTGGCAAAGGTGCCCGACGTAATATCGGCGTTTCTGATTTCCTTGTAGGGGAATTCGAATTGTTCCAGCATCAGCCGGGTCCAACCTTCATCCATATTGCCGCCCCAGGGATTGTAAAGAGCCAAGCGAAGCGGCTTCAATTGCGCGGTCGGAATAGCGACAGGTTCGCTCGCCGGAGTGAGCGGCAATGAAAGATCCTGAGCGATGCTTTTCGCCTGCCTGGCAGCGCCCGCGGGTATGACGATGGTGCCGGCACCGTAGTGTTTGCCGCCGTTCGTGAACTCCGTCTGCGTCCAGCGAACCTCAACTCCAGCCTTCAGGAGCCGGTTCACTGCGATCATGCTGTCGTTTGGTTCGTGGCTTAAGAGGAAGCCGAAAGCTGTGGCCCCGCCCGCGGCGAGCGCCGGCTTCGGCATTTGCGCTCGAGTAATGGGACGTAAGCTGGCGCTGAACTTGTCTTTCACCACACTGCTTGCAACGCCCATCTGGAGCGGAAGCGTCCAACCCGCCACATCATAAGGCGGAATTGGCGGACCACCCGGAAAGGCTCGCAGATCCGGATACTTCTGCGGCTCCATGATGTCCTTCACAAACGGGCGGAATGGCTGCGCCATCAATAGCACGTAAGAACCCTTCGGGTACGCCACGCCATCCGCTGTAAACTCTGCCTCGGCCTGCTGCACTTCGGCACCTTGATCGATGAGCAGGTTGATCATCTTCGTTGTCGTGTTGGGATCTCGCTGATCAGCGGTTACGACGTAGGCATAAGGCGGCTCCTTCTCGCCTTTAGCGATCTCATCTTTGCCCATGCGGTAAAAATCGCGCATGAAGTCGTCGCGATACCGCGCCGCAGTGTCCAATACGGAAATCGCGGCCGTATATTCGTAATCCACAACATCGCGCAGCCGCCAGGTCCCGCCAGGCCATGGATTCGAGAAGTTAGCGCGTAATGCGTATTCGTTCAGGCCGGGATTATTACCCGTCAACTCACTCAGTTTTTGAGTAACAGGAGACGCAACGTTCGGAGAGGCCGTCTCCGTCAGAACGCTGACCATGTTGTGGAACCAAGGCTGCTGTAGCGAGTTTCCTTGCCACCACGACGTGTAAGCAATGCTCTGCGCCACGCCAGTATGCCCCGCTTCTTCTTCCGCGGCAGCCATATTCGTTCCCAGGCGATTGATGCCGCGCCAGATCAGCGGATGAACGTTCGGGTTCAGTGGATCCAGAAACGGAGGTACGAAGATGCGAGCACCCGTGCGACCCATCTGGTGAATGTCGTACAGAACTTGCGGGAACCATTCCTTGAAGTAGAACCTGGTAACGACCTTCGTCTCCTGCAGGTTCAGCATGAACCAGTCGCGATTGTTATCGTGACCGACGTACTTGTGGTACAGCCAGGGAAGCGGAGCGTTCTCGTACTTCGTGCCGACGTTCTTGTTGTACCAGTCCGCGACGGTGATGTTGCCGTCCGGATTGTGCGAAGGCCAGAGAAGGATGATGTCGTCATTCAGGATCCGGCGGATCTCCGGTGTATCTTGCGTCGCCAGGTTGTACGCAAGCTCCATGGACATCTGCGTTGCTCCAATCTCGCTCGCGTGGATGGAGCAACTGACCGCCACCATCAGTTTGCCCTCGGAGATCAGCCGCGTTGCCTCTTCCTGGCTCAGATTTCCTGGATTCGCCAGCTTTTGCGAGATCTCTTTATAGTGGTCGAGCTTGCTCAGGTTCTCGGGCGAAGAGATGATGGCCACGATCATCGGATTACCCTCGGACGACTTCCCGGCCTCGATGACCTTTACCTTATTGGAACCGGATCCAAGAGCATTGAAGTACTCGACGATCTGAGGCCACTTCACCAGCTTGTGATCGGCCCCCATCTTAAAGCCGAAGTACTGCTCCGGCGATTTCAGGGTCTGGGCGAGAGAGACGTGCGCAAGAGAAAGGAAGAGGCAACTGAATAGGACGGCGGATCTTCGGTTCATCAGAAGGTTTTCCTGCTTTATTAGCTGACTTGAATCGTTTCGGACTCGCTTGCCGGGACGGCGGCGCTCAGATCCCACACTGGCGTTAACCAGTCGGCGTGATTCTTGGATTCACCGCGAACGATGCGGAAATACTCGGCGGCCATGCGGCGCGTTATTGGCCCCGGCGCGCCGATGGGATACACCATGCCATCGACCTCGCGAATCGGCAGAACTTCCCAGCCTGTGCCCATAAAGAATGCTTCGTCCGCCGTGTAGAGATCAGTGCGAGTCAGTTCCACTTCCCGCACCGGAACACCCAATTCGGGCAGGATGGTCATCAGCGTGGCGCGAGTGAAGCTATCGAGGATGCCCGCAGACAATGGCGGCGTGTAGACCGTCCCTTTTTTTACGATCGCAATGCAGGCTCCTGCGCTCTCTGTCACCATACCGGCTTCGTTCAGAAAAATAGGGCAATCGTAGCCGTTTGCCTCGGCTTCGATCATCCCGAGACGGCCGTTGCTGTAGTTGGAAAAGGCCTTGATGCGCGGCGGCATCGAAAGCTCGGAGATGCGGGTCCAACTGGTAATGCCGGCGCGGCAGCTGTTATCCGGACCGCAGGTGATAAACGGCCAGGTATCGATCACTAACTCCGTCGGGGCGTTGGCCGGCACCATGTGATTCCGAATCAGGCCCGACGCGAACAACCAGGGACGGATGTAGGTGTCTTCTCTGGTTTCGTTCGCGCGTAGAAGTGTCAGGATCGCCTCGCACATCTGCTCGACAGTCCAATCGCAGCGGATCCGCGCCAGCCGTGCAGAAGAAACGAGACGTTCCATGTGTTCTTGAAGCCGAAAACAATTCAACTGGCCTTCGGCTTCGCCCCAATACGCTTTCAATCCTTCGAACACGGCCGCGACGGACGCGTGTCCAACGGACGTAACGTGAATCTGGGCGGACTCCCAAGGCACAAGCTTTCCTTCTCGCCAGAGATACCGGGCGTGTGCATTTGGGTTCGCGACATGGCTACTGCTCATATAAATCCTCCGTGGAACGCTGTCTGGCGGTTCAAAAGATCAACTTGACTGCGAACTGCAACTGTCTTGATGATGGCAGTCCGCCTGAGGCCGAGATCGTACCGGTGATCTTCCCCGCGTTCGGATTAATTGAATTCGCGCCTGTGTAGAGGCTCGTACCTGGATTCGAGAAGTTCGGGTGATTGAAGAGATTGAACGCTTCCGCGCGGATCTGAAAACTGACGGATTCGGTAATCCGGGTGTTCTTGACCACCGCCACGTCGTCGTCCGCGAGAGACGGGCCGAAGAACTGGTTCCGGCCCTCGTTTCCGATAGTCCCAAGCGGCGCAAGAGTGAAGGCAGACGTGTCGAAATACTTGTTGATGTTTCCAGGTTGCGTGACTTTGTGGTAATCGACGCCCGCGGCCATGTTCGGCAAATTGGGGCTGTTCTGGGTATTGATGCCAATGCAATCAAAGCCGCACATGACCGTGAAAGGCAGGCCGGTATGGAACCCGAAGATATTGCTGATCTGCCAGCCTTCTGTCAGCCGGTGTCCCCGGAATGGCAGATTGTAGACGACGTTGGTGGAGATATTGTGCCGCCGATCGAAGCTGCAGTTTCCGCGATTGCGGGACAGCGGGTATGGGTACAGAGGCGCAATGTAGCCGCCGTTATCCACGGAATACGTCGCGGAACCGTTGTCCAGGCAATGCGAGAACGTCCAATTCGTCTGGAACATGAGCCCTCGACTGAGCGCCTTGTTCACTTGTACCTGCGCCGCGTTGTAGCTGGCATGAACCCACGGCATAATCTCGCCCATGGTGCCGAAACTCGGATTGATACGGGCATTCGTGACCAGCGCGGTGCTTGAGCCGACCGTTTGCAGCGTTGCGAAGACCGGATTCTGCAACGTTCCTGAGTTGATAGGCGGATTCAACTCCACCTGCGTTAAAAGGTGCGAACTCTGGGACCCGATGTAGCCCACGGTTACGACCACATTACCCGCAAGCTGCCGCTGAATGTTGGCACTGTATTGGATGACGTACGGGGTCGTGTTGATGTTATACCCGAGAGCGTCGTGAATGGACGGAAGGGCCGCCGTGCATTGCGAGGCACTCGCTGTGCACTGGAATGCAACTGGAACGTTTACTGCCGGGAACGGAACAGTGACCTGGTTGAACGGCGGCGAGAAGTTGTAGCCGACTCCATAAGCGCGAGGCTGGAACACATCATGCACCAGGCCGAATCCGGCGCGGAACACCGTCTTTCCATCCTGAAACGGCGACCATGCCAATCCGAGGCGCGGGTCGAAATTCTTGAGCGATGGGTTCACCGCAAATGGGTGCACTACGTTTGTATACGCCCGGTCAATATTTGTCATTGGATTGAGAAACGCATACAGATTCGTATGCACCTCGACAGGATTCGATTCGAATGCATACCGAAGGCCGATGTTCAGCGTCAGATTCTTCGCAATCTTCCAGTCGTCCTGAATGAATCCGGTTGCATCGATTTCGCGGAAATCGCGATAGCTGTATGCTTGTCCCGGAAGAGCACCAACGAACGAATTCGCCTGGCCGCCCAGGAATGAATTGCCCGTCGGTGTGCCTGTGGCGCTATAGCCCCAAGCTGAGAACAAATAATTCCCCGCCGGATTGACGGGCGTGTTCGTGCCCGTCCGGTTTCGCAGCATCCAGGCGCCCACGTTGATAGAGTGCCCACCCTTTACCCAGTACAGCTGGGCGCGCGGCTCGAACTTGTTCTGCACGTAATTGAAGATCGGTGCCGTGGGAGTATTTAGGCCGAAAATCGAGGACAGGCCGGGAACACTGAAGAAACAGTCGTAGCCGTTCGTCGGATTGCAGTCAAACGCCGGCACGCGAGTCGGTGTGTCGCCTACTTGAGCCGTTCGGGTGTAGTTGAATTGCAATTGGCTGATGAGGTTCGCCGAAATATTCCGGGTCCAACCAATTGCGTGGAACTGGTTGTGATCGAAGGCGGTCTGCGGGTAGAGGCCGATGCTGTTTGCCGCGAACGGTTCGGAGAGTGTTGCCCGATCGTAGACGGTGCGTGCCCAGATGCTGTCCTTGCTTGTGATGTTGTAGTCCCAGCGGCCGACAAAGTAGTTCTCGACACCCGACTGATTCCCGGTGATAACCGCCTGTGAAGTCCCGTTCCCGAGATCGATCGCGCCCGCGGGCGGCAGCGGAACCGCATTCAAAGCATTCAAGACCGTTCTCTCCGCGTTGTAAGCCGCCGTGCCGACCCCAAGCCTCGATATGTAATTCGTCACCAGAGTGCGGGCGGCCTGATTCGGCATGGTTATCACGGGCGCTTCACCCAACGTTTGGCGCAAGCCTTCGTAGTTGGCGAAAAAGAACATCTTGTTCTTCCTGATCGGGCCGCCTACCGTTCCGCCGAACTGATGTCGCGTGAAATCAGGCTTACCCGTGGACGGAACGAAATAAGGATTTGCATCGAAGATCTGGTTGCGCGCGAACTCATAGGCGGACCCATGGAACGTATTGCCGCCGGACCTTGTGACGGCGTTTACACCCCCGTTCGCGCCGCCAAATTGAGCTGTTGCGGTGCTGGTGTAAGTCTGAAATTCGGCGATGGAGTCAACGCCGAGGGATGTGCCGAGTACGGCTGCGCCGGTTCCCCGGTCCCAGAAATCTTGAATGTCCTGCCCATCGAGGCGTTCTTCCTGGCCGACCGGCCGCGCTCCTGCGAAGGAGTAAACTTGCGAGCGGCCGATATACGCTGACGATGCCGCGTTCGTGACCGGCACGACGCCCGGCGTCAGTACGATTAACTGCTCAAAGTTGCGTCCGTTCAAAGGAAGATCGCGCATCTGGGTCGGCGTGATCGTCCCTGCAACCGTCGAGGTGGCGGTATCCAGCTGCGCCGCCTGCTCCTCGACTACGACTTCCTGTTTCATCTGTCCGACCGTGAGCGCGATATTCACTTCCCGCTGTTCACCAACGTTCAGAACCACGTTTGCGCGGAGCGCAGTCTCAAACCCCTGCTTTTGCACTCGTATCTCGTACTCAGCAACCGGCAGGCTCGGAGCAACGTAACGCCCGTCGTTGTCGGTGACAAGGTCCGTTACTGCGCCTGTTTGCTTATTTGCAATGGAGACCTGTGCATTGGGTACTACGGCACCTCCAGGATCGAGGACAGAGCCGCGTATGGACGCGGTCCCAAGCTGTCCGAAGCCTGCTGAAGGCAGAAGTAGGACGAGAAGCGAGAAACAAACTCCAAAAGAAAGCGATCGGAGTCGTCGTGCGCCCGCGGTGAACATGTAATGGCCCCTTCCGATGTGACACTTAGCCACATGCCGACAAAGTTGATTACAGATAGTTCTACCGACTTTTGGCAGCTAATTCTTGTACAGAATTAGCAATTGAACCGGATTAGCGCGTCTCTATTCAATACGCACCACGCGGGCGTTGGGCCCGTGGAAGCGCTGGAACATTGCCGCGTCATGTCCAGGCACAATCAGCGTTTCCTTTGAAGCGAGCTTCCGCATGCGGTCCTGCGCGGCCAGATTCGACTCGGGATTGAGCGTAGCGGCAATGGGAACGTGCTTGTCGAGGTTCTCGTACATGTAAACGTTGTCGGAGGCGAGCACCACCGTCCCGGCAGCGCTCTCGACCGTGACGAACTGAGACGCGTAGGTGTGCTTTCCGCCTGTGTAGCAGGTGATACCAGGAAGTATGGTCTGGTTATCGCCATCAACAAAGTGGACCCGGCCGTCCATGTTCATCTTCACGTACGAAAGGACATCATCCCGATCGATGCCGCCGTGAGTTTTCGGCGAATGCCAGGCGTCGCCTGTGTAATACGTGTACTCGTCTTTTTGCACCCAGATGCGGGCATTGGGAAACAGGTCTGCGCCGTCGGCGTGGTCCCAGTGCATGTGAGTCACGATCACGTCCGTGATGTCTTCCGGCTTTACGCCCGCCTTCGCGACCGCATCAGACGGCTTCTCGAAATCGCGCACTTTCCATTGTTTGAAGAACTGCTCGCGATAAAAACCTGAGTCCACCAGGATGTTTCGGCCATTGCCGCGCACGAGCCACACAACCATCGCGATGTCTTCTTTTCGTGACGGGTCTGCCCCTGCTACGAGCCCTTTCACCGGAAAGTCAATGATCGTGCCGTAACGAACGGCATCGACCGTGTACGGAGATACCGGGCCGGACGATGCGGGCGCCGTCTGGGCAGAACAGGTCAAAACCCAAAGAGCGAAACAGCAGAGAGTGCGAAGCGAACGGGCGAACATCCGACTCCTCCAATCAAAAACCCGCAGCATAGCACGGAACCGGCTTAGCTTGACGATGCTTTAACGTGACGGTACTCTAGAGGCTCCACAAAGAAGTCGCGCATTGTTGGCCGGCCGACCACGAGGTCGAGAGATTATCTTGCCGACATGAGGTCATGTAGCCGATGGATAGCACAGGCGGCGAACGTTATCTGGGTAAAGTTTCAACCAAGCGCAAGCTAACGAATTTCGCTTTAGCAGAAAGCTCATACTCCGCTGGTCAAACTCTCTCGTGGCATTCACACGAGCGAGCCTTCATCTCGATTGCGCTCCATGGCTCCTATACCGAACAATGGAGCTCTTCCACGCTTTACTGCCGCGTGGGCCAGGTGATCTTTCACGTTCCCGGGGAAGAACACTGCAACACTTTCTTTGGGCAGGGCGCGCGTTCGCTCAACCTGGAAATTATGCCTGCGTTCCTTGAACGGCTCAAAGAATTAGGCATGAGGATCGATTCACGTGTGGCTTTTTGCTCAAGCCGCTTCGCCCAACTCGGACTTCGAATGTATGCCGAAGCTTGCCGTAATGATCCGGCGTCGGACTTCATTATTGAGGGCTTGGCTATGGAGCTGCTGGGAGAGTTGCTGCGCCGCCAGAGCGATGGTCCGGTCCTCCCCATCTCGGACTGGCTCGCACTTGTCCGGGACATCATCCAAGACCGATACCGGGAGCCACTCTCTTTGCGCGAGCTGGCGGACGAGGCGAAGGTCCATCCTGTGCACTTGGCGCGAGCGTTCCGGAAGCGCTATGGGTGCTGTATCGGCGACTATCTCCGACAAATGAGAGTAGCGGGCGCCTGCCGCGACCTGGCCAACTCGGATATGGGCATGGCCGAAATAGCTGGGAAAAACGGCTTTGCTGATCAGAGCCATCTTTGTCGAGTCGTTAAGCAGTACACCGGTGTTTCGCCTCGCCGCCATCGGCGTAGCCCGGTTGTGCTCTGGCAGGCTGATAGCCTTCCTCCCGTTTAAAACGTTCATTTCGCGGCCGCTCGATATAATTGGCTTCTTTCGCAAACGCTAAGGAGCGGCTATGTTGCCAGACTACATCTCGAAAGCTGTACCGAATCCCCCCGCAAATCGTGCCCCCTGGTACAAGAACACCGCGCCGACGTACGCTGGTGTTTTTCTGTGGGTCGTCTTCTACCGCGAGATCGCGGCAGGCACTCTGGATCAGGCCGGTGTCGGTCTCTCTCTGCTGGCCTTACTGATCGCGGGGCTGATCAGCTACGGTCTCTTTTACTACGTCCCTGGACTGCTCGGTATGAGAACCGGATACCCGCTGTATGTGGTCGGCAGTTCGACCTTTGGTACGCAAGGCGGCTATCTCATGCCAGGGTTATTGATGGGAGTCCTGCAAGTTGGCTGGATGTCGGTCAACACCTTTGTCGCGACTAGTTTTATCCTGACCGCCTTCGGCTCTCAAGCCGGGCCAGGCACGTTCCCCTTCGCGATTATTGCTGCCGTGTGGGCGCTCGGGCTGGGTTATGTTGGCGCAAAAGGTATTCAATATGTCGGGAGATTTGCTCTCTACTTGAATATGGTTCCGCTGCTCATGATCCTGATCGTGTTTGCCAAGAATGGAACCGCCGCAGGTCAATACGTCCCGGAACACCCCGCTCCCTATCTCGGGTTCACCATGATGATTCAAGTTGTTGTGGGCTTTTTCGCAACGGCTGGCGCAGCAGGTGTCGACTTTGGAATGGCGAGCCGCGATGAACGTGATGTCCGATGGGGCGGACTCATCGGAATCTTGCTGCCAGTCCTTATTGCCGGCGGCTTCCCCCTACTCTCCGTGGCCGGTGCTCACGCCTTCTACGGAGTAAAGGATTACCGATTTGATTCCGCCATCGCACAAACCGGCAGCTTCGCCGCGATTGCGTTCTTCCTGTTCGCCGTAGCCTCCATTGCCCCCATGTGCTTCTCCTCGTTCATCGCCGGCAACAGTTTGGCGACCATGATACCGGGAGTTCCCCGGACGACCTCCACTATGGTGGGCTCGGTGATTGCGGCTATCCTCGCGATTACCGGAGCGGCCGCAAACCTCGTGAGCCTTTTCACCATCATCGGTGCATCGTTTGGGCCAATTTGTGGCGCCATGGTTGCCGATTACTGGCTTTCGGGCAAAAAGTGGGCGGGGCCGCGTGCAGGGGTGAATATAGCTGGTTACGCTGCCTGGGCCGTGGGCTTTGTTATCGGAATTCTGCCGTTCCTGCCCATCTCGGAGACGGCCAAGACTTATCTCCAACCCGCGGCTGTGTACAGCTTCATCGCGGGTTTTATTGTCTACGTGATCCTTGCGAAGGCCGGGCTTCAACCTGCCACGGTGCCGGTGACGACCGCCGCCGACGCTCGGAACCGAGCTACGAAAGTTTGACCGGACTGGATTCGCCAGTTGCCGCGAGTTGCTGAAGCAAGCGGCGGACGTCTCTGGTTTCTGCAACAGAGAAGCGAGCCTTGCTCGGTCCGCCGCCAACACGAATGGTCCATGTCCATGGCGGAAGTTGGGTGAACAGGTCTTCGTCTGTGCGATCGTCGCCGATGCCCATCACGAAGTCCCCTTCGGAGAATGCGGGCAATAACTCACGTGCAAACGACCCTTTGTTGGCCCAGATCGGCTTGATCTCGACAATCTTGTGGCCGCGATAAGCGCGCAGTTCCGTCTCCGCCAGCATCCCCTCGAGCATGGCAACTAGCTCTGTCGCGAGCCAATCGCCGAACTCCGGTTCAGTTGCGCGGTAGTGCCACACGAGCGCGAACTCCTTCTCTTCCACCAGACTTCCCGGCGTGCGGTCGACAAAATGTTGCAAGATCGGCCGCACTGATTCCTTCCACTTCGTATCGGCTTGACGGACCTTGCCAGTTGCCGGATCCGGGAGCCCGCCAACGACCCCCATGTTCGGCAGACAACCCGAGTTTCGGAATGGAACCGAGCCAAACCTCGAGATCTGGCGCTTTTCGTCCGGAAACCACGTAAACCTGATTCGCCTCATCGGCGGTCAACGCCGAGAGCAGCCGCTTCAGTTCTTCATCAGGCCGCGCCTCATGGGGCCGCGATGCGAAGCGAACCAACGTTCCGTCATAGTCGAGCAGCAGCAATCGCTTCGCCGCATGTCGATACGAAGCGACCAGGTCCGAGACAGGAAGGGGAGGAGGCTCTTCAGAGGTCCTCTCGTTTCGCATCTCCACGGCCTCATCCAGCAAAGCTAAGAACCGCTCGCCCCAGGCAAACACATCATTGCGAACGACACGGCGATGCAGGGCCAACATTCGTTCCTGCTTCTCCTCGTCCGTCATATTTAATGCCCGTAGGATCGTGGAGGATGTGCGCTCTTCATCAAGCGGATTGATCAGTAGAGCCTCTCCCATCTCTGCAGCGGCACCGGCGAACGAACTCAACACCAGCACGCCTCGGCCGTCGCCATGGCATGCAACATATTCCTTGGCGACCAGATTCATGCCATCTCGTAGCGGGGCGACCCAGGCTACATCGGCCAGCGAGTAGATTGCCGTCAGTTCGGACCGCGATATGTTCCGGTGAATGTAGACGATCGGTACCCAATCCGGTCTGCCGAATTCACCGTTGATGCTGGAGATCAGCTCGTGCACCTGATTCCGCAAAATTCGATAGCTTTCAACGTTCTCGCGCGACGGGACCGCTACTTGGATCAGAACCAGCTTCCCGTGCCAGTTCGGGTTGTCTTTCAGTAGCCGGCTCAAGGTGCGCAGCCGCTCAGGGATGCCCTTCGTGTAGTCGAGGCGGTCGACGGCGACGACCACCTTCTGGTCCTTGTACTGGCTGCTAAGCCTTTCGATCTGCTCGATTGTTTCCGGTTTGCGCGCCGTCTCAATAAAATCCTGTGGCGCGATGCTTATCGGCAATGCTTGCAGGCGAATTTCGCGCCCCAGCACGTCCATGCGGTCAACGCTGCTTTCGACGCCCAAGGTCCGCCGCAAAGAATGGCGGAAGTGTTGCAGGTGGTGATGCGTATGGAACCCGATCAGGTCTGCACCTAAGAGGCCCTGCAGCACTTCCTCCCCACGCGGCAGGATTGCGAAAACATCCGAAGCGGGAAACGGGATGTGCAGAAAGAACCCGATGGCTGCTTCCGGAAGCTTCTCCCGAAGCATGTTGGGCAGAAGCATCAAATGATAGTCATGAACCCAGATCCGGTCTCCCGGCCGATATTGCTCTAGCACCGCCTGGCAGAACCGGCGGTTTGCGTCAATGTACGCTTCCCAATTCTCAGCGTGGAACTGCAGCTTCGAGGTGAAGCTGTGAAACAAGGGCCACAGCACATCATTTGAATAGCCCTCGTAGAACTTCTCCTGAATATCTGCGGGAAGGTCGACAGCTATGCTTGACTCCTGTTTAAGAAGCAGCTCGACTGCTTCAGGCGGAGTGTCGCCGGAGATTCCCGACCAGCCAATCCAGATGCCGCCGGCCTCTTTCAGAATGGAGTCCATCGCGGTAGCCAGGCCGCCGCTGCTGCGTTTTGTTGTCCAGGCGGAGCCTTCCTGGATGAGCGAAACAGGAAGGCGATTCGAGACTACGAGTAAACGGTGGTTTTCGGACAAATAGGGTACCTAAGCGTTGAGGGCTCAGTGAGTAGACAAGCGCCCTGGATGTGGCGTTACCTACTCTTCGGGCAGGATCTCTTCTAGCGAGATTTCAATGGACGGATGCTCCGACGTCAATTTGCCGTCTAGCACCTCTGCGATTGCTTGCGTCTGAGTCGCGGACCAAGCCTGGCGCGAATACGGATCTACGATCCACAGGGTGCCAACACCGAAGCGCAGGCAGTCGTCGATTTTTGCTTGCACTCGCCCCCAACGGTCTTCCGGGGACAAGATCTCAATCCAAAGTGCAGGCGGACTCTGGATGACTTCGTCTTTGTTGTCGCCAAGTATGACGCAAACATCAGGGATGCGAATTTTAGAGTTGGACAACTGAACGCGCTGTTCTACAAGAACGTCGAATTCACCAGACTCAACCTCGCGCTGCAGTCTCGCCGCCAGGAGCGTTTGCGTCTTGCTGTGCTTCCTTTTTCCCACATTCCGCTCCTCAACAACCCCGTCCAGATACTCACAATCCGGCTCGTAATCGGTGTTGAGGTAATCGGCCAGGCTCAGGTGAATCGCTGTCGCCATAGAACTAGCCTAACGCCGTTTCGTTTTAAGCACGATCGGCGTACCATCGAACCCGAAGTGCTCGCGTAAGCGGTTGATGAGCGCCCTTTCAATGGAAAAGTGAACTTTGTCTGCTTTGTCGGTGAACACCACGAACGTTGGCGGACGCACCGAAGCCTGTGTGATGTAGAAAATCTTGATATCACTTTCGAACTTCAGTGTTTCTACGAACCGGTTCAGTTCACCGGTAGTCACTCGCTTGGAAGCAGAGTCGTAGGATCGCCGGATGGTAGAGAAAATCCGCCGGATCCCTTCCGCGTTCTTGGCCGATGCGAACAAGATGGGCGCGTAGTCGAGAAACTTGAGTTCATCTCGGATTGTTTCGGTGAACGCGCGCTTGCTCTTCTCGCCCGCAGCATCCCATTTGTTGACCACGATGATGACGGCGCGCCCTTCTTCATGCGCGTAGCCGGCAATGGTGGCGTCCGAATTCACGACTCCCTCGGTCGCATCGACCAGGATGAGAACCACGTTTGCCATGCGGATGTTGCGCCGCGCCATGACGACGCTCATTTTCTCGGTCAGCTCCGTCGTCCGGCCTCGACGGCGTATGCCCGCGGTATCGACGAACCGATACGTCGTATTGCCTTCCCGTACGCTTTCATCCACCGCATCAATGGTTGTACCTGCCACCGGGGATACAATGGACCGCTCCGCACCGACCAGGGCGTTCAGCATCGTTGATTTGCCGACGTTAGGACGGCCGATAATGGCGACTTTGATTCGCCTTTCTCCCGTTTCACTCTCTTCCTCTTCGGGCGCCGCCGCCTCTCGTGGGAACGGTTCTGTTATCTCCCGCAGCAGCTCGTCCAACCCTAGCTTGTGTTCCGCGGAAATCGGCTTCGGGTCGCCGAGACCAAGGGAGTAAAACTCTGGAACAAGATTCTCCCTCACTTTGGCATCGATCTTGTTGACCGCCAAAGTCACGGGTTTTCCAAGCGGTCGCAGTAATTGCGCCAAGTCCCGATCGGCAGAAGTGATCTCCGTACGCCCATCGATCACGTAAATGATGTGCGCGGCCAGATCGAGGGCAACGCGGGCCTGCTTCAAGATCTCGCTAGGGATTAGCGCGGCGTCGTTCGGAATGATGCCGCCGGTATCAATCAGGCCGAACTTCTTCCCGTGATACTCGGCTTCCCCATAGATACGGTCGCGCGTGATTCCAGGTTCGTTCCCGACGATCGAGCGCCGCGAGCCTAAAATCGCGTTGAAAAGAGTTGACTTACCTACGTTTGGACGACCGACGATAACAACGGTCGGAAGTGCTTCGTCGTGCGTGGCCATACCGTTTTCAGGTTCGCATAACGTGGTAGCCGCGCCTGCTTTTTCCTGTATTTAGGGTATGTGGGCACTGCCGGCGCAAAAGGTCAGGCAATGTCGCAGCCGAGCGAAAAGCGCAAGGCAGTGCAAATCTGACTCATTCGCGCAGGGCTCAACTTAGCCACTCGCTTGCCCAGATGCTGTTGGGACACTGTCACGGCGTTGTGAAGGTTAACTGCGCAAGAAGCCTTCATTCCATCGTCTTCGTTCAACACGACTTCGGATGGAACTCCCCGTATGGTTGAAGTCACGGGAGCAACCGTCACGGTGGGCAGGTAAGCGATCGCGCTCTCTCGCGTCAGCACCACAACTGGTCGTTTCTTGTCCGGTGCGGCGAACGCATAGAGACGCACATCTCCGTGATTTATGCTTGTGGCCATGCCGCCTCGGCCTCCCAGTCCATCGACTCCTCTGCGGTAGTCCTCTGGGCGGAGTAACCCTGCCGGTCGCGGTCCTCTAAGGCTCGAATCTCCAATCTCTGCAAGTGCTCTCGCAATGCTTCCCGAATTAATTCCGACCGGTTGCGTTTCGTCCGTTGCGCAACTCGATCCGCTGCCTTAAGCAACTTCTCATCGATAACGACCTGGATGGTCTGCATGTGGACTCTATTCCACACTATAGTCCACATGGGGCTGCTTACAGCAGATCTTGATCTTCTTCGCGTTTACGGGGCGTTCGCGTGAGACCATGGAATTTTACGAATGTCAGAGAACAACGGCTCTCTCAACACGCGCAATATTGCGATCATTGCGCACGTTGACCACGGAAAAACCACTCTAGTAGATGCAATGCTTCGTCAAAGCGGCATCTTCCGGGCGAATGAAGAAGTCGCCGATCGCGTAATGGATTCGAACGAACTCGAACGCGAGCGCGGCATTACAATTCTGGCCAAAACGACGGGCGTTCGTTTCGGCTCGACAAAAATCAACATCGTCGATACGCCAGGCCACAGTGATTTCGGCGGCGAAGTCGAGCGCGCCTTGAAGATTGTCGATGGCGTAATGCTGCTGGTCGATGCGAGCGAAGGCCCGCTGCCGCAGACCCGTTACGTTCTGATGAAGGCGCTCGAAGCCAAGCTCCCGCCAATCCTGGTCATCAATAAGATTGATCGCCCGGACGCCCGTGTTCAGGAAGTTCTGAACGAGGTCTACGATCTCTTCATCGATCTCGATGCCACCGAAGACCAGCTCGATTTCCCGGTTGTTTACACCAACGGAAAAGCCGGTATCGCCAAAATGGAGATGAGCGATGAAAGCGAGAACCTTCTCCCGCTGTTTGAAACGATCCTGAAACACATTCCTTCGCCAAAGGGTGACCCAACCGGAGTTCTTCAGCTTCTGGTTGCGAATCTCGATTACAGCGACTACCTCGGCCGCCTGGCGATCGGCCGCGTGTTCAATGGCACTCTGAAGCTGGGCGACGACGTCAGCATCGTTAAGCTCGATGGTTCGATCCAGAAAACCCGGATTACCAAGCTCTACTCGTTCGAAGGTCTGAAGCGTGTGGATGAGACGGTAGGCAGGCTCGGGGATGTCCTCGCGATTGCCGGAGTCGAAGGCATCACGATCGGCGAGACGGTTACCAGCGCCGAAACCCCAAAGGCTCTTCCGAAGATCCAGATCGACGAGCCGACGATTGCGATGACGTTCAGCATCAACAACTCGCCGTTCGCGGGACGGGAAGGGCAGTTCGTTACGTCGCGCAATTTACGTGACCGCCTGGATAAGGAACTCCTGACCAACGTCTCCATCAAGGTGGAGGAAGCGGGCGGACCGGACGCATTCAAGGTCATGGGTCGCGGCGAACTGCAACTCGCCATCCTCATCGAAATGATGCGTCGCGAAGGTTACGAACTGCAGGTTGGGAAGCCCGAAATCCTGACTCGCGAAGTGGATGGGAAACTGCATGAGCCTCTGGAATTGCTCACCATCGATTGCCCCGAAGAGTTCATCGGCGTGGTGATCGAGAAGATGGGCATGCGGAAGGGCAAGATGTCGAAAATGATCAACCATGGCTCGGGCCGGGTGCGGCTCGAATTCCACGTGCCCTCGCGCGGCCTGATCGGTATCCGGAGCGAGATGCTCACTGATACCAAAGGCATGGCCATCATGAATTCGCTGTTTCACGGGTACATCGAATGGCAGGGCGACATCGAGATGCGCCCCACGGGGTCGCTCGTTTCGGACCGCGCCGGCGTAGCCACCAGCTTCGCCATCTCCAATCTTCAGGAACGCGGAACCATCTTCATTGCGCCCACAACCGAAGTCTACGAGGGCATGATCATCGGTGAGAACTCCCGGGACAACGACCTCGACGTCAACATCGTCAAAGAGAAGAAACTGACGAACATGCGCGCATCCACTTCCGATGAAGCCATCCGCATCATTCCTCCGAAGATTCTTAACCTGGAGCAGGCGCTCGAATTCATCAAGGAAGATGAGCTGGTGGAAGTCACGCCCAAGTCGATCCGGCTGCGCAAGAAAATCTTGAAGTCGAATCAGCGCTAGTTCTTTCGTTCGCTCGCGTCCCGAATCAGGAACCGCTGTTTGATGCCGAGGAATTCCGTCACGCCTTCGGCCGCCAGATAACCGCTGCGAACGGCGCCCTCCATCGTGGAGGGCCAGCCCGACCTCGTCCAATCGCCGGTCAGGAATAGGTTGGGGATCGAAGTTTTGTTCACCGGCCGCATGGCCTCGATCTCCGGCGTCGCGGAGAACGTCGCGCGCACTTCTTTCACCACGTGCGCGCGTTCGAGCTTTTGCTTCCTTCACAGCAGGGAAGAATTCCTGCAGCTCTCGGACAGCCAGTTCGATGACCTCGTTCCGGCTCATCTCCGTCAGCCCTCGGGAGGCGCTCACAACCAGTTGGATGTACCGACCGCCATCTTTGTTGAACATCCACTGGATTGTGCGATCGAGCAGCGTGGCGTGAGGCAGGTCCGTGATTTTCCGGTCGAACCAGAGATGGATCCCAGTAATAGGAGAGTGGCTGAACGGACCCAGGTTCATCTGCAATGCCGGGATCAAAGCCGCAAGCCGTTCAAATGGCACGGCGAATATAAATGCGTCGGCTGTGACCGGCTTGCCCCCGACGATCACTGCCTTCACCTGGTCGCCTTCGATCGTCGACACTTTGAGCCGTCGCACGTTCGCGTGATCTTTACGTTGGGATATTCGGCCCAGCCTTGTCCGAATACAACTCGCCAAGCGCTACCCCGGGGACGCCCATTTCGTAAGCGGTCGGCGTTCGCCAGAAACCCCAGGTAGAACACCTGGAGGCCGTGGACCGCGGCCATCTTCTCCAGGTCCTCGTTGACTGCGCTAACCAGCACCTGGCGCCAGAACCGCTCAATTGCTCCATGGCTCTGCTTCTTTTCCCGAAGCCAATCCATCATCGTGATGCGGTCGAAGTCCTGCCGCGTTCCGTACTCGTATCGGACCGAGAGCAGTCCGCTGGCAACGCTCATCTTGTCCGACAAGGCTCAAGAAACCGCAGCTTGGCAAACGACTCCGTGAAATGAAGCGGCGCGGGCAAAAGGCCCCGCTTCATGACGGAAGTACGGCCGCCCGGCTCGATCCAGTAAAACTCGCGGTGAGAATTCAATCCGCTCTGCCACCCCGAGACGTCGATAGAAATCCAGCAGGTTATTGCAGCAGCGCAGCAGCACGTGCTGGCAATTATCGATGGTGGTCGATGAGCCCTCGTCGGCCGTGTTCAAGGGTAGGACGTCGCCCGTCCGCCTAGGAACGGTCGTGCTTCGTAAAGCGAAACGTTGTAGTCGGCTGAACCGAGCGCGACGGCAGAGGCGAGCCCGGCGAGTCCTCCACCGATCATGGCGACGCGTGGTGAGGAAGACAAGGCTAACGGCGCTCTACCGCAGTTCGCGTGTAGGCTTCGATCATGTTCTCGATCAAGCGCAAGTCCGCAGTCGCCTTCGAGCGAAAGAATCGATTCGGGATGGAACTGGACTGCTTCGATCGGAAGAGTGCGATGCCGAATGCCCATGATGATGCCGTCGTCCGATTCCGCCGTGATCTCCAGGCGAACGGGAAAGGTCTCACGATTGGCGTAGAGCGAATGGTATCGGCCTACTCGGAACGGATTCGGAATCCCTCGGAACACGCCGGCGTTCAGGTGGTCGACGGAAGAGCCTTTGCCGTGCATCGGATACGACAAGCACATCCAAGTTGCCCGCCGAATGCTTCGACAATCCCTTGCAACCCCAGACATACACCGAAGGTCGGGATCTCGCGTTTTGCAAGTTCTCCCACCAGATTGGGAACTCCGAAATCGGACGGACGAGCAGGCCCTGGCGAGATAAGAACGATATCCGGCTTTACGCTATCGATCATTTCCAGCGCGACATTCGAACGATAGGTCGAAACACGCGCACCGGTTTGCCGGGCGTAATTCGCCAGCGTATGAATGAAGCAATCGTCGTTATCGACGAGGAGAAGGTGCACTCCCTCGCCTACGCGACGCGTTGAGTACGCCGGAGGTCCTGAAGCCACAGACGGATACAGCGCACGAAAGAAATTCGTCGCTTTCAACCGGCACTCGTGCGTCTTCCGCAGCCGGCTCGGAATCGTACAGCAGAGTCGCTCCCGCGCTATAGCGAGCGATGCCGTTTTTCAGGTGAACAGTGCGGATCGTGATACCGGTGTTGATGTCTCCGTTGAGGCTCAACATACCCACCGCGCCGCCGTACCAAGCGCGAGCGTCCTTCTCCAGATCCTCGACTGCCTGCGCAGCCGCTTTCTTCGGCGCTCCAATGATCGTGACCGCCCACATGTGGGTGAGAAAAGCGTCGAGCGAATCGAAGCCTTCCTGCAGCGTTCCCTTCACGTGATCGACCGTGTGGAAAAGCCCAGCATAGGATTCGATCAGCCGCCGCCCGATCACTCGAACCGAACCGGGAATGCAGACGCGAGATTTGTCGTTCCGGTCCACGTCGCTGCACATGGTCAGCTCCGACTCTTCCTTGGTCGAATTCAGCAGTTCGCGAATGCTTTCGGCATCGCGCAGAGGATCACCGGAGCGCCGGGCCGTTCCCGCTATGGGACACGTCTCGACCCGATCGCCTTCCACTCGCACGAACATCTCGGGAGAGGCACCGACCAACTGTTCATCGCCCATCTGCAGAATGAATTCGTACGGGCTGGGGCTGGTTTTCTGGATACGTTGGAACAGTTCGGAAGGACTTTGTGCGAAGGGAGCGCTGAAAGTCTGCCGTAGAACCACCTCATAGTAATTCCCCTGGCGCATGCCTTCGCGAACCGTCTCGACCTTCGCCATGTACTCTTCTGGCGAGTGGTCCGATACGATTTCCGGCGTCCCTTCTACCGCTACGCTTGCCTCGATCTGAGGAGAAGTGCGATCGAGTCCGGCCGTATTCAGTTCTCCGAACGCGAAATCGTATTGATAATGCTCGATGACCTCCTTTTTGCGATCCATGAAGTAAATGTCATCGCAAAGAAAGAGATGAAGGTCTTTAGTGTTGTTCCGCGGAAGTCGAAGTTTTATGGGATCAAACTCGAGCAGCAGGTCATACCCAAACGCGCCGATCAGGACCAGCTTCGAATCTTCCGAGGTATTGAATTCGTGAACCATCGCCCGCAAGAGGGAGAAGTACGACGGCTGTTTGCTCCGCTCCTCCTCCGGGAATTTGTCCGCCAGCGGGTGCAACTCAAGCGCAACTGAGTTGTGCGTTTGAATCCGGCTCTTCACATGCGGGTGGCCGCCGAGCAGTGCGGACAGAATCTTTACCAGCTGTTCGCCGCGTTCGTTCAAGGCCTCGAACGTCAGGGTGCGATTTCGCCCGACGATTTGAATTGGCGGAGCGACAGTGGCAACATCCCACCGCGAATAGCGCTCCGGATATTCATAACCGGAAGAGAGATACGCTCCGCGCTCGGTGTCGAGCCGTTTTAGCAGCTTTCCGAGTCCGCGCCGGTACGGAGCTTTCGAGCTGGTTCGGGTGACAGTTATCCCGCCGGGCGTGTTGTAGAGCAACTGCGACATGAAGCTTGCAACCTAGCAGATTAAATCGTCTCGCGTGATGCTCAGATCACCCAAGCGGCCGAGCGTGGCGACAGCGATATTCTCGGAGCGGAAAAACTCCTGAGCAACCTGCTGCACTTCCTCCCGAGTCACTGCTTCGATATGTTCCAGCATCTCATCCATGCTCATGAACCGGTTGAAGTACAGCTCCTGGCGAGCCAGATTCGACATGCGGCTGGACGTGGATTCCAGGCTCAACATCAGAGAGCCCTTCAAGTGATCTTTCGCCCGGCGCAACTCATCCGCGCTGATGAGTTCGTCTTTCAACCGGCGAAACTCGCCGACAACGGAGTCAATCACCTTTTTCGCAGTTTCAGCCGCCGTACCGGCGTAGACCGTAAAACAGCCGGTATCGCTGAACAGGTTTAGTTCTGAGTAGACCGCGTAAGCCAGGCCCTGCTTCTCGCGAATGTCCTGAAACAGGCGCGAACTCATGCCGCCGCCAAGCACGGTGTTCAGAACGTAAAGTGGGAACCGCCGTGCATGTGCCAGCGGATAAGACGGCACGCCCATGGCAATATGGACCTGCTCCAGGGAGTCCTTCTTTTTCAGGATGATCGGCGCGTGAGTCTTGGGCGGTCGTGTCCGAGCTCGACTTCATCGCGTCGCCGCAAGCCCGGCGAACTCGCGACTCCACCAGCTTCACGATTTCATCGTGCTCCAGGTTTCCTGCGGCCGTGATCGTGATGTTGTCGGAGGTGTACGCACGGTCGTAGTAGTCGAGCAGCATCTCCCGAGTAAACTTCTTGACCGTTTCCTTCGTGCCCAGGATCGGCCTGCCCAGACCGTGTCCCTTCCAGAAGTTCCCGATGAACGCTTCGTGAAGCACGAACTCCGGCTGGTCGGCCTCCATCTTGATTTCCTCAAGAATGACGCCCTTTTCCTTCTCGATATCTTCGTCGCGGAACAGCGGATTCAGAACCAGGTCCGAGAGCACATCGAACGCATACGGAAGGTGCTCGTCTAATACTTTCGTATTAAAGCTGACCAGTTCTTTGCTCGTGAATGCATCCAACCCGCCTCCGACTGAATCTACCGACTTAGCGATATCCTCTGCCGAGCGATTCTTGGTCCCTTTAAAGACCATGTGCTCGATAAAGTGAGAAAGCCCGTTTTCGGGAACCCGTTCCACCCTGGATCCGCTACCAATCCAAATACCGAGCGAAACAGACCGGACATACGGCATCGATTCAGTGACGATTCGGAAGCCATTCGGCAGCACCGCTCGCTCGATTTGGCGGACCTTAGGGGATTGCAACAACCATGACAGACAACAACCTTTCAACGTGTAGAAACGCTACACTAAACTCAAATGCCGCAAGTACTTAGAGGCCAGCCGCTGGTCGGAATGGAACTTGCCGAACTAGAAAAATTACTGGGACCTCAGCAGCCAGCATTCAGAGCGAAACAGCTATATGACGCGCTGTACCGGAAACAAGTGGCTAATTTGTCGGAATGTTCCAATTTGCCGCAAGCGCTCCGGACAGAGCTGTTCTCGACGAATTCTGTGGGCTTGCCGGCATTGGAACAGCGTTTCGACTCGAACGATGGTACGCGCCGCTACCTGCTTCGCTTAAATGATAACCGAACGGTAGAGACGGTCCTGATGCCGGAGCCAGGTAGAAGTACGGTCTGCATCTCGAGCCAGGTCGGTTGCCCTGTGGACTGCAAGTTCTGCCTGACTGCCCTGATGGGCCTCGAACGGAACCTGACGGCGGGGGAAATTGTCGGCCAGGTTCTGTACGTGGCCCGGGAAAACGGGCTGGCGCCGAACGACTCGCGCGTTGAACATCGTGATGATGGGCATGGGCGAGCCGCTCCTGAATCTGGATAACGTCCTAAAAGCCACGCGGCTGCTCACCGACGAACACGGGGTGGGCATGTCCCCTAAGCGGATCACGGTGTCCACCTCCGGCATTGTGCCGAAGATCTACGAGCTGGGCGAGGCTGAGATGCGGCCGAAGCTGGCCATCTCGCTGAATGCTTCCACCGAGGACCAGCGCCAAGCGCCTGATGCCCATTACGCGCAAGTATCACTTGCGGGACCTGATGGAGGCGTGTCGCGACATATCCGCTGCGCCCTTGGGAAAAGCTGACCTTTGAATATGTGCTGCTGCGGGACGTCAACGACTCCGACGCCGATGCAAAGCGGGTCGTGCGCTCGCTTGCCCATCTGAATTGCAAAGTCAACCTGATTGCGCTGAATCCTGGACCCGGCATCCGGTTCGAGACGCCGCTTCCGGAACGAGTCGAGAGCTTCCAGAACATCGTCAAGAGATCGGTTCCCTGTTTCATACGCAAACCGCGCGGTCTCGACATCTATGCAGCGTGCGGGCAGTTGAAGCGCGCTGCATCCGACCTTGTGACTGTGTCGCCGAACTAGGGCGTTTACGGGCAGGAAAGGTCCCGAGCAAAGGCAAAGTCTTGAGATAGAATTGAGAACCTTCGCTCTAGGCGGGGATGTCGCGAGAAAGATCCTCATGCGTTCGCGTTCTTTTCTATCGATCCTGTTCTCCGGGTTCTCTTCTCTTTCCTCTCATGCTCAAGAGCCGCCCGTCGCCCCAGTTGTGAAGCATCAAGAGACGCGCTATGGCGCGGTTGTCTCCGATGAGTATTTCTGGCTTCGCGACAAGTCCAATCCGCAAGTTACTTCTTACCTGACGGCCGAGAACGCCTATACGGAAGCAATGACTCGGAACCTGAAGCCGTTCGAGGACTCGCTCTACCGGGAGATGCTGAGCCATGTCAAACAAACGGATTTGAGCGTGCCCGTCCGCCGCGGCGACTACTTCTACTACTCGCGTACCGAAGAAGGCAAGCAGTATCCCATTCGATGCCGCAAGAGAGGGAGCCTGGCCGGCGCAGAAGAGGTCCTGCTCGACCTCAATGAACTCGGCAAAGGCAAGAAGTTCGTGGGAATCGGCGACTTTGTCCTAAGCGACGATCAGAACCTTCTGGCTTACACGATTGACTACGTTGGCTACCGCCAGTTCGCTCTGCACGTAAAGGATTTGCGTACGCGTACAACGCTCCCGGACACCATAGACCGTGTCACGTCGGTCGCCTGGGCTTCGGATAACCGCACGTTGGTACTCACGACCGAAGATGCCGTCTCGAAGCGCAGCAACCAGGCTTGGCGCCACACGCTGGGACAGACGGAGTTTCAGCCGTTGTTTCAAGAGAATGATGAGACGTTCCAGCTCGTCACACGCAAAACGCGAGATAAGCAGTACCTGTTTCTCCTCAGCCTCAGTTCAGACACCAGCGAATGCCGTTACCTGAAAGCGGATCAGCCGCAATCTACGTTCGCGGTCTTCCTTCCGCGTGAGAAGGGCCATCGCTATTTCGTCGACCATCGCGAGAATCTCTTTTACATTCGCAGCAACAAAGGCGCCACAAACTTTCAAGTATTGACGGCCCCGGAAGCGACCCCACGCCCCGAGCATTGGACGCCATTCATCCCTCACGACCGCGATGTCCTTATCCAGAACATCGATCTATTCCAAGATTTTGCCGTCTCCGTCGAAAGGCGTGAGGCACTTGCTCGTCTTCGCGTCTTCGATTTCAAATCGCACAAATGGAGCAGCATTCCGTTTACCGAGCCGGTCTACGCTGCATCGCCCGACGAAACGCCGGACTACGAATCTAAGACATATCGGTACAGCTACCAGAGTCTGGTTACGCCCCGCAGCGTCTTCGAGTACAACACCGAGACCGCCCGCTCCAGCCGGCTGAAACAGCAGGAAGTGCCCGGCTACGATCCCTCTCTCTATGTGTCCCAGCGCCTCTGGGCCACAGTTCGTGACGGTGTCCGGGTGCCGCTCTCGGTTGTGTATAAGAAAGGCTTCAGGCGAGATGGTACGGGTCCGGTTCTTCTGTATGCCTACGGCTCTTATGCCGTCGCCATGCCCGCGTCGTTTTCAAGCTCCCGATTGGCGTTGCTCGATCGCGGTGTCGCGTTCGTGATCGCGCATATTCGCGGGGGCAATGACCTGGGTGAGCAATGGTACGAAGACGGCAAGCTGTTGAAGAAAAAGAACACGTTCAACGACTTCATCGATTGTGCGGAATATCTGATCCGGGAAAAGTGGACCTCGAAGGGTCACCTGCTCATCGAAGGTGCGAGTGCAGGCGGCCTGTTGATGGGAGCGGTGGTGAACATGCGTCCCGACCTGTTTCGTGCGGTTCACCTTGGTGTGCCTTTCGTCGACGTGATGAACGACATGATGGATCCGACCTTGCCGTTGACAACAACGGATTATCCCGAATGGGGGAATCCGAACGACAACCGCGAGACGTACGATTACATCCTGTCCTACAGCCCGTACGACAACCTTCGCAAGACCGCGTACCCGGCCATGTTGCTGACCGAGAGTCTGAACGACAGCCAGGTCGCCTACTGGGAAGCGGCCAAATTTGTGGCCAAAGCCCGTACGCTCAAAACGGATAGTAACCCGCTGTTACTAAAGATGAAAATGGATCCCGCAGGTCACGGCGGCGCCTCCGGCCGTTACGACCAATTGAAAGACACGGCCTTCGAGTACTCGTGGTTGCTGGGCCAGGTCGGTATCGCTCGGTAGACCTCGAATCTGGTCGCCGACCGAAGATCGCGCTGCCATCGGCGCTTTCCAGGCTACAATCACAACATTGTCGAGCTTTTTCCAGCACCTTCTCCGCCTGCTGCTCCACCTCGGCTACCTCGGTCCATTCCTGATGGGAGTCGATGGACTCATCGTTCCTGTTTCTCCCGATCGGCAATGACCTCCTCGTCATCATTCTTGCCGCCAGACACCATAGCCAGGCCTGGATCTACGTACTTTCTGCGACCGATTGGATCGACAACGGGCGCTCTGCTGCTCGACCTTGTTTGTCGCAAGATTGGGGAAGCCGGCGTTCAGAAGGTAACCGGCGAACAGAGATTTACAAATCTGAAGAATAAAGTCGGTGAGCGGGGCGGCTTCTTTGTTGCCTTGGCTTGCTTGGGACCTCCGCCGTTCCCATTCACGGCCATTGTCGCCACCGTCAGCGCGTTAGCGTACCCGCGAGTGAAATTACTGGCGATCGTGGCAGCATCCAGGCTGGTTCGCTTCATCATCCTGAGTCTGCTTGCGATTAAGTACGGCAGGGCTATTCTTCGGATCATCAACACGCCCGCCTTTAAGTGGTCGGTAGGAACGGTCGCGGGAATCTGCCTGGTTGTGAGTGCGTTCTCGCTGCTTAAGTGGGTCAGAGCCGGACGGTCCGGCCGGCCAGCACACGCACAGGCTGCGGCCTAATTAGGGCAATAACTTACTTCGCAAATCAACGCTGACGTGAAAACTTCTTGCGAAAAAACAGAACCAAGAACACAAATTCTGCGGCACACACGACGCCCGCAATAGGGATCGTTGCAATGACGATTGCGCCACCACCCCCAGGGGACTCCTCAACTCGCTCGGCTCCATAGATCGCGTCCATTATCCAGATGGGAATAAACCCACCCAGAAGCGCAAAACAAACGAGTGATATTAACAGGGCCAAAGTTATGGCAGCCGGCAGCCTCAATGTGGAGCGCCTCGGGTTATTTCTTGTTCGCTCTCGCTCGTTTACGTTTTTCGGTATCTTTCAACACTGCTGAGTGTGGCACTTTCGATAACCGATTCGTGAAGAGTCTTTGGTTCCGTTCCCATGTTGCCAAGAATAGCGGCTGCAACCTGATTTCTTAAGTAAGTTGTTGCCCTAATTCGCCGGCGACGGCCCGGCCTGGCCAAAGACCGCGTTCACCCGTTTGGTCGCGTCCTGAAACTGCGTTTTCAAGTCCGCGAAGTATTTCATCTGTGCCTGAGTGGGGGCGGCGTTGACGCTGTCCACTATCGTGGCCAGCGCTTCCAGGTTTTCTTTCAACCTTGGACCGGTTTCCGAACGCAGATTCGCTGGTCGTGTGAGAAGAGCCGCCGCTTCGCCGGGCTACCTCGGGATTTGAGCTCCGGAGCGACAGCGACCCGGGCAAGCATGCTATTGACGGAAGTCTGCATATCTCGAAGCTCCCGGGCGACTTCGAATTGCTTCTGCAGATCCGCCGGGTCCACATGTAGCTCCGGATCGAGAACGACTTCGAACTTAGCGTCGTGACGCGTGCCACCGACAACGTCAACGTGCCGTGTAGGTTCCCGGCAAAGCCTGCGGACCTTGTGGCCCGCCTCGGCCCCGCCGATCTCCACCAGTGGCCTGGCCTTCCGGTCCCGCGTAGCGCAGATCCCATGTGACGCGATGAAGGCCGGGAGCGTTCGAACTCGCAATTGTACGCACGGCAGGCCCGCCCGCGTCGAGAATCTGCACCTGCACATCCTTTCCGGGTGTCTCCAGATAGTAATTGAGCAGTGCGCCATACGGCGGATTGGGACCGGTGAAGGTCTTATCGCCAAATCCAAAACGTGTAGCGCGGCGGGAAAACCGAATCGCCGGACGTATGACACTAACCCAGCCGTTTTCCGATGGGATTGCCCGCGAGCGTCTGCAAGGGTCCGGCATCGTCGAGTATCCACAGACTTCGCCCGTGTGTTGCAACAACCAGATCGTTCGTTTCGGGATGGACAAAAATGTCGCGCACCGCAATCGCCCAGGGCATGTTCTTCCCGTGCAGCGGTTCCCAACTCGCACCGTGATCGAACGAGGCATACAGGCCGAGTTCTGTCCCGGCGTAAAGCAAATACGGATTCCGCGGGTCTTCTCGAACGGTCCAGACGAAGGCCTTTTCGGGCAGTCCACTCACGATCGGCTTCCAACTCTTTCCGCCGTCGATTGTCTTGAAGATGTACGGGCGCATGTCGTCGAACATGTGGCGGTCGAACGACACGTAAGCCGTTTGCTCGTTCTCCCTTGAAGCTTCGATGTGAGAGACGGGCGACGAGGCAGGCAGGCCAGCTATGTTGCCGGCAACATTGGTCCAAGCGCCGCCGCCGTTCACCGTCACTTGGACATTCCCGTCATCGGTTCCAGCCCAAAGAACATTACGCTTGGCGGGCGATTCCGACAAGAGCCGTAATCGTGCCGTAAACCTCGGAAGCGGAGTTGTCGATCGAAATAGGCCCGCCCACGTTTCCCATCTTCGAAAGGTCGTGGTTCGTCAGATCGCGGCTGATCGCTTCCCAGCTCTTGCCGTAATCGGCAGATTGGAAAATCACGTTGCCCGCAAGATAGATCGTGTCTTTGCCATGGGGCGATCGAAGGAGCGGCGCATCCCAATTGAAGCGATACTTCATGGCGCTGGCCGGCGCACCTGCAAAACTTTGCGGGTTGCGGACTGATCACCTGTTGTTCCCGAGTGCGGAGATCGTTGCGCAACAACGCTCCGCCTGGTTGCTCAGTCAGGACGACGTCCGGATCATCCGGGTCGGCAACGGAATTGAAGCCGGTGAACGGATTCAGCATGCGCCAGTCGTCGTTGAAGATGCCGGCCGGTTCGCGCGTGCGGCTTGGTCCGGTCCAACTTCCGTTGTCCTGCATGCCCGACCGTGACGTGATAAAACGGCTTCCGGTTGTCCGCGGAAGCATGGTAAAACTGCCCGAGCGGTATATTGTTGACCTGCTCCCAGTGGTGCCCGCCGTCATACGTCACCGCCAAGCCGCCATCGTTGCCTTCCCACATGCGCCGCGGATCTTTCTCGTCGATCCACAACGCGTGAAGATCGCCGTGCACGCTGGCCGGCAATCCGGGAAAAATGCTGACCGCCATCTCGCGATTCGAGGAGCGCATCCGAGAGAACGATAATGTGGTTCTCGTCGTCCGGCGCCGCACGGAGATCCGTGAAGTAGTACGCGCGTCCGATCAATTCGCGGTCACTGGACAGCTTCTCGAACGTCTCTCCTCCATCCCGGGATCGGAATAGTGTTCCTTCCTTCGACTCGGCGAGCACGTAGACCACTTTGGAGTTGCGCGGCGATACCTTCACGGAGATGCGGCCCATCAGTTTCGGTAGACCGTTCGTCAACTTTTGCCAGGTATGTCCGCCATCGCGAGACCGGAACACGCCGCCGTTCTCGCTACCGCTTGTGTACGTCCAGGGTTTGCGATCGAAGTGCCACATGCCCACGTAAGCGACGTTCGGATCAGACGGATCCAAATCGAGTCCGACAGCGCCATGCTCGTTGTCGATGAACAGCGTTTTCTTCCAGGTCTTTCCGCCATCGTCCGTTGCGAAAACACCACGTTCATCGTTGGGCCCGAACGGATGGCCAACCGCCGCAACCAACACTTTGTTTGTGTCTTGCGGATTAATGACGATGCGCGAAATCGTCTCGGTGTTTTCGAGTCCCACCCGCTTCCATGTGACGCCCGCATCTTCCGATTTGTACAAGCCGTCGCCAAAAGAAACGCTGTTGCGAACCTTTGATTCGCCTGTTCCGACCCAGATCACCTTGGAATTCTTAGGATCAACCGCAATCGCGCCGATCGAAATCGTGCTTTGGCGATCGAAAAGCGGTGTCCACGTGATGCCGGCATCGTTCGTCCGGAACAGGCCGCCGGAGCCCGCGGCAACATACACCAGCGTCGGGATCGCCGGGAATGCCGCGGATATCGGATATGCGCCCGCCCATGACCGCCGGACCGATGCTGCGCCATTCCAGATCGTTCACCAGTGAATCCGCGGAGCGGCTCTGTCCCGATAGCGAGAACGCAGCCAAGCAAGAGGACGAGAGCAGTTTGCTCAAACCGCTTCATAGTCAACCTTGTTGATGGATGCAACCAGCTTTCGTTTCTTGGGCCGATACCGGATGCGCCAGATCGTAGCCGCAATGATCAGCAAAGCACAGCTTTCAACCAGCACCTTCTCCCCGTCCAGAAAATCAGGCGGCAGTCCCTTCAGGTTCGGGTCAATCATAATGCCATGTAAGAACACGAAGAAAGCGGCCGGGTAGGACACGAAGTGAAGTTTCTTCCAGAGCCGGCTTCCGAACTTCGATCGGAAAGTAGGAGGTGACGACGACGAAGATGACGGAGTAGAACGCCAGGCGCCAAAGCAGTTGTAAAGCGTCTGTTTCGGAGAATGCAGCGGCCAGACGATGTCCAGCGGAACGAATCCGGCCGTACTCGAAAACAATAAGGCGATCGGATGGAAGAGGATCATTCCGAATGCGATGTAAGCAGTCCAGTTGTGTATGTCGAAGATCGGCAGCCTGCGATGGGGCCATTGCCGGACGGTGTTATATCGTGCCGACAACACGAGACCAAGCAGGATATTAACCGTGAGGAGCACCATTGCGGTCAGGCCCGCAAAGCTGGAGATATCGATCGCCGTCATCTTTTGGGGGGAAGACTCGAAGATAGCATTGGACAAGCATGATTGCCATCGAGATCTCTTCGCCCGGCGGAGCCGACGTTTTGCGAGCTGTGGAACGGCCCAACGCCGGAGCCTGAAGACGCGGAGAAGTCGCTGATCCGAGTACGGGCAGCCGGCGTTGCTCGGGCAGATTAATGCAGCGGCAGGGGAAATATCCTCCGCCCCCAGGAGCTTCGGACATACCGGGTCTGGATGTTGCCGGCACGGTAGAACACGTCGGCGAGGGCGTTACGCAATACAAGGCCGGAGACGCTGTTTGCGCGATCTTGAGCGGCGGCGGATATGCGGAGTTCTGCGTCGCGCCCGTCCAGCAGGTCTTCCGATTCCCGAGAACTGGAATTTCGCCGAAGCGGCGACTCTTCCGGAAAATCTGTTTACGGTTTTCGACAATCTCGTCACGCGAGCGGGACTGAAGGCGGGAGAAGCAGTGCTGATCCACGGTGGTACGAGCGGTATCGGCAGCATGGCCATCATGGTCAGCCGGGAAGTCGGGGCTATTCCCTTCGCCACCGCCGGAAGCGACGACAAAGGAAGCGCCTGCGTCGGGTTTGGGGCCAGAGAGCGCCATCAACTACCGGCAATCGGATTTCGTCGCGGAGATCAAGCGGCTTACGAACAACCGGGGAGTTGACGTCGTGCTGGACATGGTCGGCGGCCCTTATCTCGATCGCAATCTCGACGTCCTCGCGCAAGAGGGCCGGATCAGCATCGTCGCCACCCAGGGTGGTCGGCAAGCCCAACATAGATATCGGGAAGCTCATGGGAAAACGCGCGCGCGTCATGGGATCGACCATGCGCATTCGCTCGAAAGAAGAGAAAGGGCTGGTCGCCCGGTCTCTGTTCGAGAACGTTTGGCCTGTTTTACCCGGAAAGCGGTGGATCAAGCCGGTTATCGACTCCACTTTCCCCTTGCGGGATGCGCGTCTTGCTCACGAGCGATGGAGGGCGGAGAACACATCGGCAAAATAGTACTGACCGTCTGACCCGACCCCGTCCGGCAGGAAATCCGGATTCCAGCTGATACTGGAACCATGCGGATCGGCATCACGTGCTACCCCACGTACGGCGGCAGCGGCATTGTCGCGACCGAATTGGGGCTGGAACTCGCGCATCGGGGTCACGAAGTGCACTTCATTAGCTATGCCTCTCCCATCCGTCTGGATATGGGAACTCCCGGAATCTTTTATCACGAAGTAGAGGTTTCCAATTACCCGCTTTTCCACTATCCGCCGTACTCCCTGGCCCTGGCCTCGCGGATGATGGAAGTCGCCGACCGGCATCAACTCGACCTGCTTCACGTCCATTACGCCATTCCACACTCGATTTCAGCCCTCCTGGCTCAGCAGATGACGAAAAACAGGTATCTGCCGTTCATTACGACCCTCCATGGGACGGATATCACCCTGGTTGGCTCCGACCCGAGCTATTTCCCGATCACGAAGTTTTCGATCGAACAATCAAACGGGATTACGACGATCAGCGAGTACATGCGGGAGCGCACGGTCGAGTTCTTTCGGCGTCAAGAACCCGATTGAAGTGATCCATAACTTCGTAAACTGCTCGCTCTACCAGCCAGAACGAAGAAGCTCGAGCACACGGGAGGAAGCGGATCATGCACGTTTCGAACTTTCGGCCCGTCAAGCGCGTGCTCGACTGCATCCATGTATTCGCGCAGGTCCGGAAAGAAGTAGATGCGGAACTGCTGATGGCCGGCGATGGACCTGATCGTGGGCCGGCCGAACGCCTGGCGTGGGAACTCGGTGTAAATGAAGCAGTTAAGTTTCTAGGCAAGCAAGATCACCTGGAGCGCCTGATCCCCCACGCGCACGTTCTCCACCTGCCCAGCGAGACGGAAGCCTTCGGCCTGGCGGCGCTCGAAGCTATGGCCTGCGGCGTGCCCCCGGTGGCGACTCGAACGGGCGGCGTGCCGGACCTGATCACTCATGGGGTCGACGGATTCATGGAGCCGGTGGGCGACCACGCGGCCCAGGCGGGGAGAATTATCGAACTGCTTGACAGATCCCCAGCTGCACCACAAGAATGGCCGAAGCCGCCCGGAAAACGGCAACCACTCGCTTCTGCACAGATCTGATCATTCCGCAGTACGAAGCGTACTACCGGAAGGTGTGTCAGAGTCCGGGAACTGCGGAAGGCCCAGCGGTGTCTAAGGTTGCAGTTAGGTCGGCTGGCAATTAGGAGTAAAATTCTAATCGATGGCGCACTCCTTGTCGGGGAACTCGGGTAGCCTTTCCATACTGGCGGGCGCGCAGAACGGGATTTCGGAAGAAGAAGCCCGGATTCTGCGGGGGCTTCGCGCCGGTATCGATAGTGCTTACCAGGAGCTGATCGATCGTTATGAGCAACCGATCTTCAACATGGTCTACCGGTTGCTCGGGAATCAGACGGATGCCTGTGATGTCGTGCAGGAAGTCTTCTTGAAGGTGTTCCGGAGCGTTCATTCGTTTCGGGAGCAGAGTAGTTTACGTACTTGGATTTACCGAATTGCGGTGAACGAGGCGCATAATCATCGCCGCTGGTTTGCTCGCCATTGCCGGCGCGAGGTGCCGATCGAGAAAGACCGGCGCCCTGACTAGATTACTCGATCGAGCTAGCGCAGGATCCGGGCCGGTCTCCTTACGATCAGGCGCTGGACAGCGAAACTCGCGCCATGGTGGAACGGGCGTTGACGAAAATCAATCCGCTGTTCCGGACGGCGGTCGTTTTGCGCGATATCCAGAACATGACTTATGAGGAGATCGCAGATATTTTGCAGATTTCACTGGGAACGGTGAAGTCGCGCATCCTGCGCGGGCGGGAAGCGCTAAGGCGTGAACTGAACGGACAAGCGAATCCGGGATTGGCGGAAGCGCTTGCCTAGAGTAAGTGTTTAGGACGAACCACATATGAATTGCTGGATCGCCAAACGTCGTAGCACAAGTTTCATCGACGGGAGGCTGCGTGAACGCGAGCGAGCCCGAATCGTGAGGCACTTGAGCGAGTGTCCGTCGTGTTCAACGCGAGTTTGAACAGATGCGGTCCGTCCGGTCGACTCTGCGGGCCCTTCCTGTCACGAAGCCGCCGGCTCATCTGCGAGCGGCGCTGCAGGTAGCCGCTTCTCGTGAACGCCAGGCGATTGCCGAAGGCGCGTTGTCCAGAATCAGACGAGCCTGGAATCGCTTGGCTGTTTCGCCTGGACGATTTCATGCGGCCCATCACCCTCCCTGCTACGGGCGGTCTGCTTTCCAGCATCATTCTGTTTGGGGCGCTTTCGTTCACCATCGGCACCACCACCCGCGTTTCCAACTACGAAGTTCCTATCATGTACGCCGACCACTGGGGCGCAAACCTGGTTCCCCTGCAACTCCGCTCTTCCGTGGTATTGAAGCTGAACCTGGATGGAAAGGGCAGAATCACCGAGTACGAAGTCCGGGATGGGTCGGCGTCGTTCGTCGGTGATACGGCGCGGCTTCAATACAACAACATTGCGGTTCCGGATTTCCCGAGCGTTCTGGCTATTGCCCAGCCGATCAGCCGGGGAATCAGCATCAGCTTTACGCCGATTGTTTATAGGCAATAGCGCTACTCGAGCGTTCTGATCGAGTAGTCTTCATCGTTGCGCGTCAAATTGGGGCTATAGAACGGATCCCGCGCAATGACGGTGTTCCACTTGGACCGCATGCGCGCCACTTCCTGCGGATGAGGCACCAGATCCTTCGAGGTCTTGGAATGCGCTTCGTGGTGGTACAGCAGGGCGTGCGGAGTATACAGCACGCGGTACCCTGCGCTGCCAATCTTGAGACAAAGATCGATGTCGTTGAAAGCGACCGCGAAATCGCTCTCGTCGAATCCCTCCACCTGCCAGAAAACGTGTCTTTTCGTCATCAGGCAGGCGCCTGTCACAGCGCTGACGTTGCGGATGACATCCGAAAAGTCGAAGTAATGTGTCGTGCTACCGTCCAATGACTTGAATGCGTGACCGCAATTGTCGAATATACCCATCACCACGCCCGCATGTTGGATGAGCCCGCTCGGATAGAGAAGCTTTGCTCCCACTACTCCCACCTCCGGCCGCTCGATCAACTCGACCATGGATTCGAGCCAGTCCTCCGCAATGACGGAGGTGTCGTCGTTCAGGAACAGAAGAATCGGCGAGTCGCAATGCCGGGCAGCTTCGTTGTTGATCTTCGAGTAGTTGAAGGGTTGATGGCGGTAATCGATGTAGCGAAGCGGAACAGTCGCGTGAGATTGGACATCCTGGAGCAGTTTCTCGATCACCTGTCCCTTGGAGTTGTCGATGACGACAACTTCGAAGTTCCGGTAGCGCGTTTTGTGAAGAGCCCTTCGAGGTTGGTCTTCAGAATGTCCGCTTTGCCGCCGGAAGCGATGATGATGCTGACGCGGGCTTCGGCCGAAATCGGATACCGCACCCGCCAACGGCCTGTCGCGCTTCCGGTCTCCACTCTGATTCCCGGATCAGTCTCTGAGACAATGGCGTTCGAGCGCGTTCCGCGCCGCGTCCAGGGCATACGTCTTGTTCTCGATCGTTGATGCCGTGGATGCTACTCCGGCGCGCCAATGGTACAAGACCCGCGGAATGTGATGGATCTTCTCGGCCTGCCGGCTCGCCCGCAGGATCAGGTCATAATCCTGGCTGCCATCGTAATCCGAATTGAAGCCGCCGATGCTTTCCGCCAGTTCTTTCTTGAGTACAAGGAAATGGCAGATGTAGTTCTCCGAGAGCAACAGATCCGGAGCCCAATCCGGCTTGAAGAACGGTTCAAACCGCCTCCCGAGCGCGTCGATCTTGTCTTCGTCGCTATAGATCAAATCGGCATCCGGAACTTCGTTGATCGCTTCGCAAACGTGCGCGAGAGCGTTCGGCGATAAGGTGTCGTCGTGATCGAGGAAGCCGATGTAATCTCCCGTCGCCAGTTGTGCGGCGGAATTGCACGCTTCCGAGATGCCGCCATTACTTCCCGAAAGGTTAGTTTGATTCGCGCATCTTTGAACGCGAAGCTCTCCAGCTTCTGGCGGACGCCAGATCGAGGAGAAGCGTCGTCGGCGATGCACAGCTCCCAATGGTGATACGACTGATTGATGACGGATTGAACCGCGTCCTCAAGCTCCTTGGGATCCGTGTTATAAACCGGCATCAGGATGCTGATCAGGGGCTGAGCGGCAAGGCCCGGCAAGCGTAGCGCAACCAGCGACTCGTCCGGCCTTTCGAGCTCCTTGATCCAGCGGTCGTACTTCGAAGAAAATCCGTTCTCGTGGTCGATCAGAACAGAGGTATGTGCTTCTCGTACGGGAACGCCTTCCGAGATGAGGCGGATAGTAATTGTGTGGGTCCCGTTCGGTAAGAGAGCGGAATCGATGTTGGCGGCAAATCCGGAGCGCCCCGTCGAATCGAGTTCCGCATGTGCCTTCTTTACGTCCGGACGGGCGATAGACGGTTTTGCTTCTACCGGCGGGAGACTGCCCGCAATCACCTGGACGTGATCGACACCGCCTTCGCAAAGGCACCAGCCCCGAACTGTAATGATGCCGCTCCGGGGCGTCTTATCCTTGGATTTCGGTTCGTCGCATACCAGGTACGATAATTTCTCCGTGAGAGCTACGGAATCGGACGAAGATCGCCGGGAGACAGGAACGAAACGCCTGACCAGGTCGGTTGCGGCGCGGAGTGCACGCCACGCGCGTCCCGTGATCATCTCCATCTGGATCCGCTCCAGCCGTGCAATGGACGTCTGCTGTGCTCGCAGTTTTTCCTGATGAGACTCGAGGGCTTCGAGGACCTGAGTCATGCGAAAGTTCGAATGCTTCAGTTCAGATTCGAGGTGACGGATCTTCTCCTTTAGCTCTTCTACCTGGAGTTCGGACGCGTGTTGCTCCGTCATTTCTTACCTACCAAAGATATCAAGGGGAAAACTACTATCAGTGAGCGAATTTCGTGCGGCGGTAAAGCTGGTGAAGCGCATGGTCAGGCTCGCCCGGCAAGCTCTGCGCCGTCGACGCCAACGCTATTTCCCCGACCTTGAGACCCGCCGGTACCGCGATTGGATCTCCCGGCACCTGCAACTCCGCCAGACGATATATCGGACCCGGTTCCGTCCGGCTTGCTTTCGATCCTGACAGCCGTTTGGGATGGAAGCCCCACGCAATATCTGAATGCTTTAGCGGATTCCATTCAATCGCAGAACGCTGACGGCGCCTGCGAATGGGTGGTGCTCGATAACGGTTGCACACGAGCCGATGTGCTCGAGTGCCTCAATGCGCTCCGGCAGCGCTCCTGGATCAAGGTTTGTCGGTCAGAGCAGAACCTGGGTATTATCCGCGGGCTGCGTTTTTGTCTGGAGCAGGCAAGCAACCGCTATGTTTTGCCAGTGGACGGGGACGATCAACTCTATCCCGATGCTCTGAAAATTGTCGCTGACCATGTGAAGAACTCGGGCTATCCGGCGATTCTCTACACGGACGAAGACAAGCTAAGTGAAGCGGGGGTGTCTCAGCCTTACTTCAAACCGGATTGGGATCCGGTGCTCCTTGGAAATCTGGCGTACATTGCCCATTTGGGAGTCGTGAACAGAGAAGAAGCGCTGCGGCTCGGGGCGTATTCCGATCCTGCCACGGAGGGCAGCCCCGATTGGGATCTCTTCCTGAAATTCGCAGCGGCCGGCCACACTGCCGTTCACATTCCGGAAGTGGTTTACAGCTGGCGAATGCATTCGACGTCGACAGCGGAAGATGCCCACTCGAAGTCATACATCATGACTTCGCAGCAGGCAGTGCTCGTGAACTTTCTTCGGGCAAGAGGGATGGAGGAGCAGTTTCGGGTTGAGAATAGCCCGTTCTTCCCCGGTGCTCCGCACTGGCACTTCGTGCGAAAGAAGACGGATCCGGGACAAATTGCCTGCCTCTTACTAACGGATCGTGAAACGTCCACGCATAACGAGTCGACAGACCTCGACTTACACTCCGATCCGCGAGCGCTGATCTCCCTCGCTCGGAACCTGGTGGGCCATGACGAGCTGGTGTGCTTTCTGGAGCCAGGACTTAGTCATCGATAACGAGCACTGGGGTGAGAAGCGCGCGGATTATTCGACCTGTACCCGGACGCCGTGATGATCGGCGGGCGCATTCGCGATCGGTCCGGTGAGATCGTGGAAGCCGGGCTTCAACTCGGCTTTGGAGGGCTGTGTGGAAGTCCTGATCGGGGGCGCAAGGAAGCTGATCCGGGCTACTTTGGGCAAGCCTGGAAACAGCGCTCGGTCGGTGCTGTTTCGGTACAGTTCGCCGTTCTCAGGACTGTTTTTCTTCTCGACGCGCTCGAGAATCTGCCCCGCGGAGCGTCTTTGCCGCTTCTTGGTGCCTGGTTGGGTGCATACGCACTGCGGCAACAAAAACGCGTCATCTACACGCCCTTTCTTGGGGGCGTCATCAACTCCGATTGGGAGCATCTGATCAGCACCGAAGAAAGGGAGCTATTCACGTCTGCCAGCCGCGACATACTTCCCGACCGGCGGTATTACCCAGCCCCTTTGTCGCTGCGAAAAGGATACGTTCTTGACTGATCAAAATTTCGAGACCAGCCACAAACCAAGAACCATCAGTGAACAACCCAGGATGCGCGGCCATGAAGCCGGGTGAACTTTGAATCCGATCCAACCGAAGTGGTCCAGGAGGATGGACATGGCAAGCGAAGCGGTGAGGCTGATTCCGGTGAAAACGCCGGAGCCGAGCCGTTGTGCAAGCATCAGTCCGGCGATTGTGGACGCAATACTGATCAGCCCGCCCGTCCATGCCCACCAGGGAGCACCGGCGAGCTTCTGTCCACCTGGCCACGCCTCTCGAAAGATGATCTGCAGCAGAAGAACTCCAATCAAGCCCGAAACATAAACCCAGGCGGCGGCAAACAGGGTTGCCCAATGGACTTTCTGAGTTCAGCATTCGTGCCCGCCTGGCCTGGATTGGCCGCGCCCGCGGCAATCGCGGCTAAGATAGATAAGCCAGTTCACGCCACCATAGACGCGAACTTGGGCCTGGCAAGGTCACTTTCTGTTCTAAACTTGAGCTTGCCTGCCCACCTTGGTCAACATTTTCTGGCCGACCGCGAAATTTTGGCCAGATTGGCAGAGGCCGCATGCGGCGAACACACGCCGCGAACCATCGAGATCGGCCCGGGCAAGGGCGCGCTGACGCGGTATCTCCTGGATCGGACTGACGAATTGCATGCCGTTGAGTTGGATCCTTCGCTGGTGAGGCACTTAGAGCGTCACTTTGCCGGAGACGCGCGCCTGCACGTTCACCATGCTGATGTTCTCGAGACAGATCTGACGCAATGGGGACCGGCCGCTATCGCTGGTAATCTGCCCTACTACATCACGTCTCCCATTATCGAGAAGTTCCTGGACCTGGACGACAGGTTTCGAAACTGCAGTTTTCCTTATGCAGTGGGAAGTGGCCCAACGCGTGTTAGCGCAGCCGGGTTCACGCGACTACGGGTACCTGACGGTAGCCACCCAGCTGGTGTGCGATGTCGAATTGGTCTGCTAAAGTCCCTCCTTGCGCGTTCTCCCCGCCTCCGAAAGTAGACTCCGGCGCTGTTCGACTTCGGCGGAAGCAGGCGATACCGCCCGATCGTGGACGCTCTCCTGCAATTCGTCGGGCCGCTGCTTTCACGCACAAGCGAAAGAATCTGCGGAATAACCTTCGGCCCTTTTACGGAGCTGCGATCGACTCCCTGCCCGAAGCGAATCTGCGAGCCGAACAATTGGACCTCCAACACTTCTCGGCACTCTACCGCAGGCTGTCGAGCGACGTGAAGAACAGGGCACTTCAGTAAACTGAAGTTTCATGATTCGGGCTCGATTTGCGCCTTCGCCGACAGGATATCTGCACATCGGCAGCGCACGCACATTCATTTTCAATTGGCTTTATGTACGGAGACATCAGGGCACGATGGTGTTGCGAATCGATGACACCGACGTGGACCGCAACACTGAAGCGTCCCTGAACTCCATCTATGAAGGGCTGAACTGGCTTGATTTCGGTGGGATGAATTTTACCGGCAATCCGAGCGTCTCGATCTGCATCGCAAGCTCGCCTACGACCTGCTGGCGAAGGGACTCGCGTATCGCGACTTCACGCCTGCGAGCGTCGGAGAAGAGAAGCCTCAAGCGGAAGGGCAATGGCTTTGCAATCCGGAGATGAGGGCGTTGATCGGAAGCGGAGAGCGTGCGACGCGCGGCAAACGGAGAGCCTTTTGTCATCCGGTTTCGAGTGAACAGAGAGCCGGGATACGAGTTGCATTCGACGACGATGTTTACGGAACAGCAAATCGAAGCTGACGGCCGATATCGAAGATTTCGCGCTACTGCGAAGCAACGGCATGCCGACTTATCATCTTGCCTCCTGCGCCGATGATATCGACTTGCACATCACTCCACATCATCCGAGGCCAGGACCACCTCTCGAACACCTTCAAGCACTTACTGCTGTTCCAGGCTGCAGGCGGCACCTATCCCGACGTTTGCTCATCTGCCGTTGCTGATTGCGCCTGATGGCGCGAAACTCTCGAAGCGGAAGCACGGCCCGGTCGTGAGCGTGATGACATACCGGGACAACGGATTCCTGCCGCTGGCCTACATCAACTTTCTGTGCCTCCTCGGTTGGTCGCCTAAGGACAATCGGGAGCAGATGTCGCTGGACGAGTTAGTTGCCGCATTCAGTTTTGAAGGCGTGAACCGGAGTAACGCGGTTGTCAACTTCAGCGAAGCAGACCCGATTGATCCGAAAGCCCTGTGGCTGAACGCTCAACATCTGCGTGCTTTGCCCGTTGAGAAACTGCTGCCGCTTGTGAAAAGAACGCTCGAAGAGCACCACCTGCAGCCGTATGGCGACGAAGGTTTTTTCGCAAAGGTGGTCGATACCATTCGTGCGCGCTTTTCCAGTCTGCTCGATTTCCCGCTTCGAGGCCGCGCCCTATTTCGCCGATGATTTCCCGGTTGAAGCGCAGGCCCTGGCGAAACTCAACGTACCCGGGGCGCGCGAGTTGCTGCATGAGCTAGCAGACCGGCTCGAGGCGAATCCCGAGTTTTCAGAAGCGAGCGTCGAGGGCGATCTGCGCAAACTCGCGGAGGAACGCGGTGTAAAAGCTGGTGTGCTCATCAACGCAAGCCGCGCCGCGCTGACCGGTCAATCCGTTGGGCCGAGTGCCTTTGCCGTGTTTGCCTGCATCGGCCGCGAGCGCACGTTCGCGAGGCTGCGAAAAGTCTAAGCATGTCGAAAACGATTGTGGGCTTGGGCGGATTGCTCAGCGATCCCGCCTGCTGTGTAGTCAAAGATGGAGAGCTGGTTTCGGCAGTCGAGCAGAAGAAGGTCTCGCGCCACGACCGGCCGGAAACTTTTCCGGAAGAAGCTTTCGCTGGTGCGCTCGAGATTGCCGGAATTAAGCTCGATGAGATCGACTGCGTTGCCGTTGCACGCCGGTTCGCAACCACGTCCGAGAGCGCAGCCCAACTGGCACTGCGCGCGCGCTTCCCACAAAGCGACATCGTCGTTGTGGAACACCATCATGCGCACGCGGCTTCGGCCTACTACACTTCGCCCTTCGAGATCGCGCCCGTGCTCAGCATCGATCGGGCGGGCGACTATCGCTCCGCTGTCCTCTACCAGGCTGTCGCCAATCAGATGAGGCCTCGTTCGGGAGATGTATTTTCCTGATTCCTTCGGCGATCTGTTTAACCGGGTAACAGAGCTGATCGGCTTCGACCCGCGCGGCGACGAGCACAAAGTGCAATGGCTTTCGACTCTGGGACAGCCGGCCTATCTCGCGACCTTCCGCAAAATTCTCCATTGGAATGAATCGGCTTGGCCGCGTTTCGACCGCAGTTATCTCGACGCCGATGAGTTGACGCAGGGCGGCTTCAGCAGACGCTTCTATGACGAGTGTGGCCTTGCCCCTTACCAGCCGCTTTCCGAAGAAGCAAAGGCGGATATGGCGGCGAGTCTTCAGACGGCCGTTGAGGAAGCCGTAGTCAGAATGCTGGGCGATGCCGAGAACGTCTGCATCGCCGGCGGCCTGGCGCTCAATAGCCTGCTGGTGCGAGCGCTCGAACGAAACTTCGCACGAGTTCACGTGCAACCCGTGGGAGGAAACGCAGGCACTTCGCTCGGCGCTGCTCTTTATGCCTGGCATAACCACTACGGCCAAACGCAGCGAATCCCCTTCCGGACTCTTTGCCTGGGCGCATCGTACTCGCCCCAGCAAGTGAAACAGGTGCTCGAAAACTGCAAGCTGCGGTTTCTGTTTATACCGACGGAGGGCGAACTTATCGATCGGGCAGTCCAGGCCCTCAACGACTTCAAAGTCGTTGCCTGGATGCAGGGCAGGACCGAATTCGGTCCGCGAGCGCTAGGCAATCGCAGCATCCTCGCGTCGCCGCAGAATCCCTACTCCACGGAGAACCTGAACGTCTACATCAAGCACCGCGAGAGCGTTCCGAAAATTCGCCGCCTCCGTGCCGGCAGAACTTGCGGACAAGTACTTCGAAGTGGGGCCAAATGCGCATTATCTCGCCACTGTCGGCAAAGTGCAGGCCGGAATATCGCGACGCTTTAGCGGCAGCGCTCTCTGGGCAAGACGATCTGGTTCGCGTGCACACGGTCAGCGGGAAGAGAATCCGATGTTCCACTCCCTCCTGGTGGCCGCCGGGACGTTCGACCGGACTGCCGCTGCTTTACAACACCAGCTTCAACCTGTTTGGAGATCCGCTGGTATGCACGCCGCGCGATGCCCTGCGCAGCTTTTATTCCTCCGGAATCGATACTCTGTTTGCCGGAAATTTCGTCATCGACAAATGACGAGCAGTCGATCTTACGGCTTGGCGTTGAAGTACACGCCCATATTCTCTTCGGCTAAGCCCAAGCGCGCGAGCCAGCGCCACCTTTGCGACGTTGTATTGGTATTGAGCCGAAATCAGGCTCTCGTTCGCGTCCGCCACGGCCTGTTGCGCCTGCACCACTTCAACCGTGTTGGTGACTCCGGCAGCAAATCGGTCCCGCCCTTGCTTGAGTGTCTGGTCCGCCAGCTCGATGTTGCTCTTTGCCACTTCCACCTGCGCACTGGCCGACGTCAGGTCAAGCAGCGCATTGCGCACTTCGTAATCGACTTGGCCGCGCAGATTCTCCATCTCGTTCCGCCGATTCTGCAACTCGGAATCGCTTTCGAGAATGTCGCTCTTGATTCGTCCGCCATCGAAGATGTTGAATTGAACGGCACCAGTGGCGTTGAACACGCCATGTGAGTTGGTAAACAGCCGCAGGCCTTGCGTCGCCGTAGTATCCATTCGCAGTCACGGTCGGATAGCGCTCGGCTTTCGCGGCACGCAGAGTAAATTCAGCGGCAACCACCCGGGACTTCGCAGCCTGATAATCCGCGCGATGTTCATATGCCTTCGCCAAGGCGTCCTTCAGGCTCATCGCTTTCGAGCGGAACCGAAGGCGACGGATCGGCCACCGTAAAATCCTGCCCGACGGGCAAGCCCGATCACGCGCCCAAGAGTTAACTTGTCCTTCTCGAACTGGTTCTTCACTGCAATCAGGGTCTGTTGCCGCTGCTTTAGTTCAACTTGCGATCGAAGAACGTCGATGCCGATCGCGGTACCGGCATCATGCCGGCGCGAAGCATTCGTGTAAACCGCAGTGTCGGCATCAATCTCGGCCTGTGTCGCGGTAATCCGGGCGCCGTCCGCAATAATCTGCAGGTACGCGTTTCCTACCGCTTGCGCCACCAGGTCCCGCGCATTTTGCGACCGAAAGCGCGGCAGCCTTGATATTCTTCCCGCGAAGCTCTGAAGTTGCTGATGGCGCTGTAATCGAACAAGCGAAATCTGGGCGTTTGACCTTCGCGGTCTGATAGCCGTACGGTCCCGACGATCGTCGGAATGGAGAATCCGCTGCTTGGCGGGAACGAAACAATGAAGCCCAATGCCTGCAGATTCAGCTGTTGCTCGGTCGCGCTGACCTGTCCGGTAATTTTCGGAAACAGGCGCTTAAAGCGCGAAGTCGCTGCGCTCTGCTTTCCCGGCTTGCCTCCGCACTTGTGAGTAATCCCAGGTTAGCCTTCAAACCGCGGCGAATCGCCTCCCCCAAACTGAGCGGGATGGCCGTAGCGGAAGCCTGTCCCTGCGGCACGCTACCTCTGTAAGAAGGATCGCCTGTCTGGGGAGGCATCGTCGGCTCGACTGAAATAACCGGTCGCTGGGGAGGAGCCGCGCCCTGGCCCTGCTGTTGAGCGAATGCCGGAGCGGCGAGCGGTAAACGCACACTGGGCAATAGAACAGCTTTGTGAATTGGACGGCGACAACTCATTTCTTCATCCCTTTAGAGATTCGACCCTACAAATTTCGCTTCACAAAAGAACAAATCTGGTATCCCGTCATGTATTTGAACGGAAATTCGCCCATGGTGTAGTGGCCGCACGGAAAAACGGTTACCGCGTGGTCCCATCGGCCCCGGCGGGCCCCCTCAATCACCTGGCGCGAAAGATGCACGGGAAACGTCGTATCGAAGCGCGTGTAGATGAACTTGGAGCGCTTCTTTCTGCCGTGTAGAGATCGTAATAGCTGGGCGGGCTGATGCATCACCAAAGCTCCCGTAGCGTGTCGAGGTCAATGGCGCCCTTCAGGCTTTGCCGTATATGCCGCGTCGACAAGCCCTCCCAGACCACGTCGGCCACGTAGGTCGAGCAGTGGTTGAAACACGTTCACCTTGATACGGTCGTCAAGAGCGCTTGCAAGGAACGCGTAACAGGAGCCGATGCTTGTGCCGATCATTCCGAGATCGTGAAACCCTTGCCTCTCGAGCCAATCAAAGCAGGCCCGAGTGTCGATCACGGCCTGGCGGGTTGCGTCGATGGTCCGGCAGATGTTGGCCGACATCGCATAGTCCGCTCGAGCCAGGCCCGCGGGCATGCGCGCGTCGTGGTACGGCAGACTCATCCGCAGGGCGCTGATGCCAAGCCGTTGCAGGCCGGCACATAACGCATTTTGTTGCGGCAGCTTCGAGTTCCAATGCGGTAAAACTACCACCGCTTTCCCGTTGCCGTTATTTGCCGGAAACCAGAGTCCGTGTACCTTGTTGTTTTCTTCGTAGGGCGTGCTAACCGGAGACTGAAATGTCAGCCAGTTGTCTTCGAGCTTAAATTCCGTTGGAGGCTTGTACGCGAAGAATTCCTCGCGGCCCTCAATGGCTCTTTGGTTCAACCGAAGAATGAAATCTTCTTCGCTTTCCGCGCTCTCCATGCACTCTTGCGCGAAGGGCCAATTTCGGCTCCATTCAATGCCGTATTCAAATGGCCGTGCAATCCGGTCTGTGGAGCGAAAGCAGAGCTGGTTTTCCCAGCGAAGCATCCAGTTTCGATATTTGCTGCTAACAGGTTCGAGAAGAAACTTCATGCCTTCCCAAACAACAAAGTTCCACCGGCTGAAAAAAGGGCAGGGTTGTCCCCCCGCTCAGAGAAAGCATGCATGACTACTATCTAGTTTAACGGCGGGCTTCACATTGCGAGGTCTCCGCCTACTATAAAGGCAACGATGCCTCGATACGCCGCGGTCGATATAGGTAGTAATTCTGTGCGCATGTTGGCGGCAGAAGTGACTGGTGGGCAAACCAGGATACTGGCAGCAGATCGGGAAGTAACCAGGCTTGGGGAGAGCGTCTTCCGGTCAGGCACAATCAGCGCGGAGGCGCTCCAGTTCCTTCTTGCCACCCTGTCACGCATGGCTGGAACGTATGCACGCCTGGATGTGGCGGGTGTCCGGGCTGTAGCTACGAGCGCAGTGCGCGACGCTAGCAACCAAAAAGACTTCCTGCAGAAAACTAGTACGGTTCTCGGTACCAATGTGGAAATCATCTCGGGGCCGGAGGAAGCCCGGCTGATCCATCTTGGCGTTGAGTCGCGGTGGCCCAGGCCCAAAGAGCTCACGCTCACGATCGACGTGGGCGGCGGGAGCGCCGAGCTGATCATCAGCCGCGGATCAGAAATCATCGATGCCGTGTCGAAGCCCCTGGGCGCAGTTCGACTGACCGAGATGTTCCTGAAGAACGATCCGCCGACGCCGGCCGATCTCCAGCGTCTCGACGCATTTATTGCTGAAAAGCTACAACCCTTCTGCCAGGAACACGCCGACAAGAAGTTCGACCGTGCTATTGGCACGTCGGCGTCCGCCGCGGCCCTTGTCTGTGCAGTCAACCAGATCCCTCGAACGAAGCGTGATGAAGCCGACCGTGTTCGAGCCTCCACCCGCGACCTGCGTGCCTTCTATTCCGGCATCGCGGGCAGCAGTCTGGCGCAGCGAAAGAAAATGGTGGGCGTCGGGCCGCGACGCGCTGAGATTATCGTTGCGGGTGCGGCCGTATTCCTTCGAACACTGGAACGATTTCAACACCCGGCTTTGTTTTATTGCTCGGCGGGCGTTCGGGACGGCATCATCGCGGATCTCGCGGCCCGGGGTGTCGGACTCGAAGCAAGCCGCCTTTCCGCCGACGAGCGCGCGGAAGTTGAAGCCCTTGGCGAGAAGTACGCGCTAAACATGAATCACGCTCGCCAGGTCGCATTTTTGGCGGGCCGGCTTTTCGATATCCTTCAGCCTGTTCACCGCCTGCCTCCGCCGGCAGGTAAGCTTCTGGAGGCGGCGGCGCTGGTCCATGACGTCGGGCATTTCGTCAGCGGAACCGGCCACCATAAGCACTCCGCCTATCTCGTGGCCAACTCCGACCTTCCAGGATTTCACTAATCGCGAAAAACTTGCGGTCGCGGCGCTCTGCCGCTTTCACCGGAAAGCCTTGCCTCAGCCGAAGAAGACGTTTTTCGAGGAACTCGACGCTGAATCGAAGCGGGTCGTAACCTACCTTACGCCCCTCTTGCGATTAGCCGATAGCCTGGATCGCAGTCACGAGCAAAAGGTCAAAGACCTGTCGCTAAAGATAAAGGACCCCAACCTTCAGCTTCTGGTATCTGCCGCAGACGAGCCGAGCCTGGAACTCTGGGCTGCAAGCGAAGCGTTGCGCGCCTTTAAAGAGGTCTATGGCCGCGGCATGACAATTCAGCGAACTCAGGCCCAATCGGCCTAGCTGTCTCGTTCCGGGTTCATTTGCTTCTCGCGAGCCGCGATCGAAGCTGTGCCGTGCATACCCGGTGGCACCTCAAACATAAGGTCCGAAGGTTGGAAAGGTCGCATTCGCCGCCGCCTTCCGCCACCGGGACGATATGATCGGCGTCCCAGATCGATTTGCGCCGTCCGATCTGCCACTCTGCGATGGCGCGTTGGCGCGCAGCGCCTCTTAGCCGACGCAGCCGGGAGAACTCAGCGATACAGTTCAAGCCGCATGCTGAGCAAATCCCTTTGTCGCGTTCAAATACTCGCTGACGCAGGTGACCGGGATCGGTACGGAGCCGCCACTCTTCCACGCACCACTCGGAACAGAACGTCCAGCGCCCCTCGGGAACTTCCAGGTTGCACCAGCGGCAGATGCCCCGGCCATTTTCGCCTTTGGGAACCGAGCTGCGATCCACCCGGCCGCCCGGCATTGTGCGCTGGCTACTCACGGCTGTAGCCCGTTCCGCTTACGACGCCGCCTTGAACTGTTCATCCACCGGAACTCGGAAACCCACCGCCAGGGCGTTCGTCTGGTTCGCCATCCCGATTACGGCCATCAGTTCGCCGAACATCTCGTCCGTCATGCCTTTGTTCCGCGCACCGGCGGTATGTGACGCCATGCAGTACTGGCATTGATTAGTCGCGCTCACGGCCAGGTAGATCATCTCTTTCACGAGAGGATCCAGCGCGCCCGGCGCCATCACTTCTTTAAGGCTCTCCCAGGTACGCCGGAGCGTCGGCGGATGAACTGCCAGAGCTTTCCAGAAGTTGTTGACTGAATCCACCTTCCGCGTCGCCATGATGTCGTCGAAGACCGCGCGGACTTCGGCGCTCGCCGTTTCGTATTCGATCATTTCTTACGCACTTCCAATCCAGATACCGGCTGCGAACACCAGCGCACCTCCCAGAACAACCTGCAAGGCGGCCCGGAACAGTGGCGTTTCCATGTAATGATTGCGGACCCAGCTGATTATGGCTAATTCCAGAACAACTACCACGATCGCGACCGTTGTAGCCAGGTGAAAAGTCGAAATCAGATAGGGCATCGTATGCCCAATTCCGCCGACTGTTGTCATAGCGCCCGTCACAAGGCCTCGCACGACCGGGCGTCCGCGGCCCGTCAGCGAACCGTCATCCGAAAGCGCTTCCGCAAACGCCATCGAAATGCCCGCTCCAATTGAGGCCGCAAGCCCCACGCGGAACGCGTCCGAGCTCTGGTGTGTAGCAAAGGCAGCGGCAAACAGCGGAGCCAGCGTGGAGACTGAGCCGTCCATTAATCCGGCCAGCCCCGGTTGCACGAACTGGAGCACGAAAGCTCGCCGTTGCGCCGTTGCTTCAACGGTCTGCGTTTCGGGCGTAATGTATTGCTTTTCTACCGTTTCCGCGGTCGCCGTGTGTTTCAGCTCCGCTTCGGCCAGGTCCGAAAGCAGCTTCCGTGTAGCCGGATCCGTGATCTTTTTGAGCGCCGCATCGTAGAATTCACGGGTCTCGGATTCCATCGAAAGCACGGCCCGCCGAACCATCTTGGGTCCGATCGGCTCAATCAGCCAGACCGGCGGACGAGAAACAAACCCGCGAATGTCCTGCCGCCGGATAAGCGGCACGCGGTCCCCGAATCGGGAACGGTAGAGCGCCGTCAAACTTGACCGATGCTCTTCTTCCTCGCGCTGCATCTCACGAAGTAGTTTGGCGGTGGAAGGATAGCTTTCCGTGAGACCTTCGGCGAATTCACCGTAAATGCGGCTATCCTCGTCCTCGAGAGCGATCGCGAGCGCCAGGATCTCCTGTTCAGAGAGATCTCTGAAGTGTTTAGCCATCAGCCTTGCTTCAGTGTAGCTTCCAGTAGCTTTCTAGTACCTCGGTCCGCCGGGTGCGCCAATGTTGAAATCTAAACGAAAACAACACTGGTTGACAATAGAAGTAGCTTCCATTTAATGCTCGAACGTATCTCCGTGCATGGCGCACGCCAACATAACCTGAAGAACATTAGCGTCGACATCCCGCGGAACACATTTACCGTGATCACCGGTTTAAGCGGTTCGGGGAAAAGCTCTTTGGCGTTCGACACCATCTACGCCGAAGGCCAGCGGCGCTACGTCGAAACTCTTTCTCCCTACGCCCGCCAGTTTCTCGATCAGATGGAACGTCCGGAGGTGGATTCCATCGACGGCCTCAGCCCCGCCATTTCCATCGAGCAGAAAACAACCACCCGTAGCCCGCGCTCGACCGTCGGTACCGTCACCGAGATCTACGATTATCTGCGCCTGCTCTATGCTTCGGTGGGCATACCGCATTGCCCCCTCTGCGGGGCGGAAATTGCCCGGCAAACGGCGAATCAGATCCTGGAACAGGTCATCGCGCAGCATGGGGGCGAACGGATCATGGTGATGGCGCCCATTGCGCGTGGGCGCAAAGGCGAATACAAGAAAGAAATCGAAGCCATCGCGAAAGCCGGTTTCCGCGCCCGCGTCGATGGCGAGATGCGCACGTTCGACGAGCCCGTGCGGCTGGACAAAAGAAAGAACCATACGATCGAGGTGGTTATCGACCGGCTGGTCATCAAGCCTGGCATCGAACAGCGGCTTGAGAATTCCATCAAAACCGCGGTGAAGTGGGCAGACGGGCTGGTCATCATCGCCGTCGTCGATGGCGATGAAACACTGTACTCGGAGAAGCTGGCCTGCCCGAACGATGGCACGAGCATTCCGCAACTCGAGCCAAGGTCGTTCTCGTTCAACAGTCCTTACGGCGCTTGCGAAACCTGCAATGGCGTGGGAAGCAAATGGGCCTTCGATCAGGCGAAAGTAATTACCGATCCCTCAAAGCCGCTTCTCGATGGCGGTCTTGGACCCGGCTCAAGTTCGTCCTACATGATTTCGGCGCTCACCGAGGCGGCCGTAAAGTTGAAAATCGATCTCTCGGTGCCCTTCGATGAACTTCCGAAGCGCACTCGTAACCTGCTGATCCAGGGGAATGCCGAATTTCCGGGCATTCTCGGCGTGCTGAAGGAGAACTACGACCGGGCGAGCGAAGGATACCGTGAGTGGCTCATGGAGTACATGTCGCCGACGACGTGTCCCGATTGTCACGGGCGTCGCTTAAAGCCTTCGAGTCTTGCCGTGACGGTGAAGAGCCTGTCGGTCGCTGACTTCGTCGAGATGTCCATCGCCCGCGCGCTTCCCATCGTGAAGGAATGGCAGTTTTCCCCGCGAGAGCTGCAGGTTGTCGGTCGGGTGGTGGAAGAGATCCGAAACCGCCTGGAGTTTCTCTGCGCGGTGGGTTTGGATTATCTGAGCTTGTCGCGTTCATCGGCCACGCTCTCGGGCGGCGAAGCACAACGAATCCGCTTGGCTACCCAGATCGGCTCGAAGCTTCGCGGCGTGCTCTATGTTCTCGATGAACCCTCCATCGGACTGCACGCGCGAGACAATGAGCGCCTGCTCGACACCCTTCACCATCTTCGCGATTTAGGAAACACCGTGCTCGTCGTTGAACACGATGCGGAGACCATCGAACGAGCCGACTACGTCATCGATTTGGGTCCCTACGCGGGACGCCTCGGCGGGGAACTGATCGCCCAAGGCAGCCCGTCCCAAGTCATGGCGGCTCCGAAATCTCTTACCGGCCAATACCTTTCGGGAAAACTGGCGATCTCCACACCGCCCGTAAGGCGAGCCGGTAATGGCTTGAAGCTTTCTCTGCGAGGGGCGAGAGAGCACAATCTGAAAAACGTAGACGTCGATTTTCCGCTTGGCACGCTGACCGTTGTCACGGGCGTATCGGGAAGTGGAAAGTCTACCCTGGTTCACGACATCCTCTACCGTGCGCTTGCCAAAGAGATCTACGGGTCGAGAGAAGAACCCGGATTGCACACGTCGCTTTCGGGCTTGAACAACCTCGACAAGGTGGTCGAGATTGATCAATCCCCGATCGGACGAACACCGCGCTCGAACCCGGCCACGTACACCGGAGTTTTCTCGCTGATAAGGGACATCTACGCGATGCTGCCCGAATCGCGCGAGCGCGGCTACAAGGCCGGACGCTTCAGTTTCAACGTCAAGGGCGGCCGTTGTGAGGCATGCCAGGGTGACGGCCTCAAACGCATCGAGATGAACTTCCTCCCCGACGTGTATGTCACGTGCGACGTGTGCCGGGGACGGCGGTATAACCTGGAGACTCTCCAGGTAAAGTACAAAGGCAAGAGCATCGCCGATCTGCTGGAGTCGACCGTCGATGAAGCGCTCGAGATGCTGGAGAACATTCCGCAAATCCGGGTCAAGTTGGAGACACTGGCGGATGTCGGGCTCGGCTACATTCACCTCGGGCAATCCTCGACCACGCTGTCGGGTGGCGAAGCGCAGCGAATCAAACTGGCGAAAGAGCTGAGCAAACGGCAAACGGGCCGTACGTTCTATCTCCTGGACGAGCCCACAACAGGCCTCCACTTCGAGGACGTGCGCCATCTCCTTGCAGTTTTGCAGCGTCTCGTTGATCTGGGAAATACGGTGCTTGTCATCGAACACAATCTGGACGTCATCAAGAGCGCCGACTACCTGATCGACCTGGGACCGGAAGGCGGCGAAGCCGGTGGACAAATCGTGGGCGTGGGCACTCCCGAAGAGTTGATGCGAAACCCGCGGAGTCACACGTCCAAAGCGCTTCGGAAAGTCGTGGGAGCCGGACATGCCGCCTGAGAGCGACGACCTCATACCGATGGAACCGGCTCCGATCGAAGATCCGGTGCCCGAAGCGTCGGTCCCGGAATCATTCGTCGTCTCGGAACCACTGGTTCCAGAGAGAAGGCCCTTTTGGGGCTACGCGGATCTGGCGCTGGTCTTCGGTTTGTTATTGGCCTTCGTTGCGGTCATCCTCCTTGCGGCAGCCGGGCTTGTGCTCGCGCTTCCTTCTCTGCGGCAGGACCAGGCCCAGTTACTGCTCCCAACCCAGATCGCCCTTTACGGGGCCGTGTATATCAGCTTTCGCCTCGTTTTGGGGCTCCGCCACGGCAAGCCGGTCCTGACCTCTCTCGGCTGGTGTCCAGCCAGGTTCAATCTTCTATTTGTTGCGCTCGGCGGAATCATGCTGGCCTTTATCGTTGCCGGATTGGCGGCTTTGATTCACACACCGAAGGTGCCCTCGCCCGTTGAAAGCCTCATGAACTCTCCCGTCTTGCTGACCGGGTTCGGTCTCATGGCCATAACACTGGCTCCGTTCTTTGAAGAGCTAGTCTTTCGAGGTTTCCTTCAGCCGTTGCTCACCCGGTCGCTCGGCATCATCGCGGGCGTGGTGATCACTGCGGTTGTTTTCGGATCCCTGCATGCGCCTGAGTACTCATTCGCCTGGCAGTATGCCGTCGCCGTTTCTCTCGTCGGGCTCGTGCTCGGCTGGGTGCGGGTGCGTTCCAATTCCATCATTCCTTGCACCGTCATGCACGGAGCTTACAATTCCGTGTTTGTCGCTGCGCTTATCTTTTCCAAACTTTATCCAAGTAAATGAGTTCCACTGTCCTGATTCAGAACAAGGTAGAGACGATCGAATGGACGCCCGAAGGCGTCATCATGATCGATCAGACAAAGCTCCCGCGCGAGGTCACATTCGTCACTTGTGCCACTTATAACGACGTCGCCGATGCAATCCGAAGTATGGTGATTCGCGGCGCTCCTGCGATCGGTGTCGCTGCGGCAATGGGAGTCGCGCTCGGTGCGCTGCATGCAACCGATCTTGAGGCTGAAATGCCGGTCATCTGCGAAACGCTGGCCCAAACCCGGCCCACTGCGGTCAATCTGTTCTGGGCCATCGATCGTATGAAAGCGGTCTACGCCTCCGTGCGTGGTTCTGAGCCGGCAGCCATTCGCGAGCGCATGGTGCTTGAAGCGCAGCGGGTCCGCGATGAAGACCTGGCGATCAACGAGAAAATTGGAAGCTTCGGCGCGCCTTTGGTGCCCGACGGCAAAACGGTTCTGACTCATTGCAACGCTGGTGCTCTGGCCACGGCTGGATTCGGCACCGCGCTCGGCGTAATTCGCGCAGCGGTACAGCAAGGCAAGAAGATCGACGTCTTTGCGGACGAAACGCGTCCTTTCCTGCAAGGCGCGCGGCTCACTGCCTGGGAGTTGCAGCGCGACGGCATCGAAACGACCCTGATCACCGACAACATGGCCGGGCATTTCCTGAAAAGCGGTCGCATCGGGTGTGTCGTTGTGGGAGCCGACCGAATCGCTGCGAATGGCGACGTCGCGAATAAAGTCGGTACTTACGGCGTGGCTGTTTTGGCCAAAGAAAACAACGTTCCGTTCTATGTCGCGGCACCGATCTCTACCCTGGACTTGACGCTTGAAACCGGCGATAAGATCCCGATCGAAGAGCGTGCCGCAAAAGAAGTGACCCACATCGCCGGTCTATCCATCGCGCCGGAAGGAATCAAAGTTGCCAATCCGGCCTTCGATGTCACTCCGAATCGCTACGTGTCGGCGATCATCACCGAACGGGGCGTAGCGCGCGCACCATTTACGGAACAGTTGCGGGAACTCTGCCGCAAGTCTTAAGCCGGTAAAGGTCTTTTTGCCTCATGCGTCGCCGTGACTTGCTCGAACTCGCTTCGAAAGGTAGTCTCGCCACGGCGGCGTCCGGCCTCTTCGCATCCAACGCGAAAAGCGAGCCGGCAATCACCCGATACCGGACTCCTTACAAACTCGGCAAACTGGTGCTTGGACCCTCCGGAGCAAGCGGAGAATTCGACAGCCGCTCCGTCGATTGTCCGTTCCTGTTTCGGCATGCCGGCAAGTTCTACATGACCTATGTCGGATGGGATGGCGTCGGCTATCAGACGGGTCTCGCCGCGAGCACCGATCTCATCAACTGGAAGCGGTTGGGCTGCATCTTGAAGCGCGACCCGACTTCCGAGGTGACGCGCTACAACGTGGCCATGAACTGGATCGTTCGACAGAATGGGCTGCACCAGCCCGGCGAACTGTTGCGTGTCCACGGACGCTTCCTGGGTGTGTATCACGCCTATCCCAATTCCGGATATGAAGCTGGGCCGGCTGTCATCGGGTTGTGCTGGAGCGACGACCTGCTGCATTGGACTTCCGATCCGCCCTGCCTACGTCCCGCTGACGGTGCCGCGTGGGAGAGAGGTGGTCTGTACAAGCCGTGCCTCTTGAAAATCGGCGACACGTTTCGCCTGTTCTATAACGCAAAAACGGATGCCGTGAAGGGTTGGCGCGAACAAACGGGTGTCGCGTCGTCCAAAGACCTGAAGAGTTGGACACGATACGAGAACAATCCAATCATTCCGAACGGGCCCGCAGGATCATGGGACGAGCGGTTTGCGAGTGATCCGTGCGTCCTCAGTGATGGAGCGACGTGGGTGTTTTTCTATTACGGCCTGGACGCAAAAGGAAAAGCGCGAGATCTGGTGGCCGCTGGCGATCTGTTCCAACCACGTAAGCTCGACGAAATCCTGATCGACGTCGGACCGCCGGGCAGCGTTGACGAGACCTATGCGCATAAGCCGGGAATCATCTGGCACGACGGCGCTCTGTATCACTTCTATTGCGCTGTCTCGGGGAAGTGGCCCAATCAGGTGAGGGGCATCTCGGTTGCGCGTTCCAAACCGTGGCAATAGGGGCTAATCACATCTATCTATGGACGAGCTGTTTACCTGCCGCAACATCCTGAAAGCAATCGCACCCAGCGCCGGAACCAGCACCAGCAGCACTGTCGGCAATAGCCACGGCGATCTTTCTGTAACCGGCTGCCTCGGCGCCTGGTAATTGGGATTCTTCTCAACCGGTCCCAAACTCGCAGCGGCAGCGTGAACTTGGCTGGGGAGAACCGTTTGAAGATCGTAGTGAACCGGCTCTGCTTTTGAATTCCCGGAGTAAAGCCAATACGCACCAGGCTGATCTGCCGGGAAGATCAACTCTCTCCTGATGGCTTCTGCTCGAACGCGCCTGAAGCTCAGAGGCGGATTGTCCTCGTTGCTTACCGCCACTCGAACGTAACGCGACCATGCCTCAGGCAGACTCACGAACAGATCTTCCCGGTTGCTCGTGCGCTCAACGTTCCCGAATCCCGAGACAGACCAGTTCTTTCTGTCTCGGCTGACCGACACTGTGACCGCACGGGAGAACAGCCCTGGGCCCACGTCCAACCAGAGGCGGTCGAAGGGGCGTTCAAATCCGAGATCGAGTTCAACTAGCGTAGAGCGAGTCTGGCTGTCCAGAGTGGCGTGCGCCGGCTGGTCCGCGACCGTCTCCCGCTCGGCGGGACTTTCCCGGACGAAGCTCATCGATACCGATCGCAGTGCGTCCGGATCATTCCATCCACTAACCGTCACCCGAAGATAACGGCGCGTGGAATCGGGATAGGAAACGGACAGGTTCTCAGCATGCTGCTCCCGAGTCGAGACGTCAAAGATTGTGCCGTCCCCGCGCAGCAATGCCCAGTGCCTGCGATCATCGCTGCCTTCGATCTGAACGCGCTGTCGGAAGTTAGCCTTGTCCGTAACGATCTTGATCCAGTTGTGGGGACTGTGGCCGCCGATATCCAGGATGGCTTGAACGCCCCGGCCAGGTATTGCCGCCCGGTCTGTGATCGATGGCGTGTATGTCGTTTCTTCTCTGCCACCGGCCAACTTTCGCAAAACATACGGAACATCAGCTCCCGAGCGGACCAGGCGTAGATCGTTGAGTTGCGCCTCCGAACTGCGGTAAACACTCGCGTCCAGGGAAAGCGTGTCGAAAGGACCTTGCGCAATCGTCACCTGTCGCCGGAAGGTCCAGGAACTTGGATTGAAGGCGGCGTAGAGCGCGCCCGACAGCAACAAAGCTCCGCTAAGCTGGCGTCTCATCGTTGCGAAGTAATGCCTCGAGCACGTGCCGGTACCGCGAATACAGAAACGATGTACTGATCAGAAGAATTCCAAGCGCAACGAATGCAGCAATCCGATAGACCCGGTCCAGTTGCCACACATCAAACAAGTACAGCTTCACGATCACGAATCCGATCAGCACCAAACCGCTGATGCGGTTAACTGCCGTTCGCGTCGTCACACCGATGCTCACCAGAACGACTGCGTAGACACCATAAAGAAGAGATACAGAAAACGTCTCCGCACTGATGCGGTTCGAAGCCTCAGCATTCCTGGCTACCCACATCGTTACCTCGAGCGTAAGCCCGGCTAGCAGTGCGACGTGTCCGCCGAGGTATTCGGAAACCGCCAGTCTGCTGTTTGCGCCAGCAGCCCACTTTGCGGCAACAAACGCGCACGCCGCCGAAACCGTAAACGCGAAGAACCGTGCGTTGAAAAACGCGCTTGGCGCGCTCGAAGTGAACGAGTATAGCCAGGCGTCCAGCGTGGCAAGGCGCACTGCAACCAGCGCAAAGACGACCGCCCCGCCCAGGTAGGCACGTGGCGATCTGAACTTAGCTCCAAGCCAGGTAAGAGCTGCAGCTTGAAGCGCCCAACCGATCGTGATGCGGAAACCAGTCAATTGGATGGGTATGGCCAGCGTGATGAACGTCACTGCCATGCCGATCTGAAGCAGCAAGGGCCTGAGGTCGCTACCTTCCCGAAGTGATAGCGTCTTGCGAGTGAGCGCGGCTAAGGCAAGATATGTTGCGGCCACACAGACTGCGATCAGCCCAAGCCATTGGTGGTAATTCGCTCGCAAAAGAGCGTATGCGATTCCGAAATACACGGATCCGTTTGCCGCCAGCACGGCAAGCGCGGTTGGCGGTGCTCCTCCTTTTGAAGCCTGCCGGAGGTCCTCATGGAAAGCCGCCAGTGAGAAGAACAGAAGGAAGCCCAGTGAAATCCCGACGAACCTTCCGCCTATGTTGACTTCTGAACCACCCACCGAGAAGAAGCCTGCGCAGATCCAAAATGCCGCAAATGCGAACGTCAGCACGATCAGCATTCGCCGCGACCGGGCAACGAAGATTCCGGATCCGGCGATAAGCAGCTCGAACGCGAAGAAAGGGCCGGCGGCATTCGGCCATACCATGGCAATCTCTAGCGATCCGAAGAGGTTGCTAAGACCGGCCACCACGCCCGTTCCTGCGTATGCGAACAAAGCGTAGTATGCAAACGCCCCCAGGGTCGCGACCGCAGTCTTACGATGATCTGCTTCGTGCTGGAGAAACCATGCAAAGTAGATGATCGTTGTCGCCGTGAATGAGAGGACCTCTAATACGCGCCAGCCCTTCCGCTGCCGCAGCGCCATCGCTGCAACGTCCAGAAGCAGCACGTACGACAACAGAAACCACGGATGATCTTCGCCTGTACTGAGCAACAACGGCGTCAGGTACCCGCCCAGGAGGCCTAACGCCGCAATCGCGGCCGAATCGTAACGAAGCGACAGGGCAAAGCCCAAAGCCGTCGCACTGAGAAGAAACGCGAACGCAACCGCTTGCGGAACCAGGTGGTAAAACCCGAACGCCGCATAAGCCGCGAGATAGAGAATCGCGAGACCAGCGCCGGCAATTCCCTGGGCAAACGTCTTCTGCGCTTTGCGGAACAGAACGTCAGCCGCCGCCAGCGTGAGGCATCCGGCAAGCAATCCAAGGAGTACACGACCTGTCGGACCAATCCATTCGTTGTCGACGGCCCATTTGAAAAAGAACGCGACGCCGAGAACCAGAGTGATAACGCCGATCCGGTTTACCAGCGTTAGGCCAACTTTGCTTTCAATCGGGGGACGTTCGGCTCTGGCTTCCGGTTCAGGTCGCGCCGGAGTGGGCGCGGCCACTGGTTTCGGCGCGACCGGGGGAATCGGACGCGGAGGTTCTATCGTTGGCGACGCTGGAACAAAAGATGCAACTGCTGCCGGAGTATGGGACGCCGCTTCCAGGCGTGCGAGCCGCTCGTCGAGGTTCGTCTGCCGCCGCAGTATCTCCTGGACGGCATCGTTCAGGGCCTGGAACCGTTCCTCTGTCATGCGACTCTCAGCGGCTAGGGCCTCAACTCCAATTTATGAGGCATGCGAATGCGATGGCCGCACTCCGGGCACACAAACACATCAACATTCGCCAGTTCCGGGAACGAGATTCGCTTGCTGCAATTGGGGCAGGTGAGCGTGCCTACGGGATCAGCTTGCGTGTCCTCTCCTTCCGGATGTATGGGCAACATGGCGCGATTGTAGCGCGAGCGGAGGGAATGCAGCGCCATTCCCACAGGGTGGAACTGGCGATAAGATAGTCTTCCAATAAACCATGGCAGAGACACGACGCGATTTCGTCAGAAAGTCGACAGGGTTGGGAGCTCTCGGGCTGCTTGAGCAATCAGATGTCTGCGAGCCCGCAACCCGTATCGGTACGCGTTGAGAGCGATGTCACGGGACGACCTGTGCAGTGGGCCACCGGGTACCTCGAAGAAGCGCTGAAAGCGAAAGGTGTTTCCACAGGAACGGGCAAAGGCGCTTTCGTCGTTTCCGTCAAAAAAGCAAAGCCATCGCTCGTCACGGAGGCTTTTCGGCTGGCGCCTCGCCCATCCGGTGTCACCGTTTCGGCATCAGACGATCGCGGATTTGTCTATGGACTGTTGGAGCTCGCGGACCGCGTTCAATATGGCAACGACGCGATCGCCGCGCTTACATTGTCCGCGCCGATTGAAGAGCAACCGGCCAATCGCATCCGCAGTATCGCTCGCGCCTTCGTCAGCGAGGTGGAGGACAAGGCCTGGTATTACGACAAAGATTTCTGGCGCGAGTATCTCACCACGCTTGCCGCGAATCGATTCAACCGCTTCAGCCTGAACTTTGGTTGGGGATACGATTTTCCGCGAAACGTAACCGGCGACTATTTCCATTTCCCCTATCCTTATCTCCTGGAGGTTCCCGGTTACGACGTACGCCCCGTTCCTTTCGCCGCGGGGGAACGCGAGCGCAATCTGGAAGCACTGAAATTCATCGCTGAAGAAACTGCCGCGCGAGGCTTGTTGTTCCAGATCGCAATCTGGACGCATGCGTATGAATGGACCGATAGTCCGCGCGCGCACCACCACATTGAAGGATTGACGCCCGAAACTCACGCCGCGTATTGCCGCGACGCGATGGCGCTGCTCTTGAAAACGTGTCCCGCCATTCAGGGCGTCACCATGCGCGTGCACGGAGAAAGCGGAATTCCGGAAGGGAGTCTTCCGTTTTGGAAAGAGGTGTTCGCGGGAATCGTTTCGGCGGGCCGGCCCATCGAGCTCGATATGCATGCGAAGGGTCTCGATCCCGAAATGGTAGCGATGGCGATCGACACCCGGTTGCCGGTGAACATCTCTCCCAAGTATTGGGCAGAGCACATGGGCCTCGGCTATCACCAGGCTGGTATCCGCGAACTCGAGATGCCCAAGCCGACGAAGAATGCAGATGCCACGTTCAAGCTCAGCAACGGTTCGCGCAGCTTCTTACGCTACGGTTACGGCGACTTGTTTACCAAGGACCGCCGGTATGATGTCACGTTTCGCATTTGGGCTGGCACGCAGCGCCTACTGCTTTGGGGCGACCCGGCCCTTGCTGCCGCCTACGGCCGTGCTTCCAGCTTCATGGGTGCCAAGGGAATCGAGATCTGTGAGCCGTTGTTTTTCAAGGGCCGCCAAGGCTCGGGATTGCCGGGTGGCCGCTGCGGTTACCTTGACGAATCCTTGAACCCGAAGCTCGATTTCGAGAAGTACCGATACACCTATAGAGTCTGGGGACGTCTGCTCTACAATCCACAAACGTCACCGGATGGCTGGCGGCGTTACTTGCGCGCGAGCTATGGCGAGGCTGCCCCGGCCGTAGAGGAAGCGGTTGCAAGTGGAAGCCGCGTCCTGCCCTTGTTTACTACTGCTCGCATTCCATCGGCGTCCAATCTGGGCTGCTGGCCGGAAGTCTATACCAACATGCCGATCGTGGAAGGGAGCGAGCGATCACCGTACAACGACACAGCCGTCCCCAAGCGGCTCGGTACGGTTATTCCGCTTGATCCGCAGCTCTTCTCCACGGTAGAAGAGCACACAGCGGAGTTAGTAAGCGGTAAGCACTCCGGCAAATACTCACCGATTGAAGTCGCCCAATGGTTCGAGGAGATGACCGATTCAGCCGACAAGGCTCTCGCTTCTGCCACTGGCCGCGCGAACTCGGTCGATTTCCGGCGGGTACAGGAAGACGTTCTCATCGAAATCGGACTAGGTCGATTCTTCGCCGCACAAATACGCAGCGCAGCGCTGTTTGACATTTATCGCCAGACAGGCGACCCGGCAGCGCTAGACCATGCGATCGAGTATTACCGGAAAGCGCGCACAGCTTGGGCGAGTATGGCAGAACGGGCAAGTAAGGTGTATCGCGCTGATCTTACATTTGGGGACATGCCGGTGCGCCGCGGTCATTGGAAGGATCGATTGCCAGGAATCGATGTGGACCTTGCCGCAATGGAAAAGCTGAAATCGGAGACTTCCGCCCCCGAGAAAAAGTCGGACGCAAGCGCCCTCATCGCTAAGATTGTCGGACGTCCAACGCGTGAGACCGTTGCTCTCCGTCATCGCGCGAGTCCTTCGTTTCAAGTGGGGGCTCCTCTGAAGGTTTCGTTCGCTGTGCCTTCCTCCGGGAAGGTGACCTCCGCCCGGCTTCATTATCGCCACGTGAACCATGGCGAGCGATGGAACGTCATTGACATGGCGTCAAGCGGTACAAGCCTGGATGGAACGATCCCTGCCGACTACACCAAAACCGAGTTCGCGCTGCAGTATTACGTCGAACTGCACGGGCCCGAAGAAACCGCCTCGCTCTTTCCAGGACTAGACCTGAAGCGCGGCAACCAGCCGTATTTCGTCGTTCCGCAAAGTACGTAGGACATACTCATGAGCCACGCGAAAGGGAAAACCGCAATCAGTCGAAGAAACTTCGGCGCGATCATAGCCGCCACCGGCACTGCTCCCGCAATATTGGCGCAAGAAGACGCTCAGCACCAGGCGGGTACAAGCCCAATTCCGAATCGGCAGGCAGGCCCCGGCAATTTCCGGCGACCTCTTGCCCCGGATACGCCGCCGTTTGAAGGCCCACTACGCTTCTCGCGCAAGAACGTTGCGCTAAGGGCTGAGCCGTTTCCAATGGCGCAGGTGCGCTTGTCCCCCGGCAGCGTTTTCTATGAGGCGCAAGAATGGAACCGCGGTTATATGTCGCGCCTCGCCGCAGATCGACTGCTGTACACGTTTCGGCAGAACGCAGGCCTGCCGGTTGGTTCGGCACAGCCACTCGGCGGGTGGGAACAGCCCGACAACGGTCAACGCTCGAGCGAACTGCGCGGCCACTTCGTCGGACACTACTTATCCGCATTGGCCCAATACACGGCATCTGGAGACTCCGAAGCGAAAACAAAGGGAGACTACATGGTTGCCGAGCTGGCGAAGTGCCAGGCGAAGCTCGGTGGCCAGTACTTGAGCGCGTTCCCGACGACCTGGTGGGATCGGCTCGATAAAGGCGAGCGTGTCTGGGCCCCGTTCTATACGATCCATAAGATCATGGCCGGCTTGTTGGACATGCACCAGCTCGGCGGCAACAAGCAAGCTCTTCAGGTGTTGGAAGGCATGTCTGCCTGGGCCGACGAATGGACCGCGTCGAAGCCGGAGGAACACATGCAGCAGATCCTCACCATTGAATTCGGCGGAATGGCAGAGACGCTCTACAATCTCGCGGCGGTGACTGGCAACGATCGGTGGGCAATCGTCGGGGATCGGTTTCAGAAGAAGAGCTTCATCAACCCGTTAGCATCGAGACGTGACGAACTGCGGGGACTGCATGTCAATACTCACATCCCCCAGGTGATCGCCGCAGCGCGACGGTATGAAATCTCGGGCGATAAACGATTTGGGGACGTCGCCGATTATTTCTTCTATGAAGTCACTACCGCACGGACCTACGTCACCGGAGGCACGAGCAATGCGGAAGCCTGGCTTGCGCCGCCGAACCGGTTGGCTGCCGAATGGAAACTGAGCGTCAATACGGCCGAATGCTGTTGCGCGTATAACATGCTGAAGCTTGCGCGGCATCTCTACGCCTGGAACCCGCAGCCGGCGTATTTCGATTACTACGAACACTTGTTGCTGAATCACCGCATCGGCACAATCCGTCCTAAAGAAGGATTGACGCAATATTATCTGTCGCTGACGCCGGGCGTTTGGAAGACCTTCAACACGGAAGACAAAACGTTCTGGTGCTGCACCGGTTCGGGTGTTGAAGAATACTCAAAGCTGAACGACAGTATCTACTGGAAAGACGGTGAAGGCGTCTACGTCAACTTGTTCATTCCTTCCGAACTGAACTGGGCGGAGAGGGGCTTCAGGCTCAAACAGGAAACCAGTTATCCGGAAAGCGAACACGTTGCGTTCACAGTTGTGTCTGCGCGTCCGGATGCTCTGTCGATGCGCTTACGGATTCCGGGATGGCTCCGAAAATCTCCGATCGTTCGGCTCAACGGAAAAGCACTGAATGCTTCCGCCGCCCCGGGCAGCTATCTCACGATCACGCGAGAGTGGAAGGCCGGAGACAAAGTACGAAATGCAGTTGCCCATGCACTTGCATATGCGAGACCATGCCGGACGATCCCCAGATCCAAGCCTTCTTATACGGCCCTCTGGTGCTTGCCGGCGATCTCGGCGCGGGCGGCCTGACGGAAGCTCATATCATCGGTCCAAATCTGCGGGTGGGCGCGCCCAATGTCGAACAGTCCGGGTCTGCGCTCGACGCTACCAACCACGCGCCGCCGGTTCCGGAACTTGCAATACCGACCTTTCGCGCCGCAAGCGCGGATCCCGCTTCCTGGATCAAGCCTGCGGACAAGCCGCTAACGTTTCGAACAACCGGGCAAGAGAAGGATGTAACACTCGTGCCGCTGAACAGCCTGTTTGACCGGCGTTACTCCGTGTATTGGCAAGTCTCCTGATCCTCAGCAGTTCATGTATTTCCAATTACGAGGCTTGCCTTCAGCGAGCCATTCGAGAGCCGTGGCGATGCGCTTCTGCCGTGTTTCCTCTCGCTTTGCTTCCGTGATCCACTCGATGTATTCGCGGCGATGACTGTTGCTGAAATTCTCGAATGACTGTGCCGCTTTCTTGTTCTTCGCGAGAGCGAGCGCCAGCTCTTCGGGAACGCTCGGTTCCGGCTTCGCCGGTGCAGTACGCTTTCGCGGTGTTGGGTTCGATAAACTTAACGAAGTAAAGTATAGTTGACAATCACCGACGAGACGATTTCGACGGGAACTCCGTTGAGGAGTGTCGGACGATAACGCCATTGGCGGACTGCTTCGATCGCAGATTCGGATAAATCGTCGCTGGGTGAAGAAACGACCCGGAGTTCGTTGGGCACGCCATCTTTTGTGATCGTGACCTCCAGTTCTACCGTGCCTTGGACCCGTGCAAGTTTGGCATCTGGCGGATATTGAGGCGGCACCTTGGTAACGAGGTTGGCCTGTGCCACTGTGCCTTTCACTCGAAGCGGGTTGCTTTCGGGTTTCTCTGAATCCTTGACGGTGTCCGGAGCGGGCTGGGTTCCTGGCGCTACCATCGTGATCTGCCGGTTGATGTTGGAATCGGCTTTGACGTCGAACACTCTGAACGCGGAGTTGAATCCGGGCTTCTCTACGCGCAGAATGTACTGTCCGGCACCAGCGCCCGCAATGCTGAACGTGCCGTCTGAAGTTGTCGTCAGCTCCTGCTTCGCTCCGGTATCGGGATTGGAGACAAGTACTTTCGCATCGGGAATCGGTTCGCCCGTGATGCCGTTGACAGAACCGGTGATGGTGGCGGCCGACAAGCCCACGGAAGTGACTAAGGCGGACAGCAGTGTGTTCTTCATGGTTGATTCTCCTTGCTTGCTTACATGATTTGCGGAACTTACGTTGAACGCCGATGATGCGGCCGCAAACATCACCAGCAAGGCGGCGGTTGATAGCTGCCGGTAGGTGCTCGACGCCGTGATGGAAGGCGTGAGTACGGCCCGGATACGAGCTTCGAGATGTTTTGGACGCGCCATGCCGATTGCCAAGCTGGACAAACGCTCATGTTTGCCGAGCGACTTGGCTATGGCGAGCAATTCACTCGCATAGACGGACGGCTTGAGGTCGCTTCTCAGCGCCTCTGCATCGCACGCCATCTCGCTTTCGCGCCGTAATCGTGATCGGAAAAGCCAGACCAGCGGTTGGAACCACCACACGGCACAGACGACATGCGCGAATACCTGAATCCCGATGTCACGACGCCGGATGTGGCTGAGTTCGTGAGCCAGAACCGCGTGCAGACGAGCGGCAGTCCAATTCGCTGCTCCGCCGGGTAGCAAAATGCACGGTCGAAATACATTGCACGCGAGTGGAACAACGATCTGGTCCGAAAGCAAAACCGGCGGTACAGATACTTCGCTCCCAAGGCGTTCGAGAGTCGCCGTCAGCGTTTCGGCGCGGAATGCGCGGGCGGAGCGAGTGATTCGAAACACGCGAAATGCACCGACAAAGCCCGACGCAAGAGTAACGACAAATCCGAGAAGCCAAAGCAATGCCGGCCATGCGATCTGGTGAGGGATCTGTTTCGTCAGAACACGCGAAGAACTCTCAGCAACCGCGACGGTGGAGGTTACGACGGGCGCCGCATGCCAAAGAGGAATGGCGATCGAAGGTAGCAAGACGCACAGGACCGGGAGCGCGGCAAGAGATACGAAAACTCCGACGAGCAAACGGTGACGAAACACAGGTGTCTGCCGGCTGCTTACTCGAAGAAGCAGATCGCCGGCCAAGAGCACCGCGAGCGAGCGCAGAAAAGCCTCGTCGAAAAAGCTCCAGCTCATCAGCGACCCTCCTTGCGAGCTTGTTCAATCAATTTGCTGAGCCGGTCGAAATCCTCTTCCGTCAAATCACGCGCGGATACATTCAGGAGCGTTGCCACGGCCTGTTCCGCCGAGCCGTCGAAGAAAGTCTCGAGAAGATGCGCGACCGCCGACCGCCGGGCCTTATCGCGTGGAACCACGGGCAGATAAACATAGCGGAGGTCCTTCTCTTCATGGCGGATCTGCTTCTTCTCTTCGAGCACTCGCAACATGGCGCGAACAGCCGAGTACCCGGGCGGGTCTGGTAGTTCCTCCAGGATCTCGGCAACCGTTGATCTTCCACGACGATAGAGAACGTCCATAATCTGGCGTTCGCGGCGGCTCAACTTATGCTGTGCATTTAGCAAGATGCTAAAAAAATAGCACCGGTTCGGGCCGCTGTCAACAGGATTCTTACACTGGAGGGGTGATTCGGATTGGGCCTGCTGGGTGGTCGTACAAAGATTGGCGCGGTGTTGTTTACCCGAACGAGAAACGTCGCGGCTTCGATGAGCTCGGCTACATTGCCGAATTCTTCGACACTGTTGAGATCAACTCTTCGTTCTACGGCGCTCCGCGACCGACGGCCGCGAAAAAGTGGGTGGAGAGCGTTTCCCGTAACGACAGATTTCGCTTCACGGCTAAGTTGTTCCACGCGTTCACCCATGAACGGAAGCCCGCACCGCTGGACGAAAAAGAGTTCAAGGATGGTATCGCCGCGCTAGCGGAAGCAAACCGGTTGGGAGCACTGCTGGCCCAATTCCCATGGTCGTTCAAGAATGACGCGGAACACCGGCAATACCTTGTCGATCTGCGGCGGCAGTTCCGGGAGTTTCCACTGGTGCTTGAAGTCCGGCATAGCAGCTGGATGGAGGACGAGGTTCTGGACCTGCTGACTGAACTCGACGTCGCAATCTGCAATATCGACCAGCCGCTATTCAAGCGATCGGTACGGCCCTCGGCACTGGTTACGGCGGCCGTCGGGTACGTGCGGCTCCATGGGCGCAATTACAAGAGCTGGTTCTCCAAAACGGCGGACGTGCGGGAACGCTACGATCACCTGTATTCGGTGGATGAGCTGGAGCCCTGGATCGCAAGAAGCAAACAGATTGCTGAGCAGGCTGAAGACACGTATGTGATCACCAACAATCACTACCTGGGGAAGGCTGTCGTGAATGCTGTCGAAATATCCAGCATCCTGCGTGGAAAGCCGCAAGCCGCTCCAGAGGAACTGGTCAAGCATTACCCCGAGCTGCGTGAGTTTGCGGCCGGGGCGGCACAGCTACCCCTCGCCTGAATCGCGACTCAAATAGGATATAGGCATGGCTTTCGTCACTCGCCGCCGGTTCATTGGTCAATCCCTGGTCTCCATTCCCTTCGCGTCAGCGTTGTTGGCCCGCGAACGTTTCAGCGCCAATAATCTGGGCGTTCAACTGTACACGGTTCGCAACACGATCGGAAAGGATCCGAGCGGTGTCCTGCGGCGAATTCAGGAAATCGGCTACAAGGAGATCGAGGCCACGTACGCTACGCTTGCGATCATCTCGCCGGTGGTAAAGGACACGAAGCTCCGGCTCGTCAGCGTCCATATCGATGAGGGCATCTTTATGGAGGGCGGCAGCAAGTTGGACGAGGCCTTGGCGAAATCCAAGAGTTTAGGGTTTAAATTCGCTGTTGTTCCCTACATCGCGCCCGAACACCGAGGCGGCCCGGAGATGTTCAAGTCTCTGGCCGAAAAGCTGAACAAGTTCGGCGAAAAGGCCAAAGCGAACGGAATGCGGCTTTGCTATCACAATCACGCGTTCGAGTATCAGAACTTCAACGGAACCACCGGGCTTGAAATGCTGATGAGCGCCACAGACAAGAACCTGGTCGGGCTAGAACTGGATATCTTTTGGGCGTCCGTAGGCGGGAACAATCCTGTGGACGTGTTGAAGCGCTACTCCGGCCGCATACCGCTTCTACACCTGAAGGACAAATCCAAGGATTTCAGGCAAGTTCAGTACAACGAGAAAGTGCCGAAAGACACGTTCAAGGAGATTGGGAACGGGTCGATTGACATCGCTGCTGTGGTCAAGGCTGCTGAAGCGGAAGGTGTCGAACACTATTTTGTGGAACAGGATCAGACGAGCGGCGATCCGCTTGACAGTCTAGCCGTCAGCTACAAGAATTTGTCCGCTTTCTTCGGCTGAGGGCCGTCCCTGAACCTTCTCGCGGTGTCGCTGGTAAATCTGCTTGCCCATCGTGGACCTACGTCTTCGCCGGCGGGCAAAGTAGGGCAACTATATAGTTGACTCACCAAGTGACTTCGGCCATGCTTGAGACATGAACGAGTTGCCCGATTCCTTAATTGAAGCGATCCGATATTTCGAGGATCGTGACAACTCGCTCAACTTCCTTGCGATGCTTCGCTGGCCGGACGGCAAAACGGTGTGCCCGAGGTGCTCGACCCCTGATCCGTACTTTCTGGCAACTCGCCGCGTTTGGAAGTGTAAGGGATGCGCGAAGCAGTTCAGCATCAAAGTCGGAACGATCTTCGAAGATTCACCTATCGGTCTGGACAAATGGCTTCCGGCAACTTGGCTCATCATTACCTGCAAGAACGGCGTTAGTTCCTGCGAGACCGCACGAGCATTGAAGGTCACGCAAAAGACAGCGTGGTTCATGATGCACCGCATCCGACTTGCGATCCAAACTGGAACATTCGAGAAGCTCTCAGGCGAAGTCGAAGCGGACGAGACATTCATCGGCGGTAAAGCTCGCAACATGCACCTCAGCAAGCGTCAGCGACGCATTACCGGAACCGGCGACCATGTTCCATCCGGAGCCGGTGCTAAGCGATAGGCGCGGCCTTGCACGTTCTGCAGCGTAGTCAACAGCAAGTGGCTTCTGGTGAGCTCAACGTCCTCCGCAAACTCCGTCGAGCTGGGCGAAAAGATAACACCGGGCCGCAGATGGCGAGGATCTCTTTTTGTTTCCGCGAGATTGAGAGCCACAACGGAACCTTTGTGGATCTTCGCGTCGGGCATACCGGTTGGAGCCCAATCCTCGTCGATTGTCGCGACAATATATCCCTTCAACAGACCATTGATGTCGGATTTAGCAGGAAGCGCGAGCGGGCTTAAGTGATCTCCCATCCAAATCGAATACTCCGATTCGAAGAAGTTCCTGTTGCGCTTTATGTAAGTGAGCTGGTTACGATCCCCGTCATTGAGTACAGCCGTTGTGGCGCCCTCATCCGTCCTTGACGCTCGATAGATTTCTTTCGCTTGTTCGAGCGGCTGGCCGCGTTTCCAGATTTTAACGACGAACGGATACCCGGATGTGGTCATGGTGCCGGCTCCCCAATCTCGCAGCACCAGCAGCGTGTCTTTGTCCAACCAGGAAACCGACTGCTTTGATCGAGGTAGGACGAAGCCGTTCCCGACGAATTTGCCGGTTTGCATGTTGAACTCGCGCATGGTGACCGCATCTTCGCCGCCGGACGAAAGCGCCATCATGCAGACGGTATTGCCCGGGTAGAGGCAGGCGGCTCCATGTGCCACCCACTTCTGGCCATCCTGCTTGGACAGGGCATCGTAATCCAGCAATGTTTGCCAATGCGGTGATGCGGTCAGATAATCGTTCACCGTCGTGCGGCGGAGGATTCCTTCCACATGTTGAGCATCTTGCCAGAGGTTGAGAACGTCGCTACCGTTGAGTTGGGGCGTTGGCAGGCGCTGCGGTGATTCCAGCACCTTAAGCGCCTTTGCTTGCAGGTCCCTGAAACCGGATCGCTCGCGAATGCCTTCCCGGAATGCTGATTTTCGGCTCTTACCCAAGCCATCGAGCGCTCGCCGTTGACGTCCTCGAGCCATTGATACTTATCTTGCGCTTCGTTCGTGGTCTGGGCCGATAAATAGCCTGGAGCTGCCGTGAGTGCAGCGGAAACACAGAGTACTGTACGCAGGCTCACTCGAATTGCCATGGCCGAGTCTAGCGCAAGAGGACGGACCTCGGACCACGGCGAACTCGAAAGTGTTTATAGATCCAGGGAATCCGGAAACGCTAGCGCGGCTGCGGCACGATGCGCAGATAGGGCTTGGGTGCTTTCCACCCGTCCGGATATTTCTGTTTGGCCTCTTCGTCCGTCACGACAGGAAGAATGATTACGTCTTCACCCTCCTTCCAATTGACTGGCGTGGCGACCTTGTGCTTCGCAGTCAATTGCATGGAATCGACAACTCGCAATACCTCGTCGAAGTTGCGACCGGTGCTCATGGGATAAGCGAGCATAAGCTTTATCTTTTTGTCAGGGCCGATGACGAACACCGTACGTACCGTGGCGTTATTTGCCGCGGTGCGACCCTCGCACGTATCTCCCGCTTCGGCCGGCAGCATGTCGTACAATTTCGCAACTTTCAGTTCGGTGTCACCGATCATCGGGAAATCCACTTTGTGGCCCTGTGTCTCTTCAATGTCCGCGGCCCATTTGCCGTGATTCGTGACCGGGTCCACACTAAGTCCGATTACTTTGCAGTTACGTTTTGCAAATTCATCCTTCAGCCTGGCCATGTAGCCAAGTTCGGTCGTGCAAACGGGGGTGAAATCTTTCGGATGAGAAAACAGGATAGCCCAACCATCGCCCATCCATTCATGAAAGTTGATCGAACCCTGTGTCGTTTCGGCCGTGAAATTCGGCGCCTCATCGTTGATACGTAGACCCACTTTGTCTCCTTTTGGGGGTGAATGTTGATGATACAAGCCTCGCCCCGCGAAGGCGCACTCGGAGGGATCAGAGCGGATTTGGCGGCGAGCTATCTGGAAGCCTGCGAAATCTGGATCACTAACACTGCTGCTCAACAGAGCCCGGTTGACACGCCGGGTCTTTTGTCCGTAATCTCGCTGGATGGATCGCCGCCAATTCTTTTCTGCCGCCGCGGGTATCACGGCCGCGTTTCAGGCTGATGCCGTTCTGCGTGCCCAGTCTGCGGCGTCGGGATCATTCGGCCGTCCCGCCGATTCAGTTGCTCGCGATGAAGACTTCTGGTTCAATGTTCGCCACGCGTTCACCGTAGACCGCAACATGATCAACCTTAATAACGGCGGTGTTTCGCCGGCTCCTAAGATTGTCATGGACACGGAGACCCGCTACCTCGAAGTAGAGAATCTGAGCCCGTCTTATTACATGTGGAACGTTCTCGATCCCGGCGTGGAAACGGTGCGGCGGCGTCTGGCGGAATCCTTCGGCTGCGACCCGGAGGAGATTGCAATTACACGCAACGCGAGCGAGGCGCTTGAGATTGTGCAACTCGGCATGGAACTGAAACGCGGCGACGAAGTATTGACAACGAACCAGGACTACCCGCGCATGATCACCACCTGGCAGCAGCGCGAACGGCGTGACGGGATTGTCTTAAAGCAAATCTCGTTCCCTGTGCCGCCGCCGAGCCTCGACTACCTCGCGGCCCGTATTGAGGAGAACATCACGCCGAAGACAAAGGTGATCCATATATGCCACATCACGAACCGCACCGGGCAGATCTTTCCGGTAAAAAAGATCTGTCAAATGGCTCGTTCTCGCGGGATTGAGGTGGTGGTGGATGGCGCACACGCCTTCGGTCAGTTCCCGATCAAGCATGAGGATCTGGATTGCGATTACTACGGCACCTCGCTGCACAAGTGGGTTCTGGCGCCGATCGGCACCGGTTTCCTGTACGTTCGCCGTAACAAGATTCCGACTATCTGGCCCATGATGGCGGCGCCACCCGAGATGAGCGGAAACATCCGCAAGTTTGAAGAGATCGGCACGCATCCTGCCTCCCAGCGGAATGCGATTACCGAAGCCTTGAACTTTAGCGAGAGTATCGGGCTTGAGCGCAAGGCCGAGCGGCTCCGCTACCTGCGCCGACGCTGGTCCGATCCGTTGCGGCATCTGTCCGGGCGTGAAGATCCTGAACAGCGACGATCCGGAGCAATCCTGCGGGATCGGCTTCATCAGCGTGGATGGCTTCGATGCCCGCAAGCTGTCTGCGCATCTCTGGGACAAGTACCGCATCTGGACAGTAGCAATCGTCACTCCTGGCGAATACCAGGGCCTTCGCATCACTCCGAATGTCTATACAACGCTCGAAGAGGTCGACACATTTACGAATGTGATGGCCAAGATTATCAAGCAGGGCTCGATTCCAGCGGCGTAAGAGGTTTCTCAACGTTGCTCAAATGCGAGTCGTGGTGTAACGTCGTCGCTAAATATTGCACCATTACAAGATCCGGAAAACAGGGCCTCTGGCACGTGCCCGGGCGTCGCGTAACGCTGTAAGGTAGCCTATTTCCCCGGACCAGGAGTGAATTTAACTTTCAGAATGCAATCCCGACGTGTATCGAGTGGAATGATCCTGTTAGCCGTCTTATTAGGCGGCTCGTCAACCCTGTTTGGACAAGCCGGAGCGAACCGGCGCGGCAACCCAGGAGGACCACAGTCAGCCGGGCAGAACGCCACGCAAGCAGCGGCTCCGCAGACCAACTCGCAGCCGGGTGCGCCGCAAGTGGCCGCCCCGCCGGCTACGCCTCCACCAGGCGAAGCAGGACGTACCGCCGCAGGCGGCCGCGGTGGTCAGGGTGCACCGCCAGCTCCCGACACGTTTTACGATTTTGACCCCAATGCAGGTCAAGTTCGCGCCGGGCAGAAGTTCGATGCGCCGCCTGTCGAGACACACGGGAAGATTACCTGGCATGGACAGCCACTCGCCTACACGGCGACGGCCGGCTTCCTGCCTTTGCCGAACGCCACCACAGGGCTTCCCGAAGCGCATCTCTTCTTCACTTCGTATGTGAAAGAGGGCGAAAGCGAAGACTCGCGCCGCCCGCTTATGTTCTTCCTGGGCGGTGCCCCGGGCGTCTCTCCAGCGTGGCAGGAGTTCGGCGGTCTCGGCCCTAAGCGTATGAAGGCGGAAGGCGGGTGGGGCGAGAATCCGAACAGCGTTCTTGGCGAGAGCGACCTGGTGTTTGTGAATCCGGTTGGAACGGGATACAGTGTTCCGGCGCAGGCGAATCGCGGGTCGATTTTCTGGAACACGCAAGGCGATATCGGCTCGCTGGCCGCGTTCATTCGCCTCTACGTTGCTCGTTATAGCCGCGAGGGCTCCCCGCTTTTCCTGGCTGGTGAGGACGCGGGAACCGGGCGCGTAGCCGGGTTGGCAACGTATCTTAACGAGCACGCCGTTCCCGTGCGGGGAATTGTACTGCTTTCGGTCGCCAACTCGCCGGACGCAGTAACCGGCGACACACAGTACATCACGATGCTGCCGAACCTGGTTGTTGCTTCGTGGTACCACAAGAAGCTTTCGCCAGACATGAATGGGATGAGCGAAGAGCAGATTGCAGGGCAGGCCCGTCAGCTCGCTTCGCGCGAATATCTGCACGCGCTTTATAAGGGAGACCGGATGGGCGCGGAGGAACGCGCAAAGGTGGTTGCCGATCTCGCCCGAATGACCGGTCTTTCGAAGCAATTTGTCATCAGCAACAATTTGCGTATCGGTCTAGATCGCTACAACGCCGAGCTCATGCGCGATGATCACCGGGCGCTATCCAAGATTGACGCCCGCGTCGCCGGGTTTCAGCCGCCGGCCCCGGCGTTCGGTTTCGGTGGCGGCGGAGGGGGGCGTAACGCCCTGAATGCCGCGCCACCTCCGCAGGACTTCTACTTGAACGAAATCAGCGGTCCGTTTGCGGCTGCGTACCAGGCTTATCTCCGCCGCGAACTGAACTTCAACGGTTCGAAAGATGCCGTGTTCTATCTGAATAGCGGCGGCATCGGTACATTCACATCAACGGCGAACGACGCGACCAGCATCACATCGGCGTTTGCCGGCAATCCGAAAATGCGGTTGTTTGTGAGCGTGAATTCATTCGACCTGGGCGCGCCTTTCTACGCGACAGAGTACACGCTCGCTCACCTGAACGTTTCGCCTGAGGTGCGAGCCCACAACATCAGAGTGAGCCATGAATCCGCCGGCCGAATGGCTTACATGGATAGCAAAGCGTCCGCAAAGCTGCAGCAGGATCTGGCGAGCTTCGTAGAGGAGGCGGTCAAGTAAATGACGGAATCAAGCATTCGTTCCATGAGAAGTAATAGATCTCTCAACCGGTTTTGGGGCGCTTTACTCTTGGTTGCGGCCATGAGCTTGCCCCTGTTTGCGCAAGGGGGACGCGGGCCTGCGGCAAACACAAACGACTTCTACCGCTTCACTTATACGTATTCCGGTCAGGATCTGGAGCCGGTCAAGTATCCGGCGCAGCCAATTACGTCTCAGCACTCGATCACGCTGCATGGGGAGACGATTCCATACACTGCGCACGTCGGTTTCATGCCGATCAAGCATGCAACAAGCGGTGTGACGCAGGGACATTTGTTCTACGTTTACTACTCGAAGAACAACGTCTCCGACAAATCGAAAAGGCCGATATGGTTCCTGTTCAATGGCGGCCCGGGGGCTGCAACGATTTGGCTGCACATGGGCGCTTTCGGTCCCAAGATGGTAAAGCTCGACCCAAACGGTCTGGCACCTTCTCCGCCGTATACGTACGTCGATAACCCCAATTGCCTGCTGGACACCGGCGACCTTGTGTTCATTGATGCCATGGGTACAGGCTTCAGCCGTCCCGAGAAGCCGAAAGATGGTACGGATTTCGGTGGTGTCGAAAACGATTTGGCGGCCTTCGGCGAGTTCGTGCGCATGTTCCTGAACCAATACGACCGTTGGAGCTCACCTTTGTTCATCGGGGGAGAAAGTTACGGTACCACTCGTGCGGCAGGGCTGTCCGGCTATCTTACGGACCACAACATTCCTGTGAATGGTGTGATGCTGCTTTCGGCTGTCATTAGTGCGGACGCTTCGGCCGGCGAGCAACGTCAACTTTCGACATTTCCGACGGAAGTAATGACGGCGCACTACCATAAGAGGCTGCCGCCGGACTTACAGAAATTGAACGTAGAACAGATTGCGAATAAGGCGCGGGAATTTGGGTCCGGTGAATACCTGGAATACCTGTTCGATGGTGATCGCGCGACTCAGGCGGAACGGGAAAAGGTGGCCACAAATTTCGCCCGGCTCACCGGATTGCCCAAACCCTATGTCAGCTCCATGGACGTTCGGGTTCCGCTAGGACCGTTCAGCACGGAATTACTTCGTGAGCAGCACATGATGACTTCCCGGCTGGACTCTCGCTTTGCCGGGTATCAGATTGACGGTGGGGCGGCGAACACCAGCTTCGACTACAGCAACGCGAATATCGAGAACTGCTTCCTGGCGGCGTTCGAAGCATATGTGCGGGACGAACTGAAATACGACAACGACAACATCTATTACGTCGCCGGAAATGCGCCGCCCTGGTCGGGTGAATACAATACTGTGACCAATCTCGAGACTGCCTTTGCGAAGAATCCGCACATGCATTTGTTCCTTGGAATGGGGTACTACGATTTCGCCTGTCCTTTTTATCCGAACGAGTGGATGGTGAATCATCTGAAGGTATCGGACGAGATCAAGAAGACTCATATCCAAAAGGGCTACTATGAGTCCGGTCACATGGTGTATATCGACCAACCGTCTGCGACGAAATATCACGCGGATCTGACGAAGTTTGTCCATGATTCGCTGCCGAACTAGGTAAGCCTTGCCAATCCACCCACGTACGGCCTCCGCCGTCACCACTGTTCTTCTTCTGCTTCTAGGGCCGACCCTAACAAGGGTCGCCCGTGCACAGACACTTGATCCCAAGCTATACGGCGAAATGCACTGGCGGCAAATCGGGCCTACTCGTGCCGGGCGCGCTCGTGCTCTATCGGGCGTGCCGAGCCAGCCGAATTTGTTTTATATCGGTTTTGATAACGGCGGCGTGTGGCGTTCTACCGACTACGGATCGACGTGGCACCCGCTCTTCGATGCTCAATCGACCGGTTCAATAGGCGCCATTGCGGTAGCTCCTTCCGATCCCAACGTCATTTACGTCGGTACCGGCGCAGGAATCATTCGGCCCGATCTTGCGGTTGGAAACGGTGTCTACAAATCGACAGATGCGGGCCGGACATGGACCTCCCTCGGATTGCGCGACTCGCAGATGATCGCGAACATCGAGGTGGACCCAGGTGATCCGAATCGAGTCTTTGTTGCCGTCCTAGGCCATCCTTACGGCCCTAACACTGAACGCGGCGTTTTCCGTTCCACGGACGGCGGCGCTCACTTCGAGAAGGTGCTCTACAAAGACGAGTACACAAGCGCCAACGATGTACGCATCGACCCTTCTCATCCCAACAATGTTTATGCCGCTCTGTGGCAACAGCAGCAAGGATTTTATGAGAACGGATCTTTTGGCGGTGAGGGCGGCGGAATTTTCAAGTCAACCGATGGCGGTACAACCTGGAACAAACTCACAAATGGATTGCCTGCCGTGGTTCAGGCGAACCTCGCGATTGCTCCCAGTCGCTCTGAAACCATCTACGCCACGGTAGCTACAAATCCGTCATCCACACCGGGCGCCCCTCCCGCTCGCGGTCGCGGCGGCAATACGTTCATGTACAAGAGCACTGATGGTGGTTCCAGTTGGTCGCTTGCTACCGGGAAGAATGATCCCCGCCCACTTGTTCGAATAGGCGGCGGCGACTTGCCCACCATTACGGTTGATCCGAAAAACGCGGAGGTCGTCTACAGTTGCTCTACCGTTCTTTGGCGAACGGAAGACGCCGGGGCAACCTGGACTGCGGTTCGAGGTGCACCGGGAGGCGATGATTATCAGAAGACCTGGATCAATCCGCAAAATCCTGACATTTTGCTTGTGGTCAGTGATCAGGGCGGCGTGATCTCCGCAAACCGGGGGCAATCCTGGAGTAACTGGTATAACCAGCCAACTGCCGCTATGTATCACGTAACGGCTGACAATGCATTCCCGTACAGGCTTTGCGGCGGCCAGCAGGATTCAGGTTCGGCTTGTGTCGCAAGCCGCAGCATGGACGGCGAAATCACTTTCCACGATTGGCATCCGGTTGATATTGAAGAGTATGGGATGGCAGCTCCCGACCCAAAGAACCCGGACCTGGTGTATGGCGGAAAGGTAAGTGTCTACGACCGAGTTACGGGTCAGAAGAGTAACATCGGACCACCGCGACCGGGCCAGGGAGCTCCCGAATCAGCTCCGCCGGCGCGCACGGTTCGCACTCAACCTATCATCTGGTCTCCAAAGGACCCGAATATCTTGTACGCTGCGACTTCCGGTGTCTGGAAGACCCTAGACGGAGGGCGCACTTGGAAACCGATCAGCGGTGATCTCACTCGACAAACGTGGGAAGTTCCCGCGAATGCGGGCAAGTACGCTTCCGGAGTGACGCCGGCTCCCCTTGGGACGGTAACGGCTCTTGCACCTTCGCCGCTCGACCTCAACGTGATTTGGGCCGGAACCGGCGACGGACTGATCCAGGTGACGACGAATGGCGGACTGAAGTGGAGCAACGTGACGCCGCCTGAAATCAGGCCATGGACGCGTATCTTCAATATGGATGCGGGCCACTTCGATACGAAAACGGCCTATGCGGCGGCGAACACGCTGCGGCTCGATGACATGAACCCGCACCTGTGGCGCACACACGATGGAGGCAAGACCTGGACCGAGATCAACAATGGAATTGCCCCGGGCGCGGTGACTAACTCGATCCGTGAGGATCCGCGTAAGAAGGGATTGCTGTACGCGTCCACAGATACACAGGTTTGGGTATCGATTGATGATGGCGACCACTGGAGTTCTCTCCGGCTCGACATGCCGCCGATTTCGGTTCGCGATATCCAGATCAAAGATGACAAGTTCAACTCCGACCTGATTGCGGGTACGCACGGCCGAGGGTTTTGGATCCTCGACGATGTGACGCCTCTGCGCGAGGCTGCTGAAGCCGCAGCAGCGCAAAAAGCGTACCTTTATAAACCTGCCAATGCGGTGCGAGTTCGTTTTGATACGAATGACCCGACACCTTGGCCGCCAGAGTTGCCGGCGGGCGAGAATCCCCCAAACGGGGCAGTGCTCGATTTCTATCTGCCATCTGCAGCAAGTGAGCTCAAGTTGGAAATACTGGACGCTCAACAAAACGTAATTCGCACTTACACGAGTGCGAACGCGCCGCCGAGCCCTCACCCGGCGACCGATCCAGAAGCTTACAACAAGATTTGCCAGCAGAATCCCAGTGCTCCCGATTGCGCGCTCCCGCTTTACTGGCCAGCGCCTCCCCGGGTTTTGCAGACCTCTGCCGGTATGCACCGATTCTTGTGGGACATGCACTATGATCCTGTGCCTGGGACGGTCGGAGGCCGGCGCGGAGGAGATGACGAAGGCGGTGCGGTGCCGCATCGAACTGCGCCCGAGATCGACGCGCCTTGGGCGCCGCCCGGCAGCTATTCGGTCCGTCTTACTGCGGATGGTCAAGTGCAGTCGAAGCCGCTTCTGCTCCTGTTAGATCCGCGCGTCAAAGTAAGTCCCCAAGTGGAACAGATCTTTGCGTTGACGAAGCAGGTTGAAGATGCGGTGCGAAAAGCGTCGAAAGCACGTTCGGAGGCGGAGGCCGCTATCGCGAAACTCCAGGAGCGAATCCTTCATTCGGCCCGTCACAGTCGTTGCTTGAAAAGCTGAAGCAATTAGTCCCTGCTGCGGACACGAAAGCAAACGGTAGTGAATCGGAGGCCGCGTTCGGACCCCGGATCGAGCACTCCGTCCACGCCGGCAACCCTGGCCAACATCAGCGGGCGGCTTGTGACCTCTGTGATGAGCATGCAGGGGTCTGAGTTGCCGCCGACAGAGTCGCAACTGGCAGCGTGTCAGAAGCAGTTGACGGCGTACGCTGCGCTCATGTCGAAGTGGGCCGCGGTACGAGCGCAGCTCTGAGGCTTCAGGTATCCCGTTTGCCCTGACAGGCGACCCGATAATGCCGGATGTCGGGCGGTGATCACCAGTAGGCCGAACGATATCTCCGGCTACTTCGTGCTCCGAAAGCCGAAAATAGTTGGTATGAGCACCAGTCAGCTACATGTGATCCAGGACGACGTCAGATTGCGTGTCGAGGACATCGAAGCGAGTCACGGAAGCTGGCCTTGTCGGAAAGGCTGCGACGACTGTTGCAGGCGACTGGCATCGGTGCCGACAGTGACAGAGCCGGAATGGCGCGCCATTGCAGAGGCAATGGAGTCGCTGCCGAAAGACACGCTCGATGTCATCCGCAAACGGATTCAAGACTCTGCTCTCCTGTCGCGTCCGATCGTTTGCCCTATGCTCGACACGAGTTCGGGCGCGTGCCTGGTGTACGAAGCGCGACCCGTTGCTTGTCGTGCCTACGGATTCTATGTGGAGCGCAACGACGTTCTTGGGTGTACTCGTATCGAAGCTATTGGACGCGATAGCACCCAAGTAATTTGGGGCAATCACGTGGCCTTAGAAGAGAGGGTCTCGACCTTGGGCCCCGCTTCGGAACTTCACGTTTGGCTCGCATCCGAGGAGGCTGAGCGCAAATAGCGGGAGCGCAAACGGTCTAAGCGGGCTCCTGCGCGAACTGGGCCTGGAGCCACGGTTCCAGCGCCGGATCGGTGAAGTCTCGAATGACGAGGGAAACGCCTTGGAACTGGGTGGGTGTCGTTTCCACGCCAACGACTCGCATACCGGCTGCAATGCCTGCAGTGGCTCCAGGAGGCGAATCCTCGAAGACGATGCATTCTTCCGGCCTCTTGCCGAGTAGCTCAGCCGCTTTCAGATAAATGTCGGGGAAAGGCTTCGGCCGTTCGACTTGCATCCCGTTCACTGTCACTTTGAAAAAGCGGCGGAGGTTGAAGTTATCGAGTGTGAAGTCGATGTTGGTGGGCTCGGCGTTCGATCCGATCGCCTTTGGTACGTCCTGATAGCGCTCGAGAAAGTCGATGAGACCCGGAATTTCGAATTGCTCGAAGCCGGCCTCGTGCATCAATTCTCGAAACAGTCGCTCTTTGGCGGCTCCATGTTCGATGGCTATATCGTCGCTGGCGTTAGGATCCAAAAACTCCCGTACGAGTTCAGGGTTGCGCTTGCCGTGCATGCGGGCCTCAAGATCCTCAACGGTAACGCCCAGCCCTTCAAGATAGCGTTCCCAAGCAAGCGTGTGGAGGGGCATGGAATGAACCAAGACGCCATCGAGATCGAAGATCGTCGCGATCCCATTCGGGTTTGTCGCACTCACGCGCCGAGAATAACATGGGAAGACGTCCCGCCTATAGCCAGGTATGCGCTTTACTCCGGGTACCTAGAGCGAACTCAAGGCCGCGCTCACCTTTTCTATGTCCGTGAGCACAGTGTCTCCCAGAAACTCCAGTGTCTGGAGTGCACGGTCAGCTGCTTCCGAGTTCCCGGATCCACACGCGTCGCGAACAAGGATCGGAACAAGTCCGAGGTCCGCGCCATGGCGGCACGTGATGTCGATCCCGATCTCCGTCGCTACTCCAACCATGATGAACCGCTGGATGCCGGAGTCTCGCAGCGCGAAATTCAGCGGCGTCCCTTCGAACGCGGACATCGACAACTTGTCAAACACCGCTTCCCCAGGCAGTACCCCGAGTTCATTTACAATCTGAAACGAAGGGCTATCACGCAGAAACCAAGGCTGCACTTTATCCGGATCATCAACCCGCTGCCACGCCATCGCCTGGCGGAGTTGGAACGCTCCCATTAGCTGCTTCGGCAGCGACAAGTGCCGGGTATAAAACACACGCATGCCGGCCGCACGGGCAACATCCAAAACCCGCTTCACTCGCGCCGTGATCGTAGCCCCATCCTGGAGTTGTTGCAGGATGCCAACCTGCATGTCGTACACGATCAACGCGCACTGTTTGGGATTTACGAGTTCTCGAAGCGTTTCGGGGATCTCTAATCCGTAGGCAGACTTCATTTCCTTGATCCTCGCACGCGTGACCATAAAAGCGTTGAGGAGAAAGGGTCACGAGCGAGGACGGTATTCACTGCCGGTCGTGAACGACGGTATAATCGGGGCACGTCCACCTAACGAGATGACTTCCTGTCTTGCTTCACTCGACACTCATCCGTAAACTCAAGCTGAGCCGCCGTCGCGCGCTAGCGGCGATCCTCACCGTGCTCGGGGCCTTCGTGCTTTTGGGAGTGATCGCGCCTTTCTTGGATGGGTCCAGATTTGGCGGGCAGATCAAAGAAACGTTGGAATCGACTCTCGGCAGGAAAGTCGATTTCGAAGAAGTTCATTTCACGGTCTTTTCGGGCCTTGGATTCTCTCTGGACAACGTGACGATCGGCGAAGATCCGCGTTTCGGACTCGAGCCGTTTGCGTTCGTACCCACCTTACAGGCCAGAATTCGGCTGGACAAGCTCTTGCTCGGTGAGATTCGGTTCTCGAGCTTTCGCCTGATTGACCCATCGCTGAATCTTGTGAAGCGAAGTGATGAGACCTGGAATGCGGTGGAACTGGTGCAGCGTCTCACGGCACCCCAGGCGAATGCCGCTCAACTTCTTCCCGGTATTCGTCGTCTCGGGTGGCCGCATCGATTTCAAATTTGAGACCCGGAAAACGACTCTCTACATATTAGATTCAGATCTGAGTATTTACCCTGCTCAATCGGGAAAACTGTCGGTGCAGTTTTCGGGCTATCCCGCGCGGACGGATCGCGCCGGCCATGGCTTTGCTTATCTTCGGGGAGCGCTGAACTGGTATACAAATGGCGGAAGCGCCGGCGTCAACGCACTGGATGGCGACGTCTACCTGGACCCGAGCAATCTCGGGGAGCTCACCACTTTAGTTGAGGGGCACGATGTAGGTGTTCACGGGACCGTCAGCACGCACGCGCGGATCGGGGGGCCGCTGAATGCGCTCTCGATTCGAGGAGAGTTGAAGGCCACAGATGTGCGCCGCTGGGATCTTCTTCCGGAAAACAGTAGCAACGACTGGCGGATTCTTTATGGCGGCACTGCCAATCTGATTGCGAGCGAACTCCGGTTACGAAATTTTCCTCCTCCGCCGAGCACGCTTAGCCCTGTGGTGCTCGAGATGACGGTCCGCGATCTCTTGAAGAGTCCGAAGTGGTCAGTGAATGCGCACCTGGACAAGATTCCGGTGCGCGACGTGTTGCCGATCAGCAGTCGTATGGGCCTCAGTCTTCCCGAGTCGCTAAAGGTTGAAGGAACGCTGGGTGGCGTGGTGGATTATGTCGGGGGTGCGGGCCTGAATGGTCATATCCAGATGGAAGATCTGGTGGCGACCTTGCCGGGCGTGCTTCCTCTGCGGGCGGAGAAGGTCACAGCCACCATCTCGGACGGCGCTATCCGTTTTGACCCGGCGCGCCTGGAGACCGCGAACGGCGTGTTAACGGCAGCGGGAGACTTACACTTTTCAGAACGTCAGGCTGACCTCGCTTTAAGCGCGCAGCGCTACCCGGTGCAGGACCTGAAAGAGGTTTTGCATGCGTGGGTAGGCGACCCGCCGGTTTTGGAAGCCGTGCAGGACGGATCGGTTTCGGGCGCCGTGCAGTATCGCCGAGTGGAAGATAACGATGAGGGTGTCTGGTCGGGGAACTTCCGGCTGGACGAGGGGCTCGTCACCTTCCCGGGCATCGTTTCGCCCCTCCAAGACGTAGAAGCCCGGATTACGTTTGACCAGAGCGGGATGGAAATCGGACATCTCTCAACATCCATAGGGTCAGCGAATCTCAAGGGTTCATACCGGTACGTAGTTGGTGCGAAGAGGCCGGAGCGGCTTCACCTGGAACTGGCTTCGGCGAAAATGGAAGACCTGGAAGCAATGCTTGGGCCGACACTCGAGCCGAAAAGCTGGCTAACCCGGCTCGGCGTAACGCGACGCAGCATTCCGACTTGGCTCGCAAGCCGAAATCTCGAAGGCGATCTCACCATCAACAAGTTCGTCGTGAGTGATGCGCCCGTGGGGCGGTTGTCAGCCCGCTTTCTGTGGCAGGGAACTACGCTCGATGTCTTGTCTTTACAGGTCAAGATGCCCGAGGGCAGATTGCAAACGGAAGGAAAGATCAGCCTGGCGTCTTACGTGCCCCAGTTCGATTTCAAAGGGAGCGTCACGGCTTTCCCCTGGCGCGGAGGGCTGATAGACGCGCAAGGAACGTTCCAGACAAAAGGAACAGGGGACGAGGGAATACGCAATTTGCAGGCATCGGGTGACTTTGTTGGTACAAACGTCGCGCTTGAAGGTGACGAGTCGTTCGACAAAGTTTCAGGCATGTTTGAATTTTCGTTTGCCGATGGATGGCCCGATTTGCGGTTCCCCAAGGTGCAGGCGTCCGATGGCGAAAACGACTGGATCGGCGATGCGGCCAGTCAGAGTGACGGCAAGCTTGTGTTTGAACTCGCGCACGGCGGTAAACAGCGAAAAGTCATCAGCCTGCTCACTTCGGATGGCCGCGGCGCTCTCTCCGCGCCTATCGATCGCTGACCGCCACGAAGCTTTCTTCAGAAGCTCAGATAAAATCGGAACAGTTCTGAATGAATTTCCCCGATCGGGCTTGGGAAGAACTCAAGCGTGAGCTAACCTCCTTGAGTTTGCAGGCTGAGAAGACTGCCCGCTCCGAGTTGACGAAAGAGCTGAATCAATCCATCCGTCGTTTGCGCCAGTATCAGGGCGAGCGGGAATGGTCATCAGCATTGATTGATGCGCTTGCTCGGTTTACCCCGCAAGCCGCTGTGTTCGAGGTGAGAAATGATCTGCTTGTGCTCCGGAGGCAGATAAATCTCGATTTGCCCGAGGATCTTCAGTTTTCGGTTGCGTCTGCCCCCGCGTTTCAAAGCGCTATCGACGCCAAGGATGCTGTGGTGGCGCTGCGCACGCCTTCGGAAATCACGGAACCGTTGAGTCGTTCGAATGCCTCCGGGCGTGCGCATCTCTTGCCTGTCATGAATGGCGATCGCGTGGTGGCCGTTGTGTTCGCGGCGGATGACGCGCAGGCAGACCTGAACGGACTTGAGTTGGTCGTCGGCGTGGCCGCGGCAGTGCTCGAGCGCCAATCCAATCGCGAAATGCACGGACAGATTACACCCGCTCTGAAATTGACAGCCGCTGAAGCTTCAGGATTGGCGCCGAATCAGGCGAACGAGAAACCACCAGAGACGCTCCGCCCGCCGGAAACTCCGCCCCAGGCCACTCGGACGCGGGCTCTTCCGAAGTGGGCGGATCTTGATGAGAAGGGGCAGACGCTGCACATACGCGCGCAACGGTTTTCGCGTGTCACGGTAGCGGAGATGCAGATTTCGCGACCTGAGGCATGTCGAGCGGGCCGAGAAAAAGGAAATCTTTATCTCTTCCTCAAAAACGAAATCGAAGCGGCCCGTAACGCCTTCCGGACACAGTTCATGGTGATCCCGAGCATGGTGGATTACCTGCACATGGAACTGGTTCGCGTGGCCGCCGACGGCGATGAAAAACGGCTCGGAGCCGATTATCCTGGGCAACTCATTTAGCGTAATTGCATTGGGACGAAACGGGGCCGTTTTGCTCCTTACGATCCTCCTGTTCGGGGCCGTCCTGCCCGGCGCCAATCAGAAAAAGTCCGTAGGCAAAACGGCTCGACCGAAAGCTGCCGTTCCTGCCCCTCCGCCACTCAAAATGGTTGGCGCGGCCGGCATGATTGCGGCAGCGCAGAACCAGCTAAACCGCAAGAACTATGCCGCTGCGGTGGAATACGCGACGGGAGCCTCGAGCAAAGCGCCAACGCTTCGGGATTACGCTGAGTATCTTCGCGCCCAAGCTGAATATGAGTTGAAGAACTACAGCAACGTGGGGGAATCGGCTAAAAAGATATTCGATTTCGTACCAGCGTCGCCACTGGTGAGCCCTGCTGCTGCCCTTGCCGTTCGGGCAGACCTGGAGGGCGACCGTCCCAAGCAGGCGCTTGCGTTGATGACGAAATATGCCGAGGTCGTTCCACAACCGGAGAGCAGCCTGCTTCTCGGCCGGTGCTATCAGGCAAATGGCGACCTGCCACGAGCGACAGAATACTTTCAGCGGGTCTACTATGAATACCCGACCGCCAAAGAGGCGACTGATGCGGCGAACGCCCTGGTGGACCTGAAGGCCAAGTTAGGAGACGCACTCCCTCACCCGACTCCGAAGATGCTCCTCCGCCGCGCGCAGCGGCTTTTCGATGCCAAGAATCCCGCACCCGCGCGGCTGGAGCTTGCAGCCGCCATTCCGCAGTTAAGTGGCGCGGAGCAGGATCTGGCTCGCGTCCGGCTGGGCGTCGCAGACTATCAATCGAACCATGTTGCCGATGCATTTGCATACCTTTCGGCGCTGAAGGTAGATGATCCGGAGGCAGATGCGGAGCGGCTCAACTACCTGATCCGGTGTTCGCGGAAACCCGATCGTCACGCAGACGTGCGCAATTACGTGACGCAACTTGAGCAGCTTCATCCGATGTCAAAGTGGCGTCTGGATGCGCTTGTGCTGCTCGCCGACCAAGCTCGAACAGAGAATGATCCCGGGACGTTCCTTCCTCTCTATCAGGCCTGCGCGACCTCGTTCCCCACGGATCCGATCGCCGCACACTGCCATTGGCGGCTGGCGTTTCACAGCTATCACACGGATGGCGCAGACGCGTACGATTTGTTGCGAAGCCATGTCCGCCTATACCCGAGTTCGGAGGACATCAACGACGCAGTTTATTTTCTCGGCCGGCTGGAAGAGGGAAAGAATGATCTCGGGGCCGCACGAGCGTGTTATGAGGAACTGCAGCGACGGTATCCGAAAACTTACTATGCGCTGGCTGCGCGCGAACGCTTGAAACTTCCGGCTTTGCAGGCCGCTACTCCGAGCCCTGCAACCAAAGAGTTTCTCGATGCGGTTAATTGGCCGGCGCGTCCCGAGTTCCCGAGCTTTTCGCCCGGGGAACTTGCAACGACACGCATCAGTAGGGCACAGTCATTGCAAGTCACGGGCATGAACGATTTTGCGGAGAACGAGCTGAAGTTTGGGGCTGCCAACGACGGCGATCAATCGAACGTGTACGCGTTCGAGCTGGCGAAGCTGGCGGACGAGCGAAAGGCTCCGGATCAGGCCTTGCGGTACATCAAGCATTACGCGCCGGGTTATCTGTACATGCCGTTCGAGCAGGCGCCGGTTAAATTCTGGCAGCTGGCATTTCCGATTCCGTACCGATATAGCATCGATGAACGCAGTCACGAGCAGAGTCTTGATCCGTTCTTCGTGGCGGCTCTCATTCGACAAGAGTCGGAGTTTAACGCCAGCGTGATCTCGCATGCCAACGCGTACGGCTTGATGCAAGTCGTGCCCGCAACAGGCAGGCAACTCGCTCGGCGGGTGGGTGTAAAGCGGTTTTCCGCTCCTCAGCTTCTGTCGGCGGACCGCAACATTCAGCTCGGGACGCTGTACGTCCGAGATTTGATGAATACGTTTGGAGGCCAGGAGGAGTACGTTCTGGCGTCATATAACGCAGGCCCCAGCCGCGCCAAGTTGTGGCAGAGCTGGGGCCCTTTTCGCGAACAGGCCGAATTCGTGGAGACCATTCCGTTTCATGAGACACGCACTTACGTGCAGGTAGTGCTCAGGAATGCGGATACGTATCGGCGCCTGTATGCGGGGACCGTGCCGGAGATTCCCGCTTATCGTCCCAAGCCGGCTCCCAAGGAAAGGATACGGAGGAAGCGCCCCGTGCGCCGTACCTAGTTGTTCACGTTCCGGGGCCTTACAATCACAGGATGGCGGCGATAGCTCAGAACCGTTTTCAAAGCGCGCGGATAACCGGTTTCAAGGAGTCGGTCATACGGGAAATGACCAGGCTCGCGCACCAACATGGAGCCGTTAATCTGGCGCAGGGGTTCCCGGATTTCAGTGCGCCCGCCGCTGTTAAGCTGGCGGCCCAGGAAGCCATTGCGGCAGATATCAACCAGTACTCGATTACTTGGGGCCTGAAGCCGTTTCGCCACGCAATCAGCGACTACTATCAGCGTTTCTACGGACTTCATTTCGATCCGGAGCGCGAGATCACCGTCTGCTGTGGCGCCACGGAAGGCATGATGGCCACGCTACTCGCGTTGCTCAACAGCGGGGACGAGGTTGTCGTATTCGAGCCGTTCTACGAGAACTATTGGCCCGATTCATTGTTGAGCGGAGCGGTATGCCGCTTCGTTCGCCTGCACCAGCCCGATTGGACGTTTGATCCGGAGGAACTAAGACGAGCGTTCAATAAGCGCACGCGCGCCCTCATTGTGAATACGCCGAACAATCCGACCGGCCGGGTTTTCTCTCGCGCTGAACTCAAAGTGCTCGCAGGGTTGTGCCAGGAATTCGACTGCCTCCTCATCACGGACGAAATTTACGAACACATCATCTTCGATGACACGAAACACGTTCCTGCCGTTAGCTTGCCGGACATGCGTGAGCGTTGCGTTGTCGTGAACAGCCTGAGCAAGACCTTTTCTGTCACGGGCTGGCGAGTGGGGTGGGTGATTGCGCCTCCGGAACTGACAAACTCGATTCGGAAAGTGCATGACTTCATGACCGTTGGCGCCGCCACGCCATTGCAGCAGGCGGGGATTACGGCTCTTCAGTTGCCTGATGAGTATTTCTCAGAGCTAGGCGCGACCTATCGGGCGAAACGCGATAGCATCGTCTCGATTCTGCAACAGGTCGGGTTGCGGTGTTTCGTTCCAAAAGGCGCGTACTACGTCATGTGCGACCTGGGGGATTTGCCATTCCCGGATGATTTCGCTTTCGCGAAACATCTGGTGGAGGAAGTAGGGGTCGCTGCGGTGCCAGGTTCAAGTTTTTTTAGTACCGAAAGTGGCACGTCCCGCTTAGTCCGCTTCTGTTTTGCCAAGCGTCCGGAAACACTGGCCCTGGCGGCCGAAAGACTGCAAAGTCTACGGACATAGCAACCCGCGTCGACGGACCCGCGAATCACGGACTGAAGCGGGAATCAATCGGCAACGACTACGACGATATGACTTTCGTATGGCCTCAGCGGAAGCCCGAACGTCAATGCTCCGCTTGTGCTCTTCGCGGCAAGTTCCGTGATCGCTGCCGTTTGAGGATTCCACGACTCGGCCTTGCCCCGACTCTGCAGGGTGATCCTGTGAGATGTGGCCTTTGGACCTTCGTTGAAGAACAGGTACACGTCCGCATCTTTCCAGCGCCGCTTCATCACACGGAGGTCCGTATCGGGTGTATCGAGCGCGACCGTCGGATTCCCGACTGCGCGATAGACGGCTTCCAACATTCCCGCTGGGATTTGAAGCGGCGCTGGCGGTTCTAGCGGCGGTTCGGCCGGAGGCGTCGGTGTGGCGGGCAATTCGCCGGTTGCCACATCAGCCCAGACGAACTCGGCCCGTCTGCACTGGCGCGCATCCTTGTAAGTTCGGCCTGAGATAAGGCGAGGTGTTCCGCCGAGGAAGAGCACCTTGCCTCCGTTGGCCCGCAATGACTGTAGCCTTGCGAGTGCTTCCTGGGACAGAACCGTCGCTCCAGGAATGATGACGCTGCGGTACTTGTTCCCGCTCTCCGTCGCCAGTGTGCCTCCAACCAGTTTCAGATCGCGGCCGAGTGCGTCTTCGCTCACCACATCGAAATCAATCTGGTGCTCGCTCAGCATGCGTTCAGCGGAGACGAATGCAACGTCAGCACTAGCATCGCCCAACCACATGGAACTGGATGGGAGATAGAGTGCGATTCCAGCGTCCGGGCGGCCCATGCTGAACAGATAACTCATCCGGCGCACATAAGTGAGCAGGTCCGGAAAACCTGCTAAGCCCATATACGAAGGCGGAGGCTTCGGACCCGCAGAGGTGGCCGGGAAGTACATAGCCTCGACCAGATTCACGCCACGCACGAATTGCTCATCCAGGATGTAGCGGGCCATATCGAGATCGGGCGTCGGACGATAGGCGGCAAAGGATTCGGTAAAGGCGCGAGGCTTGCCGTACACATGGGAGACGGAGCTTGCCAGGCGCGGGAAGTCGGATACGGTGTCCTTCCAGATCTGGTGCCAGATCGCGTCTATTCCAGGCACCTGCACGCTGCGAAAGTCGCGAAAAAACTCGCCTTCGCTGTGCACGAGTTGCATCTCCATCTCCTCGTGATTGAGGTGTACCTGATACTCCAGGCCATTGGCCGCGCACCAGTCTGCCTGCGGCTTGAAGAAATTCTCGGCAAAGAGTTGAGAGAAGACGTCGTAGTAATCGGCCTTCGCACGTTTCTGTTCAGGAGTGAGTTCTATCTCGACCTCCGATTTGCGCGACGAGGGAACCGGGACAAAAGCGCCGACAAACGGGCGAATGTCGTAGCCCTTGATCTGTTCAAAGCGACGGAAGAAAGCGGGCGTCCATGGGAGACCTGCAATCGAGTAGTCCGGCTCGTCCCCGCGGAAGCCCAGAACCGTTTTCCCGAACTCATCGCCGACATATTTCCTGTATCGTTCGTGCGTGTAATTGAGATATTGCTTCGTCGCTTCCGCGTCCAGATAGTCTTCGAGCGATTGCGAGGTATCCTTCACGCGATTCTTATTCGTGTCGGACCTGGTTGGTGAGGTCCGGAACTGGTGCTCTACCGTCAGCACCGTCCAATTGCCGTCGGGAGTCGTCCAATCGAGTTTGCCGTCGCGCAGCGGAACGGCTTGCGTGCTTCCATCGGATCGAACGGCGATGGCGCTTACTGTTTCCGGTTGCATCACCTGGTGCACCGCAGAACCGCCAGTCACCGTGAGCTTCTGCCCAATCACCAATGCCTGCATCCGGAGCTGTGGAGCATCGGCCGTGAATTTTCCTCCAGCAAACCCGCTTGGATAACCAGCGTCGTCGACGATCCAGATCCGCATGTCTCGTTTTCTTGCTTCAGCGACAAATGCGCGGAAGAACTCGAAATACTGAGGCGAGAGATAGTCGAACGGCATGTTGAAGCCGGCTTGCACCGTAACCGCGCGGAATCCCAGCTTGTGCATGGTGTCCAGGTCCCGAGCGACCACTTCAACGGTCACTGGACCGCCGAGACTGTAGTACGGCTGAGGACCATACTCGGAGGGAGGCGATTGCCAGATTGCTTCAATCTGCTTAGCTGTGAGATTTTGCAACCGCTGCCAGGGCCGGTCGGGTTGTGCGGCGGCGACGAGCCCGGCACAAAGTGCAAACAAAGCCAACGCGCCTTGTGGAACCGAAAGCGAACGGCGGGCTGAACTCATGCCGACCAGCTTATAGCGGCACGGACCACAGCCAGGCAAGCGTACCGGACGGGAGAGCCGAATTCTGTAATCGTCCGGCGATCAGGCGGGAACGTCGAGGATGGTGCCGCGGCCAAGGATCCAATAAGGATCAAGGTGGCGCTTGACTTCGCGCATGGCATCCAATTCTCGTTCGGAGTACATCAGCTTTAAGAGATTTGATTTCAGCTTCCCGACTCCGTGTTCAGCAGCGACCGTTCCTCCCAGCGATACAACGTAGTTCGCGAAATCCTCCATCAACGCTTCCGCTTTTATCGCGCCTTCTTCCGTATCGGGCAGCAGGTTGACGTGAACATTCGCATCCCCAATATGGCCGAAGATGGTGTACTGCCGCGGGAAGATCGCGTCGCAGCGCTCTCGATAGTAGTTGTAGAGATCGCGATTGCGTTCGAGGGGGACCGCGAAATCCGTTCCGAACTTGCGGCAGTTGCCGTGCCTTGCCCGGTCGACCACCATTGCGGGCAATGCATGGCGGAAAGCACGAAAGCGTTCGCGATCCGCAGCCTGCATCCCAAACCAGGATTCTTCTTCGAGGCAACCTTCTCGCCCCAGCCGATCGGTCCAGCGGTCGACTTCCACGTCATCCTCGGATTCCAGATCGGACTCGATAAGGAGAGCCGCGTTGGCGTTCGGGGAAATCTCGGGATAGCGGGGCCGCAGCAGGTCCAGCGCACGTGCGTCCATGGACTCCAAAAGGCGGAGCCCGTTCAGATGGCGCCAGTCGTCTACCGCATCCAGCATCTGTTCTTCCTCCCGGAAGAAAACGACGCCGCTTAGGATTGCCGCCGGCTCGGGAAGTAAGGCGAGTTCAGCCTCCGTTACGACTCCGAGCGTTCCTTCGCTGCCGGACAGCAGATCTACCCATTGCAGGTCCGGCTGAAGATAGTAACCGGCCGCATTCTTCGTGGTTTGCGGCTGACGCACAACCTGATACGGGAAGTCTACCCGGTCGCCTCGTTTCAGTTCCAGCGTGCGGCCATCGGCAAATGTAACCTGCAGCGCTTGCACGTGTCGCCGGATCGCGCCGAAGCGGAAACTGCGTGCGCCCCCCGCGTTGGTGCTGATGATTCCCCCCACGGATGCGGAGTTTTCGGTCGGATTCGGACCGAAGAACTGTCGCGTTTTCGCTGCCTCATTTTGTAATTCGCTCAACGCGAGTCCAGCTCCGCAACGCGCCGAGCCCTTTGACACTTCGAGAGCCTGGAAGCGCGCAAGCGAGATCACAACGCCTCCGTGGGGTACCCTCGCCCCGGTCAGTCCTGTGCCGGCACCCGCGATTGTTACGGGTGTACGTTTTTCGTTGGCCACGCCGATGATTTCCGCGAGTTCTCCCACGGTAGCCGGCTGGAGAACCCGTTCGGCCGTGCCTCGATAGCCGGACGAATCTTCTAGGAACTGGTGTATCGCAAAATCGGTTAGGCCCATCATCGTTAAAATACAACTCCGGAAGACCGCCACCGGGCGAACTGCAGCCGACTAAGTTAGGAAAAATCTTTTCCTGCGGGATTCGGCTTCTCTAGTAATTCCGATAATTTCTATGCGAACATGACAAAGCCATGCGCAGTTGTTTTAGAATATTTTCGTTTTATCTTCTCGCCAACTTGGCTGTTTATGCCGGTCCGCTCGGAAAATTCGTGGTTGTCGGCGATTCTCTAACAGCGGGTTTCCAGAATTTCTCCTTATTTACAAGTGAAACACGTCCGGGTATGTCTCCGGGCGGCAACCAGCATGGTTATGCGGAGTTGATCGCTAAACAAGCCGGGACGGATCTTCTTAATCCCATTGTTCTGTATCCAGGCATTCCCCCTGCTCTCACAATCGATAGGGTGGGACAGATCGACAGGGCTCCTGGTTTCGGGGTGCGCCTCAACGTAGCGACGCAAACGCTGAATCTCTCGGTTCCGTCTTACACGGTCGCGGATGCAATCAGCAGACAAGCCGATGTCGCGCAGGTTCTGACGAATCCATTGGGCGCTAACCCGCAAGATATTCTCGAGTTGACCGTGCTTGGTCCTCCGAGTTACTGCGGCGCTATCGGCCTGCCGTTGTTGAAAGCCACCTTAAGTTCGGTCAACTGTGCCGTTGATTTACATCCGGACACAATTCTCATTTCGCTTGGAAGCAATGATGCACTGCAGGCGTTAACGTTTGGACTCCCACCGACTCCGATAGAGAAATTCACAGCCTCCTACGATCAGGTGCTCACAACTTTGAAGCGAACACGTGCCCGGTTTATCCTGGCGACAATTCCAGATGTCACGCAAATTCCTTTCCTGATACCGGCAGAGGCTTTCAATCTGAAATGCGGTGCAAACCTTACCGGATATGTTGTGCCGAACATAATCACGCCGGATCCGCGATACCCCGTTGGCGACATTTGCCACAATTTCCAGACGCGAACTGCTGAACAGGTACAGGCGGCTAGCAACGCAGTTAAGGCTTATAACGCAGTTATTCAGGCCGAAGCTTCGCCCAACGTGATTGTTTTCGACGTCAATTTGCTGTTCGCTAACACAATGAAGACTCCGTATGTCATTGACGGGAAAACGTTGACGGCAGGTCCTCTCGGCGGCTTGTTCTCTTTGGACGGCATGCATCCGACAAACTCAGGCTACGCGATCATGGCGAACGCGGCGATCGACACCATCAACAAGAATTGGCACCTTTCCATACCGCAGGTCAATCTGCACCCGGTAGTCGCACGCGATCCTCTGGTAGGTCTTCAGCCACTGCAGTAGGGTCCGCCGCCGCGCATCGCTGTTTCTGCCTCATTTTCTGAACGCGTTCAAATAACTATTGACACGGCGCATCTTTTCGCCAAGACTATAGTTGAACGCGTTCAAAAATGGTCAGCACACCGCAGCCGAAGTCCAAATCAGAGGCGACGGGCGCCAGAATTCTCGAAGCCGCTCTCGAGCTCTTCCGCGAGGAGGGATTTGACCAGACCACCATGCGTCGGATCGCCGAAAAGGCGCAGATGGCGACGGGAGCGGCGTACTACTACTATGCGTCGAAAGACGCCATCGTGCTCGACTTTTATCAGCGCGCTTGCGATGAGATGCAGCAGAAACTCGAGCAGGCGCTTGAAACGGCAGACGGCTTCGAAGCCGGTCTGTGTGCGTTGATTCGAGTCAAGCTCTCTCATTTCGCTCCCAATCGAGCTGTCTTGCGCGCTCTGTTACGCAACGGTGCCGATCCGAAATATCCGCTCTCTCCGTTCAGCGCCGACACGAAGGGCATACGAGACATCGACGTCTCGTGGTTTCGTCGAATGATTGAGGACGCCGGACCCCGCGTCCCCAAAGATCTGACGCCACACCTTCCTGCTGTCCTGTGGTTCTTCCAGATGGGCTTAATTTACTTCTGGGTGACGGACGACTCGCCTCAGCAAGAGAGGACCGAGAAATTGCTGCCTCTCGCGTGCAGGATTGCGGCCACGCTGGTTCGCTTCTCCAGCCTTCCATTTATGCGCCCCCTGCGGAAGCCGGTACTCGAGCTGATCGCAATTGCAACCGGAGGCTGACGATGACAACTGGAACGCGCATAGTGATTGCTGTTGCTCTATTGGCCCTCGTTGCTGCGGGAAGCATGGCCTTGGTCCAGCATGGAGTCTACGGTTGGACTGTGTTTATCGCAATTCCGATCTGCGCGGGTGGGATTGTGTCTTGGGCCTTTCGTCCTTGTACGGCTGGCCAGGCCGTGAGTGTCGGCGTGGTGACCGGGTTTGTAGGCTCTTGTTTCTTCCTGGTGACAGGTGTCGAAGGAATCATCTGTGTCGTGATGGCTCTTCTCCCGGCCATCGTGCTGAGCGTTCTGGGGAGCCTCCTCGTCTACGGCTGCTTTGGTTTCGAAGAGAATCGCGCGACGGCAACGCTGCTGCTGCTTCCCATGACTCTCTGGTTTGACACTCACGCAAAGCCACCCGTCTACGCTGTTCGCACGAGTCTGGTTGTCAACGCCTCGCCTGAGCATGTGTGGAAATATGCTGTTGCGTTTCCGGAGATCGCCGGACCGAGAGACTGGGTATTACGAACCGGCGTAGCGTACCCGATGCGAACACGACTGCTCCGAGCGGGCCTGGGCGCCCCTCGGTATTGTGATCTCTCCACCGGTCCTGTTGTGGAACGAGTGACTGCTTGGGAGCCGCCTTATCTGCTCCGGTTTCGCGTTCTCTCGACGCCGCCCGCCATGGAAGAAACCGGGCTGTACGGGCCGGTCTTTCCCAAACACCTGACCGGCTACTACATCTCGAAACAAGGCGAATTCAAGCTGACAGCCTTGTCAGGAGGACGGACGCTTCTGGAAGGAACTTCCTGGTATCAACATGGCCTCTGGCCCGCCGAGTATTGGCGGTGGTGGTCAGACGCGATCGTGCATCACATCCATATGCGAGTACTCGAACATATCCGCTTGTTAGCGGAGCGTGAAAGTTGATTTCGTCGTAGGGATCTAGGGAATGAGCAGGATCTTGCCTCCGACCGATCCCCTCTCGGCCAGGCTCTGGGCTTCGGCTGCATCGCGCAGGCTCATCCTTCTTGCAATCGGGATCACCAACTTACCATCCCGCACGGCGTCGATCATCTGGCGGAGCAGAGAGGCATCCGGCCTTGCCATGAAGCTCTCGACCCGGATATCTTTCCGTTCGACGGGTGTCCTGAAGACGGATCCAAGCACGCCACCTGCTTTCAGTTTCGGAAGAACCTTCCCGATCACTTCGTGACCCACCATGTCGCCAATGGCGTCGAGTTCCGGGAGCGCCGCAATCTCAGCGTCGTTGTCGACCCCAATCACCTGCTCCGCACCTAGCGACTTCGCCTCTTGTACCTGAGACGACTTGACGCCCGCAATGACGCGCACGCCTTTCGCCAAAGCGCTATAGACCGCCGCACGCCCGACGCTTCCCACCGCACCGGTGATCAACATGAGGTCTCCCGGTTTCGGTTGCATGTGCTGGATGAGCTGTGCACCAGTTGTAACCACCAGCGGCAGGGCCGCAGTGTCCTCAACAGTAACTCCATGTGGAACGATGGTCAGATCTTCCGGGCGTGTCACCAGGTACTCCGCGTAGCTCTGGTTGACAAGCCCGGCGACGGTTTGGCCGGGCTCGGGATTCCGAACATTCGCACCGACCTTGGCGACCGTTCCGGAGACATCCCGCCCGAGAATAACGGGCAGCGTCAGCGGCATATAGTTCTTGGCAGCGCCGCTGCGGAGTTTCCAGTCGATCGGATTGACGCTTGTCGCGGCGACCTTCACTAACACTTCATCCGGTTTCGGTTCCGGCGTTTCCACGTCCTCGTACTTCAACTGGTCAACATCGCCATACCCGTGTAGCCGCACTGCTTTCATTTCGAGTTCTCCAGGAACGTAGACACGATTGATGGCAACGTGATCTCGTGGATGTTGCAGTCCAAATCACAAGCGTCCGAACTTTGAAACCGCTTCGCGAATGGATTTGTACTTTTCGATGAAAGGATACATACTGTGCTCTGTTTCATCGAGTTGTTGCGCTTTCTTCAATATTTCCTGAGCGTTTTCGCGTGGAACGACGACTACACCGTCCATATCGGCGACGATAATATCGGCGGGGCGGACCGGAACACCCGCACAAACCACGGGAACATTTTTGCCCGTCACGCGGAAGTGATTGATCGTTGTGGAAGGGACCACACCACGACTGAAAACCGGGAATTGCAGTTTGGCAATCTGCGGAGTGTCACGCACGCCCCCGTCGACTACTGCTCCGGCCAGACCTCGATACTTCATCGCTGTGCTCATGAGACCGCCGAGGCCGGCGTAATCCTGTCCGTCTTGTAGCGACATGACATACACCGAGCCGGGCTGAGCTTCGTCGATCGCATCCATCATCCCCGAAACGGCCTTTGCGCCCTCCGTATTCTCTTCCTTCGTCAACCGGACGGTGGTGGCCGGACCCGCGAACTTGGCCATGGCAAGCGGCCGCATGTCGTGCGTCATGTACATCTTTTTGCCATAGAGTTGCTCGATAGCGTCCGCTACGGAGGCTACCTCCACCTGGCGGAAGCCGGTGATCAAGTCGTCGGGTGGCGCATCCCCTTTGGCTCTATCCCGAAAAAATGTCAAGCAGACAATTACCGTTAGTGCTGCCGACAGGCTTAGTTTCAATCGCATGAGATTGGTCTTCCCGTGATGATCAGCCATCCACATCGTTGGCTTCTCTGACAGGTTACTCCTCCAGGTGTTCCGACCTTGCAGTGAAAGCTCCGAACGTGCATTGAGCGGCGGTGAACGAACTGAGTTCCATTGCCTCCTGATATGCTGCGTAGCTGTTATGAAAAGAGCCCCGCTACTCTGCCTCGCTCTCGCTTTTCTACCCGGCGCTCGCTTGGGCGCGCAAGTGATGTCGTTCAGCCGCGAACAGCTGATCGACTACACCAGGAACAACCCATTCGACCGTTCGGAGGATGGACGGCCCAAGGTTCCAGATGAGCTCCTAAAGAAGCTGGAAGGCGTCAGCGCGGAAGAAGTGTGGACCATTCTCAACCGCCATCATTACAACAATCAGTTCGAAGGGCACTGGCAGATACTTCATCCGGATAAGCACCTGGTCGGTCGAGCCGTAACGGCTCAGTTCATGCCGCTCAGAGAAGATGTGCAGACTGTCGCCGAGGAAAAGGCCAACGGCAAAGGTGTTCGACGGAATGCTAACCAGCGGGTTATCGATAGCCTCCAGAATGGAGACGTTATCGTGGTCGATCTATACGGGAAGGAAGAAGGCGGTACTTACGTCGGCGACAATCTTGCTACCGCGATCAACGTTTTCACCCAGAAAGGCTTCGTGGTGGACGGGGCCGTGCGAGACTTAGGCAGCATTTCAGAGAAGGGCATGCCGGTGTACATTCGTGGTGCTCATCCAACGCCCATTGCCAACTGCATGCTGACCGGAGTGAATCTTCCCATTCGGATCGGAGCCGCCACCGTGATGCCTGGGGACGTGGTGTTCGGAGACAGCGAAGGAATCTATTTCATACCCCCGCAGTTCGTGAAAGAAATCATCGACAACGCCGAAGAAATCCATGTGCACGACGACTGGACACAGATGATGCTGAAAACGGGCAAGTACAAATCAAGCGACATCTATCCCAGCCCTCACGATCCCGAATTGAAGCGCCAGTACGAAGAATATAAGCAGCAGCACTTAAAGCGATGACGGAGTTGTGATAACCTTCCCACCCGAAGGGCCGAGCTTTTATGGGTAAGTCAGCGAAAAGTTTTGGACGGCGCGGGTTCCTGAAGGGCGCGTGCACCGTAGCAGCCTCTTCGTTCTGGGCGGATGAAGTGCTGGAAGCACTTCCGCGTAACACGAACACGAACTCCAAGCCCTCGGAACTGAAAATTACGGATCTCCGCGTCGCCACGGTAGCGAAGGCTCCGATGACGTGCCCTCTGGTGCGCATCGATACGAACCAGGGAGTTTATGGTCTCGGGGAGGTTCGGGACGGCGCAAGCGCAACGTATGCGCTCATGCTGAAGAGCCGGCTCTTGGGTGAAAACCCCTGCGACGTTGAAAAGGTATTTCGGAAGATTCGCCAATTCGGCGGACAATCGCGCCAGGCCGGCGGCGTCTGCGGCGTAGAGATGGCGCTGTGGGATCTTGCCGGTAAGGCGTTTAATGTGCCGGTGTATCAAATGCTCGGCGGTAAGTTCCGGGACAAGGTTCGCGTGTACTGCGACACCACCGAATCGCCGGATCCGAAGGTCTACGGACAGCGCTTGAAGGCGCGAATGGATCAGGGCTTCACGTGGCTCAAAATGGACTTGGGCGTCGACCTCATTCAGAACGTGCCCGGCGCTTTGACCAGGCCGCTGGGAATGGATCCCACGCGCGACACCTTCTGGAAAGAGCATCCGCTGACAGGCATCGAGATCACTGACAAAGGGCTGGATCTGATGGCGGAGTACGTGTCCGTGGTTCGATCTCAGGTCGGAATGGACGTTCCGCTCTCGGCCGATCACTTCGGCCATATTGGAGTGAATTCTTGCATCCGCCTCGGCAAGAAGCTCACGCAGTTCAACATGGCGTGGCTGGAAGACATGGTGCCCTGGTATTACACGGATCTTCTGAAACAGATCTCGAGCGAAGTCGATATTCCGATCCTGACCGGCGAAGATATCTATCTGAAGGACGGTTTCAAAAAGCTGTGCGAGACGCACGCCGTTGATATCATTCATCCTGATCCGGGGACGTCGGGCGGTATCCTCGAGACGAAACGGATCGGTGACATGGCGGAGGAGTACGGCGTCGCGATGGCGGTTCATTTCGCCGGTACACCGGTTGCCTGTATGGCCGGCGTCCATTCGCATCGCGGCGACCAGTAACTTTCTGGCGATGGAAAATCACTCGGTCGACGTCCCTTGGTGGGATTCTCTGGTCGAGGGCGTGGACAAACCGATTGTGAACCAGGGCTACATCACCGTCCCAGACAAGCCGGGACTCGGAATCACGCTGAACGATGACGTCGTCAAGCAACACCTCTTCGTTCCAGGTTTCTTTGAGCCGACTCCGCTTTGGAATTCCGAGAAATCTGCGGACCGGCTGTTCTCTTGATATAGATCAAACAATACTTACAAATGAGAAAATCCAACACTTTCTCGCGGCGAAGTCTACTCGAAGGCGCTGCGGCCGCTTTCCTACCCGTCACCGCGCTCCGGGGCTTGCCTATACCCAAGATCCGTGATGTCTCGGTCATCTGTACGGCCCCGGCGGGCGTCCGGCTTGCCGTTGTCCGAATCGACACAGACCAGGACGGTCTCTACGGCTATGGATGCGCTACGTTTACTCAGCGTGCAGACCTGGTGGTTGCCGCCGTTGAGCGCTATCTGAAGCCGTTCCTTCTAAACCGTCCGACGGATGGCATTGAGGATCTATGGCAGGCCATGTACAACTCGTCTTATTGGCGAAACGGGCCGGTGCTGAACAACGCAATCAGCGGCGTGGACCAGGCGCTTTGGGACATCAAGGCCAAGCAGGCGGGCATGCCGGTCTACGAGTTACTCGGCGGCAAGCAGCGCCGGGGAGCCTTGATCTACTCACACGCGTCCGGGCGTGAAATCTCGGAGACGATTGATCAGGCGCGTAAGTTGATGGCGCAGGGGATCAAGGTGGTCCGGCTGCAGGTTGGCGTGCCCGGAATGGCCGCCTATGGAGCTGCGCCCGGTGGTACGAGACAATCACCCAGCGTCACGCCCGAAGACGAGATCTTTGAGCCCCTGCCGTACGTTCGCCGCACCTTGCAGCTGTTCGAGACCGCTCGGAAAGAACTGGGTGCCGAGATCGAACTGCTGCACGACGTTCATGAGCGAGTGCCCCCCAGGCTTGCGGTGACATTCGCCAAAGACATGGAACAGTTTCGGCTCTTTTACCTGGAAGACGCACTGTCGCCGGAGAATATCGAGTACTTTAAACAAATCCGTGCAAACTGCTCTACCCCGTTAGCGATGGGTGAGCTTTTCAATAGCCCACACGAATGGAGCGGAGTGATCAAGAGTAGCGTGATCGATTACATTCGTGTCCACGTTTCGCAGGCGGGCGGCCTGACACCCTGCCGGAAGATCGCGGCGCTCGCCGAAGCCTTCCAGGTAAAAACCGCTTGGCACGGTCCCGGCGATGTGTCTCCGGTCGGCCACTGCGCAAACGTAACCCTCGACCTGATTTCGACCAATTTTGGCGTCCAGGAATGGACCTTCGCCAACGAACGCGTACAGGAAGTCTTCGAAGGCTATCCGGTCGTGAAAGACGGCTATGTTTACGCAAACGAGAAGCCGGGTTGGGGATAGAAATCAATATGAAAGCCGCCGCGAAGTATCCGTTTGGTGCCGAGACCGGCTCGCGAAAAGCCCTGAATGGTGGATGGGGCGTTGTTCGTCGAGCTGACGGGAGCGTCATCAACCAGTAGGGTTTACAAACCACGTCTATACATGAGTCAGTACGTACTCCCTTGACCTGATCGCCGGATCACTATAGAATCCCTCTAGTTCAATCACAGTAGTGCCGAATCCGGACTTACTGTTGTGCGGGTCTAAGCAGTGACTGCGGAGTGAGTACTTCCGTCTGATCACTCAATTCATGAGGTGGGTTATGATCCCCAGTCGGGTCGCGCTCAAGGGAGCGCTTGTCTGTTTACTGGCTTCGTTTGTCACGGGCCATTTAACCGCGCAGTCGGAGCGCGGCACCATTTCGGGAACTGTTCGCGACGTAAGCGGCGCGCTTGTTCCTCAGGCCAAAGTGACCGTTACCAATACGGCGACGAATCAGCCTGTAGAGTTGCAGACGAATGAATCGGGCGACTTCACGGTTGTTGACCTGCGGGTCGGAACCTATACCGTTCGAGCGGACAAGGAGGGATTTCGACCCGCCGAAATCACGGGCCTGACGGTGGACGCCGCGGCCTCGGTCCGCGCCGATTTTAGTCTGCAGGTCGGTCGATCGCAGCAGGTTGTGGAAGTACAGGCTGCCGTCGTGCAACTGAACTCCGAAGACTCAAAGACATCGGTCACGATCAATCAGAAGCTCGTGGATACCCTTCCATTGCTGGTCGGCGGCGCTGTCCGGAGCCCTTTTGATCTGGCGGCTCTCACTCCGGAATCGAAGAATGTGGGCGGTGACGCCGGGTTCTCGCTTGGTGGAGGGCAAGGCGCCAGTTACGGGGCAACCCTGGACGGCGTGTCCGTCACAACCTCGCGCGCGCTTCAGAAAAGTTGGGTAGCCTCCAACGCGCCTTCCGTCGAAGCCATCACACAGTTCACTGTTGACACGAACGGCTTTAAAGCAGAATACGGCCACGCGGGTGGCGGCGTAATGACGTTCGTTGCGAAGTCCGGGACAAACCAGTTCCATGGCTCAGCGTACGAGTTTCTGCGTAACAACGATTTCGACGCCAACGACTTGTTCAGCAACAAGCTTGGCAAGCCACGCGCAGATCTACAAGCAGAACGACTTCGGCGCCACTGTCGGCGGGCCGGTCTGGATCCCGAAGCTCTATAACGGCCACAACAAGACATTCTTCTTCTTTTCGTACGAAGGATTCCGCAATCGCAACGGAGCAACCAATGCGACGGCAACTGTGCCGACGCCGGAAATGTACAACGGCGATTTCAGCAACTGGGTTACTTCAACCGGAGCTCAGATTCCGATCTACGATCCGACCACGCAAGTAACCAGCGCGAACGGCACCGGTAACCCGAACCCGATTTCCCGGGAACAAAGTCCCGGTGAACCTGTTCAATGCGGCATCTCTACAAGCATTGAAGGTTTTTCAGTCAAGCGGCAAACTGGCTCCCAACACCGGCGCGCGCCCGGGCACCGCCGCCTATGTCAACAACAACTACATCATCGCGAACGGTTCGAATGTTCAGCCGGTCAACAAGCTGAGCGTGAAGGGCGATCATCTCTTCAACGAGAAGCATCGCATTTCGGGCTATTACGGTTACGATCGGGAATCGACCGTGCCTGGTCCCGAAGGTCCGGCTACCTTGCCGGGTGTCTATTCCAATTACAACGACACACAGCAAGACTCCGATGTAGTGCGCTTCAGCTGGGACTGGACTCTGAGTTCGACCAAGTTTAACCACTTCTATGCGGGCGGAAATAACTGGCGGCAGAACCACAACCCGCCGCAGGAATACATCGGCAATTGGAAAGATAAGTTCTGCCTGCACAATGTGCCCGATTGCAACGATAACCTGGTCCAACTGTTCTCAATTCAGGGACCGGCAACCCCTATACGGCATGGGGCGGCCAGGCGAATAACGGTTCTGAAAATACGGTTTACTCCTATAACGACGACTTCACCTGGATCAAAGGCTCACACACTCTCAAGTTCGGCGGCCAGTTACAGATCAACCACTACAACGGCTTTGGGCGCCAGTGCGAAGCCGGTTGCGTCGGCTTCAGCTTTACCGAAACCGGCGTGCCGGCGCTCAACGGTCGAATCAGGGCGGCAATGCGTTCGCTTCGTTCCTGCTGGGCTATGCGGACTCGCGGCCAGATCGATACGGTCCGCTTTATCGGGCAGCAGTTCCCGTACTTCTCCGGCTTTGTCCAAGACGATTGGCAAGTCACGAGGAAGCTCGTGTTGAACTTCGGTCTGCGCTGGGAAACCAATCTGCCCCCGACCGGCCTGGACGATCGTTGGAGCGATTTCTCGCCGACCACTCCGAACCCCGCCGCGGGCAACGACCCGGAGCAGTCATTTTCGCGGGCTCGGGCAGGGGCGACAAGGTTCGCGAACTCTAGCCGACTCGTACTACGGAGCCTTTGGCCCGCACTGTCGGTTTTGCCTACTCGGTCAACGAGAAAACCGTGATCCGCGGCGCATACGCCCGCTCGTTCGCTCCGCTGATGGCGGTCACCGGATCTGCCCACAATATGGGCTTCACGCTGACCCAGACGCTTCAGCAATCAGAACCAACGGGCTCACGCCGACGTTTCTCCTGAGCAACGGCATGCCGCCATGGACCGCCCCTCCGTTCATCAATCCATCGGTGTCGAACGGATCTACGGTCACCTGGTGGCAGGGCGCAGAAACGACGCGCGCGCCCGAGACCAATAACTTCAACTTCTCCATTCAGCGGCAACTGAGCTTCCAGCACGATTCTCGAGGGCTCCTATAACGGTGTCGTCGGTGCCGCACCTTCAAGCGCAGTTGCTGAACTATAACCAGGACAATCCCTCCGTCCTGACGCAATTCGGCAGCATTGCCCAAAGCACGCTGGTGTTGAACAGTAATGTCGGTTCGCCGCTTGCGAACTCATTCGGGATTACCGCGCCCTATCCCGGCTTCACAGGAACAGTCAAGCAGGCACTTCGACCCTTCCGCAATATACGCAACATCAGACACGTTCGGCGGGCAGGGCGACCATAGCGGGCACTCGAGCTATCACGCCTGCCATTATTCGCTTGGAGAAACGCTACACGGCGGGGCTGACCTTCCAGACCTGCTACGTCTTCTCAAAGCTGCTAACCGACGCCGACAGCTATTGGGGCAATGCTGCAACAAGCACTGCTAACGGATGCTGCCTTGCGGCCGACCAATACAACCGCCGGCTCGAGAAGTCGATCGGCCAGTACGACGTGACTCATAATTTCAAAGTTGGCTTTGTTTACGACTTGCCTTTTGGGAAGGGCAGGCAATATCTGACTCATGGTCCTGCCTCCTGGCTTTTGGGCAATTGGGGTGTTAGTGGAGTCTTGACTTACTCGAGCGGCTTACCGGTCGGCATCACTTCAACTTATACGCTGCCGCTGTACCAATCGGCAGGCCGAAGCACGCCGTACGTAAGCTCCTATATGGGCTGGCAGCCTACCTGGAAGAACGGAAGCTTCGATCCTTCGGCGGATAACTTTTTTGTTTCGCCGTGTACGACTACAACCGCTAACTGCACAGGGCCGTTTCCGGCGCAAGGTCTTGGTACCGGCTTGATGGGCTTTGGCAACTCTACCCGTTACAACCCGAAGCTCCGAGAGTTTCCAAACATGAACGAGAACCTTTCGGTCACTCGAAGCTTCCCCCTGCGAGAATCAGTTCGTTTCGAGTTCCGCGCCGAAGCGTTCAATTTGCTCAATCGAGTTCGATTCGGAACCGGCAGCACGAGTTTGCAGTCGCAAAACTTCGGCCGGCTGACGAGCAGCGCGGACTTGCTGAACACGCCGCGCCAATTGCAACTGGCTCTCAAGCTGTACTTCTAGTTGTTCGCCAGTTTTTTCCGGGTGAAGTTGTGTGCGAAAGCCGCCGGCGGATTGTGTCCGCGAACGCCGGCGGCTTTCCGATATAGCTCGGTCGCTTTACCGTTATCGCCAAGCTTCTCGTATGCCATGCCAAGCAGGCATTGGATAAAAGCGTCATTTCCGTTGGCCGCTTCCAGATCTGAGACTGCAGTCTTCGGATCACCAGCATACAGCGCAACATAACCGGTCAAATACGGCAGAAAGCTTTTCTGCTGGTCGTACAGCTTCGTATCCTTATCCTTCATATCGTCGAGGAGCAATTTCGCAGCCGCGACGTGCTTTTCTGCTTCGGTTTTGTTCCCGCGCCGTGCCGTCAGACGCGCTTCGGCGTGTTCCCAACGGTACTCCCACAGATCCTTGCGTCCGGGTGAAATGTTTGGTTCTTTCAGCCCGAGGTCGCGGCCTTGCTTGTAGAGCCGCCCGGCCGCATCGAGATCCCCATTATCAATGCAAACCCGCGCTGCTTCATTGGCCATCTCGCCTTCCTGGTAGAAGGCGTTTTCCGGTGCCGTGCTCTCTTGCGTTTTCCAGTACTGAATCACCATTTCCTCGTACTCGGCCGTTTTCTTGCAATCGCGCTCGAACGCCCATGACATGGCCATCGCGCGCTGGGCATTCGCTTTCGCTGCGGGAGTAGCGGCCGTGTCAACCTCTTTCTGAAACGCGGTACGCGCCTCGGCGCCCCTACCTCCGCGATCGAGTTCGATGCCCTGCCGCATTCCTTCACTGATTGGAATGCCGCGTGCCTGTGGTGGTTGCGCAGACAGCGCGAGAGCCATTACGGGGAGGGCTACGGCGAATCGGCAACTTGGGTTCATCGCTGGAGATTATGTCAGACAGGGTGCGGGAAAAAACCGCAAAACAGTGTTTACAGCTATACCGATTCATCGGTATGGTAGCTGCATGGGTTACCTGGGCGAACTGCGGGAACGCGGTTGCCCCTTGAACAATCTGGCTCAAGCGCCTCGCCTCTCGACCGGGGTCGCCAGAGCGCATCAAGAAGCTATAAGATTCAACGGCGCGCCAGTTGTGCGGGACAAAGAGTTGATTACAGGCGGTGGATGCTGTTTGCGATTAGTCCGACAGCTTGAAGCCGTAAAGGAGCGGAAAAAATGACAACGGCAGATTCAGTCTCAAGAAGCGGCGAGACTGACAGAGTCAAAGGGAATGCGAAAAATAAGGGACGACTGTTGGCAGGATGGATCATCAGCGCAGTGCCGGCGCTCCTTCTGTTATCGAGCGGCGTGAATCTGGCCCGGAATGCATCGTTCGTTCTCGAAGGATTCTCTCATTTGGGATACGGCCGTAATCTGGCTTTTGGAATCGGGGTTGCTGAGTTTTCCTGTGCCGCACTGTACTTAATTCCTCGCACGGCGTTCTTTGGCGCGCTTTTCACAACGGCTTATCTCGGCGGCGCTGTTGCCAGCCACGTTCGCGTAGGCGATGTCTTTATTGGCCCGGTTCTGGTGTGCGTCTTCGTATGGGTTGGCCTTGTGCTCCGGGACGAACGGCTGAGGAATTATATCCGAGGGAAGCTTTAAATTACGAAGTGAGCAGGACATAGGAGCAGCAGATGAAAGACTTCACAACGTATCTGGTCTTCGACGGGAATTGCCGTGAAGCGATGACCTTCTACAAGAAGTGCCTCGATGCCGACTTGAACATCTTTTCTTTCGGTGATTCACCCACGCCTATGCCGGAAGAAGCAAAGGACCGTACCATGCACGCGCGATTGTCGAAAGGAGGAGCAAACCTGATGGCTTCCGACAACATGCCCGGCATGCCGTTCACGCAAGGTAATAACTTTTCGATTTCGATCGACTGCGACAGCGCAGAGGAAGTCGATCGATTGTTCAGCGCGCTCTCGGAGAACGGGAAGGTCACCATGCCTGTGCAAAAAACATTCTGGGCAGCTCGTTTCGGCATGCTCACTGATCAGTTCGGCATCAATTGGATGTTCAATCTCAACGAGCCTGGGCACTAACCTTAACAGCCGGTTGGTGTGCTCACCAGGCTTCTTTGTAGAGTTGAACGATCTCGTCCGCCGTAGGCACGACGGGGTTATTCTGAGGACTCCCTGAGGCGAGCGCATCGTCGGCCATCTTGGGCAGGTGTTTCTCGAATTCCGCCTGCGGCTTGCCGATATAGTCGCGCAGTCTCGAAACGCCCAGTTGAGTATTGAATTCCTGAATACCCGCAAGAAGCGCGTCGCAAGCCTTCTCCTCGGACAGATCGTGCGAAGCGAATCCCATCTCGCGCGCAACCCGGGCATATCGGGCTTGAGCGCCGGAGATGGAAAACCGGGTGACCGCTGGAAGAAGCACCGCGTTCGACAACCCATGCGGCAGGTGAAATACGGCACCAATTGGACGGCTCATACCGTGAACGAGACACACACTACTGTTCGTGAATGCCATTCCGCCCTGGCACGCAGCCAACGCCATTGCTTCTCGCGCGTCCCGGTTCTCGGGCTGCGTATAGGCGTGCGGAAGATAGCGAGACGTCAGACGAATGCACGACAACGCCAGAGTGTCTGTCATGCCGAAGGCCTTCTTTGAAACGTACGCCTCAATGCCATGCACGAGCGTGTCTATCCCAACATGGGCGGTCAACGACCGTGGCATGGAAAGCGTTAATTCGTAGTCGACGATAGAAGTGCGCGGCATGATCTTACGGTCCAGGATCATCATCTTTACCTGGCGCTCGGTGTCTGTGATCACGGCCGCTTTGGTTGCTTCACTCCCCGTGCCGGCCGTCGTCGGGATGACGATCAGCGGAAGTCCCGGCTTCGGTATGCGGTGGTAACCCTGAAAGGCCGAGAGCGGGCCCGGATTCTGCGAAGCGATCGCAACAATCTTAGCGGCGTCAATCACGCTGCCGCCGCCAACGGCTACGACTGCCTCAGCTTCGCATTCTTCGAGTACCGCTAAACCACCGAGTACATTTGAATCGGTCGGATCCGGCTGAACGTCCGAGAATACAGTCACCTCGATACCCGTGTCACGCAGTTGCGAGTGGAACGCCTCGACCAATCCGGACTGCACCAGGTAGCTGTCGGTGACGAGAAGTGTTCGAGCAACACCCAGCCGCTTTAATTCTTCGGAAAGTCGGAAGCGGGCACCGGCTCCAAACAGAAGCGTGGGCGGTGCGTCGAAGCTGTATTCCATCTTGACAGCTTACGCGCTCTCGAGTTCCGCGGGATCGATCTCAATCTCGGTTTCCTCGGCGTCCTTGGCATCAGCCAGGGTTTCCACGCCAAACAGCGATGCCACATTCTTATCTGCATAGCGGCCAAGATCTTTCCGCAGACGAAGCAACGCCAGATCTTTGGCCTTGGCTTCGAGCATGACATCGACTTCCAGAGGGCCTACCATCCGCCAGAAGCTGATGAATTCGAAAGGATGAATAAAGTCGGCGTGTCCCGTCCAGACGGGCGGGAGCAGAACGTTTTTCTTGCGACCGGTTCGCGGGTTCTTGCGCTTGGCTTCACGCATCTGCGTACGCGGGGAAGAGAAGTGCAGCTTCGGCCGAACACCCGAGGGCCAGGTAGCCAGGAATCGATCAAGCGTATCGCGCATATCAAGGCGCTCTGGGTTCAAACACCAAAAGTGCTGGACGTCAAAGATCAGGCGCACACCGGTACGTTTATGGATCTCGAGCACGTCGGCGGCGCTGTAGCGAAGGTCATCATGCTCAAGAACAAGGCGGCGTGAAACTTCAAGGGGCAGACGCTCCCAAGTTGCGCACCAGCGATCGATTCCACCGGCTTTATCGCCATACGAGCCACCGGCGTGAATAACCAGCACCGCTTCGGGCCCTTGTTCCATGCGATCCAGGATTTCGGCTTGAACTCGAAGATCCCAGACACTCTTGTTTCGAAGCGCTTCGTCCGGACTGTTGAGAACGATAAATTGCGAAGGATGAAACGAGAGCCGAAGGTCGATATCACGGGCGCGGCGACCGATCGCCTTCAATTCCTTGCGGCTTTCCCCAACCTGTTTGTGGAACTGTGGAAGGTCCGGATGCGTGGCGTACGGGGCGAGGTCCGATGACATGCGATACATCGAGATCTCGTTCGCCTCGAGGTAGTCGAAGACCTGATGCAGGTACTCGATCGATGTCTTCAGGTGTGGATCGGATTGCCATCTGCGTGTGTCATTACTCTTGATTCCGGGCGCCCCAAGCACTGAAACCGGGAACCCGAGCCGTAAACTCATCGCGATGGAGATGCTGATTCCGGAAAGCCTCGTTCAAAAAATCTGGGCCGGCGACGTAGTTCGGGGTGCCACAGAATCGCTGATATCCTGAAATTTGTCCCTGACAATCCGGCGATTGCTTGAGGAGGCTCGTCCTGTCGAACGCAGCCCTCGACGGCGGAACATACTCGTTTTTGCGCTGCCGCTGCTCATTTTGGTGCCGCTGCCTGGCCGCCCTGCGGGTGGTGGCCCAACCTCGCTCGTCAGTATTCTTACCGACGAACTGAATCGGGAATTTTCGGTGCTTCGCTCGAAAGCGGAGCCTGCACCCTATTACATGGCCTATGAAGTGGTTGAGGAGCAGAATGATTCCGCCTCAGCTACTCTTGGCGCGCTCCTGCAGCACTCAAAGAATCATTGGCGGACCGTCGACACCACCGTGCGCCTGGGTACGCCGGCCTTCGATAATTACCATCCTTATAAAGGTTTGCCCGTTCGCTTTACCTCGCCGACCGTGCTCAGCCTGGACGACAACTCGAACGAAATCCGGCGGGCATTGTGGTCCGAAACGGACCGCGTGTATCGCGCGGCGGCTCGCCGCTTCTCGCAGGTAACCACGGACCAGCAACTCATTGCGGAGGAGAAGGAGAAAAATGCGGATTTTTCGGTTGAATCTCCCGAGAAATTCGCCAGCTTTCCGGAAATCGTCAGCTATGACTCGGATGCCTGGGCCAATAAGGTGCGCGGTTGGTCAGCCAGATTCAAGGCTCATCCGGGTGTGTTGGGATCGAGCGTAGACTTTTCTGCCCGGCGCGAAATGCGCACCATCGTCAGTACGGAAGGATCGGCGCTCCAGGGAGGAAACAATCTCTTCCGTATTGAGGTGCAAGGCGTCGGCATCGCTCCGGATGGAATGGACGTGCAGGCCTTTGATTCCGTCGAGGCTGCAGATCCGGCACACTTCCCAAAGGACGAAGCGATTCAGGAACGCATCGAACGCGTTGCCGCTCGCGTGGATTCGCTCGTCAAGGCGCCTCCAGCGGAACCGATCTTTTGCCCGGCCATTCTGTCTGGCAAAGCCTCTGCCGTCTTCTTTCACGAGATCTTTGGCCACCGTATCGAGGGTCATCGCCAGAAAGATGTTTCCGAAGGGCAGACATTTACGCGCATGCTGGGACAGGAAGTATTGCCCTCCTTCATCAGTGTTGAGTTCGATCCAACCCGCCGGAATTACGACGGAGCCGACCTGATCGGGTACTACGATTTCGATGACGAAGGTGTTCGCGCCCGTCCCGTGAAAGTAGTGGACAGCGGAGTACTCGAAACTTTTCTTCTTTCCCGATCGCCCGTGGGCCAGTTCGTCCATTCCAACTCTCACGGACGACGCCAGGCCGGGCGCGAAGTTGTGTCGCGGCAGTCGAATCTGATCGTTGAATCCTCAAAACAACTGAGCCAGACCGCTCTTCGCGCCGAACTGGTGAGAGAAATCAAGCGGCAAAATAAGCCCTACGGGCTGTACTTCGAAGAAGTCTCGAGCGGTTACACCACCACCGGGCGCCAGGGGCTGCAAGCCTTTACCGTTGTTCCACTGGTTGTCTATCGTGTATTCCCGGACGGGCGTCCGGATGAGCTGATTCGCGGCGTCGACATTGTCGGAACGCCGCTTGCAAGCTTCCAGAAGATCGTAGCGACTTCGGACCGTTCCGAAGTATTCAACGGCTTCTGCGGCGCCGAGTCGGGCAGTGTTCCGGTTTCGGCCGTGTCGCCTGCCATCCTCGTTTCCGAGATTGAAACGCAGAAGAAGCAGAATATCCAGACGCAGGCTGCCGCTTCTTCCCCCGCCCGGAGAAGAGAGATGAGCTGGTTTACCTCCCTTCCCGTCGCTCTGATGGTGCGTGCCACCGTCAGTGCAATGGCGGCCGATATCCCCAAACAGTTGTCCTCGGATGTACAAATTCGGGCCATGCAGGACGAGTTGGCACGTTCGAAGTCGCTCAAGCTCAGCAACCTTGACAAGCCCTACTTCATTCAGTACACGACCAGCGACACTGAACAATTCACCGCAACAGCAAGTTTGGGCGGGCTCATAGCGGCGACCAGCACGCACGTTCGGCAACCCAGGATCGATGTCCGGGTGGGCGCATACGAATTCGACAACACGAATTCCGTGTACTCCGGGACTGCGAATTTCGGATTGTTCCCGCTCGATGAAAACTACGGAGCAATGCGATCCATTCTGTGGCTTGCGACAGATTCGGTATACAAGAACGCCGCAGACCAGATCAGCCGCAAGCGGACGGCTCTGCGCGAGATCGCGGATCCCGATAAAACGCCCGATTTCGCGCCGGCAACTCCCGTGCAGATGGTGGAACCGATCCCAGGGGCAAAAGTCGACGGCCGTTTTGGCAGGATCTGCTACGGAAGCTCTCGGCCGTCTTCGCCACTCATGAGTCGATAACCGCGTCACAAGTTCGTTTCAGAACGATCTCCTCCACTTATCGGCTTGTGAATACCGAAGGATCCACGTTGCGTGTTCCGCAACAGCTCTCGGATATCAGTATTACCGCGAGCGCACTCGCTCCAGATGGGACGCCGGATCTGGAATCATCGGCTTTTGACCGGCGCTGATCCCGTCCAATCTGCCCGAGCCCGGAGAAGCTTGCAGGCGATTGCGCCAACAAACAGCAGAAGAAACGGATCTCCTGCTGAAGGCGCCCAAAGGCGAGGAATATGCCGGGCCGGTGCTTTTTGAGGGCGAAGCGGCGCCTCAGATGCTGGCGCAAGTTTTAACGGACGCGCTTCGTCTGCCTCGTAAACCGTTGGCGCCTCCGGGCTCGGCGCAGTCCGGCCACGCAGATCATCGACAGTGTTTGGGCCGCTCGACTGAACTCGAAAGTAGTGCCCGAGTGGCTAAGCCTCATCGACGACCCTACGCAGCAGACCTTCGAGGGTACGGCTTTGGCCGGGCAGTATCGGGTTGATGACGAAGGCGTACCCGTCGAGCGCCTGGTTCTCGTCAATAAGGGTGTTTTAGAGCGTTTTCTCCTCAGCCGCCAGCCGGTTCGGAAGTTTAACGGATCCAATGGCCATGGCCGCCTGCCAGGTCGGTTTGGGAGCGAAGACGCTGTGATTGGGAATCTTTTTGCCGAAGCACAGGGCGGCATTCCCGAGGACCAGTTGCGGCAACGATTGATCGAAAAGGTAAAGTCAGCGGGATTGAAGTACGGTTTGATTGTCCGTCGTTTGGATTTCCCTTCCACATCAAATTTCCAGGAGTTACAGTCTTTCGCCCGTCAAATGCAGAAGAGTGGATTCAGCAGAACCCTGAACGCACCTCTGCTTGCTTATAAGGTGTATCCAGACGGACGGGAAGAGCTGGTTCGAGGCTTGCGTTTTGGAGAGTTTAGCGCGAAAGATCTCCGGGACATTACGGCGGTTTCGAGTCGACGGTACGTCCTGAACTACGTCAATAACGGGACCAGTTTGAACCTGGCTGATTCTGGTGGCGACGCAACAAGCTCATCGGTCATCGCGCCTTCCATGCTGTTCGACAGTGTCGACTTGGCACCCGCCGAGAATGAAGCCGGACGCCTGCCCACCGTGCCTCCGCCGAGTCTCGTCTCCCCGTAGTACCGATGAGAATTTTAAGCCGCGCGATTTTCCGCGAAGTCTTTGCCAGCGCGACACTGGGCACGCTGCTCTTCGTCTTCGTTCTCTTTCTGCGAACCATTGAACACCTTTCGGTTTTGCTGGTGCGGGTCGCTGCGCCCCCGGCCGTAATCGGCAGGCTGCTGCTTTATGCCTTACCGGCAACGGTACCCTTCGCGCTGCCGTTGGGTGTGCTGGTTGGGATTCTCGTCGGCCTGAGCCGAATGTCCGCTGATAACGAGATTGTGGCCATGCGCGCCGCTGGTGTTTCGAGCGCGACCATCATCCGGCCGGTCTTCCTGTTTTCCTTCTTCGCGTTTGCGTTGACGGCAACGGCATCACTATGGCTCACGCCGTTATGCCTTCACCTCGAAACGATGGTGGCGCGCAACTTTGCGGCCGCGCAATTGACCGGGGAGATTGAGTCGCGTATCTTCAACGAACAATTTCCCAATACGGTGCTTTACGTCGATGACGTGACCGCGATCGGCAAGCAGGTGACTTGGCACAAGGTTTTCATTGCCGACACCACCCCGGCTGGCGAGCTGCAACAACAGGGAAAGAATCGCGGAGAAGGTCCGCGCATCATTGTTGCCCGAGAAGCGGTTCCCCATGCCGATGCAGCCAATAACCGCATCATTCTTGACATGCGGGATGTGCGGAGCAGCGAGACCGACAAAGACGGGAAGGTGATCACAACCGCGGCGCCGACCCAGCTTGAAGTCTTGCAAGCGCAGAAACAGGAAGAGCTGCAGTTAAACAAAAGCGTGCAAGAGATGGACACCGGGCCGCTCTACAAGCGCGTTTATCGGCCAGGCAAGCCTCTCTCGCATGAAGAATACGTCGATTCGGCCATCGAACTTCATCAGCGTTTCGCGCTTCCGCTCGCCTGTATCCTGCTCGGCCTTGTCGGCGTGCCGCTTGGCATCTCGTCCCGGAAAGGCGGACGTTCGGGTGCGTTTGTCATCACCGTCCTGATCGCGTTTATCTACTATCTGAGCTTTATCACCCTGATCGGACTTGCGCGGAAAGGCAGCCTGCCCGTACCGCTCGCTGTCTGGACTCCCGATGCCGTCTTCGCAGTAGTCAGTATCGTGCTGTTATCGCGGCTGGAGAAGCCGGGCGACACGGACGTTTTCCGGTGGATGCAGGGCTTGGTGTTGCCCCTCCTCTCCTGGCGACGTACACCTCGCACCAGGGCAAACACGGCCAAAGACTCCGAGGAAGTACAGGCTGTTCCCGTTCAGGCCGCTGTTGATCGACGCCTACATCGTCAATAGCTTTTTGTTTTACTTCGGCGTGCTGCTTACGTCGCTTCTCGCCCTCATCGAGGTCTTCACGTTCTTCGAGCTTCTCGGCGATATGGTCAAAAACGACATCGAGATGACCACGATGCTCGATTACCTGTTCCATCTGGCACCGAAATTGATCTACGACGTCACGCCGATCGGAATTCTGGTTTCCTCGTTGATCTGTTTCGGTATTCTCACCAAGCACAACGAAGTCACTGCTTTCAAGGCCGGAGGCGTAAGCCTGTACCGCTTGGCTGCGCCAGTGCTGGTCGTGAGCTTAGCCATCAGTGGAACGCTGTTTGCCTTCGATCACTATTACATTCCGGAGGCAAATCGCCGGCAGGAGCGGCTCCGCGCCGAGATCAAGAAGAAGCCGGTCGCGACATACCTTCGATCTGACCGCCAGTGGGTCTATGGGCAAGGGTCGCGTATCTACAACTTCCATTTCCTTGACCCAAAGAGCGCGGTCATGTCCCGTGTCAACGTATACGAGCTCAATCCGAGCAACTTCCATCTCGTGAACCAGGTTTCAGCGCAGCGGGCCACCTGGGACCGGGCGGCCGGGACGTGGATGTTTCACAACGGAATGAGTAAAGAGGCGGGCCGTCAATTTGATAACTACCGCCAGTTCTTCGGTCAATCCGCATCCTTCCCGCAGCTCACGGAGCCCCCTTCCTGGTTCTCGAAAGAAGAGAAGGAATACAAGGAGATGAACTTCCAGGAACTCGGCCGCTATATCAGCGAGCTAAAGGCGAGCGGCCTGGAGACGACGCCGCTTCGTGTTCAGTACTACAAGAAGTTTGCCGTTCCCCTGTTCGCGTTCATCATGGCCGTACTGAGCATTCCTTTTGCTTTCCTGGCGGGCAACAAGGGCACGATGGCTGGTGTCGGAATCAGCTTCGCGATTGCCATTGCTTACTGGAGTGTGAACACGGTATTCGAGCAGATCGGCGACCTTAATCAACTGCCACCCGCGATGGCCGCCTGGTCTCCCGACGCGATCTTCTTGCTCGCCGGTCTGTATCTGATGGCGAGAATGCGGACTTAGTCAGGCAACGCGCCGTGATTACCGGACGCGATGCGGTGTCACGAGTTGAATGGCTTGCTTCTATTTGCACAGGCTTCCCGACCAAGATGGAACTCTACAAAGACAAGCAATGCCTTCGGATGAATTCAGGTTAAAGCCAGGCTCAGGACGAAGCCAGCATTGTTTTAAATCGCATGGATCAGTTGATCGGCTACGTTTGTAGATTCGTCCAGCTTCGGGTCCGGATCTGGCTACGAACCAGAAGCTCGGGTGTTCGAATCACTCCGGGCGCACCGGAGACAACGGGGTGGCCGTTCTAAACCCTTCCCGGCCCGGGCGGAGCTATCTTGTTTCAGTGACCCTTCGGACTCGCCGAGAGCTAGCTGTCCCTGCCAGATTGCGTCGGTGGCTCGAGTAGTTGGATCTGCTGCGCATCGCAGTCTATTTCTGCAGCAACGCCGATGGGAAGAGTGAACTTGGGATCGGTGTGTCCAAAATCCATTCGGGTAATTACAGGAATCGATGTCAGATCTTGTTCGGCAAGCACACGCAGGAGAACTTCGTCGTACGCTTCGAAGCTGGGCTCATCCCCGTACGGCCTGCCGTAAAGGATCCGCCCGAACGTCGGATAAGGCTCCGGTGGCGGCCAGTGAGCGGAGCATGTAGGTCACAAGAGTGGGGGAGGGTCGATCTTCTGAGGTTTCGAAGAACAGGATGCTATTTCGCCACGCGTCCGGGTCTGGCCAAACCGGTGTCCCGCGAAGCCAGTCCATGACATCCAGGCAGCCGCCGATCAGCCTTCCGCGGTGTTGTCCCTTGCCCTGCAGCCACCGCCAGCCACATGATTGGCGAAGCTTTCGCCTTCTCGCATTCCGCTGTTCGCTCCCCCATTCCCAGGACTCGATGGTCCATCCATTTGGGTTGGGGCTGATAAGCGTGGTGGGCGAAGATGCAAACAGCATTTGCCCCACGGACTCCGCCATGTAAGCCGATAATCCGGCATTCTCGTCGAAGCCCGCCATAACGGAGGGTCCATAGAATGAGGTCACACCTGCCTTTAAGAAGGCGAAGTGAGTAACGGTTGAATCGGAATAGCCGAGGAAGACCTTCGGATTCTGACGGATGACGGAATAATCCAGGTACGGCAGCATGCGAATGGAGTCGTCACCGCCTATCGTCGATACGATGCCGTGAATCGTCGGATCCTGCAAGACTTCCATAAGGTCCATGGCCCGAGCTTGAGGATGTGCCCGGAGCCATTCCATCTCAGCAAGGGCGTACCGGCTTTCAATGACCTCGACGCCAAATCTTTCCTGTAGCTGACGCTTTCCGTCCTGATACGCTCGCGGATACACACTCGGCCAACCACTCGATAGTGAAATTGTGGCGATCCGATCTCCTGGGCGAAGAGCGCGCGGTTTGATCATATTCTGTGTTTCAACCGATGATGGCGGTCGTCGCAAAAATCGGATCGGCAAGATCAGTTCTTCCCATAATCCTGGCTAGGTCGCGCGCCTTCCCTCGATCAATCCCTTTTGTAAACAGTCGCCAAGCGATGTCCTGAGGGAGAACGACGGACGTGGTCCAGTCGGCAGGTGATTCGAGAAGCAGAATCCAAGCACTCTCGGATTTGTAAACGTACCAGATACCGCCAGCGTCGCCCGAAATCTCAAACTTGACAACAGTTCCTGGTGGCGCCGTTGCGTTGCGAAAGGTGTGAGGCAAGGCTCGCACGAAGGTATCCAGTACGGGCGCTAGAAAGTACGGGTCGTAGAGGGCTGGCCGCCCTGTCGCATCCCGAATCTGTTGCTGGTGGTGCCAGCGCTCAGTAAACTCGCGCGCGAGATCAAACCAAACCGGGGCAGGTTCTGGACCTGCCCAGGAAACGGCGCCGCTGGTTCTCATTGGATCGAGAGACGAAAAGCACGCGTCGACTTCCGGACCGCAGAACGCCAGGAATTCGCGGAGCAACCGCGGGCTGATCCGGCGCATTGCCAAAACCCACTCGGCATTCAGCCGGTCCACCAACTCAATGAGCTGTGCCTGAGACTTGATCTCTTGATTGGATCTGTAGCCGTCTCGCTTGCCGGACAGGATGGCTATGTCGCCGCCCAAAAGGTGTGCCGCGACATCCTTCACAGACCAGCCTGGCGCTGCTGTAGGCCGAGCCCAATCATCCTCGTCAAGTTCCGCAAGCAGCGCAAGCAAATGATCTCGTAAGGGACCGAAGCGATCGACAATAATGATCCTGTCCGGGTACTCCATACCAGAGTGTCGCGTACGTTGTCCCTTCGATTTCGCCGGTGCCCAGGAGTGATCGGATTCACGCGTCCGTACAGTGCCTGGATAAGTTCTTGGCCGTCGTCGTATCACGGGCTCACCAGGAACTGAGCCCCACAGGCACGTAGATCGCGAAATACGGCCCGTGTTTACTTTCCGAGTTGTTCCTGGATTGTCGGGAATCCGTCCATTACGGGCCCGCACTGTTCGCGCTTTCACTTTGGATGCCGATCCGATCGATGACAGCGTTGCGGATTCGCTGTTCGCAGCCGAGGTATCGCTCGGTTCTCTGCACCCAGTGGCCCTCCCGCTGTTGCGGCTCGGGCGCCTTCGACTCGACCGCCTGCCGGTGGAAAACCCGGAGCACGATCAATCGCTATCACATCCTCCATGAGCGGGACAACAAGTAGGGAAGAAAGTGGAGCTTCACCTCGCGCAGCAGGAACGCCTGGTGAAAGAAGGCAAAAGGGATTGGAGTGCCAGGTAAGGTAAGAGGGATTGGTCGACTCGAGTCGATCTGACGTTGCCCCGGAGAACGAATCCATGTGAAATAAGAGTTTCCCGCGCGGCCAAAGGCCGCAGAGAAAGGGAGACTGATGAAGCGAACAAGGTTCACGGAAGAGCAGATTGTGGCCATCCTGAAGCAGAGCGAAGCCGGCCTGAAAACGGCCGAGCTCTGCCGACAAAATGGAATCAGCGAAGCAACGTTCTACAACTGGAAAGCAAAGTACGGCGGTATGGCCGTCAGCGACGTACAGAAGCTGAAGCGCCTGGAAGAGGAGAACGCCAAGCTGAAGCGCGTGGTCGCCGATCTGACGCTCGACAATGTCGTGCTGAAAGACCTGCTATCAAAAAACTTCTAGAACCTGCGAGCAAGCGGGCCGCGGTGACAGTCGCGATGAAGCAGCATGGGATCAGCGAACGCCGCGCTTGCAGGTTGACACAGTTGGCACGCTCCACACAACGAAGGAAATTGCCCAGCAAAGCCGACGACAGCGTCGCCCACCGATTGACGGAACTAGCCCGGGAGCGGCAGCGCTTCGGGTACCGGAGATTAACTGCACTGCTGAGCAGAGAAGGTTGTAATGTCAACCACAAGCGGATCTATCGACTTTATCGAGATCTCGGGCTGGCCATGCGAAGACGCAAACGTAGACACAGCAGGCAGCGGCTCGCCACTGCCGCAAAGGTCAACCTGCATAAAGCAAACCAGCGTTGGGCGATGGACTTCGTTGCCGACACGTTGGCACACGGCCGCACCTTTCGCGTGTTGACGATACTCGATGAGTACACAAGGGAATGCCTGGCCATTGAAACAGACACCAGCCTGCCAGGGTTGCGCGTAATTCGTGTGCTCGAACGTCTGGCCCAGACGCGTGGTTTGCCGGAGGAAATCCACGTTGATAATGGCCCTGAGTTCGTCTGTCGTTCCGTGCGCTCCTGGTGTGAAAAGCAACGCGTGCTGTTGCGGTATATCGAACCCGGTCGCCCCATGCAGAACGGGCATATCGAATCCTTCAACGGCCGGTTCCGGGATGAATGTCTGAATGCGAACTGGTTCTTGAATCTGGCCAGCGCAAAAACGGAGGTGGAATACTGGCGAACCGATTACAACAGGAATCGTCCGCACAGTGCGCTTGCCTATCGAACGCCCAATGAATTTGCTGCGCTCCTCGCGCAGCAACAACCGCAACCAAAACCGACTATGATGGGTGAACTCTCATAACTAACGGATCCGCTAACGGGGGCTCCAGTTTGTATGGTGCGCCCGGAGTGATTCGAACACCCGACCTTCTGGTTCGTAGCCAGACGCTCTATCCAACTGAGCTACGGGCGCAACAACTGCGAGTATAGCAACTGAACGTCTACGAATCTCGATGCGTAGATTGGCTCACCGTCAGGCTGGAAACGCAGTTTCGGCCGTGCGCTTTGGACTTATACAGCGCCTCATCTGCAACTCTCACGAATAGGTCGGAATGGCGCTCGGAGCCGTCCGATACCGTGACCCCGAAGCTGGCGGAAACAGTGAGTTCGGCGCCTTCCACGATCATCGGCGCTTCCTAAGCTTGCACTCGCATCCGTTCGGCCTGCTGGTGTGCCTGTTCCAGATCGCAATTCGGAAGCACTACCAGGAACTCTTCGCCGCCATAGCGCCCCACCTGGTCGTAGGGCCGGATATTCGAGCGCAGGCGCGCTGCCGTCTCTCTCAGCACGGCGTCCCCGGCGAAATGGCCGTAAGTGTCGTTGATCCTCTTGAAATGATCGATATCCAGCAGAATGACGCCGACAGTTCGGTGGTCGCGATGACAGCGGGCAATCTCCTTGTCCAGCGCCGATCGGATGGCCGAGCGGTTCGGCAGCATGGTCAGGAGATCTTTTTCGGCCCGTCTCCCGGAGTTCCTCCCGCGCCTTCAGAGATCCACCTGCAGATCGATAATCCGCTTGCCGGCGCGAAGGCGAACCTGCAATTCGTGTTCGTCGAACGGCTTGACGATGTAGTCGTCAGCGCCCGCATTCAGACCCTTCCACGGTTTCGGTTTTGGAGCCTTTGGACGTGAGCAAGAGGATGTAGGTGTAGGGCTCCCGCAGATTCTCACGAACTTTGCGGCAAACTTCGGGCCCCGTCATGACCGGCATCACCCAGTCCAGGATCACAAGCGGAGGCGCTCGGCCTGGGACGAGGATTCCCACGCCTCTCCGCCGTCTTTTGCCGTCACGACCTCGTAGCCCCAGCCGGTTAACACGCTCTTAAGCAGGGCGCGCGACGTGGCACTATCGTCAGCTATCAGAACTCTCATTCCCGAGACATATTTCCCATGGCTACAGACTTAATCGGCAGCTGGAGCGCAATAGATTAGTCCGCCAAAAGCTAGCGAACTTATCTGTAGAAATACGAAGTAAACTGACATAATCGATCGGCAGTTTTCTCCGAAAATCGTGACTTCGGACGTGGTCTCCTCAGGTATATCGCGCACAGGGCTACTCCTTCCTAGGTATCATGGGTGCAGCTTAACTGCTTATTCACATAAGAGCTTGGCAGTAAAGGAGCTTCGATGAACAATTCTGTACTCGTGCCGATGGTGGTTGAACAAACCTCGCGGGGCGAACGCGCTTACGACATTTACTCTAGACTGCTCAAGGAAAACATCATCTTCCTGGGCACGCCGATCGATGACAACATCGCGAATCTAGTCATAGCTCAGATGTTTTTCTTGCTGCCGAAGATCCTGAACGGGACATCTCGCTGTATCTGAACTCCCCGGGAGGCTCCATTACCGCTGGTCTGGCCATTCTGGACACCATGCGACTGGTAGAACCGGACATCGTGACCTACTGTGTCGGCCAAGCCGCTTCCATGGCCGCCGTCCTGCTGGCTTGCGGTACCAAAGGCAAGCGCTTCAGCCTGCCTCATTCGCGCATTCTGATCCACCAGCCCTCCATGAGCGGTCTGGGTGGACAAGCGGCAGACATCGATATCTACGCCCGTGAAATTCTTCGCATGCGCCAGAATCTAAACGAGATACTGGCGGACGCCACCGGCCAGCCGGTGGATAAAATTGCGCGCGACGTTGATCGCGACTACATTCTGGAGCCCGAAGCCGCCCTGGAGTACGGCATGATCGATCGCGTCATTTCGAGCCGAGAACTGCAGCCGGTTCCAACCCGCTAAGTAACGGGAGAGCCTCCAGCGAGTCCAAGATACAAGGCGGGGGCTCTTCCGAAAACCATATTTCCCTTACTGGGAATGAGATCCACGAGCTTGACGTACCCTTCTTTCTCGGTTACATTGTTGTTTCGCCTTAGAGTTATAAAAAGCGCTTATTGAATGATCTTTTCCTCTCGGTCGTTTCTATCATAAAGGCTGCCTCTTCGTAACTCTCTTGGGGGTAGCTTGGCGGGGTAAGCAAGGCCGGCGTCCTGCCGGACGACACTGCTCCGTAGCAACGCAGCCGCCCAGAGCGTGTCTTCGGACGGCGATTCGCTCGCCGAGGCGGAAAACCTCGTTAGCAGCCGATGACGCACAGCCTGGACTGCCTCACTCGCGAAGAAGGCGACGACCGGCTGAAGAAGTCAGACACGCATCTCCGCAACGGACGCGATTTCTACTTCAAGGGAAATCTGGCCGGTGCGCATCGCGAGTTCGATGCCGCCGTCGACGTGCTTGTTGAATGCTCCTGAGGCGTTACCTGATCACGCGCGGATCGAGCGTCACTTGGAGCAGATCTGCGATCTGATCTACCGGTTCGACGTTGAGAAGCTAGGCGCAGGGCAGACTGCCGGAACGAAGAGGCCTTCGATAAGGCTCCGATCGACGAGATCAGTCACATGACGTTCCCGGTTGACGAAGCCATGGCGGCGAAGCTCAAAGGTGAACTCAATCGCACGCCTTCCGCTATTCCGCTGGAACTCTCCGATCCGGTTCTAAGCTTCGTCCACTACTTTTCAACCGAGCGCGGCCGCGCGATCCTGCTGTCGGGCTTGCGGAGATCCGGCCGGTACCGTCCTCTGATCCAGAAGATCTTCACGGAAGAGGGCGTTCCCGAGGAACTGATCTACCTGGCACAGGCGGAATCCGGTTTCTTGCCGCGCGCGGTCTCGCACAAACAAGCGGTCGGCATGTGGCAATTTATTGCCGGTACCGGCGCCAACTACGATCTGGTCCGCACTCCACATTTCGACGAACGCTTCGATCCGGAGAAGGCCACCCGAGCTGCTGCAAAGTATCTGAAAGATCTGTATGCCCGCTATGGCGACTGGTATCTCGCGATGGCCGCCTATAACTGCGGCGCCGGAGCGGTCGATCGCGCGGTGGAGCGCACCGGTTATGCGGACTATTGGGAACTGCTGAAGCGGCACGCGCTGCCCAAAGAGACGTCGAGCTATGTGCCGATTATCGTGGCAATGACGATCATGGCGAAGAACCCGCTCGACTACGGCTTAGCGAACGTCGATCTGGATTCGCCGGTTGAATACGACTCGATCCAGGTCTCGGCTGCAACAAATCTGAACCTGATCGCCGATGCGACGATGCAGCCGGTTTCCGTTATCCGCGAATTGAATCCCTCTCTGCTGAAGCAGGTGGCTCCCGCAGGCTTCCTCGTCCACGTCCCGAAGGGCATGAGTGAAGCGACGCAAGCTTCCCTTGCGATCGTGCCGGCTGCGAACCGGAATGCCTGGCGACTCCATCACGTCGAGGATGGAGACACGCTTACGACTGTTGCCCGAACGTATCACTTGACGGCAAACAGCATTGCGGCTGTGAACCCGGAAGCAACGTCGCTTGAAAAAGGAAATGTGCTGCTCATTCCAGCTGTATGGCACGAAGACACTACTGCTGTCAGGGCTAAACGCGTCTCGTACCGCAGCGGGCACTCTCAACGCCAGGTAGCCACCGCGCCAGTGAAGTCCAGCAAGTCCTCTGTGGCCCGGCGGGGCACTCATATCTCGGCTGCTCGCTCAATCTCGAGCCGTAATGCCCGTTCTTAGTCGGGCCGCTTAATTCCCGCTCGCAAGACATCCAACCCGTCGAAGCTTTGGGTCCTGGCAATCAGATTTTGCCAAACGGCCCCGGCTATGAGACCATGTGGTGCTTCTCTTCCGAAGGGGGGTATAAAGTCCCGTGTCAGCAGTAGCGATCAATGGCGAGGAAGACGACGATTTCGCCTATGAAGACGAACACATCGAGCTGGAATCGGAAAACCAGGAGTACGACGATCTCGCCGAAAGCGAGTTCGAGAAACACCCAAACGGGATCAGAGCCAACGCAAAGCCACCGGTTGCTCCGATAATCCTCGCTCCTCCCCCCTCCGGGCCGAAACCGGTCGTTGGGGAGGCCGTTTCTACTCCAAAACCGACCGCTCAGCCCCAAGCCTCAGAACCGTCCATTCGGACTCCGTCTGCGAGAGCCGCGGCCCTGCCACCGCCCCATTCATCCGCAACCAGGTCGGAGACGAAGCCGCAGTCAAAGACAGCAGCTAAGCCTGAAAAGCGCCTCGCAACGCCAAAGAAGAAAGCGAACCCTCTCCGAAAAGCCGCAACCCGACCGCTAGCGAAAAAGAAGAACCCAGCTCGAAAGAAAAGTGTTCGCAAAACAGCGAACACGAAGGCAGCAGTCAAGAAGGCAGGGGCGCGGAAAGCTCCGCCGGGCCAGAAGAAAACGGCTAAACGCGCATTGAAGAAAATCAAACGAAGCGGCGCGGCGCGAACGAAGAGGCGAAAAGCGTAAGACTCTTCTGACGGACCCTCTACGTTCGCGCAACGTCCCTTAGATCGTGATCTTCGAACCGCCTGTCATTTATTTGGACTTTTTCACGACCGTTCGACAGCGCTCGAACAGTTCCAGTAGCGAATCCGCGTATTCTTCACTCGAGCGCTGGCCCTTGCCGCCGAACCCGGCACTGCTGGTCCCTTTACCGTAGCCGGTGGTAACCGCTATGAACTTCATGAGTTCAAGCGCCACGTCATCAGTGTTCTTGCTTTCCTGTTTATCCGAAGGTGCGTCGGCCATAGTTAGTTTTGATCCTCCGCCGTAAGAGCGACGGTTACTATTGTCATTGTTGTCATCAGTCGATGTGTGAATCTAGCCTGATTCTCGCATTACCCGACTGCCAGACCGTCCATGTCACTTCAGGCACGACGCTTGATCAGAAAAATGCGAGGAGGCGCCCAAGCCCATCTCATTGAGGCGAACGACGGCGCTTTCTACGTCGTCAAATTTGTCAACAATCCCCAACACCGCCGGATCCTTGTCAACGAATGGCTTGCGACTTCCTTCCTCCGGCAACTTCAAATTCACGTTCCCGACTGCGCCGTTATCGAGTTGAACGATGACTTCATTGCGGAAAGCCCGGATCTTTATCTGTCCGTTGCTTCCCGGCGCGACCCCGTTTTACCGGGCCTGCATTTTGCGTCCAAGATGGCGGTTCATCCGGACCGCGTCGCAATCTTCGACTTCTTGCCGGACAAGCTCCTCGGAAAGGTCGAGAACACGGCTGATTTTTTGGGGACGCTGGTTTTTGACAAGTGGATTGGGAACGCCGACTCGCGCCAGGCTGTGTTCTTTCGCGCCCGGGCCAAGACCTGGACACCATTGAAAGGGCAAGTCACCAAAACCGGGTTCTTCGTCCAGATGATTGATCATGGATTCGCGTTCAATGGTCCAAACTGGGATTTTCAGGACTCACCAATCCAAGGCCTTTACTTCCGGACCTCTGTTTACGACTCTGTCCAGTCGCTGGAATCGTTTGAGCCTTGGCTCTCCATGGTCGAGAATTTCCCGCCAGAGACCATTGATCAGGCATGGCGTCAGATTCCGAGTAGTTGGTACCTCGGGGATGAAGATGCGCTAGAGCAAATGCTCGAGAGGCTGTTGAAACGTCGAACGCTTGTGCCTGAATTGATTCAGGCGGTCCGCGACAAGCGCGCTAGCGCGTTTCCAGGCTGGCGTTGATCTCGTCCGATAGCTTACGCGCCGTCCAGGGGGCGAGCAGTATGCCGTTCCGATAATGGCCGTAAGCGAGGAAGAGACGCGGCGAATGCCACGAACCGACTGCTAGCGTGCCTGCGGGTCGAAAGCCAATCCAGACCTCGCTCGGTGTCGTCTCGGCAAGATGAGGAAAAACGGAAGCTCCGCGCGCACAGAGTTCGTCAACGACCTCGCTGCGAACGGCCCGATCCCAGCCCACATCTTCAACCGACGCCCCGATGATCAACAGACCATTTGCTCTCTGCAAAATGTACAAGTGACCGTGTCGAAGGATCGTGCTGCACGTCTGCTCCGGTTGATGATACCCGACCAGGTGACCCTTAATAGGTTTGGCGGCAGGAATGGGCGGCACGCCCAGGACTTCAATTTCACTGCTCCATGCGCCCGCCGCGATCACAACCGCGTCAAAGCGGAGAGACACAGTTTCCGCGTTTATCTCGGCAGAGCCCTGGCTGATCACTACAGAGGTTACGCGCAGGCTTTCATTGATCTCCACGCCGAGCGCTGTGCAGGCGGTCGCAAGCGCGGTGGTCATTTCGCGCGGATTGACAATCGCATCGTCCGGATAAAAGCGGGCGCCGTGCAATCCGTCGTGCCGGATTCTTGGCCAGAATGCGCGTACGCGCGCAGCGTCGATCGCTCTTGAAGCGATTCCGAGTATCTGCTGACGCGCAGCCTTCGCTTCGAGTTCCGAAAGCTCGCTCGCCGAATAGGCGAGCTCCAGGGCTCCGTTCTCCTGGAAATCAATGAAGGCCCCCGAGTCTGCCCGAAGCTCCTCTATGAAAGGACGGTAAAGACGCCGGGATTCTAGTCCGAACTCCAGGGCTGGTGAATGCTCATCGTACTCTCCGCCGGGCGCAAGCATACCGGCGGCCGCCCAACTCGCTTCACTTCCGGGCTTGCTGCGGTCGAAAACGGCAACGCTCCGGCCGGATTGCGCGAGGCGCCAGGCAAGAGAAAGCCCGATTACTCCTCCGCCGACGATCGCGATGGAACCCGGCTTACTCCCAGGATCCCCCGACGTCACGCCGTTTCGACCGGAGACGGTTCCGTACTAGCTTTCTTTACTACCTCAAGGAAGGCTTTGGCGGCATGGCTCAGTGCGCGACGCCCCGGATAGACCAGTCGGATCTTCCGCTCAACGTTTAATTCTTTCACCCGAATCTCGTGAAGCAGGTTTTGCCTGATCTCCTGCTCGACGCACATACGTGGAAGGAAGGCGACACCCTCGTTGTGCTGGACGAGTTTGCGAATCGTCTCGATTGTAGGCATCTCAACGTCCATGTTCAGAGGAACTTTGTGGCGTTGAAACTCCCGAATGACTGTTTCGCGGAAAGGCGAAAGCACATTGTGGGCGATGAAGGTTTCCATGTCGAGTTCGGAAATGGAAATCTCTTCCCGATTGGCAAACCGGTGTTCGGGCGACACAATCAACGTAAGGCGATCACTAAAGATGATCTGGGAGGAAAGATGGTCATCGCCGGGATCATAGCTGATCACACCTAACTCGAGTTCACCATCCAACAGTTGCGACGGGATCTTACTCGACTCCGATCGCCGGACCTGCACCTTCACTTTGGGGAATAAACGCCGGTATTGCTCAATGTGGTGGATGAGATACAGACACGTACTTTCATTCGCACCAATGGACAAACGTCCGGCATAGTTGTCCTTCAGTTCACGCAATGCGTTTTCAAGATCTGCTTCGAGATTTTGGAATCGCCGAGCATACTCGAGGACAACGCGTCCAGCATCAGTAAGCAACAACTCACGACCCGACCGATCAATCAGCTTTTCTTTGAGATCGCTCTCAAGACGCTGTATTGCAATCGAGATCGCAGGCTGCGTACGGAGTAATTTTTCGCCGGCTCTAGAGAAGCTGCGCTCCGTCGCAACCGTAAGAAAGACCTTCAGAGGATACAGTTCCATCACGCCCACCCACCAAAGGCGCTTATTCGATGATTGTAGCTAATACAAAGCTGCATTAGTATAAATTTGCATAATTAATACTTCTCCACTTACGATGGAGACATCCCCTCAGGCCACGGCAGGAGCAACGCAATGAGTCGAGTTTACATTTTTGATACTACGCTGCGCGATGGTGAGCAATCTCCCGGATGCAGTATGACGACCGACGAGAAGTTGAAGGTTGCAGCTAAGCTGGTCGACCTTGGGGTGGACATTCTGGAAGCGGGATTCCCGATTGCATCGGAAGGCGATTTCGAGGCGGTCGATCTTATCAGCCGGCAATATCCCTGGGTCCAAGTTGCTGCCCTGGCAAGGGCCAGGACACTTGATGTCGAAAAGGCGGCGAAGGCGCTGAGTGCGGCAAAGCGGCCGCGCATTCACACTTTTATCGCCACCAGCGAGATCCATCTCAAGCACAAGTTGAAGAAAACGCAGGCGCAAGTCCTGGACGACGCCGTTGCGGCCGTTTCGCTCGCGCGAAGCTACACGGACGACGTGGAGTTTTCCGCCGAGGATGCAACCAGAACCGATTTTGCTTTTCTTGAGCAGATCTGCAACGCCGTTGTAGAGGCTGGCGCCCGAACTGTGAATATTCCGGATACGGTCGGATTTTCCGTCCCAGAAGAATACGCGGAGCTGATTGGTCGCATTGTCGGATTCCTGGGCGACAGGGCTGTGGTCAGCGTTCATTGCCACGACGATCTCGGGTTGGCTGTTGCGAATTCACTGGCGGCCGTGAAAGCGGGTGCGCGGCAAGTGGAGTGCACCATTAACGGCATCGGTGAACGGGCGGGCAACGCAGCGCTGGAAGAAGTGGTGATGGCGTTCAAGACGCGCCACGACAAGTTGCCGTTCGAGACCAAAATCCAAACCGAGAAGCTGTTTGGCACGAGCTTAGCCTTAACGGAATGCATCCGGTTTGGTCCGCAACCGAACAAAGCAATTGTTGGGGAGAATGCCTTTGCGCATGAAGCGGGTATCCATCAGGACGGCTTCCTCAAAGAGCGAACAACTTACGAAATCATGGAGCCCTCGTCCGTTGGCGTGCCCGAGAGCAGGATCGTTCTAGGGAAACATAGCGGGCGCCACGCGCTCAGCAAACGAGTTGAAGATCTGGGCTTCACTCTGACGAAGGAAGAACTCGACGATCTTTACGGGGTGTTCACATCGATGGCGGATAACAAAAAGGGTATGCGCAATGGTGACATCGTTGAATTGATACGCCAACGACGAGAACGTGATGCGAACGGCGGATCAGTCCCTGTTGCCAGCACTGCGGCCAAGCAATGAAGCTGAATGTTCTGAGTCTGCCGGGTGACGGCATTGGCGTAGAAGTTACAAACGAAGCGCTGAAAGTTCTGAGAGAGATCGCCTCCTCCTTTGGGCATGAGCTAAGCATTAAAGAAGCACTGCTGGGTGGTGTTGCCATCCACAAAACCGGCAGTCCGTTCCCGGAAGAAACGCGACGCCTGGCGCAAGAAGCCGATGCGACGCTGATGGGCGCTGTGGGCCTTCCTGAGTTCGACAACGCTCCTCCGGAGAAGAGGCCCGAACGCGGGCTGCTCGAAATCAGAAAGACGCTTGGTGTCTTCGCCAATCTTCGCCCTGTTCGTTCCTACAAGCCGCTCATTGATTCTTCGCCTCTGAAAAACGAGTTAGTGGACGGCACGGACATGATCATCGTCAGGGAGCTGACGGGTGGGCTGTATTACGGTACGCCGCGCGGCATCTCCGGATCGGGCGCGGAAGAGCGCGCCGTCAATACGATGGTCTATACGCGACCGGAGATCGAGCGTGTCGCCCATACCGGGTTCCAACTTGCCAGAAAACGGCGTAAGAAGTTGACGAGCGTAGACAAATCGAATGTGCTCGAAAACTCGCAGCTGTGGCGCAAGGTGGTTGTCGAGGTCGCGAATGAATATCCGGACGTTACTCTCGATCATCTGCTTGTAGACAACTGCGCCATGCAGCTGGTTCTAAATCCTAAGCGATTTGACGTTATTCTGACGGAAAACCTGTTCGGGGACATCTTGAGCGATGAGGGCGCGGTGCTGGCCGGTTCGATCGGTATGCTGCCCTCCGCGTCGATCGGTAAACAGCGGCCATCGGGCGTGTCTGTTGGCCTGTATGAACCGGTCCATGGTTCAGCGCCCGACATCGCAGGCCAGGGCAAGGCAAATCCGTTGGGTGCCATCGGGTCCGCTGCTGCCATGCTCGAGTACAGTTTCGGATTACTAGAAGAGGCGGGGACGATCTACCGGGCCATGGAATCGGTGTTGGAGAGCGGAAAAGTAACCGCCGATCTCAAGCCCGCCGGAAAACCGGCCACGACGAGTGAGGTTGGAGACGCCATCTGCAAGTTCCTCTCTCAGCACTCAAAATCAGAAGCCGTTTCGACCAAGTAGATCGCTACACGCGAAAATAGAAGGACAAGATGTCAACAGACCAGTCGGCCCCGAAGCCGCGCACAATCATCGAGAAGGTATGGGATCGCCATATCGTTGCCGAACGAAAAGGTGCGCCGACGCTCATTTATATCGACCTGCATCTGGTGCACGAGGTCACTTCTCCTCAAGCATTTTCGGGTTTGCGTGGGCGTGGTCTCACAGTAAGGCGTCCCGACCTGACCTTCGGAACCACCGATCACAGCATTCCAACGCATGACCGCAACCTGCCGATTATCGACAAGGTGGCGGAAGCACAGATTACACAATTCGAGAAGAACTGCCGCGAGTTTGGGATTCCTTTCTATGGACCCCACAGCAAGAAGCAAGGCATTGTCCACGTGATTGGCCCCGAACAAGGTCTTACGCAACCGGGTATGACGGTGGTCTGCGGTGACAGCCATACCGCCACGCACGGCGCGTTCGGCGCTTTGGCGTTCGGTATCGGAACCAGCCAGGTGGAACACGTTCTCGCGACCCAGTGTCTGCTGCAGAGCCGCTCCAAGACCTATCAGGTGCGGGTTGATGGCGTCCTGAAGCCGGGTGTCGGCGCTAAAGACATCGTCTTGAACCTGATTTCGCGTATCGGAATCGGCGGCGGAACTGGCTGCGTGTTCGAATACTCCGGATCGGCCATTCGCTCGCTTTCGATGGAAGAGCGGATGACCATTTGCAATATGTCGATCGAGGCTGGGGCGCGCGCTGGTCTGATCGCTCCAGACGATACAACGTACGAATACCTTGCCAATCGCCCATTTGCGCCTAAAGGCGAGGCCTGGGACAGGGCGCTCGCATCATGGCGGCAGCTGCCGACCGATGATGGCGCCGTTTTCGATAAAGAGATTTTCATTGACGCAAACACGCTGGAGCCGATGATTACGTTCGGCACAAACCCGGGCATGGGCATTGCGATTACGGCAGCTGTGCCGGATCCGAACGCCATCAAGGATCCGGTGGAGCGAGAGACCCTAGGCAAAGCTCTGCGGTATATGGACCTGCCGTCCGGTATTCCACTTCTTGGACATCCGGTCAATGTAGTCTTCATCGGTAGTTGCACGAATTCGCGCATCTCGGATTTGCGCGCCGCCGCCGATATTTTGAAGGGCCGCAAAGTGAGCCCGAACGTTCGCGTTATGGTCGTTCCCGGCTCTCAATTGATCAAAGAGCAGGCGCAAGCCGAGGGCCTGGATCGAGTATTCCTGGACGCCGGCGCTGACTGGCGGGAGGCCGGCTGTTCGATGTGTATCGCGATGAATGGCGACCAGCTCCAGCCGGGCGAATATAGCGTCTCCACAAGTAATCGAAATTTTGAAGGCCGGCAGGGCAAGGGCGGACGAACCTTCCTGGCCAGCCCGCTCACTGCGGCAGCTACCGCGATCACCGGCGTCGTGACGGACGTCCGCACAATGCTCGGGAAGAATTAGAGGCCATGGAAAAGTTCATCAAATTTTCAAGCCGGCTCGCGCCGCTGCCGATCGACAACATCGATACCGATCAGATCATTCCCGCGCGCTTCCTGAAGACGATTTCAAAAGCCGGGCTAGGCGACAATCTGTTCTCCGATTGGCGCTATGCTGCTGACGGCACACCGAAGCCGGAGTTCATCCTGAACCGGCCGGAGGGCCGAGCAGCGCGAGTGTTGCTGGCCGGCGATAATTTCGGATGCGGCAGTTCTCGCGAGCACGCACCCTGGGCTTTGATCCAGTATGGGTTCCGAGCCGTCATCAGTACATCATTCGCTGACATCTTCCGCGGCAATGCGTTGAAAAATTCGCTGCTGCCGATTGTGGTGCCGGAAGACAAGCACAAGGCTTTATTCGCAGCGGTGCAGGCAGATCCGGCGGCCGAAGTGACGGTCGATCTCGAGACCCAGACGGTTACATTGCCCGACGGATCGAGCGTGACGTTCCAGATCGATGAGTTCGCAAGGCACTGCATGCTCCAGGGCGTCGACGAACTCGGCTACATACTTCAACTTGAGCCTGAGATTGCGGCCTTCGAAAGCAAGCGAACTTTGAGCATCAACACGCTGGCACAGGTATAAAGCCAAACGCGCTCAACTGACTGACTCGGCGCTGTACCGTGCGATAAGCCCCGTTCGAACGGCGAAGCGAAACACTCGCGTAAAGACGACGGTCGCAAGCGCAATATAGAGCAGCGCCAAGCCAGTGCTCAAAGCCAGTCCAGGCCACCAGGGCCCGACGCCGTTGACCGTTGCACGCAGACTCTCGAAGACATATGACGGGGGAAGCAGGCGTGCTGTCCATTGCATCCAGTGCGGAAGTGTGGATAGCGGATAAAAGACGCTCACGAATGGCGAAATCAGCGCCGGCATAGGCCAGATGAACCATTCGGCTGCCGGGCCCAGGCGCAGCACGATGGCTGTTGCAAAAATGCCCATCGCGATGCCGAACAGAAACAGCACCAGAATGAACGGCACGAGCGCGATGCCATAGCTGAAGAGCGATAGATTGAAGACGGCGCTCGCAAGCAGCACCATTACCACGAGCCCGATGCTGCTGGTCAGAATGCTCGAGAGCACGAGACCGCCGACATAGTCCGTAATTGTGATCGGGCTTGCGAAGAAGTTCAAAAAATTGCGTGACCACACGTCTTCCAGAAATGTCGTTGTGACGCCGAACATGACGCGCCCGAGAAAGTCCCAAAGTAGAACGGCGCCGAGCAGCGATGGCACGAAATTGGAGTGCGGTGCGCTGATGCTGTTCAGGTACCGCGACATGAATCCCCAGAGAACAATATCGATGGCTACCCAGGCGAACAACGGCAGTACACGGGCGGCGCTGCCTCGCATGAGATAGAACTGCCGGAGAACAATGGCGGCTGTAGGAGCGAAAGCCATTTCAGAGGGTTCCAACGCCCGACCGTTCGCGCGCTACTGAGACAAACAGTTCTTCCAGATTTTCCTTGCCATGCTCGGCCGGCAGTATTCGAGGATCACCTTCGAGCAGAATCTTGCCCCGCGACAGGAACAGGACGCGATGGCAGACCTCCTCGACCTCGTACATGTTGTGCGATGTCCAAAGTACACCGGTAGTTCCTGAACGCACCAGCCGGCGGATGTCCGCGCGCATATCGCGTGCCGTTGCGGGATCGAGTGAGGCCGTCGGTTCATCGAGCAGCAGCAATTCGGGGCTATTGAGCATTGCCTTAGCCAAGGAAACGCGTGTCTGCTCGCCGGAGGAAAGCAGGCCACATTTCGTATCGCGAAAGCGGCGCAAATCGAACTCGTCGACAAGAGTCTCGATTCGAGGCGCCAAGTTCCTGACGCTGTAGATCAGGCCGAATACTCGCAAATTTTCAAAGACGGTCAGATTCCCGGGCAGCGGAGCGTAAACGGCCGAGAAGTTCGCCTTCTGCAGCGCTGCTTTTCGTCTGCGTGCGAGATCGATGCCAGTGATTGAGATTCGACCACAGGTGGGTTCGAGGACGCCAAGAATCATGCTGATCGTCGTGGTTTTACCGGCACCATTGGGTCCGAGAAGACCGACGATTTCGTTCTGGGCCACATGGAACGAAATATCGTCTACCGCGAGTGTTTCGCCGTATCGTTTGGTCAGATGTTCAGCGGTTAGAACCTCGCGCACATCTCTATTGTGCGCAGGCGCAGAACACTACCTTGTGTCTACGAAGCAGCCGCGGGCGGATTGAATTGAGAGCAGAGCGCAAACGTTTTCTCCAGGTGCTCTATGAATACGCGCACCTTGGTTGCGACGCGACGCGTGGCAGGACGAACAGCGAAGATTGGCACCGTTCGTTCGAAGGGCTTCAAGAGACGAAGCACAGTGCCTTCTCTCAGTTCCGCCGCGAGCAGCCAGGCTGGTACCTGCGCAATTCCCAGATGTTCGAGAACGCCCATTCGCATTTGCTCAATGTCACTCGTTCTGAAAACTCCGTTTGGAACTACCCGTCTGATATCCGGTCCGGAACCAAAGCACCACGGCTGTACTGAGCCTCGGCGAACCAGTGCGATCTTCTGAAATTGATCGAGGTCTTCCGGGGTTTCCGGTGCGCCATATTTCGAGAGGAACTGAGGCGTTGCGACGACTATGATCATTGTCTGAGCGAATTTTCGTGCAACCAGATTTGAGTCCGGAAGATCGCCCGAATGGATCGCCAGATCGAAGCCGTCCTCGATGATGGTCGCAGGGTTCTCCGACGCTGCCATTTCAACCACCATGTCCGGATAGCCAGCGAAGAAAGCCGGGAGTTTGGACACCATATGAAGGCGCGCAAACGTGGGAGGCACAGTCACACGGAGAAGACCCTTCGGTGAAGTCTGGCCGCGCCCAATTCGTGATGTCGCATTCTCAAAGTCATCAAGGATGCGCGAAGCGGATTCGAAAAATTCCTGCCCCGCCTCGGTGATAACGATTGAACGAGAGTTGCGATGGATCAGTTCCGTGCCTAACTCGTGTTCGAGTGCGGAGATCTGTTTGCTAACAGCCGGCTGCCCGATTCCACGTTCTTTAGCCACCGCCGAGAAGCTCTTTCGCTCAACCACTCGCACGAACATCTGCATCGCATCGAACTTGTTCATATAGAGTTTCTATTCTCCACTGATGCATTCCCATTTGGAATAAGTGGCATTCCCCCAAAGCGGGAGGTTTCCCTGCGACGATGGCATCGGACAACGCCAAGAAGGAGAGATTTATGAAGAACTTGAACGACAAAGTCGCATTGGTAACGGGCGGTTCACGCGGCATCGGTGCGGCCATAGCAAGGCGCCTTGCTGAGGAAGGTGCCGCCGTGGCCATCACCTACGCAACAGGCGCTCAAGCCGCCGCATCGGTCGTAAGCTCGATTGAACGAGCCGGGGGGAGAGCGGTCGCGATACAAGCGGATGCCGCGGATGCGGAAGCGGTGCAGGCAGCCGTTGCAAGCACGGTGGCAAGGTTCGGCCGGCTCGACATACTTGTGAACAACGCCGGCACGGCGAATCCAAAAACATTCGAGGAAGCCAACCTCGAGGAGATCGATCTCCTCATCAACGTCAATCTCCGTGGGACCCTGGTCGCGACCAAGGAGGCGCTGAAGCATATGAATACCGGAGGCCGCATTATCATGCTGGGTTCCTGTGTCGGGGAACGAGTCCTGACACCCGGGTTGGTTGCCTACTCAGCGACCAAAGGAGCCGTGAAGATGTTCACGCAAGGCTTAGCGAGGGAGGTGGGACACCGAGGGATTACGGTCAACAACATACAACCAGGACCGATCGACACGGATCTGAATCCGGCCGCGGGTGACTGGGCAATACCTCAAAAGGCAAACACCGCGTTAAATCGCTACGGAACCGTGGACGAAATTGCTGCGTTAGCCTCATTTCTGGCCGGCCCCGAAGCGTCCTTTATCACCGGCGCGAATCTGACGATCGACGGCGGAACAAACGCCTGAGTTTGCGACACGTGGATTGAGCTTGGACAGTAGATGACCGTAACACTTCAAAACAAGACGGCTTTGGTGACTGGTGCCTCCAGAGGAATCGGTCGAGCAACGGCATTGGCGCTTGCCGAGGCCGGAGCCTACGTTCTGGTCCACTATGGCCGTTCTGCTGCGCAAGCCGCCGATGTTGTTCGTGCCATTGAAACAAATGGTGGACGAGCAACGGCGATCGCCGTAGATTTGGGAACTCCGAGTGGAGCCAGGCTGCTCGCGGACCAGGTGCGTTCCGCGGTGGCCGATCGATTGGACGTGCTTGTTTGTAATGCCGGGATCAGCAAGGCGGCACTTCTTGCCAAACACACCGTAGAGGATTTCGATAATCTCTTCGCGACGAACGTGAGAGGCCCGTTCTTTCTGGTGCAGCATCTGCTGCCGGCATTGTCCGAGGGCTCGAACATCGTTGTCATATCCTCGATCGCAGCACGTAGTGTGGTGGGCAGACCGGACGTAGAAAACCCCTCCATCCTTGCTTACGCCGCTACCAAAGGAGCTCTTGAAACGCTCGTGAAAAACTGGGCTGCGATACTTGGGCCACGCGGCGTCCGGGTGAACGCTGTGGCCCCGGGAATCATCGACACGGACATGTCGAACTTCACGAAGACAGAGGCAGGGCGCGAGATCGCGATTGGGATCCAGGCGTTAAAGCGGATCGGCACCCCAGAGGACATTGCCGATGTTGTCACTTTTCTGGCCTGTGACCGGGCGCGCTGGATCACCGGGGCCAGCATCCCGGTTGACGGCGGATCAAAGCTCTAGAAGCCTACATGTCGAAATTCAGATTCTCCGAAGGAGCTCTATGACCGGAACGACGCAGGAACAAAACAAAGAATTGGTTCTGAAAGCGTTCGATTTGCTCTTCAACCAGCGTGATTATGAGGCGGCAGAGAAGTTCTGGTCACCGAACTACATCCAGCACAGTGCGCACATTGAGCCGGGGCGAGAGGGTCTATTTAACCTGGTCAAGTCGCTACCGTCTACTCTCCACTACGAACCGGGCCTGGTGGTCGCCGAAGGAGATTTTGTCATTGCACATGGCCGTTTCTCCGGGTTCGGAGCGCCGGCGAGTTGGATCGCGGCAGATATTCTCCGCGTTCGGGACGGAATCTTCGTTGAGCACTGGGATGTTCTTCAGGACGAAGCTACCGAAGAACAATCAAAGAGTAAGGCGCCCATGTTCGGCGATCGGTTTCCGACATAAGGAAAAGGCCGATTGAAGATTGTCATGGGCGTTTACCGCGTTCGGCCAGAGGAAGAGTGAAGTAGAAGCTCGATCCCTTTCCCGCTTCCGATTCGACCCAAATACGTCCGCCGGCGCGCTCAACAATGCGTCTGCAGAGAGCGAGCCCAAGGCCTGTACCACCCGCTTCCGGCCGCATATTTACACGGCTGAACGGCTGAAAGACTCGCTCGTAGTGGTCGGAATGTATTCCCATCCCGTTGTCAGATACGCGTACCTGCCAGCAATCCCCATTTCTGCTGCAACCAATTTCGACGACCGGTTCCTTCTCACTTCGGTACTTCAACGCGTTTGAGACAAGGTTCTGCAGTAGCTGTTCCAGATGGACCGAACTCACAGCCAGGGTGGGCGCGTCTGAGCAACTGATTTGCGCATTGACCGCTTGAATCTGCTCCCGCAGATTGTACGTAACGGCCCTTACTGCGTCTGCTAGATTCGCCCTAGCACTTTGGCTCGATGGCTCGCCGATCGCTCGGGTGTAAAGCAGCAAATCTCGCACAAGCTGATTGAGCCTTGATGCCCCGAGGAGAACGTCACGTACAAGCTCCTCCGCCTCCGCATTTAGCTCTGTTCCGAGAGTGCGCTGCAATAGCTGGGTACTGACTGTGAGTCCGCGCAGCGGTTCCTGTAAGTCGTGAGATACGGCGTCGGCGAAATGCTGGAGCTCCGCGTTACTTTCCTGGAGCTGCCGAAGCGCCTTGTCAAGCTCTTCGGTTCGTTGTTTGACCCGTGATTCGAGTAGCGTATTACCAGCCACAAGCACTTCTTCCGTTTTCCGGCGCGCGCTTGCAACCTGGCTCACCAGAGCCGCCACGCCGAGTAAAATCACGACAGCTGTAACCCGAAAATGTTCCGGAAAAGCAGAGCTTGTGTGACCCGCTAAAGCGGAAAAGAGCAGCACGGCGACTAACGCGGACAAGGTGCCTGCGACCATCCCGCCCCACCATGCTGCCGCCGCAACCGCGAACAGGAACAACACATTAAATATCGGCTGGAGTGTCGACCCGTAGCCCGCAAACAGGTACATGCCGAGCGCGGGAATCGCCAGGAAAGCTATGGGGAGAACGTATGCGAGCAGGCTGCCCGGAGCAACGTCGATAACGCGACGTTGCGGTTTCAGCTGTGCTTTCTCGTCCGACAAGGGCTCCGCTATTGTACAAACAATTCCTCCACCTGGGCCCGCTGCAATTGTTCGAATCGTTGAGCCGATAACGCGCCATCGATTAAACCTGCATACGCTAGTAGCAGTAGATTCACGATTGCTTGTGCAACCACTAAGCGAACACCCGACGGTCGCAGTCAGGCGCCCGGTGATGTACCAGCGTTGGGACTCCCTGACATTTCTGCACTGGGCCTATGAGCCCGGAACGATTCGCCCTCTTGTTCCTCCGGAACTCGAACTGGACACCTTCGACGGGGCCGCATGGATCGGACTGACTCCATTCCTGCTAACCGGATTACGTCCGCCTTTATTCCCGCCTTTTCCGTGGATTTCGCGTTTTCCGGAAATGAACGTCCGGACATATGTCCGCGACCGCAACGGAGATCGCGGCATCTGGTTCTTTACGCTCGAAGCTGACCGTCTCCTGGGTGTTCTTGGAGCGCGAATCTCCTACTGCCTGCCGTATCGCTGGGCCAAGATGAGCGTACGTCCTACAGACCGCAGAATCGAATACCGGAGCGAGCGTTACTTTCGTTCGGGACGCGCCCGTATCGTGGTGCTTCGGAACTCTCTCATTCAGCCGGATGAGCAGGCGATCTTTCTCACCGCACGATTTCGACTCTATACAAAAATCGCGGGTCGCCTCGCTTTTGCTCAGGTCGACCATCCACCGTGGCCGCTTGAATCTGGCACGGCATTGGAACTGGAGCAGGATGTCATTCAAAACTCGAATGTCCCGCCACCATCGGGCAAACCATTGGTTCACTTCTCACCGGGAGTTGATGTTCGGATCGGGCGACCGAAACTGCTTCGCTGAAAAGCTTGCGGACCCCCAAATGGCTATCCTGAAATCGTGAAGGGATACCGCTACCGCATTACGGTTGAGCCGTTAGAAGGGCCGAAAGGAGAACGGATCGAGCAATCGCCGCTCGTGTTTGAAACGGTAAACCACGACGAGATACTTGGGCTTGTGGAGCGCAGGCGCCAACGCGGCGAGTTCGAGCGATGACACGGCCGCTTCCCTGATAGTCGGTTTGAAATTGTTCTCGGAAGTGATGCTTCAGAACAAAAACAGTCCTCTGTTTTCCCCCCTCATGCCCCACTTCCGCGATTTCATGAACCGGCTGAAGGCTCCGCCTGCCGGCGAGTCCGCGGAGGAGAGCTGAACCACTTCTATAAACGATCCGGAGCTTTCAGGCAGTCGCCGCTCCCAGGGCGGGAGCCGGGCTGTCCTTGCGCTTGTGACGGAAGCCGTTCAGCACGGTTCCCACGTATGTGTATCTGACGAATAAGTCATACGTGACAAGGGTGATGGCTGTGGTGCCGATTACTACGATCAGAAACTTGACCGACGCTGGCGCATTCCATCGGGCCAGTGCTATCTGAATCCAAAGCACTACGGGCAAGTGAACCAGGTACATCCAATATGAGGCATCCGCCAGGTATCGGACGCGACCACTACTTTCGTTCATGTACCTCTGTGCCAAGCCAATCAGTCCGAAAATCAGCAACCAGCAAATCAGACTGGTCGTTACGACTACGATCGCGTGGGCTTCGCCATCGTATCTAGGCTGTGAACGGAAATTGCGAATCCCAAAGAAAATGTTGAGCGGAGCTATCAGGAGGGCCAGCAGAACGTGAATGGCGGCATGGCGTTGGAACCTGGGAAGAAGGTCCCTGGCTTGCCATAGCAACCAGCCGAAACCAAAGAAGATCGCGTAAGCCGCTAATCCCACCGGTCTGAGCAAGAAACCGGTATCAGTATCGAATCCCCCTGTATGCATGAAAGCGAGGACGCACGCGGTGGGAACGGCGAAGATCACCGCGCGAAACGGTGAATCGACGAGGCTTCTGAACCAACGACGGACGGTCTCGCGCGCTGAGGTCCGGAGAAACGCCCGCGAGGTGAGTCGTACCAGCAGTATCGCCGGGTAGAAGTACAACAAGTAATACAGAAACCACAGATGCATCGTCGTCAGGTGGTGCAGGAAGGCTCCGGATCCGAAGTACGTTCTCACCGCAAGCCATGGAGAGGGCGTGTAGATTCTCGCTCCGTAGACCATTCCGCTCGCTGTCGGCAGATACAACAACAGCCACCCCACAACAAACGGCGCCAGAATTCGCTTCGCACGATGACGAAAGAAAGCGGACGTGCCGACGCGTTCAAAAAGCAAATTTGCAAAGAACCCGGCAAGCACAAAGAACAGGGGCATACGGAACGCGTGGGTAAGGAAAAACAGGACGTCGCAGACGGGAGTCACGGCTCTGTCCTTGAAACGCCAAACGGGTCCGAGGGGAAACGTGGTGTATGTGGCAGCTCCGTGGAAGACGATCCCGAGCGCCATCATGGACGCGCGTAAGCTATCGAGAGAATGGATCCGAGCTGCTGGCTTCGGCAGTTCGATCGCTGGACACTCGCTCCTCCTTTGGATTGTGTCTTGGGAGACACAGGAACGAACACATCGGGTTTCGGAACCGAGCACCTAAAGTCGCTGGTCCAAGAACACACCGCGTCTAGCGCCTTGCTCAAGAAAAGCGGGAGCTTGAAAGGAAAACGAATTTCGTCGATCGTATCACGGCGGCCAGTTTCCTCGCCAGCATTGTCGCGTTTGCCATGCCCGGCACTTCGGCGCGAAGCTGGTATTCCTAAATAAGCGGCCGCCCCGCAGGCGTTGCAACCCACGACCGTCGTGCGAATCCAATAAAGGAGAATCATGCCCACTTATCAGAAGAGTCCCGAGGCGATCTCCCGTCTTTCTCCTGAGCAGTATCGAGTAACGCAGGAGAGCGCGACCGAGCGCCCTTTTCGAAACGAGTATTGGGACCACAAAGAACCCGGTCTTTATGTCGATATTGTGTCGGGCGAGCCACTCTTTACGTCACTCGACAAATTCGACAGCGGATGCGGCTGGCCGAGTTTCACCCGCCCGGTGGAAGACAAAAACGTGGTCGAAAACGTCGATAAGACCCACGGAATGACCCGAACGGAGGTGCGCTCGAGTAGCGGCGACAGCCACCTGGGTCACGTGTTTCCGGATGGTCCCCGGGCGACCGGAGGTCTTCGGTACTGCATTAACTCCGCTTCTTTGCGATTCATCCCGGCCGACAAGCTCGCAGCGGAAGGCTACGGTGAGTACGCAAAGTTGTTTGAACGCGCAGACACAGGAAAGGAAAGCTAACTATGGCAACGGAAACCGCGATTCTCGCTGGAGGTTGCTTCTGGGGCATGCAGGACCTGATACGCCGATTTCCTGGCGTGATTTCGACGCGAGTCGGATATTCGGGCGGCGATGTCCCCAACGCGACCTATCGCAACCACGGCACTCATGCGGAAGCGATCGAGATCGTCTTCGACCCGGAGAAGCTCAGCTATCGCCAGCTGCTGGAATACTTCTTTCAGATTCACGACCCCACCACGCCTAACCGTCAGGGCAATGATCGTGGGATGAGCTACCGTTCGGCTATCTTCTTTACGACCGATGAACAACGGCGGGTCGCGAAGGAAACGATCGCGGATGTCGAGGCTTCGGGGCTTTGGCCCGGCAAGGTTGTTACCGAAGTGGCGCAAGCCGGTCCGTTCTGGGAAGCGGAACCCGAGCATCAGGATTACCTGGAGCGTTTCCCGAACGGCTACACCTGCCACTATATTCGACCAAACTGGAAGCTGCCGGTCCGGGCGGAAGCAGGACGAGCCGTCTAGCCGATCCGCTTCGCTAGCCAGCCTGGTCCGTGCGCTTGCAGCCGGAGAGCACTGCCATTCCTGCTGCGGCCAAACCTAAACCCAAACCGGCAAGGATCCCGCGAGCCGTGGCGCTGAATCTTGTCCGTCAGACTCCAGGTTTTTGCCTTGGTCATCGAAAATGCCGTGGGCCGCGTACTGGTTTCCCGGTACGGTCTCAAACAGATTATCCGGCCTGTCGGGCGAAATCGGGGTCTGGTGTTTCCTGTCCTTCAACAGCATGCTTCGCCAGATAGTGATCTGCGAAGCCGGGTGCAATTCTTTGTCCGAGTATGGCCTGATACGTCGACCACGCAACCCAGACCTCCCGCTTCCGTCGACCCGATGCCCAGACAATCGCGCGCGCCGCAACTTCGGGCTGAAAAATAGGGGCGACGGGCTGCGGGTGATTCGGCAACCGGGTCCGGCACCAATTGAATTGGGGCGTGTTCAATCCCGGTAGATGAACGACCGTTATGTGCACCTTGCTTTTGTCATGGATCAGCTCCGAACGGATTGAATCGGTGAAGCCGACAACGGCGTGCTTGGCGCCGCAATACGGTGCCTGCAACGGTATCGACCGATAGGCGAGAGCCGATCCAACCTGCACGATCGTGCCACGATTCCTCGGCTTCATCCTCTTTAGCGCGGCCATGGTGCCGTAGACGCAACCCAGATATGTCACTTCCGTGGCGCGCTTGAACTCGTCCGGGCGGATCTCGACGAACGGAGAGAAGATTGTGGTCATCGCGTTGTTCACCCAAATATCAATGGGTCCGAACTCGCTCTCCGTCCTCTCCGCCGCCGCTTCCACTTGCTCCGGATCGGCAACATCGGTCGGCACAACCAGCGCCTTCCCGCCCGCCTCTTCCACTTCTTCTTTCGCTGTGTTCAGCCGATCGATACCACGCGCCAGCAAAGCGATCCGCGCTCCGCATTTCGCAAATTCACGAACGGTGGCGCGGCCCACGCCGCCTGATGCTCCCGTAATCACTACGACTTGATTTCGATGACTGGCCACTGTCTTTGTCCCCTCTTGAGTTCCAACTCTAAACATCTGTGAGACACAAGAATGCGGGCGCTTTAGCGCGGAAAAGGTACAAATCAGCAGCAGAGTTTTGCGTGTTATGGTGTAGCTAAGTGTCGTCGGCCCTCAACTTTCACCTGGAACAATACGAGGGCCCTCTTGACCTTCTGCTCGACCTGATCCGCAAGCAGCAGGTCAATATCTACGACATCCCGATCGCCAAAATCACGGCACAGTATCTGGAGTACATGCAGAAGGCCGTCGAGTTGGACATCGAGCTAAGTTCCGACTTTGTTTATATGGCCGCAACTCTGATCCATATCAAGAGCAAGATGCTTTTGCCGCGGGATCCCGAGCTTGAGAAGATGGCGCCGGAAGAAGATCCGCGCCAGGAACTTGTCGAGCGCCTGATTGAGCACGAACGCTTCAAGAACGCCGCCGAGATGTTGCAGCAGAAACGGCTGGTTGAGGAGGCGGTTTGGTCTAATCCTCAGATTGAGCAGTTCTTGTCCGAAGGAGAAGGCCCGGGCTTAGCTGTTAGCATTCACGATCTGGTCCGCACATTCGAGACTGTTCTTGCGCGCGCCAAGAGCCGACCCACTTACGAGGTCGGCCGAGACGACGTCAGCGTGCCCGAGATGATCCAATACCTGCAGGACCAACTCGGGAAGAGCACGCGGGTCGAAGGGACTTTCAGCAACCCGCCTGTTTGAGGAGTTGCGCAGCCAGCGTGCCATGATCTGTCTGTTTCTGGCGATTCTGGAACTTGTCAAACGGCGCGACGTCGAACTCGTGCAAGGTGAGGCGTTCGGAGACATCGGCCTGCGGCGGGGACCTGAGTTCGGGGCGACCGAGGAATCGGCGGAAAGCTATGCTGAGGTCGAACAGGAATATCGCTGACGAGCATGGATGTAGTTGAAGATCCGGAGACATCCGGAGTTGCCGAAGCCGAAAACGAGGAAGTACAAGGCGAACAAACGGAGCTAGGGCTGGAATCCGCGGAAGCGGATGAACCCGCAGGACTCCGAAGATGTTTTGATCGCCGAGGCCGTCTCTGAGCCGCCGCCCGACTCTTCGGAATCGCTCTCGCTGAAGGCCATTATCGAAGCGGCAATCTATGTCACGGATGAGCCGCTTGACCCCCGAGCAAATTGCGACCGCGGTTGAGCAGCCGCTTCCGGTTGTCAACGAGATCTTGCAGCAGCTTGTGACCGAATATGCTGCACCTGGCCGAGGTCTCGCTGTTCGTGAACTCGCGGGCGGATATAAGATGTCCACCAAGCCCGAATACCACGAGTCGATCCGGCGCTTCGTCAAGCGGCTGCAACCGCCACTTAAGTTATCCCTTGCGGCGCTCGAAACGCTAGCGGTCATCGCTTACAAACAACCGATTACCGGCCCGGAAATCCTCGACATCCGAGGCGTGCAAGGCGCAGGCGTGCTCAAGACCCTGCTGGATCGGAAGCTGATCGGAACCGCCGGTCGTAAGAACGTACTCGGTAAGCCGATGATGTACAAGACGACTCGCGAATTCCTGATCCAGTTCGGGCTTGATTCGTTGGCGGAATTGCCGACCCTGAAAGAATTCGAAGAGTTGGGCCGCTTGGCGCTCACTGATGAAGACGTCACTCCGGAACCCGCTACACCGCCTGTTGCCGAATCGAAAGCGGACAGGGAACCGAACGTGAGTGCGCCTGAAGAATCTGGTGCGCCGGTCGCGGATCCCGCCGGCGACAACCGAACCGGACCCGCAACAGATTTCGTCGGATGAGACGCCCGCACCTGCTTCGGCTACCGACGAATCTACCGCTGTAGCAGCCGACGCGCAGGACACTAACCACCATGCCTGAAGAACGTCTCCAGAAGCTTTTAGCACACGCAGGCATTGCAAGCCGTCGCAAAGCGGAAGAATTGATCCTGGCTGGACGCGTTTCGGTCAACGGCGCGACCGTAACGGAGTTAGGTTCGAAGGCGGACCTTGCGAAGGACAAGGTTAAAGTTGATGGCCAGGTAATTGGCGTTCCAAAACATCACCTCTACTTTGCCTTTAACAAGCCAAAGAACGTGGTGAGCACGGTGCGTGATCCTGAGGGGCGTCAAACCGTCATGTCGTTCTTCAAGGGCTTTCACGAGCGTCTGTATCCGGTTGGCCGGCTCGATTACGCGAGCGAGGGATTACTGCTGCTGACGAACGACGGCGACTTTGCCAATCGCCTCATGTCACCGGCAAGCCATGTCACCAAAACTTATCTGGTGAAAGTTAACGGGCCGCTCACTTCCGAACAGGAAGAGTCGTTTCGCCGCGGCATTCCGATACACGGGCGCAAGACGGCCCCGGCTTATCTTAAGCTCATCAAACCGGGCGTGAATCCCTGGTTTGAGGTGCGCCTGGTCGAAGGCCGGCAGAATCAGATTCGCATCATGTTTAAGCATCTCGGCCGGCTGGTCGAGAAGTTGAAACGCGTCAGGATCGGCTTCCTTGATCTGGGAGATCTGAAGCCGGGTGCGTATCGTACGCTGACGAGAGCGGAAGTTGCTCGCTTTCACAAGCTGCTTCAAATGGATGAGGCAGGAGAGAAGGATTCGGGAGATGATGAACGACGCAGAGATGGCGCGGTTACTAAAAGAAGCAAAAACAATCGCAGTGGTCGGCCTGTCGAGTAATCCGATTCGTCCCAGCTTCGGCGTTTCCCGGTTCCTGCAACGGCAAGGCTTCCGTATCATTCCTGTCAACCCGAATGAAACGGAAGTTCTTGGGGAGCGTGCATACCCCACCGTCCGCGACGTGCCTGATCAGGTCGATATCGTCAATGTTTTTCGGCGTCCCGCGCGTGTTCCCGAAGTGGTGGATGACGCGCTCGCGAAAGGTGTCCCTTGTATCTGGATGCAGGAAGGCGTGGTAAACCATGCGGCAGCGAGCAAGGCTGAACAGGCGGGCATGTCGGTTGTGATGGACAAGTGCATTCTGAAAGAATTGGCCCGGCTGTTGAGTTAGGCTCGCTCGCCTCGCCATTGGTGTTGTGATCACGTCGCCATTCCGAGCGGTCCGTAGTCGGGCGATGATCCCGGCAAAATCGATCGCCTTCGTTCTCTCCTGGTGCGCAGCTCTGTGTTTCCTGGCAAGTTGCCAGCGGCCGCACTCGGATTCTATCGGCCAAGGATACGTTGCGCCTCAGACTTTAAACCTCCGTCCTGATCTGACGAGCAAGGGTACGGGCGCAGTTACGTTGAAGCATGGAGATCCGGTGGACATCACCGATGTCCGGCGACGCTTCGTGAAGGTGAGGGCAGCCTCTGGTGAGGAAGGCTGGGTAGATGCGACTCAATTGCTCAGCCCGGACCAGATGACCCGGATCCGAGAAGACGCCAAGAAGGCGAGCGCCCTTCCTTCCGAAGGCTCAGCCACGGTTTACGAAGCCCTCAATGTTCATATAGAGCCAAACCGCCAGTCGCCCGCGTTTGCGAAGATTCGTGAAGGCCAGTATGTCAGTGTGCTTGCGCATAGGCTGTCGCCCCGGGCGGGACCCGCGCCGCGCCCTCCCGCTTTGATCCGCGAGCGCCCCCAACCCGAATCGCGTAAACAACGCCGGGACAAGCAACGTACCAAAGGACCGCCAACGCCAGCGCCTCCCAGAGCGCCCGAGAATTGGGAAAACCTGTCTTCGGAACGAATCGAAGGCTCGGAAAGCCCGGCGGACGCCAAAGCAAGACGTGAGAGCGAAGAGGCTGCAAGAAAGCTGGAGGAGTCGAAGAAACCCGTCGCGCTCGAAGATTGGACACTCGTTCGGACCAAAGACGGGCAAAGCGGTTGGGTACTGAGCCGCAATCTGACGATGGGGATACCGGATGAAGTGGCCCAATACGCTGGCGGTGCGCGCATCACGTCCTACTTTGATCTCGGAGAAGTGAAGGACGAGGAAAAGGGAACGAAGCACAACTGGCTTTGGACGACGGCCTCGGAGCAGATGACCTATGACTTCGATGCGTGGCGCGTGTTCCTATGGAACCGCCGTCGCCATCGTTACGAAACATCGTATCGACAGCGAAAACTGGAGGGCTACTATCCGGTTCGCGTCGATCCGCCCGATCCGGCTGTTTTTGGAAGAACATTTCACCTGATCACCAAAGACGACGACGAAAAATTCAGGACGCGCGGCTATGTATTCGACGGAAGCCGAGTGCATCTGATCAGCACCGAAGACTATCAGCCCAGTGGATCGAAACTCGGCAAACCCGCCGCGAGCTTGGATACGAGCAAGCTGGAAGGGAAGGCGCCCCGGAGCGGTTGGTTCCGAGAGAAATGGGACGCACTAACCAGCTATTTCAGACGCTCGCCTTAGACCTCTTCGATTTTGCCGGTTACCTCAACACGATCCATTGCGAGGAATTGTTTCACGTGAGGATGTTGGCTCTTCTCGAGATCCGCAACCGGTCCGAAGTAAATGGCTTCGCCTTTGAACAAAAAGACGACGGTATCCGCTACCTTCCGCATCAGGTCCAGATCATGCGTCACCACTACCGATGTAAGACCGAGCTTTTTCTTCAGATTGAGCATCAGATTGCCGAGGTGGTCTGACATGATGGGGTCCACCATGGTGGTGGGCTCGTCGTACAAAATGCATTCCGGCTGAGCGGCCAGGGCGCGAGCAATGGCGACCGCCCGCTTATAACCGGTCGAAAGATCGCCGGGAAAAGCATCTTTGAACTGCACCAGATCAACCATCTTCAGCAGCCCGTCGACGACCTCTTCCTTGTTCTCCTCGTTATAGTCTTCGCGCAACTCCAACGAGAAGAGAATGTTCTCGCCGACCGTCAAGGAATCGAAAAGAGCGCCGGATTGAAACACCATCGTCACCTTGCGACGGATCTTTCGCAGCTCCTCCTCGGGGCAGTTTGTAATGTTGCTATTGGCAACGATGATGGTGCCTGAATCGGGCTTCATAAACCCCATGATGTGGCTCAGGGTCACCGATTTGCCCACGCCGCTGCGTCCGATAATGGCGATGGTTTGCCCTGCATCGACGTAGAAGCTAACGTTCTTGAGCACCGGCCGATCGAAAGTTTTGCTGACGTTGCGGAACTCGATGTAATGCTGCGGGGTTTCAGCACTCACGTCAGGGTCTGCCATCCCTCGTGAGCGGTCTCGTGCTCCTTCGAATTCCAGCGTGCCCAGTCGTCCGGTGTGTTAATGTTCTCAACGGTCCATGGCACGCGAACATACTCAGTGATGAGTTCCTGGAGCAGCCCCATCAACGAGAGACGTTTCCCGTCGAGTCTGCACTGAATGACTGGCAGGCAATCCTTCTTGTAAACGGCGCAAAGCGGATGAACTTTGCCCGTAACATCCTCTGTGACAATACAGCTGCCTTTCGAATCCCGAGCCCGCGCGAGTAGGCCTTGGAGATGTGCGACCTCGACCGCAGGCATGTCACAACCCAAAACCAGGTTCAGATTGGAATTAGTGCTAACGAGAGCAGCCTCCAGCCCGGATAGCGGACCCAAACCCGGCCGCAGATCGGGAAGGCAAGGGTAATTGAGTTGTTGATACCGACCGGGATCTCCAATCAGAGTCACATTGCCCGTCGCTGCCTTGACGCTCTCTGCGACATCGTCTACAACGTATCGAAACAGCCCTGGGAGCAGGGCTTTGTCCCTGCCCATGCGCGAGCTATTTCCGCCCGCAAGCACAAACCCGGCGGCTTGCATGCCCAAATAGTAACATTGGCTGCCCGATTTCCGGGTATAATGCGATCAAACAATCTTTAGGTGTCTTGTCGTGTCTCGAATGGGTTGGTGCTCTGTACTACCGCGGAAGATTCCCGGAGGGAAGGCAATGTTCCACAGGAAAAGAGAGGCTTCTCGCGCCGCGCTCGCCTGACGCAATAGCATGCTTTGCCTCTCTACCCGAACCCTGCTACCCCTTGCTGTAGCTCTTGGAGCATCTGCAGCGTCCCGTTCTTCTGTTCAGGTTGTTACCCCTCGGGTCGAGGCCATCCGGTTCTGGTCGTTCGGAGACGTCACCCGAATCGCCATCCAGACTCGTGGCGACTACAAATTCGCCAAGGATCAAATCGAGCATCCGTCGCGTGTTTATTTCGACCTGAACGGATTGCGACCCCCTTCCACGCTGCGCCATGGACTTCAGATCGTCCAGGTCGGGGATCGGCAGGTCAAAAAGATCAGAATCGCTGAGGTCAATCCGAAGCGCACCAGAATCGTATTCGATTTGATGGGCCCGGTAGAGGTCAATTCCTCGCAACTGGTCAATCCGGATCGTCTCATCATCGAGTTCCGACCGCGCGGCACTAGCTTGCCTGCGCTCTCCGCCACCCGCAGCGTCATCTCTGCGCCCGCGGCTTCGCCTTCGGCAGACCGTGCACCATCTACGCAAGTCATCAAGACAGTAAAGACCGCGGATGGCCTGGTCGTGAATAGTACAACTCCGTTACAGCCCGGTCCTCCGGCGGTCGGTGCCGTGGCCGTAACGCCGCCGAGCGTCACCGCGGCCCCTTCGGCAGCACCTGGTTCTACACCTTCCAGCAGCAAGATTGCGGGCATTCCGTCTCCCGCAAAGCGCAGCGCTAACGGTTCCTCATTGGTGAGGGTTTTCGGTCTGAAGCTTGGGCGGGTTGTCATCGACGCCGGTCATGGCGGCCACGACACCGGGACCATTGGTCCGAATGGGTTGATGGAGAAGGAACTGGTTCTCGATGTCGCTCTCCGGTTGGGCAAGCTGGTGACGGAGCAACTCGGCACAGAAGTCATCTACACTCGGCCGGAGGATACATTCATTCCGCTCGAGGAACGAACCAAAATCGCGAATCGGGAGAAAGCTGACCTCTTCATCTCGATTCATGCGAACTCCTCTCCGGAGCCGACCGCCACGGGCGTCGAGACCTACTTCTTCAACTTCAACTCCGACAGGACCGGTCTGGAACTGGCGACGCGTGAGAACGCCACGTCCACCAGCTCTATTTCCGATCTGAATGATCTGCTGCATAAGGCGGTAATGAAGGCAAAGCTGGAAGAGTCTCGCACCTTTGCGGAACAGGTTCAGAAGTCGCTCTGGGCCAGTTCCGTGAAGATGAACGCGCGCTCTCGCGACCGGGGCGTCCGCCAGGCGCCATTTGTCGTGCTGATCGGCGCAACTATGCCGTCGATTTTGGCTGAAATCGGGTTCGTTTCGAACCCGCACGACGAAAAGCTTCTGCGGCGCTCCCAACAGCGCCAGACAATTGCCGAAGCGCTTCTCAAAGGCGTACTTAGCTACGCCAATACCTTGAGCCACGTCCAGATGGCTCGAAGCTGCAACTGAATAGCCGCTATTCGCTCTCGCGCTTGTTCTCTCGACAGATTCCGCGCTTGCTGCCGCGGATAAATGCGGTCAGATGCCGCGTGTGTTCCGACGGTAACTCCCTCCTCAATCCTGGTAAGCGCGTCTTCCAGCTTTAGCCCCGCACGGTAGAGAAGGCGGTAAGCCTTCTTCAGAGTTTGCACTTCGCTGTGGCTGAACCCCGCTCTCTTCAGCCCGACCAGGTTTAAGCCTTTGGCCCCGGCGTTGAAATCCGAGAACAGGAAGAAGGGCGGACAATCGCTGTTCACGCGGGTATTGCCGCCGATCATCGCCAGCCTTCCAATCTTTGAGAACTGATGAACGACGACGCCGCCCGACACGAACGCCTCGTTTTCGATCTCGACGTATCCGGCGACTAGTGCGCAGCTGGCTATGACGATTCGGTCACCTAACGTGCAGTTATGAGCAATGTGGCCGGACGTCATGATGTAATTGCCGTTCCCGATCCGCGTATACGATTCCGGCTTCGTGCCGCGCGAGATGGTGTAATGTTCACGGATTTTGTTGTTGTCTCCGATCACGAGGTAACTGCGCTCTCCAGTGAATGCCCGATCGAGCGGATCGGTTCCGAGCGCAGTGCCCGCGGAGATCTGGTTGTTATTCCCGAGCGTGGTCCATTGCTTTACAAAGACGTAGGGCTCGAGCAGGCATTCGCGGCCGATCGTGACATTTCCTTCGACGACGCAGTACTCTCCGACCCGGGTGCCTGCGCCGATCTGCGCATCGGGGTGAACCCGAGCGGTTGGAGCGACATACGCGGACGGATCGACTGGCATATCTACATGCTAAGTATGGGAGATGCCCGCTCGAACGGTTGCCGAACTTGCTGCCATCTGTGAAGGCGACCTAGAGGGAAGTGGCGGGTTCGTCATTACTGGCGCGAACGCACTCGAAACCGCGAAGGAAACGGAACTCTCGTTCGTGGCAAACAGTAAAGCCATAGCGCTTGCCCGAACTTCGCGCGCCGGTTGCCTGTTGGTTCCCAAAGAGTTCAGCGAAAACGGAACCTGGGCCCGCATCCGAGTGGCCAATCCGCGGGTCGCCTTCGTGCGTGCTCTGGCCGCCCTGTATCCTCAGCCGAATTACAAAGGAGGGATTCATCCAACGGCCGCAGTGGATGCGAGCGCCCAGATACCCGACAGCGCGACAATAGGGCCGTTCGCCACCATTGGTGAGCAGTCCGTGATCGGCGAAGGCTGCGTCATTGGCGCCCACTGCGCAATTGGCGATTCTGTTCGCATCGGGGACGGTACGGTCGTGCGGCCGCAAGTGACCCTATACAACGGTGTACGGATCGGTGCTCGTGTTCTGATTCATTCTGGTTGTGTCATCGGAGCAGATGGATTTGGGTTTGCGCTCGTCGAGGATCACTACGAGAAGTTCCCCCAGGTGGGAACCGTCGAAATCGAAGATGATGTGGAGATCGGAGCGAATTCCTGCATCGATCGCGCCGCTCTCGGAGTAACGCGCATCGGGCAAGGCAGCAAGCTCGACAACATGGTTCACGTTGCTCACAATTGCCAGATCGGGCGACATGTCGTCATTGCGGCGCAAACCGGTTTCTCGGGCGGAGTGACAATCGGCGACTACGCGGTGATCGGTGGCCAGGTGGGAGTAGGCGACAAAGCCACCATCGACTCCCGGGCCATCGTGGGCTCCGGAGCGGGCATTTTGACCTCGGCTCGTGTTCACGCCGGCGAGCCTGTCTGGGGCGTACCCGCACGGCCGTTACGGCAGCATCTGAAAGGCCTTGCTTACGTTGGAAAAATCCCGGATTTGCAGAAGGAACTGCGCGAAACCAGGCGTAAACTTCAGGCGATTGAAGCTCGACTGTCGGGATCAGCCGCCGAGGAGCCGACCTGAGACGGCAATGGCGCCTATGTTATTCTCAGGACGTACTCAACCGCTGGGGGCCTGTGGCGCAGTTGGGAGCGCGCTTCCATGGCATGGAAGAGGTCGACGGTTCGAACCCGTCCAGGTCCACCAAATCTCACTCCATTCTTGACCTTCTGAAGTCCAAGGGGTGATTCCAATTCTTGCTCGCGGGTCACCACTCAGAGATTGTTCATTCCGGTCTGCGGAAGGGAATCTCCTGGTAGCTGCCTCGGGTTGCTGAGTTGATCGCCTTGATCACATCCGCCAATTGATCGTAAACGGCCGGCCATCTCCCGGACGGCAGAATGACGATCGCTATTTCGCGCCCGAGAAGATTTTGCTGATAGCGAAGGTTCGTGTCAGGGGTGACGAGTGCTTCAAATCCCAGTGCCTCAGCTTGGCTTATCAATTCGCCGTTCGGCGTGCGATCGAGTCCAACCTCGATTGCAAGTGTCACCAAGTGGTCTTCGAGATATTGCGCCAGCGGACGCGGCGCACTCTGGTCGAAGAGAACTTTCAGGGCTTAAGCGCCGGCTGGTGGGCGTCCCTGTATGCCTTGAACTCGAGAACAAGCTCAAGGGGGAGCGTGTAGTTGTAAGCAATCGCTTCGATCGACTCGCCGTTATCGAGGCACTCTGCCACCAGCTTCGCAGGAACCCGAGATTCGCCAAGCGTAGGATTGCCTCCGACACGATCAGGCCGCACTACCACGCCCGGGTATTCAGCGAACTCACTCTCCACGGCTCTATATTACCGGGTAGTTCACACTTGGCGCAGTCGCACATTCTCCACCATGTGATCCCGGCCTTTTTCGAGTACCAGGTGCGCCCGCTCGCGAGTCGGCCCTATGTTTTCGCGCAGGTTTGGAAGGTTGATCTCGTTCCAAATGCGCGTTGCCGTTTCAATCGCTTCGGCTTCGGTCAAATCGGCATAGCGGCGGAAATACGAGAGCTCGTTTCGGAACACAGTCTCCCGAAGCCGCAGGAATCGCTGAACGTACCAACGTTCTACCGTGCTCTCTTCGGCGTCCAGATAGATTGAAAAGTCGAAGTAATCCGACACGAACACTCGCGATGAGTCACGGTGCGTCTGGGGCGATTGCAACACGTTTAGGCCCTCCAGGATGAGAATGTCCGGCTGTTTCACCTCCTCGTCGGCATTGGGCACAATGTCGTATTGCAGATGAGAATAAACCGGTGCTCGCACCGATGGCACGCCGGCCTTGATCTCCGCCAAAAACCGAAGCAGTTTCCTTTGGTCGTAGCTTTCCGGGAATCCCTTCCGCTTCATGAGATTCCTCTCTTCGAGCAGACGGTTGGGGAGCAAAAATCCATCCGTAGTTACCAGATCGACGCGCGGGTGATCCGGCCAGCGTGCAAGCGAGGCCCGCAGAACACGGGAAAAGATGCTTTTGCCTACGGCGACGCTTCCCGCAATCCCAATGATGTAAGGCACGCGTTCCGGGGAAGGAGAGCCCATGAACTCTCGCCGCGCACCGTAAAGATGGCGTACGGCGGCGACGTGCAGGTTCAATAGACGAGATAAAGGAACGTAGATATCCTCCACCTCCCGCAGCGAAACCTGTTCATTGATGCCGCGAAGCGAAAGCAGTTCTTCCTCGCTCAGCAACAATGGTGTGTTCTTTCGAAGCGCTCTCCATTGATCTCGATCAAAATTGATGTAGCGGTTGATCGATCCCGCCAGCACGCTGTCCTGGTAATTCAACAGCGCCTCAATTGCTAACCTTCGGGTAAAGGTCGGGTTTCAGCTTCATCACGCGCATCTCATGTCCCTGCTGCGTTCTTATACTCTTCTTACTTTTCTATTCTTGCCCACTCTGCTAAAGGCCGATGATTCTCTGGCGATCATTGAGGCCGGCGTCCAGAGTGCCGAGGATGCTCCGTTTATTCAGCCTGATTATCGCTTTCAGCCGGGCGAGTTCGTCTATACAACCTTTCAGATCGCCGGGTTTAAGGTTGAAAACCGCACCGCGGAAGAGAAGCCCCACAAGATCTCCATGAGTTATACGGTGACAGCCGAGGATGCAAATGGAGTGGCGCTCTGCCCTCCCGTGACCGACAAAATCGAAGCGGAATTGAACGCGGAAGACAAGAACTGGACCCCGAAACGCCGCGTATCGTTCCTGATCCCTTCTTTTGTCGCTGCGGGCGAGTTTCAAATTCACATAGCCGTAAGCGACCTTTTCGGCAAGACCGAAACGTCTAAGCTGGTTCCCTTTCGTATCGGAGGTGTGGCAATCACGAATCCGGGAGCGCTGAATGTGCAGGGCTTCCGATTCTATCGACGGGAAAATGATCGCGAACCGGTGGAAGTCCCTGCGTATAGCGCGGGCGATTCGGTCTTCGTGCGTTTTCTTATGACGGGGTTCGTAGTCGGTCAGAAGAATGGGTACCACGTTTCCTATGAATTATTCGTCACAAAACCGGACGGTAAGCCATACCTGGACCGTCCTGATGCGGCCGAGCTTGCCTCCGAAAGCTTCTATCCGGCGCGTTATCTTCCAGGAGATTTCGCGCTCACAACATCGCGCGATAGCCCGAAGGGCACTTACGTCATGCTGCTCAGGGTGCGTGACAAGGTCGGCAATAGCTCCAAGGAGTTTCGATTCCCATTCACAATCGAGTAGCTGTTTCTCAACTGTGTTGAAGGACGTAGCTGCGTAGTTGATTGACACCTTCGTCGAACGTTTCGGGTGGCGTAATCAGGCTTAAAACCAAGTAGGCGCCGCGACTCATATCGAAGAAGTACCCGGGCTGTGTGATAACCGCGTGCTTCTCAATGAGTCCTGTCACCCAGTCCTCTTCCGTTTGCGTTCCGGGTACCTGCACGATCGCGGACCAGCCGCCGTCGAGATGTAAGCGATGCGCGGAGGTGTCCCTGACCCGGTCGTCAAGTGCTGCAAGATTTCGTCGGACCCGTTCGAGGATGCGCTCTCGGATGCCTGATCCGATTGAGAGCAATCGAGGCAGGGCCTTCGTGACAGGTGTCCCCACCGAAAGATACGTATCTGCGATCACTTCAAGGCGTTCGAGCGCATGATTTCTCTCCTCTTCGGGACCGTTTAGCGCAATCCACCCAAGCTTCATTTGGGGCATCCCGGCCGCCTTCGAAAGACCGTTAAGTACGAAATTGAGAGTCGCCTGCGTGCTCATCAACGATGTCGAGGTGAACTGCTTCGCGCCGAGATTGTAGTCGGCGAATACTTCGTCCGAGACAATCGGGAGGTTGTGCTGCGCCGCGATCAGTAAAAGTTCGTCCCGTTCAGTGGGACTCAGCAATGTACCGGTAGGGTTATTGGGATTAACGATGAGGATGGCCTTTGTGCGAGGAGATAGCGCCTGCCGCAAGCTGCCGAAGTCCACATACCAGCTGCCGTCGTATTCGAGCCGGTATGGCACGGTATTTACGGACTCAAGAGCGCCTAGGTAGGTGAAGAGCGGGTAGGAGGGAACAGGAACTAGAACTTCATCGCCCGGATCGCAGAGCAGCTTGAACAAATACCCGTATGCTTCGCTGGTACTGGCAGTGAGCACAAGTTGCTCCGGCTTAATGAGCACGCCACGTGCCTGATAGTAAGCGCATACCGCTCCGCGTGCCTCGAGGTCACCGAGCGGGTCGGGTTGATACCCATAATCGCTAATCTCTGATAGAGCGGCATTGATGGCAGCGTGAGGATAATCGGCGAAAGATTGGGTGGGATTGGAAACGGTGAGATCCAGGAGCCGCCGACCTGAACGGCGCTGCTCGGAAAGAAGAAGCGAGTGTTTGTTTTGGGTGAGCGCGGAGGGAAGGCGTTTGGAGTAGATGGGCAAGATTTACTGTTTCATGCTCGACGGCTTGTCGCAATAGCGCTGAAACGTGACAAGAAGGATCGAAAAAATGGGACGCTTAGCTTGCCCGAGCGGTCGCGTCCCATCTTTACGCCGGAATGCCCGTTCCGGCGATTCCCACGTTGCTGACCGGCCAACCTGACACGCGGTTGCCCAGACCGCATGTCCGTCGCACCTCGCCCAAGCGCGCGAAGCGGTTTCGCCGCTAGCGAACGTGGAAACTCAAATTCGTAGGTCGGATTTTGGGTGAGGTCTTAACCGTGAAAACGGTCCGTTCAGCGCACGAACCACTATCCAGGACTAGAGCCGGCTGCAAAACCTGGCCTTCGAAACTTCTGGAGCTGGTCGACTGACATCACAGGACGTAACGCGCTAAGAACCGGCTGACTCGAAAGGGAAGCTATGGCGAACCCGGTCGCCCACTTCGCCGGAAGGCTATATTTCGAGGCTGCCAAAACGGCAAAAACACCAGTCATAGAGGTCAGTGCAATGTTCACGATATTCAGCGTGCTGTGTCCCTGGTTATGCAGTATGGCGGCCAGCATGATTTGTGCCCCAATCGGCTGAACGTCCGGATTCGACTGCACCAGGCTTTGATAAATCTCGACTACTCACGAGCGTTTGCTTGTTCGCCGTCTGGTTGCAAATGTTGAGGTCGTATGCGCCGACCCCCTTTGGCATCGTTCCGTAGTTCTGCCGGAGGAGATCTGGCGGGATCGGTGTCCCCGTAACATCGAATGTTGTCTGTCCAAAGCTAGACTGCCCCACAGTGTCAGGCACGCTAAGGCCCCCGCAACTCTTCTCATCAGATCTCCTCGTTCCCGGTCCGCGAATTGCTCGTTTCTCGCTTGACCTGAACAAGAGATAGGCCCCCCCTGCGTATGGGCCAACGGTTTAATGCGGCAGCTAAGCTCGTGATTTCAGATGAAAAAATTTCTACGAGCCAGACGTGACCACCATTCTCGGGGCTTAGTCCGATTCCGCGGTTAACCGGCTTAAAGACTCTGCTTTTTTGCAGTTTTAGCGCCACTCCCATCGGTGCAGCGGGCGCTTTCACCGTCCGGATCGCGATGGCGGTGATCTTTACCGGCTGATCGGGCTTATCCGCCGAGTTTCGCGGCACCTTGGAAATAGCGTCTGCAACTTCCTGGCCCGACACAACCTCCCCGAAAATGGAGTAATTTCCATTTAGATGTTCCGCCGGTGCGACTGTGATGAAGAATTGGCACCCGTTTGTGTTCGGGCCGGAATTGGCCATGGCAAGCACTCCGGGATGATCGAACTTCAGGTTTGGATCGATTTCATCTCGATACTTGTAACCCGGGAGAGCCGTTCTCCAGTCCCGGTCGGATCCCCTCCCTGAATCATGAAATCCGGAATCACTCGGTGGAAGGTAGTGCCTGAATAGAGGGGGGTATGCTTCAACTCGCCCGGTCTTCGGGATCGGTCCAGGCCTTCGTTCCGGTTGCCAAACCCCGGAAATTTGCAACAGTTTTAGGTGCCTCTTTCTCGAACAAACGGCAGACGATGTTGCCCATTGAGGTGTATATAACGGCATATAATCCCGGCTCGGCGGGTAATGGTACTGCTGGCAACTCAGGAGCCTTCGCTTTCGTGCGCGGGACGGGCGTGGAACTGGCCGATGAGTCTGTGTGAGGCCGGAAATGGTAAAGCCCAGAAGGGCAAAGCGGAAAAAGCAAGATTTCGCATCTTATTCGCTGATTATAAGCAGCTAATGTCGCCTGCATGGCAGAGAACTACGCTGTAAGCCCTACTCCATTCATGGGACTTGGCGGTACTGCCTTTCCGGACACCCCTTCAATATCTCCTACAATCCAAGTAAGCACCAATATCTATGAAGTTTGCCCTGACCGTAACGGCCGCTTGTGCGTTCCTGCTCTCCACTGCCTGCACCCAAAGTCCGGAGAAGCTAATCGCAACCGGCAATCGCTACCACGAGAGGAAGAAGTTCAAAGAAGCTTCTATTCTCTACCAGAAGGCGATCGCAAAAGATAAGACAAACGCTGAGGCCTATTACCGTGAGGGGCTCAATCTCATCGACAGTGCTGCAGCAGGATCCGGCGCCTACGGGGAAGCCATCAAATATCTTCGCCGCGCGATCGACCTCAAGCCCGAAAACGTCGACGCGGAAACAAAGCTGGCCGAGATCTTCTTGGCCGTCTACGCCACCAACCCGAAGCAGGGCAAGAACTTTCTGCCGGAAATCAAAGATCTCGACACTAAGATTCTCCAGCATGAGCCGAATTCCTTCGATGGGATCGGATTCAGGGTATGATTCACCTGGCCGAGAATAATCGTCGACGCAGCCCTTCAGAGTTTCGAAAAAGCGAACAAGATCAAGTCCACATTCCCGCGACCTGATCAGCTGGTACGCCGAGGCTCTTTCCCATGCCCAGCGCGGTCCTGAAGCGGAAGCGTTGGTCCGCGACATGCTCGCTTCTGATAAAACCTGGGCTCCTGGATATGACTTCCTGTTTCTGCTGTACTCCCGCCAGAACGACAAGGCGAAAGCCGAAAGCGTTCTCCGCGAACGTGTTAAGAACGATCCAACGAGTCCGGTTGCGGTTCAGAATCTTGCGAATTACCTGCTCGCGAGCAATCGCTTCGACGAGGCTGAAGCCGAAATGAAGCGCGTCCTCAACGACAAGAAGAGCTTTCCTGCCGGACGAGAAATGCTGGGCGACTTCTATATGCGAAGCAAGAAGTTCGACCAGGCGATGCAGCAATACGAGGCAGGTCTGAAAGAAGACACGAAGAACGCCGTCGCCTATCAGCAGCGTATCGTGACGGTTTACGAAGCGACCAATCGCCACGATGAAGCGGTTCAACTAGCCAAAAAGGTCGCCGACGAAAATCCGAAAGATAAGTCCGCCACTGAGGTCTATGCTGCGCTCCTCTTGCAGAACAACTCCAAAGATGCTGTCTCCAAGTCCGTCGACGACCTGAAGAAGATGCTGCAGAATAACCCGAACGACGGAGCGCTGCACTTCCAGCTGTCGCGCGCCTATTTCGGCATTGGCCAGCCCGACAAAGCGCTGAGCGAAGCTCTCGAGGCCATACAAGACGAGTCCAAAGAAAGAGCACCTAAGCCGGCCGTCATTCTCGGAGCACGCACCTTGGCGGGTCGAGTGTATGCCGATAAAGGCGATACCGGGAAGGCGCTTGAACAGGCGGATGCAGTCATCGCAGTCGCACCAAAGAATCCCGACGCACGTCTGATTCGAGACCGCGCGCTGATCGGTATGAACCAGGCGGATAAGGCACAAGGTGACCTCGAAGACCTGACACAGGAATTCCCGACGATGAACGACGCTCACCTGCAGCTGGCTGGCCTGTACATGATGCAGAAACAGCTGGACAAGTCTCCCGCCGAATTCGAGAAGGTCTGGAAATCGAATCCGCCTGACAATCGCGGCTTCGTCGGTATGCAGGCAGTAAAACTAGCGCAAGGCAAAGGAAACGAAGCCGTGGCTGCTCTTAAGGATCTGGTGGAGAAGAATCCGTCAGTCCAGGGTATCGGCTCCAACTGGCCAGCTTCGAAACAACCGCCGGCGCCCAGCAGGTTGCCGCAAACCCTACCGCCGCTCGCCAGCTCTTCCAAGAGCGCTGCCGACAACTACAAGGAACTGCTGAAAACCAATGCGAATTCCAGCGACACTTGGGTTCGTCTGGGAATGTTGCAGCGGCAACTCGGCGATTTTGATCAGGCCGTTTCATCGTTTCAGACAGGCCTCCAAAGTAGATCCGAAGAACGTCAATGCGCTGATGAACGAGGCCATGCTTTCGAAGCGCAGGGGAAAAAGTCCAAGGCGAACGAGACCTACAACAAAATTCTTGGGCCTCGACCCTGAAAATTGGCTTGCGCTCAACAACGTGGCGTTCATGAATGCGGATAACGGGACAAATCTAGATCAGGCCATGACGTTTGCCGAACGCGCAAAGAAGCAGCAACCAAACAGTCCCGCATATTTCAGATACGCTCGGATATGTTTACCTGAAGAAGAACCTGAACGCGGAAGCTCTTCAGATCTTTAAGCAGGTAGTCCAGGACAATCCGAAGAACTCCGACCTATCATTTGCATCTCGCGATGGCGCTTCTTAAGCAAGGGGACAAAGCAGGGCGCGCGCAGCGAGGCGCAAAAGGCTCTCGAGAACTCTACGGCGCCCGACCAGCAGAATAAAATCCGTTCGTTCGTCAATCAGATCGGTTAATGCGAGTGTTGGAAACTCAGACGGCGATCACTTCGGTCGAGAAGTTTCCGTCTGTTCGATATATAGCGCCGTTTATCGCTTTTTTGCTATTCCTGGCGGTCTCCGGCCGCCATCTCATCAGCCCGGATTGGGAATCGCCTATTTGGGTCCTGGTTTTCGCGGTCATATGCTTTGTCGCTTGGCCGCGAGAGCTTTCCCTCCGGTCGTTCGGCCTTGGGCGAGTATTGCGATCGGCATTCTTGTTTTCGCGATTTGGATCGCGCCTGACGTGCTCATCCCGGGCTATCGAATGCTTCCGGCGTTCTCGAATTCAGTCATGGGCAAGCTCCACTCGTCTCTGAAACCCGCCGAATTGCAGAGCTCATGGATTCTCTTCTGGCGAACCCTGCGCGCCGTTGCCATCGTTCCGATTGTGGAGGAACTGTTCTGGCGCGCCTGGCTGATGCGATGGCTTATCCTGCCTGAGTTTCAGAAAGTTCGTCTAGGCACTTATGCGCCTCTGGCGTTTTGGGTAACCGCTATGCTATTTGCTTCCGAACATGGCCCCTACTGGGACGTCGGTCTCGTCACAGGCATTATCTACAATCTCTGGATGATCCGGACAAGATCTGTCGCCGACTGCATCCTGATGCACGCAGTAACGAATGGCAGCTCTGAGCGCCTACGTGATTGCAACTTCACAGTGGCAGTACTGGCAGTAGACTTGTTACCGCTACTCTCGCTAAGAAACGACAAAGGCGACAGCCGTCCACAAATAGGAGAAATACATTCGCCGACCTATGCCCTGCCTTTTGGCCTTGCTCGCTGTCGCTTTTCCGAGAATCGCGATTGTTCTTCTTTGGCTTTTTACGAACTTCTTCAACGGTCTTTATCAGACCGTCATCATTCCGCATTCTTGGGTTTCTTTTCCTGCCACTGACGCTCATCGTCTACACCTACTTACAGAGGAAGTCACCCCGCTGGTCTATGACGACCCAGGGACTGATTTTCATCTTTATTGCTGTCGTTCTTGATCTCGGACTCATCGGCGGTGGCCGCAGTATCGGGCGGCGACGCCGGGCTGTATAGTTTAGACCCCCAAATCGGCCGAGTATTCGCTGAGAGCCGGGGAACTTTCCACCTACTAGTTCACGTGGCTTTGTTCCGCACATTCAGTGCGGCCATCCAGGGCATCGAGGCGCATATCGTCGATGTCGAAGTGGATATGTACCCCGTCAGGCACGAATCGCGATTTTGTGACCGTAGGCATGCCCGACGCAGCCGTGAAGGAAAGCCGCGAACGGATCAAATCGGCTCTCCTGAACTCCGGCTTCGGCTATCCGAGCAAGTCCGTCACCATCAATCTCGCCCCGGCCAACGTCCGGAAAGAAGGCGCAGGCTTCGATCTTCCGATGGCGGTCGCGATTCTCGGGGCCATGGGTGTCGTGAACAATGCGGCCGACTATCTGATCGCCGGCGAGTTGTCGCTTGACGGCAGTCTACGTCCGATCCGAGGCGCTCTCTCCATCGCCGTTTGTGCCGCGCGCCGCGGCATCCAAACTTACTCGTTCCGGTCGGTAACGCACCGGAAGCGGCAGTCGCGGAGGGTATCCGGGTCTTTGGCTGCGGCATCTTGCGGAAGTGGTCCAGTTCCTGAACGGGCCGGAAGCGTTAGCCCCGACCGCCGCGAACCTTGCCGGATCCTGCAGATGCGCGCCCGATGTCCCCGACTTCAGGGATGTTCGCGGCCAAACCATGGCGAAGCGAGCGCTCGAAGTTGCCGCGGCCGGCAATCACAATGTGCTTATGATTGGGCCTCCCGGCTCGGGGAAAACGATGCTGGCCAAACGCTTCGCCGGCATCCTTCCGAAGCTGACTTTCAGCGAAGCGCTGGAAGCCACCCAGATCCACGGCGTCGCAGGCGTGTTGCCGCCCGGCATCGGCGTACTGCGCAACCGTCCTTTTCGCGCCCCTCACCACACGATCTCCGACGCCGGCCTGATCGGAGGCGGCAGCGGCAGCCCGCGCCCCGGCGAAGTCAGTCTTTCTCATCAAGGCGTTCTGTTCCTGGACGAACTGCCCGAATTTCCGCGCGGCGTACTGGAGCAACTTCGCCAACCTCTCGAAGAAGGGTCTGTCACCCTAGCCCGCAGCGCCGGCACCCTGACTTTCCCAGCCCGCCTGATGCTAGTCGCGGCAATGAACCCTTGCCCGTGCGGTTTCTACGGCGACACCACGCGCGAATGCCGCTGCACCCCGGGCATCATCCAGCGCTACCTTGCCAAAGTCAGCGGTCCCCTGCTGGATCGCATCGATCTGCACATCGAAGTTCCGGCCGTACCGTACAAAGAGCTTAGGGGCAAAACCGATGGGGTCCCCTCGGCTGAGATCCGGCAGCGCGTAGAAGACGCAAGAGATACCCAACGAAAGCGCGGCTTCTACAATTCGCAAATTCCGCATGCCCAATTGCGAACCCTTTGCGCGCTGGACGACAGCGGCGAACGGACACTCGAGATGGCAGTTCGCCGGATGAACTTGTCGGCTCGTGCGCACGATCGCATGTTGAAGGTCGCACGAACGATTGCCGACCTCGATCGGTCCGAGACAGTTTCAGCCAAACATCTGGCCGAAGCGGTACAGTGCCGAAACCTCGATCGCAATTACTGGAACTGAATCCGCTCTATTTCTTCACCGAAGCAAGCTGTCGATCCTGCTCCAGCTTGTGCATGGCCCGGTGAAGGGCCTGGGCTTTCTGCGCTGGCCATGCCGACCCGCGCGATTCGTTGTAAGCGTCCGAGAAGTTCTTGATTGCATTCACCAGTTCGTTGAAGTCTTTCTCGAACTCTTTCTTGCGAAGTTCCGTTTCCTGAGCCTTCGAATGTTCGAACGAAGCTGTTCGACTCTCAGCCTGGAGCTTGGCCTGCTCTGAAGGTCGAATCGGATCAGAAGATAATTGCCAAAAGCACAAAATCAGCGTCAGCAACACGGCGTGTCCTCTTGGGCCGAATGTTTCAAATCTGTTTCGGTCCGGTTACATACGTGTCACTGTATCTCTTCCGTTCCAGTCTTTCAAGGCGTCGGAAGTACTAACCCGGCTTCAAGGGCAGCGGCGCTTACTTCGGCTCGATGGCAATGGCGTGGAAATCGTTAGCGCTATGGTTCTGCCCGACGTGCGTGCTGCCTTTCCGCCAGACGATCTCGCCGGTTTTTAGCGTCGAGACCTCGGTCCTGCCATCAGGAAAAAGGTGCGTTAGCTCAGCGCCGGCGAGACACACCACAATTCGATCTTTGTGGGTGTGTTGCGGCTCATTGCTGGTTGCCGGGATGAAGATGTCGTACACGCGGACGTATTCGTTCTCGAGAAGCACCTTGTAGTGCGTGGAAAGCCCGGTTCTACCCCAAGTCTCCTGGTGAGCCCTGACCGTTGAACTCCATTCGAAGCACCCGGACTGGAGACGAGCCGCCGTTCCTGATTTCCTGCACTCCGTCCGGCTCGAACCTTACTTCGCCGGGTGTTATTGCAATCGCGGTCCGTGTTGCTGCGCGCGGAGTGATGTCTACCGTTCCGGCTGTCAGGTAAAGCAGTAGAGTTGGCTTTTCAGTCGATACGGCAATCTTCTCGCCCGGCTTCAAACTTTCTTCCCAGGCACTAACCTTCTCGTTGCGTACCTTCTCGGTCTCATCTGCGAAACAGACCAGCGAGAAACTCAGCAGGGTGACTGCTACGCTCTGCGAACACCAGTGCGATACGTGCACGGTCTTTGGGTTACTGCTCGCCTTCAAGCGGAAATTCAAAGTACATGATGTCTTTGCCTGAACGAGCTTCCCGCATCCCATTCACATACAGCTTGTCGCCTCGATTCCGACTTCGCCTCGAAGTAGAAGAAGCCGCTTGCTGAATCGCCGGGCGGCAGCATCTTGGCCGAAAAGCCTCGCGTCACGATTTCGGGTGAATTCATGGGGTTTTTCTTCTTTGGCATCGGGATCGGTGTTTGCTTGATGCCGGGGCGTTTTGCCGGCGAACCCAGGTGCAGCAGATCCTCCGGTCCAACCGCCGGAGCATGGCGGCCATCCGAAGCAACCAGTCTCACCTCGAGGTCCTGAAGATCAACCGCTTCTTTGCCCTTATTCTCAACCACGACCAGCACGGGCAGAACGCCGTACTTCAGCAGATCCACTTTCTTTCCGAAGGCGCTCTCCGTCAGATCCTCTTTGTTGTACGATTTCGCGCCGATGGTCACGGGGCCGGAAGTCTGATGCGCATAGCTCTCCGCAGGGCCAGGTTTGAATGGCTCATCCGCCCCGGCAGCAACGGCCAGACTTAGCATTCCCAACGTTATACTCGAAATCACGAAGCGAACTACAGGGCTCACGCGCACTCTTCTCCTCTATCGATCAATCCAACTGCTTGCGGCGCCGTTTGTTGTCTCCTACTTTATCTGGCGAATAGCAAAACGGCGTGAATACTTTTCCGGCTTTACCGAACGGCTTGGATTGCTCCCCCAACCGTTTTCTCGGACGCCCTCGAATTCCATCTGGTTGCATGCCGTTTCGGTCGGAGAGGTGGCCTCGGCGGTCCCGCTGCTGCGTGCACTTCGCGAGCGTGATCCTTCTGTTCCTCTCTATCTATCCACATCCACACTTGCCGGCCGCGCGATTGCCGAAAGAGACGCTGCCGCACTCGTCGATGGAATCTTCTTCAGCCCGCTCGACTATGTTGCGCCGGTGCGGAGAGTACTACGCACAATCCGCCCCTCTCTGCTCCTGATTCTTGAAACGGAAATCTGGCCAAACCTTTTCGCGCAATCCAAACTCGCAGGGGCACAGATCGTCATCCTCAATGGTCGGATTTCCGATCGCGCCTGGCCTCGGTATCGCCGCTGGAAATCGGCTCTTCGGCCCTATTGTCAACGTCCCGGACTTGGTTCTGGTTCAGAGCAAAACCGATTATCGACCGCTACCTCGAACTTGGTGTCGCGCCCGAGAAGTTGCAGATCGAAGCCAACCTGAAGTACGACACGACGGCCGCGGCAGAACCGCTCAAAACTCGACACTTACGGTGCGGAACACATCTGGATCGCAGCGAGCACCGTGGGCCCGAATGAGAAGGGAAGTCTGATTGCCCATCAGGTCGATGAAGACGAGGTTGTTCTCGATGCCTTCGTCGAACTCTCGCGTGACATCCCGGACCTGCTTCTGATTCTTGCTCCGCGCCAACCGGGTCGTTTTGACGAGGTTGCTGCGAAGTTGCTCGACCGCGGTTTGAACTTCGAGCGGCGCTCCGGGAAGGGAAGCGCGCACTCGCCCAAACTCCGATTGCCGGGCGTCCTTCTTCTCGACACGATGGGCGAGTTGGCTCGAATCTACTCGCTTGCCGGCGCTGTATTCGTCGGCGGTTCAATCGCGCCTCGGGGCGGTCACAACATCATTGAGCCTGCGGCGGCGGGCGCTGCCGTGATCGTCGGCCCGCACATGCAGAACTTTGCCTCGATCACGAACGACTTCCTCGAGGAGAAGCGCAGTCATCCAGATCCAAAACCAGGAGGATCTGGTCCCCATCGTCCGCACTCTGCTGCTCGATCGGGATCTTGCGCAAACGATTGGCAGGAGGGCCCAGCATCTGGTCCGAAGTAAATCCGGAGTGTCGGCTCGAATCGTCGGCGACCTGCTGCCGCCCCACTTGCTGGAGCAGTTCCGAAACCCTCGGACACTCGTAGCTCGGTTCGATCCTCTCGGGTTTGGCTTGGCTCTGGAAAGCGGGCGGCACGTTGAAGCGGAGCCGCTCCGAACGGTATGCCTCCTCCGTGCCTCCGTTAGAGGTCCCAGTGATCAGCGTTGGCGGAATCTCCGTCGGCGGCTCGGGAAAAACTCCCTTCGCGAACTATCTCGTAAAGGAGCTAAAGCTGCGGGGATGGTCCCCCGCCATCCTGACGCGGGGCTATCGTCGAAAGTCATCCGGTCGTGACCTGGTTCTGGAAGCGGGAGCCCGGGTGCCGTCTTCATATACCGGTGATGAAGCGCAGATCTTCCTTCGCAGCGCAAGTGTCCCTGTAGGAATCGGATCGAATCGGTATCGGGTCGCGCAACTGCTTCGGAGTGAATTTCCGTCGTGCGATGTTTTCGTTCTCGATGACGGTTTCCAGCACGCGCTTTTGAATCGCGACATCGACATCGTCTTGATCGACGCGCTCGACCCATTTGGCGGGGAGCAGGTTGTCCCTGCTGGCCGCCTGCGCGAGCCGCTTGCAGCCCTCCGTCGAGCCAGCATGTTTGTCGTGACCCGTTGTGATTCCAACGTACGTTTCGGAGCCATTGCCGAGCGGCTCCGCGAAATTAACCCGGACGCGCCCGTCTTCCGGTCGCGCATTCAGACGCTCGGCTGGAGAGACATGCACGGTGAACATGTCGCAGGACTCCCGGGCCGGAGAGCTGTCGCGTTCTGCGGGCTTGGCAATCCCCAGAGCTTCTGGAATACGCTTGATACCCTCGGGCTGGAAATTGCTTCCCGAAAGACATTCAGAGATCATCATCGTTACAGTCTCGGGCGAACTGGAACAGCTACGTCGCCAGGCTCAGCTCGAATCGGCTGACTGCCTTGTCACAACGGAGAAAGACTGGATCAATCTCGCCGGCGGGTTCGGAACAGGTATTGACGGTCAAAGCTTTTCTGGCTAGAGATCGGGTTCGAACTGGAGCGCAGCGCGGAATTCTTCTCGATCGTCGAGGAGCGGCTGGGGCAAGCTTCAGACCGCATTCGTCATGCTCAACACGGCGGATTCGTGAGCAAGTAAGCCGCTTTTTGAGCCCGATTCCGCCGGTGAACCCGCCGAGTTTGCCTCCCGCAGCCAACACGCGATGACAAGGGATGAAGACCGGCAGACAGTTACGCCCATTCGCATTACCAACGGCCCGAAACGCCGAAGGAGCGTTGATTCGTTCCGCTAATTCGCCATACGAGATGGTGCTTCCAAACGGGATCGATCGCAGGTGCTCCCAAACCCGCCGTTGGAAATCAGTCCCCTTCATTCGGAAAGGCAGATCGAAGCTCGTTCGCGTGCCACGAAAGTACTCGATTTGCCTGGCGGGCGGCTTCCTCCAGCAGCGGGCTTTTCTCCCGCGTGTGGGGCGTGCCGAATAGCCACAGGAACTCGTCTTCCGTTCTGGGGTGTTGATCGTCGCAAACACTAGCGGCGGCGATCATCCCGTCCCGTTCCCCATAAACAACCTCATCGGGAGTCCGTCCGAAAGTGTGCCCTCAACCAGCGTCCAATTCGCCATCTGCACCTACTCTATCCCCGCTTCCGCCGGTGTGGGACCCGAAATCGTCTGCTATCGTTCGGTTTTACCGATGCAGTTCTCCAGCCCCGAAATCAACTCCGAGCAATTTACTTTAGACAACGGCCTGACCGTCATCGTCCACGAAGACCACAAAACCCCAATCGTTGCCGTAAATAGTTGGTATCACGTGGGTTCTAAGAACGAGAAGGAAGGCAAAACGGGTTTCGCGCATCTCTTCGAACACCTGATGTTTGGCGGCAGCGAACACGTGCCCGGCAGCTATATCGAGGCCATGGAGCGCATTGGCGCCACCGATCTGAACGGGACCACGAGCGAAGACCGTACCAACTACTTCGAGAACGTACCCGCCTCCGCGCTTGAGTACGCGCTCTTTGCCGAGTCCGACCGGATGGGCCATTTCTACAACACCATCAGCCAGGAACTTCTCGACCTGCAGCGCGGTGTCGTGCAGAACGAAAAGCGGCAGGGCGACAACCAGCCTTACGCGATCGTCGAAGATCTTGTGGTCAGGGCCACCTATCCCGGTCGGCCACCCCTACGCACACACGGTGATCGGGTCCATGGAGGATCTCGATTCGGCTTCGCTGGACGATGTTCGCGAATGGTTTCGAACCTACTACACGCCCTCGAACGCGGTGCTTGTGCTGGCGGGAGACATCACAGCAAGCGAAGCCGAGAAACTCGTGCGCCGGCTACTACGGCGACATCCCGGCCGGAGTTCCGGTCTCGCACCAACGTTCCTGGATCGCCAAGATGACAGGCGAGCACCGCGAGCTGGTGCAGGACCGTGTTCCACAGGCCCGTATCTACAAAACCTGGAACGTTCCCGGTTACGGAACCCCTGATGCCGATTATCTGCGCCTGGCGTCCTCCATCCTTTCGTCAGGCAAGAACTCACGACTCTACAAGCGCCTGGTGTACGACGACCAGATCGCAACGCAAGTGGCCGCGTATCTGGACGAACGCGAAATCGGCAGCCAATTTGTAATTGTTGCGACGGCGAAGCTGGGTGAAGATCTGCGCAAAGTGGAACGCGTCCTGAACGAGGAGCTCGATCGTTTCCTCCAGGAAGGTCCGACGGAACGCGAACTGCAGCGGGTGAAAACGCAGTCATTCGCAGGCTTCATTCGTGGTGTGGAACGGATCGGCGGCTTCGGCGGTAAATCAGACATCCTGGCCTCCAGCCAGACGTATTTGGGCTCGCCATATGGCTACCGCGAGAAGCTGAAGCGCCTCGATCGGGCCACCTTCGCCGACGTGCAAAACGTTGCTCGCAATTGGCTTTCAGACGGCGTATACACGCTTGAGGTTGTCCCATTCCGGGAGACGGCGAATACCCAGCCGGCGAAGCAGGACCGCGAGGGGCTGCCGGAGATCGGGCCGCCGCATGATTTGAGGCTGCCGGCGTTAGAGGAAGCCCGGCTTTCGAATGGCTTGCGCGTTCTTGTGGCAGAACGCCATGAGATCCCGGTGGTCAATCTCTGGCTGGACGTGGACGCCGGCTATGCAGCGGATCATTCCGCCGCGCCAGGAACGGCACGGCTCGCAGCCAGCCTGCTTACCGGAGGAACGGAACGGCGTACCGCCCTGGAAATCAGCGATGAATTGCAGATGCTGGGCGCACAGCTTTCGACGGGAGCCAATCTTGATCTGTCGACCGTTTACGTTTCGGCTCTGAAAGCAACTCTTGACGATTCATTGGACCTGTTCGCGGACGTTGTCCTCAATCCTGTTTTCCCCCAATCCGACTTCGAGACGGCAGCAGCAGCTCCAGCTCTCCGCTATCGCAAACGAGAAAGTAACGCCCTTGCAAATGGCGCTCCGGGCTCTGCCGCCGATACTTTTCGGCGCTGATCACGCGTATGGCATGCCGCTGACAGGTTCGGGGACCGAGGAAAGCGTGAGCAGCCTGACGCGGGACGACATGCTGCGTCATCATTCGTCCTGGTTCCGGCCGAACAATGCGACGTTGATGGTTGTCGGTGATACGAGCTCTGCAAGAGATTCTGCCGAAATTGGAGGCGGTGTTCGGCTCCTGGAAGTCAGCGTCCATTCCGGAAAGAAAGCTTAAGCCAGCGGCGAAACCGTCGAAACCGGCGATCTATCTGGTGAACAAGCCGGGCGCTGTTCACTCAGTTGTCATCGCCGGTACCATCGCGCCAGCACCGGATCCCCGCAGCGAAGTGGCGCTCGAGACCATGAACAACGTGTTCGGTGGTACGTTTGGCGCGCGCCTGAACATGAATCTCCGGGAGGAGAAGCACTGGTCCTACGGTGCAGCGTCGGTGCTGTACGCCGCACGCGGTCAACGGCCGTTCATCGCTTACGCATCTGTCCAGGGCGACAAGACGGCAGATTCCGTGCGGGAGATGCTGAAAGAGCTTCGCGGAATGACCGGCGAAAGGCCGATCGAACCTGAGGAACTGGAAAAAGTAAAGCAGCAGCAAATTCTCGAACTGCCGGGTTCTCACGAAACCATGAATGCCGTCGGCAACCTGTTCGGCGATCTGCTTCAACTTGGGCTGCCTCTCGATTTCTACAACGGCTATGTCAGTCGCGTGCGCGCCTTAACGACTCAGGAGTTGGAAGCGTGTGCCCGCGAGCTTCTCGATCCGGAGAAGATGATCTGGATGATTGTCGGGGATCGTGCGACTCTCGAGCCGGCTCTCCGGGACCTGGGAATCGGAGACGTGGTCGGGATGGAAGCTTAAGCTCGGAAACATTCGGCATATCTCCGAAGGGCAATCGCTTGTTATACTTAAGCAATCCCTAACTATGCCGTCTTCAGGTCTCGTGCAAGATACTGCTGTTCCTACCGGGCGGGATCTGGTAAGCGGTGGTGTGAAAAAGATCATTCTTTTGAAACCGCGCGGATTCTGCGCGGGTGTGGTTCGCGCGATTGATGTCGTCCGAATCGCTCTCGACCTCTACGGCGCTCCCATTTATGTCCGCAAGGAGATCGTCCATAACCGGCACGTAGTGGACGAACTGCGTCGCGCCGGGGCGATCTTCGTGGAAGAACTGAGCGAAGTTCCGGAAGGCGCGCGGGTCATCTTCAGCGCTCACGGAGTTTCGCCGGCTGTTCGCTCCGAAGCCAAAGCAGCGCAGCTTGCAAGTCATTGACGCAACCTGCCCGCTGGTAACGAAAGTGCACCTGGAGGCGGTTCGCTTTGCGAAGCAGGGCTACACGATCATCCTGATTGGCCACCGTGACCACGACGAGGTGATCGGAACCCTGGGGGAAGCTCCCGATAATACGATTCTTGTATCCGACGTGGAAGACGTAGATCGGCTGCAGGTAAAAGACCCGGAACGTATGGTCTATCTGACGCAGACGACGCTTTCTCTCGATGAAACGAAAGACATTGTCGAGCGGCTCTTGGAGCGCTTTCCCGAAGATCGTCGGCCCGAAGACCCAGGACATCTGCTACGCGACGGAAAACCGCCAGTTGGCCGTCAAAGCTGTCGCGCCTCTCTGCCAGGCTCTGCTGGTGGTGGGATCGCAAAACAGTTCTAATTCGCGCCGGTTAGTTGAAGTCTGCGAAAAAGCGGGCGTTCCGGCTTACCTGCTCGACGACTGCAGTGAGGTGCACGCAGCCATGCTGGAGAATGTGCAGACCGTCGCCGTGACGGCAGGAGCATCCGCCCCTGAACATCTGGTCGAGGAGTTGATCAGTCACCTGCAACGCAACGGCTATTCCGAGTTGGAAGAAGCGGAGATCAAAGAAGAGGACGTGCGCTTTACTCTGCCTTCCGATCTCGAGAGTTTTACTCCCCGCCTGTACACAGTGCGGACTTGACTTCAGTTGTGTGCCGTAAAAGATGACGCCCAGCCTGCAAACATCAGAACCGCTTCAGATTAACGCCGCGGAGGCCATAGACAGGGCCTCTGCGTCGCTGCTGAAGCGGCAATCGAAGGAAGGTTTCTGGTGGGCGAAACTAAGGGCGGACAGCACTCTCGAATCCGATTACATCCTGACGCAGCTCTGGCTTCATCCTCCCGTGGACGGAGTGTGGAATCCGCCGACGCGGCCGCAGGTGGACCGGGCCGTGAAAGCGATACTTTCCCGGCAGCTCGATGACGGCGGTTTCAACATCTACCTGCACGGTCCCGCGGAAGTCAGCGCTTCGATCAAAGCCTATTTCGCTCTGAAAATCGGCAGGCCTTCCTGCCTTCGACCCGCGCATGGCGCGGCTTCGCGCGAAGATCCTGGAATTGGGTGGCCTTCAGGCCGCGAATAGCTACGTCCGGACAAATCTCAGCCTGTTCGGCCTGTTCCCACGCGCAGCGTGCCCCTCCATCCCGCCGGAAGTCGTGCTTCTTCCGTTCGGCTTCATCTACCAGATGTCCGCGTGGACGCGGGCTATCGTAATTCCGCTATCGATTGTTCATGCTTCCAATCCGCAGCGTCCGGTTCCGGCCGGCTTCAACTTGGAAGAGCTGTTTCTCCCCGGTGCTCCCATGCTGCCGGAGTGGGACCTCAAATCAATCACCTGGCGCAATTCTTTCCTGTTTCTCGACAAGTTCCTGAAGGGGTGGGAGCGTTGGGGCCCGCGTTTTGTCCGAAATTACGCAGTGCGGAAGTGTGCCGAGTGGATGATCGAGCATTTCGATGCTTCGGATGGTCTCGGCGCCATCTATCCGTCCATGCAGTACGCCATCATGGCGCTGGACCTGCTGGGTTACGGGCCGGACCATCCGTTACGGCGTCAAGCAGAAAACGAGTTCAACAAGCTGATGGTGGACGACAGCGCGGGCTTCTACATGCAGCCCTGTTTCTCGCCGGTATGGGACACGGCCATTGCTGCTTTTGCTCTGGGACGAAACCGAGAACCCGCCGCAGCGTGAGCTGACTCGAACCGCGGACTGGCTCATCTCGAAGGAAGTTCGGCGCCGGGGTGACTGGAGCTTCAAGCGTCCTACGGCAGAGCCGTCCGGTTGGGCGTTTGAGTTCAATAACGAGTTCTATCCTGACGTCGACGACACAGCCATGGTGCTGCTGGCCCTTAAGAAGGCGCGCGCCAGCAACGATGTGGTCCAGCGGGCATGCGAAAAGAGAGCTCTCGACTGGTTATTGGCCATGCAGGGCAAGGACGGCGGTTGGGCAGCTTTCGACGCCGACAACAACTGGCAGATTTTGAGCCATGTGCCTTTTGCCGATCACAACGCCATGCTCGATCCGTCTTGTCCCGACATTACGGGACGAGTCGTCGAGGCGCTGATGCTCTGCGGCTTTAGCCCCAATCATCCAGCGGTCCGCAAAGGCGTGCAGTTCCTGCTGAGAACCCAGGAGCAGGATGGCAGCTGGTACGGCCGCTGGGGAGTGAACTACCTTTACGGCACGTTTCTGGCCTTGCGAGGTCTTCGCGCGGCCGGCGTCGACGAAACGGAGCCGAGCATTCAACGTGCGCTTGAATTCGTCCGCGCTTACCAGAATCGCGACGGCGGATGGGGCGAAAGCTGTTCGAGCTACGACGAGAACCGCTTCATGCCCAACTCGAGCACGCCTTCGCAAACGGCCTGGGGAATCCTGGCGCTGCTGGCCGGCGGCGATCTCCGCAGCTGAGAGCCTATACAACGGGGTCGATTACCTCGTTCGTACGCAGAATCCCAACGGAACCTGGGACGAGGATTATTGCACCGGAACCGGCTTCCCGAAGGTCTTCTATCTTTCCTACACGGAATATCGCAATTTGTTTCCGCTTCTTGCGCTTGCTGAGTTCACCAAGGCTACGGCGTTGTTAGAACAGGCCTGACAAGCGCAATGAACTCTCTTCATCATTCGAGATCGCGCCTATTGGCTGGACTGCGCCCGCATGTCCTGACACCGACGTGGCTACCGCTTTAGTGACCGGAGCCTCCGGCTTCGTCGGCTGGCATGTTGCCCGCATCCTGGCCGAACGCGGATACAAGGTGCGCGCTCTATGCCGTCCGGCTAGCAAACTCCGAGAACTTGATGCCGAGCGGGTAGAAGGTGATCTCCGGGATCCGAGATCGTTGTCCAAAGCCGTCGCCGGATGCTGCCTGGTCTTTCACGTGGCTGCCGATTACCGGCTGTGGAGCCGCAATCCCCAGGAACTCTATGACTCGAACGTGCAGGGAACAAGAAACCTGCTCGAAGCTGCGTTCGAGGCCGGTGCCGATCGGGTGGTTTATACCAGCACCGTGGGTTGTATCGGGATGCCAAAAGATCAGGAAGGCGACGAAAACTCGTCCGTCTCGATCGAGGACATGGCGGGCCACTACAAGCGGTCGAAGTGGTTTGCCGAGCAGGTAGCTCTTGAGAAGGCCGGTGCCGGATTTCCGGTGGTGATTGTGAATCCTACCGCTCCCGTCGGGGACCACGACTGGAAGCCGACGCCAACGGGGAAAATCATACTCGATTTCCTGCGGAATCGATTGCCTGCGTTCGTCGATACGGGTCTGAATCTGGTCGATGTTCGGGATGTTGCTGTGGGCCATCTGCTCGCGGCAGAGCACGGGCGGTCCGGGGAACGATACATCCTCGGCTGCGAAAATGTATCCGCTGCAAGGAATCCTGAACCGGTTGGGAGCGATTGCAAATAAACCGGCGCCTCGCACACGAATTCCGTATCCTGTTGCATTCGCGGTCGGCGCCGTTTCGACAGCGTGGGCAAATCTCACAGGCCGCGAACCCATCGCTCCGCTCGAGGGTGTGCGCATGGCCCGCAAAAAGATGTTTGTCACCCCGGCCAAAGCTGTTCGGGAGCTTTCCTTCCAGCCTCAGCCCGTCGACGAAGCCTTACGCCGCGCTCTCGCGTGGTTTCAAGCCAACAATTACTGCTGACTATGGCGATCCTTTTCGTGGCCGCTGAAGCCGCCGAACTTAAGCCGTTTGAGGCCCATCTCATCAATTCCCGCAAGTTGAAATGGCCTCTCGACTACGCGCATGAAGGCATCCTGGAGGGCCGGCGAATTCTGCTTGCAGCAAATGGCGCCGGGCCCCAAACTGGTTGGGCAGGCGATCGAAGTGGCCAGCCGCGCAATCAGGGCCGCGGAGCTATCGTCCTCCAAGCTGGAAGCGATTGTCAGCGTCGGATTTTGCGGCGCGCTCCAGCCCGGGCTTCATCCTAACCAGATCATTGTGGGGACCGAGGTGCTGGATCCGCGAGATGGCAGTAAATATCCTTGTTCCCGGATCGAAGCAAGTTGTGAACACCAGACCGGAGTTATTGCATCTCAAGATCGAGTGATCATTGATCGCGAAGAGAAGGGCAGGTTGTTCGCGTCCGGCGCAATTGCCGTTGACATGGAATCCATTGCCGTCGCCGCAGCAGCCAAACGCGCCGCCGTACCCTTTTTTTGCATCAAATCAGTCTCAGATTTGGCGGACGAAACGTTCCGAATAGACTTTAATCAAATGCGAACCCCGGAAGGGCGCATCGCACGTGGGAAAATTGTTCTTTACGTCCTAACGCATCCGTGGATGTTGGGCGAACTGTTCCGGCTCCGGCGAAGATCGCAGGACGCAGCGCGAGCATTGGGAGACTTTCTTGTCAGCTGTCGAATCAACCTTAACGGCGACTCCGCTACGATCGAGTAAATCTGTGCCCTCCTCGATGAAAGCGGCTGTGTACCGTGGGAACGGCCAGGTACTGGTTGAGTCGATTGAGACGCCGCAGATCGGGCCCGGCGAGCTGTTGCTGGAAGTGCAGAGCTGTGGGGTTTGTCATACCGATCTCAAGAAGATCGAGTACGGGTTGCTGCCGCCGCCGCGCGTTTACGGACACGAAACGGCAGGCATTGTCGCGGCCGTGGGAGCCGGCGTCTCGCGTTTCAAACCCGGCGATCGAGTCATCGCATTTCATCATGTTCCTTGCCGCCAGTGCTTCTACTGCTACAAGCACTTATACGCGCAGTGCCCTACCTACAAGAAAGTGGGTATTACCGCTGGCTTTGAACCAGCGGGCGGCGGCTTCGCGCAATACGTCCGCGTGATGGATTGGATTGTCGAAAGCGGAGTTGAGACAATACCCAATAACGTCTCATTCGACCGTGCTTGCTGGGTGGAGCCGGTTAACACTTGCCTGAAGGGAATCTCGCTTCTAAAGCTTGAGCGGGGTGATGTAGTTGCTGTACTGGGCCAAGGCCCAATCGGATTGATTTTCACCATGCTCGCTTTGAGGAAAGGAGCCGACGTTCTTACAACCGATACCATTCCATTTCGGCGTCAACTGTCAGGGAGCTTGGGCGCTCTCTCGTTCGATCCGCGGGGAATGGAAATCGATCGCGCCGTTAAGAACGCGACGGAAGGCCGAGGCGTGGATGCAGTGATCGTGGCGACCAGTGCTCCTCGACTGGTGGAACAGGCCATCGAAATGTCCAGGCCCGGTGCGAATATACTCCTATTTGCCCAAACGTCTAAAACGGAGCGCGTGGAATTGACGGCCGCCGATATCTGTGTTGGCGAACGTACTCTGCTTGGATCTTACAGCGCGGATATCGACCTCCAGGCCGAATCGGCGCGGCTCGTTTTCGGCGGTGAGCTTCGTCTGGAGGAGCTGATTTCTGACCGGCTGAGCCTGGATGAAATCGAAAAGGGAATTCAGATCGCGCAACATCCCGAGTGAGCAATCATTGAAAGTAGTGATTCACCCGCAGGAGACCGCATGATCGTCGACGCGACATTAGTGCCGTCTCCGCCTGCCTTATCAAGCACCACCATGCAGGCTGCCGTACTGTACGGCAAGGAAGATGTTCGGCTTGAGTCGGTGCCGGTTCCGTCGTTGGCGCCAGGTGAGATCCTCGTCCGGGTACGCACTGCACTGACATGCGGCACGGATGTGAAGGTGTTCCTCCGCGGCTATCACGCGAAGATGATTCAACCACCAGCGCTCTTCGGGCACGAGATGGCGGGGGATATCGTGTCAGTTGGCGAAGGTGTGACAAAGTTTCGCGTTGGGCAACGAGTTGTTTGTGCCAACTCAGCCCCCTGCGACGAATGCTTTTTCTGTAAGCGGGGCCAGCCCAACCTCTGCGAAGATCTGTTGTTCAACAACGGCGCGTATGCCGAATATCTGCGTGTCCCCGCGCGCATCGTCGCTAAGAATACCTATATCGTTCCGGACCATCTTCACTATCGAGATGCGGCGCTCGCTGAACCGCTCGCCTGCGTTCTGCGCGGACTGGATGAGAGCAATCTGCGGCCCGGCGACACCCTGGCCGTGATGGGACTTGGGCCCATCGGACTGATGTTTGTACGCCTGGCGAGACGGGTGTATGGCGCTCGCGTGATCGTAATCGCTCGCAGGCTGGAGCAGATAGATCGCGCCATTATGCTGGGAGCCGACGAGGGCATCCTGATGGGCAATCGGTCCGCTCTGATTTCCGAGCTCAAAGCGCGCACGAAGGGACGCGGGGCCGATGTTGTCATTGAGGCAATCGGCCACCCAGATGCCTGGGAACTTGCGACGCACCTGGTCCGAAAGGGCGGATCGATCAACTTCTTCGGCGGTTGCCCAGCCGGGACCAAAGTTCCTCTCGACACATCGCTGCTGCATTACTCCGAAGTGACTTGCCGCGCAAGTTTTCATCACACACCGGAACACATCCGCCGTTCGCTGGAGATCATTGCCGACGGACACGTGGACGCGAGCCACCTGGTGAATCATGAAGAACCGCTCAGCGCTCTTCCCCAAGTGCTCGCCGACCTGGCTCATCACCGAAACGGCCACGTCAAGACTGCTATCATCCCGTAGCGGGACCCGAAACATTTGCCTGTCGTACAACTGCAGCCGAAGGAGTTCATCCACAACGCAGCCGCTTGCGAAGGCGTCTACTCGCGGGAAGAAGCGAAAGCCTATACGCGCTGGCTCGCCACTCACCATTACGAGAACTTTCAGGTTGTCAGCTACCTGCTGCCGAAGGCGCTTCACCAGGATTTCTACAACGTCTATTCGTTTTGCCGCTGGGCCGATGACCTTGGGGATGAAATCGGTGATCCGGCCGAGAGCCTGCGTCTGCTCGCGTGGTGGCGGCGTGAGTTGGAAGGGATGTATCGGGGCGAAGTGGCTCACCCGGTTTTTGTCGCATTACGCGAAACAGTCGAGCGCCACGACATCCCCGCAGATCCGTTCGACCGCTTGATTCGCGCGTTTGAGCAGGACCAGACTGTCACCCGTTATTCGAATTTCGACGAACTCTTCCGGTACTGTTCGAATTCGGCGAATCCGGTAGGCCATCTCGTTCTTTATCTCGGAGGCTATCGGGATCGAGAGCGGCAGGGGCTTTCCGACTACACCTGTACAGCGCTTCAGTTGGCAAATTTCTGGCAGGACGTCACGGTCGATCTACTAAAGGACCGAATTTATCTCCCAATTGGACTTCTGGCGCAGCATGGCTATTCCGAAGGCGAGCTGCGCGAGTTGCGTTTCAACGACCAGTTCAAAGCGGCTATGCGGGAAGCGGTTGATGTTGCTGAAGACCTGTTCCGAAAGGGGCTTCCGCTGGTAAAGCAAGTTGACCGCAGACTCTCGCTCGATCTTGACCTGTTCAGCCGTGGTGGTCTCAAGATTCTGGACAAGATCAGGTCGCAGAATTACAACGTTCTTCAAAGCCGGCCGCACATATCAAAGGCGGAGCGGGTCGCCATTTTCCTACGATGTCTCCCGCGATTGCTCCCCTTTTAGATCCCGCTACGCTCGAGGCTTCTTACCGGTATTGCCGCAACATCGCCCGGAAGCGAGCGAAGAATTTCTATTACTCGTTTCTGCTGCTCGAGAAGCCCCAGCGAGATGCCATGTGCGCAATCTACGCCTTCATGCGGTATTGCGACGACCTCAGCGACGATCCGTCCAACTCCGACCGCGCGAAGTTAACTCAAAGCATCACGCTGTGGCGCTTCGAACTCGACCGCGCGCTCGCGGGTCAACCTGGAGATAATCCGCTTTGGCCGGCCTTCTCGGATTCGGTCCGTCGTTATTCAATCCCTCACCGGTTCTTTCACGAAATGATCGACGGCATTACGTCGGACTTGCAACCGCAAGCGGTCGAGACCTGGGATGACCTTTATCGCTACTGCTACCACGTGGCGTCGGTAGTGGGATTGACGATCATCCATGTTTTCGGTTTCCGGTCAGTCCGTGCGCTGCTGCTGGCGGAAAAATGTGGAATCGCATTTCAGTTGACCAACATTCTTCGGGATGTTCGCGAAGACGCGGAAATGGGGCGAGTCTATCTTCCGGCCGAGGATCTTGCTCGATTCGGTGTCAGCGTTGAACAACTTCGTTCGGGCCAGGAGGATGAAAAATTCCGCCAATTGATGGCGTTTGAGGGAGAGCGTGCCAGGAGTTACTACGACGAGTCTGCCCCCCTCGAGTCTCTGATCGAGCCGAAAAGCCGGCGTTCTCTCTGGGCCTTACGGCAGATCTATCTCACTCTCCTCGCGAGGCTCGAGCGCGCGCACTATTCTGTGCTGAGCCGCCGTATCAACGTGCCGACTGCGGCAAAGGTCGCGCTTCTCCTTCGGGCGTTCCTCCTTCGAACAAAAGACTGAACAATCCTGCGGATTTCGGAATGTAAAAGTATGACTTTGTGTGCGGGTCGGACAGGAACTTGCTCTTCATTCCTTTCCCTTCTGCTTCCCTTGCTTCTTGGCGGTCCCGAACTGCGAGCGCAAAGCCGAGATGCCGGTTTGCGGATCGAAGTCAAAGATCCGTCTGGTCACGGGATGAAAGTGTCAGGACATTTGCGGAATTTGAGTGCCGGATCCGACCTCGCATTTGAGACCGACCGAGAAGGCGAACGTACCTTTTCGGGCTTGCCGCCGGGCCGCTACCGCGTCAGGGTTTCGAAGAGCGGGTTTGCTACTGCTTCCGTCACGTTGGAGCTAAAAAGCGCAGTCGTGGCGTCCCACATGTTTTCCATGGCGCTGGCCCCGGTCGCTGCGAAGATCGATGTGATTGCTCCGACCCCGTTACCCGGAACGGACCTTCCCATTGAAGACATTCCGGGTCCTGTTCAGACCGCGAGCGCAGGCGACATCGAGCGAAGCGGTTCGCTTGACCTGTCGGACTTCCTGAATCGACGGCTGCAGGGTGTTCACATCAATGAGAATCAAGGCAATCCATTCCAGCCCGATGTGAACTACCGAGGGTATACCGCTTCGCCTTTGCTTGGCACGCCTGAGGGGATTTCGGTTTACCTCGACGGTGTGCGGCAGAATCAGCCTTTCGGTGATATCGTCGCCTGGGATCTGATCCCGAAAATCGCCATTTCGGAGATGGCGCTCATGCCGGGATCGAATCCGCTATTCGGCCTCAACACGCTGGGCGGTGCGATTTCGATTCAGACCAAGGACGGTTACAGCCAGCCCGGCGGAAACCTGCAAGTGAGCGGTGGAAGCTTTGGAAGGCGCGCCGGCGAATTTGAATATGGAGGGTCAAACGCGGCCGGATTGAATTGGTACGCCGCCGGCAATCTCTTTCGGGAAGACGGTTGGAGACAATTCTCGCCTTCGGAAGTCCGCCAGGCGTTTGGAAAGCTCGGTTGGGTTCACGGGAACACATCCCTTGGCCTCAGCTTTGGGTACGCGGACAACTGGCTGACCGGGAATGGACTCCAGGACACGCGCTTTCTCGCCCGGGATTACGCAAGCGTTTACACGATCCCGGATATCACGTGGGATCGCTCTCCGTCTCTGATTCTGAACGTTCGCCACGCCTTGACAAACGCCCTCACGCTGTCCGGAAACGCCTATTTTCGCTATATACGGGCAGACACAACGAACGGAGATATCAATAACGACTCCTTCGATCAGTCTCTCTACACGTTGTCCGCGGCTGACATCCGTGCCTTAACTGCCGCCGGATACAGCGGCTTCCCTACCACCGGCAACTATCTCAGCCAGCCGTTTCCTCGCTGGCGTTGTATCGCGCAAGGCCTTGAGAAGGACGAGCCGAGCGAAAAGTGTACTGGACTGCTGACGAACACATATGACAAGCAGAACAATTACGGCTTGTCGGCGCAAGCATCCTGGCTGTTGTCTCGAAACCACTTCACTGCCGGTGGCGCCTGGGACCGGAGTAGCATTTCGTTCCAGCAAGGATCCCAATTCGGTTACTTAAATTCCGATGCCCTGACCATCACTCCGATCAACGCCTTTGCCGATGGCAGTACCACGCAGGACGGTGTGCCGGTCGATACCCGTGTGAACCTTCACGGACTTACTAATACGTTCAGTTTCTACGCAAGCGACACGGTGGACCTCAATAAGTACTTGGCGCTCACATTATCCGGGCGATATAACCGGACCACGATTAGCAATCGGGACCGATTACCCGCTGATGTCAGCGGCGCGCGTGGTTCTCTGAACGGCCAGTATGTCTTTGATCGCTTCAATCCCGCCGTCGGTCTTACGTACACTCCGTTCCACTTTGCAAGTGCGTACTTGAGCTATAGCGAAGCGAGTCGGGCACCAACGTCCGTCGAACTGGGCTGCGCAGATCCAACCGAACCTTGCAATCTGCCGAACGCGCTGGTTAGCGATCCGCCTCTGGACCAGGTTGTTACTCGCACGGTGGAGACAGGTTTGCGCAGTTCGGGAGAAAGCCGAATTCGCTGGAACGCTGGCTGGTTTCGGGCTGAAAACTTCCACGACCTTCTATTCGTCGCCTCGCAACAGACCGGCTTCGGCTACTTCACGAACTTTGGCAAGACGCGCCGTAACGGCGTACAACTCGATATCAGCACCCGAATCCGCCAGTTCACGATTGGTGGGAACTATACGTTTCTGAACGCTACGTATCAGAGTGCTCAAGCGGTCAATGGAGGGAGCAACAGCTCAAACGCTGCGGGCCCGGGAGTCGCCGGAACAATCGCGCTTGTGCAAGGGGATCGAATACCACTGATCCCGAGTAACTCCTTTAAGACGTTCGCCGAGTATCAGCCCAACGCGAAAATCACCCTGAACTTAGATTTCATCGCGACCGGCCGTTCTTATGCCCGAGGTAATGAGAATAATCTAAGCCAACCGGACGGTATCTACTATCTCGGCCAAGGTTTTTCGCCGGGCTATGGAGTTCTGAATTTAGGCGCTCATTATCAGTTCGCGAAGCGAGTACAGTTCTTCGTCCAGATCAACAACGTGCTCAATCATCGCTACTACACAGCGGCTCAGTTAGCTCCCACGCCGTATGACAACGGGGGGCACTTCATCGCGCGCCCGTTTTCACCGGTAGGAGGCGACTACCCGATTCGCAATACAACCTATTTCGCCCCCGGCGCGCCGGTTGGAGCATGGGGCGGAATCAGATTTCGGTTTTGAACACTCGCTCCGTTATGTGCCGGATGTGTGAGCCGCCCAAAAAAAGGCGCCCGCATAAAGCGAGCGCCCGTCGCACAGATTGGTAACAGCTATTTAGCGACGTCCACCGTGGAAGCCGCCACCTGCGCGAAAACCGGCACCAGAGTTCATCGCCCGGAATCCGGCGACATGTCCACCAGCGAAACCGCGGTACCCATACCGGGGATAAATTGCGGGGCCGCCCCAGTATCCGTAGAAGGCGGGTGAGTAGTAGCCCCAACCAAACGGGCTGTACATGATCCCCGCACCGGGCATGAAGGCGTAGCTAGCCCAGAGCGGATCCCAATACCAGCCGGGGCCATACCAGGACCCACCGGCGACGATCAGGTTCGCAGTGTGCAGATTCGCTTGAGCCTCATTCTGACTGCGAACTTTACTCCAGACGTAGAGCGGTTGTTTTTCTTCCGCCTTCAGATCAAAGTCGTGCTTCTTCGCTTCGCCATTGAGCGCCAGTTCATCACCTTTCTTCAAAGTGATCGTGCGCTCCGCCTGCTGAACGTCAGCCTTCCCGTCCAGAACCCGGATTGACCCTTCCGCTGCGTTGAACGAATAGAGACCCTTCTTTTCGATCTGAACCGGAACGCCCTGCACTGAGATGTGTAGAGCCGTGCCTTTCACGACGTCCTCCACTTCCACCATCGCGGAGCCCTGAGTCAACTCGACATTCACGCCGGCCAATCCCGCGGATACAAATCGGGCTTCGCTGTCGTGGCCGATGCGTAGGAACGCGCCAGGCGTCAGAAGCACTTCAACATAGCCATCCGTGGTAGCAATCGCCTCATTTGCGCCCACGACGGCCGAACCGACCGCGTCCCTGGTGAGTGGCTGGCCATTAAGAGTTGCATTTCCCTCTACATAGTTAACGGCGCCAGGATAAACGGTCTTCCGCGCTTGAGAATTCGCGCCTGACGGTAGGTCCGTTCTTGAGTAGGTTGCAGCTTGCGGTGCCACCTGTCCTGTCGCGCCGGTTGGTGCTTGTCCGAAACCGATTAATGCCGTTCCTGCGAGCATCGCTACGGTCCGCAAGCCAAATTTCCATTGCGCTTTCATTTTCTTTTCCTCTGTACTTTTGACGCTTGAATTTCTTGTAAGTTGCATCTATTCAATCAGTTAGCGGAAACCAACTGGTTGAAAACAACCACCGCCACTGGTCCAATTCGTCTACAGTTTTCATATACTCCGCAACCGTTCCATGCCGCCCTGCTCCGTGATCCCGGTGCTTGGGTATCCTCACGTACCGGACGCTGAGAGGTGACGGGTGTCTGATTTTGGCTAGCGCAGAAGCGGGTCAAGACTGCAGATGCTCGGTAATGGTGCGGGTCGACGAAATCGAGCGCCACTATGAACGTGCACTGGCTTTTGGCGCAGGGGTCGTCTCAGCTCCAACTGATTACCCGTATGGCGAACGGCAGTACACGGTGAAAGATTTCGCCGGACATGTCTGGACGTTATCGCAATCGATCGCTGATGTGAATCCTGAGGATTGGGGCGGTACAGTGGGAGAGCTCTGATTGGGTTAAAGCAACAACCCTAGCCCTTTCGGACTCGCGCATCCGCCGCCCTGGCTGTTCCTTTACCCGCGATGGGTCACAATCTTCTTAGGAACAACGTCCTTCTTCTGACAACGTGGCTATTGAGACAAAGAACCGACCCAAGCCAGCGGGCAGGCGCTTACCGGGCTTGCCGAAAAGCCTGATTCTCCGCACAGCTCTTATTGCCAGCACTGTTCTCTTCGTCACTTTCGTGATCGTCTTCGGCTACTACTATCACCGCTACGAGAAAATCGTCGACGACCGAATCAGTCGTCCTATCTTTAACGATTCGGCCCAGATTTACGCTGCGCCAGAGCTGGTGCGAGTGGGCGATCGATGGACGCTCGATGAGATTGCGGGCGAACTGCGTTCGGCCGGATACAGTGGACCGGACACAAGGACAGCATCGAATCGGGGATCTTTCACCCGGTCTCGCTCCAACATCGACATCAAACCAGGACGGGAAAGTTATGGCGGCTCGACCGCGGCCAGTATCCGAGTTGAGAATGGACAGGTACGTGCCATTCGGAGTGATAACGGGCGAGTCTCAAGTTACTCCTTAGAGCCCAAGCTGGTTACCGGGTTGTTCGATGCCCGCGACCGTTCCAAGAGGCGACTGCTGACGTACGACGAGATCCCGGCGACGGTACGCAATGCTGTCATCGCAATAGAGGATCGCCGTTTCTTCGAGCACGGCGGTATCAACTACGTACGCCTCGTGGAAGGCGTTCTTGCACCCCTTCTGCGCCATAGGCGGATGCAAGGCGGCTCGACACTCACGATGCAGATGGCGCGCAGCTTCTTCCTATCGAACGAACGGAGCGTGCACCGGAAGCTGGCAGAGATCATGATCGCGCTTCAGCTTGAGCATCGATTCACCAAACCCGAAATTTTCGCCATGTATGTGAATCAGGTGGATATGGGCCAGCGAGGCTCGTTCGATATCCGCGGCTTTGGCGAGGCGGCGCAAAGCTACTTCGGGAAGGACATCAGCCAGCTGACTCTGCCGGAATCAGCTTTGTTGGCCGGCTTAGTGAATGGTCCTAGCTACTATTCGCCGGATCGCCACCCGGACCGGATTCTTGCACGCAGGAATCTTGTGCTCCGCGCAATGTTCGACAACCGGTTCATCACTCGCGAACAACTGGCATCCGCCCAGGTTGCTTCTCTAAAACTTGCGCCGCCCACCGCCGAGGCCAACGGCGCTCCTTATTTCATGGACATGGTGCGCGATCAACTGCTGTCGAAGTATACGGAATCAGACCTGAACAACAGCGGGATGCGCGTGTACACATCGCTCGATCCACAGTTGCAGAAAGCCGCGGTACAGGCCGTGGAAGCCGGATTGAAGCAGGTGGATGCCGTGATTCGACAGCAGCGAACGCGGAAAACTGTCGTACGCGGAAAGAAAGCGCGGGTGGAGACCACGGTGGGAGAGGGCCCGATTCCGCAGGTCGCGATGGTGGTTATGGATCCGCATACGGGGAAGGTGCTCGCTCTTACGGGTGGTCGTAACTATGGCGCGAGCCAACTCAACCATGCTGTCGCGAAACGCCCCACCGGCTCCATCTTCAAGCCTTTCGTTTATGCTGCCGCACTCACCACAGGACTGAGCGGAGATCCCGCGAATGCGTTCACAGAAGCTACCCAGATCGATGCGACCGAAGGCACCTTTCAGTATGGAAACGGGCAGACCTACTCGCCCCGCAATTTCGACGCGAGCGAAAGCACGGGAATGGTAACGGCCCGGCAGGCACTGGCTCACTCCATCAATACGGCGACTGTCCGCGTAGCCGAAATGGTGGGATACGACAAGGTCGTTGACCTTGCGAAGGCGGCAGGTATTCAAAGCGTGCAGCCTACTCCGGCAATGGCGATTGGCTCCTATGACTCGACGCCGCTCACTATGGCGTCTGCCTATACAACCTTCGCAAACGGCGGTGTTTACCTGCCTGCGCAAATGATCAACTCTGTGAAGTCAGCGGACGAAGCCTCGGATTCCACCGTCGTTCAGCCACGGACTTTGCTCGATCCGCGCGTTGCGTTTGTTTTGACGGACATGCTGCAAGCAGTCATCAATGAAGGCACGGCAACCGGAACCGTCCGGACGAGATTCAACCGTCCTGCGGCAGGCAAAACAGGGACCTCCCATGACGCATGGTTCGCCGGGTATACGTCCAATCTGCTTTGCGTTGTTTGGGTCGGCAACGACGATTACAGCGACATCAAAGTAACCGGCGCGATCGCGGCCGCCCCGATCTGGACCGAGTTTATGCTGCGGGCGCAACAGTTGCAGCGGTATCGGGACATGGCACCGTTCACGCCTCCAGACGGTGTCACACTGGTGCGTCTGGACAAGGAGACGAACCTGCCGGCCACATCAGCCTGCCCGGACGATTATCAGGCGTATTTCATCACCAGCACTGTTCCGGCCGGAACCTGCGAGCATCCCGATGGCAAGTCGCGCAACTTCTTCCAGAAGATGTTCGGTTTCGGGAAGGATCACACAGTAGCGCCTGAACCCCCTCCGGCGCAGTATTCACCCGACGGAACACCCCTTGCCGGACAGCCGGACACGGCCACAGACCAGCAGCAGCCGAAGAAAGGGTTCTGGCACCGGATGTTCGGACGTAAGAAGTGAACTAGCGGCCCCGGCTCAGGTGCCGCTCTTCTTGTTGCCGCTGCTCTTTCGGCCTTGCTCTTTTTTGCTCGAGCCTTTCGAGCGTCCGCCCTGGTCGCCACCGCTGCCCTGAATCTTGTTATCGGCCTTCTTAGCCACCGGTCATCTCCCTTCGATGAAATGGATGAGTCCAGAGCGCGGATGTGACAGCCGGAATGGGCGATCTTCTTCGGTCCGAGCCCCGACATTCGTCTCCGGAACTGCCAGTCTTACCGGCGCAAAATTCCGATGTGAATGTCTGCCCTCTGCGTTTCGTCCTACGGGCTGAACATGCATAGCGTTCCATCTCTAGTTCCAACGACCTGTTACATCTGTGAACAGTCGGCCCGCATTGAGCCGGGCCGGAACAGTTACCTGGTGAGTTGTGAAAAGTGCAGTGTCCGTTATGAGATCGATCTGACCGCCTGGACGACACCAGTTCCGCATCGTCTTGGGGTGCTGGCCTGGATCCGGGACCAGCAGGCCAAGGGCCACGAATGGCCGGTCCTCACGAAGGAAATACTGGAACGAGAAGGACGCCACAGTAGCAGGGAAGCGGGAAAATCGGCAGCGCACTAATCGACCAATCCCGCACTTGGCCTTCACTCGATGAAGTAGACCCATGCACGGGCAAACGAAATAGGAGCCGCTCTTGCGTCGCATTCGTTGCCAGGTGCTTTCAGGCGTAATGGTGAACGACATGCTGCAATGGCAGTCACGATGTTTCATCGGTACCGGTTCCGGATCGACCCAGAGCACGAACGGCACGGGTCCCCGAGAAGCACGGGCAAACAGCTTTTCAACGACGAATTGCCTGGCCTTGTCTCCTTCTGCGCAGATGCGGGCCTCCGGTGCGAACATTCGTCCAAAACTGCACTATACTAGCCCGACCGCCAGCCGCGGGTTCCTGCTTAGCTGGGATTCACGGCCTGTAACTCAGCGTCAACGATATGAACCACGCCGTTCGTGCAGGGCACGTCTGAGCGAACGATCCGCGCGCCGCCGATCCGCATACCGCCTTCAGAAACCGGCAATGTTTCAGCCGCGAGTGATTTGACGCTGCTGCATCGGGACAAGTCGAAGCTCTCTAAAGCTCCGGTCAGAAGATGCCGGTTCAGATATTCTTCGGGGTCGCCGGAAGCCGGTGGTCGGAACGCCTCATCCTTTGGCGCAAACAGGGTTCGCAGTCCGCTGCGACGGAGAACGTAGTCAAGGTCTTGTTGTCGGACCCAGCTTGCGAACGCCTGGCAGCCTTCCAGTTCTCGAATCGTGTCTGACATGAACTTTGTCTGCAGTCTCTGGTCGATGCCGGAAGTGACTGTCTGATCTTGATTGATGCCCTCGTTGTCCGCCACTGGTTGTTCCTAAGCAGATGACAAGCAATGCGCGAAGGTAGTTTCACTCCATAGACCTCGGAGATCAACGAGGGACGGCGCACGACGATTCTGCGCCCGGTGCCAGGGCCGCAACTGCGGGTGCTATTTCGCGCCGAATCTCAACGTAATTCCCGCAACAGCTGTTAGCGGGTAGCCGGGTGTCCCATGGATGCGAGCGACGACTGACGCTTCCGGCGTCACTCGCGATTCAAAGTAGTTCTGCGTTTCGTAGTAAAGGCGGTTGAGAAGATTACTGAGTCCGAGGTTCAGTTCGATGCGGTGACTAAGTTGCCTGGCGAGCCCCAGATCGAAGACCGTAGATCCCGATGCAACAACGGATGGGTCGTCCGAATCCAGCCGGTAATGATTAATGGCACGCATCTGTAGGGATCCGCTCCATCTGTGCCATTCCGCCATCGTCAGGCCGGCATTCGCAACGAAGTGAGGCGCACTATCGACGTAGCTGCGATGATCTCCGCCCTTAAAGAAAGCATTGTCGATCTTCGTTAGTCCGCCAGTAATCGAGAGATGTCGATTGATTTCCAACGACGCTTTTGCTTCAAAGCCATAGGCGCGGCTCGGTCCTTTCAGTTCAAAGCTGCCGTCGTCGGGAACGTATACCTGCTCGTTGGAGTGATCGATCAAGAACGCATCGGTGCTGAAAGAGACTCGCTTCCAATTGGAAGATATACCTGCCTGATAAAAGTCTGTCGTCGCGAGGCGGGGTTGATCCGGTCTCTCCACCACACCGCGTGCATCGACACTGTTGATGCCGCGTCCGTAGTTCAGGTGAAAATTCAACGGCGTCTTACGCCAGGGCGCGAATACCAGGTTTCCCTTTCCCTGCCATCGGCCGGCCCACTGAACTCCGCTCCCAGTAGTATTAACTTTATCTTCCAGTCCGTACCGAAACTCGTCGAAGCGAAGGCCCCCTCCCACCAGCAACCGTCCATTCCACAGGCTGAGGCTTTCCTGCAGGTACCCGGCTTCATTTGTCACATAGGCGTGACCGCGGGTTGTCACTCCAATTGGAACGCGCCCGTCACGCGGGTATAAGCCGACGTTGATCTGATTGTCATGGAAATTGGCTCCGGCCGTAAATAATGCCGTTACCGCACGGAGGTGATGGGAATGCCTGTATTGCACATTGCTGCCTTGCTGCAAACGAGAATCGTGTTGCTGAAAAGCATCACCGTGAACGGGATCATTCAAATAGAAGGTGAAGTTCGAATACAGATCGAATAACGACCGGCTCACAAATCCGTCCGCTTTGAAGGTGTCGCCGTTGGCCCACGTTTTGCTGTAGTAACTCGAAGCGGTTCCCAGTTTGACTCGCCCGCCGTCCGTAGGGTCGATGTAGCCGAATCGGTCGAGGACACCTCCATCGACGAGGTCAAGCGGAACTTGGCCCGAAGAATAAAAGTTATTCCGCCCGAATATGAACCGAAACCCGAGCTTCTGAGTGTCACTCAGAGTTTTGGTGTAGTTCGCATTGACATTGTCGCGCCGATATCGCCCGGGATTCTGGAACGGACCATCAGTATAGGATCCGTCATAGCTCAGATACGAATCCACGCTGCTCGCGACCGGACTCCACGCCAAGAAAGCACGCCCGGTGTCGAAGTTCCCGCCCTGTAGGCGGGCCGTGAAGGCATCGGGAAGAGACTCTCTTTGGCGGATGTGCACTACACCGAGCCCGCTGAAATCGCCATATTCAGAGCTGAACGGGCCGTTGATGATGGTAACCTCCTGAATCAACTCCGGGCTGAGCGCCTTCAGCGAGCCCAGGTAGCCTTGGCCGTGTCCCTGTGTGCCTTGATTCTGTTGCACATCGTCCACCAGCACCTTGAGGCCACCGTTCACGCCGCCGTGATCGAGATTAAAGCCGAAGCGCCGGATCTCGACCGACTTTCCCCCGCCCTCGTGTTGTCCGGCATTGATGCCGGCATTCAGTTGTTGAAACAGCTGGTCATCGCGGGCAAACAAAGCTCGATTGAATACTTCCGCGTTACGCAGGTCGATTTCCGGATCCAGAGATTTAGCGGTGATAACGATGCTCTCCGACTTCATCGATAGCTTCTCAAATTGAACGGTGATGCCTCGGACCGCGCCCTCAGGAAAGCTGATTTGGCGAACAACGGGAGTGAATCCTGTCGCTTCCGCCCTCAACGTGTAATCACCGGGAGGGATTTCATCCAGGGCAAATGCTCCGGAGTCGTCCGACATCGTCCTTGCGAATTCGGACGCATCTTTCTCCAGGCGAATGGAAGCGCCGGGAACCAGTCTGCCTTGGGGATCAGCGATGTTGCCGTTCAACCTCACCGATTGTGCCCAAAGCAGACATGTTGCGGCTGCAGCGCACAGCACGAGATCGGACAGTAATCTTCCCATCACCTTTCTGTTCCCGGCGTTCTCATCTTTGAAAGAATTGCGATATTGACCCTCAGTGCGAGGAAGAGAGGCGAGCGATCACCGCCCTGGATTGCGGAGATTCATCGGTGTTGAACTCGGCCAATTGCAGACGGTAGCGCTGCGCCGCGGCTTTGTCTCCGGTGGCGAGCGCTAGCTCGGCCGCATGGCGAATTAGTTTGGGATCGCGAACACCGACCGACAACGCCGATTCAATCTGTTTCCGCGCCTCCTTGTCCCGGCCGTTCACGTGAAGAGCCCAGGCATAGCAGTCGAGCGTGAAGACATCGCGGCGCCAGGCGTATTCGCCCCTCGCTACTTCGAGTGCCTTGACAGGTGCGTGCTGATACTCGGCATAGTAAAAGGCGAGTTCGCGGTTGGAGTTGTCTTTCCGGTTCGTTTCAAGCAGTGATTTTTTCTCGAATTCGGCGAACACCTGTTTTGCCTGGTCGCTCCGCCCTGCTAGTTGAAGGGCCTCTGCCAAGTCGAACAGGTTCTCCGCATGGGGTGCAGCTTTATATCGCGCTTCGAGAAGCTCGATTGCTTCGTCGTACTTTGCTTGCTGGATTCGTACTTTCGCAAGAACCCCCAGAGCGTAGTGGTAATGCGGAAACAGCGTTAATGCGTTTCCTGCATATCTCTCCGCATCCGTCATTTTTCCTATAGTCAGTTTAAGGTGGGCCATCTGAGTCAGTATCCAAGCGGCGTCCTCAACTTCGGCCGGTGGAGTCGATTGCAAGGCCATATTCATGAGTTCCAATGACCCTTCAACATCGCCGAATAACTCGCGCAGGTAAGCAGCGCGCGTTAACGCCGGCAGATTTCCCGTGCGCAGGTCGAGCATTGTCTGCGCGGCCGCTTCAGCCTCTTTATAGTTGCCCAATTCAATATTCGCATCGGCAAGGAAGCCATAGGTCATGATGTCGTCCGGCATTCGCCTGTTCAGCTTCTTGGCTTCTTCGAGCGCGGCCGGAAACTCATGCTTGCCGAGAAGTAACCACGTGTGAATTCTCGCCGCTCCGAAGTTGTCGGGGGAAGTGGCCAAGGACTGCCTTAAAGCTGCTTCCGCCTCGTCGTAGTACTTTACATCCGAGGTTTCGCGAGCCCGCCGGGATAGTGCGAGCGCAAGGGCGTTATAGGCGCCGAAGTCATTCGGTTTTTTCTCGATGAGCTGTCTTGCTCGAGCGATGCTCCGCTCGGCCGGAGAAAGTTTCAATGCTGCGGGTGAGTTTGTCTGTGCGTAGGCGGTCAACACAGTCATTAAGAACGGCAGGAACACGGTTACGGTTCTCATAGGTGTCTCTCTCTTTCCGGAAAAAGGGGCCGCCGCCGCGAGAGTAGCGGCCCCCAGGTTGACTTACTGGACTGGGCAGAGGCTTCCGGATTGCCCGTTGCAGCCCGATTGCCCCGGTCCAACGTGATGGCTGTCCCGCCCGCTATTGGCCGGAAGCACATAGGGGAAAACGCTTGAAAATCCGTCGTTCTTCGTGTTGACACCGTCACCGATTGCCGTGCCATATTTCTTCGAGTCCACAAGAACGCCCGCAACTGCGCGCGACGCTATGTCGACCACGTCATCTATAGGGCGGCGTCCCTGCGGGAATCCCGCAAGATCACCGGCCAAAAAACCGAGGCGTCTCTGGTTCGCGACTGCGGTGGGAGGGATGCCAGTATTCAGTCGCAACAGGTCGGCGACAGGCCCTCGGTCGGCAGGACCGCAACCGGGACAGATGGGAGCGATGTACTGCACCAGCGGCAGTAAATCCGTTCGAGGTGCGGGCGGAACCGGGATCTTGAGGATCGAGGAGTATACGTGAGCCAACAGCGGATCAAGAAAGAAATTCGCGAACCGTCCATCCCTCTCCGGCTCAGAGACACTAAACAGATCTTTCGAACCTGTGCCGATGATTAGTTCATTAATCAGCGAGTTGCCTTCGCGGTTGACTTGGCGCCATCCTCCTTCGGTATCCAGTCTCCCGTTGTTACGACGAATGGTGATCTGCCGCCGCTCCGTTGCACCGTATGTTCCGATAACGGCTTCTTTGTCGCCGGGCCCATGCATCCTTCCGTCAGCAGTCAGCATAGTAATGGGAATCTCCAGCACGATGGAGTTGACGTTAAAGCCTGCAACGGCATCGGGCGCATAGTTGTGCTTATCGTCCGCGTCCACTCCAGGGCTCAGAATTCCTCCTACACCCATGCGGAAATTGAAGGAATCGAAAGCCGCGCCCAAATCGATATAGAACGGATCGTTCACGGTTCCTGCGAATACGCGAACTCCATTTCCCAGTTCGTAGATACCCTGACTAAAGAGGTCGTTGTAATTGGGCATCGTAAGTGGCCCGACGTTCGACGGAACGGCGAACAGCGGGGCACCACTAGTTAGCTCGGTAGCCACCCCTTTCCTCACCATCGTCACGGAATAAGTCTGCCTGAGGCTTAGACCAACTGATCCCGGTCCGTCGAGAGCCGTAATAGGCGGGACTCCCACTATCCCACCGACGAAGCCGGTAAACAGTCCCGGCTGCCTGGTTTCGGTGTTGAAACGAAACTCGAAGCGGATATCCGTCTTGCCGTCGTGATCGTTATCGACGTTCATGACGTACCGGACATTCGGATCGAAGGGGAAGTAATTAGGCCCGTTCGAGGGCTCAAGGAAGCCGTCGACATTGAGAATCATCGTTACGCGATCGGGATGATCGTAGCTCACGAAAGCGTACCAATCAGTAACATCCGCACTGCGATCTAGTGCAGTGATCGGCGCTTCACGATGGCTCGATGCGAACAGGCCGGTTGGAACGGTGATCATTAGCAGCGCCATTGCGAGGGTATTTATCAGTTTCATTTGATCCATACAAACTCCACTCCTGGGACTCGGATTGTGAGACACGGGAGCGTAAGCTTGAACGCTACTGTCCGGTGTCAGGCTGCAGCGTTCATCCTGCATGCGTCTCCGAATTGAAGTACGGATCAGTTGAGAATCTGGATGTATAACGCTTCAAATTTCTAAGTGGAATTCAATGCGCCCTTCTGACTGTCGTTTCGGAGACAATGTGCTCCGGTCGGCGGTGGTTCGTACACTGCATGAATGGGTTCAAGCGAAAGTTCAACCCCTCGTCTGAGAAACGTGGATGCCGTTCGGGGTGCAGTCATGATTCTGATGGCCCTCGATCATGTCCGCGATTTCTTTCACCGCGGGGCGATGCAGTTCTCCGCCACGAATCTCGCTCGCACCACGCCGGCCTTGTTTATGACGCGATGGGTTACACACTTCTGTTTGCCTGCCTTTGTGTTCACGACAGGCATCGGCGCATTTCTCTGGTTGCAGCGCAGAAATAAAACGAAGAAACAGCTATCCGACTTTCTCCTCCGTCGTGGTGTTCTATTCGTGCTGCTCGAGTTGACGGTCCTGCAATTGGCGTACGACTTCAACCTTCCGACCCACTATCTCGTCCTTCTCCTCGTTCTCTGGATCTTCGGTCTCTGTCTTATCTTTATGGCTGCGTTGGTCCAGCTTCCGAACCGTTTACTAGCGGTGCTGAGCATTCTCGCCCTCGTGACGCATGACCTTCTGGATGGAATTGCAGGCCCAAAGAGTGGCCCAGCGGCGTGGCTCTGGCATATCTTTCATCAGCCGGGACTTATCACGGTCGGGGGAATGCCGATGCTCGTGACCTACACCCTGTTACCCTGGCTCGCGGTGATGGCGGCCGGATACTGCTTTGGTGAGATACTCACGTTGCCGCAGTCGCAACGTTACAAGATCACGCGCAATCTTGGCCTGGCACTGACGGTCGGCTTCGTCCTGCTAAGGGCCATAAATCGCTACGGTGACCCTGTCCCGTGGACAGCTCAGAATTCGTCCATCATGACGGCGCTCTCGTTTCTGAACTGCCAGAAATATCCGGGGTCGCTCGCTTTTCTGTGTATGACGCTGGGACCAACGCTGCTGGCCTTAGCCTATTTCGACCGCCATCCGCCGACGGCAAGTAATCCGCTGACCGTATTCGGCCGGGCACCGTTGTTCTATTTCGTCATGCACCTTTACGTGATCCACACGCTGGTTCTGTTCGCATCATTCCTTCGCTACGGTGCGGCGGCGAGGTCGTTCGTCTTCAATCCGGTGCCCTCGATGGGCGGTCCTGTGCAGCTCTTTCCACCGGATTTCGGCTGGAGCCTTACGACGGTTTATCTGGTCTGGATTGCAGTGGTTGCCCTGCTGTATCCCCTGTGCCGGTGGTTCGCGCGCCTGAAGACAGAGCGACGGTCGCCCATCTTGGCTTACTTTTAGCCGGGGATCCTAGCGCTCGGCGACTCCCGCGAATAAGTCTTTTGCCGTGTAGGTGAGGATCCATTCCGAGCCTGCACCGTCGATGGAGAAACCAGCGCTTCCTGCCGGGACAAACCAGGCGCGCCCAGGCCCGAAAGAACCGCCCGCAAACTTCCCTTCGCCTTTCAAGCAGATCAAAAGGACATAGAAATCTGCGCTCGGGCTGATGGAGATGGAAGCGTTGGGCCGCAAGCGCTCGATCCTGAAATAGTCGCAATGCAAAAGGCTGTCGCGCCAGGGTGTGATCGCGACTGTGTCGGAATTGCAGTCATGTGGCCCGAGCCGTGCCACCTTTATTCCGTGCTCCAGATGCAGTTCTCGGGGGCGGCCATAATCGTACAAACGATAGGTGATATCGGAGTTTTCCTGAATCTCACAAATCGTCAGGCCGGCACCTATTGCATGTACGGTTCCCGCAGGCGTAAACACAACGTCTCCCTGCTTTACCTTGCGCCATTCGAGCAAGGACTCGATTTCGCCCGAATGCACAGACGCCTCGAAGCGTTCGGGGGATAGGGCTTCTTTGAAGCCGATGGCGACCTCTCCCGTCGGCGGCGCCTCCATCACGTACCAGGCCTCCGTCTTGCCCAGGCAATTGTGGTGCTCGCGGGCGTATTCATCGTCGGGATGCACCTGAACCGACAGTCGTTCAGTTGTGAAGATCAGCTTCACCAGGAGCGGACAGACACCGGGAAATTGATCGTTCACGGCCGACCCAAGCACTTCCGGCTGCGCGGCGAGTATTTCTCCCAGAGTTCCGCCGAGCGACGTCGGATTGTCTCTAAAGGTGAACCATACTTCGCCGATAGGTTCTTTATCAGGAGAAGAACTATTGAAGTAAGGCGCCAGGCTTGATCGTCCCCAGATTCGCTCTCGAAACAGGGGCAAGAGTTCAAACGGCTGCGCTGCTTCAGGTCTTATTTCAGGCACATGAATCCTTCTAATTTCATCGACCATTCATCAATGAGTGCAACAACTACGCCCTCCCCGGAACTCTTAGCGGAGTTGCGGTTCACTCAGAGTCTTCTCGCCCTGGGTAGAGGTCGCTCAGTAGCGCCTTGTGATTCTCAAGAGCGCGAGCTCGACGAAGTTTCATCGTTGGTGTTAGTTCACCAGCCTCAATTGAAAACTCACGGTCGAGTACTCTAAACCGTCGAATCCGTTCAAAGTCTGCCAATTGACGGTTGACCCGGCTCACTGCTGCGTTTACGGCTGCTTTGACAGGCTCGGAATTCACGATCTGGGCGGGATCGTCTGATGCCCCACTTTTACCGGCACTGCTCAGGCTCTGCGCTTGGGGCATGTTCAGGGTCAGAACCGCGGTGACATAAGGCCGTTTGTCTCCGATCAGGAGAACGTGGTTCACCACCGGCTCCATCTTGAAGAGATTCTCGATCCGGGCAGGATAGATCTTCTTCCCATTGGAGGAAACAATCAACTCTTTCTTGCGTCCGGTGATGTACCAGTAATCGTCTTTGTCCACTTCAGCGATATCGCCGGTCAAGAACCATCCATCGTCGTCAAATACAGATCGGGTTGCCGCTTCGTCTCGGTAGTATCCCTGAAACATGCATGGGCTCTTAATCAGCAACTCTCCGTCTTCCGCCAGTTTCGCCTCAACGCCGGGGAGGAGTTTCCCGATGCTGCCGGGCCTGGCATTTCCGAGCGGGTTGAAGCACAGAATGCCCGCTTCGGTCAGCCCATAGCCTTCAATGAGGGGCATGCCAATAGCTGCGAAAAACTCGGCCAGTTGGGGTCCCAGCGGCGCAGCGCCGGAAGCAGCGATTCGTATCCGACCTCCCAACCGTTCCCTGACCGTCGAGAAAACAACCTTGTCTGCCGCTTTCAACAAAGGCGCCATCCACAGGGGAACGGATCTGCCTGACTGACGTATCCGCGCGGCTTTCATGCCTAATCGGAGGGCTGCATCGAAGAGCTTTTGCGCGTACGCCGGACGCTTCCGGACTTCTGTTTGAATGGTCGCGTACATCCGCTCCCAAACGCGCGGCGGCGCCAGAAACACCGTTGGTCGAACTGCTTTCAAATCTGATGGCAGGCGCGAAAGGCTTTCCGAGAACCAGACTGGAGTCCCCATTCGCATCGGCACAAGCTCGAGCACAATGCGTTGAGCAATGTGCGCAGACGGCAGAAAGACGACCGTTGAGTCCTGCGGGGTGATCGGGAGAACGATCGGGCCCATGTCCAGATTCGCCAGGACTGCGCCGTGGCTGGTAAGTCCCATCTTCGGCTGGCCGGTTGCGCCGGAGGTGAGATAAAGGATCGCCGCATCATCGGGCGAAATGCTCTCCTGCAGGCTATCGAACAGCTGCGGATCATGTTCGAGCGCCTGCCGCCCCAACTCTCTGAGGCGCGTCAGGGAGAAAAGGCCCGCCGGGCCGTCCAGCATAAGAATGACGTGCTCAGGTAACGAATCACCGCGATCATGAATGGCCTTCGCCAGCGATTCGAAAGTGCTTTCGTCCTCTACGAACAGGAACCGTGCGCCGGACGCTTCAACGTTACCGGCCAGATCGGGCATCGGATACGCGGTGTAGAGGGCGCCAGAAACACCGCCCGCTCCCATAATGCCGAGGTCGACGAAGTAGAATTCGGCTCGCGTTTCCGATAAGATGCACGCGATCTCGCCCTTTCGCATCCCAAGCGCGGCCAGGCCGGCCGCAATTTCGGTAGAGATCCGAACCCAATCCGACCACGAGTAGCTGTCGTACTCGCCTCTTTTGCCCTTTTTCGGTTGATGGAGGGCTGCGGCGTCACGGAACTGTTTCTCCGTTTCTTGTAGAACAGTGAATACGTTGCGGCCCGGCATCGCCCGAATTTTACCAACCCGAGCTATGCGGCGAATATTCCAGTGCAGCGGATGCGAAAATCGGTGTTTGACGCAACGCGACGATCAAAGCTCTCCGTCGAGCCCGGACATTGATCCGCTCCGCCGGCCGCTTGCCTACCGGGAAGAGGCCTTTCTACAGAGTCCCGATTCGCGCCCGCTGCGCATCCTGTCGGAATATCTTTGGCCGCTTTCTCACTTTCAGGACGAAAAGATCAAAGACACGATCGTCTTTTTCGGGTCGGCCCGTATTCGTGAGGAGGGCCCGCTGAGCCAGTATTACCACCAAGCTCGCGAATTGGCTCGCGACATCACCGAATGGTCGGCAAAGCTCTCGCCCGAGGAGGGCAGCGGCGAGGTTCATCGCCGTTTCGTGGTCTGTTCAGGGGGCGGCCCCGGCATTATGGAAGCCGCGAATCGGGGCGCGACCGAGGCGGGCGGGAAAACAATCGGTCTGAACATCGGCCTTCCGTTTGAGCAGCGTCCCAACCCTTACATCACGCCGGAACTCTCTTTCGAGTTTCATTACTTCTTCATGCGGAAGTTCTGGTTTGCCTATCTTGCGAAGGCTCTGGTGGTGTTCCCCGGCGGATTTGGAACATTAGACGAGCTGACCGAGATCCTGACGCTAGCCCAGACCCAAAAGCTGGAAAGTAAAATTCTGATTGTTCTGTATGGATCGGAGTTTTGGAAGGAGATTCTTAATTTCGATGCCCTCATCAAGCATGGCGTGATTGCCAAAGACGATATGCAGCTCTTCCAATTTGCTGATTCGCCGGGAGAGGCGCTGGCGGTTCTCAAGGAAGGTTTGACGGAGTATTATCTGGAACCGGAGAGCGCGTTGCCGGGACTCGCGGAAGAGACGCCGGAGATCGCCCATACGCGAACATCGTAGAACATGAAACTATACCGAACAGCCAACGGGGTTTTCGTCGAAGAGAACTCAAACTGGTATCGCCTTCCGAGTTCCGATTGGAGCGCGATTACCTCTCGCGACGACCTCGCTTCCCACCTGCGGTCGTTTCTGGCCGAGCCTAATCTCGCGCAGGCTCCCGATCCTAAGACGATCCTCGCGCCCATCGAGCACCAGGAGGTTTGGGCGGCGGGTGTCACCTACTACCGAAGCCGGACCGCACGCATGGAAGAGGCCGAGGCGGCTGGCGGCGGTACCTTCTATGACCGCGTCTACGAGGCGCCCAGGCCGGAGCTGTTCATGAAGGCAACTCCGCATCGGGTCGTGGGTCCGGGGGCCGCGGTTCACATCCGCAGCGATTCGAAATGGAACGTGCCGGAACCGGAACTTGCCTTGGTCATCACACCTGGCGGCAAGCTGATCGGATATACCGTCGGCAACGATATGAGCTCGCGCGATATTGAAGGCGAAAACCCGCTCTATCTGCCGCAGGCAAAGGTCTACACGCGGGCCTGCGCGCTTGGGCCGTGCATTCTGGTCACCGATGAACTGTTACGCCCGGAAACGCTCATCTCGCTCCAGATCCTTCGAGGAGGCAGCGTGGCGTTCTCAGGCGAGACGCCGCTTTCGCAATTGAAGCGCTCGCCTTTAAGTCTCATTGAATATCTCTTTCGCGAAAATACCTTCCCCGCGGGCGCCATCCTGCTGACCGGCACGGGCATTGTTCCGCCAGATTCCTTCACGCTGGCGATCGGTGATGAGGTCAGAATCACAATCGACGGCATCGGCACCTTGATTAACCCGGTCGACTGACGTCTTTGGGTGAAACGACCCTACCGCTGTCCCAGTCCGACAGACGGAGGCTGATGTGGCGGAAGAAACAAATCGTGAAGCAGAAATAGCAAAACTGGGTTCACTCATCAAAGGCATCAAATTTGCGATGCTGACGACGGTTGAGCCCGACGGTTCGCTCCACAGTCGTCCCATGACGACCCAGGACATCGAGTTCAACGGCGATCTGTGGTTCTTTACCGGCGCGCATTCGCCGAAGGTGTGGGAGACGGATCAACACCGCGAAGTCAACGTGGCGTTTGCCGATCCGGCCAAGAATAATTACGTTTCGGCTTCCGGAAAGGCCGTCCTGATTCGTGATCGAAAGAAGATGGAAGAGTTGTGGAATCCCGCATACAAAACGTTCTTCCCGAAAGGGACTCGACGATCCTGAAATCGCCCTCATGAAGATTTCGGTCGAGAAGGCGGAGTATTGGGATTCTCCTGCTACGGCGATCGGCCGTGCGTTCAATTTCGCCCGGGCATACCTGTCGAGCGACCCAAGCAAATTGGGCGAGCATGCGAAAGTGAATCTCGCATAAGCTCACATTTCAGGGCATTGGGCCCCACCCGTCTAAGATGGCTAGGATGCGTCTAGTTACGTTTGAGGCCGACGGGAAAACGCGGCCGGGTGTTCTGACTGAGTCCAACGGGATCTTTGATCTCTCTGCGGCAGGCTTCGAGTCCATGCTCGACGTCATCGAAGCTGCCGCCCAGGATCCGAAAAAGATACAAAGTCTTGTCGATGCGTCAACACCAGATACGGCGTATTCGATCGGAACGGTGAAGCTGCTCGCGCCCATTCCGAAACCGCGAAAGTTGATCTGCGTCGGGCTGAACTATCGAGATCACGCGCTTGAAACGGGCTCGGAGATTCCGAATGTACCGACCATTTTTAACAAGTTTGCGACTGCGGTGATTGGTCCCGGGGATGAGATCGTCCTGCCTAAAGTCTCGAAGAAGCCGGACTATGAAGCTGAGTTTGCTTTTGTGATTGGGAAGGGCGGCCGGCACATCAAGGCGGAAGACTGGAAAAATCACGTCTTCGGATACACGATCGTCAATGACGTCACCGGCCGGGATTATCAACGGGCCACTACGCAGTGGCTGATGGGCAAGACCTTTGATACCTTTGCGCCCATGGGACCTTGGATCGTGACAGCGGACAGCATTCAGGACCCTCACAACCTCGACATCAGCCTCGATATCAATGGCGAGACGCTTCAGAACTCAAACACCCGAGAGTTGATTTTCAAGATTCCCGATCTGCTGGTCTTCCTTTCGAGTGTGTTCACGTTGGAACCGGGTGACATCATCTCAACCGGGACGCCTTCGGGAGTCGGAGTAGCGCGGAATCCGCCGCGATTCCTTCAGCCCGGCGACGATGTTGTGGTCAAGATCCCCGCTATTGGAGAACTCCGCAACCCGGTCGTCGCGGAAACGTAGTTTAGAGTATGAGTCCGACCATCACCCTCGGCGAGCTTTCGCGCCGGCTCGAGTGCGCGCTCGTCGGGGGAGATCCGTCCACCCCGATCCGCGGTGTCTCCACATTAGAGCGGGCGGGCGAAGGCGAAGTCACCTTTCTCGCGAACTTAAAGTATGCGCCGAAGGTGAAGGCGAGTCGGGCTGCTGCCATCATCGCCGGAGAGCCGCTCAAAGACATAGAATCCGCAACGCTCGTATCGAACAATCCTTATTACGATTTCGCGCGAGCTCTCGGATTCTTCTATCATCCGCCGAAGCCGGAGCCGGGTATCCATCCAACAGCTGCCGTCGACCCCTCCGCGAGAATCGGTCACGGTGCGTCCATTGGAGCCTATGTTGTCGTGGGACCGGATACCACGATCGGGGCGAACGCAGTTATTCATCCTCATGTGGTCATTTACCAGGGCTGCCGCATAGGCGACGACTTTACCGCTCATTCCCACGCCGCGGTTCGAGAGTTTACACAAGTTGGCAACCGGGTGGTTCTCCAGAACAGCGTTGTCGTGGGCGGCGATGGATTCGGATTCGCCAAAGCGAATGACGGCACCCAATACAAGATTGTTCAGTCGGGCGTGACCGTGATCGAAGATGATGTCGAGATTCAGACCCTGACGTCGATTGATCGCGCGACCATGGGCGAGACCCGCGTGAAGCGCGGAGCAAAGATCGATAGTCTCTGCCAGATCGGACACGCTTGCGTTGTCGGCGAGGACAATATCATCTGTGGCCAGACGGGTTTGGCGGGAAGCACGGTTCTCGAAGAGAATGTCATCATGGCGGGGCAGACGGGTTCGTCCGGGCACCTGACCATTCGAAAGAACGCGATTGTCTGGGCGCAGTCGGGTGTGGGCCACGATGTTCCGGAAGGCGCGATTGTCAGTGGTTCGCCCGCCTTCGATTCGCGTGATTGGCTGCGTGCCTCGGCCAGTTTCTCGCGGCTCCCTGACCTGATGCGCACTGTTCGAGCACTGGAGCGGCGGGTAGCCGAACTGGAAGGCCAGGCCGGTAAGCAGTGAGGCTGATTGTAGGTATCACGGGAGCTTCCGGCGCAATTTTTGGTATCCGGGCTCTCGAAATTTTGAAGTCGCTCGGGGTTGAGACACACCTGGTGACGAGTCGATGGGCCCGCACGACCATTGCGCACGAGACGACGTACACTCTCGAACAGGTCGAAGGCTCTGGCTTCGTTCGTTCACAACGGCGACAACCAGGCGGCTCCCATTTCGAGCGGATCTTTTCAGACGGACGGGATGATTGTTGCGCCGTGCAGTATGAAGACGCTGGCGGCGATCCGAGTCGGCTATAGCGACACGCTAGTGTGCCGCGCAGCCGATGTCATTTTGAAAGAGCGGCGCAAACTCGTTCTCCTTGCGCGCGAGAGTCCCTTCAACGAGATTCATTTGGAGAACATGCTGGCCCTGACGCGCATGGGCGCCGTTATCTTTCCGCCCGTACCTGCGTTTTATAATCGGCCAGAATCAATCAACGACGTGGTGAATCACATCGTCGGCAGGTTGCTTGACCAGTTTGGATTGCAGTCGGCGGAGGTCTCGCGATGGCAGGGTTTTCGGTGAACCTCGCGGGTGAAGGGTCTCTGCGCCAGAGACACTAGCGAAGTATCTCCGTCACAAACTCATTTAAGTAGTCACGCCAATTAGTCCAAGCATGATAACCTCCAGTTTCCTTGGTGGTCGGAGTGAGGCCGTACTTCCTTAGAAGAGTAACTGTCGCAGCACTGTTTGCGTTCGCAATATCGTACTTCCCAACGCCCACCCAGTACAGCTTGAAATGTTGACCGGACTTCTTGTACTCAGCGAGATCCGTTCTCTCCTCTTGCTCTCTCATTTCCGGGAACCAACCGGAACTGAACACACCGACATACGCAAACAGATCCGACCGCGAGAGTGAAACGTCGAGGGTTTGCAGTCCGCCCATCGACAAGCCCGCGAGGGCCCGATGATCGCGGTCCGCCATAGTCCGGTAATTCTTGTCGATATACGAGATCACGCTCCCGGTAAGGTCCTCGTTGAACTTGTCGTGGCCCATCGTGTTCTGACCGGTCCGCAGTTGGAAGTCTCGCGAGATGTGACCGGCCGGCATGACGACAATCATCGGCACAGCCTTGTGTTCCGCAATGCGGTTGTCCACGATTGCACCTGCGCGGCCTACTGTCGGCCACGAATCATCCGTGTCGCCGCCTCCGTGCAGCAGATACAGAACGGGGTAGGTCCGGTTATCACGCTCATAGCCTGGTGGCGTATAAACGTGCATCCTGCGCAGGCCTCCCAGTGCTGATGACTGATACCAGACGCCAGCAATCGCTCCATGAGGAACATCAGCTCGGTACTCCAGGAACGGGGCACCGGGAACCTCGTACATGCTTCTGACAAAATTTAGCGACTCACTGGAGAGAGGATTGCGCGGGTCAGTGGTTTGGACGCCATCCACAAGGAAGGTGTATCGGTACACGCCGGGCTGGATCGGACCGATTTGAATCGACCAGACTCCATCCGGATCTTTTGTCATGCTGGATCGCTCCGACTCAGTTTTCAACTGCTCCGGTGTAATGCCTGGCGTAGCGTCCCTGCCTTCGGCCTGCAGTTTGACCTGCTGTGCTTGCGGCGCATATAGACGGAACGTGACTTTACCCTGAGCGTCGACTTCTGGCGATCGTAAAGTGTCGTTAGGCGTCCGCTGCTGCCCGAGCGCTGAAGTCACCGCGGCACAGAGAACGAGAGCTACCCGGGCACGATGGAGCGAGCGCCTAATCGTCAATCGCATCAATGATGAGTCCTCCTGGAAGAGAGAATCGACAGTCTAGCATCGTGTAGCCGGCCTCACAGGTTGACGTTGTCGCTAACCTTGTTTCCATGGCAAGCTGGAATCCGAAGCAATACGCCACTTTCTTGGACTGGAGAACACGCCCGGCACTCGATCTAGCGCAGCGAATCAACATCCGCTCGCCTCGCAAGATTATCGATCTGGGGTGTGGTCCCGGCAATAGCACGGCGGTATGTGCGGAGCGCTGGCCAGAGGCGTCGATTGTCGGCTTAGATAGTTCGCCTGAGATGATTGCGGCGGCGCGTGCTTCTCAACCTGAACGGTCCTGGATGGTAGGCGATATCGGCGAATGGATTCGCAACTCGTCAACGCCCGAAGGCGGAATTGATCTCATCTTCTCTTCGGCCGCCTTGCAATGGATCGACGACCACGAAACAGTCTTTCCGGCACTGCTCGAGAAGCTCTCCCATGGCGGCGTACTAGCGGCGCAGATGCCAGCCTAAGATGCTATTCCTAACCGGCTGATGCGGGACTTGGCCGGCACTCCACGTTGGCGGAAGTGGTTTCGGGAAGGACGTTCTAAAGAATGGCGATCTCACCCGCTGGATTTTTACTACAGGGTGCTTGCGCCTAAAGCCAAATCACTGGATCTTTGGGCAACGGAGTATTTGCAAGTCATGCCGGATGTTAACGGGATCGTGGAATGGTACAAAAGCACGGGCTTGCGCCCATATCTTGAAGCCATCCAGGATAGTGGCCAGCGGCAGGAGTTCCTCCTCGAATACCAATCCCAGCTTGAAGCGTTCTATCCCGAATCGGAAGCGGGTGGCGTTCCGTTCCCTTTCCGTCGATTGTTCATAATCGCTGGGATCTGATCTCTCAGCCGGATCGGGCTGCTGCCCAAGGCACGGCAGAGCACGCTGAAACCAAAAACTTATCCGCTTTCTACGCAGACGCATGCACGCCGGAGAACCTTCCACGCAATAGCTACAGGTTTCTCAACATTTATGAACATAAGCTCGCTTTGTTGCGTAGAGTCACTCGGGAGGAGTATCGTGTCCCGAACGACCTCATTCACAGTTGCCTCTTTGTTCATAGCTGCCGGCCTCAGCGGCGCAGCACCGTCGAAAGAATTCCGGCGTACGGTCCCGCTCGGCACGAGCGGCCGGGTCGAACTCCGCTCGGAGCGGGGCAGCGCCCGCATTGTGCCCTGGGATCGTCATGAAGTCGAAGTCGTTGCCACCATCCAGGCGCGACCCGAAAACCTTGATCCGGAGGGGAGCGTGCGCCGCACGGAGATTCACTTCGACGCTACACCAGATAGCGTCTTCATCCAAACCGACTTCGGCGATCGCTTGTCAGGTGGCCGCGGATTTTGGGATGGGAGCAATCCCGTTCCGCTGGTCCACTATGAAATCAAAGTTCCGCGCAAGGTCGATTTAACGCTCAACGACGATCGCTCCGAAATCGAACTCGGTGACTTAGCCGGCAGCTTGCGCCTCCGTACGGACCGAACTGCGGTGCACATGATTAGTTTCGATGGCGCTTTGAATGTCAACGCCGATCGAGGAAGCATTCGGATCGACCGGCTTCTTCTGGCGGACCGGGGAGTCTTCAGGACAGATCGTACCGAGGTAGAGCTTGGCGTGAGTTCGACCCATGGGATGACCCTTGAACTTGACCTCGATCGCGTTTCCCCGGATGTGGACTCCGGTCTTCTTAATGGCCGCATGGCCGAAGAGCAGCATCATCTGAACTACCGAGGTTCAATTGGCCCAGGTGGTCCGACTTTGCGGTACAGCGCGGATCGTGGCTCGCTCAGATTGCGGCGCGTTTAGCCGCAGACGTTTGGTCTATTTCATCGGCGAAACTCGCGGCTGCAAATTTGTTTTAACGGAAGACAATCAAGTCGGTTATTGAGATGTCGGAACCTCTGGCTCCCGGATACGGTTCGCCGCGCACGACGAGACGAACGCTGTGTTCTCCTTTGTGCAGGCCGAAGGCGTGCCAGACGGATTCGCCGGATTTCAGCGCATCTTCGTCGGGATAAACATCGACGGTTCGCGATAGAGCGCCGTCGAGATACACATCGGCCGTACCGCCGGTCGGAAGATAGAAGCCGGTGACGATTGCGCCGGTTCCGTTGAAGCGAACCGATGCTTCCGCTCCCTTGTGGGACGAGACTTTTGTTCCCTCAGGAGTTCTCCATGCGGACGGCGGATTCTCCCAGGAGCCTTTCCATGCCCAACGTGAATCTTTTGCCGCAATGCGTTCGACCGGCGAGCCGTAATCATCCCACAGCTCGAGTTTCGCGGCCACCGGGCTTTGCGTTTTGACGAGTAACTTGTTTCCTTCTTGATGTCCGCCATTGCGCTTTACTGCGGTGACGGCCTGCTTTACCGTGGAGTCCACGATCGTTCGGAAAGAATAATCCGTGTAGTTAAACTTCTTGTCGGCAATCCCGTCAATGCCTCCTTTAAGATCGTTGGGAATGGCCTTGTAGCCCTTAACGACGCCCAAGACGCCCAATGCACTTGCCGGATTGCAGTCCGAATCCTGTCCGCAGCGAGTGGCGATCGTCAGCGTTTTGTGGAAGTCGCTCTCTCCATACAGGAGGCCCATCGCCACATACGCGCCGTTCAGCTTCGCATCGATATTGAACGGCTTCAGGGCGCCTTCCGGACATGGCTCGCGCTTGTTCCATTTCTCCTCGATCAGATTCCAAACCTTGATCCAATTCGTCGGATATTCCTTCGACCAGCGCAGCATGTCCGCAACGACCTGAGCATAGGGACTACTGGCGGGGATGGCGGCAAGGCCGGATTCGACGATGGTGCGTGGATCGTTTTCGAAAAACCCGGCCGCGTACATGGCGGAAATGAACATGCCTCCGTAGATTCCGTCGCCGGAGTTCATGACCCGGCCGGCTCGATAGCAGAGATCGTTTGAAAATCGCGGCAGGCCCGGGGATATCAGCCCTACGAAGTCAGATTCGATCTGGAAGTCGATGTCGTTAGCATGCGCGTTGTACTTTGGAGTTCCCGAGAGGGTAGCGGGGACACCTCGCTTCAACGCTCTTCGCGCCGCCAGGTTTGCATGCCACAACGCGTACTTGGCATTCTTTGAACATCGCGCCGAAGTCTTCCGTCGTTGGATCCAGACCTTTCTGTTCCAGGACCTTCGCAAACGTCATGTCGACATACAGGTCGTCCTGGTCCAGTGCATTATCGACTTTCCCTGGCTCCCAATGGGGAAGTTGGTCCTCAGGAATGATGTGTTCGCGATATCGGAACTCGGTCGGAGCTCCGAAACTTACTCCGATCATTTGCCCGGCCCACCCGCCCTGGACCTTGTCGCGCAGGGCCTCCAAAGAGATTTCGTGAACTCGCGATCCATCAGCCGGGGCGCCGAATGAAACGATCAGTCCTACAACTGCGGAAATCGTCAGTAACGAAAAATAACGATGCATACGTGTTCCGGCCTTGAGAAATCGAGATCAAGAATCATTGCATATTCTCTCTCGACTCCGCATGGGACGGGTTCGCTGTCCGGCGTCTCCCTTGGCCGCTACAGAGCGCGTGCCAGTCGTTCCACCGGACGTGGTCTTCGAGAAAAGATTGACCGGATGTCGGTTTTAGTAATTTAAATGCGAAGGGTCTGGCGCAGAATGTTCCTACTGGAACGAAGTGCGTGTTCGCTGGACTTGGTAAAGGAGATTGGGCTTCGTGCGGCGCTTTTCGCTTCTATTTTCAATGTTAATTGTCGGACTCGGCGGCTTAGGTCTCGCCCGAGTGGCATCTACCCAGACGCAGACTCCGACGCCCACGCCCGCCGGCTTTACCTCCGGCGCAGGCCGAGCAGGGCGCGGCGATTTATCAAGAAAGTTGTGTTGGCTGCCATGGCCAATCCTTGACGGGCTCGGGTGGCGCTCCCGCTCTCTTCGGCGCAGATTTCCTTTCTCGATGGCGGCCCAAGATGGTGAGTGAACTCGCCACGGAGATTCATCAGACAATGCCGCCGAATGCGCCTGGATCTCTGAGCGAAGATTCCGTATCGGCCTTGACGGCGTTCATTCTTCAGCAGAATGGAGCGGCCGCGAACAACCATACCCTGAAGGGAGGCGACCAGGCACCGATCGGCACGATCCTCAGCGCCACACCCACGGGTGGCCGCGCTCCCGCGATCATAGACGATCGAGCGCGACCGACCCAGACAAGCCGCCCTCGCGGTGTGCTTAGCCCGTATGCCAAGTCCCGGCTTGAGGCGATGCAAGCGCCGCTCGATCGCCTGACGCCGGTAACGGACGAAATGCTGCGTAACCCTCCGCCCGGCGACTGGCTCCACTGGCGTCGGACGTACGACGGCTGGGCCTACAGCCCGCTGAAACAGATCAATCGCGACACGGTCAAGAACCTGAAAGTTGCGTGGACGTGGAGCATGGCTTCTCCCAGCGATGCCGTCAACGAGTTCACGCCCGTTGTACACGACGGCGTCATGTTCCTGTGGAACTTCGGCGATACCATTCAGGCGCTTGATGCAAAGACTGGCACGCTGCTATGGGAATACGTCCACAGGTTGCCGAAAGACTATCCGAACCTGCCGGGATTTTACCGGACCAAGCGAAACCTCGAGATCGGCGGCAACAAGCTGATCGTGCCGACGATCGACATGCATGTCATTGCGCTCGACATCAAGACCGGGAAGAAGGTGTGGGATGTCGTTACCGATGACTACAAGAGCGAGCGCACGTACAACAGCGGTCCGCTGATCGTCAAGGATAAGGTGCTTGTCGGTGCCGGTAACTGTTCGCCGGGCAGCGCCAACAAGGACGGCGGCAAAAGGGCAGCGTATTTCCCGCCCGGTGGATGCTTCATCACGGGCCACGATCTCGAGACCGGAAAGGAACTGTGGCGGTTCAACACGGTCGCACACGCGAATGAGCCAGGCGGCGACACCTGGAACAATTTGCCGGATGCAAAGCGCGGCGGCTCTGCCATCTGGGAGGCCGGACAGTACGACCCGGAGCTGAATCTGACGTACTGGGGCACTGGCTCTCCTTCGCCCTGGTCAACGGTGACGCGCGGGAGCTACGGCGCCAAGGGGCTCTATATGAACTCCACTGTGGCGCTTAATCCCGACACCGGCAAGCTCGTCTGGTATTACCAGCACATCGGGTCTGATCCGTACGACATGGACTACGCGTTCGAGCACATCATTGCTCCTGTGAACGTGCGGGGCGAGCGACACAAGGCCGTGATTACGGTCGGCAAGCCAGGAATTTTTGAGGCGGTCGACGCCGCGACCGGTAAGTTTCTGTTCGCGGTCGATCCGGGCGCGCAGAACGTGGCGACCGCGATCGATAAAGTGACTGGCGTCAAGACGCTGCTGCCTGAACCGCCGCCCCCCGGCGTGACTCGCTGCCCGGGCAACATCGGCGCCAGGAATTTCCCCGCCGGCTCCTACAGTCCGTCCACGAACCGGTACTACCTGCCAATCAACGATTCCTGCATGGGGAAGATGGGCGAAACACCGGCCCGCTTCCTGGCGCTGGATTTATATACGCAGGAGTTTGCGTGGGACATTCGCTCACGCCTCCCGCAATCGTCCGGCGCTCTCACAACGGCGGGAGGTCTGGTGTTTTCGGCAACGCCGGATCGATATTTTCGAGCCTTCGACGACCGCGACGGTAAGGTGCTTTGGGAAAGTTCACGGCTGAACGACATCCCTAACGCTTTCCCAATCACCTACACGGTGGACGGCAAGCAATACATTGCCATGCCGGTTGGGAACCCCGGGCTGCAAGGTAACGCTGCGTTGTACACCGCGCCTGAACTCGGAGCAGTGCGAGGTTCGTCATCATCGATGCTGTGGGTCTGGGAGTTGCCCTGAGAATCTTCGCTTGTCCATTTAAGTGGCTTGGGCAATCTTTTCTTCACCCGCGGAGCCGGTAAGGAGGATCTGCACAGCTCGTTCGCGGACTTGGGTCGGCACAATGTGCGGGCCCTCGAATTCGCAGTAGTCGACAGCAAATCCGCGAGCGCGAAGTACTCCCAGCAGCTTGCGGCTGCATGAATCTATGGGCAGAACCTGGTCCCGGGTTCCGTGCGACATAAAGATGCTCGGGTGGTCCTCGTATCGCACCGGAGCCATGAATCCCGGTGAGAACGCAAGGATGTGCGGAAATAGCAGGCCGTTGCTCAACCCGAGCGACAATGCGTACGATGCTCCGTCAGAAAAACCGCCAATGGCAGTTCGTGACGGAGCGACCGAATAGCGTTCAAAGACATGCTCCAGGCACTCGTCGATGAAGCGCACATCCGGCCCATATTGCGCATCAGCGATGATGTCCCACGACATTTTCCGGGACTCCGGTGCGAGTACGATCAGGTCCGCACCGTCTGCATAAGGCCGCAACAGATCAAGCCCGTGATCCGCGTTTCCTCCCGCTCCGTGCAGCATCACAGCAAGCGCCGCATTGCCTGATTCCACAGCTGCCGGGGGAACATGGAGCAAGGCTCGCCGCTTCGACCGGAGCTGCAAATCAAAGATTCCTGCCGCTCCTTCCTGGACGGGTGGCGAACCGGGGCGTGCGCTTAAGTGTGCAACAGAGGTGGATTCAAATCTTCGCGGGGTGGGCAAGAGCGTTCATAGCTTTGACCCGGACCCGGGTAAAGCGTGTTACTAGGAATCTCGCGGACAGCTTGCGGCAGGCAGCAAGACTAGGGGCCGGCGCTCCTATGGCCTCATTAGATCCGCGCAAGTCATGATCCGTCAAGCCGCAAAGATCCGTGCTCTTTAGAGCGCTTGCGGGACCGCCAGATTGCAAAACCGATACAACAGACAAAAATGATCACGCCGAGCGCGATTTCCCATCCGTGGAGTACCGGGGTGTGCCGTATCGGCTCGAACGTAATGGACGAGCTCTCTTGCATAGCGCATTCAGGCTACCGTAATCTTGGTTGCGGGACAACGGGTGATAAAACCCAGGTAATTTGGATTTGCAGGATCCACAGGAACAGGTTTTTCCGCGTAGAAAGTTATAACATCATTCGATGTAGGAGAGAAACGACAATGGCTGAGGCAATGACGAACACAGAGTCTGGCAATCGAATAACGTACAAGGAAATGGACCCACAGGATGGAAAGGTCCGAAAAGCTGTCGAGAGCGCCCACGGCAGCCGGATCGACTGGACTCAAGCGTACGATGGCTTTGGGTCTGCTGCTCAGCATACGGCGTATGCGTCCGCAAACAAGATTCCTCTGTTTAAGACGCCGCGCCCGGCTCCTCTGGACCGCCACTTGGGGATCGAACGAATGGCAGCGGCGCTGGCCGAAGGGATCCCGAAGGATAAGCTTGTTGCCATGATCGACGATGACGTCCTTCGCAGGACGGGCGTCGACGTTCGCGGCAAGTCGTTTCAAAATGGTGAAACGTTCGGTGTTCGTGTTCCCGTTTCCGGTTACTTCAGCCCCGAGTTGACCTTATTCGTTTGCAAGTTGATGCTCAAGGGAGCCCAGGTCATTCCCATCACGGAGCATGGTGAGGAGCCGGTTCCTTATGGCGTGACCGTGGTACCTTCGTTTGCCGACCAGGCGTTGAATGCGCTTCAAATCACCGACGGGATTGCGCGACTCGGAAGGCAGTTCCTCACGCCTGCTCAGCGTGACAGATATACCGAAATGCGTAATGCTGCAATCGCGCAAAAGAACGGTACTCCTCCCGAGCTGGACCCGATCAATGCGTACGGCACCTTCTTAGAGAAGCCAGTCAGTCTGCGCGACCTTGTTCATGACAGCTATCCGCGTCCGAAGCAGGGCGAGGGCGTTCGCGGTGATTTCGCGGCACGGCTCCAGGTTGATCTTGCGGCACTCGACAAATTTACCGGCATGGCTTGGGTTGGCGGGGGCGGAGCGATCGGCGATTTCGGCAACAATACTCGCGATTGGATGCTCGTCGAGGCCTTCATCAAGGGCGGGAAGCCCGTGGCGGGCATCTGCTATGGATCGATTGTCCTTGCCCAGGTGAAAGACTCACTCACGGGCACTTATCTGTTGCAGGGCCATTACGCAACCGGTCACGGCGATGCCGACAACTACACCGAGAATACGGCAACCATGAACCCGGATGGCACCTATTATGCATCGATAAGCGGTGCTGCCCCGATCAATCTGAGTGACATGTTGAAGCAAGCAATTGGGACGAGCGAAGGAGGCTACGTCACCGAACTTGGTCAGGCGCCCTTGGCCGTCATGAGCGGCAGTGCGATCTTCACAGGCAATACTGTCGAGGATGGAGACAGTGTCGCGGACCTCTTGCTGGCGCGTTACCTCGGGGACCTCAGAGGAGATTTTTTCATCGCTGGGGACGGACTCGGACGCAAGTTAACGAACGCTGATCCTGCCATCGAGCGCGTCGCGCGATCGTAAGTCTGAACGACACAGTTGTGAGCTGAGTCTTCCGGTTCGACGTCTACCCGGTGCCCGTGCGGCTGCGTTGTGCGCCGCGCGGGCAGGTCGACCGGAATGAGTGGCACCAATTAGTAGCAGTCAGCTGGACAACTTAGCGGACCAGCGCATATTCATATTCGTACTCGTTCGCGGTCGCTTCGGTCTGCTTGGCTCTCCGCCGCAGTTCGGCCTTGATCATCGGAATGAGCACCCGGCGGCGCTGGGCCTCATCTTTCATGCCATCCATGCCGATCGGGTGCTTGTAGTTTGGCCTTCCCAGGTCAAAGAACGCCGCTTCCGCCAAGTCCGCACCCGGCAGATTTTTTGCGATCTGGTAATGGGCGTAGTCGTTCGTCTCGCATCTGCCCTGCAGGGCATGGTCGGCCGTTGCGCCCCCAATCAGGCAGCAACAGGAACTGTAGAAGACTTTGCCGTCTTGCGCATGCGCCAAGTAAGCGGTCAGCCTCTCTGTTGTGTAATTCGGGAAGAAAGCACGGATGGCTTTCTTCAACTCACCCAGTCGGTTGTTCATAGATATTCCTTTCGAACGAACACTATCGGCGATCAAGATACTCTCGCCGGTGCCTACACGCCCTGTTGCTTGAAGGTATTCATGTTGTGCTCCTGACGCTTGCAAGCCACATAAATGCCCAGACAAGACTGTCGGCGTATTGCGGGGCGCGAATATTGTCTCTCGGTGATGTGACAACGTTCGGCAGATACACGTTTCTCAGGGAACACGTACGGTAGATCTTCGTAGTGAATGCCGCAGCCTCCTCCCCGCGTCGGCCGGCGTGGGTAGAATCAACTCGAAGGTCGCTTGAAGAGTGCCGGAGACGAACGAAGCGGGGACAATTCGAGACGTAGAGGTGAGCGATGCACAGGCTCTCGCGGATATCTACAATCACTACGTCCGGACGTCAACTGTCACGTTTGAGGAGGAGTCTGTCTCGGCTTCGGAGATCGCGCGCCGCATTGAGGAGGTTCAATCGGCATCGCTTCCCTGGCTCATAGCGGAGACGGGAGGTCAACTCGCTGGGTACTGCTACGCGACTCGGTGGCGAACTCGCACCGCCTACCGCTTTGCGGTCGAGATCACGGTCTATGTCGCCCGTCATAGCGGAGGCCGGGGAATTGGCTCGACGTTGTACACGCATTTACTCCCGAAGTTGCGTTCTGCGGGCATTCACAGCGTCATCGGCGGTATTGCCCTGCCGAACGACGCTAGCGTGGCCCTTCATGAGAAGTTTGGATTTCGGAAAGTTGCCCATTTTCAAGAGGTGGGCTTCAAGTTCGGTCGCTGGATTGATGTAGGATATTGGCAACTTACGTTGTAACGGCCGGTCATTCCCCGCCTGCTCGTGTCCCGCATGAATTGCTCACGCATCGAGCGGCATTTATGTCTGCGAAAAGGACGCTGTTGTGCCTGTTGAGTCATGCATCCCGATTGTTCCCAGCGCAAACCTCGAGAAGAGTCTGCGGTTCTGGGTTGATGGTCTCGGGTTCTCGGTAAATTCCGAGATGCGGAAAGACGGCAAGCTGATTTTTTGCATGCTCCGGAAGGACGAGATATGGTTCATGCTGAATCGACGGGCAGGGAATGCGGTTAAGCCGAAAGACTACGAAGGCATAAGACTCTACTGGGCGCCGAAAGATCTACACACAACAAGAGAGCGATTGAAGGAGCTTGGGTACGGAGTTTCTGAACTCGAAGATCGCGAGTATGGACAGACCGAGTTTGTCTTGACCGATGACGACGGCTACTCGCATTGCTTCGGCGCACCTACGCAAAGATAAATATCGCGGTCTGCTTTCAGCGACTCCGGCGAGCGGGCCGCCCACGGGCACAATGTGAGACGGTCCTACCTGTAACCAGCCCAGGGATACAGAAGCCTGAGCGCCAATGTAAACACCGGCTCGTACAGAATGCCGAAGACCCTCCAGCTCAGCAGTAATCCGGCATAGCTGACGTTCCTCATGCCTCGTCCAACGGCTTCAAACCGTTGAGCTTTTTCTTCGCTCATCAGAAGAGCAGCTGCCGTAAATCCGTCGAGAGGTGGAACCGGCAGTAAATTGAAAACACCCAAGAGGACGTTCAAGGAAAAGAGCAGACTCAGGATCTGGGCCACGGCTTCCGCCAGGCCCGGTCTGTTTGCGACCACGATCTCGGTGAATCCTGTCGACGCCGGCGCGTGAAAGACGCCTGTCATCAGGCCTAAGTGAATCGCGATGGCGGCGATGACCGCGAGGACGAAGTTGGCGGCGGGCCCGGCCAACGCCATCTTCGCTGCTTTATGGGGATAGCGCGAGGACCATGCCGGGTCATACGGAGCACTTGCCCAGCCCATCATCCAGCCGCCCATAAAGAAAGAAGCAATCGGAAAGAGAACCATTCCGAACGGTTCGCGCCTGATGTGCGGGAAAGGACTCAAACTAACCTGCCCGCTCTCAAAAGCCGTCAGGTCGCCTTCCCGTTTGGAGACAAAGGCGTGCGCCGCTTCGTGGCATGTCGTAGAAAACAAAAACACCACGTACCAGATCAGCCCCAATGCAAGTACTTCCGGGGTCATGTGCCTCCTGAGAAGCTCAGGTTAGTAGAGGTGGATCGCCACTTTCTATTGCCCGCTGGGGCTTACAAGTCATGGCACAAATTCTGGAAAGAGCGGGAAATACTAAAACTTCGACTGGTTCTCTCGCAAGTTCTGTGACCGATTTCCCCAGATCGGAGTCGAACCTCGGGAGCAGATTTCATGGAAACACCGAACGAAGTGATCGTCAGATACCTGCAGGATTGCGAGGCTGCCGAACGAAATTTCGAAGACGCTTTAGGGACGTTTGCCGTCACGGGTGAGCAGAACGAGGTAAAGCGAATGTTCGAGATGGCGACTCAGCGTGCCAGATCCCAGCATCAACGGCTGGAAGCGCGGTTGCGGGAACTTGGGGCGGAGCCGTCCACGCTAAAGAGTATTCTTGCTCACATTTTGGCCTTCGCACCCACGTCCGCCCAGCTTGGGCACGAGCCCGCCGAGAAAAACACGCAGCATCTCATGGTCTGCATCGCAGCAGCATCAGCCGAGATGGCGATGTATGAGTCTCTGGCCACTGCCGCTCGCTTGGCCGGTGATGCGAAAACAGAGCGCCTGGCACGCGAGTTGCAGGCTGAAGAAAAGGACGATTACGACAAGTCCTGGAACTTGCTGCGGCCGAGTGCCTTGGCATCGTTCCAAACTGTCATTCAGCGTCACGCCTCGGCTTAGCATCATTCTGCGAGGCGAACCCAACTCCGACCGGATTGGGTTCGTCTCGCAGAGTTATTAGAAAGCCGCGGCTCCGGCTTCTGCTACCGCCTGATCCTGTTTTCCGAGCCCGCCGCTAACTCCAATTCCTCCGACGACTTCACTGCCGCGCTTCAGCGGGATACCGCCTGCAAAGATCATGACTTTACCGTCATTTGAAGCGTTAATCCCAAAAAATTGATCCCCCGATTGACTCAGTTCCGCCAACTCTTTAGTCGAGATGTCGAAGGCTCGCGCCGTCCAGGCTTTCTTTATGGAGATATCCACGCTGCCCATCCAGGCTTTGTCCATTCGAACGTGCGCCACCAGGTTGCCACCGGCATCTACGACGGCGATGTTCATAGGTTGGCCGATTTCCTGAGCTTTTTGCTCGGCCGCGGCAATAATCGGCGTGCGTCCGCAAGTGTAATCATTAATTGACTCCTTCCATTGTTTGTACCCGTTGTAGACGCATGCCGAAAGGGAAATGACGCACTCAACATGGGCTTGCGCGCAGACCAATCAACAGATGAGCACCGAGGGCTTTATTGCAGATTCACTGAGAAGACCCGGTCCGACGTGATTCGTGTGACGAGGAAAGTCAGGGATCTCATCGGAGTTTCTCCGGCTTGGCTCGGCATACGGCCCGTATCACTTCGACCAGCTTGTTCAAGTCGTCAGTGCTAAAGTCGCGGATTAGTTCTCGGAATTCGCGATCGTTGATCGTGCCATCGAGGTGATCCTGGAACAGCTTGCTGATGCGATCTGCAATGAGTTCCGCCATGACTCGCGGTTGGATCTTTGAAGCTGTATGGCCGCGCTCGGTTTACATACCGGGATTGGTACGGCTTATGGTTCTTCTGAGGGTGCACGAAAGATGCAGCGGTCAAGTGCTCGGACGAGCTGCTTCAGTTCATCGCTGCTGAAGTTGCCAAGATATCGCCTAAATTCGCCATCAGCGGTATGCCCGTCCAAGTACGTACAGCACGTTTCGAGTAGGCTCCGTATGATGGGCTCAGGCATGTCTCAACTGTAATCTTTTTCTCTCAAGTTCCTAGTCGTAATTCTGCTAACTGTAAAGCATCCTGGCATTTTGGAGCTTTGCTATACGACCGCCACAAATGCGGAAACCAGCGTCCTAGCGTAGCGTATAGAGATATCCGGCGATATCTCGCGCATCCTGGTCTGTAACGCCTACGTTCGGCATAACAGTTTTGGGATTGACCGATTGCGGGTTCTTGATCCACTTCATCATGTTGTCCGGTGTATTCTGAAGCTCACCCGCCAGATACACCCGATCGGCGATACCCGTCAGCGGCGGACCGACTTTGCCGACTGCCCCGGAGACTCCCGGAATAACGTGGCAGGTGCCGCAGCCATATCGTCCGATCTCGGCTGCCCCGCGGGTTGCGTCCCCGCCGGTAGTTACCTGGGCCGTACGTTGCGCATCATTTCGTGAGCCGCAGCCCAAACACAGGAGCAGTAATGCGAGGACAAACGGACTACTTCGCACGAGAGGTCCTCACGAGAGCTGTATCGCTCTCCTTCAGCCACGCAGAAAAAAGATAGAGCCCGGCGGCAAGATAGACGAGACTCGCCGGAACCCACATGATCAGCCCGCCCAGCTGTTGATCCTCGAGCGGGGTGTAGCCCCATGCCTCGGTTGTCCGGAGGTACGGCGAATACCAGGGCCGCGACGAAAATGTAAGCAGCGCTCCCAAAATGCCGGTGTGTACGGCGGTGGTGAATACGTACAAAACGCCCGCCCCGTAGGACTTCCGCCCATGTGCGTAGAACAACGACCACCAGAAAATGAGCGCCGACAAAAAGAAGCTCAAATGTTGGGCGCTGTGGGCAAGATCGCTCGCCAGGGTTAGATCAAAAAGGTAAGGGATGTGCCAGGCCCAGATCGCCGCAGCGTGAATCCACCAGGCTGAGAACGGATCGGTAAAGAAGCCCCAACTTCGTTGGACATAGCTTTGTTTCGACCAGCGTCCCAGGCGCTCTACGCCACTCGAATGGCACTGCCCACAGGAACGTCACCATCGGCCGCGAGATCACAAGAAGAGGGGCGGAGACCAGCATCAGAATCTCGTGCTGGGTCATATGCGCGCAGAAGAGCACCTCGCCCAACCTGTGCAGCGGAGAAACGAGAGCAAGCACCAGGCTCGCCCAGCCCAGCCAGAAGCAGCTTCGTTCCAAGCGAGTCAAGCCGAAATGCCGCCGCGATCCTTGCCAATAGAGAACTGCCGATAGCAGTAACGGGATGAGGACGCCGGGATCGAACTCCCACGCGGAGAGCAGGTCATCGGGCTGTAGCGGCTGCCCCGGATGTGCACAGGCGAAAGCTGGAACGAGGAGCACGAATCCGAAGGCCCGCCACAGCCTCATTGGCAGGCTCCGAGCACGAGTTCAGGAATCGATTGCGCCACGACCACCATCGCGAATCCGATGCCAAACACAACGCCGGCTAGGGCCATAATGCGGGCACGCGGAAGCGGACCTCCTCCGTCCCCGGGTGGTTCCGCTCCCAGCGCCTTCCACTGAGACCAGGCAAGCGCGGCAATGCTCAACTCGAGCACGAGAGCCAGCCCGGAGATGAAGTACAGCCATGCCTTGACTTGGAAGATGCAAGCCCACGGCGCCCACGTGAAGTTTGCCTGAAAGCTGAACAGCCAGATAATCGGTGCGCCCAGATCGGTTGTCCAGAGAACGAGGTCACGCCTGGAATCCGTCATTGTTGCGTCTCCATGAGCGTTGGTCCCCAGTACACGGCCACGTAGATCGGAATCCAGATGATCACCAGGAAGTACCAGACCACGGAGTCGACGTGGACGCCCAGGCGCACTTTCGGCCCGTGACGTCCGATGACAACGAGCAGGAATAGCACCAGCGTGAAAATCACGTCGCCCACGTAGTCGTAGGTGTGGACTGCCAGGAATGTCCAGAGGTAGGTACCGAAGGCATCGGCTTTGTAACTGAAATTCAGCGAGTACCAATCCATCACGCGGATAACGAAAAAGATGATCGCCAGAACAAGGTTCAAGGCCAGACCCTTGATCATCCCGGCGCGGTCATCCTTCTTGGCGGCTTCGCTCGCCCAGTAAGTCCCGATACAACTCAGGATCAATGGAATTAGCGCGAGCGTGGGTAGTAATCGATGCGGGAACTGATCTCCGGGAGGGGGCCAGACGTCGTAGCGCAACCGCACATACAGGTAAGCCGCGATGAGGATGCAAAACATCATCCCCTCAATAGCAGCCAGGAGCAGTTGTCCCCACCAAAGCGGAGACTGCGTTGAAATATCGTAGGGCGGCAGGTGCGAAACGTCGATGGTTTTAGGTTCCGTCATAATCGCACGCTAAGCCTCGTCCCGAATCTCAGCGGCACGCCTGGGCCAGAACCAGCCAAGTAACCCGAAGAAGATTAGTATGGAACCCGAAATGATGTACCAGGGATTGAACACTGATCCAATGAACGTGATACTCGCCGCGATTGCCGTAATGAACGGCCAGATGCTCGACTCCGGAAGCACATAGCGGTGATGAGGCTCAGCATCCATCAGGGTTGTCACCAGCACCTCACGACGATCCGTTCGAAGCCCTGTTACGAAGGTCCGCTCTTCTCGCGGAACCCAAAGGGGAGAGCGGCTCGTTGCTCCGGGCAGATATTCAAAGTTGTAGTTTGGGGGCGGCGAACTCGCAGCCCATTCCAGGCTGTCGGCATCCCACGGATTATTGCCTGCAATTGCTCCGCTTTTTCGGCTGGTGAAGACGTTGACGAGGAACATCACACCGCCGATCGCAATGACGAATGCGCCGACCGTTGCGAGCTGACTGATAAAGCCCCAACCAACTTCCGGCGGGTACGTGTAAACGCGCCGTGGCATCCCCTTCAGGCCGAGAATATGCATCGGGAAGAACGTCAGATTGAAGCCAATGAACAACACCCAAAAGTTCCAACGGCCAAGACGCTCGCTCATCATTCGCCCGGTCATCTTCGGGAACCAGTGATAGAAAGCGCCGAAGAGCGGGAAAACCGCACCCCCGATCAGTACATAGTGGAAATGCGCGACGACGAAGTAGGTGTCGTGGACCTGCAGATCCAGAGGTACCGACGCCAACATCACGCCGGTCATGCCGCCCAAGACGAAAATGGCGATGAACCCGTACACGAAGTAGAGGGCCGTGGTCATTCGCGGCCGGCCGGTCCATAGAGTCGCGATCCAACAGAAAATCTGAACTCCGCTTGTGATCGCGATCATCATGCTCGATGCCGTAAAGAACGCTTCACCAATCTGGGGCAATCCGGTTGCGAACATGTGATGGACCCAGAGCCCGAACGCGATGAATCCGTTCGCAATTTGCGAAAGCACCATGGCGGGATAGCCAAAGACGTGCTGTCGTGCGTTCGCGCTCACGATGGCGGACACGAACCCCAGCGCAGGGATGAAGATGATGTAGACCTCCGGATGTCCGAAGAACCAGAAGATGTGCTGGTAAAGAAGCGGATCGCCGCCTTCCGACGGGTTCACAAAATGAGTGCCGATGGTTCGGTCAGAAAGAAGGAACGAGCTTGCGACGACAATGGCCGGCATCGCGAAGATCACCATGAACGACTGGATCAGCAGCGACCAGACGTAGAGCGGAATCCGGTTGAGCGACATTCCTGGCGCGCGCATCTTGAGGATCGTGACGATGATCTCCGTCGCTACGCAAAGCGCGGAGAACTCCGTGAACGTAATCATCTGGGCCCAGACATCGGTGCGTTTTCCCGGCGTGAATTGAGGACCGGAAAGCGGCGGGTAAGCGAACCAACCCATATCGGGTGCGGCTCCCGTAAACACGCCCCAATACAGGAAGAGCACGCCGCCCAGGAACATCCAGTAGCCAAAAGCATTCAGGCGTGGAAAGGCTACGTTCCGCGTTCCACACATCAGCGGGACCAGATAAATCGCCATGCCCTCCATGACGGGAACGGCGAACAGGAACATCATGGTCGTGCCATGCGTGGTGAAGATCTGGTTGTATAAGTCCGCACTAAGGAACGTGTTGTTCGGCTTGGCCAGTTGTATCCGCATCAGCAGCGCTTCAATGCCGCCGACGCACAGCATGATGAACGCGGTCACGATATACCGCATTCCAATGGCTTGATGCGTGGTAACCGAAAGCCATCCGATGAGACCGCGGCCCCTGCGCCAGGTTCGCTCCAGACTCGAAATTTCTTGCTCCTGGTTGGGAACGCCAGGAAGAATGTCCTGAGTTTGAGTCATTTCAAACTCTCCAGATAGTTGATGAGGGGCTGCATGTCTGCCGAGTTCACGGCGATCGTTGCCATGTGGTTCCCGGGCTTCGTACTCTGCGGGTCCGCGATCCAGCCACCCAGGTTTCCAGGCGTGTTCGGAACCGTATTAGCGGCGATGCCAAGCCGGCTTCCGAAATGAGTCAGATCTGGCCCGTTTTGTCCTGCCGCGTCCGTCCCGCGAATCTGATGGCAGTACACACAGGCGTTGTTCATGAATACCTGTTGCCCTCTCTGCGTAACGGGATCGGACGGGCGAGACGGCGGGCTGCAGTTGCCGGTCATACCAGGCCTTGAACTTGTCAGGACTTTCGGCGACAACGTAAACGATCATGTGGGCATGTTGCAGGCCGCAGAACTCGGCACACTGGCCCCGGTAAACTCCCGGTTTGTCCGCCCGGATCCACTGTGTATTCACACGTGACGGAATGAGGTCCGTCTTGCCATGAAGGTTCGGTACCCAGAAGCTGTGGATCACATCATTCGAAAGCAACCTGAGCTGAACGGGCCTGCCCACGGGGATATGAATCTCGTTAGCGGTCGTGACAGCAATGCTCGAATCGCTGGTCTGATACATGACCTGCCACCACCACTGAATGCCCATTACCTGGATGGTCATGCTGTTCTTGGATTCGCCGAGGTCGGAAAGCCCCTTGCCGGTTCCTACACTGGCGACGATCAGAACGAACAGAATGACGATGGTCGTAATCGTTGCGCCTGCAATTACTCGGCTGGTTCGTCGTTCGGTTTCCGGCGAGAGCTGATGAGTGCCCTCCAGAGGTTCCTGCGCCAAGCCACGGTTCGGGCGCGTCAGAGTCCAAAGCGCCGCTATCATAACGACGATGTAGATAGCCCCGAGAAGCCAGAAAAAGAACCACCAGAGATTAGCGATCTTGCCTGACTGTGGCCCGACGGGATTGACCGCGGACTGCACGTCCGTTGCGCCGAACGCCATCGCCGCAGCTACAGTCGCAAAAAGCGCAACCTTTGCCGCATGCCAAACCCCACTCACTTCGTTGCTCCGCTAACTCGATTTCGAAGGTTCTGCGGATTGGTTTCGATCGTGTCAGGGCGCGTCGGAGTTGCCGACGTTGGCTGCTGCTCCGTTCATCGACCGCACGTATGTAACGATCTGCCAGATCTGGTATTCCGGTATGCGATCTCCCCAGGCCGGCATACCGTTTGGACGGCCCTTCACGATCGTGTCGAAGATGTTAGCCGGCTCGCCGCCGTAGATCCATTGCTTTTTAATCAGTGGCGGTCCGATGCCTCCGCCTCCGTTCGCGTGACAGCCGACGCAGTTATACCAGTTGTACAGCCTCTGTCCTTCGGAGATGTCGTAGCCGCTGCTGTTATAGGGATTTGTCACCACGGCTTGGGGACTGATCACGCCGCCAGGCCGTAAAGCACTCTCTTTTGCAGCGTTTCCGTAAATGGCCAGCCGTGTCGGGGAAGGGCGAACATCGCGCTTTTCGCGCTGGCAACCGCAAGAAATCAGGCAGGCGGTAAGGAGTAGGGAACTACGGGAGCGAAAACACATAAAGCATTCCGCCCTTTGTTGTGTATTTGCCAAGATCGCTCATGGCGTTCAAAAAACCCAGCGCGCCCGTTCCGTCCACTCCGTTCAATCCACCCGAGACCGCCGCGCCAGACCAGCCGCCTACGCCCGAAAGCACCGCCACGTATTGCTTCCCGTCGGGTCCTTTGTAAGTGACAGGCTGTCCGATGATGCCCGACCCAACCTTAAACTTCCAAAGCGGCTTTCCGTTCCTTGCGTCGATGGCTTTGAACCAGCCGTCCATGGTTCCGTAAAACACGACATCGCCTGCGGTGACCACCGTGCCACTCCAGACCGGAAATGTTTCGTCGGTACTCCAGACCGTTTTGGCGTTCACCGGGTCCCAGGCCGACATGATGCCGCGGTTTCCGCCGGGGCCCGCGTACATCCGAACATTCATCCCCACGAACGGCGTGCCTGCTATGTAATTCGCCTGCACGGCCTGGCTCTCGTAACAGAGGTTGTTATGCGGCAGGTAGATGTAACCGGTCCGTGGAGAGAAGGATGATGGCTGCCAATCTTTACTGCCGGGCGGCGCGGGGCAAGCATCGCGCACCACGTTGTAGCCCGTTTTCTTCGTCTGGATTCAGCTTGATCTCGCCGGTTTTCAGATCAACCGCAATGCTGGTGTTCGAGTACGCATACTTCTCGGCCGATACCACCTCGCCGGTTGCCCGATCCATGATGTACATGTGTCCGTTGCGATCCGGATGCGCCAGGATCTTCCGAGCGCGACCGTTAATCGTGAGATCGAGAAGGACATTCTCATTCACGCCGTCGTAGTCGTGAATATCGTGCGGGTTCATCTGGTAGGCCCAGATAGCCTCCCCTGTTTCCGGACGCCGGGCGAACAGGGTTGAACTCCACTTATTGCTGCCTAACCGCTGCTCGGGATTCCACGGAGACGGATTCGACGTTCCGTAGTAAATAAGATCCAGGTCCGGATCGTAGGAGATCCAACTCCACGCGGATGCGCCACCCGTCTTCCACGTGTCGCCGGGCCACGTCTTCGCGCCTAAGTCTTTCCCCTGATCCATCGGGTAGAACGGCTTGAAGTTAGAACCGATCAGAACGTCTTTGTCGGGCCCAGTGCCATAGGCTCTCCACTTGATCTTTCCGGTCTCGGCGTCGACTCCTGCCAGCCATCCCCGTACTCCAAACTCGCCACCGCTATTCCCGACGATGACGACTCCTTTCACCACCAAGGGCGCCATGGTCATAGATTCGCCCTTGTTGATTTCGCCCAGCTTTGTTCGCCAGACTTCCTTGCCGGTAACGGCGTCCACAGCAACGGTCTGTACGTCCAGCAGGTTGTAGTAGATTTTTCCGTTGTAATAAGCCGCACCCCGGTTCACTACGTCGCAACAGGCCTCCCCCTGGGACGCGGGTTCAATTGCCGGCTGATACACCCACTTCATCGGAGCGCCGGGCTTAGTCAAGATCAAGCGCGTAAAGCAGGTTGGGAAAAGGGGTGACCACATACATGGTGTTGTTGACCACCAGAGGGGCCGCCTCTTCGCCCCTGATTGCTCCGGTGGAGAACGTCCATGCCAACTTCAGATTGGCCGGCGTTCTCCGTTGTGATCTGGTTTAGTGTGCTGTATCGAGTGCTGGCGTAGTTCTTCGGGGCCATCACCCATTGGCCGTCATCGGGCTGATTTTGAATTTGGGCAAAGCTCGTTGACGCGGCCAAGGACGACAGGAGTAAGGCAACAGCTCCGACGTTGAGCCATGGTTCGCCTCAAGAACAAGTAATACATCGAATTCAACGATATGGACCCTACTCTGGATGGGAACGTTACTATTCCGCATAGTTACTAGGGTTTGTACGTGGTGGAGTAACTTCGCACGCGGGTTAGCATCACCTCAGCGTGTCTGGATGGTGGCCCGTTGTTCTGGGGATTCTTGTCCTCGTTATTGCTGTGCGCGAGATCTTCCGAGATCTGTTTCAGCCGTCAGGCTCGGGGGCGCTCAGCTCTTACGTCGGACGGTGGATGTTCCAGCTCGCACGAAAGCTAACCTTCTTGCTTCGGATCGCGGGGCCACTGGCGCTCGTCATCGTGATTGGCTGCTGGACTTTCCTGCTCGCAACCGGTTTTGCCCTCATTTACTCCTCGTCTTATCCGAATGAATTTGCAGTGCAGGCGGGAGTACGCGGCGGCTTCAGCAAGTTTATTTCGCTCCTCGCCTTTTCCCTCGCATCCCTGACCACGGTCGGCACACCGGACCTGACGCCGAAACCCGACTGGATCCGGTTGACGGTGGCGGTGGAATCGCTCGTTGGATTCTCGCTGGTCACGGCAAGCATTTCCTGGATTGTTTTGATTTACCCCGCCCTGGGGCGCATGCGTGTGCTTGCGAGGCGGTCGGCGATCCTCGTCAAGGCTCAAAAGAAAACCGGGATCGATGTGATTTCGGACCACTCGGACAGCTTGCTGTCAGAGTTGACGCAGGCGGTCATTCAAACGCGAGTCGATCTGATTCACTATCCGTTGATTTACTACTTCCATGCCGATGCTGAGCGAGCATCGCTTGCGCTTGCTCTTCTCACGATCGAAAGAATAGCGCAAGCGGCCGGAAAAGTGGAGGGATCAACACTAGTCCGGCTTCACGCCTCGATGCTCGACGCGGCATTAGGGGATCTTGCAAGGGTATTAGCGCACCGGTTCGTGCGGGCAAGCGAAGACGATCCGCATGCAGTATTCGATGCCTTCGCCAAGGATCACCTGGCGAACAAGGAAGCTGCCGAGAACTAATCCGTGTTGATGCTTATCGTGAGCTGACCTGCTGAGTGGCCTTTACGCTCGACCAACCGAGGCCATCCGCACCCTGGCCGGCATCGATAATCTGCGCTTTCCAGGTGGTCAGGTCGATCGCCGCAACCTTACCGCTCACGTTGCAGGACACGTACGCAACCTTGCCATCAGGCCGCATCAGCACTTCCTGCGGGTTACCGGGAACGTCGATCGTGCGCACAACTTCCAGGGTCTTCAGGTCGACAACAGCCACATGCTTCGGCTTCGGAACGGCGACGAGGAGATAACGGCCATCTCTCGTCGAAGCAGTGCCATAGCCTTTGTCCGCCAGCTTGACCCAGCTTTTCACCTGGTTGGTTGCGGTGTCTATGACCGCGAGCCGAGGCTCTTTCTGATCCGCGGTGAACACCATCTTGTCGTCCTGCGAGATGGAAATCCGCTGGGTTGTGCCGGAGATCGGAATGGTAGCCAGGTGCTTCCGATTTTCGAGGTCGAGCACCGACACCGTGCCAGGTCCCACGTTGGCCGTATACCCGCGTTTACCATCATGTGAAATCGCGAGCATGTGGGATTGTTCCTGTTCTGTGGGAATCGTGCCGACGATCTTGAGCGTACGCGGATCGATGATGCTGACCGTTTTGTCGAGTTCGGTCGTGACATACAGAACGTTCCGCTTCGTGTCGAAGACGGGGCAATGTGGTCGAATGCCATGTCCGAAGTCCACATGACCGGTAATCTTCTGGCTCGGAATATCGATCACCAGCATTTCTTTGCCGTCGGTGCCGGGCCGACCCACCCCAGAATTGCCATAGATCGGCACATAGGCGGTTCTCCCATCGGGAGAGGCCGTCACTTCATGTCCGGTCGTGGCGTTCTCCGGCACCGCCGATACCTGCTGGCCGGCTGTCGAGTCGATCAGGCTGATCGTGTGATCTTTCTGATTCGCAACGAGTAGCGTTCCCTGAGACGCGCCATAAACCGGAAGAACTCCCAGCGCACAGGCAAGGTACGCGGTGGGCAGACGACGAAGATGGCTCTGGATTTGCATCGTCTGCCACTATATCCCAAATCGGGGAAAAGCGTGTTTTACGGAACAGCAGTAGGGAAGTCTGGCGACTTACCGAGCTTTTCGGGTGCTCACCATCTGCGTTCCTTCGAGTTGGGCATTTACACTGACCGTACTTCCTGGGCTGACCTGAAGGTTTCGCTGCCACAAGGCATTCCCGTTGCGAACGGAAATCTGATGCGTGCCCGACGGGAGCGACACGGTCGTGGGAGTGCTCCCGATGAATGCGCCGTCCACTTCGATGTCGGAACCAGGAACGTTCGACGTGATCGCCACGGACGCCACACCGTTCGTCCCGGCAAATGGGACAGGGGACTTCGCGCCGCTGGCAAGTGTCGTACCGCCCGTGCCCTTCAGCACGTGATCGGCATCAGTGAAAGCATCGAACACGACGCCCTTGTTGATCGTGACGTCCTTGCCCTTGATCAACAGAAGGGCGGGAGCAGCCGGCCAGAACAACACAGCGGCGCCGGCCGTCAAGACACCCGTGCTGACGGCGTGGCTTCCACCCGCTGCCTTGTTCACCGTATAGCGAATCGGTATCCATTCGCCGTCGACTGCACGCACGCGGTCGATTGAAAAATCAAGCTTGCCGGCCCGTCCCATATGGCGCTTCTCCTGAGCCATGGTCACCGTGCCCGTCACGCGAGCACCGTCGGGGATCACAACCTGATCGTTGACCTTGATCGCCTCCGTGATGCTCAACTCGACGGCCTGTCCCTGCTCGGCGGTAGCTGACGAGATGGTCTGATCGAGCCGAACTCGCAGCTTTGTGCCGTCGGGAATCGCGATTTGAGCGGCCGCTAAACCCGCCGAAAGTAAGAATGTAATTGCGCTTCTCATTGTTTGCTCCTTAGTACTTGCGGCCTGTCAAGCCGTGCTGTCTAGGTACGCGGAGCGCCGAACTCGTTCGGCTCAGAGAGGCGGAAATTTGTTTTTTCGCTTGATCTTCTGACGTCTGCAACGCCGCCTGGCTTAGTGAGCCGGCAACCTGCTACAGAGCTGAATCCCATTCGTTTCGCGACAGGTAAGCTCTTGGGTCAACTGATTCGTAAAGATCGGATCGGGCGCAGCTCCAGGAATCTGGGTACTCACAACGAACTCCGGAGGGAATGCGATTTGAGCTCTCATTGTTTCCGAGTGGAGAAGAGCATCCCGGAACCGGTCAGGGTAGTCAATCAGGTAATTGAATCGCTTCGCTAATTCCTCACCTTTCGGGTCGAGCGGGATGATTGATAAGGACAGCCATGGCGCATTCAAAATGATCGTGTCTGTTTGGCGGAAATAGCGCGCTGCCGCCCATACGTACGGGTCGAATGACACGCGTGATGATATCTGCGGCTGGCCGGGAGAGTTGATGAACATTCCGGATTGTCCGGGAGCGTTGGAACGGACAGTCTCTAAGAGCGCGATGTGTTCCGCCACGGGCCTGACATAGTGGTTGGCTAGTGCCAGAGCCGTTATGCCGAACAAAGCGCCCGCAGCACACATGCATTGCTGCACTCTGCCACTCTGACCTATGTGACACGCTGCACTTGCGATCGCACCGATCCAGATGTAAATCACGAGACGATCTGCAAAGTAGTCAGAACCGTTAAGGCTGCGCGGGAGGACAGGGATGGCAAGTCCTAGCGTGATTGATCCCAGAATCATAAGATCGGAGACGCGAAGTTTACGTGTCGCCCATCGCTGCCGAAACCCGCGGAAGGAGAGTTTGATAGCGACCAACAGAATGAGATAAAAGCTAAGCCGATAGACCAGACCGATGGGATTCTTACCCACTACGGATAGCGTCTTCAGCGTGGCGAGACTCAACACCGTCATCAGCCCCATGTGATGCATGTGTACATCTGGTGGGGCGCTGTCCTTTCGGACAAATAATCCGACATAGGCCAGCGGAAGGAAGGAAAGCAGCGCAAACGTTATGTCCGTGATGAGCGCGCGCGAGGTGTGGAACAAAGAATTCCACTTTTCCTTCTCTCGCAGCACTTGTTGAATGACTCGTAACATCAACTTCGGAGGCGACGAACGCAACTGTAATAGCCAGCGGGACCGGATGAGTAAACAGGATGAGCGTCAGGCAGACGTAATAGGCTGCCCATGATCCGAAGGTTCTCACTTGCACGGCGCGAAGCCAGAATGCCATCGCCCAAAGTCCGAGAGCCATCGACAGGCAGAAGCTGTAGAATCCCATCCCCATCATCCAATTGAGGGACAGTGGCACAATCCAAAGCGTCGCGATACCTGCAGAAGGCCCAAGCTTCCGAGCAAGAGACCGAAACCCGTAGACGAAAGTCGAAATTGTCAGACAAACAATGGCCTTTTCCGCAACCAGCGGCGGAAGCAGCTTTGTCACGCCCATCAGTAGAACGTAGTGCACAGCGTACGGCGGTATGGGATAGCGAATTGCGAAATACTGTGAGTACAACGCGGACTTGGAGAGAAGGCGAGAAATGACCTGCGCGTAATAGAGGTGAACCGCGCCATCCTGTGTAGGAAACAGCGGTAACGACAAAACCCAGGCGCAATAGGCAACTACGACCGCAAAAAGAACCCAATCTTCCCACGGTCGGGAGGACTGATCAGGTTTCGCGGTAGCACGATCTGCCTTCGCGGAACGTCCGGCGCGAAGATATCGAAAGTGCTCTGTCGAGAGCGGCAGACCTTCGAGTAGCTGCATATGGCCTGTTCTTCTTAACGGCACATAGTGCAAACTGCCCGACGAAAAACTGGAACTGAATCGGAGGCAACCCTAAGGAAGAATCTGTATTGCGCGCCCCCGGAGCAGGGTACACGCAATTCCTGACACTCAGGTCACTGGCTGCCGACGCGGATCATCACTTGGGCATCGGAATCGGGACAGCCTTACCGGCGCCGCGCTCCGCAATCCAGATTGTGTCGCCGGCCGGTTCTACAGCGGTAGGAGTGTTGAGGCCTTCCTTGATAACGGTGACACTCGCCTTGTCCCCATTCACCGTGATCGCAGAGATTTTGCCGCTTCCGTTCTCCGCTACCAGAAGTCGGCCATTCGCCGCTCGCATCCCATCGGGGCCCTTTACGGGTTGATCCATCCAGATATCGACGGGCACCCCGGCCTTGCCCGCGGCGTCCACGGGAATGCGGTACAGATTGTTCGAAATGACGTTGTTTACGTACAGCGTGCCGTTCAAAAAGGTGATGCCGTCGATGCCCATGAGTGTCCGATGCTCCAGGAACAGTTCCGCTGTCGACGCGCCCGGCGGGAGCTTATAGATTTTGGCGTTCGCCGTGTCAGTCACGTAAAGAGCTCTATCCGGCCCGATCGCGAAATCGTTGCAAGTGCTGTTTTCGCCAGGTAAATTCCAACGTACCTTGGGTGCACCGGTCGACAGGTCGAAACCTCTCAACGCGGTGTGACGCTGGACCGGAGTAGCGTTCGGCGTTGGCGTCAATTGACAAGTCCACAACGTGTTTGTGGACGTATCCGCCAGCATGCCAAAGAAGAAGGTTCCGGGGCCTTCGGCGCTCGCATCGATGAACTTCTCGGCCGTAGATCCTCCGGGTGCCACCTTATAGACAAACGGTGTACTAGCACTGCCGACGATCAGTACGCCACCCGGTGCCACGGTCAGACTTTCCGGTTGCGATTTCGCATCGGCGATTAGAATCTCAGCGGCGAATACCGGTTGCGCTACGGTTCCTATGAAGGCAATCCAAGAGAAAAGGCTGCGAACGTTCTTAAGACTCATCCTTGAGTTCTCCTGATCGTTTTATGCGCTCAACGTGAAGTGACCATGTTAGGGGTGACATGGAGCAGAGCTCCGGGATTCATATCTTCCAGCATCCAGAGCGAACCGTCGGGCCCTTCTTCGACATCACGGAGCCGGTGGCCCACATTCCATCGCTCGGCGGTTTTTGCACCGCCATGGCCATCGAAAATGACGCGGACCAGCGCTTGCGTTGCGAGGCCGCTGATAAAGCCATTACCGTTCCATTGAGGGAAGGTTTTGTTGCCGCGGTAAAACATCAGATTGCCTGGCGCGATCACGGGCACCCAATAGATGACCGGCTTGGTCAGGTCGGGACGCGTATCCGGGTTGGGGATAGGAACTCCGTTGTAATTCTGGCCGTAAGAGACGAGCGGCCAGCCATAGTTTTTGCCCTTTTCGATCAAGTTCAGTTCGTCGCCGCCGCGGGGCCCGTGCTCGACTTCCCACAGTTCGCCTGTCGGCGAAAACGCCATCCCGTAAGGTGTACGAACACCCGTGGCCCAGGTTTCCGAGGGCGTCAAATTAGGGCCGGGGAAAGTGTAAGAACTCACCACCGGTGCGGTCTTAGCGGCTTCGGTATCTTTGGGCGGATCGATCAGAGGAATGGTGGCCGCCCCCTTTTTGCCGAAATTGGGATTACCGGGAGCGGGTTTGCCGTCGAGTGTCAACCGGAGTATTTTGCCCTCCGGTTGGTCCGGGTCTTGAGCGGGAGTGAAACGTTGCCGGTCACCAACCGTGAGGAACAGATACTTTCCATCGGGCGAGAAGGCAACCTGCGCCCCTTCCTGGCCGCCTTTGCCCTTGGGCATCTGCCGCCAAATCACCGAAAGGTCGTCCAGGCTGGCTGAAGTAGCGCTGGCATTCAGCTTGGCGCGAGCCAAAGCCAAACCGCCGCCATACTCGCCCGGTTCGGCATACGTGAGATAGACGCTATGATCTGTCGCGTAATGGGGCGAGACAAAGACGCCCAACATTCCGTTCTGGCCGCCGTAATAAACTGGCGGCACGTTGCTGACCGGAACCTTCTCGCCTGTCTGGGACACAAGCCAAACAGGTCCCACTTTCTCGGTGATCAGCATGCGGCCATCAGGCAGAAATGCCAGGCGCCAAGGAAGTTGAAAACTTGCCACGCTGGTCATGGTGAACGGCAGACTGGCTTCAGGCTTTTGTTCGCCCGCATTGACTTGAGCCCAAGCCGCGACGGAGGCCAGCCCGGAGGCCAAAACCGCTCTTAATAACTTCATTCCGCTACTTCTCTCCTGTTTTTCGAGCCGCCGCGAGGGAGTCGGGCCGCTATCGTCGACCGATCTTAGCATCGGATCTTTTCCAGGTCTCGCCCCGTTGCGGCTTGAGCATCTCCGGCGTCGGTCGCGCAATCAAACGCGTCCGCGACAAAGTTGCTTACGCGATCCGGACGTCGGGCGCGATGCTATGGCCGCTGTTTGCGCAACATCTCGCGTTTGAGGAACGCCTTTGCGGTCGTCCAATCGCGCTTCACCGTCGCCGGCGAGATCTCCATCACGTCGGCGGTCTCCTCGATCGTGAGCCCCGCAAAATAACGAAGTTCCACGATACGGCTCTGCTGTGGATCGGCTTTCGCTAAAGCGACCAGGGCATCGTCCAGCGCCAGAATGTTCAGGTCTTTTTCGTCGGCCGGAGCAAGCGCTTCGTCAAGCGAAAGCTTGACGTTCGCACCTCCGCGTTTGGCTGCGATCCGCGCCCTCGCATGGTCGACCAAAATACGCCGGATCAGTTCGGCAGCGAGAGCGAAGAAATGATTGCGATTGCGCCATTCCACGCTGCGTTGATCCACCAGGCGCATATACGCCTCGTGAACGAGCGCCGTGCCATCGAGTGTATGATCCGGCCTTTCTCGCCGTAGATATGACTTTGCTAACCGACGTAACTCGTCGTAAACCAGGGGCGTGAGCGCATCCAGCGCTTCTCTGTCGCCGCTTCGCCAGCGTACGAGCAGGGCGGTGACGTCTTGAGGTGAGGTGTTCATTTCGTGCTGAAGATCCGCCACTCTATGATTTGCGCCGCTTGTCTTTCACAACAACGACGTCCGTCGTGGAGACGCCCTGAGATAACGCGAGCCGTCCGTCTTTCGACCAATCGAAGGAGTAGATTTGACCGGACACAAAGGAGGTCAGCCTCTTGGCAGGTCGCCCGTCGATGGGCTGATTCCATACGTTCCAGACTCCATTCTCCTGCCCCAGGCACGTGATGGCATCGCCGTCTGGGCTCCAACCCAGTTGCGAGTCCGCGCTAATTGCGACGCTTGGAGTGAAGACTCGTAAAGGATCCCCTCCGGATGGAGCAAAGACCGCGAGCTTCCACTTTGGATGGTCCACGGTTTCGCTGTACCAGGCGACGATCTTCCCGTCTGTCGGTGAAACTGCCGGGTGGGTGGTCATCGAAGTGGTCAGCCTGATGGGTGTGCCTCCCTCGATCGGCACCTTCCAAAGATGCAGTTGGCCCGCCGGGATCAGTTTGGTGGAAGACGATAAACTTTGAGTCCGGCGTGAAGTGCGGCCAGTTGCTGTCGCGAGGTCCTTGCGTGATTTGTACCGGATTGCCGCCATCGCTATCTGCCCGCCAGATATTCCAACTCCCTGAGTTATTGGAATGGTAGGCGATATATTTACCGTCCGGAGAGGAAACGGGGGCCCATTTCAGACCTCCGCCCGACGTGATCTGCCGCTGCTCACTCCCGTCGGCTTTGATCGTCCAAAGATCCGCTTCCCCCGTGGAGTCGCTCGCATACAGGATTCGGCCATCGCTTGTCCACGAAAGATCGAAGTACCTGCCGGTCCCGGGTGTGACCTGAACGGAGTGATCAACGTCGTTTGAACGGGCGACATAGATGTTCGTCAGCGTTTGAAGCTGAATGGATGCGAGAGTTTCGCCGTCATCGGATACGCTCACGGTGTTGTAGCTGTCGATATCGCTTCCGAGCCGCCTGCTCCGGCCGTCGGGGTAGCTGACGTACCAGATCTGTTTGAACGAGGAACCCTGGGGTCTGGCTACAATCGCCAGCGCGGACTGCCCGCTGAACCACTCGATGTCCTCCACCCATTGCCAGCGCGGCGATTGCACCCGTTGTTCCTGGCCCGTTTCAAGATCGATCGTCTGCAGGTAAATGTAAAATCCGATGTTGTCTTTGGTCTCGACGGAAAATGCGAGCCGCTTGCCGTCGCGTGAAAACGCCGGAGACGCTTGGGAAAGCAGGTGCGTCGGGTATTGTCGTGACGTGATCAGCCGTTCCCCGCCGTTCTTCAAATCGGCGATCCATATTTCATCGCGGTTCGAGGCTCGGTTTGCGCGCACAATGGCCGCCTTCGTGCCATCACGCGAGATCCCGACCGGACCAGGTGCTTCGCCAAGAATCTGTACCGGTATTCCGCCCTCCAAGGGAACAGTGAAGAGGTTCCGATGAAATAACTGCAGCGCAGGATGAAGTGCAAACGCAACGCGATTCCCGTTGTCCGTGAACTCCAGGCTGACGGCGTCTCCCTGGATCGGCGCCGTCATAGGGCTTGAGGCACTCGTGCCGACTTTGCGCTTCCAGACTTGAGTCCGACCCTTTTTTCTTGTGGTGTAGACGATGTACTCGCCATTTGGGGAGACCGCAGCCAAGCCCGTGGTTCCATCGCCCGTAATGCGGGAAAACTGCGGGTCGGCAAATGGCTCGCCTGTTTTGCGGGATTGGAAGTACGTCAGCACTAACGCACCGAGCACCAGAACGGCGACAACCGCCAGCACAATCATGCTTGCGACCTTCGAGTCCTGCTTCGCAGTGGCCGTTGGTCCTGTCTCAGTTCTGTCGGCCGGCTCCGGTTGTATTTGAGACACAAGCGCCGCAAATCGCGGCTCGCCGCGCAAGCCGTCCCAAGCCGGGTGAACGCCGATCCAGTTTACCCACCAATCGCGCGCTTCGAAGGCTTCTTCAAGGCTCGTCAGCGCCGCATCTTTATCGCCAAGCGCCAGATAAACGGAAGCAAAATCGTACCCGGAGACGAAGCGCTTTGTCTGGAGTTGCTTCATCTCCGCAAGGATCTCCTGGCACGCAGCGCGATTGCCGGAGGCCGCTTCGGCTCTGGCCAGCACGGCAAGAGATGCCGGGCCGCGAGCGCTCAGACCTGCGCCCTTCAAAGCACATTCCCGCGCATGGGAAGGGTCTCCCATTTGCAAGTAGCACCAGGCTTGCAACTCCTGCAGAACCCCCGAATCTCTTCTTTCCCGGGCCGCCGCCTGCAGTAGATCGAGTGCTTCCTGGTACTGCCGAGCGTTGAAATACACGAACCCGTGCGAGGCCGTGATCACCGGGGAATTCGGATCGATTTTGTGAGCCCGGTCGAGATTCGCCAGCGCAAGCTCCGGACGTCCCCGTGCCGAATTAAGCAGGCCAAACCAGTGATGAGGGTTGGCGGAATCAGGGGTATGCGCGATGGCGATATTAAATTCCCGCTCCGCCCCGTCATAGTCACGATTGTTGGTCCACAGGCAGAAACCGAGTGAGGCGTGTGCGTCGCCGAGCGTGGGGTCGAGACCGACAGCTCGGCGGGCCGAAACGAGCGCGGCGGCGAAACTCTCGGCGGGCGGAATACCTCCCCAGAGCCCCAGGCGAACATAGTAGTCGGCTACCCCCGAATGCGCACGGGCATAGGAGGCATCCAGAGTAATGGCCTCCATGAAGAAGGTCAGCGCCTTCGCGAGTTGCTCCGGCTCTCCCGCGCTCCGGCTCCAGTGATAGCGTCCGCGTAAATACGCTTCGTGCGCCTTGCTGTTTGCCGTTCCAGCCCGGCTCAGCTTCTGACGCTCTTCGCCGGTCAGGTGAGGAATGAGAGCGAACGCAATCTGCTCCGAGATCGAATCCTCAAGCCGTAAGAGATCGTTACTTTCCTCGTCAAAGTGCGCAGCCCATACCGATCTACCGGTGTCTGAGGACACGAGCTGAACGTTCAGACGGACGTGATCTCCGACCGTATGAAAGGTGCCTTCGAGCAGGTAGCGAACCCGAAGTTCGCGTGCAGCGTGGACCGGGTCGCTGCTTTCCGCGTATCGCAAAACGGCGCTGGTCGGACGGACTGAAAGGCGCTCAACCTTACTTAATCTCGTGATCAAGGCATCCGTGATGGCAGACCGCAAGAACGGATCCGCCTTCTTGTCCTGGCCCAGTTCCCGAAACGGCAGGACTCCGATCGAGATTCGCTCCGCCTCTTCTTCACCGGAGGGAGGAAGTCCCGCGCTGGTAGGGAACCCTTTCAGGTGCCTCTGAATGTCCTCTGCCATCGCGAATACGGATTCGTAGCGCTCGCTGGGGTCAAGCCGGATCGCATTGAAGATGATCGCTCGCAGACTGGGCGAAATATGCTCGTCCCTGGCACCCGGTTGAGACGAACTCTGCTGGACCGTCTTCAGGCTGGGTCGTTCGCCGCAAAGAAGCTCGTAAAGGATGACGCCGAGCGAGTAGATGTCGCTTTGTGCTGTGACGGGTTCACCGCGAAGCTGCTCGGGACTTGCGTAGGCCGGCGTCAGCATACGGATGCCTGCCAGGGTAGCTTCCTTGTTGAAGGCCGGATTCTCCGGCTCCAACATTTTTGCGACGCCGAAGTCCAGGAGTTTTGGGTTGCCGGTCCTGCCTACCAGGATGTTTGCGGGCTTCAGATCGCGATGAACGATATTCCGTTCGTGCGCATATTGGACCGCCGAACAGATCTTGAGGAAAAGCTCGCAGCGTTCCGCCACTGCCAGGCCGTGAATGTCGCAGTATTTGGTGAGGATTTCGCCTTCAACGAATTCCATGACCAGATACGGCATGCCGGATTCAGTGGTTCCGCCGTCGATCAGCCGCGCAACGTTAGCATGCTCCAGCCGGGCCAGAATCTGGCGTTCCTGCCTGAACCGCCGGATCGCGAAATCGCTGAGCTTTTCGACTCGGATGAGCTTGATCGCGACACGCTTCCGGAATTCTTCGTCTGCCCGGTTTGCCAGGTAGACGGTGCCCATGCCTCCGTGGCCCACCTCGCGCTCAAGCTGATACGCCCCGATTCTGCTCCCCACTCCGACCGAATCGGGAGACTTCGGCGGACCCTCGGTGAAATCGGCCAGCGCCCCCGCGGACATGACCGGCTCTTCGAGGAAATTGGAGCTATGTTCGTGGGCAAGGAGGAGCGATTCCACCTCGCGGCGAAGCCCTTCGTCAGAGCCGCATTGTATATCGAGGAACGAGGGCCATTCCGACGACTCGAGCGTAACCGCCAGCTCGAACATGGCCTTCACACGGGTCCATCGCACGGCGTTAGTCGGCGATGTCGTGGCCGGCTCGGCTGGACTGGGTTGAGGATCCTCAAACATGCGAAGGCGTTCGACGGCAAGGCGGCGCGGCTTACCCCTAAGCCGCCCGAGCTTTATCGAGAAGGTTATAGCATTTTACTATTGCCCGCTCAGGAGCGGGAAATAGTTTCAAGAATTCTCGCCGCGGATCGCAATTCGCAGAGTTCAGCTTCGGGTCAGGATCCGGCTGATGTCGTTGTAAATGACGAAAACCACGACCATCATCAGGAATACGAAGCCCAGTTTGAACACCGTTTCCTTCACCTGAACGCTCATCTCTCGCTGCAACAGCATCTCGATTGCGAGTAGCAGAAGTGTGCCGCCATCGAGGATGGGAATGGGTAAGAGGTTGAAGATCGCAAGATTAAGGCTCACAACAGCCATGAGGCCCAGGAAGCTGGAGGGTCCTTCCTGTGCCGCCTCGCTCGACAGTTGAGCAATGCCGATCGGTCCCGAGAGGGTTTTGGGAGAGACCCGGCGCGCCACAATACTGCGCAGAACCTGGAAGATCATGGTCGCGTTCTGACGATTGAAGCGCAGCGATTCCGCCAGTGCCGGTCCCAGCGGCAGCTTCACCAGCTGCACCGGCATCCGGAATGCAATACCAATTCGCCAGGGCAGCCGCGCGTTGCCGCTGTTGACCTCAGGCGTAACGCTCAACGTCTGTAACTGGTTGTTTCGCATCAAGGTCAGTTCTACCGGCTTGCCGTTCGAATGGGTAATCGCCTGCTGAACGGTGTAGACCGACTCCACCGGCTGCCCATTCACATCAATGAACAGATCTCCCGGTTTGAGCCCGGCCGCGCCGGCTGGAGAGCCCTTCGAAACTTCGGCAACCTGCACATCCCCGCGCCATCCCGCCACCCCAATTCCCTCTTTGGCGTCCATGCGCGGAGTCACATTGAAGTGAAGTTGTTCTTTCCCTCGCTGCACCTGAACCGGAACGGGGTGGTTCGCATTGAGCGCTTCTTCGGTCAGAACATCCTGCCACCCGGGGTTCCGTTTATCGCCAATCTGAAGGATTCGGTCTCCTGAGCGAAGGCCGGCAGATTCGGCGGGCGAACCGTTGGCCACGCTGCTGATGACTGCCTCGCTTGACGGAGATTCCTTGGGGAATCCATACATATAGAGCCCGGTTACCAAGGCGATCGCGAGAAGAACGTTCATCAGAGGTCCCGCAACGATAACGATCGCTCGCTGCCAACGGGCTTTGCTCTGAAACGCTCTCGGGTCCGAAGCTGTCTCCTCGCCCGGCAGTTCGCCGAACATCCGCACGTATCCGCCAAATGGAATCGCAGAGATTCGGAAATCAGTATCGCCCCGCCGGAACCCGAACAATCTCGGGCCGAAGCCGATGCTGAATGTCTCAACTTTGACGCCAACCGAGAGAGCGGCCCAGAAATGCCCCAGTTCATGTATCAGGATCATGACCCCCAAAAGGATCACGACCCAGAAGAACGGCCCTAAGAAACCCACGCTGTTTGTACCTTTACCTTCCCGACCGCTGCGTCATCCACCACACTTATTTGACGCTTTCGGCTCCTATTCGGTTCAAGACTGCCGCTGTTCAGCCCGTGTCAGCCCCGTACCGTGGACCCCGCCCACCGCGAAGCCCCGAGAACCTGCCTGGCAGTCTCCCGCGACGCTTCGTCGATTTCGATCACTTCCGCTATTGTCTCCGGTTCTCGCACGCTTTGTCTTGAAAGCGTCTCCTCGATAGTTTGCGCGATCGCCGGAAACGGTATCTTACCCTCTAGGAAAGCTCCTACCGCTATTTCGTCGGCTGCATTCAAGGTACAAGTGGCGGACCCGCCTTTGGCAAGGGCCTCGTAGGACAGTCGCAAGAGTGGGAATTTAACCGGATCGGGCGGGAAGAAGTTCCAGGTCCGGGGAGTAGCCCAGTCCAGCTTCGGGACCGGCGCAGACGCGCGGCGAGGATAGGTCAAGGCGTACTGGATAGGCATTCTCATGTCAGTGGCGGATGCCTGCGCCATTACGCTTCCGTCGTTATACTCCACCATTGCGTGAACGGAGGATTGCGGGTGAACCACTACTTCCACCTCGGAGGGCGCCAGGTCGAATAGCCAGCAGGCTTCGATCACCTCGAATCCCTTGTTCATCATGGTGGCGGAGTCGATCGTGATCCGCTGGCCCATCTTCCAGGTCGGGTGGTTTAAGGCCTGTTGGGGAGTGACGTTCCAGAGCTGGTCCGCAGGCATGTCGCGAAAGGGACCGCCCGAAGCCGTCAGCAGCAGGCGTGTCACTTCGTCGCGTCGCCCTCCTCGAAAACACTGATGGGCTCCGTTGTGTTCACTATCAACAGGAAGAAGATCGACACTGTGGGCCTTCGCGGCCTCCATCACCAGCTTCCCGCTTGCGACGAGCACTTCTTTATTGGCCAGTCCGATTCTCTTGCCTGCCCGTATGCCTTCATACGTTGCCTCCAGGCCCGCCACGCCAACAATGGCCGACATAACAAAGTCGGATTCGGGCGCGATCGCGGCTTGAACCCGAGCGCCCGGTCCGGATTGTAAGTCGGGCCACCCACTTTTGGGCAGGTTTGCCTCGAGCAGCCGTTTACTGAGACTGTCGCGACTTTCAGTGTCGGCAACAACGACGAGTTTTGGGCGGAACTCCAGAATCTGGGAGCTAAGAAGCTCCATGTTCCTGCCGGCCACCAACGAAAAAATGGAAAATTCTGCGGGCCGCTGCCGCACCACGTCCAAGGTGCTTGTGCCAATGGATCCCGTTGATCCTAAAAGGGTAATGTTTGTCATTAGCGTGCTTTGGCCTTCCCTAGGCCCAGCCATCATAGCGGGAAAAACAATTTTCTTTGAAAATTTGTAGAAGAAGGGCTTGCATTCCAGAAATTCATATTCTAATATTGGAATCAAGCCAGGGAGGCAACTCCCACCAAAGCGAGACTAACCTCATAGAAAGACCCCTGAAGCAATACTCCTCCCTGGCGCCCGAAAGGGTCCGGTCTTTCAACCTCGCAAAACCCTCACTTACTCTTTACCCTTAAGCAAGCTTAGCTGCTGAACAAAAGCCGCCAAGTAGTGACGACGAACGCATGGGTCACCATTGGTGCTCGAACGCTTCCAGATTTAGCGTATGCGATCCCGCACGCAACACCAAGGACAGCGACTACGCAGGCCCAGCGCCAGTTCGGGAATCCGTGAACCCAAAGGTGGACTGCTCCGAAGAGGACAGCCGAGACGCCGATCGCAACCAGCCAAGAGTTCCAGGTTCCGACGAGTGCCCGAGTAACGACTCCTTGGAAAAACAGATCTTCACCAAGCGCAACCCCCCAAAGAATCCCGAAAAACGTTCCGACCGCCGTCAGAACGATGGCAAATGGATCGCGTTGTGATGGCGAAAACTGAACCGCATGCAGTGCCAGCGCTAGAGCGGAAAGAGGTCCGATGGCGAGAACATAGCAGATCGCGCCAATCCGCCATTCCCGCAGCCTGGGCCACAAGCTGAAAGGTCCGGCGTCCCACTGGCGAAGTACCAGCAGCGCCACAATACCGATCCGGAACCACATCGCGTGTCCTAAGAAATCGATTTTGAGGCGCGGATCGGGCGAGTCGTAGAGCCGCTGGAAGATCCGGGCAATCATCGGTGCGGCGGCCAAGGCCAGAAAGCCCAAATCGGAAAGGGCGCTACGTGGCAGCAGCACATTCCAGAACGACAAGAGCGCCGTCAGGAACCCAAGAACGACAAAGTTGACCAGGTGAAAGGTGCCGGAAAGCAGGCTGAAAACTAAGTAGGGGAGCAGTCCCGAAATCCATAACGCGGCTGCCTGAAGCGCCGGCGTACCCCAGTCGGCAAATCGGCTCCGCGTCGATTCTAGTGTCGCCGCGAGGAAAAAAGCAAGTTCCAGCGCAAAGGCAGGGAACGCCGCTCGAAGGATCCATCCCGAGTTCGGCAAGCGCAGGGAATACGTTTCCGCAGCAACGAAGAGTCCCGCCAGCGCGCAAGCAAAAACAATCAGGTAGACGCGCGCGGGCCGAAACACCGCCCTCATCGTAGCATCGGCCCTTAGGCCGGCAGGTTTTCGTAATCCGCCGGAGTGTCCACGTCCAATGCAGCGGCAGGAAGGGCGAACGGCTCGACGTTCATTCCAGGCTGACGCAGAAGGTTCCGGGCGCCGGCGCTGGGGGGCAGGGCAGAAAGAGCACTGAAAAAGCTGCGTTTGAACAAGGCCGGTACCCCGAGGGTACCGTCGTATTCGGCGGCGATCGCATCTGCCGTTGATAGGTGGATCCGGCTTCTCATCTCCTTAAGGTGCTCCGATGTGACGAGCGGCTGGTCGCCCAGCAGGATGGCAACGGCGGCCGCTTCAGTTCCCTCTTGCTGCAACCAGCGAACGCCTGCCGAAACAGAAGATCCCATGCCGGTTTTCCAGAAGGGATTCTCCACAATGACAGTCTTCAGGCTTGCCACCGTCGAGCGTACGGCAGCGGCTTCGGCTCCCACCACAACCACGACCGGGTCGAAGCAGGCCTGGAGTGCCTGATCGACAGCGTGCTGGACCAGAGTTCGCCCCCGATAGGGCAGCAACTGTTTCAAGCTTCCCATTCGGGTTGCCGCACCAGCAGCAAGGACGACTGCGGCGACCGGCAGGCAAGCCGCCATCTCAGATTTTTTCCTGTCGGGAAGGAAGCACGACAAGTCTAGGACGTTTACCTTCCAGCACCATTGCGTTCTCCAGATTCCGTAGTTCTCGTCGGGCAATCTGGGCCCATTCGCTGGATCCGTCCAGTTTCAGGTAGGCCCGCCAGTGGCGCATCGCGTTGGAGGTATCCCGTGAACCTTGATAGAGCAAAGCCAGGTTGTAGTGAACATCTGCGTACTTCGGGTGGATCCGCAATGCTTCGAGGTAGTGATGAAGAGCGCTGGCCGGATCATCCTGCTCATCGTAGAGATTCCCGAGGTTGAAGTGCGCTAGGGCATAATCCGGGTCGATGTCGAGAGCCTTTTTATACTGCCTTTCCGCATCTGCCCAGGCATGCCCATGAAAGAAAACCGTGCCCAAATTAACGACCGCCGCCGCGGAACGGGGATCCAGTTCGGCTGCCTTCTGGTAGGCCTCAATCACCCGCTCGTTGGAACCCCCCGTTTGCTCCAGTTCAAGACCACGCTCAAACCAATAATCCGCCTCGATTTTCTTCCGAAGCCTATCGGTGATTTCCTCGCCATTTTTGCGCGCCTGAGGCGGCAGTTCGAGCAATTTGCTGATCTCTTCTTCAGCAAAATCAAAGATCAACTGGCCGGATACGGGCTCTAATCGCTGCTTCCCGATTTGCACCCTGACGCGCCGGCCATCCTTATAGACCTGAACGTCTTCGTGCTCCTGCGGAACTTCCTTGAGCCACCTCACCAGGGCGTGTTGCGCCTGCTTGATCAGCTTGGCAGGAGCGTGTTCAGCCCTCAGCTTCGCGATTCTTTTCAGGAGAAGCAAATCGGAAAAACGGTAGTGGGCGAGCTCCGGCACGAGCTGCTGGCGCTCCCAACTTCGGAGCTGCCGATTGTCGATTTTCAGTAATCGCAGGGCGTCTGCACGAGAGTAGGAGCCTCCTGTCTCGCGTTCGGGAAGAGAGTTGGAATGTTGCGAGCGGTCCCGCAGCACAGGCTGATGATAGCATCCAGGACCCAGTTTGTAATCACCTTTGTAAACCTGCAGTTTAGAAGCATTTATCGCCGTTCGCTGGTTATTTCAACGCCATGACGACCATCTCGTACTAAACTGGTCCTATATCGCCGTCATGGGCTGGAAAAAGAAAACATCCAGGCTTGCCGCTGGATCGCCTCGTACGCTTGCCGACTTACCAACTGGTCAGCGGTGCATTATCGACCGTCTTGATCTGCCGGACGATGTAGCCCGGCGGCTGATGGAAATGGGCTTTCTGCCCGGCAATGAAGTGGTGCCAGGACGTCGCGCTCCGGGCGGCGGCCCTCGGGTATTCCGGGTGGATGGCTCCGAAGTGGCGCTTAGGGACGATACAGCGTGTCATCTTTATCTGCGACGCGACCCTGAAGCCGATTTTGTGGTGCTTCCGTGAACAGTTGCCACGGCGACGAACCTCGTGCGGGGCTCCTCCCGAATCCTTCCATTCTTCCGCCTCGTCCTGCGCATGAGCGGGACATTATTGTGGCCATTGTCGGTCCTCCTAATTCGGGAAAATCGACCCTATTCAACCGCCTCACCGGACTGAATCAAAAGGTAGCGAATTTCCCTGGCGTAACGGTAGAACATCGGACCGGGAAAGCAAAGCTCAAGGGACAAACGGACGTTTTCCTGGTAGATCTTCCGGGCGTTTACAGCCTGCATCCGCGCGCCGAAGACGAACAGGTCACTCATGACGTTCTGAAGGGAGAACGCGGCGACTTTCCGAAACCGGACGCTGTCATTCTGATCCTCGACTCGACGAACCTTGGGCGTCACCTGGTTCTGGCGGCGCCGATCCTGAGCCTGAACCTTCCGACCCTGATTCTGCTCAATATGGCGGATGACCTGGCCGTCCGCGGCGGAAAAGTGGACGTGGCGGCGTTAGCGGCGGAACTGAACTGCCCGGTGGCTCTGATCAGCGCCTCGAAGGGAACCGGGCTCGACCGAATCCAGCAGTTTCTGCTAGGTACCGCCGCTCGCCTGAACGCCCCACCGGTCGAGGATCGAACTTCCGGTCCTGCAGGACGTTCCAAAATGCCGGCAATGGGCGGCAAGCCTTGGGGTCCGAGCATCCTACAAAGCTCCCGCTCCGCCGTTGTGGACGCGTCGGCTTGATGCGGTCTTCCTGCACCCGGTTGGCGGTCCTTTGATCTTCCTGGGCGTCGTCATCGCGGTCTTCCAAAGTATCTTCTCGTGGGCGCAGCCGATCATGAACGGTTTGCAGGGGCTCGTCTTGTGGTCCGGGCACTGGATTCAGTCGGTGCTGCCCGATACACCCTGGCGATCTCTGCTCATTGACGGTATCTGGAGCGGGGTTGGCTCAGTCGTGGTGTTTTTACCGCAGATCCTGCTGCTCTTCCTGTTTATCGGGATCCTGGAGGATTCGGGATACCTGGCGCGCGCCGCTCTGATCGCCGATCGGACGATGGCCAAGATCGGACTGCAGGGGAAATCATTCATACCCCTGCTATCTGCTTACGCCTGTGCTGTTCCGGCGATTATGTCGACCAGGGTCATTGAAAACAAGCGCGACCGCATGGCGACCATCATGATTGCGCCGTTGATGACCTGCTCTGCGCGGCTTCCGGTTTACACCCTGATCATTCTGGCGTTCGTCCCCAACGTACCCCTAATCAAGGGCGTGCTTTCGTTACCGGCGGCGACCATGTTGGGGCTTTATCTGCTTGGATTCCTGGCCGCCGTCATCATCGCCCGGCTGCTCAAATCGACGGTGCTGAAAAGCCAGCGCACCTCGTTCATGCTCGAGATGCCGCCCTATCGCTGGCCTACCTTCCATTCGCTCAGTTTGCGGCTTGTGGACCGTGCGAAGGTATTCCTGCACCGGGCGGGCACCGTGATCCTGCTTGTCGCGATCTCGCTTTGGGTTCTGGCTCACTTACCGCTTCAGAACGGAAAGGCGCCGGATCTGGAGCATAGTTTCGCGGGTATGGTCGGCAAAGCGATCGAGCCGGCTATCAAGCCTCTTGGATTCAACTGGAAGATCGGGATCGGCCTGATTACCTCGCTCGCGGCGCGGGAGGTTATCGTCGGAACCCTCGGGACCATCTACGGCATCGAAGGAGACGAACAGTCGAGCGGATTGCAGCATGCTGTTCAACAGGACTTGAGCGCTGCGGGAGCCGTGTCCCTTCTTGTGTTCTTCGCCTTCGCGATGCAGTGTTTCTCGACTCTTGCGGTCGTGAAACGCGAAACCGGAGGATGGAAGTGGCCGGCATTTCAATTTAGCTACATGTTGCTCTTGGCGTACTCTGGTTCCTGGGTTGCTTACCGCCTGACGAACCTGATTCTTCAATGAGCGATATCTATAACGTTGTCATTCTCGGCTCAGGGTGTGCCGGGAACACTGCCGCAATTTATGCCGCGCGAGCCAATCTGGCTCCGCTGGTTCTGGAAGGCCACGAGCCGGGTGGCCAGCTCTCGATCACTACAGAGGTCGAGAATTTTCCCGGTTTTCCCGAAGGCATTCAGGGACCTGCCCTGGTCGAGAACATGAAGGGGCAGGCGCAACGGTTTGGCGCCACCTACCGCCACGGGCGAGTTCTCCATTCCCAGCTCAGCAGAACCCCGATTCTGCTCGAACTCGAAGACGGCGAGAAGATTGAAACTCGAACCCTGATCATCGCGACGGGCGCCTCGGCCCGCTGGTTAGGTCTTCCGAACGAACACAAGCTGATCGGACACGGTGTCAGCTCCTGCGCGACTTGCGACGGCTTCTTCTTTAGAAACAGGAAGATTATGGTTGTCGGCGGCGGGGATTCTGCTATGGAAGAGGCGAATTTCCTGAGCCGCTTTGGGAGCGAAGTGGCGCTGGTGCACCGTAGCGAAACGTTCCGTGCGTCGAAGATCATGATCGAACGCGCAAAGGCGAATCCCAAGATCGAGCTCGTCACGAACACAGTAGTCGAAGACGTTTACGACGTCGAAAGAGGCGAAGTGACGGGCGTGAAGCTACGGAACGTGAAGACGCACGAGACCTACGACCGCCCTGTTGACGGATTTTTCGTAGCTATCGGACACATTCCAAATACGCGAGCCTTTGCCGGACAACTCGATCTGGATGCGGACGGCTACATCATTTCGCATGGCGGAGCACGCACTAATATCCGCGGCGTTTTTCACGCGGGAGACGTGCAGGACCGGACATATCGTCAGGCGATTACAGCCTCCGGCGCCGGTTGCATGGCTGCGATCGAAGCGGAGAAGTTGCTCGAAGAAGAAGGCCACTGAGGCATTAAGAGTTACGCTGTTTGCATGACCATCACGGTGTCGGTGCCTGACCAGTTGGCCGATCACGCCGCTGCGCGCGGGCTCTCCGTGGAAGCACTAGTCGAGCAACTGGCGGAACAGGCCTTGGATGCCGGCGCTAAACATGGTCCTGTGCTCCTCGGCCACGGTACTTTGACGTCGGAACAGGCGGCAGATGACATTCGTGAATTGCGCAAAGGCTTGACGCTCGGTGGTCTCAAGATCAAAGACCTGATTTCCGAAGGCCGTAAGTATTAGGTGCCAAGCTTCGTTGTCGACGCGTCCGTACCCTCGCCTGGTGCTTCGAAGAGGAGCGCACATCTTCCACCGAAGCCTTGCTGGATCGCGCTCGCGCCGGAGACGAATTGGTTGTGCCCTGTCACTGGGCTCTCGAGATCCTGAATAGCCTCATACATGCAAAGAAGCGCAGCCGTATCGCGGAAGAACAAATCGTCCGCTTTTTTACGAGATTTGGCTTCGTTCCGGATCATCTTGGACAGCGACCAGGATCCTGAGCTTTGGGGACGAGTCAGGGGGTTGGCAGAGCAGCACGGATTGACCGCTTACGACGCGGCCTATCTCGAGCTCGCAAAGCGTTCGGGTCTGCCTCTCGCCACACTTGATAAGGATCTACAGAGGGCAACTAGATCAGCTTCTGTATCGCTGATGAACGCTTTTACGATTGAATCGTGACACGGCTGTTTGAGGCGATTGGATTTGTCCGGATCGCCCGGTCAGGCGGTGTATGGACCAACCGGAGTAGCATACGGCCGATGGATCTTGCCGAGATTCAACATGCAATCGAGAAAACTGCCCAAAGAAGATCAAACGGCGCTAGCGGCTTGGCTGACAGAACGCGACTAGTCCGAGCGGGACGCCGAGATGGAGCGCGACTTCGCGGCGGGCGGCGCGGGCCGTGCAGTCTTGGAGGAGATGAAGGCAGATGTCCACGCCGGCAAGTTTCACGCTTTTGAGGAGGCCGCAATCAGAACCGCTGACCCTGTTTCCGGCAATGGCCTTTCAATCGTTCGCGTCCGAGCGCTTTTGGCGGCTTTACCACGAACGGCCAGGCGGAGTGCAGCGCCTGGCGGACAAGCCGTACGAGCTGTTTCGAGAAGATCCGTTCCATCCGTCGCTCCACCCGAAGCAAATCAGCGCAGTTTGGGCCGTGCGCATTGGCCGCTCCGACCGGGCATCGGCTATCGCGAGGGCGACTCGTTCTATTGGGGCTGGATAGGTTCCCACGAGGCATACAACAAACTTTTGAAGAGAGTGAAGTGCCGGTACCGGCCCGTTAAATTTCCCGCTGTTACGATTGAATCGTGACACGGCTCTTTGAGGCGATTCGACTTGTTCGCTCCGTAAAGCCTCGTCACGCCCAGACGTTTGCGAGAACCGTGGTGCCGGAGGTGATGCGCCCGGCGCGCGTGATCTGGAACCAGGCGATCGGGGCGATCTTCATTGTTCTTGCCGTCCCTGCTCTATTGAAGGCCGTTCAGGTATACCGCGAGATGAAGCCTGACGATACCCGAAGCCTGTTCGTCCTGATCCTGTCCGTTGTTTTCTGTGTCGTGATGTTTTCGTTTGCGATTGCCTCCTTCCGCAAAGCAAAGCGAATTGCTTCGCGCACCTAGGTTCTCTTGGCCACCTCCGAGCAGCCGGGCAAATTTCCTTTCACACGGGGCATTTACCCCGACATGTACCGGCGCCGCTTGTGGACCATGCGGCAATACGCTGGATTCGGTAGCGCGCGAGCAAAGCAATGCCCGCTATAAGTACCTCCTGTCGCAAGGCATTACGGGCTTATCGGTTGCATTCGATTTGCCCACTCAAATGGGCATGGACTCGGATCATTCGCTGGCGGCCGGAGAAGTGGGGCGTGTCGGCGTCGCCATCGATTCGCTCGCCGACATGCATGTCCTCTTCGACGGCATAAACCTTGCCGAGGTAAGCACGTCGATGACGATCAACTCGACGGCTGCCATTCTTCTCTGCCTGTACGTTCTGGTTGCGGAAAGCCAGGGCGCCGATCGAACGAAACTCTCGGGGACAATTCAGAACGACATTCTGAAGGAGTACATCGCGCGCGGCACGTATATTTATCCACCGCGGCCCGCGATGCGGATCATCACTGACCTCTTTGCCTGGGCCGGACAAGAGTTGCCGGAATGGAATACGATCTCGATCAGCGGGTATCACATTCGCGAAGCAGGGTCGACCGCTGTACAGGAAGTCGCCTTCACGCTTGCGAATGCGATCGCTTATATACAGGCTGCAATAGACGCGGGACTAGAGGTCGAATCCTTCGCGCCGCGCTTAAGCTTCTTCTTCAACGCGCATAATAGCTTCTTCGAAGAGATCGCAAAATTCCGTGCAGCTCGCCGCTTGTACGCTCACATCATGCGGGAACGATTTGGTGCCCAGTCGGAGCGAAGCTGCCAATTGCGTTTCCATGCGCAAACGGGAGGTTCGACTCTTACTGCACAACAGCCCGAGGTCAACGTCGTGAGAGTCGCTCTCCAGGCAATGGCCGCCGTGTTGGGCGGTACTCAATCGCTTCACACCAACGGGCAAGACGAAGCGCTGTCTCTGCCGACGGAACAATCGGCTCGCATTGCCTTGCGGACCCAGCAGGTGATTGCGTACGAGACCGGTGTCACCGCGGCGCCTGACCCGCTAGGCGGAAGTGAATACGTCGAACGGCTGACGGACGAAATCGAGAAGGGCGCCCGTGAATACATCGAGCGTATCGATGCCATGGGCGGCGCTCTCGTTGCGATTGAGCGTGGATACATACAACGTGAAATTCAGAATGCTGCCTATGATTACCAGCGGGCGGTAGAAGAAGGGCGGCAGGTGATTGTCGGCGTGAACAAGTTTCAATCGGATGAACACGAGTCGCCCAAGCCATTCCGGATCGATCCTGAACTGGAACGGAAGCAAGTTGAAAGCCTGCGGGACGTTCGGGCCTCACGCTCGCAATCGGCATGGGAAAGTACCCTGGCCGGGCTTGAGCGAGCTGCGCGGTCAAACGAAAATCTGCTGCCTCACATCCTCGACTGCTGCCGGAATTTCGCCACAGTTGGAGAGATATCAGACACTCTTCGTCACGTCTTTGGCCAGTACAAAGAATCGTTCTAGGGATTTTGTAGCAACGGCCGAGGGAAGAGCATCACTGAGCGATGAGCGAAATCCACGCACTAGCGGCTAAGCAGCCAAAAGGAAAGTTAGAACCGTTTTCGTACGATCCCGGTCCCCTCGGCCCCGAGCAGGTCGAGATTGAAGTCCATTATTGCGGGGTGTGCCATTCCGATTTATCCATGCTGAACAATGAATGGGGCGCGACCGCATTCCCGTTCGTTCCAGGGCATGAGGCGATCGGCAAAGTTGTGGCAATCGGATCGGACGCGAAGAATGTCACTGTTGGCGAGACGGTCGGCTTGGGTTGGAACTCCGGCAGTTGTCTCCATTGCCGGCAATGCCTTGCTGGCGATCACAACCTGTGCGAGACCGGGGAAACGACGATCATCCATCGCCATGGCGCCTTTGCTACGCGTGTTCGCTGCCACTGGATCTGGGCAACACCCATTCCCGAAGGCATCGACCTCACTAAAGCCGGACCGCTCCTCTGCGGGGGAATTACTGTCTTTAATCCATTGGTTCAGTTCGATGTGAAACCGACTGATCGAGTTGGCGTGATTGGAATCGGCGGTCTTGGCCACCTGGCGCTGCAGTTCGCTAATAAATGGGGTTGCCATGTCACTGCATTTACGTCCTCGGCCGGCAAGGCAGACGAAGCCAAGCAGATGGGCGCGCATGCGGTCCTGAATACCCATTCCGAAGACGAATTGAAACGAGCTGCCGGTTCATTCAAGCTGATCCTCTCGACCATTGCGGCGCCTCTGAACGTAGAGTCCTATCTTGGGGCGTTGGCGCCCAAAGGTCGTTTCCATACTGTCGGCATTCTTCCGGAAATCAAAACGTCTACTCCTTCGCTGCTCGCCGGCCAAAAATCGATCAGCTCCAGCCCTTCCGGAGCGCCCGCTACCGTGATTGCAATGTTGGACTTCTCTGCACGCCATAAGATCGAGCCGATTACCGAGCATTTCCAGATGAGCCAGGCGAACGAAGCCATCGCGCGTCTCGAGGCCGGTAAGGCCCGGTACCGCATCGTACTTAAGAACGATCTGCAGTAAGCCCTAAAATAGGGTTTGTCCCCCATTCACATCATTGGCGCGGGTCTCGCTGGCTGTGAGGCCGCGTTCCAGGCTGCCGAGGCAGGTGCACGCGTCGTTCTGTACGAGATGCGTCCCAACCGGCGAACGCCCGCGCACACGACGGACGCTTTCGGTGAACTCGTCTGCAGCAATTCCCTGAAAAGCGAAGGCGAGAACTCGGCTCCGTGGCTCTTGAAGAAAGAGCTGCGCCAACTGGGTTCGCTTCTGATTCGGGCGGCCGATCGTTCGCGCGTCCCCGGCGGCCACGCACTCACAGTCGATCGAGAGCTCTTTTCGCACGAGATCACAGAAGCGATCGAAAGACATCCGGGCATCGAGATCCGGCGAGAGGAGGTTGCTTCGATTCCTCACGACGGGATGGTTGTCATCGCGAGCGGGCCTCTGACAAGCGACCGCCTGGCCCAAGAGATCACGCAATTGACCGGGGCGGATCGGCTTTTCTTTTACGACAGCATCAGCCCGATCGTCGCGGCCGATTCCGTGGACATGAGCGTTGCCTTCCGTGCGTCACGGTACGGAAAATCCCTCGACGGCTCGGACGATTACATTAATTGCCCATTCAACAAGCAACAGTATGAGGCGTTCATCGAAGCTCTGTTGCAGGCGGAATCCTACGAGCCTCATATTGAGGAAGACAAGACACCTTACTTCGAGGCTTGTCTTCCCATCGAAGAAATCGCGCGCCGAGGCAAAGACACGCTGCGCTTTGGACCTATGAAGCCGGCGGGGTTGGACGATCCGCGGACCGGACGCTGGGCCTACGCGATCGTGCAACTTCGCCAGGAGAACCAGCGCGCCGACAGTTACAACCTGGTGGGTTTCCAGAATCACATGAAGTTCGGCGATCAGGCGCGTGTCTTCCGCTTGATCCCGGGCCTGGAAAATGCAGAATTCCTCCGCTTCGGACAGATGCACCGGAACACTTACATCAACTCGCCCGCTCTGCTCCGGCCCACTCTGCAGCTCAAAGAGCAAGAGCGGATCCTATTTGCGGGGCAGATCTCGGGCGTTGAGGGGTACCCGGAATCGATTGCGACGGGCTTAATCGCGGGACGGAATGCTGCAGCTCTCGCGCGAGGAGAGCAGCCGGAAGTGTTCCCGCGTGAGACAGCGCTCGGAAGTTTGTGTCATTACGTAACGCAGGCCGATCCGCGCCACTTCCAGCCGGCGAATATCACGTTCGATTTGTTGCCATCGCTTGACGAAGAAACGAAGAAGCGATTCAAGCACGACAAGAAAGCTCGCCATACCGAAGTATGCCGGCGGGCTCAGGTGAGCCTCGAAGGTTTTCTCCATGGCAGAACTGCGCCCGAGTATCTCGAACTATCTACGCGAGCTTGAGCGCCGCGGCGCTTCGAAGCATACGATTCGGAACTACGGTGCCGACCTGGAGCAATTCGCCGGTTACTTCGAAATACCTGGCGTGAACGGTGCACCATCGGTCGAGCAACTGGATTTAGCGCTGTTACGGGAGTGGCTCTCGGATCTCTATGACCGCCGCCTAACTCCCGTGACGATTCGCCGGAAACTGGCTGCCGTTCGGGCGCTGTTCAAGTTCCTGCGCGAAGAGGGTATCTGCTCCGCCAACATCGCGGCGCGGCTTCGAACGCCAAAGGTGAAGCAGCGGCTTGCCGGAGGTGATGAGTGCTGAGAAAGCGAACAATCTCCTCGATGCTGTAGAAGACGGAGCAGTCGGATTGGAGCCGTGGCGTGAGCGCGACCTCGCCATCCTCGAAGTCCTGTACGGATGCGGGCTCCGGGTGAGTGAATTAGTCGGCCTTGACCTTACCGACTTAGCTCTTGATGAGCGTTCGATGCGGGTTCGTGGGAAAGGGAACAAGGAACGGCAGGTACCGATTGGAACCCGAGCGGTCGAGGCGGTGCAGAGATACCTGGACGTGCGGCCCGAAAAGCCCGGGCAGCATGCGTTGTTTCTGAACTCGAGAAGCGATCGGCTCGGTGATCGGCAGGTCAGGCGACTAGTGAAAAACTATGCGCTACTCGCCGCAGGCGATTCAACCGTTCACCCGCACAGCTTTCCGGCATGCGTACGCCACGCACCTGCTCAACGATGGTGCGGATTTGAGAGCGATTCAGGAACTGCTCGGTCACGCCCGCCTCACAACTACTCAGAAATACACGCAGGTGTCCTTGCGAGATCTGCAAGCCGTTTACGACAGAGCGCATCCGAAGGCATAGCCGCCAGAAGGAACTCGGGATCTCACGTACGCAGATCTTCTGATGCGGCAAACGGATTCAAAGACGTCTCGCAGAGGTGATGCACGGTAGAGAGTCGTTCCCACCCGTCGGAATCAGATGGACGATCGGAGATGCCAGCGCCAGCGGATTCGAAGCCTTACAGCTATCAATCTGGGGCATGTGGCGACTGTTCGGCAGCAACGCGAAGTTTGCGGTTACCGTGAATACGATCCCCGCCTCCGATGCGGCCCTACGCCTGGGCGAACTTCCCACCGAGGTTCAATTCATCGATAGCCGTGAGCTGGTCCCCCAGTGGTTGCGAGCCCACGTAAGTGCCGAGATGGCCGAGGGTGTTGCCTGGAAACTAGCGCCCGTTCGTGTTTTCCCCGGCAGGTATGAGCTCTCGTTCGACAACGATGTAGTGTTGTGGGCCGTTCCCGAGGCGATGAATCGCTGGCTACTATCAGGGACGCTGGACTCCTGTCTTCTGGCGGCTGATCTTCGGCCCGCCCTGGGGCAATTTGCTCAGGTGTGCAACGGCTCGTCTCTAAACTCCGGGATTCGTGGCGTGCCTCCCGCCTTCGACCTGGAGACAAAGCTGAAAGAAACACTAAGTGAGAGTGGGATCAAGCTGCAATCGGAACTGGACGAACAGGGCCTGCAGGCTGCTACCTTGCTTCAAACACCACTTCATATCGTGAGCACAGAAGACGTGTCCATCTGCTCGCCGTTTCCGAATCACCAGCAGTCCCTCGGCAAGTGCGGGGCGCATTTCGTTGGAATAAACCCGAAGCGTTTACCGTGGATCCTGGAGGGCCGATTCGCTCACGAACTAATTCGTGAATTCTGGGAAACAAAGAAGCACCGGTTGACTGGCTTATTACCTGTCCGTATGTCTGTGCGCTCCGCGCCCTTAGCTTCTCCGGGTGCGTGGGAAGCGAAACCCCGCACCTCTTGAGACAGCTTGTTTGCTTGACGCATCTAGTGAGCGATGAGTCTGAAACCGCAGGGAACCCGCTTAGCTCCGGAGGTCAGACCTAGCGTTGGGTGCTACGCGGCCCTACGGATGCGGCACGCGATCCTGCGCGTATCCCGTACTGGCGGAACAGTGCTGTAGCGTTTGTCGTTAGACTGCAGTACCCAGAAGAGCCGACTTCCAGACATCCTGCCGATAAGACCGCACGATGGCTGGCGATAGAAGCGACTACCTCAGGCGCTGTCCAAGATATATCCGATCGGAAGCTGAGAGTTGATCGATCGGGAACTTCTGGTGGGTCTTCTTGGACGCGCAAGGTCTCCTGCAGGGCCCACAAGTTAAGACGTTGGGCTCGGTTGCCGATAGCGGCTTGTGTCATTGTTTTGGCGCTGGCCGCAGCCGCACCGATCGTTCACGGCCAAACGGTTCCCCTCGCCTTCCGTCCGGTAGCCGCGCAATACAGCTCAGCGCTTGATCGGATCGTGATGATCTCGGCAACCCCAGATGTTTTGCACATTTTCGATCCAGAGAGTAACAGCGACACGACCGTACCGCTTGGCTCGGCACCAATCTCACTCTCTGTAAGTCCGGACGGTCAGCATGCGGCCGTCGGCGGAAGTACAGCGGTGTATTACGTCGACTTGCGAACCGCCTCGGTTCAGAACACGTACAACATCGGCGTCGGCATCGGCTCGGTATTGCTCGCCAATACCGAGCTGTACATCATGCCGGTCGTTTCGGGAAGCAACTTATACAACCCGACGATGTCTTACGTAGATCTCGGGACGGGGCAAATCAGCACATTGAGTGGTTCGTTCAATGCGCAAAATAGCGGTGTCAATCCAGTGAACGGCCAGATGTATCAGGCTGTAAGCAGCAGTCCGACGTTTCTATACCGTCTGGAGGTAAACGGGTCGAATCTTCGCCAGATCAGTTGGCCCTATTTCAGCACCCATACAGCGTGGGGAACAATCTGGTTCTCGCCCGACGGGACGAGGATTTACACGGGAAACGGAGCGGTTTTCAACAGTTCTGTCAATCCTGCCACAGACATGACGTATGTGAGCACACTACCGAGTGGCTCCGCGTTGCAGACCCTTGCTGAGTCTGCTGCTCGCTCGCAGGTGGCGTATATTGCCCAGGTCCCCGCATACTCTACGACTTCCGGAACGGTAGATGATGCTCACGTAAACCTGCTGGATAGCCAGTACCTGGTTCCGGCTGGAAGGCTCAGGTTAACACCGTTCCATGTGGGCAGCACAGATTTTGCAGCGCACGGACGCTGGGTGTTTTTCAAAGCGGACGGTACAAATCTCTACGTTCTCAAGCAAGCGGATTTCACGGCCGCGCTGACGAGCGATTTTGCGCTGCAAACGATTCCGATGCAAAATTCTGCCTCGTGTGCGGTAGGCGTTGACAAGCTTAATGTTCGAGACGGGGGAGATGGCGGACTGTACACGGCCAATCTTAGTGCCGGAACGGATTGCACCTTCTCCGCCGCTGCCGATAGTTCCTGGATCACTCTTGTCTCAGGTACGTATGGCTCCGGTAATACGCCGCTCGTGTTTGAAGTGCGGCGGAATTCTACAAACCAACCTCGCACCGGGTCGATTACGGTCGGAGGACAAACGATCGCTGTTGTGCAGGACGCTCCAGTGTCCAATAGTGCGTTTGTGCCACTCAGCTTCAACGTAGTCGCCGGAGACTACGATAAGGCTCTAGATCGTTTCGTGCTTGTTTCGGCCGCCCCTAACGAACTGCACATTTTCGATCCGGTGACGAACGCAGATCGGGTGGTCAGCCTTGGACCAACGCCACTGTCGCTCTCTCTTTCGGCGGACGGAACGCATGCCGCGGTCGGCCATGACGGCTGGTTGTCTTATGTCGATTTGGCGAATGCGCAGGTTTTGAACACGTATGTCTTACAAGACGTCGCGAATGGCACAGCCCTTGGAACAAACGGTTATGCTTACACGTTCCAGAAGGCGTATACGGCTTCCGCGAGCTCTCTAAATCTGAACACTGGAGTGCCAACACAAGTAAGCCTGACATCCAGCATTTCTGCTGCTCGAGTAGGGCCCTCAGGCCATTCACTTTATGTGGACCAGTCCGGACTGGCGGCTTACAATCTGGTGGCCAGTCCAACCATCGGGTCAAGAGCCTCCCCGTACCTGAACCAGAACAATGGGTGTGGCGGAATCTGGTTCACGGAAGACGGTACACGGCTTCTTGGGGGATGCGGGAACGTTCTCAACGTTTCCGATAATCCATCGCAAGATCTTGTTCCGGCGGCATCAATGCCATTGGCGCTCGGAGGCTTTGCCTGGGCTGACGATTCCCAAAGAGCCGGAAGAATCGCGGTCATACCGGGGAACCCTTATCAAAACTCACTCTACGGTGTTCAGGATACGTCTCTTCAGTTCTACTCGCGAGATGACTTGACTCTTCTTTCTCAAGCGCCCGTGCCGTCTTTCGCGGTGGCAGGCAAGAACTACCCTGGGCATGGGCATGTGGTCTCGTGGAATTCATCGGGATCTGCCGTCTTCGTTCTGGAACAGGCCGACAGTGCGGCAAAGTTAGCCAGCAGTTATGCGATCAGCAGTGTTGCAAACCCGAACGCGTTGGCGCCCTGCGTGTACTCCATCGACGCTTCCGCAATTGCCATAGCATCCATAACGAATGGCGCTCAGATTGCCGTACCCGGCCCTTCCCCGAACTGTTCGTGGAGTTTCACAAGCGATGTGAACTGGTTGACCCCGAGAACCTCAAGCGAAGCGCGGGCGGATGCCGGTCAGCAAGTCTGGGTTTCAGTGCAGAATAACCAACTCGCCACCCCAAGAACCGGGCATATCGTCATCGGCGATAAAACCCTCACGGTGACCCAGAATCCGGCAGGCTGCACGCTGCAGGTGCAACTCACGAGTGATTTCTCGTTGTACTCGGACGCGGTGACCCAGGCTATACCGTTCGTTACTGGCGATAACTGCGCTTGGACCGCCACAACGGGTGCTTCCTGGATTACGATAGACGGTCCCCATGCCGGGACTGGATCCGCCACAGTCTCGATTTCCGTCGCCGAGAACACAACGGGTTCTAATCGGTACGATTCGGTTTTGATTGGAGGACAGTCCGTTTTGATTTTTCAGTTGGCTACCCCGAGGCCGGTGTTGAGCAGCGGCCTGGGATTCATGCCAATCACCCCTTGCCGCCTGGTGGACACGCGGGAGGCGACTGGACCCTACGGAGGCCCAATCATTGCCGGGAACACGGCTCGTGACTTTGCCGTTCCTCTGAGCCCATGTGGAATCCCGGCCAGTGCGCTGGCGTTTGCCCTGAACGTCACCGTCGTGCCATCCGGAAAGCTCCAGTACGTCACGGTTTCACCCAGTGGAGGAGAGCGGCCGTTCGTGTCGACCCTGAACTCGTTCGATGGACGCATCAAGGCGAATGCGGCAATCGTCCCTGCAGGCGCGGGAGGTTCAATCAATGTGTATGCGACGGAAGATACGCATGTTGTTATCGACATAACCGGCTACTTCACCGAAACCGCTAGTTCGGCACTTGGGTTTGTGCCCGTCCAGCCATGCCGGGTAATGGATACGCGGAATAGTGACGGTCCGCTCGGGGGGCCATTCCTCCCGGGGGAGGGCACTCGTACGGTTCCGGTGAGACAAAGTCCATGTAATCTCGGAACGCGCGCTACGGCCTATTCGCTCAATGTCACCGCCGTGCCTCGCGGTCCGCTGGACTACCTGACCGCGTGGCCGGCAGGTCAGACCATGCCCTGGGTGTCGACTTTAAATGCGCCCACCGGGACCTTTGTGGCGAATGCAGCCTTGCTGCAAGCGAACTATGGCGGGTCAATTTCTGTGTTCGCGAAGCAGGATACTGACCTGGTTATCGATACGAATGGATACTTCGTTTCGCCGGTCTATGCCGGGTTGAGATTCTACCCAACGGCCCCCTGCCGAGCTCTCGATACACGCACGGGCAACGGTCCGGTGACCGGCGCGAGTACGTTCGACGTAGGAACGGCATGTAATGTGCCCGCACGGGCGCAGGCGGTCGTCCTCAATGCGACCGTCGTTCCGGACGGACCTCTGACGTACTTAACGCTGTGGCCGGCGGGTCGGGCGCAGCCGTTTGTCTCCACCCTGAACGCGCCAGATGCGGAAGTCACATCAAACATGGCGATTGTGCCAGTCACCGCTAATCGAGTTAGCGTGTTTGCTGCGGGCACGACAGAAGTGGTTCTTGACGTCTTCGGGTATTTCGCACCCTAAGGTCCAGCCCAGGCGCGGCCTATGGTTTTCCAAAGCCGTACTTGGCTAGGATCGCCTGGCCCGCCGGGCTGAGCAGAAAGTCAAGAAAGCGCTGGGCGCCTTCCCGATTTTGGCTACGCGGCGACGATTCCGGCTTTCTGCACGATTGGCTTGTGCCAGTCGGCCGGGATCAGGTCTGCGTCTTTTCCTTGAAGCAGCGAATCCGAAGTAATGACGGCGTCGGCGTTGCCGCTTTCCTCGAGTTGAAGCGCTTGCCGGACATTCTCGCCGTACACGACTTTGGACTGGACCATACCCCACAACCCGGCGTACTCGAGCGCCTCCTGCGCCGCCACCCCGTACGGAGCCAGTTTCGGGTTGGGCAGGGCAATGTACTTCGCGGCTGGGGTGCTCAGCTCCCGTAACGGGTGTTTCTTTCCGTCTCGCCAGAGCACGCCCAAGCGTCCTACTGCGTACGGCTTCACCGAACCGGGCACGATTTTGCCATTCGAAGCCAACTGATCCACAAATGCCGCGTTGGCGGAGAGAAACAGATCGAACTGGGCTGACTGGGCGATCTGCTGGGCCAGCACAGCGCTCGAACCATTTACGAGGCGAACCGGACAGGCCGCCACCCCTTTACAGAAAGCCGATTTCAGCTCGGGGCCGACGGTCGACAGGTCGGAAGCTGCTGCAACCAAAAGGGTTCTCGCCTGGGCAGGGAGCCGGGAGACAGAAAAAAATCAAACCTACTGCTAGAAAACTTGACAATCGGCCACTCATATCGCATACTTAGGTTGTGCTAAACAATTGCCGATCACTTGTGCTGTGGCCGGCGGAGGATTCTTCACATGAGTAAGATTATCGGAATTGACCTCGGGACGACGAATTCCGTGGTTGCCGTGATGGAAGGCGGACAGCCGGCGGTCATCCCGAACCAGGAAGGTGGCCGGACTACGCCTTCGGTGGTCGCATTTACCAAAAATGGGGAGCGGCTCGCCGGACAGGTTGCCAAACGTCAGGCTGTCACGAATCCGGAAAACACCATCTATTCGATCAAACGCTTCATGGGCCGTCGCTTCAACGAAGTGAACGAAGAGATGAAGCTTGTTCCTTATAAGGCTGTCGCTGGCGAAAACGGCGATGCGCGCGTCGACATTCCGGGCAAAAAGTATTCGCCCCCCGAGATCTCGGCCATGATTCTCGGCAAGCTGAAAGAAGCGGCCGAAGCGTATCTGGGCGAAAAGGTCACCAAGGCCGTTATTACGGTTCCCGCGTACTTCAATGACGCGCAACGCCAGGCGACGAAAGACGCCGGGCAGATTGCCGGTCTCGAAGTGATGCGTATCATCAACGAGCCGACCGCGGCTGCGTTGGCGTACGGCCTCGACAAGAAGAAAGACGAGACCATCGCGGTCTATGACTTCGGTGGCGGTACGTTCGACATCTCGATTCTCGAAGTCGGCGACGGCGTTGTGGAAGTTAAGTCCACCAACGGTGACACTCACCTGGGCGGCGACAACATCGACCAGCGCATTATCGACTGGCTGATTCAGGAGTTCAAGAAAGACCAGGGCGTCGACGTTTCCAGCGACCAGATGGCGCTGCAGCGCCTGAAGGAAGCGGCCGAAAAGGCCAAGATTGAGCTTTCGACCTTGCTCGAAACCGAAATCAACCTGCCGTTCTTGACGGCCGATGCTTCCGGTCCGAAGCACTTGACCATCAAGCTGACCCGGGCGCGCTTCGAGCAGATGGTGGACGACATTCTGCAGCGCTCGGTTGGACCTTGCAAACAGGCTCTGGCCGATGCCGGTGTGACTCCGCAGCAGATCGACGAAGTCGTTCTGGTGGGCGGATCCACTCGTATCCCGAAGGTGCAGCAGATGGTTCGCGACCTGTTCGGCAAAGAACCGAACAAGTCCGTGAACCCTGACGAAGTGGTCGCGATCGGTGCGGCGGTGCAGGGCGGTGTGTTGGGCGGCGAAGTCAAAGACGTGCTGCTGCTCGACGTGACCCCGCTTTCGCTCGGTATCGAAACGCTGGGTGGCGTGTTCACGAAGCTCATTGAACGCAACACCACGATTCCGACCCGGAAGAGCGAAACCTTCTCGACCGCGGCCGATAGCCAGACCTCGGTCGAAATCAAGGTCTTCCAGGGTGAGCGCTCCATGGCGCGGGACAACCGGCTGCTCGGCGTGTTCCAGCTGGTCGGCATCCCGCCGGCACCGCGCGGAATCCCGCAAGTCGAAGTCACCTTTCGACATCGACGCGAACGGAATCCTGAACGTGGTGGCGAAGGATCGCGCGACCAACAACGAGCAGAAGATCACCATCACGTCTTCTTCCGGCTTGAGCAAGGAAGAAGTCGAGAAGATGGCGCGCGACGCGGAGACGAACTCGGCGGACGATCGCAAGAAGAAGGAAGAGATCGAGGCGAGAAATCGTGCCGATGCCATGATCTACAACGTCGACAAGATGTTGAAGGAGCATCGCGACAAGATCTCCGATACGGATGCGAAACAGGTGGAAGCTGCGCTTGAGGATGTCCGGAAGGCGATGAGCGAAGGCGGTCTCGAGAAGATCACCTCTGCTACCGACAAGCTGACCCAGGCAAGCCACAAGCTGGCGGAAGCGATGTACAAGTCCGAGAGTGCGGGCCGAACGGAGCAGGTCCGGGTGCTGGTGCAGGCTTCAACGGCGCGGGAGCGCAGGGAGCCGGCCCGGAACAGCCCAAAGACAACGTTGTGGACGCTGAGTTCGTGGACGTCGAAGACAAGAAGTAAAAGCTGTAGTTTGACGGGGACGGCGAAGGTCGTCCCCTGATTTTTGACGGATGGCGGCGGGTCAGCTTTGCTGGGTCGCCGTCTTGTTTAAGTGGCAGACGGCGAATCCGTCGCCGTTTGCATGGGTGTTCAGTGTTATGGCTTCTGCAACAAGCAAGAACGATTATTACGAGAGACTCGGGGTTGCCCGCAGCGCCGATAGCGAGGAGATCCGCAAGGCTTATCGAAAGCTTGCCAGAAATTACCATCCGGATCTGAACCCCGGAGACAAGGCGGCAGAAGACCGTTTCAAGAAGGTTCAGGAAGCGTACGACATCCTTAGCGACGAAAACAAACGCAAGGTTTACGACCAGTACGGCTTCTATTCGGACAACATTCCGCCGAATGGGGGAGGATTTCCGGGCGGTGCCGGCAGCGGTGCTCCAGTGGGCCCGAATTTCGGCGGATTCGATTTCAGTGAATACTGCGGCGCCAGCAGGCGGCCGGAGGCGGCGCGGTTCGCAGACGGCGGAGGATGCCGGCGAGAGGCTTCGGGTTCCGCAACATCTTCGACTCGTTCTTCCGCGGCGGCGCAGGCGGCAAGCAAGCCGCTGCGCAACCCGAGCGCGGGGCGGATCTGGAGTACGGACTCCACGTTGACTTCTGGCAGGCGATCCGCGGAACACAGGTGAAGCTCACGATCTCGCGCCAGGAGACGTGCGAAACCTGTCACGGAACCGGATCCGCCGGTAATCAGGTCGCCGTTTGTCCCGAGTGCGATGGCACCGGAACAGTGACGCAGATGGCCGGCGCGATGAAGTTCAACCTGACGTGTGAGCGCTGTGGCGGGACCGGCCGGCTGAAGAATGCCTGCCCGACCTGCCGTGGTGAAGGCCGGGTTTCGCAAGCCCGATACGGTGGAAGTGCGCATCCCGCAGGGTGTGGCTTCCGGTACACGTCTGCGCGTCGCGGGAAAAGGAAACGCTGGAATGGACGGCGGTCCGGCCGGCGACCTTTACATCACGGTTCGGGTGGATGAGCATCCGTTCTTCAAGCGCGACGGCGACAATATCGAAATCAAGCTGCCCTTGACCGTCAGCGAAGCGGGTCTGGGCGCCAAGATCGAGGTTCCGACGATCGATGGTCGGGCGATTCTGAAGATCCCGCAAGGGCACGCAAAACGGGCAAAAGTTCCGGCTGCGGGAAAAGGGCGTGTTCAACTGCCCGCAAGAACACGCGCGGCGACGAAATTGTCGAAGTGAGCATACAATGTCCCGATGTGCAGAACGAGCGGACACGTGAGTTGCTGCGGGAACTAGCGCAAGTACAGACACAAGATGTCCGGTCCGACGTCTGGTCGAAGGTGGAGCAGCCGGCGGCATAAGGGTGCAGCGTCCGCAAATGGACGAGTAAACGCAATGACGAGAAATAAAGGCAAAGCGGCTTACATGATCTCGGCGGTCGCCGAGCAGTACGAGATTCATCCGCAAACGCTACGCCTGTATGAACGGGAGGGGCTTCTTGCTCCTTCCCGCAGCGAAGGCAACACCCGGCTTTACACGGAAGAGGATCTGGAGCGGCTGGAGGTAATTCTTCATCTCACCCGCGATCTCGGTGTGAACCTGGCCGGCGTCGAAATCATCCTCAACATGCGCGAAAAGATGGAAGCGATGCAGGCGCAGATGGAAGGATTCATCGGTACTCTGAACCGGGAGCTTTCGCAGCGTGCTTCGGCGGCCAACCCTCGCGCAACCAGTAACTCCCTGATGCCGGTCATTCAGATCAATTCCATGGCGGTTCGTTCTGAGCGGCGTGTCAGTGCTGACGGCAAAAAGCGGAGAGAGCGGTAAGAGTGTGGTTCCCCTGCTTCGACTGATCGGTGATCCGATTTCGCAAAAATGAGTCTGCGGTGATCGAATTTCACATACGGTGAACGATTTTTGCAGTTAAGGCTTTACCGCGCTAGGCTTCAACCGCTTCGGTGATTGAAATCTGCAGCAAAGCCTATGGGTGATTGGTTTGCACGGCCGGTGAACCATTTTCGCACCCGGCGCCTTCCCGTGCCAGCGATTCCAGCCGGATACGCCGCCCTTATCAAGCGCTTTGACCTCCGGATTCCCCTCCCAAGCCGATTGACCGCCATCGCGGAACGCTCCCGTCCGCTGGCAAATCAGTCATGGCAACTGCTCAACCCGTCTACCCTCCCGCCAATACGCTCGCAGGACAGCTCGTTTTCGCGCTGAAGTGGCAGGGCGTTGATCTCGCTGTTCTGGCCAGCTTGTTCAAGGTTGTCGAACCCGATGAAATCGCCGCGATGATCCGGGCTACGCCCACAGGTGCCTTCGCGCGTAGAATCTGGTTCTTATATGAGTGGCTCAGCGGACGCGAGCTCGACGTGCCCAATCCCGGTAAGGTCCGCGCCGTACCTCTTTTGAATGCCGATGAGCAAGTGGCTCTTACAAAAGGGACCACATCGCTCCGGCACAAAGTCATCGATAACCTGCCTGGAACACGTCGCTTCTGCCCGACGATCCGCTGGACATCTCAATTGAAGGCGGCTGCCGCGAAGAGATTGGATCTCCGAGCCCGCGAAATCATAAGTCGCACAAGAAGAGATCTTGTTACCCGTGCGGCCGCATTCCTTCTCCTCAGTGACTCGAAATCATCGTTCGCGATCGAAGGTGAGCGCCCGTCCAGCGCACGCGCGGCCAGGTGGGCCCACGCAATCGCGGAAGCGGGCGTGCACCCAATTACTATCCAGGAATTGGAACGGCTCCAGCGTATTGTGATTGGCGATAATCGGTTCGTTACACTCGGGCTCAGGCCAGAGGGCGGGTTTGTGGGACTGCACGACCGGGACACTCGTGAGCCTGTACCCGATCACATCAGCGCCAGGCCACAAGATCTTGAAGATCTTCTCACGGGAGTCATGGCATATGACAGCCGTTCAGTGACAGGCATGGATCCTGTCGCGGCGGCAGCAGCCATTGCCTTTGGATTTGTCTACATTCATCCGTTTGCCGACGGTAATGGCCGCTTACATCGCTGGCTGATCCATCACGTGCTCGCGTCTGCGGGCTATAACCCGCCCGGTATCGTGTTTCCTGTTAGTGCCTCAATTCTTCGGCGCATCGACGAATACAAAGCTGTTCTGGAATCATACTCAGCAGCTCTTTTGCCGTTTGTCGAATGGCGTGCGACGGCTGATGGAAATGTCGAGGTGTTGAACGACACCTCCGATTACTATCGATATTTCGATGCTACGGCGCATGCCGAGTTCTTGTATGCCTGCGTCGAGCAGACTGTCGGAGCAGGATCTCCCCGATGAGGTCAAATTCTTAGAGCAATTCGACCGGTTTGCCATCGCGGTCAAAGAGTTGATTGAAATGCCAGATCGAGACATCGAGTTACTCCGCAGCTTTCTGAAGCAGGGAAGGGGACAGCTGTCGAAACGTGCTCGTGAGAACGAGTTCCGAGCGCTGAGGGACGACGAAGCTTCCCATGTAGAACGACTCTACGAGGAGTTCTTTGGGAACGCGAACTATGGACGAATCGAGCCATAGTCTCAAGCCGTTCCCGATACCATAAGCTCATGCTCGGTGTGAATGTGCACGAGAAACTCGCGCTGTTTTCCGATTACTGGAATCCTCGCGTCGTCGCTGAATTGAACGGACAACACGTAAAGCTCGTGAAGTTCAAAGGGGAGTTCGTGTGGCATGACCACACCAATGAAGACGAGATGTTCTTCGTGATCCGCGGCCGACTTCGGATGGAGTTTCGTGATCACTCGGTCAATCTCGCGGAGGGTGAGTTCCTGGTCGTCCCGCGCGGCGTTGAGCACAGGCCAGTCGCTGACGAAGAAGTCGAAGTGATGTTGTTCGAACCCGCGCAGATCAAACATACCGGCGAGGTCGAATCCGATCTCACCGTTCACGAATACCAGCGGATCTAGCGTTTGTCCTGGATAGGGGCGTGCCTGAGCCGATAAACGCGTGAGCCGGCCTCAAGGGCCAACGCATCGAGAACGACGGCGGCTAGCTCTACCCAGCGGGGGGAATGGTTCGAAACGAACCAGATCATCGTCAGGCCGAAAGCCGCAAGAGCCAGACACACCGTGAAGGCAGTTAGCCAAACGACGCGCCTCTGCGTGGACGGATCAACGGCGCTTGCTCCGGGCCGGAGAAGGGAAATCACAGCATTCACAACTCTGGCAAAACCGAACTCGTCGTGCAACCCCGACTCGCTCCAATTGTGCGATACTCAGAGCACATTAGGGGGCAAAGTTGTATGCTCTATTCCCGCTTTTCTCTCCGGGAGCGCCTTGCTCCTGTGCTCTTCGCCACTTTCCTTGTCGCTCTTCCGGCGACGGCGCAAAGAACTTCTTCCGGCGGTTCGACTGGTGCTGGTGCCTCGACCGGTTCCGTTCCTAGCACGGGGACAAACGGGCTCAATCGGGCGAGGGAACACAGGAAACATCCCCGGCAATAACTACCCCAATTCTCCAAGCACAACTATTCAACGCCCTATTTTTCTGTCCGGCAAAGTTATGTTCGATGACGGCTCCAAGCCCACCATGGACATCCGGATCGAACGCGTTTGCTCAGGAAGTCCCCATCTTGAAGGACATACGGATTCCAAAGGCCGCTTCTCCTTCCAGGTCGGGCAGAACCAGGGTTTGGACATGGATGCCGCCGACTCGTCTCCGGGCGGAATTTTTGGTCGTCCTGGCGGCATGGGCTCTACCAGCGGTATGGGCAGCAATTCCGGAATGGGTACGCGAGGCGGGCTCGGCGGCGCTTCAGCGATGTGGGGCTGTGAACTTCGCGCTTCTTATCCGGGCTATCGCTCGGACGTTGTCGAACTCGGGACTCGGCATTCGATGGACGACCCTGAAGTCGGGACGATCATTCTTCATCGCCTGACGAACGTGCAAGGAACCACCATCAGCTTGACCAGCGCCCTGGCACCCAAAGGCGCTCAGAAGAGCTATGAGAAGGGTATGCAACTCGCGGCAAAATCGAAGTTCGAGGAGGCCGAGAAGCGCTTGAGCGAAGCGACCCAGCTTTACCCGAAATACGCAGCAGCGTGGTACGCATTGGGTCAATTGGAACAGCAGCAAGGCAAGAGGCGAGGATGCCCGGAAGGCTTACCAGGCTGCTATTGAGGCAGACAAGAAGTTCGTCAGCCCATACGACCAACTGGCAAGACTATCTGCCCAGGAGGGCAAGTGGGAGGATGCGGCGAATTTCAGCAAGCAGGTCATCTCGCTGAACCCAGTAGAATTCCCGAGTTCCTTCTGGTACAACGCGATCGCAAGTTACAACCTGAAGCGCGCAGACGAGGCGGAAAAGAGCGTCAAGGACCTTCTGAAGCTCGATACCCGGCACAATTATCCGGATGCCGAGAACATGATGGCGCAGATTCTGCTGGATCGGGGGAATTACCCCGAAGCCGCAAGCCATCTGCGGACCTATTTGACCCTGGTTCCGAATGCGAAGAACGCTGACGCCTTGAAGCAGATCCTTCTTAAGATCGATCAGGCAAGCGCCGCTCCTGCGGCGGTTCCGGCCAAGAACTGAACCGATTGCCGTCCGGTGAGTGCCGCTGAGGAGCAAGAAAACAAGCGCGCTAACCTGAGAACTGATGGAGTCAAATCCAGCGTTCTTTAATGCTCAAGCGGAGCTGAAGTCGATCCGTGAGATTCTGCTCTCCTTACATAAAGCACTCCTAGACTCGGAGCGTACGTCGTATGAGCTGATACACGGCAAGATCGGCTCATCGAGTGAATTTCTCCAACTGCTGATCAGCGATCCTCGCTTTGCGTGGCTCCGCCCGGTGACAACGTTGATCGTGCAGATAGACGAGGCGCTCGCGGCCAAGAATCCGCCGCGCGAGGGTAGAGAATTCGAGCAGCTGATTGCGGACACCCGAGCATTGCTATCGCCTTCGCGAGAAACGAACGAGTTCTGGGGCCGCTATTTCGCCGCCGTCCAACGGGACCCGGGCGTCGCTGTCCTCCACGAACAAATGGAGCGGCACCTGGCCGGCATCAACAAGCAGCCTGCGAACTAGCGATACGCGGGAACTCCGGTAACTCTCTCTCCGATCACCAGTGTGTGGATGTGGTCGGTGCCCTCGTAGGTTTTCACCGTTTCGAGATTGCACATGTGGCGCATGATCGGGTACTCGTCCATAATGCCGTTCGCGCCCAGCAAGTCTCGGCTCAGGCGAGCGCACTCCAGCGCGATCGCGACATTATTCCGCTTCAGCATCGAGATATGTGCCGGATCCGCCTTGCCATTGTCCTTTAACTTCGCGACATGATAAGCCAGCAACTGGCCCTTTGTGATTTCGGTGATCATCCAGGCGAGCTTCTCCTGTACGAGTTGGTGGGAAGCGAGCGGTCTTTCATCGAACTGCTTACGCGCCAGGACATAAGAACGCGCCGTTTCGAAGCAATCCATGGCGGCTCCCAGCACGCCCCACCCGATGCCGAATCGCGCCTGAGACAGGCAGCGCAATGCGGCTTTCAACCCCTTTGCCTTCGGTAGCGCGTTCGTCCCAGGGATTTTGCAGTCGGAGAGATGCAGGCTGGAGGTGACGGAAGCCCGCATCGAAAGCTTGCCATGAATGTCGCTCGCCGAGTATCCGGGCGTTCCCGCCTCGACGAGAAAGCCCTGAATCCCGTCTTCCGTGCGGGCCCAGACTAATGCCAGCGTGCGCAACGGAACCGTTGGTGATCCAGGTCTTTTCGCCGTTCAGAATCCAGGATTCGCCTTCGCGGCGAGCCGTTGTCCGCATTCCGGATGGGTTCGAACCGAAATCCGGCTCCGTCAAACCAAAACAGCCAATCGCTTCGCCGGACTGAAGCCGCGGAAGCCACTGCCGGCGCTGTTCCTCAGACCCGTATTCGAGGATGGGATACATCACCAGGGCACCCTGTACGCTGACGAAGCTGCGGAGGCCGGAGTCGGCGCGCTCCAGTTCCTGCATGATCAGCCCGTACTCGATGTTGTTCATGCCGGCGCATCCGTAGCCTTCCAGATTCGCCCCGAAAAATCCTAGCTCGGCCATTTGGGGGACTAACTGCTTCGGGAAAGTCGCCTTGTTGAATGCATCGCGCATGAGAGGAACGGCCGATTCGTCCACAAATTGACGGGCGGTTTGCCGCACAAGACGCTCCTGGTCGGTTAACAGCGAATCGAAATCGAGGTAATCAACTCCCGGGAAGCGCGGCATCCAGGGTTCATTGTAGCGATGCCTGGTTTCTTCCGATAAGCATGGAGGGCGCGAGAATTTGCCCGGGAAGACCCCACTTTAGGTACACAGGTGATAAATCCGTCCAAGCTGCGGCCGTTCTACGTCGTTGCCGCCTCCATGGTTCTGCTCTCCATCGGAAGAGTTACGTTTGGACAGGCACCGGGTACAACGGAATTGACCGAGGCTTATAAATGGCTCGCGTCGAAAGACTACACCCGGGCGGTGCCGTTATTCCGCAAAGGACTTGCGCTGCAGCCTTCAAACGCAGGAGCCCACAAGGACCTCGCCTACGCTTTACTGAAAACCGGCGAGAACGCGGAGGCGCGCGACGAATTTGAGGCGGCGCTCAAGCTGAATGGGAAGGACGAAACGGCAGCGCTCGAGTATGCATTCCTGGCGTACGAAACGAAGAAGCCGGTCGAAGCACGCCGGACCTTCGATCGCCTTCGTCACAGTGCGAACCCGACCACACGCGCCACGGCGGAACAAGCGTTCCAGAATATCGACCGGCCGCTCGCCGACGGTATCGCCCGATGGCAGGACGCCATCCGTAAGGCACCGAATCCCAACGATCTTTCGTTCTACAGCGCGCATTGGGAACTGGCACAGCTGGCATCGCTACGCGAGGAGTATGCGGTTGCCGCTGAGCAGTATGCAATCTGCCGCAAGTTGAAGCCACAACTCGGTGAACTGCTCCTTCTGGAAGCAGCGGTTCTGCGCAAACTCAACCGCGTGGAAGAGGCAAATACGGAGCTACTGCTTGCATCCCGCTCCAGCGACTCCCGTACCGCGGAGCTGGCATTGGAACAGCTTGGCAGCCGTTATCCGTACCCGTACGAATTTGCCCAAGCCTTGAAGCTCGATCCCAGCAACATAACGCTTCGCCGGGAGTTGGCGTATTTGTATCTCGCCATGCACAAAGACACGGAGGCCAGAGCAGAGTTCGAGCACATTCTTCAGCTCTCTCCAAACGACCGTCTCTCGCGCGAGCAACTCGAACTGATGAATGGCGGGCTGAAACAGAGAGCGCCATCCTCTGACGCCGGTGCGCCGAGCACATCCATCACTAATACTCCGAATGGGCTTGTCATACCCGCCGCCAATACCCAGCCGAAACTGGACGCTCGTGCCATGGGCGTGAAGAGCCTCGCGATGGGCTACTACAACGACGCGATCAAGTATTTGCGCCAAGCCCACGAGGAAAATCCGGATGATGCCGAACTGATGTTGAAGCTCGGATATGCCTACAACATGGCGAAGAACGACGGAGAGGCTATTCCCTGGTTCGATCAGGCCCGGCACTCGGGCAACACGTTCGTAGCGGTTGAGGCGGCTAAGGCTTACCACAATTTGCGCGGCGACACCTTGCCGCAAACGACTGTCTGGCTCTTGCCCATGTATTCATCCCGATGGCAGGATGCGTTCACCTACGGTCAGATCAAACGAACGATCCCGCTCCCTTGGAGTGCTGCGAATCGCGTGTTTTCGTTTTATGTGTCGACCCGTTTTATCGGTGATGTAAAAAGCAGCGTTCCTAACGGCATTGCTGCGCCGCAATACTTATCGGAGAGTTCGATCATTATCGGCGGCGGCGTCGCAACCAAAACCTGGCATCATCTGACCGGCTGGGCGGAAGCGGGCGAGGCGATTAAGTATCTGCCCTTTCGGCACGACATTGGCGTTGCGATCCCGGACTATCGGGGCGGTGTTAACTTTGCGAAAGGCTTCGGTCGCTTGCTCGGCAGCAATGGCTCCGGACTGTTTTATGAGACCACAGCAGACGCAATCTACGTAAGCAGGTTCGATAAAGACTGGCTCTTCTATTCGCAGCATCGCGGGGGACGCACTTTTCACCTTGGGGAAAATTCAGCGGTCCAGCTGCTGCTGAACGCCAATCTTACCCAGGACGCCAAGGCTCAATATTGGGCGAATACCGTTGAGTTCGGACCAGGCATCAAGATCAAAGCCCCATTCCTTCCACCGGGCGCCTATTTCTCAACCGATTTTCTTCATGGAGTGTATACGAACAACGAGTACAACCCGCGAAGACCCAACTACAACGACATTCGAGTTAGTTTTTGGTACGCCTTCACCAAGTAAAGCGTTGCTGGATCGCCATCGTCGCACTGGTTCCGCTGACGATTGCTTCCGGCCTCGCGAATCCAACCAATAGCTTCAGTGTTCGAGGCTGCGATGCAACGGCGTGGCGGAAAATCTTCGGTTCTGTGGGAATGATTGATGCCGGCGAAAAGGACGCAGGCGTGATCGTCGTCCCGGCCACTGCTCAACTTGATCCTGCTTCGCTGGCGCAGAACCGAATTGTGATGATCGTCGGGTCGGGACCTGCGGCCGAGGCGATTGGGATCCATGCAAAGGCCGAGAGCGTAGCAGTCCGCCAGATCGTCGACGCGCGAGCGCCGAACATGCAGATTATCTGGGAACAGACAGTCTCCGTTCCGGCAGTAGAAGTCCCAGGAGATTTCACGGTCTTTGCGAAAGAGAAGTGGAAGAATGTTCCGATGTTGGCAGGCAAACGGATGGGGACCGGCGCACTGCTTTGGGTGGCGACCGAGCCCGGACCGTCGGGTATCGAGCGTTATCCCTATCTTCTGCATGCTGCCGTGGATCTTGGTTTAGTCCTGCCCGCGCAGACGACAACACTCTGGGCTTTTTTCGATTCAGCGTATCGGATTCGTGCCGATGCGGATTACCTCGCAAGCCGCTGGCGTGCAGCTGGAATCGCGGCCCTTCACGTGGCTGCCTGGCACAACATGGAACCGAACGCGGTGCAGGACGAGTACCTGAAGAAGTTGATCGAAGCCTGTCACCGGAACGCGATCCTTGTCTACGCGTGGGTTGAACTGCCGCATGTCAGCGAAAAATTTTGGGCGGATCATCCCGAATGGCGGGAGCAGACCGCTCTCGGGCAGGACGCGCAGCTCGATTGGCGCAAGCTGATGAACCTGCAGAACAGCGACTGCAAAGCAGCCGTCCAGAAAGAATTAACAGCCTTGATCAACCGGTTCGATTGGGACGGCGTGAACATGGCTGAGCTTTATTTCGAATCTCTCGAGGGTGCTTCGAATGCGGCTCGTTTCACGCCCATGGATGATGATGTTCGGGCCGATTTCAAGCGGGTCGGCAGCTTCGATCCGAAGCTGCTGTTTGATCCGACATCTCCCTATGCGGCAAAGACGAACCCCGATGGTTTGCGGCGCTTCCTGGATTATCGTGCAGATCTTGCCTCCCGAATGCAAACGGACTGGCTGGGGACAATCGAACGGATCAAAGCGGCCGGAAAACCGCATCTCGACATTGCTCTTACGCATATTGACGACCGCTTCGAGCCCGGAATCAGGGATGCATTAGGGGCCGACATTGCACGCAGTCTTCCCGTGGTGAAGGCTACGAAAAGCACGCTTCTGGTGGAAGATCCGGCGACGCTTTGGGCGCTCGGACCCGAACGGTACCGCAAGCTTGCGGACAAGTACGCAGAGCTAACTCCAGATCGTGATCACATCGCAGTTGATATCAACGTGGTGGAACGCTACCAGGATGTGTACCCTACCAAGAAACAGACGGGCCTCGAGCTGGCTGAGCTGGTGCACGAAGCGGCTTCTTCCTTCAGTCGTGTAGCGCTGTACTTCGAAAGCTCGCTCGAGAATGTTGATCTTCCGTTACTGCCGTTCGCTGCGACAGGCGCGTCGGTCCGGCAGACGAGCGTAGACGAAATCCAAGTGAATGCGAAGGCAGCCACGCGCATTGCCTGGCAAGGTGCGGTCGATGTGGATGGGCGCCCATGGCCAGTGCAGGATTCTACGACCGTGATGGCGCCGGCAGGGCAACACACTTTGTCACCTGGAATTGAGAAATGTCCCGTTACCCTGCTCGACTTCAATGCGGATGTACAATCTGCATCGGTTGGGAAGGATCGGGTTGAGCTTTCCTATGCGAGTGCCAGCCGTGCAATCGTGATTCTTGGCTCGCCCGTGACTTCGGTTGAGGTGGACGGTGTGCCGTTACCTAACACGGCGTCGCTGGACGTGAAGTCGTTCCTGATGCTTCCGGCAGGTCAACATCTGGTCAGCTTTATCAAGCGCTGATTGTGCTCGCGGCTCGGGCATAAGAAACTATGGTTGCCCAAGACCCGGATTCGGCGGAAGTGGCTGTCGCGGTAATTCGGCATCATCGAATCCACGTACGACTTGGAAGGTTCGATCCCACCGGGTACGCGTGAAGAAGTGCTGGGCTAAATCGATTGCGTGCGTGAAGAGCGAACCCGCGCTTTCTCCCGTAAGTTCTTCTGTGGTGGCGCGGTAGGACCAGTAAATCAGAAACGGCTTGCCGATGATGTTGTCCCTGGGAATGAAGCCCCAGTACCTGCTATCAGACGAGTTATCGCGGTTATCTCCCATCCCGAAATAGAAACCTTCGGGAACGACGATCTCTCCTTCGCGAACGTTCCGCGCGAGCATCTCGTGTTGCGCTCTGCTTGCTGACTCTTCCTTCACTGGCCGGCAACAAGACCACGGAAAGTAATCGAGAGCGGGATTGTAAGCGTACTTGTGGTAAACGTATGGCTCGTTCAGGCGTTTGCCGTTCCGGTAAACAACACCATTCGTAATCCTGATGTGGTCTCCCGGTGCACCGATTAACCGCTTCACCAGGGTCTGCGTTATATCAGGCGGATAGCGGAAGACGATAATGTCGCCGTGTTTGGGCTCTGCGTACGGAAGTATATGGCGGCTGATCGGACCTGCGGGCGCATAAGCCAACTTGTCGACCAGGAGATGATCGCCGACGCGAAGAGTGTCCTCCATGGATCCGGTAGGTATGACGAAAGCCTGGCAGAGTGTCGTAGTCCCGAACAGAAGGAGCAGAATCGTGACGGCCCATTCGGTGAAAGCACTTCGATCGCGATTCGGGGTAGTTGGCACAGCCGTCTTGCGTTGTTTTCTGCGTCCCACGTCGACGAAGATACGTCAACGGTCCCCTTAATGTTCCACTATTTCCTTCGTCAGGCCGTTACGGCCGAAACTGTCGTAAGCTTCCCTCCAGCCGCGGCGAAACGCTGTAGCGTTGACTTCACCTCTGATTCTTCGATTCCACAAACGGCATCTTCGACGAGTTCGATTTGAGCTGCCGTTTTCAGCAGACCGGCGATTGCCTTTTCCACACAATGCTCGGTGGCCACTCCGTACACAACGTACCGATCAGCCGCGATGAATTGCAGTAGCGGGTCGAGGCTCGGATTCGTGAAACAGTCGATCGACTGCTTCTCAATGATGAGCTGCGCTGGAAGGTTGCTTGGAACGCCGCCTACGCCGAACCCTGAGGGCGGAATGATGAGCGCTCCCGCCAGCTTGGTACCGGTCACTTTCGTCTGGCCGACCGTTCCGGCGACGCAGTGAGGCTTCCATATCTTGAACTCGGGATCGTCTTCTGTATGGGCGTCAGCAGTAGAGATGATCGGAATGCCTTTTCGATGTGCAAAGCGAGTCAGCGCGCCAAGGGCAGGGACGATACGCTCTGCTCCGGGGACGGCCAAGGCGCCGGCTGGAAAGAGGAAATCCAGCTGTGTATCGACGTCGAAGAAAACGGTCTTCACAAAGCCATTATGAGCGCGCTGGCTCAGGTCTCAGCGAACTGCCTGGTGTTGCGTACGCAAAGTGTCGGCTAGATCGATCAATCGCGGGCTGATCTCGACAGGGTGGGGCGCCGCCTCTTCGAGCGATAGAAGATGCTTCGGAAGTGAATCGATCGCGGCATGCGCGTAGGCCCGGATCTGAGGAGCCGCCGGGAGAGATTCAACGAGCCTGCCGCCGACGAATACGGGGCGAATGAGTGGCTCGCCGCCGGAAAAATCGCTGTTGCACTCGCTTCCCAGCGCGACCATGTCATGGCCCGGATACCGATAGATCTGTTTCGCTCCGGGCAAGGTGCTCTTCTCATCGCTAAACTTCGCGGCGTAGCTGACCGCTTTGTCTTTGCGCAACTCTACCAACTTGTAGACAACGGACAAGGCCGGAGCATCGGCAGACGTGGCGAGTTGGGTTCCGACTCCGAAAGCGTCGATGGGTGCTCCGGAGCGGACGATTTCCGCCAGCCGGTATTCGTTCAGGTCATTGGTAGCGAAGATCTTTGCGGTTTGCATTCCGGCGTTGTCCAGAATGCGCCGCACTTCCCGGGACTGCGCCACGATGTCTCCGCTATCGAGCCGCACGCCCCAGCATGGGTGGCCCACCTTTGTGGCCAAGCGCGCGCCTTCGATCGTGTCGTAGGTATCAATCAAGAAGACCGTGGCATCTCCGAGCAACGTCTGCAGTGCCCGGAACGACTCTTCCTCTGTTCCGAACGCCATTGTCCAGGAGTGTGCGGCCGTTCCGAATACCGGGATGCCGAAATTCTTTCCAGCTTGCGAGTTGCTGGTGCCCGAACAGCCGCCAATGTAAGCGGCGCGTCCCGCCAGAATGCCAGCTTCGGGTGAGTGAGCGCGCCGACTTCCGAACTCGACCACGGGCCGGCCCTCCGCAGCTGTGACACACCGGATGGCTTTCGACGCCACCATCGTTTGAAACCCAAACGTCGAAAGCAGGTAGGTCTCGACCAGCTGTGCTTCAACGATAGGAGCGCGAATGATCGCAATGGGCTCGTTTGGAAAAACAGGTGTGCCTTCCGGCAATGCAAAAAGGTCACCCGTGAAACGGAGATCGCGGAGGAACTTGAAGAACTCAGGAGGAGCGTTCTTGAATGCGACAAGCGAACGAAGGTAATCGATCTCGTCCGTCGAAAATCGCAGATCGGAAAGGTACTCAACCGCTTGTTGCAAACCGGCGGCGATCAGGAAATTGCGGTTCTCGGGCAGCTTGCGCGCCGATAGCTCGAAAGTGGCGACCTCCTTGGTCTTGCCCGCGACAAAATATCCCGCCGCCATAGTCAATTCGTAGAGATCGGTATTGAGAGCAGACATGGCGGTGGAGTGGGGAAGGCGGGCTGGTTTAATTGCCAGCCCGCCATATCGGTCCTTATTTTTTTGACTTATTTTCGGGCTTAATGCTTCGTGCGGCGTCCACGATTTCGTTTACTACTTTCGCATCAAGCTGATAAAGCGACGGTTCATTCGCGCGGCGAGCGATGTAATTGTCGCCCGACTTCGAAAACTCCACCTTCTCGGTTTTCTTGCCATCGCTTGAGACTACCGTCGCTGTGAAGGTCGGAGTGGTGAAGCCGGAATCTACGAACTTGGAAGCCGCCGCGTCGCGGAGCCGGTCGATGAATGTCTGGACTGATCCCGCATCCATCGTCTTGCCATTCAGCTTCCAGTCTGTCCCACTGCGGACTAAGCTCTTGTCGCCCGCCGAACCGGTCATGTCGATCTTGGTCGGATCGCTAAACCCGAAATCATAGAGCTTCTTGTTCCGGAAATCTTCCGGACTCTTCTCAAGTTCCTTGCCGAGGTCGGAACTGACCTTGTAGGCGCCTTTGACGATACTGCTCTTTGCGTAGTAGTCGTCCTTGTTCTTGCGCACTTCCAGAGTTTGAGTTCCGGAAGGATCGCTCACCTTCGCGGTCGCGACCAACTTGCCCGACCCGAAGTTCGCTTCCGCCTTCTTCGTGTCTTCCGCGTTAGTCGAAAGATCCATCTTGGCGTCGCCGAGTTTGCGAATCAGTTCTTCCACCTGGAAGTTCTCTACCCGGTAAGGCTGCGGTTTCACGATGCGCCATTCGTTGGCGTTGCTCTTCCCGAATTCAACATCGCTTTTCCCGGAGACAAGCTCCACGCGCGTGAGATTGTTCGAATCGAACGTTAGCATTCGTTTGTCGCGCAGATCATTGACGCTCTTGTCCAACGATGTTTTCGTCGAGGAAGAAACGGCATAGACCTTCGGGATCGGATCCGACCCGAACGTATACGAGAGAGCCCGCCGGGACGTCATCGCCGAAAGAAATTTCGTCCGATTTCCCACTGTTCTCGTGAACCGTAACCGTCAGGCTAGGTGCATTCAGACCGTACTTAGAGAGATCGGTTGCCTTATCTTCTACCACGCTGTCGGCCGTCATCGGGCTCAGCGCAGAGGTCATGCTGGTGATCGCATCCTGATCCGCCGGATATTGGGCTGGTGCCGCGATGGTCCACTTGTCCTTGGTCTTCTGGACCTCGACGGTGGACCCGTCCTTCTTCTTGATCGTCAGATCTTTAATCTGAGCGCTCGGAATTTCGGCCAGCTTCGGGCTGGCAGGTGTGCTTGCGGTACTGGACTGGGCCGCCTCCGGGTGGCGCTTAGACCACCAGACGGCCCCGCTGAGAGCGACCAGAAGTACGGCCGCGACGAGTAAACTTCGCGGTTTCATGCTATCTCCGTTTCACAAAGATCGACACGCCGCCGAGGATGATGAGCAGCGGAATGGCGATCAGATCGAAATAGAAGAAGAGATTCATCTGGCGCTGGTTTACATTCAGTCGCCGATCCTCTGGTGCTTTCGGCCGGATCGAGATCAGGTCTTCGTCAGACGAAAGCCAGTTGATCGTGTTGAGTGCCAGATCGCGGTTCCCCTGGAACGGCAGCATGCCGTTGGTCAGAAATCCTGAACCGCCAATCACCACAAAGCGTCCGGGATTGTTGGTGTTCCCGGTGTTATAGCTGCCGGCTGCGCCGAGAACGAACGGACCCTTCTTGTTGCTCGGATCTGAAGGATTGATCTCGTTCGAATCCAGTTTGGTTGTGGCAATGGCACGGTCGGTTGTCGAAAACAGCTTTTCTACCGTGGTCTTGTCGCCATTCTTGATCTGGAGCGATCGCGTGACCGGGAAACCAGTGAAGCTGTTCTTCAGATCGTTCACGATCGGATGCGACTCGTAGTTGTTCACGAGCGGAATTTCGGGCCCATAACCGAAGAGCTGGCCCATCGGGTTCTGCTCAAGCACGAGATCCTTGTCTTCCGTTACACCCCAGCTCGCGAGAAGATCCGTCAGAGCCTTGTTGTCCGCGATGCGCTCACGGGCGAAATTCAAGGGCGGATCCAGCAGAATCAAGGCTCGCCCGCCAGTGGTCACGTAGTTCTTGATCGCAGTGACTTCGTTGGGCGTGTAATCGCTTTGCGGGCCGGCGATGACCAGAACGTTGCACTCTTTCGGGACCTCGGTTTTGTCGAGCAGGGTCACGGACTGTGCCTGATAGTTGTCCCGTTCGAGCAGCGTCTTGAACTGAGACAGACCGTTTGCGTCCGTGCCGTCCAGTGCGTGCTCGCGGCTGCCTGATACGAAGCATACTTTGCGTACGCCTTTCAGGTCCTTCAAGAAAGCACCTGTGAGACCTTCCTCCGTCAGGGACTTTGCCTCTTCGCGGCGGCCGCCGGTCTCGACGTATGCAGTGCCTGGGGAGCGCAGTCCATAAGAACGCGCCACCGTCGGTTGCTTCTGATAGTCGATGTACTGAACGTGGATCTTGGGCGTCAGGTTCTTATAGCGGTCGAGCATTCCTCGCGCGCTTTCGAATCCGCTGCTCCTGTCGATGTAAGTGATGGTCGCGTCCGACTTCAGGTTCTGCGCCAGCTTCTGCGTCTCTTGCGACAGTGTGAAGCGCTTGTTACTGGTCGTATCGTACGTTTTGTTGTAACGGTTCGCCAGCCAGTTCACCATCACAAGTACCGCAATGACGACAACGGTGTACAGAAGAGCCGTTGCGCCGAATCGAGCCTGCTGAGCCGCCGCCGTGTTCTTGCCCCTGGTGACGACCGGCGTCGGGGTGTTGTTGGTATCGTTGAGACCTAACTCAGCCATTTACGACCTCCACCGCAGGGATTCAAGGGAGCGGGTGGTGAGAAACAATCCCAGGAAAATCATAGATAAGTAGTAAATAAGATCTTTGGTGTCGATCACGCCGCGCGAGAAGCTGTCCATGTGGCTAACGATCGACAGGTAATTCAGAACCTGCACGGTATCGGAATTGCCAAAGGATGTTGTCCAATTCAGGATCCACAGCACCAGGGCGAGCGCAAATCCGACGGCGCCGGCAACAATCTGGTTGCGGGTGGTGGTCGAAATGAACGTTCCGAGAGAAAGCAGACACGCACCTTGCAGGAGGATTCCGAGCAGGCCGGTAGCAACCGGCTTCCAGTCCGGTGAGCCGTAGATGAACAGGAATGAAAAGTCGAGAAGCAGAACAACCAGCAGCGACGCATACATCAGGACCGCCGCGAGCCACTTACCCAGGACGATCTCGAGATCGTGGACGGGTGAAGTGACAAGAAGTTCGATCGTCCCCTGACGTTTCTCTTCGGCGAAAAGCCGCATGCTGATCAGCGGAATCAGAAACAGGCCAACAACAGCAATGTTCGAGAACAGCGGTGCGATGACCTGTTCATTCAGGTTCATCGGTCCGCCTTGTCCGCTCATCTGTCCTTCGAGAGAGAACCGGACGAAACTTGCAGCAATGATGTAGCTGAACAGGCCGCTCAGGAACGCAAAAATCGTCAACAACACCCAGGCAACGGGCGAAACGAAATATGAATAAAGCTCGCGACGAGCGATGGTCCAAACGTTTCTCACTGCACTCCTCCATCAACAAGGGCCGGAGTCTCTACGCCAGCGCTCGCACCCGTAATCTGCAGGTAAGCTTCTTCGAGGGTCAAACTGGTTGACTTCAATTCGACCAGGTCCCATCCCGCCTGCACGATCGCTCGGGCGATATCGCCCCGGGAATCCCGGTCCGACATGCTCTCCACTTCGAAACGAGAACCGGCCGGCAGCGGCCGGACGATCCAGTACTTTGCTCACGCCCGGGACTTGCTCAAGTCTCTGATGCACGGCGGATTGGCTGCCCTGTCCGTCGGTGTGAACTTGTACCTGAACGGCGTTGCTCAACCCGCGGCTCTTCAGGTGCTCCACCGAGTCGGTAGCAACCAGCCTGCCGCGGTTGATGATGATGACCTTCTGGCAGATCGTCTCGACTTCCGGCAGGATGTGAGTGCTCAGGATAATCGTGTGTTCGCCCGCCAGGCTCTTGATCAACCGCCGTGTTTCGTTGATCTGCTGAGGATCCAGCCCCGAGGTCGGCTCGTCCAGGATCAGCACGTCGGGATTGTGGATGATGGCCTGTGCCAATCCGACGCGCTGGCGGTAGCCTTTGGAGAGCTTGGAGATCAACTTGCTCTTCACGTCAGAAACAAAGCATCGCTCCATCACCTGCTCTGTCCGGCTCTTGATCTCGGAGTTGGGGACTCCTTTCAGGCGCGCGACAAAGAGGAGGTAGTCTGCGACGCTCATCTCCGGGTAAACCGGCGGAGTTTTCGGGAAGGTACCCGATCCGCTTCTTTACCTCAAACGGCTTGTCGAAAACATCAAAACCAGCTACCGATGCCCGACCCTCAGAAGGAGGCAGGAAGCAAGTCAGCATACGCATGGTTGTCGTTTTTCCGGCTCCGTTGGGACCGAGAAAGCCGACGATCTCGCCTTTGTTTACTGAGAACGAAATGTTGTCCACAGCGACATGGCGCGCGTACTTCTTTGAAAGACCTTCAACTTGGATCATATGGTTATGCAGAACAAGACTTGGACGACGTGATTGGCGACCAATCTTCAGCGCCTTTGCGGTACTAGATATGTGCTAAACGTTGATGCGCTGGAAAATCCAGGATAGTGAACGGCAAAAAGCGCTGTCAATTCAGACGTGTAGCTTTGGCAATCGTTTGACAACATCTGCCGTTCCAAAAGGGAAAAGTGTATCAGCCGGCCGTGAGGCCCACGCTTTGAAATCCGGCGTCTACGTAGATCACATTAGCTGTGACGCCTCGTCCCAAGTCGCTTGCCAGGAAGACTGCCGTATCGGCAACCTCCGCCGGGTCGGTGTTTCTGCGGAGAGGAGCGGCTGCGGCCACCCCATCCAGGACCTTGCTGAAATCTTTGATTCCTCGGGCTGACGTGGTCTTGATAGGCCCGGCCGAGATTGCGTTCACCCTGACCTTAGAAGGTCCAAGATCGCTTGCAAGATAACGCACAGAAGCTTCCAGAGCAGCTTTCGCCACGCCCATGACGTTATAGTTCTGCACGACGCGGGTCGACCCCAGATACGTCAGGGTGGTTAGAGAGCCGCCTTCCGTCATAAGGGGTGCAAGGGCGCGAGCGACGGAAACGAGTGAATAGGCGCTTACTTCCTGGGCGAGCAAGTATCCGTCCCGACTGGTCTCTACAAACGGACGGCTGAGGTCGTCTTTGTTGGCGAAGGCGATGCTATGAACCACGGCATGAAGCGCAGGTGATACGTTCTTCACCTCGGCCACTAAGTTGTCGAGTTCGTCCTGCTTTGTAACGTCGCAGTTGACGACCTTCGTTGCATTCAGTTCGGTTCCGAACTCTTCCACCGCTTGCCGCTGGCGTTCTCCCTGATAGGTCAGGATGAGAGAGGCGCCTTCACGGACGAAAGCGGATGCGATCGCGTAAGCAATGCTCCACTTATTCGCGATGCCGAGCACGAGCGCGGTCTTGCCGGCAAGCAGTTCTGGCATGAAACTGACATTGTACTAGCTAAGGGAAAAACGAAATCGCTGGAGCGTTCTAGCGAACGTAAGGCTGCAGCATTGCGCGCGGGCTCGGAGCCGGCTTGGGGGAAGAATGCGTTGCGAGTTGGAAGCCCAAAACAACCAGCATGGATAACAGCGCGACTCGCAACGGGCGTTGCGCGATCTTGCCTGCCAGGAAGGATCCGGTGATTGCTCCGCACAAACCGCCGATCACCAGCTTGTAAAGAAGAGCACTGTCGAAGTTCCCCTGTCCCAGCTGAATCACGCTGCCGATGGCCGATACGCCCAAGCCAAAACACAGGTCCGTACCGACGACCTCGGCCGCAGTCAGGCGCGTGAAACTCAGCAGAAGCAGTGAACCGAGAGCACCGGCACCGGCCGAAGAAAATCCGACCTCCGCGCCGATGGGGAAGGCACACGCCCAAAGCAGGTTCGGCCGATCCTTGTGTCCCGATTGGCGGTACGGAAAGAAGATACGCCAAAGATGGAAGAGAGAGATGGAAACGATGATGGCGCCGAGAAGGACGTAAAGCGTCCCGCTAAAACGGCTGTCTTTCAACCAGCCGAGCGCCAGAGAGCCTACCAGAACTCCCGGCAGCCCGCCTGCGAGAAGAAATTTGAGGATGCGGAGATTTACCTGATTCCGAAACGCATACACCGGCACCGAAGCGATCTTCACGATGGCGCCGAACGTAAGAGCCGTCCCCACGGCGGTGGCCGGACTGACGCCTAAGAGCAAGATCAGCAGGGGCGTGGTCATGCTGCCTGCTCCCACTCCGGTGAGTGAGATCATGAGCGCGATCACGAATCCGAGCAGGATCTCCACTCAGTGTGCCTCTGCGATGTGGATGCCGCACTCGAGCTTCCGTCCCGCCCAGCGGCCGGAACGCGCATTCCCGGGGTCAGCCGGTAAGGCGGTGCATGGCTGGCACCCGATACTTGTGTATCCGGCATCGTAGAGCGAGACCAGCGGGATTCCGTTCTCCCGCGCAAAGCTCCAGACTTCTTTGTCGTTCCAATCGGCGAGCGGGCTCACTTTCAGGAGTTGCTTGCCCGTGGGGAGCGGGAAGTGATCAAGGACTTGCAGGTTGGCTCGCGTGGGCGACTGCACGCGTCGCAGCCCGGTAAACCAGACCTGGTAATCCTGGAGTGCTCCAAAAAGGGGCTCCACCTTCCGCAGCTTGCAGCACCGATCGGGCTGGATTTGATAAAGCAGGCCGAACTCCGCTTCCTGTTCGGCGACCGTGCGCGTCGGGGTGACGTTAACCAGGTTCAGGTTGTACTTGGCCGCCATCTCGTCCCGATACGCGTAAAGCTCTGGGAAGTGATAACCGGTGTCGAGAAACAGAACCGGAACGTCGGGCACGACCTCTTGCACCATCCGGAGCACCACCATGTCTTCAGCCTGGAAGCTGCAGGTTACGCACGCCGAAGAGCTTTGTTTCAGTGCCTCGGCAATGGCGGCGCGCGCCTCTCCCGGCTTTGAAAGCGCGAGTTCTTCAGATGATAGCGTCGTCATATTGTGTAATCCCCTTCGTCGGAATCTGAGCGATCGGGAAGAGAGATTCGCAACCGCCGCAGTAAATGTTGAAGCGCGTCAACGGCTTCTACATCTTCGATGGCCAAAGGCCCGGACAGGGCGCCGGAATCTTCGCTGGGAGTGGTCGAAAATCCTGCCGTTGTATTCCGAAGCGACAAAACCAGGGAGCCGTCCCGGAGACGCCACTCAAATTGCGCAGTACGTCCCGAACGGCCTTCGTCGTAACTGCGACGTATCAGGCCCGCGGCAACAGTGGCGTTCGTTGCCGGATCGATCAGGATGAAGCTGCCCGTGGTTCGATTCGTCTCGTAGGGATCGAACACCAGCGGACGCGCCGTCTCAATATGCACGATCGCAATCTCGTTCATCTCGAGCGCACGGGCGCTTTCATGGGCCAGTGAGTTGATGTTGATGCGATATTCGATGCTGTCGAGCGTGCACGTGCTTTGGCGCGTAGCGCTCTTGATTCGATAACGGGCTCCCAACGACGCGGGCGTCGCATTCAGCCAGACGAGCGTGGCTTCAATGGCATGCGACTGTTCCGGGAGTTCGTCGACGCCGACGATTACATCCCCACGAATGATGTCGACTTCGTCCGTGAGGCTGAGAGTGACAGCTTCGGACGCCTCCGCGCGAGGCAGGTCGCCGTCGAAGGTTGTGATCGTCTGGACAGTCGTTCGCCGGCCGGACGGCAGCACGATCACCGGATCGCCCGGCTGTATTTCGCCGGAAGCGACGGTTCCCGCGTAGCCGCGGAAATCCTGGTTGGGCCGGACCACGCGCTGAACCGGAAAGCGGAACGGAGCCCGACGCGTTCGACTTCCGACGGGAACGCTTTCGAGATACTCCAGGAGATTTGGTCCGTCGAACCAGGGCATATTGCTGCTCGGGCTCACAACGTTATCGCCGGCCAGAGCGCTGATCGGGACAAAGTAGGGCTGAATCTTCGCATCGCCGAGGAACTGGCGGAAATCGCTCACGATGGCATCGAACACGGACTGGTCATAGCCAACCAGATCCATCTTGTTCACGGCCACGACCAGATGCGGCAGCCCCAGCAGAGAGGCGATATAGGCATGCCGTCGCGACTGCGGCAACACACCGTTACGCGCGTCCACGAGAACGATCGCAAGTTCGGCAGTCGACGCGCCTGTCACCATGTTGCGCGTATACTGCTCGTGGCCGGGAGTATCAGCGATGATGAACTTCCGCTTCGGCGTGGCGAAATATCGGTACGCGACGTCGATCGTGATGCCCTGTTCACGCTCGGCTCGCAGCCCATCGGTCAGCAGCGAGAAGTCGATCGTACCGGCGTTCCGGCCGACGGAAGCCTTGGTGACCGCCTCCAGCTGATCCTCGTAGATTCCCCGGGAATCGTACAGAAGTCTGCCGATGAGTGTCGATTTTCCATCGTCCACGCTTCCGGCGGTGCTCAACCGGAGCAGATCCTTTGCCTTCTCAGCCTCAAGAAACGACTCGAAAAGATCGGTTTCAGGCAGGGTGCCCGTAGTGCTCGCCACTAGAAGTAGCCCTCTTGTTTCTTGATCTCCATCGAGCCGTCCTGGTCGTGGTCAATGACACGGTTCTGGCGCTCGGAACGCCGCATTCCAACCAGCTCTTCGATGATTTTGGGAAGCGTGTCAGCTTCCGAATAAATGGCGCCTGTACAAGGACTGCACCCCAGGGAGCGCATTCGGCACATCACCATTTTCGGCTCTTCCCCGGGCAGCCGGGGAATGGGTTGCTCGATCGGAAGCAGCGAATCGCCGCGAACCAGCATCGGCCTGGGTTTTGCGAAATACAGCGGAACGATCGGGATATTCTCGGCGTGGATGTACTGCCAGACGTCCATTTCCGTCCAGTTCGAAAGCGGAAATACCCGCAAGCTTTCGCCGGCGTGGACCTGAGTGTTGAATACGTTCCAGAGTTCCGGGCGCTGATTCCGCGGATCCCACTGGCCGCGCTTGTCGCGGAAGGAGAACACCCGCTCCTTTGCCCGCGACCGCTCCTCGTCGCGCCGGGCGCCGCCGATGGCCGCATCAAAGCCGCCTTCTCGCAAGCCATCCAGAAGAGAGGTCGTTTTCAAGGCGCCGCAGCAGCGCTGTGTGCCCCAGGCAAATGGATTTGCGCCCTCGTCAAGCGCCGCCTGGTTTTTATGAACGATCAGCTTAAGTCCAAGCTCGGCCGTGTAGCGGTCCCGGAACTCGATCATTTCGGGAAACTTATAGCCGGTATCGATGTGAAGCAGGGGGAAGGGAATCGGGCCGGGGTAAAACGCCTTCTGGGCCAGTCGAAGGAGAACGGATGAGTCTTTGCCTATCGAATACAGCAGCACCGGCCGTTGGCATTCCGCCGCAACTTCCCGGAAAATGTGGATGCTTTCGGCCTCGAGCGATCGTAGGTGACTCCAGGAGCGCACATCTGCAGGGTAACATGAATTCGGCTATTCCCGATCAAGCATGGGGCCAATCAAAAAAGTGCTTAGTATGCCGTTTCACGTTTACACTAGAAGAAACCCCGGCATCGCCCCGAAGGTCTACCTGTACAGTTGTAGTTTCTGACGCCCTCCCTTAATCGAAAATCGAAATGAATATAAGTAAAGCCACTCCCTGCCTGAGTTTGCCTATTGGTGCCGAAGTTCAGCCGGAAGGAGGAGTCCACTTCCGAGTGTGGGCCCCAAGCGCCAACTCCGTTGCGGTCGTTTTCGAGGATTCGCAGGAGGCCGTCGCTCTCGCGTCCGAAGGAAACGGCTACTTCTCGGGATGTAGCGGAAAATGCCGCAGCCGGGTGGCGCTACAAATACAGATGGACGGAGGAGAAGCGTATCCGGATCCCGCCTCACGATTTCAACCGTCCGGGCCGCACGGTTATTCGCAAGATCGTTGACCCCGAAGCCTTTCGCTGGACCGACCAGAACGTGGCCTGGCATTCGCATCAAGGGCCAAGTCATCTACGAGATGCATCTTGGAACGTTCACGGAAGGCGGGACCTGGTCATCGGCCGCGGAGCGGCTGGACTATCTGCGGGACACCGGCGTCACGGTCCTTGAGATAATGCCCGTCAGCGACTTTCCCGGGAAAGTTCGGATGGGGCTACGACGGCGTCCAGCCTTATGCGCCCGCGTCAATCTACGGCACACCGGACGACATGCGGTCGTTTGTGGATCAGGCGCATGCGCTCGGCCTAGCCGTCATTCTGGACGTGGTTTATAACCACCTTGGCCCGGATGGAAACTACCTGACCAAGTTCTCGCCGTTCTATCTTATCGAAAAAACACGGAACGGACTGGGGTCAGGGCATCAACTTCGACGGCGAGAACAGTGCGCCGGTTCGGGAGTATCTTCCGCGAGAATGCGGCCTATTGGATCCGCGAATTTCATCTGGACGGACTCCGATTCGACGCCACGCAGGATATCCACGACGAATCGGAGCCCCACATCCTGCTCGAGATCGGGCAAGCAGCGCGAGAAGCCGCCGGCGAACGGTCGATCATCCTGATCGGCGAAAACGAACCGCAAGACACCAAGTCTGCTTCGCCCGCTTGCCGAGGGCGGATACGGTTTCGACGCGCTTTGGAACGATGATTATCATCACTCTGCGATGGTCGCTCTGACCGGCAAAGCCGACGCCTACTACACGGACTACCGGGGCACCGCGCAGGAGTTTGTTTCGGCAGCCAAGTACGGCTATCTTGTTCCAGGGGCAGTGGTATCGCTGGCAGAAGCAACGGCGAGGAACGCTCCACCTTCGGCCTGCCGCAAAGCCACGCATGGTCAACTTCATCCAGAATCACGACCAGATGGCGAACTCGGCTAACGGCCAGCGCGCTCACGAACTAGTCGTCGCCCGGCGCGTACAAAGCACTGACAGCATTCACGCTGCTGATGCCGGGGACGCCGATGCTCTTCCAGGGGCAGGAGTTTGCGTCCTCCAGCAAGTTCCTGTTTTTCGCCGACCATAAGCCCGAACTGGCGGAAAAGGTACGGCAAGGACGCGCCGAATTCCTCGGCCAGTGGCGATCTCTCGTGATGCCGGAAATGAAGAAGTGCTTCGACGACCCGTCGTCTCCCGCCACCTTTGAAAATTCCAAGATTGATCACTCGGAAGTAGTCGAAGCACGCCGAAATCTACAAACTTCATCGCGATCTGCTGCGGCTGCGACGAGAGGATCCCGTTCTTTCACGCAGGGCGGAGACAAGGGCGTGGATGGAGCTGTTCTGAACCCGCAATGTTTCGTGCTTCGTTACTTTTCGGACGGCTTTAAAGACGATCGTCTGCTTGTGGTCAACCTCGGGACCGATCTGGAATTCAATCCCGCTCCAGAGCCCTTGCTTGCTCCGCCGGCTGCCCGGCAATGGCTGAAGCTTTGGTCCTCCGATGATCCGCAGTATGGCGGATGCGGAACGGCCGTTCTGGATTCCGAAGAAAACTGGCAGATTCCCGGAATGGCGGCCGTTGTGCTCCATCCAGTTCCACCGAAATTGCTAGATTTTAATTTAAGCTGCAGACATTTCCCACGCATGAACGAAATCTATCGACATACCGCGAAGGCTCCTCTCACGCCTGAAGAGAACCGCCTGCTAACCGAAACCGAGTGGCTGGTCACAAACGGGCTCGGCGGTTATGCGACGGGAACACTAGGCGGCACGCCGACCCGGGTCTTTCACAGCTATCTGGTGGCGGCTCTTCCCTCGCCGAAGGGCCGGACGATGATGCTGAACGACATGCTGGAGACCGTTGTGTTCCCGAACGGCGACAAGTTTCACGCTTAACGGTTTGACCACTGAAGACGGGAGTTCTGCGGCTCGCCTTACCTGACCTGTTTGAGCTCGATTCCGGCCTTCCCGTCTGGACCTACGAAGTCGGCGGACTCACGATCGAAAAGCGCGTCTATCTTCCCCATCGTCAGAACACCGGCTTCATTCGCTACTGCATCCCGGAAGGGACAGGCTCGCGTCAGCTTCGACTTCGCCCGGCGCTCAACTTCAGCGGGCACGAAGCGCCCGTGAACACGCCGATCGGTGACTTCGCGGTCGACATTCCGCGATCACCATTTCGAGATCAAACTCGGTGAACCCTCGCTGCGCATGATTCACCTCGGCGACGAGGCGCAATTTGCCATCGACTGCAAGAGATCCGAAACATCATTTACGAGATGGAGCGAAGCCGCGGCTATATCTCTCGAGGCGACCTTTGGACCCCGGGTATTTTTCCGCTAAACTGACGCCGGGCTCGGAAACGACGCTGATCGCTTCAACGGAAATCTGGGAAGTCATGTCCGCGCTTTGCCCCGAAGCAGGCCTGGGACGCCGAGCACGACCGCAAACGCCGGCTGCTGCTCGAAGCCCATCCGGCCGTCTGCGGCGATGTTTGCCGGGAGCTTGTCTGGGCCGCCGACCAGTTCGTCTTTACACCCGTGGGACGTCGCGAAGACACGGCCCGGGCGCGTGCCGCTGGCGACGAAATTCGCAGCATCATCGCCGGCTACCACTGGTTTACCGATTGGGGCCGCGACACCATGATCAGTCTGGAAGGCCTGACCATGACCACCGGACGGCAAGTGGAGGCGAGCTACATCCTCCGCACCTTTGCGCATTACATTCGGGATGGGCTGATTCCGAACATGTTCCCCGAAGGGAAAACAGACGGTCTGTATCACACCGCCGATGCGACGCTCTGGTTCTTCCACGCGCTGAATCAATATTTGCAGCGTGTCGACGATGAGCATCTGCTTCAGCAGCTGATTCCTTCATTGCTCGACATTGTGGGTCATCACCTGCGCGGAACTCGCTTCAATATCCATGTCGATCCCAAGGACGGACTGCTGGTCCAGGGACAGGAGGGTTATCAGCTGACCTGGATGGACGCCAAGGTGGACGATTGGGTGGTGACGCCGCGACGCGGGAAAGCTGTTGAGATCAATGCGCTCTGGTACAACGCTCTCCGTCTCCTCGAGGGATGGCTGCGGCGATACGACCGAACGGGTGAAGCCGACGGGATCGCGGGCACGCCGAAAAGGCCAAACGCTCGTTCAACCAGCGGTTCTGGAATGCCGATAGCGGATTTCTTTTCGACGTGATCGATGGCGAGAACGGCCGCCCGGATCCGGCTGCCGGCCCAATCAGATTTTCGCGATTTCGCTCGAGCATCCTGTTCTCGATCCCTCGAGATGGGAATCAGTTGTTGAAGGTCGTCAAGGAGCGGCTGCTGACTCCTGTGGGCCTGCGCTCACTGGCGCCGGGCGAGAAGGACTACAAACCCAAGTACGACGGCGACCTGCGATCGAGAGATGCTGCCTATCATCAGGGCACGGTCTGGGCCTGGCTCATCGGGCCGTTTATCGACGCGTGGCTCAAAGTCTATCCGAACGATCTGAAGACGGCTCGCGGATTCCTGAAAGGCCTTGAGGAGCACCTGAACCAGGCTTGCGTCGGGTCTATCAGCGAGATCTTCGACGCAGAGGCGCCCTTCACGCCTCGAGGTTGCTGCGCCCAGGCGTGGAGTGTTGCCGAAGTGCTACGTTCTTACGCTAAGACCAGCGGCGTTGGTGACATGGTCGAGGAGCCCGCGATCGCGACCGCAACCGTCACTTAACGTCGTTCAGCATCGGCAAATACGTTTCCCGGCGCGCCCAAGTCGCGCGTCACAATCCGCTCTGAAGTCTATCCAACGTCTAGCGACCCAGCCGACGATATCGGCGCGGCGCTGGCCAGTTGGAAATAACACAGGCGGACATGAAACAAGACGAATTAGACCAGTCGGGGGAGACGCCAGGCGTCAGCCGCAGAGCCTTTGTCGGCACTGCACTGGCGGGCGCTGCCGGCGGGGCGCTTCCGGCCGAAGCGGCGGCGCAGGCCCCCGCATCAGCAGTTAAGTCACTAGATTGCAATCTGACCATTAACGGCCAGGCTCACCAAGTAAAGATCGATGCCCGCACCACGCTGCTCGATCTGCTTCGTGAAAATCTGCAGATGACCGGCACAAAGAAGGGCTGCGATCACGGCCAGTGCGGAGCGTGTACAGTTCTGGTCAACGGGCGCCGCATCAACTCGTGCCTGACGCTTGCCGCCATGCACGAGGGCGACCAGATTACAACGATCGAGGGACTCGCGAAAGGTGCCGACCTGCACCCAATGCAAGCCGCGTTCATCGAGCACGATGGCCTGCAGTGCGGGTACTGCACACCCGGACAGATCTGCTCTGCCGTGGCGCTTCTGGACGAGATCAAAACTGGCGCCCCCAGCTTCGTGACGCCTAATCTTGCGGCCATCAAGGAATTACAGGTGACCGACGAGGAGATTAAGGAGCGCATGAGCGGCAACATCTGCCGCTGTGGTGCGTATGCCGGGATCGTCGCGGCGGTGCGAGCGGTTTATGAAGGGAAGATCGCATGAGGCCCTTCACGTATACACGCGCGGCGACTGTGGACGATGCGGTGAAGGCGATTGCCGCGAATTCCGACACTCGTTTCATCGGCGGTGGTACCAACCTCCTCGATCTGATGAAGATGGGTGTTGAGCGCCCGGGCCATCTGGTCGACATTAATAGACTTCCGCTAACAGAGATCACCGAGCACGAGGGTGGCATCCGGATGGGCGCTCTTGCGAGGAACACGGACGCCGCGAACCACCAACTCATTCGTACACGCTATCCGGTTTTAAGTCAGGCGATCCTTGCCGGTGCTTCCCAGCAGTTGCGCAATATGGCGACCATGGGCGGGAACTTACTGCAGCGCACTCGCTGTTACTACTTCTACGATCCGAGCTACGCAGAATGCAACAAGCGCATGCCGGGAAGCGGTTGTGCGGCAATCGGAGGCGTTAACCGGATCCACGCGATCCTGGGCGCCAGCAATTCCTGCATTGCCACACATCCCAGCGATATGTGTATTGCACTAGCCGCGCTCGATGCGAAAGTTCAAGTCACCGGGCCAAAAGGCTCGCGCTCCATTGCGATGGCAGACTTCCACCGGCTGCCCGGCGATACACCACAGCACGAGACAAATCTGGCTCCCGGTGAGCTCATCACAGCGATCGACGTCCCAGCTTTGCCGTATGCGAAACGTTCCTACTACCTGAAGGTGCGCGATCGGCAGTCCTACGCCTTTGCGTTGGTTTCTGTCGCGGTTGCGCTCGACATGGAAGAAGGCGGCACAATTCGAAGGGCGCACATCGCCCTGGGCGGTGTTGCTCACAAGCCCTGGCGGGCGGAAAAGGCGGAAAAGGCCCTCGCCGGTAAGAAGCCTGAGGCCAATGTTCTGCGCGCCGCCGCCGAGGCGGAGTTGAAGGACGCCAAAGGCTACGGCGGGAACGATTTCAAAATTGAGCTCGCTCGACGCAGCATTGTGCGCGCAGTTGGCACAACGGCTGCAATGACGCAGGTTTAGGATATCCACACGAAATGCCGGAACTAGTAGGTCAGCCGATTGACCGCATTGATGGGCGCTTGAAGGTCACGGGACGCGCCACCTATGCGTATGAGCACAAGATCCCGAACGCGGTACGCGCCGTCATCGTGACCAGCACCGTCGCGAAGGGCAGGATCGCGTCGATCGATTCCAAAGACAGCGGAAGCAATGCCGGGCGTGCTTGCCGTAATGACTCACCTGAACGCCCTGAAACTGCCGCGATTGGAGAGTCAACCGAAAGCGCCGCCGACGGGGCGGCTCGTTCAGGTGTTACAGGACGATGTGGTTCGGTACGCGAACCAACCGGTGGCTCTTGTGGTCGCCGACTCATTTGAAAACGCGCACGAAGCCGCTCAGTCGATTGGAATCCGGTATGCGACGGGGAAGCCCGAAGTGGAATTGGAGTCGCGCCTGTCCTCCGCCTATATGCCGCAGAAGGTGGGTGGGGCGGGCGACCCAGCGGCGAGCAAACGGGGTGATCTCGAAGCCGAGCTTGGCGCAATCCGCACTAAAGCTGGACGAAGTCTACAGGACGCCGTTCGAGGTTCACAATCCCATGGAACCGCACGCCACCATCGCTGTGTGGGACGGGCCGGATCACCTGACGCTCTACGATGCGACCCAAGGCGTCTTCTCGTGCCGGGGACGGGTGGCTTCGCTGTTCGGGCTCAAACCCGAGAACGTGCACGTGCTGTCGCCATATCTGGGAGGCGGCTTCGGCAGCAAGGGGCCGGTCTGGTCCCATGTGGTCCTGGCGGCCATGGCAGCTAAGCAGTTGAACCGGCCAGTGAAGCTGGAACTGCGGCGGCCGCAGATGTTCGGGATGCTCGGTTTCCGTTCCGAAACCAGGCAGGCAATCAAGGCTGGTCTGGCAACAGATGGAACTCTGAACGCGCTCAGCCACGAGACCATCGCTCATACTTCGTCTTTCGACGAATACGCGGAAACAGCCAGCATGCCGGCGAGAATGCTTTACCGCAGCCCGAACAATGCGACGGCTCACAAGCTGGTGAAGTCGGATATCGGCACGCCCTCGTTCATGCGGGCTCCGGGCGAAGCTCCTGGAACGTACGGACTCGAAGCCGCCATGGACGAGATGGCGTACCGACTCAAAATGGACCCGCTCGAGTTTCGCTTGAAGAACTACGCCGAAACCGACCCGGAGAAGAAGCTTCCCTGGTCGAGCAAGTCTCTTCGCGAGTGCTATCGCCTGGGTGCCGATCACTTCGGATGGAGTAAACGGCCGTTTGCTCCCAGGTCTATGCGCGACGGCAATGTACTCGTGGGTTGGGGAATGGCAACGTCGGAATACCCCACGCGCCGCAGCCCTTCTTCCGCTTCCGCACGACTGAACGCCGACGGCACGTTTTCGGTCGACGCCGGCACACAGGATATCGGCACGGGAACGTACACGATCATGACCCAGATCGCGGGCGACTCGTTTGGCGTTCCCATCCAAAAGGTGAAGTTCCGACTTGGCGATACGGAACTGCCGCAGACCCCGGTCTCGGGCGGTTCGCAAACGGCCGCAAGTACCGGATCGGCCGTCCACCTCGCCACCCAGGCGCTACGTGAAAAGCTGATCCAGATGGCAATCGGCGATGCGCGGTCTCCGTTATCCGGTATGAACACGCAGGACGTTGTGCTCCAGAACGGACGACTCTTCTCCCGCACCGATCCTTCGAAAGGCGAGACCTTCCAGGAGTTATTAAGCCGAAGCGGGCAGGGGACCGTTGAAGGGAAGGCCGACACCAAACAGGGCGACGAGAAGGAGCGTTACTCGATGTACGCGTTCGGTGCTCAATTCGCCGAAGTTCGCATCGATGCCGACCTGGGGCAGATCAAGGTCTCGCGCATGGTCGGTTGCTTCGGGGCTGGAAAGATCCTGAATGCCAAAACCGCTCGCAGCCAGTTGCTCGGCGGAATGGTGTGGGGCGTCAGCATGGCGCTTCACGAGCACGCCATGATGGACCACAGGCTGGGGCGCTGGGTCAATAACAATTTGGCCGAGTACCATGTCCCGGTGAACGCCGACATCGGACAGATGGATGCGTTTTGGGTGGAAGAAAAGGACGAGCATGTCAATCCGATCGGGGCCAAGGGCATCGGCGAGATTGGCATCACCGGCGCCGCTGCCGCGGTAGCAAACGCAATCTTTCACGCCACCGGTAAACGCGTTCGCGACCTGCCGATTACGCCTGATACGCTGCTGGTGTAGCCGCCGGCAGCGGCGCTTCCACAATTCCGACATAGCGCATCACTTGCTCGCGAAGAGTGTTAAGCGTTACGGTAATTCGATCGGTTTCAAGCAGGACGAACTCATCCGCATCGCCGAGGCTTTGACGCGCTTCGATGAGCCGCCGGTGATCTTCTCGCAATTTCGGAAGAGTCTGACTGGCGGCGACTGATCCTCTGAGTGCGGCAGACAAGTAGTACAAGGTGAAATCCACGTCGCGCGCGAACTGGTCGAGCGCAGGTGGGATGGTTGGCATAGAGGAGTGAAGGAATCCTGCTTCTAACGCCGCCATCGCGTTCGCAAGCGCATGCGAACTCGCCAGCATGGAATTAAGGGCGTCTACCTTTTCCGAAGAGATCCGAGGCTCAGCCGCCGTCCGATCGACAGAGGCTTCCGCATTAGAACGCGCACGGCGCCAGATTTGACCCGCCTCCACTGTTGACACCAGCGCCTTCTCGGGAGAGGTGCCGAGAGACTGAATGACGGCTTGGAAATACGACCTGGTTGCATCGATCATGTCGGCGATCGCATCTGAAACGACGGAGCGTTCCCACGTCGGCCATAGTGCGTAGGCCACAAGAGCGAGCAACCCGCCGGCTGTCGTATTCAGAGAGTCGCAGCCAGACCACCTCTCCGGGTGCGACTCCGGTTTCGGCGATCAGAAAGACAATCAGGCCGCTCACGGCAACGCTGAAAATTCCGTAATTCGCCGGTCCATGCATCCGAAGGGCAAAGGTGAAGATGCCCACGAGCAAAAGCTGTGTCAGAGCGTTCCCGGGGGTTGCATGATACAGAACCGTTGCCAGCATCAGGCCCGTGACTGTGCCGAGCAGCCGCAGCGCGCCGCGGCTGACAGTCGTGGTGAAGTCGGGTTTCAGGATGACCGCGACTGTCATGGGAATCCAGTAAGTGCGATCCCAGCTGATCATGTGTCCGATCGCATCGGCAAGACCGACGCCGATGGAAAGCCGTAACGCATGGCGGAGCACGGCAGAACGAAAGCTCAGATTGGCGCGAAGAGTTTCCATCCAGGCACCCACGCGAAGTCGCAGCGGAATGGACGCCTCCCTCTCGAGTGACTCTTCTTCACCTTCAGGAGTAGCGTTGTCCGCCAATCGTGCAACGCTGCGCAATTGCCCGACGAAAACGTCCGCGGCCGCAGCTACATCCGCTGCCAAGCTGTCGTCTGAACTCATCCGGGAACGCAGGCTCGCAACGGCGGCATTGATCTCACTCACCAAACCGGCGAGATCCTTCCGGCGCACCTCCCCGATGAGGCAGTCGGAAACACAGCGCAGCAGGCGCACCGCTATCTCGAAGACCTTGTCGACGCCCTCGCCCAATTGTGCGCGCGAGCCGATTAAGTGGATACGAAGACTATCAAGCTGAAACGAGGAGAGGCGAATACGATCGGTTTGATCGACAAGAACACGGAGTCGTTCGCCTTCCGCCGTATGATCGCGGCCGAGCGCCCCCAGGGATTCCTGCACTTCGCGAGTGGGAGTGGCAAGGGTGGCCGCCAGCGCACGTTCGGTTGACGGTGTAAGGCTATCCGCCAGATCGCAGTACGCCTTGGCTATAGCGCGCTTCTCAGGTTCGTGCGGATGCACCGGCCAGAGCAGCAGCGCGAACGTCATTTGCAGCAAGCCCCCGCCAAGAACCAGAAGTGCGGCATCGAATGCTCCCCCAAGTGTCGTTGGGCCGCGAGCCGCGAAGACGATCAATGCGACAAGCGTGTTCAAGCCGAGATCGCCAGCGCGGGTACTGACGGAAATCAGCATTCCCGCGATGAAGGCCCATGCCATCGCGATTGCGATAGCGATCACATGCATGCGCCCCGTCGCGCTGCCGATAAACACCGCAAAAGCGCCGAGAACGCTCCACGTCAACATGCGGCGGGCACGCTGGGAATAAGCATCCGTTCCGTCCGAGTAGGAGACGTTCAGAGCGCCCGTCGTCACGGCAACGGCGCCTGAAGGATTGCCAATCCCAATGCCTACGCCGAGAGGAAGCGCAACGGCGAGCGAGTTTCTCAGTGCAATCCAGACGCTGTTGATCTTGGCTTTGTCCAGCCGTGTGATTGCTTCCCAGAGCGCGTTCGCGGTGCGAGACTTGATTGGCAACGGTCTAGACAATCAGAACATCCAACGTTCTCGGACCGTGAACGCCTCGAACTCTCGTCATTTCGATATCGACGGTCGCCGAGGGGCCGGAAAAGAAGGTCAGCGGTCGTTCCTTTGAGACCTCAAGGCGTCGAATGGCCTCGGGCACAAATTGAACGATGTTCTCGCGCCGCAAAACGCAAAGGTGGTAATCGGGAATCAGCGTCGCAGCCCGGCGCCCTTGTTCGCGCGAGCTTTCGAGAACCACAGTACCGGTAAGAGCGATACCAACCGCGCACAGCGTGACCACGCCGTCGTTCAGGTCGAGCTGTTCCTTCGTAAGATTCTCGTCAGGGATGAACATGAACCCGGCCGGCCGCCATTCCTGTGGGAACGCCGGAGGCACGATCAGTACACGCTTGCCGCGGGACGTAAGGATTCGGGCGATATCCTCACGAACGTCCCCTTCGCTGTAAAACGGAGTGCCATTGTAGTGCCGCAGCCGGGTGTCGAACAAAGCGATCAGTTCCTGTTCTTCCAACTGGCCGAAGCGCCGGTAATGACGCGGAAGTTCCTGCCACTCCGCCGCGCATAGTTCCGCGCGGTTGTTGTCCTTTGCGTCCAGAGCGACTTTGATCCGGTTCAGGATGTAAGTACGAGAGTTACTGGTGCTCACGGCTACGCTTCGATTCCCTTTCGGCCCACCATTGACGGAACGACTGCTTCGGTAAAGGCATCAGATCCCGTGTTTGCGTCCAACCCGACAGCATTCCGGGGAGATGACGAATGGCGCCGTTGCGCACGAAGGGAAACTGCGCCACACGCGCGAGCCCCTCGGCTGCGGTCATTAGTCCTGAACTCGCGAACACAACACCCATCGCCTGCATAGCAATGTTTTCGGGATTTAGCTTGCCGAGAAATGTGCTCTGATCTTCACGAACGATCTTTCCCCGCAGCATAATCAGGATTTCCGGAATGTTGATCTTTACCGGACACACGTCGTAGCAGGCGCCGCACAGCGATGATGCATACGGCAGAGATCGGGAGTGCTCAAGATTCTGCAATTGCGGTGTGATGATGGCCCCGATGGGCCCCTGGTAGACGGATCCATATGCGTGGCCGCCGGTCTGGTGATATACCGGACATGCGTTCAGGCAAGCCCCGCAGCGAATGCAATTCAGGGTTTCCCGGCTCTCCTCTTCCGCCAGCAAACCCGTGCGTCCGTTGTCGAGCAGAACGACGTGCACTTCTTCCGGTCCGTCTCCCGGTGTCACGCCGGACCAGATTGAGTTGTACGGATTCATGCGCTCGCCGGTCGACGATCGCGGGAGGCTCTGCAGAAACACTTCGAGATCCTGAAATGTTGGGATCAGCTTTTCGATGCCGACCACCGAGATCAGAAGGTCAGGCAGCGTCAGGCACATGCGGCCATTGCCTTCGCTCTCCACAACCACCAGCGACCCGGTCTCCGCGACTGCAAAGTTAGCCCCGCTGATCCCAACATTCACGGTCAGAAACTTGCTCCGGAGATAGCGGCGAGCGGCTTCCGCCAGTTGTTCCGGCGCATCCGTGAGTTCGTCTATTCCGAGCTCTTTCAGCGGCATGCGCGCCTCAAAAATCTCGCGAATCTGGACACGATTGATATGAAGCGCCGGAACGACGATGTGCGAAGGCTGATCTTCTCCCAGCTGCACGATGAGGTCGGCCAGGTCCGTTTCGTAGGGAACGATGCCGTTCTGTTCCAGGTGCTCGTTGAGCCGGATTTCGTTCGAAGTCATCGTCTTTACCTTGATGACTTCTTTCTCTGCCCTCCGCCTGATGATTGCCGTGATGATCTCGTTCGCTTCATCGGCGTCGCGCGCCCAATGGACTACTCCGCCCTTGGCCTTGAAGTTACGCTCGAACTCCTCCAGGTAAACGTCGAGATACCGCAGCGTGTGGTTCTTGATCGCGTGTCCCGCGGTGCGCAGATCTTCCCAATCCGGCAATTCGCCGGTCATGTTCTTGCGCTTCAGCTGGATAATGTCGGTCGCATGCTTAACGTTGCGCCGAAGCTGGGAGTCGTCGAGCGCTGCCGATGCAGCTTTGGGGAAGGGTGACGATGTTGCCGCGGAGCCGACGCGAACGCTCACTACATGCCCCCTTCGATTCGGCGTCGTGTGAGTGAACGTCGGCGTCTTCGCTGCAGACGTCCGGGTCGAGGCCAGAATCTCTGCGATATGAATTGTCTTGACTCCTGTTCGCTGGCGGTGGAGTGAGCCGTAGATATGCATCAGGCAGGAGTTGTCGGCCGCGGTGCACATCTCCGCTCCGGTATTCAGCACGCACCGAACTTTGTCGGCAAGCATCGCCGACGAAGTGTCCGGATTCTTGATAGCGAATGTTCCTCCGAATCCGCAGCACTCTTCGCTGTTCGGCAGTTCGACCAGATCGATGCCGCCGACATTGCGTAACAGCCGGAGCGGCGCATCCCCAACTCGCAGCAGCCGCAATGAATGACACGACGGATGATAGGTGACTCGATGCGGGTAATAGGCCCCGACATCTTCCACGCCCAGCCTGTCAACCAGTAGTTCGGTGAACTCAAACACGCGCGGCACAATCTCCATCACTCTTGCTTCCAGTTCCGGATCTCCGGCCATGCGAGCGGCTTTCCAGTAATGATCCCGGATCATTGCCACGCAGGACGCCGAGGGCGAGCAGATGACTTCATCATTCGCGAAGGTCTCCACGAACTTGCGAACCAGCGGGACCGTTTCCCGTTGATATCCGGTGTTGTAGTGCATTTGACCGCAACAGGTCTGTTCGGGTCGAAAGCTTACCTGATGGCCCAGCCGTTCCAGGATGCTGAACGACGGCAACGCCGGTATCCGCAAACAGCAGATCGTTATAACAGGTGATGAAAAGCGAAATACGCATTCTAACGAGCGTCAGTGATTCAATCGTAGTATGGCGAGGCGATTGCTACTGGCTTTAATGCCGCTCTTCCTTCTTCTTGTAGACTCTCGAACACCTCTGCTGCGAGCGCAAGCCGGGAAGCCGGACGAGACTCTGCCTTCCGATGCCTTGATGCCGCCCGAGCAACTGGCGACCCTGCTTTCGAAATCCAACCGCCCCCGCCCTACCTTGATTTTCGTCGGCTTTCACTCGCTGTTCGTCGGCGCCCACATTCAAGGCGCGATCTTTGCCGGACCTGATTCCAAGCCGGAAGGAATCGAGCAACTCAAAGCCGTCGTGCGCAATATCCCTCGATCGCATGCGGTCGTTGTTTATTGCGGCTGCTGCCCGTTTGACAAGTGCCCGAATGTACGCCCGGCTTACCGGACTCTGAAGGATACTGGGGTTCGAACACGTTAGCGTTGTCCATATTCCGACCAATCTCCACAACGGATTGGGTCGAAAAGGGATACCCGACCACCAAAGGCGCCGGGTACTGAATCCTGGAGCTCCGTCCCGGAAAACCGATGCTATCCTCAGGGCGAGGCTAGGGGCCTTGCGACAGCACATAACTTGGTTACGCCTGGGCGCCGGCTTGCTCTTGCTGAGCGGTCTTGTATGCCTTTGAGCGTGACAAGCCGATGCCGTTCCGGGAATATCCGGGTGACGAGTATCGAGTTACTCAAATCGCTCTGCCGCCTGACTTTACGGAAAAGACGGAGTGGATCTTTGCGCGCCTGATGTACCCATCCATTCCCGGACGCGCACTTTCGACACGCGGGCTGGGACTGGACGCAGGGGCATGCCAGCTGGACCAACGATTATCCTCGTTCCGACCGGCACTTTGTGCAAGCCGTACGCCGCCTTACTCGCTTACAGGTACGGTCTGTCGAGCAACCGGTCAATCTGGACGACAGGAACGACGTTTTTAATTACCCGTGGCTGTACGCGGTATTCGTGGGCGAATGGGATCTCACCGATCAGCAGGCGCGAACGCTGCGCGAGTACCTTCTTCGCGGCGGCTTTCTTCTTTGCGATGACTTCTGGGGCACTCGGGACTGGGAGATCTTTATGCAAAGCATGAAGCGTGTCTTTCCTGATCGTGCGGTGATCGAACTGCCCGACAAGGACCCGATTTTCCATACCGTTTACGATCTGGACGACCGTTACCAGGTTCCGGGCGAATGGGCCGTGCGGACCGGCGTGCCATACCGTAACGATGGCTACGTGGCGCAGTGGCGAGGTATCTACGACGACAAAGGCCGCGTCATGGTCGCGGCTGCTTTCAATTCTGATTTGGGCGACTCGTGGGAGTGGGCGGATTTTCCTGGCTATCCGGAGGAGTACTCGGCGTTAGGAGTACGAATCGGGGTCAACTACATTCTCTACTCGATGACTCACTGAGCTAGACTCATCCCTATGGCTGCTCGGCATACGGTGATTCTGTTATGCGTCTGCAGTGCGGCCATCACGGTGCCCTACCTGCGCGGGTTTGTCAGTAGCGACGAACTTACTCTGTTGCAAGATCCTGACGGCTGGGAATACATCAAAGTGGTCACGGATAGCGGTTTCCCGACCGAGCATCCTTGCTTTGACGGTACGCCGCATCCCCAGGAGTGCCGGGGAACGCTAACGCTCGGAACTGACGAACGGTTCGTTAAAAAATCTACATCAACGGGCAGCGCGGATACTCGCTCCGGCCGGTATAAAGTTGACGGCGATCAGCTGACGTTTTTCGACGAATACGACACCCAGGACGGACCGTACAAGCTCACGCTGAATCGTGACGAAAAGACCCTTGTTCTGGACCTAGGCAGCGCGCGCATGGACCTGATGCTTGAAAAAGAGTATCGCGAGCGCAGCAAGTCCCAAAAGAAGAACGCGCAACCCAAACAATAGCGGAGCTTTCGAGCACCGAACCCTTTCCCGCCGGATGCTAGCATCGTGTCCGTGGAGGAGAATGAAGTCTATTCGGCTATTGGCGACGAGGGGTTCAGGAAGCTAATCGGAAGCTTCTATAGCCAGATTGCTGGCGACGATATCCTCGGTCCCCTGTATCCCCAGGATGATTTACCAGGAGCGGAAGAGCGACTACGCGATTTCCTGATTTTTCGATTTGGTGGTCCGCCGAGCTATCTGGAAAAGCGAGGTCATCCCCGGCTTCGCATGCGGCATGCGCCCTTTCCGGTCAACCAGGCCGCAAGAGACCGCTGGATGGAACTCATGGACAAAGCACTGGAAACTGTTCCCATGCCCGACGAAGCGCAGCGGCTTCTGCGCGCGTACTTTGAGTCCACCGCGACGGCGATGATGAATCGGCTTTAGCATGAGTTCCGAACGGGAGCCAAGCTCGTTTTCATTCGCCATCCGAGCTCTGCGATCCCGGAATTATCGGCTCTTTTTTGCCGGACAGAGCGTTTCGCTGATCGGTACATGGATGACGCGGATTGCGACGAGTTGGCTGGTATACCGGCTGACGCGCTCCCCGTTTCTGCTCGGCGTCACCAGTTTCGCGGGAAGCATTCCCCTGTTTCTCCTTGCCCCGATCGCGGGCGTCTGGATCGATCGCTGGGATCGTCATCGAACCCTGATCGTCACCCAGGTGGTCTCGATGATCCAGTCGTTCCTATTGGCTGGGCTCGCATTGACGGGTACCATCGACATCTGGCACATCGTCGCTCTTATGTTGTTGCAAGGCGTCGTGAATGCGCTAGACATGCCGGCGCGGCAGGCGTTCCTGGTCGAGATGGTGGACCAGCGGGAGGATCTGCCGAATGCTATCGCTCTCAACTCTTCGATGGTGAATGCGGCGCGGCTGCTAGGGCCGTCGGTCGCGGGCCTCATCATTGCTGCTGTCGGGGAAGGGTATTGCTTCCTGATTGACGGTATCAGCTATCTTGCCGTGATTGCTTCGCTGATGGCAATGAAAGTTACAAAGAAGCCGCGACACGCGGGCAACCGCAGCGCGTTTGCCGAAATGCGTGAGGGCTGGCAGTATGTTTCACGATCCCTTCCGATCCGGTCGATTCTGCTCCTTTTAGCGCTTGTCAGTCTGCTTGGCATGCCATACACGGTTCTGATGCCGGTGTTTGCTGCGCGCGTCCTCCACGGCGGCCCTCACACACTCGGATACCTGATGGCTGCGATCGGAGTCGGAGCGCTAGCAGGCGCGCTGATGCTCGCCGCCCGGAAGTCCGTGCTCGGCCTGGGACGGGTGATTCCGCTCTCGGCCGTCATCTTCGGCGTGGCTTTGATCGGGTTCGGCTTCTCCCATCTTTTCTGGCTCTCGCTCGTGCTGCTCCTCGCGGCAGGCTTCGGCATGATGCGGCAGATGGCGGCGAGCAATACTCTGCTGCAGACAATTGTGGAAGACGAAAAGCGCGGGCGTGTGATGTCCTTTTACGCTATGGCCTTTGCGGGAATGTCGCCATTCGGAAGCTTGGCCGCGGGCGTGCTCGCCCAGAGGTTCGGAGCCCCGGCAACAGTGATTGCCAGCGGTGTTGGCTGCATAATCGGCGCTGGACTGTTTGCGCGCGAGCTGCCGAATTTGCGCAAGGTGATCCGTCCGATTTATATCCGGCTCGGAGTATTACCGGAGATGGCCACCGGGATCGAAAGCGCATCCGAACTTCAGACCATGACAAAGGGCTGAACTGGAGTACTCGTCCGGATTCTCATACGCGGGCTTGCACCAACAACTATTTCTTCACCAGGACGATAGGCTGGCGACCTTCCACTTGCTGCGCCCGAAACATGCCAAGAGTGTTGAAACTCCAGATCGGATCCTCTCGGGTGCTCAACACAATCACCCCGCCTTCACCGCCCTTGAGAGCGGCAACCTCTTTGTGAATGACATGGTCTGCCGCAGCCTGGACGGGTAATCCCCGGTACTCGACCAGCGCACATATTTCTTTGGCTACAGCGAGTCGGATGAAGTATTCGCCGACTCCAGTAGACGAAACGGCACAGGATCGATTAGCGGCATATGTCGCTGCACCGATGATCGGCGAATCTCCGACACGTCCGGGCATCTTGCCTTGCATACCTCCGGTTGAAGTTCCGGCGGCTATGTTGCCTCGCACATCGCGCGCCACGGCGCCCGTCGTGCCAAATTTGTGTGCGAATACGCGAAAGGTATCGGTGCCCGACCGCTGCGACGATTGCGGTCCCGGAACCGGTCGAGGGGGCACTGCCCGCCCACTTGCCTTCATCACTCCTACAAACTCCTGCCAGCGGCTTTCGGTGAAGAAGTACGACGGTGGCATGTGCGGAAGCCCGACGCGCCCGGCCAGTGCGTCTGCCCCTGGCCCGATCAGCATCACATGCGGCGTGTGCTCCATTACCGCTCGTGCCAGCGAGATCGGATTTTTTGTCGACTGCACGCCGGCGACTGCCCCTGCTCCGAGATTGCTGCCGTCCATGATTGAGGCATCCATCTCGTGCTTGCCCTCCGCGTTGAAAGCTGCTCCACGCCCGGCGTTGAACAATGGATCGTTCTCCAGCTCGACGATCGCTGCCTGCACTGCGTCGAGCGCCGATCGCCTTCGCTTGCAACTTGGCCACCGCCGCCGCCAAGGCGCGAGCCAAGCTGGCGCGATACGCCCGTGCCGATTCTTGTCCATATCTTCCCACTCGGCGGAACCTGCGCCGCCATGTACGGCGACCGCCCATTTGACTGGCTGTTGCGCAGATAGCGTGGTGCTAAGAACCATCGCGAAAGCGAGAAAGAAACTAACCCGGAGCGGCATGACGCTATTATCATGGGCGACCGTCTCCATGAGAACGTCCCGTCTTGAGATCTGCGCGGAAACGCTGCAGTCCTGTATTGCTGCGCGTGATGGAGGAGCCGATCGAATTGAACTGTGCTCCGGTCTTGACGTGAAGACGGCCTGACTCCGAGTCATGGCCTGATTCGGCAAGCCATTCTTGAAAGCAACCTTCCAGTTCACGTGATGCTCCGTCCGCGAGCGGGAGATTTTGTGTATTCGGGCTCTGAGTTTGAGGTCATCTGTTCTGATCTGGAACACGCAGCCAATTTAGGAGCGGCCGGGTTGTCTGCGGCATTCTTGCGCGAGGACAACACGGTCGATATCGAACGAATGTCCAAGCTGGTAAAGCTCGCAGGGCCGATGGAAGTGACGTTTCACCGCGCGTTTGACCAGCACACCTGATCTGTCTCGAGCGCTTGAAGACGTGATTGCATGTGGCTGTGGGCGCCTGCTCAGCTCCGGTGGGAAACCTCTGCCAGCGAAGGCGAGTCGACCCTGGCAGCTTTCGTTGAGCAAGCCCGAGGGCGAATCCGTATCGCCGCGGGCGGTGGCATCACGATCCCGGTTGCAACCAGCCTGCTGGCGCGCGCTCAGATCGATCTGCACACATCACTCCGCCGGCGGCTGGTTCCCGAGGCCGACGGTGACGCCAGAACAGTCCCCGGGTGGAACCGCCCTTGAGCTACAACGATCCGATGTGCGGGCACTGGTGGCCGTAATGGCAGCCGCGCAAAAGTAACTTCAAACCACGGCTTTGGTACAGTTTTTCACTTATTCAATGAGCCTGGACGCATCAGGACAGGAGGAAGTCAGAAAGCAGCTCGAAAGCGTGCTTGCGCATTCGACTTTCTGCGCGCACCGAGGCTCTCTGCCCTGTTGCGCTACCTCGTTGAGGAAACGTTAGCCGGTCGCGGCAATCAGCTGAAGGAGTACACCGTCGGAGTGGCGGTGCTCGGTCGCAGCACGGGGTTTGATCCTCGCCTCGATTCCATCGTTCGGGTAGAGGCCAGCAAACTCCGCGCTCGTCTTGAGACCTACTACCGCGAGGGCGGAGCGCATGACGCCAATCCGGATTGACCTTCCTCGGGGATCTTACGTTCCGCGCATTGTTCCGCTTGCGAACGGAGTGAATCAGTCTCGGCCAACAGGTGCGATCGCCGTTCTGCCGTTCGTCCATCTTGGACCGGAGCCGGACGGAGAATTTCTGTCCGACGGGTTGACGGAAGAGATCATTGGAAGCCTCGGAACACTACCCGGCTTTCGTGTGGTGGCCCGAACCTCGGCATTCCAATTTAAGAACAAGGGCGGCAATGTTCAGGACATTGGCAGATCGTTAAAGGCCGACCATTTGATCGAGGGCAGCGTCCGCAGATCGCGAAACCATCTCAAAGTAAATGCGCGCCTCATTGACGCGTCCACCGGGTACCAGGTTTGGTCGCACGCTGTACGACGGGAGCACCGGACGACATCTTCGCAATTCAAACCGCCATTGCGGATGCGTTCCGGCGCAGCTTTGGGCGGGCAGCAGCGCGGGTCCCGTCAAAAGGGCCGCTAGCGGTGGGCTCTCCACGGACGCGTACCAGCTTCTACCTGCGAGGCCGCTTCCACCGGAACCAATGGACGCTGGAGGGATTCCAAAAGTCTGTCGAATACTTCGAACGGGCCCTGGCGCTCGAGCCAAAATCCTCGCAAATCCTCGCGGCCTTGTCGGAAGCGCAAGTTCTTGTGGCAATGGACGGGAGTGTGCCGAATGAGCTGCAATTTGGCCTTGCAAGGAGCGCTGCCGAGCGGCGCGATCGCGCTCGACGACCGCTGCGCGCAGGCCCACCTGGCACTTGGCTGGATTCGACCACATCTACGACTGGCGCTGGGACGTTGGCTTGGCAGAGTTTGACCGTGCGCTTGAACTAAACCCCAGCCTCGCGGCGGCGTGGCATCTGAAGGGGCTCTTTCTTGCTCTCCGGCGCCGTATTGAAGAAGCGAGCACATCATTTGCGCGCGCGATCGAGCTTGATCCTCTTTCTCCTCTAATTCGTACCCACGCAACGATTGTCCCGCTACTTCGCCGACAAGCTTGACGAAGCTGAATCAATGGCGAATGCGGCCATTGCGTTAGAGCCCGCCTTTGCTGAGGCGCACTGGACACTCGGATGGGTGTTTGAGCGGCAAGGTCGCTATCAGGAAGCTCTGCGGGCCTTCCAAACGTCCATGCAGCTCGGGGGAGAGAACCCTGTGACTCTGCCGGATGTGGGCTACCTGCATGCCCGGCTGGGAGAGGTCGATCGAGCGCGCGAGATTGTGGCAAAGCTGGAGACCGGTTTCCGGCGGCCACATCCCGCCGCGAGCGGGCTCGCACGAATCTACCTCGGTCTGGGCGATCGGGCGAAGTCGGAGGCGTGGCTCGAAGAAGCATTCGCCGCGCGCGACCTGATGCTTCCTTGGGTCTGCGCCGATCCGAAATACGAAGATCTCTGGGCTTTCCCGGCGCTCGCCGCGCTCCGGCGGCAGATCCTCGGCGACGCGGCCGGGCGTTAACGGTTAATTCGCGGTTACCGAGGTGCTTGGCTGTCGATTACCCGGGATACTCGCGTACATGCGAAGGGTAAGCGCGGCGACATGCTTGATGCTTGGGATGTGCCTCACGGGAGCTGGTGCGGACGATGCATTTCATCCGCAGATTCCCGAAGACTTGGGATGACGCGGCAATCAAGTCGGTAGAAATACCCCTCTCTCATCCGGAGTACTCGCCGAAACACATCTCGTCCGACTTTTACTACCGCATGCCGGTCCGTCCGATCTATCAGTCTTACCCGGTCTATCACCCGGATCGTGAGCCGCCCGGCTATCTGGAATGGTTGAAACAGCGGGAACCGAAGCTGGTCTGGGATGCTTCGAAGCTTCACACCCGGGAGGATTGGATCCGCGCCGGAGAGTTAGTCTTCGAGGCTCCCATTGGCCAGGGCGGGATTGGTGTCGGCTCTGGACATAGCCGAAAATCTCTATCTCCGGAGCCGGGCTTGGTACGAAAAAGTGCGGCCGCCGCTTTCGCCAGATGGCGTGCTCCCGTTCTTCCGCTATGTCGTCCGCGAAAAAGGCAAAGTCGAGATTGGTGGGTTCGCATGCGCGATGTGCCACACCCGCGTATTCCCCGATGGATCCGTATTACAAGGCGGTCCGGGCAACTTCCCCTTCGATGCAGCATTTGCGGAAAACATCGAGACGGAGGTGGAAGCGGTGGCCGACAACAGACGACTGCTCGAGGCGTTGTACTCCAATCCTTGGAACCCATCCGAGCTGTCCTCGAAGTTGAAGGTCTTGGATGGAAAAGGCATGGCCATGCTGCTCTCAGGCCGTCCGCCGGGCGTTCTCACGCGTCACCGGCTCTCGCCCAACGCGCCTCTCGAAATTCCGGACCTGATCGGCGTAGAGCATCGCCGTTATCTCGACCATACGGGCCTTCAGCTTCATAGGAATATCGGCGATCTTATGAGGTATGCCGCACTGAATCAAGGAGGGGATGACCTTGCAAGTTACGGCGGGTTTGTGCCGCTTCAACATGCATTGGGCCCGCAAACGAAGTTGGTCCCGGAGTTGGGCGAACGCTATGGTGACGACCAGCTATATGCGTTGGCTCTGTACCTTTACTCGCTTCAGCCCCCGGCTAACCCAAACCAGCCGAATGAGCAGACCCGCCGGGGTGAAACCGTCTTTGCAAGCCAAGGATGCGGGAACTGTCACACGGCACCGCTCTACACGAACAACAAGCTCACTCCAGCCCTAGGTTTTCGCGTCCCCGAGGAACACGGCGAACCTATGACATCCTTCCCGTGGTGGTGGGAACAGATCCCGAGGCCACGATGAACACCCGGCGAGGGACCGGATACTACAAAGTTCCATCCCTGCTGGGCGTCTGGTATCGCACGCCGCTCGGACACGGCGGCTGGGTCTCGAGTCTTGAAGAGTGGTTCGATCCGAAACGTCTGGGGGACGATTACGTTCCCTCCGGATTCTGCCCCGCCCGATCGGAAACGCGGTCCCGTAACAGGACACGAGTTTGGCTTGAATCTGTCGGCGGAAGACAAGGCCGCTCTGATCGCGTTCCTCAGGACCTTGTGAGCGAATAATCAGAGCGAAAGCGGCGAATGACGCCTAGCCACGTCCGCGTACCCGAATGAGCTGTCGGCGATCGCGCTTCGACGGGCGTCCTTCGTGCAAGACTTCGAAGATCGGCATAGATTTCCGCTCCTCGGCAGCTTTCTTTCGCGCCTCTTTACTTTCCTCCGTCTCCCGGTAGAGCGTCTGTGCAACGCTGGCCGGTCCCCTCATTTCGCTCAGACCTAGGATCTCTACGGTGAAGTCGCCGCTGGCGTTCCTGATCTGAAGGAAATCCCCGGTTTTGACTTCGCGCGACGGCTTCACCCCTTGTCCGTTCGACTCAACCCTGCCCAGCTCACAGCTACGAGCAGCGAGTGAGCGCGTCTTGAAGAAGCGAGCGGCCCAGAGCCATTTGTCAACCCTCATTCGTTTGTCTTCCCGATAGCTTTATTGTCCCTGATGAATGCCAGTCCTAGAGCTACTAGTATGGGCGTCGACCCTAAAAGTGCCGATACAGTGAGGAAGCACTGGCGCAGAAATGGGTTCAACGGTCTCCATCTCGAAGGCATGTCGTAAGATCTTGAATTCCTACATGTTCTTACGTGCGCTCGAGAAGCGTTTCAATTCCTGCCGGTCTGAGACTGCTCTTTGCACCACTACGCTTCGTCTTTTGGGCTTAACTCTTCTGGCCCTCTGCTCCCATTCGGCTGCATTCGGACAAGCGTGTCAGGTAACGCAACTCCGCGTACACGTCAAAGACTCTCAGGAAAGTCCGATCTATGACGTCCAGGTCCGGCTGCAGGCGGGTACGGCAGAACCGTCACAGAAAAGCACGGGAACGAGCGGGACTGCAGAGTTCGACAATGTTCCTTGCGGCACGTATACCGTGACCGCCACTAAACAAGGATTCGCGGAGAAAACAGCGACCGCTGAAACGGGCAAAACTCCCGTCACCGAGGTAAGCGTGGTGCTCGAGCCGACAATGCAACATTCGGAAATCGAGGTGAAGGATACCGCCCCCAAAATTGAGCAGAGCTCAACTGAAAACAATGAACTCCGCCCATCGGAGATGAAGCCGTTGCCGACGAACCCCCGGAACGTGACAGATACCTTACCGCTGGTTCCCGGTATCGTCCGATCGCCGGACGGCGAGCTGAAATTGGACGGACAGGGAGAGCAGCGCAGCTCGCTCGTCGTAAACCAGAGCGATGTCACGGATCCCGCGACGGGCAAATTCGGCCAGACCTGTACCCGAAGATTCTGTCGAAACGGTTAACGTACTGAATACGCCGTTCCTGGCGCAATACGGACGCTTCACCCAGACCGTAGTGGCGGTAGAGACGAAACGCGGCGGCGAAAAGTGGCACGGCGATCTGAACGATCCGTTCCCCGATTTCCGGATCCGCAGCTACCACATGCGCGGCATACGGAACGAGACGCCCCGGGGCGTGCTGGGCGGTCCAATCATCCACAACCGCTCTATACGTCAACTCGGCTCTGCAGTATCTTCTCGATAAGGTCCAGAGCCGAACCCTGGGCTTTCCCCACAACGAGTCGAAGCAGGAGCGCTACAACTCTTTCACCCAGCTTGATTTCATTGCTTCGCCACGGCAGATCATAACGGCCACGCTCCATATCAGCCCGCAGCACATCAACTTTGTCAATCCCGACTACTTCAACCCGCAGCCGACAACTCCCACCTACGCGCAACATAATTACCTCGGGACGGCCGCGGACCATCTGGCGGATTCTCGGCGGCACTCTGGACAGCTCCATCTCATTCCAGCGTTTCGAGGCCTACATCGGGCCGCAAGGCAACGCGGACATGGTCCTGACTCCGACCGGCAATCAGGGGAACTACTTCGTCACTCAGAATCGTGATGCGCGGAGGACGGAGTGGCTCGAAATCTTCTCACCCAAGCCGCTGACATTTGCGGGTTCGCACCTGTTGAAAATCGGCAACTCGGTCACCACTGCCGGCAATCAAGGCCAGTTCGTTTTTCGTCCTATCGAAGTTCGTGATCTGAACGGGCGCTTGCGCCAAAACGATCACCTTCACCAATCCCGCTGCCGTACAATCGGACCGACCTGGAAGTAACGGCTTACGTGCAAGACCACTGGGCGATAGCGAAGCAGTTCTCAGTTGACATGGGCGGCCGGGTCGAGCACCAGCAGATTGCGTCGAGCCTCCGCATTGCACCCCGGGCCGGCTTCGCATGGACTCCCTTCCGGAACGAACGCACGGTGTTCCGGGCGGGTTATGGTCAGTTTTACGATCACATTCCACTTGACCTGTACACATTCGGCCGATATCCGCAGCGAACGATCACGAACTACGCGCCGGACGGGAGCATTATCGGGATGCCGGTACAGTACGCCAATACCATCGGCGAAATAAACGGCCCCCGATCGTTTCTTGTTCAGGGCAAAATCGTAGCGGGCGATTTCACACCTCGAGGGACTACCTGGAACGCACAAGTGGAGCATGCGTTCCCGAAGCTGCTTCGGGTTCGGGCGGTGTACACGGACAACCGGTCCGTTGGGCTGATCGTCGTCGATCCGAGTTTCCGGGCGGGCGAAATTGTGCTGAACGGCAACGGCGAATCGCGATTCAAACAGCTGGAACTTACCTCGAAAGCGACCTGGTCACATGACGGTCAGCTTGTGTTTTCCTATACGCACAGCACCACGCAAGGAAATCTGAACGAGTTCGATAATTTCTTCGGAAATTTCCCGACCCCGCTCGTCAGGCCGAATGTGTACGCGTATCTGCCTGGCGACATCCGAAATCGCCTGGTTGTATGGGGACATGTAGACCCGCATTTCCGAAATTTTCAGATTTATCCGATCGTCGAGTATCGCAACGGCTTCCCGTACGCGACCACTCGATGCCCTGCAGCGCTACGTGGGTATCCCGTTTTCAAACGCAACGCGGTTCCCGAACTTCTTCTCCGCCGACGCGCGCCTGAGCCGGGACTTTAAGGTCAACCCGAAGTACACTGTTCGTCTCTCGGTCACCGGATTCAATCTGACGAACCACTTCAACGCGTTGGCAGTTCACAGCAATACCGCGGATCCGTATTACGGCACCTTTTTCGGGAATTATCACCGGCGCTACCGGTTCGACTTCGAGATCGTCTACTAACGCAAGCTATTCGTTTGCCGCAATCGGGAAGGCTCCAGCACAGATCCTCGCGAAGTTCCCCTTTGGGCTTTTCCGCGAAGTGAATGCTGTGAAGCTTCCGGTAAGTCGGGCTGCTTGACCAGAGTTCATTGTGGGTGCCGACGGCTTCCACCGTGTTATTCGCTACGACCACCACGAGATCGGCGTTGCGAACGGTGGACAAACGATGGGCAATGATGAACGATGTTCGGCCCCGGGTTACGCGTTCCATAGCGAGCTGGATAGCCCTTTCGCTTTCGCCATCCAGATGGCTCGTCGCCTCATCCAGAATGAGGATTTCGGGATCGCGCACAATCGCCCGAGCGATGCCGAGTCGTTGGCGCTCTCCGCCGGAAAGCTTCATTCCTCGCTCGCCGACCTGTGTGTCATAGCCTTCGTCGCATTTTTCGATGAAGCCGTGAGCCTGCGCTGTGCTTGCGGCGCGCTCAACCTCGTCGTCGGTAAGTTCATCCTTGCCGTAAGCGATGTTCTCGCGAATACTCCGGGAAAATAGCTCGACTTCCTGCGGAACAACCGCAATCCGCTCCCGCAGGCTTTGCTGGGTCACATGACGAAGATCCTGGCCATCGATCAGAATGCTTCCCGACTGGGGATCGTACAGGCGCTGCAGCAGGTTGACCAGCGTGCTTTTTCCGGCGCCGCTCGGCCCGATTAGACGCTACCGTGGAGCCGGCTGGGATCTTCAGATTGACATTGCGAAGCGTGTCTTGGGCAGCTCCGGTGTAGCGGAAAGCAAGATCGCGAAACTCGATGGATCGCTCAGGACCACGGAGAACCTTGGCATTCGCCGTGTCCGTGACTTCCCGCTTTTCGTCGAGAATCTCGAACATCCGCTCCGCCCGCGACAGGTTCCGTCGCAGCCGGGGCATGATGATGGCGAGCTGCGAGATCGGGGTATAAACCATGTCCTGGAGAGCGATGTAAAGAACGTATTGCCCGACGCTGCACCTATGCGTCAGTACAAGGTATCCGCCCAGACCGATGACTCCCACGCGGCCGGCCGTCGAGAAGAGCGATTGAACATTCTCGATCACGGCCCAGCAGCGTTCTCCCTGATAATGCCGTCTTCGCGCTCGATATAAAAGTTGCCGCTGCGTTTTAGCTTCCGCTTTCTCGCGGCAGAACTTCTTTACCGCGCGCACGTTGCTCGCAATATCGTAGGACTCCTTCGTTACCCGCTCGAAGGCATGGCTGATCAGAAACTCGAGCCGGTGCATCTGCCCGGAAAGGCGCCCGACCGCCAGCGCATAGCCCGGGAGGGGCAAGAACACGATCAGGGCGATCAGCGGATTTGCCATCAATAGAGCCGCCATCACCCCGACGCACGATCAGAGTCGGCGGAAGCAGGTTTTGGCCGAAGATTTCGTACAAGACGACAAATACGGCTGTCGCCCCGCGGTCTAGCGCCCCGATCACCTCGCCCGTGTTGACGGCTCCGTGATACTCGGCGTCCAAGTGAAGAAAATTGGAAAACGCGGCGTTTTTCGCCTCGTCCTCCGCGTTCGATACCAACCGAAATAGCCGGTAATTGTAGAGCGATCGGAGGGCGCGAGTAATGGCGGTAAGAGCAAAAATTGCGGAGGCAGCCAGGAGAAGCGAGCGGTAGGAACCCGTTTTTGCTGACTGAAGTGCTCGTACGACGCCATCGATCACACCACGGGTAATAAACGGAACAGCAATATCAAGACCGGCGGTCAGAGTAACCAGAAGGGCGAGCCCAGTGACGGCGAGACGGTGTGGCGCAAGGAGCGCTAGAACTCGCCAGCCGAGCCATTTGCTCGTCGAGGCGGCCGTTTGGGTGGTAGTTCGAGCCATGAATACACTAGGTAGGGGCGGGGTAGGACATTTCTCGTGAGAAATTGCACGAATTTTCTCCACCAGACCTGCCGGATTGGCTAAGTAACGTATGGTGAAAGAAATGGCGACGATCTCGGTTGTGATACCCACCTGGAACCGCGCCGATCTTTTGCGATCAGTATTGGCGAATCTGGAAGAGCAAACCAGAAGGCCGGACGAGATCGTTGTCGTCGATAACGGGAGCCGGGATGATTCCGTCGAAGTTGCCCGTGCCCACGGGGTTCGCGTCATCCAGTACGAGGAAAACCGGGGCTTCGCGGTCGCGGTCAACGATGGGATTAGTCAGTCGACCGGCGATTGGATCCTCATCCTGAATAACGATGTTGTGCTTCGTCGTGACTGGATCGAGCGGCTCACGGCGAGCGTCTGGCGGGAGAACTCGGCGTTTGGTGTTGGAAAGCTGCTGCGTCCGGACGGCTCGGACGAAATCGACGGAAGCTGGGACCTGGTCTCAAGAGCAGCCTACGCCTGGCGCTGTGGGTACGGAAAGAAGGATGGCACCGTATGGTCGTCGCGCCGGACCATCCACTTCGCGCCTATGACCGCTGCGCTTTTCAGTCGGAAAGTTTTCGAAACGGTGGGGTTGCTCGAGACGAGATTCGAATCGTATTACGAAGACGTCGACTTTGGAGTGCGGTGCGCGCTTGCCGGGATCACCGGGACGTATGAACCCGAGGCGGTAGCGACCCACATGAGCAAGACATCGCTGGGAAAGCGCAGTTATCGCGTTTACTTCTTGAGCGCCCGGAACCAGGTTTTGATTCTCGCGAAGTATTATTCCACCCGAACCTTACTCCGCTTTGCGTGGCCGATTCTGGTCGGCCAGTGCCTGGCTCTCCTGGCAGCGGCGAAGCAGCGGAATTTCTGGGCGGCATTGCGGGGCAAGTGGGCGGCCATCCGGCGGTGGCGAACATTCCGCCCGAAGGCTACGCCCGATTGGCAGCGCCAGGTGGAGCGAACGTTTTCGCAAAGCGAGCGAGAGATTCGAACTCTGCAACGTCAGGTCGGGTTCGACTCCTACTGGCGTCTTTACTTCAGCTTGGTGAGAACGACTTGAGCGCCGGGCTTGTTTCGGTTGCGATTGTTACCTTCAACAGCGCGCGCTACATCCGCCGGTGTCTTGAATTCGCTCTCTCCCAGGATTACCAACCGCTGGAAGTCGTGGTTGTGGATAACGCTTCGAGCGACGGAACCGTTGACGTCCTGCATCAATTTGAACAGCGGGTGCGGGTCATTCCCAACTCGGAGAATAGAGGTTTCGCAGGCGGCCAAAACCAGGCGATCGCGCTCTGCCGGGGCAATTGGGTTCTCGCTCTGAATCCGGATGTTCGTTTGCAGCCGGACTTCATCAGTAATCTCGTACATGCGGGTGAGGGGGACGATTCGGTCGGTACCCTCTGCGGAAAGCTGATGTCGATGCGCGACGATTTCGAGGTCCCGCAAACCCCGGTTATCGATTCCACCGGCATCTTTTTTACCCCGAATCTCCGCCACTTTGACCGGGGTAGTAGAGAGCCGGACAAGGGGCTATATAACAGGTCAGAGTACGTTTTCGGCGCAACCGGGGCCGCCGCCCTGTATCGACGGAAAATGATCGATGATGTCTCGGTCGACGGGGAATTCTTCGATTCGGATTTCTTTGCTTACCGTGAAGACGCGGATCTCGCCTGGCGAGCGCAACTGCTCGGATGGCAATGCCTGTATGTGCCCGAAGCGGTCGCCTACCATGTCCGCCATGTACTGCCGAGTAACCGGAAATCGGTCTCGTCGGCCATCAACATGCATTCTGTGAAGAACCGGTTCCTGATGCGGATCAACAATCTGAGCGGACGCCAATACCTTCGACACTTGCTCGCCATCACCTTGCGCGACCTGCTCGTCGTGGGCGGATGCATTGTGCGGGAACGCTCCTCTTTGCGTGCGTTTCCCCTGATTCTAAAGAACCTGCGGAAAGCATGGAGGAAACGGCGGATCATCTCGGCTCGCCGACGGGTGAGCGAAACATACATGGCCCGTTGGTTCTCGCGGCAACCCGTCAGCTTCCCCGCTGTCAACCAGAGTTCCGGGCGCCTTTTGAAAGAGAGGGCCACCAGCCACTAGCTGTGCTCGCGCTTCTGTCTGAGGAAAGCGCGGCTCCTCTCCTATGCGTATCGGTCTTTTAGGGACGCGGGGTATACCTGCTAACTACGGCGGCTTTGAAACGTTCGCGGAAGAACTGTCGGTACGGCTGGCAGAACGCGGTCACTCTGTCACCGTGTATTGCCGGAACCAGCCGGAGAGCCCGCTCTATCGGGGCGTTCACCTGCGCTACCTCCCGACTTGGCGGCACAAATACTTCGACACCGTCGTTCATACTGGAATCTCCACCGCCGACGTACTCTTTCGTTCCTTTGATGTTCTTCTGTACTGCAATGCGGCAAACGCGGTTTTTTCGCTTTGGCCGCGAATTCGTGCCGTGCCAACGGTACTAAATGTAGATGGATTGGAGCGCCACCGAAAGAAGTGGAATCGGCTCGCGAAGACCTGGTACCAGATCTCGGAATGGATGGCTACCTGGTGCTGTTCGACGGTCGTCACCGACGCCGAAAAGATCCGCGAATATTACCAGGAGCGCTACGGAAAGGATTCATTCTTCATTCCGTATGGCGCCGAAACGGGGAAAGTCGGAGGGACCGAGGCCCTGTCCGCCTTGGGGCTCACTCCGGGCCATTACGTGCTCTACGTGAGCCGGCTGGAACCCGAAAACAATGCGCTTGCCGTCAGGGAAGCTTTCGAGAAGGTGAGAACAAAGCAGAAGCTTGCGCTGGTGGGAGATGCGCCGTACGCGGCCGAGTATATCCGGAAGGTGCGCCAGACGGCTGACCCTCGGGTGATTATGCCAGGGGCAATTTATGGCGAAGGATACCGCCAACTGCAGTCGCATTGCTCTGTGTACGTTCAGGCGACCGAAGTGGGAGGAACGCATCCGGCTCTGATCGAAGCGATGGGCCGGGGAGCGCTTGTCTTGTATCTGAATACTCCGGAGAATCGGGAAGTCGCCGCTGATGCCGGCATCCCGTACGAAGATGATCTGGTTCAGAAACTCCAGTGGGCAGTTGAACTCTCCGACGAAGACCGGGCTCAATGGGGAGCAAAAGCGATGAACCGGGTGGAGCGGCTCTATAGTTGGAACGCCGTCACTGATGCTTATGAGCGATTGTTTCGAAAACTTGTACCGGCACGATGAAGCCCTACCGTTCCTGGGTTGAGATATCTCGCGCGCAGATCTCGGAGAATTTCGCGGCGATCCGCCGGGCCGTCGAGCCCGACACCCAAGTCATGCCCGTTGTCAAAGCCGATGCTTACCGGCATGGAGCCGTCGAAGTTTCGAGGATCCTGGAGGCAGATGGCGCTCGCTGGCTCGCGGTCAGCAACACCGAAGAAGGCGTCGTTCTGCGGGAAGCGGGGGTCAAAGCACGCATTCTTGTGATGGCGGACTTTCTGCCATTCACAAGGGAAGCGATGCTGGCGCACCACCTGACGCCAGTCATTCATTCTCTCGAGGACCTGGCCGAACTGGACCGACTGGCGCAAAGTAAAGGCGAACGAAGTCGGTATCACCTGAAAGTCGACACAGGCATGGGAAGGTTAGGGGTCGCGCCGGATCCATCGCGGATTGTGGCTGCCGTCGCGAACGCCAAACATGTTGATTTTGAGGGCTTGATGACGCATTTCGCGTCGGCGGGCAACTATGAGAGCGCCCAGACCGAACACCAGATCAAGATATTCGATTCGATTGCAGGCGCTCTTGAACAAGCAGGGCTAAAGCCGGGTCTGCTTCATTCGTCCAGCACAATTCCTGTCGCGTATGGCCGTCGTGCAGCCTGGCGGAGTATGGTCCGCCCGGGGCATGCTGTGTATGGCTATGTCTCGCCAGCCCGCGGGCCGGCACCTTCCGGACTTTTGACCGTGAAACCGGCTTTGAGCTGGCGTGCCACGGTTCTTTCCGTTAAGGACCTTCCGGCTGGCGCCCTCGTCGGGTATGGAGGCATGTTTCGGGCCCCGCGTCCGCTACGAGTGGCGGTATTAGCGGCCGGCTACGCCGACGGAATCCCTCATCGCCTCTCAAACCGGGGTAGTGTGATCGTTAAAGGTAAAATTGTTCCCATGTTGGGAGCCGTGTCCATGGATTTGACAACGGTCGACGTTTCCCAGGTGCCGAATGTTGCCGTGGGAGACGCCGTGACGCTCCTGGGTTCCGAAGGGGCCGTCTCGATTGATGCGCAACAGATTGCGAAATGGGCGGGCACGATCTCTTACAGCGTGTTGTGCGGTATCCACGCCCGCGTAAAACGAATTTACACGTAAGTGGCCGGCGTCGTCTTGCTCGCGGCCATTGGCCCGTTCGGCCGTAAGATGTGGGAACAATTACCGGATTGATTCCGTCCTTAATCAATCCGGATGGGGAGAGTTCGTCTGAAGAAAAGATGGAAGCTTGTCGTTTTATGCCTGTTGCTGTTGATCATTGCAGGCAGCATTTTCGCTACGCTCCGGATCAGGAATCGCGGAGTAGTGACGGTCCAAACGGCCAAAGCGGCGCGGACCGACCTGACCGCTATCGTGACTGCGTCCGGAGAGGTTAAACCCAGGAATTACATCAACATCGGCGCCAATACACAAGGTCCCGCTCCCATCACGGCTCTGCTGGTAAAGGAAGGAGATCGGGTCAGGAAGGGGCAAGTGCTGGCCAAACTCGCCAACATACAACCCTCGGCCGATCTGAATGCGGAGCAGGCGTCTTACAACGCGGCGCTGGCAGATTCCGCCGCGAGTGAAGCGGCTGGTAAATCCGCCGATGAAGCCGTTGCGGTCGCTGAGTCCCAGGTTGACCATGACCGTGCCGATCTCGAGCAAAAGAAGATCGATCTGAAGCGTAGCAAAGACCTGTTCGATGCGAAGCTCGTGGCCGCCCAGGACTACGAAGCGAAGAAAGCAACGTACGATCTGGCACAGGCTACGCTGACGGCGTCCGAACGGAAGGTTGCCCAGGCGAAGTCACAACGCTCCCAGGCGACGGCGCAGTTGACGTCTGCCCAGAAGAAGATCGCTCAATTGCAAGCAATGGTTGCGAGGTCACAGGACATTCTGCGGCAATACGAGGCGGTGGCGCCTCTGGATGGTGTGATCACGAATCTGCCGGTACGTGTCGGGGAGACGGTTGTGCCTGGCATCCAGAATTCGGCCGCTTCGACCATCATGACCATCGCCGACATGTCGATCATTACGGCGGAAGTTCATGTGGATGAAACAGACATTGTCAGCGTCAAGCTCGGTCAAAGCGCCGATGTGACGATTGATGCCATCCCGGATAAGACGTTTAAAGGGAAAGTGATCGAAATCGGAGATACCGCCCTGGTCCGTTCGACCGGCGTAGCCGCGTCTCAGAGCCAAACCTCCAGCCAGGAGGCGAAGGACTTCAAGGTCGTGATTGCGCTCGACATTCCCGAGGACATGGTGCGACCCGGCTTGTCGTGCACGGCCAAGATTGCGACAGCATCACGCCAAAACGTGCTCGCGATCCCGGTGCAGGCGCTGACGGTTAGGCAAAAAGGTCAACTTCTGCCTCCCAACCCTAAAGCCACTGCGACTCCCCAAACGCCGGCGCAACGGCGCGCCATGAACGAAGAATTGCAGGGCGTATTTGTGGTGAAGGACGGGAAGGCGGTATTCCGGCCCGTGAAGACGGGAATCAGCGGCAACACAGATATTGAGGTGCTCGGAGGCTTGTCCGATGGGGAACAGATTGTAACGGGCAGTTATCAAGTGATTCGTACGATCAAGAATGAGGCGAAGGTCAAGATCGACAACAAGGCGCCGGCTTCGCCCACATCCGTAGCAACCTAGCCGGTGGAAGTTGTCGAAGGTGATGGCATGGCAAGTGGAACAATAGTAGCCCAGGAACTGAACCCTCAAGAACTGCAGCAGCGAGGAGATCGCCTGCGGGACGAGGGCGTGGTCATTAAGACCTACGATCTCTGGAAGTCTTACGTCATGGGTGACCAGGAAATCCATGCCGTGTCCGGGGTCGACATCCAGATCAAGCGCGGCGAATACGTTGCCATCATGGGCCCATCGGGTTCCGGCAAATCTACTCTGATGAACCTGATTGGTTGCCTGGATACACCGACGAAGGGTTTGTACTATCTCAACGGGAAGTTAGCCAGTGATATGGAAGACGATGAACTGGCGCAGATTCGCAATAAGGAGATAGGATTTGTATTCCAGACATTCAATCTTCTAGCGCGGGCTTCCGCTTTGCACAATGTCGAGCTGCCGCTGATTTACGCGGGGATAAACTCGCGTGACAGGCTTGAACGAGCTCGCGAAGCATTGCGGGCCGTTGATCTCGAACAGCGCATGAATCACAAGCCGAACGAGCTCTCGGGCGGCCAACGGCAGCGTGTCGCTATTGCTCGGGCTCTGGTCAACCGTCCCTCGATTCTGTTGGCCGATGAGCCGACCGGCGCATTGGATACCAAGACCGGCAATGAAATCATGGCGCTCTTCGAGCGCTTGCATTCAGAAGGAAATACTATCGTCCTCGTTACTCACGAACCTGACATCGCCGCCCACGCTCACCGCATTATCCATATCAGAGATGGTAAAGTCGACCGCGACGAACTAACCGGCCGTTGACTGTTCAGCGTTCGCGTTCCAAAGCCACGTGTACTAAAGTAGTGCCCGGTCGTAGTCTGATATTCGGAGCATGACAGAAATGTTTAGGCCTCGCATCCTGATGGCGGAAGACAACCCGATCAACCAGCGTGTGGGTACGCTCATTCTGCAACGTGCCGGGTTCGTCATTGATGTCGTTAGCGATGGTCAGGAAGCAGTGCAGGCTCACTTGGCCAATCCCTATGACCTCATTCTGATGGACTGCCAAATGCCCGCAATGGACGGCTTCGAAGCGAGCCGCCAGATCCGATCGCTGAAGTCGAAGCAGCCGGTGATCATCGCGGTGACGGCTAATGCGTTCGGGGGCGAACGCGAGCGATGTCTCCAAGCCGGAATGGACGACTATCTGTCGAAGCCGTTCCAGGCTGAGCAACTCGTGGCCGTCGTAAAGAAATGGACCTTCCTCGACTCGGCTTCGGCCGCGTCCAGCTGAGCCGGCTACTGTTTCCAGAACAATAGCAGGGCAAACATCAGGACCCAAAGAAAATCCAGGTAATGCCAGTAGGCGGCAACGCCGCGCGCGACAACTCTCGTATACATCTGATACCGCGGTCCTCCGACCACTTGGCGAGTTCGGAAGAGAAGATATCCCAGGCCGATCACGCCTGCCACGATGTGCAGTCCATGCAACCCGCTAAAGAGGAAGAGAAACCAAGAATGGGGATTCCTGGTTAATTTGATACCAGTTCCCAAAAGCTGGAACCAGGCTCCGATCTGACCTGCAAGGAAAAGCAAGGCCAATCCCGTCGTTATCTTCATCCCTCGGTGAAAGCCGGCCTGATCGCCGGCCGCGAGCAGAGTGCGTGCCTTTTCGAAAGTGAAACTGCTGCCAATCAAGATTGCCGTAGTGAGCCAGAGCAGGTACGGGACGCTCAGGTGCCCCCAAAATTTGGCATCCGCTGAGCGGTAAAAGAAAACGCCAATCATCGCTCCGAAGGTCATGGTTACAATTGCCACGACCACGATGACGGTCACCGTGGATAAGGAATTCAGCTCGCGCTCTCGGACAACTGGATCGGTTGCTACTGCTTGCACACTTCTATGATCGCTCCCCCGGATGGGGAAGCCAGCCTTCACTGGCAAGGACGTGGACTGCTGTGGTGGGAGCGGCCGTTTTGCGGTGGCCACCGAGTGTTAAAAGCGCGCCGCCTCGCCACGAAGAACGAGCTTCAGCCGCTGTTCTGAAGTCGCACCGCACCCGCATGCTGCTGCCAGCATCACAAAGCGCAGGCGAGCTACTGCTTGTCGAAAATGATCAGGTTATGTACTGCCTGACCCTTTTCATCCTTTCCGTCCTGCTTGTAGGTCATTGTCTTTCCGTCCTTCGAGACTACGCCGTGGCCGCGCGTATTCCCATTAGGCATTTTCCAGACGTGATCCACCGTATTACCCGATTCCTTTGCGGTCACCGTTCCGTTTTCAGTCCCCTCAATTGGAACTGCTGAGCCCTCCGGCGATTGCCCGTAAGACCATTTATAAGGCTTGCCTGCTGGATCGAGACCCTCAATCACTACATTGCCGCTAGCTGCTATTGTCACCGTCTGGCTTTGAGGTCCCGGTCCCGGGTTGTATTTCGATTTCTCCGTGTTGCGCACCCACTTGCCGACGAATGGGCCATCGGTTTGAGCCATCAATACGACTGCCGATGCAAGTAAGGCGGACGGCAGTAAAAGGCGGCGAGTGAATCTTTTCACGTTGAGTTCTCCTGGCGGGAATTGAGCGGAATTCTATCACTTACGCGGCTCTATTTCAAATACAGGGAGTTGATTTTCGAAATGCCGTTGACCGTTCGTCGTCGGCTCTGATAGTATCTGTGCCTAAGATCGCGAAACTAATATTGCGTATTAAGCAAAGCAACTGCCCTGTGGCAGTTTAGCGAAGCGCGATCCACGGAAGGGGCAACCCATGAGTAACACTTGCAGATACCGCCAGCTTCCCGCGTGTTCGGAGCCATTTACTGCTCACCGGCGTCTCGAATATGCAAAGAATAAATCAACTAAGTTACTTCGACTTATCTGTGCGCTACTGCCTTTAGCTCTACAGTTCATCTGGGGAAATACGGAACTGTGGGCGCAGACGGATCGGGGTATTATCACCGGAACCGTCGCGGATCCTGCAGGAGCGGTTGTGCCGGGCGCGAAAGTCACGGCCGTCAGCATCGAAACCGGCGGCGTCTACGATACGCTCACCACTGCTACCGGAAACTACACTCTACCTTCACTTCCAGCAGGGCACTATAATGTTGCCGGCTCAGCCCCCGGCTTCAGCAGATATCTTCAGGAAGGGATCGAGGTACAGGTAGCACAAACAGCGCGAATCGATATCGTATTGAAAATCGGCACGGCCTCCGAGACCGTAACCGTCAAGGCAGATGCACCTCTTCTGAAGACCGAAAGCGCCGAGCAGAGCCAGACGGTGACGGGAGATACGATCGACAACTTGCCGCTAACGCTTGGCGGAAATAACCTGTATGGTGCTCGTAATCCTCTTGCGAGTCTCAGCCTGGCACCCGGCACCAGTAACATCGTGGGAACTAATTTCCAGTTCCGAGTGAACGGAAATACGGACGGTGCCCGGTTCCTTTTGGATGGCCAGGATACAACGACGCAAGGCATGACGTCGCAGCATCTTTCGGAATCGCATCCTTCCGTGGAGGCACTACAGGAAGTTACTCTCGAAAGTAGCAATTTTGCCGCCGAATACGGACAGGTCCAGGGCGGGTTGGTGAACTTCACCACAAGGTCTGGCACGAACCAGTTTCACGGGACGGCTTACGACTACTACACCAATGAATTTCTGAATGCGGGCCGCCCATTTACGGATAACGGACACGGAGGACTGATCCGCCCGCGTCAGCGCAACAATGATTACGGGTTCAGCGTCGGAGGGCCGGTTTGGATACCGAAGCTCTACGACGGACGGAACAAAACGTTCTTCTTCTTCAACTTCGATCAGTTCAGGAATAACGCTACCGTCTCCGGATCAGCGAATACCGTGCCGACGAATCTGTACCGCCAGGGTAACTTTACTGAAGCTCTGACCGGTCGCGTCCTCGGGCTTGATCCACTCGGACGCAACATCCTCGAAAACCAGATCTATGACTCGAACACGCAGAGAATCGTGGCCGGGAACGTGGTGAGAGATCCGTTTCCTGGCAACACCATTCCTGTCAACCGAATGGATCCGGTGGCACTGAAGATTCAATCGTACGTGCCCTTGCCTAGCGGGCCTGGGATTGTGAATAACTTCGCCATCGTGGATAAGACAGGTGCATATACTACGCTTCCCAGTCTGAAGCTTGACCAGTTGATTGGCTCGAGGACCAAGATCTCTTACTACGGCGGAAACTGGGACAATTTCACGCCTAAGAGCGCCGGAGACGGACTACCGTGGCCTATCTCCAACACTCGCGAGTTTTACACTTACACACATACTTCCCGCCTCACTTTAGACCAGACGATTACGCCTACGCTCTTAGTTCACCTGGCTGCTGGAATTGTTCGTTACAACCACATCGACGCGAGTCCAGGAGCCAGTCAGGGATTTGATGCTCCAGGGCAGCTTGGATTAGTCGGTGGCGTGGCAAACCCGACCGGGAAAACCGGCTTTCCGGGAGTCCTGGGCCTCAGCACGAACCAGGGCGGATTTGCCGTCAACAACGTGAGTGGAGGCGTGGGTACCAGCATCGGATGGACGAATGGTGTGTATGACTTCGACACCAAGCCGACTGCGGTCGCCAGCACAACCTGGGTGAGAGGCAACCACACCTATAAGGCCGGCGCAGAATGGCATCAGGACGCCTGGACTTTAACCAACTTCGTCAATAACGGTCAGTACACCTTCTCGGCAGCCGAGACAGGACTGCCTTATCTGCAATCAACCAATCTCAACGGCGGGTCCGTCGGGTTCCCGTATGCCAGTTTCCTCTTGGGTGCCGTTGACTCAGCGACGCTACACAATACGTTGTCGCCGCAAGTGAGAAAGTCCGCCTGGGGGCTTTACCTGCAGGACACCTGGAAAATCACCCGCAACATAACCTTGGATTACGGACTGCGATGGGACTGGCAAGACGGCTGGCACGAGATCCACGACCGCTCTTCATCATTTTCTGCATCAGTAGCGAATCCAGCGGCCGGGGGACTTCCCGGCGGTACGGCATACGAAGGCTACGGACCCGGTCATTGTAACTGCAGCTTCAGCAGAACCTATCCGTATGCCATCGGCCCGCGGCTCGGTGTGGCATATCAGATCAACAAGAAGACGGTGTTACGAGCCGGTTGGGGGCTGGTATATGGGTACACGCCGGTCTTGAACTACTTCAATACTGCGACGGTGGGAGTGGGCTGGAACTCCTTGGCGTTTACGAACTCGACCTTTGGTACACAAGCGTTACAGCTATCCAACGGATTGCAATACAATCCGGCCGATCTTTACGCCAACTCTTTGAATCCTGGCATTCAGCCTCTCCCCGGAACGATCAATTCACCTCCCTCTTACTTGTCTCCGCAAGGAGGAAGACCGCCACGGATCAACCAGTGGAACATTTCGATTCAGCGCGAGATTTTTCCAGATTTGACCATTGAAGCGGCATACGTAGGAAGCCGGACCGCTTGGTTGCTGGCGAATAATACGGTTGAGCTGAATGCGCTCTCTCCTCAAACGCTGTTGGCGAAAGGCTTCGATATCACGAGCCTTGCAGATCGCAACGTATTAACATCTGCCTGGAATTCACCGGCCGCGGTTGCCAGAGGCATAAGGGCTCCCTATGCGGGATACCCGACGGGTCTGACCGTGGCCCAAACGCTGCGACCCTATCCTCAGTTCGGAAACATTGGTGTGCAGTGGATGGATAACGGCAAGAGTTGGTACGACGCCCTCCAGGCCAAAGTGAATAAGCGATACTCGCACGGTCTGCAGGCCACCCTGTCATTTACATGGCAGAAGGAGCAGGACTTCGGCCTTTACCAACCCAACAATGTCTTCAACGTTGCCAACAACAAATCATTGTCGGCCTATTCGCAGCCGTTCGTTACAGCCATTGGCTTTAATTATCAGACGCCCGGGTGGCGGAGTAACAAGCTGGTTAGCCACGTCGTAAAGGGCTGGACTGTAGGCGGTGTGTTGAGTTACTCGAGCGGTCTCCCCATCCAATCGCCATGCGGCCAGAACAATCTCCAGACGCTCTTATTCCAGACCGCCAACACATCCATTTCTTCGGGTGTCAATTCAACGCTATGCGCATCCGGTACTTTCATGAACAGGGTGCCGGGCCAGCCGTTGTTCCTGAAGGATCTTAATTCTCACAGCATCGACCCCAATAAGGACTTTGTCCTCAATCCAGCGGCTTGGTCAAGCCCTGCGGCCGGCCAGTTCGGGACTGCCGCGGAATATTACAACGATTATCGCTACCAGCGCCACCCGGTAGAATCGATCAGCATTGGTCGTGTCTTCCAGATCCGGGAATCGATGTCCGTTGAGTTGCGCGGCGAATTCTTCAACATTTTCAATCGAGCGAATATGGCCGATCCCATTTCGACGAACTCGACAGCCGTTCAGCAGAGAGATGCTCAAGGGCGAACAGTGACAGGCTTTGGATACATCAATCCGTTGTCACTCGGAAATGGTTCTACTTTGAACAACAACACCGGATTGGGTGGTAACCCGCGACAAGGGCAACTTCTTCTCCGGTTCCGGTTCTAGGGGCAGCTTGTGGGGAAACTCGTTGGGATGGCGCTGCTGGCGTTCAGCGCTCAATGGCTGATCGCCGCGGATTTCCCGATGGCAGAAATCAGATCGAATCAGATACGCGCTACGGTCTATCTGCCCGATGCAAAACATGGCTTCTACCGATCCACGCGATTCGACTGGTCGGGCGTAATTGGCAGCCTGGAATACAAAGGCCACAACTACTACGGCCCCTGGTTCTCCAGGATCGATGAGAATGTCTACGACTTCGGATACGACGACTCTGGCGTAGTGTCTGCGCCGTTTACGGCCATGATTGGACTGGGCGAAGAATACCAAACCGATGGGAAGGCGCTTGGTTACGACGAGGCTAAACCTGGCGGTACGTTCATCAAGATCGGCGTTGGCGTGCTACGGAAGCCCGCCAATGAACCGAAGTATGATCATTCCAAGCCGTACGAGATTGTCGACGGCGGAAAATGGAAAATCAAGAAGTCTGAATCATCTGTTGAGTTCGTTCAAGAGTTGTCCGATCCAAACACGAACTACGGCTACATCTATACCAAGGTTCTTCGACTAGATAAACAAGAGCCGCGACTGATCATTGAACACATGCTGAAGAACACTGGCAAACGTTCGATTCAGTCGAGCATGTATAACCACAACTTCCTCGTTCTCGACCGGCGCGCGCCGGGTCCGGATCTTGTGACCACCACCGCTTACCAGATTCAACCTCGACGACCTCCAACGCAGGGATTCGGCGAGATAAGGGGTAACCAGCTGGTCTATCTGAAGTCGTTGGAAGGAAAAGACCGGATGACCGCTAATCTGGCCGGATTCGGTTCGGATGCCAAAGACTACGATTTCCGGGTTGAAGACCGAAAAGCAGGCGCTGGTGTGCGATTCAGGGGCGATCGTCCTTTGACGAATGTGAACGTCTGGTCTATTCGGACCGTGATGGCGGTCGAGCCGTTCATTGGTCTCAGCATCGAGCCCGGGGCGGAGACGTCGTGGACCTTTACGTATGACTATTACACTCTTCCCGGGCCAGGCAAATGATTCCGCCTATCGCGGCCTACGCGAGGAACGGGGACCTGCTTTGGACCGCTTCGTCGTAGGTCCGTAGTGATGGCTCGATCACGTATGCTGTGAACGGGAAGAAGTTTGTCTGCTTTGACGCAGGCATGCTGTCTTCGCCTTCGGCCTTCGACACTCGATCGGGGCCTGGAGCGTTAGGGAAGAAGTCATTAAATTATGGATCGCCGAGTTTTCTTTCGAAGTTTGTCCGCTGCAGCTGCTTCGGGCGTTGTGGCCCCGAAGTTCGCGAGCGCCGCAGCGCCCGCCAAAATGAAAATCACGCGGGTGCGCGTGTACCTGCCTCCGAATCCGAATCCGCTTTTCAATCAAAGCGACCACGTGGTCACGATCGAAACGGATGCCGGGGTCACGGGGGTAGGCGAGGGCGGTTCGAAAGATCTGCTGGAACAATGCGCGGGCCGTTTGATCGGGAGAGATCCACATTACACGGAACGGCTCTGGCAGGATATGGCCCGAGCCTTCTTTTATCCGCCCGGCCGTGAAAAGGTGGATTCGATCGGGGCTCTCGATCTCGCCCTGTGGGATCTGAAGGGCAAGGTCCAGAACCTGCCTGTCCACGCGCTCTTAGGCGGCATGGTTCGCAATTATTGCGAGTGCTACAACACCGCGGGCATCATTCCAGGCGTGAAGCCCGGGATGAGCGTGCGGGATCGTGCTCGCCTTACGGTCGAAGCGGGCTACCGCGCGTTTCGCATGGGCGCCGCCGATACGCCCGCCAACACGACATACAACACCCGCGAACGGCTGCACAAACTTCGTTCAGAATGCCAGGAGGCGCGCGAAGGCGTAGGCAAGGATGGAGATTGGACCGTCGATTTCCATCAGCGCTTCGACTTGTCCGATGCGATCCACGGCTGTCAGTTAATCGAAGAATTCGAGCCGTTCTTCGTTGAAGACCCGGTGCGAGACGAAGCGTTCCGGGAAGATTTGCCGATCCTGCGGCGCACAGTGAAGGTTCCCCTCGCCGCCGGTGAAGAATGGGGCTATCGCTGGGACTTCAACAAGCTAGTCGAGAATCACGACATCGACTATCTTCGTGCGACCCTGCCCAACGTCGGCGGAATCACCGAAATGATGAAGATTGCGGCGATCTGTGAAACGCACTTCGTCGGTATCGTGCCTCACTTCACGGGCCCGATTGCAACCGCGGCCTTGGTGAACTGCCTCGGTACGTTCTCTGGTCCCGTTCTGATGGAGTACAACTATCAGGGCCGCACGTTACCGCACCTGCCGGAGTGTCTGGATTTCAAGAACGGCAAGCTGTATCCGAACGATCGGCCCGGCCTCGGCGTGCGATTAGATATGAGCCAGTTGAAGCTCATCGCCGAGATCACCGAACCGGTAACGGCGCGCGCTCAGACTTACTTCCGGCCGGACGGCTCCATCACGAACTGGTGACCGTGGAAGTCCAGCTGACCTCCATCGCTTGTAGCGGCGGACTAAACTGCGTCCAGCAACGCCCAGTCGTCCTCACGAACGATCAGATCGCGAAGTACGGAGAGGATTTGCTCGCCCGAACCGGCGACGTTGGCGAACACGGCCTCAAGTGCAGCGGCAGCCGATGGCATGTTCTCCATCTTGTTGGTGCCCGCGAAGGCCATGGCCCACTCCGGAAAGTCGCGCTTTTCCGTCGGACCGCTCTCGATGACGATCACTTCGCTGTGACGCGGATCGCGCTGGATCACTTCGAACGTCCGCTCGATCGACGATAGCGGTCCTTCAAGCACCTGCGCGAAGTTTCCGGCGCTGTATAGCAAGGCGCCGGTGATGTCCGCACGCTTGTTGTTCACGCGGGAACTGGCAAGAATGTTCTGCAACTCTTCGCTTATCTCGGGGCCGCTTCCCCCAATCCGATTACGACTGCAATAGACGAGTCTGTAGAGGCTCATAGTTGATACTCCTGATTCCAAATAGTCTCTAGAGTTGGTTACTTTTCTGAAGGTCCATTCATGCGAGCAATCAATTGTTCCGCATCGCTGGCCGGCATAGGCTTCCCGTAAAAATAGCCCTGCACGGAGTGACAGCCGTCCTGTTGAAGCCTCAATACCTGGGCGGCGTCTTCCACGCCTTCAGCCAACGTGCAAACGCCCAAACTCTCTCCGAGCGCAGTAATGGCTCGCACGATGGATCTCTGCTTGATGTTTTCACCTTCAAAGCCGGCCAAAGAGCGATCGATTTTGATCTTGTCGAAAGGAAAGCGTGCGAGCTGGCTCAGCGAGGCGTACCCTGTTCCAAAATCGTCCATTGCGAGCCGCACCTTCATCTCGCGCAGATCATGCAAGGTCTTGAGAATGACATCATCGTTCCGGAGCAGGATGCCTTCTGTGACCTCGATCTCGAGTCTCTCGCCCGGTAAGCCTGATACCGCCAGAGCTTTGCGCACGATCTTTGCAAAATCGCCCGCGTCGAACTGAAGCGGCGACGCGTTCACCGCGATCGTGATACCGTCCGGCCACTTGGTTGCTTCGCGGCAGGCGGTCCGAAGCATCCATTCGCCGATCGGAATAATCAGGCCGATCTCTTCCGCAAGCGGAAGAAAGTTGCCCGGTGGAATCAGTCCGCGCTCGGGATGTCTCCAGCGGACCAGCGCCTCGAATCCGACAAGCCGGTTGGTTCTTCGTATTTACCTGGGGCTGATAAAAAGCTTCGAATTGACGGAGCGCCAAGGCGCGCCTCAGCTCGAGTTCGCTGGTCCGGCGGGCCTGCGCTTTTCGCTCCATCTGTGCGTCGAAGAAGTGAAAGCTTCCGCGGCCCGAAAATTTGGCGTTATACAGTGCGAGAGCGGCGCTCCGGAGCAGGGAGGTAGCGTCCTTCCCGTCGGTCGACGAATGTGCGATTCCCATGGTCGTGCCAACATTTACCAGTTGGCCTTCGATGAGGTAAGTGCGCTGCACCAGGTCAAGAATTCGCGACGCGATGGCTCGCGGTTCGTCCAGGGTAGTAGCGGGTCGAATCAATACCGCGAACTGATCTGCGCCCAGTCTTGCTACGAAATCGTCCTTGCGTGTGGAGGCTTTGAGACGTTCGGCTGCAAGCCGGAGTAAAGAATCACCCGCAGTGTGACCGAGTGTGTCGTTAACTGCTTTGAAGCGATCGAGATCGACAAAAATGACGGCAATAGGAGCGTCAGGATTCGCTGCGAGAGTTTCCGACACGGCTGATTCAAAGGAGCGTCGTGATGCAAGCCCGGTCAGCGGGTCCTTTTTCGACGATTCAGCTTCCGCTGTCCCTGATTCCGGATTAAATGAGACTACCCGATAGTCGCCGCTGATGCCTCTTACGCGCATCTGGATCGAGCGTTCACGATGTGCCGCGTGCAAGGTAATCGCTGAAGCCGTCTCGCTGGAGAGCTTCGCGAGTTGCTTTTTCGCGCTAATCACGGATGCGGAATCGAGCGCTGAAGAGGCGAGTAGACCATCCAGGTCGAGATCGGTCAAGCGCTCTTGGGCACTCACCCCAAGCAGCGAGCGCACCTGGCTGGTCACATGCAGCAGTCGCAGCTTGGCATCCAGTATGAGCAGTCCGGTTTGAGGGTCGTCTAATGCGGCTGCTAACACCGGCTCTGTCAGCCGTTCAGAATGCGAGACTTCCAATTCCGAGCTCGTATGTGGGCTCGTTGCGTCCCTTCCCGCTTCGCACTGGTTGCTGATGTTCAAACTGGCCGCCTCATATTGAGTGCCAGTTGAGGCGTGTTCTCTCTTACTTTGAACGGTCTATTGCGATTCCCTCGAGAAGAGGTAAGTCAGAACTGTTACAAACACCAGTATGGCGTTCTAGTCCAGCACGGGAATAGCGTCGACGGAAACCGGATGGAAGCGCATGTGGGAGATCCGCCGAACCTGCCAAATTGCGGCGACGGCGGCGACTGCGGTCACGGCAAAGCCCAAGTGAACGGATGATACGAATACCCGCCGCAGCACCGGCATTAAAGGCGATGCCGCGTTGCCGAGATGATTCAGTAAGGTTTCTGCTCCGTGCCGGTCGACCAGGATCTCGGGGTTTTGCAGTTTATTCACGAGAGACGTGGGGACATTGCCCAGGGAAGAACTGACCGCCGCAGGAACCCGGGCAATGTACGCGCGTGTCACAAGGGTGCCAATCAATGCGGTACCAAGCATGCCGCCCACCATCCGGGTCGATTGAATCACGGCCGTCGTAATGCCGAACCGGCCTCGTCCGGCGAGCTCCTGTCCGAAGACGTTCAAGTTGTTGAAAATGAAACCCATGCCGATGCCACCGGTCAGCATCGAAATCCCGAGGAACCAGTACGAAGTGGACGGGCCGATCAAGCTCAGGGCCAGGCAGGAGACCGCGATGAGGGAATAGCCCGCCGTCAGCATGTGTGTCGGATTCGAGAGACGCGTCACAATGCGGCTGTTGAAGATACTACCGAAAGCGATGCAACCCGCGAGCGGAGTAACCAGAAGACCCGCGCGCTGGGGAGTTAGTCCGAATCCGCCCTGCAGGAGAAGGGGAGCGAAAAAGATTAACGAGAACATCAGGAAGCCGATGAGAAGCGACAGGAGGAATACCACGTTCAGGCTGGGATCGTGGAACAGGTCGAGAGGAATGATGGGATGGCTCGCACGTTTCTCCCACCACAACAGGATCGCTGAAAACACGGCAAACAGAACGAATAAGCCCAGGTTTGAAGCGCTTAGACCACTCTTCGGCAGAAGTTCTACGAACAGCTGCAGGCTGCCTAAGGCGACGGAAATCAGCGCCGCGCCACCCCAATCAATCTGAACTTTCTCTTCGTGGTGGTGGCGGAATAAGGGGAGATAAATAATGACGCAAGCAAGGCTGATGATCCCGACCGGCAGGTTGATAAAGAACGTAGATCGCCACCCATAGTGCTGGCTCAACAGGCCCCCCAGAGAGGGTCCGGCGGCCGTGCCGATTCCGTAGGCTCCGGCCATGATTACCTGCCAGCGAACGCGAGAGTGAGGATCGGGAAATAAGTCGGGAATTGCAGCAAATGCCGTGCCCACCATCATGCCCGCCCCTGCACCCTGAAGAGCGCGCGTCGCGATCAGAAACTGCATCGATTGCGCGAATCCGCATAGCACCGAAGCGACGGTAAAAGTGCAGATGGCGGCAATGACAAACGGCTTTCGCCCAAAGAAGTCACCCAGGCGACCGAACACAGGAACCGTGACAACCGAGGCGAGAAGGTAGGACGTAACGATCCAGGCGTAATACTCGAAGCCTTTCAGATCGGAGACGATCGAAGGCAGTGCCGTACTAACCACAGTCTGGTCGAGGGCGACGAGCATGTTGACGAGTGAAATGCCGATCATGGCGAGCAGCGATTCACGGAACGGCAAAACGCGCGTAGTCCGGGTAGGCACGGCTGCGTCAAGCATGGGAAATTACGAGAAAACTCATTGACTTAGGGGAGCAGGCGGGGCTTACCTTCACTATACTGGAGAGATTTTCCCCGTCATTCCTCTACCCATTTACTGGACGATACTTTCCGTCCTGACGATTCGGAATGAGCGCAGTCTATACCTCAGGTTTGGGAACATACCTCTGGGACGGAGTAAATCAGTCCCAGGCAGGGCACGCAGGCGGCGCCGTGGCGGCCGTTGGCTCGTCGCCTGCCGGTTACTCTGGTGGCGACGCCAGCATTGACATCGCGAGTATCTCGCCGCGAGCTCAGCTCTTTAGCGGCCTCGATACTCTCAGCCGAAACAGTCCGGCGCAGTTTCAGAAAAATACCGCGACCATCGCCCAATACCTGCGTTCCGCGGCAGCAAACGCCGAGGATCCCGGGCAATCTGACACTTTGAGCGACACGGCATCGAGCTTTGAAACGGCTTCCCAAAGCGGGAGTTTCTCCGACCTGTTTCTACACGAAGCGCATAGCTCGGGCTTTGAAGATCCTGAGCCCTATGCAGTCTCGCAGATCTTTTCGCACGTCCTGCCCCAAATAGCGAACGACGTTCAGAGAACTAACGTCTCAGCTTGAGCTGGCGCGCGCGTCTCGCCCGTTTAGGGAACAGGGACCTGCTTGACCACTACGTTGTCGTCCTCATCAAAGGCCCGGACCGCAATCGTTTCGCCAGCCGGAGCTTCGAACTGGTAATTCAAGATCTGCGAATCCGTAACTTTGTTCACCGGGTTCAACAAAATCCAGTCATTCCCATTTGTGGAGTACTCGGCCTTGTCCAGCCAGGTCAACGCATCCTTCGCTGTAAAAGTAATCTGGACTTTTGAATTCGCGACCGCGGTGGCCTTCAGGTTCAGAATTTCGGGCGGTGTGTTGTCGATGGTAAATGGGTCACTTTCGAGTGATCCCGATAGCGCCTCAGACGGGATGTTGCCGTTTGCATCGCTGGCACTCACCTTTGCGATGTACTCGCCATCGGGGAACGCACTGCTGTCGAAAGCGTAAAAGTGATCCGAAAGATTCTCTTTCAGGCGTCGCCAGGGACCACCATTCTTCCCGCGAAGCTCCACCGTAAACACAAGCGGATCGCTGTTGGCATCACTCGCACTCCAACGGAATGTCACGGCGCCTTTGCTGTACTGCAGTGTTGAACTGCCCGCCGCCTCTACGTTCCCCCCGAGGGCCGAACGCTTTTGTCCAACGGCCGGCAGGGTCAAAGTGGATGGAGAACCGGACGGCAAGGCAGAGCGTTCAAGAGACGAGCTGCTGGGCGGCTGACGGTAATTGAAGGGTGCGATCTCAATTGCACCGATCTTGGGGGCGATGTTCTTCGGCAGGTATGCGATATCGACGGCGCTCAGATCGGGCGATGACGCATTCGCCGAACAGTTCAAGGTGACACGGTATTGCAGGAACCGAGCGGGCGGGGCCTCGATCTGGCCGCCTTCTTTAGGCACGTTTAACTTCGTCCACGGACTCCAGTTGTTCCCTGGGTTGTTTAGGTTCCCACTGCGTGCCTCGAGAACAACGGTGCCGCCGTTAGGTGTGGACGTGAGGTGGGCCTTGCCCCAATAAGCAAAGTCATGCGTGTCCAATACCTCGCTGGTCAAAGAACCTGTTGACTCAAACGAGCTCCGGAGCGAATACAGATTGCCGACATTACCCGTTGCCACATATGTCACGCCATCTTTTCCGGGAAGTAGCGCCGTGATCTGGGTCGGAGGCATGTTCAACAGTTGCGTCGACACTTGATCGGAATCGATACGGTAGATGATCCCTTTGTTGCCGGTGCCGACCAGCGGCTTTCCGGATGCGTCAAATGAAATGGCATACGCGACGTCGGTTGGCGAATTCCAAATTCTCTCTGCGTAGCCGTCTTTGGCGATCCGGTACACGTCAGAACCGCCGGTGATGGACGCGCTCAGCGAGCCGACGGAAGGCGGCAGGCTTGGCGGAGTGGTGCCGGTGCGTGGAGTACCGGCAGCGTTAATTGCAGGCGGTGTCGAAGGAAGCACCGGAGGAGGTCCAGTGACCGCCGCGGCAGCGGTTTTGTTGCCGACCGCAGCCACATAGATGAGCCCATCGTGCTCTGCGACTGCCGTGACTTCGCGTTTGCCCGTTTCATAAAGGACAAAACTTTGTCCCTTTGGATTGATACGGAGAACGAGACCACTTGGCTCGGTGCCAACGATCAGGTTTCCAGCGCCATCCATGATCATCGATCGGACATGCGTCTCTTCCGAATCGAAGAACTTCTCGCCTTTTCCATCCGGCGTCACGCGGTAGATGATGCCCGTATCGCCCGTGGCCAGGAAGAGGTTCCCTGAACGGTCGAAATGCATGGCCCATACGTATTTCGCTTTTGGATCGAAGAAAAGCTGGGGCTTGCCGGCAGAGTCAATCCGGTAGACTTTAGCGTCCGGCAGGACGGCCGCGTAGAGACGATCCTGCGCGTCTACGGCAAGAGCATGGATCTCAAGGCCGGGCACCTCGGCGAAAACCCGAGGCTTACCGTTCGGCGAGAGGGCTAAAATTTTCGTGGTCGCGCCGGTGGGCGCTCCGCCGCCGTAGTAAACGGTCCCCTTAGAGTCCTGGACGACCGCCCACAGATAGGGAATGGAGGTGCTGTCCAGCTCTTTCGTTGCCGGTGCAAGCGAGACGTGGCCGTCGCTTCGAAGGGAAAGGTTTTTGGTGGTTCCACGCGCGAATTCAGCCTGGCTGGACTGATCCCAGACGTGGGTTTCAACGGCAAAAGCCGAACTGCAAAGAGATCACAAACGCACACAGTGGCGCGTACCGCCGGATAGCCGGAATAGTAAGCATTAATTAGGTGAGAACCTTCTAATTCACAAAGATTTTCAGCGAGTAGTTACCGGTCACGACGACATCGAACGGTACCGATGTCTGTTCATGGGCGCTCTCGGGTGAACTGACGAACTGGTGATTGGTGGCGCGCCCGCTTTGCATGACGTTGAGCACGGACGCAGGCAGGCTGGGTAGCACCTTCTCGTCCGAGTAAACGGTCGGTTGCGACTCGATCAATGATACGTAGACCCTATCGTTTTTGCGCTCGTCGTTCAGCAGAGCGACGGTTTGCGGGATGTCTTCAATGCGATTCAGCGAACTGGCGATGTTCTGGAACCGGCTTAACGTCTCGCCGTCGCTAAACAGAATCTGGTGTTCGCCGCGCGTTAGACCGGCCGGAATCTTCACGTTGACTGTCCGCTCCAGCCGATCGCCCTTATACGGCTTAAGGAAAACCTTCACCGGCACTTCCGTCCCGGGCGTGACTTTGTTGTCGGCAATCCAGGCTGATTCAATCTGCGCAATGCGACGCTCGGGCAAAAGATCGACCGAAACGTCGACTGAATCGAGTTTCGGCAGCTTGTTCGAATTCAGGTAAAGGCGGTTGAACTTGTCGCCCCACCAGCCCGCGAGAAGCATGGGAGTCGGGATCTGTGTTCCGGCCGGCGCTTGCATAGTGGTGAAGTCAATTCGGTGCTGGCCTTCCACCTGAAGCTGACCGCGTAGCCGGTAAGTTGCCTCTTCCGAAAAGTCGTTGAGGTTCGAGATGGAGTTGAACAGCGTCGCCATCATCAGGTAAGGCGTCCATTTCTGGTCCACGAACACGCCGAAATGAAAATCTTTCGATTTCCGAACCTTGTCTGCCGAATCGTAGGACCTCACATGCATCGTGACCGGGATCATTTGGGCGGTTGCTCCGAGTTCGCCGCCAATCGCACTATGGCGATCCTGGTGAAGCGCACCGACCACTTCCGACGGATTGCCCATCTTCGTTGGCGTATAAGAAGACGCGAGCGTGGTGACAATCTCTTCTTTTGCAAGCGGCATGTTGACCGGGCCGAGGTTAAACAAAGGGTGCCCAAACGCCAGGACTCGCTTCCCGTCGTTGTAGGTGACAGTCCCGGCGCCCGTCATAGCCATATCGCCTGACACCATACCGCGGCCACGCTGTCGCCGGGCCGCAGCGAGGTCTTCCAGTCGGATGCCATCTTTTCTGAATTCAACGAGCCGCCAACGCCGCCTTGTGCAACTGGCATTCCCATCTGCGTGAAGACAGGCGAAAAAGCGCGCACAGCTTCTTCGCTGAACCCTGACATGGTGACGGGCGTCGCGATACTGCGTCATCATTGGCGTTTGAGGAATGCCATTCAGGACCGACGTATTCGAGGCGGCCGTTGTGGTGTTCAATGACTGTTCGGTGTTTTGCTGTCCGATGGTCGCGTCTGGTCGAAGTCGTTCACTTCGAGCATGAGCCGAATGGGAGTAATGCCGCAGATCGCGTCAGGGGAAAACACGCTCAGGCGGAGAGAGATCGCGCCTACCAGTTTTCCGTCGATGTACACGGGACTTCCGCTCATGCCGCCGGCGACATTGGTGCGAGACGCTTTGCCGGACAGTTTGGCAATAATGATGTCTTGTCGAGGGTCCCCACATGTTGGCAGAAATCCCGATGATTTCGACCGGGACCGGTTCGGGCGTGTTCCCCTGAAAAACGGTCCAGGCAACGCCCTTCATTCCCGGCTTCACCTGGTCTTCGGGAAATAGCTCCGGTTTGCCGATTACCGGCGGGACAGTCATGTTAGGGACAGGCGCTTCGGAAGCCGCGGCACTCCGCGATCCCACTAGGAGACAGCCGAGCGGCACGCAAAGAGACGCAAAGGAGAGAAGAAGAGAACGCACTGAGACCGAGACGCGCTCGGACCGACGTGGAGCCATGTTGTACCTACCCGAGGGACTGGACTGGCTTGCCGAAATTGCAAGAGACAGCCGGAATGATCCATTATCGCCCAGTTATAAGGAGCAGACGTGCGGAAACCGGTTCGGGTTAAACAGAGGCGCAGTGGCGGTCCGGTGTGTTTGATGAAAATATTCTAGTGTTAAGATCTGCTCATAAAGCGTATCCTGCCGCTTCTGCTGGCGTCTATGCGATTGACCGTACGATAATTTAATTTACCGACAGCTCTGTGGTCTTAGGGCGGGGAGATCCACGATGACTCAAAGAAAACTAGCTTCTGTAACGACTTTTGCGCTCTCTGGCGTGTTAGCTCTCGGACTCGCGGCGACTGTTCGCGCAGGCGGCGCGGGCGATGCGGCTAAGGGCAAAGACGTGTTCGAGGGGAATATGTGTGCTCAGTGCCACAATACGACGGGCGCTGAGGGCGGAGTAGGTCCCACGATGAAGGGGCTCTTCAAACGGAAGGCCCTAAAGAACGGCAGCCCCGTAAGCGACGCCAGCGTTCTCGCGCAGATCAATAAAGGTGGCGGAGGGATGCCCCCTTATGAGACCACGTTGAACGCTGACGATAAGGCGAACGTGCTCGCGTACCTGCACTCCCTTTAATCGCGATTCCTTACCGATTTGCTAATCTGAGAAAGATCAGTACAGCAAGTACGGACGCGTCCTCATCGTCTAGCCTGGCCTAGGACACCGCCCTTTCACGGCGATAACAGGGGTTCGAATCCCCTTGGGGACGCCAAATCGTTTTCTTCGGGCTCTACACACTTAGTGCGGGCAGGCCAGCGTCTGACTGATCTCAAGAACACCTTACCCTAACGCGCAATCGATAGTTCTGGAACTTTCTAAAGCCATATGCTTGGCGCTGTAAGAGTTCCATTTTGGTGTGAAAGCCTTCGGTGATGCCGTTGTTGCGGGTGAAGCGCCATACAGGCGATCTCGTTTCCCAGGCATAGAGACCTTGGCCGATTTTGACAGCGTTTCTGGTTACAGCCTTTCTCGAGCAACACACAGCAGAGGCGCTGTTTAAACTCGTGGACGGCTTGCAGCGCAGGTCTTTCGAGGACATACGCCGTTAGCCGCTCCGGCTGCAGGGCCGTCAAGTTTTGGCACGACGGCGCACGAGCGAGAGCAGACCGCGATTCATCGATCCAATGGGATCGATCTCCCGCCAGCAGGACAGGAACTAGCTGATTCACAGCACGGATGACGTGAAAGCGGCAGCCACAATGCGTGCCTGCGGGAATTGCTTGCGCAACAGGGCTCGGTAGCTGGCCTCAGATCCATACAAATGACTCGGACCAGGTCCTTACCTTCCTGCCGTTCCAGATAAGTCTCGAATGACGCTCACTGCGACCTGGCACGACGTCATGTTCTTCAGATCGCAAAAGGTGGTGATGTACTCATGACGCCGGGTAGAGAAGTGTTCGTTTAACACCCAGAATCTGCGGACACTGTCGGCTCGTGCGTTTCCCCGCGAGCAGTTCCAGATACCAGCGTTCCACCGGCGCGCTCGGGAGCCCTTCCCGTTTACCCAAGGCAACTGCGGCTGATGCCATCAAAGTGCTTCTGACAGATGCTGCGACGGAACGATTCAGTGGCCCGCCATGCGCGGCCGAACCCCGGAAAGCCCTGCCAGAAGCTGCGGCCGTGGGCCCGGCACACCCACTTGTAAGTTTCTAGCTCGAGCACACAACACCGAATTCCCCAGCTTCCGTGCCCAACGTCCGGTCCTTTCCCCGCAGCTTCGTTCCACCGGATCCGGACAACTCACTCTCCCAGGAACCTCACTTTATCCACACTCTCCCGCCGGACTCACCTACCCCGAACCTGTACTCGGGCAAGTCCAACAACGTTTCCGATCTGATCAAAACAAATCTTCGAAAGAATGTTCCATCAGTCAGATTTCCCGGCTTGTCCCCATTTACGAGCTACAGCAGAAATCGGCTCGCATCATTGCGGAACTACGGATTACGTCTGTTCGGAACTTTGACCGGACGTCGTGGCACTGTCTCAAGCGGCCTAAGATTCCTGCCTACCCTTCTGAACGCACCGTTGGCAGAACCGGGCGTTATCGCTCCAACTGAAGCCGCGACCACAGGTCAGTGAACTCGACTCTTAGCGTGCTGTGGTGACCAGAGTAGTTGTGATCTTGCGGATTCGGTCGCGTATCTGTGGAAAAACCTCTGAATCACAGCCCTAACCTCGCTGCCGACAATGGCAGCTGGTCCGGAGTTCCCGGTCATCAGGCGACGGCACCGCCGAAGCGAACACCTTAAAGCCGCATCTCTTCATCTCCTGATCTCCAGTGCTGTTCAGTACACCACAGGCAGCGAGAACTCTGCAGCTATATTCTCCGAAGCTTGCCAGCCTTACGGAGCATAGATGAGATGAGATGCCGATAATCACCTAAGTTACGGGCAAATTGACGAGCACTTTCTTGCTTTTAATTCCCGGTTCACAGCTGATAGGCAGGAAAGCAATTTTTATCTACATAATCCGGCTCAGTGACTCTATTTCTGCGAACACCCAGCATCGTCTCGCCGAGCCCGCTAGCCACCACGTGTCTGAGGTGTTTGGCGTGTTCCACGAGCATTTGAGACGATAGCCTCCGACTCGAATATTTCGCGTACTTGCACGCAAATCCCAAGCGTTGGGGCCCGAACGATCCCCGTTCTGCTGTGTTTTTTGCGCATTAGTTGTAAATGTTCTGTAAAAAGCAACCCGGTCATTGTAAAGAATTCTTAAGACATGCCGTTTATGCATCTATAAGCACTAGTAAAAATTTACCCATCTTTGTCTTTTGTATGAATATTTTACAAGCACGGTGTTTGTTCGTTTCGTTCCTGTGAGGGAGCCGACATGCCCCGGCGAATGCCTTGACGGTATTTACCTTCTGCAATAGCCTTGGAAAACCTTGAAAGCAGGAGGTGCCAGAGCACAAAGACGCTGATGATCTTCCCCCAGAGCACGCGTTGAAGAAACCTTATGGCTTGTCGGTCCGGCACGGAAAAACTTTCCTGCTGCCATTTCCGCAGGCTGAGGATTTGAATTAGCGCCGTTGTAGCCCGCTAGCACCCCGTCGTAAAAATTTTGCCTCGGAAAGGCCCCGCCAGAGTTCTGTCTTACGGGGCTAAATGTAGCCTGTCTTACTGAAGGAGCATTAGAAGTGACGTTTTCTAGTTCAAGTATTTATCCCCAAGCAGCTACTCAGAAAAGCTGCAAAAGATTGTCGGACCGGCTGATCCGAGCCATTTCGCAGCAGCGAATCCTCAGCCTCTTTACCACCGCATTCTTAACCGCTGCCATGGCGGCACCCACCCTGTTCGGCCAATCCTCCTATCCACAGGACGGGCAGATGGTCCTCGGACAGGGTGCCCCGGTAAACCCGGTGAACCTGAACCTGCCCCGCGGCGGCGTCTGGCTCAACGGGAATCTGGGTGGCCACTGGTGGCAAACCGACGGGACGTTCGGAATCTGCCGAGTAGAACAGCCAGCGGGGGGCCCCCCTAGTGTTGGAAATTGCCAAGCAACGGCGGCTTCGGGTGGCCAGGCGATCGTCGTTTCGAAGATTGTGAACGGCACCGTGACGACCTTTGTTTCCGGGCAACCGGCGCCGGGAACCGCAGGCACCATCACGACCTTCGTTTTCGTACCGGATAACTCATCGAAGAGCACTCGAATTGTTCGTTATACGTTCGATGCAACGAGAGAGCTCCTGAATACTGCCCAACCAATCACGGTGCCGAACACGAACTTTGCAGGCGGCGGACAGCAAGGAGGGAGGCCCATCAGCGTCGCCATGGCTCCCAATGGGGATCTCTATGTCGGGTATACCAAGTCTTCCGACATAGCGAAGCTGAAAGATCCCACGCTCGTCACGAACGGTCAACCCCCAGCCTGCAGCGCGACGGTGACGGCACAGTGCTTCACGTTGGTCGGCTCCACGAGCGACGGTAGAAAAGGCGTGAACTCGATGGCGATGTTCGGGAACGATCTTTACTTAGCTGAGGCGGGCGGCCCGTCGTTGACCAAGATTGGGGACCCGAGTGGATTGACACGTCCCGCCTGCAGCTCTAGCGCGAAGTGCTCCGCGGCTATTCCTTCGGGACTTCCCAATGGGCTTCCCGCTTTCCCTGCTGGGATGGCGTCTGACGGAACTTACCTGTATATCGCCGACGCTCCCTTAAGCGCGACCCCGGACAATTTCGGGATCGGTATCGTGCGATGGAACGTAGGATCCGGACAAGTACTCACCCTGTCCTCGAGCATCAGACCGAGCTATAGCGGAAGCATCGACGGGATCACGTTCAATACTTATTCGCACTACGCTAGCCCGATCGGAGTGGGCGTGGCGCCGAACGGGGATGTCTACGTGGCGGACGATCCATCCTTCACCTTCGTCGCGCCAGCATCGAACCCGAATCTGGCGCCCCCGACTACGCAGGGCCACTTGTGGAAGGTTTCATTTGTCGCAGCGCCGCCTGAGGTCACCGGCGTCAGCCCAAATACGGGCGTGCCACAAGGTGGAACTACGGTCACAATCCAAGGTACTGGCTTTAGAACTGGAACGACAGCAACCACTTTCACCTTTGGTGGCGCACCAGCAACCGCCGTCTCCTGCTCAACGGTGACCCAGTGTTCTGCTACAAGTCCGGGTGGTGCGGGTACGGTAGATGTCGTCGCCACCGTGGCAGGGCAGTCGAGCGTGAACACGAATGCTGACAAGTTCACCTATCAGCCTGTGACAGTGACGGGGATTTCCCCCAACTCGGGTCCGACTGGAGTAGGAACGTCCGTAACGATCACAGGTACGGGTTTTCCCGCCGCTCCTGCCACGCCGCCGACCGTGATGTTTGGTGGCTTAGCAGCGACAACCGTAGCTTGTGCGAGCGCGACCAGCTGTACTGCAACGAGCCCGGCTGGCGCAGGAACCGGAACCGTCGACGTTACGGTCACCGTTCAGACCGGAACCACAACGCAGACCAGTAACACGAGTGCGGCAGACCAGTTCACGTTCGTCGCAGCGACCAGCCTGCCGACGGTAACAAGTGTTGTCCCGAGCACTGGCTTCACAGGCGGTGGCACGACGGTGACGATCACTGGCAGCAATCTCGGCAATGCCTCTACTCCGGGCGCGGTGAGTTTCGGACCCAATCCAGCAACCAACGTCAGTTGCACCGGCGACGGGACAAAGTGCACACTTCTGAGTCCGGCGGGTACGGGACCTGTTACGGTTGACGTGCGTGTTTCGGCAAACGGTCAGACGAGTTTGATCGGCCCGGCAGACAGATACAACTACGCCAACCCGAGCGCGACGGTTTGGGCCTTCGGCATTACGGCTCCGAAAGGTGGAATGCTCTGGGTTCCGAATAACAGCGGTGGTGGACACTGGTGGTCTTCCGATCACGCGAACGGCTTCTGCCGCCAGGATCCAATCAGCGGTGGCGGCGCGCCATTCGCGATGAACTATGGCGTCTGCGATGACGGCAGCATTGGATCGCCGGGCCAGGCGGTGTACGACTCACGGCTTGCGCCCTGCCAGGCGGGCGCTGCTGGCCCGTGCCACTACATCTACGTTCCTGACAATGCTGTCAAGAGCACCGCAGTGTGGCGGCTGACTTTCGACTCCGCGACGGAAAAGATCGTAGGCGCACCGGAGGGAATGGCTCCGCTCGCCGACGTCCGGACACTGAAGCCCAACGGCATGGCGTTGGGACCGGATGGGAATCTTTACATCACCGATCTCACCGAACTAAACATCCGTCAGCTCACGCTTCCAAACGGTGATCCACGGAATCAGCAGATCGGAATCGTCGCCGTTACGGGAGACGGTCGGGGGGCAAACGGGACGATTGGGTTCATCGGAAATAAGCTTTACATCTCCGAAAACCGGGCCGCCTCGTGGTTCGATATCACTACCTGTCCGGCACTGCCTACCAACGCCGGCGCGTGTGCCACGACACCGATCCCCCTTCCGAGCGGCGTTTTCGTGGCGGGCGTTGCAACCGACCCGGTGAATGGATTCGTGTATGCTGCGGATTCCCCGGGTGGCTCAGCCACCACAATCTGGCGGTATAACTTGGCGACTGGAACTTATTCGCTCTATCTGAATGCCGGAACAGCACCGACTCCCGGCGCTTCGTTTAATTGTGCCCAGACCTGCACGCGGCCGACGGACGGCTTAGCCACTTCAAATACCTTCTCGTTCACCTTCGGAATTGTGGTGGACCCGAATACCGGGAACCTCATGATCACGGAAGACGCGACCGCCGGAAACCGCTCGGGCCGCGGGCGGGCATGGCTATCGCCATTCATTCCTTAGGCAAAAGATACAGGCCGGGGTCCTCGCGGACCCCGGCGCACAGCTAGGCAATCGGTAAATATACTTTTCATTCTTTGTGCACTAGCGCTGACCAGCAGCCGTGTCGGATGGCTGGCTCAGTAAGCGGAATGCACTCGTCGTGTGTCCACGCGGGCCGGTTTGTTTGAACGTACCCGAACCTTACAAAACATCGAAAAACAACGTAAGAGGATCCATCCAATGTCTAACTTCTATCTGCCCTGGAATGCTTCGAAAGCGAAACTACGAGACGCTGAGAACGCCCGGAAGAACCGCATGGAGATCGTAAAGGCCTACTCGCATGGCCAGGTATCCAGGCGGGAGCTGGTTAAGTGGGGTCTGATCACGGCGGGCGGCGTCATCGCTCCAATCGGTGGCCTTAGCCCATTTGTGAAAAGCGCCCGTGCCGACGGGGGCAGCGGCATTCCGACTGGTGCGCCCCCGAGTCCCTTGTTCGGCGTCCAGGCCTTTACGCAACCCATGCTGCGACTCGAAGTGTTGCAGTCGAAGCCGGCTATTTGCGTTGAAGACGGGGGTAACGGCGACAACATGGTGGTTGCCAATCAAGGCTCCAATCCAGCTTCGAACCTGGTGGGCTCCCATGGCGAGAGGTTGAGCTGTCAAGATCCCATGAACGTCGATCCGAAGCTGGGCGGTGGAACGGGCCCGTGCGAGGGCCGTCCGCCCGGAGACGCCTGGGCACACCAGTATTGGGAAAGGTTCGAGCCCAGGGTTACCTATGACATCACTCAGAGGGGCGCTCGAACGAACCCAAATGGCAACATCCCTTTCAAGTTTCACCCGGGCCTGCCCACGCAGGACGAGAACTCGATGTGGACCTTTGACGGCACCATTCCGCCCAAACTGGTGCTAGGCCGCTACGGGGAACCCATCCTGTTCCGGCACCACAACGGCCTGCCGGTCGATGTAACAAAAAACAACGGATTCGGGCGGCACACAATCAGCACCCATGAGCACAACGGGCATCATGGCGCTGAAAACGACGGGTTCACAGGTGCCTTTTTCCATCCCGGACAATATTACGACTACCACTGGCCGATCGTGCTGGCCGGCTTTAGCAACATCAACGCAGATGCGTCCGATTCGCGCGCCGGCGGACCAGCCGACGATGGCGGTATCAACAAAGTAGCCGGCGACTGGCACGAGACCATGAGCACGCATTGGTTCCACGATCACATGTTCAGCTTCACGGCTCAGAACGTGTACAAGGGCAATGCGGCGATGTTCAACATCTACAGTGCTCTCGATCGCGGGGCCGAGGACATCAACGACGGTGTCAACCTACGGCTCCCGAGCGGCAATTCAACTTTCGCCGGCAGCAAAAAATGGGGCAACCTCGACTACGACGTGAACCTGATGCTTGCCGACAAAGCATGGGACGGGAACGGGCAGCTGTACTTTGACATCTTCAACCTGGACGGCTTCCTCGGCGATGTTATGACCGTAAACGCCTGCTACAAGCCCTTCCTCCAGGTTGAACCGCGCAAATACCGCTTCCGCATCCTGAATGCAAGTGTGTCGCGCTTCTTTAAGGTTGCGCTCTGCGACGCCAATGGCAATGTGGTGCCCATAACCCAGATCGGCAACGATGGAAACCTGCTGCCGAGTCCGGTGAGGAATCTTCAAGCACTCGACGAGCAGGGCATTGCTGAACGTTACGACATCGTCATCGATTTCACGAATTTCGCAAACAAGAAACTATACCTCGTGAACCTGTGCGAGCATCGTGACGGAACAAAACCAAACGCCGATTTGCGGTTGTCGGACGCTATTACGCCCGGCAAAAGCAACGATCCTTGCGTCGGAAAGTTTCTGGAATTCCGAGTCAATCTGCCGCTTCGCGGGCAGGATCTGAGCCAAGTGCCGGATGTTATGATTCCGAACCCGGATCTGTCCCAGATCCCAATAGCTCGGACCCGCACGTTCGAGTTCGGGCGCAGTGGAAGCGACAGCGCTCCCTGGACGATCAAGACCGATGGCGGCCAAGGCTTCGCGGCTGATTTCAGCCGGCTCTCTGCCATGCCAAGGCCGGGCACTCGGGAGATCTGGACGCTACAGAACGGCGGGGGCGGCTGGGATCACCCTATTCACATTCACTTCGAAGAAGGGCAGATTCTGGGTCGCAACGGCAGTCTGAGTAATGTCCCGGCGTGGGAAAGGGGCCGGAAGGACGTCTACCGTCTGCACCCCAGCGGCAGTGTGACGCTCACCATGCAATTCCGGGAATTCTCGGGCATGTATATGGAGCATTGCCACAATACTCAGCACGAGGACAACGCTATGTTGTTGCGTTGGGAACCGGGTACCGGACTCGTGCCGATGCCCACCCCAATTTCAACTCCACAGGGCGTGACCTTCATCTCCACGAGCGAAGTAGCGCCGAACATATAACTCCGAAGAACACCACAGCAGGGAGTCAGGCGCACTGAGCCAGGCTCCCTGGCGTCGGTCAACAAAGAGGTAAACCTATGCAGAAGCAGTTCATGAGGGCCGTAGTGTGCGCGTTGGTGTCGATCGCGTCCTATATATATGTTCAGCCCGTTTCCGGCGCCACTTGGGGCGCAGACTACTTTCCAAACGTGCCGCTAGTCACACAAGATGGGAAAACGGTCCATTTCTACGATGACCTTCTAAAAGGCAAGCGGTTCATCATCAACCTGATGTACACCGAATGCGGTGATTCCTGTCCGTTGGAGACTGCCCGCCTGTCGCAAGTGACCAAGATCCTGGGTGACCACCTCGGGCGTGACATTTTCTTTTACTCCCTCAGCATCGATCCTAACCGTGACACCCCCGCGCAGCTCAAAGCGTATGCGCAGAAATTTCACGCGCGGCCCGGCTGGCTGTTTCTCACCGGTGGGAAGGCAGACGTCGAACTCATTCGCAGGAAGCTCGGTCTGCAGGCGCGAGCCGATGAAAACGAGCTGACTGCTCACAGCACCAGCATCATGATCGGGAACGAGCCGACCGGCGAATGGATCAAGGACAGTTCCATGGACAACCCGCAGTACATCGCAACGATCGTCCGCGACTGGCTTTCGCACGATGCGGGTGGAAAACCCGTCCCCAGCTACGCGCAAGCTCCTGCTCTGCCGAGTTACGTTGCCGATAAGGGAGGCTATCTTTTTCACAATCGCTGCGCCGCGTGCCACACGCTCGGCGAGGGAGACAGCATAGGTCCGGATTTGCGGGGAGTAACCCAGCGCCGGGACCGTGCCTGGCTGGCGCGCTTCATTGCGGCTCCTAACGAGCTGATCACGCAAAAGGACCCGACTGCCTTGGCGCTCTACAAGACCTACGGGCAAGTGAAGATGCCGAATCTGCGCTTGAGCGACGTTGATATCAAGGCGCTGCTCGGCTATTTGGACGCGCCAACTCCATCCGCTACGGCGGCCCCTTGTCCGGCCAAACGCTACACACTGCACGGCCGGGTGGTGGCGCTCAGCGCGCAAAGCCACACGGCCACAATTGCAGGGGAAGCGGTAAACGGTTGGATGGGCGCCATGACGATGAAGTATCCCGTCCCGAACGAGAAGGACTGGCAATCTCTCCACGAACAACAGCGCCTGACGGCCACCGTAGAAGTGCGCGAGAACGGCGATTATACGCTTTCCGACGTGAAGGCGCCGCACCCGCCGGAATCCGCAGCGAAGGGTCCGGTCGCGCAGACGGCAAAATAGTATAGGCTGAAGACGTTCCCAAGCCAAGCCAGGATGACAACCATACAAGGCCGCATATCTGGCGCTCGTTACCGCCCGTAGTAGCCGGTTGTATCCAAAATCAGATGACTTGATCCGGCAGTAAACGCGTTGATCTTACCCGTCGTTGTCGCAACAACCGCCATGTTGGATGCAGTCTTTCCGTCGTAGGCATTCAACGTGGATATCGTCGGCCGGTCATCGAGGTCCGGCCAGAGGGCCAGGTACTGCATCGATTCGTTCGGCACGACCGTTGCGTTCAGCAGTACGCTTTGTGCGGTTGCGGGTATATTGCACGAATTCGTTATTGCCAGCTTTCTCGGTCCGTCTTCCACCTCGTCATGTTCATTCCGGCTGTCGTGCACTCGGCAGGGCGTTACCGGGTAGTACGAAAGTCCGCCGGTAGCGGCGGGAGCGTAGTATCCGTTCACATCCACGATCAGATCTGTGTCATGGGTCGCGAAAACATTGAGATCGCCCCCTTGTCCTGCGGGAACAATTGCCGCGTTAGCTGTTGCTGTCCCCGTGGGTGCATTCAGCGTTGAGACCGCCGGCCGAGGTCGCCCCGACGGCCATACCGTCAGGTAGCCGAGCACCGCCTTAGGAACCGCCGTAACATTCAGCGAATACGCGCGCGCGTTTCCGGGTATATTGCACGCTCCCGTAGTAATTGCGAATTCCCTTTCTTGCCCGCCGTTCAAGAATGGCCCCGCAAGACTCCCCCTAGACCCTCGCGTGTCCACTACGCGGCATGGGTTCAAGGGGTAGTAAGTCAGCGCCGTGACGTCATCCGCAGTAACGAAATACCCGGTAATGTCAAGAATCACGTGGCTGCTGTCACTTACAAACACATCCACGGAGCCGTTCGTTCCCGCGGGCACAATAGCCGCGTTCGCTTTTATACGGCCGTCGGTCGAATTCAGCGTAGAAACGGCGGGTTGCGCCTGCCCCGCGGGCCACAAAGTCAGCCAACTCAGGGGACCCTGCGGAACCACCGTTACATTGAGCGCGTACGCTTTCGCAGTGCTCGGAATCCCGCAAACAGCACCGGGGATTGTAAACTCCCGAACTTCTCTTTCAGCCAGAACCGGACCGCCGTTACTCTCGTTCGTCTCTCGCGTGTCCGCAATGCGACAAGGATCAACCGGGATGAAGCGAAGCGGTGTGTTCGAAGTGGACGAGGGAGGTCCCGGATTTCCATGCTCAAGCGGATCCCTTCCGTCTCCGTTCACGACCGTCACGGCGCCGTGCCCGGATTCCGATTCGGTTGATCTATCCGATGTAGAGCTGGAAGTGCTTGCGGTTGTCTGCCATGGGCCGACCAGACCTATCACGCAAGCGGCAATCAGGAATCGCTTCACTCCAGACCGAACACTGCACTTGCTCTGACTTTTCGCGAACCATGAATCACCAAAGTCTACTGGTGAAGAAATCACAACGTACCCCCTGGTTTCCACCGGAGTGAAAGACAAGTCAATCGTATTTGCGATTGAGAAATGAGTCTTCCGCGATCAGTAAAAATTTTGTAAGAGGTTACAAGTTGAGCAGGTATGGGCTGGTAATGCGACAATTTCGTTACAGCACCTTAAAATTCTAAGGTCAGGCTTAATGTTAATCGCTCTTTAACAGTCCACATTCTGATCGCACCGAGAAGCTCGCCGCCTCATTCTAGACATTCGGCAGCCAACCGGGTGGAGCGAGGCCTGGTCGGTCAACTTGGACCAACAATAAATGGCCTTGACGTCACCAGCAATGGGGCTTCAGTGTGCCGTCACAATTGATCTTCGAAAATTGCACTGAGCCGCCATTTTGGCGAACAGGCCTGCCCACAAATCGGGCCTCCCGCAGGGTACGGACAAACTCGACGCGTTCGGAGCCGCTTTTCGTACGCACATCGAGTCGATATCGGTATCCATATTCAAATGCAAGAAGATTAAGCCTCACCTCTGCCATAAATTCCTGATCTTTAGGCGGGCGTTTGGGAGATTGCTGCTTCTGGTAGGCAAGAATTAACGACATGCAACGTTTATCGGAATATCTAGACTCCAACCCCTCTCAATCTGAGAATTCCCGAAGCTCTCGAAAATTTATATCTGGCTATAAGCGTAATTGATAGCTGGGCCTCGCCGGTCTTTCAATCTTAGGTTCACAAACCTACTCAGTATCTGATAATTTTCGAGCTTTTTGGTAAGCTTGTGTCATTTACCTCCGAATTCGGGATCAGGCAAGAAAACATGTTGTCCTATGTACTTTTCTTGGCTCAGACTATCCCTTACCGGTTATGGAAAGATGTTGTGCAACTCCGACATTTCGCCTTCGGACCACTCGCTTGATGTCGCTGCTCTTGTGGCAGTCCTGTTTTCGGGGATGCCCGCCGAAGCAGCCGGACGATTTATTGTTCGCGTCGCCAATGGATCAGTGATTCAACTGGTGTGCCTGCTGACGGGGTTTAGCATAGTGGAAGGAATCGACGGAACCGGCGGACAGCTTTATGTGATTAAGACGCCGGACGCCCTCGACCCGGTTGTAGGGCTCAATATTCTCGCTGAACACATTGGGAGTGATCGCGGCGGAGCCCGATCTGGTCGCCCACACGGCGGATAGCGCGCCACCGATTCCGGCTGCGCTCGAAGACACGACTCCGACTCCCTATTACGGAGCGATGGTTCCCCATGGATATGTGAGATCAGCCTGCAACGGACAAAATCCGCCTGGCGGACCTCAGGGCCGCGCATCCGACAGCAACGGGTCGCGGCGTAGTTGCCGTGATTGATACCGGCGTTGATCCGAACCATCCGGTGTCTAAGCCGGTGCTGCTTCCGGGATATGACTTCACGCGGAATCAGGCGGGCGCCGACGAGACCCTGGATGTCTCGTTGATTAAGCCCGCCGTTTGTGACGGGCGTGCCGCCGATCTGGCTCAACAGCGGTTCCGGGTTATCGATCAGTCCACGGCGGCAGTGGTCGACCAATCGACCGCTGCTGTTGTTGATGGAAACCAGGCGCCCGATTTCGGGCATGGAACCATGGTGGCCGGCATTGTCCACCTTGTCGCTCCGACCGCACAGATTCTTCCGATTAAAGTCTTTCATGCTGACGGCACTGGTTATACGTCCGACATCATGCGAGGCATTTATTATGCGATGTCGATGCATGCGAATGTGCTGAACATGAGCTTTCATCTTGCAGCCTATTCGCCCGAAGTGGCCACGGCACTTTCTCTTGCGAACCTCGCCGGCACTGTTTCAGTCGCGGCGGCGGGCAATGACGGTCAACAATGCATGCGTTATCCTGCGGCTCTGAGCACAGTCATGGGTGTGGCTTCCACCACGAATGACGATCAGCTCTCAACGTTCTCTAACTTTGGGCCACAGCTTGTTTGGGTAGCGGCACCAGGAGAAGGCGTGGTTACTACCTATCCGTTCTCAACCTATGCAGCGACTTGGGGCACCTCATTCAGCACTCCGTTCGTCTCCGGACTTGCTGCTGCGATGCGTACTGTCAACCCGCTGATGAACCAGTCTCAAAGTTCCGCGGCGGCTGCGCACGCACAAGCGATTGACCCGAATGCAGGGCATGGTCGATTGGACCTGCCTCGGGCCTTGCAGGCCGCGATGCCCAACGGGCTTTCCCAGTGATCTGAGCAAAACCGAGGATGTGTGAACCCCTACTTGCCGTCCATGATTTGACCGTCAAGTACGATTCATCATCCGTGCCTGCAGTGAACGGCGCGAGTTTTGCGCTCGCTCCCGGTGAGTGCGTCGGGATCTTCGGTAAGTCCGGTTCGGGCAAGACGACGTTAGCTCGCAGCCTTCTCGCTCTCCGCGCCCGTCACTGTCAAGTGGCCGCAGGGTCCATTCGATTCCGCGGCCTCGAGATCCTTGGCTTGCGCGAGCCGAGGTTGCGCGAAATTCGTGGCCGGGATTTATCGCTGATCGGGCAAGAGCCAGAATTGGCGTTAAATCCCGTATTGACGGTCGGGCAACAAATTCAGGAGGTGCTCCGGGCGCATCTTCCCGGGAAGGCCCGCGTTCATCGGGAGCGAGTGCGAGACATGCTCGCGAAAGTGCGCCTGGATGGGCATGCATTTTTCGATGCCTATCCTCATCAGCTGAGTGGTGGTCAGAGGCAGCGGGTCGTGATTGCGCAAGCTCTGGTGTGTAAACCCGCCTTGCTCATCGCAGACGAACCAACGAGTGCTTTGGACCCGAATACTGAAGCGGAAATTCTTGGGTTGCTCGCAAAACTAAAAGAAGAATTTCAGCTCTCTCTCATTCTTATCTCCCATAACATTGAACTGCTTCGGGACGTGACGAATCGCACCTTGTGTATGAAGGACGGGCGAATAAGCGAGGAATCTCTTCCCGCCCGAGTCTCGCTTCCCCAACGCCCTGCAGACGTGTCGCGAGCAGCGGCCATCACGCAACAGTCGGCCTCCGGTGCTTCATCTGAACGGGCAGGGCCTCTGATCGAGGCGCGCCAACTCATAAAAACTTATTGACGTGGCGGTCATTTATCTTCCCGTCGCTCTCGGGTTACTGCTCTCGACGGGGCCGATTTCGGTCTCTCGCGGGGGCAAATCGTCGCGCTCGTGGGCGAATCGGGCTCGGGTAAGTCAACCTTGGCACGTTGTCTTGCTCGTCTGGAGAATCCCGATTCAGGAACGATCCAGTTCGAAGGCAGAGATGTCCTCGATCTGAACCGACGGCAACTCGCATCCGTCCGGCGTCGCATTCAACTTGTGTTTCAACATTCGGGGACAGCTTTAAATCCGTTCCTTTCGGCCGAAGAGATCGTTGGCGAGCCGTTGCGAATTGGAGGCGAGATATCAGGGCGAGAACGCCATGAGGTGGTTCTTAACCAGATGGAGCAAGTGGGGCTTTCTCCCGATTGGGCATCGCGCCGTCCGTGGCAATTCAGCGGCGGCCAGCGTCAAAGATTGGCGATCGCTCGTGCGATGATTCTTAACCCGGATGTCGTCATTTTCGATGAGGCGCTTGCTGGACTCGACCGGAGCAACTCGTCGTGAAATCGTCCATTTGCTTCTGCGGCTGCAGGCCTCAGGTCCCAAATCGTACATATTCATCACGCACGACCTGAAAATGGCGGAAGAGCTGACGAAATCGATTTCAGTTATGCAAAATGGCAAGATAACGGAATCGGGCATTTTCTCCCAAGATTACCGGCGCCGGGTTTACAACCGAGCCGAACTGCGTTCAATTCTCAAGCCTGAACGCTAAAAGGCTAACTCGTTGCTTCACCAGGTGCTATGTTCCTGGCGCGCCGAGTGGCTCACGCGTTCTTCATCCTGGTGTTCGCGTCTGCTCTTGCTTTCACGCTCGCAAGTATCGCGCCTGGCGACTACTTCGATGAGATGAGATTAAGCTCCGATATTTCGCCGGCCACTCTCCATCAACTAAGGGCGCAGTACGGCCTGGATCGCCCGATGTACGAGCGGTATCTGCAATGGATCACTTCGATCCCGAAAGGGCAATGGGGCTTCTCATTCGCCTATAACAGCCCGGCCGGTCCCATTCTTCTCTCCCGTTGCCGGAACACGCTGCTACTGACAAGCGTAGCCACGGCGCTCGCGTGGCTCGTGGCACTTCTTTGGGGCGGATGGGCGGCCCTGAACCAAGGCAGGCTGGCGGACCATCTCGCAACAGCATCCACCGCATTTCTTCTGGCTGTTCCCGAAGTGGTGCTGGCCTTAGTGTCTTTTATCCTTTGCTGTCCGAACCGGATATCTCCCGGTGGGAGGGCTGAACTCCGATATGACTTACGCCTCCGAATTCTGGCCGGGCACGCGGGAATTAGCCAAACACCTCGCCCTTCCTGCCATTGTGCTCGCGGCCGGCTCTCTGCCGTTTCTGCTTTCCCACGTTCGCAGCGCGATCGCAGAGATACTCAGGTCCCCGTTTATCGAGGCTGCGGTGGGTTATGGCATCTCGCCGGTCCGCATACTGTTCCGCCACGCCTTCCCGGCCGCAGCAAACCCGTTGATCACTCTCTTCGGCACATCCATCGGCATGCTGATCAGTTCGTCGCTGTTGACTGAGGCGGTGTTTAGTTGGCCGGGCATCGGGCAGTTGATGCTTGAAGCAATACAGGCGCGCGACTTCTTCCTTGTAGTCGATTCGGCCATACTCTCGACTGCGTTCTTTGTCTTGGGAACTTTCGTCGCAGATGTCCTTCTTTACCTCACGGATCCTCGAATCAGGACCGAGTAGGATGCGATTAACCCGGTTACCTGTGTTGCCCCTTGCCGTTGTCGCGGCTTGTTATGGCTCGGCCGCGCTGGCCGGTTTCATTGCTCCTTATAGTTTTGAAACTCAGAATCGCGATCTCAACCTTGTGCCGCCCACTCGAGTCCGTGTGTTTGATCGAAGCGGCCGATTCCACGTCCGTCCGTTCACATATCGATCCATCGCGCGCCCGGATAGCTTCGCAGAGTACGTTGAAGACAATGCGTCGACCTATCCCGTCCACTTTTTTATTCCTGGCGAAGAATACACGCTTCTCGGCATGTTTACGATGCGCATCCATCTATTTGGAGTCCAGGGGCCGGGGCGCATCTTCCTGCTTGGGAGCGACCGTTTCGGGCGGGACGTGTTCTCTCGGCTGCTCTATGGAGCTCAGGTATCGCTGATCGCGTCGCTAGCGGCGGCGCTGATCTCCATCCTTTTGGGAACGATCCTGGGTGGCGCAGCCGGATATTACGGACACTGGGCGGACGGCGCGGTTATGCGGATTAGCGATGTTTTCCTCGCCATGCCGTGGCTCTACCTCTTACTTGCTGTTCGCGCGGCCCTGCCGCTCCATATGGATGCTCGGCAAAGTTATTTTTTTCTAGCTGTTTTGATGGGTGTAGTTGGCTGGGCACGGCCCGCCCGATTGGCACGCGGCATTGTTTTGAGCGTCAAAGAAGCCGAGTACGTGATGGCGGCCAGAAGTTTTGGTGCTTCCGATATTTATCTGTTCTCCAAGCACATTCTGCCCTCCCTTCGAGGACTTTTGCTCACCCAGCTTTCACTCTACATACCGCAATACATTCTTGCTGAAGTGACGCTTTCATTCCTCGGATTGGGAGTCAATGAGCCGATTGCGAGTTGGGGCAATATGCTTAGCGATCTCCAGCTATTCATCTCGGACCCGCGGTGGTGGTTGTTCAGCCCTGCTGTTGCGCTGATTGGAATTTTGCTAGCGTATCATGGGCTATTCGCATACATTAAAAAGCGAACAATTTAACTTTCCCGGTGTTTTACGGCGCAATGTGTTCTGTATTCGACCATAAGTGTTGCCTTGCGTGTCGGAGATGAAGCAAGCTTCCCAAAACGCGGTCGCAAGTTCGAAAATCCTCGCCCGCGCTGTTCTTGGGTTGGGCTTTGGAGTTGTGCTGCGGGCGGGCATTGCCGCTGGTTCAATGGGAAACTGCATCCATGTGCCTTCCAACGCCGATTTCCTCAGGACTTCGGGACAGCCGGGCATCTGCGGAGGCCGGCTCGTTGTAAGTCAACGGTCGGAGCCGAAGACCTTTAATCCAATGATTGCCGGCGATGAGGATTCTTTAAGGATCATTCATCTTTTAAACGCAGACCTCGTCCACATCAACCGCAGTAGTTTTCAAACAGAGCCAAGCCTTGCTCGGTCCTGGACTACTGTCGGCCGATGGCCGAACGTATACGCTTGCCCTGCGTCACGGGCTGCATTTCTCGGACGGCTCTGCCCTGGATGCAGGGGACGTTGTCTTCACTTACGAGACTTATCTTGACGAGAGGCTGCACTCACCGCAAAGGGACTTGCTGCTGATCGCCGGGGTGCCGATCAAGGTTCGTCAGATAGACAATTACACGGTTGCGTTCACTCTTCCATCAAGATACGCCGCAGGGGACAGGATTTTTGACGGAATTGCCATCCTCCCGCGTCATGTCCTCGAGAAGAAGGCGAAGTCGGGTGAGCTGGGAACTGCCTGGGGGGTGAGTACTGATCCGAAACAGATCGTAGGCCTTGGACCGTTTCGCCTGAAGGCGTTTGTGCCGGGCCAGAGGGTTGTTCTGGAGCGAAATCCGTTTTACTGGAAAGCCGACGCAGCAGGACAGAGATTACCTTACCTGGACGAGGTGATCTCTGAGGTCGTTCCGAACAGTGAGGCGGAATCAATGCGGTTCTTGTCGGGGGAAACGGACATGATGAACCGCATGACGGCAGCGAATTTTGCCGCGTTGAGACGGGAGGAACAAAAGCGGAACTTCCGTCTGTACGATCTTGGAGCCGGCTTTGAGTACACGTTTCTATTCTTCAATCTGAATGCCCGCACTTCCAACGCAACTTCCCGTTTGCAGCAAAAGCAGAAGTGGTTCGAGCAAGTGGAATTCCGCCAGGCGGTTGATCAAGCGATTGATCGTGACAGCATTGTGCGGCTGGTCTACCGGTCGCATGCCGTTCCGATCTCGGTTCCGATGTCGCCTTCAAACAGCTTCTGGTTCGATCGCAACCTTCCTCGCCCTCTCCGCTCTCTTTCGCAGGCGCGCGAAACGTTGCGCAAGTGCGGGTTTACATGGTCAAGCGACGGTTCGCTTCGGGATACGGAAGGCAAGACGGTCGAATTTTCGCTACTTGTCAACACGGCCAATCCTCAGCAGCAGGAGATTGGCGTTCTAGTCCAACAAGATCTGAAGGAACTGGGAATTCGGGTGACGTTGAGCACGCTCGAGTTCAGGAGCGTCCTCCACCGCATCTTTTCGAGCTTTGATTATGACGCGGCCATTCTCACCATGGTGGATACCGATGCGGATCCGAATACGGAAATGAACGTTCTGCTTTCAACCGGCAGCAGTCACGTTTGGAGTCTGGTGCCGCAGTGGATCCCCGCCTGGCAGACGCAGATCGACTCACTCATGGGAAAACAGCTAGCCGCTCGTTCTCCGAAGGAGCGGAAGCAACTGTTCGATCAGGTGCAGGAAATTGTGGCGCGCGACAAACCCGCGATCTTTCTAACTAGCCCTAACGTCCTCGTGGGCGCAAAGAACGAAATCGGAAACTTTCATCCCGCCAAACTTCAGGATTACACGCTCTGGAATGCCGATCAGCTATTCAAGAGCGGACAGCAGAGGACGAACGGAAGGTAATGATCTTCGAGTCGCCCGACGCACCCGCGACCGAAAGCGCCCGCGAAGATGAAGTGCTCGTGCGGGAGTGCCTGAAAGGGAATAAGTCGGCTTGGGCTGCGCTGATTGGAAAGTACAAAGGCCTTATTTTCTCCATTCCTCTGAAGCGGGGATTCTCGCGCGAAGACGCAGATGAAATTTTTCAATCGGTATGTTTAACGTTGCTGAATGAGATTGCGAACCTGCGCGAACCGAGGGCCTTGGCGGCATGGTTGATGCGGTCCACGTCTCACCAGTGTTTGGGGTTGAGGCGCAAGCAGCGCCGATTCACAGGCGATGAGATCGACGAGAATGATCAAACGGAAGATCCGGACAGACTTCCTGATAAGGTACTGCAGGAACTTGAGCGTGAACAGATTGTGAGACAGGTGATCAGCCGGCAATCGCCCGAATGCAGAAGCTTGATTAAACTTCTCTTCTTTGAACATCCTCCCATTTCGTATGCCGATGCTGCTCGCGCTTTGGGGTTGGCCACCGGTTCTATCGGCGCAACCCGGGGTCGTTGCCTTGAGAAATTGCGCCAAGCTTTAGAACGAAGCGAGTTCCGCTGAGTCTAATGTGTGATGCAGTCATACATTCGTGAGCTCTGCATCCAACTTGGCCAGGAGATTGGCGAGGTTGGCCGAAAAACTTTTCTTCTTCAACATCCCGAACTTCTGGACGCGAGCATTGTCGAGTCACTTTCGGAGGCGGTTCGCACGAAGGTCCGGGTAGATCTTCCGCAGGCCTGGGCGCTGGCGGAAGCGGCACTTGCCATTGCTACCGAGCTCGGGGACCCTGAAGCACTTGCCCGGGCCCTTCGGGCGAAAGCGAACGTGCTGTGGGTTAAGAGCGATTGCAGGGCCGCTACTGAACTGTTCACTCGAGCGTCGAGCCTGTTCGAAGCTGCAGGCAACACGGCCGAGGTGGGGCGCACATTAAGCAGCTCCATCCAATCGCTCGCGCTGCTTGGGGAATACGAGACGGCTTTCGCGGCGGCCGCCAAAGCACGAAAGATCTTCCTGGAACTCGGGGAAACGCTGCGCCTGGCCCGGCTCGAAATCAACGTAGCCAACTTGTATCACCGGCAAAATCGGTTCGGCGAGGCTCTGGCGGCATATGAAAGGGCTTACGAGGAATTGCTGCCGCACAAGGATTCGGAAGCTATTGGCGTAGCTCTGCACAACATGGCTGTCTGCCTGATCGCACTCGACGATTTTCCGCGCGCACTGAAACTCTACGAGCGCGTTCGAAGCTTCTGTGATCAGAACGATATGCCGCTGCTGGTTGCGCAAGCCGATTACAATGCAGCCTATCTTTACTACCTTCGTGGGGACTACACGAGAGCGCTGGAGCTTCTAAGTTCCGCTCGCGACGCATGCTTAAAGAACGGAGACGCTTACCACTTAGGACTATGCGATCTTGATCAGTCCGAGATCTATCTTGAGCTGAGACTGGTTTCCGAGGCCGCCGACATGGCCGACAACAGCTATCGCAGATTCCAACAACTCGGAATGAATTTCGAGTCAGCTCGATCACTGGCGAATCTCGCTATTGCTCTCAGTCTCGGCGGGAATTTCACCAGAGCCCAGTCGCTCTTTGGAGAGGCGAGAGAGCTCCTGAGAACTGAAAACAATCAGGTTTGGGTGTACCTCCTGGACTTGTATCGTGCAGTCGTGCTGGTCGAGCAGAATGAGAACGCGCGTGCCCGTGACTATGCAAGCGAAGCCGAGCAATTCTTCCGTGCCGCCCATCTGCCCAGTAAGCAGGTGCATTGCCTGCTGCTGCTAGCGAAAATATTTCTTCGCGAGCGGGACATAACCAGGGCAACAGCGTATTGCGACGAGGCGCTGGAAGTTCTCGGAACTATAGATATGCCGAATCTAGGGCATCAGGCGCGATTTCTTCAGGGGCAAATATTAGAAGCGTCGTCCAATCCGGGTGAGGCTTATGAGGCGTACCAGGTTGCGCGTGATGCTCTTGAAGCGTTACGAAGTAGTCTCGCAAAAGAGGAACTCAAGATCGGCTTCATGCGGAGCAGGACTGATGTTTACTCGCGGATGACTAAGCTGTGCCTGGACCGGATCGACGAGGGCAGCTCGGCGGAAGAAGCGTTCGCCCTCGTGGAGGCGGCCAAATCCCGGACGCTTCGAGACCTGCTCATTGCCGGTCCATCATCCGTCGGACTTACGACGCCGGCAAGCAACACCGACAACCGTGCCCAGGAGCTGCGCGCGGAACTGAACTGGTATCACAACCGCCTCGAACGCGAGCAACTGTCGCGCGACGGCCTGTCTGCCGACCAACGGACAAAGCTAAGTTCCGAAGCCAGGAAGCGGGAGCGCCAGCTTGTCAATCTTCTGCTTGCAGCTCCAGCGTCCGCTAGCGTCGGAGTTGCACTTCGAAACTCGAGCGCCGCTACTCTCGACGAGATTGTCTCGTCTCTAGGGCCGGACATGGCGCTGGTTGAGTATTTCGCTCTCGATGATTCGATTCACGCCGCCGTGCTAACGAGCGACACGCTTAAGTTTGTCAAAGTCGGGCAGGTGGCCGAAGTTGTTCAAAGCCTACGCTTGCTCAAGTTTCAGCTGTCGAAGAATCATTTCAATGATTCCTATCGAGAACGTTTTGGCAACGCTCTTTTGCGCTCCGTTCAGACGCATCTGCAGGCGCTCTACGCCAAGCTGATTGCACCCCTCGATAAACTGCTCAACCGCAAAAACCTTTTGGTTGTTCCCTACGGGCCGCTACATTCTCTGGCATTCCACGCGCTCTACGACGGAAGCAAGTATCTGATTGATGACTTCGGAGTCTGCTATGCACCAAGCGCGAGCATTTTCACCTACAATGTCGCCTCCCGTGCTAACGACGAAGGCCAGTCGATCATCTTCGGAGTCGATGATTCGCGCACCCCATTCATTCGAGAAGAAGTGGAAGAGGTTGCGAAAGCACTTCCTCGATCAAAGGTCTTCTTCGGTCCGGAAGCAACGCGGCAGAGATTGTTGGAGGAAGGAGCGGCGAGCCGGTTCATCCACATCGCCAGCCACGGCCAATTTCGGCCGGATAGCCCGTTCTTTTCATCCATCGAGCTGGGCGATGGCCCTTTGAATCTCTACGACCTCTACCGGATGAATCTGCAAGTAGACTTGCTGGCCCTAAGTGGATGCGTGACTGGCATGAACGAAGTAGAAGAGGGTGACGAGCTGCTTGGTCTTACGCGGGGACTTTTCTACGCCGGCGCTCGTTCCTTACTGCTTTCATTATGGGACGTCGATGACCGGAGCACCGCTGATTTCATGAAAGAGTTCTATACGGAGCTCGGCGACGGCAGCAAAATCAATGCTTTCGAGATAGCAACTAAGAAGGTGCGCGACCGATACCCTCACCCGTATCACTGGGCTTCTTTCAAATTCATCGCCAGGGCTTGCGCTCTCTAATTTTCAGAAAATGTTTGTATTTTTCGGCAGCGTCCGCACCCTTTCCTTACGGATCGGCATTTTCGATCGGAGAGCCTGAATGAGCCATTTCTCAGTTATCGAATGGGTGGATTTCGCCCGAGGATTGGTACCGGCGCAGAAAGCGATTCTAATGCAAACTTCAGCACAAACTTGTGACGAATGTAAATCGTCGTCCAGGTTCTGGGGTCAAGTTTATGACCTCCTGAACCGGGAAGGGCATTACGAGCCTTCCGCCCTGGTTCTGCAATCCGTGATAGACGCCTTCCCGGAAGAGAGACCCCTTCCCTGGTTGGCCAAAGTAACAGACTTCGCAACGGTGATCTTCGATAGCTTGTTGCAGCCCGCCCTGGCGGGAGTACGGTCTTCGGCAAAATTGAACCGGCAGATCACGGTAGAATCCGGTGCCTACGTTGTTGATCTACAGCTTGAATCTGATTTGGTTCAGAACCAATACTCATTGACGGGACAAATACTTGGGAGCGGCAATGCGACGGCGAAAATCGGCGGCGCAGAAGTTGTCCTGTTGAGCCCTGATAAGGTCGTGCAAAAAACTCGAGCGAACGAGTTAGGCGAGTTCTGCCTCGACTTCGGATATATAGACAATCTGCGGCTGTTCATCGACATCTCAGGAGAGCGTGGAGTTGGGATTGTCCTCCCTAAGCTGAACGATCCGCCGGCGGAGCTGACCCAATGAGTTCGAAGCGAAAACAACCCGACGGAAGTTTATCCGCTGCTTCATCGGAAGATTTGGCGGAAGAATTGTTGAAGCGGCTCTATGCCCGCAGGCTCGAGATTGCTCATCTGCTTCGTTCGCTGAACGGACACACGCACCAGATTTCTCAACCTGTGTTTCAACACTGGGCAAAACGATTTGCGCTGGCAGGAGAAGTCAGTCATGCGATTGAAGAGCAACAGTTCCTGCTCTACTACCAACCGCAGGTTAGCCTCGCCTCCAGGAAACTGGTCGGGTTCGAGGCGCTGGTGAGATGGCGGCATCCAAAACGTGGTCTGGTCTCGCCGTGCGACTTCGTGTCCGTTGCGGAGGAGACCGGCCTCATCGTGCCTATTGGCGATTGGGTTCTGGATCAGGCTTGCCGCCAGCTTTCGTTATGGCGAGAGGAGATCCCCGGGGCGGATACCCTTCGCATGCACGTCAACGTGGCAAGTGCGCAGATCGGAAGAGAAGACACTCCGATCATGGTGGAGGAGTGTTTACAACGCCACAAGTTACCACCCGATGCGCTGCATCTTGAGATAACGGAAACGTCTGTCATCGAAAAGCCCGAAATCGCTGCTCGGGTGCTTGAGAAGCTCAAGGGTAAAAACGTGCACGTTTGGCTCGATGACTTCGGTACCGGGCATTCCTCTCTTAGCAGCCTGCATCAATTTGCGCTGCGCGGCTTGAAAATTGATCGCTCATTTGTCGGGCAGCTGGAACAGCCTACCAGCGGTCTGATTACGAAAGCAATCGTGGCTCTCGCTCATAATCTTGGTCTCCAGGTAACCGCCGAGGGAATTGAGACGGCCGGGCAGGCTGACCAACTGGAACGATGGAGTTGCGAGTTCGGCCAAGGGTATCTCTTTTCGAAACCTGTCGCCGCAAGCGCCGCCAAGACTTACATCCTGGCAGAGAGCTCGGGAGTCTTAGAGCAGACAAAACGCGCCTGCGCCCAAGCGGCTAGTATGTCGGGTTGCCCGCCCCTGATGCTGGTCTAACCGGTACCGGAGGGTCTAGACGAGGCATCATCTCAGCGCGATTAGCAGTGTTGTACACAAACCACGCCATAATTGCGGAGCCCTGCATCAGATCACCGGGCTGAACGCGATCATAGAGGTCCATGTTCGAGTGGTGCGTTCGTGTCTGATACTCCATCGGGTCCTGGATAAACCCGAACCCGGGTAGCCCGATCCAGGTGAATGACGTGTGGTCCGTGCCGCCCGGTTGCTTTGTCGGGGGCGCCGTTGCTCCTGCAACGGTTGTCGCCTCCAGATCATGTAGGGGTGCGAGCCAGGCTTCGAAAATGGGCTTGGCCATGAGGTTGCCGCCGACACTAATTCCCCGGAAGCGGCCGGTACCGGTGTCGTCGTTGTAATAAGCCGACAACTTCTCGTATTCGGGCTTCCGCTCCATCGTGTCCCTAACGGCGAAGTGATTCTGAACGTAAGCCTTCGAGCCGAGAAGTCCTTCTTCTTCGCCACTCCACAACGCGATCCTCACTGTCCTGTCGAGTTTCAAGTGAAGCTGCGTTAAGATGCGCACAGCTTCAATGGCAACGGACGAACCGGTGGCATTGTCCGTCGCACCGGTACCGCCGTGCCACGAGTCCAGGTGCGCGCCGAGCATGACAATTTCGTCTTTCTTCGCTCCGCCTGGGATTTCGCCGACGACGTTGAACGAGTCGGTGTCACCCTTAAGAAACTCCGTCTGGATATCAAACTCGAGCTTCGTCGGTATTTTTCTTTCGGCGAGCCTTGCAATACGGTTGTAGTGTTCGGGCGTGAGCGCCACAACGGGCGGCGGAACGGGATCTTTCGGATCACGCGAACCTCCAGACGAAGCGAACACGGTCCCGCCATCTCCGTTGTACCCGTACTCCAGCACCACTAGAGCTCCTTCGTTCTTCAGGAACTGATAAGTAGCTGTCTTGAATTTCGCCGCTGCTTCACGGTCCACAGGCGGTGTCGCGGCTGCGGCGGCCGCCGGACCAGCGGGGCCCATGTGTGCCGGATCGGCGGTGGTGGAACGTGCCTGAAGTTCTTCAGCCGTCAATCGCCGGGCCAACGGTTGAGTGACCATTGCGATCGCCTTCGGCTCCATGGTCAGCACCACTTTGCCTTTCAACTTGCCTTTGTACTTTGCCCAGTCTGCTTCGCTGTGAATCGAGACGAGTACGGGTTCGCCGGTGACAACGCCGTTGGTCCCTGGCGTCCAGGCGAGCGGGAAGCCGATGAGCGGAGCATATTGGGGCTCAAGCAGGTGCGCAGAGAAGTGTTTCAGTTGCCAGCTCTGACCGAAAGGCCCCCACTTCTCGAGTTTGACGTTCTGTAGCCCGTAGCTTTCCAGCCGCTTGACAACCCAATCCGCCGCACCACGATAGCCAGGCGAATTAGTTAGCCGGGGACCATAAACGTCGCTCAGATAAAACAGATGATCCATGGCTTGAGAGTTTTGAAAGGCTTCGGCCTTAATGCGGGTAAGAACTTTCAAGTCCACGGGCTCTTCTGCAGCAAGACTGCCGGCGGCGAGAAGCGCAACGGCGAGAGCGAAGCGTCTGGGCATAGAGAAATCCACTCCTCTGTCGAAAATGGTTTGGCTTGGAACCAATCGCTCAATTACCGGGAGCGCGGACCCACGGAACGTGGTGAATTCGTGCGTGAGCATAGCACAAGCTGTCCTTTCTGGCTGTGATTCTTGCGAGTGAGATGGTAGCGGCGCTCCTGACATCAGGAAAGAGGGATGAGGGGCCCATGCGATTTCGTAAGTTCGCTATGGAGGACAAGGGACGGAGCCGTGCTTGCCCTCGTGATTTTGTCGTACCTCGCTAGCACTGGTTGCGACCGGTTACCGCGTGATCCGAAGAAAACCACCGAACGCGTGCAGCAGCAACACGTCGTGCGAGTAGGCGTGGCCGAGAATCCACCCTGGGTGATTCGCAAGGCTGGTGAGCCTGAGGGCGTGGAAGTAGAACTAATTCGCAATTTTGCCAATTCCTCTAGGAGCCACTCCCAAGTGGTTCTGGGGCGGCGAACAGACACATATGGAGGCACTCGAACAGTTCGAATTGGACGTTGTGATCTCGGGCCTGGACGCGAAAACGCCCTGGTCGAAGCAGGTGGGGTTAACTAGTCCCTACTTCGATGAGCGGTTCGTTGTCGGCATACCTTCGGGAACTCGGGCGCCCGAATCACTCCGCGATTTAAAGATCGCAGTTCCGGAAGGGGATGCCCTTGCGGCTTACCTGCAGAAGAAGGATGCGATTCCCCTTCGGACAGCGAACATCTTTGAGACTGGCGGCCCTGCTGCTGCACCTGTTTGGGCATTAGAACGGAACGGATTCACCAGGACGAAGTTCAACGTTTTCGAGAAGAAGCATGTCATGGCCGTGCCTCCGGGAGAGAACGGCTGGCTGAACAAACTGGGGACATACCTGCAAGAACAAAAGCCGAATCTTCCGATTCTCCTCAAAAGGGAGGCCCCTCAGTGAACGCTGTTGGTCGAGGATATGAGCTGCCCGCCGACAAACAGCAGGCGCTGCAACGCGCTAAGCACGTCGAGTGGGCGTTCATCGCGTTTCTGTTTTCCATCATCGTGGTGATGGCGCTTGTGATGGGATCGTCCCAGACCATGAAGGCCATGTGGATCGAGGACACGTTGAGTCTCGTGCCCTCTTTGTCCTTCCTTGTCGGGGTGCACTTCCGCCACAAGGCGCCCAATGAGGCCTTCCCGTATGGATACCGCCGCGCAGTCCTGGTCGGATTCATGTGCGGGGCCGTCACCTTGCTGGGCTTCGGTCTGTACCTCCTGGGAGACTCCGCTGTGAAACTCGTCACGGCTGAACACCCCATCGTGCAATCGGTGCATCTCTTCGGCCGTCAGGTTTGGCTGGGCTGGCTCATGCTGGCAGCCCTCGTCTACAGCGTGATTCCACCGCTGGTGTTTGGGCGAATGAAGCTTCCGCTTGCTTCCGAGTTAAATGACAAAACACTGCATGTCTCCGCTGAGCTGAACAAGGGAGATTGGCTCTCTGGAATTGCGGGTGTCGTTGGAATCCTCGGGATTGCTTACGGATATTGGTGGACGGATGCCGGAGCAGCTGCTTTTATCTCGGTTGAGGTCATCAAGGACGGCTACGTCAACTTGCGCAATAGCGTATCTCAGCTAATGAACAGGCGGCCTTCGACAGTTGAAGACCAGGACGAAGATCCCGCTATCGACCGGCTACAGCAAGCTTTAGAGCGGCTCGACTGGGTAGCCAAAGCACGGGTCCGGCTTCGGGAGGACGGAGACATACTGACGGGCGAAGCATTCATTCAGCCCAGGGACGACCGCGATCTGCTCGAGCGAATGGCGAAAGCCAGGGAAATTGTCGGCGGTGTCGATTGGCGGCTCCACGACGTAAGCATGGTACCGGTGCGCTCTATTGACAGCCCCGATGCATAAATTCTTCAGGGTCGCGCTGGGTGTGACGACGAGCATCGGTGGCTTTCTGGACGCCGGCGCTTTGGCTACTACCGCCGAAGCCGGTGCGCAATTTCGATATTCGCTTCTGTGGGCGCTGCTCGCTGGAACTCTTTGCTCCATGGTGCTGATGGAGATGGCGGGGCGGGTGGCTATCGTCAGCGGACACGCACTACGCGATGCCATTCACGAGCGCTTCGGAGTCCGCATCTCGTTACCGATGTTGGCCATCGGTCTTATTCTCGATGTGCTGATCCTGGGATCGGAGATCGGCGGCGCGTCCGTCGCCCTACAACTGGAGTCCGGCATTCGCTTTGAATGGTGGGCGATTCCCGTCGGGCTTCTCTGCTGGCTATTGATCTGGACAAGAAGCTTTGGATTCATTGAACGCGCGGTCTCGTTTGCCGGACTTGTCACGCTGGCTTTCGTCCTATCGGCTGTGCGCGTACATCCTGCCCTTTCCGGTATCGCGGCCGGGATTGTCCCGCAAATCCCGCATCAGAATTCCTCTGCTTACTGGTACACGGGCGTTGCCATCATCGGCGCGATCATGAGCCCTTACATGTTCTTTTTCTATTCCTCGGGCGTCATCGAGGATGAAATGCACGAGGAGTCGCTGGGGTTAAATCGAATCGTCGCGAGCGCTGGAATGGGTTTTGGTGCTCTCGTCGCCGCTGGCGTTTTGATCACGGCGGCGGTCACGCTAGGCCCGGCGGGTGTCCACGTGTCTAACTTTGGTGAAGCTGCGAAAATGCTCCAGCCGGTTTTTGGCAAGACGGCTGGATTGCTTCTGTTCGTACTCTCGCTGGGTATTGCAAGCTTCGGCGCGGCGGTTGAGGTGAGCATGGGCGCAGCTTACGCAACCGCGCAAGTTTTTGGCTGGAATTGGTCTGCGGCCTCCCCGGCCCGCAAGCAGGCACGCTTTTCGGCAACTTACTCGGTCGCAATTGTAGTCGGCATTGCGCTTGTACTTACCGGGCTTAACCCGATGAAACTCACCATTTTCACGATGGCGGCAACCTGTTTGACATTGCCTGCTCTTGCGTTTCCGTTCCTTTCAGTCATGAACGACGAGTACTATCTGAAATCGCATACGAATACAAGATTGACTAACGTCCTGGTGATTGCGGTCGTCGTTCTTGCGTTTCTTCTTGCCCTTGTCTCGATACCGCTACAAATCCTTGGTGGCTGAATGCGACTTATACGGGACGTTCTCGACAATCAATTGGTCGATCGCAATGGAGTGAAGATCGGGAAGGCCGACAGCATCGTCGTCGAAGTGCAAGATGGCGCTGCCGCCGAAAATCCTTTCCATTGAGGTTGGTTTCGAGCCCAAGATGCGAAGGATCATGCCGAGTTTGGCGAGAGCTTTGCGCCGCTGGGCCGGGTCATATCGCATCCCGTGGTCTACCGTGCGCGATGTTGGCATTGATATCGATGTCGATATAGACGCCCACTCGACTCCGCTCTTGAGATTTGAAGAGCGGCTGGCAAGCTTCATCAGCAAGATGCCGTTCTCATGAAGCAGGAAATTCACTTAGAATCGCAACTCGGGCGGCGTGTAATCGATCCTTCCGGCGCTTTCATCGGTCGCATCGGCGAGTTCGAAGCGGAGGGCAATGAGATCACTTGTTTGCTTGTCGGCAAACAGGCCGTGCTCGAGCGGCTTTGGGGTCTGCACCGCGTCTGGAGACGATGGACCGGGTACCGGATTCGTTGGGATCAGCTTGAGTGGACGGAACGCGGCCCCCTGCGTACCCGCTGTCCTCGACAGGAACTCGACAGAAATGTGATCTGGACTAGACTGCTCTGAGATGGCGATTGGAGAACGATGCTAGCGACGCGGCGTGCCTTTACTAAAGTCCTGGCGGCCTCACCGGCCTTTTGCTCACGGATGTTTGCGGCTTCCGAAACGCTTCGAGAGGCTGGTGCGAAAAAGAATCTGCTGGTAGGCAGTGCGGTTTCTTATCGGCAGCTCGAACGCGACGATTACCGGACGCTGTTATCCGAACAGGCAAGCATCGTTGTTTCTGAGAACGATATGAAGTGGCAGCTGATCCATCCGGAAGTGGACCGCTATGACTTCACTCATGCGGACGCCCTGCTAGCCTTTGCAGCCAAATCGAACCAAAAGGTGAGAGGGCATAATTTGTGCTGGCACAATCAATTGCCGGGGTGGTTCCAATCTGTCGCCACGCCCGAAAACGCAGCCGATCTGCTGCGCAAGCATATTGCGGAAGTGGCGGGCCACTATCGCGGCCGGATCCACTCGTGGGATGTTGTGAACGAGGCAATCAATGTGGATGATGGTCGACCGGATGGCTTGCGGAAGTCGCCGTGGTTCAACTTACTCGGGCCTCAATACCTCGACATCGCGTTTGCAGCCGCAGCGAAGGCCGATGGGCAAGCCATCCTGACTTATAACGATTATGATCTGGAGCAAGATTCGCCTAAGCACGAAGCGAAACGCGCCGCCGTACTCCAGCTTCTTACATTCTCTACGCAGCCGCAGCGTACCCGTTCAAGCACTTGGACTCCAGGCTCACTTACATGCAACGGGGAAGCCCGAGGAATGGTCAGGATTCGAGCGTTTTCTCGACGCAATCGAGCGCATGGACTTGCAGATCTTTGTGACGGAATTGGATGTTGACGACTCCGAGTTGCCGGCCGACATTTCTGCACGAGATGCCGCCGTCGCCAAGCTGTACGGCGACTTCTTGAAACGCGTGCTTGCCCGGAAGTCTGTCAAAGCTGTTCTGACGTGGGGAATCTCGGATGCTAACACCTGGTTAAACGGGCGCCACCCGAGGCCGGACGGACAGCGGAAGCGGCCACTGCCGTTCGATGCGGACATGAAACCGAAGCCTGCTTTTTACGCGATGCTCGACGCAATCGCCGGTGCCCCCGCGCGACCGTAGCGGGTGCGATACACGGGTGCTATTCAGACTATAGTTGAGGCAGATCACTGCCCTGGTTCTCATGAAGATTACTGACATACGTGCGTATACGGTTACGGTTCCTTTGCATGCGGCGCTCCGCCACGGGAACGGCTGCCATTGGGGACGATTCGTTCGGACCATTGTGGAAGTGGAAACGGACAATGGCTACGTTGGGCTGGGCGAAATGGGCGGCGGCGGAGAGTCCGCGGAAGCCGCCATTCGCTCTCTTGAAGTCCTATCTTGTCGGACACGATCCTGCGCGGCTCGAAGAGATGCGCTTCCGGATCGCCAATCCGACCGCATCTCTGTATAACAATCGAACGCAATTGCTGGCAGCACTGGAATTCGCTTGTCTCGACATCCTGGGGCAAGCGTGGGGCGTACCGGTCCATGCCATTCTCGGCGGCAAGGTGCGCGACCGCGTTCCCTTTGCCTCTTACTGTTTCTGGCGTTATGCGAATGAAAACGGAGAGGGCGAGGTCCGCACGGCGGATCAACTGGTCGCTTTTGCGCGCGACTTGAAGAACAAGTACGGCTTCACCAGCCACAAGCTCAAGGCCGGCGTTTTTCATCCCGATTATGAGGTTCAAGCCTTTCGCGCTCTGGCCAATGCGTTTCCAAACGATGACGTCCGCATCGATCCAAATGGAGCCTGGTCGACCGAGCAAGCGATTCGTGTCGGTCAGGCGATTGAAGATCTTCGCAACGACTATCTCGAGGATCCAGTGTATGGTCTGAATGGACTGCGGCGCGTCCGCCAAATGGTGCGCATTCCGCTCGCCACCAACACGGTCGTCGTGAACTTCGAACAGCTTTCGGCGAATATCCTCGATATCGCGTGCGACGTCGTTCTCCTCGACACGACGTTCTGGGGCGGCATTCGCCCTTGCATCAAGGCGGGCGGGGTTTGCGAAACTTTCCAGATCGGAGTAGCGGTCCATTCGTCGGGCGAACTGGGGATTCAACTCGCCAGCATGCTGCATATGGGAGCCGTCGTTCCTAATCTCTCTTTTGCCGGTGACGCGCATTATCATCACCTGACTGACGATGTCATCGAAGGCGGCTTGATGAAGTATGAAGGCGGCTCCATCGCTGTTCCCGATGCTCCCGGGCTGGGTGTGAAGCTCGATCGCGAAAAACTACGGCAGTATCAGGAACTCTACAAGGAACTCGGCGGCTACCCTTACGATCAGGATCCGCTTCGTCCTGGCTGGGCACCGATTATTCCCAATGATCGCTGGGCGGACCCTCGTGATGACCGCCGGCCCAAGCTCAGATAGCAACGCGGCAGAGCCCGATGTGATCTAACCACTGCCATGAACCGATGTCGTTCGTCGCGGAAGTGTCTGGCTCCGCTCACCTTCTCCGGGCCGAGACCGGGTATGATGCTTGGCTCCGATACGTGCCGATTGACGATGCATGCGTTCGTCAGATTTATGCCGAACTGCCGGCAACAGCCGTGACGGTAGGCTCTTCGCCCGTCATCAAGAGCGCCGGCGCAGAACTGAGCCGCGGAGTATTGGGAATGTTGGGCCGCCATTTACGCCGGCAACGCAGACGCCCGGAGATGATGGCAGCATACTTCTCGGAACCCTCGATTCGATCAAGCCGCTCGTCTCCGATCCCTCGCTGCCAGCACATCCCGCCCGATGGCTTTCGCTTAAAACGACCGCCGCCCATGGGCAGCCGGTATTGCTTGTTACGGCATCGAACGATCGCGGCGTTTTGTTTGGAACCTTCGCTTTACTGCGGAAAATCGCAGCTCCATCATGAAATCGCGCATCTGAATGAAAGCGAAACTCCGTCCGCGCCCATTCGCTGGACGAACGAATGGAACAATCTCGACGGAAGCATCGAACGCGGCTATGCGGGCCGATCCATCTTCTTCGATGGTGGAAACGTACGGCCGATCTAACTCGCGCTGCCGATTACGCTCGGCTGCTCGCGTCCATCGGAATCAATGGCTGCACCGTTAATAACGTCAATGCCAATCCGCAAGGCAATCTCCACCGAGTTCCTTCCGCAACTCGCCCGAATCGCCGATGCGTTTCGTCCCTGGGGCGTCCGGCTCTCGGTATCCGTCGACTTCAGCAGTCCCAAGATTCTGGGCCATCTCGATACGTTCGATCCCCTCGACCCCAAAGTAGCCGCTTGGTGGAAGGGCAAAGCAGACGAGATTTACCGCGCCATCCCCGATCTCGGAGGCATCGTTCTGAAAGCGGATTCGGAGGGCCGCGTCGGTCCGTCCACCTACGGCCGCACGCACGCGGATGCCGCAAACGTTATCGCCCGCGCGCTCAAACCGCATGGCGGCGTGCTGGTTTATCGGGGCTTCGTCTACAACCACCACATGGATTGGCGCGATCTGAAGAACGACCGTGCCCGCGCCGCCTATGACAACTTCGCGAAGCTCGACGGGCAGTTCGATGAGAACGTGCTGGTACAGATCAAAGAAGGGCCCATCGATTTCCAGGTTCGCGAGCCGGTTTCGCCCCTGATCGGCGCGTTGAAGCAAACGAACGAGACTCTTGAGTTCCAGGTGACGCAGGAGTATACAGGCCAGCAGCGCCAACTGTGCTTCCTGCTTCCGATGTGGAAAGAGGTGCTCGACACGGATCTTCATGTCGACGGACCGAAGCACGCCGGTCAAAGACATCGTTTCCGGCAAAACGTTTCATCGTCCGATCGGGGGACTGGTCGCCGTCACGAACGTCGGCCTCGACCAGAACTGGCTCGGGCACGATCTGGCAATGGCGAACCTCTACGGCTTCGGTCGCATCGCCTGGAACGCCGATCTGAGTTCCCGGCACATCGTTGACGAATGGACCCGGATGACTTTCGGCCACGATGCCCAGGTCGTGGACACGATCGACGATCTCCAACTACGCTCCTGGCGAGTTTACGAGAACTACACGGGCCCGCTCGGCGCCGGAGGCCTGACTGACATCATCGGCGTCCACTATGGTCCCGGCATCGAGTCTTCCGAACGCAATGGCTGGGGACAGTGGCATCGGGCGGACGAAAAGGGCATTGGCATGGACCGTACCGTCGCAACCGGAACAGGCTACATCGGGCAGTATTCGCCGCCTCTCGCGCACATGTATGAATCGCTTGCGACCTGTCCGGATAACCTGCTGCTGTTCATGCATCATGTTCCGTATACGTACGTGCTGCATTCCGGCAAAACGGTGATCCAGCACATTTACGATTCGCACTACGAGGGAGCTGCCGAAGCGCAACGGTTCCCGGAGAAGTGGCGCCTGTTGCATCGCCGTATCGACGAAGAGCGATGGGCCGCCGTGTTGCGAAAGCTTCAATATCAAGCCGCCTATGCGGAGGTATGGCGTGATGATGTGAACGACTGGTTCTACAAAACCTCCGGCATACCGGACGCGCATGGCCGCGTTGGGCATCATCCCGGACGAATTGAAGCGGAATCCATGTCGCTCACGGGATACACTGTCGAGCCGATCACGCCTTGGGAAGGCGCTTCGGGCGGCAAAGCCGTTGCGTGTCCCGCTGAGAAGTGCTCCGTGGCCACCCAGTTCGAGGGCAAGCCAGGCTGGTATGACGTAGGCGTTCAATACTTCGATCAAAACAACGGAACGGCGCGATTTCAGTTTCTGCTCGGGAACCAATTGGTCGCGCAATGGGCGGCCGACGATACTCTGCCGACTCCGAAAGCCAACGCACACACCAGTACGCGCCGGACCATTGAAGGCGTCGCACTACGTCCCGGCGACGAGATCCGCATCCTCGGATTTCCCGACGGGGGCGAGCACGCGCTGATCGACTACGTCCAGATAAAACCTTCTCGTCGTGTAAGCTTCTAACTGTTTGTCCAAAAAGTAAAGTTATGACCGCTATTCCACAAGAAAAGCAGACCGCTCTCGTTGACCGACTCACCCAGGCGTGTGGAGGCGGTTACTCGCCGGAAGTGCGTCGCCGCTACTTCATCACCGGACCCCAATGGGCGCCCGCGTACGAAGGGCAGGCCGTGTTCCATGCACCGGTGAGGACTCCGCTGACTTTTGAGACGGTCATCGAAGAATACAGCAAGGTCGGGGTTGGTTATTGGTGTACCCACGACACCGATGTCATTCCGACGGACGACCTTTTTACGCCGCGGCAGGAGGAGATCGTCGGGCGAATCAAGCAAAGTCTTGCGAAGCACGACATGAAGTGCTCGATGGTGACCACCGAGACCTTTCATCACGCCGTGTGGGCTGCCGGTCCGGCCGCTGAGGCGCCAGAAGTGCGCGAATACGCCAAGCGTCGGCTGTCGAATACGGTGGCGATCGGCCATGACTTAGGGGCGCAGTATTGCGTCTATTGGCCCGGTTCGCTCGGCTACTACATCGCCGGCGTGGTGGAGGAAACGCAAACACTCCGATGGTTCGCGGAGGGGCTCAACGCAGCCTGCGAGACCGATATCGAAATCGCGAAGAAGAACAATCGGCCGACGCTGAAGCACTGCATGGAAGCGAAGCCGTTCGAACCGCAGGGCGAAATCCTGTTGCCGACCTCGGATGCAATGCTGGCCTTTATCTCGTCCGGCCTCCTGAAGTATCCGGACATGGTCGGTCTCAATCCTGAATACCTGCACGAACTGATGTGGGGCGCGTCTGTGCGGGCGTCGCTCGCTCGTGCGCTCGTCTGCGGCAAGCTGTTCCACTTCGATATCAACGACGGCTATCGCTTGAAGCACGACGTTGATATCGCGATCGGTCTTGTCAATCCACTCGACTGGCTGAACGTGCTGGTGCTTCTGCGATCGCACAACTACAACGGGCCTTTCAATCTGGATTACAAACCGCCACGCACCACGAGCAATCACGGTGTCTGGTCCGTGAGCATTCCCACCATGCTCGACCGCTTTATTACGCTCTGGGAGATGGCGGGCGAGGTCATTTCGGACCCGATCATCAAGGAAGCGACGGACGCGCTGAAAGCCGGCGGCGGTGGCGATCCGAAAGACGTGAACTCGGTTGTGAAGGCAAATCGGGAACTGCTCTCACTGCACGAACTCATTGCGCACCGGTTGTTCCAGATCCTGATCGGCGCTCATCGGGGCCGAACGTATAGTCTGTAGCATTTCTATGCGCCCCTCGCAACGAACTCTCTTCGCGTTCGGACTCCTCCTGCTGACGTCGTTCGGCGGGGCCGCTGCAGATCTCCGGCCGCCAGCGGTGCCGCTGATCGTTCACGATCCCTATTTCAGCGTCTGGTCCATGGCTGACAAGCTGACGGACCAGCGCACAAAACACTGGACCGGGTCGGTTCAATCGCTCGCAAGCCTGGTCAGGGTGGACGGCACGACCTATCGGGTCATGGGCACCGATCCGCGTCGAACCGCGGCGCTTCCACAAACAAAACTGCAGGTTCTGCCGACGCATACCCGATACGAGTTCGAGGGCGCGGGAATTCGCCTTTCGCTTGCGTTCTTAAATCCGTCGCTGCCGGACAGCCTGGAGATGGTTTCGCGTCCCGTCACCTATCTGACCTGGACGGCGCAATCACTCGATGCGAAAACACACAGTGTCCAGGTGTATTTCGATGCTTCGTACGAACTCGCTGTGAATGTGCCCGAGCAGCCGGTTACCTGGAGTCGGTTCCACTACGCTGATCTTCAGGTGCTTCGAGTGGGCAGCCAGCGGCAGCCGGTACTCGAGAAATCGGGCGACGACCTGCGCATCGATTGGGGTTATCTCTATGTCGTGGCACCGCCCGGGAGCAACTCTTCCGAGGCGGCTACGGGTCGTTCCGAGGCGCTTAAACAGTTCGCGTCCGCTGGACGCCTGCCCGGTTCGGACGAACTGGGTGTTGATCGCCCTTACGCGCAGCCCACTCCGGTACTGGCCGAGACTTTCGACCTTGGCACAGTCGGTTCTTCGCCCGTGTCCCGCCATCTGGTAGTTGCGTACGACGATATCTTTGGCGTCGACTACTTCTTTCGCCACCTCGTGTCGTATTGGCATCGCGAGGGCAAGGACATCGGCGATCTGTTGACGGCAGCGCTTAAAGAATATGATTCGCTTGAGACGCGATCTTCCGATTTCGACCGTCAACTGATGGCCGATCTGACAAAAGCAGGAGGCGAGGAGTACGCGCAGCTCTGCGCCCTTGCCTATCCGCAGACCATTGCCGCGCACAAACTTGTCCTTGATCTGGATGGAAGCCCTCTTTACTTCTCGAAAGAGAACTTCAGCAACGGGTCCATTGATACGGTCGACGTCACCTATCCCAGCTCGCCGTTCTTTCTGCTCTTCAATCCGCGCCTGCTGGAAGCGCAACTAAAGCCGGTTCTCGACTACGCGAACCTGCCGCGCTGGAAGTTTCCTTTCGCCCCGCACGATCTCGGCCGATATCCCTTGGCGAATGGGCAACAGTATGGCGGAGGCGAGAAGACGGAAGAAGACCAGATGCCAGTGGAAGAAAGCGGCAACATGCTGCTTATGGTTGCCGGCCTTGCCCAGGTGAATGGAAATGCCAACTTCGCGAAGGAGTACTGGCCTCTTCTTTACAAATGGGCCGAGTTCTTGCGCGCGAAAGGGCTCGATCCCGAGAACCAGCTTTCGACGGATGATTTTGCCGGGCATCTGGCGCATAATGCCAATCTCTCCATCAAAGCGATTCTGGCTTTGGGAGCATTCGGCAAACTAGCCGGCCAGCTTGGGCACGCGGATGTGGACAAGCAATACTCTGGGTTAGCTCACGAGTACGTTGCGCGCTGGGAGAAGATGGCCTCGAAGGCAATCACTATCGGCTGGCGTTCGATCAACCAGGTACCTGGAGCCAGAAATACAACCTGGTCTGGGACAAGCTGCTCGGACTGAATCTGTTCCCGACGATCGATTGCTGAGCGCGAGCTTGCCTTCTACCGCTCGCACACCAATCGTTACGGCATTCCACTGGATAACCGGGCCGATTACACCAAGATCGATTGGCTTGCCTGGACAGCCAGCCTGGGAGGTTCGCCCTCCGCATTTGCGAACATCTTTGCACCGGCTTACCAATTCGCCAATGAATCGCCCTCGCGAGTTCCCTTGACGGACTGGTACGACACAAAGACCGCCAAGCAATCCGGTTTTCAGGCGCGTTCCGTGGTGGGCGGCATCTTCATCCAGATGCTGAACGATCCGGAAATCTGGAAGCGATATTCCCGGCCTCCAGCGAAATAAACGCGGATGACAGCCAGTCCTGCCGGTTGTTGTACGCTAGCCTATAAAAAATTGCCCTCGAGCCGTATCTCGAGCTTTATCCACGATGATCAGCCTTTTTTACCAATCCCTGAGCAGGCTCGCGCTTGTTCTCAGCTTCGCGAGTCCCTGTCTGCTACTGGGGCAGAGCGCCGGTACACCTCCTCAGACGGCTAACCCTACCGTGCAGACGCCGAGCGTCCCGAGACAGGCATCCAAAGCTACTACGAGCGCCCAATCGGAGATTTATCCGCCTGAGCTGGTGAAGAACGGACAAGCTCTTTTCAGCCAGAATTGCGGGTTTTGCCACGGCAAAGACGCAGGCGGCGGCGAAAGCGGCCCGGATTTGACCAGGTCCCAGCTTGTCTCCGAGGACGTGAAGGGCAACAAGATCGGCGATGTCGTGCGCAACGGGCGTCCGGAGAAAGGAATGCCGCGCTTCAACCTTCCGGAAATGGATATGGCCGCGGTGGTGGCGTTTATTCACGACCAGAAAACCAAGGCCGAGAGCCAGAAGGGTGGACGGCGCGGTGTGGACGTAGCGGATCTGCAGACGGGCAATCTGGAACAGGGGAAAAAGTACTTCGCGGCGAACTGCGCTTCGTGCCACTCAGCAGACGGGCGACTTGAAGGGTCTCGCTTCCCGGTTCCAAGGGCTCAAGCTGGAGCAGCGGTTCCTGTATCCGAGGGATGCCGAGGGAAAAGTAACCGTCACGGTTCCTTCCGGCAAACAATTCACCGGAAAGCTGGCCTATAAGGACGAGTTCGTCATCGGGCTGAAAGATAACTATGGGTGGTACCAATCCTGGCCGATCTCAAGTGTAAATTTCACTGTCGACGATCCAGCCGAAGCGCATCATACACTGCTGACGAAATATTCCGACGACGACATCCATAACCTGATGGCGTTTCTGCAGACATTGAAGTAGAGGATTGAAGACTCCATGAATCTATCGCGGCCGTTCATTTCGCTTGCCACGGGATTGGCGCTGGCCACTTCGAGTCTTCTGGCGCAGGGCTTGGATCCTGCTCATCTTCTAAATCCGTCGAAAGACTCGTGGCCGGGTTATCACGGCGATTACTCCGGCATGCGGCATAGTCCGCTTACCCAGATCACCCCCGAAAATGTAGGTCAGTTAAGCCTGGCCTGGGCTTATCAAACCGGCCAAGTAACGCAATTTAAGGCGACGCCCCTGCTCGTGAACGGCATTCTCTATTTCACGAGTCCGGATAATGTCTGGGCCGTCGATGCTCGTTCCGGCCATCAACTCTGGCATTATTCCTACCCCGCCAATAAGGGATTTCACATCGGCCATCGCGGAGTTTCGATGTATGGAGATTGGCTCTTCTACACGACTCCCGATGCGCACGTTCTGTCTTTGAATGCGAAGGACGGCACGGTGCGTTGGAACGTGGTGCTCGCCGATTCGCACAAAGGGTATTGGTCCACCATGTCTCCTCTGATCATCGGCAATCACGTGCTGGTTGGGGTGTCGGGAGACTTCGACAATCTCAGCGGCTTCTTGCGATCGATCGATCCCGAGACCGGCAAGACGCAATGGCAATGGGACAGCGTGCCGCCTGCTGGAACGCCAAATTCCACCACCGGGGGTATGACCTGGATGACCGGGACCTACGATCCGGATTCGAAGCTCCTGTATTGGGGGACTGGAAACCCGACACCGGTGCTCACCGGCAAACCTCGACCGGGTGACAATCTGTATACCTGCAGCATTGTTGCGCTGAATCCCGATACCGGAAAGCTGGTCTGGTCTTTCCAGCCCTCCCCCCACGATACGCATGACTGGGATGCGGTTGAAACGCCCGTACTGTACGACGGAGATTTTGGGGGCCAGCCGCGAAAGCTGTTGATGCAAGCCTCCCGTAACGGCTATTTCTTTGTGCTTGACCGCACTACGGGAAAAAACCTTCTGACCAAACCGTTCGGTCCCGTGAACTGGGCCAAAGGGGTCGACAAGGAAGGCCGGCCGATACCCAATCCGGATAAAGAGCCGACTCCCGACGGTCGGCTGATCGCGCCGGATGAGGGCGGCTTGACGAACTATCGGGCGCCCAGCTTCGATCCGAAAACGGGATTATTCGTGGTCAGTGCGAAACCCAGTTACTCCATCTACTTCTCGAAGCCGGCCGACGGAGCGTATGGCTGGTCCGGTGCGGATTACAGCGTCTGGAGCAAATCCGTTCTGGAAGCAATCGACTACAAAACCGGCAACATTCGCTGGGAGCATGAGCTCGGTCCAGGAGGCGCCGGAGCAGGCGTCCTGACCACGGAATCCGGCATCACGTTTACTGGCGATGCGCACGGGAATGCACTTGCGATCGACACTGCAACCGGGAAGACTCTTTGGCACACGGGCACCGGCACAAACATCCAAAGCTCTCCAATCACGTATGAACTCGACGGACGGCAATACGTTCTGATTGGGAGCGGCGGCGTTCTCTACGCGTTTAGTCTGCCGGAGAACGCCGTTCCAAAAACTTCGGCTACCGATCAGTAACCTGTTACTTTCCTTCCGCGGGAGCCATCTGGAGAATCTCCGGCCGTGTACTGACCTTATCCGCGGTCGGGAAATCGGCCGGAACTTTCTGGGTCACCTTGCCCGTTGCGGCCCACTCGGTTCCGCGCTGTAGGGTAGTGATAAAGTCGACGCTCGCGATCGCGGGAACGTCGTGTCCCATGGCGGTGTGAAATATCCGCCCCTTGCCGTAATTCAGGGCCATCAACATTGGCTCGTCGACCCCAGTTCCTTTGTTGGCCGGATCGGAGAATGCTGTGGCCAGGACGTCCATGTTCTTCCCCGGCCCCTTTAGGGTGTTATAAAGCTCGTCGCCGACATGCATCCAATTTGTCAGGCAGCCCCTTCGTGATCGGATGCTTTGTGTCGCGGATTCACAACTTGAAAGGGAAGACGTTGGCCATGCCGTCCTGCGGGCCCCGGATTCGTGTCGCTGGTCAGCTTTCCGTCTTTATAATACCAGTGCGGCCCGGCAGCCTCAGTCCGATGACGCCATCCGCCGATCCCGATCATCTGGTTGTATGCCTGCCAGTCCGGGAACGCGTTGTTTGCGGCGTGGTAAACGACAAAGCCGCCGCCGTTCTTCACGTATTGTTCAAAGGCGGACTTTGTCTCTTCCGTCCATTCACCGTCGGGCGCGTCGAGATTGGAAACGATGACTTTGTAGTCGCTGAACTTGGGATGGAAGGCGCTGAAGTCGCCACCGTGAGGCGGGGCCGTCACCACCTCCACCTGGAACAGCCCGGCATCCTCCAGGACCTTCTTCAGTACCGGCGTGGTCGCTTTCCAGTTGTGGTACGGGCCGGCGCTTTCACCGTCCAGAATCATGACTCGGATGTTGAGGAGCCGCATAGCTCGCCGGCCCGAGGGCCAGGAGGGCTACGCCTACCAGGGCGCAGCGGAGAAAACTCTTCATGCGTTCTATTAGAGCGCGTCGGTCAGGGATCGTTAGCGGATTGATCACTCGTTTTGCTCCCAGCCTGACAGGCTATTTGCATCTTGCGCGTGCACTATCCGCCCTCACTGCATACTGCGTAGCTGAGGGAAGGGACGGCCGTTTCCTCCTGCGAATCGAGGATATCGATCCGGAACGCTGCCGGCCTGAGTACGAGTGGGCTATCTACGAAGACTTGGCGTGGCTTGGTCTCGAATGGGAACTCCCCGTCAGGCTGCAATCGGAGCATATGGCTGAGTACGCGGGGGCCTTGGAGCGATTGAAAGTCATGGGAGTTGTCTATCCCTGCTTTGCTCCCGGAAACTCGTCGCGGACATGGTGCAGAACGAAACTTTATACCCCGGCATCTGCCGCCAACTTTCGCGCGCGGAGACGGAAGATCGTGTGGCGAGTGGCGACAATCCGTGCTGGCGGCTGGATGCCACCAAAGCAACGGCCGTGAACGGTCGACGACATGGGCAGCAGATCAGAGTAGAGACATGGGGGACAGTACGACGGCTTTGACAGACATTGTCTCTGGATAGTTTGCGTTCATCAACAGAACCAGTTAATCTGAGCTCACTCAGCGGAGGATAAGGCTCCGCGGGGACTCAACCTAAGCGCCGTCCAAGCGCCGAATGTTTTGGGGGCAGCTCGCTTCCCCAAGCTTCGCGACATTCTGGCCCAAATGCATTAAATCCCGGGGTTTGGGGCAGAGCCCTAATCGAAAGTAGCGGTGCTAATCGGCGACCGATCTCTTTTTGCATCAGTGAAGCACCGTTAAAATCTGTTTGATGATTGTCTTGCTCTTGCTAGTGGGGCTGAGCGTCGGTGGCATTGCTCTTTTCTCAATTACGTTTGTTCCCGGCTTCTTCAGTCCGGGCTCTCGCGCCCGCCGAATCGCTCGCTTTACAGGGTCAATTTTGGCGCTTCCCGGATTACTAATCGGCTGTATTGTCATCGTGCTTAGCTTCACGATATTCAAAGAACCTCCGACGTTGATTCAGTTACAACGCGAGTTCCCTTCAAAACAAGCTGACCTAGAGAGAATCATTCAAATGTCGGACGAAGATGCAACGTTTTCTCGAATAGCGCCAACGTTCGTTGATCGGGCATCAGATGGTCCGACGGGACCCGGGCGCTACATGGACAACGATCCTAAGGCTGGTCTGCCTAGGCCACGTTGGAATGCCTATCGATCCTTGTACTCCCGAAATGGAATCAAACTGGGAGTCCAGAGAGACAACTGGGGCGATGCTTTCATCATGGTCGACTCCGTCGGTTTACTGAACAGGGGGCACGCGAGTGGGTATTTATTCTGCCGCCCAGCGGAATCCGTAGATGATCGGCGCTTCGAGCCTTGTGTTCTCCGGAAGGAAGGCAGTCAACGGAGTTTCGATCCTAAAACACACCACCAAGCCTACTCATTCATGAAGATCGCCGGTAGCTGGTATGCCTACGACGAAGGTCCGGGCTAAACTGCACTGGCAGCAGCTTTACTTAACACCAAATCAGTCACCGGAAGTTGCCTCGCGCTAACGAGAATTTACCCAGGTCGGCAGGACAGGTTTGCCAAGCCGGTCCCCGCGTCGTTCAGTCGCTAGCGCACTCGCGTGAAGGTCTTCCAGTACGTATCGACTTCACCCAGCAGCAGGTCGCAGAAGTAGAGTTCATACAGGTCCTCCTCGATTTGCGGAAGACCAATTAATCCGCGGCTCAAGGCTTCGCTGATGTAAACAGACGCCCCGCCAATCTTGATGTCGCCGTTGTGTTTTATGCTGCGCACTGCGAACTCCTGCGCGCAAGCGGCGTCGAGGCGGAGGAATTGATCTGCAATTCACTGCACGGAACGTGGCGTGAACTGGGACCTCTGATCCCGGCTTTGAAGCTCCCCGGACTCTTACTTGCATTGCTCAACATTTAGGAGTAATGTTTAAGCCCGGATAAGGAGGTAGCGTGAAACGACTACTTGCGACCGTGTCCTTCGCCCTTCTGCTCACTCCGCTTGCATACCCGCAGGCGCAGATGATGGGTGAATACCTCGATGTCTTCAGAGTCAAAGTCCGGCCCGAAAAACGAGCCGACTTCGACGCAATCAACAAGAAAGTAGCCGATGCAAACCGGAAAGCAAAAGGAGATTTCTGGATTGCCTCACAAAGCGAGTACGGCGAAGTCAACACCGTCCAATTCACAAGCACGCGCGAGAACTACGCCGGGATCGAATCCGGGATGACCGCATTCATGAACTCCATCAAGGAGGCGTACGGTCCCGGAGGCTTCCCGAAGATGATGGCGGATTTCAACAGCACCATCTTGAGCGGACGCGCTGAACTACGCCGTCGTCGAGCGGATCTTAGTTTCAACCCGCCAGCGGATGCGGATGAGTACAACAATACTGTCGGACACGCGCGATGGATCCGTACGATTGAGATACGGGGCCGAAACGGCCGCGAAGAGGACATCGAAGCGCGTCTGAAAGAAATCAAGCCCGCCATTGAGAAGGGAACCAAGTGGCAATACTTCGTGTCTCAAACGACGGTCGGTGCGCCCGGACCGGTGTACTACATCTCCACACTGCAGCCTTCGCTCGCAGCGTTTGACTCGTCGCCGAAACTCGCTGAGCTGATGGGCAAGGACGAGTATGCTGGCTGGATGAAAGGGCTATCGGAAGCCACAGTAAGCATCGAAACAGTGTTAATGCGCATTCTTCCGGAATTCAGCAATCCGCCCGAAGGCGTGGCTAAGGTGGATCCCGATTTCTGGCGGCCCAAACGGGCGGTTGCCGGAGACCATATGCCGCCGAAAGGAGCACTGACAGCCAAAGCCGGTCAGTAAAAGTCCAGCAGACTAGAAATCGCGGGAGCCGGGCGAACGCCACGCTCCCGCTTTTACAGTCGTAAGCCGCTGGTCAACACAGTCAAAGGAGGGGCGCTCATCAGGCTTGCAGTTCGGCCTGTCCGTTAGGACTGAAGATCAGGCGGTCGCCGACTTGCGTACCGGATTTTTCAATCGTACCGGCAGCAAGCTCAAGCACAGAACGGCCGCTCAGGCATAGCGACATACGCCACGCGCTGAGATGCGGCCGGATTTTCTTGACCCGGCCGTTTCGACCTACGAACACCACGTCGATCGGGATGCGCATGAAGAACGTGTGAACCGCCTCGCAGGGAACGATCCAGAGCCCTGCATTTTCGTCCAGATGTGTGACGCCCAGCAGACCTTTGCGTCGTGTTGTACTCGTGAAAGCCCTACGTACGCGGTTTGCAACCGTGCAATTTCTGGTCTCGTTGATAACGGTGTATTCAGGATCTGTTTCTGGCATACCGGGCGCCGCTTAAAGCGGCTGCTGAGACTTAACTTCGAAGTTCCTGAAACGCTTCGGCGATCTCATCCCGCGCTTCGGGCGACGGAGGCACAAACGGAAGCCGGGGTGGACCACCGTAGTAGCCGTTCAAATCCATTGCATGCTTCAAACCCGGAATCCCGTGCTTTGTGCCGATCAGCTTGGCGGCGACAGCGATACGGTCCTGCCAATCGCGGCCGGCGAGATGTTGACGGGTGCGGAACGCTTCCCAGACGGTGATGCAAGCATACGGAATCGCGTTCGCCACCCCGAGGATTGCGCCCGTCCCTCCCATCTCGAGCGCATCGAGAAAGGACGCTCCTGAGCCTGTGAGTACCTGAAATCCCGGCTTCACCAGAGCTAAGGTCTCGCGCATTTTCTCGAGATTCCCCGAGCTGTCCTTCATGCCGGCGATGTTCGGGTGGTGAGACAGTTCGGCTACCGTCTCCGGCGGCAGATGATAACCGGTTACCTGGGGGATGTTGTACAGAAGAACGGGAATTTTCGACTGATCGGCAACGGAACGAAAGTACAGCGCCTGGGTGTCGGGTCGGTGCATTTGCACCTTGTAGTAGAACGGGCTAAGGGCGAGAGCGAAGTGGTAGCCGATTTCGGCTGCGCGATTCGCTAACTTCACGGTCTCTCGCACACCGTCCGCGCCGACGCCGGCGATCAGGATCTTGCCCTCGGCAGTCGCTTCGCGAACCCATTCCATTAACTGGATTCGCTCGTCGACTCCCAGCAGAGGTGTTTCCCCGGTAGAACCGCAAACCGTGTGCCCGGCCAAGGCGACTGCGTCGAGCTTGCTGATGTTGTGGAAGACTTTTGTCTTATACAGATCTCCCGAGAAGTCGAACGGAGTTGCAAAAGCGGTGAAGATGCCGTTGAGTTTCATTGTGCTCCCTAAATGCAAAGAAGCCTGCCGACGCCGGAGCATCAGCAGGCTTCTTCCGGATACGGCTGCTTATCTTGCGATGAACGTAATAACCAGGGTATACAGCGCCAGAGATTCGATCAGCACGAGACCAAGAATCAGTGCAACGCGGATCGCGGCGACTGCTCCAGGATTGCGAGCCATTGCTTCGGCAGCGGAAGCGGTTGCACGTCCCTGTCCGAGACCGCACAAGCCGGCGGCGATACCCATGGCGATGTAGGCCGCAGCGCGACGGTTTGCGTCCGCCGCTCCGGCGTTGTTTGCTTCTTGAGCGAAAATTGGGCTTGCGAGTGCCATTAAGGTCACGACAAGCAGCATCAGTTTGTTCTTCATTGTTTCTCCTTAGTTAATTGCTTCCAGGAGGTGGTTCGACACCGTGCGTTGGGACGCCGGGCGCTCACACTGGAAGCGGGTAAGAGTTTTTAGTGCTCGTGCGAGACGGCCCCACCGACGTAGACCATCGCGAGCAGCATGAAAATGTAGGCCTGCAAGAACGCAACGAAGAGGTGCAACGCGATAAACACGACAGGCACAATCAGCTTCGTCAGCATCAGGAAGGTAAGGTAGACTTTTTCGCCCGCAAACATGTTTGCGTAAAGACGAATGGTGAGAGAGAGCGGGCGCGCGAAGTGGCTGATGATCTCGATCGGAATCATCAGCGGCGCCAACGCGAGCATCGGGCCAAGGAACTGTTTGAAATATCCGGCCCCGTTTGCGCGCAAGCCTGTCCCGTGATAGAAAAAGAACGTTACAACGGCCAAGCCGAGCGGCACCATGGTGTACGCAGTCGGCGATTCAAAGCCGGGCACCAGTCCCAGTACATTCATCAGCAGGATAAAGACGAAGAGGGTACCGAAGAACGCGACGTACCGCGGGCCATCGTGACCGACGACTTCTTCGGCTGAAGCATGCACGAACTCATAGGTCAGTTCCATCACGTGCTGAAGCTTCCCCGGCTTATCGACGGAAAGCCGGCTGCGCAGGATGGCGAAAAGGACGACGATAAACAGCACGACAACGAGCTCGCAGACCATCCAATCCGTCCATGGATTCGCATGATCCTGCGCCGGGAAGCGCACGGCGTCGAGAACCGCGTTAGCGGGGCCGGACAGAGCCCGGTTAAATAGATTGGTGATCCAAAGTTCGTGCATGCTGACTTATGGACGATTCCTCCCAGCGAAGCTTCCGAGTAATTCGAGGACTGATGACAGCAGGACCGCCGCAGTGCTGGCGAAGAGGCCGAAGACTACTGGTAAAGGACTAACGTCCAAAGCCTTGACTATAACATAGCCAGCTGCGAAGAAGATCAGATATCGGCTGGCAAAAGCTCCCGCCTGCCAGGGCTTTTTCGTGCCTTCGCCCGGTGCAATTCCGCTTGCCAGCCTGTTGAAGAGCCACAGGTTCAGAAGGGAAGTGACGGCTCCTAGTGCAAACGCCAAGGCCGGGCGGAAGCCACCATAGACAAAGTAAACAATAGTTCCGGCCAGAGCGAATAGAAGCGTGAGCCGGTAGAGTTGTGTGACCGTAATCGATCGGCTTCGGAACATCATGAGCCGTCCTTCGATCGTCGCTCGTCGCGGGAGAGTTCGCGAATGATTTGGACCAACCCGCCTCCCATACCGAGCAGAATGCCCACTGCCCGAAGGATTGGAATGTGAAGCCAGTGATCCGCAATGGTACCCAGGATGTAGCCGGCAAGGACGGACGCTGGCAGCGTAAAGGCCAGGGAAAGATACTTACTCAGCCAGATGAGCGATTTTTGTTGTTCGGGCCGCATAGCGGTACTTGCACGTCCGCGGCAGCAGCCTCAACTGTTCCAGAGGTTTGCGGTCCGGGCCGCTCTCATTCAAAGGTAATACGATCTTGCTTTGCCAGAATGTGCGCGTAGTCGATACCGGGCACGTTCTTTAGATCCTCGATGGACTTGAAGGGGCCGTGTTTGGATCGATAGGCAACGATGGCCGCGGACTCAGAGCGTCTCAATGTCAATCCGGCGTCGAGTTCGATCGGTCGGGCGCTGTTGATGCGAACCTTGGGCACTGCTTCGGCGGGGTAGTTCTTGGACAGGTAATTCAGAATGCTTTCGAACTCGTCCGGGGAACCCTTCGCACCGAGCGAAATCATCTTCTCCATTTCGCTTTGCCAGCCTGCCCGGTCCAGGTGCATGGATGTCGCCCTTGTGACTTCGTGACATCCGCTGCACACTTTCAACGGTTTCGGCTTTTCCTGGCGCGTCCGCCAGGTTCTGGGCGGAGACCTGTACGCAGGGAATAGCGGCAAGCGCCGCGAGAAGAAGGAAAGCCCGAGCGGCCGGGCGGAATCGAATGGAAGCGAATCTCATTGCCATTGCTCTACTGTCTTTCTATCCACGACCCGAAAGCGTAGAAGTTACCGTCATCGGTTCCAACATAGATCTGACTACCCCCGCCCGATAATCGGCCGTGATGCGCGGATGCGGTGATGGATTTCCCGCTATTCCAGAGCTCTTTCCCGCCGGATCCGTCAAACGCATAGATCACTGCCGGGGACGAACGGCGTCCGCCTTTTGAGACCGGTTCCGGAGCGCCGTTCGCCACGGCGAAGACGACTCCGTTCATGATCATAGGAACGGACGGTGCGGCAACATCATGAGAGAGCCACCCGGGGACCAGGGTTAAAGTCCCATCGGCTTCGCTGATCTGCCAGGCAGCGATCGCCCCCTTCGTTACAGTGCCATTCGCGTTCGGGAACTTGGATTCCGGCCCGAGCGAACCGCTCACAGGTGCCAGGATCCAACGCCGCCCGCCGACATCCTGAAACGTGGCGAGGGCTCCCGGTAAGATCGCGGCTCCGCCCGCGAGAGCCGGCGTTTTTGCCAAGGCCGTAGCGTGATCCTCGCCGCCGAAGGAATGCGTATCCACCAGGTGAATGCTCCCATCTTTCGTAGCAGCAGCGGCCAATACTCGCTGCCGGTACTGGAAAACAGAGGGCGACGTGATGAATGGCTGATCCGCCGTGTACTTGCCTTTGGGTTCGAGTGTTTTACTGTCGAGTGCAACCAGTTCACCGCCCACAGTCGTGACGAATACCGTTCCATCTGGTCCGAAAGCCGGTCCTTCAGACCCTGCGATTTCGGAGGTTGTGTCCCACTTGGCCAATTGTTTCGTCGCGAAATTGAGCGCCCTCACTCCACCGCTTCCACCGCTGCATCCGACGTTGGCCGCATACGCTACGTCATTCAACACGATGAAGCCTCTGGCCGTGCTCCCGGGCGGTAAGAACTCCAGCGGCGGTTCCGGCTCGACACCGTTTGAGACGTACATCGTGTGGACCATTCCGTCTGCGCCAACAGTATGCAAGGTAATCGGCGAGCGGCGTGGAATCGGCATGGGGCCGCCCGAGCCCGGCACGGCGGGGGCGTTGGCATCTCCCACTTTCGGAGCGGGAGCAACTCCCGGCGGCGGTGTAGGGGGCGGGGCAGGAGGATTCATTCGTCCCGTCTGTTGCAAGGTCACCGCTCCCTGGTCCGGATCACTGACGGCGCTGTGCGCGGGGCCACCGCGGCCAGGTCCAAACGCGGATGTTCCGCTGGGAAAGCTGGTTACGGTTGAACGCGCAAGCCCGGCTGTCAGCATGTCTGAGCAACTCCCACCGCCAGGGGGCGCCTTCAGCGGAGCGGTCCACTCGATTCGGCCAAGGTCGACGTCGATCCCGACGACCTTATCGCTGTTGCTTTCGACAAGCGCCAGATCGCGGAACCCACGGTAGCCGATATATTTGGTTAGCAAGACCGCTGGGGTGAACGTGTTCGCTGTGCCCGGCGCATCGCCGAGTTTGACCTTCCAGAGAAAACGGAAATCGTGGCTCTGAACGCCTTCCTTCGAGATCTTTGGATCCGTTCGTACCCAGGAGGAGCGTTGCGCGTCCGCACCAGAGGTAGCCCAGGAAGAATCACCTCTGCCAAATTGGGCATGGCAAAGGCTCACACACGCCGCCAGACTACCACCGCAGAGCAGGAAACGGCCACTCAGTTTTCTCATTGCTAAGCTCCTTCAGATTCGAACACCATTGGATTTCACTTCTCTTGCGCCAAGGCTTTTGCGATCGCTTCGTTTGCTAACGGTGTCATTACGCGATAGCCGGCTTCATTAGGGTGCAGCCCGTCGCTCGTCAATTCTTTTTTGAAGTCCCGACCATTCACGAGAGCGGAATAGTAGTCAAGGTAAACAACGTCGTTCGCCTGCGCCAGCCGCTTGATGGATCCATTTAGTCCGATGATCTTTCCTTGCGGACGCCGGGCCGTCTGCTTTGTATAGCAGTCGCAGACCGGAGTTACGGAGGCAAGGACGACACGGATTCCGTTTGCTTTCGCCAGTTGCGTCATGGACGTGAGATTCTGCCCGATTGTCACTTCCGTTGCTGGACCGGTTAATCCCGCCAGATCGTTCGAACCGCCTTGAATGACGACAACTTTGGGGTGAAGACCGACCACGTCCTGCTGAAAGCGGACCAACATCTGAGGTGTTGTTTGCCGCTCGATGCCGCGATTGATATACGGCTTGCCCGGAAAGAAAGGTCCTTCCCACTTCTCCGTGAGATCGTCGCCCAGGAACACGACGCGGTTCTCGCCCGGGGTGGGCGGAGGAACCTCCGTATCGTCGCTTCCATAGCGCGTGAGACTAGCCCAATCCATCAGGCGATGGCGCGCCGCCTCCACTTCACGTTCCAGTTCCTGAACCTTGTCAGTGTCGTTGGGAGTCTGCGCGGCGAACAGCGACCCCGCAACTAACAGAGCGGCCAAAGTTGCGCCTACAGGCCTCATTGCGTGGTCCTGCTGCTACTTCTTGATCCCGTAACAGTAAAGATTGCTGTCGAAGGTCCCGATGTACACGCGACCGTTGGCAACCGATAGCCCGCTCCAATGATTCCAGGTGGTGATCTCATCGCCGCTCGACCACAGCTCTTTGCCTGTCATCGCGTCCAGAGCGTAAAGCACAGCGTGGGTGGAACCCGGTATGCGGCGTTCGGAGACGTCATCGAGACCCACGTCCGGATACGCCTGGTCCGTATCTTCGCCGCTCCCGTATGCATAGATCACACCATTGGCAATGACGGGAGGTTCGGCGCGATTCATGTCGCGCGAAATCCAGGCGGGGGTCAATTGAAATTTTCCGCTCTTTTCTTCTACCTTAAACGCCACAATGGCGCCGTTCTTGACCGGACCGTTTTCGATCGGCGCAGAGAACTTCGAATGTTTCGCACCCCAGAAAGGACTTAGTACCCAACGAGTGCCTTTCGAGTCTTCCCAACTCGCCATGGAGCCCCAGATGCCGGCCGACGCGAAGTTCACGTCTTCATTGCAGACCAAGGGGGTTGTGAACAGCGGGTGCCGATGATCGTCGCCTCCGATCGAGGCAGTATCCATCAGGAAGATGCGGCACTCCTTACTTGCATCGACCATCAATTCTTTGCCTTTAAAATCGAAGATGGCCGGCGTGACCTGCATGTCCAGATCGCGGGAGTACAACCACTCGGCGTTCGTTGGCGCGAAATAGTCTTCCAGTTCGAGAGCTTTGGTCTCGGGGTTCTGCTTCAGCCCCACCATGCCGTCGCCAAATGTTCCGTTCTCCGGATCCCAGCGTCCGTCCCCGGTGCCCGTGAACATGGTGCCGTTCTTACTCAGGGCTGGGCCGCTGCGTCCCCACATGCCGCCGCCCGCGGGTCCCCACGTGCCGACCTTCTTCGTCGGCATGTCGTAGGCGTAGGCGACGTTCGGATTTCCTCCGCACCCTTGTGCCGTGTGCGTATAGATCACACCATCCCGATAATTTAAAGCGTATGGCTTGCCGTTGGGCGGAACGAATTTCGAGGGAGTTGCGATCTCTTCCCCATCGGAGACATTGACCTGGTGCAAACGGCCGTCCCATGAGATCGCCAGGATGGTGTACTTACCTGGTGTCTCGGCGGGAATGATGACGGGTGTTGCCGTTAAGCCTCCGGGGCACAGGATGCCTCCGCCGCGCACAGGCGTAGCTGGAGGAGTCCAGGTATTTTCAAAATGCTTTTTCCAGATCACCTCGCCGGTTTCAACGTCAATGGCGTAGAGGTTGTCGGAGACGCCAGCGTCGATTGCGATTTCTTTCACGCCCTTTGGCGTGTTCACTTTCCCGACAATCAAGGGCGGGAACAGTGAATGCATTTGCCTGGGCTGGTTGTCCAGGTGGATTTTCCATAAGAGCTTCATGTCTTTGACATTGCTCTTGGAGAGGATCTTCTCGTCCTTCTGCCAGGCTGTTCGCTGCTGGTTTCCGCCGTCGGTCAGCCAGTCAGCCGCCGGGCTCAAGCCGCAAACGAGAAAAAGAGTCGCAAGCCCGACGAGTCTTCCGTGCAAATCCATCAATCGCATCTCCTGAATAGCGCTAACATGGCAGCCGGTTTTCAGGCTCCGGCATGCGTATGGCTGTTGCCCCGACCAGCATTGTAACGTTTCAATGGCGAGACGTGTATATCACATGCTTTGCAGGGGAAAAAGGGGCGAGATGCGCCCCTTCTAACTCATCCCGACCGTTGCGAGTTCGTACAGGAAATCGACGTGAGACCGGATGGCTCCATCCAGGCCCATGATCTTCGGGTTGGCTGACTCGATCACGTAATACTCGTTCGGCGCATGAGCTCCATTGCCCAGTCCGAGCCCAAAGTGCCCTGCCGGTAACCTTACCGGATCATCCGTGAATACGTAGCCCGGCCAGGAGCCGGCCAATCGCGGCCAAAGAATCGGATCGTACCCGGAGCGCTTGTAGACGGATTGTTCCGCACGAACCAGCGCGGAGTCAGCGGCGGTGGACGTCGGATTGTACCCGCCCGTCATATTCACTTCGATGTCGCCGAAGCCATGCTTCTGAAGATGAGTTTTCAACGCGGCCAGTGCGCCTTCAGCTGTCAAGTTCGGGACGAGCCGCATGTCGATCTTCGCCACCGCCTTGTGCGGAAGAACTGTTTTGCCGCCCGGCCCCGTGTATCCGCCGACGAGACCTTCGATGTTAATGGTCGGCTTCGATACCAGAAGTTCCTGCGATTCGAGGAAATCCACGTTGTGCACCCAGTGCTGAACGCCTTCCTGCTTCATGATCATGGCTTCGTTCATTCGCTTCGTAGCCTCGCGAATCATGCTCTTCTCTCCCGGGCTTAACGGGCGAGCTTTATCGAGGAAGCCCTCTACAGCAGGCGTATGCCCATCGGGGCCTACTAAGGTCGCCAGCGCTTCGATGAGGTGCCAGGCGGGACTGTCGACCCGGGCCTCATTGCTCGAGTGAAGATCTTCTTTCGGGCCCCGGCCCCACTTCTCGGCGCTCGAGACCAGTTCGAGCTCAACGACACCCTTTGCGCCCAAATTGATAGTCACGCTACCGTCCAGGGCCTGTGTGGCCATCGGCATAAATACACCGAGGCATTTGTGAAGCGCCGCGAGAGTCTCGGGGCGGCGGACGATCTGGGGAAAATGCGGCGAGCCGATCTCTTCTTCCCCTTCCGCGATAAATACCAGGTTGACCGGCAGTTTTCGGCCGGCGCTTTTGAAGGCGTGCAGAGCCGCGAGAAACGCTCCTTGCGGGCCTTTGGTGTTTACGGCGCCACGACCAACCAGCACCTTCCCAAGTCCGGGCTTGTCGACCAGCGCAGCATCCCATGGGGGCGAGGACCATTCCGACGGATCCACCTGCTTCACGTCGTACATGAAGTAGATACCAACTGTGCGTGGTGCTCCCGCATCGAGGGTTGCGAAGACACCCGGATGACCCTCGGTCGGCACCTTGTTGACGGTGTCGAATCCGGCATCGCGGAGCAACCGCATCATCATGTCGCAGCCCTCATTCATGCCGCGATTCTCAGCCGCTATCGACGGTTGTCGGATCCAGTCCTGTATGCGGCGAACGTTTTCGTCGTGATTTTTTTCGATTTCCGCCTGCAGCGCATTCACGTCGGGCGTCTCGCTGCGCAGGGCGGTCCCCGAAATGAGTGCCGCACCGGCAGCCGTAGTGCTCCGGATGAAACTCCGTCGATTGATCATTTCCATCCATTCTCATCCACAACGGAAAAGACTTTCGCCCGTTTCTAAGCCCCAATCAAAATTTTTATTTGGCCAATTTACACCCCTGTTCCGATAGACATGCTCACGTGTTCACGGTAGACTTTTCATCAACTGGGTCGAATTTTCTTGAGTCAGGTCAGGGCGAGTAAGTGCCTCGTCTGCACCCCTCCTACTCCTCAGCGGAATTTCCGCGCCACGCTTTAACCCAAAAAGAAAGGCTTGAATTTGCGAAGAGTACTCGTATCGTTGCTGCTACTTACTGGGTTCGTCTACGCACAGACGCCGACGGCCACAATGTCGGGAACTGTGAAGGATCCCACAGGAGCAGTCGTTTCCGGGGCCAAAGTTTCTATCCGAAACACGGGCACCAATATTCTCCATGACGTACTGACGAACAAGGATGGAGAATACACGGTTCCCCTTCTGGACGTGGGTCAGTACGATGCCAGCGTTGAGGCTGGAGGTTTTAAGAAGCAAGTTCAGACAGGGATCACGCTACAGGTCGGCCAAACGGCGCGGCTGGATTTTACGCTGGCTCTCGGCCAGGTCTCCGATGTCATGGAAGTGACCGCTGCAGCGCCTGTTACGCAAACCGACTCGGCCTCCGTTGGCACTGTCGTTGATAACCAGCACGTCACCGAGATACCGGTGAATGGACGCCAATTTTATTCACTTGCCATTCTGGTGCCCGGCGTTACGCCTCCGGTTCAGAACTCAACCTTGAGCTTTCGCGGCGGATTCAACGTAGCGGGTTCGAGCGAGGTTGCGAACAACTTCACTCTCAACGGGTTTAACAACAACAACCAGGACGTCAGCGCCCCGGTGTTTCGTCCGTCCATCGATGCCATTCAGGAGTTCAAGGTGCTTACCGGGACCTATGCGGCCGAGTTCGGATACGGCTCCGGCGGCCAGGTGCAGGTTCAGATCCGTTCGGGCAGTAACCAGTTCCACGGTTCGGCATTTGAGTATCTGCGCAATGCGGATGTCGATGCCCGGAACTTCTTCCTGAGCCCCAACACTCCGACCCCGCCTTTTAAGAGAAATCAGTTTGGCGCCACGATCGGTGGTCCGATCAAGAAAGACAAGACGTTCTTCTTTGCCAGTTACGAAGGATTTCGCTTGCGGCAGGACATCGTCACGCAGGCGACTGTTCCGACCATGGCTATGCGAAACGGCGACTTCAGTGGAATCAGCACACCTATTCTTCGGCCCGGAACCCGAACTCCATACACGGGCAATGTGATTCCGCAGAGCGAAATCGATCCTGCCGGCCGGGCTCTTCTGGGTTACTATCCTGCCCCGACACTTCCCACTGCTTTAGGCGTTACGCCTTCGAATAACTACGTCTTTAGTGAGATCAAGCGCGAAACGATGGACGAGGGCAGCGTTCGCTTCGATCACACCTTTAGCGAAAAAGACACCTTGCGCGTTACGGCCAACTACTTCAACGACCCGTCGTTCGAACCCAGCAACACACTCTGCGGCGCGCGTAAATTGCCGGGATTCGGCTGCTACACCAACCAGATTTCGCACCTTTATGGCTTGACCGAGACTCACGTCTTCGCCCCAACGCTTGTGAACGAGTTTCGCATCGGACTCAATCGTCTGATTCAGCCGCGCATTGTGGAAAATCCGGGCATCCCGTTTAACCAGACGTACAACATTCCGGCGAATGCGGGCGGTCCGTATGACGGTGGTGTTCCTGCCGTTTCGATCACGAGCTATGAAACGCTCGGCAACGCGACCAACCTTCCGCAGAAGCGATGGGACAACACGTTCATTCTCGGGGACTCCATGGTTTGGTCCCACAACAAGCACAGCTTCAAATTCGGTGTGGACGCTTCGCAATTCCGTTCGTCCCAATACTACGTTCAGTACGGAATTGGATCCTATACCTTCACGAGCAACGCTACTACTTACCCGAGTTCGGGTTATGCTCTCGCCGACGTGCTGCTGGGCCGACCCGCGACTTCGCAGCGTTCGCTGACCTACCCGGCGAATTGGTATCAGCAGACCACCACCGTCGGGCTTTTCGCTCAAGACGATTACAAGGTAACCAGTAACTTCACGTTGAACCTGGGACTGCGTTGGGAAGTGTTCACACCCACGACGGAGAAGTACAACAACATCTCCTCCTTCAACCCGGCAACGCGGGGCATGGTCAAAGCGGGGCAGAACGGATTGGGCAGCGAATCTGTGGAACACGCAGTATCACAACTTCGCGCCGAGGCTCGGATTCGCATGGCAGCCGTTTGGCAATGCGAAAACAGTTATCCGTGGCGGCGCTGGTATCTTCTACAACGCGCATACCTCGGGCAACGGAATCCTTGCGATCTTCTACAACCCGCCAATGCGTAATCCCCAGACTTACACGTCGACGAACGTCAATCCTATTGTCGGGTTTGCAAACGCTTACCCGGCGGCAAACGCAGGAACATCTTCGGCGCCTTTCGGCATCGCTCAGAATTTCCAGAACGCCACCGTTAACGAGTGGAGCTTCGGGATCCAGCACCAACTGGCCTCGAATCTCGTTCTTGACCTGACTTACTTCGGTTCGAAAGGAACTCACCTGCCGACCAACCGCAACATCAACCAGCCGTTCCCATCGGGAGTTCCCGGCATTACTCTTGCGAGACCCTATGCCGGATTCGGTAACATCACGTTCGCCGAGAGCGTTGGCAATTCTAACTTCAACTCGCTCCAGGCGAAGATTGAAAAACGGTACAGCGCCGGGCTCAGCTTGCTTTCCACCTTTGTCTGGGGACGCTCAATCGATAACGGCAACGGCATCGCGACGAGTACCAACGCGTCCAGCACGCTTGCGCAGAATTCATACAACCTGGCGGCGGAGCGCGGCCGTTCCGATTTCGATGTGAAGTACCGGTTTGTTTTTAGCCCGGTTTACGAGCTTCCTTTCGGAAAGGGCAAGCCTTTTGTTTCGCAAGGGTTCTGGTCCCAGATCGTTGGCGGATGGCAGATTTCGGCACTTTTCAGCGCACAGACCGGCTCTCCGCTCACCCCTTATTATTCGGGAAACGTGAGCGGAACTCTGAATACGCATGACCGTCCGAACCTGATTGCTGACCCAAACAATGGACCGCAAACGCCTCAGAAGTGGTTCAACACGGCCGCGTTTGTCAGTCCTGGAAACGGAAACTTCGGCAACGCAGGTCGGAATATCATTACTGGACCCGGGCTGGTGAACCTGGACACCGCAGTTGTGCGCGTCTTCAGAATCACGGAGCGCGTCGGTCTGCAATTCAGAGCGCAGGCTTACAACACTCTCAATCACGCCAACTTCAACTATCCGAACGCAACGGCCGACAGTGCATCATTCGGAACGATCAGTTCTGCTGGCGATCCGCGAATCCTGGAAGGTGCGTTGCGGCTCATCTTCTAACCGCAGACCATACTTCGAGCGGCAAAAGGGCCTGGGACTATCCTCCCAGGCCCTTTTTGTTGTCTATCGGTAGCTCTTGTCGTCTACCTGGCGCAGATCTGTGTCGTCGCCCAGCACGCCGAGCGTCACAATGGCAAACGTGAATACGGTGGTTCCCGGCTCAAGGTGCCCTCCGAACGCCTTCTCCGGAGTTGCCAGCGTGATGTGAGGATGAAGCTTGCCGTTGATGACGTAGCCATTCATGCCAATCAGGTCGGCGGGAGCGGTTGGGTTTTTCACGAACATATTCTTGGAAGGGAATTCGCGATTGCTGACCTGGTGCACCTGGTAGCCCGTGACAGAGCCGGCAGCCGAAAGAATTACTGCGTTCCGGATCTTCTCCTCCTTCACCATCTTTTCCAGTCCGGCCAGTAAATCCGTTTTGTACTTGAATCGCAGAATTGTAATGCGTTGGAACTGACCGTGAATCGCGTACACATCCGGAACGCTCGGACTGAGTTCCTTCTTGTCGTCCGCGGGACTAGTCGCGGGATTTGTGATTTCACGTCTTGTCTCCTGACCCAAAACCAGAGCACTTCCAGCAATTAGTAGCGCCACAACTTTCATCTAAAGTTCCCCTCGACTGGATGGTAATACCTGCTACTCTTCCCGACATGGACTCACTCACTGGAAAGATCGCCGTAGTGACCGGGTCAAGCCGCGGGATTGGCCGAGCGGTTGCATTGGCTTTCGCTCGGGAAGGGTCCGACGTGGTGGTTAACTACCGCGACCGGGCAGAAGAGGCGGAAGCGGTGCAAGCACAAATTCTTGAAATGGGGCGACGCTGCCTCTGCGTGCAGGCCGACGTTTCGATCAAGGGACATGTCGAAAAGCTCGTGGGAGAAACGCAAGATCTCTTGGGAGCGGTCGAAATTCTCATTAACAATGCCGGCATCGGTCGCGTTCAGCCGATTGAAGCCATTCGGGAAGAGGACTGGGACGAGGTACTGGATACGAACCTCAAATCCTGCTTCCTGATGACCCAGGCCGTGGTTCCTGGTATGCGAAATCGCAAGTGGGGCCGCATCGTGAATCTTTCCTCGGTCGCGGCGCAGATCGGAGGCGTCATCGGTCCGCACTATGCATCCTCTAAAGCCGGAATGTTGGGCCTGACCCACTTTTACGCGGCCAGATTAGCCAAAGAGGGGATTACAGTGAACGCAATCGCGCCGGCTCTGGTCGAGACCGAAATGGTCACAGGAAACGTGAATGCGAAGCCAGACCTGATCCCCGTCGGAAGGTTCGGAACTACCGATGAGGTTGCTCAAGTTACTGTGATGCTGGCCAAGAACGGCTATATTACCGGGCAGACGCTGAACGTTAACGGCGGCTGGTTTATGAGCTGAAGGAGTCCACGCCTCACTTCACCAAATACGTTTTTGCGTTGACGAATTCGCGCATTCCGTAAGCGCCGAGTTCACGGCCAAACCCCGAATTCTTAATGCCTCCGAAGGGAAGACGTGCATCGGACGCTACCAGCGCGTTCACGAATGCCATGCCAGACTCGATCTCATCGATAAATCGGTTTTGCTCGGCGGGATCATTCGTCCAGATACTGGCGCCCAAGCCAAACTTCGTATCGTTCGCCAATGCCATCGCCTGGTCAAAGTTTCTCACTCGAAAGAGCACGGCGACCGGTCCAAAGAGCTCTTCGCGGTAAGCGGGTGAGTTCACGGGCACATCAGCGAGCACCGTCGGCTCGAAGAAGTAGCCGGAGCGATTCATGCGTTTGCCGCCGACCAGAACCCGAGCGCCCATTCGGACAGTTTCGTGCACTTGCCGCTCGAGATTTTCCAGGATGTGTTTCGCCGCAAGCGGACCCATCTGTGTGTTTTCACTCATCGGGTCGCCAACTTTGTACGAGCACATCAACTCGGTGAACATGCGCTCGAACTCATCGGCAATCGCCTCGTGGGCAATGAATCGTTTGGCCGCGATGCAGGATTGTCCGCAATTGATGAGGCGGGCTTCAACCGCCGTGCGCACTGCGGAGGAGAGATCAGCGCTCGGCATGACGATGAACGGATCGCTGCCGCCGAGTTCCAGGACAACACGCTTCAGATGTTCACCCGCCTGCCGGGCCACTTGTGAGCCGGCCCGTTCACTGCCGGTCAGAGTTACGGCTTTCACTCGAAAATCGGCGATCACCCTGCTTGTCTGCTCCGTGTCAATGAGCAAGGTTTGAAATACATCGGTCGGAAAGCCCGCTTCTTTGAACAGATCTTCCAGCAGAAGCGCGCATTGCGGAACGCTGGGCGCGTGCTTCAATAGCGCCACGTTGCCGGCCGCAAGCGCCGGAGCAGCGAAACGAATCGTCTGCCAGAACGGAAAGTTCCACGGCATGATCGCAAGCACAGGTCCGAGCGGATAGTACCGGATTCCACTTCTCTTCGCGCCTGTGTCGATCTCTTCCGGTTCGAGAAGGGCTTGGCCTCGCTCGGCGTAGTAGCGAAAACCGGTGGCGCACTTCAGGATTTCTGCCTTTGCGGCTTTGATGGGTTTGCCCATCTCAAGCGTAATCGTCTTCCCGAGAAGATCCGCGTCGCGTTCGAGAAGCGTTGCAGCATTAAGTAGGAACTGCTTCCGCTCATCGAATGATGTTTTGCGGAAATGGAGAAAGGCTTGGTGGGAGCGTTCAATGCGATCCTCCAGTTCGGCTTCGTTCAAAGGGGAAAACGTGCGCTCTACTGTCTCTGTCGCTGGATTGATCGATTGAATCACGCGGCCATTATAGCCGCCGAAATATAAGATGATCGTACATGGAATTGCCTGTTCTTGAGGCTCCGGCTGTACTGACTCCGCGGGAAAAACAGATGCAAAACGGCAGGTAGGGGGAGCTTGGATCAAGACGAAAGTTGGACCCCGCACCCGAGTGTCGCGTCGGTGCCATCCCGGCAAGTCCATCTGTGGCGGGTTCTGTTGGACGTTGCGTCCGCAAGTCGCGTTAATCTATCCCCCGATGAGCAGGCCCGCGCCGACAAGCTGGTCCACTTGCAGCACCGGAACCGGTTCACAGCGATGCGCGCGGCATTGCGCACCGTGCTGGCCGGCTATGTCGGGATCCCGTCGAATTCGCTGATCTTTGTGTACGGGGAGAAAGGCAAGCCGAGTATTGTACGTGAACAGAATCGCCTCGATCTGCGCTTCAACGTTTCTCATTCCGGTGGTTTAGGCCTTATCGCTGTCACCTGCGGTAGGGAAATCGGAGTAGACGTCGAGACGCGGCAGGAAGTCGCGGACTACATGGCTATTGCGAAACGCTTCTTCTCCACGCGTGAGCATCGCGCTCTGCTGGAAGTTCCGGAACCATTGCGTCAGATAGCATTTCTCCGTTGCTGGACGCGCAAAGAGTCTTACGTGAAGGCTCTTGGAAAAGGGCTGGCGTGCTCTCTCCGTTTGTTTTCCGTTTCAGTGTCGCCCGAAATCACAGCGGATGGGCTGCTCGAAACGGAATGCGCGAGTGCTCATTATGTTCGGGATGTTGCGCTGCCAGACGAATGCTTCGCGGCCCTCGCCATCGAGGGAGAAGATCGTCCTCGCTGCTGTTGGACCTACGACGAGTAAGTCGGCCGGCCCGCCTTGTACACTAAACCTCAAATATGCTCACTCGCCGGGCGGGTCTGTTGTTTCTTGTGGCCTCTACCATTTGGGCCGAAAACGCAGCTGAAACACAATTCAAAGCAATATATACGAAGGAATGGGCCTTTCGGCAGTCGCAAAACTCCGAACAAGCCGGAGGCGATGGTCTAGGCGGTCGGCGAGGGGTCAACCCACATCTGCCCGCTGTCTCCGCCAAAACGCAAGAGGCGCGAACTGCTTATTGGACGGATGTTTTAACGCAGTTGGGGAACATCGACCGAGCATCTTTATCGCCAGCGGAACAGATCGATTTCGACGTTTACCGTAATCAGATCCAGGTTCTCCTGAATAATCAGCGCTTTCGGGAATTTGAGAAGCCTCTCAACGCCGACACCGCTTTTTGGTCGAACATTACCGGTGTTGCACGGCGGCCGTTCAGAACCCTCAAGGACTACAACAACTTCATTTCGCAGATGAACGATGTGCCGCGCTTCTTTGACGAGGAGATCGTCAACATGAAGGCGGGTCTTGCACACGACTTCACTCCCCCGAAAGTGACGCTTACCGGGCGCGACTCCTCAATCGCTTCGGTAGCGGAAGCTAAGTCTCCCGAGGACACAGTGTTTTTTGAGCCGTTCAAAGACATGCCCGCTTCCATTCCGGCCAGTGAGCAAGCGGAACTCCGATCGGAAGCTGCCAAAGCCATCCGGAATGCCGTCATTCCGTCCTACGAAAACCTTCTCAAATTTGTCAGGACCGAATACGCTCCCCGCGCCCGAACCCAGTTGGCAGCGGAGTCCCTGCCGAACGGAAAAGAGTATTACCAGTCGAAAATCCTCGAGTTCACGACCACAACCTTGACGCCGGCCGAGATTCATCAGATCGGACTTGACGAAGGCCGCAAGATCCACGCCGAGATGCTCGACGTCATGAAGAAGACCGGGTTCCAGGATGATTTCCCGGCCTTTCTGCAGTTTCTTCGGACGGATCCGCAGTTCTATGCCAAGACTCCGGAAGAGCTTCTGATGCGTGCCGCCTGGATAGCTAAGCAGTTCGACGCGAAGGCTTCACAGTATTTCGGCTTTCTGCCCCGACAGCGGTTCGCGATTATCCCGGTGCCCCCGGATCAGGCGCCCTTTTATACCTCGGGCCGCGGCGGTGCGGGGACGTATCTGGTCAATACCTACGATCTACCGTCTCGTGCACTCTACAGTCTTCCTGCGTTGACCTTGCACGAGTCGGCCCCGGGGCATGCATTCCAAGGCTCCATCAATCAGGAACACAAAGACGTCGCACCGTTCCGGCGTATTGGCATTTCGGCCTTCGGAGAAGGATGGGGTCTCTACTGCGAGCGGCTGGGAGTCGAGATGGGGATTTATCACACACCCTACGAGACCTTCGGGATGCTGAGTTATCAGGCTTGGCGAGCGGCCCGGCTGGTGGTAGATACAGGCATTCATTCCCAAGGCTGGACACGCGAGCAGGCACAGAAATACCTGCACGACAACACGGCCCTTGCCGAACACGAGATCGAGACCGAGGTGGATCGATACATTTCATGGCCCGGCCAGGCGTTGTCCTACTACCTGGGCGAGATGACGATATGGAAAGCTCGCCGTAAAGCGGAAGCCGCACTGGGAATGAACTTCAATATTCGGGCTTTCCACGACACCGTTCTCGAATTGGGTGCCGTGCCTTTGCCGGTTCTCGAGGCGAGGATTGATCGATTCATCGCGGAAGGCGGCAAGGGCCCATATCCGGACATGGAGTAGGAGCGGGCGGGGATGGTGGACCTTAGTGGACTCGAACCACTGACCCCTTCCGTGTCAAGGAAGTACTCTAACCAACTGAGCTAAAGGTCCAGGATCTGCGGGTGTCGCTCAATAGCGCTGCGACATCTATAAATTACCACGGGAACTCAGGCGGTTCCGCCTATCAGTGACGACAACACCCACTGGCAGTATCCGACGTGCGGGCTCCAGTATTCGTTCGTATGCCAGTCACTGCCCATTTGAGAATCGAGAATCGGTCGGTCCTGGTCATCGCCACAAATTCCGTTCATGATTCCGCCAGTGATGGCACCGACGAAGGGAGAGAAGGGAACAGGTTGGCGCGAACCCAAACCTGTGACCAGTGAGGCGGAAAATGGGTTGGCCCCGAATACCCATTCCAGTTGTGAGAACGCAAGGTCGCGATACCGCGAATCCGCGAACTGGTTTCCAGATTCAAGCAGAAGCAGGGCATGCCCCAGCAGATGAGAGTTTAGGCCTGCCCAGAACTTCGATTCTTTCGTCGGCATGAAAAACCGGTAACTGTAGCCGCCTCCTAAAGGCCGGTACAATTCGGCTGTAGCCGGTTGGGCAAAAAGCCCATACGGAAGGACAGAGTATGCGGACTTGGCAGCCATGGGCAAGACGTAGCCGTCGAGGTAGAGTTTCGCCGCTGCTGCCCAACGGGTGCTCAAGAGGGAACTTGCGTCTTGGATTGCCTTGGATGCGCGCAATAAACAGTAGGCAGGCAAGGCCGAATGCACGGAATCCCTCAGCGGCTGAAGATTACCCGGCCACATCGGGAAGAAGCCGCGGATTGTCATCTGAGCGTTCGGGGGCGAAGTGAACTGGAGAGATGCTACCTGACTGGCTAGCCGGATGAGTTCGTCGCGGTAGATATCTTTACCGGTGATCCGGTACATCTCGGTCGCGGCCATCACCCACCACGCGAGATCAAGCGTATTCGATCCCGTTCTATTGCTGACAGACCAGCATCGCGCGGCGGCATTCATGCATTGCGCGGAGTAAGTCGCATCCGCGTTGAGGAAGGCTTCGGACGTGAGGGCCTGGGCCATCACAAACATGGCCTGTATACCAGGCTTCTTATCTACATTGATCCAGCGGTCGTCCGCTGTCCCCGCGACGTTGTCCGTCCAATGGTTGTCGCTGTTGTCACCACTTACTCCGCCACCAACATCGGCCCACACCAGCCCATCCGCGTCTTGCATCTTCAGGAAATAGCCGTTGCCATACTTGACTTCAGCGAGAAGAGCGGCCTTGCTCATCGCGCCTGAAGCCGGGAATGCGCTCAGATTGCGGAGCATCGCCAGTAGTCCGAAAAGATCCATCAGCGTGGCATCGACCCACTTCCGCAGATCACCCGCATCGTGCCATCCCCCGACGGTATCGAAACGTTGTCCGTTATCGCGTCGGCGAGCATCGTCTAAGTGGCAATTCGGGCGGCCGGCCCGGTTCGTTACCGTACCGCAGCGCTGCTGCCCCTGGTAGGTCGCAATGACTTCGAGAGCCTGTTGCCAGATGCCGGTCCCGATGAGAAAGGCGTTGGACTGTTGCCCGCGGAAGGTCGCCCGGTAAGTGCCAGGGACGGTAATGTCACTGAAATCTGCAATGCTGCCCGCGACCAAGGTCATAGGCTGCGGCTGGCAGAAAAGGTACTGTTCGATTGTTGCCGCCAGGCGCCACCAGGGTGACATTTTCACCAGCTGTCACGGTCCCGCGAACGATGATTCGCTTCCGGGCAGTAGGAAGGAATCCGAGATGACAAAAGCCAAGAACTGGGGATTGATCTGCTACTAGCTGATTAAAGCGTGTTTCGGGCTCGCTCTGACTGCGGAATGCCGTCGTCGCCGCAGCTGCGAAGGGCAAAGTCGAGATCCAGTGCCGTCGAGTCAGATTGAACTTGTTCATTCAGTGCGAGAAGAGAGGGAAAGGTGCTTTCTTCAGATTTCGATTTTGAGGGAAGTGCCTCGTCCACGCGCACACCATTCCGACGGATGATTCTGGCCGGTACACCGGCCACGACACAGTCTGCGGGGACGTCTTTCGTGACAACAGCGTTGGCGCCGACGGTAACGTTGTTGCCTATCGTGATCGGGCCAAGTACTTTTGCGCCCGCTTTGACACTGACATTATCACCTAAGATAGGGCCTCGTGTGCGATCGGTCCAGCCAATCACGACGAGTTGATTCACGCTACAGTTCTTGCCAATGCTGTATGCTCCGATGCTGGTCGCGTAACCATGCTGTGTGAAAAAACCGGGACCGATCTGCGGCGAACGCAGATGGAGCGTAGATTCAGCCTTAAAGAATATCTTCAGAATCAGCGAAGCCGCGGCTGCGAAACAGGTTCCCTCGCCACATCCGATAGTAGTAAACATTTCTAAACTCCGGAAAATTGCCGAGTAGAAAGAGTAAGTTGCCGATCGACGATCGCTGTTCCATGTGCAGGAGCTCCATCCAACGCTCGCAATCGGCCAGGATCATCTCCTTCTCGCCGGTTAGAAGGTAGGCCAGGACGAGTGGAAGTGCCACTGCGCTCCGCGCGCCTCGGTAGATTCGGGCTGCGGCGCTGGTTCGTGGAGCCTGTTCGGAAGCAGTTTGAGACATCGCTAATACAGGGCTCGTTCTGCCGGCGCGGCAAGACCGAGAGCGCTGGTCACCAATTCGCGCCGGGGAAGGGGAATTGCCTCGTGGTACACATTCATCAGCTTGCCCATCATGCTTTCGATCCGGAAATCGCGATGGAATCTTTCCCGTCCTGCTTCTCCCATAGCTTTAAGCAGTGGCTTTGAGGAAAGTGCGCTCTCAAGCTTTTCGCGCAGCTTACTCACATTGCAAGGTGGCGTCAAAAATCCGGTAGTGCCGTGATCGATCGCTTCGGAGCATCCACCTACGTCGCTGCTGATGACAGGTAAGCCAGCGCGCATGGCTTCAAGAATGCTCAATGGCAATCCTTCCCATTTGGTTGAGAGGACGAACAAGTCAGAACTCGCGAGGAGGTCCGGTATATCGCCGCGGTCGCCAAGGAATGCGATCCGGTCAGACAAATGAAGCTTCTGCGCCTCCGCCTCTACTTCTGCGCGCGTCGGTCCGTCCCCAACGAAGGCCAGCTGCCAGGGCTGTTGCACGCCCGATAATGCCTGCACGAGAGACAGTTGATCTTTCTGAGGAGCAAATCGAGCCACCATGATGATTTTCGGAACCTCATTCGTGCCCGGAGTTGCTCGCTGAGCGGTGTCGGGGATGCCGTTCCAGATCGTTACCAGATTGGCCGGGTCAGTAATCGCTTCTCGAGCGGCGATTTCCTCATTTGCACGTGACACCGTAATCACCTTCCCGCCGATCCGACCTGCGAATTGCTCGAGAGGAATTGAAATGCGCCGCTGCAAGGCGGAAATCCCGTCGGCGAAGCTCCAGGTATGTGCGGTGAATACGGTTGGCGTGCCCGTCAACCACCCGGCCACTCGTGCCAGTAGCCCGGCCTTGGACGTGTGAGCGTGAATCAGGTCCGGCGCTTCCCGTTTTATGAGCGAGGCGATTTGCAGGAGTGCCAAAAAGTCATTCGCCGGTGATATCGGCTGGCGCAGGTGACGAATACGATGTACCGGCACCTCGAGTTGACGTGCCTCTTCCATCAGGTAGCCGTCTTCTCCGGTGGCGATCATCGGGCGGCATCCGGAAGGCAGATTCTTCAGGAGGTCCACAAGATGGATCTGTGCTCCTCCCCGCTCGGAGCGTGTAATTACGTACAGAATCTTCATGGCAATTACTTCTCCCTAAGCGCGAATTCGTCAGTAACTGCACGCTGAGACCGGCGTAGGGCATTACGCGACATGAATTGCCGGTACAAACGAACCCACTCGTCGCCGATTTTCTGAAATCGATAATTCTCAACACAGTGGCGGCGCGCAAAAGCTCCGATCTCCCGCCGCTCAGTGTCGGGAAGTTCCATGAGTCTTGTCATCGCGGTTGCCAATGCCTGGGAATTGGCCGGTGGGACGACATAGCCAGTCTCGCCATCGAGCACCAGGTCGCGGTTTCCGCCTACATCTGTAACCACGGCTGCAAGACCCGCGGCGGCGGCCTCTAGCAGCGCCATCGACAAGCCTTCGAAGCGTGACGACATCACATACGCGTCGCAGGCATTAAACAACTGCTCCATGTTGGAACGAGTGCCAATGAACTGCACGCGGTCCATGAGAGCCAGTTCCGCGACGCGTGCCTTAAGCGCGGCCTCGAGTGGCCCATTTCCTGCAATCAGCACTCGCCAGTTACCTTCCGGCATTTGCTCGAGCGCCGAAAGCAGGTTGGGATAATCTTTCTGCTCGACCAGGCGGCCGACCGCGAGCCAGATGAAGCTGTCTCCCAGGTTGAGTTCTTTCCGAACACGCTCCCGGACTTCAGATGAAGGAGCAAATCGGTCCGTATCTACACCGTTCGGTACCATTTGCAGCTTGGCGGCCGGTACCGCCTTTGTATCTATATAGCGCTGGTAAGCGGCGTTGCAGATGATGGTGGTGCGATCCGCAAGGAAGTCGGTGATCCGATACAGCAGTTCTTTATGCCAGGTCGGACCGCCCTTTTCGGAAGTCTCGCGTAAATTATGCGCCGTACAAATGACTACCGGTATCGAGCAGACCAATCGCGTGAGTCGGGCAAGAAGGTTGGCATGCACCATATGGGCATGCACGACATCTGGATTAAAGCTTCGAATCAGTTTCGCGAGTCGCAAGGTCGCGCGCGGGTCGGGTACACCGCGACGCATGTCTAGCGAGTAAACCGGCACACCGTGCTGCTTGAGCACGTCAGTGTGAGAAGACGGCGCAATCATGCAAGCGACCGCAACGTCCCATCCGCGGGATTTCAGTTCCGTGGCGAGCCGGACCACTTGTGTTTCGGCCCCTCCAAAGGTTAAGGGTCGTGATCAGCATCAGCACCCGTCCCGGTGGGGTGGGGAAGTTTGATTCGGTAGTAACGGCGTGCCTCCTGAGTCAGATCGGCTGCATAAATTCAGCTGGCCAGCTAGATTCCGGATGAGCTTACTCGTGCGTAGAGGCTCACCGTTTTCTTGCCGATCTCAGTCCAGGATCGAGTAGAATTCATCAACTCCGCCCCGATCTTTCCCTTGTGGCTGAGCACGTCAGGACCAAGATCGAGTGCAGTGTCAATTGCATCGGCAACGGCTTGTGCCGTCGAAGCTTCGATAGGAACACCTAAATCGGCTGCTGACAATAAAGTGGCTAAACCTCCGACATTTCTCGCAATGATGGCCCGCTCGTTTGCCAAGGCCAGCGCGGCAACCCCGCTTTCCGAGTTTGCGCCTGTATAGGGCAGGAGCACGGCGTGGCAATTGCCGAGGAACGCCGGGAGTTCGTCGTCCGCAATAAATCGTTCCTCCACGCGAATACAGGGTCCGGCTTGCTTGATCAGCGCTCGGCAGCGCTCCCAATAATCCGATTCCCGAGCATTTGCCACCGCACCTGCAATCGTGAGTCGCACGGGCCTGCCAAGCTCGTGGAGACGACGGACAGCTTCGATCGCAAGATGGATGCCTTTGTCTTCCCGAATCGAGCCGAAGAGCAGAAGTTCAAGAAAATCGCCGCTGGCAAAGGCGCCAACGGAGCGTCTGCCGCAGAGGACCATGCGGAACGACGGAGATCTTCGAAGCGGGCTGCCCAAATTCTTCAACCAGCAACCTTCGATCCGCCTCATTGTGAACAATGATGCCGTCGCTCAGGTCGTAAGCGAGTCCAAGCGCTCCCCGTTCCAGGATCCGAAACGAATCCGGTAAGAGCCATTTGTGAGGTACGGGATCGTGTGCCGTAAAGACGACTCGGCTCCCGCGTGTTTTTGCGACCAGGAACGAGACCAGCCCAAACGGAAAGTAAAGGGGGAACTGGACGTGGAATATATCACCGGGTCTGCATATGGAAAACTGGCGAAAAAAGTGGAGGCCGAAGAACCGCAGATTTCTCGTGATGCGGGCCCGAAGCGAACCGGGTTCGGTCCCTCTTGTTGCCGAGTAGGAAATGGCGACGCCGGAACTGGCGAGGTCCGTCGCGTAGGCGAAGTTAGCGGGGCAAAACAGAAGCACGGGTGCTCCTGTCTGTGCCAGTGATTTCACCAGTTCGAAGACGTATCGCGCCGCCCCCGACGCAGGTTCAGGCGTGTAAACAACTACTCGTTTCTGCATCGTTAAGACGTCCCTACCCGCAGAGGAGCAGCAACTGAGGTCAAGGCGAAAGGTGCGCGGCGGACTCTTCGAGTGCGCTCGTGAACGGAGTCAAGGAGCGAGATCCGGCTTGCAACAACGGCAACGAAGAGATAGGCAAGATAATCCGTCACGTCCTGTCCATAACCAAAGAGTCCTGGAATCTCGATCAGTGCTCTCACGCAAAGAAATAGGCAGGTGAATGCGATGAGGTCTCCGCGATGAGACTTAGACTCAGGATGAAACGTGACCCGGAGGCTATCGCGCAGGAGCAATAGCAGGAACGAAAGTGCGGACAAGAAGCACAGCAGTCCGCCTTCGGCCAGAAGCGTTACGTATTCGCTGTGGTAACCACCGGCTTTCAACTTCTGAAGCGCAGAGGTCTCCTTGTAGTAACCGGGAAGACGCGAGAAGAGATCGTCGCGCCACGAGTCCGGTCCGTAACCAAAGATCGGGCTTTCCGTGAACTTGGCCCAGCCAACGGTCCACACATCGTACCGGCCTTCGGTTGCATCCGAGATCTTGTAAGGCGTAGCCACCGACAGCAGGGTGACGATGAGCACCGTGGTGAGCAGGAGAGAACCCCATGCCGCCACACGATATGTGATGTGCCGGCTTCGAGTCGCCTTAACGAAAAGCAGCACCGCGCCACAGACAATGAGCAACGCGATCGGAGCCCTGGATCCTGTCAGACCGCCAACGACGACGAGGACGAACCCGGCGATCGCCTGCAATATCCTGCTTGGCGGAAGCATGCCCATACCCATAAGGCAGAACAGGAAAGCCGCGCCCGCAAGTGGGTTTAGTGCCACGCCCGAACCCCGCAATGCGGATTCCTTGAAGATTCGCAGGCTCTCGTAGCCGGGCGCTCGGAAACCCATGTAGTGGCAATAAGTGAACAGAACCACGGCGCACGAGATCAAGCTGGCAAGGATGAGAGAGAGCCCAAATGCCTTCGCAGTCGGCGGGTGGCGCAGGGCTCGCACAGTTCCGAACCCAACAAACATGGCGGTCGCCACACGCACCCAGTCCTGAAGCCCACGGCCGATCTCCGTTCCACAGAGCGCCGAAACCAGATAAACGAGCAAAAATCCGCCGAGCGCGCATGCCCATTTCAGTTCCGAACGAGTGATTCCGGTTCCCGTCCAAAGCAAGAGGAGAAGCAGGGATGAGCCAAGTAGCGCAATTCGCAAGAGCGTCAACATGAGGACCTCTTTGTACGTGAAAGGCGATAACCGGCCAATGCAGCGCGAGCAAAAGTGGAATGAGAAAGCCGAGCGCTCGCGACAGGAAAGGCGCGATGCCTTTCAGATTCAGCATTCCTAAATCTGTTGTCCTTCCGGTGTCGCAGCAAACATAGGCAGTCGCCGTTCGTTCCTTCCAACGCAGGATCCGAGGCTGACCAGGAATGCCAGTCCTTCTCCAAGCACGGCACACCAGATCATGTAAGACGGGGCGCAGTGTCCGGCGAGCGCGAAACGGAGGCCATTTGCCAATCCATACCCGCACAGCATGTTGCGCGTGTAAGACGACCCGCGAGACGAGACGAACAGATACTTTGCGACGCAGGAATTTAACGACAGAACGACAAAGTAAGCCAGCCATGCCGGCAGGATCGAGACAACCTCATTGAGTTCTGTCAGGGAGAACTTGCCGCGCATATAGACCGCCTGGGCAATTTGATACCGAGCCAAGAAGACCAGCGCAGCGAACAGCAAGCTCGCAATCGTCATCAACAGCAGAAACTTGTTGAACTGCTTTCGCCGGTCCGCCTCGCGAGTGATACACATGCGGCCCTGTATGTATTGGCCAAGCGGCTGCGCGAGCAGGCTGTACCCGAGCATGCCGATGCGTGAGGCGCAGTTGTTGGCTGAAATTGCGCCTGTGCCGGAGATTGCAAGAAAATGGAGAAGCAAGAACTGATTGCTGGTGAAGCCAAGACTCTCGACGGACGATGCCGTTAACTGCCGGAGAAAAATTCGGAAATCCGAGAAACGCCAGGGATGCAGGCTGCCTTCGGTGCTCATTGGCTTCTCACCGCGAAAGATCTTAAATGCGCTGAACATTCCCACCGCTACGAAACCGGCCGTCATCGAGATAGGCAGGCTCAGCCCACCCAGGCGGCCAGCAGCGTAAATGAACAGCAGGGCGACCGTCATGACCAGGTATGGTAAGCCCGTCAGCGTCATCGACCAAAGATTTCGACCATAGCTGGTACAGATGCCGGCGCAGATCCCAATCGCAAAGATCGGGGCGTAGCAGACGCTTAGAATCAGCAACGTCGTGTGTGTGCCGGCGTCTGGAGTGGCTGTGAACAAGCTCAGCAGAACCGGGGAAGCGAACACAGTTAAGCCTGTGAGAGACGACCCCAAACAAGGTTCCGTATAAGAGCAATCCCGGAAGCCAGTACACGTTTCCATTTCGACGATGCGCTTGAGCGTAGGCGGGCGTGAAAGCCAGCGCAAATGCCCCAAACATGAACGTCGCCAGCGTGAGGGGCAATTGCTGAAGAGCGAAGTATGCGTCCGTGAGGGAGGACAAACCAAAACGCGACGCGATGAAAGCCTCTCGTGCAAAGGCCGAGATCTTGAAGATCGCTCCTGCCGCGAGCGTACAGAGCACCAGGAGCAAAGAACGAGAGCGGAACTTCTGGAGGATCTTGTTCATCGGGCGCTTTGCTTAGGCCGCGTCAACCGCTGCAGGACGGTAGTAACGCAGATCTTTGAAAAGGCGGTCTTGTTTGACCTGGTTCAGAACTAGGCCAACCACATTGGCTTGCACTCGGACGAGAGGAGAGGCCGCCTCGTTGATCAGAGGCACCTTAGACGACCCCGAACGCGCAACCATGAGGACGCCTCCCGCACATTTGGCAAGCTGAATCGTCTCCGGAACCCCAAGTAGCGGAGGACCATCAATGATCACGAGATCGAATTCGCCGCATAGCTCGTCCAGCAAGCCCGGAAGCGCGGCGCCGATGCGATCGAGCGCTCGGCGCGAGAGTTTGCCTGCCGGCAAGAAGTACAACGGCTCTCGAGCCACCTTGATCATGTTGTCCTGCCACGAGGTCGTTCCGGAAAGGACGTCGGCCAGTCCGTTGTCTCTGGAAGTTCCAAAGAGAGTATGGAGCGATGGACGTCTAAGGTCTGCATCGATCACCAAAGTCTTGCGGCCGGTTGTCGCATAGGCCAGAGCAAGCCCGGAGGCAATGGTGGATTTTCCTTCTCCGGCGACCGAACTGGTGAGCAGAAGCGATCGCAATTGCGATCCGCCTTCCGACAGATCCAAGCTATTCCGCAAATGTCGAATAGCGTCTTCGAAATCTAACGAGTTATCTGCTTGCGGTTGCGCAGTTCCATCTCCCAACAACGCCGATCCATCGGCTCTACCCGGCAGCAGAAGCTGAGACTTTGTGAGCTTAGGAACCGTCCCAAGTACGTGAAGATTCAGATTGTGCCTTGCATCTTCGGCCGAGACGAGCTTCGCGGTCAGAGAGTCATGCAGAGTGCATGCAAGAAAGCCGAAAAACCCGGAAAGCAGGAAAGCAACCGCCATGATGATGCCCAGCTTGGGGCTGACGGGCTTAACGGACGGGCGTGCCGCATCGGCAACTTGAATGATATTGTCCTGGAAGGTGCGGTTTATTTCTTCTTCTCGAGTGACACGCTGCAGATCCTCGTAAAGCTTCTTGTAGTTCTCGGCTTCTCTCTTCAACTGCACGAAGTCATAGGAACGAGCAGCGAGACGTTCGACTTCGTTGCGTGTCTGTGACAGAAGGGTGGCGCTGAGCTGTTCACGTGTTAAAGCCTGGCGATAATCCGCCTCGACTCTCTGCTGGCTGTTGCTTTGCAGTTCCTTCAGCTGAGCCTCAAGCTCATTCTTTTCAGTAAAGGCCTTTTTGTATTCGGGGTGGTTCTCTCCGTAAATCGACCGGATCGTTGCAAAGCGCTCGCGAGCCTCGTTGGTACGATCTACGATCCGCTCTAACGGCTGTCCGTGCCCTGATGCTTCGGCGGCGGCTACCGTTCCGGTTTTGGTTGCCTCTAATACTGCTTCCTTGCGAAGGCGGTCGGCTTGGGCCGCTGTGTAGTCGGTATTAAGCTGCAGCAGTCGCGACGAAAGCATGCTCACTCGTGCTTCAGGATCGACAAGCTTTAATTCCTTCTCGAATTGCACCAGCGCCTGGGCCGACGCGCTCATCTTGTTCCGCAGATCTTCCATTTGCCGGTTGACCACTTGCGCTACCAGATCGGAAGACCGATCGCGTGTATCGAACGCATGTGTCATATAGGAACGCGCGATGGTATTGACGACATCCGCGGCAAGCACTGCGTCGGGGGCACGATAGCTGAGGCGAAGAAGATAACTGTTCGGAACGTGTGTGACCGTCAACCGTTTCAACTTGATCGGCGAGTCTCGTTTCCGCGCCTGCTCTTCCGGAGAAAGACCCTTGAACTGGTTCTCAAGGTCAAGCAGATGAAATTGTTCAGTGGCCGGACGAAGAACCGAATCGGACTGGATGAGATCGAGTTGCGTATTCATCAACTGATCGGAATCGCCAGCCGGAGGCAAGAGCGACTGCACGCCGATGTACCCGTTATTACTGCGCCGCTCTATCTTGAGAGTGACGGTGGATTCATACAAAGGTTGAATGGCTTTGGTTACGAGGAACGCGGCTACCATCGAGAGCGCCATCAAGCCGACGATCGTTCGCGTATATCGGCGAATTCGAGTTCCGAAGTAACGAAGCGACACGCCGGCCTGAGCGTCGGCTAACTGGATCGGCGTTCCCGTGCTGAGTGCTGCCTGCGCTGGTCGATCCGGATTGATCGATGTCGCCACCAAACGCGGCGAGAGACCACGGTCCCTGGACTCCACAAAACTCGAGATCTCTTTGGATTCGCTCATAAGCTGGTCGGATGAACTAACTACTTGAAGATGAGCAGGCCCGAGCCGGTCGAGCTGCCAAATGCGCCGAGTCTTCCAAGAACTTCGGCGGTGATCTTTTTCCCGGAGTTGTCAGGGATGTACAGAATATCGTTGGCGCTAAGTGATACGTCGGGCGAATGATGCTTAACGATTTCTTTCACGGAGACGCTGATCTCTTCGCGCTGAGAGGAATCTTTCTTCGGACGGAATATGACCGCTGTGTTGTTCGAGTAGGGCAAGGTGCCCTGGCAGAGCGCCAGCGCTTTCAACACCGTCATGCCCTCGGGCTCCGTGATTGCATAGGCGCCTGGTGCCTTCACATTCCCGGCGATGTACAGCTTGTCCGCTTGCGGAACCCGGATCTCTTCGCCGCCGTGCAGCAGTGGATTCAGCGAAGGTTCCGAGCCATTCATCAGACGCTTGAGCGAGATGTGTTGAACTTCCCCTGAACCACCTTTGTCTTTCGGTTTATAAAAGAGAACCTCGGTACCGGCTTCGGGAGACACTCCCTCGGCTCTCGCGATTGCATCAAGAAGGTGAACTTGTCCGATCGCCTGGAAGGTTAACGGATGACGAACCGCGCCCACTACATCGACCGTCTTGCTTCGATACTCAACCACATTGACCGTGACAAGCGGGTCGACCAGGATTTTCTCGCTGGTGAGCGTGCCGGAGATGCTTTTCTCAATCTGAGATGCATTCTGACCGGAGACTTGAATGTTGTGCTTCAACACCGGGAACGTGATGGACCCGTCCGGGGCAATTCGATAGCTGCGCGTCACTTCGGTCCAATTCGCAACCGAGACATAGAGCAGATCTCCCGGGCCCACAGGGTCAAGCGAAAGATTGTTGAAGAACGGTGACCTGTCTTCGGAAGCAAGCGATGCTGTTGCGGTTCCCACCATCTGACCCCAGACGGCGGTACCAAACAAAACCGGCAATGCTAGAACGGACTTAAATGAGCGTGCGATGGTCAACTGTTCACTCCTGACAACTCCGGCAACTGCGTATCCAGCGGTACAGCGGACTGCTTCTTTGGCCGTTCGGCAGTTGAGTAAGTAAAGTACTCCTTCAACTTGAGGAATCTCACTTCGAAGAGATGCCAGCTCAGGAACGCAACGCCAGCGCTCACACACGTGACAATGACGTAGGCGAACTCTGCGGGAAAGAAATGAGGTCCTAGTGCTCGCGCCAACTTAGGCTCAAGAGCAGCACGATAGGCCTGGGCGATAGGCCAATGAAAGATGTAGATGCCATAGCTGTATCGTCCAAACCAACGTAGTGCCGGGGACGAGAGTAGTTGCGATAACCGGCCCTCCCGGGTTGCGAGTTTGTGAACGAGCGCCGCAAACAGGACGGCCAGACACGAATAGCCAAGCACGACGCTTTCGGTGGCTTCATAAGGTATGTAGTGATTGCGAACGGCGATTCGCGGCAAGCACCACAAACGAGAGGCCGATCGCTGCAGTTAGAAAACGGCGAAGCTCGGACAGCAATTGCCGGCTCGCGAAGAAGCACGGCCACCAAAGCGCCCGCGAGAAGAGTATCGGCTCTTGTGAACGTGTATTGCCGCACCGCCCACTCACGAACGCCCCCGAACTCAATCAGAACCAATCTGAGGACGGGAAGAAACAGGCAAACGGCCACACAGATACTGGAACACCTTCCGCCGCGAAGCGAAATAGACCACCAACGGCCAGAACCAATAGAATTGCTCCTCGATGGCAAGCGACCAGAAGTGACCGAAGCCTGGGAGCGTATGGGCGCCCGTTGCTTGCAGATAGTTCGCGGTATATGTCCAGAGCCAGAACTGATTCGCTAGTAGGCGCGGGTACAAATCGGGAAGGTGAGCCCGTCCCAAAATTGCCGGAACACCGAAAATCGCGACTGCCAGCACGCCGTAATAGAGCGGGAAAATACGGAACGTGCGGCGGGCGAAGAAAGTCTTGAAATAGCTAGGGCAATCGCGAGTATCAAGCAGAATGCCGGTAATCAGGAATCCAGATAAGACGAAGAAAAGGTCGACGCCCGCCCAGGCAGTCTCCTGCAGGCGATTGAGGGCCAGCCCGAACAGTCCTTCCTGTCCGGTCACTCGCAGCGTATGAAAGGCGATAACGGACAACACGGCAATTCCGCGTAACCCATCCAGACTGTTCAGTCGCCGGTGCGAAAGTTTCTGGGTTCTCGAGTGATCTGTGATTTCCTTCGACACGTATCCCTATCTGCAGAGATAGTGGGCCCAAGTGTCGATTCGTCTTAATAAGCGCCGGCTGAACGGAGAACGGCGGAGACGGTCCGAAAGATTATGCCGAAATCCATGGCTAAAGACCAGGAGCGGACATATTTGGAGTCGAGCGCCACTCGATTGGGATAGCTAACGTCGTTTCGTCCCGAAACTTGCCAGAGTCCGGTAATCCCGGGGCGAACGGCGGCGTAATTTGCAAAATCTTCGGCGTAGTAGTGCACCTCGGCCTGCACGATCGGTCTCGGCCCGACCACGCTCATATCACCCTTTAATACGTTCCAGAACTGGGGCACTTCGTCCAGACTGAATTTGCGCATGATCGCTCCGGCGCGAGTCACGCGTGGATCATTCTTCAGCTTTCGATCTGCTTCCCACTCGGCCTTGGCCTTCGGATCGAGAGCCAGGTAGGCTGACAACACTGATTCTGCGTTCGGCACCATTGTGCGGAATTTCACAATGTGGAACGGCATGCCGTTTGTGCCGAGGCGCCGCTGCCGGAAGAATAGCGGACCGTCGGATTCGAGCTTGGTCGCGATGGCACAAATCAACAGGATCGGTAAAAAAGTTAACAGTGCAAAGGCTGCGAAAACGATGTCGAAGACGCGCTTTGCGAGACAGATCGAGGCGTGGCTCGACTGCTTCCGAAACAGCCTGGCGAAAGCCCGTCTCCGGCGCTGCCGCCAGAGTCCCGCCTACAAGGACGCCATTCAGAGCTAAAAGACTGGTAGACATAGAGATCCCAGCGAGATCGCAGGTGCGCGAGACGTCGAAAGTCCGGGCAGCAGACGGCCGTTCTTCAACCGTCGGCGCCGCGTCCAAAAACGCGCGTTCCTCGACCGCTACGGACGCATATGGGTGAATCCGCTCAGATGTCATGTCTTAGACGAGGTGTGTAATTTTGACCGATCCGATCGGAAGGTTATTCCTGAAGGAAATCTCCGTAGAACATTCGATGCGAGGGATAGTTTGAAACGCAGAGTGCTCCCGCGAAAATCCAACGATAGAATCGGATTCGCGGTTTTAAAGCTATGATCCGAGTAGGGGTGAGATTCACTGTATGAAGCGTGATGGAATCAGCAGGCGCTATTTCTTCTATGGAAGCCTTCTAGCAGGCGCCGTTCCGGCGGGCGGTTTCGGTAGCGTTCCGTCGCTGAGCAAGCTTGGTTATAAGTCGCCGAACGAAAAGCTCAACATCGCTTCCGTTGGCGCCGGCGGGAAGGCCGCTAGCGACATTCAGGCCTGTTCCGAGACCGAAAATATCGTCGCCCTCTGTGACGTGGATGAAAGGCGCGCAGCCAAGGTCTACAGCCAGTTCCAGAGCGTGCCCAAGTACAAGGATTTCCGCGTCATGTTCGAGAAAGAGAACGCGAACTTCGACGCCGTTATCGTGACCATCCCCGATCACATGCACACCGCCGTGGGCCTTGCCGCCATGGAACGCGGGAAGCATGTCTACATGCAGAAGCCGCTCGCTCACACTGTCTGGGAATGCCGGGAGTTGGCGAAGGCGGCCGAGAAATACAAGGTCGCAACCCAGATGGGCAATCAGGGCTACTCCAATGAGGGAACCCGCCAATGTGCCGAGATGATCTGGTCCGGCGCCATTGGAAATGTCACGGAAGTGCACGCCTGGACCAATCGGCCCGCTTGGCCGCAAGGCATCAAGGAAGCTCCGAAGCACTTCGCCGGTGCCAAATACTTTCGATTGGGACCTCTGGCTTGGAATCGCAAAAGAGCGGCCTTTTAGCGATGATTACCTGCCGTTCAGCTGGCGAGGGTTCTTCGACTTCGGATCGGGAGCTCTTGGCGATATGGCGTGCCATATTCTGGGCGCGCCGAATATGGCGCTGCGCTTAGGGTCACCGACAAGCGTCGAATGTATCAGCCAGGACGATCGGAGCGACATTTACTTCCCGGGTAAATCGGTCGTTCGTTTCGATTTCCCGGAACGCGACAATATGCCGCGCCGTCAAGATCTTCTGGTACGACGCGATGAGAGAGGATCAACCGACATTTCCCGAACGCGCCGAAAGACGAAATTCTTGGTGATCTTCCACGCAGCCGGCGCATAAATGCAGCCCCCGGTCTGAAACCAGCGGAACGCCAGATCCAGGGCGGCGTGTTTACCGAAGAGTTCTTCAATCCCGAAGGATGCGCCTCCACCGCCGCGTAGAGCTTCCCAGTCCGCTGAGCCGCAGGACGAGCACGCGCGTAAAGAAGCGCAGTGGATGAAGTTGATCAACACCGGTACAAACGGCAGCCTCTTCAAAGGCGAAAAAGGAATGATCACGACGGGCACGTATGGCGAGTGGACCCGGCTCATTCCCGTCGAACGGATGCGAGATTACGAGTTCCCACCCGAGTTTCTCCCCCGCTCACCGGGCCACTACCGGGACTGGATCCGCGCCTGTAAAGGTGGGGTGGCCGCATGCTCGAACTTCGGTGTATCGGCCCCGTTTACGGAATGGATCGCCTTGGGCGCTATCGCGACTCGGCTCAATTGCAGGCTGGAGTGGGATGCCGAAAAGATGAAGATCACCAATAACTCGGAAGCGAACGAACTTCTAAAGCCTGTGGTGCGCAAAGGCTGGCATCTTAGCGCCTAAACAGGCTCAATCTGGCCTGGCAGCTTAGATAATTGTTCGTCGAGAAATTTCAACGCTTGAGAAAGCTGCTCGCGACGCGTCGGGTGGCGGGCAGCCTCAAGCTCACGCAAGATGCGCTCACGAGAAAGTTGAATGCTTTCACGCTCTCGCTCCAGTTGAACTTGTGCCTCGCTTAACTTGAGCTTTGCCGAATCGGCCTTGCGGCTTTCGGCCAGCTCCATCTGTTCTTCAACGGATTTGCTTTCCCAGCCTCTTGCCACATTCTCATTCTAAGGTCTCCGCTTAGCGTCGCGCTCTGCCGGAGCCACCCAGCAGCGACCCAAGTACTCCGCGAACGATCTCGTGCCCTAACTGTGTTCCCACCGATCGAGCCCCGCTTTTCAACATGGCCTCGACCACCGAATCACCGCGGCGGCCGCCACGAGGGCCAGTTGTACCCGTCAACAAACCGCCCAAGCTTCCCCAAAGCCCACCCTCCCGCCGGCTCGGAGCGATTCACGGTATCGGCTGCCGCAGTAGGGACCGGCCCGGCTGTTTCCGGGGGCGCCCCTGTCTTGCCCTGTGCGCGGTTCCTGAGCTTCTCGTACGCGGATTCGCGATCAATCGCCTGGTCGTAGACGCCAGCGACGATCGAGCTTCTCATGAAGTTTTGCCGTTCTTCCGGCGTGATTGGCCCGATCTGGGCCTGCGGCGGACAGACTAGTGCGCGTTCGACGATTCCTGGCGTGCCTTTCTCATCCAGGAACGACGCAAGCGCTTCGCCGACTTCGAGCTTCGTGATCTCGGTCGCGACGTCCAGTTTCGGATTGGTCCGAAACGTCTCCGCGGCGGCCCTTACCGCCTTTTGGTCCCGCGGCGTAAAAGCGCGCAGCGCGTGTTGAACCCGGTTGCCGAGTTGTCCCAGAACAGTCTCGGGTACATCGATCGGGTTTTGCGTTACGAAATAGACTCCGATCCCTTTCGAACGAATCAGACGAACGACGCTTTCGATTTTCGATTGAAGCACCGCGGGCTGATCCCGGAAAAGCAGGTGAGCTTCATCGAAAAAGAACACCAGCTTCGGTTTATCTAGATCACCTACTTCAGGAAGCCGCTCAAACAGTTCGGACAGGAGCCAAAGTAGAAAGGTGGCGTAGAGCTGCGGGGCCGCGAGCAGCTTATCTGCTGCCAGTAAGTTGACCACTCCGCGTCCGTTCCCATCGGTCTGCAGCAGGTCGTCAATGTTCAGAGCCGGTTCGCCCAGGAAGTGTTCACCACCCTGGCTTTCAAGCGTAACCAGATTTCGTTGGATCGCACCCACGCTGGCCGCAGATATGTTTCCGTACTGGGTGCGGTATTCTTTCGCGCCCTGAGCAACGAACTGCAGCACCGCCTGCAGATCCTTCAGATCAAGCAACAGCAGCCCGTTGTCGTCTGCAATCTTGAACACCAGCGAAAGCACACCTGCTTGTGTATCGTTCAGGTTCAAGATGCGACTAAGCAGCAGCGGCCCCATCTCGGAGACGGTTGCGCGGATGGGATGCCCTTGCTCTCCGAAGACGTCCCAGAACGTGACCGGGCAGCCCTCGAATCGGTAGTCCGAGAGACCAAGTTGCGTCACTCTTGCCCTGATCTTTGGATTTTCTTTCCCGGGTTTAGAGATACCGGACAGATCCCCCTTCACGTCCGCCGCAAAAACAGGCACTCCAATCTGACTGAACCGTTCCGCCATGACCTGCAGCGTCACTGTTTTTCCGGTACCCGTAGCTCCGGCCACCAAACCGTGGCGATTTGCCATGGCGGACAGCAGATAAAGTTCTTCGCTTCCTTTTGCAATCAGCAGCGGTGTCGACAATCGTTCCTTCCCCGAAACTCTCCACGTTACCAGTTGAACCCCGGACCCACCGCGCTTGCGCCATGTCAGACTGAGGGCTTCCGTCTCTTCATGGAAGCACCCGAGGGTTCAGAGAACAAATCCGCTTCACGCAGAAAGAATCGCAGAGCCGAGATCGTTGCCGCGGCGGAGGAGCTACTCCGCACCAAGGGACTCGCGGCTGTTACGACCCGCCAAGTCGCGGCGCTTGTGGGCTGTTCGGAAGCTGCGATTTATGTGCACTTCAAGAGCCGTCTCGAGCTGCTTCTCGCCGTTCTGGGAGAAAGCCTGCCAGACATGCTCGCGCCGTTCCGGGAGCTGGCCGCCTCAGCCGGGCGAAACACACCCGAAGAGAACCTGGAGACCGCGGCTAAAGGCATGATGGCGTTTCAGGGCCGCGTGATTCCTATGATTGCCGGGCTGTTTGCCGAACGGGATGTGCTGAACAGCTACCGCGAGTCACTGCTGCGCGACGACAAAGGCCCGCACCGTGCAACCGCCACCATTGCACGCTATCTCCAGGCCGAGCAAGAACTCGGGCGCATTTCGAAACACGTCGATGCGTCGACGGCAGCTAATCTGCTGGTGTCCGCGGTGTTCTTCCGCGCCTTCACGCAACAATTTTTCGAAGCCCCGGCCACCACGAGCAACACTCGCTACCTAAGGCAAGTGATCGCGACGCTGCTGCAACGTCCAAACTAGCCGAGTCCGAGCGTTCTTGACATCTGTCGCAGGCGAGCTGTACATTAGTGAGCGAACGCTAACCAAGATGGGCAACTTCAACAAGCTTCTAATGACGTTCGTTCTCGTCGCGCAGGCAGTGCTCGGGTTCCTGCTCGATTGGACTCCAAATCACCTGCTCAATCCGGCTTGGCATCCACACGCGCGTTTCCATGGGGCGCTCCTGCTGTTTTTCGTGGCCGGGTGTTCCGGAACTTGTCTCTGGCTTCTCTGGCGCAATTCTAAGGAACCCCGCATTGCGCTGATCGCGTGCGCCGCGATTTCGGTTGCGTTCTGGGCGCCGTTCTTCTTCGTCACGGCGCTGCTCCCCGGCTCGACTCTATGGGCGGGCGATCCGTCCTCGATACCGCACATTGCGGGCCATTCTTATTTCCCTAACGTTGTGGTTGCGGCGTTATTTCTCGTTCTGATCGCGATCAGCTTGCGCATGCGCATGCGCGAACGCAAGCCGGCTTTGTAGGAAAATCAACTCTCGCGAACCAGCCGGATTTCGAACAGCTTCGGCCATCGTTTGCCGGTGACAAAAAGACGGCGGGACTTGGAGTCGTAGGCGATACCATTCAGGACGGAATCGGAATTGGGATCGGCCCCGCTCTCCTTATCGAGTCCGCTCAGATCAATCCAGCCAACCACTTTCCCGTTATCCGGATTGATGCGGGCGATATGAGTCGTGCCCCAGATGTTGGCGTAGATCTCGCCGTCAACCCACTCGAGCTCGTTCAAATTCGCAACCGGCTGGTCGTGATCAGTGACCGTGATCCTCCCCATCTCCTCAAGCGACTCCGGATTCCAAAACCGGATTTGCGCCGTGCCGTCGTCCATGATCAGACGCCGTCCGTCCTGCGTCAGAGCCCACCCTTCGCCTGGGTAATGGAACTCTCTTTCCTTCTGGAACGTTCTCCGGTCGAACACGAAGCCGACTTCCGAACGCCACGTTAATTGCAGAATCCGGTCCTTCCAATTCACGATGCCTTCGCCGAAGTACTGACCCGGCAAATCGTATTTCTGGAGAACCTCGCCGGTCTCCAGCTTGACTCGCCGGAGCGAAGACTGACCCTCGAGACCGGTACTTTCGTATAACTCTCCGTTCAGGTAAAACAGTCCTTCCGTAAACGCCGAGCTGTCATGCGGATAGGCGTGCACAATCCGATACCTGTATTGCGGAACGTTGGACGGCAACTGGCTGCCACAGGCGCATAGGATCAAGAGGGCCGTCAACGAAAGCGTTCGCATTGCAGGTCTGATGAGAAATGGGGCGGAAAACAGGGCAGGCCGGGCTAACCGCGGCTACCTTCCTGAGTCTAAATGACCAGCCGAATGGAATGGACTGATGCAGCGGCCGCCGCTGAGACGCGAAAAGGGGATCGGAACGCCTTTCGTGTCCTCGTGGACCGCCACAGCCGAGCCGTGTTCCGTCTGGCCTACAGAATGACTGGCAACGAATCGGATGCGGAGGACGTGGTGCAGGAAACATTTCTCCGCGCTTACAAACAAATCAAACAATTTGACGACCGGTCGTCATTTTCTACCTGGGTGTACCGGATTTGCTCGAACTGCGCTCTTGACCTGATTCGAGCCCGTAAAACCCGCGAAAAACAACGCGAACCCCTGGGCGATGACAAGACAAGCAGCTGGATTGACCAGGTCGCCGCTCGCGACCCGGACCCGGAACGCCTCACCCAGAGCGGCCAGGTGGCCCAACTTTTAGAGCCTGCGCTGCAGCAGCTAAGTGAAATGGAGCGCGTGGCTTTCACGTTGAGGCATTTCGAAGGGTGCAACGTGGACGAGATTGCGCGCGCGTTGGGTGTCCAGCAAAACGCGGCCAAGCATAGCGTCTTCCGTGCGGTTCAGAAGCTTCGGCGCGCGCTGGAGCCTGCTTGGGGGTGACCCGTTGAAACATCTCACCGAGGAACAATTGACCGAACTTTACTACGGAGAAAGCACGCCCGCAGGGCAGGAGCACCTCCGAAGCTGCTTCGAATGCCAAACCAACCTGGGGCGGCTGGCCGATCTGCTCCGTTCGTTTCAACTCTACAGTGTCCCGGAACCCGCTGAGGATTTCGAGGAAAGAGTCTGGAACCGGGTGGTGGAGCGTCTTCCAAAGGAAAGAAGCTGGCGTTTGTCGCTCTTCCGGCCATTCGTGCTGGCTCCTGCCCTGGCCGGGCTGCTTTTGTTGGCTGTAGCAATCGGGCTTGTGATAGAGCGCCGTCCGCGGCCGAGCGGAATCTCGGCCCAGGCGCAGAATCGAGTCCTGTTCAACACCCTCACAGACCACCTGGATCGGTCCCAGATTCTGCTGACAGAAGTGGCGAATGCAAAGCCCGGACCGGATGCTCTGAAGACTGCCCAGGACATTGCGAGAGATCTGGTGGATGAAAATCGCTTGCTGCGGCTGGCGAGTAATCGAACTGGGGACGCAGCTCGAGGCGCGTTGCTTGAGGATCTGGAACGTGTGCTCCTGTCCGTCGCCAATGCGCCAGCGAACTTCTCCTCCGATGACCTCTCGGATTTACAGCGGCGCATCGACGATGAAGGGCTCCGTTTCAAGGTAAGGATCACTGACGATGACCTCCGAAGGGAGGAAAGGATGTTATGAGAAAGTTAGGCTTTTTGGTGCTGGGAATCACCGCACCGTTGTTTGCGCAGGATGTGAGCGTTTGGACGCCGGATTCATCCGCGGCCAGCACATGGCGCCGCGATTTCCAGGCTCGTTCCGGCGGGAACAGATCGGAAGACCGCGACTATCAGCGAGGTCTAAGCGCCCTTGACGCGCATCGCTGGGATCGTGCCGTCGCCGCTTTCGAAACCGTTGCGGACCGCAAGGGTACGGATGCCGACGCCGCCCTCTACTGGAAAGCGTATGCACAAAGCCGCGCGGCGAATCGGGAAGACGCGCTCGCAACACTCGGCGAACTGCGCCGGCTGTATCCTTCCAGCCGCTGGGTGAGCGATGCACAGGCGCTCGATGTGGAGGTTAGAGCCCAGGCGGGATCGCCCGTTAATCCGGGTGCCGAGGCAGATGAAGAGATCAAGCTGATCGCGATCAACAGTTTGTTGCAGTCCGACCCAAGCACTGCGCTGCCCGCGCTCCAGAAGGTGCTCGCAGGTAACAGCTCCGTCAAGGTGAAGGAGAAGGCGCTCTTCGTTCTGACCCAGAACTCCTCGCCCGAAGCCCGCAAGCTGCTGGGTACGGTGGCTGCAAACTCGGCGAACCCGGATCTGCAAATGAGAGCCATCCGCTATGTGGGCATGATGGGAAGCGACGACGCTCGAAAGGAATTAGAAGGCCTGTACAGCCGGTCCAATGACGAGCATGTGAAGCGCGCCATCCTCCAGAGTTTTATGCGTTCGGGTTCGCGGACCTTCTTGATGAACGCGGCCAAAACGGAGAAGAACCCGGAACTGCGTGTCGAAGCCATTCGTCAACTCGCCCTCAGCGGCGGACAAGACGAACTCTGGCAGCTCTACCAGACGAGTAGTTCGAGCGAAGACAAGAACGCAATCTTGAAGTCGATGTTTCTCAGCCACAACACAGCGCGTCTTAGCGAGTTGGCAAAGACAGAGAAGGACCCGCAACTACGGGTAAGCGCGATCAAGTCGCTCGGGATGATCCATGACGGCGGCGCCAGCGACACACTCGTGTCCATCTACAAATCGGATTCGCATCCAGAAGTGAAAGAATCCGTTCTGAACGCCCTCTTTTTACAGCAAAACGGCAAGGCCCTCGTCGACATAGCCAAAAACGAGAAAGATCCGCAGCTGAAAGAAAAAGCTGTCCAGAAAATGTCGCTGCTGCATTCGAAGGAAGTCACCGACTACATGCTGGAGGTGCTGAAATGAGACCCGTACTGGTCACATTCGTTTTTGCGGTGAGTTCTTTCGGGCAAGGAACACAGCCCGCTGTGACCAATGCGAAGTTCGAGACGCGGGCCTTCTCCGGCAATCTCCCGGACACCGTTCGCAGCACAGCGCCACACTGGTTCGGGTACGCGACCAAGGCTGCGACGTCGCACGGGGATGGCGGATGCTGCTGGGGTAGCGGAACCGGTTATGGTTGCGGTCTCGAAGGACGCTCCTCAACCATAGCCGAGGGAAATGCCACGCCGAAACCGATCGAGCTCGAAGGGCCTTCGGAGCTGGGGATCTTGCTTCGAGTCGAAAACGGCACGGTGGGCAAGGTCCAGGTGTATTCGCTGCGATGCCCGCTTGATGCCGGGGGATTGCCCTTCACCTGGTTGACGGGTGTTCCTCCAGACGCCAGCCTGCACTACCTGGAGACGCTGGTTTCCGCTTCCGAAACTCGTGTCGCGAATGGAGCGACCTTGGCGATTTCCCGTCATAGCGGACCTCAAGCGATTCAGCTACTGACAAGTCTGGCCAAGTCCGCCCCGTCCAGCCATGTGCGGAGCCAGGCACTCTTCTGGCTCGCAGACCGTGCCGGAGAAAAGGCAGTTGCCGCAATCACGGATGCGATCGCCAACGATCCCGATACGAAAGTGAAACGCCAGGCGGTTTTCGCTCTGTCCCGGCTGCCGAAAGACGAGGGCATTCCGAAACTCATCGAGGTAGCCAACACCCAAAAAAACCCGGAGGTACGGAAGCAGGCCTTCTTCTGGTTAGGACAATCGCACGACCCGCGCGCGATTGCTTTCTTCGAGTCCGTGTTAAGCCGCTGACGATTTCGGGACACCCCGAAAGATTGCCTGGCGAAGTTACGATACTTTGGTAGTTGCAGTCCCAATCCCTAATGCACGGTCTAGCGCCGGTTTTTGCCTGTCTGACGCTTCTGTTGGCGCCCTATGCGGTGCGCGCTCAGCAGACTACCTCCGAAGCCACACAACAGGTAAAGGAGAAAAGCGAGGTAAAGAACGCCGAGCCTGCGCAGAAGGAATCTGAGAAGGCGGAAGCTCAGCGCGAGACGGAGGAGAAGGAGCAGGCGCACGAATTAGCTGAGAAGCAGCTGAAACAGCAGGAGCACCAGCGCATCCTGGGCATCATGCCTGCATTCAACGCAGCGAATTCCGGAACTGCGTTACCCCTTTCCCCAAGTCAGAAGTTCCGGTTGGCCTTCAAGAGCGCCACTGATCCGTTCACGTTCGCTTTCGCTTCTGTGGACGCGGGCATCAACCAACTGCAGGACGACTACCACGGTTACGGCCAGGGCGTAGCCGGGTATTCCAAGCGTTTCGGGGCCTCTTACCTGGATACCTTCGATGGCACTATCTTGGGCAACGCTCTCCTCCCGGTTCTTTTCCACCAGGACCCGCGGTATTTCCGGCGAGGCACAGGCTCGATTGAAGGGCCGAATCTGGTACGCCGCCCTGTCTACGGTTCGCTGCAAAGGCGACAATGGACGATGGCAACCAAGTTATTCGAATTTGATGGGTAATTTGGCTGCAGGCACGATCTCAAATCTCTACTACACGGAGCAAGACCGGGGAATTGGACTGACTTTTCAGCGCGCGCTCGTCGTTTCTGGCGAGGGGGCAATCGGGGCCATGCTTTTGGAATTCTGGCCAGACATTTCGCGCAAGTTTGCGCACAAACACAAGGCGACAAATTAGATCGCTTTCTGAAATTCCTGGCCGATCGCAACAGTTCTCGATCGACTCCCTCCGCCACGCAAATATCTGTTCAGTGGCTCCGAGTAGTACCTGGCAACCAGGGCGCCCAACAAACTCGAGAGCAATGCGATCGCAATGATCCAGACACTTTGCGGTCCTGCTTGGGACTTGGCGTAGGCAGCCACAGCCCAGACCACGATGAATTCGTGAGTCATGTACACCTCATAGCTGTTTCTGCCCAACCAGCGTAGTGGTTCCGACCAGCCGCGCCCGGAAGCCCTTTTCAGTGCCGCGGGAATCGCAATCAGGCACGTGCCGAGCGTCAGTAGCGTGCCGTCCAGGCCGGAGCGTCCGATGAACAACGTAATGGTCCATCGCGGCCAAAGTGCAACGAAGAACAGAATGACAGCACCGGCAATCGTCGATAACCTCAACCACCCTTCGCTCAGGGTTCCCTGTTCTCCACGCCTTCTGACGAGCCAATCGACGAACAGCGCCGCCAGGCAACCGCAAGCAATGCCGTCCATTCCTCCGAGATATGATTTCTCTCGCCATATATCGTTGGCTGTCCATATCGTGCGTGCAAACGGTCCACAGGCAACAAGACAGACCAGCAGAGCGGAAAATAGCAGCCTGCCTGCGCGAACGCGCGTCAGCAAACAGACTAGCGGGAAGAAGAAGTAGAAGACCTCTTCCACGGACAAGGACCAAAGTACGTCCCAGTTCGGGGGCAGATAACCGCGAACTGCCTCCAGCCAGTTGAGATGAAAGGTAAGGGCCGCAAAAAGCGCTCGGGGGAGCGTGGCTTTAGAGGGCAGAATGTAAAACCCTTGGGCATGGACGAGGTGAAGAATGCTGAGCACAAGCAGCACCAAGACCAGGAGCGGCGCGATCCTGGCGAAGCGAATCCGGTAGAACCTTCGGACATTCACATTTCGGAGCGCGCCGAAGCGCCGTAGCGATGTCGACGTGATTAGAAACCCGGAGATCGCGAAGAAAACAGACACCCCGTTGTTGCCGTTGGTAAACAGCAGGTGGAAGAGCCAGCGTGGGAACTGAGATTGGAAAGATAACCCAGCCAGACGCATCCGGATGTTGACGTGTAGAAGAATGACAGCAAGGATTGAAAGTCCGCGAAGCGTATCGATCGCGTCAAGCCGTTGCCCCGTTGCGGGCCGGTTGTTTTGTTCCAAACTACTCGAGTTTAGAACTGCACTGATCCGTAGGATTACGGATTCAACTTGAATACGGTATAAGGCAGTTTCCGGACACTGAGACCCTCGTTGAATTTGGGCGAGTCATTGATGTGGGAGGCGGTGATGTAGATGGAGCCATCCGGGCCCTCGCTAAACGTGTCGGGCCATTGCAGCCGCTTGTCCGTGACGAGCGTCTCGATCTTCCCGTCCGGCAGTAAACGGGACACGGCATCGTGCGTCAGATCGCTGAGATAGATCCGACCCTTCTTGTCCATCCACAAGCCATCCACCGGAAAGGTCTGGGCCACCTTCTCGACCGCAGAGTCCGCAGCAGCGGGATTATCCCGCAAAGCGCTTGTTTTGACGCGGTACAACGTTTTGGCGGTCACCGCCTGAAAATAAAGATAGTTACCGTCCGGCGAAAGCGCGATTCCATCGGAGTTGAAGGCCGGCGGTTTCTTGTTCGGCCCTAGCACCGGTTTGCCGTCGATCACGATCTGTACGTCTTTCTCGAACTTTGTCGCTGGTGAGTTATCGAGGGCCCGATGAGCTTTCCCCGTAGTTAGGTCCAGCACGACAATGCCGCCAGGGCCGCTATCAGTCATATACGCTGTATGGCGAGCGAGATCGAAGCGTATATCGTTCAGATAGCTGTCCGGCCTAACCACGTCCGCCCCGAAGTTGATGACACGCGTCACACGATTAGTCTTCAGATCGATGCCGACGAGTTTCGCTCCTCCAGGAACGACGGAAGTAAGTAAGGGCGCAGCCGGATCAAGCACCCACAGCGTGTCCGAGTCGTCCACCACAACGCTCTGGACACAAACGAAGTGTTTCCCGGCGGAGGCAGGCTTGGAATCCCAGATGTTCCAATCCTGATCCGGGAATGGTTTCGCCGAACCGTCTTTACCGATTTCGGCGACGGCATATCGATACGCGTCAGACCAGCGTGGATAATTGACGAACACTCGCCCGGACTTCGAGACTGACACCCCGGTTAGCTGGAAGTGGTCATCGTGAAACACCTCCGTGAGAGCGCGCGTCTGGGACCAACTGATCTCGTGCGCCAGAGCAAACAGAAGAGGCGCATACAGCGAAATTCGGGAGAGTGACATGCCTTCGCTCTGTAGGATTGCCCTTCCTTCGTTTGGTTACGGGGCAAGTGTGGCGCATACCCGCCCTTGCAGTATCATCGTGGCAGTGCGGGAAGGCAGTTTGACCTTCCGCGCGGGACAAAGTTGATATGGCGACCATCCGAGAAAGAAAAAAACGTGGAGAAGAGATCGTAAGAAAGTACAAACCCTCCAACGTCAACGATCCGTATGCATGTGCTGTTGATGCGATTGCAGATATTCTGCTGTACGTCGCGGACAACCAGACTGAGGGAAGAAAGATTCTGCATTCCGCAGAGATCGATTTCAGGAACTCTGCCGAAGGCGAAGCTTTTCTAACGGAAGGATAGCCTCTTAAGTCGCATGAGTGCCAAGTTCTTCACTCAATTCCTGAAGAACGGACTCCCTTTCAGGACCACTTAAATCTTTTTCGAGCAATCGCAACGCGAGCCCAACTACGTCACGGTGGTGAAGCTTCGATCCAAGGGCGTCTTCCGCGCTGAGCCGCAGCCACAGGTCATGAAGCTTGTCGATGTCCTCCGGCCACAGGCGTGGCGGATGAGGACCCAGGTTGACGAAAGTCGAAGGCCGGTCCGGAGTGATGATTTCCAGGGAGAAGGCATGCCGGGGCTCGGGTAGACGCTCCCAGGCAAGTCCGATTCGCCGAGCCAGTTCATCCGAACTCATGCGAGGCGAAACGCCCGTCACAAGCCGGGAGATCTTCAGCTGATCCGCCGTTTGAACGAGAGCATCAAACGGATCAATGGCGGGAACAACGAGGAGTTCGACTGGTTTTCCTTCTTTTTCGGCCAGATTTACAACGCTCGTGAATAGCGCACTTTCGTCACTGCCGAAGACCTGTTCGCCTTTAAGGGCGTACTCGCTATCGGGAGCCATGAGCCGAACCGTCATCACGACAATGTCATTGCGCCGCAGGTCTGTTTTTTGCAGAGTTCGCCGCAGATGCTGCATATTCTTGGCATTTCGAACGGCGACAAGCACGCACCCAGGCCGGGCGTGAACAGAACCGGCATCGATCCGGGGCTGCGACTGGAGGTTGAAGTGCTCCAGTTGGTGATCCTTCAGGTTCTTGTGCTTCCGCCTGTTCACGTGTTCTGAGATCGTGAACATCAGAAAGAACGCAATAGTGAAAGTAACGCCATAGATCGTTGCGTACTGTTTCGAGAACAAGTTCACGATCGCTGTCGTGAGCAGCATCAGCGTGGTAGCGGCCAATCCGACCGGTATCTCGCGATCGCCGATCCGGATGTTGAACGGCACCTTGTACTCCTGGTCATGACGTTGAAAGCGCAGCGCCAGAACACCGAGCGCTTTCAACGCGAAACTCCAGACCACGCCGAATGCGTAAGCTTCGCCCAGCAGGTAAAGGTCGCCGCGGCTCAGGATGATTGTTCCGACCTGCAGCACGACAATCGCGTTGATGATGTTATGCGTGGTGCCGAACTTCGGATGCGGTTTGCGGAACCAATCGAGCAGAACGCCGTCTTCTGCGACCCGGTTCAGGACGCCGTTGGCCCCGATGATGGAGGTGTTCACGGCGCCTGAAAGAATCAACACGCCGACAACGACCACGAAAATGTGGAACAACAAGCGGAGAATTTCCGGTCCGGCCAGATTCATTGCCAGCCCGCCAATCAGGTTGTTCACGTACGTCTTTCGCACATCGTCCGGAATGATCATCACGGCGAACAACGTGATCAGCCCGGTCGAAATGATGGCGTAAACGCAAACAATGTTTGCAGCAAGCTTCAGGTTCCTGAGCTTCGGGGAAGCGATCTCGCGATACACCTGAGCGAGTGTTTCGAAGCCACTCATCGAGAGCAGCGAATGCCCGAACGCAATGATGATCAGAACGACCGGGATATTGAGGAACCGCGTGCCTTTGAACCAGCCGAGCGAATCGCTGGTGAAAGACAGGTGACTGGGAATCGGCGATGGCGGAAGATTCCACTTGCCTTGCAGCAAAATCGTCAGTGGACACCAGATCAACAGCATCACGACCATCACGGTCGTGATCTGCATAATTTTGAGCGCCGCCGAACTGGATTCTTCAATGCCCCTGATATTGCTGCGCCAGAAGTAAACCGTCACCACGACGCCGAAAACCGCCGCGAACAGGTTGGGATTCAAGTGGACATTAACGTGCGCGAACCCGAACAACTCTTCCACTAGCCGGCCCAGGTATTGGCCCGCACTGACGGAACTGATTGGGCCCGTCAATATGTAATCGAATACGAGAGCGGAAACGGACAAACGCGCCGCAAACGGCCCCATGCTGTCCCGAACTACTACGTACACGCCTCCGCGGACGAACATGCCGCAGCTTTCCATGTAGACGGAGCGCACGGCGAAGCTGAAGATCATCACGCCGAGGACGTACCAGGCCGCGGATTTGCCGATTGCCTGCTCGGCGATTCCACCCGCGTAAAACATAGAGGAGGCGAGATCGCTTAGAACGATGGCCGCCCCTCGCCAGTAGCTGATAAACGACAGCGCTACCGTGGTTGCGACGACAACCCTCAGTGCTGAGGGGTTGCTGGGTTGTGAGTTCGTGGACACAGGAGACAGAGACAGTATCCCGCAGTCCGTCTGCGCCAAGCGCGCTGTGGGCTGATCCGGGCTGGCAGGATACGCTATCTTAAAGTCGATTTGCGCCGAACGAACTATTTACGATGCAGTTCCAGGACCTGCGGGGCCAGCCTGGATTTGCACGACCGCTCTCTCGCCTGTCCGCGGTGTGGCGGTCTGCTCGAGGTGGTCGTCGAGATCGACGACCTGGATGTTCCGTCCCAGAAGGACATCTGGAAAGATCGGCGTCGCTCATGGGACCCGGCGGATGCAAGCGGCGTATGGCGCTTCCGTGAGTTTTTGCCCCCTTACGACTCCGGAATTGTAACCCTCGGCGAGGGCAACATCCCGCTGATTACGGGACAGAAGACCCGCGAATGGGCCGGCGTTCGCGAGCTCAAGTTTAAGCACCTCGGCTTCAACCCGACCGGGTCGTTCAAGGATCTGGGAATGACGGCCGGAATGACGGAAGCGAAGTTCACCGGTGCCCGGACCGTGGCTTGTGCCTCTACCGGCAACACCGCAGCGGCACTGGCGGCGTATGCTGCCCGGGGCGGGATGCTGGCGCGTGTGTATTTGCCGGCCGGCCAGGCGTCCGCAAACAAGCTCGCGCAGGCACTGGATTATGGTGCCGAGGTCGTCCAGATTGAAGGGAACTTCGATGACGCGCTGAATCAATTGCTCGACAGCGCGGACGCCAACCTGTATTTCTTGAACTCCATCAACCCCTTTCGAATTGAGGGCCAGAAAACGGCCATGTTCGAGCTGATGGAGCAATACGATTGGCAGCCGCCGGACTACTTGTTTGTGCCCGGCGGCAATCTTGGCAACTCTTCCGCATTCGGCAAGGCGTTTCGCGAACTGCGGGCCTATGGCTTTATCCAAAAACTTCCGCGCATGGTCATTGTGCAAGCGCAAGGCGCAAATCCTCTCGCAAGGATGTGGGAAGCGGGCGCCGCGGAGTTGCAGGCCGTCCGCGAACCCGAAACAGTCGCCACAGCCATCCGGATCGGCAATCCGCGATCGTGGAAGAAGGCGCTAGAGGCGGTCGAACTCACAAACGGTCTCGTTATGGATGTGACGGACGAAGAAATTGGGCACGCAAAACGCGAGATCGGACGGGACGGCATCGGCTGCGAGCCTGCTTCCGCTACCACGCTCGCGGGCATTCGAAAGCTGGTCGATGCTGGAACCCTGGACCCGCACGCCACGGTGGCCGCCGTGCTCACCGGCCACGTGCTGAAGGATACCGAATACATCATCAAGCATCAGGCCCGGGACGAAGAGGCGATGCCCAAGGCTGTGGCGCTCGCTTGACGCAGCTTCATTCCACGCTGGTCACCAACGATTCCTTCGAGTTGAGCGTTCCCGCGTCGGTCGCGAACCTCGGTCCGGGATTCGACACGCTGGCTGTTGCCGTCCAGCTCTATCTTCATCTTGGGGTGCACGTTCTGCCGGGCCAGGGCGAACTTCGTTTCGAATTCGTCAACGAACAACTGGACGGCGAAAACTACATCGAACGCGCGTTTCGATTCCTTTCCAATCAGAGAAGCGGAAGTTTCCCGTCTCTTGCGATCGAGGTGAGAAGCGACATCCCGATGAAATCGGGGCTGGGCAGCAGCGCAGCGGCCACTGTCGCAGGTTTGCGCCTGTTTGAAGCAATTGCCGGTCCGCTACCCGCGCAAGGTTTGCTGAACGCCGCCTGCGCACTTGAGAATCATCCCGACAACGTCGCGGCAGCGTTACTCGGCGGCCTCACGCTCAGTTGCCAGCTCTCCGACCGGTCCGTAGTGGCCGTCCAGATGGAATGGCCCGCTCATCTCCAACTCCTGGTTCTGACTCCGCGCTACGCTCTCTCGACACATGAAGCGCGAGGAGTCTTGCCGGAGCGCATCACGCGGGAGGAAGCGGTCTTCAACCTTCAACACATTGCGCTCCTGCTCCATTGCCTGCAAACCGGCCGCTTTGCACTTTTGCGGGAAGCGCTCCACGACCGCCTCCATCAGCCATTTCGGCAGTCGCTTGTCCCCGGCCTGGAGCGTGCGCTCGGCCTGGAACATCCGGACCTTCTCGGCGTCTGCCTGAGCGGAGCCGGACCCTCTGTGGTCGCCTTCGCAGAACGCAATTTCAACGAAGTGGAGGGCGTGCTGTCAGAGGCGCTCCAATCGACCGGAATTCCATTCACACTTCGGAGGTTGTGCGTGCACCAGGCCAGCACTCGCGTTTCCGAGCGGAACCCCGCCTAAGTCAGCGTGGCAGCCAGTTGTGGCGAGCCCAGGTGGCACTCCTGATGGACCGCCTGCACCGCCCGTTCCAGGCCGTCCAAACCGACAATGATGCCGATTGTGATCTCGCTCGAACCCTGAGCAATCGCAATGATATTGATTCGCTCCCGGGAAATGGCTGTAAACACCCGGCCGGCGAGCCCCGGAGTACCCCGCATGCCTTCCCCGACCACCGCCAGCAGACCCACGTTTTCGTCCACCTGAATGGGTTTCAGATAGCCGTGTGCGAGTTCGATCGACAGATTGGACGCCAGTACTTCTAGCGCCGCATCGACATCGGGCTTTCGAATCAGGAAGCAAAAGCTCTGCCGGTAGCTTGAACTGCTGAATACCAGGATTTCGACGTTCGCAAGAGCCAACGCATCGAGTGCCCGGGCCATGACACGCGTACCACTGAGAACTGCGCTCGCCGGTTCCATCGAGACGAGCGCCACATTCGACATCGATGTGACCGCTCGGACGCCCCTGGGTTCATCCACATGCGTGATGATCCGGGTGCCGGGCTTTTCGGGAGCGAAGCTGTTCTTGCTCCAGACCGGGATTCTCTTTTCGGCCAAGGGCGCCAGTGTTCGCGGATGCAGCACCTTCGCTCCGTTGTACGCGAGTTCCGCGGCTTCCGCATAGGTAACTTCGTCCAGAACCGCAGCGTCCGCCACAAGCCGGGGGTCCGCCGTCATGATGCCGTCGACATCGGTCCAGATCCAGAGTTCTTCCGCATCGAGAGCCGCAGAGAAGATAGAAGCCGAAAAATCAGATCCGCCTCGGCCTAGCGTCGTCGGCCGTCCGTCCTCCGTCGCTCCGTTGAATCCGGTGACGATAGGGACGATGCCCGCCTCGAGCAGCGGACGGAGGCGAGTTTGGGACCGGGACCGGGTCGGCTTCGCGAGCGGCGAGGCGTTTCCAAACACGGCATCAGTTACTACCACTTCCGCGGCGTTAATCGCCTCTGCGCGAATGCCTCGCGAAATCAGTAAGTTCGCCAGTATGACGGAAGAGAGCCGCTCCCCAATGGAAAGAGCTTCGTCGACAGAGCGAGGGGGCCGCTCCCCCAGCATCAGAATCCCGTGAGCGATCCGCGTGAACTCCGACACCAGCGACTCGACGGCGGTTGTGGCAACCCTGTCCAATTCCGGGGCATCGGACTTCCCGAACAGTTCGTCACAAGCGGTGACGTGCCGGGTTCGGAGCAACTCGAGATTGGATGAGACGCCAGCCCGGTCGCCTACCTCGGCCCGGCGAAGCGTATCGAGCAGCAGATCCGTGATTTTGGACATGGCCGAGACCACCACCAGCACCGGGCGTTGTGACGAGTGCTCAGTGATGAGGTCGGCGGCCACACGCATGCGCTCGGCGCTGCCCATGCTGGTACCGCCGAACTTCATGACGAGCAATTTATCCACGGGGAACTGCTCCAAACTCACGAAAACTGGTCATTCTTCGATCTTAGCCGTGGAGATCTCGCGGTCTATTTCGAGGAACTTACGCGTCTTTTTCCGTAACACTAAAATCCTCGCGAGATCGAACAGGTATGGAACGGGCGGATGACTTGGGACGACAGACAGCGAGCGAGCTAAGACGGCTTCGAGATTACTTCTCCGTCGCAGACGAGATCTATCGTACCTTCCGCGCCATGCATCTCGAAGACCGGAAGCGGCATTTCATCGAACGCGTGGTTGACTGGGTTCCCTGCTCGTCGAATTAAACCTCTTTCCGCCTGCCTGTTGGCGCGCACTCGCCTGGAGTGCAAAGCGCAAAGATCATCCAGAATCAACCTGAACAGAGCCGTTCATTGAATGCGGAACGGCCAAACTAGCCTGTCTTTTCCAGCCTGCCGTTTTGTGTTATGTTTTCTGATTTGCGGGCAACACATCTAGCAGCAACCCTCGTGTTAGTTCTCAGCCTGGTTGGTTGTAGTTCAACACCCGGAGGGGCAAATTCCTCTCGAACAGCAGAGATTGGGGAAGCCAATGCGCCGTCTTCAAAACCGAAACCGATCTCGACCGCAGCACCGAACGTAACTAGCGGCCAATTGACCGGTACTAGAACCAGTGCCACGACGCCGGTGAATCTGACAGAGGAAGGCGCCGTTGATTGGGCGCATTGGGGCTCAACGACATTCACCAGCAAACGCACCGTCAAGCACCTGATCGGGCACTGGTTAGTCGTCGGTGCCGGAGTACCCGGGTACTATACAGACGATCCGCGTGCCGTCACCTTTACGGACGGAGACTCACCGGCTTCGGCAACGGTGCGCGACGGTATCTATATCAACGGGCAGTCGAACGGATTTTTGTTCGATGTCCCGGCAGACACGGACGCGCGCACACTAACCGTTCATGTCGGTGCGTTCAATAGCGGCGCAACATTCCGGGCCCACCTTTCCGACCATTCTGCCGAGGACTTCGTCGACACTCAAAAGGTCTGCCGGGGCCAGTCCGATCAGAACTATACGTTGACTTACCATGCTGCTTCACCCGGCGAGCACCTTACTGTAACGTGGGTGCGTGAAGGCGGTACCGGAAACGTCACGTTAGGTGGAGCCGCTTTGCGGTAGCAGAAGTGGGTCAGCGTTCAGTTGGACAGTACATCACGCTGATTGGTGATCGTCCGTCCTAAGGTCCGGGTTTTGCCTTGGCTTGACGAAGGACATCGGCAACGTACTTATTAACGCTCTTCCCCTCACGTCGGGCCTGTAGCGCAACATCGCGATGGGCTGCTGGTTTTAAGCGGACCAGAAACCTTCCTGAGAAAGGCTTTTCAGGTTGCTCGCCGCGCCAAGCGCAGAACTCAAGATAATCATCAATTGAGTCCTTGAAGGCCTCCTCAAGTTCGTCTACGGATGCCCCCTGAAATGTAATCACATCGCGAGTGTTGATCACATCTCCGTGGAAAATGCGGACACCCTCGTCGAACTTTACAACAGCTTCATACCCCTTGTAAATCAATTCTCTGGCCCTCCTTTTCCGATCCCGGCTTCACGCAGGAATCTTTGCATGGAAGCAACCGCCCCCCGGTCAGTTTCCTTTTCGGGATGCGGCCGATGAAAGACCGCTCTCGTCCCATTCAAAGCGATCCGCACTCGTGAACCACGTCCCCTTCCGTGATCTCAGCACCAAAGTGCTTCAACATGGATTCAATATCAGACCAGTTGATACCGGCACGCTTCTCAAAAATCGCTTTGCGGGACACGCTTCATGAGGCTCCCCATACTCGAATACTGAACATCGGAAAGGCAGAGTGAGCGAGTCTCAAGAAATTCGGCCGACTTCTGGATAGCTCTGGTAAATGACTTGTCGCCCTCGAACCGGGGCTCTAATTGGTGATATGGTCAATGGCATATGCGCTGGCACGATGTCCCTGTAATTTTGTTCGGCGTGGCCATGATGATCATGCTTCTCCGACGCGGAATGGTGCAGATGCTCATTGAGCATGTCGAGAACTTCACCGGGAACTTTCGTGGAGGTCCGCCCACGCCGATGCATCCACTACCTTCTGATGACCGTCGCTTGCTTCTTAGACGTGCCCGCCAAAACCGGGACAACAAGCCCGATTTGACCTGAGTGCTGCGCTATTCGGTGCTCATCGTAATGCGCCGATTTGCTTGCGGGTGATTGCCCAGGCTCGGTAGATGATCTCGTGCCGTTCAAAGGTCGACTTACAATGATTCGATGTCTACCGATTTCGAGTTGCCTGAGGACCTTCGATCTCAGATCCAACCACTCGTAGAAAAGCTTAAGGCCGAAGGTTGGACTGTATTTTGCAAACGCCCGGAAGGTGCTGCAAGTTCAGAACGCCTAGCGCTTCACCTTCACGGTCCTAACGGTAAGTCGGCTCATTTCATTGTGGATCAAGAAGATCTTGCCGAGACCTTAAACCAGTTCTTCAAAGAATCTCGTTAGCGTCGTCGCGGAATTCGTCTTCGTTTAGCATGTGGAGGTAGCGCTCGCGTCCGGAAGCGAATACACGGATTCGCGAGCGTAGTAATCATCGAGACCTCTGACGACCGAATTTCTAATCCAGAATGTGCCGGTAAAGGGATGTTGCGGCAGATCGAGTGCTGGTCGTCATCGGCACGTCAGCGAAGAGCAAGCGCGGGGAGAATCCTTTGCACCAATCGATGCTGGGTGGAGCTTTGCATACCGCCGGGCCTCACATCATGGACAACTATATTCGGAATTACCGCGCTAGGGTGAAGAGCCGACTTAGCGGATGCTGACTAAGAGACGCATCTGCAACTTCGATCGTTTTTGCAGCGCCAGAACTTCTGGTTCAGCATGCAGGAAAGCCACAAGTCCGCTAGCGCGCTCCATTTTCGCGTACCACAACTTGCTGCAAAATACTACGGCAGTTTGTGCGCGCCTCCCGCGATGTGAAGCGGCGATCTACGGCTCGCGTCTTCGACGATTGCCGAACTAGTGAAACTACCGACGGTTCGTTTGCGAAAGTCGTCGCTTGAATTGCTATTGACCTGTTGTGGCCGAGATCCTAGGCTACTTTTCTATCAAGCTCCGTCTAATCCTGACCGCATTGAGCGTCTTGCTTGTGGCTCAGTGGAGAACAAATCTTGTTCCAGCCACGCCTATGGAGATCACGCCCCACTCGCACGTTGAAGGTCCCTTTGAAGGGGCGATCCGGTTGCTTGTTTTTTTTCTGACAAGTTTCGATGTAGTCGTCAACAGCTTCGTGAAAAGCGCGCTTCAAGCTTTCAACATCTGTCCCTTCATACGTCACAAGGTCGCGAATACCCTCGAGCTTTCCATGAAAGACCTCATCTTCGGAGCTATACTCCACAGATCCTATATAGGCCTTGTACTCCACTACGCTGCTCACAAAATCCCCCTTTCCTTCAGATGATGTCCCGGACCTGATAACTCTTGCTACGGTTTTAGATCCTCTGCAACTAATTTCAGTTGCAGAGGTCTTATCGGATCAGGTCAGCTAGTTCTCTAGCGACAACAATTAGTACAGGGTCGCTTGAGTTTGCCTTATCGAGAGCATCCAACAAATGAGGTGAGGCGTCCCTAATGGCGATCTGAGAATCGATTGCAAACAGTCCTGAAATGTGTAATTATTCACTAGAGTGAATAAAAATTCAGTTCACGGCTAGCGATTCATGGCAGCTTCTGTTTACGACCCTCCCCCCACCTCCGGACTCCTACCTTCCGGCAAGATCTGGACCTTTCCGCCGAGCAGCTCATCAGTTTGCTCGCGTTGACGGGCGAGGTGAAGCGTAACCGTCAGCAGTTTGCCTCTGCCCTCAAGGGCAAATACGCCGCACTCCTGTTTGAAAAACCATCACTGCGCACGCGGCTGACCTTCGAACTCGCTATAAAACAGCTCGGGGGTGACTGTGTGACGCAGACGGGAATGATCGCCGAGCGTGAGCCCCTGAAAGATGTAGCGCGGAATCTCGCGCGCTGGACCGATTGCATCGTGGCGCGCACGTTCGAACAAAAAACGATCGATGACCTGGCGCTCTGGTCCGGTATCCCGGTCGTCAACGCGCTGAGCGATACCTATCATCCGTGCCAGGCGCTCGCGGACGTTTTCACGCTGCAAGAACAGTTCGGAAAGTTGAAAGGCTTGAAGCTTGTGTTTGTGGGCGACGGGAATAATGTCGCTCACTCGTTAATGCTCTGCAGCGCACGACTCGGAATGCACTGCACCGTGGCCACGCCTCCGGGATACGAGCCGCAAGCGCCGATCGTCGAGCGCGCAACTGTCCTCGCCAAAACAACCGGTGGAACGATCGAGATCACAAACGATCCGGAAGCGGCCGTTCGTGGCGCGGACGCGGTGTACACCGACGTGTGGGCCAGCATGGGGCAAGAGGCCGAGGCCACCCGGCGCAAGCAGTTGTTTGCGCGGTATCAGGTCAATACGGCGTTGATGGAGCGCGCTTCCTCCCATGCCGTGTTTATGCACTGTCTTCCGGCCAAGCGCGGCTTGGAAGTCACCGATGAAGTCATGGAATCGCGGCAGAGTGTTGCGTTCGATGAGGCGGAGAATCGCCTTCACGCGCAGAAAGCTCTGCTGTTGACCCTGTTGCAGTAAGCAGCCGAAACCTGGGACCGTTCTGCGAGTCCGAGGTGTGCCTGCAGGAGCACGCGAAGCTGCTCCAATGAGAGAGGATTCGAAACCAAAGATGAGTAAAGTAACGGCAAAGAAAGTAGCGCTCGCGTATTCGGGCGGTCTCGACACATCGATCATCATTCCCTGGCTGAAAGAGAACTACGGCTGTGAGATCGTCGCTGTTTGTGGAGATATCGGCCAGGGCGGGGAAGAGCTCGACGGACTGAAGGAGAAGGCCCTCAAGACCGGCGCCTCCGAAGTGCACGTGGAGGACATGCGCGAGGAGTTTGTCACCGAATATCTTTGGAAGCTCGTGCGCTCCGGCGGTGTATACGAACACAAGTACCTTCTTGGCACCTCCATTGCGCGGCCGCTGCTCGCGAAGCGGCAGGCCGAAGTTGCCCTCAAAACCGGATGCGACGCGCTGGCGCACGGCTGCACGGGCAAGGGCAATGACCAGGTGCGGTTTGAGCTGACTTATAAGGCGATCGCGCCTCATCTCAATGTCATTGCACCCTGGCGCGAATGGGACATCGTTTCGCGCGAGGACGCCATCGAGTACGCCAAAACGCATAAGGTGCCGATCGCTCAATCGACGACCAAAATCTATAGCCGCGACCGCAACATCTGGCACATCTCGCACGAAGGCGGCGAACTGGAAGATCCCGCCAACGCCGCTCCGGACGGCATCTGGATGCTCAGCAAGAGCCCCGCAGACGCTCCTGATAAGCCTGCCGAGGTCACCATCGGATTCGAAGCCGGCGTCCCTGTTTCGCTCAATGGGAACCGGAATCTCAGCGGCGTGGCGCTGCTGGAGGAACTAAACCGGGTCGGCGGCGAGAACGGAATCGGACGCATCGACCTGGTCGAGAACCGGTTCGTCGGCATGAAGTCGCGCGGTTGCTACGAAACGCCGGGCGGAACCATCCTGATGGCTGCGGTGCGGGAGATTGAATCGCTCACTCTCGACAGAACGACTCTGCACTACAAAGAGAAGCTGGCGCTCGATTACGCCGAAATGGTGTACAACGGGCTCTGGTTTACGCCGCTACGAGAAGCCCTCGATGCCTTCTTCGCAAAGGTCTCTCAACCGGTGACCGGCGAAGTAACAATGCAACTGTACAAGGGCAATCTGCAGCCCCTGAGCAGAAAGAGTCCGAATTCGCTGTATAACCTCGATATCGCGAGCTTCACCATGGGCGCAAGCTACGACCAGAAGGACGCGCTCGGATTCATCAACCTGATTGGCCTTCCTATCAAAGTGGAAGCGCTCTTGAAGAGTAAGTAGCTCGCCATGAAATTGTGGGGCGGTAGATTCGAGGCGGGCCCTTCGGAGGTCTTCGAGACCTTCTCGGGCTCGCTGCACTTCGATCGCAAACTGATCTTTGCCGATGTCGAGGGCTCGCAGGCGTTTGCGCGTGCATTGCGCGCCCAGGGCATCTTGACGGACGAAGAATGCGAAAAGCTGATCCAGGCTTTCGCCGAGATCGGGGAAGAAGCCAAAGATCCTAAGTATCTCGAAGGGTCGAATGACGAGGACGTTCACACCTTCGTCATCCGGAAGTTGGGAGAGAAGGTTGGCGGTCTCTCCGCGAAGATTCACACCGGGCGCAGCAGGAATGAGCAGGTGTCGCTCGATGTGCGGCTCTACCTGCGGGCCGCCGGTCGATACTCTTCTCGGCGACATCGCTGATCTGCTCGAAGCCCTATTGGCGCTCGGCGACAAGTATCCGGACGCGATCGTGCCCGGGTACACTCACCTTCGGCGCGCGCAGGCGGTGCTTTGGCAGCACTACCTGCTTGCCTACTTCGAAATGTTCGCGAGAGATGCCGAACGGCTGCAACAGGCAAGGGCTCGCATTAATACACTGCCGCTCGGGTCGGGAGCACTCGCCGGTAGCGGGTTCCCATTCGATCGGGAAGAAATGGCTCGCGACCTGAATTTCGCTGCCATTACGCGCAATAGCCTTGATGTCTCCGGCGATCGCGATTTCGCTCTGGACTTCCTTTACTCCTGCAGCACTGTGATGCTGCACCTCAGCCGGCTGGCGGAGGACTGGATTCTGTATTCGAGCGAAGAGTTTGACTGGATGACCCTGGGCGACGGAGTTACGAGCGGCTCGAGCTTAATGCCGCAAAAGAAGAATCCGGATTCTCTGGAGCTGATCCGGGGCAAATCCGGACGAGTGTTCGGAGATCTCACGTCCCTGTTTGTCACGATGAAGGGCTTGCCGATGACCTACAACCGAGACATGCAGGAGGACAAGGAGCCGCTGTTCGACGCCTTCTATCAAACGTCGGGTTCTCTCCGCATGGCGGCCGTTGTGGCTTCCTCGGTGACGCTCAAGCCTGACCGGCCGCTCGCCGCGGCCGAAGAGAGCTGGGTAGTTGCGACCGATTTGGCGGAGGAACTGGCGCGGAGCGGTGTTCCGTTCCATCGTGCCCATCAGCTGGTCGGAAAGCTGGTTCTCGAAAGCACGAGAAGCGGGAAGAAGCCGTCGGACTGGAACGCCGAAGATGTTGTCCGCTTTTGCACCTGAGTTCAAGCCGGAGATGGCGCGTCTGCTCCAGCCGAAGGAAGGTATGAACAGCCGCAACCTGCCGGGCGGCACCGGACCGGAAGCTGTGCGGAGCGCTACCGAAGCGGCGCGACGACGCCTGGAAGAGATCCGCGCACGATCGCGATAACCCCATATGAACAAGAGTTTTCGCCAAGGTCAGATCATGAAGACGATCCGGGCGAGACCGGTCTACACGCAAGAGGAGTTAGCCCGCGAACTGGGCCAACTCGGGATCCAGACCACTCAAGTCACGCTCTCGCGCGATATACGCGAACTTGGGCTGGTGAAGACTGCCGAAGGGTACCGCCAGTTGTCCGCGGAATCCTCCGGTCCTCGCCTCTTCGATATCGCGAACGAGTACCTGCAGGATATTCGGATCGCTCAGAATCTGGTGGTCCTCCGTACGTCTCCGGGGCACGCCAGTCCGTTAGCCGTAAGCATTGACCGGCAGGAGCTCGAGGAGGTCGTCGGAACCGTTGCCGGGCGATGACACCGTTCTCGTCGTTACTGCCGATTGCCAGGCGGCACAAACTTTTCAGAAGCGAATGCTGTCTTTGATCTCGGGCGAAGTCTAGCCGTGGTTGTGTCCGGCGTGTCGATGATTTGACATCATGTGGCAGCCGTTGTCGGACAGGACGCACGGTACGTGCTCAAACTGAATCGTCGAATGGTGAATGCCCAGGTCGCAGAGCTCTTCGTTGATCCGCTTCAGGATCGTTTCGCTCGCTGACGGCGGCATGTCTTCGATCAGAACGTGCGAACTGAGTGCGTGAGTATTGGAGCCGAGGCTCCAGACGTGAAGGTCGTGCACATCGAGAACTCCGTCGATGTTGCCGATCGCCTTGGTAATTTGCGGCAATTCGAGTCCTCTCGGCAGCCCTTCAAGCAGGATGTTCAGTGATTCGCCTACGATGTCCCATGCGGTATACACGATGAAAATCGCAAGCACGATCGAGAGAATCGGGTCAACGTAGCTGAATCCCGTGTAGTGGATGGCGACTGCTCCCAGAATGATTGCAATCGCGCCCACGGCGTCACCTGCCATGTGAATCACCGCGGCCCGGATGTTCAAATCATGTTGGTGCCCGCGATGCAATGCCGCAACAATCGCGCCGTTGACAAGCAGTCCCAGGGCCGCAACCCACATCATCGTAACGTCGTTTGGAACTTCCGGATGCACCAGTCGTGAGACGGCTTCCCATGTAATCCCGATGGAGATCAGGATCAGCGTGGATGCGTTGAGAAAAGCTGCAATCACACCTGCGCGCTGGTATCCATAGGTTTTAACGCTGTTGGCGGGCTTGCTTTGCAGGTAGTAGCCGAATGCGGCAAGCACCAGCGCAAGCGCATCGGTAAAATTGTGCCCGGCGTCTGACAGCAGGGCCAAGCTATGGGATCGCAGGCCGGTCACAACCTCAAGCGCAGTAAACCCGAGCGTGATGACGGTGGATGCGTACAGGATCCAGCCCGTGCTCGGAACATGGTGGTGATGAGCCAAACGGAATCTTCCTACCTTCAAGGGTACGACAGAATTCGCGAGTTACCCGATTGTTACTGGGGGCGGCTTTTCGCCGGGCCGATAGAGAGAGGGGATCTTCTTCTTCTCGGGGTCTCCTGACGTCTTCTCGGATTCTTTCTTTCTCGAGGCCACTTCCTTCGTTGTCATGACGGTCTCGCGTTCGGACTTTTCTTTCGTATCCTTCGCGCTCAGTTCCGTGGTTCTCTTCGCGGAATCTTCCATCGAAAGCTCGCGGCTGTCTTGTGTTGTGTCGATGGCTTCGGAAAGCACGAACTTGTACCGGTCGAAGTCACGCGGATTGGCATCTTCGACTTTCTTGAGCTGGTCGAGGAACTCTTTCTCCGCGTTCACGAGCGCGATCATGCCCTTATCGACGGGACGGCCGTGGCGCAGTGCGTCGTCCGTCACGGAATCGATGGCTTCGATGATCTTGGAGTAGTCCTCGAGCGCGTTGTGGATAAACAGGCTTCGGCCAGGCCTTGTCCTGGCCCGAGATAGTGCTGAACCAGATCCATTCGCGTTTTAGCGAAGTGAACATACAGCAAGATCCTGTCGTTCGGATCCTGAGCGGTTCGGACCTGATCCACTTCGTTGGGCGTGAGAAAATCCCGATCCGCAGTCTGCGCGTTCAGGGCTAACGGACAAACCCACAGGAGAAGGCATGCCAGAGACTTCATTTCTTCATGGCTCCTTCCAAAAGCTTATCGTGAACTTCTTCGAGTTTTCGCCCGGTCTGTTCGGCCCAGCCTCGCTGAGTGATTGAGATTTCGTCCATCAGACTTTGCATGCGCCGCTGCAGAGAAGCCACGCGCATCTCGGCCCTCTTGTAAAGCCGGCTCTTATGGACCGTATTCAGAGTAGTTACGCAGTTCTGGAGTGCGGACATCATGTCGTCAAGTTGTGCATCGCCCGTGTGAACGTCGTCCTTCCCGTAAGCCGCCCGGGCACCGTCGAATGCCTCGTCGGCTGCCTCCAGAAACTTTTCGGAACGCTTTGCCGGGTCATGTTCGTCCTTAAGGTCTACTTGCGCCGGACGTCCCGCCGCCATACCGGCAGCCCCAAAGCCCGTCGCCGACAGGCTCACCCCGAGCGTGAACGCAACCACTACACGTTCGAGAGATTCAACGATTCGCCTCTTTTGCAAGGATTCGGCTCCTTTGGCGCGCAATAAATTCCTGGTCAGGAAACTTTCCCGAACTCGATTGCAGAAATTGCTCGTAGCTCGCGAGAGCCTGCTTTACCTGGTGAAGCTTATCGTAAATAATCGCCCGATAGTAGAGATCGCCCGGAGTATCACCGTTCAGGCTATGAACCTTGTCTAAAGCGGCCAGCGCTTCCGGATATTGGGCCGACAGAACAAACGCGCTCGCGGCTTCGTTCCACGCTTCTACGGAATCGGGTTTGATCTTCGCGGCTGTCGTGAACTCCCGGGCAGCGTCCAGGTAGCTGTGCCGGTCGCGACGAAGCCGGCCCACCACCATGTGCAGTTCGTAATCGTTCGGATTTTGGGCCAGCGCCTGTTCGAGGATGGGCGACGCGAGGTCAGGCTGGTTGTTCTTCAGGTATGCCGTTGCCAGGGCAAGCCGGTTTGCGGGTGTCGGAGAAGCCTCTACACTCTGCCGGAACTCTTCAACGGCCTCAGCAGGCCGATTGAGTTTCAGGTACAGCCGTCCCAGTTCCTCCTGGGCGGCCACGTCGGACGGGAATTCCTTCAGAAGTGGAACAGCCTCCGCGGGCCGGTTCGCCTTCTCAAACGCCGTGGCCAACTCCAATAAGTAAGACTTCAGATTCGGATCGAGTGTGGCTGCCTGGCGGTAATGGGGCGCGGCTTCGTCCAATGAACCCAGTGCAACCAGGCTTTGGCCCAATCCCAATTCGGCAGCGGCTTGTTTCGGATCGCTTTGCAATACCTGTTTGTAGAGGTCGCGCGCTTCCGCCGCTTTTCCCGGACCCGAGAAGCGCATCGGCAAGATAGCGTTTCGGCCTCGCCTGGTCCGGTTTCTGCTTCACCGCGTCCTCAAGAATCGGCAGAGCTTCCGCGTTTTGCTTCTGACGGAGATAGAGGATGCCGAGATTCAGCTCGGCTTCAAACAAGTTCGGTTTTAATTCCAGAACCTTCCGGTAGTGGCCGACGGCTCCGTCGCGTTTGCCTGAGCCGCTTTCGGCTAAAGCGAGGTTAAAGAACGCGGTGTAATCTTTCGGGTCTTGAGCGGCAAGCTTAGAGAAAATCTGTTCGGCCTGCGCGAATTGCTGGTGATCCAGCGCCTGTAGTCCTTCGGCTTGCAGGTCGGCGCCCTGTGCAGTCGACCCAACCAGCAACAGCAGTAAACCGAGCAATCAGCAACTTTCCCCATCCACATTCTAGCGGCACAATGACGAGAGGCTTAGGCGTGCCTGCGCTTCTTCGCTGAGGCCGCCGCAGCTTCCCGATGCAGGTGGCTCAGATTGACGCCTTCGATAGCAAGCGCCACGAACCCGGCGATGATCAGCGGCAGCGTCAGAGAGGCCCAAAGGATCAGGGAGAAGCGCTTGGCGTGCGACGAGACAAGTCCAAACATCATCAGCGTCTTGGCGGTGACCCACTGGAACGAACCAAGGTTACTTGGCGCTTGAGGCACGACGCCGCTTAGCCGCAGCAGAACCATAATCAGGAAAGACGCCATCCAGGGCACGTTCAGATCACTCGCCCGCACGATGGCGTAGATCGGGATGATCTGCGCCAGCATGTAAACGCCGCTCACGATGAAGGCAAAGTAGAGATACCGCGAGTGGCCAATCAAGTGAAGATCCTCGATCAGCGTGTTCAGCCAACCCGGCCAGGACATCCCCAGGAATCGAGTGAGCGATTGTTTCTTCGCGTACATCGCGTACGCGAGGATCAAGCCCAAGAGCAGAATCAGCCCGCCGAGAATATACCCGCCCTTCACGAGGACCCCCGGCAGCGTTTGCGTCTGCAGACAAATAAAGAAGCAGAGCATCAACCAGACGCCATCAAGAATTCGCTCGATGAGAGCGGAAGCGAAGGCAACGGACAGCGGGATCTCGCTCGATTTCGAGAGCAGAAAGCACCGGATGAGTTCTCCCGCTCTGAGCGGGACTGTTTCGTTAGCGAAAAGACCAACGTAGATTGCCTCCGCGCAATGGGCGAACGCAACTTTCTTGATCGGCATGAGCAGCAGCTGCCAGCGAAGGGCGTGGAACAGATACACGGCCACGTCGGTCGCGAGCGCAAAGGCAACCCAGCGCCAATGCATATGCCGCGCTTCTCCCCAGATGTGCTCCAAACCAGCGCCGTTCAGAGCCCACGAGAGACAAAGTAGTGAGATCAGATTAGTGGCGATAATAATCGCCCAAGACCTGAACTTACTGTTGCGATCAACCGCCCGAATCGGTTCGACCTGCGTACCCAAGCAACCCTATGATAACCCCGGAAAGAGCGCACAACAGTGCAGCCAGATTAAGGACGGCTGAGGACGGGAACGTTCGGCTGCTGGGTATCCTACGCGTACAGGCCCATCGCGGCCTTGGTGCGACGTACAGTATCTTCGGCCAGGGGAAGAACTCTAGCGCGGCCCTCCGCCAGCACGGAATCGACGTACGAAGAATCCGCAATGACCTCGCGATAACGCTCCTGGATGGGTTGCAAGCGTGAGATCAGTATCTCTGCCACGCGCTTCTTGAAATCGCCGTAACGCATTCCCGCAGCGTTCTCTTTGGTGAACGACGGATCACATGCTTGCGCGATGCTTATGAGGTTTGCGATCCCGGGCCCCATATTCTCGGGGTCTACGGCGGGAAGCGAATCGGTCGTGGCGCGAGCAATCTTTTTTTGAATTACTTTCGGCTCATCGAGCAAAGCAATCGCATGGTTCGCGCCCGTCGCTGATTTGCTCATTTTCTGCGTGGGGTCATCCAAGCCCATGATGCGCGCCCCGACAGTGGGAAGATGAGTAGCGGGCATGACGAATGTCTCGCCGTAAAGAGAATTGAAGCGCTGAGCGATGTCGCGGGCGAGCTCAAGGTGTTGCGATTGGTCCTCTCCTACCGGAACAATGCCCGCCTGATACAGCAAAATGTCTGCTGCCATCAGGACTGGATATTGCAGGATGCCATCGCCGATGATCTCCTGTTTCTCGGCCTTCGCCTTGAATTGAGTCATTCGTTGCAGCCAGCCCAATGGAGTGACGCAGGTGAGCAGCCAGGCCAACTCAGCATGACCGGACACACTGGATTGAACGATGACGGAAGATTGTTTAGGATCGATGCCGGCAGCGAGAAACAAGGCTGCCGTTTCGCGTATCTTAGACAGGAGTTCCTTCGGGTCTTGATAGACCGTGATGGCGTGCAAATCGACAATGCAGAAGATGCTCTCGTACCGGCTCTGGATTTCGACCCAGTTCTTCAGTGCTCCCAGGTAATTGCCGATGTGTAGGTTGCCACTGGGCTGGACGCCCGACAGGACACGTGCTTTCATGCGTTTGGGTGAATCTTAATCGTAAGGGATGAGAAGAGAATTCCAGGATCGACCGACGGCCGACGTTAAAACCGTCCGGATCGAGAAATTGGTTTACGGGGGCGACGGCTTGGCCCGGGTGGATGGGCAGGTAGCTCTCGTGCCCTACGTTGTCACGGGAGACCTGGTCACAATACAACCGGAGCGCGTCAATGCGGGCCTGTTACGAGGCAATCATCCGGACGTGATCGAGGCCGCCCCGGCCAGAGTGACGCCGAAATGCGAATACTTCGGGTTCGGCAAGTGTGGCGGATGCCATTACCAGCACTTCGACTACGCTACCCAGGTTCTTGAGAAGAAGGCGATTCTCGCAGAGACACTGCAGCGTCAAGGCGGACTTCGCTACGAAGGCGAGATCAAGGCCTTAACCGGCGACCCGTGGTATTACCGGAATCGCATCCAGCTCCATTTTGACGGCAGAACTGTCGGCTACCGGCGTGCGGCATCACACGAGGTTTATCCGGTTGCGCATTGCGAGATCTCTTCGCCGGTGCTCAACGAGGTGATCCGCAAGCTACAAGATGCGGTCAAACAGCACGAGTGGCCCAAATTCTTAAGGTCGCTGGAGGTGTTCACAAACGAGTCAGACATTCAGCTCAACGTCACCGAAGCCAACCACCCGGTCTCGAAGCGCTTCTTCGACTGGTGCAAGACCTTCCTGCCGAACGTTGCCGACGGACCGATCACGTATGAGGCCGGAGGTATCCGATTCCGTCTGAGCGGAGGGTCATTTTTTCAGGTGAATCGGTTCCTGGTCGAGCCTCTTATGCAGGAGGTTCTCGGGTCGGCAGAGGGCGAGGCTGCCGTCGACCTCTATTCCGGAGCCGGTCTGTTCAGTATTCCGCTCGCAAAGCGCTTCCGGTCGGTCAGTTCCGTTGAACGCGGCGGCTCCGCATTTCGCGATCTGGAGTTCAATGCGCGAGAGAACGGAGCAACGCTGGATGCTCACAAGAGTTCCGCAGAAGAGTTCCTGCGTAGCTTGCAGTCGCCTCCGGACCTGTTGATCGCGGATCCGCCAAGATCCGGGCTCGGGAAAGAAGCGACAGCCGAGCTGATCCGCATTCGTCCAATGAAGCTGGTCATTGTGAGTTGTGACCCCACAACGCTAGCCCGAGATTTGCGAGCGTTACTGCCGTATTACGAGATTAAGGATCTGACCTTAGTCGATCTCTTTCCGCAGACGTACCACATCGAGACCGTGGCCAAACTTGAAAAGCGCGCTGAGGCCTCCGGCAGCCTTTAGGCTGCCGCGGCCGCTTCGGCGCGAATCGCAGAAATTTCAAGCTCAATTTTTAAATCATCACCGATCAGGATGCCACCTGTTTCAAGGGCAGCGTTCCACGTAAGGCCGAACTCGCCACGCTTGATTTTCGTGGTTGCGGAGGCTCCGATTCTGACGTTCCCGAATGGATCCTTTCCTTCGGCAGTGGGGCCTTCCACCTTTAGAACAACTTGTTTCGTGATTCCGTGAATCGTGAGATCACCTGTCACATTCCATTCGCCCTCGCCTGCGGCCGCGACCGTTTTGCTCTTGAATGTCATCGTCGGGAAATTCTCCGCGTCCAGAAACTCCGCGCTCCTCAGGTGGGCATCCCGGTTTTCGTCCAAGGTATTGATCTTGGAAGTATTGATCACGGCTTCCACCTTTGAGTCCGTCGGGTTCTGAGGATCAAATTCGATCGTTCCCTCGACACCGCTGAAACCTCCTCGGACGTTGGTGATCATCATGTGGCGCACAACGAAACTTGCGCTCGAGTGTGCGGGGTCAATTTTGTAGGTTGTCTTCACTTTTGCTCGATTCCTTTCTCGGATGTGTCACAGTATATCTTGACATCAAGGTAGATGTGGGGAAGTTGAAGCAGGATTCAAACGAGCGGGAGGAAAGCGCAACCTACGTCTGGCTCGTTCTTTACAAAGCCGCTAAATCAGTGGAACAGAACGCCACCGCGAGTATTTCCGGATTGGGGCTCGGGCTTTCCGATTTCGCCGTTCTCGAACTGCTCCTTCACAAAGGTCCGCAATTGATCAACGTTGTCGGGAAAAAGCTATTGCTGACAAGCGGCTCGATCACAACGGCGATTGACCGTCTGGAAGCGAAGAACCTGGTCTCAAGAGTGCGCCACCCGGAAGATCTCCGTGCTCGCCTTGTGCAACTCACGGCCAAAGGCAGGCGCGTTATCGAGTGTGCGTTCGGCCGGCACGTTGCCGACATGGAAGAGACGTTGGGGGTCCTGGACCCGACCGAACGCCGTGAATTGGTGCGCCTGCTCAAAAAGCTCGGGCTGTTCGCCGCTGCCCGATTGCAACCCGGTAAAGATCAGGGGTAAATCGTTATCCGACGAACGTTTAGACCCCAGCCAGATTGCGGTGAACCATATGAACCGCAATGGCTCCCTCGCCGACTGCCGACGCGACTCGTTTCACGTTCCCGGCTCTCACATCTCCCACCGCAAACACACTAGGCAAGCTGGTTTCGAGCATCTGTGGCGCGCGTTCCAGCGGCCACCGAGGTCCCTTCGCATTGCCGTTAAGTGTCTCCAGATCCCGCCCCGTAAGAATGAATCCTTTGTCGTCCAGGGCCAAGCACCCTTGCAGCCATTCGGTCCGGGGCAAAGCGCCCGCCATGATGAATACGTGCTGGATCGCGTGTGTAGAGATCTCACCGGTTACACTATCCTTCCACTGCACCCGCTCCAGTCGCTCAGTTCCTTCCAGCGCGACAATTTCAGTCTGCATATGCAGTTCGATAAGCGGATTTTCGACCAGCCGTTGTACGAGATAGCGCGACATGGTGCTGCTCAGCTCACCAGACCGCACGAGCAGATGAACCTTGCGTGCCGTTTGCGAAAGAAACGCGGCGGCTTGTCCCGCGGAGTTTCCACCGCCCGACAACAATCACCTCTTCATCTCCGCATAGTTGCGACTCGATGTAGGTGGCGCCGTAATAAACGCCGTCGCCTTCAAACCTGTCTAAATACGGCAGATTCGGTTTGTTATATTGGGCGCCCGTTGCGATCACGATCGCGCGCGTCAGCATTGCTTCGCCGCTGTCGAGGATGACGCGATACGGCAGCTTGTCGCAATCCAGCTGAACGATGGAACGCGCAATCATCATGTTCGCGCCGAATTTCTGTGCCTGCGCCGTTGCGCGCGCCGCAAGCTCCTGGCCGGATACGCCTGTCGGGAATCCCAAATAGTTTTCTATCTTGGAACTCGATCCCGCCTGGCCTCCGGGGGCGCTCGTCTCCACCATGACGACATCCAGGCCCTCGGACGCCGCATATACCGCTGCAGCAAGTCCGGCGGGCCCTGCACCAACGATCACCAGGTCACGCACGTGTTTTGCGTCGATAGTGCTGTTCAGCCCCAGGCATCTGGCAAGAGTTTGAATCGAAGGATTCCGCAGCAGGTTCCCGCCGTTGCAGATGATGACGGGCACCTCGGAAGCCTTCACATCGAAGCGATCGAGAGTCTGTTGCGCGCTCGCGTCTGTGTCCAGGTCGATGTACGTGTAAGGATGGCCATTGCGGCTGAGGAATTCGCGCAATTGATGCGTCTGCGCGGAGTGTCTCGAACCCATGAGAACGAGGTTGCCGAACCCGCGCTTGATCAATTCCAGGCGCCGGAGAATGAAGGCCCGCAACAGGATCTCGCTCAGCTCAGAATCGCGCGCCACAAGCGTCCGCATCGCGTCGTTGTCGAGTTCCAGAAATTCGCCAGGTTCCGCGACTAAGCCGCGTGCGAGTGAGCGCTGCCCGGAGATCATGGAAATTTCTCCCGAGAACTGCCCGGCTCCGTGTGTCACAAGCGTTCGTTCGCCGTCCAGGCTCGATTGCACGATCTTGAGTTGCCCCGAGAGCACGACGTAAAACGGGATCGTGTCACAGCTGGGGTCGAATAGTACCTCTCCACCTGTCACCGTCCGCACTCTGCCCAAAGGACGAATGCGATCGATCTGGGCGGGACTCAGAGTTGGGAACGCCTGCGTTTTTGGATCAAGAGCGCTAGGTATGAGAGCCGGGGACATGTTCTATTTTCGCCGAAAACTATCCCAATCCGTTGGCGAATTGCTTCAGTCGTACTCGGGACGGCCGCTCTACTTCATCGTCCAGCCGCCATCGACGACAATGCTGGTTCCGGTCACAATGCCGCTGGCCGGAGAGGCCAGATAAACAACAGCGGCGGCTACTTCTTCGACCGTCGCCATGCGGCCCAACGGGATGCTCGATTCGACATATTCCCGGAACTGTGGGTTCGCGAGGAATGGAATGGTGAGTGGGGTTGCGACGAACGTCGGCGCCACAGAATTGACGCGTATCCCGAATTTCGCCAGATCCAGGGCGATCGACTTGGTCATGCCCTCCATGGCAAACTTCGTTGAGCAATAAACAGTGCGCTCCGGAAGCGCCACATGTCCCGATTGTGAAGAAATCATGACGATCGAGCCGCGCCGTCCGGTTTCGATCATTCGCGACGCGGCTGCCTGCGCGCAGAAGAAACTGACCTTTACGTTGACCTCGAAGACCTCGTCGAAAGTCTCGCCGTCTACCTTCAGGAAGTGTTGCGGTTTGTTCACCCCAACGTTATTCACCAGGATGTCCACAGCGGGCAGGTTCTGGAGACGCTCTTTGAAATGCTCGAGCGATCGAAGGTCCAGCGGCCAGTATTCAACACTTCCGCCCTCCGAGCGGATGTCGTCGGCAACTCTCTTGAGATCGTTCTCCTGCCTGGCGATCAGCACCACGTGAGCGCCGGACGAGGCAAGCAGCCTTGCACAACCCTCACCAATTCCGCGAGACGCACCGGTCACAACCGCGGTCAAGCCATCTAGCTCGAAATAAGGAATGCACGTCAGTCTTGCTTTTTCCTGAGATCAGCGGCCGTGGTCATGAGTCGTTGATCTCTCCAGGCCCGGCGCTCCGGCAACTTCTCGAACGGCAGAAGACTCCGCCGTTGTCGTTCAACTTCGTTCACCAGCTCAGGAGACCACGGCTGAAGTTGATCGCGAGAGCGCGCCACCGAATGGTAAAGCGGGCCAAGCCGAGCCGCGTAGTCTCGAATTCCACCTGGCGCATTCAGATCGATCGTCTCAAACGGACCCATGAACGACCAGCGCCAGCCCAACCCGTCGCGGACCGTCTTATCTACGTCCTCGCATGACGCTACGCCGTCTTCTACCAGCGCCCAAGCTTCGCGCAACAAAACGCCCTGTAGACGATTCAAAACGAATCCCTCAATTTCTTTCCGCACATGGACCACGCTCTGGCCCAACGATTCCATCAGCTCGCGCGCGAACTTGACAGCCTCGGGCGTCGTTGCAGGCGACGGTACCAACTCGACAACCGGCACCAGATAGGGAGGATTGACCGGATGGGCGATCAGGACGCGCGGAGTGATCGCCAGCTCGTATGCAAACTGCGAGGCCGGAATGCCCGAGGTCGAGCTGCCCACAACCGTGTCCGCCCCGCAAACCGCGTCCAGTGACCTCATTACGTCCCGTTTCACATCGGTTCGCTCGAACACGGATTCCTGAACGTAAGCCGCACCGTCCACGGCCTGCCCAAGTGTCTCGGCGAGTGTGATTCTTCCGAGCGCGCCTTCCGCATCCTCAACTAAACCCAGAACTTCAAGCGCCTTCAGCTGCTCCGCTACGGTTCGCAGGGCCGCCTCGGCAGCCCCGGGTTGCGCGTCGAACATTCTGACCGATAACCCGCCTCGGGCGAAGACAATCGCCCAACCGCTGCCGACGAGCCCCGTCCCGACAACCGCCACTGCTCGTCCGTCCGTAACTTCTGAAGGCTTTCGCCTCATCGCCTGCCTGCGTCAAGTTCACGATCTGCGCACCTGTCGATGGATTGTATCCGGGTCGGCCCGGGGATGGGCGGCCTTCAGATAACGCCAAAAAGCCCGCCCATTTCTTGTCGAAAACAGGCGGGCTTCTCAAGATACGCTTATCGAAAACTATTCAATTTCGCGCGGACGTTTTTTGCGGTTTCGTTTCCGTGCCAGTGCTTCTTTGGTACGGCGTTTCTCTCCCGGCTTCAAATAAAACGAATGCCGTTTGATTTCTTTAACGATATCTTCCTGCTGGACTTTGCGCTTGAACCGGCGCAGGGCGCTTTCTAATGTTTCGCCCTCTTGCAGATGTACTTCTGCCAACTAAAAATTCACCACCTTCCGCGAACTCCCATTTTACATTGCTTTGCGTGGCGGGACCAGTTTTCGCCCGTCCTCGGCGCTGCCGGGCGACGTTTCGCCCTTGCTACAGTGAAACTTCACCTCAATGGAAATCGTAAAAGTTGTGGGTCGGGAGATCCTGGATTCTCGTGGGAATCCGACGGTAGAAGCGGACGTTTACCTGGCAGACGGCACCATCGGTCGCGCCGCTGTTCCTTCCGGGGCGTCAACCGGCGAGCACGAAGCTGTAGAACTGCGCGACGGCGATAAGAAGCGCTACCTGGGTAAAGGAACGCGGACCGCCGCCGAGAATGTTACGAAAAAAATCTCTCCGGCGCTGGCCGGGCTCGATGCCGCGGACCAGACCCTGATCGATCGGACGATGCTGTCGCTTGACGGCACCCCCAATAAAGGGAAACTCGGCGCAAACGCGATCCTGGCGGTGTCCATGGCCGCGGCCCGGGCGTCAGCGGAATCGGAGATGACTCCGCTCTATCGCTACCTCGGCGGTGTCTCGGCGCGGGTTCTCCCGGTCCCCATGATGAACGTGATCAACGGTGGAGCCCACGCGGACAGCTCGGTTGATCTGCAGGAATTCATGCTCGCGCCCATCGGGGCCACGAGTTTCTCGGAAGCTCTCCGAATGGGAGCCGAGACCTTCCACACTCTGAAAGGTGTGCTGAAAAAGCGCGGCTATTCGACCGCTGTCGGTGATGAAGGCGGCTTTGCCCCGAGTCTGAAATCGAACGAAGAAGCGCTGGAAGTTCTGACCGAAGCGATCTCGGCCGCAGGCTATAAGCCCGGCGAACAGATCTCGATCGCGCTCGATCCCGCCTCGAGCGAGTTTTACGACAAAACGAAAAACCGTTACGTCTTCAAAAAGTCAGACAAGAGCGAAAAGACCTCCGACCAGATGGTCGAGTTCTGGGCGAATTGGGTCCGCCAATACCCGATCGTCTCGATCGAGGACGGTATGGCGGAGGACGATTGGGACGGCTGGAAGGCACTGACCGACGCGCTGGGAAAGAAGATTCAGCTGGTCGGAGATGATCTCTTTGTCACGAATTCCGAGCGTCTCCAGCAAGGAATCGATCGCGGCATTGCCAATTCGATTCTCGTCAAGGTGAACCAGATCGGCTCCGTGACGGAGACCCTCGAAGCCATGCGCCTGGCGGCGAGCGCAAACTACACGGCGATGGTTTCCCACCGCTCAGGCGAAACGGAAGACGTATTCATCGCCGATTTGGCTGTGGCGACAAATGCCGGCCAGATCAAAACCGGTTCCGCAAGCCGCACCGATCGCATCGCGAAATACAACCAACTCCTCCGTATCGAAGAGGAACTGGGACCGGCCGCGGTCTATCTCGGCAAAAGAGCATTCCGGCAATAGCGGGCGCGATGGCAAAGAAGAAACCGCTGGTTCTCACAATTCTCGACGGCTGGGGCTACTCGCCGGTCAATGACGGAAACGCCGTCGCGCTGGCACGTAAGCCGACCTATGATCATCTCCTGGCGAATTTCCCCAATACGCTGATCCATACGTCCGGTCCGTCTGTTGGACTGCCCGAAGGACAGATGGGCAATAGTGAAGTCGGACACATGAACATGGGCGCGGGCCGTGTCATTCATATGGACGTGACCCGGATCGACATGATGATCAGTTCGGGTGAACTGCGGTCGAATCCCGTTCTTCAGAATGCGATGAAGAAGGCGGAAGGGCACCGGCTTCACCTCATGGGTCTGTGCAGCGACGGTGGCGTGCATGCGCAGCTGACTCATCTTTACGCTCTCCTCCAAATGGCGAAAGAACGCGGCCTGAAAGACGTGTACATTCACGCTTTCACTGACGGCCGCGATACGCCACCCGAGAGCGGCCTCGGTTATCTCGAACAACTCGAGCGTAAGTGCTCAGAACTCAGCTGTGGCCGGATCGCGTCCGTTTGCGGACGCTACTACGCCATGGACCGGGATAAGCGTTGGGACCGTGTCGAACGCGCTTTCGGCGCCATTGCTCTTGGGAACGGGATCAAGGCAAGGTCTGCAGCTCGATGCCGTCCGCGCCTCTTACGAAAAAGGTGTGACAGACGAATTCGTCGAACCCATCACGATTGTTGACGACTAGAGAACAGCCCGTCGGTTTAGTACAGGATGACGACAGCATCATCATGTACAACTACCGGGCCGATCGCGCGCGCGAAATCACCATGGCTTTCACCGATCCGACGCTCGAAAACCCGGCTCGTTCGCTGGTTCCGAAGAATCTGACGTACACGATGATGACCCAGTACGATCGCAGTTTCGGATTGCCGTTCGTGCTGCCTCCCGAACATCCGGACAACATACTCGCCGAGGTGATGGAACGTGCGCAGTGGACGAACCTGCGGGTTGCCGAGACCGAGAAGTACGCGCACGTCACTTATTTCTTCAACGGCGGGAACGAGCGTCCGTATGGCGGAGAAGATCGCGAATTAGTCGCTTCGCCCAAAGTTGCAACGTACGATCTGCTTCCGCAGATGAGCGCCGCCGGAATTACCGAGAAAGTCGTGGCCGCAATCGATAGTGCGGATTTCGATGTCATCGTGATGAACTTCGCGAACGCCGACATGGTGGCCCATTCGGGCAAGCTGGCGCCTACGATCGTCGCGTGCGAGGCGGTCGATGCCGGTCTGAGCGAAATCTATTCCGCCCTGAAACGGTCAGGTGGTAGTTGGCTCGTCACTGCCGATCATGGAAACGCCGAAATGATGGTCGACCCGAAGACGGGTGGTCCTCATACGTATCACACAACCAACCCGGTCCCGTTCATCTACATGAGCGATGACGCGGTGACGCTGAAACCGTCCGGTGCTTTGAAAGATGTCGCTCCGACTGTGCTCGCCATCTTGGGGCTTGAACAGCCGAAACACATGACGGGCGAAGACCTCCGCATCACCAACCGCAACTAGTTCCCTTTAGCGCTCTTCGGGCGGCGTTGCGGGCTTCGCAGCCGGGTTCTGCTCTCCACCGGTGGTTGCGGGGGGAGTTGCGACTGCGCTCGGCGCTCGCAGATAGCGGATGATGCCGCGCGAATCGCGCAGCGCATGGTGCGAAATCAACTCGATCTTGACGTTGTCCGAGGTCGGGTTGAGTTCGATCTGACCCGCGGTTTTTTGTTGGTCCGATAACGGCATGGCTTGTCCGTCATCGATGCGGATAGCGGCAAGATTTGATCCGCGCGTCTGCTCTGGTGGCCATCGCACAAGTACCGCGCCCGGCAGCTTCTCCACTCGCAGCGCGATGTTGGCGGGCGGAAGTTGCAGGTAAGCCCAATACCCCGCTACGCACCCGAGCAAGGAAGCAAACACGAGCACCAGCGCGAGGCTGATGCCGGTTGACTTACTACTCGCCCCATTTGTCCGTTTCTGTTCGATAGCGGGCTTGGTTCGCCATTCCTCTTCCGCAATGGAGGTTCTCAAATGCTCCGAGCGTCGTCGTCGAACCTCATCGATCGTAGCGGGCGTCTCCACTTCCAACTTCGGGACTGCATTGGGAACGCTTGCGGCGGGAGCCGGCACAGGCATAGGCACATCCGTCAACCCTGTTTCGGTCGGGCGCTCCGGTGTGGTCTGGCGGCGCAGAATTTCCTTTCGATTCGGGGCCGGAATGGATTGAACCGGTGCAGCCGAACTGGCGCGTCCGGGAAGCGGAAGAATTACTGCGCTGTGCAGGTCTCTCTTCGGAGTCTGTCCATCCGGCTTTCGTACGGAAAAGACGAACCGCGTTGGCTGGAAGCGTTCGGGTTTGATCAGCAGTGTGACTCTGTTGGAGCCGGGGAAATAGCGATCGAAGATTTCGCGCTCTCTCTCCGTTATCTCGGGCGCCGTACGTGTGTGCGAAACGAACCAGCCTACTCGCTCAATCCCTTTCAATTCGGAGTCCGATTGAGCTTCCCCAAAGCTGTCCGCCATCCTCGACAGATCTTTCTCCGAAAGCAGGAATGACGGACCCGAAGCGTGCTCACACTCGATCGGTCGGAATGCTTCAATCGCTACTCCTGCGGGTTCGAAGCGGCCGTACAACACGCCGCCGATCTCGACGCCCCCGTGCGGAATGCGACGGTAGGCTTCATTCACCTGAAAATCCAGCTCGTGAAATAAAGGCAGCGAGTAACGGACCGTTTGAGACGTGTCGGGATCGGCCCAGACCGCGTATTGTCCTTCAACGGAACTCATATGGCTGCTTTCCTGATTTCGGGAAGCCCTGTCCGGTGCGTTGAAAGAGCCGATTCACCCATGAAGTTCTCTCATTCTACGATGGAACAGAGATACGTGAACACATGAAGACTGCCGTAGAAGGTGTCGACCTCCAACTAGCTCATCCTGACGAACTGGACGTGCGATGGATCGGCCAGGAAGAGCCGTTGCGACAGTTACTCGCCGCCTGGATGGTCATCCACGAGCGCGATATACCCATGACGCCCAGGTTGTTGGGAAAACCTGGCGTAGGCAAAACAACGTTGGCTTACGCGGCTGCAAAGCGATTGGGCCGCGAAGTGTACATCATGCAGGCGACGGTCGACACCCGGCCGGAAGACCTGATCATCACGCCTGTGATCGAAGGCGCCTCACGATTGAAATATGTTGCCTCTCCTCTGTTAACTGCCATGATTCGGGGAGGCGTTGCCATCCTGGACGAGGGAAACCGCATGAGCGAGAAGAGCTGGGCCAGCCTGGCTTCGCTTCTCGATACCCGGCGGTACGTGGAATCCGTTGTCGCCGGAATCAAGATCAAAGCGCATGTGAACTTTCGGCTTGTGACCACGATGAACGACGACGCGTCCACCTTCGATCTGCCGGAGTATATTCACTCCCGTTTGCAGCCGCAGATCCTCATCGATTTCCCGGAGCGTGAAGAAGAACTGGCCATCCTGCATGAGAACCTTCCTTTTGCTCCGGACGAAGTATTGCAGTACGTCACCGACTTTCTTCAGCAGGCGCACGCCGCGGATGAAAGCTACACCGTGCGGGATGGCCTGAACATCGCGCGCTATCTTCTTAAGCTCGCTCACGAGAGCGGACGTTCCCACCGCGTCCTCTTTCAACCCGCCGTAAACGCGGTTCTGGGTGAGGAAGCGCAACGGTACATTTCTCGGCGTTAAGCCGCGACGCGTATGTTCAACGAGCCACTGAGCGCCGGAACCCTCGTCCGAGGGAATCTGACTTATCTGCCCGTCGTGCCCGGACGCATTGAATTCGCACGTCGGGTCCGAGAGTTCCTGCTCGAACACCGTCCGGACGTGGTCGCGGTCGAACTGCCTGATCCTCTTGAATCGGTGTACCGAAAGGCCATCGACCGGATGCCTCAATGGTCGGTAGCGGTGATTCGCGCGGATGATGACGAGGAATCGGCTCAATACATCCCCATAGAGCCCGGAGATCCTTTCACCGAAGCCTTACGTACCGCCTCGGAATTGGGCTCCGAAACAATTTTTCTCGAACGGACGGTTCGCTCGGGATCGCAATACCCCGTGACCTATCCGGATACAGCGTCGATCGAGTACATCGGGTTCGGACGATTCGTCGATGAATATCGCGTTTCGAGAAGCGGCAGCAGCCATGTGAACGAGGAAAGCGCCAAAGCGATGGGCTGGAAGCTGCAGGGTGCGTTCCCGTTCGCCTCGGTCTGTGTTGTTGTTTCTCTCCATTCGCTCGATCCGTTGCTCGACGCCATGGACGTTCCCCAGGATGAACCTCCCAAGCCGCGCACACGCCTCTTTGACAATGCAGAGCTATTCAATCTGCACCCCGATTGTCTGGCCGAAGTGGGGAGTGAGCCGCCGTTCTATCAGGAGATATACGACAAGGCGCGACAGAATCTAAGCGAGTTTGTATCGGACCGTCGCGTCTGGCAATCCGCGCTATTGAAAGACGCTGAGCGGGAATATGAAATCAGCACGGGCGAAACAATGCGCTCGTGGCAGCGTATCTCGGTTGCACGCTTCAGCCGAAATCTTGCGGCCCTCGACGGCGACTTGCTGCCCGGTACGTATGATCTGACGCTCGCCGCCCGTTCGATTGTCGACGACAATTACGCCTACGAAGTCTGGCAGACGGCGAATCGTTTCAGTGTTCAACAGACTGAAGACGACTCGATCGAAACAGTGAACATCAGCGGCGACGACCTTTGGCTGCGGACGCGCAAGTTGCGAATCCGCCGCCGGCTGCCGCGCGTAAAACAGATGCTTCGGCCTTCTGGTTTGAAGCGCCGCAAACGTGAGACCTACGAGGGCGAGTGGGCAAGCCAGACGGATGGAACCTCCATCTGCTCGTATCCGCCGGAAGACCTGGTAATCGAGAATTTTGGCCTCCAACTGAAAGGCTTTGCCAATCGAACAATCTCTGAGGAGCGTTCTCACACCGAGCGATTCTCCACCTCTATGCTCGATGGCATCGATCTGCGCGAGACGGTACGGAATTGGCACGAGGGAACGCTATTTGTTCGCGAGACTGCTAAGCGTTCAGGCGATATCGGTGCCGTTGTCATCATCTTCGACGAGGATCGCGAAGATAAGTACACGTATTTGACGACGTGGCTTGGGGAACATCAGAACGAATCAGACATGGCCTTCTACTCCACGCCGCCTTTCGATCACATCGTTGGCCCCGGAATTGGTCGAGCGGAGTATGGCGGGTTGCTGATGACTCTTCCGCCGAGACGAATGTATAACGTCTGGGACGATCCCGATTACGACCTGGCGGAAACAAAAGCTGAGCGTTTGCTGATGGCGGCACTCGACTACTCGATTCACAAGGACGTGCTCTACGTCGCGAAAAAGCCGCCGCGCAGCATGTTTCGCCAGTTGGCGGCACGTTTCGGTCGGAGTATTCGGTACATTCCTGTCGGCCAACTCTCGCCCACGCAGCTGAAGAAGGTCCGTGTGGTTCATGTTCTCGACAGTTACGAGCGGCGTTCCACGGCCAAGCAATTTATCTGGTAAAACAAGAAACCCCGATCAGCAACGGAGCTGATCGGGGTTCTTCGTGAATTAGAGCGGCTGTCTTACTTATCACCTCGGATGCTGGCGCCCCAGAGGCCCTGCTGGCCCCAAAGACCTTGTTGACCCCACAAGCCTTGCTGGCCCCAAAGGCCCTGCTGACCCCACAAGCCTTGCTGACCCCAAAGACCCTGTTGACCCCACAGGCCCTGCTGACCCCACAGGCCCTGCTGGCCCCAGAGGCCCTGCTGGCCCCAAAGCCCTTGTTGACCCCACAGACCCTGCTGACCCCACAGGCCTTGTTGACCCCAGAGTCCTTGCTGACCCCAGAGGCCTTGCGCTCCCCACAGTCCCTGGCTGCTTGTCAGAACCGAGTTGCTCCAAACAGATCCGGCTCCCCAGAGGCCCTGCTGACCCCACAGGCCTTGGTTTCCGAATACGGAGGAAGAGTCGAACGTGACGCTAACCGCGCCAGTGTTGCTGTCAAAGGAAGCGCTGGGCGACAGGGCAGTTCCGGTCGAAGGGACACCGTCGATTGCACCAATCGCAGCTGCCAGATCCAGGTATCCTGCTCCGACCGTGAAAATGTCGTAGTACGAAGTGAATGTCTGTCCGCTTGGCACGTCGTAAACCGAACTGCTCTGCGGGAACGTCTTGTAAGCCGTCTGCATGATCAGAAGCTTCACTTGATCGGGTGTAAGGTTCGGGCGCGCCTGAATCAGATCTGCCACGGCTCCGCTGACGGCAGCCGCCGCCATGCTGGTTCCGCTCAGAGTGAAATAGTCGCTCGACATCTGTGCCCCATCTGTCAAACCCGTCAGATAGTACGACGCCGGCACGTTGTTGGTGGATCCGTACTGGGTCTCGAGTGTTGACCCAGGTGCCATCAGGGACACTACCTGATTTCCTGCGGCAAGAATATCCGGTTTCACGACGTGATCGATGACGCTCGGGCCTTTCGAGCTATAGCTCGCGATCAGGTCGTCTGTACGGTCGGGGGTTCCCATCGCTCTCATCGCGCCAACGGTTATGACGTAAGGATCGTTACCGGGAGCGTTGATGGTTCCATATCCGGAGGTTCCTGCCGAATAGTCACGCCCGTCATTCCCGGCAGCCGCAACCACCACGATGCCGGCCTTCCAGGCAGCTTCTACCGCCTGGCAAAGAGGATCATCCTGGTAGCTCTCGTAAACCGGACGCCCGAGCGACAGATTGACGACACGAATGTTGTAGGTGTTTTTCAGTTCGACTGCCCGTTCCAGCGCGGCGATGACAGTGCTGTCCGTGCCTTCGCCATTGCTGTCGAGCACCCTGAAGTTGACAAAGTTGGCTCCCGGCGCGATTCCTTTAAAAGTTCGTATGCAGTTAGTGCAAGTGGAACCGGCGCCGCTCGCACCGATGATGCCGGCCACATGTTGACCATGGCCGAAAAGATCTTGCCCATAGGGCTGAGAATTCGGATCTACAAAGTCCTCGGTATGCACAATGCGCGAAGCAGCGAGGTCGGCACTCTGATCCATGCCGCTATCAAGAACGGCAACGCTGACCCCGGTTCCGACGAATCCTGCGGTCCAGGCCGCGGCCGCGTTCATCGCGCCGGCCGTGTTATCCAAACGCGCACGAACCAGGTGATCGAGCGAAATGTGCTGAACATCCGGGTCGTTCGCCAACTCGCGGAGGTCCTTTATCGCAAGTTCATATTGGCCGGACTTGAAGGCACTGAACCGGGAGCGAATCCGTCCGCCTCGTTTCGAGACTTTCGTGTCGCTGGTTGCATCCGGTTGCTTCGCCCACTTGATAATTACGTTCACCCGGCTGTTCGCATTGAGGCCCTCGAACTCCGCGGATAGTTTTCGGTGTTGCGCATTTGCGGAAATCGCAATCGCCAGGGATCCAAAAAAGATTCCTATTTTTCTGATCATGTAGTCTCCGTTTGGCAGGCTTAAAAGTCGGACTGGGGTTTTCAGGGGCCGGATTTAAGCCTTGGCCTATGCCTTATCGGAACCGAAATCGCCTTTTTGTACCCTGTCGGGGAAATCTCAAGGGCCTTTTTTTACACGAAGAATTTTGCGCGATAATCGGGATTTCTTTAGAGACGAAATCGCCGCGCCCGGCACGCGTTTACAGGCCCTTATTTTGTCTCGTTCGGTAGAGTACGAGTTGGGAAAGACGGCGGTTGACAAGAGCGGAAATTGGTCTTGTCAGCGGGCGAAAGGTGTCCTGTGCCTGTTCGCTCTGCTCTTTCTTCCAATTCAACTTGCTGCAAGCCTCGGGCCGGCCAGATCGATTAACGAGTTTACCCACAGGAATTGGCAATCCGGCCAGGGATTACCGCAAAATTCCGTCACCTCCATCGCGCAAACCAAAGATGGCTATCTGTGGGTGGGAACGGAAGAGGGCTTAGCGCGATTTGACGGCATTCGCTTTACTGTCTTCGACAAGCAGAACTCTGAGCTAAAAAGCCAGGTCATTCGCGCATTACTGGTCGACCATTGGGGCGATCTTTGGATAGGCACCCAGGGAGCTGGTCTCTTTCGCCTGAAGAACGGCGCATTCACGCCGGTGAGCGGAGGAGAGGGCCGCCAGCGGCAATACATCACGTCGCTCTTTGAGGACTCGAGAGGAACGCTGTGGGTGGGTACGGACGGGAGCGGTCTCCTCTGCCGCAGAGACGGTAAGGTCCGCGCCTTTACTACCGGAGACGGCCTGGCGGACAACGCTGTATTCTCGGTCACAGAGGACCCGTCGGGAGCAATCTGGGCCGGAACCCATCGAGGTTTGAGCCGCTTCTCGCAAGGCAAATTTCACAACTTCACAGTTAAAGACGGATTGGGGAGCGATTTCGTCCGCGCGGTGAAAGTCGATCGACAGGGAACTGTCTGGGCCGGCACCGTGGCCGGGCTAAGCAGGATCGGCGCGTCCGGCATCACAAACTTCACAACCAAAGATGGCCTGAGCGGGAGTGAAGTGTACTCGTTGCAGTGCGACAGCGCTGGCACCCTTTGGATCGGAACCGATAGCGGAGGCCTGAATCGGTTTCTGAACGGCCGGTTGACAGCCTATCTCGACGAAGCAGGTCTCCTCGGAAAGCCTATCTGGTCCATCTTCGAAGATCGCGAAGGCAGTTTATGGGCTGGTATGGCAGGCCAGGGTTTGAGCGTTCTCAAAGAGACAGTGTTCAGCACCATCACCGCCAAAGACGGATTGCCAAGCAATACCGTGCTCCCGGTTTTTGAGGACAGAGAAGGCGCACTTTGGGTCGGTACGGACCAAGGACTGACCAAGCGCGAAAAAGACCGGACGCTGTTCTACAACAAGGCGAACGGGCTGCCGGATAACTTCATCTTCTCGATTACGCAGGACCCGAAGGGCGACATTTGGGTAGGCACGCGGCACGGGCTGGCCAGGATCGCCGACGGCAAAATTCAGAAGTTCACTTTGAAAGACGGCATCCCGAGCGATTTCATTCTGGTTACCTACTCTGATCGCCAGGGCAACCTTTGGATCGGCACCAGGGCTGGCCTGAGCCGCTTTGACGGTTCTCGCTTTACGACTTACACCACGTTCGACGGCCTCTCGAACGATTTCGTCATCTGTATCCAGGAAGACAAACGTGGTGTCCTGTGGATTGGTACGTACGGTGGCGGCTTAAATAGCTTCATCAATGGCAAATTCCACAGCTACACCACCCGCGACGGTCTTTCGAGCGACATTATTTACGCCATCAGCGACGATGAAGAAGACTCGCTATGGCTCGCCACGAACAATGGCGGGGTGAATCTTCTGCGTGACGGCAAGATCATCAACTTTGCTTCCGCGAAGGGGATGTACTCCGAATCCATCTTCAATGTTCTGGACGACAAGCTTGGCAACTTGTGGCTAAGTTCGAACAAGGGTGTCATGCAATACCGCAAAGCCCAGTTGAACGCGTTTGCCTCCGGGAAAACCGGCACGCTGACCCCGATTCATTACGATGCCGCAGATGGCATGAGAACTCAGGAGTGCAATGGCGGCTTTCAGCCGGCCGGCTGGCGCACAAAAGGCGGGAAACTGCTTGTGCCTACCGCGTATGGTGTTGCCATCGTAGATCCGAGAAAGATCGACAACAATGCGATTCCGTCCGGCGTTGTCATCGAGCGCCTGTCAGTGGACGGGAAGGAATATCCTGCCGGGAAACCATTGTTGCTTCCGCCGAACAAAGGGCGGCTGGAGTTTCAATTCACTGCCCCCAGTTCGCTGGCCCCTGAAAAGCTGAACTTTCGGTACATGCTGGAAGGGTTCGACAAAGATTGGATTGAATCGGGATCGCGGCGCACTGCCTATTACACAAACATCCCGCACGGCGAATATCAATTCCGCGTTCAGGTGGGACTCGATAATAAGTGGGGCGCTCAAACGGCTACGCCGCCCATCACATTGGCGCCGCACTTTTACGAAACCAGGCTGTTCTTCGTGGGCGTTGCCTTCGGCGTGGTTAGCTTCTGCATACTGGTCTATCGCATCCGTATGGAACAAATCGCGATGCGAGAGGCGAGGCTCATCGAAATTGTGGATGAGCGAACGTCCGCCCTGCGCGAAAGTGAGGCGAAACTCCGGCAGTCGCGAGATCAACTCGACCTTCGCGTCCAGGAGAGGACCAGAGAGCTGACCTTTGCCAATAAAGCTCTCGGTGAGGAGATCGAGATCCGGCGTCAGGCCGAGGAGCAGCTGATCCTCGCCAAGGAAGCAGCGGAGGCCGGAAGCCGCGCAAAAAGCGAATTCCTGGCGAATATGAGTCACGAGATCCGAACGCCTATCAACGGCATTCTCGGGATGACTGATATGACCCTGACGACCGATTTAGATCCCGAGCAGCGAGAATATCTGGAAATCGTGAAATATTCGGCAGATTCGCTGCTGTCGATTGTTAACGATATTCTCGATTTCTCGAAGATCGAGGCGCGCAAGCTGACCATCGACCAAACCCCGTTTGGAGTTCGCAGCTGTGTCCGTGAGCTCGTGCGCTCGCTCCAAATGAGAGCGAGCCAGAAAGGCCTCACCCTGGATAGCGAGATTCCGGAGTCCATCCCGGAGAATCTCATCGGCGATCCGATGCGGGTGCGACAGGTGCTGCTCAACCTGCTGGACAATGCCCTGAAGTTTACGAGCAAAGGTGCCGTGGTCCTCAGATTGGCCGCTACGGAGCCGGCCTTTGGCGAGGTCAATCTCCATTTCACCGTGACGGATACGGGCATTGGCATCCTCCCGGAAAAGCAGCGAACGATTTTCGAAGCGTTTTCCCAAGCCGATACCTCCTCCACCCGGCGCTACGGCGGCACGGGGCTAGGTTTGACCATCTCTTATCAACTCGCGGCTATGATGGGCGGTTCGCTCTGGGTGGAAAGCAAGCCCAATGAGGGAAGCACGTTCCACTTCACCGCGCGGTTGAGCGTCGGCGCCCTCAGCAACGACCAACACCATGCCGTCCCGCAAGATCTTCAGCAACTTTCGGCGTAGACCGAACGTATCTTTGTTCAGTACGTCTTATTACCGGTAGGCGTCAGCTTTCACTCAGGGGAAAGCGTGCTGTAACCTCTGTTTTATTGGCTATACTCAAGTTGGACCCTGCCTCGCTCTGGATTTCTGATGAATAATCGCTTTAAGTGGACGGTACTGGGTAGCTCCAGCTGTATCGTATTTCTCCTTCTGCTCGGTGCAAGGAACGGCCGCGCGGTTGCTGCCGACGACGTCTACGGTCACCTCAAGGTCTATACCGAGGTTCTCGAACGTATCAAAATGGAGTACGTCGAGGAGCCCGATATGAAGAGCGTCACGCTCGGGGCCATCAACGGGCTGCTCGAATCGGTTGACCCCTTTGCGAGCTACCTGAACGCTGATCAATACCGGCAGTTTGTAAAGAGCGAAGATAGTGCGAAAGCGGGCTTGGGTCTGGTTCTTGCCAAGCGCTTTGGCTACGTCGCAATCGTGGATGTGTTGCCGGGTTCACCAGCGGACAAAGCCAACATCAGTACAGGCGACCTGATCGAGAGCATCAACAATGTTGCGACCCGAGATATGCCGCTTGCCTATGCCGAACAGCTTCTCCGGGGCGACGCCAACACCAAGGTCGATGTCACCGTGCTGCGGCTTAAGAACCCGGATCCTCAGAAGTTATCTCTTACCCGGGCTAACGTTCCGTACCCTGAGCTCACCGCGAAGCTGTTGCCGGACAGCGTGGGTTACCTTCACGTGACGAGCCTCGCCGCAAATCGCCTGGCTCAGGTGAAGAGCAGTTTGGAAGATTTGAGAAAACAGGGCGCCAAGTACATTGTTCTCGACCTTCGCCACTGTTCGACCGGAGAGCAGGAACGCGGCGTGGCGTTAGCCAATCTGTTCCTTGCCAACGGAGAGATCACGTACTTGCAAGGCCAGAAAATGCCTAAGAAGGACTTTGTCGCCACTGAGCGCGACTCGGTCTGGACCGGACCTCTCGTCGTTATCACCAACCGGTCAACCGCGGGCGGTGCCGAGATTGCGGCGGCTGCTTTGATGGACGACAAACGGGCTCAAGTAGTCGGCGAGCGCAGCTTCGGAGATGCCAGCCTCCGAAAAACAATCCAGATGGACGATGGCGGCGCCGTCATCCTGTCGGTTGCAAAATACTACTCGCCCTCCGGCAAAGCCATCCAGGACACTGGCGTCGTCCCGACCGTGCAGTTGACCGAGAATGACAATAGCCCGGAGCTCGATCAGGAAGGCAACCCGATCCCGGGAACCGCTCCTAAAACGACGGACGACAATCTCCTGAAGCAGTCAATCGAACTGGTAACAGGGAAAACGACCGTTGCTCAGTTGATGAACCAAGTGGACGGGCCCGTGGTTAACGGCGGTCATCCGATTCTTCAGAAGAGCCCCGGTAAGTAAACAAGAGTTCTTGAATCGACGTTTTTTATGCCTCTTTACGAATACGAATGCGAAAACTGCGGTGATTTGTTCGAGGTAATCCAGAAGTTTTCCGACGAGCCGCTTACCGTGCACGAAAAGTGCGGCGGAAAAGTACACCGGCTTCTCTCCGCACCTGCCCTTCAGTTCAAGGGAAGCGGATGGTATGTGAACGACTACGCGAAGAGCAACTCCAGCGGGGGAGCTTCGAAGAAATCCGATTCACCTTCGAGTGACTCCCAAATCCTCCGGCGACTCGTCCGCTAAGACTACGCCGGCTTCGACCTCAACCGAGAAGAGCTCTTAAGTTCACGCGGCGCGACCGGGCCACAACTCAGTTTTGAGCGAGCCCGGCGTTCAGCGATCCCTGCCGGTATCCCTCGGCATCGATCGTCACGTATAGAAATCCAAGTTTCTTGAAGATCTGCGTGAACGCAGCTGCGCTCTCGAGCGTAAAAGCCTTCGGCAGTTCGTCTTGCGCGATTTCGAGCCGCACCAGGTCACCATGGAAGCGAACCCGGAACTGGCGAAATCCGAGACGGCGAACCGCCTCTTCGCCTTGATCCACGATTGAAATCGTTTCGGGCGTCACAGCCGTCCCATACGGTATTCGTGAACTCAAGCAAGCCGAAGCGGGTCGATCCCAACTCGACAGCCCCGCTTGCTTTGATAGCTCGCGGATCTCCGCTTTGCTCAAGCCGGCCTCGACGAGCGGCGCCTTCACGTCGTGGATTTTGGCGGCCTTTTGTCCCGGCCGGTAATCGCCTAAGTCGTCTTTGTTCACGCCATAAACGATGTGCTCGTAACCCTTCTCGGCGGCGTACAGTTCGAGGCAGGAAAATAGCTCATCTTTACAGTGAAAGCAGCGATTCTTGTCGTTCTTGACGTAATCGGGATTTTCGAACTCGTGAGTTTCGATGTATTCGTGCCGAAACCCGCATTCTTGCGCAAACTCTTCAGCAAAGCGCTTATGTGAGGCGGGAATGGAAGCCGAATCGGCGGTGATTGCCACAGCGTCCGAGCCCAGCACATGGTGGCTGGCCCAGGCAAGGTAGGCGGAATCGGTTCCGCCGGAATAGGCCACGATCACTCGGCGCAACGATCGCAAAATCGCAAAAAGCGAGTCCTGCTTCGCTGTCAACTCTGCAGGGTTATGAACGACGGGTTTGGCCTGCAGACTAACGAGGGTGGCCATCAATTGAAGTATAGCCAGTTGAAGCCGTGCCCGCCTTTGGAACGGGCGAGATGATGGAGTGTATCTGATGCCACCTCCGCGCCGCCGACCTTCTGCTGCGGTAAGTTCGACGCCGTTCCTGACCAGGGTCTCTGTTCCGAAACCGGGCGGAGGGGAGGGAAGAAGAATTCCCCTTTGCGCTGCCCTATTTGAGCAATGGGCTGCATCTCTCGTTCGACCGCTTCGTTACCTTCTTTGCGGGCGAGAACGGCAGCGGCAAGTCGACCCTTCTCGAAGCAATCGCAGAAAGGTGCGGCTTCAATCCCGCCGGAGGCACTCGAAATCACACCTACGACCACCATCGGACCGAGTCCGGTCTCGCCTCTGATTTAAACCTTTCCTGGCGGCGCACGCAGATCAGGCAGGGGTTCTGCTTTCGTGCCGAGAGTTTCTTCAATTTCGCTACTTACATGGACGAGGTGGGTTCGCCGCGCGGCATCAGCTTCCATAAGCAGTCCCACGGAGAATCATTCCTCGCCGCGTTTGACCGCTATCTCGACACCGACGAATCCATCTACCTGCTCGATGAACCGGAAGCAGCCTTATCGCCGGCACGTCAATTAGCCTTGCTTCGAATCTTGTACGATCTCTCAGTTTCACGGCGAGGGCAGTTCATCATCGCGACTCATTCACCCATCCTCCTGGCGTTTCCAGGTGCTTCGATTTTGTGGTTTGACGAGACTGGTATTACGCCAATTGAGTATCGAGAAACGGAGCATTACCGCCTGACGAAGCGATTCCTGGACGATCCGGACAGCTACTTTAAAACTTTGTTCGCAGACGAGTAGCCACTGGGGGCTTCAGCCTCCCTCTTGACATTACCTGTGGAGAGACTTATTATGACGTCATGCGACATGTCGTAGGCAGACATGACGAGGCGGACAGTAAGCCTTTAACCGAACCTGTCTTCCTCATCCTGGCGAGCTTGGCCGACCAGCCGCGGCACGGCTATGCGCTGATGCAGGATATTCAACAGATGAGTCAGGGACGCGTTCTGCTAAGCACTGGCACGCTGTATGGTGCCCTACGTCGTCTACTTGAGGAGGGATGGATTGAGCGCTTTTCCCAGGAAGACACCTCGCGCGAGAAGCAGGCTTACCAACTCACTCGAGAAGGACGCCGCCAGCTTGAGTTTGGAATTGGCCGGATGAAGCAGCTCATACGGATCGCCAGCATCCGATTGAAAGGGACGAAGGCCTAGGGACATGCGAACACTCTACGAAGCGGTTCTGCGACTGTATCCCGCCAAGTTCAGGGCTGTTTTCGCTTCCGAGATGATCGGCGTTTTTGAGCAAGCCGCGGCTGACCACAAAAAGATGGGTATGCTGGCGTTTCTTCGTTTCTTAGTCTGTGAATTTGCCGGGCTTCTCAAGGGACTGTTTGCGCAGCACTTGGCAAAGGTGGCGGCGAAGGATGCCTACATCACTTCGCGATGCGCCTTGCAACCGAAAACAGGGCTTCCATCCGACATCTTCGAGACACAACGGCACCTTGAACATCTAATTCGCTCGATGGAGTTCGCCATTGCCCACCACGACTTCCCGAAAGCTCGCTACTACTCACATGAAGAGCGAATCACACGAGCACGGCTGGAGCAACTCATGAGCCAATACGGAGGACTAACGATCCGCCAGCCCTCATGACTGGATAAGCTTTTCATACCTGCGTTTAAGGGACGTGGTCAGCGGGTAGGAACTCCGTATTGCGGAGCACAGCCTTCACGTATGGCAGCAGTTTGGCCGTGAATATCTGGCGATGGCGAACCCAGCGTCCGGGATAGGGCACGTCCAGAATGTGACCACGCCAGCCTGCATTGGCCGCAGCTCGATCGACGTGTTTTCGGATCGACCGCACCAGCGATACGATCATCTCGGGTTGCAGGCGTTTAATTCTTCGACTCAGCAAAGGTTCGCCCTGGAGGCAGGCAGCGCGCCGGGTTTGCGGATCGGCTTGATCCACCGGGTCCCCGCACAAGTCGATCAGATAACAACCGCAATTCTGGAATGTGTAGAGGAACTCTTCGTCCCTAATCGCCGGATCGACCGCTTGGAAAACCTCTCGAACAGCCCGATACAAACCGGAATCACCGCGATAGAAGAACCTGCCCGATGCCGGTGGGGATTCGCCGACGAACAGAATACGCAACTTCTTCGGACGAAACCTCCGTCGTAGCCCCTCGTGGTTTGTCACAACAGCAAATCAGGGTCGCATTCGTGGGACGCAGTTGTTGCGCGCGAGCCAGAATCCGACCGCTTCAAAAAACCAGTTTCATGGCAAGTTGCATCTGCCGTGAAGATCCCGAATCTCCCGTGGGGAAGCGGGTATTAGTCAGGAGCCCGAAGGTGCTTGTTCCTAAAGTAGAGACCGGCTGCCCGAAATTCGTCTGGTTCAAGAGATCAAACGCGTCCGCCCGGATCTGAAGACTCATGCTTTCGCGAATCCTTACGTTCTTGATCAGCGCGAGATCCACATTGTTAAATCCTGGACCGATCACGACATTTCGCCCAAGATTGCCAAATTGCGAACCCTGATCAAAGAACACCGCTGGATTCTGAATGTAAGTCACGTAGGTCGCATTCCCATTACGAGCGGGAGTGAAACCTGTCTGGACACGGCCCGTCACACTGCCCCGCAAAGTTGCTGACCCTGTGAAAGAAGAGTTCGTAGTTCTGAAGTTGATCGGATTGCCGGTCTGCAAGGTGATGATAGGCGCGAACTGCCAACCCTCAAGAAATCGACTACCGTGAAACGGTAGTTCATAAATGCCGTTCAAAGTGAATCGGTGGCGGGCGTCGTAGTCTGAGAGGCCTCGGTCGCCTCGTAGGTTGTAGCTGTCTTGCACTACAAGTCCCTGTGAGTTTCTCGAGTTATAGTCGATTGACTTCGACCAGGTATACGAAGCGCTAAATTGAAGCCCGCGTGAGAGACGCTTTGTCGCAGTAAGCCAAAGCGCATTGTAAGAAGAATTTCCGACGCTCTCCTGAACGAGGATGTTGCCAAGCGGCAAACCTGGAGAAATCGGGCTTGTCGACGAGAGCCTCGGGTACGGCCGCACGCCGTTGATCGGCTGATTATAGTTGCGCACAATGTTCAGATTCGTGCCCTTCGTGGCGTAGTAACCAGCCGAGAAGCTCACATTCGTAGCGACTGCCTGTTGAATATTGAAATTCCAGGATTGAGCGTAGTCGTTTCTGTAATTGGAAGTGATTGAGTTGGGAGAGAGGATACCGCCCGCCAGACCAAAAGCATTAGAGAAGCTGACGTAAGGGACCGAGGAAGTCGGGGTGAACGAAATCGGAAGGGCAAATGGGGGATTTTGCGCAAGGGGATTAACTTGCCCCGTATTCGGACTATCCACCTGGATTGCATACCCGCTGCGCACGACAGTCTTGCTGTTCCCGAACACGTCCCACGCGAAGCCGACGCGGGGCTCGAAATTAAGTGCATTTTGGTTATAGGCGAGATCCGGACCGCCGGATGTTCCGACTCTTTGTAGGGTGCTGTTAACGGGATTGAAGACGACGAAGCGATTCAAAGCTTCCGTCGGCGTCCCGTTCCAGTCGTAACGCAAGCCTAGCTCGAGAAGCACATTCGGTCGTACTTTATAGCTGTCCTGGACGAAGGCGCCGAGAGCATTCATGTACACGCGAGCGGCGCGGTTCGAGGGGTTCGCCGTGAATCCGTTTGCCTGATCGTTGATGAATGCAGTAACGGTAGGAAATGTGAATGTGCCGGGAGTATAAGAGTAGCTGTTGTTATTGTTGCGACGATACTCCCCGCCAAATCTGACGGTGTGCTTGCCTTTAACCCAGTTCACGGTATCCCCGGCAACAACCGTGTAGTCGCCACGAAAAACCGGTTCACCGTTGTTCCCGCCAAACTCGAGCGTTCCGCCTGCAATGTTGATCTGTGGGAACGCGTTGACGCCGCTATTGATCCCGAATGCGCTTGCAGTCAGAGTGGTTTGCGGATCGAACGGCAGGTGGATGCGGTTGTAACCTAAGCGAAATTCATTGACCAGCGCAGGGCTCAAGACCTTAGTGTCGTTAATCGTCAAAGCTTGCCGGTGCCCGGTCCGAATATCACCGTAGCCAGGCAAGTTGTTGTTGACGGTCGAGGGAGGCTCGTTCCGCAAATCGGCCTGATACGCGAAGTACGCGTTGAAGCGATGGGAATCGGAGAACGAGTGGCTCACATTCGCGGTGCCTTGGTCACTTGTCACGGGAGCAATGGCGGTACTGACGTAAACGTTCCCGGGAGAGTTGGGCAGAGGAATCAATGTCAGGAGTTTTTGAATGACTGGATCGCCGACCAGTTGGGCTTGGGCCCGTTGCGCTGCTGACAACACGGTCGCGGTCAGCGGAACCCCCTGGTGATGACGCAATCCTTCGTAGCTGAAATAGAAGAACGTCTTATCACGCTTGATCGGCCCGCCAACATCTCCGCCGAACTGATTGCGATGGAAGCCCGCCATCTCGAGTCCAACCGGGTTGCCGAAGTTGCGCGCGTCCAGATTATTGTTACGGAGGTACTCGTATAGCTCGCCGTGAAGCCGGTTGGTCCCGCTGCGAGTCGCTAAATTTACGATCCCGCCCGATTTGAATCCGTACTCAGCGCGAAAGGTAGAGTTCTCGACTTTGAACTCCTGGATGGTCGCAATGGTCGGTTGAAAAGTAATCTGGTTGCCGCCGCCAAAGTCGTTCAGGTTGATCCCGTTGACCATGAAGTTGACTGTGTCTTCACGCCCGCCTGCCGTATTGAATCCGAAAAAGCCCTGACCGCGAAGAGGCGCGGCGAGATTCGCATTCTGCGGCGGCGTCACGGTCCCCGGGATGAGGAAGCCCATGTCGAGGAAGTGCCGGCCGTTCAACGGGATTTCCTGGACGGTCTTAGAATCGATCACCGTGCCGACCGTCATGGTCTCCGAAGTGACCACGGGCGCTGCACTTGTTACTTCTACAACCTCGCTACTCGAGGCCACGCGAACGGAGAAATCCTGTTTCGCGAGTTGGCCGACTTGAAGAACAACGTCGTTCGCAACCATTCGCGCCATACCGTTAGCAGTAACGGTGACGCGGTACGTTCCGACCGGTAGCGATGGCACGACGTAGACGCCGGCTGAATCGGACTCGGCATTTCGCTCTTCACCGGTCGCACTGTTACGGACGGAGATCTTTGCGCCCTGCACAGCCGCGCCGGTCGCATCTGTGATGGTCCCTTGAAGGGACGCCGTGGATTGGCCAAACAGTTGGACAGCTAAGACAACCACCGCCGCTGCCAACCCTAAACCGTTTGAGCTGCTGTTGCGGAACATAAGCCAGGAGACTCCCTCAGAGGATTCACGAATTGGATCGAAGTCCTCGAGGCTTTGGAGGCTCTCAGCTACAGGGAGAGTACGGCTAAGGTCCAATTCTTCGAAAGAATGTTCGCTCAGTATACATCAGCGGAGAGGTGGAGTGCTGGTGAGCGCGGTCGGAACCGAACCGGCAACCTAGTGATTGCGAGTACTGCTCACACTGGAGGAAAGTCTCAAGAAAGCTACGCACATGGCGAGTACAGCTGTGATCAGGGCAGCGAGAGTGATCGAGGCGGCGGAGTCCCAGAGGTGCAGCGGGGTTCCGGATGCCTGCCATTCCGCCTTGCCGTGTAACCAGAGATCGAGATTCGAATAGGTGTTGCCGAGCGTGTGCAGAACAATCGCGGGAAATATCGAATTGGTCAGACTGGTCACGGCGCCGTAAAGCGCGGCGACGGCAACGTAGTAGGGCCAAAGGATCGGAGTAAAGTCCAAATGGACCAGGGCGAACATTGTTCCGGTAATCAAGACGGCGATCGGCAACCCGCAACGGCGCTCGATCGGTCCTTGCATATAGCCGCGGAATGCGGACTCTTCGATCAGGCCTGCGATTGGCGCAGCAGCAAGAAGCAACGCGAGGACAGTGGATCTCGGCACTCCAGCGAGGTCCGGAAGGTTCTGCTCCGGGAGCACGACGAAACGGTTCACGATACTCAACGCCAGAACAAGAGCGGCGATACCAAGCAGGCCGGCAGTGAGGGCCCATAGCCAAACACGGAGGGGAAGAGGGTTCGCACGAAGAAGTTGTCGACGGTCGTCTCCGTGCTGCAACTGTTTCCAGAAAAACCACAAGTAGATCCCGGTGACTGGCACGGCCCAGGGGACATTTGCGAAATAGCGCAGGTTCAGAGAGAAAAAGATGTTGCGGGGAATGGTTCCGGCGAGAACGATCGCGACGCCGATAAGCACAAAGCGTCCAATGAGAGGCAAGGGCGGAGAACTGGCAGAATCGCTGCGAACGCTTTCCACTGTGTTGGGTAGACGCTATTATTTCACCGTTCAGCCCGGGAACTCACTGCGTAATTGTTGGATTTTGCTGGTGAGCGCGGTAGGAATCGAACCTACAACCTAGTGATTAAGAGTCACTTGCTCTGCCAATTGAGCTACGCGCCCTTCGGTCGGGGGGTGGAGGCCGAAAGGGCCGCCTTCGTTACTATAACATCCTGCGAGAGATAATTATTCCGCGTCCCTGTGAACGGTATCGGGGGAGAAAGCCGGTGCGCAGACGGCGAAATAATCGGCGCCGTCGGCCTCGGGCGTGCTGTAACGGATCCATTCACCACGCGGGCAAATTACCGCCTGCCCGGCATGGACATCGAGCACGCCTCCGCGATGTTCGACGCGCAACGTGCCGCGTATGACTACGGTGAACTCGTCGAATTCAGGCGTTTGCCCCGGCTCCTGCCAACCACCCGGGCTCTGCATTTTGGCAATGCTCAACTGCGAAGTTGATGAATTCACCCGGCCGATGAATTCGTCAATCAGTTTGGGCTTGTTCCCGGCGGCTGCCACGCGTGTCGGCTTTGCAATCAATGTAGGAGTGCTCATGCGTGGCATAATACCGCCAGTCGCGGTTCGTTAGAATTGAGCGTTCACAAATGTCGAGAAACGAAGTTGATTCGACCGTTCTTCTACTTGCAGTTATTGCCGGCGTAGTTGCCTTGCTCCTGATTCCTCCCGGGCAGATTTGGTTATGCGGAGTAGCTGGGCTGATCCTTCTGATCACGCTATTCGCGTTCGATCTTGAAGGCGTTCGGAGTGTTCTTCAGAGTTTCGCTTTCGCCGCCGTGTGCGGATTTAGCCTGGCCGTTGCGATTGCTCCGTTGGCGCCGACGCTTGTTCTCCCTGACCGGCCCGACGGATCCGCTGCTCGGCGGGAAATGGCTGCCCATCGTCTGGCTTGGCAGCACAGTTCTGTTTATCGTTATCGATCGAGCCCGGATGAGCGGCAGAGTTCCGGTTGAGCGCAGCGCGGTGGCGGCCCGGCCGACCTTACGGGTGAATACAATGCCGGTCCAAGCCCCTATGGCAGGACCGCTGCATCCTGTTGCCCTCCTCCACCACCCCCTCCCCCACCGCCCGCTTCGGCGCCGGCGCCTGTACTTGTTCGGGAAGAACCCACTTCCCGCCGCCGCCGCCCGAGACCGCGCCGGTAGCCCAACCCGCTCCCGTGCCGATTCCGTCCGGCAAGGAGACCAGCATCTATGTGAATCTGACCGGGAGAAGGAATGAACCTGCTGCGATCGGTGCGGGCCGAGCACCTCGGCACGGGACTATTACCGGATCGTCGACACGATGCCGCCAGATGAAACGTGGGAGTACCCGCCGGGTGCGGTTGTGCGGTGCAAGAAGAAAAACCTGTCGAGCGGCAAGGCCATGGTGGCGTACGAAGAGGCGCCCCGTGCACAGTAATGCGTGTCATGTTTACTTGACCATGACAATTAAAGATGACATTGTCGAGGTTTCCACCCGGACCGGTCCGATGCGGACGTACATCTTCCGACCGGCTGGCGATTTCCGGGCTCCAGCCATTATTTTGTATTCGGAGATTTTCCAGGTCACGGGTCCGATCCGGCGAACCGCGGCAATGTTTGCCGGGCAGGGCTACATCGTCGCAGTTCCGGAGGTTTATCACGAACTGGAGCCGGCCGGAACGGTGCTCGCTTATGACCAGGCGGGAGCCGACGTAGGTAACGCGCATAAGTACGGGAAGGAGCTTTCCTCTTACGACGAAGATGCTCGCGCTTTGACCGAGTATCTGAAGGGGCGCGAGGATTGCTCGGGTCGTATCGGGGTGGTCGGTATATGTCTCGGCGGTCACCTAGCGTTTCGTGCGGCGATGAACCCTGATGTGCTTGCGGCGGTCTGCTTCTACGCCACAGATATTCATTCGGCAACTCTGGGCAGAGGCAAGCAAGACGATTCTTTAGTGCGAGCTGGCGAGATTAAGGGCGAGTTACTTCATGTTTGGGGACGCCAGGACCCGCATGTGCCCCTTGAAGGCCGGAATCGAGATTAAGGCCCGGCTGGAAGAAGTGAAAGCCAACTTTCAGTGGTTTGAGGTGAACGGTGCGCATGCGTTCATGCGCGACGAAGGTTACCGGTATGATCCGGCATTGGCCCACCTATGTTACAGTCTGGCCTTTGATGTATTTCATCGGAATCTGGCTTTGAATGCCTAGCATCCTCCGGGAGAACTCGGATGAAACACAACCGTCGTTCGCTTCGGTCTTATTAACTGGAGATTAAATAAATGTCTACGCAGCGAATAGGCACTCTACTGTTAGCGGGCGCACTATGTTGCTCCTTTGGCTTTCGGGCAGAACGCGCATTCTGATGCTTTCTCGCATGATGGCGCGAGCGATGCGCGGCTTGTGAAGGAAGTTCGCCACCAGTTGCTGATGCTGCCTTATTACTCGGTTTTCGATGACCTTGGTTTTCGTCTCTCAGGAGACACGGTAACGCTGGTCGGCGATGTTACACGTCCTGTTTTGAAATCGGATGCCGAAAATGTCGTGAAGCGAATCGAAGGGGTCAAGGAAGTGGTGAATCAGATCAACGTGCTTCCGCTATCCTCAATGGACGATCAAATCCGGATGGCGATGGCCCGGGCGATTTACGGCGATCCGCAGATCGGCACCAGATACGGATATCAGGCGCTTCCTTCGATCCACATCATTGTCAGCAACGGCCATGTACGGCTGGAAGGCGTTGTGGCCAACGAAATGGACAAGAACCTGATCAATATACGGGCGAGAAGCGTGCCTAACGTGTTCTCAGTTGATAATCAATTACAAGTCGAGGGGAAATAACTAAGCCATTCACGCGCGGGAATTGGAGCCGATCGACCATCGTCAGTCTGATGCTGGTCGGCTCATTCCCGCTTTTTGCGTCCGATCCCGATTTTCTGATCCTTTCAGATATCCACTTCAATCCGCTCGCGCAGTCCTCGAAAGCAAAACAGTTGGACCTAGCCGACGTGCAGAGCTGGGAGTCGGTTCTGTCTGAGCCGCCCTCGCAACCATTGAGCCAGTACGGAGACGATACAGACTGGGCGCTCCTCCAATCGGTTCTGCAGCGCGTCGCTCACCTTCGTGAAAAGCCGAAGTTTGCCATCGTCACGGGAGATCTCTTTGCACATCACCTGCGAGAGCATTATGAACAGGAGATCCCGGGCTCGCACGACTTCGCAAGTTTCGCGCAAAAAACGGCGCTGTTTCTCGAGCGCGAACTGAAGAATGCCGTGCCGGGAGTTCCCGTCATCATGGCGCTTGGGAATAATGACGGAGATTGCGGCGACGTGGATTACTCGATTGAACCCGGTGGAGTATTTCTGCGAAAGTTGCTCCCCGCAATCGCCGACGCAATAGCGGTGGCGCCGGCGGCTCTGGAAGGGAGCTGGAACAATTTAGGGAGCTACGATATTGCCCATCCAACGTTGCATCATGAGCGGATTATCGTGTTGAACACAACGTTTCTGTCATGGCGATATCAGAATGCATGCGGAAACAAAGGCGACGATCCCGGCGAACGAATGCTTGCCTGGTTAGAAAAGCGACTGGCTGCTGCAAAGGCTGACAATCAGAAAGTTTGGCTGGTTTACCACATTCCGCCAGGCATTGACGGTTACGCCAGCACTCATCAGCGAGCGCCAAACAGGGACAGAGTTGTTACGCTGTGGAATCCGCGGTACGAGACGGAATTCGAGAAGATACTTCGAGGGTACGCCACGACGGTGCAGAACCAGCTTGCCGGACACACTCACTTCGATGACTTCCGGCTACTCGGCGCGACCCGGGGCTTACTCGGGCTTTGTATTGCTCGACCCTGGTATAAGTCCTAACGTGAGACAGAATCCCGCCTTTCGAGAAGCTAGCTTCAGATCTGATGGCACGCTCACCGACTTGAGAACGTGGTACTTGGATCTTGCTGATGCGGCACCCGATTGGAAGCTCGGCTATCAGTTCCGCCGTGAGTGGAAGGCGAAAGCAGTTGACCTAGCAAGTCTTTCGAAGCTGTATTCGCAAATACGCGATTCGTCTAAAGTTCGAAGCAAGTGGGAACAAATCTACTCGGTCTGGACCCAGGGGCGTACGGAAATGACGAAACGCGAGTTTGCTGCGACAGCTTGTGCCACCGGCAACGCTCAGGCGGAAGACTTCCGGAAGTGCTTTTGCGATGCGGATCCGACCGCAGGGTTCTGCTCACCTGCTTCAGCGAAGCCGAACGTTGCGGCTAGTGCTCAATCGCGGCTGCACTGATTGCCATGAAGCTGTTGATGGGGTCGGCCACATCGCCGCCTCCATTCGTTAGCTGCATCATGAACACACCCGTTAAGTCCTTCTCCGGGTCGACCCACTCATAAGTGCGGTATGCGCCCCCTTTGACGTAAGTGCCTAGAGAGTTATAGCGAAACATGCCGGCGGGCTCTCGAACAACCTCGTACCCATATCCATGGCCAACGCCGGGCACCCAACCTGCGGGTAAGTCGCCCGTATGCGAGATGGTCATCAGGTGAACTGCCGAGGGGGACAGCACCTGGTTACCGTCGAGTGTGCCTCCCCGGCGCATCATCTCATTAAAGCGAAGCATGTCGGATGCTGTGCTGACCAGCCCTCCCGCAGGTACCGGGATGTGCGCCCGATGCTGCGCACCCCATTCGGCCTCCGCCGAGACGAGTTTCCCGCTATCGTACGTGTAGAGAGTGGCGAGCCGGCCTTGCTTTTGGGCAGGGACGAAGAAGAAGGTGTCGTGCATGCCGAGAGGCTCGAAAAGCCGGGTCCGAAGAAAGTCTTCGAAGGGCTGGTGGGAAACGATTTCTACGATCCGCCCGAGAATGTCGATCCCGATGTTACTGTAATTCCACTGGGTCCCGGGTTCGAACAGTAAGTCCGACCTTGCACCCTGCGTAACCAGCTCCGCCAGGGTTTGCGGATCTGAACTGCCGCGCGGTCCGCCTGCGGGGAGGCCCGAGGTGTGCGTCATCAGATCCTCAATATTGATCGCGCGCGAAGGTGCGACGGATTGGCAGGCATAACCGGAGCGTGCGGGACAGCTTTTCATCTTTAGGCCGGCGTATTCGGGAAGGAACTTTTGAACCGGATCGACAAGAGATAGTCGTCCTTCGTCAACCAGGACCATGATGGCGGCACAGGTCACCGGCTTTGTTAGCGAAGCGATGCGAAACAGGGAGTCCTTTTGCATCGGGGTTTTCTTTTCGAGGTCCTGGAAGCCAACGGCTTCGAAACTGGCAACGTGTCCGTGACGTGCGACGATCGTGACCATTCCAGCTGTTTTGTTGGCGTCCACATACTCCTTCATGCGAGTTGCAATCAAGTCGAGATGTTTTGCCGTTCATTCCGGCCGGCTTTGGATCCGGCTTATTGAGCCCAAGGGAGTCCTCCGCTGCAAACACACACAACGTGTTTGCAAAAAGAACCATTGCGGCGAGCGTGCATCGCTTGTTCATAAACCTTTCCAGACTATCCCGCCCTCACTTCGCGATTTCGGCACTGAAGCATCTGACCGCGTGTTACCATTCCGATGCGCATTTATCGGCCGCCCCACAACAATGCATGGAGAGCACGTCTCAATCGCTAGAAATTCCCGGCAGTAGCGATCCACTCACAGCATTCCGAACCGGGTCTTACCGGGTTACAAGTATCTCTGCTAGCTTTTGGCGCGGGTGCGATGGTCGCGAACATCTACTACAGTCAACCGCTACTCTCGGCGATCGCATCGGACTTCAGGATCTCGGTTTCCGCTGTTGGGACCGTCGCAATGCTAAGCCAGCTGGGCACAGCTTTCGGCATGTTTGCGTTCGTGCCCTTGGGGGACACGAAGGAGCGGAGAAGCTTGATCGTTCGGCTGGTGCTTGCGGCCTCGCTCACTCTTATTCTGATGGCGACGGTACGGAATTTCTGGTGGCTGGCGCTGGCTAGCTTCGGAGTAGGACTTACCGGTTCGGTTGTTCACGTTATTGTTCCGTACGCCGCTCACCTGGCCCTGCCGGCCCGTCGCGGCGCGACGATAGGTGCTGTTCTCTCGGGTCTGTTGCTGGGAATTCTGCTAGCAAGAACCGTTAGCGGATTTGCAGGAGCCTGGTTTGGGTGGCGCGCGATGTATTGGATTGCGGCCGGGTTGATGTTGGCGGTTGCCGCTCTGTTCCGGACCGGTCTGCCAATGTCCGGCCCGGTTGTGCAGATGTCCTGGTGGAGTTCCATCCGATCCACGGTGCAACTTGTTCGAAAGTATCCTGCGCTTCGGGAAGCAGCGATTCTGGGCGGCGTCTTCTTCTCGTGCTTCAGTGCGTTCTGGACGACGCTGGTGTTCTTTCTTCGAACTCCTCCGTACCACTACGGAAGTGCGGTTGCGGGATCGTTCGGATTGGTGGGAGCGGCCGGAGCCGCAGGCGCGCCACTGATCGGAAGAATCGCCGATCGCTATGGTGCGAGGCGGAATGTGCTGATCGGGCTACTTACCGCCCTTTTTTCATTCGTCCTTCTTTATTTCCTTGGCCAGCGACTGTGGGGTTTGGTCGTCGCTGTCGTCCTGCTGGATTTAGGCGTCCAGGCGGGTCACGTCTCAAATCAGACGCGCATCTACTCGTTGGCGCCCGAGGCGCGGAGCCGACTCAACATGGTGTACATGGTGTGTTACTTCGTTGCCGGCGCGGGAGGCTCATACGTGGGGACGATCTTGTGGACGCGATTCGGATGGGCTGGTGTTTGCTTTGGGAGTATGGCCATTCTTATCCTCGGATTGCTGGTCTATCTGGCATCGAGCCGGAATACAGCGAAATAGCGTGAGGAGCAAAGACATTCGGTCAGTGCACAGGTGAGCACGACCGAGCTCCGCTCGCGTGTGATCCCGAACCGTTCTCACTAAAGGCTGAGAGCCGTTTCGACATCGGCTCCAGAGCAGTCGTTGCGGTCGCAGTTCGCTTATCCTCCGTTCGCCCAGCCCAAGGGGAGCAGCTTTAATCGAACGCTAGCTGGCCCGCGTAGTATCGCACGATCAACAACCATTGAAAGTCGAGTTTGATGCATAGGCGAGTAATCAGAGACGCTGTCCTGAACCAGATGGCGAAACCGGATGCAGCGTTGAGACGAACATGTTGCCGGCCCGATCACGTTCGAAATTGAAGTGATATAGCTTCCAGAACATGAGCGCCCTGTGTTGTTAAATCCTACAGCGAGATGGGCGGCTGTTTGGCCGTGAGTGAATATCGATGTACTTATACCCATATGCATATCTCCCGCAGCATCGACGCAATCTTTTTTGGTTACTCTTCAGATTTCCATATTGGTCAATCTCGCAATGGTACCGTTCTAATTACTGGCAGTTCCTCGAAGATCGCCTCCTGAGAGCTAATCGTGGCCAGCCAATCACTCTTGAACGGTTCTCTGCAATCCGGTCCAGGTTGTATAGCATACCTAGGGCACTAGGTCACGATATGGACGATGTATCGATGGAGGGCGACGACTTTCGCATTCTGGCATAAGTGGCAGAATCATTGGCAGCCGGATGGTCTGGAGATTGGGTCTGCAATCTTCGGCGGTGTCACGACGTCCGATCCCGCCGCTGTGAGCTCCTGGGCTTCAGTCCGCATAGACTTAGTTGCTCGGGCTGCGACAATGCTGCTCATCCACAAGTGTTTCGATCGGGCATGGTCTGTCTGGGAATCGCTGGGCGGAACTTTGACGTCCGGTCCCGCCGCTGTAGTCCTGGGGCTTCGGCCGCTTCGACTTATTCGTACGATGCAACGATAGTGCGATCTGGCATAACTGGTATGAGGGCGGATGGTCTGGTTGGGAATCCCTTGGTGGATTTGCACAATCCGGCCCAGCCGTATGCTCGTGGGCACCGGGCCGACTGGATTTATTCGTACGGGGCGGCGACAACGCAATCTGGCATAAGTGGTATGACGGCGGATGGTTTGGTTGGGAATCTCTGGGTGGAACTCTCACGTCCGATCCGGATGCCGTGAGCTGTGAACCGGGCCGCATAGACTTATTCGCAGGGGGCGCGGATTTCGGTCTCTATCATAAGTTCTTCGCGGGTGGCTGGTCTGGTTGGGAGTAAGCGGAGCACACGCTACTTATAGCCCGATTCCTGTCATCGGCGGCACTGCGATAGCGTGCAAATCGAAGCAACGGTTCCTCACCGTTTAGATCCTGAGCAACAGGCTGGTGAAACCGGGTCACGGCAACTACCGGATTCTCTTGTGGTTTGCCCTGACCCGGTACACCGCCTGCTTGCAACATGCGATTTACATGAACGGCGAAGCCAAGCTACGAAGAAGCCAGGCATTGGGGAGTAGACCCAACGCGGGTGAACCAGTGAACGTCTACACTGAATTCCGTGACCACACAAGAAGAGCTTGCAGAACTATTTCGGCGCGACTTGAGCAGAATCGTCCAAGAGATAGAGGCGTTTGACGACGACGGACAGCTGTGGGAGAAGACACAGGGGGTAAGTAACTCGGCGGGCAATCTTGCGTTGCATCTGGAAGGAAATCTTCGCGAGTACGTGGGCCGGCAACTCGGCAACGTTTCCTACCATCGGCGGCGTGAGGAAGAGTTTTCCGGCTCGGGAGTGACGCGACAGGATCTCGTGAAGCGACTCGAAGCTGTGCGCGCGATCGTTGTCAGAGCAATTTCAGAACTGCCGGACGAAGCACTGAGGGCGCCGTTTCCGGAACGCGTTCTGGGCATCGACTTGTCCACCCAGCAGTTCATATTTCACTTGCTCGCCCACTTCAACTATCACTTGGGGCAGATCGATTATCTTCGACGATTTCTAACGGGGCGGAGTGCGATTGAGCTGAGTCCACTGCAAAGCGCTTAGACTCGCCAGTAATCTGCGCGCCAGTTGCTGATCTGTTCTTTGATCAGTTTGGGGCTGAGTCGCTCTCTTGCCGCCCGTTTGGCGAGAGCGGGAACTTCTTCGTCCGAGGCGAAGCGCAGTGCAATGATTTGTGGCTCGGAGAGCGTTTGTATGGTCGAGGGGTACTCCTCGCCGAGAAGGCCCGCGAGCCGCAGTTGCTCCTCCAGGCGAATGACCCGATCCTGTACCTTCAACGCATAGGTTCGAGCTAAGGTGCCGGCTGTGCCTACGACAAGCACAAGCAGGACCTGGGCTGCAGAGGCGAGGCCGGGATAACGAATTGCCTCGTAAATGGCGATCACGAGCAGCACCAGAATCGCCGGAGCAAAGAAGAAGTGAAACGGTGGATGAAAGCGAACGTGATTTTGTCGAGTCTGCGGCTGGCGATCTGGCATGAAGTGATCGTATCGCTGCCTGAATAAGACACTGCCTGGAGTCGCCCGAATCGAGATGAAGGCCAGTCGACTCCGCGCACGACGATTGCAGGTCTTGCTACCCAAAAAAGGGAAGCCCGGCAAGCTGGGGCGAAGGTGGTTATCCGATCTCGCGAAGTGCTTACGCACCAGTTATGACATGAAGTTATGTTGCCAATCGGCCGTGGTAGCCTAATGGCACGAACCCCGTCGTATATGGCTAACGAGTTACCTGATCCCGAAAAGGTGCGTTCAGATTCTGAGCAGGTTCGACTGGAATTCTTGAATACTGACCTGGACTTATCCTTCACGTTTCTGGACCTTGCGCAGACGGAATTACAAATGGGTGATACGGATGCAGTAGGCGAATCCTAGCCAAGGCCGAAGACGCGCATGCGACGATTTCCCGGCTCGCGCTGAAAGTAAGCGAAGGTGAGAAAAAGGCGAGCGTTGAAAGCCGATTATAACAGCTTAGCCACGGAATCGACATCGTGCGCCGTACTATCGAAAAGCACAAAGCAAAAGATTAGCCTCACGACTTGTCTGTACGCGTGCTCTCTTCCGCTTTGCGTGAAATTCAGCGCGACTCGCCGGCCCCGGAGTGAACCGGACCGTGGCAGCGCTCATCGAGCTTGCGTCCAACTAAATGCGGAAGGTCATTCATGTCGCTAAAGGTTAGTTCAGCGCCCGCACTAAGAAGCCTTGCCGCATGATCCGGGCCGCAATGCCTGCCCCCTGTGAAACCGAGGACGCGCATGCCAGCTCTATGAGCTGCGGTAACGCCGGCGACGCTGTCTTCAATCACAGTGCACTTACGCGGAGGCACTCGCATCCAGCCCGCCGCAAACAAGAAGACGTCCGGCTCGGGCTTGCCGTGGCAGACCACGGTTGCGCTGATCACGTTCGGAGCGAAACGGTCATAAAGTCCAACTATCTCGAGGCCGAGTCTTAGCTTTGCAGGAAAGCTGCTGGAAGCCACACACATCGGAAGATCAATCGCATCGAGCGCGGACAGTACCCCCGGCACGATTTTGAGCTCAGAGCTATAGGCTTCCTCCGTTCGAGCGTTGACGATTTCCGTGTACGCTGGCGGAAGAGCACGGCCCAATTCCCCTTCAATCTCGGCGCGCATTTCGCCGTCTGGTCTACCGGCGAAACGATCCATAACTTGATCGACGGTTATGGGTAGCCAAGTCGCGTCAATTCCTCCGCCGCAATCCGGCAAACGATGATCTCGCTGTCGATCAGCACACCGTCGCAATCAAAGATGATCAGGTCTGTCATTGTTTCTGTCAATTTTGGTCAAGGATGAAAGTCGCCGTCCCGGAGCATGGTCTCAATGTCTTCCAGGCTGCGGCCCTTGGTTTCAGGGACGAATCGTTTGATGAAGAGAAAGGCCAGGACATTCATCACGCCATAAACCCACATGGTTCCCCCCGTTGTCAGCAGGTGAACGAGCGTCAAGGCAGTGGCCGTCACAAGCAGGTCGGAGCTCCAGACCATAGTTGCCTGTGCGCTGGTTCCAGCACCGCGGACCGAGAGAGGATACATCTCGGATCCGGAGAGCCATCCTACAACCTGAATGCCGCCCGCGTTGAAGAACATGAACAGGAGCAGGCAAGCAACAACCATCCAGGCGTGCTCCTTTGTGGCAATGTGGAAAACAAATAGACACCCGAGTATGACAAGACTCAGAGCCGCCCCTGGCAGCATGGCGAGAGATAAACGCCGACGACCGACGCGATCGACGATCATCAGCCCGGTTGCGGTCATTACCGCATAGACGATTGCCAACCCCAAACTAGTCTTCAGTGCGGCCGCATGCTGAAAGCCTACGTTCGAAAGGAGAGTTGGAGCATAGTAAATCATCATCTCGATTCCAGTGAGTTGCGTGAAGGCCGCGATGCCCAGAGCGGCGATCACAGCAGGGCGGGCCCATTCTTGCCCTAAACCCTTCCATCCTTTCACGGGGGGCGTGCTTTTCTTTTTCTGTCACGCCTTGGATTTTGCGGATCTCGTCATCGATGCCGTCCTGGTCGCTCCTGAGCTTTTCGAGTTCTTTTCTGGCTTCGTCGTTCTTGCACTGACTTACAAGCCAGCGTGGACTCTCCGGTATCTTGAATGTTGAAAAGAGCAGAATGGCCGCAGGCGCGGCCGCCGCAGCGATCATCCAACGCCACGACATCTGTCCGTGAAGGGATGAACTGACCACGTTAGCTATCACGATGCCAATACCGATCGCGACATTAAACGAGGTCACGAAGTGTCCGCGGCGCTCGGCGGGCGCGATTTCCGCTACATAGACAGGACCGGTTTGCGAAGAACCGCCGACGGCAAACCCGAGAAAGACGCGGGCTGCCGCGAGGAGTATCGCGTTCGGAGCCAGACTGGATGCAACGGCGCCGAGCACATACACAGCGGCTATGAGCGTCATAGTGCGTTTGCGGCCGATACGCTCGAACATCGACCCGCAGACCAGGGCCCCTAAGACGGCTCCGACGAGAATCGCGGATGCTACGACTTCCTCCATGGTGTGTTGGAGGTGGAACTGATCTTTGATGTCCAGTAGCGCACCGGAAATAATACCGGTGTCGTAGCCGTAGAGGAAGCCTGCGATTGCAATTACACCAGTAGCGAATAACAAGGTACGAGTAGTATTCGTTTGCCCGGAACGGCTTGGCGATTGGCTGGTTGACTGATCCTGTACGGGAGCAGTCGGTTCTTTCGTAGCTGGCAAAATATTCTCCGTGGTGTGAATGGGGACGAGGCCGGGGACCGTCTTAGGCGGCTGCAGTGTCAACGAATGTGCCAGAAGCCAGGAGGCGGCAGAGGCTGACTAATCCGTGGCTCGTCGCTGGAGGATCGAATCCTTTTTCGGCTTCGTAGGCGGCAATTGGCCCATCGACTCTGTCAAAGAAGCGCTTGACGAAGCTTTCGATTGTGGTCGTCTCTTCCGGGGAAGGTCTTCGGAAGCGAGCGAGGATGCGAGCGATGGAATCTTCCGTTCCGGCAAAGCGGCGCAGAATCGCTTTCGCCGCGCCGTCCAGATATGCATCCGGCGCAACATCGCGAATGAAGTCGGCGTACTCCGGATCATTACGAAGAATAATTTCAATGCCTTCACTGATCTCGCCCAGGACTTGCTCAGCGAATCTGCGGCGTTCCGGGTGTGCCGCCAGATACTCATTCAATTTCAGTCCCGCATCGCCTTCACTTGCCTGGAAAGCGGTGAGCGCAATTAACCAGTGCGTTCCATTCAGCAGCCAACCCTTGATCTTTTTCTCGACGGCTAAATGTTCGCTGAATTCAATTCTGCTTCCCTGGCATAGCTCCGGCAATTTCTGCGTCTCGGGTCGAATCTCAAGCTTCAGCGAGCCGTACTCTTCCGCCCGTACCAACACGGCCGGATGAGCCAGGGGGCCACTGCCGCCCGGATGTTCTTCGAGTGCGACACACATCCTATCCACAAGAGCGTGCACACACCTGAGATGCTTATGGGTCTCTGGATCCATCTGCTCTCGCAACGTAGGCTCATCGCGTACCTCGTGCGCACTCACTGTGTTTTCACACGCAACAAGGTACACGTCCCCGATCTGCTCGCCTGCCTCCTTTGCCCGGCAGATAGTGTTCAGGGCCTGCACCACCGGTCCGTAATTCGAAACTTTGAGTACCGATGCAGTGACTATGACGCCGTCGTTTTTACGGGCGGAGCGCCGAAGAATTCCAGCCGTCAGTTCCTCGATTGTTTCCGGGGAGTAACTTAGAAATTCGTCATAACTGACGATCTCGCGGATACCGTCCGGTTCCCCGGGCGTTTGGATGCCGTACTTGTGCTCGGGCTGGTCTCGGAGAAGTTCAGCCTTTCGCTCAGGAGTCAATTCCGTGCTGCCGGTTTCGTTCTTGCCGGATTGATCACGGTTGAGTAGAAATAATTCCGAACCAGGTTTCTGAAAGAATGGAGCCACGAGACCAAGTCCCAGGCGGCCCGCTCCAAAGTGGATATGTAACATAGACCTCTCGTAAGTTGCTGCGCACGCGAGCACGGGGCGCCGCCAATGAAAGCTGATATTCGAAGCGACGAAGTAAGTTGTGCGTCGAGGCCCCGAAATCGACCTAGTCTCGACACCCTTTCCCGTTTACTTCATTGGGCAGGGTGCGCCGAGCAAATCGAGGCGTGGAGTCGTATTAAACGATGGGTTCCCGCAAACAACGAAATTCGGCAGCCGGACCGCACATTCAGAAAAGCTCACGGATGGGCTGCTAGCCGATATCGTGGCGAAAAACGAGATAGTAGTGGCCGTCCACCATGACTCTGGCGGTGTGATCGTTCAAGCCGGGTCCGCAGAGATACATCGAGGTTCCCGCAACCAGCTTTGTCAACGCGCCTACTAGTTCGTTCTTGTTTTCGGCCAAAGACAACTTGATCGCGCAAATTGTCCTCCGGAGCGAAATACGCTCCGGAGGAGACATCCCATCACTCAGATCGCTTAACTTCCTGACCACGTCTTCTTCTCTCGCCTACTACTACTTTGATGTATCCTGTCTCACGGAGACAACTCGGATAAATTCCAACATCATTGGATTTTTGGTGAGCGCGTGCGTTCGCCAGTCATCCGAAATGCTGGTCAATTTTCGGTGATCGAACCGTGGTGATTGTTGTGGGCCCGGAGAGTAGTCCGAGAGGCGTGAGGGAAGGACCAAACTCGCCGGCACCGCCCGCGTCTATTTGCCTAACGAGAACTGGACACCTACCGCAGCGGAGTAGCTGTTTGCCGCCATCCCATTTTGGCGAGTCAGTGTGTATTCGGCCGGGATTAGCTCAAGCGACACTGGTCCCTTCATCTTTATGTCCAGACCACCTGCAAGTTGAAAGGTGAAGTTGTGCTGGACAGTGCCGCTGGAGCTGTTGCGAGTATCTCCAGCGAGAGGCTGAACAAATGGCACGATCTTTCTTTCGCTGTCCGCCAGCTTCCACGTGGCACCGCCAAGCCAAACATGGTTGTTCATCCGATCTCGATTGAAGTCTCCCCAATAACTCTCATGCTCGACGGTCAGTCCGAGTCGAGGCATGACGTTATAGGAGGCCGAGCCGTACCAACCGTTCAAATCAGCGAATCCGGTCGTCTGGTCAGCATGCGTGAATGACCATCCCAGCGCGAGGTCTACTTTTTGCGCAAAGCTTGGCAGGGAAGCGAGCAGCATTGCCAGAGAAGTGTAAAGCGCAGACTTGGAGAGACTCATAAGTTTGGGACTAAAAGTCTGTCCCAGATCGAACACTGCCAGAATTACGCCGTTACTAATGGTGGCCGGCCTCGTTGTCTCGTGCTGCCGCTCAGATCGGGGCTCAGGCGATCACTGGAAAACGTTCGAGGAAGAACTCTGGGACGAAGTGTGTCCGGCGAGCTCGCTCGGACGCGATACTCTGGCCGAGTGAGATCCAGATGAAATTGCAGCCGCGCGGCCCGGCATTCGCCGCCTTCGTTTTTCTTGTCGCAGCCCAAGCTGTATGGCCGTACCAGACGGGACTGCGCGTCCACCCGGTGACCGGCCGGGTAATCGCTCAAACCATGAGCGTGGAGGGTGCGGACTGGCTTGAACGTCCAGAGCGAGAACGAGAAGAACGTCCCGAGAAAGCTATTGCCGCATTGCGTCTTGCGCCGGGAATGAACGTAGGCGAGATCGGGGCGGGCACAGGCTATTACGCGCTGCGTATTGCTAAACGGATTGCGCCCGGAGGCACTTACTACGCGAACGATATACAGCCCGGGATGCTGGCGCGGTTACAAGCGAATGCAGCCGCGCAGAAAGTGACGAACGTGAAAAGTGTGCTGGGGACCCAAACGGAAACGGGGCTTCCCGCAGGCGGTCTTGACTACGTATTGATGGTGGACGTATATCACGAACTCGCCGATCCGCAGCTGATGCTTCGGAACATTGCAAAAGCGCTTAGGCCTTCTGGTGAATTAGTACTGCTCGAATTCCGGAAAGAAGATCCGACTGTGCCCATCCGGCCAGAACATAAGATGTCCGTGAAAGAGGTCGTCGCTGAACTCGGGGCAGAGCATTACACCCTGGATCACGCAGTGGAAACTCTGCCCTGGCAACATATCCTGTTCTTCCGTCCGCCCGCGGTAGTAAACTTCTTCGCCACCTTTCAGAAGCTAAGGCGCGCGTTCAGCTGGATGATCCGAGCTCCGGCAGTGTTGAGGAGCTGGCCGAAGAAAGGATCATTGATGCTGTTCCGGAGCCCATTCAGGTTCGTGTGGTTCAACGCGTTGAACATATCGGTGCGGATCTGCAGCTTTAGGTGTTCCTTCAGGCTGAAGTTCTTTGCAAAGCTGAAGTCGAGATTCCATAGGCCGGGGCCGCGGACAATTCCCGGTCCTGCGGTTCCGGGCGTGATGGGCGCTCCCGAAGCGGAAACGACCGGGATCAGTTGGAAAGCCGCGGGATTCAGATAATTTAAGGTGCTTTGATAGTTCGGCAAAATGGGGTTGCCGCCTATGTAGTTGGCCCGCTGGCTGGGAGTGGACGATGTCTGTGTGATTACAACGGGCAGGCCGGTGTTGGCGCGGAAAATTCCGGAGACTTGCCACTCGCCGAGAACGTGACTGATCCAGGGTTGGCCCCAGCCCTTGAGGGTCGGCGTTTCGTAAACCAGGTTGGAGTTGAAGTAATGAGTGATATCGAACGGGGCCGGGCCGCGGTCAGCTCTCAAATTGAAGAAGTCCTGATTCCGAGCGCTGTTCTCGCCCTGATAGTACGAGCCGATATCACCGCCTCCGTTGGCGATAACCTTTGACCAGGTGTAATTAATATCGAAACTAAGACGGTTCGAAAAGCGCTTTTTCAAAGTGTTTTGCCAGCCGTAGTAAGTTGAACTCTGCGAGTTATCCATATAGTAAGGCTGGCCTAGGTTGCTGTTGGGCCGGACACCCGTCAGGCGATCCACAGTATTGGCATTCCGCCAGAGGATGAACTTAACGCCGCGCGTGCCGACACCTGCGCTCTCGAAAAGCATGCTGTTCGAGAGTTGGCGCTGAACACTGACCGTGTACTGGATCGTGTACGGATTTTGCAGGTGGGTGTTAAAAATCGCTGCAACGTTTGTGGCGTTCGAATTCTTCACTTGCTGCTGAGCGAGAGCAAAGAAGGTGTCGTTGAAGTTCGGATAGGTGATTCCGAAGGTCGTGATATCAGCTCGGCTAAAAATGGCCCGGTAGGGAATGTTCGGAGCGCTGGAGACAACGTTCCAAAAGTTCTCGGGCATGATGTTGCTGAACATGAATCCGCCGCCACCGCGGATGGAGGTCTTGCCATTGTCAGGGCTGTAAGCGAAACCGAAGCGGGGGCCGAAGTTTTTCGCATCGTCGTCATACGGGGAAAACGGAGAGCGGAATGCGCCGACATTGAAACGGCCATCCATGCTGAGGGAATTGGGATTGTAGAGGCCTGCCTGGGGCGTCCCGCCCTCGCCTTTCGCAATGAAGTTGGAGTAGTAGTCATAACGGAAGCCAAGGTTAAGAGTTAGCTTGCTGCTGACCCGCCAATCGTCCTGGATGAACCCGCCGAGATCGTACATGCGACCCGAGTAGAGACCCGAACCGAAGGTAGCGCTGACCTGAGTGGGACGGTTGGCAAGCAGATCGGGCAGCCCCGAGAAGAGGTAATCGGGGATTTGGGGATTGTTGCGTGTGCCCACGGAGCGGCGATAGTCACCTCCGAATTTCAGGGCATGTTTCCCGACGTAGCGAGCGTACTTCTCTTCGATTTGCCAGAAAGGTCCACCCGAATGATTGATTTCGGCGGGAGGCCCACTCCATCCGAGGTTCGTCTGCAGATCGGGCAGGCGCCTTCCGTAGGGAGTCGCTTCGTTGGAATTGCCGGGATCAATCAGGTTAAAGAACTGGTCGAGCCGATCCTGGATGGTGCGGTTATAGCCGAAGCGCGTTTCCGAGGTCCATTGACCACCGCCGGTGATGTAACTCAGGTTGCCCCGGTCGAGTGTATTCGAGTAAATCTGCGGATCGTTTACGTAGTAGCGCGGTGTTTGTTGATACGGCACTCCGTGGCTGTAGGAAACGCTGAGCCGACCGTTATCGGTGAGTAGGATGTCGCCCTTTGCGTCGAAGTGGTTGTCGTTCCTGATCAACGAGGCCAGACCTGAATAAGAGCCCACCGTAGCACCCGGAGCAAACGGCGCATTGGGAAGCGGAAAGGCTTGTAATGCGAGCTGATACCCGGGTACAGCGGCAAGCAACTGGTTTCGGATCGCGGGCGTAGGCACGTTTCCCTGTACGAACTGGGCTTCGGAATCGCGGTAGCCTTCGTAATCACCGAAGATAAAGATCTTGTTTCTTCTGATAGGGCCGCCCAGAGAACCACCGAACTGATTCAGAGTAAGATGTGGCTTCGTTGCAGCACGTTGGAAGCGAGCGTTCAGAGCCGAATTCTGATTATTTTCGAACAGACTGCCATGCCAGGAATTGGTGCCAGAGCGAGAAATGAGGTTGACCTGACCTCCTATGACATTTGCGTATTCTGCCGGGATGACACCCTTCACCGAGTTCACTTCGTCGATTCCTTCGACGCTCATGACATCGACTAAGTTGGCGCCCTGGTAAACGCCGGGATCATTTCCGCCGGAGTTCCCGCTTGCGCTTGTTCCGTCTAAGGAGTAAACTGTCCCGTTTCGCCCTACGCCGTTCATATCGACACCGCTGCCGTTATTCCCCTGGCTGGGAACGACACCAGCATTGACTTTGAGGAGCCCGCTGAAGTTGCGGTTTTGCAGCGGGAGTTCTCGGGCCTCCGTCAGGCTGTAACTGTGCAGTTGTTGAGCAGAGACAGTGTTGATGAGAGGAGTTCCGCCTTCGACTGTTACGGTCTCTGTACTCGAGCCGAGTTCCAGCTTGTAGGATTGCTGAATCTGTTGGCCAGCGGTGAGCTGTACGCCATTGTTGACGTACTTAGTGAATCCCTGGGCCGTGATCTGGAGCTTGTAGGAGCCGGCCGGGACGAAGGTGAAGCCAAAGTCACCAGACGTGCCGGTGACTTTGGTGCTGGTTGCCCCGGTTCCTGGCTGGGTGAGAATGACCGTCGCGTTTGGAACGGCAGCACCAGAAGGATCGACTACCGTTCCGTACAAGGTTGCGGTGTTTGCCTGAGACCAGGCAGGCCGCGTACATAAAAGAAGCGCTACTGCGAGCAGAAGGGCCCTAAATGCCCTCCTATCCTCAAAGAAGGAAGATGATCCGCAAGACATATCCCACCCCTGTGAATACGATTGTTCTACTTGGAAGCGGTTGGGCTGAACCTTACGAAAAGCTCAGCCGATACCCAACTGTTTCACCGCCTCGCCTGCACCGGCGAGGTTCGCTAACTTCATCTCGGAATACTTACGCGAAAGAATGACGCCATCGGCCCCGGCCTTGAATGCGGCCAAGACTGCATCGCGAATGCCGTCGGGCTTAGATTTACTGTGGGTCTGCTCGGTGGGAACATCGAGATCGATGCCCGGCCAGAGTTGCGTCTTCGTCCCGACCAGCGCTTCTTTGGCGCGTTTCGCTTCTCGATAGACGTAATCGGAAGAGAGCCCGGTCACCGGGATCTTGTCCATCGTGCCTTCGTTCTTATAGTTCAAGACATCGTAATGAAAGCGAAGTAAGTCTTCTTTGGGTACATCACCATATTCGGTTTCGCCGACGCTCTCGATGTAGGTAGCCAGGCGTTCGCCCGCTACGTTGTCGTACATGACAATCTTGAGGAAATCAGAGACAGGCGCGATCTTCTGCAGGTCTTGTTCGGCGCGGTAAATCGGGCTGAATGAGTTGGTATGCCAGATGTGCCAGCCGATGCCCATATTGGGCTTCACCGATTTCACTTTGGCGTGCATGGCTGCATAAGTATCGCGTAAGCTGTCGTGCCACAGGTTCTCCCAGGCGAGTAACTCAGGGTAGCGGAGCATGAGACGCCAGAGAGTGACATAGTAGCCATCGACAGGCCGCTTGTGCTGCCGGCCGGCATTTACAAACTTCTCGAGTTCACCGAAGCCCTCCTGGACACGACGAAAGTCGATGCCCCGGTCCTTGCCTTTCTTCTGACAGTACTGACAGAAGCAGGTGACTGTGCCCGGATCTTTTCGTCGGCCGCCAGCCATAGCACCGAGCGCGTTTGCGAAGGCACCCTGGCGCTCGGAGCCCCACATGATTCCATCGAGATCCCAAGACTTTGCGTAGTCTTCGCATAAGTCGAGGAGGAAGTTATGATAGCCGGGATTATTGAAGCACAGCGTTGTTGCGTTGCGGCCGTGCAGGTCTTTTTCTTCGCATTCTTTTACGCCCGGGAGATCGTTGCGGAAGACGTCTTCGAACCACGCGATGTTTTTCATTCCGCGCTTGCGAGACGCGGGTAGAACAGTTTGAAAGACGTCGAACGCGCCGAGGTCGGGCGCACGGAAGTCTTTCAGCGGCGTGTTCGCATAGTACTGAGGATGGACTGCGGCATAGCTGCCACCGTGGAATGTGGCAGTGTCGTACTGCTTGCTTCCGTGATCGGGGAGCGGCTGGCCGGGAACTTGGCGGCCGGCGATACCTCGGCCGTAGGTGAACGCTGCAATGAAGAGTGCGTTCACGCGACCCTTGGTCTGCAGGATGTCGAGGACCGGTTCTACGCCTTCGTCCACAAAAGATACGGCGCCGATCTGGATGCCGATCATCTTTTTCGCGTCCGTATCTGGAGCAGCGATGGCTGGATTCCCCAAAGCAGAAATCGCCGCTGCGGCTCCTAAGAATTCTCGTCGATTCGTGTTAAACAAACTTGTGTCCCTCTCGCTTGTGAATGAATAAACTGCCCGTTAGCTGGCGCGGGATGTGTGATGATTTCGTCGCGCCGCAGAACATCCCCAATTTGGCCGGGATCATATCACAGGAAAACAGGTCGCGAATTGCAGAATGTGCGAAGTGTTAGGGGCGCGTGGGGAAGGTAGAACAGGATGGGCGCGGGTTGTCCCACAATGTGGGACCGCAGTGTTGCCCTCACTTTTGTGCGCAATCTAACCGCGCGTATGTCCCTCAAGCGTGGAACAATCTCAAACCTGTTCTTTCGGCCGCGCGGATAAGATTCTTATCCAGACTTGCCAACGGCAAACTCTCGCGCAGGGCAGTGTCAAGATACGCAGCGTCGTAGATTGTCAGATCGTGGCGTGTGGCCAATGTGAATAGATCCTTATAGGACGGCGGATCCGTAAGGCGGATTCGGAACGACTGTAGATCCTGCAAGAACTCTTCCCCATGAGCGCTGGTGATGCGCTTGCGCCGTATACCAATAAGAACGCTGTTTCGAATTTCATAAGCCCAGAGACGAGGGGCAATCGCTTCGGCAGAGTTGGAGAGGGCTTCTTAGACGGCGATCTGTGTCTGCGGTGCGTTCGTCGGGAAAACACCACGAGGCTGCTACGGATGCATCAATGACAAAGGCAGTCACGCTTACCGGCGCCCGAGGTTGATGTAGTCTCGCACGGTCCAGCCTTCGGGATCGGGTTCAACAACTTTCTGCAGTTCGCGGATGTGGGTTGCAGCTTCGTGCGGCGAACGAACGGGTTTCTCGATTTCCTCAGTCGCAAGCTTCTCAGAGATCCAGCCCTCCAATGTCTGCCCAAGCGCTTTCGCCTTCGCCTCCAGGGCCGCAGCCTGTTGTCCGGAAGGGTAATGGTGACGGTCGTCATCGCGATGAATTCCTCACTCCAGGGTAAAGCGATACTCCTTGGCGTGTCACATCGCCACAGTATGCTTTGGCCGACCGTGGGTCGAAATGCACCGAACTGGCCGGCTCAGATAAATCCTAAGCACTGACGCGCCTATCACGCTGCCGGTTCTCTTCGTTCTCCCCTTACCTGGCGTAAGAAAGGCGAAATCAATAAGATACACAGATTTCTTCAACAAAGACCTTGCAAATGCAAGTACCCCATGCGAGTATTTTTCCAGTGGACTGAATAGGACCAAAGTGGTCAAAAGTGGTATCGGATTTGGCGGGGAAGTGGCGAATGAAGAGGAACAAAACGGGGCGGTCGTCGAAGCGCCTCGCGGAACGCTAAGTGGTCGCGTTGATGAAAAAGGTCGGTTGAAGCTGCCTGCGGCGATTGTGCAGTATCTCGAAAGCATTGGAGAGCGGAAGCTTTTCATCACAACTCTAAACATATCGACAGCACTAATCTATCCGATTTCAACGTGGCGTGAAACGGAAAAGATGTTGGCGGAGCCAGGAGAAGATGCCGAAGATCGTGCGGATCTTGCGATGGTGGCCAACCACTATGGCGAGGAATCGGAGATCGACGGGCAGGGAAGAGTCCTAATACCGACCACCCTGCGGCGTGAATTGGGGTTTGAGAAGGACGATGTGTATCTCCTGTTTTACAAGGGTCGCATCGAGGTGTTTGGAAGTAAGGTCTACGAGCAGCGGCTTACTAAAGCAAAGGCCAACCTGGCCGAAAAATACAGCGCGCTCGAGAAGAAGGGTTTGCGGTAGAGCCATGTATGGATGCTGCAGGGGAAGGCGGCAGTCCTCGGCACTATTCGGTGCTGTTGCAAGAATCGCTCGAATATCTGGCGATTCGCCCGGATGGGCTCTACCTGGACTTGACGGCGGGTCTTGGGGGGCACACCAGGGCCATTGCGGAACGGCTGGAGAGCGGGCTGGTCATTGCCTGCGACCGGGATGCTGAGTCGCTGGAGTTAGCACGCAAAGCGACTGCGGGCGTTGCCTCGCGAGTTCGATTTTTCCACGGATCTTTTTCAGAAATGCCGAAGGCGCTGGAGCAATATGGCGTCGCGGCGGTAGACGGAGTGTTGGCTGACCTCGGTGTCAGCCGTTTCCAATTGAATACTCGCGGAGCGCGGGTTCTCTCTGATGGAGGACGGCCCGCTCGACATGCGCATGGATCGACGCGGGGAGGTAACCGCGGCGGATCTGGTGAATGAATTGGGTGAAAAGCCCCTCGCCGATTTGATCTATCAGCTCGGCGAAGAAAGGAGGTCGCGAAGAATCTCCAGAGCAATCGTTCGCGCGCGGCCCATTCTGACAACCGGTCGACTGGCCAGGGTGGTCGAGGAGGTCGTGCCGCGAACGGGGAGAATTCATCCGGCGACGCAGACGTTTATGGCGCTGCGGTTGGCGGTGAACGGCGAGTTGGAGGAGTTGGAGGCGCTGCTTCGGTTGGCACCGGAGCGATTGCGGCAGAGAGGGCGGTTTGTCGTGCTGACGTTTATGTCGCTCGAAGATCGAATAGTGAAAGGCGCTTTTCAGTCGTTAGCCCGCGCCGGTTCGGCGCGGATCCTCACGAAGCATGTTGTTAAGCCGGCGCGTGAAGAGATTTTGAAGAATCCGGCGTCCCGGAGCGCGAAACTTCGGGCGCTAGAGCGAATTTGAAGGAATTGAAATGGCATCACTGGCAACTTTTGTAAATCGATTCGTCGGGGTGAGGGAACTTGCCGCCGCGCCGCCGGCGGTTTGGACACGAACGGAATCGCCTCGTCTTCGTCCGATCGCAAACGAGGACGTTTACCTATTCGTGAAGCGAATTGATAACAGCACGGTTGTGCGAGCGGCTGATCCCGCCGCGAAGAGAGCCCGGAGCCGTACGGTGGCGACCGGCTTTATTGCTGCTTCGCTCGTGATTGCGGGCTAGTGCCCGCTGCTTACAACATCATGGCCGGTTTCACGCTACAGTCGCTCGAGGGCGAGAAGACGAAGCTGCAGCATCAGAAGGCCCAGCTTGAATTCGCTGAAGCCAAGCTTCTGAACTACGAGCACCTGGAACACCTCTCGAAGTCGCTCAGGATGGTGGAGCCCGATCCGCAGCAGATCCAATTCCTCGAAGGCAAAACGAAGACGGAAGCGCGTAATATGCTCCCCTTCGGTGACATGGAGCCGGTCGCTCACTAACACGCCTTTTCTCTCGAGCATCACCATCAGCTCGTTCCACCATGTTTCGAGACGCTTTTGGAATGGGAGACGGCAGGCGATCGCGCCCTCGCCAACCCCAATCCGACGAGCGTCTTGTTGTTTTAGGGCTCGTCTCTGCTGATTTGGGCGCTGCGTTGTTGCAGGAAGGCTGTTCGGACTTCAAGTAGTCCACCACGAGGTGTACCGTAACCTCGCCGAATCCCAACAAGACAAACTGGAGAAGATCGAAGCACGGCGCGGTTGCATCTTCGATCACAACGGAAACTATCTCGCCCTTAGTTCGGCATCGAAGTTTGTGGTTGTAAGTCCCAAGCGCATTCCTGACCGCGGGATTGCAGCGGCGATGCTGGCGCGTGTTCTCGATCTCGATCGCAAACAAGCTGGAAGCGGATTTGAACGCCGCCGCCGCATCGAAGAGCCATCGGGGTTACTTCGTAGTGGATCCTCACGTTCAGAAGAAAAGGCCGAGGCCATTCAAGCCATGAAGCTGGACTGGGTGGAGATCCGCGACGGAAGCCTTCGCAGTTATCCGAATGGACAGCTTGCTGCGCATGTGATCGGCAACGTGAACGCGGAAGGCAAAGGCGCAGCCGGCGTAGAGTTGAAGCTGGATAAAGAACTCGCCGGCACTCCGGGGCTGGCGCATTTGCAAGTAGATGTTAAGCAGCGCGCCTATGCGGCGGATGTCACGCAGACGCCGGTACCGGGCAAGAATATCGGGCTAACGATTGATAGCGAGCTGCAGCACGTTGCCGAAGACGCGTTGAAGACGTCTGTGATTCTAACCACGCAGACCACGGGAGTCTGGTGGCCATGGACCCGTATACAGGCGAAATCCGGGCGCTGGCGAATTATCCAACCTACGATTTGAACGAGCGGCTGCATGCGGGTCGAGAAACCGCGCGGGCGCGAGGATCTCGCTGTCGTTGCGCCATTCGAACCCGGGTCCGTGTTCAAGGTCGTGACGATCTCGGCAGCGATGGAGACCACGAACTTTACGCCGGGCACGATCATCAATTGCGGGAATGGCGTGATGACGCTGTTCAGCCGTGTCATTCATGATTCGCATTCCTATCCCGCTTTACCGGTCGAAGACGTTCTTGCGAAATCGAGCAACATCGGCGCGATTCGGATCGGCATGCAAGTCGGCACTAAGAATTTGTATGACTATATCCGACGCTTTGGCTTCGGACGCCGTACCGGGATTGAGCTGCCGGCAGAAGCGCCGGGCATGCTGCGGCCGTTGAAGAGGTGGCAGCCGACGTCGATCGGATCAGTGCCGATGGGCCATGAGATCAGCGTGACCTCCATTCAGCTTGCGCAACTCGGAGCCGTGATTGCGAATGGCGGATATCTGGTGCACCCGCACATTGTGGCCTGGAAGCAGACGCCGGGAAGCAAGATCGGAGAAGACCAGCTGTCTCGCCGCCCATTAAGGTTTTGCGGCCGGATACGGTGGTGACGATGCGGAACATGATGCACAAGGTGACGATGCCTGGCGGCACCGCGCAGAACGTTTGCATGTTCCGGGTTACACGTTTGCCGGAAAAACCGGAACGGCGCAGATCTACGACTACGCGCATCACGTTTACACGCACAAGTACAACGCATCTTTCCTGGGCTTTGCACCTTACACGAATCCGCGGGTGGTGATCATCGTGACGATCTCGGGCACGACGGGCGTTGCGGGATTCGGCGGAGCGGCTGCTGGTCCTGTCTTCGAGTCGGCCATTGCCACAGCGCTTCGACACGAGGGGATTCCGCGCGACGTGCCGGAAGAGATCGAGGAGATGCAAGAAAAGGCGCTCATCGCTATGGCCAAGAAGAAGGGCCCTCGGATAGGGTAGTCGAAATGGATACGGCGGAACTCGCGACACCATTCACGGAAGAAGAGCTGAAGGAGGCTGAGGGCGAAGAAGAGGCGATGAACAAAGATGTTGTCGTCGCCGAAATTGATCACCGAAGCGCCGAAGGTGCCGAATTTTGTTGGTATGACCGTGCGTGACGTCGCGCAGGAAGCGGCGGCTACGGGAATAGACGTCGATCTATACGGAGAAGGTTTAGCGCGGGCCCAGAAGCCGGCGCCGGGTGCTCTTTTGCAGCCCGGCGGTCATATCGCCGTAAGGTTTGCACGGTGAAACTGGAACAGGTCCTTGACCGTGTTCCCCTTCTTGACCTCTTCCGGCTTAGTTGCGCTCCGCTGAAGTTGCAGGGCTTGCGTACGACAGCCGCAAAGTGGAACCAGGCTTCTTGTTCTTCGCTTTCCCGGGAGCGAAAGCAGACGGAACGCAATTTGCGAAATCCGCCGCGGAGCGAGGCGCAATCGCAGTTCTGAGCGAGAGGCCGGCGCCGCCCGGTCGACTGCCAATACCATGGTTGCGCGTTTCCGCACGGACGCCAGGCGCTTGCGACAGCTGCAAAAATTTTTTCAAGCGGCCCGATGAACGGTTGCGCGTAACCGCCGTGACGGGCACCAATGGCAAGACGACCAGCACGCTTCTGATTGACTCGATTTTGCGCGCTTCGGGGGCGACCACCGGCCTGGTGGGCACGGTGGAATATCATCTGGCAGGCCGAGTGCTGCCGGCGGTCAACACGACGCCGGAGTCGCTCGACCTGTTCCGGATGATGAGTGAACTGGAACAGGCTGGCGGAACGTACTTCACGCTCGAAGCATCATTCACATGCGCTTGATTTGGGGCGATTCCACGGCGTCGCTGTGCATACGGCAGGGTTCACCAACTTCACGCGCGACCATCTCGATTACCACGGGACGATGGAGGCGTATTTTGACGCGAAGCAACTGCTGTTTCTTCCGCGCAGCGGCCCTCCGCCCCGATTCGCAGTTTTGAATACGGACGACGAAGCCTCCGCGCGGCTTGAGATTGCTCGCGAAACGCAGGTGTATTGGTACGGAACCGCCAAGCCCTCCCGGCTGTGGGGAACAGACGACATCTGGGTGAGAGCCGCATGACGTGCAGTCGTCATTTGAGGGATTGCAGTTCGACGTTCAGGCGGGAGACAGGAGCTTTCGGGTGGAATCCGCGCTTGTCGGGCACATCAACGTCTCGAACATCCTACTGGCGGCGAGCGTTTGCCTGACGTTAGGAATCGGTGAAGAAGACATCATGATTGGATTAAAGAATCTGCGGAACGTGAACGGCCGTTTCGAAAGAGTAGAAGAGGGCCAGCCGTTCATGGTGGTAGTTGATTACGCACATACGGACGATGCGCTTCGCAACACGTTGTCCGTGGCACGCGCGCTGAGGCCGAAACGCGTCATTACGGTGTTCGGATGCGGCGGGGATCGGGACCGGTCGAAGCGGCCACTGATGGGAATGGCGGCGGCAGAATTGAGCGATTACGTGGTGCTGACGTCGGATAATCCGCGCAGCGAAGATCCGCTCGCGATTATGAATGATGCCATGGTGGGACTAAGCCGGAGCGACACGCCGCATGCCGCCGAACCTGATCGCGAGCGCGCGATCCGGAAGGCGATCGAATCGGCCGAGCCCGGTGATATCGTGATCCTAGCGGGCAAGGGACACGAAACGTACCAGATTCTGAAGGACGGTCCCATTCCTTTTGACGATCGTGAAGTTGCTCGCCGTGTGCTGCGATCGTTCGGATATGCAAAGCGGGGCACCAGCGGAGATGCGCAAAGCGCGTCCTCCGTAGATTCGTGCAGGCCCCGCGGTTCTCGATTTCATGCTGTATTGGCTGCTCTACCAGGTCCTCCACGAATACATACCCGCGTTTCGGGTATTCGGATACATCACAACCCGCACGGCCCTGGCGAGCCTGACCGCACTGGGTCTGGCACTGGCGCTTGGCCCGTGGATGATTCGGAAGCTGCAGCAGCTCAGTTTTGGGCAGCACATTCGCGAAGAAGGGCCGAAGTCGCACCAGAAGAAAGCCGGCACGCCGACGATGGGTGGACTGCTGATCATTACTTCGACCGTCGTGCCGACGCTTCTTTGGGTCGATCTGCGGAATCAGTATGTCTGGATTGCTCGTGCTGGGATTGGTCGCGTTCGGGGGGATCGGTTTTGTCGACGATTACGCCAAGGTAGCGAAGAAGCGCAACCTGGGCCTCACGGCGCGTCAGAAGTTCTGGGCGCAGGTGGCTTGCGCCATGCTGGTGGGCTTCCTGCTGTTGCTGCTGCACGCGAACCAGGCGTATTCGACGGTCATCAACGTTCCGTTTTTCAAGCAACTCAAGCCCGATCTGCTGGTGAACTCGCTCAGTCGAAACTTCTGGACCTATCCGCTCGCCTTCGTTCCGTTCTACCTATTTATTGTCTTCGTCATGGTGGGCTCGTCGAATGCCGTGAATCTGACGGACGGGCTGGATGGCCTTGCGATCGGACTGATGATTATTGCGACGGGCGCGATGACGATTCTGACTTACGTCAGCAGCAACGCCAAATTCGCTGATTATCTTGATCTGGCGCACTTGCCGCGCTCGCAAGAGCTGACGATCTTTTCGGCGTGTATGTTTGGCGCCAGCCTGGGATTTCTGTACTACAACTCGCATCCTGCGCAGATGTTCATGGGTGACGTGGGCTCGCTTTCGTTAGGCGGCGGGTTGGGGATCTTAGCTGTGCTAATCAAGCAGGAGGTGCTGCTGATCTTCATCGGCGGGATCTTCGTGATCGAAGCTCTATCCGTGATTCTTCAGGTGGGCAGCTACCGGCTCCGGAACGGTAAGCGAATTTTCAAGATGGCGCCGATTCACCATCACTTCGAGGCACTGGGATGGCCGGAGTCGAAGGTGGTGGTGCGGTTCTGGATCGCCGGACTGGTGATGGCGCTTTTCGCATTGACAACGTTGAAGCTGAGGTAACGGCCGCTTAGTGGAATTGCAAGGCAAACATGTCGTGGTCATCGGGACGAAGCGCTCCGGAATTGCGGCGATTGAGCTGTTATCGAAAGAAGGCGCTCACGTGGTCGCGATGGACGCGGACCCGCAGCCCATTCCGGGATTGAACATACCCGTGGTCGCGCAGAAGCCAGAGAATCTGGGCGATCCAAACCTGATTGTGCTGTCGCCGGCCGTGCCGAATGATTTGCCGATGTTGAATGAAGCCCGGATGGAAGGCATTCCGGTGATCGGCGAAGTGGAACTGGCGTCGTACTTCTTGAAGAGGCCCGGTGATCGGCATCACCGGATCGAATGGGAAGACGACCACGACAGCCTTGACGGGACATCTGCTCCGAGAATGCGGAATTTCGTGCCAGGTGGGCGGAAATATCGGCACGGCTGTGACTTCGTTGATCGCTTCTTCGCGAGAGAGTCAATGGAATGTTCTGGAGCTGTCGAGTTTCCAGCTTGAAACGACGTTCGAATTCGAGGCGAAGCTGGGCGCTTGCCTGAATGTGACACCGGATCATCTTGACCGGCACCATACGTTTGAGGGATACGCCGCAGCTAAGAGACGTCTTTTCGAGACGCAAGCATCCGACGGCGCGGCGGTTTTGAATTTCGACGATCCGATTTGCCGGTCTTATGCGGAAAAGGCGAAAGGACGGGTGCACTGGTTCAGTGCGACGCAACCCGTCAGTCGGGGTATGTATCTTGCGGGAGAAGATCTGGTTTGGGACGACCGGCCGATCCTGAAGCGCTCTGACATTCGGCTTCGCGGGACTCATAACGTGGAGAATGTGCTGGCTGCGACGCTTCTTGCCTTGCTGGCGGGAGCGGCACCGGAGAAAATTCCGGCGGCTGTGCGATCGTTTCCGGGCGTGGAGCACCGGCTGGAGTTTGTCCGGTCTCTCCATGGGGTCGATTATTTCAACGATTCCAAGGCAACGAACGTGGACGCGACCCTGAAGGCAATCGAGGCGTTTAACGGAAATCTGTGGATCGTTCTCGGCGGCAAGGACAAGGGCAGCGACTACACGCCGTTGCGGGAACCGCTTTCGAAGAAGGCGAAAGGCGCGCTGTTGATCGGAGCGGAACCGCCGTATCCGTACGCCGCGGCTCCGATCATCGAAAGAGAACTGGCCGGCGCAGTCGAATCTGATCCGGTGCGGCACTTTGGCGGCGGCTGTGCAGCTATGCGCGCGCGCATGCAGAAAAGGGCGATACCGTGCTGCTGGCACCAGCGTGCGCGAGTTTCGACCAGTTTGCTAAACTATGAAGAACGCGGAACCGCGTTCAAACATTTAGTGACAGAATTGTCTTAACTCCGTGGCACAGCGTCTCAAAACAGATTGGCTACTTTTCCTGACCGTCATGGGCCTGGTGTGTTTCGGCCTGGTGATGGTCTACAGCGCATCGGCCATCCTGGCTGAACTCAAGTTTCACGTTTCGGGAACGTATTTCTTTCTCCGGCAACTCGGGTGGGCGGTGTTTTCCGTCCTGGCGCTGCTGTATTGCATGAAGCGCGATTACCGGCAGTGGAATAATCCGCGGGTGGCATTTGCCGGGCTCGGGATCGTGCTGCTTCTGTTGCTGCTGGTCTACCTTACGGACTCGTCGAGCCACCGGTGGTTGAAGGCGGGGCCATTCTCGATGCAGCCTTCGGAACTGGCGAAACCGGCTCTCTCGCTCTTCCTGGCATTTTTCTTGTGCCGGCGCGTGGGCGCCGTAAACAGCCGCCATACGCTGGGACCGCTGGCCGTTTCGATCTTCTTTATTGCGTTGGCGGTTGCCATTGCCGATTTAGGGACTGCGGTGGTTCTCGTGGCGACGACGGTGGCGGTGATCTTTGTTGCGGGTGTGGCGTACCGATACCTGGCCATGTGCGCAGTCCTGGGTCTGGTATTGGGATTAGGTTTCGTGGCCATGAAGCCCTATCGGCTGGCACGAGCCATCGATTTTCTTGATAAAGATCACAAGATGCTGGCGCGGATGAATCCGAGCGGCAGCATTCTCCGCTACGCGCACAGAACGGCTTCGACGAGCGATCCCGGATACCAGCAGCGGCAGGCGAAGATCGCGGTGGGGTCGGGTGGATTTGCGGGCCTGGGGCTGATGCAGAGCAAACAGAAGATGCTGTATCTGCCCGAGGCGCAGACCGATTTCATCTACGGAATCGTGGGCGAGGAGACCGGATTCCTTGGTTCCTTCGTCCTGCTCGCCGGCTTTGTGGTGGTGCTTTGGCGCGGTTTGCGAACCTACTATCTCGCAAGCGATAACTTTGGCCGGTACCTGGCCCTGAGTGTCACGGTTTGTGTGGTGGTGCAGGCGCTCATCAACATGAGCGTGGTTCTGGACCTGGTGCCCAACAAAGGCATTCCGCTGCCGTTTGTCAGTTATGGAGGCAGTTCCCTTCTCAGCACGCTTCTCTTGATGGGGATGCTCTTGAGCGTGAACGAACATACGGCATAGACGGATGGCGTATTCGTTCGTTCTTACCGGTGGAGGAACAGGAGGGCACGTGTTCCCGGCGCTTGCCGTTGGACGCGAGTTGCGCGAACGCGGCCATTCGGTTTTGTTTCTCGGGAGCAGGGAGAAGATGGAAGCTCGCCTGGTGCCGGAAGCGGACTTCGAGATCCAGTTTGTTCGTACGGGCGCGCTGAACCGGGTCGATCTGGCCACTCGGATTCGGACTGCGTTTCGAATCCCGGCGGGCGTGCTGGACGCGTGGCGAATTCTCGGGAAGTTCCGGCCGCAAGCGGTGTTCAGTACGGGCGGCTATGTGGCGGGCCCGGTAATGTTGGCGGCGATTCTGCGGCGCGTACCGCTCGTCATTTTAGAGGCGAATGCAACACCGGGGCTGGCGAATCGCCTGGTGCGGCGATTTGTGTACTGCGCGTTGCTTGCGTTCGAATCAACACGGACCTGGTTTGGCGCAGCGCGATCGGAGGTCGTCGGCTTACCAGTACGATCCGAGTTTTTCCGGATTGAACAGAAGCCGCACGATCGGTTTACCATTCTGATTACGGGCGGCAGTTTAGGAGCGCGCACTCTCAACCGGGCATCGCGAGAAAGCTGGCCCTTGTTCGGGGCAGGTGCGCGATGCGGTCAGGATTATTCATCAATCGGGACCGCGTGAACACGGAGCGCTCCAGGAAGAGTTTCGAAAAGCCGGATTGGACGGAGAAGTGGTTCCATTCATAGCGGACATGCCGGCGGCGTTTGCCCAAGCAGACCTGGTGGTGGCGCGAGCGGGTGCGGGAAGCGTGAATGAGATTGCGGCGGCGCGGGATGGCCTCGCTCCTGGTGCCCTTGCCGTTTGCGGCGGACGATCATCAACGACGAAACGCCGAGGCGTTCGTGCAGGCTGGAGCCGCCGTGATGGTTCTGGATGCTGAAATGACGGGCAAGCGGCTGTTTGAAGAGGTGGAACGGCTACGCCAGGATCCGGTGGGACTTGAGCAGATGAGAGAGCAAGCGAGGAAATTCGCGAAGCCGAATGCAGCCTCGCGGGCAGCCGATATTCTGGAAGGAGCGGCTCGGAATCAGAAACAACAAAATGTTCGGTAGAAGTACAAAACGTTCTCTTCATCAATTGACACGGATTCGCGAAGCCGAAACAATACTCTTGTGTAATGTTTTTTAAGCCCCAGCACGTACACTTTGTCGGAATTGGGGGAATCGGCATGAGCGGGATCGCTGAAGTTCTGCTCACGCTCGGTTACGAGGTGTCCGGATCGGACCTGAAGCTCAGTCCTATCACGGATCGTCTCGGCACGCTGGGAGCCAAGATTTACGTCGGGCACGACGGGCAGAATGTCGCGGGCGCGAAGGCGGTGGTTGTCACCTCGGCGCTTGACTCGAGTAATCCGGAGATTCTCGAAGCACGGCGACTGCAGATCCCTGTGATACCGCGCGGCGAACTGCTGGCCGAACTGATGCGGCTGAAGTTTGGAATTGCGATCGCGGGCAGCCACGGCAAAACGACCACAACGTCCATGGTCGCTTCGATTCTGAATGCGGCCAATCTGGACCCGACCGTTGTGGTGGGTGGGCGCGTGGCAGGGCTGCAGGGCTCGAATGCGCGTGTGGGAAAGAGTTCGCTGCTGGTGGTGGAATCGGACGAAAGCGACGGTTCGTTTCTGAAAGCTTGCGCCGATTATCGCCGTCGTGACGAACATCGATCGCGAGCATCTGGACCATTACGCTTCGCTCGAAGAGATCCAAGCGGCATTCAGCGACTTTGTCAATAAAGTTCCGTTCTACGGAGCGGCGGTTCTTTGCATGGAAGACGCCAATATCCAGGCGATCTTTCCCAGTATTCGAAGACGCACGATTACGTACGGGCGCTCGCCGCAGGTAGACCTGGAGATTCAAGATGTCCGGCTGGCAGGCGACGGGAGCGACTTCACCATCCGCCGGGCGGGCGCGGAACTAGGCCAATTCCGGTTGAACGTTCCGGGTCTGCACAACGTATTGAACGCGACAGCTGCGATCGGAGTCGGTTTAGAGTTAGAAGTCTCGAAGCAGCATCTGCGAGACGGGCTGGAGGCGTTCGCGGGAGTGGATCGCCGTTTCTCAGTGCGCGGTGTCGAGAACGGAGTGACCGTCGTTGATGACTATGGCCATCATCCGACGGAGGTGAAGGCGACTTTAGCGGCGGCAAGATTGGGGCCGTTTCGCCGTATCCTGGTGCTGTTTCAGCCGCACCGGTTCTCACGCACGAAGCATCTTCTCGAAGAGTTCGGGACAGCCTTTCACCAAGCGGACGAAGTGTATCTGCTGGATATCTACGCGGCCTCGGAAGAGGCGATTGCAGGCGTGAGTGCCAGAGCGCTGCTCGACAAGCTGCGGGCCTATGGGCATCGATCGGCTCACTACCTTTCGAGCACCGAGGAGAGCATCGAGGCGATTGCGAAGGCGGCGGGACCGGGCGATCTCATCATCACGCTGGGCGCCGGCAATGTTTCTTCGGCCGCCGAGAAGATTCTTAAACGTCTGCGAGCGGAGGCCGCGGCCTGATGGCTGAGGATGGCCTTCAATCCATTATCCAGAGCATCCGCTGGGGGCGATTTGCCGTCTGGCTTGTGGCTGGAGTTCTGCTGATGGTCACCACGCTTTATGCATGGCACAGCACGGAACAGTTCCTCATCAAGGATGAGCGTTTCCGCGTGAACGATGGGGATGAATACAGCGGGCAGAGCCCGAATCTGATTTTGGAGGGAGTCCATTATGCGTCAGCTTCCCAAATCCGTAACGTTTTTAAAGAGGACTTTGGCCGCAGCTTATATCTCGTGCCGATACAGGAACGCCGGGAACAGCTATTGGCGATCGACTGGATTCAGACTGCATCGGTCTCGAAGATTTGGCCGAAAACGGTAAAGGTTCATGTGGAAGAGCGCGTGCCGGTGGCGTTCCTGCACCTTCGGCCCGCTACGCGGGGCGGCATTTCGCGGTTCGTTCTGATCGACGGCGACGGGTTCATCCTTCGCCCGAAGGTGGCGGCGAAGTTCACTTTGCCGGTGCTGACGGGATTCAACGAAACGGAGTCGATTGAGAACCGGCGTGCCCGTGTTCACCGTGTGCTGGAGATGTTGAAGGAAATTGGACCGCTGGGAAAAGATGTTTCGGAGGTAGACGTGTCGGATCCGAACAACCTGGTGGTTTCGGAACACGTCGAGGGAACGGTTGTAAGGCTGATGCTGGGTGACGAGAACTACGCGGAGCGAATGCAAAACTTTCTTGCGAATTACGGCGAGATCCGGGCGAAGCGGCCGGACGCGACAACGCTGGACCTGCGAGTGGACGGCGTGATTACGGCGAGCGGAGAGGGAAGACGTGGGGAGTAAAGCCAAGCTGGCTGTTGGCCTTGATCTTGGCAGCAGCAGCACACGCGTTGTTATCTGCGCGTTAGAGAATGAGTCGCTACGATTCCTTGGTCATGGCGAGGCGCCTTCGCAGGCATGGAACCGTGGCCGGTTAAGCGATCAGGGTGCGCTGACGCAAAGTATCCGGTTTGCGCTGCACGAAGCGGAATCGCGTGCGCAGGCATCGCCCGAGTCGGCTGTGATCGGGTTGGGCGGATCGGTGGCCGGCGTGAATAGCCGCGGCCTGTATGAGTTTGGAAGGCGGCGCGACATTGAGCCGGATGATCTGCGATACGCGGTTGAACTAGGCGCGCGGGTGCGGCTGGAAGAGGACCGCCAGGTGTTGCAGATCTGCCCGCAGGACTTTACGCTGGACGGGCGAGCGGGATACCGGAATCCCAAGGGCATGGCATGCGCACGGCTTGAGGCGAACGTGCACGTGGTCACGGCATCGTCGCAGGATCATGATGGACTGATTGCAGCCGTGCACCAGGGCCACCTGGCGGTGGAAGAATCGATCTTTGAAGGGGCAGCCGCAGCGTACGCCGCTGTTCTTCCGGAAGACCGGGCTCGCGGGGTAGTGGTCATCGATGTCGGTGCGCACACAACGCATCTGGCCGTTTACGACGGCGAGGCGCTGTTGCTGGCGATGGCTTTGACGGTTGCGGGCGATCATCTGACGCGTGACGTGTCGTGGCTGTTGAAGGTGAATTATGAAGATGCGGAGAACCTGAAGCGGGAATATGGTTGCGCGATCACAGGCACCGAGTCCGACCGGAGCCTGATCGAGATCCCTTCGAACGAAGGACGTGCTCCTCGCGAGGCGCCGCGGATTCAATTGAATGAGATTCTCGAAGCGCGCGCGGAAGAGATTTTCGACCGCATCTATTCGGAGATTCTGCGAGTTGGGATGGAGCAGTCGCTTCTGGAGGGCGCCATTCTCACGGGCGGAGGCGCACATGCTGCCGGGTATGTGCGACATGGCGGAACGAATTCTGAACTGCCAGGCGCGGCTGGGGCTGGCTGTGGGCATTGAGGGCTGGCCCGCCGAACTTGATAATCCGGCATGGACGGTACCAGCGGGTTTGGCAATGTACTCGGGACGGCTCAGGCTGAAACGCGAATGGAAACGCGCGTCGCCCGGAATCGCCGGACTCGTGCTGCGATAAGTGGTGAACCGAATTACCAGGAAGAAGTAAATGACAGAGGATCTGAAATACCTGATCGAAGACGAGTCCCAATTGGGAACCCGCATCAAAGTAGTCGGCGTGGGCGGAGGCGGTTCGAATGCCGTTGCCCGGATGCTCCAAGAAGGATTGGCGGGCATTGAATTCTACATTTTGAATACGGACAAGCAGGCGCTGGCTGCTTCACCGGTGCCGAACAGGATTGCGATCGGCAAGAAGTTGACGAGCGGGCTCGGGGCCGGGGCAGACCCTTCGGTTGGGCGTCAAGCGGCGCTTGAAGACACGGAAAACATTATAGAAATCCTGGAAGGCGCCGATATGGTTTTTGTCACGGCGGGGCTCGGAGGAGGCACTGGAACCGGTGCTGCCCCAGTTGTGGCGTCCCTGGCGAAGGAGCTTGGCGCATTGACCGTGGCTGTTGTCACCAAGCCCTTCGCTTTTGAAGGACCACGCCGGATGAAGCAGGCCGAGCGCGGGATGGCCGAACTTGCAGGAAGCTGCGACACGGTCATCAGCATCCCTAACGAGAAACTGCTGACGCTAGCGCCGAAGGGCACCAGCTTCTTCGATTCGTTCCGGCTGGCCGACGATGTGCTGCGGCAGGCGGTGCAGGGAATCGGCGACATCATCACGACGCCCGGGCTGATCAATCGGGACTTCTCAGATATTCGAACCATCATGGCCGGCATGGGCTACGCAATGATGGGCACCGCGGTTGCTTCGGGCGACAATGCTCTACTCGAAGCGGCGCAAGCAGGCGATCAATAGTCCGCTGATGGAAGAGGGCGGCGTGCAGGGAGCGCGTGGTGTTCTGATCAACATCACTGCTTCGAGCCAACTTGGTATTCATGATGTCCACGAGGCTTGCAGCCTGATTCGTACGGCCACGCACAACGATGACGTGCAGATCAATTTCGGCGTCGTGCTTGAGGAGAAGATGGGCGCGAGCGTGAAGATTACGGTGATTGCGACCGGATTCCATCGCGACAGCTTGCCTGAGATCGACCGCCGTAATCCGCATTTCCCGTTCACGGTCACGACTTCGCCGGAACCGATACAGGGGGAAGTTCCGCCTGCTCCGATTCCCGAGCCAGAGATAGTGATCCAGAATGGGCCTGCCAACGAGCCGGCACCGGAAGAGCCGCCGGTGGACGATTTCGATACGCCGGCTTTCTTGCGGCGGCAACGGCGAATGGTTCAGTAAGGCGGATTGAACGGCGAAGGGCGGCTCAGGGGCCGCCCTTGTGATTATCCAAGCAAAACCACACCCGATCGCGGACCGGAATGCCGTCCACCTCGGTGGGCGGATAGCCACGATCAACGGCTGCCTTGATCAACTGCAGGTGGCCCACAATTTTTTCATCGTGGCGCGTTACGATCACTTCACCGAGTTCCTTGTAGCTGTCGATTTCGGAGAGTGAGTCGTCCGCTTCCCGGAAGAGCGATGCAAGGTCTGATCGTGGCCCGAGGAATGATTCGACCGTGATTGCGACTCTTGAAGGACGCCCATCCATGCTTCCATTGTGAGCCGATCTTTGTTGCGAAAGAGTCTATGGATTGCCGCTACCGCCGGACACGCCGTATACCTGGCCGGTAACGTAGCTGAGTTCCGAAGATGCGAGGGCTACGTAGACAGGTGCGAGCTCGGCCGGCTCGCCGGGACGTCCCAGCGGTGTTTGTGCTCCGAAGGTCGGAATTGCGTCGGGCGGTTGACCACCGGTGACCTGGAGCGGAGTCCAGATGGGACCCGGCGCAACGGCATTGACACGGATGCCCTGTGTTGCTAATTGTTTCGCGAGACCTTTTGTGAAGGCGACGATGCTGGCCTTTGTCTGCGCGTAGTCCAGCAAGTTATTCGCCGGATCATACGCTTCGACGGATGCGGTATTGATGATCGCGGATCCTGCCGGCAGGTGAGGCAGAGCAGCCTTGGTGATCCAGAACATGGCATAGACATTTGTCTTGAACGTTGCATCGAACTGCTCGGTTGTCAGGTTCAGAAGCGAATCCACGGCCTGCTGCATGCCCGCATTGTTGACCACGATGTCCAGACCGCCGAGCTGACTAAACGCATTCGCGACGAGTGTCTGGCAAAACGACTCATCCTTGATGTCGCCGGGGAGCGCGACGGCATTGCGGCCGGCTTGCTTAATCAGTGCGATGACTTCTTTAGCATCTGGTTCTTCAACAGGCAGATAGTTAATCGCGACATCTGCTCCTTCACGGGCGAAGGCAATCGCAGCAGCCCGGCCAATACCGCTGTCCCCTCCCGTCACAAGAGCCTTACGACCTGTCAGCTTTCCAGAGCCTTTGTATGTTGTCTCTCCGTGGTCGGGTCGCGGAGTCATTTTGAGCGCTAACCCCGGAGGCGCTTGTTGCTGCTTTGGAAATGGTGGTTTCGGGTACTCTGTTGTGGGATTTATCAGGCCAGGCTGCGCATCCGATTGGCCGGGTTCCAGGTTGGGCGAAGCGTCCACGGTGGTAGAACTTGCAATCGATGTCGCCGCGAGCCCAGTTGCTACGTTCGCGATGAGGCGTCGACGTGATGAGGTGTTTAACTCTTTCATGAAATCTCCGTTGTCATTCAGGGCGGAAGGAAGGTTTGCTCTGCGTGGGATTGTATGTGCAAGCGGTTCCACCCGGCGAAGGCTAAAATGCGTTGCGGCGTATTACTTGCCGGAAAGCTCCACTTACACTTCTCGAAAGGCTTGTTAGTGCAGTTACTAAGTGAGCGTTTCCTTCGCTCAACCCGATGGTAACGGAACTGGCAGGGACTTCCAACTCGCGTCCTTACCAGAGTCAGGGCGGATTAAAGATTCTTCGCGATCATCCACACACCGATTCCAACTTCCGCGACACACGCGACTCTTGTTAGCGCCGGTCTTTGTGCGAACGCTTCAAATGTGTCACGAATAGCGGATGGGCCCGCTTTCAGGAAGCGCAAATAACGACGCGGCCAGATCATGCCTGCCACGCCATCTCCGATGAGCGCAATTCCCGCCCAGATTCCTGAATATTTCATTGACGTCCTCGTTTGGGAGACGCGTTCTCCGGCTCTGGCGAATCACTTTATTTGCGAAGACGGAGTGCGATTTCCCGGGTCCCCGTAGAGGTTCCGGGTCGACCACCGGCGCCGGTTGTTGTCAAATAGGGCGACAGCGGCTTGCCTTTGGAAGGAGCAATCGAGTGGAAGAACAAGTAGCCGAAATCCACGGGAAAACAGGACCGATGCCGGTCTACTTATCCAGCTACGCGTTGCTGAACAATCCCAGGCTCAACAAGGGAACAGCGTTCACTGACGAGGAGCGGGATGAGTTCCATTTGCATGGCTTGCTGCCTCCGCACCAGAGCACTATCAATGAGCAGATTGAGCGGCGGCTGCGAGCGCTGCGCGGCCAACCGACGCCGTTCGCCAAATACGCCCTCATGCGGGATCTGCAGGATACAAATGAAACGCTGTTCTACGCCTTGATTGCCCGGAATGTAGAAGAGATGCTGCCGGTTGTCTATACGCCGACAGTCGGCGAGGGCTGCCAGCGGTTCAGTGAGATCTGGCGTAAGCCGCGCGGTGTATTTCTCAGCTATCCAAACCAGCAGCGCATGCCAGGCATACTGGCGGACCGCCACTACGACCAGGTGAGATGCATTGTGGTCAGCGACGGCGAGCGGATTCTTGGCCTGGGAGATCAAGGCGCGGGAGGGATGGGGATTCCCATCGGGAAAATGGCGCTTTACACGGCTCTAGGCGGTATCCCTCCCGAGTTCTGCCTGCCAATCCTTCTGGACGTCGGCACAGATGACGAAGACCGGCTGAGCGATCCTCTCTATGTCGGGTGGAGGCACAAGAGGGTTCGCGGGCAGGAGTACGATGATTTCGTTCAATCGTTCGTAGCGGCCGTAAAGCAGCGCTGGCCGCACGTTTTGTTGCAATGGGAAGATTTTTCGGGCGCGAATGCGGCTCGACTGCTCGCCCGGTATCGGGATCAGCTTTGCACCTTCAACGATGACATTCAGGGGACGGCGGCGGTGACGGCCGGGAGCCTGCTGTCTGCTGTGCGGGCGGCGGGGTCCCGACTCGGCGACCAGCGGTTTGCCATCGCGGGGATGGGCTCGGCTGGGGTCGGGATCGCCAATCTGCTGGTTTCCTTTATGGAAGACGAAGGTCTCACGAGGGAAGATGCGTACACCCGCTTCTATGCTGTGGACGTGCACGGATTGCTCGTGGAGGGTGCCCCTGGATTGCGGCCGGAGCAAGAACGGTTCGCTCGCAAGCGATCAGAAGTTGAGAACTGGAAAAGCGGCGGAACGGACGAGATTTCGCTGGCTGATGTTGTGCGGAATGCGAAGCCGACAGTGCTGGTGGGTGTTTCCGGGCAGAAAGGCCTATTCACAGAAGAGATCGTGCGCCAGATGGCGAGCTACACAAAACGTCCGATCATATTTCCACTCTCGAATCCGACATCGAAGAGCGAAGCCACGGCTCAAGATCTGCTCAATTGGACAGGCGGCCGTGCTCTGGTTGGGACAGGCAGCCCTTTCGATCCGGTCCAGGTCAACGGCGACACCGTTCGCATCAACCAGATCAATAACTCGTACACCTTTCCCGGGCTAGCGTTGGGAATCATTTCAGCTCGAGCGAAGTATGTCTCGGACGGAATGATCAAGGCGGCTTCAAGAGCGCTGGCGGATTTGTCACCCACTTCGAAGGACAACAGCGCGGACCTGCTGCCACCTCTGAAAGACAGCCGGGAGAATAGCGTGGCCATCGCGCGAGCGGTCGGGCGGCAAGCAATTGCGGATGGCTCATCAGACCTGAAGGAAGAACAACTCGAGAAGGAACTGGCCGCGAACGTGTGGGACCCGGTGTATCGACCGTACCGGCCAACCCGGTGAGTAGCGGGGGCGGTCATTTTCGATAGGATGAGAAGCAGCACAAGCAGTCCTGATGCACATCTTACTCATCGAAGATGATGATCGCCTGTCCGCTCTCCTGCGGGATGGGCTGGCGGAAGAAGGCCATCGAGTGATCTGTGCGCGAGATGGCGCAACAGGCTTCACCACGGCATTGCACCCGGGGTTCGATGTCATTCTGCTGGACGTGACGCTTCCGCGCATGGACGGTTTCACGGTGGCGAAGAGACTTCGAGCCGATGGCAACAGGACGCCGATCCTGATGTTGACTGCGCGCGATAGCGTTCCCGACATGGTCAAAGGATTGGATGGCGGCGCCGACGATTATCTGACGAAACCGTTCGCGTTTGAAGTGCTGCTCGCAAGACTGCGCGCCGTGAGCAGGCGAGGGCCGATACAGACCTCGGTGTTGTTAAAGGTGGGTGATCTTGTTCTGGACACGACGACACGCACCGTGAATCGCGGGGCACGTCCGATCGGATTGACTCCGCGCGAGTACACCTTGCTCGAACTGCTGATGCGGAATGCGGGCCGCCCCTTGAGCCGCGGCACGATACTCGAGCGCGTCTGGGGCTTTGAAACAGAGGTGGAAGAGAACACAGTGGAGGCGTTCATCAAGCTGCTCCGGCAGAAGGTCGAGGTCGGCTTGGAACCCAAGCTGATTTTTACCGTGCGCGGCGTCGGGTACTGTCTGAGGGCGCCGGAAGCCTAGCGTGATTTCTTCGATTCGCACACGACTGGCTCTGTGGTACGCGTGCGCTCTGGCCGTGGGATTGATTCTCTTCGCAGGGGCGATCTGGGTTTCCACCTGGCAGAGCCTGCGTACGGAGTTGGAGCGGTCGCTCCGGCTTGAGCACGATCACCTGGCCCAGTTCATTCGCGACCAGATCAAGGATGCGCGGGTCAATCTGCGAGACGAACTGATGGAGTTTGCTCAAGCTCTACCCGACGGTATCGTGATGGAAGCGCGTACGCTCGATGGGGCGTTCATTTTCACGGATGCGCGCACGTTTCCCTGGGCACAAACGCGCACCGAGCGTGCCGATCCTTCAAAGATGCTCACCTGGCACGGGGAGCGGTATCGATTCCTCGTGAGCTATATCGGTGTGGAAGATCTCCGGTTCAATGTGACCTTTGCGCTTTCTCTCGGGAGTATGGACAAGACACTGCAGCGCCTGCTGTGGCTGATGGTTGCGTTGATCCCGGGAGTTCTGCTGATTTCCTGTTCCGGCGGCATATGGCTCAGCAGGCGTGCGTTGAAACCCGTAGACCAAATTACAAGCGCGGCAAAAACGATCGGGATCGAGGACCTTTCCCGGCGCCTGGAGGTTCCGGAAACCGGCGACGAACTTGAGCGCCTGTCGCAGACGTGGAACGAGATGCTGGGCCGGCTGGAGGATGCGTTTGCGAGACTGTCACGCTTCACCGCTGATGCGTCGCATGAACTGCGCACGCCGCTCGCGGTCATTCGAAGCACGGCCGAGATTGCAGGACGACGGCCGCGCAGCGAAGAGGCATATCGCGGTGCTCTGAAGGCCATTGCAAGCGAGTCGGAACGGATGACGGCGCTCATCGATGATCTGCTCTTTCTTGCCCGCTGCGATGTGAATACTCTCGATCTGCCGATGAGCCCTGTTGCGCTCGACGAGGTGCTACGCGAAGCACAGGTACTGTTAAGCCCTGCTGCAGCCTCCCGCCATGTCGAGTTGCGCGTGACGTCCCATGCGAACGCCCCGGCCGTGTGGGGGAATCGGGCAGCCATCCGGCGGCTTGTGCTGATTCTCGGCGATAACGCCATCAAGTATTCCCGGGAGGGCGGGTCGGTTGAGTTTGCGACAGATCTTCAGGGTGATCTGGTTTATCTGCGGGTGCAGGACCACGGAATCGGTATCCCTCAATCGGAACTGCCCTTTGTCTTTCAGCGGTTTTACCGGGGAGCGAATGCGCGCGAGGGAGGGAACGACGGGTTCGGGCTCGGGCTCGCACTTGCGACCGGGATCGCGGAGCGGCACCGTTCCGCTGTGAAGGTCACAAGTTTGCCCGAGCAGGGATCGTCGTTCGAAGTGGCCTTCCCGCTACTGCCCAAGTAGAGGAGCGGGAGGCTAGTTCTGCGCCGCAACCGCGGATGGATCGGGTGTGGGTTGACTGGTGCCCGTAACGCGTGCCATCACGCGATCGAGTCCCGCGGAAAGCGCGTCGAACAGATTTCTATCCTCGAGATACAACCGCAACTGTTCATTCAATCCGCCCTTGGTAGCGTGACTCTCGGCGATTTCGGCAAAGGAGTGGCCGGAATGCTCCGCGGCATCGACCAGTTCCGCCAGCAGGGCGGTCACATAGCTGCGGGCTTCGGAACTGCCTCGCCCATGCGCGGAGAGCCACGATGCTGTTGTTTGGGCAAGCGCTGCGAACGACGCGACGACGGATGTGGCCGTACTCATGGCGCTGAACTCCGACTCGCTTCGAACCGGGAGAGCCGATCCCAACGAGTCGAAGAGTTTGTTCACTTCGGGCTCGCTCGGGTAGAGCGCAGTCACCCCGCGACGCTCCGCAACCATGGGCAGCGGAATGGCCTTGACTACAGTGCGTGCGGGCGCGACCAACTCGAGAAGGCGCTCGCGAGGAAGAGCTGCGACAACGCTTACGATGCGGTGATCGGGACGAAACGACAGCTGCGAAATGACGTCGATTGCCATTTGGGGCCGCAGGGTGAGCAAGACGAGCTCACTGTTATCGAGTACGTCCTGGTTGGAGGCGGCAACGGTAAGGGCGGGGAACTCCGTTTTGAGTTGAGAGGCTACGTCGAAGTTCCGTGGAGACACCGTAATTGACCCGTCGAAAGACGGTGCGGTCATGAGACCTCTTACCATTGCAGACGCGATCTTCCCGGTTCCTATCATTCCTAACCTGGTCACGGTTCAAGATTCGCATATGGGTTGGTGCCCTCGGCGGGTCGTCACCGTATACTAATCCGATTGCAGCACGTTGCACGGTCATGGTCATGGTGGCGAGATGCCGGGGAAGTAACAGCTAATATTTTCGCGGGAATTGTCGTTGCGCTTGGGGTGGTGGCGACCGCTACAAGCATCTGGCTTGTGGTTCACGCCTATAGCCCGGTTTTGTTCTGGGATCAGTGGGAACTGATTCGAACTCTGATGGACAGCCACGGCCACCCTGCGTTCCGTGACTTCTGGGCGCAACATAATGAACATCGAATTGTCACTGGACGGCTATTCGGGTTCGCCGATCTCTACCTCTTTGGAGGACGCAATGTAAGTCTTTTTGCCGAGATCATTGCCTTTCAGTGTTGCCATCTCGCTCTTCTGCTATTCGCGATTCGCCGGTTCGGATCGTTACCTCGGCGCGTATACGTCACGCTATCGGGATTTCTGTTGTACTGTTTGTTCTCTCCGATCCAAATGGAGAACTTCGTCTGGGCTTTCCAAACGGTGTTCGTCCTTTGCAGTTTGCTCGCATCGGCCTGCTGCGTGGGGGCTCTCTGCCATGCACGGCGCGCGGCGAGGCCAGAGCACAGTGGCGGGTTTGCGTTTCTGGCTCTCGCTGCCGGCTGTGCTTTCGTCGCAGAGATTACCGAGGCAAACGGACTGGTTGCTTGGGTAGTGCTTCTATTTCTCGCGTTTGCTCTGCGTTTTTCGAGACGCGAGAAGATCGTCCTCTTTGTCGTCGCGGCACTTGCGATTGCGGTGTACTTCGTTGGCTACAAATCGCCGAGTCCGCCCGGCGCAATCGCGCAGGCTCTACGGCATCCCGGGCAGGTCTTCCACTTCATCGTTACGTATCTGGGAAGAAGTTGGGATCCTCAACTTCCGAATGCTTCGGCTTGGCCCTCCGTCTCGGAATCACTTACGGCAATCGCCATCGTTGGAACAATCGTTTCGTCCGTGTGGTGTCTGTGGAAGCCACGGGCGTTCTCCCCCCTTCAGATTGCGCTTCTTGGGGAGATGCTCTTCGTTTTGGGAACGGCGGCGAGTACAGCCTTGGGCCGGATGCAGTTTGGAGGCCTTCAGGGCGCGACCGCGATCCGGTATCAGACTCCGGCTCTCATTTTTTGGGTCTCGCTAGCTGCGGTTATCGCGCTGCAGGTGCGACTGGAGCCGGACCGCAGCGGCTGCTTGTGGCGCAAGCGATGCTAATGATCCTGATGGTTGCGGGCGGCGGGCGGTGGTTTGATATGGGACGGTTCGCAGAGTCACGCCAATACTGGCCGGAGATGGCCTGGAACGCCATGCTGGAGGGGCGCTTCGACGATCCCTCCGTTGGCATGATCTATTTTCAACCTAATGGGTTGAAGCCACTATTCCTGTACCTGCGAGAACACCACTGGGGACCCGCAGGAGAGATCACGTCTTTTGTGCGGCTCGACGAGATCAGCCAATCTCCGCGAATCGACGGCTATCGAATAGAACCACAGGCCTGTCTTGCGCATTGGGATCGGGCGCGGCGTTCCGGATTGACGAGCGTGTCGGTCGGTGGATGGGCATTCAGCCAGGTAGCCGGGGAAGTGCCGCGGCGTGTGGCATTCGTTTCCGGGGCAGGGAAGATCATCGGTTACGCCGACTTGAATCGTATGCGGCAGGATGTTGCAGAGCTGCATCCAAGCGCCAGAAACGTGAAGACGGGATGGGAGGCGAATTTAAACCTGCCGGGCGCGGGTGTCTACCACGCCTTCCTGCTCTTCGAGCATCAGCGCACCGCGTGTCCACTTGGCGGCGAGTTGAGAATCCGGCACTTTCCGGTGTTTTGATGAGGGAGCAACGGCCTGTCAGAGAGGCGCGTTTACAGGCAACTTCGATGGCAGCGGCGTGTTGCTGATCTGCTGCTCCCGCCGCAATCGCCGCGATCCACGGCAGACATGTACCACCCATCCCGCACTCCACGCAATGTCGTACTTTCAATCAGAAAGGATGTCGATGAACCCTACCGTTTTCGTGAGCTATAGCCACAGCGACATGATTCCTACTCATTGGCTCGAACGACTCAGGATCTATCTCGCCCCGTTTCGACGTGCCGGTGGTGTAGAACTCTGGGACGATTCGAAGATTCAGCCCGGATCCGATTGGCGTTCCAGCATAAGTGCTGCTATCGACCAGGCAGCCGCGGCGATTCTTCTGATCGGGCCAGGGTTCCTTGCCTCGGAGTTCATCGCCGACGACGAGCTACCGGCGATGCTGCGGCAGGCTCGTGAGAAGGGACTGGCCATCTTCCCGCTCATAGTTGCCTATTGCGGGTATCGCCAAAGTTCTTTGGGATCACTCCAGGCATTTAACGATCCCGAGACGCCACTTGAGGCACTATTGCCTGCTCAACAGAACAAGATTCTTAACGATTTGAGCTTGGCGGCTGACCAACGTGTTCGTGGTCCGGGAACCGGACGCACCGTCGAGAACACGACTGAGGATCTGGGGAATGTGCTCATCGAACTTGATCGCCAGCTCTCGATTACGCGCAAGGCATTTGCCGCACAGTCTCAACGTCGGAACGACCTGGTCAGCCGCATGACGAGTCGCCTAAGCGTTCCGGGCAGTATGCAATACGAGAAGTTCTTCTTTCGATACTTCCATGAGATGGACCGGGAAGAGAGATTCGAATTTGATCAGATCAGGGCTTTAACGGAAGGTCCTCTGCGCAAGGGCAATCTCGCCACTCTTGATCTACTGTCGCGGTACCCAGCCCTTCTTAACCGATTTCCCAAGCTGGCAGACCTGCAGCAACATCTTGTATTTTGGATGAACAAATACGATAAGGTTTTTTCCCGCACTCCCGAGATGGCGGTTCTGTACACGGGAGTTGAGGATGCAGTTCCTTTCCCGGAGGGGTTAGACGCAAGCGTCCAAACGTGGATCAGACAAGAGCATCCACCAAACCCCACAACATAGCTTAGGCCCTGAGTATTTGGCGAAGCGCGCTTGAAAGCGCGCAAACTGATTCAGCAGCTGGTGGCTTGCAGTTGACATCCTCCGGTATTTCGGCAATCATAGAAACATGGAACGACCGGTGGCCGGGGACTCAGGTGCTATCCGGCGATGGTGGCCCCCTCACCCGGATGAGAGAGACTGGCTCATCAGCGATGAGGCCATGGAAGAACTCAAGCGCCAAGCTCCTGATGGCTGTGTGCTCTGCGAGTTGGAGCACTTCGACGGAGAGGATTGGGAGTAATGGCAAAAGCGAGAAACGAACCAGATGTGGTGCGGTATGCGGATATGTTTTCCGCAATGGGCACGGAGCCGAGGCTCCGCATCATGCGGCTCCTGCTTGCTGCACATCCGGGAGGCATGATCGCTGGCGACATCGGCGCTGAGCTCGACATTCCTCCTTCCACGCTGTCACACCACCTAGACAAGCTTAAGAACGAGGACTTAGTTACGGTGCGGCGAGAAAGCACATTCTTGTGGTATTCGGCGAATGCGGATGCCCTTCAGGAACTGCTGGGCTTTCTGTATGCCGAATGCTGCACGCGAAACAAAGCGATCGAACCAGCAGCGATCGTCCAACTCTGCAGATAGGCAGGCACGCATGGGTCTGTATGGAAGCTTGCGAGTTGAGGATCCGTTGCAGATCGAACACGACCAGGAGGAAACATGGAAGTAAAAGAAGCAGTCCGGCAGAAATACGGGGAGGCCGCGCGACGCGTCAGTGGCGGCAAGATTGGCTGTTGCGGCGGATCGACAGCGCTCGATCAGTGCTGCGACCCGATTACATCAGAGCTCTACGATGACGCGCAGGCCGGTCAGGTTCCACAGGAGGCGTTGCTTGCCTCTCTTGGATGCGGGAATCCAACCGCTCTGGCCAAATTGATTCCGGGTGAGGTCGTGCTTGATCTGGGATCGGGTGGCGGAATTGACGTTCTACTGTCTGCCCGGAGGGTGGGCCCAACGGGAAAGGCGTATGGACTCGACATGACCGACGACATGCTTGCGCTAGCCCGAGAGAATCAGCGCAAAGCTGGAGTGGAGAATGTCGAATTTTTGAAGGGCGAGATCGAACACATCCCTCTGCCGGATAACAGCGTTGATGTCATCATCTCGAACTGTGTCATCAATTTGTCGGGTAACAAGGACGAGGTTCTGCGGGAAGCCTTTCGCGTGCTGAAGCCGGGTGGCCGTTTCGCTGTTTCTGATGTTGTCGTCCGGGGCGACGTTCCAGCCGAGGTGCGCCGCAATATGGAACTCTGGGTTGGCTGTATTGCGGGGGCGCTCGAAGAAGGCGAGTACGCTGAGAAGCTCACACGGGCCGGGTTTGCGGCAATCGGTATCGAACCAACTCGCGTTTATGACGTCGAGGATGCCCGGTCATTCCTGGCGGACCAGGGTGTTGACGTGGATGCAATCGCACCCGCTGTGGCCGACAAGTTCATGAGCGCGTTCATTCGCGCTACCAAGCCGGCCGCATGCTGTGGACCTGGCTGTTGTTCGTAGACGTTGGATGGCAAGCACGATCAACACACATGCTAGGCCAGCCGTCACCGGGCTGGGCTTTTTCGAGCGTTACCTATCACTCTGGGTCGCTCTTTGCATGGTTGCGGGCGTACTCATTGGAAAGGCTTTGCCCGGCTTAACGGCGGGTTTGCGAAGCATAGAATTTGGCCAAGGCAGCCAGATCAATGCTCCGATCGCAGTCCTCATCTGGCTGATGATTACGCCCATGATGATGAAGGTCGATTTCTCGGCCATCAAGAATGTCGGGCGCCGGCCGACGGGGCTGTTGGTGACGTTGCTCGTGAACTGGGTGATCAAGCCCTTCTCAATGGCACTACTTGCCTGGGTGTTCTTCAGGATTCTGTTTGCTCCGTTTATCGCCCCGGCGGAAGCGGACCAATACATTGCAGGGTGCATCATCCTGGCCGCAGCACCTTGCACGGCGATGGTGTTTGTCTGGAGCCATTTGACCAGCGGCGATCCCGCATACACGTTGGTTCAGGTTTCGGTGAATGATCTAATCATGCTGATCCTGTTTGTGCCTATCGTGCAGTTCCTTGTGCATGGTGCGTCATCCCTGGCTGTTCCGTTCCAGGTTCTGCTCACGTCCGTGATTGTTTTTATCGTTGTGCCGCTGATGGCTGGAACACTTTTGCGATCACTGCTCGTAAGGCGGGGCGGCCGGGCATGGTTCGAGGGTCACTTACTTCCTAAGTTTGCGCCTGTGACGATTGCAGCCCTGCTGGCCACACTCGTTCTGATTTTTGCTTTCCAGGCGGATAACATCACGGGACGGCTCTCGCACGTGCTGCTGATCGCGATTCCCATCACCCTGCAGGTTTACTTCAATGCCGGGAATTACCTACATGCTGATGAAGTGGCTCAAAGTAGAGCACTCGGTTGCTGCCCCGGGGGCGTTGATTGGGGCGTCCAACTTCTTTGAGCTTGCAGTTGCTACGGCTATCGCGTTGTTTGGCCCCGGATCAGGCGCCGCACTCGCAACGGTAGTCGGCGTGTTGGTGGAAGTGCCGGTCATGCTTTCCGTCTGCGCCGCTTGTAACCGGACCCGGCACTGGTTTCCGCAAGGGACTGCTTAGGACGGAGGCCGTGAGAACGAATAACCCAAGTCAGGAGACGATTGATGTTTAAACAATCAGTGCTGATCCTCTGTACGGGGAACTCAGCTCGCAGCCAGATGGGAGAAGGCCTTCTTCGGCATATGGCCGGCGACCGGTTCGAGGTTGCCAGTGCGGGGACGAAGCCTAGCAGTGTGCGGCCGGAAGCGATTCAAGCCATGGGAGAGATTGGAATCAGCCTGGAAGGCCATCGATCCAAGTCAGTCGACGAGTTCGTTGGCCGGCCGATTGATTACGTCATCACGGTTTGCGACAACGCCAAAGAAAGCTGCCCAATCTTTCCTGCGCGGACCAGCAGGATGCACTGGCCGTTTCGGGATCCGCCGGGGCCGAAGGAACAAACGTATGAGGAGCGCCTGGCGGTTTTCAGGATGGTCCGCGACCAGATGCGCGAGCGCTTCGCACATGAACTCGAGTCCGGTGCTTTTGCACCCTTCGCGCCGGCCCAAAGGAGAGCCAATAAGCGTGGCCATGGCGCGTCCACCCGGTTCCGTTTACAGTGCTAGACATCCATCTCCACAACCTGACAGACTTGCCCTCGCACCGGACGACATCTATTTGCCCGTACGATGCTCCCGCAATCGCCTTTCGACGGTTTCAACTAGTCCAGGCACCCGCGTTATGAACGTTACGCATTCATCGCAATCCGCCAAATAAGTTTCCGGAGATAGTCGGAGGAGTTGTGGCCAAAACAATTCAACAAGGGCCTTCGCCTCAGGGTTATGAAGAGCAAATGACTTATAAGTCGCAAAAACAGAGACGCGTCCAGGCCTGGGACGAGCTTTGTCGGTAAACAGATTGCCACGTGCTAATTGGCCGATCTCAGTTGGTTGGTCGAACACATAGATTTCGTCATATCCAACACAATCCGGGCCGTCATACTGATGCGGAACGTCGGTGATTGCACGGACCTGGGGGCTCTATGCCACGTCACTGCGGCTTCGCCAACCTCCTGCAACTTCGCTTTCGGGCAGGCGCACTATCCCACCATCCACGCTCGTTATCGCCACAAACTTGCCCACCACAACTTCCGGGCATAGCCGAAGGATCGTCCCGTCATAATCCTCGGTACTCGTCAGCCACCGATACTCACCGTGGATCCCCGTCGAAATTGTACTTACGCCCATTGTTCAGAGTAGTCAGTCGCCACATGCACTTCAAACGGCAGGGAATTTCCGGAAACTCACTTCGGAATCTTGTAGTAGAAGCAGTACGCTTGTGAACGGGATACCAACAGAAGCGTGTCCGCGGTCACTGCTATCTGCTGAAAGACAAATTGACCGGAAGGCATACGGTCGCTCTTGAGAACCGGGTCGATGGGCAACATGCACCGGAAACGTGCTTTGAGCAGTCCACCCTCGGAGAAGCGCAGAATCATTGCTCCCGAACGAGCGTTGTAAGGTCCGATTGCTACGAAGACATCACGGGAAGCGGGATCGACAACTGCGCTGAATATCGCCAGCATGTCCGGGGAGCGCTGGACGCCTTGAATGTCAGGCGCTGTCAGTTCTATGTTCTCGATCACTTCTGACCTAACTCCCACCGCACTTAGACGCGCAGTCACGGTGTCAATAACACCCACGCGGTTGCCCGATAAAGGAAGTGTGATGATTGGTGCGTCTGATCCTTCCATCCGGCTCGGCTTGATTGAAGCGACTGATCCGCGTTCGTATCGTAGTAGCTCGTTCCGTGACACTCCCACCAGTTCGCCCTCATACGGAAACACACACTGAACGCCTCGCGAGGCATTAGCACCAATATTCTCCAGTAGATCTCCTCCTGGTAAATACACCTTGATCACCCCGCTTTCGTACATCAATCCGAAACGGCTGTCCTGGCTGACGCAGTAGCCGCTCGGGTATCCAAGCCTTGGCACGTCCATCGTGTTTTGGACGCGGCCCGTGCTGTCGGTTCGCTCTACATGCACCACATCTGCGCGAAGCGTTACGAACCAGACTGTTCCATCCCCGATCTCGGCACTGGCAAACTTTCCGCTACTCGCGCCTGGAATTGAAAATGAACCAGAGGGTTCGAGCGTCGTCGGATCGACAGTCCCGAGAGAGAAATCCAGCAGAGACCGCGCACTGGCCGACATCAGGGCTGTTGCGCCGATGGCAATTGAACTCAACACATACACGCGAAAGTTCACGGTCAGCTTCCTCCAACGACACTTCACATGCTAGTGAAACCCGTTTGTCGGACGGTGGCCAGGTGTCGGCCTGCAATCCCGAGTGTCCTCATTGTCCTCCGGATTCGCCAGACTACTGGCGACAACCAACGTATTAGGGATTTTTGAGTAAGAATCTCGAGTTGAAGGGGATTAGTCGTGCGTGAAGATTGGTGATGCGTGTATCAGAACGTCGATGGCCCGACCAGCACAGGGTCTTCCGCTAGGGACGAACTTGCCTCAGTGGCAGATCCGACGGTCGTCGGGGCGCTCTGCAGGACGGCGGCAAAGGTAAACCGGCTTCCTCTCCCGACTTGGCTTTCGGCCGTGACTGTTCCGTTCATTGCTTCAGCGAGCTGACGACTAATGCTGAGACCCAGCCCCGTGCCACCATACTTGCGGGTTGTTGGAGCCGTCAGCCTGGGTAAACGGCTGGAAGATGCTGTCGAGCCTTTCAGGCTGAATGCCGATACCCGTGTCACTCACCTCAAACCGGACGTGCCACTGCCCATGGAAAGTTGCAGTCGCCGTGACGTCGAGGGCAACTCTGCCCTGCTTGGTGAACTTCATCGCATTCCCGATCAGATTGTTCAACACTTGACGAATACGCAGGGGTCTCCGCGTAAGAGACCAGGAACATGCGATTCCACCTCGCACCGGAGCTCGATCCCCCTCTGGTGCGCTCCGATCCTGAAGCTGTGCAGTGTCTCTCGCAGAAGTTTGCGAAGGTCGAAATCGATACATTCCACAACCAGCTTGTTAGCCTCAAGCTTCGTGAAATCAAGGATGTCGTTGACGATGGCGCCCAGCAGATCTGCCGAAGACTGCACCGCCTGCAGATAGTCAAGCTGTTCCGCGCTCAGACTTGTTCCAAGAGTCAACTGCGTCATGCCGATGATGCCATTCAAGGGCGTGCGCAGCTCATGACTGATGTTGGCGATGAACTCGCTTTTCACCTTCAATGCTCGTTCGGCAGTTTCCTTCGCTACCGTCAGTTCTTCGGTGAGGGTCGTCAACTCCTCAACTGAGCTTTGTTGCGCCTGGAGTAAGAAGAGCAGATCCGGTACCGGATCGTGGGGCGGGAAGTCGTCGAGATGCAGGTGCCAGCCTGCTAAGTCGCCCAACTGCGTCACCCAAGGCGAGCCGATGAAAAGCAGTGCATCGTGATCAGACAGGTACCTCATTCCGCCGCGAAGTACCAGTGGATGTTCCAACGCTTTCAGAACGACGACGGACCTTGGGTCAGCACAGAAGCAGGCGAAATCCCAACCTGAGGTGGGACGCACGCATCGGAATGCCTGCTTAATCTGACTTCCGGGCCGGATCGGGACGTTCGCTTTTCTCCACCCTGGACCTGCCTGGAGAATCTGCCAGCTTCGGTTGACAACGATGTGAAAGGGAAAGAGCTGAAGCAGATCTTCCGCGTTCAATCCGATGCTCGGATTCATATCCCTTGGCACTAACAGCGAATGGTGAATGTGGCCTGATACTCCGAAGAGGCCTCTGCGGGAACTTGTTCGATTTGAGCGGCGTTGCCAAACCGCGTGGCTAATCCTTTCAGCAGCCCAGATACCATCGGTGATAGTCCCGCGCGAGTGGAATAGTATTCCAGGCGGATAGAACCGTCCGGTTGTTCGAAAGTCTTGAATCCGGGCGGCTGGAGTTCGGGAAAAATAAGACCAACCCGGGTGTGCAGCATATCTACGTTGAGAAGGAACTCGCGTAGGTCGTGGCCGCAATGCTCCAGAAGCCCGCCGTAGCCTTCCTTAGCGGTAAATAGAATCCAGTGCTCGCCAAAGACCTCGAGCACTTCCGCGGCACTCAGCTTCAGCACCTCTGAGGCGGCCGAAACCGTCTCGTAGGTCAGTTCGTCCGGATACGAGCGCATGCTCAGGAAGGGGCACTGCGGCAACTTAGCCAGGCGTGCGATCTCGCTCCACGTCTCTGTGCCAAACTGAGACGTAATCAGACCCTTAATGGCCTTGTTCACCAAACCGTACATTAAACTTACTTAAAAAGTATCAGTCCGCGCAGTTCTTGTCACCTGTATTCAGTCTTGGAGTGACCAGCGGAAACGATGGGACCGGAATCGATCTTGATTGATTGCCTTACTCTCCCATCAACTGCAGCACCACGCGCCGGTGATGAGCAACCGAGCGGTGCTCAAACACGTATAGGCCTTGCCACGTACCCAGGGCAAGCTGCCCGGACACGAACGGAATGGTAAGGCTTGTCTGCGTCAAGGCAGAACGGATATGAGACGTCATATCGTCCGGGCCTTCTGCCATGTGCCGGAAGTCGATGGCGTCTTCGGGTACGAGGTGTTCAAAGAAATCGCGCATGTCGAGCGTGACATCGGGATCGGCGTTTTCCTGAATGACCAGCGAACAGGACGTGTGCTGCACGAAAGCAGTGAACAGGCCGTTCTTGACGCCAGCTTTGGAGCCCCAGTCGGCCGCAGGTCTTGTGAACGGGTAAAGTCCTTTGCCCCGCGTGGAGATGGTTAGTGTGGTGTTGAGGATCACAAACGTATCTGCTACGTGAGAGATCCTCAACGCGAGCGATGTTACTCGACGGTTACGCTCTTGGCGAGATTTCTCGGCTGGTCGACATCGCAGCCGCGGCGGACGGCGATATGGTACGCCAGCAACTGCATCGGGATCATCTCAAGCAGCGGAAGCAGAAGCTCACGAGTGACCGGAATGGTAATGAGATAGTCGGCCATCTTGGCGACCTCCTCATCACCTTCGCAAGCGATGGCTACGACGACACCGCTGCGGGCTTTGACTTCCTGGATGTTGGATAACGTCTTTTCGTAGTGGACCTGGCTCTCTTCGGAGAGCGGATCGCGCGTGGCCAGGACGACCACAGGAAGATTCTCGTCAATGAGCGCGTTCGGGCCGTGCTTCATCTCGCCCGCCGGATAGCCCTCGGCGTGAATATAGGAGATTTCTTTAAGCTTGAGCGCGCCTTCGAGCGCAATGGGGAAATGGATGCCGCGTCCGAGGTAGAGAAAATCCTGTGCTTTTGACAGGTGCTTGGCCATCTCCTCGTAGATCTCGGAATTCGCGAGCACCTGCTCCAGTTTGCCCGGAATCTGCGCGAGTTCCTGGACCAGGGTGCAGGAAGCCTTGGCGTTCAGGGTGCCCCGGACTTGGCCCATATACATTCCGAGAACCAGCAGCGCGGTGATCTGGGACGTGAATGCCTTGGTGGAGGCGACGCCGATCTCGGGGCCCGCATGCGTGAGCAACGTTCCGCCGGCCTCGCGCGTGATCATCGAGCCGACGACGTTGCAAATGGAGAGCGTCTTCGAGCCTTTGGTTTTTGCTTCACGCAGCGCAGCGAGGGTGTCCGCGGTTTCGCCCGACTGCGAAATCACGATGGTCAGCGTATTCGGCGGAATGATGGGGTCGCGATAACGGAACTCGCTGCCATAATCGACTTCGACGGGGATGCGCGCCAGGCGCTCAATGATGAATTTACCGGCCAGGCCCGCGTGCCAGCTGGTGCCGCACGCCACGATCTTGACCTGCTGGAAGCCTTGGAAAGCTGCTTCCGGGATATCCACTTCGTCGAGAAATACCCGGCCGCTTTCCTGTCCGATGCGGCCGATCAGCGTGTCTTTGATGGCGCGCGGCTGCTCAAAGATCTCTTTGAGCATGAAATGTTTGTAGCCGCCCTTTTCCGCCGAAATCGGATCCCAGAGGATGTGCGAGAGCGCGCGTTGAACTTTGCGGCCGTCGAAATCGGTCAGCGTGATGCCTTCGGGCGTGAGGATCGCGACATCGCCATCGTTCAGGAAGATCATGTCCCGGGTGTGATTCAAGATGGCGGGAACGTCGGACGCGACAAAGAATTCGTTCTTGCCCAGGCCGACCACAACCGGCGGGCCCGAGCGCGCGGCCACGATCTTGTTGGGATGTGAACTCGCGATGACACTGATGGCGAATACGCCGGAAATGTCCTTCAGGGCATTCCGAACCGCATCTTCGAGACTGTTCCCTTTGAGGTACTTCTCGACCAGGTGCGCAAGGACTTCCGTGTCGGTTTCGGTCTTGAAGGTGTGGCCCTCCGCCGTGAGTTGCTTGCGGAGTTGCAGGTAGTTCTCGACAATACCGTTGTGAACGACCACGATCTCGCCCGTGCAGTCGCGGTGAGGGTGTGCGTTCTCTTCCGTTGGCCGCCCGTGGGTAGCCCATCGGGTATGCCCTATTCCGTAAAGACCGGAAAGGGGATTGGCCCGGATGACCTCTTCCAGGTTGCAGAGTTTGCCGGATGCCCGACGCACTTCCAGGGATTTCGCACTGGAGAAAACCGCCACTCCGGCCGAATCATACCCTCTGTATTCGAGCCTCCGCAGACCCTCGACGATCACGGGGACTGCTTCCCGACTGCCAATGTAGCCGACTATTCCGCACATAATGTATCCAGTTAAGTGGGTTGCTGGCCTATTCCGTCTACGATTTCGACGCGGTAATCCTCGATGACCCCGTTCGACAGAACATCCCGAGCAATCTCTTCAAGATCCTTAACGGCTACCTGGCCCGAAACTTGATCGTCAAATTCCAATTCAAAGTACTTGCCCTGCCGTACGGAGAGTACCTGTCTATGACCAAGACTATTCAGCGCGGAGCGAATGGTCTGGCCCTGCGGATCTAAAACGGACGGCTTCAGCGTCACATAAACGCGGGCTTTCATGTGTATCCCCTATTGTAGGCGGTTGGCGAAGGTTCCCAAGTTGGCGCGGATTTCCAAACATTTTGGCCTAAAATGTACTGGTTTGAGAATGAGTCTGTTATAACGTTACAGAGCAGGCACTTCGGGTGTAGCCAGGCGGAGAATACCATCGTCAAAATCTGCATATTGGCGAGCAGCAGTTCGGGAAACGCAACTTTTGTTGCGAGTGAGCGAACGAGGCTGCTGATCGACGCTGGTTTGAGCCGGCGCGAGATCGCGAAACGCCTGGCCGCGATCGGTGAAAACATCGACCAGCTGGACGCCATCCTGGTCACTCACGAGCATTGCGATCACGTGAGCGGTTTGGCTGCGGTAACCAGAAAAGCCTCTCGTCCCCTCCCGGTTTACATGACCGACGGGACTGCCCAGTCCGTCGATTGGGACGGAAAACAGCCCCCGGTCGAAGTGTTTGGAGCGGGGCGTTGCTTTACCGTCGGCGACTTCGATGTCGCGAGCTTCACGATTCCACATGACGCGGTCGATCCTGTTGGCTATACGCTTTCGTGTTGCGGTGTGAAGATTGCGATTGCGACCGATCTTGGGTACATCACGGATTCGCTTCGCATTCATCTGCGAGGAACGGACGTGGTGATCCTTGAGTCGAATCACGACCTGGAGATGTTGCGCGTTGGGCCGTATCCGTGGTCCGTCAAGCAGCGGGTGATGGGCCGCCGGGGGCATCTGTCGAACGAGGTAGCCGCCGACTTCATCGCGCGCGACCTCGATACGTCGGTGTCGACCGTGATCCTGGGCCACATCAGCGAGCACAACAACCATCCGGAACTGGTCCGCGGGCTGGGCATGAAGGCTCTGTATGGGCGGACGCTATTCACTAAGCTGGTCGTGGCCGAGCCGGGCGTGCAATCCGAAGTATTCTGCTACTGAGTTCCCGTTCGCCGCTCCTTCACAATGGAAGGTGAATGATTCCGCGCTATACCCGGCCCGCGATGGGCCGCATCTGGAGTGACCAGCATAAATATGAGTGTTGGCTGCAAGTGGAACTCGCCGCCTCCGAGGCCCTGGCTGACATGGGCGAGGTGCCCATGGAAGCGGCCGGTGAACTGCGCGCTCATGCCCGCTTCGATCTGAAGAGGATTGAGGCGATTGAACGCGAAGTTCGCCACGATGTGATCGCGTTTACCACTGCGGTCTCGGAATCGATGGCTGCGGCTGGTGTTCCGGAGTCGGCCCGCTGGTTCCATTACGGCATGACGTCCAACGATGTTGTCGATACGGCGCAGGCTCTTCAGGTGAAGGACGCGTCGGCTGTCATCCGCAACAGTTTGGGCGAGCTTGCGGAGGCACTGAAGGCGCGAGCGTTCGAGCACAAACACACCGTGCAGATCGGCCGTACCCACGGCATTCACGCGGAACCCATTACGTTCGGGTTAAAGCTCGCGCTGTGGTGGGACGAAGTGGAGCGTCACCGGAAGCGGTTCGAGCTGGCGGCGGAAGAGATGCGAGTGGGCAAGTTGTCCGGCGCCGTGGGGACGTTCGCTCACCTCGACCCGGCGGCGGAAGATCGAATTTGCCAGCGGCTGGGGCTTCGGCCGGCGCCTATCACGTCCCAGGTAATTTCGCGGGATTTGCACGCGAATTATCTCGCCACTCTGGCGGGAATCGGTTCAACACTCGACAAAATTGCGACTGAAATCCGGCATCTGCAAAGAACGGAGGTCAGGGAAGCGGAAGAACCATTCGCCCAGGGACAAAAGGGATCTTCGGCGATGCCGCACAAACGCAATCCCATTGTGTGCGAACAGATCTCCGGGCTCGCCCGGGTGCTGCGTTCTAATGCGCAAGCCGCGTTTGAGAATGTCCCGCTCTGGCATGAGCGTGACATCTCCCATTCGTCAGTGGAACGGGTGATCCTGCCCGATTCCACCATCCTGGCCGATTATCTTCTTGGCAGGACTACCTGGCTCATCTCGGGTCTGCGGGTGAACGTGGAGCGCATGCGGAGAAATGTCGAGCAGACGCGCGGGCTGATCTTTTCAGGGCAGGTTCTTCTCGACCTCGCGTCCGCGGGCGTGTCTCGCGAAGACGCATACCGGCTGGTGCAGTCGCACGCGATGGAGGCCTGGGAAACAGACGGGGATTTCCGGGCGGCGATTGAGAACGATCCCCGGATCACCGAGCGCGTAGCTCCCGATGTTTTGGAGCAAGCATTTTCCTGGGAACGTCAGCTAAAGAACGTTGACTTTCTGTTTTCTCGTGTTTTTCCTAACTGAAACTCACGTAAATAGATATTGGGATTTCTGACATCTTCGTTTACACTTGAACCCAGCCAAATGGATTCTTCCGTGAAGGGCAAGAGTCGTAAACCACCAGGGAAATCTCTCGAACTTGCTCGCGTGCTCCTCGTCGATGATGACGCGACTTCCCGGTTGACTTTGCAAGCGGTGTTGAGAGCCGGCGGTTATTCCGTGGATGCGGCGGCCTCGGCGGAAGAAGCGGTTGGCAAGATGCACGAACGGCAGTATGAGTTGGTGTTGAGCGACGTGAGGGTGGAATCCGAAGAGGCCGGGCTCGAAGTGATCGCTCATGCCAAGCTCATGGATTACCAACCGGCTGTTGCCGTCGTGACCAGCTATCGTAAGGCGAGCGGTGCCGACGGCTCCGATTCCCGCCTGATTGAACCGCAAGACCTGCCCGATCTGCTGGGCCGGGTAGCCGATCTGATCAGCCAGCGCGCGGCGCGGATGGTGGAAGGGCAACTCCGGCACGCGTAGATCGCGGCCCTTTCTAGGTTTGAGCGGCGGGAACCGGGACTCGATTGATTCGCTCGATCGCCGATTCGAACTCATCCAAAGCGTCTTTAAAGAAATGATCCGCAGCCTGGATCCAGTCCAGGTGTTTCGGCTCGGGAAGCGCATCGTAAAAGGCGGAAAACTGATCCCGTGGGCCGAAGGCGTCCTCCGTACTTTGGACGAAGTACTTGGGAATCTTCACGTTGTCGACATACCCGTGTTCCGGGATGGTAGTAGGAAAGCCCACCGCGATCACGCGTTCGAGCCCCTGTTCTTCGCCTGCAAGCCGGAGTGCAATGCGTGAGCCGAACGAAAAACCCGCGAGCACCAGCGGCAGGGCAGGGTAGCGGCTCCGGACCGTGTTCAGGGCCACCCGGGCGTCTTCTGTCTCCCCCGGTCCGGCGTCGTAGATCCCTTCGCTCAAGTTCACGCCGCGGTAATTGAAGCGGAGCACGACGCAGCCGGTCCGACGCAGCCCTCGCGCGATACGGTAGACGACCTTGTTGTGCATCGTGCCGCCGCCCTTCGGGTGTGGGTGGCAGACCAGGGCGGCTTTCACCGGTTCTTCCCCGTCCGGCTCTTCCAGCAGCGCTTCGAGACGCCCCGCGGGTCCGGGTAGAAACAGGCTTTCAATCCGGCGAGGCACTAATTCGTCCGGAAATTGATGAATTGCATGTCGATACCGAAGTCCTTGCCCCGAAGCAGGGCAATCGCCTGCTGCAGGGTGTCGCGATCTTTCCCGCTCACGCGCACGACATCGCCCTGGATCGATGCCTGTACCTTCAGCTTGCTGTCTTTCAGCAGCTTGACGACGTCTTTGGCTTTTTCGGTGGAGATGCCCTGCTGAAGCGTAATCTCCTGCTTCACGCTTCCGGCGCTTGCATACGTGATCGTTCCGTATTCCAGACCTTTCAGGGGAACGTTGCGCTTGACCAGCTTTTGCCCGAGGATTTCGGTGACCGCTTTCAATTTGTATTCGTCGGAGCTGGCGAGCATGATCTTGTGCTCTTTTTCGTTCAGTTCGACCGTGGATTTACTGTCTTTCAGGTCGTAACGGGTCCCAATCTCCTTCGAGGTCTGCTGGACCGCGTTCAGCACTTCATTCATATCGATCTTGGAGGCGACATCAAAGGAATTGTCCGGCATAACTTACTTTCAAATCCATAGTAAGACGCCGGGGAAACGGGTCCGGTCAGAGAATGCCAGAGTAGATCTCTCCGAGCGAGATCTCAATATTCAAGATCGGGATGCGATCGGATGTCCCGGTGTACTGAACTAATGTCCAGGTCGAGTCGTTTTGGCGGATCGAGTGTTCCGCGAAAACCTGATCCTGCGAAACAATCAGGATTTGCCCGAGAGATGAAATGCTCCGGTAGTAACTGGCCTTTTCGCCCCGGTCGTATCGTTCCGTCGATGGCGAGAGGACTTCGACGACGAGCGACGGATTCAGGATGACGTCAGCCTGTGCGTTCCAGAATTGCGGTGTCCCGCAGAGCGCCATGCAGTCCGGATAAACGCCTCTATCGAACTGCTCGATGTAAAGCTTCAGGTTGCTGTCGTAGACGCGGCAATCGGGCAAGCGGAGACTGAGGAGTGCGACGATCCTGGCCGACAAACGCGAATGCGGTTCCGTGCCGCCGGACATCGCATAGATCTGCCCGTTGTGGAACTCGCTCTTCCCATTCGCAGTTCGCTCTAACTTGAGATACTGCTCGAAGCTGAAACGCTGCTGAGGTTGGGTCGCCATGCGAGTGCTTTTATTGTACGGAGAATGAGGGTTGCCTCTGCTTTAGGAAGTGGTAAAGGTTCAGAGAAGGGAGACGATGCTTTCGATCGCAATCGCTCTCATCCCAGCGACTTCGGTAAGAATGCCGTGGAGCGTGCCGACCTTCAACTGGTCGTGTAACGGGATGGTTATGGAATGTGTAGGCGGTCCGTCGTGGCGCAGGCGAGCGTGGCTGCCCTTCTGACGAACCTTGCTGTAGCCCAACTGTTCCAATACCTGAACCAGCCGACTTGCGGATACACCCCGCGGCAGCTTCACGCGGCTTCCAAAGGAATCAACTCATCTTTGACGTAGTGCAGTTGTGCGATCCGGGGACGAATCTGAGCGTCTTCGAAGTGCAAGGAAATAGCTTCGAGGACGTTCGTACGAAGTTCTTCCCAAGTCTCACCTTCCGTGAAGATCGCGTGCCCGAGGCCACGGGCCGAGTACCCGCCCTCCTCCGCATCACGGACTTCAAAGATCAGTTCCATGCTCGTAGATTACCTGACCGGAGGCGGTCCAGCGGAGCGAGGCCTGCACTGTCTAGCTTCGGTGACTCAGCACCAGCATCACTCGCTCTGTCAGCTCGTCGATCATGCTCGGCATGGCTGCATCGAGCGCCAAAGTGACTGCCGCCCGAATGCTCGCGCGATCGAGCCCGGATTTGTCTTTCGCGGCCGCAGCTTTGCGGTCGGCCAAGCCGTCGGCCAGCTTCTGGACGGCGCTTAAGAGTGCTGAGGCTTCGAAGGGCTTACGCAGAATCGCGTCCGCGCCCGCGTTTCGGGCGTCCTGCTCGTCGAATTCGTCGCTGGGGGACGCCGCGAAGACAATGCCAATGTGGCGATGCTGCGGTTGTGCTCGGAGAGAACGCGCCAGTTCGAATGCATTCTTACCCGGCAAATAGACGTCCGTGACCAGGATGTCGGGGTCAACGTCCGGTAACCGGCGCAGCACGACCGCGCCGTCCGTCACGCTGACCACTTCAAAGCCTTCCCGAGTCAGGATCTGTTCGCCCAGCCGGAGAGCTTGCGGACTGTCGTCCGCGAGCAGAATGCGACTCACTCGGGCTGCCTTACGGCCTTCCCGTTGGATTGGTCGGATTGGTTCCTGGCGGCTGGCTGACCGGATTCGGAGTGCCTGCGGGCGTTTGCGCGCCTTGCGAACTCGCGGGCTGCTGCTGAGGCGGAACAACATCCTCCGACTTCTTCTTTTTCTTATCCAGCTTGGCCTGTTTTTTGGCCTGTTTGTCCCGGATCTTCTTCAGTTCGGCGTCCCGGTTGGTGGGAAGCGGCTGTTGCGGGGCCGCGCTCTCCGCTGGCGGGGTGCTGGAGGCGGGAGGAGTTGCCGCCGCGCTCCCGGCAGTGATTCTTGCGTCCGGCTTCTGGTCAAGAGCGCTGTTGTTCCCCGTTACCTGTTGCGCAGAAACGTCCATGTTGCCCGTGGCGCCGCCACTGCTGGCCGTATCAGGAACATTGTTCACCACCGGGATGCTGGCAGGAATAGTCGGCTTGGGATTCGTCATGGTCGGCTGCCCGAATTGGGCCGCCTCGCTCACGTCGGGACCGCCCTTCAAAAGGCCCATGGAACGCGACATGATGCCGGCGCGATGGTAGCTCGCCTGTTCGCGCTTGGCCCTGTCGAGTGCCGCGGCATCGGCCTGGGGAACTGGCATTTCCAGATCCTCTAACCGCTTCTTTGCGTCGTCTGACCGCTCGCTGAGCGGATAGTCCCGCACAACCTTCGCGAATTCCTCGCCAGCCTGTTTTCGAAATCGCGGACCCATCTTCGAGTAAGAGTCGCCCGCTTCAAAAAGCGACTCGCCGGCCTTGCTGTACAGCGGATATTGATCGACAAGCGCGGTGAGACGATTCGCCGCAGCCGGGTTCATCTCGCGTCTCCAGTAGAAATTTCCAACGACAAACTCGTGCTCCGCCAGGCTTTCCTGGATATTCCGGAGCTTCTGCAGCGTCGGCGGAACGAATTTGCTGTTCGGGAACTGGGTGATGAGTTGCCGGCACTCGGTTTCGGCCCGCAGAGTCTGGCTCCAGTCCCGATCGCTCTTGTCCATTTGCTTGTAATGGATGTCGCAGACCCGGGCCTGGGCCTCGGCCGCTTCCTCCATCGTGGGATAGAAGAGGATGAAGTCTTTGTACTCGGCTTCCGCTTGCGCCAAGCCATTCGGGCCGGCCTCCCGGAACCAGGAGTCGGCGATCGCGAGTTTGGCTTTGGCCAGGAATTCGCTCGCGTCGTACGTATTCATCAAGGTCTGAAGCGAGATTCGCGCGACCTCATAACGGCCATGCTCGATGTCTTTGATGGCCTGATCGAACAACACCTTGTCGGGTTGCTGGGTGTTCTTCGTGATCGGCGTTTCGTACTTCTTGTGCATGCAAGAAGAAAGGAGACCGACGGAAAGCGCGACGACAACCACGCGCTTCTGGACGAAATGACAAAAATCCATGTACACCTAAACCTTGACTGAAAAGCTTTCCTGAGCGAGGCGCTGGAGGTCGAGCACCGTCTGCGCAGGATCGGCGGTTCCGAACACCGAAGAGCCGGCCACCACCCAATCTACGCCTGCCCGGGCAATGTCCGCAATGTTTTCCCGTCCTGCTCCGCCGTCGATCTCGATCTGGAAGTCCAATCCTCGCTGTTCCCGGATACGATTCAGACTGCGAACTTTATCGAGTGAACGGGGAATAAACTTCTGACCACCATATCCCGGGTTGACGCTCATGACCAGAACATAGTCGACGATATCGAGCACGTTTTCGAGCAGAGCCACGGGTGTAGCCGGATTGATCACCACGCCCGCTTTCGCCCCGTGATCTTGAATCATGTGCAGGGTCCGATCCAGATTCCGGCAGACTTCGTAATGGACGCTGACGCAATCCGCGCCGGCTTTGATGAAGATGGGAGCGTAAGTATCCGGATCCTCAATCATCAGGTGGTGATCGAGTTTTAGCGTCGTGAATTTGCGAAGCGACTCCGTGATGGGCGTTCCCATCGTGAAGTTGGGAACGAAGTGGCCGTCCATGATGTCGACATGGATCATGCCGACACCGGCCTGCTCGACGGTACGCACTTGCTCACCCAGACGTGTGAAATCGGCGGCGAAGATGGAGGGAACAATCTGGAGCACGAAATCAGTCTCCCAATCTCAAGCAAGCCGTCCTGCCGCAAGGCGCCAAAAGGACCCCGCAGCCGTGACTCGGCCTTTGTTTTCCGGACTTTGGGAGTGATTCGATGGTAACACGATACACCTCAATCCGAAGCGCTGGTGCCCTGCCTCCACGATAAAACCGCCCCGTAAAACCCGTCCCCCTCTTCCCGCCCGGGAATCCGCCACGATTCGCGTTCCAGCTTAGCGTTCGGCTCTGCGGAGCAAAACCGGCGGATGACGTCTTCGTTCTCTTCCCGCTCCAGAGAACAAGTTGCGTATAGAAGCTTGCCCCCGGCCGCCAGAAGCGGCATTGCCTGCGAGAGTAGCTCAAATTGACCCTGCCCAAAGCGCGAGAAATCGGTCTCTTGGACGCGCCACTTGATTTCCGGGTTCCGTCCAATCGTTCCTGTCCCGGAACAGGGAGCATCTATAAAGATGCGGTCGAAGCGAGTGGAGAAGGGAAGGGGCTTTCGTCCGTCCAGGACGACTCGGGGACACTCCAGGGCAGAGGCGCGAAGGCGTTTAAAGCTGATGTCACAAGCGACCGCCAGATTCAGCGGCGTTTCAAGCGCCTGGCGCGTCTTGTTGCCGGGAGCGGCGCAGAGGTCTAGATAGGTGTGGCCGGGCTGCAGGTCGAGGAGTGGAAGGATCGACTGAGAGCCGATGTCGTGCAGCGCGACATTCGGATCGGGCGCAGACAACAGCCGATAACAGCCGGGAATATCGGTAGCTTCGACCGTCAGATTCGGCGGACCGGTGGTTCCGGGCGCGATCCGGATATACGCCTGCGGCGGCGAGAGTGCAGCAGCGGCAATCCCTTCCGCCATGCCTTGGCCAAAATGAGCACTCCAGCGGTCGAGCAACCAGGAAGGGCAGGACAGTTCCGTCGCCCGGTCGGGCCACTCGACCGGATCTCTGTTCACCTTTCGCAAAACAGCGTTGGTGAAACCGGCGGCAGACCGCTTTGTCGCTTTCACGAGTTCGACAGCCTCATGAACAACAGCATGGGAAGGCAGGCGCTCGAGATAACGCAGCTGGAAAATGGCAGTCCGGAGCGCCTCCCGCACTTCGGGGTCGAGCTTCTGGGGTGACTTGCCAGAATATTGTTTAATCAGATAATCGAGCTGTGCCCGAAACCTCAGGGTGCCGAACACTATCTGACTAGAAAGGCCCGCATCGCGCGGGTCCAAAGCCTGGGTTTGGGCACGTAGGGTGTCGGCTGCGTACGCGCCTTCTTCCACGCCCAGGAGGACATTAAAGGCTACGGAACGACCGGGCGATACGTGTTTGAAGAAATGCGCGTTCACAGACGTGAGAAATCGACACTAACCTTTCAAAAACAACGGATTAAGGCCGTTAAACTGTTTACGTATTGCTCCGGTTCATGCTACTATTCGAATAGCCTCCGGCGGATGAGCGACTTCACCTCTGAGGTGCCTCGCAACTTCCTTCACGGAGCATAAACACACTTTACTAATGAGCTTTACCGTTTTCCTCGGAAATCTCCCTACCTGGGTGACCAAGGACGATATCAAATCGTGGCTTGCGTCCGAAAACCTCGTATCTGATGATGTAAAAGTCATTCGCAACCCTGAGACTCAAGAGTCCAAGGGCTTCGCCTTTATCGAATCACCAAACCAAGAAGAGATGAACTCCATCATCCGACGGTTTGATCGCGCTCCTCTCGAAGATCGCTTACTTCGCGCCAATCCTGCGCAGCCGCCGAAATCCGGCAAAGGCGGTGGCAAGGGTGCACCAGGAATGGACCGCAAACGTACTCCCATGGCTGGTCCGGTCGGTGCTGTCGCCAGCAACAATCAGGTCCGCAAGGGTGGCCCGAATGCAGGACGACCGACCCGAACTGGCCAGACCCGGCAAAGCGCATTTGCTGAAGAACTCGCCAAGGCGCTCTAATCATCCTATCTGCTCTCCTTTCTCCTCTGCGGCTGTAGAAGGTTGCAGAGTTAAACTTTCCCTTTTCTCTCCGTACCAGATCTTTTCAATAGCTCATAAGTTCCCGATTGAGTGGGTCGAACGCTCGCACCCTTGTGGCTTCGACCCGCCCATCGATCTTCTGAGGACCCTTCCTTGAGGGCTACCGACCCGAGATCCTGGATCTTGCGCGCTACATTTGTCATTGCCAGCGTAGCGTTGGCGATCCTCCTCCACCCGTTCGGCCCGAATCTTCTCCCCTCCCTACTCACCGCCGCTGTTCCGGTCGTGGCATTTTTGTTGTGCGAACAGGCGCTGTTGCGCATGCAACTGTCCCGACTCGTTGCCGGTGCTACCGGGCTACTCCTCGGTATCACTCTAGGTCTATTGGTTGGCCGAGATCTTCGCTCCCGCGCTCCCCTTCCTGCGGGCCTTTTCCTCCGGATATTCCTGCCTCTCGCGACCGGTTTTCTCGGTGTGTCCGTCGGGTTCGCAAGAGCCGAATCGATTCACTTCCCTGCGGCTTTTCGCGCTGAGTCTCGGCCCGAATCTCAAGCCGTCCGATACCTCGATTCGAGCGCTCTCATCGACGGGCGAATTGCCGACCTCGTGAACGCAGGCTTCGTCGAAGGGCGCTTCGTCGTTCCGCAATTCGTTTTGAACGAGCTTCAAACAATCGCCGATACTGCCGATGCGGCGAGGCGCACCCGCGGACGCCGAGGGCTGGATATTGTCGCTCAACTGCAGAAGTCTTCACACGTTCGGGTGGAAATCTCCCCGGTCGATTACGGCGACGTCCGCGGTGTGGACCTGAAGCTGATCGAGGCGGCAAAAGAGCGCGCGGGCCAGCTGATTACGACGGACTTTAACCTCAGCAAACTGGCCCAGGTGCAGGGTATTCGCGTCTTGAATGTGAACGAACTCGCTACCGCTCTCCGCCCGGTCGTGCTCCAGGGAGAGGCATTGCGGCTGTTCATCGCCAAAGAGGGCAAAGAAGCAAACCAGGGAATCGGGTATCTGGAGGACGGAACCATGGTAGTGGTCGATGGCGCTCGCCGCCAGATCGGGAAAACGATCGACGTGCTTGTCACGAGCGTTGTCCAGAATGCGGCGGGCAAGTTGATCTTCGCGAAAAACGATGACAGCCGCTCCGCCGCCCGTGTAGCTTCTCGGCCAGTGTTTCGGACAACGGCAAGTCTCAGGAGAGCTAGTTCGATTTCGTACCGCCCTTTTCGAGGGCTTCTCCTTTGACACTCGCTCCCGGCGAAGCACATCGAACGAGAGACTCTCATGACTGATTCCGTCGATCTCTTCTCCCCTCTCAAGCTGCGCGAGCTTCAATTGTCGAACCGCATTGTGGTATCTCCGATGTGCCAATACTCGAGCGTTGATGGTTTTGCCAACGACTGGCACTTGGTTCACCTCGGAAGCCGCGCGGTAGGGGGCGCGGGCCTGATTATCGTGGAGGCGACTGCCGTTACTCCCGAAGGACGTATCACGCCGGCCGACCTGGGTTTGTGGAAGGACGAGCACATTGCGAAACTTCGCGAAATCGTCAGCTTCATCCATGAGCAGGGCGTCCGCGCCGGTGTCCAGCTCGCACATGCGGGACGGAAAGCAAGCATGGAGGTGCCCTGGAAGCCCGAGCGCGTGATGCCGGTCGGAGAGGGCGGATGGAATGACGTCGTTGCCCCCAGTGCAGTGCCGTTCAGCGACCGGTACCCACACCCGATCGCGCTTGATCAGGCTGGGATCGAACGTGTGGTCGAAGCTTTTCGTGCAGCGACGGACCGGGCTCTCGAAGCTGGTTTCGACGTGATTGAGATTCACGCGGCTCATGGTTATCTCTTCCATGAGTTCCTGTCGCCGCTCAGCAACCAGCGTACGGACGAATATGGCGGCAGCTTCGAGAACAGAATTCGGCTTTTGATTCAGGTGGTTGATGCGGTACGCGAGCGCCTGCCGCAGAGCAACCCCCTGTTTGTCCGGCTTTCGGCGACGGACTGGGTTGAAGGTGAGGGTTGGGACATCGCGCAGTCCGTTCAACTCGCTCGCCAATTGAAGGAGCACGGAGTCGATCTGGTGGATGTGTCCTCCGGCGGACTCGTGCCCTATGCCAAGATTCCAGTCGGACCGGCCTTTCAGACTCCGTTTGCGGAACAGATTCGCAAAGGGGCGGGCATACCGACCGGAGCGGTAGGAATGATTACGGAAGCGGCGCAAGCTGCCGAGATCGTCCGAAACGGCCAGGCGGACCTGATCCTCCTCGCACGGGAATTCCTGCGCGATCCGTATTGGCCGCTCCATGCCGCCGCGACGCTGGGCGCAACCGCAAGCTGGCCGGTGCAGTATCTGCGTGCTGCCCATCGCGGCAGCGTCCCACGCGAGCCGATCGCAGAGGATTAGCCCGCCTCTAAAAGCGAAAGAGCTCTGGTTCGATGAACCAGAGCTCTTTCGTACTTTGGGGCTGCTAACGGCGGTTAAGCGGGTTGCGGACTCTCGCCACCGACCAGGCCGGGAAGCGAAGGCCCGCTGGGGTGCGGAGCGATCACGGCGCCGCCATCGGGCGGAGCCGTCGGCTTGGGGCCGGCCACAATCTTTCGCAGCGGCTTGCCGTTGATCAGATCGAGAACCTCAGCACCATCCAGAACCTCGCGCTCGAGCAAAGCATCCGCGATGCGGACCATTGCCTCTTTGCGCTCCTCGATGATTGCTTTGGCGCGGTTATAAGCCGTTTCGACCAGCAAGCGGACCTGCTCATCGATTTTGATTGCCGTCGCTTCGCTGTAGTCGCGATGTTGGGCAATCTCACGGCCAAGGAAGATCTGCTCGTCCTTTTTGCCGAAGCTAAGCGGACCAAGTTCGCTCATGCCCCACTCGCAGACCATCTTGTGAGCCATTTCGGTGGCGCGCTCGATGTCGTTTCCGGCACCGGTCGTCATCTGGTTCAGGAAGATCTCTTCTGCGATGCGGCCGCCCATCAGAATGGCCAAACGCGCTTCAAGGTACAGCTTGTCGTGCGACAGCTTGTCATCTATGGGTAGTTGCATGGTCAAGCCGAGCGCCATTCCGCGGGGAATGATCGTTACCTTGTGCAGGGGGTCCGAATTTTCCATCAGCACTGCGACAATCGCATGTCCGGCTTCGTGATAAGCCGTCATCTTCTTTTCTTTGTCGCTGATGATCATGCTCTTGCGCTCGACACCCATCACAACCTTGTCTTTCGCAAGCTCAAAATCGTACTGAGTGACAACCTTGCGGTTCTGGCGAGCCGCAATGAGAGCCGCTTCGTTTACCAGATTCGCGAGGTCGGCGCCTGCAAACCCCGGCGTGCCTCTGGCGATCACGGACAAGTCGATGTCGTCCGACAGCGGCGTTTTCTTCGTGTGAACCTTCAGGATGTTCTCGCGGCCGCGCACATCGGGCCGGTCGACAACCACGCGGCGATCAAACCGTCCGGGGCGTAGAAGCGCCGGGTCGAGAACGTCAGGCCGGTTGGTTGCCGCGACGAGAATGACACCTTCGTTTGATTCGAAGCCGTCCATCTCGACGAGAAGTTGGTTGAGGGTTTGTTCGCGCTCGTCGTGACCACCGCCGAGCCCTGCTCCGCGATGGCGTCCTACGGCGTCGATTTCGTCGATAAAGATGATGCAAGGCGCATTCTTCTTGCCCTGTTCGAACAGGTCGCGCACGCGGCTTGCGCCTACGCCGACGAACATCTCGACGAAGTCAGAACCGGAGATCGAGAAAAACGGAACGTTCGCCTCGCCGGCAATCGCACGGGCAAGCAACGTTTTTCCGGTACCCGGAGGCCCGATGAGGAGCACGCCTTTCGGAATGCGACCCCCTAATTTCTGGAACTTCTGCGGCTCGCGGAGAAACTCGATGATCTCCTGGAGCTCTTCTTTGGCCTCTTCGACCCCGGCCACATCTTTAAACGTGACCTTCTTCTGTTGCGAAGAATGGAGACGGGCACGGCTCTTTCCGAAACTCAGGGCCTTGTTTCCGCCACTCTGCATCTGGCGCATCATGAAGATCCACAGGCCGAGAAGAATCAGCACAGGGACGGCATTGAACAGGAGGCCCACCCACCCGTTGCCGGTGGAGTCTTTCCAGCTGTACTTGACCCCCTTCTCCTGCATTACCTTGTAGATTTCGGGATAATTCGGAGGGATTACGGTGTGAAAAGGCCGGTTATCGGAAACAAGATATCCCTGGACATCAGTCCCGATGATTTTGGCTTCCTTGACCTTGCCATCCTGGACAAAGGTCACGAAGTCAGAAACGGACAACTCCTGTGGAGCTGTCCCACGGCCACTCTTTACCGCCAGGTAGACCAGCACCACCGCGCACACGATGACTACCCAGAACACTGCGGTCTTTACATTTGAACTCATCATTTCACCTTTATGCCGACCGGGGAGCGACCGGCGAGGGTTCGAGCGAAACGCTGCGACGCCTATATGAAAGACGTTGCATTTACCGCTTTCGATTCACGGACATTCGCCGTTCCCACTTTGCACTCAACTTTCGGGTTCGAAGCAAAGACGAACCCGCTCGGGGCTACGATCGTTTGCGGCAAATGGCTGAGCGGCCCCGAATCGCCGCACCCACACTATTTCTTGACCGGCAACAACGACGGGCCAATGTTTTCGACACCAGAGGAATACCTTATGTTCCTGGAAGAGGGTCTTGATCTTGACGTCGCTTCCCTGTCCAGCGAGCTGCAACTTGTCGCCCGGCTGCCAGTTCCTCACTGCTAGGTCGCCGGTCGAAGCCGCCAGGCAGACAGCGTCAGAATCCAGGAACGCCTCTTCACCGTCGCAGTGCGAGCCACCTTCGACGGTAGCACAAAAAGGGGGCATTTTTTTCTGAACTGTAACCGACAATGCGCCCGCCCCAAACGGGAGCCGGTGGCGGACGTCGAACTCTAAGCGGAGTTGGTAATTGCGCTCCTGCCTGAGCGCCTGAGGGGCCGCTAGAAGCAAATGATCAAAGGAGCGAATCGCATCGATACCCGGTATGTTCACTCGATCGTGCCCATGCCGGCTGTCGACGATTGCCAGCACCTGATCGACGTGGCGGCGGTCGATGGACCGTAGCGACCCCTTTGCGCAGGCGATGGCGTGACGAATGACACGGCGCTTCACCGCCAGGTGGTGATCGGCCAATGCCTCCGTATTGATCACCGGCCCCAGACCGGTCGAAGTGCTTAGTCGCTGGTAGAGCGCTTCGATCTGCTCGGCCCAATACTCTTCCTCAACCCGGGAAAGTTCCGCTGTTCCGGCGAGTGCCTCTTCCAGATTCGGGTTGTAAGCGCGCGCCAAGCGCGGCAGTGTTGCCAGCCGCAGCCGGTTCCGTGCAAACTGCTGGTTCTGGTTGGAGGAATCTTCTCTCCAGGGAAGGCCGGCGTCCAGGAGCGCGCCCCGGACCTCTGTCCGGCTGAGTGCAAGCAGGGGACGAATTGCCGGTCCGCGTTTGGGCGTGATACCAGACAGCCCACACAGACCCGACCCGCGCAGCAGCCGAAACAGCACCGTCTCGGCCTGGTCAGTACGGGTGTGGCCCAGCGCGACCCTTGATAAACCGAGGCTGATTCTCGCCTCTTCTAATAAACGGCGCCTGACGTTTCGCGCCTCCTGTTCGAGATTTCCCGGGCCGGGAGGGCCAGGTAATGCGAGGAAGGGAAGATCGGCCTGCCCAGCAAGGTCGCGGACAAACTCTTCGTCGCCGTCCGATTCCGTTCCGCGAAGTTGATGATTGACGTGGAGAACGGAAAGCGTGATTTTGCGTTCGGCCGCCAGAGCGCGAAGTGTGTGCAGCAGGAATACCGAATCGGCTCCTCCCGAGACCGCTACGCCGACGCGATCGCCTTCGGCGAGCATGCTATAACGATTGATGGTTTGAACAACCCGATCGAGCAGATCGCCTCTCATCTCCGTCATTCTAGGCGCTTGCGCCATCCCTTCCTTTTCTCCCATGCAAATCAATCCGCCCTTAACTGAACAAGGTCTTCACGCTCTAGCTGCCGACATCCAGATCCTCCTCATGGACGTGGATGGCGTTCTCACTGATGGAAGACTGTACTTCCTCCCTGGTCCCGACGGAAAGATGGTCGAGACGAAGGGATTTGATTCGCAAGACGGCATCGCCCTTCGCTGGCTCTCCTGGTACGGCATCAAGACGGGCGTAATCAGTGGCCGGGACTCTCCAGCCACCTTGGAACGAGCGCAGCAGGTCAATATGACCTGGGTTTTTCAGGGCCATATCGAAAAGATTCCGCTGCTCGAGAAGATCCTGGAGGAGTCAAAGGTTCCTTCTCGCCAGATTGCCTATATCGGAGACGATCTTACCGACATCGTGATCATGCGGCGCGTCGGTCTTTCGTTCGCGACAGGGAACGCACGGGCTGAGACGAAAGCAGCAGCCAGCGTCGTGACCGATGCGGTCGGCGGGTCGGGCGCCGTGCGCGAGGCCGTCGAGATCATGCTGAAGGCGCGAGGGGTCTGGGAGGAGTTGCTGAAAAAGTACGAGGTGAAGCTCTGAGCGAAGAGCCGGTAGAGCGGGTCGGGCTGCTGGTTGCGGCCGTCAGCGCTCTCGGTGTGCTGCATGAACTAACCGGAGTGATCGCGCGGCATCGAGCAAATATCCGCTCGGTGTCCATCATCGAGGAACTCCCGGCGGAGACACGCATCTACTTCGAGCTCGATTTGCCCGGGTCCCGGCAAAACCTGGTGGCGGATCTGCGGGCACTTGCGGTCGTCCGGTCCGCTGAACTGGTGCAGTCTCTGCAGAAAATCTACGGCAAGCGCATCATCATCATGGGCGGGGGTGCGCAGGTGGGGCAGGTTGCTTTGGGGGCCATCGCGGAGGCGGACCGGCACAACATCCGCGGCGAACATATCTCGATTGACACCATTCCTCTGGTTGGCGAGAAAACGCTTGCGGCTGCAGTCCGGGCGGTGCGCCGGCTGAGTCGGGTAAGAGCCTTGGTGCTTGCGGGTTCGTTAATGGGCGGAGACATCGAAGCCGCCGTGCGGGAGGTTCGCAACGACGGCCTTCTGGTGATCAGTTTGAATATGGCTGGGAGTGTGCCCGATGCGTCAGATCTGGTCGTGACTGATCCGGTACAGGCGGGGGTTATGGCGGTTATGGCAGTAGCCGAAACCGCCCAGTTTACGCTTGAGCGTCTGAAGCGACGCGTCTTCTAAACGACTACTCGACGGCGAAAGAGAATTCGCGAAGCAGGTTGCCTTCTGTCGAGGAATTATCGGCCACGCTATACAGGCGAACCAGGTAATTGCCCTTGTCGTGGAACTTTGGAAGTTTCGCGTCGACGGTCGAGTTGTGGATCGTGCTGTCGCCTTTCCACACTTCATTGCCGTCTGCGCTGACCACCTGGACCGCGACTTTCTCTTCCGGAAGGTCCTTCGCGTTCAGGTGAAGAAGAAGCGGGCGGTTTGCAGGGATAACCGTCACTTCAGAGCCCATCACCGCATTGACGCTTCGCTCAACGGGAGTAAAGCGCGGAGCAATGGTCAAAGCAATCGCCAAGGCCGCACCAGCACCGGCCAATGACAAGGTCGGAAGCTTCAGCCAGGCCCAGCGTGTATTCTTCGCGGCGGCTGCGTCGTAGTTCTTTTGTACCGTTTCTTGATGGAATTCGGCGAGGGCCATCTTGGTAGCTTCGAGCTGAATTTCCATCGCTTCGAGGCGAGCGACGCACGAGTCGCAGGCAAGGATGTGAGTTTCTGTCGTCTCGAGCTCTTCTTCCTGCATGCGGTGCAGGAGGAATTTTTCGAGGGTGTCTTCCGTCGGGTGTTGTAATTCTGGCTGTTGCATTTCTAGTACCGAGTTAAATCCCGTGCTCCTCATATAAACAAGTGTTATGAGCTAACTTGTGTTCTCAGTAGAACCGAGAAAATTCCGCTGCTGGTCAGTTTTTTCCGGCCGATCTCCCCGAATTTCGCCTTCGCGCGCGATTTCAGAAGGCGGAACTGGGTCTCGCTCAGGGACATCTCCTCGCAGATCTGTTCCTGAGGCTGCTCTTTCAAATAAAAACGGACGAGAATGTCACGATCGCGCTCCGAGAGTGCCTGGAGCGAACTTCTCATCAACTGCGCCTTCTCCCGGATGATAGCTTCCTGTTCAGGGTTGTGTTTCCGGTCGGCGACACTTGCGCCGTGTTCGAGATCGGTCTGATCGCGCCTGGTGTGTACGGCGTTTTCGATGTATCCGGCCACCTGTCTTCGGACAACTGTGCGGACAAATCCCATCAGGCGCTCGGGTTCCCGAAGATCGCCTCGCCGGATAGCATTGACAACGATCAGGAAGGTGTCGTGGACTTTGTCTTCTAGCTCTTGAGGTCCAAGCTGGCGGCAAAGGTAAAAGCGGATACCGCGGCTGAACAACTTATAAAGCTGTTCCATGCCGGTGTCGTCCCCGGCTTTGATCTGGCTGACAAGAGTGCCCCATTCGGACGGACTCAGGTTCGTTCTCGGGTTTGGTTCCCGAGTCTGATCAGGTGTTTGCGTGGCCGTTTCGGCCGCTGAATCGGGCAATGTTTGGCTAGCCGTCATTACGGTCAGTCACTCCTTGGAAACGATGGAATACGCAGCCCAAAACGTTGGGGTTCTTTTAGCGGCATCGCTATCGTGCTGCATGTCGAGTTGCGTTTGCTGCAGGGCTATGGCAGCCCTTTGGGCGATAGAGCCCGCCGCTTGCTTGTAGTGCGCGTAAAAATTCGAGAAGAACTGGCGGGAACCGTCGGGCGTAGGCCACGAACTGACAACGACGGCGGAAGCGCCGGCGAGTAGCCATGCCCTGCTGAGTCCCACGAGCCCAGCGCCCGGAAGAATCCGACCTTGCTGGGTAGAGCAGCCACTGAGTACGACCAAACTGCCGGGAACCCGGTAAGTGGCAACGGATTCGGCCGTCAGAAGTTCCGGAACGCCGTTCTCATCAATGCTTAAGGCGAGCGCGGCTTCTCCGGGTTCTCCTTCCGGACTGACCACGTGAACAGCGAAATGAACAATCTCCGGAGTGGTCGCGATTGCTTTGCGAATTTCGATTCCGGAGGCGCTGCCGCCTTTCAGTAACTCTGTGACGGGTTCACCGCTCGCTTGTGCAGAATCGGTGACTTCTTTGTCGCTGGCAACCAGCCTACCCAGCACGTTGGCTTTGGCGTTTCGTATGTTGGGCGCCGCGCCCCGTTTGCTGCGGGAATCGGCAAAGTTATAAATAGGGTCGCCGACCCCGATGAAGCGTGATGCCGGCCGGGAGGGCTTAGGCGTTAGGAGAAGAAGTTCGCTCGGCAGAAAGCGCAAAGTTCGATCCGCGATCAGAGGCTGTTTCCCGCCGTTTTGCGCGGTGATTCGTAATGCGGGAAATGGCACGCTGTCAAGCAGTTGGCCATCTGGAGTGATCAGCCAGGTGTGTTTGTACCAGATGCTTGCGTCCAATTTGCCGAGTAGCGTACGAGAAAACCAGTCGAGGACGGCAGGATTCTCAGCCATTCGGAGTGCCGAATTCGCCCCCGCGACACGCGCGGGAATGTGGCTGTTGATTGTCCTCTCGTCGGGTAGTTCGTACAACTTTAAGTCGTCCTTAGTAACGGCCCAAAGGAATGATCGGCGCTCGCCCAGGCTGAAGCTTAATAAAGCCTCGTCGGCACCTAACCTCGTTTGGATATCTCTAAGTGAATTCCTGCGAAGCGTTTTCTCGGAAAATCTGTAGAGATTTTGCGACTCAATACCGGTTCTGTTTTCAATGTCATTGAGTTCGCTACGAATGCGGCCGAGGCTTTCCTGGGCCTTTTGATCGGCTCCGAGCGTCGCACGCGCTTGCGCTTCCTGCAGTTTCGAGAGTAGGGGAAAGTAATCGGGGGATTGTACAAGGCGTTGACTGTAAGCTCTTGTGAGTTGTTCGCGGAGGCTGGCAGCGCGGTTCCGAGCCAGAACGTCGAGGGCCTCGCGAGCGAGCGCCGGGTCGCCTCGCTTGATCGACTGTTCGGCGGCGAAATCCGCGAAGTCGTGGTAGGTCTCGTTCAGCATCTGCACGGTCTTGGTGTTGGTCGCATCGCCGGGGAGAGCGCTTTGGCGCCAGCGATCAGCGGCATCGACAGCCTGTCGCAACGCGGTTAAGGCGTCTTCGGATCTATCGAGATCGCGGAGGATTCGACCGCGTATGTGAAGGGGATAATAGGTAGGCCCGGTTTTGAAACTGACGCTGGGAGTGGCGAACGCCTTATCGACGTACTGTAAAGCAAGATGAAGGAAAGCCCTCCCTTTCTTGGATTCCAGCTCCGCCAGATGTTCATAAGAGACGGCCAGACCGTCATTGTCCTTTAGCTCCTGACGGATGTGGAAGCTCTCGGTCAGCAATGCTTCCGCCTGTTTCAGGTCGCCTTTCAGGACAAGCCAGATACCATAACGATCCGCAATTTCGGCAATCGCTCCGTTGTTTTTGGCCTCTTTGGCTACGGCGAGAGCCTTTCGGAGTGAGTCTTCGGCTAAATTATCCTGGTCAAGCCCGAATTCGATCTCGCCCCTGGCAGTAAGGGACATCGCGAAGTAGTCCCGTCGGGGCGAGTTCTGGAGATAATTGGCGGCCTCGTCAGCGGTTGCTTTGGCGCCCTCAAAATCTCCTAATTGGCTGTAGATACTGGAAATGCTAACGTCGGCTCTCCCGGCTGTGGTGAGATCCCCGGCCTGGAGGGCTAGATCCTTAGCCCTCGTCGACGACTTGAAACTGGCTGAATAGCGGTGGAGCCGTATCTGACAACCGCCAACCGCTATGAGTGCTTCTGCCTCTTGTTCCCGATGTCCTGATCTTTTTGCCTCCCCGGCTGCGCGTTCAAACGCGCGAATTGCTTCGGGGAGTCTGCCTGCCGAGCGAAGGCCCCTGCCTTCGTCCATCGACTTCTTATATATAGGAGATAGGGGAACGCCAGTTTCGGGCAATGCCCAACTAACTTTGCATGCGTGCACATAACAGAACACGCTCGCGAAAACCAAGAAGACAAATCGCGTCGAAGATCGCGCTTCGTCTCTTCTTTCAAATGACAAGTGTTTTGTCCAAATCCGCTAATTAGCGTTGGACAATAATTTACCACTGTGTCGAAAATTCCGAATTAATTCCCAGCTAAAAGCTGAAAAATTTTCACAACTGAGTCGAGGATGATTGGGATGTGCATGGCTGGCTCCTTAACCGATTAAGCTGTTCAGAATGAATGAGATGGCGTCGAGAATGATTGGAATGTGCATTGGTGTAAAACCCTTTCGCCCATAACCATACCGAGCGCAAATAACCGGCCAGGAAAAAATTACCTTGTAAGTTTTTCAAAACACAATGGAAAGATTTTTACGCGATATCGTGACCACTTGTCTGGGTGTTTCGGAAACGGATTGCCCGTTCCGTTTTGGGTTCCGTTGCGGACCAAATCGCCCGTAATGACAAGCCCTGCCGATTTCGGCTATACTCGGCTGTAGTCAGTCGGTTTCCTGCCCAAGCAGAAGTGCGTTCGCACTCGTCCCCTGGCGTAGCCCTGAATCCCAGTCATGTTCGAGAATCTGTCCGACAAGTTGCAGCGGGTTTTTAAGAACCTGCGTGGCGAAGGAAAGCTCACCGCCGAAAACATGGATGAGGCGCTGCGCGAGATCCGCGTCGCGCTCCTCGAAGCTGACGTTCACTTCAAGGTCGTCAAACAGTTCATCGAGCAGGTGAAAGAAAAGGCGACGGGAGAGGACGTCTTAACTGCCCTTTCTCCCGGCCAGCAAGTTATCAAGATCGTCCGCGACGAGTTGACCAAAATGCTCGGCGGACACCAGTCCCGTCTCCGATTTGCCAACGAGCCGCCCTCGGTTGTCTTGATCGTGGGTCTGCAGGGTTCGGGGAAAACCACCAGCGCGGCAAAATTAGCTCGCTTCCTGATGAAGGAAGGCAGCAAGCCCGAATTGGTCTCGGTCGACGTTTATCGCCCCGCAGCTCGTCACCAGCTCAGCATTCTGGCGAAAAACGTGGGTTCGCCTATTTATGAGGGCCTTCCCGAGGAGACGAAGCCGCTGGACCTGGCCCGATCAGCCCGGCGCGATGCAGTCCAGACGGGACGCGACATCCTGCTGGTCGATACCGCCGGACGGCAGCACATCGACGAGCAGCTGATGACGGAACTCCGAGAGCTGAAGGAACTGCTGTCCCCGACCGAAATCCTGTTTGTGGCAGACGCCATGACGGGACAGGACGCGGTTCGCTCGGCCGATGAGTTTCACAAGCAACTCGGAATTACGGGCGTAATCCTGACGAAAATGGATGGCGACGCTCGTGGTGGAGCGGCGCTCTCGATCCGGTCCATCACGGGCCAGCCGCTCAAGTTCGTTGGTGTCGGCGAAAAGACAGACGCCCTGGAAGCGTTCCATCCGGATCGGATCGCATCTCGCATCCTGGGAATGGGCGACGTTTTGTCGCTGATCGACAAAGTTCAGGAGACGATCGATCAAAAGACAGCCGAGAAGATGCAGGAGAAGCTTCTCGGGGACGATTTCACGCTCGAAGACTTCCGGGACCAGATCAAGCAGATTCGAAAGCTCGGGTCGCTGGGTGGTCTGCTCGACATGATGCCCCAGATCGGACCATTGAAGGATCTGAAGAACGCGAAAATCGATGAGAGTGAGGTGGGCCGTGTGGTCGCCATCATCGATTCCATGACTCCGCATGAGCGCCGCAACTATATGATTATCAATGGCTCGCGGCGGCGGCGGATTGCGAAAGGCAGTGGAACGAGCGTTCAGGACGTCAATAATCTGCTAAAGCAGTACGCGCAAGCGCGTAAAATGATGAAGAGCTTTATAGGCCAGGCGGGAATGCTGGGCAAAAGGCTGGGAAAGATGAAAATTCCCGGCATGCCGAGCTTTCCCGGGTTTTAGCGTCCGCTCGTTGTCGAGCCGTAAGCTAGCCTGGAAATCTGTCAGAATAAAGAAGAAAAGGTTACGATGTTAGCAATTCGCCTGGCCCGCTTTGGCGCCAAGAAGAAACCCACGTATCGCGTGGTTGTGATCGATAAAGAGCGCGCGCGCAACAGCCGTTCGGTTGAGGTTGTCGGACATTACAATCCGGTCGCGCAGCCTGCGCAGGTTTCGCTGAACCGGGAGCGCATTGAGTATTGGGTGAAAAATGGCGCCCAACCCTCAGACACTGTGTCCCGGCTCCTGAAGAATAACCCTGCAGAAGCAGCAGCAGCACCGGTGGCTTAAACGCGTTTTTGAACTGCGCGTTGGCATCGGTTGGGTTTCTCACTCCATCCCGTAGGTCTAGAAATGAACGATAGTAATGGCGTGAAGGCGCTTGTGGAAGAAATAGCCAGGGCTCTCGTGGATTCGCCGGCGGGGGTGATCGTCAATGAAATCTCCGGTGAGCATGCCACAGTATTTGAGCTGAGAGTTGCGGAAGGCGACCTTGGCAAAGTAATTGGCAAGCAAGGTAGAACGGCGCGTTCTATTCGGACGCTGCTTGGTGCAGTCGGGACGAAGCTGAACCGGCGCTTTTCTCTCGAGATCCTGGAATAACGGATAGTCAGAATCGCTCCATGGACGACGAGCGGGTAGTTGTCGCTGAGATCCTGCGCGAGCGCGGGAACGTCGGCGAGGTAGTGGCGCGATGCGTTTCGGACGTGCCGGGTCGGATGGAAGCGCTCCGTCAGATCCAGCTACGAATGCCGGACGGCAGGGAGCAAGAGGTGACGGTCGAATCGGCCTGGCAACACAAAGAAGACTGGGTGTTGAAATTCGTCGGCGTTGATTCGATCGACGACGCCAAGCTTCTTCGTGGTGCCGACTTGTGGGTGCCAAAGGCCGAACGCGGATCGCTTCCGGAGGGCGAATACTTCCAATCTGACCTGCTTGGATGCCGGGTTCTGGATGGGAAAGACGGCCGGGTGTTGGGGGTCGTCGATGGCTTTGAGCAGTATGGGGGGCCGCTGCTGCTCGAAATGAAGAGTGAAGCGGGACAAGTGCTGATTCCGTTCGTTCCGGCGATTTGTGTCGCGGTGGATCTGGAAACTCGGTCGATTTCGGTCGATTTGCCCGAAGGCCTCTTAGATCTTTAGTTGGGCGCAGTAGAGCGGCTGGGAAGATGAACTTCCATATAGTCACAATCTTTCCCGAGTTTTTCGAGGGCCCGTTTCAGTATGGCGTAGTCGGGAAGGCCCAAGCGGCATCGCTTTTAACGATTAAGATTCACGATTTGCGACACTGGACTAAAGATCGCCATCGCACCGTGGATGATCGTCCATTCGGCGGAGGCGAGGGTATGCTCTTGAAGCCCCAGCCTTTGTTTGAGGCGGTGGAGGAGATTCTTCCCGCTCGTGATGCCAGGCAGCGCGTTGTGTTGCTGTCCGCCGGGGGGCGGCGGTTCGATCAGTCTCTTGCCCGAGAGTGGTCAGGACTGGATGATTTGGTTCTTTTGTGTGGCCGTTACGAGGGTGTGGACGAGCGTGTTGCCGAGCACCTTTCGGACGAAGAAGTCTCCGTCGGGGACTTTGTGCTAAGTGGTGGCGAACTGGGAGCGGCGTTGATTGTCGATGCGGTGGGACGTTTGCTGCCCGGCGTTTTAGGAAATGAGCAATCCTCGCGTAACGAAAGTTACGCCGAGGAAAACCAAGGTTTATTGGATTGCCCCCAATATACTCGGCCGGCCGAATATCGCGGCTGGAAAGTGCCGGGTGTGTTGCTGGGAGGCAATCACGAAGAGATCAAGCGATGGCGGCAATCGGCCTCTCGCGAAAAAACAGAAAGGTTGCGCCCTGACCTGTTGGTCGCGCGCGATACAAGGCAGAACTAACTATGCAGAACGCTCTTGTCAGCAACTTTATTAGCAAGCACGCTCGTGCTCAGGCGCATCCGGAGTTCCGTCCGGGCGACACGATCCGCGTCCATGTTCGCATCAAGGAAGGCGACAAAGAGCGATTGCAGGCGTTTGAAGGCACCGTCATTGCGCGCCACAACACGGGACTCGGCGAAACCATCACGGTTCGCAAGGTCAGCTTCGGCCAAGGTGTGGAGCGCATTTTCCCCATCCACGCACCCGTGATTGATCACATCGACCTGGTGCGCACGGGCCGGGTTCGTCGCGCCAAGCTTTACTATTTACGAGGACTCAAGGGTAAAGCTGCTCGTCTGCGGGAACGCCAGTAGCCGTACCCGCTTCACGGCTTCCTGTGGCCAAAGAAGTGAGCGCTGTTCAGCAGCTTCCCTCGCGCCGTAAGAGAACGGGCGTTAAACCGCCTTCGAAGACGATCCGGTGCGTGAGCTCCTACGAGACTCGCGCGCGTGAACTCGGATTCACTTCCATTGCGGGTGTAGATGAGGTCGGCCGTGGGTGCCTCTTCGGCCCAGTGTTCGCCGCTGCCGTCATCCTGAACCCTGAAAAACCCATCAAGGGCCTGTGCGACAGCAAAATCATTGATGCTGAAGCACGTGAGAAACTCGCACGCCATATTCAATCGCGCTCTCTCGGTTGGGCCGTCGGCGCAGCCGATGTATTTGAGATCGATCAGATCAATATTTACCAGGCCTCCCGGTTGGCCATGCTTCGAGCTGTCGAAAAGCTTCCAGCCCGGCCGGATTATCTCCTTGTTGACGCTCTGAAGCTCGATCTTCCGATCGAGCAGCTGCCTCTCATCGACGGAGACGCCCGGTGCCGCGCGATCGCAGCAGCCTCTATCATCGCGAAAGTTCATCGTGATGAATGCCTGCGCCAATGGCACGAGATCTTCCCGCAATACAATCTCGCTTCGAATAAAGGCTACTCGACCCCAGACCATCGTCGAGCCTTACGCGAACACGGCCCAACGCTTCTGCACCGCTGGAGTTTTGAGCCAGTCCGTGCCGGAAGCAGCCAACCCCACTGGACCGGATACATCAATGGTGACCCGGCCAAAGATGGCGAGCCCACCGCAGCCGACGACGCGCAGTTGCAACTTCTGCCTGCGACGGAGATTGTCGCGTGAGCACTTCCCCGCCGGTACCGCAAACTCCTCCCGGTCTTGACCGCACACGAAAGCTGATCCGATGGCATCGTCGCGTCCTGAACTTCTGCCTTGTACTGTTCGCGTTCGAACTCGGCGCGTTTCTGGTGGTGTTTCCGTGGCTTTCGAATTGGGATATCAGCTGGGTTCCGATTCACTCGCCTCAGTTCAGCAATCTCTGGATGAGCCCCTACTTCCGAGGTGCTCTCAGTGGGCTTGGATTGCTTGACGTTTGGGTAGCAGTAACCGAATTGTTCCGTCAGCTGAAAAGCATGTTCGGGAAGAAATAGTCCCGGCTCACTTCGGTTTCGATATCTCTCCCGTGGTCGCGTTCACCGTGGCGATGTAGTCAGTCGGGTTCAGCAGGATTTGAGTTCCTCGTACGCCGGCCGAAACTGAGACGACATCGAACAAGATGGCTGTTTCATCCAGGTAGACCGGGAACTCCTTTTTTGCGGCGAGTGCCGTTACGCCGCCTCGAATATAACCTGTCAGAGGCTGCACGTCTTTGAGCGGCACCATCTCGATCCGCCGATCTCCGCTGAGCTTCGCTAATGCTTTGAGGTCCAACTCCATGTTGCCCGGGACCACAGCCATACAGACGCCATTCCGGTCGCCTCTCACGACGAGCGTCTTGAATACCTGCTCCGCTGGCAACCCGATTTTCTCGGCAACGGACTCGGCGCTCAAATCATTGGGATCGACCTCATACACCCGCAATTCGTATGGAACCTTGCGTTCATCGAGCAGCCTGACTGCGTTGCTTTTCGCCATTTCGGTATCTCGTAATCAATCTTGAGCTACGGGTGTCTAACGCATATGCCGGCAACTGTTTGGAAAGGCTATCTTAGCTTCGGTTTGGTCTCGTTCCCGATCAGGCTCTCTGCTGCTGCTCGCGGCGAAACGGTGCACTTCCATCTTCTCCACAAGAAGGATCTTTCGCGAGTCAAGGAAATTATGTATTGCGCGGCCGAGGACAAGCCACTCGAACGCTCTGAGCTCGTGAAGGGCTACGAGTACAGCAAGGGTGAATACATCGTGATCGAGCCGGAGGAACTGGAAAAAGTTGCGCCGCCGACCGCGACTGCGATGCAGATCCTGCAGTTTGTGCGAAGCGAAGAGGTAGACCCCATCTTCCTCGAAAAGTCATATTACGTTGCGCCGGAAGAGGCCGTGAGCCGGCCGTATTCGCTGTTGCTGGAAGCAATGACGCAGACGGGCTACGACGCTATCGCCAAAGTGGCAATGCACGGCCGCGAGCATGTCGTAGTGTTGCGCCCCACGCCTGAGGGAATGGTCTTACACACCATGTACTTCGTGGATGAATTGCATCGCGAGAAAGAGTGGGGCAAACCTTCGGATCAGAAATTCGACAAGCGGGAGATGGACATGGCCAAGAAGCTGGTCGAAACGCTGGCTGGTCCATTTCAGCCGGAAGAGTATCACGATGAATATCGTGAGAACGTTGAAAAGCTGATCGAAGCGAAGCGAAAAGGAAAGAAAGTCACGCCCATCAATCAGCCAAAACCCGCACCGGTTATCGATCTTATGCAGGCTCTTCAGAAGAGTTTGGCCATGGGCAAAGCAACACCTACGGCGAAGAAGACGCCTGCAGCGAAGAGCTCCGGAGCAAAGAAAGCTCCCAAGAAACGCACCACGAAAGTGGCTTGACTATGAGTGCCGGAGACGGCGCGCAGCGCAATCTCGAATACCTCGGCAGAAGTCCCTTGAGCGACAGTGGGGCTGCCCTCAACCATTGTTTCCGTCAATAACTGGCACTGACTATATCCGCCGCTCACTTTCGGGAAAATAGCCCGATGTAAGCCCGATTTCGTACGCAGAATTTGTGATAGTCTATCCGGTCAGTAAGCAGGAATAGATTAAACATGCGTTGCGAAAGACGTCACTTTCCAGTGTCGGTGGCTCGACGAAATAGCGGGAAATCGATCGCATTTGAAAGCTTAGTGAAGCCATTTCTTTGTTGCTTATCGCTTTGCTTGCTCATTGTTTCGCCGGTTTCCGCGCAGACGACCGGTACCATCGTCGGCCAGATACTTGATCCCGCTAATGCCTCGGTCGTCGATGGCAACGTGGAGGCGACCAATGTGGAAACGGGTCTGACGCGGCGCGGAAGCTCTAACTCGGAAGGAGCCTACCTAATTCCGTCACTGCCGCCCGGCACCTATCGAATCGCGGTCCAGGTACCCGGGTTTAAGAGCTTCAGACAGGACGGAATCAAGGTAGAGGTTGGTCAGAACCCGCGCGTGGACATCCAGCTGCAGGTGGGTTCCGTCAATGAAAGTGTAACGGTCGCAGCTAACGCGATCACCGTCGATACTCAATCCTCTCAGGTCGGCGCCACTATCGATAATCAGCGCTTAGTGAACCTTCCGCTCAACGGAAGAAACGTGCTGCAGCTTGCAACTCTCCTGCCGGGAGTGGGACCCGCCACTTTCCCCACCACCGTAACCACCAGTCGCAGCGGCCCGACCGTCAGTGTTTCCGGAGGTCGTAGCCGAGACAACAACTTCATGCTTGATGGCAGCATGATTACGACAGGGTTATACAACACGACACAGAACCTGCCGTCGCCAGATGCGCTCGAAGAGTTCCGTGTTCTTACAAACACGTACAGTGCTGAGTTCGGTCAGGGCGTCGGGTCGATTTTCACCGCAGTCACGAAGTCGGGCACAAATGCGCTTCACGGTAACCTGTTCGAATTCTTTCGAAATGACGCTTTGAACGCGAGCAACTTCTTTGCGACTTCCAAACCGGTTCTGCGCCAGAATCAGTTTGGTGGAAGCGTGGGCGGCCCTGTAGTGCTGCCCGGCTATAACGGCAAGAATCGGACTTTTTTCTTCGTGAACTATCAAGGGATCCGAATCCGCCAGCAGAGTATCCTTACATTCTTCCCACCGACCGCACAGGAGCGGAGCGGCAACTTCGCCGGATCGAGACCGATCGTCAACCCTGCTACCGGGCTTCCGTTTCCGGGCAATGCCATCCCCTTAAGCAGTTTCGATCCCATGGCGCAAAACATCATGAATCTGTATTTCCCTTTGCCCAACCAGGCGAATGGGCAGATCACCAGCCTGGTGCCGAATCCGATTGACGGTAACCAGATTACGATCAAGGCGGATCACCGCATTTCGGACAAGAACAACCTCTCGGTTCGATTCTTTCGTGATCGCGACGTCGCAGCCCTAAGTGGAGGCGGTAACATCATCGCGTTGGCCTCTGAACGTGGGAACACTGTTCAGACCATCGCGTTGGTCGATACACACAGTTTCAGCCCGAATGTGTTGAACGAGTTTCGGGCCACTTACACGCGGGTTATCAGTCTGGGGCCGGACTCGTCTCTGAACAAGACGCCCAAGCAACTCGGCGGTAACTACAACCAGGACGGCAGCAGTCCGCTTGCTCCCACCATCACCATCTCCGGCCGGGTCAACATGAGTCCCAACCAGCCCTGGAAGGAAGCGGACAACATCTACCAGCTCGATAACAAATTGTCCTGGATCAGGGGACGGCATGCCCTGAAATTCGGCTTCTTCGCCCTAGAAGACCGGCAGCAGACCGTCACGCAATACCAAAGCTCCGGCACCATCAACTTCGACGGAACATTCACGGGAAACGCTATGGCGGATTACCTCCTCGGAAGACCGGTATCCTTCACACTGCAGAGTCAATACAATGCCGGGCTGCGTGGAAAGAGTTACGCAGCATTTGCACAGGACGACTTCAAAGTCAGCCGGCAACTAACGTTAAATCTGGGGCTGCGGTATGAACTGAACGTGCCCTGGGTAAACGAGTACAATTTTGCGGCAGTCATTCGGCCCGGACAGCGATCTACAGTTGTCAACAATGCACCGTCGGCTTTAGTCGCGGTTGGGGATCCGGGCCTCGAACGTGGCGTGTATCCGGCGACAAAAACCAACTTCGAGCCGCGCGTCGGTTTCGCCTACGATGTGTTTGGCAATGGCAGGACAGCGCTTCGAGGCGGCTATGGAATCATGGCGCGAGGCCAGGCAGGTATCGCCATCCAGCATGCTTACGAAATGCCTCCCTTTCAGCGCGTGGTGCTGCTCACTCCGCCGGCCAGCCTGAGCTATCCATACGGCAATGCCCCGGACCCGTTCCCTTACTCCGTGAATACCGCAAATCCCAGCTTTGCGTACCCGATCCAGGCGTTCAGTATCGACAACACCTTCCGTGACGCGAATATTCAACAATTCAACTTCAACGTCCAGCATCAGGTGGGCGCGGATCTGTTTGTCCAGGTTGGCTACGTGGGGCGTCTCGCGCATCATCTCCCCATCGTCAGCGAGATCAACCCTGCCGTTTACGGCCCGGGAGCAACGGCGGCCAATATTCAATCGCGCCGGCCTTTCCTGCCGCAGTACTACGGCAGCATCGCCGATCTCCATTCGGATGGCAACTCCAGCTACCACTCGCTCCAGGCAAACATCCAGAAGAAGTTTTCACACGGCTACACGATCCAACTCGCCTACACACTTTCGAAATCGATCGACAATGGATCCCTCGATAATGGCGAAGGCAGCTCTATCAGCAATCCGTACAATTACCATTCCGGGGAACGCGGTCTGTCTGATTTCGATCGACGAAACATCATAGTGGCCAACGGAGTATGGGACTTGCCGTTCTTCAAGAATCGACAGAGTTGGACGTCCAGCATCTTAGGAGGTTGGCGCCTGGCGGGCGATGTGTCCCATTACAGCGGAGCGCCGTTATCAATCGTCGCCGGGCGAGATGTTGCTTTGTACGGTCCTGGCCGTGCGAGTGGCGGCGAGCGTGCCAACCTGACCGGCAATCCCTTTCTCGATCCAAGCAGGCCGAGAAGCGCGCTCATTCAGCAGTACTTTACGACCGGAGCATTCGCCTTCCCCGCCACTGGCCAGTTCGGGAACAGCGGTCGCAACATCATCACCGGTCCTGGCATTCTGAACACGGATCTAGCGGTTCTCAAGCGGTTCCGACCGTTTACCGCGGAGCGCCTGGGCACATTTGAGTTCCGCGGCGAGGCTTTCAACCTGCTTAACTTCGTTAACCTCGGCCAACCGACGAACACCATGACCTCGCCCGCGTTCGGTTCGATCACTTCTGCTGGTGCGGCGAGGGTATTCCAATTGGGACTACGCTACGACTTCTGACGGACAAGAGCCTTTGCTCGTCCGCAACACTCGGTGCACCGCAGAGGCGAGAAACGGCTCCAGACCGTCTTCGCCTCGCGTTGCCTTATTACTGACACGGCGCTACTCCGGTTTTTGAACTGAAAGGTTCTGATCTGCGGGCCGCTCGATTCTGTCACAGCGTAATCGCTGGGTACCTGGAACAGAGAGGAATTCGGCTCGGCACGGGTCAAGTTCTGGAGCGATTCGGTTGTTTGTCCGATGCGCGGATCGGTGTAAATTGATTTCACCACCACCTGTAATGCGGGCGAGAACCAACGCTCGGATGCGGTTTCAATTGGCTGCTCATTGCCAATTGCCCCAGCGGGGATGGTCGAGGTGCTCCGAGTGCCCGTGACCGTGACGCCCTCTACTATCTGGCTACCAAGGTCCTGCGATTGGCTGTTGGAGGTCACCTCCGACCTGGCTCCCACAATCGCCATAGGTCCCATCATTCCCGGCGACCCGGGGGGAGGCGGTGGTGGTGGCAATGCTGGCAAGTCTTGCGGCGTCTGTGCCTGAACGGAGGAACTCTGCGCAACGATCTTTTGCGCTGTCTTGTTCTCAACGTTCAACAAGTAGGTCGCTCCGGCAACCGGATCGTGAATCGTAATCATCACTGGCGGGGGCGGGCCGCCCGGTAAGGCGGGCAGACTCGTTTCGGTGCGAGTTCGCCCTTGCGAGTCACGATAGATCTTCGTCGTGGTTGTGTTCACAATGCGGTTGCCGTCTGCCAACGTTTGTACGTGTTCCGTGATTTGATCCGCTGAATAGGGCGCTCCCACTATGGGCTTGCCTGGAAACATACTGAACTCGTGCGACAGCACGGCGATTTGTCCGGCGCCCGCTCCTGGCATCGCAATACCCGAGGTCATGTACATCGTGTTCTTCCGGCTATTCAGGTCGCCTGGCGGAGTGACCTGCCTGGACACTACCTGCGCGGGCAGCATCGTTGAAAAGAGAGAGATCGAAAAAGCAAGCTTTCGCATGTTTAGCTCCATGTGTTAAGTGACGGACGGGATCAAAGATCAGCGGACGAATCGGACAGCTCGCACAACGCCATTACTGCCTACGGCAACGTCTGCCGTGACGGGCGCCTCAAGGTCGCCGGCTCGGGCCGGAAGTCCGTAAAGGCTCAGCGTTACGCGAGGCAGTTGAACGCGGTAGATATCCAATTGCTCTGATGGCGCCAGCGGTTCTGTGTAAGGAACCGCTATGAACGGCTCGGATACGGCCGCGTTGTCGTGTTCCGGATGCGCAGGGCGTTGCCGCTTTTGCCGTGCAACTCGCTCGGGCCGCCGGGCAACCGCAAGATGCGCGGTGCTGAGAGGATGCGTTGCTCCTTCCGGCGCCGGGGAGGCGACTTGCGTCTGGCGCGCAGAAGTAATGGGCGGCGTCCGGTGCCGCTCTTCGATGGGTCGCGTTGCCAACCATGTAAGCAGCATTGCCGCCGCAGAGGCAGCAGCAACTGTTCTCCACAGTCGGATGGCTTTCCGGCGTCGCTCCATCTGTAGACGGGCCGTCAAGAACGACTCGATGCGCGGGGGTGGCTCTTCCGTGTACGCGCTGCGTAATGCGGCTAAAGCGTCGTTCCCCAGGTCATGTTCTGAGTTCAGGCTCATGCCGAACACCCCGTCTTCAGCTTCGACACCAGCAGGGCGCGTGCCCGACTCAGCCGTGAGCGAATGGTTCCTATCGGACAACCAAGCACGGCCGCCGCCTCCTTGTAATCAAGTTCCTGCAGTTCGCAGAGAATCACAACCTCTCGCAACGGAGGTGGTAACGACTGCACCACGCGCCGCACCGACTCGATCATTTCGCGCTGAGCGACCTCCTGATATACATCGATCTCTTGCGCCATCTCGAGTTCATCTACATCTTCGAGAGCATCGGTGATGAACGTCTCCTTCGGCATAGCGCGCCGGCTTGTATTGCGAGCTACACCCAAAAGCCACGCCAACAGCGACCCGCGACTGACGTCATACGATTTGGCATTGCCCAGCAGAAAAAGGAACGTTTCCTGCGTGATCTCTTCAGCTAGTACCTGGTCGCTCGACATGTAAAGTGCAAATCGGTAGACGGGTCCGCCGTACTTTCTATATAGAGCCGTGAACGCAGGTTCATCGCCTCGCAACAAGCGCCGGATGGATTCCTCGTCTTCTGATTGGACTTCGCTCGTCATTCCGGCTCTACCGTGTATTGCTAGATAGCAATCCAGAAGTTCCACTATATTTTGTGATGTACTCGTCGAGCAAAGTCGCCTGCCCATGCTTCCGCGACCCTATCCGGCAGATTTAGTAAGCGGCAACAGGACCTAGCCCCCCTCAAGTGAGGATCGATGCGCCGTCACCCCATCACCCTTTTCCTTCTAATCACACTGTTGTTTAGCTCGGTCTTTTATTTCCTGATCATTCGCTGCGGTCACATGGGCGGCGGTTGGGGCGCGTACGTCGCAGGCCTCATGTGGTCGCCCGGTTTTGCTGCCCTGCTCACATGCAGATTGCTCGGTCGCAATCTGAGAACGCTCGGGTGGAGCTGGGGCACTGGACGCTACGAAACAGTCGCCTACTTTATCCCTTTGGGTTATTCTGCGCTGATCTACGGCTTTGTTTGGCTCACCGGGATAGGCACCTTCTTCGATAAGGAATTCGTTGCCAAGGTCACGCAATCGTTCGGCCTCGGCCCCTTGCCGGATTGGCTCAGCATCACGCTTTACTTCCTGTTCACAGCAACGTTCAGTGTTATTCGCGATACCGCTACTGTCATTGGGGAAGAGATCGGGTGGCGGGGCTTTCTCGTTCCGGAACTCGCGAAGAATCGGAGCTTTGCTGCGACGGCTGTCATTACCGGTTTGATTTGGGCGTTTTGGCATTATCCGGTCGTGCTCTTTGCTGACTACTACAAGAGCGATACTCCGGTGTGGTTTTATCTCCCACTGCTAACGATCATGCTGCCGTTCCTCACTTTTGTGTGGACGTGGTTGCGTCTGAAGTCAGGCAGCATCTGGCCCTGCGTGATACTGCACGCTTCACACAACACATTTATGCAATCCTTTTTCGATCCGCTCACCCTTCATAACAAAAGGACGAACTATGTTGCGAATGAATTCGGCGCTGGCATTCTCGTTCTTTCAATCCTGATGGCCTTTTACTTCTGGCGACGAAGGGACGAGGTGGAGGGAGATCGCGTCGCCCAGAGTTCGCGCATTCCGGGTATCGCTATTGAGGCGGGCTGAAAGATTGAATCCCGGAGCATCGGCCGTTAGCGTGTGTCGCTCACCGGGAAAGAACGGCAATCGTCCGCTCTGAAGTGCGTGGTTCCTCCTGTTTGCCGTTACGGTCAGTACGATTAAGCTAGTGCGAGCTATGCCCAGCGCCTTCGATCCCCTTATCGCCTCCGCCATTTGGGACGCGTATCCGGAATACCGCGCCCTTAGCGTAGTCGCCCGGAACTTCCGACCGATTGCGACGCCTCCGCCGGTTGGTCCGCTCGAACCTCCTGTTTGGATGGAGGCTCATCTGGAATCCTGGCGCGCGGCGTTCCGCCATTTTGGAGCGAATCCCAAGAAAACACCGAGTTCCGTCGAGGCGCTATGGAAACGAGTTAGTAAAACCGGTGCGCTGCCCTCCATCGATCCCTTGGTTGATCTTTATAACGCGCTCAGCATACGATTCGGAGCTCCTTTCGGCGGCGAGGACGCCGATCGGTACGAGGGTATCCCGACGTTGTCGCGTGCTATCGGTACGGAGCCGTTCGATACTGTCCGGGACGGTAATCCTGTGATCGAGTATCCTGAGCCGGGCGAGATCATCTGGCGTGACGATCTTGGCGTTACATGTCGACGCTGGAACTGGCGTCAGTGCAAACGGACCGCGCTTACTCCGGCCAGCACCAATTTGTGGTTCATCATCGATCGCCTTCCGCCCATGCCGGTCGAGGATCTGATACGCGGGGGAGAAGAACTGGTGGCGGGCCTGCGGACTATGTGTCCCGATGTCGAGACGGCGACATCGCTGCTTGAGCCGCCCGTCTGACGTCCTTGCGAACTGTCGCCTTGACGATCAGCAAAGGCACTTCTTCCCGCACCTCGGCATCGAGTTTTACATCCCGGAGTAACCGAACCAGAAGATCGGGCGAACAAGCCCGATCTTCCAAGCCCCGGAGTTGTGGTCGGCTATCAACCGAGAGCGGTTAAACCGCCCTTCGCGGCCGTCTTTCCGGGGCGTCTGACATAAACCAACCGGCGGCTTGACTTCCCCGGCGGCCGACTGATACGATCCTCGGAAGTAAAGGCGCAATTCCTGTTTCGTAATGTGCAACATCCTGCCGAGGCTTCCTCAGACCTCCCCGTTTGGGTGTAAATACGGACCGGTAGTGCGAAAGTGTAACAATGACCGTCCTGGAACATACCTCGAACGTATTGCCCAATTTCATCGCCGGCGAATGGAGGAAAAGCAACTCCTCCGATGTGGTCGACGTTTTCAATCCCGCAAACGCAGAAGTGCTGGCCCGAGTTCCCCTGGCACAAGCGGATGACGTCGATGCTGCGGTAAAAGCCGCTGCTGCCGCGTTTCCCGGCTGGCGTAGAACGCCACCGCAAGAGCGTATCCAGTACCTCTTTAAGTTCAAGCGGCTCCTGGAAGAGCACGGGGATGAGATCGCGAGGCTAACCACCCAGGAAAACGGAAAGACGTTTGCCGAGGCTAGGGCGGAATTGCAGCGCGGTATCGAGAACGTCGAAGTGGCCTGCGGCATTCCAACCCTGATGCAGGGCTACAACCTGGAGGACGTGGCCAGCGGTATCGACGAAATCATGATCCGCCAGCCGCTCGGGGTCACTGCGGCCATCACGCCATTCAACTTCCCGTCCATGATCCCGCTCTGGTTTTTGCCCTATGCAATTGCCTGCGGGAATACGTTCATTTTGAAGCCGTCTGAGCGCGTCCCGATGACAGCGCGTCGCCTGATCGAACTGCTCGATTCCACCGGCCTTCCTAAGGGGGTCGTCAGCTTGGTAGTTGGCGGAAAAGCCGCGGTGAATGCTCTTCTTCATCATCCGGACGTGAGAGCGATCAGCTTTGTCGGCTCTACGCCAGTGGCGAAGTACATCTATGCCGAGGGTTCCGCTCACGGCAAGCGTGTGCAATGCCAGGGCGGGGCCAAGAATTACGTCGTGGTCATGCCCGATGCCGATCTCGACATGAGCGCCAAGATCGTCAGCGACAGCGCATTCGGATGCGCCGGCCAGCGTTGCCTAGCGGTCTCGGCCGCGATTACGGTCGGCGATGCCGGGAAGCCGTTCACGGACAAAATCGTCGATATCGCTGCGAATCTCAAAGTCGGGAACGGGCTGGACCAAGGCATCCAGATGGGACCGGTGATCTCGCCGGCCAGCAAGTCACGCATCGAAGGGCTCATCGACCAGGGCCTCAATGCCGGCGGAAAAGCCATTCTGGATGGACGTAACGCTCAAGTTTCTAACGGCGAAAAGGGCGCATTCCTGAAGCCCACGATCCTCACTGACATCGACCAGGACAATGCGCTGACCGGAACCGAGGTGTTCGGCCCCGTGTTGGCGCTGCAATCGGCAAAAGACCTCGACAGTGCAATTGAGATCCTGTCACGCAGCGCGTATGGCAACTCGTCTGCGATCTTTACCTCAAGCGGTGTTCATGCCCGCAAATTCCGCTACGAGGCCCCGACGGGAAACATCGGCGTGAATATCGGAGTCGCCGCGCCCATGGCTTATTTCCCATTTAGCGGGTGGAAAGACAGTTTCCTCGGCGTCCTCCACGGTCAGGGCCGCGACGGGGTTGAGTTCTATACGGATAAAAAAGTCGTCATCGAGCGGTGGCCCAAAGAGTGGACTCGTAAGTTCTAATAGGACCAACCATGCTGAATCGACGAGTGTTCGCGAGCAGTGTCGGCCTTGCTGCCGGTGCCGCAGCACTGCGTCTGTCGGCTGCCCCCGCGCCAAGAAAACTGAAAGCCGGCCATACGGGCATTACATGGGACAACAATGTTCCCCAGGCGCTCGAAGATTGCGGAAAGTTAGGCTTTCACGGGTTTGAGACCTTCGGGCAGGTGATGGAAGCTTGGGACGCGAATGGGGGCATGGAGCGGGTTCTCGATCCGAACCATGTCCCGCTCGTCTCGGCGTACTGTACCTTCAATATGGTCGACCCGTCGAAGCGACAAGATGAACTGGCCAAGATGAGTCGCTGGGGCCAGTTGCTTAAGAAGCACAACGGCAAAGTCGTGGTGATGGGGCCGAACCCGGTGAACCGCCAGAATTATCGTGTTTGCAGACCACAAAGCCGACATCGTGGCGAGCCTGAACGAGGTTGCCAAAGCAATCACGGACCTCGGGCTTACTGCGGTTCTCCATCAGCACACGGGAACTTGCGTCATGACACGCGAAGAGACTTATGGCGTTCTCGAGGCGGTTGACACGAAATACGTAAAGTTCGGACCGGATGTGGGCCAGCTTGCCAAGGGTGGAACTGATCCGGTGAAGGTCGTCTCGGATTTTGCCTCCATCATCCGGCATGTTCATCTAAAGGATTTCGACGGAGGCAACGCTTTCATCGGGTACTCTCCGCTGGGGGAAGGTAAAGTTGATCTCCCGAAGATTGTTGACATCCTCGAGCAGTCGGGGAACGACCTGATGCTGATGGCGGAATTGGATTCCGCGCCATACATGCCGGTCAGTGCCACGAAGGCAGCGACAACGAATCGTGATTACCTGCGCAAATTGGGTTATAGCTTCTGAAGGGCTGCAATGACGCTCAACAGAATTGTTTTTGAGTACTGGTTTTAATTAGGAACAAAAAATGGCAAAACGCACGACGGTAGGTGTTGCGCACAGCGACGCCGATTTGGGCCGGCCGGCCGAGCACTCCAGGGAGCAGTTGGACCTGGTAAAAGGAATGATCCGCGACATCGCCGACCAGACCATGGGCGGAATGAAAAACATCGTCAAGGCGGGAGACAAGGTGCTGATCAAGATCAACACCGTCATTCCTTGCCCTGCTGATGCGGGCTTCACCACCGATCCGCGTATGCTCGAGGCGTTGATCGAGCTTGTCGCCGAGCAGAATCCTTCGCGGATTCAGATCGGTGAGCGATGCGCCATGGGCGGCGATACAGCGAATGCCATGGAAGTGTGCGGCATCGGCACCGTGGCTCGCCGTACTGGTGCGGAGCTTTGCCCGTTCGACAACGTGCCGTTCGATATGTACAAGATCGATCGGCCGATCGCGTTTAACGAATTCCCCGTGCCGCGTCCGGTGGTCGAGGCCGACTGCTACATCGGGCTGCCGAAGATGAAGGTTCACCTCCATACAACCTTCACGGGCGCGATGAAGCTGCAGTTCGGCAATTTGCCGGACTATGACTGGATGGTCCGGTGTCATCGCGACGATATCTATCAGAAGATCGTGAACCTGACGCGGGCTGCGAATCCGAAGTGGTTCGTGATGGACAGCCTGTACGCATGCCAGGGGAACGGCCCGTTCAGCGCGTTCAGCGATGACTTGATCAAGGACTTCAACACCATCTGCGGCGGTCCTGATCCGGTTGCCGTCGATACGATTTGCGAAGCGTTGATGGATTGGCAGGATCCGGGAACCAACGTTGCTTCAACCGTACTGGGCGCGTCCGAAGGGCTCGGCACGAACCGCATGGACGAGATCGAACTGGCCGGTGTGCCGATCGATAAGGTGAAGCGGCGCTTCCGGCGGCAGAATACGGTGCTAACGGGCCAGTTCCCCAACGTTCACGTCACCATGGGGAACACCTGCGAAGCAGGCTGTAAGGCGATCGTTCGAATCCAGCTCGATCAGTTGCATGCCGACGGAACCTTAGATAAATTAAAGCGCCCGCTGCACGTCTTTACCGGCCTCCAGTTCCATGACATCAAAGAGGTGGACGGCGACGTTGTGGTGGTCGGCGATTGCGCGAAAGGTATGCTGGAGCGCTTCCCGAATGCACAATATTGGGGAAGCACAGAGCATTACCCGAATTGCACGCCCATCTGGGCGAATATTCCCGATCAAGGCATCGCGCATTACGTACGGCAGTTGCTGCAAGTGCAGGAGGGAGCGGCGAAGGCGCAGCTATGAGCAGTAGTGCCGTAGATCTTCCGGGTCTCGCAGTTCACGATCTGCTTGCCCCTGAGGATTATCTCCTTCGGAAAGCCGTTATTAAGCTTCTCGAGGTAAAGGATTCCGATGTTCGCATTCTGCGACGTAGAACAAAGCCGTGACGCCGTCGACAAGGGACTGCATTCGGGCGGTGCCTTCTCCGCGGTCGTTCCGCTTACCACGCTGTTTTATGGCGGGTTTATCAACGTTGATGTAGCGGACCCGACTCGCCGTGGCCAGGACATGTTCACGCTCAGTAAGGGACATGCCGTGGCGACTCTGGCGTCGATCTACGCGGACCTGGGTTACTTCGACAAAGAAGTTCTAAAGAACTCGCGCTCGTTCAGCAGCATTCTGAATGGGCATCCGGGGCCCGTGTTGCCGGGTGTGCAGATTGCGACCGGACCCATGGGACAAGGATTCTCCGTCGCCCAGGGATTCGCAATTGCGGGACGTACCAGCCCGCAGTTCGACTCCTATGCGATGGTCGGCGATGGAGAACTCCAGGAAGGCAATATCTGGGAAGGCGTCATGTACGCCGGGACGAAACATCTCGATAACCTTTGCGTACTCGTCGATCAAAACAACGGGCAATTAGACATTGCCACCAAGACCATTTTCCCGATGCCTCATCTGGAGACTGTATTCGAGTCGTTCGGATGGCAGACATTCAGTGTGGACTCCACTCATTACGAAGGCGTCTACGCAGCGCTCGAGAAGTTTCGATACAGCCCACGCAATGGCAAGCCGACCGCAATCGTTTGTCACAGCACAAAGGGCTACGGCGGATTTTCAGACTTCCTCAATAAGCACAAAGTCTCTGTTGCCGACGGCCTGATCAAGCAGGAACTCGATCTTCATCGCGAACTTCGCCGTGCCCGGGTGGAAGAAGTAAACCAGTTCTTCCAAAGCCTGGATCACCATCCGAAGGGCAAAGCGATTCAGAGCGCCATCCTTGAATCTAGCGCGAAGGATGCACCTGAGCCCGGGACGCAACACGCCGGGCGACCTGGAGCCTTCAATGGGCCCGGTACTGACCACGCGTGTTCCGCCGCGCAACAAGAAGATTCGATACGACGCCTCTCAACTCCCGAAGATCGACAGCAAGAAGGAGTATGCGGCGAGCGATATCGTTACCGGCGCCATGAAGGTGTTCGCAAAGGATTCGCGGATCGTGTCGATCGATGCGGATCTTGGCAGCACCAGTGGCCTCGAAGCCGGCATCGCGTTTGTCGATCAGAAGCGCGCTCTGAATGTTGGCGTCGCGGAAGCCAACATGATGTGCATCGGCGAAGCGTTTGCCGCCCTGGGTTTTAACACCTGGATCAGCACGTTCTGCCCATTCTTCCACTGGGAGGTTCTCCGCAGAATTGCAGTCGGTGCGCAGGAACGACTGGAAGCGATGGACGTCTCCGACTGGTTGGCTCAGCGAAGGTCATGGTCTGGATCTGACGCTGCTTGCGACCGGACCGAACTTCGAAACTCGCACCAACGGCGCGACCCACATGGGCAACGACGATATCACGATCTTCGATGGCGTGGCCCAACTCAAAATCATCGATGTCTCCTGCCCTCAGCAGTTGCTCGCCATCATGAAGTGGATCATGGACGGCAATCGAGGGCTCCTCTACGTTCGAGTCATGCGTGCGCCCTCAGCCGTCATCTACGGTTCCGACTACGTTTTCGAATTCGGCAAGGGCCACGTCCTGAAGGAAAACGCGAACGATAAGGCCGTCATCATCTCCACCAGTCGGGGCGTTCATGAAGCGCTTATTGCTTCGGCGAAAGCGGCGGAACAGGGAATTGGGGTCGGTGTGGTCGATATGCCCTCGATCGACGAAGATCTGCTTCTGAGCCTGTATAACTCCGGGAAGCTGCTCTGTTTTGCCGAGCAGAATAACGGGTATCTGCTGCAGAACTTCCTGAAGATTCTCTACCGACGCAAGGTGTCTTGCGACTGGAATCGCGTAATGGCGGTCAATGCTTTGGACGCGCATGGCCGGCCGCAGTACATCCACTCGGGGACATATGAAGAGCTGATCGAGGCGTTCAAGTTGACGCCGGCTCATCTTGTAACCGCGATCGCCAATCGAATGGGGAAGCACTGACCATGAGCGTGCGAATTAACCACGAAGATGAAGTCGAAGAGCGCGACCTTCCCGGCCGACGTCTGCGCTGGCTGGTCAATTCCGAACTCCTGAACTCGCAGTACATGTCGATCTGCATGATTCGCGTCGCTCCAGGCGAGAAGGTGCGCCCGGCGCATTCCCACCCAAAGGGCGAAGAAGCGATTCACATTTTGTCGGGTTCCGGTCGAGTCATGGTGAACGGCGAAGTGTCTCCCGTGAAAACAGGCTCCACCATCCTGTTCCCGCAGGGCGAAGTTCACATGCTCCAGAACACCGGGGACGAAGAGATGAAGGTGATCTGCTTCTTCGCTCCGGGTACCGATCTCGACAACTACAAATTCTTCGAAGGCGTCGATTTTCCTAACTAAATTCGTGTCCGATAATCCTGTTCTGAATTTCGAAATCGATAAGTCTGCTCTGAAATACGTCGGGCAGGATCTTCAGCGCCCCGAGTGCATTCTGGCCGAGCGCGATGGCACGCTTTGGAGTGCCGACGCTCGTGGCGGCGTAGTGCAGATTAAGCCGGATGGAACGCAAAAGATCGTCATTCAGGCCATGTCCGGCTTCTTTTCTGACGCCGGGAGCGAGGCAGACCGGTACCTGCAAGGGACTCTCCCGAATGGACTCGCGTTCGCGAAGAACGGCGATTTCCTCATCTCGAACTTCGGCACCGATCGCCTGGAACTCATGACGCGCGATGGCGAATCGCGAGTGCTCGCCGACAGCATCGATGGCCAGCCCATCGGCAAGGTCAACTTCGTTCTGCGCGATTCGAAGGACCGCATCTGGATCACGGTTTCGACCAAGATCAAGAACTGGATGCACGCGCTTCGGACCGATCTGAAAGACGGCTATATCGCCCGATACGAGAACGGCACGTTCCGGGTCGTTGCCGAGGGTTTCGGCTTCACCAACGAGATCCGCTTCGATGCCAAAGAGGAATTTCTCTATATTGTCGAGACGACGGGCGGCTGTGTCACCCGGATGCGCTGCGACGAAAAGGGGAATTTGAGCGGGCGCGAGGTCTTTGGGCCTTCGAAGCTAGGCAAAGGCGCCTGGCCCGACGGGATCGCGTTCGACAGCTACGGCAATCTGTGGGGCACCACCGTCTACTCCGACAAGCTCTTCGTGCTCACGCCTGAGGGCGATTGCCGGTACCTTCTCGACGAAGGTGATCCACAAAAGGTCGACGCGCTGGAACAAGCTTTCTTCCGCAATAACGTGACAGAAGACGTGTTGTTCGCAACGGGGCAGGGAATTGCGCCATGGATGGCGAGCGTCACATTTGGCGGGCCTGATCTCGGAACGATCTATATCGGGTCGCTCAAAGGCAAGCGCATCCCTTACTTCAAAGCGCCGGTTCCAGGGTTACCGATGGTGCACTGGAACGATCGCTAAGCTTAGATCTCGATTACTTTATTCGCGATTAGCGCCATGACGGCCTCGTGTATCGCCTCTGTCGAACGGTAGCGCGGCTGATAGCCGAGCAGGCGCTGCGCCTTGTCGATACTGCAGTTGGAAGACCGGGCGATGTGTCCCCACGTCACCTGCGCTTCTTTTTCGGTGACAGACTGCTTCCATTCTTCCCAGGGAACAAAACGTAGATTCGCCTCGGCGCCAAACCACGCAGCGACGGCATTCGCATATCCGTACAGCGTTAGTGCCTGTGGAGAGACGACATGAAAACTCTCGCCCACTGCGACCGACCAGTTCCCCAACGCTTTGACGAACAATTGAGCGACATCGTCCGCATGAACATGGTGGACGCATTCACGCCCCATGTTCGGCATGGCCACTTCGCGGCCTTTCGCTAGATCCACGTACACGGCTGGATTGAAATTCCCCACCGGATTGAGCGGCACCCATCCGCGGCCGACCAGGTGCCCGGGATGCAGAATCGTCGCCGGGAATCCATCACGTCTTGCAGCGGTCAAGAGATATCGCTCGATCGCCTCCTTGCGGACGCCGTACTCCCCGAATGGCTCGCGCTTTGCGTCTTCCGTGATCGGCACTTCCGAACTGACGCCGTGAACCCAAATCGTGCCGCAATGGAGAAAATGGCTGATCTCCCCTTGTAGTGCTTCGACGAGATGCCGGGCACTTTCGAGCGTGTAGCAGGTCAGATCGATCACCGCATCCGGTTTCGCGCCGAGAATCAACCTGCCGAATGATCCAGCCTGTTCCTCGGCCGTCCGGTCCGCCGTGAGTTGTTCTACCTGCGACCACGCCGGGTGCGAGCTATAGGGGCTGCGTTGAGACCTGCTGAGGTTGATTACCGAGTGGCCCGCCTCGACCAGCCGCGGCGTAAGATACGTCCCGATATGTCCGGTGCCGCCGATTACAAGCACTCGCATAGGCGGTGACCTGGTTAGTCCTCTTGGTTCTGATAGTTCAACAGGCTCGAAATCTCCTCAGCCACTCTCAAGACTTGCTTGCCGGAGACTTCATAACGATCTTCGGGAAAACGAGACAACGGAGCCGAGATACCGATTGCCCCGATCACTTGCCCGTCTTCCGCCCGCACCGGGGCAGCTACGCAGCGTATACCCTCGACATATTCTTCGTCGTCTGTCGAGTACCCGCGCCTTCTTGTCTCTTTGCAAATGGCAGCGAGTTGCTTCAACGAAGTAACGGTCTTCCTCGTGAAGCCCTCCAGGGGTTGTTTGCTGAAAGCGGCTTCGAGCTCAGCGACATCGTAGTCGCCAATCAAAGCTTTGCCATGGGCGGTGCAATGTAGCGGGCGTTAACTCTCCGAGCCTGCCCGAGATCGTGATCACCTGATCAGAAACCGCAGAGTCGATGAACACTGCGTGATTGCCTTCACGGACGGCAAGCTGCGCCGTCTCCTGGGTCTCCTGCGCAAGCTGTTTCAGCAGCTCATGGGAGACCTTGATCAGCATGTTTCCCCAGTTGTACTTGTGCGAAAGCCGCCACAGCGATGGCCCAAGAATGAAGTCCTTCCGACCCGCTGGATAGGCGAGAAAGCCCCGCCGCTTCAGTGTACTTGCGAGGCGAAAGACGCTGCTGCGATCGATATCTAACACGCCGGTTAGTTCACCCAGCGAGACCGGGCCGCTCGAGCGGGCAACGGCTTCGAGTATGGTTAATCCGCGGTCAAGACTCTGAATAGAAGGGGTTTGTTTCGCACGTGTTCCGTTGGTTTTCCGTTCCATTAGTTGGGTCGTGACCGATGTATGAACTAACCATCAGCATAATCAAGCAGTCTCTGCATTATCGCGCGAGTGGGGTTGGCGCATCAGGAGTTGACGCCAGACGCCAGATAGCCTCCGTCGACAGCAAGGCAATGACCCGTGATGAAGCTTGCGCCGTCGGAGGCCAGGAGTACGGCCGCGCCTACCACCTCCTGCGGTTCGCCAAACCGAGCCATTGGAGTGCGCAGAAGAATCTCTTCCCCGCGCTTTCGTTCCCCGCAGCAGGTGCGAATTTAATTCCGTCGGGAACACACCGGGTGCGATGGCATTTACGCAGATTCCGTCCTTTGCCCATTCACAAGCCAGGCTCTTCGTCAAGGAAAGGACGCCCGCCTTCGTCGCAGAATAGGTCGCTACCTGATGAAATGCCAGGTATGAACTGAGCGATGCGATGTTGATGACGCGTCCCGCTCCGCTCTCCTTCAAAGGCTGATAAAACTCCTGGCACGCGTGCAGCAGTCCGGTGAGATTGACGCGGAACAAGCCTTCCCATTCCTCGTCCTTCACCTCGACTGTCGGTTTCTTCAACGTGGTTCCGGCAGCGTTCACCAGGATGTCGATACGGCCGAACGATTCCAGCACGCGATCTCTGAATTGGATGATCGAAGATCGATCTGTTACGTCGACAGCTTGGCTCAGGGTGCGCCGTCCGGTTCCTTCGATTTCCCGGCAGGTCGCGTCGAGCAACTCCGCTCGCCTTCCGCCGGGAACCACATCGGCGCCGTGCTCCGCCAAGCCAATGGCAATACTTTTCCCGAGACCGGACGTCCCTCCAAAAACGACAGCCACCCGGCCCGTCAAATCAAGACAGCTTTTACTCACAATGATTTACTGACTTAGCTTTCCTTGGACGAAGTGATCTCCAGTCCAAGCTTTCAAAGGCTGGCCGCCGCCCACGCTGACGAAGCTTCTGGTCTCGCGCGTCCGTCGCTTCCACGTTGAACTGCACCGGCTTCTTTTCTCCACGCTTCAGATGAACTCGCTGAAAGCCTCGGAGAAGCGGTTGCTGCCCGTCAGCTCCGCTCAGATACAGCTGAACGACTTCATCGCCGTCCGATTTCGAGTTATTCTTCACCGTCGCGCTGACTTCGTACTTTGATCCGTCCGATTTCACCGACAGATCCGAGTACCCAAAATCGGAGTAACTCAACCCATAGCCAAACGGATAAAGGGGCGTGCCCGTGAAGAAACGGTAAGTCCGTCCCTTCATGGAGTAATCGTCGAAGGCAGGCAGTTGCTCCACAGACTCGTAGAACGTTACCGGCAAACGTCCGGCCGGGTTATTCAACCCGATCAGCGTGTTCGCGATTGCCGTTCCGCCCTCCTGTCCCGGGTACCAGGCCTCCAGGATGGCGGCAGCCCGATCTTTTGCTGTTTTCACGGCTAAGGCGCTGCCGTTGACAAGGACCACCACCGTCGGCTTGCCGGTATCCAGGACGGCTTTCAGGAGCTTCTCTTGAGAACTGGGCAGGTTGATGTCCGTGCGATCGCCTCCGCTGAAGCCTGGCACCTGTACTTTCGACTCCTCGCCCTCGAGATGAGCGTTCAACCCAATGCACACGATCGCCGCGTCTGCCTGCTTCGCTGCTTCCACGGCATCGGCCAGGGCCGCTTCGGCGGGTGGCTTCCAGACTAGCTGAACACCGCCGCCGCCGTTCTTAGATCGGTATTCGACTCGGATCGTATGAGGCTTGCCGGCTTCGAGATGGATGGTCGCAGTTTTCGAGGACATCTGGTCGCGCGCCTGAACGCTATCGTCAACCTGCATCTGATCGTCAATGTAGACCTTTGCCGAATCGACGCGTCCGCAGCTGTGACACTCTGCACGGAGCACGCCGAACTCGTAATCGCCGGGTTGATTCACCTCGACGGTGCCGGTCCATCGCAGTGAGAAGCTTTGCCTAGGAACGGATTTCACTATTGCCGGTTCCTGCATGTCCCAAAGAAAGTAGCCGCGATTCTCTGTGCGAGAGAGAACCGGGGTTCCCGACAGGCTGTCATCGGCAAAGTACTCGGCCGTCAGCCCGTGCTGGTTGGCGCCCGGCTTTGGCCGCAGCACGTTTTGGGGAAAGAGGGCCATTGCGGAATCAACATAGGTGGCGCCTAGTGCAAAGCGAATCTGGGCCTTTTTGCCCAGCCTCTGCTCAATGCCATGAAGCGGCGTGATGATGTGCGACGGCATGCCGTTGTAGTTCGCCAACAGTGCGTCCGGATCATCCGCGCTCGGCCCCAACACGGCAATCCGCTTCGGAACCTTGCGGAGAGGCAGCAATCCACCCTCGTTCTTCAGCAGCGTGATGGATTTTCTGCGGCTTCGAGCGAAAGCTTCTGGTGAGCGGGCGATTGAACTTCGGACATGGCGATGTTCGAGAAAGGAACGCGTTCCGGAGGATCGAACATCCCCAGACGAATACGCGCGACAAACAGCCGCTTAACGGATTCGATCGATCTCTTTCTCGGAGATGAGTCCGCCTGTGGACAGCTTCGGGAAGCGTCACGATAGGTTCGGCCGCAATCCAGATCCGTTCCCGCCTTGACGGCCATGGCAGAAGCTTCGGCGGCAGAGGAAGCGGTATGGTGGCCTCGATAAATGTCGTCGATCGAATCACAATCGCTCACCACATATCCTTTGAAATTCCAGGCAGTTCGCAGCTTGGTCTTCAGAAGAGATCGCTGGCGCACGCCGGCGAGCGCCGTCTACCCGGTTGTAGGCGCACATCACGGAATCCGCTCCGCCTTCCGTCAGCGTTGCCTTGAACGCGTACAGATAGGTGTTGTCCAGGTCGTCTTCGCTCACCTGGGCGTCGAAATGGTGCCGCGTCGTCTCCGGGCCGCTATGAACCGCGTAGTGCTTCGAAGTTGCGATGGTCTTGAAGTAATGCGGATCATTGCCCTGCATGGCCTTGATGAAAGCAACCGCCATGCGCGCCGTCAAGTAAGGATCTTCGCCGTAGGTCTCCTGGCCCCGGCCCCATCGCGGATCGCGAAAAATATTGATGTTCGGCGACCAGAACGTCAGGCCGTAGTAGCGGCCATGGTTGTCGTGCTTCTGGGCGTCGTTGTATTTGGCCCGCGCTTCAGTCGAGATCGCGTCGGCAACGCGCGATTCGAGATCGGTATCCCATGTTGCGGCGAATCCAATCGCTTGCGGAAACACCGTGGCGAGTCCGGCGCGAGCGACGCCATGCAGATGCTTCGTTCCACCAATCGTAGGCGGGGATGCCGAGTCGCGGAATCGCAGGTGCGGCGTTCTGCATCTGCGCCGCTTTTTCTTCGAGAGTCATCTGCGAAACCAGATCCGCGGCTCGCTCTTCTGGAGAAAGCGATGTGTCTTTGTATTTCGTACTCGTCGCCTGCCCTGTTGCGACTTGCCGATCCTGCCAGGAGAATAACGAAGGTAAAAAGCGAGCTTCTCCGAACTTAGCTGCGACATAACCAATTCCCCTGATATGTCCCGGTTAATTGCCCGGCGGAGCTTGCCGAACCCGACGGCGGTGCTCTTGAAATAACGGCTGGCGAAGCTGATGAATGTGGGCCAGTTTGGTGCCGGCGTATGCCCTGCGCTGTGCTGGCGAAACGCGATGTCGCCACTCAACAAACCTGTTTCGATCGGCGGGAACTCGAGGTCGGCAAACCTTTCTTGCCAAGCAACTCGTAAACAGGCGTCGCCGCCACTCCGGCCATAAACATTCCTTTTGCGTCTACCCAGCCATCACCCTTTTCCAGGGAACCCGCACTGATGAAGACCGGGCGGGGTGCGCACAACGCGATCAGTTCATGCGCATCCACCGGAAGATCCTCCCACTTGAGAGGGCCCGCATACTTCAGGAAGTTCCCCGCCATCCAGTGATATTCGTTCACGGCGGCGACATTCTCGACAAGCTCGCCCCAATTGCGTCGATAGAGCTTCAATCCGCCCTCTCCCGAAGAACTGACGAAAGCGATCGCAAAGCGCGGATCGTCAGCCATTGCGACCCCCGTGGCCTTGCCGTAACGCGAATGGCCTTCTAGGCCAATCCGCTTTAGCGTCTACCGCCTTATCTGTTTCGAAGTAATCAAGGGCACGGCTCGCACCCCATCCCCAAGCGCGCAGCGCGCCCCAATCGTCCAGTTTGCGGGGCTGACCCTTATTGACCAGGCCGATGATGCCTTTCGTTAACCCGGCCCCGTTGTCGGCTTGCACAGTGGTGGGATAGATCGTCGCGTAGCCCCAGCCTTTCGCGAGAACCTGTTGTTGCCATGTTGGTCCTGGCAGGCGGCGCCATGGAGGGAGGGCGGGGAGCACCCGGCCGGAACAACATCCCGAACTCCATGATCGACCGGCACTGGTCCGGAAGCATTCGCCGGAGTCGAGAGATCGAGTTGGATATCAACGGTGACAGGAGGGTAAGAGGAGTTGTCTACATGACCAAGAAGGTGCTTCGTGATCACTTCGACTCCACCGTTCGTTTCTTTTGCCGTGCTTTTTACTTCCCAATTCACTTTCGGCGTGTTCTTCGGCGCTCGCCCGTAGATTTCCCGATCAAAATCCTCAACGATCTCCGGACGGCGCTTTGTCCACCAGTCCTTGGCGCGTCTTCACCTTCTTGCCATTTTTCGAGCGTGAGAGGATCCAGGCAGCGTCGGAATCGGATTGGCCTTCGATTCGTCGTAGTTCGCGGCGTTCTCCGCTTGCGGATTGCGCCCGTCTGCTCCCCTTCGAAGAGGAGTCTTGATCCCCAGGAGTTCCATAGTCCGGGCATGGTCCTGCTCGGAGGTGAGCTCGACAGGAGGAGGGAATTCGCCGCCCGACGCCTGTGACTGAGGTTGTGCGGGCGCTAAAACGCTTTGGCCGCACAGGAGGAGAAAACCGAAAGCGGAGACCCAATCTCGGCACCTGGAGATACGCACGGAAGTGATTCGCTCCTATCCTGCACTATTGAATCAGAGTCGAAATCGTAAAGCGCATAATTAGTCCATGACAGTTGCCGAGTTGATCAACATCCTGCAACAGCTTGATCCTCAAGCTAAGGTTATTGCGCCTTTCTCTCCGAATCCAATGGAGATCAACGTGGAAGAAGTCGGCGGTGCTTTCAAGCGGAACGACACGCCCTACGCGAACGGGATTGAACTGACCCGGGTTCACGATCGCAGGTCGGAGTTCAAGCTGTCGTCCGATGCGTCACGAGTATCGGCGGACGAGATTGCGACCATTCGCCTGGCGGATACCGACGCGCCGGTTTAGGTTCTTCACCCGGCGCCGATGACCAGTTCTGCAGCATTCTCGGGTACGCCACGGATTGAGGAGGTCACCGTTGTGCCCGTCGCGGGTACCGATAGCATGCTCCTCAACTTAAGCGGAGCTCACGGCCCTTTCTTCACGCGCAACATCCTGATCGTCAAAGATAATGCGGGGCAAGTAGGTGTTGGAGAGGTGCCCGGAGGCGAGCGTATCCGCGCCACGCTCGAAGAGGCGAAGCCATTAATGATCGGACGAGAGCATCGGCCGGTATAACGACATACTCGCCGCGGTGCGCAATCAATTTGCTGACCGCGATGCCGGCGGGCGCGGATTGCAGACCTTCGACCTGCGGATCACAATTCACGCGTGTACGGCGATCGAGTCGGCGCTCCTGGATCTTCTGGGGCAGCATCTCGGCGTCCCGGTGGCCTCTCTACTTGGTGAGGGCCAGCAGCGGGACGAAGTGGAGATGTTGGGCTATCTCTTCTATGTTGGTGATCGGAGAAAGACCGATCTCCCGTACGCGAGCGAAGACGGTGCCGGGGACGATTGGCTTCGCATCCGCCACAACGAAGCTGTCACGCCGGAGGCAATTGTTCGTCTGGCTGAGGCGGCATTCGAGCGCTACGGCTTTCACGACTTCAAATTGAAAGGCGGCGTCTTCTCGGGCGACGAGGAGATGGAAGCGATTGCAGCGCTGGCGAAGCGTTTCCCTGAAGCCCGAATCACGTTGGACCCAAATGGCGCCTGGTCGCTCGCGGAAGCCATCCGGCTATGCTCGGGGCGCCACGACATTCTGGCTTATGCCGAAGACCCCTGCGGAGCCGAAAACGGCTACTCGGGACGCGAGATCATGGCCGAATTTCGCAGGGCTACTGGCCTGCCGACGGCCACCAACATGATTGCGACGGACTGGCGTGAGATGGGCCATGCCGTTCAACTGCATTCAGTGGACATACCGCTTGCCGACCCGCATTTCTGGACCATGCGAGGCGCGGTACGCGTTGCCCAGATGTGTCACGAGTGGGGTCTCACGTGGGGCTCCCACTCGAATAACCACTTTGATATTTCGCTCGCGATGATTACCCACACGGCCGCGGCCGCCCCCGGAAAGATCACCGCGATTGATACTCACTGGATCTGGCAAGATGGGCAACGGCTCACGAAGGAGCCGCTCCAGATTGTCGACGGGAAAGTCCGTGTTCCGGACCGCCCTGGCCTGGGAATCGAGATAGATCTCGAGCGGATCGAGGCCGCGCATCAGCTCTATCAGAAGCACGGGCTAGGTGCCCGCAATGATGCGGCAGCAATGCAGTATCTGATCGCCGGTTGGGCGTTCAACAATAAATGCCCGTGTATGGTTCGGGTCTAATGGTGAAGGACAGCCTGCCACAGCATCAGGATGGTGATCCCCATCACGCCCATCAGGATCTTCATCACCGTCCAGCTGCGTAGCGTCTCGCTGACACTCATGCCCATGTATTCTTTGACCAGCCAGAAGCCTGCGTCGTTGATGTGCGACACCATCGTCCCTCCACAGCAGACCGAAAGCACGAGCATCTCCGGGCTGTAACCGGGCACCTGCTTCAACAGCGGAGCGAGTAGCCCGGCCGCAGTGACGATGGCAACGGTCGCTGAGCCTAAGGTTCGCGCGGAGCACCGTAGCACGTTACGAAACAGACCAGCAGAGGCGACAGCGGGCTGGCCGCCAGCACCTTTCCCAAATAGGGCCCGATACCGGAATCAACGAGAACCTGCTTCAGCGAGCCGCCGCCACCGATGATGAGAAGCAGCGTTGCCAAAGGCGCCATCGACTCGGAAACAAGCTTCGTGATGCGGTCTGCCGCGAGGCCTTTTCGCCGGCCAAGAAAATACATTGCCGCCAGCGCCGCAAGCAGTAACGCTGTGAACGGGTGTCCCACGAATTTCAAGAACTTCGCTCCGGACAGATGGGTGAAGTCCGTGATTGTGCCTGCGAAGATCAGCGCCACAGGAAGAAGCAGAATTGAGATCGTCAGAAGCAACGAAGGAGGCTCGGCCGCAGTCTCGGCCTTCAGATCCTTATTCCCGGCCAAGTCGGGGATGGCCGGAGAAATACGCCGCGAGATCCATCCGCCATAGAAGATACCGCTCACGATGATGAGCGGAATGGAGAGAAGCGCTCCGAAGATGACGGTTTTGCCGACATCGGCGCCCATCAATTGCGCAGCAACCGCGGGAGCCGGATGCGGTGGCACGATAGCGTGGGTCATGGTGAGCGCGGCCGCGATAGGAAGCCCGAACACCAGGAGCGATCGCTTTGATTCCCGTGCCAGACTCCAGGCAAGCGGTGCCAGAATGATGAACCCGACTTCGAAGAATACGGGTAAGCCAACGAGAAAGGCCGTGGTCAGGACAGCCCATTGGGCGTGACGAGGTCCCGTTTTTGCAAGCAGCCAGTCCGCGAGCACTCGGCCGCCGCCTGAGAATTGCAAGAAATCGGCCGATGATTGCGCCGAGCCCAACCACGATCGCGATAAAACTGAGCGCGTCGCCGAAGCCGGCCTGAATCGAGCTGATGACTTTCGCCGGTTGCATTCCGGCGCTCAATCCGAGCGCGATGCTGACGATCAGCAATGCCAGGAACGCGTGTAGCCGCGCTACCAGCACGAGCAGAAGCAGAAGCCCAATGGCCGCCGCTGTGATCAGGACGAAGTAAAGGCCGTGGTTCAACGGATGAGTATATACCTACACTGGCGCACTAAGCTTTTTGCTTCGACTCAGCTTGGTACCGTGCCTTTGTTTCTTCGTTTGGTGGATAGAGCCCTGGAAGCGGAACGCCTTTCTGCACCTCTCCCATAATCCAGGTTTCCAACCTCTCCTGCTCAGTTGCAGTCGCAACAACTTCATCCAGAAACGCCGCAGGTATGACAACGGCGCCGTCCGAGTCGACTACGATCGTGTCGTCGGGAAACACCGCCACGCCGCCGCATCCGATGGGCTCTTGCCAGTTCACAAAGGTAAGTGCGGCGACTGAAGGTGGAGCTGCCGCACCCTGGCACCAAACTGGTAATCCCGTTTCGATAACCCCGGCCGCATCGCGCAGTACACCATCGGTAACCAGAGCCGCAACGCCGCGCTTTTGCATGCGGGCGCAGAGAATGTCGCCAAACACTCCGGCATCGGTGATTCCCATGGCGTCTATCACCGCAATACAGCCGGCCGGCATGTCTTCGATGGCCCCGCGAGTGGAACGGGGTGAAGCCCACGACGCCGGAGTAGCCAGATCCTCGCGCGCCGGAACGAACCGCATGGTGAAAGCCGGCCCAACGAGTCGTGGTTGCCCTGGACGAAGCGGACGCGTGCCGCGCATCCAAATATTTCGCAGACCCTTCTTCAGCAAAACAGTCGTGATGGTTGCCGTAGAAACGGCTGAGAGTGCCTGGATATGGTTAGGGTTCATTGTGGTTGACGATGGTTAGGCGAAGCCGTACAACTTCGCGGGGTTTTGGACAAGGATGCGATGGCGCTCGTTTGCGTCAGGCGCCCATTCGGAGAGCAGGTCGAATAGATTGGCATCGTCGGGCTTGTCGCCGGCGGTCGGATGAGGCCAATCGGATCCCCAAACAAGCCGATCGGGCGCTTCCTTGATATACGCTGTTGCTGTCGGAACGCTTTCGGAGTAGCTGGGGCCTTTGCAATCGATATAAGCTCCGGAGAGCTTCACCCACCCCTTACTTGCCTGCATCAGCTTCGCTATGACCGCAAAAGCAGGATCTTCGCGGCCCCGAACCGTTGTATGCCCAAAATGATCAAACACTACCGGGCAGGGAAGCGCCTCAATCGCAGAGCTCGCGCCGACGATTTGTTCGGAGGAAACATTCATCTGAACGTGCCAGCCAAGCGGGGTGATGCGTTTGGCTAAAGTCGCCAGCATATCGACCGTCGTCGCGCCTGCCTGTTGAAGATTGAACCTGATTCCGCGTACACCTGCCTGGTCCAACTCTTTCAACTCGGTGTCCGTGACGCTGGTGTTCACAACGGCGATGCCGCGGGAGTTTGCAGTGCCGAATTGCCGGAGCGCATCCAGCAGACAGCGGTTATCGACTCCGTAAGTAGATGGCTGCACGACCACATTTCTGCTGGTTCCGATCCGCTTTTGGAGCAGTCGATAATCGGCAACGGTCGCCGGGGCCGGTTTTAACAAAGCGTGGGGATCGGGCGGAAATCGCGCGTCGTAGATGTGATGGTGACAATCGGTCGCGTGAAGCGGGGCTTTCGATTTCGGCGGTTCGGTTCCGGCAGACCAGGGCACCTTCACGGCCTGACCCGCTTGCGTATTGCCCTGCGCGCTCAAGGTACTTGAGACCGCGAGTCCCGACAGTGCTCCGAGAATGGAGCGACGAGTCGGAACACTATCCTGCGGCATTCTTCTCCTCCCGAGAGGGATTCTTCACCAGAAAGCTGAAATCACATCCCTCGTCGGCTTGCAATACGCTATCCAGAAAGAGCTTAGCGTAGCCTCGCGAAGCGTCCCAGTCCGGATGAAGCGGTGCGGTGCTCTCTTTGGCCCGCGCTTGCAACGCCGCATCATCCACAAGCAGATCGATGCGCCGATTCGCCACGTCCAAACGGATGAGGTCACCGGTTCGCGCGAGCGCCAAAGGGCCACCCGCAGCAGCCTCCGGCGCAATGTGCAGAACGATGGTCCCGAACGCAGTCCCGCTCATACGCGCATCCGAGATACGCACCATGTCTTTTACGCCGGTGCGGGAAAGCTTCTTCGGGATCGGGATGTAGCCGGCCTCCGGCATGGCGGGAGCGCCCTTCGGGCCGGCATTGCGGAGAACGAGAACGCTATCCGGTGTCACGTCCAGGTCCTCGTCGTCTAACCGCTTCGTCATCTCCTCGACGGAATCGAACACCACTGCGGGCCCGGTATGCTGAAGCAACGACTCGGTAGCAGCGGATTGCTTGATCAACGCTCCGTGCGGAGCCAGGTTACCCCGGAGCACCGCCAGCGTTCCTTCCCTTCGGAGCGGATTGTCCCGCGATCTGATGACTTCCTGGCCGGGCACTTCTTCGGCCCCGGCAATCGAGTCCGCGACGGTGCCGCCACCAACGGTGCGAGCATCCAGCGCAAGAAGATCCCCCAGCTCTTTCATCACGCGTGGAAGGCCACCCGCCTCGTGGAGATGTTCCATGTAGTGTTGGCCGGTCGGTTTAAGGTCAACCAGAACCGGTACTTCGCGGCCCAGGCGATCAAACTCGTCGAGATCGATCCGGAGCCCGATTCGGCCCGCAATTGCTGTCAAATGAATGAGCCCGTTCGTCGATCCGCCAATGGCCTGAAGGATCGTCAGCGCGTTACGGATGCTCTTTTCATTCAAAATCTCGGAAGGTTTTGGTCCGCCCGCAATCGCCATCTCGGCTGCACGTTTTCCGCTAGCTTCCGCGAGTCGCCGGCGCTCTGCATGCACCGCGGGAATCGTCGCGCTTGTGGGAAGCGAAAGCCCAAGCGCTTCGGTGATACACGCCATGGTGCTCGCCGTGCCCATCACCATGCACGTCCCAACAGATGGGGCGAGACGGGCATTCACCACGTTGATCTCAGTGCGGTCCATCCGCCCGCCTCGGAAGTTCGCCCAGAGACGACGGCAGTCCGTACACGCTCCGAGCACTTCGCCCTTATAGTGCCCTACAATCATGGGCCCGGTCGGCAGAACGATCGCGGGAAGATCAGCGCTCGCGGCGGCCATGATCTGCGCTGGCAGGTTCTTGTCGCATCCGCCGATCAGAACCACGGCATCCATCGGCTGGCACCGAATCATCTCCTCCGTTTCCATCGCCATGAGATTGCGCAGGTACATAGCGGTCGGATGAACGAAACTCTCGTGCATCGTCATGGTGGGAAACACCATGGGTAACGCTCCCGCCAAAAGGACGCCGCGCTTAACAGATTCGATCAGGTCGGGCACATTTCCGTGGCACGGGTTGTAGTCACTGTACGTATTCGTGATCCCGACGATAGGCCGCTCCAACGCATCATCGGAGTAACCCATTGCCTTGATGAACGCGCTACGAAGGAAAAGAGAGAATTCATCGTCACCGTAAGCGGTCAAGCCCTTACGCAGTCCACGTGCCATATTGCTCTCCTATCACAAGTAATCAGCATACCCGCGGCTGCTATAAAGGTCGGTGGAGAGCCTACCGGCAAAGCGAAATGGAACTCGGTTTAAAAGGTAAAACGGCGTTAGTTCTTGGTGGCGGAAGCGGCTTGGGAAAAGGCATCGCACTCAGTTTGGCCCGCGAGGGTGCGCGAGTAGCGATCGCCGGAAGGACTCAGAACCGGCTCGACGCAACCGTCAAAGAGATCGAAGCTGCGGGTTCTGAAGGATTAGCGCTCGGGTGGGATATCACGGACCTGACGATCATTGAGACACAGTTCGGCGCTCATCGAAAAACGCTTCGGGACCGTAGAAATTCTGGTAAACAATACCGGTGGGCCGCCGCCTACTCCGGCAGCCGGCCAGGATCCGGAGCTGTGGAACAAGAATTTCCGTTCCATGATTCTTCCCGTGTTCGCTATTACGGATCGAGCGCTTCCCGGCATGCGAGGCAAGAAATGGGGACGAGTTATAACAAGCGCCTCATCAGGCGTGATCGCCCCCATTCCCAATCTAGCCATCTCAAATTCTCTGCGAATGTCCTTGCTTGGCTGGTCGAAGACGCTTTCGAGCGAGGTGGCCAAGGACGGCATTACCGTAAACATGATCCTGCCTGGACGTATCGCTACTGATCGGCTCCGCTTTCTCGACGAGAACAAGGCTAAGCGCGACGGGCGTCCGGTTGAGGATGTCGAAAAAGAGAGCATCGCGACCATACCGGTCGGGCGCTACGGCGACATCAAGGAGTATGGTGATACGGTTGCGTTCCTGGCAAGCGAACTTGCTGCGTACATCACGGGCACCGTTGTGCGAGTAGACGGCGGCGCTGCTCCCGGTATCTAGCCTCCCGAGATGCCGCTCACTTCTCAAGCGCAAGGCGTGTTCGCCATCACGGTGACGCCATTCCATCCCGATGGCCGGCTCGATGTTGAGTCCGTCGATCGAATGGTCGATTTCTATCTGAAGTGCGGCGTGACGGGGCTGACGATCCTCGGGATTATGGGGGAAGCGCCAAAGCTCGAGATGAGCGAATCTCTTGCGTTCATCAAGCAAGTGGTGTCGCGCGCCGGAGAAACTCCGGTCGTGGTCGGCGTTTCGTCGCCCGGTTTTGCGGCCATGCGCTCCCTCGCACGTGGCGCGATGGATCTCGGTGCCTCAGGTGTGATGATCGCGCCACCACCAAACCTCCGCACGGATGACCAGATTGTCACTTATTTCGGTCAGGCGGTGGAAGCAATTGGGTCCGAGATCCCCTGGGTTCTGCAGGATTACCCGCTTACTTTGCAGGTCGTGATGACCCCCAAAGTAATTCGGCAGATCATCGTGAATCACCCCTCGTGTGTGATGCTGAAGCACGAAGATTGGCCTGGCCTGGAAAAGATCACCGCCGATGCGCGGCTTCGAGGCAGACGGCTCGATGCGGCACATTTCGATTCTGTGCGGGAATGGCGCGCTGTTTCTGGATTTCGAAGTCGCTCGCGGTGCCGACGGCGCCATGACGGGCTACGCTTTCCCCGATATGCTCGTCGATCTGGTTAAGCTGCATCAGGCCGGCAAAAGGGACGAGGCACACGATCTCTTCGACGCGCATCTCCCGTTAATTCGCTATGAACAGCAGCAGGGTGTAGGTTTAGCAGTTCGGAAGTATGTGCTCCAAAAGCGCGGCGCCATTCTTTCGGATGCCCAGCGTAAGCCGGCGAGTGCGCTAACTGCAAAGGCCCGGGACGAAGTTGATTTTCTGCTAAAACGGTTGGCGAAATACGATGGAAGAGCGATGATGTGAAGCTCCGATTGCTATTTGCTACCGCCGTACTCTGCAGCGCGGCGCTACACGGTCAAAACCCGAAACCCGAGCGCCAGGTGCACGGAAACGTGGTCACTTCGGAACGAGATCCGAAGCTTCGAATCACATTGCCACGTTCGGTTCAGTATGTCGGCGCAGATCGCTGGCCGCTCTATGCCATTGCCGATTGCGAATTACACCTGTTTGTCGATGCAGCCGATCAGAAGAAAGTACAGCGCCTGTACTGGATACAGTTCGAGTCTTATCTTCCTTCCCGCCCGGACTTGCATCACACGTACCCCTTCACTAAAACCGAGACTCTGAATGGGCTTCTCTTTGACGTTCGCGCCCGCTTCGGCGCGGGAAGCGAAAGACCAAGGCCCGGCTCGGATACTGAGCATGTGCAGCAACTCCTTCGGTCCAAGGGCTACCAGATGCCGGATGGCATGATGAATGTCCGTTTCGTTCATCTTTTCGACGATCAGAAACGGAAAGAGCTCATGATCATCTACGCTGAAGACCTTAAGCCCACCGGTTTTCACGTAAACGATCTTATGCCGGGCGGCAAAGATGCGGCGCAATGGCCCTCCCTCGAAGCAAGCCTTATCGGGAGAGCCAAAGCGGCGCTGACATTATCCGTCGAGTAACGGAGAGATCTACTTTTCGGCGATCAAGCTGATCTTATGGATCACTGGTGGTTCAGTGAAATATTCATCCGCCTTCGCCATCAAAGCCTTCGCTATGTCACCTGTGAGATGAGCGTCGCGTCCGGCTTCGTCGTTGAAGGTGTCGAAGATGCCAAAAACTCCAGCCTTATCTTCTTTGAATCCGTACCAATTCACCGTGCCGGCCTCGTTCTGAGCCATGTCGCCGCCCTGCTTCAGGAAGGCCTCCACTTCGGCCTCTTTGCCGGGTTTCGCCTTTAGTTCTGCATAAAGTGCAAATTTCGCCATCTTGGTTCTCCTGCGAGCATAGATGTAGAAAGTCGGCCAGGCGCTGCTATTAGAATCGCGCGGGAACAAAGGATACGATAACGGGCAGCATGAAAATTGTGTTACCTGTTGCCCTTTTGTTGGGTGTTTCCGCCACTGCATTCGCAGCCGATAATGCACATTGGATCGGCACGTGGGGAGCCAGTCCAGCCCCACAACTCGCGAGCCCGGCCCTGATGTTCTCCAGTCACCTTCTGTTCGAAAAGCAGACGATTCGCGAAATCGTTCATGCCAGCATTGGCGGGCGATCCGTTCGTGTCCACTTGTCGAACGCCTACGGAAAAGAACCGCTGACGATTGGTGGAGCACACATAGCGCTGCGGCAAAGTGAGTCCGCGATTGTACCCGGATCCGATCATCCGCTGACCTTCGGGGGGCGGCCGGCAGTCTTCATCCCAACAGACGCGACCGTAGTGAGTGATCCCGTCGACATGGATCTACCTGCGCTGAGCGATGTGGCGATCAGCCTGTTCGTACCAAAGGCTGCGGCTGGTGCGGGCATCCACTACTCGGCCCAACAGACTTCGTATGTGGGTTCGGGTGATTTGACGAGTGCACAATCTATCTCAGATCCGGTCAAGATCACATCCTGGGTTTTTCTGACCGGCCTTGATGTTTCTGCGGCCGCTTCTGCCGCGACCGTTGTGGCCTTTGGTGACTCCATTACGGATGGCGCTCGATCGACGGTTGATGCCAATCGACGCTGGCCCGATATCCTAGCCAGCCGCTTAGCTGCCCGGAAGTCAGAAACGTCGATTGGTGTTCTGGATGAGGGCATCGGAGGTAACAGGCTTCTACACGATCCGGCTGACAATATCCGCTTTGGCGTGAACGCACTGGCGCGTTTTGATCGCGACGTCTTGGCTCAACCCGGCGTACGCTACGTGATTGTGCTGGAAGGGATCAACGACATCGGGCATCCTGGACAATCTGCGCCTCTCGACCAGGCAGTATCGGCAGAGGACATCATCACAGCCTATAAACAGCTCATCGACCGCGCTCACGAAGCGGGCATCAAGGTCATTGGGGCCACGCTGACACCGTTCGGGGAACTACGATTCCCGGTTACTTCACTCCGGAGAAAGAGGTGAAGCGCAAAGCCGTCAACGAGTGGATCCGAACCAGGCCGTGCATTCGATGGCGTGATCGATTTCGAAAAGGCTGTGCGCGATCCGCAAAATCCCGACCAGATGCTACCCAAATACGACGGTGGGGACAAACTCCACCCCGGTGACGCTGGTTATCAGGCTATGGGCGAAGCGATCGACCTCGGGCTGTTTCGGTAGCGCCTACCAGATCAGTGCAGATAGCTGGGCGGCGATCGCAAGCAACTGGGTCCGGCGAGGCTCCTCAAACAACTCCGCGGCCAGCTTGCAATCCCTAAGAGTTGTTTGGAGCTTCCAACTGGCTGGTCCTTCGATCGCGACTGAATCCGCTAACTGCTGAGCTTTTTCGAGATCACCGGAGTCAAACGCCGCCCCCAGCAGGGTTGCGTTCAGCCATTCGTCTTGCGATCTGCGCACTTGGGCTCGCTCGCAGGCCGCCAGCGTAATGGCTGCAGCAACGCGAGCTTTGTGCTCGTCACCCTTCCGCTTACGTGTTCGATACAGCCGGGCGAGATTGGACGATGGATAGTAGTCGTTAAGATCAAGCCTCATGCCGGCTTCATATTCCGCAATCGCCCGATCCAGATCGACGGGATTGCCTCCGCCGATCCACTTTTGTTTGTAGCGGCCCCCCAGCAAGCCCCTTCGCTCGGAGCTGTCGCCATAATGAGCAATTAATTCGCGCAAGGCCCCGATCGCAACATCATGATCTCCCGCCTTGGAACGCGCGAGTGCCCGCTGTTCTTTCACGACCGGCGACTCTCGAAGATCGGCAGGCAGACTCTCGATAAACTCTTCCGTTGTAGTCCAATCAACGCAGTCCCGGAGTGTAAACAGAAGCTCCAGAGCGACCGACCTTCTGAATCGGACCGCCGGCATAGTATTTGTCACGAAGGGCGAGGGCTCGCAGTCTGCATTCCCCGCCGCTCGCCGACCGGGCTGCGACAATCTCTGCCTGAAACTGGGAAAGCTCCTGGAGGCTCTTCCGAAATGCTGTGCTTCGTGCAGGGTCGAACTCCGGATATCGAGGGAACACCTGATAAAACGGCGAGTCGCCGGAACTCATCACTGGAATCGCGGATTGCACAATTTGAATGATCTGCCCCGCGACTTCGTCCGAAATGGTTTGCGTTGGCAGCGGGTACCGAATCTGCCGCATCTGGTCGACGTCGAAGAGCGGCTTGGCCCAGGTCGCAGAAGTCATGATGCACCCCCGTCGTTGTGCCGCGTGGCGGATACCCACTTCGTAGTACACGTTCCCATTCGGGATGGAGACGTCTGCCAGCACCAAGTCGGAGATGGCAAGCCGCTCGATCATCTCCGTGATGATCAAAGCACCGACGTCTTCGTTGGCCCGGATAGGTTCGTAACCGGCGTTGAGGATGGCTGGGCGAAGCGCCGCTTCCCACAAGCGATCAAAGTCGACTTTCTCCGGGACCTCAGTGCCTGTCACCGGAAACGTCGATTTCGTGCCGTAGGGCATAATCATGAAGCAAATAGGGCGCGGCATAAGATTTCGCCCAAGAACAATACCTCACGTTCCGAAAACGCGGAGACCCGGCCCGTTCACAAGTAATTGAGATTAAAGGGTGGGGCCGATCTTCCAAGGCACGAACTCATGGTGGCCCAGAATCTCCGCCTTGGTCCTTTCGCCCGATGCGACACGCAACAAAGTCTCGAAGATCTCGATTCCAACTTCTTCGACCGTGCTGGCTCCGTCGGCAATGGGGCCGGCGTTGATGTCCATGTTATCGGGCATCCTGCGGTAGGTATCGGAGTTGCTGCTGATCTTGAGTGTCGGCACGGTGGGGAAGCCGATTGCGCTGCCGCGGCCTGTCGTAAATGCAATCAGATTTACGCCTCCTGCCGCCAAACCAGCCAGGGAAGCCGGATCGTAGCCGGGCGTGTTCATGAAAATCAGGCCATGGCTGCGGATGCGCTCGGAATAATCAACAACGTCATTGAGCGGCGATGTTCCCGCTTTCGCAATCGCGCCCAGCGACTTTTCGACGATGTTCGTCAGGCCGCCCTTCTTGTTGCCCGGCGACGGATTATCGTTGAAGCTTCCGCCGAACTGGCGTAAGTACGCTTTATACGATTCGACACAATCAAGCAGCTTACGTGCCGTCGCTTTGTCTTTTGCACGCCGGGCCAGGATATGTTCGGCGCCAAAGATTTCCGTCGTTTCCGCGAGTACGACGGTGCCGCCCTCGCGCACAATCAGATCGCAGCAATAGCCGAGCGCGGGATTGGCAGTGATACCCGAGAACGAATCAGAACCGCCACAGTTTAGTCCCAGGTTCAGGTAGGATGCCGAAACTTCCGTTCTCGTCAGTGTTGATGCCCTGGCCATCAACTCCTCAATGCCGGATCGTGCGTGCGCAACCGATCGGGATGTGCCGCCTGTCTCCTGCAAGGTGAAGCCCATCAGGCCTTTTGCCCGGCCGTTGTTGCTTTCCCCGAGGTAATGATCGATCTGATTGACTTCGCAGCCCAGCCCGATGATGATGGCGCCGGCCACGTTCGGATGGTCAAGAACACCCTCGAGTGTCCGCTGAAGTTGCTGGGTGTCCGGTCCGATCGAAGAGGCGCAGCCATCCCCGTGCGGAAACGCGACGACGCCGTCTACATTAGGCGGTAACGTCTCGCGGGAGAAACTGCGCTCCACCAGGTCGACTGTATGCGCCGCGCAGTTACTGGCCGCGACCACAGCGATATAGTTTCGCGTTCCTATCCGCCCATCCTCCCTCACGAACCCACGGAAAGTTCTCGTGTGCTGTTCCGGATACGGCGTCCGAGCTTCGATCTCGAAATCGTGATCAATCGCCCGGAACGCCAGGTTGTGCTCATGCACGTGGCTACCTGCTGGGATTGGGACGCGGGCGAACCCGATCGTTTCTCCGTACCGAAACACAGGGTCTCCGGCCTGAATGTCGCTAAGCGCAACCTTGTGGCCAGGCTGGATGGTGTCAGAAGCGGTCAAGCTCCGATCGCCGACCTGGATCCGCTGACCCGGCGAGAGAAGGACTCGCGCGACAGCGATATTGTCTTGCCGGTTGAGCAGGATGGCTGCGTTCTCGTCTGTTGCCGGTGGACTGATCTGGAAAAGCATAGTGAAACGGTCCGGGTGGAACTACGAACTCAATACTTCAATTGTCCCGCAGGAGCACAGAAGCTACTGGGTAGCCTGAAAGTCCACTATCTTCTGCTTGTACTGTCGCGCTCGCTGGGTCAGCTCTTCGAAATTCCCGGCGCTGATCAGTTTGGCATCCACTAATTCCGACCCGACCCCCACCGCACAGCACCCTGCCGCCAGGAACTCAGAAACGGTCTCGAGATTCACTCCGCCGGTAGGCACGAATTCGATATCCGGGAACGGACCTCTAAGAGCGCGAATGTATTTCGCACCTCCTAAAGCACTGCACGGGAACACCTTGATCCCGTCCGCACCTGCCTGCCAGGCCGTGACTACCTCAGTCGGTGTCAAAGCGCCTGGAAAGATCGGCTTGGAATAGCGCTTTGCAAGCGCGATGGTCTCGCGGTTCAGGGAGGGCGTGACGAAGAAGTTCGCGCCCGCCAACATACACGCTCTGGCAGTCTCGGGGTCCAATACGGTGCCGGCACCCAGCAGTATCTTGTCTCCGAAACGGTCGGCAACTTGTTCCAGCGCTCGGATTGCACCCTTCACGGTCATCGTGATTTCGGCACAAGCAATTCCGCCCTCGCTGATCGCCTCCACTGCTCGAATGGCCGATTCGGCGTTAGTTGTTCGGACTACCGGAACGATTGCGATCTCTCTGATCTTTTGAAGGATCTCAAAGCTTTTCATACGATTTCTTGGGCGCCTGCGAACGTCGCGCGAGCCCAGTCAAATCGTATCTTACGGAACTTTGATGTAATCCGGAGGCGGGATCACGGCACGAAAGGGGGAGGAACGGAAGGTCTGCTCTTTCACGGGCTCGGAGATCTTGGGCTCAACCGCCGCCTCAGGCAACGCAAGGTTTGTATCGATCGCCTCGGCGCTAGCGTCAGGTTCCAGTTCTGGTTGTTCCCATGCGAACACGGTCGTCGTTTGAGGCCGTTGCGGCAAGGTCCAGCCGAGATTCCGGTAAATTGACGTGACGTAGTTCTGCGTCTCTGGAATATCGGGAATTTTAGCTATCCGGTCAACGATTTGCGGTCCGGCGTTATACGCGCTCAAAGCCAGCGATGCGTCGCCACTGTAACGCTCTATCAGCTGGCGTAAGTAAGCCGCCCCGCCCAAAACGTTTTGTTGGGGGTCAAAGGGATCGCTCACGTTAAACGCAACGGCGGTCGCCGGCATCAACTGCATCAGCCCAAGTGCTCCCTTGTCGGAGACAGCACAGGGTCGAAACGCCGATTCCTGACGAATTACAGCCCGCAGCAGTTCGGGTGAAACGGACTGGCTTCGCGCGGCTGTTTGAACCAGCTTTTCTCGTTCGCGGGGTGCGAGGGCACCACAATCGAAATTCAGAGTTTCAGCTCCAAGCATCGCGGCAACGGGCTTCTCGTCTCGAGTTGCGCGGCGAAATGCAGCTTCCTGTTTCGCGATGACCTTTTGCTGCACTTCTACCGACGCCATCTGCTGGCGGACCGAAGCTAACTGCGTAGCAAAGCTATTGACCTCTGGTTGCGGCAAAGATCTCTCCGCCCCGGAAAGAGCTGCGCTAGCCAGCAAAGCGGGAATAATGAGCCTGGGAAACTTCACTAGGATTCGTGCTTCTTTGGGGAAGGGTCAGCCTTAGCTTCGTGTCCCTTATCAGATCCGTCGTTTGCAGCCGGTTTGGCGGTCTCCGCTTTCTCGTTCTTGCCTGCCGCAGGTTCCTTTGCGCTGTGGCTTTCTGTCTTCTCTTCCGGCTTCTTCGCCGCGGGCTCGGCCTTAGCCTCGTGTCCTTTGTCTGAAGCCTCGTGCCCTGCCGCTTTGCCGGCCTCCGCCTTTTCGTTCTTGCCTTCAGCAGCGGCCTTCTCGCCGTGGCCTTCCGTCTTCGCTTCCTTCTGGTCCGGTGCGCCTGCTGGATGGTACTGGACGATAATCGAAACCCTTCGGTTGGAAGCATCCGTAGGCTTGTTCGGAAGGCGAAGTTGTTGATCCGCGAACCCTCTCACCTGGCTGACTTGCCCGGCTTTAAGACCGGAATCTTGCATGATCCGGCGAGCTGCATTAGCGCGGTCTGCCGAAAGCTCCCAGTTCGTGTAGCTGCTGGCCCCATAGGCTTGTGAGTCCGTATGTCCTTCGAGCGCGATCGGACCGTTGATCTTCCCAAGCTCCTGGGCCAGTTTCCCCAGCAAATCCCGCCCGGTTTGGGTAGGCGCCGGCTGACCGCTTTCGAAAAATAACCCTTTTTCGGATTCGACCAATTCGATCCGCAGGCCTTCGCCAGTTATGGTCATTTGTATGTTGTCTTTCAGCTTGTCGAATTCAGGGCTCTGGTGGATGGCTTCTTCCAGCTTTTCCTTCAGCTTGCTCGATATTCTTTTCGTCGAGATTGACACCGGCGCCTGCTCCAGCCAGGTTGGTTCCCGATTGCGAAGCCACGCCCTTCGGATCCTGAAAATATCCGCCAACCGCTTTCTGCACTTCTGGGCTGGCGTGCATGAGCCAGAGAACAATGAAGAGCGCCATCATCGCGGTGACGAAATCGGCGTAGGCTACCTTCCACGCGCCCCCGTGATGGCCGCCGTGGCCGCCCTTCTTCTTGATGACGATGATCGGCTGTGCCGAGGGTTCGGGCATGGTTAGGCGGCCTTCTCACCGCGGCACGCCGCTTCCATCTCTTTAAAGCTCGGGCGCACATCGCCAGGGATCGCTCGACGGGAAAACTCTACAGCAAGGATGGGAGCAGCGCCACGGACGAACGCAATCATTCCAGTCCTTAAGCAGTGGTAATAATTCGACTCGGCTTCGTTCATATGAGTCATGCTCGACGCGAGCGGAGCCAGAAATCCGTAGCACAATAAAATACCGAGGAACGTTCCGACAAGAGCCGCCGCCACTTTGTGGCCGATCTCTTCGGGAGGTCCACCAAGCGATCCCATCGTGATAACCACGCCAAGAACGGCAGCGACGATGCCGAGCCCTGGTAGCGAATCGGCAACGGTGGTGAGAGCGCCAACGGGCTTTGCAACTTCCTTGTGGTGAACTTCGAGATCGACATCGATCATCTGGTCGAGGTCGAAGTGTGAAACGGTGCCGCTGAGTGCCATCCGCAGTGTGTCGCAGATGAACACAAGCGCGTGATGGTCCTTATGAAGGAATTCGTGCTTCTTGAAGATGTCGCTCTTGTCGGGCTCTTCCACGTGGGGTTCCAAGGCTTACCATGCCGCCCTTTTTGCCCTGTGTGAACACGTCATTCAACATCTTGAGGGTGTCGAGATACCGGTTCTTGTTGTATTTGCCGGAGCCCAGGATTCCGAGGATCCCTTTGATGATTTTGATGATGACCGGAAGCGGATTACCGATCAACAGCGTTCCAAGCGCGGCTCCGCCGATGATGACCAGCTCAGCAGGCTGAATCAAAACCTTCAAGTTTCCGTGCTCCATCAGATAGCCTCCGATGACGGCACCGATGACGACTACAATTCCAATGATTGAAAACATGCGTACTTGCGAATCCTGTTCATGGCTCGGAGCAAGAGAGTCCGGTCATAAGAAAGTTAGGAGGCAGGGGTAAGTCTCTCAACGCGTTTTCTGTCTCGAAATCCCTCTAAAACGTGCGGTAGCACTAGCGATATTGTTTGTGAGGACAGTAGGTTGCACGACCAGAACGCATATACGATGTACGCCCAATCGAGCTTGCTCGAGGCCAGCCCCTTACAGCTGGTGATCGCCCTTTATGAAGGTGCGGTGAGCGCGACCGAGCAGGCTAAAGCTGCATTGGCATCCGGCGAGGATATGGCCCGCTCGCGATGCATCACCAAAGCCGTCAGCATTCTGGCCGAACTGATGTGTTCTCTTGACGTCGAAAAGGGCGGCGAAATCAGTGCCAACCTCAAGCGGCTCTACAGCTACATGCAGCAACGCTTGCTGCTGGCTCATGCGACCAAATCCGCAGAACCCATGAATGAGGTGGTGAAACTGCTCTCGACCTTATTGGAATCGTGGAGGCAGGTGTCAAGCAACAATCCCGCGCTCTCGCCTGTCGAAACTTCGGTGTTTAAAACAACAACAGCCTCCGCAATCGAACCCGAGGCTGGGTTCTCATACGGAGGCTACTTTATCGAGTCGACCGAATCGATGGGCCGGGAAGTCTACTCTTTCTGAGTGCCGGCCTGCTGAGAAACGCTCTGCTCGACCACCCGGGAGAGCCCCAGGCCGCCGCTTTTAGCTAGTGCATTAGCGAATTGCGACTCCGCCATCCCTGAGAAAGTGTCCTGGCCCGGATCAGATTCTTCGTCCGTCAGCCCCCAGGAACCGCTTTCGCGGGCCGATTTCAACATCTCGCCGACCATCAGCGCTTCAAACTGCTGCGCTGCGTCGTGGATCTTCGAGGATTTAGAGACTGTGTTCGTTGCCCCTGCACCCGGCGCAATTGTCGAAAGATCGGAAGAGATATTCATTTAGATAACGTCCAACTCGGCATCGAGGGCGCCGGCAGCCCGTAAATTCTGAAGAATGGCGATCACGTCCCGAGTGGTGGACCCGATCGAAGCAAGCGATTTCACGAGTTCTTCGACCGTTGCGCCATCCTTCAGGACAACGTTGCGAGCCTTTTCGTCCTTCGCTGCAACCGTAGTCTGAGGGACAACGACCGAAGGAGTCGAAGAAAAGGGGACCGGTTGGGTAGCTGTGTACGTGGTCTGGATTTCAACCGTCGAGATTGCCATGCATGATGGCGACGGGAGCGATCCGGACATCTTTACCAAGAACCACCGTTCCCGTTCTTTCGTTTACTACGACACGCGCAGCCCGGTCGGGCTCTACTGCGAGACGTTCGATTTCAGAAATGAATTCAATGGATCGCGCTGCGTATTCGGGCGGCACCGCTACTGACACAAGTGCCGAGTTCTCCGGGCGTGCAATACTTGCCCCGCCTGGAAAATGACGATTCACAACTTCAGCTACTCGAGCCGCCGTTGTGAAATCCGCTTCCCGCAACTGCAATTTAACCGTGTCGCCGATCGCAACGGAAGGGGCTAATCGCTCAACGGTAATGCCGTTAGGGATTCGGCCGACAGTGGGATGATTGACGGTTGCGGAATTGCCGGTTCTTCCTACGACAAATCCTCCGGTCACGACCGGCCCTTGTGCCGTTGCGTAGACCTGGCCGTTGACGCCCTTTAGACTTGTCAGGACCAGCAAGCCGCCTTGCAGGTTGCTGGAGTCTCCGATTGCCGCGACAGTAGCGTCGATGGTGGTGCCCGGTTGTGCAAATGGTGGAAGCGTGGCCGTGACTAACACCGACGCCGTATTTTTGATCGTAATTGCGCCTGGATTGACGCTCACGCCCATTTTCTGCAGGAGGTTCGTCAAGCTCTGCACGGAGAACACGGTCTGCTGCCGGTCTCCTGTGCCGTTCAAACCGACGACCAGCCCGTAGCCAAGTAACTGATTGCCCCTGACGCCTTCAATCGTCACCAGGTCTTTCAGTCGAACTCCATGAGGGTCGGTCGGCTCCGTGGCAGAAAGCAACGGTGCCAGACAAAGAAGAAAACCAACAACAGATTTCATGTTCATTAGAAAGGTAGGACGCCGAGAAGCAATCGATACAGAAAATTTGGTCGTCGCACGGCATCGTTGACGACGCCCTTGCCGTTGATCTTGAGCTCCATCTGGCCGACGCTGCCGGACGTGACCGTATTCGCCACCGTGAGATCCGCGGGACGGACGACGCCGCGCAAAGTGACCACCTGGTTCTCGGAATTCACGAGGACGGTTTTGTTGCCTTGGACTACCAAAAATCCGTTTGGAAGAACATCGACTACGCGTGCAGTGATGGTGGTGGTCAGCGTTGTGCTCCGGGAGGTTGTTCCCGAGCCGTCCAGACTGCTTTTGCCGGAGGTGGTCAGAATATTCGATAATCTGGCGGGGACCGCAAACTTACCGGCTGCTGAACTAAGCGAAGCCGATGCATCCGAGTTCCGCGCCGTCTTGGTCGCGCCGGTGGTGACTGCGGATGCAACCTCGTTGACGACGATTGTCACCATGTCGTCCACCCGTCGGGCTCGCAGATCGCTTGAGATATCGACCAGCGTTGCTCCTCCAGACCACAAAGATCCCGGGCTTTCGTTCCTTGTCATTTCGGCCGATCGGTGAGCCTGTTGAACGTACTCATCTAACGCGGAGACGGCTTCTTTGTCCTGCTTCTTGTCGTTTTTCTTCGCGAAACCGGGAACAACCGACAACGCAACCAACAAAAGTACTTCGAAAGTTCTTCTCATCGTGATTTCAGATCCTCATCCGTGACCAGACCCGCGGGTCCTTCCGGAACAACCAGAACTTTGCCCTTCTCCTGCACTTTGGCTCGAAACTTTCGGCCGCTTTTCGCGTTCCGAACGGTGATTACCGAGCCCGCTGCGCCGCTTTCTTCCGCAACCGCCTGCGCTTCGATTCGGGTCCGCTCGGTCTGAACCGTCACGGCAACCAGGTCTCCGCGCTCTACTTGTTTCCGTTCGCGCAACATTGAATCCACCAGAGCGGCGTCTGCATTTACAGTGCTGCGGGATGTCATTCCAACAACATCGGAAACGGAAGTGTAAAAATGGTCGCGCGTCAACGGGCCTTGGTAGTCAATCAGCTTTAGTTGATCCGGCCGGATCTCATCGCCAGGATGAAGGGTATCCGCCGCGGCAACGTGCTGTTCTCGAACACGAATGCGAACGCGCGCCCACGTAAGGAGCGTGCGTCCATTTGCATAATTCATTGATCCACGCCAGAAGACCGGCCCGTCGGATGTGCCGCTTAGCCCTGATAGCGGGAAGCTCAGCTTGCCATGGGGCAGGGGAGCGTTACTTTGATCGACGATCTCGATGCTGGCCTTGTGTTTCGCAAGCGTCTCATTCATTGCCGCCAGGAAATCAGCACGATCCGGAGTCTTTAAGTCCCATGCGAAACAGACGGCGTTAGAGAAGGTGCCGTCGATTTGGTGGCCTCGAGCGATACGCGCCAGTTCCTCCGAGCGAAACGTGCGCTGCTGACCGGGCACGGGTGCAGGCCCGATTTCGAGATTCGGCGGAAGAGCCTGAAACGCGGACTCCACAGCCGCCAGATCGCGTCCATAGATGCGATCGTTGTCGATCGTGTGGCATGGCAGCGTTGCCAGCTGGATCGAGGCGGCAATAAAAAGGCCGATCATTATTGAGTGACTTGATTGATCTGCTGATACATTTCGTCAGCCGCTTTGATCACTCGCGAATTTGCTTCGTAAGCGCGCTGGCTTTGAATCATGTTGACGAATTCTTCAACCACGTTCACGTTCGATTGCTCGCTATAGCCTTGCAATACTGTTCCCAACCCTTCCGAACCTCCCGGTGTACCGACTTGCGCATCGCCGGAGGCATCTGTCGGCGAGAACAAAGAGTTACCGAGGCTGTTTAGCCCAGCTGGATTCTGGAAGTTTGCCAATTGGATTTGGCCGGCTCGCTGAGCCGCGTTCTGGCCGGGCATGCTGTAGCTGACCGTGCCGTCTTGCCCAATGGTCACGTTTTGTGCGTTCGCGGGAATCGTGATTTGCGGTTCCAGGGCATCGCCTTCGGCAGTCACCATGGCGCCATTACGATCAAGCTGGAACAATCCGGCTCTCGTGTACGCGAGTTCGCCGGTGGGCCGTCGAATCTGGAAGAAGCCGTTGCCTTGGATGGCGAGATCAAGCTTGTTATCTGTTTCTGTGATGTTGCCTTGTGAGAAGACGATCTCGTTTGAAACGGTTCGTGTTCCCAACCCAATCTGCAGGCCGACGGGGGTTGTTGTTTGCTGGCCGGAAGAAGCACCAGGCTGAATCATGCTTTGGTAGATCAGGTCCTGGAATTGCGCTCGACGCTCTTTGAAGCCGGCCGTGCTGGAGTTGGCCAGGTTGTGGGCGATGCTGTCCAGGTTAATCTGTTGCGCCGTCATTCCACTGGCGGCGGTGTTCAATGCTCTTATCATTTCCTAGTTCCTGATCTTTCTTTCCGTCGTTCTTAGCTAACGCGCGCTACTTCTTCTACTGCGTGGCGGTTCATCTCGGTGCCGATCTTGATGGCGTGCTGCAGCATTTCAAAACTTCGCAGCAGCGTTACCATCCGGGCGGCGGATTCGGCCGGCGCAGCATTTGATGTCTCAGCTGTCGCTTGATAAACTTCCGCGGTCGGTGTGCCGTCCGGCACTGCTTTCGGGTCAGAAGTTGAGAAGTAAGTCGACCCTGCTTTCACAAGTTGATGTGGATCTTTGAAATCGACGACGGCTAATTGCCCGATGACGTTTGCGCCTTGTGAGACCTGGCCGTCCTTCCCTACCACCATCGGTTCTCCCGGTTGTACCTGAACCGGTTTACCGTCGGTGAGGCGAACAGGATAGCCTTCGGCCGTTGTGAGAATGCCTTGTGAGGTTAGATGGAAGCTGCCATTACGCGTATAGAGCGGGCCGTTCGGGCCATTCACCGCGAAGAAGCCGGTTCCCGATAAGGCGAGATCAGTTTCGTTCCCGGACTTCACCAGGTTGCCTTGCGAGAAATCAGTCCAGTGCTGCTGAACGAGCGGCGTCTCGCCGACGATCGGATCCGATTCTCCGGCCAGCTCGGGCGCCATATAGGTGGTGTAGAACTCCCGGTCCGCCTTGAAGCCGCTGCTCGAAGTATTCGCCAGATTGTTGGCGAGCATATCGAGCGCTTCCATTCGCGACTGGATGCCACCAGCTGCGGCAGTCGTTAACGCATCCATCGGCGATCCTGTGAGAAGTCGTTTTCCACAAAGAAATGGTCGGCGGAGCGCAGAAAGATTCTACAAATTGCTCAACATTTTCGATGACGGAGGAGAGAGCGGTTTTTAGGCGTCGAGATTTTGGCGCTTCTCACGGCCGTTTTCGTCAAGATTTTGACGCTCCGGCTGCCGTGTTTGTCCTAAGTGATTGAAAACCGGCTCGGCCCGAGTCTGGCGCGAGACGTGCATAGGGCAAGGCTCATGAGTGCCGGCCTTCACGCTGCTTCCAGCTTCAACTACGCGACTGTTCGTGATTCTTCGAATTTTAATTCGGGCAGCGCGAACAATCCGCGTTCGAACGGCAACCGGGACAGCTTCTCTCAAGCACTCCGGCGGGCTAGCGATGATCAGCGGTCGTCAGGTACGAACAACACTCGCGAGTCTGACAAAAAAGAAAAAAAGGCTGAGAAGAAAGACAGCGACGCAGACACGGCAACGGTTCCCACACCGGACAGTAATCCAGTCTCAGAAAAATCCTCCCTTCCAATTACATTTCTGTTCGGACTTCAAAGTGAACCATTGCCAAGCTCCGACGCACAGCACGACGACAACTCTTCCGCCTCAACCATCGACGCGAAAGCGCTGAATTCAAGCAAGCTCGCGCAGCTTGGCCTGTTGGGACAAACGGCGGACGCTGGCGACGTAAACGTTCTCACGATGCAAGCACCGGGGATGCCGGGTGCCGACAGCTCTCAAAAAGCTGACGCTGGCGCTGCAACCTCCAAATCTCCCGACGCTACTGCAATTGGCGAAAACGGAACCAGTGTCAAAGGCGCAGCTGGCACTCCTTTGAGTCCAAATACGCTGGCATTTGCTATGAAACTCGGGAGTGGCGGTGAAGCCGTGAGCACTAGCAAGGTGAACAATTCCGGTCACGCTGAATCGCAGACCGCGAGCGAGAGCACCCAAACAAATTTCGCTGCTGCGACACACACGGTTGTCGAGGCGGCTTCCGGCTCCACACTTGAAGAGCACGCTCACGAACACGGTGAATCAGACCAGCAGGGTCAACCCGCTGTCGATCTCTCCACAGCGCGGGCAGCAGAGCCTTTTGACACGACAAAAATAGCGGAAGAGAATACCGCAGCTTCGGCAGCCCAGATGCCGGCCGATCCTTCCGCTTCTACCACCAACGAACCCGTTAAGAACGTGCACATGCAGCTGGTCAGTGACGATAACCGTCGAGTTGACGTGCGCCTGATCGATCGCGGTGGAGAACTGCACGTCAGCGTAAAGTCGGCTGATGCAGCCCTTACACAGAATCTTCAAGATCACCTTCCGGATTTGACGGCTCGCCTGGATAAGCAGCATATGCAAACCGAAGTGTGGGTTCCGAAGGCCGCCGAGGCAACCAAAGCGGAGAGCGGAAACACGAACGGATCTCCGACCGGTTCCAACAATAGTTCATATTCACGTAATTCAGAAGGCAGAAAAGACGGACAGCCACAGCGAAAGCCGGAGTGGGTGGACGCGTTAGAAAACTACTCGTAAGAAAGATTGAATAACCATGTCTCAGATCACAAGCACCTCTTCAGCAACTTCGGCGGCAAGCAGCAATCTCGCCAGCAGCACGGCAGCATTGTCAGGCAGCAGTGCCCTTGCCAACGAGGACACCTTTCTTAAACTCCTGGTTGCACAGCTGCAGAACCAGGATCCGCTGCAGCCGCAAGATGGAACGCAGTTCGTCTCGCAACTCGCTCAGTTCTCAGACCTCGAGCAGAACCTCGCGATGCGCAGCGATATGGATGCAATCAAATCTCAATACGTCGGCTCGTCGAGCGCGACGACAAACACGGCAGCGACAACAGGCTCGTAATCAGCACGGCAGCTAGTTCACTTAAGGAAAAACCATGTCAAGCGCATTCTCCATTGCCCTCTCTTCCCTGAAGGCTCAGTCCGAGGCAATCGACGTCACCGGACACAACCTGGCGAATCTAAACACCACAGGCTTCAAGACCAGTGATGTTGATTTTCGCGATCTGGTGGCCTCCAGTCTCGGATGGGCCACCTCATCCGGCATGGGAGTCACCCGACCGCTTACACAGCAGGTCTTCTCCCAGGGAACCGTCGTCAGCAGTGACTCCGCCTGGGCCGCCGCTATTCAGGGCAATGGGTTCTTTATGTTGAAGAGTCCTAATGGAGAGGCGCTGTACACCCGTGACGGTAACTTCAGTCTCAATGCGGATGGATCTTTAACAACACAGACGGGAGAAAGGGTGCAGGGCTGGATGGCTACTGCGAGCGGCCTGAACACGGGCGTTACCCCTACGAACATCGCAGTCCCGACCGGTCAGAATCTGTCGGCCCAAGCCACGACTAGTTTCTCGTTTGCGGCAAACCTCAATGCGTCCGGCACGGCGGCTAATTCCACAAATGTCTTCAATGTGGCGGTTCCCGTTGTCGACTCTCTTGGAAGTAGTCATACTCTGACAATCACGTTCACAAAGAGTTCGTCAACTCCTAATTCCTGGAACTACGACGTGACAATCCCAGGGCAGGACTTAGCCGGCGGAACGGCTGGCGCGCAAGTCTCTCTCCTCTCCGCACCGGGAACACTCGGGTTTAACGCGGACGGAACGCTGGCGGCTGGTTCTCCAACCGCCATTCCTCTGGCCGTCTCCGGACTGGCGGACGGCGCATCGACCATGAACATGAACTGGAGCCTGCTCAACACCGCTGGCACTCCCGACATCACACAGTTTGCGCAAACGTCAGAGTCGGACGACCTCCTCCAGAACGGTATGGGCGCGGGTAAGTTGAGCAAAGTCGGTATCGGCGACAACGGTCAGATCATGGCGTCCTTTACGAATGGTCAGCAGAAGGTAATCGGCCAGATCGCTCTGGCCAGTTTCAAGAACACCGACTCCCTTCAGGACGTAGGAAACAACAATTTCTCGGCTACCGCGGCCACGTCTCCGGCTGCGGTCGGAACAGCGCAGTCGGGCGACAGAGGCCAGATCCTGAGCGGATCCCTCGAGAACTCAAACGTCGATATCGCTTCCCAGTTCACGAATCTGATCACCTATCAACGTGGCTACCAGGCAAGTTCGCGCGTCATTACGACGGAAGACAACATGCTCCAAGACTTGCTCCAGACGATTCGGTAAGTTCACGGAAAAATCTGAGACGTTTAAGTTTGAGCGGCAACCAAGTTTCTTCATAGCTCGATCCGGTGCTTCTGGCCGGGTCGGGCATAAGAGAACAACTTGGAAACTTTCAGTCAATCTATCGCGGCGTTTCTGGTCCTGGTGCTGCTGGTTGCCTTTTTGTGGGCAATGCGGCGGCGCGGGCTCGCCAGTTTCAACTTCGCCCTGACAAAAAGCATGGCCAAGCAGAAAGCTATGCAAGTCATTGAGCGCCTTCCCCTTACAGCCCATCACTCCCTTCACTTGGTACGAGTCGAGGACCGGGTCATCCTCATCGGCGTCTCGCCTTCGAGTTGTACCCAGATTGAAGCCTTTTCCGCCTCGAAGTTTTTGAGCGAAAGCGGGGTGAAGTAATGAATTGGGTTCGTCTCGCAATTCTAGGCTTCTTGTTAAATACTCTCGGCGTGGCCCAGACGGCTAACTCAACGCTTAGCTCTCTCGGCGTCTCGACGACGAACGGACGCGGCCTGACCCTCAGCGCGCCGATGCAGATTGCCCTTGGCCTGACGCTGCTGACCCTTCTTCCGGCGGCGATCATGTGCATTACGCCGTTCCTTCGCATTACGGTGGTTCTCCACTTCCTGCGACAGGCCTTAGGAACTCAAACCGCTCCGTCGAATCAGGTCCTGCTTGGGCTTGCTTTGTTTCTTTCGATGCTGGTGGTGCAGCCGATGTTCTCCGAGATCTACGCCAAAGCCTGGCAGCCGCTAGAGCAGGGAAAGATCACTACCGATCAGGCGATGGACCAGGGTGCCGCTCCTTTGAAGCAGTTCCTGTTGCGATTTGCCCGCGAGCGCGACATTCACCTGTTCGTCAACATCGCCCGCGAGCCCGTGCCGCACAATCCGTCCGATGTGAGCCTGAAAGTGCTGATTCCGGCGTACATTCTTTCGGAGCTGAAGGCAGGCTTCCAGATCGGCGCCATCCTGTTCCTGCCGTTTCTCGTGATCGACATTGTGGTCGCATCTGTCACGCTTTCGATCGGGATGATGCAGCTGCCGCCCGCGATGATTTCGGCGCCCTTCAAAATTCTGCTTTTTGTTCTTGTCGACGGCTGGAATCTGGTGATCGGCTCGTTAATGAAGAGCTTTCTGCAATAGACACATGACTTCTCAGTTCGTCATTCACATGGTTGGCGAGGCGCTCATGGCGGCGTTTTGGATTTGCGCGCCGCTGCTGGTCATCTCCTTCGTCCTGAGCGTGGTCATCAACCTGATACAGATTGCCACCTCCATGCAGGATTCGGTATTCAGCACCGTTCCGCGTCTTCTTGCCTGCCTGGGCGGATTCCTATTGCTGATGCCATGGATGTTCCATCGGGCGGTGGCATACGCCGCTTCCATTTTCGGAGACCTGGCCCGCTATGCACAGTGACCTGACTCTGTCAGCGTCCACTCTCCTCGGTTTTTTGCTCGTTCTCTCGCGGATGGCGGGTGTCTTTGTTTTTATCCCGCTACCCTCTCAGGATTCCGGCCCGGGCGTAGCCCGAATCGCCATCGCGCTCGCCAGTACCCTTGCTCTCTTTCCGCGCTGGCCCGCTGTGAACGCAGCAAGCGCCGGGATCGGACTGATGGCAGTCTGGATGGTTTCGGAATTGGCTCTGGGAACCGCAATCGGGCTGATGGTGAGCTTCGTCTCGGAATCACTGACCTTTGGAGCCCAGGTGCTCGGACTTCAGGCCGGCTATGGCTACGCGTCCGTCGTTGACCCAACGACGCAGGCGGACTCCAACGTTTTGCCCGTTCTTGTCCAGCTGACAGCGGGGCTGCTTTTCTTTACGACAGGACTTCACCGCTACGTCATCGCGGCTTTCGCATCGAGTCTCGATGCCTACCCGCCCGGCAGCTTCGTTCTGAACCAGAAATTCGCAACCACCGTGGTTCAACTTGGCTCGAGCGTTTTCACCGTCGGTCTCCGCTTAGCGCTTCCCGTCGTTGCACTCCTGCTGATGACTGATCTGGCGCTCGCCGTCATTGGTCGTATCAGCTCGCAACTGCAAATGGGAAACAATGCATTCCCGCTCAAGATGCTCTTGACCCTGTTCACCCTGGTCACGACGCTCGCTGTCGCACCTTCCTTATACGAGAGTTTCGCCGCCAAGGTGTTCGAAACCATTCAAGGCCTGTTAACTCACTAAGCCATGGCGGGAAGCGGAGATAAAAGCGAAAAGCCCACTCTTCAGCGCCTGAAAAAGGCGCGTGAACAAGGCCAGTTTCTCTCCGCCCGCGGCATGATTACGGCCGTCGAATTCGTTGCGGCCCTGATTTTACTTAGTAATCTGCTGCCCCCGTGGATGGCGAAAATGGAGGCGCTTACGATCCAACTGCTTCGATCCGGGATGAGCGGGGACATGGCGGATGGGCAGTGGATCCACATCTTGGAAGACGCATTTCGCCAGGCCGTGGTCCCGGTGGCCTACTTCGGTGGAGCTCTCCTGGCCATTGTCGCGGCCTGCAATCTGGCCATCACGCAGATGGGGTTCAGCCTGCAGAAGCTCATGCCGCAATTCAATCGCCTGAATCCCGCGTCACGGCTGAAAGAGTTGCCGGGGCAGAATCTCAAGTCGGTGCTCGAAGCGGTGGTGCTGCTCGGCGTTCTTGGCCTTTCCATTACAACTATTTACCGCGACAACATCGCCGCTCTGATGCGGTTACCGTTCGAGGCTCCTGCGAGTGGGGCTCCGAAAGTGGCCGACATGATTACGGGCCTGCTCTGGAAAGCTGCCGGCATTTTCATTCTGTTTGGGTCCGTTGATTTCTTCCGCCAATACCGGAAGCATATGTCCACGCTCAAGATGAGCAAGGAAGAGATCAAGCAGGAAAACAAGCAGAATGAAGGAGATCCGCATATAAAGGGCAAGATCAAGCGGATGCGCCGCGACCTTCTGCGCCGCCAGATGATGCGCGAGGTCCCGAACGCGACCGCGATCATCGTCAACCCGACGCACTACGCCGTCGCAATCAAGTACGACATGGACACGATGGCTTGCCCGGTGGTGGTTGCCAAGGGAAAGAATTGGCTGGCCTTACGCATGCGCCAGATCGCGGTGCAGAACGAGGTCCCGATTATTGAGAATCCTCCTCTCGCCCGGGCACTTTATAGCGCAATCGATGTTGGCCGAGCGATTCCGCCCGAGTTCTACCGGGCCATGGCGGAAATCCTGGCCTACATCTACAAACTCATGGATCGAAGGGTACCTGCTTAGCTCCTAAGTCATATGAAATGTCAGCGCAGCCACAAGCAATACCGCTATCCAAAGCCACCGGGAACCGGGCCTCCGCGCTCGGCCAACTAAAACAACTTGCTGTACCCCTTGCGGTACTCGCCATCGTTATCGCGTTAATCACGCCGCTGCCGTCGTTCATTCTCGACATGCTGATCGTCATCGACATCATGATGTCGGTGATCGTGTTGATGGTGGCGATGCATATCCTTCAGGCCGGTTGACTTTAGCGTCTTTCCGACGACGCTGCTGCTGCTGACGCTATTCCGCCTGTCCCTCAACGTCAGCTCGGCGCGACTGATTCTGCTCAACGGAAACAGGGGAACTGCAGCGGCCGGCAGCGTGATTGAGGCGTTTGGAAGCTTTGTTGTCGGCGGGCAATTACATCATTGGCGCAGTCATCTTTCTCGTCCTGATCGCCATCCAGTACATCGTCATCAACCATGGCGCGGTCCGCATCTCGGAAGTGTCGGCCCGGTTCACTTTGGACGCTCTCCCCGGCAAGCAGATGTCGATCGACGCCGAAATGAACGCCGGGTTGATCGACGAGGCCGAGGCACGGCGCCGCCGCAAACATGTTTCGGCGGAAGCAGAGTTCTATGGAGCCATGGACGGCGCCTCGCGCTTCACACAGCGCGACGCGATTGCGAGCATCATGATTACCGCCATCAATATCGTGGCGGGTTTTCTGATCGGCGTGTTTCAGCACGGCATGGATTTCAAGCGCGCTCTGCAGACCTACACCGTTCTGACCATTGGCGATGGCCTGGTGACTGTTGTTCCGGCCCTGATGATTTCGGTTTCCGGCGGTTTGATCGTTACGCGCGCTGCTTCCGAATCGCGCGTCGGTGACGATTTCCAGAAGCAGCTGTTCGGAAAAGCCGAGCCATTGATGCTTGCGAGCGGCGTTTTGGTCGCCCTCGCGGCTTTCCCTGGACTGCCGACTATTCCGTTTCTTGTCCTTGGCGGCGGATTGGGTACCGCAGCCTGGAAAATGCGGAAGAAGGTCAACATCACGGAGAAAAAGGATGTGGTCATGCCGCCGACCGCACCAACCGACAATCTTGAAACTCTGCTGAGGGTTGAGCCCATCGCGATCGAAGTCGGGCTTGGTCTGGTGAATTTGGTGGCAGGCGGCGCTACCTCGCCTCTCCTGAAGAAGATCGCCGGTATTCGCCGGCAATTCGCCTCGACCCTCGGTTACCTGTTGCCTCCCGTGCGCGTGACCGACAACCTGTCGCTTCGCTCGCGCGAATACTGTCGTCCTGCTGAAGGGAAGCGAAATCGGGCGTTACGAGCTGTTGCCGGGCAGTGAATTGGCATTGCCGACCGCGAAAGCCGACAAGAGCTTTCCCGGGCAGCAGACCCGTGAGCCGGCTTTTGGCCTTCCGGCCCTTTGGATTCCAGTCAGATAAGGTCGATGCGGCCCGAGCTGCCGGCCACACGGTAGTGGATGCCGTCAACGTTATCGGAACACACTTTTCCGAGTTACTGCGCCAGTATTCGAGCGAGATGTTCGGCCGCCAGGACGCGAAAATGTTCTGCGACCGCATCACCCAGGACAACCCGAAGGTGGTCGAGGATCTGGTCCCGAAGCTGCTCTACTTTGGCCGCCGTGCAACGGGTGCTGCAGAACCTCCTGCGCGAGCGGGTTTCCATTCGAGATGGCGTTTCCATCCTCGAGGCGCTAGGTGAGGCGGCAGGGACTACGAAAAATCCGGTACTCCTTACAGAATTTGTCCGACAATCTTTGCGACGAACGGTCGTGAAACCCTACTTGAATCAAAAGGGCGAATTGCCGGCATACATCATGGACAACTCCACAGAGCAGGCGGTCGAGTCCGCGGTTCAGCACACCGAAGCGAACAGCATCTGTGTACTTTCGCCTCAAATTGTCCGCGACATCGTGGTCCGGTTTGAGCGCAAGTTCGAGCGGAGAGAAATTCCCGCCGTTGTACTTACCAGTGTAGGAGCTCGATATTTCTTACGTCAGATGACCGAACCCTCTTTGAGCAACGTATTTTTCATATCTCACAACGAAGTCCCCGCCGGCGTGAAGGTCCAGTCATTAGGAGTGATCTAGCCTCATGAGACTGAAGTCTTACTTTGCACAATCAATTGGAGAAGCGATCGAAAGCGCTCGCCAGGAACTGGGCGCCGACGCGATGCTCCTGAATTCTCGAAAAACCAGTCCGGAACAGAGTTCCCTGGGCGAGTACGAAGTCGTTTTCGGGATTGCCGGAAATGCTCCAGTCCAGAAGAAAGCGGCTCCGGTAGAACGAGCGGTGTCGAGCAAGCTTTCGAGCGCAAAACGGATTTTCCCGGAACTGATTGCTGTCGAGGAGCCGGAAGCTGCCGAGGCGGAAATAGTCGTTTCCGTTCCCATGACGCCTTCGGTGACGAACCGAATCTTCCCCGAATTAGTAAAGGCTGAACTCTCAAAGCCGGAAATTAGAGAGATCGAAGCTCCGGCCGTTGTAGAAGCAGCCGCCGTGACCCGAACGCGCATTGAAGCCGAAGTGGTTGAGGAAGAGAAGCCCGTAGTCGCCCAGGAAGTCCCTGCGGCAACTAAACCGTTATTCCCGAAGGCATCGGCCGTAGTCTCCGCGCCTGCGGTTTCCGCCCCCCTTAATTTGGTCGCGAGTGCTTCGCAGTTGACCGCGCCGCAAGCGGCAGTTACCGTCCCAGTCGTTCCAGAAAAGCAGCCCGAAATTGCGTCATCGCAAGTGATCGCTCAGGAACTGGCCGAGCTGCGCAAGCAATTGCAAGTGGTCAGCCAATCGATCGCCGAAGGATTGGATGGCCGTTGGAATACACCACGGAAGGGATCGGTTGTAGATCACCTGTATTCGCGCCTTTTGGCCTTTGACTTCTCCGAAGAGTTTTCGCACGACCTGATCGGGTCCGCGGCTCAATCGAAGATGTCCGAGTACGAGTCCATCCTGCGGAACGTGAACAACAACTCGCCGTCCGCGCCCGCTCCGTCTTCGAAATCCATACTCACCCAAGTCAAATCCCGCTTTGCAGTTGATCCCGAGGTTGGAAAAGCCGGGGCTCAGCGGAAAGTAGTGATGTTCGTTGGACCTCCGGGAGCTGGAAAGACGACCTCAATCGTGAAACTCGCGGTACAACTTGGGCTCGAGCAGGAATTGCCCATTCATCTGCTCTCGCTTGACACACTGCGGGTGGCCGGGTCGGAGCAACTCAATGCCTTCGGACGCATTCTCGGCGTCGGTTTCACTGCCTTGCAAACCCCCGAAGCGTTGGCCGAAGCTCTTGAGCAGCACCGGGACAAGAAACTAATCTTTATCGATACGCCTGGTTACGCTGCCGCGGACAAGGAAGAGATGGAGAGAGCAGTGGCATTCTTCCGGAGTCACGAGGAGATCGAAGTCCAACTGGTTCTTCCGGCGACTCTGCGCACCTCGGCTCTGAGGAAATTTGTCGCGCGTTTCGCCGCCTTCCAGCCTTCGAAAATCGTGTACACTCACCTGGACGAAGTCGACACTCTCGGGCCGGTGGTTGAAAACACAATCGCAGCGGGGCTGCCAATTTCGTTCCTGGCCGATGGCCAGTCAATTCCACAAGATCTTCACGAGGCCACCAAAGACCGCCTCCTTCAAGGGTTGTTCGGCAACGCCAGGGCCGCTTCGGTCTAAGCGGGCTAAGGTCCTGTCCTCTCTATCATGTACGCAGCCACGCCAGAAGCCCTATCTGCGAAAGAACGCGAAGAACTTACCCTTGAGCACCTGCCACAGGTGACATGGATTGCTTCGCGGATTCACGAAAAGCTACCCTCGAGCGTTCAGCTTGACGATTTGATTTCGGCCGGTATTGTCGGGCTACTGGCCGCCATCGACAAGTACGATCCGAGCCACAACGCGTCGCTCAAGACTTACGCCGAGTACAAGATACGCGGCGCCATCCTTGATAGCATCCGCGGCCTGGACGGAATTCCGACCCACCGGCGAAAGCACGTCAAACAGCTACAGCAGGCAATTAAAGCCGCCGAGCAACGATTGAAGCGCACGCCCAGTGAAGAAGAGATTGCGGCCGAACTCGAGATCAGCGTTGCGGAATACCAGCAATGGATGGTTGATCTTCGCGGCGTTTCGTTGGGAAGCCTGGATGTTATTGAGGACAGTGAAGAAGTCGGCCTGCTGAAATTCATTGCCGACGATTCGGAGTCTTCGCCTGAACACCTGCTGCAACGGGCAGAATTGGAAAAGGTGCTTGCAGCGGGTATCGACAAGATGCCGGCCAACGAGCGCACCGTTCTTAGCTTGTATTACAAGGAAGAGCTCAATTTGCGCGAAATCGCTTCCATCATGGGACTGCACATCACGCGGATCTCGCAGTTACGAGCACAAGGCGTTCTGCGGCTCCGAAGCTACATCGAGCATAAATGGCCGAGCGAGCGGGGCATTTACTGAGACGAAAGCCACGCCGGAGGCACTAATGGCCTCACAAAAATTATTTTGCCGGAATCCTCTAATTGGTTCCCGGGATGATCGATACATCAGTAGGAAAAGTTTCTAGTGGAGATGAAAAGATGAGCATGCGGATTGGAAATTCAGGGGAAGGAAGCTTTGTCGATAGTGCTCGGTCGAGCGCGACCAAAGCCACTAGCCTGGATTCCAAAAGTACCACCGAATCCAGTGCCTCGTTCGGCACTGACCGAGTCAATCTCTCGAATGCGAGCTCGCTAATCGCTTTAGCCAAAAGCTTTACATCGACGACTGACCGCGCCTCGAAGCTCGCGTCCCTTTCTGCCCAGGTGTCTTCGGGCACTTACAGACCAGATTCGTCTGAGATCGGGAACGCCCTCATCAAAGGCTACACGAAAGCCCGTTAGGGCTTCATTTCGGATATGAGCCCGACAGACGTGTTGCAATTAGCAGGCGCCGAACTTGAGCGCCTAACGCAGCAATTGGTCCATGATGACTCGACAGCCGTTCAGCCGCTGCAGACCGTGGAGCAACTGCTCGAGAAGCTGCTTCCTCTTCAGGAGCAGTTATCTTCCGGCACTGCGGCAGAACTGCAGGCTGCCTTGCAAACGGTTCTAACCAAGGCAAAGCGGGTTCAGGCCTTGTTGGAGGCCGGCACCGTTTTCCATTGCAATTCCATTTTTGGACGACCGGAGACGCCCCACACCTATGGCTCTGACGGCACGTTCAGCGCGAGCCACGATTCCCGGATGGTGTTCGAGGGTTAGGAGGCGAAGATGTCAAGCTTATTCGCAACTCTACAGAATGCGGCGAGCACTCTCAACGTATTCGATAAAGCGATCGGCGTCGTACAAAACAACGTTTCGAATGCGTCCACCCCGGGCTATGCGGCTCAGCAGGTCAACCTGTTGGATACTGTCCTCGGCGGCGTTGCTTCCGGGCCCATCGGCGACTCGAGAAGCTATGCCGCGGAACGGTCGGTATGGAATCAGAATACTTCCCTCGGTGGCGCAACTGCACAAGCCTCCAATCTAGCCAGCATTCAATCGCAATTCGACATCACGGGCCAGTCAGGCATTCCTGCGGCCCTCAGCGCGCTTTATTCGAGCTTTTCATCATTCAGTACAAGTCCCTCTGACACGACCGTAAGAAACAGCGTTATCAGCGCAGCTCAACAGGTTGCGCAGACGTTTAATCAGCTTGCCTCAAGACTTCAATCCTCCGTTCAACAGGCAAACCAACAGCTGAGTTCTTCCGTTTCGCAGATTAATCAGCTGACTTCGAAGATCGTCGCCATCAACGTCCAGATTCGCAACGGTACCGATGCGTCCGGCCTACAGACGCAACTGTATAACGCGGTGCAGCAGCTCTCGAATTTAACCCCGGTCAGCGTTCAGATCGGAATGAACGGGACAGCAACGGTTCTCATGAACGGACAGGTGCCGCTCGTGGTTGGTGACACGCAAACCCAATTGCAATTGGCCTATCCTAGTTCCGCCAGCGCCGCGGTACCCGGTGGAATGCCGGATGCCCACATTACGACCTCGACGGGCCAGGATGTCACAGCACTTGCAGATGACGGGCAACTCGGCGGGTTGCTGAAGGTGCGCAACTCTACTCTCCCAGCGCTCATCGGAGACGAGAATCAGCAGGGCACGGTCAACCAATTAGCGCAGGGACTAGCGGACCGCGTTAACTCCATTCTCACCGCCGGTCAGGTGTCAGCGGGGCCGCCCGCGGTAGCCGGATCGCCGCTGTTCAGCTATGACGCGACGCATCCCAGCTCCATTGCCTCCACATTGAGCCTCGACTCAAACATCACAGCATCGAGTCTCGCCGCCATCCAGCCGGGGCCGCCAGTGGTAGCCAATGGTGCCGCCGAACAACTCGCCGGATTGCAGAGTCCGACGTCTTCCGCGGACATGATCAACGGTTTGAGCTACACCGGTTTTTACAGCAAGATCGCGACGGATGTGGGAACACAGGCCTCGAATGCGTCTGACGCTCAGAGTACGCAATCGGATCTTTTTAACCAGGCCGACGCTCTGCGGACTCAAGTGTCCGGGGTGTCTCTGGACGAGCAGGCCGCTCAGCTTCTGCAGTACCAGCAGGCGTACCAGGCGTCCTCCAAATTGATCACGGTTGTAAACCAGATGATGGACACGCTCATGAATATGGTTCAGTAACGAGGCAGCATGTTAAAGGGCATTCAAGGACAAAACCCGGCGTTCCTCACCGATCTTTCTCGTATTCAGAGCCGGATCTCAACAGCTAACAAGCAGATCACTTCGGGGTACCGGGTGAATCAGGCCTCCGATGATCCGGGAGCCATCAGCTCGATCATCAGTCTGCAGGGCCAGATCGACCACCTGACACAAACGCAAAACAATCTGGCGACCGCGAAGGCGCAGAATGAGACGGCGGACAGTGCCTTACAGACAGCTACGACGATTATCGATCAACTGACCTCGATTGCCTCGCAAGGCGCAACCGACACGACGACATCGACTACCCGAACGAACCTGGCAGACCAGGTTCAGCAATTGGCCAGCCAACTTGTCGGAATCGCAAATACGTCCGCGAACGGCCAGTACATCTTCGGCGGGGATCAGCCGACGACGGCTCCATACACGTTTAACTGGACGTCGGTCACCAACGGCGTTGTTAGTAATTCGACAGGCGCCGCAACGGCCTTGTTGGACGACGGCAGCGGATCCACGATAAGTGCCGGCATGAGCGCTGCGACGATCTTTGACTCCGGGTCGAACAGTATCTTCGCTGCCGTGTACAGCCTGGGTCAAGCGCTCGCCACCAACAATGTGGCCGGCGTGCAAACCGCACTAGGTTCATTGAAAACGGCAGGAAGCTATCTATCTCAGGTCTCGGCTACGTATGGCGACCGCGAAAGCTGGATTGCGCACGCAACGGATTCCGCCAGCACTCGTCTGACCGATCTACAGGGGTCTCTGGCCGCGGTGCGAGAAACCGATCTGCCGTCCGCGATCACCCAGATGACCACCGACCAGACCGCGCTCCAGGCGGCCATCTCTGCCCACGCCAGTTTGTCCACGAAAAGTCTTTTCGACTATTTAGGGTAGGAATCACTCATTCCGGAAAACAGGGTCTACTCCGTCTCCTCGTTCGCGATAAGAGACACAGAGGGACTAGCGGATTTGAGCACTGCGCTGCACGCTCAGCGGATTATCGACGCCTGGGACGGTTTCAACTACACTCGATTCGAGCTGGAACTGGAAAGCGCCCTGGTGGCCTGTCATGATTCCGTGCCGCGCTCGGAAGTGGAGAGCGAAGAGCAATCCGTGCTCGAGAGTGTGGTGCGGCAACTCCGACGGTTTCCCGCCGTTAGCGACGATGACGACGCCTGCTGGTTCCAGGCAGGGTTCCTGCTCCTTAGACATCTGCAGACCCGCTAATCCCGTAATTCGTATCCTGCTTCAGATTTTTCCCACCCCCAGTGCTGATTATCTAAGAACTTCGCCTTCTACCCCGCACACCAATACGTAAGAGCAATCTTACGGTTACATGATCCATCTGACACGTCTGAACCGCGTTCCTCTGATCGTCAACTCGGATTTGATCGAGCACATCGAAGTGACACCTGACACGGTCGTGGTGCTTACTTCCGGTGAGAAATACCTCGTGCTTGAGAAGCCAGATGAGGTGATCGAACGAGTGATCAAGTTCCGTCGTGCGGTGTGGACCGGGGAGTCTTATCTCAACCGGCAAGGTTCTGAGGCAGTGGAAATCGCCCGCGCCAATGAAATTGTGCCGAAGAGTTAATTGCCATGCCTGATTCGGCCGAAAAGCTAGAACGCCGGGAGCTGGATTATGCCAGCTTTGCGGGCCTTTGCCTCGCTTTGGGAGGGATTGTCGGAGGTCTTCTGCTTGAGGGCGGAAGAATCAGCGACATCACCCAGATCACGGCGGCAATGATCGTGATTGGGGGAACTTTGGGCGCCGTCATGGTGACCACTCCTACCTCCGCGCTACGCGGGGCGGCGAAGAAGCTTCCATCGGTGTTCTGGTATCCCGTGATTTCGAGTGAGCGCCTGCTGCAGGACATCCTCAAACTTGCCGCCAAAGCACGGCGCACCGGCATTATCTCGCTTGAGGATGACGCCGAGGAAATGCCGGATGCTTTCTTCCGCAAGGCATTGCGCCTGGCGATCGATGGGACCGATCTGAAAGTGGTCCGCCGGATCATGGAACTTGAAATTGAAGCGCGCGGAGCTCAAAGGGCGAAGCGGAAGCTAAGGTTTTTGAATCGGCAGGAGGATACTCTCCCACCGTAGGAATCATCGGCGCGGTCCTTGGGCTTATCCAGGTGATGAAACATCTCGAGGACATCAACGCCGTTGGCCATGGCATCGCAGTCGCATTCGTGGCCACTGTCTACGGCGTGTTTGTCGCAAACATCTTCTTTCTGCCGGTCGCGAGCAAGTTGAAGGCGCGGTTACACCATGGCCTTCGAATGAAAGAAATGGCCCTTGAAGGCGTGATCGCAATTGCGGGCGGCATGAATCCCAAGTTGATCGAAAGCCAACTGGAGCGTTTCTCTGAAAACGCCGCGCCCAATGCTGAGAAGCCACTCGCGCAAGAACGGCAGAGACCGCGGCGCGCGGCTGCCTGACGAGTTGAACGCGTGAGAAAAAAGCGGCATTCGCATCCAGAAAATCATGAGCGTTGGCTGGTGTCGTATGCCGACTTCATAACATTACTCTTTGCCTTCTTTGTCGTCCTGTTTGCTTCCACACGATCCGATAAGGACCGCGTCAAGGCAGTATCCGAAGCAATCGATAATGCGCTGAAGAATGGAACACTGAGTCCGGGCATCACGGCGCTTCTCAAGAACCCGCCGAAAGAGAAGAAGAATCCGGCGCCTAGTGTAAAGAACAATCCCGAAACGAGTAAGGGCTTACTGTCCAGCGCAGCAGTCGACGAGCTTTCTAAGCCGCTCGAAGTTTTGAAATCCACGCTGCAGAAGGAACTCGGAAATGGGTCGGTCCGATTGGCGCTCGAACACCGCGGGCTGGTCATAGAACTAGAGGCCGGGGCCTTTTTCCCGTCTGGCACGCGCCACTCTGGGGAGTAGCGCCTATCCAACCGTCCAGAAAGTTGCCGAAGTTCTGAACACGCTGCCGAATGCCCTCCGGCTGGAAGGACACACGGATTCTCTTCCAATCAATAACAGCCGTTTTCAAAGTAACTGGGAACTCTCCGCGGCGCGCAGTATTGCGATGCTCCGGTTTCTGAACGAACAATTTGGTGTGGCTACCGAGCGAATGGCAATTGTCGGTTATGCAGATACCGACGCCATTGATTCCAATGACACGGAAGCCGGCCGCGAGCGCAATCGACGTGTAGATATCGTCATCGTGAGCAGCTACGGCATGCAAAGCGAACCTGCGCGGAAAAAACAGGCCGCCGCAGGCTCCGAGACTCTCCCGGGCAAAACAGCCGTGAAATAAAAAGTCTAATTCCGCCACTGAGTCTGCGACATGTCCTTTGTAAGCGGAAAACGCCACTAGGCAAAACCGAACAAACCAAAATACAGGATTCAAAATGATCTCCCTTCGTACCAACGTCGACTCTTTAAACGCTCAGACAAGCTTAAAAATCAATTCATCTTTTCAGAGCAAAACCATTCAACAGCTGACCACCGGTTACCGCATCAACAGCAGCGGTGACGACGCAGCCGGCCTTGCGGTTGCGAACTCCTACCGCAGCTCAGTTACCGAACTGACCCAGGGTGTCAGCAACGGAAATGATGGAATCAGCCAGTTGCAGATCGTCGACGGCGGACTGAATAACATTTCTTCGATCCTGGACCGTATGAAGACGCTGGCTTCTCAGTCAGCCTCCGGTACCTTCACTGGCGACCGCAACACCTTGAATCAGGAGTATCAACAGCTCGTCACGGAAATTTCGCGTCAGGCAACCAACATCAACCTGAACTCCGGTGGATCGCTCAACAACCTGCTGAACGTCTACATCGGCGGCGGCGCGAACTCGACCTCCGGCAGTGTTTCGGTCGACCTCAGCGGATCGAGCAACGCGGTTGACGCGACCAGCCTGGGTCTCAATACATCGAACGTGTTGGGTGGCGGCGTCGGCATCACCAATAACACCACTCGCCTGGATGCCCCCGGTGCGACATTCGCAAGTGCGAACGCGCAGTCCTTCACGTTCAACGTTTACACCAGCGCTGGTGCGACGACGCAGACCGTGTCCGTAGGCGGCTCCGGCGCGCTGACGAAAGATCAAGTACTCAGCTCTCTGAACAGCCAGCTTAGCTCTCTGGGCATCACGGCCGGCACCGACAGCAACGGCGCCCTTCAGTTCTCGGGTGGCGCTGCTTTCACGGTGAACGCTACTGCTCCGAGCGGTACCGACGCCATCATCAGCGGTGCGGGTACGGCCGATAACACGTCCAACTATGTCCAGAATGCCGCGACTTCTTATACTGCTGCTGCTCAAACGCTGAGCTTCCAGACCGCCAACGGTTCGGCTTCAGTATCCCTTACCGCCACGGACAATCTTGATTCCGCAATCGCGAAAATCAACTCCAAAACAGCGAGCTCCGGTGTTTACGCTGTGAAGAACGATGCGGGCACTGGCATCTCCTTCCAGAGCGCCAACAGCTTCTCGGTTTACGATGACACCGCTTCTGGCGTCTTTGCCGCAGTCGGAAACAATGTAGCGACCGCTCCGACCACTTCCACCAACAGCAACGCTGACTCCGCGATCGCGTCGATCGATAACGCCATCAAGACCTTAGGCCTGGTTCAAGGTAAGGTCGGCGCCGGCGAAAACAAGCTGCAATACGCGATCACACTCGCTCAGTCACAGATCTCCAGCTTCTCGTCCGCCGAGAGCCAGATCCGCGACGCAGACGTGGCCGCCCAGGCTGCCAACCTGACGAAGGCTCAAGTTCTTTCGCAGACTTCGATTGCCGCGATGGCCCAAGCCAACGCAGAACCCCAGTCCGTTCTGAAGCTCCTGCAATAAATAGCTGAGCTTTTATAAGCCGGGCCGTCACTTAAACGTGACGGCCTTTTCTTTGGGAGGTAAATTTGGCTACAACCAGTTCAACTAGTTCTACGGGCTTCACCGGTTCGAGTTCCTACTCGGCCGATCTGCAATCCGCGATCGCGCGCGCCGTTGGTCTCGCCAGCCTTCCACTTCAGGTTCTGCAGAATCAGCAGAACAGTCTCACGAGTCAGCAGTCGGAGATGTCGAAGATTACCTCACAGTTTTCTTCGCTCCAGACCGCTCTGGACAACTTGAATTCTTCCGTCGGCACCGGATCTTACGCCGCAACCAGCAGCACCACAACTGTTGCGACGGCCTACGCTGCCGCAGGCGTTCGCGTCGGATCCTACAACCTTACGGTGCTTAACACGGGATCGCATACGAATACTCTTAGCCAAGACGGCCTGACGAGGGTAAGCGACCCATCTTCCGGAAACATCAGCTCCTCTTCGTCGCTGACCTTGTCAGTGGATGGTACGAATTACCAGATCTCGAACTCGGGAAGCCTGAATGGTCTTGCAGATGCAATCAATGCAAGCTCGGCTGGGGTACAAGCAACATTGGTGAATGTGGGTAGTACGTCTGCGCCAGATTACCGGCTCTCGGTTCAGGGAAAGAAGTACGCTGGCAGCTCGATTCAGATGAGTGACGGATCCACGACGCTCCTGAACACGCTTACTACCGGATCGCCCGTCACGTACCAAATCAACGGGCAAAGCAACGTTATCTCGAGCGATTCCCGCGCGCTTAACTCTTTCGACAGGATTAACCGTCAACGTCTTGCAGGCGGGGTCAACGGATATTAGCGTCAACCAAGGCTCGACTCAGGCATCAAACGCCTTGAACGCCTTCGCCGTGGCGTACAACACAATTGTCGATGAACTGGCGAAGTCGCGGGGCCAAAGTGGGGGCGCGTTGACCGGTCAGAGTGTGGTTTACTCTCTTTCCTCGAGCCTTCACAATGTTCTCGATTCGGACGCGCAATCCGGGAGTGTTAAGTCTGTGAGCGATCTCGGGTTGGCGTTTGATAAGGACGGCCACCTGCAGTTTGATTCGTCCGCTTTCAATGCGGCTGCATCATCGTCGTTATCCGACGTGTTGGGCTTCCTCGGAGGCGAAACGAGCGGCGGATTCCTGAAGAGCGCAAACGCTGCTCTCTCCAGCATCACGGCCTCGACCACTGGCCTGCTCGCAACGACAAATACTGCCGTCAGCAATTCCCTCGCGAACCTGGCTGACAAGATTTCCGACAAAACAGATCAGATCAGCACGCTGCAAACAAACCTGACCGCGAAAATGGGCGCGGCCGACGCCTTGATTTCCAGCCTGCAACAACAGGTTTCTTACTTCTCGGACCTGTTCACCACGATGAGGGCCAACAACAACAGTGGAAACTAAAGATCTCGCGTCCCAAATAGAAGATGCTCTGGCATCCGGCGAATTCGAACTCGCGCAGATTCTGTTTTCGCAATACACCCGGGTTCTCGACGAACAGCTCGACGAGGCGCATTCCTCTACGGAGGGGCAAATCATCTCGCAGGCGCTTTACATGTTGAAGCGCTGGCTGGGCATTGCACGTGTCGTACGCGGCCACATCGCCGAAGAGCTTCGGCTCGCGACGTGTGAAAACTCGTACTCGCTCGCCGGCTCGGCGCACCCATCCTCGAATTGGTCGGCTGAGCGTCTGCCAGATTTTTCTGTAACCCTCTAAAGATCGACGGTTTAGATCGATAAAGAAGGCAAAACGGAAAATTTCCGAGAACCGAGCCGGCGACGGCGCACCATCTTGTTGTGCTGGATCCAGTCAGTCAGAACCTAGAGCAGTACATGAGCCTTTTGAGCACTCGCCAGAAGGTAGTCGCGTCCAACATCGCGAACGCTGACACACCCGGTTACAAAACACAGGACGTCGACTTTCAATCGGCGCTTCAGTCCGCCGCTGCCGGGATGCAGCCTACCGCGACCGAAGTTGCCGGCTTACGCGTCAAGAACGATGGCAACAATGTAAGCCTCGATCGCGAATCCCGACTGCTCTCCGAAAACGCAATGCGCTTCAGCATTGCCTCAAATCTTTTAAAATCGCAGCTCAAAGTGGTCCGGTTGGCCATTGAAGGAGGAAACGCATCCTAATGAGTCTGCTATCGAGTATCTCTGTTAGTGCTTCAGGAATGTCAGCGGAACGCGAGCGCGCCGAAGTGCTCGTCGAGAACATTGCGAATGCTGATACCACGCGCACCGCGGAGGGTGGGCCTTATCGCCGCCGAGATGTCGTGTTCCAAAGCGATTCCGTTTCTTCGCCTTTCTCTTCCGTGTTTCAAAACCAGATGGACACTCAAGGCAAAGGGTGTATCCGTCAGCGACATCGTGGTCGACAACTCAGACCCGGAGCGGCGTTATATGCCGGGCCATCCCGATGCCGATGAGAACGGCTATGTGGCCATGCCAAGGGTGAACCCGGCCCAGGACATGGTCGATCTGCTTGGGGGCCTCTCGCTCCTACCAGGCCAATGTTTCCGCCATCTCGGCGGTCAAAGACATGATTCAGAAATCGATTGACCTCTTCCGATAGGTTTCGCTGCCATGTCTATCTCATCCATTGCTTCACTTGCATCCGCGATTAGCCCCATTGCTTCTGCGGGGACAAGCGCCACAGCGGCATCGAACGGCGCCGATTTCAGCAGCGTGCTGAAGTCCGCAATCAAGGACGTTGAGAACTCTCACGCCTCTGCAAACACCTCTATTCATAATTTCCTGTCAGGAGAAAACGGCGAAATTCACTCGACGGTCCTGGCAACCCAGAAGGCGGAGCTTCAATTCGAGTTGTTCATGCAGGCTCGAAACAAAGCTGTGTCGGCTTACCAGGAAATTATGAAGATGCAACTTTGATCGGCAATCCTAACCAAATTCGATGGACCAGCTGAAAAAGCTGTTCGGGTCCCTTTCCCGGCAGCAACTCATTACGATTGCAGTTGTTGTCAGTTTAGTGGGTGCGGGCCTTGCCGGCTTCCTACACTGGAACAAAGAGCGTGGCTTCAAGCCGCTCTTTACGGGCATGTCGCCCGAAGATGCCGCCGCCATCGTTCAGAAGCTCAAAGAAGGCGGCACTGATTTCCGCCTGGGTGCAAACGGCGCTTCCGTTCTGGTTCCGGAGGCCCGAGTGGACGAATTGCGCCTCGAGATGTCGGGTGCAGGGCTCCCTAAAACCGGTCGAGTGGGCTTCGAACTGTTCGATAAGAACAACCTCGGAATTACCGATTTCACCGAACACATCAATTACCGCCGTGCGCTTGAAGGCGAACTGGAACGATCAATCAAAACGCTGAATTCGATCGACCAGGCGCGAGTTCACCTTACCTTCCCTAAAGAATCTGTTTTCCTCGACTTTCGCGAGCCGGCGAAAGCAAGTGTGTTGGTCAGCACGCGCCCCGGCGCTCATCTGAGCAGTCAAAACGTTCAGGCTATCTCGAATCTGGTAGCAAGCGCAGTGGAGGGACTGTCGCCCGATGCCGTCTCGCTACTTGATATGCAGGGCAACCTGCTCAATCGCCCTCGAAAGCATTCGGCGGACGGAAATGAGCCTTCGGAGGCCTCCCTCGATTACAAGCACCAGATCGAAAAAGACCTGGCTTCCAAGATAGAGTCCACCCTCGAGCCTCTGCTCGGCGAAGGGCACTTCCGGGTCGGTGTTTCGGCCGACTGTGACTTCTCAACTTCAGAGCAGAGCGACGAATTGGTTGATCCATCGAAGTCGGTCATGCTCACCTCGCAAAAGTCGGAAGATGTCGCGGGCGCCGCTCAATCCCCCGGTGTACCAGGAACACCTTCCAACCTTCCGCGAGCTCTTCCACGCGCCGTAGGCTCCGGGAACAGCTCATCCCGGCGGACCGAAAGCACATCGTTCGAAACTTCCAAAACGATCCGTCATACCAAGACGCCACAGGGTGTAGTGAAGCGAATCTCTGCTTCCCTCCTGCTCGACCAGGATGTGCGCTGGGAGGGTACGGGCAAGAACATGAAGCGTGTTCTGGTTCCGCCCTCACCGGAGCGATTGAAAGCGATCAATGATGTCGTGGCCGGCATTATAGGACTGCAAACCGATCGCGGAGATCGACTGGTGATTGAAAGCCTGCCGTTTGAGCAGACCTTGCTCGCCGAGAATACCGCAGCGGAACAAACGCAAGACAAGAAGGTGGGCAGCAACGGGAAAGACCAGCTCACCAACCTGATTCACGATAAGCGTGTGCTGATCGGCGCGGGGGCAGGCGGGGCCATCGTCATCGCTGGACTTGCGTTCCTCTTCCTGCGAGGCAAAAAGAAGAAGCAAGCTGCGGCCGAGGCTCTCCTTCAAGCTCAGCTAGCGGCTGCCCAGGCGGCAGAAGTATCGGATTCGGTAGCTCTGACAGGGGCGGCGCGTGAAAACGCACTGGCCGCGTCGTCCGAGCAAGGCGAGTCTGAGGAGCCAGCCTTTCCGAAACTCCAATTGCCGGCGAAAAGCAAGAGATATGAGGAACTTCGAACCCACATCAAGGAGAGTGTTAATCGAGAACCTCAGCTGGCAGCAGAAATCTTACGCGACTGGTTATCGGAAAGTCGCTAGGGAGAGATTGCCGCGCCTGAAGAAGCCAGCCGCCGCTTTTCGAACAAGGCAAGCCGTACATTATGCGCTGTAAAGTCGCGGACCCGTCACAAAAGGTGGAAGCCGTCCGGTGGCGCCCCGGCGCCAAGAGCCTTCAGAGCGCTTTCACAGCTGATGGACGAAACGACGACGTCATTCAGCGGGCAAGAGGTCGCGGAGCTTCGAACTCGTTTAGACGCCAGCGAACAGCGCTTTCAGGCGCAGTTAGCCCAGGTCAGACAGGAAGCCTTCGCCGAAGGATTGCGTCAGGCCCGCGAAGAGGCTGGAGCGCAGGTTCGAACGATTCAGGACAGTGTTGGGCAGACCCTTGCTGCTCTGGCGCAAACCAAGCGCAAGCTGAGACAGGAAGGCGAAGTCGAGCTTCTCAAACTGTCTCTTGCGATCGCCCGCCGCATTCTTCATCGCGAGATTTCGATCGACACCGAGGCTTTGCACGGTTTGGTCCATGCGGCCATGCAGAAGCTGCAAAACCGAGAAGTATCGCGAGTTCGTGTTAATCCCGCCGGCGTCGGCGCGGTTCGTACCTCGCTTGAAAAGATCGGCGCAGCTCCCGCAATCGAGATCTCTTCCGATCCAACTCTTAAGAACGGGGACATCATCTTCGAAACGCAATTTGGCGAATTAGATGCGTCCATCGACTCCCAATTGGCCGAAATTCAGCGCGGCTTCGCAGACAGGCTGTCCCTACGATGATTGCCGAAACTTTTCATTCCAGCTCTTATATCCAGCATCTCCCGCAATTTGACCTGCTCCGATGGCGCGGTACCGTCAGCGACGTGACCGGCCAGGTGATTGAGTCGCAAGGACCAGCTACGAAGATCGGTGGCTTTTGCGAGATTCACACGTCGTCCGGACGCGTTATCCGCACACAGGTGGTAGGGTTCCGAAACAGCCGGATCCTTTCCATGCCGCTGGAAGAGATCGATGGTCTTGAGCCTGGCGACGCCATCTACGCACGTTCAGATGACGCGCAGCTCGGTGTGGGACCCGGTCTGCTTGGACGAGTTCTGGACGGTTTCGGTCGTCCTATGGACGGTGGCCCTCCGATCGAAGCGCAGGAGAAGCGCGATCTATACGCAGCTCCCCCGGGACCGCTCGACCGCGAGCATATTCACAGCCAGCTGGTGACCGGAGTCCGCGCCATCGACGGAATGCTGCCTTGTGGTTTGGGACAGCGCATTGGTTTATTTGGCGGCAGTGGAGTCGGAAAGAGCACGTTGCTGGGCGCCATGTCGAAGCAGAACTCCGCTGACGTCACGGTGATTGCGCTGATCGGCGAACGTAACCGCGAGGTACGAGCTTTTCTTGAGCATGAACTTGGTCCGGAAGGACAGAAGCGTTCGGTTGTAGTCGTTGCAACATCCGACCGCCCGGCTCCTCTCCGTCTCCGAGCCTGCTATGTTGCGCTCGCTGCTGCCGAATATTTCCGCGACCAGGGCGCGAACGTGCTTCTGGTCATGGATTCCGTGACACGTCTGGCGATGGCGCAACGGGAGATTGGGCTGGCTGCCGGCGAACCGCCAAGTCAGAAAGGCTATACACCGTCGGTTTTCAGCATGCTTCCCAAGATCTTCGAGCGAGCGGGTGCGTTTCATCGCGGAACCATCACCGGCTTCTTTACCGTGCTGGTTGAAGGTGACGATTTCAATGAGCCGATCGCGGACGCGGTTCGGGGTATCTTGGACGGTCACATCATCTTGTCGCGCCAACTTGGAGCTGCGGGCCATTACCCTGCAATCGATGTTCTGTCTTCGATCTCTCGTGTGGCTTCGGCCGTAGCGAGTCCCGACCATATGGCTGCGTCCCGCAAGGTGCGTGAGGCGATGGCGACCTACCAGAGTTCTGAAGACCTGATTCAGCTAGGCGCATACGTTTCCGGCAGCAATCCAAAACTCGATCGAAGCATTCGGAGCCGGGATAACGTCTTGAACTTCCTTCGTCAGAACGCGAACGAGAAGTCCAACCTGGCGGATACGTTGACAGGGTTGTCGTCCATAGCGTCCGCAGTTGCTGCGTAAGCGAAAGGCTGTATGAAGAAATTTGAATTCCGGCTTGATTCGGCGCTTCGCTGGCGCGATACCCAGCTTCAGGTCGAACGGGGCAAGCTTACGGCTCTTCTTGCGGAGGAATCGAAGTTAAAAGGCAGTTTGGAGAACCTGGGTCAGGAGCGCCGTTCAGCGCTTCAATGCCTGGCGCAAGAGCAGTTATTCTCTCTTGACCTCCGATCTTTGTCTTCTTATCTGGTGGGCGCCGAGGCACGTTCAAACATGCTTCACGATCAGATCCGAAAGCGCAGCCAACTGGTTACGGAGCAGAGAGAACGAGTAGTCCGGGCAGAGAGAAATGTGAAGCTTCTTCTCAAATTGCGCCACAAGCAGCAACTCGAATGGAAATTTGGGCTGGAGCGAGAAATCGAAGCCAATGCAGAGGAATCGTGGTTGGCGGTGAATTTCCGACGGTAAACTAGCCACCGCAAAGAGGAATTGGGCCAAACCAGCACTTATAGATAAGCAAAGTGACAGCACTCCAACCGATCAATTGCTGGAACGGCAAAAACGAGACGGACGATCAGGCAGTCCCTTCCTGGCGTCGTTCGCTGATCGGCCAAAGCCCGGCCATGCGGCAGGTTTGCGAAGTGATCAACCTGATTGCGGCGAAGCGGGTTACGGTCCTGATCAGTGGAGAGACTGGAACGGGGAAGGAAGTGGTTGCTCGCGCTATTCACGCCGCCAGCAATCGCAGCTTACAGTCCATGGTGGCGCTCAATTGCACTGCGCTCCCTTCCAGCCTTGTCGAAAGTGAACTTTTCGGCCACGCCCGCGGCGCTTTCACAGGCGCACACGGCGAACGGGTAGGGCGTTTCGAGCAGGCAAATCGCGGCACGATTTTTCTGGACGAGATAGGCGACTTGCCGCTTGAAGCACAGGCAAAACTTCTACGCGTTTTACAAGAACAGGAATTTGAGCGGATCGGAAGCTCTGAAACCATTCGCGTCGATGTGAGGGTCATTGCGGCGTCAAATGTTGAACTCGACAGGGCAGTAAGAGAACGGCGCTTTCGCGAGGATCTTTTCTATCGGCTGAATGTGGTGCCTCTGCACATCCCGGCTTTAAGGGAGCGACGCGAGGACATACCGCTTTTAGTCGAATGTTTTCTCGAACGGGTCTGCAACGCCGAGATGACCGGACCTAAAAAGGTCAGCGACGGAGCACTCGAGTTTTTAATGCGGCAAGATTGGCCCGGGAACGTCAGGCAACTGGAGCACACCGTTCAAATGGCGTTTGTCCTGAGCGGGGATCGTTATTTGCTTGAATCCCGAGACTTCCTTCTTCCCGGACGCGACCAGTCGAGGCTCAATCCGGTCACGAACATGACTTTGGGCCCAGAAGGCTTGGATTTCGATCTGGCCGTCGGTAACTTCGAACGGTCTTTGCTGAATCAGGCGCTTGCGTTATCGGGCGGTAATAAGGCGCGAGCCGCGGATCTGCTCCGTATCAAGCGGACCACACTGCTCGCAAAAATGAAAGCCTTCGAGGAACGCGAACCCGTCCCTTGCCTGGTCAGGCAATAAGCCAATCTCCTTTGCGGAGCGTCTATCCTGATAGCTTCGCGTGTTCAAATCGATTGACCTCCGTCTGGTCCTAACTTCTTTAGCAATTTCCCTAATCGCCAACTGTCAAACTCCGGGCGTTCAAGAGCCAAGCAGCAAGCAGCAGATTGTTGTTACAGGGACGTGGCAACCGGTACCGCTTGAAGAGTCGGACCGGTCCGTCGAGTCATACTCGGTCTCCAAATCAGCGCTGCTGTTCGCGAGTCCGTCCGACGTCTTTTCTCTGGATTCGTCCGTACAGGTTCAGGGCAGGGCACCGAACGGCGTGCAGGGTGACGTGTCGATTCGCGGCGGCTCTTTTGCGCAGACGCTGGTGCTGTTGAACGGAATACGGCTGAGCGATGCACAATCGGCGCATCACAACCTTGATCTTCCTGTACCCTTGGACGCGATCAGCAATGTCGAGGTGCTACGTGGTTCCGGTTCTACGCTTTATGGTTCTGATGCAGTGGCCGGCGTCGTGAATGTAGTTACGAGACCGGTGGATCCGGAGAGTCCCCTCGAGTTGCGGTTACGATCTGGTTACGGAAGCTTCGGAACGGACGAGGAGAGCGGCTTTTTGGCGCTGAAGCGAGGTCTCCTATCGCAGCGATTTTCGTTCGAACGCGAGCGCTCGCTTGGATTCCGAGACGATCGTGATTACCGGAATCTTGCGCTCGCTTCCGAAACCTGGGTTCAAACGAAGCTTGGACTCACCCGCGTTTTCTTATCGTTACTTGACCGTCCCTTTGGCGCGGATCAGTTTTACGGAAACTACAACTCGTGGGAGCGGACCAAGACCTGGCTGGCAGCGCTTCACCAGAACCTCGGCCCTAAGACGCTGGTTACGTTTGCCTACCGGCGGCATACCGATTTATACGTCCTCCTGCGGGACAATCCGAACTATTACACGAACCGGCACCAGGACGAAACATGGGATCTGACGTTGCGCCGGCACGATTCAATTTCCAAGAGCGCTCAATTGTTTTACGGGGGCGAGGGGATTGCCGATGAAGTAAACAGTACGAATCTTGGATTCCACAAGCGCAGGCGTGGTGCGCTTTACGGCGATCTCGATGTGCGAAGTTTCGGACGGTTCTCGTTCAATGCGGGAATTCGGGAGGAGTTCTATGGCGCGGCGCAAACAACAGCGCTGCCTTCGGTGAGCGGCGGATACTGGCTCTCATCCAAATTGAAGCTGCGCGGGTCGGTTAACCGGGCGTTCAGGCTGCCCAATTACACGGACCTGTATTATCACGATCCGGCCAATATCGGGAATCCGAATCTGCAGCCCGAGCGGGCCTGGAATTCGGAAGGTGGTCTCGATTATCATCCTGCCGATCACTGGCGGTCATCCTTTACCTTCTTTTCCCGTCATGAAAGGGACAATATCGACTACACACGGTTGAGTTCTGCTGGGGTCTGGCAAGCCACAAACTTCGATCGCTTAACGTTCAACGGCTGGGAAGGATCACTGGTGTGGTCACGCAATGGGCAAAACGTGGAGCTTCAATACACAGGGATTCATGGTGTACAGAATGCGCTGGGAGACTACCAGTCGAAATATATTTTCAATTACCCATCGCAGCAAGCTGTCATCGGCTGGCAGCGTACATCGAGCCATGGCCTTCAGACGCGGATTCGCGTGGGTGTGACGAACCAGGAACAACGGCCGGCATACACGGTTGTGGATGCGTATGCGGCGTATACTCGCTCGCCCCTACACCCGTATCTACGCTTAACCAATCTGACGAACGCCGATTATCAACCGGTGCTGGGCGTGGTGATGCCGGGCCGGGCGTTTCTCGCGGGACTGGAGTGGTGCGTTCTCTGCCGGTCCCGCCGCTAGTGTCCTGTCCTGAAATGCCCGGGCCGCCAGCAAAGGCTTTTATCGCTCTCTGACAGGCAACGCGACGAGTTGATCTACATCGCCTGGCATCGGGCCCGCCTCAGAGCATTGCATTGCGCCTCAAAATCCTGTTGGGCGCCGCGGAAGGCTTGCCCAATAGGTGCTTGCACGTCAACTCTCGACGACACTTCCGACGGCTTTACTATGGCGCAGGCGGTACGAGGAAGCGGAATTGAGTGGTGTACTCCAACATCAGCCGCGATCCGGCAGACCCAAAGTCATATCTGATGACAAGAAAGCAGCCATCGTGGAAGCCACCGTGAAGATGAAGCCGAGAAACGAACTCTTAGACAATTACGGCGATGCCACAAGCATCCTGCCGCCCGCAAGTGGTTCGCCAAGAAGCCCGGAAAGCACGTGCACTTCAACCCCAACAGGCGACTTCATGTTCTGAACCAGATCTGATTGGTCGGTTCGCAGAAATCACCAGACGTTACGGGCTGCACATGAATCCGGCGGGGCACGTTTCAGAGTGTCTCCGAACTGGTTAAAGAGATTTGGTGGAATACATCCGCTGAGAGCAACAAGCTTCGCCCGTCCGTTTCCTCGGGTGGCAAAACCTAAGATCATCACTGCCGGAATCCTGATCGAGCGCGCGAAAGGAAGCGCAATCGGAATGTCCCGTGACATAGGCACCCTGATTTGATTGCGATCTTAGACCCGAACTACTGAGACCGCATCGGGCCACCCGACTGTGGCAGAACACCGCTCCGGTTCGGGCCCTTACCAGCTACGATGTAGCTGACCAAGAAGACCGTTTGGGCAACCTCTTATCCGTTCTTCCCACGTTGGAAGAACATCATGGGGAAATCCACGATGCTCACTTCTCGTTTCCTAACGGCTTTGTCCTCGCAGTGCTTGGTCTTGCACCGACCGAGAGCGTAACTTCGCTCCTCAAGGATTTTGGATTCTCCAGGTTCGTCCCATTCAAGGATGGCTTCCAAGCTTCCAAGTAGTCAGAAATCGGGCGCGACTTGTGACCGCTCCTTTCGGGCGAAAAGAGAAAGACATTTCAGGGACGGGACGCTAGGGCTTACTTCGCGTTCATGACGAAGCTGTAGACCGTGTCGCCAGCTCCGATGGTGAGGTACTGAGACCCGTCCAGTTCGTACGTGATCGGTGCGTTCGTCATGGAGGCGCCCAGGTTCGCATGCCAGAGCGGTTCGCCCGTTGTCGCATTCAAAGCGATGAGGTTGTTCGACGGATCGCCAGCAAAGAGCAGGTTGCCCGCGGTACTCAGGAGGCCGGACCGCCCTCCGGTTCCTTCCCACTTATGGGTCCAGCGGACCTTTCCGGTTTTGTAGTCGATCGCCTCCAGCATGGCTTCCGCCCAGCCGCCGCGATCATTCCCGCCCCAGCCCTCTGGCTTTTCGCTTTCGTCGTAGAGATAGTATTCGCTAAAAGCGCGACTGGCATTCACGTAGAAAAGGCCGGTCTCCGGACTGAAACTCGGAGGCGGCCAGTTGACCGCGCCTGCCTGATTCGGTGACACAAGAGCGCCATCGACCTGCGGCTGCTTTGCCGGATTCGGGATCGGTTGCCCTTTCGCATCCACTCCCTTGGCCCAATTGGTTTTCACAAATTCACTTGTGACAAGATTCTTTCCGTTCGTCCGATCGAGCACAAAGAAGAACCCGTTGCGGCTCGCTTGCGCGAGCATTTTGGTCGGTTTGCCATTGAATTCACCGTCGAATAAGACCGGCGTCTGCACCGCGTCCCAATCGTGCGTGTCATGAGGAGACGGTTGAAAGTGCCAGACCCGTTTGCCGGTGTCCAGGTTCAGAGCCACGATCGATTCGGTGTAGAGGTTGTCGCCCATCCGGCCTTTGCCGGCGATCACGGGCTGCGGATTCCCGGTTCCCACGTAGAGCATGTTGAGTTCCGGATCATAGGTGCTTGGCACCCACGTCATGCCGCCTCCATGCGCCATCGCGTCGGCGTTGGGCCAAGTCTCAGAACCAGGTTCTCCCGGCTTCGGCACGACCGAGAAATGCCATTGCACTTCGCCCGTTTCCGGATCACGGGATTCCAGGTAGCCGGGGATGTCCAGATCATCGCCGCTGACTCCCACGATGACGTGATTCTTGATCACGATCGGCGCAACGCTTGCGTAATACATCTGGTCGAGATCACAGATCTGCCGGTGCCAGCGTTCCTTGCCGTCCTTCGTATTCAGGGCGACCAACTGGCAGTCGGGTGTCTCGAAGTAGAGCCAGTTTCCATAGACGCCAACGCCCCTGTTGCCCAGGTGGATGCCGCCTTTCGACGACCAGACGTAATGCCAGAGCTGCTTTCCTGTCCTGGCGTCGACCGCCCAAACATGATCGGGGACAGTAAAGTACAGAACGCCGTTGATGAGCACCGGTGTGCAGTTAATCGAACCACCCATGGTGCTGTTGCCGGGATCGAGCCGGTAAACCCAAGCCAGGCTCAGCGAGCCGACGTTTTGCGTGTTGATCTTCGAAAGAGTGCTGAAACGCCGCCCTGAGTAATCGCCGTTGTACGTCGGCCAGTTGTCCGTCGGGGGTTGGCCCAACTTCGCCGGATTCAATCCCTGCGGAAGCGTGCTTGCGGCCAGAGCGAGGACGCCGAGAGAACTCTGCAGGATGTCATTTCAGGGTCTCCAGGTAAGCAACGATGTCGTGAATGTCTTTATCGGTATATACGTCGAGAAGTTCAATGTGAGCAGCGTAGGGGTCATGCCTTTCGATCTTCAAGTCCGGCGTTCTCTTCCAGGAATGATATTCGCCAGAACTGTCGCGCAAAGAGATGCTGAAATCATCGATTTTCTCGAGTACACCTGAAACCGAACCATTTGCATCAGTCACAGTCACAGTAGTTGGCTTGACTTGGGCGAGTTGTCCGCGGCTGAAATTAGCCGTGCGGGGAAACAGAAAGCGTTGCTGCAGCGTGGGCGCATCGTACTTCGAAGCTATTCCCGCCAAATCTCCGGTCGGCGAGTGGCACGTGTTGCATTTCCCTGGACCGTTGAAGTAGGCTTGGCCTGCCTTCGGGTCACCGGTGAGCACATTCAGCACCTTCGAAAAGGGGCCACTGCGTAACGTATCGTTGACTTGCTGGTGAAGAAAATTAGCCAGATCGCTGACTTGCGCGTCAGTGAAACTGCTGCTGGCAGTCCCGCTCTGAGTTTGGTGGCCCTTACGAAGGAACGGTCCGATTGTATTGCCGTATCTGTCATGGAGAACGGTCAGCGAGCGAACAAGGTCCGTGTTGTCGCCCTTGCCGCGCGCTCTCGGCCCGTGGCAGGTGATGCACTCGGCGATGTAGATCGTTCTCCCGCGCGCAGCTGACTGGGCATCAACGACGTGTTTGTCGTTAGGTCCCTGTGTGAGCCCCGCCGTCCTTCTGGGCGGAGCCGCTGTTGCTCCCGGGGCCACCTGTTTAGGGCCGAAGTTATTGGACAGGTAATCCAGCACCTGGGCGAATTCGGTCGAACTCCCTTTCGCCCCCTTGGCGACCATATTTGCAATGACTTCGCTCCATTCTTCGCGGGACGAGCTTCGTCCGAGAACCATGGAAGCGGTGTGACAGGTGCCGCAGACCTTCTGTAGGGTTTCCTTTCCCGGGGCATCCGGTAGATCTCGTGGCGCGCCGGCTCTCGGCGGAGGCGATGGGACATTGGTCTGCGCCCCAAGCGGCCCGACTATTGTCGTGAACAGCAAACCTGAGATGCAGAACCACTCTGCGGGTATCACTTCGCTAGTGTTTCACACAGCTTTTTAGCCCGTAGCGGATTCTCGGAGCCCTAGAAAACCTACTAGGTGCTGGGATAGAGGATCGAGGGATCTTAAAAGAGCGGCATGTCACGTGTAATTGGCTTACTGAAAGAATCGTACGGAAAGTGGAGTGACCATCAGGCACCCCGACTGGGCGCCTCTGTTGCCTTCTACAGTGTCTTGTCGTTTGCGCCGCTGCTCGTTCTGATTACTGCAGTCATCGCCATCGTATTCGGCCAGCAGAGCGCACAGAATGAGCTCGTTCACGTGGCACGACAGTGGATGGGGGAAAAAGGTGCCGAAACCGTCGCTTCTTTGTTGAAGAATGCGCAAAAACCTTCTTCCGGTATCTTTGCCACGATCGTTGCTTTTAGCACCCTTCTGTTCGGAGCGTCCGGCGTCTTTGGCGAACTGCACGATGCGCTGAACATCATTTGGGAAGTTCCTCCGAAGACGGACGCCGGCGTTTTCTCCCTGATCAGGGAGAAGCTGTTTTCATTTGGGATGGTGCTGTCGGTCGGCTTCCTGCTGCTGATCTCGCTGGTTTTGAGTGCTGCCCTGGCGTTTGTAGGCCGCTATTTCGGTTACCTCATCCCCTTGCCCGCTCCGGTTCTGGAGGCAATCAATTTTCTGGTGTCCATCGCGGTTATCGCTGCGCTGTTTGCTCTTATGTTCAAGTACGTTCCGAACGCGCAAGTCTCGTGGCGCGACGTCAGTGTAGGAGCGCTCGGAACCGCCGTTCTTTTCACCGTGGGAAAGTTTCTTCTCGGGTTGTACCTGGGAAAGGCGAGCGTCGGGTCGCCCTACGGCGCGGCGGGCTCGCTGGTCGCAGTCATTGTCTGGATTTACTACTCCGCGCAGATCTTCTTTTTCGGTGCGGAGTTCACGCATGTTTACGCGCGCTCGCACTCCCCCAAGGTCAACGGCTCATCCGAAGTTGGGAGAGCGGATTCCACACCTCAGGCGCAAGCCAATACAGAGAAAGTCAACACAGCCGTCGTTGGTGGTTCTGCGCCGAATTCGATTACCGTTGCGTCCGGCAATGCGAATCCGGTCCCGCAAGTCTCAGCTCCGAAGCTCTCCGGCCCGGTCAACGTGATTAGCCAGGAAGTGATCCGGCAGGCTCAAGCGGCCCGCGTGCCAGACCACCCGGTTACGCGTATGCCGTCGCAATCGAAACCCAAACCGCAGTTGCTGATGGCGGTGGGATTGGGATTCGTGCTCGGACGGGCATTTGGATTCGTCAATGGCAGAGGCCACGACGAAACCGGAACTGCAAAATCGAAGACGCCGGGGTTCTTCCGATGAGGCCTTCGATGCCGGTGTTCGAAGAGGACGAAGTGGAACTGCTGGTCAGCGCCGTCGAGAAAGCGCTGGAGCATCTCAAAGAGGCCAACGAAAGACTGGGTGGCAATGACCGTGAACTGCTGGAGTTCGGCCGGCGATATGCGGTCATTCTGGGAAAGCTTAAAACGGTTGCGAAGCTCGAAACTTCTTAGTTGACGATCATGTCCCTCATCGCCCGCGCAGGAAGAAGAAGAGCAACAACAAAAGCAACACCAGCCCCAAACCGCCCGGCCAGATGAACCAACCGCCGCTGCTGGTGTATCCGCCGCCAACCACAATGCACGCGGATTGCGTCATGACCAGCAGGGGCAAGATGAAAACGAAGGCTGTGCGTCTCACGGAAGAATGACGCGCAACGCCGGAAATCTCGATCACTCTGGATTTTGAATTCCTAAGAACCCGCGGATGCGTTCGATTTCACTGTCGAACTCCGCGCGGAAAAGTCTTTCGGTCGGGGCGGCAACTGCGAAACCACGCTCGACAGCTAAACCTGCCTTCGTGCCTCGCGAAATATTAACCCAGCCGACCACCTGATCACGCCATAACAGCGGCATAGCGTAGTAGCCCAGCTTGCGTTTCGCCACTGGCGTGTAGGCTTCAAACCGATATTCCCAGCCCCAGAATGATCCAAATCGACGTCGATCCCAAACCAACGGGTCGAAGGGAGCGAGGACTCGCACAGTGGCCGCGGCTTCTTTTCGGACGAGAGGACCAGCCGGCCAAAGATAACGCTCGCCGTCGACTTCGGCGCTTGCCAGTTCACCCGACTGGATCAGACCGGAAAGGACCGAATGTCTTCCTTCGAGAGCGGGTGCCGCATGCGCCAGATGCTGTAAAGCCGCTCGCAAGCTGCGCTCGGGCACTGGCGCCAGAATCTTCGCCAGCAGGAGAATGAGCTGTTTCAACCGGTCTTGCCGATCGCGCGCCACGGCCGTGTTTTCCCGGTTCGAGATCACCTGGTAGAGGCGAATGCCGTTCTCACGCCCAGAAACCCGCAACATTCCACGGTAATGGAGAGAATGCAAAATCCGTGTGGTCGCCTTCGAGTAGCCGCCCCATGCATTCACTTCGCGGGCTCTGCCAAGGTGCTCTTCCAGTTCGCGAGGGTGCAAATGCTGCTTTCGGGAGACTAGTTCGAGGACTCGCTTCTCCTGGGCACTGAGCCGGTTCGCCATCCTGGGATGAAGCAACTGCCAGGTAGAACGCGGCATGAAACCGTAGGCGTACAGAAAGTCTTCTTCGATGCCGAGGTTCGGATACTTTGCTTCGAGATCCCCTGCGTGATAATCCTTGACGCGATGGCGAAGTATCAAGTCTTGCGCCCGGGCGGGAGAACGGATCGGATCGGCCTGAACGAAGCCAAGCCGGCCAATGGCCTTCTTCAGAGTGGTTGGGGGGAAAAGCGAAGTTGCCACAGCGTGCCGCCGGAGCACGTCGATGGTTATCTTGAGGTTCCTCACTCGTGTTTTTTATCTGCCCGAAACTCCGATTCTCAGATTAACTTTTCGGTGCGACGTATTAGACTGACGAGCATGCGGAAATTTCTCCTTGGGGTCAGCGTTTTGACTTCGCTTGCGCTCGGCAGTGTTGCTCAGAGCGCTTCTAATCCTTTCCTTGGCCATTGGGATTTCGATGTGCAAACCGCTTCGGGCCCCAAAGCCAATTGGATTGGCGTTTCCGATAAGGGCGGGAAGGCCGAGGTCTGGTTTCAACCAACCGGTGGGCACGTCCACGAAGTGCCAGATGCTCGTATTGAGGGGAATCATCTGTCGTTCACCGCCGCAGAAGCAACCGCAAAGAAGCCCGCGATGACTTGGGAACTGACCGCTACAGGGGGAAAATTAACCGGCACGCAAAAGCAAGGCTCAGAAACGATCTCGCTGAGTGGTGTGCGCGCGCCAGAACTGAAAGGCAACCTACCCAAGGCCTGGGGAAGTGCACAACCTCTGTTCGACGGAAAAGACCTGCAGGGCTGGGAGCCGATCGGCGATACGGCAAAGAATCACTGGGTGGTGAAGGACGGCGTTCTGGTGAACGAAGCGCATGGTGCAAATCTGAAGTCGACGCGCTCGTTCGAAGATTTTAAGGTGCACTTCGAAGTGAACTGTCCTGCGGAAGCCAACAGCGGATTCTATCTGCGTGGACGTTACGAGATGCAGTTGGCGTACGAGCCGCAGAAGACCGAGCCGCCAGAGCGCTCGATGGGTGCAATCTACGGCCGAATCGCGCCGGAGAAAGATGTGCCACCAACGCCAAACAAGTGGGAGTCGTTCGACATTACGTTGGTGGGGCGGACCGTGACGGTTGTTCGCAACGGCACCACCATCGTGAATGCGAAAGAGATTGAAGGCATTACGGGCGGCGCTCTTGACGCCGACGAAGGCAAGCCCGGCCCCTTCTATATTCAAGGCGACCACACAGGTGGATTGAAGTTTCGCAACATCACCGTTGCAGAGCCGAAAAAGTAGTAGCTCGTTTTGACGGTCGGCCTCATCTCCGATACGCACGGCTTCTTGGACGAGGCCCTACTCGATCATCTGAAGGACTGCGACGAGCTATGGCATGCCGGTGATTTGGGGTCAGGCGAGAATGGCGCATGCGGGCTGCTGGAGTCTTTGCAGAACTTCAAACCGTTGCGAGCCGTGTACGGTAACATCGACGGCGCAGAGATCCGCTCAGAATTACCGCTTGACCTCTCGTGGGAATGTGAAGGCCTTCGGGTCTACATGACACACGTGGGAGGGTACCCGGGCAATTACGACCGGCGGGCGAAGGCGGAACTGCTCCGCCGGAAACCAGACCTTTTTGTCTGCGGCCATTCGCACATCTTGCGGGTGATGCGGGATCCCAATCTCAATCTGCTTCACATGAATCCCGGCGCATGCGGGCATAATGGATGGCACAAGATGCGTACCGCCCTGCGGTTCAAGATCAGTCAGGGAAAGGTTGCGGACGCGGTTGCGATCGAGCTTGGGCCGAGGGGGCGAACCAAGTCAGTTCATTAAGCCGGATCAGAAGGGACCGCAATAAAGCGATAACCCATGCCCCGGACGGTTAGCAGATGGCGCGGCTTGGTGGGGTCGTCCTCGATATAACGTCGGAGCCGCACGATGAAGTTGTCGATCGGGCGGGTATCGATGTTCTCCTGAACGCCCCATACGTTCTTCGAGCATTGCCTTGCGCGACACCGGCTTCCCTTCGTGTTCAATCAGGTAACGGAGGACGCTCGCTTCCATCATGGTGAGATTCAGGATCTGGTCCCGCACCTTCAATTCCATGGTGTTGAAGTCGAATGCCTTGTCCCCGTTCTCTCCGAACTGAAAGTCCTTCGTTTCCGGTTTAGCGGAGCGACGCGTCACGTGGTTGTTGGCCGGTCCGCTCCCAATTACGTCGACGCAGAAGGCCGCGAATGCGGGCGATCAGTATGGCGAGTTCGAAGGGTTTCGTCAGGTAATCGTCTGCCCCGGCAGCAAAACCGCGCAAAACATCATCGGCGTGTCCTCGAGCGGTAACATCAAAGTGGGACGAACTGTCCGGCGTGGCGCATCTCCGACATGACGGTGAAACCGTCTTTCCCGGGCAGCATTACGTCCAGGACGACCACGTCGATTGCCGTCGGTTTCCAGCAGGTGATCTCAGGCTTTCTCACCTGTGTCAACGACCAGGACCTGATAGCCTTCCGCTTCGAGGTTGAAGCGCAAGACCGTTCGCCAGGTGAGCTTCGTCCTCCACGACCAGGACTCGGACTCATTGAGAAGCGGCAGCCGCAGAGAGAACGTGCTCCCCAGTCCAGCACCCTCGCTTTCCGCCCAGGCCCGGCCTCCATGCCTCTTGGCAACAGACCTGACGATGTACAGCCCTAGTCCTGTTCCCGGTAACCCGGACGGATTCGGCTTCCGAGCTACCCGGTAGAAGCGCTTGAAAATCGCTTCAGCTCGCTCTTGGGAATTCCAATGCCACGGTCTTCACTCGAACGGTCAACACGGCATTTCGACCTTCGAGCCGGGCAGTTCGGCCGCGATATTCACGTTCCCACCCGAATATTTCACGGCGTTGTCAATCAGGTTAGAAACAGCGGCTCTCAGTTCTTCTGGTCGCCCAACATCGGTCAATCGACCTGGTGCCTTGCATCGTATGATTCGTGCGAAAGCCCATGCAGCGTCCGAGCCCGCGCGACGCACTCTTGCACGAGTTCGCTCAGATCGACCGGCGATGTATTCAGCCACCGGTTCGAGGCGCCCACTCGTCCGGTTCGCAAGACCTGTTCGATGGTAGACAGCAAACGGTCACTGTCCTCGAGCATTATGCGATAGAACTCGGCGCGCTTTTGCTCTTCGACGGGACGACTAAGCAGGGTTTCCAGATACAGCCGGATGGAGGCAACGGGCGTTTTGAGCTCGTGCGTGACGGCATTGATGAACGCGTCATGCTGCTCGTTCCGGCGGATTTCACGAACCAGGAAAATCGTGTTCAGAACGACGCCGCCGATAATGAAGGCCAGCAGGAGGATTCCGAAAAAAAGAAGAATCCCGGCTCGCCAATCGAGTAAAACCCAGCCAACGTAAAGAAGAAGAGTAAATATGATCAGGCCGACGCCGAGAGCGATGAAAAACGCAATCGACTTTCTCCGTCCTGCAACTACCATCCCTACCGATTATCAACTGCTGCCTTTTGAAGCAGCCGATCGGAAGTCAGGCCGCTTCGCGTGCCTGCTGCTCGGTATGGATTTTCGCCACCTGGATTGATTTGGCGATCCCGAGCGCTTTAGCACCTTCAGTGCAATCCAGGAAGGGTCAAATCTCATACCAGGCAAGCCCATGGCGCGCAGAGGTCGGATGAGCGTGGTGATTGTTGTGCCAGCCTTCTCCGAACGTGAGGAGCGCCACCCACCAGTTGTTCCGCGAGTCGTCGCGGGTTATGAAGCGCCTTGAGCCCCACATATGAGTCGCCGAATTGACCAGCCAGGTAGCGTGGAGCCCGACAACCACTCGAACGCAAGTGGCCCAGAGAAACAGAGACCAGCCGCCAATCGCGAAGAGAATCGCACTGCTCACCACCAGTGGAACCCAATGATAGTTGTTCAACCAGACATAAAACCGGTCTCGTCCGAGATCAGGGGCGTACTTTGTCATCAGCTCGGTGTTATTTTGTGCAGACTCCCCGAACAGAAGCCATCCGGCGTGTGCCCACCAGACGCCATCGCGCGGGGAGTGGGGGTCGCCCTTGTGATCGGAGAGTTGATGGTGAAGGCGGTGGGTTGCCACCCAGGAGATCGGTCCGCCTTCGAGAGTCATAGCTCCGCAGACGGCAAAGAAGTATTCGAAGGGCCTTGCAATCTTATAGGAACGGTGGGTATGGAGGCGGTGATAGCCGAGGCTGATGCCGAGACCGATCGTCATCCAATACAGAAATGCAGTGATTAAAAGTGCCTGCCAGCTTACGAAGAACAGAGCTGCAATCGCACCGGTGTGCAGAATTGCTAACGCTGTGCACGTCGCCCAATTGACTGGCTGACCATCATAAATGCTCGGGATTCGAAACTGCTTCGGGGCCTTCTCCATGCTTATACACTCTGAAAGTAGCAAGAAAAGGGGCTTTGGATTGTAAGACTTGTGTAAGATCTGCGGGCGACGGCCAAGCCTCACGACGTGGTTTTCAGCTTTTGTTTCAAGAATTTAACTCCCTCGAAAGCGATGGCTCCCGAGGTAGGGGCAAGGTCGCGCCAGATGGATGCGGCGGACGAGAGTGCGCCTAGAGAGAAGCCGAAGCCCTCGATGGTGAGCCAACCGTCGTATTGAACATCGCGCAAGGCGGCGAAAACGGAATCCCAATCGACATGGCCGGTTCCCGGGATGCCGCGATCGTTTTCGCACGTATGAACGTGGCATAGCTGGGAGGCGCTCTGACGCAGAGCTTCGCCCACGTATTTTTCCTCAATGTTGGCGTGATAAGTATCGAACAGCATTCCCACCTTCGGGTGGTTAACCTGCTGACAGAGCTCGACCGTGTCAGCGGCCGTATTGAGGAAATACGTCTCGTATCGGTTCAGGGGTTCGATCGCAAGCGTCACATCGTACTCGGTTAAGGTGGGGCCGAGTTCGCCGAAGCATTCGACGGCCCAGCGCCACTCGTCGGGTGTTCTGCGGCGGCCAACAAAATGCCCGACCGGCGAATACACGGGACCGCACAGAATCTTGCCGCCCATCTCGGCAACCGTGCGGACGGTATCGATCCAATATTGCTTTGATCTGGCACGGACGCCGCTATCGTCGCTGATGGTATTGAAGCCGGACGGGAGAATCGTGCAGAACGTACATTCAAGTCCGGTGTCTTCGAGCGCGCGCCGGATGTCGGTATTCGGGCGAGGCTCGGGTTTGAACAACGGAAACTCCATTCCATCAAATCCGGCTTCCTTAATGGATCCAAAGAGCTTCGTGTGACTCGAATCGAAACCGTCAGACCAGATCAGCGTGTTGACGCCAAGTTTCATCTTCCTGAGATTAGAACATCAGCTTAATAGCGGCCTGCAGGATTCGGGGATCGAAGGCCGTGTTGATTTGTCCAAAGTTGCTGGACGAGATATTGGCGTTCGGCGCCATGAAATTCGGATGATTCAGCACGTTGAAAGCTTCCGCCCGCGTATACAGCGAAAAACGCTCGCGGATCTTGAACTCACGGCTGACCGCGACATCGACGTCGAAATACCCGGGTCCCCGGAGACTATTGTGTCCGGCGTTGCCGAAGGTGCCGATGGGATTCGCAACGTACAGTTGAGGGTTGACGTACTGGTAAAAGAGGCCGTGGGGAGCATCGGTATAGGCCATGTTTGAAACGACGTTGGGCCGATCATTGCCAACGCCCGTGAGCGAGTTGTCTTTCCCGGTAGTCGGGTTCACCGGCAATCCGCTTTGATATCGAACGAGAGGCGCAATCTGCCAGTGGCTAAGAAGCTGCGAAACCAAACCGCCGTGTCCGAACTGACTTGCGTAAACAACACTACCGTTGAAGAGGTGCGGTGCATCGTAAGTGCACGGCCCGTAATCGCCGCGGACGTTGTTTGGATCCTGGAGGACGCCGCCGCTCAGAGACGTGACAGGAGCGATACCCAGGCACTTGGACCATGTGTAGTTCACGAGCAGGGTGTAATTGTGAGCGAACCGGTGCTCAAGCGAGGTCAGCATGCCGTTGTAGTTGGCACTGATTCCGTCATCGGCGATCACCATTTGCGAGTAGTACTGGCCGACGGCCGGATTCGCCAGCGTTAAAACGCGACGGGCCTGGGTATTGCCTGTTGAGGAGCATGGCCTTCCCGCACACGTTCCGGGAATGTATACCGCGGGGTTGGTTTCATTGCCGATCCAGAGGTGAGACGTCTTGTTTCCGAGATACGACAGCGAGAACACCCAATCATTCCCCAATCGGTGCTGCAGGCTGAAGATTCCATTGCGCAACGTTCGGCGGTTTCAGATGAGGTGGAAGGAACACTTCCGCGTTTGCCGGCGGAAACGCTACGTTCTTTCCCGGCGGAGGCAGCGGAAATGGATTGCCTCCGGGCACTGTTCCCCATGGATTACTGAACTGATACGGTCCATTTGTGTTCGTTACCTGGGGACCGAACGGCGGATTCTGCGCCACCATTCGATAGGGAATGAAAGTGGCTACGGAATCGTAGAGGAGACCGCCGCCCACGCGAATCGTTGTCTTGCCGTTCCCATCGGGATTGTAAACGAGGCCCAAGCTGGGAGAGAAGTTTGCGAGCCGTCGATCAGTAAAGGCGTTTGTGATGCCGGGGTCACCGTAGAAGAGCGACCCGGCGGGAGCATTAACGAACACCTGACTTGTCTGGCGTGCATCGAAAGCAGCACGGGAGAAAGTGCTTCCGCGATTAAACCGGTCGTGTAAAGGAAGCATCGGCTCCCATCGGACACCGGCGTTGACCACCAGTTTGGGCGTGACATGGAACGTGTCCTGTATATAAGCGCCGAAGACGTTCTGCAGCAGGTCGTTCAATTGCGGTCCGCTCTGGCTGAACGAATTCATTTTGCCGGCCAGAAAATCAAGCAGCGGGTCGTTGCTGTACTGGCCGGAGAAGTTGAAGACGCCATTGTCCTGATAATGATTGTTCTGGATGTCGCGCGTACGCAGAATGTTGACGCCGAAGGCTATCTGGTGTTTTCCCTTCATGACGTCCATGTCGTCCGCGACTTGATAGCTGGTGATGTTGAAGATGCCGAGGGCGCAAGTGCCGCAGCCGACGTTAAAGCCGCCGTTCGTGACCGAGACCTGCATGAAATTGCCCGTACCCTGATATAGATTGGAAATTCCCAGGGAAGCCGTATTCACTCCGTTTGCGTTGGGGCCGCGATCGTCGCGACGCCTGCCGAAGGTCAGATGGAGAGAGTTCACCACAGTGGGGCTGAATGTATACGTGTGACCGAGCACAAACGTCTGTGCCCGCTCGAAGTTCCCGGAGGTCGAGGTAACCAGAATGTCTTTCGGATTGAAGAAAGCAGCGAGGTTGTACTGATCGAGGAAGTAACGGCCGTACAGGGTCTGTTTCGGACTGATGATCCAATCGACGCGCCCTACGTACTGGCTTTCGTTCGACTGTACGGGAATTCCATAAGAAGCTTTGCCGCATGGGTCTGATGTCGTCGGAAGGTACTGCGCAAGTTTGAGAGATGCAGGATCGAATTTCGTGGGGCTAATGCGGGCGCCCGGTAGCGGCGCTCCGGTTGTCGGATCGATGATGGCGCGAGCGACACCTTTCGACTGACAGAGCGGACCGTCGAGCACACTGAAGTCTCCTGCCAGCGCCGCAGCCGTGGGCACGAAGGCAGTACTTGCCGAAGGATCCTGGCGAATATTGGACTGCTGGAACCCTCCGAAGAAGAACAATTTGTCGCGGATGATCTTTCCTCCGAACGTGCCTCCAAACTGATTACGCTTGAGGCTGTCCTGGCGAGGCGCGAAATAGTTGATGGCGTTCACATCGCCATTTCGAATGAATTCAAACAGGCTGCCGTGCCAGGCATTCGAGCCGGATTTCGTAACTGCGTTCACGACGCCGCCGGGGTGCAGTCCATTGCGAGCGGGAAGCGTGCTTGTTTCCACACTGAATTCAGCAAGGGCATCGGGGAACGGAAACGGCATATTCACGTTCGTGAAGCTGTCGTTATTGTCTCCGCCATCAAGCAGATAGTTCGTCTCGTTTCCAGCGCTTCCCGCGATCGAAATGGATTGGGAGCTGAAGAAACTTTTGCTGCCGGTATTGGTGCCGTCGCTGTGATTGACTGATGCTCCGGAGATGGTGATGAGCTGCGTTGCATCCCGTCCGTTCAACGGCAAATCCACGATCCGGCGCTGGTCAATCACCTGCGAGATCGTGTTTTGCTGCGTCTGAACAAGACTGGCATTCGCCTGAACCTCTACGCGCTCGACGACCTGTCCGACGCGCATGGTGACGTTGATCTGGACGTTGTCGTTCACCCGGAGCGAAATACCCGTTTGCTCGTAGGTGCGGAACCCCGGCGCCGTTGTCTGCAGCGTGTAGGGTCCAATGGGGAGGTTGGTTATGGTGTAGAGGCCATCGGCGTTGCTGGTGGCCTCCCGAAGAGTTCCGTTTTCAACACCTTTGATCGTTACGGCCGCACCCACAACAACGGCGTCTGCTTCGTCCACCACACGCCCAGTTACGGTAGCGGTGGAGACCGCTTGCGCAAGCAAGCCCTCGGGCAACCCGAGTGAAAAGAACACCAACAGAACCGCGCAGCTGATCTTTCGGAAACATGTCTGGAACCTGGACATAATCGGTCGCTCCACAGAGAGGTTGGGCCGAGATTTTCCTCCTCGACCCGAATGTGGAGAGTATTATATCCGGAATTGGTCAGACAACTAGCAGGCGACGACCAAGACTCGCCGCCTGCACAGGCTTAGTGGATATTGATCTGCAATACTGCGTCGGAGTGGCTGTGCCGCCAGTTCCAATAGTCTTGCCGCTGGCGCTCTGAGGCGCGATCCCAATCGATGTAGTCATGGTGATGCTGCTGCCAGTAGATGCGCCACGCGCGATCCTCATGTTCATCGAAGTCGTGGTAGTCCTTGTGCTTCTTGTCGTAAGCATGGTGGCGGTTGTCGTGGTCGTCATGACCCCGGTCATGGTCCCGATCCTGGGCGAAAAGGCTCGTTGACAGAAGCAGCGCTCCGCTCATCGGGAGTATCAGAAGTAGCTTTCTCATATGAATCCGATCTCTACTTCGTTAGACTCGCTCACCTGGGGCGAGTTACAGCAGGGAACGTTAAGTTCCCGCAATCTAGGTCTTGGTTTCTAACATGATCCTAATAGTACCGACGGGGTAGAATCGCTCCATTCGTACCACCAGGCGGGACGGAGCATGGGTTACCGTGTTGCGTTCAGGTACAGGCAGTCACCACGCCAACCGGAGCGCCAGCCGGACAGCACGCTGCTCGATGCCATCGAGTCCGGTATTCGCAATACCAACTGCCTGCATGAAGGTTCCTGAATTCACCGATGTGTTTCCAAGCGTGTGGTGCGGTGTGTTTCCCGCGTTGAACATATCGACTCGAAAGCTCAGCCGCAATTGCTCGGTCAAGGAGAATGTTCGATTCACGCCCAGATTGGCATTGATCGAACCAGGCCCGTAGAAGCGGTTCGTTCCGCATGTGCCGAACCGTCCCGCGGCCGGGCTCGCGAAGGAAGACACCGTGATACCACTGATAGATATTGCCGGTCTGTTGCGGCGTGCCGATGCAGTCTGCGAATTGGCTTGAGAAGGGCGCGTTCAAGCCCGCGTTCGATGCCGTCGCCGTAAACGGATACCCGGTACGCGCCGTGACGACAGCGCTGATTTGCCAGCCTCCCGCCAGCTTGCGATGCGATCCCGGTTTGCGCGAGAGATTTACCCTTCCCGAACGGAAGATCGTAGAGCACGGTGGACGAGAAAAGGTGGCGTATGTCGGTCGCCTGAGGACCGCGATTGAGCGAGTAGTATTGGGGAATCACAACTCCCGGCGTAATGGCGTACCCAGGGCCTTGCTGAACGTATAGGTTCCAGTGATCTGTGCCCCGGCGAAACGCCCTTGTGCGCGCGTCTGCAACGAATCGTAGGTGTTCGTTCCGAGAGTGCCGATGTACTGGGTCGATGCCGTCCGGCCAGTCAGCTTGTTCAGTTGCTCACCCGCGGCGCCGCCGTTGATCGGCGACCAGTTCGCCTGCAAGTTATTCTGCGGGTCTATGTCGCGCGTTCCAACGTAGCCCGCCGACATCAACCAGGTTCCTATTTGCTGCTCGATTGTGAAGTTCCAGGTTTGTATATAGCCGCGAACGTAATTCGAATTGTCGTACGTGGAAACGGCAACGTTGCCGGCAACGGGTATCGTTCCTGTACTGATATCGGGCGCCGTTACGGTTGGGAGACCCTGTCGAAACGTGGTTGCGTAGGAGAAGCTGTTGGGAGGAAGGAGAACCTGGCTATACACGTAAGGGAAATTGCGGCTGCCCAGATTCGTGAAGCCCAGAAACAGGATCGGATTTGTGGCGGTGCTATAGCCGGCGCGGATCACGGTAGAGGAGCCCAGCCGGTAAGCCATCCCCAAGCGCGGGTTCACCTTTTGCCGCGAGCGAGTGATGCCGCAATCCTCCGGCACCGATCCAACTCCGCAAATGGACATGGACGCGCTCGCTGGGTTGTAGAACTCGATACCGGTGCCATTTCTGCGAGGGAACTGAAAGTAATCCCAACGCGCGCCGTAGCTCACCGTCAGCTTGGGCGTCACTTCCCATCGGTCTCGAATATAGAAGGCATACGATCTGTTTTTCGTGTAATACCAATCAGGAAACTGATAGATCTTTCCCGAATCCTGCGGAAGTCCGAGCAGGAAGGACGCGAATGCATTGAAGTCGTTGCCCGCTGGACCGCCTTTCAGTTGGGTCGTTCCCTGGGCGAAGTGGAATCCGCCTGAACTCGTGATGAAGCTGTTGCTGTTGGTCTGGTACTGCGTCTCTTGCGAATCCTGAAGGTCTGCCTCGAATCCGGCGCGAATGTTGTGGGACCCCTTGATCCAGTTCACGCTGCCTACGAAGTTCTTTTCCGGGTCATAGTAGCCTTGCGGCTGGAAGGTATTGGCCGGCCCCAGCCCCGTAAATCCGTCAATCGCCAGGTTGGGCAGACCACCCTGTTCGAGTTGCTTCTTTTGAGACAAGCCAGCCGTGGAAAGTCCCGGAATCTGGAGCAGTGTGTACCCGAGATTCTTGTCCTGATTCGGCTGGTTGCTGAACATGTTGATTCGCGAATAGCCGAAGTAAGCATCCGCGATCAGGTGCGAGTTGAAGACGTAAGTGCCGGAGACCGTTCCCGAATAGACGTTAGCTCCGCCAGCGCCGACAGATATGTTGCTGGGGCTTACGGAAGGACCGCCCAGCAGCCCGAAAATCTGCGGGTTGTACCAGTCGCCCGTATTGAGGCCGAAGCGCACGAACATGCTCAGCTTCGAACTCGCATTCCAGTTCACCTTCGTATCGATCTGGTCGCGCCTTGATCCGCTGTTGCCCTGGTTTCCGGAAGAAAGATAATCCTGTCCCAAACCCAGCGCACCGGTTCCCCTCTGATTCGGGTTGGGCCACACGCCGGTTGCGAGAAGCGCTGCAACTCCGGGGTCAATACGCGAGGTTGGGATGACATTTCCGGCGAAAGGAACACGCCCCGATCCGTCCGTATTCGCGGTGCTCAGTGGATCGTAGATTTGTGTCGGTGAACCGGAAAGATTGCCGGCCTTCATCGCCGCTGGTCGGTACTTGTGCCTGCACGGCATTACCTTGGACGAGATTATTTCCTTCGAAGCTGAGGAAGTAAAACAACTTGTCCCGCCTGATGGGACCGCCGACCGTTCCACCGTACTGGTTATTGACGAAGGGGAGCTTCGGGAGGCTTCGATTCGCGACCCATTGATACGCCTGGAGAGACTTGTCCGAATGGTCTTCGAACAAAGACCCATGCAGCGCGTTTGTCCCGCTTTTCACCGTCACGTTCACATAGCCGCCGCCCGAGCTTTGGTCTGCATCGAACGAATTAGTTGCGATGTTGACGTTCTCGATAGCTTCGAGAGCCGGAACGTAGAGAATCACGTCTGAGGCCGAGTAATTGCGTGTACCCGCACCGTCAATCCGGGTATCGTTTGCGTTCACGTTTCCGCCGTTCACGGTGAAAGCCAGCGACCGGCTGGAATTGGCGCTGAAGGAATGAGACGTCTGTGGCGGCGAGACGCCAGGCACCGTGGTGAAAAGCATCTGGTAATTGCGCCCTATCGGTACGGGAAGCTCTTTCAGGCTCTTTTCGCCGAGTTCCGAATGTACGTCAGCGCGGTCGGCTTGCAAAGCGGCAGCTTGCGCCGATACGGTGATCGTCTCGTTCACGGCACCCACGGACAAGGCAACGTCGACCCGGCTGACGGTCTGTGCGGTGACAGTTACGTTTGTCCTGGTATAAGTCTGAAATCCTGGGGCGCTGATCGTTACTGTATAAACACCGGGCGGTAGGCTGAAAGTGCATAAACGCCGTCACTCGCGCTTGTGGAGTCTCGAACCAAGCCGGTCGCCTGATCTGTCGCGATCACCTTGGCGCCCACCAAGGCTGCCTGGCTGGAATCCGTAACGTTGCCGTTTATTGTGCCTTGCAAGAGCTGGGAACGGAGAAGGAGCGGACAGCACAAGCCGTATGTAAGTATCCATACGACTAAGATCCGCCTCCCGAAAGAATGGCTGAAACTCGCTGCCATCGTGAACCTTCTTGGGCTCGTGCGATCCATCGCTACACCTCGTTTAGGAACAGGGTCGGGCTTTTGCGATCGGGGAGAAGACTGGAGCCGACGCGCAGCCAGACAACTCCCGGAAATCGATCTAGAGGATCATATAAAGGCCAGACCAAACTGTCAATGCAATTCGGTGACGTCACAAGCCAAGTCGGAAGCGAGACAGCAGGGCCTGATTTAATACAGAAATGTCTCTCATCAATCGTCGCCGTTTTGGCTTTGCGCTAGCGGGCGCCTGCGCCGGCAGCCGGCTCTTGCAAGCCAACGAATATCTCGAGGAAAAGGCGAGTCGTTTCAAAATCACGGATCTTGAATTGACCGAACTCGAGGGGCACTACGAGGGAGAGGCAGGTGTGAGCCATCAGCCGCAAGTCAATCCGCTGGATGTCTACGACAACTTGCGGCCAGGGCCCTATCGCGACAAGCCGGGCGGGAAGAAGACGTATCCATACAAAGCGATTTACCTGCGCATCAAGACCGACGGCGACCTCTTCGGACTGTATGGACCATTTGAGAAAGAGGCCGCGATCGTAGTCAACGAAGAACTGCGCAAATTTCTCATTGGCAAAGATCCACTCGCGGGCGAAGCATTGTGGGACCAGATGTATCGATCGAATCGCCATTCGCGGGAAGGCATTTTCCTGATGGCGATCAGCGCAGTGGACAACACGCTATGGGATCTCCGTGGCCGCCACTACGGTGTTCCCGTCTATCGATTGCTGGGAGGTCCGACAAGGGATACGGTCGAGTGCTACGCGAGTTGCCTGGGATTTTCTCTTGAGCCGGATGCTGTTCGAACCCGCTGCCGCGCGCTTGCAGGCCGAGGGATACCGATATCAAAAATGGTTCATGGCCTATGGCCCGGGTTCCGGACCGGAGGGCATGGAGAAGAACGTGCAGTTGGTGCAGATCCTCCGGGAAACACTGGGTGACAGCACGGAATTGATGTTCGACGCCTATAGCGGTTGGGATTCGAGCTATGCCCTCGAGTGGGCACACCAGGTAGAGAAATACCGGCCACGTTGGGTTGAGGAAGCCACGCATCCGGAAAAGATCGATGGCTTCGTCCGGCTACGACAAGGCACAACGATCCCGATTGCCTCTGGCGAACACTTCTATGGACGGTGGGAAGTAGAGCGTTACCTGCAAGCCGGCGCCATCTCGGTAGTGCAGGCCGATCCCGAATGGTGTGGCGGCATCTCAGAACTGCTGAAGATCGGAACCGTAGCTTCGCTGCACGATGTGCCGGTGATTCCGCACGGGCACAGCCTGCATGCGGCCCTGCATCTGATTGCCAGCCAATCGCCCATGACGTTTCCGCTGGCAGAATACCTGATCAACAAGATGAGCACGTATTATCACTTCGAGAAGAATCCGCCTAAACCGGTTCGAGGAAGATTTAAGCTGCCGGACGGCCCGGGGTTCGGTATCGAGTTGGACACGGCAAAGGTGGAGAAACAAACGGTGCTGAAATGGACGTAGCAGGCCCTAGCCGCGACTGCAGGAGTTTCGTCTGTGGGTAGTTGGTGGGATGAGATCGTCTCAAACTTCTCAGATCTGCCGTCGAGTGAATTCATCGTTCGACTCGCCGTGCGTTTGTGTATGGCGGCCCTACTCGGTGGCGCATTAGGTTTTGAACGCAAGTGGGCCGGCAAATCCGCCGGTCTTCGCACGCACATGCTCGTTTCGCTGGGTTCTGCACTTTTTGTTCTGGTTCCGCAGCAGAGTGGTGTGTCCTCTTCCGATTTGAGCCGTGTGATCCAGGGTGTTATCAGCGGAATGGGCTTCATCGGAGCCGGAGCCATCCTGAAGCGTTCCGAGGACTCCGAGGTCAAAGGCCTCACAACTGCCGCAGGGTTGTGGTTGACCTGCGCCGTCGGTATCGCGGTGGGTCTCGGCCGCATAGCTTCTGCCTTGCTGGGAACCGCACTAGCTCTTTTGATATTGACCGCAGTCGATCGTGTCTCCCGTTGGCTGGAAGATGACAGACCGGGCGGCCTTGATTAGCTCAGGTCGTACGCAAATCGTTGGGAGGAAAAACTTCGTGACTTCAGTTCGGTGGCTGGCGCTCATGTGTCTGTTCGGTTCTTCCCTGGCGGCGCCGCTTGCGGAAGCGCAGGCGAGAAATTCCGCTTTGGCTCCAGATGTTGTTGCCCGGCGCAACGCGATCGAGAAGGAACTGGAATCCATTGCAGTGGTAGACCGCAAGCTGATGGTTCCGATGAGCGATGGAAAGCGCATGGCAACGGACATCTATCACCCCAAGGATGGGTCGAAGAAATACCCGATTATCTTCGTTCGCACTCCTTACAACTTCAATTACTGGGACGTGCAAAACGGCGTGCCGCGCGATATGTCGGCTGAACTCGAAGCCGTGAAGCGGGGTTACGCCTACGTTGAGATGAACGAGCGGGGTCACTTCTTTTCCGAAGGGAATTACGACATCCTGGGCGCACCGTTATCGGACGGATCAGACGCCATCACCTGGATGTCTTCTCAGCCCTGGTCGAACGGGAAGGTGGGCACGATCGGCTGTTCTTCGACGGCAGAATGGCAATTGGGTGTGGCCGCGCTTGGCAATCCCGGGTTCACGACCATGATTCCGCAAGGGTTCGGGGCCGGCGTCGGACGCGTTGCTCCTTATGTCGAACAAGGGAATTGGTACCGCGGCGGCGCCGTCCAAATGCTTTTCATTGCGTGGCTCTACGGTGAACAGAACCAGGTCAGGCCGATGTTCCCGCCAAGTACGTCGCAGCAGGATCTGATTCGTGTTTCGAAGTCGTTCGACCTTGCCCAGCAGCAGCCGCCAATCGATTGGGCGAAGGCGCTCCGGCATCTGCCGGAGATGGACATTATCAAGGCGGTGGACGGCCCAAAGGGGATCTTCGCCGACCCCATGCCTGTGCCCTCGGAAGGAGGGATGATCGAGCGCACGCCAAATCACCCGGCCTGGTATCGCGGCGGTCTCTGGCACGACGACAAGCCGATTAACATACCAGGGTTCTGGTTTATGTCGTGGTACGACGTCTCGATCGGCCCCAACCTGGCCGCATACAACTTCGTTCGACGAACCGCCAGGCCTGAAATTGCGAACCAGCAATATGCCGTGATAGCGCCGACACTTCATTGCAGCTATAAAAGAGCGTCTGAGCATACGATTGTCGGCGAGCGGGATATGGGCGATGCGCGACTCGACTACGATGCCCTCACATATGGCTGGTTCGATCATTTCCTGAAAGGCGAAGACAACAAGATCCTCGAGAAGACACCAAAGGTTCGCTACTACACCATGGGTCTGAATAAGTGGCAGACTTCGAACACCTGGCCTCCCGAAGGAGCGCAGCCGATGACGTTCTATCTTACAAGTGGCGGAAGAGCGAACACCCTGTATGGCGATGGTGTGCTTACTCAGACGCCGGCCGCTGCGGACAAGCCTGACAGCTTTGTGTATGACCCGATGAACCCTGTCCCTTCCCATGGCGGCAATGTCTGCTGCACAGGCAATGCAGTGACAGGCGGCGCTTTCGACCAGCGAGCGATGGAAACTCGGAACGATATCCTCGTCTACACTTCGGAGCCGTTAAAGGAGGGAATCGAGGTGAGCGGACCGGTGGAGCCGACCTTGTATGTCTCGTCCGATGTGAAAGATACGGACATCACGATCAAGCTGATCGATGTGCTGCCGGATGGTACCGCGTACAACCTGGACGAAACGATCCAGCGCCTTCGGTATCGAGAGGGCTACGATAAACCGCCGGTCTGGATGGAGAAGGACAAAGTTTATCCCGTAACTCTCCAGCCGATGACGACGAGCACCTACTTCCCGGCAGGCCATCGCATCAGGATCGAAATTTCGAGCAGTAACTTCCCGCGTTTCGATCGCAACATGAACACGGGCGGCAAAAACTACGACGAGACCACCGGGATCGTGGCGCATAACGCAGTTCACCACTCGCGCGAATACGCTTCCAAAATCAACTTGACCGTTGTGAAACGCCCAGGCGGCGGGGCGAGCGCAGATGTGGCTACAGCTAGGCCGTCCGGTCCTTCGGGTACCAGTGGCTCAAGAGAGAATCGAGAGCTTTCAAATTCTGGCCAGTACCGAGAGCTGTCGAAGTAATATTTCGGTCTTGAGTCCAGTGGTCTCGATACCAGGTGCAACTCTCGAAGGTGTCGTTATGCTCTTTTCTCCATCTCCGGGAGAGGTCTCGATAATGCGTAAGGGTGGAAGCGCTCGACCGATCGGTTGCGAGATCTCGCATTTGATACGGATCGGTTCGATCGTGAAATAAGAGTTCCCGACCGTCTCGCTTGTAAACGGCGTAAGTGTATTCGTGGTCGCGGAGTGCACGCCACTCGGTCCCGTCTGTCCAAGCGGCGGTGGTCCCCATTCCTTGCATATGCGCAGCGTCAGGCGAAGCTCCCGATCTGCCGAGTGCTTCATGGCTCAGATCAACGCCTTCAACAGATTTCGGAATAGGCAGGTTCATCAGGGACAACACTGTAGGCATGATGTCCGGCGTTCCTAACAGGGCGTCCGAGACCCTCTTTTTCGGGATGTGATTAGGCCAGCGCATCAAGAACGGAATTCGTGCCGCTTCTTCGTAGAAGATGTACTTCGCACGCCTGCCGTGTGCTCCGAACATCTCGCCGTGGTCCGACGTGAACACCAGGATCGTGTTGTCCGCCAGGCCGGACTTGTCAAGTGCGTCCACTATTCGCCCCACGCAGCGATCAATGCCTGCGCTCTGCGCGTAATAGGTGCGCTGAAAATCATCGATTTGCTTTGGGTACTCGGGCGTAATGCGCGCCCAGTTATCCGCATAAGGATCGGGTGTCTCGGAATAGTTGGGACGTTTCGGCAGGCTTATGCTTCTGAAGAACTCAAGATCATCCGGTCTAACGTTCTTCTGGTCCCACGGATCATGTGGCGGTCCCCAGGAAACGAAGAGCGCAAACGGCTGGACGCCTTTGCCGGCCTGTTCCAGGAATTGGATGGCTACGTCTGTTTGGCCATCGGGTTCATATTCTTTACGGATGTGCCGAGTTGTGTCGTTCTCAAAATACGGCGAATTGTAGTATTCGTGGTTGAAATTATAAGCCTGCCACAGGCCATCAAACCCCATACGATATGGACCGGGAGGTACAAACGCGTTCCGAGTGAGCTCATGATGTCCGAGTTCATTAGCCCAGAGATGCCACTTTCCGATATATGCGGTCCGGTAATTGTTGCGACTGAGTACATGGCCGAAGCATTCGTGCTCAGGACTGAGTCGGAGCTCGTTGATGACCATCCCGGTGCTCGACTGATACTTGCCAGTCAGCAGAGACGCTCGATACGGTGCGCAGACGGGCGTTGACGAGATCGCCTGGTGGAAGTTGCATCCCTGAGATGCCAAGCGATCGATATTCGGAGTGCGCGCGTATTCGTCGCCAGCATAGCCGCATGAGAAATAGCGAAGCTGGTCAGCAAAAATGTAGACGAGATTGGGACGCTCGCGTGACGCCGCCTGACTCGCTGTTGCTTGCTGGGAGATGGCGAGTCCAGTCAGCGCGGCTGCTCGCCCCATGAATGCTCTTCGGTTCTGATCTGCCAAAGTTGTCGCCCTTCCTATCAGCAACTTTAGCTTCAAGGCAACCTAGCTTGTTGCTTCGGAGCCTTAGGGGCGGACAGACTGGCCGGATTCTCAGCGCATAAAGTATTGCGGATAGCCGGTTCTATGTTGAAGGTCTTCGCGCGGCTCAGCTTTTAGAACGTGTGTCGAAATAGCCAATACAGGCCGCCAGCGAGAAGAATAGAGCAGGGCAGAGTGAGGACCCATGCGGCAACGAGAGAGCGTACCGTACCCCACTGCAAACCGGAACCGTTCTCTGCCATCGTCCCCGCGACGCCCGAAGTGAGTACGTGTGTGGTGCTGACCGGAAGGCCGAAGCGGTCGGCGGCAAGAATCGTACCCATTGCTATCAGTTCTGCCGACGCACCCTGGGCGTACGTGAGGTGCTGTTTCCCGATTCGTTCGCCGACAGTAACGACAATGCGTTTCCAGCCGACCATCGTTCCCAGGCCAAGCGCCAATGCTACGGCAACTTTCACCCAGCTCGGGATGAATTTTGTGGCGTGGTCCAGCTGCTTCTTGTAATTGGAAATCGCCGCCGCATCGTCCGCCGAGAAGTTTGGAGTCTTGTTCTTTTCCATGACTCGCAAAGTTTCACTGGCCACATACATCTGGTTGCGAACGTTCCGGCTCTGCGCCGGCGGCATGGCAGCTAAAGTTTTATAACCAGCGACCTGGTCCTTGATGATCTCGATGAGCCGGCTAAGCTGGACCGGAGTTTCCGGCGCGATCTTCCGATTGGAGATTGCGTTTTCCAGCGGAACCTGCTCTGGGGGAACCCAGTCGTTCTGTTTGGCTTGCGCCGGAATCTTAACTGCCGCGGGAGGGTTGCTCAATCCCCCGGCGTATTTCTCGAGCGTATGCTCCGCCTTCTCAGAAATAGCGATGAAGTTCTGAACTTCCTGGTAAGCGACTGCATGATTCAACGCGTAAGCTGTCGGAACAGTGCCGATCAAAATCAGCATGATTAGACCCATGCCCTTTTGACCATCGTTTGAACCATGCGCAAAGCTCACGCCCGTGCAGGTGAAGAAGAGAAGAGCCCGGATCCAGAACGGAGGCGGCTCGGTGCCTTGCGGTTCGTCGTACAGCTTCCGGTTCTTAACCAGCTTCTGCATCACGAATAAGAGGAGCGCGGAGAATATGAAACCTACAATTGGCGAAAACAGGAGGCTCTTTCCCACGTTGAGGGCCTGGCTCCAATCGACGCCCGAAACGCCGCTCTTTGCTTCGAGAATCTGATTCATCAGGCCCACGCCGATGATGGAGCCGATCAGGGTATGGGAGCTGGAATTCGGTATGCCGAAATACCAGGTCGCCAGATTCCAGATGATGGCTGCCACGAGCAGAGCAAAAATCATGGAAAATCCGGCCCCGCTCCCGACACGAAGAATCAACTCGACTGGCAGAAGAGAGACTACACCGAAGGCAACTGCGCCCGTCGAGGTGAGCACACCGATGAAGTTCCATGTGCCCGACCAAACAACCGCCAGGTGAGGTTCGAGCGTGTGCGTATAAATAACGGTTGCTACGGCGTTCGCGGTGTCGTGGAAGCCATTGACAAATTCAAATCCCAGAGCGATTAATAACGCAAAGCCCAGCAAAACGTACGGCAACGCTGACCCGGTATGCACTTCGCCGAGATCGGAAAGCAGCTGCGAGCCCGCGTAAATGAAACCACCTAGCAATGCAACGCCAAAAACGACGGCACCAACCTTGCCGGGACTACGCTTAATCTTTGAATCGAGAAGGGAGCCGGAAGGAGCCGGGTGGTGAGGAGTGACGGGTACTGGAGCAGCAGCAGCCATGGCGAAAACGACCTTTCGTGCCGAGTAGGATAGCTACCGAGTGTTACAGCAGCATTACGTGGGTAATGCAGAATTCAGAAGTTTTTCAGGCGGATGTTTTTGACTTCCATTTTCATGGCCGCCGCCGGTAGAAGGTGCAATTGGATGCCGATTTCACCCTTCATCTTCCGGCCGGCCGTGTCGTCATCCATTAGCGTACTCATGACGTGGCCGTTGATCAGCTGTACAAGAGTGTTGCCCCGGGCGATGATGTGGATGTCATTCCAGTCGTTGTCTTTGATGAACGATTTGAGTTGATCGCCATCGCCGACCTGTCCGATCGATCCGGGCTTTTTGCCTGTTGAGACGTAGGAGACCTGTCCTCGCATGGCCAGAAAACCTCGTGCCCGCTCTTCATAGATTTGACCGGTATATGTTTGATGAAGATCGATGTCTGCCTGATATCCCTGCATCACCCATCTTGCGATGTCCGGTCTTTCGATGCTCCGGTATTGGATGCCACTGTTTCCGTTCGTACCAGTCAGACGATATTGCGCTTTTAACTCGAAATCGGCCGGCTCGCCGCCTTTCCAGATGCAGAAGATGTTTTGTTTAGGCTGGTGATTCGGCTTTGTCTCGCCGATCATCGCTCCGGCTTCAGCACGCCAGAAGGTGGGATCGCAGTCCCAACCTTCCAGGCTCCGGCCATCGAAGATCGATTGAAACCCGCTTTCTTCGAGCGGCTTGACCGCGGCAGTTTGTGCAAACACGCAGACCGGCAGCATGTACGCGAGCGCTGCTATGACGAACTTCAGTCGTTTGGTGGACCGCAGAACCACGTCGTTCCTCCCTTTGCCAGAACCTAACGTTCTCGGATGGTTTCCCAGGTGCGATTCTTGGCTGAGTTCAAAACTGCTTCAGTTACGTCGTCCGTCAGCAAAGCTTCCCGGAACGTGGGCGAAGCGCTTTTGCCTTCCCCAACAGCCGCCAGAAAATCAGCCGCTTGATGTATGAAGGTATGTTCGTAGCCGATCTGCAAACCAGGAACCCACCAGTTCTTCATATAAGGATGGTCGCTGTCGGTGATGTGAATGCTTCTCCAGCCGCGAAGCGGACCTTCGTCCCGATAGTCGAAATATTCCAGCCGATGCAGATCATGAAGATTCCAGCGCAGCGATGCCGATTCTCCGTTGATCTCAAGGGTGTAGAGCGCTTTGTGGCCGCGTGCATACCGTGTCGCTTCAAACGTGGCCAAGGACCCGTTCTGGAATCGGGCAAGGAAGGCACTTGCGTCATCGATGGCGACTGGTTCTTCTTTGCCTGTCAGATTGTGCTTCCGGGCCTTGATGAAGGTCTCAGTCATGGCACTCACCTCGCGGATCGGTCCGTTGAGCCATAACGCGGTATCGATGTTGTGCGCGAGCAAGTCTCCTGTGACGCCGCTGCCGGCTACGTTCGCGTCCAGCCGCCACAGGGCTTCGCCGCCCTGCGGAAGGTCCGCCGAGATCGTCCAGTCTTGCAGAAACACGGTTCGGTAGTGAAAGATTCTGCCTAGCTTGCCGGCATCAATCAGGTTCTTCGCGAGCACAACAGCAGGGGCGCGGCGGTAGTTATACCAGACCATGTTGGCCACCTTGGCTTCTTCCACGGCCCGGACCATTGATTCCGACTCGGCGACATTTCTGCCAAGCGGCTTCTCACACATGACCATTTTGCCCGCCTTTGCAGCGGCTATAGCGATTTCCGCATGTGTGTCATTGGGCGTTGCAATATCAACAAGGTCGATGTCAGGGGAGTCGACAACAGTGCGCCAGTCGGTCTCAAACCCTTCGTAACCCCAATTGGACGCAAACGTTTTTGCGCGTTCCGCGTTTCGGGCACAGACTCGCTTCAATACCGGGCGGTAAGGGAGGGTGAAAAACTTCGGAGCCTGCCCAAACGCGTTCGAGTGCGTGCGGCCCATGAATCCGCAGCCGATCACGCCGATCCTCAGATCCTTAGCCATTTAGTTCCACCCGTGTGCTGCACGCACCGCAATCATCACGCGAAGTATGTCGTTCCATGTGTCCTGCTTCTCCATGACAGAGTTCGGAAACATGCAGCCATCCCAGCAGATATGCTGGAACGCGCGCGTCACATTGCCGCTGTCGTCGCGCATCCAGGCGCCCGCATCGCGCACAATGTCCAATTTCCCGTTCGGATCAGACGGCAAACAATGCTTTCCGGTTTTGTCGTGAGAGCCGGAGCCTTTGACCGTGCCATCGTTTTGTGCGACGTGAAAGTCAATAGTCCAGGGGCGCAGGGCACTTGCCACCTGTTTGTAGGCCGACGCAAGTCTTTCGTGATCGGACCAGTCGAAGTCGTCCGGCAAGAGCCGGTCTTCCGGCGCGTTGTAACCCATGGTGAAGAGCATCGTGTGGGCCATGTCAGCTTGAAAGCCAAGTGTCTTTGGCCTGCCCACAAGCTCCAGCAGTTCCACGTTGCGCCGCCAGCTATGCATGCCCGCCCAGCAGATCTCACCTTCCGCCGCCAGTCGTTCTCCGAAGTCGTCGGCAATGTCACAAGCCGTTCGGAACGTGTCCGCAATTCGCTTTGTATTTTGTTCCGGGTTCTTGGCCCATTCACCAGGTCCGGTTGCCGAATCAATCCGGATCACTCCATACTGGCGAACACCGAGATCACGAAGTTTGCTTCCGATACGACACGACTTTTTGACCTGTTCCAGGAAACGGGCGCGTTCCGTCTCATCGCCCATCGCCGAACCACCTGTAGGCGGCCACACGGGCGCGACCAGAGAGCCTGCACGCAGCCCCTTCGATTGCAGAGTTTCAGCCAAGCCCTTTAGATCGTCGTCCGAAGAATCGATGTCAGTGTGGGGCAGCGAAAGGAACAGGTCGACGCCATCGAACTTCACGCCGTTCACTTCAGCCGCCGCCGTAAGTTCGAGCATCGTTTGAAGGTCGATTGGTGGCTCGGCGTCCCCGCCTTTCCCAACTAATCCAGGCCACATTGCGTTATGTAGATAAGGAAATCTGTTAGTCATCGGTGATTCTCAAACTCGGAGTTTTGTGGGAAAGACATGCGCCAGCTTTGAACGGCTCAATCTCCGAAGCGTATCCTACATCGATTGTTTTCAGAGCTGAAGCCTGACGGGCGAGCATTCGACTTGTAAATCATGATATTGACTTGGCCCCGAAGAGACCCTACAATCGCCTCCAGTATTGTAACGTTTCAAAACGGGTCTAGTTTCTAGAAAACTTTGGGAAGGGAGTCTCTCATGTCGGAGGCTTTACTGCGCCGCGTAGGCGCCTTCGTTTCGAGCAAGCGTAAGCTCTTGGGGCCAAGCCTCGTTGGGCTGAGTTTAGGACTGGCACTGCTGCCGTATAACGCGCCAGCTCAGGAATTCCGTGCCACCGTAACGGGAGCAGTTGGTGACCCGTCGGGCGGCAAAATCGCGGGTGCAAGGGTTGAAATCAAGAATCAAGCGACAGGAGCTACTGTCAGCACCTTGACCACCGGTGAGGGCACTTACACAACACCATTCCTTGAGCCCGGCCGCTATTCGATAACCGCCAGCGTTTCCGGTTTCAAGACGGAGACCAGGACAAACGTCCAATTAAGTGTCGGCGACAAGCAGCAGGTTGATTTTACGCTGCAAGTGGGGGGAGTTTCCGAGCAGATCACAGTGGAAGCTTCAGGCCAGCAAATCCAAAGTGCAAACGCGGATCTCGGCCAAACCATCGGCGCGGCAGCGACAGCGGAGTTGCCGCTGCTAGGCCGTAATCCATTCGAGCTCACAACATTGGCTTCGGGCGTTCAGCACAATGTCGCCTTATCCAGCCGGTCCGATCGCCCGTTTGACAACGGCGGCATGGACTCCTACAACATCAACGGCAGCCGCGCTTTTACAAACGAGTTCTTGTTGGATGGTGCGCCGAACACCTCTAGCGAGTCGTTCACGCAACCTAACAACCTGACGCTTGCCCCGCCTCCTGATGCAGTGTCAGAGTCGAAGGTGCAGACCAGCACCTACGATGCACAATATGGGCGCACAGGCGGCGGCACTGTTAATGTCGGCTTGAAGAGCGGGACGAACCGTTTTCACGCCAACTTATATGATTACTGGCGCAATACGGTTCTAAACGCCAATACGTTCGATGGCAATCTCTTGGGACAAGGTAAAGTTCCGTTTCATTGGAATGAGCCGGGCGTGGAAGTGGAAGGGCCCATCTATATTCCGAAGCTCTATGACGGACGGAACCGCACGTTCTTCATGTACAACTGGGAGGACATACGCGATAGCGTCCCCTTCGCTCAGACGTATACGGTAGCGACGGCCGCGGAACGCAACGGCGACTTCTCGGGACTGTTAAATTCCAGCGGGCAGCACGTTACGCTTTATGATCCGCTAAGCACGGTTGCGACAACAGTCAACGGTGTCACTACTTATTCGCGAACACCGTTTGCCGGGAATATCATTCCGCAAAATAGGATTAACAGCGTGTCTCGAAACATGCTTTCGTATCTGCCGCTTCCTAATGTTCCTGGCAACGGATTCGGCCAGAATAACTTCAGTGATCCGACCAACACGAGAGGTGACAAATACGACATCCACAGCTTCCGCTTTGACCACGCGTTCAACGAACAGAATAAGCTTTTCGTTGATGTTCTCCGCAGCAATCGCCATGAAGTGAACCAGACCGCGGGATTTGTCGGTGCGGCATCGCCACTTTACTTGCACTGGCGGACGAACACCGCTGTGATCGCGGACCTCACGACCATCCTCTCGCCTACCACTGTTCTTGATACCCGAGTGTCTTTCGTCCGTCACGTATTTGCGATTGCGAGGCATGCGGTTGGCTTTGATCCCACCCAGCTCGGATTTCCCGCCTCGTTCGCCGCCCAGCTCGCCACCCCATCGTTCCCTTATATGAACGTCGGGTCGTATTACTCCAACGGGAATTTCTCCGGATTCGGTTATACCGGCAGCACGTATACGTACACCAACACGTCCTCCTGGGCTGAAACTCTATCCAAAACCTTCAACGCGCATTCTGTCAGGGTCGGCTTTAACTTCCGGAACATTCGCGAGAACGTTGCCAATCCTACATCCTCCGCGGGCACTTTCGGCTTCAACAACGGCTACACGCAAGCGAACCCGGTGCAATCGGATAATCTGTCCGGTGACGCCTTCGCCTCCTTCCTGCTTGGTGCGCCGGCCAGCGGCAGCGTACCGATCAACGCTGCGTACGCCTACCAAAGTCTCTACTACGCGGGATTTCTCCAGGATGACTGGCGCGTAAACAGCCGACTGACGCTCAATCTTGGCGTGCGTTGGGACTATGAATCGCCGCTATCGGAAAGGCTTAACCGGCAAAACGCCGGCTTTGCCACGGACGCCCTCAGTCCGTTACAGATCCCCGGATTCCGTACGCTATACGGCGGGCTCTTGTTTACCGGCAACAGCGCAAGCAACCGACTTCCTTTCCGGCGGGATCTCAACAACTGGCAGCCTCGTTTTGGACTTGCCTACAAAATCACGTCCAGCACTGTTTTCCGTGGCGGCTATGGAATCACTTATCTGCCAACCATGGATATAGGACAGAACAACGGCTTCAGCACTAGCACTAGCTTCGTGTCGTCCGTGAACAATGCCGGATTGGTTCCTCTCAATTACCTGAACAATCCTTATCCATCTGGCATTCTTCAGCCGGTGGGCAGTACTCAGGGCCTCGGCACTCTCCTTGGCCAAAGCCTGACATACAGCAATCCAGACCGGAAGATACCCTACGTCCACCAGTTTTCTGCGCAGATTCAGCAACAGCTTCCATCGCAGATGTTGTTGAGTGTGGGATATGCCGGCAGCCGCACCCAGGATTTGCAAGTGGCGAAGCAGATCAATGTAGTCCCCGCTTCCGCTCTTTCCCTGGGAACCGGCCTCCTTGCATCAGTGCCGAATCCCTTTTTCGGTCGTGTCTCGGGGACCTTGAATACGCAGAACACGACCGTTCAGCAGTTACTGCTCCCATTTCCGCAGTTTCTTAATGTCACCTCGCTAAGCAACTCGTATGGCTATTCCTCCTACGACTCTTTACAAGTTAATCTCGATAAGCGTTTGTCGCGGGGGCTGTATATCATCGGGAGCTATACATATTCCAAAGCCTTGGAAGCCACGACTTATCTGAACAATCAGGATCCGTTCAGCAGTCCTGCGCGGAGCCTAAGCAGCTTCGATGCCCCGCATCGTTTCTCCGTTGCCGGTGGCTACGAACTTCCGTTTTTTAAAGACAAGGGAATCCGCAACATCTTCCTTGGCGGATGGCAAGTTAATGCCATGGTTTACATTCAATCAGGATTTCCGATGCCTGCTCCCACCAACGGCGGAGGGACAATACCCGGCTCTAACCAGACGTCTAACACGACATGGTCAGGCGGCGCGATATCGACGGGCATCAATCCCTCCATCAACACTACGGATCGTTTTAGTGCCCAGTTCAACACCTGTAGCATTAGCCTGACCGGTGCGCGCCAGAATTGTAGCGGCCCGTCGCAGCCAGCAGCCTGGCTTATCCAGAGCCCTTACCAGTTATCAACGCTAAGCCCGTTCCTGCCTGGAATCCGCGTTCCCCGGCCGCACCAGGTGAATGCGTCGCTATTCAAGACGTTTAGCTTGGCGGAAGCCGTTCGCCTGCAGTTCCGCGCGGAGGCGTTCAACCTTACGAATACGCCATGGTTCGGCTCTCCCACTACGTCCATCAATTCGGGAGCATTCGGCCAGGTAACAAAGACCCAAGCGAACGATCCGCGTAGTCTTCAACTCGCTCTTCGGCTAAGCTTCTGATTAGCTTCCGGGGGAGGAGAAACCATGGTCTCCTCCCCTAAGCTGACCTTCAGAGTGAGATGACCCTTTACCGAAACCTTCCAGCGGCGCAGATCGAGAACGACGACATACGGGTAACGGTCTCGGTGCAAGGCGGACACATTGCCGAGATTGTCGACAAGCAAACGGGGGTGAACCCGCTGTGGAGCCCGCCTTGGCCCTCCATTGATGTTCGCGATTATTCGCCGGAGAAGTATCCGGAATACGGCAACGACGCAGAAAGTAAGCTTCTGGCAGGCATTATGGGGCATAATCTCTGCCTCGATGTCTTTGGACCCCCGTCGGAGGATGAAGCGCGTGCGGGGTTGATCGTCCATGGGGAAGTCGCGCTCCTTACGTTTGAGATCACAACCGAAGCACAGCAAATGACCGCTCGGGCTACCCTTCCGGTTGCTCAACTTGCTTTTGAACGTCGAATTCGGTTGAGCGGAAAGAAAGTCCATATCAGCGAAACCGTCGAGAATCTCTCTATTCTCGACCGTCCCATCGCGTGGACCCAACACGCGACGCTTGGAGCGCCATTTGTCGAACGGGGAAAAACACAGATTCGCACGACAGCAACGAAATCACGTACGCTGAACGGCGAGCTCGAGTTTGAGTGGCCCTGGCTTCCTGAGCCCGGCGGCGGGAGGAGAGATCTTCAAACGTTCAACAGTGCCGCATCGTCGGGCGGCTATACTGCTCACCTTCTGAATTCTGCGTCCCCACAAGCTTGGTTCTTCGCCTATTCGCCGCGATCGAAAGTGGTGATTGGCTACGTCTGGAACACGGCGGATTTCCCGTGGCTAGGAATATGGGAAGAAAACGAGAGCCGGGCTGGCAAGCCCTGGAACAACCGCACCACGACTTGGGGAATGGAGTTTGGAGTCTCACCAATTCCCGAGAGCCGACGAGAAATGATTGATCGCTCGCAGCTCTTTGGCGTGCCCTGTTACCGTTGGATTCCGGCAAAAAGCCGGGTTTCGATCGAATATCATTGTGCAATCGGGCAGGCATCTGCCATTCCCGAGTCTCTTGAAGACTTCGAACGAGCAACTTCGTGAAGTTTGCTTGCCATTACAAAAGCCAAGATCTCTCATGTCTAACAACAAACTAGCTTCCGAAGCGCTAAAAGCAGGCGAGGGAATCGTCCGGCTAGCGCCATGCTGGGTGCCCCGCTCCTTTTTGATGCCGGGCGGCCGTTTGAAACTTGATCCCCGGGATCTCTATGCATTGGGCGCACACCGCGGCGGTATCGATGAGCGCTGGTTCTCTTCTACGACCAAGGCCGCAAATGGTCCCTTGACGGCGGAGGATGAGGGGCTCAGCTACATCGAATTTAATGGCCAGAAGGTGCAGCTCAAACAGGCAATTGAGACCAATGGCGATCAGTACCTCGGCTCTGACGTCATGTCAAAGCACGGTGGGTTCAACCTGTTATGCAAGTTCTTCGATAACCTTGGACCCATTCCGCACCATCTCCACCAGAACGATGAGTTTGCTGCGCGCGTGAAGCAGAAAGGCAAACCCGAAGCCTACTATTTCCCGCCTCAATACAACTTCAAAGGGAACAACTTCCCGTACACGTTCATGGGCCTGAATCCGGGAACGAAGAAGGAAGAGGTTCGACGCTGCCTGGAGCGCTGGAACGAAGGTGATAACGAGATCCTGTATCTTTCACGCGCCTATAAGTTGAAACCGGGCAGCGGATGGCAGGTGGACCCTGGAATCCTGCATGCTCCAGGCTCACTGGTCACGTACGAACCGCAAGTCAACTCGGACGTATTCGCTATGTATCAATCCATGGTCGAAGGCCGACACGTACCGTGGGATCTTCTGGTGAAAGATGTTCCGCAGGAGCACGCGCACGACCTTGACTATTTGATCGAGATGATGGATTGGGAAGCAAACGTTGATCCGAACTTCTCGGCAAACCGCCTGTTCGAGCCGCATCCAGTCAAGCCGCAGGGAGAAATGAAGGAAGCCGGCTACTCGGAGAGCTGGGTCGTTTATTCAACTTCTCACTACTCTGCGAAAGAATTGACGGTTTTTCCGGGCAAGTCGGTCACGATCAAAGACGCCGCGGCTCATGGAGTGATCGTCGTTCAGGGTTACGGAAGTTTTGGCAAGCACGAAACGGAAACGCCAACTCTGATCCGCTTCGGCCAGATGACGAAGGATGAGTTCTTTGTCAGTGCTGATCGGGCGAAAGAGGGCGTTGTGATCACGAATAAGAGTGATCGTGAAAATCTGGTCATGCTGAAGCATTTCGGACCCGAGAATCCTGATGCTCCGATTGGCAGACCCAAGGAAGCCTAACCAGAGAAAACTTCGGTTACCCTCGTTCGATCAATTCGATAAGCTCGCGGGGGTAACCGGGTATTAAATGCGGGTAGGCTTCCGCAAGCCGGATCAGATCCAGTTCATCCTTTTTGCGCTTACCAAGACGTCGCCTCGGATCAGAGTAGGCCCAAAGTTTACCTTGGACGACATCTTCTAAGCGGGCTATACGAACGTGAACACCAAGGACTTCGGTTTCGACTGAACGAGAGATAAAAGGCTGATACCGCGGGTCCGTCGTGAATTGAATGCGGAGTTCACTTTTTGCAGGCGTGGCATTCACGGAATGCGAATGTACTTCAATCGTGAATCCTGCTTGCTGAAGGAGTTGAGTAAGACCGTGCAGTGCCGTGGCGGCGAACACAAAAACCGCATCCGGTGTGTAGACCGGTTCAACATAGCAATTGACTGCTAAGCCTCCGATAAGACAGTAAGCGCCGAGGGAAGAACAGCTTTCAATCAGACGTCGAAAGTCGCTCGCGCCTCCTTGAGTTGTCAGTTCGTACACCTCTGTGGCCGTCACAATCCTACTCTAAGCCAATCCCTAGAGCGCACGACGCACAACGTCAAAGGACGAATTAGATCGGAATCTTGGGATCCGCCGATCTCAACAGGAAATATTCGTTGATCGGCCGGTCATCAGCAATAGGCGGAACTTGTGGCTTCAAAGTAATGAATTCGCCCAGCGTTTCCTGGTCGCTCAGCATATTATCGAATATGTCGGTTGCGGTCGATTGCGGGTTCCACTCCAGCAAATCTTTAACTGCGGCTGACGGCATACGCCGCGCCAGTTCCGCGGGAGAAGGCAGAGGTATGGGCTCCATACTCGCGAGGAAATGAACGCCCCATCCTTCGATGCCGAGAAATCCGCGGACATAGGGGAACGCGTTTTGCAGCGACTTCGCGATGGAAGCCATGGTAGCGTCGTCTCCGCCCGGGCACCAAACCTGAACAATGCCGCCGGGCTTGAGATGCGGTTTGAGAATCGAATAGAACTCTTGTGAATACAACAAGCTCGAAGCGGGGGCCCCGATGGGCGGCGGTGGATCAGCCGCGATGACGTCGAACTGCTCGTTCGAACGCTCGAGATAGCGCCGTCCGTCATCAATGACGACGTGGGCGCGAGGCGACTTTAACAGATCGGGTCCGTCCGGGTGGAAATACCCGAACAGCTTTGGAACGCTCGGCACAAGCTCAACAACGGTCACATCGATGCCCCAGGAAAGCATGGACCGAAACGTAGTGCCCATGCCGAAACAGATCACCAGTGCATTCTTTGGCGTCCTTTCGAGAAACGCCAGTGGCATATGCGCCATCAGCTTTGTAATCGGTGTCAGCTTGGTCATGCCGGTTCCGTTTACGAGCAGCCTCTTGTGCATGCCTTCCCCGGTAGCAATCACTGTTGCGGTGTGATCCCGGAGTTCCACACGATCCGGGAACTTCGTCGCGTAATCCTTCGTCACGAAGGTGAGTATAAGCGCCAGACCGATTGTGCCGACGAACAAACCGACAGGGCGCAGATTAAGCATTCGCAACCCCGAACGGGACGCCCGTGCGGCACTGACAAAGCCAGCGACAAAGAGCGGAAGCGACATAAGGACCAAGCCCCAGCGCTCGCCGGCTAAGGGCAGGATCCAAAATCCCGCAAGGAGCGGTCCAAGTACCGAGCCGACGACATTTACGCCGTAAGCCTTGCCCGCCAACTCCGGATTTCCTTCTGACCAACGATCGACCAGCATGGGAGTGAGAAAACCGACAAGACCGCTAAACCCTGCGATTCCGAGAACGGCGCGAATGGCACCGAACGCCAGGCTCTGCGCAGTGCTGTCCGCTGCCTCGGGGATAGGCAGCCGCGGGTCCGCGAAAAGAAGCGGAAGCAAAGCAATCAACCCGAGCGGCAGCCACGCCAGTCCAAGGGTGCTGGTTTCCTGCGACCGAACGCGCCGTCTGTATAAGTAGGAGCCAAAGAATGTCGCGGCCAGATAAAGCGCAAGAATCGTGGCGAACGCGTACACCACGTTTCCGAGATAAACCGTATATTCCCGAACCCAGACCACTTCCATTGCCATGCTGCATAGCCCCGTCGTGAAGAGAAGCAGCAAGGCTCCGGATTCCTGCGCCGGCCGGGTGTTCGCGTCCAGGGATTCAGCGGGAGATGTGATCGCGGCAGACTTGACCAAAGCGGAAGAACTCAGGACCAATACACCGAGGGCGAGCAGCGCATTGAGCGCGCTTGCAACATAGAGAGTTCCGCGGAATCCCAGCAACTCGATCAGGATGAACGCCGGAATGAGCGTGCCCAGGATGGCGCCCAAGACATTTGCAAGGTACAAATAGCTGAAAGAATGCTCTGAGTTTTCGCCGTGGAGTTTGCGAATGGCGGCCATTGCAAACGGGAACGTTGCCCCCATGCAGGTCGTCCAAGGCAGCAGCGCGAGCAGGATCCACGTGCCGGACAGCAAGTAGTAAACGGAGGAGCCCCAAGCCAGATTTCTGCCGGCATCGCGGAGCAGGTGGTAACCCAGGATGATCAACGCCGGCGCGATAAATCCGGAGCACCCGATGATCAGCTCCAACATTCCGTAGAGCCGCAGCGGAACGGCAGCTGACGAGCGGTCGTACCGGCGGATCAGGCGGCCGCCCAGCCAGGAACCCAATCCGAGGCCCGTCATGAAAACGGATAACACGATCGAGACCATCGGAGTGGTCACGCCGAAGCTGGCCATGCTGAGGCGCAGCCACACAACTTCGTAGATCAGGCTGCAGAAACCGGATATGAAGAAAAACGCGTAAAACCACCGCGTTCTCAACACAAACCTCCGAGTGCGCAAAAGACCTTTCTGTGTTCAAGCATGGTATTCCGGCTTCATGGTAGCTCAGCTTCATTCGCGCGGATGGTACAACTTCGAGAGGCGAACTTCTTGACAGGACAGGGCATTCCGGAACCAGTACCGACCACGAATAATCCTGTTCTGGAAGCCCGGGAAATTACCAAATCGTTTGGCGGGATTCGCGCTTTGAAGGGAGTTTCACTCCAACTGCTTCCAGGCGAGGTCCATGCGCTGGTGGGTGAGAATGGCGCGGGCAAATCCACTCTGATTAAGGTGTTGACCGGGGCGGTACAGCCGGATTCCGGAGAGATCTGGCTGCGCGGTGAACGCGTGGAAAACACCACGCCGGCACTTACACGCGCACTCGGAATCAGCGTGGTGTATCAGGAGCCCGCTTTGTTTCCCGATCTCACCGTTGCGGAGAACCTGGCGCTTGGAAAAGAAACTCGGCGACCTTGGCACCGGGTGGCCTGGAAAGCGAGAACCGAGTCAGCAGAGACATTGCTGCGGCGGGTTGGAGCACGCATTCTCCCGAACCAGCTTGCGGGCGAACTCAGCATGCCGGAGCAGCAATTGGTCGAGATCGCAAAGGCTCTGGACGCCAATACATCGGTGCTGATTCTGGACGAGCCAACTGCATCACTGGGCGAACAGGACGCCGAAAACCTGTTCCGGATCATCGACCAAGTGCGCGCTGCCGGAACGGCCGTCCTGTACATTTCGCACCGGTTTGAAGAGCTCTTCCGGCTGGCTCACCGGGTGACAGTGTTGCGCGACGGGAACAGCATTGAAACGCGTTCCATGGCCGGAACCAATACCGACGACCTGATCCGCCTCATGGTCGGTCGCGACATGGATGCGACGTTTCCGCCGAGCCATTTTCGGCAGGGTGAGATTGCTCTCGAAGTCAGAGGAATAAGCTCGGCTGATCTCGGAGTAAAGAACGTGAGTCTTGCAGTCCGGCGCGGAGAGATATTAGGTTTGGCTGGTTTAGTCGGCGCAGGCCGAACTCAGCTTGCAGAACTAATCTTCGGCCTTGCAGCCTTCAGATGCGGGCGAGGTTCTGATCGAGGGAAGGCAAGCCGAGATCCGCTCCGCCTCCGACGCTGTGAGTGCTGGAGTTGCCTACGTCCCGGAAGATCGACGCCACCATGGTGTGATCCTCGGGATGTCCGTCGCAACGAACACTACTTTGGCGAGCCTGCGCCAGATTTCAAGCCACGGCTTTCTACGTTTCGACCAGGAAAACGCAACAGCTCGCGAATACACGGAAAAACTTCGAATCAAAACAGCTTCAACGAACGCTCCGGTTCGAAGCTTGTCTGGCGGCAATCAGCAAAAAGTTGCGCTTGCCCGGTGGCTGATGATCCGCCCCAAAATCCTGATTCTTGATGAGCCCACTCAGGGCATTGATGTCGGAGCGAAAGCAGAAATCTATCGGCTCATGCGCGAGCTTGCAAACGAGGGAATGGCAATCCTGATGATTTCATCAGAAACAACGGAAGTGCTCGGCATGAGCGATCGCATTGCCGTAATGTCGGGCGGAAAAATCGCGGGCATTCTCGACCGGACCGAAGCATCTCCCTACGCCATTCTCGCGCTTGCGCTCGGACATCCGCTGGAAGAAGTCAAGGAAGGGGACTGACGGACGTGCATTTCCGCCGTGAATGGCCGAGTCTCATTGCTCTTCTGCTGCTGTATGCCTTTTTGGCTGTCGCGGCGCCTCAGTTCTTCGCCGTGCAGAACCTCCGCGACCTTGCTCTCGCAAATGTGCCAGTCTTGCTTGTCGCAGCCGGGATGACGCTCGTGATTGTGGTCGCAGAAATAGACATCTCTGTCGGTTCTCTTTTCGCGGTCGTTAGCGTGTGCTGCGGGTTCGTCGCCAAAGCGGGCGTTCCCGTTCCACTGGTTGCGGTCGCCGCACTCATCATGGGTTCCGCGTTAGGTGCTTGCAATGGAGCACTTATCTCTTTTGTTCAGATACCCTCGATTGTTGTCACGTTAGCGACCATGGTGGCTTGGCGCGAAGCTCTGCGATGGTTTACTGGTGGAGCTTGGGTCGAAGGACTGCCAAGTAATTTCCAGTGGGTCGGGCTTAGTCAGGGGTGGGGACAGGTTCTGATTTTCACAACGGCTCTTGCTGTATTCGGTGCGCTCTGGTGGGCATCGGGAAATCTGGCCGCCGGTCGAATGGTTTTTGCGACGGGTTCGAACAAAGAGGCAGCGCGTCTTGCAGGGCTCCCCACCAGAGAAACTACATTCTCGGTGTTTGTGCTGCTCGGGGCTCTGACGGGTCTCGCATCATTCTTAAATGCAGTTCGCTTTTCTGATGTTCCTGCGAATAGCGGAAATGGGCTAGAACTGGAAGCAATCGCGGCGGTTGTCGTGGGCGGAACATCCATTACGGGCGGACGGGGCAGCCTTCCGGGAACCTTCCTGGGCGTGCTACTGCTTGGGAGCATCGGCCCGGCACTCACCTATTTAGGTACAAACCCGTTTTGGGAAAAGGCGATCCAAGGCGCCATCATTCTACTTACTGTGTTATTCGATGCTGCTCTTCGTCAACATAAGAAGAGATTAGTGCCGGCGTAACGCGTTTCCAAGCGCAATCAGTTCCGAGACACGGATTCTTTATCCGCCTGTCATCGATTTGTAGCTCTTTGTCAGTAGCCTCGTTCACGGAGGTTCTACTTACAAATTGCGAAGACTATTAGGAGCTTGGGCACTCTGCCTGGCGGCAAGTGTACTGGGTTCGGCCGCGACCTTAATTACCGGCACGCCAAACTCAAGCGACAATTCCACCGGAACGGCTACCGGCTTGTCGCCGACTTTCGGAACGCTGGTAAATTTTGATGAACTAACCCCCAATTCGGCGCTCAATTCGTCAGCTTACGCCGCCCTGGGCATCTCTTCCATTGCTGCCACGAACGGAACGGCAGCGATTGCCGCGGTTCCGTTCAGCGGGCAGTCACAGCCAAATTACATCGGCCCCCTCGATTTTTCAAACATTGACATTCTGATCAGTCTCACTCAGCCCACAAGCGAAATCGGGGTTGGCGTACTGGCCGGGTCATCCAACAGCTTCACTCTGCGCGCTCTTGGCACGGCTAACAACGTCGTCGCAAGTTACACGGTCACCGTCCCAGGTGAAGGTGTTTCGGCTTTCAATGCATACTACGCGATCCAGGACACTGCCGCAACAATCAAGTCTCTCGAGATCGTCGGGAACGGTGGCATCGACGACCTGCAGTTTCTTTCTGCCAGTGCTTCCGCGCCGGAACCGGCTAGCTATGCACTATTCGGCGCCGGGCTTCTTGGCCTGGGTGTCCTTGCTACGAAGAGGAGGAATGAGAAGTAATGCAGCGATCTCTGGCTCTTTCATTATGCGGGCTGCTTTCACTGAGCACCATCCGTCCCGACATCGCGGCGGCCCAAACACCCGGCACGACAGCCACGCCGATTCAGCATCTCGTGGTGATCTTTGGCGAGAATGAATCGTTTGACCACTATTTTGGAACTTATCCGAACGCGCTGAATCCTCCGGGCGAACCGAGGTTTACCGCGCTTCCGGGAACACCATCAGTTAACGGGCTGACGCCGGCTCTGCTGAACAACAACCCCAACCTGAATCCGGCGAACGGTGCAGGCGCCTCGAATCCGTTCCGGCTCGGCCGGTCACAGGCGCTCACCGCTGACCAGGGACACGGGTATACCCAAGAGCAATCCTCCTTCGACAACTTCGCAATGGACCTTTTCCCGTTGCAGACCGGGAAGGCGGGCGCTCCGCCGAAAGGTTATCCCTCGGTAGTCTCCACAAAGGGATTGGTGATGGGTTACTACGACGGCAATACGGTGACGGGTCTATGGAACTACGCTCAACACTATTCGATGAACGACAACTCGTTTGGAACGGTGTTCGGTCCATCCACGCCGGGCGCCATCAACCTGATCTCGGGACAAACCAACGGTGTCTCTCAGACCAATGGGGTTTCCAGCAGCAATCTTGTCAGCGATTTGAACGGCGATATGTCGATGGTCGGCGATACTGACCCGCTTAATGACGTTTGCTCGTCAGCGACCACAACCCAAAATCTCATGAAGGGCCGGAACGTTGGTGATCTCTTGAATGCGGTCAACATTTCTTGGGGATGGTTCAACGGCGGGTTTAATCTGGCGGCGGCCAACGGGAATGGGACAACGGGTTGTAACCGAAGCACGACATCGCCTTTCGTCGGTGTCACGGCAAAGGATTACGTCCCGCACCACCAGCCGTTCCAATACTATCCATCTACCGCGAATCCTCGTCACACGCCGCCTGCTTCTGTCTCTGAAGTCGGATTCGCTGGTCCTGCGAACCATCAGTACGACATGGGCGACTGGTATTCCGCCGTTGACGCCGGAAGACTTCCCGCCGTGTCATTCCTGAAAGCTCCCTCCTATCAGGACGCTCACCCCGGCAATTCAAATCCGCTGGACGAACAGCAATTTGTCGTTCACGTTGTGAATTACCTTCAACAACACAATGCCTGGGCTAATACCGCCGTTGTCATCGCTTACGACGATTCGGATGGCTGGTACGATCATGCCGTACCCCCGATCGTAAACGGTTCGGCTACGCCGTCCGATACCCTGAATGGCACGAACCTTTGTGGTACAGGAGTTCCTTCCTTGCCGGGATTCACTGGCGCGCTTTCGCACGGGCGTTGTGGCTATGGCGTACGCATGCCGCTTGTAGTGATCTCGCCCTGGGCTCGTCACAACTACGTGGACCACACGTTAACCGACCAGAGCTCGGTTCTTCGCTTTATCGAAGACAACTGGTTGGGTGGCCAGCGGATTGGACAGGGCTCGTTCGATGCGATGGCAGGAACCATCAACGGCATGTTCGATTTCACTCAGACTCCCAACTTGAGTCCGTACATCCTGTCAGAAACGACGGGCTTGCCAGTCACACAGTAGAGCTCAGAGTCACTTATTAAATTGGAAGAGGGCGAAGGAGCTCTTGCTCGTCCGCCCTCTTTGTTTTTTTCGTTCCACCGCCAGCCATTCGGATGCCTAGTAGAAATCTAATTAAGAGACGCGAATTCTTCCTCGCCGCTGCAGCCGGAGCAAAGGTCCTCAAGGCTCACCATCACTATCAACCCGGCGTGCCGTCCCGAAAAGTACCGCCCACAGTTGATGTCGAGAAATTAGCGAAATTTGTTGACCCGCTGCCTCTACTCCCTGTCGCCAAGCCGATCGGGATGAGGCCCAATCCGGAAAACCCCAAACAGAAGCTGCCCTACTATCGTGTTCCCATGCGCGCAGCCTCCGTAAAGGTTCATCGAGATCTGCCCGAGACTCGGATGTGGGGTTACGGCGGCAGCGTGCCGGGTCCGACAATCGAAGTGCGAAAAGATCAGGAAGTCCTTGTCGACTGGCCGAACGAATTACCTACAAAACACATGTTCGCCATCGACCACAATCTGATGGGTGCGGAGGCGGATAAGCCCGAAGTTCGAACTGTCGTTCACCTGCACGGGGCGAAGGCGCCACCCGTCAGCGATGGCTATCCGGAAAACTGGTATGCGTCCGGACGTTCAGTTACGTATCGCTATCCAAACGGACAAGATGCTTCGTTGCTTTGGTATCACGACCACGCGATGGGCATTAATCGCCTGAATATGATGGCCGGATTGTTCGGGCTCTATATCATCAGGGATCGCGAGGAGGACTCTTTAGCTTTACCCTCTGGCGAATACGAAGTGCCGCTGGTCCTCTGCGATCGCATGTTTACGAAAGACGGCCAGTTGTATTATCCGGTGGCGGACGCGGAAGATGCCCCCTGGTTACCGGAATTCTTCGGGAATGCCTATCTGGTAAACGGAAAGATTCTGCCCTACCTGGACGTTGAGCCGCGCCCTTATCGGTTCCGGATTGCGAATGTTTCGAATGCCAGATTCTATACGCTCTCGCTCGCAAACGGCGCCGAGTTTTCGCAAATCGCGACCGATGGCGGCCTATTGCCGGCTCCGGTATCAGCGAAAACGTTGTTCCTGGCTCCTGCGGAACGCGCCGATATCGTGATCGACTTCTCCCGGTTCCGCGGAGAGCAGATGGTCCTTCAAAACGGCGTGGTAGAGGTCATGCAGTTCCGGGTTGCCGGTGCACCCACAACTGTTGCGGCGAATCCGCTGCCGGCCAAATTGCGAGACGTGCCAAAAATCCCGGAGTCACAAGCGGTTCGCACGCGTTACCTCACGTTGGACGAAAACACCGACGTTCTTGCGGCCCCAATGATCCATCTTCTGAACGGGACGCGGTGGCACGAACCCGTAACGGAGAAGCCGGTGCTAGGCACGACGGAGATCTGGGCTTTCGTGAACCTCACGGAGGATTCGCACCCGATTCACCTTCATCTCGTTCGTTTCCAGATTCTGGATCGGCGTCCGTTCGATGATACCGAGTATCAGACGCATCAAAAACTGCGCTACACCGGCGATGCCGTACCCCCTATGCCGGGCGAGCGTGGATGGAAAGACACTGTCCAGGCGCACCCGAAGATGGTGACTCGCATTATCGTTCCCTTCGAGGGTTTTGCCGGCCGCTATGTCTGGCATTGCCACATTCTCGAGCATGAAGACAACGAGATGATGCGTCCTTACGACATCCTGAATCCGACGGAGAAAGCGTAGACTCCTCTCCAAGCGTTCCGGTATGGTAGTGTGTCAACGCGGATTGCCCGCGACTGTACCGGCGCAACCGTGCTGCCTCAAACTCGTCTTTGCAGCACCAACGTGAGAAGCAATAGCAAACAAGAACTGATCCTGCTGGCCGTCATCGCTCTCGAGATAGCCTTTTTCAGTGTTACCGGCCAAAACTTCTTTTCGCTCTCAAATTTCTTCGAGTGCATACGCCTGGGTGTGGAAATCGGACTCCTGGCCCTTGCCTTGACTCCGGTCATCGTCACAGGCGGGATCGACCTTTCCGTCGGTTCCACCATGGGTTTGTGCGCTGTCACATTTGGCGCATTGACACAGGATGCCCACTGGCCTGTAACCATTGCAATTGTCGCGACGCTGGCTGTGAGCCTGCTGGGTGGGGGCATCAATGCTCTGCTTATCTCGCGGCTGCGAGTTTCGCCGCTGATCGTTACGCTCGGAACTTATTCTCTTTTTCGGGGCGTGGCCGAGGCAATCACAAAGGGCGCGCGCAACTATTCCGAATTTCCAGCGAATTTCCTCTATTTGGGCCAAGGATATATCGGTGGCTTTCTTCCTACACAGGCCGTGATCGCGGCGGTTTTTGCAATTGGCTTTTATCTTCTGCTCCATCGGACCGTGATCGGCCGCGGCATTTATGCCATAGGTCACTCCTTCGAGGCGGCCCGCTACGCCGCAATCCCGGTGGTAAACCGCCTCGCACTTGTTTATCTGCTTTCAGGCTTTTCGGCCGGAGTGGCCGGGCTCGTTTATGTGGCTCACCTCGGGCAAGCCAAGTCCGACGCTGGAACCGGATATGAACTGATCGCAATCACGGCGGTCGTTCTCGGTGGAACGTCCATCTTCGGCGGATCGGGCACCATTGCCGGCACTCTTCTTGGACTGACGGCAACCGTGATCCTGCAAAACGGATTACGCCTATCCGGATGGCCGGCAGAAGTGGCCGGGATCGCGACGGGCATTCTGCTGGTTGTCACGATCGTATTTGATCAATTCGCTCACCGCCGATCGGGCGAAGCTGACGGTGCTGTCCCAGCCGGCCGGAGAAGGAGCGTTTGGATCGCCGCAGGGACAGCGGCGATCCTGGTGATAGGAGCCATCGCGACGTCTCGCACGCTTCAGCCCCGCGGAACGGCAACGACCGGAAAGCGAGTGTCGATTGGGGTGATGCCGAAGGCCAAGGGCGATCCCTATTTCATCAGCTGCCGCATCGGAGCGGAAGAAGCTGCCAAGAAACTGGATGTAGACATCATCTGGGATGGCCCAACGGGCCTGGATGCTGCGAAGCAAAACGAGGTAGTCGAGGGCTGGATCACACGGGGTGTTGACGCCATCTCGGTGAGTGTCGAAAACGCCCCGGGTATTTCAACCGTCCTGCGAAAGGCGCGTGCTCGCGGCATCAAGGTGATGACGTGGGACGCCGACGCGGAGCGTGACGCCAGGGACTACTTCATCAGTCAGGCGACACCGGAGGACATCGCGAACACCCTCGTCGATGAGGCCGCTCGATTGATCGGAGACTCCGGGCAGGTGGCCATCATTACGGGCGCATTGAGCGCCGCAAATCAGAATCTCTGGATCGTCTTCATGCGGCAGCGCATTGCAAAAGATCATCCGAACCTTCAGCTTGTGACTGTCCGGCCTAGCGATGACGATCGCGATAAGGCGTTCTCCGAGACGCAGACGCTGCTGAAGGTGTATCCGAAGTTGAAGGCCGTTATCGGAATTTCAGCACCGGCGGTTCCCGGCATGGGCGAAGCGATCAAACAGTCGGGAAGATCAGACGTGAAAGTGTTGGGATTATCGCTTCCGAACCTTTGCAAACCGTATGTGCATGACGGCTACATCCAGGCGGTCGTCCTCTGGGACACCAGGAAACTTGGCTACCTTGCTGTCGCCGCACCAGCAGCTTTAGTGCGCAAGCAATTCGAAAAGGGCCAGTCTGCTTTGCAAGTTCCAGGACTGGGTACTCTCGCCATTCAGGGTACTGACATCATTCTCGGCAAACCAGTTATATTCCGAAAGGACAACATTGACAGGTATAATTTCTAAACTCGAGGCCTAATGTCTACTATCAAAGAGGTGGCTGAACTGGCCGGGGTCTCCATCGGCACCGTATCGCACGTGATTGGTGGTTCAGTGCCTGTCAGTGTCGGGCTTCGCGAAAAGGTTCTCGCGGCGATCAACAAGCTCGATTATCACCCAAACCACATTGCCCGAAGCCTGAAAACTCGCACGACGCGCACGCTTGGCATTGTCGTTCCGGACATGACCATTCCGTTCTATCCCCAGGTCATTCGGAGCGCCGAGGCAGCAGCGCGAACGCTCGGTTATTCGGTCATTGCAGTCAACTCGGACGATAGTACAACCCGGCAAAAGGAGGTCCTGTCACTGTTGCGCTCGCAACGGGTAGACGGAGTCTTGCTGGTCATCGCTTCGGGACAAGGATCGGAGACGCACGTCCGCAAGTTGATCGCGTCCAACGTGCCTGTGGTCTGCCTGGATCGTTTGCCGGACGGGTTGGAAGTCGACTCGGTTTGTGTAGAAGATTCCGCTGCGGCGGAAATGGCTGTCTCGCACCTGATCTCTCGCGGGCATCGTCGGATCGGTATCGTTACCGGTCCGCTCACGCCTTCGCAACGAGCGGGAACGCTTAGCGGGATACAAAGCGGCCTTGAAACGTGCCGGAATCCAGCCGGTCAGCTCGCTCATCTGGGAAACGAAGCTTCGCGCCGATGAGGTGAAAGCCACATGCGAGGACAACATCTTGCGCATTCCGGGACGCCCGACGGCGCTGTTCTGTACAAATGGCGTGACGGGCTTGGGAGCACTCCGCTGCATTGTGGCGTGCGGACTGAGCACACCCGAAGACATCGCTTTTGCCACTTTCGACGAATTGAGCGCTGATGACGTGTTCCGCCCTGGAATTACCTCAGTTGTTCAACCGGCGCATGAGATTGGGTCGCGAGCTGCACAGATCTTGATCGGCAGGATCAAGGACGGCCTTGGTTCGAGTCCCCGTTTCGATATCCGTTTGCCGGCAACACTTAAGATCCGTGAATCTTCGGCGGGCCCGAAACGACGTCGGTCTTCGAACCTGATCTCGTCCGTTGGCTGATTGCCCGAACCGGGCTGCCCGCAAGTGCATATAATTATCGTTCCGACGTTTTCAGATGAAAGGACTCAATATGCGTCTTCTTCGCGGTTCTCTCCTGGCCATTTCCCTGGCCGCTCTTTCTCCGCTGAGCGTGTGCGCTCAAGCACAATCAGAATCTTCTCGTGCGGTTTCGGGCGGTGGCATCTCGGTCTCCGGCTGGACCGGCAAGATCGATGCCAACGAGGAGAAAAACGGCGCAAAGCTCGCGGACGCCAAACTGGCGGAAGAAGGCGGTGCGCTTCACGTCACCACTGGCCCGGCGGTGACGTACTGGAATCCGGCGAACAAGGCATCCGGTGATTACACCGTGAAAGCCACCTTCAACGAGCCGAAGTACATGAACCTGAACAGCCATCCGCATCCATACGGCATCTTCATCGCGGGCAACGATCTAGGCGGCGATTCCCAAAGCTATCTTTATTGCGCGGCCTACGGAAACGGTAATTTCATCGTTCGCGGCTTTGGTCCCGAGCCGTTCCAAATGAATGGCCGTCGCGGCGAAGCGAATGCTGCTGTGCACAAAGCGGCCGGGCAGGGCGAGCCAGTCACTCAGGAAATTGCGATGTCGGTGAAGGGTGACAAGGTGTCGTGCTCGATCAACGGTACTGAGGTTGCAAGCTATGACAAGTCCGCCGTTGTTACCGCGGGCAAGCTGAAATCGACCGACGGCATCTACGGAATCCGCTTTGCTCACAATACCGATGCAACGGTGACCGGACTGTCCGCGCAGAAAGGTCAGTGAACCGGCGGGACTCGGATGCTAGAGGCCCGGCAGTCGCGAGGCGCCGGGCACGTCATCGGTTGCAATCCCTTCGTCAGGCAGATCTCGACCGCTTGCAGGTAATTGCTTCCGCAATTAATCATGATCTCCGAATCGTTCAGATTCGGATTTGCCTGCTCGAAATCCTGTTTAACCTGGCGTGGCGACAGAGTCTGTTGGGTCTTCGCGCCGGTTAACTGCGTTGGTTGCTTCACGCTGTTATACGCCTTCCTGATAAGGCCGAAGTATTGCTCGGCACTCAGTCCGGAACACGTGCCATGAGTTGTCCATTCGTGCTGAATCAGGCCGAGGTCGGGCATGATGTCCAGCATGCTGCTGGGATTTGAGAGCCCAGGCTGATTGCCGCAGTGCTCGGGGCCGCTTCCCGTGTTGTATTCCGGCCACAACCCATGGACCACGAACCCAAAGTGTTTGTCGGCAGAGCATTGCGTGCTGCTCGCGTGGCTGTGACAATACTCCGGTGACCAGGAGAGAGCCAGCAGATAGTGGTCGAATTTAGAGGCTTGCGCAAAGGCGGGCAGGGAAGCCGCCGCCAGGACCAGGAAGGAAAGCAGCGGCTTCATCGTAATTAGGCCCGCAGAGTATCGATGAACGTCTCAATGCGGTCCAGGCCGCGCTCGAGTTCCGCCATTGAGGTCGCGTAGGAGATTCGAACGTGCTCATTCGTTCCGAATGCCTCGCCCGGTACAACCGCGACGTATGACTTCGCAAGCAGCTCGCTCGCGAAATCCATGGCGGTTTTCACGCGGCCGCTTCCGAAGGCAACGCTGATGTTCGGGTAGGCATAAAAAGCGCCTTTGGGCATCGTAATCTTCACGCCGGGAATCTTTTGCAGCCGGGCCACGACGAAATCTCTGCGCTTCCGGTATTCCGCTAACATCTCGCCCACCGACTCCTGCGGGCCGAGCATCGCCTCGATAGCGGCTTTTTGAGCAATCGATGTCGGGTTCGAGGTGCTGTGGCTCTGGAGCTTCATCATGGCTCCGATAATCTCCTGGGGAGCGAGCGCAAAACCGATACGCCAGCCGGTCATCGCGTAAGTTTTTGAAAGCGACCCGGCAACCACCACTTTCTCCTTGGCGCCCGGAACCGAGGCGATCGAAAATGGCTTCCCTTCGTAGACGAACTGGCAGTAGCATTCGTCCGTCATGAGATAGACGTCCCGCCTGGAAGTCACTTCGAAGATCTTTTTGAACTCCGCGTCGTCGAGCACGGAACCGCTGGGATTGTTTGGCGAGTTGATGATTACGAGCTTAGTGCGAGGTGAAAGATGACGCTCGATCATCTCGGCCGTCACTTCAAAACCGTTTGCCTCGTCCGTATTGACAAAGACGCAGTGGCCGCCGGCATAGTTGACGACATCCTTATAGGTAACCCAGTAAGGTGCCGGGATGATTACTTCGTCGCCGGGGTTGACAAGCGCCTGAATCAGGTTGAAGATGGCGTGCTTTCCACCGACCGTCACCATGCATTCGGCACGTCGTGTAATTGGTCCCGAAGTCGCGTTTGTGCCGATCACAGATAGCGGCACGAAGCTCCGGAGTACCTCCAGCGTTGGTGTACTTGGTGAAATTTGAAGAGATCGCGTCGACTGCCGCTTGCTTGATATTCTGCGGCGTTGGAAAGTCTGGTTCGCCGGCCCCGAAATCGACTACGTCGGCGCCTTCGCGGCGCAGGCGGTCGGCATCGGCCGAGACCTTCAGCGTTGAAGAGACGCTAATACTGGATATTCGTTCCGCGATCTCTGATGTTGCTTGCATATTGTTGCTTTCTATCAATTTAACGCGTCGGGGATTGTTTCGCGCGCAGACGGGCTGTCACAATGGGAGGAACGAAGCTTGTGACATCTCCTCCAAGCTGAGAAATCTCCCGGATCATGCGCGAGCTGACGAATGAATATTCTTCGCTTGCCATGAGGAACACTGTCTCTATTTCCGGTCGCATCCGGCGGTTGAGTAGCGCCATTTGCAGCTCATTCTCATAGTCGGAAATTGCGCGAATTCCGCGAATGATGACGGTGGCGTTTTGTGCGGCGGCATAGTCGACCAGGAGCCCTTCGAAGCCTCCCACTTCGACATTCGGAAGCGTCGCCCGTCGCCTCCCGGATGATCTCGAGGCGTTCGGAAACGTCGAAAAGAGGCGCTTTCTGCGTGTTTGTCAACACGGCGACAATCAACCGGTCTACGAGCTTGCAGCCGCGCGCGATAACATCCAGGTGGCCGTTTGTCAGGGGATCGAAGGAGCCCGGATAAATTGCTACTGTGCCTGGTTTCGGATGGCTTTCGGGAGCTTTTCCAGGCATGTGGGAGAGTGATTCAAGTGTACCGAAAGCAAGCTTGATTTGAAGTGAATTACAGATGAACGTCAAAGACCTTCTTGATTCGGGCAACCCTGCGATTTTCGAGGTGCGGACACACGCGCCAGGTCCGGCCGGCACGTTGCCGATCACGCCCGAGATGCTCCTCCAGGAACCCTCGGGGAACCTGTTCGGTTGGTCGCAGAATGCCGGAATGGGATGGGCTCCCGAGGCGCTCGGCGGCAAACAGGTTCTCATCCTTTCCACTCACGGCGGCGTGCGCGCGGAGAATGGCACGCCCATCGCGCTTGGCTACCACACGGGTCATTGGGAGGTTGGGCTGCTTGTGGCTGAGGCGGCGCGAGAGGTTAAGGCACATCGGGGCATTCCGTTCGCCGGCGCCTGTACCGATCCATGTGACGGCCGCACCCAGGGAACGACGGGGATGTTTGACTCGCTTCCTTATCGGAACGATGCCGCTATTGTGTTCCGAAGGCTGATCCGCTCACTGCCGACCAGGAACGCTGTTGCTGGGTGTCGCGACGTGCGATAAGGGTTTGCCTGCAATGATGATGGCGCTCGCGGGAACGCCGAACCTGCCATGTGTTCTGGTTCCGGGCGGCGTGACGCTGATGCCCGATGTCGGCGAAGATGCAGGCAAGGTGCAGTCCATTGGCGCGCGCTTTGCGCACGGAACGCTTTCGTTGCAGGAGGCTGCCGATGCCGGCTGCCGGGCCTGTGCTTCGCCGGGCGGCGGCTGCCAGTTCCTTGGAACCGCCGCTACTTCTCAGGTCGTGGCGGAGGCTCTCGGTTTGACGTTGCCGCATTCCGCCCTGGCGCCTTCGGGCGAGCCGGTCTGGCTTGATATGGCCCGCCGTTCGGCTCGCGCTGCTTTACGGATGATCGAGCTGAACCTGCATGACCCGCGGACCTTGTCACATTGAGCGCAGTCGAGAACGCTATGATTGTGCACGCGGCGTTTGGCGGATCGACCAATCTGCTGCTGCACATTCCGGCGATTGCTCATGCTGCTGGCATTCGACGTCCGACCGTAGCCGACTGGAGCCGGATCAACGCCAGTGTTCCTCGCATTGTAGATGCCCTGCCGAACGGCCCGCGCAATCACCCGACGGTCCAGGTATTCCTCGCCGGCGGAGTCCCGGAGGTCATGCTTCACCTGCGCGAAGCGGGCCTGCTTAACACCAGCACGCGAACGGTTTCGGGCGAGACGCTGGACACGGTGCTCGATTGGTGGAAGGAATCTGAACGCCGGCGGCAATTCCGTGCTGAACTGACGAAACTCGACGGCATCGATCCGGACGACGTGATCATGTCCCCCGATACGGCTAAGACGCGAGGCTTGACCTCGACGATCTGCTTCCCTCACGGGAATCTCGCGCCGGAGGGTGCAGTCGTGAAGAGCACTTCGATCGACCCGAGCGTTGTTGGTGAAGACGGCGTGTACCGGAAACGCGGGCCGGCTCGGATCTTCCTGACCGAACACGACACGATTGAAGCGATCAAGAAGAAGACCGTCCGCGAAGGTGATGTGATCGTGCTGATTTGCCGTGGGCCTCTCGGCTCCGGCATGGAAGAGACGTATCAGATTACGTCGGCGCTCAAGCATCTGCCGTTCGGCAAACATGTGGCTGTCATCACGGACGCGCGCTTCAGTGGTGTCTCTACCGGCGCGTGTATCGGCCATGTTTCGCCTGAAGCCCTGGCTGGCGGCCCGGTGGGAAAGCTGCGCGACGGCGACCTGATCGAGATCGTTGTTGATCGCAACAAGCTCGAGGGTCATATGAACTTCATTGGCGAGAACGGCGAAGAGTTTCGATCCCGAAGAGGGACATCGCCGGCTTCTCCATCGCCCGCCGCGGCCCGACTTGCGTCCGGATCCGGCACTTCCCGATGACACTCGGCTCTGGGCCGCCTTGCAGCAGGCAAGCGGTGGAATCTGGGGCGGCTGCGTCTTCGATGTCGAGTCGATTGTCGGCAAGCTAAAAGGCTGAGTATGGCCTGACTGGTACTCGGATCCACATCGCCTGGTTTTACGCGAAGCCCAGATCGCTTGACTTCTGCGCAACAATGGTCAGACAAATGAGCCGCGAGAGATCCGGTTCATTCAGTATTGACTCTGAAGCCGCCGCATTCAGGAGATTGACGATGAAACGACGAGACTTTCTCGCCTCCTCTGCTTACGCAAGCTTATTGCCGGGTCTCTTGGCGCCAAGGATTCCGGCAAGCCGCCGTATACGCCGCCCGAGTACGACAAGCCCGTCTTCGATTGCACAAGTTCTTTCCTCAACCCGTCAAGATTCAATCCATTGAGCTCCTGCAGGGTAGGAAGAAGTATTTCGTCCGTACTCGCTCGACAGATGGCGCGGTCGGTATCGCGGAAACCAAGAATATGGAATATTACGTTCCGATGCTCCTCGGGGCGGTCATTCCGTATTTCATTGGCAAAGATGCGCGCGAGATCGAGCACCTCGTGGATGGTGTTTATGAGCAGGGCATGAACTACAAAATGGCAGGACAGGCATTTTGGGCACCCGTCGCTTACGTTGAACACAGCATTCTTGACTTGCTCGGCAGAGTTGCCAACAAGCCCGCCGGCGAACTGATGGGCGGCGTGATCAAGAAAGAGATTCCGGTTTACCTGTCGGGCTCCGAGCGGGACACGACTGCCGAAGACGAAGTGGAAGTCTACGTTCAGGGTGTAGAAGTAACGGGCGCCAAGGCCGTCAAGTTCAAGATTGGCGGGCGCATGAGTGAGAACGGCGATCCTTATCCGGGCCGTACGGAGAAGATGGTGGCACTTGCTCAAAAGAAACTCGGCGGCAAGGTACTGCTTTACTCCGATGCGAACGGTTCGTATACGGCACCCAAGGCGATCGAGGTCGGCAAGATGCTCGAAGCGAACGGCTTCATTTGGTACGAAGAGCCGTGCCCATGGGAAGAGCTCAGCGAGACGAAAAAGGTGACGGACGCTCTCGATCTGAAGGTCGCCTACGGAGAACAGAATTCAACGCTATGGCAGTTCCAGTGGCTCATCGACAACCACGTGATGGATGTCGTGCAATTGGATCTGAATTATTGCGGCGGATTCGTGCGCGCGGCACGAGTGGCCAGAATGGCGCGTAAAGCGAACCTGTGGATCGTGCCGCACAACACGCAAACGGGTTCCGCATCCGTGAACATACTGCAGTTTGCGTCTTGCACCAAGGGAACCGGACCCTACATGGAGTATGTCTGGCGCAAGCCGCAGAAGCCCGAGTCGTGGTACTCGCCGCAGTTCATCATTAAAAACGGCGTGATCCCGGTGCCGACGGGACCCGGCTTAGGCATCGAGTTTGACCCTGAGTTTCTGAAGACTTTGACAGTTGTTAAAGCCTGAGCCTCGCACAATCGCGCTTTACGCGTTGCTTCTCGTTCCTCCCGCTTCCCAGTTACGGACGGCTGATTCCACGCATTCCAGCGTCGAACAGCTCGTTTTGTTTTCCCGCTGAAATCGAACAGTGGTGTCCGTATTGGAACACCGCTTTGATATTCTCTTACCAATTACTTCAGAGTAGTCTCGGCTCCATGTCGCGCACGGTTGACTTCTAAATTTCTTTAAGGAGTGTCGATGCTTCAGCGGCGAAGGTTAGCAGGTGTTCTGTTTCCATTCTTCGGATTCAGACTCTCCTGCGGTGTACTCTCTCTTCTTGCCCTCACAACTGCCAGTTCGGTTCTGTGGGCTCAAGCGACTTCCTCGGCAACTGTGACCGGACAGGCGACTGACCAACAGGGTGCGGCTGTTCCCGGGACCGAGGTCAAACTGATCGATAACGCGACGCAGCAGAGCCAGACCACAAGAACGAACGAGGTCGGACGCTACGTGTTCGCAAACGTATCGCCTAGCACATATACGGTGACGTTCAGCAAGGAAGGTTTCCAAGCGTACCGGATCCCATCGCAACAGGTCCAGATCGGTACAACGGTGACCTTGAACGCTGTTCTCCAGGTCGGGTCCACCGCAACAACCGTTGAGGTTCAGGCGCAAGCTGCGGCGGAACTGCAGACCACAAATGCGGCAGTCGGAACGACGATGTCCGCGAAGGACATTGAAGGGCTTCCAAACCTGGGACGCGACGTAGCGACGCTGGCGGTTCTGCAGCCCGGCGTGACGCTTGGCGGCTACACTGCGGGCGCTGTGCAAGACCAGAACACGTACACGATCGATGGCGGACAAAATACCGACGACATGTCGGGCAACAGTACGTCTTACACCACGAATTTCACGGGACTCGGTGGAACCCAAAACGGTGGTTCATCGGCCGGCGTGGTGCCGACTCCGGTCGAAAGCATTGAAGAGTTCAAGGTCAATTCCTTCAATCAGACCGCCGACGTAAACAACGGGCTTGGCAGCCAGATCCAGATGGTCACAAAGCGCGGCCAGTCCAGCTTCCACGGCGCCGCTTACGGATTCTACTTCGCGAGTAACATCGGTGCCGCGAACACCTGGGTCAACAATCACACACCCTCCAACGGTCTAAACGGCACGACGCTGCCCTACACGCCTCTGCCTCTCCAATCATCGCGATCGCTTCGGCGGGGCGATCGGCGGTCCGATTACGAGTAAGAGCTTTCTTGGGCGGCAAGTGGTTCTTCTTCTTCAACTATGAAGGCTTCCGGTTTCCCAATTCCGTTACCTACGAGCGACCCGTTCCATCAGACCTGCTGAAGGCAGGAGTGGTCCAGCTTCCGGACGCGAGTGGAGTGAATCGCGCCTACAACCTGAATCCTTTTCCGGTCACAGTGAACGGAACGACCTACCAGACGGCAGTTTGCGGAGCCGGGCCCTGCGACCCTCGCAGCATCGGCATCAACCCGGTTGTCCAGCGCATCTGGGACACGCAAATGCCCAAGGGCAACGACCCAACCTACGCAACAGGCGGAGCCGATGGGCTTAACGTGCTCGGTTATCAGTCCACAATTCGTACGCCCCTCAACACCGATACTTATGTGGGACGGATCGACCACGATTTCGGCGAGAAGTGGAAGTTCATGAGCAGCTACCGCTCGATGAAGCTGGTCAACCTGACCAACAACCAGGTTGATATTGGCGGAGCGCTGCCGGGCGACGTTCTGGGCCAGCCCACGGCGCTGGCACCGCGCGACCAGGTCCCCTCGATGTATGTGGCGGGTCTGACTACGATTCTTTCGCCATCAGCCACCAACACGTTTACCTGGAGTTATACACGCAACTTCTGGCAGTGGGGAAGCGTGAACGCTCCTCCCCAGATTGCCGGGTTAGGTGGTGCGGTCGAGATCGCGCCGGGCTCCAGTTCCACGTCGGCCGAGAGCACGAACGCGCTCATTCCGTACAACGTCAACACGCAAAACGTGCGTCAACGATTCTGGGACGGTCAAGACCACATGCTCAAGGATGATCTGACGATGATCAAAGGCAGCCACATCATTCAGTTCGGTGGTCTCTATCAGAGAAATTATGACTTCCACATGCGGACTGACAACGGCAATGGCGTCAACAACGCGATTGTCTACCAGGTCGGCAGCAACGGGCTGAACTTCAGTAACTACACCTATCCAACCGGGCTGCCATCGGCGCAGTTTGCCAATTATCAGAACCTGGCTGCGGAGGTGTTGGGAATTGTCAGCCAGCCGCAGGTGAATTACACGCGCTCGGGATCGAATCTGCAGATCCAGCCTGTCGGAAGCGTCGCCTATGAGCGGAGCGTCATCCCCACTTACAACCTCTACATCAGCGACTCGTGGCACATGAAGCCGTCGTTAACCCTGACATACGGCCTGTCCTACGCGTTGGAGATGCCGCCATACGAACTGAACGGCAATCAGGTGATGCTAGTAGACCAAAGCGGTGCCGTGGTTGATCAGGCCAGCTATCTCGAGAAGCGTAAGGCCGCCGCTCTCGCCGGGCAGGTCTACAATCCGACCCTCGGCTACGAAACGATTAAAAACACCGGCCGTAAATATCCGTTCAACCCCATTTGGGATCAGTGGAGTCCTCGGGCTGCCCTGGCGTGGAATCCGAAATACAGCAACGGCCTGCTTGGGAAAGTCTTCGGCGACGGGAAAACAGTCATTCGTGGCGGCTACGGCCGGATCTATGGCCGTCTGAACGGGGTCAATCTTGTTCTGGTTCCGCTTCTGGGGCCGGGACTTCTACAGGCAGTAAGCTGTCTCGGCGCATCCAGCAACGGCCAATGCTTGGGAAGCGGAAATGTCACCCCCACTACTGCCTTCCGGATCGGCACCGATGGAACCACAGCGCCATTGCCGGTTGCCAGTCAAACTCTGGCGCAACCGTTCTTCCCGGGCGTTAACGGAGCATACGCGCAGGATCCAAGCTCGCTTGACCCGAACGTCCGGCCGGAGAAAACGGATAACTTCACCTTCTCGCATCCAGCGTGCAATCGGCACCCACAACACCCTGGAGGTCGGCTACATCGGCCGAATCATCAAGAACGAGATGGGCGAAGTGAACCTTGACTCTGTGCCCTACATGACCACTTTGAACGGCCAAACGTTCGCCCAGGCATACGCCTCCACATACTTCGCGTTGGCGGCCAGCAATTTTGCAACGAACGCCGCCGTTCCTGCCCAGCCGTTTTTCGAAGCGGCTCTTGGCGGAGCAAATTCGAGTTATTGCCGTGGCTCTGCCAGTTGTACCGCCAAGCTAGCCTCGGTCGCGGCAGCCAATTTCAAGAACACCCAGGTGTCGAATCTCTGGAAAACGATGAATGGCGCCTCGTCATGGACTCTGGGGAACACCATGCTCGACACCAACCAAATGTCGTCGACAGGGCTTATCACGAGCAATGGCTACGGCAACTACAACGCTCTCTTTGTGACCTGGCGTGCTCGTGACTACCACGGCGCAAGCATCATCTCCAATCTCACCTGGGGCCGCGCACTCGGCACTACCGCGGTCACACAGGCGAGCAGTTCCTTCACCCAACTGGATGCGTTCAACGTCGGCGCAAATTACGGTCCTAACAGCTTCGATGTCAAGCTCATCCACAACCTCGCCATCACCTATCAGCCTCCGTTCTTCAAAACACAAAAAGGACTTGTCGGCCACCTTCTAGGGGGCTGGACCTTTTCGCCCTTGTTCACCGCTCAGAGCGGTCCTCCCCGCGGTATCACTTACACGGAGGGCGGCCTTTGCACGAATGCTTGTCAGGGGTTTGGCGAATCTAGCTCCAGCGGAATCAGCTCGTACGGTGAGTACGCGGTCGGCACTGGCTACTACTACAGCGGCGGCACCAGTGCTCATTACAACGTGAAAGGCTCAAACGGAGTCGGCACCAATAACGCTACCGGTGTCAATCTCTTCGGCGATCCGGCGAACGTTGCCAGCCTTTTCCGCCCCTGCATCCTCGGTTATGACACCAGCTGCGGCGGCTACGGGAACATTCGCGGACAGGCTACCTGGAACCTCGATGGCCAGGCCCTTAAAACGATCGGCATCTGGAAGGAAGGTCGCGTTGGCGCCACTCTTAGCTTCCAGATCACGAATGTGCTGAATCACGTGCAGCTGGGCGATCCAGTTGGCACATCAACAAACAGCACGACGAACCTCAGCATCAACAACCTGACAAACTTCGGCAAGATCACGACGCAGGCCAATACTCCCCGCAACATGGAATTTGGCCTCCGGGTGTTTTTCTAGGCGGTTGTGTTTTCCTGGGAGGAGGCGGTCGTTAACCGGCTGGCTCCTCCGGGGTGAATTGCTGCTGTACCCGTCATCGGAGGTAGTCGCGGACGATCGCGCGGCGCAGCCCAATCGTGCGTCGCTTCGGAGTCCTATTTGATCAACGATCTCTGGTATAAAAACGCCATTGTTTATTGCCTATCTGTATCGACCTTCATGGATGCAGATGGCGACGGTATAGGGGACTTCAAAGGCCTGATGCGACGGCTGGATTATCTCCACGGGCTTGGCATCACGGCCGTCTGGCTTATGCCGTTTCAGCCTTCCCCCGGACGCGACGGCGGATATGACGTCAGCGATTACTACGGAGTCGATCCTCGTTATGGCACGCTCGGAGATTTCGTTGAATTCACCCATGGCTGCGAACAGCGCGGCATACGCGTGCTGATTGATCTGGTAGTAAATCACACGTCCGACCAACACCCCTGGTTTCGTGAAGCCTGCCGAAATCCAGAATCGAAGTATCGCGATTGGTATGTCTGGTCGAAGAAGAAGCCGAAGGACGCTGCCAAAGGGGTTGTCTTTCCTGGCGTTCAAAAATCGACATGGAGCTATAGCGAAGAAGCGAAGAGCTTATTACTTCCATCGCTTCTATGAGTTTCAGCCGGATCTGAATACCTCTCATCCCGGAAGTGCAGGCGGAGATCCTGAAGATCATGGGCTTCTGGATTCAGTTGGGAGTCTCCGGCTTTCGCATGGATGCCGTTCCGTTCGTCATTGCGGAGAAAGGGCCGACGGAAAGCGAGCCCAAAGAGCAATACGAGATGTTGCGCTCCTTTCGCGAGTTTCTGAGCTGGCGAAAAGGCGACTCCATCACGCTGGCCGAAGCGAACGTTCTTCCCGACACCGACCTGGAGTACTTCGGCAAAGCCGGCGAGCGGCTGCAGATGATGTTCAATTTCCAGGTAAACCAGAACCTGTTCTATGCACTCGCTTCCGCGCGACACGCGCCCGCTGATCAAGGCGCTAAAGGCTACCAAGCCGCGCCCCAGCACGGCGCAGTGGGGCCAGTTTCTGAGAAACCACGACGAGCTTGACTTGGGACGCTTGACCGACGAGCAGCGGCAAACGACATTTACCGCCTTTGCTCCAGAACAGGACATGCAGTTGTATCGGTCGCGGCATTCGCCGCCGTCTCGCACCCATGTTGCAGGGCGATCGCCGACGGCTGGAGTTAGCCTACAGCCTGATGATGACTCTGCCCGGTACGCCCGTGATCCGCTATGGAGATGAGATCGGAATGGGAGACGATCTGAGCCTTCCGGAGAGGAGTTGTGCTCGCACACCGATGCAATGGTCAACCGAACCGAACGGCGGGTTCACGCAAAATCCGAAACCGCACATCCCGGTGATTAGCGGAGGCGTCTATGGTTATGAGCACGTCAATGTGGCCGAACAACGCCGCGATACTGACTCGCTGATGAATTGGATGGAGCGCATTATCCGGATGCGCAAAGAGGTGCCCGAGATCGGCTGGGGTGATTTCGTGGTGCTGCGGACCGACGCCGGACATTCTTGCGCTTCGCTATGACTGGCGCAACAACTCGGTTCTCGCGCTACACAACTTCAGCGCCGTGCCTCGCGAAATCCGGTTGGATGTCGGGCTCGAAGCGCCAAACGGGCAGCGCCTGATCAATCTCCTCTCCAGTGATCACAGCACTGCAGATGAATCGGGCAAGCATTGCATCCTGATCGAGGCTTATGGATATCGGTGGTTTCGAGCCGGCGGACTCGCCTATCTGCTGAATCGGACGGACGTTTAAATCTTGTTGCTATTTACTTCTTTAACGTGACTATCAGACTTAGTTTTCTCTTCGTATCCGTTCTTGTTTGTGCTGCGCCGGCGCAAACTACGGTGATCCACGCGGGTGTGCTTTTGGACGGAAAAGGCGGAGTGTCAAAGGATCAGCTCGTTACCGTTTCCAACGGTCGCATTCAGAGTGTGGCAAAGGGTGTTGGTCCGGCCGATATTGACTTAGGAAGGCTCACGGTCATGCCGGGCTGGATCGATACGCACGTTCACTTGGATTGGCATTTTGGGGCGGACGGTAAGCTTGCCAAACCCGGTACCGAGAAGCCGGAGGAACTTGTCCTGTTCGATGCCGAAAATGCCTGGCTAACCCTGGAAGGCGGCTTCACGACAGTGCAGAGCGTAGGCTCCCGTTCCGATGGGCCTGTGCGTGACCACGTTCGATCTGGCGGCCTTCCCGGGCCGCGTATTTTGACGTCCTTGCGACAGATCAACAAAGATTCTGGTGATCCTGAAGCGCTGCGGGCCTTGGTTCGCCAAACGAAGGCTGAAGGGGCGGACCTGATCAAATTGTTCGCGACTTCCGGCCTGGGATCGGGCGGCGCTCAAACCATGACCGATGAGCAGATTCAGGCGGTTTGCAGCGAAGCGAAAGCGCAAGGGTTGCGCACGCTCGTTCACGCGATCAGTGACGGGGGCGTGCGGGCGTCCGTGCTTGCTGGATGTACGTCTATCGAGCACGGCAACTTCACGAGCGATGAGACGCTCGCCTTGATGGCGAAACGCGGCACATATTTCGATCCGAACTTTCTGGTGCTGCACAATTATCTCGAGATGCTACCGAAGTTCAACTTCACTCCGGCGACGGCAGCGACGCTCGAGAAGGGTCTCGCCCCCACGGCCGATGTTCTTCGCCGCGCACGCAAGCTGAATGTAAAGATTGTCCTCGGCACAGACGCGGTCGCGGGTGCTCATGGCCGGAATGCGGAAGAATTCATTTATCGGGTAAAGGACGGCGGCGAAACACCCGCCAACGTCCTACAAAGCGGAACGTCGCTGGCGGCGGAGTCGCTCGGGCTGGACAAGAACGATCGGCACGATCGCGCCCGGTTTTGACGCCGACATGGTCGCTGTGGAAGGCAATCCTCTCGAAGACATCACGGCTGTCCGGCACGTGGCGTTTGTGATGAAAAGCGGGAAGGTTTACAAGAAGCCTTAAACGAAGCAGCCGATCAGAGCACAACAATCGCGACTGCCCCGCACGAAGTCCGATGTTATACGCTTACGGGCGATGATCGGTCGATGGTTGGTGTTGGGCTTAGCTTGCGGGTGAGTGTTGTCGCACAACCTCCTATTCAAGTCAAGGTGCACGCGAGCGACGGTCCCGGGCACCAAATTTCCCGAACGCTCTTTGGTAGTTTCCTTGAGCCGATCGGAAATGCCACTTACAACGGGCTTTGGGCCGAAGTTCTTCAAAACCCCTCTTTCGAGAGCGGCCTTTGGAGTGTCGCCTCTGTTCGGGAGATGACCACGGACAATCCTGAACTTGGCCGCAGTTCACAAATGGGGCTTCCTATTCCCTGGGAGTCACTCCATCCTGACCAGGCAAACCGCTATGAGCCGACGCGCGGCGATGCGGCAAATTCTTTTGAGTCGGTGGCGATCTTCGGCCTGCCCGATCAGGAGACTGGTGTCCTTCAGGAGGTCTATCTTCCTGTCCACAGAGAGCTTCGCTATCGAGGCTCATTGTTTGTTAAACATCTCAGCGGTGGCGATCTGGTCAGGGTTTCTTTGCGAAGTCGAGGCCGCCCGAGTCAGACGCTTGCCCAAGCGGAGTTCCATACACCTGACGCGAAGTGGAACAAGTACACGTTCGAGTTGTCGTTACAGCGTGGTCAGGCGAAGTCGCTTCAACCGGTTGATTTCGTCATCGCTCTGGCGCCGGGAGACGAGCGCGTGTTGATCGATCAGGCCAGCCTTGTGCCGGCCGATGCCATCGACGGGCTCGATCCCGAGATGGTGCAGCTGGCCCGGGAATTGGACACGCCGCTCATGCGATTCGGCGGTAACTTCACCTCTGGCTACCATTGGCGCGACGGTGTCGGCCCGAGCGACAAGCGGGTGAGCATGCGCAATGTGGCTTGGGGCATTCCGGAGACCAATCAGTTCGGCACGGACGAGTTCTTGCGCTTTTGCCAGAGAATAGGTGCGGAACCGCAGATTGCCTTAAACCTGGGCACTGGAACAGCTGAAGAAGCAGCGGACTGGGTACGTTATGTCAATTCAAAGTGGCCCACGCACGGTGGATTGCTATGGGAACTCGGGAACGAGCTGTGGGGAAACTGGAATACAGGGTATCCAACCTTGCAGCAGGCAGCAGCAAGAACACTCGAGTTCAGTCGAGCGGTTCGGCAGGCCGATGGACGAGCTAAGGTAATCGCAACCGGCCAGGATCCCGACAGGTACGAAAGCTGGAATGCGGAACAGCTGAAGACCCCGCCGGGAACATTCGACTTTCTGTCGACCCATTTCGTAGTGACCACCGATCAAAGTTTAGGGAAGGACAGATCACGGGACGAGTTCGCAATGAATACTTTTGCGCTTCCGGTCGCGATCGAACGCAGATTGCGAGATATGCATCGGCAGATGGCGAGCGCAGGGCGGCAGAACCCCCAAATTGCCTTCACGGAATGGCTTTTCTATTGCTGTTCAGGATCGGCGAACGACGCGCCAGGGTTTGAGAACTTCGGGGGCGCCGTCGCTGCGGGCGCCTTCCTCAACATGCTCCTTCGAAGCTCCGACATCGTGAACATCGCGGATATGACGGGAGTGATCGAGTTTGCCGGTATTTCCAAAAAGCAGGGTCGTGTATTCGCAGCCCCGGCTTATTATGCATTCAAGATGTTCTCCAGCGCGGAACCGGGAGTGCTGCTGAATGTTGAGAACTCGTCGCCGAAATACAACGTACATGGGGGAAATCCACGGTTGCCCGAAATCGCGGACGTGCCCTATCTCGATGTGGTTGCGACGACGAACAACAAGACGAAAAGACTCTCGTTGTTCTGTGTCAATCGCAATCTGCATGAGGAACTGTCAACGGAAATCGTAATCGACGGGAAGAACGTGGCCACGGTAGCAGACATTCAGGAGCTGTCTGCACCGAGTCTCGTACGCGAAGAATGATGCAAACCGGCCTGGATACATTCAGCCGCGAACAGCTCGGATTCAGTTGTCCGGGAACCGCCTGCTATATACCTTTGCCCCTCTAACCATCTCGAGAATTGATTTCAAGCTGGACTAAGCTTCGGGACGGACGCAACCGCGTTAGCGTCCTCGCTGCTTTTCTTCTTCCTGTTTCCGGCGTTCTTCTTCTGTCTTCGCTTCGCCGCCCTTGAACTTCAAATACACGGTGACGTTGTGAGTGGAGGCGTCCGCTGAGTAATCTGACTTCGTTTCCGCCAAATTGTCCAGAATGCCTTGTTCTTTGACGCGCTTGAGGAAGAACTCCGGGTAATCCGGATTGAACGGTGCCCCTGGCTTTTCCCCCCAGAGTTTGGCAACCGCAGGTTCGGTGTTGATGTCGAGCCCCCGAATATCGAGCTTCTGAAAGCTGTAAACGGCTCCCGGCGTGACGTTGTAAACGAGGTTCACTGTCCGCTTCGTATCGTCCGGTTCTGTTTCTGCCGTGATGTTTGCGTCAAGCAATCCGCGGCGTTTCATGCGATGCATCAGGTCGATTCGGAAGTTCTCCACCTGGTCTCCATTGAACGTTTGGCCAGGCTTGAACGGAATGTTGGAGCGGATTTCTTCCTGATCCATCCCGTTTCCCCGGAAACGAATAGCGCCGAACTTGAACTGGGGGCCTTCCTTGATTTCCACCTTAACCACCACCCCCAGATTGGAAGCCGAGGGTTCGGTGTCGATTTTTGGAAACGTAACGGCCGCATAGCCCTTCGCTGCGTACAGAGGCTTGATCGCGCTATTAAGGATCATTTGCAGACGCATATCCGATAGCGGAACCCCGA
>CAVSTI010000028.1:137500-1020817 GCA_963730775.1 uncultured Acidobacteriaceae bacterium | reverse complement strand
ACCCAAAACCCGAAAACCCGACCAACGGAGACTAGAGGAGAATGAGGCAGACGAAGTCCTGCAGCGAATGAGAAGGAGGACGAAGAATGCCGAAGAAGGGGCACAGCCCAGAGCAAATCATCCAGGCGCTGAGTCGGGCCAAGGGCGGCGAAAGAGTGGCCGAGGTTTGCCGGAAAATGGGGATCAGTGAAGCGAGCTTCTACACGTGGAAGAAGCAGTACGCAGGAATGGGTATAGCGGAGCTGGCGGAACTGCGGCAGTTGCGCGATGAGAATTCCAAACTGAAACGACTGGTAGCCGATCTTTCGCTGGACAGACACATTTTGCAGGAGATCGTCACAAAAAAGCTCTGAAGCCTCGTGCCAGACGGCAACTTGCTCAATGGACGCAACAGTCCTATCAGGTGAGTGAGCGTCGGGCGGCGAGGCTATTGGAGTTGGATCGAGCAACGCTGCGCTACCGCAGTTACAAAGACCGGCAGGAAGGATTGCGTCATCGTTTACGAGAACTGGCGGCCAGCCGAGTCCGCTATGGCTACCGAAGGTTGACTGTGCTTCTGCAGAGGGAAGGCTGGAAAGTCAATGCCAAGCGTATTTATCGAATCTACTCGGAGGAGGGACTGACGGTGAGAACACCGCAACGTAAGAAACTCGCCAGTCGCACACGCGTCCCGCTCCCGGCCGCGGTACGTCCGAATCAGCGTTGGAGCATGGACTTCATGGCAGCACGCCTACACGACAATCGCCTATTTCGTATCCTGACTGTTGTCGATCAGTACACGCGCGAATGCGTGGCCTTGATCGCCGATCAACGGATGAATGGAAGTAAGGTGAGCATCGCGTTGAGCCAAGCGGTCGAAGAACGAGAAGCCACGCCGGAGAGTATCACTGTAGATAATGGCAGCGAGTTTGCAAGTAAAGCTCTCGACGCCTGGGCGACACAACGAGGTGTCCGGCTGAATTTCATCCGGCCAGGAAGACCTGTAGAGAATGGTTATATCGAATCGTTCAATGGAAGGCTGCGCGACGAATGCTTGAACGTAGAAATCTTCTTTTCACTTATTGATTCACGGCAGAAGCTGGCTGCTTGGAAAGACGATTACAACTGCGTGAGGCCACACAGCTCTCTAGCCGATCGGACACCAGCGGCATTTGCACAGCTACAAGCAAAACCGACGCTGACCAGCAAGACAGAGCAGCGGCGCTCCGCCCTCTTGCACCCTAATACAACAAGCGCCAACCCGGGTCAAGGGTTCGCTATGCCGGCCACGGCCGCCCTTGACCCGAGCCGACGCTTGCCGAAATCTGATCTAACAAGAGGGCGAAGCTCCTTACCGCATCGCCCACGAAACCAGAGTCACTCTTTAGAGTCTCTAGAGTGTGTGAACGGCCTGTCAACCGGGCCTTAGAGGACCTCAGAACCTCAAAAACTCCAGTCAAGCTTGGTCGGAAAAAGCGGGGCGCCTCAGAAGCTGAGATCCTCAATTCTACGTGGCAGAGATTAACGAGTGCACGTCAGATCCATGAAGCACGAGTGCTTGTCGGGTTGGTCATCTTGGGTCAAGCTTCACTGCGATGCACGGTAACTTGAATTCCTAAGGCATCATCACGTCAAACGCAACCATCAAGGGAAAGAGAACATGCTGCTCTTCCCTGCCCCTGGTTCTCCACCGTCACATCTGAATCCGGCTGTTACCTGTCACGCCCGCTTAGGCGGATTGCTCGAACTCCTGCCAGCGCGCCGCAAAAATTCTTTGACCGTACGAGGTCCAACGCATGGCGGTCTGGTCTCGTTGCCTGGCGACGGTCAGGGTTCTCGGACGAGCACTTCAGAACTCAAGTCTTGCCTGGAAGGCAATCATCCGAGGGGAGCTGTCACCTCCTAAACCGACGCCGAGTAATCCTGTAGGGGGTGAAGTCGTATATGTGAGGGCTCCGAATCCCGTTTGAGTTGACGGAGTTCCTGGAATGCCCGCGTATCCACGAACAGGAAGACCGAAATTCGGGTGGTTGAACAGGTTGAAGAACTGACCATCTATGCGAAGCCTCAGTCGCTCCGACAAGGGAAACCATTTGGTGATGTACAGGTCGCTCCAAGTGAATCCGGGACCGCGAAGCGCATTTCGTCCGAGGTTGCCGAATCGGCAGTTCTGGGGGGTGTCTCCGCCTGCGCACGCTCCTGTACTCGGGTCCACGCTCGAGATAAAAGCATCTGGGTTAAGCCATTGGATGGTACCTGGTTGCGTGACGCCTGGAATCGGGTCATGGCGGTACAGAGGTACACCGTGAACCACGGAAGCGTATTGCGGGCCAGCCCCTTGAACGATGCCATTGCCATTTGCGGAGTATGGCGCGCTCAGAACGGTGAATGGGATACCGCTATGGAGGAAAACCGAGCCGGATACTTGCCAGCCGTTCAACGCAGCCCCAAGGAACCGACTATGCACTTTGAGGGGCAGTTGATAAACGTAATTGGCCGTAAGATTGTGTCGCACGTCGTAATCGCACGGTCCGTACTGGCGGCGGAGGTCTCCGGGAAGAGGAGAAAGCATCCCTCCCGCGGAGAATGGCAGAAACCCACCGTTTGAGACTGTGTCCATGCAGCGACTCCAGGTATAGTTCAACTGTCCCTGCAGACCATGTCCCACTCTTTTCTGGGCCATTAGCTGCACTCCGTTATAGTGGCTGTTCGCGCCGGTATTCAACTGCGTCACATTCCCGAACCGCGGATCCGGAGCTTGTCGGTAAGTGAACGGGGAAAAGCAGCCTGGACAGACCGTCTGATACCCATTCACTTGTGTTGTATACGGCTGATTGACCGCACGTGTCCCGACATACTGCGCCCGAAGATTGATCGTGTTACCAATCTGATGTTCCAGCGCAAAGCTCCATTGCAGAAAGTACGGCGCACGGAGCTTATTGTCTGGCACAGCTGTGATCGCTACGGGCTGCAGGCATGAGCTTGGACTTGCAGATGAAGAGGCACAGGAAAGCTGTCCCTGGTCAAAACCGGACCTGAACGTCTGGTTGGCAGCATCCACCGCATCAATCGCGCTGTCCGGCACTCCCGGCGCAATTGTCGTCCCTCCGACTGCACCCAGTAAACCGCCTTGAAATGTCTTTGAGTATGGCGGATTCGTTCCGACCAGATCAACGATGCTACCAGGAAGGATGTCACTGAAAACACCGAATCCGCTGCGTACCACTGTTTTCCCGGATATCTGCCACGCAATCGCTGTTCTGGGCTGCAGAATGGCTAATGGCGTCGAGTCGAATATCGTTCCCACTCCAGTCTGAATGGCCGCATTCAGAGGTTCGCTGACGTTATGAGAAATAGAAGCAAAGGAGGCGCGCAAGCGTGCGAGCGAATTGTGCGGATTCAACGGATTGGAATTCTGAGTTGCGCGGAGACCGAAGGTCCAGGTGAGATTACGCGTTACTCTCCAAGTGTCCTGCGCATACAGATCAAGATTCAGGAAGTTAAACGGCTGCGAATAGGCGAGCGGGAACGTTTTCGAAGCGGTGGATGCTACTCCGTGAATGTATTGGGGCAGGGTCGTGTAGTTTACCAGTGGAACCACTCCTTGCCCGAAATTGTAGTCATTCAGGCGTAGGATACGCGTGTTTGTTCCAAACCTGAGTTCGTGAGCACCAATGCTCCACGCCAGATTGTCATTGATGAAGAACCGGCTGGCGCGCCTTCCCTGAATCCAGGTGTTGTTGAGCCCCCCAAGCGTCGTAAATGGCGCATTCGCTCCACTGCCCTGCAACACAATTGGAAACGCTGAAAGTGTGTTCCCGAGATCCTTGGGCCCGAACAGGCTCTCATACCACGAAAACGCGGGGTTGAAGTAGTTCACCAGGCTTTGCGAAAACACATGTGTGTACCCGGCAGCAAACGAATACAGGGGTTGAGGCGAGATCGCATTGAAGATCGGATTGATTGGGTCCGTGTACGCTGCCTGCAGCCCATTGTCATTTTGAAAGCGGTACCAGGTGGTGTTCTTCTCGTTGATGTTATTGTCGACGCGGCCGGTCTGGACCTGCTCATGGTCGCTACTGGATTGAGAGACGCTCCGGCGGTTCGCACAGCCATCACCGTTGGGAGGAATTCCTGGGCGGGCCTGCCGTCACTGTTGAACGGGCATCCCAAAACCGCTAATGGTGTTCCACTGGTATTTCGGTAGAGCGAGAACATCTTCTGGTAGAAGGGCACCAGTTCCGGAGCAGGTCTATAGGTTGATCCGTTGACGGAATCCTGCCCGCCCACGGGAAGCTGTTGCAGCACGTAGTTCTGAAATCCGGCGGTCGGCACTGTTGTAGCGCTCACTAGTGGGAGGGCGAGCCGGACCCACTCGGAGTCGAAGAAGAAGAACAGTTTGTCATGCAGAATCGGTCCACCCAAACTGCCTCCGAAGTGATTCAATGTCGAACGTGGCTTCTGATTGCCGACGGTTGAATTGGTGAAAAAGTTCGTCGCATTGAATCTGGAACCGTTCCAAAGCTCATATAGGTTTCCATGGAATCGATTCGTGCCGGACTTCGTGATGTAGTTAACCTGAGATGCTCCGTAGCGTCCCTGGTCCACCGCATAAGAGAGGGTGTTGACCGTCACTTCCGAAATCGAGTTGAGTCCGAGTACAAGGTTTGTGGAGAGGCCGCTGTTCAAATTCGTAAGGGGATCGTTCGTTTCTAGCCCATCGACTATGTAACCATTTGAAAGCGCGGGCAATCCGTTGAACTGCACGTTGCCGTAACCATTTGTTCCACCGACGAAGTCGTTCCCGCTTCCAGCTGTGTTGATCAGAGCTCCGGCGGCAAACTGCAATGGATACGTCATGTCACCACCTGGGTTAGGAAGATTTGCGAGCGCTGTGGCGTTCAGCGTTCGGGACGTGTTTGGATTTTCTACACTAATCAGCGGTGCTTCTCCACTCACCTCGATCGCCTGTTTCGCGGAGGTTAGCTTGAGGGTAAAGTTTACGGTCTGCTTTTCGCCGAGGCCGGAAAACACCGCGTCGTGCTGTTGTGGCTCAAATCCCGCCGCCTTGACGACGACCTGGTAAGAACCAGGCTTCAATTGTGGGAAATTGAATCGTCCCGCATCATCCGTTTTCACGGTGCGAGTCAGGCCGTTTTCAACGTTTTTCACAGTTACCACTGCATCCAACACCGCCGCACTTGTCTGATCGCCGACCTGCCCGACTATTGCGCTCGTCGTCTCCCCTTGGGCGTAGAGAGGAGAGTTAAAGCTAAAGAACAGCTTGAGGACGAACAAAGTCAGGAAATACAAAGTGTCTCGCACGAATTTAGGCATGCCTAAATCAGAGTAGAGTGTTTTCCACTCTGAACGCAAATGAAATCGGTACTCTGCGAGATCTGCCTGATTTATGATGTGTTTTAGTGCCGCCTAAAACCGCAGCGTCCATCTCCGAATCTACCGACGATTATCTGAAGGCGATTCTGGTACTGGGAGGTGCGGACGAAGCGCTGGTCTCGAGTAACGCTCTGGCTGAGCGCCTCGGCATCAGGGCTGCTTCAGTCACCGGGATGTTGCAAAAGCTTGCATTGCAGCGGCCAGCTCTGGTTATTTACCAGAAGCATCGAGGCGTACGTCTGTCTCTCGCTGGAAAAAGGCGCGCTTGGGAACTCATACGGCATCACCGTCTGCTGGAGCTATTTCTTCATGATGTCCTGAAATACTCCTGGGACGAGGTGCACGAAGAGGCCGAGCGGTTGGAGCACTTTATCTCTGAACGGTTTGAAGAGCGGTTAGCTGCAATGCTCGGAGATCCTGAAGTCGATCCACATGGACACCCTATTCCGCATAAAGATGATTCAGGGCCATTTCGGGATGAAGTTCCTCTTCTCCGCTGGCCCGTTGACATCACGGGAATTGTGAGTAGTGTTTTTGACAGAGATAGTGCGATCCTTCGTGAATTGGAGAGGCTCGGGATCACGCCGAACACAGCAGTCATTGTCGAAGAAAGCCACCAAGGCAAGTCGTTGATGGTACGAATCGCTGGACGGGAGGGTCGTGTGCGTTTAAGCAATAAACTCGCATCCGCGATCTCCGTCATGGCTCAATCCGCATCTTCGTAGGCGCGCTTGGTAAGAAGGTCGTTCACAGGGCGGATTAGCTGAAAGCTTTACAGCGGTATCGACCAAGCACGTACGGGTCTACGTTGTCCGGGCAGTACAGGCTGCGCGGACAGCGCCTTTAACCGATTCGGACGTACGCGGTATCACGACGAGATGTTTTGGTTTCGGTGTTCCCGAATCTGATTGCAGAGAATAGGATCCTTCGCTCGCATTTGCCAGCCCGACTCCGATTGACCGATCCGCAATGAGCGACGCTGGCCACGATCGGAAAGTGGCTCGGAAGCCGGGCGCTGAAGGAGGTCGCCTTGCTCGCGATACCGAAGACCATGCTTGGTTTGCATCACCGAGCGAAGGGTCCGCTCCATCCAGCACGAGTGCTTGTCGAAGTTGGTCCTCTTTGGTGAAGCCTCACTGCGACGCACGCTAACTGAATCCTAAGGAATTGTCATCTCGAACACGACCACCAAGGGAAAGAGAACATGTTCCTCTTCCCTGCTCGTGGCACCCCACCCCCACGTCCAAACCGCCCTGTTACGTGTCACGCCCGCTTAGGCGGATTGCTGAACCTCTGACCAGAACGCCCCATCATTCTTTGACGGTACCGTTGTCTTTCGCTCGAATACGAAGAGAAACGCGGACGCGATCACGACGGTGGCCACCACTGCTTGTCGATCCTGTCAAAGTCACAATAAAGCCATAACTGAAGGCAAGGTCAATGGCCGCGTACCGTGATACATATTCCAACCGGGAGAGATGCGCGTTGGCCCAAAAGCAAATGCTAGCGACTTCACTCGAGCCAGTCGCTCAGATGTTGGGCAATCAGATCATCGTCGGCCTGTATCAATTGCGGATACATCCTGCATACACGGTCGATCTCGCTGGCCTGCCCGGGTGAAAGCTCTTCGTCAGTCGCCAGGCACCATCGCCCGGCAAGTAGTCCTTGGCGACGCAGCACTTCGTGAATTCCCGGGATGCAGCCCCTAAAATTGTTTGCCGGATCAAAGATTGCGGCGTTCATGTCTGTAATCTGCTGCGCCAAGGTCAACATCTCTGTACCAATACAATCCCCTGCTTCAGTAAGCTGACGGAATACCAACACCGCGGACCTCGTCCATACAGCCCAATGCCCGAGCAGGCCGCCCACGATCCGCGCTGACCTTTCTCCGAAACTAAACCTCGTTAGAAGGTCGACAACAATGTTGTCATCATTGCCCGTATAGAGAGCAATTTCGGAACTCCGTCCGGTTGAGGCGATCGCCCGAACCACGTCGAGAGTTTGATACCTGTTAAATGGCGCGATCTTGATCGCAACAACGTTTTGAATCTCTGCGAAGCGCGTCCAGAACTCAAACGGCAGCGCTCGCCCGCCAACCGCCGGTTGAAGGTAAAACCCGATCACAGGGATGACGGCTGCTACAGCTTTGCAGTGGTCAATGAGCTCGTCGATTGACGCAGCAGCCATAGCTCCAAGGCTGAGGAGCCCTGCATCGTATCCCAAAGACCGGCCAAACTCGGCTTCGCTAAGGGCCTGGGTGGTCCGTCCACATACACCGGCAATCGCTGTAAATTCCGGATCAAGCTCGCGCGATCGTCGGATCTCGTCCATTGCAAGCTCCAGTACTGGCTCGAACAGGCCGACCTTTCGTATTGCGAACTGCGTTGTGTGCACGCCGACGGCGACTCCGTTTGCCCCTGCCGCGCTGTAGTAGCGTGTCAGTGCACGCTGCCGCCGTTCATCCAGCTTCCGCTCTGCGGTCAACGCAAGCGGGTGTGCGGGTATGACGCCTCCCCTCGACAATCGGCTCCTGATATCCACTAGAACTTGCCCTCGCGCATCTGGAATCCGGTCGCCTTGTTAAAAATCCGGCCCCCGGTTCGGATCCAGTCGGCAATCCAGTCCACCAGTTCCAGAGGACTTACAGTCGGATATCCAAAGAGTTCGACCGATCGCAAGGAGTTGTTCAGCAGAGCGCTGGACGATTCTTCGCCCGTGAAGATGGGCTCCGTACCGAACCTATTTCCAAACTGCTCCCCGAGGTAGCGTACCGACAGCATCTCAGGGCCAGTGACGTTCAATCGCAAAGGCGGTGACTGGCAATGCGCGAAGGAGCGCAGGCAAACAGAGTTAGCGTCTCGCTGCCATAAGACGTTGACCATCCCCATGGCAAGATCAATCGGGGCGCCCTTGTACACGGCCGAAGCGATGTCGACCAGTACTCCATACCGCAGTTCGACTGCATAGTTCAGCCTGAAAAGTACGACGTTCGTACCCCATTGCGCTGACCCGTACTCAAACAGGCGCTCCCGGCCTAACACAGACTCGGCGTATTCCCCAATCGGAGCAACCGGCGTGTCTTCCGTTGCACCTCCGCTCGAGATCGGTACGAGCGGGTACACGTTGCCGCTTGAAAATGCGACGATGCGGGCGGCTCGATATCGTTCTGCCACAAGGCCGGGCAGGAACGTATTCATGGCCCAAGTCGAGCTTTCAGCGCCGGTGGTTCCGAACTTCTTAGCGGCCATGAAGACGACGTTGGGCGCGTCCGGCAGTTGCGAGAGCGCCATCGGTTCCAGCAGGTCGCTCGAGATTGTTTCAACCCCGTCGCGCTGGAGCCCAGCTTCAACGTTTGGGTCCGAGAAGCGCGCAACTCCGATCACTCGCTGCCGAGACCCCGCCGCGTCCAGCGCACGCCGTGCAAGTCTCGCGAAACTAGGTCCCATCTTCCCGCCGACACCAAGAATCAGAAGGTCTCCCCTCAATTCACGAGCGGCCGCAATATCAGCCTCGGTCGGGCGGGAAAGCGCTTCCTCGAGTTCATCCTCGGTTTTGATCATCCGAATTCGAATCCTGCCAACGCATATATCTTCTCTTCCCGTTCCCTGACAGGCGGACCGAGACTCATGCGCACCAGCCTGCGAACCGGTTTGAAGCCCAAAGCAGAGGCAAGCGCGGTCGCGTGCCGGTTCGCTACCAGGAGATCCCAGAACCATCCACTTCCGGGCACGGCATTCAGGACTGGCGTGAATAACTGCCTCGCCGTCTCGGGATCGCTAGCGATGCAAGGTCCAAGATAGGACCGAATCAACCCCGGGCGTGTCAGAAGGTAGGCGTCCGCCGCATCGAACTTATGAGGTCCCGGACTTAACGATGCCAGTAGGTCCGCGCGCTGGTAGCCGTATGCCTCTTCATCCAGGGCCGATGAGCAGCTCTGTAAAGCTGAGGAAAACGCCAGGATCCCGGGCCGCTCCCACCGCGCAACGTCCTGCTCGGGCGTGAAGCCCAACGACTCATACAAGGCTTGCCCGTGAACTGTTGCATCCAGCTTTATGCTCCCGATACCCAAGGATCGCGCGAAGTCCAGAGTGTGTGCGACCAACGTCCGAGCAAAGCCGCGGCCGCGCCAGTCCGGATGGGTGAGTACCATCCCGATCCAAGCACAACGGCGCTCATACGTGACCAGGGTCGTCGTTGCCACGACTCGGCCTTCCTGTTCGACGCAGAAACAGCCGCCGCGTGAAAGCGCAAGGAGACGCCGCCAATCCGCTTCTGTCTGATTCCATCCGGCCAAGCGCGAAAGCTCGAGTGCATCCGTCAGGTCTACGGGACTCAAGGGTCGAACTGCCGATCCGTCCGTCATGAATCCGGTTCTCAAGTCCTCCGCACGACCATACTGCAGTGGATTGATAGTAACAGCCTACGAAGACAAGAGAAAGATTTATTTCACATTCGCGAGATATTTCTCTTGCAGATGTGAAACGGTTGTGATTAACTGCAACTTAAGAGCTTTGACGTACCCTATGCGCCTCGTAGCGACCGACGCTTCAAAGCGAACCTGAACTGGAGGGTGCATGACTTTGCGCTTTTCTCTTACGTTGATTTTTGTCGGTGCGCTGGGAGCTCTTGCGGCCGAGCCGACCGGTACGGTTGCCGGATCGGTGAACGATCCGAGTGGTTCGGGAATCGCCGCCGCCAAACTGACAATCGTTAACTCACAAACGAACTGGACCCGCCAGATTCAAACCTCCAGTGATGGCAGCTACGTGTTCACGCTCGTGCCTGTCGGGAAATATAGTCTGATTACTGAAGTCAACGGGTTTCGACGTTCTGAACAGGTTGGAATAGAAGTCAATACCGACCAGACATCAAGCGTGCCAGTACAACTGCAAATCGGTTCGGTCACCGAATCGGTCCAGGTAACTACCAACGCAGAGATGATCGAGACGCGATCGGGTGCACTCAGCGAGGTAATCAAGCAGCAGAAGATCATTGAGCTTCCGCTCGATGGGCGCAACGCGGCGTCATTAATCCTGCTGGCGCCGGGCGCAGTGGATTTAGCGGCCGGAAACGCCGGGGGAGTAGGCGATACAAGGCAGACCGTGACGTATCCAAGTTCCGTTTCCATTTCGGCGAACGGCGGCAGGGCGGACACCGTGAGCTATAACCTGGACGGCGGCAGCAACCAGGATACGTACACGAACGTTAACAATCCATTCCCCAATCCGGATGCCGTAGAAGAATTCAGCGTGCAGACGAACAGCTTCAGCGCGGAATATGGGCGCGGATCGGGTGCGGTCGTCAACGTAGTAACAAAATCCGGCACGAATGAACTACACGGGAGTCTTTTCGAGTTCTTCCGCAACGGTTCTTTGAATGCCCGCAATTACTTTGCGGCCCAAACCGATCAATTGAAGCGTAATCAATTTGGAGGGAGTCTGGGCGGCGCAGTCATCAAGAACAGACTTTTCTTTTTCGGAACCTACCAAGGCACGCAGTTGCGTAATATCTCGTCGGGGAACTCAGCCATTGTGTTGACTCCGGCACAGCGCGCGGGCGACTTCTCGAGCGTCAGCAAGGCATTGAAGAATCCGTTTACCGGCATTTCATTTGCCGGAAATCGCATTCCCGCGAGTGCCTACGATCCAGTCAGCAGAAAGCTGTTAGATGCGCTGCCGGTACCATCTCAAAGCGATGGCCTTGTGTTCTTTGATCGCGCCGTGAATCAACACGAAAATCAATATCTCGGCCGCGTCGACTACTTGACAGGCACTCAGCGGATGTATGCACGCTACTTTTACACCGATTACTTCAATTCGCCGATCTCAAACGCGACGAACTTATTAGCATCGACGCGCGGAACGGACTTGCCGAGTCAGACGGCGGCCTTCGGTCACACCATCAATTTTGGCCCCAATCTTCTGAACAGCTTCATCTTTTCGTACGCTCACAACAGCTCGCAGGTGCTGAGCGGGGCTCCATACGATCTGGCCAGCCTTGGCGTAACCGGTTTAGCCCATTCCACGCCGCCCGAAATCATTGTCGCGGTGACAGGGTATTTTTCCATAGGCACTGGCCATCCTGGAGATTATGACCGCGGCACGTGGCAGATCGCGGATAGCATCCATTGGGTAAAGGGCGGCCACGAACTTGCCTTTGGTGGCGACTTCCTGCGGAGCAAGTTTGACGCCAGGAACACCTACCGGCAGAACGGTGACTTCCGTTTTCGGGGAACCTCATATTCTGGTGATCCGCGCGCCGACTTTGTGCTCGGATATTTGGATCGCTTCCTGCAGGGTGGAGGCGAATACGCCAATCGGCGAGGCAGCATGGGCAGTCTCTTCGTCCAGGATACTTTCAAACTCAGCTCGCATTTAGTGCTCAGTGCGGGTTTGCGATGGGATCCGTTCGTGCCCTTTACTGATACGGAGGGCCGGATAACCTGTTTCCGCCCAGGACTCAAATCAACTCGTTTCGTCAATGCGCCGCTCGGATACGGCTATGCCGGCGACAGCGGATGTGAAGACGGCGGTTTTCCGGCCACCTGGAATCAGTTAGCGCCGCGCATGGGCATCACATACAATCCCGGCGGTGGCAAAACCGTGATCCGGGCTGGCGGCGGCATCTTCTATCAACCGCCCTTCATGGAGCAGTTCAATAACATGGCCGATAGTGCACCGTTTAGTCCGCAGGTGCAGCGCTTCCGAGTGCCGTTCTCCAATCCGTACTCCGGCGCGACGAATCCCTTTCCAGCGCAGTACGCCCCGCGCATACCGGGGTCCGATGTTGCTTTCGATCTTCCACTGGCTCTTGCGGTTACATACTCGCGCGATTGGCACCCTTCGCGGACCGCCAATTGGAACTTTACGATAGAGCGGCAACTCGCCGGCAACCTGCTGGCGCGTGGAGCCTACGTGGGCTCAAGCAGTAACCGCCTGAGCTACAACACCGACATCAACGCACCACTGCCTTCCCGAACGGCAACCGCGGACAATGAAGATGACCGGCGACCGTACCAGGATTACGGGCAAATTACACAGAACACGTCTGGTTTGACCGGCAACTATCACGCCTTGCAGCTTACATTCGAAAAGCGGTTCTCGCATGGCTTTAACCTGAGCGCGAACTACACTTGGAGCAAGAGCATCGATGCCGTTTCTTACACGACAGACCTGGATGGTATCAACGTCATCAATCCTTATAACGTCAATGCCTACCGTAGCGTGTCGGATTACAACGTCCCTCACCGGTTTGTCTTTAACTATGTCTGGGTTCTCCCTTCGCCGCGCGCAGGCCTGGCCAAAGCGATCCTCGGAGGTTGGGAGAGTTCCGGCATTTGGACTTGGCAGAGCGGCTTCCCACTCAACATCACATCAGGGAACGACACTTCGTTCAGCTTGCCCGAGAACGGGAATGATCAGGCACAACTCTCCTGCAAAGTGACTTACACGAGCGGATCACAAGCGGCGAAGATTGCGCAATGGTTCAACACGAACTGTTTCGGTGTACCGGCTCCTAATACTTTCGGCAACGCAGGGCGTAACATCCTGATTGGTCCAGGCACAGTAAACGTAGACTTGGGAGCGCATCGGGTTTTCCCGATCACGGAGCGAGTCAACCTTCAATTCCGTGGCGAGTTCTTCAATGCTTTCAATCACACCCAGTTCAACAACCCGGATACTTCGGTCGCTGACGACACCTTCGGGCGGATTACCTCAGCTCGATCACCCAGGATCGTACAACTGGCACTGAAGCTGCGGTTCTGATTTCGCTGAAGATGAAGTACACGCGACGGGAATTGGCGTTCGGAGGACTGGCTTCGTGTCTCGCAACACGCTGCTGCGCCGGCGCCGAATATCGCGACTACTCCCGATGTTTACCCGACTACATCACGAGATTGGCCGGTGAGGCGCGTGGCCGTCGAGATCGTGCTCTTTCGAAGCTGAACAGTCCGAAAGCAATCGAAGAACGACAAACCTGGGTGCGCTCGACATTTCTCAAGCTCATCGGGGGGCTTCCGTCAAGGACCGACCTGAATCTGCAACTCGCGGGATCATTCGAGCGCCGTGGGTATCATGTGCAACGGCTATGCTACGAGAGCCGTCCACACTTCTTCGTTACCGCCGACCTTTACATTCCCGACGGCAGCGGTCGCTTCCCCGGAGTTTTGTTCCAGATGGGCCATGCAGCAGACGGGAAAGCGTATGGGCCATACCAGCGCGCTTGTCAGTCCTTAGCACGATTGGGCTTCGCCGTACTGGCGTTCGATCCGATCGGCCAAGGAGAGCGAGTGCACTATCCGCGCCGAGACGCCAATGCAACCCGCTTGCCCAGCGTTGATGACGAACACACGGTTCCGGGCAAGCAGCTGTTGCTGGTCGGCAAAAGTTGTTCGGAAATCCAGCTCTGGGATGCGATTCGTTCATTGGATGTGCTCGCAGATCATGAGCGGGTAGACAGAACACGGCTTGCGTCGGTAGGACAATCGGGAGGAGCGACGCTCTCGATGATGTTAGCGGCTGTGGATCCCCGTTTGACAACAGTCGCCGTCATGAGCGGCAACACGGAGAATTTTGCCTGCCCCGGATTCTTGGCGCCGGGCTCCGTAGACGATGCAGAGCAGAATTTGGTCGGTTCTGGCCTGGTGGGTTTTGACCGGTTCGACCTGCTCTATCCATTCGCATCCAAACCCCTGCTGATCTCTCTTAGTGAGAAAGACTTCTTCGGAACCTATTCTCCGAACTACATTGCGAATTCACGACTGGAAGTTCGCCGCCTGAAGGAAATCTATTCGCGGCTCGGGGCTCCGGAGAATCTGAAGCTATTGTCCACGCCACTCCCGCATGGGCTTTCATACGATTCGCGGGTTGAACTCTATAGCTGGCTGCAAAAACATCTGCACCGAACTGATGAACCAATCACGAGCGAACCCCCAGGCGAGCCGGAAGAAGAGAAGACGCTTTGGGCGACTCCTTCGGGCAGCGTTGTCCGTGACTGGCACAGCAAGACTCCTCTGCAACTGGTGCAAGAGACAGCTAAGCGCAGAACAAGTGACGACGCCGGTGTTCTAGGCAATGTGGCGGTCAATCGCTTCCCTTCTCCGTCGCTCACTGTACTGCGCAAGGCCGAATCGAGCGCAGGCGTCTCCATCAGCGCTGCCGAAGTACAATCCGCGCCTGACGTCTTCTCGCCCGGCTGGCTATTTGAAACCGCAACGGAAAAGCTCCCCAGGCCAGTGGTTCTGCTACTCGATCAGCGCGGGCGTAATTCGACGTGGCACGAGTCCGAAATCTGTCACGCTTTGGCGACCGGCGGCTACAAGGTCGTTAGCGCCGATCTTCGTGGATCAGGCGACCTGCGCGCGGCGTACAGTTCGGGAAACCCGGCCTACGTTGGCGATCATGAAAGCGAAGACGCTTATGCCTGGGCCTCGCTGATTCTGGGCAAGCCATTGCTCGCGCAAAGAGTGGAAGATATTCTCGCGTGGCACGATGCTCTGCGCGCACACTACAAAAGACCGGTCGCAATTGCCGCTTCAGGGAAAATGACGACACCGGCAATCATAGCGGCTGCAATCGAAGAGAAATGCAGTTCGCTTTACCTGACCGGTGGATTGCAATCGTTCTCAAGCCTCATAGTCGAAGAGGAGCCGGCCGAAGCCTTCGCCAACTGGATACCAAACTCGGTCCCCAGCCAGGATTTGGAAGGTCTGCTGAAAAGGATTTCGCCGAGGCCGGTAAGCAGAGGAGCATGGACGGCAAGCAGCATTTCTGCGGCGTTTTCATCGATACCGTAACAACTTTGTATGAATAGTTCAAAAACCACGACAGATGTTCCCACGAAGGCTGAGAAATCACTACTCGATTTCGCCGCCGGAACAGCTAGAGTTCTAGTCTTCGAGTCCGCTGCAAATTCTGCCGACGCGGCAGCCCGTCACGCTGCCGGGCTAATCACCGAAGCGGTGCGGGAAAAAGGCAGAGCCCGTATTATTGCTGCAACGGGAAATTCACAGAAGGCTTTCATAGATGCTCTTGTGCTCCAGCGAGATGTGCCCTGGGACCACGTCACCCTTTTTCACATGGACGAATACGTTGGCATCAGTGACACGCACCCTGCCAGCTTCCGACTCTGGATTCGAACCAGGATTGAGGAACGCGTGCACCCGAAAGAGGCGCACTATATCCAGGGAGATGCTCCGGACGTTGACACGGAAGCAGAACGCTACGCACGGTTGTTGCTGAGGGACGAAATCGACGTGGCATTTGTCGGCATCGGCGAAAACGGTCACATTGCGTTTAACGATCCTCCCGTGGCTGATTTCAACGACCCGAAGACCGTGAAATGCGTGGCGCTCGATGATGCGTGCAAGCGCCAACAGGCTGGAGAGGGCCATTTTGAGAGTGTCGCTACGGTACCAGATCGTGCCATTACCATCACGTGCCCAGGTTTATTTCGTGCGAGGGCTTGGATCACAGTGGTACCGGATCAACGCAAGGCAGAAGCCGTGAGAGCAGCACTAGAGGGTCCAATCACAACGAAGTGTCCTGCCTCCATCGTTCGAACTCATCCAAACGCTACGGTTTATCTCGACCGCTCGTCAGCCTCGTTACTTGAGAAACGATGAAGCAAGTAGAGGTGAAGAAAAAGACGCGGCCCAAAAAGAGCGTCTCATTCCAGGACGTAGCACGCTTGGCGAACGTCAGCACGGCTACGGTCTCGCGAGTCGCCCGTGGAAACGCAAGGGTCGATGAGGATATGGAGCGCCGTATACGCGACGCTGCCGACAAACTGGGGCTAAGCTTGGAAGCATCCCGGCACGACCGGCTGAGCACCATCGCATTTCTTCTGTGCAATCGGGACGTACATCACACATTCCAATCGTTAGTGCTTCTTGGTGCTGAAGCGTATTGCGCCGCAAACGAGCGCGAACTCCTCTTCATCTCGTTCCGCTACCCGACCGGTGTTCCAGCGACTCAACTGCACCTGCCCCGAGCATTCGACAGGCCGGACCTGGTGCGCGGCGTCGTCCTTAGCGGTACGAACTCTGCGCCCATGCTGGAACTGCTGCGGTTGCGCAAGATACCGTTCGCCGTTCTAGGCAACAACGTAATCGGCGACTGGGCGCCAGACGAATACCATTCGGTGTTTTCCGATGATGTACAAGGCGCGTTCGATTTGACCAGTCACCTAATCTCGCTAGGGCACCGCGACATCTGGTTCTTCGGGGATCTGTCCATGCCTTGGTATACGCGATGCGCGCAAGGCTATCGGAGCGCGATGTCCCAAGCGAATCTCGAAACGCGAAACAGTGAAATCCATGCGGCCGACCAGGAACTTGGATACCTTGCCATGCGATCGGTATTGTCACGCAAAGAACGGGTAACAGCCGTGTTTGCCGGCTCTGATCAGATTGCGCGAGGCGTGTACGAAGCACTTCGGCAATCGAACCTCGAAATCCCCGGCGACATTAGCGTTGCCGGATTCAACGATACCGAGGGAGCGCTTTTCGACCCACCTTTAACCAGCGTGCGTGAGTTTCCCGAACAATTAGGTCAGCATCTCGCCGAGCTTACGATGCGTTCCCTGAAGGATCCGCTCGGAGTACGGAAGCAGATAACAATTCCGACGAAACTCGTTGTACGTCAGTCGACGACCGCTCCGCGGAAAGGCATTGAATGAACGCAAATCGATTTGGACTGGTTCTTCTCCCGGCCGTATTGTGGTCGGCATCCAGCTTGCCGGTAGAACTCAAAAGCCATGACAACCGAGTGGACGTCACGATCGGCGGCAATCCATTCACGACCTATTACGTTTTGCCCGATGTGGCCAAACCGTACATGATGCCGCTGAGGACCGCCTCTGGCGTCGTGGTGACACGCGGCTTTCCGGTTGAAAACGATGCCTCTGGGGGCAATCCAAAAGCGTCCTCCTTCGAACCCCATCAGCGACCACTGTACTGGGGACACGGGAATATCGATGGGCTCGATTTCTGGCAGGAACAGGTTTTTGACCACTACTATACGGACCATCAGAATCAGCCCTACGGGCACGCCAAGCTTCTCAACATGAAGGCGGAGGGAGAGAGCATCACGGCTGATTTCAGCTTGCGGGATGCGTCGGAACGAGAGATCGCCCGAGAGCGGCAGTCGTTTCATTTTGGCGGCGAAGGTCAAATACGCGTACTGGATTGTGAGTTCACCCTCACAGCCACCGCCGGTCCCCTCGTGTTCGGCGACACGAAAGAAGGCAGTTTCGGGATCCGCTTGGCGGAGGATCTAAGCGGGACCCGCGCGAACATGACCAATTCCCAGGGCGGCCGCGGAGAGAAGGAAATCTGGGGTAAGCCCGCCGACTGGGTGAGCTATCAGGGCGAGATTGGCGGGCGCGCGGCAACAGTGACCGTGTTCGACCATCCATCCAGTTTTCGCCATCCCACGACTTGGCACGCGCGGGCGTATGGTTTGTTCGCCGCGAACCCCTTCGCTTGGCGTGAGTTCAGTCGTGACGCTAATAGAGACGGGAGTTGGACCGTCGGTGGAGGGGAGAAAATTACCTTCAAATATCGCGTTGTTATCGCGGATGGAAAGCAATCTCCGCAGGAACTCGCAAAGGCGTATTCCGAATACAGCGCAACAAAGTAATGAATAGGCGGCGCTGGCTGATCGCGGGAACCTTGTGTCTTTCCACCACTCTGAACTACATCAACCGGCAGACGTTTTCCATGTTGGCGCCGGAACTGGCAAAGACGTTCCACTTCAGTCATGCCGATCTCTCGTCGATTTTTGGTGCATTCCAACTTTCCTATGCCTTGACCTGGCTCGTGGGCGGCGTTGCATTAGATTTAACCGGCACGCGAATGGGCTTAGCTGTCGCCGTTGTTTGGTGGTCAGCAGTTGGTATGCTTACCAGCCTCGCTCATTCAGTCGCGTCGTTTGCCACACTTCGCTTCCTATTGGGAATTGGTGAAGGCGTCAATTGGCCGGGCGCCAGCAAAGCCGTGGCGGAATGGTTTCCGCCGCAGGAGCGCGGGGTGGCGGTAGCAACATTCGACAGCGGATCCAGCATCGGGGGCGCAATCGCGGCAGTTTCCATTCCTTGGATCACAATCCGATTCGGATGGCGATATGCGTTTCTCGTCTCGGGAGCGCTTGGTTTCGGCTGGCTCGCTTTATGGCTTCTCGTCTATCCGAAGCGGCCCCGAATTGCTTCGGCGACGAAGCGGTCGACGCTTACCGAACAGCTGGCTATTCTGTGGCAGCTTTTGCACCAGCGAAAAACGTGGGGCGTCGTGATCGGTCGTTCGTTGACTGATCCGGTCTGGTGGTTTTTTGTCTTCTGGTTGCCACAGTATCTGAGCGATGCACGAGGGTTCAGTCTGAAGCAGATTGCGCTGTTTGCCTGGATGCCGTTTCTGGCCGCTGACGTAGGCAATTTCGTCGGCGGCGGCCTGTCCGGATGGTTGATTCGCAGACATGTCCCGGTGCTCAAAGCGAGGATCCTGGTTTGCGTTTATAGCTGCGTCCCAATGCTGGCCGGTATTCCTGCAGCCACTGTTTCGACCCCGGCCCTCGCGCTGGCGTTGATCTGTATCGCCTTACTGGGGTACGCAAGCTGGTCCACCATGGGATTGACCTTTCCGAGTGACCTATACCCGCCAGAAGTGGTCGCGACGGTCACGGGCCTGAGTGGGTTTGGCGCCGGCATTGTCAGCACAGTCTTCACGGTTCTCATTGGGCACATGGTCGACCGATTCTCGTATCTTCCGGCGTTTATTGCTGCCGGAACCTTACCGATCGCGGCGACGTTCGCCATTGTTTTACTGTTTCGGAACTCAGGAAAGGAAGCACAACTTGCAGCGTAGACACTTTGTAATGGGAGCCGCAGCCGCCACTCTGAGGCCCAAGCTTGCCAGTGCCAACGACCGGATACGGATTGCCTGTGTTGGCGTCCACGGCCAGGGCGGCGAGCACATCAAGCATTATCTGGAAATGAAGGATGTCGAGATCGCCGCGGTCTGCGATGTCGATGAGTCTGTATTGAACGGGCGGCTGGGGGAAATTGAGAAAACGTCCGGCAAGCGTCCCGCAAGCTTTACGGATTTCCGAAAACTGCTGGACGACAAATCGATCGATGCCGTGTCCATCGCAACGCCGAATCATCACCACACGCTTCAGACCATCTGGGCCTGCCAGGCAGGTAAGGACGTGTATGTGGAAAAACCATGCTCGCATGACATGTTCGAAGCAGTTCAAATCGAAACGACAATGAAGAAGTACGGCCGGTTGGTCCAACACGGTACGAACAGCCGGTCGGGCATTGCTCGCGAGGCGATCGAGCAGATTCGAAACGGTGTGATTGGCGAGGTCTATATGTCACGCGGCCTGTGCTTCAAGTGGCGGGACACAATCGGACGTGCTCCTCGAGAGGCGGTTCCCGCCGGCGTCCATTATGATTTGTGGCAAGGTCCGGCGCCAGAACATCCCTTTACTCGCAATCGTTTTCACTACAACTGGCATTGGTTTTGGGATTACGGCAATGGCGACTTAGGGAATCAGGGTATCCATCAGCTGGATGTCGCTCGCTGGGGACTCGGCGTCCGATTGCCGACGAAGGTAAGTGCAACCGGCGCCCACGTAATGTTTGATGATGACCAGGAGACGCCGAACGTTATTGTGGCGTCCTTCGAGTTCGAGGACGGCGGCAAGAAGAAGCTACTGCACTTCGAAGTGCGACATTGGCTTAGTAATCACGAAGCTGATATGGGCTCAAATGGTGCGAAACCGAACACGGTGGGAACAATCTTCTACGGTCCGAAGGGATACCTTGCGATTTCTGACGAAGATCACGGCCGGTACGAAACCTTTTTGGGTAAGGAGCAGGAGAAGGGCCCCTCAGGTCAGGATTTGGGTAATCACTGGGCGAATTTCATCGCGGCTTTGCGCAGCCGGAAGGCGTCGGATTTGCACGCGCCGATAAGCGAAGGCGCAGTTTCCACCATGTTGTTGCATCTGGCGAACATCTCGTATCGACTGGGAAGATCCTTACAATTCGACGAGAAAACAATGACTTGTAAAAACGACAAAGAAGCTAGCGCAATGTTCCGCCGGCAATATCGAGCGCCCTTCATAGTCCCACAAATCGCATCCGTGTACGGCTGATGTTCGGCGTGATTATTCACGGCCTTGCCGCGGGTTCGTGTCGCACCGAGCTTTGCAGGTAGTGGGCATCAAGGTTGGTCCGCTCGATGAAGCCTCACTGGCGACGCACGCTGACTGAACTCCCAAGGCCTTATCATTCGAAGGCAACCACCAAGGGAAAGAGAACATGCTCCTCTTCCCTGCCCGTCGCCCCCCACGTCCAAACCGCCCTGTTACGTGCACGCCAGCTTAGGCGGATGCTGAACTTTTACAAATGCGCCGCATGCCTTCTTGAAGGGGCAGCCGAGTGAGATGGCTGCACCCGTACATGTCGGACGTGTTCGCCCGGAAGCGAAGCGCCACTTTCGAAGATTTAGACCGGCGAGGACGCGGACGACCATTGTCATCGTCCTGGATTTTAGAATCAGAAGGTAAAGCGAAGGGAGCCCTGCATCACACGTGGAGTCCGCGTCGAGATCACCTGTCCGAACAGTGCATTTGTCTGGTTACCGCTGTTGTCGAACCGCGCAGCAGCGTTCACGCCGTTCAATTGGGTATGGTTGAAGGTGTTGTAAGCTTCCCAGCGAAACTGCAGAAACCGTTTTTCACTCGCAATCGGGAACCGCTTGGAAATAGCCATATCCCAGTTGGCAACACCCGGTTGCCGAAAATTGAACTTGCCGGCATTTCCAGGAGTATTGATAGCTGGAAGGGCAAAAGCCGCAGGGTTAAACCAGTGGTAGAAATCACCGCCGTTGGTGGAACCATTACCGACCACATTGACTCGTTGTCCATCGCCACCTCCCGTTAGATCAGCTCCGCTTACGGTTGTAAATGTCACAGTTTGAGGAAGCCCGGACACAAATTGCGTGACTCCCGAGATAAGCCAGTCATTCGCGATGACTCCCAGAACCTTGTTGCTTGTGAGACGAGGGGCCTGGTAGCTGTAATTGATGACCAGATTATGAGTTTGGTCCGCGGCGTCCAACCCGTACGCCCAGGTCCGGAGCGGCAGGTAGACTGGAAGGCTCGACGAGACGCCATTGCCGGAAGTGCTGCCGTTTGCCGAATTTCCCGTGTAATCCATGTATTTGGAATACGTGTATGAAACGCCAATCTGTAATCCTGCAGTGAACCTGCGATTTAGGGACACAAGCAAGGCATTGTAGTTTGAACTGTACGCGTCGTCGGTGTAAGTGATGTTTGCATAGCCCGGATAGGGACGGAAGAAGTTGTCAGGCAGTGGTTTGCCGGGGCTCGTAGGATCCTGGTTCCGGGGCAGGAACCGGGCGCCATAAGGAATCGTATTGATTCCTAGAGTTTGCGGCAGATGACGGCCCAGAGTGCCGCCATACGACACATCGAGCAAGGTCGAATGCCCTAGGTCCTGTTGAATACCAAAGGAGATCGTGTAGGTAGCCGGGGTGATGTTATTGACGTTGAAAGTCTGTGTGTTGCTGGGCGCCAGGACGCCTGCGGTTTGCGTGAATGTCGCGAGATTGCCATAGTAGGTCACTGGTGTAAAGATTGCGGGAGGATTATTGGTCGTATTACCCCATTTGCTGACCCTCGTGTTGTAAAGGATGCCGGCGCCTCCGCGAATGGCGGTCTTGCTTTTCCCGAATGGATCGTATGCGAACCCGAGACGCGGTCCCCACTGCACGGGCTGCTGATTAACAAAGCCTCGCGGATAGTTGCTTGAGCCGGATAGCACTCCACCGGGAGCGGGGTTTCCGCTGTTCGGAACGAATGCACCGATATAGGTTGCAGGCAGGATCTGGCCGTTTAATGGGTTCAGCGCAGATCGGACTCTTCCCGAGAGCGTGGGCTGATACAGAAGGGGAGAGTCGGACGGCTTGTAAAGCCCTAAAGCCAGCACCGATTGCTGTCCTGGATTGTTGGGATACATCTCCTGATACCAGCTCCAACGCACGCCGTAATCAAGAGTCAGGTGCTTAGTCACTTTCCAGGTGTCCTGGGCGAACCATTCCACGATGCTTTGACGCTCATTCGCGCCATAACGCGCGTTGGATTCCGTATAGGAATCGAAAACCCCGAGCGCGGCATTCGCGAACGGATAGTTCGTGTCGAAGGGATTGTTTACGTCCTGTTGAAAGTTGAAGGTGCCGCTGAATACACTTTGCTCTCCTTCGTACTCTCGCAACCGATAGAACGAAAATCCCGCCTTTAGCGTGTGGTCTCCGCGAGTAACCGTAAAGTTGTCGTTGATACTGAAGGTCGTGTCGGTTCCGCCCGTGAGGAATCGATTATCGAAGTTGACGTTCGGAGGATTGGCAATGCTCGAACCAAATGAGAATCGCGGGATGATACCTTGCGCATTCGCCTGGGGATACCATTGTCCAGCATTGAACCCGACTGCCGATCGCAGCACCTTGTCAAGATTCGCCTGGGTGTTTGGATACGGGTACCAGGCTTCACGATTATGACGAGCACCTGCTGTCACTTCCATAACAACCGTAGGACTGAAGATGTGCGTCCACCCGAGACCAAGACCTGACTCGGTGAAGCAGTAGCACTGGGCAAAGAAGCCAATCGGGCTTGCTCCGGCGGCTACAGCATACCCTTGCTGCTGAGAAATCCACGTCTTTCCGCGAACGAAAATATGGTCCTTTTCGTTAGGAACGAAATCGATCTTGAACAACTGGCTGCGCTTAGGCTGGTGAAGAACTTCCTGGATCTGATAATTGTAATTACCCCCGGTGATGGCGCGATTGGTGAAGTTCGGAAGCGGAAGCGTGTTCAGCAACGCCAGGCCGTTGGGATTCAGCTGGCTCGACGGAACGATGTTGCCCGGATACACCACTTGCGTATTCGGGTTCCTGACGGGAATCAGCCTGCCGCTCAGATCTAGGCTTTGCGAGTAATCGCCGTTTCGCTCCAGGGCGGTTGGAACATTGTACTGACTCAACGTTCCGGGCACGGCACTCTGTAGCGCCTCGATGTTATAGAACCCAAACAGAAGATTCTTGGACCTATTCCATAGGTGAGGGATGTAGATAGGGCCGCCAATGCTGGCGCCTTCCGAGTTGTACCGATATTGGGGGCGATTCAAGCCGTTCCGATTATTAAAGAAATCGTTGGCGTTGAAGTCTTCGTTTCTTATAAACCAGTAGCCCGTGCCATGAAATTCTCTGGTGCCTGATTTCGTGACCACTTCCACGACCGGACCGCCGTTTCCTGCGTATTCCGCCTGATATCCGTTCACGATCACTTTTACTTCGCCAATGGCGTCCAGAGTTGTAACGCTGGAGAAAACGCCCGGCGTGCCGGCATCGTTACTGACCACACCATCAACTGCGAGCGTGTTTGCGTTACTTGATGTGCCTGCGATGGAGGGCGTCGAGGTGCCGTAAGATCCGCCAACAGAGTCCTGATCTGCCTGGTAACCGACTCCAGGAATCGTCCGTAGCAGTGAAACCACGTCGCGTCCCCGAGCCGTTAAGTTCGTTAGCTGGTTACTGGTCAGAAGTGCGGAGTTTTCAGAGCTATCCGTCTGCACGGCAGCCCCTTGTGCCTGAACGCTTACAGTTTCGGTGACGGCGCCAAGCTGGACTTGGATCTGACCAAGGTCAAGACGTTCATTCGCAGTGAGCGTGACTTGTGTCCGCTCGTAGTTCTTAAATCCGGCATGCTCGACCCGTACCGTATACGCTTCAGGAGGGATGGCGAGAAACCGGAACGAACCATCTGGACCTGTTTTCGCGGTACGGCTCTCACGAGTGCCGTTGCTGACTAGAGTGATGTTGGCATCTGAAACTGCCGCGCCGGAAGGATCGGTCACCTCTCCTGTGATCGTGCCGGTTACAGTCATTTGGGCGACCAGCGGGCCGCTGGCGACTAAAAGCAACACGGTTGAGAGACAAATGTGAACGAGAAAGCGAAAGCGTAAAGACGAATAAGACCCGAAGAAAGACAACACAGCAGGCATTGTTAACTCCTTGTGCTAGTGGCATATCCTATCACCGGCCGGAATGGCATTGTAAAGGCGGCTGATTTGGGGAGAAATCGCAACTTCTGCGATACAATACTGCCGCGTGAAAAGATCAAATGCAGCACTCTTCGCCGCTGTAATCGCAGGCTTGGCCGCGAGCACGTTCCAAATGCCCGCGCAAGCTCTGGCTTCCGGAACTCAATCCGCTGAAGCTCGCGAAGGACGGCTCGCCTGGTTCAAGCAGGCAAAGTATGGCCTCTTCATTCACTGGGGTCTCTACGCGATCCCGGCGGGAGAGTGGAACGGTAAGCGCATTCCCGGGTTGGGCGAATGGATCATGAATCGAGGCAAGATTCCTGTTGCCGACTACGAGAAGCTTGGCCAAACAATGGAATCCGACTGAGTTCGACGCCGAGAAGTGGGTTCAAATGGCCCAGGACGCGGGCATGAAGTACATCGTGATCACGTCGAAACACCACGACGGCTTTGCTTTATTCGACTCCAAAGTCAGTCAATACAATGTCGTGGCGGCCACGCCATTTAAGCGCGACATCCTCAAGGAACTTGCAGCTGCCTGTCAGAAACACAACATGCCATTGGGCTTCTACTATTCGCAGTCACAGGACTGGCACGAACCCAACGGGGCGGGAAATGATTGGGATTTCGGTCCGGACCAGTCTCCCAGCGGAAAAGAACTGAAGAACTACGACGCATACTTGCGCGGAAAAGCCGAGCCGCAGGTTCGCGAACTGCTGACGAACTATGGTCCCGTTGCTCTCATCTGGTTCGACACACCACGCATGATGACACCCGAACGTGCCCAGCGGTTTGCGAACATCCTGCGGGAGGTGCAACCCAAAACGCTCATCGATGGAAGGCTGGGCGCGGCCGGCGATTACGTCTCCACTGGCGATAACGTGATCCCTTCCGGTGTGCAGACGGAGTATTGGGAGGTTCCGGCCACTACCAACCATACCTGGGGATTTCGCAAAGACGATCGGGATTGGAAATCGCCCGGCGAAATCACATTTAAGCTTGTGGACATCGTCAGCAAAGGCGGCAACTATCTTCTGAATGTCGGGCCGATGCCCAACGGTCTAATTCCGGACGTCGTCCAGCAGAATCTGCGAACTGTGGGCGATTGGCTAAAAGTGAACGGAGCGGCCGTCTACGGCGCCGGCCCCTCGCCCTGGGGCGAAGAGATGGGCGAACCGAGCGCGTCTGGAACTAAAGACCTGCGTAACCAACCACTAGTTCTGCCACACAACGAATGGCGCGTTACGACGCGGCCCGGCAAGCTGTACTTCACTTTCTTCGTCGAGCCACGTGGGGCATTTGAGCTTCCGCCGATGAAGAATGCGATCAAGAGAGCCTACCAAGTTGCCGATGGCAAGCCTGTCGAGGTGAAAGATGCGAACGGGCGACATGACCTCGTGCTGAGCCGGCCGATTGTCGATCCGATGGCGACCGTGATTGCAGTCGAAATTGAAGGCCAAAACGTTGAGCGATAGATCGCAGCGGCTCTAGCCAGTTCTCCGAGAGGAGTCTGTTTCAGGTTATTCGAACGCCCAAAGGTATACGAAGCTGCATTCGGAGACTTCCAGCACGCGGCGATCAGCTTTAACGTCACGGCCATCCCTCGTCAACTCGAACGCCGCTTCCCTCCACAACCTTCGGGTCGGGTGTTGTTGCCTGCCGGCATCGATTGAGTTCACTTTCGTATAGCTTGCAGGCGCAACGACGTGCAAAGCGCCGGTCAACGGGATTATCTAAATTCGCTCGCCTTCCATACATGCTGCGACCCATCGACAGTTAGTGGCTTCGAACAGGTACGCCATGTTTCGGTGATCGTACCGAAGGACCATTTCACGTGGTCTCCCGCCCTAACCGGTGCAACAGCGCTTAGTGACGGTCGCCCTCCGCGCGCCGCCATGGTACTCCGCGCCTCACTTGCAGCGCTCCGGACCGTTCCACTGCGTAGAGCTTTCTGCCCACATGAAGTCCAAGCGGACACACGGTGTGCATTGTTGTCTCCGCCGATTTTATGGGCATGACGGGTGAATAAACACTACTTTGCCACCCGGGTGTGCCACTTCATCGCCCAACCGTGCCGTTGACTCGGCTAACTGCGGACGAGCAAACGCAGGCACGATCCCGCTTGTGTCACGTATGATCTTTACCCAAAGCTAATACACTGGTCCTGTTCTCGTTATTCTGAGCGCGGGCATCGCTTGCGCTTACCCAGGGGTGAGTTGATGGACGAAAGCCGGAAGCTTGACCGCACGTGGTTGTGCAGCATCGTCTTTAGCGACATCGTAAATTACTCTTCGCAATCGGTCGAGTATCAAATGAAATGGAAGCGGTATTTCAATGATGTTCTGGTAGAGGTGCTCAGGTCGGTTCCAGCCGACGATCGTATAGTGCTCGACACCGGTGACGGTGCCGCGATCTGTTTCCTGGGTGAGCCCGAGGTGGCCTTGTTAAGCACACTCTCCATGCGCCGTGCCTTCGTTGACCAGGCACCCCAAGATGATGCAAGCCCGCGTATCCGTTTGGGGATCAACCTCGGATCAGTGAAAATTGTTCGGGACATCAACGGAAATCTGAACGCATTGGGCGATGGGATCAACGTCGCCCAGCGGGTGATGAGCTTCGCCGCCCCGAATCAGGTTCTGGTTTCACAATCCTTCTTCGAAGTTGTCAGCCGATTGTCGGACGACTATAAGGCGCTCTTCCGATACGACAGCGTGCGTAAAGACAAGCATGTCCGAGAGCACGTGGTGTATGAAGTTACTCCGGCGAACCCCGGAACGTCGTCTGCCACGGTGACGGAGTCCGTGGTTCAGGAGAGGTCAAATAGAACTCCGGCAAGCCCGATGCCCGCACGCCGACGCGCCATTCTCCTGTCGGGCGCGCTGGGAGCCCTGCTGCTTGTGACGTTAGTCGCAGTACTCGTGTTTCGATCGAAGCCTCAGACGAGTCGGCAGAGTCCGCCGACCAACCCCGCTGCGACACCTAACCCTGCTGCCAACGCCACACATTCTACGGACGAACCCGAAACTGGACGTGCCCGCCGCCTCGATGACACGCCGATAGTCGCGCTGAAGCGGGAGTCGACGGCTGCCACGGGGTCGCCTCGAGTAGCGAAGCCGGACATCCCCGAGCGGCCAGGCCTCGCTGAACCCGCGGTCGACCTAAATGGACGGTGGCAAGCGGAGGTGAAATACAACTGGGGCAGTAGTCAGCCTGAAGTGATCAATTTTAGAGTGGATCACGGCGAGGTATTAGGAACCGCATCGTATCTGCGAGTGCCTCGCGCAATCAGCGACGGAAAACTTGAAGGTACTGAGCTCACGTTTGTGACCAAATCGCAGGCTATGGTCGGCGAAAAGACGTACGAGGAGAAGCACCTCTATCGTGGGCGTGTGTCGGGCGACACCATTGAGTTCGAGTTACAGACGGACAGTGGATACGATGCGCGCCCGCCAAACATATTTACCGCTCGACGAGTTCCGGCCGACGCGACGGGCCGATAACGGCGGGCAAGAATCGTGCAATAGCGCGCGACTGGACACCAGCATGTGCCGCGCGGCCCAGAGGTTGCCTTTGGCATAGCCGCGGTCACGCGACCTACGGGAGAGGATGACGCCCGGTCATTTTGATGTTCGATTGGATCAGCCCCGCAGTTTCCCCCCATAACAGCTCAACGAGAGCGATGACAGGCTGTTTAGGACGGCTCACTTTGAATGTTCGAGGTCGGGCAACTTCAGTAAGAACTTGGGAGAGCGTTTGCGTTTCTTGGCCATGCGAGCCAGTCTGTTCCGGTTTCCCAGACTCCCGTGAGCCCCATTTAGCCGTACGCCTGGGCGTTTACTGTTCCCTATCGGCTGTCCACGAGAAAGGCGAACGAGTTTACGCCTCCCCCACCAAAGCTCCCGCTCGACTGGAGTGCCGGATGGAGTCACGGGTATTATGACGGTGACAGTAGAACTTTTATGACCAGGCGCGAACTTCTGGTAAAGGCGGCTGCGGTTGCGCTCGCCAGCAAGGCTGACGCCCAGAGCGGTGTCGACTGGAACACCAGTGCGCAGGACATCGTGCTTTGGTACGACAAGCCTGCCGCAAGGTGGGCGGACGCCCTGCCCATTGGGAACGGACGGCTCGGCGCGATGGTATTCGGCGGCGGTGCGGACGATAACCCTGCGAAGGAGCTTTTGCAAATCAACGAAGACACACTTTGGTCGGGCAAACCGCAAGACGGGAATAATCGAGAGGCAAGCCGGTATCTCCCGGCAATACGGAAGGCTGTAATCGAGCAGGGCGATTACCACGAGGCCGACCGCCTGTGCCGCAACATGCAGGGCCTGTTTGCGGAGGCGTATCAGCCACTGGCAAACATCGCAATCGAGTTTGAACATACGGGTGAAGTCGGGCAGTATCGGCGTGAGTTGAATCTGGACACGGCTTGTGCGCGCACGACATACGCGGTCGACGGTATGGAGTTTGAGAGCGTTGCGTTTGCTTCTGCTCCGGACCAAGTGCTCGTGTATCAAGCGGCAGCCAATGTATCGGGGAAACTCAATTGTGAAATCGCTTTGAGCAGCCCTTTGCAGAAGAATGTTTCGGCTTTGGGCATGCGGCAGCTTCTGCTAACGGGCAAGGCTCCGTCGCATGTTGCGGGCGCAGGGCACCCGAATTCGGAGGACCCGGTGAAGTATTCCGATATGCCTGGTGAAGGCATGTACTTCACGGTTGTACTGCGAGTGCAGACCGACGGAGGCACGACGACCGTCGAAGGTGACCGTCTTCGAGTGCGGGACGCGAAAGCGTTCACCCTGCTGTTGACGGCGGCCACAGGGTTTCGCGGTTACAACACTGTTCCAGACACGGCGGTGGATAGTATCGTGCGGGATGCGCAGCGCACCATGGATGCAGCAGCCGCGAAAACCTTCGACGACTTGCGGGAGCGGCAGGTGGCGGATCATCAGCATTTGTTTCGGCGCGTTTCGCTTCGACTGGGACCAAAGGCGGAGGTTGCGAGAAGGAGCACAGACAAGCGGCTGAGCGAAGTTGGGAATGCGCTCGATCCGTCGCTGGTGGCGCTTTACTTTCAGTACGGACGTTATCTACTAATCAGCAGTTCCCGGCCGGGGACGCAGCCTGCAAACCTGCAAGGTATCTGGAACGGGTCGGTTACGCCGCCGTGGAGTTCGAATTGGACGGCGAACATCAATGTTCAGATGAATTATTGGCCTGCGGAGACGTGCAATCTATCCGAATGCACTGAACCGCTCTTCGACCTGATTGCGGGATTGAGCGATACTGGCCGACGCGCGGCGCAGGAGACCTACAATCTGCCGGGTTGGGTATCGCACCACAACATAGATGTATGGCGCGCGGCGAACCCCGTGGGCGAGAGCGTAGGTCAGCCCACGTGGGCAAATTGGAACATGAGCGGACCATGGCTGTGCCAGCATTTGTTCGAACATTACTTGTTCACGGGCGACGAGGAGTTTCTACGGCTACGTGCGTATCCGCTGATGCGCGGCGCTGCCGAGTTCTCTCTGGCATGGTTGATCGAAGACGGCAACGGCCGATTGACAACCTGTCCCTCCGAATCGACCGAGAACAATTTCAAGGCCCCTGACGGCAAATCTGCGATGACAAGTGCAGGCTGCACGATGGACATGACGCTCATTCGGGAGCTGTTTGCGAACTGTGTCCATGCAAGCGAGGTTCTTAAGACCGATCTCGAGTTTGCTCAAAGGCTTGTGGCCGCCTCCAAACGATTGATTCCATTTCAGATTGGCAAATACGGACAGCTACAAGAGTGGTCGGTTGATTTCGAAGAGGCGACACCGGGACAGCGGCACATGTCGCACATGTACGGTTTGTACCCCGGCAACCAGATCACACGGGCGGCAACGCCTGACCTTGCCAAGGCGGCTCGTGTTTCCTTAGAACGGCGCTTAGCTAACGGGGGTGCGTATACGGGTTGGAGTCGTGCATGGGCGATCAACTTCTGGGCACGTCTGGAAGATGGAGATGCGGCGTGGGACTCGCTTTCCATGCTTCTGCAGCACAGCACGAATTTAAATCTGTTCGATACTCATCCTGCGCGAGAAGGACCGATCTTCCAGATTGACGGGAATTTTGGGGCGACAGCGGCGATTTCCGAGATGTTGCTGCAGAGCCACGCGGGGATTATTGATTTCCACCCTGCTCTACCTTCGGTTTGGTCGGAAGGCGAAGTAACCTGGCTTGCGGGCCCGTGGCGGCTTGACGGTCAGTATGCGTTGGGAGCACGGGAAATTGACCGAAGCTTCGCTTGAGGCATCGCTCAATCGCACATTTGTTATCCGCGTGCCAGCGCGGCAACGGATTGCCGACATTACAAGCGCTCGCGCTGGCGCGGTGCCGTTCATACGGTTAGAAGAACGCCGAGTGCGATGTCAATTGCATGCAGGCCAACGCTATCGGCTTGCGTTCGCCTGACGGCTCACAAACCGCCCACGCGCATTCCGCGCAGCCCTCGAGCACTGGGTACTCATTCCAGACGAGGACGGTCAGACGATTTCGGGAATCATCTCATCTTTGCGGCGTTTAGACTGTCGCGCGTGAACATCACACCCCGGGAGTCCGCCATGTGGTCTGGAATTACGGATCGCAGCCGGAGCGGATCCGAACCTGACTCTCGCCGAGAGGTTCGGGGCGATGCAGGGCGAGTTCGACTTGCTGCTCGACTTACAGATGGCCGAAGAACGGGATGCCTGGTAAGACGTTCCTAGGGTTGCTACTTTGTTTCCGCCGTGTACGCGGGGTTTAGCGTTCCGAGGCGCGTTGCAACAGGCAGCAGCGTCGGATAGAACTGCACGAACGTGGTGTCCGCTGCGGCATGGGCTTCGTGGCAGCTGTAACAGGCCGCCGTGTAAGGGATCTGTTTGGCCGGCGTCTCGCCCTTGATTGCGAAGAAGCCCCAGCCACCTTTAAAGCGCGCTGTGTCCTTCACGTGGGCCTCGAGACCGATAACCTCGCCGGTCTGGAACCGTCCTAGCCGGTTAATCGAACCCTTCGACTTCGCCCCGCGGTTCTCCAGTATCAGGACGGTTTTGTCGGGCCAGACGCCGGTGCGTTTGAACGCGACGTAGGCGGCGGGCGGTGCAAATACGTTGTCAAAAACGTGGGCGTCAGCCGTTGAGGGGCTTTCGCTGTAGCTCATGTCCACGCCCGAACTCAGAAACACCCAGCTGCGGTATTCGGCAGGCGGAACGAGCCGCCCGTCGGTGTCATACGTCGCTGCGTTCGGGTTCACTGGGGCCGGAGCTTCGCCAGCCGCACAAAGAAGGAGAGCCGCGGCCGCAGCGGTGAGACCGGCGAGCAGGTTAGGTGAAAAGCGCATTCTGATGCTCCTGGGAGATGTCGTTGGCCGCCGCAGCGGACGAGAACAAATCCATTATGCTTCCGAGAAGGTCGGCCTGATGCAGGGTGAGATTGACTGGGTGCTCGCCTTAACGATAGCCGCCTACCATTGCCTGAAGCTTGCGGAGCTCCCTAGGGCTCCGAACGCGGTCCGTAATGAGGGATGGGCCGGTCAAGTTCATAGGCACCCAGATCGGGCGCACCGCCGCTGAAACCGTCGTTGATCGAGGGCAGGGTCGCCCCGGCGTCAATGGCTGCGGAGCCCGGCACCAGCCGAAAGTCGAAATCTTCCGGCTTATACAAGCGCTGGGGGTCGGTCGCATCCGGCATCTTGACATTAACGAAGATGTTGTAATCCAACATTTTGCTGTGGCGATCCTGCTTCGTCCCATCGCTGTATTCCTTCAGCGATCTAAAGCGCCTTGTGATCAGCTGGCCCTTGTAGTCGGTCGGTGTTTCAAAGGGGGGCGAATTCCACATGAAGGCGTACTCCACGCTTGGGTTGGGCCGGAAGCCGTTGTAATCGGAAGTGGAATAGTTCGTAAACGTGCGCACATTGAAAACGGAAACGGGCCAGTTGTCCCCCACAAACAAATTGTTCAGGAAGTGAATGTTCGATGCCGGTCCGATCATAGTGCCTTGACCTATGAACGTGTTCTGGTAACACAACACACCCGCGGGAGTGTCCAGGAACTTCAAAGGTCCGCCGGTGGTGGTATTGTAAACAAGATTCTGATAGAAGTACGTCGGGCCGCCAAAGGAAGGCTGCGCGCTGAGTGCCCCTCCGGCGGAGTTGAAACATCGATTGCGAAAAACGCGAATGTTGTGGGCGCCTCCATCGGTTTCGATGCAGTTATCCGACATGTTATAGAAGTCGTTGTTGTAAAAGTCGATGGAGACAGGAACGCGGTCTGCAACTTCTTCCGGCGTGCCATCCGGATTGCCATAGGTGGCAATATCGATGCCGTCGTGCCAATTCGCCGCGTAGTTATAAGCTACGACGTGACCCTGGCCATAGACCTTGACCGCGTATTCCGAAGTGGTCTGCGCGGGAAAACCGGGGAACTTCGACCAGATAGCGGGCGGATTCCAACTTTGCAGCTTGTTCGGATCGTGCCTGCCAATGAAAACGTTGTCGGCAATGTAATAGTCTTTTGATCCCGACCATTCGTCCTGAACGCCGCGACCAATATTTTGCAGTTTTGAATGCTTGAGCGTGAAGCCGCTCGCCCCGGCAATGTTCTTGAGTCCGAGGAGAAATGCCACATTAGTGTTTCGAATCGTGATGCCCTCGAAGTAGTTGTAATTTGCTGCCAGGAGGTTGAACAGATTTTGGCAGCCGTCGCCGTCAAACACGACCTCTCCATCCCCGGCCGCTTTGATCACGATTGGTTTTTCGGGGGTGCCACTCTGAGTCAGATAATACGTTCCATCGAACGGGGTTCCTAGAGCCGGGGTATTGCGGTCAAAGCCGCCGTAGATAAACCGGCTGTCCTTATAGAGTCCGGCATGCATAAGGATCACGTCGCCCGGTTCGACCCGTGGAGGCATGACATTGTAGTGATCGGATTCGTCAGCGCCCATGAAATAGGCAGCCATCAGACCCGTGAACGCGGGCTGCTGCCGTTCGCCCTTGTAGCCGAACGGATAAACGTGATACACGTGGCCGTCCTGACTCGGTTCCGGCTCCACGCGCGTACGCATGATGATCGTCTTCTCGCGCTCGCCCTGCACACCGTCGGGATCGGAGAGAACGAGATGGCATTCGTAATCGGTTCCTGGCTCCAGGTTGAGGATGCTGCCGGCGAACACGTTCGGCGCGTCGTAGGTGTAATACCAGTTTGCTCGGCCGCCCCGATTCGGACCACCGTTAGTCACGGCCTCGTGCTGCAGGCGCATAAGTGGAAGCGCCCGGCGCCACTCACGCTCACCTTTCTTACGGTACGTGGCTTCCACACGGGCAGTGCGATTATTGTCGCCTGAGATCTTCCATTCGAAGCCCAGCGCTGTCAGTGTCGGCGGATCGGCCCGGAACTGACCTGCGACAGTATTCGCTTGCGGCCACAATAGTGTTGGAAGGAACATTAGTAAGAGGAGGCGACGCATTGCGGTTCCCGGATGTCCCATTCAGGCAAGATCTGTTTCAACGCGCCCGACCAGCCTTCTCAAGACATAGACCGGAAGCCCTGGGGCGCGGCCATGATAGGGCCCGACTAGCTTGCCAGCACGGTCGCGGCCTGGCCAGGTCATACCGGTCATTTCGCGGTCCTTAGTGAGAATCAAGCGGCGGGGCGGATCCGCTGCCGCCAACCAGGAAATCGAAGTCGGCGCCTTTATCCGCTTGCAGAACATGGCGCGTGTAGAGGCTCACGTAGCCGCGTTCATAGACCGCAGCCAATGTCTTCAGCTCAGCTTTCCGGCGCTCCAACTCAGCTTCACTGACCTGAAGCTCCAGCCGACGCTTGCTCACTGAGAGTTCGATCATATCCCCGGTGCGGACCAATGCAATTGTGCCGTTGACGGCCGCTTCAGGCGCAACATGAAGAACGACGGTACCGTAAGCCGTACCGCTCATGCGCGCGTCTGAAATGCGCACCATATCGGTGATCCCTTGAGATAGCAGGCGGCGCGGAAGCGGCATGTTTCCGACCTCAGGAAATCCGGGGTAACCGACCGGCCCGGCGTTCCGCAGCACTAACACGTCATCCGGTTCGACCTCGAGATTGGGGTCGTCGATACGCGCGTGCAGATCGCCGACGTCCTCGAACACGAACGCGCGGCCGCAATGCTCCATCAATCTCGGAGTGGCGGCGGACGGCTTGATTACCGCGCCGCGAGGAGCAAGATTGCCGAATAACACAGCCACTCCACCAGCCTCGAACACGGAGTTGTCGCGTTGGCGAATCACCTCGGGATTATGGTTTTTAGCGTCCATGACGTTTTCCCACAAGGTTCGGCCATTCACAGTTGGCCGATCTTTGTGCAGGAAATCGCCCAACTCGCGCAATAGGGCCGGCAGTCCCCCTGCGTAGTAGAAATCCTCCATCAAAAAGCGTCCCGAGGGCATCAAGTTTGCCAAACACGGTACGCCTCTGCCGACGCGATCCCAGTCTTGCAGCGTCAGGTCGACGCCAAGCCGGCCCGCAATAGCGATCAGATGAACAATCGCATTCGTCGATCCGCCTAAGCCGGCATTGGCAACAATCGCATTTTCGAACGACTGTTTCGTCAATATCTTCGAAATTCGAGTATCGTCGCGCACAAGGTCGACGATCCGTCTCCCCGCGAGATGCGCGAGTACCATCCGGCGCGAATCGGCAGCGGGGATTGCTCCGTTTTGCGGAAGCCCCATGCCCATCGCCTCTACCAGCGATGCCATCGTGGAGGCCGTACCCATGGTCATGCAGTGGCCCCAAGAACGGCTCATTCCGGCTTCCGCGTCGAGGAATTCCTGGAGCGGCATTTCCCCTGCGCGTACCGACTCACTGAACTGCCACAGGCTGGTGCCGGAACCCACGTCCTGACCACATACCTTGCCGTTCAGCATCGGCCCTCCAGACACTACGATGGTCGGCAGATCGCAGCTCGCTGCCCCCATCAATAACGCTGGTGTGGTCTTGTCGCAGCCAACCAGGAGAACGACACCGTCGAGCGGATTCGCGCGAATCGATTCCTCAACGTCCATCGATACGAGATTGCGAAACAGCATTGTTGTCGGCCGCATAAGCGACTCGCCCAGTGACATCACCGGAAATTCCAGCGGGAAGCCGCCGGCTTCGTAGACGCCTCGCTTCACGCGCTCGGCAACAATACGAAGATGCCCATTGCAGGGCGTCAGATCGGACCACGTATTGCAAATGCCGATAACCGGCCGGCCATCGAACATGTCCTCCGGATGACCTTGGCCTTTTAGCCAACTTCGGTAGATAAAGTTATTCCGCCCCGTGCCCCCAAACCAGGCGCGCGAGCGTAGTTTGATCGTCTTTCAACTCCATGCCTCCGTGTCCGGAGGCGGAGGACAGCGCTCCTCGACGGAACGAGTCTTAAGCGTCATGCAGCAGACATCTTACATGATGCCGAATTTTCGGAACGCCTCTGCTGCGGTCATTCCATTCTGCAGCGCGGCCATAACTTTTGCTTCACCACGCACCTTTTCGATTGCACCGGCGAACGCCTGTTCAACTGCTTCGGCTGGGACCACGATCACCCCATCCAGGTCACCGTAGATGACGTCTCCCGGGCGGACGGCTACACTGTTCAGCTCGATCGGTACTCGCCAGTCGATAACCTTGCCGCGCGAGCCCTGGTCTTGCGCGTAAGAGCCAAATGACGCCACCGGGAAACCCAGGCGCAAGATCTCCTTGGTATCGCGATGAAAGCCGTGAACAACCGCACCTGCCGCACCGCATTGAAGGGCACGGGTCGACATCAGGCCTCCCCAGAGCGCGTACCGATGTGATCCGCCGGCGCAGATATAAATTTCCTGAGGCGCTAAGTCATCCAGGGCTTCAAACATGAGTCCGAACGGTTTACTGCTCAGAGGATTCTTGCCGGAGGTCCGTTCGGCAAAGAAGTCCGCCTCAAGTACCGGCATTGCCCGGCCAATCAGAACCATTGCTGGATCTATCGGCTTGAGCTGCGGGTCCAGAAACTGATGTTGAAGTCCCATTTTGTCGAGCACGTCACCAACGACCGCCACAAACAATTCTGTGCGTGCGAGCGCGAACAGCTCGGTGTCGTCTTGCCAAAGCGCACTCATGTCCTGAAACCCATGGTTAGTCTATATGACTTGTCTATTAGCCCGTGACGGAATGGACACGCAGGAATCCGGCGGCGTATCGCGTACCCTGCGGCGGCCTGCTAGCAAGACGTAGCTAAGCGGGCGACATCATCTTCTGCGAATGCGGGTGAACCTAATGAATGTAAGCCCAGCCCGCTTCCTCTTTGCGGACGATCTCTGCGATTCCCGACTCTACTTCTCCGGCGAAAGGGAACAAGTCTTCGCTCTTTACTTTTCTCATCTTCATGGCGTTCCGGCATGCTAACAGCTTTACGCCGCGGTCTGACAATTGTTTTAACTTCTCTTCGTAAGCGGTGCTGGTCTTTGTCAGCATGGCTAGTCCGGGCCCGTAGAAGACTACTTCGACTTGCGAACCCCCATCATCCGAAAGAGCATTCATGGTGTTATTGACGTGAATCGACAGAGCCTGCCAGGCGGGCCCATCTGGTTCGCTCAACTGGAAGACTACGTGGTGCTTCGGTCCGGTTGGCGCTTGGAGACGTTGCGATGGAACTTCCCAGAACAGCCAGCGCTGAAACAAAAAGGAGCGCGTTTTTCATATGCGCTATTCTGGCACTCCGCTCACCCCCAATGTGGGAGGCACGATATTTTGCAACTGCTCGCTCCGTTGCGCCAACGCCGGAGAAGATGTGATCCGGCGAGTTCGCTTTTCAGGCCGACAACTCCCGCAACGCGCTCACGCGATATGATCAAGAACCGCAGCAGATGACTCGCTACTTGCGAGGAGGCACCAAATGAGCATATCCAGACGACAGTTCGTAAAAGCCGGAATTGCCGCCGCGAGCATAGGAGCCGCGAAGCTGGAGGCGAGCCCGATGAACCAGCCAATCGGGTTCCAGAACTTTGAGATCTTTCCTGACCTCGCGAAAGACTGGCAGGGGACCTGGGACACGATGGCAGGCATCGGATACAAGTTCTGCGACCTCGTTAAGGGCGGCCCTGTCGCACAGAGGACTGCCGCTGAAATCAAGGCATCTCTCACGCAAGCAGGTCTAGGAGCGGACACGTGCCATGTGGGATATCAGCTTATGACCGATAAATATGGGGAGACGATCCAATACGCACACGATCTAGGGCTTAAGTACCTCGTCTGCCAGCCCGCTCCCCGCCTCACCCGCCGAGGGGGCAACGTCGTGAAGGCCGATGACTGGAAGTGGATGGGTGAAGAGTTGAACAAGATCGGCACGAAAACGAAGGGCGACGGCATCACCACCGCTTACCACAACCACGAGATCGAGTTCGTGAAGGTGGAAGACCAGTATCCGTATGACATCCTGATGGCCAACACCGATCCGGCCCTGGTGGGTTTCCAGATCGATGTCGGAAATCTGACCTTCGGCGGTGCCGACGCGATCTCATTTTTGAAGAAGTATCCGACCCGCTACGTGGCCATGCACGTGAAGGACTTCAAACCGGGCAAGGCGAGCGTGCCGGTGGGAAGCGGAGACCTCGACTGGAACACGATCTTTGCTCTTGCTAAGAAAGCGGATATAAAGACCTACATAGCGGAGGTGGGCGCGTATGGTGCGGCAACCCTGAGTGGTGCTCCGCTCGAGCCAAGTGATATTAGCATCATTGAATCTTTCCGACGCAGCTTTGTGTTCGTGAACCAATTCAAGAACAAGTAGGCGTCCGTTCCTTCAGTTCGTGCCGCCTCGTGCTTCGGTATTGACGATTCGTGCGCTATGCTGCCATTTGTGTTCGTCAATCCATCGAGGTCCGTTTTGTTGAAGCGCCAGCACTTATCAATACGGCCTCTCGGAATCCGATTGCGCACGGCCCTATGCGTGATTCCCTGCCGCTTGAGCCCGCAGGATTGAGCTTCGTCTTCAACACTCATCACACGCTTTGCGGGGATTGCCTCTCCAAGTGCAGCTTATAGGCGAGCGGTCCGGGCCTCTTGTAAGCGCGGCCGTCGTCTGCCAACCGCCGATAAGCACGCGAAGGTGGGGCGCTGCCCGAATGGTCAAATACTCCGAATCCATTGAAAACATGGCAGGAATATGGTGGTGGGTTTCGATAAAGAAAACTCAAGTAGTGGGGCTGTTGGCGTATTTTACCGGGGTGGTGAACCAGCAACTTCTGCCGTAGCACGGATTTCTGACTTGCAGGGAACAGGATCCTTCGCTCGCATTTGCCAGCACGACTCCGATTGACGGATCCACATGAGCAACGCTTGCCACGATCGGGAAGCGGCTCGGACATTAGGCGTTGCAGGAACTCGCTTCGTCGCGGGACCGAAGACCATCTTGGTGTGGGTAACGTGCTACGCCGGCCTGGTATTGCTCCTGCTCCGAAGCACCGTCAGCAAATGAACTGGGTACACTCCATTCGCGCTCTCATGGCCGAGATGAAATGTATAGCTGGTGATTGTGGCCAATTTGTAGCGATGGCATATTGCAACTGCTTCGGTCAAAACATCGGATAGGATCTGTTCGACAAGCGGACTCGATCATTATGACTACCTCGAAAAACATCCCGTTGGTTTGCAGTCGCCGATTCACATCGAACGAGGTGCTTGCCATTACGCCGAGATGTTGCTAAGCAAAACGGGCTACCTTTACTGATTCAGTCGGAACGCAAACAACTGATCCCCACCGGTGGCAAGAATATACTGATGTCCATCGAGCATATAAGTCTCGGGGCCGTTACCTGCCGGTCCAATACGGCTGTGCCAGAGCGGTTTGCCAGTGCTGGCTTCGTATGCGACTACGTTCTGGCCGTCTCCACTGAAGAGCAACTTACCGGCAGTGGCAAGCAAGCCCGCGCTTCCCGCCACTTCATGACGCCAGACAATCTTTCCGGTTTTGTAGTCGATCGCATCAATGAACGAGCCATAAGGAAGAAAAGCGCCGCTCGTTGTTCCTCCAAGACCCATCGATCCACGGGGATCGGGATCCATCAGATACATGATGCGCAACATGTTGTTCTCTGGTGTGTAGAAAAGTCCCGTATCTGGCGAGTAGGCGGGCGCGTAATGATTCGTCACATCAGCATTCACAAGGGATCCGGCTATCGTCGCGTCCTTGGCAACGTCTCGCCTCGGATGTCCTTGCGCATCAAGATCTTTCGCCCAGTTATTGACCAGACCCATTTTTCCAGTAACAAGATGCTCACCAGTCAAACGGTCTAATACGAAAAAATAGCCATTGCGCTGCGCGGTCATAACAAGTTTGCGCATCTTCCCGTTGAAAGGAGCGTCTACGAAAACGGGCGCTTCCGTCGAATCCCAGTCGTGACTGTCGTGAGGTGAGGTCTGGTAGTACCAAGCCATCTTTCCGGTGTCAACGTTGATGGCAACCAGCGAGCAAGTGAACAGATTGTCGCCCTCTCCTCGACCGGCAGTGAACGCAGGCGTGGGGTTTCCCGTTCCGAACACATAGAGATTCGTTTCAGGATCATAAGCCCCCGGAAGCCATGCCTGGGCTCCTCCGTGGCGGGCCGCATCCAAACTGGCCCACGTCTCCACACCTTGGTCTCCGGCATTCATCGGGACCGTATAAGTGATCCATTGCCGGTTACCCGTTTCCGGATCGAACGACTGAAGAAAGCCAGGAGCATCCATGTCGTTTCCCGTCCCGACCAGCAGATGATTCCCAATCACGAGCGGGGAGAAAGACGAAAAATACTGCTGCTCGAAGCTTGAAATTTCTTTCTTCCACTTCTCCTTACCGCTGTGTGCATCGAGACAGATCATGTAATCGTCATGCGTCTCTAAGTAGAGGTTGTTGTGCCACAATCCCATGCCACGATTGCCCGTGTGGGTGCCCCCGCGCGTTTTCCAGTAGTATTGCCAAAGAATCGTTCCATCCCGTGCATCAATGGCCCAAGCGTTGTCGGGAGCCGACATGTAAAGAATGCCGTTCACCATCAGAATGCCCCCGCCGAGATGGGGGTTGCCGCCGTTGTTAAGCTCTCCCGTTCCTAGGCCGCCAATGTTCACAGGGTACGGACCGGCCGAACCTCGTCCAGTGGTGGCGGGGATGTTACCTTTAGGGCCAGATCCAGCGGTAAAGCGTGTGACCCAAGCCAGGCTCAAGTTCTTTACATTGGATTGGTCGATTTGTTTCAGTAAGCTGTAGCGGCGCGCCGAATAGTCTCCGTTGAACGTCGGCCAGTCATCGGCAAGGGGTTTGCGGATATCTGTAGGATCGAGACCAGTTTGTCCGAACATCATGGTCGAAATCGCAAAGAGTCCAGCCACGCGGGCAATCTGCAAAAAAGTTTTCATTGATTCGTGGAAACTCCAGGAATTATTTGATCGTGGCGAGATACGCAGTCACGTTGTGCATATCTTTTTCATCAAGGGTCTGCGCGATCCGAAGATGAGCCTCGAGTGGGTCATGCACTTCGACTTTCGGAACATTTGTGCCTTCAAGGCTGATCGATCTTCGAGTGCCATCACTCAAAAGAAGTGTGACGACGAAATCATCTTTACGGATCAGCGTTCCCTCCAATTTGTCGCCGTTCGCCATCGTCACGACTGCCTTGGGAGGTTGCCCGGTCGTACCCACGGCCGCTCCGAGTTCTCGTCCTGTCGTTGTACCGGCAGCGACCCAGGTATTCTGCAACACCCGCGGATCGTCGTACTTTGCCGCCAAGCCCTTGAGATCTCCCGTAACGGAGTGGCAACCAGCACACTTAGATTCAAAGTAGGTCTTGCCCGCACCCGCGTTTCCGGAGAGGACATCGGCGTCGGAGATCTCTTTCATGCCTGGCGGCCGTGCCTTTGGACCAACACTCGCCAATACGGCATGAATGTATTCGGCGATTGCCGTACCGTCTGCGTCAGACAGGTTGAAAGCGGGCATTCCCTTGTCTTGTCGCGCACCATGAATAATTGGCAGGATGAGTTCACCGTGCTGATCGCTCAAAGCCGTAAGAGATCGCAGAAGGTTTGGCCCGCCCATGTCTCCCCCACGTAGATCCGAACCGTGGCAAGCGGTACAGTTCACACCGAACAACCCTTTCCCGCGCGCCAGAACATCGGGAGGAGCAAGTTGGCGAGTCTGTTGAGGAAACGTCGTGAAGTTTCGATCGAGTGCAGGTCCCTGGGCCTTAGGTCGCGGCTTAGTCGCTTGCGGGGGAGGGGTTGCGGTCTGCGCAAAGAACGAACTGGCGCAGATGGCAATTGCAAACGAGCCAAGTATAAGATTTTTGTACATTTCTCATTCTTCAGGAGTGCGGCTGAATAGATGGCTTAAGACTTGGGAACCGAAACGGTGATATTTCGGTAGCGAACTCCTCCATGGTGATCGCCTTGCAGGTAAAATGGACCCGGCTTTGCTTCGTCACTGTCCATTGCGCCGCCGGTAATGCCTGGAATCTCCTGGTTATCGATACCCTTTACTCCATCGAGCACGACCGTAACGTAACGTCCAATCAACGTGACATCGTAAACATGCCAAGTATCCGCAAGGACCGCTGACGTGAGCGGGAATTTCACAAATCCATAGATGGAGCCCACCGAAGGCGCCATGTTATTGCTCGACTTCGGTGCGGGGGCATTTGGTCCCCCACCGAGACCTACCTGGGTTTCGTAGCGACCACGAAGATAGACGCCACTATTTTCTCCCTGGGGAACATTGAACTCGATATGAAGCTTGAAATCAGTGAAGGTCCGCGTGGTTCGCAGGTTTGAACCGCGGCTAAGATTAGTGATTTCCCCATTCTTGACCGTCCAGTTATTCTTGGGATTTGTCACGGTCGCCGGTGTGTTGTTGAGAGCTTCCCAACCACTCAAATCCTTCCCGTTAAATAGGCTTTCGGGTGCACTCCAGGAACTATGGGCTGCCGGTTTCAGAGCAGGTGCGCGATGCCCAACGACCTTGCCATCATCGGCGGTCCCCAGCTTCTGGACTCCGCTGATCTTGTCTCCTTGCGCGGTGAGTTCCCATGAACTGGTAGGCACCGAACCGGGAGCATCGGCCGGTGGCGGAACGGTCACAATCAGTTTTGAGCCTTCCATCTTTGCTTCCAGGGGATGAACGTTTCCCGTCCGCAGTTGCACGCGGACCTTTGGGGCGTCACCATCACCCGTTACCTCTAGCCAATCGGGATATGTTGCCCCATTGGACGTAATGGTGAGATCCCATCGCCCTGCGAAGGGATTGTCTTTTGCGGCCGGCAGTGTTACAGAAAATGCGAGCGCTGCGCCCGCGACAAGCAAACGTTGTTTCAAAGGTTTTCCTTTCACTTTTTATGACACTGTGCAGGAGACAGATCTTCTCGACCGTCACCGGCACGTTCACCAATGGTGCCCTTCAAGAGGGTTTTGCTAGCAGACATCAGAAAAGAAACTTCAGGGCAAGTTGGGTCTGCCTCGGATTTGCAAACACATTCAGAGCGCTAACGGTTCCAAAACTGGAAGAGCCCAAGGCGGAGTTCGGAAGAGTGAAGTTTGGCGTGTTCGTGATATTGAAGCTCTCTGCTCGGAATTGAAGCGTCTTTGACTCCGCCAAACGGAAGTTCTTTAGGAGAGATAGGTTGATGTATCGCTCGGGAGGCCCGGTCAAAACGCCCACCCCGGAGGTTCCGATTGCATAGAGCGGCTGCGCGACAAAACACGAGGTATCGAACCACTTCTGAATCGTAGGATCGCTCAGACCCCCATTGCAGATGCGATTGGGTCGATCAGAGCCACCAGTGTTCACTCGCGCCGTATTATTGGTCACGGTGAACGGCTGGCCGCCTTGCCAGAGGCCAACCACGTTCAACTGCCACCCGCGAATGAGCGTGCCTTCAACACCCTTCAAAGATGAGCCGAACGGCAGTTCGTAGTTGGCTTGGACAACCGCGCGATGCCGAACATCGAGTTGCGCATTCCCATAATCGAGCCGGTAGTTCGTGAGCGTCTGTATCCCTACTGATGTCCCTACGCCCTCGGCTAAGACATGGCTCCAAACGTAGTTCGCATTGAGCGTTAATCCCTTTCGCAAACGCCGTTCAAAGATAACCTGCAGAGAATGGTAATTCTGCGTACCATCGCTCGTGTAGTACTGAAGGGTTGTCACGTTCGGCATCGTTAGATAAAACGGCCGCCGCTGCAGGATTGAGCCGGGACCGGGTTCCGGTTGGTCGATGTTGGGGATGATCCGATTGCGTCGGGTAAGATTACCGGAATATCCAACGCTGAACAAGTTACCCGCAAATTCCTTTTGGAGAAAAGCGCTGATCTGTTCCCCGTAAGTAGATCGGAAGTTACCCGCCATCGCGTAGATAACACCGCTCGGATTGCTTGGATCCTGCGTGATCGGCGCAGGCAGACCTTGCGACATCCGGTACGTTGGCTGCGTTGTGCTGTTCGTGAAGGCGCTGCCCTGACTGAACGGAGCATTTTTCATTTGCGATCCGTTTCCACCTACGTACGGGAAAGTAGCTCATACCAAAGCCTCCCCGAAACACCATCTTCCAAGGAAGTGTAGCTGCAAACCCGAAGCGAGGCGCAATGTCTCCGAAATCGGTCCTTACATTTGCCGTATCTGATGCGTTCACACCGGCAACCACTATCCGGCGGGTAGTAAAGTCGAGGTTTGAGATTCGATTAGCCACTTCTTTCGTAGGTGTGAAGACGTCGTAGCGAACACCAATATTGAGGGTCAACCACGGCAAAACGCGCCAGTCGTCCTGGACATATCCACCGACTTCCCAGGCTCGGTAACCCGGAAAAACGGGCAGAATCAAGCACTTGCACGCTTCCCGGGTATCCAAGCAACATCGAGGCGACCGAGTTTCCGGAACTCGGTGTCGCGCCGGAAGGATCGTTGGTGGCATTTGAGTCAAACGAAAACTGGCCGCGCGGATAAGTGCTCTGGAAGACCGTCCATTGGCGTCGTATCAGGTCAGCGCCAAATTTGACAGTGTGGTGGCCCAGAGTGTCCGTGAAACTGGCGTGTTCTTGAAAAACGTTGTCGAATTGGATCAATGGAATAGCGGCCGCATCGCCCAGGCTTTCGTAACCGGCGGGTTGAACCAACGCCATTCCGGAGTTAATAGGATCGGAAATCGAGTTGGCTAAGCCAAGCGCCGCGTTCACATTTGTGCCTTTGTTGAATGGCAAAGAGTGTAGTGCAAACCGGCCGTAACCGCCTTTCAATTCCATCAGGAACGTTGGGCTAAAAGTATGAAGGTAGTTTATTTGCGCGCTGAGTGCGTCCTGGTGAGCAGGTCCCGGATAGACACCTGAATTTCCGGTCGGGAAGATTCCATTCTTTTCGGGAAGTACCTGCGGGGTGACGGTAAAGGTGTTGTTGTACGAAACTCGACCAAACAGATAATTCTTTTCGTCGAAATGGTGATCTAGCTTCACATCGAAGGTGCTTGAGTCTTGAGTCCTGACGAATGCGGATCCGAAGTTGTTTCCTAGACCACCGCGGTTCGTTGCCGGGTATAAGTTCAAGAAATTGGCAGCCACGGGGTCAAATCGACTGGTCGGAATTACATTATTTGCGAACGGCGTGCGTATCAACTGGCTTGGGTTTGCCGGATTCACTCTAGTGCTCGCCGGATCGAAGATAGTCGCCACGCCGGAGAAGTTCCCTCCGATCATTGCCGCCGTCGGAACGGTCGCTACATAGGGCCTCGCCTCGCGTGAATTGTAACGCTCAAAATCGCCAAAAAAGAAGGTTCTGTTTTTTCGTATGGGTCCGCCTACGCTTCCACCATATTGATTCAGGCGATACTTGGTGTCAGTCCCTTGCTGGTAGAAGAACGATCGGGCGTCCATCTTGTCGTTCCGGAAATACTCATAGGCTGTTCCATGTAAGGCGTTGGTGCCGGATTTCGTCAACAAATTTACAACCGCGCCGTTCGAATAGCCCACCTCGGCAGTAAACGAGTTGGTCGCGATATTCATCTCTTGAATCGCATCAATCGCCGGCCGAACAATAATCGTGAGAATCGTCCGATCGTTGTTGTCCATCCCGTCGATCATGAAGTTTGCTTTGCTCGCTCCCCCTACGGCGACTGAGGAAGACTGACGGCGGTCGTCCGGTCTGGTACCGCTTCGGGTATCGTTTTGGGCCCCTTCACTCCCGCCCGGGACCAGTTGCACCAGCGAGATGAAATTGCGCCCGTTCAATGGCAAGTCCTGAACCGCTTTCGTGGTAATCAAACTACCGAGCTGAGAACTGTCGGTTTGAAGAGTCGTAGCCTGCGCTTGCACCTCTACTTTCTCCGCGCGCTCGCCTATCGACATTTGAGCGTCTACCCGCAGACGATCGCCGGAACCTAATGTCAACCTGGGTACGACAAACTCTTTGAAGCCGGCGGACACCACCCGCAGCGTGTAGTTACCGATGGGCAAGAAGGTAAAGACGTAAGATCCGGACTCGCCCGAAGTGGCCGTTCGGCTACTTCGGGTGTCGATGTTCTCGATGGTGATCGTCGCACTTTGCAGGACTGCACCGCTCGTGTCAGTCACGGTTCCAACTACGTCAGCGGTCGTTACCTGACTCGGTGCCTCGGCCGCCACAAAAAGAAACGCCAACGCGGCAGAGACTAACAGCAGACTTCGTGACATGGAAGAAACTCCTTTTGCCCAAAACTTAACTTCTACGAGGGTGCTTCAACAACAAATGCGGGTGGGCCGAAACTGACCAACTAACCGCGCGTGGACCCAGACGCGCTCATGCTGGCAACTGGTGGAGGTAGGTAGCGCAATCCTGCAGCGCTTTCATTGGGTCACTCGGCGGCCGAACTTCCATCTCGACGTAGTAAGACTTGATTCCGGCTTTCTTCGCTGCCGCAAAGAGACGATTCCAGTTCACGTCGCCTTTGCCCAGTTCTAGTGAGCCCGCTCCTAGTGTGCCGGACTTGGCGTCTTTGACGTGCAACGAGCAGAACCGGCCCGCATTTTGTTCCAGATATTTTGCTGGGTCGTGCCCTGAAGAGACGGTCCCACCTAGATCCATTTGCAATTGGACGAGCTTGCGATCAACACTGCGCAGCATCTCCTCGAATACAAGGACACCGCCTATCTCCTTCCATTCATTGCCGTGATTGTGGTAGCCGAACTGCATCCCAGCGGCCTTAACACGCTCACCCACTCTATTCATGTGGTTGAAGTTCCACTTCCATTCATCCATCGTTACGTTCTCGGCGCGCGACCCTTCTTTCGGCCCGGACATGATCATGTACTTCAGGCCGAGGCCCTTGGCGTAATCGATGCTTTGACTGAGCGCCGGTTCATCAAATTCATGGAATGTGAAGTGACAGCTCTCACACTCGAGTCCCGTATCCCCGATAACGCTGCGAACTTCGGCAGGCTTCATTGCCGCGAGAGGGCCGAAACCGCTTTTGGCGTAACCGGGGAATGAACACAATTCAACGCGCTTATAGCCGAAAGTGGCAACCTGCTTCAGAGCGCTGCTCAGGTCGTTGGAGGCCTGCTCCCGTACTCCGTAAAGCTGAAATCCGGCTGGCAGTCCGAGAGGATCACACTTCAACACTGTCGCCAGTGGCAGAGATCCTGCCGTCGCGGCTATGCAGCGCATAAGCCGCCTGCGAGATAAAAGTCTCATAGAGTTCACCGTGCTCTAGGCGCGGTTTTCAGGCTCCGCAACTTAGGCGTCCTTAAGAGTTCCAAATTGAACTACCGTTGTTCGCAGCAGCAGGTAGTTGATATAACAGTCAGTGCCGCGTGTCAAGCCGTGAGTCAGAAATGTCTTCGGCTAGGCGTGAACTCTGATGAGGGAGGATGCAGATCTCCGACGCACGCCTGCTCGAAGTTATCGAAGAGTTTTCGCTCTTAAACGACTGAGGCGATGATCATCTCTAACGTCCGTCGTGTGCCCGCATCTCCGTCAATTGGACCGTCATGAAACTGATCGAACGGGTGCGGCTTCCAGGTGTCACGAGAACTCTCAACAGCGCTCGGCTTTGCACCAAATCCGAGATCGTAGCGCTCGGGTTCCGGTAAACCGACACATGACATCTTGTAGGCAACCAAATCAAGCGAAGGAACAATATACAGACAAAAACCGCCAGCCCCGGACTTGAAAAAAGTGTCGCGAGGGGCGCCTGCTACATGCCCGTCGGCATTTACTTCGAATTGAAGGCTGAAAGGGGAGTGCGGATTATAGGGGGAAGGTCGGCTGCACATGTGAATGTAGTCTGCCGGAACGAGGGAGTGTCCTTCCCAGTAGCCGTCCTGCAGGAGCAGATACCCAAACCTGAGAATATCGGTTGCGCGTAGCGCAATGCCGCCACCTCCGGGCGTGTGCTGTAACTTTGCTCCATCGGCCCGTTCCATGCCGTAGCCCCAACCGCCAAACTGCATAGGTTTCGCTAACTTCTGATCGATATACCTTTGCATTTCCATACCGACCAAGTGACGTAACACGATGGAAGCGACATGCACGCCCTGCGAAGAATAGAAGTAGCCGCCTCCCGGTTCAGTCCACATCGGCGTCTGCAAAGCGCTTTGGTCCTGGTCGAGCGAGCTAGTGTCAACGGGAACGGTTTCTACCTTTACATCTTTCTCCTTAACAATCCCTGGATTTCTGTTGCTTTCCGCCAAGCCGGAGGTCATTGCGAGCAGATGCCCTAGCTTGATATCTGCCTTGCGAGGATCCCGCAGTGGAAGCGCTTCAGGAAGGTATTTTTCGGTGAACACTTTCTGCTCGAGCTGATCAGGAATAAGCTCGGGCTTCTCGTGCAGAAGAACACCCCAACAGGCGCTGGTGAACATCTTTCCACAGGAGGCCATGTTTGGTGTGACCTCGCGAGTCGCACGTCCGAAATATCTCTCATAAGCAAGATATCCCCGCCTTATCACTAACAGACCGCCATATCTGCTGGTGGTCTGTGCGTAAGCAAAAGCCTCGTCAAGTCGATCGGTGTCCAGCCCGGCTACCCGCCGAACTTCGTTCCCGCCCTTAACGGTTCGCCAGCCGCCCGCCTCGTCGGCGGGAGGATAGTAGCGGTCCACGGAGGCATCGCCCCCGCTTTTTCTCGCCCCGGAAAAGGCAAGCGATGACATGCCCAATCCCGTTATCACATTCCTTCGCGTCGTGTTCACTGGTTGGCGCTCTTCGTCAATTGGTCTTCGATGTCGGGCGAGGCGCTTCCCATGGGCGGTGCGACGGATATGTTCCGCGCTCCGGAAGCGGGCTCGGGTCTTTGCTTCTGGCCGAGTAGCCCTTGTTTTTGAAAACGTATAGACCGGTCTTGCAGGCCACGATGATATCGAGTTTCCCATCACCATCCACATCTGCGACATTTAGCCTCATGCCTGTTCCGATCACATAGCTAGGAGGGGGCTGTCCATTGCTGCCTTTTCCGAAGTAAGGAGTGAGATAGCTGTACGACAAGATGTGGCGTTCAAACTTTCCTTTATCCATCTTGTAATAAAAGAGAAAGACAGGCTCTAGCGCGCCAACGTCACCACCGTTGTGGGCGAATAGCTGCTTTCCAGTAATGAGTTCGGGCTTGCCGTCCCCGTCGAGGTCTCCCAAGACCATGGTGTGGATCGTGGGGTAATCCTTCTCGATCGAGTGTTCGATGAAGGTACGCTTTCCGCCCACCTTCCGCTGCTCAAACCACTCCAGTCCGTATCCATGCGCAGATCCCATGATGATGTCGTTCAACCCGTCGCCGTTGGCGTCGGTGATGAGAATGGGTAAGCCGGCCCCGCCATTTTGAAACTGGTAATCGGGATGCCAAGTCCATTGTTGCTGCGCAGGATGCTGCGGCGCTTCGAACCACCCGGACGCGGTAACGACATCATTTCGTCCATCGCCGTTTATGTCTCCGATGCCGTTGCCGTGGCTTACGCCGACTCCTTCCGGACCAAGAGAATGCTCCTTATACCAGGGGGCCTGATTAAGATGCTCCATCCAGATAAGGCTGCGACCCGGCTTCTTGGCGTAGTAGTTGACCAACAAATCCTTATCGCCGTTCCCCGCGAGATTCCCAATGACCATGCCTTCGAGGCCAGCGGCGGCGAGAATGGCAGTGGATCCCCACTTCGCACCTAGTTTGTTTGGATTTTCGTACCACCAGATGCCTTGCCGGCGCATCCAGCCGGAGCTAATCACATCCATGTGTCCGTCGTTATTAACGTCCACTGTGCCTTCGTAGTTATCGTCTATATCCGGTCCGTTTGTCTCGGCGCCGTCGCGATAATCGGAATATTTCTTCCAGTCCGGGCCGATGTAGTAGTTGCGCCCCGCGGCGATATCGAGGTGGCCATCGCCGTTAATATCAAGGACGGAGGAGCACTCTGCGAACGGTCCGAACCAATAAGTGTGTTTTGCGGGATTGTGAACCGGGCCGTCGATCCGGACGGGTTCAAACATCACCTCTCGCGGAGAACCAGTAGTGTCGTCACTGCCCGCGAAACCGCGCAAGCGGGGAATCAGGCCCACAACACTGAGGAACGTGGCGACCACGATCCATACTGCTGTCTTCTTCATACTGGCTCCTTAGCGATTGCACTGAGAACAATCAAGCAGAGCATATCTCACTCGTTGGGATCCTTGCTCTCGCCCTGCGATTCGTGTGGCCTGTCGTCTGAACGTTGCACCAGATTGAGCTTTTCGCGCCGTGATGAAAAGGGAGATTGGTAACGGCCACGGCTCACCAACTTTGACGGACAGAAGAGCAGACCCACTAAAGTCACTACGATCCTGAATCGCTTGCCGGCTTATTTCAAGGCCGAAACACGACGCGCGTCGGGGAGTCTGAGAGATCACTCCCGAATGAGGCTTACTCGGGCCGGAAAAGCGCTAACCGGAAACTGAGCGCACATCGGCTGCATAGATCGCGAGATACGGCGATGTATGCACGATGTTTGGCCTGTGGCTTAAATTGGGTCATCGAAGGCACACACGTGCTCGTCCAGGGAGAACTGACTATTCGCGAGTACGAGCGCAGCGTCTCGGTTCCAGGCGTCAAAAAATCCCATTGAGCGCATATCGCCGGTAGCCGCCTGCCGCACGGCGAGCCCGCACAGGACCAAAGGTCTTGAACTAAACCCCACGTTCTGCTTCCCTTCCTCGGACTTCATGCGCACGATCCAACTATCTTCGACTTGCGTCGCGGGTTTGATCCCCGTCTCCGTCTCCACCTTTTTGAATTTGGGGTTTCTAAGAGTCGATACCCCCGCTTAAGCAGTAATCGCAGTAACGACTCGTTGCATTTGCCAATAAATCGGATGTTCGCCGTTTACTGCTTCTTTAGCGGGGGCGGCTGAACATACGACGAATCCTTCGGCAACTCGTTCGCAAACTGGTCGTCATCTTTCAGCTCCTTTTTCAAACGCCACAGTTCCTTCTTCAACGCCGCGACGGTCTTCTGCGCCTTAGGGTCATCGTAGATGTTGCGCATTTCTGACGGATCGGCCACAAGGTCATAGCACTCCCACTGATCCTTTTTCCAGAAGTAGATGAGCTTGTGCGTCTCGGTCCGGACTCCGTAGTGTGCGCGAGTATTGTGGTCACCCGGATCGTGATAGTAGCGATAGTACATGGCTCGGCGCCAATCCTTCGGCGTTTTACCTTTCCAGACTGGGACCAAACTGCGCCCTTGCATGTCGCTGGGCGCGGACTGTCCGGCAAGATCTAAAAATGTCGGGGCAAAATCGCAGTTGATGCCGATCGCACGCGAGGTCGTAGCCGGCCGTATAGCCCCTGGCCAGCGCACCAGGAAAGGCATGCGTAGGGACTCTTCATACATGAACCGCTTGTCGAACAGGCCGTGCTCGCCAAGGAAAAAGCCCTGATCGCTCGTGTAGATGACGACAGTGTTTTCCCGGAGACCGGCTGCATCCAGCCAGTCGAGCAATCTGCCGACATTGTCGTCTACGCTTTGAACGCAGGCCAGATAGTCCTGCATATAGCGCTGATACTTCCAGTCCTCGAGCGCCTTGCCGGTCAGCGTCGTCCGGACTCCATCCACCATCGTGTCGACTTCGGTGGGCTTCGTCGCCAGCCATTTCTGTGACTCGCTGCGAGAGAGCCCGGGCGGAGGAGTGAGCTTGAGATCGTGCCGCGTCAGGTCCCGAAATACCGATTGCTGCTGTTCCCGGAGCGCATCGGTTCTTCCCGAATAGTCGTCGCGTAACGTTGATGGCTCCGGAATATGCTTGCCTTCAAATTGCTTGCGGTGTCGCTCGTCGGGAGTCCATTCCCGGTGGGGCGCTTTGTGATGGCACATCAGGAAAAACGGCTTGTCCTTCGGCCGGTTCTTCAGCACATCAATGCTGAGGTCCGTAATAATGTCGGTGACATAGCCCTTATACACGACGGAGCCGTCCTTGTCGTACAACGTCGGATCGTTGTATACGCCCTGGCCGGGCAGTATGTTCCAGTAGTCGAACCCGGTAGGATCGCTGCCGAGGTGCCACTTGCCGACGATTGCGGTGTAGTACCCGGCGTGCTGAAGCATCTTAGGCGCGGTGGGTTGTGATCCGTCAAAGCGATTAAATACAGGCACTCCATTCATGTGGCTGTATTTACCTGTGAGAATGCTCGCACGGCTAGGAGTGCAAATGGAATTGGTAGCGAACACGCAGTCCATTCGCATGCCTTCCTTCGCGATTCGGTCGAGATTCGGGGTTTGATTGACCTTGCTGCCGTAACAACTAATCGCCTGAGTGGCATGATCATCGGTCATGATGAATAGAATGTTCGGCCTCGCAGCTCGGCTCTCGGCTCCGAATGCCGATTTGATCAGCGAGGGGGAGGCAAACAAGGGCGCAAATGTCGCGCCAGCGGCGCTCTTCGCAAAGCGGCGCCGTGTGATCCTCGATGGTTCTCTTTTCATGATTTTCAGCCCTTTTTCGGCTCGCTAAGGATCACCAGATCACCTTCAGTCCGAGTTGCTGGTTGCGAGGCGTGTCCGCGCTGGTGATGGTACCGAAACTGGCAGTTCCCAAGGTCGCGCCGGGAGTTCCGAAGCGAGGGGTATTTGTGAAATGGAACGACTCGTAGCGGAACTGCACTCTCATCCGCTCACGGATCGCGAATTCCTTATTGGCGGAGAAGTCCCAGTTAAAAGACCCGCGTTGCCGCAGAATATTGCGGCCGGCGGTTCCGACCGTGTATGGCGCATTATTGACGAACGCAGCCGTATTGAAATCCTGCTGCACCGTACGCGCAGTCGAATACGGGTCACCGACTAAATTCGGGCGGTTTACGGTCGAGAACGTGCCCGTATTGGCGGGATTGCCGGAAGAGATTACGCTGAACGGAACGCCGCTGGCGACCGTGACAATACTTCCAATTGCCCATCCCCCAGCGATGGCGTCCAACACCCGCGGCATCCCGGAGCCGAAGTGTCTACCTTTCCCAAACGGAAGCTCGTAGATTCCGCTGGAAACAAACCGGTGCGGCACGTCGATGTTGTCGACGGAGCGTTCGTTGCGGAGATTACGCGGGTCCTGGTAGCCACAATTGAGTGTGTCACCGGCGGCAGAAGCGCCACATATGTCGCCCATTGCTTTGGAGAAAGTGTAAGTGGCCAGCAGTGTAACTCCCTGCGAAAATCTTTTCTCTAGCCGCGTGAGTAAGGCATTGTAACTTGTGTTGCCATTGAAGTGATAGCCGTAAATCGGTCCAAGAGCCGCGTTGATCGACGTCCCAGGAACCCCGACTGACTGGTACGGCCGCTTGGCATTGATCGCGCCGGGCCCTGGCGGCGAGTAGTTTTCGTCAATCACACGCTCCAGATGTGTTCCCCTGCTTCCTGAATAACCTGCTTCAGCCAGCCAGTTGCTGCCGAGGTCGCGTTGGATACTGAAGTTCCATTGCTGGGCATAAGGACTGATAGCTTGTCGCTCTATGCTGGCAAGTTGAACGCCCGTTGCGTGCGCAATATCGAGCGCTCCCGAGGGCAGGCCTCTAGCGAGAGAGAACGCCGGGGCGGTAGTGCTGCCGTTCAACGTGACGCCATAGGCGAACGGTAGATTGCCGATGAGCCATTCGGCGTCTCCGAGCGGTTCCATATACGCGTAGAACACTCCATACCCGGAGCGCACGACCGTTTTTGTGCCCACTTTATAAGCGAATCCGACGCGCGGCATGAAGTTATTCTTGTCTGTCGCGGTCATCGCCCGGTCATATCGGCTTCCGCCTGCCTTGGCGACGAGGAGCTGCGGGTTAGAAGAGTTTGTCCAATCGTCGAAGTCGCCCATGCGGTCGCGCTTTTCCACGAAGGGGAGGACGATTTCATAGCGAACGCCAAGATTCAGGGTGAGATTCGGAGTAATTTTCCAATCGTCCTGGATGAAAGCGGCATCGTTCCAACTTCTCAGATTGTCCTGCAACCTCGTACTCCAGGTAAACCCACTGACCGCGCCCAGCAAGAAATCCGCCATTCCATCTTTGGAGTATTGCCCGCTGAATGCATAGGGACCGCCGACTTCGTTCCGTATGTTGAAGATGTTGTTCTGTGACTTGATGATGCTACCGCCGAATTTCACGGTGTGCTTGCCGTGCGTCCAAGTTACATCGGCCACGAGCTGCCGGTTTTGGGAGTCACGGTAAACAGGGTTGTTGGGGCCCAGCCCGAGCGAGGCGTAGCCAGTGGGATTGAAATTGGAGAACGCGCCCGGGATAGAACTGGTCCCTGCCGTAATGCCGTACTGTTGATTGAAGGATTGACTTAGTGACGACGCTGGGTTGTCGCGAGCGAAGAAGCCGTAATTCCATCCACCGCGCAAGGACAGTATGAAAGCCGGCGTGAAGATGTGATTCCACGTCGCCCCTGTATTGATGCCGTCAACGCTCGAATCGAAGGGATTCCCACCATAAGCGGGAGCAGGAAGCGTCAGCACGGCGGGAAGCGTGGCGTGCTGCTGGCTCATGCGCCAAAATACGTTATCCTTGTTCCCCAAATTGGCATCCGCCCGAACATCGAATTTGTTGACGTCCTGGTTGCTTGGCGATTGATACGTGTAGTTTGACCCCACGCTCGAAGAAAGCGGCGCCGGATATAAGTTCACCAGCCGCGACGATAGTGGATCCAGCCGCGAAGCAGGAATAATGTTACCCGCGAAGGCTCTGCCCGTGGACGGGTCAACAATCGCCAGGTTGCGCTGCACACTCAGTTGGGTGAAATCGCCCGTGCGCATGGCAAGCGTCGGGACCGTGCTTACTGTAGTGGCAGTCTGCCTGATCTTGGTGCCCTCGTAGTCGCCGAAGAAAAACAGCTTGTTCCTGCCGTCAACCATCTTCGGTATGATCACTGGTCCTCCGACCGAGAAGCCGTACTGATTGCGCTTGAAAGGCGGCTTTGGACCTGGCACGGCAAAGAAGTTCCTGGCGTCCAACTTCTCATTTCGGACAAACTCAAAGGCTGTGCCATGCAACTGATTCGTGCCGGATTTCGTAGTCACGTTCACAACGGCTCCAAGCGCTCGTCCGTATTCAGCGGCATAGGAGCTGGTCTGAACCTTGAATTCCTGTATTCCGTCAATTGACGGCTGCACCATTTCGGAACGCCGCTGCGCGCCCGCCAGTTCAACCGGGTTGTTATCGAGACCGTCCAGCAGGAAATTGTTCTGCGTATCTCTCATCCCGCCGGACGAGAACCCGGAGTAGCGAGCGTTGCTCAGCGGCTGTACCGTTCCCGCGGAAAGGAGAGCAAGATCATCGTAGGTCCGGCCGTTCAAGGGTAGTTCGACAATGCGCTTGTTCTCGATCACCTGCCCCTGACTGGCTTCGACGGTGTTCAATTGAGGAGCGTCAGCCTGAACCTCAATCTTTTCCGTCGCGCTACCCACTTCGAGCGTGAAGTTCAGTTCAGCGCGTTGATCGACAGCGAGTACTACGCCAGAACGAACAATCGGCTTAAATCCAGAACGTTGAACGGTGACCCGATATTCACCCGGAAGCAATAGCGGGACGGTGTAGTACCCCTCCGAATTTGTAGGAATGTCTCGATCCATGCCGCTGGCGAGGCTCAATACGGTGACGCCTGCGCCGGGCACTACGCCGCCCGATGTGTCTATGACGCGCCCGGTGATTTCCGCTGTCTGTGCGAACGCCGTGCTCCCCGCCAATAGAACCGAAAGAGCAACGATATGCCTTAATTCAAGATGCCCGCGCATAATTTCTTTTCTCCACAAGAATGGAACCCTTGGCTTCAAATGCTGTTCAGCACATCATACAGCCAGACAACTTGGTCCTGGCGTCGCCCAGTTCGAAGCGATTGTGCGAGGAGCTCGGCAGAGAATACAGCAGAGATCGGCGATGCGAAGGAGTAGCGCATCGATGACATATTGTTGGATGCAGATGCGCCCCGCGGCCGCGACTTCAAGCGGACACCTTCTTCGGTATCCGAGAGAAAGAGGCCGATTCTCCAGTCGGTTGTATCGCAATGGGGAATACGGACACCTGGAGGAGGGCCATTTCCTCCATTCCATGGATGGAAGAATCATCTGTCCGTGCGCGAAACAGCACCACGATACTCGTGGCCGAATTCGCCATACCTACCGCGAGATTTGCAGGCGAAGAGTGAGCCGCTCAGCAACTATTTGGGCACGGTAGAAACGTGATACCGCGGCCCGTATGTCCAAGCCTCACCACCTTTGAGGGCGAACTGGCGAAAATCGGATCACCGAGCATGCGGGCAATACTCCTTCGAATTCGATTCACTTTGTGTAGCATGGCATTCGGCCGTGACCAACGGTTCGACTCACACTGCACCATAGACTCACCAACTGGATTCCAGGTGTAGCCGCGTTTCAGGGTACTTATCTGCAATCGACTTAGAAGCCGATGTGAATCATCAACTCGCGCGATCAGATCCGTATGATGGGCAATTCGGCCTACCAGGCAACTGGGCTCCCGGATGGTTCGTATTGCTCACTGGAACGCACTTTCGCCGCCATGCCTCAGTTCGTGGCTCGCATGTCCAGTCCTACTCCTCTCGCTTCTCCGCATCTTCCGTAAGGTCCATTGCCAGTACGACAGCGAGGATCAAGATGTCATCCTCGCCCGCTGCGGTGTCCACTCCGTAAGTATCAGTCAGCGCAACCCACCGCTTTGAAACTGTAGCCACCACGCTCCCGCGACGCTCTATCGTAAAGTTGTGTTCAAACATATTTCCTGTGACGTGCAAATCGTCGGGCCCCGGAATATCCACCGTGAAACGATCCACGAAGGGACTGATTAACTTCTTGCGCACCGTTGCCGCCTCATTGCCGTGACGCGTGATGTGGAATTTGGGAGTTATTGAGATGATCTGCTTTTTCACGGTCGCCAGTTCATTGCCAGTGAGATCCGTCAGGACCAACGTGTGATGCAAAGAAAAGATCTTCCCTTTCACTTGGTAAATAGGCGCTCCCTGTTCGTCCTGAATAACGGAATCTTCGGTAAGGCGAAACAACTTCTCGCGGATCATATAACGCATATGAGTTGCCAGTGGGTTAAGTTCCCCGTTCAGCCTATCGCAAGCGTTCTCGTCGGCCTATTTCATTGAGGCCAGCGACAACCGCTGCCGCACCTGAATTCGATGTGTTGCTGGTGCGTTTCCAGACAGGTCCTCGTGATTGCTAGTGCCGAACGAAATGTTGCAATCTTCTGCAAGTGCCCGGCGCATGAGGACCAGCAATCATGTTGAAAAGGAGATGATCGCGTGCGGGCTTAGCGCCAGCCTAGACCTGGTGCGACGGTTGTCAGGATCGCTTCCATCACGTGCACATTGTAAGCAACGCCGAGTTGGTTAGGAACGGTGAGCAACAAAGTGTCCGCCTCCGCAATAGCCTCGTCCTTCCTAAGTTGCTCGATTAGAACATCAGGTTCAGCGGCGTAGCTCCGACCGAAGATGGCCCGGGTCTTGGCATCGAGGAAGCCGATGGTGTCCCCTTCCTGGTCTCCACGCCCGAAGTACGCACGGTCAAGATCGTTCACCAATGCAAAAATGCTGCGGCTTACTGAAACGCGGGGCGTCCGAGAGTGGCCGGCTTCCTCCCACGCAGCCCGAAACGCGCGGATCTGTGCGGCTTGTTGGACGTGGAACGGTTCACCCGTCTCCTCGATTTTGAGCGTTGAGCTCTGCAGATTCATTCCTAGCTTCGCCGCCCAGACCGCGGTAGCATTGGAGCCCGCGCCCCACCAGATACGATCACGCAACCCTTCCGAGTGCGGCTCCAAGCGCAGCAGTCCCGGCGGATTGGCGAACATCGGACGCGGATTCGGCTGCGCGAAGCCTCTTCCACTCAGCAGCTCAAGAAGCTTCTCGGCGTGACGACGCCCCATGGCTTCATCATCTTCGCCTTCGGCCGGACGATAGCCGAAGTAACGCCAGCCGTCAATCACTTGCTCAGGAGAACCTCGGCTAATCCCCAACTGCAGTCGGGACCCCGCGATCAGATCGGCCGACCCGGCGTCCTCCACCATGTAGTGCGGATTCTCGTACCGCATGTCAATAACTGCAGTCCCGATTTCGATTTTTTGCGTTCGGCCGCCTATTGCGGCGAGTAGTGGAAACGGCGATGACAGTTGTCGTGCAAAGTGGTGAACACGGAAGTAGGCCCCATCCATTCCAATGCGCTCGGCTTCTACCGCAAGGTCAATCGATTGCAGCAGAACGTCAGCCGCCGACTGAGTCTGTGACTGGGGTGATGGTGTCCAGTGGCCGAAGGAAAGGAAGCCTATCTTTTTCATGGCAACAACTAGTTTAGGCACCATCTCCCATCTACGGAAAGCTCTTCACTTCGCGTACAAGCGCGTGTGCAAGTCACGTACGTCTCGCGCCTGTTCATGAGGTGATTGACTGGATTGCGAGGGTGTCTGCCGAATACAGAGCGGGAAGGTCCAGTTCGGAGTTCGTCGGATCGGGGAGATTTTGCAACTCAGGTGGAGACTCCTGAAGCTCAATCTGCTCTAAGCATTTCGACTGGATTGATACATTGCGCGCGAAGAAAAGCAGCTGCCGCCACGCCGACCGCCGCCGCAGTGATGATGAGAAACGGATCAGGAAGATGACGGGATCCGCGGCGCTAACCCGGTAAAGAATCGAGTGAATGTATCGAACCAACGAAACTCTCGCGGAGTATCCGAACGTCAAGCCGAACGCCACGACTGCGAAGATGGCAGAAGTTACTTCCTGGATGATGTGCCGGTTCCGCAAGCCCAGCGCGATCCGGATGCCGATGCCGCGACTCAGGTGAAGCACCGAATAGTCGAGAACACCATACAAACCAACGGCGGGAGGATCACGACAACAACTGCAGAGAATCCAGCCAGGATAGAAAGCAGCCGTTCGCGGACAGTTTTTGATTGAACGATTTCGCTTTGTGTCCGAATATTCGAAACGCGAACTTCGGGGCGGACGAGAGTCACCTGTTGCGAAGAAATCCGGCGAGGCTGAGACGATCGACATCTGGCATTATACGGATCACAAATGTTCCGCGACCGACTGGCTGCTGGTGGCCAGTGGCAGGCAGCGCCCGGTAAGGAAGGTAAAAGGTCGCCCGAATCGGGATGCGGAGATTGTCGCGATATCCAGCATCCGCGACAATGCCGACCACCTGCATGCGAACCGGGGCACCGGGGCCGTCGACCAAATCAAATGACTCGCCCAGCGGACTCGGGTTTGCGAAGAATTGCGTCACAAATGCCTGGTTGATAATGGCCAGTCCAGGTTTAGCCTCTGCGAGACGGAAGTCACGGCCACCGAGGAGCGGATCTTCGTTCCCGGAACCACCCATCGGAACCCATCAAGCGGTCGGCCAATACATCCGCAAGCAGGCCGAGAGTTGAGATGGCAGAAATGGCGGTCTCACGGCTGATCAACGGCCAGGCAGCCGGCGCCACAGAGTCGACTCCGCGCACCGTACGAAGACGGTCCGCGATCTGTTCCCAGTAGACCGGCAGTCGGGGACGGTTGGTGAAATTGGCAATGGCGATGAATAAACCAGCGCGGCGAGGATGGCAAGCGCAAAAGAGCATCACGGTAGTCGCGTTGGAGATTGGAACGGCCCGTCGCGGCGGGCTCAACCAGCAGTGTCTCGTTACAGAGCGCTCGCGTTTGCATAGGCGTGAGCGTCGCGGATTTTGCGCGTTCCCTTTTGGATGGTGTAGTAGACCGCCGCCGGCCGGTCACGAACCGGAGCCGGAGAAACCCCGGGACGCAGTTGAATCGAAATTCGCAACCAGAAGTTATTCCAACTTCTCAGCGGCGGATACCCCGACAACTGATAGAGCCCGCCGCCCAGACGGAAGGTTTTGCCTACTACGCGCGGATCGCAGCCGAATCGTGCCGTCCAATAGTCATAGCAAAAAACGGCAACTGGATGAGCGCCGGATTTCAGGTCATCACTTCCACCCAGAAACCGTCCGAGTGCGGGCTTCAGGCCCAGGATGGCGAACATGTCTCCCGAGACAATTGCTTGAAGGCTCTTTCCGTCTCGTCATCGGAGTTGTAGGTGAGGTCCGAACGGTCCGTGTATGAAACAGCCGTCAGTTTTGCTTGATCTTGAACCGCCCGTTTCATCCGCTCGAACGACGGGTAGGAATTGCTGTCGTACGTGAAGATACGACTCTCGTCGATGTTCGGGCTGCGGAAGTCCACGACGAACAGGCGCTCGGGACTCCCGATCGGCAGGGTTTTAGAAGCAATGCCTCGATCAGCCGGAAAGCGGCGACGCAGACCCCGGCGGCAAGCGCCAGAGAGAGAATTGCCGCAGCCGATATGAGTTTCGATTTGAGTGAGCCGGCGTAGGGCATAGGTTGCATCAGAACGAACGTTTACCAGATATGTCAGCCAAGTATTCACCGAGATCGCGAGTTTACGCTCAGTAATACCGGCACTGACCGATTGGGTTACAAACTATTTCACGAGACCAAGCTGAAGACTCGACGGATTAGGGTTCGGAAGTCTCATTCTCACCTGTGATCCGGAAGGTAAACCCTTCCGAAATACTTGCCGCGTAATCGGCAGTTCAATTTCCGAGGCGCGACTTCTCGCCAACTTGAATGCTCTGCAGTGCACCGTCAGTTGCGCGTATTCTGAGAACCAGTCGCGAATAGTCGCCCGGCATTCGGACACGATGACACGGGGCTGCGCGATTGTACCGCCCGGACGAGAAGCAACGAGGCCTCAGTCTCTTGATGAGACACTTCCTTTATCATCCGGTCTTGCCCGACGCTCTGCTGCAGACATCTCCGTGGCTATCCGCTTCATGCCAGATTCGAGATTGAATCCCAAACCTGCTTCAACCTGTGTGACGTACGCCGCTGCATTTTCACCGGAAAGTACGATTTCCTGGGTAAGTCTTGTTCTAAGTCCGGGCAGATCATCAAATGCCAATGAGATGTCAGCATCGCCTTCTCGAGGGGCATTTCAACTACGGACGACTTAGCAGGACAGAGCTTCGGCGATTCGCCAGCGAAGCGGGCTCTGCGCGGGCAACTCGGTAGCCCGAATGAGCCGGCCTCAAAGGGGCCATGAAGAACAAAACGAGCAGGAGGATCGTTCCAGTTTGTTACGTCAGTTCGGAACTGCCAAGCGAAGGCAAGAGTCACCTCCGCCTCCACCGAACACGTTAGCGTCAATGCGACTTCGCTCATGATCCTGAAGCTCCCACCTCTGTCCATAAAAGCGTATCGCGACAACGGAATTAGTACAATCCCAAGTGATTCGGGATTGCTCTGTCTGAGATTTCATCTGATCTGAAGGGTTTGCAGTACTGTAGACCGATATCACTTGGACGCCAGAAATCAAACAGCCTTCGTCCGCTCACCGCAACAGCGAAGCTATAAGTAGTGCGACGCAAACTCGCGCCCGTTTTCATGCACGGTTGTGGGCACCGCCCTCCGCACTTCCCAAGTTTGATACCGGGGTTCTTGGATCCGTGCTGGATTCGAGGGCTTCGAATCTCCGTCTCCCGCTCCGTAGAATGACTACGGCAACTCCGCCAATGTCTCTCGATCTGTCAGCCGTAAATAGTTGATCTGCTACCGGTCGATCAGCCGTTTTCGCACTCTAAGCGTGGTCGGTTCAGGAACGCGAGGCCCCGCAGCATCCGGGTGTCAGTGGGGCAGTATTGGCAGCAAGAGCCGCGATGACGACGAAACAGTTCTGAAAGAGCTCGTTCCGATGCTCGAGTGCCTGACTCGAATGGGCAGGCGTGTCTTTGTTCTGGTCGTCTGTCGTAACGGAGAGCCGCAATCTGTGGCCAGCGCGGAATCGCCTTGCATTGGGAACGAGAGGAATGCGGTGGGTCACTCACTGCAGAGTGGGACGGGCTCGAACGTGACTCATGGAAGCACAGGGCTGCCAGGTTTGCTCGCAACTTCATCAACCTCGCGCAATCCAGCGCGAAGATAGCCCGAGGTGATGTTGACCGCATTCTCCGCTTCGTCCACGTCCTGAAGAACTGCAATGAAGGCAGTGGCCGGGGCGGTCCAGGCGGCATCCAGACCCAGCTCGATGGCGCCGACCAAGTCGAGGCCGTGTGACACCAGCATTGTCGTCCAATGCAGAAGCAAGTGGGGATCCGTTTCGCTTGGATGCGGGCGATTCAGTCCGCCACCGAGGTTCATATAGGTCCTAGATCAGTATTCGCATTCGTCTTCGCCGAGAGTTCCGTCAGCGCGAAGCGCGTAGGCGTGAGAGATGGTTTCCGGGAGCGGCCAAGTGTTGGTGGTTCGCCAGCCCTCAGCCTCAAGGAAACCTGGTGTTTTTAGGGTGCGATCATCGGTGCGAGCATTCCGGGAGTAGCGCAGCCTTCACCGCCGGGCGAATCACGACGATAAAGCAGATGCTAGTGAAGCTCAATCACGCTCGTCGTCGGCTATTACCAACAGGAAGCGGTGCCCGGCAACTCGTCTCAATTGCGACTATTCAGGCGTGGTGATTACGAGTCTGGAGGAGTGCTCTGGTGAGTTGCGCTTGGCGCGCAAACGGCCTTGGATCGCCTCGCCCCTCTGACGAACAATGGATTCCCCTGCCCGGCATCCTGGAACTCATCGCAGTGAGCGCTTCCATGCGCCTAGCCTTTGTAACTGCCGTATACGTAAAGCGCGGGTCCGGATCTGTGCGGCGGGGATCAGTTACGTTATCCCTACCCCGACGCCTAAGAGCCACAGGCGCAGGATAGCGCCGTTCCGCCGAGTATTCGCATCCGTCTCGACCCGAGTAACTGAAATTCGTCTATGCTGTCAGGCCAGGGTAGCGGAACCCCGAAAAGCAGCCGAGTGCAATCTGGGTAAGGTATTGAACAGCCTTCGGAGCCGCTTTCCAGCAAGTGTTTCGTCGCAGTGAAGCGGCCTTGGCTACTTGAAATCGTGAGGCGCCGAAATCCGGAGGTAATCTGTTCCCTCCGGATTTCGCTTTCCGTTTGCAAATTACTAGGGCCTGCCGACATGCAGACGCACTAATTCTCTGCGTAAGCGTTCGCGCGCCGGATCCGAGAGCGTCGGCCTTGGCAATGGGTTCAGCCCGGCGTCAAAATCGCTATCTCGGTCAACGGGAATGGCTTGGAATCCATGAACTTCTCCCGCGATTGTGGCCCCGAAGCCAACGATTTCGCCACGATTATTAATGGATTCGGCGAAAAGAAGGTAGATCCCGGCATTCTCATTAACAAGAGTATTCAGGTCGGTGAGGGTGTTCTGTTGCCAGACGAAGGCGCGCGGATTGAAAGCTGCGTCTAGAGATGCGCCAACCACTATCCCGCTATCATTTATGCCGAGCGCCAGGCTCCCATAGTCACCCTCCAACGTCCCCAAATCGACGACCTTGTTTACTTTGGGCCAGAAAGTGGCGTGAAAAGTAGTGTTGTTCGTTAGCTCCGAGTGTCCCACCGCTTCACCCAGATTGTTGACGCTACAAGCATGGTTTCCGGCAATTCCACCCGCTCCACCAAGGCTGGGAAGTTCATGCGGTCGGCCGTTGGACTCCCAGAACATGGCGCGGTCCTCGTTCAGGTAAAGGAAGCTGTTGGTGTTAAATGGGGCGCAACTGCCCGAAGCGCCGACAACCTGCCCACTCTCGTTGACGTACGCAGCTACGCCGTACAATGTCGCCTGGCGTTGTTAGAACGTGCGGCTCGCCGCTTTTCCAAACGACAGGCTTGAAGCGATGAACAGAGCAATCGGCATCTTGAATCGAGGTCTCTGCTAGTCCTAGCAATGTCGCCTCGGTCGTTGATCATGTTGGCGTAGCCGTTCGGACCACCTAGAGTCGGTAGCGGCTGCATGACACCATAGCGCCAAACAAACGGCTGGCATGTAGTGTTCGAAAGCGGGAAGCCGTAGGTGTTGAAACCACAAAAATCCTCGCCATTCGCGTCCGTGGTCTGCGCGCCTCCAACGACTCGGGCGCTCCCATTTACGCCGAAACCGAAACTATTGAGTCCTCCCAATCCCGGCGTCCCCAGGTCGAGATGCGCCCTCCCTAGCGAGAGCGTGGCATGCTCGGTCGCCATCTTGGCCGCTGGCTGACCCGCCAGTAAAACCGTTTTGGTTAATCATAAATGGGCCCTCCAGGTGGCGGTCCCACTGGCCCGAGATCAATGATGTTGTACCGAAGTTTCGAGGAGTGATTCTTCGCGGAGAGTTCAGGCTCTTGGGCCATCATCTTCGTAGATATTGCAAGGAATAGAAATAGGCTTGTCGCATAAACGCGGCTCGCCGGTAGATATTTCATACTGTGGCTCCCTTCTGTTGCAGTTTTGGTCTAACTGCATTCTCCGCGCGTCAAAGGCGCAAACGACGGGAGAAAACTATCAAGCACGTCAAAAGTTTTTGGCTATAATCCGAAGTCACTAGAGAGATGACTGGGGAAGTTGAAGGAACCGGAGCCGTCGCTTCCGAGGACGTGACGCTGCTTCTTCGCGCCTGGCGGGGCGGTGACCGGTCAGCTCTTGAAAAGCTCACGCCGATCGTATACCAGGATTTGCGGCGTTTGGCGCGCCGTCGTTTGTTGGGAGAGCGGGCAGGACACACTTTACAGCCAACCGCAGTTGTCAACGAAGCCTACATGCGTCTGGTGGATTTTCAGCACGTGCAGTGGCAGGACCGGGCACATTTCTTTGCCGTATCGGCGCAGTTGATCAGGCGAGTTCTGGTGGACCACGCGCGTCGACGCAACCTGAAACGGGGCGGAGCCGTAAAGCACTTCTCGCTCGAACTAACACCCGAAATTGGCTCTCATCCTGCAAAAAACCTGATTGCATTGGATGAGGCCTTGAATGAATTAGCCCGCATGGACCCCCGAAAGGCAAGCGTGGTGGAGTTGCGTTACTTTGCCGGATTAAGCGTGGAGGAATCCGCTGAAGCGTTGGGAGTCTCGGCCCCCACAGTCATGCGCGATTGGAACAGCGCCAAGGCGTGGCTATACCGTGAACTGGTGGGTGGCGGACCGGGCAGTGAGTCCTAAGCGCTGGGAGCAAGTGGACCGCTTGCTGCAAGGCGCCATGCGATTGGAGCCCGACAAGCGCCGCGCCTTCGTCGAAGAAGCGTGTCAAGGTGATGAAGACCTTGAGCGTGAGGTTTGCTCTCTACTGGCGTCGCACGAAGCGGCCGGAAGCTTTTTAGAAGCGCCCGTAATGGACGAGACCAATACAGTCCTGGCCATCGCTGCGGACAAAGCTGAATTGGTCGGAAGCACGGTCTCGCACTACCGGCTGATTGACAAGCTGGGCAGCGGTGGCATGGGCGTTGTATACAAGGCCGAGGACACTCGGTTACAGCGCCATGTAGCGTTGAAGTTTCTTCCCGAAGAACTGGGCCAGGATCCGGCTGCCCTTGCTCGCTTTCGTCGCGAGGCCAGAGCAGCTTCGTCCCTCAACCATCCCAACATCTGCATCGTTCACGACGTCGGTGAGCAGGACCTTCGTGCGTTCATTGTGATGGAGTATCTCGAAGGTCGCACACTGAAACAGGAGATCTCCGGTCGCCCGGTGCAACTCGATCTACTGATCGCCGTCACCATTCAAGTTTGTGACGGTCTCGAGGCGGCACACGCAAATGGGATTGTCCATCGCGACGTCAAGCCTGCCAACATCTTCATCAGCCCAAACGGGCATGTCAAGATTCTCGACTTTGGGATTGCGAAGATCCAAAACGCCGAACCTTTCGAGCTCCGAAGCAGCGCGACGCAGGAGGTCGGATCCGATCCAGCACAGCTCACTGTCACCGGCTCCGCAGTGGGAACCCTTGAGTATATGTCGCCTGAACAGGTGCGCGGAGAGCCGTTGGACTCGCGTTCTGACCTGTTTTCGCTTGGGGCAGTGTTGCATGAAATGGCTGCAGGATTTCCGCCGTTTCGAGGCGTCACCCGCACCGAAATCCACGATGCCATTCTCCATCACGATGCAAAGCCTCTCAGGGAAATCAACCGGACTCTGCCGAAAGAACTGGAACAGATCGTTGCTAAGTGCCTGCAAAAGGACCGCGGCGCGCGCTACCGGCAAGTCTCGGAAATTCAGGCTGATCTCAAACGGCTGAAACAGAAGAAAGACTGGCTCAGACGATGGCAGCGTGCGCGCGTTGGGCTGGGGCTCGCTGCTGCTGCAGTTTGCCTGGCGGTGGCAGCTTACCTTGCCTTGCGCTCGCCACCTCCACCCCGCGTATCCGGTTATGTTCAATTAACCAACGACGGCCAGGGGAAAGGAGTGTCTGCGGGCGCCATGGTCACCGATGGGGAGCGGCTCTACTTCGGCGAGGGGTCAGGCATGTCTACCGTCATCGCCCAGGTCTCTACTTCCGGTGGAGAACCATCATCACTGCCCGAAGCGCCCGTTGGGGATCCAGAAGTCCAAGGTATTTCGCCAAGCCACACCGAGTTGCTTGCGTCGAGTTACATGGGTTTTTCGCGAGAGTTTGGCTGGCCTCTCTGGCTTTTACCGTTAGGGGGAGGAGCGCCGCACCGCATCGGGAACATCTCCATGAGCTGCGCTGCCTGGTCGCCGAATGGCCGCGAAATCGCTTATGTGACTGGCCGCGACTTATATAGGTCTCAGCGCGATGGAAGCAACCCGAAAAGGATTGCCGAGCTTCCCGGGACGGCATTCTGGTTACGCTGGTCGCCGGATGGGAGCAGGCTGCGAGTGACCATCGGCAATCCGCTTGGCCGCACTGGCGTGCTTAAGATTTGGGAGGTCTCCGCGAATGGCTCCAGTTCCCGCGCCTTCCTGCCGGATTGGAATCAGCCCCCATCAGCGTGTTGTGGCAACTGGACGCCGGATGGCAGATATTTCGTGTTCCAGGCAACCCGTGACGGTAAGACCGAGATTTGGGTCACCCGAGAGCGAACCGGGCTGCTTGACTCATTTCGAAGGATAGATCAACCGGTGCAACTGACGGGCGGCCAATTGGACTCGATGACACCGTTGCCCAGTTTGGATGGGAAGAAGCTCTACGTTGTGGGCCAAAAGCTGCGGGGAGAGACGGTACATTGGGATGCCAGATCGCGCCAATGGGTTCCGTATCTTTCAGGGCGTTCGGCCGAGTTTTCTGCCTTCTCTCGCGATGGGCAGTGGGTAGCCTACGCTAGTTCTCCTGACGGCAATCTCTGGCGCAGCAGAATCGACGGAAGCGATCGCCTCCAACTCACTTCCCCGCCGATGACGGCGAACATTCCGTCGTTGTCTCCAGACGGTAAGCGAATTGCCTTTCAGGCGATGAAACCAGGCCAACCATGGAACATCTATGTGATCTCCTCGGACGGTGGAGCGCCTGAAGCGATTTGGCCGGAGAAGCACAATCAGTGTCGCCCAACCTGGTCTGCCGACGGGAACTCGATCGTGTTTAGCTCCTTTCCCGGCCCGGAAGCTGCCAGCGGAATCCGGGTCGTGAATCTAACTACGCATAAGCTGACGAAGTTGCCGGGTTCTGAATGGCTCGTCATTCCCACCTGGTCCCCTGATGGACGCTACATCATTGCCCGTCACTCGGATCATCACGTCATCAAGCTCTTCGATTTGCGGACGCAACAATGGACGGAACTGGTGCGTAGCGAGCTGAATTGGTTTAACTGGTCGCGTGATGGTCGCTCTGTTTATTTCGAGCAGCATGGAGACCGGGATGCCGTGATGCGAGTGCGCCTGGATAATCACAAAGTTGACGAGATTGTAAGTTTGCAGAATTTGAAGCGAACTGGAGCCTTCGGCAGCTTCTGGTTCGGCCTCGCGCCTGATGATTCTCCTATCCTATTGCGAGATACGGGTACACAGGAAATCTACGCGCTCGATTGGCTGCCGCAGTAGGATGTGCGAGGCGCTACTTGAGCCAAGCTATTGCCGGATACGTGGCGTCTGCTGGAATAAGCCGCCCATTCTGGTTTCTGGCAAGCAGTTACGACTTCGCCCTGACGTTTTTCCGAATTAGGATCGACGAAGTGCGTCATGGTTACTCCCGAGTGACGTTAGTACTCAATCTGAAGTGATCCGGCGCGACAAAGCGGAGGAGTAGTGGGAGGCAGATCGCCGGATCAGTTTAGATTGAGCCGTTTGAAGGAAGGCGAGCGCGTTTGCGGCGGACGCGGCCAGTTTGGCAAAGAGTCGCTATGGAATTCGAATGCTTTTTCGAAGCTTTGGATGAAGCTTATAAAAGGCGGCGTGCTCAATCTGATGAGCTTGGCGACATCCGCGGAAGCTCAGATGCCCCGTTCTCAGCCACGACAATGCGCCTGAAAACGTTGGAAAAGCCATGAACGTTGCAATCCGAACACACGGAGAGCGCAGGTGCCGGTGCATCTGTCTGAGTTTGCCGCAACTTGAGATTTGCTAAGAGCTATCAATGTGAATCGTCCGTTGCGCCGATTGCGATTTGAGTTCCGCAGCAGTAAACCGCTGCATCAGAGAGAGCATCGAGCCGCCACAATGAGGGCACTGCCACACAGCCGAAGAACAAGCTTTAGGCTGGATGGAATCGATATTGCGCCAGGAGGAACAATCTGTAGCAGTTGCCGGCGAGCGGCCGGCGACGGGACTTACGTCGTCGATTGCTTAAGAAGCCGAAGAAGCGGATGCGCACAAAGCCATGCGGAAGCACATGCAAAAGGAAGCGGCGCAGGAACTCATCGGCTGTCACAGTCATCAGTTTTTGTTTGCTGCGGTGGCGTAATCCTTCCAGCGGAACGTCACGCGGCCATCGGCGAAGTGAACGATTCGGTGATTGGAGATGGCAACGCGATGGGTGTAGCGGGCCAGGTAATGAAGGACGTGCTGCGGCCGCCGAACGGCGGTTTGGCATACACGACCCAGTCTTGGCGGAAGAGCGAACGAAGAAAAGAGCGGAATGCCGATTCCTTTTCAAACGGTTGAAGACTGCCCGGAAAGGCCAACTGGCGTTTTCAAAGGCTCTCTTCAATCCCGCCGTGAACTTACCGCGAAAGACCCGGCTGAGCACTTTCACGGGCAAGAAGAATGCGTAGCGTGGATGAACCCAGTGCTGATGATCGAGCGAAAAACCCCCGCCGGAATCACGCAATGGGCGTGTGGGTGGTGCAGGACGTTCTGACCCCACGTATGCAGCACGCTCATGAAGCCGATCTCGGCGCCCAGATGCTCGGGATCGGCAGCGATTTCTAAGAGTGTTGCCGCACTGGCACGGAGCAGCAGATCATAGAGGACTCTCTTGTTCGCGAGTGTGAGTGGGGAAAGCTGATGCGGCAACGTGAAGACTACATGCACATAGGGAACGTTCAGCAGTTCCTTTTCACGATCTCGGAGCCACTGGTCACGCGCGTTGGTCTGACACTTTCCGCAATGGCGGTTGCGACACGAGTTGTAGGAGATGGCCTGCCGGCCGCAGCGGGAACACTTATCCAGATGGCCGCCGAGCGAGACCGTACGGCAGCGCTCGATGGCGCGCAGCACGCGGAGATGCTGCCAGGTCAATCGAGATCGATTCTTCTCGATAAAGTCTTTGCCCGCTGCTCGAACGATGTCGGCCACCTCGAAGGGTGGCGCGTTCATCTCTTGTGCAGTTTGCGGGAGCGCTTCGCTTGTTGCGGCTCCGAGAACTCGGCCTTGTCAATGGGCGTGCCTGCCGCTTTCAGATGACGTTCGGAAAGATGCAGGTAGATAGAGGTTGCTTTCAGGTCGGAGTGTCCGAGCAGCAACTGCACAGTTGGCAAGTCTGCCCCGTTCTCGAGCAAGTGCGTCGCGAAGCTATGGCGCAGTAAATGGGGGCGAACGTCTTTGGTGATGCCGGCGGCTTGTGCCGCGTCCCGGCAAGCTTCCCACAGCACTTTGGGCGTGATCGGCTTATCGGCTCGCCAACCGTCTTTTGTACCCGGAAACAGATACGTCTTGGGGTGCATCCAGCGCCAGTACTCGCGCAACGTCTCCAGCAGTTTCGGGCTGAGCGGCACGTCGCGGTCACGGTTCCGCTTGCCATGCCGGATGTGGATCAGCATGCGCACGCTGTCGATGTCAGCGACTTGGAGATGGCAGAGTTCGGCCCGGCGCATCCCGGTCGAGTACAGCGTCATCAGCATGGCCCGATGGAATAGATTCCTGGCTGAATCAATGAGCCGGATGGCTTCTTCTTGTGTCAGGATGATCGGCAGCTTTCGCGGTGCTCGCGGATACGGCACTTCTTCGACTGGATAGTTCCGCTTCAGTGTCTTGCAGAAGAAGAACCGCAACGCTGCCGTCTGCGTACCTACCGTTCGTACACCCTGCTTGCGTTCGTGGAGTAAATGCAGTTGATAGGCCCGGATGTCGTCCGGTCCGAGTTGGTCGGGTGGTCGCTGAAAGTACTTCGCAAAATCCGCAACCGTCCTGATATAGCCGGTTACGGTAGTCTGTGAATAATTACGGCGCTGCAGTTCCTGCAGCATCAGTTCGCGTAAATGGGTCACAAGTTAGCTCCTTGTGACCCCACACTCTATCGAGCCTTAACTACCGGTCACCGCCCACGCGTAGCGTCCGCCGCGCGGTCGGCTTCGTTCTAACGGCCATGTATTTACTTTCCGAGTTGGCCGTGGAAATGGGGCCTACCGGACACGGCTCACATTTCGAAGGCGAGTTCGCAGACTAGCTGTTCCGCAACCGCGAAACATGGCCCGCCGCCAGCAGCCATTGTCCCTTCACAAACACCAGCGTGTCCGTGAACTGAACCTCGACATCAAACGGCTTTGTGCCCGCCGTTCCCTTGACGAGCGTTTGCCCCGTAACGATCGCGACACCTGGGTACAAGCGCACTTTCATGTTCTTGTTTTCGAATGTCGTGTAGTGGATCCGGTGCTGGAGGAAGTCGTCCAGATCGTCCTGCTTCGTTGTGACGGTCCCCTTGGAATCAGTCAGCGTGTAGTCGTCAGCCAGGAACCGCCGCACACCTTCAACATCGTTGTGAGCGTACGCACTGCAGCCAACTCTCTCCGCGTGCAGAACTGAATTCACAGACTGCGTTTCCATTCCGAGCGTTGCCGCTCCACAACAAAGCACAACACCGGATAATGTCTTCAACATCTTCACTTCACCTGTCTTACATGCTTGCGGTGCGTGGCTGCGGATATCTCGGTAAGGAAGCGAACAAGGCCGAAGCGACAAGCACCATCGCGAGTGAAACAAACAGGACGGTCTGATACGATCCCGTTCCCTCGAATACCGCACCCATAATAACGGGTCCGCTCGCTGCCGCGATGTTCACCTTGGAGGTAGACTCGCGATGCTGGTATCGGCAGACGGGACCGTGAATCCTCCCTAACAGCGATATGTAGAGTATTAATCAACAACCTTCGTCTGGCGTTCTCCCGGCGAGTATCTGCGGAATATACGCGCGGAGGACGCTTATAGAGGCGATGTGTTAATCCTCTGAGATAAACCTCTTTAGCAATACAAAATGCGCGCGGAGAGATGCATGAAAATAAATGGGGTTGAAGCTAGCTTTCACCATTTGGGCATACCGACGATTGAACCGAGACCTGGAGAACGATTCAGCGAGCGGTTCGGGATGTATACCAGCGATAGCAGCTGCGCGCTGCTTCGGATTCAGTGGCACCGTTTTGAGCCTGACTCTTCGTTGCACCCTTTGATCCGCACGATTCCGCACCCTGCCTTCAAAGTCCCGGACTTGGACCGCGCTATAGAAAGTCGCAACATCCTCCTCGGGCCTTATGATCCAATTCCCAATTTCCGCGTAGCCATCATCGAAGATGCTGGACATCCTATCGAACTGATTCAAACCACCCTGACAGATGAGGAAATATGGGCCCGGGCGGGGAGCGCCAGCATACTTTACCCGCCTGTCGAAGGCGCGCCACCCGGAACTGAGACTCAGGCAGGTTTAGATCCGCCCTGACGGCGAAGTATGGAGTCGGGAATTCGCGGGCATTCGGACTCGAGGCGGCGCAGGGAGGCCGCCCCGAATGCCCGAATCCCGGAGGAAGAAGAGACCATTGAACCACTCTCCTGCCCTTCCGGACCTCCAACAGACCAAATCGGCGGTCCTAATCACGTTGACGTCAAAGAGCACACGAATCGAGCGGCGCATCGCGTACCGTGCGGCGATGCGACTGAAGCCACTGCCCGTAGCCGCTGTGAAGAGTGCTGACACTGGGTTACGCAGTAACGCGGTTGCGGCATGAGGGTACGGCATTTCAAGAGCCCTACTTGCCGAAAATGCCGGCTACTATCCTGTTGAAGACATGCTCTAACGAAAACGCCAAGCACCAACGAGCTTCATGCTTTGCATGAACCACGTCCTCATAAAGAAGTCTACCTGGCGCACTGAGAGCAGTCCGGTTTTCTTGGATTGCCTTCTGTTTTGCCTGCTCTCGATATCATGGGTAACTCTGAACGCCAAATCTCGTGCCAGTAGCCGGGCTCTGCAACATCTATAACCCTGTGCGCAGCTGTCTCAGGAGGTCATCCGTCAGGACCGACGGCGACCAAAACCTCTCGATGTGCTCGATCACCAATTCGGTTCCAGCCGAATGAGAAACATGCGGCGCTGAGGCGGGGTTGTACATTGCGTCTGTGAGGTCGCGCACGAGAATACAGTGCATGCCCCACTTTGTGAGCTGCCGAATTCCGAAGCTGCGGTTCAGCACGCACATATTCGCGTGGACGCCCATCATGAGTACGGTCTTGATTCCGTGCTCCCGTAGCACGTTATAGATCTCGTGCCCGTTGTCGGAAATGACGTCCCCCGGTGCAATCGTCAGCAGCGAAGTCTCGCGCTGCCAAGCCTTGTGTTCTTTGTCGCCGGGCGTATCGCAGCCACCGTCACGATCATCGATGGGCAGTGGCGGTTCGTTCGCGATCGGAATAATCCCGGCTGGAGGATCGACATTCGCCGCGCGCTTTGCGAGCACCCGGCCCGGGGCGTTTTCATAGTAGGACATCGTCTCAGATGGAGCATGAATGATCAGGATCGAGTTCGCACGCGCATGTTTGAGCAGAGGTTCCATCCTGCGCGCGAGGCCCTCAACACGGGTCGTCGCGCCCTTACACCAATGCTTGTCCCACATATCGCAGATGATGATTGCCGTTTGATTGGATGGGATCTTCTGCTCAAAAGTAGCCGGCGTCCATTCGCTTGAATTTTTGAACGGACGTATCCAGGTCCGAAGTGTGAGATGCATCTCGACGGCCCTGATGTTTGCAGATAAGTTCCGCCAACCGACAAGCGCGATCCAAAACGCTAGCGCGAGAAGCAAAGAGACCCGGGCACTTTTCATGTTGGCGAAGTGATTGTCTGCGGAAAACGGTAAGGCAACATTCTACATCCCAAACTAATGAAAATTCTTCCGGCATTCTTCTCCGGAGCCGGGCGTGTCGGTATTGTCCTGTTTGGGGACCGCCTCCGCCCCCTTACTGGGTTCAAGTCACGCAAGAGGAGCTGACGCTTGGCACAGTCCCCGATGAGCTTGTTGACTCTGCTTGATGTACGCGCGACTAGTCCGGCGGTCTCTTGGCACTAGTCCCATTCCTCTTCAAAGAGGATCTTCTGACAGAAATTCGACAGACGTGACCAGCTCCTCGTTAGGCATGGAAATGAATTCGGAAGGACGTACTCTGAGCGAGATGCATCGCCAGTCTTCTGGAAGCGGCAGAATGTTGTCTTCGGCCCAAGCCAGCAACACGCTGAACGACAACGTAATGAGAAGTGCTTCATCACCGTGTTGAAGGACCACAGATGCATCTGATTGCGATAACGTGAACCCCAACGCCGCCTGCACTGCGGCGATCATTTCAGTCGTTCGGATGATCGATACTGGGTTCCCTTTTTGCAGCCACTGCTTAGCCTCCTCGTACTCCAATGGAGTTACTTCGTACAATGCTGCCGTCCGCGGCAGGTGCTCCATAACGAAACGACCCATTTCAGAATTATACGGAGGGATAGAACAGATGGTGTTGCTGCCAAATTGGCGTTGAATTGAGAGAGCCCGCTCCTTAAGACATTCTTCTGTGGCTGCATCTCGGGATCAATTCGAAACACCTAGCGGCAAGGAGACTATGGTGGGTTCGGAGTAGCCTAAGCACCAATCCAGAACCCGGTCAGGTCTCAGCGGCAATTCGGACCAGAGTCGGGTCATTAAGATGGGCTCACGAGAACCTGGCAGGGCCGGCCAACACGCAAGCGACCGGCGAGGCATCCGTAACTGTGGGAGAAGGCGAAGCGTTTCCATGCGAAGATCGGCGCAGAACAGCTTCGGAGCCGCATTGCTCTTCTGTAACCGGGCAGGGAGCGCGGCGGCGTTGATCTCGTCACCTATAAGGTGAGCAGATTCTGTCACCAGCAGAACACTTAGTATTTATTTGTACGGATTGCGTTGCGGTATGCAAATATGTCGACGACCGAGAGCCGAAAACAAGGGCGCTCCGAAGGCCGCCGTTAACACGCTGATCAACGAAGATAGCGTGCCTAGATCGCCGAATGGCATACCGCTTTGGCTTCAGCACGGGATGCCGCGCCGGACCGACATCTGCCCTCAGAGTGACTTCCAAAGAAGCACGTCTTGCGCAGGCAATCCTATCGGCGGATTCGAACTCAATGTGACTACCTTGCCCGTCGCGTAGACCCTTCCTGACGCGCTGACCTTTGTAGCACCGGCGCAAACAGGAATGTTCCCGAAAGAAAGTAAATGTTAACCAAAAGCTGAATTCCGCATTGATTCAAGCGCATCTTCAACCCGGCACCTTGGGAAAGAAGCAGCCGACACGCTTCATATAATCGCGATATTGGTTGCCAAAGCGCTCGATCAGATGCCGTTCTTCGGTTCGCGTGCGCAGAACCGGCGGGGCAGACTGTGTCGGTCAGGCTCCGGCTCAGACTGTGGAACACCCAGATTATCCAACCGACGCCGCAGACGAAAGATCCAACACCGATCCAGCGAGTAACCGCCGGTACTGATCCTGAGGCCCGATCGAATAAGCTCGGCTTATATAACCAGTGGCAGTCGAGCCGACTATGATCAAGCCTGTCAACCGAATGCCAATCAAAAGCGGCCAGCCTTCCTTTGTGCGATCAAGCCACGCTCCTGAACGCTGAGACTGGATCTGATAGTACGCACCTATGGCGACGAAGGTGAGACTTATACCAATGAGGTTCGCGCGGACTGAGTCGGGCGCTCTAAGCAGTATGTTCAGCCGGGATGCCGGATGTGAACGTCAGCGCAACGCACTTCCAAGTCAATCATGGACAGCCGTTCCGATGTCCAACGGTCCGCAACGTGCAACGTGCTCGCTAGCCCGTCAGGGATAGCCCAAACTCCCTGGTGATGCAATTTACCATCAATTCGAGTAAGAATCTTATAATATGCCAACTGCCGAAGCGCGATTTTGTACCGAATGCGGGAAGTCGGTCAGTACCGAAGATCTGTTTCAGTTCGAGGGAAGGAGCGTTTGTCCGGAGTGCAAGCCGGCATTTGCCCAGCGGCTGCGTCAAGAGGGGCTCGGTCCCGCGATACTGCCCGGCGTGGAGTATGGGGGCTTCTGGATACGATTTGCGGCCCGGATGATCGATGGCATCATCATGGGCGTAGCCGCGCTGGCGGTGAATGCGCTCATCATGCTGGTGTTTCGTCAGTCGGCCGGCGGCGGCACTTCAATCCGGCTGATGAGTCCGGCTGTCCCGGCGCTGATATTCGCGGCGAACCTCGTCATGGCGGGATTCTACGAAGCCTTCTTTCTCGTCCGAAACGCGGCTACGCCCGGCAAAATGGCGCTCAGTCTAAAAGTCGTCAATGTCAATGGCGCGCCGATCAGCTGGGGGAAGGCGATCGCTCGATTCCTCTGCTACTACCTGGACCAGCTTACGCTGCTGATCGGCTATATCATCGCTGCCTTTGATGTGGAGAAGCGCGCGCTGCACGATCATATCTGCGGCACTCGCGTGATCCGGCAATCGGCCACCCAGACACTCTTAATCACCAGGACCTGATGTCCCGACTGTCATGCCTGAAATGCTGGTCGCTGCTGCCAGTGGATGCCGCCCGAGAGGCAACCTCCAGCTGTGTCTCATGTGGAAGCGTCTGGTCGATCGACGTGTTTCCGGCACTGTTTGCGCCGCCGGCTCAGTTGCGAAAGGCGGAACTCGAGTTAGCCGAAGGAGAGGCGAGCTGTTTTCACCATGCCACGAAACGTGCCGTAACGTCATGCTCCCGCTGCGGCCGCTTCCTATGCGCGCTGTGCTCTCTCGAGTTGGCCGGGGAGACCTGGTGCGCTACCTGTCTAAGCACGGGTGCCACAAAAAAAACTGTCCATTCGCTCGAAACACGCCGGATCCTTTGGGACTCCGTAGCGCTAAGTATCGCGCTCTTTCCGCTGGTTACGGTGATCGGCATTTATTTCCTTATCTTCACTGCTCCCGCAGCGATCTTTTTAGCGCTGCGATATTGGAACCGGCCAGGCAGTCTTCTACCACGCACTAAAACGCGGTTTGTGTGCACGATAGGGATCGCGGTGCTGGAGTTGGGCCTATGGAGCGTAATGGCATACGCGGTGGTTCGGGCGCTGGTGCAGAAAGCAGGATAAGAGTTGGCACAACCGAAGGAGTACGCCAAAGCGACTGCGCGTTGGCAAGGGCTTATCAACGGCAGCAGTCTTTGGCTGGGTTCGGATCATGTGCTGTCAGTGCGCAGTATGCGGTACCTGGAAGAATACAGACGTTACTACTACCGTGACATCCAGGCGCTGATGGTACGCGAAGGGCCGCGCCCGTGGTTTCCTGGCTGGCTGTGGTTCGCGTTCGCTGGTCTGGCGCTCGCTTCCGTATTGTTTACCGTGACCCGCACTCTTTTCTTTGCCCAGGCGTTCGAGGCCGCGCTATTCGCGTTGTGCTGCCTGGTGCTTTACCAGTCGATTGCGAACGGATGTTATTGCTACGTGGTGACGGCAGTAGCCACAGAGGAGCTGACCGGTGTGCGCACGAAAAGTGGGGCGCGCAAAGCAAAAGCGGCCATACTGGAGCGTATCGCCGCCGCGCAGGGCGTGCTCCCGGCCGATTGGCAGGAACGTATTGACACATCCAATCAGGAGACCGGGGCAGGGGCTATTCCCCTGTTCAAAGATCGTGGGGAGCCGACCGCTCCGGCGCCTTCGCTCGGGATCTGGGCAGCGACCGCGGCCATCTTCTGTACCGCGGCCGATGGTGTGTTCTCATTCGGGCAGCTGCGGCACTGGCCGCTACCGGAGTGGATAGGGTTGAGCAACGTGTTTCTCGGCGTGGCTGCGGCGGTGACAGCATTAGTGCTCTTACGGCAAAGAAGCTCTTTCAGCTGGCTGCGAAATGCGGCTCTGCTCTGTGTCTTAGTCATGGGTTCAGTTACTTACTTCGCCCACATTCTGGGCACGATGATGGCTGCTTTTCCTCCGAATGTACGTGCGATGGCGGGTACAATGCAACGCGGTGTGGGCATGGTGAATGTGACGGGTGACCTGGTAATGGTCGGCTTCGCCCTGGTGCTCTGGCTTCGCCAAAGTAGTCGAACGGCTTTGGCGTCCAATCAGCCGGCCGTATCGACTGGAGAGCTTTGATCGTTTCTGTTTCCGGGCAGCGATGCTCGAATCACGCGACGCGCATGGCGGCGGCCCGTTGCCCTTCGTGCCACCTTTTTTATTGCCGCGAGTGCATTACCGAACATGACGGACGAATGCTGTGCGCCGCTTGCGTGCGAAAGCAATCCCTTGAGCGCACCAGTGCGGGAACAAGTAACCCGTTTTGGACAGCGGCACTGCTTGTTGCAGCCTTCGCCGCTACCTGGTTTCTGCTGGCCGCCGGTGAAGGCCTGGCATGGCAGGTCCTGCAGCCTCGATAACGATGCCGAATCAACGTTCCTGGCTGGAGTTGCTCGACGAGGCGTTTCACTCGCTGCGGAGGATGTCGGCCGAAACGTGGTTGATCTACGGTGTCTGTGCGGCTCCCTTTTACCTGCTGGCCTTACGCGAACTCCAGCACCTGCGAGTCGGCCGATTGGAGACGATCGAACCGGCGTCCCTGACGTTGCTGGCGGCCAGCTATCTGCTGTTTGGCCTGGGACGCAGTGAATTTGTGCGACGGCTCGACCAGGCGATCCGGCGAGAGCGTGTGGCCGGCGGCAACGAGATTCGCCCGGTGGCGAACCATCTGATTCTGCATGCCAGCGAGTTAGCGCTATTGCCGCTGAGCCTACTTTCGGTCGTGGGATTTCCCTGGGTACTCGGCTTCTTCCGGTGCGCGTTGCGAAAACGGGAAGGGCGGCTGCGGGTCCTGGTGGCGGAGGCGGCGCAACAATCCTCGAGCCTGTACCGCCAAAGCTCGTTGTGCAGCGTGATCGTGCTTGCCGTGGCCCTGGCGCTCTTTGTGAACTTAGCCTTATCGGCATTGATCGTTCCGGATATCGCGAAAGCGCTGACCGGATATGAGACCGAGCTAACGAGGAATCGATTGCTGGTTCTGAACCCCACAACTCTGGCGGCCGCACTGGGTTTGACCGGGTTGCTGTGCGAGACCTTACTGCTGGGCTTTTTTGACCTGGCATTGTTTTACCGCGAATCGCAGAGCAGCGGGCGCGACCTTCTTCTTTTGCTGGACGAAATGGGAGAGGAGACGGCGGCATGATCTGGCGGATTCTTCTTTCCCTGGCGATGGGACTCAGCCTAATGGAGGGACAGGCAGCGTCGCCGTCCTCCAAGGACCTGGATCGGCGGATTACGGAAACACTGCAGCAGCGCAAGTATGCGTGGGTGGCAGAGACGAACAAGCAACGCCCAGCCAAGCGTCCCCTGCCCGGACCGCTTGAAGCGGTGCGGCAAGCGCTCAATCATCTGGAGGACGGCATTAAAAGCGGGCTGCGGTCGTTCGGCCGATGGCTGGAACGTCAGTTCTCGCGCGATCGAAATGAACCTCGGCCGAAGGAGCAGCCGCACATGCCCCACGTGTCGCTATGGACGTTGGGAATAGCCGGCGGACTTGCCTTGCTAGCGGCAGCTTTCCTGATGCGCCGGCGGGGACCGGCGGTGGTTGCCCCAACTCCCCCGCCAGCGGCGGTGACCCGTATTGAAGAAGAGCAGACGTTAGCGACCGCATTACCGGAACAGGAATGGATGCGGCTGGCAACCGAATTCTTCGGGCGGGGCGAAGGACGCCTGGCAGTGCGCGCGCTCCATCTGGCTGAGCTTGCCGTGCTAGCCGAGCGCGGCCTGGTCAGTATCAGCGCCTATAAGACGACGGCGGACTATCGGTCCGACTTGCGCCGGCGCGGCAGATCGGCGGCGATGACGGATGTTTTCGCGCGCAATAGCCTGCGATATGAAAGTACCTGGTACGGGTCACATGAGGTTTCGAAGGACCTGGTGGAGAGCTTTCGCCGGGACCTTGACACCCTGAGGACGATGGCGCATGCGTGACTGGACTGCGCGCCTGCTCCTTCTGGCGTTGTGCGCGAGCGTTCCCCTGGCGCTCTGGATGATCCTGACCGATGTACGGGGACAGCACCTGCTCTATCCGGAATGGTCCACCGTACGGAGCGATGAGAAGGGCACGTCCGTCTGGTACGAGAGCCTCCAGCGGGACCCAGCACTTCAGTGTCAGCCGCAACTTCCGTCCCCTGCCGGATTGGCGGGAGCACGGGGTGACGCTACTGATCACGGGTATGCGACTGGGCTCCTTTGGCGGCGGCGTAGACAGCCTGCTTACAACGTGCGAGCGCCTCGCTGAGGCCGGCAATCGGGTGGTGGTTGCACTGGACCCGGAAGGCACTCCCCGATTCCTGCGGCGACCGGAGCCGCTGGCTGACTTTAAAAAGCACGGGCTGAATCCGGTATGGGAGAAAGACAAGCTGCGCCTGGTTCCCGGTGACTCCTGGAAGACAATACGGGACCGAGAGAGCGGCACGGAAACCATTGAACGTGCGGTGGGAAAAGGGACGTTGGTGCTGGCGGGGAGCTCGCAGGCAATCAGCAATGCCGGCATCGCACGCAAGCGAGACACACCGCTCCTGCTAGCGCTCACGGGCCCCGGCGGGCCGGTTGTGTTCGACGAGAGTCATCTTGGCACGGTCGAAACGGGCACAATCATGGGGCTCGCGCGGCATTATCACCTGCAGGGCTTTCTGGCTGGATTACTGATCCTGTTCCTGCTCTTTGCCTGGCGCAATTGGCTGGCCTTTCCTCCACGGAACGAGCGGGGGGCGGCACTCACGGCGAGCATCGATCCGCTTGACGGGCTGGCAGGTCTGCTCGCGCGCGCTTTGCCGCAGAACAAACTGATTGAGGAATGCGTGCGCGCGCGCACGCAAACCGAACGCAATCCGCAGTCTCGCAGCCTGGTAGAGAGAGCCGCCCAATCGGGGACGACGAAGGATCCGGCCGCGGCGTTTCGCTCCATCCAGTCCGCCATCACGCGCAAGCAGATATCCGACAAACAAACATGACCGAAGAGCTGGAAAGTCTCCAAGACGCCCTCAGAAGGCTGAAAGCCGAGCTAGGGAAAGTAATCATCGGACAAGAGGTGCCGATTCGCGATGCGCTGATTGTGCTGTTAACGGGCCAGCATGCGCTCATTGAGGGCGTTCCCGGATTAGCCAAAACGCTGCTGGTGAGAACGCTGGCGCAAGCACTGCTCGGCTGCCCGTTCGCACGGATCCAGTTCACGCCCGACCTGATGCCCGCCGATATCACAGGCACGAACGTTTTCAACCTGCAGCGCGGCGAATTTACGCTTGGCGCGCGGTCCGGTGTTTACCAGCTTCCTGCTGGCGGACGAAATGAATCGCGCACCAGCAAAACGCAGTCCGCACTATTGAAGCGATGCAGGAGCGTACCGTTTCAATCGATCGCGAGACGCACGCGCTGCCTCCGCATTTCACCGTGTTCGCAACGCAAAACCCAATCGAATTCGAAGGCACGTATGCCCTGCCCGAAGCGCAAAAGGATCGGTTTATGCTGGCATCGGTATGACGTGGCCGGAACGCGATGAGGAACTGATGTTGGCGCGACGAATGTTGGGAGGCATCAGCACCGGAGCGAGTGCTGGCAACGATGTGCAACCGCGCGATGCCGCTCGACGAGTTTGGGGAGCGACGCCGGGCATTGGACACCATTTCTGTTTCGGCCGGAGTTGCTTGAGTATCTTAGTCGACGTGGTACGGCACACGCGAACGCACGAGAGCGTCTCGCTCGGCGCAGGTCCCCGCGCGACGCAAGCGGTAACTGCTGGCCAGCCGCGCTTTAGCGATTTACGAAGGCCGCGATTTTGTCAGTCCCGACGATATTCGCGACCATGGCGCGCCCGGTCTTGGAGCACCGCATCGTTCTGCGGCCCGAAGCTGAGGTGGAGGGTGTGCGGGTGGCTGAAGTGGTCACGAGAATTTTGCGCAAAGGCCAGTCCCCAAATGACCGTGCCGTCACATCGCGCGCTCTGGCTGTGGGGTGTGCTGGGCAGGATTCCTCTCTGCTCGCCGCCGCTGTGTTCGTATTTCCGGCAGTCTGGTCACTGTTAGTTGTTTTGGTGGCCATAGCCGCTCATCGATGCTTACCGCGGACGAGTGTATAGCAAGCCTTCAGCGTCGGCACGGAAGAGGCGGTCAGCGTGACCGAGCGGCGCGACCGCATTGTCTCGTTTCGGGTAGCCAATACATCCGATCGGCTCTTGAAAGTGCGGATTGCTGCCGATTTCCCGCCGTTCTGGAAGCGCCGTTCCGGCGACCATGCCGGCGACTCTCCTGCCAGCGCGGAGTGAATTCAACTGGAGCCTGACGCTGCACGCGAGGGAGCGCGGGAAATGGCCGGTCGAAGCCTATTCGTTCGAGGCGGATCGCCGCTGGGGACTGTGGCAGGTGCGCGGGCAGAACAGGCTGCCGCTCTCCGTGTATGTGTATCCGAACCTGGCCGCGAACAAAACGGCAGTCTTACTGTTGCATCACCAGATGAGCGGTTTGAAAGCATACCGCCAGGTGGGTAACGGCCGGGAGTTTGAAAAGCTGCGCGAGTATGCTCCCGGCGACACCTACGATCAGATCTATTGGAAGGCCAGCGCGAAACGTGCCCGTCCGATGACCAAGGTCTTTCAAGTGGAGCGAGCACAGCCGTGTTATGTCCTGGTGGATTGTTCACGGCAAACAGCGAAGTCGCTCGACGCCTTCGTCGAAGCGGCACTGGTTCTGGGTCTGGCCGCAGATCGCTTTGGTGATCAGTTCGGAGTCCTTACATTCAGCGATCGCGTTCACTCGTTTGAACCGGCACGGGCCGGGAAACAGCAATTCGGCCGGTGCCGAAACGCCCTGTATGCACTCCGGCCACAGCCGGTCAGCGCCGATTACGCTGAGCTCTCGCGCTTTCTTCAAACCAATGTGCGCAAACGTGCGCTCTTGTTCCTCCTGACCAATCTTGATGATCCTTACGGCGCCGAGACGCTTGCGACGCACATCAAGCTACTCGCCTTACGCCATGTGATGGTGGTGGGCGCATTACGTCAGGACCGTGTGCAACCCATTTTCGAAGGACCGGAGCCGGAGTCGGTCAGCGATATCTACGGCGCTTTGGCCGGACACCTGGCGTGGACGAAGATGAGGGAAGCGGGGCGGCGCATTGAATTGATGGGCGTGCAACTGGCGATGTGCGATGCGCGTACCATCTACGAAGACCTCACCAACCGGTATCGCGAAATTCACCAGAGGCAAGTCGTGTGATTCTGCATCTCGACCGTTTTGTTCTTGCTGAAAAAACGCTTTGGCTGGAGCTTGAGACCGAACTGGAGCGCTTCGAGCAAGATCCGTTCCGGAAGCTGACGACGGAAGAGGCGGCGCGCTTCTACTATCTGTATCAGCGGGCGGCGAATGACCTTGCTCGTTTGGGCGAGCTTGCGGGACGGCCAGAGATCCGCGCTCACCTGGAATCGCTGGTCCGGCGAGCTTACGCGGAAACACACGGGCGGGTGCAAGGCGCTCGATTTTCGCTCTGGCGATTTCTGTTCTCCGATTTTCCAAACGCGTTCCGGCGACATCTGGGTGCGTTTGCGCTGGCCAGCGCCATCACTTTGTGCGGTGTTTTGTTCGGTGCGGGTGCGATGGCATGGGATCGTGACGCGAAGCCTGTACTGATGCCGTTTTCAGAGCTGATGGAGACTCCGGCGCAGCGGGTCCATCGCGAGGAGACCGCGAAGAACGACCGCATCGGAGCCGTCAGGAGCACGTTCGCCGCCGAATTGATTACGCATAATATCCAGGTTTCGTTTTTCACGCTTGCGTTGGGAACGACGTGGGGCCTCGGCTCGACGATCCTGCTGTTCTACAACGGCGTGACTCTGGGTGCGGTGGCGGCCGACTATCTGGCCGGCGGCTACTGGATGTTTCTCCTTGGGTGGCTGCTGCCGCATGGCGTGATCGAGATACCGGCAATTCTCATTGGGGGACAAGCGGGGTTGGTGCTGGGCCGCGCACTGCTGGGCTGGGGCGACGCGACACCACGACGAGAACGCGTGCGAGCGGTCTCGAACGATGTACTGGCACTGGCCGGTGGCTTGGCGGCAATGCTGGTGTGGGCCGGTATTGTGGAGGCCTTTCTGTCGCAATATCATCAGCCGGCTGTGCCCTACGCCGCGAAAATCGGTTTCGGGATCGCCGAGTTGTTCCTCGCTCTCCGTCTGGCTTACAAGGTCGGGCAAGGCATGAATTCCCGGGTGAGTTTCTTGCTGGTGACGGTGCCCGAAGGCGCGCAACTGTCGTTTCCGCTGGCGGGTGGAATTTCGCGATTCCTGGCCTGGATGATGGATGTGCTGGTGATCGGAGCCCTGACCGAAGCGGTAGGACAACTGTTATCGGTTACGGCGCTATTTGGGTCGGCCTGGCAACGCGCTTTCACCGTGCTCGCCTACTTCGCGATCTCGACCGGCTATCCGATGTTCTTCGAATGGCGATGGAATGGGCAGACTGTCGGCAAGCGCCTATTTGGTTTGCGCGTGATGGATAGCGAAGCACGAAGGCTGACCTCGGCGCAGGTCGTGATTCGCAACCTGGTGCGTTTCGTGGACATGCTGCCGTTGGTTTATCTGATGGGCGGAGCAGCGGCGACGTTCAGCCGCTATGGCCAGCGGTGGGGAGACATGGCGGCTGGTACGGTTGTCGTCCGTGAAGAAGGGATTGACTCCTGGCAGATGCCGGATCTCTCCAATCCGTTCAACAGCCTGGCCGAATCACCGCACCTTCTTGCGCGGCTCCGTTACAGCGCTCCGCGGGAACTGATCCAGATTGCGACGGCCGCCGTCCTGCGTCGTGACCAGCTTTCTCCGCAGGCGCGGCTCGATTTGTTTGAGGCGCTTCGCGCCCGATTTGCGCGGCTGGCGCGTTCCCGGAGGATGTCACCGAACATCTTACGCATGAGCAGTATGTCCGGAATGTGCTGGCGGCGCTGACGCGGCGTAGTTAGGGAGCGCACGGGGTAGGCTCGTTCAACGGTCCCGTTCGAGGGTGACGTGATGGTATGGACCCGGCTCGGTTAACAGCATCTGGTAGGTTGATCGAACGACGAGGTGATTTCATGTCAGCAAGCGTTATTGGCCTTGATTCGGCAAAGAATGTCTTCCAAGTGCATGGCGTTGATGAGATAGGTCGGGTGGTCCTGCGGAGGCGGTTACGTCGCGGGCAGCTGACTGATTTCTTCGCGAACCTGCCAATCTGCACGATCGGCCTTGAAGCAACCCAAGGTGCGCACCATTGGGCACGGGTGTTGGCAACCTTCGGGCACACAGTGGGGTTAGTGGCGCCGCAGTTCGCGAAGCCGTATCTGCCGACCGGAATGATGCTGCAGCGATCTGTGAGGCGATTTCGCGTCCGCACACGCGATTTGTAACGGCGAAGACGATTGAGCAGCAGGATTTGCAAGCGCTTCATCGAATTCGCAGCCGGCTCACTGGGTGCCGAACACACGCCAGGAATCAGATCCGAGGCTTGTTGGCTGTGTACGGGATCGTCTTGCCGCAAAATCTTGCAAATGTACGGCAAGCGCTTCGATTCTTGATGGATGATGCAGAAACAGGGTTAAGCTGCTTTGCGAAAGAACTCTTTTCCTCGATGTACGAGGAGCTCTGTGGGCTCGACGAGCGCATTTTGGATCTGGAGGTCGGGCCGATTTCAAGGCCGCTGACGTGTTGAAGATGAAGGAACGCAGATTCCATCAGGGCCCGAGGGGAATCCCTCAACATGAGGCCGGATATATGCGCGCAGTCTTCTCCGAAAACCATTACGACAAACTCTTGCGGTTCGGGCCGGGTCCATATATGCCCTCGATAAAACTCGACCATACCTAGAATGAGGATCCCGGCTTCGGCGGCTGCATGCACGGCGGGGATAATTCCGTCCGAACAAGCATAAAAACGCCCTGGATATTTCCGCTAAACGCTTCTTGGAAGCATAGGGCTGAAGGCGCTTTGCGGCCAATAATTCTGCCGGTACACTCACCGAGCAATCCTTCACGGCCAAGTGGATTCAGAACTTGCCGCAACCAAAAAAGCGGATCGCAACCGAGCCCAAGCCCGTTTCGTAGTGGTCCGTCCTTTTGATTACGATCTATCTGGTCCAGCTCGTGCGCGCAGGGCTATTGAATCACCATTCTGTCCAGATCTGCAGTAGTGGCCGCTAAAGGTGCGCTGCCAGCTTTGAGTCCATTGACCTGGAGTATGTAGGCGATGATATCGGCATAGGTCCCGGCCGGCAGTAATCCAGGGCGCGATGGCGGCATGGTGGTTCGGGCGCGATCGTAGAGCGCGCGAACGCTCCGGTGAAACCATCTCGTCTTGAAATATTCACCTGCGAGAGGCACGCCATAGGTGCCGTTCGTCAATGAGGTTCCATGGCAGACCGCACACGTACTGTTGTAAGCTGCCTTGCCGCTCGCTGCTTGTTCGGCCGTGAATTGTGGCGGCGGTCCATCTGCGACAGGGGCGGAGCTCGCTACTTTGTCAGGAAGTTTTGCTTGTGTGACCGACTGCGGTTGCTCTACAGCCTGATCGGTCCCCTCACCGGCGTAAGTAAAGGCGAGGATCGCGCCGGGATTCTCCATTTTAGAGGCAGCAGCGCTGGCGTCTATCGCTCCGGCAACACCGCCCGGATCCGTTGCAATATAAATGGTTCTTCCATCGGGGCTGACCGCCGTGTCGCGAAACCGGTTTTCCGATTGCAAGTAGCGCCAGAAATGGCCCGCGGCCTTCTTCCCGTCGGAAGTCAGCGGCAAGACATAGAGCGATCCGCGCTTCAGCGTCGGCGCGAGAAGAACATGATCCCAACCCGGAATTCCCGTCGCTTTCGATTCGTAGTATTCCACGCTCGAAACACCCACCGTCGGCCAGCAAAGGAGATCGACGCCCTTGCAAGCCTTGTCCGCAAAATTAAAACCGGTTGGAACTGTGAACATTGTCGCCAGCGGACTGACAAACGGCTGATGAAAGTCTGATTCCTCCGCTTGCGGCACCGACGAAGGGATCGCGGCAGTATCGTCATAGTTCAACTGGGAGCAGGGCGGCGTGGATGAATCGGCCCATCGGGCATACCTGTATGCCTTGTTGTCCTGAAAGCCGGCAACATGAGGCCATCCATAATTGGAACCGGAAGTTAAAATGTTGATCTCATCATCGGTCTTCGGCCCGTGTTCGGACGAGTAAAGAATTCCGTTCGAGGCGCTGTCGAGTCCTTCCGGATTGCGATGGCCGTACGTATAAACGTGACTGACAACGCCGTTCAACCTGGGATTGTCCGCCGGCACCGAACCATCCAAATTCATCCGGAGCGTTTTTCCTGCGTAAGAAGCGTAGTCGCGAGCAGAACCTCCGCTTCTGTCGGCAGCCGTTGCGCCTCGATGTGCAAGCAGAAATTCGCAAACTGATTGTGGCCTTGATCGCCTATGGTGAAGTGAAGTTTATTGCCAGGCCCGATTTTTAGCCGCCCGCCATCATGATCGTCGCCGGCGGGTAATCCGGTAATGATATTCACCGGGTCCGAGAGAGTTCGGTTCGCCGCGTTGTAGTGCAGGCGTACGATCTTGCCATATAGATAGCGGTATGGGCTTGCTGGATCGGCCACGTCCGGGTCCGGCCCTTTTTTCTCGTCGATATATGTGTATGCGACATACACATAGTCGTTGCCCGTGCCTTTCAACAATTCCGGGTGCAATGCCATGCCCAACAGTCCGTCCTGACCGCCTGGGGCGGAAACCTCCCCGATGGTGGCCGCAACGCTGCGTTCCCCAGTTCCGGGGTTGATGCGCGTGACGCGCCTCCCGGTACGCTCGGTGACCCAAAGCATATTGTCCGGTCCCCAGGTGACTTCCCATGGCCCTTCAAGGCCGGAGACAAGCACCTTCTTGTGGAATTGTTTGGTCCCTCGCATGACCGAGTCCGGACTGTCCTGAGCGGAAACCGCGCCAAAAAACGCCACGCACACGAGCACGCTACCTACGCGAGAGAAAGGTCTCATTGACCACTCACAGGTACATGGAAAAACAGAAAGTCAGTCGCATTTTTGATACTGTCCGTTATGGTTGATCGGCCGTCTCTGGCATGTTACACCCCGATGAGCAACGGAGACATGGGTTTGCTGCGGGCCAGCGACCGCGTCCGCACGCCGGTAGCCCCTTCCTTAGGACCGCTGCTGGTGTATTACCCAATACTGATCGCTTTGGCGTGTAACGCGCAAGCCCTTGAACTGCCACAGCTTCAGAGCATCGGGCAGGATTAGAAACGCGCTTCAGGTCTGGAATCTGGCGTTGCGTGACAAACTCCAGAGCCAGCCGTTCTGCGAAAGGCACCAGTCGGAAGGTTGTTTACGTCTGGGTTCCGGCGAAGGCAGAGTTCTCGTACACCCGTCTCAACAATCGCTTCGGAAGGTCAGACGAGAACCGAACGCTTCGGTTCGTTATCTGAGCACGAGCAGCTACTATCTGCTTTCTCGAAACGATTCTGCGCTGGACCTGAAATCGCGAGCCCTACTAACAATCAAGCGAGGCAAAGGCGGCGGCTATGAGGGCACCCGGCCGCCCTCGACCATTACGATGGCTCAACCATCCGCATCATGGAAGGTCCACTTGCTCCCCACCCTTGCGCAAGCGAGACGGCTTATCGTCCATGTGAAGATTGCCAGGACTTCGAGCATTGCGGGACGCGCAATCTTATGCGCCAAGTGCCGGGTGCCATCGCAGACGTATCGGATCGTACAACCCTCGCGGACGTTATCAGGAAGATGCCACAGAATAAGCCGAAGTCGTCTCTGGACTTGATGCATTACAAGTAGCCAAATCTATCCACCCACCATCAGGTCGAAGCAGTGCGTACGGTTCAACCTTCTCCTTGCGGTGGCCAAGCGGCCTTCCTGGAGTCCTCTTCCGGACGGCCGAAACCCAGAGCGATTGTCGCTTCCGACGGAGATGACTTGATTTGGGTCACGTACGGATTCGCAACCGGATACGCCGCTATCTGGAGGGCGCATCCCTCAAGTTCGGACTCTTCTTCGTTCCGGCCTGCTTCCCACATGCATGTTTTCAAGAGAGTTGGCGGGATGCCCGCACGTCCTCGGACAAGAGTTGCTCGATTCGTGTTGTTACTTCGCGCTTCACTTCGGCGTTGTATTTGCCGCTGGCTTCGGCGGCAAACCCGGCGTGAGCGGCTACCACGCGCCCATCCCGACCCACAAAAAAGGTTGTTGGCCAGGAGTTCAGGTTTTCCGCCTGCGGCAACTTCGCCTGTAACTCAGAGGGCTCGCCGGCTACGAGATATGTGTACTCGATACCGTATTTCTTGATGAATGCCCGTAGGCGGCCTAGCATTCGCTTATCCAACCAACATCAACGATCCTTTACACATCGCACATCGCGGTACCGAACCCGCTGGGTATGCTTTAGCGAAGGGGAACAGAGCAAGCCTATGTCGGCACAGAGAAGACGCCAAGCTGAATGGCCAGCGAAAGTGAGTCGGTGACGCTCCACCGCTCCACACATCTCTGCTCCTGAAATCGAAGGATCGTCATTCCGGTCAACTGAATCCCTTTGCCGGTCCCATCGATCCCGAGAAGCCTGCCGCGGTGAGTGCCGGTTAATGAGAATCTGACGACCACCTTGTCAGGAGCTTCGATGATATCCTCCGCCGTTACGCGAGCATCGGGAATGGCAGCCCAAAAACCATAGTAGTAGTGCTTGACGTTATCTATTCCCGGCTGAACCACACCGTAGCCGTGAAACACAATTTCCGGGGCATATAGTTCGAAGTATTGATCGCGCCTGAGTGGATCCGAGAAATCGGCAAGCGCTCTCTTTACGATTTCTTGCTTTCGCACTGGCTCTCCTATCCCGAAAGAATAAGACACAATCTCTGTCCACGCTGGACACGCCAAGAGCCTCGTTTACAACAGAGGAAAGAAGGAGCTGGCCCCTTTTCACTACTCCGGAATTCGGGCTGCTGACTAAACACTCCCGGTGTGACCGGATTCGTTTGCACGATCCCTTCAAGGGATTCTCCGGAACGCCAAAACCGTCACCATACATGGTCACGCTAAAGGGTAAAGCAGGTAGATCCTTCCTCGTGAGACGAGGGCTAACCTATCCGAGAGCATTTCACCGCGTTGCAACGAGTATCTCGTTCCCACTATGAAAATCACGACACAAATTTCTACTAGCAGCGTATAGTTTCGCTCAAGATCGGAGTCTTGAATCTTAAGATCGCGTCCCGAATGTTGCCCGGCTTGCGGGCCCAGTCATGAACGGAGTAACACTTGCCATGAAGCATATTCCCTTTGTTGCAGCCCTAGCGCTGCTGTTCAGCGTATGTAGTCCGAGCCAGACTCCCACCGGCACACTGCAGGGGACAGTATCGGACCCTTCAGGGTCGGCTGTCACCGGGGCGAACGTCGCTGTTACTAATACCGGCACAAATGAGAAGAAGGAACTGACGACTGATACCGCCGGACGCTATGTCGTTCCCTTCTTAACTCCTGGTACATATACCGTAACTGTACAGGCACGTGGCTTCACATCAAGCAAAGTCGACAACATCAAGGTAGACGTCTCGCAAACTCGTGATGTCAATGTGTCGTTGCAGGTCGGCGCTATCTCGCAACAAGTAGAGGTACAGGCGGCGGCGGCCCCCCTCGATACTTCCGGCGCTACCACCGGCCAAGTGATCGACACGCGAAAAGTAGTTGATCTGCCTCTGAATGGACGGAACCCCTTCAGTTTGGCAAATCTGGTTCCTGGCGTGAATAACGTCGGCAACGCCTCCACACCGCACATCGGCGGCTCCCGTAACGCAGTCAATGAGCAACAACTCGATGGAATGACGAATATCCTGCCGGAAAACAATGTAGGTAACAACGTCTCTGCTTACACGCCGATTGTCGACTCTGTTCAGGAGTTCAGCGTCCAAACGAACTCGCTTTCGGCAGAATATGGACGGTTTGGCGGGGGCGTCATTAACCTTGTCACGAAGTCCGGAACAAACGAATGGCACGGAGCTCTTTTCGAGTTTCAGCGTAATGCGGTTCTAAATGCGAATGACTTTTTCGCCAATCGTGCCGGGCGCTCGAAACCGGATTCGAACGAAAGGCAGTACGGCGGCACTCTGGGCGGGCCTATTATGAAGGACAAATCGTTCTTCTTTTTCGGATTCCAAGGTGATAACGCTGCAACAGCGGCTAGTGCAATTGATACTGTTCCGGACTGTAGCGTTCCGATCCGGCGACTTTTCAAACCTGGGCACTACCATTTACGATCCGCTCACAGTCAATTCGGTAACGGGGGCCAGGAGTCCATTTGCCGGTAATCAGATACCGGCTGCCCGGTTTGATCCGGTCGCCATCAAAGCCCAGAGCTATTTCCCGCTTCCTAACACCGGCGGACCCAATGCACAAACCAACAATTTCGCGGCTGTCGGCACAAGTACCAGCAACGATTATAAATGGGATACACGAGTCGATAACAACTTCAGTGAACGATGGCGCATGTTTATCCGTCTGTCCCACGACTGGAACAACAGCAGTCCGTTTTTTGATTACGGCAGCAACAACCCGGCATCCAGGACGGGCAGTGGCTTTGTCACCGGTGGCGCGTGGAGTGTATCCATGGACCACACGGTTACGTTCAGCCCGACGCTGCTCGGCGACTTTCGTTATGGCTTTGCCCGATCTTATGTGGACGACACTCCGCTGGGCGCAGGCTTCCAAGTGACCTCACTGGGGCTCCCCTCATCCCTTCAGGATATCGCTGCGCAGCGGGTCTCGGAATTCCCTCAATTCTCGATTTCCAACGGTGCTCAGTTAGGCAACAACGGCTATGTGCGTCTGATTGAGAATCCGATGGCGCACGATTTCACCGGTAGTCTTACGAAGATTACGGCCCACCACACGATCAAATTCGGCGGCGAGTTTCGGAGGATGCTAATCAACTTCACGCAATATGGCTATCCTTCGGGTCAATTCAACTTTGACCAGACTTGGACTCAGCAAATTGCTAACAATGCGAATGGTACCGGTTCGCCCTATGCCACCTTTCTCCTCGGTCTTCCGACCGGAGGTCAAGTAACGCACGAGCCAACAGCTTCCGATGGGAGTAACTATGTCGCGGCGTATATCCAGGACGACTGGAGGGTGAAATCAAACCTTACCCTGAATCTTGGTTTGCGGTGGGATCTCGATACACCTCGTACAGAACGCTACAATCGGCTTTCCTATTGGGATCCGAGCCTGCCGTCTCCCATACAGGGGCGAGTACCGGCGAATGCCTGTTTATATTGCGGCAACCTGGTCGGCCAGATGGCGTTTGTAGGTACTTACCTTAGCAAGTACGGTCGCCACCAGGGACCGTATCAGTTGAAGGACTTCGGCCCGCGGTTCGGTTTCGCTTATAACCCCTCCAGCAAGATGGTGCTTCGCGGCGGCTTCGGCATTGCTTACATGCCGTCCGCCTTGCAGGCAGCCGGCACAACCGGTGCACCTGGTGTGCAGGGGTTTGGTTCGAATACCAGTGTGCAGTCCAGCTTTAATAACCAGATCAGCATCAACTCTACTCTGAGCAATCCGTTCCCGCAGGGCTATAACTTGCCATTGGGCGCTGCTGGTGGACCCTCTACAAATCTGGGTCTCGGCATCGGCGAATCTTTCTTTAACTCCTACCGGAACCCTTATGCAATTCAATGGAATTTCAACGTTCAGCGCCAGCTACCGGGCCAGATGACACTCGAAGTGGGATACATCGCCAACAAAGGCCTCTTCCTAGTAGATGGCGAGGTCACTCAACCCTACTCGCAGTTGAACCCGGCTTATGCCGCCCTCGGTAATCAACTGCTCACGCAGGTACCCAATCCGTTCTACGGAATCATCACCACCAACGGATCTCCGCTGAGCCGGCAGACGATTTCCTACAATCGCCTGCTACGGCCTTTCCCGCAGTATGACGGGGTTGGATACTTCCGGAAGCCGGGAGCTAAATCTTTCTATAACGCAGTGATTGCCCGGGTGGACAAACGATTCTCGAATGGGCTGACCTTCCTTCTCTCGTTCACCGGCGGTAAGGGCATGGACGACTCCGCATCATCGGTCGGCTACCTGGGGCCGGTCAGCGGAACACGGGCCGACCAGTATAACCGCCGCCTTGAATGGTCCGTTTCGCCACAGGATATTTCGAGAAGCTTTGTCGGCAGCGTCGTTTATCAATTGCCACTCGGGAAAGGCAAGAAGTTCGTCAACTCGGCTCCGCGTGTCGCGAACGCGCTCATCGCAGGATGGGAGGTGAACGGGATCGTGACGCTTCAGACGGGGACACCGGTTGTGATGGGGAGTGTCGTAAACCAGACGAACCTGTTTACGGCCGCTCAACGTCCGGACAACACTGGGCAAAGCGCCCAACTCAGCAATCCCAGCATTGATCGCTGGTTCAATACATCCGTTTTCTACCAACCTCCACCGTTTACGATCGGCAACACGAGCCGGACCTTACCCGACGTTCGCAATCCGGGCGTCAAGACGGCCGATTTGTCTCTGTTCAAAAACAACTATTTCGGCAGGGAAAGCCGTTACAACCTGCAATTTCGTATTGAGGCTTTCAATGCGCTCAATCATCCCAACTGGAACACTGCCAATACGAGCCTTCAGGGCGGCAGTGCGTTTGGGACGATTACGTCGACTAATTCCAATGTCCCTAACCGGGTGGTGCAGCTAGCGGCAAAGTTCAACTTTTAGTTCCGGTTACAGTTGCATCAATGCGCTCTGTCATTGCGCTTATCCTGTATTCGTTTTGCAACGTGGCAGATGCCAAGGTGGCAGTCTTCTGGCAGAACGGGTTCCCGACCGTCAGTGGTCAACCCATCTCCCGGCAAGCCCTCGGAAGAGCATTCAAAGGAGAGGAGCCTGAATTTCTCGACTTACGGGGTTTAGAGGGTGCTAACACACTGGCAGAGGCAGACCTATTGGTAATGCCTTACGGATCTGCGTTCCCGGTCGAAGCGTGGACTAACATCCACGGATATCTGAAACGGGGCGGCAATTTGCTTGTTATCGGCGGACAGCCGTTCCGCGTTCCGGTCAGTGCGGTTAAGGCAATTTCCTGGAAGGCCAACCGCAGGACGCGTACTCTCGTGAACTCGGTATCCTGCACACCTATGAGGCGCCTCAAAAAGACGGCGGAACCTTCGTCTGGAAGCCGGGATATAGCTTTCTGCCTGCCACTAAGCTAGACGGTCGCAAGTTCTTCGTTCTGGAGGGACGAGGGCTGGACGGGCTCGGATATATGGAGAACCCGAACGGAGAGAAAGTTGCCTCTCCGGTAGTGGTCGTCAACCACATCGGGCCGACGGCTGGCGAAATGCTCGGCTCCCGATGGGCTTTCCTTGATTTTGAACCCGCGCCGGGTTATTGGGACTCAAGCGACGGGGCTTCACTCGTTCGAACCAGCGCAGAGTATGCCCGGCAAGGCGCAACGTCCTTTTGGGTTGAAATGCCCTACTCAACCGTCAGAAAAGGCGAGATTCCCGAGGCGATCATTCACCTACGGAACGCTCGCCTGGAACAGCAGCACCAACCGCAAACCGGACAGGTCAGTGTGGAACTGCTCTCGGGCACTTCGGTACTGGCGACAGAACAGATTACTTGTTCCGGCACTAGCGTCGATGCGGAAGTAATGTTCCAGAAGCAACTACCGCCGGGCTTTTACACTGTACAAGCCCGGTATCGAGATAGCGACAAGGAGCGCGAGTTCTACCAAAACGGCTTCTGGGTTGAAGACGAGCAGGTTCTGAAATCCGGTCCTGTACTGGGCCACCAAGGGAATTTCCTCACAAAAGATGGCAAGCCCTTTTTTCCGTTTGGCACAAATTACTTCACTACGGAAGAGAACGGGTGGGACTTCTCAGGCCCGCGCAATGCCGCCGTTTGGGAATACGATTTCGGCGACATGGAAAGGCATGGTGTTTCGTTCGTGCGCACCGGCGTATGGATGGGACAGATCAAGGTAGTAGACGGTTCCGACGGCGGCGTGACGGAACGTTTTCTCCGCAATGTGGAAGCCTATCTCTTGTGCGCCCGCCGCCACAACATAGCCGTCAACTTCACTTTTTTCGCGTTTGATCCGCAGACGACGCTTCGCCGGGAAGACAATCCTCTGACGCTCCTGCCTGGAGGGAACCCTTACATAGATCCGATCACGATCCGGGCCGAGCAGAACTATATGCTTTCGATCGTAAACCGGTTCAAGGATGTCCCCTATCTGTCTTGGGACCTGATCAATGAGCCAAGCTTTTCCAATCCGAAACATATATGGCACGGCAATACACCGAACGGCGATCCATCCGAATTACACGCCTGGCATCTCTGGCTGCGGGATCAATACCGTGATCTAGCTAAGCTCGCTTCGGCATGGTCCACTACGCCGGACCAGTTAGGAAATTTCGATGCCGTTCCTTTACCGGCCGAAGCTGATCTTGGGTTGAATCTGGAACACGGTGAACCGGGACAGGCACGGGCGCTTGATTACAACCTGTTTGCTCAAGAAATGTTCAGCCGTTGGGTGACGACGATGATCAGCGCCATCCGCCGTACCGGCAGCAACCAGATGATCGGCGTAGGGCAAGATGAGGGTGGAGTTCAGAACCGGGTGCTGAACCAGTTTTATGGCGCAGCGGGTCTCTCATTTACAACCAATCACACCTACCGTCAGAATGACGCGTTGCTTTGGGACTCACTGGCGTCCAAGGTGCCTGGAGTTCCGAACATTGTTGGCGAAACAGGCTACCAGCCAGTCATTCTGCCGAATGGTCAATGGCGTTACGACGAAATCACAGGATTGTCGCTGATTGAGCAGAAGTGGGCGTACGGTTTTGCCGCCGGTACGAGTGGATCTTTGTCGTGGGATTGGGCGCGGGAAATTTACTTCGGAATCGAGCGTAGCGACGGGTCGGCCAAGATCTGGGAGAACATGATGCGGGAAATGGGCGAGTTCGCAAAGAAAGCTCAGGGGTACGCAACCTCGCTCGTCCAGCCTCAGACAGCGATTGTCCTTCCTCAATCCCTGCAGCTTACCGAATTCAATCACCTCGCTTTGGAAGCCCAGCAGAATTGCGTTCGGACGCTCTATGGTCTCGTCCGCTCCGAAGCCTATATGGTTGGTGAGTATCAGCTCGATCTGCTGGGAAACCCAAAGCTCATCATTCTGCCCTCGCCGTGGATTTTAAGCGAAGGCGCCTGGGATCGTCTGCTTCAAGCCGTCAACAATGGCGCAACTCTCCTGGTTTCCGGCCGCTTCGACCAAGATCCGCATTTCAATCGGACGGATCGGGCCGCCCGAATTGGAATACCGTATGAGCCTGAAGCGCTCGAAACGAGAGAGAACCAAATTGAGTGGCCAGGAGGCAAGGCACGGCTCCTTTACACGGGGCAAAAAATCGATTTGCTTGAACATGCTGTTCTGCGTGATGGAAAAACATTTGTGGAAAGGTCTTTGGGCAAGGGCAAAGTCCTTTTTGCGTCATTCCCGTTGGAACTCAACGGGAATTTAGACTCTGTCGCCGAACTCTACCGATATGCTCTGCAAACGGCGGGCGTGACCGCCATGTATTCAAGCACCATCCAAAACTCGGGAATTTTGATCTGCCCCACTCGCTTCCCGCATGCGACGCTTTATGTCGTTGCCAGTAATACTGATCAGCCGGATATCTCGTTCCGAGATACGAGGAGCGGTAGAGAGTTCTCATCCCGGCTCGAACCGCGAAGGGCAGCCCTTCTGCTCATTGGTGAAAAGGGCGACATGCTCGCTTCTTACAACTGGAACGGCTCTGCTTCTACAGCGCAGTGAGAATCTCGGACCGCGCCTACGAGAATTCGGAAAGGGGCAATTGCCAGATAGCCGACGTAACGATCCGTGACTTCAAGCCATCACGGCGTCAGGAACCGCCATCTGAACGACCGCTGCATTGGTAGGCACGCGCCTTCGGAGTGTTATGCCCGACGTCTGCTTCCCTTCCTCGCGCTCCATGCGCAGGATGCAACTGCCTTCGGCTTGCACCAGCTTCTGCTTCGAAGCCAGAAGTTTCGGCAGTCATTCAGCGCACGAAAACGAGAAAACTCCAGGAATCTCTATGCACAGGGTTCATCTCGATAGAGCCTGTTGTCTTTCTAAAAAAACACTATTCGCGGCGACCTGCACGTCGAATATCTGAACTTGTTCCGCCACGCTGTTCGATACTTTGATATGTGCGAGATCACTGTCCTTAACTAAAGAACCGAGGACATTGACCGCGAGGACTGAAAATGAGCGAAAAGGCCCCGAATACAAACATGCAGCAGATTGAGCCACTACCCACACTTAACGCGTGGATCTCCCTCCAGGCCCACAGCCAAGACATGATTCGAACGCATCTCCGGGACCTCTTTGCTGCGGACGCCAAACGTGGCGAGCGATTCATTCTCGAAGCCGCGGGTATTTTCCTGGATTACTCCAAGAACCGCGTCACGGAAGAAACGATGAAACTGCTGGTCCAACTCGCCGAGGAATCCGGTTTGCGGCAACGAATAGAGGCGATGTTTGGCGGCGAAAAGATCAACATAACGGAAAAACGGGCGGTATTGCATGTCGCGCTGCGAGCTCCCAAGAACGAGTCAATCATGCTGGACGGCGAGGATGTGGTTCCGCAGGTTCACGCCGTTCTCGACAAAATGACAGAGTTTTCGAGCCGAGTTCGGAGCGGCGAATGGAAGGGATACACCGGCAAGCCGATCCGCAACATTGTCAACGTCGGCATCGGCGGGTCGGACCTCGGGCCGGTAATGGCGTATGAAGCTTTGCGGCACTACAGCGATCGCGACAAAACATTCCGGTTTGTCTCGAACGTGGATGGAACCGACTTCGTCGAGGCAGTTCAAGACCTCAATCCGGCAGAAACGTTGTTCATCATTTCCTCCAAAACGTTCACGACGCTCGAGACAATGACCAATGCTCATTCAGCCCGCGAGTGGCTGCTCAAGGGTCTCGGCAACAATGAGGAATCGGTTGCCAAACATTTTGTTGCGGTCTCGACAAATGCGGCTGAGGTTTCCAAGTTTGGCATCGATACGGCGAATATGTTCGGCTTCTGGGATTGGGTGGGCGGCCGATATTCGATGGACTCTGCCATTGGCCTATCGACCATGCTGGCCATTGGACCCGATCAGTTTCGGTTGATGCTGAGAGGCTTCCATGAAATGGATGAGCATTTTCGCACCGCTCCCTTTGACCGTAACCTGCCCGTCATCATGGGCCTGCTGACCATCTGGTACAGCAATTTCTTTGACGCTCAAACCGTTGCTGTCCTGCCCTACGAACAATATTTAAAGCGATTCCCTGCTTATCTGCAGCAGCTGACGATGGAAAGCAACGGCAAACACGTCACGCTGAACGGGACCGAGGTGACTTACTCGACCGGGCCCATTTACTGGGGCGAACCGGGGACGAACGGACAACATTCCTTCTATCAATTGATCCACCAGGGAACGCGCCTGATCCCCTGCGATTTCATCGCCTTTACGCAGCCGCTGAATCCGCTCGGGCGTCATCACGACCTCTTAATCGCGAATGTCTTTGCGCAGACAGAAGCGCTGGCGTTCGGCAAGACGGCCGAACAGGTAAAGGCCGAAGGCACACCAGATTGGCTTGTCCCTCATCGCGTGTTTGAAGGCAATCGACCCTCGAATACGATCCTTGCCGATCGGCTTGACCCGGAAACGCTGGGCAAGCTGATCGCGCTGTATGAGCACAGTGTCTTCACACAAGGCGTCATTTGGCAGATCAACTCATTCGACCAATGGGGCGTGGAGCTTGGCAAAGTTCTAGCGCAGCGTATTGTTCCAGAGTTGGAGGCGAAGACGGAGCCAACTCTTCAGCACGATAGCTCGACCAACAACCTTATTCGACGTTATCGAAAAGCCAAGGCGTAATTAGCTTTGCGCGGTGGTTCGAGCCGGAGAAGCCGCTACGTCCGCCTCAATCTGCGCCGATCGCCCATCCTAGATCAATGGTGGGTTCGTAAGCAAGCTCATCGAAACCGTAAGCGCTAGATTTGCGCCAATCCGCCATCCACAAACAATTCAACCCCGTTCACGTAGCTGCTATCGTCTGAGGCCAAGAACAGAACAGCATTCGCGATCTCGTCTGTGGTACCGGGTCGGCCTAGCGGTATGCTGCCTATTGAACCCTGGACGAATTGCTCGACCTGCTCAGCACTCATCCCCAACGAAGTGTTGTAGCCTGCGGTGGGAACGATGCCGGGACTGATTGCATTTACCCGTATCCCGCGCTCCTTCAAATCGACGCACCAAGTTCTTGCAAAATGACCGGACCGCCGCCTTTGTCGCACTATAAACGCTAAGGGCCGGGCTTCCAGTTATGGAAACAATCGAGGCGTTCAATACAATGGATCCGCCTCGCTGCATCAACGGCAAAGCCTTCTGCACTGAAAACAGAAGGCCCCGGACATTCACGTTGAACTGTTTATCGAAGTGTTCCTCTGTGATTTGACCGATTGGGGAGAACCCGCCAGTTCCGGCGTTCGCGAAAACGATGTCTAAGGTACCCTTCTGCTCCAATACTTCTGCATACAGCCTGTCCAGATCGGCCGTGTTAGCAACGTCGCTCTGAATAGCCGTCACATTGCGGCCGATCTCGCGCTTTGCCATCTCGAGTTCGACAACTCTGCGACCCGTGATGAAGACGTGAGCACCCTCTTCGACGAACCGCTTTGCGGTCGCGAGTCCGATTCCACTGCTGGCTCCGGTGATCACTGCAATCTTTCCTGTCAGCTTCTGTGCCATTTCCTTGCTCCTTGGTGCCTCGAGAAGATAGTCATCGGTCTCGGTTTCTTCGACGAAAGTATACAAGTAGCAAAAATTCGGCTAGCTTCTGGACGGGGCAGCATCGCGAAAAGGCCGGTGGGACTCGGAAGTGCTCTGCTCGAAGCCTATCGGCATCCTGATGGCGACATGATAGTCGAACAATGCCTCTGCCGGGTAGCGCGAGCGCATGAGCTTTTACCAAACGGAAAGCGGTCCCTCCGGACGTCGTTAGCAAAACTATCCTGCCAAATTTCGCGGGCCGAATTAAACTGAACTGGAAGTCAACTATGACGAGCCGGACTCTCATTTCGGTGTGGTGGGCTTTGTGCGTCCTTGTTTCTGGTGTGAGCAGAGCTGCGACGACTGTGCCTAATGTGTTGCCGAGCTATGACCACCAGACCTGGCGCACAGAGAACGGTTTGCCTCAGAATTCCGTGCACTCTATCGTTCAGACGAGCGACGGGTATTTGTGGCTCGCCACTGAGGCCGGGCTGGCGAGATTCGATGGCGTCAAATTCGTGGTTTTCGACTCGGAGAACACACCACAGCTTCGGAGCAACAATCTTCGTTTCCTGCTAAAAGGATCCGACCGGTCACTCTGGATTGCAACCGCCGATGGGTTGACGCGACTGCAGCAGAACGTATTCAGCTCGTACACTACGGCCCAAGGACTGCCAAGCAACGACGTGTTGTCACTCGCTCTCGATCGCGACGGTACCTTGCTCGTGACAACCAGCGAAGGTTCAGTGCGATTTGAGAATGGCCGCTTTCTACGTACGAGCCGATCTGCGGCAGCCCTTCCCCCCGAGGCGAAACAGATGGATGTGCAAACTACGCTCACGGACCGCCTTGGTCGAGTCTGGCTTGGTGCAAGCAACGGGTTGGCTGTTTTACAGAATGGGCACATCAAAAACATCCCACTCGGCGGTACCTTCGAGGCAGACGCATCAACACTCTTGCCGAAGACCGAGCAGGAGCCATTTGGATCGGGACGGATCACGGCGCAGTTCGGATAATGGCGGACAAAGTTGAGCCGCTCGATTCTCTTGAGCCGATATCACAGGAAGCGATACTCTCTTTCCTTCAAGATCGGGACGGAGATATGTGGATCGGCACAGACTCGAGTGGCGTCACCGTCCTTCGCGATCGACTGTTCAAAACGTTTGGCCGGGATTTTGGTGTGCCCGACGACCTGATTCGATGCGTTGCTGCGGATTCCCAGGGCACGCTCTGGGTGGGTACAAACGGCTACGGACTCCGCCGATTCGATCATGGGACATTTTCGCCTTTCACGACAGCGGAAGGACTATCGAGTGATGTCATTCTCTCTCTCGCCGGCGATTCACACGGCAACCTGCTTGTTGGCACGCCGGACGGGCTCAACATTCTCCGGGGAAAAGTTGTGCGAGCGGATAACTTCTGCCGACGGCTTGCCGGACGACTTTCTATTCGATCCCTCTATGTAGAAAAGGACGGAACCGCCTGGATTGGAACCCGGCGCGGGCTTACAGAATATTCGAACGGCCGTATGAAGAGCTATACGACGACGGACGGTCTCCCGAGCGAACTTGTCGGGGCCGTGATACGTGGTCGCGACGGATGTCTATGGGTGGGCACTCTGAACGGACTGTCGTGCATCCAAAACGGTACGGTAAAGCGCATTCCGGAGCTTGAAAGCATCCGCGAAAGAGCCATCACCGCACTTCACGAAGACGGGGAGGGCGTGCTCTGGATCGGGACCAACACGGGGGGCCTTTGTCGCCTCAAAGGGCAGAACGTATTTCAGTTTCCTCGAAGCATTGGCTTGCCAGAGATGATATCCGGAATCCTGGAAGACGACAGCAATCAACTGTGGATCAGCTCGCCGCGCGGTCTCTACCGCATCTCGAAACAGGATTTAAACCTCTATGCTGAACGGAAAGGCGGGGCGCTCGCACTCGCTTCCTATGGCGTCGGCGATGGCCTACCCGTGAATGAATTCGGCGCGGCTGGCCACCCGGCTGGGTGGAAAGACGCGGAAGGCACGCTGTGGTTTGCAAGTACGAAGGGCGTGGTCGCGATTGATGCCAGCCACACATCACCGCATAAGGTCCCTCCCTTGGTAACGATTGAGCGTGCAATCGCAGACGACCACCCGTTTTATCCTTCCGCTATAGACGCGTTTGCACCAGGGCTTTCTCGCTTGTCTTTCGAATTTACGGGAATCAGCTTTGTAGCACCACAACATCTGCGATTCAAGTACCGTCTGGAAGGCTTTGATCGAGGCTGGATCGATGCTGGCTCGCGTCGCGATGCCTACTACACAAATTTGCCTCCGGGTAACTATCGTTTTGCCGTCGCGGCACGGAGCCGAGATGGGATTTGGAGTTCTCAGGATGCGTCCATCTCATTCCGACTGCTCCCGCAGTTTTATCAAACGAAGTGGTTTCGCGGTCTGCTTCTCTTGGCCGTAGCGGGCATGGCTTACGCCCTTTATCTATGGCGTGTCAATCGCGTGCGAGCGGAATTCCAAGGTGTCATTACGGAGCGTAATCGCATTGCCCGCGAAATCCACGATACGCTCGCGCAGGGTTTCGTGGGCGTATCGTTACAGTTGCAACTTGCACAACGGCTGATGTCTACGTCAACGGAATCCGCCAAGGAGATTCTGCAACAGACGCAGGTTCTGGTTCAGGAAAGCTTAGAGGAAGCAAGGCGTGCGATCTGGAGCCTACGCTCCCGATCGGCCTTGGAGGACACTCTTCCTTCCAAGCTTTCGAAGGCAATACAACAGTCCGTGCAAAACAAGGGCTATTGATGTGAAATTCCAGGTGCAAGGGGCATACCGGCCATTACCCGCCCAGATCGAAGATGAAATTCTCAGGATTGGGCAGGAAGCAGTGATGAATGTTGTTCGCCACGCGCAAGCCAGTCACCTGCAGGTAAGCCTCGTTTTCAATTCAAAAACAGCGGAGATGCATGTCAGCGATGATGGACTAGGCTTTGCCCCCGAGCTATGGGAGGTTCAACCAGATGGACATTTCGGTTTGCGCGGCATGCGCGAACGCGCTGAATCGATCAATGCCAAACTTAGTGTGGTTACGGCCGTAGGAGACGGTACACGCATACGGTTGGAGTTCCCTCTTCCATGAATGACTTGATTCGCGTAATGGTGGCGGACGATCACCATGTCGTGCGACAGGGGTTGGTCGCGCTCTTGAAGACGGTTCCTGATCTTCAGGTCGTGACCGAAGCAGCAGACGGCCAAGAGGCTATCGAGCGCTACCACCAACTCCGCCCCGATGTGGCTTTGATGGATCTTCGCATGCCACGATTGGGAGGTGTTGAAGCAATTACTCAGATCCGGCGTCAACATCCGGGCGCGCGCGTGATTGTACTAACGACTTTCGACGGAGATGAGGATATTTATCGCGCGATTCAGGCTGGCGCGAAAGGTTACTTGCTCAAAGGGATGTCTGCGGAAGAACTGATAGATGCAATTCGCGCGGTACACGCTGGCAAATCGCGAATTCCGTCGATGGTTGCGGAAAAGCTAGCCGATCGAATGAGCGGCCCTGGGCTGACCAGCCGCGAACTCGAGGTTCTGAGAGGCATCGTGGCGGGGCGCAGCAACAAAGAGATTGGAACGGATCTTTCCATTTCCGAAGCTACCGTCAAGACTCACATTAACAACCTGCTCAGCAAGCTGGGAGCTGCGGATCGTACCCAGGCAGCGACGATGGCCCTACAGCGCGGCATTGTCCATCTGCCAAACGGAAGGTAGTGCAATGCGGCCACTGATTGTATTTTCTCTTCTGTGCTTGCTCTCTGCGCAACCTGCACCATGTTCCGAGCCGTGGAGATCGGCTACCGAGGCCGAATTGAAAGACTTGATACCAGAACGGGCGCAAGTGGAGAACGAGCGCATTGAGACGGAGTTTCGTACCGCCTCGGGAATCACGGACGGCCAAAATAGGTTCGTTGCAGGCGTCGTCATGATCACGGCGGGTTATGCTGCCGCCCGCAAGTACTCAAACTTTATGATCGTCCAGGCGCCAATCAGGATAGAATCGATTACTCTGCCGCCTGGCGAATATGTTTTCGGTTGGACACACCACGAAGAAGACGCGCTTCGAGTCAGCTTTTACCAAGCAAAATCAGGCAAATTGTTGGGCGTTGCGATGGCAAAGCGCACAGGCCGGACCGGGAGAATCGAATCCTTTCACATTTCGCCGCCTCTCGAGAAGTCGCAGCTGCAAATCGGACGGTTCGCGATGTCTTATGTGTTGCTCGGCCGTTAGCTACAGCGCGTTACTCTAGCGTTTGTCTAGCAAGGCGACGCGTCATCGTCGTTAGCAGTTTAGGCCGTACATTGGGCCGTGTCCACGGACAGACGGCGATGCAGATGCCACAGGAGGCCGCTTCGGCAAAGTACGGAATGCACTTGTCGAAGTCCACATACCACCGGTTTTCGCCTCGAACCAATTGTTTCTCCGGCAGGATGGCAGAAGGCGGACATGCATTCGTGCAAATCTGGCAGCTCTTACAGAACTCATCCGCCCCAAACGTCTCGGGTGATCCCGCCAGCAACGGCATGTCTGTGGTCACGGCAGCCAGTCTCACGCCGGAACCAAAGTGCCGGCTGATCAGGGATCCGTGTTTGCCAAGCTCGCCCAGTCCGGCCGAGATTGCAGGAGGAATCAACAGCAGCGCGCTTGCGGAAGGACCCGGATAGGGATTGGCGCTATATCCTTGCGAGCGGATCCAATTGGCAACCGCGAACGAAGCCCTGGTTCCACGCGCGTACTGGTCGCCGACGTCACACACGCCGATACCGTTCGTCTCATCCGAAGGAACATGCTTCAGGCGTTCGTAATCGTGTGCCAGGCCCAACACGATGATCGATGGAAGGTCCTCCGTGTAGCCTTCGAACACGTATAGCGGGTCCATAGCAGCTACGCCGAAATCGTCCGCTTCATGCGACAGCGCAAAAGCCTTCGCCTCCGCCGTCAAAATATCGGCCGGCGCGGGATTCCGCTCCGAGGCGACCGGAATGAGTGCCGGATAGGCGTACGCCGCTGCGAATGCCTCAGTTGAACCGGGACACTTGCGGGAATTTTGGCGCGCCACAACTTGCAAGTCTCCGTAGGGATGTTGGTCGGGAGGGTGCCAGAAGAAGGGCGAGGGCCGCCTCGGCTCCGCTTCCCCGAGCCCGTTGATCGGATTCCCGGATACCTTCAATAGCGCAAGAGTTTCAGGCCTCGGCTGGTAGATCTTGCGCTTAGCCGTGGCCGGTTTCGCTCCTTTATCCGTCATTCCTCCAGCCTCGCCGGATAACGAGGCATACCAAGCATCAAGACACCCCCAATGAATGTAGCTGCCGAAAAGACTACCAGTAGACCGCTGTAACTGCCGCTTCGATCAAACACGGTGCCCAATAGAAGCGAGCCCACGGCTGCTGCTAAAGCATAGGCGGTCCAGGTCCATCCATACAGGAGTCCAAGGCGCCGCAGACCAAAGTAACGCCCCAGCAGGTAGGGCGTGACATCAGACTCGCCTCCCATACAGAAACCGATGAGCACGCATGCAATCGCCGCCATCTCGAAACTTTGCGCCCTGGCGAGCAGTGCCATCCCACCTGCGGTCCCGAGCAGTAGCGCCATTCCGACTCGCGGCGCGAAGAATCGATCGAGCAGCCATCCTGTCGTGAATCGACCGAAAAGGCTAGCGCACCCAACAAAAGCAATCGCGTATCCTGCGCGCGTCGCTGGTATGTCACGATCTGTCAACAATGCCGAAAGCTGCGTTACGACACCGGTGTTGCCCATAGCGCTGACCACGAGCGTGACTACTAAGATCCAGTACGCCCGGCTATGCACTGCGGAGGAGGCTTTGTCGCCGGCCTCGCGCCCTAGAATACTTGGTCCTTTCTCTCGAACGAAGGCTGCGGCGAGTGGTAGCGCTATTAAAAAAGGAAGCATCCCGATCACAATGTAGCTTTGTCGCCATCCGATGCTGCCCAAAAGCTTCTGTGTCAGTACCGGCATGATCACCATGCCGAGAGAAGACCCTACCATCATCAAAGCAAGCGCTGCGCCGCGTTGTCGCGCGAACCAAGTTGATACCGCACGCGCGTAGCCCATCTGCGCCGTGGCGTTGCCCACGGCACCAATAACGATGAAGGTGGCAAAGAGCTGGACGATGTTATTGCGCAACAGGGACAAAGAGGCAAAGGCCGCTCCGAAGGTGACGATGCACGGCAAAATAACTCGCCGCGGGCCGAAACGATCGAGCAGGTAACCCAAGCCCGGCGAACAGATGCCCAGCGTGAACGAGGCACAAGCGAACGCAGCCGAGATTGTTTGCCGAGACCATCCGAACTCAGCCGAGAGCGGCTTGATGAAAGCGCTGAAACTATAGATCAGGATGGAACCGAATCCAGCTGCGGAAGCGAAGGCCGCGGCGAATGCTACTCGCCAACCAGGGTACCGCCAGGAACCCTCGTCCCTCCCGAGTTCCGCTTGTTCCGTGTCTCGAACGAGAGTGTCCATTAGAAGAGAACTTTCAAGCCGAATTGGGTGAGGCGTGCGGGACCAGCCGTCAGTATTCTCCCGAAGTTTGGCGATGCGAGATCGGCAACGGGGACAGAGAAGTTCGCATGATTGGCGATGTTGAAGCTTTCGGCCCGGAACTGCAGCTTCAGTCGCTCGCGAATGGGGATGTCCTTCAATACAGACGCATCGAAATTGATTGCACCTGGACCTTGCGCGATGTTCCTTCCGGCATTTCCGAATTGGCCGGCTTGCGTCACCGGATTCAGCCGCTGATAGGAGGAACTACTGATCCATTGGCTGGCAACTTGTGGACCCGCGCTGGGATCTCCAATCAAATTCGGTCGGCTCGCGAAGAAAGCGGATAATGGCGGGCTGCTGGCCTGGAGCGCGACATTGGCGCTGTCATAAACCGTAAACGGCGTACCCGAGTTTGCCGTCCCGATCACGTTTAACTGCCACCCGTGAAACAGGGCTTTCTTTAAGCCCTGTGTATGCGCCCCAAACGGGACTTGCCAGGAGGCACTCGCAACGACGCGATGGCGTGCATCAAACAACGACCGCCCATGCTCTGCACGCAGGTCGAAAGGATTCTGCGCAAGATCGTTCTCGCCAACCAGGCCGGTACCTGACGAATTATTGACATTGATGCTCGAAAGGTAGTCGAGCGACTTCGAGAGCCAATACGACGTGTTGAAGGAAAATCCCCGTGCGAGGCGATGGGACAAGCTGATCTGTGCGGCCTGGTACGTCGAGTTGCTGCCATACGTCACAAGCGCCACTGTGGCTAGCTGACAAGATCCATTGTCAGGCGCGCAAGCCGCGTAGACCCGCCGCCTATCCGCATTGCCAGACGTCGCTCCCGGCCCGTATACGGCTGGATTAGCTTCAATGTTACGCGGCAGTCGAGTACCTTTTGTTCCGATGTATTTCGCTTCCAGAACGTAGTCTTTTGCAAACGAATGCTGAATAGTGAAGTTCCAGTTCTGCGAGTAGGGAGGACGTGCCGTGCTGTCCATCGCGAGAATTGTGGAGGGAGAGGCAAAGGTTCCGGGAACAGGTGTGGGGTGGCCAAGATAGGGATTCGCGAAGTTGATGTTTCCGGTGTATTGATCGAATTGTGCCCAAGGGGCCGCACTGACCGATGGGTTGGCGGCGATGTTTATGCCATTCGAAAAGGGATCGTAGAAGATGCCGTACGCGGATCGGATGGACCAAGTACCGCTGCCCGTGGGATCCCATGCGAAGCCCACCCGCGGCATGAAAGCTTTTGAATACAGCGGCGCCAGGCCCGAAGCGATGCCGGGATCGCCAGGGAACAGCACTCCCGCAGGCGCATTTGGGTAAATTTTCGATTGCACGCCGGCCACGAATGTATTCAGGCGATTTCGGATCTCAGAATTTGGCGCGAGTACTTCCCATCGCAGACCGTAGTTCAGGGTGAATCGCGATGAAACGCGCCATTCGTCCTGGCCATAGGCGCCGGAATTCCAGGTGCGCAGCCCACGTGCGAAATCACCGAGACCCTGATAGAAAACCACAGGCGAACCCAGCAACAGATTTGCGAATGCGTCACTGGTCGGGAAAGAAGAGCTAAAGATAATGAGGCCGTTTGGAACTGTCGCCTGATAGACGTTCATCTGTGTGCGGAGAAAGCTCCCGCCCAGTTTCCACGAGTGACGCCCTTTTACCCAAGACAGAGCTTCGTCTACTTCATACGTATTCTGTGCGGAGTTGCGCGGACCGCTTGTCGCACCACCGATAGGCGAATAGCCGCTGATGTTGAAGTAAGGCGGCCCTTGACCTAAAGCGGATGCAGATGGGTATTGGAATCCAAAGGCGGACGGGGGCGTCTGGTTTAACCGCTGATCGAAATCGAACAGGAACCGCAAAAAAGAAAGGTGCAGCGAGTTGTTCAGCGTGGGCGAAAACGAGTGAGTGTTGGCCAAGGATGCGGACTGCGTCCCCAGGTCATCGCGCGTCGGGAATCCCGGAACCGGAGAGCCGCGCAGAGAGATGGGATTAATGTTGATCCCGGTCGCCCAGGAATAGCGGAAGAAATACTGATTCGTCTCCGACGCGTTCCAATCGGCCCGAACGCCCACCTGATCAGAGTCGTTCCGCGTGACGGGTGTTGTCGTGTAGATGGTCTGACTCAAGTTTCCGACCGGATATAAGCTCGCGATCTTCAAACCGATAGGGCTGAACGAAGTGGGGGATAGCTTTCCATTCGGTACTAATGTGCCCCCTTGTGCATAGTTGATGAGCGGACTCGCAAGCCCACTGAAATCGCCGTTGCGCTGGCCCACACTCGGAACGGTCGACGTATAGGTGATGCCTTGGCGGTTCCGGAAACCTTCGTAGTAGCCGAACAGAAAGAGCTTATTTTTTCGAACTGGGCCTCCCGCTGTTACGCCGAATTGATTTTGCTTGAGCGGTTCCACAGACGGCGAGAAAAAGTTCCGCGCATCGAGAATGTTGTTTCGGAAGAACTCGTATGCTGTCCCGTGGAATTCGTTGCCCCCCGCACGAGTGACCACCGTGGTTGTCGAGCCAGCAAAGCCCCCGAATTCAGCCGGAGCATTCAAGGTGATAATTCGAAATTCGTCGATCGCATCTACTGGCGGCTTCAGTGCAAACGCTCCATCCATGCGATCTACATTCTGGGCGCCATCCACCAGATAGTTGTTTGATTCGGGGCGCATCCCATTCACGGCATATCCCTGATTCGCTCGCAAAGATCCACCGTATTTCGCCATAGATGGCGTGAGCGCAGCCACGCCGCTCTGCAACAATCCAAGCTGAGTGAAGTTTCGGCCGTTCAGAGGCAAATCGAGAATCTCATGGCCCGTAACAACCGCGCCAAGAGCATTGGTCGAAGTATCGATGGGTGGTGCGTCAGCGTTCACCTGCACTGATGCCTGGACAGTTGCGAGGGGCAAGCTGAATTGAAGCCTGGCAGTGCGGCTGACATCTACCGTGACGGGTTCTTGTACAACGGAAGCGAAGTGCTCGGCGCGTACGGTGACCGCATATTGACCAACAGGTACGCGGGCGATCCGAAACAAGCCATCAAGGCCCGACTGAACCTCAATCATCACACCGCTTTCCAGGTTCTTCACAACAACGTGACCGGCAACGGTTGCACCGGACGAGTCAGCGATGGCGCCTTCAATCGCGCCCGCAGCATCCTGCGCTCGCATGCCCGGCATGCAGAAGAAAATGGATGCAAACAGACACAACCCTAACGTCGATTTGCCGACACTGATAGGTTTCATTTAGGTCGAGGCTTCGTACAGTCTAGAGCAACTCTGGGATTCTGTCTTCCATCTTTGGTTGGAGTTCGAACTACACTCGAAGCAGCAACTCTCGACGCGAGTTCCAGATTAGGGCAAAGGCGCGGAGCATCCCTCGCGCGGTCGTGCTTCGTTCTGGACGGCGATGTGTTTAGAATGCCTCGCTCGATGATTGTGGCTGAGCTTCCTGCTTCTCTCGCGAATCAACGCAGGTGAGGCGGCATTTCGGATCGTTTATCCACGGGAAGTTTCACTCCGCTCGGAGTGTACGCATTGCATGCAGCCGAGTTGCGCGACCGGGTTGGAACACAGGCAGCAAGAAAACGCCACACATGCACATAACGATCAGCAACCGCAAACGCAAACGATCTTGTGAGTCAACGCCAGCGGTAATCCCTCAGGATAGCGGAACGGGACGAGGGCGGCGGCAACTCCGATCTCTGTTCCTGGAAAGTGATAGCAATAGAGCGCATCGAAGCGGCCAAGAGAGTGCGGGCAAGCATTGGGGACAACGAGATTTCTTGATTAAGCTTGTTGCGGTTTGTTGGCGCCGTGAGGTTTGTGCCGCCTCGTCAGCCCGGGTGATCAGACCCCAAAGTGACCGATGGTTGATTCCGGAATAGATGTTTCACACTGTTTCAACAGTGCGGCTCCGATGAGTGCCCGGGCTCGTGGTTCGCTCAAGTCCAGCTTTCCCGTCGCTAGCATCGCGAAGCACTCCCCGAGCGTCGGCGTTTCTTCCCGGTTCACAAGCCCTACGCAACTCAGGTCATTAACAAGCCTGAAGAACACTGCGCCATAAGCGACCCTGCATAAATCGCGCAATGCGGCAAACAAGAGCTTTTGACTGCTGTCTATAGGTGTTTGCTCCTGTTCTTGCAGCAGCGCAAGTGCAGCTTCCTCCGGCAGAGTCAAGAACACGGAAATCGTTGCCAGGTCGAGATAGGGATGGCCAAGCCCGGCCCGCTCCCAGTCGACAAGCCATACGCGATGGCCGTCCCAAAGGACGTTTGCCGGGTTAAGGTCGCAATGACTCAAAACCTTCCTGTCGTCCAGATTCAGGAGCCTGTCGGCCTGTATTATTCGATCTCCCAGCGGGATCGCCCAAGCGGGAAAGGCTTCCCTTTGCACCTGCTCGTCCCAGACTGAACGAGCAAAACCAATCGGGTTAGTAGGTGCGAACGGCGCGGCCGGGATGGCATGCAGCTGTCTCACAACCTGCACCAAACTTTTCAAAGCCGTTGCGCGGGTCGCCGGCTGCGAGACAGCGGCTCCAAACGGAACGCCGGTCACCTTTATAGATACCGTTGCGCGCTCCGCGTGATCGACGTAGACAAGCTTGGGAGCGATTGCATGCGCGGAGGCGATTTCCTCGATTAGAATGGCGTTCTTCCAAGACCCATCGTCCTGCCCCTGGATGCGCAGGATGTATGCCCCGCTTTCCGTCGTAGCCGAGTAGACTTTCGCGCCTGATTGCCCCATGGTGATTGGAACAATCTCGCTTACCGCGCCGAATTGCGCGGTGGGAATGAATCGTTCGAGGTCCTTCGGAGGCATCATGGAATTGTAACGGCCGCCCTGACGCCCAATATGGATCTCGCCATCGCGATCAGTCATTCATAGCCGTGCCGGTTTCCAACTGGTTGGTGATAATCCAGGTCAGATGGACCCAAACATATTCGCTCAGAAGTAACTCTGAAGTCCGGTATAAATCGTTACCTCTGCTCTTACACCTTCTCTAATGTGAGATGAGTTGCGTATTCCGAAGACTGGCAGTCGGTCACGGAAAACCCAAGCGCATGCAGATCCATACCTTGAAACAGCGGCTCGCCCTGACCGAGCAGAATAGGCACCGATGCCAGATGCACGGAGTCTACCAGTCCAGCCTTCAGATACTGCCGCACTGTCGAGACGCCGCCTCCGATCTTGATGTCTCTTTCGCCCGCAGCTTCCTTCGCGCGCTCCAGCGCTTCCTCAATTCCCCCCGTAACGAAGTAGAACGTCGTTCCGCCTTCCATGACTAGGGGTTCACGTTCGTAGTGTGTCAAAACGAAAGTTGGCGCATGGTACGGCGGGTTTTCGCCCCACCAGCCCTTCCATCCGTCGTCCGGCCATGGTCCGCGCACGGGACCAAACATGTTGCGACCGAGAATGAAAGCGCCAAAGTTGTCCATTGCCTGCCGGGCAAATCTGTTGTCGATGTCCCCGTCAGATCCACCCTCCTGCCCGTGCATTGAGCGGAAGCTCTGCGTGTGAAAGTACCACTGAAAGATCTCGGTTCCACGCTTTCCAAGCGGGTCGTTCAGGCTCTGTTCTACCCCGGCGCTGTAACCGTCCAAGGAAACACTAAATCCTGCGACACGAACTTTTGACATTTATTGTTTAAACCTCTTCGACTCTTCTAGCTTACTGTTTGTTGGGATCGAAGCGGCAGTTATCGTGCGGCTTGCGCCCGCGCGGCTCGCTTCCTCCATCATTTCGTCCAAATCCGCAGCTGGCCGAACCTGCCTGGGGCCAAGGTTCAAACCCGGGTGGCGCGAGATGAGCTGAATTGGATGCTTCAGGTCCCGCGCCTTGATCACGAGAATGCTCCAGATCCCGCCAGGTAGGTCAGGTCAGCCTCGGCGCGCAACCTCGATGGCAGCGATGTCGATCTTTCTCATCGTCATCATTGCCCCGAAAGCACGCTTAGACTCACTGCCTCCCTTGGCAAGCGCATCCGTTAGAGCACGCGGCGTGATCTGCCAGGAGAGGCCCCAGCGGTCCTTGCACCAACCGCACTGGCTTTCCGTGCCACCGTTGCCGACGATCGCGTTCCAGTAACGGTCCGTTTCTTCTTGCGTGTCGGTGGCGATCTGGAAGGAAAAGGCCTCGCTGTGCCTGAATACCGGGCCACCATTCAGGCCAAGACAAGGGAGGCCAAGCACGGTGAACTCCACTGTCAGCACATTGCCCTGCTTGCCGCCCGGATAGTCAGAGGGGGCATGGTGAACCGCGAGGACCTCACTGTCAGGAAACGTGGACGCATAGAACCGCGCCGCCTCGTGGGCGTCTTTATCGAACCAAAGGCAGATCGTATTTTTAGGCTTCATAGGAAATCGAGTGTTGTCTCTTCATCTCTCAGGATTAGGGCGCGAGCAAGGTGCTGATTGCACCTTGCTCGCTCGTCTACTGCGGGGGTGGCTGCATCAAAGCGAATCCACAGCCCTGGTCATCTACCGCCTGCAAAACGCGTGACCCTCCCGGCACATCCATGGGAGGTGCGATGACTGTCCCACCTGCCTCTCTGATTCGGTTCTGAGCAGCGTCGAGGTCACCCAGCGTGAAGTAAAACTTCCAATGCGGCTTCAACCCTTCCGGCATACCCGGGCAACTGCTGAGGTTCATCATTCCACCAGCGTATAGCGGCTTGTCCGTCCGGAAGGTCTGATAGATTCCCATCGGCCCCATATCGTGCGCATAGTCCTTCTCCCAGCCGTAATGCTTCGGAGTAATACGCGAACGCCTTTTCTGCATCGTCTGTCAGCAGTTCATGCCAGCCCACATTTCCCGCTTCCATCTGGCCAAGGCGCGGTGGAATATAGGTGCTAGCCGGTTCAAAAAGCAGGTATTTCACGTGCTGAGGATCAAGCACAACGGCAAAGCGCCCCACGCCTGGAATATCCTGTGGAGGTTTGATGATCGTGCCACCGTCTGCAACCACCAGCTTCACTTCTTCATCCAGCTTGGTTGTGTGAATGTGCGCCATCCATTCAGGTGCCATGCCGGGTGCCCCCGCACCTGCCCATGTCATCATGCCGCCTACATCTTTACCATCCTTGCCGAAGATCATGTACCGCATTCCGGGCATTCCCGAATCGCGCACATCCCAACCCACTACTTTGCTGTAAAAGCCGACTGCTTTATCCATGTCATTCGTTACAAGCTCGTACCATACAAATCCATCTGCCATTACACCCTCCCTTTCATCGCGGTGGTCGCAAAGTGAACACCGTCCACATACGATAACATTGGCAAGTGGATGCTGTCCACATCTTGTACCTGTATCGGGCTAAACTTTTTCTTTGGACTGAAATGAGAGCGTCGGATCCAGCCAAACCTCGAAAAACGTTCCGCCACGGAGACCTGAGGAACGCGCTTCTCACCGCGGGTATTGCCATGGCGCGTACAGGAGGGCCGGATGGGGTCATTCTGCGCGAGGCCACACGCCAGGCCGGAGTCGCTCCGAACGCGGCCTATCGTCATTTCGCCAGCCAAGCTGCACTGCTCGATGCCGTGCGCTCGGCTTGTATCTCCCGCCTGGCGAGCGCGATAGAGATGGAGATGGCTCGCCACAAGCCCGGGCGTGACGCGAAGCTGTATGCTCGTCGCAGCCTCTGCGCCGTAGGGATGGGGTATTTGGGTTTCGCTTTGAAGGAACCCGGCATGTTCCGCACCGCCTTTTCTGTGCCCCCAGCGATCCACGAACATAAGCAAGCGAATACCGCCTCTTTGGGGCTCAACCCATACCAGCTGCTTTCGCTCGCTTTGGATCGAATGCAGGAAGCTGGGCTTCTCAGCAAAGACAATAGACAGGGGGCGGAGTTTCTGGCCTGGTCCTCCGTACACGGACTGGCTCTGCTCGCGCTTGAGGGACCGCTCATACCGATGCCGCGCGAAGATGTTCTCGTACTAGGGCAGCGTCTTGTGCTTATGGTCGAAAAAGGCCTAAGTTAACCACCTGGCCTGATGTCCGTCACTTCGAACGAACCGGCAGCTGCAACATTTGAGTGATTAAAAATACGCGTCGACCAATCAAGCCGCTAGATCAGAGGGAGGACAACACGACTATTTAGGGAGCCTCATACGGGTTCTCCTCCTTCGGAACGCATTTGATCAACCGCATCATGCCCGAATGATCCAGTACAAAGCTTCGCAGGTCTGGTTGACAATAGACTTGGATTCAGCTACAAACCAGTATGCCTTTTGCAGTGGGAAGAAATCGCCTTCAGGGTTCTTCATCAAAGTTGTTGTGTTTTGCGCTGTGTCTCTGCATCGGCGAATTACTTTGCGGGCAAAGCTCAACCGGCGACATCAATATCACTTTGACGGATGCCAGCAATGCTGCGGTCGAAGGCGCTAACATCACCATCACGGGCGTCCAGACAGGCGCACTTGTGCGCCAGCTCAAGAGCAACGGGTCCGGACTCGCTCAGGCATCCTTGCTCAATCCCGGCACATACGAGATTCGCATCGAGAAGGAAGGATTCAAGACCGTGGTTCGCACTGGCCTCGTGCTCCGGGTCACCGATGTTCTTGGAATCCACATCCAACTGGAAGTGGGCGCAGTAACCCAATCCGTTGTGGTTGCCGGAGAGGCGCCCCTGGTCGATACTGCGAGCAACGCTCAAGGTCAAGTCATCAGCAGTCAGACGATGCAGCAACTTCCACTGAATGGCCGGAACTATCTGCAGCTCGCCGTCATGACTGCGGGTACCGTGCCATCTAACAATAAAGATCAGTCCTTCTCAGCTTTCGGCAATCGAGGCATGCAGAACGTCTATCTGCTTGATGGCGGCCTCAACGAGTCATACATCCGCGGGATCGACAACCATCAGCGTGATGCGGTACGCCCACAGCTCGAAGCGATCCAGGAATTCAAGGTGCAAACCAGCAATTATTCTGCGGAGTATGGGAGCTCGGCCGGCGGGGTTGTCAGCGTAGTGACGCGCAGTGGCACAAACGAGATCCACGGCTCCGCGTTTGAGTTCGTACGGAATAGCGCTTTTGCGGCCAAAGATTTCTTTGCCCAGCCTGGCCCCAAACCGCTGCTAGTTTTTAACCAATACGGCGGGTCTCTCGGTGGTCCGCTCAAGCGCAACCGTGCATGGTTGTTTGGTGCGTATCAGCGCACCAGTATCCGCCAGGACACGGTCTTGTTTTCGACTGTTCCGACCGCCGCGATGAGAAGCGGCGTTTTCCCCGTCGCGATCTACGATCCGGCCACAACTGTCGTGAATGGGAGCACCGTAACGCGCACACAATTTGCCGGAAATACCATCCCGGCCAGCCGTTTTAACTCGATCGGGCAGTCGCTGGTAAATCGTTACCCGCTGCAAAACCTTCCCGGCAATGCTAACAACTATGTCAGAACCGCCCCTGTCAGAACCAACACTGACAATGCGACGTTCCGTGGTGACGTTCAACTCTCCTCCATGGATTCCCTGTTTGTGCGCTTCTCGCTTAACAACTCAAACATGCACGGTGAGCCATCACTACCTGCCCCGGCAGCGACCCCTGTAGATCAACAAATCCCGGCCTACAATGTGGGTCTCGGGTACACACGAGTTTTCAGCCCAACACTTGTGAATGAGTTCCGTTTCGCCTGGAGCCGACCAACTATCACGAAAGATGCGACTGCCCCTAAGGACGAGATCGTACCTGGCTCGCTCGCAAGCGGGATTAACAGCAGCACGCCCACATTCGACGTCACTGGATTTGCAAGTCTCGGCTCCCAGCCGCCCGGCTTGACAAACGTGCCTCTCAACAAGAGTTCCGCGGTTTGGGAATTTTCAGATAACGCAACGAAGACGCTCGGTACTCATCTGCTCAAGTTCGGATTCACACACCAGTACCTCAGGTTCTACACCTTCGCGGCTCTCCAGGGCCGCGGCGCTTTCACCCTGGACGGTAGCTACACGCAAAATCCAAATTCGCGGAGCAACAGCGGCTCGGGACTAGGTGATCTTTTGCTTGGATACGCTCAGCAAGTCACTATTAGCAACATAAGCGTCTCCAATCTTCGGGTGCAGAACGATTTTATGTATTTCCAGGATGACTGGAAGATCACACCTCGGCTCACGCTGAATTTGGGGCTTCGTTACGAACTTTACTTCCCGATCACCGAAACGGACAACCACCTTGCCAACTTTGTCACAAATCGCGGTGATCCCAATTACGGCAAGCTCATATACGCCGGATTGAATGGGCAGTCGAGAAGCCTGATGAACACCGACTTGAACAATTTCGCACCCCGGTTTGGTTTTGCCTGGCGTGCGCCACACACAGGCGAACTTACAGTGCGTGGCGGTTACGGGCTCTTCTACGGAAACCCTGACGAACAAACGGGTGTGGGCAACATGATGACGAACAACCCGCCTTTCGTCGGCGCGGGTGGCCTCTCGCTGATCGGTGACCGCAATCTGCCCTCTTCAGCTTTCAATCTAAGTAGCAGCTTGCCACCGACTCCGGCCCCCATCAGTCCGCAAAATTTCGTCCTGGTTCCGAGTGCGACTGCGGCCCTCCAAAGCTGGCCAAATGACTACAAAGCTCCGCTGGTGCAGCAATGGAATTTGAATCTGGAGAAACAGCTTCCAGGATCTATTGTTGCGGAGGTCGGGTACGTCGGCAACACATCGTACGGGCTGTGGGCAACGTATCCGGGCAATCAGCCTCTCACCCCCGGCCCGGGCGGCGTCGCGACCCGGCGCCCGTTCGCGCCTTACACCATTGCTCCCATTACAACCTCCTCTCCTTGGGGACGGTCTCACTACCAAGGCATGATCGCGCGATTAGAGAAGCGCTATACAAAGGGTCTTTACCTGCTTGCGAACTTCACGTGGGGGCGAGCCATCGACAACAGCTCCGGTGTTGCGCTCGATGGCTGCAGTTACTGCGGCACTCAGGAGGCGGTGCAGAATGCTTACAACTTGCGCGCCCAGTACGGCCCTTCGAGTTCGAACGCGCCGCGCCGCTTCGTGTTCAGCACTAATTACGATCTCCCGTTCGGTAAAGGGCACAAGCTTCTTTCGGCAGGACCGGGGGACTGGATCCTTGGGGGTTGGCAAACAAGCGTTATCTGGACAGCCCAGGATGGAACGCCATTCACGCTGAAGCTGTCGCAGGACAACGCTAACGTCGGCAATACATCCTGGCCGAATCGCGTTTGCAACGGCCGGCTTGACACTCCGACCGTCCAGCGATGGTACAACCAGAGTTGCTTTGTGACGCCTCCGCAATATCAGTTCGGTAATGCGGGTCGCAACATACTTTACGGTCCGGGCACAGACAATGTTGATTTCGCTTTGCACCGCTTTTTTCCGGTACCGGTCCGCGAAGGCATGCAACTTGAATTCCGCGGGGAGTTCTACAACGTCTTTAATCGCACCCAACTCGGCATACCGGAGACGAGCCTGGGATTGCCGCAAACCGGTCAGATTACGACAACGGCCGCACCGAATCGGCAAATCCAGCTTGGGTTGAAGCTACTGTGGTGAGGGTAGTAAAGGAACGCCTATGAACCGAAGAGATTTCCTGCGAACGGCCGGCCTAGGCGCCGCGGCTTCGCTGAAGGCGAGTCAGTCCGGCACGCAGAAACCGAATTTCGTCATTATCTTCCTCGACGATTCCGGGTACGCCGATTTCCGTCCATTCGGCAAGACTCCGTATCGCACTCCGAACGTCGAAGAACTGGCCTCCCAGGGTTGTCAGTTCCGCCAGTTCTACGTTCCTCAGGCCATTTGCTCGGCATCTCGTGCGGCACTGCTCAGCGGCTGCTATCCGGGACGAACCGGCGTGGTAGGTGCTCATTCGCCGGGCGCGCGCGGGCTTGACCCAAGATTTGCCACCATGGGCGAAATCTTAAAGACAGCTGGCTACCGTACCGCCGCCTTTGGTAAATGGCACATTGGAGACCAGCCGGAGACAAGGCCGCCGGCGCGCGGTTTCGACGAATCCTGCGGGCTGATGTATTCGAACGACATGTGGGAATTCCATCCCCAGCATCCGGAGCTTTACAAGACTCCGCTGCACTTCTGGGAAAACGGAAAGATCAAAGTCGAACGCATGACGAAGAAAGAGCAACCCATGCTGACGACTTGGTATACCGAGCACGCGGTCGACTTCATCAACCGAAACAAATCAAATCCTTTCCTGCTCTACGTCCCGCACTCGATGCCCCACGTGCCTATTTTCCGGAGCGAAAAGTTCGCGGGAAAATCCGGTGCCGGCGTGTACGGCGACGTCATGATGGAGCTCGACTGGTCCGTCGGCGAAATCATGAAATCACTGAGGGAGAATGGGCTCGACGACAATACGCTGGTCATCATGACCTCAGATAACGGGCCTTGGACTTCTTACGGTAATCACGCCGGTCATACTCCGTTCCGTGAAGCAAAAGGTACTAGCTTTGATGGCGGTACGCGCAGCGCCTGCATCATGCGGTATCCCGGGAAGATCAAACCTGGAACGATTTCAAACCGCACGATGTGCACAATCGACCTGCTGCCTACCTTTGCGAAACTTGCCGGTGCAGAATTGCCCAAGAATCCTATAGATGGTCTCGAGGTTTGGGATTTGATGGTAGACAAACAGGGCGCGCAGAACCCGCATGAATTTTACGCCTTCTCCACGAACAAGGATTTCGAAGGCGTTATCAGCGGCAACGGAAGATGGAAGCTTCACTTGCCCCACTCTTACCGCACGCTTGTGTATGCCGGGAACGATGGTAATCCGGGCGAATATCGTCAGGCGCAGATTGAATTATCTCTCTTCGACATGGAAGCCGATCCTTATGAAAAGGAAAATGTCCTTTCGAAGTTCCCCGATGTCGCCAAACGAATGCAGGGGTTTGCCGAAGAACACCGGCGCCAGTTCTACAACCGTTCTTAGCCACTGGAACTCCGATTGAAGCACGAAAAAACTGGACACTGGATCCGGTTCGAGTGGCCGATCGGCGCAGAGACTGTGCCGCAATTCTGCTGGTTGCCCGACCATCGCCGTCCAGGCCAACGATTGATAGCGCGATGAACTCCCGAGGCACTTCATCGCGGCCGTTTTGTAATCACGCGCGTTCAGAGCTGCTTCAGGAATGGACCGGGCCAGAAGTGACGAGGGGTTCAGGTCTTGGTACGTGGCCACGCACACTGCATGGCAACGCGAAGGTGCCCGGCGATCGGCAATTATGCGGTATTCCGGCCCGCCGGGCCCAACAGGCTAATTAAGCCTATATACCTTCAGTCATAATCGGAACGTGCAAGGCTCGCCTCGACGTCCTCCCTTTACGTGTACGCCTTCTCTCCGCCGAACTGCGAATCCCAATACGTCGTAGGATCGGTGAAGAACTCACCCTGCCTGCAGAGGGGGCGCATCGCTTCTTCATTGACTTTGATGCCCAGGCCTGGCCCCGTCGGAACGGGGATGTAACCCTTAACCACGAGGTCCCCTTTGTCGCATATGTCTTTGTGCCAGGCTGGCTGCGGCTGGTGCCATTCCATGGCGAGGAAGTTTTGGCAGGCGGCTATCGCGTGCGCGCCGGCTGCGTAGCCGATCGGGGTAGCGTTGCTGTGGACCATCATCCCCACCGAATATTTGGCCGCCATGTCGGCGGTCTTCTTCAATTCGAGACAGCCGCCGATCACAAGGTGATCCGGGTGAATATAATCGACTGCACGCGCCTGGCAAAGCGGCTCGAGCGATTCCACCAGGTAGGCGTCTTCGCCGGTCAAGGTGGGCACCTTGATCGAATCGGTGATGAGCTTCCACTCCTCTACCCGGAACCACGGGACCATGTCTTCCAAAGTCGAGGGAGTGACCCTCTCCAGCGCGTTAGCCAGCTTGATGCAACTTTTCGCGGTGAGGTGCCCGAAATGGTCGTGACCCATGGGAATGTCGGCGGCGTCGCCCATGGCCTCCTTGATCGAAGCGACGTAGTCGGCTACGAGTTCACATCCCTTGTCGCTGATCTCCAATCCCTGATAGTAGTTCTCGAGGGTCTTCCCCCGGTTCCCCGTTATAGCCTGCCGGACCAAACATCGTGCCCGGCTTGCCTCGGAGGATGGGAGCTACGGGCAAGTCGAATTTGAGCATCGTAAACCCCGCGGCGACTCTCTCCTTATAATCGGCGGCGATGTCTTTGATGTCGTTCGAGCGCGGGTCACCCTCGCTGTACATGCGGACCTTGTCGCGAAATTTCCCGCCGAGCATTTGATAGATCGGCACGCCATAAGCTTTGCCGGCCAGATCCCACAGCGCGTTGTCAATCGCGTTGACGCCGCTCCCCTGACGGTTATACCCGCCATGCATCTTGATCTTGCGGAAGATCTTGTCAACGTTGCAGGGATTCTCGCCGAGCAATCGGGCCTTATGCATCAGCACATAGTTCGGCTGCGGGCCGTCCCCAATCGTCTGGCCGTAACCCGAGATTCCCTGATTGGTATCGATTCGGACGATGATCGTGCCGCCCGATGCCGCTCCCGCGCCGGGAGTCGCAGGAGGCAGCGGCTCGCCTGCCGCGTCCGCCCATCCGACCCTCGCCCCCTTGCCTCCCGGCCCTCTCAGAACGGCGATGCGCATGTCCGTGATTTTCAAGTCCGACGGACTTGAACTCCGGTTGACATTCTGGGGATACGCTTCGAGGTCAGCCAAGAGGCCAAGCCCTGCGGCTGCCGCGCCCTTTCTTAGAAACGAACGCCGCCCAATTGCGTTTTTACTTGTAGACATTTACTCTCCCTTTCGCCACCAAAACCTACTCGCGTTTGGAAACGGTCCATTGTATCCGAGCTTAAATTCGGAAGCAGATACTCCCCCGCCTAGAGGTTCTTTCCTGGCACCAGTGCCGCATCGCCGGCTCGATTACGCTCGCGTTCGCAAGTCGCGCCGGCCGGGCCCATTCGAGGGAAGACGCAACGCCGGTTGTGGGGAACTTCTCCATCGTGAATGGAGTCCTTTGAGATTTGCGCACACTGCTCCAACTGCTTCTCATGCTCTCTGGCTGTTTGGCTGCATGTTGGAGTCTGAGTTCTTACGCCTCCTCGCTACCGGCGACCATTTCAGGTGTAGTCATTGACTCGAATACGGGCCGTCCAGGACCGTATACCGATGTTCGAGTGGATCACCTCAACTTCTCTGCGGTCGCAGCCCGCACAGACGCCCGTGGGCGGTTGCTCTTTCATCCGCCTGCTCCGCCGAATACTAGTTTCGTGTTCGCGGGGTCGCCTCGATACGGTAGGCTGCTGCAGACGACGTTCGGCCAAACCGTAGTTATGTATCGCAAGGGTGAACGAATAGCCGACGTAGTGATTCCCGCAATTCTTGTGACTGAGCTGTCCGGGCATGTCTATGGGACTGACGGGACGCCAATATCCGGCTGCTACGTTTCCGCCCTGACACCAGACACGCGGCTCAGCACTTGGGCCAACGTGCAAATGGAACGATGGTCTGCAACCCTGGCAAGCGACTTGGCAGCGGCTGACCATCCAAAAAAGTTCCTGGAGATCGAGTGGGTGAGCACAGATGCGAGCGGAATGTTCACCTTCCATCGGCTCGGGGCTGACAAGTATTTCGTTCTCGCTCGATGCAACCCGCCAGCAATGCGGGCGACAGCTAACCATCTCGCATGGGTGCCCGTGCTATATCCCAATGCAACCTCAATCGCTAGCGCACGAGAGATCGTTTTGCTGCCGGGCGATAGGAAAGGTGGAATCGATTTCCACCTTCAGCGGAAAAGAACTTATGACCTAACCGGGAAGATTGTGTTCAGCGATCATTCGGCTCCGAAACCTTGGCCGCAAGCGATTTACTTGCAGGATCTTCGTGTAATCCGTTCGGATCGCTCGCTTACGTCATCTAGTGGACCGTCTCTGAGAAATGATTAGCAGTAGAGTGGGTCTGATGTGAGATGCCGTTCGCTTCGGAAGCAATCAGATTAACGACGGAAGAGCGCGTAGAGTTGGAGCAGATGACGCAATCGCGGACGCTTCCAGCAGGCGATGTGTTCCGGGCTCGGCTGATTCTCATGGTGGCTGAAGGCGTGCCGTATCGGATCATCCAAGAGCGGCTGGATACGACGGCCCCCACCATCTCGCGTTGGAAGGAGCGATTCCTGCAGCAGCGTGTGGCTGGTTTGATCGAGATGCGACATCCCGGGCAGAAGCCATCCGTGATTACGCCGGCGTTGCAGGCCAAAGTATTGGAGGCGACCAGGCGCAAGCCAAAGGATGGATCGACTCACTGGTCCTGTCGCAAGCTGGCCGCCCAACTTGGGGTGAGTAAGGACACGGTGCAGCGCGTCTGGCACAGAGCCGGGCTGAAGCCGCATCGACTGGAGCGATACATGGCCAGCGACGACCCGGAGTTCGAACGCAAAGCCGCTCACATCATCGGGTTGTATCTGAATCCGCCGCAACATGCCGCCGTTTTCTGCGTGGATGAGAAATCAGCGATTCAAGCGCTGGACCGGCTGGATCCGGTATTGCCGATGTCACCAGGACGCGCCGAGCGCCACGGGTTCGAATATTATCGTCACGGCACGTTGTCGCTTTACGCCGCTCTGGATGTGCGCAGCGGCAAGATCCACGGCAAGACGGCCGCCCGCCATACCAGTGACGAGTTTGTGGAATTTTTGCAGCAAGTGATTGGCTTATGCAAGCCCAAGCAGGAAATCCACGTCATCCTGGATAATCTGTCAGCGCACAAGACACAGAAGGTCGCGAGCTTTCTTCAGGAACATCCAAACGTGAGGCTCCATTTCACGCCCACTTACTCGTCCTGGTTAAATCAGGTTGAGATCTGGTTTTCACGCATCGAACGCGACGTCATCGCACACGGCATATTTAGTTCCGTTCGTGATCTTTCCCGCAAGCTCATTCGCTACATCCGCTCCTACTCGAAAACCGCCCGACCCTTCCATTGGAAGTACTCCGACCCTCGACATCGCATCTTGCCATGCTAACGAATTTACTGCGACATGCCACAGGAAAGGTGGAATCGATTTCCACCTTCAGGGGAAAAGAACTTATGACCTATCCGGGAAGATCGTGTTCAGCGATCATTCGGCTCCGAAACCCTGGCCGCAAGCGATTTACTCGCAGGATCTTCGCGTACTCCGTTCGGATCGCTCGCTTACGTCATCTAGTTGGCTCGCTTTCGAGCCTTGTCAGATCGACGCGAATACTGGCATCTTTCGATGTGACGGGCTGCTGCCGGGTGAGTACACTTTTTACTTCGAGATTGAACCAGGCCTGGGCGCCTCGAACAACATAACTCCACGAGCGGCCAAGGTCAGCTACCGTATTCCAGACTCGGCCCGGCATCCGCTTACAGTTCAATTGCGGAACTTGCGAAATGCTTGCGTTCGGCTTCACAGGGCCTACGCTGGTCGCGGGGCAGTTTTGGATTTCGGGAAGGTCTGTGGCGGCTCACCTGACGGACGGCCCGCGATTCAAGTACTCGCTTCGGGCCATGGTTATGCTACAGCGGCTTGCTATTACATGACCCATCTTGCACCGCACCACCCCTATCCTTCCGAAAAACCGCTACCGCGTACAAGCGTTTGAAGCTGCCTTCGTTCCCTCCTACCTCGGACACAGCTCCAAATTCGAGGCCATCCTTGGGCAGCAGGGAACGTTGGTCGACCTTGGCGTCGGTCGAACGCTCGAACCGACATTGCACGCGCTGACAACCAGGCAGCTAATCAACATTGCCCTAAACTCACTTCGCTATCCCCAACTGCGATGAGTTACCCTGCATCCTACTGTGCCGACTTGCGCCTTCCTGTCTCTCGGTGCGGTCCCGGGTCTTTCACGGTCGCAGCTATCAAGGCCGCGCGCAGCTTTGCGATCCGTCTGATGAGCTTGACCGGAACAGGTTTGGAGAGTGGGAAATGGACGGTCCCTTTTCGCCGGTCATAGCCGGCGAGCTCATCTTCGAGCGCCGCGAAGAAAGTTCCCGACGCGGCAAATAGGGAATAGTGTTCCTTGAAGCTTGCGAAATACAGCATCGGTTTTCCGTGGAGCTTATATCCGGGCATGCGGTATCCGATGCCCTCTACCGCCTCCGGAACGGCCCTCCTGATCGTGGCGCGCACCTGTTCGAGCTTTGGCCGCACCGCCTCAGCCTGCGCAGTGATGTACTCGTCAACCGACTTGGGAACGCTTTTTTGCATGCCGTCATTCTATGTTTCGGCATCCGCTTTTTTCCCGCCCGTATCCGGTGTTTCAGGACTTCCCGACTAACATGGTCGAGATTCCTTTTCAGTATTCTAGGTTTCGTATATACTACCCAGCAAGGTTGGAGGTTGCTAGCTATGTTGTCTCGCTGCTTTCTTTTGTTGTCGTGCCTGATTGTTTTCTCTTTCGGAATCTTTGCCCAGAATTCCGGAGCAATCACGGGAACAGTTCAAGACGCATCCGGCGCGGCCGTTGTTGGGGCAAAGGTCTCAATCTTAGAAATCAATAAGGGTACCTCGCAGATCTTCGAGACTGATGAGAGCGGTACTTATAACGCACCCTTTTTGGTTCCGGGCACTTACCGCATTACGGTTGAAGCTCCCGGTTTCAAACGGAGCACCTCGCCGGACACTGTTATCGAGATCGCTGCGCGGCAGCGTGCTGACTTCACGATGCAAGTCGGCCAGGCGAGCGAGACCGTCGAAGTTACAGCCGCCGCTCCGCTCGTGCGTTCGGAAAGTGCGGAATTGGGAGAGGTGATCGGGCAAGGTGCTGTGCAATCTCTGCCGCTGAACGGACGGAACTTTGCGCAGTTGGTCTACCTTGTTCCAGGGGTCACCCCAGGGCAACAGAACGAAAACCTTTCTGGGTCGAGTACCTTCAATCCACGCGCATCGTCCAACTTCAACGCGCTCGGGAGCCAGGCCAACGCTAACGGCTGGCTGGTTGACGGCATCATCGACAACGAGTACACATTCAATACCGTGATGGTGCAGCCGTCTGTCGAGTCGGTGCAGGAATTTAAAGTGCTGACCGGAACGTTCTCGGCGGAGTACGGCCGCGGCGCCGGGCTCGTCACGACGCAAACACGATCCGGCAGCAACGCTTTCCACGGTTCCGCCTTCGAATTTCTCCGCAACAACTACTTCGATGCGAGGAATTATTTCAATGCCAAAACAACCGGGAACGGCGCGCCCAATGCGCAGCCGCCGTTCAGACGTAACCAGTACGGCGCATCCATTGGCGGTCCGGTCTTCAAGAACAAGACTTTCTTCTTCGCCGATTACTACGGCCAGCGTGAGATCAAGGGCAACACGTTTCTGACCACGGTTCCTACACTTGCGCAGCACGCGGGCAATTTCAGTGACCTGGGTGTGAATATCTACGACCCATTGACGGCCGCCACGACGGGCGGAACTCGAGCGCAGTTTGCCAACAACACCATTCCGGCCAACCGTATCAATCCTGTGGCCCAACGTGTCATGGATCTTTACCCGCTGCCGAACCTGCCAGGCATCAACAACAACCGGCTCGACGTCTTTAATCGCGACCTGACGGACAATGGCGGGAATGTTCGAATCGATCAACATTTCAGCGATAAAGATTCGTTCTTTGCGCGCTACAGCTATGAGGCCTTCGATCTGTTCGACGCCAAAGGGCAGAGTGGTTGCTGTTACCAGACGCCAGCCAGTGCCGCCGGCAAGTACGATCTTGGTCCATTCGTTTCCGGAGGGCAAAATACAACCCTGCGCGCGTCGGGGCTGGCCTTGAACGAAACCCACGTTCTTTCGCCCACGATCGTGAACGAGTTCATTGCCGGCTATTCACGGACTAACCCGCTTACAACCCAGTCCGACTTTGGACACAACGCCGCAACCTCACTTGGCATCAACGGCATCAATCTCACGCCTTTCACGACCGGATTGCCGACGATTGTTCCCACTGCCTCTGGTAATCAAGCGAATGTTCAGGCGATCAATGGCGGTCCCGGTTTCCTTCCGGCCCATCCGGTCCAAACCTCGTACCAGATCCAGGACGGCGTTAGTTGGACGATCGGTTCGCATCAATTGAGCTTCGGATACCGCATCATCCAGAACCGGGTTTCACCATTCACCAACAGTGATACTCGAGGCACTTTAAACTTTGGCCTTAACTTCACCAATAATCCCTTGACGAATACAGGCGGCAACGGATTTGCCACGTTGATGCTCGGTTACCTGACCAGCGGCTCGCGCGGATTCCTGCTATCGCCTTATTACTTGACCAATTACGAGCACGCCGCCTGGTTCCAGGACAATTGGAAAATCACGCGCAGGCTCACCTTAAACCTGGGGCTGCGCTGGGAAGTTTTCACTCCCGCTACGGAACAGCAGAATCGTCTCACGAATTTCGATCTGGCGAACTTGCGGCTTGTCTACGCCGGCGTGAATACGTCCGATACAGCCGGGTTGCAGACGCGATGGAACAACTTGGGCCCGCGGTTCGGTTTCGCTTATAACGCGGACGGTAACGGCACCACTGTTGTTCGGGGAGGTTTCGGCATGTCCTATTTCCCCATGGAGGCCTCAGCTTCGAACATGCTGGGCCAGAACGTGCCGTGGACCTACTCTCAGAACACGCCGACAGTCGAAACCTACCCAGCGGCAAGCGCCTTCGCTAACATTCCGACCCTCGCCCAGCCGTTCCCGACACCATCGGCCACTCAACCTCTAACAACCGCGGCTCTCGTTACGGCTAACCCGCGGATCGTTGGCCGGGACTTCCGCAACCAGACGTCTTATTACGAAAGCTGGAACTTCAATATTGAGCGACAGATTGGTGGCAGCACTCTTGCCGAGTTGGGTTATGCCGGGAGCCACGGCGCGCATCTTCTTTACAGTTACAATCCTCAGGAAGTCCTTCCAGGGCCATCCAGCATCCCTTCGAACAACCGTGTGACACTTCCGGCGATTGCCCCGGTGCGGAACATTATCCAGCTTGATCCCCGCAATTCAAGCAACTTCCATAGCCTCCAGGCCAAACTCACCAAACGTTTATCCGGTGGCGTGCAGTTCCTGGCAGGTTATACCTGGTCGAAATCTCTTGATTATGGTGGTTCAGCGGCAAGTGGCGGCGGCGCAAACGGCGGTCCGCAAACAGTCACGAATTTGAGGGCGGGATACGGACCCTCGGGCTTCGATGTGCGCCATCGCTTTGTCGGAAGCTGGGTGTATGAGTTGCCGTTCGGTCCTGGGCGTCACTGGCTGACATCCGGCTTCGTTGGAAACATTCTCGGCAATTGGGACTTGGACGGTATTGCAACCGTATCAACCGGGAGGCCGTTTACTGTTTATCTCTCCAGCGGCGTGACGAATGGGGCTCCAAGCTGGCCGGACCGAATTGCGTCCGGTGAACGAACTGATGCGAATCGTGCCCACTGGTACGATCCCACGGCGTTCGTCGCCCCATCCACACCGCGATATGGCAACGAGGGCCGCGGCATCCTTTACTCGCCTGGCTTCACGAACTTCGATTTATCGCTCGTCAAGAACTTCAGTATCGTCGAACGACTGAAAGCGCAGTTCCGTGTTGATGCTTTCAACGCTTTCAATCATCCGCAGTTCGGATTTCCAAATCAGAACGTGAACACCGGGAATCCGGCCAGTACGGACACTAGCATTACTAATACGTTGACGGATAACCGTGATTTGCAATTGTCGATTCGGCTTGTCTTCTGACCCAGACTGCCTCAGATCTGTGGTCAAAGTGGCCTAGACCGTTGGAGGACGTCTCGACATGTGGAGCTTGTCAAACAGCGCCGTTCCGTTCCACCAGAGAACGAGTTTCAATAGCCGGCTGCCGTCTAATAAGCAGCCTGACAACACGCCTGAGCCTTGTCCAGGAGTACGATAAGGCTGTTCATAGGCGCACTAATTCAATTGTTTCGCTCCTCCCTGATGGGAAGTGCAGGACGTCGCCATCGACGCTTTCGGCCCTGCTTCCATTCCGCAGTATCGTGACGCGAGACCCCGGCCATGGGTTCGCGATCCTGCGAGCTAACGTTGAAGATTGCTCCATCACGACTAAGCAACTGGAAGCTGGCATTGCAATCCTTCGGCCACGAAGCAAATACCGGATCACCGGCTCTGCGCCCGGCGCCGGCGGTGCACTTAGAGATAGGCAACTTTAGCCGTTGTTTCAAAATGTGGCTTACGTTTCCACGTGGTCGGAACCGTGCTTCGTTCGCACCCAACGTCCCTTCTCCCATTTCCCGACGCGATCTAGTTCCAGCGGCTCCAGTGCGGATGCTTCGTCTCGGAATAGGAGCTCAAGCGCTCGGACCTCTCTTCCAACGGGATCCGGATCAGGTATAGCTCGCGCATTTCCGCCGCAACGTCGTCGGGCAGTTTCTCCACACGGTCGGAGTAGACCGTCCCGGTATGTACATTCCCTGGCTGCCCATTGCTGCTGAGCGGCAACCGAACAGGCTCGCTGCATGGCCGAATACAATCGAAAAACGGGTCCAGCAAGTCGAAGCGATTCGACGTGAACAGCGCTTCGCAGTAACAGCTCTGTTCGCAAAGCAATGCTGCGAACCCCATGTCCGCAGGTCTCCCCCGCCCGCGTATAAGAAACGAGCGTCAGCAGGCCATTCGACAAGCGCCTTTGGAACTGCGCCTCCAGAGCGTTGTCGTTTAAAATCCCAGCTCCGCGAATACCGTAGCGTGGGGTTCATGAAAGCAAACAGACGTTTCGCATCGATCGCGGCTGATGGTGTGCCAACCGGGCTGGAATTGGCGCCGCGTTTTGCATATCCGGTGTAATCGAGGCGTGTCGTCTTGCTACCTACGTAGGCCACCACTAGAGCCATCGATCCGAACTGCCGCTGCAGGTCAAAGTTCCACTGTTGCGAACGCGGATTCACATAGTCGGGCGAGTTGTAATAGCTGGTTCCCGTCCAAGGTGATGGCGGCAAGCCGCGTGCGAAGGCGAAGGCGACAATCACAGGTCGCTAAACCTTCAGTTTCTTGATCTACGTAACAGGCCAGGTATACGAGGAAGGGGCCACCCATAAACCCGCACACCTTCTGTGTCGGGCCCTGGTACTTAACGATGCTAGCGTCACGTAGACCTGCACTTCCTAGTCGGTTGCGAACGGATCCGTGGTCACCAATACGATCCCCCTTGCATCTGGTTCTCTACTTGGCAGACTTGAGAAGCAGCTTTGCCTCGTCCTTATGTTTTTCGAGCAATAGAACCGTATCTTTTGCGTACGTCTTAAGCTCCGGGTTCTTGCCGTCTCGGGATTCCTTGTCATAAGCGGCAGTTGCCGTCTCATGTCCCGCAACGATCTCGCGAATGAAGCGCCGGTCGAAAGCCGGTCCTTTCAGCTTCTCAAGTGGTGCAATGAGCTTCAGGTGACTGGCATCCAGCGCCGTAGGAACCTCCAGTCCGGCTTTGCGCCCGAAAGCGGAAAGCTGCTGATAATCTTTCTTGTGGTCGCTAACCAGCATTTGCGCATAGTCCTTGATTGCTTGCGAAGAGGCGCGCTCAGCGGCTATTTCTCCGAGGTGCGCTTCGTTCATGTCGTTCTGGGCTGCGAAGGTAACAAAAGCCTGATCGGATACCTTTGTAGACCCTGTGTCTTGCGCATAAACTCCTACGCTAAACAGTAAACAGCAATACATGTTGGCGACTGCTTTTTTCATTGATTCTCCTGAGCATTAGAGTGCAGTAAGAAGATTGTGAAACCTGCTAAATGTACCAATGGCATCAAGTTGACCATCACCGGCCAATGCCTGTCGCACCTGATCATGTAAACAGGAAGGCGGAATTGCGCTTCAGCGCGCAGCTCATCATCGTCTAGGATCGAGCACGACTTTGATAAAACCATTTGCCCGCCTATCGAAGTGGCCAAAGGCCTCCGCCGCTTGGGAAATGGGCACACGATGCGAGACAATTTTGCCCGGACGCGCAGTTCCTTCGACGATCATGTTGCGCAGCATGAGATTGTAGCGTTCATCCTGATCGCGCCCTAAACCGATACTGATTCCCTTCTTGAACATCTTGCCCCAGGGCACGGTCAGCTCACCTTTCTGTTCTGCCGGATCAGGTCCCTCCGGGTCCTGGGGAGGAAAGACGCCCACAACAGCTATGCGCCCGGTTGGATTCACGAGTTCCGCTATGGCCGATATGACCCAACGCGGATCCTCTTTGTTGTAGTCTTGGCGCGACCGTGCCTGAAATCCGATGGCATCGATACCGCACATCACGCCATCCATGGCATGCTCGTCGCGGAATGCTGTGTCCATGCGCTTCTGCTTACGTAGCTCCATAATTTGCGTGACCGGATCCTCTTCGCGGAAGTTGATCGGCACTGCACCGAACTCAGCGGCCTTTTGCAGCCTTTCGGCGATCGCGTCTACCACGTATACGTCACTGGCACCCCGTAGCCGGGCCGAATACGCCGCCATTAAACCAACAGCGCCCGCCCCGAAGATGACAACAGAATCTCCTGCCCCGACTTTTGCCAGTTCCGTTGCATGCCAGCCTGTGGGGAAGACGTCTGCCAGCAGGACAAAATCATGCTCCCAGTCATCTCCCGCCTCGCCGGGCAACTTCAGACAATTCGCATCGGCCAATGGTATTCTCACCAGCTCTGCCTGAGCACCGGCGTAATCGCCTTGGTTCGGATAACCGTAGGCCGCCCCGGCGTTTCCGGGATTAGTCGTCAAACAAGCCGCACTGTAGCCGCGCACGCAATTGGGGCAGAATCCGCAACATATATGTGTCGGCACGACAATGCGGTCACCCTTCTTCACATACTTTACGGCGCTACCCGCCTCTTCGACTATGCCCAGCGGTTCATGGCCAATCAGTTTCCCGTTATAGGGCATGCGGCCCTCATAGAAATGCAGATCCGTTCCACAAATGGCCGTCGAGGTCACACGCATCAGCACGTCGGCTGAATCCTGTATCTCTGCATCCGGGATCTCCCGGACTTCGACCTTACGGGGCTCCACCAAGATGACCCTCCTCATTGCGCCGTTCTCCCTTTGGGTGCTGGGCTTTCTCGGTAATAACCGCCAACCGCATCCGCCCAGGCACGCACATGCTGCATACTGGCTGAGGTTTCCACTGAAACGCAGGAAACTTGCTGACAAATACAGCGTGGCGAACAGTACCTTTTGCACTCGCCCCGAGTTGCGTGATGCGCTCCGCACTGGGCTCAATCTGTCTCTCGATCACCTTGGCCACCTGATCGAACACAGGGTGAAGCTGATAAAGATTACGACCCTTGACGCTCCAGTGAGCAACTTTCGTCTGGGAATACAGACCGGTTGCTTCCGCCAATCGTTTCCGCATCACTTCGAGAACTCCTGTATCGACACCCTCGGAACGCGCGACACCGTTCGGGTACATGCGCCGACTATGTTCGTTGGAGGACTCGGCGTAGTGGTTGATTTGTTGTTCATCACATCGGAGAGCATAGTAAGTTTGTTCGTGTATTCGCGGCAGGTGCTGTATCACTCATAAGATCCACGTTTTGCTTCGTGGTGACCACGTAGAGTCACTAATGCAGGTGTAATTTACCTACAATCGTTGTTTGATCCGAGCTGCAAACCTGCTGACGAACTGGTAGAAGACCTAGCTCCGGCGGAGGTTCAACTCCCGAACTGAGGACGTCCAACCAGTGGCCGCCAGCGCTGAACTGGCAAGCGAAGGTAAATGCGAATCACAGCAGCCGTCATGGAAAGCGCGGATGGTCTCCTCAGCCGCCGCAAGATTGCCTTGGAAGAAATTGAACTACAGGATCCTCGAGACGACGAGGTTCTCGTTCGCGTTAGCAGTTGCGGAGTCTGTGGCACCGATAAGGGATGCATCCGTGGACTCGAGCCTTATCCAACACCCGGCGTTCTAGGGCATGAAGCGGCCGGGACGGTTGAGGCGATCGGTAAGCGTGTGAGCTCCGTGCAGCCTGGGGACCGAGTCATGATCGGCTTTCCGTTCTGCGGCACGTGCCGGACCTGCCGGCGGGGAGAGCCGAGATACTGTCACAACGGTCAGAAGCTCATGTTCAGCGGCCATCGGCTAGATGGATCGAGCGGCATGCGGCGAATTAGCGGCGAGGATCTGGCCGGACGCTTCTTTCAGCAGTCCTCGTGGGCAACCTATGCTGTTGCGTTAGAGCGGCAACTTGCAAAAGTGCCCGAAGGGGTTGATCTGGATCTAACTGGGCCATACGGTTGCAGTATTTCGACCGGGGCGGGCACGATACTCAATGAATTGCGACCAATTCCCGGAAGCAGCCTTGCCATCTTTGGCATGGGAAATGTGGGTCTTGCGGCGGTCATGGCAGCGCGGTTGACCGGAGTGACTCGAATCATTGCGATCGATAAGGTGACGGGCCGGCTCGCTTTAGCTCGGGAGCTTGGGGCCACGGACACGCTAGAGCATGGCCCAGAGACAGTAGCTCAGTTAAAGGAGATGACGCGCGAACAATTGGACTACAGCATGGAATCGACAGACGGATCCAACTTGGTTGCAGAGGCGGTCGCATCGCTAGGTGTCCGAGGCACATGCGCCATGGTCGGCGGAGCTAAGATGACGGCGAGCGTCACGTTCAACCATCCGGATGTATTGCTACACGGCAAACGCATCATTGGCGTCATGGGCGGGGGTGGTCAAACACCAATGTTTTTGGAAAGCCTTATGGAACTGCAGCGGGATGGGCGATTCCCTGTCCAAAAACTGGTCAAATTCTATGACTTTGTTGACATAAACCAAGCCGTCGACGACAGTGATGCCGGGATTGCGGTGAAACCGATCCTACGCATGCCACACTAGCCCGCCTGATTTTCGGGGATTCACTTGACGGGTGCTTTCCGGCGCCAGCCACCATACCCACCGTAAGATGTCGATCCTGGCAGTCATGGTCGTAACATCCCCAGTTTGTGACACCGACCATGGCAGCGTCAAACGAGCAGATGGCAGGAAAACAGACGATAGCTGAACCACAGATACAGACCGTCTCAGGCACGATGCCAGCGATCAACCGTGAAGGTGAAAACGTGCTGCTCAGCTGGGAAGCAAGCGCGACAGTGCGGGAAGGTAAAGAAACCGTTCATATACGCGCTTGGGCCACCGATGAGAACGAGCAGGCGATTCCCGTCTATCAATTTCATGGCGCCGTCATCTCACCGCAGCTCGGGGACGCCGGTCAGTTCCATTCTCCTACTAACGTCCCCGCTTACGAGGCGGACATCATCACCTTTGATGTCCCGCAACCGATTGATGTCGGCCTAAGGGTCGGTATGCATCTCTCGGAGGAGAAGAACCGCGACCAGTCAATAACGGACTTCGGAAACATCAACTTTCCGTCCCTATGACTCGTTGAGCCTGGCAACACACGCAATAAAGCCAGACAAGAGGAAAGCGCTGGCGCCGGTTTTTTCACGTCGCAGGCACGACCGGAGTTGTCCCGTCGGCTAGGGCCGCCCACAACCTCGGCTTTGTCGGCGGCGACATTGATTCAGTTATCGATACGCTCCGCAGACGCCAGGACAGTTCACTCCGGGCGCATGGGGGGTCTGGTGGCCGCGCCGCCCAGTGGTTTTTCTGGACAGAAAGCCCGTAATCGAGACTCACCGAGCGCGGTCTTCACATAGATCCACTCCAGGGGAATCTCTGAGAGGGACTAAAGAGGGAGGGCTGCCATGAGCCTCACAACGGTTCACAATGCGTCCGCACTGGCCATACAAAAGACCCAAATAACGCTCGAGATCAACGGAAGTCGGTACGTGCTGGATGTTGCGCCCTGGACATCACTGCTCGACCTGTTGCGGGAATACATCGGATTAACGGGTACAAAGAAGGGCTGCGATCACGGCCAGTGTGGGGCGTGTACGGTGTTAGCGGATGGCAAGCCAATCAATTCGTGCCTAACCCTGGCCACGATGCGTGATGGACAGCAGATTACGACGATAGAGGGACTGAGTTCAGGTGAACAACTTCACCCGATGCAGCAGGCCTTCCTGGATCATGACGGATTTCAATGCGGATACTGCACTCCGGGCCAGATCTGCCTCGCAGTCGGCCTCTTGAACCAGAACTTGCTTCAGACAACTGACGACATTCGCGAATTGATGAGCGGGACAATCTGTCGATGCGGTGCTTACACGAACATTGTTGCGGCGGTTCAGGAAGTCTCGGGTGGGCACGAGGGCGTCACAAAGTGAATCCGTTCTCGTACGCGCGACCAGGCCAATTGGCCGAAGCTGTAACTGCTGCCGCCTCGAGCGAGGCAGCTAAGTTCATCGCCGGCGGCACAAATCTCTTGGACTTAATGAAAGTCAACGTGATGCGCCCGCGGCATCTCATCGATTTGAACCGCCTCGGGCTGAAGACGATCGAACCGACACCAGACGGCGGATTGCGGTTAGGCGCATTGGCCACCAACGCCGAAACCGCATACGACGAACAAGTGAGACAGCGGTACCCGATGCTGTCCGATGCGATTCTGGCCGGCGCTTCCGCGCAACTTCGTAATATGGCGACGAACGGCGGCAACTTACTGCAAAGAACTCGGTGTTACTACTTTTATGACACCGGTACCCCATGTAACAAGCGCTCGCCAGGTGAAGGTTGTTCCGCATTGGAAGGCTTCAACAGGATTCATGCGATATTCGGGGCGAGTGAGCAATGCATCGCCACACATCCCTCGGATATGTGCGTTGCGCTCGCCGCGCTTCGAGCGGTAGTGCGGATAACAGGGAGCAACGGCGACCGCACCATTCCGTTCAATGACTTCCATCGACTTCCAGGCGACACTCCCCAACTCGACGCCAACTTAGCAGGTGACGAAGTAATCACGGCGATCGATCTACCGCCACAGGGGTTTGCCGCTCATTCTGCTTATCTCAAACTGCGCGATCGTGCCTCTTACGCATTTGCGTTAGTTTCCGTGGCGGTCGGGCTGGAGCTTGAAGGGAACAAGATTCAGAACGCCGCGTTGGCGCTAGGCGGAGTTGCACATAAGCCCTGGCGAGACCTGGAAGCGGAGGCGTCGCTCGTCGGGAAAACGGCCGATCGCGATACTTTTACCACGGTTGCTGCGGCCGTTCTTGCGAATGCACGGCCCTATCGCGATAACGCGTTCAAGGTAGAGCTGGCCAAGCGAGCGATCGTGCGCGCATTGCAGATGGCAACGGAAGGTGGGCAGCAGTGATGCAGGATTCTAAAGCAACTCACATCGGCTCGCCACTGACACGTGTAGACGGACGACTAAAGGTAACAGGGCAAGCTAAGTATGCCGGCGAATTCAATGTACCCGGATTACTTTACGGCGTGATCGTCTCGAGCACGATCGCGAAGGGACAGATCACGAACATTCACACCGACGATGCGCTCTCCGTTCCGGGCGTCATCCAGATATTCACGCACGAAAATCGACCGCCGCTGCCCACATTCGACCGAAAGTATCAGGACGAGGATGCGCCCGGAGGTTCTCCGTTCCGGCCGCTTTACAACGCCGAGATTCTGTTCAGTGGTCAGCCGGTCGCACTTGTGATTGCAGAAACGTTCGAGTTAGCTCGGTACGCAGCGTCGCTGGTCAGACTAGAGTACGAGGTCGAAGCTCATCAAGTTGGCCTCAGGGAGTTTCGGGACCGGACGCATCCCCCCGACACCGGTAAGAGTGGATTCGAACCACCTCCGAAACCGTGGGGCTCACCGGACGAGGCATTTGCAAAGGCTCCGGTGACGGTAAGAGTTGAGTACCACACGCCTGTGGAACATCACAATCCGATGGAGTTGTTCGCGACAACGGTGGTTTCGGACGAAGACGGCAGGCTGACTATCTACGATAAAACACAAGGTGCTCCCAACAACGCTGATTGGGTTTCGAAGGTCTTTGGACTGTCGCCCAACAAGATTCGGTTAATCTCGCCTTTCGTTGGCGGAGCTTTTGGATCCGGTCTGAGGCCGCAATATCAACTATTCTTTGCCGTGCTCGCCGCCCTTGAGCTAAAGCGGAATGTACGTGTCTCTCTTACCCGGCAACAGATGTTCACCTTGGGACATCGTCCGGAAGCCATTCATCACTTCGCGCTCGCGGCATCAGCGGACGGAACATTGCAATCCCTTATTTACGACGCGATCTCCGAAACATCGAGGAACGAGGATTACGTCGAAGTCATGGTGAACTGGGCGGGTATGTTGTACAAATGTGACAACATGCGCCTCGACTACAGAGTTGTCGCGCTAGACGTACCAACTCCGATGGACATGCGAGCGCCTGGCGCTGCGTGGGGTGTCTATGCTGTCGAATCCGCAATCGATGAGCTCGCGCACGCGGCCGGGATTGATCCCCTTCAGTTTCGGCTGAAGAACTACTCGGAGCAAGACCAGACACAACAGAAACCGTATTCAAGTAAAGAACTGAAAGCTTGTTATTCCCAAGGCGCGGAGCGATTCGGTTGGTCCCGGCGAACTCCGGCCCCGCGATCAATGCGGGACGGAAGCCGGCTGATTGGGATGGGCATGGCAAATGGTATCTGGGAGGCCATGCAGAAGCCGGCGAAGGCGAAAGCAGCGTTCGGCCTCGACGGCCGACTCACCGTAAGCAGCGCGACAGCGGACATCGGAACAGGCACGTACACAGTGATGACCCAAATCGCCGCGGAGACTCTGGGACTGAACGCGGCGGATGTCACGTTTAAGCTCGGCGACTCTTCCCTGCCCGAAGCGCCAATCGAAGGTGGCTCAGCGACTGTGGCCTCGGTGGGAACGGCCGTGCAACAGGCTTGTCAGGAAGTCCGGGATCGGCTGGTCAAAATCGCTATCTCTGTCGCCCAGTCGCCGCTCGCCGGCGCGAACAGCAAAGATCTTACTGTCGTTGACGGTGAGATTGTGCACCGACTTGAGCCGTCGCGGCGCATCTCATTTCAGCATGTAATGCGGCTTGGGAACGTTCTCCATATAGAAGAGAAGGCTTCTGCTTTTCCACGCACCCTGATTCAAAGCAGGTACACGAGATGCGTTCACTCTGCCGTTTTTGTCGAAGTCGCTGTGGACGAGGAATTAGGAACGGTTGAGGTAACCAGGGTCGTTTCTGCTGTTGCGGGCGGCCGGGTTATAAACCCGAAAACGGGAAGAAGCCAGGTGCTTGGGGCTATCGTGATGGGTATTGGAATGGCGCTGGAAGAGGAGTCGCACATGGATGAGAGGCTAGGACGCTTCATGAATCACGACTTATCTGAATACCATGTGCCGGTTAACGCCGATATCCACGATATTGAGGTGCTGTTCGTAGAAGAAAAGGATGACATAGTCAATCCGCTAGGAGCAAAAGGATTGGGCGAGATCGGAATCGTTGGTGTCGCCGCAGCCGTTGCAAACGCAATCTTCCATGCAACCGGCGTTAGAGTGCGAGATCTTCCAATCACAATCGATAAAGTCATGGGCGGATTGAGGTCGGAAGCGATCTCATGATTCTAAGAACCGTCCCGCGATCAAACGCCGGCTTCAAACAGATCTCAGAGTTGAAGCCGGCTTCAGATGTTTTCATCCAGTCACAGAAATCGGCTGAAAAGCCGTATGTGATCATCTTCCAAGCTGAACACTCACGGCTTGCCGGCGATCTCGCGTCAGGGCTGCGCCCCGATGTCTTCGGCGAGCTTCCTCCCGAGGTGATTCAGGCCATCGGAGAGCACGACTTTGGCTGGAAGGTCAGCGACGAGAGCCAGATCGATTCCCTTTCGCGACGGGAGCCGCGCCCATTTCCAAAACTTAGTACCGAAGAGACCCTTCCTTCCTGGGATGAATCTGTTGCGCATGGCTATCAGCTGGGACAGCTCCAATACGTTATGGTGAGTCGGCATTTCACTTTGCTTGGAGCATCTGACCCTGGGCGAGCGCAGTTCGTGGAATCTGAAACTCGGCGCCGGACAAGGATTGATCCTTCGCTCGCGTGCAGCACCGACGACTTAAATCGTTGGACAGCGGCGATCGGCTTCTGTGACTTGCTCTCGCTTTATCTTTGTTCGGGGTCCCAAGCACCGGTCGAGTTCCCCTTAGCACATCCAGCGGACCCTGCAGGTTCAGAAGCGCGGAAGGTGACACTAACCTGGAACGATAATTCGCCCCATTTTTCAGTTCCGGTCTTAAGATCTCAGGCAACGGCTTCGCTGCACGGACTCAACTACACGGGCCAAAGTTCCGAACTAACGCCAGTCAAAGTGGAGTGGACGTTTGCCTGAGTCGGCGGCATTTGAGCAGAAAGCGTGCCCGAATACGTAACCACACGCAGAACTGAAATGAACTCTGCGGCCCCGGAGAAAACCGCTCGGCGTCCATCTTCAGGTCGCGCGCCAGTTCCGGAACAGCAATCCTCCACCGACGATAAGCCCTGACCCGAGCAAAAACATTTCGTTGCCAATGAACCAGCCCATGAGCTCACCCAGATGGGCACTTGTATCAGCAGGCCGAACCCGCACAACTATGTGATCGGCTGACTGGTTCGGGTAATCGCGAAGGTTGCAAGAAGCGTAAGAAGCGCGACGACGATCCAGGTGTTGCCGATCATCAGAAAAACCGTTCGCAATGCATTTCTAATACCCTCCTCGAGGTTCGACTTCGCGAGGGATGCCGAAACGATCGGATACTCGCACGTGCGGAAATTCCAATTGATTCAATCTCAGCAGCGAGATTTGCGGAAAGTTTGTTTTCACTGCGAAATTCGGGAAAACTGGGTGGAGAGCCTATGAAGATTTTATCGGCATCGCTTAGACACCTGTTCTGCGGAATTGGCTGGCGACGCGTTTCAGGATATGAACATCAGGAAGGAGCACAATGCGCTTTCTTGCTGACGTAGCGCTTTTCGTGGAGGTCGCCAACACGCGAAACTTTAGTCGGGCAGCATCAGCATTGGGAATTCCCACATCGACGCTTTCACGACGCATGAGTGCGCTCGAACGAGAGTTGGGGTTCCCTCTCATTCACCGCTCTACACGCATGTTCAGACTGACCGACGCCGGACAGGCTTGCTATGAGCAATCCAAAGCTCTCGTTGCCGAGGCTATGCGCATCCAGGAAGATGTCGTGGGCATAGCCTCGAGGGCTGCTGGACAAGTCCGCGTGGGCGTGCCATTCGACTTGGCACAGACCGTCTTTCTTCCTCTTTTCGCCCCTTACATGCTCGCCCATCCAGATATCTCCATCGAGACATCTTCAATAAGCGCACACCCGAATCTCCTAACCGAAAACCTAGACTTGGCGATTTGGGTGGGTCATCAGTTGCGTTTGCCCGACACTTCCTTCTGGTCACGGCGCGTGGGCACATTCCCTCGTCGCATGTTTGCTTCACAAGCCTACTTGGCAAAACACAAGAGGATTCAAGATCCGGCGGACCTGGGTGAGCATTCGTGCATTCGTTTCGTTCACGGCGAGCCGCTTAGCCAATAGGATTTGCATCGAGACCGCGAACACAGAACTGTCAAGGTAAGCGGACCTGCTACCGCAAACTCGGTTGGAATGTTGGCGAAGCTCTCGAAGGAAGGGATGGGTATTGCGGTTCTACCCGATTTTCTGGCGCAGCATCCAGGTTTCGGTGACGGGCTTGCGCGCGTTCTCAACGACTGGGAGGCTGCTCCAGCTCATGTTTCGCAGTGACACCTTCGGAGATACAATCCGCCAGAGTTCGTAAACTCGTCAGCTTCATGAAAGAGAACTTCGAAACGACGCTGGACAATCTGAATCCACGGAGGAAGCCCTAAGCGTCGGAACCGCCTACAAGGGTCCGGAACAGCCTCCCCGTATAAACCGGCGGTTGTCATTGGTTTATCCCAAAGTTGCAAATCTGCTTTCCAGTTTGTGTTGACTCCAACCCTGATGGTCAAGAGTCTCTCATAGCGTACCAGCCGCAATTTCGCGGCACGAACGCAAAGGAGAGATCAGATGAAGGTTCTTGTTACTGGCGCAACCGGGAATGTAGGCGGACACCTCGTAAGCAGCCTGCGAACGCGCGGTGTCGAAGTTCGGGGCTCGTGCGCAGGCCGGAAGCAGCCAGATTCGCGGCGCGTGTGGAGGTCGTTGCCGGCGACCTGACCGATCCGGATTCCATCCGAGCAGCCCTAAAAGGTGTTGATAAGCTCTTCCTGTTAAACGCCGTCACCGCCGATGAACTCACGCAGGCACTGATCACCTATGGAATCGCAAAACGATCAGGCATTAAGCATGTCACTTATGTGTCGGTCTATATATCCGAGCGCTTCCGCGACGTCCCCCACTTCGCCTCCAAAGTAGCCGTCTAAAACGCGCTGCATGAGTTCGGCGTACCCTACACGATCCTTCGTCCCGCCTATTTCTTTCAAAACGAACCTTACGCTCAAGCCGCTGTTGCAGCAGATGGGGATTTATCCAATGCCGATCGGCACCACGGGTGTATCCGCGATCGACTCGCGCGATATCGCAGAAGCTGCGACGCTCACGCTCACAACGGACGGCCACGAAGGTCAGACGTACGACCTGGTGAGTTCGTCGCAAATTAGCGGCCCCGGGAACGCCGCCCTGTGGAGTAAGGCCCTAGGTCAAGAAGTCGTCTACACGGGCCACGACTTTGACTCCTGGGAAAAGCAGATGAGCACACAAATCCCGGCATGGACTGCCTATGACATGCGGGCCATGCTGGAGGGTTACGTCGAACGCGGGTTCGCTTCCACGGAAGCCGAAGTCAGCCGTACGGCAAAGCTGCTCGGTTACGCACCAAGAACGTACGAGGCGTTCGTACAGGAGACCACCGCGGCCTGGCTCCACAGCAGCGAGGAGCGCTAACCACCTTAGCAATTAGAAGGAGGAAAACCGATGAGAGCATTAAAAATCAATGATTACGGAGCACCTCTCCACACCGACGAAGTTCCCGTTCCGACGCCCGGTCCAGGACAGGTACTTGTCGAAAATCACTACACAAGCTTGAACGGGGTCGATCCTGGACGCGGTCAAGGTTTCCTGCGCCAGGTGTTTCAGCTGCAGTTCCCGTGGACACCCGGTGGCGATGTTGCTGGCCGCGTTGCTGCGGTCGGCGAGGGCGTCACGAGTTTCAACATGGGCGATGAAGTATTCGGTTACACGAGAGAGGCGGGTGCCTACGCCGAATTTGTGCTGGTCAACGCCGCCAGTCTCGCCCACAGGCCAGCCTTCATCCCTGCCGAATCGGGAGCCGCGATCGCGCTCGTTGGTCAAACGGCGACGCAGATGTTGCAACTCTCGAAGGTTCACGCAGGACGGACTCTGCTCATTCTTGGCGCGTCTGGTGGCGTAGGATCTCTGGCAGTGCAGTTGGCGCGAAACGCGGGTGTGCATGTCATCGTCACGGCTCGCCAGAGTAAGGCCGGTGCCCTTGAGCAGTTGGGCGCGGAGCGTGTGATCGACCTTTCGCAGCAGCGGCTCGAGGATATCCCGCGGGTCGACGCAGTACTTAACCTGATTGGAGGAGACACGGTGGCCCGTTCTTACCAACTGGTGAAGAAGGGTGGCGTTGCTGTCACATCGAACCGTCCGCCCATCGTGGAGGAAGCAGAACGCCTCGGAATTGAAGCAGCGTTTGTTGAAACCGATGTCACCACGGAAGGCCTAGACGCTTTCGCCACGCTCGTCACCCAGGGCAAGATCAGTCCGCAGCTTGCGGCCGTCACGACGCTGTGGTCCCCTGAAACGCTCTGGGAAACGCATGAAACGGAGAAGATCGGGAAGATCGTTTTCTCTATCCGGTCCTGATCCATAACCACCCGTAGTATCTAGCGCTATAGCCTGGTCGATCGTGCGTTGAGCATATGTGCTTTGACCTGCTTCGATCAGCGGGTCAGCCATCAACTTATGTGCAGCCGCTCGGAGCGAGGGTTCCCTCTATCCAGAGGCCTTGCCGGAAAAAACCGCGATCGCGCGCCGTTGGCTTCTTTTAGCCGGCTGCCGCGGCTGTGTCGGACTGCAATTTGGCCGCAAATGAACTGAACGCGTTCAGTACGTCCGCGAGCCTTGCGGTTGTGTCCGAAGTCACAATCCCGAGAGTCATCACCGGTATGGACAGGGGACGATTGTCGGCACGCGACAATTTGATCCCGTCCGGCGCGGATTGGAAGCTCATGGCCGCAAGCTCCGCATAGGGTAACTGTAAGCTGCGTTCTTTGTGCCTATAGTAAATCGACTGGACGCCAAACACCAATGCATCTTTGGCGCTGCCAAAGAATGTCAAGTCGCAGAGCGCGAGGACCTTTTCCGACGTGGGTACCTTGCACGCGGCACGCGCATTGAATATTTTCTGGGGCGGTATGTGGGGATCGATGTAGATAGTGCCGGACGGAAACGCCGCTTTCACAAGCAGAGCGCGTAGGCCTTGCTCGACATTGTCCGGCAGCGAGGGAAGCTCTGCGACCAAAGCTTCTTCCAATCTAGTTCTGACCTGGTAGAGTTCCTGGCCAACTTTTTGGGACTCTTCTCGCGCGGCACTTAAGGCGCCCTTAAGCTCTTTGATCTCCTTGGTGGCCTGCGCGAGTTCCGCCTCCACTTTCGTCAATCTTTGCTTTTGCGCCGCCGCCTCATCCCTTGCCCTCCTACCATCCGCCGCCTTGATAGCATCTGGCAGGTAGGCGCCGCGCACGGTGATTCCACTCGCCCAGGCATCAAGCGCTTGCCCAGAGGGCAGGTCTGCTAGTGCAGCGAGAAGGCGCTGCGCTTCCTTGACCCAGTCTTGCGCAGGAGGGTCCGTCAGTTCGGTCGCGTGCCGCATGAACTCTGAAGAAATGCGAATTTCCGATGCGGAGTTACTGGTCCAGAATGACATTACGATCGCGCGCAGCGTGTCATCTTCGTCCGCCGTGGGCACAACACCGCACATGAGGCTGACGACAGTGACAAACCGATCGAGATGGGATTGCTTGAGTGGCGGTTCACCGGCAGCAAGTATGGGGTCGGAGGGAATCGATACGGTCTGATCGTGGGGCGTCGAGGAGGTAGGATGTCCGTGCGCGTCAAGCAGTGCACTGAGAACTCCTCCTAGAACTTCGGCAGCTATCTGAGTGCCGATGCCTCTCGCAGCGGACGCGGGAGCTGCTTTGGGCAAATTGCTGGTCGCGGCGTCCAAGAGTGACTGGTTGCGAGCGACAAACCGCTTTGCATCGATAATGGATTGATAGTCGGGTCCGATATAACTCACGAGTTCAGCTCCTTCGTTTACCTACTAATCGCCAGAACGAGCACCGATTCGCTACAGGATACATCGATGTGCACCCTTTTTCCGCCCGTTGATTGCCTCATTGTGTAATGGATGAGGTTGTCGCTGCAAGGCACACCTGAGCAAATTCGTTGGGCGTGCGGTAATTAAGACTGCTGTGCGGTCTCTGTTGGTTGAACTCGTCGCGCCAGGCAGCAATCTGGCGCCGTGCATGCCACAAATTTCGAAACCACTGGGTATTCAGGCACTCGTCTCTCAATCGGCCATGGAAACTTTCCACGTGCGCATTTTGGATGGGCTTTCCTGGTTGAATATGCACCAGTTCAAGCCGTTGATCGATTCCCCAGGCCAAGAAATGACGAGAGGTAAGTTCGCCGCCATAGTACAAGCAATATCGATGGTGTGAAGCTTCTCGGTGTCGGATTGCTGTTTTGTGATAGCGTATGGGCGCTTGGGCGGAGGGTATGGCAACGCAGGAATGCGACCAGAGCGCCGATCCAGGTGCCGGAATGCAGGGTGGCGACAGCCGCCCTGTCGGGTCTACCATTCTGGCCTGAAAGCGTTAAATTCCAGGGGTGTGGGGACAGAGTCCCCGTGCAGAAAATCATTCTTGTGGGAATCGCTGAGCTATTGGGCTTGTTGGCCAGTCACTCCGGTGACAACATCCTTAGAAACCCTAATTTCCCTAAGGAGAATCACCCTCATGACTGACCATTCGCACTCTACAGGAGAAGCGAACCTGGTAGCAATCGACATTGCCAAAGAATGGAATGTCGTTCTGGTCCAGGAGATCAATGGCACAAAGCGAAGTTTTAAGGTTGCCAACAGTGCCGCGGACCACAACCAGCTGCTGCTCCACTTGTCTGCTTTGTCCGGCCGCACTCGTGTTGCATTGGAGCCGACCGGGGACTTTCATCGTCCGCTTGCCTTTCGTCTTCTCCAAGCGGGATTCGAAGTCGTTTGATCTCGTCGGTAGCTCAGGCTCGCTTTCGAGAAGCTCGCTACGGCACCTGGGATAAGAACGATCCGAAAGATGCGCGTGTGATCCTTGCCATGCTTGCGCAAGGAATGGTGCAGACGTATTACGACCCGCTCTTCCACGGCACCCACGATTGGCAGGAGCTTTCGAACACGTACTATCAGGTCACACTGGCTCGCACCCGCCTTCAACATAGCCTCTTGCTTCATTACTTGCCGCTATACTTCCCGGAGTTCGGACGCTATTGGTATTCCACACGGTCGGAGTGGTTCATTCGTTTTCTGATTCGCTTTCCGCTTCCTAGTTCGGTTCGTGCACTCACACGGGATGGCTTTATTAAGGAAGCGTGGGACATTGTTGGAAAGAAGTGGGACAAACGCGCCAAGCTGGAAGAGATTTACGAGCTTGCTGCTTCCTCCATTGGCCTGCCGGTTGATGTGAACTCTCCAGCTGTCGAGACGTTCCGACTTCAGCTTGAGCGCTATGCGGAGATCAATGATCGCCGGAGTTGGCTGGACCAGCGAGCGCAGGAACTGCTAGCAGAGAACCAGGACTTCCAGAGGCTGATCAAGCTGCCTGGTGTGGCCGCAATCACGGCATTAACGATTCTTGCGGAGGCCGGTGATATGCGACGGTTCCATCATCACCGCCAGTTCTTGAAGTACTGCGGACTTGATTTAGCGAAGAGTCAGTCCGGCCAGTCTCGAGGAAAAGAGACCCTCTCGAAGCGCGGCAATAAACGCTTGCGAATGGTCTTCTGGTTAGCCGGCCTTCGCGCGATCCATCTGCGCGAGAATGAGTTCCGCAATAAGTACCAGAGATATCTCAGCAGCAATCCTCTGGATGCTGACCGCAAGCGCAAGGCTCTCACCGCGATCGCTGCCAAGATGGCTCGCGTGGCCTATGCCGTGGTCAAGAACGAAACCGATTATCAGCCCTTTTTTGAACAACGACTTCCCAGTGGATCGATCCCTCTCACACGGGCCGTTGAGGCGCTTGCGACCTCCTAGATAATGTTTGGACCTTCCACTGGGTGCCCACGCTGTTTCAAGTCCTGTGAAGACGGTGCTCTCAGCCGATCTTGTGTTTACTATGCTCAGCGGGTTTCCCAATCTTCGTGGAAGACCACCGGGGTTCCTTGGTCGTTTGGAAGTTGTGTCGAAAGGTTGCCAGTTTCGGCGACCTGAGGAGATCTATTGCCGTGACCAGAAAAAACTTGTTGCATTTAGCCCGTTGTCCATCCGGATCCGCTCCGGCTTGCCGCGCATCGCGATCACACGGTCGAGGCTCGGGTGACGCGCCGGCTGGGTAAAGAAGTATCCACTTCCAAGGCCAGGCACTCTCGTGTGAAAGTGTCCACTACACTCAGCACCCTTATCGTTCTGCCGTTCGCCAGGCGATCGTGGACGAAGTCGATGGCCCATTGTTGGTTGCGCCGAATAGCCGTGAACGTCGGCTGCCCGATGCGCATCAAACGCTTCCGCTTCTTTCGCTTGACGCTCAGACCGGCCGCACGGTATACGCGAAACACCCTCTTGTGGTTCACAACTTGCCCCTCTCTGCGCAGGAGAACGGCGAGACGGCGATAGCCGTAACGCGGTTTCTCGTGCGCCAACTGTGTCAACTTCTCTCTAAGCGTGTCGTCTTTCTCAGTATTTGCTCGATAGCGGAAACTCGAGCGTGCGATGTTAGTTAGCTCGCAGGCTTTACGCTGGCCGGCGGCGAACTGCTCCATCAGGAACGCCGCGTCCGAACGTCGGTCTACGAGCTCAATCCGTTTTTTATTAGAAGTGCTTTCAGCATCTCGCGGTCAAGACTCAGATCAGCAACCAGCCGCTTTAATCGACTGTTCTCGTCTTCCAGGTGGTGCAGCCGCTGTGCCTCGTTCGGCTCCATACCGCCATACTTGGCCTTCCAGGAATAAATCGTAAACGTGCTGACGCCTACTTCACGCGCCATTTCCGCTGCCGTCCGGCCCGCCTCCAACTGCTTCACGACACCGAGTATCTGCTCTTCGCTGAACTTCCTTTTCGCCACGTCCTGTTTTCCCTTTCTTCGTCCGAATTAGTATTCCACTTCGGGCGGAAAACGGGGTGCACGTCATCGCTATAAGCAGGGGTTGGTTGTAATGGATACACGCAGTCCACCGGCACGCTGTCAGCGCACAAGCCGCAGATCACCTGGACCGGTCCGGCGCGAATAGAGCGCTCGGCTCCTGTCAGGGTCGCCCTGTTGGCGCGTTCGAATTGACGATCGTCTGGTGAATTTCGCGTTGTGCTTTCGCCTTTTCCGGTTGGCCAAGGCGGTCATAGACGCGAGAAAGCTGATAGTGGGGAGCCGGCTGTTTGGGATCCGAGTTGATACTTAGGAGCAACTCGGCGAGCGCCCCTTGGTAGTCCCGCTGCTTCAATAGAAGGGCCCCAAGCTCATAATGCGATTCCCACCGTCCATTGTCGATTGCGATTGAGCGCCGTAGCAAGGTCTTAGCTTCTTCATCATTGCCGCCATTCGCAAGTAGCGCCTTCGCTAGAAGCAAGTTTGCCTCTCCATCGTTCGGGCGCTGCGCGAGCCGTGCTCTATACGCCTCCGTGATCTCACTTGAATGAGCGCCAGCCTGATCGATAATCCGGCCGAGGAAAGCATAAGGCTGCTCAATGAGCGGATCCAGCTTAATCACTCTAAGAAACAGCACGACGGAGTCGTCAAACCGGCGCTGACCGTAGCGTGCTACTCCCAAGGCAAGAACAAGTTGCGCCTCATTAGGATGCGCTTGCAAGGCAGGCCCGAGAGTGTCGGCCGCCGTGCCGAACTCTTGATTGCGAAGTAACGACTGAGCGTAGTCAAATGCAATTTTGGGATCCGCGGGCGAGAGCGACGCGGCGACCCGAAAGTGCTGGGCTCCCTCCACCAATTGTCCGGAAGCGACAAGAACGCGGCCCAGGAGGTCCTCATTCGCAGCGGAAGGCTGTTTAGCAACAGACTTATGGGCGAGGGCCAGCGCCTTCTCGGTGTTCCCTGCCCCCAAATACAAAGTCGTCGCGCGAGCAGTCGCATCGGGATCGGATTTGGGGCTGTCTGCGAACCGCGCCTCGAATTGAGCGGCTCTGCCGAGTTCACCCGCCTCCGAGTAATACATCGCCAGCGCGTGGCACACAATCGGGTCCTGAGAGCCGACCTTCTCCGCAGTCGCTGCCGCAACTGAAGCACGTTGGCGATCTTTCAGCTTGAGGTAAGTCTCGGCAAGCGAAGTCCATGCGTAGGCGTTCGCGGGTTCTAGCTTAGATGCTGCTTCGAGGTTCTCGCGGGCTTCTTCTAAACGCCCCTGCTGTAGTGCGGCGAGCCCCTGCGGCAGATAAGAGCCGGTCTGCCTAGGCTCGGCGAAAGAGATCAGCAAAGAAAGGAGCAAATACAACGGAAACGCAGCCTCGCGCGAGCTTCGATGAAGCACAGGCCGCTAACTGTAAGTTTACGGCCTGCACTCTTCTAATGTGCCAGACTGTGCGCTAAAACTGCAGACGCAACTCAAATTGGATGTGCCGTTCCGTCCCTGGTTGGGTGGCAGTGATGCGGCCAAAATTTGCGTCCTGGCGGTTGATGTCCAAGTTATTGGCGTTAAATTGAGGCGTGTTGGCAAGGTTGAAGCTTTCCGCCCGGAACTGCATTCGCCAGCGGTCGGTGAACGGGAAATCCTTAAAGATGGAAAGGTCAAGCGATCTCGTCGGAGGACCGTAATTCGTCTGCAGGCCAAGATTACCGCCCGTCAGGGCAGCCGGCGGCAGGAAGTTCGCCGTGTCGAACCATTCGTCCGGCCTGCGCCCTCCCGCTGGTGCTGCATTCGGATCAGCGCCGGGAGCCAGTTGGGGTTGACACCTGTTCCATACTCCCTGGCAGCCATTTGAATTGATGGTAATCGGTTGCCCGGTGTGAAGCGTAAGAACACCATTCAATTGCCAGTTGCCCACCAGCGTGCTTACCAAGCGATTCAGGTTTCCGCCATAAGTTCGGCCTCGCCCGAACGGCACCTCGTAATCAAATCCAGTGCTGAAATTGTGCCGGATATCCCACGAGGCGTTTGCGTAGGAACTGTTGTAATTCGTTGGATCGAGTACATTGCAGCACCCCGGTGAACTACTGAGAGTTGTACCGCTATTTGCGAGGGCATGCCCAAAGGTATAGGAGGCGGTGAACTGAAGCCCCATCGAAAGGCGTTTGTCGAGCTTCGCTGTCATTCCATGATAATTTCCAAATCCCCACGTGGCTGTTCCTGAAATACTTCCAATCTCGACGCTGCGCCGGAGCGTGTTGCAAGTGATACTGGAATTCGTCGTCCCGAAATTTATACAGTTGTTGAAATCGGGCTGGAGAAGCTGATGCGAGGAGTGGTTCCCGATGTAGCTGACTTCCAAAGCCATTTGCCCGGGCAACTGTTGTTGAATTGCCAGGTTCCATTTCTGAACCATGGGATTCCGGAAGTCGGTTGCGACCGAACGGAATTGCAGTGATGTTACCGGATACGTCGTGAACACCGTCGTCGGATAGCCTGAGGAAACTCCGCCCGTGGCTGCGCCACCCGCAAAGTTCGGATTCGGCTGGAACGTTCCAACGCTACCGGGCCGGTCCAGGTTAGGAGACTCGTTGAACGGCGCCGACTCGCCTCGGTTCGGGTTCCCTCCCTGGTTCTCCTCGCCTCCGTAGAACACGCCGTATGCCCCGCGTATAACGGTTTTTGGATAGATGTTGTATGCAAACCCGATTCGCGGACCGATATCGAATTTATCCCAAGGAATCAGATACTGATTGACGCTATTCCGATCGACTTTCACGCTGGGAAATAGCGCCGGATAGGTGATCCCGTTAAATGTGTAATTCTGGCTGAAGTTCGGCGGCAAGGGAGCATCCGAGTTCGGTCCCTTGGGGATGTAGAGCGTCATGTCTTGAAACACGAAATTCGATTGCCTGGCAAACTTCTCTCCAATAGGCGAGAACAACTCGTATCGAACGCCGAGGTTTACAGTCAGCTTTGACGTGACCTTCCAATCGTCCTGCGCATAGAAAGCATATGCTTTCTTTGTCGAAGAAATGAAGTTAGTCGTAGAAATCTGCCCGCCGTTGATCGCACCCAACAGGAACGACGCAACAGGATCGCCAGTGTTGGCATTCAGGCTGTTCACAGTCGAGGGGTATGCGGTCTCATTCTGGTTGAAATTCATTTCTCCGTGCGGGTATGGCACTTGGAAAAAAGGAAACTGAATGGGCCGGAACTCAGCTCCGAATTTCATCGAGTGAGTTCCTTTGATCACAGAAACATTCTGAATGAAATCCCAGACGTTGTTGTATTCTTTGGTCGGCAGCCAATCATTAGCGCCGACTTGGCGGTAGCGTTGATTGTTGCTGTTGTCATTGAAGTGGATCTGGGGAAGTCCGCCGTTTAATGTTGTGGTCGGATTGTAACCACCGATGCCTATAGCAGTAAACTCATCCGTATTCGCGTTTGCCTGGGTTCGAGCCGTCACTAACCGGCTGAAACCGACGCGCGTTTCAGAAATAATCGCAGGCGTCCAGATTCGGGTATAGCTGAGCTGTGCGTTTCTACCTAAGTCCACCTCTGACGTGCCGTTGAAATCCCCGCCGTCAAGCGCACCTTGGAACGGCGGCACACTGGATTTATTCGTATCCGACCAGCTGATTGTCCCGAATATACTGTTTCTCTCGTTGATCCGGTAGTCGACACGGCCATCTCCCTGGTCAGTAACTAGCGCGCCGGGAGTTACTGTGAAGAAGTCGTTTTGGGGGAATTTTCCTACCGGCACCGGTTGGTTCTCAGCCGGATACAGTCTGGCAATCTTCAGTGCCGCTGGATCCATAGCCGAAACTGGAATTCTGTTGCCTGGGAACATCGTTCTCGAATAAACCGGCGTTGTCCCCGGAAGAGCAGAAAGCGAATTAGGAGCACATCCGCTAAGACAGCTCGTACTCTTGGGATCATAGACGGCATTCGCAAGAACGTTCTGATTATTGATAGTCCCGAGCGATGCACCAAGTAATCGCGAAAAATCGCCGTTGATCATGGCTTGGGTCGGTATCGTCATGAGACCGCCGTACCCTAGATTTTGTATCGATCCGCCCGCTGTTGCGATTCGCGTGCCTTGATAATCACCGAACATGAACAGCTTGTTCTTGATGATCGGGCCACCTAGCGCACCGCCGAACTGATTCTGTTTGAATGGGTTCCGATCGGTCCCCGCCAAGTTATTCTCCCAGCGATTTGCATCGAGCTTTGTGTTCTGCAGAATCTCGAACAGCACGCCGTGGACCTGATTCGTACCCGATTTGAGATTCACGTTGACGACGCCGCCTGCAGCCCGCCCATACTCGGCGTTGTAGCCGTTGGTCAAAACCTGCATCTCCCCGATCGCCTCCATCGACGGTCCGATAACGAAGGAGGTCTGATTGATGAAGTCGATCACGTTCACGTTGTTGTCGACTCCATTGAGGAGAAAATTGTTTTCACCCGTGGAGCGAACCCCGTTGGCCGAAAAACCGCCTCCGAGCGCATCGCGAGCTCCGTTCTCCGCAGGGAGCACGCCGGGCGACAGCCGAGCCAGGTATGTAAAGACCCGCTGGCCGCCAAGAGGAAGCTGTGAAAGCTGCTCTGCGTTCAGATTGACGCCGATCACCGGGGACTCAGTCTGCAAGAGAGGTGCTGCCGCGGTCACGTTGACCGTCTCATTGACACTGCCGACCTGCATTGCGATGTTTGCCGCCGTAGTCGGTCCCGGATTAACGATGATGCCTTTCTGCTGAGACTTCTGGAACCCGGGTGCCTCGACCGTAACCGAATAAGTACCGGGTTTCAGCGCAGGCCGGCTATAGAGACCGGAATCATTCGTTTGAACTTCGTAGCTCAGACCGGTAGCTTCTTCAAAGATGGTGACCTTCGCATTGGGGACAGCCGCTCCCTGCGGGTCCGTGATGGTTCCGTTCAGTGTTCCCAGGTCGCGTTGGGCGAAAGCAATATTGCCCCAAAGCAAAATCAATACCAAACACCAATGGCACGCAAAACGTGGCATGTGCGCCTCACAACGGAGAATTCGACACCCTAAACTGAGCTAGAAACTATCACAACCAAGAACTTACGACAAGCTTTTTCTAATAGGTCGGTGCTATCGCGCGTTTAGAGTCTCACGGATGTAATCTATAGGTCTTTACGGTTGATGGCGAATTAATGAACGGGTGGATTTTAGGAGGTACGGCGATTGCGCATTGCAGCGGCTCTGGGCTATTCGCCGTTTCGGGCGAATTTCCAGGATGTGGCTGGCTCCGCTGGTTTGAGCGCTCCAAACACATACGGCGGTCTGGCCAATAAGGACTACATTCTGGAGACGACAGGAAACGGTGTTGCCATCCTGGACTACGACGGCGATGGCCGTAACGATGTATTTCTTGTCAATGGAACCCGATTCGACAATTCCGGTCCGCCACCCAACAGCATGTCCACTCTCCTTCACAACGAGGGGAACGGCCACTTCAAGGACGTAAGCACTCAGTCCGGCTTGACGCAAACGGGATGGGGTCAGGGCGTCTGCGTTGGAGATTACGATAACGACGGCTGGCCCGATCTCCTGGTCACCTACTTCGGACACAACGTGCTCTATAGGAATCTGGGCAACGGACGATTCCAGGACGTCACCGGAAAGGCCAAGCTTCCGGTCAGCGGTACTCGCTATGGCTCGGGCTGCAGCTTTGTCGATTACGATCGCGACGGTTATCTCGACTTTTTCGTCGTCGAACTATGTAGATCTCGATCTGAAGACAACCCCGCGTCCAGGCAAAGGGAGAGTTTTGTGTCTGGAAGGAGATTCCTGTCATGTGCGGGCCCCGGGGCCTGCCTCTTGCGCACAACGCTCTCTATCACAACAACAGGGACGGTACGTTCACTGACGTGTCGAATGCCTCGGGAATCCTGAAGCCGGGAGGCCGTTACAGTTTGGGCGTCGTGGCTGCGGATTTCGATAATGATGGCTGGCCCGACATATACGTGGCCTGCGACATGACACCGAGTTTGCTCTTCCACAATCTGCATAACGGCACATTTGAAGAACAGGGGGCTGCGGCGGGGGTCGCCTATAACTTCGACGGCGCGCTACAAGCCGGTATGGGAATTGCTGTTGCAGACTACGACGGTGATGGACTACTCGACATCGCCAAAACTAATTTCTCGGGTGATTTGACTTCGCTTTATCACAACGACGACGGTAAGTTCTTTACGGACGTTTCGCAGCAGGCCGGCTTAGGCGCGCGCCAATTTCTTGGGTGGGGTATTTCGTTCCTCGATGTGGATGACGATGGTTGGCGGGATCTCGTAGTTGCGAATGGGCATGTGTATCCGGAGGTGGAAGGAAAGCGACTGGGTGATACCTACCTGCAACCGACGATTTTGTACCACAATCTGGGGAACTCCAGGTTCAAGGATGTAACTGACCTTGCCGGCCCAGCTTTTCAAACCCCTCGTCCCGCGCGCGGTCTCGCGGTAGGAGATTTGGACGGTGATGGCCGGCCAGAGGTCGTCATCCTCAACATGAACTCGACTCCCAGCTTGCTGAAGAACACTGGTCCTCACGGCCACAATCTCAACGTCTCCCTCACCGGCACGAAATCAAATCGAAGTGCTATCGGGGCGCGAGTAGTTGTTCACGCAGGCAGCCGGCGAATGATCGACGAAGTGATGAGCGGCGGGAGTTTCTACTCGCAAAGCGCTTTCACTTTACATTTTGGTCTGGGCGAACTCACTCAGTTGGACGATGTAGAGGTTCATTGGCCTAGCGGCATCGAACAACACACAGGGAAAGTCCCCGCCGACCAGGCGGTCAAGATCACCGAGCCGGCCAAGTGAAGCGGAGATCCCGGCGCGAATTCTTGCTTTCAGCCCTGGCCGCGCCCGCATTAACCTCTCTATCCGTTCGGACGCTGTGTGCGGAGGAAAGCCGGCGCCGTGCGCCGTATCTCGGCCTCGAGAACCTCATCGATGCCCGAAACGATTCTTTCCCGGCTGAGAAAACAGCGGTCGAAATAACCAACGCGCTTCACAGCGCTCTGGATTCGCGAAAGCTGCCGGTCGAAGGAGTTTTACGAGGATCATCGCCGCTCCCTGGTCGGTACCAGACGCTCGCACAGGATCTCGAGGAGGCGGTGTTCGATGCAAATGGAATCACTGTGGAAGAAGGCTGGCAAAAATGGATCGAATCCCTGGGCACGATCCGACGAGTACAGTTCTACCCTCTGCCTGATGGAATCGTCCGTTACGAAGTAGCGAGCGAGAAGGACGGAAAGCTCCTTTACCGCGTTGGCCGCTGGAGACAGGTATGGAATGGTGGTTCACTCCTGGAGTTTTCGCCTTTAGCCGAACACGTTGCGTCTGCCGCGACGCCCTACTTTCGTGACGTAACGGCGCATGCCTTCGACGGAGTGCCATCCTTTCGCCAACAACTCTGTTGCGGGATCCCCTACTGGCGCTCGCGGCTAGATCCCGCGACCGGGATCGACATTTATGGGAGCAACGGAATCGCGGTCGGTGACATTGACGGCGACGGGGTCGACGAGGTTTATATCTGCCAGCCCGGCGGTTTGCCTAACCGGCTGTACAAGTTCGACCGGGACGGACGCCTCACGGATCTAACGGATGCGTGGGACGTCGGGATACTCGATGACAGCTCATGTGCACTATTTCTGGACCTGCGAAACTCGGGTCGGCAAGACTTGGTTGTGTTACGAGCCAGTGGTCCAATTCTTTACTTGAATGAAGGACACCGCTTTTCTCTGCGAACGGATGCTTTTCGTTTTGCGGCTCCGCCAAAGGGCGGCTTTACCGGGATGGCGGCGGCGGATTTCGATCGGGACGGCAAACTCGACTTATACCTCTGCTGTTACGTGTATTTCCAAAGCGAGGCTCAGTACACATATGCAGTTCCCTACCACGATGCTCGGAATGGGCCGCCCAATTTCCTGTTTCGTAACAATCTGAACCTCGACGGGAGTGGATTCCTGGAGGACTGCACTGGGGAAATGGGAATGAGCGAGAACAATGACCGGTTCAGCTTCGCACCGGCCTGGTGCGATTTCAACGACGATGGTTGGCCTGAACTATACGTAGCGAATGATTTTGGCCGGAATAACCTCTATGTCAACCGGGAGGGCCGCTTTCGCGATATGGCGGCAAGCGCCGGCGTGGAAGCTATGGGCCCGGGTATGAGCGCTTCCTGGTTCGATTACGATCGCGACGGCAAGGCGGATCTTTATGTGGGCAATATGTGGACGGATGCGGGCCAAAGAGTCACGCAGGATCGCTCATTTGCTCCTGCGCACGGGCCCGAATTGGGAGGCGCCTATCGGGCGCACACGATGGGGAATTCTTTATTCCAGAATCGCGGGAACAACACATTCGCGGATGTCAGTGTACGGGAAAATGCAACCTTCGGACGTTGGGCCTGGGCCTCCGGCGGCCATGATCTGAACAACGACGGTGAACCGGAGATTTTCGTCACCTGCGGTATGTTGACGAACACGTCTCGAACAGACCTGAGCAGCTTCTTCTGGCGACAGGTAGTAAATCGTTCCCCCGTTACGGCCACCCGTTCTGCCGCTTATGAGAATGGTTGGAATGCGATCAACCAATTTATTCGGGAGGAGTACAGTTGGAACGGTCACGAGCCGAACGTTCTCCATGTTCGAAGGGGACGCCAATACTTCGATTTCTCTGGCGTTAGCGGGCTCGACTTCGCTGACGACAGCCGCGCCTTTGCGGTGATAGATTTCGATGGGGATGGGCGACCCGACATCGTACTTAAAAGTCGATTGGGCCCACAGGTACGGATTTTGCAGAACAACTGTGTCGGGACGAATCGAGCCATTGTCTTTCACTTGCAGGGCACCAAATCAAACCGCGATGCAATCGGCGCCCGGATACAGGTAGACGGCCAAACAAAGTGGCTCGAGGCCGGGTCTGGTTTCCTTTCTCAACACACTAAGCAAATCATTTTCGGAGTTGGCCCATCGCTGAAGGCTGATCTTGTGCGCGTGACTTGGCCGTCTGGTTTGGTGCAGGAATTTCAGGGACTGGACTCGGGAATCAGGCACTTCTTACTAGAAGGATCGGCTAAAGTCCGCTCGCAGCCACTTGCACCTCGTAGCGACTGGCCGAGCCGCCCCGTACCTGCGCGAAATGATCTTGCATTGGAAGATACCTGGTTCGTTGAACCCGTTCCCCTTCCGGAACCGCAGCCCGGTCCGCGGCTTTTCGTGCTTCATGACTCGCAGCTTTCGGGCGGCAAACGGGAGCAGTATGAGATCTTCCGCCGGTATCTGTTTGACTGGCGCACTCCGCTGAAGCTGCCTCTTGCCCTGCTGTTGAATGAGTCCGGCCATGCCGTCAAAATATACGGAAGGCTGCCTTCTGCGGAACAGGTTCGGGCAGATCTGGTGGAAGTAAGGAACGGTACGCACCAGGCCTTTCCATTCAGAGGTTCTTACATCGATCCGGCGCACCGCGACTTCTTCAAGTTCGGCGCTGCATTTCTCTGGGCCGGCTACTACGAACAAGCCCTTCCGTATCTAGAAAGAGTGTTGCGGAGAACACCGGACAACGCTCGCGTTCTGGTTCTCGTAGGCCAAATTCATTGGGAACAGAACCGAATTGAACAGGCGGAACAATCCTTTCAGCAAGCCTTGAGAGTGAATCCCGACAGCACTCCGGCTCTTCTCGGTCTCGGTGATGTCGCTGCTCGATTGAACAATTACGGCGAAGCGGAACAGAAGTATCGCCGAGCACTGGAACTGGACAGCAAATCGGCGGAGGCAGCGAACGGCCTCGGGGTATCGCTGGGTAAGCAGGGTCATTTCGAGCAGGCGGCGCGATACTTGCAGCAGGCGATCACGCTTCGCCCAGATTACGCCGAAGCCATCAACAATCTCGGAGTGCTTTATACGCAAGCCGGTAAACCGGAGGACGCCATCGCTGCCTTCGCCTACGGCGTGAGTAAAGCACCCGACGAGGATATACTCTACTTGAATCTCGGACGAGTTTATGCCCGGTTGGGCAGGATCGAGAAGGCAAGGCAAGTTATGCAGCAACTGCTTGATCGCAAGCCCTCGAACGCGGTGGCCCGCCATGCGCTCGAGGAGTTGAGCGGGAGATAGTCGTGGTGCTCAAGGCAGGATTTCTGTTGCTTGGATTATTTGCCGGATCGGCCCTTTCACCGGAAGAATCCCTGCTGCTCGATCGGATCTCCGCATCGGGTCGGTGTACGGGTTTGGGCGATCTTTCCGACGATCGTGTAAGCCGCCCTCAGCTGATCACTGCCGGACCACCACCCCTGTTGAGCTTCCGCTATTACGAAGGCAAATCGCATCACGGCTTCGGAAATGCAGATCTGATGTTAGATGATGCGGGTCACTAACGCACTGTGCGCGGTTTTGCTGACAGCCGCCGCGGGAATGTGTGACAACTCCACTCGCCAGGAAGGCATCGCAGCTTTCAACGAAGGGCGTTATTCGGTTGCGTTGATCAAGTTTCGTGAGGTTTTGGCACGCTCCTCCGACCAGACAGCAAAAGTCTTTGCCGCATTGACCGAAGCGGCGCTCGGTGATTGCCAGGCGGCTCTGCCGGAACTCACCGCTCGTCCTGAACCGAAAGACCCTGCCTTGTACCGGATGACGGCTTTGGCCGCCGTGAAGTGTTACAGCGTAACGCATGACGAGGCTAAGACGTTTTCTCTGTTGCAACTCCTGAGACAACGTTTTCCCCAAGACCCGGACGTCTTATATCTCTCGGCGAAGTTGCACATGAAAGCCTTCAACGACGCCACGTTTGCTATGTTTCAACGCTCGGCTTCCTCCTATCGGGTGCATCAGCTTTCAGCCGAAATCTTTGAGGTTGAGAACCAGTACGCTCAGGCAGTAGCGGAGTATCGCAAAGCGATCGAATTGAATCCGGATGCACCGGATATTCATTACCGTCTGGGTCGCGCGCTTCTTCTGCAGAGTCATGATCCGGCTTCGCTAAGCCTCGCTGCGATTGAATTCCAGTTCTGAGCTCAAGCTGAGCCCGGAGGATGGCGCATGTGAGTTTCAGCTCGGGCAAATAGCCCAAGTCGAAGGAAAGTCAACCGATGCGAAAGTACACTTTCAGAGGGCGGTCGCTCTATCGCCCAAGTTTGTAGCGGCTTTAGTAGCTCTGGGAAAAGCTAATACGCAGGAAAAGCAATACGACGCTGCAATCCAACTGTTGTCTCAAGCGATTGCAATCGAGCCCGACAGTGAAGCAGCTCACTACGCGCTGTTGACAGCGTACCGAAATGCCGGACAAATGGAGAAAGCAAAGAGTGAAAAGGCCATTCTCGACCGCCTGCAGAAGCCGCCCGAAGGGTGAATTTACTAATTTCTTGAAGAAGCTCGGCGAAAAGCCACCGGATCAGTGATGGTGCCGCGCTTGAGTTCGGCGCTGATGCTTCTCTTTGGAGCGTTGTCTAGCCCCTATGCTCCGAGTTTCCGAGATATCGCCAGATCTGCAGGTCTAGTCGATGTGTTCCCTAACGGTGGCACGGTCTCGAAGGAATTCATCATCGAGACGACCGGGAGCGGGATTGCGTTCGTCGACTACGATAATGACGGCCTACTTGATCTCTTTGTGCTCTCAGGCCAGGGCGGCACAAATCGGATGTACCGGAACGAAGGCAAAGACACCTTCCGAGATGTTACCGAGAAGTTGGGGCTGCGCTCGGCCGGGTGGGCACAAGGTGTCTGCGCCGGCGATTTCGATAACGACGGATTCACCGATCTGTTTGTCACTTATTGGGGCGCGAACCGGCTATACCGGAACGTGGGTGGGTCCCGTTTCGATAACGTCACCGCAGCATCGCATCTTTTGCAGGATCGGATTCGATACAACACCGGCTGCGCATTCACCGACATAGACAACGATGGGAAACTTGACTTGTTTGTCGCTAATTATCTGAAGTTTGATCCCGCGACCACACCAAAACCGGGCGCAAATCCATACTGCTTCTATAGGGGCCTCCCGGTTAGTTGCGGGCCGAGAGGGTTGCCGTTCGAGCGCAACATCCTGTACCGCAATAACGGCGACGGTACGTTCTCCGACATATCGGAACGGTCCGGAATTGCCGGGCCGGACGGCCATTACTCGCTAGGGGTGGTGACGGGCGACTTCAATGAAGACGGTCTGACCGATATCTACGTCGCTTGCGATCAAACGCCTTCGCTCCTCTACATGAACAAGGGCCATGGGCAGTTCGAGGAAGAGGGCGTGCTTCGAGGCGTCGCTTACGACGGGAACGGGAGGGCAATGTCGGGCATGGGCGTAGATGCGGCCGATTATAACGGTGATGGCCATCTCAGCATATTTCGAACGAATTTCTCCGACGAATTCGAGACGCTTTACCACAACCTCGGCCAGGCAAGCTTCGACGACGTGACCTTTGCCGCCGGCCTCGGACAAAACACTAAATACGTGGGCTGGGGCACTGGCTTCCTTGACTTCAATTCGGATGGGCGCGAGGATCTTCTTCTGGTGAATGGTCATGTCTTTCCGGAAGTGGAGAAGCTCGGCATTGACGTTCGCTATAAAGAGCGGGCAATCCTTTACGAGAACCTTGGCAACGGGAAGTTTCGCGATCTTTCCCGAACTGCCGGTCCGGCATTTTTGGACAGTCATTCTTCGCGGGGAGCAGCGTTTGGCGACCTTGACAACGACGGGGCCGTCGAAATTGCCGTCAATAACCAGAACGAGGCTCCGTCACTGCTTAAGCAGGAGAGCAATCCCTCCAATCACTGGACGCTACTTCATCTGATTGGTCGACGATCGAACCGAAGTGCTATAGGCGCGCGCGTGAAGCTGACCTCGAATGGCCAAGCACATTATCGCGAAGTGAGGAGCGGAGGGAGCTACTTGTCTCAGAACGATCTGCGCTTGCACTTCGGCCTTGCTTCGGCTACAAAGATCGACCGGATTGACATTTCATGGCCAAGCGGAGCTCGGCAGGTGTTGGAAAATCAGCCGTGTGATCAAGTGATCAGGATCGTAGAGAGTGTTCCGTTCGCTCACCCGTGAACAGAACGTGATAGAAAGGACAAATCGCAATCAGGACTTCCTCCGAATTCGCAAACTGCCGTTCAGGCAACCCGCACGAGGTGGCTCAGGCGATCTCTTGGAACCGTCGCGACATGTTACGGACGGTAACGCGGGCTGGGTTCGGCACATTAGTTGGGTGCGCGCCATTCCGGGCCGCCGCACTGCCACGAGCCGCCAAAACCATCGTGGTCACCTTCGGTGGAGGTGCGCGCGACGAAGAGACCTTTATGCCGGAGGGGCAGGAGAACATTCCGTACCTTCTGCGCGAATTGATCCCTCAATCGACATTCTTCACCCAGGTAGTAAACCGCGGAATATTAGGGCACTATGTCGCTACGGCGAGTCTTGCGACGGGTGTCTACGAGAGCTTCAATAATTTCGCGGCGGTGTCGCCGAACAACCCAACGGTGTTCGAGTACTTCCGCAAAGATCTTAAGCGGCCCATCACCGACGCCTGGGTGGTTGCGCCGAGTAACGGCTTCAACGGTATCGGAGAGAGTGGTCACCCTTCGTACGCCAACGGCTTGGGAGCTGGAGTAATCCTTCCGAAGCGGCTGCTCTCTGCGGCACTTCCCGCAGGAGGGCGAGCTGAGTACGAACATCTGCTCCGGGATAACTATGAGACTCCGTTATACGCACCGAGAGTGAGTGGCCGCGCCATCGAGGTCCAACAGATGGCAGAGATCCTGAAGCTATCAGTTGCAGAATTCTCGGCACACGCGCGCAGCTTGTCGAGTCCCGATGAGCTCTCGGTTTACATCGCACGACAGCTCATGCGGCAATTGGCCCCCAGTCTTCTATGGATCACGCTGCACGATATCGACGTCGCACACTCCGGTAGTTACTCCTTGTATATCGAAGGAATTCAACGCACCGACCGGCTCTGCCGGGACATCTGGAGCGCCATAGGAACCGAGCCGGAATACGCCGGGAAAACAAATCTGTTTATCCTGCCCGACTTCGGCCGTGACTCGGACACGGATGCGGGCGGTAACGGCTTTCAGCACCATAGGACCGGCGATGCCCTCTCCCGGACAACCTGGATGATGGCGACAGGACCGGGCATTCGGCAAAATCTCATAGTAGATCGCCCGGTGGAATCGATCGATCTTGTGCCCACGTTGGGAGCCCTGGCCGGATTCTCGCCACGCTTCGCCAAAGGCAAGCTACTTCCTGAGGTCCTGTGATTCATGGGACCAAAAGACCTCAACCGCGAGCAATTTGCAAAGTATCCTCCGCAAGCACGGCAGCTCGCGACAAATCAGTTATCCCTGTTGCAACGGCTGCCACTCGCATTCTTGCCGCTGTTACTGCGGGAACTGATCACTTACGACTGGAAATTTCCGGCGGAACGAAGAGAGTTGGATCACCAGTTCACTTACCTCGCCACCATGTCCACGGAACAGCTTCGGCAAGCAATGGCAAGCTTCGAGAGTCTGCGGATTCCGGCGAATCTCGGAGATCTGGACTGGGTGAACGCACCGGGAAGCTTCTCAGAGCAGCTGTCTGCTCACCTTTGGGCGTCTCATCAGATCGACACGTTTCGGGCAGCGTCCATCGAGTATGTGAGACAGCTAAATGCGGCCGCGCCACGGGCGTCGCTTCCCGCACGGCGATTAGCGATTGTAGTAATCGGACGCGGAATGAAAGAGAACCGGTACCCTCTATTCCGAAAACTGCGTCCGCACGGAGCTTATTTCTCGAACGTTGACCCCGCACAGGGACGAGAGGCAATCGTGGAAGCAATCACGGCACGTTCAGCGGCCTATCCCGCCTCCTTCGCGCATTGGTACATCGACGGCGACACGAATGAGCTGCCCTCAAAGCCCAAGGGTTTGACCTGCATGTCTTTCAGCGCTCTGCAGTCCGTCCGTACATCGCTGGTCGAAACCATGCGTCGCACGCTGCAATCCGGGGCCGGCGGACCGGAAGCGGTTCGGACATTGCTGGCCCAAATGCGACCCGAGGATCTCGGGCTGGCTGGCGAAGGTGAAATGGCGGTGCTAAACCAGTTTCAGGTCAGTGTGTTGACAGAAGGATCCGGAACCCAGCTATTCAGCACGACCTTCGTGCAGTGGTCTGCCCGGGAGGTTCTGCGACGAGCACAGCCCTTGACGCTCCTAGCCCGATTCACGCCCCGGATTTACGAACAGTCTATGAGGGAATTGATTGTCGGTGCCCACAATCGCCCGGTAACCGATCCCCAAGGCTCCCTGATCGACGCGGACATGGGAGCTTACTACACATGGATCAATCAACAGCGCTTATCTGAAGCAGAGCAAGCATCGTTTTTGGTTTGGTTTGAAGACGGGAGAGAAGCTTTGGCCATCGCTCCGTCCCTCCGGCGTGCAACACAAGACACCAGATCCATCGGCATGAGCGAGTTGCTCAACCAAATCGCCTAGGGAGGATCAATGCGGGCCGCACCCGGCGCCTGGAATGCTTCGCCAGAAGAGTCTCCGCAGAGATCAAAGGTATCAGACAACACCACTACCGACCGGGCGCTCTCGGACGTCTTTGACCAGAAACCTGCGTTTCAGCCATTCTCGGACGGGTTCGTCATAAAACTTGAGACACGCGTATGCGATCAGCACGCTCGCGATGACCAGCAACACACCCATTACCGCTCCAAAGCCTGCAGGAACGTGCTCGCGCGTCACCCAAGCGGTGTAGACGTAAATCAGCGGATAGTGTGTGATGTAGAGCGGGTAGGAGATATCCCCTAGAAATTGGGAAAGCCTGGTCGAAACGCTCCCGTTCACGCTGTTACCTGCGCCCATCATGACGATGGCCGGGAAGATAACAACAATGCAGAATGACTCATACAATCCGTTCATCCACAATTGATCCGGGCCGCCAAACCTCGGCGCGGAAAGAGTTGTGACGAGCAGGACACTGCAGATGATGAACGCACCCTTCGTGTGGATTCGCTTGCCGGTACGCATGAGCAACATGCCGGCGAAAAATGGATACAGCATGCGAGCGAACCCTATATGAAGCTGCTCCTGATCCACCGTCCATCCACCGATGACATCACCCCGCGGTCCCATGACTGCAAGATGAACGAGGAGACCCGCCGATAGAAGCACAAGTACGCCGAGTAACTTATTCGAGAGTTTCCGAACGCCAAGTGCATAAACAAGGTTTGCAATGTACTCGAAAAACAGGGACCAGGCAGGGCCGTCGAGTGGGTGCATTTCCTTCCATCCCCGGATGTCCATCGAGGGAAGCAGAGGGATCAGGGTGAAACCAACTAGCATTACGATTAGCATCTTCCAGATTGGCGTCCCACTGACAAGAGAAAACATGGGGCAGCTCTGGAAGTAAAACAGCGCCGCTCCAATGACATTGCCGACGATCACCATTGGCTGAAGACGGATCAGACGACGCTTGTAAAAGTCCCACTGGGTCATCCGTCCCCAGCGGTCGTCGTAGGCGTAGGCGACGACGAAGCCGGAAAGAAGGAAGAAGAAGTCAACAGCAAGATATCCGTGATTGAGTATCTGGTGAAAGCGATCGCCATTCGCATATGCTTCGAAAGTGTGAAAGATCACGACGGTAAGAGCCGCCACGCCACGTAAGCCGTCCAGGATCTGGTAATGACTTTTGGTTTCGAGGTAAGCGGGATTTTTATTCATTATGGGCAGCGACGGCAGAGCTCGCATTCGGCATCTTGTCGATTGAGGTTTGCTCTGAACAAACGCAAACGCCAATAGTGTATCCCGGCGTATGCCTTCAGCAGAGAATCTTAACGCACGGTAAGCATCAGCATCTCCTCGATCCTTGCGATTCTGCTGCAGCGTCAAGCCCGGAACCGTGCTGTTACGATCAGGCGCTCTTAGGCGGATCGCTGAAGCTTCATCGTCGCGCCACTAGAGTTACGGACCTATAAGAGGGACGCGACGCGGTTCAAGCTGCGAGAGGCCCATTTCTCAGAAAGCCAGCCGCAGAGCGACTTGCATCTGTCGCTTGGAGCGTTCTGTCGATGTGATGGTCCTAGCGCCTATTACCCCAGCCGTGGCGTTTGGAACTCCGAACTGCGAGTGGTTGAGCGCGTGGAAGAGTTCCCATCGTAAAGACAAGTCGCTCCGTTCGCCGAACTTGAATCTGCTATTAACGTTTGCGTCAAGGTTGTAGATAGCCGGTGCTGGCAGAGAATTGCGGCCTAGCGTGCCCCAGGTGAATGCAGGAGGTGTGGTGAACGCCGCCGGATTGAACCACTGGGCGATACCCTGCTGGGCTGGGATTGGGCACCGGGTTGGCCCGGCTGCCGCTTCCAGTATTTGAGGGGGAGCCAGATACGGTCACGGTATATGGCAAACCGCTTTGCATCACGACAATTCCTCCGACCTCCCAATTCCGGATCACGCCGTCAACAAAGCTGTTCCCCGGCACGAATCCATGACCGGAGCCAAAGGGCAACTGATAAGTTCCCGCTATGTTTACGCGATGGCGTAGATCACTATTCGAACTCGCCCAATCAGCTCTCCGCTTCGTTGGGTCCTGAGGAACCGGTCCGTTCACCCGGCGATCACCCCAGCATTGTCCAGGCCGTGCGCCCAAGTCCAATTCGCCAGCAGGTAAAAAGCCTTTGCTTAGTCTTTTTTCTACGCTCGCCTGCATGGAAGAGAAGAACGAATTTCCCGCGCTGTCAAGCCACGTAATGGCCGATACGCCTGGCAGAATCGCTGCATAAGGGCGTCGCGGGTCAATGGCGCCGGGTCGGCCTGGAAGGCTGGCGGGAATGGTCGCGTACCTTGGAACGGGTACCTTTTCAGAACTGATTCTTGAATCTCGAAACCAAGGCCGGGTTTCTGAGGAAGAGGATAGCGGCCGTCCACCATCCGCATTGCGGGGAAGCCTCTCGACACGGTGGGAGGAGTGTCGGCGACGCGATCCCTGGGCGGCGACGACCGCCGGCGCAAGCGCCATTTGTAACATCCCGCGTCGGGAAAGGATGGGTTTCATGGGCAACTTTGTTTCGAATAAGGCATTTGATGGGGATTGCCGCAGATCAGAATATCGCAACTCGCCGAACTTGGAGAGCGCAGCACCATGAAGCCGGTATCACAAGAGTCTCCCGGCAGCCGCGTAGCCCCTTTCATCCAAGAAGTGGTCCCGGTCGGAGACATCTGCACTGCTTGTCTTGTAGCGGCCGGCACGGGCAACCGCAACTTCCGCCGATGTTGAGAATGGTCCATCAGCGTGGACTCGTAGCAGCCGATCCATTTGCCCCACGTGCTTTCGCGTTCCTACACTAAAGTGACCATGGGACGCGACGGCATCGGAATTGGAATCATCGGATCTGGGTACATGGCGGTTACTTACGCCGAAGCGTTGGCGCGCTATACGAAAGGCGCTCAACTCGCCGGGATCGCAGTGGGTACCCGCGCCCCGGCGCTTGCCGCTGAGTACGGCGTGCCCTTCGAACCTTCATCCGCCGCGTTGCTCGCCAGAGCGGATATCGATGGCGTCATTATCACCCTGCCGACTCGCTTCCACCGCGAACAAACAGAAGCCGCAGCGGCGGCCGGCAAGCATGTTTTAGTTGAGAAGCCAATGGCAGCATCGGTTCCTGATTGCGACGCGATGATCTCAGCCTGCGCCAAGGCGGCTGTCAACCTGTCGGTGGTAAAGACGCAGCGCTTCAGAGACTTGCTTGTGGAGGCGAAGCGGCTCATAGTGTCAGGCGCAATAGGGCCCATTCGCATGATGTCTGTTAGCGACACATTCCCCGTTACCATTGCGCATTCGGTGTTGATCGGAAAACGGTGGATTCTCGAGCCGGAGAACGGTGGCCTGTTCTGTGACATGGCCTCGCACGTGGCGGATTTCATGCTCTGGCTGACTGAGGCCAAACCCAAGCAGCTTTTCGCGCTTGTTCCAAGTTTTGCTTCGCCCGCCACCGACGGTGATGAAAGCGCTCCTTTTCGCGACGACACCATCATGGCTCAGATCCAATTTGAGAATGGGGTGGTGGCTCAGTATCTGTGCTCGCCTGATGTGCCCGTCCCCGGACACCGGAGCGGTCGCTTTCATTTTCAGATTGTTGGAGCGACGGGCCTTATAGATTTCAAAGGCTTCGAATATTTGGACGTCACCAGGGATGGCGTTTGGGAGCGTGCAATCACCGCGCCGAGCTTTGACGTTTGGCGCGATGTGAAAGCACCGGAGCGCTTGGCTCCTCACGTAGGTGTGGTGCAGCAGTTCATCGAAAGCATCCGCGAGAAGCGCCGCCCACAAGTCACCGGTGAGGACGGCCGTGCGGCTATCGAGATCTGCCAGGCTTGCAGGATCTCAGCGGCTTCTGGACGCTTGGTGACGTTCCCCTTTGCGCTCGACGCCTGACATTCAGCCCGCCAGCCCCCCGGGCCACTTCTTCTCGAAGTTTTGCAGGGCTTCGGGATTCACCAGATTGAGAGGCATCTCGCCCGACAGTACGCGCCGAACCTCGGCGGCGGCCTTCGTGGTCGCCTCAACCACCGATTCCTCGGTATAACCAGCGATATGGGGCGTCAGGATCACATTTGGCATGTTTCGCAGCGGGTGATCGTCCGCCGGAGGCTCGGGATCCATCACGTCCAATGCCGCTCCCGCGATCTGCCCGTTCCGCAATGCCTGAGTAAGCTCCTGTTCATCAATGATGGCGCCGCGCGAGATATTGATCAGCACCGCTGAAGGCTTCATGAGTGACAACTCCTTGCGCCCGATGAGATGGCGTGTCCCGCCGGTCAGGGGAGCGTGAATCGATATGAAATCCGAAGTCGACAGCACTTCGCCCAGGTCCGCCTTGGTCACTCCGGCGCTCGCGAATGCATCCGCTGCAAGATTCGGATCGTAGGCGAGGATTTCCAAACCTAAGGGGCGAGCTTTGGGTATCACCGCTCGCGCGCTTCTTCCAAATCCGATCAATCCTAACCGAAGCCCGCGTATGCGCCGAAGCGGAGTCACTGTTCGGTGAGACCAGACACCCGCTTGAGCCGCCACAGCGGCTCGGAAGATGCCGCGACTGAAGGCGAGCAAAAACCCAATCACATGATCCGACAACTCGTCCATGCAATAGTCCGGCACATTGGTCACTAAAATCCCGGCGCGGGAGGCCGCATCGACGTCGATGTCGTTCACTCCGATTCCAATCCTGGCGATCACGCGGCACGAACTCATCCGAGCGATGAGCGGCGCCGGGTAGGGTCCGCCACTGCACAAAACGGCGCCAACCGGCGGATCAACAACGGACCGTTCCTCCGTGCTCTTCACAGAGACGAACTCATGGTCGCCCAGCAATTGACGCGGCCGGGCAATGATGTCGTTAGGATCAACCACAAGGATTCGCATCTTGCGACTCCGACGTTCCAAAACTCCTATCAGAAGCGAAACTTCAAGGAAAGCTGGATCTCCCGGGGATTGTTACTCGTCGCAAGAATTTTGCCGGCTGAAGTGGACTGGATGTTTGTCACTGGGTTTCCGAATGATGGTGTGTTGGTGATATTGAAGAACTCGGCACGAAACTCTAGGCCCGCGCCTTCGCGGAACAACGGGAAGTGCCGAAATGATCCGAAGTCCCAGTCTTTCAGTCCGGGACCCGTCAGGATATTCAGACCCGAGTTCCCGTAAGTATACGCTCCCGGAACAGAAAAGGCCGCGACGTTGAACCATTGATTCAGCGTTGGGTCGGATGAGGCGCCGTTGCCAATCCGGTTCGGTCGCAAGCTCGTTCCCGTGTTGGCCGGGTCAGTACCAATGGTAGGGGTAAATGGAAATCCAGTCTGAGCCGTCACAATCGTGGTGAACCCCCAATCTTTCAGAATCCAACCGAACGCATCCTGCCGTCCCTTGAAAAATGACGATTCATAAACCAGGCCCGCTGTGAACCGGTGAGCGATATTGGTGGGGTCCAGACCGCGTTCGCCATAGGCGTTGTTTGGATTCTGCTGATTCGTCGTGACGATTTCGCGCGGATTGGTGGGATTTGCTTGTGGCTGATAATCGAGCGCTTTCGACCAGGTATAACTCGCGATCAGGTTGATTCCGCGATACGTTTTCACCTCAAACTTAGTTTGCAGAGAGTTATAGCTGTTGTTGTCGGTGTTAGTGATAAGGTTCCCCGCTGCAAACAGCGGGTTTGGCCGGCGTGCCTGAATGGGGCCGGGTCCGGGCAGAGGAATATTTGCCAACGCCGAAAACGGGAAGTGTGTACCCTTGCTTCCGACGTAAGCGGCCTCGAAGTACGCACGCTGGCTAAGGCTCTTCTGAAGCGTCACGTTGTATTGCTGCAGGTAAGCGAATGGCCGATTGGGGTCGATACTGAAGAAGGCTAACGGGCCATAGGGATTCTGCGCCGAGATGGGCGGGAAATAATTCCCAAAGGTTCTGGTGGGCACTGGCGTCGTATTGGGGATGTTCACTTCATCTGCAATGAAGGGCGGGTTGATGATCCCAGCGCTGGCATTCCGCTCGCCGTTTTCAATCACATGGACAATCGCGTAACCCATGCGAAGGACAAGCCCGGGCTTCAGCTCCCATGCCAGCCCAAGTCTCGGGTCCAGGTAATCGTAGTAGGTCTTGCGCAGCGACGGCCCGAGTCCAACCTGAGAAGACGGCACGATCATTGAGGCGAACTGCTGAAGTAATACGGGAGTAACTTGTTGACCTCCTCCGAGTTTGCCCGAGGAATCACTGCCCACAACGATCTGGTTCTTGGAGATATTCACCGAGGCTACCTGATCGTGGATCGGGTCCATGGGGTGTAACAGCGCATACCGAAGACCCAGATTTAGGGTCAGGTTTGGTCGGACTTTCCAATTGTCCTGGACGTAGAACCCCTGCTGGCGGTCGGTGTATCCGAACAGGTCGCGAGGATAATCACGCGACGCCTGGAACGGATAGCCAAGCAGATAGTCGGCGAAAGCGTCTCCGGTGTACGTTCCCGAAAAAACGAAACTGCCGCGCGCATTAGCGGCGTTAATGTTGTCGTTTTTAAACGAGCGCACGTCGAAACCGGCCTGGATCGTGTGTGTACCTCTTACAAGGGTCAGGTTATCGCTCAACACCCATTGGTTCTCCCGGTCTCTTGTCGGGCGTGAAACGTTACCGTTCAGACCCGTGTAGCCGGCGAGGGTAATTCCTGGAAATCCGGGAAACTCAGCGCTTGTCTGGTTAAATCCACCGATGCCAGCCTGCTGCGTGTAATTTGTCCCGAGCCCTTGCGGCACTCCCGTGTAAACCAGGCGCGTGTAGCCCCCCGTAAATTCATTCACGAGACTTGGGCTAAATGTGTGAACCCAGCCCACGCCAGCACGATGGGCGCGAACCCCACGGGCTTCTCCACCATTTAGCGGAAACGAACCAGGTAGATACGTGTCCTCGCGCTGCTCCGAATAACTGCCTTTCATCGAGTCTTTCAAGCTGAACTGATGATCGCCCCGAATGTCGTACTGATCGGTGTCATCGCTTTGTGCAGGACTGGCGATGAAGGTAGTTCCAGCATTTGGTAAAGGAAAGTATTGCTGGAAGAACGCTGCCTGGGAGGCAATTCGATTCGCGGGAATCTGGTTATTCGGAAACGCAATACCTGTGAAAGGATCTGTAATCGTCCGCCGCCCTGCGAAGTTCCCGGTCCACATGGCCGAAGTCGGAACAATCGAATTAAATGTCTGGCCACGCCGGATTCTTGTCCCCTGATAATCGACGAAGAAGAATGTCCGGTTCCGGACGATAGGCCCCCCGAACGTACCACCGAACTGATTTTGCTTGAGAGGCGGGTTTGTAATGGCAAAGAAGTTCCTGGCGTCCATTGCGTCGTTTCGCAAGAACTCGAAGAGATTGCCGTGGAACTGGTTTGTCCCGGAGCGTATATCGACATTGACCACCGACGCGCCGATACCGTATCGGGCATCTAATGTGTTGGATTGGACTTTGAACTCCTGGATTGCATCCGGCGAAGGCAGCATGATCGCGCCGGGGAAATAGGAGTCAGTTGAGTTAATTCCGTCCACCATATAAACCGTTGTGGAGCCCCAACTGCCGTTGACTCGGATCGCGTTACCTGGAAGAAAATATCCAGCCCCGGTTTGCACTGTTCCGGGCGTGAGGCTTGCCAATTGGAGGAAGTCCCGGCCGTTCAGAGGAAGACTTACCACCTCAGCCTTGTTGATGACCTGCCCTACGGAGCTTTCCTCCGTTTGGAGGATCGGCGCGGAGGCTTCGACCGTCAACCGCTCCGATACGCTTCCCACATCCAGGCTGAAATCGATTCTGGCGTTTTGCGCAACATCCAGCTTTACCGGCGAACGGACGAGCGTCTTGAACCCTTCCTTGGTCGCAGTCACCGAATAGCTCCCGACCGGGAGACCGGGGATTGTATAGTTCCCGGACTCGTTGCTTGTCGTTGTCAGCTTGATGCCTGTATCAAGATTTTGCGCGGCAACAATAGCGCCTGGAACGCTGGCCCCGCTTTGGTCGGTCAACAGGCCAGTGATCTGAGCTGTCTGCCCCAGCAAGGCGGGCACGATCAGTGCGAATAGGATTGGGATCCGGTACGCTAGGTAGCGCCGCTTCGGGTACGAACGGTATAGGGTTATCAACACTTCTCCTTCAATACACGAGGTAGAACCGCAACAGGGGAGTTCCGGGCAGGAATCCACTCAACTCTAATCACTGCCCTTTTTGCGATCAACCTTGAAGAGTGCCCTACTCGCCGCCACGTTCCACCTGTTGGATAGCGTGTCCGAAGTTTGGGGGCCGACGGTGAAAACCATTGCTATCGTCGATGAGAACGAAGCATGAAAATCGTCGACGTCCGCACAGTGCTACTGACCGGACCCACAACGAATGACCGGTTTATGAGGGAAGCCCGAAAGCTCAGGAGCGCCGCCTTCATAGAGATTCATACCGACACTGAGTTGGTCGGTATCGGCGAAACCTACGCGGGCTATTTTTGCCCCGAGATCGTTCCCGGTATCGTAGATTTCTTTCGTCCGATTCTCATCGGCCAGAACGTCGACAACATCGCCGAGCTTTGGAACCGGATGTACTATTGCGGGAATTTTTGGTGCCGCGTAGGGGTTGGCGTGGTGGTACTCAATGGCATCGAAGCGGCTTTATGGGATCTCAAGGGAAAGCAGACCCGTCTTCCCGTTTACGAATTGCTCGGGGGACGCAAACATGAGAAATTGCTCTGCTATGCCACGGGCGGCCCGAGTAACTATCCCAAAGACCGCCTTGGGGAAAAGATCGACTACTATCTTTCGCTTGGCTTCAAAGGATTCAAGGTGGGCGTCGGATCCTACGAGCCCGGACGCGGCTCCTACGTTTCGGACAATCCGCACCACGCGGCTGCCTTCGAGGCCGACAAGCTCGAATTCATCCGTTCCCGTGTGGGGAGAGACACGTATGTCATGCTGGACGGCCACATGGCGAACCATCCCAAGGGTGCCTGGTCTTTCGACACCGCCTCTACCGTAACCAAGGCCCTGGAGCCATACGATCTTTTCTTCTTTGAGGAGCCGCTGCCCTACACAGATCCTTGGGGCTACGCGGAGTTGTGCCGCAGCACCTCTGTCCCTATCGCGGGGGGCGAGTGTCTGACAGCCGCTTATGAGTGGCGAGTCTTCACCGGGTGCGACGCGTTTGACATCGGCCAGCCCGACGCTTCTTTTACGGGAGGACTGGGCGAATTCCTTAAGATCGCAAGCATGCTCGAAGCGCGTGGCCGCACTATCGCGACGCACGCCTGGGGTGCGGGCGGTTGCCTGATGCAGAATGTGCATTGCGCATTTGCGGCCGCGAATACGCGAATTCTCGAAGTCCCGCCTGACTACGCCGGGCTCCACAGCGAGATCATGAACGGCTCATTCGTGAAAGAACACGGGTACGTCCTCCCGCCCGATCGTCCCGGCTTGGGCATCACGCTCACCGATGAGATCAAAAACCGATATCCATTCGTTCCTGGAACCGGCGAATTCAATGGTGTTCCGGGAAAGTACATGCCTGACGACATCCGATTCGCAGACACGCCTGCGCCTCAAGCGTGACTTATCGGCTGCAGTATAAGTGGCAAGTCGTGGTGCTGCTGGCCGCTATCGCCGGCATGAATCTTGCCGATCGTGCCGCTATTTTCTCTCTCTTCCCTTTATTGAAAGCCGATCTTCACCTTACGGACATCCAACTCGGCGGTACTGGATCTTTTTTTCTTTGGACCTATGGCCTCTGCGTGCCGTTCGCCGGCGCGCTTTCAGACAGGTTCTCGCGATCGAAACTGATTGTCGGAAGTCTGGTCGCCTGGAGTCTCGTGACACTGGCCACCGGGTTCGTCAGGAATGCCCATGAACTGCTACTCGTCCGCGCACTTCTGGGCATTGCCGAGTGCGCCTATACGCCAGCGGCGAATGCGCTGATTGGAGACTATCATGACGCATCGACTCGTGGCGCAGCGACAGGATGGCAACTGGCTGGGCTAAATCTAGGGCCGATCCTGGGCGGCGTACTTGCCGGTTCTCTCGGCGAGCGCTACGGTTGGCGCTTCAGCTTTATCATTTTGGGCTTGGCCGGACTAGTGCTAGCCGGTTTCACTGCACTCAAGCTGCGCGATTTGAAAGGGGAAACTGCGCAGACAACTCCGCACCTCCAGCCGTGGTGGCGCGCACTGCCTTCGCTCTTTGCAGTTCCTTCTTATCTGATCTTGCTTTTGGAGGGGTTGTTCATTGCCGCCGGGGTTTGGATCTTTGTAAATTGGCTGCCGTTTTACTTCTCCGAAACCTTCCACATGGGCCTAGCCGCGGCAGGTTTCTCCGGCACTTTTGCCCTTCAGCTTGCGGTCTGCGGTGGCGTGCTTTCTGGCGGTTACCTTTCCGATAGGATCGCAGCCGGCGGTGCTCAGCGCCGCGTGTTGATGCAAGGGATCTCGTATCTTATCGGTGCTCCCTTCCTGCTGCTCTTCACAGGTCATCCCTCGATGGCTATGGTGACAGCCGCTATTCTCGGTTTCACGTATTTTCGCGCTATCGGCAACGGCGCAGAACCCCCCATTGTTTTCGAACTCTTCGAACCTCGAAAACGGGGAAGCGCCATGGCGGTATTGACCGGTGTACAGTCACTCGGCGGGGCTTTCGGCGTTCTTATAGCCAGCTTTCTCAAGCCGCACTTTGGCCTATCTGCGATATTTGGTGGAGTTTCAGGTTTACTGCTCGTCGCTGGAGTTGCGGTGATGGCCGGCTACAAGTTCTTCATCCGCCGCGATCTCGCAAGGGCCGCAGAGTTGGTTCGGCGCGTGCCTCAATGTCTCACGACGCCGTGATAAACGGTCATGTCTGACGTACATTACTCTTTTTCGTCCTCCCACGGTTCCACAGCTTGACCCAACACATCCTTCAGGCTCATCGGCTTGGGACGCCAGGCCTGGCCGTAGTGCCGGTCGACTTCCGGCCGATAGCTCATGTGCGGGCCCGGGAAACCAATCAACTGCCATCCGACTAACCCTTGATTGCCGCCATGCATGGGATCGCAGAACATCCCTTCAATCGTGTGTGCCCGCAGCATTTGAAAGAACAACGTTGATTCGATTGCTCGCAGACGCGCATCCTGCTCAGCGGTGGAAAGCTCGCCGAACCGGCCAAGCTGCTGCAGTCCGTCACGATAAATGGCTGCGTGGAGTTGCCTTACCCTGATAGCCGTGTTCGGGCAAAGAGTCCTGAAAGGGACCTTTTGTGTAACGGTATTTATCGCGCCCGTAAGGACCCGCAAGTTGCCGGTCAATATAAATGACCACACCGGCCTCGGCCGCCCCCGGTCCGCTCTCGTCACTTGGGAAAATGCGCTCACATGCCAAAGAAATCATGTTCGCTTCGGGCTCGCTGAAAAATCGCAGAGGTATGCGCAAAATGCCCTTCGGCTCTCGCAGCAAAAGCGGTTCTGCGCGAAGGCTATAAATCAACACGCCGCCTAACGCATTCGCCGGCAAGGTCAGAAACTCACGCCGTTTCATACGAGTGGGCCAGGTGCTTTCAGATATCGATCGATCAACGCATCGGCTGATCGATAGGTCAAAGCCAGCGAAGTCATGGTTGGGTTTCCTGCACCGTTCTGCGGAAAAGCTGACGCTCCGATCACCCAGAGGTTCGGCACGCCCCAATGCTGCAGATAGCTGTTCACTACACCCCGACCCGGATGCGGGCCCATGATAGCGCCACCTTGGATATGGCTCGATTGATAGAAGGAGCCATCGTACTTCGGCCCAACCGCTTTGGTGGCGAAACTCTTTGCGTTTAGCGCACGGGCTATGCGGTGACTGACAACCTCGGCAAAAGCCCGCTGCCGGCCCTCGTGCTCCGTCCAGTCCAGCGTAAACCGCAACAGCGGGTCTCCGAACTTATCGGTGTAGGTCGGATCAAGATCCATATAGTTATGACGATACGAGAGATGCTCGTTCGCGTACGAGATCGCACCTGCCTTGTCCCACCAGTCGAGCGATGACTTCTTCCAACCCGATCCCCAATTAGCCTTTACTGATTCTGCAGGAATGTTGCCGAAGGATTGTATTGGCCGGCTTCCGACGGTCGCCGACAGAAGAATCCCCCCGCGCAGGATTCCTTCATCTCCTTTCAGCCCGTTGAAGCCTTCGAAATCGGAGATGACGGTACCAAGAGCGCCGCTCCCCATGAAGCCGTTCAACGGGCGATCGAAAAACACGCTCGTCGCGCCTTGCACATGGTGAGTGAGATTGCGACCCAGCGTTCCCGTTCCGGTCGCGGGATCGTACGGTCGCCCGATTCTTGATAGATAGAGCAGCCGAACATTGTTTAAAGTCCAAGACGCCAGAACGACCACGTCCGCCGGCTGAAAGCATTCCTGACCGTTCGCGTCCGTGAACCGGACGCCCTTGGCCTTTCCACCCTGATGCACAATACGTCTGACCCAAGATCCTGATCGCAGTGCGAAGTTCTCCCGATGCGCGATCACGGGAAGAAGCGTTGTACTCGGCTGCGCCTTGGCGCTGATCATGCACCCGAAACGGTCGCAGTACCCGCAGTACGCGCAACCCGGGCGTGTAATCCCGTCCGGATTTCGATATTGATTACTCAGTGTGGCCGCAGGCAGCGGATAGGGATGGTAACCGAGTTGGTGTGTGGCCTGTTGGAACATTCCCGAAAGGAACGACTGTTTAAGCGGCGGTGTTGGGTATTCAAACCCGCGCGGGCCTTCAAAGATGTTTCCGCCTGGCATGAGTTCGCCGCGGAGATTCCCCGCCTTGCCGCTGACCCCGATCATCTGTTCCGAACGCCAGTAATAAGGTTCGAGCTCGCCATAGGTGACGGCCCAGTCTTCGACGGCCAGATCGTGCGGTAGACTTGCACGTCCGTACCGTTCGCGAAGCGCACTAGCAAGGAGAAAGACATCCGGCGGATAGCGGAAGCACATGCCGCTCCAATGTTCACCAGATCCGCCCACTCCAGTACCTGGCATAAAGGAACCATATTGTCTGATTGGCGCAGCACGCTCGCGAACCGAATGACGATGCGTAATCGTCTCTTCAGCGATGTTCTGCATCATTCGGAGACGAACGGCATAGTCGAGTTCGTCCATGGTTTTCATGTAGTCGTCAGGATTCCGTGCTGGCCCCCGTTCCAAAACCAGAACCGACAAGCTAGTGCGCGTGACAACTTCCTTCGCCATAGCAAGGCCCGTCCATCCCGCCCCGACCACGACGACATTTACAGGCTTGAGTGTCTTCATTTGAGTGTGTTGCTACGGGAAAAGGAGGCAGGCAGGTGAAAATCAACAACTCTGCCGATGAGGAAAATATGGTGATGCGGTAATTCGTTGGTTCCGAAGATTGCAGTTTCAATCAACGTCTGGTTATCGGGCGTTAACAGTGCAGGCCTCCTCCGGTGCTCAGCGGCCGTTGGTTGTATCCGCTGACGATATCAGGATCGCCAATCATTGCGGCTCGGTACCTTCGACGCACGTTCCCGGTATGTTTGGATACGAACTCTCCTCAAGGTGACGCCGGAGACTCATATTAGTCATATCCAAGGCAAAGAACGAAGCCAAGCTGCGGCGTTGATGGAGTCCAACGCGATGGACCATTCTTCCCTAGGCACGACGCAACGCATAAAAACCACCACTCCCGTGACCTCGTGCTTTCGCCAGAAGTCGCTGGCTTTGGCTCACGCATTGCTTGTCCCTACTATCCCGTTTATCTGGTGATTCCTAAACCTCTGTTTTGCTCTGCCTGCAATCAAGCCACGAGGTCTATCACGGGCAGCTTCCCTGTTGGCTCCTGTGATAGCCGTCATTTGCTCCCACCTCATCTCGCGCACCGAGCTAGACGTCATGCCATTGACAAGGCGCGACCCCAAACGCTGCGAGAGTCGTACCATGTCATCAGATTCATGCCATGCGTTTGCTTTTGATCGAAGACGAGGAAGAAGCCGCAATCATGATTGCCAAAGCTCTTCGACGGGAGTCTCATACGGTAGAGTTGACCTTCGATGGAGGAGCCGGATTAGAAAAGGCTCTTTCCTGTCCGTTCGATCTGATCATTCTCGACATACGCTTGCCCCTGAAAGATGGCTGGACGGTTTGCCGGGAGATACGTCAAGCCGGTCTACAACTCCCCATTTTGATGCTAACCGCGAGCGGGGCATACGAGGAGCGCGTGAAAGGGCTCGACCTTGGCGCAGACGACTACCTTGTGAAGCCATTCGACGTTGGAGAGTTACTGGCGCGGGTTAGAGCCTTACTCCGAAGGAGACCTTTACTCGACAGCCCGGTATTGAGCGTGGATACACTCGAAATTGATACGCGATCCAGGACCGCCAGGCGAGGAGGCGAGTTCATTCGCCTCACGGCAAAGGAGTATGCCCTTCTGGAATGCCTCACAAGAGATGCAGATACGCTACTCGATCGCGATACGATTTCCGAACGGGTTTGGAACGAGCCTTATGACCCGTTCTCGAATCTGATTGAAGAGTACATTAAGCGGCTTCGCAAGAAAGTTGATGTCGAAGGCCAGAAAGCTCTGATTCACGGCCGCCGAGGTGAGGGTTATATCCTTACTGCCAAAGAGTTTGCCTGAGTGTGATCAACACTCTCATCCCTTTCGAGAAGCGGAAGTGCGATCTCGAATGTAGTCAGCCCCGGTCGCGATTCGACGAGTCTGAGTGTGCCAGCATGACTCTCCACGATCGATTTAGCGATCGCTAATCCCAAACCGGCCCCGACAAACGTTCCCTTACTCTGCCGATCTTCTTTGAAGAACCGCTCGAAAATTCGCGGCTGTGCTGCTTCCGAAATTCCTATGCCGCTGTCGCTCACGGAACAGATCCAATGACCGTCAAGTTTGAAGAGCTTCACTTCGATCGTGCCTCCAGAAGGCGTAAACTTAACAGCATTATCAAGCAGGACCAGCAATGCCTGCGCGATCAGACTCTCATCCCCTAGACATCGGGCTTCCTGCAAATCTGTGACCGTTAGCGCCTGATGCTTCTCGCGTGCCAGGGGTTTAGCCGCGCGCACTGCCTCCGAGACCGCATCGTCGATGTACATCGCCTTTCGGTTAATCTTCATCGCAACGGCGTCGGACTGCGAGAGGAAGAACATGTCCTCCACCGTTCTTCGGAGCTGTAGCATCTGGTTCTCTACGATCTGCAAAGCCTCTTTACAATCGACCGATGTCGCCTTTGGATCACGATGTGTAACTTGAGCACTGGCGAGGGCAATTGTCACCGGGGTTCGAATTTGGTGTGAGGCGTCCGCCATGAACCGGCGCTGCACCGTAAATGCTGCCTGCAGCCGGTCTAGCAGTGCGTTGAACCGTGAGCCTAGGACGAACACCTCGTCGCCGCTGCGGGACTGCAGGTTGACCCGTCTACTTAAATCTGAAGAAGTGACCTCATCGATAACTCTCGCGAGATCCTGCAACGGGCGTAGCGATCTCTTTGCGAGAAAGTACCCGCCCAAGCCCGCAAACACCAGGCCGACAGGCACGAGCACAAGCAGTGCGATCTGTATCCGACGAAGCTGCACGAATGCGGGGCCAATCGGTTTCGCCGCGTAGATCTGGTAGCTGGTGTTAAATCTCGGAATCCTCAATGTATGCGTCGCAACTCGAAGTCCAGCCACGCTCGACCCGCTCGTAAGGGCAGTCCTGGGCACCTTCCGGAAATCGACCTCCCGGTCGAGAGCTGGTTTGTAAGCCGCAGCGCGATTTCTCTCGCAAACCAAGATCTGCGTGTCCTTCAATGCGGGACTTTGGGTCTCATTCAGCACCGATTGAAGGTCGACCTCACCAGCCAACTGCGTCAGATTCTCGTTCAGCTCATGTTCAGCCGACATGGACGTCGCGCTAGCCGCAGTTTCCAAGGCAGTGTCCAGACGCTTATACGCCTCGCTCTTCTCAAGGAAGTAAAGCGACACAGCCAGCGCGATAACGATTGCGCCGAATAGGGCAGTAAAAATGACCGTGAGTCGCGCCCTTACGGACATACAAACCCAGTACCCTCATTCGAAGTTACAGAGCGCCAAGATAAACGCTCAATCAATTCCAAATTCACAAGCGGCATTGCCTTGATCTTATCCGTTTCAGCTCCCTACTATGGGATGTCCATGTTTCCACGAGCGATTTTAGCCTTCATCTTAGGAGTGATCATCCTGCCTGTATTTGGGTGGCTCTACTTTCGATTTGGATATGCCCCGGTGGCTACTGCATCCTCACCGATGCCATTCGAGAAGCAGCTGGCTCAGATGGCCTTAAAGCAGCGCATCGACAAAGAAGCCCCAAAAAGTTCGCCAGTACAGCCAAGCGACACCAATTATGAAGCCGGCGCTCGCGTCTATCGCGAGAACTGCGCAATCTGCCATGGCTTGCCTGGTCAACCCAAGTCTCCTACTGCGAATGGGATGTATCCTCCACCGCCGGAGCTGTTCAAGGGACATGGTGTGACGGACGATCCGTCCGGAGTGACCTATTGGAAAGTATCGAACGGCATTAGACTCACCGGTATGCCGGCGTATACGAAAACGCTTAGCGAAACGCAAATGTGGCAAGTCAGCCTGCTGCTTGCGAACGCGGATAAGCTTCCTGAGAAGGTCAAAACCATGCTCCAGGAACCCTTGCGAACGAATTAAAGCTCTTAGGACTCCTATTTGTCCTACGTTTAGGAACCGCTTGTATCAGGAAATAGGTCGTTGGTGTTCGTCGTCGGGCAAACAATCTCCTCAAACGAGAACGCGCGCTAAAGTTCAGAATGGAACAGATTTATCGTGCGTTTAAAAAACTTGGCTGCACAACCCGGTAACGCGGACTGCCACCGATAAGTCTCAAATCTTGGGTGAATATGTCTGAAGATACGAACGACTACTCGTCGGCTATCAACAAAGTGATGGCGGTGTGTGAGGACCCAGAGGAGGGATTTCGGGGTGCAGCGAACGCGGTGAAGGATCCAAGCCTGCAGTTGTTGTTTAACCAACTTTCCTCTCAGCGAGGGGAATTTGCGAAGGACTTGCGGGCAGCCGTGGCCAGCGCAGGACTCAAACCGGAGGATTCGGCTGGCGTGCTCGGGACTCTTTATCACGGGTGGATAGCACTGAAGGGTTTGCTAACCGGCCACAGCGAGCACCAGTTCCTTGAAGCGACCGAACGCGGTGAGGATTTCTCGATCAGCAGGTATCGTGATGCCCTGGCACATCAAGTACCGGCAACGCTGCGTCCTTGGCTGGAGAGTCAGTACCAGCAAGTGCGGGCAAGCTCACAAAAGAATCAAAGAGCGACGTGACGTTTCTGGCAAGGGGTGAAATGCCATCTAATGTCGCGTCAGGCAGGGTAAAGGATTGCTCGAAGCTGTGATCTGCTATTCCGGTCAAGGTCCGTTCAGACATCTGGCTCCAGTTGCGCTTTTTGGGTTGTTGTTTTTCGTATCAGGTCTGCTTCCGGTGCATGCACAATCGAGCGGCGCGGCGAACCTTCACACGGGCAAAGAGATTTATGAGGCGGGTTGCGCCGGTTGCCACGGCTACGACGGCAAGGGCGCACCGCAGTCGACCATCGGGTTCCAAAAGCCTAATACCTTCCCGGATTTCACGCAATGCAATCAAACCACGCCAGAAGATAACTTAGTCTGGCACTCTATGATTCGCAACGGCGGGCCTTCTCGCGGCTTCTCCCAGATTATGCCGTCGTTTTCGGAGTCGCTTACGTCCACTCAAATCAAAGCGGTTATTCGATACTTGCGGGGATTTTGCGGGGACGCCGGCTGGCCGCGCGGCGAATTGAATCTGCCGCTCGCACTTATGACGGAAAAGGCTTATCCCGAAAATGAAGAAGTGATCACGGGCAGCGTCAACGCAAAAGGGGAGCCCGGCACCGGCTATCACATTATTCATGAGCAGCGGTTTGGCGACAGGAACCAGATTGAGGTCGATGTTCCTGTCCAGTTTGCGCGGCCCCAGCGAGGTTTGTGGTACGGCGGGTATGGCGATATGACCCTGGGTCTGAAGCGGGTCTTGCTGGCTAGACTGAGCCAGAATCAAAGCCCGAATCCAAGCCAGAACTACGGGTCCATCTTCAGTGTCCAGGGTAGTGTCATACTGCCGACCGGGAACCGAGCGCATGGCCTGGGTTCCGGTGTCACAACCTTCGAAACCTTCGCTGCCTTCGGCCAGCTGTTTCCCCACTACTTCTTCGTGCAGGCTCAGGCCGGAGCCGACTTGCCAACTAACACGGACAAAGCTCCCCAAAGCGTCTTTGCCAGGACCGCGCTAGGAAAGGGGTTCGCTCAGAACGGCGGTTTGGGACGGCTTTGGTCGCCCATGGTGGAGTTCGTGGCGAATCGCGATCTGCTGAGAGGGGCCGTGACCGACTGGGACGTTGTCCCCGAGTTCCAGGTCACACTGAGCAAACGGCAGCACGTCAGGTTCAATGCCGGCGTAAGCATTCCAGCCACAAATACCGCCGGGCGCAATCCGCAGTTGTTGTTCTACGTCCTGTGGGACTGGCAAGATGGCAAGCTAACGGCGGGTTGGTAGATGCGCATCCATCCAACGACTCTCTTGACGCTGTGCTTGCCAATCCTTCTCGGTGCGAAGGAGAAGCCGGGAAGTCCACTTCGAGACCTCCGATCGATGCGTCGCGTGTCACAACGAATTGAAGACGGCATCCGGCAAAGACGTTTCGATCGGCTTCAACTGGCGTTCAAGCATCATGGCGAACTCCTCGCGCGACCCCTACTGGCAGGCGAGCGTCCGCCGCGAAACCATCGACCATCCCGCCGCCACCGAGCACATCCAGGATGAGTGCTCGGTTTGTCACATGCCGGTGACGCGTTATGAAGCAAAGCTGCAGGGCAAGTCTGGCGAGGTGTTCGCTCATCTGCCGTTCTCTCAGGACAAGAAACAGGGTAAAGAAGCCGCTGATGGAGTCGACTGTTCCGTTTGTCACCAGATCAGCAGCCAGCGACTGGGCTCGCGCGAAAGCTTCAATGGAGGATTTGTCATTCAGGCGGCCGAAGATCCGCACAACCGGCCCGAGTATGGCCCGTTCGATATCGAGCGCGGACAACAGAGGATCATGCGCACGTCGACAGGTCTGTTCCAGCCAACCGAAAACACCGATCACATTCGCAAGTCGGAGTTGTGCGCGACTTGCCACACCTTGATCACAACCGCATTCGGACCGGATGGGAAACCGGTCGGCGCGCTGCCCGAGCAGATGCCATACAAGGAGTGGTTGAACAGCGACTTCAAAACAACGCGGACCTGTCAGGACTGCCACATGCCGCGAGTGGACGAACCGGCACCGATCACGAGAGTATTCGGCGTTCCGCGCGACGGCATGAAGCAGCATGTGTTTGTGGCGGCAAACTTCTTTATGCAGCGCATGCTAAACCGCTATCGTGACGAGCTCGAAGTCGAAGCATTGCCGCAGGAATTGTCCTCCGCCGCAGATTACACCGCGCAGTACCTGAAACAGCAAGCCGCCCGAGTTTCCATACCAAGTGTGAGATCGCTTCCGGACGTCTGCAGGCGCAAGTCTTCGTGGAGAATCTCGGCGGTCATAAGCTGCCCACCGCCTATCCGTCACGCCGAGCCTGGCTGCACTTTTCGGTAAAGGACCGGAACGGCGCGGTGGTGTTCGAATCGGGCGCGCTGCGGCCGGACGGCTCCATCATCGGCAACGATAATGACGCGGATCCTTCGAAATACGAGCCCCACTACTCCGAAATCACCAATCGCGAACAGGTGCAAATCTACGAAGACATCCTCGGCGATGCGAATGGCAAGGTGACAACTGGGCTGCTGACCGGGGTACGTTATCTGAAAGACAACCGCATTCTGCCAGCGGGCTTCGAGAAGAACACGACCGACAACGATATCGCCGTAGTCGGTCCGGCCCGGGACGATGTGGGATTTTCTGGAGGCGGCCACCGCATCCGTTATTCCTTGCCTGTAGAGAAAGAGAACGGTCCGTTCGAGATTGATGCCGAACTTTGGTATCAACCGATTGGATTTCGTTGGGCGAATAACCTGAAGCCCTACGATCACGCCGACGAACCCCGGCGATTCAATGCCTATTATGATTCAATGACACAGGCGACGGCGGAGATGCTGGCGCGAGCCTCGGTGAAACGCTGAGGCTCAGCGCAGTTTCGCAAGTTCCTGGCCATACAAAGTATTGTGCGGATACTGTGTGGCTAACCACGTCAGCAACTCACGTGCCTTATTCCGGTCTCCGTCACGCAGAGCTGCGACGGCCAGCAACAATCGCGCATACGGGCCAGATCTGCCCGTGGTCAGCCGTCAGCTGCAGTTTCTCTAGCCCATTCTGCTTGTCCGTCTGAGCGCCCGTCATGTGTAGAAGCCAGCGGACCGGTGCGGGTTTGATACTTAAAAGATAGTTCTCGACACCCACCGCGATGTATGCGTCGTAATACTCGAGATATTGCGATAGAAGTTGTTCGGCCAGTTGTCGACCCTCTTTCATTTCGGCGAGTGCCGGGAACTCTCGCTTTTCGATCAGCGCTAGATAGTCCGCATGCAGCCCGAGCCGGAGCGTGTCAGCAAACATGGCATTAGCCCAGTGTTCACGATTGCTCTTCGCCGCAGCCGCCAGGCGCTCTGTGTCCGCGAGATCTTGATCGAACCGCGCCTTCACAGCCGGATCGGGGCTCAGCTTCTCCGACCCTGTCAGGGATGAATCGTTCGTAAAGAATTCCGATGCAAAATATGCAATCCATGGAACTCGGAGAAAAGGCAGGCCGCGGCATCGGACACCGGACCCAGAGGATCGTTCGGTCGGTTGGCTTCATAGGCAGCGATAGCACGGTGGGCTCCCGTGAACTCCAGATTGTACGTGTCCGTGCACGCCTGTTGAATACCCGGCTCAGCCAAAGATGGAGCGGCAAAACAAGGGAATCCGAGCGAGATCCATACGGATAACGTCACGACAAAAGGAGTCTGACTTGGGTTCCAGGTGTCAGGACGGTTCACAACGTTGAGACGCAAACGGCGTTACCGCAGCATACAAACATTTGGTCGAGATTCGATTCATATCGTCAGAACAGGCGTGCAGCAGATGGTCCTCCCTTGAAGGTGAGGACGGAGCCACCGTCCAGGTCCTCTATACCCGTCTCTTGCATCGCGCTTGATAAGCTTGCGCGCGTATGTCAAAGCTAATACTTGCCTCAGCACTAATCCTCGCTGCAACCAAATTACAGGCACAGGCACCCGCACCGCAGGTCTTCGGGCCCGACCGCATTACCGACGTGTATCGGGTATCTCTTGACCGAGGCGCCCTGCTACTCGAGTCCATTGATGACGTCCTCAAAGCGAAAAACATTCGTGACGGTCAGGTCGTGATCAGTTCCGGATCGGTGCAAGAGTGCACTTACCACTTCGTGGCGTCCACAGCTGCTAAAGCACAGAACGAGTACAGAACGGTAAAAGGGCCATCGGAAATTCTCAGTGCAAGCGGCATCATAGCGGACGGTGAAACACACATTCACATAGCGCTTTCCAACCCCGAGAAAGGGGTTTTTGGGGGCCATCTCGAGAAGGGGTGCCGTGTTCTATACCTGGCCGAGTTTACGGTCTTCCGGTATGCTGGGCCGCCGCTGACCCGGAAGGCAAACCAGAACGGGATTCTACTGTTGCAGCAAAAGTGATTGAATCGTGCCTGATACGCTACATCAACGAGAAACGCTGCATGCAATCACGCGCCTCGATCATCACGGCCACCGTCATTCTGATCGCATCCAACCTCACTGCCCTCCGTGCTCAGGACGTCCATGTCTGGCAGAAGAAGGAGTTGACTCTCACATCAGAACGGTCATTTAAGAACGCGTATACCGACGTCCGGGTCTGGGTCGACCTGAGGGGTCCGGGGTTCGACAAGCGAGTCTACGGATTCTGGGATGGAGACAATACATTCAAAGTACGCGTGCTGGCTACCGCTCCGGGACGCTGGGCATGGACTAGCGGTTCGGATCCCGAGACAGCTGGCCTCTCCGGGGAAAGTGGCTCTTTCGTCGCGCGCGATTGGACCGAAGGGGAAAAGCAGGCTAACCCCTTACGACGTGGATTCCTGCGGGCGACACCGAACCACCACGCACTTGAAACTGCAGACGGTGCGCCTTTCTTTGTCGTCGGTGATACGTGGTACTCCGCGGCGACGAACCGGTTCCGCTGGCACGACGACGATGCGCCTCGGCCGATGGGACCCGACGCGGGATTCAAAGACTACGTCCGCCTTAGAAAATCGCAGGGTTACAACTGGGTCAACATCATCGCCGCGTTTCCCAATTGGGACAACGATGGGCAGCCATGGCACGTCGTGATGAACGATTCCGATCACACGACCGTACGCTCCGCATGGTTGGAATTCGGCACCGGCCCTGACAACAGGACAGGCACGGCGAAGAACATGAAGAACGAAGGCGGCCGTCCATTTCTGTTCCCGGGGAAAGTGCCCGGTTACGAAACGATCTTTCCTGATGTGGATCGAATCAACCCTGAGTATTTCAAGTACCTGGATCGCAAAATCGACTACCTGAACGAGCAGGGATTCGTACCGTTCATTGAAGCTTCGCGCCGGGATGCGAGCGAGTGTTGGAGGAAATACTACAACTGGAAAGAATCCTACTCGCGTTACATCGAATATGTTTTCTCCCGATATCAGGCGAACAATACTGTGTTAAGCCCCATCCACCTGGACATCATTCAGGAAAGCATCACGATTCCGGAGTTCCTGGACGCCATAAACGCCGCCTTCGACCGCTATGGACGTCCGCCTTTTGGTAATCTGCTCTCGGCCAATGCGAATCCTTCCACGCTGGTGAACTGGGGCGAGCACTCCTGGGTTACCTTACAACAGACCGGCAACAAGCGGGAGCACGAATATTACTGGTACCTGACACAGATCTTTCGGGATCCCAACCCAAAACCCGGCCTTGACGGTGAGCCATATTATGCCGGCTATGTGGACGCGCGCGGTCTGGGAGGCGGTTATAAGTTCGGAGCCCAGGGTGGCACTCCGAAGGACGACCAATATGTCAGGTCCGCGATGTACGGCAACGTGCTCTCAGGGGGGCTGGCAGGCCATGTCTACGGAGCCGAAGGAATTTGGGGCGCCGACATCGAACCGAGCGCGCCAACTCACATGTGGGACGCCTTCCAGTGGAAATCCGGCGCTCAGATGCAGCATCTTTCGAAATTCGTCCTTTCGTTAGGCAAGCGCTATCAGGACCTGGTTCCCGATCAGTTTGTGGTTCCGAGTCAAACGCAAGTTTCGAAGGGGTATGAGGGATGGGCGTACGCGGCGCGCACCCAAGACCAGGAGATATTTCTTGCTTACTTCGAGAAGGGCTGCCCGAAGAGTCTTATCCGTGGAGCGAAGTTGATGGGGAATTATCGTGCGAGATGGTTCAATCCGAGAACGGGAGAGTGGTCGGACGCCGGTGGTGGGCAGTTAAGGTCCAACAATATCGGCGAGATTAATCTCCCAGATCTTCCAGCGGAGGACGATTGGGCTATCAGCTTGGTATACGACGGACCAGCGCCGCTGCCCAAGCATTTCTAGAAGATTGGCAAGCTGGCTTCGCGACCGCTCGGGTTTTACTCTTCTCGATTCCAATCACCTGTGATTGGCGTGAAGGACCGATTCCTAAGTGGTTATCGACTCTCCATGAATTCTGTGGGGAGAGTCTTCGGCGTGCTACACGGATTGCCGATCAGGTTCGGGCGATCTCCGCTTCCGCTATTCGCGCGTGACGAGGAGTTCTGGATCGAGAAGGTCTGCCCTGTCTGCACCGCGATGATTCACAACACACTTCTGCACAGCGCCGACATCACCATCATGGTTAATGCTCCCAGTTGGCAGTTCAACATAAGTAAGATTTGAAGTTGGCCACGCCGAAGCGCAAAGGGTTTCAGAAGATGCCGTCGGCGGTGACAAGCTTTTTCGAGCGGATTCTCAGCTTTCGTTCGCGTGCGAGCTAATCAGATTTAATACGATCAGCCTCTGGTGTCACGCTCGGCTGCGCAATTTGAGTCAATCGAAGTGCGCCATGGCCGCTAACCCAACCGGACTGAAGCGAACATCGAGAATTCTCCATCGGCCGTCTGATGGCGAGTGACAAGCTGCCATACCCGCCCATTCATATTCCCCTCTGTGACTCATCAAATCGCGCGAAATTGGTAACCAAATTAAGCCGGCAGGGTATTGCAACTGAGACGTGCGCGATTATTTTGCTAACCGCGGGCCTGTTCATCCGTATTGGAGAACGGAACCTCCAGTTTGAGCGAAGAGGTTCGGCACGTAAGCACACTCCAAGGACGACGAATGGCGGACCTACAAGCAGCGCTTCGGCGAATGACGAAGACACCAGGATTCACTGCGACGGCAGTGATCACGCTGGCATTGGGAATCGGCGCGACGACCGCGATCTTCAGCCTGGTTCATCAGGTGCTGCTGAAGTCTCTGCCAGTCACCCGGCCCGAAGAACTCTGGCGCATTGGGGACAAAAACCGCTGCTGCAACTGGGGCGGCTACACACAGGACAGCGACGGGAACTTTTCGCTTTTCTCCTGGGAGGCCTACAACAACTTCCGCGCGCATACGCCCGAGTTCATTGAGCTCGCCGCCCTGCAGGCCGGCAACGCGCCGCTTGGTGTACGGCGCGCGGGCTCGCGGGCACCGGTTGACACCCGCAACGGCCAATTCGTCTCTGGCAATTTCTTCCGTACCCTCGGCGTTCAACCCTGGGTTGGTCGTCTCATGAATGATAGCGACGATGGGGAGAGCGCTTCCCCGGTAGCCGTCATGAGTTATCGAGTCTGGAGCGAGAAGTATGGTTCGGATCCTGCGGCCGTAGGTGCAAGCTACCAGATCAATGGCCATCTCTTTACGGTGATCGGCGTCACACCGCCCGGCTTCTATGGAGGGAAACTTGCCGCTTGGGGCATGCCCGACATCTGGCTCCCTGTCACGGCCGAATCGCTTCTGGGCGGTGCGGCAGCGCGCCTGAAGCGCCCGAACTCCAATTGGCTCGACCTGCTTGGCCGCGTCCGCCCCGGCGTCAACCCGAAAACGCTCGAAGCGAAACTGCGCGTCGAATTTCACGATTGGCTCGCCAGCCATGTGCCCGAAATGGAGCCCAGCGAGAAACAGACTTGGCGTCAACAGACGCTGCATCTCGTTCCCGGTGGCGCAGGTGTAGCAGCCATGCGCGATCAATATGAAGCGGGCTTGAAGCTGCTGCTCATTGCGGCCGGATGCGTCCTGCTCGTTGCTTGTGGCAATCTTGCCAATCTAATGCTGGCCCGTGGATTGAGAGAACGCTCGCAAACCTCAGTGCGCGTCGCGCTTGGTGCATCACGTAGTCGACTGGTCAGCAATGCGCTCGTCGAATCCACTCTGCTCGCCGTGATCGGCGGAATTTTCGGAATCGGCGTCGCGTATGCCGGCAGCAAACTCATCCTGTTTCTCGCGTTTTATCACGGCGCCGGCCCTAATACTTTCGTTCCGGTCGATGCCTCGCCGTCCTGGCCCGTTCTGCTCTTCACGCTCGCCGTGTCGGTATTCACCGGCGTTATTTTCGGCATCGCGCCCGCCTGGATGACTTCACATGTGGATCCCGTTGAAGCTCTCCGTGGCAGCAACCGCTCGGTGCGCGGAGGCGGCTCATTCGCCCAAAGGACTCTCGTCATAGGCCAGGCCGCCATGTCTCTAGTCCTGCTGTCCGCCGCTGCCCTTCTCGGCCACAGCTTGCGCAATCTCGAGCACCAGAATTTCGGATTTGAAACCAGCGGCCGTTATCTTGCCTCCATCAACCCAACGCTCGGTAACTACAAGCCCGAACAGATGGAGTCACTCTTCCGCCGGCTCGATGAACGCCTGCTCCAAATTCCCGGAATCCGCATGGCCGCGCCAGTGCTCTATGCCCCTATGAGCGGCGACAGTTGGAACGAACGCGTATTTATCAAGGGCCGCCCCGAGCCCGGTCCGAAAGAAGAGATCGGTGCCGGCTGGGCACGCGTCATGCCCGGCTTCTTCGAAACCGTGGGAGCCAGGATCGTCAAGGGACGCGCCATCGGCGATGAGGACACCCCCATCACTCGTCCTGTCGCCGTCGTCAATGAAGCATTTGTTCGGCGCTTCTTGAAACGCCAGGATCCGATCGGCCAGCACTTCGGTATTGACCGGATCGAATACGCAGGATCGTATGAAATTGTCGGCATCGCTCGCGACATGCGCTACATGACATGGGATTACAAAGCTCCAATACGGCCCATGTTCTGGGTGCCCGAAACCCAAAGCCTAAAGTATGACGATCCGCACTTTGCCACGGGCGAGCTTTTTTCTCACTTCCTCTACAACATTGTGATTTGGGCGCCCGGCGATCCGCCCGGTATCCCCAACGAGGTTCGCAAAGCGATTACCAGCATTGATCCTAACCTGGTACTTTATAACGTCGATCCCTACTCGAAGATTCTTGCCGCTGACTTCCGCCAGGAAAACATGATCGCGACGCTCACGATGCTATTCGGCGTGCTCGGATTGATTCTTGCCGCCGTGGGTTTGTACGGTGTGATGGCCTATACCGTCGAACAGCGTACGAGCGAAATTGGCGTTCGCATGGCGCTTGGCGCCGATCGCACGAGGGTAATACGCATGGTCCTTCGCGGAGCTTTCTCGCAAGTCGGCGTCGGACTCGGGCTAGGCATCCCCCTCGCTGTCGCCTCTGGCCGGCTGATGACTCGTCAGCTCTTTGGCGTTGCCCCGTGGGATCCGCCAATGCTCACCGTCGCCACTTTGCTACTCTGCACAGCCACGCTCTTAGCTGCCTCCATTCCCGCTGCTAACGCGGCGAGTGTCGAGCCGATGGCGGCACTGCGTACCGAATGACATGCGCAGTTTAGCAACCCAGGTGGAAGGGTGGTTGCGCGCCGCTCCTCCCTTCCCTGCTTGTTCTTGTAAGTTTGAGTGGGAGTGGACGCGACGACGATTCAGCCACCCGGTATTCTGCCTTTCACCAGATCCTGCTTTGGTCTCGAGCGCACGTTGATATTCGCACTGCGCCAACAGATCTATTTGTAACGAGCTGCTCCACCCCAACATGTCCAGCCAACTGCCCTCGGCATATTCGACAGAAATCCGAATCAGAATAGATATTTGAGTGCGAACTGAAAGATCCTGGGCGATGATGCGGAAGTGATCCTTTCCAAGTTGGCGCCCGTCAACGTTGTATTCGGATTTCTGCAGTTCACTCGATTAAAGACATTGAAGATATCGGCCCGGAACTGCACTGCTTGAAAGGCATGATTCCGTACGCGGACCGAGTACGCGTAGAAAGTAAAGCCGTAATAGCGGCCCTGCACCATGCCGGTATTCGCAACGTGGCCATGATCACGGGCGATAACCGGTCAACCGCGGAGGCTGTCGCAACTGAACTGGGCATCGACCAGTGCTTTGCGGAAACCCTGCCTTCCGATAAGCCGAGATCGTACGCGATTTGCAGCGGCGGGGTCACACTGTCGTGATGGTAGGAGATGGCATCAACGACTCTCCCGCTCTGGCTTATGCGGACGTAGGTATCGCCATGAAACACGGAGCGGATATGGCTCGCGAGACGGCTGACGTTGGGCTGATGGAAGATAGTCTTTGGAAGCTAATTCATGCGCTTGAGATTTCGCGTGGAGCCATGGTGCGGATCCGTCAGAATTACGGAGCAGGTTGTGAACGGACGTGAGGTCTGCCACCTGGGGATCATAGTAGACGACTACGCTTCCAGTGACGAGCCGGCACTCGACTTCAGTGACGCCACTAATCGCATTCAGCTCCGATTTGAGAATGGCCGCTTTCGAGGCGCAGTTCTTCAGCTCGGGCACGCGAAGGCGTAACCGGTCAGGAACATGATGAACATGAATCGACATGGCTAGCCGGTCTCGTGCTGCATCAGATGTAATTGCGGTGTAATGAACTCGGTTTCAGTCGAGTAAACTATTTTGGCGACTGATACGTCACGCCGTTTAGAAACTAGGGAATACGGAATTGGGAGGCCCAGGCGGAAGCTCACGTAAAATGAGCTTGGCCTGATGCGTATCCCTCTTCTCCTACTTGTCGCAGCCCTAAGCATTTCCACGCTAAAGGGTCAATACACCAAAGATCCGTTCCCGACGCCGATTCCCGGAGCGGAAGACGTGATCCTGGTTCGGTTCGCTGAATTTGCGTCGATCCCTTTTGTCGGAAATGATGCGCCGCGCATGATGCTCCTCCTGGATGAACCCGGTACACGCCGATTCTTTGTCCATCTTATGAGTGGTCCGATTTACTCCGTCAGTTATGACGGCAAAGTGGTCCGTGAGTATCTTGACGTGAACGCACCCAGGTGGGGTATTCAAGTTCACTTCTCCAGCCACGACTCAGGATTTCAGAGTTTTGCGTTTCACCCGCAGTTCGACCAACCTGGCACGCGCGGCTATGGCAAGTTCTATACCTTCACGGACACAGACAACACCGCCGGCAAGCCCGATTTTCGTCCGAACGGACCTGGACACGCACACGACACCGTTTTGCTGGAGTGGTCGGCTAAGAACCCGAAGGCGGAAACCTACGACGGAGGCCCGCCGCGCGAGGTCTTCCGAATTACAAAGGCTTTCTCGATTCACAACGGGGGACAACTTGCTTTTAATCCACTCGCGAAACCGGGCAGCCCTGATTTTGGCCTGCTCTATATCGGAGTGGCCGATGGCGGTAACGGGGGCGATCCTTACAAACATGCGCAGAACCTTACCTCGGCATTTGGCAAGATCCTTCGCATCGATCCGCTTGGATCGAATAGCGCGAATGGCAAATATGGCATCCCGGCAATAAATCCATTTGTCAACAACTCTGAAGGCAAGGCTCTCGGCGAAATTTATGCCTACGGCTGCCGCAATCCCCAGCGGTTCTCATGGGATGCCAAGACCGGCAACATGTTCATGGCTGACATCGGCCAAGAGGTCGTCGAAAAAGTGACATTAGTCAAGCCGGGCGCCAATCTCGGCTGGAGTATCTGGGAGGGGAGCTTCACATACGCTCCGAACCAGGTGGGCACCGAAACGCCTCGCGATCCGAAAGTCACGTATCCGATCATTGAGTTTGACCACACGGACCCACTGTTTCAGCGCAGTGTCGCAATCACCGGCGTGTTCGCCTACCGTGGCAAAACAATCCCACAACTAACGAACAAGTTGCTGTTCGGCGACAATCCGAGCGGCGAAATATTTTACGTTGATGCCGACCATCTTCCGAACGGCGGACAAGACGCGATCCGGCGAGTTCTGCTGCTTGAGAATGGAACTCCGAAAACTCTGCTGCAAGTGATCCAGGAGAAAAACACATCTCAGGGCAGAACCCCTGCGAAGCGCGTTGACATGAGATTTAACGTTGTGTCCGACGGGAGAATCTTCATCCTGAATAAAATGGACGGCACCATTCGGTATCTTCTCCCGTAGCCGGACTGTTATCGCCAACGCTCAAAGCGGCGGTACGGGACTAACGACCGCTCGCGTAGTATCGATTGGGTGCGCCAGGAGTAGGTAGTTCGGTGGTAACCTGCGCTCCTGTGGAATGCGCCCTGGTCAATGCGGATTTGAGCGTAATACCGGTCCCTGAGACCTGTGCACCGACCGGATGCGCTGATTTAAGTGGCGCCGCAACAGTGATACTGGCCCCGGCTCTTCCGCGGGCGACCGAAGCAACCACCGCGGTCTCCTGGTTCGCACCGCTGTCGATTGTGATGCTCTCGTCGGTTTCAAAACCCAATGCACTGGCGACAGGGATGACTTTTGTGCCTGCCGGTATGGCACCACCCGTGGCCGAGGCGCCTGCCGTACCGATCGTTTCGATCACCCCTGTCTCAAGGTTCTCACCCGCATCGATACTAATCGTCTCGCCCACCGAGAAATCTGTCACGCTGGGGACCTTAATATTCGTTGTGCCGGCAGCCGAACCGGTTGGCAGGCTCGTAGCGGCCTGCACGCGGAAATCGGTGCAGTTGCTGTCGGTGTCCAACCCGTCGGGGAAGCGGCCTGCACTCCTGTTGCTTGCTGAAACCGGCGAAGACGCAGGTCCGAAGCCACCGGCCGCAGCCGGCGCAGGCACGAGACAGCCATTCTGATTTGCTCCGGATTTCGCCTGATACCCCTCCGCGGCCCAAGGCTCGACAAGAACACCATAGTTCAGGCTGTCCACAACCGTGCCAGCAGGATCGCGCAGCACGATGCTACCGTTGCTGACCGTAATGGGGAGGCCCGCAGGCGTGACGCTGTTCGTGGAAAGGACCGGACCTCCAAACCACTGGTTCGGTTCCGGAGTTCCCTGGTAGCCAGCATTCTTTACCAGAGCGTCTCGTACGACCGCGTCGATGGCATGGTCCTTCGCCAGGGGGCGGTCGAGAGTGATGCCGGTGCCGAGCGGCTGCACGGGCTCATTACTCGAATGAGGGAAGGCCGTCTCCGGCGTGAAGCTGATCCCCGTTCCCTTGGCGCTGAAGGGAAGATTCGCCGCATGATCGAAGCGCAGCGGCGCTGCCACATCGAGGCCCGTGCCTGGAGTTACGGCGAGTTCGCGATTCGTATGCGGCCGGATGAGGGCCGGCGTGAATTCCAGTGCTGCACGAGTGGGACCCGAAGCACCGATGGCAGTGACTGTTACCGTTTCGCGATTCACGGGCGTGCCGATGGTCAGCTTGTCGCCTACGGTAAAACCAGCAACGGTACGGACGTTGATATTGGTCGAGCCAGCGCTCGCATCAGCGGTGAGGTTCGTACGGATCGCCGGCGTGCCGACGCGCGTGACCGTCACCGTTTCTATTCCATGCCCGACGCTGTCGATGTCCAACCTGATCTTGTCGCCGACCGAGATATTCGCGACGGACGTAACCTTGATGTTGGTCGACCCGACGGGCGCGTCCACGCCAAGGAAGGCTTGCGTGCCCGGCTTCCCTACCTGCTTAACGGTGAGCACTTCGTACTGCTCTTCCGTTCTTCCTACTGTAGGATAAGTGGCGCCATGCCCAAGCGCGATTTTCTCCCCCGCCACGAAACCGGAAACGCTCGTGACCGGCACATTGATCGAGCCTGCGGGGGTCGTGAAGACCGGGCCATCGGGTAAGGGCTGCCACACCGTTGTAATGTTCCCGGCCGCGGTGCCAAGTGTTAGAATCTTACGGGTCTCTACACCGGACCCTGTATCTACTGTGATGGTGTCGCCGACCGACATACCGGTCGTGTTCCTGACGTAAATGGTGCTCTCGCCCGCGCGCGCACCGACCGCCAGCCCAGAGTTGGAAAGGCCCAGAAGATAGAAGCCTTTCGGCGCCAGCTTTGTGCCCGCCGGGATCTTCACGGAGGAGAACATAGCCTGCTGTGTCGGGTGCTCCGTCACGGTCCAATTGGAGAGATCGAGACTGCTCGTGCCGGCGTTGTAGAGTTCGATGAAAGAGTCGGTCGGGTTATTGGTGGAACCGGCACTCAGGCGGAACTCGTTGATCTTGACCGGGCTCACATTGCGGACCTTCTCGACCGTGCTCTCGGATTGTGTGCGGCCGCTCGAGTTCGTCCACGAGACTTCGCCCACGAGATCGCCGTTGAAAGCGGCTGGCCCGGATGTGACTTTGAACGTCGCACTCACGCTCGCACCAGGGGCAAAGGCTTCAGGGAAACTTTTCGCCGTGTCGGTCGAGCCGGAAACGACGGCCTTCCACTGCCTTGCCCGGCACGGAAAGACTTAGCTTGACCGCCGTGACAGGCGCCCCGGTCGTATTCGTAAACGTCAGCGTCGCATCCTGCGAGGACCCCGGCGAAAACGTCTGCAGCCCTGGCGGCGTGGCGACTGCCGTGGCGGGCGCAAGGCTAAATCGCGGGACATCGTACCTTGCGGCGACGACGTTCGCCTGCACGAGTTGGTCGGTGGCGTCGGTCGGGAACGTGCCTGCTGCCGTCATCGCACCTTCATAGAAGGTGCCTTGTGACCCCACGCTGTTATCACCGCCGTTGCCAAGCAGGATCGCTCCCTGTTTGCGCATCGGATCATAAGTGGAGTCGATGCGGGGTCCATCGAACATGACCTTCAACTCGCCCCTCTGCGCGTCGCCGCCCATGGAAGTCCAGTGGTGCGGTTCGCCCTTGGCCATCGCAGTCACGAAGCGCCAAGTGATGGTCGGCAGATTTGCGCACACTTTAGATCCATCCGTGTTCACACATCCGACAAGATTGTTCTCCTGGTCAGTCATAATCCAAGGACCCGGCGGATCGCCGTGATACCAGGGAGTCGCATTGCCGTAGTAGGTGGTCTCCATCGTGCCGTTGTCGTCGTCCCGACTGTCGATCTCGGCGTTGCCGTAATCGAAGCAGCATCCAGAGTTGTAGTGATGGCCGTTGATGACCCAGTACTGCCCCTCTGCCTGGTCATCAACTGCGGTGCCCTTCGCGTCATTTTGTCGGAGACCCATGCCGGGTGAGATGAAGACCCCATAGACCTTGTGGCCCATCATCGTGACCGGCGCCATGTCCGCAATCGGAAGGTTGTTAAACCCACCCATAGCCGGTCCGCTAAATCCACCTCTGGGCGGCTGAATGAGGTGGTTGTGCTTGGGAGATTGGTCGTAGATGATGCTGATCCAGCAGTATGTGTTGGCGCAGAACTTGTCCTGCGAGGATGCATTGGCGTATCCGCCCGCATCCGGCTCCGGCGAATCGCTCGGCTGCACGACACCGATGTCCAGGGTCTTGCCGTCCGACTGCCTTAACACCTGATAGAGCGGGCCATTGTAAGCCGCGTAGAGCGCACGTGTCGTGCTGTGGGCCGCCACGCAGGCTTTACCGGCCGCATCGTAAATGTCGCACGGACCCTGCGGGCGCGGCGGAGCCGCCTGGGTTGATCCGGCCATAGCCAATGTCGTGCTAACGAACGTAATAGCCAGTGCAAGGTTCTGCGTTTTGATTTTCATGTTTTTTGTATCAGGTCAAATCGGCTCTACCGCTCGGACCGTCGTTCCCGCCCGGATGTTTTCAAACCTCTGTCGTATTCCGCTGGGCCAGACTAACTCGATCAACTTAGCAGAGTGACTCGCCCCCAGACCAATGGTTAATCGCTTGTCGCTCGCCGATAAGTAACCGACCGCGGTATTTACGGTGTAGAACTGGCTTAAGTTCGATTCGTTCATGACCTTAACAAGGCAGCCGATTCCATCCCGGTTCGACTTCTTGCCCGTGAGCTCCAGTTTGACCCACCCGTTGCTGTTCTCGCTTTCGTTATGAAGGATGTAGGCCTTCTCTCCCAAGTTCGTGGAGACAATATCGAGGCGTCCGTCATTGTCGAGATCTCCGAATGCTGCGCCGCGGCCCGCCAGCGACTTCTTGAATCCCGGGCCGCCGTCGACGATGCGTAAACCGTCCTCCTGCGTTACGCAGCAGGAGCGGAGGCTGCAGGTAGCGGATATTCGGTGTGGTCTGTTCGATGTTATCCATGACGTGACCCTGCGCAAAGAACAGATCTTTCCAGCCATCGTTGTCGAAATCGAAGAATCTTGTGCTCCAGCCAGAATAGGCCGTAGTCGCACTCCCCACACCAGACTGAGTGGTGGCGTCCGCGAATACTCCGTGCCCATTATTGTGAAAAATGACGTACCGCTGGTTCGAGAGATCCGTCACTACTAGATCAGGTTTGCCGTCGTTATCGTAATCCGCGAAGTCAGTACCCATCCCCGCGAAGGTCTGGCCGTCCTCATTGAATCCAACGCCTGCCTCGGGTGCGGTGTCAGTGAACGTGCCGTTGCGATTGTTGTGATAAAGGAAACAGGGAACGGAATCATTCGCAACGTAGATGTCGGTCCAGCCGTCGCCGTCAAAATCCGCGAAAGCTACGCCAAGCGACTTGCCATCCGGGTTGGCGATACCCGACTTAGTTGAAACGTCTGTAAACGTGCCGTCGCCGTTGTTGTGGAAAAGCAGGTTGGCGATTCCGCGAAAGTTGTCAGGGTGGCAATACGCTCTTCCCCCAGGAGCGCGGTCCCCGCAGTATCTTCGCTCGTCAAACCACCACTCGACGTACCGGCAAATGAACAGGTCAAGTTTGCCGTCGTTGTCGTAATCAAAAAAGCCGGCGCTGGTCGTCCACCCCGAACCAGCAACCCCACTCCGCGCAGTCACATCACTGAAGCTTCCATTCCCGTTGTTGTGGTACAAGGTGTTGCCACCTACGCCGGTGACCAGGATGTCTTCCCATCCGTCGTTATCGTAGTCGCCAACCGCGACTCCCATTCCGTAACGATTCAGAAGCTTCCCTGTCAGGCCGGCGGCTTCGGTTGAATCTGTGAACGTCCCGTCTCTGTTCTGATGAAAGAGCCGGTTCCAGAATCGAGGATCCGACTTGTCCGGCGAGTCCTTCGCGTTCATGGTGGGGGACAAGCGAGCCCCATTCACAAAGAAGATATCGAGCCTTCCGTCATTGTCGTAATCGAGCAGAGCAACGCCGCCGCCCATGGTCTCGGGAAGGAACTTTTCAGAGGTCGGTGAATTCTCGAGCCGGAACTCGACTCCGCTCTGCTTGGTGACGTCAACGAAATTAGCTGGCGAGGACGCGAACGCCCAGGCCAGCCCGCACACAATGCACAGGATGGATGCGAGTTTGGCGCGTCTAGCGTTCACGTTCCGTGCCAGGCGTATTTCGCAACGGTGCACTGCCTTCCTTTATGGTGAGTATCTTGTTCGTCTGGACGCCTTCCAGACGGTCTACCATCCCGGAGGGCCAGGCCACTGTGAGTGTATCGACAGTCTTAAACGACGCTAATCCAAAGTGAAGCCGAAGATCGTTATGTGAATAGTAACTTCCGCCGCTCATCACTTCGCCGATCTGTGTACGGCCACCAGCTGTGACCGAGACACGTGCGCCGATCGCACTGCGGTTTGACTTCGTCCCGACACATTTCACTATCAGCCATCCGTTTTGATTCGTTCGGTCGTTCCGGAGCACGGCAGGCGGGCCATCCAGTACGTTGATGACGACATCGATATCTCCGTCATTATCAAGGTCGCCAAAAGCGCATCCGCGTCCGACTCGCGGTTTGCGAAGGTCCGGCCCGACCTGGTCAGAAACATCTTCGAATCGCGAACCGCCTGCATTGCGATACAGCAGAGCCGGTTGCTGGTAGCGCACGTGGAGATCATGCGCGGCGAGTTGTGAATAGACGTGCCCGTTGGCGATGAAAAGATCCTTCCAACCATCGTTGTCGTAGTCGATCAAGCCAACCCCAAAGCCAAGGTACCGTGTATTCGCACCCAATCCGGTTCTCAAGCTCACATCGGTGAACGTTCCGTCTGAGTTGTTCCGGTAGGCCGTTGGGACCTGGTCCGTGAAATTGGTCCGCACGATATCTAGCGATCCATCATTGTCGAAGTCACCAACCGCTACGCCCATGCCTGAGAGCGCCACTCCGTTTTCATCAAACGCCGAGCCCGTTGGAACAGCCACCTCACTGAACGTACCGTCGTGATTGTTCCTATACAGCAGGCTCGGTGCAGTATCGCAAGCCACGTAGATATCGGGCCAGCTATCGTTGTCGAAATCGGCAGACGCTGCACCCATTCCGTACGATCCCACGGGACGCCAATCTTTGGCGATAAAAGCCGGAGAGGGGAATCCGCGCGGACTACTGATCCCGGATTTCTCAGAGACATCCTCGAATGTCCCGTCTCCCCGGTTCCGATACAGGATATTGGTCCCGCCCACCAACCCTTGAGGACCACAAGGCACGCTTATCTCGTTGTACCGGCAATACGGAGATGAACCGGGAGCCGGTACACGAGCCGGGTCGAACTGAACGTAGTTTGCAACAAACAGATCAAGATGACCATCCCGGTCGAAATCAAGGAAACAGCAACCAGCACCCCAACGGTCATTGCCGCCCGCCAGACCTGCCTTGGTCGAAATATCCGTGAAGGTGCCGTCTCCGTTATTCCGGTAAAGGACATTGCGGCCCCAATAGCTGACGAACAGATCGTCCCAGCCGTCGTTGTCGAAATCGCCAACACAACACGCCTGTCCCCAACCGGAATGGGTCAGTCCAGCGTTCAACGTTACGTCTGTGAACGTGCCGTCACGGTTGTTCCGGAAGAGAAAAGATTTCGGCTGTCGCGTTCCGTCCGTGGTCGTTCCGTTCACAAGAAAAATGTCGAGCCAACCGTCGTTGTCGTAATCGAACAAGGCAACGCCGCAGCCCATTTCTTCAAGGAGCAGCTTCTTTGAAGTCCGTGAACCTGACACGTTCATGGCACGTCCAAGGCCCGCTCGCTCGGTAATGTCGGTAAAAATGACGTTTCCGCTGAGTGCATTAGCGGAGATGTTAGGAGAGAGTCCGTGCAAGAGGAACGGAGAACTCGCGGCACATCGGAGCAGTTGTCTTCGTGAAAGCAAGCGCGAAGTGGCGTGCGGCTAGAACGAACCGGCCCCGGCTGGCGACTTCGTCGGAGCCCGGCTGCCTTCCTCCTTAAACCAATCGAGTCTCTTCTGCTCCAAATCCCGGTTCAGATTGTTCAGCTTTTTGAAAGATTCAAGAGCGGCGCGGCTCTCTTCGGCCTTCCCTGCCCTGCGATAAGCAGTTGCCAGCAGGTAAAAGTAGGACGAAGAGTTTGGATTGATCGCGATCGCGCGATTGAGAGCTTCGATCACCGCATCGGTCCGGCCATCCAGCTCATAAGCTTTGGCCATTTGAAACAGCGCGCGATCGCTTTCTGGGTTTACCTCTAGCGCGCGCTGCGCAAATGCCAGCGCCTTCTTCGGATCGCCAGAATTGTTGTACAAGGCACTCATGTTTACGTGCGCGGCACTGAACTTTGCATGCCGCTGTTCAGCAAGTTCGATTGCTTTCTGATACTGCAGGGTCGCATCGTTCTTGTCCCCGAGCGATTCGAGCGCCAGCCCCAACCCATCGTAGGCTTCCATAAAGCTGCCGTTGAGGCCAATGGCTCTCTCGAAGCATGTTTTCGCCTGTGCCCAGTTGTCCTGAATGGAGTAGAGCTTACCAAGGTTGTACTGCAGCTCGGCCGATTTCGGGTCGTAACGAATACCTTGTTGAAACTCCACTCTCGCCGCATCGAAGCGACCGATTAACATCATGTCACGCCCTAGCACCTTATGCGCTTCGGCGTTCTTGATATCGAGTTGGAGACTTTGAGCGAGCGCTTTGATCGATTCTCCAATCTTGTGCTCGCCGTAGTAGGAATAACCCAGCGCGTACCACGCCCAAGGCGACTTTGGTTGTTCTCCGAGGTACTGCTCTAACGATCGTTCCGCATCCTCGAACTTGCCATCGCGAATGGCCGCTTCGATCGCCGGCCTGCGTTGGTCGGCGGCAGGCGCTTCTAATTTGGCGAGCTCTAACTTGGCTTCCTCGTAAGTCGCACTCAAGGTGAGAGCTCGGCGGAATTCGGTAGCGGCCTCACCGCTCTCAGACTTTTTGAGCAAGGCCAAGCCGAGATAATAATGCCCTTCGGGCGAGTCCGGATTATCGGCCACAACGCGTTTGAACCGGCTTAAGGCTTCGTCTGCCTTGCCGCTCTCTTCGAGCAGGGCGCGGCCTTCCCGCAGATCGAGGTTTGCGGATTGCTGGCGTTGATTGTCGGCGTTCAGCTCGCGGCTTTTTGCCATTGCCGCGGCACCTTCGGCTTTGCGCCCGGCCCTCGAAAGAGCAAGCCCAAGCTGATACTGCGCTTCGCCGGACTTCGCATCGGCTTCCACCGCGGCTTGCAGATGTGTGATCGCCCCTTGCAGATCGCCTTTCTTCAGCAAGGCCTTTCCGAGCGCAAAATCTGCTTTCGGGTACTTCGGCGCTATCGCGACGAGCTTCTGCAATTCCTCAATCTCTTTTTGTAGATTGTCAGGACCACTTGCGTCGTAAGCCAGGGCGAGATTGTAATGAGCTTTGAGCATCTGCGGTTGCAAAGCAACGGCTTTTTCCAGTTCACGGATGGCTCCCGGCGCGTCCGAGATGATCAGCAACGCACCCATATTTTGATGAGCATCGGCAAAGTCAGGGCTGGCATCGATTGCCGAACGAAACGCCTTTTCCGCCTTGTCATCCGTGCCGGATTGGGTATAAACAAGGCCTAGATTGTTGTATGCCTCGGCATAGCTTGGATCAATCCGGATCGCCTCTTCGAACTCCGCGATGAATCTGCTGCTCGCCAGCTCCGGCAAACCCCAACAGACGTCCAAGAATATTGTGGGCTTCTGCATTCGCTGCGTTTGGGGCGACAGCTTTACGTAGTTGCGCAATCGTTACATCCAGATCTGTCACCGCGCCGGGCTGCGGATTCAAATTCAGCCCGGAGTCGATTTGGGCCAAAGCTGCGGGCAGATTGTTCTGATTCAGGTAAAGGTTTGCGAGATCGAAGTAGGGCTGCGGAGCGTCCCCATTGAGAGCAATCGCCCGCTGCAACATTTGTCTTGCGCGTGCCGCGTGCCCGGTCTGCCGAAGAACCATGCCCAGGAAGCTACAGGCGTTGTATTGCGAAGGATCCAGGTCGATGCTCCGTTGGAGTTCATTGAGTGCGTCGCTTCGTTGATTGCCGAACCAAAGCGCAACGCCCAGGCTGTAATGGGCCAATGCGAGATTCGGCTCAAGTTCGATGGCTCTCTTGAGTTCGACGATAGCCGAAGGCAGGTCGCCGGTCCGCGCTAAAGCAGATCCCAGAAGGTTGTGCACGTCAGGATCACCGTTGTCGAGCGACACCGCTTTGCGTAGAACATCGATGGCCTGCGCAGGCTTTCCGCCATTCAGATCGGCCTCGGCCGAGCGGACCAGAGCCGAAACTTCGCTGCTGTGCATATGGGACGAGCGCGGAAGCTTGCGACGTTGTTGCGCGGCGGATTCTTTGAGCATGGAACCGAGCGCGTAGTATGCCTCTCGGAACTCTCCGTTTAGCTCGAGCGCTTTGTCAATGGCGGCTATCCCGCCTGCCAGATCGCCCGACTGGCGCAGCGTTTGCCCAAGTTGAAACGCAAGGTTCGGATCTTCCGGATGTTCTTTGACCAAAGTCTCAAGAATCGGAAGCGCCTCGGTCGCCTTCCCTCCGGATCGAAGTGCGATGGCACTATTCAACCTGATTTCCGGATCGTCCGGCGCAACCTTCAATGCGGCACGATAGACTTCGATCGCACCAGCGCCATCCCCGGACTGCACGAGAGCGGATCCCAGATTGTTGTAGGCCCGGATGAGGCTGCCGTTTAACTTGATAGCGGTCCGAAACTCTCGCTCAGCATCAGGAAGTCTACTCTTCTGCATGTAAGCGACACCAAGCCAGTTGTGAACGTCGGCTGATTGGGGGTGGCGCTTGAGCGTTTCCTGATACTGCAGAATTGCTTTGTCTACTTGTCCCGTTTGTTGCAAAAGGATTCCCAGCGCAATCTCCGCCTCTTCGTAGCCGGGCTTCAACTTAAGAGCACTTCTTACTTCGGCAATTGCCCGATCAGGCTGACCCAGGTCGCGGTAGGCTATCCCGACATTCAGGTGAGCTCTTGCCGAGTTTGGGTCGAGAGCCGTTGCTTTTCGGAAGGCATCGGCAGCGCCCTGCCTGTCTCCAACGCCCCAGAGCGCGATGCCATAGCTGATTTGTGCATCACTCTGTTTAGGTTGCAGTTTGAGTGATCGACCGTATTCGTCGGCGGCTTCCTGCCACTTGTGCTGAGCGAGCGCTCGTTTGCCCGAAGCGTTGTGAACCTCAGGCGTATCTTGAGCACCAAGAATAAGAAAGGAAAGTGCTAAGAAGAGAGATGTTCCCCTAAGAATTCGAAAAGGGCGCCTTTGCGGGCGCCCCCTTTTTGCTGCTCCGTTCAAAGGATTATCTGCTCTCCTAAAACTCGATACGAGTGCCTAATTGAATAGATCTCGGCTGGTTCGCTTGGAGCGAGACCTGACCGAACTGCCCCGAACTCCAGTTCATATTCGGATCGGCGAAGACCACTCTGTTTGTGATGTTACCGCCCTGAACCTCGAGCCTCCACTTGAAACGTTCGCCGAACATGGTTTCCTTGAACAGGCTGACATCCTCGACAGCGTTTCGGAAGCCGCGGATGTGCGCATCTTGCCTGGGGGCGTTGCCAAACTGCAAGGGCCCAGGATCCGTCCACGCCGCCTTGTTCAAATACGCAACCTCTCCCTGGATCGAAACTTCCTTGGTCCACAGTGGCGTTAGCTCCAACGACAACATTCGGCCGTTTCCCGTAATTAAAGAGGAGGCCCGATAGGTCGTTATTCATCGTGATTCCCAGCGGCCTGCCACTCTCGTATCGAAGTAGGCCATTGATGGCCCACCCAGCTATCACAGACTTAACCAGTCCACTATCTCGGTTCTTTCCAAACGGAAGGTGATACGTGTACGAGAAGACGAAGGTGTTCGGTACATCATCGGTGCTGACGGAGCGTTCCAGTTGTGTACTGACGGGGTTCTGTGGATTCGTGGGCTGGTTGTTTGCGCCGCTCGTTTCCGCACCGTTGTTGATCAGTTTAGAGCGCGTATAGAACACACGGAAGAGGGAACCGTTGGTGAAACGCTTGTCTAGTTTCACCTGAAGAGAATGATAGATGCTGTTGCCGATCGGCCAACCGCGATAGTCGATCCGTTGATACTGCGGGAAAGGACGGAGCGCCTGCGCCACAATTCCGGTGAATCCTGGGTAGGGAGCTGTGATGCCCGCTGCGCGCGCTGCCGGGGAGTTGATGTCCGACGATAAAAGCGCTGAACCCAAGGCCAGAACGCTGGGATTGTTCGTGTTTGTAGGTACGCCTAGATACTGGCTCGCCATCGGCAGTCGAGTTCCGTGATTCCCGGTGTATGAGATGTCCAGCAGCAGGCTGTTGGATAACTGCCGTTGGATCGTAAAAGACCAGTTCTGATACCGCGGTAACGTAAGTCCGGATGCCACGTAGCCTACCGGATTGAGTCCATTGGCGACGCTCGGATTGATGACGGGCGGGATCGTGACCAAGCTTCTTGGGAATCCGGCGTCCATCTGGAACGCGGGCTGCAGGCCATTGCTTACATTGGCCGCAAGGTTGTTGCTCTGGAAGCCCTGGATTGGAGTTGTTCCCTCATTAAACTGCACTCCGGCATAGTAGATGCCGTAGCCGCCACGGAAAACCGTCCGATCTCCCATGCGATAGGCAAAACCAAAGCGCGGGCCCCATGCATCTTTCGGCGGCTGGTCGAATGTACTTGAGCCGGTCCTGCCCGGTCCATTTCCGGCGAACACCATTGCGCCCGGCCTGCCGCCAGCGCCGGGATTTGCCACAGACGGATCGAAGTTGGAAAAACGATCGTACCGTTCGTGCCAAGCCGTTTGGTAATCAAACCGAAGCCCCAGCGTTAGCGTAAGCCGGTTCGTCACCTTGAAAACATCGTTGATGTAGACCGCGTGATACGTATCGCTCCACGACGTGTAAACAGGAATGCTGAAGTTTGCCGTGTTCACTTGACCGAGCAGGAAAGACGCGAATGGGTCGCCCGTCGAGCGTCAGCGTATTACCCCGGGCATCGTAACCTCCGGTTCCAAGATTGCTGAAGTTGAACACTCCGCCGGTGTTTGCTCCCCACCCGTGAAAATTGAATTGGTGGAAGCGGAACTCATAGCCCACTCTCACGGTGTGCCGTCCTGCTATCCAAGTTAAATCGTTGGCCAATTGGGTACGGTTAATGGCTTCGAATCCGAAACCCTGCCAGTTCATACCGAGCTGAGTGTATGGAGTATTGCCGCTGAACGTAATGTTCGGGGGCCCTGCGGTCGGATCAAGCAAGCCACTCCGGTTGGCTCCCCAAAGGCGATCCTGCCAGTTTTGGTTGGCAGCCAACGGGCTTCCGCCCATGAACCATCGGTCCCAGGAAACGGTGGCGTGGTACAGCAAATTATTGCGGATGATGTAGTCGAACTGCTGGTTGGCGTGTTGGGTGGAGATGCGCTGGAAGAAGCCGTTGCCAAGGTAGTTCTGGTTGGCGGCCGCATCCGTCGTTGTCGTACAACCCAGCACTTCGCCGCAGTTACGAATTGCAGGACGAGCCGGCCAGTAGAAGCTCGATGCCGTCTTGAACTTGTCTGAGATCTGGTGATCAATGCGGAAAAGAATCGTTCTGAAATTGCCAACCCATGTCTGGTCTCCGTTTGGATTGCCTGCAACGTTCAACGCGATGCCCGGCCTGCTTGGCTCCGCCATCAGCGGTATCAACCTTGTTGCCACTTGACTCCGCAGAGGATCGCTACCCGGTATGATGTTTCCTGCGTACGGATCGCGGACTGAAATGCCGTTAACAAGCCTCGTCGTTGCCGGATTGAAGATTTGACCGGAAAGAATGGGCCTGCCGAGTACGTCGGTTCCCACCTGAGAACCCAGTAGCGCGCTGAAATCACCTCTCTTGAATGCATCAATCGGCGTGGTATTGCCGAAGCCGGGCAGAACGCCCGAGCGATATTTCAACCAGTCAAAGTTCGTGAAGAAAAAGGTCCTATTCCGGCCGTTATAGATCTTCGGAATAACAATCGGACCACCTACGGCAAAACCATAAGTGTTACTGCGCTGCTTGGCAGGGCTGCTCGAACTGTTGAAGAAGCCTCTGGCGTTAAGAGCGTCATTCGCGAAGTATTCGTACAAAACCCCGTGCAGATCCTTGGTGCCGCTCTTCGACGTGTATTCCACCGTCCCACCGCTTGTGTGGCCATATTGGGCAGAGTAATTGCCTTCTGTAAGGCGCATCTCGGTCACGCTTTCCACAGGAGGAGCGCTTTCCTGGCTACCCTGGTGGCCCGCCGCATAGCCGAACGCTACCCCGTCAAAGAAGTTTTCCACGGCAAAGGCTTGCCCGCCGTTCACGCGCGAACCGAACTGGCTGCCGCGGAACATCGGGTCTCCGTTCGGCCGCATAGGAGTGAACCCGGGCTGCATCTGCAGCAGCGATTCCGCGAGGCGAATATCAGAACCCATAACGATCGGGAGGTCGCGATAATAGAGTTCGCTGACGGTATTCGCGACGTCAGGCTGCTCCGTGTTCACCATCGACGCTTCGGCGGACACTTCGACGCGTTCGTTGACTGCTCCGAGTTGAAGAGCCATGTCGACTCGATAGGTTTGGCCGCCAGCGAGTTGAATGGACGACTGTACGCCCGATTTGAACCCGGGATGCTCCACAGTGACGGTGTACGTGCCTAGAACCAGAAGCGGGGACGTGTAGAGCCCGGCATCGTTGGTGCTCAGAGGCGTCTCGACCCCCGTGTTGTTATCAACAATGCGGACCGATGCGCTGGCTACCGGTGTCCCGGTGGGATCCGATACCAAACCGGTGATTGTTGCGCGATCGGCGCGCTGTCCCCAAACCAACGTCGATCCGAGTAAGACCAAACAGAGACGCAGACGTAGTCCCAACGGTATCCCCCAGTCTTCCGACTGGTAGTATATTCGATCTACTTCGCGAAAGTGTCAAGAAGTTTTTGTAAGAAGAACGCTCGTGACCGGTGGCCCGTTGAATTCAGCTTCACCACCATGGCGTGGTGGCCAGATTTGCTGGCTCAATTTGGATCCGCTCGATGTTTCCGAGGCGTAGTGGCAGTTCTGGCTTTTGCAATCATTAGCTTTGCACGGGAGCGTACATGAGCAAAGGACGGCTTGAAGCATTCAGCGACGGCGTGATCGCGGTCATTATTACGATCATGGTGTTGGAAATGAAAGCTCCACACGGCGACCGTGTGCCAGACCTGTTGCCGTTGATGCCGACCTTCCTGAGTTATGTGTTGAGCTTCGTCTACGTTGGTATCTATTGGAATAACCACCATCACCTGCTGCACGCCTGCACCGCCGTATCGGGCGGAACGCTATGGGCTAATCTGCACCTTCTGTTCTGGCTCTCGTTGCTTCCGTTCGCTACCGGATGGATGGGAGAGAACCACTTCTCGGCGGCACCCACCGTCCTATATGGCGTTGTACTCTTAATGGCGGCGATCGCCTACTTCGTCCTCGAACAGGTGATCATTCGTGTGGGGGGCCAGAACTCTCTTCTGCAGCAAGCAATCGGACGAGATTGGAAGGGCAAAACATCCGTGGTGCTATATCTCGTGGCGATCTTAGTAGCGCTGCCTTCGCCGCGAATCGCCGATGCGATGTTCGTGATCACCGCATTGCTGTGGCTGGTTCCCGACCGGCGCATTGAAAAGCGTATCGCTGAGTAAACAGACGTCTGGGATGCGACCGCAGTGACTTGGATACACCATCGCTCGCGCAATTAGTATCGGCAGTACGATTCTCTATCAAGAGACCGGCAGGTGATCCCTACCGGATTAGACTTATGGCTTCGCTTCCGGCATACTTTACGAGGCAATCAGATATCTGGTAGTTGTTCTATTGCTCTTCGACACAGTATGCAGACTCGCGCAAAACTTACTTTCGCCCTCCTTGCCGCTTGTTTAGTTGCCGGCGGTGCTCCACCCGATCAAGGATCCCGAAAGGACAGCGGCCAAATCAACAACTTGTTGCGACAGATTGCGCCGTTTGTCCGCAACGGTATGCAGAAGACTGGTGTACCTGGCGTCGCGGTCGCGGTAGTGTACCGGGACAGAGTCGTGTACCTGGAAGGCTTCGGAGTTCGTCGGGCCGGCGAAGCGGAAGCAATCGATCGAGATACAGTATTTCAGCTCGCATCGCTTTCGAAGCCCATCGCGTCCACTGTGGTCGCTTCGCTCGTCGGCGATCGGCAAATAAGCTGGGACGACAAAATTGTCGATCTCGACCGCGGCTTCAGTTTGTCCGATCCGAGCATAACGCAACAACTCACAATTCGCGACTTACTCTCACATCGAAGCGGGTTGCCCACATCAGCTGGCGACGCACTGGAAGACCTCGGATTTACACGTCCATTCATTCTGCATCAGATGAGGTTGCTACCTCTGGTCGGCGAGTTTCGAAACTCTTATCACTACAGTAACTTCGGCTACACCGAAGGTGCAATTGCCGCATCTAAGGCGGCGCGAATGCAATGGGAAGATCTCGCATACAAGCGATTGTTCAAGCCGCTTGGCATGAGTTCGAGCAGCTATCGATATTCAGATTACGAGAACAAAATCAATAAGGCGGCGATTCACGTAATCGTGGATGGCAAGCCGGTCGCGAGATATCACCGGAACCCGGATGCGGAGGCGCCTGCCGGGGCGGCCAATTCGTCGGTCCGCGATCTGGCCGAGTGGCTGAGGCTGCAACTGGCCGGGGGTGTATGGAACGGGCAGACGATTGTGAACGGAAACGCCCTGAAGGAGACGCACTCCCGGCAGATCCAAAGCGGTACCAATCGGGATACGGGAAAGCCAACGTATTACGGACTCGGCTGGGATGTTGGCTACGACGCCGATGGAGAAGTGGTGCTAAGTCATAGCGGTGCGTTCTTCTTGGGCACCGGAACAACCGTGAGGTTTTCGCCTTCTAAACAAGTGGGCATCATCGTGCTTACGAATGCGCAACCGACCGGACTGGCCGAGGCAACCGCCTTCACGTTCTTCGATAGCTTTTATGGCCAACCAACGCGCGACTGGCTCACGCTGTTCAGTGCTGCTTTCAAAGGCATGATCGAGGACTCCAACAATGCGACTACGGACTATTCGAAGCTGAACGCGCCTTCCTCGCCGGCGCCGAGCAAACCGTTGTCGAGTTATACGGGAGCGTATTGTAACGATTATTATGGACGGATCGAAGTTACCGAGGAGGCCGGGTCCTTATGGATGCGGTTCCCAGATACGGGAAGGTTATATACGCTGACCCACTGGGACGGCGACAAGTTCACCTACCGATTCGAAGAAGAGCAAGGTATCGGTACTCGGGGCGTTTCCTTCGCAGTTACAGGTGCAGGTACTATGTCGATTGAAAATTTGGCGCTCGAGGGCAGCGGCGAGTTCGCGAAATGCGCACCGTGATTTCGAGATATTCTTCGCCTCTGCCATCTGGGCAGCGAGCTTATCTTTGAATCAGCCAGGTTTCGAACGAACCTTTCCCCTTCACCAGAATCAAGCCACGCGGCTGAAAAGTATATTCGGTTTTTAATTTTTCGTAGATCGCGCTGGTCACTTGAATCGCACCCGGCATACCGCTGGACTCCATGCGGCTTGCCATGTTAACCGTGTCACCCCACAGGTCGTAGATGAACTTGCTGGTTCCGATCACTCCCGCTGCCACAGGTCCGGCGTTGATACCGATGCGGATTGCCAATGGCACTTTCAACTGCGTCCCATACCCCTCAACGGCATCAAGCATCTCCAGCGCCATATCGACCATGCGTTTCGAGTGGTCCTGCTCCGGATTGGACAGTCCCGCTACGGCCATATAGGCGTCGCCAATGGTCTTAATTTTCTCGATGCGGTGCTTGGCCGCGATCGCGTCGAAATGAGTGAATAAGCCGTTCAGCAGCGACACTATCTCAGTGGGTTCCAGGGTCTGGGACATGGTGGTAAAGCCTACGATGTCGGCGAAGAGGACCGTAACTTCCGAAAAGTGATCCGCGATGGTAGTTTCGCCGCTTTTCAGTCGTTCAGCGATCGGGCCGGGCAGGATATTCAGGAGCAGGGTTTCGTTCTCCTTGTTCTTCTCGGCAATGGTCTGAACGTTTTTTTCGATACTCTCGGCCATCCGGTTAAAAGTGGCCGAAAGCACGCCGAGTTCGTCGTTCGACAGCACGTCAACGCGCGCGCTCAGGTCCCCGGCGCCCATCTGCTGCGCAGCTAAGGCAAGGCCGCTGATCGGCTTCGTCAACCGATTCGTCACGACGAGGGCAGCCGCCAGCGCCCCCAGGATCGTCAGGAGAATCCAAAGCCTCATTTCCCGCTGTAATACTCGAACCGGGGCGAGCGCCTCGTCCACGTCAAGGCGGGCCAGCAGGGCCCAGCGAAGCCCTGAGGCGCGCAAGGGCATGAACGAGACGAAATTAGCGTTGCCGAACAAGTCCGACTCGATCACAGTGCCTTCTTTTCCGTTAAGACCATTCTCGACAGCTGTCGATGAAAGACTGGCGACCAGAATGGTACTCCCATATCGCCTCATGCGACGGATTTCTTTATCCGGAACTCCCAAGCGTTTCAGAGAGTCCACGACCTCTTCGGGATGCTCGATGAACTTCCGGGCGGTCGACCGCAGCAAGTGGTCGGCACCGACAATTTCCAGGTCGCCCGTTTCCCCCAAGCCGTCCTTCATCCATCCGCGATTTCCCGAAATCGCGCGGTCAAATTCAGCCGTCGAGAACTGCATGGCAAACACGCCAACGCGAGTAGGTCCATCAAACATTGGTGTCGCGACAAATGCTTCTGCCTTCCCTTTGGCGGGTTCATAGCGCGTGAAATCCGCGATGAAAACGGCATCCCGATCCGGGGTGAGCGCCGCCTGCCGTACGATGTTGCCCAATGGCGTATCGCGGTATGGACCGGCTCTCAAGCTGGTTCCAAAGTCCGGGTTCTTAGCAGTTGAATAGACAATCTGGAGATCAGTCAGTTCGATCAGGAGCAGATCGTCGTAACCGAATTGTTTGGCCAGTTTGCGAATCGGTATATCGTATTTGTCGTGCACACGTGAATAGGAATCATCCGCCTCCCGCCCATCGGCTTCCGAGCGGTTCTCGGGGTTTGATGGTGGAATCACATATCGATCCTGTAGGAGATAGCCGGCCTCGCTCTGCGGAAGATAGCTCGCGTGCGGCCTTGGGAGAGACATATAGGTGCGGACCTGCGGCAGAAAGATCTCCTCGTAGAAGCGGAGGACTTCCGCACGGCGTTTTGGGTCCGGCGTCACGTTCAGCGATTCGTAAGCTTTGCTGAACTGTTTAACACTCTCTAGAAACATGCGATCGTCACTCAATGAATCGGTGTCATGGCGAATTCTTTCGAATAAGCTTTCGACCGTGTCGGCCCGGCTTCGACGAATGCCGGCCAGTTGTCGAATGGCCGCGCTACGAAGACTCTGCCTGGCGCTGTGATAGGCGAGCAGCGAGGAAACAATCACCGCAACGCAAGTCAAAGAGATCATCGTCAGGAGCAGTCGGTTGCGGATACTCATGGGCGGCAAAGTGCCGGAAAGATCTTCTCATATAAACGCAGCGAAAGTCTCGATTTGAGACGCGATGCGCCTCAATGATCGTGGTGAAGCGTAAGGGCCTGACCGCCTGCCGCAGGACTTGCTTGCGGCACGGCGCCGCACTACCACAGAATCATCTGAGAACACAGGGAGGCGGACACCGCCGATAGTGAGGTCATGAAAGTGGCTCTCACCAGCTCTCGCGCGGTACAGAGCCGATCGTAATCACTCTTATGCGTTTCCCGTTTGCCCTCGTACTCGTCTGTTTTGCGTCTGCCTATGCTCAAACCGCTCCGCCTCAGGCAGTCGGGTACGGCCTGGTGTTCTCCGATCAGTTCGATTCACTAAATCTGAGCCCGACCGGAACAGGAACTTACAACTGGTATCCGGGAATCTGGTGGCAATCTAAGCTCCCACTGCCGTCGCTGGTCACGGCGAATAGCTCAGCTTTGAACCTTACCTGGTCGGCCAACGGCGGTCTCTACGAAACGGATATCTCAACCCTTTCTCACGATGGCACTCGCGGACGCACCTTCCGGTATGGCTACTTCGAAGCCAGAATGAAATGGGATGTCGCAAACGGAGCTTGGCCCGCTTTCTGGATGGTTCCTAAACAGGCGGCCCAAGGAGCTACCGACACGGGCGAACTCGATATTTTTGAAGGCCAGGGTTCACAGCCGTCCACCTACTTCGGTTCAGTGCATGAATGGAACGGGAATACTGAGATCTGGCACAATAGCCGAAACTGGATCAACCTGCCGAGCAGCAATGACTTCTCGCAATGGCACACGTACGGCATGTTGTGGGTTCCGGGGAAGGTGACCTGGTATTACGACGACCAGCCACTTTACTCGGCAGAAACAACCGCCATCTTCGATTCGCAGGATTTCTTTCTGGTGCTTAGTATGGCCGAAGGGGCTAACTGGACCAAAGGAAATATGGCTGGAGTCAGCGCCAGCTACTTGAATCTCGCCGTGGACTGGGTCAGGGTCTGGCAAAACGCAACCAGGTGAGATGCGGTTAGCGCGTGCCGCACTCACGCCAGAGCTTTGCCGTAGAGCGCCAGTAGACGGCTCCAGGCTTTTTCGGCCTGGGCTTCGTTGTAGACCTTTGAATCGGGTGGACACCAGCCGTGCGCGGCGCCCGAATAGACTTCAATTTCGGCGGGCAGATTGGCTTGGGCGAACGTATCCTTCATAACGTCCTTGTCTTTGGGCGACCGGGCATCATCGTTCGCAGCAATCGCGATCAGGAACTGCGCCTTGGTTTTTGCCGCTTCCAGGTGCGGACTGTTAGGTTGATCGGTGACAAGTCCGCCTCCGTGAAAGGTCGCGACTGCGCCGACGCGATTCGGGACGGCGGCCGCAGTGCGGAACGCAAAGGGTCCGCCCATGCAATAACCTTGCGTGCCTACTTTCCGATTCTTTGCTACCGACGGTTGTTCGTCCAGCCAGGCGATGAAGGCTTTCGCATCCGTCATCTGGGTTTGCTCATTCAGACCTTGCGTAAGCGGGCGAACCTGATCGATGGGCGTAGCCGCTCCAGCTTCTGCAGTCGGAGCTTTCTTGGTTCGATAGAAGGGATTGACGACAAGCACCGAATAGCCGGATTGCGCGAGGCGCTTGCCCATTTGGCGGAATGCGGGGCGCAAACCGAAGATGTCAGGCCACACGAGGACGGCGGGCGCGGTGCCGCTAGATGGGTGGACAAAGTAGCAATCGGCCATACCGTCCGGGGTCTTCACATTCACGTCCGATTCGGTGACCTCCGCTGCGTTCGATACTTCGGGCAACATCATGGCAACACCTGCCCCTAATAAGATGCCGAACTGCTTTCTGGTAACGAGACCGCGGCGTTCAAATTCTTCCCGATCCTTCTCGAAATGCTCCTGGTCACACACCGTTCGTTATCCTCCGATTCCTGCCGAACTCCACTCTATAAGCGGGTACCGGCTTATCTTACTACTCATACGGCGAGCTTTCGAACCGTGTGCGACTCGCAGGCAAAGAAAGACGTGGACGCCCGCACTCAGCGAGGATGAAGGGGTGGTTGCCGCTCGTCTTCATATCTGAGTCTTCACGGCAGGGAAGAACATCGAAACAGTTTTGAGGCACAACAGAATCGATCCGCAGACCGACCGTCAAAGGCGCACTAGATTATCCGATCGGGCCATTATTGTGATTCTTGGGGCGCTCAGCCTTGTGTCGCCCTTCGCGGTAGATATGTACCTTCCCGCGTTCTCGCAAGTCGCTGGGGAGTTTCACAAGAACACTTCCGCCATATCGCTCTCGCTGTCGAGTTACTTCGTTGGATTTGCGTTCGGGCAAATCTTTTATGGTCCGCTACTCGATCGCTTCGGACGCAAGCCGCCGCTCCTCTTCGGATTGCTGGTTTATCTTGCTGCTTCGCTTGGCTGCGTGCATCCTCACGACTTGAACACGCTCATCGCGATGAGGTTCATGCAGGCTCTTGGCGGATGTGTGGCGCAGGTTGCGGCGGTCGCGATGGTGCGCGATTTCTTCCCGCCATCGCAAAGCGCTCGCATTTTCTCGCTTGTCTTCCTCATCATTGGCGTATCGCCCTTGCTAGCTCCCTCCGTCGGAAGTCTGGTAGTTGTTTACTTCGGGTGGCAGTGGATCTTTGTTCTGTTGGCTCTTTTTGCGGCGGGCCTTCTTCCCTTGGTGCTGTTTGTGTTACCCGAGCCGCACGCTCCTGACCCAGGTATTCCGCTTTCTCTGTCGCACCTCTTTCAAACCTACGTGTCCGTTTGGAAAGAACCGCAGTTTTGGACGTACGCGACCGCCGGGGCCTTCTCGTTCTCCGGGTTGTTCTCCTACGTCGCAGGCTCGCCCATAATCTTCATGGATGGTTATCACGTGAGCGCGAAGACGTTCGGCGCAATCTTTGCCGTGTTAACGGGCGGCTTTATCGCGGGAAGCCAGCTTAACGTGTTCCTGCTGAGGCGGTTCACGAGCAGCCGGATTTTCTCAGCCGCGCTTACTGTTCAGGTGTTGACCGGCATTGCGTTCGTCCTGGGAACACAGTTGCACGCGTTGGGGATGGGGCCAGTACTCGGGCTCTTCTTTGTTTTCCTGGCGTGCATTGGCCTGACGTATCCCAACGCGGCGGCAATCGCCCTGGCGCCATTCTCGCGAAACGTGGGTAGCGCATCCGCCCTGCTCGGCTTTGTGCAGATGGGCACAGGCGCTTTGATGTCGACCGGCATCGGCGTTTTTGGAGCTCGTGCCGTCATTCTTTCCATGGCAAGCACCGCATCGGTTTCCGTTATCGTTTTGCAGATTGGAAAACGATTTATTCCCGAACTCTTCGCCACCGCAGATGAGGATGAAGTGCTGGTGATGACACACTAGGTGTTGTCCGGATCGAAGAACCCGGCTATCCGAGTTCACCCTTCTGTCTCATCACGAGAATAGCGGCGCGCTCCGACCGAAGTGAGTCATGGTAAAAAGGTGGGGCGGTCTCGCACGCAGCGAACGGTTCGCGGTTTATAAGCGTGACGTTCAAAGGAGTAAACTGCAGAGTTCCGCTGCGGTTCTCTCCGGTGTTTCGCCTCTCTGTTTTCGTCGTGCGGCCCATCAGGAGACACCAACTTTACGGCATGTTTGGACGTGGTAACTGGGCTATTCTTGGCCTGAATAAAGACTCTCTCGAACCCTTCAAGACGAACCTCGAGGACCAGCGGCTGATGCTGGCTGTGTCTCAGTGTGCTGCGTCAGCTATTACGCGCCACATCAAGATTGATTCGATCGGTATCAATCCGTTTAGCGCTCCGAGACTGGACGAGGGCGAGCCGCTCGATCTCGAGTTGGATGAAGAACTGGCTCGGTATGCGGCGTCTGACGCTGAGACTCGTGCGAATACAACACTTTCCGAGCCCTTACTAGCTCTCGAGAACTTTGGTTCGGGCGAAGCTAGTTTTCAGGTGCATTCGGGCCTGCCCTGGTACGGGTTGTGGGCGGCTTTGAACCAGTGGAAAGACGTGAGCGATCTCGCGTCGATTAAAGAACAGCATTCCTATGCGGCTCTCGAACGCCCTTATAAGTTCTTGAAGGCTATCGACAAGAAATCGGTAGATCAGGATATCCGCGGCGTCACCGCAGCAATGCGGAAACAGTTCGCGGTGCTGCTCGATTTTCATGAAGGCCGGCTGTACGTCGAAAACAGCGGCAAAAAAACGCTCTACGTGCTCATCGGCGTTTTGAAGCAGTTGGGGATTGACATCTTTCCGGTGGCGTGGGACTTCAAGCGCCCGAACTGGCCCGCAACGATCCTTCAGAAGCTGCACTCGGAAACGCAATACGTCGACGATTTTCAAAAGCGCGCGGACGAAGCGACACGGTTCCGGCCCAAAGAGATTGTGAAGCTCGAGGACCCGGAACTGGAATCGGTGGTCGCAAATTTCTTCTCAATGACGCAACTTGCGAACGAGATGTGTGTAGGCATTTCGACGCCCGCGCAGATCCGGCTGCATGCGACGAGCTCGCCGATCGTAGCGAAGGCTGTCACGAGCGCGACCACGCTGCTCGGGATGACGGAAGAGGCACACCTTTTATCTGGATCTTTGACGTTCCAGGATCGTATTACCTTCATGAGCAAGAAGGGAGAAGAGCGAACCTTCCGCAAAGACGTCCTGAGCCTGGATTTGAATGACCAGATCAACTTGACGGACGCGGGTGCCGCGATGCTGCGCGGGTTCGACATGCCGGCATTCCGAAAGGACATTCAGCGAGAGATCAAGCATAGTAAGCAGGTGCCTTCGATCGAAGAGTTCTGGAGTACGTGGCTGCACCAGATGAGTAACGGTGTGAGGACAATCGAAGGAAGCTTCCGGGAACTGCTTGAGCTGAACGGCGATGAGAAGGCTGGAATTCTGCCGATGCAGGTAGCCTCGAGCGAAGAGTCGGTCGAGCTTGAGGTAGCGTAACGGCATGGCTGCCCCTCAGTGTGTGCAGTGCGAACAGCCGATTCCTCCTATGTCGAAGCTTGCAGACTATGTGGTTCCGGACAGCGAGGCTCGCGGAAGGAACTGGCCCGGCAAGCCGAATCCGGATGGAACGGTTACGGTCAGGATGTGCATTCAGTGCCAGATTCAGCGAGCTGAAGCGGCGAAGCAGCGATCGGGGCAATAGTCGGGCGAGAATCAGGAGCATTCCACTCCTATCACGGCGCAACGTATGCGTCCGTATAGGTGTCCTCAAGCCGGAAGTGAGCACGGAGGAGGGTCGGATCGGACGCTAAAAGGAAGTCTCTCATGTGCGAGGGTCCGTCCTTAGGCATGCGACCGTCACTCGAAAACACTGGCAGAATATCGCGCAACGCGTTCAGATACAGGGCGGAGTCAGTGCCCTTATACTCGTCCGGAATGGCTCGCATGACCTGCTCAGCCGAATGCGCGTGAATCCAACGCAACGATCGTGCAATGGCGCTTCCGAGCCTCCTCACAGTTTCCGTATTGTCGTGTGTCCACTCGGATCGCGTCATCAGTGTGATGAACGGAAGATTATCGGTTCCAAGAGCAGTTCGGGCCCCTTCTGCGCTTCGACAATCAACCACGCTTGTCACAGACACATTGCTTACCAGCAGCGCCCGGCCGAGAGGACCGGCTATCGCGGCCGTTACCTTGCCATGCTCCATCGCTGCGGCCATAGTGAAATTCACACCTACGCCGACGGGAGTGACATCGGAGGGACTCAATCCATTCTTGCTCAGCAGGTAATTAAGAAACTGGTGAGAGGAGGATCCGGGCGAGGAGATTCCGACGGTTGCGCCTTTGAGCTCTCGTACGGTGCGAATTGGCTTCGTCGAGTTTGAAGCTACAAGCACCAGCGGTGGCCAACGCTCGATAACAGCCACTGACTGCAGCCGTTTCCCCTGTCCGGCCATTTGAAATGCTGCGTCGTACCCGCCCGCGACTACATCGCTGCTTCCACCAAGAAGTGATTGAACTGCCTTTGCTGTTCCCGCCAGGTCCTGGATCGACACCTGAAGTCCGGCATCATGGAAAAATCCAAGTGAACTGGCGATGTACACCGGTACGAAATCCAAGGCGGCACGACCACCGATAGCAATGCGAACCTCCGGAACTGATCTGGAGTGTGGGCCACAGCTTAGGAACAACGTTGCCGTCAAAACGAAGATTGACGATCGCATGTGGATTGAGTATAGGACGACAGTTACGGGACTGGAAGTAGTAGGCAGTTGATGTGTCTACATACAAGTGGCGGACAATAAGCTATGACCGTTGATGGCAGCCGCGGCTCCGATTCACCGCTCGTCGATCTGCGCCGGCGCGGGCAGTTTCTTTTCGGAGTCTTGCTTTGGGCAAGCGCTGCCGGTTTTCTCGTTGTCCTTTGCAGCGGTGCGGTCGTCACATATCATTACGCCATCTCGCTGGCTGAGCGGGTGCGATTAGGGCTGGGTTTTACTCCGCCGCTTCACGGCCCCGACTGGTTCTTACTGGCTGCGTTGTGTTCGGGCCCGCTTATTGCGCTGATTGTCGTCTTGAGTTTCTCGCACTGGTATCGGCGACTGTGGTTGCGACGCGTTGCGCTGGTTTGGCCGGTTTCACGTGACCGGCGCAGGTTTTCGCGGTGGCGGCGAATTCCCTTTCTCGTCGCCGACGAGAGCCGTCAGGAGCGCGCGGAGTACCTTACGGCCCTCCTTGAATCGCCCGCGTGGCGCAACCGCGAGTGTCCGAAACGGCGGGACGAGCAGGAGGGTCGCGCCGAGTGGCTGCTTGGGGAATTGGAGAAAGATATTGCCGAGCGAGCTCTTGCAACCGGTTTGACCATCGGGATCAGTCAGAACCGGTATATCGACCTGTTCACGATTTTCGCCGGTGCTTTAGAGCTGCAATTCCATGTGCTGTCGCGACTGGGAAAGCGCCCATCTACCTACGCCTGGCGTTTGTTGATTCAGCGTTGCGGTGCCAGCCTGTTTATCAACACGTACCTGAATCGTCAGGATTCGATTGCGTTGAACCTGATGATCAAGAAAGCGGGTATGGGGCTAAAAGCCGCCGGAGACCTGACGGAGAGCGCAGCGCAACATCTGGCGGAAGGCGATTTCGATCTCGATGAGGCACTGAACCTGCAACACAGCGGATTGGTCGGCATGGCCACGAAAGGCCTGGAACTCGGCGCTACCATGGCGCTCACCGTTGGACAGGTCGGATTGCACGTTTTGGGAACTTTGATTGAGTCGGTCGGGGATGAATTGACGCAGGGGGCTTTGGCAGCGGGCATCCTCTACTACCACGGGATGGCGCTCGCGGCCGATACACTGGCGATCGATGCGGCGCACCGGGCCAGTCCTGCGATGAATCGTAATTTTCGTGAGGGCGTCTGGAAGATGGGCGAGATTGCAGGCTCTATCCTGCGCGATCTAGTCCGCGAGAGGCGCACGGCGTTTCGGTATCGGCGAACTCAGATCATCCGCTCACTTCCCAAGAGCGCTTATGCGCGGATCCAGTCGCTTTTTGGCAAGGGAACTCCGGCCTCGCAACAGGCGAGCTAGGACCGCTGAAGCCCGGCTCAGCCGGATCGATTAGCCCTCACGCTCAGACCAGGGCTTTCTCTCTTCCGGAACTCCGGGAGGTCCTTCGATAAGGTAATCGGCCACGCATCCGGCGGCGAAGGCATAAATACCCTTATGAAGTAAGTCGATTGCTTGTTCGTCGACCGGCCAGGTCCAAGGAGGTGCTCCTGCTCCGGTTGCGTTCTCGAGCGTCTGGTCGTTAAGCAGTCGAAGGTTCATGAACAGGAACGAACCGACCGGTCCACGAAGACCTCGCTCGGCCATTAGGCCACGAACTGCGCCTAGCAGGATACCCTGGCCCCAGTGCATAGACCAGTTCAGCGCGAGGCTATCGTCGGAAGAGCTGGGAGGTTTACGGAGCAGGCGGGCCAACGTCTTAGCAGGAACGTAAGAGTTGGGGCGGCAGCTGAATGCCTGCTCGACTTTCTCGCCCAGAGTCATGGCGGCTGTGCCGGCGATCCCTGCCAATAATCCGTAGCCTATCGATTGCCATCTCATCTCTGCTCTCTCCGGAGATTCGATGCGGGCGGGAAGCACCTGCTTTCAAAGAATAGTGCGGCAACGCCAGAGGCAAATGCGCCCTCGCTAATCGAAGCGCCGTAACCAGATATCACGCACGGAAATCTTGCAGGGCTGGCTTTCAATCTCGAACCCGATCAGTCCAGGTTGATTGTTAACCGAATCCTTGTTTTCGTCGATGAAGATCGACATCAACTGTCCGTTCATGATGTGCATCATGACGCCCGCGCGTGCGATCACTTCGTAGTCGTTCCATTCGTTCACATGGACGTAGCCGCCGAGCGCTTGCTTATCGCCGATGTTCGCCACCAGGCGATTGGTTTGGCCCGGTAAGGCTTCGGTGACTTGGCCCCGATAGGCGAGGATTCCTTGCATGGTGTTCTCTGAGTACCACTGGCCGGTATGGTTCGCCGCTTGTGCGTTAACCGGAAACCAGAAGTCCGCTTGTGGCCCTGTCATCATGAATCGAAGATCGTAGGGCGGCTGTCCGGCGGGCTGGGCTCGCGTCCAGGGGACACCGGTAGCGCTACGGTATTGAATGCCGCCACCGCCACCTTTTTCGATTTTCATTTGCAGTTTGAGATCGAAGTCGCGCGTCTTATCGCCCCGATAGACGATGTAGTTATTGCCGCGCGGATGTCCCTCCTTGGTTTCGCCGATCATGAGCCCGTCTTGCACACGCCAGATGGTCGTGTCGGCGTCCCACCCCGAAAGGGTTTGGCCATCGAAGATCTGCTTGAAGCCAGTGTGTTCGTCAATGTCGTAAGGCGCCGGATCGTGGAACTTCGGCATCCCGGGGAGTTTCTCTCCGTGGGAACCGGTTTGGGGCGGACGCGCGGCAGGCGATTCGAGAGCAGGTGGAACCGATTGCGCAACGAGAACGCTCGGAAGGAAGAAGCTGAGCGCAGCAGCAGGCAGGAGAAGTCGAGATATCGGACGCAGAAACATGGCTCCTTCGCTAACCTGCGGTTGGGCGATCGGTGCCGGCGGGCGTACGCATAACGAGCACATACGATTTTGCGGCGGAGTTATGAGCCGATACAAGGCGAACGAGAGAGCCGGAACGGCGATAGCGATAGGTGCGGCGACCGCGAACGCAGGCGCGCATACACGACAGGCCGAAAACGAAAAAGATGACAAGAAAGATCAGACAGCCGATGCCGATCTTTTGCCCCATGGACCTCTGCGGGGCTCGGCCCATACCGGACACCGGTCCGTACGGTGTTTGCGGTGGTGGGGGCGGCTGGGGCGGTGCGTAAGAAGTGGGACTGAGTGTCGTGCCGCAGTTGCCACAGAATCTTGCATTGTCAGCGTTTACGAGGCCACAGTTCGGACAGGTCATGTTTGGTCTAGAGACTCTTTCACCAGTCTAGAAGCAACATGTTCGTTGACTGCGGATTTTTACGCGCCGAAAGGATTGCCTCCGGGCGGCCGCCAGGTACCGTCGGCGGTTCCATAAGGACTCGCGACTACGACCGTATAACCATCGGGATCGCGCATCCAGCATTCCCAATGATTGGGACCACCATCGCCGTCGGGAGGATTTCGATGCCTCGGCAACACGACCTCGGCACCGAGTTCCGCAGCGCGCTCTAAGACGCCATCGAAGTCATCTACTTCGAACCAGAGCAGCACACCGTTGCCGTAGGGCTTATCGTCGGGGTTCGCAATGGCGCCATGGTGGTGTTCCACCTTGAAGCTATGCAATTGCAACATGAGTTGTCCATTTGAGACCAATTGCTCGTAATGCGCCCCACCATGATTGCTCCGGCAATTGAGAAGACGCTGATACCAGCGACTGCTCGCTTCCACATCTGTCACTGCGATGAGCGGTTGGGCATGCATGGGAGCAGCGTATCAGTTTGGGGCTGGTTGCGCGGGCACGGGCTGCGATACAAGTGAAAGAGTCATGGTCATCGGAAAAGGATTTGCAGATCGCTTTTTGTCGGCCGAGGAGATGCGCGACATTGTTGCGGAATCAGTAGAATCGGCAGGATTCAAAGAGAAGAGCGTCCTGGTGATTATTCCAGATGGAACGCGGACCATGCCGATGCCACTGATGTTTCGGATTCTGCAAGAGGTATTGCGGCCGCAGGTGAAGGCTCTCGACTACTTAGTGGCGCTCGGGACGCATCCGATCATGAGCGACGAACAACTAAGCAAGCTGATCGGGCAAACAGTGGTGGACGGGAAAGCTGGAGAAACGAAGATTTTCAATCACCATTGGGAAGATCCGGAGACCTTCGTTCAACTCGGGACCATTCCGTCGGCGGATATCTTGGAGCTCAGTAACGGCCTGATGGAGAGCGAAGTTCCGGTTTCGCTCAATAAGCTTATTCTCGACTACGATCACATCTTGATCTGTGGCCCGGTGTTTCCTCACGAGGTGGTGGGCTTTTCCGGTGGGAACAAATATTTCTTTCCAGGGATTGGCGGATCGGACATCATCAACTTCACTCACTGGCTGGGGGCCACGATCACGAATTACGAAGTGATCGGATCCGGCTATACGCCTGTGCGGGCGGTGATCGACCGGGCGGCGGCCCTGATTCCGCGCCCGGTGTCCTGTCTGGCTCTTGTCGTCACTAAAGAAGGAACCGCCGGTCTGTATTTCGGGGGCGCAGCCGAGGCGTGGAAAGCCGCTTCCTCGCTTTCTTCGCAGAAGCATATCGTGTGGGTGGATAAACCATTTCGGCGAGTGCTCTCGATGCTGCCGGAGCTATATGACGACCTGTGGACGGGTGCAAAGGGCATGTACAAACTGGAGCCTGCCTTAGCGGATGGAGGCGAAGTGGTCGTGTTCAGCCCGAATATCACGGAGATCAGTTACACGCACGGCAAAGTAATTGAAGAGATCGGTTACCACTGCCGAGATTACTTTTTGAAGCAGTGGGACCGTTTCAAGCATTACCCGGGGGGCCTGTTGGCGCATTCAACACACGTGAAGGGCCTTGGCACCTACGACGACAAAACCAGTGTTGAGTCGCCGCGCATTGAGGTGACGCTTGCGACAGGCATTTCGGAGAGAACGAACGCGGAAGGTAAACCTGGGCTATCTCGACCCCGCGAGAATTGACATGGAGGAGTGGCAAGGACGCGAAAGCGAAGGCGTCGTCGTAATTCCGCGAGCGGGAGAGATTTTGTACCGGAGGAAGGAACCGGTGCCAGCCACCGCCTGAATGGGAGAGTTACTGCGCCGGTATGGGAGCGGGACGCCAAGCGCTTCCCCACTTCGACGGTTTCGGCCCCATCTTGAAGTGCAGGGTGATGCCCGACTGGATCTGCTCCCAGGTGATCACTGGAATCTCGAGCGGCTTACCGTCAATAGTCGCCGATTGAATATAGACATTTTCTTCTGAATTGTTTTCGGCCTCGACGCGGAAAGTCTTGCCGTTGCCGAGGCGAAGGGAAAACGATTTGTAGAGGGGGCTGCCGATCATGTAGTCACCGCTGGCCGGATTGACTGGATAGATGCCCATTGCCGTGAAGAGGAGCCAAGCCGACATTTGGCCGCAATCGTCGTCACCGTCGAGCCCGCCTGCATCGAAACCGTACTCTTTCGCCGCAATCTCGCGGACTTTGCGTTGTGTCTTCCAGGGTTGACCGGCGAAGTCATACAGGTAGGGGTAGTGATGGCTGGGCTCGTTTTTGTGAACATTATGCGCGCCTGCGAAATGACTGTCGAGCTTGGCCGCGTACGGTTTGGCGCCTCCCATTAGTTGCAGGAGACCGGCCTGGTCGTGCATTGGCGACCACGTATAGACCCACGCGTCTCCTTCCGTCCAACCGGATTCCGAACGATTTGTGGGCGTATCGTCCCTGCCCCCGAGCGGCGCCCACTTGCCGTCGACGTCTTCCCGTTCATGAGTCCCAGCGAGGGGTTATAGAGATGGCGATCGTTCAGTGAGCGGTGAAGGAAAAAGCGGTAATCGTCTTCACGCCCAAGAGCCTTGGCGATTTGCGCGACGCACCAATCGTCGTAGCTGTCCTCCAAAGTGCGAGACGCGGCTTCATCGATCTTGTCTGTGGGAATGAAGCCGAGTTTCTTGTAATAAGTGAGGCCGGCGCGCGCTTCGTAGGGAGTTCCTTCCTCGCGGTCGAGCCAGCGACGCGTGGTGTCGCCGTCGGGCGGGGTCATCGCGTCCTTGTAGACCGCCTGCCAGGCCAGATTGCGGTCAAAGCCCCGAAATCCCTTGCGAACGGCTTCGGCAACCAGCGAATCGGCGTGACTGGCGATCATGATGTTCGTGTAGCTTGGATTCGGCCACTTGGGCATCCAGCCGCCCTCTTTGAAGTTCTGAAGCAGTGCCGTGATCATTCCGTCGATGCGCTCCGGCGCGAATAGCGTGAGCAGGCTGTTTTCGGCGCGGAAGGTGTCCCAGATGGAGAACGCGGTATAGCTTTCGCCGGTATGGCGCGATCGTCGAAAGCGCTGTAGTAGCGGCCGTGCTCGGAGAAGGTGCGCGGATAAAGCAGGGCGTGATAGAGCGCTGTGTAAAGACGCGTTTTCTCGCGATCGGTTGCCCCGTCGAGTTGGAGACGACTGAGCTTGTCGCTCCAGGCGGCGTGGAGCTTTTGCCGGACGGCTTCGAAGTCCCACTGTGGGATTTCGGTTTCGAGATTCGCGCGCGCCTGGTCGATGCTGAGGAAGGAGGTTCCGATTCGGACCTCCACGAGCTCGCCTGGGCGAAACTCGGCATAGGCGCCGCGACTCACCTTCGCCGTTTCGTCTGCGAGGCCATAGGTTAGGGCATCTTCCCATTGGCTACGAAACTGGACGACGAAGTAGCCATGGAAGTTCGGGAGCTTAAAAGGGCCGAGGTGAGCGTCCATGCGGTGGGGGTTGAAGCCCGTGATCTCGTGCCTGGTTGCGTCCACCGCCGCAGTGCCGGCTATCCCCGGTCGGGACGCTTCGATGAGCACACGGGCAACGCCGTTCTTCGGAAATTGAAAACGGAAGTAGGCGCAACGCTCGGTCGCAGTCATCTCGGCGCGGATGGAGGCGCTGTCTCCTGTTGCGAGCGAAACAGCATAATAATCGGGGTTGACGGTCTCGTCTTCGTGGGAGTAACGGAGCTTGCGATCGTCGGGAGCCGTACGCAGAGCGCCGACTTCGGGCATCAGCGTGACGTAGCCGTAGTCGCCCATCCAGATCGCGGGCTGGTGTGTCCCAATGAAACCTGATATGGTCGGGTCGTCGTAGTTGTAGGAAGTAACACTGATCTTGTTCTGTCGGGTCTGAGGCGTCCAGTTCGTCATGGCGAACGGAGGCGATACGAACGGCATCGTGCCGCCATACCCAATCCGGCTTTCCCGCGTACCGATCAGCGGATTGACGTAGCCGACCGGGTCACTACCGGCTGCCCGTCCGAATACGGCGACAATTGGAAAAGCTAAGGCACAGATGAAAAGTGTGCGCATGGAACTTAGACCGAGTAGCGGGCGACTGCTTCTTCGTTCCATTCAACCCCGCTCCCGATGACGCCATCGAGGCATACCGTTCCGTTCTTGACATGTAGCGGGTCTTTCAAGATGGGGTTCCACCAGTCCGCGTACTCGAGCCAATGCGCAGTCGGGGTGGCGCACAGAAGTTGCGCGCTGATTTCCGGCCAGAGGTGGTTCGAAAGTCGAATGCCGTGCGTTTCTCCCAAGGCTGCGGCTCGCATCCAGCCTGTCACGCCGCCGATTTTCATCACATCCGGCATCATGTAATCGCTCGCACGGGCTTCGATTGCGTGCTCCATGTCGCGTACGCCCCACCAGTTTTCTCCGCACTGAATTGGCGTAGCAATCTGCTCTGCGATGTAGGCGTGACCACGATAATCATGCGCAAGCGTAGGCTCCTCGATCCACGTCAGGCCCTCGTCTTCAAGCGGGCGCAAACGTGCTACAGCATCGGCGGGCGTAAGGGACTGATTGTAATCGACCATAATGGCAACCTCAGGACCTGCGGCGGCGCGGATGGCCCGGACGGTAGCGACGATCCTCGGCCACAGTCGGGATAACCGATCTTCGCTTTCACACCCTTGAAGCCGCGACGTACCCAGTCTTCCGCAACCGCTCCCGATTGTTTCGGCCCGTCATAGCCAACAGCACCGTACGCAGGTATCGGACGCGGCGCACCTCCCAGCAGATTGAGCAACGAGACATCGTGAACGCGGGCCAGCGCATCCCAGAGCGCCATATCAATGCCCGACAGCGCCATGCCAACCAGACCTTGCGTGCCGAGCAGGCGGAAGCGGCGCGTCAGTTTACCTTCAAGCGCGGTCGGCGCCAGTTCTTCGCCTATGACGAGCGGAGCAAGGTTCGCGATCAGGTCGGCAGTGGGCTTCAGGGCAGCCATGTTGTAGGTGAACACGAGACTATGGCCTGCCGCGCCAGCGTCGGTGATTATGTCGATCAGGACCAGGGGTGATTCTGCCACTGTTCCGCTTGCGGTCGCGTGCGGAACCGTCATTGGCACTCGGACGGCCCTCACCTTCAATGCTTGGATTCGAATCGTTCCCATTCCTTAAAGGAGGCGAAGACCTTTCTCACTCATCGTAGAAGAATGAATTCGTTACGATAGCGGCATTGTCATGCAGATGACCAGTGGCAAGCGGTGGCTCGAGCTTGATGCCCTGCGCGCCTTTGCGGTTCTCCTGGTCGTCTGGTCGCATTCCAGTAACCGCGAAATCGGGCTGACCGGGTTCGACGGCGTCCTTCTGTTCTTTGTGATCAGCGGGTTCCTAATCACGCATATCTTATTAGAGGCACGCGGGGCGGCTCTTCGCTCGACCGTACTGCGAGCGTTCTATCTGCGACGGTTCCTGCGCATTTTCCCGGTTTATTATGTTGTCCTGTTTCTGACAAGCGCGCTCGCAATTCCTGACGTACGCGATGCACTGCCCTGGCATGTCGCGTACCTGTCGAACTGGTTCTACGCCTTTGGTGGGACACCCGATAAGGCGGTCCACCTATGGTCGCTTTCTGTAGAGGAACAGTTCTATCTCTTCTGGCCCGCCGTAGTGCTGTCACTTCCGGGGCGCGCACTTCCGTGGGCATTAGCCGGTATGATCCTGACCGGACCAATCTCTCGCGTCGCATTCGGCAGCGCGGGCGCAAGCAGCTTGGCCGTCTGGACAACGACGCCTGCTGTTTTTGACGCGTTAGGACTTGGCTGTTTGCTGGCCTATCTGTGGCACGCGACCAATTCGGCGGAGCGATGGGCACGTTGGGCGTTCTGGGGTGGTTCCGCGCTGGTTGCGTTCCAATGGGTGGGGCCCAAACTCGGGCTGGGCGCGGTTTCCCTTTTTGCTTTGGCAACCGGAACACTCGGTTGGCGGCTCTTATGCTTCTGGCTCGTTCACCGGGCGGCCCAAGGCGTCCCCGGTAGCTTTGGAACACTGCTCCGGATACGACCGCTGCTCTTCGTCGGAACGATCAGCTACGGCATTTACCTGATACACCCGTTCGTGATCCCGGCGATCGACATTGTCGAGAAGTGTTTCCACATTCACGTTCCGGTTCGGCGCTACCTTGGCTTGTCCCAATTTGCAAGCGTGGCTGGGATTTCGATTGCCGTCGCCTCTGTGTCCTGGTTCTGTCTGGAGCGCCCGCTCAATTCGTTGAAGCGCTATTTCCCTTATGTGCCGCCGCAGGAGACATGCGAGAGCAGAACAGTCCCGCCCACCCTGGCGCAATCAGGTTTGTCGCGGCACGAATGAGGCTTCTGATCGAGAGGAGTTTTCCGACCATCTGTGGTGAGAATCAACCAGCAACGCCTTTCGGAGCACTACGGGTAAGAGTTGGATCCTCTGGTTTGGTATGATGGCTTAGTTCGGATTATTTCGGTCCAGGTGGTCCCGTGTGCGCATTGAGGCCGGGAACACGATCAAATTCGAAATTGGCCGAAATCCCATTTAATAAGGTTTTGAAATGTACGCTGTCATCGAAACCGGCGGTAAGCAGTATCGCGTGTCGCCCGGTCAAACTATTGAAGTGGATACTCTGGCCGGAGATGTCGGAAGCGCCATCGAGTTCGATCGTATCCTTGCTCTTTCTAACGATGCTAACGAGCTGGTGTTGGGCGATGCGTTGAAATCGGCTCGCGTTCGGGGCAAAATCGCCGGACACGGCCGGGGCGACAAGGTTCTTGTGTTCAAATTCAAGCGCAAGAAGCAGTATAAACGCACGATTGGACACCGCCAAAACTATACGCGTGTCAGCGTTGAGGAGATTGTGGCCTAGCAGCATCGCTGGCCTCAGGAATTTTTAAATGGCACATAAAAAAGGCTTAGGCAGCTCAAAAAACGGGCGCGATTCGAATTCGCAGCGTCTCGGCATTAAGGTTTTCTCGGGCGAAGTTGTCACGGGCGGATCCATCATCGTCCGGCAGCGCGGAACCCGATATAAGCCCGGCAAGAACGTCGGTTTGGGCAAAGACGACACATTGTTCGCGACGGTCCCTGGAACGGTGGAGTTCCGCGATCGTGGACGGCTCGGCAAATTCGTCAACATCATCGCCGCCGCGACTGAAGCGGCGTCCTAATCAAATCCATCCGGCCGTTTCGGCCGTACTAACTTGAATCCAGGGCGAGCCTTTCCGGGCTCGCTTTCTTTTTTAATCAGTGTTTATCGACGAAGTACTTATAACGGTGAAGGCTGGCGACGGCGGTAACGGTTGCCTTGCATTCCGGCGCGAAAAGTTTGTTCCGCGAGGCGGGCCGAGCGGCGGCGACGGTGGGCGAGGCGGCGATGTCACCCTGGTTGCAAGCGAGCACTACAACACGCTTCTTCACCTGCGCTATAACCCGGAGCACAATGCGGAGCGAGGCCGGCACGGAGAAGGCAGCAACCGCACGGGCCGGGAGGGAAAAAGCATCGAGGTGGCAGTACCTGTCGGGACGGTTGTCTATGACGCGGAAACCGGGGACAAGATCGCCGATCTCGCAAGTCCTGGACAGACGTTCACGGTGGCTCATGGCGGCAGGGGCGGACGCGGCAACGCACGGTTTGCGACCTCTACCCACCAGGCGCCCACCGAACACGAAGACGGAAAACCCGGCGACCTACTGAAACTCCGCCTGGAGTTGAAGTTACTGGCCGACGTCGCACTCGTGGGTTTTCCCAACGCCGGCAAGTCCACACTGATCTCACGGCTGTCCGCTGCCAAGCCCAAGATCGCCGATTACCCGTTCACCACACTCGAGCCCAATTTGGGGGTCGTAGAGGCGGGAGACAGAACCTTCGTTCTCGCGGATATACCAGGCTTGATTGAAGGCGCGCACGAGGGTCACGGGCTGGGAATCAGGTTTCTTCGGCATGTGGAGCGTACCAGTCTGCTGGTGCACCTGGTGGACGTCTCGGATTTCACCGGACGAGATCCGGCGCATGACTTCGATGTCATCTTGACCGAATTGGCTAGTTTCAGCGCGGAACTTGCCCGAAAGCCGATGCTCGTTGTCGCCTCAAAGATCGACGCGTGCCAGGATGAGTCGCGTATCGCCACTGTCCGAGCCAAAGCGGACGGACTAGGGCTTCCCTTCTTTCAGATCTCGAGTGCCACCGGCCAAGGGATTGAGCAGTTGCGGTTCGCGATGGGTTCTCGCCTGCCTGCACCTGCAGAAGTTCCCGGTGCACTCTCCCAGTCGGCGAGTACGGATTAGTCATTTCTCCGTGCCAAAGCACGTGTTTTTTCCCAATTAACGGCAACATAGGTGCCGGTCAATTCGTCAGTCTAAGTAATGATGTTTTGTTCGGTTTGACATGCTTAGGTCGCCAACGGTTCGCTCGCTTCTGGGCCTCCTGATTACGCTTGCCGCAGTGACCGGGTTCTCCTGGTACGCCTTACGACAGTTAAGTGGTTTGCGGAACTTACAAGCGCAGACCATCGACATGAACCGGCATGACTCTCTGCTGTTGTTGCAGGTACAGAACGACCTGAATGCTGTGGGGTTGAAGTTGCGAGACATGGTTCATGTTTCCGGCACTTCGAAAGTCACGCAGTATCAGGCTGAATTCGAACGCTTGAGAGCAGATCTCGAGGATTCCATCCAGCAGGAAAGCAAGCTGGCCCCCGTGACGCGCAGACCCGAACGGCAGCGGCAGCTTACGCGAAGCCTGGAGGACCTGAGGGAGACATCAGGAGAGGTTTTCAAGCTGGCAAAAGAAGGCAACGAGAGTGCCGCCAGAAGCCTTGCCTCCACTCGCCTTTCCTCTCAACAAGCTGCAGCAGCGGCGTTAGTCCTGTCCTTACTCGAGCGTAATAACGAAGCAGAAGAACGAGCCGACCAGAAGATTGCGTCTATCTACGACGGCGTGGAGCGTAATATCTACGCTTTTCTTGCTGCCACGATGGTGGCCATCGTTCTCACGAGTTCTTACCTGACTTACTCCAACCGGCAGATCTTCGCCAAGCTCGAATCGTTGTCTCGCCAGCGCCGGGTACTCGCAGCGCGCCTGATTACTGTGCAAGAGGAGGTCTTGCGCTCTGTTTCCCGGGAACTGCACGACGAATTTGGCCAGATACTGACTGCCGTCTCTACCATGCTGGCCCGCGCGGAGCGGAAAGGCCTGCCGCCGGATTCGCCGTTTCGCACAGAACTGACTGAGGTGCGTGAGATTACTCACAACACGCTCGAGAAGATGCGCAGCTTGTCCCAGATGCTGCATCCTGCCGTGCTCGACGACTACGGACTTGCCAAAGGCATCGAGTGGTACGCCGATGTTTTTCAGAAACAAACAGGGATCGAAACGGACGCGGTGGTAGAAGGAACACCGGTCAGAGTGACTGGTCAGCTCGCAATCAATTGCTTTCGCATTATGCAGGAAGCTTTGAACAACGCAGCTAAGCATTCGGGGACGAAGAAGGCGGAAGTCAAAATTTCGTTCGAACCGGAACTTCTGACTCTGAGCATCCGCGACTTCGGCACGGGTTTGCCTACGGTCAAGAAGGGCACTGAGCCCGGGCTGGGGTTGATTGCAATGCGCGAACGCGCCTCGATCGTAGGCGGCCAGCTGAAGATCGATTCCGTGCCAAACGGCGGCACAACGGTTTCCGTCCAAGTCCCCTTCCCCGCCGAAGAGGCGTTCAGCAACAGCACACAAGATCAAAGAATTGGAGAGGTGGCATTTCCGAACTCATGAGTGAAGATATTTCTGTTTTGTTGGTTGACGATCATAGCCTGGTCCGACGCGGCTTCCGCCGCATTTTAGAGGACGACGGAATGAAAGTGGTAGGCGAAGCGAGCAACGGCGTGGAAGCCATTCGCATGGCGAACGACCTGAAGCCGCAGGTCGTTGTGATGGACCTTTCCATGCCGCAACTGGACGGAGTGCAAGCAACCAAAGAGATCGTCAAGAGCCTGCCTGATACCCAGGTGTTAATCCTGAGCATGCACTCGGATGACAACTATGTTCGGAATGCGCTCGATGCCGGTGCGAAAGGCTATCTGCTAAAGAGCGCGATTGACGTCGACCTGGTAGGCGCAATCAAGGAAGTTTCTGAAGGCAAACGCTACATCGGCTCGGGCCTGAAGTACGTTGCGCACGAGCAGGACGACGAATTACACCGCCTGACTGCGCGCGAGAAGCAGGTGCTTCAGCTCATTGCGCAAGGGCGCTCGAACAAGGAAATTGCCGCGCTTCTGGAACTGAGCGTGAATACGGTTTCGGTTCACCGCGCGAATCTGATGGAGAAGATGAACATCCACCGGACCGCCGAACTGGTTCTGTTTGCGATTCGGAAGGGTTTAGTAGCGCCTCAGTAGAATTCAGCGCATGCGAGGGAGGTTGGGAAGCTAGCTGGACCGAGTCAGAGAAAACCGGTCCAGCTAGCTTTCGGAACTACTGTACTTTTCTGCTCGGCCTTGGCATCAGTCGCAGCTTTCTTTTGCGCCTGAATTTCGCGGGCCTTGGCAAACTTCTTCTGGAAGCGATCGACGCGACCTTCGGTATCGATCAGCTTCTGCCGGCCGGTAAAGAACGGGTGGCAGCTGGAGCAGATTTCAACTCGGAGATCGCCTTTGTGGGTGGAACGGGTCTGGAAGGTTGATCCGCAGGCACAGACCACATTCACAGGCTCGTAAGCGGGATGAATCCCAGCTTTCATTGACTTAACATCCTTTCAAAACCTTGGGTGAATAACCTATTTTAACAGTTGGATGCATAGCAGAAGGCCCTGGCTTCCGCTAACACGGAAACCAGGGCCTTCTTACCGCTTTGGCTTACTCTAGCCTACGTTTCGCGCGACGAGGCGGCCGATGTACTAGAACGTCGGCCTCGTCACTGAACGAGACCTGAACTTAAGAACGGCGACTTTAGAAGTCGGCCACCTCGCGCGGGATGTCGTATGCTACAGTCACTACCAGAATTCATATTCGACTGGACCACCTCCTTCTTCAGTGATGCTTTGATTTTATAAGCTAACTATGAGGTGTGTCAATCACTTCCGCACACTTCTTGCCAGGAAATTTTGTGCCAGACCGCGCCCGCGATTGGACCTAGTGGATTCGTAGCTTTAGGGGTATTTGCCGGCATCATCGGATCACTTCTGGTGGCCTGGCAATATCACATCGACACGATCCTCACGGTGGTCGGGCTTCATTTTTTGGGCCTGAATGCGGGTTACGTTCTCGGGGCGGCCGGTTCCCAGCGCTTGCTCCGCCACTTCGCACTCCGGTGGACTGCGGTCGGAAGCTGTGTACTCGGGCTGCACGGCTCTGCTCTTGCTTGCTCTGGTTCCGCCGCCATTTCCGGCGGAATACCGCATCGAAGGGCTTTCCATTCTTGGTTTTGCGGCAGGCGGACTGGCCGCCTCGCTGCTTCATGTCTCTGGAACGGTATTTCCGTCATTCGCCGGCGTGGGCCCTTAATATCACGGGCGCCATGTTCGGTTTGGGCTGCGCACTCGCAACTTGCATCAGTAGCAGCGACTTACTTCGTCTCGCACTTCACCATTGGCCCGAGCGCTGCCCTAGCTTCCATTCCACTCATTTTCGCCATTCTGTTTTGGAGAAGCCGGTTCCCAGCGGCCCGTACGCCTTTCCCGGTGCGGCCGGGAGGAGGAGTTGTCGAGACGGGCGCTGAGCGATGTCAGGAACATTGCCGCCATTCTCTTTAGCCTGCTGCTGTTTTTTCAATCGGGCAACGAATGGGTCATCGCCGGGTGGCTTCCACTCTTCCTGATCCGCCGGCTCGGAACGAATCCAATCTGGGCGATTCTGGCGCTTGCCATCTACTTTCTTGCTCTTACGGTCGGGCGACTCCTTTGCCGCAGACTTTTGCCCGCGGTCAGTCACCGGCGGCTGCTACTTCTAGGTACAGCGCTTTCCATGGTCGGCTTATCTATTATTAAGTCTCACCGCTTCCATCGCGGTCGCCTGGGTCGCGGTCGTGACGGTGGGCGCGGGTTTTGCGCCGATTTACCCTTTGCTGGCAGAAACGCTGGACGACCGATTTTCTTACCATCCAGGGTTTTATAACGGCTTATTTTCAATCGCCATGACCGGAGCTATGAGTGCTCCCTGGCTGATCAGCTACGTTGATAGCCTTTGGGGTATCCGGTACCTCATGCTGGTGCCCGCATTCGGTTCCGTTATCGTTCTAGGCCTCACGCTGCTGCTTATGTTTGAAGCTAAGCTGATGGGCAGCCGGGAACCGGCTCCACCGCCCGAAAGGGCCGCCGCGGCTGCGGCAGGGAAACGCTGATTGTCAAAGGCCAGTAAGTGGTTGTTTTGCGCAGCCCTGCTTGCCAGTGTTCGCAATGTCCGCGGAATCGAGCCGACTTGAATGCGGCCGCAGACAAAGCTCGTTGCCGATTCGGCTTCGACGCTTCGACACGGCCGGGTCGGATATGCGTTCGTGGACGTGGAAAACGGGTCCGTTCTGGCCGCGAAAGATGCCGATCTGAATTTCGTGCCGGCTTCCAACATGAAGCTGTACACGACTTCCTTGGCGCTGGCCCGGCTCGGTAGCGAGTATCGGATGCGCACGGAACTACGGACTTCCGGCAGCTTTCACCCGGGGCAGCAGGCCATTCAAGACCTTTTGCTTGTCGGAGGCGGCGATCCGAACCTGTCAGGCAGGCCGTTACCATACCAGGTCGACGCTCAGGACTCCGATCCATTCAAGGGATTGCGCGACCTTGCGGATCAGCTATTTGCGGCAGGTGTGCGCGAAATCGACGGCGACGTCATCGGAATTGGCGCACGTTACGGACCAGACCTGGTTCCCGACGGCTGGACCATCGACGACAGCAATTATGACTACGGAGCGCCCGTTTCGGCGTTGACATGGAACGACAACTCCGTCGCGGTCGTTCTGCGACCGACGGCAAATGGTGAACTGGCCGAATTGCAAGTTACACCGGCCGCTGATGCGTTGCTCGTGCTCAACCAGGTCGTCACCGATACCACGAAGCCAACCCACATTGAATCTCGGAAACCGCTGGGATCCAATGAGCTGATTCTGAGCGGGACGATCTCGGACACAGCCAGCCAGTGGAGCGAACAGTTCGCGGTAACCGATCCGGCTCGCTTCGCCGCCGAAGCACTGATCGACGTCATGCGAGAACGCGGCATAACCGTCCGCGGAGAGGCCAAAAGTGACTACACGACGTCCACTCCGGAGAGCACACTTTTGGTCAGCCGTGAGTCACTTCCGTTGGACCAACTGATTCAGGTTGTGAATAAGGTGAGCCAAAACCTACACGCCGAGATGCTGTTGCGGGAAGTGGCGTTCGCAAGAACCGGTGTGGGCACGCTTGAGAATGGAAGGAAGGAGCGGGAAGCGTTTCTCGCGGAGGCGGGTGTCACGCGCCATGGTACGGGATTCAGTTCTTCCGACGGTTCCGGGTTGTCGCGAAGCGACCTTACAACGCCGAACTCGACGGTTACTCTCCTCCGATACATGTGGGCGCGACCGGAACGGGATGTATGGATGGAATCTTTGCCCGTGGGTGCTTGGGACGGGTCATTGGAGTATCGGTTTCGCGCACTTGCCGGGCTCTCAGCGGGTCCATGCAAAAACCGGCTCTCTGTCCCATGTCAACGCCTTGGGCGGTTATCTCCGAACAAAATCCGGCCGCACGGTTGCTTTCAGCATCATGGTAAATGGAACGCTCGCGCCCGAATCAACGGTTCGCGAGTTCATCGATCATCTGTGCGCCTTGTTTGTGGACCAATAAGCCGATTCCATGCAGGTTGAATTTCGCGAATCCGGCATTTATCTTCCGGAGATCGACCTCTGGCTCGACAACACGGAACCTTGCTCGGCGACTTGGATTTCCCACGGACACAGCGATCACGCGCGTGGTTGTCACGGCCGCGTGATTGGGACATCCGCCACCCTGCGCATTTACCGCATGAGGCTCTGGCTCGAGGAGGGTCAGAACGAACCGGAGATGCTTCCACTCGACTTCGGCGAATCAATGGAGTGGAATGGTGCGGAGCTGACGGCTTACCCGGCCAGCCACATTCTGGGCGCGGCGCAGCTTCTGGTTGAATACCGCGGTGAACGCCTGGTCTACACCGGCGACATGAAACTCCGCAAGCCGCTTTGCGGTGAAACAACGGAAGCCATCCCGTGCGACCGGCTCATCATCGAATCGACATTTGGGCTTCCGATCTACAAACTACTCGATCGCGAAGAAGCGGCGGCCCGAATCCTGAAGTTTGCGCGGGAGTGTCTGGACGACGGCGCCATTCCCGCGTTCGTTGGGTATCCACTCGGGCGCGGCCAGGAGATCGCGCACGTGCTCTGCCAGGGCGGCATTCGGACCGCCGTGCACGGAGCGATCGCTAAATTCATCCCTGTGTACGAAGATTATGGGTACCAGTTCCCCGGCTGGGAACCCTACGATTCCCGTGCCATGGCAGGCAAGGCGCTCGTTGTTGTGCCTGCGCACGGAAACGTTCTGGAGGCGAGCGGTAAGAACGTACGGTTGGCCTATGTTTCCGGATGGGCGGCACTCGATAACGCCCGCTCGCGCAGCGGCGCCGAACAACTGATTCCTTACTCTGATCACGCCGACTTCAACGAGCTGTTGGCGACAGTCGAGAAATGCTCGCCACAGCACGTGGACGTTGTTCACGGCTACACGGTACCTTTTGCCAAGATCCTTCAGAGCAAAGGCTATTCCGCTGCCGCGCCGCTACGAGGGAGTGCTCGAACGAACATCGAGGCCGAAGGCTGATGGATCGTTTGGCAGTGGTTTGCGAGGAAATCGTCAGCCATGCGAGCCGGCTGAAAAAAGTCGCAATTCTGGCGGAATACCTGCGAGATTTGGACGATCGCGATCTGGAGCTGGCGGTCCAAATGCTGAGCGCCGGACCGGCCCTTGAGGGTGTCGTGAATCACAGCCTGTTTGAGCTTGAGGAGAAGACGCGGCTCTCTATCGGCCATAGCGTGCTGCGCGATGCGCTGCAGGTGGCAAGCGGGTGGGATCTTGAGACCTTGCGTGTCTGTCATGCGGAAGTCGGTGACATGGGCGAAACAACCGGGCTCCTCATGCGAGGAACTTCGGAACCGCGGCCATTGACGCTGCAGGATGCCAATGAGATCTATCAGAAGCTGTTCCGGGCACGCGAAACCGCACGCAAACGCGATTTGCTGGTTGCGACCTATCGCCAGGCGGAACCCCTGACGCTGAAGTACTTCGTCAAGGTCATCACGCGCGGACTGCGGATCGGATTACTGGCGAGGCAGGTAGAGGAGGCAATCGCGCTAGCTTGCGATGTGCCGCACGAAGCCGTCCGGGACGCAGCGAACCGGCTGGGCGACCTCGCCCGCGTTGCCTTGGCCGCTCGCCACGGGGAACTGTCCAGCATTGAAGCCCGGCTCTTCCATCCGATGGAGTTCATGCTGGCAAAACCCCTCGATCGCCTGGACGATCTGGCCTCTCCGGCGGATTGGATCATCGAAGACAAATACGACGGCATTCGATCCCAGGTGCACTTTCAATCGGGCTACGTTCGCATTTACTCGCGCGGGATGGAAGAGGTCACAACCGCGTTTCCCGAATTGAAACGCGCTTTCGAACCGCTGAGCGGAAACGGGCTGATCGACGGCGAAATTCTTGCCTGGCGTGATGGCCGCGCGCTGAATTTCAATGTTCTGCAACAGCGGCTGGCCCGTAAGAATGTTCGAGCTACTTTGATGGCCGAAGTTCCGGTCGTTTTCATGGGCTACGACATACTGCTTCGAAATGACCGGCTGTTGCTGCATACCCCGATCGAAGAGCGGCGTGACATACTTTCCGCCACTCTTTGCGACCAGCCTTCGCCCATTCTCGTTTCTTCGCAACGGACGGCAGACGACCACGCCGAGATCGACCGGCTCTTCATCGAGGCGCGGGAGCGCGGTAACGAGGGTTTGCTGCTGAAGCGGCGCGGCAGCAACTATGAGCCAGGTAAGCGCGGCGGGGCATGGTTAAAGCTAAAAAGACCGTATGGAACTCTCGACGTGGTGATTACGTCCGCCGAGCAAGGAAGCGGGCGGCGGGCAACGGTGTTCTCTGACTACACATTCGCGGTCCGGTCGCCGCATGGGTTCGTCAATGTTGGAAAGGCGTATAGTGGGCTCACCGATGTCGAGGTGAAAGAGTTGACGAAGGTGCTTCGCGCCGCTTCGACGGATCGTTTCGGACCCGTGATGGTGGTTCGGCCTGAGGCCGTTCTCGAGGTGGCCTTCGATGGGGTGCAGAAGAGCTCGCGTCACAAGAGCGGGTATGCTCTTCGATTCCCTCGAATTTTAAGATGGCGCCGCGATAAGAACCCGGGAGAATGCGATGATATCGCGCGAGTCGAAGCCCTCTACCAAGCCACGGTCCAATAAGCGCGGCAACCCAGGGCGCGGGTCGATATCGACCCGCGAAGCGGACCTTGTCGACTCCCTGCATCCTGCGCTCGCCGACTGGTTCCGCCATCATTTTCCGGCGCTTAGCGAAATCCAGCGCGAAGCCCTTCCACACACTCTGCGAGGCGAGAACACGCTGGTCCTTGCTCCTACCGGAAGCGGCAAGACACTCGCGGCCTTTCTGTCTGTGCTTTCAAAGTTGGCATTTCGAGCGAGTAAGTGCCCAGCTCCCGAATGCCGTGTGCGCTATCTACGTTTCGCCGCTTAAGGCACTCGACAACGACATTTATCGTAATCTGAGCCCCGCTCTCGATGCGCTTAATGCGAGGTTGCCGGAGTCGCAACAGATCCAGATGGAGGTGAGAACCGGAGATACGGCTCTCGCGGACCGGGCGCGCCAGAAACGCAAGCGGCCTCATCTCCTGCTGACCACGCCCGAAAGTCTGAGTTCCATCCTTTCGCAAGGAACATGGCGCGAGAGAGGATTCGATCCCGATACGGTGGTCGTTGACGAGATCCATTCGTTTGCGGAGAACAAGCGCGGATCGCTCCTGGCATTGTGTCTGGAGCGCTTGGAACACCGCGTGAAACGGCCGGTGCAGCGCATCGGCGTTTCAGCGACCGCCTGGCCGGTGGAAGCGATTCAGAAGCTTCTTTGTGGCGCTCGCCCATGTGCCGTCGCAGCCGCTGATATTCGCAAATCTCACCGATTGGAGATTGTTCCACCCGAGCCGGGTGTCTGGCTTCCGCCTGCCGGCTACAATTCCTTCCGCATCGCACCGACCGTTGCGGCCCTCGTCGAAAAAGCCAATTGCAGCCTCATTTTCCTGACAACTCGATCTGGCGTGGAACGACTCGGCCTTGCTCTCAACATCCTGCTGTCGGAAATCGAGGATCGGATCGCCGTCCATCATGGGTCGGTCGACCGAAAAGGCCGGGAGGAGATTGAAGATGGCCTCAAGACCGGATGGTGGCGGGCGGTGGTTGCGTCCAGCAGCCTCGAGATGGGGGTCGATTTTGCAAGCGTGGATCAAGTGGTCCTGGTGGGCACGCCACGGGGAGTCAGCCGCGCCTTACAGCGCCTCGGTCGAAGCGGTCACCGGGTGGACGGCGTTGCTTCGGGCGCGCTCGTCCCGTTGAGCCTGCCGGATCTGGTCGAGTGCGTAGCGCTTCGCGAAGCCGCCAGGGAGGGACGGCTCGATCGTTTGCGCATCCCGGGAGTTCCGCTGGATGTGCTGGCGCAAGTGCTTCTCGGGATGAGCATCGAAGGGGAATGGAGCGCCGATGAAGCGTTCCGGGTGGTAACCGGTGCCGGTCCGTTTCAGGATCTGACGCGAAGCGATTTCGACGACGTGCTGCGTTACCTCGCTGGAATCGGTAAAGTGCTCGGCTCCTACGGAACCTACGGAAAGATCACCTTGCAGGATGGGAAGTTCAAAGTCGCGAACACCAAAACGGCGCGCGACTATTACATGAACGCCGGAGTCATCAGTACCGATTTCGAGATGAAGGTGATCTCGAACCGCAATCGGCAATTGGGAGCGGTCGAAGAAGCGTTCATCGCCAGCCTGCAGCCAAACGAAGCCTTCATCATGGGCGGGAAGCCAGTTCGTGTCGCCAGGGTTCACGGCAACATCGCGGTGGTTGAAGCCGCGAAGGGCGAACAAGTAAAAACCCCGCGATGGATGGGAAACAAGATGCCGCTCACGACGCGCATGGCCCAGGAGGAGCTGCGGCTTCGGCGAGGATTACGGGACGCGTTCGAGCAGACCGGTCCCGAAGGTTGCGCCCAATTTCTGAAGACTACATACGGGGTGGACGAGAATGTGTCTTCGCGAATCGCCGCCTTCATCCAGCGACATTCGAACGCCCTCCCGGTGCCGACGGACTCCCCGGTATTGGTGGAACGCATCGTAAGCGGGCGCAACATGTTGCTGCTGGTTCACGTAGTCGCCGGGCGCGCCGTGAACCGGTCGTTAGCATGGGTTACCGGATCGCGGTTGTCGAACGGTGAAAGCGTAGTTGCCAACTTTGACGATCACAGTTTCCTGCTCTCGCTCGATTCGCGAATCAACACCGACGCTGCTGCATTACGGGCCGCATTCAACCCACTGAAGTTCGACGACGACCTTCGCCGGACTCTGTCGAGCACCGAAACACTCGGCACCTCCTTTCGCCACATCGCGGAGATCGGGCAACTCTTACCTCGCCGGACGACCAGAGGCAATGTCCCGGCGAAAGCAGCGACGTGGAATGCCAGTCTGCTCTATACAACATTGCGCGAACACGAGCCGGATCACCCGCTCTTGAAGGAAGCCGTCCGCGAGGTAATGGAAGATCAATGCGACGTGTACCAGGCGCTCGAAGAAGCCGCGAGGATCCACGAAACGCCCATCGAAGTTTATGATCTTCCCCGCCCTTCTCCGTTCGGCTTGCCATTGTTCGCCGCTTTCAATCGCGAAGTGCTGCTCTCGGCTGATCCTGATCACGCACTGGACGATCTTGTCGCGGCCATTTACGAAAAGTGGGCCGGCAACACCGGAGACCCTGAGCCGGTAACAGTCAAACACGCCGGTCGAAAAACCAGACGTTATACTCACTGACGATGAACCGGTATTATCTTGCGCTTGACCTTGGCGCAGAGAGCGGGCGCGCCATACTGGCTCAAGTCGCCAGGGGACGGATCGAGCTTCAAGAACTCCATCGCTTTCCGAATACACCTGTCCAACTTCCAACGGGACTTTACTGGGATACCCTCCGGCTCTTCCACGAGATGTGTGAAGGCATCCGTTGCGGAGCCAAAGCAGTCGACGAGATCGAGGGAATAGCCGTCGATACCTGGGGCGTTGATTTCGGGCTTGTCGGCGCGGATGGCGAACTGCTGCACATGCCAAGACACTACCGCGACAACCGTAACCTCGGCACCTTGAATCAGGTATTTGAACTCGTGCCTCGCGAGGAAGTGTTCCGCCAGACGGGCATTCAGTTCATGGAAATCAATTCGCTGTATCAGTTGTGGGTGATGCGGCGCGACTCGCCCGAGATCCTCGATCGAACTTCGAAGCTGCTGTTCATGCCGGATCTGTTCAACTATTTCCTGACCGGCACCTATGCATCAGAACGCACGATTGCCAGCACATCGCAGTTCTACAATCCGGTAAAAAAAGGCTTTGCCACCGATATGCTCCGGCAACTCGGCATTTCCGGAAGCTTCTTCCCCGATCTGGTGGATCCCGGCACGGAACTTGGACCAGTTCTACCGTATGCGGCAAACCGCTGTGGCTTGAAACACGAGACCCTGGTTTACACGACGGGGTCTCATGATACCGCTTCGGCCGTGGCCGCGGTTCCAGCTATCGGTGACGGCTGGTGCTACATCAGCTCGGGGACCTGGTCCCTGATGGGCGTAGAGATTTCCGAGCCGATCATCAACGACGCCTCTCTCGAAGCCAACTTTACCAATGAAATCGGCGTTGCCGGAACAGTACGCTTCCTCAAAAATATCCCGGGATTGTGGGTGCTGCAAGAATGCCGGCGTGCCTGGGCCAAAGCAGGATCTGAATATACGTACGCCGAGTTGACCGGACACGCTTCCGAGGCAAAACCGATAGACACGATCCTTGACTTGGACCAATTCATTTCGCCGGGAGAGCACCCGGAGCGCATCCGTCAGTTCTGCGTACTCAGCGGCCAAGAAGTGCCTTCCGATGTCGGCAGCATCACGCGTGTGATCCTGCAGAGTCTGGCTGAACGCTACCGCCAAGTTCTCGAGCTACTTGAGAGTTTGACAAAGAAGAGCATCGAGACCATCCACATTGTCGGAGGAGGATCGCAAAACGCGTTGCTCAATCAGATGGTGGCGGATCGAACGGGACGCCGTGTCGTTGCGGGTCCGGCCGAAGCCACGGCGCTAGGCAATGCACTGACACAGGCGATGGGAACCGGCCAGGTCAACTCTCTAGAAGAGCTGCGAGCCGTGGTACGTGGCTCTTTCGAATTGCACGAGTTTACGCCGAAGCGGTGATTTCAATCCGCAAGTGGTCGACTCATCCAAAGCCTATCCGGTTTCATTCCGAAGTGGCCGGACATCGCAAGCGCAGCTCAGAAAACTCTACCTTCCGCCTCACCGCGGTCCAGCAGCATTTTGATTGAACCAGATAGTTTGAGAGAGGCGCCTTCTAATGGACTCGGTTCCGCTCCGACCAGTCCCGTTCGGATCGGCACCATTATCCAAGAGCACGCGAACTCGTGTCACAACTCCGGCTGAAGCGGCAGCCCAATCTGGATGCGTTAGGAAGCATCTGCATAGCGCTATTAGTATCTGCTGCTGCCGAAGCGATGGCCGAAAGCCAGAAGCATAAACAACAGCCTCATGATTCCTACGTCGCGAAGAACATCCATTGGGTCGAGACGCGAAGCTCTGCGCACGGAAGGAAATCCAGCAATGAAAGCGACCAAGAGAGCGTGGCAGCGGTCACGGAAAGGATCCAGGGATCGTTCGGCGTGACTCCGTAGAGAAGACTCGCAATGAACCGTGTGGCTCCGGCCGTCAAGGCCAATCGTATTGCCAGCCAATTCCAACTACGTGGTCACTTCTCCGAATCTTGTGCACAGTACGCGCTACTGGAAAAGAAAAGGCTACCGGAGCTATGCTCCGGTAGCCTTGTATTGGGTGAATGTTACGGTTAGGGAACCATCACAGGGGCAATCTCAAACTGCTGATTCGGCCCTCCCCAGTAGGAATAAAGCTGGAGCATGGCACCGTTCGCGGCCGACATCCCTGTGATATCTAGGGACTTGCCGCTTAGCTTGTTGACGATCTGGTAGTAACCGTTCGCCGTGGGGGTCAACAGCCATTGCTGGTTATCGTTACCCACGTAGGTGTATTGCTGCACGGCGACGCCGTCGGTAAGCCCGCCGTTCAGTGCATCCAATACCTTCCCGCTCAACCGGTTCACTATTTTGTAGTAAGCGCCGGTTGTCGGAACCAATTGCCATTGCTGGTTGAGTCCGTACAGGTAATCGAACTGTTGGATACGCGCTTGATCTGTCATAGAGGCGCCAACGACGTCCAACACCTTCCCCGTCCCCATGCTGCTGATGGTGTAGTACTGCGTTTGAGGCGTCGGAACCGTTACGGCATCCAACCGCCATTTCTGGTTTTCGGTAGCGTTATAGTCCCAGAGCTGAATCCGAGCCTGGTTCTGCAAGGAAACTCCGAGAACATCCAAAGCTTTACCGCTTAGTTTGTTAACGATTTCGAAGCTGCCGTCGGTCTGCGGAACGAATTGCCACTTCTGGTTATCGGAGCCCAGATAATTCCATTGCTGGATCATCGTTCCGTTCACCGTGCCGGCGCCCTTGGCATCGAGCACCTTATGTGTCGCTACATTCCGGATCTGATAGTAGGTTGAGTCGACTGCGATCGCCTCCCAAACCTGGTTGGCGCCCGCAAGGTAATCATATTGCTGGAGGGGCACGCCGTTGAGCGTGGACGCTCCTGTCACATCAAGGGCCTTACCGCTCCGCATGCTGATGATGCTAATCGGCCCGGTCGGAACCCTGGCCACGATCGCAGTGCCGATACCGGAGAGTGCCACAGTGGACGTGGTCGCACTCTGTCCGTTATTTAGAGAGAAAACCAAGCTTGCCGATTTCCCGCCCTCAGATGTTGGCGAAAAATCCAGTTGGACTGTACAGCTCGCATTAATGGCCAGACTGGCGCCGCAACTGTTGCTGAGCGAGAATTCACCCGCGTTCGTCCCGGTCAGGTTAACGCTGGTGATCGTGAGGGTCGCATTACCGGTGTTGGTCAAAGTGACCGTTTGCGTCGCTGCCGTGGTGCCCGTTCCTTGGCTGGGGAAGACCACGCTAGAGGTATTCAGCGAGGGTTGACCCATGGCCGCCACGCCCGTTCCAGTCAAGGCAACGGTCTGGGTCTGAGGTGTCAACGCGATAGCGTCCGCATCAGTAATGGTCAAGGTAGCCGTTTTTGTCCCAGCGGTAGAGGGATGGAAGGTCACGGAAACTGTACACTGCGAGCCCGCGGCCAGTGTGGATGAGCAGTTGTTGGTAAGCGAAAACTCCGCTGCATCCGCTCCCGAAATAACTGCCGAAGTAATGTTCAGCGTTCCCGTACCAGAGTTAGAGATTGTCACAGGCTGAGCGGCGCTGGTGGAGCCGTTCGTGACGGTACCAAAGCTCAAGGAGGTGAGGCCGACGGTCGGAACCCCGATCGCAGGCAATACGCCGAGACCGTTCAACGGGAGCTGTAGTCCGGTCCCAACGGTAAGAGTGTCGCTGAAACTCGATGCCGTCGCAGGAGTGAACTGAAGCGCAAGATTACAAGTCGCCCCCGCTGCAAACGTGCCGCCCAGCAATGCTGAACAGTCGCCTGTTCCCCCGGCGATAACGCTGAACGGAGTCGGGTTTGCCGCGAAGCTGAATGCCGGCGGGACGGTATACGGCAGATTGCCGATATTGGCGATTAAAGGAATAATCGAACTGGAGGAACCGATTAGCGTGTCGGCGAACGCGAGAGAGCTCGGGGGAGAAATCTTCCGCATCAGATGATTCGTCGGGTCGCCCAGATAAATCGTGCCATCAGGGTCAACTGCCACGAGTGCGGGTGTTATCGCGGCGCTCGTTGCCAGACCGCCATCGCCTGTATTTCCTGCTGTTCCGGTTCCGGCAATGAGGACGGCTGTTCCGTCGGATGCCAGGCGGAATAATTTGTTGGCGCCTGCATCAACCACGTACAGATTTCCTGCCGCGTCCGTCCAGACACCACCCGGAACCTGAATGGGCAAGCTCGGGGTCACGACACTCGAAGTGCCGCTGGGTGTGACTTTGACGATTGTGTTGTTGCCTCCATTCGAGATGTACAGGTTGCCGGCGGCATCAAAGGCCAGCGCTCCGGGTGCGCTCAAGGTGGTTGTCAAAGAAACAGTCGAGGACGATAGGCCATTGGACGAAACCTTGACAATGTGATTGTTGTTGATATCGCAAATGTAGAAAGACCCGTCATTCGCAATGGCAAGCTGGCCGATCAAGGCACCCATATTGAGGCTTGATGAAATAACAGTGGCAGTCCCGTCCGGAGCGATTTGCATCAGCCGGCCCGTGCTGTCGACGGTGTACAGATTACCTGCCCAATCGGCCGCCAGGTTCAAGGGCGTAGCGCCAGAAAGACCCGCGGTAGAAACCGTGCTTGCCGCGCCACCGGTGTCAATTTTAACGATTCGGCCGCCCGGGTATTCGACAAAGTAGAGGTTCCCAGCCGGGTCGAAGGTAAATTGAACGGGATTTACCGCGCCAACGCTCCCTAAAACCACAGGGGAGATGGTGCCTGGCGTGACAGCAGATAGAGGACCTTGTCCTATGCCGTAGAGATACTGTGTACCGACGACATTGCCGTTAGTATCCATCACATTCAGCGCATCCCGCCGAACGCCCACGTGTTGCGGAGTAAACGTAACTGGGCAAGTCGCGTGGAATTGGGGTGTTGACCCGTAAGTACATCCGGCAGTGTCAACGGAGAATTCCGAACCATAAACCAGGGCGGCTGTGGTGCCCAACCCAGTGATCTGACCGAAGGAGACGGAGGTTGTTGAGGAGGTGCTACCGAGCGGGGTTGAGGGCAATGCAGTGATCCGGCCAGTGGACAAACTGCGAACAACTGCGTTAACGCCATCGACAAAGAACACGCGCCCGTCCGCAGACGCATTGATTCCTGTGGAAGATGCGAGGGTTCCGCTGGTGGCAGGGCCACCGTCTCCCGTGTAGCCGGAAACTCCCGTTCCCGCGATTGTCTCAATATTTCCGGCGGTGTTGACTCTCCGAATTCGGAATCCGGAGCCTTCAGCCATATAGATGTTTCCGGAGGAATCCACACTGACGCCCCAGGGCGATGCTATTCTGGCGCTCGTCGCGGGGCCACCCTCGCCCGTGATACCGCTTATGCCAGTGCCGGCCACGGTAGTAATGATGCCGCTGGTATCCAACTTGCGAATTCGACTATTTCCTCGGTCCGCGATATAAAGGTTGCCTGCTGAGTCGAGCGACAAGCCCCACGGGCCGCTTAGCGTACCGGATATTGCCAGCCCGCCGTCGCCTAGGGACGCGCCACCCCCAGCGACCGTGGAAACAGTGCCCGAAGTGTCGACCTTACGGATGCGGTTGTTGTTGAGATCGGCAATATACAGGTTTCCGGAAGCATCGACGGCTAAACCGGTCGGAAATCCGAACCTTGCGTTCGTGGCAAGTCCGCCATCACCTGAAAAGCCGCTAATGCCTGTTCCGGCAACTGTAGTGATGGTGCCTGCCGGAGTCACTCGACGGACTCTGGGGCTGCCATCTTCGCCAAAATAGACGTTTCCTGAACTGTCGACCGCTAAGCCCAGTGGCCAAAGGATAGTGGCATTCGTGGCAAGCCCACCATCGCCAGTTGAGGTGCAGGTTCCGTTACCGGCGATTGTCGTGATCGTGCCGTTAAGATCAACCTTCCGAATACGGCAATTGTCGTAGTCGCCAAAATACAAATTGCCAGCGGTATCTGTGGCCACGCCGAACAAAGTGGAACCGATCTTAGCGCTGGTGGCAAGTCCACCGTCGCCTGAGTAACCAGTTACATGATTACCAGCGACCGTATTGATGGTCAGAGAACTCTGAGCAGACGCACTAAGGCCGAAGACGAAACAGAGCAAGATTTTGAGCCCTGCTGGAGGGCTAATTTTTAGGGGCATGAGTATCTTTGAAACTAAGAACTGGGAGGAGAAGCTTTCGCTTGAATTTAAGACCGACTACCCGGAAACGTCAGGCGATTTGCAGCGAAACCGCTAAGACTGAAAAGAAAGGCCATCGGAAGCTGCGCTTCTGGCAGACCGTGGAGTTGGATGGCCGGTTGAACGGGAATTCCCGCCGGCAACTTGAGTTATACCAGAGCAACATCAGACGTGAGAACCTACCCCGAATTCCAAGGTGGTATCTCCCCACTGAAAATCTCAGTCACAATTCAGAAAAATCCGGGCGTTCATCGGCACTAAGCAGATGAATTGTATGTGATGGCGATGCTGAAGTGGACCACCATTATGAGAGCGCCGCTCTCGATCGGTTCGTGCGCCGGATCCCCGCGTGGGACGTTCCGGAAGGGCAAAAAGGTCAACGTCCCGGTATGTGCCGTCGCCTTTTAAGATCCTGGCCCCTGGCGCGGCGGGAGAACGCCGCTCAAGACCCTAATTCTTAACGTCGAACGCCATACGCACGAGCATCTCTCGCCACAGAAAAGGTACGACGGTTCCATGGTTGTCATTCGTACACCTCCCAGGGTTTAAGCAGATGCGCGAACCGGTCCATATCCACTCTCGTGCCTTTGAATTGCACGCCTTCTAGTCTCAACCGCAATCGCTGTTCGTGAGCCGCAACCCCGGGCAGCTTGATCTCACCGCCAGCGCCCACCACGCGATGCCAGGGCAATTGATCGACAGGATCTGTGCGCAACAGCCGAGCAACGGCGCGATGATAGCGCGGATAACCGGCCGCTGCAGCGACATCGCCGTAGGTGCTCACTTTTCCGGCTGGAATGGAGAGGATCATGCTGCGGAAGGCAAAATCACGTTGCTCATTCGCCCGTGCCGCATCGCGTAGCAAGCGCCGTTTAGATCTTTCTACCCAGAGTTGATCAAGGCCCAAGATTTCAGCGGATGAGGTTCGCTTAGATCTGGATTTTGAACCCATCTCTGCGGTTCCTCCTACTTGCCCGTATGGACGCGAGACCGCAGGAAGAACTGTTCTTTATCAGTTCCTCTGTCCACCGCGACATCGAAAAAGCCGACCATCATCTCCGCCCAGGTCTGTTCGCCCCACGTGACGGCAGACTCCGGATCAGGATTGTGAGCATTCGCGCGGGAATTGTCGAATGTTGCTAGCGCTTGCAGCACATCGCCAGCGTGCAACGGTATCGGCTCCGCCAGGCGGTAACTGAGCTGCCAATAGAAGCTGTAGTGAGGCACCCGCAGCAGCGTCTCCGGAGCTTGGCCCTTTCGAAGCAACCTGTATTCAAACGATTTGCCGCGGAGATGCATGTGAGGGAAGAAGCTCAGAAGCAGTGCGTCATTCGGGACGCTGCCGTGGACCTCAACGTGGTGGTCCGGATCTCCGGGCGGGATCAGAAAGCGATCGTTTGTGAGTTGGAGGGTGAGCACACGCTTGGCTGGAGGCTGCTTGCTAAACACAAGGCCCACGCTCGTCTGATCGGAAGTGGCGGTTCCGTGTGTCGTGTAGTGCATCTGCAGAACGATATCCGAGCCCGCAGGCACAAGCTTCGCAAAGTCGTGCGGCCATTGATCGGGCAGACTACCCGGGGCGTAAACAAGCAGAATGTCGCTCGCGGTCCACATCGCGTCTCTGCGCAAAGCCGGATCAGACAAATCGTCCGCACTGAACGGGACACCGACCGGAGCGCCTCGCAACCACGATGATTGGGGCTGGCGAATATAAGCCACCGCATGATGCACAACCATCCGATTGCCGGGTCGTATCTCTGACATGCGCACCCAATGATCTGTCTTGAAGCCGGTTGGAATGATGATGTACTGATACGGCACGTCACCCGAAGCAGGGATTTTCTTCGCGCCCGGCATAGTCACAACCAGGTCCGGAACCCCGATACTCCATCCGGCAGTTCTTTTCGGGGCCGGAGGCGCATCTTCCCGATGCCCTTCCGGAGTGCCTTGCTCCACCCATCGTGCCAGCGTTCTGATCTGCCCGTCCGTTAACGAGGGATCGTTTGAGAAGTGCCCGCAACACGGGTCGGCAAACCAGGGAGGCATGGTTCGCTTCGATGTGGCGTTCTTGATTGCAGAGGCGAAGGGCCGCGTCTCCCGGTATGTCTCGAGCGGCATGGGCGCCATGTCCCCGGCGCGATGGCAGCCCTGGCAATGCCCCTGCAGAATGGGCAACACGTCACGATAGAACGTTACGTTCGCTTGAGACCATGCAGGCAAGGACAAACCGGCGGTCGCGAAGGCCGCTATCATGAGCGCGCCAAGCTTATTCTCCCGCGCCCAGTTCGTCTTCCGTCCGCTGATTAGATCTGCCTCTCGCCGCCGGGTAATTGTAGAAACCGTTCGGCATGCTGGGCCATCGCGGTTCACGCTTCTCCTTGAAAGCCAGATAGCCTTCCTTGAAATCATCCGTCTCCATCAACTGGCTGCGAAGCTCTCTCGATATCCTTCCAGCAGAGCTGGAATCCAGGCCACGCGAGCGTTGCACATATTCCATACCGGCTCGTAGCGCTGCCGGACTGGTTCTCGCAAGGTCTACCGCCAGCCCCTTCGCCCGGTCCAACACTTCGCCTGCGGGCGCAACGGTGTGGATCAAGCCCCAATTCAGCGCTTCGTGAGCATGGAAGAGCCGTCCGGTCAAGCTCAACTCAAGCGTGATTCGAGGACCGAGTGCATTCTCCACCGCACGATAAATGAGAAATGGCCAGAGACCGATCCGGATCTCCGGAAGACCAAACACGGCTCCGGACGAAGCGGTGACAACATGCCCCTGTGCCACCAGCCCCAGGCCTCCGCCTAACGCCGCCCCATTTACACAGACGACGATCGGTTTTCGAGAAGTCGCGCCGAGAGTGAACAGCCGCTCGTGGACTTCATCCAGCTTCCCCTTTTCGAGCTCGCTTGCCTCATCGAGATCCATTCCTGCGCAAAAGACATGGCCACAGGCCATCAGCAGTACTGCCGCGATCTCATCATCCGTCTGGGCCTTCTCCACTGCATCGACAATGCCCTGGCACATATCGCTCGTGAGCGCATTGCGCTTCTCCGGCCGATTCAACGTGAGCCGAAGGATACGGCGTTTCCGTTCCACTATGAGCTGCATGACAGCCGTTATGCTATCCCACGCTCGGCGAGTTCGCTTCCTCTGATACAGGACCCGATGGGGAAGAGAAAAGTTGCAGTGGCAGGTGGTCTCCGCCAGCATGGGCGGAGACCACCTCGAGGACAAGGCTAAGAACCTTACGCGTCTCGATCGGATCGATCAAAGCATCACAGTGCCCGCGCGCGGCGGCGTGCCGGGCATCGAGCCATCGATCGTAATCTTCCCGCGTCCCCTGGATCCTGGCTTCTAACTCGGGCGGAACCGGTTGCCCGGCGATCTTCAGCTTTTCCAGTTCCGGTGCGAACATCGCTTGCACGGCCGAATCGCCTTCCATTACTCCGATTCGGGCAGTCGGCCAGCACAAGGTGAAGTTAGGGTCGAAGCCTTGGCCCGCCATCGCGTAATAACCGGCCCCGCTTGCATGATTCACAACTAGCGTGATCTTCGGGACCGTTGCTGTTGCCATAGTTTCGACCATGTCAGCGCCAGCGCGAATGATGCCATCACTCTCCGGACCGACTCCGACCATGAAACCGGAAACGTCCTGAATGTAAACGAGAGGCAGGCGATGACGCTCGGCATTCTCGACAAAGTAGGCGACTTTGCGGGCCGACTCGGCATAAACAATACCGCCGATTCGTGGACCCGCTGCAGCCTTCAGGAAACCTCGGCGATTGGCGATCACGCCAACATTGAATCCGTTCAGCTTGCCCACCCCGCACAACATTTCCGGGGCATAATCTGGTTGGAACTCGAGGAACGCATCGGCGTCCAGGATGCGATCCAACAGTTCGCTCATTTGATATGGCAGGCGGTGGTCTGCCGGAACGATTTCGTAAATGCTCTCGGGATTGAACCGGGGCGGTGTGCCCAATCGCGGTGGTCTGGCGACGGCAGGCATTTGAGTAAATTGCCGGCGAATCAAGGCGAGGCAATCGTCATCGTTCGCGGCCCGGTAATGCGCAACGCCGCTGATGCTCGTGTGCATTTTGGCACCACCCAGCGTTTCCGCGTCCGTCACCTGTCCGACCGCGCCCTTCACAAGATTCGGGCCGCCCAGGCCCATGAAACTCGTTCCCTCGACCATGATGACGACATCGCTCAGCGCCGGAAGATAAGCGCCCCCGGCAATGCATGGCCCCATAACGGCGGCGATCTGTGGGATGCGAAGACGCCGGCGCATGAGCGAGTTGTAATAGAAAATGCGCGCCGCCCCGTATTGTCCCGGGAAGATGGAATCCTGCAAGGGGAGGTTCACGCCCGCGGAATCGACGAGGTAAACAATCGGCAGGCGATTACGCATGGCGATTTCCTGCGCGCGCAGAATCTTCGTAATGGTTTCGGGCCACCATGCGCCGGCTTTCACCGTCGCGTCGTTCGCCACAACTACTGCCGGACGCCCTTCGATCTTGCCGACCACCGTCACCACGCCGGCACCGGGCGCTTGGCCGTCGTGTTTGTCGTAACCGAACAACAGCCCGATCTCAAGGCAGGTTTCGCCCGCATCAAGAAGGCGGCTAATGCGCTCGCGCGCCGTCAGTTTGCCTTCGCGGTGCTGTTTTTCTATCTTTTTCTGGCCGCCGCCCAATCGAAGCTTTGCTTCCAATTGGCCAAGATCTTCACAAAGGAGTTTTATGTCGCGCGGAGATCCGGGCATGCTTAAGTGCGTTTAAATCAAATAAACTGAAGGTAATCGGCTGTTGCTAGTCTAACAACCATGATGGGGATTGATCGCCGCGCGTTGCGGGTTGCCTGGACAGTATTCCTGTTCGGTCTCACGTTAACCGTAGTTTGGTTCATCCGGTCGACAATCGCAGTTTTCGCGGCCGCGGTGTTTTTTGCATATATTCTCAGCCCCGTAGTCGGGTTGGTAGAGCGCTTTATCAAACGGCGGCGGGGCTTAGCGCTGGCGATTGTTTATTGCCTGCTTGGTAGGGCTGCTGGTTCTGATCGGATTTCAGCTCGTACCCGCTGTGGCAGGACAAGCGATTAGCCTGTCGAGCCGATTGCCTAGCCTGGTTAGCGGCGGCAATCTGACGAAATTGCCCTCTGCCGGCCTGGGCGGAGCCGATGCGAGCGCAATTGATCCCGGTGCTCAATAAAATCGCGACAAACCTGCAGTCGAGTGTTGTTCCCGTCTTGCAGCAGGCCGGTTCTCACTTGTTGAGCGGATTAGGAGCAACTCTTCCGATAATTCTGATTCCGATTCTCGCGTTTTTCTTCTTGAAAGACGCTCGGGCGCTACGAGGCGCTTTGGTGGGCCTGGTAGAAAAAAGTGCGAATCGGCTCATGCTGGACCGCATTCTCGACGACATTCACGACGTTCTCAGAAACTACATCCGGGCGCTAGTGTTGTTGTCCTTTGCGTCGTTCTGCGCGTGGGCCATTTTCCTCAGCGTGCTTGGGTACCCGTACGAGCTTTTGCTCGCGGGTGTATCGGCCATTTTCGAATTCATTCCGGTGATCGGCCCCGCGGCCGCGCTGGCGGTTCTGTTATCGGTTTGCCTCGTGACCGGGACGGGTGGATTGCTCTGGATCGTGATCTTCTGGGCAAGCTTTCGCGTTTTCCAGGATTACGTCTTAAATCCTTACCTGATGAGTTCCGGAATAGAGATACACCCTTTGCTCGTCCTGTTCGGAGTCTTGGCGGGAGACGCCCTTGCGGGCGTCCCTGGTATGTTTTTCTCCGTCCCGGTTCTCGCCATCCTGCGGCTTATTATTGTCCGGATGCGGACAGCATCCCGGCCCCGCGATCCCGCCCGAGAACCTCAACGAGTCATAATAACGAGCGAAGCGCCCTCCGATCTGCGGCCTGAGGTGAAACTCAGCGGACAGACCTAGCTAGATATTTGCGTTCGCTCGACTCCAAGCTTCGTAAGTTGCCATCCCCGCGATCGCTAGCGCATAGAGAATCGTCGCGGTTAGAGTGGCGTATTTAATTTTGTCCACGACTTCGCAACGTTTGCACATGCTTGCCTGCGCGTTGATGATGGCAGAATCATGAGAATCGTTGTGGAGATGGATGTAATGATCTTCGTGGTTTTCAAGCCACCGGCGGTACAGATACAACCCGATCGTGGTCAGTAACAAAACGCTACAGATCAATATATGAGGTGTGAGGTTCATTGGCGGATATCGCCCCCTTTCAACTTGGTGGAAGCTATCCTTGAGCTTCCGGTTTACGCTGTCATTTCCACCCTTAAGCAGCCGGCTTCCGGGCCAGCCGCAAAATTGCTACTGGCCGAATGATAACTCCGGTTGGTCCGCTGTTTCAATCCTTTCGTGAGGGGCTCTCTCCATTCGGGGCGAAGTGGGAGCGTATGTCGAACGAGTGTCGTCGCTATAATCTCTGTTTTGCGCAGCTTATGGACCTGGACTAGCGCGTGGATTGGTTCCCTCTCTTTCTCAGCTTGCGCGTCGCCGCCCTTTCGACAGTGTTTGTCGCGGTCATTGGAACTTCGCTGGCCTACCTGCTGTCTCACCGTAACTTTCCGGGCAAGAACCTGGTTGAATCACTAGTTACGCTACCGCTGGCACTTCCGCCAACTGTTCTCGGCTACTATCTGCTGGTCGCGGTGGGGCGGTCCTCGCCGTTCGGTCGCATCTACGAGGGGATCTTCGGCCAACCGTTAGTGTTTACGTGGCAAGCGGCCGTGGTCGCGGCGTTTCTGCATTCTGCCCCGATCTACATCAAAGCCGCCCGAGCCGTATTGGAGGAAGTCGATTACCGGTATGAATGGGCTGCGCAGGGCTTTGGCGCAACCGAGTGGCGAACCTTCTGGAGGGTTACTCTGCCGTTAGCACAACGCGGGCTGTATCCGCTCGGCGCTCTGGCTTTCGCACGTTCTCTCGGCGACTTTGGAGTCACCATCATGGTGGCCGGCAACATCCCCGGTCAGACTCAAACGCTTTCGGTCGCCATCTATGACGCCGTGGAATCCGGCAACGGAGAGCTTGCCCGAACGCTGGTTCTGATCGTCTCCGCTGCTGCACTTGTCCTGTTATGGCCGAGCAGTTACCTGTTCCGCTCAGCAAGGCGGCGCGAGCGGGCGTGAAGTTCATTGATGCTCGGCTCGTGAAGACTTTTCCTCTGCCTGGGGCCTCCGAAAACTTCAAACTTGATGTGCACCTTCAAACGGAGAGTACGGCCGTCGCGCTTCTTGGTCCGAGCGGTTCTGGAAAAACGCTCACCCTGAATTGCATCGCCGGTTTTGTTCAACCGGAGGAGGGACGCATTCTCATTAACGATGAGCTGTTCTTCGACAGCCGCGAGAAGATCAGCCGCGCTCCGCGCCTACGGCGCTGTGGCTACGTGTCGCAGGAGGATGCGCTGTTCCCGCATATGACGGTGCGGCAGAATCTGCTCTTTGCCGCAGAGTCCAGGCCTCGACAAAAGCGAATCCGGGGCGGCGGGCTCGCACAACGGCGCGCAATCAATGAGATTCTTGAAACATTCGAACTCGGCAATCTGGCCGATCGCAACCCAACGGCAGCTCTCCGGCGGTCAAAAACAACGCGCCTCGTTAGCGCGAGTTCTGATCAACGAACCGGAGATTCTACTTCTCGACGAGCCCACACGCGGTCTAGACCCCCGTCTCAGACATAACTTCTATCGTCTGTTTGAGACCGTACAAGAGCGGTTCAAGATCCCTCTCCTTCTGGTCACGCATGACTTGAACGAATGCCTGCGACTTGCCGAATACGTGTTCTATATGGAGGCGGGCAGGTTGGTACAGAGCGGTACCCGGCACGAAATTCTAACGAAGCCTTCAAGCCTCAGCATGGCGCGCTCGCTCGGCATTTACAGCTGCATCCCGGCTGAGATCACGGCCTTAGATCCGGGGAGGAATTCGAGCCGCATCTCTGCATCGGGACTGGCGTTCGAAGCACCGTACCTTCCTGGTCATCTGATTGGGGATCACGGTCACCTTTGCGTGCGCAACTCTGAAATCGCGCTGGTCGAGGAGGCTTCGCGAGGCGTGAACCATTTCTCCGTAGCCGTTCGTCATGCCGCGCCCGCAGCACACGGAGTTCGCCTGGAACTGGACCATCAACTGTCCCTGACCTTAAGCCAGGATCGGTGGTCAGGGCTCGGAAGGCCTGCCCGGGTTACTATTCACATACCTTCGGATTCTGCGCATTTTCTTGGGTAACTGATGACGCTTTTGCCAGTTCCAACTTTCCTCTTGTGAAACGCTACTACATCACTGATCGAAAAGCCGTCGGAGGATTCCGTGCTCTGCTTGAGGTCGTTCGCGACCAGATGCACCTCGGAGTCGACTTCATACAGATTCGAGAAAAGGACGTGAGCGCAAGAGAGCTGTTTGAGTTTACGTTGGCAGTGCTTGAGACAAGAGAGTCCGGCGTTCGCAAAGCTCTTGGGACGAAAATCCTTGTCAACGCGCGGGCGGATGTCGCGTTTGCCTGCGGTGCCGACGGCGTTCATCTTCCCTCCGCGGCTCCCGTTGAGACGCTGCCGGGACTGCTGGTCATCCGGTCATGTCACACGATTGAGGAGGTTGCGACCGTTGACGCCGATCTCGTAACATTCGGGCCGATATACGCGACACCGGGAAAAGGAAACCCTATTGGACTGGAAGCTCTCAAGGCGGCCTGCCGTCTGGGGAAGCCGGTCCTGGCGCTCGGGGGCATCAACTGGGATAACGCCCCCTCTTGCGTGGAAGCGGGGGCAGTGGGAATTGCAGGCATCCGCTTGTTCCAGGATCCGGTGCTGTAGTCGGGCCGCTGAGTACATTGCAGTTTGAGCGCGTGGCCATTGCGCGGATCCACAACAATTCGACGAGTCTCGGGACGTATTCACATTGTTTCCCGATGTCGGATCCTGAACCTCAGGCTCGATATGTAAAATGGTACGGCCGGATGAGTCCGTCGCTTGTGCGTCGGAGGTTAGCGTCATCGTAGCGATTCTACGGGACGATCTTTCATGCAAAATCGCCGCAGACGTGCCCATGGCGTAATTTCCCTTTCCACTAAAGGCAGCGACTAGGAATTGGCTGCCGACGGACAGCGGCAGGTCGGAAAGCGTGATTTACCAGCCGACAACTCGAGGCTGCAGAGAATGTTCGTGTCATCCAAAAAACTGGACGGAACCGGTGGCCCCGGCCGGATTTACCGCTCGTTGGCTTTGAAGAGGAATAACCCACTCTCGGCAGGGCAGCAACCCGTCAAGGGGAAGAGAAACGGAGACAAAACCGACTTCAACAATCCGTTCTTATTTAACACGATGGTGCGAAGCCAAAAATAGCGGGACGGCAATGAGCCGGATATTCAGTTGTAAGCTGTCCCAGCCCCGACAAGAACGTCATGAACTAGCTGCTACTGTGCCGTTTAGGCGTCTTGCCCTGCGCTTTTTCCAATCTTTACATCCAATGCAGCATAGAGCGAGCGTTGCCACGACGGTAGTATTTGAATCTATGCCGCTCTGCCTGGCCGGGTGACTGCGGCTTTCCATGTACAGCCAATAACATCAGCAGCTTTTTCTCGAAATTCAGACGGCTCAATCTGAGCGGCCCTTGCTCTCGCCTGCCCGGCCACGTCCCACGGCATGCTCCGGTAATTACCTGCGATTTAACAGACTTCTGTTAAGGCGTAGGTCTAACTCGGATGCGCGCCATCATGCCCCCGTCCTCGTGTTCCAAGATGTGACAGTGATAGACAAAATCTCCAGCAATAGCAAACGGTATCTCCACTTCCACCGGTGTCGTATTGCACAAACCCGCGCGCCAATCGGCGATTGGGTTACTTGTGTCGTCGGGCGGGTTGTTACCACAAGCCCCGTTTGCATGCTGCAATGGCAGATTGTCGAGCATCACACCCTTGGCGGGCAAGGCGGTTCCAGAGATCTCGTCTTTTGACAAAACGCGAAATTTGACTTGGTGAATATGGAAGTTGTGGTCTTCCCCAGCCAGATTGACGAGTTGCCAGCGTTCCGTCGCAGGCGTGTTCCCAGGTCCCAGGGGAACGCAGACAGTCGGACTCATGGGATCGAAGGGCGTAACATCGGTCGCAGGTGTGCCTACAACGTTGCCCTTCTCATCGATCTCCTCGTAGCCCAGCCCGAACGCGTCCAAGTTGGTGGTCGGATTGGCATAAAAGATACGGCGCATATGGCCCGGTGGCAATGCCCGACAACTCGCATCGGGTGTTACCTGCGTGTTTTGCCCCTTCATGTCTGCAGCGAGATTCACAGGGTCACTCATGGTTTGTGATTCACCGGCGATCCCGAGCGTGCGGGTCAGGTTGTCGGACACAGGGCCGCGAAACTCCACTCGAGCCAGATCGACCTGGGGCCAGGAATCACCGATTGGTCCGCTCTGGTATCCGCTCGTCCGGAGTACGGCGTAACTGTTGTTAGGGGACGCAAGAGAATCGTTGGCGTCTCGATAGCTGACCCATACTTCAGCACGCGAACTCGGCATCATTAGTAAGCGGCGTGTGCACAAAGCCTGCTCGTCTTGCCCGCCGGGGCATGCCTCGGGTACAAACTTCTTGCCGGCGATATCAGCCTTCGACTGATTCGACATTCTCGCAGTCGGATTTATGCTGACACCATCGAGAGCCAACACCTGGAAAATCATGTTCCGGTTTTGACTAGGATTCCAAAGATTCAGATCGTAGGTCACGCTGCCGGATGCATTCGTGATGCGCCAGATCTCTCCCGTTTTCGTCTTGACGCGCATCGTAGGATAGGGCTGGCCATTCAGAGTAAAGAACCACTTGCCGCCCGCGTAGTTGGTAGCACCGTCATCCGTCGAGCTTTGACCGGCACACGAACCCTGTCTTGACGGCTCTCCATGTGTGAGGTTTGGTGCGCAGAAATCAGGGTCCTCCTGATCCTGAACGGTGCTATCGGGCAGCACCTGCGAATCTTTTAGCATGATATGCCGGACGGCGATGTCCGATAGTGCGTTGGCGCACGCCTGGGCTTTGCAGACATAATCACTAATGTCTCCGACCGTGATCAAGCCACTCAGTCCCGCGGAGACCTGGTTCAGCGCTAAGCCATGCGCGTGTGGGTGGAACCAGAATAGGCCGAGAAGGATGATTTTGCGGAATCCTTATTTCATAATCAGTGAAGCCCATGCGCACGTCCGAGTGCATATGTGGACTGGCAACGGGCTGGCCATTGTCCCTGTTAAAGGTAAGAACGAACACGTTGTCGCCGTAAGTCGGATTGCTTTCGGAGGGCGAGCGTGGCGCGACCAGCATGCCATGCGTGTGGATGTTCGTTGGATTTAATGTCAGGAACTCTTCGCCGGGTTCTGACGCGTGTTTGCTATTAACTGCGGGGGGGAGTTGGTTCACCAGATGTACTTTCAGGAGGTCGCCCTTCTGAAGCTGGAGTAAAGTTCCGCCGTAATAGTTCGGCCCAGCCCCGTTCTGAGGGCACGAGTTCGCTCCGTTTTGAGGGGTTTTACAAATCTCGTACACCCATCCAGTCGGCTGCGCGGCTCTAGGAGATGAAGTAAGAGACAACGCACTGACGGGAGTAGCTTTCGCCACCATCAGAATGTCGAGGACACCGTTCCTGCTCGAAAGCGTTAGAGGCTCGGATAAGTCGGCTGCAGGAATTGCAGCGGACAGACTAAAACAGAATGCCGAGAGTTTGATGGCACGGCATATTTGGGAAGGCGACCTTCTCTTCTGTAACATGGCAGAGAATCTCCTGTCCCCACTGGAGTGGTGGTTAACCCCGCGGAGTGTTCTAAGGTGTTCTGATTATTTCGATGTGTCGCTACCTTAACAACTTTTCTAAATCTTTTACAGTATGTTTGCGTTATTTCCAGGCCCACCGGTTCTAGTACTGGTCCAACCAGCACAGGTACACGCAGTAATGAGGCGAGCTTACTAGTAAGTTGCTTGGATAAGAACCTCACCGGGGGTGTTCGTAATTTCCGGGTGCATGGGTAACAGCAAGCGAGTGGGAATGTCGTTGAACGCTAAAGAAAGGAGCGGGCGACTGCGGCACCGGTGTATGCGGAAAGACGCGGGTTATCGGGAGAAATCACTCCCAGCAAATTCGTTTGGGTGTTCGCAAGCAGTCCGCCAGTAACTGCAGTAATCGGGCAGAGGAGCGATTGTCCGTGAATGTAAGCGAAACCAACTCTCCATGCCTGCCACTGCATGATAGAGGGTCCACCCATTCTGCAGTAACCATGTCAATGAAACACAACAATGCTGTGGCTCGACTAAGCACGTGAAAATCCGGGGGCGCCATCCCGCCTTATAGAACAACTTCAGGCCCGCACGGTACCGTTTCGGCTTAGGTCGAGGAATGCCTGTAATCGGTTAACCTCGCACGCTCTCCCCCGCAAGTTGGTGGCACGAACACGACGACCCGCAAAAGGAACACGTTACCGTTTGGACTGTTTTTCCCAGCTCCAGTAACTACTTCGATCCCATCCACGCGCCGTTCATGATCAACTACATCGTGGATGATCGGGATGCTGTGCTCGAACGCTTGAAACAAGAGGGCGTAAAGATTGACGCCAAACGAATGAATAATCCTGCGGCCGGTTCGCATGGATTTATGACCTGGATGGGAATGAGATTGAGCTCTGGCAGCCGGCGTCTACAAAGCCCTGAGCGGGTTTTACCGCGCTTGCGATTCGGTTCAGGGCTGCCCGGCCGCGCCGACTGTCTCGGCGGCGTGTAGTTCCTGGAGGTTCCAGATCCGCACAGGATCACGTCTCCGCGATGCGATCGCTTCCACCGCGGCTCGGGCCGCGCTCATGGTCGTGATGCAGACCGTCCGGTACATGACGGCATTTCTTCGGATTGTCTGTTCGTCCGGGAACGAATGGCTTCCGGTGGTGGTGTAGATCACCAGGTTCAACTTCCCGGCCTTTAGCCAATCAACTGCATTCGGCCGTCCTTCATTCACCTTGAAAACCGTTTTGCAGGGAACTCCGGCGGCTCTCAAGACCGATGCGGTTCCTCGAGTTGCGAAGATCTCGAATCCAAATTCATGAAAACGCTTGGCAAGCGGAACCGCGCCGGGTTTATCGCGATCGTTGACGCTCATGAACAGGGCGCCGGAGTCCGGAATCGGAGTGCCAGCGGCGAGTTGCGCCTTCGCGAACGCTTCTCCGAAGTTTTCGCCAACACCCATCACTTCACCCGTCGATCGCATCTCCGGCCCGAGCGCCGGATCGACACCAGGGAACTTCGCGAACGGAAATACCGGGCTTTTGACGAAGAAGCTCGGCACAGGCAAAACACCGTTCACAATTCCATGAGTGAGACTGGAGAGTTCAGGCAGTTTCTTCCCGAGCATCAGACCGACCGCAATCTTCGGCAGTGGAACACCGGTAGCTTTACTGACGAACGGAACGGTTCGAGATGCGCGCGGATTCACTTCGAGAACGTAGACTTCGCCATTCTTCAGCGCGTACTGGACGTTCATGAGTCCGATCACATTCAGCGCACGGGCCAGCTTCGCCGTATACTCTTCGATCGTTCTGAGAGTTTGCGGCTGAATCGAGATCGGCGGCAGAACGCACGAACTATCGCCGGAATGGATGCCGGCTTCTTCGATGTGCTCCATGATGCCGGCAATCAGAACGTTCTCGCCATCGCACAAGCGCGTCCACGTCGACTTCGGTCGCGTCTTCCAGAAAGCGATCGATCAGACACGGGCGTTTCACCGAAAAGCTGACGGCTTCCTGCATGTACCGGCGCACCGTTTCTTCGGTATACGCGATCACCATCGCGCGGCCGCCCAGCACATAAGACTGGGCCGAACAAGCACGGGAAATCCTAAGCCGCGCGCAACATCGCAGGCTTCCTCCACATTCGTGGCGGTCCCGTGAGGAGGCGAAGGAATATTGAGGTCGGAAAGCAGCTTGCCGAAAAGCTTCCGGTCTTCCGCCAGATCGATGTTGCTTGGATCGGTGCCGATGATCGGCAGACCAAGCTTCTTCAAGCGGCATCGCCAGATTCAGCGGAGTCTGGCCACCAAACTGGACGATGAGCCCGTCCGGCTTCTCGACATCGTAGATGTTGAGAACTTCTTCCTGCGTTAGCGGTTCGAAATAGAGGCGGTCGCTGGTGTCGTAGTCGGTCGAAACCGTCTCCGGGTTGCAGTTGACCATGATGGACTCATAGCCAAAATCCTGCAGCGCGAACGAGGCGTGGCAGCAGCAGTAATCGAACTCGATTCCCTGCCCGATGCGATTCGGGCCGCTGCCAAGAATCATCACCTTCTTGCGGTCGGTCGGCGCAGATTCGTCTTCCGACTCGTAGCTCGAATACATGTAAGGAGTGAAGCTTTCAAACTCCGCCGCGCAGGTATCGACTCGATTGAAAACCGCCTGGACGCCCAGCTTTTTCCGTGCCTCGCGAACGGCGAGCGATTCCACGCCGAGCCGCAAACTAATCTGCGTATCGCCTAATCCGTCGCGCTTTAGCTTGCGGAATTCGCGACGGTCGATGCTGTCGAGAGCACGCCCTTCGAGCGATTTTTCGAGCGCCACCGTTTCCGCGACCTGCTCAAGGAACCACGGTCGACGCCGTCATCTCGTGGACCTGCTCGACCGTGTAGCCTGCGCAAACGCAAAGCGAATGTAATCGAGACGCTCCGGATTGGGAGTAATCAGGCGCTTTGCGAATCAGCTCCGGATTCAAGGATACGGAGCCGGCCGCTTTTCCCGTTTCCAGACTGCGCAATCCTTTGCCGAGCGCCTGTTTAAAGGTTCGCCCGATCGCCATCACTTCGCCGACCGACTTCATCTGCGTCCCGAGCACCGGCTCCGCGCCAGGGAACTTTTCAAACTGCCAGCGAGGAATCTTCACGACGACGTAATCGATGGTCGGCTCAAAGCAGGCGGGCGTGGCGCGAGTAATGTCGTTCTTGATCTCGTCAAGACGATAGCCGACCGCCAATTTAGCCGCGATCTTCGCGATAGGAAATCCGGTGGCCTTGGAAGCTAAGGCAGAACTCCGGGAGACGCGGGGATTCATTTCCACGATGACCATGCGCCCGTTTTCCGGATTGATCGCGAACTGGACGTTCGATCCGCCGGTATCGACACCGATCTCATTCAGACAGCGAAGCGCGGCGTCGCGCATCATCTGGTACTCGCGATCGGTTAGGGTCTGGGCGGGCGCTACGGTGATGGAATCGCCCGTGTGAACACCCATGGGATCGAAGTTTTCGATGGAGCAGACGATGATGCCGTTGCCGGCAAGATCGCGCATCACCTCGAGCTCGAACTCTTTCCAACCGAGCACACTCTCCTCGATCAGCACCTCGTGGACGGGCGATAGATCGATGCCGCGCTCGAGAATTTCCGTCAGCTCTTCGCGGTTGTAAGCGATCCCGCCGCCGCTTCCTCCCATGGTGAAGCTGGGGCGCAGAATGATGGGATATCCGATCTGTTCGGCAAACGCCAAGACCGGCTTCGACATTGTTGACAAGCAGCGATTGCGTCATGTCGAGGCCGATCTTCTTCATGGCGTCTTTGAACAAGAGCCGGTCTTCCGCCTTCTTAATGGCGTCGATTTTGGCGCCGATGAGTTCGACGCCGTATTCTTCGAGAACGCCTGCTTCCGCCAGTTCCACCGCCAAATTAAGGGCGGTCTGGCCCCCGACGGTGGAAAGCAACGCTTGCGGACGTTCGCGGCGAATCACTTCCGTCGCGTAGGCAAGACTCAGCGGCTCCACGTACGTGCGATCCGCCAGTTCAGGGTCGGTCATGATGGTTGCCGGATTCGAATTGATCAGTACAACCTCATAGCCTTCCTGGCGCAGCGCCTTGCAAGCCTGGGTTCCGGAATAGTCGAACTCGCACGCCTGGCCGATGACGATCGGGCCGGAGCCGATGATCATGATGCGATGGAGATCGGTTCGCTTAGGCATGGTCGCGCTGCCTCCGATTGGTGTAACCGGAAGGAATCAAGAAAGAAAACGATTGCGTGCGTGGGAAGAAAGAAGGAGCCCGCTTTTCGCCGGGTGCAGGTCTGCCAATGCCTGCACCCGCGAAGATAGCAAAACCTTCGGGGGCCAGAACTACTCCGTTCAACAAGAAACTCCTGGATAATCTGGTGCTGCCAGAGCTGACTTGATCGGCCGACCGATCACTTTAGTGTACCGGAGAGGGGAACGAGAGGCTTACTTCCGCTCGTCCATTGCTTTTGCGAAATTTTGGAACAGGTAATGCGAATCGTGTGGGCCCGGCGCTGCTTCGGGATGGTACTGGACGCAGAAGACCGGCTCGCTGCGGTGGCGGAATCCCTCGACCGTGCCATCGTTCAGGTTGGTGTGAGTGATCTCTATGTCGGCATCGGAGAGTGAATCCGGATCGACACAGAAACCGTGATTTTGCGACGTGATCTCGACTTTGCCGGTGTCTCGGTTCATCACCGGATGGTTCGCGCCGTGGTGCCCGAATTTCAGCTTGTACGTTTTCCCGCCCAGCGCCAGTCCAAGCATTTGGTGGCCCAGGCAGATGCCGAAAATCGGCACTTTGCCGATCATCTTCCGGACTTCCGTGGCTTGCCGCTCAAGCGGCTCGGGATCGCCCGGGCCGTTAGACAAGAACACGCCATCCGGCTTGAGGGCTAATACGTCCTCGCTACTCGTATCGGCAGGAACAACGGTCACTTTCGACCCGAGTTGCACCAGATGCCGCAAGATATTTCGTTTAATGCCGAAATCGTAAGCAACCACGTGGTTTCGGACCTCTTGCGCTGCCGGCGCACGATCCGATGAGGTGACCGGGGAGATGCCCTCGCCCCACTCATAGCTGGCTTTAGTGGTTACTCGAGAAATCAGGTTCTGTCCCGCCATGGTGGGCGACTTGGCGCGCCATCTGGACGAGCTTTTCGGGATCAGTTTCCCCAACGCCTATCACGCCGCGTAGGGCCCCCTGACTCCGCAGATGACGCACCAACCTTCGCGTGTCCACTTCAGCAATGACAGGAATACCGTGCTTCGCGAGAAAATGCTCGGCCCGGTCATCGGACCGCCAGTTGCTGGCAATCGGCGAAATTTCGCGGACTACAAGCCCCTCGATGTAAGGCGCACCCGCTTCTGAATCGAACAGATTGCTGCCGTAATTGCCGATCTGCGGATAGGTCAGGACGACGATCTGCCCGCAATACGAGGGATCGGTGAAGATTTCCTGGTATCCGGTGATCGCAGTATTGAAAACGACTTCGCCGTTCGCTGTACTGGGGCTCCGTAGCTCACGCCCTCGAAAATCGTCCCGTCTTCTAACGCCAGTATTGCAGTTTCCAACAACTCTCCTTTGCCTGGTTCGCGCGCAGTCCCGATCGTGCCGCCGCCTGCGCCTATCTAATTTTAGCGGAATGATCAATCGGAAGCCGATTTCGCGAATTATACGCCGGCCTCGCCGCTAAACGCCAGAATGCGAGTCGGACGTCTCCGGGCGAAGGCCATTCGGATACCGTTCGAGTTCCGAGCCCTTAGGGTGCCATGGCCGAAATCCTCACAAGCGGATGCGTTCAAATAAATAAAGAGGATGTTGGAACAATCTACTCACTGGTTGGAAATCGCCGGCACTGCCCTGGACGGGTTACTGCTCCTTCGGGTGCTGCAGCTCAGGCTCCAGCGGGTCTATGCCTTTTTGACCCTCGCCTGCGGTTTAGCCCTGTTTTTTGATGGCGTTGGGCTCTGGCTCGGAACCGGAGTCGGAGGAGAACATGCGCGTTTTCCTGTACTCACGTTTCCTTTACGCGTTCATTTACCCGCTGATCGCCTGGGACGTATTTGAACAGATTTCGCAGCAGATCGGGAACATTGAGAAGAATGGCCATGGGGCGCTTGATCTCCGCGCTTGTCCTTACTTCGATATTGGGCTGCTGATCGCCAGCTCCGGGGATGATCCGCCGAGCAACGGCGCGGTCGTCGGCACGATCGCAATCATCCTCTGGGCAGGCGCCTCAACGGCCAGCCTTGCGTTTCTCTTTACTCGTGCAACGGATCTTGAAGGTTCAGACGGTGGAGCTTCCCAACAATACCTTCGTATGGATGCGATACTTCGAACTCGCATTGCTGGCGGAAGTCGTCAATTGTTTCTCATCCATCCTGTTTTCCTTTGTGAAGAGCACGGCCGCGATCAGCGTCCTCAACATCGTCTTTATCTGTTACGGAATTACGATCACCGCCTGGTGTCTCCTGCGCCTGCGAATGATCCAGTCCGACGTTCCTTCTGCTCCCCAGCAGGCTTGATGGCCACCACCGGTTACGTCAGGCCTCGTACTATGGATTTCTTAGATAACTTAGAAAACTCACTCAAGAATCTCGAACAACAAGAAGAGCGCGATTCGAATGCAGTCGCCCGCCAGATGGACGAGCGCCGACGGGCGGCCGAGATTGCGCCCTGGGCGGATGCGCTCAAGAAGTCTTCTTATGTGCAGAACCTGTTCGAGAAAGCTGCCATTGCAGGGCACCGTCTTCGGTCCAAGATCTACATCGCCTGGCTGGAGAATACGTTGCGCCTGGAGTCCAAAGGTCGGTGGTGCGAGATTCAGCCCAACCCCGAGTGGGATTCAATACGCGTTCGTAGCATCCGAAGGCAACACCGTGACTGAGCCTCTCGACCTTTCGAGCGACCCGGACCTGTTGCTCGCTCGCTGGTTGGGGGAAGCCGCGGTCGCCGACTCCCAAAGCAAGTAGAGGACGCGGCGTAGCGAGGGTCGTGACGCGGGTTTGCTAGGCGGTTACCGGCTTCTCCCGGCGGATGGCGTAATACACAGGCACTCCGATTAGAACAATAAAGAGACCGGGCCAAGTGCTCGCAGCGCGATACGCAAAAAGCGCTAACAGAATCACGGTCGCGCCAAGAATGTAAAGAAGCGGAATGACCGGATATCCCCAGGCGCGGTAGGGCCTTTCGAGTTCCGGTTTTGTGATCCGGAGGCGAATGACTCCGGCGATGGTGAGGATGTAGAAGATCAAGGCTGCGGAGATCACGTAATCGAGCAGATTCGAATACAGATTTCCATACTGCCCCGTGGCGGTGTTGAAGGTTCTAGGTAAGACGAGGGCAGCCGCCCAAATCCCCTGCACCATGAGAGAACGGCCTGGCACGTTCGCCTTATTCAGAGTGGCAGCGCTCTTCAGGAAGAGCCCGTTTTGCGCCATTGCGTAATAAACGCGCGGACCGGCAAGAACCAGGCTATTGACGCAGCCGAAAGTCGAGATCATAATTGCCCCCGCCATCAAAGTACTTCCCCACCCGGGAGCGATGGCGTCGAGCACCGCGGTCGCAACCCGATCGGAGGGTGCCTGCTGGATCGCCGTAATCGGAAGCGTGAATAGATAGCTCAGGTTGGCGAGCATGTAAAGCACGATGACGGCAACGACGCCGATGATCAGGGCACGGGGCAAGTCCGTCTGGGATCCTTCACCTCGCCGGCCGCAAACGTGATGTCGTGCCACGAGTCGGCTGAAAACAGAGAGCCCGATTGAGAGATGCAGACAGCAATAAAGAGGCCAAAAGTCGAGGCGGCAGTTAAGGTCGAAGTGATGGGAGCGAGGCTCACCTGATCCCAGAAATGGCCGAAGTTCGCAGACATCGCCGCTGCATTCCGGCCCACGAAGATTCCAAGCAAAATCAGAGCCGCAAGAGCACCGGTTTTGGCGACGGTGAACAGGTTCTGGACGATCTTGCCGTAGCGCACGCCCAAGCTATTGGTCCAAGTCAGCAGTGCGATCACAGCGATGGCAACCACCTGTGCGGTGGAAAGTGAGATCGCGTAACCCGATGAGATGTGGATGGGAGGAATGATATATGTCGTCTCCCCGATCGCGGGAAACAGCAGGCCCGTAAACCGTGCGAACGCCACCGCGACTGCGGCAATTGTTCCCGTCTGAATCACCGTAAAGAGCGTCCAGCCATACAGAAACCCCCACAAAGGCGAGAACGCTTCGCGAAGGTACACATACATTCCTCCGGCTTCCGGCATCATGGAAGCCAGTTCTCCGTAGGAGATCGCGGCAGCAATCGTCAACACACCCGTTACAGCCCACGCCACCAAGAGCCAGCCGCCTCCGCCGAGTAGCCGGGACATCTCCGCGGGAACGATGAATATCCCGGACCCGATCATAGTGCCGATCACAATCATCACGGAATCGAAGAGCCCAAGTTCGCGGACGAACCCGGCGCTGTGCTCGGCAACGCTGGTGGAGGAGGAACTATTCATAAAGTGATGCAGTTGCGGTAATTATCGACTATAAACCGTGCCTCCCGCGGTTGGCAAAACACGGCGAGCGCGCGAACCTGGGGACTAGTGGTTCCACACTGGTTTTAGGCTTCGATTTCTGGCAGAGCCCGCAGGGGAGTTGGATACAATCGCGTGGACACCTCGAATCGTGCAAACACCACAGCAACTCCTGTCCCTCAGCCCGGTCGATTTGATCATCATCGCGGTTTACTTCGCGATGGTCCTCGGGATTGGTCTCTATCTCAAGCGGTTTACCAAAACCGGCGAGGATTTCTTCCTGGCCGGACGAGACATGAGCGCCTGGATCGCCGGACTAAGCTTTGTCGCCGCCAACCTCGGTTCCCTTGAACTGATGGGTTGGGCTGCTTCGGCCTATCAATACGGCATTCTTGCCACGCATTGGTATTGGATCGGCGCCATTCCCGCCATGTTGTTCCTCGGGATTGTAATGATGCCGTTCTACTACATCTCGAAGACCCACTCAGTTCCGGGTTATCTCAAGCTGCGCTTCGGCGAACCGGCCCGAGCTTTATCGGCTATTTCATTCGGGCTTATGACGGTGCTGATGAGCGGAATCAACATGTACTCCATGGCGCTCGTGATGCGCATCATCCTCGGATGGGATATCAATTTCAGCATCTGGGTCTCCTCCATCACTGTGGCCGCTTACGTCTTCCTGGGCGGTTTGCTTTCGGCCATCTTCAACGAGGTTCTCCAGTTCTTTCTCATCTGGCTGGGCGCCATCGTCGTCTCAATCCTCGGCTTGATCGAGGCCGGGGGCTGGCATGGCATGGTCGAACGCATTCATCACAACTTTCCCGGACAGGACTATACACATATGTGGAGCGGCCTTGGTTCGTTCACAACGAATCCGATGGGAATCCACTGGACCGGTATCGTTCTGGGTTTGGGCTTCGTGATTTCTTTCGGCTATTGGACGACCGACTTCCTGGTTGTCCAGCGGGTACTGTCGGCCAAGGATCTGCGCAGCGCCAAGATGGCGCCGGTACTCGGCGCTGCGTTCAAAATGTGCGTACCGTTCATCGTGATCCTGCCAGGACTGCTGGCGCTGGCTGTCCTTCCGGAGAAGCTCGTCGGCGAATCACAGGTGAACACGAACGCGCATACGTACAACGAGGTGCTACCCCTGATGCTGGCCCGCTACTGTGGGCCCGGCCTTCTCGGATTGGGGATTACCGCCCTGATTGCAGGATTCATGTCGGGCATGGCGGGTAATGTCAGCGCCTTCGCGACCGTCTGGACCTATGACATCTATCGAGCGTTGATCAAAAAGGATGCATCCGACGCACATTACGTCTCCATGGGGCGTTGGTGCACCGTGCTCGGCGTGCTGGTCAGTATCGGAACGGCCTATTTCGTGATGCAGTTCCAGAGCATCATGGATTATGTCCAAGCTTTGTTCAGCTTCTTTATCGCCCCGCTTTTCGGCACGGTGATTTTGGGAATGTTGTGGAAGCGTGCTACCGGTCCCGCAGGATTTTGGGGATTGCTTGCCGGAACGGGTTCGTCGATCGCGATGTTTGCCTGGGTCCAGCTGGACCACAGTGCCCTTCGCTATATCGCATTCTCCACAAATGCGCGTGACATGGCGGAAAACATGTACCGTGCGCTCTGGTCGTGGATCATCTGCGTTGTCGTCACGGTCGGTGTCAGCATGGCTACGAAACCCAATCCTGATTCGGAACTCGTCGGACTGGTGTATGGTGCAACCGATATCCCATCGGAGGCAGGTATTCCGCTGATCCAGCGTCCCATCTTCTGGGCTGTGGTCGTCTCACTCGTCTTCGTGATCCTCAACATCATCTTCTGGTAGGACAAACATGCACGGCTCAGGCTTTCTTTCAATCTGGTTTTTCATCGGCGTCCTTCTGACCATTTACGGCGTCCTAATCACGGCAACCGGCCTTTACGAACTGGCTTCACCGCCTGCTCATCCGCCGGTTTTGGCAGAGCTTCACGCGAGCATCTGGTGGGGTTTCGTCCTGCTGATCATTGGCCTTATCTACTTCATCAAGTTCTTCCCGAGAAAGTCGAACTCAGGAAAGTAGTAGGCCAGGGCTCATGAGCACAGTTGTTGCGGGTGTCGATTTTGGAACGCTAAGCGTGAGAGTCTCGATCTTCGATCGGGACAAAGGACGACTGGGAGCCGCAACGGCCGAGTATGCCCTCCATCGAAGCCGAAGCGATCCGGACCAAGCCACGCAAAGCCACTCGGACCACATGGCCGCGCTTGCAAGCGCCATGTCGAAGGCTCTTTCTGCCTCGGGCATCAAAGGTTCGAGCGTGCGGGCGATCGCGCTCGATACAACGGGCTCGAGCGTGATCCCGGTCGGCGACAACCTGGAGCCTCTCGACGAATATTACTTGTGGTGCGATCACAGGGCCTGGAAAGAGGCTGCGGAGATCACTCGGAAGGCGCACGAGTTTGGTCTGGAGGCGATCCAGTGGTGTGGTGGCGTTTACTCCTCGGAATGGGGATTTTCCAAGCTTCTTCATTGGCTCCGGCACAACCGTGACCGGCGCAGACAAGCTGGTTTCGGCTTTTGAGCATTGCGATTACGTCGCCGCCACGCTCTGCGGGATTCGCACGTTGGACGAGGCTCCACGCAGCATCTGCGCTATGGGCCATAAGTGGATGTGGAACGAATCTCTCGGCGGATTGCCGCCCGAAGAGTTCCTGACTTATGTAGATCCCCTTCTGACCGGCGTTCGCGCGAAACTGGCGGGCCGTTACCTGAAATCCGACTCGATCGCCGGCACGGTCAGCGATGAGTGGGCAGAGAAGCTCGGGTTGGCGCCTGGCGTGGTCGTCCCGATTGGCGCGTTCGATGCGCATTGGGATGCCATCGGCGCCGGAATCCGGCTGGGCGATATGGTGAACGTGGTCGGCACTTCGACCTGCATCATCGGCCTCAGCGACAAAACGGACTTGGTACCTGGCGTATGTGGCGTTGTGTCCGGCTCCGTTGATCCTCAGCTCACTGGAATCGAAGCAGGTTTGTCGGCCGTCGGCGATCTTTTCGAGTCCATCGCACGCCGTGCCGGATCAAGCGCTGGCGCCTTATCGCAGGAACTGAAATCGTATCGCGCAGGCCAGACCGGCCTGCTCCGGTTTACCTGGGACAACGGCGATCGAACCGTGCTCGTGAATCCGGAACTGGGCGGGATGACGCTCGGTTGGCACCTGACCTCGACCGCAGCGGACGAGCTGTTCGCCGCCATTGAGGGCACGGCCTTCCATACGCGCATCATTCTCGAGCGAATGGAAGAGCACGGTGCGCAAATCCACCGCATCATCAACGGCGGTGGAATTCCGCAACGGAACGACACGCTCAACCAGATTTATGCCAACGTGCTGAAGAAACCCATCCTGGTTCCGGCCGGAGATGTCACAAGTTTGGGTTCGGCGATCTTTGCTTTCCAAGCTGTGAAAGCCTTCGACTCGATTGGGGCAGCTCAGGACGCGCTATGCCCCGAATTCAGAGTATTTGAACCGGACGGAAACAGCGCCGCGATTTACGATCGCTTGTACCCGCTTTATCGAAAGCTGTACTTCGGATTTGGAGCACACAATTCGGCGCCCGTGGAGATCGGCGACGTGCTGCCGTCTCTTCGTAAGATAGCGATGGAAGTGCGGCAGAATTCATGAAGCTCCCCAGCCTACGTCAAGAAGTACTTGAAGCAAATCTGGATCTGGTTCGCAAGGGTCTGGTTCTTTTTACCTTCGGAAACGCCAGCGGATACGACCGCCAATCCGGCCTGGTTGTAATCAAGCCGAGCGGGGTTGCCTACGACACTATGACCCCGGAGGACCTGGTCATTACGGACCTGGATGGCGAGATTGTCGAAGGGACTCTGCGCCCCTCATCGGACCTCGCCACACACTTAGCGCTGTACAAGGCTTTCGAGGGCGTGGGCGGGGTGGTTCATACTCATTCCCGTTACGCCACAGCATGGGCACAGGCCGGAAAGCCCATTCCTTGCCTGGGGACAACTCACGCAGACTACTTCCACGGCGCAATTCCAGTAACGCCGTCCATGATCCCGGAAGAGATCAAGGACAAATACGAATGGAACACCGGGCAGGTGATCGTCAGGCGCTTTGAAGACCTGGATCCGCTCGCCACTCCGGGTGTTCTCGTGCAAGGCCATGCGCCGTTCTGCTGGGGCAGATCGCCCGCCGACGCCGCCTACAACGCCGCCATTGTAGAGGAAGTCGCGCACATGGCTTTTCTCACGTTGACCATCAACAGAGACATCGAAGGCATCTCAGACGTTCTTCGCGACAAGCATTTCCTTCGCAAGCACGGTCCGGCGGCGTACTACGGTCAGAAATCCTGAAACGCGGCTGGGGCGCATATCGCTAGAGGTGAACTCGCCCGTCGCCGTCCCCTCTTGTGATGTGCATCTGCTCTTGCCCGGCCGGCGACGACCGCACTGCCTCGGCCAGGCGCTTCGACATCCCGAGGAGATAATTAGAAGGCCCCCGCGAAAACCCAGAGCGTTCGAACGCTTTCACCCAGGCCGCGTGGCTGTGATTTACTAACGCCAGGTCACAGCCTATACTTCCGAGTTGCTCGTCTACCAGCGCCGCCGTCTCCGCTTCCGCACCATCCAGCGCAACACAGTCAAGGATGGAGCCGACGCGCATGTTCCCGAAATATCGGTTCTTCTTCATCCGAGTATCTAAACAGACACCCCAGCCCACCGGATCGGTTCCCTGCTCCACAAGAATGATGCGTGTTCTTGGGTCATCAGACGGATACATCCAGTCCAGGCTCTTGCGGTCGCGTTGAACAGCAAAAGAGCACCTGTCGCGAGCGCGAGACCATAGTTCATCCGCCCAGTCTCCCCAAGCGTTCACAGAAGCGCGTCCCGAGCCTTTGGCTTCACGCTCGAGCGTTGTTTGACCTTGAGCGCAACCGCGCCTAAGCCGCTCCAGCGTGCAAGATCTGCTGCCATGCGCTTCGGAACGCTCGTTCGAAGCGGCTGCAATTCACGCAGGAATGCGCCGGCGTTGTGAACGCGATAAAGGAATGGAACGTCGATCAGGATCCATCCTGCTGCTTTGAACGAGGCGAGGCAACGGATTCGATGCGTGAACCCATACCGACGATATAAGCAGCGGGGCTGCGGCTTTGCATGAAACGAACGATCTGCAAGCCCACCGCTGCATACCGGCTATCAGCAATCCCTTCTGAGAGCGGCGACTGATAGTTCAAAGCACGGACGGACTCGCCGTTCAGCCAACCAGGCTGATCCAGTTCAATCACGCCTCCGCGTACTGCGGCCTCAGAGTCCACCGCGAGAAATTGCTGCCGTCGAATGGAAGACTCCGATTCCTCCTCCATCAGCTCGTCCGACAGCAGGAACGCTGTGGGGGCGTTTCGCTCTGTAAGTCGCTGGTTGAATTCGGCAATCGCGCCCGAGTATTCAGGCGAACTTGGGACAAATTTCAAAGGCATGGAGAACGGTACAGGTCCCTCAGCTTCAGCTGATCACGAGGTGCCGCGGAATAACTTCTCCCAAAGCCAACGAGTTTCCAGCGAACGACGTGTTCGTGCGTCCAAAACGGTTGTTCCATTCTTCGTTCGGAGGAAATCGAGCAGCGTCGACACGGGTACGAACCAGCCGGGTTTCTTGGCAATCCGTTCCATGAGGCGTCGAAACTCAGGATTGAGCTGCCCATTGCGAACGAAGCCATGGCCGAAGTGAGTGTACATGATGCATCCGCCGCGCTCGGCTTGCAATCTATCCTGATTCGGCTCTGCCAAGGTCTTGAGAAAACTGGGGGCCTGGTGTCCTTCGGACGATGAAAACCACTCGTTGACATACGGCCGCGCCGGATCGGAATACGGCAGGAAAGGCGTCGCTGCCAGCGTATTGATATCGGAAAAGACAAAATTTCTGCAATAGCGGATGCGTTCTTGGCAGATATCGCCCCAGAAAGCACGATGGCCCGGCACATGGCCGAAGAAGCGGCCTTCGTTCTTCCAGCGTGTGGTCAGGTTGTAGACGAAACGGCGCCAACCGCCGATCCGAGCGCTCCCCCAATAAATGGCTTCTTCGTTGTAATGATTCGCCATGGAACGCGGGAACTCGCCAAAGTACTCTCGGAACGTGTCGAGAGCTTCGACCGTTTCTTCCCTGGTAGCAGAGTGAGGAAAGGCATGATGAAAGCCAATCTCGAATCCTCTGCGTTGAAGCTCCTGCAAGAAGCCGCGGTACTCGGGATTGGCACAAGTCTCGCCTCCGGAATTTACCTCACGACGAATATCCAGCGGCCAGACAGCCACCGTGGTTCGCAGGCCAATATCGGCCAGGAACGAATAAAGGATTCGGGTCGTTTCGTACGTCTGCGCGTCGGGATCGTCGAAAACAGTAAATGCGAATTCGCGGCCCTCGGGCCACTCAACGCGATCATTGCCCCCCATATACGGCTAAGGCATCTCCCTCGAGCGAATTCTTCGCTCGAGCGATGGCCGGCTTCTGTTCATTGACTTCATCTTACAAATGCGAGTTCCCGCGATAGTAATCTGGAGAGAGTATCGGAGAAGCGGGATTAGCTCCGACGAGGGATCGCTATGGCTGCTGAATTCGGTCTCTCGCCCAACTTTAGAATGATTCCGTAATTTGTCACCAACTCCTGTTCTTCTAATGGTGCGCTCGCTTGACCACGGCGGTTGTGAGCGTGACGCGGCAAAAATTGCAATCGGACTGGATCGACGTCGTTTCGAGCCTCACGTGGCCGTCTTTCACCAAGGCGGATTTCGTACGCCGGAGGTCCTTGCCGCCGGTGTGGACATCGTTCATGTGCCCGTTACTTCGTTCGGCAATTCGTCCACCATCCGCGGCGCACGCATTCTTCGGGACTACGTCCGCAAGCACAAGATCCAACTGATTCACGCGTTCGACGTGCCAACCGATCTGTTCGGGGCCCCGGTTGCGCGATGGTACCGCGTTCCTCGCGTGATTACAAGCCAACTTTCGTTTCGCGATATGTATCCCCCACGCGAGCGAGCAGCGTTGCGCGTTACAGATTGGCTGTCAGACGCAGTTGTGGTGAACTCCGAGGCGGTTGGCAAATCCCTCGAGCGAGAGGCAAAGCTCTCCCCTCGCAAGATCTACCTGTCCTACAACGGCGTCAATACGGAGCACTTCCACCCGGGACCAGCAAATCGGCCCGAGGCGCTGCGGAACGCATCGGTGATTGTAGGTTCGGTATGCGTCATGCGTTCGGAAAAGCGCATGGATTGGGTGCTTCGTTCCTTTGCGGAAGTTTTCAAGGATGATCGTCAAGCTCGTCTGCTGCTTGTTGGCAGCGGGCCGGAAGTGGAACCCCTGAAGAGCTTGCGAGACAGTCTGGGACTCAGCGAGGTGTGCCTGTTTGTTCCCGGCCAGGCGGACGTTGCCGATTGGATGCGGACGCTTGACGTCTACATCAACAGCTCTTATTCCGAGAGCTTCCCGAACGGGCTGCTCGAGGCTATGGCATGCGGTTGCTGTCCCATCGGATCAAATGTCGGCGGCATCCCGGAACTGATCCGGCACATGCAGAACGGTTTGATCTTCGATTCGAAGAACCCGGATGAACTGACTGCGATGATGCGAATGGTCGTATTGGATTCGGAGCTGCGCAACCGCTTCCGTGAACGGGCAGCAGCCACGGCGCGAGAGCAGTTTTCGATGGAGATTGCGCTCGCGCGAACCGAGGCGCTCTACCTGAAGCTACTTGGTACGCAAAATGGAAAGCCGCAGGAAGTAAATGTTTAAGCCGGGAGTTTGGAAACGAACAACGTTTCTGGCGCCGCAGCCTTCCGGAACGATCGGAAGGCTGGTGCATCGCCTTGCGCATAGCCGAGTCTCTCTACACCTGCTAGCCATCCCCGATAATCCTTCGCCGGAGGATGTCGCGCTATTCGAAAAGCTGATGCCCCATGTTCGCCTGTCGAGCGGTGTGTACCGAACCACTTATCGCCAGCGGTTCCGGGCATTGAATCCTGTCGTGAACAATCTTTTGCGGCAGAGCTTCTCGCCTTCACAGAACCTGCGGATAGAAGATTGGGCGGCTTCCGACTGCCTGACTTCTGCAGAGTGGGCAGAAGAGCTGTTTCCGCTATTCCCGCATCTGGAATTCGTCGCATCCGACCTGCTTTTGTTTCTCCTGGAAGTGAAAAAGAAAGCGTCCCAGCAGAGGTTCATTCTGGAACCGGACGGCACTCCGCTGCAGTACGTGCGGCCTCCGTTCGTGGTGCGTCTGAGTCAGCCGGAACCAAAGCTCTTTCTTTGGAATTGGCTGCTCGCCAGGAAGGCTGGTAAAGCGTGGAAGCGTCTACGTTCTTCGATCCAGCTGCCTTCGCCTTCATCGCTTGCTGGCGGCACGGTGGAAAGTGCAAACGGTTTCGAATTGCGCAAGCTCCCTGTGATTCATCCCGAAGCACTCGGGCTTGCTGAAACGAAATAGCCAGTTTTCCGTTCGAAGCCACTCGGCCTTCGAACCATCTAGCCAGCGTTGCAATGTGATCCGCACAATGAACATTTACAATCGCGCTTACTTTTCGGAAGATCGTCTTCGTGAGGGAGCTCGAGCGGTACTTAGCAGCCTGGCAAACGATGGGATATGGATCGTGGGCCGAACCGAAGACGAGGCCGCCACTTCTCATAACGTGACGATTTTCCGGAAACGGGACAGTGGCGTTGTTGAGGTTGTCGAGCGAGTTGGACGAGGTTCCGAGATTGAAGAACTCGCAATGAGGGTCTCTCACGAAGCTTCCGAAAGAGTTGTGCCGCGGTGAAACCTAGCTCTCCCGCCGGCCTCAATTGATTTGTGGTCGGACCGGAGAGTGCACGGCGGCAGCATGGGTTGCGAACGGAATGCGCAACGAAGGCCCGAAGAGCGCTACAGGTGCCGTCTTCAGTGACAAGCGCTCACTGGGCCCTTGTCGCCCTTCCCTGCCGATCTAGTTTCTCTTTGCTTTCAAAAACCTGATATTCGCCTTGGTTGAACACAGGTCGGTAGTCGTGCTGGAGAAGATCATTGAAATAGGCGACAATCTCCGGATGCACGATCTTGTCGTGTAACAGCACACCTCGATATCCGTTGCTCATCACGATGAACATCGGTTGTTTGTGCGTCTGGTACGTGAAGTCGTTGTCGTCGACCAGCTTACTGTCGAAACCCAGCGCGAATCCGAACTCCGAGCCAGCCATAATCAAGTCCTGCGGCGCAGCCTCACGCTTTAAGAACTGGGCTGTCGGCAGATACATGTGATGGTAGTCGTCTTTCACAAGCGAGGTATAGGCGACCCCTCCCACGCTCACGATCACAAAAGCAACTCCGCATGCGACAGCCAATAGTCGCTGGGCAGTCCCCCTCGTAAAGGCATAAGCAATCCAGACGGCAAGAATGGCGTCATAGAACGCAACGATGTGGATGGCGTACTTGACTTCTTTCGTGTTGTCGTAGAACGTCATGGCAAGGAAGTAAACTGACCACAACATGAGCAAGGTCCGGATTCCTTTGCGGCCTCGCATTTGAGGACTGGTAAACAAGCCCACGACGGCGACGAAATAGGTCAGAACGGCAATTGTTTTGATTCGGTAGAGCGGGTTCATCGTCGGCCCGAAGCCGGACATTCCGATGTATCGCCCCACTTCTCTTTCCATTGCACGGAGGGGATGAGCAAAGCCGCCCAGTCGGTCGATATCCGTTACATTTCCGAAGAACTGAGCCCGAAATAGGTCCGGCGCATAGCTGATGTACCATCCCCAGAATGCGGCCCCGAGGAGGTAGGGAATACAGGCAGCAGCAACGTGTACCACCCGAATGCGGGAGAAATCAAGCACGAGCGTAAGCACCAGAACGGCAATAAACGCTGGTACGCCTGCGGTCGGATGTGTAAGACCGCACGCAACCACGCACGCTTGCGAGAGAACAACAGCCCAAAGAAACCGCTCGGTTCGTAATTCCAGGTAGAAAAGAAGCGCAAGGCTCGCAAGTGCAACCGCCATGGCGTCCATTCGGGCGAGCGCCATCTGGGATGCGAATTGATAATCGCAGGCAAGAAACAAAGCCGTCAGCAGAGCCGCAGGGAGGCTGCGGGAAAGCAGGAATACGATTCGCGTCCATGCCAGAAGCGCGATCAGGCCCCAGCAAATTGCGAACAACCGCATGGTGATCAGACCAAAGCCGAAGACTTCGATCCAGGGAACCTGGACAAAGAATTGAAGCGGCACGACCCAGTAAGTGATCTGGTTCATGCCCTTCCAAAACTTGCCGGTGGTCTCGATCATGGGCGTGCCGGTATTGCCGTGGTGGATCAGGCTCCACGATGGCGCGGCATACCATGCCTCATCGTTCCAAGGCTGAGTGGAATAGGCCCGGCCCAACGCCAGCGTGAAATAAACCACGACGATCAGGGCGAGCACCCATCGCCAATGGCGGTCTACAAAGGATTCCGACATCTGCTTGCTTCAGCCTACAACGGGAACTCATCGGCTTCGCAAAGAGCTTTCGAAAGGAGGAAGATTCCGACGCTAAAAACGGAAAAGGGGGATACGGCAATTGCCCGTATCCCCGTTGTTGCGATGTAGCAGTGAAGAGCTTCTACTTGGTTCTAAACTGGCCGGTCGGTTGTTGAACCATGCAGTTCACTCGGTAGTAGTAAGTCGTATGAGACGAAAGCGACGTAAGCGCAATATTGCGAACTGTACTTCCGCCGGCATCGCTCACGCGCGTGAAGCTGTTGACCAGGGAGGGATCAGTACTGCTGAAATCCACCGGGCAACCTTGAGGGTCGGGAGCAACGAACGTGACACTTGCTGACGACGTTGTGATGGACGCGCTTCCAACTCCGATGAGCGTCACCTTTCCTTGCGCGGACTCGAGTGCATCGATGTCTGCACCCAGGTTCGTGCCATCGCTCGCGCGGACATTGCCTCCAGAAATAAAAGGTGAATCATTCCGGAGGTGGAAATCCGGCTTGCCAAAGGGAGATGCATACGGCGTATAGGACGTCGCGACCGAATTGTCCCAAGCCGAAGAAATATTGAACCATCTGGCAGATTTCTGATCGGTCGGATCATCCGGGATGTAATTCTTTCCGTTTGACCACCACGATTGGACCGTTGATTTCGCAGAATCGGACAACAACAAGTTGTTGGAGATGTCGTTGCCAGGCAACTCACAATCGGCGAACGCCTGCCCAGAGGCGAATTGGCCGCATGTATTAGGGCCGGAGAAGAACGTGCTCCCGGATTCCTGACGGATTCCGGCGCCGCCGCTGCCGGAGGTTACATAAAGGATGTTGTCCTTGATCTTTACACCTTCAGTCTTCTGATCGAAGAGGTAAGCAAGAGCGGAGGCTCTGCCGTGATTGAAGAAGATCGTGTTGTGAAGAACGGTCGCATCTTCCGATCCGATCGCCTCGAATAGCCAGCCGGCACCGGGGTTTTGAGGACCGCCCGGCGCGAAGTAACTCTGCCGAATATCCCAGGCCAGATTGTTCTGAAATAGGAATCGCTTCGGAGGGGGCGTCTGCATGCAACCACCCGCCGTCGAAGACATCGCAACCAGAACTCCCGGTCCGTGCTGGAAGGTGTTATTCGTAAACGCGGCATCCTGGATACCCTCGTCGCAAACCGATGTCATCGCGACGAAAATACTCGATGCCGTGTTAGTGAATCCCCCACTAAAAACGTTTCCATCCACCTTGATACGATGGCCCGATTTGAACTCGAACGGCTGGCGATGTTGGTAGTACAAGTGATTCGACAGCGCGTAAAGAGTCGGGTCGTAAGCCGAGTCGTAATCCGGGCTGCGTGTCGGGTCAGTCGGCGGCGGCTGACCGGCCATGTGGCTGAGCGGAACTTCAAAATAGTTCCTACGATACAGATAATCGCCTCGGATCCAGAAGGCAGTGCCGTCGCGGGTTCCTGTCCGATAATGATCACCTGCTATGCCGCCTTCATCGTGATGAAAGCCGTTCCCCGTGGTACTCAGAAAGTTGTTTTGAATCAACCATGGTCCGGGCCCAATGCCGGCAATGAAGCAATTGCATCCGGACTGCGAGTTCACCTCACCGAACGTGGACGTTCTGGCGTCTGCACGCTGAACATTGTTGATCGAGCCGCTGTTCAGCGTGAGACAACCTATGATCCCGACGCTAGTATGTCCAGCCCAGTTCTTCGGCCAGTTGTCCCCCGACCAGCATCCGCCACTCGACGCCGAGTAGGATGCAAGCGCGGAAAGGTGACCGTTGACGACATTCTGATTCTGATAGAAGTTGTCGGCATACACGCCGCCTGCACTTGAGAAGTAAGAAACCGTATAGGTCGTGTTTGCCTGAATTGCGACAGGAACGGCGAAGGTGGCCGTCTGCCATCCTTGTCCACTCTCACTGACGGTAACACCCGAGGCCATCTTGTTCCCGTTGGCACCCCACAAGCTGACGGAGTGAGTCAGATTCGTGTCCCGAGAATCCTTGTAGAAGCGCACGCCAGTGATGTATCCGCTCACATCAGATTGGAAGCGTATCCCGAGTTCCACTGCTTGCCCGTACCAAACCGGTCCTGCAGTAAGATCCGCGTGCGAGGGATCCAATACGTTGGCAAGCAGGCTGGCCGCCCCGTTTTGTGAGTTCGCTGTATTGAAGAGAGGATCCACCCAATACAGGCTGTCTCCTCCGATGGTGTTCGGGTATGCGCTGCTGCCGCTATTGTCAAAAACACCGTTTCCGTTCCCGGTCGACTTGTCATAAGCAGTAAAGACGTTACAAGGCCCGCCGCTGCAGGTTCCGGAAACACCCGGCGGTAGAGAAATATTAAGCTTCGAACCGTCCAGCGAAGCGTAGATCATCACGGAACCGCTGTTCGAACCGGAACTCATGTTCACCGTGATGTCGCCAGATTGCGAATAGAGGTGAAGTCCGTTCAGGCCGTGCGTTCCTGATCCCACTTTGAAAGATGTCGGACTCAGTTGCGTAATCACCAGACCCTGCATGTCACTTTGGAACATGTCTAGGTCGCTAACGTAGGAATTGATCAGCGCCATATTGTGTCCATCGAAACTGCTGATGGGCCGCCAGGTCCGATGCGGTGCGCCAAGCCCATGAATGTAGACCTGATCGAAAACAATATCTTTGTTGAACTGCGATGTATTGAGCTGAGAACGGTACCAGAGCGGATCGATCGAGGTATCGGAATCAAGGTCATCGCCAACCGTAAACTCCCAGCGGCGAATCCAGACGTTGGACACCATTCGTTGTTCGTTTCCGTCGTTTGATTCCAGGTTGAGTTGAATGGGGACTATGCCGCCGCTCCCCGGAACGTTGCCAACCCCGGAAGGCGTTCCAACGCCCTTGTAGATATGTGTCATGCGCGGCATTTTCGGCGCCCATTGCGGCCCGACGCGCGTACCTGACTGGTGCAAACTGCGCATCGGGGATATCCGTGTCGAGAACAATCCAGTTCAGAGTTGTTGGGTATCGCTGAGCTTTGAAGTAGCTCCCGCCGCCCGCGTTGGCGAAAACCATCAGCTTCGACGGTGTCCCATCGGTTGTGTTTTGGCCGAACGGAGCATTACAGGCTAACTGGATCTTCGTGTGGTCGGCCGGATTCGGCAGGTGAGCGTAATAGACAACGCCGGGGATCATTCCAGTACAGCTCAGCGGCGGATCAACCGTTGGCCACTGGGATGCAGAACCCGGAAGGCCTCCATAGTAAACGCCAAACGTGAACTGCTGGCCTTCGTTGATTTGATCGGAGCCCATCATCTGGGAAAGCTGCGAAGCACTGAACGTAATAGAGCTGTCCGTCATGCTCACCTGGTTTGGATCGAAGTGCGTGACGTTTTCAGAGTCTGTATTCACCTGGGCCAACTGGGTGCAATTCGCACCGTGTGGCGCGATGATGTGGGTCCCGTACTCTGCTTGGTGGTTAGCTGCGTCGCCTAATGCGTCCCCTAGATACTGGCCCACGGGGCCTCCGTTCGCGACATAACACGCGGCGTCGAGCGTCACAACGTGATAGTTCGTCATATCCGGCAGAACCGGTTTATACTCCGTAGCCGGAACAGGAAGGGCCGGATGAACGGCGGGAAGCGGCAACGTACGCACAGTAAAGCCGATCCCGCTCGACCATGCTCCGCTACCGTCGTAGCTGGCGCCGATATTCGCAACTTCGGGACAAACCTGGTATTGCGTATTTGCCGTAAGTCCACTGAGAATGATTTGAAAGTTCAACGGACGATAGGTCGATCCGCCGTATCCGGGATAACCACTTGGTTGAACCGTACCGCCCGTCCCGCTCGTGCACGAGCCTTGAGAAGTAGGGATATACCGAATACGGACGTTCTGCCATGAGCTCGAAATCTGCATGTGCACGAGCATTGAAGAATGGCTGAGGTCGGAATACGTTGCGCTGTTCACGACAGGGTTCTGCGCAAGCGCAGACATTGCACTGGCGAGGACCAGCAGAGTTAGCTTATTCATCATGTCTGGTTACCGAGATGACTAGTAGAGACTTGTCCACAGGTACGCGGAGCCCGTATACACGCACACTTGCACAGCATCCTTTGCTCCGCCATTGTTCTGGAACCAGAACACGCCACGCGCATTGGTATCGCAGCTAGGTTGCGTGCCCCCGCCCATGCGCACACCGCTCGGAAAGGTATTGAGGCCCGTAAAGGTATTAGCCGCAGCCAAGCGCGGGACAACGCTCGTCACCACATCGAGAGCACCGTTCGTCACTGCGAGCGCACCAGATCCTCCAAGCGACATATACTGCGTCCAGGTGTTTGCCGAGGAACAAGTGTAAAGCTGTTGACTGCTTGGCTGATCCGTTGCTACGTACAAGGCGCCCGAAGAACACGTGGAAGGGATGGAGGCGAGCGTTCCCGAGGCAGTACCGGCGCCTCCGCTTCCAGTGATCACCACTTGGCTGACGCCTGTAACTCGTCCCTTCGCATCGACTGTCAACTGCACCGAGTGAGTGGCGTCGCCGAATGAACCTGGTGTTGAGTTCACCGTGCTCAGCGTGGTGGCGGTGCTTCCCGCGGCTGCGGTCACATCTCCGGAGATAGCAGGCATCCGCGCGGCCGAAAACGTTCCAGAATTGATCTCGGATGCGTCAATACTCTTGTTCGTTAGCGTTTGGGCATCGCTGGTTCCGACAATAGTGCCCGTAGGCGCGGGCACGGCAATCGTCGTATTGGCAGCCGTTCTTTTCACGACACCGTTGCTGCCGGGGTCGCTCAGCCCCGAGGTCTGTCCGACCAAAGTCCAACTGTTCGAGATACAGCTGAACAGGTTCTGACCCGCGGCAGCACTGGTGTTAAAAAAGAACTCGCCAGTGGAACAAGTGCTCGGCAAAGTCGCTCCGGATTTCACGGGCCGCGTCGTCTGAGCGCCGCTGAAATCGATGTTTCTGCTCTGCGTTCCTAGGTTGATTAAGGTTTGAGCATGGCTGTCGCCGAGCGCCGCCAGCAACACTCCACAACAGAGGGCGGCGTCTACTAGGAGACGGTTGTATTGATTCATGTTTTCTCCGGTAGTCGAGTGCACTACTTTCGTTGGAAAAAGTAGCAGCCCGGAGCAGCAGCCAAGTCGCGCGGAAACGGCTTATGTTGTTGGTTTTACAGAGTGGAAAGATTGCTCTTACTGCTGTGACTAGTTTTTTGCGGCAGGCGCCGGAACCAATTCTTGGTATACCTCTGCCCATTGGTCCCGCACGGGTAACCAGTGGTATTTCTGAACTTCCCGCAGTCCGCCTTCGGTGATCGTCTCGACCAGTTCTGGATTTTCCAGAAGCTCGAAGGAACGCGCCGCAACAGCCTGATGATCGTCGATATCAACGAGCAACGCCGATTCTCGATCGGTCGCGATGTATGGGATACCGCCCGCCTGCGTGGCAATCACGGGCAGACCTGACGCAAAGCACTCGAGCAGCGAACCGGGCATACAGTCGATATTTGGAGTCGTCAGGTAGATATCCGCCGAATCGTATAACTCCGGAACCTTCGCGTGGGGAACCCTGCCAATGAATTCCGTGTTCTTCAATTTCAGGTCCTTTGCGAGCTGTTCTAGCGCTGGTCGGCAGCAACCGTCATGCGCAACCGTCAAACTTGCATCGGGATACCGTTCCTGAATCAGAGCGAACGCCTTCAAGATGCAATCCACGTTGTACAGCGGCTCGAGAATTCGGTTGGTCATGAATCTCGGCCGGAGTTTCCGGCGCTTTCGGTAGATAAACCGGTCAACGTCAATGATGTTGAAGACCGATCGCGCTTCGATTCCGTGCTTTCCGAACACATCGACAAGGAATCCCGAAGGCGTCACAATGCGGTCGGCTAAATCGAGAGTTGGCCGGGCCGTGCGCCAGGTCGTCACATGCTCTTCCGCCTGCCCGTCGCGATAGTTAAGAATCAGCTTTTTGCCGTACAGTCGGCCGACCAGCAATGCCGGTATCGTCCAGAGCGTATACGAGGAAAGCCCGGCCGAGAAGATGTGCAGGATGTCGTGTTTACGCGCTTCCAGCAGCAATCGGCTGTTGTAAAGTCCGAACGTAACAAGGGTACGCAGGTAAGGCACTTTTCGCACCCATCCAAATCCCCTCGGCGGACGCGGATTGATGGGAAAGAACGTCATCGCCAATTGTGGTAATTGGCTTAACACGGACATGAGCCGGGTGGCCTGAACCGCTTGCCCGCCGAGTATGTCGAGCGACGGACCGATCAGTAGAACTTTGATCGGCTTGCGTCGCGAGTTCGCGGCCGGTACGGATTGCGTCGGTGATAGCTCTGCTGTGGCTTCTAAACTAGTTTGCGGCACGTTCCCAATCAATCGACTTCGGGGTCAGATCCTTCGCTGATTCAAGCATTCGCAGGCAGCCAATTGTCGATCTCGCTCCATCCCGCACCGTCACCTGCGGCTCTTTCCCGGCCCTGAGATCACGGATCAGATTCGCGATTTGCTTGTCATATCCCTTATCGGCAAACATAAGTTTCTTCGCCTGCCGCGTCGAGCCGTTTGCGGAGAATCGTTTGAAGTTTTCGGTTTCGAGTCCCAATCCCTGTGCGTACGCCTCAACCCTCTCGCCGCCCGACGTCTTGCTACCGACAGTGCAGTAGGTCAAATTTCCGACGGACCCATCCGCGAATCGAAAACAGGCGACCATGTTGTTCTCGCCGATCGGGTCCTGCTTGCCTGTCGGCAAGGTATAAGCCGAGACACTCAAAGGCTCAGAGTCAAGCAGCCAATACATCAGGTCGACGAAGTGGCAGGCTTCGCCTAGGATCGCTCCACCGATTGCCGGATCGGCCATCCAATAACTGCCCGAAATCCCGGGCGAATTGATACGGCATTGCAAAACCGCCGGCGCGCTGCGCTTTGCGAGCTTGCTCTTGAGGTCCAGGTAAAAAGGCGCAAACCGTCGATTGAAGCCCACCGTTAATTGGCAACCCGTTTCATTCACGGCCTGAGTCAGTTCGGCGCATTCATCCTCGGTCAGCGCCATTGGCTTTTCGACGAAGACATGCTTTCCTGCCCTTAGCGCTTCGAGAGCTTGGCCCGCATGGTACTGATTCCGGCTTGCGATAAAAACAAGATGAACGTCGGGATCTTCCAGTACTTGCTTGTAATCCGTCGTGCAGTAATCCGATTTGAAGCGAGTTCCGTAGCTCTTCCCGCGAACGCCGCTGTTCGAGTGAATGGCCCGCAGATGCACTTCGGGAACCTTCAGCAGGTTTGGCAGATGCTCCCAGCGAGCTAGATTGCCCGCCCCGATCAGGGCAACGCCCATCTTGCCGGCTGGAGCCTTAACTTTTGCCTCACCAATGTAAACAGTTCGCTTCGGCTCGAATGCGACCGGCGTACCGTTATCGGGTGTTTGGTATTTCAACAGCACGGCAAGGCTGTTCGAAGCCGGATCCAGGATGGTCGAGTACGCTTTGGGCCCTTCGCTCAGCGGGAATCGATGTGTGATGAGCGGTTCAAGCTGAACATCTCCGCGGCCCACCAGCCGCAGAAACTCTTCCATATTGCGATTCTCTGTCCAGCGGACATAAGCAAACGGGTAATCGCGCCCTTGCTTCTCGTACGACGGGTCATAGCTGCCCGGACCATAGGCGCGCGCCATAAAGAGCTGGATTTCCTTGAGGTACATATCGTTCCACGGAAACTCCATCTCCACGGCTCCGATCACGACGATGCGTCCCCGGTCCCGACAGATATCAAGCGCCAATTTACAAGGAGCGGAGGATTTCGCGGCAGCCGCAATGATTACACAGTCGGCGCCCTTGCCGTCCGTCGCAGCGATTACCTGTTCTTTGAGTGAGCTGCCACCGTAAATCGGCTGCTGTACACCAAGAGATTTGGCCAGATCAACACGCTCGGGCCGCAAGTCTGTGGCGATCACCACTGCGCCCTGCAAGCGCGCCAGTTGTGCCACAAGCTGGCCCACAAGGCCCAAGCCAATCACTGCGACCCGGTCGCCCAGTCCGACACCCGAGATGCGCACCCCATTCAGCGCAATGCTGCCGAGCGTAGCGAAAGCATGCGTGGTCAAAACCCACTTCGTCCGGGACTCGTGCAACCAGGTTCCGACCGGTGACAATGGTTTCCGCGTGGCCGGTGCCTTCGCCTCCGTACGCGACGCGATCACCCAATTCAAGATCCTTCACCGTCGGATGTTTCTCGACGACAATGCCGGCTCCTGAATACCCAAGTGCGGCGAATTCACTGAACTTCGCCCGAACCTCCCGAATTGTAGGGAGCGGCCCGTTCGCTTTCATGACCGCCAAAACCTTCCCGATGTGCGAAGGATTGTCGGCGACTTCCTTAAGCACACCTTCCTGGTGAATGCTTGCCGTTTCCGTTCCGCTGCTGATCAGGGATGAAACGGGGCGGATCAGCACATGATGGGGGCCGGCGATCGGATCGGGCACCTCCTCCACAATCATGTCCTTTATGCCCTTGCGGATAACCTGTTGCATTCTCTTTTACATTTTCCCAGTACCCGAGGTGGCTTTCAAATAAGAAAAGGCTGTTTTGTCGTAAAATCCGAGGAGATATACCGTGCGCGGTAAAACGTACACTCTCTCGTATTTTCCTGGTTGATTCTTAAAGACTTTCGACCCCAGACGTTGGAAAATAAGATCGGATGAAGATTCATTACGATGCGCCGGCGGATGTTCATAAGTACATTGGTACTCACCGGAACATCGCTCTCGAAGCGAAGATCCCTCAATTCGAAAGCCTTTTGCGGCCGGTGCGCCGTTTTAAGGAGCTAACGCCGGAAACCAGAATCCTCGAAGTAGGAACCGGATCCGGCTGGTTTCCGATCCTCTGCCAACTCCGCGGCCTGCAGTGTAAGGGCTTGGAAATAAGCCCGCAACTGATTGAAATGGCCAAGGAAATCGGCCGTGGGCAAGGCGTAGAGCCCGATATCGAGCTTGGAAATCTGGAAGATTATCCGCTGCCTGAGAACTATTACGACGTAGTGATGGCTTCCTCCGTCTTCGAACACGTGGAAGATTGGCGAACAGGCGTACACAAGGTGTACAGAACGTTGAAACCGGGCGGCATACTTTACTTCGAATCCACCAATAAATTCAGCTTCACTTCCGGCGAATACGCGCGGATTCCGCTCTATGGTTGGATGCCGAATTGGCTCCGCTACAGCCTCCGTAAGATGATCCACGGAAAAGACATCATGAAGCTAGGGATCGACTTCCACCAGTTCACTCACTGGGGGCTGCGTAAAGAGTTCGAAAAAGCCGGTTTCAGTCGTGTGCTCGATCGTGTCCAGATGGCGGACGAGTCACAGGTCAGCAGCGGCTTCCGCCGCAGAGTCGTACGCGCGGGCAGACGCTCTCATCTTGTTCGAACGCTAGCGCTCACCTTTGCCGAAGCGACCCGCTTTATCTGCATCAAGTAAACGCGCGGACTTGAATGCTATAGAACCGGCGCTAAACTCACGCTGGAACCGGTTGCAGTACGAACGTGGAGTGCTTCCGGTAGAACAGGTAAGTCATCACCGCCATGAACGTGTCGAGGATAAGACCTGTGATCGAAACTGCTAGGGGCGGCCAAAGCAGGTAAAGACCGGGAATCAGGATGATGAAATTCAACGCGGTCATCTGAAGCACCAGGCGTGAGAAGGCCTTGTCATAGCCGAACGCCAGCATGAAGAATGTCGAATAGTTATGCTGGAACGCCAGCAGGAACGGGCTCATCGCCTGAATCTGCAGGAGTAAGATCGTGGGCTGGTATTTGGGGCTGTAGAGAAGTCTTACCACGAGTGGTGCAGCTACCAGCAGCACCAGCGATACTGCCAGAAACGGTGAAGCCAGTATAAGGCTGTATTTGCGCAGGAAGGCGACGGCGTCCTGTCTGGACGTGGCAGCCATATGGCTGATGTGCGGATAGATCGCCGTCTTCACCGGATCGACCATGGCCCGTATCGCCACCACCAGCCGATACGCAGCTATGTAGTAAGCCACATCGGTCGGGCCCGATCGCAATCCGAGCAGGAAGATGCTCGTTGAAGACGAAAGCGTGAACGCCGCCATGGACAAGAACACAGGCCAACCCTCACGCAACGCTGTGATCGTCTCCTCCATGCTGGGCCGAACAAGCCGCACTTTCGCAACAATCGGCACCGTAATGAGACCCACAATTCCAGCCACCAGCGGCGATCCCGCCTGGAACAGCGCCGCCAGCATAAAGTCGCTGTCCTTCCGCACGAACGCAAACACGAGCGAAAGCGAAAGGAACTTCGTGACCAGGTCGCGCCAGACAAGGTTCTCCATCTTCTGCAGCCCCTGGAACAGCCACAGCGGAAACAAGAGATCACCGACGACGGTCAGGTAACTGATGCAGAACAGGCCGATATTCGGTCGCAGCTTGGGTGTTGCCATGACGACAGCCAGCATGAGGACAAAGCCAACTACCGTCAGAAGAGCCTTGGCGGCGTACACGGACGAGCAAATCTTTGCGACCTTTTCGGGATCATCCTGATGAACAGCAACCCTTCGCGTTGCCGAAAGATTGAACCCGTACTCGACGAGCGTAATGAAGTAGAAGTTAAACGAAGTCGCGAATGCGATCAGCCCGAAATGATCGGTGCTTAAAACGCGTGTGAGATAGGGTAGAACCAGCAGCGGCGCGGCAAACGCGCTCATCTGCACCACCATCAATGCGCCGGTGTTCTTGACCAGCTTGTGTTTCAGGAGATCGCGTGCGCGCGCGACGGAGATCATGAGCGATATTCCGCTCTAAGCCGTTTGCGCGACCTTGCCGTCCACGTAGGCAAGTATCTTCTTGAATGATGTCAATTCGCCTAAATCGTCGAAATCCATCTGGATGCCGAACTCTTCTTCGATCAGATTCATCAGCGTGATGGCAGCGACCGAATCCCAGTTCTGTACCGAATCCTGAGAGGCATTCGGAATGCGATCGGCCGGCAGATCCGGGAACACATTCTCAAAAATTGTGACGAGTCGAGTTTCTGAATTATCCATTTTTCTCTATTAGTTGGTGATACAGCTTAGGCAGTTTCTCTTCGAACTTCTCGCGGGTGAGCACGATTCCGTTCGTTGGCTCTTGGTCCAGAAGCTCGCGAAGAAAATCCGCCATCGGTTTGTTTTTAGGTGTCGGAGCGAACTCGAACGCAATGCTTGCCGCTCCGTGCCGCTCGAAGAGCTGCAGTAAAGTCTGGTACTCAATCCTGCGCGAGAAGGCCCGGCAGCTCATAACCCAGGCGTTAACCCGGAACAAGTTATCTTCTTTCGTCCCGCGAACCACCGCGATCTTTCCAAGCGGTCCGAATTTGTCCTGGTAACTGACCGCGACAGTGAACCTATTCGGATCGTCAGCCTTGTCGTGCCACTCGCCGTCGGTGAAACGAAGACCATTCAGGTTGAATTGATTGGTCTTATTCACCAGTTCGACGACTCTTTTATCGCTCGCCGGCGGATTGAACTCCAAGGTCAGCCGGGCATCCGCTGCGGCTAACAATTGTTCAGTAGAATCGCCGCCGTTCCCTGCTTCCTGAAACTGCTGTCCTTGACGGATGCTCTCAAGCCGGAAGCTATCCTCTTCCGACAATCTCGGCTTACCGAACAGATCACGGAGCTTTTGCAGGAAAGCAAAGCCGGCCTGATAATCCGATTTCGGGAACTGCAGGCATTCGACGTCCGGATGAGCCGCCTGCACCTCGGCGAGTTCCATCGGGCTATCGTCCACGAACACCACGCTATCCGCGCCGATGTTCCACGCCTTCAGGATTCGTGCAACGGAACCGGATTTCGGCTCCCAATGAATCTCGACCGGGAAGATCTTGTCGCCCGAGATCATCAAATCTGTACGCGCCAGACCCTTCTGCGCGACTTCTGCCGTGTTTTTGCTCGCGATCGCGATCAGCACTCCCTGGTCTGCCAACGCCCCTAGCATCTGTTGGTACAGGCCATGGAACTGGGTATGGCTGGCAAGATCCCAGGAGACTTGTTCGTGTCCAACTTCGCCGATGAGACCGGACCAAAGAGTGTCGTCCAGGTCCGTAATCAGCCCTTTCTTAGGCTTCGGCGGGTTCAGGAGACCGGCGAGTGCCCGTCCAAGCACCTCGGCATGCGCCAAGCTGTACGGGAAACCAGTATGTAGGTCCGAGCGGAAATCGTACCGGGCCGAAACGGGTGAATCCGTGAGGAGTTTTTGCTCGCTCACGATGGATACTGAGGGGTGCGCGGCCAGATTGCGGCCAAAGCTGACTACCAGTTCGTGGAGAGCGAGTTCCGCTTCGCTCACTTGCCATCCCGCGGTGTGAAAACCGGGCGGAAGAGAGAGCGTAGGCAGTGACACGGCAACGCTTGTACTTGAAGGGATCTCGCTGAGTAAGCCCTCAAAGTGCTTCAGCCTGGCTTTGACATTCTCGAGAATGCTCGGAACCAGCCGCTGGCCCCATCCTCCCAGGTGACGGTAGCCAAGCCTGGAATCGAGATCAGCCCATTCGAGCGCCAAAGCGCCCGCCTGAACCCCGCCGTTCCCCAACATTCGCAAAGTTCCGGGGACATCTTCAAACAATCCGACCGATATTTCGACTTTGCGATCGGGATGTGCCTGCTGCAGGTGAGCAGCCAAGAAATTCTGCAGGTGCAGAGGCGTAAACCCACACGCAAGAACAACTTTTAGGGGCGAACCATCGACGGGCGCCTTTCGAACAATCGACAGAGCTTCCGCCAGTTTCACAGTTCTGCCACCCGATCCCTCATCCGCAACTCTTTCAGTGTAACGACGCCAGACAGCTTCTGAAGAGGCTTATTCATCGTCACCGCCGTGAAATACGCGCGAAGTGCCGGAGGCAGGGGGCGTCTCGAGCGCACGACAGATCTGAGTCGCATAAGCCAGAGGTGAAGTAGCATTTTGACGGCCCATAGGCGTATTAGTCATATCGGTCATCAGCTTGTCGGGCCTGATGATTAAACAGCCCGTAGCAGGGTACTGCAAGGGGGCAACAAGTCCTAGACCCTCGATTGCCTTCTTTGCGGCCACGTAGTGAGGCCAGTCGCGAACCGGCTTCTCTACGGCAACAGACGAGACAATCACAGAGCAACCGTTGCTGTCCTGCAGCAATGGTAGAAATGCACAAAGCGGGGCCAAAACCAGATCAGTCGAACGAGCAAGGTACGTGCGGATTCGTTCGGCCGCGTTTTCTTCCAGGCGCAGCGAGGGAATGGCCGGAAACGCGCTACAGATAAGGAAGTCGAGACGCCCGAAACGGTCGCGCACGCGCGCACTCAAACATCCCACGGCCTCCGGATCTGATGCATCAGTGCCTTCGTTCGAGATCCTCTCTTGCACCTCGTTCGGAAGACCATTTGCCCAAGCCGCTTTCGAGCGAGACAAGCCGACCACTTGCGCGCCGCCCGCAGCCAGGCACGCGGCAATGGCTGCTCCCAACCCACGACTTGCGCCTACGACGACTGCGACTTTGCCAGCGAACGGTTGTCGTCCGGCAGAGGCGATCTCGCCGAAGTCCACCGGCGGCATGTCAGGACGAACAAACGCCACCAACTGGCCATGCGCAAAAGGCTGTGCACCGCAACGCAGATCGGCGTCGACTTTGATCTGCGAGATGGCCTTGTTGGCGTTTTTCACGGTCAAGGAGTAAGCAATCGATTCGTCTTCAGCCGGTCTGCCTTCGAACTCGAGTGCCACACGAAAAAACAAGGCGCTCTTTCCCGGCAACTCCATTCCAACGGCGTAACTGCTCCAAAGGAGCGCTTCCGCCGCGGGCCTGTCGGCTCGATCCACACTCCAGCGGCTACAGAGCTCCTCCAGTTTCTGGCCATCGGAACCCCATCTGCCGTTTACCTCGGTACCGGGCGGCAAGTCCGAAAAGCTGCACTCGCGGGCTTCCGTCCGATCGAACAGAGCCGGACGTTCGTAATGCGCAGAGATCCCTGGCAGTTCGCCGAACTGAAGCGCCAGAGTCAATACCGGCACGGTGCCATCCTGCAGCCGCACGACCTGAGATGCGCCTTGTCCGGAAACACGAATCGCGTAGTTTACGCCGAGAAACATTGGCCGATGGAAGTCGGCGGTCAGTTTCGTGATTGCGCTACCCGCATGATGTCCCACGCGGCCAAGGCAAGCGATTGCGCCCAGTGCGCCAAACACGACCTGCTGTCCGTAGGCCGTCTTGGAGGCGTATTCACGCGATAGATGAAGGGGATTGCGATCGCCTGAAGCATCGCGGAACAACTCCAGATCCCCCTGTGTGAAGCGCACCATTTGCGTGTCGGAAGACATGCTCATCGCACTCGACCGGCAAGCAGACGCAGAACGAACTTGTTACGAACTGACAACATGAGTGATGCAGTTACGCCCTATGCAAGGGCCATCTGGGGGGCAAAGCTCGAGCTTCGTACGAGATCGAGTATCGGAAGCCCTGAGTTCCTGATCTGGGCAACCGTCGCCTCGTTCTGCTTCTGCGCAATGATCAAATGATCAGCCCAGCCGAGTACGCCTTCCAGACGCGCCTCCATCAGGCGCCCGATGTGGGGAATAGACTCAAGGATAAAGTTGCGGTTGCTTCCGTAGATCGTGTCGAGCTGAATGTGCGGATCGAATACGCGCACGTCACGGCCCTTCCCGATCAACTGCTCGAGCATGGAAACAACCGGGCTCTCTCGAAGATCGTCGGTGTTTTCCTTGAACGCAAGGCCGATCACGCCAAGCCGTTTCGCCGGAAGATCAAGGACAGCCTGGAGTGCTCGCACGAGGTGGTCCTCGTTGCTGGGCAACACGGATTCGAGCAGCGGCAATTTCAAATCAAGACGTCCGGCACGATAAACAAGCGCGCGCAAGTCCTTGGGCAGACACGAACCGCCGAACGCGAAGCCCGGGCTTGAGATAAGCCGCAGACGCGTTCAACTTGACATCCGCGCAGACCGTGTCCATCACTTCGGTGGCATCAACGCCGAGCTTGGTGCTGAGGGCGCCAATCTCGTTCGCGAACGCGATTTTCGTCGCGTGAAATGCATTGCAAGCGTACTTGATCATCTCCGCCGTTCGAAGCGAAACAAGCGAAGCGGGTACGTTCAACGCGCTATAGAGCCCGGCAACGCGTTGGACTACCGCGGGATCGTCCCCGCCCACAACCACAAGCGAAGGCTCTATAAAATCCCTCACGGCCACGCCTTCGCGGAGGAACTCGGGATTCGAGACTACCGGAACGTTCTTGCCAAGGATCGGCATGACGAGTTCCTCGCATGTACCTGGGAATACAGTACTGCGAATAGCAACAATCAGCGGTTTTTTACGCCCGGCGAGCGTGCCGGCGATCTCCGTGACAACGCGCCGCAGTTGATCGAGCCCTAAATTCCCGTTCTTTTCCGAGGGTGTACCGACGCAGATGAGAGCGACATCTGCATCCGCGATTGCGTCCGGCAAAGATGTGCTCGCGGTGTAGCGGCCCGCCTCGACATTTTCCCTGATCAATTCTTCGAGCCCGGGCTCAAAGAAGGGCGCTTGGCCCCGCAGGACCGAGTTCACCTTATGTTCGTCGCGGTCAACGCCGACGACAGTATGTCCCAAGCTACTCAGGCAGGCGCCTGTAACACAGCCGACATAGCCAAGACCGACAACTGCGACTTTTGTAGACGGAAAGAAATCCTTCAAGACCCTGATAATCCTTTGCCGGATCAGGCCGGCTCCCACTATCTTATCGGCTGCAAGTACTTGCTGGATGAGAGAGAACGCGATCGATCTCCCCGGCGGCTTCGGCAAATGACGGTACTGCACCCTCGTTACCGGCTGTAATGGTCGTGGCGATTTCGACTCGAGACTCTCCCCGCGACTGGATGACGAGAGAATGGCCGGGCAACTTCAGCCCGTAGCCCGGCGAATACCAGGAATCCCGCTCGCTCCGGATGCCGGTGCTCGCGAACGAAAATCGCGACGCGCCGGGGCCCAGTTGCCAAATCTGTTCGCATTCGAGGGTTCCGGGGCCTTCGACCTCATCGAGGACCACCAACCGGCACCCTGCAAGCAAGATGCGCCTTCTGTGAGCGATGCCGTCGTACTCACACTGCAGCATCCGCCGCACCTCCGTCCGCAGTAGCTCTCCAACCCCGTACCGTAACCGAAGGCTTCGAAGACCAGCGAAATGGACCGGCAGCCCCACCCTGATCCTTCCCATTGACCCGGACCGTATTGTGCGCGCCAGAACCCCTAAACCAATTGCGCTCAGCGGGATCGCCCATATACGCGTATGTGCCTGGGTCGACCAAGACTCTCTCTCCTTCCGATTCGAGCACGATGCTCAGGGTGTCGGAATGACTGTGCCCCGCCCCGCCATATCCGAATGGACCGCAGTCCATCTGAATGGAAAGAGAGCCGCTCCGCAAGAAGAGGTCGCCGCTATCCGGAAAGAACCGGGGCGCCCCGCCTGCGTGAGGTGTCTCTACCGCCCGACTCAAAACATCCGCCCCCACCCACCAGGCCGCCTGCTCCGCCAATTCCGTTTGCGTGCCAATCCATTCATCCCGCCCGAGCAGGATGCCGCATGTTGCTAGAGTCGCCCGGCCAAACTGGTCCCGAGGCCCATACGGGTGAAACAGGCGTCCTCCATCATCGTCTCCCTGGAAGCTGATTCTGCGATTCGAACCCAGAAGCGCCTCGAGGTATTCGGCCATGCGCATCAGCTGCCCGGTCATCTCCGGCGGCCGCCCGGAAAGCAGATAAAACAGGACGAAAAAATCCACGGAGTAGACGTGATAGTACGTCGATTGCTCAAAGTGAGAGCCGTCTGGCTTCATCTGGAACTCAAGCTGGGCAAGTACGATGCGACTTCCTCGCGCCCGCCATTGATCGGCACCTCGAAACTTTGGAAACAGCACGCCTAAAGCGTGTAGCGCGACAGCCTCCCCGAGCAGGTGTGTGTTCGGCGAGAAATAGACCGACAGGTTCTCGTACAGATGCAAACCGTGGCGGTAAAGAGCCGTCAGAAAATCCCGGCGAAATCGGTCAGGCATCTCCGATCCCACGAAGTGATAAACCCAGATCCAGGACAAAGCCCGGAAGGCTACCTCGAGCGCGCTCGTCCAGTTAATGCCGCGTTGGAACGGATTCTGTTCAATCCAACTCTCGATTTCCAGAAAAATTTCACCCGTATACCTCTCGTCTTTTGTCAGTAGGTATGCCTGTGCCAGCAGGACCAGGTGCTGGTGGCGGTTCAATTCCCAGATGAATTTGTGGTCTCCAACGGCGGAGAAATCGAGGTAAGGGATGCGGCGGAAGTATGCAATTCCGGATTGTTTTTCATGCCGATAGTCCCGCCTCCAATCGATCAGGGGGCCCGTTTCGATCTCGAGAGCCAGGAGGGGGAACCGATGTCCCATGACCTCCTCGGCGGTCGAAATAATCTGGCTCGCGAAGTCGGAGCCGCGTAGCGCGTCGGCCGTGCGGAGCGGATCGGGGAGCGAAAGAGTTCCCGGGACGGCACCCGAAAACCGGGGCTGCTTTGCCAGCAGAAAAAGATTTGCCGCCTCCTGGCGGGCGCGGAACGAAATTTCCGCAAATGAACGCATATTTGTGATTAAGCCTACTCTTTCGGCCTCAGAAATTTCTGGCCACAGACAAACAATAGTTTCGGGCCTGAACCCGCCGATAGTGAATGTGTGGGGAGGAACTACGTTTCGGACCCACTCCAAATCATGCGACAATGGCTAAAACGGCTGCGTACATTCGTTGAGAGTGACCGAGTTTGCCTACGCGGGCCCAGTCATGAGCATGGTCTGTAAGTTGCTAAGGCCAGACTTATTCGCTCGGAAACATTCATGAGTACCTTCGCCGGTCCAAAGCCGGGAACGCGACCGCTTCCCTCCCCAGTTTTCAACGCAACTTCGTCAGCCGCGAAGGTAGATCCGCCTTCTTCGCTTGCCGTCAAGCTGCTTGCGGTTTATATCTACCTGATAACGGGCCGCGCTTTGGACGTATCGCCGATCTGGTTCCTCCACATTCCCATGATCATGCTGATTCTGCTAATCATCATGACGATTGCGGGCGGTGGTCTGAAGCGAGCCATGTCATCGAGTATTTCGAAATACTTTCTGGCGTTTACGATCTGGGTCGTAGTTTGTTTTCCTTTCAGCTATTGGCGCGCGGGCAGCATGCCTTATGTTCAGTGGCAACTGCAGTCTTTCGCGATCTTCCTCATCATCGTTCAGACAGTCCGGTCAGCGAGCGATTGGCAGAAGATTGGTGGCGCGTATGCGTACGCGACGCTGACGGCTGCTCTCTTAAGCTTTTACATCGGAGTCAGCGTTCAGGGCCGAGTGGCGTTGCCGGGCGGAACCCTGGGCGATCCGAATGAATTCGCTCTGACCATGGTCGCTGGCCTGCCGTTCTGGTGGTTCAAGGCCAGCCGCGCAGAAGGGTTCAAGAAGGTCGCTTTCCTGTTGGCCACCGTTCCCTTATACGCCGCTTTCGCCCGAGCCGGATCACGTTCCGGCCTTCTCGCGCTTATGGCTCTGATGTTGGTCGCGTTCGTTTTCTCCAAGGGCAACCAGAAGATCATGATCGTTGTGGGCGCAATAATCGCAGTTGGCGCTTCATCTGTTCTTCTTCCCGACTATCTGAAAGCGCGCTACCTGACCTTCTTCTCTCACGAGGGCACATACGACAAAGCTACTAGTAATCGCCTGGGAGCAGATATCGCGTCGAGCGAAGAGCGTAAAGCCCTCCTGCTCCAGAGCCTTGAGATGACTCTTCACCACCCGATCTTCGGGGTCGGACCGGGCGACTTCTCGTTCGTGAGTTGGGATGAACGGAAAGCTTCCACGGGTGCAGGCGGCGAGAGCCTGGTTTCTCATAACACGTACACGCAGATTTCGAGCGAAACCGGGCTGCCCGGGTTTTTCGTGTTCGCTGCGACGGTGGTATTGTCCTTCCGTTACGCTTATCGGACCTATCACGAGAGCGCAGACGTAGACAACGGAATCATGGTCTGTGCGCGATATCTGATTTACTCCTCCGGCGCATTGTTTGCCGGAATCTTCTTCCTCAGCGTGGGATACACCCATATCCTGGCAACGTTCTTCGCTCTCGCGGCCGCGATCCGTCTCATCCAGGAACAATCAGCTGCTGAGATCAGCGCGGCTCCGGCGGGCACCCAGCGAATCGTCGCCCCTGCGTCTTCGACGGGACGCCCCGTCCCTTACGGCGGCACTCCGTTGCGCCCTCAGCGTCCACGTCCGCGGCGCTTTCGCCACGGGCTGGCCAACAGCTACTTCGCGAAGCGACCCTCTACTTAGGAAATCGGATCAATGTGTGGAATCAGCGGGTTTGTAAAACTTAAGCCTAGTTCGGGCTCGGCCGCGGACCTGCGGCACATGATGGAGGCCATTCGGCACCGCGGTCCCGATGGACACGGAATCCACGAGGACGGAACGGCATTCCTCGGACATCGGCGGCTCAGCATTATCGACGTGGCCGGCGGTCATCAGCCGATGTCCAACGAAGACGGCTCGCAGTGGATCACTTACAACGGCGAAATCTTCAATCATGCGTCCATCCGGCCCGCACTCGAGGCTGCCGGACATCAGTACGTGAGCCGCTGCGATACCGAAACCATCATTCACGCCTACGAGCAATATGGCCCAGCGTGCGTCGAGCAATTCCGAGGCATGTTTGCTTTTGCTATCTGGGACAGCAATCGCCAGACACTCTTTTGTGCCCGTGACCGGCTGGGGATCAAGCCGCTTTACTACTTTCACAACGACCGGGTTTTCGCGTTTGCATCAGAAATCAAAGCCTTACTCCGCCACCCTGAGATCCGATCTTCGTTCGCAGAAGAGGTCTTGCCCGAGTACCTGAGCTTCGGTTACATCAGCAGCGATCAGACGTTCTATCGAGGCATACGCAAGCTGATGCCCGGGCATACCCTGACCCTCGATGCCCGTACCGGGTCGCTCAGCATCCGGCAATACTGGGACGTTCCCGCGCCGGGCAGTCCGGAACGAAAGTCGGACGAAGAATGGATTCGCGAATGCCGCGAGCGGCTGGAAGAAACCGTCCGCATGCGACTCATGAGCGACGTGCCGCTTGGCATGTTCCTGAGCGGCGGTCTTGATTCGAGCGCGATCGCAGCCCTCATGAAGCGGATGCGATCTGAGCCCGTCAAGACGTTCGCCGTCGGGTATCGCGAGGCGGAGTATAGCGAACTGGCTTATGCACGGCAGGTATCCGAAGCCATCGGCACCGACCACCACGAGATCGTCATCAGTTCAGACGATTTCTTCAATGCCTTGCCGCGCCTGATCTGGCATGAAGACGAGCCGATCGCGTGGCCTTCGAGTGTTTCTCTCTACTTCGTATCGCGACTCGCCGCCGAACATGTCACGGTCGTGTTAACAGGCGAAGGGAGCGACGAACTGTTTGCCGGGTACCATCGCTACCAGCATTATCTATTCAATCGCCGCTGGGCGGATTTATACAAGGCCGTTCCCGGTTTCTTGCGAAACGGCGTTCGCAGCACGATTGATTCTTCCACCGTGATCTCCCGCGACCTGCGAAGGAAGCTGCAACACACCTTCCTTGGTAGAGACGGTTCGGTCGAATCCTTGCAACTCGACAACTTCTACGGCGCGTTCTCGACCTCTGAGCGCAACGCGATGCTCCTGAAGCAGAACGGGTCCAATCCGTACCAGTCTTATCTCGATTACTGGAACCGGAGATCGGGATCCACGTTAGCCCAGATGCTCTACGCGGACGCGAAAACCTATCTGGTCGAGCTGCTCATGAAGCAGGATCAGATGAGTATGGCGTGTTCGATCGAGAGCCGAGTGCCCTTCCTCGATCACACCTTTCGTCGAGTTTGCGGCCCGCGTTCCCGATGCGTTGAAGATCCGGGACAAATCAGGCAAATACATCATGAAAAAGGCCGCAGAAGACCTGCTGCCCCACGACATCATCTATCGGAAGAAGATGGGCTTCCCCACGCCGCTGCGGCAATGGTTCCGAGATAAGGAGAACGATCCGGTCATCTCTCTTCTTCTGCGGCCCAAATCGTTCCTTTCGGAATACGTGAGCTTGAACTACGTTGAGGAGCTTGTTGCCAAACAACGCGGCGGGGTGGAAGACGCGACTGACCGCCTATGGCGCCTTCTGAACCTCCAGGTTTGGGGCGAGATGGCTTTCGCCGGTCGCCAGGACGAGTACTGGGATGGCCTGTTGGCAACCGCACCGGCGCGGGTGACGGCGTGAAGATCCTTTGGGTTAAAACCGACTTTCTGCATCCGACGACTCGCGGGGGCCAGATCCGGACCCTTGAGATGATTCGCCAGCTTCACAAGAACCACGAGGTCCACTACATAGCCTTCGATGACCCGGCAAACCCCGAAGGCCTGCGGCGAAGTTCAGAGTATTGTTCCTACGCGTACCCGGTGGCCCACAAAGTGGTTCCGAAGACTTCGCCGGCCTTTGCTCTCCAGCTCGCGCAAGGGTTAGTCTCACCGATCCCGGTAGCGGGCATGCGTTATCGATCCGAGGCAATGCGCGAGACGATTCGCAAGGTGACGAACGAGCACAGGTTCGATGCGAAGATTTGCGACTTTCTGTTCCCTGCCATCAATATCGATGACCTGAGCTCATGGACTCTTTTTCAGCACAACGTAGAGTCGATGATCTGGGAGCGGCACGCGAAGACGGGTAAAACACTTGCCCATCGCGCTTACTTTGCGGGACAAGCCAAGAAGATGCTCAATTGGGAGCGCGACGTATGCCGGGCCGTGGCGCACATCGTCGCGGTCTCTGACGTTGACGAGCAAGTGATGCGGGCCCGCTTCGGAGCTACAAGCGTTTCGTCCGTCCCTACTGGTGTCGACGTAGATTATTTCGAAAAGCCGGCCTCAGCTTCGCTCTCACACGATCTGGTCTTCGTCGGATCCATGGACTGGATGCCGAACATCGACGGCATGCGCTGGTTCTTAAGCGAAGTGTTTCCGATCATTCGGGCGAAGAAGCCGGATTGCACGCTTGCGATCGTAGGACGCACACCGCCCCCCTCCATTGTTGAAGCCGCAAAGACGCCCGGCATTACTGTCACCGGCACTGTTCCGGATGTCCGTCCGTATCTCTGGCAATCCGCGGTATCGATCGTTCCGCTTCGGATCGGCGGCGGCACCCGGCTCAAGATCTTCGAGGCCATGGCAGCAGGCGCACCCGTTGTTTCCACCACGATTGGTGCGGAAGGCCTTCCGGTGCAGGATGGCGACACCATTCGCATTGGAGATACGGCAGAACGGTTCGCCGAGCACTGTCTCGAGCTTCTCGAACAGCCGGCTGTCCGGCAAAGCTTAGCGCAACGCGCAAAGCGGCTGGTCGTGGAGAACTTCTCCTGGGAGCAAGTAACGAGGAAGTTCGAGCGGGCATTGCCGTCGGTGAAGAACCCGGCTGCCCTTCGCAGCACATGACTGTCGCTGTTTGCATCTTCTTCGCCGTTCTCGCTTTCATTCTCTACGTACTGATCGGCTATCCGCTTCTCCTTTCTTTTTACGCCAGGTTGTTCCCCAAGCCGATTCGGAGACAACTCGAAGCTATTCCGATTTCCATCCTCATTCCGGTGAAGAACGGAGAACGCTGGATCGAAGGAAAGCTGCGGTCACTTCTCCAATCCGATTACCCGGGCGATCTCATCGACGTTCTCGTTGTTTCGGATGGCTCAAGCGACGCGACAGAAGCAATCGTTCGCGAGTTTGGCGACCGGCGAGTACGCCTGTTGCCGCTGCCTGCCGGCGGCAAAGCGATCGCCGTGACGCAAGGACTGAAAGCCGTCACGGGCGAGATTATTGTTCTCACCGATGTTCGCCAGCCGTTCGAGAGCGACGCGATTTCGAAGCTTGTGAGCTGTTTCGCCGACCCCAGCGTTGGTGTTGTCACCGGTGAGCTTGTCATTCGTGAAGGCGAACGCCTCGAAGAATACAACACGGGCTTGTATTGGAAGTACGAGAAGTGGATCCGCCGCAATCTGAATCGCATCGACGCGATGCTCGGTGCTACGGGCGCCATCTATGCCATCCGGGCGAGTTTGAAGCAAGAGATCCCGGCAGACATTCTGCTCGACGATGTCTATCTCCCGTTCGCAGCGGCATTCAAGGGCCACCGGATCTATTTTGAGGACGCTGCGAAAGCGTACGATTTTCCGACGTCATTGCAATCAGAGTTCCGGCGCAAGGTAAGAACGCAAGCGGGCATTTATCAGATCGTTGGCCGGTTCCCCCGACTTCTTTGGCCTGGCAATCGCCGCTTCATTCACTTTCTTTCGCACAAGATAGGACGACTTTTGCTTCCGTTTGCCATGCTGGCAGCACTCGTCTCGACGTTCTTCCTGCCACAACCCCTCATGATCCTGGCCGCAGCAGGTCAGGCCTGCTTCTATGGGGCAGGGCTGGTCGATCCTCTTGTACCCGAGCGAACTGCTCTCAAGCGCCTCACGGGCGTAATCCGCGCGTTCCTAGTTTTGGTCGCTGCGGCGCTTTGCGCCACCGCGGTGTTCTTCTTGCCAGCTCAGAAATTGTGGAAAGAGACGCGGGTGAGTGGGGTCGTGACTGAGGCTCGGGTAGAGGAGAGCAGCCGGTCTTGAAGAGCGCGGCCCGCAACTGCAGTGAGCCAGCCCAGGAAATCCGAACGGACACCGAATACCACAGACCACGGTCCCGTCGCGTTCAGCGGCTCTCTGCAAGCCTCCGTGCACTTTCCATCCACCGGCACTTCCCAGGCGTAATGCGGCCGAAATGGCGCGTAGGACAACCACACCGTCCTTGCGCAATCTTCGGGCCTCCTCCTGGCATGCTTCGTACGTATTGATTCCACCCGTCAGAACAGCGAGAGTAAGGGTTGGTGTCTCTGCGCTTATGCGCTCCGGCAATTCGACGGCCCACAAAGAACGGCGCACATTGACGAGCTCAGAGTCATCGGTGATCCCCTCGTGCCGCAGAAACTCCGCCCATGCGCCATCCGGGGTGTCCGCAAAGTATTGCACCGGTCCTTCGCCCTGGCCGTGCCAACGCGCGGGCGGTTGATCCTCGTTTTCCCACAGGAACGGAAAAGCGCGGGTCGGCGTGACGGTAAACGATCATGTTGCTGGCGAGGCGACCAATGCTCGCGCGAGATCCTGAATCCGCTGCGGTCCGGGTTGGGTGGGCCTCCATCCGCCCTTCAAGAAGTCCAGTGGAGTCCGTCCGTCCAGCTGAGCACGTTTGCGCTCAAACCATTGGCGAATTCCAATTTCGTTGTAGGCCCCGGCGAGATCGCCAACGATAAGACCTAGAAAATGCAACTGCTCGGCGACGCTGTCCGGAGTGGTCCGGGAGTTGGCACGGTATCGCCGAACGCTGCTTCCCGAGATGCCGAGGAGTCGACCGAGGAGTTCGAGCCCAAGTACTTCGGCCAAGCGATTCCATTCGAACTGGGGTACAGGCGACTCCTCGAGCGCGAGATTCAATCGTTCCAGCGTGCGCTCCAGATTTGTCCCTGAACTGTCGCTGATATCCAGTTGAATATTCCGGGCGATACCGGCGCGATGAATGTGACGAATCGCCTTCCGGAAAGAGGATATTATCCGATTCTGGTCCGACTTGGCGGGACCAAATGTATCCAGCAGATCTTAATCCGCTATTTCTTTCGGCTCGAGCGTACTCGCCTGTCTGCCGACCGTCCGTGGCCGGAGGCTCATCCCTCGTGATCGGGCAAAGGCGATCAAACCCCAAACGGTGATGTAGACGTACTGCAGGGCTTGTGCGAGCAGGATGTACGCGATCGCGTTGGTCTTGCTGAAACCGAACGGCACCAGCACGCCGACGGCGACAAACTGATAGATTCCGACGTATCCAGGAGTGGACGGGAGTGCGCTGCCTAAACCAAGCCCGGTAATCAATAGAAGCGCTACGGCCAGTGTAGTGTTCATGCCCAGCGCCTACATGCCCACCAGGGTGCCGAACGAATCTGCAAACCAGATGATGATTGTCAGCGTTAGAAAGCTGACCAGACGGCCCCAATCATGAAAGGCTCGCAGCCCCGCATGAACATGCGTCAGAGCCTCCGCCAGCTTATCCCCGATCGATTTAGGAATGGGCAAGCGCATCACGATTCCATGCCAGACCTTTTCGAGTTTTGGCACGATCAGAATCGCTAGTGCGCCTCCGAAGCCGAGAATTGCAAAGGGACGCGCGGCATTGTCGAACCAGCCCGGCCTGAACGGCAAAGTGAGCAGCACGATGGAACTGATCAGCACGAGCGCAATTGCGTCCGCAAGGCGCTCCGTCAGGGCAGTTGTCAATACAAACGTTTTACCCAGCCCCGTCTCGGAACTCACCATCATGGTCCGCACCAGTTCTCCGGCTCGGGCAGGCAGGAAATTATTCCCGAAGTAACCCGCCGAAGTTGCCCAGAATGCGGTACTAACCCGAACCGGTCCCTGCGTCTGCAACAGAATTCGCCATCGATAGGCGCGGAGAAAGAGCGAAAACGTCGAAATCACCAGAGCAAAGAAGATATAAGGAAGATACGCCTTGGAGACGATCCGCCAGACTTCAGCCCACTCGATTCCGCGAAGTGAAAAATACAGCAGGACGCCGGCAAGGGCCAGCGCAATCAGCCAGTACAAGAGCTTTCTTGCTTGAAGATTTTTTCGTCTCGCCCAATTCACTCATCCGGTTACCCAAATCCAACCATTCTTATCGTCGCATTTATGCGGTAAAAGCTAAATCCCCCGCAGAGGATCGCCGGGAGGGTACTCGAAATTGACGCGCTCTTTCTCGATCACCAATGGTCGTTTTAGTACTTGCGTGTGGATCGCGCCGATGTACTCGCCCAGGATGCCCATGGACACAAGTTGCACGGAGCCGAGGAAAAACAGACCAATCACCAGAGGCGCAACCCCCACGGAGAAATTGCTCCAGAAAATGAGTTTGTAAATGAAATATCCGATGGCTGCCAGGAGAGAAAATGCGCCGCTGATAAAGCCGAAGAAAGTCACAAATCGCAACGGGACTTTCGACAGATTCGTGATGCCCAGCATCGCCATGTCGTATAGCGTGTAGAAATTGTTCTTCGTGATTCCGCGAATTCTACGAGGCTGGTTGAAGGTTAATGTGTAGTACGGCAATCCGATCTCCGCGATCATTCCCCGGAAATATGGGTAAGCGTCGTCGAATGAACGCACAGCATCCACCACTTGGCGGTCGTACAACCCAAAACCGGTGAAATTCTCGAATGTGTTGATGTCCGACAAGCGTTGAACCAGACGGTAGTAAAAGGTCCGGACCCAGAACATCAGCTTGTTTTCCTGGCTCGCCGTTTTGAGACACAGGACCATCGAGTAGCCCTCTTCCCACTTCGCGATCATCTGCGGGATCATCTCGGGCGGATCTTGCAGGTCGGCGACGAGCCCGATGACCGCATCGCCGAGGTTTGCAGAAAAGCGTGAAACGGCGATCGTATATGCCCGAAATTACGAGCGTTTACGATTACCTTGATGTTCTGATCTTCCCGCGCGATCTCCTTCAAAATGGCAACGGTTCGATCTTGCGACGAGTTGTCGATGAAGATGTGCTCGTAACGATAGCGGCCCACGCTGACCATTGCCGCCCGGACCCGGTTATAAAGCTCGCGTACGTTTTCTTCCTCGTTGTAACAAGGAGTGATGATGCTGATGGTCTTCATCAGGTCTCGCTGCGATCGAGGAACCGGCCGTAGGGAACACCGTACGTCACCAGGTCTTCCACCATCTGGATATGTTGCCGCTGCAAATTGCGAACTCAGGGTTGGTATCGAACAGCAACAGCGGAATGGTCCAGAGATGATCCTGGACGTGATAGCTGCACGCTGCCACAACAGGCTGGTTTTCCCGGATCAACTTCCTGGCTCCGCGAATCGCGGCCGGCTCAGCGGCCTCGATGTCCATCTTGATGTAAGTCGGGCTCTCGTGCCGAAGCGCTTCGTCCAGCGAGATACACTGCACCGTAAAACTGCCTTCGCCAAAGGAAGCGCCAACAGTTCCAGTAGCAGCGAACGACACTTTTACCTTTTCCTCGCCGACGGCGCAACGGGACGTTTCGATTCGTTCGGCTATCTCCCTGGGCAAACGGGAGACGTTCGCCTCGAGAGCACGGAAGTTTTCCGGGTCCGGCTCAAACGCGAATACCTTTTCAAACTTGTATTCTTCGCGCTGAAGAAAACGCAACACCGTATCGCCGTCGTACGCGCCGCAGTCGACAAATGTTTCCAGCGCCTGCAAGGAATCAATGAAATCCGGGAAGTAGATCTCGTCCTTCACTGGATCGGAGAGAGCGTCGAAGTCGCCCCGCACGCGCCACGTGATCTGTTCGACAAAACCGGCCTTTGAGTCTTCGTCTGAAAGTATCTCGAAGCAACGTCGCGCATCCGCCGCGCTCTCGAGTACCCGGTGAGGGAGATCGAGCGCGCCATGAGGCAGGAACGTACTCGAGTATTTCCAGAACAGAGGCACGAACGAAACAACTCTGTCGCAACCCAAAGCTTCAAGGCTCTGACAACGTTGCGCCATCGTGTCTGTTGAACCTCGACCCCAGATGGTAACGACGAACACGGCATGTGTTCCGAAACGCTCCGCGGCATCACGCGGAGAGTAAATGGTTAGCCCGTCGAGCGTGGTTCCCCATGTCCCCGGGTCGTTATCGCTGAACGCGAGCGGCTCTACCCCCACTGCTCGCAAGCCGGCTAGCGCCTTACGGCCAAGCTTGCGAGCGCCGAATAAAACGATTCGGTTTCGGCGAGAACCGGCGAATTCGTCGAAGGCCGATTGCTCTCGTTCGGTGGCCTCCAAAACTGATTCACTCAGCAGTTCGTTCAGTTGCTGGCCGAGGCGCCGAATTCGCTCAGAGGTCATGCTGATGGAATATTACTCCGGTAAGGGCTCAACAATCATGTTGGCGTAGAACTCTTCTCGCGGAAGGAACGGCCACAAGTCTTCGAGAGGTTTCGAAACAAATGAGCCGTCCGGCTTCTGGAAGCTGGAAAGACGAGGTGCCCGGCTTTCGTCGGGAATGACGTGAACGTCGCAAAGGACGGGGCCCGGCGTATCCAACACCTTCCGCACCTCATCACGCAGATTCGTTTGGTCTCGAATCACTGCTGCTTTGATGCCATACGCGCAGGCTACTTTCGACAGATCCGGAACAGTGAGTCCGGTTCGAGAGTCGCAGCCGATGCTTGCCTTGCCGAAATAGTTCGACTGAGAGGCTCTGATCGAGGCGTATCCATCGTTATTGAGAACGAAGAACTTGATCGGGAGATTCAGTCGCGCTACCGTCTCCAACTCTTGAATGTTGAATTGAAACCCGCCATCCCCGTCTACACAAATGGTCCGCTTCCGGCCGCCCGCAAGGCATATACCTATGCTGCCGGGTAAACCGAACCCCATCGATCCGAGCCCGGCAGTGTGGAAGATGCGTTGGCGGGTCCGGGTTGGACAAGCAAGAAGAAAGATCTCGATTCCAGCACCGGAGCTGCCGCTGATCAGGAGATCGTCGGGGTCCGATTCGGTGCCGATCGTTTGTGCCAGGTTGTAGATGCTGACCTGACCTTCCGGTTTTCGGTGCTCTTCCGTTACGACTGGATAGCGCGTCTTCCAGTCTGCACAGCGCTCGTCCCAAGCCGTTCGTTTTCGCTGCTGGACGGCAGACTTCTGCTTCAGGAGTTCGCGCAGGAATAGGCCGGCATCGCATTGAATCGGTTGCTGGACAAAGCCCTTTAGTTTTCCAAGCTCCGCCGCATCAATGTCCACCATGATCTTGTGCGCTGCACGCGCCAGCTTATCGGGCGCATAGCCAGTGATGGCGAAATCAAGTCGAACGCCGATCGCAAGTAAGAGATCGCAGTTCTGGAGAGCGAAGTTTGCGCCGCGCGCTGCAACCGACCCGGGGCGACCGACATAGAGGGGGTTGTCGCTGGCGATAAGATCAGCTGCGCACCAAGTCGCAACAACGGGAATGCCGAGCAACTCTACCAGCTCAGCAAACTCCTTCTCTGCGCGCGAGAGACGAATGCCGTTACCCGCAAAGAGCAAAGGCCGTTCGGCAGCATTGAGCGCCTGGATAACGGAGCGCACCTGCGCGGTCAGGTCTGCCGGAGCCACGACAGCCTCTTCGTCCGGATTGAATCCCGCAAGCTGGTCGGTTTCGATGGGGGACGCTTGCACGTCCAAGGGAATATCCACCCAGACCGGACCCGGGCGGCCCGTTGTCGCGATGTGGACCGCCTTTTCCATCTCGTATCGGATGCGCGAGGGATCGAGCACCGTAACGGCGTACTTCGTGATCGGCTTGACGATTGAGACGATGTCGACTTCCTGCACACCGAGCTGGCGCATGCCGAGCGGGTGACCCTCGGCGTCGAACATGCGGTCAGGACGCTTCACCTGTCCGGAGATGAAAAGGGTTGGCGTCGAGTCAAGCCACGCACCGCGCCACTCCGGTGACTGCATTAGTTCCGCCGGGCCCAGTGGTGACGAGGCAAACACCCAGGCGATTTGTCGCCTTACCGTAATTCTCGGCCGCAATGGCGCTTGCCTGTTCGTGAGAATTGCAAACGGGTTCGATGTCGGTTCGGCGCGCGAGCGACTCGTTCAAGTGCATGGCGCCGCCGCCCGTAACAAGGAACACGTGCTTTACGCCTTGGTTGGCGACAAATTCAAAAACGTAATCAGAAAGTTTTGGCATTGGAGAAAGCCCCGGCTACGCGCCGGAGGCCTTGGAAGCGATAAGCGCCTCGACTAGTTCACGAACGGCGCCGTTTCCTCCATTCTGAGTCGAAACGAAGGACGCCTTGTCGCGAACGGCTGGCTGCGCATTGGCCGGAACTGCTGACAGTCCCGCGATGCTCAAGGCACCCGCATCGTTAACATCGTCACCCATGAAGCAAATCAGCGTCCAGAGGGACGGAAATCGATTCGGAGAAGCGCCGGAGAGCACTCTCCTTATCTTTGCAGTTTTTCTCGACGTGAGTGATGCCGAGCTTTTGCGCAAAGCGGTCGACCAGTGGGCTATCCTCGCCGGAGATGAGTGCAATCACGTAACCCGCTTTGCGGGCACGGGACACACCCATGATGTCAGCGAAGCTGAAGCGTTTCCACTCTTCGCCGTTCGGCCCCCACCAGACGCCGCCGTCCGTCAACACACCATCGACGTCCAGAGCGATCGCTTTGATACCGGTCATGCCGGGACGGGCGATGCTCCAACGCGACGCAGCTTCTTGATAATCGGCTGTTCGCTTTCGTACACCCGCTTGACGCCATCGCCAAGCGACTGCTCGATCAATCGGATATCACGCACCAGGCGAGAGACGCCATTCGGTTCTAAGGATGCCGCCTGATCGCTGCCCCACATGGCTCGATCCATGGTGATGTGGCGCTCTACGCAGCAAGCACCCAGGACAACCGCCGCCACGCTCGACGGAATACCGGTCTCGTGGCCGGAATAGCCGACGGGAACGCTATAGCGGTCCTGCAAGGTTGGGATGGCACGCAGATTCAGTTCGTCGTAGGACGCCGGGTAAGTACTGCAGGCATGCAGCAAGAGAAGATCTTCTTTGCCCAGCACCTCTACCGCGTGATCAATTTCCTCGAGAGTACTCATCCCGGTTGAAAGAAGGATCGGCTTACCGGTCGCACGTGTGTGCCTCAGTAAGTTGTCATCCGTCAAAGAGGCCGACGCGATTTTGTAACAAGGAAGGTCGAACTGCTCCGCGAAGTCGACGGACGCCTCATCCCAACACGAAAAGAACCATGGAATTTTGACTGCCTTACAGTAAGCATCAATGTCCCGGTAGTCGTCGAGCCCGAATTCGAGACCTCGTTTCAAATCCCCGTTTGTCGTCCCGAAAGGATTCTCACGCGGTTTCGCAAGTTCTTCCTTTGTGTAGACGACGTCGATTGTGCGCTTTTGGAATTTGACAGCATCGCAACCGGCAGCTACCGCTACAGAGATCAGGCGCTTCGCGAGATCCAGGTCACCGTTATGATTGATGCCGATTTCCGCGACAATGTAGCAGGGCTCTCCGTCGCCGATTTTCTTCTTACCGATCTGTATTGTTCGATTAGCGATTCCCATCCGACTCTGCGATTATGTCACAAGAATGGGGGCACTCTGCGTCTCACTTTGGTCAAATAAAGGTTAAGATTATGAGCACCCAAACGATTACCCCGACGTCCTCCGCCCAGTTTGCGCAGGACTACAGAACTAAATTGCTGGATACGATCGGGGGGGTAGACCTGGAGATAGTAGGCCGGGTTATTGACCTGCTCAAAGAAGCGCGCGACAAACAGCGTCACGTATTTACCTGTGGAAACGGAGGCAGCGCTTCCACAGCATCACACTTTGTCACCGACATGGTGAAAGGCGCCAGTTATAACCGGGACGCCCGTTTCCGGATCATGGCGCTAACCGATTCCCTGCCAACCATTACTGCTTATTCGAACGATGTCTCGTATGACTGCATCTTTACCGAGCAGCTTAAGAACTTTGCCGAGCCTGATGACATTCTGATTGCGATTAGCGGCTCCGGTAACTCGCCGAACGTGGTCAAAGCAGTCGAATACGCTAACTCCATCGGATGCAAGACAATTGCGTTAACGGGCCGCGACGGCGGGAAATTGGGCACGCTCGCAAATATCGAGGTACGGGTCCAAACTCCTCATATGGGGCGTATTGAAGATGCACATCTGATTGTTTGCCATATGATGTGCTACTACTTCATGGAACACTAGTGGGTATTCAATGAGCGAGCGCGATACCAGTCGAACATTCGGCGAATCGCCTCACCCAAAGGAACTTTCGCGCGAAGGCTGAGCTCTTCGCGCGCGCGGTCCACACAGGGAACGTAACGGGCGGGCGGAACTCCGGCCCTCGGTAACTGAGCAATCTCGATCGAAGATTCGGGCGCGCCATTCCGGACAACAAGGTCCGCCAGTTCCGCAATGCTCACGTCCTCATCTGAGCCCACGTTATACGGTCGTGCTGGTTGTCCGCGCAACAGAATGGTCCAGAGCCAGATCGCCAGATCCGCGGCATACAGGTACGATCTCCTGGGAGTACCGTCACCAGCAATACGGATAGGGCCGCCCTTGCATCGCGTCGCGAACGAAATTTCCGATCGCGAAGTTCAGATCGAGCGGCAGGTGTGGTCCGGCAAACGCAAACAGTCTGGCGATGGTCGGCTCGAACCCGTACTGCTCGCCGTGGAGCGTGCACAGAAACTCCGAGACACGTTTTGCGTGTCCATAACCCGACCGCACATCGGTCGTGTCCGGGGCTCCTGGATAGTCTTCTTTCAGCCGCGCCATGTCCGGCGGCTGTTTGCCGTAAACGGCGCCCGAACTCGTGAAAAGAAGCCGCTTCGTATTTGTCCGCCGGGCAAGTTCGAGAACACGCCTGGTGCCCGCTAACTCCCGATCGAATGTTCCACCCGGTTCCTCCTTCGACGGCGCGGGGGTTTGATCAGTGGCGGCGTGAATCAGGAACGGATATTCCTGAGAAGGAATTTCGAAGTCGGAAAGAGAGCCCTCGAGGAAGGTGACGCATCGGTCGGACGCGGCTTCTGGAGCTCTTTCCCGAAACGCTGCCGGATTTCTGGACAGAACCGTGATATCCGCATCAAGGGACAGCTGGCGATTAGCCCAGACAAATGTCTCGACCATCCATGTACCGACAAAACCCGTACCGCCGGTAATGAAGAGGCGTTGGCCCCGCAGGTCAGCCCAGAGATCTCGCGTCTCGTCCAGAACGTAGTCGAGATCTCGTTCGAGCGGATGTCGTGTCACCGTTCGCGACAGCACCGCCAAATGTTCTTTCGGCAGTTTGTGGAATGTGTCAATCATGTACTCGAGCATTGCGCGCATCAATGCCCGGGTAAACGCCAACCCAGAACACCTGGGTCATGACGAAATCAGTATTCTCGAGCGATCCAACTACGCGATGCGGAATGTCCTGGTAAGCGGGCTGACGCAGCAGATTTCCGCCGAACAGGAGTCGCGTAGCGATCTTCCGGCCCTCAAGATAGGCGATCACCTGGTTGCGATTGAACGGCGCATCCTTGCGCACGGCGATCGGGAATCCGAACCAACTGGGCTCCGAATTCGGAGTGGCCTCGGGCAAGATGAAGAATTCTTCCAGGTCCTTCAACCCGGCGTAGAGCGCGGCGAAATTTGCGCGTCGCCGCTCGATGAACTCCGGAAGCTTCTTCAACTGCGAGACACCGACCGCCGCCTGCATGTCGGTCATCTTCAGGTTGTAGCCGATGTGCGAATACGTGTACTTGTGGTCGTAGCCGCAAGGCAGCTCACCCAGTTGCCAGTCAAAGCGCTTGCCGCAGGTATTTTCTTTTCCCGGCTCACACCAGCAATCGCGCCCCCAATCGCGGAATGACTCCACGAGTGTCTTGAGGAGCGGCTTCTCGGCTAGAACACAGCCGCCTTCGCCCATGGTGATGTGGTGGGCAGGATAGAAACTCACCGTGGCCAGATCACCGAATGTACCCACCTTCTGGCCGCCGTAGGTAGCCCCAACGGCATCGCAGCAGTCTTCAACCAGCCACAGATCGTACTTGCGGCAGAAGTCCGTGACGGCTTTGAGATCAAAGGGATTGCCGAGGGTATGAGCGATCACGACCGCGCGCGTTCGTTCCGATCTCGCCTCTTCAAGCTTGCTTGCGTCGATGTTATAGGTCGGGATCAACTCATCCACAAACACCGGGACAAGCCTGTTCTGTATGATCGGGTTGACAGTTGTCGGGAAGCCGCCGGCAACCGTGATCACTTCATCACCCGGCTTGAGACGCCGATCGCCCAGTTTCGGCGAGGTCAGGGCAGTCACCGCAAGCAAATCGGCGGAAGAGCCTGAGTTCACGAGCGTCGCAGTCCGGATTCCGAACCATCGCGCAAACTGCTTTTCGAATTGGGCAGCGAAGCGTCCGGTCGTCAACCAGAAGTCGAGCGACGAATCGACCAGCGAGCAAATATCCTCCTGGTCGAACACCCTTCCAGACACAGGAACGGAAGACTCACCGGGAACAAATGGACGCGCCGCAAAGGCCGCGCTGTGATACTCGCTAACGAGATCGAGAATACGTGCCCGCAAGCTGTCCGCTTGTGAACTCATGATCCGATCCTCCAATAAAATCGCGATACCACTGGATAGTCTTCGTCAGCCCTTCCTCCAGAGTGAAGAGAGGCTTCCAACCAAGCTCCTTGCGGGCTCTTTCTGCGCTCAAGTACTGATGTCTGATTTCGTTCGAGGCCTCGTTCCGGATATCCGGCCGGAGAGACGATTCCATTTTCTCGAGAATCAGATCTACCAGTTCAGTAACAGTCACCTGAATCTCGTTCGAGAAGTTATAGGCCTGACCGCGCAGGCGCTCCGGATTTTTCAACAGATGCTCAGCGAGAAGCATGTAGACTTCGGCGCCGTCCTCCACGTAAAAGTAATCCCGGACGAACTGACCATCCGAGCGAATGACGGGAGCTTCGCCGCGCAGGATCGAGCGGATCGTTCCTGGCACAATCCGGTTCCAGTTCAGGTCGCCGCCTCCGTAGAAATTGCCGCAGCGTGTAATCGCAACGGGCGATCCGTACGTTTTGCCGTACGCTTGCGCGATCAGGTCAGCGCAAGACTTGCTGACATCGTACGGGTGCCGGCCTTCCAAAGGTGTGTTTTCGGAGTAAGGCAACGTAGGCTGATCGCCGTATGCCTTGTCGGAGGATGCGAGCACGATGGCCTTCACCGATGGTGAGCGTCGGCTTGCCTCGAGAACATTCCAGGTGCCTTCGATGTTCGCTTCGAAGGTGGAAACCGGATTTCGATTGGCAATACCGACAATGGTTTGGGCAGCCAGGTGAAAAACGGTGTTGATCTCGTATTCGCCGATGGTGCGTTCCAGGCAATCGCGATCGCAGATGTCTCCGCGAACCACCTTAACCCGATCAATCGTGCGGCTTCTGACCAGTTCGCTTTGTGGTACCCAGTCACGCACGAGGCAGACCACATCCGCGCCCGCTTCGACCAGGCTACGAGTAAGCCAGCTGCCCACAAGGCCCGTTCCACCCGTTATCAGCGTGGGCCTGTCCCGCCACAAAAGCGCGTTCAAGCCCAGACCTTCCAGGGCGCTTCGCCCGACTTCCACATGTCGTTCAGAATCTGATATTCGCGATATGTATCCATGGCCTGAAAAAATCCTCCGTGATGGTACGCCATCAACTGGCCCTCGGACGCAAGCCGTTCGAGCGGTTCCCGCTCGAGTACACATTCGTCGCCGTCCAGGTAGTCGAAGATTTTCTTCTGAAATACAAAATAGCCCGCACTAGCCCACGCGTCCGATTTTGGCTTCTCGATGAAATTCATCACCTGGTGCGCCTGGTTGATGTCGAGGATTCCGAAGCGCGACACGGGCCGGAAGGTGGTCACGGTCGCAATCTTTCCGTGACTCCGATGGAACTGAAGCAGTTCCTTGATATTGACGTCACTGACGCCATCACCGTACGTCACCATCAGGCAGTCGTCGGATTCGACGTAGCGCTGCACGCGTTTCACTCGCCCACCAGTCATCGATTCGGCGCCGGTCTCGGCCAGCGTCACCGAGAAATCCTGTTCTTCGTGGTTGTCGTTGTAACGGATTTGCGCATTTTTGCCGAGGTGGATGGTGAAATCGTTGTTCATCGCCTCATAGTTCAAGAAATATTCCTTGATCATGTTGCCCCGATACCCCAGGCAAAGAACAAAATCGCGGAATCCGTAGTGAGCGTACAACTTCATGATGTGCCAGAGGACGGGCCGTCCCCCGACATCGACCAATGGCTTGGGCCTAAACTCAGTTTCTTCTCGAAGGCGAGTACCAAGGCCCCCGCACAGGATGACTACTCTCACTTCTGAGTATTGTACTTTGCGGTTACGGTCTGATTGTGATTGGAGTCCACTCCGGGTTGCTGCGGTAAGCTAGCGCGATCATTCCGCACGTATACGAATGTTTCGGGCTGCCAGAATGGCGGGCGAAAATCGCCGACTAGTCTATATTCTCGTGCTAGTTTCTCAACTGCTGCGATGATGGCCCGATTACCGCTCCGTCTTCCATTGCGCCAAACGACTTCTTCATACCTCAACCATCCCTCGGATTGCGGCGAATAAATCAACACCGCAGGCGGATTGGCAAGTAATCTCTTTGCTTCCGATTCAGCAAAGCTGTCATTCACGACGTCGATATTGTGGGAACAGGTTGCCGTAGGGCACGCAAGGCCCGAAAGAGCGTAGAATATGCCCAGTTCCGGGTAGGAGAAGATCGTATCGCCGGGCGAGGTATCTTCCCGGATGATTTTCATTGTTCCGTCCAGGAAGTAGACACTAGATTTCGGAAGACGAAAGCCCCACATCTCGGGCAGCGATGATTTCGTATTTGCCTTTTTCGTAGTCTGTTCGTCGAATTTGGTGAATGAGAATGGCCGCTCTACTTTGTCACAGGTCTCGGCCGCGACAAGCGTTAGGCCTGCCAGAACCACAGCTACTCTCTGCCACAGCCGCGGAGTGTCTAATAAGGCAGCTATTGGCAGGCCCAAGCCCGGAACAATCATGGCCTCGAAGGCCGGATATGAGAGCGAAAGCATGAACGATACAGAAAGGCCCACAGAGGCATACAACAGGAACTGTGCTCCTCGACGAGACAACCTGCCAAAGAGCCAGAGCAGCCCGTACCAAAGCGACAGCACAATGACCGAGAAGAACGTGAAGTAAATCGTGGGACTTAGCAGAAGCCGCCCATGCGAGTAGCGGGTTTCAGCAATCAAAAATCCGAAGCCAACTGCTGCGGTTCCAAGCAGGGCTACCATCGCAACTGATCGGAGGGAACTACCGTTCGAGTCCCGCCGCTTTCCGGCTTTCAAGACGAACGGCACGGCCAAACAAGCAGCAAGGAAGGCAACGATCGCACCGGCTTTTCGCTCATTGAAGACAAGAGCGTAACGGCGAAAGAACTCGCCTGGATGAGAACCTTTCGCTGCGGGTCCTTTCACAAAAACTTGAGTTAAGAAGGTCTGAAGAATGCCATAGTGCTGTAACCAAAGCAGCAGGATACCCGCACTGAGGCACACACCGATACAGAAACCTGACAGAAAGAGAAGCGACTTCTTCACTCCCTCCAGTCGCAGCAGACAAGCGGAGCCGACGATCAGGGGTGCAAGAACAGCTCCCAAACCAATCGTTTGCTTAGTGGCAAATGAAAATCCTCCAAGAAGACCAGCTGACATCCCGATCCAGAACAGAGTTCGAAGAGTACGCTCCTGATCGAGGGCGAGACTCGTCACGAGACCTGCCGCGACAGCAAGAATAATCGCGTCGTGGTTGTAAGAAGCGATCGGATCCGTGATGTCGCCCGTGGAGACAATCAATGTGACGAACGCGGCCAGCGCAGCGTGACCGGGACGGAACAAGCGGACTAGCCAGAGGTATACCAAAACCCCCAGGCAAACGCGCTCAAAAACCCCGAATGCCCGGGTCACTACATATGCCTTCCCAAACAGCGACAGAACCGCAGCCGATTTGAAGATGGTTAATGGCGTTGAAGCCGTGAAGTAATCCCGGTAAGGCAATCTGCCGCTTAAGAATGCCACTCCGCCGCCGAAGTCGCCGCTGCCCGATCTGAAACCGACGAAGTGATTCCAGAAAACGGACAGGTAAAGCAAACTCACGATTGCGGTAGCGAACGCTCCGCAAATCAAGACCAGTCGGGAGGAACTAAGGCTCAGAAGTTTTCGGACCGGTGGTTTTGTGTTTGGGCCAATGAATGTTTCATGCCTATCTGTGTCGGCAAGATGCGTCGGGAGCATGTGAGCGTTGTTGTGCGAGTCTGCCGCGATTATATCGGTACTACGTGGTGATGCGGTATATGCCAAAGGTCCGAAGGGAGTATCCGAATTTTCACTTAAGCTGAGTAGCCGGGATCGAACAAAGCGGGTTCTTGAGACCGGGACGCGGCAAGTCACTCAAACAAGAAACGTGCTAAAGCCTAGCTATTGGTCAATGGCACAAGGGTGCAAGTTCATGTTGAACGCGCGAGTCTCCGGGCGAAGGTCAAAAACGACTCAAACAACATGGCTAATAAACACCCCTGTTCATTCCTTCGGAGCAAGTTGCAGGTAAGCAATGCCGTTATACGTTTCCACCTGCGCACCACTCCACGGGAGGTGCGGAGTTCGTTCAGGTAAGACCCGCTGCCACCCGTCAGTATCGGCCCCCTCCGGTAGTCTGTCGGCCATTACGAAGCGGACGCCCTCTTTTCGGAAAAGGTCAAATATTTGCGCCCTCACCGCAGCCGGAGCTTGCCAGAACGCGTCTATCTCTCCCTTGTTCGTTATGTTCCAGCGGAATAGCAGATCCTCCTGGTGCTCATACCGCACCGGCACTTCCGCGACAATCTTCGCGCCGTCGAGTCTGGCCCACTCAGCATTAATGGCTTCGCCGATCCACGCAATTCGATCTCCCGGTCGGAGCCCTACTTCCTTCATGCGCTGGGCGATCATTGCCATTGACGCTTTGTTCCGATTCCTGCATATGCAGTACGTCGTCCAATGTACGTCGTACCGGGTGCCGTAGATTAGTCGCGCTGAGTTCGGCCGCGAAGAGCAGGCTCAAGACCTGGAATATACGGTTCGCTCCGGTGCGGAACACTGGTTTGCTTAACGACAGGCTGGTTAGTATGCACATCCAGACGACCAGAAAACTTCCCGCGACATAACGAGGATCGAGATAGACGAGCGTGTAGACGCCGATGTACGCGAGGGAAGGCAGCAGGAGGAACCAATACGCCAAGATCCCCCGTCGGGAGAGCCATCGGCCCCATCCTGCAAAAAAGATGAGAACGAACGCCGGAAGCGCAACAGGAGATCTCAGAAACAGGTAGACGGCTCCCTTGAGACCTCTCCTTAGTACATACAATTGGGGTCGGAGCTTCAGGCGTGGCGATATTCCGGAATACCAGTAGGAGGGATCATACCAAGGCGGATAGCTGCCCGGAACAGGTGAAGCAAACGTGTACACCGCAGGATGATCGAAGACCTTGTGAGTGGGATGAATGGGCTTCCCGATATCCCCCGGTTCACCCTGCCAATGAGCGAGCCGGGCAGCGCCGTCGATTTCCCACCCATAGTTGAGCTTTCCGGCATCACTCAACGTAAAGCGACCTTTTGAAAGGGCCAGCGCAATGAGAAATGGTGAGACGATGATGACCGTTGCTGCCGCGCTTACGAGGACCGGCCTCAGCGATGACAACCGTCGAGTTCTCGTATAGATCGCGAGAGCAGCGATCACCAGATAAAAAGGAATGAAGACAGCGAACGCGCCGCGCGCCAGATACTCGAGACCGAGCAACAATCCGAACCAGATGTAAGTGAAACGGCGTGTGTTTCCGGATCCGATGTGCAGAAGTATTGCGGCGAGAAAAATCCCGATCGCCGTCCCAACCATGTCCGGTGAGATATTGCCTAGACCGATGGAAGCGATAGTCGTAATCAGGAAAACGCAATACCCAGTAATTCTGATCGTCCATTCCGAAAGTCCCGTTTCGCCGATAAGCCGCTTCTGGAGCTTGAGCAGGCCCGCAAGCAGCTGTTCGAATCCGACGAGACATGCCACGTAAGCAACAAAGTTCGTGAAGTGAAGAAGTGAGGCTTGCCAGTAGCCGGACGGTCTCAGAACAATCATCCAGAACGCGAGAATCCACGAGTACAGAGGACTCCAGTAACTGTTCAGGGCTGCGGTCCAATTCCCGGAAGCATAATACCGGGCAATCTCCAGATACGAGATGCCGTCGCTATAGATCCGATGCCGGGTATACCAGGCCTGGACAAGTCCGGCACTGATAATGATGATCCAGCAAACTACTTTCAAATATTGTAGGTTCTGAAATTTTCGGCTCGGAGTTCGATAAGGATCCGCAGATGGCGCGTTGTCTTTGCCCAAACCCACGTCATTTGTCTGCACCATTCTTTTTGGGACGAACGCCGATGCGAATGACCGCCAAGCAGCGTCTCCCATTAAATTAGCAGGTTCAACGACGTCAGTCTGGCTCGGGGAGACGGCTCGGCCAGTCACATGCTTCTTCCGGTGCGGCCATTGCGGGTTGGCCATCACGGGGGCGGATCGAACTCACGCTAAACTCCGAAACAGCGAATGAGATTCACTTTTGGCAGTGCGCCACTAAGCCCGCTTGAAGCTCTCGAAATTGTTCTGACATTCGTTTGCATACTACTGGCATTTGTTCGGCCAACACTGGGGGAAAAACTTTTTCGCTTTATCGAATCAAACCTGCGATCGCTCTCAACGCGTCCGCTTCTCTGCGCGGTTCTCCTGTTCGCATTACCCATCCTGCTGCGCCTCCTGCTGCTTCCTGTTTATGGCGCACCGACGCCCTTTATTCACGACGAGTACGCTTACCTGCTGCAGGCCGACACGTTCTCTTCAGGCCGTTTGACCAATCACCCGCTGCCGTTCGCAAACCACTTCACCTCGATTTACGTATTGACACAACCGACATATGCCGCGGAGTACCAACCGGCGCAAGGCCTCATGCTGGCGCTCGGCCAGATGCTCACGGGCCAACCCTGGGCTGGCGCGCTTCTCAGCATCGGGCTTTTTTTCGTCGCATTGCATTGGGCGCTTCGAGCCTGGCTCTCTCCCGCATGGGCGCTCACCGGAACGCTCATCGTTGAAGTAAGTATCGGCGTGCTCAGCTACTGGACGAATAGCTACTGGGGTGGCGCCGTCCCGGCTATCGGTGGCGCACTGGTCCTCGGCTCATTGGCTCGCCTACGGACGGATCTCCGCATTTCTTATGCCTTGGCGCTTGCCTCTGGTATTTCGATTCTTGTTTACAGCCGCCCTCTCGAAGGCTTGCTGCTCGCCGTCCTCGCGGCGGGAGCGCTGAGCCTCTGGCTCCTGAAACGACAGCCACCAGTTCACACCATGCTCGTCCGGGTTGTGCTTCCAATGACCATCGTGTTCGTCCCGGTCGTGCTTTTTGCGATCTACTACAACGCACGTGTGACGGGACGTCCGACACAGTTCCCGTACCTGCTCTACCGCGCTCAGTATGCGCTTCCCCAGGGCTTTTTGTGGCAAAGACCGCTACGTGTCAGAGAGCCGTTACCGGTAGACATCCAAGCAGAATATGAGTCTCAGATGAAAGCGCACGAGCGCCGCACGTCGATCAAGGGCCTCATCTTGGCTACTGCCGGGAAAGTTCGTACCTTTTGGGAGTTCTACGTTGGTGTTCCTCTGACGCTGACCCTCTTATTCTTGCCTGGCGCTTGGCGCGGTCGCAATAAACGCCTCGCAGCCTTTGCATTGCTCCTCGTTCTCGGATTTGAAAATCTGACCTACTTCGCGTACTTTCCTCATTACTCGGCGGCCGTTGCAGTTGCGATCTATCTGGTTCTCATTGAGTGCCTGCGCGCAATTTGCGTTCACGTGGTTCTCGCGGCCTGTTTCTTTCGCGAGCCCTGCCACTCGTCTGCCTCCTGGGCCTGCTCATCCCTATAGCGGGACGGCTTGTGCAACCGCTACTGCCCGCCGGCGCTTCTCGGTTATCAGCGCTATGGGATAGCGAGTTCGAAAGCTGGATCTCTCGGGAACAGTTCACGCCTGCACTCAATGCAAGCCCAAACGGACACCTTGTATTCGTCAGATACGATCCGCGCACGCATCAGAACGATGATGCCTGGGTTTACAATCGCGCTGATCTTGAACACGCAAAAGTTATCTGGGCTCGTGAACTCGATCCTGCGTCCAACCGTCAAGTGATTCGCCACTTCGCTGGCCGTAAGGTTTGGCTCGCACTGCCTGATGAGCACCCTCAACGTTTGGTTCCGTACGATACCTCGAACCAATAGCGTGTATCAGGATCGGTGCTCTTGCGAGAGGGTACTTACAAAAGCTTCGCGACCACGGATTTTATTCACGCCTGAGATAGACCACAAGTCCAGACTTTTCGGTCACTGGTCGATAGAGCCGCGCTAACGCCGCTTTACGCTCGAGTATGCTCGGGTCGTCCCAGCCCTGGAAGTATTCTGCCGCAAATGCATCATTGAGGGGCAAGTTCGGATTCGCGCGCGCAAAAAGCGGCACGGCGCACGGCCGCTCAATGATAACCCTGGGCCGGTTCTTTTCAAGGTCCGACAGGAAAGTAGGCACCAGAGCCTGGTAGATCTTACGGTTTGTGAACGCACCTTCGTGAAACCAGCGGGTGCCCGACGGATGACCAAGATCAAACCAGAGATCGTGATAGAAGTAGCCCCAGGTCGTGACCTGGTCGTTGGTGTTCGCGTAGGTACGAGCGAGTGCCACGGCAGGGTCCTCGGTGCGCGGATAACTGATGGTGTGATAGGCGTTGATGACCGACTGGTTCAGCAGCACTAGCACCAGGCTCACCGCCAACGCGGTCAGCGGTAGAGGATTCGAGCCGCCGTCGAACAGAACAGATCCGGCGAGCATCATCATGAGTGCAAGAGGCGGGATCCACAAAAGATAATAGTGATCCCAGTGGTACCCGGAGGTGGATGACATCACCGTTTCGAGTATGAACCAAGCCCCCAGCCAGAGCACGAGCCGAGCGTGCTGGCTCCTAGGGCGAGAGAGCAGCAGCGCCGCGCCACATGCTAATGAAAAGTACAGGAGCGGCGCCTGGCCGAAAAGAATAAGTCCGTGCCAGAATGCGCGCACTCGAGCCACCACCGTCGTACCCGAGGTGTATGGCGCGGCAAGCCGGAACACGTTTGTTACATAGTCGGGCACGATGCCTTGTAGAGCTAACGGCAGCAAGACGAGACCGTAAACGACCGCAGCCCCAAGCACGAATAAGCAGAGTTGACGAAATCGGGCAGCCTTGCGCGATTGGAAAAGCAGATACAGAAAATAGATGATGGATATGCCGACGTTGTTTGCGCGGAAGCAAAACAACAACGTCGCGATTGCACCTTGAGTAGGGGCGTACCACGCTTCTTCTTCGCGACTCAGAAACTCGCGCACGAAGAGTACGCCGGCTAGCGCCACGAGGGGTAAAGCGAAGCCTTCGGTGTAATTAGGATGCAGCGAACAGGCGAGGAACGCCAGTTGCGACCAACAGCCGGCAATGATGAACAACTGCCAGCCCACATAAGCTCGCAACCCATAGTAGAAAATGGCAAAGGTCAGCAACCCGGACAGTAGGCAAAGAAGGAAAACGCCGGCCGGGGATCCGTGTCCGATTAGCAACCCAAGTTCGTTGAGCCAATAAATCAGCGGCGGTTTGTTATCGGCTATGTCTCGGTAAAGTACGTCGCCCCGGAGGAGCCGTTGGCCGATGTACAGAAACAGCCCAGAGTCCTCCATTTTGAAGGACCGAAACGCATGCAGACACCACTGGATGTAAGTGGACGCGATAGCCAGAAAGAATAAAACAAGGCAGACCACCCGTACTTTGAATCCAGTAACAGTGTCGTGCCGACTTGTTTCGCTACGGTATTGTTCCTGTGTTGTCACCGACAAGTTTCAGGTCTCTTCACGCAAGCTGGCCGCCTCGGAGTTCCGTAGCTTGCCGCACAAGCACTCACGAACGGCTGACGCAGATATCCATAGATAGCACAACCAGAGAACAACCTCAGCATGTTTCTCGGCGCTGCGCAATGAGGCAGGCAGCGACAAATTCATGTAGGGCAATGCTGGTCCTGGTGCATGTCTACTAGGCGAATGCTTATGATGCACAAACCGTACCAATCTTGAAGGGAACAACGTACCAAATGCAGGCGTACGGCAAATATCCGTACGGAGCGTGCCGGTTAGTGAGCGAGTATGCTCCGGTTGGTGGGGTTCTGGAACTGGAACCCGGATGGCGCGTATGCAGTGAAATTGCGATACTGAATAGACCTCGGATGTTGAAGGCTCATCGATCAGATCAAATCGCAAAGACAACTAATAGGACCTCGTTCGCCAACTCTTCGTGCGAGTGGGTAAATCTGGCTGTCCTTACCCGCGCGGGTAGCGCCTGAATGCCGGAACTTTCGATTATTGTTCCCACCTACAAGGAGCGGGCTAATCTGGTGCCTCTGCTCGATTGCCTGCAGGCGGCACTCGGTGGCATCGATTATGAAGTCGTGATCGTGGATGACGATTCGCCCGATGGCACCTCGGCACTCGCGCGCTCGCTATCCCAGCAACGCCCAAACGTACGTGTAATTCAGCGAATTGGGCGGAAGGGTCTGGCTTCGGCAACCGTTGAAGGAATGCTCTCAACGAGTTCTCCGTATCTTGCTGTTATGGATGCGGACCTGCAGCATGACGAGACTATTCTTCCCCGCATGCTTGAGCGATTGAAGCAAGAGAATCTCGATTTAGTGATCGCCAGCAGGAAAGTGGATGGTGGAAGCGTAGGCGATTTCGCTACGCATCGCCGCAAACTCAGTGATCTTGGGACCCGGCTCAGCAGGATGATCTGCCATGCAGATGTCTCGGACCCCATGAGCGGATACTTCCTGGTTACCCGCACGTATTTCCACGAGGTAGCGCACTCGCTGAGTTCAACGGGATTCAAAATCCTGCTTGACTTAATCGCGTCGTCGAGCCGGCCTGTCCGCTTCGCGGAGGTTGGTTATACGTTTCGTTCGCGGCTGCACGGCAGTTCGAAGCTCGACATTCTCGTCGGACTCGAATACATGCAGCTTTTGCTGGACAAGCTGGTAGGTGACTGGATCCCGGTCAGCTATCTGGTCTTCTCGATGGTCGGCGCAATTGGCCTTGCAGTCAACCTCATTCTGATCTTCGCGGTGAAGAGCCTGTTCCCCGTGTCCTTCTACATGGCCCAGGCCATCGGAAGCATCTTGGTCATAGCTCTAAACTTCTTCCTCAACAACCGCCTCACGTTCCGCTCTGCCCGTCTCAAGGGCTGGCGAGCCGTTCAAGGGTTGGTGCTTTTTTACCTTGCTTGCAGCATTGGCTTAGCCTTTAATCTCACCGCTGCCCACGGATGTCGCGACTATCACATGCCATGGTTCTGGGCATCGCTCATTGGCGTGGTCATCGGGTCGGTTTGGAATTATTGGGTGACGTCAATTCTGATCTGGCAGATAACCCGGCGCCGAACCGCTGCTATTCAGCAGGCTTACGAGGCTGAACTGGTAACTCCCGCCGTGATCGAAGCCCGGAAGTAGCGTTCTGCTCGGGAGATGAAGACTGAGCGTGGGAATCTTTGTGGACGAATGCGCCTCTCGAGAGGTAGATAGCGCGGATTTTCAGAACGTCAATGAAGGCTTTAAGGAAGTCCATCGGCGTCACCTTTGAGCCGGAAACATCCGTCCACACTTCGAGCGGAAATTCAAAGATCTTCGCTTCCAACTGGTGACGCCCATACTGCCGGATCGCCCTCGCAAGAATCTCCACGTCGAAGACCCATCTGGTCACAAAGGGCTCCGCAAAGAGAATACTCGTATCGTCTCCCACTCGGAAGAGCTTTGCTCCACATTGAGTGTCGTAAATTGCTAACCGGAGCATGACAGAAACCGCTGTCGCGAAAACCCGTCCCAGGTAGTGCCGCATGGGCTTACGCTTGATGACGCGGCCGCAAAGCTTTACGCGCGAGCCGAAAACGAATTCAGCGCGCTCGTGAGTACGGAGAACATCTCTGAGTTGATCAACTGCGATGAGCGGCGTCGCAAGGTCGGCATCCCAATACCCTACAATCGAGGGTCGGAACTCAGCTAGGGCATAAACAACTCCCTGTCGCACTGCTTCTGCCTTGCCCTTGTTTTTCTCCAATCTCAGAACATCACTGGAGTAAGGAAATTCTGCTTGCAGTCCGGCTAAGATCGTCGCAGTATCATCGGTGCTACCGTCATCGACGAAGATGAGGATGAGATCGGCCGCACTGGCAAGAAACGTTCGGAATGCAAGCAAGTCAAGGCGGTGAGCTTCGTTATAGCAAGGAACTACTAAGCAGACTGTCTCCTGATCACGCACGTCTCTGAACAGTGTAGAGCCTCTTCGCCGAGTTCTACGCGAGCGCGGCGCGGATCAGGGGACTACAGTGCAACGCGGTATATCTTAATATCGCCGTGCAGGGCCCGTTGGTGCGATGGAAAAACGCGCACCAGCTGAAAAGCTTTGCCGTTTTCAACGGTTTTCTTCAGCAACGCGTCGTGATCGAATTTCACTTGCGGAGGGAACGTATCCACAACCACATATCCAACCTTTTCGTCCCGCAGAAAATGCAACAGTTCCGCTGGACTTGAGTAGGTGCAGTGATAACCCGCCCCGTTCCAATCCACGTTCGCCAGCGATTTCGTCGCTCGTAGGACCGTGTCCACAGGATGCGGCTGGAGCATAGCGAGCTCGGAAATCAGCATGCCCTCGCCGCCGGCGTCCGAAGAAACGAGAATCGTGGCGTTCTTGGAGCTGGCCAAGCCGGTAAGGTAGTTCGCCGCCTCATTGAATCCGTAGTGGTCCACGTGCGGCACTTGAAACGTCGTGAATAAAAAGCTGAGCCCGGCCACACCTCCCACTGCAAGGTAGCGCCAGCGGTACCAACTTAGATTGGCGGGAAGCTTATCAGCAACCCAGACCAGGCCGCCGAGAACGAACAGGACCATCGCGGGCACAGCAATGACGAGCTTTCGGTCTTCGACACCGGCGGGCACGATCGAATGAAAAATCCAAACCGAGAGGAGCAGGGCAAAAAGAGTTGCCCATTCGGCCTGAACGGTTCGCCGGAAGTACGGGGCCACAACATAAGCAGCAATGCCGGCGAGCATACACGCCAGCAACACAGGGCCCAGAATCTGCGGGAACAATCGAAGGAACTCGCCCAAGGCGCCCACCGTGTATGCCACGTTCGGGTGCGAGCCACCCTCCCAGCCGCGTTCGGCCATTCGCATCGTCATCAGCTGCCAGGGCAAGCAAAGCGCCGCAATCAGACCGAGCGGCACCCAGAACGATGCCCGGAGCAGAATGCTCAAACGGCGAGTCAGAACAAGCGCAATCGGCGGAACCGCAGCGAGCAGCCAACCGTTACCTTTGGTAAGAACGGCGAGAGAAAAGAAGATGGCAAACAGGAAGCTATCTCTTTGCCTTTCGGAACGGATATAGCGAGCGAAGTAAATAACACTCCAGAAACAAGTCAGGGTGAGCAACGTCTCTGACATCTCTTCATCGCTATATGTCTGAACAAGCGGCAGACAAATAGTCAGCAGGGCGCCAGCAAACGCAAGCGGCGCGGAAAAGAGTCTGCGAGCCTCTCGAAACACGCCGAAGCCAAGAAGCGCTGTTGTACACGCGATCTGCAGTCTTACCGAAGCGCGAGCGGCAGAAAAAAGCCCCATCCATGCGGCTTGCGTGATGTAGAAGAACGGAGGCCAATGCCCGAACGCTACCTTCGGATAATGACGGTAATATTCCGTGGCAAATTGGAGGGGAGATGCGAGGTGCAAATGTACGAAATAATCCCGCAACATGAGCGAAGTTACGTAGTGCGCGGGCTCGTCGGGATAGGCACTGAACTCAGCGACGTATGCGCCACTCAAGAACTGTAAGCAAATCACTACCGCGAGCAGCACGAACAGAACTGTAACGTCCAACCGTAGACGCGGTTGCTCCCGGTCTTCAACAAGCCGCTGAGTGGGAGACTCATCGGCAACAGGCAACTCTAACTCCCGGTCCAGAATCATCGAATCAAGTGTCGTGGAATTGAGCAGTCACTCTCTATAATACCGGTGATCACACATAAAGTCCCGAACCAATTCCAGCAATCAGGTTATGGGATCTCACTAAAATTATTAATGAAACATACAAGCCAAACTTGGCTGCGTAGTACCGGACTGAGTCTCTGGAAGAGCGGACTGCTTATCTTTGCCGTCGCGCTGTTGGTAAGACTAGCGTTCGTTGCCGTTGCACATCCTTATCGCGATCTCTCCCGTTATGAACTCGAACGCACAGCGATCTCCCTATCCAGTACAGGCGTATACGGAAATCCTTACTTAGTGCCTACCGGGCCTACTGCCCATGTATCTCCCGGATATACGGTGATTCTGGCGAGTGTCTTCCACTTCTTTGGACAGGGAACTAAGGCCGAGATCCTTAAGGAATTTCTGTCGGCAACAGTCAGCTCGATTGGCTTTGCATTTCTTCCTTTTGCAGCGGAACGCATCCTCGGCAACGCGATAATCGGTAGTTTTGCAGGGCTACTCTGCGCGGTATTTCCTTGGAAACCCCTGGTTCAAGTTGATGGCGATTGGGAAACACCATACACTGCGCTGTTTCTGACAATTCTCGTACCGATTACCGTCGAACTTTGGAGGCGGAGAGAATTCACGTGGAAGAATGCCCTGACGCACGGCCTGCTTTGGGGGCTCGCTTTGCTGTTTGCGTCCGTCCTGCTGCCCCTGTTGCCGGTTCTGGCAGCAATCGGCTTCTGGTTCATGGGGCGAGCAATCCGAGGCCGCTATGCCCGTTTTCTCGCGGTTGAATTTGCCGTAGCGGCACTCTGTTTAACTCCTTGGATAGTGCGTAACGAAATAGCGCTGGGTGCTCCAATTGCGAGCCGCAGCAATCTCGGTCTGGAGCTTAGAGTCTCGAATAATGACGACGCTACTTCGAACCAGAGAGACAATCTTCTGCTTGGTGTTTATGACAAATACCATCCGCTTCAGAATCTGAAAGAGGCTCAACGTGTCCGCGAACTGGGTGAAGTGCGCTACAACAAGTGGGCTAATGATCAAGCACGGGAATGGATACGCACCCATCCGAAGCGGTTCGTAACATTGACTTTCGGCCGGATCAAGGATTTCTGGTTCTATCCCGATCCTTCCATAGTGAAGGCGATCTTCGGCGATCTCACGGCCGTTTTAGGCCTGATCGGGCTCTTCCAGATGTGGCAGAGAGACAAAATGAGCGGGGCAGTGTTGACCAGCGTGTTGCTGATCTACTCTGCCCCGTCCTATCTGATCCACGTAGGTGTTCGACAACGCTATCCAGTGGACTGGCTTCTGATCCTGCTCAGTATCGCCGCAGCCGCCAGATACTTCGGTCGTCGAATCGGAGACAATCCGGGCGCGTCTTAGACCGTTACTTCTTCCGGTTGTTGTTCTTTATCAGCAGCGACAGTGGGTTGCTGCTTCTCTTCGTGGTAATCCTGCTCGGTGTTTAACGCCCACAGGTTGTCGCGGCTGCGAATACCAGCAATGATGTTGTCCACCGCGGTCATTGCAGTCAACATCGAGTGGTCCTGGTTATTGTACTTGTGCATGCCGTTACGGCCGACCAGGTACAGATTGTCGAAGCCGTTCACCCAGTTGATCACTTCCGGGAACCGGTCATAGGTCCCGAAGTAAGCCGGGTAGGTCTTGGCGACCCGGATGACGGTTGCGTCCAGAACATTCTCCGCATCGAGAATATTCATAGAGGCAAGCTCCTGCTTCGCCAACTTGATCATCTCTTCGTCCGTCCGGTTCCAGAGCGAATCGCCTTCATTGCAGAAGTATTCAAGCCCGATCCAGATGTGCTTCGGGTCGGCAACCAGGGCCGGACTCCAGTTGTTGAAGATCTGCAAGCGGCCAACCAGTACGTCCGGCTCCTGGATATAGATCCAGTTGTCCTTCACGAGTTCGCCGTTGGCTTCCATCAGCTTGATCTTGTCGCACAACACGCCGACGGTAATGAAGTCGCGATACATCAAGCCATCGGAGATCTTGCGGATCTCAGGCGGCGCCGGCGGCTTGACATCCGCGACCAGCTCCTTCACCGGCATTGTTGAAAAGAAGTAGTCCCCGCCGAACTCTTTCGTTTCTCCCGTCTCCGTATTGTGGGCAAGCACCGAGGTCACCTGGCCTTGGCCATCATGCCTGATCTCGTCAACAGACCAATGCATCAGGATCTCGCCGCCCTTTTGCTTAACGAGCTCAGCAACCTCCTCCCACATCTGGCCTGGACCGTATTTCGGATATAGGAACTGTTCGATGAGCGAGGTTTCGACGTCCTTTTGTGAGATATCGGAGCGCTTCTTCGGAAGCATCTTTTTCAAGATGTGCGTGATGGTCTTGGTGATAGAAAGACCCTTAATGCGCTGGGCTCCCCATTCCGCGCTGATCTCCTTACACTCGATTCCCCAGACCTTTTCGGTGTACGACTTAAAGAAGGTGAGGTAGAGTTCCCGGCCGAAGCGATTGATGAAGAACTCTTCCAGGTTCCTCTCGGGCTTGATCGGAAACATCAAGGCACGAAGGTAGCTCATGCCGATCTTGATGGTCTTCCAGAGGCCCAGTTTCGACAGCGTGTCGCCGCTCAGAGTGATGGGATACGAAAAGAACTTGCGCATGAAATAGATGCGCGATTTGCGGTTCCGAACGAGCATCACGTTGTCGTCGGCGTGCGGATCCGCGGGCGTCAAATGGGCGGGAACTTTCGTTGTTTGCCGCTGATAGGTAATCTGAGCGTGCTGGCCCTCGATTACCTGCATCGGCATGATGTTCAACCACCACTGCATGACGCGGTCAGACTTGGAAAAGAATCGATGTCCTCCGATATCGATGCGATTACCTTTGTATCGAACTGTCCTGGAAATACCACCGATATAGTCGCTCTTTTCCAACACAAGAGGAACAATATCCGTACGCGTTAGCAATTCGTGTGCGGCGGTCAGGCCGGCCGGTCCGGCCCCAATTATCAGGGCTCGTTTACGATGATCGGACGAAATCGTCATTTTCTCCTTCAATGTCCCAGTCTAACGAAAACACGGTCCACTTATCGACCCATTCATGGGCCGTGCAGTTTCAAACTGTGCTTTACAAACGAATTCCTGGTCCTAAATCTCTCTATCTAATACCCCTAACCAGCCTTTCTATTACAACTGTTTGAACCCTATCGGGATATCCATACCGCCGCTCCCCCTGGAACCACCTCCCGCTCCCCCACGAGGACCGTCTGGTTAGGAGGAGCGGGAATCGACTGTACCCGGCCGGTAAAATTGGTGGCTACCCAGAATCCGTCTCTCCAGTCAACAAGGAAATCAGGAGGTAGCGAAGCAGGTCGGGCACCGGCCCTCAAAAAGATCTCATGGACCAGATCTCGTTCGAGATCACCGGTTTCCGTATCCACGCCCACATACGAGACACTTCCCTTCCCCAATTTCCGCGTCACTGCCGCTGCTGACCCCTTATAGAACTGATCCGTGTACCGGGCCAGCACCTCCGTCCCGTTGTCGGGCTCCAAGATGTCCCCCCAACTACCCCAGGTATAGCTTCTGGTCATGAACTGGACATGGCCGTTAATCGGCGGCGGCAGCACATCGTAACGCCCGATTTTTGCGCCCATCAATCCGAGTATCGGCTGGGCCCAAGGACCTTCCCAAAGGTGACCGCGCGTATCCTTCTGGCCAGTGCGACTGGTCAGGATCAGGTGCCCCCCATTACGCACATACTGCTCCCAACGTTTGACCAGATCATCGCTCACCAATTGGTACGCGGGAGCAACCAGAAACGGATACTTTTCGAAGTCGTCACTTTCAGTGATGACATCGACCGGAGCCATGGCGCTCTTGAGTGCGCGGTAGTAGCGCATCCAGTGTTCTTGGGTATTCCACCGCTTTGTTTGCAAATGGTTCTCGATGTCCCATCGATTGTCGAAATTGATGAGAAAGCCTGTTCGGCGAGAAGCATAGGTTTCGGGCTCGCGGGCGTTGGGCTTGTACTGCTGCCTGAGCTTGAGGATGTCCGCCATCGCCTGCGCGTACTCGCGGCCGCCTGGAGAAGGAGTGATGCCGTCGGTCTCAACCAGGCCCTTGTGGTACATCTCGGAGCCATAAAGTGGCTGACGGAATCGATAGGTACAAACGAAGTTAGCGCCCGCACCGAACGCCCGAAGGATCCACATGTGGATGGCACCGGGAAGCGGCCAGGGGTTGTATTCGCCCCAGTTCACCTGGCCTGGTTGCAGCTCCATCAACCCCGAAATGCCTGTTAACGGGCGCATGAAGTCGTGCATGAACGACATGGTTGAGGCGCTTCCTAAACGGTAACCAAGCTCACCTTCGTTGAGATTGCCGTGAACGGGATAATGCGTCCAGCTAAACACATCGAGGCTCGATTTGGACAATGTAGGATTCACATCTTCGTGCATCGCCATGAAGTTGGTCGTGATCCACTGATTTTCCGAATAACGGCGCAGAACCGATGCCTGCAGATCCACATAATTGGCCGCTTCATGGGCGAACCAGCGCCGAAAGTCAAGAACGGCGTGCGGACTCGGATCGGCTACCAGGACCTGTTCGTTCGGTATTTCGATCTGGTCGAAGTTCTGATACATCTCCGACCAGAAGGCTCCACCCCAATCCGTGTTCAGCCGGTCGATGGACCCGTACTTCTCTTTCAGCCAATCGCGAAACCGGCGCGTCGCGGCCGGAGAGTAGGAAAAGTGCTTTCCGTAGTGGCTCAATTCATTGTCGATCTGCCAACCCCACACCCGTTTGTCATGCCCGTAGCGCTTGGCGAGTTCAGTATCAGTTTTCGTGACGTAGTCTCGATATAACTGAGAGCTCCAGTCCCCCTGTTCTCGACTGCCGTGCTCCACCTTTCGGCCTGCGGCGTCAATCATTGATACGTCTGGATGATTCCGGGTCAGCCAGATAGGAGGAGCGGCGCTCGGGGTACAGAGGACGACCTTGAGCCCGTTCCGAGCTGCGAGATCAATATTTTTGTCGAGCCACTCAAAGTGGAACTGGCCCTCTTCCGGCTCCATGAAATACCAGGCGAATTCGCCCATGTGGACGAACTCCATGCCGAGCTTGCGTATGTCGGCCATGTCCCGAGCCCACTGCGAGTCCGGCCAAGCCTCCGGATAGTAGTAAACCCCGATCGTGGTCAAATCTTTCTTCGGGAACCAATCGGGATTCCCGGCTCCTAGACCGATACTGGCTGTCAAAACGGCAAGGCTGAGCGCTACGGGCACGCGCTTACGTTTGGGCACGATGCAAGCCATTACACCATCGTTGGTCGCGCCGCGTGCGCCTCGTACAATCGAGACCATGCGGTGCGCAACGTTTGCGGGGTTCTATCTCTTGGGGATGAGCGTTCTTCTCCATTCGCAGGACATTCAGTATTCGTCCGGCAAGAAGGTTTGGCTGCTCACGACGGGACAAAGTTCTTACGCCATGGGAGTCGGCCCGAGCGGCGAGTTACAGAATCTGTACTGGGGTGCGCCGCTGTGGCGGATCGAGGATGTGCCTTCGGCCGCCGAACGCAAAGATCTCTCGTCATTCGATCCTCACCAGATGCTCGAAAAAGAAGAGTATCCAGGTTGGGGCGGCCCTCGGTTTTACGAACCCGCGCTGAAGATTACGCGGGCAGATGGCAATCGCGACCTCGTGCTGCATTACCAATCTCACCGGATCGGAGAACACCAGCTCGACGTCACTCTCAAAGACATCCGGGACAACATCGAAGTCACGCTGCACTACCGGGTTTTCACCGAAGGTGTCCTCTCCCGATGGTCAACGGTTCGAAACGGCACGGGTCACACGGTAACGATCGAGAGCGCCCAGTCGGCTTCCTGGTATTTGCCTGGCGGAACCGGCTATCAACTCTCCTATCTGAGCGGTCGTTGGGCAGCCGAAACGCAACTGAATCACGAGCCCATCAACGAGGGGACCAAGGTGCTCGAGAGCCGGCTGGGACACACAGGACACAACTTGAATCCGTGGTTCGCGATTGATACCGGCGACGCCGACGAGACACATGGGCGGGTTTGGTTCGGTGCTCTCGGCTGGAGTGGTAACTGGCGAATCTCAGTTGAAGAGACGCCGTACGGACAAGTTCGCGTCACGGGCGGTCTCAATCCTTTCGACTTTTCTTATCCTCTTAAGCCGGGCGAGTCGCTGGAGACGCCGGAGTTCTACGGTGGCTTTGTCGATGAAGGCTTCGGAGGCGCTTCCAGACTTCTTCATAAATTTGAGCGCGTCGAAATCGAACCCCACGGGGCCAAAGCACGGCCGCGGCCTGTCCTATACAACTCGTGGGAAGCAACCGAATTCAATGTGAATGAAGCCGGGCAGAGACAGTTAGCCGATAAAGCTGCGAAGCTCGGGGTCGAGCTCTTCGTTATGGATGATGGCTGGTTTGGAAAGCGAAACAATGATCGTGCAGGGCTGGGCGATTGGGTCGTCAATAAAGACAAGTTTCCGAACGGTCTCAAGCCGCTGATCAGCTATGTCAACGGGCTAGGTATGGATTTCGGCCTCTGGGTGGAGCCGGAAATGGTTAATCCCGACAGCGATCTCTATCGGGCGCACCCCGACTGGGTCATGAACTTTCCGGGACGGCCTCGAAGCGAGTTGCGCAATCAGTTGGTGTTGAATCTCGCCCGCGATGATGTTCGAGACTATATCTTCACGGCGCTGGACAAGCTTGCGAGCGAAAACAACATTCGCTATTTCAAATGGGACATGAACCGCATCTTTGCCGAACCGGGCTGGCCGGAACAGGCGCCTGAGGACCAGCGAAAGCTCTGGGTTCAGTATGTGCGGAATCTGTACGACATCATTGACCGCCTGCGCTCCAAACATCCGAATCTTGAGATTGAATCCTGCTCGGGCGGCGGAGGCCGGATCGATCTCGGCATTCTGAAACGGGTCGAAGAGGTTTGGACATCGGACAACACTGAAGCATTCGATCGTCTGCGTATTCAAGAAGGCTTCTCTGAAGCATACGCAGCTAAGTTCATGTCGGCATGGGTGACCGACGTGCCAAACATGAACGGTCGAAGTACGCCCCTCAAGTATCGGTTTCTGGTCGCCATGCAGGGAGCTCTCGGGATCGGAGCGAACCTCAACAATTGGACTGCCGAAGACACCAGGCTTGCAACCGAGATGGTCGCTTTAGATAAGCGGATCCGCGGCACCGTTCAAAATGGAAACCTCTTTCGCCTGCTTTCACCGCGCCTGAACGACGTCACGGCGAACCAGTATGTCTCCTCAGACAAGTCAGACTCGGTTCTGTTTGCGTTCCGCCACTCTCAGCAATACCGGACAAATCCACCTGTCATCTATCCTCAGGGACTGGATGCGAAAGCCCTGTATCGCCTCGAATCACCCGACGGCAAATTCGCGGGCCAAGACGCCGAGTTGAGCGGCGCTTTCTTGATGGGGCATGGCGTTCAGCTTACATTGACAGGCGACTACGACAGCACGGTGCTCCTGTTACATCGCACACGTTAGCGTCGACAGAAATGTATCGAATAGAAAACATTTATCGATTACAGTGTTGCTTCTTTCTTCCGTTCATCCCAAAATTGGGAAGCTGTTTAGATCTGGAAAACGGTAGAGGTGTCCCGTGTCCAGGCGTCCCATTTTAGTTCCGATTTCAAATACGCTTGGATTCCGGCTGACCATGTCGCATCGTCCGCGGGCAAGTTAGCCATGTCTCCGCTGCTTTACCCGTTCCGATCTCGACATCGATCGAGCTTCAGGGGTGAAGAATGTTTTCTCGTAAGTCATTGCTCTCAGCAGCAGTGCTTATCTTGCTTTCAAGCGCATTGCTTTTTGGCCAGATAAGCGCAACAACCGGTGCCGTCCAAGGGACGATCACTGATCCATCGCACGCTTCGGTCGCCAACGCCCGGGTGGTGTTAACTAATGTCGAAACAAATCAGTCGTCGGAAGTCCAATCCAAGTCCGACGGAAGCTTCGTTTTCCCGCTCGTCTCTCCCGGTAATTATCGGGTTCAAATCGAGATGCAGGGATTTCAGAAACAAATCATCGAGAATGTAAAGGTCGATGTCACACGAGTGACGACCGCGAACTCGGAACTGCAGATTGGGCAAGTCGCAGTACAGGAAACCGTGATCGATCAACTCGTGACGGTCGACACTCATACTGCAACCACCGGTGATGTGATCTCTGGAACACAGATCCGGGAGATTCCGTTGCCGACGAGAAACTTCCTGGATCTCACAGCCCTGCAAGCCGGAACCACGGCTCGTTTTCAAAGCGCCGCGACCGTTGGCCGTGGAACACCCATCCTGAATGTTGCCGGCTCAAGAACGACAACTAACAACTTTGTTCTCGATGGCGTCGACGCAAACAGCTTTGGGAGCAATAGTCTGAGCACGGTCCCGGTTCCGAACCCGGATGCTGTGGGCGAATTCCGCGTAAGCACAAGTCTGTACGACGCCAGCCAAGGTCGCGGATCGGGCGGCAACATCAATGTCGTCTTGCGATCAGGGACGAGTCATTACCACGGCGGACTCTTCGAATTCTTCCGTAGCAACGACATGAATGCCAACGACTTTTTTGCGAACGCACAGGGGAAACCGACGCCGGTACTGCTGCAGAATCAGTTCGGGGGCCAAGTTGGCGGGCCTATACCGAAGCTGAAAGACACCTTCTTTTTCTTCTCCTACCAGGGGACGCGACAGAAGAACGGTGTATCCAGTCTGATTAGCGGCTCGCAGCCTGTGCTGCCGACCGTTCGCACCGCCGCGACGCTCGCTTCGGCATTCGGCATAGCGGCCAACACGATTGATCCAGTGGCCGTCAACATCCTCAATGCGAAAGGGCCGTATGGAGGGCTGCTTTACCCGTCCGGATCCTGCGCTGGCGTTGCTGGTTGTAACGGCATAGGCGGAACAGGCCTTCTGGTGCTCTCGCTGCCGACAATCTACAACGAGAATCAGGAGTCTGGATCGTTCGACCGAACCCTGTTTCGAAACAATCATCTCAGCGTTCAGGTCTTCTACGCCGACATTTCGCAGTATGCACCGACAGGCGGAGGCGTCACCTTGGGTCAGGGACAGAACTCTCCGGGTACGAACAAACACGTTGCTCTCACCGATACTGAAGCATTCAGCGCCAACCTGCTGAATGAATTCCGTGCCGGCTTTACCAACATCAAGTCCTATACGCTCGGAACGGAAACCGTCTCGGTCAACGATATCGGGATGTCCAAGTGGGATGCAAGCCTGTATCCCGGTATTCCATCCATGTCGATCAGCGGGCTGCAGAGCTTTGGCGGAATCGGAGTGAACTCGTATCAGCATGGAGGTAACACGTCCATCACAATCGGCGATACAGTTTCATGGACCGCCGGAAAGCACACCGTGCGATTCGGGATTGAAAACCGTCGCTATGGCTGGAACGTCGACAACGAATACGGCACCCGAGGTAGCCTGAGTTTCCCCAACTTCACCTCATTCTTAACGGGAACACCGAATAGATTGCAAATCGACGTCGGCTCGTTCCAAAGGAACTACCGCGCGCAGGACGTAGCCGGCTTCGTCCAGGATGACTTCCACATTACGAGACGCCTGACGTTGAACCTCGGAGTGCGTTATGACTATCTCGGATTCCCTTATGACATAAACGGAAAGGTCGGCAACTTCGATCCAAGTCTGGTCTCACCGGCTTGCCTTGCCGCTGGTGGCGGCAATTGCATGCAGGCGGGCTTTATCTCTCCGGCTTCTCTGAAAGGACTGGGTACGCCAGGAGTTACGGATACGACCCTAACCAACGCGAACAAGACCAACTTTGCCCCACGGCTTGGGTTTGCGTACGACGTGTTCGGCAATGGCAAGCTAGCGGTGCGCGGCGGATATGGGATGTACTACATCCGAACATCCGGCCAGACGTTGCTGCAACTGATCGCCTCGCCCCCCTGGGTGCAGCAGTATCTAGCCTCGGGCACTGCCGTCGCCGGCAGTAAGGTTCTGGGAAATCCGTGGCCGGCTGGTCTGCCCCTCCCCAATCAATTTCCGATTCTCCCTGTGATGGGACAGTTCAACGGGACCTTCACGGCGGCGGGCGCGCCTGTATTCGTGAATCCGGATGGCACACCTGCAGTCTCGCAATCGCTTTACGGTTTCACTCGAGGACTGACGACTCCGTACGTGCACCAATACAATCTGACCGTTCAATACCAGTTACCGCAGAGCTGGATTGTGGAGCTTGGTTACATCGGTTCGCACGGTGTCAATCTGCTGGTTGAACCGAGCTTGAATCAGTCGCTGCTTGTAAACAGTTCCAATCCGTTCACCTACAACAATCCGCTGATTGCCGCGGCTGGTTTCCCCAACGGATACACGGTCACTCAAAACTCGAACAATAACGCTAGCATCCGCGTGCCTGTTCCTGGCTTCTCGCCTGCCGGGCTGAATCTGGTAACAAACCAGGGTTGGTCGTTCTATAACGGCTTCATTCTTGGCCTGAGCCACCCATTTGCTCACGGGTTCCAGTTCAAGATGGATTACACGCACTCGCGCTCAACCGACAACGATTCGGGTCCGAGCGGGTCCGACCTTGATAGTTTCCAGGGCAACCAGCTAGTCCCGTCCTTGAACCGCGGCGTATCTGATTTCAATCAGAGGAATCGGTTTGTGTTCACCGGCGTGTGGCAGCTGCCGGGACCGAAGTCCGGTATCCTGGGCCAGGTAGCCGGTGGGTGGGGACTCAGCGGTGTTTGGACACTTCAATCCGGCCTGCCCTTCTCCGTCACAAGCACCAGCGGCGGCGGCCTGGGCGGGCTAAATGGGCAGGTCACGCTGCGTGGCGATTCGGCCTATTGCACGTCCTATACACAGTATCCGGGACCAGTAGAGGCCAATCTTAACCACTACATGAATGCGCCTTGTTTCGCGCCCATAGCCAACTTGCCGAACGGTACCGTTTTGACCGGGCTGACACCACAACAAGGTGCGGGAACCGGGACCTATGTCATCGGCAACAACGGAGTCCGGGTAGACACTTCCGGAGGATCACTGTTCGGCAGCTCAGGCAGGAACATCCTGCAGGGTCCTTTCGGCCAACGTTTTGACCTTTCGGCTACCAAGTCATTCCGGCTTCCCTTTCTCGGTGAGGACGGCAACTTGACATTCCGTGCTGAAGCATTCAAGGTATTCAACAACCCGATCTTCGCCAATCCGCAGTCGAACATCAGCAACGCGAATTTCGGCCAGATTACCTCCACGTTAGACACAACGGGCCGAATTCTTCAGCTCGCGCTCAAACTTAACTTTTAACTCTCAACCGAAGCAGAGGGGCGGACCGTAACATTTCCGCTCCTCTTCTCGCCTTCCGTTCCAATACCCCAGTAGGACTGATGATGAAGAAGAATTGTGTTCTTGTTTTCACCGCTTTGGCGTCTTTGTCGCTACACGCCGCCGACACCAAGACCGAACCTGTCCCCGTTCACAAAGCCAACTACGAACTAGCCCAGCATTGGACGGCTCCCAAAGTCGGGAAACTGGTGTTCGATACCTCCGTCACGCCGCACTGGCTCGACAACGGCGATCGCTTCTGGTACAGCTACGAAACCAGCAGCGGACGCAGCTTTTACCTCGTCGATCCAGTGAAGAAAACGAAGGCTCCGCTCTTCGACAACGCCAAAATAGCCGCGATGCTGACCGAGATTACGCGGACGCCGTACGACGCGCACCATCTTCCGATCCGGACGATCAAATTCGCCAAGAACGACTCGATCGTCGAATTTGAGTTGCGCGTTGATAAGGATGCCGACATGAACGGCAAGCAAACAGCGACGGAGACCGAAGAACAGACGCAGACAACGGACGGCCACAACGGAACACCGCAGAGACAAGCGGGTGCGGGCCGCGACACCGCCCAACGCACGCACCCGGACCCTGTACTTCGAATATGATCCCGCAACCGGCAAGCTGACGCTTCCGCCCGACGTTTACGCCGGAAGCTCGCAAGCCGATGTGGGCGTCGCTCTCGCCCGACGGTAAGACGGTTGTCTTCGCGCGGAAGCACGACCTGTTCATGATGGATGCGGCGAGCTATGCGCTGGCATTGAAGAAAGCAGACGATCCCCAGATCAAAGAGATTCAATTGACCAAAGACGGTGTCGCTGATTTCAGCTATGCGCGCCGTATATCCGGCGCAGAGCAACAACAACAGCAGCAACGGCAGAGGAGGAAGGCGGGACGGCGAACGCGACGCCGCCGAAACCGGACAAGACGGGCCGCGTCCCGCCGGTGCTGATCCATTGGTCGAAGGATTCGAAGAAGTTCTCCCTAATTCGCCGCGATGAGCGCAAAGTGGGCGACCTCTGGGTGATTCATACGCTCGAAAACCCGCGCCCAACGCTCGAGACCTACAAATACGCCATGCCCGGCGAAGCGAACGTCCCGCAACTGCACATGGAAGTTTTCGATCTCGCATCGCCAGTCGCGCAAAGAAATCAAGATCGACCGGTTCAAGGATCAGACGCTGCAGATCTTTGACGCACCCACGATCAGCCGCCCGACAGCGCGAACGCAGCCAGCGGCACTGGATCTTCAATGGCTCGCCGATACGCTCCGACAAACTCTACTTCGACCGCATGAGCCGCGATCTGCATAAAGTCGACGTTTGCGTCGCCAACCCCGAAACCGGCGAAGTCAAGACCCTGATTGAAGAGCGCATGAACACTTATATCGAGACCAAGCCTCTACGCCTGATCGAACAACGGCGAAGAAATGCTCTTCTGGAGCGAGCGCGACGGCTGGGGCCACTAGTATCTGTTACGACGCGCAACGGCACGCTGAAAAATCAGATCACGTCCGGCGAGTTCGTCACCGAAGACTCATCGATACATCGACGAGAAAACCCGCGACGATGACCTTCACCGCCGAAGGCCGCGAAGCCGGGCGAGAATCCCGTATTTCACGCATGTCTACAGCGTCAAACTCGATGGCACCGGCATGAAGCTGCTAGACGCCGGCGACGCCTCGCATGCCATTCGCCATCGCCGACGACGGACATTACTTCGTCGACAACGCTTCGACGCGTGAACACCGCTCCGCACTCCGTTCTCTACGATCGCACCGGCGCTGAAGTCGATGGATCTCGAAACCACCGATCATCTCCGCCCTGATGGATGCCGGCTTCAATATGCCGGAGCCGTTCTCAGGTCAAGGCCGACGACGGCATCACCGATCTCTACGGCGTGATGTACAAGCCGTTCGATTTCGATCCCAACAAAAAGTATCCGATCATCGCCTTATGTCTATCCGGGCCCGCAGACCGAGAGCGTCACGCAAACCTTCTCGCCGAAGAACGCGAACGTTGCGCTTGGCGCAGTTCGGCTTCATCGTGATCGAAGTGGGCAACCGCGGCGGCAATCCGCACCGCTCCAAGTGGTATCACACCTTCGGCTACGGCAACCTGCGCGACTACGGCCTGGCCGATAAGAAAGCCGCCATCGAGCAGCTCGCCCGGCGCTATCCCTTCATCGACATCGACCGCGTCGGCATCACCGGCCACTCCGGCGGCGGCTTCATGTCCACCGCCGCCATGCTTGCAGTATCCGGACTTCTTCAAGGTCGCTGTCAGCGAGTCCGGCAACCACGAGAACAACGTCTATAACCAGAACTGGAGCGAGAAGCATCACGGCGTCAAGGAAGTGGATGGACCGGATGGCAAAGTCACATTCGAATATCACATCGAGAAGAACTCCGAGATCGCCAAGAACCTGAAAGGCCATCTGATGCTGACCACCGGCGACATGGACGACAACGTTCACATGGCCAACACCATGCGCCTGGCCGACGCTCTGATCAAGGCCAATAAACGCTTCGATCAATTCATCCTGCCGGGCATGCGCCACGGCTATGCGCCCGAAGCGAACTACTTCTTCTGGGTCCGAGCCGACTACTTCTGCCGCTGGCTGTTGGGCGATTTCGATCAGAGGGTGGATATGACCGAAGAAGACGCGCAACCGCAGCCTAACAATGGGGCCGCTCGCCGCACCCGATCAGCGGAATCGGACGACGATCGCTAGGAGAAGGCGAGAGGACGTTATAATGCGACATCCGGCTCTCCTTGGAGGCGGCCGGATGAACCGCTGCGCAAGCAATCCCCGTGATCTCCACTCCTAGCACGAACATCCTCTTGGCGGCGGTATTAGCAGCAGTCTGCGGGATCCAATTGGGGAATGCGGGCCAGAACCGAACGGCGGCACAGCAGGGCTCAGGGCAACCGGGTACGCAATGGAGCGATGCGCAGATCAAGGACACGGTTGATATCGCGCGAGTCGCACGGAAGCTAACGCCGAAAGTCTGGCCCGATGGCGCGCGCGTTGCTGTTTGTTTGAGCTTCGACGACGATACGCAAGCGCCGCTTCTTCGGGATGGAACGACTTCCGCGACAACGCTGTCCGCATCCGATTTCGGCGCAGAGAGCGGGACGCCTCGTATCCTCAAAATTCTCGATCGCTATAGAATTCCCGCAACGTTTTTCGTGACCGGCGTCGACGCCATGATTCACCCTGAGATGCTGCAGGCAATCATGAAAAGCGGGCGGAACGAGATTGGCATTCACGGTTGGATTCACGAGTTTCCGCCCAGACTTGCCGACGGTGAAGAAGAGCGCCTGCTCGACAAGGCAATCGACTACATGACAAAGGCGACCGGCAAGAAGCCTGTCGGGTATCGTGCTCCCGTCCTGGGCCTTCAGTTCAGTTACGCTCGATCTGATCCGGAAAAAGGGATTTCTATACGACAGCAGTCTTCAGGCGTTAGATGAACCATACGAGGTAATGTCTCGCGGCAAGCCGACCGGCTTAGTGGAACTGGCCATTGATTGGACACTGACCGAAACTCCTTATCTCGGGCAGCAGGGACATATGCCATCGCCCGAGCTTCTGTTTCAGCTTTACCGGGATGAATTCGACGGCGCCTATCGCGAAGGCACTTTGTTTGTACTTACGCTTCATCCTTATATGAGCGGGCATCGCGCACCCGCGAATCAACTGGATCAATTGATTACGTATATGAAATCCAAACCGGGAGTCTGGTTTGCAACGGGTGAGCAGATTACCGACTACGTAAAGAAAAATCAGCCAAGAGATTGAGAATGCAATGAAGAGATTCCTTCTCCTACCAGTTTTCCTCGCGGGAGTCGTGTCCGCCGCCAGTTTCCCTCCGGCTACGGACGGAAGCTACACGGTAAAGAACTTCAAGTTCGTTACGGGAGAATCTTTGCCCGAACTGAAGCTCCACTATTGGACGATTGGAAAACCGGAGAGGGACCCGAGCTGGTACGGTCCGGAACGCCGTGCTGATTATGCATGGAACCACAGGAATGGCAAAGGGTTTCTCAACGAGACCTTTGGAGGTCATCTGTTTGGGCCGGGACAGTTGCTGGACGCAGCACGCACTTCATCATTCTTCCGGACGCGATCGGGCATGGCAGATTCGAGCAAGCCCAGCGACGGAATGCACATGCGGTTTCCGAAATACACCTATGACGACATGGTGAAAGCGGATTATCTGCTGATCACGGAAGGGTTGAAGGTGAACCATCTTCGGCTCGTCATGGGTACATCGATGGGAGCCATGCATACGTGGGTGTGGGGAGAGACCTATCCCAGACTTCATGGACGCATTGATGCCGCTCGCCAGCAATCCGGTCGAGATCGCCGGACGGAATTGGCTGATTCGGCAGATGCTGATCAATTCCATCGAGCAAGACCCGGAATGGAAGAACGGCGATTACACGACTCCGCCGAAGCATGGCATGCTCTGCGCGATCTATTTCTTGTCGCTGATGACCAGCGTGCCATTGCAGATGCAGAAGAACATGCCAACGCACGAGAAGTAATGGCGTCGATGAAGTCGTACGAGGCGCGCGCGGTGCGATATGGATGCGAACGACATGATCTATGCTTACGAGTCGTCGCGACTTTACAATCCCGAACCGAAGTTAGAGGTGATCAAGGCTCCACTGCTGGCAATCAATTCAGCCGATGACCAAGTCAACCCGCCGGAGTTGGGCATCTCAGATCGAGTGATCAAGAGAGTCAAGCACGGACGATTCATCCTGATTCCGATCAGCGATCAAACGCGGGGACATGGGACACATTCCATTCCGGCAATCTGGGGAAAGTATCTGCAGGAGTTATTGGCGGAATCGGAAAAGCCTCCTCGTAGATGCGGTTTCAAAGCATGATCACGGCCGTGGACGCTCACGCATGCGGCGAGCCGGGACGCGTCATTACTGGCGGCGTGCTGGATGTTCCCGGTAAAACAATGTTCGAAAAGATGAAGCACCTGGCGACGAAGGCGGACGATCTACGGCTGCGCATGCTTCGCGAGCCGCGCGGTTATCCAGCGGCGAACTGCAATCTTGATTCTTCCTCCGACTCATCCGGAAGCGGACGCAGGCTTCGTGATCATGGAGCAGGTGGAGTATCCGCCGATGTCGGGCACCAACACGATTTGCGTCGTAACGGTGTTGATTGAGACAGGTATGGTGCGGGTCGAAGAGCCGCTCACTCGTCTCAAGCTGGAAACTCCGGCCGGACTGATCGCGTGGAGGCGGAAGTACGGAACGGCAAGGTCAAGAAAGTGACCTTTCGCAATGTGCCTGCCTTTGCGACTCATCTGGACACGCCCATAGAGGTCAAAGGATCTGGGGACCGTGACAGTGGATGTCGCTTTTGGTGGCATGTTCTATGTGATTGCCGACGCTGCGCCACTCGGTGTGCGCCTGGTCCCCGAAGACGCACGTGAGTTGGTCCGGCTGGGAGAGATGATCAAGGCCGCCGCACGCGAACAACTGCCCGTTTCGCATCCGGACAATCCGGAGATCCGCGATATCACCATTGCTCAAATTTCGGGCGAGCCGATGAACGCTTCATCGAGCCGCCGGAATACGGTGATTGTTTCCACCGGCACGCTCGATTGGTCTCGGCCGAAGTCCTGGACGGGCGTTTTAGATCGTTCGCCCTGCGGCACCGGAACCTGCGCGAAGATGGCGACGCTCCATGCAAAGGGCAAACTCGGGTTCGGTCAGGACTTTATTCACGAAGGCATCCTCGGCACAACGTTCACTGGCAGGCTGATCGAAAAGTCGCGTAGGGGATTACAAAGCGGTTGTTCCGACTCTTTCCGGACAGGCCTGGATTACCGGCTTTGCGCAATATGTTGTCGATCCCGAAGATCCGTTCCCGAATGGTTTCACGGTTGGGGATATTTGGGGCTCGTCGACGTCATAGTTTCCAGACCGGCCGCTCGGGACCCAGGATTCACGGCAGTTGGGGGCTGGCGGTTCGCAGCATTCGGGCAATCCAGTCTGCGCCCGGCACGCGACGAGACGAAATCGCTCTGATCTCTCGCTCGACATCGTAGGCCACTCTGCGAATCTCGGCGCGGCCATCATCGAGGATCACGTACGACGCTCGCAGATCGCCGTCATAGGGAAGCCCGACACTCCCAGCATTGATCAGAAGCTGAACGTGACCGTTCAGGACGCATATGCCGGGGCGATGCGTGTGCCCAAACACAACAGTCGGTCTACCCAAGGGGATGTATGTTGAATCCAGTTCTCTCTGCGACGCTGTCTCCGGAAGCGTGCGCCAGACGTCCTCTGGAGTGGCGTGAACAATCGCGAGCTCGGTTCTGGTTAGCGCGACAGGGAGACTGCGGAGCCACTCCAACCGGGCATCGCCGAGCGCAACGCGCGTAAAGGCGGCAATCTCTCGAACAGCATCCCACAAAGGTGGCGGCGCTGAAGATGTGGCTGAGAACTCATCCAGGGTTTGTGGAAGCACTAACATCTCATCGGTGTTGCCCATCACGCCTGCCCAGCCGAGATCGCGGATGTGATCGACGATCTCCGCCGGACCCGATCCGGTATCAGCAAGGTCACCGCCGTGAAACACAAGATCCGGCGAAACGTCCCGAAGATCGGTGAGCACAGCTTCGAACGCAGTAAGGTTCCCGTGTATATCAGAGAGAACCGCTATTCGCATAGCAAGTCACGGAGTCTGACAAGAGAAATTAACGGCGTCGTTCGGGTCTCCTGACCCGTTGTATCTTGCGACTTGAGGATAAGGGCATAGGGGCCGGCTTCGCTCAATACGTTCATCCTGCACACGCGTTCCTGTTATCCGGGCAGGGCGCCTTGCCCTGCTCTACCCAGGTCTCGAGCGCACCCAATGTGTCGAACGTAGATACACCCTCACCACCGGCGCAGTGGGCCATTCCCGGAACCATGAACAGCCGGTATGAGTCCGAAAGCAGCGGACGCTCCTCCGGAGTTCGACAAGACAGCTTTGTAGTACTCGACGCTGATGCCGGGCGCAATCTGGGGATCGCTCCACCCGTGGTACTGAATCAGCTTTCCGCCGCGGCGGAAGAACGGGCGCAAGTCGGGATCTGACGCATTCAAGATTCCGCGCTCTGCCTTGGCCGTGAGTTCCAGATCGCTGTCGAAGTTAAACGTGCGGTAATCCCAGTCGGGGTTTTGGAAAACAACATACTTGAACAGGTCCTGCCCGATCTCAAACGGCTGCGGGCCAGCCATTCGCGCCCAACCCAGTTCGCTGCCCCGTTCGAATCCCGGGAAAATAAACTCGTGCGTTCGGCTGTTCCTGACGGCGTCGTAAATGACATGCGCTGTATCGACCTGAGCCGGCGACAAACACGCCGGAGAATCCGGCCCTTTGCATTCGAGTTCTTTCGGATCGAAGTGGCAGCGCGTGGGATCCTCCAGAACGCCGTCTTTCAAGCCGTCGATCGTGTCGCAGGCGCGCAATACCGCATCGTGAATGAGCGAATACTTAGCCGGAGGAGATGTAACTTTGCTCGTCCTTGTGCGCGGCTTGGGCAATCCTCACCGATTGCAGCGCGCGCCCTGTCCAGTTCCATCCAGGAGCACCGGCCACGATGCCATCGTAATCAGCCGGATAACGTTGCGCCTCCATGAGCGCCGACCTTCCGCCGGCAGAGCAACCGGTCCAATACGAATGAGCGGGCGCTCGCTTGTAATAAGCGGCAGTGATTGCTTTCGCGGCGAGGGTCATTTCGTGAGCGGCACGATATCCGAAATCGACAAGCTTCTCGGGATGGCCCATCGCAAACGTAGCGCGGGATCCCTCGTGCCCAAGGTCGCTCATCGCGGACGCGTAGCCACGCTTGACGCCCGCGCTCAGGGCCGTGGATTGATCGATCCTGTCCAGCCGCCATTGCCGTTCGCCTTCGAGCTTTCCGTTCCAATTGTCCGGAAGCCAAAGCTCCATCTTGATGTCCGAATCGGGACTCGGCTTCAAGTAGCCGTGACGCGGCACAACGGAGGAACGCGAACTGTCGGCAGAGGCTGGACCGGATCGGACTAACTCTGCCTTCGTGATCGTGCCGACTGGAAAGCGGATACGAGACGAAGATCGGCGCAGGCCTTCGAGTCCGCAGCTTGTAGGCTGGAGAGCAGCGAAAGCGAACACCAGGAAGCTTTCGAGTCCTGACATTCATGTTCGCCACCCTCCCAGGATCTAATTGGTAGTCTTGTTGCCCGTTTCAGGCAATGCGAAAGCAATATAGCACTTCTCGGTTGCGGGAGGCGTGACCCCGCCCGGGGCCATGGTGGCGCCTTCCGGGTAAGGATTGCCGCCCGAAACCGCAAACAGGATGTATTCGCGCCCGTTCGCTTGATAAACGGCCGGCTGGCCGAGAGATCCATTGGGCAGATCTTTAGTCGTGATCAGCTTCCCGTGTCCTTATCGATCACGTACAGTTTGGAATCGTTGCCCGCATACATGATTAATCCGCCGGCTGTGATGACAAATCCACTCTTCGGATAAACATTCCCGCGCAGTTCTTTGCTTGGGCCAGCCTGCGGCAGGTCGCCATAGGGTTCTTTCCACTTGATCGTTCCTGTATTCAGATCGTAGGCGGTCAGCGTCGTCCATGGCGGCTTGATGATGTACGACTCATTCCCATAACCGGTCTTGTACCGCGAGGGGGGCGGAGTCACATTCGACGGATATTCGGGCTCGTTCGGAATCATAGATCGAAGAGCCGCCAACGGGGCAGCCGACCCAGGCGGCGCAGCTTCGGGATCGCCGAGGAACGCGAGCAAGTTGCTCATTGCATCGCCGGTCAGCTTCGGGAATGCCGGCATCCCGTTTCGCCCGTTCGTAATCACTGCGCGCGTGCCATCCGATCCCAACCGCTTCACGGCAGTATCGATCGCCGGCCCGCGGTCGCCCTTGAGTTCGGGCCCATGGCACACCTGGCAATCCTGTTCGAAAACAGCTCGACCCTGCTTCTCCGTAGTGAACGCCGCGAAGGGCCCGGAATCGCGAGAACGCACCTTCGCAGGGCGTGAGGGGATTGTGCTGCCGGTGTTTGCAGCCGTGGATTCTCCCGCCCGCACCAGTTTCATGACCGATGGCATGTCTTTGGATTCCACGTAAACGGTGCCGTTGGTTGGATCCGCTCCAGACGAGAAGAAGAGCGCGCCGCCATTCACCGAGGGCAGAGAGATGCTATCTACTGAGCCGAGCGGCGTATAAAAGCCCTTCCGAGCGTTCTTCAGCCGCTCCTTCCACTGAACCTTCTCTTCCGGAGTCATGAACCCGTCATAGAAGTCGTCGTCCGTCCACCCCTGCCGCGCGAATGGCGGCGGCGCTGTCGGAAACGGCTGCGTGGGCCACGTCATTTCGCCCGGCACGTCCGACTGAGGAACGGGCTTCTCTACGATTGGCCAGATAGGCTTGCCAGTTACGCGGTCGAACACATAAAGGAAACCGTTCTTGCTTGCCAACGCCACAACGTCGACGTCTTTGCCGTCGTGCTTTACGGTGGCGAGTTGTGGCGCAGCAGTCGGATCGTAATCCCAGACGTCATGATGAATGGTCTGGTAATGCCAAAGATATTTGCCGGTCCGGGCATCCAGAGCTAGCAGACAATCGCCGTAAAGGTTGGCTCCATGCCGGTCTCCGCCATACAGCTCATACTTTGGCGAGGCGACAGGGAAATATGCGATCCCGCGTTTCTCGTCAACCGTGATCTCGCCCCAGACATCCACCCCGCCCATATAGGTGTAAGCGTCTTTCGGCCAGGTGTCGTAACCGAGTTCGCCGCGGATGAGGAATGGTGTGAAATACCCAAAGCAACTTGCCGGTAACGACATCAAACGCCCGGAGATCGCCCGGAGGTGCCAGGTATCCCTCACCAGTGGCACTGCCAAGAATCAGAATGTCACCAATGACTCGGCCGGCGCTTCTCGCCGACAGACCTCGTCGTGCTCGATCGATACCTGCTTTCAGGTCCACTCTTCCGTGATCGCCGAAGGTCTCGATCAGTTTTACCCGTTTTGGCATCAATCCCGTAGAGAAATCCGGAAGCAGATATAAAAAGACGCCGGTCGGACCGGTCTTTGCTTTCCCAGTAGTTCCCTCCGCGTTGTCCTGTGATTCCGGCGAATCGGGCGAAGGCAGCAGGGGCCCCTGGCTGCGCACTAAACGGATGTACCCAGAGTTCTTTGCCGCTTGTGGCATCCACCGCCACCAGTGAGCCGCTCTTCGCAGCGAAATACGCCATGTTGTCTATCACCAGCGGGCTGAATGTGTAGTTCAGATCGTCGCCCGTGTTGTATTTCCAGGCAATTTCGAGCTTGTCGGCGTTCTTGCGATTAATCTGATCCAGAGACGAATAATGGGAGCTGTCAGGCCCACCGAGATAGTCTTTCCAGCTGGTACGGGTCTGCTGGGCGAAGGAAGTTGCGGCCAAACAAATGAGCACCGGAGTGCCGAGCGACAAGGGGCGGGGGCGCAATGACATTCAGTTCCTTGGTATTGGAATTGGACGAAGCCAAGTTAGACGGTCGCGACAGGGCAAACCATCATTGCGTATGATACAGCAGATCGTGCACAGTGCGCCGAAAGAAACGTTAAGCTTCGAGGGCTAGCAATCGACGAATTGGGGCGGGTTTGGCTGTCAAACCGCTGAGTAGAGACCTTTACTTCACGGACTCCAACACGATCGATCGCAGATGGACGCCCGCTTGAGCATCCGTCCCTAACTTTGGCGCAGAGACCACCAGATGTTTCTGCCCCGGCTGAAGCGTGATCTCCCCAAGCTTGAATTGCATGTCGGGGAAGAGCGGGTTACGCGGATCGGGAACTTTTACTCCGTTTTGTAGGCTCTGAGCGGCGGATTTGCCGTCCACTTCCACCTTCAACTCAGTCCCCGGCATGGAGGCCGGCTGCATCCAAGTGCCTGCAACCCGAGCCGCGGCAGCCCGGGCCATAACGGTGTATTTGCCGGGCCGGTAAAGGTCAAAATCCCATGCGAGCGGTTCTGATCCGTCCGTCCAATTCGTTGTCACACCACGATTGTTGACCTTGATGTTCGAGCCGGCTTTGAACTGCGCGAACTGTCCGTTCAATGTCACGGACCCGTCCGGCTGCTGAGTCAGGCGCTGATTCGCATCGGGCATACCGTCCACCTGTAACTCGATCACGGATACATTCGGATCGGGACGTTGCGAAGGCACTCGCAGCCGAAGTACCTCGTGTCCCTCGGACTGACTCTGTTCGACGGTTATATCGGCCCCTGACCGCGAGAGCAGAGACGCCCGGTGCACCTTGCTGTTCAAACCATAGAGGACAAAACTCCCATCACTCGGCCATTCGACGACATTGACGAATGCTCGACCGGGCTTGCTTGTGATGGAGCCCCAGTCGAATTCATAGGGGTAAGGACTTGGTTTGGCGCCGTAAACCGCATCTCCGTTCACCTTGAGCCAGGAACCAACCTGAGTCAGACGCTCAATGCTGGGCTGCGGAATAAGTCCCTCGGCAGTTGGGCCGACATTCAACAGGTAATTGCCGTTCTTGCTGACAATGTCAACGAGCTGTCGAATGAGCGTCTGAGAGGATTTCCAGTTGTTGTCATCCTTCTTGAAACCCCAGGTATCGTTTAGCGTAGCCGGGACCTCCCAGTCGTAACTCAGCCTTTTCGAAGGAATTTCGTTGTCTCCGGTGCTCTGGTAGTCACCCATATCGTGTCCGATCCGGCCATCGACCAGACACTTGGGCTGAAGCGTGTGGACCAGGTCGACGAGTTCCTTACTTTCGGCGGGGGTTATGTTCTTGGGAGTGTCGAACCAGATGAGGGCAACGGGACCGTAATTCGTAAGAAGCTCGCGGACCTGCGGTATCGCCTTCTCATGAAGATATCTGTCGAAAGTTCGCTTTGGACGGGTCGAAATCCCAGGTATTCCCATCGCCGTCGGGCTCGTGCCAATCCTGTGTTTGGGAATAATAAAAGCCGAGGGGCATTCCCGCACGCTTACAGGCGGCCGCCAGTTCTCCAACCACGTCCCGATGGAAGGGAGTCGCATCGTAGACGTTATACTTCGACACTTTTGAGCGGAACATGGCAAATCCGTCGTGGTGCTTCGCCGTGATCACCATGTACCTCTGACCAGCTGTTTTTGCGGTTCGAACCCACGCATCGGGATCAAATTTGACGGGATTGAACTGCTTCGCCAGTTGCTCGTAGTCACGAACGGGTATTTTCGCCCTGTTCATGATCCACTCGCCAATTCCCGGAATCTGCTGCCCTTTCCATTCGCCCGCGGGGATCGCATAAAGTCCCCAATGGATGAACATGCCGAAGCGGGCATCACGCCACCAACCAATTCGTTCGGTACTTGAAACCGGCGGCCCCTGGGAAACTCCGGCGGACGGCGCCAGGCTGCCGAGAGCGAGCAGTGTCAGAACCGTTTTGATTCTTCCGGTTAGCCGCATGTGTTCATTTCTCCGATACGCGAAGCAAAACAACTCCATGAGAGGGGACGGAAGCGGAAAACTGAGCAGTCCGGAGCGTCACGTCCTTACCCTGCCAGAGGTCCCGACCACGCTGGGGCGGCCGTTTGAATCCGACATCGGACCAGTTGACTGCCACAGTTGCTTCCGACGCACCGCGGTTGAACAGAGCGACGGCTTTGGAACCATCTGCCAGCGGCTTAGCCCAGACCTCGTTCTCGCCTGACTTCGAAACACGAGTTCCCTGCTTGCCGGCACGGTCTTGATCCACTGCGATTACGTCTTTATTGATCAGGATCTCCAGGATCTCGCGAGACATGGGCTGGAGATCATTGCCCGCCAGAAGCGGCGCCGCGAGGATCGACCACAAGGTCATATGAGTCTTATATTCAGTCGGAGTCATACCGCCGTTGCCGACTTCTAACATATCCGGGTCGTTCCAATGTCCTGGTCCGGCGTACTCGGCGATTTCGGTCTGATTGAAGCCAATCGTCGACATAGAGTCCCAGGTGTCACGAATGTCGCCCGTCGTACGCCACAAGTTGCCGCCGACTTTCGGACCCCATTTCCAGACATCGTCGCGGCCATACTGACAGAGGCTGAAAAGGATCTGGCGTCCGGAAGCGTTCAGGGCATCGCCCATCTTCTGGTAAACAGCCTGCATCGTCGTCATCCTTATAGATGTTGCGAGCGCCGCACCAGTCATATTTCAGGTAGTCGATTCCCCACTGCGCGTAGCTTTTTGCATCTTGCTCCTCGTGGCCGTAGCTTCCTTCGTAGCCGGCGCAGGTATTCGGTCCGGGAGAAGAATAGATGCCGAGCCTCAACCCCTTGCTGTGCACGTAATCGGCAAGAGCCTTCATGTCCGGGAACTTCTTATTCGTCTGGATCTTGCCGTCTGCGTCCCGTTCCGCTTCCCAGGTGTCGTCGATATTGACGTAGAGGTAACCGGCGTCCTTCATACCGTTTGAGGCGATCGCATCGGCGGACGCGCGAACGCCGGCATCGTCTACCTTGGAAGCAAACTTATTCCAGCTATTCCAACCCATAGGAGGTGTTTGCGCCAAATTATTTGAGCGAACTACGTGAAGCGACGGGAGCGGCAATCTCGCCGGCATCGCACCTTCGCCGGCAGGCGCACGACGCGCTACTAACTCGATCAGCGGCGCCTCCGGCCTTCGTCGCGTAGTAACGTGCAGTTCGTCGTTCTCCAACTTGCCTTCATACTTAGCGCTCCGCGTCGTATTGCCGTCGCGCATGCTGGCTGCCAGGCTGAAACCCTCCGGATTACCCGTGCTCTCCGTGATCTCGTAGTAAAACTGGCCGGCGCGAATGTGCCCCGAGATGTGGGAGCCATTCTGTTTCAGGTCGAAATACGTGCGCCGCACGGTACCGTCCGGTAAGGGATCACGCGCGACCCAGTTGCCTGTCAGATCGGCGGCGAGACAACAAAACTGGGCGGCCGCCAGAAGTAGAAGCGGTTTGATCATGTGCGAATCAGCTCAATCCTTTTATCTTTGCTAGAAAGAACACCAGGACCTCATATCTTGCTTTCGGATCTCTTGCAGGGTCGGGCCGTCGGGCAATATCGGGGTCGACTAGTAAGCATATCCGGTCGCATGCACTTCGCCCCGAAATCGCGCTGACACCCTGAGGATGGCGTGCGTTCGGTACCTTCGTTGACTTCCGGCGGGAATGCGGGCACAAACGTAACCTGCTATCGTGCAATGAGTTAACGACTCAAACGCTGGGTTATCTTATCTGATACGAATGCTAGAATACGCTCGGTAGGTCGTTACGGAAATTAAAACTCAGCTCGATTCGGCCGAAGCAAAGCGGACCGTCAAGGCTTGGTTCAATCAACTCACTGATCATCAGACAATCCTGATAGCGCCCTTGCTTCAAGCGCTAGGCGGATTGCTGCCGGGAGAGAACCGCCCCATTGAACCGCAGAAGCCCCCGCCGGAAGTGCCGGCCGCACCTGTCGCCGTGGGCACGTTAGAAGCACTCGAACAAGCCCTGTCAGAAACTCTCGACCTCCCAGACCCGGAGGCGATCAAGGGTTCTATCACGAAGTGCCTGGAGATAATTCGGACAGAGAAAGCGAAGCCAGCCCCGGCGCAACCTACGGTTGTGCTACCGCCCGTGACCCATCACATCGACTCCGAAACGGGCTTGCCCGGCCGGTTATTGTTCGAAAAGATTGTGTCGGACGCGATCGGGGAACAGAAAACCTTCATGCTGGCTCTGTTCGTTGTCGAACGCCTTCCATTGATCAACAAGAGGTTTGGGAGAGCCGCAGGCGATCGCGTGCTGCTGTATGTGGCGCAATATCTGGCGCAGGAGCTACCGGACTCCAACTCGCTATCCCGGTGGGGCGGCACAGCGTTCTCGGCGATCATTACTTCCGAGAACTCCGACAAAATGGGGAGCCAGATTCGAGCGATTTCGAACAAGCCTCTTTCCGCGAATATAGATGTCGGTAGCAGATCGGTAATGCTAACCATCAGCTGCGGCTGCCTGATGGAGCAAGTAACCTTAACCTCTTCCGCGGAGAACCTTTTCAAGAAAATGGATGATTTCGTAGACGCTCGAACGGGCGGTTGAGAGCCGCCTTGGCGGCTCCGCTAAGGTCTCGGTCTTACTTCACGTAGGTGCAGATCGTGATCCAAAAGGTGCCGTACGCGCCCGCGAATGCGATCCGGAAACTTTCGTTCACTTTGCAGACGTGGAAGTTGTGGTCCTTGCCCTTGAAGACACAAGGAAGCGAGAGAGAGACGCCCCTGGGCAAGGCTGATTTGAGATTGCCCCCCACCATGTTGACGAGTTCACCCATGGCATCTCCGACATCACTGTCAATTTCAGTCGGATACGGAACATCCATCAGCTGTTGTGTGAAGCGTAGTGCTTGTTTTTCGCTGCACTCAATGTAAGTCGCACCTCTCCAATCACCGTTGAAGAAGATTGCGGCAGTTACTTCGGTAGAGCGCTTGTTGTAGTCCTCCGCGGAAGACTCGCGCACATCGGAGTACAACATCGTCTTGAAAACGTCCTGCACCACTTGTATGGCCGTATCGGCGTATGGTGCGATGTCAAAAGTCTTAATCAAGCTATCCCCCTAAATGGCTTCGTAGAAAACACTCGCTCCTTGAGCCCGACGACTAAACTTGTCGTCGAGACCGAGCGCAGTTTCGGCCGAGCCAAGAATCAGCGTTCCGCCGGTATTTAGGACCGAGCGAATTCCGGTTAAAATCTGCTTCTTTGTGTTTGCGTCAAAGTAGATCAGCACGTTTCGGCACAACACCAGGTCGAAAGAGCCCAGCCCCGCCATGCTCTTCCGTAGATCGAATTCCTTAAACTCGACCATGCGGCGCAATTCGGGCTTCACCTTCCACTCGAGACCGACGCGCTCGAAGTACTTGATCAGATATTTCGCGGCAAGTCCTCGATTCGCTTCGAGTTGGATGTAGCTGCCGCTCCGCGCCCGATCCAGAACCTGACTATTCAGGTCGGTGCCCAAGATTCTGATCTTCCAGCCAGCAAGCCCCATTTCCGTGAGCAGCATGGCCAGGCTGTACGCCTCTTGCCCGGTCGAAGCTGCTGCGGACCAGATATTCAGAGTGCGAGACGCCTTGCGCTTCTCAACAATGCCCGGAAGAACGTCGGCCTTCAGCCGCTCAAAAACGGTGACGTCACGGAAGAACATCGTCTCGTTTGTCGTCATGGCTTCGACGACTTGCCGGTTTAAGACGGTATTTTCGCTTCTTTGCAGCCGAAGACAAAGATCATTCAGGGTTCCAAGCTTCTCTTCGCGAACGATTGGCATCAGCCGCGCTTCGATAAGGTACTGCTTTGTCTGATCCAACACAATGCCAGATTCCTTGTAGATCCGGCTTTGCAGGAAAGCGTAGTTTTCGGGAGTGATATCGGTTTCCCGGTTTCCAGTTCTTGTACTTATTTCCGCCATCATTCTCTTTCTATGCCAGTCCCTAGCACTGCTTTACAATCTCGGCTACAACCGAGCGCAGGTCCACCTGCACGTTCGCCAGACCAGCTCTGACCACTGCTCCAGGCATTCCCCAAACTACGCTGCTTGCTTCATCCTGAGCGACCACATATGCGCCTAAACCCACCAATTTCTCCGTGCCTCGTAATCCGTCGGCGCCCATTCCGGTGAGCATTGCGACGACAGTCGCACCGCCAAACGTCTCGGCAACGGAATCAAAAAGCACGTCGACCGCAGGCCGGCAAGAATTTACCGGGGCGCTATCGTCTAGCGTGGCCGCGTATCCGCCGCCCGACTTCTGAACTCGCATGTGACATCCGCCGGGTGCAATCAGCGCCTTGCCCGGTTCAAGTCGGCTGCCTTCTTTTGCTTCTTCAACCCGGATCTGCGAAAGGCCGTCGAGCCGTTCAGCTAAGAGTCGCGTGAACAAGGGCGGCATATGTTGGACCATCACTATGGGCAAACCAAAGTTCTTCGGAAACATCGGCATAACCTCTGCCAGCGCGTTGGGGCCGCCTGTCGAAACCCCTATTGCGACTACCTTACGAACTCCCGCCAATCTTGGTCTGACAGATGGCGCAGCTATGATGCTGGGCTTCGCGAGGGATGTAACCGGCGCTCTCTTCGGATCAGCGGCCGGCCGAAAGAATTGCTTTACTTTGGGCACCAGCTCCGACCTAAGCGACAACATCGACTTGTCAAGCGAACCGACGTTGGCTGCTTTGGTCACGTAGTCGCTCGCACCGAGCGAAAGAGCCTCTAAAGTGACCGATGCTCCGCGTTCGGTCAGCGTGCTGAACATGATCACACGGAGCGAAGGATACAGCTTTCGAATCTGCTTCAACGCCTCAAGACCGTTCATCTCGGGCATTTCGATATCCAGCGTCACCACGTCCGGCTTCAGCTGTGGAATCCGTTGTAAGGCAATTGCTCCGTTCGGCGCCGCTCCGACAACTTCAATTTGACTATCCTCGCCCAGTGCATGGGTCACCAAGCGGCGAATCACGACGGAATCGTCGACAACTAAGACGCGGATCTTCTTTTCTGAGGCAAGATGCTGTGTAGTCGCACCCGGCAATGTCACTGGCAGCACCGTTATTCCAAGACACCCATGATGCGGAGTTTGTCAGCGATCATCTCGGCCGTAAACGGCTTCATGACGTACTCATTGGCACCCGCCTCGAGCGCTCGCACCATCTGCTCAATCTCTGTTTCGGTCGTCACCATCATGATGGGAACTTCGGCGTATGAGGGCATGCGGCGCACGCGTTCAACAAGCTCAATCCCAGTGACTTCGGGCATATTCCAGTCGACAAGAAAAAACGACAGCTCAGGAGCTTGCTCGTTCAGCATCGTTAGTGCTTCCGCGCCGTTCGCTGCTGAACACACCTCGTAACCCAAATTGTTGAGATTACGGGTAAGTATCATTCGAATTGCCTTAGAATCGTCGACGACCATCGCTTTTGCGGCCATGAATTCTCTAGTCCTCTATAATTGGTTGAGGACTCCCGTGCTTGTCGGCCCGGGAGTCCGTTCCTCTTGAAAGCTTTCGGTCTAGGTCCGATCGCTAGATCCTGAACTTGGACACTAAGCCCTGGAGCTGAGATGCCATGTCAGCTAGGGCTCGAGCCGCTGTCTGCGTTTCGCTCGCCCCGCCTGTCGTATTTTGTGCCGCTTCCGCAACGCCAGAGATGTTGCTTGTGATCTCATTTGCGCCGCGTGCCGCTTCGTTGATGTTGCTTCCCATCTCGTTCGTGGTAGCCGTCTGCTCTTCAACCGCTGATGCGATCGAATTAGACGTGTCATTGATCTGGTTGATGATGGAGCCAATTTCCCCGATCACCTGAACAGCACTCTTGGTGTCGATCTGAATGGCCTCGATCTTGCGGCCGATCTCTTCCGTAGCCTTGGCTGTCTCTTTCGCCAGTTCCTTCACTTCGTTGGCAACAACCGCAAAGCCCTTACCTGCCTCGCCTGCGCGGGCAGCTTCGATGGTGGCGTTCAATGCGAGCAAGTTGGTCTGTTGTGCGATCGAGGTGATGACCTTGATCACTTTACCGATTTCTACGCTCGACTCACCAAGTTTCGACACGGTCTGGTTTGCATTTTCCGCCATGGAAACAGCATTCTTGGCGACACGTGCGCTCTCGTTCGAGTTCTTGGCGATTTCGCGAATAGAGGCCAACATCTCTTCGCCGCCGGTGGCAACGATCGACACACGTTTGGAGACTTCGTCGCTAGCCGCAGACACGACTTTGGCCTGGGTTGAGGTCTCTTCCGCGTTGCCCGCCATCTGTTGGCTGATAACCGTCAGTTCTTCGGCTGATGCGCCGACCGACTGAGCGTTTTGCAGAATCTGCTGGACGCTGACGCGGAGGGTCTTGAAGAAATTCGACAAGCCTTCGCCCATCTGACCGACGGCGTCATTTCCCCTCACCGTGATTTCGCGTGTAAGGTCACCCTCGGCCGCAGCCATCACGACTTCGAGAATGCTATCGACCTTATTCTGCATCTCGACTTTCGCGTTTACCTGGGCAGTGATATCGGTGGCGTACTTCACTACCTTCATGGGTCTGCCGTTTGCATCAAGAATTGGGTTGTAGGAAGCTTGTATCCAGACTTCCCGTCCGCCCTTGCCGAATCTTTTGTATTCAGCGGCCTGATACTCGCCGCGATTCAGCTTCGCCCAGAATTCCCGATACTCCCCGCTACGAGCGTAGACATCGTCTACGAACATGCTGTGATGTTTGCCCTTAATCTCATCGAGCGAATAGCCGACGGCATTCAGGAAGTTATCGTTCGCCCGGAGAATGGTTCCGTCCATACGGAATTCGATCACCGCCTGTGACTTACTGATCGCCAGGATTTGCCCGGCGAAATCAGCATTCCGAATTTTCTGTTCCGAGATGTCGGTGGCGTACTTGATGACCTTTACAGCCCTGCCAGTTCCATCCAGAATCGGATTGTAGGAAGCCTGAATCCACACTTCCTTACCACCCCGGGCCATACGCCGATACTCACCGGCTTGATATTCGCCCCGATTCAGCTTTTCCCAGAATTCTCGATATTCGTAACCACGAGTATCAGCCTCCTCCAGGAACATGCGATGGTGCTTACCCTTGATCTCTTCCAACGTGTAACCCATCACGCTTAAGAAGTTTTCATTGGCCGTGATGATCGTTCCATCCGTTCGGAATTCGATCACAGCTTGCGATCTGCTGATAGCAGAAGCAATCGCTTCTAGTTCAGCTACATCCGCGCCCTTTGCTGCCCTGCTCACGGGGCGAACTGGTCGCTCCAGAACACCTGCTCCGCCAGCGGTTCTTACATTTGACATGCTTATCCTGTGTTTCTCCTTATTCCCACTGTTATTGTTTTGGGTCAGCATCTTGCTCCAGAACCCAAAAAGACTGACTTACCCGACTACTTCTTCCGCTTGGCTATACCTGGGCAGGTACTTCCAACGTCTTCTCGGTATTGAGAACGAGAAGAAGCCTACCATCTAACTTGTAAAGACCCTCTACCAGATGCCGCTGTGCTGTCGGCATATTGATCGGTGGGGCCTCAAAGCGGGATGTCTCCACTTCAATGACATCGCCGATTTCGTCAACTAACAGGCTGACCGCCCCTTCGTCCGAGCGCACGACCACATTCATTGGCTGCGTCTGCCCGCTCATTGGCGCCAAAGCAAGGCGCTGTCTCATGTCAATTGCGGTGACAATCTGGCCGCGCAGATTGATAAGTCCTCTGATGACCTTCGGGGCGAGAGGCACCGGCGTCATCTCCTGCGAACGGAGCACCTCCTGAACCTTAAGGACGTCAACTCCGAAAAACATGGAATCTACGAAGAAAGTGGCATACTGTGTTCGTTGGTCGGTTGGTGCGAATTGTTCGCTACGATCGATTGAATGTGTTGTCTTCGACGGTTTCATAGTGATAGAGCACCCACTGTAGAGTTGGCCCTTTCGACCGCAAGTGCCAGCCGTTCGATCGACTCGAGCATTGAGGTCCGGTCAGAAATATCTAGCGCCTCATCGAAGCCCACCGAGAAAGCCGCATCCCCTCCGGACGTGAGCACAAGGGATCGCAAACTCTTTAACTTCGGATCGGCTTTCACCAGTTCAGGAAGGCTTCTGGCCCCGCTGTTTGCCAGATCAGCCGCAGCAACAAGCACCGCGACGCTTTGTTGCCCAAGCTTTTCCATCGCCTCCGCCGAGCTCGATGCCTCCAGAACTCGATATCCGGCAATTTCGAGAGTGCTACGAAGTAGGCTACGCGAGAACGACGAGGGATCGGCGAGTAGAATCGTCGACTCCTTGCGCCGCGACCGAACGGGACTGAACCAGCCCTCTTCCGCACTCTGGATAACCGCCTGCAAATCAAGGAAGTCCGTGATCTGCTGCGCAACTACTGCCGAACCGAGCAGGCCCGGGTGATTGCTGGGCCGGGTAGTGCTGACCGTATCTTCAACTATGTCTACAATCTGATCAACGACAAGTCCGATGCGACGATCAGAATCGGAGAACACAATCACCTGCACCGGATCCGGAGTCGACACATCACTGGCGGCGTAACTCCCTAGGTGTTCCGAAAGCGGAATGAGAGAAAGAATCTCACCCCGATATTGAATGACAGATTTACCGGCCGCCTTCTCGATCTGAGATTGAGGTATTTCCTCGAGACGAGCGACAAGGGAGAGCGGCACTGCCAGGCGCTCATAGGCGCCGGCACGGAAGAGCAGCAGTGTCTGTTTCCGGTCTTCCGATTCGTTGGCACTCTCGAAAGACTCAGCCGATTGTTGAGCGATCGCGTCGGTCGACACGGCACAGCACTGCGCGAGGCCCGCCACGTCGAGAATCAGTGCAATCTTGCCGTCGCCCATGATCGTGGCGCCTGCATAACAGGAAACGTTCTTCAGTTGTTTCCCGAGCGGCTTAACAACGATTTCTTGCGTATCGTTGATGCTGTCAACGACTAACCCGAACTGCCTGTCATCCGCCTGCAGAACGATTACGTTGAAAACCTCGCAATCGCGATGGCACCCCGGTTCCTTGAGTTTCAGTGCTTCGTTAAGGAACACGAGTGGAAGCAACTGGCTACGCCGACGGCAAACGGGCGCACCATGGATCCACTCAATCTGCCTGCCACCGTCTGAGCCGTCAAACCGCAACAGTTCTATCAAGCTCGCCTGTGGCACGACAAACCGCTCGCCACTCGATGTAACGAGAAGGCCCGGTATGATTGCAAGCGTAAGCGGAATTCTTACCCTGACTGTCGTGCCGAGGCCCGGTCTGCTCACGAGGTCAACCGTTCCACCAATCTTCTCGATGTTGGTCTTGACAACGTCCATTCCGACGCCGCGTCCAGAGATATTCGATACTTTGGCAGCCGTTGAAAAGCCGGGGAGGAAAACCAGGTTGACAAGCTCGAAGTCGCGCATCTTTTCGGCCTGGTCAAGACCCAAAAGACCCTTCTCGATCGCGCTTCTCTTTACCTTTTGCGGATCGATGCCGCTGCCATCGTCTGTGATTTCGATGGTAACGTTACCGCCTTCGTGGGAGGCCCTGAGAAGTAACGTTCCTTGCGCCGATTTACCTGCTTTAATTCGAGTATCGGGCGCTTCTATGCCGTGATCGCAAGAATTCCTGATGATGTGGGTCAGCGGATCTTTGATCGCTTCGATGATGGTCTTATCAAGCTCAGTTTCGGCGCCTTGCATCTCAAGCGAAATCTGCTTGCCGCAAGAGGTAGAAAGATCCCGGACGACGCGTGGCAGCTTAGCCCAAACCACTCCGATTGGTTGCATGCGTGTCTTCATGACACTTTCCTGCAACTCTGTTGTGATCAGGTTCAGGCGCTGGCTGGTTGCACCCAGCTGAGTATCTTCAAACTTCGCGTTGAACTGAAGAATCTGGTTACGAGCCAAAACCAACTCGCCGACCAGGTTCATCAGCTTATCGAGGTGGCCTACATCCACGCGAATGGTCGATTCGGCAACAGAGTTACCCTTCGCCTGTGTTGCGGGATTGGGATCTGAACTCATCGCGCTTTCATTCTTTCCTGCGACCTTATTCGTTTCGGATTCCGATTTAAAAACTTCGTGGAGAGCCGACCCGGCAAGCGGAAGCTCCACTTCGACGCTCGGTTCCTCAACCAGCCGGGGCTGTTCGGTATGAACTTCGACGGGCACAGAAACTTCTATAACTTCTTCGGCTTTCGTCGGTTCGAACGCGACCATGTTCGCGGCGTCTGTTTGCCGGCGAACAAGATCCGCGTAGGTCTCCCCGCTTTCTTGGGCCGTAGCTTCGATACTCGTCAGTTCAGTCCTGATCGCGTCGATGGTTTCAAGTATCAGAGAAACTAGTTCCGGCGTGAGGTCCCGCTCGCCGTTCCGGACCTGACTCAGGATGTTCTCAGCCTGGTGCGTGATGCTCTCAAGTACTGTGAACCCGAAAAACCCGCACGTTCCCTTTATCGTGTGGATCGTACGAAATATGCTGGCGAGGAGTACCGAGTCCTTCGGGCGCTGCTCCACCTCAACCATTTCGCGATCAAGACGGCTGAGGTTTTCGGTGCTTTCGATGATGAATTCTTTTATTACGTCGAGATCTTCCATATGCCTGGGCGGTTGGCTTGAGGCATTCACCTGATGAATGCTGGAGCCAACTGTTATGTGCCGAAGAACGGCGCTTGTTCTCAGATCAGAAACAAGAGAAGTGCCCGGAAGCTCAAGGCCGGAACCAATCAGCTCGCAGGGCCGCTTACTTCAAACGCCAGCTTCGTGCCCTGCTCCAGGACCTCGCCGAGCCATTGGGGACGGCCATTCAAGAAGCCTCGGAACGGGGTACTCGAACTTTCGCCCAGGATCAGCACGTCTCCTACCGACAGGTTTAGGAGCGTTTCGGCTTTAACCGTACCGCCGGATACTTGCACGTTGAGATCTACTTCGGCATTTTGGATCAGAGCTCCCATATGAAGCTGATCGCTCTCAGTGGCCTCGGCCCGACGGATCTGCTCGAGCTGATCAAATTTTTTGCGGAGCCGCTTGATGAAGAGTGCCGGAAGCGCGAGATTCATCAGGCCGGATTGGCCGCCGACGCGGACCTCGATCCCGATCACAATCATGGCCTCAGCGGTGCCTTGCGCGTAGTTCAATTGAGTCTCGCTTGCGAGAGACGACACGGCAAAGTTCACCTCGGCGACACTGCTCCAGGCTTCCTGGAGTTCGCGGAGCATAACGCTCAAAATGGTTTTGAACAGCCGCTTTTCGATGTCCGTGATCTTGCGCTGCATCGAGAGATAAGATTGCTCTTTGCTGCCAAGAAGAATCTCGACAAAACGGAATACCAGGCTCGTATTGATTTCGAGTATTGCCGTACCGTCGTACGGATGAAGACTGATGTAAGCAAGATAGGCCGGCGATGCCAAACCCTCTAGAAATTCGCCATATGGAATCTGCTCAAGACTGACAAGATTGAGCATGACGTAGGAACGCAAATATGCGGAGAGATTCGAGGTCAGGTTGCGCGTGAAGGTTTCGTGTACCAGGTGAAGTGAGCGGAGCTGAGACTTAGGAATCTTGTCCAGTTTCCGAATATCGAACGCTTCTACCTCTGGCGCAGGATTGTGAACAAGAGGCGATCCTCCGAATACCGCGTCTATTTCCTGTTGAGTTAATGCTCGTTTCATGGTCCAGTGTGGGTGGGAAACTGCGCTAGTTACTGCACAGCGATATGCGCTGACGCTTGGTTACGATCTGTTTCACGCGGAAGCCGTAGTTGCCTTTCACCACGACGAGTTCTCCACGAGCGACGATCACTCCGTCGACCAGCAATTCGACAAGATCAGAAACGTCCTTCGAAAGTAGAATCACTGACCCCGCTCGCGTCCGTAAAACATTCTTGATGTCTAGTTTCGTGCTGCCGACGGAAACCGAGACGGGCAGAGAAAGTTCGGCTATTCGCTGCAGGTCCGTGTTCTCCACCTTCTTCAGCTCAGAACCGGTCGGTGCCTTTTCAACACTGGAAGCTGCCGTTGTGTCCAGAACTTTCAGCGCAACGCGCTCGATCGCGATTACAATGGGCGGGTATTCGTTATCGATTAATTCGAGATCGAAGAGGAAGAACGAAGATGGGTCGAATTGAGCTGTGACCAACGTTTCCGCAGTTCCGCACCGGATGGCGGTTGGAAGGCCCAGACTGGTTACGGTAGCAGCTCCCTGTTGCGCCTGGTTAACAATCTCCAGGTAGGTGGAGCGGAGGCTCTCAGGTGGTCCATCGCCCAAAGCCTTACCGATTTCCAGCCAAGTAGGGTCCTGCGCGCCGATCCAGGTTTCGAATTCACTCTCGCCGGCAAACGTCTGCTTTAACCATAAAGCTTGAGAGGTCTTCGGAATGGAAACCGAGTCGACGGTCGAGAAGCTCAAAGATGGCTGCTGCCCGGTGAACATCTCGATGGCGCGCCCGAATTCGGCGAGCCAGGTTTTAAGAAATTGCTGAAGTGCCGGATTCTTAGAATCCATTCAATGCCAACCTTCGAATTCGGGGGGCTGACCCGGCATTCGAGCTGATCAGAGAATCCTTTTTGGCTTGAGACGAGATAAGTTTCTTATTCACGTCGGCGATTCGGACCGCGAGTTTATCGTTGAGCGCAAGCACTTCTGCGCTACCGATGAGAACGTCGCCTGCGAAGAGATCGATATTCTCGCCAATAGGCCTGGAAAACGGCAGCACATCTCCGACTTCAAGGCTCAACAACTCACTCATGGAGATCATGCCTCGATCCAGTTCTGCCAGAACGGGCAGTTTCACGTTTTCCACCATCTGATAGTCGGAAAGGTTTCGCTCGTTGGAATCGTTGTCGGATGACTCGATCTCCGCAGAGTTGATCATCTTGTTATTGGCTTCGACCATGGAGATATTCGCCGTGCTTTCGCCTGATCTCGGGCGATCCGAGCAGGTATTGCGACAAAAGGAAGTGGAGTCGAGCTGGATTTAATCGCCAGTTTTTTCTGAGCAAAGACGAAAAATCCTACCTCTAAAGACGGCCGGTTTCCTTCGATCTAGTCCTTGCCAAGGATTTCTCACCGACAGCCGTCGGGACGAGCTAATCAAAAAAGGACCAAATGAAACTCAACATTCTAGTCGTAGACGACTCCACAGCAATCAGAAAAATCATGCTTCGCACGCTGAAGCAGGCCGATCTCCCCGTTGGAGAGGTTCACGAGGCAAATGACGGCGTCGAAGCCCTAGCCGTTCTCGAGAAAGCGGATATCAACTTTGTGATGGCCGACGTGAACATGCCGAACATGGACGGATTCGAGCTTCTGACGAAGATCAAGGCCCATCAGACATGGAAGAGCTATCCAGTCATCCTGATCACGACGGAAGGCAGCCAGGCGAAGGTTCTTGAAGCGGTTCGGCTCGGCGCAAACGGCTATGTCCGGAAGCCATTCACGAGTGAACAGATCCAAGAGAAGGTCCAATCGTGCATGAAGGAGATGGCGCACTAAACAACTTCCTACTATGGAAGTCGCGCTTCGAGCTTAACGACATGGACGAAAGTACGCTAAAGGACTTGATGGTCCGAAACTGCACGCAGGTGTTCGCTACGATGCTGGACACCGGCATTCTCGAGATTCCGGCTGACCACGCACCGGTACCGGGCAACGAGGAACGCGTGGTCGCGCTAATCGGATTCGGCGGAGAGCATACGGGAAACTGCATGATCACTTGTTCGAAGTTGGTTGCCTGCAAAGTGGCGTCTACCATGCTCATGGAAGAATACTTGGCGCTGAATGATGAGGTCATGGACGCTTTCGGAGAGATTTCGAACATGGTCTTCGGGAACGTAAAGACGGACCTTGAGGAACATCTTGGTCCGCTGCGCCTCTCGATACCGACCGTGATCGTCGGCGAGAAATTTAACATTCGCAATGTCTCCAACCCCGCCTGGGTGGTCGTCAAATTCAATGTTTACGGCCGAGAAGAGGTGGACGTTCGGATGTGCGTTACGCCCTCGAACGCGTCACCGGTAGCGAAAGCCGACGCGTTTCTCAGCCGCGTTCCCGTCGCTTCATAAACTGACATAGCGCCGTTGGGGCGTCCGCTCCTAAAGCCCTGTCAGGACTGTTAGGAAGCTTTTGTCCGTAAAGCTACCAGTCCTATTCTGAAGTCCCTCGGGGCGTAAACAGGCGACAATACAGCAATGGCTATGGAGAAAACCATTGGCGATGGAGGTCCTTCCACGCTCAGTGTTTTCCCTAGCCAAAGCAGTGAAATGGCCAGACTCGTCAATGAACGTGACTGGTCGAAAACCCCCCTTGGCGCTATCGAAGCTTGGCCGCAGAGCCTTCGCACGGTAGTCAATATTCTGCTTACATCGCGGTATGCGATGTGGATGGGATGGGGAAAAGATCTTACATTCCTTTACAACGACGCCTACCGACCGACCCTCGGCCTGAAACATCCCTGGGCTTTGGGAACTCCGGCCTCAAGGGTGTGGGCCGAGATTTGGCGCGACATCGGGCCTCGCATCGAATCGGTTGTAAAAGCCGGTCAGGCCACCTACGACGAAGGTTTGCTGCTGTTTCTCGAGCGCAGCGGGTTTCCGGAGGAGACGTACCATACGTTCTCCTACAGTCCGCTCCATGACGACACGGGACAAGTGAACGGAATGTTGTGCGTGGTCACGGAAGAAACCGATCGCATCATTAGCGAACGCCGGATGACAACGCTGCGGCTTCTTTCTGCAGCACTTCCCTCCTCGAACTCCGAAACGGAAGTCCTGGCCGCCGCTGAACAGCAGCTCGGCCGTAATCTTTATGACCTTCCCTTCACCCTGACTTACTTATTCAATCCGCAAGGAGAGGCACGCCTTGCCTGCCGTACCGGATTCACTCGAGACGCAGACCGAGCGGCGCCGGCGTTCATCGAGGCAGCGCAGGATCAGCCATGGCCCGCAGCCGAAATCTTCGGGGGATCAAAAACGCGGCTCTTGCAAGAGCTGAGCGAGAGTGAGACTTTCCGGCATCTACCCTGGGGTGCTTGGGACAAAGCTCCAAGGCTGGCGCTCATCGTTCCTATCAGACAGGCTCATGAAACTCCCGCCGGCTTTCTCGTCGTAGGCCAAAATCCGTATCGGAGATTAGATCCGAGTTACTCAGGCTTCGTGGAGTTGATTGCCGGACAACTAGCGGCCGCACTGGCGAATGCGCGGGCTTATGAACAAGAGCGGCGCCGGGCCGAAGCACTGGCAGAACTGGATCGGGCAAAGACACTGTTCTTCTCGAATGTGAGCCATGAATTTCGAACGCCGCTCACGCTCATGCTGGGCCCCGTGGAGGAACTGATCTCCAGACCTGAAGGAGCGATAGCAGGCAAAGATCGCGAGACGCTGAACCTTGTCTACCGGAGCAGTCTTCGGCTACAGCGGCTGGTCAATACCCTTCTGGACTTTTCCCGTATCGAGGCTGGTCGGGCGCGAGCGTGCTACACGCCAACAGATCTGGCGGAAGTCACAGCCGATTTTGCTTCTTCCTTTCGGTCTGCAATGGAACGGGCCGGATTGCGAGTACATGGTCGACTGTGAGGAGCTCTCGGCGCCGGTCTATGTCGACAGCGAGATGTGGGAGAAGATCGTTCTGAATCTCGTCTCGAACGCCTTTAAATACACTCACCAGGGTTCCGTCACTGTCACTTTGGGCGAGGAAGCCAGGTCCGCGCAACTGACGGTCGCCGATACGGGCATTGGAATTCCTCCGGCCGAGCTGCCTCACATCTTCGACCGATTCCATCGAGTGGAGGGAGCCAGAGGCCGCACTCACGAAGGCACCGGGATCGGTCTCGCCCTGGTTCGAGAACTGGTTCAATTGCACGGCGGCTCTACTTATGTAAAAAGTGAGGCCGGTGTCGGATCAGAATTCACCGTTCGTATTCCCTTCGGCTATGCGCATTTACCGCAGGACCAGGTACGAGATCGACAAACTCTGAATTCGACCGGCTCTCATGCGACTGCGTTCGTGGAGGAAGCCTTGCGGTGGCTGCCCGAAAGCGCCGATCGAGTGGTCCAAGTGTCACGGGATAGCTATCCGGTGAGCGTGCGGAAACGAGAGAACATTCGTAACACGATCTTGGTGGCCGATGACAACGCCGACATGCGCGAGTACATCGCTCGCTTGTTGAAACCTCATTACAATGTCACATCGGTCAGCAGCGGAGACGAAGCGCTTGCTCTTGCTATAACAAATCCTCCGAATCTGGTTCTTACGGATGTCATGATGCCGGGACTGGATGGCTTTGGTTTGCTTGGCGAGCTTCGCGGAACACGAGAGAACAAAAACCCTTCCGATCATCCTGCTCTCCGCACGTGCGGGAGAAGATTCGCAGTGTCGAAGGTCTCGAGGCCGGAGCTGACGATTACATTGCCAAACCTTTACAGCCCGAGAACTAAGGGCTCGAGTCGATGCGCATCTTTCGCTAGCGCATATGAGGAAGGAGGCCGATCAAGCCCGCCGGCTGAACGAGGCGAGACTTGGCCTGGCTCTGAAAGCACCAGGAATCCTGAGCTGGGAATGGGACCCGAGGAACAACGAATTCTCGAGTAGTGGCGATTCCCAGAACATCTTCGGCTGCGAGTTGCATGGCATAGAGGATGGCCTGCGCTGAGTACATCCGGACGATCAACCGCGCCATCAAGCGGAACTGGACCGTGTGATTCACTCAGGTGGCTCGTACAATTCCGAGTACCGCATCCGACGATCGGATAACGGCTCAGTTTCCTGGCTCGAAGAGCGCGGGTAGCTTTGCTCGATGAGCGCGTAAATGTTCATCGCGTCTTAGCGGTCGTCGTGGACGTAACGGAACGGAAACTGGCGGAAGAGGAACTGCGGCGTAAAAATGAGGAGTTAACCAAAGCCAACCAGGAACTGGAGGAGTTCGCATATGTTGCGAGCCACGATCTTCAGGAACCGCTACGGATGATCAACATCTATTCCCAGTTATTGCTCCGTCGCGAGGGCTTACGAAATGACACCGTTGCTGAGCAATATGCCGAGTTTGTTCGCAACGGTGTTAGCCGGATGGAGGAACTCATTAGTGACCTTCTACATACTCGCGCGTGATCCACGCCGAGAGGGTGAGCCGACAAACTGCCAGGCTGGATCGCTCGTCTGAGCGAAGCAATCTCAGTCATGCAGGTCCGTATCGAGGAAACAGCGGCGGACATTATTTTCGGATCTTTGCCGGAAGTGTTAGGCGACGAGAAGCAACTTGCGCTAGTATTTCAGAATCTGCTGTCGAATGCTTTGAAGTACTGTAGGGAAAACGTGAGGCCAAGAATTGAGATTTGGACAGAAAGTCGGCCGGGCGAAACTGTCATTGGCGTTCGCGACAATGGGATCGGATTTTCTCCCGTGCACTCCGAGCGTATCTTCGGACTGTTCAAGCGACTACATAAAGACGCGTATCCAGGAACGGGACTCGGACTCGCAATCTGCAGACGAATTATCGAGCGCTATGGAGGGAGCATATGGGGTATGAGCGAGGGAGAAGGGTCTGGGAGCTACGTTTATGTTTAGCTTACCCACGGCAGTCCAGGTATGAGCGCAACCCGTTCGCGTTCTGCTCGCGGAGGACAATCCGGGCGATGTCATGCTGGTACGCGATGCGCTTCGGCAGCAATCGCTGAACTTCGAATTGGTCGTCATGGACGATGGTGACAAAATCCGATCTTTCCTGGACGCTCCTGAGCATAGTCATCCAAACCCGGATGTGCTCCTATTGGATTTGAACCTTCCGCGCGTAGACGGCCCTGACATGTTCCGTCTTTTAAGACAGCATCCTTGTTGTTGCAACATCCCCCTTATCGTAATCACATCTTCGGACTCACCGCGAGATCGCGCCTGGACAGAAGAGTTTCGGGTCGCACATTTCTTCCGCAAACCTTCGAATTACGATGCGTTTATGGACTGGGTGAACTGGTCCGCTCTGTGGTCAATTCAAATGGCTGTCACTAGCCAGAGTTAGTGAGTAGCTTTCAGGAGACACAGGGGCTCTGGTTCCGCTTACAAGGCAAGGTGAAGTGGAAAGTCGATCCTACGCCGAGTTCAGATTGCACCCAGATGCGCCCGCCGTGCCGCTCGACAATCTTCTGGCACAAGGCAAGCCCCAAACCGGTCCCGGACGATTTTGCCGGGTCCAGACGTTGAAAGATAACGAAGATTCTCTCGTAGTCGCGTTGGTCGATGCCGGTGCCATTGTCCGTGATGCTGACGGTCCACTCTTCGTCGCCCCGTTCTGAGCCGATGGTAATGCGAGGCGGTGCATCCCGCTTTCGATATTTGATCGCGTTCGATAGAAGATTAAGCACAAGCTGTGTTAACGCGACGCGATGGCCTTCGACAATAGGAAGATCTTCGGCGACGATCACTTTGGCTCTCAGTCTCCTGAATCAGTAACGACAGATTCTCCAGGCTATCTTTAGACCACCGCGGACAAGTCGACCCGGTCTCCCTCGCCTTCCATCACGCGCGAGTACGCCAGGAGATCTCGGATCAGCGCACTCATCCGTTGCGATCCGTCGACAATATATTGCAGGAACTCGCCCGAGACCGGGTCCAGTTCGCCGGAACGCCTCGCAAGTAGTTGAGCATATGAGGAGATCGCACGTAGCGGTTCCTGCAAATCGTGGCTGACAGCGTGAGCGAATTGCTGCAGGTCGGCATTGGAGCGAGCTAATTCGCGCGCTTGCCGCTCCAGGTCCGCTTCCGCCTGCTTGCGCGGCGTGATGTCGACGTAGATGCTGAGAATTCCGCTGACCGCCCCTGTTTTGTCGTGAAGCGGTGCGGTCGAGACGCTCAGATCCAACCACGTTCCGTCTTTTCTCTTCCTCCGGATTTCGCGTCCGGTGAAACCTTGTCCAGCGAGGTCTTGAGCACGCATCGTGCGGTGCTCTTCGTGTCGTTCAGAAGGGATAAATGGCAGAGGCCCGCCGAGAACCTCCCCCGCGGTCCAGCCGAAGGCGCGCTCTGCCGCCTGGTTCCAAAGCAGGATTTCTCCCGTAGCGGCAAGCACGATGATAGGTAAAGGAGACGAGGAAACAAGCGCCTCCCTCATCTCGTCGGCGTGCAGCAACTCCTGGATCGCGCGGGATTTCTCGCTCATATTGGTCACTGCGAATAAAGCCTGGCCGGCCCTCTGCAGCTAATTGACGGGCTCAAACTGACCATTTTCGCCACACATTGTTACTTCGCCGGAGCTTACGTCGAAGACCCAGCCATGGACCTCCAGTTTGCCTCGAGCCATCTGCCCCGCGACGGACGGGTGCGTTTTAAGGTGGCTGATCTGAAGCAGGACATTTTCCTGTACCAATCTGGAGAGGAACTTCGGCCCGTCTTCTCTTGCGCAGACGGCATCGGTAACGCTGATCGCCGCTTCGGCACTGGTAAGCCACCGCTTCACCGTCGGAAGCTTATCAAGAGACTCCGGCCGAAGCAAGCTTTTCATCGCGCCACAATCATTGTGCCCACACACGACAACCTGACTAACTTCCAATGCACTCACCGCGTATTCGATCACGGCGGAGACACCTCCCAGCATCTCCGCCATACGCTGGCACCACGTTGCCGATGTTGCGGGAAACAAAGATATCACCCGGTCCGGATCCGGTGAGAAGTTCAGGATCCAATCGCGAGTCCGCACAAGTGATAAAAAGCGTGTGAGGCCTCTGTCCGTCTCGTGTAATCTGCGCGTACAATTCGCGGCGTGACGGAAATTCTTTCTCTCGGAAGCGCCGAACGCCGGTCAGGATCCGTTGGAGCGCTTCTTCAGAATCGGGGTGATTGGTCATTGGACCAGCGTACTTTACAATCCAACCCTGAGCCAATTCCGGAAAACCTGTCCCTCATGCCTTTGCAGTTGTAAGCCTGGGCTTTAACCTTATGTAAGATGCGCGAAACCCGAACGCAACCGACGCTCGACTTAATCGGCAACACGCCGCTCGTGCGGCTTATCGGGTTTGACACGGGTCCCTGCGAGGTTTTCTTAAAGCTGGAAAGCCAAAATCCAGGTGGCTCGATCAAAGACCGTGTTGCGGTTTCGATGGTCGAGAGGGCGGAACGGAGCGGGGTTCTCAAGCAGGGCGGCACGATCGTTGAGGCCACTGCAGGAAATACCGGTATCGGACTTGCACTGGTCGCCGCTGTGAAAGGGTACCGGCTGATCCTTGTCATTCCGGACAAGATGTCGTCCGAGAAGATCGCCAACGCGCGAGCATTGGGCGCTGAGATCGAGATTACTCGTTCGGACGTCGGGCCCGGGCATCCGGCGTATTACCAGGACATGGCCGCCCGAATCGCCAGAGAAACACCAGATTCGTATCACGTCAACCAGTTTGGAAATAGCGCCAACCCGCTGGCCCACGAGACAACCACGGGACCGGAGATCTGGCATCAGATGAGTCACCGGGTCGATGCGATCGTGTGCGGAATCGGTTCCGGAGGCACGTTGACGGGTCTGGGCCGCTTCTTCGAAAGAGTCTCGCCGGAAACCGAAATGGTCTTGGCGGACCCGGTGGGCTCTTCTTTGGCTGAAATTGTACTCACCGGAGGTCACGGTCCCTCCGGAAATTATGCCGTTGAGGGCATCGGTGGAAGTTCCGTGCCGGCGATAGCGGAGCTTTCGCGCATTAAAACGGCGCTTAGCATCAGTGACTCAGAGAGCTTCCTCACCGGGCGCGAGTTGTTGAAGAAGACCGGCATCTTCGGAGGGCCCTCTTCAGGAACTTTGCTCGCTGCCACGCTTCGGTACTGCCAGGCCCAAACTGAACCCAAGCGCGTCGTGACGTTTGTTTGCGATACCGGAGCGCGTTATCTGTCCAAGATGTACAACACCTATTGGATGTTGGACCAGGGCTACCTCGAACGGGAGCCAAGTGGAACGCTGCGCGAGTTGATTACCAGGAGATATGAAGAGGGCGGAGTGATTACCGTTAGTCCGGATGACACGCTTCTGACGGCCTCACAACGCATGCGAATGGCAGACGTCTCGCAAGTTCCGGTGATGGAGAAAGATCGATGTGTTGGTGTTTTGGACGAATCGGATTTGCTGTTGGCCGTTCATGATGATCCCGCCAAGTTTCACTCACCGGTACGAAACGCGATGACCAGCCGGTTAGAGACGGTTTCTTCTGAGACTCGTGTCGAGGCCGTTTACGAGATCCTGGACAGGGGCCTTGTGGCTCTCGTCACGGAAGGCGATACATTCCTCGGTCTGATCACTCGCTCCGACCTGTTGGGCTACCTTCGCAGAAAGCTTCACTAGACACCTCTATGGCTTATCAATTTGGAACGCGCGCTATTCACGCAGGACAGGAACCGGACGAATCAACCGGCGCCATCATGACGCCGATTTATGCAACCTCTACCTACGTGCAAAAAAGTCCGGGAGTACACAAGGGCTTTGAATATTCGCGCTCGCAAAACCCGACCCGGTTCGCCTACGAACGCTGCGTTGCCGATCTTGAAGGGGGGACCCGCGGCTTCGCTTTCGCATCAGGACTGGCGGCAATGTCGACCGTTCTCGAACTGCTCGACACGGGCGATCATGTGCTCTCGAGCGACGATCTCTATGGAGGCACCTACCGCCTCTTCGAACGTGTACGGAAGAGGTCGTCCGGCCTTCAATTCAGCTTTCTCGACATGTCGGATCCCGACCGGTTGCGCAATGCCATCAAGCCAAACACCAGGATGATTTGGGTGGAAACGCCCTCAAATCCACTGTTGAAAATCGTTGATCTTCGGGCGATCGGCGCGATTGCGAAGGAGCGTGGCATCCTTGCCGTCGCAGACAATACGTTTGCCAGCCCTTATTTGCAGCGGCCGCTGGAGTTTGGTTTTGACGTTGTCATACATTCCGCAACGAAATACATTAACGGCCACTCCGATATCGTTGGAGGCATCGCGATCGTATCCGACCCCGCTTTAGGGGAGCGGCTCGCCTATCTTCAAAATGCAATCGGCGCGATCGCGGGACCTTTCGATTCGTTTCTGGCACTGCGCGGAGTCAAGACTCTGCACCTGAGAATGAGGCAGCACTGCGAAAATGCACAAGCCCTGGCCGAATGGCTGGAGCAGCACCCTGGCGTGAACCGCGTGATCTATCCCGGGCTACCCTCTCACCCGCAACACTCTTTGGCGCGTGCACAAATGAAGGCATTCGGCGGAATGATCACGGCGATTCTGAAAGGTGACTTGGGGACGACGCGGCGGATGCTGGAACGCTGCAAGGTCTTCGCTCTCGCAGAAAGCCTCGGGGGCGTGGAGAGTCTGATCGAGCATCCGGCGATCATGACACACGCGTCGGTTCCGGCGGAACAGCGCGAGCTCGCCGGGATATCGGATTGCCTGATTCGACTGTCGGTAGGCATTGAAGATTACGAGGATCTTCGCGTCGATCTGGAGCAAGCCTTGACAGCATAATAAGCCCGATCGTAAGTCCAAACATTTTTTCGCCAAATGTTTGGGATAATTGTTGTCGTGACCGAGCCCACCATTCTCTGCCCGCAATGCAAAGCACAGGTCAAGCTGACCGAGTCTCTGGCGGCGCCGCTTGTTGAAGCGACTCGCCGGGATTACGAACGCCGGATGGCGCAAATGAACCTGGAGTGCGCCAAGCGGGAAGACACGCTCAAACAACAGGAGCAGGCGCTGGCAAGGGCGAAAACGGAATGGAAAGCCGCCGAGCAGGAGCGCTTCCGGGTAGAACGAGAGCGCATCGCTGAAGAAGAGGCACGAAGGGCGGAACTGAAGTGCCAGACCGACCTGGCACAGCGACAAAGCGAGATCGTTACTCTCCAGGCTGTCCTAAAGGCTCGAGACCAGAAGTTGGCCGACGCCCAAAAAGCTCAGGCGGGGTACCTGCAAAGAGAGCGCGCCCTGGAAGATCAGCGCCGCGAGTTGGAGCTAACAGTTCAAAAGCGCGTCACGGAGGGCTTGTCCGCCGTTCGGTCGCAAGTGCGAGCGGAGGTGGAAGAAACGCTCAAGTTGAAGGTCCTGGAAAAAGAGCAGACGATCTCTTCCATGCAGAAGCAGATCGATGTGTTGAAGCGAAAAGCCGAACAGGGCTCGCAACAACTGCAAGGTGAGGTTCAGGAATTGGAACTGGAAGCCCTGCTGAGCTCGAAATTTCCGCTGGACAGCATTCTTCCTGTCCGTAAGGGCGAAGGTGGCGGTGATGTCCTGCAGCGAGTATCGCCCGGTCCCGGCCAGTCTTGCGGAGCGATCCTTTGGGAAACCAAGCGCACCAAAAACTGGAGCGATTCCTGGCTTCCGAAATTGCGTGAGGACCAGAGGAATTCGAAGGCTGACATTGCCGTTATCGTCAGTCACGCTCTGCCCAAAGATGTGGAGTCTTTCGAGTGGATAGACGGGGTCTGGGTCACTCACCCGCGCACTATGATTCCGCTTGCCACAGTTCTCCGTCAGGGCCTGGTTGAGGTCGAGGCTGCCCGGAAGGCGTCAGAGGGCCAGCAAACGAAGGCCGAGATGGTGTACCAATATCTTGCCGGGCCACGCTTCCGGCAACGGATCCAAGCCATCGTCGAAGCATTTACCTGCATGCAGGAAGATCTCGAAAAAGAGAAACGAGCCACTCTAAGACTTTGGGCGAAGCGCGACGAGCAGATCTCGCGGGTGATGCACTCGACCGTCGGCATGTACGGCGATCTTCAGGGCATTGCCGGCAAGAGCATTGGAGAAATCGAGGGTCTCGAAGCTGAAGGGTTCGAGCTCAGGCTGGGTACTTCCGACCTATTCCGATCCACTGCAACTACCGTGTGAAGCACCCGCATCGGGGGCCATTTGGCTCAACCCGGGTAACGTAGAAACATCAGCCGCGGCGCCCTCCGGGCTGGTATCCTGGATAGAGGCGGCTAGCCCCTTCCCGCCGATTCCCTGGATACGGTTAAGCAGCAATTTTGAAGATAGGATTTGTAAGTCTCGGCTGTCCGAAAAACCTGGTCGACACCGAAGTCATGATGGGTCAACTGGTTGCGGACGGCCACGAACTAACGCCTCAGCCTTCCGAGGCCGACGTCATCGTTGTAAACACCTGCAGCTTTATTGATCCGGCCAAGCAGGAATCTGTGGACACAATCCTGGAGATGGCCGACTACAAGAAGACTGGGCGCGCTCAGCGCCTGGTGGTCGCGGGATGCCTGGTCGAGCGTTACCGGTCGGATATCCAGAAGAATATGCCCGAAGTCGATGCCGTGCTCGGGACGAATGAACTGGGTAAAATCACCGCGCTTTGCGAGGGATTGACTCCGATTGAAGACAAACCCGCGCCGTATCTCTATCATGACCTCACCGCCCGAGTCTTCACGACGCCCAAGCACTCCGCGTACATAAAGATCGCTGAAGGTTGCGACCATCCTTGCTCGTTCTGTGTCATTCCTCAATATCGGGGTCAGTTCCGAAGCCGCCGCTTCGAGAGCGTTATCAATGAGGCGACGCGGATGCTCGGGATGGGTGTGCGCGAATTGAATCTAATTGGCCAGGACACGACATGCTACGGCGAGGATCTCGGGATGAAGCATGGCTTGGCTGACCTGCTTGCCCGGTTAGCGGAGATTCCGACTGAGCTGCCGAAATGGATACGGTTCCTCTATGCGTATCCGAACCGGGTGACCCAGAAGCTTCTCGATACGATTGCGGCTCACGACTCGCTGGTCAAATACGTTGATATGCCGCTTCAGCACGCAAGCCCCTTCGTTTTGCGGAGAATGAAGCGCGGCGGTACCGGAGAAATCTTTCTGAACTTGCTGTCTAAGATCCGGGCAACCATTCCAGGTGTCGCAATTCGAACCAGCATGATCGTCGGCTTTCCCGGCGAAACGGACAAGGACTTCGAAGAGCTTTGCCAGTTTATCGAAGCCGCTCAATTCGATCGGCTTGGAGTGTTCTCGTACAGCGACGAAGAAACGAGTGGAAGCTACGCCTTGGACGGCAAGGTGGACGCACGTACCATCTACAACCGCAAACGGAAGCTGATGGCCATCCAACGACGTATCTCGGCCAAGCGCAACAAGGGTCTGATCGGTAAAGAGTTTCCGATCCTCTTGGAAGGGCCCTCGTCTGAAACCGAGCTTCTGTGGGAGGCACGTTCGTCAACCCAGGCTCCCGAGATCGATGGTGTTTGTTACATCAACGATTTGGGAGATGCCGAAGCGCGTCCGGGGGAGATCCGTATGTTTCGAGTCACGGAAGCCCATGATCATGATCTGATTGGCGCTTTGGTCGATGGTCCGGAGCAGGCGTTTAAACCGGTTCAATCCGTTAACCCTTTCCCCATCTTGAAATCCCATCCCGCTCAGACTTACAGCGTTCGACAATAGTATCGGTATGCCTGCTACCTTTCGTTGTCCCATTTGCGGTAAGGCAGTCAAAGCTAGCGATCCCAATATGCCCTTCTGCAGCGATCGGTGCCGATTGCTGGATTTGGGGAACTGGGCATCTGAGAAGTACAGTATTCCCGGAAACCTGCAGACCGAGCTCGACGACGCGGACGAGAGTCAAACGCCTGAAGGCCCAACGCGGTGAAAAGCGTCGCTTTGACGCTTTCCACATGGTTCGGTTGCGGCTACTTCCCGGTCGGCCCGGGCACGATTGGTTCGCTTGCCGCCGTGCTGATCGCAGCAGCAGTCGACCATTGGCTCGGCGGAACCCGGCAGTTCCTGTTGGGTTCGTTCTTTCTACTCCTCATGCCTGCAATCTGGGCGTCGGCAGTCACGGCTACTGCGGCCGGGAAAGAAGACCCCGGGTTTATCGTCGTGGACGAAGTTCTGGGACAGTGGGTAACGCTCCTGGGAGTAAGCTCGTACTCGGTGAGGAGTTTCGTCCTCGCTTTCATTTTGTTCCGCATATTTGACATCTGGAAGCCTTGGCCGGTGCGAAAGCTGGAGGATTTGCCCAGTGGTTATGGAATCGTGGCGGACGACTTGGCGGCTGGTCTTTATGGCGCACTTATCTTGTATTTAGGCGGACTTTTCGGACTCTATTGATTATGGCGAGCAAACAGATTGCAAGTGACCGGCCGACTGGGCGACCGACAATAACCGAGGTCGAGCCATCTGCCGCCATTGCGGGCGGTGAGTTGCACATCAGGGGGAAAAATCTAACGGCGGGAGGGCGTCCGTCAGTTCAGCTAGGCGGACAGCAAGCGCACCTGATCATTGCTGGCGATTCCTACATCATTGCAAAAATTCCGGACTCAGCAACAGTAGGAGAGATTACGGTAAATGCGGGCAATGGGGCGAGCGCCAAAGGCGAAACTCACCTGGGAATTCAGATCGCCGACAGCCTGCATCCCGTTGCCAATCCCGCAGTAGATCGCGAAGGCAACATCTACAGCACATTCAGTGGTTCTCGCGGACAGAAGTCCCCGGTTTCGATTTACAAGATCGACGACAACTACAATTCCAAGCCCTTTGTCACCGATCTGATGAACCCAACCGGCTTGGCCTTTGACCAGGAAGGCTTGCTGTACGTCTCGAGCCGCTACGACGGAATTGTCTACCAGGTCACGCCGACCGGCAATATGTCCGTGTTTGTCGAAGGCATGGGTGTTGCAACCGGCATCGCCTTTGATTCGGAAGGGAATCTGTACGTCGGCGACAGAAGCGGGACCATCTTCAAGATCAGCCGCTCGCGTCAGATCTACGTATTCGCCACGCTCGAACCGTCCATTGCCGCCTACCATCTTGCCTTCGGGCCCGAGGATCAGCTTTTTGTTTCGGGGCCGACGACGTCGAGTTTCGATTCCGTCTACCGTATTTCGAGAGCAGGCGAAGTGGACACGTACTTTCGAGGCCTCGGCCGGCCTCAAGGCGTGGCTTTCGACGCGCAAGGGCGCCTGTACGTGGCAGCATCGCTCGAAGGGCGACGCGGAATCATACGATTCGACGAAGCGGGCCAGCCCGAACAGTACCTGTCTGGCCCAGGCATCGTAGGCCTGGCATTCACGCCGTCCAAAGCGATCGTTCTCAGCACGCAAAATGCGCTGTTTCGGGTTGATGCCGCTATCGCCGGCCGCGCTCTGATTTAGCTGCTTCGATACACTACACAGGGCCTACTATGAAAGTCGCTGAGATCATAGCGATCGGTACGGAACTGCTTACTCCGCAGAGAATCGATACCAATTCGCTCGCCGTGACCGAGGTTCTCAACCTTTTGGGGGTCGAACTCATCCGGAAGCAGGTTCTTGGGGACGACCGCGAGCGGCTTACAGAGGCGATCAGCGCAGCTCTTGAACGCGCTCACATTCTCGTCCTGATCGGCGGCCTGGGTCCAACGGAGGACGATGTAACGCGGGACGCTGCCGCCGCAGCGCTGGGCCGCAAACTGGAACTCTCGCTGGAACAGGAATCTGTTCTCATTAACCGGTTCCGCCAGTTAAACCGGCCAATGGCCAAGAACAACCTCCGGCAGGCGTATCTGATCGAAGGCGCCGAGGCGCTGCCGAACGCGAATGGTACCGCTCCCGGGCAATTCATTTCGACCGACAGAGGCGCCATGGTACTGCTGCCGGGTCCTCCTCGCGAGCTAAAAGCGATGCTGACCAATCAGGCTCTACCGCTGTTACGCTCCGTAGTTCCTCCCCAGGTAATTCGAGTCCGGAGCTTCCGGATCACCGGTATCGGCGAATCCGACCTCGACACCTTGATCGCGCCGGTTTATTCCAAATACACCAATCCCGTCACCACCGTCCTCTCCTCACCTGGCGATTTGTACGTCCACTTACGGGCAACGGGGGAAACCGTGGAGGGTGCCGACGCCCTTCTGCGTGAAGTGGGAAACCCGATCGCCGGGCTTCTTGGGGACAAGATCTACACCGAGAATGTGGACGAGCCGCTCGAAGGCGTCATTGGACGACTCCTGCGCAAGCATCACGGGACTGTAGCGGTGGCAGAGAGCTGCACCGGCGGTATGGTGTCAGCTAGACTCACGGAGCAGGCGGGAAGCTCGGATTACTTCATTGCCGGGTACGTGACGTACACGCGAAGCTCAGAAAAGTGAGGTACTCGGGATCCCTCGAGATCTCATCAGCAAACACAGCGCGGTGAGCGAGCCTGTGGCGGCCGCCATGGCGGAAGGCGCAAAGCGGAAGAGTGGCTCAACCTACGCGATCTCTGTCACGGGGTATGCGGGACCGGCCGGAGGAACCGATTTCGATCCCGTCGGCACTGTCTACTTCGGCATCACAGGCCCGGACGGCACTCGTGTGGTGCGAACTAGATTCGGTGCTGGAGACAGGTTACGTACGCGGCTGTTGGCCACACAGTCCGCCTTGGACCTGCTGCGGAAAACGCTACTTGTGAGCGAGAATCAGAGTGAGGAGCGCCGTCCAGAGCGGAATAGTAATGGCCACCGCCCCGAACACTTCGTTATCCGTCAGTGAATACCTCCGGCTGGAGAGATGCCGCCGAGTTCCGCAGCGAATATATCGACGGGCAAATGGTCGCCGATGGCAGGCGGCACGGTCAACCATGCGCGCATCAGTTCCAATCTTCTTCGCGAACTTGGGTAACGCTTTGCTTGAACAGGACTGCACTGTCTTCGGATCTGACATGCGGATCCGAACCGCTCCATCCGGAATATACACCTACCCTGATGCTTAGTCGCTTGCGGCCGGTTAGAGGTCGCGAAAATACCCTAACCAACCCCGTCCTGATAGCGGAAATTCTCTCCGAGTCGACTGAGGCCTATGATCGCGGAAGAAAATTCGCGGCGTATCGCCAGATTGAGAGTTTGAGCGACTACCTGCTGATTGACCAGACGCAAACGCTGGTCGAGCACTTTCACAAAGAACAGGACGGCACGTGGCGTCTGCGCGGATACGGCTCACGAGAAGAGACGCTGCCCATTGAGACGCTTGGCGTATCTCTTCGGCTGTCCGAGATCTACAGAAGAGTCGAGCTTAGCGCGTAAGAACGCTAATGCGAAATGCTGACGCGTGAAGCGGAGCCGAGATCCGGAAACTCCGTGCCATTTGCTTCACTCGCTTTGACCGACGCACTCGACATCGATGTTCGATACCGGGATCTTGCGAACGGGCTGCTTGGAGAAATCCCAAAAAAGCCGTTCATGACGGCGTAACTCTGGACCGAAAGGCTGCTGACCGTCCTTCAAAACAACGGCGATTGGCGGCTGTGATGCTGCCGCCCCCGTCTCCTCAGGAGCGGCAGCTGCGATCCCTGGAGGCGGCGGAGGCGCATATGGAGCCGGTGGCGCGTTTACCTGGCGCTTGACAGAGTCCAGTTCGGCCGTCAGTTGCCGTAATTGTTCACCCAGAGACTCTTGTGCGGCCGCGATACGCTTCCGCATTCGGATCGATCATCTCGTTGTACGAAGGAAAGGTGTTCAGCGATGGATCGATAGCCCAGATATGGAAGAAATGAGTAGGACGCGCCAATCAAGCCACCACCGACGCCCCGGCCGTAGCGGCTTCCAACGTTCGTTTGTGGCCTGTAAGCACCGGGTAGAATGCCCGTGTACGAGGCGGCGGGTGGATTTAGCCCGATCGGAGTCGGTATGTCGGTTCGAATTCCGTAAGGCCGCCCTCCCAGGTTCGGGCTAATCGGCCGCGCCGCTGAAGCCGAACCCGAGTAGGCGCCGGCACGAATACCGGAACCGGCAACTCCGCTGTGGGCGTGTTGAGCTCTAAGACCGCCGGCGTCAGCAGCGCCACGGTCGCGAACATCAGAGATGCAGACTTTACGGTCACTGCCCTTCCCCTTCCTAGCGTAACCCGCCCATTCCCACATTGTGCTCTGCACATTTGACGAGCGAACCCACTACGCGTTGCAAAACGACTATCGAGGCTCGCCGATAGAATGAAGACTCATGCGTGTTGCCATCGCCCAGATTAATAACACGGTTGGAGATCTGGACAGTAATCGTGCGAAGATCCTGGATTTTGCGAGAAGAGGGGAAACGGCTGGAGCGGAGATCGTCGTCTTCCCGGAACTGGCGCTGACCGGATATCCGCCCTCGCGATCTGGTCGAGAAACAATCGTTCCTGCAGCGAACGGAAGAAGCGCTCCAAAGCATCGTTGCCGAATCCGCCGGTTTGAAACCAGCCATGGTGGTGGGCTATACGGCGCAATCGCCCCAGAACTCGGCGATCGGAGCCCAGAATTCCGCCGCCATCATCCAGAGCGGCAACGTTCTTCTGCGGCAGAACAAGATGCTGCTGCCGACCTACGACGTGTTCGACGAGGCGCGCTATTTCCTGCCGGGCGAGAGAACAGTGCATCTGCACGATCGCCGGCACGCGGATTGCGCTCGGCATTTGCGAAGACGCGTGGAACGACAAGCAGTATTGGGAGCGGCGCCGGTACAGCCGCGACCCTATCGAAGAACTCGTGGGGCAAGGCGCCGACCTGATCATCACGATCAACGCCTCGCCCTGGAACATCGGGAAAGCGGCGACATGCGCGAAGCGATTTTCCGGGCGACCGCGGCACGGTTCAGGCTGCCGCAGGTCTATGCCCATATGGTGGGCGGAAACGATCAGCTTGTGTTTGATGGTTCGAGCTTCGCCATGACCGCCGACGGAGAAGTGGCGGCGCAGGCCAAATCGTTCGAAGAGGACCTGATCTGCTTCGACTCGACGACCGGGAAAGGTGATCTCCATGCGAATCACAAAAATGACGATGAGGCGGCGTATGAAGCGCTGGTTCTCGGAACGCGCGACTACATCCGGAAATGCGGATTCCGAAGCGTCCTCATCGGCCTGAGCGGCGGGATCGATTCGGCGCTCGTCGCGGCGCTCGCGGTCGAAGCGGTGGGCAAGGAAAACGTGACTGGCGTCGGCATGCCCGGACCGTATTCGTCTTCACCATAGTTTGGATGACGCGCGCGACTTAGCCAAGCGGCTCGGGATACGGTTCGAAGTGGTCGCGATCAAGGCCGGATACGAGACCATGCTCGGAACTCTGAGCCCGCTGTTTGCCGGCTACAATCCCGATACCACAGAAGAGAATCTGCAGAGCCGGTTACGCGGTCTGGTTCTCATGGCGCTGTCGAACAAATTCAGCTCTCTTGTTCTGACCACCGGCAACAAGAGCGAAATCGCAGTCGGCTACTGCACGCTGTACGGCGACATGTGCGGCGGGCTGGCGTCATCAGCGACGTACCGAAGACCATGGTCTACCGGCTGGCGAGATTGGCCAATGCACGGTGCGCAGAGTCGCGGGCTTGCCGCCGCCCGTTCCCGGAGAGCACGCTGACCAAGCCACCATCGGCCGAACTGCGAGCCGACCAAAAAGATACCGACAGCCTGCCCGAATACGATGTTCTCGATGCATTCTGGAAGGCTATGTCGAGCGGTATGAGTCGGTACCGCGAGATTTCGGAAAGATACGGAATCTCAGAAGACCTGGTGCGCGACATCGTTCGCAAAGTTGACCGGAATGAATACAAGCGTCAACAAGCCGCACCGGGATTGAGAATTACGGCAAAGGCGTTCGGTGTAGGAAGGCGCTTTCCCATTGCGCACAGGTTCACGGAATGAAACTACTTGTACTGCTGTCTCTGACCTCAGCGGGCGCTCTGCTTTTACAAGATACCGCTCCGCAAACCCCTTCGGAGCACGTGGGGAAGCTTCCGGACGGCGGCTTTCTTATTGAACAGCGGGTGGACGATTCGTCCGGCCGGAAACCAAGTCCCGGTCTCGACATTCCCGATGAGTATGGCGTTTGCATCGGGAGGCAAGTATCTTCTGGTTCTGAATGCCGGCTATGATCCTCCCACGGTGAGCGTGATCGATGTTGCCGGGAAGCATGAGTTAGGGCGAACGCCCATTCCTGATGGCTGGTTAGGGCTGGCTGTCGCGAAGAACGGGACCACGTTTATGTCGGCGGAGGTAGCCGGGGAGCCGTCTATCAACTCACGCTCGATCCGGCGACTGGATCTCTGACGAATGGAAAAGAGCTCGCGATCCCAAGTGTTGCCGGTACGAAAGCATCGGTTTTTATCGGTGACGTGGCGCTTTCGCCCGACGAGCATCTGCTCTATGCTGCCGACCTGAATAACGACAATCTGGCCGTTGTTAATCTGCAATCGGGCCAAGTCATTGATCACTGGAAGACGGGCAGGCGTCCATACCGGATTCTTGTCGCTCCTGGAGGCAGGCGTCTCTTCGTAAGCAGTTGGGCCGACGGCACAGTGCGGCAACTAGACGCGAACACCGGCAACGAGTATTCAGTCACGCGGGTCGGCCCGCATGCGACCGACATGGTGCTCTTGAACAGGCCAGCGCCCAGCGAGGGCACAGCGTCGAACAACATCGCCCGCTTGTTTGTTGCGGCTTCCAACACCAACAACGTATATTCGTTTGGCGTCACCAAAGAAGGCGTATTATCCCCGCTCGAGACCATCAACCTTTCGCTGACACCCATGCAGCCGCTGGGCATGACGCCCTCAGCGTTGGCGGTCAACAAGGAAGGCAACCTGCTTTATACGGTGTGTTCTGATGCAAACGCGATCGCCATCGCCGATGTTTCACAACCAATGAGCAGGATCGCGGGATTTGTACCAACCGGATGGTATCCGACGGCGGTCACTAGTCTCGACGACGGCGGCCTCATCTTACTGAACGGCAAGGGTCTCGGCAGCCGCGCCAATCCGGACGGCCCGGTCACGACCAAGCCGAATCAGCCGCTTTGGCAAGGCGGACCGGTGGTTTCGCCAGGGTACGTAGGCCATATCCAAACCGGTACCGTGGCGTTTGTGCCGCCGCCAGACCAGGGGACGTTGAGCACATACACGGCCACGGTGCGCCGCAACTCGCCCTATCGCGACGATCTGATCTTCGGACCGATCAATAACGAGCAAACTGCTTTCTTCGCGAAGACTGAAGAGCACCCGTCGCCGATACAGCACCTCGTCTACATCATCAAGGAGAATCGGACCTACGACCAGGTGTTGGGCGACCTTGGGAAAGGGAACGGCGACAAAGTCGCTGACGCTTTTTGGCGAGCAAGTGATGCCAAATCATCATCAGCTTGCCCGGGATTTCGTCCTCTACGACAACTTCTACGAGAACGCTGACGTTTCTGCCGAAGGCCACAACTGGGCGGCCGCCGCGATCGCGCCCGATTACACCGTTAAACTCTGGCCCAGCGAATACGGCCACCGCAGGAAAGAATATGATTTCGAGGGCGGCGAACCGGCAAACACCCCGCCCGCTGGCTATCTCTGGAACAATGCGCTCCAGGCAGGTATCACGATCCGGAACTACGGCGAGTGGACCAGTAACATCCCGCTGAAGTCTGTCTCTGGTACTCGCCAGATCCAGCAGGTTCGGGATCGGGCATTGGTGCCTTACACCGATATGGATTATCGGGGCTTTGACCTGGAATACCCGGACGTGAACCGCGCGAAGGAGTTCATCCGTGAGTGGCAGCAGTTCGACGGCGAAAGCAAAACCCCACAGCTCAGCATCGTGCGACTGGGGAACGACCATACACAAGGAACTAAGGCTGGGGCATTGACCCCGCTCTCCTATGAAGCGGACAACGACTACGCGTTGGGAATGATCGTGGAAGCAATCTCCCACAGCAAAGCCTGGGGTTCGACGGCTATCTTTGTCATTGAGGACGATGCACAGAACGGACCTGACCACGTCGACTCGCATCGTGCTCCCGCGTTCGTCATCTCGCCATTCACCCAGCGCGCTGCAGTCGATTCTGCCATGTATAACCAGACGAGCGTGTTGCGGACCATGGAACTGATCCTCGGATTGCGGCCGATGACGCACTTCGATGCGGGATCGCGGCCCATGTTCGGATCCTTCAGCCGCACCCCGAACGCGAAGCCGTACTCCGCTATTCCGCCGAGAACGTCCCTGACCGATCGGAATCCCGAGAAGGGACCGGGCGCTCAGAAATCGGCGCGCATGGACTTTTCGGAAGAAGATCGAATCGATGACGACGAGTTGAACGAGGTATTGTGGCGCGCGCTCAAAGGATCGCCGCCGCCCGCTCCCGTTCGCAGCGCATTTACCAGGTAGACGGGTTCGGCAGTTTATCCGAATACGCTGTTATAGATTAGCCCGGCGGTCAACACTATCATTACGATCGCCGTCGTCCAGGCAATCCAGTTCTGCCATGCCTTGTTTTTGTACGCGCCCATCAGTCGCGGCCGGTTCACCAGCAACAGCATGTAGACCAGGACGAAAGGAAGCAGGATTCCGTTCGCCACCTGGGAGAACAGGATCATCTTGAGAAGGGGAAAGTTGGGAATCAGGACGAAAGCTGCTCCTCCCCCGATCAGGAGCGTGTACAGCCAGTAGAAGATGGGCGCTTCCGAGAAGCGCTTGTCGAGCCCCGACTCCAGCCCAAGACCCTCGCAAATGTTGTAGGAAGTGGCAAGCGGCAGAATCGCCGCAGACAACAGGGACGCATTTACGAGACCAATGGCAAAGAGCAAGGACGCGAACTTGCCCGCAACGGGACGGAGGGCAAGAGCGGCTTGGGCCACGTCCGTAATCTCGTGGTGCTGAGAATGGTAAACCGTGGCACCGCAAGCAACTACGATGAAGAACGCGATAACGTCCGTGAAAATACAACCCAGAATGACGTCCAGACGGCAAAGATTATAGTGGCGCTGATCGACTCCCCGCTCCACCACCGCCGCCTGGAGATAGAACTGCATCCACGGTGTGATGGTCGTTCCGATCAAGCCCAACGATCATGACCAGGTAAGTCGGATTAGAGCTCAGAGTTGGTACAAGGGTTTGCTTGAGTGCCAGATCCCAGTCCGGCTTGGCCAGAAAAGCGGAGACCGGATAGGTGAAGTAAACCAGCGACGCCAGGATGAGGATGCGTTCAACTGGCTTATATCGGCCACGTACGATCAGCGCCCAAACGGCGGCCGCACCAATCGGCACCACGATGTACTTGCTGATGCCAAAAATACCCATACCGGAAGCCAAGCCTGCGAACTCGGAAATGATATTGCCGAAGTCGGCGAGCCCGAGTACAACCATGGTGAAGAATGTCGCGCGCAAGCCGAACTCTTCCCGGATCAGGTCTGAAAGCCCTTTGCCGGTGATAGCGCCCATGCGGGCCGCCATCTCCTGAATCACGATCAGCGCGATGGTGGTTGGAATCAACGTCCAAAGAAGCTGGTACCCGAACTCGGCGCCCGCTTGCGAGTAAGTGAGAATCCCACCCGGGTCGTTGTCTACATTGGCCGTAATAAAGCCCGGGCCGAGAACGGCCAAAAAGGCAACAATTCTCGCGCTGGCTAGCGCAAAAATAGATCTCCGGCGAGTGACTGTCAAAGGCATGAAGGCAGACTGCTCGTACTATTCTCGGCCACGAGTGTTCCTGAAGGATGAATCGAACAGGCGCTGTGTTCAATGAGGAGCGGAAGGAGCCGAACTCGACGAAAGTTTCTTCGTGTACTCACCAATCCAGTCGAGCACGGTGCGATACCAAAACTCCGAGTTTTGCGGTTTCAGGATCCAGTGTCCCTCATCGGGAAACTGCACAAGCTTCGACGGAATCTTCTGCTCCTGAAGCGCCGTAAAGAGCTGCTGAGCCTGGCTGATGGGAATGCGGTAATCGATTTCACCGTGTGTGACAAGCGTTGGAGTCTTAAAGTTTTTCGCGAACACACTCGGCGAATACTTTTCATACATCTCGGGGTTCTCCCAAGGGAAGCCTTGAAATTCCTGCTTCACGAACCAGAGTTCTTCCGTCGATCCCGCTTCGCTGCGCAAGTCGTATACACCCGCATGCGTAACCAGAGCTTTGAACCGGTCAGTATGCCCGAGAATCCAGTCGATCATGTAACCGCCGTAGGATGCGCCCGCGGCCGCCATTCGATCTTTGTCGATGTAAGGCAGGTTTGAGACGTTATTAACAGTAGCCATGATGTCCTCGTAGGGCCGACCTCCCCAATCGCCGTTCACGGCATCTGTAAATGCCTGTCCATAGCCAACGGACCCACGAGGATTCGGCATCACGACAACGTATCCGGCACCGGCGAACACCTGCGGGTTCCAACGATAACTCCACGACTCACCCCAATCGCCTTCCGGGCCACCATGGATGAGGAAGATAACGGGATATTTTTGAGAAGGGTCGAAGCCTGGCGGCTTGGCGACGTAGCTCTCGACTTTGGTTCCGTCCGTGGAATCCACGGTAATCTTCTCGAGCGGCGGAAGTTCGTAACTGTCGACGAGGGAGTCGTTCAGATGGGTAAGGGCGACTGGAGTGCCACCCTTCGAAACGGCACGCTTCAATTCTACGGGCCGCGAGCCGCTCTGTTCGGCGAAAACCATTGTTTTGTCGTTTGAGGTGAACTGCACGGAGCCGACCGAGGTTGGGCCTTGCGCAATCGTACGAATGGGGCCGCCAGAAGGAGAAATCATCATCAGCGGGGTCGAACCGTGATCATCGACGGTGAAGAAGATGTGCTGAGAATCGTTGGACCAGGTGTAACTTTCAACCCAGCGGTCCAAGGTGTCGGTCAGCGTGTTCATCGTGCCCGTCTGAACATCGAGAACGGCCAGACGCCACTGATCGCTTTCGTAACCGCTGCGAGTCTGGGCGCGATACGCGAGATATTTGCCGTCAGGCGAGTAGGAGGGGCCTTCGTCTGCGCCCGGATTCGTTGTCATTCGCTTCGCCTCGCCCCCGGCGGCCGGAATGGTAAAGAGGTCAGAATTGGTACTCGTGGCCAGATCGGGGTCGGTATTCGCAACGTAGGTAATCAGAGTGCTGTCCGGCGAAAAGACGTACGGTTCCGGTCCACCCAACGAAAACGGAGGAACGTTCAACGTTCCCGGGGTGAGGTCTCGCACGGAGTTCCCGTTATCGACCATCTGAACCAGCAGGTGCTGCCGGCGCTTGCCTTGGTAGGCTGTCCAATGCCGATACAGCAGCGACGTATAGACGCGAGCCTTCATTTTGGACGCGGCTTCGGCATCCAGATTCGTACGGTTGCACGCCGCATCGTATGCAATCCCGGGCCTGGAGTTCGCTACGGCACACTCCGGATACACGCTGCTGGTAAACAGGACGAGTTTCCCGTCGGGTGACACCACCTCGCCATCGGCTTCTGTCGGTAGGAGGGTAATTTGTTTCTGATCACTTCCGTCGGTGTTCATGGACCAGATTTGCTGGCCGTCTTTCCGATCAGAGATGAAAAAGATGCGTTTCGAATCCGGAGACCATCTTGGTCGATAATTTGAATTCCCGGGCGCCGTTAAGCGAACAGGCGTGCCGCCGTCTATGGGTACGGAGTAGACAGCCGCCGGCTTTGCATTATTTGGCAGGTCGACCGTTTGCACCACGAAGGCGACGTTCTTTCCATCGGGAGAAACCTGCGGATCGTCGATGCGCGACAGCTTCAACAGGGCGTCCATCGTAAACGGCGCTTTTGCGGCCGATGCAACGACGGCACCGGTGAGGACAACAACGAGGGCGCTCAGCGCACGCTTTCGCATCTTCTACATTCTAGCGGCGCATTTACGTTCCCCGGCCCCGCGCCGTGAGCCGCCGGCCAGCTTAGTACGTCTCCGGTATTGCTACGATGGCTTAAAGACAAGGAAACAAATCAGCCTTTCTTTGCCGTTGTAGACCCCGCAACTGGCATTCTCAAATTCACATGGTCCGACCCTATCGCGGAGTGATGCCTAAGATCGCCTCATCCGCTTACATCGATTTAAGCGCTCAGATTATTGGCGATGTCGTCATTGGCGAGCGGTCCAGTGTCTGGCTGAACGTGTCGATCCGAGGCGATGTGAACCACATCCGCATCGGCGACGAAACAAGTATTCAAGACAATACGGTGCTGCACGTCGATCATGATGTGTATCCGTGCTTAATCGGCAATCGAGTCACGGTTGGACACGCCGCGGTCCTGCATGGCTGCGTGGTGGAAGACCGCGTTCTTATTGGAATCGGGGCCATCGTTCTGAATGGGGCGACGATTGGGGCCGGCGCGGTAGTTGCCGCAGGAGCACTTGTTCCCGAGGGAATGCAGGTACCTGCAAACAGCCTGGTAATGGGCGCCCCCGCCAAGGTGCGGCGCGATGTGACGGCTGCGGAACGAGAGCGCTTCGAAAAGAACTGTGACAACTACGTCCGAATCACCGCGATCTATAAAGGCGAACAGCCTTGATTAACAGCGTGAAAGGCATGCGGGATATTCTGCCTCCCGCAAGTGGCGTTTGGAACGAGGTAGAGAGGGCAGCCCGCCGAATCTTTGCGCAATTCAACTATCACGAGATTCGAACGCCCATCCTGGAGGAAACCACTCTTTTTGCGCGTAGTGTGGGCGAAGAGACCGACATCGTCAGCAAAGAGATGTATACGTTCGAGGATCGCGACGGCAGTTCACTGACCTTACGCCCGGAAAACACCGCCTCCGTCATTCGAGCGTATATCGAGCATCGCCTGGATCAACAGCCCGGGTTGCAGAAGCTCTACTACATGGGTCCGATGTTCCGGCGCGAGCGGCCGCAAAAGGGAAGGTATCGCCAGTTCTACCAAATCGGCGCGGAAGCAATCGGCTCCGATTCGCCAGCAGTTGACGCCGAGGTGATCGAGATGGTCGTGAGACTTCTGGAGGAGCTGAAGCTCACCGGATTCGAACTCCTGATCAATTCGGTTGGGACAAAAGAATCCCGGAAAAAGTTTAACGAAGCACTCCGGGCAGAACTGAGCAGTGTCGCTTCTGAGATGTGCGAGGATTGCCGGCGGCGCGCTGTCACCAATCCGCTTCGTGTTCTTGATTGCAAAGTTCCAGCAGACCAGCCCATCATCGAACGTCTGCCCTCCATTCTCGATTACCTGACGGGAGAAGATCGCGAGCATTTCCGTCGTGTACGGGAATTTCTGGACGATCGCGAGATCTCGTATACGGTGAAGCCTCGCCTGGTACGTGGCCTCGATTATTACGCCCGCACAACGTTCGAGATCACACACGGTTCTCTGGGCGCGCAGAACGCCATTCTGGGCGGGGGACGGTACGACGGACTCGCTGAGTCGTTGGGTTCCAAGGTGCCTGCGCCGGGAATCGGGTTCTCGATTGGAGAAGACCGGCTCGTCATGGCGGTCGAGGAAAGTACGCCGCAGGAAGCCTCGCTGGATCTCTACATAGCTCCCATGGGCGACACGGCACTTCGCCATTGCGCGGTTTTGGCTGGAGAGATCAGAAAGCTCGATCTTTCGGTGGAAGTGGGGACAGGCGGCAAGTTGAAAAAAATGATGGAGCTTGCAAACAAAGCAAATGCACGCTTCACTCTGATCCTCGGTGACAACGAAATTGTGACCAAGTCGTACGCCTTGAAGGACATGGGCTCGGGAGAGCAGATGACCCTCACGCGGCGAAGTTTATTGGATCATCTCGCCAGGCTGAAACAGTCGAGGCAAAACTAGATAGGTCGGAATGCCTGAAGTGGAATTAGATTTTCTTGGCGAAATGCGCCGTACCCATAGCTGCGGAGATCTGCGGCCCAGTGACGTAGGCAATGCGGCAGTGCTCATGGGCTGGGTGCACCGCAGACGTGATCTGGGCGGTGTAATCTTCATTCATCTGCGCGATCGCGACGGCATCACGCAGCTTGTTTTTGATGAAAGTAAGAACAAAGAAGCGCACGCGCGCGCTCAGGAACTGAGTTCCGAATTTGTGATCGCGGTCACAGGTACGGTGGCACTCCGCACGCCTGAAACCGTCAACCCGAATATTGCCACCGGTGAAGTGGAGGTCGCAGTCGACAAGCTCTTCATTCTCAATACCTCTCGTACGCCTCCGTTCCCGCTGGAAGACAACGTCGACGTAAAGGAAGAAGCACGGCTGAAGTACCGCTACGTAGATCTGAGGCGGCCGCGCATGCAGCGCAACATCATCATGCGCTCGAAGATCACGTTCGCCATTCGCCAGGCGCTCTACGAGCAAGGCTTTCTCGAGATTGAAACGCCTTTCATGACGCGCTCAACTCCCGAAGGCGCTCGCGATTATCTCGTGCCAAGCCGGGTGAACCCGGGAAACTTCTACGCCCTGCCGCAATCGCCGCAAATCTTCAAGCAGCTGCTTATGGTGAGCGGCTATGACCGGTATTTCCAGATTGTGCGGTGTTTCAGGGACGAAGATCTCCGCGCTGACCGTCAACCGGAGTTTACCCAGATCGACCTGGAAATGTCATTTCCACAGGAGGAGCAGATCTTCCAGGTCATCGAGCCGCTGATCTGGAACGTTTGTGAAGCTGCCGGTAAAGAGGTCGATCGCACCATTCCGCGCATCACGTATGCCGAAGCCATGCGGAGCTACGGGAGCGACAAACCGGATCTGCGGCTGCCGCCATTCCATTGCGTCGAAGACATCTTCGCCGGTACGGTGCTAAGTGAATCGGGCTTGCCGGTTGTCGCCATTCACATCCCGAAGATCGGCACATTGAGCCGGAAAGAGCGAGATGAGCTGAAAGCTGCGGGACAGGAACGTGGACTTCGCGTATTCGACGATCTGAAACGTTTGGAGCGGGATTACCCCGAACAACTCGCTCGCGTGCGTGAGCGTGTTGCGCCCGCAGAAGACGATCTGCTGTTCATCGTGAATTGGGCTGGGGAAAAGAAGGGTGCGCTGCCCGAGCAGACCGTGCTTCTGGCTGCGGGACAATTCCGGCTGCATGTTGCCCAACTTTACAGCGAGCGGCACAAGCTACTCACGAGCGATACGCTCAAGTTCCTTTGGGTGATCGATTTCCCGATGTTCGAGTGGGACGAAGAAGACCACCGATGGAATGCGGCGCATCATCCTTTCACTTCGGTGCATGATGAGGATCTCGAGAAGCTGACGACTGACCCTGCGCACTGCCGCGCGAAGTCGTACGATCTTGTGCTGAATGGCGTCGAACTCGGATCGGGCTCTATCCGTATTCATCGCCGCGACGTGCAAAGCAAGGTATTCGCCGCGCTTGGGTTTACGGAAGAGGAAGCAAAAAGCCGCTTTGGCTTCCTGCTGGAAGCTCTCGAATACGGCGCTCCGCCCCACGGTGGAATTGCGCTCGGCCTCGATCGTCTGGTGATGATTCTCGCTGGCGAGCAATCGATTCGCGAAGTGATTCCCTTCCCCAAAACAGCCAAGGGAACCGATCTGATGTGCGAGGCTCCATCTCCCGCATCCAGATCGCCAGTTGCGCGACCTGGGAATCAGGCTCACCGTACAGCCGTAGTTTCGTTCATACTGAAGCTATGGCGAGCACGCAGGCACTCGTTTCCGTAGAGGAGTACCTGAAGACCTCTTATAGCCCGGACTGCGACTACGTAGACGGAGTGGTGGAGGAACGCAACTTGGGCGAAAGAGATCACTCCTGGATCCAAATGAAGCTGATAGGCTTCTTCATGGCCCGATTCAGTCAGACTGGTTTGGCACCCATGCCTGAGTGGCGATTTCAAACAAGCCCGACGCGCTTCCGTATTCCGGACGTGGTGGTTGTCCGGGGCAAACCAGACGAGCAGATCCTTACGAAGCCTCCGCTCTTGTGCATTGAGATCCTGTCACCTGAAGATCGGCTGTCTCGCGTCAATGCGCGAATTAAAGAGTATCTTGATTTCGGCGTTCCCGCCGTTTGGCTCATCGATCCCGAAGAAAAGAAGGTCTGGATTTACCGCCCGACCGGCATGGAAGAAGCGAGCGGAAACACGTTGCGTGTAGACGGCACGGATCTCGACGCTTCCGCTTAGCTGAAATCTTCGACTAGGCCTTAACCGGCTTGTCGACAGACTTCCAGGCTTTTTCGTCCCAATACTTGACCCGGCCTTCGCGGTAGGATTCGACTGCCAGGTTGATCAGGACCTGGGCGTGGGCTGCGGTTTCCACATCGAGATGCGGCTTCTGGCGAGTGCGCATGCATCCCAGGAAGTTGCCGATATGGGCCTGCATCATATCTTTCTGCTCGACCGGAATTCGAATCTCGTCGCCGCCGAACTTGTAATCGGCGAAGGTATGGCGTTCCTTGCTCGCCGCGAGTCCGGATCTTCTCGGGACGAACGACGATGTCGGGAGTTGGGCGCTCGAATTCGCCGTGCTCCACCATGATGATGGTTCCTTCGTGGCCGCGGATCAGGCCCGGGATATGTGCTGGCTGTTCGCCATGGAAGAACTCAGAACCAGCGAATGGCCCTCCGGGTACTCGGCAATCAGATGGAACGTGTCAGGTACTTCGCGATCGTCTTTGAAGATGTACCTGCCGCCCGAGGCCATCACCTTCACAGGAAATTGCGGCTTGTCCCAGCAGATATTCAGCGGCGCGACGACGTGGAAGAACAAGTCCGTTGCGATGCCGCCCGAGTAGTCCCAATACTTGCGAAAGCGGAAAAAGCGGTCGGCGTCATAGGGCCGCGAGGGCGCCGGACCTAACCACGTTTTCCAGTCGATGTAGTTCTCGCCCTTGCCGTCCGGACCGGCTTCGGCGTCGATCGGGATAGTTCCATTCGCCTTCGGCGGAGTTGCGATGATAGGAGCCTTGGCTCATGATCATCTTTCCGATCATGCCGTCGGCGATGGCCTTCTTCGCTTTCCACCATTGATCGGCGGACGTGGTCTGCGAACCGACCTGCAGCACGCGCTTGGTTTCCCGGACCGTGTCGATCAACTGCTTCGCTTCTTTGTTGGTGTGGCACATCGGCTTTTCGAGGTAAACATCCTTACCCCGATCCATCGCCTCGAGCGCAATGCGCGTATGCCAATGATCCGGCGTGGCAACGATGACGGCATCGACGTCCGGAAGCGCAAGCACCTCCCGGTAATCGATAAACCCTTTTGCGTTGTACTTATCGGCCGCAGCTTTCTTGCGCTTCTCGTAGACGTCCGAAACCGCAACGATCTGGCAGGCGTTGTTGTTCTCTGCAGCGTATTTCGTGAAAGTGGCGGCGTCGCTCGTGCCGCGCCCGCCGCAACCGATCAAGCCGATGTTGATGCGATCGTTCGCGCCGAGCACGCGGGACGGGTTCATCTTGTTTGTTCCCCGTGCGAAAGCCGTGCCGGCAAGCACCGTCCCGGCACCGAGACCTCCCGTTCGCTTCAAGAAATCTCGCCGATCAAAGCTGCGTTTAGACATGTTCTTTCGCCTTTCGAGTTAGTCCTTATGAAGTGTATCCCAGTAACCTCCGCCTCCTTCGGTTCTCGGTTTCCGGAAACCCGATGATTCGGGCGCTGTGATCGTCGCCGCTCGAAGAACACTCGAGAAGCCTATGAGTTGCTTCGGATTGCATTCCGAACTTTGATTTTCACCGAGCGAACCTCCGCCATTTCCGCTTCGCCGAATCTGCCCGTGGCCCGAAGCGCTTTCGAATACTCATCGAAGAGTCTTTCTAATCCGGCATCCTCCGATCCGCCAGTCAATTCCTTCACCGCGATTGCCGTTCGAAGCAATGGTTCAGCATCGCTATACCGTTTCCGCAACAAATAGGCCTCGGCCAGATTAGAAGCAACCAAACCAGTGTCCGGGTGATTGAGTCCGAGCACGCGCTGATCGATTGCGAAGGCTCTGCTGAATAAGTTGATCGAGTCGGCATAGCGATGCTGCGTGAACGCAAGCGAGCCTAAGTTATTCAGGTCGACCGCTGTCTTCAACGCGTTGGGTCCAAGCACGCGTTCGTGAATCTGCAGCGCGCGCTCATAGAGCGACGAGGCTTTCCGGTATTGCTTTCGGGCTTTATAAACACCCGCCAATGTACTCAAGCCGGAGGCCACCTCGGGATGATTCTTGCCCAAGACTTTTTCCAGGCTTGCGATTGAATCCGTCAGAAGTGACGTAGCGGACTCCCAATCCCCCTGGCGCGCCCGTGCTTCCCCTAAATTGGCCTTGGCGGCCGCAATCATCGGATGCTCGCGATCTAAAAGCCCATCGAGTATCTGCAGAGCCTGAGAAAGGTATGCTTCCGCTGTACCAACCTTGCCTTGAGCCAAGCTGATTCTGCCCAAGGTAACAAGCGCGATCCCGGAAGCCTGGTGAAGGTGCCAGTCTTCCTTGGCGAAAGCAGCCAGCGCGCGATTGGCCGACTCCTCTGCTTCGCTGAACTTCCCTAGCGCCAGCAAAATCGCGGCAAGTATGTTGCGCCCTTCTGCATCCTGGACCGGATTAACCTGCGGTCCTTCCCGCGTTAAACTGCGCCGGGCGAACGATTCCCCTTCGACTATCCTGCCCTGTGCCAATGACAGAAGCGCCAGCCCACGCAGAGCACTCCCCGCGTGCGAAGTCGCAGAGGGCTCGCTTTCGGAATACTCGAGCGCTTTCCGGTAAAGCGGCTCAGCTTCCCCGTACCTGGCTTGGAGTCGATACGTGGCAGCTAGATTGATGTTCAGCACTGCCAGCTGAGCTGGATTCGGTGCCTCGCGGCTGTTTGCGATTGCGAGCGCCTTCGTAAACAATGATTCCGCATCGCGATACCGACCGGAATGAAAGAATTCATTGCCACGATTGGCACACTCCGTAGACGAGCCATAATCCGCCTCACTTTGCGCGGCGCATGCTGAAAGGCTGAGGAGCAACAACAGAAACGTTCTCACATCTCGATGTTGATTGTCCCCAGACTCTTCCCACCAGTAAGGGAGCGTAAGCTTACGGGGTCATCTTACGGTAAGACCGTGTTGGGCGGGATCACTCGACGGACGAGGTTCGTGAACCGCGCCTCTGTTCTTATCTCATCGTAGGCGGGATGCACAGCCATAGCCACGACCGACGGTTCACGACGCTCAACACCTGTCTCGAGCCACGTCAAAGCCGCTTCCGTATCGCCGATTCCCAGATATGTCAACGCATAACATGTAGCGGGAACCGGCCGCTCCAACGCCAAAGCCCGCAGACGATGAAGAACCTCGTCGGCCTTAGCGCGATACCCTGCCAAACCGTAAGCTTGCCCTAATGCTCCCCAAATGGTAGGCGCCTGACCGCCGCCCAGGACGGATCCTTTCTCGAGCATCTCAATTGCTCGCGAGTGCTGACCCGCATGGAGCAGCGCGCGACCTAGTGAGCCATAGGGCTTATAGAACGACGGATCCTCCGCGATAATCTGGCCGTAACGGGAAACCGCTTCGTCGTAGTTGCGTCGGAGGAATGCAAGGTAAGCCCACCCTTCCATCAGAATCAAAGATAAGGGATCCAGGTCCATGGCCTTATCGAGCTCCGTCTCCGCCTCAGTCAAACGGCCTAGCATCGCCAGGTGGTCCATGCTGTACCAATGCCGGGCCGGAGCATAACTTGGATTCAACTGAAAAGATCGATGGAAGGCAGTCTCGGCTTCCTCCCATGCCCAATCATGCAGCGAAAGGATTAGCCCGTAGGACGCCTGCGCTTCGGCTGAACCCGGGTTTAGGGCCAGCGCACCTTCGACAGCTTGCTTTGCTTTTCGCATGGCCGTCGGGCCGTCGGCAACTCCGTATTCCGCCTGCAAGGCGAACGTGTCCGCCAGACCGGCGTACGCGGAGGCGGAGGAAGGATCAGCACGGATCGCGCCTTCGAAGCACAAAGCGCTACGTTGCAGCCCTTCGAACGTGCGCTCCCGCGCGTGAAATCGCCCTTTCAAACAGAGCTGATAGCATTCCAGATTTCTGGACTCGCCCGCGTTTGCCGCCGTGGAGGCCCGCACCACTAGCTTTGCTCGAAGCGCGACGGCAATCGCCCTCGTAATCTCATCCTGTATCGCGAAGATGTCTTGCAAACCCCGGTCGAAACTCTCAGACCATAGGTATTGCTTTGCGGACGTATCAACAAGATGGGCCACGATCCGAATGCGTTCGTTTGTCTTTCGAATGCTCCCACGCAGAACGAACGAAACCCCTAGAAGATCCCTGGCAGCGTCGACACTGTCCCCGAAATCCTTCACGCGCGATGCGGAACTCCACGCCGAAACCCGTAGATCCGAAATGCGGGTCAAGGCGCCGACCAGGTCTTCGGTCAAGCCTTCGCACAGGAACTCTGTCTCCGCGTCTAAGTTGAGATTCGTGAACGGCAACACCGCAATGGAATGTTTCAGCGCAACCGGCGGCGTCGGTTTCTCCGGCTTTAGTACCTGTTCAGATCGCGCCCGAAACACCGGTGAATATCGCCCTTTGGGCAACTCGAAGATCACCTGATCAGTCTTGCCATCCCGTTCGTAATACTCGCGAAGCTTAAGCCGTAGCCGCCTGGCCTCTACTCGCACGATCGGATCGATGCGCGGATCATACGTCGGCGGGCGATCGAAGACGTGGATGCCGATCACGTTCTCTTTTAAGCGCGACGCGTTTCCAGACAACGTCTCCTCGACAACAAACTGTAAGAACCGCAGCATGCGTTGCGCATCGGCGAACAACGAGCTTGTCAGTATTCTTGTGAGCTGATTGCGAATGGACGCAGGATCATGCTGATCCTCTGCGTATTCGGCTGACATATTGTTATCCCGATTTTATGACGTTCAATGGTAAATCTGTCCCGTCCCAGTTGCCGGGTTCCCAACAACCCGAACTTGGCCGAAGCCTAGCCGTAACGGTCCTAGTCTCCGGTTTCCCGACCATCCAGGAGCGATTTAGGGCGGTTAAAATCCTGAGTCAATCATATTTCTAAATTCCATATCAGCGCGATGTTGGACCCAGATGATCTCGCTGGGGTGGTGCTCCTGAATCGTGTCCAAGCATTCCTGTAGGAGGGCCTAGGACGCGTCAGCGAGAGTGTAGATGAAGCGAGTCAAACTTACACCCTCGCTAGTGATCCTCTTGTGCTCCGCCTCGCTGATCCCGTCTGATCCTACCCAAACTGAACAACCGAGTTGCCGCGCTACTTTGACGGTTTCCATCGCTGCAACTGTGTCAATGGCAAAGAGAACCGTGCCTGAGTCTAGCTGCAAAGAAGGATCTCATCAGGACATCGAGGTGGCTAGAAGTTAGGTAGTCTCTGGATAGCTGCAGGATGACGGGCAAACCGGAGATTGGTGTTCAGGTGCCGACCGTTCGGACACCAATTGTAAAGTGTCCGTCGCCGGCGATCTATGCCGTCCTTAGCTTAGGTTTTGGTTTGCTTCTAGTACGCCCATCCCATACTCTTAGGAACAACTGACGAGAAAACGTCGTTATGCTTGAGTAGGACAAACGAATAGACTTCCAGCATGGTTCGGCTCCAATTTCTGGCGATCTTTCTCTTGACAAGTTGTGCCTTCGCACGAACCAGAGCGCAGGAGGACGAGGCACTGCACGCCATTCATGACGCGGTTTTCAGCTCGTTTATCCCTGTAGATCAGCCCAATATAGATCCGGAACTGAAAGCTCGATTCACTTCGGTCCGAGATGGTATCTGGGTCTCCGCCTCGCATTCGGCCGACTTTCGTCGACTTCTCCTTTCGCTTTCGGATCTGCGCAACTTAGGCACCTCATGCGGAACATCCCCCGCGCTCGGTAGAAGCGGTCCTGTTTCCTTCGCCGAATTGCGACCTGCGGAACGTCAGCACGTGCTACTCCTGCTCTCGACCTGCGATCTGAATCAATACAGGATGGTGGCTATGACTTTGCGCTTTTTCTACATCAGCCACACTTACGAGCCTTTGCAGGAGAGCCTTGCGGGTGTTGATCTGAATCTGACCGCTCCTCGGAACTGGATCGATGCGCATCGACCGTCGCTCCCGCCAACGCGGCTGCGTTTCGATCCGGCTTCACACGAACTGTCCGCGGCGGGTATCCCTATTGATTACCTGATTGTCGGGAGTGGACCCGCGGGCTCGGTACTCGCACACGAACTGCGTCGCGGCGGTAAGCGAGTACTCCTGGTCGAACGTGGTCCCCTCATCGTGCCCGGTTCAATGCAGACAAGGATGGTCGGCGATTTGCTCGACTCGCGCAGGAGCGTTGATGGAGGAGTTATCATCCACAACGGTATGGCAGTCGGTGGAGGAAGTCAGGTCAATGTCGACCTTTGTTTCGCACCAACCCTGCCCGCCATTCAGAGTCATATCCGCATGTGGCGGCATGAGGGCCGGATTGGCGCCACCGACTTCACTTACGACCAGATGGACTCCGCCTATCGGTGGGTTCGGTCCGCCATTGGAACTCGATCCCTCTCCGACCTTGAGATCAATCGAAACAACCGGGTGCTTTGGGACGGCGCGCTGCGCGAAGGGCTCCACCCGGAGTTGTATGATCTCAACACCTATCCTCCGGGCAAGTCGCCATATCCTGTCACCGACAAGCGCTCGTCTGAGAGTCAGTTGCTGCTCGACGCTGTCCAAGACGCGGACAATCCCTTGTTTCTGGTGCCCGACGCGGAAGTTCGACGTGTCCTTTTCGATGCCGGAGAGCAAACGCCGACAGCAATCGGCGTTGAAGTTCGCACACGCAACCCCTTCGGCTCACCGGGCGCATTGCCTGACCCGAACCACCTAGGCGTTCCGGCTAATACCACGCTCTTCATCCATGCGCGAAGGATCATCTTATGTGCTGGCGCAATAGGTTCGCCGGCCATTCTCCTTCGATCCGGTGTAAATAATGACAAAATCGGGCGCGGCGTAGTACTGCACCCTTCTATGCCGGTCATCGGGAAGTTCGATAGCGTCATCAATGCGCTCGACGGAACGCAGGCATCCGTGTACGTTGGCGATCGGCTCGTACGCCGCGGGTATGCCCTCGAATCAATGGCTGCGGAGCCGGAATACGTAGGCATCATGTCGCCCGGCACGCCCGAACATACCCTCTCCATGATTCAGTCGTTCCGTCATCTCGCTGGCTTCGGCGTCATGCTGGTGGACACACCCAATCCGGAGAACCGCCTGACGATCGATGCGAATGGAGAACCCTTAATAAAGTATGAGATTTGCTCAGCGGACAAGGTGCGTTTTCGCGAAGGGATCAAGGATGCCATTCGCGTGATGTTCCGGGGAGGAGCGCGCGAAGTATATCTTCCGACGCTTGAAAAAGTTGTCCGGTCCACGCAAGCAAGTACTGTTGAGTCTGTTGCTATAACCAACATCCGCGGAGCGGAAACTGCGGCGGACAGTCTGCAGTTTGTTCCTAACGAGACGATACTGACATCGGCGCACATGCAGGCTACCAACAAGATGGGAGCAAGTCCGTCTGACAGCGTCGTTGGACGAGACTTCCATGTCTGGGGCACACGCAACCTTTACGTGGTTGATGGGAGTGTGTTTCCAACCTCAGTTGGGGCGAATCCAATGCAGACCATCTATACCGTTGCCAAGATATTTGCAGATCGCGCGAGTACAGCGGTGCAACACCAAAACTGAAGGCTCGAACCAGTTGGCGAGCTGACGCCAAGTACTGTCTTGCCCTGCGGCCGCCCGCCAGTGCACGAATTCGAGGGTGAATTCAGCAAGGGTTTACGAACCCGTAGAATATTTTCTGGATAGTGCCAGTATTTCGGCAACCCGTCAATTGTGTACGGATTTCCGACAACACGGGACCGACTCAAAAAGTAAACGGTGGGCAGTTCGGTGATCTATGCGCTAGACGAGGTCAGCATCCAAATATCCGCCATTCGGCTGGCATGGTTTGCCAAGGGCCAACCGACGGTATCGAAGCTTCACCGAAAAGGGCACCGTCGCCTCTAAAGTCGTGGCGCAGTTCTTCAGCCTAAATCAGAAACAGAAGCTGCGCACAACATTGGGTGAATTGTGCTTTGTCCAATGAAGTGCTTGCCATCCGGCTTCGATCGCCGCCTCAACATTCTGACGGCTATCGTCGATTAACAGCATCTCTGGGCCACGCAACTCAACGGCTGTTTGAACCTTGGCGAAGAACTCGATATCAGGTTTCTTTGCTCCTAGGTGCGCCGAGTAGAAGATGCCATCGACATGTTCAGCCAGACCAAGTCTCTCCATGAGATAGGCTGCCCTCAGGTGTTCTTGATTGGTCGCTAAAAACACACGGATTCCCGCAGAGCGAACAAACGAGAGTTCGCGCAACAAAGGTGCGACCAGGCGAGAATCTCTGGCAAACCAATAGGAAACGAACTGAGCCGGACTCACCCGTGGAGCGATCTTTTGAAGCGCATCCACCAAGTGCTCCATTAGCCCAGCGCGACCGACGACGATGTTCTCCCAATGAGGAACAAAGAACTGTTCGTCAAGTGCGTCAGCATCGACTCCGAGATCGTCCGCAAGAGATGTTTGCCAGTGCCGCCCGTCCTCTGGCCGCCCGTCAACCAGAACGCCGTCCACATCTACCATCAGTGCCTTGATAGCCAAAATCGATCCTACATCTAGACAGCAGTGCTCGTTCGCAGAGATCGCTACGCTTCCGCTCGTCGATCCGCAACTTCGCTAATCGTAGAGAGCCGTAGTCGGCAATCCGAAAGCTACGACTCCGAAAGGGCTAATCGCCAAGCGTAGAGGAAGGTCTGCTGCTGGCGCGACCAGATCCCTGAGTAGGTTCTAGGTAGCGGTCCATCGTGCCTCTATCGTATGCGGCCTTCATAGCCCGACCGCGGCACGCGAAAGGGGCGACCGTTTCTACAACGCGGGAGGCACGGCACGTTACCGCCTTGCTTGACGCATACATTCACCGATTGAAAGCAAACAAGGAATCGCGTCGCATACCGGGTGGCGACAGTTGATTTCTCTCGAAATGGATGAGGCGGTGATCCTCGGCAGTGGTCCGCCGTCGAACGCAGGTATATCCGACGGGAAGGTCCTGATCGGGTCTCAAACTCTCGAAAATTCGGTTCCCGTGAGTGGTGGGTACGACGGTCCGATCAACGTCTCTCTAGAGTTTTTCGAACATGAACCTATTTCCGTACTAGCCAGGAGCCTGAAGGTACTTCGTCTCGGTACGCCGAAGTACATAGAGGACGTCAACTTTTAAACCAGCCATGTGGAAACGGTGAACGGCCGTTGGCTGCGAATAGTTCGTGCATTGTTGTCATGTCACGGGCAACCCGTCAATGGGACGGGCACACCCCGTGAAATCATGACGGCCCAACTCCAATTGGCCGAAGTCCGCTTCCATCGCTGTAAGCCGAAATGTCGGCGAATCCTTCAATGAACACCGCTTAACTGACGAGCGTCGTTCTGCGGCATGTCCCTACAAAGCAATAGGAACCTCCGCGTCCATCAAGCATTCCTCCAGGGCGGCTCGGGCTCGCTTTCCATCTCCGTCGTACGCCGAACACTCTGCGTGGGACACTGGGCATTACTCGATGAAGGATAAGAACGATGAGTTGTCCTCGCGGGTTGCGTTCTCCTATCCCAATTTCCAGAAGTTCATGGTGGCAAGATTCCTTACGACCATTGCTTCTGAAATGCAATCCGTCGCGGTCGGGTGGCAGATCTACGAGACAACCCACCGTCCGCTGGATCTCGGGCTGGCCGGTTTGGCCCAGTTCCTTCCCGGCATTTGTCTTTTTCTCGTCGCGGGACATGCGGCCGATCGTTTTCCGCGGCAGAGAATACTCCAGATCTGCTACTCCGGCTTTGCGCTCTGCTCCGCTCTCTTACTGGCGTATACGCTGTCGGGTTCCCGGTCCGCCGTTCTGATCTATGGCGTTCTTCTGTTGAATGGCACGGTTCGCGCGTTCAATGCGCCTGCCAGCCAATCCATGGTGCCGAACCTGGTTGCAAAGGAACATTTCCCGAACGCAATTGCCTGGTCTTCTTCGATATTTCAAACCGCAACCATCGCCGGCCCCATGGTCGGCGGTCTACTGTATGGGTTCACCGGGCGGCCGGTGTTGGTCTACGGAACGGCCTGCTGCTCTTATGCGCTGGCTTCAATTCTTCTCAATTACGTCCGTCTGGCCAATGTAGAACGACTGCGGCAAGCCGTCACCGGCAACTTCGTCGTGCTTGAGGGCCTTCGTTACATCTGGCAAAACAAGCTGATCCTCGGAGCGATGTCACTGGATCTTTTCGCCGTGCTGCTCGGCGGAGCAATCGCGCTTCTGCCCGTCTACGCGCGGGAAATCCTACATGCAGGCGCAATCGGGTTGGGCATTCTGAGAAGCGCGCCCGGTGTCGGGGCGGTTGTCATGGGCGTTGTTGTTGCCCACTGGCCTTTACGGCGGCGTGCCGGTCCGGCGATGTTCATCTGTGTAGCCGCGTTCGGCCTGTTCACAATTATTTTCGGGATTTCGCACAGCATCTTTCTGTCCGTGTTGGCTTTGCTGTGCGCGGGAGCGGCAGACACGGTAAGCGTGATCGTCCGGCACACGATCATCCAGCTCTCGACTCCCGACGAAATGCGAGGCCGTGTCAGCGCTGTCAACATGGTCTTCATCGGCGCCTCGAACGAAGTGGGGCAGTTTGAATCCGGGTTAACGGCACAATGGTTTGGCACCGTTCCGGCAGTGCTACTCGGCGGCATAGGCACCATCTTGATTACTGCCTTGTGGACAGCTTTGTTCCCTCCCTTACGGCAACTCGACCGCCTTGTACCCGAAGAAGTACGCAAATGACCAGCCCTGATACCCTTTGAATTGCATGGCAAAGAAATTCGGGACCTTTCGCTTTGCCGTCCTCGTTGCGCTCGTCATCGCCACCCATTGCTTTGGCATTGATGTCGACAAGCTTCCGAAACCAACCGGGTACGTGAGCGATCTTGCCCACGTCGTCGACGATGCAAGCAAACAGCAACTTGAACAGTTCTCTACTGCTGTCGAACAACAGCTCGGCGTCCAACTCGCGTTTGTCACGATCGACACGCTGGACGACCGTCCCATCAGGGACGTTGCCCTGGAGATCGCGCGCAAGTGGGGCGTGGGCGACAGGAAAACCAACCAGGGCGTGCTCTTGTTGCTCGCCGTTAAAGATCGCAAAAGTGACATTGAGACTGGTCGCGGAATAGAGCCTTACCTCACGGACGGCTTTTCTGGCGGAACATTGCGATCGATGCGGCCAGACCTCCAGGCCGGGAACTATGGTGCTGCCCTCCTTGCGGGAGCTCAGGAGATGGCCAGCCAGATCGCGCAGGGGAAAGGTCTTCCCTTCTCCGGCAATCTGCCGGCGAGAGCACCGGCGCGCGGCGAGCGTTCGAGAGGTTCTGGCGGGTTTCCCTTCCCGCTGATCATCTTCGGCATCTTCGTTCTGCTCTGGCTCTTTGGTCGTGGGGGCGGCAGGCGGGGGGGCGGCCGCTACGGCGGCGGGAGCGGTGTCGGAAACGTTCTCACTGGAATGCTCATCGGGAACATGCTGGGTGGCGGCCGCCGGGATGGTGGCGGAGACTGGGGGCGCGGCGGCGGGTTCGGCGGTGATTCGGGTGGAGGCGGCGGATTCGGCGGGTTCGGAGGCGGAGACTTTGGCGGGGGCGGAGCAAGCAGCGATTGGTGAGACATAACGGATGAGTTCATTGGAAAAGCAGACAACTGACCTGGTCGGACGACTGAGCGGGCAATTGAAAGAGCAGCTTGCTTCCGTCATTCTCTACGGATCTGCCGCGATGGAGGATTGGCAAGAGAGCAGTTCGGACATCAACGTCTTATGCGTTGTGGAAAAGCTCTCCTCTTCCGAACTATCAAGATGTGAGCCGATCTTCCAGTGGTGGAAAGGCTTGGGGCATCCGGCGCCGCTGTTGCTCACCGCTGACGAGGTTCGCACATCCACCGATTGCTTTCCTATGGAGTTTCACGATATGCGAGACCATCGGCGCGTGCTATATGGAACTGACCTTATAGCAGATCTGGCGATCGACTGGTCGTTTTACCGCGCGGAAGTGGAGCACGAACTCCGGGCGAAGCTGATTCGGCTTGCGGCAAAAAGCGGCAGAGTTGTTCTCCGCGCCGCCCCGGCTTCTGAAGCTGCTGGGCGATTCGCTGTCTACGTTCTGTGTTCTGGGGCGGCACGCGCTTGTTTTAAGCGGCTCGCAACCGAAGTACAAGAAGGCCGAGATCATCTCCGCGCTCGAAGCGCCCGCTCGGGCGCCCGCTGCAGGGTAGCGGCGCAGATCTTATCGCTTCGCGGGCCGGTACACAGCGCCGTGGGCGTTGATGCAACCATGTTATTTGAGAAGTATCTGAGTGAAATGGAAGCTCTGGTACGGTTTGTAGATGGACTCGAAGAAGTAACATCGCAGCCAACATGACGAGGGAGAATAAGCGGGATGAAGGGTTTATTGATTGTCGTAGGGATTCTGGTCATTGTCGGTGTGGTGTTCGGAGGCCAACTGATGGGCTCAAGAAACCAACTGGTAACCGAGAAGAACGACATCGACGCGCGATGGGCTCAAGTGGAAAACGACATGAAACGCCGCGCCGATCTGATTCCGAACCTGGTGGAAACAGTTAAGGGGTTCGCGAAACAGGAACAATCCGTCATCGGAGAGGTGACGAGCGCTCGGGCAGCTTTGCTCGGAGCCCACTCCAAAGAAGACGCCATCAATGCCAATAATCAGTTGAGCGGAGCGATCGGTCGGCTCCTGGTGCTTCAGGAAAACTATCCCCAGCTGAAATCGAACGAGAACTTTCTTCGCCTTCAGGACGAATTAGCGGGAACGGAGAATCGCATTGCTGTAGACCGCCGGGATTACAACGAAGCCATTCGGAAGTACAACACGGACGTTGAGCTGTTCCCGCGCAACATCGCGGCCGCGATCTTCGGGTATCACCGCGACGACGCCTATTTCAAGACCACCGAAGAAGAGAAGAAGGTGCCGCAGGTGAAGTTCTAAGCTCTCTTCATCTTCGGGTTCCGGTCCCGATCCACTCTGCTGCCTCTTTGGCATATCGTTTCAGTAGACGACAGGGAACGGCGCTGCCGAATCCCGCCATCCGAAGCTTTCGGTAAGCACTGGCGAATTGCTTTTGGTCCTTCAAAAGTTCGTCAAGATTCTTGTTGCGATATTTACGCTGCAGAAATTGAAGGGCGAGTTCGCTTTCGCTCCGTCTTTTCATAGGTCTTTTGCACCGCCTTCTCGGCGACGGCGGACGGGACACGCTTCGCCCGAAGATCTCGGAGTACCCTTGCCTGGCCGAATCCGTCATTCTGAAGACGAGAGGAGGCGAAAGTTTCCGAGAACTTCTCATCGTCCGCCATCCCATATTCCCGCAGCTTGGCAAGTGTCTCGGTCACGACAGACGGAGAATCCGAGCGTCGCGAAAGCTTCGTTCTCATTTCGCCGAAGAGTACGGCCGTTGCGCAAGAAGCCGAAGCGAATAGTTCCACAACTCTTCCGGACCCAGTAGTCTTAGGCTTTCGAGGCGCCACCATCTCACTGAAACGTTTGTAACACGTAGCACACTCTAGAGGATGTAGACTGCAATTACAGCGGCCACTATGGCCTGAAAGGCAAGGTAATTACAATGGAAGAAAAGGGCGGCTTTGGCTATTTCCTTCTGGGACTTGGAATTGGCGTAGCGGCTGGAATGCTTTGGGCTCCTCGTGCGGGTGACGAAACACGACAGCTGTTAGCAGACAAGGCCGGAGAAGGTGCAGACTATCTGAAGTCCAGAGCGGGCGAGAGTTCGGAATATCGTTCGGCAGCGGGCTGATGACATTAAGCAATCGGCCTCTGATCTGTACGAGAAAGGCCGAACGACTGTTGTCTCGCCAGAAGGACACCTTGAATGCTGCTGTCGAGGCTGGGCAAGCAGGCTTATCGGGATTCCGTTGCTGATATTAAGTCAGCAGTAGCGGGAGCGGGCGGCACCGGATCTCAAAACGAAACCGTTTAGGCGATCCGCCGGCGGGTAAGGATAGCGCTTAGACAATGGACGACCACACACTACTTACACTTCTTACGGTATTCGTGTTTTTGGCAGCAATCGCAATGCTGATCCAGGCAGGAACTCTGCTTGGACTCTTTATTGCTGCCAGGCGAATTCAAGAGAAAGTATCGGTTATGACCGGCCCCATCACCGGACTCATCGATACCTCCAAGAAAACCTTACAAACAGTAGAAGGCCATATCGACCGGATTGGAGCATCCAACAATCGCCATCCTGGACACCACGAAACAGCAGTTGGTAAAGGTGGACGCGTTGATCACTGACGCGAGTACCCGAGCCAAAGTGCAAATGGAGCGCGCTGAGATGGTGTTGGATGACACAATGGGCCGAGTTCAACACACCGTTTCCTTCGTCCAATCGGGGGTGATTCGGCCGGTACGAGAGGTTCAGGGCATTGTAACGGGCATTCGTACCGCGTTGACTCATCTTAGGCCGCGGCGGTCGTTCCACGGTCGATCACGCAACGGCCGATGAAGAAATGTTCATCTAAACGTACAAGTGAACACAGAGTTGAAAGAGCTCCGAGCCAAAAACTCGGAGCTCTTTTGCGTTTAGGACGGGGAAATCATCTTCTCTGGTCTCACATAACTGTCGAATTCCTCTTCTGTGAGAATTTTGAGCGAGACAGCCGCTTCCTTCAGACTCGAGCCGTTCTGATGGGCTGTTTTGGCGATCTTGGCGGCCTTGTCGTATCCGACTATGGGATTCAAGCGCCGTGACCAGCATGAGGCAACTTTCCACATACTGCTGAATGCGCTTACGATCAACTCGATTCCGATTGCACAATGCTCGGTGAAACTCCGAGCAGGCATCGGAAAGCAGCCGCACTGAATGCAGGAAATTGTAGATCATCACTGGCTTGAAGACATTCAGCTCGAAGTTGCCTTGCGAGCCGGCAAATGCGATCGCCGCGTCAGCTACCGAACACCTGCACCGCCACCATCGTCATGGCTTCGCACTGGGTTGGGTTCACCTTCCCCGGCATGATGGAAGAACCCGGCTCATTCTCAGGAATCGTTAGTTCCCCCAAGCCGCAGCGCGGCCCAGAAGCCAGCCAGCGAATGTCATTGGCGATTTTCATCAGCGCAGCCGCCATCGTCTTCAAAGCCCCGCTGGCGAAGACCAGTTCGTCATGCGCCGGATAATGCCGCGAATTTGTTCGGATGCGAACGAAAGGGCAAACCCGGTGAGCTCAGCCACTTTCGAGGCGGCCCGCTCGGCAAATTCCGGGTGGGCATTCAGGCCTGTTCCTACCGCAGTTCCTCCGATGGCCAGATCATAGAGCCCATCTAGCGCGTCGCGCAAGCGCTCCAGATTGCGGTCCATCATCGACACCCATCCCGACATCTCCTGGCCAACCGTGATCGGCGTCGCGTCTTGTAAATGCGTCCGGCCGATCTTGACGACATCCGAGAAAGCCTCGGCCTTTGCATTCAGAGTGTCCCGCAATTCTTCCACTGCCGGAATGAGCTTGAACCTTCAGCTGTTCCGCCGCCGCAATGTGCATTGCCGTCGGAAAAGTATCGTTCGAGGACTGCGACAAATTGACGTCATCGTTCGGATGAATCGGCTTCTTGCTGCCCTTCACGCCCCCGGCCAGTTCGATCGCTCGATTCGAGATCACCTCGTTGGCATTCATGTTGGTTTGCGTCCCGCTGCCCGTCTGCCAGATGCGAAGCGGGAACTCGTCATTCAAGCTTCCGGCGATTACTTCGTCCGCGGCTTGTGAGATCAGATTCGTTTTCTCGTCGTTCAGTTTGCCCAGATCGTGATTAACCAGTGCGGCTGCCTTCTTGAGAACGCCGAAAGCGCGTATCAGCTCCGGCGGCATCTTGTCTTCGCCGATATCGAAGTGCTTCAACGATCTCTGGGTCTGAGCGCCCCAGTACCGGTCAGAGGGCACCTCGATCGAGCCCATACTGTCCGATTCGGTGCGAGTCGAAACGTTCATATCTCTATTGTGTAATGCGGAGTCGGCGTTTATTGCAGTACCCGATCCGTCAATTCTTTGATGGTGAATTCGGGCAACGGCGAACAACCCGTAGCGACCACATCGTCTACCCTTCGCATCACGAACGAAGGGGCGGCGGGTGACTTCTGCCACTTCACGTCTTCGAACCGGACTTTCCGCGCGTCATCGAGCACAAAGGCCGGGCGCGTATCCTCGGCGGCATAACCGACCGCGAGATTACGGATGTTCAAATCCTGAGCATGTCGGATGTACAAACCGTACGCGGGTAGCAGGCCGAACATGGAGGGCTCAGGGTATTCTTTCTCGCGTTCCGGCACCTCATAGGGTTGGCGCTTAGGCACACCGCCCGAGCCCCGGAAGAAGAATGTGTTGACAAGATCCGATGGCTGATCCGCAGCGTGTTGCAGAGTCAGCCCGCCTCGGTATTGCAGGCGGATGTTCTCAAGGGTTACATCTTCGACGTCGTTGTCCGGAATGCCGGAAATGATTGCTGGATAGCGGGGATCAACGTCATAAGCAGCAAGATTGCTGATCATGACGCGTCGAATCGAGCCCGGAGCCGTTCCCTCGGGCGCCCGCATGCGATTTCCAAGCCGAATGAAAAGGGGAGCATTTGAAACATCACGCATGGTGACATTCGAAACGACGACGTCTTCTATATGCGCGCCGTCCACCGATTCGAGGGCCAGCCCTCGTGAATGCTCAAACACAACGTTCGAAATCGTAATGTTCCGGAAATCTCCTTCCGACTCTGTGCCGATCTTCACTCGGCCCGTCGGGCCATCGCGATCTGGAGCTTGTTTCAACTGACGACCGTATGTGCCGTCGAGAAACGTTCCCACGTCATAACCGCTCACGAACGCGTTGGTAAGAGTGACGGCTTCCGTGGCGCGTCGAAATCCCAAGGCGTGGCTTGCTTTCAGAACGATTGCGTCGTCGTTGGGCGAGTTGACGCTCAGATTTGAGAGTCGGACGTTGTGGCATCCGTCGATATCAATGCCATCGCGATTCGTATCGATCTTCACGTTGTCAATCGTGAGATTGTCTACGCCGGTCGCCAGAACTCCGAAATGCCCGCCGGACAAAATTGATATGTCACGAATCGTGACGTTGCGACACAGCTTCAGTGCGATTGCCTTGTTGCCGCCTGTCGTCTTGGCCTCTCTCGTCAAAGCTTTGCCGTTGATAAGGCCGTTCCCGGTAATGGCAACATTGACGAGGTTCTCACCCCAGAACAGGCTGTTGTGCCAGTGGCTGTGTCCGAAATCCTGAAACTTGGTGGATGAGTTAGCTTCCGGCTGATCGTAAGCTGCGGGATCATCGGACGCGAGGATGACCACGCCTGATTCGAAGTGCAATTCGACACTGCTACGAAGCCTGATGGAGCCCGTCAGGTACGTTCCCGCCGGAAAGTATACGGTTCCGCCGTTCTTTGCGGATGCTGCTTCGATGGCTCTGTTGATCGAACCGCCGTCAGGTGTGTTGCCGTCTCCCTTCGCGCCGAAGTCTCTGACGTTCAAGGTTGCGCCGCTCAGCAGGTGAGCGAAGCAGGGCAGAAGAAGAGCTGATAACAGCTTTTCGAGTCCTGGAAATCGCATGGTAAGGGCCGTAGCTCATCCACAGCATATCCAGCGACTGGACCGGAAGGCGCGAGGTTAGACGATTGCTTTGCCGTCCGGGGCCGTCCTGCGTTCCAGAACTGACAAAATCTTGGCAAGCAGAAGCTCTTGTGCCGGAGGAGCAGCAGTGGTCACCAGTCTGTTAGCGAACCGGGAGAACGGGAGGACGATCAGGAAATAGAGGCCGGCCGCTTTGATCAGGAAACTGATCACCGCATTCAGAAAGTTCCCGATTCCGATGCCGTACGGTTTGATGGCGGAGAAGTCCGGCTGACCTCCGACCAGTCCGATGATGGGCGTGATGATGTCTTTGGTCAGCGAGTCTACGATACCCGCGAAAGCAGCGCCAATGATCACGCCGACCGCAAGATCAATAACATTTCCGCGGGAGATAAACTCCTTGAATCCCTTTAACATCCCAAAAGAGTACACCAGAATATCCGCACACGGAACCGCGAGCGCGAAATAAAGCTGGTCTAAGTACTAGCTATCCGTTCGCCTCCTCGAGCCCCATGCAGCCGTTCCGTCCGCAATGGCTACACTCGGATGGAGCGATGAGCACTCCAGGCAAGCCCTTCCAACCTTTCGTTTCGGAAAACGCGCAGATGCGCGAGCTTACGGTACGCGCTTTGCTCCTCGGCCTTGTCATGACGGTGGTCTTGGGAGCCGCGAATGCGTACCTGGGGCTGCGGGCAGGCATTACGGTGGCGGCAACCTATCCTGCGGCCGTCATCAGCATGGCGGCCATGAGGGCCTGGAAAGGTTCGCTCCTTGAAGAGAACATTTCGCGGACCAGCGGGTCCATCGGAGAAGGAGTCGCTTCGGGCGCGATCTTCACCATTCCCGCGTTCTTAATCTCGCGAGCCTGGCCGTCATTCAGCTTCGCTGACGCTTACTGGAAGTCGACGGTCCTCATCCTGGTCGGAAGCGTTCTCGGCGTTCTCTTCATCTCGCTGGTTCGGCGCGTCATGGTGGAGGATCCCGAACTTCCCTTCCCTGAATCGATTGCCGCCTCCGAGATCCATAAAGCAGGGCAGCGCGGCGCCGAAGCGGCGCGGTATCTGTTCTGGAATATTGGGGTGGGCGGCGTTGTCTTCCTGCTGGGCCGGTCTGGGTCTCTTCGCGGCGGACGCAGAGTTTCCGTTCGCCATCGGCCGGCTCGGGGCCACCCGGCTTCGCCTGGGTACCGCCGACTCATCGAACCTGCTGCAGACCGGAGGTATTTCCACCTTCGCCGCGCCCAGCGTGAGCCCAGCGTACTTAGGTGTTGGTTACGTCATCGGTTTGCGTCTCGCCTCGCTTGCAATTCTTCAGGCGGCGTGCTGGCGTGGGGCCTGATGGTGCCTCTGTCTTATTTATTTCCTCGGCCCCCAGCTGCACCTTTCTCCCGGCAGGAGCTACGGACGAGTCATGGAGTGGACTGGCGCGCGAGCGTCTGGCGCTACATCGTCCGGCCGATCGCTGTAGGCGGCATGCTGGTCGGCGCGGCCTACACGCTGTTTCGAATGAAGGACAGCCTTCTCACCGGGATGTCGCGCGCCATCGGTGATCTGCGGCAAACAGCCGAACAGACTGCCGCGCTAAGCCGGACCGAACGCTACATGAGCTCGAAAGTCGTGTTTACGCTGATCGGCGTTGTGTTCGCAGTGATGATCGCGCTCTATGTTTATTTCTCGGGCGGGTTCGTGAGCTGGCTTCGTCGCGGCGCTTACGATGCTGATCCTCGGGTTTTTCTTCGCTACGGTTTCGGGCAGTTTGTGCGGCCTGATCGGATCGTCGAACAATCCGGTCTCGGGACTGACGCTTTCGACTCTTATCATTGCGGCGTTGTTGATGGTTGCTCTGGGCGTTTCGGGCGTCCGGCGGTGTAGCCGCGGTGCTGGGCGTGGCGACGGTGGTTTGCGTCTCGTCTGCGGTAGCCGGAGAACTCCTGCAAGACTTCAAAGTCGGATTACATCCTGGGCGGCACCCCGCGAAATATTCAGATCGCCGAATTGATCGCAGTGGTCGTGGCCAGCGTCGTTATGTATTTCCCGCTCGTTCTCCTGCATGAAGGCAACATCCGCGCCGGCGGAACAGGTTTCGGCGATCGACAGCTACCGGCACCGCAGGCGGGTCTGATGGCGTTGCTGGCGCAGGGCATCGTCGGCGGTGATATGCCGTGGCCACTGGTGGTTGTGGGCATGCTGATGGGTGTCGCGCTGATCTGCATGCAGGTGCGCAGCCCGATGCTGGTGGCGGTCGGCATGTACCTCCCGTTCGAGACAACGTTCGCCATCTTCGTGGGCGGCGTGTTTCGCTCTGTCTCGGATGCCATTGCACGCCGGCGCCGTTTGAACGAAGCACAAAGGGCCCGTGTCGAAAACGCAGGAATTCTGACCGCATCAGGCTTGATCGCAGGCGAGGCGATCCTGGGCCTTGTCTGGGCGGCTCTTCAGTTTGCGCCCCAAAACGTGAGAGAACATCTTCAGATCATCCCGAGACCTTTGTATTCGGTGGGATTGGTCGTTCTTGCTTTACTCGGCTGGGTGATGGTCTATTTCCCTCTTCGGAGTGCCGGTGCAGCAGACGAACCGGCTCCTCCCACTGGCATGGTCTAGTGCTTTGCGGGACGATCACAGGCCATCCTAATAAGTTGGCAGTTTCTCATTGAGCGGCTCTAAGCTTAGTCTTTAGAACGAATTAGCCCTAATCTGCGGTCTGGTTCCCGTCTATTTAGCCGCTCTCGCGCAGCCTTGCACGCTTACAGTTGTGGGCAAGCAAGTTTCTGGAGGCGGATTGCGATCTCAAACTTTATCTGCGCGCGTGAAGCGTGCCACTGTCCAGGAAAGCCCAAGCGGCTTGGGGGCTGACCTGCGCCGATTGCTCATCGGACAGGATGATGCGATCGACGCCATTGTGCCGTTCGTACAGATGCACCAGGCCGGGCTCTCGCCGGAAGGACGACCAATCGGAGTTGTGCTCCTGCTTGGTCCCACAGGTACAGGCAAGACGCGAACCGTGGAAGCGCTGGCAGAAGTTTTGCACGGGAGCAGCAAGAAACATACTCAAGGTCGATTGCGGCGAATTCCAGATGGAGCACGAAGTCGCGAAACTGATCGGCGCGCCACCCGGATATCTTGGTCATCGCGAGACACAGGCCCTTCTGAGTCAAGGAAAACTAAACGCGGTCACATCCGAGCAAAGCGACATCTCGATCGTGCTCTTCGATGAAATCGAGAAAGCTGCGCCTTCTATGACGCGCCTGCTGCTGGGCATTCTGGACAAGGCGACCCTCCGGTTGGGCGATAACACCAGCGTCAACTTCGAGCGCACGCTGATCTTCATGACCACGAATCTCGGTGCAAAGGCGATGGCGCGGATCAACACTCCGGATTTCGGTTTCGAAGCGATGCTTCCTCCCAAAGCGGCGGCCGAAAACTCCCGGCTGCAAAGCGTTGGCTTGGCCGCTGTTCGCAGAAGCTTTTCTCCGGAATTCGTCAACCGCATCGATTCCGTCATCACTTACAATCCGCTCACCCGGGGTGCGTGCGACGTTATTCTCGATCAGATCCTCCGCAATTTCAGCGATCTCATCAAGAATCGGCTTGGTTTGCGCAGCTTCAAGGTACAGTGCACAACTTCCGGAAGAAGCTTGCTCCTCGAGAACGGCGTCAGCACGGAGTTCGGAGCGCGCGAACTGAAGCGAACAGTGCAGCGGAACTTCATACAACCAGTTGCAGCGCTGGTTGCCGAGGGCCAGATTCCCGCGGGGTCGACCGTCATCCTTGACGCCAAGGGCGGCGACTTTACCATTCTCCTCAGGCAGTAGGCTACGGGCGTTCCCACCTTACGGTCTGAGTGACGGGCGACGACCCTGGCACCTCAACTGCCAGGGTCACGTCCACCTGGGGATCCGAATTCTCAATCTCGACCGCACCGAGCCGCAATTCGTCTAAACCGAGTCGTATTTCCTGATCGGCGGTGCCTTGCCTCTTGACCAGAAGCCGGGCTCCCGATGCTTTATCGAAAGCACGGGACGAGTTGTTCCACCCCACACGCAAACCGGGCCCCTCTCTGGACGCCGCTAGTTCCATCTGATTGGATCTCCAAAGCGGGATTCCTTTTGCCGTTTCCGCTCCCTGCCAGAGGACATAAAACAAAGAGGCCGCCACCAGTCCACCCAATCCAATCCAGGCAGGGGAGAAAGTACGTGTCTGGTTTAGGCTGCCGCCTCGGTTCTGGTTGGCGCGGGCGCGGGGTTTCCGGCTCCACCTCCGGCAGCATTCTGAATTCCCGCTCGTCGAACTTGAATTCGCGAACCGAGGGTTCCGCCGGGATTTGGCGGTTCTGCGCAATGAAGAAAGCCGCCGAATTTGGCTCGCCCGCCTCGACCAGCAGCAGAACGCAAACGGGCTCGGTGAACAGAGTGGAGATCAGACCACGGTCCGCCAACGAAGGACGCAATGCCCCCGGCCGCCGATGGCTGCGGAACAATCCGACGACGGATCTGCCAATGTCGCGGGCCTGAACGCGCACCTCTTCCACTTTGTTTTCCTGGCTCGGATCGATGATGAACGTGGAGCCGTTCTTTTCATCCCTCGCAAAATCTCAATGTCTTCTACGCGAAGCGTAGGCGAGTACGCAGTTGGGCAGAGATCCCACCAGGACACCGCCTATTTCGGCGCCATCACCGGAAGCGGCGAGCAGACTCCGCATCTTCGCTACCAGTTCCAGCTTTAATTCGATGGCGTACGGAGAACCGATCGGACCCCATCGGACATAGAGAGGAGCTTCGCTCCCCTCCGGCGCATTTGGCATTGGCTGCATTGCTTGCAGATCAAGTAGGACGAAGAAGAACGCTACACTGCATAGTGTTTGGCCGGCGATCTATACCTTGTCGCAACCCCGATAGGCAATCTGGAAGACATCACGCTCCGAGCCCTCCGCATCCTTCGCGAAGAAGTGCAGATCATCGCCTGCGAAGACACCCGGCAAACTCAAAAGCTTCTTACTCACTTCGATATCCGCAAACCCCTCATCAGCTATCACGAACATAATGAGACGGCACAAACCGAGCATATCGTTCACGCTCTTTCACGAGGCGAATCCGTCGCTCTGGTGAGCGATGCGGGAACGCCGCTGGTCTCTGATCCAGGGTACCGTGTCGTAACTGCTGCTATCTCAAATGGGTACCGGGTCGTGCCCGATTCCCGGCGCCTCCGCAGTTCTGGCCGCGCTCGCCGGTTCCGGGCTTCCGACCGACAATTTCCGGTTTATCGGATTTCTGCCTCCGAAATCCGGCGCACGGCGCAGAGCACTCGAAGCGCTTGTGGCCGACACCTCAACGCGTCGTCGCTTACGAAAGTCCACACCGCATCCTCGAATCGTCTCGAAGACATTTCACAGATCTTGGGCGAGCGGCCGATGGTCGTCGCTCGCGAGCTCACCAAGATTCATGAGGAGTTCCTGCGAGGCACCGCCGATTCAATCCGTAAGGAGCTTGGAAGCGCGCGGCACACCCAAGGAGAAATCACGCTCGTGATCGGCCGCGGCTCAGAAACGTCGGAGATTGCGGACGTCGAAAGCCGAAGTGGAGCGGCTGCACGCGGAACTCTCGCTCGACCGTATGGAAGCGATCAAGCTTGTAGCGAAACGGCTGGGGCTGCCGAAACAGGAGGTCTACCGGCGCGTTGCGGTGCCGGGCAGCAGTTCGCCGGGCAAACGTCGTGATTAGGACCAAACCGGCCAATCGCCAGCTTGGGTTCGTCCGGAAATATTCGCTCTCGAATCAGTTGGGCGATCATTCGGACGAAGGCGGGATGAGTACCGACCGTCTTCGCTCGGACCATCTTCATCCCCAGTTCCTTGGCCAGCTCCGCCGCCTCCGCATCGAGGTCGTAAAGAACCTCCATGTGGTCCGACAGGAAACCCAGCGGAGAAACGAGAACGTTTTTTACGCCTTCGGCCGAAAGTCTCCGTAGATGTTCCAGGATGTCGGGCCCTAGCCAAGGCTGGGTCGGCGGGCCGCTGCGGCTCTGGAATACCAGGTCCCACTCGTCGAACCCCAAGCGTCTCCGCCACCAACCGCGTTGTTTCGCGAAGCTGCGGCTCGTAGTTGCTCGTCTCGGCCATCGCGGAAGGAATGCTGTGGGCCGTAGCAACAAGACGCGGCGCTTCACTCTCAGCGAATTGCGGCAGCGCTTCGCGAATGCGCTCGGCACAGGCTTCGATGAAGCCCGGATGATTGTAGAAACACGCGAAGCTTATCGATTTTCGGAGACCCTTCGCCGATCTCGGCCTGCGCGGCGGCGATGTTTTCGCGGTATTGCCTGCATCCCGAATAGGAGCTGTATGCCGGACGTGACAAAAGCTAAGCGCGTTTCTCACGCCGTCCTCGCGCATCGCCCGTAACGCGTCCGTGAGGAAAGGCTGCCAATTCCTGTTGCCCCAGTAGATCGGCATCTCGATGCCCTGCTCTTTCAGTTCCGCTTTGAGCGCTGCGATCAGAGCCAGATTCTGCTCGTTGATCGGGCTCTTTCCGCCGAAGTGATAGTAGTGCTCCGCCACTTCCTCCAGCCGCTCGCGCGGTATGTTCCGTCCGCGAGTGACATTCTCCAGAAACGGCATGACATCTGCGGGGCGTTCGGGGCCGCCAAAAGAAACCACCAACAGGGCATCGTACATCGTTAAACGGGAAACCCCGTAATCCTGTGAAGCTTCAACATGTTCGTCGAGCCTCGAAGCCCCACCGGCTGACCGGCGACGAAGACGATGTTGTCGCCCGCTTTGACTCGGCCGCTATCGACGAGCATGCGTTCCATCTCCTGCAACATCTGATCTGTGGAATCCATCGGCGGTGTCAAAAGCGAGTGAACGCCCCAGACGATCGAGAGCTGCCGCGCCGTGACATCAGATGATGTGAACGCGTAGATGGGGACGGGCGGCCGGTTGCGGGCGAGCAGGCGAGCAGAAGCTCCACTGCTGGTTCCAACGGCAAGGGCAACAACTCCCGCGCATCTTGCGGAATGGTACGCAGCATCCGCGATGATCTCCGGAATCGATGGCTCGTCATGCAACCACACATCCGGAAATTCACTACGCATCGACTTCTCGGTTTCCACCGCAATGCGCGCCATCAGTTTGACCGATTCAACCGGAAATTTGCCGGCGGACGTTTCGGCCGACAACATGACAGCGCTGGTTCCGTCGTAGATTGCGTTCGCGATGTCGCTGACCTCGGCACGAGTGGGAATCGGATTTTCGATCATCGACTCCAACATCTGCGTTGCCGTGATCACAAATCTGCCGCATCGTCTGGCTTTCTCGATGATCGTCTTTTGGATGAAAGGCACTTTTTCTGGCGCCATCTCCACCCCGAGATCTCCTCGCGCTACCATCACGCCATCGCATTCTTCCAGAATCGAATCAAGGTTCTGCCAGGCTTCCGGTTTCTCAATCTTGGCGATAATGGGCTGCTTGGCGTCGACCTCTTCGAGAAGATGCCGGAGGCGCAAAACATCGCGAGCGCTCCGCACAAACGAAAGCGCGAAGAAGTCTACGCCCAGTTCGACTCCGAAATGGGCATCGGCGATGTCTTTTTTCGAGATCGACGGAGTGCTGACTGCCACGCCGGGAAGGTTGATCCCTTTACGGTCGCTGACTTTGCCTCCATGTTCCACAATGCAGCTTGCCGCGACACCATCCGTCGCAATCACCCGGAGCTGTACCGTGCCGTCCGCGACCAGAATGGGATCGCCGGGCTTAACGTCGCGCGCCAACTCCCCATAGCTGGTCGACGCGATCTCACCATTGCCCTCTACTGGCCGCGTCGTGATGGTAAAGGTTGCACCGTCCTGGAGAACGTAGGGTCCGTCCTTGAACGTTCCGAGCCTGATTTTCGGACCTTGAAGATCAAGCAGGATGCTGACGTACCTGCCCGCATCTTTGGCAAGCTCGCGGACACTCTTGACTCGACGGGCGATATCTTCCTGTGTGCCGTGAGAAGCGTTCAACCTGAACACGTCAACACCCGAATCGAAGAGCTTCTTCAGAACGTCGGTGCTATCGGTCGCGGGTCCGAGAGTGGCGACGATTTTTGTGGCGCGCATTTATGGATTGGAAGTGAGCGTACGCTACGATAGCGTTGGATTTAAAGCAACAACGAATCTTAGCTCCCCTTCATTATGCCGCTTTACCAGGCGATTATCCTCGCCATTGTTCAAGGATTAACCGAGTTTTTACCAGTGAGTAGCACTGCGCATCTGGCGATCATCCCACGCTTGTTTCATTTCGCCGATCCTGGTTTGGGTTTCGATGTTGCGCTTCACGTCGGTACGCTCGTGGCCATCCTGATCTTCTTTTTTCGCGACTGGGTGCAAGTTATTGCCAACGGTTTAGGTTTCTCGTATCGAGGCGTTGCTCCGGACGAGAACAGCCGGTCGCTGCTCTGGTATTTGGTTGTGGGCACAATTCCTGTGCTGATCGCAGGAGCCGCTCTGAAGAAGTATGCGGAAGGCCCCTGGCGAACTTTGTTTGTCATGGGTACGACGCTCATTCTTCTCGGAATTGTCATGTACTTCGCCGACCGCATTGGTCAGACGAAGCGCCGCCTGGACAGTATGAACTGGGGTGATGCGATCGCAATCGGCGTTGCCCAGGCTCTTGCTGTTGTGCCGGGCGTTTCGCGCAGCGGAATCACGATCACAGCGGCCCGCTTTCGGCACCTGGACCGGGAAGCAGCAGCACGCTTTTCCTTCCTTCTGTCTACACCGGCCATCGCAGCAGCTGCAGCGAAGGACGCTCTGGACCTAAGGAAAGAAGGCGGCATACCGCACGACATGCAACTCCCCTATCTCGTCGGAATCGCCGTGAGTGGGCTGGTCGGCATGGTCGTGATCGCATTTTTTCTGCATTACCTCCGCCGCAACACGCTGAACCTCTTCGTCTGGTACCGAGTGGTCTTTGGCATAATAGTGATCGCTCTGGGTTTCTACTTTCGCAACGGCGGATGACGCTACTATCACCGTCTCGCCACCACCGGCTGAACGAAGCCGTGGGGCTGCTTTTGCTTCTGCTAGGCTTGGCCGTTTGCCTGAGCCTGGTTTCGTATTCAGCTTCCGATCCGTCGTGGAACACGGCGACGCAGGTTGGCCGAACTCATAATCTACTCGGATTATTCGGTGCCCGTTGGGCCGACTTCTTCCTGCAGGTTTTCGGGCTCAGTATTTTCCTTCTGCCGATCAATGTCTGGGCGCTCGGCTGGAAGTGGGTGCGTTCTTCGCCCATTGAAAGCACCTGGTTCCGGGTACTCGGAAACCTGTCGTTGTGGTTTTGCCTTTCAACCGCCTGCGGACTGGTTCCCCGCCCCTGGTTGATCGCCGGATCGGTCCACCCGGGCGGTCTGGTCGGGATGGTGATTGCCGATTTCCTCCTGGCTCGCTTCGATGTCGCCGGTTCGGCCATCATTACGGTCGCTTCGGGCGTTGTCGCGCTCTACTTCGCTTCTAAATTTGAGGTTTCAACTCTTCGCCGATGGGTCAGCGGGCCTCTTGCAAGATGGCGCGCATTCTGGGCGAACTGGCGACAATCGCGTGAGGCTCGGCGCCAGGCATCGATCGAAAGAGCGAAGGCGCAAGCAGCGGAGAGATCAGCCCGTCGGCAGAAGAGCGAAGGGAAACCGGCTGCTGCTCGCGAAGCACGCGCCTCCAAGACTGCTGTTCCACCCGCAACCGAACCGCAACCGGCTAAAGCAGCTGTAGCTGCCCCACTTGCTCCGGAACCGGTTGCGGATGCACCGCCGTTCGACCTGGACGAGGAGCCGGAGGCAGAACCGGAGGTTCACGAGATCCCGATTCGGACGCTGGCGTATCAGCCCGCCGCGAGGGACATCACGGAGCCAATCGCCCCGCCAGCGCCCCTGAAAGCCGCGATCGATCATCCAGTCTCCAGCAAAAAGCGCCGGTTCTGGCGTTTGCCGCCTACAAATCTGCTGCATGAAGTTCCCGCCGGGAATGGCTATCGACAGCCAGGAATTGAAGGAAGTCGCCAGCCGGATCAAGTCGAAGCTCGAAGAGTTCAATGTTCGCGGATCGGTGGTGCAGATCAATCCCGGTCCGGTTGTCACGACCTTCGAATACAAGCCGGAAGCCGGCGTGAAGTACAGCCGCATCACCACGCTCACGGAAGATCTCTGCCTCGGGCTGCAGGCGGAATCGGTTCTGATCGAGCGCCTCCCCGGAAAACCGACCGTTGGCATCGAAGTACCGAACAGCAGGCGCGAGGTCATCAGCTTGCGGGAGATTCTCGAGTCGGACGGATTTCGCGAGTCTCCTTCGCAAGATGACCATCGCGCTCGGCAAGGACATCAATGGTCGGATCAAGGCTGCGCTCGCTCGAAACCATGCCCCACCTGCTGATTGCCGGCTCCACCGGCTCGGGCAAAAGCGTCATGCTGAACGCCATGATCATGTCGTTCCTGTACAAGGCGACGCCGGATGAAGTGCGCATGATCATGGTGGATCCGAAGCGCGTCGAACTTGGGATCTACGAAGGCATTCCGCACCTTCTGACGCCCGTCATCACGGAGCCGAAGAAGGCGACCAACGCTCTGCGGAATGCGGTTCTCGAGATGGAGCGGCGGCTGAAGCTGCTGGCGGCGCAAGGCGTCCGGAACATCGATCAGTACAACCGGAAGATGGCGTCGCTCCGGAAGGAGCCCGGAGCCTCTTCGACGAAGAGAGCAGCCGGGATGAACGAGGAAACGCGACCGCTTCCGTATGTGCTGATCCTCATTGACGAATTGGCCGATCTGATGATGCTGGAGCGCGCCAACGTCGAAGAATGCATTACGCGTCTGGCTCAGATGGCGCGCGCCGTCGGCATGCACCTGGTTCTTGGCCACGCAGCGGCCCGAGCGTGGACGTCATCACCGGCTTGATCAAGGCGAATTTCCCCTCGCGCATCAGCTTCCGGGTCGCGACGCGCGTCGATTCGCGCACCGTTCTCGACTCCATGGGCGCCGAACATCTTGCTGGGCAAGGGCGACATGCTCTTCCTCCCGCCTGGCTCGTCGCGGCTGACGCGCGTACACGGCGCCTATGTCACGGAGAACGAAACCAACAGCGTTGTGGATTTCTGGAAGGCGCAAGCCGAGCCCGAGTACGACCAGAGCTTCCTGCTGACGCCTCCCTCGGAAGAAGACGGGGAAGAAGCTGAGGCGTTTCGACGGCGAGCAGGATCCCATGTATCAGGATGCGGTCAAGGTGGTTCTCGAGATGGGGAAGGCGTCCACCTCGACACTGCAGCGCCGTCTCCGCCTGGGCTACGGCCGGGCGGCGCGAATTCTCGACATGATGCAGCGCGAAGGAATCATCGGGCCGCCCGACGGCAGCAAGCCCCGCGAGGTTTTGAAAAGGCCGGATTGGCTGCGCGAAGTGGAAGACCAGTTACGCTAACTGTTGACTGACAGCTATGGCGGAGAAGAACATTGTTGTTGCGATCGACGGTCCGGCTGGTGCCGGTAAAAGCACGGTAGCCAGGCGGGTAGCCGAAAGGCTTGGGTTTACCTACATCAACACCGGCGCGATGTATCGCGCCATTGCGCTGTGGGCCCTTCGTCTCGGTACCGAACTATCCGACATGCACCGGCTCGAACAACTTGCGAGAGAAGCCCGGCTGGAGTTGTCATCGGGCGGCAATCGCGTCGTTCTGAATGGCGAAGATGTGACGGAAGAGATTCGATCGCCTGAAGTCACGGAAGCGGCCTCGAAGGTTTCAGCCGTTCCCGCGGTCCGTCGGGCCTTACTCGGGCTGCAGCGAAAAATAGCGGAAGAAACGAGCGTCGTGATGGAGGGCCGCGACATCGGTTCCGTCGTGTTCCCTAACGCACACGTAAAGATTTTTCTGGACGCTGATCCCGTTGAACGGGCTCGCCGCCGCACGCTCGAGTTGAAGGCAATCCGGCACTGCTGCCGAACGCCGAAACCGTGGAAGCCGAGATGCGCGAACGTGATGGACGTGACCGTACCCGAGCCGAAGCACCGCTCCTGCAGGCGCCCGATGCGCAGTTGATCGAGACGACCGGTCTGAATATCGAGCAGGTGGAAGAGGCTGTTCTAAAGGTGATCCGGTCGAGAACCTCAAACGGGAAAACCGCGAGTTTCTCCGGAAGCGACTAGCTAGCTGAGGTTGGCAGCGGCTCGACTGGCCGAGGGGCGATCAGCAGCCTGGGTCTGAGTCCGCAAGCGGTAGAACCGATGAAAGCAAACGCGGCAGCGCCATGGAAGGACCAATGCACTGAGCATTACTTCCAGCGGGTTCCGCCGGTGAGAGCGCGCAATTTCCGATGAGCCACACTTGGCACAGACCTGGGGTTGGCTCGATCGTCTAAAGCGGAACATCTATACCTTTCAGCTTCGCACATCCGGGGCAAAAATGCGGCACCAAACGAACACCAGCCTCCCGGACGGAGTAGACCGAGGTCGGCGCGTTAAGCCTAGTACTGGCTATGATTTATTCGCTATACTGGCAAAAAGGTTCATTGGCTTAGCGTCGCGCCTGCCGATCACCGCTTAGAAGTTCTCTACAGCAGGAGTTCCAACCCAGTTTATGTTTGATCTGTTTCGAAGCCGAGAGAAAAGTGTGCGCATTCTCATGAGTGTGCTGCTCGGCTTGATCGCCATTTCCATGTTGTGGTATTTGATTCCGGGCGGCTTTGGTAATGGCTTCGGGAACGGAGGCGACAGTGTAGTCGCCACCGTCGGTGACGAGAAGATTACGATGACCGATCTGCAACGTGGATTGCAGGCCGTAACCCGCGGGCAGGCCAACCTGCCGAAAACGATCATGGGCATGTACGCGCCCATGATGCTGAACCAGATGATCGAAGGGAAAGCGATGGCTTACAAGGCCCGTGAGCTGGGCCTGAAAGTTTCGGACCAGGAGTTAGGCGATGCGATCGAGAACGAGTTCGCTTCCCAGCTCGGCGGCAAGTTCGACATCAATATTTACCGCTCGGTATTGGCGCAGCAGGGTCTGACGGAGCGTGATTTCGAGTCCCGGCAGCGCGAGAGTATGCTTGCCACGCGGCTCGAGAACATGGAAACGCAGTCGCTGATCGTCACGGACGCAGAGGCCAGAGCGGAATATCAGCGTAAGAATCTCAAGGTCGGCCTTCAATACCTGGCCTTTGATAGCAAGGCGTTCGCAGGCAAGGTAGACAAGAGCCCCAACCTGGTAAAAGCGTATTTCGACAAGAACCGATCAAACTTCCGAATCTCCGAAAAAAGGGATTTTGATTACATCGTCGGCTCTTCGGCTGACTTCGTACAGAGCGCGCACATCACCGAAAGCGAGTTGCAGCGTTCCTATCGCGAGGGCATGGACAGTTATCGTCAGCCCGAACGCGTGCAGGTGCGGCACATCCTGATCAAGACGCAAGGCAAGCCCAAGGAAGATGTTCCGAAGCTGAAGGCGAAGGCGGAAGATCTCCTGAAGCAGCTGCAGCACGGGGCAAATTTCGCGGATTTGGCGAAAAAGAATTCCGAAGACACGGGATCTGCGGAAAAGGGCGGCGAACTGGGTAACATCGTCCGCGGCCAGACGGTTCCGAATTTCGAGAAAGCGGCATTCTCGCTCAAGCCTGGCGAGTTGAGCGGCCTCGTGGAAACCGAGTACGGCTATCACATCCTGCAGGTCGAGAATAAACAGGACGCTCATACTCAGACCTTTGAAGAGGTTCGGCCACAACTGCTGGCGGAAGCGCAGAAACAGGCCGGCGCAGAGAGTTTGGGCAAGGCGATCGAAGCAGCGCATTCCGAAATCTCGAAGAGCCCAGGGCAGGATGAAGCGATCGCAAAGAAGTACGGCTTGAAGTTCTTCCGGGTGAATGGGGCGACCAATACCCAGACGCTTCCCGAGTTGAACACTCCGGAAGTGACGAGCGCCATCTTCGCGGCTCCGAAGGGCACGGTGACCAACGTAGTTAACGTCGACGCGCAAGGGAAAGACGCGTTCGCGGTGGTTAAGAACGTCACTCCAGCGCGAAACGCGGAGTTCAACGAAGTTCAGGCTGAAGTACTACAGAAGTACGTGGATGCCGAGTCCTTGCGGCTGGCGCAGGAAGCGGCCAAGGCTGCTGCCGATCGCGCTAAGAAGGGCGAGAGTTTAGAGGCGATCGGAAAATCGTACGGAGTGGCTGCCAAGACGGCTCCTCCCTTTTCCCCGGACGGAGCGGCGGAAGGTATTGGCGCCGCAACGTTGTTCCCCGGCCTGTTCAATGACAAGGTGGGCGATGTTGTCGGGCCAATTGCGGCGCAGTCTTCTCAGTTCGTCTGCAAGGTCGCCGAACGGATCCCGGCGGATATGACGCAGTACGCCAAGAATAAAGATTCCGTCCTGCAATCTCTTACCCAGCAGCGGCAGAGCGTGCAGCAACCGCTGTTCCGCGACAGTGTTGTCACTGAATTGAAGCGGCGCGGCAAAGTCAAGGTCAACCAGGATGCGATGAATCGCCTGGTGGGCTCATACCAGAGCTAGGTGGCATTCTGATCGACCAACTACTTACTCTCTACAGAAGTCTTACCAATCCCGATGTCCTGGGTCAGTTTATTTCGACTTACCCGCACATCTGGGTCGCTTACTTACTGCTGTTCCTGGTGGTGTTCGCCGAGAGCGGTCTACTGGTAGGGTTCTTCCTGCCTGGCGATTCGCTCCTGTTTACGGTCGGCATCGTCGCGGGCGCCGGCAAGCTTGCAGATCGGGATGATCATCCTGTTTCTCGTGATTGCATCCATTGCGGGCGACGGGATCGGGTTCTTCCTTGGTTCCACCATCGGGTATCGCCTGTTCAACAAAGATTCGAAGATCTTCCGACGCGAGTATCTCGATCGCACTCATGCTTTCTATGACCGACACGGTGGCAAGACGATCATCTACGCCAAATTCGTACCGATCATCAGAACCTTCGCGGCTTTCATTGCTGGCGTGGGCAAAATGCACTACGCCCGCTTTCTCACGTTTAACGTTGTTGGTGCGGCAGGCTGGGTCACGTCGATGATCTGCCTCGGTTACGCTCTGGGTAACATCCCCTTCATCCGGCATAACTTCGAGAAAGTCGTATTGCTCATCGTATTCCTCTCGATTGCGCCTATGCTGCTGCAGTTTGTTCGATCACGCGGTAAGAGCTCGCCCGTTTTAGAACAGCGTTAGCTGGCCGCCGGGCTGAGGCGGCTTGACTACTGGAGCCCACCGGTCCTGAAAAGGAAGCTCTGCCCGGATCGTCCGCACCATTTGGCTAACGTAGTCCGGATACTCTCCTTTCAGAAACGCGCCCGAACGGAACTGATGTTCGTATCGCGACAGCAGATCCGGATACTCTTCCCTTAGGAACGGGAAGAATACGCTCTGGGCACACGGCTTAAGAAAGAGCACCGCTGCCCCGAACGAGCTTGCACCCGCAGCAGCAGCGGCCGAAGCAACCGCGCGCAGACTTTCCTGCGAATCGGTAAGAAACGGCAGCACCGGGCTCCCAATCACTCCCACTCGAACACCCGCCTTCGCCAGGACACGCACGGCTTCCAGGCGAAGCTCCGGGTGCGGGGCGAATGGTTCAATTTTTCGGGCTAGATCCGCATCCAGCGTCGTTATAGTCAGGCAAACTCCAACGCGGTTCGCCTTCGATAGTGTCGCGATGAGTTCCGCATCCCGGCGAACCAGGTCCGATTTCGTAGTAATTCCGATCGAGATGTCTCTCAAGCAGCTAAGAGCCTGAAGCACCGACGCCGTCCGTCCAAATCGCCTTTCGGCGGGCTGGTATGGATCAGTACCGGTTCCGATCCCGATACAATCTCCCTCCTTGACGCTGCGTAACTCACGAAGGAACCATCGCTGGTCCCAATCCTTGGCATAGATTTCGGTTTCGAAAGCGCCCGGCTGCCTCCGCTCAAGGAATTCGTGAGTGAAACGCGCGTAACAGTATTTACACCCGTACTCACACCCTCGGTACGGATTGATTGTCCAGGTAAAGGGGACTCGTTTTGACTGACATCGAGTCAGCCACTTGTGAGTCGGTAGAGTGCGATACTCGACGCGCCGTTTGGTCTCGAGGACCTGACCTTCCGCCGCTTGCCGAGCAATCCCGATCAGAGGTATGTACTGGGTCATAATCTTTCCCGCTCAGATGAAACCGAGCGACCCAGGTCCATATTCTCCTTTTATTCGCCTTCTGTCAAGGCGTTTCTCGACCCATCCACGGCAGTGTGTTGCAAGGCTAAAACTAGAGCTGTTGAGCAGTGTTTCGGCGCAGGCAAAACGAGAGTATGATTAGTGCGTTTCTGAATAGCGGCACCGAACCCAAAACGCCGCACCCGATCCTTAAAAGGGGGACCGCATGAAATTGCGAACCAGACTTGTGCTCGTGTCTGCGAACCTCGTCCTGTCATGCAGCGCTGCCTTGGGCGCCACGGTGGAGTTGCAGGGCCTATTAAACCCGGACGATACCGCGTTAGTCTCCAATCCTTCGCTATCCGGCAGCGCGTATTCTTTTACGATCCAGAATACGGCTTCGATCGGCATAATCGCCAACGTTGGCGTTAGCTTCGGTAACACCCTACGTCTGAGTAGCTTCACTACCTCAGCGCCGTTCCAATTCAACATCCAGAACAACACGGTCGCACCCGATTTCAACTTTCCGCTCGATTTCGCAATGGCGGGCGCGGATCAGACCAAGGGCCTTGTTCCTGGGGAATCCGAGAGCTTTACTTGGGTTCTGACAAAAGCCGATGGAAGTCCACTCTCAGGTATTTCAGCGATGGATATTGCTGACCACCAAGTCGTTAGATTCCGACTGCTGCCGACCGCGACCGCCACAGACCTGGCACTTGCGCCAGAAGCCGCTGTTCCGGAACCCTCAACTGTTGTGCTTATGGGAATGAGTTCTTTCGTTGTCTTTCTAGGCTGGGCAATACGGAAGATCCCCCGTTCCAGGGCGACAAGATGATTTATCGCTGGTAAGCATTCGGATCAGTGAATTTCAAACTGACCCGCTACCCACGGCAGTGTCAGGTTGATTCGAGGGTAAGTGCTGCGCAAGAATACTAGGCTGTGCGTTCTTTAAAGCATTTCTCCCAGGCAGGCCCCTCTGAGATATAAGCGGGTCGCGGTAATTACGACGGCGTGCCTTTCGGTGGCGATCAGTTGCAGCAGAGCCCCAAATCCCCCGGCGCAGGCACCGTCGCCATCCACCGGAACAGCACGTATCATTCGATCCCCTTCCGGAAGGACCTACACCCGAACGCCGGCAGGTCCCGCAGACAACGACGAACAAGTAAAGAGTCCCTCTCTGGCCAGGGCGGTACCTGGAAGCACAGACGACTTTCAAGGCACTGCGCGAAGAGCAGCCAAGTTGTCCGTCGCTAACGGACCAGCGCACAGCTTCCCGAATCTTGCAGCCGTTTTAATGTCCTTAGTTCCGGATGAGCAAATGAGAGCGATGCATATCAGCTCGGCTGCGGATTCAGGCCGCCTCGCTCAGGAGCAAACGGTGGTAACCGTGACGGCCTTTCTGTTCGCGTCCAGTCGGGAACGGGACAATGATTTTCACTGCATCGTGGGAAGCGACAGCTCCACACCAACTCGCCTGATGAATGTTGAAGTATCCGGATTGCCGCCGTCCAGTTCGCCGTTTCGCGGAACGCTCCTGACGGCGCGGAACGAGTTCAAAGCATTTTTCACGGCCAACCAAAACGCGCTTCCGACAGATGGGTACGACAAGTATGCTCCCCCGATTCCGGTTCAGATCGTGGGGTCGCTATTTTTCGATGTTGACCATCAGCCAGGAGAGGTTGGGCCGGTGGGCATGAGGCCGCGGACCTCATGGGAGATTCATCCCGTCAGCGATATCCGGTTCGAACCGGTCCCGCCCAGTCCGTAGCACCGCTTCGGGGACAATTGCGGCTCCCACATGCAAAACGGCCCCGACCAGTTCTGGTCGAGGCCTCGTGTTTTGGTTGATATCAGATCTTTTCGTCTGCTTGGGGCGGCGCCCGATCGGCTACGACGCCAGGAGCGAAATCACACCCTTTTGACGCAGTCCGTTGAGCGCGAGACCATGGCGACCGCGAACTCCGGTTTTTTCAAAGATGTGCTTCAGGTGGATCTTTACCGTCCCGGGTCTGATCCCTAGTTCCTGAGCGATCTCGCGATTCTTAAATCCTTGCTCGACGAGTTCCATGACCTGGTGCTCTCTCGGAGTCAGTTCCGAGCGCAACTGCGCTTCGACAGTCATTGATTCACGGAACACGGAGTCTTGCATCCAGCTTCTTCCCTGGGCTACAGCGCGCAAACAGGACAAAACGGTGGTTGTGTCCGCAGATTTGCGCAAAATACCCTTCGCTCCCGCCTGCAGGAATCGGAGAGCTTCCGCTTCCGTGATCGACATACCCCAGATGACAACGGCGGGAATCGTGGACCGGGAGGCCGGTTCGGTCGGCAACTGCGCGAGCGTTTCCAGCACTGCTTTAGCACCCAGGCCCTTGTCGATGATGACGATATCGGTCTGTTCGGCGTATGCGCTCATCATCCACTCGGCGGGCGCCGAATGAGACGATACAACGGTCAGATCATCCGTTAAGTCCAGTAAATGAGCAAGGCCAGTTACAGTAAGGGGCTGCGTCTCGCAGATGGATACTCTTTTCTTTTTTCTGCCTGATTGCGTTTCCATATGTTCGCTAGGCTCCTTATCGGCCGACTATTCCTTTTACTTGAGTGGTATCTGAGTTGTAATGCTCTCTTCCCCTCACCGCGCTACTGGACCTATGAGGACTAATCCTAGGCGGTCGGAAACGCTGGCGTGTCCGGAGGAGTCGATCCGGTTAGGACAAACATGAGGACACCCGCGTTCGCGCTCGCTTTGGCGGTTAGCTTACTGGTAGCCAACATCGGATGTCAGCGCAGCGACCAGGATGCCGCCCGGGAACGAGCGGACCAGCTCAAACACAAGGCGGAAGTGGCAGCGCAACAGCTCGGCCAGGACGCCAAGAGGCTGGGCGCAAAGATCGACGGAAAGGCTCAGGAAATAGGAGCAAAGCCCGCGGCGGGTGGCGAAGCGAGTCCGGAGGAAAAGCTGACGCGAGGAGCAGATGAACTGAAGCGCGAAGGACAAGAGGCCGGAGCGAAACTCTCCCAAATGGGCCAGAGCGCGAAGGTGAAATACAACCTGTCCGCCAGCTTAGGGCTTTCTGCGGTCTCGAACATTGCAGTCGATGCCACTGGCAACACGGTCACACTCCGAGGCAGTGTGGCAAGCGCCGATCAGAAAGCCGAAGCTGAGCGGGTGGCAGCTCATACCTCTGGAGTTACCAAGGTGGTCAACGAGCTTCGGGTTCAGCCTTAGGCTACTTCAGCAGGTTGATCGTACCCCTGCAAGTCGCCGAACCGCACCGGCAAACGACTTTCTCAACGTCTTTATCAAATCGATAGTCGATGGTGAGTTCCTCGCCGGGTTTGATGTCTCGCAACGCGATATAGAGGATGTGACCGCGCACGATCCGCGAGACGAGGTTCGGCTCACAGGAGTGGTTCACGTATTCAGCACCCGACCCGCCGGCAGCTCCGTCGATGGTCCAGTACGGATCCAGCGTGAAGAGGTAGGTAAACTTGCTCAACTCTGAGCGCCGTTTTGTCTCGCGGCGGCTGATACGCTCGCCCGTATACTCAAGTACTTTTCTCCCCGCCGGAATGGGTTCGGCGGCATAAACTCCCCATCGATGGATCGCGGAACGCGCGAGCTTCAACTCGAAACGAGCGTATCTAGGGTTGATTTGCGGAGTCCCGTTCGATTGCCGCTTCGCAGCGGGACTCTTTTTCTCCATCGGTCGAGCTACAGTCGATTGTCGGCTCTCTTTCAAAAAGCTGTTACTGCGTTTTCTTCTGAAGCACGTCGACGAGTTCTTTCACTGCATCGGCGCTCTTCTTCAGTGCAGCATCCTCCCCGCTGTCCAATTTGACTTCGTAGATCTTCTCGAGACCCTTTGCTCCCAGCTTGACGGGAACGCCTACGAAGAGATCCCGGATGCCGTACTCACCCTGAAGATAGACGGCGCAAGGCAGAACCTTCTTCTTGTCCTTCAGGATCGACTCCACCATCTCCACCGTAGACGCCGCCGGAGCATAATAGGCACTTCCGGTCTTGAGATACTTTACGATTTCAGCGCCGCCGTCGCGCGTCCGCTGAACTAAGCGGTCGATAGTCGCCTGGTCGGTCAGTTCGGTAAGCGGAATGCCACTGACGTTGGTGAACCGCACCAGCGGAACCATGGTGTCACCGTGGCCTCCCAGCACCATCGCGGTCACGTTCTCGAACGAAACATCCAGCTCTTGCGCAATAAAGGTACGGAACCGTGCCGTATCGAGCACGCCGGCCATCCCGATGACACGCTCGCGCGGAAAGCCGGAGACCTTCATCGCCGTCCAACACATGGCATCCAGCGGATTGGTGACGAGGATCAGGATCGCGTTCGGAGACCGCTTGACGGCTTGTTCCGTTGCTGTTTTAACAACTTCATAGTTCGCCACCAGAAGATCGTCTCGGCTCATCCCCGGCTTGCGCGGGAAACCCGGCCGTGATCACGACGATGTCAGAATCCGCAGTCTCGTCGTACCCGTTGGTACCCACAATCTGGACGTCATAACCTTCAACGGGAGCAGACTCGAGCATGTCGAGGCCTTTTCCTTGCGGAACGCCTTCGACGACATCCACCAGCACGACGTCGGCGAGCTCTTTTGCCGCGATCTTCTGGGCTGTGTTTGCGCCCACATTCCCGGCTCCAACAACAGTGACTTTCTTTCTCATCGAAGCTCCTAAACCCAAATGAACCCGCAGTATACCAATGTGTGCGAAACCTGCCAGACGGATCCGAAAGCCCTCGTTTAGCGGCACTACAGGGAAGATAGTAACTATTCTGAAACCTTGTCCCGTTATCCTGTAGCGAGGGGCTTTTCATGATTAGAAACACGACGAGACTACTGTGTCTACTCGCCGCGCCTTGGATGCTACTCCTCGGACAGAACACACCGGGAAGCGGCAGCATAAGCGGCGTAGTTACCGATCCAACCGGGTCTACTGTACCCGGAGCCAAAGTGCTGGTGGAGAACGAATCCCGCGGTTTGCGGCGCGAACTGGAGACCACATCCGGGGGATTGTTCAGTGCGCCGTCGCTGACCCCGGCGGCAGGCTACAGAGTATCTGTAACCTCACCCGGCTTTGCTGCTTACAAAGTAGAGGACATCCGGGTAGAAGTTGGTCAAAACGTAAACCTGAACGCGCAACTCCAAGTAAATACTTCGAGCACCACGGTCGAAGTGAGTACGGAGGCGCCGATCGTCGACAACACCAAAACAGACGTTTCCCAAGTCGTAAATAGTCAGCAGATTTTAAACCTCCCCATTAACGGGCGTCGAGTGGACTCCTTTGTCCTGCTGGCGCCGGCAGTGGTCTCGGACGGAACCTTCGGACTCCTGTCGTTCCGCGGTATCGCCGGTGGCAACGCGTTTCTTACCGACGGTAATGACACGACGGAACAGTATTACAACGAGAACGCCGGACGCACGCGCATCTCTTCCCAGATCTCGCAAGACGCGGTACAGGAATTTCAGGTTGTCTCGAACAATTACTCCGCTGAATTCGGTCACGCCATGGGCGGGGTAGTCAATACCGTCACTCGCAGCGGCACCAATGATTTCCACGGAACTGCTTACTGGTTCTTCCGCAATCAAGACTTCAACGCTCGCGATCCCTTTTCGACGATCAATCCGCCCGAGCGCCGCGACCAGTTCGGCGCCAGTGCCGGCGGCAAGATAATCAAGGACAAGCTCTTCTACTTCTTCAACTACGAAGGGACGAGACGCGATTTCCCCCTGGTGGCAAATATCACCGCGGCGGGCAGCACGCTCTTCAACACAAGTGGACAGATTATTCAGCCTTGCCCGGATCCGACTCAGCCCGCGAACCTTCGAGCCAGCGCAGCGCAATGCGCGGCAGTGACCAGTTTCCTCGGCCGCCAATTCCAAACTCTGCCGCGAACGGTTACCCAGGATCTCGGTTTTGGCAAGCTCGACTGGCGACCGACGGAAAAGAACTCATTTAGCGCCAGCTTCAACATCCTTCGCTGGGTGTCGCCGAATGGATTGCAAACGCAAGCCGTGTTGAACAACGGTAATGGCGTTGGCAACAACGCGAACTCCTCTGTTCGATCCAAATACGGTCGAGCTGTTTGGACCAGCATCGTCAACCCGAACGCGGTTAACGAGGCCCGCTTCGGGTGGTTCAATGACAAGCAGTTTGACTATCCAATCGACGCACTGGCAATTCCAGGCATCGGCTCCCTGGGTATCGGCCTTACCGGCCAGTCGAATCTGGGTACGGCTACCGACTATCCCCGCACAAACCCGCTAGAGAACCGGTATCAATTTGCGGATACGCTGAGCTGGACCACGGGCAAACAATCCTTGAAGTTCGGGTTCGATTTCATGAACACGAACGACTACACGAATCTGCTCTTCAATCGAACCGGTACGTATACGTACGCAAACCTCAACAATCTGGCGCTCGACTTCTCGGGCAACCCAAGTGGAGCGAAGAACTGGTTGACGTTTACCCAGACGATCGGGAACCCGGTGGTTCAATTCACAATTCGTGATTACGCGGGCTTCATGCAGGACCAGATCAAGGTCAATTCGCGCTTGACGGTCAATCTTGGCGTTCGTTATGACTTTTCCGCTTTGCCGCAACCCGGCGAGCTTAACCCCGCCTTTGTCAATCCGGCATATCCTGCAACAGGTCGAATTCCCACCTTCAACGGCGGGTTTGCTCCACGTGTTGGTATTGCGTACGCCTTGGACAATCAAAGCAAGACGGTGGTCCGCGCGGGCTACGGAATCTTCTACGCCCGGTATCCGGGAGGTCTGATCAACACCTTGTTTCTTGGGAATGGACTCTACCAGAAGTCGGTCAGCTTCACGGGAAGCGTGCCCACGGATAAAGCCAACGGCCCTGTCTTTCCCAACGTGCTTCCTGGTCGGCCGGCTTCAATCCGCCCGCCGGCTCAGTCAGCTTAAACATGGCTGCCGCGGACTTCCGGGCTCCCTATACGCAGCAGGGCGATGTCGCGATAGAGCGACAGCTCAGCAAAGATTTTGCGCTGACGGTGAACGGTATCTGGAGCCGTGGTCTGCACTTGACCTCGGTGAACGACATCAATATCGGCGCCCCTGGACCGGTGACGACGTACCGCATTCTCGATGCGAGCGGAAACCTCGCGGGCACGTATTCCACGCCCGATCTACGTTCGTCAAAATCGGGTCGACCCGAACTACAACCGCATCAACATCGTCGACGCGGGCTTGAACAGCTGGTACAACGCGCTAGCTGTCCAGCTGAATAAGCGCTTCTCGCACGGGCTCACCGGAAACATCGCCTACACCTGGTCGCACGCCATCGACGAAGGGCAAGGCGGCGCCGGAACGCCCAACATCTTCGCAAGTGGCGGGCCTCAAACCTATCTGCCCGGCAATTACCGTGCAGAGAAAGGCAGTTCCGCTTTGGACGTTCGGCACCGGTCTAGTTGTGAACGGAGTCTGGACTCCGACCTTCCTTCACAATCAGTCCTGGATGGCACGCTACCTGGTGAACGGATGGCAACTCTCGGCGCTCGGCACCTTCCAGTCTTCGCCCCCGACAACGCCAACCGTGACGATCTCGTCGGCGCCCACTCCGACTGGCTTCACCCCGGCTAACACCGGCACCTAAACGGGTATGCGAGTGTCGGTCTGGGCAATCGTGTTCCGTTCCAACCGATCGGAAGCCTGAATATCGACCAGATCATTCGTATGGACGCTTCGCGCGGCTAAGGATTTCGCAGTCACCGAGCGATTCCACGCAATGTTCACCTTTGACGCATTTAACGTCGGCAACAACACCTACTACACGTCGGTCAACACCGTCGAATACGGCTATTCGCTGGTCAACGGGCTGCCCACGCTTTCGCCTCGTGCCGGCTATGGTGCGGGTACGGCGACACAAGGCTTCCCGGACGGAACCAACGCTCGCCGCTTGCAGCTCGGCGTTCGCCTCCTCTGGTAAGTCAAGCACGCGGAACCGTTTAAGAAGTACTGGGCCGGTTGGACGTAAGTCCTCCGGCCCTTTTTTTGCGCAGCGGAGCGGCTCACGAATCCTGCGCGATTATGGTCTGAGTGAAAAAACTGCTCTTGCTCCTATTTAGTGCCTGTCTTTGGGCTGCACCGATCAATGATGCACGTCAGGCATTGACGGAGGCGGCGCACAACAAGGAAGGGGACGTCCGTCGCGAAACGGCTCTCGCCTTGAGCTTGGTGCCGGCAAAGGACCCGAGTGTCGCTCTGCTCGATTCTCTCGTAGCGGATAAAGATTACACGGTGAGGGTCGCGGCCGTGGATACACTCGGCGAACTAGACGATAAAAGCCGGCTCGACCTCGTGAAGACGGCCCTTCGTGACGAAGTACCGGAAGTTGCCTTTGCTGCGGCAAAGGCTCTCTACAATTTGAAAGATCCTGCCGGCGTCCAAGCATTGTTGTCCATCTACGAAGGGGAAACGAAGGCTCGGAGCAACTACTTCCAAAAGGAGATGCGGGACAGTTGGCGGCATCTGAAAACTCCGCGGAGTGCGTTTTTCTTTGCAGTGAAGAATGGCGTTGGCTTCGTGCCCGTGCCTGGTGTCGGCGCCGGCTACAACGCTCTCATGGGCGTGCTTTCCGACTCTGAAGTCAGCGCGCGCGCGGTGAGCCTGATCACCGTCTGTGGTGGAAAAAACGCAACTTGCAATCAAATGCTCCAGTCGGCGTTCGACGACGACGACTGGACTGTTCGGGCAGCTGCGATCCATATCGTGACCGCGGGAAACATGATCCGCCTGGAACCTAAGGTTGCCGGCCTTATCGCAGACAAGAAAACCAAAGTTCGTCTGCGCGCCGCAGCGGGATGTTTGAGGCTGCAGGCAAACCGGTCCGCCAGACCGAGTGCTCCAAGGCCAACAAAGAAGCCCGGAACCAGGGAGACAACCCGCAGTTCGTAGATGGCTGGTTCAGCTTTGAAGTATGCGGACGTGAGCTTCGACTGCTTTGGGCAGGCCGCTCAAACTATATCCGCCTTCGAGCACCGAAACAAGCCGGCCGCCGCAATGCGCGGAAGCAAGATCAAGCATCATCCGGGTAAGGTCCTGGAAGTCCTGATCTGTTAACGTAAACTGCCCCAGCGGATCTCCGATCCGTGAGTCGAAACCCGCCGAGACAAACAGAATATCGGGCTTGAATTCGTTCGCAGCCGGGATGAAATGCTGTTCGAAAGCGCCGAGGATTTCCTTCACGGCCGGAACCGGCGGGAAACGGGCAGTTGATTGTCAGTCCTTTGCCCCTCCTCTCCCCGCGCTCGCTCGTCCGAGCCCGTTCCCGGGTAGAGAGGGCGACTGATGCGTGCTGAAGAAGAAAACGGAGCGGTCGGAGTAGAAGATGTCTTGCGTGCCGTTTCCATGATGAACGTCCCAATCCACGATCGCCACGCGTGCTAACCCGTATCTCGTTTGCGCATAACGGGCCGCGATCGCAATGGTGATTGAACAGGCAGAAGCCCATGCCGCGGGCTCGCGGATGCGTGGTGGCCGGGCGGACGGGTAACGCAGAACGCATTGTCCACCGTTCCGTGGCAAACCGCATCGACAGCGTTCAAGGCGCAACCGACGGCCGCTCGGGCAGCTTGCGAAGACTGAGCGGTTGATCGCTGTATCGCCTGTACTTAGCTGGCCGCGATTCTGCGCGACTTCGCGCTCGACTAGCTCGATGTAACTGCGCTCGATGGACGCTAAAGCCAGCTCATCATCATTCGCAGTCCGAGCTTCGAAAGCAAGTGCTTTCGCGAGTCAGCCTGACGAAGCAAGCGGTTCGCCACAGCGGCATATCGTGCTGATTTGTTCTGGATGACCCGGGCCGGGATCGTGTGCTCGAACACGGGGATCGGCGCCAATGGCGGTCCGGAACATTTCTACGCCCGATCACCGACCGCTGGCGCGAATAGACACGAGTTGTTCCTGCAGGTCGGGCTCAACCGTCCGTGTCTGCTTGCCGCGGAAGAAATCGAAATAGGAGATCTGGTGCACGCAGGAAACCGTGCAAAGCGGCGCACACGATTTCTCGGTGATGTACTCGCGGCGGATGTCTTCCACCGTATAGTCTTCAGCGGCTTCGCGGGAAATCCGCGCTGCTGGGAGCAGTAATGCACCAAGCCGTCTTCGCAGATGTAAAGGTAGCGGGAGCCAGCGCGGCAGCGCCAGTTGCTGCGGCTTGCCATTTGCGATATTTTCCTGGAAGTAATTCAGCCGCGAGAAGTGCTTCTTCTCGAAGCTTCTTCATTTCCAGGAAGACTTCGCGCTCACGCGGGCCGAGCGGCCGCAATTGACCGTCGCCGTCGTGAATGATGCCGACGGTCGAAGTAAAGCCGAGCTCCATCGCGCGCTTGACCGACTACCAGAGCGTCTTCGGGGTTGTGGATTCCGCCGCCCAGCACGGAGTTGATGTTGACGTGAAAAGTCGCGTGCTCGGCACAGCAGCTGCAGCTTCTTGTCGAGCACCTTCAGGCTCTTCTTCGATACCTCGTCCGGCATGACGTTGTCGATGCTGATCTGGAGGTAATCCAGACCGGCATCGTTCAGTCGTTGAATCCGTTCCGCCGTCAGCAGATAACCGTTGGTGATCAGGCCGGCCAGAGTGGCGTTGCTGGCGGATGGCTCGAATGATGTCATCCAGTTCCGGATGCAGCAACGGCTCGCCGCCGCTGAGCGTAATGACGCCGGTCTTCAGCTTTCCGAGCAGCTCCAGGCGTCTCGAGCATCGTCTCGAGAGGAACAGGCTTCGAGAAATTGTCGTATTCGTTGCAATACGCGCACGACAGATTACAGCGGCGGATCGGAATGATGTGCGCCATGATCGGATGGTCCGTATCGAGCGCCCTTTAACAACAAGTTTTGCTTCGCGTAAACGCCTGTCTAAAGTGCGACGTCGGCGTTCGCGCTGTATATTCCGTTCCTGCATCTTGGCTGGCGAGACTCTTTAATTAGATCATAGAAGGAGCATATATGGGTTCGGTTCCGAGCCGAAAGGCGGCCATAAGTCATTGAATGCGCAAGGAAAGGCCTCAAAGGTAACGGTTTCGCCCCGCCCGGGCAGCCTTCAAACTGAAATCGGCTCATCCTGCGGCGCGCGAGTCGGCTCGGAACGGCGGGTCCGGCGCATGCGTCGGGCGAGCCGGCGGATCGCGAGAGAGACCCCCGTCCAGACCAGAAATGCTCCCCCGAGCGAGGCCAAAGCGGCGACGGATTGGCCGCCGATGCCAAGCACCTCGCCTGTGTGAAGGAACCGGGCGATGGTGCGAAGTTTCCTTCCCGCGTTATAAGTCCCGAAACCTTCCGTTCGCACGGTACGGCCAGTCGCCCGGTCGAGAGTCACTTGCAAGCGTTTTTGTGGCTGTCCGCCCGTGCCGGAATCGACGTTGAAACTGACAACGCGATCGTTCCCCGAAGGAAGCCGGAACGAGATGCTGCGCCACGCGGGATTCTGTTGCCTGGCGGCCGTTAACAAGGAATCCAGCGGCTGAAAGAGCTGCACGGGCGCTCCGGGGCGAGGTCGCCGCGCGGCTCCTTGCCCGGAATCTGCGCGCTGCTGAGGTGGAGGCGCTTCCGTTCCGGTTAACCGATAGAGCAGATTATTCGCCCACTGATAGGACATGATCACCCCGGTCAGAACGATAAAGAAGAGCGGAATCGCGCTCCAGAATCCGACGGTATTGTGCCAGTTCCAGTCGCGTGCTCGTCCATCGATGCCGCCGCGGAACCAGATTGCCGGCCGCACGTACTGCCACCGCCACTTCTTCGGAAACCACAAATAGAACCCGCTTACGACCAGGAACAGGAACAACAGATTACAGGCGCCGGTGATCGGCCGGCCAAGGCCGCTCCTCATCTCGGTGCCCAGGCTGCGATGGAGCCGTTCGGTAACCGCAAAGAAGTTGCGAACAGACCGCGATCCTTCGCCCAACACCTTCCCGCTTGCAGGGTCTACATAGAGCGTTCGCTCCCGTCCATAAGCAAATTCCACAGGCGCGGTCATGGCAGAGCGAACGGTAATCGTGGGCGGCTGCTTCGCATTCTGATTGAGACCGCGAGCCACAACCTCCAGTGGCAACCTCTCACGACCCGGCTGGACCTGAAATCCGCGATCGGCCCAGGCATTTATCTGGCGCTCAAACGCCAGCAGCACTCCCGTGACCGACATGACAAAGATAACGATGCCAGCCAGGCACCCGGCAGTGAGATGACACCAGAAAAGGAGCTTTCGGAACGTCACGCTAAAGGTCCGCCCATTGCCGCAGCAAGTTGTGGTAAACACCGGTCAACTGAACTGCTGAAGGATGCTCGGGGTGGTCTGCATTCAACCGTTGAATCGCGGCATCCAGATCGAAGAGCAACGTTCGCTGCCCGTCATCCCGAATCATGCTTTGAATCCAGAAGAAGGAGCATGTTCGAGCGCCTCGGGTCACGGGTGTGACATGGTGAAGGCTGGTGGCCGGATACAGAATCATGTGGCCGGCCGGCAGCTTGACCGCAGTGCGAGCCGTATGTGTCCTCCACGACGAGTTCCCCTCCGTCGTATTCGTCCGGATGGGTAAAAAACAAAGTCGCCGAAAGATCGGTACGAATGCGGTGACCTGTCCCCGTTACTTGCCGGATCGAGTTGTCCACGTGGGTCCCGAACGAGTGTCCCCCTTGATAACGATTGAACAGCGGAGGAAACACACTCTTTGGCAGTGCGGCAGAAATGAAGAGAGGATTGCGGCCGAGCGCGCCAAGAACTATCTCGCCCAGCTTCTGGGCGGCGGGATGCCCTTCAGGGATCTGGAGATTGTCCTTCGCACGGGCGGACTGATGACCCGCCGTGACTCGGCCATCGGTCCAGTCCGCTGCTTCCAGTAGTTCTCTTGCCTGCGACAGTTCGTCGCGCGTCAAAACATCAGGTATTGCCAGTAACATCGAATTGCCTGCTTCAGAACTTGAACTGGAAGCCGACCAGCAGCGATCTTCCCGCGCCAGGAACGATATGAGCCGGGTGCAATTGGTCATAGTAGAACCGGTTCGCCAGGTTGTATCCGTTCAGCTGCACGTCAACATGCTCGTTCAGCGGGTGGCTAAGCATTGCGTTAAAAACCCAATAAGAGGGTGCAGCTTTGACCAACCCGGTTGTGGGGTCGAGCGGCACGGTCGAACTGGCATTCCGGCTCGAGACATAGTTTGCTCCAATGCCCCCTTCGAAACGCCGGGGCAGATGGTGAGTGCTCCAGAAACTGAACGTGTTCCGCGGAACGTTTGCGAGCGCATAGCCAACCGCGGTCGGGTAGAATCGCGAACCGACAACTCGACTGTCCAGGTACGCGTAGCTCGACAGAAGCTCCCAGCGGCTCGTGATGCGCCCCTTGACGCTCGTCTGGACGCCACTCACTTTTTGAGTTCCTGCGAGCACGACCAGCAACGAGTTTGTAGGGTCGCTTTCTCGCGCGTTTTCTTTCACTGTCCTGAACCAGGAACTGTTGACTTGCAGGCCGACCGCCGTTGAATTCCCACTTCGTCCCGAACTCAGTGGTCTTGTTTGTCTCTGGAGGGATGTTCGCCGAACCTGCCGTCAAAGACAGGCTCTCTGCGGATGGGTTAAACGATGTACCCGCATCGAAGTAGATGCTTCCGTTTGCTGTCGGTTTGTAAACCAAGGCTGCGCGCCATGTAGGCTTCTGGTCCAATCGGCTGAAGTTCGCAACACTTCCGACCGTCTGCCGGTAGGAATTATCGAACCGGTCATAGCGCACCCCGCCGCTTGCCTCGATGTGTCGTCCGATGCTTGCCGTGTCGAGAACGTATGCGCCAAAGCCGACCGCCGCGTCGTTCACCACGCTCGTGATCGTGGGAATGCCCAGCCCTCCTGAGTACACGGGGTTCAACAAGCTGGTCGAGGGTGCCGGGTAAGTTGCGCGTGTGGGATCGGATGTCTCGCGCGTTCCCTCGACACCAGTCACAAGTGTATGCCTGATCCCAAGTGTTTTGAAGTGTGCAACCGCATCGAGTTGCTCGTCAAGAAATGTTTCGGTACTCCGCGCGCTGATCTGGCCGCGTGTTACCGTGACGGAACTTAGTGGTGTGCCCAGAGTGATGCCGCTTAGCCGCGGCTCCGTCACCAGCACGGCCCTTGAGTAGTTCGCATATCGCACCTGATTGCGCAGTGTCAGATGCGAATTCACATCGTGCTCTACCTTCGCCGTACCGATGTCGGCGTAGGTCCGAAGGAAATTACCGGGCAGGCCATAGTAGTTGTTTCTGTTGACGGGAGCGGGCTGATTGAACAGCCAGGGCAATCCGTAATCCGGCACATTGTCTTCGTTCTGATGCAGGTAGCTCAGGGTCGTGCGCGTCGCGCTACCCAACCCAAATGCAAGCGAAGGCGCAATGCCGGTCCGGCGATTCTCTGCGATGTTCCGCCCCGCAACGTTGCCGATGTTGCCCATCGCATTCAGGCGGAAGGCGGTTCCCTTCCCTAACTGAGGCAGCGGAGCGCTCCAGTCGATGGCGGCCCGTCGCGTCGTATCGGTCCCGAACTGCAGATCGGCGGAAAGGAACTGATTCAGTCCCGGAGTTTTGGAAGCTTGATTCACCACGCCGCCCGTCGATCCTCGGCCGAACGTAACCGACGAAGGCCCTTGCAGGACCTCGACTTCCTGCGTGTTGAAGGGATCGCGATAGTAACTGCCGAAATCGCGCATGCCGTCGATGAACAGGTCGTTGCGAGCCGTGAACCCGCGAATGGTAAGGTTGTCCCCTTGCGCGCCACCCTCTCCGGCTGCCAAGCTGATGCCCGCCACATTACGAAGCGCATCGCGCAGGGTCGTAGTTCCCTGCTGCTGCATTGTCTGCTGAGGAACAACGTTGATCGTCTGCGGCGTGTTGAGCAGCTTCGCCCTGGTACTTTGGCATGGACGAACTGAGAGTGGGAGCGACTCCACTCACGTCGACAGATGTCACTACCGTCGAGATCTTCAGGCTGATCGAGCCGTCCTTATTGAACTGGTAAGTCAGGCCGGTATCGGCCAACATTCGTTTCAGGGCCTCTTCCACCGTGTACACGCCAGACACGCCCGGGGAACTGATGGCGAGCAAATCGTCGGTCGCCGCGATAACTTTGAGCTGCGTAGAGTGCTCGAACTCTTTGATCACTGCGGAGAGCGGTCCCGGCGCTAATCTCGAACCTTCGTACGGGAAGCGCCTCCACCCGTAACCCTGACCGCCGGGTCGGATCGGCATTGTTTACGGTTTGAGCAAGCGCCAGTTTTCCGCTACCGGCAGCCGAATACGCCGCCAGTGTTCCCACCGTGATCCAATACCGCGGACCTGATAGTCCGGCTCGTCTTTATGTCTGCTCTTTTTGACTTCGTTTCCTAGGCACCGCACGCCTTCCCCTCTTGAGCTTTCAAGCTCACGCATTGAAAGTCTGGACGGGCAAGCCTACAATTGGGAGGGTCGCCAGTCGCCAGACTGGTTGATACGCCCAGGTCGTTCGCCTCTCCGGCAAGAGTCAAGCGTGCGATCTGGGCCAGTTTAATCTTGGTTTCGGCTATCTAGGACCGATATGGTCCAGAATAGTAGCGCCGACCTGGTGTGTCAATTGCTTTCCACGCTTGAGTGGACGCAAGCGCCGCTTGAACGGCAGTTTTCCTCGGTCGAATAGGCGCGCTACTGCGGAAGCGTCGGTAAAGGCTCGAATACTTTCGTCGGCGTGAAGTGTAGGATGTAATGCTGCATCCCACGCTCCAGGCTGCTCATGCCATAGACTCTGGCCTCGCGAAGCGCCCGCCCGTTATCCCAGCCGTCGTGTTGAACCCGATAGCAGGCAATCGCCGTGCCGGTCCGGTCTTTTCCTCGCCTGCAATGGATGAAGGTGGGAGTCTCGGCGTCGTCGAGCAGTTTCAGGACGGCCTCGATCTGCTCGTCGGAAGGAGCAGAGAGTTCCGCGAAACGGGATGTTGATGTACTTGATCCCGAGCTTTTTCAACTGCTCTTGCTCGAACTCAGTTGGGGCTCCCGGCTCGCGCAAATCGATCACGCGTTTGATCCCAAGCGCCCCCAACTCTTGTAGTCCAACCGGCGAAGGCTGAGCACCGCGGAAGATGTGCTCGTTTACCTGGTGGAAGTTGTTGATTTGGGGTGCTGTACCGGGGTTCGGGGCGGCACATATGATGCCAAGCGAAAGCCAGACGAACGCAAAACGGCGTCCTACTGTGGCGGCTTCTTGCCGGGAGGCGGAGTGTTCTTCTTGTCGTCGCCTGCTTTGTTGTCTCCACTGCCAACTTCTCCGTAAGTGATCGAAGACTCCGACTTGAACTCGTACTTCTTATAGTTGTCGTACTTGATCACGACCTTGATACGTTGCGACGGGCCGTCTTTGAAATTCAGGGTATCGTCGGCATAAGTGTAGGTCGGAAACCAGTACTTGCCGTCGATCTGCTCCCGGTACGTTTCGAACTTTGGAAACTGCTGGTCTTCCCCGCGCCGCAGATATCCGGTCGCGCGACCGAACGTTTTGACGATCTGCATGTCCTGGTCATCCACCCAGATCTGGCCGTCGAAATACCGCTTTCGATCCTTCGTCAGCGTTTTCGGCTGAACGGAGAAGACAAAACACGGGACTTCGTCCACCTTCTCTCGCCGAAGATACTTCACGTTGTAATCATTGGCGCGTATCGTTCGTCATCACGAACGGCATGACGTTCCTCATATCCTGTTCGTCTTCGGCCGTCATCTGGATATTCTGCAGCGACGCAACCGGGGCGTGGAGACGTGAGAAGTTCGGCGATTCCGATTGTCGAAGCTTACTTCCTCAACAATCTGATAATTGCCGCCCGGCCGGTTCAGTTTCGGTGATTTTGCTTGTCTGCCGGTAGGTGTAGCTCTCCCGCGCAGCCGCAAACTCGGTCTCCTTCTGGGTGAAAGTCTTGATGATCTTATCGATCTGATCCGATGTCGGATCGGCCTTGGTATCAGCGGCTTTCAGGCCAAGTACGCAACTGAAAAGACCGATTGTGAGTGCGACGCTTCGTCCGATCATTCGTTTCTTAACCTCTATTGTGACGGATGGCGGCCTGGGTAGGCTTCATCGAGTTCGCCTATTCAATAGAGCTTTGGCGACGGTTAAACGCTGCATGTTGCTGGTGCCTTCATAAATCCTGCCGATCTTGGCGTCGCGGAACAGCTTTTCTACCGGGTAATCCTTCGAAAATCCCGCGCCCGCCGAAGATTTCAACTGCTTTCGATGCTACGTCTTCGGCCACGGTGGAGCAGAAATACTTCGCCATGGCCGCTTCGGTCTCGAAAGGTTCGCCCGCATCCCGCAGCCGGGCGGCGTTGTAGACCATCAGCCGACCTGCTTCCACCAGGGTCGCCATCTCGGCCAGTTCAAACTGGACGCCCTGGAACTCGCTGATCGGCTTTCCCGAACTGCTTTCGTTGCTTTCGAATACTCCAGAGCGTGGTCGAGCGCCCCCGCGGCCAGACCGATCATCTGCGCCGCGATCCCGATCCGGCCTTCGTTGAGGGTCTCGATCGCCATCTTGTACCCCTTGCCGATCTCGCCCAGAATCTGATCTCGTCCGGCCCGCACGCCATCCAGAATCAACTCGCACGTGGAAGAAGCCCGAATGCCCAGCTTGTCCTCCTTTCGCCCGATCTCGAGCCCGTTCCTCACGCCGAACGAGAAACAGGTGATGCCCTTGTATCCGGCAGATTCGTCCACCGTGGCGAAAACGAGAAAGATCTGGGCTTCGGCAGCATTCGTGATCCACAACTTGCGGCCGGACAGGACATACCCTTCGCCCTCCGATCGCGCTTTCGTTTTCAAAGCAAACGCATCCGAACCGGAGCCGGCTTCCGAAAGCGCATACGAACCCACGGACCGGGTCGCAAGCTCGGCCAGATAGTCTTTTTTCTGCCCTTCCGTTCCCCAACGCGCAATCGCGTTGTTGACCAACGTGTTCTGAACATCCACGATGACCGAGGCGGACGGATCCACTTTGGCCAGTTCCTCGATCGCAAGGATCGACTGAAAGAAGCTCCCGCCCTGTCCTCCGTACTGTTCCGGAACATCGATACCCATCAGGCCGAGTTCGAACATCTCTTCGAGCAGATCAGTCCGGAACTTGCCGGATTCATCCATCTGCCGGACGTGTGGCGCGAGGCGCTCCTTCGCGAAGCGGCGACTGTCGTCTGGAAGAGTTTTTCTTCTTCCCGAAGCACCGTCAATGGCAATGGCTGCTCGGATGTCTCGACCATAACGGCCCATGATAGCTCCCGGTATCCACGTGCTTTTCGTAAAGTACTGTGAACCACCGAGCCGTTCGGAGCGTATTAGGAGGAAGACATGGCTCAACGAGTTAAACGCCGGCAGGTGGATCTGGGTGGTCGCGACGGTCGCACTGGGAACGGTCTCGTTCTATTCCGTAAAAGCGATCGGCAGAAAACCGGTCAAAATCGACCCGGACAAAATCGCCACCGTTCAGCGGATCGACCTCACGCGCTCGGTGGTCGCGACGGGAAAGATACAGCCCGTGCGCCAGGTCGAGATCAAGTCCAAAGCCAGCGGAATCATCCAGTCGCTGCCCGTGAATTTCGGCGATGTGGTGAGAAAAGGACAGGTGATCTGTGAGCTGGACCGCAATGATCTTCTACCGAAGCTGAATCAGGCCCGCGCAGCGTTGGGCGTCAATCAGGCGCAGATTGAAACGGCAAAGGCAGATTTCGAGAAGTATAAGGTTGATGCAGCCGGGCCCGACGTCGAGTTCCTCCGGCGTGATCGCGACCGGGCGCTGAAAGATGTTTAATCAAGGTCTGATCGCAAGCGACAAGCGCGACGAAGCCGAGAAGAACTACGAGCTGGCAGTACAACAAACAAGCTTCGGCGAAAGCCAACCTGCAAAGCGCTGAAGCGGCGATCAAGAAGGCTCAGGCACAATACGACCAGCAAGCTGCCGTTGTGGCGGGCGCCGAAGAAGATCTGCGCAACGCCACCATTGTTTCTCCGATTGACGGCGTGGTGCTCTCGCGCGACAGCGAAGTCGGCGGCGCCGTCAGTTCCATTCTTACGATGGGCTCCGGCGCCACTCTCATCATGACCCTCGGCGATCTCAGCGAGGTGTACGTTAAGGGCAAAGTCGACGAAAGCGACATCGGCAAGGTGTATCTCGGGCAACCTGCTCGAATCACCGTCGAATCCTTCAAAGATCAGAAGTTTGCGGGAAGGGTCACCAAGATTTCGCCGATGGGAACCGAGAAGGACAACGTGACGACGTTTGAAGTCCGCGTTTCGATTTCGAACGAATCGAGAAAGCTACGCGCCCTGATGACGGCCAATGCGGAGATCGTTCTCGAAGAGCAAAAAGGCGTGCTGGCCATTCCGGAAGGCGCCGTCCTCTATGCGAAAGACAAATCGACCGAAGCAGAAGTACCTGACCCGGGTACCGAGAAAGGACGCCGTCGCGTTCCCATCAAGATCGGGATCAGCAACGGCGCTCGCACACAAGTTCTGGCTGGATTGAACGAAGGTCAAAAAGTCCTGCTGCCGTGATTCCTTATATCCAAGAGCTGTTTCGTCAGGTGTTCGACAGCCTTCTCAGAAACAAGCTGCGAACATTCCTGACCATGGCCGGTATCGCCTGGGGCATCGCTTCCATCGTCATCATCGTCGCCATGGGCGATGGCTTCAAAGAAGGCCAGCGCAACAACATGAAGAGCCTGGGAGAGAACATCGTCATTCTCTTCGGCGGAAAAACCGAGTCGCAGGCGGGCGGCCAACGTGCCGGACGGCGTATCCGTCTCACCTACCGCGATGTGGAAACGATTCGCGCAGAATGTTACCTGGTGCGAGTACGTGGTCGGCGAGATGTCCAGCTCAAACCGCGGCACGAGTCCGTATAACAGCGGATCGTTCGACATCGACGGCGTGGAACCTGAGTTCAACAAATTGCGCACGGTACCGATCGGCGTGGGCCGATTCATCAGCGTCGAAGACAACTCCGAAGGACGGCGGGTCGCGGTGCTCGGCACGAAAGTGAAGGAGCAGCTCTTCGGCAACGCGCAGAATGTCATCGGCATCTACATCGCCATCAACTCGCTTCCGTTCCAAGTCATCGGGCTACTGGCGGACAAGAATCAGAATTCGAGTTACAGCACGCCGGATGAAAAGAAGATCTTCATTCCATATCAGACGGCCGTTCGCGACATTCCGCCAAAGGAAGAGTCGTACACAATCGGCAACCTGGATGACATCATCTACAAGCCGCGTTCGCTCGAGGGATTCGAAGCGGCGCGCAAGCAAGTGTTGCAGCGTTCTCGCCCGCAATCACCGCTTCGATCCAGCCGATAAAGGCGCGGTCGGCATTTGGGACACGGTGGAAAATGCCACAGCAGGTGGACGCCATCTTCGAATCCATGACGGCCTTTCTTGCCGTGGTTGCGTTCGTTACGCTCAGCCTGGGCGGCGTCGGAGTCATGAACATCATGCTGGTGACGGTGAGCGAACGGACCCGCGAGATCGGTCTGCGCAAGGCACTCGGCGCCACCCGCAAACGCGTGATGCTCGACTTTCTTCGCGGAAGGCTGCCTGCTCGCCTTGATCAGCGGCTCACTCGGGTGGGCGATTGCCTTCGGGCTCTCGTCGTTGCTCAAGCTCGTGCCCATGCCCGATATGTTTCCCGGGCTGCCGGTGACGCTTGCGACCACGCTCGTCTCGTTCTCCGCGCTGACCTGATCGCGATCGTTGCTTCTCTTGTGCCTGCCTGGAGAGCTGCCACCCTAACCCCGGTGGAGGCGCTCCGTTACGAGCGATAGATCATGCGCATCCGTTCCATCCTGCGAGAGACCCTTGACGCGCTGACGTTCAATCGCCAGCGCAGTCTGCTCACGATCGTCAGCCTTGCCTGGGGCGTCACATGTTTCGTCATTCTCTACTCCTACGGAGAAGGTTTCGGCGTGGCACTCTCGACGTCCTTCAAGGCGGTCGGGCAGGACCTGGTCCTGATGTTCGGCGGACAAACTTCGGCGCAGGCGGGCGGCGAACGGTCAGGCCGCAAAATCCGTCTCGAGGAAAGCGACGTGGATGCCATCCGTGACGCCGTGCCTGACGTCGCCGCCATTTCTCCCGAAGTCCTGATACGGCGAACAAACGTGGTCCGAGGCTATCGCACCCAAAGTATGACGATTCGCGCCGTACTTCCTGTCGACTACCAGAAAGTTCGCAACATGACGATGGCGACCGGAACTGGCTAACGGGCGAAGATAACCTGCAGAAAGTTCGCGTCGCGGTCCTGGGCTCAAAAGCCGCGGAGAAGCTGTTCGGGGAGATGCCTCCCGAAAACGAAACGATCACGTTGAACGGTATGCGGTTCCGAGTTGCGGGCGTGCTCAAAACAAAGATTCAGATCTCGAACTACAACACTCCGGACAACGAGTGCGTTTTCATTCCTTACGGGACTGCTTCTCTCCTGCGCGATATCAAGTACCCCGAGGATATTGTCTGGACGCCAGCGAACCCTATGTTTCGCGCGAAGGCTTTGAAGCAGGTCCGCGAAACCCTGGCCCGGATTCATCATTTCGCTCCCGAAGACGATCGGGCAATCGAAGTCATTGTCTTCAACGAGTTCATGAAGCAGATCGACAACATGTCGGCGGCACTCCGTATTCTGCTCGGCCTCATCGGCGTGCTTACGCTCGCGATTGGCGGAGTGGGGCTCGCCAATATCATGCTGGTCGCGGTCACTCAGCGCACCCGGGAGATCGGGATTATCAAGTCACTCGGTGCGACACGCCGCTCTATTCTCTGGCAATTTCTGCTCGAAGCGATGACGATCGTAAGCATCGGCGGAATTGTGGGCGTAACGCTTGGGTACGGAATCACGCGTGTGATCGGCTCGCTGCCGCTGCTCGGTCCCTTGTTCAAGGACACCAGCGGCGCCGGCGATATTCACCTCACCATCTCCGCATTTGCCGTCATTACGTCCACCGTGATGCTGGAGATTGTGGGCTTGATTTCCGGGTTTTTGCCGGCTTTGCGAGCGTCGCGCCTGGATCCAATTGAAGCGCTCCGATACGAGTAAGGATACGCGCGATCCGCACAGGCTAGGATAGAGAGATAGGTAACGTCTCTGACGCGCGCATCCACATGGCTGAAGGTTCTCTCGCTCGTAATCGGGCTGTTCCTTCTGCTCGCTTCCGTGGACAACGTTCCGGATTGCCCTGAATTGTTGGCGAAGCGTACCTGCACTTCTTCTTCGCTTCAGCTTGTGTGTGTGAGTCCCGCTTCCGAGCTTCTCGCCAGCCGGCGCCCCGCACCTTCGCAAGTATTCAACGTACGCGCCGCCGATCTGACCAAGACAATCATTTCGCCAGCTGTGCAGCCCGCCTTGCGACAAGCTGCAGATCCGTCGCCTCCCGCTGCTTAGCCACGTCTCGGAATGAAGGTTTGTTGTTTCAGGTAGGGTGCCGCAGAGGTGATACTCCGAGGTTGATCCGAGGATTCTACCGCTAACGTTCGAGCGCCGTTTCGCGTCATCTTAAGACCGAGAGTTACCGGCTGTGGAACAAGGAATAATTTGAAAACATCAGAAGTTGTTCAAGCTTGGGGCAAGATCCTCAAAGGTGATCGCCCCTCACTTTCAATCGAGATTACCCGCGAGTGTCCTCTCCGCTGTCCCGGATGTTACGCCTACGAAGAAGGGCATCTCGGCGGCGGCGTTACACTCCGGCAACTCAACGATCGGAAGGGCCAGGAACTAATCGACGGAGTGTTGGAGGTTGTCGACCGCCTTCGACCGCTTCATCTTTCGATCGTCGGAGGCGATCCGCTAGTCCGATATCGCGAGTTGGAAGAGATGGTGCCGCTAATCATTGATCGCGGTATCCACGTCCAGGTTGTCACAAGCGCTTTCCGGCAACTTCCGACGGCATGGCCTTCTTTGAAGAATCTCAATATCGTCGTTTCCATCGACGGATTGCAGCCCGAGCACGATGTACGGCGCAAACCAGCAACGTACGAACGCATTCTGAAGAGCATTGCCGGCCAGAAGGTAACCATCCACTGCACCATTACGGCGCAAATGATGAAGCGGCCCGGCTATCTTCAGGAATTCCTGGCGTTCTGGGCCCCTCGGCCCGAAATCGCAAAGGTCTGGTTCAGCATCTTCACGCCCCAAATTGGGGATGATCTGCCGGAAATCCTGACGCCGGCTGAACGACAACTGGCAATTTCCGAGATGCTGCGGCTTCGGAAAATGTTCCCGAAGCTCGACATGCCGGAGGGAATGATCCGACAGTTCGCGTCGCCTCCGCACAGTCCGAAAGACTGCGTGTTTGCCCTGACTACGCAAACCCTGTCCGCCGACCTGAAAACGAAGATCACGCCCTGTCAGTTCGGAGGAAAACCGGACTGCGAATCTTGCGGATGTATCGCTTCCATGGGACTGGCTGCAGTGGCAGCTCACAAGCTTGGCGGGATCATTCCCGTCGGTGCCATTTTCAAAGCCTCCGTTCGCATCGGGCAAGCGAGGTCAAAGCATAGTTCTCCACCTCCCCCGTCCGAACCTTTACGGGTTCTGCCTTAAAACGGGGAATCTCGGGACGAAGGAATGAAGGATCATCTGGCTTCTAGAGAATGCGTTGAAGTTGCCCGGCTGCGTGAACTGTCCGCCTTTCTGGGGCGAAATCCTCTGTTGGTCCAGGCCAGTACGGGAAATACTTCGGTCAAGGTAGCAGGCACGCTTTGGATGAAGGCCTCCGGGAAGTGGTTTGCGCAGGCAGAGCAGGATGATTTCTTCGTTGACCTCGATGTCTCGGAAATTCAGGAGGGGCTCCGAGAGAAGAGCTTTCTTCAATCGCTGTATGACCGGCCGTCATCGAAGCTCGCTCGCGGCTCGATCGAAACGACCATGCATGCGACATTGCCGTTCCCGGTAGTCGTGCATGTTCATTCGCTCAATACGCTGGCTTGGGCTGTGCGCGCCGACGGAGAACATCAGCTCGCTACCCGGCTGGAGGGATTGAACTGGCAATGGCTGCCATACGTGCCGTCCGGGTTGCCGCTTGCGCTCGAAATCGAGCGCGTTTTCTCACTCCGTCCTGATACGAACGTGTTCGTTCTCAGCAATCACGGACTAGTCGTTTGTGGGGAAACTTGCGAGGCTGCTCAAGCGCTCCTCGACGAAGTAGAGCGAAGATTGACGATAGAGCCGCGCCTGACGCCCGCCGTCGATCTTGCACTGCTCGCGGAACTGAAGAGATCGGGACGCTGGCAACTCCCGGAGTCTACCCGGCTCCATAGCTTGGCAACAGACCCGGACTCGCAAAAGATCCTGGCCGGCGGTTTTCTTTACCCATGCCAGGCGATGTTCCTTCCAACCACTTGCCCGGCGCAGTATTCATTCCATGCAGCGCTCGCGAATGACGGGGACCACTTCTGGATCGTTGATGGAGCCGGTGTTCTCATCCGAGAAGACATCAGCCGGGCGGAACTGGAGATGCTGATTGGTTTGGCAGAGGTGGTCGGACGAATCGACCCCGAAGCACGACTTAGCTACCTTACCGATGCGCAAGTGGAATACGTGTTGGGCAAAGAGGCTTCACAATACCTGCAACTCGCATACGCAAACGGCCGTAAGTAGGCGGCCAGTTCATAGTCTTGCGCCCGGAGGAGCCACCGGACCCACTGTGCTCAAACCGAGTACCGTAACCTGAAATATTCAGCATGCGGTTTTCGATTGCGCCTCTACTACGACTGACCCTTCTGGGTGGAATGGCTTCCACTCTGCTCTTGCCGCAGGCGAGTGACGATCCAAACGTCACGCGGGCAACCCTCGACAACGGCATGCGGGTTGTCATCGTCCGAAATCCGTTAGCGCCTGTCGTCACGGTAGAGAACAACTACCTGGTGGGCGCAGATGAGACACCCGCCGGATTCTCCGGTATGGCCCATGCCCAGGAGCACATGGCCTTTCGCGGCTGTAAGGGCTTGACCGGTGACCAGATTGCCGCCATCTACGCGCAACTGGGCGGTTTCTCTAATGCGGATACCCAGCAGCACATCACCCAGTATTTCGTTACCGTTCCCACGCAGGATCTGGACGTTGCTCTGCGTGTCGACGCTGCCTGTATGACGGACGCGGATGATTCGGAAGCAGAATGGGCCAAGGAGCGAGGAGCGATCAATCAGGAGGTTTCTCGGGACCTGTCCAATCCGATCTACAAGTTCATCACGCGCCTGAATCAGGACTTATTCGCAGGAACGCCCTATGCAAACGACGCACTCGGCTCTCGCGAATCGTTCGACAAGACCACGGCTGCCATGCTGAAGAAGTTCTACACCGACTGGTACGCGCCGAACAACGCCATCCTGGTCGTGGCAGGCGACGTCGACCCCGCGGGGACTCTTGCGAAGATCAGGCAATACTACGGAAGTATCCCGAAGAGAAACTTACCCGCGCATCCAGAGATTCAGCTGACGCCGGTCAAAGCGGAGTCGTTCACTCTCGACAGCAATTTACCGTATCTACTGTCGATCATCTCTTTCCGCTTTCCGGGTACCGACAGTCCGGATTACGCTGCGGCACGGATCCTGGCCGATGTGCTTTCGAGCCAGCGCGGCGAGTTGTTCAACCTTGTCGCGGAAGGCAAGGCGCTCGGAACTGATTTCTCCTTGCTCGAAAGTTACCGGAAAGGCAGTGCCGCCTTTGCGCTCGCCGCTATTCCGGCCGGCTCCGACCCGACTGGGATCACGGCAGAAGTGAAGAAGATCATTGCCGATTACGTAGCGAAAGGTGTTCCGGCCGATCTCGTTGAAAGCTCAAAGAAAAGCGCCATCGCCAGTGCTGAGTTTTCGCGCAACTCCATCTCTAACCTCGCGTCGCTGTGGTCTCAATCGATCGCGGGAGAAGGCCGTCAATCTCCGGCGCAGAATGTCGAGGCGATCAAGAAGGTCACGGTCGCCGATATCAATCGGGTGGCGAAGACGTATCTGCAATTTGATCAATCGATCTCAACCGTCCTGAAGCCGACGAAATCGGGTGAGCCTGCCGCGGCGAAAGGGTTCGGCGGAAGCGAGAAAGCGACCAGTACACCGACCAAACCGGTTGCCCTGCCAGAGTGGGCGGAAGCAGCCGTGAAATCGCTCAAGATCCCTCAATTAGGCCTGCATCCAAGCGATGCAACTCTTCCGAATGGCATCCGCCTGATCGTACAAACGGAAAAAACTAGTCCAACCGTCACGCTACTTGGATCCATCCGTTCGCAGGCGCAAATGCAGACGCCTCCGGGCCAGGACGGCGTGTCGGACGTACTCGAAGGTTTGTTCTCATACGGCACACAAAGTCTGGACCGTATCGCATTTCAAAAAGCGCTGGACGATATTGCTGCGTCTGAGTCAGCCGGGTCGAATTTCAACTTGAAGGTGCTGAAGTCCGACTTCGCCCGCGGAGTGGAATTGCTGGCTGACAACGAACTGCATCCCGCTCTGCCGGCAGATGCCTTCAAAATTGTTCAGCAGCAAACGGCGGAGTTGAGCGAAGGAGAACTGCAAAGTCCTTCTCATAAATTGAACAAGGCTCTCACCAGGGCGCTGCTCCCGCTCAATGATCCGCTGCAGCGGGAAACGACGCCCGCAACGGTTTCCTCACTGAAGTTCGACGACGTGAAGAACTACTACGCCAAGACATTCCGTCCGGATCTGACGACGATCGTGGTCATCGGAGACATCACACCGGACGAAGCGCGCACTGTGATCGAGAAGCACTTTGGGAGCTGGAAGGCCACAGGACAGACACCGAACGTAGTTCTGCCTGCGGTGCCCGGGCAACAAGCCATCGGCCGTTAACGTACCTGACCCAAGCCAGGTGCAAGACAGCGTCGACCTGTCGCTACAGCTTGAGATGAACCGCTTCAGCCCCGATTATTATCCGCTGCAGCTCGGGAATCACGTCCTTGGAGGCGGCTTCTATGCAACCCGGCTCTATCGCGATCTCCGGCAGAATGCAGGCTTGGTTTACAACATTGATGATTCGCTCTCGGCCAGTCGGACTCGTGCCGATTACTCGATTACGTACGGATGCGATCCCGAGAACGTCTCGAAGGCTCGAGGCATGGTGGAACAGGAGCTTTTTGCGATGCGGACTACCGAGGTGACGCCTGCGGAACTGCAGCAGGCAAAGGCGCTCCTCCTGCGCCAGATGCCGCTCGCGGAATCGAGCGAAGACGCCGTCGCCGGCGGTTTCATCGCACGCTCACGGATCGGCCTTCCGCTCGATGAGCCTCGCCAGGCAGCCGAACGTTACTTCAACATGACTGCTGCGGACGTGAAGAATGCGTTCGCGAAGCACATCGACCCCTCGCGGTTCGTTCAGGTCGTTCGCGGGCCGGCGCCGAAATAGACAGTTCCGGCCCGATTACATCACGTCTACGCACCATTCGGCGATCCTGGCGGCAACAAACTGCATCTGCTCCTCTGTGCCGATGCTGGCGCGTAGACACTCGCCCAAGCCGACGCCGGTCTGACGTCGCAGCACGATCCCGTGTTGCCTGAGGAATGTATCAAGACTCCGCGCTTCCGCTTCCGATTTCGTTCTTAGCAGAACGAAGTTGGTTTCGCTTTCCCGGTGCGAAATGCGAGGAAGAGTCACCAGCTTGTCTATGAACCGGCGTCGGATGGCAATCATCTCGCGCTTGAACGAACAAACGTATTCCTGATCGCGCACTGCTACGGCGGCAATCGCTTGAGCGACCGAACTCACAATCGCCGGTACTTGTATGCGTCGCAAATACTCAACGATCTCTGGCGGACCGTAAGCCCAGGCGACGCGGAAGCCGGCCAAACCGTAGGTCTTCGAGAACGTGCGCAGAATGAGAACATTGCCCCAGTCCGCTAAGTCGAACAGCGGATGGTAGAGATCGTCCCGGACGAATTCCGCATACGCTTCATCGATCACCAGGAGAGTGGAAGGCGGTAACTGCAACCGAAGCCGGACGATGTATTCTCTTGAAAGATAAGTTCCAGTCGGGTTTCCAGGATTGGCAAAGATCACCATCTTTGTCGACTCGTCCACCCCTCGAAGAATGCTGTCGATATCGACGTGAAAGTCTTTCTCCGGGACGAGAATCGCCTGCGCGCCAGCCAATTGAGTCACGTTCCGGAAGAAGGCAAAGGCATGCTCCGGAATAACGACTTTGTCCCCTGGATCCAGATACGCAAGAGCGATCGATTGCAGGCACTCCATAAGACCGGCGCCACATACGATCCGCCGTTCATCAAGGCAAAACGTTTCCGCGATCGCCAGGCGAAGATCTCGGCACTCCGGCTCGGGGTAGCTGGCGCCTGCCGCGACTGCCTGGGCAGCGGCTTGCACCCAGTGCGGCGGAAGCGGCATCGCACTCTCGTTTTTTGATAGCTGAATAACCGGAATACCCGGCCTGACGGAAAGATCGGAGCGCACGTAGGCGGAAGCGTCCACAGCACGCCTGCTGGGTGAAAGACATGCAATTTCAAATGCCTCAGCGCTCATTATTAGTTACTCGCGGAAGAAGAAGCGGAAAAGGATCGAAGATACAGCCATATCGCCTCTAGTTCAGGGTCAGTCATGTTTCTGTATGCCAGCCATGGCATGTACTTGGGATTAATCGCGTGTCGTGCCGGATCCATTCCTGTTCGCATCGTATTTCTGAAATCCGCGAGCGACCAATGAGATAACGGCCCGTTCGGAGTCAGATTCGTACCGGCAGGCGCGCCCGGCTCCGGTCCTTGCCCGCCCGTAAGACCGCTGCCATGGCAGAAGGTGCAACCGCCAACCGCGACCAGGTATTCCCCTTCGCTGGGCGCCTGAAGCGGTCGTGGCGCCCGGAAATCGATCTTCGCGACGCGCACCAGGTCGCCGAAAACACCAAGGTCAATCAGCAACCTCGGCAACAAATTGATCTCGACTCGAGTCCGTTCGTTGTCCACGGGAGGAAGGGTCTTCAGGTAAGCAATCAAGGCACCCAAATCCGAATCCGTAATCTTGTTGAAGTAATCCGAGGGCATGAACGGGATGCCATGCCCATCGGGCTTCACGCCGAAACGAATGCTGCGGACCCAGTCGGCGTCTCGTGTAGGTTTTGCCAACACCGCCGCGGCCTCGCGTGAGATTGGACGTGTAACCGCGGCCCAGGAACGAATCCTGGAATGCGAGTTGACCGCCGAGATTCAGACCATGACAGATCGTGCAAACAGCGATCGCCTCGGCGAGATGCTTACCTCGCGCAATTGAAGCGTGGTCTGTCGGAATAGCGATGTGATCCTCCGGTGGATGGTAAAGCCGATGCCGCGGTGAGGTGACTGATGCGCAACGAGAGGGCCGCCGCGCATAACACCAAAGTTGCCAGCGCCCACCTTCCCTTTCGCGGTCGATCTCTCTGTGCCGCCGCCTCGGACACTGCTACCGTACGCTGCTGCTCGTGAGCGTCGCGACAAAGCGCATTTCAGACCCGTCCGGCAGTTTCGACCTGGTTGAAAATTTGGCCGGCGCACCCAGTTCCGGTGTCCACCAATCCATTCCCTCGATCACTCCAGTAGCCGCGCTCTCGCTGGTAATCGGCGCTACCCACGCAAACAAAACTCCCAATCCTGTTTCGACGGGCTCGGCTCCAGTGACGGTCAAGGCATTGTCAACGTGGTCGCCGTTGTCGAACTCCAATCGATTCCGGTAGGCGGTCTGGGATGACCAATTCCCCGGATAGAAAACCTGGGGCACTTTCGCCGCTCGCGGCTTGCCGTCCCGGGTCATGTTGTCTGCCGCAATCGATACGTCCAGTGTTGCCGGATCTTGTGCGAAGGAGAACATCCACTCTGGCGCCGGCATCGGCTGCTTAGAGCCGTCCGTCTGCGTGATCTCAAACTGTTGTGAGAAAACGATTGCCATCAGGTCTGAACGGCTCAGAAGGCGGTCCCGCTCGATCGACACTCTAATCTGGCCTGCTAAGTCGAGCGCTGTACTGCCTGGCGGTGTCAGGGTGCCCGCTGCTCGATAGGTCCACGTATCACCAATCTGAAGCAGACGTAACGAAGTCGCGGGGGCTGTGTCGGCAACCTTCATCATGAGCGTGCTTCCTTCTCTCGTTCTACTTTCTCCGCATGCGCTTTGAGCCGGCCGATTTGCTTGCGAACAAAAAAAGTGAGTGGCAGCCGAAGCACCGGACTAAGCAGGCGAACGACCCGTCTATGAAGAGTGACATCGATCGAGTAATCTACCGTGGACTGAGTTGGCCCGTTCGGTGAAATTCGAAAATGCGCTTCGCTCGAATACGCGGGTGACGGAATGTGAAGCCCGAACTGTGTCGGGTACTGCCATGCGATGACCTCGCCGTGGAACTCCTTCACGGACTTGCCCATGCGCAGTCGCTGAAGAAAACGCTGGCCGACAGGATTGGCTGCGTTCCGATCGCTGGTATAGGTGTGCTCGACGGCACCCTCTACCCACTGAACGATGTGTTCCGGTTGATCAACGCAAGCAAACACCGTTTCGGCGGGAGCATTCATCGCCATTTTGCAGCGGAGCAGCATCAGAGCCTTCCCGCCCGGTTGAAATTCAAGATTCAATGCAGCAGGCCCGCGCAGGAACAACCCTCCATCCGGCGGCGGCGCGCCATCGGCAAAACGGAGTTCGCTCGTGGAATCGAGCAGACGTTTCACCGCAACCTCAACTTCGATTCTCGCCATCATCGCTCCCAGACAAAAGTGCCGGCCCATGCCGAATGCGGCGTGATGCGCGGCGCTGTTGAACGCACTCTCGGGATCAAGATCATCTCTGAAAGCTGTCGAACGTATCCGGATTGCTGAAACGTCGTTCGTCGCGATTCGCCGACGCCAGGAAGCAAATCACTTCGGACTCCGCCGGAATCGTCCCTCCGCTCACGGAAACTTCAGTCCGGGTTTTTCGCGGAACCATATGGGTAGGCGCAGTAAAGCGCAGTGACTCCGCCAAAGCGCGATCAAATAGAGTCCAGTCATGGCGTAATGCCGCCAACTGATCGGGATTGGCAACAAGGTTCCGAACGAACGTCCCAAGCGTTTTCTCGACGGTCTCGCCGCCGGCAAAGATCATCAGCATGGCGAAATGCACGATTTCATCGTCCGTCAGTCGCTGCCCTTCGACCTCGGCTTCCGCAAGCATGGACAGCAGTCCCGGCCCGGGTGACTTTCTGCGCTCTTCCACCAAAGGACGGAGGTAAGCGGATAATTCGTCTTTCGCTGCGAAGCCGGCCCGCGTTACTTCCGGATCGCCAATCAGGTTGACTCCAAATCGCAGCAGCGCGCTGTAGCAGCGCCGAAACAAATCGAGATCGGAGTGCGGCAAACCGACGACGGTAGCCAAAGCGCTCACAGAGAACGGGGTGATGAATTCGCTGACAAGTTCTACGCTGCCACGATTCGCGAAGGGTTCGATCAACCGATCCGCGACAGCCGTGATTGCGGGCGCAAAAGCTGCGCGGAAGCGATCGGGGCGGAATGGCGCGGCAAGCAGACGTCGCTGGCGCGCATGATCAGCCCCATCAAGTTGCACCACGGTAACGCCCAACAGAGGTTCGATCTGCGCGGCATAGCTTCTGGTCGTAAACTCAGGGTTCGTCAGGGCATGGCGAACGTCTTCGTAGCGGGACAGAACGTAGGCGTTCGCGCCGCCATGAAGATACAACGGAAACTCATCCCGCATGACCCGGTATTGCGGATACGGGTCACGCGCGAACTCAGGCGAAAAGATGTCGGGCGCTGTCATTCGGGCTCTATTTGACACCCGCTAGAACCGGCTGGGGCAAATAGCTCTTCCCGAGGGCAAAGGTTTCGAGGTTGCCGGCTTTCGCTTCCAGCAAACGCTTAATGTTCATGTTCTCCGCGCCGAAATCGTCGATGGTCAACTTACCGTGTCGCGGCACAACTCCGTTTTTCCAGAAGGTAATTCTATGCAGTAGAAAACCGGGGATGTCGCGATCCCCAAACGCATACGAAAGCGGAATCAAGAACGTGGGCGATCGCTGCGTGAAATGATGCTGGGGATGTACGTAGTCCTGCTCAACCAGATAGTATTCCTCCAACTTGTTTGTCCTTACCGTTACTTCGACCGTTTGCCCATATTCGTCAGTGAACGCTCCGTCCTGACGATTGATTTGTCCCGCCGGCTTCAAAAGATGTGACCACGTCTCCATCGTTCGCAAGTCGCCGAGAAATTCGGCACCCATCTCGATCGGAGCGTTGACATAAATTGTGTCGGCTTCGATGCGGTACAAGCCCTGTGCCGCTTCGGTAAGCCCCGTCTGCCGCTCCAGCGCCGCTTTCAGCGAGCGCGCCTCAGAGTTATGCACCGTCTGGATTCCTTGCATGATCATCGGGGTGCGCTGCACCGGATCGATCACGCTGACCCAATGAAAGTAAACACCGGATTCCGTGCTTCCGGGCTCGATGTAGTCAGGTGGAAACAGCAGGACCGGGTAAGACTTGAAGTACTGCTTGTACTCGTAGCCGCACTGCCATTCGATGCCGCAGAAGCGATCGCTTTGGAGACGACGTACGTGATAGAACAGCCGTCGTTGATACCCGGATGCGGTACCGATCCAGGTATCGTCATCAACCTGTTCTTTCATGCGGCTGCCGAGCGTCCATTCATCAAGGTTCTGCAATCGGCAGAGGTACTCGAATGCGGTCTGAAGAGGCACCGCGATAAAGGCGGAAGTGGCGAAGGTATTAGCTTCCATAAGAAAAATTAGTCAATGACCTCTATCGATCTCTGACTGGGAACGAAACATCCTGCTCAGTAACCGGCTTACCGATTCCTTGCGCACGCAGACCCCGATTACGCGCCATCGAAGGCGCCGGGGAATTCGGGTCGATTCGAATGTCGAGCACGAATGGTCGTCGCGCTACGATTGCTCTCTCCAGAGCTTGGTCGAGATCAGTTTCCGACTCCACCACCTCGCCGCTCGCCCCAAGTGACCGCGCGAAATTTGCGAAATCAACTTGCGGGAAGCGGGCATCAGCTTCAAGCCCAAGCACGGCCATTCCCTGTTCGCACATGTTATACCGAGCGTCGTTCAACACGATCCACACGGCGGGCGCATTGAACTTCACAGCGGTATTGATCTCATTCAGCATCAGCATGGCGCCGTCTCCCGCAACCGCGATTGCGGTCCTCGCTCCGGCAATAGCGGCACCGACCACTCCGGTCGTGAAATGACCCATTGATCCGACACCTGTGCTCACGCGATAACGGCCCGGCTTTGTGAAACGAAGATAGTGCGTTGCCCAGGTGAACGAGTTTCCGGATTCGGCCATGATCAGGCAATCGTGCTTATCGATTGCGACGCGCTGAATCGCTTCCATTAGAACTTGAGGTCTGATCTTGAGATTCTCAGAAGGGTGAAGCGGGCTTTGCGTGAAACGCGGCAGGTCGCGTTCTGGAGCGCTTGCGGCTTCACCCGGACCAAGCCTGTTCAGGATTGCGGTGACGAACACTCCGATGTCCGCCTGCACTGGAATAGTGGACGCTTCGGGGTAAGCAACTCCGGCCACGTCCGGATCGATATCGACGTGAATGAAACCGTCCGTTGGTACGAAGACCGGATTCCAGAATGACGTGGGCTCACCAAGGCGTGTTCCCAATACCAGGATGCGCTGCGGCGGCTTCTGGCTCATATACTTTTGAACCGTATCGTGACCGCCCATTCCGGTCACACCCACAAAGAGCGGATGGTCCTCGGGGAAGACACCCTTCGCGCGCGGAGAACACATAACGGGAGCGCCTAGCCGCTCTGCGAGCTCACGAATCTGGAGGCTCGCCGCTCGAGCTCCATGGCCCACCCAGAAAGCCACCGAATCTCGGGTCAACAGTTCGACACATTGGTCAAGAACAGGATCCAAAGGCGCGTTGAGTTGCAACGAAGAAAGTGTGCCCGGCATTGCGCGCGTCATCGGCATTGCCTGAAGAGCTGTTGGAATCGAAAGGTGGCATACAAAACCGCCCGGGCGTGCAAAGCCGTTAGCTATTCGTCGCCCGATCTGTGGCAAGGCATCAACGGATTCAACGGCCATCGCAAGGTGAAATAATGCACCGGGTGCCACCAGGCCCGCGGGTAGAAAATCACTGTCGGTCTCTTGAATCGCCCAACGGCCTCGATTCGATGCTGTGGTGCAAGCGGACAACAGCAGGATTTTCGCGCCTTCGCCTCGTGCAGCCAGGATGCCGGTGAGCGCATTGGTGAGTCCTGGGCCCGTCGTAGTGAAAACGACCACTGGAGCGCCGGTAGCGAAGTGGGCCTCGACAGCGGCGAAAGCGGCGCCCGATTCATGTCTGCAGTGAATGACCTGGATCGCGCTCTGAGAGAGAGCACCCCATATGGGCGCAATAGCGCCGCCGGAGACGCCAAAAGCATACCGAACACCGAGGGAATGGAGAAAGCTGACGAGCGCCTGACTCGCGTTTTGAGCCGTTTCTCTTTGCGCTGATGTGACTTCGATTACTGTCGCATCGCTGCTCATTTGATCACCACAATTCAGGATGCACCAAGTCCGTGGATTGCTAACTAATTCGTCTGAAGAAAACGGGCGAGCATCAGAATGCCGAGACAAGCTTGTCCCATCACATCCCCGAAGGGGGCTTCGGATGCTCGCCGCTATCGTGTGTTACTGACTAGCTAAGGCGCCGGCGCGCGAACCCGAACGCTGCCGCCAATGCTACTCCGACGAAGCCGAGCGTACCGGGCTCTGGAGTGGCGACTAACTGTGCTTGATTCAGCGGTCCCGCAATGCGGCCCGCCTCTCCCGCATCAGATCCGCCCGCATACGCTTCCTCATAGTTTCCTAGCGTGAGCGCAAAGGTTTGATTGGCATTGTTGTGCAGGATGAACGGTGTGATGGCGGCCAGTTGGCAGTTTCCACCGGTTCCCTGCAAGCACACTCCCGACGAGTAACCAACTCCGTTGTAGCCAGTAAAGGCAGTCGTTTGCGTAAGCGTGTTTACTGTGAAATCGGGTGAAGCACCAGAAAAGTCAGCAATGATACCCGCGCCGTCTTGTGGAGGCTGTTGCAGGATCCCGACAGCGTACCGGCCGGGCGTGAAACTGTTCTGGTCGAAGACGGCAACCGTAACACCAGCCGTTGGATTGGTGGTGAAAGTATCCATCGAGTAGGTGATGCCGCCGATGTCGATGGTGGCAAGCGAGGGTGAGTAAGCCCTAAATCCGACGAACGGCGAATTAGGAACCGGAGGTGCCAGGTTCGGACTGCTGGTATCAAAAAAGGCCCGAATCGTGAATGCCGTGTTTGCCGTGAAATTAGTGGGCGTCGATTGTGACGCAAGGTTCAACGCGTCTTGGCTATTGAAAACGCCGTTGTAAATAAGCTCGAAGGACGCCGCGTGTGCAACGTCGGGTACCAGCATCAGAGCTAATGCTCCCGCCAATACACAAGCGGCACTTCGCCGTACGCTTCCGAGATGTTTCTGCTTCATTAATTCTCCCCAGGAAAGTTCAGATATGGATGCAGCGCTGATCATGCTAACAGACGCGCAAATAACTGAGCTAGTGGCTCAAGTACTACTGGCGCGCTAGTGGTGTATCGTTTGGGACCACACGAGTGCCGGGAGCAATCGCTCCAGAGACCTTGCCGGAGGATGTCTGATGACGCATTCAGCCGAAGGTCATCCATCCACGTGGATCGCGAACATGATTCGCGGATGTCAATCGGCACAAATGGTTCCTGTCGCAGCAAAGCTTCGCATCGCCGATCAATTGGAAGGCGGCCTACTCGGTGCCTCGACACTAGCCAAACTCACGGGCAGCGACGAAGTTTTCTATACCGTTTGCTGCGCGCCTTTGCTGCGCTTGCTGGACACGGTACAAACAGGACAAACTGCATTTGACCATGTGTATGGCAAGGGACTTTCGACTGGTTCCGCGAACACCCCGAATCAGTCGCGTTGTTCGATGCTTTCCAGCGAGAAATAACCAGTGGACTACTAGACGAATTAATTAACAGTTATGACTTCTCGGGAGCGATGCTCATTATCGACTTGGCGGGCGGAAACGGAACGCTGCTCGGGGAAATTCTCCGACGTTTTCCCGAAAAGCATGGCATTCTGTTCGACTTGGAATATACGACAGCTTCGGCGAGAGTCGATGGACACTGATCTCCTAGCCCTCTGCAAACTAATGCAGGGAGATATGTTCGAAAGCGTTCCGGAGGGTGGAGACGTTTACATCCTGAGATCGGTCCTTCACGACTCGGATGACCATCAGGCGAAATCGATTCTGAGTTCCAATCGTGCGTCACGAACAAGGACGCGAGATTGCTGGTAATAGAGGCACTGGTTTGCGCTCCCAACCAGCCCTGCGAAGCAAAGATGATCGATGTGCCCATGATGGTACGCACTGGCGGGCGTGAACGAACAAGGCAAGAGTACGAAAACCTATTAGGGACAAATAGGCTTTTCGGATCACGAGAGTCCTTCCGACAGGTGGCCGGTTTCACATCTTGGAGGCGCAACCGTTGCTTAAACGGAAGGCCGGCAGCGGCGTCATGCAAATAGCGGCGAAAGGCCGGGCCAGTGCAGTCGCTTATGTTGATCTCTTTGCACCCTCAATTGCTTTGGTTGTTTCGCCCGCCGCGACTCGCAAGATACGTAAGATCGCCGACCTTGCTGGACATCGGCTCGGTGTGACTTCTCTACGTTGGATGCGGCGGTATTGGTCACGAACGCCATCGCGACATCATGCGCAGCTCACAATTCTGGGTGATGCCCGCACGCCCGAGAGTCTGCGCCGCAGTATCGGCGACGATTCCTTCCCAGGCGGTGTTCTCGTCGCTCAGCAACAATGGTTGCGAGACAACGCCAACCTGGCGCAGCGTTTCGTACGAGCCATGCAGAAGGCGACCGGTTGGATCGCGTCGCATTCGCCCGAAGAGATCCGCCTAGAGATCGACGAAGCGGAAAGAATGCCGGATGCTGATGCTGACCGGGAGGCTATCCGCAGCTTTCAAAACGCGATGTCCCGTGACGGCAGAATTCGGCAGACGGGCTGGAAACCGTACGGAAAATCTTAGCCGTCTCCGACAACAAGCTTTCGACGGCTCACCTGGATTTTTCGACAATTTTCACGAACGCGTTTGTAAGCGGCCAATAATGGCAGGTGATTGAGAACTAGCTACTCGCTCGTTCGAGCGGTAGCCCCGAGACTTCAAGCGCCCGCCACCCGCCGTCCAGCGAGAGAATGTTACGGTAGCCCATCTTTTGTAAGTTGTCCGTAGCCAGCGCCGAGCGGTATCCACCACCGCAATACAGCACCAGCTTTGTATCTTTATCCGGGAATGTCGTCTCGATGTCGCGCTCGATGATTCCCTTGCTCAGATGCATCGCCCCGGCCACATGGGCGGCTTCCCATTCGTTGTCTTCGCGAACATCCACTAACTGCCCGGCGTTCTCCGGCCGCGAGCAGCCGCTTATACTCCTCGACGTCGATCTCCCGAATCCGCTTCTTTACTTCGTTCACCAGAGCGAGAAAGCCTTCGCTGTGATGCTTCACGGGTGTGCTCATGTCTTCACTGAACCCGTTCGATTTTAGCGCCGACCGAAGCCAGTTTCTGCTCGATGCGCTCGTAGCCGCGATCCATATGATAGACGCGGTGGATCGTGGTCTCGCCTTGAGCAACTAGCGCGGCCAACACAAGCGACGCGCTGGCGCGGAGATCTGACGCGATCACCTGTGTTCCCATCAGTCGTTCCTCGCCCGCGACAATGGCTTGCCTGCCTTCGATGCGGATATTCGCGCCCATACGGACCAACTCAAGCACATGCATGAAGCGGTTCTCGAAAATCGTCTCCGTCACGAAGCTGATCCCCTGCGCGGTAGCCATCCACGCCATGTACTGAGCCTGAAGATCGGTTGCGAATCCCGGATATTCTTCCGTCGTCATGTCGACCGACTTCGGGCCGCCCGCAGGCAGCGAACCCGCAGAGCGTCGCCGAGATCGTCTACCTCCGCACCCGCCTGGCGCATTTTGATCAGAAGAGCTCCGATGTGCTCGGGAACGCAATCGGTGACCACCAGATCGCCCTTTGAGATCGCGCCGGCAAGCAGAAACGTTCCGGCCTCGATACGGTCCGGGATGATCGTATGCTCGGTACCGCTGCAGCTTTTCGACGCCTTGCACCTGAATCGTGGACGTCCCTGCGCCTTCGATCTTCGCGCCCATCTTGGTCAGCAGATCCGCCAGATCTTGCACCTCCGGCTCGCGTGCGGCGTTGCTGATCACGGTCTCGCCCCGGGCGAGCACGGCCGCCATCAGAACATCCTCCGTGCCCGTCACCGTGATCCGGTCGAAGTGGATCTGCCGCCCCGGTCAACCCGTCCGGAGCCTGCGCCTCGACATATCCGTATGACTGCTCGATCCGCGCCCCCAGTTGCTCCAAGCGCCTGCACATGCAGATTGATCGGCCGGGCACCGATGGCGCATCCGCCCGGCATCGAAACCCGCGCGCGGCCCGGTACGGGCCACCAAAGGCCCAAGCACCAGGCTGGAAGCCCGCATCGTTTTCACCACATCGTAAGGAGCTTCGGGCTTGTCGAAGATCTGTGGCTTCTACTCGAACCGTTCCGTCCTCGAGCTGCGAGCTTCGCCCCGGTGTACGTGAGCAGGTTCTGCATGGTCGAGATATCTCTGACCTGCGGGATCCGGTGAAGAGTGACGGGTTCACTGGTCAGGAGACACGCCGCCAGGGCCGGAAGCGCGGAATTCTTGGAGCCGCTGACACGCATCTCGCCGCTGAGGGGCGTGCCCCCCTGTATCTTGAATTTGTCCATAATGTTCGTTGGTCGAAAGTCCAGCGAAGCCGAGTTTCGCTGCTCTAGTCGGCAAGCGCCGCCCGCAGGCTGCCCTCTCGCCGGCCTGAAGCCGGCGAATTCGCCTCGTCCCGCGAAAGCTTCCTCTTGCTGCATCAGAATTGCCATTCGAACCGAACCCGCCTGCTCCAACAGGCTCGAAGCTTCATGGTAGGACACGTCCGCGATCGGTCATGATGATCCGGCGTGCCCGGTCACGTCAGCTTTTCGTTCGTCGGCTGAACGTTCACCATCAGGTTGCCGTATACGAAACCCATCCGGATCATCACGGCGGTGCTCAGCATGTTCAAAACCAGCTTCGTCGCCGTCCCCGCGCGCATCCGCGTCGACCCGGTCACCACCTCCGGTCCCGGAATCGGCGTGATGGCAATTTCGGACGGCTTCGGCCACTTTCGACTCAACCGTACAACTCAATCCGACCGTTAATCGCCCCGAGTTTCACGCGCGTAGGCCAACCCACCCAGCACGTACGGAGTTCGCCCGCTCGCGGCAATCCCCACCAGTACGTCGCGCCTCCCCGAACCCATGCGTTACCAGATCTGCCCTGCCCTCTGCCGGGATCTATCCTCCGCGCCTTCGATCGAGCGCCGGAGCGCAGTATCGCCGCCCGCGATGATGCCCTGCACGAGTTCCGGTGGCGTATTGAATGTCGGCGGGCACTCCGAGGCATCCAGCACGCCCAAACGTCCCGAACGTCCCAGCCCCCAGGTAAAAGAGTCGCCCACCGTTCTGAAGCCGCTCCACTATGCCATCCACCGCTCGCAGCAATCGGCGGAATCTCCGTCGCTCGACAGCCTCAGCTACTCTCCTGCTCCGCCGCATTGATGACGCGAAGAACGCCTTCGGTCGGCAACTCGTCAATATGCGCGGAAGCGGAGTTTCGCGCTTCGGTAGTCAGCTGAGCTTCCACAGAGCCATCCGAAAAAGACAAAGAGCCGGGGAGCACCAGGCTCCCCGGCTCTTCGCAAACCAATCGACTCAATAAGAGCTATTTAAACGCTGAACGAACTGCCGCAACCGCAAGTCGATTTCACCTGGGGATTGTTGAACTTAAAGCCGGAACCTTCCAGTGTCTCGACATAATCCACTTCGGCTCCGTCCAGGTACAGCATGCTGGCCTGGTCGATGAAAACCTTCAGATCGCCGAAGTTGTAGGTCTTGTCCAGCATGTTCGGCTGGTTCTCGAAGGCCATCGAATAGCTGAATCCGGAACAACCGCCGCCTACGACGGAAATCCGGAGCCCAGCCGGTTTGGGCTCCTGCATGCCAAGAATCTCGGCTACTTTGGCTACGGCTGTGTCGGTGAGCTGAATCATTGAAATCTCCTTACAAACTAATGCTCAATACCAATTTATAACTGATTCATCGACTTTGATGCACGATAAGACGGAAAAGGTCCGGCGGACCACATTTTGGCGGACAAACCGCCCGGAATCCATGCCGCGCGGGATAAATCATGTAACGTGGGATCGGGGGGCCACGTCCGTCGGGCTGTATGAGTGGCCTGTCTTCTACCCTCCCATTCCCGGTTGTCTCCGGAGAGGCAACCCGAGCGACAAGCAAATTGGACCACCGATCAACCGAAGAAGCGACACTTGTCCGCCGCGTACAGGCGCAGCGACGAACTGGCGTTTCGCGAGATTGTCGATCGGTACCAGGCCAAAGTTTTCTCCATCATCTACGGCATCCTGCGGAACCGGAACGACGCCGAAGATATCGCCCAGCAGGTTTTCGCGAAAATCTACTTTCTCCATCAAGAACTTCGATTTTCGGAGTTCACTTGCTGACCTGGATTTATAAGATCACGGTCAACGAGTGCTACGACTACCTGCGGAAGAAAAGAGTCCGCAAGCTCGTCTACGAAAGTGATTTCTCCGCCGACGATTCGCAGCGCGTGGAGAACTCCGAGCCGGCAGCGGATCATGCTCCGGCCGTCGATCAACAGCTCGCGCAGCACGATCTGGTTTTCAAGCTTCTGTCCAAAATCTCCGAAGAAGATCGCTCCTTGATCCTCCTGAAAGAGGTAGAGGGACACTCGGTGGAAGAGTTGTCTCAGATGACCGGGATGAATGAGAATACGATCAAAGTGAAGCTGTTCCGGGCACGTCAGAAGCTGGTTAAAGCGGCAGGCGATTGGAAAAAGGGCCGCTCACGTCCACCAGCTGTTTAGCGATTTGGGTTGGGCCGTTTACGGCGAAGTTTGTTGTAATTTGTAGAGAAAGCGGACGTAGATTCGCTCTGATAATGTTTGGACTTCTTTGAGGGAACTATGCACGGGTCCATACGGGATCAGTTAGAAAACCTGCTAGCTGCTGGGGAGCCTGCAACAGGGCAGACGAAACTTGGGGCGCACTTGGCACAGTGTCCGGAATGCTCATCTGAGCTGAAGGTAATGCGGGAGCAGAATTCAATCCTCCGCTCGATGCGGGCCGGAGAAGAATTCGAACCGCTTCCGGGCTTCTATGCTCGAGTGCTGCAACGGATCGAGGACAGGGCGAAAGCTTCCATTTGGGCCGGCTTCCTGTACTCGCCCTTCCGAACGCGGTTCGCGTATGCATCTCTTTCCTTGCACTTCTGCTCGGCATGTACGTATTCGTCGAGGAAAGAGCGGACCTGGATCCGCACGCACAGGCGGTTATTGTCCAACAATCGCACTCTGAGGAGTCGGTGTTCGGTGATCAGGCCAGCAACGGGACGCCGTGTTGGTCAACCTCGCTTCTTACGAAGGGTCAGTCCAATAGCATTCGCAGCTTCAACGACGGGCGCCTATGCGGGAGGACGATGATGCCAGCTGGTCGAATCCTAAGATCCTGCTCGTCCTTGCCCTTATTTTTCTGTGCGGCACGGCTGTGGGCTCGGCGGTAACACAGCGAGTCATCCATTCGCGTGCCACCCGATCGAAGTCCATCGAGGTGCAGCTGAAAGACCTCAAATCGGCCCTCAACCTCACGACCTCGCAGCAGCAGATCGTTAACAAAGAGCTGGACGATTACGCGAAGTATTACCAAAACATCGAGGAAGAGCGCGCAAACGTGGCGCGTTTTGGAAAAGAACGGATCTTCCAGGTTCTTACGCCTGAACAGCAAAAGAAGTTCAACGAGATCTTCGAACGTCTTCCCCACTAACAATATTTAACCTGCGCCATTGCGCCATTTGGCAGCAGAAACTTGCAAAAAATCTTTTTTTACGGTCGAATGATACAGATCGCCCTCCTTTTTCCGCTTTTACTTTTAGAAGTTGAGAAGCGCAGCGGAGGTTCGACCTGTCCCTATGTTCGTTCGATTCAGGCAGTTTCTTTCTTCGTCCTTTGAACGGCTCCGGTCACTGCCCGATCGCGGCGTAACCTCGCGAGCGCCCGACGAAGCACGGGGGCGAAACTCTAGCGAATGTCAGACGGGCCATCAGGATTTCACCCCGGACGAGTTGTCTGATGAACTACTGTGCCACATGCTGGAATGCGGCTGCTGCCTCAATCCGGCCGTGTGCACGTGTCCTGTTTACAGGGAATTTCAGGTTCTAATTGGCGTAAAGGGGAGAGCGACTAAACCTGCTCTGTTTGCAGTCTAAGCAGCAAAGGTCAGCTCAGGACGCGGAAGCCGGCGGAGTAGCCTCGGTCGGGTCTTCGCTTTTGCGTTTCGCTCGCCTGCACTTCTCCATCAAGGCACTCAGAAATCGGTTCTCGATGTCGGGAGGAATTGGCTGTGGCTCCATTCCTTTATAGATTTTGATGGTCTTTTCTGTTGTATTGCAGACGACCCAGCAGTTCGGGCACTCGCTGACGTGCCGCTGAAGTTCGGCCTTCGTGGTCGGGTCGAGCGTGTCGTCGAGGTAATCGCTCAGCTCGCTGAAAAACTGCTTACAGGTAAGCATAGGCGTCGTCCCCCTTTTGCTTGAATTGACGGGTCAGTTTTTCACGGAGCTGCAGCCGCGCCCGCAGCAATCGGCTTTTTACGGCTGATATCGACAAATTCAAAGCTTCCGCTGTCTCCTCAATCGACAGTTCTTCGATGTCGCGAAGTATGAAAACGGTGCGGTATGCAGGCCTTAAACTTTGAATTGCTTGATCGAGCAACTCTCCCAGCTCCTCTCGCGAGTAGGTGTCTTCCGGATTCTCGTCCCAGACAGCGATTTCCCGGACCATTTCGTCTTCGCCAGTGTCGATTGGCTCGTCAAGCGGAACGGTTCTATCCGACCGCCGCTTGCGAAGCTTCATCAGGGCCTCGTTTACGGCGATGCGCACCACCCAGGTATAGAACTTTGAATTGCCCTGGAAGTTGTCGAGGTGAGTGTAGGCTTTCAGGAAGGTTTCCTGAAGTACGTCCTCGGCATCGTCGTCGTTCTGGGTGATCTGCTTCGCCATGCGGAAGACGCGCCGGTCGTAGTGCCTGACCAGCTCGGAAAAGGCTTCGTCATCTCCGGCTTTCGCCCTTGCGACCAGAGCCGATTCGTCAAAACCAGGTGTGACGGAGGAGGTACCCAAGCGAAGTCTCTATAGTCTAGCAGCCGCGCGGCTTACTGAATCCGTGAGCCGTCCGGGTTTTTGATACCCTCAACTTGACCCTAGAAGAATGAGCAGTTTGACAATTACACTGCCCGATGGCAGTACGCAGTCGGTTGCGGAGGGTACGCGGCCTATCGACGTCGCCCAGTCCATTAGCCCTCGCTTGAAAGCCGATGCCGTTGTTGCGCGCGTCAATGGCGAGTTGTACGACCTGACGCGGCCTCTCGAATCCGACTCTACGCTGGAGATTCTGACGCCCAAGAATCCGGAGGCGCTGCACGTCTATCGGCATTCGACGGCCCATCTGCTGGCGGCCGCCGTGCTGGAGCTGTTTCCCGAAACCAAGCTCGGCATCGGGCCGCCGACCGAGTCCGGCTTCTATTACGACTTTCAGCGCGACACGAAGTTCACGCCGGAAGATCTCGAGAAGACTCGAGGCGAAGATGCGCGAACTGCAAGCGCGCGAACCTTCCCTTCGAACGCAAGCTGACCGAAGAAACAGGACGGGCTGGAGAAGTATCACGACGACTGGATGAAGCGCGAGCTCATTGAAGAGCGCGCCGGCGACATCTTCACCGAATACACGCTTGGCCCGGACTTCATCGATTTCTGCCGTGGGCCGCACGTCCCTTCCAGCGAAAAGCTGAAGGCTTTTAAGTTGCTCTCGATCGCGGGCGCTTACTGGAAAGGAAACGAGAAGAACCCGCAACTGCAGCGGATCTACGGCACGGCTTTCTTCACGAAGAAAGAGCTGGAGGATTATCTTAACCGGCTCGAAGAAGCCAAGAAGCGCGATCACCGCGCATCGGCAAAGAGCTTGAACTCTTCACGGTCAATGAACTCGTCGGGGCAGGTCTCCCGCTCTGGCTTCCGAAGGGCGCGACCGTCCGCCGCATCCTGGAAGACTACATTCTGGAGAAGGAACGGCGATCCGGCTACCAGCACGTCTACACGCCCGATCTGGCCAAAGTAGAGCTCTACCAGAAGTCGGGCCACTGGGAGCACTATCACGAAGATATGTTCCCGCCGATGGATCTCGAAACGGAGCGGATGGTCTTGCGGCCCATGAACTGCCCGCACCACATCCTGATCTACAAATCCAAGATGCGCAGCTATCGTGATCTGCCTGTCCGGATCGCGGAGCTCGGCACCATGTACCGCTATGAGCGTTCGGGCGTGCTGAGCGGTTTGAGCCGCGTGCGCTGCATGACTCTGAACGACGCGCATATTTTTTGTACGCCCGATCAGATCAAATCCGAGTTCACCAAGGTCATGCAGCTCGTCGAGACGGCCTATCGCGACCTTGGCATCACGCAGTACAGCTATCGGCTCTCGCTGCGCGATAAGGCGAATAAAGAGAAATACGTCGACAACGACGAGATGTGGGATCTCGGCGAGAAGGTCTTACGCGAGGCGATGGACGACCTCGGTCTGCCCTATAAAGAAGCGCCGGGCGAAGCCGCGTTTTACGGACCCAAGCTCGACATCCAGCTGGCCGATGTCATGGGTCACGAGGAAACCTACTCGACCATCCAGATCGATTTCCATCTGCCCAACCAGTTCGATCTCGGATACATCGGAGCCGATGGGCAGCACCATCGCCCGGTGATGATCCACCGCGCCATCGTCAGCACGATGGAGCGAATGATCTCCTACCTGATCGAGCTCTACGGCGGAGCTTTCCCGGTCTGGCTGGCTCCGGTTCAGGCGATCGTGCTGCCCATTTCCGAACGCCAGAACGAGTACGCCACGCAGATTTACGAAAAATTACTCGCTGCCGGTGTGCGGGCCGAGATTGATGCCCGGTCCGATAAGGTAAACTTAAAGATTCGGGAAGCACAGACTCAACAAGATTCCGTTTATGTTGGTCGTGGGTGATCGCGAAGCCCAGGGGGGGCTAGTTGCTGTCCGTAACCGGAAGCACGGCGATCAGGGGGCCGTTCAGGCGGACGAGTTTATCGCTCGTTTGCCGCACCTCATTGCGCAAAAGAGATTTAGAAGAATAATAAACTTGATTACCATTGCAGCCCTAGTTGTGCTGGTAGGCTGCTGGGTCTACTGCATCCTGGCGATTGCGGCAGCGTTGAGGCATGCGCGACATACCGGAACATCGCGAATTCGGTACGCCCGCAGCTATCAGCATTCTCAAACCTCTCGCGGGCCTTGATGAGGGCCTTGAAGAGAACCTCCGAAGCTTCTTCGAGCAGGATTATAAGCATTTCGAGCTGCTGTTTGCTGTTCGCCATGAACAGGATCCCGCCGTTCCGCTTGTCCGTCGTCTTGATCGCGGAATATCCGGCGTTCCCGCGCGGCTCATTGTTACAGGCGAACCGCCCTATCCTCACGCGAAGGTGTTTAGCCTGCAGTGCATGCTGGATGTCTCACAGTACGACCTGATCGCGATGAGCGACAGTGACGTGCGGGTAAAGCCCGACTTCTGCCGGAGCCTAGCAGCGAGTTTTCCGATCAAAACCTTGGCCTGGTTACCTGCCCGTATCGGGCTGTTTCGGGAAAGGCGATCTGGTCCCGTCTGGAAGCGGTCGGCATGAATACCGATTTCCATGCTGGCCTGTTCACCGCGGTGATGATGGAAGGAACGAAGTTCGCTGTCGGACCAACCATCGTCGCCCGCAAAAGCGTGCTTGATGCACTTGGCGGGATGGAACGGGTCAAAGATTATCTAAGTCCGAAGATTACATGCTAGGCCGGATCGCCGCTGAACTCGGGTTTGTAGTCCGGATTTCTCCCGTATGTGGTCGAACATCGAATCGGCAGCGAAGGCATGGCGAAGAACTTCTCCCATCGCCTGCGCTGGGCCCGGTCCACCAGGCGGTCACGACCCTGGGGTTATGTGGGCCAGTTCTTTACCCATTCACTACCTGTCGGGTTCGCGACGGCTTTGGTGTCCCACGATCTCTGGGCGTGTATGGTCGTAACCGTCGCCCTCCGAGTGGTCTCCGCCTGGACCGTTTCGCGCGGCATTCTGAGAGCGCGCATTCCCTGGCTGCTTCTGCCTTTGCAGGACCTGCTCGGGTTTGCGTTTTGGATCGCCGGATTCTTCGGGAATTCGATCAACTGGCGTGGTCAGCGCTACATCCTGAATCGCGACGGCACAGTTGAACTGGCGAACGAAAGCGCTTAAGGAACCGGGTGGCCTTTTTCGCGGCCGCCACCATCATCCTCTCTCGCTTCCTGCTCCAGTTCCGGGGTGATCCGTTCGTTGTTGATCGCCTCGAATCCTTCTAAGCTCTGGTTTGAATTCGCGGCTTGCTCAAGGGATCTCGCCGCTTTTTTTTCAAGCTCCGTCGAGGATTCAACCAGATTTTCTACTTTTTCGTGCTCTTTTTGTTCAGGCATTGATTCCTCAAGATGGGACTGCCGCAGGTGCAGACCGTTTCTCCCGAACTGCCCGACTACTGGGCAGGTACTTGGAAGGGGACAGTGATGGAAGTGATTACCCGAACCGGGCTTCCGTTCAGCAGTGTGGGCTTGTACACGTACTGAAGGACGGCTTCTTTCGCGGGATTCACGAACAGGGGATGCCCGCGCACAAGCTGCAGGTTTTGTATGTGCCCGTCCTCTCCTATGAGCGCCGTGAATTCAACCACGCCAGACACGCGAGCCCGTATAAGATCCGAAGGATACACCGGATCAACCTTTCGGAGCAGGTTCGCCTCAGCTACGCGGCCGCCCACGCGAACTGCGCCTGTAGGGTCGCTGCCAGATGGGCTCTGTTGCGGCGCAGTCAGGGTTGCTCGTTCGGCTGCGGCTTTCCACTTTTCGTTCGTTGGGTCGAGGCTGATGGCCTTGTTAATGAGCTCTGTCCCTTTTGGCTTCAGGCTCGTGTCCGAAGAAGATTGCCCAAACCGGATGAGATCGGATCCTACTTCAGCCAGTAACGCCGGGTCCGTTGATCGGCCTATCTCTCCCTGTAAGGTCTGTATTTCGGTCGGATTCAAGATCGACCACGAACGCGGTGACTGTCTGGTGAAGGCTCTCGCATACAAGCTGGACTCCGACTGCAAAATCGCCCGGTTCTCCGGATCGAGTTGTCGTGCGCGTTCAAACTCGTCAACTGCTCTGATCGGATCTTTGAGAGTGAAAAACAATCCGGCGTGATAGCGCACCTTTCCGTTGTCAGCTTGATCGATCAATGCCTGCTCCCAGGCAGACTTCAGCAATGCGTAGTCCGGGTCGGTAAATGCTTCCGCGACGGGTCTGGAATTCGCAGCTAGGACGGCGTAAGAGGATTCTGGATGATGTTGGACGATCCAAAGAGCTTGGCCGAAAAACTCCTCAACCGGTCCGTGATTCTTGTAATAGGCCAGCAAATTTCCTCGAGCCTCTAAGTTATCCGGATTGGATTGCACATGTGCCTGCCAAACGGCGAGCGCAGCCGGATTGGGCTCGGCCTCGGAGCGGGCTGTTGCGCTTGGCGGAACACTCTGTGAAGCGCCGAGTTGGGTAACCAAAGAGAGAACTACGACGGAGAAAAACCGAAGACGATTCATGCTTTCCCTTCCCGTGTAAATCAGGCGAGCACCCTCAATTCTATGGAATTTCGATCCAGCTTGGGGCCAGCCCACGGCGACATGGCCTCACTGCGGGCGGATAGTCAGAACGTCCTTGGCTTCAACATGATCGAACTCCATCGGGAAACTCTTTCCCACGTAGTACGCGGGCCATTGGTCTTTGTAGTGCTTCGAACCAACGAAGCCGGATTCGCCGACAGGCAGATTCTGCACAGATCGGTCCAGGTTTCCGAGATCGACCACCATGCGCTCGGAAGGACCAAGCGTCGAGGATGTCTGTTTGACAGTGGTACCCGAACCACTCATATCGACTGGCCCGACATCGAAGAAGTATTCGAGCGGGGCGATACCGCGTGCAACCGGATGCACGAAATTCCATTGCAGCTTATTACCCCAACGCCACTTGGACGCGGGACTTCCCTGCTCGTCTCTTCCCATTTTCAGAGTCCCTTTCAATTGCTCGAGTAGCCAGCCATCCCAGTCGTTGTTGGGCACAAACCCGTTCGGACGTCGACGCAGTAAACTTTCGATCACCTGGGGCCGGGGAGCGATGTCCGGAATCTTCGTGCCGATGGCAGTTCCTTTTGCGAGACCCTCGACCAAGCTGCGCCCCAGGAACCCATGCAGAGTTTGAGTAATGAACGGAGCCGGCTGATCCTTTTCCATCTGTCCGTTCCAATGCGCGAGAACGTCGATCGCCGTCTTTAGTTCCGAATCGCCCGAGGGACGTTTCTTAACGGCCGCGACCACCTGTTGAGCGAGGAAGTAGTCATAAGCCGAATAGACATCCTTCTGAATCGCAAGCATGTCGTCGACCGACAGCTTAGATTTCGCACGCAGCCGTGCATCGATCTGCTCCACTCGATAACGATCCGCGTAATTTCCGTCGGCCTGAAAGGGAAACGTCTGGCGGGTAAGGACTCTGATTTGCTGTCGCCACTGTGCCCGAACTTGGGTTGTAGATGCTGGGCATCTGATCGAACGGGACCCAACCCGTCCACTCGGCCGTTCCAGCCGATCCGTCCAGCGGTGCATCGCTCGCAACCGGCGCTTTACCATCGCCCCGAATCGGGATTCTGCCCGCAGCCTGGAACCCGATGTTACCGGCTCGATCACCGTAAACGAAGTTCATTGCCGGTCCCCAATAGCCGCTGAGAGCTTCGCGAAACTCCGACCAACTGCCGGCGTGATTCAGGCTGTAAACGGGCCAGTCAAAGCCCTCCGCCGCGCTCCACCGAACGCTATACGCTTTGCCATTCTCACGAATGAAGATCGGCCCATGCCTGGTCACCCATGTATCCAATTGCACAGGTTTACTCCCGCGCACGCCTATAAACTGCCGGTCAAGCTGCGCTTGCTCCACCTTCCCCTGGAACACATACTGGCCCGTTCGCTCATCCATCTGCTCGCGGTACAGGTCCATGACGTCCGTTTCGAGATTGGTAAGTCCCCAGGCGATCTGTGCATTGTGCCCCGTCACGACGCCGGGCAATCCGGGCAGAGTCGCGCCTGAGACATTCAGTCCGGGAGCCTTCAGGTGAGCGAGATACCAAGTGCCGGGAATACGGTACGCCAGGTGCGGATCATTCGCGACCATAGGGCTACCGTCCGCGCTGTGTGCGCCGGATACAGCCCAGGCATTGGATCCGGGCGGTAAGTAGGCGCCCTGCGCTGCCGGGAAGAGAGTTCGGACCTTTGCCGGATCAGCCATGCCCAGAAGAACGCCTTTATTGAACTCGAAGCGCGAGCTGTCTGTCATGTCGCGGAACATGACCAGTCCAACCAGGATCGAGTCGGTGATGGTCCACGGTCGAGGATCATACGTCCGGCCAGGAATCGAGAACTCGAGCGAATACCTGCCGCGGTTCGTCTCGATGAAGTAATTAACCCCGCGGGCGTATTCGACCAGGCTCGCACGATCTTGCGGGCGAAGCCGGCTGACATCGCTTTCGGCAATCGCGCGCATGCGCATACTGCGGGCCTGCTGGTCGCTTGCGAGCACTCCGGGCCCGAAAACTTCCGCAAGCTCGCCGGCGCCGAAGCGTCGCAGACCATCCATTTGCCACAATCGGTCTTGGGCCGTTACGTAACCCTGAAGGAACATGGCGTCCTGCCAAGATCGTGCTTCGATATGCGGAACACCGCGAGCGTCGCGCCGCACCACAGCTTCAGCTCCGATTGGAGCTGCCATATTGCCGGATATCTGCGGCAAAGGCCGAAACACGAACCAGTAAACCGCGATCGCAATGCACACGACCAGTAAGGCCACGATCACATTGATGGCACGCACCGCTCGGGTTAGCACCCATCGATTTTACTCTGGGGTTCTTACCCGTCCGTTTCTCTTATGAGCCTGCGGCTTTTGGTTCTTCTGGTGATCCTGGCAGCAAACGGGTTCTTTGCCGCTGCCGAGGTTTCGCTGGTCTCAGTTCGCCAGTCACGCCTGCGAGAGCTGGCGGAACAGGGTCATACAGGTGCACAGAGTGCCCTGAATCTATTGGCCAATCCGGGGCGGCTTCTCTCGGTCACGCAGTTTGGAGTAACACTGGCGAGCTTAGGGCTGGGCTGGGCGGGGGAAGATACTGTTTACCAACTCCTGCGCGGTGTAATCGATTCGTTACACATCCCCGCCTCGCGTGTCGTGCTGCACGGCATCGGATTCGCGGTTGCGTTTCTTGTCATCAGCTACGCTCACGTCATCATCGGCGAAGTAGTACCCAAGAATCTCGCGATTCAGAAGGCGGATCGGATCGCGATGCTCGCCGCGCCCGCTCTGTTGGTGTTCTATCGCCTCTCCCACGTCTTCGTGGTAGTCATCGAGAAATCTTCGGCGCTTGTCCTTCGCGTCTTCGGGCTCGGCGCGGAACACGCCCATGGCGGCCATACTCCCGAAGAGCTGAAGTACATTGTTCAATCGAGCCGCCACGAAGGGCTGCTCGAAGAGTTTCAGCAGGATGCCATTCAGAACCTGATCGATCTTTCCGACTACACCGCGCGCGAGATTATGACGCCGCGGCCCGAAATCGTCTCGCTCCCGGTGAACGCTGAACTTGAATCGGTCCTCAGCACCATGGCAGAGCACAAGTACACTCGCATACCGGTTTATGAAGATCGGCCCGAGCAGATCATCGGGTTTGTCCACTACAAAGACCTTATGCGGCTTTGGGATGAGCGTCGATTCGCCTACGATCAACGTCGTGCGGGGCGCGGGTTCCGATTACGCCGGTTCGTCCGTAAACCTCTCGTCGTGCCCGAGACCAAACCGCTGAACCAACTGGTGGATGAGTTCCGTCAGAATCACACACACATGGCGCTGGTTGTTGACGAGTTCGGCACTGTGGCGGGTCTTGTCACGTTGGAAGATGTTCTGGAACAGGTGTTCGGAAACATCGGCGACGAACACGATCTGGTCCGCCCGGAGACAGCCCCCGAAGACAAGACCTTGCGGCTGGAAGGCAACACAACCATTCGGGAGCTTGAAACCCGCTATGGGATCGAGTTACCGGGCGAAGCAGGATTCGAGACGCTCGCCGGTTTCCTCCTCTACCAGTTCGGTCACATCCCCATGGTTGACGAATCAATCGTTTATAGCGGACGGCGTTTCACCATTGCCGACATGGATCGCAACCGGATCGCTTGGGTGATCGTGGACAAGATGGAACTGGAAGACGAGACGCAGGAAGCCAAGGCTTGAGTCCGTGCCTGAAAGAGAGGAATTTCAGCCTTTAGGTGGGCCGAGCGGGCTAGCAGGACAGCCGGAAGTTTCTCTGGTAAACGCCAGCGCAGCAATGCGCCATTCGCCGCCCGTCTTCACAATTGTGAATGTGTCGATACCGCAGTGAGTGAACTTGCCGTTGAGGTGGAAGTCGTACTCGCCCCAAACCGTCGCGATGGCGTTATGCTCTTGCACCTTCGGGGACCACATGCGCTCCAGCCAGTTGTCTTTGCTTGACGAGAGACGATCGGTCCATTTCTCAATCGGCGTTACCGTCACTTTGCCGTCCGGCGAAACCGCCACAATATTCGCATCAGGCGTAAACAAGGCCCGCGCGCCTGCTCCGTCATGAGCGGCCATGGCAACGAACAGTTTCTGCGCGACCCCCGACGGACCAGCGTCCGCCGCCGGGCACGTAAAACGAGCCGCACTCATCAGGAGAGCCAGAACAATCGACCGTCGCATCTCGCTTAGTCTACCGTGTGAATCTTCGAAGTGTGTGCGGCGAACGGATTGAGCCCGGTCGCCGCATGTATTCGGTGAACGAAAATCGGAAGCTTTCAATTTCGTTTATCGATGATCGTCCTCCTGGTCTTCTCTTGCCATGTGTGCTCCCGAGATTGTTCCCGTAAACTCCCCGGTGGCGGCAAAAAAGATCGGGTTCTTGGCGGAGTCGGCCAATACCGGCTTTACGGTCTCGGTAAAGGTCAGGGTGCCTCCGGATACGTTCTTGAAACGGCCGGTTCCACCGATGACTTGAAAGGTGACCGTACATTGAGCCTGCAGAGCCACGAAATCAATGCAATCGAAACCCTCCGTCAGATTGACATTCAGAAGACTCCCATCCTGGAATCGGAATACGCCCGCGCCGGCCGCCTCCAGGAAATGAATCTGGTTCGCTCCCGGGCAAGTGCCGGATCCATCGGGCAACTTTGCAACCGCTCTCACCATATGAAGCGTGAATGAGCCGAAGGTGCCATCCCCGGCGAAATGATCTTCGTCGTTCGAAGTGCCCGTCACCTTTAGATCGGTCGCGCTGGTGGCAGACGTTCCCGAAATTGTCATCTTGACTGATCTCTCGTGTGCGTAGGCGCCCGCGACTCCGAGATTGAGCATCAGCGCCAAAGTTAGTACGTGTTTCATATATGTGCCTCCTGTTTCTGTTTGAAGGAGATCATCAGTTTTGTTCTCCTTCCGCCGGTACAGGCGGAAGAGGACGGCGAAACCGGCCACACTTTTCTGGTATATTTTTTGTGCCGTGGGGAGACGGGGTATCCATCGACGCACGTTCTGCAGAAATCACCGGCTTGTTGAAGGCCTGGGGTAGCGGAAATAAGGCGGCGCTCAGCCAATTGGCGGAGCACGTCTATCCCGAATTGCGCCAGATGGCCCGCCGGTACCTGAAGAACGAACGGGACGGCAACACTCTTCAAGCCACCGCAGTCATTCACGAGGTCTATCTGCGTCTGGTTGACGTTACCAGCGTCGAGTGGCAGGCCCGCGCGCAGTTCTTTGCCATAGCAGCTCAGATGATGCGCCGCATCCTGGTGGACGCCGCTCGCGCTCGTGGTTCCGGTAAGCGCGGCGGATTAGCGGAGAAAGTAAACCTCGACGAAACTGCCGCCGTGTCGCCTGCCGCCGACCGCTGCATCCTCGCTCTGGACGATGCGTTAACAGCCTTCTCACAGTTGGCTCCGCGCCAGGCAAAGGTGGTTGAACTGCGGTATTTCGGCGGATTAACAGAGGAGGAGATTGTTGCTGCTCTCGAATCCTCGCCGCGCACTGTCCGGCGCGATTGGAACTTCGCCAAGGCTTGGTTGCTGCGCGAATTGAGCCCGCCAACAAAGGCGCCGCCGGTACCTGCGTCATGACGCCGGAGCGCTTCCTGGCAGTCGAAGAGCTTTATCACGCCGTCTTCGAGGCAACGGACGAAGAGCGACTGGTGCTGCTGGCCGGGACAGATCCCGAATTGCGCCGTGAGGTGGAATCCCTCCTTTCCCAACACACGACCGGCGAGTTCCTCAACCGGGCCGCCATGGAGAATGCCCCGGAATTACTGCGCGAATTGGATGTGAGCTGCCTGGAGGTGGGCACTCGCCTTGGTCCCTACCGGATCGAAAACAAGATCGGGGAAGGCGGCATGGGCGAAGTGTTCCGCGCTACCGACACGCGCCTGGGCCGCTCGGTCGCGATCAAGATCATGCCGGAGCGGTTCAGCGCTCATTTTGAGCGGGAGGCACGCGCCATCTCGTCACTTAATCACCCCAACATCTGCACCCTTTACGATGTAGGCGCGAATTTCCTGGTGATGGAACTAGTGGAAGGCGAAACCCTTGCGGCCCGACTGCAACGGGGACCACTTCCCATCGAAACGGTCCGACAGTATGGCGGCCAGACGCTGGCTGCGCTGGCAGAGGCGCACAGCAAAGGCATCGTTCACCGCGACCTGAAGCCGGGCAACATCATGATCGGTAAATCCGGAGTGAAAGTCCTCGACTTCGGAATTGCGAAATCGGCTGCAGACCAAACGCTCACAGACAGCGCTCGGGTCATGGGCACGCCGGCCTACATGGCGCCCGAGCAGAGAAAAGGCAAACCCGCAGACGCCCGTTCTGACATTTATTCCTTCGGCTGCCTGCTGTACGAGATGCTGACCGGCGGCCGGATTGGGACACAGCAGGGACGCATTCGCTCCCCCAGACTGACAAAACTCGTAAACCGCTGTCTCGAACAGAATCCCGATCGCCGCTGGCAATCCGTCGCCGAGTTAGAACACGCACTCGAAAGAGCCGACGTCGCGCGAGGCCGTACGAAGCGGATAGTTGTGGGAGCGGGTGTTCTGCTGAGTTTGTCCGCCGGGGCGTATTTTTACTTTCACCGCGCGCCGACACTCACCGCGAAGGACACCATTGTCCTGGCAGATTTTGATAACAAGACCGGTGACCCTGTCTTTGACGATACGCTGCGTCAGGGATTGTCCGTAGAGCTTCAACAATCGCCTTTCCTCAGCCTGGTTTCGGACCGGCAGGTGCACCAAACCCTGGCATTGATGGGTCGGCCGAAAGATACCCGTTTAACTGCTGAGGCCGCCGAGCAGATGTGCGAACGCACGGCAAGTACTGTCGTTTTGGAAGGCTCGATTGCGAGCGTTGGAAGCCAATACGTACTGGCACTCCGCGCGAAGAACTGCGATACCGGAAATGTTCTGGACCAGGAACAGGCTACGGCCGCGAGGAGAGAAGACGTCCTGAATTCTCTCAGTCAGATTGCGCACAAGTTGAGAACCCGGCTTGGTGAATCGCAGGCCGCTGTGGAGAAGCACTCGACACCGCTCGCCGAGGCCACAACCCCGTCGCTCGAAGCACTAAAGGCTTACAGCACGGCAAACATGGTGAACTTGGCTTCGGGCACCGCCGCGGCTATACCGTTCTTCCGAAGGGCGATCGAGATTGATCCCAAGTTTGCCATGGCGTACGCTTACCTGGGGCTCTCCTACAGCACAATTGGGGAATCCGCACTGTCGGCGGAGATCACGAAAAAAGCCTGGGAACTGCGGGATCGGGCCAGTGACCGGGAGAGATTTTTCATCGATTTTGCTTACGACCGGCAGGCGACGGGAAATCTCGAAAGGGCCTATCAGACGCTCGAGTCCTGGCTCAAGACCTACCCTGGCGGTGAGCAACCAAGGCCGCAGGGTTTGCTAGGCGGGCTTGCCACTCATGGGACCGGCCGATATGAAAGAGCAATCCAGGCATCCAAAAACGAAATCGCGGCCGATCCAGGTTCTGTGTACGGATATTCCAGCCTGGCGGAGAGCTATTTTTTCCTGGGTCGCTTCGAGGAATGCGAGAGCACTCTTCGTCGGGCCTCTGACCTCAAGATGGACTTTCCCGATTTCCCGCTACTTCGCTACAACATCGCATCGTTGAAAGGCGACCGGCAGGCGATGGACAAGGCAATCGTTCTCGCGCGAGGCAAGCGCAGGGTGGAACCGTGGCTCGCTCACGCGGAAGCTCTTGGTCTCGCTCGTTCCGGGCACTTGGAAGCTGCTCGGCGATCATCCAATCGGGCGGTCGACCTGGCGGTACAAGAGGGAGACCGGGAGGCCGCAGCAAGTTACCGGGCTGCACGAGCGGTGTGGGAAGGCCTGTTGGGCAATGCTGCCGAGGCCAGAAAGAATGCGACGGCAGCGCTCGCCGTTTCGCAGGGCCGAGACCTCGAGTATGCCGCCGGCCTTGCATTGACGCTTGCGGGAAATGCACCCCGGTCACCACAGATTGCGGATGATCTGGAACGGCGATTCCCGGAAGACACCTTCGCGAAGTTTACGTATGTGCCGGTTCTTCGTGCGTTATCGGCACTGGAGCGACACAAACCTTCAGAGGCCATTGAACAACTGCAGACGGCTCTTCGGTATGAAAACGCGATCAATGGACTCAACTTCAATCACTTCTACCTGGGAGGTTTGCACTCGGCCTATCTACGCGGCGAGGCTTATTTAGACCTGCATCGGTACGCGGACGCGACTGCGGAATTCCAGAAGATCGTTGATCATCGAGGCCTTGTGGGACTGGATCCCATCGGCGCACTTGCGCATTGGCAGCTCGGAAGGGCCTACAGCCTGTCGGGCGACACCGCCAAGGCGAAAAGTGCGTACGAGGATTTCCTTGCCATCTGGAAAGACGCGGATCGCGACATCCCGATACTCAAGCAAGCCAAAGCGGAATACGCCAGGCTGCGGTGAATGCGAGATCAGAGACCATTCTTGTTCCGGCCGTCGATAGCGATTAAGGGCGCGAGCGGAATTCTCAATCAGCGACGCCGGCTTCTGAAAACCGCGGGAAGCTCCCGGAAACTGAACGGCGATCTCCAAATAAGCCAGCACAGCAAGCCCACCGGCAGCAACGCCATCGAGCCAGGTTCCGGAGCTGCATTCAACGTCCCCGAGCCGGAAACCGACTCTTGGAATGTAAGCAGGTTGAGAAGGCCATTCCCGGAGAGAGTACCGCTGTATCCGGCAAACGGCCCAGTTCCACCATTGACGTCCAGGATCTCGGTGAAAGCCGTAGCAGTGGGAGGCGAAGTAAAGTCGGTATCTCCGTGGAAGTCTCCGAACAGCGAACCTCCGCTCGCAAATGCGATGGAAAACGATCCGGTATAAGCCCCCGTCGCCAGATCAGGAAAGGCTCTGTCACTCCAGGCCATAGTTCCAAACGGAAGAAGCGACCCGGTGCCGTTGCCGATTAGTGGGGGATTGGCCGGATCACCCGATACGCTTTGACTATATGAATACGTGACGCCGATCGTTTCCGCGCAACCGTTGACGCCCGCCCAGAAACACAGGGTAATGAGGGTACAACTGGCCGTGCGTGCGTAACTTCTGAAGTCCATGTTTGCTCCTTGTTGCCCTGCTAGTAATTCCGTTCTGATCGGCGACGGTTGGTCGCCGGATTTCCTGTTCGTTGGTGCAGGCGAAAACGAGCGACAAAACCGGCCACCGTTGTTTGCTATATTTCTTGTGCCCCGGGGAGGCAGATCATGAGGTGCAGCCCGGCAAACGCTGTTGACGCTTTTGGTGTCAGTAAGCGCGCGAAATTCGCGCCCTCGGTAACAGCATTTTGACGCCGGAGCGCTTCCTGGCAGTCGAAGAGCTTTACCACGCGGTCTTCGAGGCGACGGACGAAGAGCGACTGGTGCTGCTGGCCGGGACAGATCCAGAATTGCGCCTTGAGGTGGAATCCCTCATTTCCCAACGCACGACCGGCGAGTTCCTCAATCGGGCCGCCATGGAGAATGCCCCGGAATTACTGCGCGAATTGGATGTGAGCTGCCTGGAGGTAGGCACTCGCCTTGGTCCTTACCGCATCGAATGCAAGATCGGAGAAGGCGGTATGGGCGAAGTGTTCCGCGCCACCGACACCCGCTTGGGCCGCTCGGTCGCGATCAAGGTCATGTCGGAGCGGTTCAGCGCTCATTTTGAGCGGGAGGCCCGCGCCATCTCATCACTCAATCACCCCAACATCTGCACCCTTTACGATGTAGGCGCGAATTTCCTGGTGATGGAACTAGTGGAAGGCGAAACCCTTGCTGCCCGACTGCAACGGGGACCACTTCCCATCGAAACGGTCCGACAGTATGGCGGCCAGACGCTGGCGGCGCTCGCAGAGGCGCACAGCAAAGGCATCGTTCACCGCGACCTGAAGCCGGGCAACATTATGATCGGTAAGTCCGGAGTGAAAGTTCTCGACTTCGGAATTGCGAAATCCGCTGCGGACCAAACGCTCACAGACAGCGTTCGGGTCATGGGCACGCCGGCCTACATGGCGCCCGAGCAGAGAGAAGGCAAACCCGCAGACGCCCGTTCTGACATTTATTCCTTCGGCTGCCTGCTGTACGAGATGCTAACCGGCGGCCGGGTTGGAACCCAGCGCGGACGCATTCGCTCGCGAAGGCTGGAAAACATCGTAAATCGTTGCCTCGAAGACGATCCTGATCGCCGCTGGCAATCGGCTGCCGAGGTGGAGCGCCAACTCGCAACGGCCAAGGTCGCACCTCGCAGCCGCTGGATATTCTTCACCGCTGCCGCCCTGGGCGCTGCTCGTCTTGTTTTCCGCAGGATATTTTTATCTGCGCCGAACCCCGCGACTCAGCGCGAAGGACACCGTTGTTCTGGGAGAATTCGAAAACAAGACCGGCGACTCCGTGTTCGAGCAAACACTTCGCCACGGCTTGGCCGTGCAACTGCAAGAGTCGCCGTTCTTCAGCCTCGTTTCGGATGACAGCATCAAACAAGCACTCCGGCTGATGAACCGGCCGGCAGAAACGTCGCTCACTCCCGAGATCGCACGGGAAGTTTGCCAGCGCACCGGAGGAACGGCTGTTCTCGAAGGATCCATTGCAGGGCTCGGAAACCAGTACGTTTTATGGCTGCGCGCTCGGAACTGCGAGACCGGGAGCGTTCTCGCTCAAGAGCAGGTTCAGGCAAGAGCAAAAGAAGAGGTTCTGAGTGCGCTATCCCGCGTAGCGATTCAAATCAGAAGCCGCCTGGGCGAGTCGCTGGCCACCATCCGGGAGCACTCGACGCCGCTCGAGCAGGCCACTACGTCGTCGCTCGAAGCGCTGAAGGCTTACAGTGCCGGACGCAGCGCTACGTATGCGCCGGGTGGTCCCGCCGGCATCCCTCATTTCCAACGCGCTATTGCCATCGACCCGCAATTCGCCATGGCGTATGGTGATCTCTCGATCACGTACTGGAACATGGGCCAAACCGATCTTGCCGCTGAGTACACCCGCAAAGCTTATGAGCTTCGGAATCGTGTCAGCGACCGGGAAAGGCTCTGGATCCTATTTCTCTACGATCGGCAGGTCACAGGGAATCTTCCGCGAGAGATGCAAAATCTGGAATCGTGGACGCGGGCGTACCCTCGTGATTGGTTGCCCTTTGCCGTTTTGGGAGGATGGGGCACGCAGGGCACAGGTCAATACGAAAAGGGAATACAGGCGACCGAAGAGGCCCTTCGTCTCAATCCGGATAACCCGTTCTCGTATGTGATGGCGATTCACTACTTCTTCCTGGACCGCTTTCCAGAGGCTGCCGGTGTTCTGCAGCGGGCGGCGGCGCGGAAACTGGAAATCCCGGAATTTCTGATCACCCGTTACTACCTGGCGTTTGCCAACGGCGACAGCGCGGCAATGGAGCGGGAAATTGTGCGCGCTCGCGGAGAGCGTATTGAGGACTGGATGTCTCACAATCAGGCGCTGGTGCTCGCCCGGTCCGGACAACTGCGACGGGCACACACCATGTGGGAGCGCGCGATCGCGATGGCGCAGCAAGCCGGCAAAGTCGAAAATGCCGCGCTTTACTATGCCGCGGAAGCCGTATGCGACGCGCATTTCGGGTATGCAGCCGCAGCAATCGAGCGCGCTCACCTGGCGCTCAAACTTGCGAAAAGCCGGGATGTGGAGTACGCCGCGGCCTACGCGTTGAGCCTTTCGGGCGATTCTTCCGGGCCTCAAAAGCTCGCAGCCGACCTGGAGAAGCGCTTCCCTGAAGATACGCCGGTGCAATTTGAGTATCTCCCCACGCTCGGCGCTCTTTCCGCGCTCGCTCATCGGGCGCCGTCTGAGGCGGTCGAGCGACTGCAGCGAACTCTTCCCTACGACTTCGCATTGCCGGGCACAGCGTTCTTTGCCAAGTTCGGAGGACTCTATCCCGCGTATGTGCGCGGCCGCGCGTACCTCGAAGCGCACCAGGGCCGAGAGGCGGTCGCCGAGTTTCAAAAGATTCTCGACCATCGCGGCATTGTTTACGCCGATCCTGTAGGCGCGCTAACAAATTTGCAGATCGGGAGAGCGTACAAATTATCCGGAGACGACGCCCAAGCGAGAAATGCATACGCGCGTTTCCTCGATGCTTGGAAAGACGCTGACCGCGACATCCCGATTTTTAAGCAAGCCAAGACGGAATACGCGAAGCTGTCCCGGCGGCCTTGAACTCAAACGCCGCACGCCTGCGCCTTGGGAATCGGCGTCTTTGACGGAACACCGATTCTCCGATCAAGCTTGTTGCACGAAGCGCGTCAATCAGGACAGCATCCGCTTTTGCTTATTGCCGCTCCTCCTCCCGACGTTCCTCCTCGACAGTCACGCCGGAAACAGTTCCCGCCATTTCGCCGTAGGCCGAATAGAAGACCGGCGCGTGATTGGCATTCGTCAACACCGGCCGTGGCGACGAAGCTGCGCTGGGCCGGCTCGCCGAGCACGTCTATCCGGAACTGCGTCTCATGGCCCGCCGCTACATGAAGAACGAAGTCGCGGGAAATACCCTCCAGGCCTCCGCCTTCGTCCACGAAGTCTACCTGCGTCTGGTGGACGTGACCAATGTCGAATGGCAGGCGCGCGCCCAGTTTTTTGCGATCGCGTCGCAGATGATGCGGCGCATTCTCGTCGACGCCGCTCGCGCGCGCGGGTCCCCAGAAGCGCGGCGGCATCCCGCTCAAAGTGAACCTCGACGAATCGGCCATCCTCTCGGCCGATCGCCGACCGCTCGATTCTCGCTCTCGACGATGCTCTAACCGCGTTCTCCCAGCTTGGCACCGCGTCAAGCCAAGGTGGTCGAGCTGCGTTATTTCGGCGGATTGACGGATGAGGAAATCGTCGCGGTTCTGAAGATCTCGCCGCGCACCGTCCGGCGCGATTGGGATCTCGCCAAGGCCTGGCTGCTGCGTGAGTTGAGCCATACCATCGAGGAACGCTCCGGACGCGCATATGACCCCGGAGCGTTTCCGGCAGATCGAAGAGCTATATCATGCGGCTCGCGAGGGAACCGCCGAGGAGCGCGCGGCGCTGCTGGCTCAGACGGATCCCGAATTGCGCCGCGAAGTGGAGTCGCTCCTTGCGCAGCGCAACAGCGGCGAATTTCTGGATCGGCCTGCCATCCACAACGCCCCGGCAACTGCTGCGAAGATTCGACTCTCACTCGAGTGTCCGGTGGGGCGCCTGCCTGGGACCCTACCGTATCGAAAGCAAGCTCGGCGAGGGCGGCATGGGCGAGGTCTTTCGGGCGGTCGATACGCGATTAGGCCGCGCCGTCGCCATCAAGATCATGCCGCGAGCAGTTCAGCGCCCGTTTCGAGCGCGAGGCGCGCGCGATTTCGTCATTGAATCACCCCAACATCTGCACGCTCTACGATGTTGGCCCGAACTACCTCGTGATGGAGCTGGTGGAGGGTGAGACCATCGCTGCCCGGCTCAAAAGCGGCCCTCTTCCTATCGAAGACCGCGCTCCTGTACGCCGCGCAGATCGCGGCCGCTCTGGCCGAAGCGCACGGCAAGGGCATCATTCACCGCGATCTTAAGCCGGGCAATATCATGATCGCGAAATCCGGCGTCAAGGTTCTGGATTTCGGACTGGCGAAATCGGGCAGCGGATGAAACCCTTACGGCCAGCCGCATGGTGATGGGCACGCCCGGCTACATGGCGCCCGGAACAGCGGGAAGGCAAACCGGCCGATGCGCGTTCTGACATCTATTCGTTCGGCTGCGTGCTTCTATGAGATGTTGACCGGCTCGGCGAGTCACGTCTTCAGCAGAGCCGAATCCCATCGCACAAGCTGGAGAAGAATCGTAAGCCGGTGTCTGGAAGCAGGACCCGGCACGCCGGTGGCAATCCGCTGCCGAACTGGAGCGGGAACTCGGCAAAGCTGTCAGCCTCGCGTAAGGCCGGGGCAAGCGCGCGTTCCCGCCGGCGTCGTTCTCGCTGAGCTTTTCCGCTGCGGCCTATTTCTACTTCCATCAAGCGCCGAGGCTTACTGAGAACGACACGATTGTCCTCGCTGATTTCGAAAATAAGACCAGCGATCCTGTATTCGACGACACGCTACGCCAGGGCCATGGCGGTGGAGCTGCAACAATCGCCGTTTCTCAGCCTGATCTCGGACAGCGCGGGTTGGAGAAGATGCTGGCTCTAATGGGCCGGCCGAAAGGTGCGCGGCTGACTTCCGACATCGCTCAGCAAGTCTGCGAGCGAACCGCCAGCGCTGCCGTTCTCGACGGCTCGATTGCCAGCCTTGGAAGCCAGTATGTATTGGGTCTCCGCGCGAGGAAACTGCAACACCGGAACCGTTCTGGATCAGGAGCAGATCAGTCGCTGCCAGGAAAGAGGACGTCCTGAATGCCCTCAGCCAGATCGCGCGCAGGTTCAGAATCCGGATGGGCGAAGCAGCCGTCACCGTCGAAAGTCACTCGAGACCTCTCGCAGAGGCCACGACATCTTCGCTCGACGCGCTGAAGGCTTACAGCACCGTCAATGAAGGTGAACATATCCTGCCAGGCAGTGCCGCGGCTATACCTTTCTTTCGTCGCGCTGTCGAGATCGATCCGAAATTCGCAATAGCTTACGCGAATCTGGAGCTCGCATACAGCGATTATCGGATCGTCCGTGTTGTCGGCCGAGAGCACCACTAAAGCGATGGCAGCTGCGGGATCGAGTCAGCGACCGGGAGAAGTTCTTTATCGACTTCAGCTACGAGCGGCAGGTGACCGGAAATCTGGAAAAGGCTACCAGACCCTCGAGTTGTGGTTTCAGAACTATCCTCGCGGTGAAGACCCAAGCGCCCTGGATTTGCTAGGCGGGCCTTTCCACCCATGGAACTGGCCGTTTTGAAAGAGCGATCCAAGCATCCCAAAGAAAGATCGCGGCCGCTCCCGACTTTATTTTCGGGTACGGCACTCTTGCCCTGAGCTATTTCTTCCTCGACCGCTTCTCCGAAGCCGAGAGCACTCTTCAGAGCAGCCTCCAAGCGCAAGCTTGAGAATGCCCAATTTCCTGGTCTATGCGCTACACCATCGCGATGCTAAAAGGCGACCAGTACAGGATGGATCGGATAGTGGCTCTGGCCAGGGGCAAGCTCATGGCGCGGAACACTGGATCGCTCATGCCGAGGCTCTCGCGTCTGGCTCGTTCCGGTCGTTTACAGGCTGCCCGGCATTCATCGAATCGAGCCGTCGATCTGCTCCTGCAAGAGGGAGACCGCGAGGCGGCAGCGAGCTATCTGGCCGCACGAGCGGTGTGGGAAGCCCTTTGCGGAATGCTGCCGAAGGAAAAAGGAACGCCATTGTCGGCGCTCGATCTTTTCCCAGGGCCGGGACGTTCAATACGCAGCCGGTTTAGCACTGTGCTTTCTCGGGAGACTCTTCTCGATCTGAGTCGCTCGCCGTCGATCTGGAAAAGCGTTTCCCGGAGGATACTTTTGTGAAATTCACCTATGTGCCGGTTCTGCTGTCATTCGGCATGAAGCCGGGCGCCGAAGGAACGATCGTCTGCATTCCTGTCCCGTCGGACTTCACCGCAAGGATAGAACCAGTTTCCGTCGCCATATTCATGGCGGCTATAAAGATGCGCCCATCCTGATGCATCGCAAGGCCACCGGGAGCAAGCTTGTTCAGTTCGACCACTGTCGAGAGCCGTTTTTCGGGTGACAGGCGGAGCACGCGCCCGCCGGACACGTCCGCCAACAGCAGGTTGCCATCCGCATCGAAGCATGGCCCCTCAAGGATCATGCGGCCTTCAGATACCTTGAACCAGGGCGCGGCCATCACCGTTTGCAAGCCGCGTTCTGAAGGTGGAATCGGGACCGGCCCGCCGGTCTGGGGATCGTAACTCAGTTCGCGAACAAGTGCAGGCTGTTGCGAGTGCGCGGCGACGGCAACACATAGGAAAGGGCAGCCGCGCCGAGAACTGCAGCGCGATGGGCGACGAACACCATCAGACCGTTTGGCCGCCGTCGATCACCATGGCGTGCCCGATCATGAACGCGGCCGGATCCGAACATAACCAGACGACAGCCGCCGCTATTTCCTCGGGCTTGCCCATTCGTCCCACCGGCTCCTGCGCGATCACTCGCTGTCGCCCCTCAGGAGTGCCTCCTGTGAACCGGTCCATCATCGAAGTCTCGATGATCCCCGGACAGACAGCGTTGATCCGAATATTCTGCGAAGCGTAATCAAGCGCCGCGGACTTCGTTAAGCCGATCACGCCGTGCTTCGCAGCCGCGTATGCAGCTTGCCCTTTGAAACCTTTGACCCCGGCGCCGGACGACGTGTTTACAATCACGCCACCGCCGTTTCGGAGCATGTGAGGGATCTCGTGCTTCATGCAGACAAATACGCCGCGAAGGTTTATATCGACGATGCGATCCCACTCTTGCTCGGTGAGGTCGGCAGTTGCCGTCATCGGCTGTTCAGAGCCGGCATTGTTGAACGCGAAATCAAGACGGCCGAACGCTTCAATCGTCTTGTCCAGTGCCGCTTTGACCTCTTCGGTCTGTTTCACATCGCAGCGAACGGCGAGCGCACGCGTGCCCAGTTCCTCGACCAGCCGCGCCGTTTCCGCGTTGCCCTTCTCGGAACGGTCAGCGACCACGACGGTCGCACCCTCTCGGGCAAACGCCAGCGCCGCTGCCTGGCCAATACCACTTCCCGCTCCCGTGACGAACGCTACTCTACTCGCGAAGGTTCCTTCCACAGTCACTGCCATCAGTTCGCTTCCCGGTGCGGCGAGTTTTCTCCCGAACGGTATTGCTCGTCGGTGACATGCTCGAGCCAATCGACAACTTTGCCGTTCAGCTTTTCCTGTATCGCGATGTGCGTCATGCCCGTTTTGGACGCAGCTCCGTGCCAGTGCTTCTCATTCGGCGAAAACCACACCACATCGCCAGGACGGATCTCTTCCACCGGCCCCCCTTCGCGCTGCGCCCAGCCAAGACCCGCCAGAACGATTAGCGTTTGCCCGAGCGGATGGACGTGCCATGCAGTTCGCGCACCCGGTTCGAAGGTCACGCTTGCTCCCTGAACCAGCGCGGGATCAGGCGCCTGGAATAGCGGATCGATGCGTACGCTTCCCGTAAACCAGTCCGAAGGTCCCTTCGCTGAAGCTTGTGAGCCAGCCCGTTTGATTTCCATATCTCTCTCCTCGTACGAACTCTTACGGCTGCAGCAGTGTCTTTATGGCGCGGCGCTCATCCATCGCGCGGTACCCTTCAGCAACCTGATCGAGCGGCAGCGTCAAATCGAACACTTTCCCAGGATTGATCTTCTCGTTCAACACGAGGTCGATCAACTCAGGGAGATACCGGCGGACCGGGGCTGGGCCCCCGTGCAGATGCACTTGGGCAAAAAACAGCTCTGTCCCTTCGAGTTCAACGCCGTGCGGAACGCCCACATAACTCACGAACCCGCCCGGACGTGCGGACCGGATAGCCTGCGCCATGGATTCCTGGGTGCCGACGCACTCCAGCACGGAATCAGCACCGATTCCCTTCGTCATTTCTTTGATCCGAGCCGTGCCGTCCTCACCGCGCTCGGTTACGATGTCGGTCGCGCCAAACTCTCGTGCGAGTTTCTGCCGCGATGCATGCCGGCTCATGGCGATGATTCTTTCAGCGCCCATCTGCTTTGCTGAAAGCACAGCGAGCAGGCCGACTGCGCCGTCCCCCACGACCACAACCGTTTTCCCCGGCTTCACATTGGCTGCATCCGCGGCATACCAACCCGTCCCCAGCACGTCTGACGTCGCCAGCAGACTGGCGAGCAGTTCTTTCGATGGCCGTTCGTTTGTCGCTACTAAGGTGCCGTCAGCAAGAGGAACACGCGCCAGGCTGGCCTGCGCGCCGCTCATGAATTCCCGTTGGACGCATGAGGATTGATAACCGTCGTGACAGATGGCACAAGTGTTGTCAGAGGTCGCGAATGAGCCGATGACGAACTGGCCAGGCTTGATATGCCTTACCTCCTTGCCGACCTCTTCCACAATCCCGCAGTATTCGTGACCCATCGGGGTCGGCTGCTTCACCTCAGCGATGCCGCGGTAGGGCCACAGATCCGATCCGCAGATGCATGTGGCCGAAAGCCGAATGATCGCGTCTGTGGGCTTAGTGATGGCAGGCTCCGGCCGATCTTCGAAACGAATGTCACGTGGTCCATACAGCACAGTTCCTTGCATGTTTACTCTCCTTGTTTACGAGCTGATTCTCTTGTGGGGCATTCCATGGCGCCTTACGCCACCGTCATTCCGCCGTCGACCGTGATTGCCTGACCCACGACGTAGCTTGCCCCCGGACTGCACAGCCACAGCACGGCCGAGGCGATCTCTTCCGGCCTTCCTGCGCGGCCGATGGGCACATGCTTCGCTATGTCCTCATACGCCTGCTCATTGCCGCTGACAACATCGCGGGCCACCTGAGTATCGATTAACCCTGGATTCACCGCATTCACGCGTATGCCGTGCTTGATGTATTCGAGAGCTGCCGTTCGTGTTAAGCCGATGACGCCGTGCTTGGAAGCAATGTACGAGCCGATACCGGGGTTCCCGGTCAGCGCGCCAACCGATGCGTTGTTGACGATAGCCCCGCTACCCTGGCGTTGCATTTGCCGCAATTCGTGCTTCATGCAACTCCAGACACCGCGCAAGTTGATCCCGATTACCCGGTCCCAGTCTTCCCGGGTGCTCTCGGCGGTTGGAGCAAGGCGCGCCATGACTCCCGCATTGTTGAAGGCGGCATCAAGTCGGCCGAACTCGGCAACGGTGCGGTCAACCATGGCTGCCACTTCGGCGTCGTCACTCACATCGCACGGGGCGGCGATTGCGTTGTAACCGTCGGCGACCAGCTTCTGCGCTTCCGCTTTCACCAGGTCCTCTCTGACGTCAGCCAGCATGACCGCCGCGCCTGCCTCAGCAAAGGCTTGGGCCGCCGCCAGTCCCATACCGGAAGCCGCTCCGGTCACCAGTGCCACTTTCCCACTAAAATCGGACGCGTTGTTGCTCATGATTGATGCCTTCTTGTTGTTGGAAGCCGTAGAACTGCGAGTGCGGTTGTCGAAAAGCGTGCCATTTGGCTTCGCGTTTCTTGCTCTCGCTTCTTCCCTACTTCCAGGCTAGAGGCGAAACGCGGTCTTGAGAAGAGCCACAATGGACAAGGAGTTGTGAACGTAATTCACAAATGCTTCAGCACGATCTCAGCGCATTGTCCGCTTTTCTCGCCGTAGCGGAGGAGCGAAGCTTTACGCGCGCCGCCAAGCGCTTGGGCGTTTCGCCTTCGGCTATGAGTCATGCCATGCGAGCGCTGGAAGAAGAGATCGGCGTCCGGCTGCTCTCGCGAACCACCCGAAGTGTCGCTCCGACCGATGCTGGAGAAGAACTCCTTGCACGGTTGCGCCCAGCGCTCACCGAAGTTCAGGGAGCTTTGGCGCAGATCTCCGGTTTAAGAAACAAACCCGCCGGTCGCGTCCGCCTGCTTGTGCCGCGGCTGGCCGCAAGCAGCGTATTAGCACCCAAACTCGGTCAGTTCGCACGCGACTATCCGGACATCGTGCTCGACGTCACCACGGACGACAGTCGAATGGATATCGTAGCCCGGGGATTCGATGCCGGCATTCATTTCGGTGAATACATCGAGAAGGACATGATCGCCGTGCGTGTGTCTCCGGACCACAGACCAGCCATTGTGGGCGCGCCGGGCTACATCAAGTCCCAAGGGAAGCCGAAATCCCCGCGTGACCTGCTACGGTATCGGTGCATCAACTTCCGGCACGGAGACGCGGGCTCATACCGATGGGAGTTTGAGAAAGGCAAGAAATCTGTCTCGGTCGCGGTAAACGGGCCGCTGATTGTCGACGACCTGCAACTAGTCATCCGTGCTGCCCTAGAGGGCGTCGGTCTCGCCTACATGTCGGAACAAGATGCGGCCCCTCATTTCGCAAATGGAGCACTCGTGCGTGTGCTTGAAGATTGGTGCCAACCGTTTCCGGGCTATTTCATTTACTATCCGAGCCGGCGGCAACAGCCCCCAGCTCTTTCCGCTCTGATCAATACACTCCGGATGTGAATTGATCGCGCGTAGTTAGACCGGCATTGTTCCAATCCGTCGGACACCCTGCTCCTTCACGCGCGGCAGCAGTTCGCGAATCAAAGCTCCCGTTCCGGGGCATCGCAGGTCGGGAGCAATCTCGGCCAGAGGTTCGAGCACAAAACGTCGCTTAAACATTCGCGGATGGGGAATGGTCAACCGCTCGTCGTGCACGATGAACTGGCCGAGCAGCAGGATGTCGATGTCGATCACACGCGGGCCTTTCGGAACATCGGACGGCGTACGGCCGATCGCAGCTTCGATACTCTGCGTCAATCGCAGAAGCGGAAAAGGCGAGCGATCGGATCTCACCTCCAGGACGCAGTTGAGGAACGCGGGCTGATCGTCGAAGTCCTGCGGTTCCGTTTCGTAAATGGAAGAACTACGCGCCACTTCTATGCCGTTCTTTGCAAGTTCCGCAGCCGCACGGGAGAGATTTTGTGCCCTATCGCCCAAGTTACTTCCAAGCGACAGGTAAGTCAGTGCGACTGGCATACGCGGCTTTCTCCATTGTCGCTAAATCGCCGTGGTAGCATGACCGCCAGATGGCCTTAATCGAGCTAAGTACGGGCGCAGTTTTTCGGAAGGATGGCGTGAGCCGCGTTGTCCGCTTTCGCGAGAAAGTAGACTTGGCAGAACCAACTGCCGAAGGCGCAGACCAGCAACCCTCGGAACGCGAAGTTCTTCTGATCGAGATGAAAGAAGGACCGGCCGAGCGCGTCATTGGCGAACACGCCGCTATCGACGCGGCGAAGCTAAAAGCGGAAGGTTTCGCGATCAGCGAAGAATAGCCAGAGCGGTTAGAACAGCCGGTCCTGTCCTGCAAATCGGGGCCGGCGCGAGATCTTGAAGTAATCAAACGCTCGCTCGGTCGCTACCCGGCCGCGCGGCGTACGATCCAGAAAACCGAGCTGCATCAGGTAGGGCTCGTAGACTTCTTCGATGGTGTCCGCCTGTTCATCTATCGAGGCCGCGATGGTTGAAAGCCCCACGGGACCGCCACCATACTTTTCGGCCACGGTCAGCATGATCTTCTGATCGACGTCGTCGAGCCCATAGCGATCCACTTTCAGCAGGTTGAGCGCCGATTGCGGCTACATCGATATCGATCGCCCGCCCGCCCGTACTTGCGCGTAGTCGCGTACCCGCCGAAACAGCCGGTTCGCAATGCGCGGTGTTCCCCGCCCGCGACGGGCAATCTCGTGTGCCGCATCATCGGTGATCGGAACTTCCAGCAGATTCGGCCGATCGCTCGACGATTCTCGCGAGTGTCGCCTCTTCGTAGGGATCCAGGCGAAGGACAATCCCGAACCGACCGCGCAAGGGCGCGCTTAACAGGCCCTGGCGGGTGGTCGCACCGACCGCGGTGAAGTGCGGCAGCGCGATGGAGTGAGTCCGCGCGCCCGGTCCCGTTCCGATCAGGATGTCGAGCCGGAAATCCTCCAGCGCCGCGTAAAGAATCTCTTCGATGTCCGGCATCAAGCCGATGAATCTCGTCGATGAAGAAAACCTGCTTGGCCGCGAACATTGCTGAGAATTCCCGGTAAGATCCAGTTTTTTCTGCAGAACCGGACCGGCTGTCTGGTCCATGGGAACGGATAGTTCGTGCGCAATGATGCCCGGCGAGCGTGGTTTTGCCCAAGCCCGGCGGGCCGCAGAGCAGAACGTGATCCATGGCTTCGCCGCGCCTGCTTGGCCGCCTCAATCGCAATCGACAGCTGTTCGCTGACGTGCGGCTGCCCTTCGAAGTCGTCCAGCCGTGTCGGACGAAGAGCCGCTTCGAATTGACGCTCTTCCTCCTGCGCCGCCGGAGAAACCATGCCTTGCCCACGCATCCGATTCTCACCTTAACGCATTGAGCGCGAATTCAGCGGACCAAGGCTAGCGCCTGCGCGGAAAAACGGCTCAAAGCTGTCGGGAGCGCCGCGCTCCTTCACCTTCCGAATCGCATCTTCGGCAGCCGCTCGCGAGCAGCCCAGATTTTGCAAAGCCGACAGGATATCGTTCTCCATTCCGCTTAAGCCCGAAACCCCGCCGCCGACCGGAGCGCCATGCGGTCCGGCTTCCACGCCGGTCATCTTCTCCTTCAGCTCGAGCACGATCCGCTCCGCCGTTTTCTTGCCAACGCCCGGAATACGAACCAGACGTGCCACATCGCCGCCCCGTATGGCTGCCACGAGATCCGCGGTCGGCAATCCCGAAAGCACCTGGAGCCCCAGTTTCGGGCCGATTCCGCTCACCGAAATCAGGCGTTCGAAAGACACTCTTTTCTTCCTGGTGTGGCGAAGCCAAATAGCGCAAACGTGTCCTCGCGAACATGAGTAAAAATCCGCAAAGCGGCGGCGGCGCCTTCGTTCGGAAGCGCCGTGTAGGTGGAAATGGGTATGAGCACCTCGTAACCAACACCGCCGGCATCAACCACGACCCGGTTCGGTGTCTTCTCGAGGATCGTGCCGCGTAAGTGCCCGATCATACTTGATGGACCATTATCCGTGTTTCTGCGATTCGAACCCACCGCTCGCCCGTTTCGTAGAATGGCGGTGACTGATGGCGAGACGCCGTTTCTTTGTCGACCAAATCAGGCGTGGAACTGCCGAGATCACCGGATCCGATGCCGAGCACCTGGTTCGCGTACTGCGCGTGGAAGCAGGCCAGCAGTATGAGATTTCCGACAACGAAAAGGTCTATCTGGCCAAAGTGGAGACGTCACGAAAGGGACTCGTTTCCTTCCAAGTGATTGAGGAAGTAGACAAAAAGAATCTGCCAATCGCTGTGACTCTCTCGGCCGCTCTGTTCAAGTTTGACCATTTCGAGTGGATGATCGAAAAAGCAACCGAGCTCGGTGTTTCCGCGATCCAGCCGTTTGAGTCTGTGCGAACCGAGCGCGGGTTGGCGCAAGCGTCCGTCAAACGGTCTGCCCGATGGGAACGAATCGCACTCGAGGCGAGCCAGCAATCCCGGCGAGACCACCTGCCCGTAATCGCAAGCACCGTTCCGTTTGCGAAAGTCATTCAGTCCGAGAGCAATGTGCGATTGCTCCTCGACGAACTGCCCGAATCGCGACCGATTCTAGAATGTCTGCCGCGTGACCTTAAGGCGGACGGCTCGGTGGAACTGCTTCTGGGACCGGAAGGCGGCTGGACAGACGGCGAGCACGAGTCCGCGGTCGCCAGAGGATGGCAGCCCTGTTCGCTCGGCAATACTATTCTGCGGGCCGAGACAGCGGCGATCGCGGGAATCAGCATCGTAATGGCCGCAGCATCGGCCGCGATTCGCTAAACCAGCCGGGGCACAACGGCAGCATGCACCGGATAAGTTCCCACGGGGAGAATCGTAAACAGCGCTGCACCTGATTTCGTGCGACTCGCTTCGGGGTTCAGGCGGAACGCAGAAATATGGATGACCGCCATGTTTCCCGAGCTTCGATCGAGCACCAGCGCGTACTGGTTATCGGGCGTAACGGTGATGAACTCCGGACGCTGCGCCACATCAACAATGCCGACCACCTTGCGCGTATCAATGTTCATCACACAGACGTCCGAACCGCTGGCGCTCCCGACGAAGAGATAGGCAGGGTCTCCCGAAACCGCCATCACGCCGGGATCGCGGCCCGCCAGTACCGTCTGCTCTACCTGCAGCACGCGATACGGGAAGACAATAGCAACGCCGTCCATACCCTCGCCGGACACAAAGAGCTGCCCGGCGTCGGCGTTGAAGCAAAGATTCTTCGGCTCCATTGCCAGCGGCATGTCAGCGACAACTTGCAGCTCGGGAACGGACAGAGCAGTCAATGAGCGAGTGCGAAGGTTTGCCACGAGAAGCAGACGGCCATCGGCACGAAACCTTAGAGCGCCAACCTCTCCGTTGAACTGGTATCGATGCCTGGCGCCGGTTTCAAGGTTGAACAGCTCAACCACACCGGCAGGACCGGAAGCGACCGCCGCGTAGCCCGGATTCACGACATCCATCTCTGCAGGTTGCAGGGCAAGCTTGAATCGGCGGTTTACTCGAAGCGTCGCGGGGTTGACGTCGATGAGCTCATTCGTAGTATTTGATGTCGCAAGTAAGCGCTTGCCGTCCGGGGTGAGGCGGATGGTCGAAAGGCCTTGCGACAGGTGCGCGGATCCAAGGTGGGCCAACTCCGAGGTCAGGACATGGACGCTGCCGGTTTCGGGGGTCAGAACGTAGATGCGCCGGTAGTCGGGTGCAGGAACAATGGCTGCGGGGGCGGAGTTGAGCGGTATGGTCCGGACGAGGCGAAAACGGAGAAGATCGACGACCGAAATCGCTCTTTCACCTGCAGCGGCGATCAGCGCATACCCCTGGTATCCCGTGCCTTTTTTGCGGCCACAACTCCAGAGCGCAGTTGCACTGCCCGCCGCCAGCCATTCGCGGCGGGTCAGCAATTTACTTTCGCAATCATCTGAAAATACGACATTTCCGACAAGGAGGTCCAGTAACATCCTCATGGTACCCTGGGGGTTCTCCGACCTTAAGCAGACTGTTTTTCATGAATTTCCGGTCCGTTTTCAGCCTCATCTCGTCCGATCTTGCCATCGATCTGGGAACCGCCAACACGCTTGTGTATGCGAAGGGGAAAGGCATTGTCGTCAACGAGCCATCCATCGTCGCCATCAATAAAACGACCGGCGCGATTGAGGCTGTCGGCAAAGAAGCGAAGGAAATGGTCGGCCGCACACCGGGCAACATTGTCGCGATCCGGCCAATGAAGGACGGCGTCATCGCCGATTTCAAAGTGACCGAGCGCATGCTGAATTACTTCATTCAGAAAGCGCACGGACGCAAGATGCTGGTCCACCCGCGTATCGTGATCGGTGTGCCGAGCGAAATCACGCAGGTCGAGAAACGCGCGGTCAGCGAATCGGCGTACCGCGCCAAGGCGAGCGAAGTTCACCTGGTGGAACAAGCGATGGTGGCCGCGATCGGAGCCGGCCTTCCCATCACTGAGCCCGCCGGAAACATGGTCGTCGACATCGGCGGCGGCACAACCGATGTCGCGGTTATTTCGCTTTCCGGCATCGTGTATTCGCGCTCGGTTCGCGTCGCCGGTAATGAGATGGACGACGCCATCATGAGCTACCTGAAGCGCAAATACAATCTGCTGATCGGCGAACGCACGGCCGAGCAGATCAAGATTCAGATTGGCTCCGCATCTCCGCTTGATCAGCCGGCGAAGATGGAGATCAAGGGCCGCAACCTGATCGAAGGTGTTCCGAAAACTGTCACGATAGAAGACACCGAAATCCGCGAAGCGCTCTCGGAATGCGTCGCAACGATCGTGAACGCGATTCGCGTTGCTCTCGAACGTACACCGCCGGAATTAAGCGCAGACATCAGTGACCGCGGCATTGTTCTAACCGGCGGCGGAGCCATGATCAAGAACCTGGACCGTCGAATCCGGGAAGAAACCGGTTTGCCTGTCTCGATTGCCGAAGACCCGCTCGCGTCGGTAGTTCTCGGAACGGGTAAGATGCTGACCGACTTCAAACTTCTTCGCCGAATTGCCATCGAATAGTCGATCCGTACTCGATCGGTCGCGAGCGCACCTTTTACAGTAAAAGAAGGACCTCATGGACGCGCTCCTCAGCCGCTATCGCAATCTCACGGTGCTGTTGATCGTGGTGTTTGCGCAGCTTCTCTATCTTGCCTACCAGGTAAAGACAAACCGGCGATGAACGGCTGATCCGGGTTTGGGCCGTTAGCGCAGTGACGCCCATGGCGGGTGTTGTCGAAGCGTGTTCGCCGCAACACGATCGGCTTCCTGCAGGACTACTTCATCCTGCTTGACGTACGGGAACAAAACAGGCAACTGAAAGCCGACAACGATCATCTGCGGATGGAAAACGTCTATTTCCGGAACCAGCTTTCGACGGCTGAACACGCGCGTGCGCTCGATTCAGTTCCAAGCGCAATCGCGGTCCAGGACTGTGGCGGCGCGAGTGATCGGCAACAGCACCGTCGTCACCGCAAAAGCCGTTTTCATCGACCGCGGATCCACCAGCCAGATCGAAAAGGGAATGGCCGTGGTCACGCCCGAAGGCATCGTCGGGAAAGTAGTCGCCGTTTACCCGCTGGTGTCGCAGGTGCTTCTGATTACGGATCCGACCTTCAAAGTGGGGGTGGAATCGCAGGGGCACCATGTCCACGGAGTGCTCGATTGCGGGTCTGGCAAGTGCCAGGTTCAGCAGGTTCAAAATGAAGAGAAGGTCGATGTAGGCGAATGGTTCTTTACCTCGGGCGAAGACCGAATCTTTCCCAAAGGTTTTCCCGTCGGAACCGTTGTCAGTTCCCAATTAGGCCAGGGCATGAGGGAGATCCGGCTGAATCTGAGCGGCGCTCCCGGCGGGGCGGAGGAAGTACTCGTCGTGCTCGCAGGGAGTGCACCAGAATATCCCAAGCACGCCGCCCGCCCATCGAACAGACCACGGCCAAGATGCTTGATCTTCCGCCGGGCACCGGAGCGAGCACTCCGGTCGTTAAGCCTCAAACAGAGGCGGACAAGATCCTCGAAAAGTATCAGTCTCTGGGGAAAGAACAGAACCATGTCTACGGCGCTTATGGCTCCTCCATTCCGAACTTCAACGTGAAACCCGCAGGCGCAGCGCAGGACAAACCGGGCGGAAGTCAGCCGTCCGGGTCCGCTGCCGGCCAAAGTTCCGGAAAGAGCGGCTCGACCCCTGCTCGTCCCCGTACCCGTCGAGCACGGCGCCGCCGGTTTTAGGCGCCCGCCCCTCGCCGCCGAAAGCGCCGCCCGCCACGTCCGCTACTCCGGAAACCCGTCCCGAAACGGATTACCGGCCCTCGCTGCCTTTAGGAGCGCCGCGTCGGAGATCGTCCGGATCCACCATGCGGAACTGAACCCTCCCGACAGCAGCAAACCACGACCGCCAGGCAATGAACGAAACCAGCGATCAACTCCTGACGGCTCCCGCCCGGGAAAACTGGTTCAGCCGATTCCAAGTCGTCGCGCTGCTCGTTCTCACTCTGATCGCGATCATCGGCAAGTTCTATCTGCCCAGGTTCGTCGCGAATACAGAATGGCTCGAACTGCCTCTGCTGCTGACCGTCTACTTCGGGCTGATGCGAAGGAGCCAGATTGCCTCGCTCTTCTTCGGCGCATTTGTCGGCCTCGCGGAGGATTCGCTATCTCCCGCCAACCTTCCTGTCGGCATGTACGGGATCACAAAGACGCTGGTGGGCTATTTCGCGAGTTCGGTCAGTGTGCGGTTCAACGTGGAGAGCGCTGCTCATCCGCCTGGTGCTCAGCTTCTTCTTTTACCTGTTCCACGCCTTCTTTCTACTGGATCATGCGACGGGCCTTGTTAGGCCAGACGATCCCGTTCGATGCGCGAGAAGCCTTCGTGCACGGCGCGCTGAATGCGGTAGTAGCTATTCCCCTTTTCGCAGTTCTCGATAGAATGAAATTGGCGGGTCCGCACTAGCCGCCTCGAACCCATTGTCAGCAATCGACACCGAAAACAAAACACAGGGCAAACTCGGGCCGGACACGCTCATGCGCGACGATCCGAAAGAAGCCTCGGGGAAGATTGCTGTCTTTCAATACCTGGCTGTCGCGGTCTTCATCTTTCTGATTTCGGGCTTCTGGAAGCTCCAGGTGCAGAATCCCGACATTTACAGCGAGGCAGCCGAACGGAACCGGATCAAGAGCACGCCGATTCTGGCGCCTCGTGGCAGGATTCTCGATCGCGACGGACGAGTGATCGTCGACAACAAAGCTTCTTATTCTCTTCTGCTCTTCCGCGACCAGATCAAGCCGGAACATCTGCCCGCCATCGCCGAAGCTCTGCAGCTCGATTACAAAGAGCTCGCGGCAAAGATACGGCGCATGACGTCCCGGCCGCAAATCATCATCAAAGATCGAACTTACGCGGGATGAGATCGCCTGGATCGAATCCCATCAGGATGCGGACACTTACCCGGAGATGCAGCTGATCAAGTCCTGGCGGAGGCAATATCCGCAGGACGGGTTTGCCGCGCATGTGACAGGGTATGTGGGAGAAATCGGCGAATCGGAACTGAATCTGCCGCAGTTCATCGACTATCATCAGGGCGACATTATCGGCAAAGACGGGCTGGAACGCCAGTACGATAACCAACTCCGCGGCGTGGACGGCCAGCAGCGCGTGCTGGTCGACAACATGGGCCGCGAGCGTCAGATGGAGGATACCGAACCCGCGGTTCCTGGGAAAGATCTGCGAACGACTCTGGATCTGGACCTCCAAGCAGTCGCTGAGCTCGCGATGAAGGACAAACGCGGCGCCGTGGTGGCGTTGAATCCCGACGAATGGCGAGATTCTGGCCATGGTCAGCCGGCCCACGTACGACGCGAACAAGTTTACGGGCCGCATCAGCCGAGCCGATTGGACCGAAATCGCAAGCGATCCGCATAAGCCGCTTCTTAATCGCGCCATCCAGGCTCAGTTGGCGCCGGGCTCGACGTTCAAGCCGATTATGGCGATCGCGGGACTGGAGGCGGGGGTGATCGAAGACGACACCCACTTTCACTGTCCCGGCGGCGCTTCGTTCTACGGGCACTATTTCGCCTGCCACATCAGAAGCGGGCATGGAGATATCGCCCTGCATCGCGCGATCGCGCAATCTTGTGACGTCTACTTCTACAACGTTGCGAACCGGCTTGGGATTGATCGAATTGCGCAAGTGGCCGAGTTAGCCGGGATCGGACATAAGACGGGTATCGATCTTCCGAACGAGACGACCGGAACCATGCCTTCCACGCGGTGGAAGATGCGGACTTTCCGGCAGAAATGGTATGCGGGAGAAACGATCTCGGTAGGCATCGGCCAGGGCGCGGTAACGGTGTCTCCGCTTCAGATTGCTGCGGCGCTCGGCGGCCTGGGAGTAGGAGCTCACTGGTACAAGCCGCACATGGTCCTGGGTCAAAAGCGCGCTCTTATCAACGAGGGGCATTTCAAGCAGGAGAATCTGGAACAGGTGATTTCCGGCATGTACGCGGTTGTGAATGAAGGCGGCACCGGGCGCGCGGCTGCTCTGCCAGATGTGAAGGTGGCGGGAAAAACGGGAACTGCGCAGGTCGCGGCCACGGAAAGAACAAAGGGAGCAAAACTGCAAAGCGCGCTTGCAAACCACGCCTGGTTTGTCGGTTTTGCACCAATGGACCACCCGGAGATCGCGGTCGTCGCTCTCTACGAAAATGGCGTGGAGAGCTACAACGCAGTACCGATCGTGCGCGACATTATCAAGGCCTACTTCGACAAAAAAGCGAGAGAGAAGGAAAACCTGACCGCGCAGCTTGACGGCTACGCTCCTGTTTCTTTTCTTTTCGCCCCGGCCGCCTCCGGTGTCCTCTCTCCCGTATGGAAGGTCTAACAGTAAGCGTGCCGCTTTACCGTACTCTTCGTGACTTAGACTGGCCGCTGGTGATTGTGAGTCTGGCGATCTGCACTCTTGGAGTGCTGCAGATTTACAGCGCCACGCTTGCCACGAAATGGGAAGACGCCTGGTGGAAGCAGATCCTCTGGGTTGCCACCGGCGTAGTGATGATGTGGGTTGTTTCCGTCATCGACTACCACTTCCTGCTCGGACGCGTGTTCCATCTCTATGCTGCCGCCCTCGGACTGCTGATCACGACGGCCCTGCTGGGCAACAAGGTATTTGGGTCCACTCGCTGGATCAAAGTAGGCGGCTTCACACTTCAAACTTCTGAGTTCGTGAAGATCGTCCTGGTGCTGCTGGTTGCCCGCTATCTGGCGGGACTTAAGTCCAATAGCCTCGATTGGAGCCACTTGGGCAAACTGCCGCGTTTGTCGGAGTCCCCATGCTTCTGGTTATGAAGCAGCCCGATCTCGGCACTTCCCTGACCTATATTCCGATCCTGATTTGCGGAATCATCATGGCGGGGCTCCGGTGGAAGTACGTGTTAACCATCTTGGGGATTCTGGTTGTTACGTTGCCGATCGGATATTATCTTCTTAAGCCTTATCAAAAGGATAGGCTAGTCAGTTTTATCTACCCAGATCGCGATCCGAAGGGCACCGGCTTTCAGGTGATCCAATCCAGGATTGCGGTTGGGAACGGAGGAATGTGGGGTCGAGGCGCAAAAGAGAGCTCCCAAACTCACCTGGGGTTTTTGCCTGTGCCGCATACCGACTTCATCTTCGCCTCCTTCGCAGAACAACATGGATTTGTCGGGATCGTTATCGCGCTGGTTCTTTACTTTTTGCTGATTATGCAGGTGGTTCAGAACGCGCAGACCGCAACCGACAGAGCAGGTTTGTACGTCTGCATGGGCGTGGCGGCGCTGTTGTTGTTTCATGTCCTGGTCAACGTTGGTATGGTCGTGGGCAGGATGCCGATCACGGGAATACCCCTTCCACTCATGAGTTCGGGAGGGTCAAACACCTGGTCGATTTTTCTGATGCTGGGGTTGGTAAACAGCGTCAGGTTACGTAGATTTGTAAATTGAGCAACACTAAGACGGTGGTTGCATAGCGGGTCGAACTGAACGGACAGAGAGATCTTGGATCTGACGGATTGGAACCTTTGAGAATAGTGGAAACGTATGCTGTGTGCGGGTGTTGGTTGAGCCAGTCTCCGCTCGTTCGCACGGCAAAAAAGTTTTTTTCGCGCACGTATCACATTCCAAACTGTGACCGGCAGTGCAGGTTCGGAGTTCTTTGACGTATCACGCTCGACCTTAATTTAAGGTCCGGCTTGCGGAATGGGGTTGCCCCAGGGCATCCAGGTTGTTCTGGAGATCCTGAGAGGCGACGGTCCTCACGTCCCGGCCGAAGGCGGTGATAGAATGAGCAAGGAGTTGGTGATTGGATCCAATCGCCACGAGACGAAAGTAGCGATCCTTGAAGAGGATCAGCTCGTTGAGGTTTATTTTCAGCGTGCTAATGAGTACTCTCTAGCGGGAAGTATTCACAAGGGCCGCGTAACGCGGGTGCTGCCTGGGATGCAGTCCGCGTTTGTTGATTTAGGTCTGGAACGTGACACGTTCTTGTATGTTTCGGACTTTTTCGAAGAGCACGACGACATCGATACCGTGGACGAAAAGCCGCCTCGACCAGCGAACGTCGCGAGCGGACTTCCTAGCCGGAGCGGTGAGCGGACGGGAGGAGACCGGGGGCCGAGGGAGCAGTTTGCGAACCGCCGGGATCCCGAACGTCAGGAAGTAGAACGCACCCCTCTCGCCGGAGGCGGCAGCCGAAGCCGCGTTTCCCGAACCGATTCCTGTCGAAGAGGAGTTCCCAATGAGCGAAGCGGAGGCAACCCCAGTTGCAGCCGAAGAAGCCAGGGGTCAGGAACGCACGGGAGAAGGCGAAGGATTTCGGGGCGATCGACGCAGACGGCGGTCCCGCCGCAGGAAGCAGCGCGGCCGAGGATTCCCGGAAACTAAGTATGCCCAGCCTGGCGACACCGGGTCGCCGGCCCAGCAGCGAACAGCCAGCGAACCACCCCCGGTGAGTCGGCCGGAACCGGAAAGTACTTCGGGACAGACGCGAGAGGTAGTCGTCCTTCCGGGCGAATCACTGGCGAAGTATCGCCACGCCGCACCTGAACCAGGACCAGCGACTTTCGAGTCGGCAAGGGCCAGCGCGTCGGAAAAAGCGAACCGGCCAGAGCCGAACAGGACAATCGGCACCAGGATTTCGAGGCTGAACCGGATACCCAGCTTGATGCGGAAGACGCCGAAGAACGCGAGGCGATTGAAGAAGAAGCCGAAGAGCTTGACCTGGCTGACAAGGTCTTCTCCCATAGCAACGACGTAATCGCGGGTGAAGACAAGATTCCGGAAGAGGAAGTAGCTCCGGCAGCACCAGAACCCGAAGCGGCTTCCGAACTGCCATCCAACACATCTGCATCCGGATCCAGCTCGGCCGAAGAAACGACGAGCGGAAACGAAAGTGAGTTTGCGCTGCCTTTCGAGGCAGTAGCCACTCCGGCGCATACGCCGCAAGAACGGTCAGAGGCTGAACCACTGACCACCTTTGGGGTGAATGCCCCCTTTCTCGGCCGCGAAGAGTTCTTCGAGGACGTGGAAGTAGAGCGGATCGAAGTTGCCGACCTCGATGACGTGGGATTGGACGAAGCCGAACAGACGGCAGAATCCGGTGCCGAGGCAAACGCCGGTCCGGCCGAGGAGAGCACCTCACAGAGCGCTGTCCTTCGAGGCCAGAACGATCGGGCGATGCATCGAGTCTCCCGGCGTTCTCGCCGTCGCAGAGGTGGAAATCGGCATGGCGGAACTGGTTTGCCGGGTGAGAGCTTCGCTTCGAACGGCACACCGTCGGGTGCAACCGCGGGACCGGCGATCGAGCCTGAGCCGAGCCGCGAGACAGCACGCGAGGCACGCGAAACGCGCGAGACAGAATTTGAGGAGAAGCGGACCGAGAAGCCCGAACGCCCACCCTTGCCCTCCATCTCCGACCTGCTGAAGCCGGGGCAAGAGATCATTGTCCAGATCGCGAAGGAGCCGCTGGGACAGAAAGGCGCGCGAATTACGTCGCACATTGCGCTGCCCGGGCGCTATGTCGTGTTCATGCCGAGCGTGACCCATCTTGGCGTATCGCGCAAAATCGCGAGCGACGAAGAGCGGCAGCGGCTGAAGAAGATTCTGCAGACGCATCGTGTCGGCACAACGGGCGGATTCATTGTTCGAACGGCGGGAGAAGGTGTTCCCGAAGACGAGATCGCCGCCGACATGAACTTCCTCTACAACCTTTGGCTGGACATCCGGCAGAAGGCGGAGAAGAAGCCGGCGCCGCTGCTGCTGCACTACGACCTCGATATCGTGCAGCGCATTCTGCGCGACCAGGTGACGGAAGATTTCAAGGCGATCTGGGTCGATAACGAAGAGATGTATGAGAACGTTCTCACTTTCATGCAGCGCTTCCAGCCGACGCTGGTCAACCGCGTGAAGATGTACACGCGAGCGGCGCCGATCTTCGATGCGTTCAACATTACGCAGGAACTCGAGAAGGCGCTTCGACCCAAGGTTTGGCTGAAGTCTGGCGGCTACATCGTGATCAACCAGACCGAAGCGCTGGTGGCGATCGATATCAACACCGGCAAGTACGTCGGCAAGTCGAATCGGCTGGAAGACACGATCGTCAAGACGAATACGGAAGCGGTGAAAGAGATTGTTCGGCAGATTCGGCTGCGCGATCTGGGCGGCATCATCGTTGTCGACTTCATCGACATGGACGAGCGCAAGAACCGGCAGAAGGTGATGCAGGCGCTCGAAGAAGCGATGCGCGCCGACAAGGCGCCGTACAAGATTCTGCAGTTCAACGATTTCGGATTGGTGGCGATCACTCGCAAGCGCGTGAAGCAGAGCCTGGAACGGACGCTGTGCGCGCCGTGCCCCTATTGCGAAGGCGCGGGCTACGTGAAGAGCGTGCAGACGATGATCTGCGAAATTCTGGTGGAAGCGCAGAAGATCGCGAAGGCGATTGACAGCAAGGACGTGGTGCTGCGGGTGCATCCGGAAGTGGCGAAGGTTCTGAAGGCCAGCAACAACCATTTCCTGGAGGAGATCGAGGAGATTCTGGGCCGGCCGGTGCTGGTGACAGGCGACCCGACGCTGCACACGGAGAAGTTCGACCTCGCGTAGACTGGCTTTCGTTCATCGAGCCGAATGCTAAACTGAGAGCGACTTTTGGATGCCCTGCCCTGCAGCGGACCGGGCATCGCATTCTCACGATTCCCCAAGGAGAGGTGGCCGAGTGGTTGAAGGCGCACGCTTGGAAAGCGTGTTTAGGGGAAACTCTAACGTGGGTTCGAATCCCACCCTCTCCGCCATACAACCCCAATAAGGACCGAACCGCCCAGCGCCGCTGACGGATGCGCAACAGTGATACCCGCTCACGACGCTAGACCAGACGAGCAAAAGCAGCTTCGCGGGCTCCCTTCGATTCCAGTCGTAATCCCGGCGTATAGACCTGCTCCTGTCCTGGTCTCGCTGGCGCGTGAGCTGAAATCCTTAGGGTTCGCTCACCTTGTCGTCATCGATGACGGAAGCGGGTCTGCCTTTCAAACAATTTTTCAAGCGTGCTCCGAGTTGTCCGGCGTTCGAGTTCTGAAGCATGCCATCAATCTCGGCAAAGGCGCCGCCCTGAAAACGGGAATCAATTTCGCACTATGCGAGTTCCCGGAAGCACCCGCCGTAATCACGATGGATGCTGATGGCCAGCATCGTCCTCAAGACGTTGCGCGGGTTGCGGAGGCCTTCCTTTCACGATCGCTGCCGGCGCTAACGCTCGGCTCTCGTGCCTTTTCCACTAAGGTTCCGCTGCGTAGCAGGTTCGGCAACACCGTTACACGGCTCGCAGTTCGTTCGCTGGTGGGCAAGAGGCTGCGCGACACACAAACGGGACTTCGGTGCATCCCACGAGACCTCGCGGCCGACAGCCTTCGTCTTCGAGCTTCGGGCTACGACTTTGAACTCGACATGCTTATTTCGGCGAGTCGCCGCCAGATCTCAATTCAGGAGGTTGAGATCGCGACGATTTACGAACCCGGCAACCCTTCGTCGCACTTTAATCCGTTGCTGGATTCGATGAAGATCTACTTCGTTCTACTTCGGTTCAGCTCAATCTCTTTACTTACGGCGGTTCTGGACAATCTCCTGTTCATCTCCGCATTTGCTTTAGGTGCGCAGATCTTTACGGCTCAGTTCATCGGGCGCTGCGCGGGAGTGGCATTCAATTACTTTGCGGTTCGGCGAGCGGTATTCCTGGCGCCCCGAAAGCATTCGATTGCCATGCCGAGATTCATCGCGTTGGCAACTGTGAGCGGCATCGCCTCCTACGCGTGCATACGGCTGCTAGTCGAGACTCTAAAGCTTCCGGTTATCGAGGCGAAGCTTCTTGCGGAAAGCGTTCTTTTCTTTGCCAACTTTGCTATTCAACGCGAATGGGTGTTCGCGCCGAGCGAAGAACAGGGTGATGGTGCGTCCGAAGCACGCACGCCTGAGCCCCGAGACATCGAATCTGCGGAAGCAGTCGGAGAAAACGTATTTCCCCCAAAGGGCTCGAACCTACGTAACCTGGCAGTCTGGCTGGCCGTTTGCGCTTCCATCTGCGTTGTCTCCTTCGGTGTCTGGCACACTGTCAGCCTTCGGCATCCCCGAGGCATCATGGACGTGACCGGCTGGAGCCACCTTGGCTGGAATCGTTTCAGGACGTGGTTGGAACTGTTTGGCGGACTGGCGGTCGTCGGCAGTATCCTGCTGCGGCGGTGGTTTTTCCTGGCACTCTTTCTTGCCTCACTCTGTTTTATCGCGGCGCTGCTAAGCCCGTTGAGTGTCGTGTCCGTCCTTGCCTTTCTGTTAGCGTGGGCGAGTCTGGGCCGCCGGTTATTCGGATCAACCTGTCCACCACCCTTGGCGCTTTTAGCGGGCATGACGATCTGGACATGTGTCTTTGCCTTCATCAAGACTCTTCCGATTCACTACTGGACCGTCTACGCGAGTTTGCTCGTACTGATCTTGTTTTGGTGCCGTCGGGAAGCAACGTCGCTGGTTAAGCAGGCTGTAAGCAGCCTGATTCTGCCCCGTGCAGGATTCGGCCTCCAGCTACTATGCCTTCGCCGTGGTGTCGTTCTTGGCACTTACACATACCGCCTTCGCGATGCTTCCCGATGTTGGCTTCGACCCGCTCGCGATGCATCTCGCCATAGCGGCGGACTTCGCTAACCACCACGCTTTCACGTTTGACTTTCATCGCATCGCCTGGGCGCTCATGCCCATTAATGGAGATCTTGCGTTCAGCGCTGTCTACATGTTGGGCGGAGAATTTGCGGCCCACCTGTTGAACGTAGGAATGCTGCTCTCGAGTGCAGCCATGATCTTTGCGCTCGCGCGCCGGATGGTAAACGCGACCTGGGCGGCATTGTTTGCCGCCTTGTTCATGACGACACCGCTTGCGCAGAGCGTGACTTCGAACTCGATGGTCGAGAACTTTACAGCGGTCACAATCCTCGGGTCCTTTTACGCTGCAATGTCCTATCAGTGAGGCACCATCTCGCCGATTGCTTCTACTGTGCGCGATCCTGTTGGGCGGATCCGCGGAATTTAAAATCGGTGCTCTCGGGATCTCGCTGTTGGTGTTTGCCATGGTTGCTACGGACGCATACCGGAATTGGAATAAAACGGGGCGCAAGGATACCGTCGTTTACGGGGCCGCTGCCTTGCTGTACCTTGCGCTGGCAATTTGGCCTTACGTTAACTCTTACCTTCGTACCGGGAGCCCTACGTTCCCGATGTATAGTCCGTTCTTCAGGTCTCCGATCTTAGAGATCAACGACGCCAGATTTAAACATCCGCTGTCCTGGCGATTGCCGTACGATCTGACATTTACGACCCACGAGTACTTCGAAGGCCGGGACCATTCGTTCGGATTTCAGTATCTTCTGTTCCTGCCAGTCTCCCTCGTGCTGCTCCCGTTTGCCCGTTCCGTTTTGGCGCGAAGAATCATCATCCTCGGATTCTGTGCGCCCCTCGTGATCGCGGCATTTCTCCCGAATGCTCGTTATTTCTACCCTGCGATGCCGCTCATGAGTCTGTCCGGAGCGGTCATCTGGACTGCAACGAAACGGACCAACCTTGGCCTGCACGCTGGCTTTCTGCCTGTGCATCGTTGCCTTGCTCGGCTTGAACATGGTGTATTTCAATACTGGCGACTGGGCTCCCAGAGCCGACTTCGTCAGCTGGCAATCGTTTACTGATGCGGGTAGGCGAGAATATGTGCACTCTGCTGCCCCCGTTCGTGAGGCGGTAGAAGTGCTCAACCGGACTGACAGGAAGGGTACTGTGCTGTTCGCGCAAGAGCAAGGGATTGCCGGCATCATAGCTCCCTTTCATGAACTTAGCTGGCACGACTATAGCTTTGGGCGCGAGTACGTTCAATGCTCTTCTCCTTCTTCTCTATACCGGCTTCTCGAGAAGGAGAGAGTGGCTCACGTGCTTTTACGGACAAGTCCAGAGTTGCCCGTCCCCCCGGTTCTAGAGGCAGTACTGGGCGCCTGCGGGACGGAAGAATTCCGTACAGCCGGGTACCGCTCAATCAGAGTTCTTGCGCATTGCAAACGGCCGCTTTGACAGGTACTGAGCGGGATGCCCAGGGTCGTTGGACGAGAGAATCCGCTCTGCGGACCTCTTACACTGGTATGGTGATCCCCCGCACATTCCTCATCCGGCTAGCGCCTTGGTGGATTTTGTTGGTCCTCATCGGCTCGTTCCTGCCTGGGAAGAGTAAAGAGGTCATCGGAACCATAAATCCGTCTAAAGTCGCCTCAAAAGGAGGCGTTGCGCTAAAGCATCGCTCGGCGCACTTCCTTACGTTCGGATTAACCGCTTTGCTGTTCGTGATGATCGCGGAAACAGCCTCAGAACAACTCTGGGCTGGCTTGGCGGTAGCCGGACTTGGTTTTCTTGTGGAATGCAGTCAGTACGCATTCCTGGGGCTGGACGCTTTGGAGTGGTGGGACGTGCGGGATGACATGATTGCGGCTATCGCTACGCTCGTCATAGCTCAATGGCTCAACTTGCCGGAAAAACTAGTCGATCGCCGTGCCCGCCCGCAGCTTCGCCGCTCTGTCTAGCGCAATTGCGCCCTCTTGGCGCTACTCGACTCCGACTAGCAAGCTTTAATACTGGCGCAGATGAGAATCGACGATCTTGCGGCTCAGTTCCTTCGCGTCTACCTTGTAATTACCAGCAAGGTACTGCTCGCGAAGCTGGGCGATTCGAGCCTCACGAAGCTCCCCTTCCGTCTTTGCTTTCGCCGGCGCCGCGGCCGCTCCGGTTGATTGTGTTGATTTCGAGTTTGTAGAACTCTTGTGCATAGTCACTCAGAGTAAGGGGACAGAGTTTTCCGATTACCGCTGTTCTACATCTTATCGGACGCAGATGCCCCGATACAGATCAGACAAATCCTACCCCTCCCAAAGCTCAAGAAAGGCGCTTTTGAGCCGACGAGCCCTTCAGTTATTCCGGGTTTCTGACGAATTTCCATGTGAAGCCGAAAGGCGAATGGAATTCGAACCCGATGACAACAGCTCAAGTAGAACTCAACACCGCACCACCCAGCACATCAGCCCCGGAGAAGAGCCGGGAAGATCTGATTCTTGAGCATCTGCCACAGGTGAAACTGATTGCGCGTCGCATTCATGACCGCTTGCCGGTTTCGGTGAGCCTGGAAGATCTTGTTTCGGTGGGAGTGGTGGGCCTGATCGCCGCGATCGACCGCTACGACCCGAAGCACGACGTTAAATTGAAAACCTACGCGGAGTACAAGATTCGAGGCGCTATCCTGGACAACCTGCGCGGGCTCGATTGGGCCCCGCGTCAGCAGCGCAAACGGTCGAAGTTGATCGAGCATGCCATCGCTGCTCTGGAACAGGCACTGCAGCGGATGCCGACGGAAGACGAAATCGCAGCGCGTCTGAAGATCGAGGTAACGGAGTACCAGGAATGGCTCTCCGATTCCCGCGGGCTAACGTTGGGGAGTCTCGAAAATGCTAGCTCCGATGACGAAGGTTGCAACCTGCTCCGGTATCTGGCCGATTCCGACGAACACTGGCCTTCGCAGATTGTCGAGCGTGCCGAGTTGGAGCGGCTGCTGGCCAGCGCAATTGACAAGATGTCAGAGCTCGAGAAGAACGTTCTCAGCCTCTACTACTACCAGGAAATGACACTACGGGAGATTGCGAAGGTGCTCGGCCTGCATGAATCGCGCATCTCACAATTGAAATCGCAAGCCATCTTGCGGCTCCGCTCCTTCATGCAGAAGCGGTGGCCGGCCGATCGCGGCTGAGCCGCAGATCAGCGACGGGGCTCGAGAGGGGGCACCGTCACCGTCAGTTCTTTGTGGTCGCGGCTGGCGATGATGGTGGTGGCCTGATCGACGGCGCGTTGCGAACGAAAATAGGAGCTTAGATCGCGAGCAGTCAGCACTCGGTTTGAACCGATACCGGTGATGACGTCGCCGACTCGAAGGCCCGCTTTGGCGGCCGGAGAATCCGAATCGACCGAACGGACAAGCATTCCGCCTTTGACTCCAAAGAACTCCGCCATTGGCTTATCGAGCTCTTCGAGTTGCGCCCCGAGGACCGTGTTACGCCACACCAGAATGGGTACCGGAATGTCCATCATCGGCGAGTAACGCATGGAGGGAGCGGAGAAGCTGGCAAAGTTTGCCGGAACCCCGAATGGTTTTGCGGGAGCGGAACCGATAGCAGCCGTGACCGACTTTGTCTTGTCCTCGCGCCAGAGCTGAATCTTCACTTTTCGCCCGACCGGCGTTTCCTGCACGAGACGAACGAACTGCTGACTGCTGAGTATGTTCTCGCCGTTATAGGTGAAGAGAACATCGCCGGGCGCAATGCCAGCTTTGTCCGCGGGACTGCCTTGCACAACGTAGGTCACCTCAATACCGCGCTCTTCGTTCAGCCTGAGTCGGCCCGCCCGGTCCGGATCGACATCGGTAACTGCCACACCCAGGAAGCTCGCTTGCGCGGCAGGCTTCCCGGCACTCTGGAAGAACTCGTTAGGGAACTGGGCTTGTGCTCGCGCGGACGGAACAACCGAAAAACCTCCCAGGACAACCGCCGCCAGAAGCGCGAACGTAGTGCGAACCCAACTCAAATTCATTCCTTTTACGCCTTCCAAAACTCTCAATCAATTGGACGGCCAAGGAACGAGAACGATTGTCGGGGAGCCAGTAAAGTCAACTAATAGATTCGAGAAGTGCTGGCCGCTTGCAGAATCTGGAGACAGCGGAGCCGGATGAAGTCGTCTTCCTGCTCTGAGCGGATGATCTGTTGAAACGCGCCGGCGACGTCGGGCGCTATCCGGATCTCTGCTCCCGGCGGCACCAGCACTTCCATGGCTTCGGAACGAACACCGGAGTTGTCGTCGTATTGAATGACAGACAACAAGGTACTGCGAGTCTGTTCGTCTGTCTGGAATGTGCGCAGGCCTTCCAGCGCCTTCAAACGCACCGCCGCGTTCGGATCCTTGGTGGCGCTGTGAAGAAGCACCTCGCGAACCTCAGGAGCGCTCTGGCCTCTGAGCAACTCGACCGAATCGACACGCAGGCCCGCGTCGGCCGAGTTTGCGATCGTGCTTAACAAGAGCCGCCGAACGGCTTCATCGCTGAGGCTGCCCACAACTTCGCCGCGCTGAATCTGATCCAAAGACAGCCGGACTTTACCGTCTCCAATCGGCCGAACGTCACGAAGCTGAACGCGCCCAAGCAGGCTTGCCTCCGCCAGATCGCCCGGCGAGGCAAACCGGCTCACGATGTTGAAGCGATTGTTCCAATGGGACAGTCCCATGCCCAGAAACAAGAAAAGAGAAGCGACGGCGAGACGTTCCGACCAGCGATGGGTCGAAACTCCGAACAATGCTGCCATGCGCTCCCAGAGAGGGGTCGCGGTTTTAGGCTTGATCTCGACACCAGTCGCAAATTTGAGATCGCGACGGCACTGTGCGAGCAGGTCCAGAGGAACATCCGCGTGCTCGGCATTCAGGTTTGCATGCCAGGCCTTTTCGCGGTCGAGCGCAAGCTGACAGGCGGGACACTCGGCTAGATGCTCTTCGAGCGCGTCTTCGGTAGCAAAGTCGAGATCGCCATAGAGGAACAAGGACAAGTTCGTTTGAACCTGATGGCAGGTCATACGAACTCTCCGAGAGCCGAGCGCATTTTCTGGGTGGCTCGAAACAGGCAATTCTTTGCTGCTTCCTCGGTTACACCGAGAGCCTCCCCGATTGCCCGGAGCCGGAGCCCCTGGTAGTGGCGTAGTTCGAACACCAGCCGCTCGCGGGGGGTCAACTGGTCAAGGACACTCTGGATCCGGGCACTCACTTCCGCACTCAGCAACTGTCGCTGGGGATCCACATCCGCGCGTGCTTCGGGAACGAGATCAAAACGGTTGAGTTCTCCAGTCCCAGTCTCAAGCGCTGAGGGTTCCTCCCGGCGAACTTTGCGTTTGCGGATCTGGTCGAGGCACAGGTTGGCGACAATCCGATACAGCCAGGTACTGAAGCTGCAATCAAATCGGAATTTCGGGAGGTTCCGGTAGACCCGGAGGAAGGCCTCCTGATAGATATCTCGTGCGTCCTCTTCCGAACGGAGCAGATTGTACGCCATCCGGAGAACGCTGGAATCGTAAGAACGAACAAGGCTCTCGAAGGCCTCGGAATCGCCCTTTTGCGCGGCGCGGATGAGCGCGGTTTCGTCCAGCCGCCCCGTTGCGCTCCCCACGCCTATATTCTCGATAGCTTGCACTCGGGTGTCCACCAAAGAAATGGACGTACGAGCGGGCGTTTGGTCACATCAACGTTGGCAGAACTTGGAATTTCCTGCGAATTTAGCTTGCCAGTTCTAATTCGATCAGTTTCTTTGCCGGATCCAGATTGGAGATGCGGAAGCTGCGGATTTCGCCGGCGCGGGCTGGCGGTTTGCTCCCGCTCGCGGCTGATCCGCCGCCTTGTTTCCACTTTGCCGACAGCATGGCGCTCAGCGAGCCGACATCGGACGAGCGAGGCTCGGCGGCCGGAGCAGAAGCCGCTTCGGGTGTCTTGATCTGGCAGGTCGCGATTACGCCTTCACCCAGCTCCACCTTCGCGCGACTACCTTGCACCTCGAGAAGCCGGCCGCTCACCGTTTGCCCAGGCTGGTGCTCCGAGATGTAGTGGTCCACCGTTGTGGGCTCAAGCTGCTTCATTCCCAAACGGAGGCGGCGCCGCTCGCTGTCCAGTTCGAGAACAACGGCGCGTACAGTTTGTGCCTTGGCGAGCTTGTCTTTCGGATGATCGATCCGTTTTTCGCCGGTGATATCCGAGATGTGGACCATGCCTTCGATACCGTCCGCCAGTTCGACGAAGGCGCCAAACGGTGTCAGGTTAGTTACTTTCCCTTCGACCGTCGAGCCGACCGGGAACTGCTGGGCGACGTTCTCCCAAGGATCACCGAGCGCCTGTTTGTAGCCAAGTCCAATCCGGTGTTCGGCCGCGTTTACCTGGAGAATGACGACTTCGACGCGTTCGCCGACCTTTAATAGGTCGCCCGGCTTTCGGACACGTTTGTTCCAGGAGAGCTCGGACAGGTGGACCAAGCCGTCAATGCCTGACATCAGTTCAACGAATGCGCCAAAGTCGGTCAGGCGGGAAACGGTACCGCTGACGCGGTCGCCGACGTTGAACGTACGCGCGGCGATGGTCCACGGATCCTCCTGCAACGCTTTCAGGCTGAGGCTGATTTTCTTCGTGTTCGGGTCGATTTTGAGGATCTTGACTTCCAGTTCGTCGCCGACTTTGACGACATCACTGGCTTTGGCCGACGCGGCTATGGGAAAGCTCAGCCACATGGAGTAGCCCGTCAACGCCGCCCAGATCAACGAAGGCGCCGAAATCCATGACGCTGCGGACGCGGCCGCGCACGATTGCCCCTTCGCGAAGATCGGCAAAGGCCTGCTGTCGCTTATGGGCCTCCTGCTCTTCGAGAATCACGCGCCGGTCAACCACGACATCTTCTTTCTCGGTGTCGAGCTTGGTGATCCGGCACTGAATTTCCTGTCCCACCAACTTCGCCATGTCGTCCGCATCGCGAACGCCACTGCGGGAAGCCGGCATGAATGCCCGGACGCCGACATCCACCCGGAAGCCGCCCTTTACCTGCTCAACGACGGTTCCTACAATCGTGTGTTTCTCCGCAAAGGCAGTTTGGAGGCCAGTCCAATCCCGGGGACGTTCCACTTTGAGGGTGGAAAGCTCGTAGTAGCCTTCCTCGTTGCGTGGCCCGACCGTAACAGAGATGTGCCCGCCTACTTGCGGCTCGCCTTCTTCCGTTTCACGCCAGCGGCTTAGCTTCAGAGAGCCTTCGATCTTCCTCCCGATGTCGACAAGAAGCGATTCGGGACCGACTGAGACAATGGTTCCGGAAACGGTCTCTCCCCCCGGTGAATCGGTATGATGCTGTTGCTCGAAGCTCGACAAGATCTCTGCGAACGACGATTCTTCCTGGTGCTCGGATGCCTCCGCGGGAAGGGCGGGATCCAAATTCTCGTTACTCATAACTGCTGGGATGTTCCTTATTCTGGCACAGGGCACTACAGATGACAGAACAGGCGAATCCGGCCGGCAGACCTTTGTTGCGCGGCCTGAGGAGCTGGTTTCGCCCGCAGGATTTTGCATGGGTCGCCTTCATCATTGTTCTTGTTGCAGCGACGCCCGAGCCGAACTACGATGCGCTGATTCTTCTGCCTTTGCTCGGGGCGTTTCAGATCCTCGAACCCCGGCTGACGATTTTCGCGTCCCGTCGCGGACAAATTGTCTCGATCGTGCTGAAGCTGGTACTCAGCTACCTATTAATCGGATACTCCCATGGGCTCGATAGCTACTACGCTTCAATCTTTCTGATCCCGATCGTCTCGGCCGCCACAAGCTTTCAGTTAGCCGGGGTTATCACCGTGACGGCTATTGCGTGCCTGGGCTACTTCTCTTTCTTGTTTCCCTTCCTGTTTGAATCGAGCCAGTTCCAACTGACGCCGGAAGTACTGAGCATGGCCTGCCTTCGGAGCACGTTCTATGCGATTGTGGCCTTCGTCGTCTTCGAGCAGGCACAGGCCAAGCGGGAGGAAGTGCAACGGACGCAGGAAGCCGTGGCACAACTCGCAAACGTCCAACCGCAATCTGCGGCGGGCCGAAGCGTCGCTGCGGCGATCGGAACGGCTTGCGGCGCTAGGCCAACTAACCGCCGGGCTCGCGCACGAGCTGCGCAATCCGCTTGGAACCATCAGGGCGTCTTCCGAGATGCTGATGAAGGATACGGCGAAGAACAATCCGGAGGTGATGGCGGAAATGGCGAGCTTTATCCGAAGCGAAGCAGACCGGATGAATGCGCTAATCGGCAGCTTCCTCACCTTTGCTCGGCCGCTTCAGATTCACGCCGTGGCCGCCGATTTACGTTCCGTCATCGCCGATGTACTGCGCGAACAAACCGAGCGCGCGAAGAGCTGTTCCGTGGAACTTCACTTCCAGGCTTCGGAACAGGCCGACCTGCGATTCGCATTTGATCCGGACACGCTGCGAGTGGCGCTATCCAACCTGGTCCAGAATGCCATCCAGGCGAGCGAACGCCGGCAAAGCCGTGGAACTGAGCGTCGAGGATCTCGGCGAAAGGATACAGATTCGGGTAATGGATCATGGAGTTGGTATCGATCCGGAACATCTCGAGAGTATCTTCAATCCGTTCTTTACGACGAAGCCTCAAGGCGTAGGTCTGGGCCTGGCTCTGGTGTCAAAAATCGTCGATGAGCACGGCGGGAAGATCTCGGTCCGAAGCGACAAAGGAGCGGGAACTACCTTTGAAGTTTCGCTTCCCAAGGAACAGCCAACTGGAATCATGACATCCGAACGTATTTTGATCGTCGAAGATGAGGACAAGCTCCGCCGTGTTTTGCAGCTTCAGCTTGAATCTTTGGGCTACGAAGTTGAGGAAGCGTCGACGGCCGAACAAGGCTTAGCTTGCAGCGGCAAACGCAGACTGATCGTCACCGACCTGCGCCTGCCCGGCATGGACGGAATCGCGTTCATAAAGCAATTACAAGCCCAGGGGATCCAAGCGCCGGTTATCGTTATGACGGCGCACGGCTCGGTAGAGGTAGCGGTCGAGGCGATGAAGCTGGGCGCTGCTGATTTTCTTCAGAAGCCGTTTTCGCTCGATCATCTCAGCGCCATTGTGCAGAAGGTAATGGCGATGCAGTCGTTGCGCGACGAGAACCAGCGCCTTCGCGAACAGTTAGATACCCGGTATCAGTTCGACAACGTGATCGGGCGCAGTGCCGCGATGCGAGAGATCTTCCATACTGTTGAGCGGGTCGCCCCAACTCGCGCCACGGTGCTGCTGGCCGGCGAAAGCGGCGTGGGTAAGGACATGATCGCGCGCGCCATTCACCAGCACTCGCCGCGGAGGACCAAACCCTTCGTAAAAATCAACTGCACAGCTCTTCCTGAGAACCTGATGGAGAGCGAGCTGTTCGGTTACGAGAAAGGCGCGTTCACGGGCGCGACCGTAAGCAAGCCGGGAAAATTCGAGCAGGCGGACGGGGGCACGGTATTTCTGGATGAGATCGGAGATGTTCCGGCCAACATACAGGTGAAGCTTCTGCGCGTCTTGCAAGAGCGGGAGTTTGAGCGACTCGGATCGAATTTCACGCGTAACGTGGACCTTAGGATCGTCGCGGCGACAAATGTCGACTTGCGGGAAGCGCTGGAACAGGGCCGCTTTCGTGAAGACCTGTACTACCGTCTGAACGTGGTCCCGATCAACGTGCCTCCGCTTCGGGATCGCAAAGAAGACATTCCGTTTCTGGCGATGCACTTTCTGCAGAAGCACGCGAAGGACCTTGGCATCGCAAGTGACGGCGATCAGCCCGGCGGCGCTGGATCGACTGGTTCAACACTCGTGGCCCGGGAATGTTCGCGAACTCGAGAACACGATCGAGCGGAGCCTGGTTCTGGCATCGAACGAAGTGTTGCAACCGGCGGATATCCGCATCGAGGCGCCAAGGCACAATCATTCCCTGCCCACACAGCATTCACCTTTGTTACCGGAAGGCGAAACGCTGGAACATTGGGAACAGATGATGATCCGGGAGGCTTTGCGACGTGCAAATGGAAACAAGAGCCAGGCGGCTCGCATGCTGGGCCTTACGCGCAACGCCTTCCGTTATCGGCTTTCGCAGATGGGATTGGAAGGAGGCGCGAATGACCACGATGATGCCGCAGATGAAACTGCCTAATAGGACTGGACACGGCATACCGTGTTGGCCGTGCGCCGTGTCCAGCCCAGGTCAGGCGTTGAACGGATTCGTCGTGAGAATCGACTAGAAACGGAAGGACAGGCCCATGAAGGGTTCTGCCATGTGCGTCCTGGAACCTGTGTACAGCGTTGCGAGACCGAGGTCAGGCGATTCAAAGAAGTGTCCGCGATAACCGAAGCGCAGGTTCATGCGCGAGCTCAGCGCCATATCGGCTCCACCACCATAGATGAAATCACCCGTGGCGAGCGTACTTGTACCACGGATCGCGTTTCCGGCGAGCGAGGTCGGAGCAAACACGAGCGCTCCAATCCCGGCGTTCACAAACGGCTTCAGACGGTGACCCGAAGCGAAACGAAATACATAGGAGATGCTTCCCTCGTGAGTATCCGCGGGGATCACGATATTTCCGGTGAAAGGAGCCGAGGAGCCAAAGCCGGTGAACTGTTGATCGTACCTGCGGTATCCGTAATCCATCTCAAACCCATGATGGGCGTTGAAGAAGTAGCGGTAGCTGAATAGAACGCCCGGTGTTCCGTTCGCTGTTTGATTGATTCCGTTGCCGTTTGAGCTGCGTTGGAAAGAACCAAGAGCCGAGACACTGAATTCGCTTTGGCCTCCCTCCTGCGCTTGCAATGAAAGTCCTGCCATTCCCAGGCACACTAATCCCAATAGAATTGATTTCTTCATTTCAGAAAGACTCCAAGAGCGATCTTCGGGAAGCCGAGTAAGCTTTCGAAGATGCCTATCTGCGGCCGGAATTCCTCATTAATTCCGACTTCATACTCGCTTTGATACAGCTACTCCACTGCGGGTTTCAGCCGGATTAAAAAACAAAAATACTAGGTCCACTTGGAATAACCGGTTTCATTTACGAGGAAATTCCTAACAAAACCGCATAGACAGCCAATCACTAGTCATAGGGGCCGACGATACAATGAGGTTGCATGCTTGTCTCGATCTCGCCCGCGCAGGAACGCCCTAAGTGGCTTCGCGCTCCTGCACCTGTAGGCGAGAACTACCGCGAATTAAAGGATCTGGTCACCAGGCTTCGGCTGCATACCGTTTGTGAGAGCGCAGCGTGTCCGAATGTGGGTGAATGCTGGAACCGTCGAACGGCCACGTTCATGATTCTGGGTAATGTCTGTACGCGGCGTTGCGGTTTTTGTGCGGTGAGCAAAGGCGCTCCGCTTCCGGTCGAGTATGACGAGCCGGCCAGAGTCGCCGAAGCTTGCGCAGTTCTTGGGTTGCGCTACGCCGTCATCACCAGCGTGAATCGGGATGATCGAAAAGATGGCGGCGCCGAACTCTTCGCGCTTACCATTGAGGCGATCCGCCGCCGGATCCCAGCCTGTAAGGTCGAAGTTCTGGTTCCCGATTTTCAGGGTTCGCGACCAGCGGTTGACATCGTCATGAACGCGCATCCGGACGTTCTGAACCACAACACAGAAACGGTGCCCCGTCTATATCGCCAGGTGCGACTAGGTGCGCGGTTCGAGCGCTCGCTTGATGTGCTCCGCTACGCGAAACAGATCCGTCCCCACATACCGACCAAATCAGGATTGATGCTTGGGCTGGGTGAAACTCAGAATGAAGTGCTGGATGTCATGCGTAGCCTGCGTGAGCACCACGTCGACATCCTTACGTTGGGCCAGTATCTGAGGCCGTCAGCAAAGCATCTGCCGATCATGCGCTACGTTCCTCAGAGCGAGTTCGACGAATTAAAGAGCGCAGGCTTCGCCATGGGGTTTGCACATGTCGAAGCAGGGCCTCTGGTTCGCAGTTCGTATCACGCCGATCACTCCCACGAAAGCGCGAGTGCACCCGCACTGATCGCCTGAAAGTTTAAGTGTGGCGGCAGTCGCTATGCTGAAGATGTGGAACGAAGCGAATACGTCGAACAGCGCAATGGCGGGTTCTACGTTAGCGGGAAGCGCGTCCCGCTGGACTCAATTGTGTCCTCCTTCAAGGCTGGAGAATCGCCGGAGACCATTCGTCAGAATTTCTCCTCTCTCACCCTGGAGCAAGTGTACGGGGCAATTACCTTTTATCTTGCTCATGAGCAACAGATCGATGCGAATATCCGCGAAGGCGAAGAAGAGCTCACACGTTCTGTGGCACCTTTGAGCGAAAGCCGTCCTGAGTTGTATGCCCGTCTTGAGCGTACGCGTCTTGAAGTAGCTGCCCGGGATTCCGCAACCCGTTGAGCATTCGTTTTCAGGCCGACAACGACCTGAAGAGGATTATCGTCGACGCAACACTGCGGCAAGAGCCACGCATCGATCGGCATCACAGTCCCGGATTCTTGTGAGCCACGACGCTCCCGTCCAACGGCGTTCAGTTTCACTGTTGAATACAATCGGCGAATCACGACTGCTTCAACGGCAAAGTGAGCCGTGCTTCGCAACCTGGACTATCTGTTCGATTGCGTAACGTCAGCGATCCGTTGTGAGCTTCCGCAATCTGTCTGCTTAAGACCAGCCCGATGCCGGATCCGCCGCGCTTGGTAGTGAAGAACGGAACGAAAAGATTGGCGGAGTTCGAGATGCCGTGCCCTTCGTCCTGGATCACAATCTCAGCCCGGGCCTGAGTGGAGCTGCAAAGCACTTTGACACCACCGCCGGTCTCTTTCGCTGCGTCCACGCCGTTTCGAACGAGGTTGATAAGGACCTGTTCCAGTTGATCCGCGTCGCCCTGGACAACCAGCGGAGCAGAAGCTTCGCAGATCACCGAGATCCTTGTTTCAAGCCGGGTCACCCGGCGAATCAACGAGCTCAACTCGACCGATGCAAAGCGGGGTGCGGGCAGCTTTGCGAGCTGTGCATAAGCGCTCATAAATCGGTTGAGCGACTCCGATCGGTTGCCGATAACGTTCAGCCCGCGCGACATATCTTCCGCCCAATCGTGCGGCAGCGGGTCTTGCTTTAAGAGGTCTTCGAGACTTTGGGTGATTGACTTGATTGGCGTGAGAGAGTTATTCAATTCGTGCCCGATCACGCGCACCAGACGCTGCCAGGCTTGCAATTCCTGCTCCCGAAGAGGCCTCGTCAGATCGGAGACAACGACCAGCTGATGCGGAACGCCGCCTTCTCTGAACTGTGAGCGACGCACTCCCCAACGCCCGATCGCACCAGGGAAGCGCCGTTGGACCGTACGTTCGCCATCGCCGTTAAGATACTCGGCAAGCCCCAGCGAAGCGGCATCCCGTGCCAAAAGCCGCTCGGAAGGTTGTGCCAGCAAACGTTCACCGGCGCGATTCACGAGGCGTAGCGTCTGTTGCGGATCAAAAGCGAACGCAGCAACGTCAATCTCTTCCATTACCTTCCGCAGCAAGGCAGTCGCCTCTAGGGCACCCAAGCGTTGATCGCGTAGCGTGGCCGCCATGGCGTTCACTTGATGCATCACTTCGCCCATCGTTTCGGTAGGATCCTCGACGCGTGCGCGAATGGAATAATCACCCTCTCGCATAGCTTCGAGCAGATTTGCGAGAGTCCGCAGCGGGACCGTGACACGGGTCTTGACGTTCAGAGCAAAGCCGACGCACCAGAGAAGGAGGAAGAGATCGACACCGAATCTGAACGTTTGCGGGAATACTTGCCGACGGCCAGCAGTACGGCGCAAGCAATGACGGCAGGGAGGCCGGCGGCAAACGCCAGGAGCATGATGCGGGTTCATGTCCCGGCCTAAGCTTACTCCGGAGCGAACTCATCTGGCCCAAAGGCCACTATCCCATTCCGAACCGCTGCAATCTACGATAAAGAGCACTTCGACTCAGGCCCAATGCTGCCGCCGTGTGGCTGACGTTTCCCCCGAATCGCGTAAGTGCTTTTCTGATCAGGAACTCTTCCACATCTTCCAGGCTCATCTCCTCCAGCTTGGGATTCGATGCCGTTGCGGTGCGGAGCGCGAGATCGCTCGGCTTGATCAGAACATCCTGACTCATCAGCACCGCACGCTCCACGACATGGTTCATCTCGCGAACGTTCCCTTGCCAGGGATGGTCGAGAAGGGCCTGCAACGCGTTCCGGTCGAATCCGCCTACGTTCTTGCGATAGCGTCGCGCGTGAATGCCGAGGAAGTGTGTCGCCAGAGGAGGAATGTCTTCGCGCCGTTCCCTGAGTGGTGGCAGCGGAATTTCGATGGTATTCAGACGAAACAGCAGATCCTGCCGGAAGCGCCCGCCGGCCACTTCCTCGTGCAGATTCGCGTTGGTGGCAGAGATAATGCGCGCGTCGACTCGTTTCGTTCTGGAAGAGCCGACTCTTTCCATTTCGCCGATTTCAAGCACACGCAACAGTTTCGCCTGCAGATTGAGCGGCACGTTCGCAATCTCGTCCAGGAACAAGGTCCCCGTATCGGCCAGCTCGAATCTGCCGACGCGGTCCATCTTGGCGTCGGTGAATGCGCCTTTGACATGGCCGAACAGTTCGCTTTCGAAGACCCCTTCCGAGAGTCCTCCGGCGTTCACTGTGATCATGGGCTTAGTCGCACGGTTCGAGATGGCGTGCAGTGTTCTCGCGACCACCTCTTTTCCAGTGCCGGGCTCGCCAGTTATCAAGACGTTCGCGTCCGAAGGTCCTACCCGAGAAATCAGGTCGAGAACCGGCTGCATCGCGGGCGATGTCGCGATCATTGGCGGCACGTTCTCGCCGCGTAGAAGCTGGTTCTCAATCTCCAGTCTTTGGCCGCGGCGGAACGCCTGCACCAGTTCCAATTGAGTTCTCAGGATGGTGGAGAGACGTTCGTTTTCCCACGGCTTCTGAACGAAGTCGCGTGCACCGCGCCTCATCGCTTCCACGGCGATTTCGACGTTACCCCATGCGGTCATGACAACAACGGGCAGCATGGAATCGATCGCCTGCATGCGCGCCAGGAGGTCAAGCCCTTCCCCGCCCGACGTGGTGTCCCGCGTATAGTTCAGGTCGATGATGGCGGCGTCGTAATCTCGCGTCTCGAGCAACTGCAGTGCTTGCCGCGGCGACTCCGCAGATTCCGTTTTGTACCCTTCACGCTTCAGAAGAAAACGAAGCGCCTCCAGAACATCCGGTTGATCGTCACAAATCAGAATACGCATTTGTGAAGGCACAATGCTCATCGTCGTTTGTGGAGGAGGTTGAAGAATTGCAGCCATCTCAATTGTCTCTCGATTTTGCAGTTGTCAGCAAACCCCGGCCGAGCGTAGCTGGGACGAATACTTCAGGGTCGAGTGCTTTCGTGCCCGGTGGGCACAAAGTGCCGACGTTCACTCGAATACAACGGGCACGACCGGAGGTTCAGGTATCCGGATATCAATTTGCTCGACTCTCATACGTAATGGAGTCTTCATCATGCGAAACAACACTGATTGCCGTACTTCAGACCAGACCAAAATTCCAAGAAGCAGTAGAAGCACGGCGACGACATCGACATGCTTTGACATCACGCCAGTGCCTCCACGTTTTCTTCTACGACGCGGCCATCGAAGAGGTGAATCGAACGGTCAGCATAGCGCGCATAGCGAGGATCATGGGTCACCATACAGATGGTGGCGCCTCCACGGTGAAGCTCGCGAAGCAGGTCCATCACTTGCTCGCCATTCTGGGAATCCAGGTTTCCGGTCGGCTCATCGGCCAGCAGGATGGCCGGGTCACCGGCAAGCGCTCTTGCGACCGCTACACGCTGCTGCTGTCCACCGGAGAGCTGTGATGGGTAATGCTTAATGCGGTGCGACATCCCGACACGCTCGAGCGCTTCATGCACCTTCTTCTTACGTTCCGCCGAACCCATGCCGCGGTACGTCAGCGGGAGCTCGACGTTCTCGTACACGTTGAGATCCCCGATGAGGTTGAAGGCCTGGAAAATGAACCCGATCTCCCGGTTCCGTATGCGCGCACGCTCGGCAAGCTTCAAGCTTTGCACCGGCTTTCCGTTCAGGATATAAGTTCCTCCCGACGGAGAGTCGAGGAGCCCCAAAATAGCTAGCAAAGTACTTTTGCCGCATCCCGATGGTCCTGAGATCGATATATACTCACCGCGCCGGATATCCATATGGATGCCCGCCAGTGCATGCGTTTCTACCTCATCTGTGACAAATACTTTTTTCACTCCGTCGAGATGAATCAGGGGATGTGCGTCCGTCATTCGCTCGGGTCTACCTTTCTTTGTCTCTACTCAATACGTAGGTGTTTGGTTACTAGTTCAGACGAATCCGCTGGTACGAATCGTATTGGGACATGTCGGATAGAATCACGCGATCATTCACTTTCAATCCGTCGCGTACCTCTATCGTGTTTACGGAAGCTCGACCCAGCTTGACCGTTATGCGTGAAGCACCTTTACCGTCGGGGTCAAGCCTAAACAAACCTACTGTTGCATCCGGTTCGCCGGAGACTGGACGATCGATATAAACAACATTCGCGAGCCGCTCGATCTGAATCGTTCCGTCTACGCTCAGTTCCGGCCGCGCGCCCTGGGGAAGAGACCCAGAAGCGCTATGTCCACCCCTACGGTGCCGTTCTGGGCCGCCGGATCGATCCGGATCACGCGCCCGGAAACAACTCCGTTCCGAGTATCAATGGAAGCATCTAAACCGATACGAACATCTTTCATCTGTGTTTCCGGTATCTGCAGCACGGCCTTGAGCTTCGTCGGATCGGCAACTTTTGCAAGCACCGTCCCCGCGGGTACGCGCTGGCCAACCTCGACGTCGACCTCCTGCAAGAACCCCATTCACGCCCGCGCGAATCGTCAGCTGGTCCACTTGGCGCTTCTTCAGTTCGTACGCGGCTTTGAACTCTGGACCACAACTTCCTGCGCTTCGATCTGTGCCTTGATCGACTGGTCGGCGATGTCCAGACGCTGCTTCTGCAAACCGACACGGTTCTGAAACTGATTCGCCTGGTTGACGGACAATCTCGATTCAAGATCACTCTTTAAGCTCAGCCGGGTCAGTTCCAGGTCGCGGTCGGCGGTGAGTTTCGCCTGTGTGTATTGGGATTCCAGTTCCGCCAGACTGGCGCGTTGATCCAGCTTGTCGCTTTCGAGCTTCACCTTCAGGTTTGCGAGATTGGCTTCGTCCTGCTTCACGACCCACTCCGCCTTCTCTGCATCCAACTCGAGGTCCGGATTGCTCAGGACCATAATGATGTCGTTCGCCCTAATCGTGTCGATGCCCGCGCGGCGCACAATCTGGACCACGCGAGAATCCACGGCGGCGTTGATCCAGTAGATCTGTTCCGGCTTAAGCGCGCCCAAGCCGCGGACCTGCCGCTCCATGGGACCTCGCTTCACTGTTCCTGGCCACAATCCGCTCATTTCGACCGACGGTGCTGCTGGTTTTAGACGGGCAAGTGCCACAGTCGTGCCGCCGATTATTGCGATTGCTCCCAAAATAATTGCAACGCGCCGAACCGTACGGCGGCGGGCGACTTCTTTTCCACGAGGTACGTCCATATGACTCACCTGTTAATGGCATCTCGCGTTCCACACCAAGCGGCTTGGCTAAGTGGTCTGAATGCAACACGCAACGATGCGGCCGAGCCGCAGGCAACTGTCCGGTTCTGGGAATGACTTGTGCCAATACGCCAACCATCGGCATCGGAGTGTATGTGAGATCTCGGTATAACATCTGAGGTTAGTCATGGAACGAAGAACTTTCCTGCTTTCCTCGCTGGCTACCCTTGCCGCACGCTCGTCTTCCGCCGCTACTGCGCGCATTGAAATTCTGCCTGATGAAACCATCGGCACAATTTCGCCCAACATCTACGGACATTTCACGGAACATCTGGGCGGTTGTATCTACGACGGGGTGTGGGTTGGAGAGAAATCGAGGATTCCGAACGTGGGAGGCGTCCGCAAGGATCTCATCGAGAACCTGAAGAAGATGAAGGCGCCGGTAATCCGCTGGCCCGGCGGCTGTTTTGCGGATAGCTACAACTGGCGCGACGGTGTTGGCCCCCGCGAGCGCCGCCCACGGAGGACGAATTTCTGGGCCAACAACGAGTATCTTCAGAAGGCACCGGATGGGCCGCAGAAGTACGATCCCAACGAATTCGGCACGAATGAATTCGCGCGGTTTTGCCGGGCCGGCGGGTGCTCAACCTTATTTTGCGGGAAACGTGCGCGCGCTCGACGCCCATGACTTCTATGAGTGGATTGAATACTGCAATTCACCGAAAGGCTCGACTTCTTTGGCCGACCTGCGAGCCCAGGGTGGGGACCCGGAACCTTTCAATGTTCAATATTGGGGCGTAGGGAATGAAAGCTGGGGCTGCGGCGGAGCATTCACAGGGGACGAATATGCGATCGAGTACCGGAGATGGGTGCAGTGGGTACCGCAATTCCCTAACCGGCTCTCGTTCATCGCATCGGGCCCGAACGGCCCGGACTACGCCTGGACCCGCAGCTTTTTCCAGAAGCTAGCCGAGCGTGGGCCCGGAGGACTGCGCGGCCTCTTTGGCACGGCGCTTCACTACTACTGCGGAACCACCGGAAACGGTAACGCTAACGAATTCACCACAGCCGAGTGGTTCGAGCTTCTTAAGAAGGCCGATCGCATGGAAGAGTTGATTCAAAATCACTGGCAAATCATGGGCGAGACCGATCGCGAGCACCGGGTAAAACTGGTGGTCGACGAGTGGGGTGCCTGGCATCACACCGATCCATCCATCGATCCCCGCTACCTTTGGGCGTACTTCCCAACGATGAGAGACGCACTCGTGTCAGGCATTACCCTTGACACCTTTAATCGTCACGCGGACAAAGTGACCATGGCGAACGCCGCCCAGCTCATTAACAATATTCATACTTCGTTTGTGGCGCGTGAGGACAAGTTCACCGTGACCCCGGTATTCCATGTTTTCGAGATGTACTCCCCACATCAGGGGGCAACGGCCGTGAGAACCGAGTTCTCCGCCACACGCGTGAACGGACTACCCGGACTCTCGGGCTCATCTTCCGTCACTGGAAAACGCGCTTTCCTGACCGTCGTTAATCCCGATCCGCAGAATGCTCAACAGGCGCAGATCGAAGTAAGGGGAGCCCAGATCGCTAACGTCCGCGCTCGAGTGTTAGCCGCTTCCGACACCCACGCCCGCAATACTTTCGATCAGCCAAATACAGTGAAGCCGGCGGAAGAGAACGTTACGAATGGGTCTTCCCTAAATTACAGCTTCAAACCAGCTTCGGTGACATCGCTCGAAATCCAGCTGAGCTAAAGAAAAAAGTGGCATGACCGATTTACTTTAGTACTATTAGTACTAGATGCCGGGTTCTCTTCAAGAGGGACAGCGTTCTTTCCTTCCCGCGCCAATCCCGGAGAATGAAGCCGAACGTATTGCGGCCCTACGTGCACTGGATGTGCTCGACTCCGCTGAAGAAGACATCTACAACACAATCGTTAAGGCTGCTGCCGAGATCTGCCAGACTTCCATGGCGTCGCTCACCTTCATCGACAGCAATCGTCAATGGTTCAAATCCAGGGTTGGTCTCCAGGCCTCCGAGACGCCTCGGGATGTCTCGTTTTGTGGCCACGCGATCCTCGGTTCCGAACTATTCGTAGTGGAAGACGCGCTGTCCGACGCCCGATTCCAAGGCAATCCGTTCGTGGTGGGCAATCCCAACATCCGTTTCTATGCCGGGATGCCTCTTCTGACCGAGACCGGCCTCGCGTTGGGGACACTTTGTGTTATCGACAGCGCTCCCCGAACACTGAATGTCCAACAAAGGGCTGCTCTTGGCGTTCTTGCAAACAGCGCGATGCGTGTTTTGAAGCTTCGTCAGGACGTCCGGGTGGCTGTTTTCGCTCGGGCAGTGGACATGGCAAGCGATGGCGTGACGATCTCAAACGCAGCTGGCGGCGAACTGACGATCATGTACGCGAACGAAGGATTTCTGGAACTCACCGGATATGCCTACGTGGAGGTGGTAAACCGGCCTGCGATCTTCCCGCTCGAACCAGCGTGTCAGGAAGCAATGGATGCCATTCTTTACGCGGAAACGAAAGGGAAAACGATGACAGTGGAGTGCCAGTTCCGTCGGAAAGACGGGGCAACTCGCTGGGCGAGAGTAACCTTTGTTCCCTATGTCGACAGCAGGGGAAAGCTGGTTTATGTCGTTTCGGTTCACCGGGACATCACCGCGATGCGCGAGGCGGAAATGCAATCGCAGCAACTATATGCGATGCGAACGACCATGGCAACCATCGCCCACGTCGTCAATAACTTCCTGAACTCTGCCGCTCTCTACTCGTCCATCGTCGACGCCAACGCCAACATCGATCCCGGTATGCAGCGCGCGTTCGCCAGCGCACTTGAGGACACGCGGTCGAGATTGACCGCCATGAACCGCATGTCGTCGTTTAAAGATCGACCTACGCCATTCGGCTTCTCACTGCTTGATGTCGAGGAAAACTCGCCGGATTCATAGTCCCAGTCACGCGGGTAGTTACGCCGACGGAAATTCCACGCCTGACAAGCGCTTGCATTCTTCGAGCAGGGAGTTTTGTGTCTCGACGTTGCCTGTTGACTGTGAAGGGTTGCGCAGCCGCATGTGGTAGAAATACTTGCCCGTGACAAGCGCCTTCGGATCGTCGCTTACGGCTAGCCAGACCTGGGTGCGATGGCCGGCGTCCAGATCATCGGGTGCTTGTGGACCACCCATTTTGGTGGGCACCCAACCGGGCTCAACGGCGTTCGAATAGACTCCGGGCCACCGGCGTGCGACGGCAAACGCCAGCAGGGCATCGTGCAACTTACTGTCCGAGTAAGCCTGTTGACCTCGCCACGGGCGCGTTTCCCACGCCAGATCGTTCAAACTCGGATCGCCGCTCTGATGCAGCATGGAACTGAGATAGACAAGCCGCTTCGGCCGTTCCATCAGCGCAGTCAGGATGTAGGGCGCAAGCGTGTTGATAGCGAAGACGTGCGGCAGGCCATCCTCGGTTGTGATCCTCTTCGGCTCGCGGTAGCCGACTGCGGCATTATGAATCACCGCATCGAATGAACCGAAGTTGATTGGCGGCATCCGCAAGATCGCGAGTCTGTCGAATGCTGGCGAGATCGGCCGTAAGGACGCTCTCCGCTCCAGGAACGGCGGCCAGCGCCTCCCTGCCTCTTTCTTCATTGCGGGCGTGGAGAACGACTCTGTGGCCCTGTTCGACCAGGAGCTGTGCGGCCATGCGGCCCAGACCGTCGGAAGATCCCGTTACGAAAACTAATGCCATAAGAATTTCATTGGATCGAGCTGGCCCGAATCGCATGGCCAAACTCGCGAAGGTTCAGCGTGTTCAACACGTCACCCGCCTCGAGCCAACCTCGGCGAGCAGTGATCACCCCGAACCTCATATTCTGCAGATGAGCCGGGCGGTGCGCGTCCGTCGAGATGGTGAAGCGGCAACCGGCGCGCTTCCCTGCCCGCACGAGATGACTCGGAAGGTCAAGACGTTCCGGACTCGCATTAATTTCGAGGGCGATCTTCCGCTCCGACGCTTTCGCGGCTATGCGTTCGAAGTCGAACGCATAACCCTCGCGCTGCATGATGATGCGGCCCGTGGCATGCCCGAGCACCTTCAGCGACGGAGACTCGAAGGCTTGAAGAAGGCGTTCCGTCATCTCGGAGGCTTCCAGGTTGAAGTAGCTATGCACGCTTCCAATCACAAAATCCAGTTCGGCCAGTGCTTCCTCGGCCAGATCTAGTTTCCCGTCCCGCAGGATGTCACATTCCAAGCCCGAGAATACATGCAGCGGAAGTCCTTCCCGATTGAGTTCCCGAACTTCACGTGCGAATTCGACGACCCGCTGTTCATCCAGCCCGTTCGCCATCGCGAGCGCTTTCGAATGATCGGTAATGGCGATGTACTCGTAGCCTAGCGCGGCGGCCGCTTCGGCCATTTCACGCAGGCGTAGCCTTTCCGTCCGTGGCTGTCGTATGCATGTGAACATCGCCGCGTATATTCGCCTGCTCGATCAATCGAGGTAATGTCCCGTTCTGTGCCGCTTCCAGTTCGCCTGAATTCTCGCGGATCTCCGGCGGGATCCAGTCGTAGCCCAGGCGACGGTAGATCTCATCTTCGGAGCTTCCCGCAACGCGTTCATTTCCTTCCAGCCTGAAGAGCCCGTACTCGTTAAGAGTGAGTCCCTGCTTGATGGCGACCGTCCTAAGAACAACGTTGTGCTCCTTGCTCCCGGTGAAATATTGCATGGCGGCACCGAAGCTTTCGTGCGGAAGTGCACGGACGTCTACCTGGATGCGCTCGAGACCGAACAAGACACTGACTTTGTTCCCTCCAACGGCAAGAACTTCCTGCATCTTCGGGTGCTTCGCCATGTGGTTGAGGACGTCGGAAGTGCCCGTTCCGGTCACCATCAGATCCAGGTCCCCAATCGTCTCCCTGCCGCGGCGGAGACTTCCGGCCGCTTCCACCTTTTCGACCCCGGGAATCGCTTTCAGTTCACTGATCAGTTCGTCCGCGACCCGAGAGCCGAAACTCAACAGGTACCGGCCAGCGCTCTTCCGGTATGCTTCGATTCCGCGCAACACCTTCTCTTCGAGCTTCGCTCCCATCCGGGCAACTCGCGCAACTTTCCGGCCCGGCAAATCCGCTCGAGATCATCTACGGTTTTTACGTCGTAGTGCTCATAGAGGAGTGCGATGCTCTTCGGACCTAGCCCCTGGATCTTCAAAAGCTCGAGAGCCGAAGCGGGATACTTGACCAGCAGTTCGTCCCGGCGCTCGAATGAGCCTCGTCTGGCAGATCTCCGCCAAGACAAACGACAGCCCTTTGCCGATCCCTGAAATTTCGGTAACCTTTCGATCGGGATTGCAGATGATATCAGCAATGCGCTCCGGGTGCGCGGCAGATTACCGAGGCAGCGTTCCGGTAGCTGCGAATTCTGAATCCGTCCTCGCCAGCAACCTCCATCAGGTCGGCGGTTTCCGACAGCAAGTTGGCGATTTGCCGGTTTTCCATCGAAGGTTCTCGCCCATCAGACGCCCGATCCGCTGCGCGCCTTTAAGGCGTTTCTCTCCATGCTTTCTACGCTGGCCGGCTCGACATGCACCAGCACGTCGGCGATCCAGTGCAACTGGTCTTTCAATCTGTGCTTTACTTCCGCAGCCACGTCGTGGGACTCGCGAACGATCATCTCAGGATCTACTTCAAGGTGCAGATCGACGTGATACCGGAGTCCTGTTCGCCTCGCAAAGCACTTCTCGATTCCAAGAGCGCCGGGAACTGCCGCTGCAACCTCCCGAATTTCGGCCATCTTCTCGGGCTCCGGCATCGTATCGAGAAGCTGGCTCAGCACGCCGTGCACAACTCGCAATGACAACGCGAAAATAATAACCCCGATGACCATTGCGCCTATCCTGGTCGGCTACCGCGAATTTGGTAGGAGCTAACCAAGATGAGAATAGTTGCGGTGAACGCGATAGCGGTAGAAATCAGGTCCGTAACGTCATGCCAAGCGTCCGCCTCGAGGGAGGTGCTCGCGATTCGGCGGCCGATTCTGAACTTCGAAAACGCCAAGCTAGACTTCAGCACAACAGCGGCAACCAGCGGATAAAGAGCGAAAGAGAGCGACCACGCTCTGCTCATTGAAATGAGTTAGTCCATGCCAGAAGATGAAGAATCCCATGAGCAAAAGAAGGGCGCCCACAGCCAGAGCCCGCCAATGTTTCATAACGGCCATGTCCATAGGGGTGTTCGGCGTCAGGAGGTTTGCTAGCCAGTACTACAACCCGCGTAAACAATTGCGGACGAAAAGACATCTCCGGCGCTTTCAAATCCGTCGGAGACGACGGCGGCGGAATGAGCGGCGAACCCCGCTCCGATTTTGGCGACGGCAAGCACCACTCCCAGTACCACGCTCACCAGAGCAATCCGTCGTCCCCACTCCTCTTCGTTCTCGACCACTGATCTCGGTCCCACGGCCATATACAGTCGAGCATATCGTGACGTCCGGACCTCCGAACTTACCCGAATCTCGCCGGAAAGCCAGCATGCCTTATCACGTGTTGAAACATGCCGGTCGAAACAAAATCAATAATGGTAATAGATACGCGCGAGTTCCGGGAGCGCCGTTTGGGCTAAACTTTCGCCTGTTTCGTTCCGGCAGGCTGGTTGTTCTTACAAGCGTCAACTGATGACTGACCCGGAACAGGAAGAGACTGATGGACAAGCTTGCACAGAATATACAAGAGGCATTCCTGAACAATGCCCGAAGAGACAAGACGTTCCTGACGATTTATTTGATGAGCGGAGTGAAGCTGTCCGGCCGTATCAGGAGCTTCGACAAGTATTCCGTGGTCCTAGAAGCCAACAACCAGGAACAACTCATCTTCAAACACGCGATATCGACGATCGTCATCGCCAAGAGCGTTGGAATGGCCGCTCAAAACAGTGCCGTTCATGGCGCCCCAGGCACTCCGATCAGCGACGCTGAACCGCCGGAAAATATTCGCTAGTGCCAGATCAACAACAAGAACGAACACTGATTGTCGGGGTAGACCTTAGCAAGGCCCCGAAAGACCGGGCTGGGGCACCGAAAGACCGCACCGAGGCTGAAGAGTCCATCGAGGAACTAGCCACCCTGGTGGATAGTGCAGGAGGCCAGGTGATCGGCCGTATGCTGCAAACCCGGAAGGCGCTCGATTCGGCGACCTTGGTGGGTTCCGGGAAAGTAGATGAGATCAAGAGAGCCGCTGAAGCCGATGAGGCGGACACGGTGGTTTTCGACAACGAGCTTACGCCAACCCAGCTCCGAAACCTGGAGCGCAGGCTGAGCGTGAAGGTGGTCGATCGCACGCAACTGATCTTGGACATCTTCGCCCGGCGTGCGCGAACGCGGGAGGGTCAGTTGCAGGTTGAGCTTGCGCAGCTTAACTACCTTCTTCCGAGGCTGGCCGGCCGGGGAACGCAAATGTCCAGGCTCGGCGGCGGAATCGGCACCCGAGGACCGGGCGAAACTCAGCTCGAAACCGACCGGCGGAGGATCGGCGTTCGCATTGCCAAGCTGAAAGCGGAGATCGAACGCGTTCGGGCAACCCGTGGCGTGCAACGGTCCCAGCGCCAGGCAGTGCCACTTTCCACGGTCAGTCTGGTCGGCTACACCAATGCGGGCAAGTCGACGCTGTTTAACCGATTGACCGGGGCCGGAGTATTGGCCGACGCCAAGATGTTCGCAACGCTCGACCCCACCGTGCGGCAGATTCGATTGCCTTCGCATCGGAGAGTGCTGTTGAGCGACACGGTCGGATTCATTCGGAACCTGCCTACGACGCTTGTGGATGCCTTCCGGGCCACCCTGGAAGAAGTGACCGCCGCGGCATTGCTACTGCATGTTGTGGACGTGACTTCTGCCACCGCCGACGAGCAAACGGCTCACGTGATGCGAGTATTGGGCGAAATTGGCGCCGAGAACGCGCCGCAGATTCTGGTTCTCAATAAAAGCGACTGCCTCGAAAATGGACAACTCGAGCACGACCTTCCGACCTTGACTCATCGGCTGCTTGGTGAGACCGCGCGGCAGAACGAAACGCCGGCCGTCGTCATCTCGGGTAAGACGGGAGCCGGCATACCGGAGCTGCTGGCACTGATTGACACCAAGCTCGTCCAGGACCCGGTTGCGCGCCAGCTCTTCCGTTTACCTCTGGGCGAAGGTCGTGCTCTGAACTTGCTGCACGAACGGGCAGCGGTGATCAGCGAACGGTACGCCGAGGACTATTGCGAAGTGGTCGCGGATGCTCCGCAATCGATCCGGGATCGCCTTTCCGAGTTCGCTATCGGCGAGCCGGACGAAGCTGCAGAACCAGCTCTTCGCAGTGAGTCCGGAAGCGGCAGATTAGGCCCCCGGCATTTCATCGGCGCTTGGCCCGTACATGCCCGGGACCTTCCCGTCCAGCAGGCGCACGTATACCGTAAGTTGCCCGCGGTGGTGAATGATATGATTCATCACCATGCCGCGTAGTACGGCAATTCGCGGCATTTCGATAATCTTCTGCCCGCCCCAGGTCATGGTCCAGACATGCGCCATGTCAGCATCGGAGGCCTTGGCGATGGCGGCACGCGCTTTGGTGCGATTCTCCTGAAACGTGGAAACAAGATTGTCCACCGACTCAGGAAGGTAGGGCTTGTAATCGTTCGGACCGATCACCAACGAGTCCTTCTCGATCGTGTCAACCGCCCAGAAGGTCATATCCGCAATGTGGCCCGCGAGCTGCCCGACAGACATGGATTTGGGATGCGGCCTCCAGTCCCACTTACCGTCCGGGACGGCGGCCAGCAACTTTCGCGTGTTCTCCATTTCCACGTCGAATTCCGGGAGTAGCTGTTCACTGATCGTCATAACTCCGGCGATAGTATCACGCCTACCAACGTTGATGAACAGAGGGAGCGATGCGTTCGCGGTAAATCGGTCTTCACGCTTTCCAGTGCGGAAACCGGAAGCGACGGGAGATCCGAAGTCCGGCAGTTGTCTCTGACCTGTTCGGGAGTTTTTCCACCGGGAATGGCACAGCTTACTGCCGAAAACGACAGTATCCACTTCAACGCAAACTGCGTCATGCTCATGCCAGCCGGGACTAGCGGCTTTAACTGCTCGACCGCTTGAAGAGCCGCGTCATAATCGACTCCGGAGAACGTTTCTCCAACGTCGAAAGCCTCGCCATGCCGGTTGAAATTGCGATGATCTTCCGGCGCAAACTGAGAATCGCGACGCAGTTTGCCGGTCAACAATCCGCTCGCAAGGGGCACCCGGGCAAGTATTCCCGACTTTCCTTCGTTCTGCTTCCGGAAAGAAAAGCTCGGCTGGCCTCTGACGAAAACAATTGAATATGATCTGAACCGTTTGGACACCCGGGAACTCGATGGCTTTCAGAGCTTCTTCGACTCGCTCCACGCTGACACCGTAATGGCGAATCTTGCCCTTCCTGACGAGATCATCAAGATAGCCAAACACCTCCGGTCGATAAAACAAAGCGGTCGGCGGACAGTGCAGTTGAAGTAAATCGAGCGTATCGACCTTAAGATTCTGCAGGCTGTCGTTCACCCAGCTTTCCAGGTTTTCGGCCGTGTAGCCCTCGACCGTTTGCGCGGGCAGCCGACGTCCGGCTTTCGTCGCGACAATGATCTCTTCGCGGCGTTCGCTCTTAAGCCTTGCAATCAGGCGTTCGCTACGTCCCATACCGTAAACATCCGCGGTATCGATGAAATTCACGCCGGCATCGATTGCCGCGTGCAGCGCGGCCATTGATTCGTTATCGTCTACATTGCCCCACGAGCCCCCGATTGCCCAAGCGCCGAAGCTGATTTCCGAAACGTTCCAACCGGTTCGTCCTAATGGCCGATATCGCATATTCCCCATTGTGACGAACAGCGAGAACACTTCAGGACAATGCAATTCAACGTAGTCAGCGACCGGTCAACGACACAGGGCCAAACCAGGTCCGTGTCAGCGTTCGTTCCCAAACGGCGCCTGTTCGTTCCCGGACTTGCGGCGTTGTAAAGCGGTAGTCATACAGGAGGGCACGCATATAGTGCGGAGGCCGGGAAAATGGAGCGGGCTCGAGTAAGCTTGCCGCAATCTGGTCGCCGGTCATGATGCGATACATCAGATTGCCTACCCAGGTGTTCTCGTTGATGTCTCCGAGTGCGGCAAACCACATCTGCCAGTCGAGGCGCGGCTGATAGGGAGCGATCCAGGGCAACCCTCGATGCGGCTCCCCAGGCTTGTACGGAAAGTTGTAGTCGAGCCATTGAACCTGGTCATTCGAACCTTGCAGAATGATTTCGGGACGAGTTGTCGTCATGACCGCAAATAGGCCGTAACTATTGACGATTTCGAAAGGCGTCATCCATCGCAAGTGCCTTTCCAATGCACGACCGACTCCCGAGTTGACACTTCCAACCGCCTGGTTCAAACCTACCGCGATTAAGAAAAGCAGAACCAAACTACTTGCGAGTCGAACGCGGCCGGCAAACCTGAAGCTGTCTCGCGTGGGGACTTTTCGTAGCAGGAATTGGCGCACTGGCTCAAATAACGAGTCGTCCAGGCCCCACAAGCAGATCGCCAATGTCAGCAGATTGAAGAACGCGTAGTTGCCCGTCAGGATGATGGTCAGCTGCAACAGCATAAGCAGACTGACCGCGGCGTAACGCGCCCGTTTGGGAAAGAACAACAGAAAAGGGACAACCAGCTCAATCGCGAGCGTCGCCGCGGTGAACGAATCCAGGAGCCAGTCGGGTAAACGGTACGCGTAGTAGGCCAAAGGGTTCGGCAGCGGCTGCGTCAGGAAGTGGAACCGCAGAGCGTGTAAGTTCCGCCAATTGGGGTCGCCCGGACGTGAGTTTGACGATCCCCGATTCGAACATCAGCCGGAACAGCAGAACCCGGTAGGCCCAAACCAACAACGGCGACCCGGCGAAAAGAGCGAGGAAGCCGGCTTCGAGCAGGAGCGCATCCCATTGGAAGTTGAGAAACGGAGCACCAACGGAGACCAGAGAAAGGTACAGCACCCAACACAGGCCCGACGCGAGGCGTGATTGCCAGTGCAGAATGAGAAGAATCGAAGCGAGACAACCCAAGACGCAAACGCCTCGCAGTGTCCCATCCGACGCGGAGAGCCAAAAGACGGTGGGGATCGAGAACACCAGTGCTGGGCTTCAAGTCGGTGCGAAGCGAGAGCAGGAATCTAGAGACAGGGACGATGCCGTGCGATCCGAGTAGCGGGATCACTTGGGGCAACAGCGAACCGAAGGCGGTGAGATACGTCAAGCCAAGCAGCCGGAGGAAGACATTCTCCACCAGCGAGTAAGAGCCGGCACGTGAAAACTGGGTAAGTAGATCTCGGTTTAGGTTGCGCAACTTCGGCACCGTGTGATTGCGGACACGACAGTCCGCCGCCTACTGTGATTATGTCGTTACGCCTCGCTAGGCCGACTATGGTATGTTTCGGAAGAACCCTCCACCGGCGCGGTAGCCAAGTGGTAAGGCAGAGGTCTGCAAAACCTTTATTCGGCGGTTCGATCCCGCCCCGCGCCTCCAATATATTCCCGCAGTTCCAACCTCCCCCGGTCATTTCCGGTTTTCCACAACTGAGCAAGAGCGCTAGCACCTTCGCGTCTCGAAGATCCAGGCTCGCAAGCCATGTCGTTCCTCCAATTCCCGCAAGTATGCGCTGATCTTCGGATTCGTTGATCCAATCTGTGACAAGTCGCGCTGCTAAGCGATGCGCGTTGTTCCTGCTTTAGTGGCTGTTCCCAATGACTACTCGGCTGGAGTCGGGACGGGGCCAATCTCGATGTGATGATGATCCCAGAACCGCCTGCGCACCAGCGATTGGCTTAGAATTCGTCGCATCGAATTCCTTGAATTACGCCTAAGCCGCCTTCAAATTAGATTTATTCGGCGTTCGATGCAGCCCCGCGGCTGCAATAAGTCAAACGGCTCCCAACATGTCTGTGCCCGGCGCTTGCATTTGTTCTGAAATATCGGCGTTTAGATCGTGGACAATTCTCTGCCGCAGGAATATTCCGTTCTTTCCAGCCTTTCTACCGGCGGTCGTTCCTTAGAAGAGAACCGAAAGTGTCGCTTTGTGTTTACAGAATTATCCGTACCCGTGAAGGCCAGTGGACGGAATTGAGTTTGGGGAGCCAGAACGACTTCGCTCCATCTCCATTTCCAGCACAGACTTAAACCGGCGAAGTCATTGAAAACGAAGCTCACGAACAGCGAAATCTGTCCCTTCCGCCCGAGCGACTGGTTCCCGGTCCTAGGTCGGTACTGTAATTGCCCATTGATTCGGTGAAGGGACTGGCACTGTAATACCAGTCAAAGACATTACTAATTACGGAAGAGCACTCTCAAGGGGTGGGAGTTTTACATGCGTAATGAAGCCGCAACATATCCTCTAACCAGTTACAACGAGTCACGTTGGAGCTTTGCATCGGAATCCATACCGGGCCAGGCGGCAACGTCAGTCTCAAACGGCGCCGAATCACGAGACGGAGAATTCCACTACGTGTGGCCGGACTTCTTGAAAACGATTGTCGCGATCCTTTCAGATGGTGACCTCCACGAAGTGGATGAGGTGCGAACGCAAGTAATATCGGCGCACTCAATTACGCCGCAACAACTCAGGGTTACTCAGTCCAACGGGCTGAAAAGCATCTTCATTAACACTGTTGCGCAGGCTTTGGCACGACTAACTGCAACTCGAGCCGTCGTTCGTCAATCGTTCAGAGGCGGCACGGTCGCCTACAGGATGACGCCTAAGGGCCTCAGCGTGGTTGGGCGAGTAGGTATCGATCGAATTACGATCAGACATTTCGTACCATCAAACGTTTCGAAAGTACAATCCAGAGACGCACGGCTATTCCGCGCGTCAGGTGCTCCGCCCATTGCTCAGATGCACGATGGTGCTGCTTAGTCCCGAGAAAGAGGAATCAGAGAATCGCAAGAAGACGTTGACTCGCCTTGCGGATCTTGGAGCGCGCTTCGGACCGCCAGCGGAAGCTGCGGTACGTCAGCGCCAAGCCGAGAAGGCAGGCAAGCGAAAGTGCCACGAAGGTTAGATGCACATTTTCCGAGAACATAACGAAAACTTGGCAGAGCGCTGGAGTAAACTCCAGAGAACATTTGCTTCAGGTGCTCTACCCTACCGTGAATTTGAGTGGTTTGGTAAGAACTTCACGCAGTTGGCGCACGCGGTAATTGGCGGCCCTTTGTCCACGCAGCGAAGGTGCTTCCGACACACGGATTGTCCACAAAGATCACACGTGTAGCGGTCCTTCCACTTCATCTCGGCACCGCATTCTACGCAGTGATACGTGCGTGTTCCCCACGGCTTGAGTGCAAACATTCGATGTAGCAAATTTCGAAGCTTGGTTCGGCGTTTCTACGCGCGAAGCCGGTTAATAAATTCTACCCCGTGCTTCCTTGCGTTTTGTCTCAGGCAAGAGGCAAACAGAAGGACCATGTGCACCTGCTGTGCACAACTCGACAATGTGCACCTGCTGTGCACACCTCTATGACGTCGCTCGCCTCAGGAGTTACACAAAATTCATTAAGCCACGCCGTCTGCGTAGAGCAACGAACCATAATCCGGCTCACATCAGGCGAGCAGGTGCGGGTGGGTGCATGTGCGTCAGGGTTAGCCGCGCGGCGGTCCCCGACAAGCGGATGAGGAAAGAGATCGAGCGGCGCATCCGACCTGGTGTTCACTGAAAGAATGCTCACCAACCCTTTCTGGTTCGCATTGCGATCCGAACACGCGCGGTTCGCAATCGGAAGAGATTCGGTGCTTCGCTATCCTGCCGACGTCATCCCCTTTGCTGGATTGGAACACGGCTCCGCTGAACAACTGCGAGCGCTCGGCGCTCTCCTCGGCCCTGAGGAGAGGATCTTTGTAACCGGAAACAAGGTGCCGCAAGTGGATGATCTGATCGAGGTGGGCGAGCTTCCGGGGCTGCAACTGCACTTCACCGGAGCGCGCAACGACTCCCAGATTCCACAGCTTCCCGGTACTCAGATTCGAAGCCTTGGACCGCAAGATGCGGCTGCAATGGTGTCACTGACCGACCTTGCCTTTCCCGGGTTTTTCCGGCAAAGAACCTATCAACTCGGCATGTACCTCGGGCTCTTCCGCGATGGCGACTTAGTCGCAATGGCTGGTGAGCGGATCGCCATCCCCGGAATGCGAGAGATAAGTGCAGTGTGTACACATCCTGCACATACCGGAAACGGCTTTGCCACCACTCTGATCGAGCACTTACTCCGGTTCCATGCTGAGCGCGGGCTACGAAGCTTTCTTCATGTAGCCGAGCAGAACGAGCGTGCTGTCAGGCTGTACGAACACCTGGGGTTCGCGACCGCCGGGACCATTCATTTCCACGAAATACAGAAGCCGAGGCGGTAAAAATTACCATCTTTCCGGCCGTTAACGCCACGAGGAATATAATAGCGCAATTTTTACCGGAAAGTTCTCCGGTAATTTTTTCAAGATTGATCTGGAGCGAAGTCTTTGTTGGCCCGCCGACTTATCGGTATGGGTACCAACCGAAAGCGGGACGGGCAGCTTGCCCGGTCACTAGCACTCTATTTAGGAATTCTCGTATTCCCAACTGCCCTGCTGGCTAAGACTTCCCCTTCCCTTTCACTTTCGAAAACGTCGCTTACCTTTGGAACGGTCAACGTAAGCGCATCCAGCACTGCCCAGAGCGTCACGCTCTTAAACGATGGCAATGCTGCGCTCTCGATCTCAAGCGTGACGGTGTCTGGCGACTTCGCCCAAGGGAACACATGCACCGCCGCTTTGAAGAGGAAGGGTGATAGCTGCGCCGTGTCGGTCAGCTTCAAACCCCTTTCCGCCGGCTCCCGAACCGGAATGGTCACCATCGTTGACAACGCACCCGGATCGCCTCACCGGATTGCTCTGACCGGAACCGGTGCGCAAATGGTGCCACAAGCTGCACTCGCTCCAAACGCCCTTCAGTTCGGCGACATCAGTGTTCAGACGCAAAGCGCCGTGCAAGCCTTGACCTTAGCGAATACCGGTACTGCTCCGCTGGCGATCAGCAATATCTCGGCAACGGGCGACTTTGCGCAGACGACAACTTGTGGCGCGTCGGTGCAGGCGGGCTCAAACTGCACGATCCAGGTGAGTGCAAAACCGACTTCGGTCGGAATATCCGTCGGCACGCTGACGATCACCGATAACGCACCCGGGTCACCACACGTTGTAACACTCACAAGCAACGGATTGGCACCGGCAGCGACCCAGGGAACCAGCATCAGCGGCATTTGGGCGAACGAGGGTGGCGACAAAGTAACTCGCGACGAGCTCCGCGCCTCGCGTCACGTCGAAAATTTAACCGGTACAGTGCTCAACCGCGCTTGGAACGGACAAAGCGTTACGCTCTCGAGCGCCCGGAACGAAGTTGTCAGTTTCAATCTGGTCCTTGAGGCAGCAAATGCAAGCGCAAGCAACGTGTCGGTTAAATTCGATACCCTGACGGGCCCTAACGGAACAACGATCTCGTCGACGCCAACCAGCGGCGACGGTGTTTTCAACTGGGTTGGACGCAACATTGAGCTGTTCTACGTTCGGTATCTGCAAATCAAGGGACTGAGCTACTTCGGTTATTACAAGGGCGACGAGCGCCAGGTACCTGTTCGATTCCAAAGGCCGTGGAATGGCCAGGGAAATGGATTCGGCGGTTGGAGCGATCGCCCGGATCACGACAAGTTCTATCCGGACATCATGGTCCCCATCGAGTTGGTGAACACGTTCTCGATCGCACAGGGGCAAAATCAGAGCATCTGGTCCGATATCTACGTGCCGAAGAATGTTCCGGCTGGTACGTACACAGGCAAGATCACCATTCTCGAGAACGGAACGACCACGCACGAAGTACCCGTCTCTCTGACCGTCCGGAACTTCAGCCTTCCCGACGCGCCGACCTCGAAGACGATGATCAACGTCGACACAACCGACATTATGTGGCGCTACGTGACAGGCACTGGAGGATATGCGAACTGGTCCAGCCCAGACGGACGAAAAATCGCGGGGATCACAGACAAGTACTTTGAGCTGTTTCACCGCCACAAGCTCAGCATCATTGGGGAAAACGAGTGCCCGGCGGCCGATCATCCCTGCGACACCGCCCTGCCCCGCTCTAACCGGCAGCCTTTTTACTGCTCAGAATGGGTATGATGGCCCGGGCGTCAACACACCGGAAGGAATCTATTCGATCGGTACTTACGGCACCTGGGGAGCGGCAACATATGGAGTGCCTGACTGGAAGCACGACCAGGGCTTATTCCAAAATCACATCGATAATTACGCCAACTGGTTCGCACAGAATCTGCCGAATACCGATTACTTCCTGTATCTGCAGGACGAGCCTTCCCGCTCTGATTTCGGCCAAGTCGAAACCTGGGCTCAATGGATTGCTCACGACCCCGGTCCGGGCAAGAATATGCTGTCCCTCGCAACGGTTGATGCTGTAACCGCGCACACCAACATGCCGACACTGGACATCCCCGTCACCGCGGCCGGCATCGGCGCTTGTCCCACGTCATCGCCATGTGATTCGAACGGTACGCTGGCAAACGCGGCGAACTTCTACAAGACCACGCCGGGACGCAAATTCTGGGGCTATAACGACGGCCGCCCCGCGACCGGTACAGCCATGACCGAAGATGACGGCGTGTCCATGCGAACCCTGCCCTGGACCCAATACAAGATGGGTGTTGATCGCTGGTTCTACTGGTACGCCAACGTCAACACGCCGAGCGACTGGTTCCAGAATGCAGTAACCTGGGGCTCGATCTCCTACTTCGATGGGTCCTTAGGCCAATATGGGGTCGATGGAACCTCAAACGGTAACGGACTCCTGGTCTATCCTGGAACGGACGTCAGCCATCCTTCCGATTCGTACGGTGTGAACGGCCCGTTGGCCAGCCTGCGCTTGAAAGAATGGCGCAGAGGAATTCAGGACACGGATTATCTTGCGCTCGCCAATCAGATTGACCCTGCCGCGACGCAAGCGATCGTCAGCCAGGCGATGCCGAAGGCCCTCTGGGAGAATCCCGCTCCGGGTGGCGATCCGACTTACTTCGTTGGTCCCGTCAGCTGGTCCTCTAATCCAGACGACTGGGAAGCCAAGCGTGCCCAACTTACCCAGATGATCAGTAACTACTGCACGGCGAATCCGTCGAGCAGTGTCTGCGGAACGAACTAACTTTCGGAAATCCGATTTGGTTTATTGCGCGTCCTCGGGCCTCTGGTCCTGGGGACGCGCATTTGTTTTACTGACCCGTCTCTTTCAGATGAGGCAGGCAGGTATTCTTCTCGCCGAGCGTTCCCTGCTAGCCTTCGTGAGCGCTCCAGGCACCCACCGCTTCAGCTTCGGCACTTCCTAAAACGTAAGGACCGTCCGGAATAACGGCGATCCTGGCGTTCGCGGGCAATTCCGAGACCAGCCCGGCGATTGCAGATCTCAGGGATTGAAACGACCTACCCCAAAGATGTTGTTGATACTCACCGGGAAGACCAGGAACATACCAGAGGACCTGCTTACGAGTGGTCACCATCGCCAGTTTCTCGAGTTGCCATTGATCCGGTACAACCGGGCTGCCTTCGATGCTCCTTAGAAACTCGGAATCGGATAAGCCATCCCGCAGCATCTGTGCAAACTCAGGCCCACCAACTCCTTCGCTGCAGGCGCCGACAAGCAGAATGCGCCCGCCGTCTTTTACCAGGTGGGAAGCCGCTGTCACACCTTTGATGCACTGGTAGAACGTGAGATCAAGCGGATACCCGGCTGCGCTTGTAACGACGGCATCGACCGGCTCTTCCAATTTCTGGAGCATGACCCGAGAGACGAATCGGTAGCCAGTTTTGTGAGCCTGTTCGGGATCACCCGCAAACACGCCCGCGATGGCTCGAGCTTCTGCGAATGCCACGTCCACAATGAAGTCGTGGCGCGCCATGCGAGCGACCTCCAACAGTTCGTCGTGGAGAGGATTGTCTTCGATTGAGCCTTCTTTGGTACGAAGGTCCCGCATGAACTTGGGACTGTGTAAGACCTTGATGGTCTCTTGCGCCGCCAGCCCTGGTGCGATGAGCTTACGCCCGCCTGAAAACCCGAGCATCAGATGCGGTTCGATAAACCCAAGTGAGATGTGAAGATCGGCCGCGATGAATCGCTCGTCGATATACACGGGAGTGCCTGATTTCGTTGTGCCGAGATGACGATGCGACGAGAGATCCCGTGCATCGTGATTGACGATTCTGTATTTCGACGCAACCTCCTCACCGCAAATCTTTCTGATCTCTTCGTCGGTGGCGGCGCGATGCAATCCCGTTGCGATCAGAATTGTAATCCCATTGCGTGGGATACCGGCCTCCTCTAATCTGCGCAATAGCGGAGGAAGGACCTTCTCGTTTGGCGCGGGGCGCGTGATGTCACAAACCGAGATCGCGGCGGTTGTCTTGCCGCGTGCAAGTTCCCGGATCGGCGCCGTACCAATAGGCTCATCCAGGGCCGTTTCCAATGCTGAACGCCAATCAGCAAGAGGCCTGGCCGTCCTCTCCTCGAGAAGCCGATATTGAAAGCCTTCAGGCAGGTCTGCCCTGATACCACTCTCCGCGAAGGCAAGATCAACTTGCATGATGGCCATCGTACTACTGGCCGAGAAATGCCGGTTCTAATACAGTCCGCGAGTTACCTCGTCTCCCATCGTTGTAATCTCTACTTCTATTTAGCGGAGAGCAGTTACGGCAGGTTCGCACAATGACAAGCCGCGCAGCGCGTTTGTCGCCCGGCTTCATCGGATCCAAGGTTGTATACAATGCGATGGCAAGACTCAAGTATGGCTTACCGTCCCTTCACACGCAGGCAAGCTCTTCAGACTTTCGCAACAGCAAGTGGCAGTGCCTTGGTTGGCTCCCAGGCTCGAAGCGCGCCCGAGAGCTCGTTGCAAATACAAGGTAGGCCAGTTGAGGTGGCACTAAGCTCTGTCAGTCCGAGCACGGTTCGCATCGAAGTCTTACCGCTGAAGGACAACTCAGCGCCCGTTCCCGCTGACGGGGCGCTGGTTCAGCAGCAATGGGGAAAGCCGATTGCCCGTCTGCGTGGAGCGACGAAGGGCAAGGGCGTGAAGTGCGGCGATTTGACTGTGACCGTGAAGGACAGTCCGTTCAGCATACGCGTTCAGGACAAAGCAGGTCGAACCGTACAGGAACTCCATTCGGAGGGCGATTCCGGCGACATCAGTTTTGAGTTAGGCGAAGGTCCTCTGCTCGGACTTGGGCAAGGTGGTCCCCAGTTCGACCGCAGAGGCCAGGTTGACCGGATGACCAGCGGCCAAGGCGGTTATCAGTTGCGAACCCATGGCGCCAAGGTTCCCATCCCCTTTCTGGTAGGAACATCCGGATGGGCGATGTATGTTCACGAACCGGTAGTTTCGTTTGACTTAGCTGGTGCACGAGGCATTCTAAAGCCGATCAGTTCCCAATCGTCGCTACCCCTGGACATCTTTGTGATCGGCGCGAAAGATCCGGCGGCAATTATGGGCGAGTATGCAAAGATCACCGGCCATCCGGAGATGGCGCCGCTGTGGTCCTTCGGATATCAGCAATCACACCGAACTCTGGGCACACCAGAGGAAATTCTGGACGAAGCCAAGACTATTCCGGGACAAGAAGCTGCCGTGCGATGCGATGATCTATCTCGGAACCGGCTTCACACCCGTGGGTTGGAATACCAACAATGGCGAGTTCACCTGGAACAGCAAGGTCTTCCCAGATCCGAAACACACGATCGACGAGTTACACCAGGAACACTTTAAGGTAGTTCTCCATATCGTCATTGAGGGACACAAACTCACCGGCACCGTGCACGATCCGTGTACCGCGGCCCCGCTTCCGAGCGGGCGAACGCCGGATGGGCACTGGCCGCCGGATCGCCAGGTGAGCTGCTATTGGCCGGTGCATAAACAACTGCTCGATCTCGGGGTGGACGGCTGGTGGCCCGATCAGGGTGATGGATTGGATGCGCCGTCACGCCTTGCGCGGAACCGGATGTACTTCGAGGGCCAGCAACTGTACAAGCCAAATGAGCGTGTCTATGCGCTTCACCGGAACGGCTATGCGGGCATGCAGCGCTTTGCAGCTTTCCTCTGGTCGGGCGATGTTCAGTCCACTTGGGAAACACTCAAGACACATGTGCCCGTCGCGATCAACACGGGAATCAGCGGGATTCCATATTGGGGATCGGACATTGGCGGCTTTGTCCCGACCCAGGAATATACGGGCGAACTTTTCGCACGCTGGTTTCAGTTTGCGGCTTTCAATCCCCTGTTTCGCTCTCATGGGCGCGATTGGCGGCTTCACTTGCCTTGGGGCTGGACGGTGGGCGAAATTGGATTCCCGGAGACGCCCAGCTATCATCCCGATCCCAAAGATCTCCACAACCCTGCCATTGAGCCTATCTGTAAGAAGTATCTCGAGCTACGGTATCAGTTCATGCCGTACCTATATTCGGCAGTGAAGGAAACGTGCGAAACCGGCCTCCCGATCATACGTGCGCTTTGGCTCCATTATCCGGACGACCAGACCGCGGCGGCGCGCGGGGATGAATATCTCTATGGAAGGGACCTCCTGGTCGCGCCCATTGTTGAGAAAGGTGCGACTAGCCGTTCCGTATACTTGCCCCGCGGAAAATGGTTCGACTTCTGGTCGAAAGAAGCGACCGACGGTGGCCGCGAGATTACCCGCAATGTGGATCTCGAAACCATTCCTTTATATGTTCGGGCCGGAGCGGTCCTTCCAATGGGTCCGATCAAGCAGTACGCGGGAGAGAAGGTCGACGAGCCTCTGACGATTTGGGTCCACCCCGGTGCTGACGGGGCGTTTTCGCTCTATGAGGACGACGGCAATACTTTCGATTACAAAAAAGGCGAGTTTATGCGGATCGATATGACCTGGAATGATGCCAGGCGCCAGCTTTCATTACGGCTGGCCAGGGGCTCACGGATGATGGCACCCGACAGCCGCAAGCTCGTGGTGAGAGTCGCCGGCGAGACACTAACGCGCGAAGTTGCTTTTCAAGGCCGCCCCGTGGTGGTAAAGCTCTAGCGAACTCGGGTCCGCAAGACTTACCAGCTCCCGCGCTCGCCGAGATTTTCGATGACGCGGGAAAGCCTTTTTACTCCGTGCTCCCAATTACCCTGAATGGAGAGCTCAGCACGATCGGGATCTCCTTTCGAGATCGCATCCATAATCCCTTCGTGCTCATGGATGGACTGATCGAGTTCATCCACGATCGCGCCCGCGTAAAGGCGCCAATAACGTTCGGCCTGCGGCTGCACCGTGTTGTGAATGTCCAGCAAGCGGGGGCCCGCGGCAGCCTCCATGACCGCGCGGTGGAAGTTCAGATCGAGTTCAAAAATGCGGTTGGCGTCCGCGTGACGAGTACGTGCTAACTCGACCAGGCCATCGTTGAATCCGCGCAGCTTCTCAACCAGCGCGTCGCGCTTCTCCGAAGGAAGCTGAGCGGCCAGCCTTGCGCCTAAACCCTCCAGGTGCGCAATGATCGAATAAAGCTCCCGCGCATCGTCCTGAGTCAGAGGCGAAACCAACATCCGGCTCTTACTGCCGCCGCCGGTTGCGTTGACATAACCTTCACGTTCGAGCCAGTGCAGCGCACCCCGTATCGGAGTGCGACTGAAACCAAGCCGCGCCGCGAGCTCCGCTTCAATAATCCAAGTTCCCGGCGCCAACCTGCCAGTCACAATCATCTGCCGAAGCTGCTGAAACGCCAGGCGAAGGCTATTTCCTCGCTCGTTTTCGCCCCCCAACTTGGCAGTTCGGCGCTTGTGAACAGGTGCGGCCATTCTTCCCTAGATTACCCTGCGTTTCGAAGCTTGCCCGGTACGGATTTCTCTTGCACTCAAATAGCGGGAGTGCTCAAATGGATACAATCTTGAATACATTGCCGCCGAGATCACCTCTCGGTTGATCGCGATTACTATGGGCCGGAGTACGACGGATTTCAGGACATCTTCACGATGTCCGTTTACACGAATCTGGAATGGGGCCGCTTCGACGTCACTCGACGCATCATAGACAACTACTTCACTGACTTCGTAGACGCGAAGGGCAATGTGAACATGCGCGGGCCTGAAACGGCTCAATACGGTCTGACACTCGCGCTTCTCGCCCGGTATTACAACTACACGCATGACAAGGCGCTGCTGACAAAGCACAAGCACAAGATCGTCGCAACCGCCGCAATGCTGGCGGCCATGCACGACGAGAGCCTGAAGCTGCCGAAAGACGACGTTTCGTACGGCTTGATACGCGGATGGAGCGAGTCAGATGCCTGCCTGGCACCCACGCCGGATACCTGGTGGCAACCGTATTTTGGGAATAGCGCGTTCGCTGCCCGCGGATTCCGTGACTTGAGCAGGGTCTGGACGCAGATTTGCGGATCGAACTCGACGAGCGTGAAGCAGTCATCCGACTGGGCGAACCGAGCCAGGGTTCTCGAACAAACGACTGTTCAGAGCATGGAGAAGAACACTCGCCAGGACATGACGCCGCCGTATGTAAGCCCGCTGCCGGGAACGAAGTTGACGTTCCGGGAATCCATGGCCCAGGAACGACCCAGCCCGCAGCAGTGGCCGCACCGGCTTTATGCGGAACTGGTTCAGGCCGACGTGCTTCCACCGGAGATGGCCAACCGAGTCATCGACTGTATGCGGGCATATGGGGCAACGACACTCGGCGTGGTTGCCAATGTGGGTCGTCCGAATCCGAACGGCCGCGCCATTCTGGGTTTTATTTCGTACGGCTACGCGCAGATGCTCCTACATCTCGATCGGGTCGACGAATATTTACTGTTCCTTTACTCACACCGGTTCCATGATCACAGCCGCGGCAGTTGGACGGCCGGCGAGGTTTCTGGGATTACGGGAGGCACTCCGCTGTTCTGTATCCCCGCCCAACAGACGATCCCGTTGTTGGTTCGTTGGATGCTGGTCTCCGAAGACTCGGACGAAGAGCGTCTTCATTTCGGACGAGCGCTGCCGAGCGCCTGGGTAGGGTCCGGGAAAGAGATACGCGTCGACCAGGCACCCACCCGGTGGGGGCGCGTTAATTTCCGGTTGGCCTCGAACTTGTCTGGCAAGACGACAACTGCGGGAGTCAACCTCGCGAACGGCCCAGCTCCGAGAGAGCTTTCGGTGAAGTTCCGATTACCCAAAGAGAGCCGTCTAAAGTCAGCCACAGTGAATGGCAAGCCGGCCCAAATCGGGGGAACTCATAACGACTGCGTCATCATCACACCGGGCACCGAACGGCAGTTCGACATCGCCGGACAGCTTAGCTAAGGCTGCCGCCTCTTACTGTGACCTGGGTTTCGACTGCCCGTTGCACCCGATCATGCAGTGCCCAAGGCCATCGAACTCCAGCGTAATGCCGCTGAGGGGCGGATAAACCGGAGTCGGGGTCACTAGTTGGGCAAATCGGGCTGTCTTCGTGTTGGGCAACAACGCTCCTCCGGAGGTAGCAACTTCGTTCGCGTGAGAAGGAATGACGGAAGCCGGCTGAATCAGTTGGTTGATGACAAAGGCCGCTTCCTCAGGGCCGGTGGTGAACACATCGCCGATATTCAGAACCACCAGGTTCGCGCCGTAATAGCCCTTGACGATGGTGGACATGTCGCTTGTTTGCCCTGTGTCTCCCGACAGATAAACTCGCAGCCCATTGGTAAAGGAGACAACGAAGCCGCTGGGACCTCCGGGAGAAAACGAAACACCGTTCGATGCCAGTTGCGTCACCAGGGGATCGGTCAGCAGGCTATTCGGCAAGGCATTCCCGTGGAGCGCCTGGACCAGAGCAAATTGGACCCCGCTCGCCGCGCCGGCCGCTCGAATGGTGCGCTTGGCGCCGTACCCGATGCTCCCGACGCAGGCCACGCTCAACGGCGTGACCATTTCGTTTGCCGTTCCGCTCGTCGGGCAGCCGGGCGTTGTGGCGCCTCCCAGAATTCGCTGCACCTTCGCGCCGAGAAACGCAGAGAGGTCTTGGGAAGCAATGATGGCCGACCTTTGAGCGGCGGCAATTTCGGCCGCGTTCGAGTCTGGGGTGGCCACTGTCGTTACCGACGCGCAGGTTGCTCCTGAGTCATCCGGCGACTGCGTCATCTTGGAACCGCCGATGTGGTCGCCGTGCGCGTGACTCACGAGCACTGCATCCAGCCGCCCTAATTTGGAATCTACGAGCAATCTTGGGTCCCGGCCACCGGAAACTGTGGTTCCGGGATCATAAAGGATGCGAACGCCCGTCGGGTCTTCCAGAATCAAGGCTCGATCCGGCGAACAGAACTCTCCGGTTCGCGCCCCGAGAGGTGTGATTTTCACGAATTGGGCGGACAGTCCGCCGGCGGTCAGCAATATGGTGGCAAGTGAAAGGACAATATGCCGCTTCATGGTGGAACCCCCTAACGACTTCTTAGAGGACACGCGCGGGCAATTTACGACTTAAATTGTTGTATACATTTTGTAAATTCGCCGTGGACTTTGCAGGCACACGCTCCACCAAATTGTCGGCCCGGATGGTACTATTAAATGTTTGTGCCCGCACCGCGGCTTAGAGTTGAAGCTGCTTCTCAGCCTCCTTGCCCGCGTTCTTCCGCTTGGAAAGTAGTCGTGTTCATCAGTCTTCCTCAACTGGAAAAGAATCCAGTCCGTTTCAACGTTGACGTACCGGCCGGAGAGATCGAGTTTGGTGGCAACATCACCCAGAACTCCGATTTGCATTGCGAAGGCCGGGCGGAGCTATTGAACCATGCCGTGAGGGACGTGCGGATGCAGGGAGATCTGAAGGTGGACGTTTCTGCCTCCTGCGACCGTTGCCTGGAAACGGTATCGATTCCGGTCCAGAGTCACTTCGATCTGGTGTATTTTCCGGCTACGGAAGCTGAAGGCGGCGAAGACGAAGTGGCCGAGTCAGCCATCGACGTGGGTTTCTACGAAGGGAACGGTCTCGCTTTGAACGATGTTTTGCGCGAGGTCGTCCTGCTGGCCTTACCCATGCAGGTCGTTTGTGCCGAGACCTGCAAAGGAATATGTCCTGTCTGCGGAGAGAATCGAAACCAGCGGGATTGTGACTGTCATCCGCCGGCTCTCGATGACCGCTGGAGCGGTTTGAAAGATTTTCGGACCGAGAACAGGCGCTGATCGAATCAGTTCGCCTTACTGTATTCTGAATAGAAATAAAAAAACGAGTTAGCTATGCCGAATCCCAAACGACGCCATTCTAAGCGCCGCACTTCGACCCGACGTGCTCACGACCATTTGACCATCCCGCAGCTTGCTGAGTGTCCGAACTGCCACGAGAAAATTCGCGCACATCGCGCCTGCCCGCACTGCGGCAAATACAAAGGCCGCGAAGTGATCGAGGTCGTTGAGGCTTAGCCGATTTTGCCCGCGTCCCCATCGACTTACGTGTCCCGCTGAAGCTTCCACATGGTGACAATTGCGCTTGACGCCATGGGAGGGGACAACTTCCCGGTACCCGAAGTCGAAGGCGCGTTACAGGCGGTTCGGGCTCTGGATGTCCGAGTCCTTCTTGTCGGACGCGAAGACGTTCTCAAAAAAGAATTAGCAAAGCACCCCGGTTGGCAGCAGCTGCCGCTGGAAATTCGCCATGCCAGCGAGCAGATCACGATGGAGGATAGCGCCGGCAAGGCACTCCGCCAGAAGAAAGACAGCTCTATCCGGATCGCGACGCGGCTGGTGAAAAACGGCGACGCCCAAGGGGTTGTTTCTGCCGGCAACACGGGCGCTGTCATGGCTACGGCCAAAATTGTGCAAGGCATGCTCCCGGGCGTTGATCGGCCGGCACTCGCGTCCGTGTTCCCTACTCTGGGTGGATCATCGGCCGTGATGTTGGACGTCGGCGCAAACGTCGACTGCACGCCCAAGATGCTCTGCCAGTTCGCCATCATGGGCGACGCGTACTCGCGCGTGATCTTTCATACGACCAACCCGCGCGTCGGCTTGCTTTCCATTGGAGAAGAAGACCACAAGGGCAATGCTCTGACGCTCGAGGCGCAGCAGTATCTGCGCGAGCTGAAAGACATCAATTTCATCGGCAATGTGGAAGGGCGCGATCTCTATACCGGCTCTGTCGATGTGGTGGTGTGCGATGGCTTTGTCGGAAATGTCGCGCTAAAGGTGAGCGAGGGCCTTGTCGAGGTGGTCGGCAAGATGCTCAAGCAGTCGCTCAGTGCATCTCCTCAGCGGAAGTTGGGCGCTTACCTGGCTCGCGGTGCTTTTCAGGAGTTCAAAAAGCGGGTTGATTACGCCGAATACGGCGGAGCGCCCCTGCTGGGCTTGAACGGCGTTTGCATCATCTGTCACGGCCGTTCTCCGGCGAAAGCAATCTACAATGCAATCCGCATTGCCAGGGAGTTTGCCATCGGAAAAGTCGACGAGCGGATTGCATCGGAATTGGGCGTTTTCACATCAGCTTAGGAAGGTTCTCTATGCTGCGTTTTGCTCTTCTCGCGTTGGCGTTCGTCTCCTCTGCAGCCTTCGCCAAGGAAGATCCGGTTTCCTGGGCACTCTCACCCGTGAACGACCGGCAGGTGGTCGCACCGGGCTCGAAGGCCTATCTTCAACTTGACGCGAAGATCGAGTCGGGTTGGCATCTATATTCTCCGACTACTCCCTCGGGAGGGCCGATCATCACGAAAATCGCCGTTGCACCAAGCCCGGCCTTTTCCGCGGTGCGCCTCTATCGTCCCGAACCGGTTCGTAAGCTTGACCCTAATTTCAACATCGATACCGAGACTTATACAGGATCGGCACGATTTCTAATCGAAGGGGACGCCACATCTTCTGCTTCTGGCGCAGTGCCGCTGGAGACAACGGTTCGTTACCAGGCTTGCTCCGATACCAAGTGCCTTCCGCCAGTCAAGAAGACTGTTCAGGCGTCTCTTACCTTCACGCCGGGGACGCCGGGCAAGCCTTTCGCGATGCCCGCAGGCTATGCGCTGGTAGCCGCCGCCGAAACCGCAGTCAGTACGCCTGGTTCGGCCGCTAACCAGTCCGCTACCGTTGCCGCTTCACCTGGCCGGACCGGAGCCATCCCGAAAGCCGGCGACGAGGGCACATTGCCGTTCATGATGACGGCGTTCGCTTTCGGGCTCGCCGCGTTGTTTACACCCTGCGTTTTCCCGATGATTCCGATCACCGTGTCGTTTTTCATTGGCCAGGACAGCGGTGGCGGCAAACGCGGCGCTTTAGCCCAAGCCCTGGTTTTCTGCTTGGGCATTGTCGTGCTTTTTACCGCATTGGGTTTCCTGGTGACGGCGGTTGCCGGACCTTTTGGAGTAGTTCAACTTGGGTCGAGCCCTTGGGTAAACGCATTCATTTCGCTGGTATTTTTCGTGTTCGGTCTTAGCCTGCTTGGAGCCTTCGAACTCACGCTCCCGTCAGGGTTGTTGACTCGGCTGAATACGGCATCCCAAGCCGGCGGATACGCGGGCACCTTGTTGATGGGTTTGACGTTTTCGCTTACGTCATTTGCCTGCATCGGACCCATCGTTGGACCGCTCCTGATTGCATCGGTACAGAGCAAGGGTCCGCAGCCGATTCTCGGAATGCTTTCGTTCGCCTGCGGTTTGGCGGCGCCGTTCTTCCTGCTTGCGCTCTTTCCCAGCTACCTGAAGCGGCTACCCCGCAGCGGCGGATGGATGTCACGCGTGAAGGTTGTGCTCGGCTTTGTTGTCCTCGCGGTGATGTTCAAATACCTCAGCAATATCGACCAGGTGCTGCAGACGCATTGGCTGACGCGGGAACGGTTCCTGGCTGCCTGGATCGTGTTGTTTGCGTTGCCCGGCGTGTACTTGCTTGGGTTACTGCCGATGGAGGGCATCAAACGCGATGAGCGCTTAGGCGTCACTCGAGCGTTGCTTGCCTCGGCGTTCCTGATCTTCGCAGTGAGCCTTGTCCCGGGGTTGTTTAACGCGCGTTTGGGTGACCTTGACGCTTTCATTCCGGAGCCGTCGGCGTCTGTTGGGAATGGGCTGAGCGCTGCTGAGGCGCAAGTCACTTTGAAAAATGATCTGCCGGGTGCTCTCGCAGCAGCGCGCGAAAAAAACAAGCTGGTCCTTGTGAACTTCACCGGCTATGCCTGCACGAATTGTCACTGGATGAAGGCGAACATGTTCCCGCGCCCGGAGATTCGGGCGGCGCTGAAGGACATGGTCATTGTTGATCTCTACACGGACGGGACCGACCCCGAATCCGAGAAAAACCAGAAGCTCGAAGATTCACGATTCAGTACAGTGTCCATTCCGTTCTACGCCATTATGGATGCGGACCAGCATGTGGTTGCCACCTTCCCCCAACTGACTCGCAATGCCCAGGAGTTCCTCAGCTTCTTGAATTCCAAGCCAAGTCAGAATCTCTCGATGGTACGCTGAGAGAGATTTCTCGCCCGAACGCGGATGTGGCGGAATTGGCAGACGCACTGGATTTAGGTTCCAGCGCCCAAAAGGCGTGGAGGTTCAACCCCTCTCATCCGCACCAATGTTTTCAATCGCTAACCGTGCTCCGAAAGCGCCTCTAGACTGGTTCCGAGTATATCCGCGTTATTGAACACCAGAAGGGAATCTGGCGATCTGGAGTGTTTGCCGCCATTCCCTTGCAGCTTCCTTGTGGTTCGAACTCTCGTAAAACCGGACGATCCACGCTCCAGCATCCTTCAACTTGAATTGACTGCCGGCGGGCACCTTGGCATCGCGTCGCATCATTCCGGCATACCCGGACAAGAGCACCGGTTGCGCCTCTATGTACCTGTTTTGACCAGCCAGACTCGCTCCCAGCAGGAACTCGCTTTCATAGCGATGCCATGTATCCGTCCCTACGCTCTTATAAGCATCTAATGCCGCAAGGGCAACATGTTCGGCCTTCACATATTCTCTACGAGCCAAGTACACAAACGCGAAATCATTCATGCTGGCAAGCCTTCTGGGATGTTCTCTGCCCAGTGCTTGTTCCTCCAGTTTCAGCAGTTTCGTGTAGAGCATCTCGGCTTGAGCATACTTACGCTCGTCTCGGTATATGAGAGCCAACTCCTCCATAATGAGTAACGTCAGATGATGCCCAACACCCACCAAACGGGTTCCCGCCTCCAGGGCTTTTGTCGCCAGCCGTTCAGCGGATTCGTACTTTCCCTCATCACGGTACAGGCCTGCCAGGTTCCGCATCCCGTTCAGCGTAGACAAATGTTCCGGGCCCAGCACACGACGTTGGAGCTCAAGCGCGCGAGTGAGCATTTGTTCCGCCTCCGTATACTTTCCCTCGTGCCGGTACACCGTCGCTAGATTGATCTCGCCGTTCAAGGTGTCCGGGTGCTGATCGCCGGACCGCCGTCGCACGCCCTGTACCACCTCCGCATAGAGCGGCTCGGCCCTTGCGTATTCACCTTCATCCAGGTACAGGAACGCCAGGCTTTCTAAGCTGGCCAGAATGAGTGTATGGTCCGCACTCAAGGTCCGCCGACGCACCTCCAAAATTCTTGTAAACAAGTTCTCCGCGGCCGCATACTTCCCTTCGTTCACATACAGGTAGCCAAGCTCCTGCATCGTAGTGAGTCTCCTGGCATCTTCTGCCCCCAGTTCCTGTAATTGGATCTGTAAGATGCGCCCGTACAGCACTTCAGCCTGTCCGTAATTGCCTTGAGCCAACACGAACCTGGCCAGTTGCTTCATGCTGGCTAAGGTGTCGGGATGCGTAGCGCCCAAGCCGCGGCGCCTAAGCTCGAGAGCACGTTCCACCTGCCGCTGTGCGTCGGGATACAACCCAAGATCGGCATAGCTGTTGGCAACGGTCTCTCGAATCGAAGCCTCCACTAAGGGTTGTTTGTCGAACTTATTGGCGATGCGCTTAGCAGCCCGATCCAGCGCAGTCCGCACCGTAAGGCCCGGATCAGGGTCAGTGCCCGGCTTAGCTTGTGATTTGGAGCTCGCCTGAGCTAACACATCATCTCGAAGAAAATCGTTGATTGCCTTCGCTGTGGCCGATTCGGTATCCGCTCGGTTCCGTTCGACAATCGCTGTGCGCTCCGCAGCACGGGCGCGCATTGCCTCCCGGGTACTCGCAATGACTCCCGCCGCCAGCACAAGGAACACTGCCGCGATGCCAACAACCGACCCCTTGTGGCGGCGACCCAGCTTCCCCAGTTGGTATACGGTGCTCGGCGGTCGAGCGATGATGGGCTCGCTCCTCAGGTATCGCCGTATGTCACCGGCCATTTCCGCCGCTGAGGCATACCGCCGCGTCTTCTCCTTCTCCAGCGATTTGCCGACGATGGTCTCGATGTCACCCCGATAAGCGCGGTTGACGGAGCCGAGCCGCGTAGGATTGCAATCTCGAATAGTTCCCAGGGCTTCATGCGCTTGACGAGGGCTCGTGTAGGGCAGACACCCCGCTAAGAGCTCGAATAAGACTACCCCAAGCGAGTACACGTCGCTACGCGTATCCACATCGAGCGGATCTCCCATCAGCTGCTCGGGGCTCATATAAGGAAGAGTCCCAATGATCTGCCCGAAGTCCGTCTGTCGTGTTAAATCCGCCTCACCCTCTGCGATGCGGGCCACGCCAAAGTCCAGAACTCTCGGTTGACCACTCGCCTCAACCAGAATGTTTGCCGGCTTCAAATCCCTGTGAATGATGCCGCGCTGATGCGCATGATGAACCGATTCGCAGATCTTGGCCATCAGTTCCAGCCGTTGCTCCACGTTGAGCTTCTGACCTTCGGCATACTGGAGTAGCGGTTCGCCCCGGATGAATTCCATGGCGAAATACGGCTGCAGTCCGTAGCCGCTGTCAGCCATGCCCGCCTCAAAGATTTGAGCGATCCCAGGGTGCTGCAACCGGCCGAGCGCTTCGGCTTCCAGCTCGAAACGCCTCAATAGATTGGGGCTGGCGAATCCTGGTTTGATAACCTTCAGCGCTACCGTGCGACGGGGGCGATCCTGCTCGGCCTCGTAGACCACACCCATGCCACCTTGGCCCAGAGTACGAACGATGTGGTAATGACCGATTCGTTCCGGTTGCCGGATGTAGGTGACAGCTGCGCGTAAAGCTTCAGGTATGAATGCAGTCGATGCTACATCCCAACTCTGTTCACAAGAGCCGTCCGTAGAAGAGACCAGACACTGTTCAGGTGAGTTCGACAGAAGTCCCTTGTGTTCCATAACCAAGCACGTGCAACTCGGCGGCTAGCTCATCGATGTCCCTTTTGATCGTTTTGCGGCTTACGTTAAGCAGAGCTGCCGTTTCCTGGACGCCAATGCCGGCAAACACCAAAAGTTCGCCGACTTGCGCTGCTCGCGGCTTCTTGATGGCCACGCGATCCAGCGCTTGATCGATCGCGATGAGTTCGTCCGGATCACGGTTCAATTCGATCTGGTCAGATCGTATTGCCTCCTGGATGTTGCCACTTCCATGCCGCTGGGAACGGATACTTCTTGCTCGATCGATGATCATCCGCCGCATGACAAGTGACGCCAGCGACAGAAAGTGTTGATCGTCGTTGATGTCCAGATTTTCTGATGCTTCCAACCTTAGGAACGCGTCGTGAACGAGACTGGTCGGACTTGTGGGATCGAGCCTGTGCCGGGCACGGACGATCTGCCTGGCTCTTGCATGTAGTTCCGTGTAAAGCCGATGGAAGAACTGCTTAGGAGAGGACGCCCGCTGGCCTGTTCGGCTCTCAAGAAGCTGAACAGCGGCGTCGCTTAGGTCCATACCCAACAGATTATAGTGCAGGCCCAGCGGTGGTCGCGCGCCGAGACTCGAGCCAGAACTGGCGTGTGAGTCCACGATCCGGATAGAAATCCGGGATCTAGAACTCGACAATGTCTCGAGCTGACCTAGATTCGCGCTTTTTCAGGTGGGGTGTTACCCACTTGAATCTTCCGAAAAGCGAGGATTTGGCGAAGGTGAGCATCAGAAGGCTCGTTTTAAGCGTCGAAGACGACACTGCGGCTTACACCCTGATCCGCCACGCCCTTAAGGAAATGGGGTCGGAGTTGCAACTCGAGCGCACTGTGGACGGACGGGATGCATTGGACTTCCTGAATCGGAGAGGTCCATACCAGGATGTACCCAAGCCCAGCTTGATCCTGCTCGACATCAACCTACCCCGAATGAGCGGACCGGAATTGCTTGCCGTGATGCAAACGAATGAGTCGTTGCGGGAAATTCCGGTCGTGATCTTCTCGTCCTCAAAGCGCGAAACCGACCGCGCCAAGTGTCTGGCACTCGGTGCGAGCGAGTTCATTGTTAAGCCGGCTAGCTATGACGAGTTTCTGAACGCTGTGAAATCAGCCTGTCGGTTCGCCTTATCAGTTTGAAAGCTGGTGACTGCTTTACCCGAGTCGTAGGTCCTGCACTGGTTGAGTATCGCCGCTACTGCGAAGGTCTCATCGCCCTCCGTGGCATCGTATACGCGCGATAGGCCTCCGCACTCTGGAAGACCAACGGGAAGAGGCTGGAAGTCGAACGGGGAACGTCGACATCAACTTTCGAGAAACACCTCGTGCGACAGTCCACAGAGGACGTATCGCCGGAACCTCTTCCCTTGAAACTAGAAGCGCGAAAACGAACTGGCCCGGGACAATGTTTTTGTTCAGGCCCTTACCAGAAAGAAGGATGACTTTGTCGAGCAGGCGAGATGCTGGCCGCAACCCCAAGAAAGGCACCTTAAGGAGCAGTTTCAAACGCCTTCAGTTGATCGGCAATCTTCGACTTATCGCCTACAACGACGACCGTCATTTTGGCGGGGTTAATATACATCTCTGCCACTCTCTGAATGTCCTGCGGTCCAACGGCATTTACCTTCTGCACATAAGTGGAGAGATAGGATCGGTTGAGTTCCTGGGAATCAACCCAATGTAATTGGCTGATGATCGCATCCGGGCTAATTGTATTCTTCAACACGAAGACGCCCGAGAGATAGTTCCGGATGCCCTGCAATTCCTGCTCGGGAGGCACCTCTTTTCGCAATCGGTTCACTTCCGCGAAGATCTCGCGCAAGGATGGTCCAGTCACGGCCGTCGTAACATCGGCTGTCTCTACCCAATACGATTGCTGTCCGGCCTCCCCTAAGATGCTAAAGGGAGAGTAGCTGTAGCCTTTCGCCTCCCGGATATTGGAAGTGATCCGGGATCCGAAGGCACTCCCGAGTAGTGAGTCCATCACATCGAGCGCCATGTAATCCGGACTTTTCGGACTAGCAACGGGCAATCCTGCATAGATGGTCGATTGGGGAGCTCCCGGCCGTTCGACCTCTTGGAGAGAATACTGGCTGACCGGCTTGACAGGCGGGAGAGCCTCAGCTGACCCGGACTTCCACCCTGTGAATTCCTGTTTGATCGCGTCTTTGATAGCGGGGTCAAACTTTCCGACCACATAGAGATGAGTGCGGGATGCGGCATAATTCCCATCGAAGAAGCTGCGGACGTCTGCCATCGTGTAGCTGGAAAGAGCCTCACTCGACGGGTAAAGCCGCCCGTATGGCTGATCGGGAAACATAGTTTGGAAGAACCGTTCACGCGCCAGGGTTTTCGGTTGCGATCTCGTGACGGTCAACTGCCGAAGCAGATCTGCTTTGAGTCGGGGGAGTTCGGACTCGGGCAGACTCGCTCGCTCGAGGACGTCGGCCAGGAGCGCAACGAATTGGGAGCCGTTTTCGGAGAGCACCGAGCCTCCGGCGATCACCGATTCGTCCCCGGACGTCAGTTCGAGGCTTCCGCCCATGTCTGCCGCCTCTTGCGCAATCTTCTCTGCTGAGCGGTTCTTCGTTCCCTCCTTCAATAGCTCCGTCGTTAAGCTCGCCAGCCAAGTTTTGCCTGCCGCCTCGCGCAATCGGCCAGCGTCTACATAAGCTCGAACCGACACCTTCGGCACGACCCCGTAAGGCGCCAGCGTAACTTTCATTCCGTTCGGCAGAGTGAAGTCATCGGTTACCGCTAATTTGAACGGTTTGGGCGGGGCCCCGGGTGGTGGAGTCTCTTTGCTGTAGGAGCAGCACGCAAACGCTGCCAGAAGTGTCCAGCTCAGAATCGATTTCACTTCCCACCTCCCTGAGTGGGCGCGTTCGCCGGGGCGTTTGCGCCCGGTTCCAGCCGTAGCACGGTGCGATTGGTTCTCGCGAGGTATTCCATCGCCGTCTTCTTGATGAGTTCCGGAGTCACCTGGCGGAACTTTGTTTCCAGGTCGTTGATACGCGCCGGATTATCGTCAAAGAGTGCGAATGAGGCAAGCAAGTCCGCGCGCCCGAACCCGGCGAATTCAGTCATAGAGTTATAAAGGCTCGAACGCAGTTTAGTGACGCTTCGTGTCAATTGGTTTTGATCGATGTCTTTTGATCGAAGTGGCTCGATCACACTATCGACCGCTGACATGATCTGCTCCGAGGTAACGTTCGGATCGTGAACCAGCGACACTGTCCAAAGCATGGGGCCACCGTAGTCAAACATGTTGCCCAATTCGTTGATGGCGCCTGACACGGACCCGGTATACCCACGCTTTTTGACCAACTCCTGGTACAAAAGACTGTCATTACCGGTTGCCAGCAACTGGTCGAGCAGACCCATGGCGTAGTATTCCGGAGTGTTGCGCTCCGGTACGTGGTACGCGAATGCTAAGGCGGGCCGAGTTGCCATCGCATCCTTACGGGAGACCGTCCGCTCCTTCTCCTGTTTAGGCTCGGACAGATCGGGAATGGGCGGGACATTGGACTTCGGAATTGCCGAGAAATACTGTTCGATGTATGTCTTTGCCTGCTGCGGGTCGAAGTCTCCGACAATTGCGAGCGCCGCATTGTTCGGGGCGTAATACGTCTTGAAGAACGATTGAACTTCCTCGAGCTTCGCTGCTTCGATGTCCTTCAGATCTCCATAAAAATTGTGAGCGTTGTACCAGTTCTGATTTGCATACTGCGGCATCCAGAGCCAGGGAAACCCGCCGTATGGCCGATTCAAGACGTTGACCTTCACTTCATTCGCAACCACACCCTGCTGATTCTTAAGGTTCTCCTCGGTCACTGACAGACCTTTCATGCGATCGGCTTCAGCCCAAAGCGCAGTCTGCAGTTTGTTGGACGGAAGGATCTCAAAGTAGTTCGTGAAGTCGAACCTCGTCGAGCCGTTAAGGATTCCGCCGTTTTGCTCGACGAGCTTGATGAATTCCATCTTGCCTAGGTTTTGCGACCCCTGGAACATCATGTGTTCGAAGAGATGGGCGAATCCGGTTCGGTCTTTCGGCTCGATCCGGAATCCAATCCGGTAGTAAACGGCTGTCGCGACGGTGGGCGCCGAAGAATCCGGTGAGAGAATTACTCGCAGGCCATTCGGCAGTTTGTAATACGTGACCGGGACACTAAAGGTTTGAGTTGCCCCGCGAATCGATTCGGACGGCCAAAGTGCAAAAAGTAGACATGCACTGATCGTCGGCAGTAATTTCATGAGACAGCGTGCCTCCGGCAATTTCTAGTCTCGGGTGATGCAAAGATCGTACCCTAATCCAAGAGGCAGTTCAACGTAACCTTCCGGAGCGCCTGGCCAGGGATGTGAATCGCCTCCACACTTGCCGATACCTGGCAGTTCTGCTATTCAAAGAACACGATGAACCGCAAGTCGCTCTCCCCTCTCGTGCTGTTTGTAATTGTTTGGGCATTTCTTCCTGCCGGCAGAGCTCAGCAACAGCCGACTGTCAGCGCGGTGTTGACCCGGAGTGCGAACAATCTCCGCCATGGCGCTTACACCTCGGAAACCGTTCTGACACCTCAAAACGTCGGCGGTCTTCATCGGCTCTATTCCATCCCCATCCGGAATGACGCACGAGGTATTGAGTCGCAGCCGCTCATCATGCCTGGCGTGAAGTTGAGCGACGGAACAACGCATGACCTGATCGTTTTATCGTCGATGGCCAACGATGTCATCGCCGCTGATTTCAAAACCGGCGCCATTCTATGGCAAACGAATCTCGGCCGTCCTATCGATTCCGACAAAAGCATCGATTTCTGGCAGATCAACCAGCATGTAGGCGTGCTCTCAACAGGCGTTATCGATCCCGACACTTACACCTGGTATGGCGTTGCCTGGATTTCGCCGGACGGATCCCCCGCTAAGGGCTCGCATTCTCTTCACGCCGTCGACTTAAGAACCGGCAAGGAAGTCAAGGCTGCACTTGCGATGAATGCCGCTAACGTACGCTCCCGGGAACGGTCTCCCCACTGCTCGCTATGCGGGGCAGATGCGAAAACAACGCGCTGCCTTGGCGCTGGCGAAGGTTGGGGGCCATAAGACGGTCTTCGTAGCCTCGGGCTCGATTTTAGAGACCAACGCTTCCGCCAGTGGCTGGGTCGCGGCGGCCGACCTTCAGGCCTGGCGCTTCACCGGGAGTTGGGCATCCACAGTACGCGGGTTCGGCGCCGGGATTTGGCAAGCAGGACAGGGACTCGCCGTGGATGCGAACGGTGACATGTATGCCCTCACCGGGAACGGCTCCTTCGGGCCTCCAACGGACTTCGGCGAAAGCTTCGTCCATCTCCGATACACTCCTCCGGCCGACACGCTTCACCAGATGGGAAAAATTGAGTGCGTCGATTGGTGGAGCCCTTACTCGGATTCGGGTCGCATTGGACAAGATCCCACGCAAACGGTTCCCAGGAATCTGGGCCCCAAGCTCGCAGGTATCAATTCTGCCAGTCGAGACGGGCGCGTGATCGAGGTCGTGAATGCGGATCGCGGCATGCACTCCAAAATGATGGCGGACAAGAACGATCCGCGTTACGGAGTTTGGGGCGATGAGGATCTCGGTAGCGGAGGTCCCGTTCTGATCGACAAATACGGAATTCTCGGCGGCGGTGGAAAGGATGGCATCTGGTATTCCGTCCGGCTCAAGGATATGGGCAAGACGATGCCCGCGGACTTTGCTCACGCGTCCGCCAATTACGCCAAACTCCTCAGCCCGCCGATCTGGTTGACGTACGCCGCGTTCAAACATAACGCGCAAGGCCAAGTGATTGGATATGAGGACTCAGCTCCCGCGGACTCGACTCAGCTGGATTTCACCTACGACGACATCACGCACCATCTGCACAGCACTCCCACGTTGTTCGAATCGGATACCTATGGCACAACCGTGGAATGCATGGGTGAGAACGGGAACGCGCGGATGTTCCAGGTCAACGCAAACGGATCACTGACCTTTCTGGGAAACAGCCAAGAGTACGCGAGTCCGCAATCGCCCGGCATGACCGGCGGTATGTTGGCCGTGTCCAGTAATGGGAAAAAGAACGGGATACTTTGGGCAATCATCCCGATGCAAGATGCAAATCGCAGCGTGGTGCAGGGACAACTGCTGGCTTTCGATCTAACCAACCTTGACAAGAATCAAGATGGGAGCGGGTGGCTCAAATGTATTTACAAGTCGCCGACCGATTTCACCCATCCCAAGTTCAACGTTCCGACCATCTCAGGCGGATACGTGATTGTACCAACCTATTCTGCCAAGGTCGACGTCTACGGGCTGAACTAGAAGTGTTCCGTCCGGTGTGTGCGGGCATGAAAACCCGAGCGCATCGCTTTTAAGCCGGCCTGTGATAAGCCTTGTTGCTATGAAGCTGTCGCGTCGTTGCTTTGGACTGTTCTTGCCGTTCCTCCCGAAAGTCAGCTGTTTCGGCTCCGCCAACCGCGTTGCCTTCCGCTGCGTTCCGCTTCGAAGATCTGCCCGTACACAAAAGCGGATCTCTGATTTCCCGGCAAATTCTCAAAGGCATGTCGCACAGCGGAGTCGATCTGGATCTGCATGAGTCCGAACTGGAGCCTGGTCAGATGCCGCATCCTCCGCACCAACATGTTCATGAGGAACTATTGCTGATCAAAGAGGGACAACTCGAGGTAACTGTCAATGGGAAAACAACGCAGCTGGATGCTGGGTCTGTCGCCTACTTGGCGTCTGGAGATCGCCATGGCTGGAAGAACTCAGGCAACAAAACGGCCCGGTACTTCGTTCTTGCGGTGGGTGATGATAAGGTTTGACGCGCTGGTTGACGACCGCAGAAGAGTGAGCTCTTCCGCCACTTGAAGTGACTGAACGTTACTGACCCTTGCCGGCCAAAGCCAGTTCCAAATTATCGTAGCTGCCCAGGTACGGAACTGGGCGAAACTCCAAACGTCGCAGTGAAGTGGAAGGTGCTGCCTCGTCCCGCTTCGCTCTCTACCCATATAGTTCCACCCATCAGTTCAACCAGTTGGGATGAGATTGACAGCCCCAGACCGGTACCGCCGAACTTGCGTGTCGAAGAATTGTCCGCCTGCGAGAAGGCCTCGAAGATAACCTGCTGTTTCGATTTCGGAATGCCGATACCGGAATCCTCGATGGCGAAGTGCAACCGCGCTTCCGTTTCGGAGATGAATTCGGAATTGATCGTAAGGCTTACGAATCCGTCTTTGGTGAACTTGACCGCATTGCACATTAGATTCAGGAGAATCTGGCGTAAACGCCCCGGATCACCGCTCAGGTACTCGGGCAGGTCCTCTTCAACCGTGACATCCAATCGCAAGCCTTTCTCCCGGGCTTGGGCCGAAACCAGCCCGACTACGCCCTTGATGCATTCCGAGAATTTGAACTCGATGCTTTCCAGTTCCAGCCTGCTTGCCTCGATCTTGGAGAAGTCGAGAATATCGTTGACGATCGAAAGCAGAGAATCCGCCGAGATCCTTATGATGTCCAGGTACTCCTGCTGCTCAACATTTAAGTCCGTGGTCAGAGCTATGTCGGTCATGCCCATGATGCCGTTAATCGGCGTCCGGATTTCATGGCTCATATTTGCCAGGAACTCCGACTTCGCGCGATTGGCAGCAGCAGCTTTCTCTTCCGCTTCCCTTCGGACGTGTATCTCGAGTTCGAGCTTTGCGTTCGCAAGAGAAAGATCTCTGGTTCGATCCTGGACACGAACTTCCAGTTGGTCTCTGGACTCCCTGAGTTCCGCGGTTCGTTGTTCAATCAGGTAGCGCAAGAGCCGCTCCCGGTGGCGCAGGTGGGTGACACGGATGCGGTGAAGAGCTAATCCGGCTCCCGCAACCAGGGCCGCCAGCAGGAAGAAGAAGGTCTTAGTCTCGTAGATCGCGGGTTGCACCGTAACCATCGCGCCTGATCCGTTGCTGGAACACTGGCCGTCGATACAGGCGAGCACACGAAAGCGATATGTCGCAGGCGAAATGTTCGTGTAGCTGGCGCTTCCCCGGGACCCCGCTTGCATCCAATCCTTGTCGAAGCCCTCGAGCATGTAACTGAACTGGAGTTTGCCGGGCGCAGAAGAACCGGGAGCAGCAAATTGGAATTCGAGCCGCTTCTGCCCGTGAGGTATCACAAAGTGATCCTTCCCGGAGACGGACGTTTTGCCTGTTCGGACCTGTTCAACCAGCGCCGGATATGGAACTTTGAAAGCTTCCGCCTCGTTGGGGCTGACCACTGCCACGCCTTTTAGAGTTGGGAACCAAAGCCGCCCGTCGCTTGCTTGCCATCCGGCAGGCTGGAATCCGCCATTACACTCGTGATTCCTCATCCCGTCCTGCACGCCATAGCTTGTGACCCGCAGGCTCTGAATTTTATGCTCCGCTAACAGCTCAAGGTCCCGCTTCGGCACACTGACGAGCCCGTGATTCGAACTTAGCCACAAACGCCCAAAGCGATCGTTGAGGATCTCGAAAACTGCGTCGTCTGCCAAGCCGTCCCGCGTCGTGTAACTCGTGAACTTTCCCGCGGCAAATCGGAGGAGCCCCTTTCCGTTGGTACCAAGCCATAGGGTGCCGTCGGCCTCGCCTGCGATCGAATAAATAATATTGCTCGGCACTCCGTCGACTGGCCGAATCTGACCGTCCTTCCACTGAGCCAATCCGCCACCGTCGGTACCAATCCAGAGGACGTCATTTGCACCCTGGTACAAAGCCGTCACGAACTTGTCAGGCAGGCCATCCTTTGTGGTGTACGTGGTCATTCTTGATCCATCGCAGCGGATCAGGATTCCCCGTGAGCCAGCCCATAACCAGCCTCGGCGATCGGTGTATAGAGACAGAAACGGGTGCTTAACGGGTATACCACCAGCTTCTGCCAGAGGCTTGAACCTTCCATTCTCGAGCCGCGCAAGGCCGTTTCTGGTTCCGACCCAAAGCCGTCCGCTTCCGTCTTCCGCGACCGAGAAAACAAGATTATCCGGCAGCCCGTCTTGCGTCCTGTAGACCTTAGCTTTACCGTTTTGCCACCGCGTTAAGCCGCCCTCTGAGCCGATCCACATCGCGCCGCTTCGGTCCTGATAGACGGCCAGACTGATGTTTGCCGCCAATCCTTGTTCCGTGCTCAACGGTGTGATGAGACCCTGGCGGATCGCACTCAATCCGGTGGTGGTACCGCCTACCCACAGAATCCCGGCCCGATCTTCGAAGATGGTCCAGACACCGTTACTCGGAACGCCATCACTCTTCCGGACCACCGCGGTCGAATCACGAACGATCCGGTGAAGTCCGGAATCCAGTGTTCCAACCCACAAGGTACCGGCCCCATCCTCAAAGATCGACGACACGGAATTATTCGCCAGATCCTGGAAGCGAGTAAACTCCTTGGGCTTGCCGGGCGTCCGCTGCCACAATCCGTTTCCGCGCACGCCGACCCACACGGAGCCTTGTCGATCCACGCGAACAGAACGAACATCGGTACCGCCCAGTCCGTCCTTGGCGCCGTAACGATCGATGCCATCTTTTGAGATCCGATTGAGACCATTGCGAGTTCCTACCCAAATAGTCCCGTCCGCTTCGCCTGAAATGGAAGACACCGCGTTATCAGAAAGCCCGTTTTCGTTGCTGATGCGCTGCAAGCCTCCCGCATGGATTCGAGTCAGTCCGCCCCCGTCTGTGCCGACCCAAATCTGTCTCTTGGCGTCTTCGTAAAGAGACAGGATTGAATCGCTGCCCAGAGTTTCGTTTCCTCGGAACGGTTCAAATTTGCCGTCACGAAAGAGCGTAAGGCCGGCGTCGTGCGTTCCGATCCAGAGCGTTCCCGTGTGGTCAACCAGCAGGCAGGTGATGAAATTGCCCGTCAGCCCGCGGGTCGAGCCTTTGTCGTAGATCGTAAACCGCAAACCGTCGAATCGGGCTAGACCACTTTCGGTTCCTAACCAGAGGTAACCATCGTGTGTCTGAGCGATTGCCGTTACGGAGTTTTCCGGTAACCCTTGCTCGTTTTGCCAGGATTGCTGGATGTATTGGGAGATGTCTTTCGACGGGTCGAGGCTCGCCAACGCACTCGAAACCGTGGCAAGCAGCAGCGAGCACACGTAAAGCGCAAGCGACCTCCGGAATCTCCGGAAGGTAAAGCAACGGCTAGACGAAACGCTGCTTCTGTCGCGAACTGTTAAGGCGAGATCTTTCACAGTCAGACCCGAGATGGTGCTTGTACAGTTGTTCCCTTCGGGCTCGAAAGCTCTCCTGCTTGTGAGCTAAGGTGAATCCTCCCCGAATCGATCACGAGGTTCCAGCTCTGCTTCACTCCACGAGAGTCAAAGCGTTATCGACTGTACTATGGCCGAAGTTTAGGCCTATTTGGATACACTGCCGGAGTTTGAGCTGAACTTCTTGTACACGGCGCTTACCGCGGTGTGGTTGCGCTTTTCGTCGTCGGACCACGGCTTGTATTTCGGCCAGTCGATCGAGCTGTAAATTTCGTTCTCTCCGACGCCTTTTGCCATTCCGTTTCTGACTGCATCGAAGACAGCGGAGAGATATGCGCGCTGGCCTTTCAGAGCATCGACGGTGCCGTCGCGTCCATGGCCGGGAACAACGATGGCAGGGTTCATTGCCGCGAGCTTATCCAGGATCTGAAGCCAGCCATCCGGACTCATACCGGGATCCGCCAGATTATTCTGAGCCCGAGTTGTACATAGATCACCAGTGAATACGATCCGCTCGGCTGGCAGCCACGCGACACTATCTCCCCGTGTATGCCCAGGACCGACGCGAATCAATTCCAGGCGCCGCGAGCCATCGCTGATGGCAATAGAGTCTTTGAAGGTAAGCTGCGGGTGAACGAGAGAGTACAGCTTCAAGTTTTGTTCACCGACACCCGTGTCTTTGTCCCAAGAGGCGGTGTTGCGAGTCCGCGAATCTTCGGCAGTCATTTCCGAGCTGATGATCGTCGCGCCCGCCTGGGCAAACACTCCGTTCCCATAGCTGTGGTCGGCATGGTAATGCGTATCCAACACAAACCGGACCGGCTTTGCGGTCGTCGCTTTCAGATCCGTGAGAATCGCTTTAGCGCCCCAGGGGAAGTTAGCGTCGATCACCACAACAAAGTCTTTGAACTCAATCCAGCTTGTCGTCGCAATGATCCGCTTTTCGTCTTCCGACTGCCGGTAGTACACGCCCGGCGCAATCTGGTGCACAAGCGGCGGAAGGTCGGCGGCGAAGAGACTCAGAGCAGCAGAGCCGAGGACAAACACGGCAGTTGAAATCTTCATGGGTAACACTCCTTTAGGGCTTGCTCCCGGCGCTGACGGGAGCCCTGGGACCGAGATATTTCGCGAGATAATCCACCACCATGTGCAGTTCCTCCCTGGAACCGGAGGCGCCGCGCTGCACCATGTCATTGACCGTGTTCTGCCATTCCTCGCGGCTCATTCTGGATTTCGAGAACGTCTCGAGTCCATGGCACTTGCTGCAGACCTTCAGCAAGGCCTGCTTCTCTTTACCTTCGGGCATATTCCCCGATACTGGACTGAGGTTCTGCAGCGATTCAGATGGTGGTGAGCGGCGCTCGGCAGTCACGTCCGATTGAGGAAGCTTCCTTATCCGATAGCGTGAAGGCGGCGAGCGTGTCCGAGATATTCTTCGAGTTATCGCCGACGTTCCGCAGATGGTCCGGACCGCCGGCTGCAACTACGACGTATTGCTTGCCATCCCGGCCCAGGTACGTTACCGGGCGTGGAATTTGCCGTTGCTTCGAGCTTCGTTCTCCAGAGTTCCGTACCGGTCAGCGAGTCGAAAGCGCGGAAACGCGAGTCGTTGGTAGCGCCAATGAAAACAACGCCTCCCGCCGTAGCCACCAGTCCGCCCACGTTCGGTGTACCCCAGTTTTTCAGGCCCTTCGCTTCCAGTTCCTCAAAGCTGCCTAGCGGCACCTTCCAAGCGATGTCCCCGGTGCGAGTACTGATAGCCGTCAGTTCACCCCAGGGCGGCTGTTGACAGGGATATTGTTCGTCGTCAAGAAAGCGCGCATAAGCACTCTCGTTCCTGTAGGGCATGGCCGACCCGGGCTTGGTCGCGACCATGCGTCCGATGTTGCCCATGTTCGTGGTGTTGACGAAGATGTAGTGAAGTTCTGGATCGAACGAAACACCTCCCCAGTTCCCGCCGCCCATCGCACCCGGGAAAGTGAGAGTCGGTTGCAGTCCAAAAGGAGTGTAGAGGCCGCCGTGAACGTATTTGTCGAACTGTTCGCGGCAGTAGCGCTCGGCTTCCGGAGTGCGCCTGGTCAGCTCATCGCGGCCGAGACTCGTTCGGGAAAGCGGAGCAGGCTTTAGCGGGAAGGGTTGAGTAGGCCAGGCTTCTTCACCCGGAACCGTGCTGGGCGGAACTGGGCGTTCTTCGACGCCATACACGGGCTTGCCGGAATCGCGATCAAGTATGAAAAGCAATCCCATCTTGGTGACCTCTGCCACGGCGGGAATTTTCGTTCCATCGCGGTCGACGACCACTAACGCAGGCGACCCAGTGACGTCGTAATCGAAGATGTCGTGGTGCGTCATCTGGAAATACCAGCGCAGCTTGCCGGATTCGGCATCGATCGCGACGATCGAGTTCGCATACAGGTTAGTGCCCTTGCGGTCCGCCCCGTAGAAACTGTCAGCAGGATTCCCGACCGGGACAAACACGAGGCCGCGTTCGTGGTCGACGACGATCCGGCCCCAGGCACTCGGCCCGGCGCGCTCCTTCCAACCGTTGGGCCCCCAGGTTTCATTGCCCGGCTCTCCCGGTTGGGGAACCGTATGAAATCGCCAGACCAACTTGCCCGTTCGGACATCGAAGGCGCGCGGATCGCCGCTCGGACCATGGCTCGGCCCCTCCGGCGTACTCGGCGCTACGATGGCCAGGTTCTTGTAGATCGCCGGCGGCGATGTGATCGAGTAACTCGCGTCGGGATAGCCGTCAGCGACGCCGGCTCGAAGGTTCACGATGCCGTTGTCGCCAAACTCGGGCACCGGAACCCCGGTGCGCGCATCCAGCGCAATCAGCCGCCCGTCCCCTGTGCCTAGCAGAACTCGCGCGGCTAGCTTTGCCGTCGCCCTGGCCAGTAAGACACTCCACGATGGTCCTTGCTTCGGGTCAAGTGCGGATCATACTTCCAGACTTCTTTCCCGGTTTCGGGCTCGAGGGCGATTACGTTTGCGCTTTGGCTTGATAAATACAGAAGCCCGCCCGCAAAGATCGGTGTCGTTTCGAACTGCCGGCCCTTTTCGCCCGTGTGATAGGTCCAGGACCGAGCGAGCCGGCTGACGTTCACTGGAGTGATCTGGCGCAGCGGTGAATATTGCATTTCACTGCTCAGAGAGAGTTCAGATGTGTTCTCCGCGGCCGAGAGAGCGATCGCGATAAATGCTCCGGAGCGGCCGAAGCGGAACATTCCGCGAAGAACCGCCTGCCCATGACCCAAGAACGCGAGTTTTTGTTTGCCGGCTATTTGGATTCTCCTGGCGATTCGATCTCAAGCAGCAGGCCGCCCATTTCCGAGAGGTGGGTCCGCATGCGATCGCGTGCCGACTTACTATCCCTGGCGACGATGGATTCCAAAATACCGGCGTGCTGGTCCAACACCTTTTCCATAATCCCAGGCACCTGAAGCGTAACCAGCATCCATTGCTGGATGAGATTCCGGATCATAAGCACAGCATTCAGAAGAACCTGGTTATGCGCCGCAACCGCAATCGCCAAATGAAACTTGAAGTCGAACTCGAGCACTTCGTTGGGCTTGGCTTCAGGCGGATGAAGCCCCTGGCTGATTTCAGCCAGATCGGCATCGTGGCTCGCTCGGCAGCAAAGCCTGCCAGTTCCCCTTCGAGTACCAGCCGGGACTCGACCAATTCGTTTGCACCAGCACTGCTACTTCCTGCAATCGCCCAAAGCAGGGGGCGGGACAGAAAATCGGCGCGCTTGCGTACAAATGTTCCCGCACCGACGCGGCTATCAACCAGCCCAATAATCTCAAGCGCCTTCAAGGCTTCCCGGAGAGAAGGACGAGCCACGCCCAGTTGCTGACAGAGTTCCCGTTCCGGAAAGATTCGCTGCCCTTCTTTCCATTCACCGCTGACGATGTATCCGAGAAGCTGCTCAAATACAGCGGCCGGGACACCAACACGCATAGGAGAGAGAGCACTTGGTTTCGGGTCTCCCATCATCCGCCAGATCGCAAATATCGAACTGCATCTTATAGCATCAAGGCATTTACAAGACGAGGGAGGTGAACCGACTATGGTCTTGCCTCGTTGTCCCACGTGGTGGGCTTCGGTTGACAGTCTGGTCAGACCATTATAGTGTTTGTTATTGCATTTGGAGACGCCAGCCCCAAATTTATGAAAAATGATTTCAATCGCCGGCAATTTATAAAGAGCACGACTTCGGCCGCAGTGCTGGGCGCAACTCAAGTTCGGGGGCCACACGGGGAGTTTCCATCGCCGATCGATCCAGCGGATCAAGATGGCGGCTACCGGTCCAGCCGCCTGGGCTGCTGACAGGCTGGAAAAGACCCTTTCGAGCCCGCGGAGTCTCCGTCACGCGTTGTGCTCGGCCCAAAGAGGCGCAAGCCGGGAGACTTCTGCATCGTCGGTTCCAGCTTTGATTCGCCGTCAGGCCGAACCGCGACTCAAGGAGCCGGCGTGCGATCGGCTCGGGTGCCAGAAGCGCTGGCGCTCACTCCGGCAACGTCGAAGGACGCCGGGCGTTGCTCGCCTGCGGATTTGACGGGCGAGGGCTGGTGTATGCCTTCTGGATCTTTCGGATCGCGTCGAGCATGCTGATGACGCGCTAGCAGCACTCAGCGCCGTGAAGCCGGTCAGCGAGCGGCCTGCGAATCAGGTTCGAAGCATGATCCGGATGTTTACCAGCGACGTAGAAGACAAGCCCTGGTTCAACGATCGCGAGATGTGGCCGGCGTATCTGACAAATCTGGCGACCCAGCGGTTCAATCGCTTCCAGATCGCGTTCGGTATCGGCTATGACTTCATTCGCCAAGTAACCGACGCCTATTTTCTGTTCACGTATCCGTTCTTGCTTTCGGTTCCCGGGTATAACGTGCGCGTGCCTCAGTTGCCGGATGCGGAACGGGACCGCAACCTGAAACTGCTGCAATTCATCAGCGAGCAAACCGTCGCGCGCGGAATGGAGTTCCAACTTGGCCTCTGGATGCACGGCTATGTTTGGATCGACAGCCCTAATCCGAATTACACGATCGAAGGCTTAACCGCCGAAACTCACGGCCCTTACTGCCGGGACGCCGTTCGACTGCTTCTGCAGAAATGCCCGGCCATCAGCGGCGTTACTTTCCGCGTCCATGGCGAAAGTGGCGTGGAAGAGGGCAGTTACGATTTCTGGAACACCGTGTTCGATGGGGTGGCGACCTGCGGACGCAAGGTCGAGATCGACATGCATCCGAAGGGCATCGACCAAACGATGCTCGATATCGCGGTCGGCACGAAGCAACCGGTGAAAGTCTCTCCCAAGTTCTGGGCGGAGCACATGGGCATGCCTTATCACCAGGCGGATATTCGGGAACTGGAGCAACCGAAGCCGGGGAAAAAGACAAGCGGGCTCGATGAAGCTGAGCTCTGGATCGCGCAGCTTTCTCCGCTATGGCTACGGAGATCTGATGCGCGAGGACCGGCAGTTCGGGATTATCCATCGCATCTGGCCGGGAACGCAGCGCCTTCTGCTCTGGGGCGATCCGGTATTCGCGGCCGGCTACTCGCGGGCTTTCAGCTTCTGCGGCAGTGATGGCGTGGATATCTGCGAGCCGCTCTCTTTTAAAGGGACGAAGAGGGCTCCGGGATTGCAGGTGACCGCTGCGCTTACGCGGATACCTCGCTCCGGCCCCGATGGGATTGGGAGAAGTACCTCTACGGCACTCGGGTCTGGGGCCGCGCGCTCTACAATCCGGACTGCGACGGCGAGGTATGGCAACGATATACGCGAAAATTTCGGTGAAGGCGCGCCCCACGTGGAATCGGCGCTTGCAAACGCCAGCCGAATTCTGCCGATCATCACCACGGCGCACGGGACTTCCGCCGGCAACAACACCTACTGGCCAGAAATCTATCTCAACCAGTCGATGTTCGACGCAGAACACTGGCAGCCGTACAATGACACGCCGTCACCGAGAGTGTTCGGTAACGTCAGCCCGCTAGACCCGCAGCTGTTCTCCCGAATCAATGACTTCGCGGACTCGATACTGAATGACCAATGACGATGGCAAGTATTCGCCGCTGGAAGTCGCGCAGTGGATTGAAGACTACGCTGCGGCAGCCAGGGAACACCTCAAGAGTGCCGAGGCACAAACAAAAAACAAACAAAGCCCCGAATACCGCCGAATGGCCATCGATGTAGCAATCCAGGCTGGTTTAGGCGAATTTTTCGGAGCGAAGTTCCGAGCCGGCATGCTGTACAGAATCTATCGAGAAGACCGGGGACCCCGCGGCGCTCTCGAGCTGTGTAGCTCAATATCGGAAGGCGCGAGATGCCTGGGCCTCGCTCGCCCAAAAGGCAAAGGGTGTGTACATGTCCGACATCACGGTAGGCGAGCATCCACAACTAAGAGGGCACTGGCTTGATAGGTTGCCTGCCATTGATCGCGACATAGCGGGTCTTGAGGCAAAGCTCGCAAACGCAAAGGCCGTGCAGGGTGGGACTCAATCGCAGGTCGTCATCGCGGCGCTCACCGGTCGGCCGGAAGCGCGAATGGCTCGCTGCGATCATACGCCTGTTCAGCGGTACCGGCGCGGTCAAGCAGTCAGCCTCGAACTGGCTCTACAAAAGCAACCCGCCTCTGTCCAGCTGTATTATCGCCACGTAAATCAGGCAGAGCGGTTCTCAAAGGCAGCCATGGATTCAGAGGGTAAGCGCTTCCGGGCGGCGATTCCCGCCAGTTACACAGATTCCGCTTATCCGCTTGAATATTACTTCGAAATTACCGAGAGCGGAGGCAAAGCCTGGCTCTACCCTGGATTCTCGAAGGAGTTGGCAAACCAGCCTTACTTCGTGATCCGGCAAACTTCAGAAAACCTAGGTGACAGATCTTCCATGATGAAATTTTGGCCATCCTGCTTTAGGCTGTCTTCTTCTCAGCCCCTCCCACATTCGCCCAGAGGAAATCCGGGTAATCCGCTTGAACATCTCCCTCCCCAGATCGAGGTCTTGACCCATTTTGGAGAGCGCGCGGACATCTCGCCAGACAACACCACCATCGCTTTCATGGACAAGAGTTTCGGCGATGCCTTCAAGATTGACCTGAAGACTCGCACGATTCGCTGCGTTACCTGCAATGTCCCGGGCGCGGCGTTCCTGCGCATCATGCATCTCTCCTCTGGGAATTACATACTGATCGGTCCAAAGTCCTTCGTGGACATTCATAGCAGCCGTACGAAGGATAATCAACTTTGGTTTCTTTCGAAAGAAACAGGCTCAAAACCGCAGCCGTTTAACGAGAAAATGTCGGAAGGCGCTGCTCTTTCGAAGAAGTCGATGAAGATTTCGTATTCGATCACGCACGCACAAGATGAATCGCTTCCGGCGGAATACTCATCGCTTTACATCGCCGATGTCGTGGTATCCGGGGGAACGGCCCGTCTGACCAACAAGAAGCGGGTCTATGAAAGCAAGTCGAATGCGTGCCGGATTGAGGCGCAGGATTTCTTCGACAATGATCGGAAGATGACCTTCACATGCTACGAGCCGCAGGGTCTGGCATCCGTCATGACGATCGACCTTGGGACGGGCAAAGTCGAGAACATGTCAAAGGCGCCCGGAACGTATAACGAGTGCGAGGGCATCTATCCCGATGGTCTGTACACAAATGTCGAGGCAGATCGGCAGGTAGCTCAGCTTGGCGGAGTTCGCGGATCGAAGAACATCGACATCTGGAAGCTTCGCCTCGATGGCACGGGCAAGAACTTCACCCGCCTCACGAAGTTCAACGATTATGAAGGCTATAAGGCTTCGAATCCTGTGGTTTCGACCGATGGCAAATTCATGGCATTTCAACTGGCAAGTCCGCGCGATGAAGCCGGCGTGGGCTATGGACTTCTGCTTTATCACTTTCGCTAAGGAGCAAGCTACTTGCAAGGTATTCAATCGAATCAGGTCTCATTTCTAGAGACAGTCGCGGACGAATACAAGGAGATCCTCAGTCCGGAAGCTATCGAATTCTTAGTCGAGCTTCACAGACATTTCGACAGCCGCAGACGCGAGCGCCTGGCGGCGCGTGTCGAGCGCCAAAAAGCGATCGATAACGGCGCTCTGCCGGACTTCTTACCCGAAACGGCAGAAATTCGCAATGGCAAGTGGACGGTCGCGCCGATTCCGGCTGACCTTCTTGACAGGCGCGTGGAAATCACCGGACCAGTTGACCGCAAAATGGTCATCAATGCCCTGAATGCAGGCGCGAAAGTCTTCATGGCCGACTTCGAGGATTCGAACTCACCTACGTGGGCGAACAATCTGGCTGGTCAGGTAAACATGCGCGACGCCATTCGGGGAACCATCAGCTACAGCAGTCCCGAAGGCAAGAAGTATGAGCTTGGGCCGAAACCGGCGGTCTTGTTCATCCGCCCTCGCGGATGGCACCTCGTGGAACGTCACATGACGATTGAGGGTGAACCTATCTCCGGGTCACTCTTCGACTTCGGCTTGTACTTCTTTCACAATGCGAAGACCCTGATCGAAAAAGGATCCGGACCATACTTTTACCTGCCTAAAATGCAGAGCCATCTGGAGGCACGCTTATGGAACGACGTCTTCCTCTTTGCGCAGGATTACCTGAAGATTCCGCGGGGGACGATTCGTGCCACCGTTTTGATCGAGACGATCCTGGCCGCATTCGAGATGGACGAGATCCTCTACGAACTGAGGGAACACTCGGCGGGTCTGAATTGCGGCCGCTGGGATTACATTTTCAGCTTTATCAAGGTGTTCCAAGCCAATCCGAAATTCATGATGCCGGATCGCGCGCAGGTCACCATGGAGCGTCACTTCTTGAGTTCGTATGTGGATCTGCTGATCCAGACCTGCCACAAGCGTGAAATCCACGCCATGGGCGGCATGGCTGCGCAGATCCCGATCAAATCGGACGCGGCGTTAAATCAAGCGGCGCTCGAGAAGGTGCGTCTCGACAAGCTTCGCGAAGTCAAAGCCGGACACGACGGCACCTGGGTCGCTCATCCCGGACTGATCCCGGTTGCGATGGACGTTTTCAACGAGGGCATGCCCACACCCAATCAAATCGACAAGAAGCGCGAAGACGTTCATGTCAGCGCCGCAGACCTGTTGGCTGTTCCCGATGGAAAGATCACCGAAGCAGGGCTGCGCCTCAACATCGACGTTGGTATTCAATACCTTGAGTCCTGGTTGCTCGGGAATGGCTGCGTTCCAATCTACAACCTGATGGAAGACGCCGCCACTGCGGAGATCTCTCGTACTCAGGTGTGGCAGTGGGTTCATTACGGTGCAACGCTCGACGACGGCCGTAAGATTACGCCAGATCTCATTCGTGAAACCATCAAGTCTCAGTTGCAGCACATTCGTGGAATCCTCGGCGCCAAGCGATACGATTCGGGTAAGTTTGATTTGGCTTCTGAGCTCTTCGAGAAAATGCTCCTCAGTGATAAACTTCCGGAGTTCCTGACGCTGGAAGCTTATTCTTACGTGAACTAGGGGCACACCCAAAATATGATTTCCGCTTGGTCGCAGACCTATGAACCGGTCTCGCATGCACTCTTCTGGTCGTCCGTTGTAGCTGCTCTTCCCATCGGCACGCTTCTTTTTCTCCTGGGTGTTTTGAGGAAGCCGGCTTGGATGGCGGCTTTAGCAGGATTAGTCGTTACGGCGATCATCGCTGTCGGCCCGTATCACATGCCCCCGGTTCTGGCGGTTAGTTCCGCAGCTTATGGAGCGGCTTTCGGCCTGTTTCCGATCTCGTGGATCGTCTTCTGGGCGATCTTCCTGTACCGGCTTACTGTTAAAACCGGGAAATTCGAGGTGATCAAGAGCTCTATTGGGGCTTTCACCTCGGATCCCCGATTACAGGCTCTCTTGATCGCGTTTGCTTTTGGCGCATTCATTGAAGGTGCAGCCGGATTCGGAACTCCCGTTGCAGTGGCGGCCGCGATGCTGATGGGGTTCGGGTTCTCTCCGTTCTATGCGTCAGCCATCTGCCTTCTCGCCAACACCGCTCCGGTTGCATTTGGCTCGATCGGCATCCCTGTTATCACGCTCGCGGGCATCACCGGTCTGCCACTCGACCGGCTCAGCGCGGATGTAGGCAAACTCTGTGCCCCGCTGTCCTTGATCATTCCGGCCTACTTGATCGTGACGATGTCGGGGATCAGCGGCCTGGTTGAGATCTGGCCGGCGGTCCTGGTTTGCGGCGGCCTTTTTGCGTCGGTGCAGTTTTTCGTGTCCAATTACATCGGTCCGCAATTGACCGATATTTTGAGCTCTCTTTGTGCCATGATCGGGCTCCTGCTGCTGCTTCGAGTGTGGCGGCCGAAGACTGTAGGGGTTTTCATGGAGCACTTTGCGTCCGATTCCGGCGATCGAGTAAAGCCGAACAGGACAGGAGATGGAACCGCGGCTTCGGTGCAAACACAAACCGCCACCACTGCGGTAAGAGAACAACCGGTCCATCTGACTCTTACGACGGGGCAGATTGTGGCCGGTTGGATGCCCTATGTTTTTCTCGTTATTTGCGTTCTTCTCTGGGGCTATAAACCGTTCCAGAACGTGCTGAATTCGGTCACGCACGTCCTCCCGTGGCCGCTTCTCCACAATTACGTGTTGCGGACGCCGCCCGTGGTTTCGACAACCTCACCCTACGCTGCTCTGTATACCTTGAATTGGTTATCGGCATCAGGCACGTCGTGCATGGCCGCGACGATACTCTCCGCGATGTTTCTACGAGTCAGCGTCGGTGAGTTTCTCGCGATGTTTGTCTCGGTCGTGAAACAACTGCTGCTGCCCACGCTGACCGTTTCGACCGTCCTTGCGATGGCTTTCCTGATGAATTACTGCGGAGCTACGGGAACTTTGGGGCTGGCCTTTTCTGCGACCGGTGTGCTCTTCCCGTTTTTTAGTGCGCTTCTGGGTTGGCTGGGAGTTTTCTTGACCGGGTCGGATACTTCAGCGAATGCATTGTTCGGGAATCTGCAGGTGGTTACCGCTCATCATCTCGGGCTTAGCCCGAGTCTGATTGCGGCATCGAATTCGGCGGGAGGTGTGATGGGGAAGATGATCAGCTTGCAGACCATCGCGGTCGCCGCGGCAGCGACCAGTATGTCCGTCAAGGATCAGGCGAGACTATTCCGATTCACGCTTCGCCACAGCGTGATTCTTGCAAGCGCCGTAGGCTTAGAGGTTCTCTTCTATGCCTACCTGGCGCATTGATACGAAAGATGGAGAGCTGGCCGCTTCAGGCCGCTCTCCGCTCGGAAATCAGATTGCTCTCTTCGCCGAAATAGGAACTCAGCGGAAATAGTCCACGCTGCATAAAAGCGCGTCCGGCAGTCTTTTCAATTTCACGGATCTCGCACGCAAACGTGAAACGAGGGATGTCGAGTTGCTCGCAGATCTGGTTCGCAGAATACCCGCGCAAGAAATGAAGTTGAAAGAGACGGTAACGGTCGGTATGCGCTCCGATGGCCCGCTTCGAGGCAATGTCGAAGTCGAGCAGGTAGCTCTCGACAGTCTCGCGGACAATAGACTTCCTCCGGAGACTTTGGTAGTCGAGGCAGGCGGTGTAGCGCTCGTGGCAAGCGCGGAATGCGGCGACTGATTCTTGAACGGGGCGGCTGGAGTTCCGATCAGCGGAACGAGTGGAAGTGGGCGGAACCGGGAATTGAGTAGGCATCTCGCCCATGAGTAAAGCCGTCCGTGCGATTGCGTTTTCCGAAACTTACCCCCATCGCTAAGAAACGCAAGGGAGAAATAAATTCATCTCGCGCGTGATTGCCTCTAGCCGTCAGCGCTGACTGCCCTGGCAATCGCCGCGCCGAGATCTACGGTAGTTGCCTTGCCTCCCATGTCAGGCGTCAGAGGGGCGCTAGAGGACGTCAGTACCGTCTCGATTGCCTGCACGACGGCCTTGCCGGCTTCGGGCTCGCCCAAGTGGTCGAGCATCATGGCCGCCGACCAGATCTGACCGATGGGATTCGCGATTCCCTGCCCCGCGATGTCCGGAGCAGACCCGTGAACAGGCTCAAACATAGACGGGAATTTGCGTTCGGGATTGATGTTTGCCGACGGTGCAACGGCAATCGTGCCGGTCACGCCAGGTCCAAGATCCGACAAGATGTCTCCGAAGAGATTGCTGGCGACTACCACGTTGAAGCGTTCCGGAGTCATGACGAACCGAGCGCACAAGATATCGATGTGATACTGGTCGGTCCGCACCTCCGGGTACTCCTTGCTGATGAGCGCAAACCGTTCGTCCCAGAAAGGCATCGAGTAGAAAATTCCGTTTGACTTCGTTGCCGAAGTCACGTGATTCCTGCCTGTTTGCCGGGCAAGTTCAAACGCATACCGAATAATTCGGTCAGTGCCGTGGCGAGTAAATACGGCCTCCTGGACGACCAGTTCCCGTTCCGTGCCGGAATGAAGGCGGCCGCCAATCTGGGAATACTCGCCTTCCGTGTTCTCACGAACAACCCAGAAGTCGATATCTCCGGGTTTGCGATTTCTGACGGGCGGTTCGATTCCGGGCAGCAAGCGCACAGGTCGAAGATTTACGTACTGATCGAATTCCCGGCGAATCGGGATGAGAAGGCCCCAAAGGGAGATATGATCCGGAACGCCAGGGAATCCGATCGCTCCCAGGAAAATAGCGTCGTGATCCCGGAGCCGCGCGATTCCATCTTCGGGCATCATTCGCCCGGTGGCCTTGTAAGTCTCGCAGTTCCAATCGAAGTGGTTGAGCTCGAAACCAATTCCGAATCGCGCGCCTACTGCCTCCAGAACGCGCAGGCCTTCCGGGACGACTTCCTTTCCGATTCCATCCCCGGGGATTACCGCCAGTTTGAACTTTTTCATGGCTTGTTTGAACGACTGGCATGTTACCATTCACCGGCAGGAATGGGGACGTTTCCAGTTGCAGCTCCACCGAAAACGGCATTAGGAACAACAACATGGCGCTGGTTTGTTGTTCTGATACCTGGCGTCTTGCTCTACTCGCTTCCGCTGCCGCTTCTGCGCCCGGATCAACGTCATTTGCTGGCCTTTTTTGCGGCGACCATCATCGCGCTGATTGCGCAACCGATGGCGATGGGCGCCTGCATTCTGGTCTCGATGACGGCGCTCGCCTTGACGAACACACTGCCCACGAATGTTGTTTTGTCGGGCTTTGCAGATCCCACGGTGTGGCTCATCTTTACCGCGTTTTTGTTCTCCAGGGCAGTCACGGATACGAAGCTCGGCACGCGGGTGGCCTACCTGTTCATCCGGAAGTTCGGCCGCAATGCGCTTACGTTGGGGTATTCGATTTCCGTATCCGATCTGCTTCTCGCACCGTTTGTGCCTTCGGACACTGCGCGAGGCGGCGGAATCATCTGCCCGATTACGAAGTCTGTAGCTGAAGCGTTGGGCGCGGAACCGGGCACAGAATCCGGCAAAATGGGAGGCTATCTCGTTCTCGTCGCCTTCCACACGACCTATGTTGCGTCGGCTATGTTCCTGACAGGGATGGCCGCAAATCCGCTGATGGCCGATTTCGCGCTTAAAATCGGACACGTTGAGATGACCTGGATTCGCTGGTTCGTCGCAGCGATCGTGCCCGGTGGCATCTCTCTTCTTCTGATACCGTTGCTGCTCTATCGTTTCTACCGGCCGGCTTCGACCAATACAGAAGCAGCTCGCGTCCACGCCCGCCAGGAGCTCGAGAAGATGGGTCGGCTAAGCTCGCGCGAACGTCGGCTAGGGCTGATCATGCTGCTAGTAATGACCGGGTGGATCACATCGCCCTGGCACCACATTCCAAACGCTTTCGTAGCTCTTGCAGGAGTCTCGGCGATTCTGATCACGCGGGTACTAGCGTGGATCGATCTGCTGGGCGAAACAAAGGCCTGGGACGCGCTCATCTGGTTTGCACCGCTGATCATGATGGCGGGCGAATTGAATAAACGCGGGGTAATTCAACAGTTATCGAGTTCAGTATTCGGCTACGCGCGAGTTTTGCCGTGGGCCGTGGCGCTCGTCTTCCTGGCCATCACGTATCTATACGTCCACTACGGGTTTGCCAGTATGACGGCTCATATTACGGCTCTTTACCCCGGTTTCTTGACTGCTGCGCTTGCAACCGGTGCGCCTCCACTTCTGGCTGCGTTCGTTCTCGCCTTCTTCTCCAATCTGAACGCCGGCATTACTCATTACGGCACCGGATCCGCGCCGGTTTATTTTGGCGTGGGTTACGTTTCCCAACCGACGTGGTGGAAGGTCGGTTTTCTGTTGTCACTGGTCATTGTGGTCGTCTGGCTTGGGGTGGGCATGCTTTGGTGGAAATTCGTAGGCTATTGGTAGGCAGTTCACAGCCATCCTGAAATGAAGATCACCGAGATACGGGACATTGTCGTCCCCATCAAGTCTGAAATTAGCAACGCCTTCATCAGTTTCTCCGAGATGACGATCTCGGCAGTGGCAGTACACACCGATGTCATACGCGACGGGAAGCCGGTCGTCGGCTTTGGCTTTCATTCAAACGGGCGTTACGCCCAGCAAGGCATTCTGCGTGAACGCGTCATCCCCCGCCTGATGCGGGCCGAACCGTCCGCGGTGCTCAATGAAAGCGGCGAAAACATCGATCCAGAGAAGGCCTGGACGGTCATGATGAGCAACGAGAAACCGGGCGGACACGGAGATCGCTCGGTCGCAGTCGGGACTGTGGACATGGCACTCTGGGATGCAACAGCCAAAATTGAAGGCAAACCACTGTTCCAGGTACTGTCGGACCGTTATCGGGACGGAACAGTCGACCGGACGGTTTCCGTCTATGCTGCGGGCGGCTACTATTACCCAGGCAAGGACATCTCAGCCTTGATTGACGAGATGCGCTCGTACCTTGCGCAAGGCTATACGACCGTAAAGATGAAGATCGGAGGAGCGCCGCTCGCACATGATTTGGAGCGGATCGAGGCTATTTTGAAGCTGCTTCCGTCAGGCGAACATCTCTGCGTTGATGCGAACGGCCGCTTTGATCTCTCGACCGCTCTCGACTACGCCAAGGCGCTCGCACCTTACAAGCTGCGCTGGTATGAAGAACCTGGGGATCCTCTGGATTTCAAACTTCTTGCCGAAGTGGCTGCCGCCTCAGAGACACCGATTGCAACGGGCGAAAATCTTTTCTCGACGGTAGACTCGCGGAACCTCATCCGCTATGGCGGCCTCGATCGGGAAGCAGACTTCCTGCAGATGGACCCAGCCTTGAGCTATGGCATTGTCGAGTATCAACGCACTCTGCGCATGCTTCGGGAGGAGGGGTGGTCGTCACGGCGGTGTATCCCGCATGGTGGTCACCAGATGGCACTTCACGTGGCGGCCGGGCTCGAACTCGGAGGCAATGAATCGTATCCGGGAGTTTTTCTGCCATTTGGTGGCTTTGCGGATGATCTTCCGGTTGGCGACGGCAAGATTAAGTTGTCCGACGCTCCCGGAATTGGGATTGAACACAATTCCGATCTCTATGCGGTGTTTCAGACGATGCTATGAAGCCTTCTCTTCTTTGTGCCTGCTGCTTCTTCTTCTGTGCGCGGCGCTTCCCGGCGCTGCCGCTGATCTGGCGATCGTAGGTGCGACCATTATCGACGGGAACGGCGGACCGCCTTTGTCGGACGCAACCGTTGTCGTAAGCGGATCTCGTATTACGGCCATCGGTTCGAAGGCATCTACTCGAGTTCCAACGGGTGCGACGGTAGTTGACGGCTCGGGACGCTACGTCTTGCCGGGATTCATCGACACCAATGTTCATCTTTCGCTATACGGAGGCCCACGCGATCGCTACGAATCACTGGCCAAGTACTTCGATCGCGAAGATGACATCGTCCTAGAAGCCGCGCAGATCCAGTTGAAGTACGGCGTTACCACGGTTCGGGATAGCTACGGCATGTTGATTCCGCTCACACACGGTCGCGACAAAATCGCACGAGGAGAGGTCATTGGCCCGCGCGTTCTCGCAGCCGGCAATATCGTCGGATGGGGAGGGCCTTATTCGATTACGTTCAGTTTGACCCCTCAGACTGGCTTAACCCGGTTCCAGGAGGAGATGAACGATGCAATCTCGCAAGGTGCAGGCGAAGACCTTGCCGACATGACACCCGATGAACTCCGGGTTGCGATGGACAAATATCTCGACAAGGGGCCCGATTTCCTGAAGTACGGAGGAACCAGCCACTTCTCGCAGCCGACTTACGTCGGGTTCTCGCCGGATGCCCAGAAAGTCATGGTGGATGCCGCTCACAAGCGCGGCCTTTCTGCCGAGACGCACTCGACCACCATTGAGGGCCTGCGACTCTCGATTGCAGCGGGCATTGATCTGATCCAGCACCCTGAATTACTCACGCCAAGGGAGATGCCGGATGATCTCGCAGCCCTTATTCATCAGCGCAAGATCACCTGTTCGATGCTGGTCAGCACGATCACAGGTGAGGCCTGGAGCAAACACCTCAAAGACAAAGCCGAGGCCCAAAAAAAGATTGACGAGGCCGATAAGAAAAATCCGAATCAAGCGAAGACCTTTGTTGCCGAACGAAGACGGGCCGCGGATCTCGGGCTTGATTTCGATACGCGACGGAAGAATGCGGGGAAGCTGATTCAGAAGCACTGTGTCGTGACGGTGGGCACCGATAATTACTGGGGCGCAGCTCCGGAATTCGCGATGGAGCCCAAAGCTCCAAGCCAGAGCCATGGAATTGGAACATTGATGGCGATTGAGGGTTTAGTCGAGCTTGGCATGACACCAGCGGAGGCGATTGTCGCTGGAACCAAGAATGGCGCAATTGCATGCCGGGGCTCCAACGATTTCGGAACGGTCGAGAAAGGTAAAATCGCGGATCTGGTGCTGTTGGATGCCGATCCTCTCGCCGACATTCACAACATCCGCAAGATACGTTCCGTCATTGTTGGAGGACGGATGGTTGATCCGACCAAGCTGCCGGAAAAACCTGTACTCTCTTCGAAAAAACCGGCCGCCTAAGCTTGTTAGCGAAACAGGGACGGCCCGAAGTCGGTCGTGCCTCTCCCGTTACGTCAGCCACTCGGCGAGCTATAGACGTAGCAAAACGCGCTATCGTTGGTCGGGGATCCAGCTACCAGACTCAGTGATGAAGTAATGGTTGTTGTCGTCCCAATCGTGGACCAGCATCCCTAATCCGCGCACATGCCCGATGACGCTCGTAGGAACAGGTTTAGCAAAACCGGGGCGGGATGTCATCCACACCACCAGACCACTGGGCGACATCTGCGCGTAGGCATTCGGGGTCGGCTTCAGGTCCGGACTGAATGTTTCATTGTGCTTTTCTGCCGACTGTTGCGGAGCCGGCAGCGGCTGTGAATTGGACACTTGGGGCGTTGTCTTCTCGGGAGCGCCGGACGCAGCGACAGGAGCGGACACGACGACCCCGGCAGAAGGCACAGCGGTCACAGCTTGTTTCGCCTTGCCTAGCTCTCGTATCTCTCGTTGCCAGCGCGTGTTCATCCCGGTCATCTGGTCACGCATTCCGCTTTGGCCCTTTTCGAGTTCAGCCAGCCGTTGAGACTGCAGGTCTAATTGAGCTCTTAGTGAATCAACGCTGCCGTCCAAGGTTCTCAGGCGGCCTACCTGGTTTGAAACAGTCGCTTCATTTGCTGTCAGGCGCTGAATCGTGGTCTGCTGTTGCGCAATCTGGCTGTCGTGCAAGCTGACCTGCTCCCAAAGCAGATACAAGAAATAACCTGCCAAGATGCCGACCGCAAACGTGAGAACGATTCCGACCGTCGAGTAGAGGCGCGCCCTGTTTCCCGCTTGAATAGCACTCTCAATTTGCGCCAGGAACTCCGATTGCCGGGACTGGGTCTCGGTTGTAGGCGGAGCCTCGGGCGCTGTGTTTGGCGGCAGTAAATTGAATCGCTGAGGCGAAGCAGACATAAGCCTCCTTTATAGAAAGTACCCTTCAAGAATACGCGAAATCAGAGATTTCTGATTTCAAAGTATCACTAGTAACAGCACAGTTCGTACTGAACCTAGTGGTACTTTTTACCGATCACGCATTGTAGATTTTTCACTACTCCTTTCAGGTAAGTAGGTTAGCGGCTTTTTTGCAGCAACTTACTCGTGCTGCCAAATTACTCTTCCCATGTAAGCAAGACAGATCACGGTCCTCCAGCAGAGAGCTACTGTTTCGATCGTCTTGCCGAAAGTTCTTAAGGAAATTAATGCAAACTTTGACGGTAGTCGATTGGCCAATCGCGAAACTGCTCGCTTGCACGAAGCAGCGGAAGAACGATGAAGCCGTGGTTAGGGTGGTTCGTCTGATTCAAGCGCACGGATTTCAGGTCCCCGTGCTGATCGAAGCAGACGGCGAGGTAATCGGTGGCGAACTCAGGTTGAGGGCGGCACAGCAACTTGGTCTGAAGACGGTTCCGGCAATCGTTGCGGGTGGCTGGACCTTGCGGCAGATGCAAGCTTACGAATCAAGAGCCAAGAAGAGCTCAGAGTGGGCAACGTGGAATTGGGAAGACATTAAGGAAGAGTTGATTGAGAGCCGGGCGGACGACTTCGGCTGGGAATTCGTCGACTTCGGGGATAAGTGGATGGACGATCTGATCAACGACTTCAATGCGCTCGAAGAGGAAGATACCGCGACCGGTACGGTCAAGACCACTCGTAAGTCGCGAAAGGGAGCTCGCTAATGGCACAACTGGACATCAAGGCTTCATCGCGAGATAAGAGGCTGGTGAAAGCACTGACGGCGTGTGGCAACAGCTATGAGGATATTGCCAAGGTGATGGGCGTTAAGCCGAGCGTGATCCGCAAGCTTTTCCGGGAAGAGATGGAACTTGGCGGCAGGCAGGCAAATGCGAAGGTGCTGGGCTCTATCTTCAAAGCAGCAACCCAGGACAACAACATGACCGCAGCAATCTTCTGGGCGAAGACACAGGGCGCCGCGAAACAAAAGCGCTCCACACGTGAGGCCGGCACCGATACGCCTCCCTCTCTGGTTTTGAAAGTTCAGGAATAGCGGGGGCCGGATCACATGGAAAAATTAGAGCAGAAACGGCCGAGAACGATTGAAATCGGCTTGAGGCCGGCGCAGATGAATGTGTTCCGGTGCGACAAAAGATTCCGCGTGCTGGTTGCCGGCAGACGTTTTGGCAAAACCCATTTAGCGCTCGTCGAGTTACTCCGAGCAGCATGGGGAAAAAATCGAACGGCCTGGTACATTGCTCCCAGTTATCGCCAGGCGAAACGAATTGCCTGGGACCGGTTGAAGCAACTTACTGAACCGTACTGGGGCAGCAAGCCGAACGAGACGGACCTGAGTATCAGGCTGCGATGGGGCGGGGTCATTGCGATCCGCGGAGCAGACCAATATAGTTCGTTGCGCGGTAACGGCTTGGATTTCGTAGTGCTCGATGAATATGCGTCAATGAAGCCGGAGTGCTGGACCGAAGTGATCCGGCCGGCATTGGCAGACCGGAAAGGCGGAGCCCTCTTTATCGGGACGCCCGAGGGTGCGGATCATCTGTTCGAGCGTTTTGAACACGCCCAGAAGGATGAAGAATGGGCTGCCTTCCAATACACGACACTGCAAGGCGGCAACGTCACCGCGGCGGAACTGGCAAGCGCCTCCCGCGAGTTGGATGAGAGATTATTCCGGCAGGAATTTGAGGCCAGCTTCGAGGGAGTTGCGCAAGGCCAGGCGTACTACTGCTTCTCCCGTCCCGAGACCGTGAAGCCATCTTCTTACCGACCGGGTCTGCCGTTGATCTGGTCGCTCGACTTCAACGTCAATCCTATGTGCTCGGTTTTGGCGCAACGCGTGGACGACACTGTTCACGTACTGGACGAACTGATTCTACCGGATTCCAACACCGTAGACGCTTGTGAGTCGTTTCTACAGAGAACACGCGAGTGGGCACACCATGGCCCGATTGCCGTGGAAGTGTACGGCGATGCTAGTGGATACCAACGCCGAACGTCCGGCACTGGTACCGACTGGAGTCTGATCCGAGAGTTTTTCGCACGCTGGAAAGGCAGCTACCAGGCAACGGTCCGGGCCGGCACATCGAATCCGGGCGTGCGCGACCGGGTTGCGCTGGTGAATAGCCGGTTGCAGAATGCGTCCGGCGAAAGGCGGCTCTTTGTAGATCCTCGCTGCCGTGAGCTAATTAAAGATTTCGAACGGGTCTGCTGGCAGATTGACACGACGGGCCGTGTCACGACCGAGTTGGACAAGTCGGACCGAGCCAGAACCCACATCAGCGATGCTTTGGGTTATTACGTGGCCGAAAGTTTCGCGATGCGCGGCAAGGTTGGCGAACGAAGCGGCCGCCTCATGTAGATTGCGCGAGTGATTTGGCCGGAACCGAACATTTCAGGTTCCGGCCAAGTTCAGTAGAATGGCATGCGATGCTGTTGCGTCACGCCCCGAGCCGAATCGCTGTCTGCGTTTGGGGTTGCATCTTCCCCTTCGCAGCACTGGGCTCGGCCCAAACGGAAGATGTTTACCAGCAAGCGACAGAGGCAATCCAGAGCGGTGCCAGCAACCAAGCCATTTCCCTCCTCCAAAGTATTCTCGACAGATCTCCACACGACATCAAAGCCTTAAATCTGCTCGGAGTCGCTCTCATGACCTCGGGCCAGCGCACAAAGGCGGACGCCGTCTTCAAGACGGCGGTCGCAGTCTCTCCCGCGTTCGTTCCCGCGTTGAAGAACATGGCCCTGAATGAGTTCGCGTTGTCGAAGCAAGCAGATGCCGAGGCTCACTTCAATCAGGTTCTTCAGAGTTTCAGCCCACGATCCCATTGCACATCTCTATCTCGCCGAAATAGCATTCTCCCGAAACCAGTTCAGTCGAGCACTTCACCTTTACCAGGAAGCGGACGGACTGGAGGCTAAGGATCCGCTGATCGCTCTCCACTTCGCACAAACTCTCCTCAATCAGAACCAGCCTCAGAACGCGCAAACGGTCGCACTGAAAATCCCGTCGAGTGCACCTGCCGCCATTCAATTCCAGACTGGCATTCTCCTGTCAAAACTCGAAGACTACAAGGCAGCCGCCAAGGCCTTTGAGCTTGCGAAAGGAAGCTATCCGGATCCATACCAGGTCGGGTTCAATCTGGTTCTGACCAGCGAAAAAGCGCGAGACTTCGACCGCGCCGTCCAGGTCGGGGAAGAACTCGTTGCGAAGAATTACCGTACCTCCGAGTTGCTCAACCTGCTCGCCACGGCCTACGAACAAATTGGCCAAACGCAGAAAGCGTACGACATGCTGCGGACAGCGACTGACATCGATCCCTCAGACGAGAGCAACTATCTGGACCTGATTGCTCTGGCGATACAGCACAAGAACATGGATCTCGCTCTGAACATCTGCGACATCGGATCCAACAATATTCCCGGTTCTTATCGGCTCGCCCTTGCCAAAGGTGCCGCTCTGGCGTTAGCGGGACGGCCCAGCGACGCCGAAGCTATCTTCCTCAAAGCCACCCAATCAGCCCCCAAGGAAGATGCTCCCTTCGCCGCGCTTGCCATGGTGCAGATCCAATCCGGCAAGCTGGCCAAAGCAATTGACGTGCTGCGGTCACGTAAAGCCGCTTCTCCGAAAAGCTACCTCGTCAATTTGTATCTAGGTGAAGCGTTCAGCCGTAGAGGTGTAGAACCAAACACAGCAGAGGACGCCGAAGCCGATCAGGCGCTTCAACAGGCAGAGCGCGCGAATCCGGAGGCGGCGGCGCCCCACGCGCTTAGAGGCAAGCTGCTCTTCGCTCGCGGCGATCTTCCCGAATGCCGGGCGCGAGTTTGAGCAGGCTTTGCAATTGAACCCGCACGATAGCTCACCCGCTTATCAGCTTTCGCTCATTTACCGGAAGCAGGGCGATGACACTCGAGCTGACGACATGCTCAACCTGTTCCAGAAGAATAAACAAGCGGATAAGGACGAAGCATTGCGCTCCAACCTCCTGGATGTATTGCACGACTCGGCGCGTTAGGATTTGAACGTTTCCCGCTTGATGATCCCTTCGCCTTCTCGAATGGTGACAAGCTGATTCGCTTTCAATCCCGTGAACGACTGCTTCTCCCCGCCGAGCCAACGCACTTCCAAGTCGGCGGTTTCATTTGGCCCTAGCCCGAAGTGCAAGCGCGGATCGTTGCACGAGTAGAAACTGGACTGGCTCAGCACTTCCTGTGCCTGCCTGTTTTTGCCGTATCGCGCAACTACGCGAGAACCGATACCGCTGCGATTTGATTTCGAGCCGACCAGTCTCACTTTCAACCAGTGATTTCCACCCTTCACGTCATTTCGAAGCAGTGACGGCGGTTCGTTCAGGTTGACGATCAAGATATCCAGGTCGCCATCGTTGTCGAAGTCCCCAAACGCACATCCACGAGAACAATGGAGCGCCGAGATTCCAGGTCCCCCACTATCAATCAACTCTTCAAACCGGCCCGCACCTAGGTTCCGGAACAACGTGCGTGGCGTGCGCAGAGGATAATCGGGCAACTTCGCCTCAATCTCCGGGAACAATCCTCCGGTCACCGCAAATAACTCCGGCAATCCATCGTTATCGAGATCCACAATTCCCGCGCCCCATCCGATGTAACGAGTCTCGGATCCTAAGCCGCATGAGTCCGTCACGTCATCGAAGAACCCCTTGCCATCGTTGCGGTACAGGATGCTGGTGTCATCAGCGAAATGGGTCTTGAAGATATCGAGATTGCCGTCCAGGTTGTAGTCGCCGATCCCAAGGCCCATACCCGCCTGCTCCATCCCATCGATGTTGACGGCTACACCGCTTTTGAGCCCAATTTCTGAAAACGTACCGTCCCGGTTATTGCGAAACAGAAAACTAGGGGTAGAATCGCAAGCGACGTAGATGTCGGGCCAGCCGTCGTTGTCGAAATCCGCCGCAACCGCCGTCATCATATAGCTGCCGCGTGCCTTCGAGATTCCCGACCTCTCAGTAACGTCTGTAAACTTTCCGTGGCCATTGTTTCGATACAGCTTGCCCGATCCGGCCGGCAGACCGCGCGGGCCGCAATGAACACCGATACCCTTCCAGTTACACGTCTGATTACTTCCTGCAATCGGAACCGTTTTCAGATCGAATGCGAGATAACTGGCGATGAAAAGGTCAAGGTTGCCGTCCCGGTCGTAATCGATGAACGTACATCCTGAACTCCACCTGTTCGCCGACGTCCAAAAGTCCCAGCCTCGGCGGTTACGTCGCTGAATGTTCCATTGCCGTTGTTTCGGTAAAGAACGTTCTGTCCCCAGTACGTGATGAATACATCATCGAAGCCGTCGTTGTCGTAATCGGCGATGGCGACAGCAGACGCCCATCCTCCGCGAAATAGACCAGCCTCTTTTGTGACGTCCGTGAACGTTCCGTCCCTGTTGTTTTTGTACAGCCGGTTGCTCGCACCGGCTTCGGAATCAAGCCGGCGTCCACTGAGAACAAGAACGTCCATCCATCCGTCGTTATCGTAGTCGATAAAGGCAGCCCCGCAGCCAACGGCTTCGATGATGTAGGACTTCTTATCGTCCGTTCCGTAAACTACGGGGTGTGAGAGGCCTGCCTGCTTCCCGATATCGGTGAAATAGGCATCGAAAGGCTTTCCCGACGGATTCCCGCGAGGCTGTGGACGGACGTTGCGCGTCGCCACACCTTGAGATCTCACAATGGCCGGAGATAATGCCCACAACTTCGCAAAGTCTCTGCGAGAGCATTTCATGAGTGCTGCGAATCAGGAGGGCGGACGCTCTATCGCCGGGGCTTTCCAGCCATTTGGGAACGGAGCTTGCGCTCGGCCTCCGCATTCCAATATGCGCAATCAAGCTGGAGGAACACGGTTGTGTAGGGGATGGTCATTCTCGTCTTGATGATCAGCACCTGGAAATTCTGGCTGGCCTTCGCAAGATTGGCGATGATCTGTTCGTGAGGAAGCGAAACCGGCTTCGGGTCGGGGAACAAGCCGGAGAGCAACTCCCGGTAGCTGTCAACGCCAGGCGTGTCCGTTTCCGTCAGATATGAGAGCTCAAGATCGGTGTATACGATTGGCCGCACATGCTTCGAATTGGAGATCCGGGCCATGACATGTTGCAGCACCTCCATTTGTTCGGCATCGGCAATAATCGTTTCGATGCCGGGAGAGGACTGGGCAGGATACGCGGAATCCGCAACGACGATCCAGTTCCTGTGCCCGTATAAGGGCAACCGTTCCGCAACCACCCGTCTCCAGTCATGACCTGGACTAATCTGGGCGAAGCTGGCCGGTACGGCGACCGCTAATGCAAGCGTCAAAATTTGCAGGAATTGCTTAGACCTCAACGTGCTCCCTCGTATAACCGGGCATCCTACTGCATTCGAAGCCTAGACCCGGCACGTTGTCCATGGTACGCCCGCGAGATTTAAGGGGAACGAGCGGCTAGCTCGGGATCAGGTCGGCAGCTACTTTTTTTACGCTTGGAGAGGCCGGGGTTTTGCTTTCGCGCGGGAACCGCATGAGGAAATGGCTGCCTACCTTGCAGGAGAAATCGGCCCACAGATCGCCCCCGTGAGCTATGACGGTCTGCCGCGACAGCGCCAGTCCGAGGCCGAGCCCATCACTATTTCCTTTCGTGGCAAACGGTTGAAACAAGGTAGACTGGAGCTCCGGCGGGATTCCCTTCCCGGAATCGCGAAGATGCAGCAGAACATGGTCCTGTAGGATCTCTACCGAGAGCGAAAGAGTGCCTTCGTCTCCCATCGCCTCCAAGGCATTTTCAAAGAGATTATGGAAGACCCGCTCCATCGACATGCGATCCATCTTGAGTTCGAGGTCCGCGGGGATATCCCAGTCCGTTTTGATTGACCGGCGTTCAAGACGGCTCGACAAGTCGTTCCATGCGTTTGCCGCGACATCGTAGAGGGACCAGAGTTCCGCTTCCGGCTTCTTGTTCCTTGCTGCTGAAAGGAGTTCCTGAAGAATTTCGAGCACTCCTCGCGAAGCCTGATACATGTTCTTCGCAAGACGCTTGATCTGCGCCCGCGGCAGTTCATTATCGACCAGCATCTCGGCCCCGGCATAGATGGACGCCAGCGGATTCCTCAAATCGTGCACAACGATCGTCGCCAACCGCGCGACGGAGTTAAGACGCTCGTGCTGGATCAGTTCCGCGCGGGCATTCTCGAGCGAAGTGCACATGCTGTTAAAGCTTTCGCCCAGTCGCCCCAATTCGTCATCCGATTCGGTGTTCACCCGGATCTTGTAATTGCCATTTGCGATCTCAGATGCCGCTCGATCAAGCACAGCGATTGGTCGCATCATGCGTCGCGCGACGGCATAGGCGCAGAGAATGGCCGCAACCAGGCCGGCGAGCCAGAGAAAGAAAATACGGCGTCGAAGTTCAATTAGAGTTTGTTGGGAGCCGGCGAGCGAACGAATGATGCACAGCTCTCCTCCCTGCCCCGGCACGACGCCCGGCAGCTCTCGATTGATGGCGAGAAAAGCAATGCCATTGGCGGTCAACCGCTCTGGATTTCCTCCTCTTGAATGCCTCGAACAGAGGCTCGCGAGTAGCCTCGTTTCTTTTGCATCCGCCAGTGTAGATCCCAGAGCCGCGCCTCGCAGCTTGAAAATGAAATCACTGCCGCCGGAAGCCATCTTCAGATCGCGCATAAAGTTCGCGTCGACCTCAAAGCCTGTTACCAGGACGTTCAGCAATCCTTGGCCGTCGCTCGCGTCCACATACACGGGCGTCACCACGGTTTGAAACAATCGGCCGCCCTGCTCGAAGAATCCGATTCTTTGCGCCGGAAAAGTAGACGAGATCTCGCGGACAAATGGCAGATACTCGTCAGATTGAAACGGTGATCGTTCGCCCAAAGTGGCAACGACTCTTCCGTTACCATCCGTAACCGCGAAAATTGCGTTAGCCGACGAGGTGTGAGCCCACAGTTCGCCCGCCGTATCTTGAATGGTGGCCCGGTCTGAGGTTCTTAGAGCCGAGCGCACATCCGGCATCCTGCTGATCACGCTGCTGATCTCGCGCAGGTTTTCCGTGTGTTCCCGCCACAACGATTCATAAGCACGAAAGCTTGTGACCACCTCCTGTTCTACGCTTTCCGTCGCACGAACGGAGATACTCTTCTCCAGGAGATAGCCTGTCAGAAGGAAAATCACTGTCAGGATCGCCGACGTCATGCCGATCAGCTTCAACAGGATGGACCGCTTCTGGAACATCATGGACGTCCTCCAGGATAAGCGCCAGGGTCTGTTGTCGCCGATGGGTACGGTTTTCCGTACTTGTTCATGTGGGGAATCGAAAGATAGCCGCTCTCCGAGATCGCAATCGTGCCCAGATCAACGCTGTCATCGCCCACTGACACTGTTCTTTGCAAGGCCGAGAGCGTCTGCTCTGTGGCTCGCTCATAGTAAATGCCGAGGCTGTAACTCCCTGCGGGCACATTCTCGATTTCGAACTGACCGTCCGCATCGGAAGTGGCGTACCAGCGGGAGTTCAGGACGACGATGACGGCGCTCATGGAAGCGTGGATATTACAAAAGACTCTGACAATCCCGGGCCGCTGGAACTTCACCGTTCGAGTCGAGCCAGGCGGGTAAAGGCCGATATCGAAAATCTGACCATTGTAGTTGGAAAACGCGTTGTGAAAGATAGGATCGGCATTTGGAAATTCCACCGTGCTTCCAACGGGAATCGCAAGCACGTGCGGAGTAAACGTTTTGTTCTTCTGAAGCATCTTGGCCTTCACCGCATTCGCTTTCACAAGAGCGCCAGCATCAGGATTGGTGTCAGTCAGCCAGACCACCACGTTAGAAAGTTGCAGCTGTTTCGCACGCTTTCCATTTGCTTCCTGGATAGAGATCTTGCCGCGTACCGTGGCCGGAAGCGCAAGACCAGCGAAAAGACTAAAACAGATAGCCAAGCGCCAGGTCATAGTGATTATTCAGCCGGTTTCCGATACCCAAATAAGTGGTCCTTGCCTGGCCTACCTCAAAGGCGGCAATGACGTTGGGCGCAAGCAGATACATAACATTCCCAGCGTAGTACTGATTTTTGGCAATGCGCCCGGTGACAAGATCTCTGTTTCGGTCATCCTGTTGTCCTCCGTAGGCGTTAAACGAGAGTCTCTGGGTAGCGACGTAGCGGAACTGGATCCAGGCACCGGTGCCGTGAACGGGTATCACGCGGTTGGCGGCGTTCACTGACAGGCCGCCGATTGCGCCCAGGTTCGCGAAATTCTGGCCTCGGAATACCATTCCCGTAATCTCCAGTGAAGATACAGGCTTGATGAGCCAGTCAACCCCGTAAAGCCTTGACGGAATCGATGTGCCGCTGATATGTGTCGTACTCGCGTGCAAGACCGGCGCGATCTCGACCGTGCGGCTATTAGCCCAGTCGTGTTTTATGCCAACCCGAGCCTCAATCGCCGGCCGCGCTACTTCCACACGATTGGCTAGGTCGCTAGGGATATTGGCCTGCTCGCTGGTTTGAAAGATGCCCGCTTCTGCCTTGAGCGTTGTGTTTTCTCCCAGCGAAAACCGTTGCTCGATGCGCGCTTGCGGCTGCCACAACCATGGGTTTCCGGCGTTCGTCAGAGGCGACACTCCCACCTGTGCCAAGGAATTTGGCTCTCTTCGGGAAACGAGCGGCTTATCTTGGCCAACCGAAAAGGTGGTATGCGGCCAATCCAGTTGCACAGTGGCAAGCCGGATTCGAAGGATGTGATTCAGTGACGCCGCGGACCCATTGAAGAAATCCATGTAGAAAGAGCCCGAAACTGTACCGCCGAGGAAAGTTTGCGGACCGTGAAAGGTTAACCCGAGAACCGTTTGCCGAAGCGTACCTCCACTGTTTCTCGGCCCCGCGGAGAGCGATGCAGCCGTCGGATCCTGGAATCCGCCGTTATACGCACCATTGCTGAACGCATTAAAAAGTAGGGTTCCGGTCAGGCGAATCGGGAACCGCTGCGACGCTTCTACTTTGGTCTGTGCTAATTCTTCAATCCTGTGTTCATTCACCTGTCGGCGTTCATTCGCCGTTTCGGGCGGGGTATCCGGTTCCTGCTCGGCCTCTCCGTTCTCCTGCGGGCTCGCTGACTTCACCTCCGCTTTTTGAGATTGCGCCAGTAGATCGCGAAGGGAACGAATCTCCTTCTGCAGCTCGCGGTTTTGTTTCTCCAGCCGGTCCAGCCGTTCAAGGATCGCAGCGCCCTGCTCAGCCGTCTGAGTATATGCCGAGGATGCAGCGGCCCAACCGATGAGGAGAGCGGGAACAAGTTGGCGCAGCACTCGAGCGACAGATCGTTCGAGGGAAGCGAGGCTAACTTGCGATGGCCCGCTCGGCACTAGGGCAGAAAGCGGTATCCGACGCCGTGCAGCGTCAGAAAGTGTTTCGGAATTCCCGGGTCTGGCTCCAACTTGTGCCGAAGCTTCACCACGTGAGCGTCGACCGTTCTCGTATTTGGGAAACACTCGTACCCCCAAACGGAGTTTAGAATCAGATCTCTTGTGAGCGGCTTATCCGGATTCTGCACGAAAAATGTCAGAAGGTTGTACTCGGCGGGCGTCATCTTAATCGCCTCGCCCTCCTTCGACACTATCCGTCGTTCCAGATCGATATTAATGTTGCCGAACTGAACCAGCCGCCGGCTGCCCGGCGCCGATCGACGAAGTACCGCGCGGATGCGTGCCAACAGTTCACGCGAGCCAAACGGCTTTACCACGTAGTCGTCCGCTCCCATCTCGAGCAGTAACACCTTATCCAGCTCTTCATCCACCGCGCTTAAGGCAATAATGGGCGTCGACACACCGTTCTGCCGGAGTTGCTTGCAGATATCCACGCCGCTAAGCCCCGGCAAACGCAGGTCTACCAGCATTAAGTCCGGTTTGAAGCGAAGCGCGCTTTCGAGCCCCGAGACACCATCGGAGGCCAGCAGCGGCCGAAACTCCGCCTGTTCCAGAATCACCGCGATCGTGTCTCGAAGGCTGGCATCATCGTCGATAACGAGAATACTGTTCATGCTCTCTCAGAAGAGATCTTTAACGCCGTTCTGACGAGTGTATCGTCAATCCGGCCCGAAGTCACAAGGCGGCTCCTGCGGCGGTAGAAACCGACGGACAAACTTCGCGCTTTCCATTCAATCTCGTTCCCACGGTGGCCGCCTTGGTGCATCCAGACCCCTGCTCTTCAAAGCTAAGCGCGGAACGTTTTGAACTTGCTCAGGATTTGTATATTTTTTGTAAAATCGCCCGGAATAGTTGCCGATTGGCGTTATGTTAAGGGCGTCCGCTCCGGAGTACCCTGGTGCTCACGGTTTCTTGCCCACAATATTGTTGCCGAACATAAAACCTATCTCGCCCATGGCTCGAACCTGAGTCCGGTTCATGCCGTTAGGACCGAATGCAAAGCCCGGTACTGGATCGATTGCATGCAGGTAGGAAAGGTCACCTCGGACGAAAAATCCGCCGTGCTGAATCGTTGGTGTCACAGTGACCGAGGTGGCTGAACTACCCGGGCCGAAGATGAGGTTAACAGCTTGTTGCGCCGGAGTGCCGCTGCTTGCGATGTATTCCCAGCGTCCGGCAAGCGAGAACCCATGCTGGAAAGAATGGCTGAGCAATATTGCGCCGCCTCGCGTCGATGCCCCCTTGACCACTCCTACGTTTTGATTTGTCGGAACGCTGCTGTACTGGAAATAGGGCTGAAGTATCCACGCGCCTTTTGTGTACGTGTATATCACGTTGTAGATACTGCCGTTATTTTGCACGGGTGTAGCAAGTGTCTGGTACCCTGTCTGACTAAGGTTTCCGCCTCCCACAAATGACAGACTATGGGGCCCATTGGCATACGTCAGCGATCCTGTGAGCCAACTGTAGCGGTTGGAGTAGAACCCGTCATTCCAGCTCAATGAGGCAGTCAGTTTCCCGAAGGTCTGATTTACCTGAATTCCGCGATTAACAGCATTTTCCTGGTTCCATAGCAGTCCACGCTCCACGTTCATGTTTTCGATGGTAAAAGTGTATTCGGCGCCGATGAGCGTCGGTAGCGCACCAATCAGGAACGAAGTGTTCTTGCTGGGCGCTAACTTCACGTAGCCAACCGGCACCGCACCAAAGAATTCGCTCATCGTACGATCTGTGGGCAGAAATGCCGTCCCGAGTGCAGGGATATTGTAGGCGCCGGCCTGCAGGTAGAACTGAAACCAGCCGTCGGCCTTCTGTATGAACACTTGTCCGTTACTCAGAGCTGCCTGGGTGGGTTCGTCACCTGGAACATGATTGTCTTGCCAGAGGCCTAACCCGCTCACTACACCGTTGACCGCGATGTCGCCAAAGGGGCCGGCATTGAACATGGCAGGTGGAAGCTGCTGCAGCGGGCCCACCATAGCCGGCGTCGGTAGCGGGGTGGGCGCAGGAGGCGCCGCGGTTGCGGATGTCTGGTCCGGGGATCCTGGCGCTGTCGGCGCGCTTTGCCCATAACAGGCCGGGGCCAAGGCGAGACAAAGCCCCATAGCAATTTGAGATACCGCCAAAAAAGTTCGTATCAATTCCCGCTTCTCCAATTCTTTTTCTATTCGCTCGTCCTGAGAACTGCATGCTTCCAAATGGCTGATCTGTGTGGACGGACGGCAGCCACGGATCAGCTACGGCGGTTCGAGAACACCGTTGACGGGCTTGTCGCTCAAGTGGCAGCCCAAAGCTAGTCGACAACACAAACAGCTAGGCTTATGCCTGGAAGACGGCCATGTTCAGCCTGATTAAGATTGAAGGCGGTCTAGGTATTCGACCAATGCTTCACGGAACAACGCGGACAGCATCTGGTTGGATGCTCCGGCAATCTTGCGCCTCGCGGACTCCTGAATCAACCGTTCGTAAACATCTTGCGGAAGAGTGACCGTGACCTTTCGAAAGGCTGCCTTGTCTCTGTGCCTCGTATTGAGAGGAGACTCCGTCTCGTTCATATAAGGTCACCAAAACGCAAGGCTTCGCCTTCTTCGAGTTCCGGCGTGGACGGGAGCAGTTTGCGTTTGTACGCCATTTTGATCAGTGGCGGAGCGACCATTGTCGTCGCAACTGACATAAACACCACCACCCCATAAACGCGCTGGGAAAGAAAGCTTAGAGCGAGTCCCAATTGTGCAACAATCATTCCCACTTCACCCCGTGGAATCATCCCAACGCCAACACGTAACGCATCCGTCCTGCCTAGCGGGAGAGCGCCAAGTCCGCAACCCACGAATTTCGAAATGACGGCGACCGCCAGCAACAAGAGTGCAAGCCCTGCGGTACTCCGGCTGTTGAAGGCCGACAGATCGACCCGAAGACCGATCCCCGCGAGAAAGAACGGAACAAGTAACTGAGAAACGCCTTCTGCCAGATCGCGTTCCCGAGATCCGGCGCTGTCGGCAAACGCGAGACCCGCCAGGAATGAGCCTACGATAGCTGCTACCCCGATTGACATCGCCAGGCAGGCAAGAGCGAAAAGAAGGCTTAATGCCAGAACAAATCGTGCTTCCGTCGCCTTCAACGTGCGGTCTACGTGCGGCATAGTGTGGCGCACCACGTGCGTTCCCCACCTCGCAACGATCACGGTAAAACCGACAGCAATAATCGCGGTTATCGAAAGCTGCATAACGTCCAGCCTTCCATGCGCCAGACTGCTCACGACAGCGAGAACCAACAAACCCAATACATCATCAATCACCGCCGCCGCGAGAATGACTTTGCTCGAGATCTCCTCGAGTAATCCTTTGGCTGAAAGCACGTGGGCAGTGATTCCGACACTGGTCGCAACAAGGGATGCCCCGACGAAAACGGCTTCACGGGCTTGAGCACCCCACAGCAGAAGGAGACCAGCGCCCATAATGAACGGAACCGCCACACCCGAACACGCGACGAGCAGAGCCGTTCCCCCGACCCGCATCAGCTCAGACGACTTCACTTCGAGCCCAACTCGAAAGAGAAGAAACATCGCACCCAGATCGCCCATCGCGGACAGGAACTCAGTCGGTTTGAGCCAGCCAAGAACGCTGGGCCCGATGAGTACTCCCGCCAAAATCTCACCTACCAGGCTGGGCTGATGCAGCCGTTCGGCTATTTCAGCCATTATTTTGGCTGACAGAAATAGAATCAACATCGAGAACGGCAGGCTTGATAAGCCTTCGTTGCCCGGCAGGAACCACAACGCTAGAGCGTAGGCGTGCATCGAGGGCTCAGGAGAGACGGGATCTCCGGCGCCAAAGGAACATGGCGGCACCAGCAATGCCGGCTAGAATCGCAGCCGGTGGCGCCCCCCGACTTAGGAGAAAGTATGCGGCGAGGATCGCTGCGCCCGCAAAGTAACGCCATCGCCAGATCATTTGAGGTAAAAGGCAACACAGAACATGACGAACATTGCCGCCAGGCATACCGCAGGGCGAGCCAGCGGTTTCGTCCACTCCGGCTTTTGAGTGCCGGCGCGCATGAGTTCACGAATTGCGAGCAGTTGTTTTCGTGCCATCGCGGCTTCCCACGAATTCGCTGCGTACTGTAACGCTTTCACCGTCTCCTGCTCAGCCCGTACGAGCGCCCGCAATCGATAGTAGAGTTCGCCGTACTTGAGCTGAGAAAGGAAATGCCCTGGTTCGAGTTGGCGTGCCACTTCCAAGACATCCATCGACTTATAGACCTCGTAATTCATGGCATAAGCCACGCCCAGGCAGGTACGAAGATCAGCCGATTGTGGTTCAGCCAGGCAAGCCGTTTCGAGTGCTTGGATGCAATCTGCCATCTCCTCGGTCGAGATCGAATAAGGATCCGGCCAATGTGCCGAGGGGATCAGATGAAGGCTGGAGCGAGTAAGTTCGGCTGTCATAGGCTATGCGCTCACCATTGGCCGACCCTTCAGCTCGAATTCCGGATACCCTAATTGACCCATCTCAGGAATGTCGAGTCCCTCTAGCTCTGTTCTCGCCGACACCCGCTGACCGATAACAGCATTAATTGCCAGATTGACTACAAAGCTGAACACGAACACAACGCCAACCAGGGTCGAGACCCCGATAAGTTGCGCCACCAGTTGCCCGGCATCTCCATAGAAGAGGCCCGTCACCGACCCGGTTACGCCGTTCCATGACCCGCCATAGTTGCTCTTTCCGTCGGCGAACAAGCCAACCGAAATAACACCCCAGATACCGTTTAGCACCATGAACAGAAATCGCTCCCACAGGATCGTCAACCTTCATCGACTCGATCCAAGAACTCAACCGAGAGGCAAACCAGCACTCCGGCGATCAGACCGATGATGCAGGCGCTGATGGAGTTGACGAATCCGCAAGGCGCAGTGATCGCTACCAGGCCAGCCAGAAGTCCGTTCCCTGACATAGAGGCGTCCGGCTTGCCGTATCGCATCCACATATAGAACATCGCTCCGAAGCCTCCGGTCATTCCGGCGAGCATTGTATTGACGGCGATCGACCCGATACGTAGACCGCCGTTTCCGGACGCCCCTAAAGTTGAGCCCGGATTGAATCCGAACCACCCGAAGGCAAGAATGAAGCACCCGGCTAGTACCAGCACCATGTCGTGCCCGATAATCGCGTTGGGTCTTCCGTTACGGTCGTACTTCCCGATTCGCGGCCCCACAATCAACGCCAGGGCCAAAGCGCTTAAACCGCCAACGGCGTGCACAACACCTGAACCAGCGAAGTCACAGTAGCCCTTTCCCAGGCCAAAGTTCGCCCCGAGATTAGCAAGCCAGCCGCCGCCCCACGCCCAGTTCGCAAACAGCGGATATATGAACGCGCCCAAAACAAAGGAGGACACGAGAAATGCCGCGAATTTCCAACGTTCTGCCGCCGAGCCGGTCACGATCGTGAGCGCAGTATCCATGAAGACCATCTGGAACAGGAACACCACCATGACGCCTACATCGTAAGTGCCGCCCTGGGTTAGAAACATTCCGTGCTGACCGAAGATTCCGAATGGCTTCCCAAACAGGGTGAACGCATGCTCCGCGTTCAACGACGGAACCCCTCCCAAGTTGGCGACTCCACCGACGCCGCCCATTTGAATCGCAAAACCGATCAGCCAGTAAGCCAACATTCCGACCCCGTAAACCATGAAATTCATCATCATGGTGTGGTTCGCATTTTTGGCCCTGCATAAACCTGTTTCGACGATCGCAAATCCGGCCTGCATAAACATGACCAGAAAGCCCGCAATCAAAGTCCAGATGAAGTTGATAGCAATCTTGTTTTGCCCGATCTGATTGACGCACATCGGCTACGGTCAATCCCTTCTTGGAGTCGTTCACGGCTATGTCCGAAGCCGTGCCGGTAAGACTTCCATCGGGATCGCCCTTCAGGCGCAGTTCGGGCTTCGGAGTATCGACATTTTTGATGTCGTTCGTAGTTACGGCCGCGGACGCAGGCGATGGGGCCGTTCCCGGCGTTTGGCTCAATGCCGGAAACGAAGCGATCGCAAGCGTTACAGCTAAGATGTACTTCCTCACACTTTCCTCCAAATGGCCTTCTTCGCATAAGCAGGCGCTATGATTCCGAGAATTCCGAAAAGGCTGAGGATCACTCCGAACAGCACCATACCCATGCGAATGCCAGTGCTGGAAGTGATTCCCAAACTCGCGAGGCTAAATACAAAGCCAAGCAATGTGATTAAAAGTCCGGCGCCGACCATATCTATTTCTCCTCAAGCTCCCAGGATTTACATTTCAAGAACAAAGCAGCCGATCCTCCTAGTAATGCCAGACCGGTGATGATCAGTAGCCAGTTCAGATCCGCGGCAAATCCCGCGGCTATGAATGTCATGGCGATCAAGAACAGTGCCACTGCTTGTGCTTGTGTCGAATTAGCTCCCACTTTTCACCTCTCTACCAATCCCGCCAGTAATTAAAATCTTTTAGCGCACCGCTTCGCCACGCTCGCCGCGTTGCGGATTCGAACCGTTTCTTTGCCGTTGCAAGTAGAGAACTGGCCCGTTCTAATGGTTCCGGTTCACACCGGTACTCGTGCGCTAAAGAGCTTCGTTAACCTAATTGAGCTTCAAGGGTCTTGATCGTTCAAGCGTCAGGCTTTTGCGTCCCATGACCCACATCTCGGAACGCGGGCTCCGCGAGATGCGCTGACATAAAGAGAGCTTGCGCGATCTTCGATCACGCAACTAGCAACTTGGGTAAATGAGCTCGCCGTTCTTATTTGCGCCTTACGTTGGCACATCTGCCGGCACGACTTGGTGAGGAGGTTCCAGAACCACTCAGTTACGTGAGAGTGATCTGGTGCTTGTAATCTTGCAACATCGGCGCCTCATATTACAAGAAGAATTTCTGATTTACGAAACAGGAAATACTTATAACTGGCTTTGTGCGATCCGCAACAGAGGTCGCCCCGGCTTTTCCGAAGCCAGAAAACAGTGACAAACACCTTCGGTTTGCTGCCGAAACAAGTAGAATTCCGGTCACCGAGCCCACCGGTGAGGCCCAGAAAAGGCCTCCGAGGGTGGCGTCCGCCAATTGCTTTACTTCCTGGCAAGGCTGTGAAGTTCTGCAATCATGGTCGTTTAATCTCAGGAAGTGACGACTGGTGCGGCACAGGCAGGGATGGAAGCGCCCCTCTGGATGCGTGTTCGTGGGTCGAAGTGCTTGACTTTTGAGCGCAACCATCCCCCGGGAGATCTCAGCGCCGCGGTTCCGAATGCGACGCAGTAGGCTTTAGATCGACATTATGGTAGGTTGCGATTTCCCATCCATCGCTGTTCTTTACGAACACTTGTAACAGCCTGACGCGCAGACAACCGCTTTCATCGATACGTATTCCTGCCGGGAGACCTGCTTTTGAGAAGCCGGAGACTGAGGCGAGCGTCTCCACGATCGCGACATCTGGGCGTATATATCTAATGGAAGCAATCTTTTGCTCCAACGTGGTGCCTTTGTAGATGCCCCGAAAGATCTCCTCGTGTTTGTCTTGAAAAGCCTGCCGTCCGGTGAAGAACATGCCGAGGATATTGGTGAATGTCCCGCCCGCGGAAAAGTGGCGGGAGTAACCATGGGCATCACCGGCATTCCAGCTACTTGCCTCTTCACCGAGGATCCTCGTGATCTCACTCTCGTCAGCGCGAGTTTGAGAGCTAAGCATCGTTGCTAAAAACCCCATCGCCACGATGGGCATTTTCTTCATCTGGACCACCGTTTCTTCCAGAAGTGCGCAGCGCTGATGATTGCTAATCCAATAAGAGCGGTGTTGCCGGGCTCCGGCGCTGCGGTCAAACCCACCGCGTTGATTTGCCCGCTGCCTGACGAACTTACAGGCGTTACAGGACTGGGGGCAATGGCGCCAGAATCGCGGTTAGAGATCCCGTTAGCGCTCGCGGAGCCGTTTGCTCCCTCGAAGATTCCAGTGCCGCTGAGAATCGTATAGGTGCTGGTGAACGTCGGGAATCCGGCGGCGTTTGGCGCGCCGAAGACCGTCCGGTTTGTTCCGCTGAACGTATCTGCTCCTTCGTCGAACGACATCGTGAAAGTGTTGGACGTCGAGGCTGGTGCAAACCCACCCGTCGGTAGCATCGCGAAAGTCACCGTTCCTGCCTCGGTATAGACGGCACTTCCAAAAGGAACGAACAGACCCGAACCCGTTACTGTCGTGGGCAGGTTCGGCGTACCTGAACTTGGGGTCCCAAAAGCAGACGCTTCTCCGCTAATTTGGAACGTAAACGGCATCGTTGCCGGTTTAGCCACACTAAGGGGACAGATACTGATGATCGCGGCCATGGTCGTCCAGCAAAATCTCTTTGGATGGCGACGAAATGTATCGCGAATGGAGAAGACGAGGAAAGTGAATCGCTGCATGAAAGAGAACCTCCGTTGTTCCCACAGAGACGGTACTGGTCATCCACGCGGCCTTGCAATGGCCCGCAGATTATTTCTTCATGTCTGGTGTGTTCCTAGGTAAACCGATTGGCATCAGCAGAATACGGGGCCTTGTCCTTCAAAGTCGCCGCTCTGGTGCTATCATTCGGAACCTGAAGGGGGGCCGTTTTTGGACGTCCGTACAACGCTGCTCCGATTTGGAACGTTCGAAGTAGATCTGGAGTGCGGTGAGTTACGGAAACAGGGCGTCAGAATTAAGCTTCAGGAACAGCCTTTCCAGGCGTTGCTGGCCCTGATCGAGCGCCCTCGCGAGGTGCTGACACGAGAAGAACTGCAAAAGCGGTTATGGCCGCCGGGCACAGTTGTCGATTTCGAGCGTGGACTGAACAAAGTCATCAATCGCGTGCGTGAAGCCCTTAAGGATGATGCGGATAACCCGCTCTTTATAGAAACACTACCGCTACGCGGCTATCGGTTTCTGGCGGATGTCGAATCCTTAACAGGCCAAGGCAATGTTCTCGCGCGCCCGCCTACGCCCGCACCGGAGTCGACGGTAGGAACTGTTTTAGGTCCGGCTACTGCCCGCTACCCGGTGAGTCGCCGTACCGTGATTGCCGTGGCCGGCGGGGTCCTTTCTATTCCCACGCTCTACACTGGTTATCGCTTTATTTTTCCCCGACAGCTAAGAATTGGATCGATTGCCGTGCTGCCCCTTGAGAACCTGTCGGGTGACCGCGCGCAGGAATACTTCTCTGACGGGATGACCGATGAGATCATCGGCGAGATTGCCCGTAACAGCTCCCTCCGAGTGATCTCGCGCACTTCAGTGATGCAGTACAAAGGAAACTCACGCAAGTCGCTTCCAGAGATTGCGCGCGAACTAAACGTTGGTGCAATCTTGGAGGGCACCGTCCTGCAAGCGGCCGGCAGAGTGCGGATCACCGCGCAACTGATTCGCGCCAGTGACGATCAGCATCTTTGGTCTGAGAGATACGAAAGCGATCTGGGAGATGTTCTTTCGTTGCAAAGCAAGGTTGCGCGAGCGGTCGCGGGCGAGATCCAAGCCCAGTTGACACCGCAACAAACCAGCCCCGCACGCACGCGAGTAGTGAATCCCGCTGCTTACCGGGCCTTCCTGAAAGGCAACTTTTACCTTCGCAAAGGTCTCCCCGGCATCAACAAAAGCATTGAGTTTTTCAAAGAGGCCATCCGTATCGATGCTTCTCATGCGCAGTCCTATTCAGGTCTCGCCCAAGCCCTGTGCTTCGAAGGCATCTTCGGCTTTCGCCCTTCGGCGGAAACCTACCCGGAAGCACGTAGGGCGGCACTCAAGGGCCTGGAGCTGGACGACTCAAACGCGGACGCGCATACCGCTTTGGCGGATGTGAAGCAGGGTTACGACTGGGATCTTCGTGGTGCGGAAGCGGAGTTTAAACGTTCGCTCCAATTAAATCCCAGCCAGCTCGTGACTCGCTGGTGGTACGCCGAATGTCTAAGCCGGATGAAACGGTATGACGAAAGCATCGCGCAATCTGCACAAGCTCTTGAATTGGATCCGGTTTCAGCCGCCACTCTGACCAACCGGGCCATGATTTTGTTTCGTGCGCGCCGCTACGACGAATCGATACAAGCTAGCCGTCAGGCGCTGGAGCTCGATCCGAATATCATCAACGCCGTTTGGTGGCAGGGCGTCTCGTACGCAGGCAAAGGAAACTATCCGGTTGCCGTGGCCTGCCTTACAACGGCCATAACCATGAACGACGGCCCGCTTTTTCGAGCACTGCTCGGTTATGTATATGGGCTGGCTGGCCACCGGGCGAAGGCGCTCGCGTCCTTAGATGAACTGACTGCCATGGACAGGAAACGCTTCGTGTCGCCGATAGACTTTGCCATCGTTTGTGCCGGGATGGGGGATGTCCATGGCGCGTTTCAGTGGCTAGAGTCAGCGTATAAGGCGCGCTCCGTACGCATCCTCGAATTGCCGTCGCTCTACTTCGACAAACTGCGTCCAGATCCAAGATACGCAGATCTGTTGCGGCGCATCGGTCTCTCCTGATGATTCCGCGATCAGATTGCTGGACTCCGATCTTTACCTGGCTATCGACAGCGAATTCTGTCCTACGCCGCTAGCCACATCCGGTCTCCCCCACACTGGTTGTCTTACAATTAAAGTCGAGAGCCACGTGGCTTCCTCCCGTCACTAAGGGCTGGAAATATCAACCGAATGTCTTCGTTCGACGCCCATCGTGGTGCGCGCATTTGGCGCCCGCTTCTTTTCTCACTTGTTCTTGCCTGCACCTTACTCTCGTGCGGGAAGAAGAAAGAGACGGAAGCTACAGCGCGTCCTCTCGGAACGCCGCTCCAGATCAAAGTTCCCTTAGGTCTACCCCCGCTTCCTATTCCGCCTGACAATCCCCCGACCGCCGAGACCATCGCGCTCGGGAGAAAGCTGTTTTATGACACAACCCTGTCGAGCCACAACACGCTTTCCTGTGCAAGCTGCCACAGTCCCACGATGATGTTCTCTGATGGCCAGCGCTTTTCGCGCGGTGCCAGCGGACAGATGGGTGTGCGAAATGCTTTGACGATCTTAAACGCCGCCTACTATCCCGTGGATTTCTGGGATGGCAGAGCCGTCAATCTGGAAGCCCAATCCGGAATGCCGATGGCCAATCCCATCGAGATGAATCAACCTCATGAGGTCTCCGTCTCGAAGCTCAACGCCATGCCTGAATATCGACAGGAGTTCGCCAAAGGCATTCGGACCGGGTCCAGTCACCCTCGACAAAGTGGAAAAGGCGATTGCCAGTTTCGAGCGCACACTCGTGAGCGGCAATTCTCCTTTTGACAAATACTTCTACGGCGGCGAGAAGAACGCCATGAGCGCGTCCGCAATCCGGGGCCTGGAGGTCTTCCGCGACAAGAACCGCGGAAATTGCGCCGCTTGCCATACAATCGGTGATCGCTACTCTTTGTTCTCGGATGGCAAGTTCCACAACATTGGAATCGGGGTGGACGCGAACGGAAATTTGCTGGACCTGGGCCGCTATGTCGTGACGAAACGCGATGCCGATAAAGGCAGTTTCCGCACCCCGACGCTGCGCAATATCGCCAAAACCGCACCTTACATGCACGACGGCAGCGAGAAAACGCTTAAGGATGTGGTTGACTACTATGTGGGCGGAGGTAATTCAAATCCGTACTTGGACAAAGAGATTCATCCCTTGACCTTAACCGCTCAGGACCGCGCCGACCTTATCGCCTTCCTCGAGTCCCTCACGGGTGAGCCACCGCTGCAAGCTCTTCCTCCTACCAATTAGCAATGAAATCGTATAAGCTCGCTCTCTCCCTCGCGCTACCGCTGGCGCTGCTGATCGGAGCGTCAGGTTGCTCCAGTCCTGCGCCCAAAACCACAGCGAAAGCGGAGGAACCGAAAACCAGCGCACCGCCGGCCTACTTCAAGGTCGATGAAAAAACCGCCTCAACCATCACGGGCAAAGTGACTTTTCGGGGCAAGCGTCTGGCAATGAAGGTCCTCGATCTCACCGAAGACCCGGAATGTGCCAAGCTGCATCGCAAGCCGGTATACGATCAAAGCTTCGTCGTCGGCCGCAACGGGAGCTTTAGCGAACGCATTTGTTTATATAAAAAGCGGTCTCGACGACAAAAGATTTGAACCCCCATCAACACCCGTAACAATCGACCAGAAAGGCTGCATGTTCGAGCCGCACGTCCTTGGCATCCAGACCGGACAAGAGTTGAAGGTGACGAACTCCGATGCGGTCACACACAACATCCACCCCAGGGCCGAGGTCAATCGGGAATGGAATCACAGCCAGGGGGGCGGCGATCCGCCCATTGAGCGGCGCTTCTCAAAGCAGGAAGTCATGATTCCCGTGAAATGTAACATTCACTCGTGGATGCACGCCTGGATTGGCGTTGTTGACAACCCCTACTTCGCCGTAACAGGGACGGACGGCACGTTCGCTCTCAAGAATGTCCCGCCTGGCGACTACACCATCGAGGTGTGGCAGGAACGGCTGGGCAAGAAAGAGCAACACGTCACTGTACCGGCGGCTTCGAAGCAGGACCTGAACTTCGAATTCAAGGATCAATCATGAAAACGGACCGGCTGTATCTTTCTGTCATTTGTGCGGTGTTAACGCTCCTGACTCCTGCGTGCTCGAAGCCGCCGGCGGAGTCAGGAGAGGCAAAATCCGCTCCTCCGGCGGCCGCGCAGAAGCCCTCTGGATACCGGATCTACGTGACCTGCGAAACCTCGGGTGATCTGGCCATCATCGACTCGAATACCATGACTGTCACGTCAACGGTGAAACTCGGCAAACGCCCACGCGGTGTTCATCCGAATCCCGATGGCAGCATCATCTATGTCGCGCTGAGTGGATCTCCACCGGAAGGCCCCGGCGTCGATGAAAGCAAACTGCCGCCGCCGGACAAAACTGCCGACGGGATCGCTGCTTTTGATGTGAAGTCGAACAAAGTTTCTCGAGTGCTACAAGCCGGTTCCGATCCTGAGAATTTCGACGTGAGCGCTGATGGCAAGACGATCTTCGTTTCAAACGAAGACGCTTCGGGCGTCAGCTTCATCGACATCGCGTCCGGCAAGGTGACCAAGACAATCCCCACCGGGGAAGAGCCGGAAGGTGTCAAGGTCGCCCCGGACGGTAAACGCGTATTCTCCACGTCGGAAGGCGACGGAACTATTTCAGTCATCGATACCGACACAGCCCGCCTGATTAAGACCTTCAAGGTCGGACACCGTCCCAGGAATATCGTCTTCATGCCGGACGGAAATCACGGGTACGTGAACGCCGAAAACGACGCCGCGGTGGTTCTCTTTGATTCCGCCAAGTACGCCAAACTGAGCGCCGTCTCGCTCGGAAAGCCTGGACAGGTCAAGCCGATGGGTCTCGCACTATCGAAGGACGCGAGCAAGCTCTATGTAACGACCGGGCGCGGAGGCCAGGTGATCGTGGTGGACACAGCCACGAATAAGCCTGTTTCGTCTCTCGAAGTCGGTAAGCGGCCTTGGGGCATCACTGTTTCACCGGACGGCAAAACGCTGTTTACCGCGAACGGGCCGTCCAATGATGTGACCGCGATCGATCTCGCCACGCAAGCAGTGATAAAGAAAATTGCCATCCCGGGTGGACCTTGGGGCGTTGCAGCCGTCGAGCAATAGGTTCGCGGTAAATAGAAATCCCAAAGCTGCAAGAAGCAGCTAAAAATTTGAACCGCTGGCGCCGGATTTTCGCCACGCTCAAAGCGTGAACTCGTTCGTTTACGTCGAACGGGAGACGCATTTAGGCCGTCGCGGGATGCTCCGAGATCGTCAGGATCTTTCTGCTAAAGTACGGACAACGACGCTCACACCGCGCGAGCGCTGCTTGGGGGAGACTCAACGTGCGACTTACGAATTCAAGCTGTTTAGGGAGCTTTGCGGCCATCGTCCTGCTCGCATCGTTTGCGACCGCGCAGGATCCTAAGCAATCGCCTCCTCAGAAACCGCCCAGTACCAATACCGGAAACACACCCGTTGCTCCCGCCGGTGCGCAGGCCGCGACGCAAGCCGCTCAGCCGCCTAACACCGGACGGGTTCGACGATCGGCTTACCCCGAACGCCCGCCCGCTGATCCGGCGGCCATCGCTCGCGGGAAGGCTGTGTTCGGAGTCAACTGCGCCTTCTGTCACGGATCGGATGCACGCGGCGGGGAAGGCGGACCGAACCTGATTCGTTCCGAACTGGTTCTGAACGATAGGAGCGGCGAACTGATCGGACAAGTCGTGCACAACGGGCGCGTCGACAAGGGCATGCCGAAGTTCAACCTGCCTGATTCCACCATCTCCGATATCGCTGCGTACGTCCACAGCTTCAAAGTCGGCGGATACGACGTCTCGCGCCAGCAACCACCCAGCATTCTCGTCGGAGACGCCAAGTCCGGTGAAGCGGACTTCCAGAAGACTTGTGCCGGTTGCCACTCGCTTACAGGTGATCTGAAGGGATTCGGCGGAAAATTCAGCGATCCTAAAGTCCTTCAACAGACATGGCTCATGCCGGGAGGAAGCGGTCGCGGCTTTCCTGGCCAGCAGGTTGCGGAAGTTCACGTTCCGCCGACCACTGTCACCGTGACGCTCCCAGACGGGCAGAAAGTGGAAGGGCAGCTAGGCCGCATCGACGACTTTCTGGTTACTCTCACGGACAACGAGGGCAACGAGCACTCGTTCCGCCGTGATGGGGACAGTCCGAAGGTCGAGATCCACGACCCGCTTCAACCCCATCGCCAGTTGCTTACCAAGTACACCGACAAAGAGATTCACGATTTGACAGCGTTCCTGGAGACAGTGAAATGAGACGCCTGCTTTCCTCGGCCTCGATTGCGGCGCTCGGGTCTGCTTGCCTTCTGAGCCAGATCCTGAACCCGGCCCTGCTCACGCAACGCCTCGGCGACTCATGGCCCACATACTCGGGCGACTACACGGGGCAGCGCTATAGCTCCCTGACTCAAATCAACCAGTCAAACGTCAAGAACCTCACCCTGGCCTGGACCTCGAAAATCGCTGCGGGACCAGGTGAGGCTGGCGGCGGTGGCGGTGGTGGACGCCGTGGCGCAAGAGCCGCTGCGCCGATCATTATCGGTGGCGAAGGCACGGGCGAAGTCGGCACGGCAGCGTTCGGCGGTGCTACTCGCATCGTCGGCGCCACGCTGCAAGTCGGGGGTATTCTCTACACTTCGATGCCCGACAATGCCTGGGCACTCGATGCCCACGACGGGCACGAATTATGGCATTACTTCTGGAAGACAAAGGGCGGTACCCACATCGGCAATCGGGGACTGGGATTGTGGGGCAATTGGCTCTATATGGAGACACCTGACGATTACCTCGTCTGTCTCGATGCCAAGACCGGAAAGGAGCGCTGGCACAAGGTCATCTCTGACTTCAACCAGCAATACTTCTCCACCATGTCGCCCATCGTGATCGGAAACCATATCATCGTCGGCACGGGTAATGATCTGGATGCGCCTGGCTTCCTGCAGTCGTTTCGATCCCGAGACCGGAGATCTGCAATGGAAATGGTTCGCCACTCCGCAAGAGAAGAGCGATCCTGGCATTGAAACTTGGGCTAACGTCGATGCAGCGCGCCATGGCGGCGGACATATGTGGATCCCCGGATCCTACGATCCCGAGACTCACCTTTACATCGTCGGTACGGGTAATCCGACACCGGCCTATACGGCCCATGTCCGCGGTGAAGGCGATAATCTCTACACCTGCTCGCTGGTTGCCATCAACGTCGATACCGGCAAGCTGAAGTGGTGGTTCCAGACCTCGCCGCACGACACACACGATTTCGATTCCACCCAAACGCCGATCCTGGTCGACGCCGATTTCAACGGAAAGCCGCGCAAGCTGGTTCTGCAAGCCACGCGCAACGGGTTTTACTTCACCCTTGATCGTGTGACCGGTGAGCACCTGGTAACGGGGAAATTCACAGAGACCGCGAATTGGGATTCCGGTGTCGACAAACGCGGCGAGCCCGTCCGCAATCCGAAAAAGGACTTTGACATCGGGGGCGCCCTGGTCTCTCCGGCAAACGGCGGAATCACCAATTGGCCGCCACCGGCGTTCAGCCCGCAAACCGGACTTTTCTACGTTCCACAGAACGACTCGTACGCGATGTACTATCTCACCGAGACAGATCCGCGTGGCGCTATGGGTCTCGGCGGAAAAGAGGAGTTGGGTGTTGCCACGCTCGGCAATTATCTGACCGCAATCGACTACAAGACGGGGAAGGTCGCCTGGCGTCATCGATTTCCCGGCAACACCACGGGTGGTTCGAGCGGGCTCCTGACAACCGCGGGACACCTGCTCTTTGGTGGCGATGCGGGAGGCAATATCGTGGCCTACGACCCCGCGGATGGCAAGCCGATCTGGCACTCCCATCTTGGACTGGTATCGGCCGCACCCGAGACGTACATGCTCGACGGCCACCAGTACCTTCTGATCGCGGCGGGTGACACTCTCTTTGCCTTCACGCTCTATTAGCGCCTCGGTGCTGTTGCTTGCGTTTGGTTCCGTGCCCTTGAGTCTCTATGGACAGGGAGGCGCCGGACCCGCAAAGTCCGCCGATGCAAATGGAGAAGCAGTCGCTCGCGGCCAGGCTCAATTTCGAAAGTCGTGCTCCTTCTGCCACGGCCCCGATGCAACCGGCGGAACCGAGGGCCCGAATTTGACGATGTCCTCTCTGGTACGCCACGACAAAGAGGGTGACCTGATCGGCACTGTCATTCGCGAAGGTCGTCCGGCTAAAGGCATGCCGGCGTTTTCCTTGCCGCCTGCCGAAGTCTCTGACCTGGTGAAGTACATCCATTCGCGTGTCGCGGAACTCGATCGCAGATCGGCCGGTAAACCGCCGGCAACGTATGCGCTGGAGCATCTTCTCACCGGAAATGCAGAGGCGGGCAAGGAGTTCTTCAACGGCAAGGGCGGCTGTACCGGATGCCATTCGACCACCGGCGACCTGCGCGGCATCGCCTCCAAATACCCGCCCGTAGAGCTCCAGACCCGTTTTCTCTATCCGCAAGATGTGAAGGAAACCGCCGAGGTCCAGTTGCCTTCAGGCGAGCGGATCCAAGGCACTATCGCGCAGATCGACGCGTTCACAATCGCCCTCTACGACGGTGAGGGCTGGTATCGCTCCTGGCCGCGCGATTCGGTCTCCGTCACGGTACACGATCCGCTCGCCGCGCACCGCCGTCTCCTCGACAGCTACACGGAAGCGGATGTTCACAACGTTTTCGCGTACCTGGAGACTCTGCATTGAAACTTGCTGTCGTCGCGTTCGCCGCAGCCTCCAGCCTGTGGTCGCAAGGCCTCGATCCTTCAGATCTGCTTGAAACCCGCTGGTCACGACTGGCCCACCTACAACGGCGATTACTCTGGCCGCCGCTTCAGCACCCTGGCTCAGATCAACGACAAGAATGTCGAAGGCCTCACGCTCGCGTGGGCTTTTCAGGCGCACTCATCGGTTCTGAAGGGCACGCCGCTAGAAGTGAACGGAATCCTTTATCTCACCGCTCCGGACAACGTTTGGGCGCTCGACGCGATTTCAGGCCGGCAAATCTGGCGCTACCAACGCCCATCCGAAGGCAATCACATTGGCCAGCGCGGCGTCGCCATGTATCACGATCGGCTCTACTTCGGAACTCCAGACGCGCACCTGGTTTGCCTCAATGCCAAAACCGGCAAACAGGTTTGGGATGTATCGATCGCGGACCCCCAATTCGGCTATTACCTGAGCATGGCTCCGCTCGTGGTTAAGAACCAGTTGATTATCGGCACGTCCGGAGATCAGGCGGATGTCCCGCACTTCATCATCTCGATCGACCCCGAGACCGGAAAGGAACGCTGGCGCTGGAGCAGCCTACCCAAGCCCGGCGAACCGGGTTCCGAAACCTGGCTGGACAAGTCTTCTCTTAAGAATGGCGGCGGGCCGGCATGGCTGACGGGAACTTACGATCCCGAGTTGAACCTGTTGTATTGGGGCACCGGCAACCCTCATCCCGTCCTCGGCGGAGTGGCGCGTCCGGGTGCGAACCTCTACACCTGTTCCATCGTGGCTCTCAACCCGGATACCGGTAAGCTGGTCTGGTATTTCCAAGCCTCGCCGCACGACACCCACGATTGGGACGCAACGGAGACGCCCGTCTTGTTCGACGCCGCCTTTCGTGGCACGCCCCGCAAGACTGCTGGCCCAGGCGAGCCGCAACGGCTACTTCTTCGTTCTCGACCGCAAAACGGGAGAGAACCTGCTGTCCACTCCCTTTGTTCCTCTCGACTGGTCGGCCGGCCTGAATGAGCGTGGCGAACCGATTCCAAAACCGCAGAAAGAGCCGCAAGTGGATGGCTCGCTCATGAAGTCTTACTACAACGGCGGAACCAACTGGATGTCGCCGAGCTATCAGTCCGCAGACGAGGCTGTTTTACGTCAACGCCGCCTCGGGTTTCAGCCTGTTCTACTTGACGCTCGACGAAAGAAAGCGCGCGGAAGGTCACCAGGCCGGTAATGCCGTTTCGCTGTGGTCTGACAGTGCGTTGCTCGCGCTCGACTACGAAACGGGAAAAGTGCGCTGGCGTCGCGAAGAGGGGTCGGGTGTCAGCTACTCCGGGATTCTTTCCACCGCAGGCAATCTCCTGTTCACCAGTGACGTTACAGGCAATCTCCTGGCTCTAGAAGCCGGCACGGGTGAACTGCTTTGGCACGCCTACGGTGGTGCCTTGATGAATAGCTCTCCCATGACGTACGAAAGCGCGGGCCGGCAGTTTGTTTTGACCGCTGTAGACAGCGTGCTCTATGCCTGGAGCCTGCCGCAATCGAAAACTACCCAAAAGTAACCGCAATCGCGCCCGCAGCGATCAGCAGTCCGCCCAGCCCTTTGCCCCAGGTCAGCTTCTCTCCCAGAAATAACGCCGCGAAGATGATCACGAGCACGACGCTGAGCTTGTCGATCGGCGCCACCCTCGACGCCGGCCCAAGCTGCAAAGCGCGGAAGTAACAAAGCCAGGACAAGCCCGTTGCCAGACCGGAGAGAACGAGAAAGGTCAGCACTCGTCGACTCGGAATGGCGAACGCGTGTGAAGGCGAAAAGAGGTATGCGACCACCCACGCGAAGACGACGATCACAGATGTCCTAACCGCCGTCGCGATATTGGAATCCACTCCCTCCACCCCGATCTTCGCCAGAATGGCGGTCACGGCGGCGAACAAGGCCGAAAGCAGAGCCCAGACAATCCAGTTCATCTATTCATTGTCAGCTTCTCGTCCGGTACAAAAGCAAAGAGGGCTCGCAGGTAACTGCGAGCCCCTTCCAGGTGAACCTATTGTTTGAACTTAGCTACTGTTGTTTCGCTGCTCGGCCGCGCCTGACTTGGCTCACACCGAACAAGCCGACCATTCCCAGTCCGATCAGGGCAATCGCGCCCGGCTCCGGAGCAGCGCTCGTGCTCCCTACGGTGATGTTGTCGAAGGCGAATACATCGGGTGTCGCCGTATCCGAAAACATTATGTTGGTATACGCATCAGAGTTATCCAGGAACGCGTAATACAATACAGAACCGCTGGTGGAGCCATTCGAGCCAACCGTGTTCGGCACAGTAAGATTTGAAAGTTGTCCATTCACGTCGGTCAACGTGAGAAGGATCTGCCCGCCGAAGTCGCCGATATCTGTGGCGTAGAATCCAAAGGCGGAAACGGGAGTGTTGAACTTAAGATTGAAGCCGCCGCCAGCGTCTGTTAGGAGATACTGTGTACCGGAAATGGGGAATCTCCCACCGCCATCATTACCGCTGACGACCGTTCCGGTTCCCGAAAGAACTGCTGAGCCCAAGCCTGAGAAGTTCGCGGTTAGCGGCACAAACGTGTTGGTCGCGTACTCCTCAAAGGTCTCAGTTCCGACTCTCGCAAGATTGGCCAGGAACTGGCCGCTCGCGGCACTCGAATTAACCGGAGTAGCAACCCTGGGATCTCCGGCGCGATTTACATCTTCCCCAAAGAAAGTTACAACCGCGGCCGATCCTGCATTTACCTTGAGGAAGAGCAGCGTAACTAAAAGAAATCCAAGTTTTTTCATTTTTTCTCCGTTATATTCCTGTGCGGATCAATCTTTTCGCACATTTCCATTGAGTTTTATAGATTGTAGGTCATTCACCTAAAACCTCTATAACTTTCTGGTCTATTACCGGATTTTAGTGAAGACTTACAAAGGGTTAACACTGAGTAAAAGAATAGGATCCCTTGTGAACAATCAAAACGCTCCCGGCACATGGAGGCGTCGCGACCTTCTGGCCCAGGCGAGCGCGCTCATGCTACTCCCTGCCCCGCGCCGCACGGCTAACGCCCGCCCTAACCCCTTCGAGAAAGTCGGAACGGCACCCGACTCCGTTCTTGTCTTCACCGAAAGCGGCCAGTTCGAACTCGTCCGCGACAAGCAAAACTGGACCAGCGGCTCGATCAACGTTCAGATTGACGAGACGCGCAAAGGCACCGTCAGTCTGCATGCTCCAGACGACCCGATCCTCCGCCTGCGGCTCAGGTGGCGCCTGTCTGTCCCGCAAAATCTCAGCTTTCTCGGCGATGCTTGGGAACGATCCTACGGCGATCTCGGGTGGCGGAATATGGAGCCGGAGCGCGTCATGCCGTGGTATTTCCTCGCCACAGATGCTGCCGGCACTGCCGCCTGTGGCGTTCGCACCGGCGCCGCCGCCTTTGCCTTTTGGCAGGCGGATCCCTCTGGCGTTTCGCTGTGGCTGGACGTGCGCAACGGCGGCAACGGTGTAAAGCTGGGTGATCGCCGGGTGGAGCTCGCGTCCGTCCGCACCACATTCGAAGAGGGCGGCAGCGCCTTTGCCGTCGCCCAACGTTTTTGCCGCGAGCTTTGCCCCATGCCCAGGCTTCCCAAAGCCCCCGTTTACGGCGGAAACAACTGGTATTACGCCTACGGGCACAGTTCGGCAAGTGATATCCTCGCCGACTCCGAACGTATGGCTTCGGTTGCTTCCTCCCGTGAAAACAGACCTTTTATGGTGATCGACGATGGTTGGGAACCAAATCGCGTCGCGGGTCCGTGGTCAGGCAACTCGAAATTCCCGGACATGGCAAACCTCGCCTCGCAGATGACAACCGCCGGCGTTCAACCCGGTCTCTGGTTCCGCCCTCTGTTCACCAAAGAACAGGTGCCGGGGAATTGGCGCTTGCAGCATCCGAACGCAGCCCGCGAATTCACACGGAATGGGGCTTACACTCTGGATCCCACCGTTCCTGAGGTTGCGGCGAACGTTCGCGACACGGTGAGCCTGATGACAAAGTGGGGTTACAAACTGCTGAAGCACGACTTCTCCACGTACGATCTTTTGGGACGCTGGGGCTTCACCATGGGAGCCGAGATCACAGACGCGGAGTGGCGCTTCACCGACGAAACCAGGACAAACGCAGAAATCGTAGGCGACCTTTACCGCGAAATCCGGCAGGCCGCGGGCGAGACTATCGTACTCGGCTGCAACACGGTCGGCCATATTGGCGCCGGGCTTTTCGAATTACAAAGAACGGGCGACGATACCAGCGGCCGCGACTGGAATCGTACACGGAAGATGGGCGTCAACACGCTCGCCTTCCGCGCCTGCCAGAACAACAATTTCTTTGCTGTGGACGCCGATTGCGTCGGCATAACGAAACAGGTTCCCTGGAAGTGGAACCGCGAGTGGCTCGAATTGCTCGCATTTAGCGGAACTCCGCTCTTCGTCTCGGCGGCGCCCGATGCCTTTGGACCAGAACAGCGGGCCGCCTTGCAGCGAGCATTCTCGACCGCGGCAGCGAAGCGCCCCACGGCCGAGCCTCTGGACTGGCTCACCAACACCGAACCAGCCAGATGGCGCAATGGATCTGAAACGAAGACTTTCGACTGGTGGGGAGAGAACGGAGTTAGTCCGTTCTCTCGATAATCAGCGGAAGTTTTAGAAGTACAGCTTCATCGCAAACTGCAAGCAGGCGCGGATCTCCAGCCGAAGTAAACCGGCCGAAGTTTGCCGAGCTCCTCGAAGTGGAAAGGCCGGTCGACTCCGTCGCCGACAAACCAATGCCGCTTGTTGGAAGCGAGCCCATGTTCGTGTGGTTGATGATGTTGAACGCCTCCGCCCGAACCTCCAGCTTGAACGATTCGTGTACCGCGAAAATGCGGCTCAGCGAAACGTCAACCTGCAGTTGCCCGGGTAAGCGGAACACATCGCGACCAAGGTTGCCGTATGTTCCCGGTGCCGCCGGGGCAAACGCTGCCGGATTTAGGTATTGAAGACTCGGTCCCCAGCTACCGTTGAGGGGCTGCACGCCGGTCACATAGTTGGGCCGATCAAGACCCACACCCGTCAAGGACACGTCCGTTCCGGTTGTGATGTTCACAGGCACTCCGCTCAATGCGCGAATGAGCGGCGCGATCTGCCAGTTGCCCAACAGGTGTGCTCCCAAGCCGTTTCCCTTCACCGGGCTCGTCGCCACAACCGAAGTATTCAGGATGTGGCGCACGTCGAAGTTACAGTCACCCCGGTCCGCCCGCCGATCGTAAGGATTCTGATAGCTGGGCCCCGTTACGTCGCCCCGGAAATCGCCATCGCTGATGCAGTGCGACCAGGTGTAATTCGCAAGTAGCGTGAAGTTGTGGCTCATGCGCTTGTTGATGGAAGCGAGGAGCGCGTTATAAGTCGCGTTGGCGCCATCGTCAATGATGTCCACGTTCCCGTAGTATTGGCCTTGACTCGGTATGGTCTGGACTAGCAGTTTACGTTGGGTCGTGTTTGTCGTTGAACAGCCGCCCGCAAACTGCGCGCAGACTGACGGGCTATAGACCGATGGATTCAACTCCTGTCCAATCCATACGTGCGCGGTTCGGTTCCCCAGATAGCTGATCGTGGCAAGCCAATCCTCACCGAACTGTTTCTGATAGCTCAAGTTCCACTGATACACCGTGATCGGCTTGATTGCCGGCGGCATCACGATCCAGAGCGCATTGGTCGGGAAGAATGTTCCTTTCGGAGGGAACGGGTTGCCACCCGGATAGTTGTATCCGGTCACCCACGGATCGCTAAACCCTCCCGGAGCACTGGCATTCAAGTCAATCTCGTTCACGAACGGCGGATCGGACGCGGTTCGCTGGGGAGTGAACAAAGAGCCGACGTCATACATCAGTCCGGCCCCGGCTCGGAGAGTCTGCCTGCCGTCGCCCTTCGGATCCCACGCGATGCCGAGGCGAGGGGAGAAGTTGTTGTACCTGTTCTTTGTCAGCGCGTTTGGCACATCCGGATCACCGGGATAGAGGGCTCCTGCAGGCGCGTTCGGATATACGGTGCTATGAACACCAGCGAGGAAGTTTTGCAGCGAGAACCGCGCGCCGCGATTGAAGTAGTCATACGGCCACAGGTTAGGCTCCCAACGCACTCCGGCGTTGATCGTCAGGTGAGCGTTTGCTCGGAACGTGTCCTGAATGTACAGCGCAGGAATGGACATACGCGGCGTCGGCTGCTGCGGCAAACTCTGGCTGAAAGAACTCAAGCTTCCGGTCAGGAAGTCGAGAATCGGATCTCGGGTTGCGTTGCCGTTCATCGCGAAGCTGCCGTTCTGCAGGTATCCGAGCAGGATGTTGTTCTGCGTGCGAATGTAGTCCACGCCCAAGGCAATGTGGTGCTTGCCTCGGATGATGTCGATGTCGTCGGCAAACTGGTACGTGTTGACGTTCAGGTGCGCCGGCGAACAAGTTCCGCATCCCACGCTGAATCCGCCATTATTCACCGCGAGCCGGAAGTCGTTCGGCACGGCCACGCTGATGTTAATGCCTAGCGTCTTGGCATTGAAGAAATCCGTAGAAGGCCCACGATAATCCGTACGCCGGGTAAAGGTTGCGTGAAAGGAGTTCAGAACAGTAGGAGTGAAAGTATAGGTATCGCCAATCGTCAGAGCGTGCACGCCTTCGTCATTTCCCGGTGCCGTTGTAATCAAAGCGTTGCTGGGATCGAAAAAGGCAGGCTGCAGGTATTTCGTCCGGAAGTACCGGCCGAAAAGAGTGTGCTTCGCATTCTGGATCCAGTCGATTCGTCCCACGCCCTGGTCTTCGTCCTGCCGCTGCGGAACGGCGTAGACGATCCGCCCGCACGGGTCCGCTTGGGCGATAGGCAGGAAACTGGCAAGCTTCACCGCCGCGGGATCGAACCTGACGCCCGACGCGAATACGTTGCTCACGTTGCTGATGTTCGTCGTGGTGTTCGGAAGGCGAATCGTACGAGCCCCACTCGATACGCAAGCTGCGGATTCGGCAACACTGAAGTTCCCGGCTAATTCGGCCGCGGTCGGAATGAACGCAATGGTGGAGGGCGGTACGTTCCGGATACGGGTCCCCTGATACCCGCCGAAGAAGAATAGCTTGTCCTTGATAATCTTGCCGCCGACTGTCCCGCCAAACTGATTGCGTTTCAACAGGTCATGCGTTGGGGCGAAGAAATTTCGAGCGTTCACATTCCCGTTCCGAAGAAACTCAAATAAGTCGCCGTGGATGCTGTTCGTCCCGGATTTTGTGACGATGTTGACTACCCCGCCCGGTTGCGTTCCATTGCGCGCGGGTAGCGCATTGGTATCAACACTGAATTCCTGCAGCGCGTCCGGGAATGGAAACGGCAGGTTCACGTTCGTCATGGTGTCGACGTTATCGCCACCGTCCAGCAGGTAATTCGTTCCATTCGCCTGCCCGCCGCCGACAGAAATGGTGGTCGAAGTTGCGTAGTTCTTGCTACCGGTGATATCGCCCGCCGGGGTCACCGTTGCTGCGCCCGAAATCAGGACAAGCTGCGTCGCTTGGCGTCCGTTCAACGGCAGCTCGACGATGCTCCGTTGGTTAATCACCTGCGATACCGACGTCTGCTCTTGCTGCACCATCGCTGCGCCGGCGGTCACCTCAACGTTTTCCGATACTTGGCCCACGTCCAAACGGATGTCGATGGTGGAACGATCACCTACCTGCAGCACAATGCCGCTTTGTGTGTAGGTCTTGAAGCCCGTCATTGTCGCGTCGAGACGGTACGGCCCGACAGGCAAGTTCGGGAAATTATAGCGACCGTCGGCATCCGAAGTCGTCGCGTGTGGGACACCCTTTTCGGTTTCGGTCATCTTGACCGTAGCGCCCACCACGGCAGCTCCGGTCTGATCAACCACTTGGCCGCTGGCACCCGCATTATTGACAGCCTGCGCGAAAACAGCTCCGGCCGACAACGTCAACATCGCGAGAAGAGACAGAGGGCGAGCGAGTCTGGACAAGCTCAATTCGAACATAGAAAAGACCTCTAACCTGAAGCGCAGCGTCCCCATGTTCCTTGGCAGAACAGGTGCTGCTTTGCCCTAAGTATATACTGGGCAACCGATGTCGGTGAATGCCTCTTCGACTGCCTTTCTAACGTTCGCTTTCTTGCTTGCGCCTCATTGTTGGGCTCAGCGCCCGGACCTTTCTTTACTCAACAAAAACCGCTCGCTGCTGGACGCTCATAACTGTTATCCGTATGAAGGGCGCTACGCGGACCGTATCACGCGCGCGCTCAAAACCGGCCTTCCGGTTGGCATTGAACAGGATCTGGCGTGGTACGTCGATCCCGCCTCGGGCAAAGGACGCGTCGTGGTCACGCATCAGGCGAAAACCGACGGATCCGAACCTGAACTAAGGACGTACTTCTTCGAACGGGTAAGGCCAATGGTGGAAGAAGCACTTCGAGCAAATGACCGGTCACGCTGGCCGTTGATCGTTGTGCACTTCGATTTCAAAGATAACCAGGCGCCTCTTCTGCGCGCCGTCTGGACATTGCTCGGCCAATACGAAGAGTGGATTACGACCGGGGAAAAGCTTTCGGATCCGAAGGCAATCGCGCCATGGAACGTAAAGCCATTGCTGGTCCTGACGGAAGATCCCGACCCACAGGAACAGGTGTTCTTTCGCGATCTACCCGTCGGCAGCAAGCTTCGCATCTTCGGTTCGGCTCACACGCGTGCGCCGAAGGGTCAAACGAAGGAAGAAACTGAGCACCTGCTGGCAGCCACCGCGGCGGATCAGTTGCTTCCGGAACCGGCCACAAACTACCGGCGCTGGTGGAACAATTCCTGGCACGAGGTGGAAGAAGGCGGACAGCCTCACGCCGGCGATTGGACCGAGGCGGATGATAAACGACTGCGCGAACTCGTCGCTCATGCTCATCAGCTTGGCTACTGGATCCGCTTCTACACGCTGGATGGTTTCGACGCCGCTACGGGCAAAGAACACGGCTGGTTCGAGTCTTACAATTTCGGTTCGCGACAGGCCGCCGAACAACGCTGGAAAGCTGCCATTGCGGCGGGCGTCGATATGATCGCTACAGATCAGTACGAAGATGCCTCGCCTCTGATCCGCGCGAAGAAATAGCGCCCGCTGATCAGAAGCTCAGGGGTTTCGTGTCGGGAGTTGGATGGTTCGTCAGCAGATACTTGCCGCCTCGAAACGCAGCGACATTCATGGCTTCGCGACCGATCAGCTTTTCTAACCGCTTCACACCGGATAGCTCGGCCACGATGTAGTAGCGGCCCGCCTCTCGCCAACGATCTCCGAATTGTGCATCGTCGATAAATACTGGAGGTGCTCCGGGCGCATAGGATCCATAGACCAGATTGTTGAACCGGCCGTTCAACAACAGCGCTGTTCGGTTGGTATAGAAAAACACTGACGAGAAATCGTAGTAGTGATGATCCACAATGAGTTCGCCTTTCGGCCCTCGATTGATCGCCTCGGCAAGGGGTCGGGATGACATGTATGGATCGAATACCACGAGGGCCAGTCGCGCCGCGTGAAAGAAAAGAACCATCATGCAAGCTGCGGAGAGAACAATGCGACGCTCGGGTCCTCGAAACGTTCCGATGGCGCCCACCAGAAACGCAATGGCGGCAACCGCCAGCGGAAGTCTGAGATAGGCGAACGACTCGATCGTGAGATCCTCCATGTGGCCGAGCGAGAGCGTGTACGCACTCGGATGCGAGGACAGAGCGCTCGAGATATCACCCGGCGCCGGCAGATTCCGCACGGTAAACAAAATCGCAAGAAGCACCCCGGCGATCAACAACGATAACCCGGCAAGAAACTTGTTTCCTCCGCGGATCCACTTGCCTCCGGCCGCAATCGCCGACCCGAGCAACAGCGCAAACGCCGGATAACTCGGCATTGAGTAATACTCCTGGGTTGTCGAAAACGTGAAGAACACGAGAATGAAACCCAGCCAGCACAGCGCAAGCAAACGAGTTCTGCCTGCGCGGTCAATCGGTTTGTAGGACAGCCCGAACGTCGCGGGCAGATAAACGCTCCAGGGGAAAAGCCAAACGAGGTGGAAGAGCCAGAACCAAAGCCGCGGAACCGTGTTGTAATCCCGCGGATATCTCATGTTCAGAAAACGAAGCAACTGCTCGTTGAAGAAGTAAAACCAGAAGAAGCCGTGATACTCGCCCGGCGCACTCCGCATTGTGAAGACGAAGTAAGGCGGGTTGCGAATCGTCGCCAGCAGATGCCACGGAAGCGCAATGGCAACGATCACCAAAGCTCCGCTGAACGGCCGGAGGCGTTGCCAGGTCGCGCGGGAAAAAAGCTGCCTGGTCAATGCCAGATAGACCAACGCGGCTCCCACCGGAAACACGATGCCGATCAGACTTTTCAAGAAAGTCCGACGCCCATGCTCGGCCGCCATGAGAAAAGCCCATAAACGCGGATGGGTTTCTTCCGGATCGAGCGCGCGGAGGAATCCCCACATCGAGAGCCCGATCGTGAATGTGATCATCACATCGGGAATCAGGATGCGAGTGAAAAGGAAGAGCCCGATGAGGTCGAAATGCAAAGACCTGCATACAATCCAGCGCGACGTCCAAACGCCCACACACCGAAAGCGGCCGTAAGCCAGCCAAGGCCAACGCAAGCTAACGCGACTGGGATCCGAGCCGCCCAGTCGTATGCCCCGAACACCTTGTAAGAGCGGCGATCAACCAATAAATTAATGGAGCCTTCTCCAGGTACAGCACTCCATCCAGGCGAGCCGATACCCAATCGCCGGAACTCAGCATGTTCCGCGCGATCTGAGCCTGCACGGCGTCCACATCGTCCATCAAGGATGGAGGAGAGACGATGCAGCCGAGAAAAATAGCAGCGGCAAACAGAATGACTGTCAGGTAGACAAAGGTACTTTTGCCAGGGTGCGCTGCACCCGATTGTGAAGACGGTTGGGACACACGATCCCCGGATATAGAAGGAGCGGGCAAGGACAAATACAGACCTTCGTTTTAAGTTGGAGCTAACTCACAACATAGCAGGGCGAATTGGCCGTCGGGCCCAAACTCCTGGCCGTTTGTTATAGTTCGAGTGGGGCTGGCAGCGATCGGGACGTTGCGGGGACACTTACTTTTTGTGAGGTTTGATGGCCGCCGATTGGTCCTGGCTGGTGGTGTGTGTAGCCTGCTTGCCTTTCATTTACTACGTCCTCGTTCTGTATAGCTCCTGGCGTTTCTTTCGATACCGCACACGACAGGAAAGCAACGCTCTCTCCTTCACGCCGCCGGTCAGTATCCTCAAACCGGTACGCGGAAGCGATCCTGATGCTTACGACAACTTCGCAAGCTTTTGCACGCAAGACTATCCGGAATATGAAATTGTCTTTTGTGTTGGAACGCCCGAAGACGAAATCGTTCCTGTTCTCGAGAAGCTTAAAGCCGACTTTCGTCAGACGAAAATCCGGATCCTCTTCGGATCATTACGAATCGCGACCAACGATAAGGTGGCGAAACTGGCCCGTATGTCCGATGAGGCGCAGTACGAATATCTGGTCATCAGCGATAGCGATGTGCGCGTCCGCCCGGATTATCTACGGAACGTAGTTGCACCTTTGGCGGATCCAAAGGTTGGAGCTGTCACATGCCTGTACGTCTCAACGGGAGAAAAGACGTTCGTTGACAAGATCCAGACGATCGGAATGATCTCGGATTTCTACCCGGGACTGTTTGTCGCTAAAGAATTGGAAGGCGTGAAGTTTGCCTTGGGTCCGTCCATTGCCACTACCCGCACCCACCTCAATGAGTTTGGCGGTTACGACAAGATCAAGAATCAACCCGCGGACGATCTGCTGGTCGGGCGATTCATAGCAGAGCGCGGACACGAAGTAGAGCTTTCTCCCTATTCGATCCAAACCGTCGCCGACTACCAGTCGCTCAGCGAATTTGTGCATAAACGCATGCGCTGGCTCGTCGTTATGCGGCATATGAGGCCGAAGGGTCACTTTGGCCTGCTCTTCACGCAAGCCTTGCCGTGGCTGTTTGTGGCGCTTGCGGCACATCCTACTCCCGCCGGAGCACTCGGTCTCGTTCTTGCCTACTCGCTGTTCCGCCTTGTCACTGTTTGGCTGGTCGGTATATGGGGACTGAAGCGGCCCATCTGGAGACTGATGCCGCTCGTTATCGTGTGGGACGTCCTGGCGTTCTGCTTGTGGGTCGCGAGCTTCGCCAGGAATACCGTCCGATGGCGCGGAGGTGAATATTACATCCGCGATGGCAATCTCGTTCCGGCTACGACCCGCTAGCGGCGGCGGCCGCGAACTCTACCGTGTTCATCGGGCTGCGTCGTTCGTTTGATGATCGCCGCCAGTCCACTTGCGGAATAAACAAGGCCGGGTCGATCTGATCTTTGTATCGAAGCGCGATATTCATCAAGCTGTCCAGCAACGACTCCGAGAGCACATGCGGCTTCAACCCGAGATCGATCAGCTTCGAGTGCTTCGCGTTGTAATAATGATGTTCCTTCTCCACTCGCGGATCGGGGAGATGCTCAATGTCGACACGAAGCCCAAGCTTTTCGCCCGCTCGCCTGAACTAGGTTCGCGAGTTCCAGGACGGAAAATTGCTCGGTGAACTGATTGAAAACCCGGCATTCGCCGGAAGCCGCTGGATTCAGGCACGCGAGCTCTATGCAGCGCACGGTGTCCCTGATATCCAGGAACCCACGCGTCTGACCGCCTTTTCCATACACAGTTAGCGGATATCCATAAGCGGCCTGCACACAAAACCGGTTCAAAACAGTTCCGAACACCTCGTCATAGTCGAAGCGATTGATCAATCTCTCATCAAGGCCCACTTCGTCTGTCATGGTTCCGTAAACCACGCCCTGATTCAGGTCCGTGGCTCGCAATCCCCAGATCCGGCAGGCAAACATCATGTTGTGGCTGTCATGTACTTTTGACAGGTGATAGAAGGAGCCCGGCTGTTTCGGAAACGGCAGCACGTCACTGCGCCCATTGTGCTCGACCTTGATGTATCCTTCTTCGATGTCGATATTGGGTGTCCCATACTCACCCATGGTTCCAAGCTTCACGAGGTGACAATCGGGATCGTACTCTTTAATCGCGAAGAGTAAGTTCAATGTCCCCAGCACGTTATTACTTTGTGTATAGATAGCGTGCTTTCGGTCGATCATCGAGTACGGAGCAGAGCGTTGTTCCGCGAAATGGACGACACACTCTGGCTCCAGCGCCCGGATAGACGCCGCGAGAAAGTCGTAATCTGTTACATCACCGCTGTACAACGCGATGGTACGGCCTGTAACTTCCTGCCATACCCGTAATCTTTCCGTAAGAGGTCGAATGGGAGTTAGTGTTTGAACACCAAGCTCGTAGTCCCACTGACGCCGAACGTAGTTGTCTATGATTGAGACCTCATGCCCTCTCGCCGAAAGGTAGAGAGCAGTCGCCCAGCCACAATATCCGTCCCCGCCGAGTACACACACCTTCATTCCTGGAATGACGAAAATATTTGCGGTAAGGTTAACCCGCAATTCATTTTGTTTTCTAGTAAAAACAAACTATGTGGTGGAGACGCGCTGCTCTGAAGTGACGAGTGAAGCCCCAAGGCAGATCAGAACAGTTCCCATCCACTGCGTCCGGCTAACTGCTTCACCTAGTACAAACCGCCCTAAAGCAGTGGACAGCACGTACCCTACCGCCGTCAGTGGAAGTACTAGACTCAGGTCGGCAACGCTTAAGGTTGCGATGCGGATCAAGAGCGTCAATACTAGCAGGACGATCCCACCAACCACGAACGGGTTTGTAATTACGATTAGAGCGGCGTAAGTCGAACCCGAGAGCAGCGAGGCGGTATGTTTCATGCCCCACGCCAGTGACAGGTTTCCCAACGGACGTAAAAGCACCATGAGCAGCACTAGTCTGTACGCGTGAGCTCTCCGCCGCAACGTGAGTTGCGAGATACCTTCTTGTAGATCTTCGGGCAACGTCTCTCTTCAGACTAACAAGCTTCCGGCACGGAGAACATGGGGCGAAACCTCATCGCGAAAATTATCGTCCTATTAGTGAGGACCGAAACATGGCACAAGAAGAACTTCGTCAAAGCCCAATGATGGCCCACCTCATGGATTCCCTCGATGCAGGCCAGGACATCGGACATTATGGCCGGTTGGTCATGATCATGGTGGGGCGCCATTTTATGTCGGAAGACGAGCTCGTCGAGCAGTTGATGAAAGATAAGGATTGCGACGAGGAGAAAGCTCGTTCGATGATCGCTCAGGTCGCGGCAAGAGATTACAATCCGCCGAAACGGGAACGCATCCTGGAATGGATGTCGCAACAGAACTTTCCAATCTGCGAGGATGCCGATAATCCCAACAGCTGTAATGTCTACAAAAACCTGAAGTTTCCTCAGGAGATATACGAAAAAATCTCGTCCTACTATCAAGATAAGAATTGAACAGCAAGAAATTGGGCCGACATCCGATTACGGCTGTCGGCCTCACCCTCTTGATCGCCCTTGTCGCTTGGGCGCACTCGTCTCTTCCTATACCCGGGTAGTAAACCGGACTCGAGTTTCCGTTTCGCCATCCTGGGCGATCGGACCGGCGAACCTGTCCCGGGCGTTTACGAAGAGGCATGGCGGGAGACGGACGCGGATCATCCCGACTTCGTGATCACAGTAGGCGACACGATTCAAGGCACGAAAGACAGTGACGCGGATGCGCAGTGGCGGCAGATCATGCGGACCCTCGCGCCGTTTCGGAAGTACCGGATGTTTTTCGTGCCTGGAAACCACGATGTCTGGTCTCCGCTCTCCGCCAACTTATACGAGCACTACAGTCGGACACCCGCTTCACTACGGCTTTAACTACAAACAGGCACACTTCACAATCCTCAACAACAGCGAGAACGATTCGCTCGGCCCCGCGGAGATTGAGTTCCTGAAGAGTGATCTCCAGGCAAACTCACAGCAGCCGCTAAAGTTCGTTTTCTTCCATCGTCCGTCGTGGCTTCTGCATGCACTGTTGAAGAACCCTGACTTCCCACTCCATCAGATCGCGCTGCAGTACGGCGTGCAGTACGTCATCTGCGGACACCTGCACGAGATGCTTCGATTCGAGGTTGGGCCGGTCACATATCTTTCGATGGCAAGTTCAGGAGGACATCTCCGCGACCCGAAGACTTACGATGCGGGCTGGTTCTTCGGACATACGCTTGTGACCGTGCATGGAAATGCCGTCGACTTCGCCATCAAGGAACTGCAACCGCCTTTCGGCAAAGCACGCGTCTCAGGCCTGAAGGACTGGGGCACGAAAAACCTGATTACCCACAGCTTGAAGTGAGCAACTCGCGGCGCGTCCGGGACGGCAGCGGCGACGCCGGAGCAGACGATCCAGCGGCAGAATAGCGCGCTTTCGTCCACGCGAAATACGCGTGCGTGCTGCGGACGGAGAATAAGCCGATCACATGGACGGCTTTGGTCTCGAAATCCGGATCGTTGCTTGCCATGGAGCGCTCCAAGCCTTGTGGCTTGATGCTGCTTCCTGCCACACCCGATGCACTAAATCCTTGCTGATGCCGAGCGTCTTGGCTAGCTTGCGGCAACTCCAATGCGTCGATCCGCTGCCAAGTTTCTTACGCGTATGCGTTCAACACCTTGGCTCGCAAGCTCGATGGTCAGCCGAAGTGCTTTCTAACCCGGGTGAGTTGTATCCAAGCCATCCATGCCGGCAGCCAGAAAACGCTTCGTCCAAGGAATGATCGTGGGGTTTGTTGTCCTGACATGCCCCCACTTGGTCCAGTTAGCCTACTGAAGTTATCACGTAATTACCTCGTGCTGTGAGCCCTTCGTCGTTCTGTCAGGTCGGTGTTCTGCGGCCGGGTTCATCGGTCAAGGCCGCACGAGAGTGCGCCGTCAGGGTAGCCTTGACCGAGGGTTCCGGCTGCGGTATCCAGGTCGGCAAGGACGAAGGGCGTTGCCACTGAGCCGCGAAGTCACTCGGCCTTCGATAATCCAAGTACTGTGGCCGGGCGGTGTTGTAGTCGTGCCAGCGCAAAGTGATCTTCCGGCGCGCTTCGAACAGATTGCGGAACCAGTTCACACTGAGGCATTTATCCCGGAGCCGGCAGTTGAAGCCCTATATGTAGCCGTTTTGAACTGGCTTACCCGGCTGGATGTAATTTGTCGCGATCTTCCGCTCCACACACCACGCCAAGAAATGCCTTGCAAGTCAGTTGCGACCCATTATCCATCGCAGCGCCTTTGGAGCACCGCGGTGCACGATGATATCGTCCAAAACGCGAGTGACACGTTGGCTTCCAAACGACGTGTCCGTTTCTAGTGCCAGACATTCGCGGATGAAGTTATCAACTACGCTCAGCACGCAGATAGCGCCTCCGCCCGCGATCGCATCGTACACAAAATCGAGCGACCATTCTTCGTTGGGAGCAGCTAAAAGCGGTTGCGGTACGCCAACCCGCACCAACTTCTTGCGCCGAATGCGCTTCACGCTCAAACCGGCTTCGCGGTAGACGCGGTAAAGACGTTTGTGATTGACGGGTTGTCCGTCTCGAGCGAGCAGCACACCCAGTCGACGGTACCCGAAGCGCGGTCGCTATTGAGCCAACGCCGTCAGTTGCTCGCGTAATTGGCCGTCGCGCTCCGGCTTCAGTTGATAGCGGCAGCTCGAGCGCCATACTCCGAGCAGCTCGCAGGCTCTTCGTTCACTGATGCTGAACGTGGTCACGGCGAACCCAACAGCTTTCCGTTGAGCTGGGAGCTCCAACCGCTTTTTGTTATGACTGCTTTCAGAACCTCTTTATCAAGGCTGAGATCCACGACCAGGTGCTTCAACCGCCGGTTCTCTTGTTCGAGTTGACGCAACCGCTGTGCTTCGCCGATCTCCAACCCGCCGTACTTACTTTTCCAGGCGTAAATCGTCGCTTCACTGACCCCTACCTCCCGCGCCAGATCCGCCACCTTCTGCCCGGCTTCGTGCCGCTTCAAGACTCCCACTATCCGTTCTTCGGCTGAATCGTCCGCTCTTCATTCCCTTTCTCCTGTTCTCGAAATCCTAGCTGATTTCGGACCGGTTCGAGGGATCAGGTCAGTACCCAGACGCTCCCGAATCATCGCAAACGTGGCGCCCTCATCTAGCACCAAATCAGCTTGGCGCGGAATCACATACCCGGCAGGTAAAGAGCGTGATTACGCGATGCTGGTCAATTCGTTCTTCTGTTGTTCATCCAACTGGATCGTTGTCGCGGTGCGCACAGCTATACGGCGCATCAGTCCTGGACATAGTTACTTTGGGACAGTCCACTAGCGCAGCAGATCCTCAAGCTGAACCTTGGCTTCGGTACCCGTATCGCGGTATTTAACGATAATGGGCGTGTAAACCGACAGGCCCCATTCGGCACCGATACCCTGAGTAATTCTGCGGGTTCCGGAGATTACGACCGCCTGCTCGGGTATCACGAGAGGCCGATCTTCGGTCGCACGATGAATCTCACTCCGCACCAGGTCGTAAACGGGCGTTGAACGGTTCAGGATGGTCCCGCTGCCTAAAACCGCGCGTGCCCTGACGATTGTGCCTTCGTACACGCCGCAGTTCCCGCCGACCAGAACTTCGTCTTCAATGATGACGGGAAGCGCGCCGACAGGTTCCAGCACTCCACCGATCTGCGATGCCGCGGAGATGTGGCAGTTTCGGCCAATCTGCGCACAACTCCCAACGAGAGCATGCGAATCGACCATCGTTCCGTCGCTGACGTAGGCGCCGACGTTGATGTACATCGGAGGCATGCAGGTGACACCTCGCCCGACGAAGCAGCCGTCACGAATGCTGGATCCGCCAGGCACAATCCTGATTCCTGCATCGGCGCCAATCTGCTTCAGCGGGTACGTCGACTTATCGAAAAACGGCAAACTGCCGCCTTTCGTCATGTCCACAATCCCGCCCATCCGGAACCCGAGAAGAATGCCCTTCTTTACCCAGCTATTGACGCGCCAGCCCAAAGGCTGTGCAGGATCGGGCTCGGCCGCGCGGACAGTTCCTGCATTCAGAAGGCCGAGGAACGACGAGAAGACCGCCCGATGCTCATCGGAGTAGCTGGAGGGCGGTCGCTCGAAAAGGTCCTCGATCGATTGTTGTAATTCGGCGGTTTCGACGTTTGCGGTCAAACGCGGACTCCCGTTAAAAGTCCCAGAGTCTCGAGCGTGCCTTCGATTCGTTTCTGCGATGCAGGTTGGGGAGGAACAAGCGGCAGGCGGTAAGCGAGTTCGAGCAGGCCCATGCGGGCCATCGCGAATTTGACAGGACCAGGGCTCGTCTCAACAAAGTTGATGTCCATCAAATCCTGATATTTCCGGTGCAGACTTCTTGCGGTTGCGAAATCTCCATTCAGAGCGGCACGCGTGAGCTGTGTCATCTCGCCCGGAATTTCGTTCGAAACAACGGAGATGACTCCGTGGCCGCCCATGGCAATCAACGGAATGGTAACGGCGTCATCCCCGGAAAAGACCAGGAAGCCCTGCGGAACTCTCGAAGCCACACTCACGATCTGGCCGATATTGCCCGGAAGCTTCCTTCACGCCGACAATGTTCGGAATCTCTGCCAGGCGCAACAGAGTTGCGGTCTCGATGTTTACGGCCGTACGAGGCTGAACGTTGTAGAGCACGATCGGAAGATCGGTGGATTCCGCAATCGCCCGATAGTGCTGATAGAGACCTTCTTGTGTGGGCTTGTTGTAGTACGGAGTGACGGACAAGAGCCCATCGGCACCGATCTTCTTCAGTTCTTTCGCGAGTTCGATGACCTCGCTCGTGTCGTAACCACCAGCGCCCGCAAGCACCGGCACGCGGCCGCGTGATTCCTCGACCGTAATCTCAACCACCCGCAAGTGTTCGGACCGTTTGAGTGTCGGACTCTCGCCCGTTGTCCCACAGGGACAGAGAAAATCGATCCCGGCTTCGATCTGCCGCCTAACCAGAGATCGCATTGCGGCCTCATCTAAAGAAAGGTCCTGACGAAAAGGAGTAACAAGGGCGGTTCCGCAGCCGGTAAACATGATTCTCCTTATTCTAGTTCTCGCCGGAATTCCCGAACAGGACGTCCTCGAAGCTAAACACGCCCTTCCGATTCTGAACCCATTGCGCGGCTTTAAGCGCACCAAGGGCGAAGCCTTCGCGGCTCCTCGCCGTGTGACGTAGGGTGATGGTGTCAGCCTGCGAATCGAACCCAATCTCGTGTGTACCTGGGTGCTTCCCTGCTCGATTCGAACTGACATCGATCTTTCTTTGGTATCCGTGCTCCTCTGCCGTTTTCACCAGATGCAGAAGCGTTCCCGAAGGAGCATCCAGTTTTGCATCGTGGTGGATTTCCCACGCCCAGGCGCCGTACTCCAGTTCATCTTTCAGCAGTTCTGCGGCTTTCGCAACCAGCCGCCTGAAGACCGCAACACCGACCGAAAAATTAGGACTCCAGACAAGCCCCGTACCGGCCTTCTGCACGGCACGTGTCACCTCATCCAGACTTTTGAGCCATCCCGTCGTGCCGGTCACCGCATCCACGCCCGTTTCGGCGAGCCGCTTCAGATTACCGGGCGCGACCTCGGGATGAGAAAACTCGATTGCGACATCGACGCCGTCGAAGTTTTGCGAAGTAATGCCAGCCCCGTCAGCGTTGTTGTGCTCGTCGAGGCGGAGGACCACTTCGAAGCCCTGCGCCGGAGCCAGCCGTTCGATCATCTGGCCCATCTTTCCGTAGCCGACCAGCGCTAGCTTTTTCAGATCTGCCATTTGTCCTCACCTACTCAAAAACATCTGGATCAAGTTCCGAGAAGAATTCTTGGTGCAACACGCCAACCACTTGCGGCAGTTCTTCGTCCGACACCACAAACCCGATATTTAACTCGGATGCGCCTTGCGAAATCATTCGAATGTTCTCTCGCAGCGCTCCGAATGCGCGCGCCGCGATGCCGGGCGTATGCCGGATCGCTTCGCCGACCAGACAAACCAAAGCCTGCCCGGTTTCGACTCGCACCGACGCGAATTCTTTCAGCTCGCGCACGATCTCATCGAGGTTGTTGCTGCCATCGAGCGTAAGCGACACGCTGACCTCCGAGGTCGAGATCATGTCGACGCTGATCTCGTGCCGGTCAAAGATCTCGAACATCCGGCGGAGAAATCCGTGCGCCATCAGCATGCGCGACGAGTTCACGTTCACAATCGTCACGCCGCGCTTACAGGAAATCGACTTGACGGGATTCTTGCAGGGTCTCGGGTTCGCCGTAATCCTCGTGCCTTCCACGTGCGGACGACGCGAATTCAGGATCAGAACAGGAATGTTCTTCTCGATCGCGGGAACGACCGTTGCAGGATGCAACACTTTGGCGCCGAAGATAAGCCATTTCTGCGGCTTCCGCAAAGGATATGCTTTTGACTCGGTGGCCGCCCGGGATGATCCGCGGATCGGCCGTCAACATACCGTCCACGTCCGTCCAAATCTGGATCTCTTCGGCATCGAGCCCGGCACCAATCAGAGACGCCGAAAAATCCGATCCGCCGCGTCCGAGCGTTGTTGTCTGGCCGCCCAAGGTCGATCCGATGAAGCCACCCATCACGACAACCCTCTTCTCGGCGACCGGGCGAACCGTTTCCCGAAGGCGCCGGTAGGTCTCTTCCACCATCGGCTGCGCGTGCGTGAACGCATCGTCCGTAACAATGATGTCGCGCGAGTCTAAGTTCTCCGCGCGGCATTCCCGAGTTCCGAAAAGCAAAGGTCACGATCAGACTCGATAACTGCTCACCCAGGCTGGCGATCGCGTCGGACGATCGGGGCGACAACTCGCGGACGATCGCGAGGCCCCTCACAAGGTCTTGCAGCCAATCGAAACGAGCGTGGAGCAATGGCTCGAGTTCGCCGGCCGCATCGCCCGCGAGCGCCAACCCATGTCGAAGATGAGCCGAGCGCAGATCCTCTACGAGTGCCATCGCTTCGTTCTCGCTGGCCCTCGGCCGCTGCTCGCGCGATGTCGAGCAGTTTGTTCGTGGTCTTCCCCATCGCAGAGACCACCACGACAGGACGCCGCGATTCAAACTGTTTGACGATGCCAGCAACACGCTGGACAGCTTCTTCAGATTCGACGGAGCTTCCGCCGAATTTCATGACGATCATTCGCGATTCCTAATCGAGAATGCCTTCAGAGACCATCAGCTCGGCATTAAGGACGGCCGCACCCGCGGCGCCGCGAATCGTGTTGTGTCCGCAGGCAATAAACTTCATGTCGAGCACCGGACAAGGACGAACGCGGCCAACAGTGACCGCCATGCCGTTGTCCCGAATCGCGTCACGACGCGGTTGCGGACGATCCTGTTGCGGCAGATATACGACCGGCTGCGCCGGAGCGCTCGGCAATTTCTTCTCCTGCGGCAATCCACGGAAACTCGTGATCGCTTCCTGCACCTCTTCCGGAGTTGGCTTCGATTCGAAGCGGACGGATGCGGCTGTCATGTGCCCATCGACCACCGCAACACGATTGCAATGGGCGCTCACCGCTGCCTCGAGCGGGCGAAACACTCCGTCCGCATAACCACCAAGAATTTTCTGCGTCTCGCTCTGCATCTTCTCTTCTTCGCTTCCGATGTACGGGACGACATTGCCGAGGATGTCCATGGACGCAACACCCGGATAACCGGCGCCAGAAACCGCCTGCATGGTGGAAACGATCACGGACTTGATGCCGAAACGGACCAGAGGCGCGAGTGCCATGGTCAACACAATCGTTGAGCAGTTCGGATTCGTCACAATCGCGCCTTGCCAGCCGCGGTTTTTGCGCTGCAGGGGAATCACGGAGAGATGGCCCGGATTGATTTCCGGCACGAGGAGAGGAACATCGGCCTCCATGCGATGATTGCGGGAATTCGAAACGACAATGTGCCCGGCGCGTGCAAAATCCTGCTCGATTTCGGTCGCAACGGAGGCGTCCATCGCCGAAAAAACCAGCTTCGGTGCCGATTTTGGATGACAACTATACACGACATTGTCACGTATACTTGACGGCGCTTCGCCATCGAGCCGCCACTGCGTCGCTTCTGAAAATTTCTTACCCGCCGATCGATCGCTCGCTCCAAGCCAGGTGAGCTTGAACCAAGGGTGGCCCTCCAAAAAGCGAATAAAATGCTGCCCCACCATTCCGGTGCCGCCAAGGACTCCAACTTCAATCGGTCTCATATTTCTCTTTTGATCTTGATGCGGTCAAGCAGCTACTTAAGCAGCCGCTTGACTAATTGCTTGTACAGGTTCACGGCGTCGATCAGCTCGGCTTTCGGAACCCGTTCTTCCGATGTGTGGGCCACATGGATGCTGCCAGGCCCAATCAGCAGAGGCTCGCCCCATTTGCCTTCAAAGGCCGGTATATCGGTCGTGAAAGCAACCACTGTCGTTTCGAACCCGTCCAGCGATTGCAGATGAAGCGCCGGAATGTAGAGAACTTCGACAGCTTCGACGTCGGGCTGAGCCGCCGCCTCGATCTGCTTCTTCAACTCCGTCACATCATCGACAACCCGGATGAAGATCTCGGCCATCGCCTCATCGGGAATCACATTCGGAGCGCGGCCACCACGGATGGTGCCGATGTTCAGGGTACTCGGACCGAGCACCGGGTGCGAAGGCAGCGGAAGTTTTCGAAGGCGTTCGAGCGCGTTCAACAGCTTCTCGATGGCTGACTCGCCGAGTTCCGGGTACGCCGAGTGAGCCATGCGGCCAGTGGCACGAAACTCATATCGAAGTGCGCCCTTCGATCCCAAGGCGAGCTTGTTTTCGGTGGGTTCGCCGTTGATGATGTATTTCGACCCGCGCGGATTGCGCGCGGCCAGATGAGCACCGGCGCTGTTCTTTTCCTCGCCGACGACAAAGAGGAGGCCGAAATTGCGGACCCCTTCTTCGAGCAACTGCTCAGAGGCCACGACCATCGAAGCAATGATGCCTTTGGTGTCGCAAGCGCCGCGGCCCCAGATGTGCTGATCGTCCTCACGGGATGGGAAGAACGGAGGCACAGTGTCCAAGTGGGTCGACATGACCACCTGAGGCTCCCCGAACTGGACAATCAGATTATCCCGGCCCGGCTCAACGGGCATTCTTTCGATTTTTCCGTCGAAGCGGGCGGCTAGTTCAGAAAGTTCACCCTCCAGGAACGAGCACACCTGCCCCTCGTTCGGGGTAACGGATTCGATGTCGACAAGCTGTCGAGTCAGTTCGAATACTTTCATGACGCAACGTTGGCGGCCTCCACCTGTCAGGAGAAATACCCGGTGGGCGCAAGGAGGGCACGGCTGTAAGTGCCAGGATAACAAAGGCCGCCGTTCGCAAAAGGATCGCCGGCCCTGGCCGGCATTGCGTCCGGACAGGCTTTCCAGCATCTTTATACTTGGATGGTGCCATTCAAGTTAGGCATTGATTACAAACCGCGCGGTGATCAGGCGACCGCGATCGAACAACTCACCCGAGGTCTGACGGACGGAGAGGCGCACCAGGTCTTGTTGGGCGTTACGGGATCGGGCAAGACCTTCACGATGGCGAAGATCATCGAGGCTTGTCATCGCCCTGCATTAGTGCTGGCCCATAATAAAACGCTTGCGGCTCAGCTCTACCACGAGTTCAAAACATTCTTTCCCGAAAATGCTGTCGAGTATTTCGTCAGCTATTACGATTTTTACCAACCGGAAGCATACATACCTTCCGGAGACATCTACATCGAGAAAGAATCGACGATCAACGACGAGTTGGACAAGCTTCGTCTTTCCGCGACCAGATCATTGTTCGAGCGGCGCGATTGCGTCATCATCGCGAGCGTCAGCTGCATTTACGGTCTCGGCTCGCCGGAAGCGTATTACGGCATGCTCCTGATGCTCGAGAAGGGGCAAAAGATCACGCGCAAGGAATTGCTCGGCCGCCTGGTTGAGATCTTGTACGACCGAAATGACCACGATTTTCGGCGCGGTACATTTCGCGTGCGCGGCGATGTCATCGAACTCTTCCCTACCTATGACGACAACGCGTTTCGCATCGAGCTCTGGGGTGACGAGATTGAGTCTCTCAGCCAGATTGATCCCGTTCTGGGCCAGGTGAAACAAACCTACCTGCGCCTGCCGATCTATCCAAAGACTCACTACGTTTCAGACATTCCGACCCGCCAGCAGGCCATGCAGAGCATCGAGAACGAACTGCAATGGTGGTACAAGGAACTCGAGAGCCAGGGCAAACTCATTGAGGCGCAGCGCGTATTCCAGCGCACGATGTTTGACCTCGAAATGATCAAACAAGTCGGTTATTGCCACGGGATCGAAAATTACTCGCGGCACTTCTCGGGACGGCTCCCGGGAGAAGCTCCGCCGACTTTGCTTGATTACCTGCCCACGGACGCGCTGCTGCTGATCGACGAAAGCCATCAAACAGTACCGCAGCTCCAGGGCATGTTCCATGGCGACCGATCCAGGAAGAACGTACTGGTTGATTACGGCTTCCGCCTGCCGAGCGCGAAAGACAACCGTCCCCTGAACTTTGAGGAATTCGAATCGCGAGTTCACCAGGTGATCTATGTTTCAGCGACGCCCGGTCCTTACGAGCTGACGAAAGCGGCCGGTGTGGTTGTGGAGCAAGTCATTCGCCCCACCGGGTTGATCGATCCCGAGATTGAGGTGCGTCCGATTAAAGGCCAAGTGGACGACTTACTGGGTGAAATTCGGATCCGGGCTGAGCGCAACGAAAGGGCACTGGTTAACACTCTTACAAAGAGGATGGCGGAAGATCTTTCTGAGTACTACTCGGAAGTCGGCGTGAAGTGCGCCTACTTACATTCAGAGGTTAGTACTCTTGATCGTTTAAAGATTCTTCGCGACCTGCGACGAGGTGTGTACGACGTTTTGATCGGAGTGAACCTACTGCGAGAGGGACTTGATCTGCCTGAGGTCTCTCTTGTGGCGGTTCTGGATGCCGATAAAGAAGGATTCTTGCGTTCGTCCGGCTCGCTGATTCAGACGATCGGGCGCGCCGCCCGGAATATCTACGGGCGAGCTATTTTGTACGCCGATGTCATTACGGACAGCATGGGACGCGCGATGAATGAGACGGACCGCCGCCGTGCCATTCAAAAGGCGTACAATCAGGCAAACGGAATCACACCCGAAACTATTATCAAGCCAATCGATATGAGTTTGGTTGCTATCGCGGAAGCCGATTATGTTGACGTTCCACTCGAAGTCCAGCAGGAACCGGATTTCGAGTTGTCCCCTGAAGATAGAGACGCTCTGATTGCTGAATTAGAGGTGAAGATGCGCCAGGCAGCAAAAGTGTTTGAGTTCGAAAAAGCAGCACAATTTCGTGACCGGATAAAGGCACTGAAGACGAGCGGCGTGTATGAACCGGCAGCTGCAACTCGGGCTGATCATTGAGGGTAATTCGACACACTCCGACATCCTCCGGATGCCGAGCATTGTTCAAGAGCTTGGACCCGTAAAGTCCGGCACTATTCGAGTGGCCCGGCGCCAGTCGAACCAGATCCGTGCCGGATACCCGGTGGCAGATTACCAGGACCTGCACGCGGCAAGCCTCGTCTTGATGAAGCTGAGCGATTCTTCTGTTCCGAGAGTTGTCCAGGAGCTTTGCGATTCCGATCTACCCATGAAAGGGTTGGGATTTGCACTATGCGAAACATGGCTTCAGAGCAGCGCGCTAGAGCCTTTGGAGAAAAAAGGTGCGTTTGTGGCAACCGTCTTGAGGCTTCCTTCCCTTTCAACACCAAGATTTGTAGTGGAGGGCAACAGCAAGGCAGTACGGCAGGTGAGACGATTCCTCAGCCGCAACGGTACTCAATCGATCGAACTAAATGCGGAGCACAAACACCTGGTTTTTGCCTCCGAGCTACTGGCCATGACCGTTCCCATCTTTTTGCTCGGTCGCGCAAAACAATTGCTTCGGCAAGGCGGCTTCTCCGGAAATGTTCTTTGGGACGTGCTCGATCAGATGGCGCGCAAAATGATTCTGGACTTCTCACGTGCATCGCGAATGGAGGCGAGCGGGCCTTTGGCGGAGTGCCCTTCGGAGACTTTGGAGTTGCACCTTCAGCTACTTGACCGAACTCAACCGTCCATTGCTTCCATGCTTCGAAATCATCTTCAGTTCTTCCCTTAGCCGCATTTCGGCCGGGTAAGTTCAATCTGCCACACTCAAAGAGCGAAGAATGGAAAAGCGGTATCAATGGAAGCTTGCGAGCCGTGAAATCACGCTCGGCGAGAGAACGCAGGTCATGGGGATCCTAAATGTCACACCGGACTCCTTCTCGGATGGTGGGAATTATGCGGATCCGGATCGCGCATTTGCGCGCGCGCTCGAAATGGAAGACCAAGGCGCAGACATCATCGATATCGGTGCAGAATCAACCAAGCCGGGATCAGCAAGAATTTCAGAAGCCGAGGAACTTCGCCGGCTTATTCCGGTTCTGAAGCGCTTACGGGGAAAACTCACAGTGCCCATCTCTGTCGACACCTACAAATCGGGTGTAGCGGAGAAAGCTCTTGAGCATGGCGCGGAGATCATCAACGACCCGACCGGAGTTTTGCTCGATCTGCAATTGCCCAAGGTTGTGACCAAGCACGACGCAGGATTGATCATCAATCACATGCGCGGGACACCAGAGACGTGGTCTCAATTGCCTCCGCTCAAAAACCTCATGAGGTCGATCACGATCGATCTTGAAGCTTCCATCCATCGGGCGGCACAGAGCCGGGTGGAGAAGACCCGGCTGGTGATTGATCCAGGGCTGGGCTTTGGGAAGCGCAGGGAGCAAAACTCAGAGATTATCGCGCAGCTCGGGTCATTGCGTTCGTTCGACCTGCCGATTGCGATCGGCCCATCGCGGAAATCGTTTCTTCGCAAAGAGCAAGGCGAAGAGCTGGAGTTTGCCACTGCCGGGGCGGTTGCAGCTTCCGTATTAAACGGCGCTCATATCGTGCGGGTGCACGATGTAAAGGCGATGAAGGCGGTTGTGGAGGTAGCGGACACGATACGGCAGGCCTCCGAGCGGGATTCCGAGCAGCCCGTGACTCAGACGCGCTGGCAACGCGGGCAGTAGTGGGTGCCGCGCTGCCCGAGCACAATACGCCGGATGGGGGTCCCGCAGTTCAAGCACGGCTCGCCCGCCCTGCCGTATACCTTATGGAGCTGCTGGAAGTTGCCTCGTTCGCCGAGCGCATCCACGTAGTCTGAGATCGAGGATCCCTTGTGCGTGATCGCCGTGCTGAGGATCTCAATGATGGCCGAGTGTAGCCGCCGGGCTCGGGTGGCGGAGAGCTTCCGGGCGAGAGCACGCGGATGAATGCCCGCGGCAAACAGCGCTTCATCAGCGTAGATGTTGCCGATTCCGGCCAGAAACGACTGACTGAGCAGTACCGGCTTGATCCTTCCACGACGCTCTTTCAAACGCCGAAGGAATTCCTCTGCGGACACGGTGAGAGCGTCCGGACCGACAGGCGCCAGAGCCAGTTCTTTGTCCGGGAAGAATTCGAAGCGGCCAAACGTTCGGATGTCGTCGAACAGAAGATGACCGTCAGCTAGTCGAAGGCAAGCGCGCGTGTATTTGCCCGGCTCGCCGTTCCACAACAACTTCCCGGTCATCCCCAGGTGAACGTACAGAAAGCCCCGATCGAGGCACACCCAGATCTGTTTCCCACGGCGCTCGATGCTGGTGATTTTCGATCCAGCGAGCGCTTCCGCGGCGGCCGCGTGGTCGCCTCTCGTGACTCGATCGGATGAAAAACTCGCACTGACGATAGTCCTGCCAATAAGGTTGGCAGTGATCGAGCGAACGACGGTTTCGACTTCAGGTAGTTCAGGCAAGGTTCTTCCGCGCTGAGCAGAGCCGAAACTGAAAAAATTTAAGTAGATTCTCGATCAGCGGTCGCGGCCCTCTCCAAAATCCTATAACGACCAGAATTTTCCGGGAGAAAACGACGGATTTGCGGATTCAAAATGCTGAGAACAACCGGCAATAGGCATAAAGGCCGAGATACCCGGAAAACCTACTTGCACTAAAGAGAGTAAGGTCATTTCGTCGCATTGAAGTCCACCGGCTTTTTCAAAGTAGCGTTCGTCGCAGTGTCAGCTGTAGTGTCCGCCAAGGGTCAAGCCAACAATACCTCGTCCACATTTGTTCCTATCAATCCGTGCCGTGTCATTGATACGCGCGCTGCCAACGGCGAGTTTGGAAGCCCGGCTCTGGTTCCTGGCGCACGGGACTTTCCGATCCTAAGCAGTCCGTGCGGCATTCCGAGCAATGCTACGGCTTACGCCTTCAATGTCACCGTAATACCCAAAGCCACTTTGTCGTGGCTCACGATATACCCCACTGGCCAGGAGAAGCCCTGGGCGTCCACTCTCAATTCGTGGAACGGAGAAACGGTCGCGAATGCGGCCGTGGTACAGGCCGGTGCGGATGGCAAGATCACGGTTTACGTGACCGACGAGACGGAGCTCGTTGTTGATGTCAACGGCTACTTTTCGCCTTCCGCGATCAACTTCTTCAATGCCGGTGCTTTTCTCGGCCCATGGTCCAACGGTGTTGGTTACGGAGTCGGGGATGTTGTTACGTATAACGGATCCAGCTACATTGCCAAAAGTCCGAATACGGGAAAACAGCCGGACCTAGATGCGGCATCGTGGTCTCCGGTAGCGCTACAAGGTGCGGCGGGGCCGGTCGGCCCAGCGGGTCCAACCGGTGCTACGGGGCCAGCAGGTCCGATTGGAATTCCGGGCGCAACTGGCGCTACCGGACCGATTGGGCCAACGGGAGCGACTGGACCGGTTGGACCTTCAGGCGCAGTCGGACCGGCGGGCCCGGTCGGACCAACAGGTGCGACGGGAACGGCAGGGATTAACTTCCGGGGCGCGTGGTCCAGCGCCGCTTCTTACGTTCCGCGCGATGTTGTCGCGTATTCGGGGTCTTCTTATATTGCGTTGCAGAGCAGCAGCAATCAACAGCCGGACACGCAGTTGACCTACTGGTCTGCCCTTGCCCGAGCGGGAGCCACCGGGCCGGCGGGACCGACCGGCGCTACGGGACCCACGGGGGCGATGGGGCCAGCCGGACTGAGTTTCCAGGGGACCTGGTCTTCGAGTGCGAGTTATAGCGCTCACGATCTGGTCTCTTATGCGGGGTCCAGCTACGTCGCACTTCAGGCGAACACGAATCAGCAGCCTGGCAATGATCCTGCTTACTGGGCACCTCTTGCCCAGCAAGGTGGGGCCGGAGCCACCGGCGCCGCAGGGCCGACTGGCGCTACGGGATTGACTGGGCCTGCTGGTCCAATGGGACCCGCAGGGCCGACGGGAGCAACTGGGGCGACGGGTGCAACCGGAGCGGCAGGGCTAACGGTTCAGGGAGCATGGTCTTCCAGCACTAATTACAGCGTGCGTGATCTGGTCTACTACGCCGGTTCGAGCTACATCGCCATTCGAGCCGGTATCAACCAGCAGCCCGACACACAAACCGCGTATTGGACAGTTCTCGCCAAACAAGGATCTGCGGGCGCAACTGGTGCGATCGGAGCTACGGGACCCGTCGGGCCGATCGGTCCCACAGGGCCGACTGGCGCGACAGGCTTAACGGGAGCAACCGGCGCAACTGGTGCCACCGGACCGGCGGGGCTAGCCTTCCAAGGAACATGGTCGTCGAGCACTAACTACAGCGTGCGTGATCTGGTCTACTACGCCGGTTCCAGCTACGTTGCCATTCAGACCGGTATCAACCAGCAGCCCGACACACAAACCGCGTACTGGACAGTTCTCGCTAAACAAGGAACTGCGGGCGCGACTGGTGCGACCGGAGCTACGGGACCTGTCGGGCCCATCGGTCCCGCTGGGCCAACTGGCGCTACCGGTCTTGCAGGAGCACCTGGTGCGACCGGACCAACCGGAGCAACCGGACCCGCGGGGCTAAGCTTCCAAGGAACATGGTCCTCAAGCACTAACTACAGCGTGCGTGATCTGGTCTATTACGCCGGTTCCAGCTACGTTGCCATTCAAGCCGGTATCAACCAGCAGCCCGATATACAAACCGCCTATTGGACAGTTCTCGCCAAGCAAGGATCTGTGGGCCTCACTGGAGCAACGGGCGCGACTGGTGCAACTGGACCTGCGGGACCAACTGGAGCCACGGGCGCTATCGGTCTAACGGGAGCAATCGGAGCGGCAGGCCTAACGTTTCAGGGAACCTGGTCCTCGAGCACTAACTACAGCGTGCGCGATCTGGTCTATTACGCCGGTTCCAGCTACGTTGCCATTCAAGCCGGTATCAATCAGCAGCCGGACACACAAACCGCGTACTGGACACTTCTCGCCAAACAAGGAACTGCGGGCGCAACTGGTGCTACCGGCGCTACGGGACCTATCGGTCCCACAGGTGCTACTGGCGCTACCGGTCTAATAGGAGCAACTGGTGCGACGGGACCAACCGGAGCAACCGGACCCGCGGGGCTAAGCTTCCAAGGAACATGGTCCTCGAGCACTAACTACAGCGTGCATGATCTGGTCTACTACGCCGGTTCCAGCTACGTTGCCATTCAGGCCGGTATCAACCAGCAGCCCGACACGCAAACCTCGTATTGGGCAATTCTCGCCAAACAGGGATCTGTGGGCCTCACCGGAGCGAATGGGGCGACTGGAGCAACCGGACCGTCGGGCCGATCGGTCCCACAGGCGCTACTGGCGCTACCGGTCTGACGGGAGCAACCGGAGCGGGCTGACCTTCCAAGGAACATGGTCCTCAGCACTAACTACAGCCTGCGGGATCTGGTCTACTACGCCGGTTCGAGCTACGTTGCCATTCAGACCGGTATCAACCAGCAGCCCGACACGCAAACCGGGTATTGGGCACTTCTTCTCGCCAAACAGGGATCTGTGGGCCTCACCGGAGCGAATGGCGCCACTGGCGCAACCGGACCTGCCGGACCGACTGGAGCCACTGGCGCGACCGGTCTGACGGGAGCAACTGGTGCGACCGGACCAACCGGAGCGGCAGGGCTAACGTTTCAAGGAACATGGTCGTCAAGCACTAACTACAGCGTGCATGATCTGGTCTACTACGCCGGTTCCAGCTACGTTGCCATTCAGGCCGGTATCAACCAGCAGCCCGACACACAAACCTCGTATTGGGCACTTCTCGCCAAGCAGGGATCTGTGGGCCTCACCGGAGCGAATGGAGCAACTGGAGCAACCGGACCTGCCGGACCGACTGGAGCCACTGGCGCGACTGGTCTGACGGGAGCAACTGGCGCAAGCGGCGCGACCGGAGCCGCGGGGCTGACCTTCCAGGGAACGTGGTCCTCAAGCACTAACTACAGCCTGCGCGATCTTGTTTATTACGCCGGTTCCAGCTACGTCGCCATCCAGGCCGGTATCAACCAGCAGCCCGACACGCAAACCGGGTATTGGGCACTTCTCGCCAAGCAGGGATCTGCGGGGGCAACTGGTGCCACCGGAGTTGCGGGGCCTACCGGGGCAACTGGCGCGACCGGTCTAACCGGAGCAACAGGGGCGACAGGCGCCACCGGACCCGCTGGCCCACCCACACTGGTTTTCTCCAGCATCGCAACGGTGAATTTCTTAACTTCCGCGGTGGGCTACCTGACCACTGGAGGCTTTCTCGCATCACTGCTGGGAACCGAAGCGGATACACAGAGTCTGGTGGGAGTTGGATGTACCGCAAGCACTCTCACGGTTTCAACTGACCAGGCGGCGAGTTTAACCATTCAACTGCGGAAGAACGCTACCACCGTGGGATCCTGCAATTTGTCTGGCACCACATCGTGCTCGGCTTCCGGATTAGGCATCAGCCTTTCGGCAGCTGATCTCGTCAACTACCGCGTCGCCGGAACCACGCTGGGCAGTACGCGGGTGAGAGTTGCAACCGTATGCCAATAAGAAGTTGATCGAACGATCGCAGCCCCAAACGACTCGCGGGCAATTCAGGAACGGGGGAAGACGTACAACACCACCGTGTTCGAATCTCTCGGCAGCGGATCACCATCGCGCCAATCCAAAACCCGCCCACCAAAGACGTCGAGATGTTGATTCATCAGGACTGAGACCAGGCATTTGGCGGCTCCTTTGGTTCGGCTGCTGGTACTTGAGAGAACCTGTACCAAGACGCCGGTTTTGCTCTGACACTCCACTGACACGGGTTTGCTGATTCGCCAGCCCGAAGCCCGGAGGATGGGCGCATTCAACAGACCAACGAAGTCGTTGATCTCGGGGTCGCCGCTGTTCTCGTCGCAGTAACGAACCTCCACTCGTGCACCGCCGTACTTCTTGAGAGGTTCTATCATTGCGCGGCGATGATCACCCAGGAGATAGCGTCCCCTCGCACCATCTGCCCATAACCGTCCTTTTACACTCAACATCACCTGATTGTTGGCCTCTCGAAGCCGGGTCTCCGTGCGCATAGTGCCGAATACGACAATCGCCAGCGCGCCCAGTGCGAGAACGACCATGCACCTGCCGATCTTTTGCGGGACGTGCTTGTGATAGAGCGACTGACCGCTCCAGGCAAGTTTTCTGGCAAAGAGGATGAAGGGTCGAGGAAGGTACTCGTAATATTCGAGAATCAGACCCGAGAGGAGAAGGCAAACCGCGAGCGTGAGCCACCATTGGAGATGATCGACTCTCGCTTCGAGCACGTCGACCTGCTGCAGAGCCTCTTGAAAAAACAATCCAGGGCTATCGGACACCAGGACAGGATAACGCTTTTGCGTTCAGCGCCGGACCTGCAGCGAGCGATCCAGCCGTATCCTTCCGCTGGTGGAGGTCTGCTTAAGTCTGCCGACCGACCTTATTGGACCGAAATCGGTACCCAGGAGAGGAATGGCCGATCCAGATCAAAGGCCCCATCGTTGGCCATCTCGAGGCGAAGTTCGCGGTAAGCTTGATCGGCCGCCACAAAGTGAAGGAAAACGTCCGTCAATTCGTCTGTGATTCGATGTCCGAGTTCTTCCTGAGACGGGAATTGCATGCAAGCTCTCACGCTACCGTCATCTTATCGGAGCGCGGTGCAATTAAGAATAGAACTAAAGTCCTATTTTTACGCTTAAACAGATAGGTCACGAGAAAGTCTCGCGAATAACCGAGTTATTCAGGAACATAGCTACACCTGCCTTTGACATTATTCCGTGTTGGCATTTACTGTCGAAGGAATACGTAGACTGCTTCCAGATTCGCGAGAGCGTTCGGGACGGCATATCGTGGCGGCGAGCTTCGGCTTGATGAATCCTGATAGATGCCAATAGTAGGTTAGTTGTTTCTCGTCTCATGCTTACTTACTTCTGGCCACGCGTCGCATTGCTCGCTCTTTGCACCACTGCTGCCGCATCCGAACATGTTCAGCCTCTTCCGCGTTTACACGTCAGCTCCAATCATCGATTTATCGTGCAAGACAACGGACAGCCATTTTTGTACCTTGCCGATACGGCTTGGGAGCTATTTCACCGACTGAACCGCAAAGAAGGCGCGGACTACCTGCGCACGAGGGCGCAACAAGGTTTCACCGTGATACAAGCCGTGGCGGTGGCGGAACTGGATGGACTAAGTGATCCGAATGCGTTTGGCAAGCTTCCTTTTCTGAACCGAGATCCTGGCCGGCCGGCGGTGACGCCCGGAGCGCGGCCTACCGTCGCGGCCGAATACGATTACTGGGACCATGTCGACTATCTGATCGACGAGGCCAACCGGCAGGGTTTGTATGTCGGGCTCTTGCCGAGTTGGGGCCGCTGGGTGGTTAAGGATCCACGTGCGCCAGAGGACGCTGTATTCAATGCGGCGAACGCTTTCACCTATGGAGAATTCCTGGGCAAGAGATTCAGGAGCAAGGGCGTGATCTGGATTCTGGGCGGCGACCGTTCTGCCGACGGCGTGGAAGATGTCTGGCGCAGCATGGCGAAGGGAATTGCCACTGGCGTCGCGGGCCGTGAAGACTATGAGGCGGTGTTTATGAGCTTCCATCCCAAGGGAGGAGGCACTTCGTCGACCTGGTTTCACAAAGACGCCTGGCTTGACGTCAACATGCAACAGACTGGTCACGGCCTGGCGGAGACAGTCCAGTCATGGAGTAAGATCGCCGCCGATTACGTGCTGAGTCCACCCAAGCCAGTGATTGACGCCGAGCCGCTGTATGAGGACCACCCGCTTGCCTTTCGCGCGAAGCTCAACGGTTATAGCTTTGATGCGCACGTGCGACAGCGCGCCTACTGGGATTTGTTTTCAGGAGCGTGCGGATATACGTACTGGAAACCATGCCGTCTGGCAGATGTATGCGGCCGGGCGCAAACCGATCAATGGTCCACTGATGTACTGGTTCGAAGCTCTTGACCGGCCGGCAGCAAACGAGATGCGTTACTTACGTGAGTTGATGGAGTCCCGTCCCGTTCTGTCGCGGATTCCCGATCAAGCGCTTGTGACGGATGAGTTGCAGGGGGCTGATCACATAGCCGCCACACGCGGCGACGATTATGCTTTTGTTTACGACGCACAAGGCCGGGCCTTCACGCTGAGTCTCGGAAGGATCTCGGGACAGCGTGTGAGGGCTTGGTGGTTCAACCCTCGCAGTGGGGACACGAGCGCAGCGGGTGAGTTTGCAAATGCAGGTACACACGACTTTACGGCACCGTCCGAAGGATTTGGCAGCGACTGGGTACTCGTTCTAGATGATGCGTCCAAAAATTATCCGCCGCCTCAGCGTGTAAGGTGATTTCATTTCCGGGGAACGCATTCAGTTCACAAAAAAAGCCCGACGTGCGAGCTCCCGAAAGAGTCTCGCGCGCCGGGCTTCCCGCTTCAGGTGGAGGCGGGTGAAGGTTTTACTTTCTTAGACCTTTGCTTTGCGTTTGCGGAAGAACAATCCCGCAGCCAGTAATCCACCGCCGACCAGGCTTATGGCTCCGGGTTCGGGAACGGGCGATCCGAAAAAGGCAAACTGTGAGGTCGCGTTGTTGAGCACTTGCGATGAGTAGTAGGTTTGACCCGTTGCGAAAACTCCGTTGTTTGCCGCGATTCCAAAGTTTCCTTGCGGGCTGAAGTGGAAGAGACCAGTTTGTCCGAAGCCATTCAGCCAATGAATATCATCGGCGTCCGACAAGCTGTACCAGCCGAGGACGTTGGTATCGGAACTAATTTCGAGTTCTACGTCGGCGGACACCGTGCCGGTGGTGGTGAAATACACATTGCTCGCGGAAACACTCGGATCGCCTGCTTTTGCCACGTAGCTTGCACCCGGATCCAGGGCGACGCCGCGATTGCAGGTCCCGCCGCCATAGATGCAGTAGCCGACGTTGTATCTGGAACCGTCGGTTGAAGCGTTATTCCAGAACGGGGTGGCGCTGGTTCCGAGAGAAGGCTGGGCGTACCACGCGCCATCCGTTGCGTGGAGCGTCAGTCCAGTTCCACTCAGCGAGAAAACGATATCGTTGTAGTCGTAATCGCCGTGCCGCACGGTATCTTCGAATCCGCCGAAATAAGTGGCGGCGAAACCGGGAGCCGAGAGAAGAAGAGTCGCCCCGACGAGGGCGAGTGATTTGAGTGTCATGGCTAAGTAAGTCCTCCGAAAGAAAACGCCACTGATTATTTCCGCTGCGATTTATTTGGAAATGATTCGTTCGTTTTCTGCAGAATAAATTTTCCCGGCGGCAATGCAAATAGCCCTTACTTACAGAACTTGCGCCGCGTTTCGAGCTATCGAGGGCAAGAAAGTGCACCAAATCCGAATCCCTTAGAACTTTCCGATGACGAGAATGAAGGTTTTTCGCCCAGGTAGCGGCCTCGACGACAGTACGCCGCAGCAATAGATCACCCCTTACGGGGTAGGCAATAAAAGGACGGAGTTTCCGACTTATTTGCTATGTTTTATTTGTTTTATTGCTCTTTTTGTCGCGCAATGACGGGTTTTTATTTGCTTTCCTGGCCTTGGTGGTGAGATAGAGATCATGAACGATAAAGGCGTTATCCGAGCTGCCTCTGAGGCGCGATCTTATGCTCATGCACCCTACTCCGGGTTCAAGGTTGGGGCAGCGGTGGAAGACGAAAGCGGCGCAATCTTTACCGGCTGCAATATCGAGAACGCATCGTTCGGATTGACGATGTGCGCCGAGCGCGTGGCGGTGTTCAAAGCGATCTCTGAAGGGGCCGGCAGACTCGCCAGGATCGCGGTCGTGACCGACGCAGAGGTTCTGACGCCGCCTTGCGGGGCGTGCCGGCAGATCCTTTGGGAATTTTGCGGGAATGCGGAGCTGATTTTGGCGAATCTGGCAGGAGCGCGGCAGACCATGACCGTGGGTGACTTGCTACCTCGTCCATTCGACGCTTCGTCGTTCGAACAGCCGGAGCAAGACGTCAAGCGGCAGGACTAGCACTTTATCGGGCATACTGGACAGGAAAGGAAAGCCAGACACTCGATGAAGCGTTACCTGACTACCCGTCGTGAGGCTCTCGCCGCCTTTGCGGCCACTTCAGCAGCAGCAAGAGCCTTCGATACATCGGAGGCACTCGTCGTTCCAGGTAAACGCTCGATGATCGTTCATAACGATCGACCGGAGGATCTGGAAAGTCCGGTCGAGTATCTCAACCAGTGGCTGACGCCGATTGATTCGTTCTTCGTGCGCCAGCATCTACCGCGGCCGACGGTGAAAGAAGAAAACTTCAAGCTGGTCCTCACGGGACGGGTGGCAAAGGAGATGAACGTCACGCTGTCGCAATTGCGGGCGCTACCCCAGTACACCGTTCCTGCCGTGCTTGAGTGCACAGGGAATGGGCGGGCCTTCTTTTCTCCTCGAGTCCCTGGTGTTCAGTGGGGCCGCGGTGCCATTGGAAACGCGGAGTGGAGCGGGCCGCGGCTCTCGGACGTCCTGAAGCTGGCGGGCGCAGATGGGAGTGCGGCTTATGTCACGGCGAACGGCGCCGACAGCGGGTTAGCGAAAACGCCCGATTTTATTCGTTCGCTGCCCATGAAAAAGGCAGTAGACCCGGCAACGGTATTGGCTCTCAAGATGAATGGCGAACCGTTACCCGATCTGCATGGATTTCCGCTGCGCCTGATTGTACCCGGCTGGGATGGAACGAGTTGGGTGAAGTGGGTCAACTATCTTTCCGTGGACCAGACACCCCATACCGGTTTCTATATGAATCCCGGGTATCGCTTTCCCAAACACCCGGGACCACCGGGCGCGCCGGTAGACCCGGCCGATCTCGAAGTGATCGAGGCAATGCCCGTGAAGTCGTACATAACCGGGCACACGGACGGAGCCAAGGTGCCGGTTGGGCCGCTGACCCTGAAAGGCATTGCGTGGGCAGGAGACACCCGGGTGGCCAAAGTAGAAGTGTCCACAGATGCCGGGCTGACGTGGAAAACCGCACAACTCAGCGGGAAAGACCTGCCCTACACATGGCGCTTGTGGGCCGTCGAATGGCGACCGGAGAAGCCGGGTTATTACACGGTACTCTCTCGAGCAACAGATACCGAAGGACGGACGCAGCCGCTCGTTGCCACATGGAATCCATCCGGGTATCTCTTCAATGCTATCGATCGGATCGGGTTGTCGGTGGAGGCCAAATCGTGAGGCGACGTATTTGTTTACTGAGCATAGCTATATCGCTTTCTGCCGGGCTGCCGGGCTTTGCGGCCGAGGATGAGGCGGACCCAGGCAGGAAGCAACTCGAGCAATCGTGCCAGCTTTGCCACAGCCTTCGACTCATCGAATCGCAACGGCTTTCGACGGCAGCGTGGCAGAAGGAAGTGGACAAGATGATCGGCTGGGGCACGGTGGTGCAAGACAAGCAGACGCTGGTGAAGTATCTGAGTGAGCATTACAGCAACACACTTCCGCCGCCTGCGCCTGTTATGTCATCCGCCAAAGCCAAGTAGACAATTCCTAAGCGCATTCTTTCAATGATGCCGTGATCATTGGAGCCTACGAAGAATGCTTAAAGGAGTAGGCGCCGAGTACGCAGAAACGGACGACCGGTCAAGCGCTCCTGGAAGGATCTCCGCCGGTACAACGGTGAGGTGGGATGCCCTTTGGGCTCTGAGAAGGTACTTATCTCGGCTTGTGAATCGCGGAAGGGGTCAGAGGTATCAGAGCGGCTCTGATGAGCAGTGGAAGCAGTTCTCTCGATTTGCGACCGGCATCACTACCGCAGCTTAGTCCATTTCTGGCCTTTCCATACGAGAGAAGTTCTGCTACGTTCCGAAATCGCTGTGGCCAGAATCGTCATGAATTCGCATACTCGTTCCAACACCCTTCGGCCTCCTTGCATTGGTCCGCTTCGTGTAAGTTGCCGCGCGCATGCGAATATGGATTTCGCCAAACATTTTTGAAGCTTCTAACCTCCATCATTGCGGGACCTTCGGTATTTCAATTCGGCGATCACGCGCCAACGCACGAAGACCGTGTTCCGCTACTCGCAGCAGGTGATAGATTGCGGCCATGTTGGCTTCCACGGCGAGGCAATTTCCAGCTTGCTCTATGTCGAAGGCAGCACTCGGGAAAGCGGTTCGCACATTTTCGCCAAAGAGAGCATGCTGCAAGAGGTATTTCGAGCGATCCGGCTTGACGAGCACGAACTTGCGCATCCTTAGTTCCTCCTCAACTTGCTCAAGAATATGCCGGATCTCAACATTCAATGAGGAGTAGTCGAGAATGGGATCCTCGTCAAACTCCGCAGCCAGGTAGTGTTCTTGAAGCTGAACTATAAGGCGAACTGTGGAAGTGAGCCCAGCACTCTCAAACGAGTGTCGTGCCAACCCCAGTTTTCGCGCGCAATCCGATGGTCTCGCGATCGCAGATTGTCCGTGCGCCGTTCGGCGATGAACCTGAAGCATTTCCGTTCGACATCTTCAACTAGGCGGATCGCAAGGATCACGTCCCGCATCGGGAAAGCGACCATAGAGTCTCACAAGCTGACCAACCTGTTTGGATTTGAATAGGAGAGCTAGGCTGGTAATCGATTCAACGAAACATTTCGGGCAGTTTTTGTCGCCGATGCAACCTGGCGCGCGCAATGCGGCGGAATCCACACTTTAGAAGCTGCCCGGCAAGAGCGAGCCACCCTGTCATACAACCGGACGGTGATGGGGCAGAACTGCATTGCACTTTTAATGCGGTGGTCGCGGGTTCGAGCCCCGCCCGGCTCACTTCGAATAAAACCCGCGCGCTTGTTGCTGTTGAAAAATTGTGGGGGGACTTCGGCCCTTTCAACCTTACCCGCTAGCACCTCAAACTAGTGCGTGAAGCTTTGCGGATGAACCGTTCGCGGCGTTTGAACCTCCACGAAGTTTCCCCCACTAGAACCTGAATCTAGCGCGTCTGCCAATTCCGCCACATCCGCAGGATGTAAGGACAACCCATGGTAAATCAACTCAGGCGCTCGAACCCCGGACCTCCTGCGTGTGAAGCAAGAGGTCAGCGAACTGCTGCAACGCATTGCCACGCACGAGCTGAAGTGTTTCAGATTAGCGTAGGACGGCGAGCATAGGAGGAGTTGCCTAGTTTGGCCTGTGGACGATCTGCGCCAGCTTTTATCCTGAGAGTTGAAGCGAATTCTCTTTATTGGTGCACATCCGGACGACGAGACGTTCTTCGCGGCGGGAACGTTCGCGAAGTACCGGGAGTGCGGCGTCGAAATTTACGTGCTCAGCGCAACGCGGGGCGACCAGGGCAAATGCGGCGGAGTTTGCACACCCGAAGAACTTCCGCAGGTGCGTGAACGCGAGTTGGCGGATGCGATGGACGCGATCGGCGGAGCACACATCGAGTTTCTTTCGTACTACGATAAGAAGCTCTCGGAAGCCCCGATCGAAGAGATGCGCGAACAACTCGTGGCGAGCATCCGCCGCGTTCGGCCGGACATTGCAATTACGTTCGATCCGCATGGGGCAAATCAACATCCGGATCACATTGCGATCAGCCGGTTTGTCAGCGACGCGGTGCCGATTGCCGCGGATCCGCGATGGTTTCCCCAAGCGGGAAGGCCCCACCGCATTCCGCGGCTTCTGTGGACACCGCCCACGATCTTATTTCGTTTGCCGCCCGATGCGGATCCGCGTGAGCTACCCGGTTTTGACTTCGTGATTGATGTCGAGAACTGGAAAGAGCAAAAGACCAAAGCGTTCGAGGCGCACCGAACGCAGTTTCCCGGCCTCAAAAAGTTATTCTTCGACGATCCGAACGGTCAGCGGACATTCGGAATCGAAGCGTTTCGGTTAGCGGCCGGCGAGCGGCCGGCCGTCACGCCTGCCCATGACCTGTTTGGGGAGTAGAGAGCGTTCTGGCCGAGGCGCGACCCCAGTAAAAGAAGAGCGATGTCGCTATGGCGGCCAAAGAAAGCGTTAAACCCCACCAGATTCCGTACACGCCGTAGCCATACCGGAAACAAAGAAGCCAGCCTACGGGCAATCCGAAAAGCCAGTATCCGGCGAGGTTGATGAGCATGGCCACGTGAGTATTTCCCAGTCCGCGGAGCGCTCCCGTGGTCACGGTCTGAACGCTATCGAACAGCTGAAATGCGGCTGCTACCGCAAGGAGCTTCACTGCAATCGCAAGGATTGCCCGATCGCGAGTGTAGATGCGGAGAATGACAGAAGGCCACGCTAGAAACAGCAGAGCGGCCACGAGCGCGGCAACGACTCCCACGCTAATCGCTATGTAGCCACGCCGCCGGGCGGTGACCGGGGCACGCCCGCCGGTTGCGTGGCCAACGATCACCGCGGCGGCAGAGGAAATTCCGAGCGGGATCATGTAACTGGTGGCGGCTACGCTGATGGCAATCTGGTGAGCCGCGAGAGCGACCGGAGCCAGACGCCCGGCGAAGAAGGCGGCCATTCCGAAGGCAGAAATTTCGAGCAGAATCTGGCTCGCCGCGGGGAACCCGATCCGGAGCAAGTGTGCGACGCGTGCCCGATCAAATCTCCGGATGATGTCGGATGGACCCGGATCGAGGTTTCTTTCAAACCACCAGATGAAGAACCCGAGAGCAGCTGCCATGTAAACGCGTGCGAATACGGTGGACAGGGCCGAGCCCACAACGCCAAGACCGGGCAAACCCCAATGGCCCTGGATGAGAAGCCAATTGAAGAGCCAATTCACGAGGTTGGCTGTGATCAAGACGAAAGTAACCGGACGCGCGTGGCCGGTCGCCTGGAGGTAGCGGCGAAACGCTCCATAGAGCAGGAGAGGCAGAGTGCTGTAGCTAAGGTGTCGAATGAACTGCGCGGCTAAACGACTGACGCTTTCGTTGAGTCCGGCGGGGCGAAACGCAAGCGGCAGCACCGAAAAGATGAACATCAGAGGCAACGTCAGGAACAGCGCGATGTAGACTGCCTGGGCTAAGGACTTGTGCCCATCCTTCCGGTCACCGGCCCCGTAGGACTGGGAGACGAGCGTATCGAGACCAAGGAGCAAGCCCATTCCGAAGACGGCGAACGAGTAGAACGCGCTTCCGCCAATGGCAATGGCTCCGATGGCGCTGGCCCCGAGGTCGGCGACCATGATGGTGTCCACCACATTCATCGAGATCCATCCCAGCTCCGCCAAGGCAACCGGAATGGAAAGCGCCAGGACATGGCGTATTTCCGAGAGGAACGCCGGGCGAGACTGGGCCCGAGCGACATGGACTGGTTTAGAGATCTTGAACCCCGACTACGGTATTGAAGATGCGCATGCCTGCGCGATTACCGCAAGCATGCCACAGGTCTGATCCGGCTACCGGCGGCTATTTAGCGACGCCGTTCGAAGCAATGGTCTCGAGTTGTTTCAAGTGGTTCAGGTCATGCCCTCCCATGGTCTCCACGATGGTTCCGAAGGTCATGGGACCGCGCTCCGGATGGACGGCCGGAGTATCGAAATCACCCGGCGACAGGGTGTTAAGAAGCTCCTGGTTCCAGGCTCGCGAAGCAATGAAGGCCGAAAGAGCGGCGGCCCCGTCGAGCAATCCATACCGCTTGCCCCAGAGTTCCTGGTCGAAGGGCTGAATGACGTGGTTGGGCTCTGCGAGTGTCTGGCGTAACCGGAACCCGAAGGCCACTTCGCAATCCGCCAGATGGCAAACGATCTCGCGCGCAGACCACTTTCCCGGCGCATAGGTCTTTTCCTGGCCTTCGGGACCAAGCTGGTTGAGCAGCCGGCTTACGCGCTCCGGTGTATTGGCGATGACGGCCAAAGCGTCCTGGTCGCCGAGGTATTTGCTGTAGGGATTTGTTCCAGATGCCATGAGAAACCTCCAAGAGTTGTCCTACCAGGGTGACATGCCCTCTCTCTTTTCCGAAGAGACGAGGGGGACGGAAACCGCACGGTTCTTTACGGACAGCTATGTTTTCCCGCGGCCCCCAAGCAAGAATCGTTTCCAAATTGCAATGGTTTTGGGCCTGCTAGCCGGATTGGCTACGGTATTGCCTTTGCACGGGCAAACGATGACAAATTTTGTCCGTTTGACACCCTGCCGGGTTGTTGACACGCGAGACCCCGGATTCGGTGCAGGACTAGGACAGCCATTCATGCCAGCGAAATCCGTGCGAGCGTTCGGGGTCGTTTCGAGCAGCTGCGGCATTCCGTCGGGCGCTCTGGCGTATTCCTTCAACATCACCGTGGTCCCGCATGGCCCGATGCCTTACCTGACCATTTGGCCGACGGGACAAACGCAACCCGTTGTCTCAACCCTGAACTCGTATACCGGTGCTGTCGTTGCAAACGCGGCAATTGTGCCAGCGGGAACGAATGGCGCGGTGTCAGTCTATGCGGACGGCGAAACGGATTTGATTGTGGACGTCAATGGCTACTTTGTGCAAGAGCAGCAGCCGCAACAGATCACAACGACGATCATCCAGCAAGTTCCGGCGGCAGTGGCGCAGAGCGCAACAGGAACGCAAAGCACGGCGCTTGGAACGGGGGCGTCAAGCACGGGCACGCAAAACACTGCGCTCGGATATAACAGCTTGATCTACAACAGCTCCGGGGGAAGCAATACCGCTGCGGGATCGAATGCGCTGGCTGCCAACGTAAGTGGAAACAACAACGTGGGAGTTGGCGCTTCCGCGTTGACCAATAATGCTTCGGGGTCGGCGAACACTGCGGTGGGGAGCCAGTCGTTGTTGAACAGCGGCATTGGGTTTGGCAATACGGCGCTGGGTTTTCAAAGCCTTTGGAGTCTTACAGCCAACTGCTGCAACACGGCGCTGGGCGCCCAAGCCATGCTAAACGACGCATCGGGGCAGAACAATGTCGCGGTCGGCAATAACGCGCTGTCGACCAACACCATGGGTAACGACAATATTGCCGTTGGATACAACGCAGGGATTCTGACTACGGGTTCGAGCAACATCGCGATCGGGCACCAGGGTATGGCCAGCGAATCGAATGCCATTCGGATCGGCACGGCCGGAACTCACATGAACACGTATATTGCCGGCATTAACGGTGCGCTTGCCGCCGGAGGATCGCAAGTGCTGGTTGATGCGACGGGCCATCTTGGCACGTTTTCTTCTTCTCGGCGATACAAGGAAGACATCCGCGACATAGGCGAGGCGAGTGATCGCTTGCTGGATCTGCAGCCGGTTCAGTTTCGTTACCGCGTAACCAGCGAGTGACGGGAGCAAGCCGTTGCAATACGGACTCATCGCCGAAGATGTCGCTAATGTCTTTCCGGAACTGGTCGTGCGGGACGGCAACGGGCGGATTGAATCGGTGCAGTATCACCAATTGCCGGCGCTCTTGCTGAACGAACTGCAGAAGGAACATAAAACGATTGCCGAACAGGCGGACCAAATCCGCGTGTTGACGAAAAGGCTCGAGGTGCTCGAGGCGGCTCGATACGGGAAGTGAAGCGAACGGTGTCGGGTCAACTTCTTTGCGCTTTCGCTTACAACCCAAATAGTTAATCCTTCCTTTCTGCAACTTCGTGTATTCTTCTCACGATGGTCCAGCAGAGTGTCCAAAGAATAGCCGGAATGTACCCGGTAACGAACATCGGCGCGAATGGATAAACCGAAAGGCGGCCTGAACCAGCGCATTTTCGCGTGGGCCATGGCCCGATTCAGTCCGCGCTACGAGCAATTTTCAGCGAAGTACAAAGAGCCGCTGTTCGCGGAACTTTCCGGGACAGTGCTGGAAGTTGGCCCGGGCACGGGCGTGAACCTGGGCTATTTCCGGAACCGTGCCGTACGCTGGATCGGCGTTGAACCCAACCTCCACATGGAGCGATACCTGCGCGCGGAAGCGAATCGCCTGGGAATGCCGATTGATCTGCGGGTTGGTACGGCTGACCGTATGCCTGTTAGCGACGGTAGTGTGGACGCAGTGATCAGCACGCTTGTGCTGTGCAGTGTTCCAGATCAACCGAGAGCGATTCGAGAGATTTTGCGGACCTTGAAACCTGGCGGGCGGTTGGTATTTATCGAGCACGTAGCGGCGCCTGATGGGAGCCGGTTGAGGCGCGTGCAGAATCTGGTAACGCCAGTTTGGAAGCGGTTGGGTGACGGATGTCGTCCGAATCGCGAGACGTGGAAGGAACTGGAACGCGCGGGCTTTGCACAGGTCCGTTACCAGAGTGTCACCGCTCCCCTGCCGGTTGTGGGCCCGCACATTATTGGAGTGGCGATCAAGGCTTGATCGATTAGCGAGTCCACCGACCCCTGAGTAGCGCTGGAATTCGTGATTGTGCCCGCCACGGCAAAGATCCGAGCTTGTTACGATGAAAAATCCAGAAGCGTCCCACGATGGCCGTTCGCACCACAACCGGCATATTGGCCGAAATTGTTGAAAAGAAAAGGCAGGAGGTAGCTGACCTTCACTCCGTTGCGGCTATTCTCGAAGCCCGGGCTCATGAACGGAAGGTGCAGCCACGAGCTTTTGCCGATGCGCTTCGAAGCGCGGACCCGGCCATTATCGCCGAGGTGAAGAAAGCGTCTCCGAGCCGCGGCGTTCTTCAACCGAACTTTCACCCGGCCTTCATTGCGCATTCGTATGAAGAAGGCGGAGCCGCCTGCTTGTCTGTTTTAACGGACAAAGACTATTTCCAAGGATCACTGCACGACCTCGAAGCGGCCAAAGCGGCCGTTTCGATTCCGGTTCTGCGCAAGGACTTTACCATCGATCGCATCCAGGTGATCGAAGCCGCTGCGCACGGAGCGGATGCCATTCTTCTGATTGCCGCGATTCTCGACGTCGAAGACCTGAGCACGCTTCGCGAGTTAGCCGCAAGCTTCGGGCTCGCTGTGCTTGTCGAAGTGCACGATCAGGACGAACTCTCGAAAGCGGTCGATTCCGGAGCCGAGATCATTGGTGTCAATAATCGCGACCTGCAGAGCTTCGAAGTCAGACTCGATACCTCGCTGCGACTGAGCTATCTGATGCCGTCGGGCGTGATTCGCGTCAGCGAGAGCGGCATTCACACCCAGGAAGATATTGAACTGCTGCGCAGTGCGGGGTTCAACGCATTTCTTGTCGGGGAAAGCCTGATGAGATCGCCGGACGCGACTGCCGCGTTGCGCAAGCTGACCGGAAAAAACACTGCTGCGAGCAGGACATGAGGTCCGTTCCGGAGATCGATTTCGTCGTCAAGATCTGTGGCATCACAGAGGAAGAGGACGGCGGCTGTCGCCCTCGCGTGCGGAGCGAATGCACTCGGCTTCAATTTCTACCGGCAGAGTCCACGTTACCTGACGTTTGAGCGCGCCAGAGAATTGACCGAAGCCCTCCCAGGCGATTACTTGCGTGTCGGTGTGTTTGTGAACCCAACCGAAGGCGAATTGAATGAGGCGTTGAGTTCAGTACGGCTCGACGTTATCCAACTGCACGGTAAGCACTGCGCAGCGCCGCCATCCGGTGTGCGGGTATGGCGCAGCGTAGTCGTTCCGGCAACGATTCCTCCGGATGAAACTGCCGAGGCTTTCTTACTGGACTCGCCCACGCCGCAGTTTGGCGGCTCCGGTCGCACATTCGATTGGTCACTGGCGGCCGGTTTCGCGCGCCGCGCCATCCTGGCTGGCGGGTTGGATGCGGCGAACGTTGCGGAGGCCATACGGGCGGCACGGCCCTGGGGCGTGGATGCCTGCTCGCGTTTAGAGACTAAACCTGGGAGGAAAGACGCGTCGCGCGTCCGAGCGTTCATCCAAGCGGCTCTTGAAGAAGCGCTGGCGGGCACTCCCGCGGAAAGAAGAACATGAATTCCACCACCGTTCCAGATACGCTGGGCCACTTTGGCCCTTATGGCGGCCGCTACGTTCCCGAAGTGCTGATGTCGCCTCTCGAAGAATTGGAGAAGGCGTATGCGGCGGCACGTCAGGATCCGGCATTCGGTGCGGAGTTGAACGACCTGCTTCGAAACTATGCCGGGCGGCCGACGCCGCTTTTCTTTGCCCGGCGCCTGACTGAAAAACTCGGCGGGGCCGACATCTGGCTGAAGCGCGAAGACCTGCTTCACACCGGCGCCCACAAAATCAACAACTGCCTCGGGCAGATCCTGCTTGCGCGGCGCATGGGCAAACAGAGGATCATTGCCGAAACCGGCGCGGGCCAGCACGGAGTGGCCACCGCGACCGTCTGCGCGCTGGTTGGCATGGAATGCGTCATATATATGGGCGAAGAAGACATGCGGCGCCAGCGGCTGAATGTCTTCCGGATGCGTCTTCTGGGCGCAAACGTAGTCGGCGTTTCCAACGGCAGCCGGACTCTTAAGGACGCAATCAGCGAAGCGATGCGGGACTGGGTGACAAACGTCGAGTCTACGCATTACCTGCTTGGCTCAGCGCTTGGCGCTCATCCGTATCCGATGATGGTGCGCGATTTCCACCGCGTCATCGGAGACGAAGCTCGCGTGCAGGCCCTGGAGCAAATCGGAAAGCTGCCGGATCTGCGTGATCGCGTGCGTCGGCGGCGGAAGCAATGCGATCGGCATCTTCTATCCCTTCGTCCAGGACAGTTCCGTGCGCCTGCTGGGAGTGGAAGCGGGCGGCCGAAGCCACAAATTGGGCGACCATGCGGCGCGATTCAGCGGCGGATCTCCTGGAGTGTTGCACGGGGCATTCAGTTATCTGCTGCAGGATGAGGAAGGACAAGTCGGCCTGACCCACTCGGTCTCGGCCGGGCTGGATTACGCCTCTGTCGGGCCGGAACACGCGTACTTGCATGACCAGGATCGCGCCGAGTACGTCTCGATTTCGGATGCCGACGCCCTCGCGGCGGCCAAAACACTGGCCCGCACTGAAGGCATCATCCCTGCCCTCGAATCTTCCCATGCGATTGCCGAGGCCCTCCGTCGTGCTCCGTCAGAGAAGGGAGCAACGTTCATCGTGAACGTTTCCGGGCGCGGCGACAAAGATGTCGATATCTATCGCGAGAATATGCCGGAGTTGGAAGGCGCAACCGGGTCAACTCAGGCAGAGAGTGCGAGGGACCATTGATGGCGGTTGAAACGGGAACTCGGATCAGCGGGCTGTTCGAACGTTGCACGGCTGAGAACAGGAAAGCGTTCATCGCGTACATCACGGCCGGCGACCCATCACCGGAAATGACAGCCTCGCTAGTGCTTGCGCTCGAGCGAGGGGGCGCGGACCTCATCGAGCTTGGGGTGCCGTTCTCGGACCCCATTGCCGACGGGCCGGTGATTCAACGCGCGTCGGATCGTGCTTTGCGCGCCGGAATGACCACCCGCAAGGTTCTGGCGATCGTGCGGGAAATCCGCCGGACGTCGGAGATCCCGATCCTTTTATTCAGTTATCTGAATCCGCTTCTTCGGTATGGCTTCGATGCGCTCGCAAAGGACTCTGCGGAGGCCGGAGTCGACGGCGTATTGATGACCGATCTTTGCATTGAAGAAGCTGAAGACGCGGTCCGCCGGGTTCGGGCGCAAGGCCTGGATACGATCTTTCTAGCAGCACCCACCAGCACAGATCAGCGGCTACGACGGGTTGCCGAGCAGTCTTCGGGCTTCGTTTACCTGGTTTCGCGGACCGGCATCACGGGAGAACAAGCCTCCTTGTCGAGTTCAGCCGCTTCGTTGACCGAGAAGATGAGAAGTCTCACCGAACTGCCCATCGCCGTCGGGTTCGGCATCAGCACACCCGAACAGGTAGCAGAAGTGGGAGCTATCGCCGATGGAGTCGTGGTCGGCAGTGCGATTGTGCGCTTCATCGAAGAACATGCGACCGACCCGGCCCTCCCGCAACAACTGGAGCAGTTCGTCCGCAAATTGTCCGCACCGCTCCGGAGCGCATGAGCACGCCCAGAATTGAAGACCTAGGCCGCTGTCGCGAACGGATCGACCAGATTGACCGGGAAATCCTGGCGCTCCTGAATCACCGTACTACCATCGTGGAAGAGATTGGGCGCATAAAGCAGGCCTTAGAGATGGCCGTTTACGAGCCTAAGCGCGAAGATCAGGTATTTGCGAACGTGCTCGGGCATAACGCGGGCCCGCTGAGTGCAGACGCGATTCGACGAATCTTCGAGCGAATTATCGACGAAATGAGAACAGTTCAGAAATTGAAGATCATGCAGAAGGACTGCTAGCGGCATGCTTGTCGTTATGCAGGAGGGAGCTTCCGAAGCTCAAACAGAGGCAGTGATCAGCCGACTGGTGGACATGGGCTTCACGGTTCATCGCTCGACAGGTGTGCGGCACACCGTTCTCGGCGGCGTCGGACCGCAGGACGATTTCGATCCGGCCACGCTCGAGGCGATGGCAGGCGTAAAAGAGTGTCACCGGATTGTCTCCGCGTACAAGCTGGCCAGCCGGCATTTCAACCCCGGCGGAACGGTCATTAAGATCGGCCAGGTTGAAATCGGGGGCACAAAGGTAGTTACGATGGCCGGCCCCTGCAGCATTGAGACCGAGGAACAGATCGAAGTGACTGCGTCGATTGTCGCTAAGGCGGGAGCGCAGGTCATTCGGGGTGGTGCGTTCAAACCAAGGAGCTCACCTTATAGTTTTCAAGGATTAGGCGAAGAAGGACTGAAGCTGATGCGGTCGGCTGCGGACCGCCATGGTCTGCTGACGATTAGCGAAGTTATGGATCAGGTGCAGATACCGCTTCTGGTTCACTACTCCGACATACTCCAAGTAGGCGCGCGCAACATGCAGAACTTCAACCTGTTGCGAGAACTGGGCAAGGTTCGCAAGCCCGTGCTTTTAAAGCGCGGGATCGCGGCCACCATCGAAGAGCTACTTCTCTCGGCCGAGTACATCATGTCAGGCGGCAACTATCAGGTTCTGCTTTGCGAACGAGGGATACGCACCTTTGAAACAAGCACCCGCAACACGATGGACATCGCGGCGATGCCGGTACTGAAGCGATTGACTCATTTGCCGGTGATTGCGGATCCATCTCATGGAACCGGGAAGCGGGATTACGTGCTTGCGATGGCTCGCGCGTCGATAGCGGCGGGCGCGGACGGATTGTTGGTGGAAGTGCATCCTGACCCCGATCGGGCAGTTAGCGACGGAGCTCAGACGCTCCGGCCTGATCAGTTTAATCAAATGATGAGCGAAGTAAAGGCGATTGCGAGTGCTATCGGGCGCAATGCCTGAGGCCGCCGACCAACAGATAAAAACGGTTGCCATCATTGGCGTTGGCCTGATTGGCGGATCGTTCGCACTAGCGATTCGGAGCCGGGGATTCGCGGGAGAGATCGTTGGTGTCTCTTCCTCGCCATCGGTGATTGAAAAGGCAATCGAGCGCGGCGCTATCTCGCGAGGCGTGAGTCTCGAGGCCGCGTGCAAGCATGCCGACCTGCTGTATCTGGCAGAGAGCGTGGACGGCATTATCGAAGTCCTACATACGATCGGACCGATTGCGCGTCCCGATTGCGTGATCACAGACGCAGGAAGTACAAAGCAGGCGATCGTGCAAACGGCACGAGAGACCGTGCAATCTGCAACTTTCGTGGGCGGCCATCCTATGGCCGGCAAGGAACTGCGGGGCGTAGAAAATGCGGATCCGGAGCTATTCTCAAAGCGGCCGTATGTGTTGACGGGGGCCACAGGCGATTCGCCGCTGGTCGCGAGATTCGAGGAACTTCTGCGCAAGCTGGATGTTCAGATCGTGCGCATGTCTCCGGAAGAGCACGATATGGCGGTCGCATTCACTTCACATTTACCCCAGTTACTGTCGACCGCGCTGGCCAAAACGCTCGCCAAACAAGATGCGGCAGCCTTTCACAATGTGGTTGGTCCCGGGCTACTAGATATGACCCGACTAGCGTTGAGTACTCCCGACCTCTGGACTAGTATTCTCCGTACTAACACGGAGTTCATAAGGGGTGCGCTCGCGCTTTTCATTTCCAATCTGAACTCTCTCCAAAACTGTTTGGGCAACGACGAGCTTATAGCTGAATTTCTCGAAGCAGCGGAGCTAGCCAGACGGATCAGGCAGAATTAATCCGGGCCGAACAGTCAGGCAGGATACGGACGCCTTCTTTACCACACTTAACAGTACTTAGACAAACAATTGCAAGCAAACGATTGCATACAGAACTGTCACATCCCTATATAATTGATCAAACGGGGAACATATTAAGTGAATTCTGTCGAGCCAATCATTCGTAGTGTGCTGCTCCAGATCCCGGAGGTCGAGAGTATGCTTGACCTTCGCAGATCAACTATTCTCTTTTCGCAGGACCAGCCGGCCGACTCTTTGTACTTCTTAGACGAAGGGTTAGCTAAGATGACGCGGACCAATGGAGCTGGAGATCACATCATCTTGAGCATCCGTGGTCGTGGAGACTTAGTCGGAGAAGAGGTACTAAGCGAAGAAGACGGAAAGTATGATACTGAAGTCGAAATCCTTACCCCGGCAAACGTCTACCGAATTCCTCGTGCGGCATTGAGATCGGCACTAGCTGCCCATGCAGATTGGGCGCTCGCGTTCATCTCATATATCCTCGACAGGAAACGGGCACTTGCGCACAAAGTGGAGCTCTTGTGTCTTCACGATGTGGAATACCGTGTGTTGCACTTTCTCGCGGATCTGGCGCTGTTGGTGAAACCACTCGGCGATGGCACAGGATCACAGATACCCATTACCCAATTGGAACTAGCAGACCTGGTCGGGGCAACTCGAGAGACGACCTCCACGACACTAAATCAACTCGAGCGTAAGGGTCTCATCAAGCTCTCGCGCCGCATGTTAACCGTGCCCTCCCCTGAGGTGCTGCGCTCGGCCGCAGGCGAACGCTCCAGAAACCTGCACGCTCCCGATCCGGGCGAAGCCGCCAACGTAAGTCCGACGGACACGTTCGCGGTCAATTAACAGCGCTCGGCAGCGCTCTTGCTGTCTCTCGGCGAATTCCCGTTCACAACTCTAAACAAAATTTACGCCAAACGGGAGTTCGTCCGCATAGTCCTTCTCTGGCGCCGATTTCCAACCGTCTTACCTTTCAAAGACGCACCGTGCGTAGCTGATTCCTGTGGTGCAGGACGTTCGCGAGGGTATATAGTGTTCTGCGCATGTTTTCGCTTTAGGGCGGTGCGTGGCAGCTGCACTTGCGACTGCTAACCTGTACAGCTTCCTATCCCATAGGTTCACTACCGCGGGAAGAAACTGGCAGGCGTTACCCCGCCCTCCACTATGTCTCTACGAACGGGGTGAATAGCCCCGTTTCTGCCTAATGGAGCAATGAATGAGCACACCCGCGAACCCTACTCGGCCGACGGAACCTCGCCGGATACGACATTTCGGATGGATCCCGGATTTACCGGATCATAGAGATCTTCTGTTTGCGGCGCCATCGCCGATTCAGAAAGACTTCCCGCCGAAGGCGGACCTGACGGCGCAGTGTCCTCCGGTCTATGACCAGGGTGATCTCGGAAGCTGTACCGCAAACGCCATCGCAGGCGCAATTGAATTCGATCTGCTGAAGCAGAAGCTGACGGATTTCACGCCGTCGCGGCTTTTTATTTATTACAACGAGCGGGTGATAGAAAGTACCGTGGCGTCCGACTCTGGCGCCCAAATTCGCGATGGGATCAAGAGCATCGCAAGCCTTGGCGTCTGCTCGGAAAGCGAATGGCCGTACGACATTGCGAAGTTCGCGGAGAAGCCGGGCGACGGCTGTTTTTCTGATGCCGCGAAACACAAAGTAGTCCTCTATCAACGGCTGATTCAGGACCTGAACACAATGAAAGGCTGTATCGCTTCAGGCTATCCGTTCGTTTTCGGCTTCACCGTATACGCAGAGTTCGAGAATGCCCAAGTGGCGGCGTCGGGCGTTGTTCCCATGCCAAAAGCACGGGAGCGTGCGCTGGGCGGGCATGCGGTGATGGCGGTCGGGTATGACGATGATACCGAGCAGTTCATTGTTCGAAACTCCTGGGGTTCTTCGTGGGCGCTGAAAGGCTATTTCAAGATGCCTTACGCCTACCTTTTAAACCACCGGCTCGCTAGCGACTTCTGGACAATCCGGACAGTGCAATAGAACAAATCAACCGGCGGGCTGCTCAATCACCACGTTGCACTTGAAGTCTTTGCTTGGGGGCCCGTCATCCCAACTTCGCTTGGATTGAAGTTCGAGTGTCGTTCGAATAACCTCACAAGCTTTGAATACCCAATGGCGCGCTCCCGGGCTACCAACCTGCGGAGCGCTGCCCGGTTCGAACTCATCTCTTATCACGCGCAGAGCCGACCCCGGATCATGCACCAGTTCCCACCGGTAGCCGGCGGACCGATTTTCAGGGAGAGTTAACTTCAGTTCATCGCCAACGCACAGATGAACATCTCGGCCATTTGCGTTTTGATCGATCTCGATCACATCCATCTTCTCCCCGAGGTTCATGCAGCGTTCTTTATCTTGTCACCATGCTCGCGGCATTTGCGAGAGTTCTCATTCATTACCCTGGAGAGGACATATGCGCTACAGAAAATTAGGACCAACGGAAGCAGAGATTAGCGAGATAGGTTTCGGCGCCTGGGGCATAGGAGGGAAACAATGGCTGGGCGGAAAAGACGATGAGTCGGTGACCGCTCTGAAGCGTTCCTTCGAACTCGGAGTCAACTTCGTCGATACGGCTTTGGCCTATGGCGACGGCCACAGTGAACACCTGGTGGGACAGGCCGTGCGTAATTCGTTCAGACGCATTTACGTAGCAACGAAGGTGCCGCCAAAGAACCGGATCTGGCCTGCAACCCCCGCGACCGACATCAAAGAGGTGTTTCCTTATGACTACATCGTGCAGAGCACGGAAGAAAGCTTAAGAAATCTTGGTGTCGAGCAGATCTACTTGCAGCAGTTTCACGTCTGGACGGACGCCTGGACGCCCACGGAAGAGTGGCGCCGTGCAATCGAGGATCTCCGGCGAAGCGGAAAGGTTCGTTATTTTGGGGTCTCTGTTTCAGAGCACGATCCTGATTCCGCGCTCGAAGCGGTAAAGACCGGATTGTTTACGGCCGTTCAAGTCATCTACAACATCTTCGATCAGACTCCTGAGAAGAACCTCTTTCCGCTGTGCGAGAAGCTCAAGGTCGGTGTGCTTGCCCGAGTTCCGTTAGACGAAGGCGGACTCACAGGGACCATAACGGAAGACACGACGTTTGAACCGGGCGAATTTCGTGATTCGTATTTCCGGGGAGACCGGAAGCGACAAGTCGTGGAACGCGTAAACGCTTTAAAAGCAGACCTGGCGGGAATTCAAGGAACGCTGCCGGAGATAGCACTTCGATTTTGCCTCTCGCATCGCGCCGTGACGAGCGTGATTCCCGGAATGCGCCGCGTCAGCACGGTGGAGAGCAGTTGCCGGGCGGCGGCAGCTGGGGCTCTGGATCAGAAAACAATTGGCATACTCAGGCGACACACCTGGAATCGCAACTTCTACGAGTAGAGGCCTGCGTTTACCAGACCCGACATCCGTTTGCGCTCATCATAGGCTGGCCGGGCTTACAACCGAATGCTTTACCGAATTCCGGTAAGTTCGTGACCACGCCGTTGATCCGGTATTCATCGGGCGAGTGAGGATCAACAAGGGCATTCATGCGCTTTGTTTCGGGCCGGGTATCGCCGCAAGCCCACTGCGCCATTCCGATAAAGAACCGCTGGTCTGGCGTCAGGCCGTCCATCGGCTGGAGGTTCTGGTCCGCCGTCGCCCGCTTCCAGGCAACATAAGCCAGGAAAGTTCCGCCCAGATCCGCGACGTCCTCGCCGAGGGTCAGTTTGCTGTTGATGTGAATGTCGTCGATGACGACGTAACGGGCATATTGGTCCCGAACACAGGCGGCGCGCTCTTCGAATGCTTTCGCGTCTTGTGACGTCCACCAGTCCTTCAAATTCCCGGCAGCATCGAACTGGCGGCCCTCATCGTCGAAGCCGTGTGTGAGCTCGTGGCCGATGGTGGAACCTGTGTTGCCGTAATTGGGCGCGGCGTCCATTTTCGGGTCGAACAGGGGAGGTTGAAGCACGCCGGCAGGAAAGTTGATGTCGTTTGTCTGGGGATCGTAATACGCGTTCACGGTAGGCGGTGTCATATCCCACTCGCGGCGGTCGACGGGCTTGCCAATCTTCTTCAATTCACGTTGCACTTCGAACCCGGCTGCGTGGGCAAGATCGCCCAGGAAATCGGAGGACGAAATCTGAACCGAACTGTAGTCGCGCCACTGATCGGGATAACCGATCTTGTTTACAATCGCGTGAAGCTTTGTGAGTGCCTCTCCTTTGGTCTGCTCGCTCATCCAGCGGAGGTCTTTGATGTCTCGCTCCATCTCGGCTTCGACCTCTCGCGTCATTTTGAGTGCGTCGGCCTTGGTTTGAGAGCTGAACGTTTTAGTGACAAATACCTGCCCGAGAGCTTCGCCCAGATTGCGATCGATGATGCGGGTGCAGGTTTTCCACCGCGGCGGCATCTGTTTCAAGCCGCGCAGGTAAGCCTGGTAGAAATCGAAATGCGCGCGCTCCAATTCCGGCGAAAGATAGGGAGCATTGGCATGGAGCACGTGCCACCGGAAGTAGGCGCGCCAATCCGCAAGCTTGCGGTCCCCCAGCTCTTTGTTTAGCCTCTCGAAGAACTTCGGCTCGGTGACGTTGACGGTGTCGAACGCCGGAGCGCCCACCTTGGCCAGATACTCATCCCAGTCGAATGCCGGAACCAGTTGGCGCAGCGCGTCACGCGACATTTTGTGCTTCAGTGAATACGGATTGCGCTTTTCGACGCGGGTCAGCGAAACCTCGGCAAGGGATGTTTCGATCGCCATGACGGTTGCGGCATCGCGCTGCGCGTCGGGTGCGGATTCGCCGAGCATCCCAAAGATCTGAGCCACATGTTCGACGTAGCGCTTTCGAATCTCCTGACTTTTGGCGTCCGGTTTCGAATAATAGTCACGATCCGGCAACCCGAGGCCACCGGCGGTTGCGAATGCGATTTCCTGAGACGAGTTATCGTAATCGGGATCGGACGAGAAGCCGAACAGAACGCTCCGATCGATGCCTGTACGATGCTCCTCCGCTACGTAGACACCAATGTCGTTGACCGACTTCAGCCCGGCAATTTTGGCCAGAGCCGAATCGACCGGCTTAGTTCCTAAGTGTTCGACCGCAGCGGTGTCCATACAGGCATGGAAGAAATCACCGATCTTCTGCTCATTTGGCGACCTCGATGGACCGGCATTCGCGGCACTTTCCAGAATTCCCCAGAGATAGCGCTGGTTCTCGTCCGTCAGCTTGCTGTAGACGTCCCAACGCGCCTGATCGGCAGGAATGGGATTCTGTTTGATCCACCCGCCGCAGGAATACTTGTAGAAGTCGACACACGGATCGGCGGAGCGATCCATGGCCTGAGTGTCCAGGCTGGGCGTGTACGGCAGGCTGGTAAGAGGCTTCTCCTGCCCAAACATGAGGGAGGCAATCATTACGCACAGAAGGAGGGAGCGCCACGAAGCGGATTGCATGTAGACGATTGTACGAGTGGGTCGACGAGCTCGACGCTATTCAGTCTCTTGCGAGATCCAGCGCAGGTAGCTCTCGGAGCCGGCGGTAATCGGGAGGGCGATGATCTCGGGCGTTTCGTAGCTGTGGAGTTCCGTAATTCGAGCCCGGAGTTCGTCAAATCGCTCCGCTGTCGATTTGATCAGCAACAACACCTCGTGGGCGGTTTCGACTTTACCTTGCCAGCGATAAATGCTTTGAATTCCGCTGAGCAAGTTGACACAAGCGGCTAACCTGGACTCGACCAGAGCCTCCGCGATGCGGCGCGCCTCGTCCTGATCCTTGCACGTACATAGAACAACAATCGAGGTATTCATTTATTTTCTTGCACTTCGATATAGATCTTTTGCGCAAACAAGTTTATAAAGAAATGTAAGAGGATCCTTCGTTGTCATCAGCCATTCTCCGGCCCATCGCAGCTTTTGCTGCCCTGGTGGGACTTGCCGCCTACGCAACCATCATGCTGAGAGGGCCGCAAGGTCTCTCGGCGCTCCATGAAAAACGCCGGCAAATCCGAGTGCTGGAGGAAGAAAACGCGAATCTGAGCCGCGACATAGAAAGCAAGAAGCGACGGATCGACCGCCTGGAGCACGATCCGAAAACGCAGGAAGTGGAGATCGAAAAGCGACTGGGTAAGGTTCATCCCGGATCCACGGAGTTCAAGATTTCCGGCGGACCCGCACCCGATTTGTCTTCTGCAGCATCGGCGTCTTCTATTAAGAACGCCTCAAAGTAGTAGCGGACTCTGAAACAAGCGCATCGCGGACCACGCCGGCCAGGCGGACGATTGTTTCTTCCTCCGCGAGAAGAACCCGGTGAGGAAACCAGAAACACTCCCGCAAGCTGCGTTCCGACACCGGGCACTCCGTTATCCGGCAGGGTTCAGTCCGATAAAGCGGATTCTGATAGAGCGTATGCGGATAGAAGGGCGTGCAAGGAACACCCGCCAGCACTAAGCTTTGGACGAAGGCGTCTCGATCGACACCGGGCGCATGTAAGCGGCCGACCATGAGATACCACGAGTTCTGCGTAACCGCATCGGGCTGCTTCTGCCAAACGATTTCATTGACATCCGAAAGCGCATCCATCAGCAGTTCCGCGTTCCGGGCGCGATGGGCGATCTGATCCGGAAGGCGTTCGAACTGGGCGAGCAGCACCGCGGCCTGGAAGGCGCCTAAACGATAGTTGGTTCCGAGCCGCGCATGTTCGTAAAAGCTTCTGCCCGGGGTACGGCCGCAGTTCACGACCGAGCGCGCCGCCTCGGCCAACGAACGGTCGGAGGTCACGAGCATGCCGCCTTCACCGGAACAGAGCACCTTCCCGTTCTGGAAGCTAAAGGAACTGATCACGCCGAAACTTCCGGCCCTCCTGCCCTTCCACTCCGAACCGTGCGCGTGGGCGGCGTCTTCGATGAGATGAAGGTGGAACTCGCGACAGATCTGCTCGAGTTCATCGATCGCGCAAGGGGTTCCGCCGAAGTGAACCGCAATCACTGCTTTGGTTCGTTCGGAGATTGCTTCGCGGACACGCGCCGGATCCAGATTGTACGTGTCCTTCCCGATATCGACAAACACAGGGATGGCGCCGGCTCGCGAAACGGCTGTTGCGGTCGAGATGAACGAAATGGCGGGTACGATAACTTCGTCTCCCGACCCAATCCCAAGGATCTCCAGCGCTAACTCCAGGGTGACGGTTCCGTTGAAAGCTGCGATCCCGTATTCGGCGTGCTGATACCTGGCGAAACTAGCCTCGAACTCGGCGACAAAGGGATGAAATCCGCCCCATTGCGGGCTGTCGAGAACCATTCGGAGCAGCTCGGCCTCGCGTTCATCCGATTGTGGCCAGGGAGGAAAGTGCATGCGTTCCAGCTCCCAGTGTAGTGGGACAGACGGCGGTTACCGGCCGAGTTCCCATGGGAGAATTGGGGCGATGACTGTGTACGAAGAACGCCGGGAAGAGCTGGAGCGTTACGAGTTCATGATGGGACAGGAGCGCGGACGATTGGCGGTAACGCTCGATTGCATCACGGACGCCCTGGTGCTTGTGGGGCAGCACGGCGTGTATTGTCAAAGCGCTCGCCAACCCGGAAAACCAGCGATGGACATCCAGATTATTACCAAAGCGCTGAGCGATGCGAAGGAGCTGATCAGCAGCGTCCTGGAGCAGATGAAGAAAGATCGAGCAGAAGTTTCGGCGGGTTAGGGTCGTTAAGAGCCAGATGCCGGAACACCGGTGATCTTCACGTTCTTGAAGTCTCCGGTTTCATCAAACGATCCGATCCCCACCTTGCCCGTAGTAAGGCTCAGATCGACAGCTTGGAGCGCGGGAACTGCCTTTCCGTCCACGGTAACGTCGACTCTTCCCGTGCTTCCGTCCGCGACGAGTTTCACGTGATACCAACGGTTGATCTCCGGGAATGCAGCCGGACCGCGCTGGGGACTGATACGGACACGTTCGCCACCGTAGACGTGAAAGATGCCGTTATGCACGGGAGCCTTGATGTCCGCAGAGATGTGGGCATAGTTGAAGTGGCCGGAATCGGCGTAGTCGTAAACGATGATGACGGAGCGCTTGAGAGGACGGATATCAGCTTCGACAGTCACTTTGCTGAACGGCTGAGTATCGGCGATGGCGAACTGGAATGGACGCCGCGGGCCGGATGCCAGAGGCTCACGACCGATCTTCATGTGGAGGACAGAGGTCCCGCTTTCCTTCTGGATCTCCCAATCGCTTCCATTAGGAACCGACCATTGATGATCAAAGATCTGGAGTGTATCTGCGCCGAAAAGCAACGAGGCTGCGAGCAGAAAGAGAGCGCCTTTCATCGTTGCTATCGTAGCGAAACAAGCCGCACGTCAAAGATTCTGGAGGAACGGGTTGCGTTCCTTCTCACGTCCGATGGTTGTACGGGGGCCGTGGCCCGGAATTACAATCGCACTTTCGGGAAGTTCTAGCAATCGCGTTTTGATCGACTGCAGGATCTTTCGACTGTCGCCGCCTGGCAGGTCTGTGCGGCCGATTGAATCGCGAAACAAGGTGTCTCCGGCAACAAGGGTATTCTCGCCCGGGATCCACAAGCAGAGGCTTCCTTGCGTGTGTCCGGGCGTGTGGAATACCTGAAACTCCGCACCGCCCAGCTGGAGTGTTGTTCCATCGGTTGTAGCTTGATCCACTTCCGGGCGCGGCGGCGGTTCCACGCCCAACCAGTCCGCCTGAACGTCCAAGTGGTCTAGCAGCTCGCGGTCGTTTTCATTCATGTAGACCGGCGCACCAGTAAGAGCACGCAGTTTCTCCGCCCCGGCCACGTGATCAATATGCGCATGTGTGATGACAATGGCGCTCACCTTGAGACCGTGCTGATCGAGAACGTCGGTGATTTTGTTGATTTCGTCACCGGGATCAACAACAATCGCTTCGCGTGTTCCTTCATCTCCAAAGATGGAGCAGTTGCACTGGAGCATGCCGACGGGCAGGATTACATGAATCATGGTGCTGACCTATGCGACGCGAAGGACGGATTGGTATTTCTCCGGCAATCGGGAGGGGCGCAATTCCCGGTTGAGCCACAAATGCTTGGTTGAACCTCGGGCGAGCAACTTTTCGCTGTCTGCGGCGAGAATCCGGTAGGAAAACTCAACCATTCGTGCATTCGCAGTAACGATCTCGGTCTCGACGACGATCTCCTGGTCGTAACGCGCTGGAAACTGATAACGGCAACTGGCTTCCACAACGCCCAGGAAGATACCTTCCGATGCCTCAAGATCTTTGTAGCTCAAGCCGAGCGATCTTACCAGCTCGACACGCCCGATCTCCATCCAGACCAGATAGTTCGCGTGATAAACGACGCCCATCTGGTCCGTCTCGGCGTAACGGACGCGAAAGCCGGTCCGATGCCGGGCGGGACTTCCCTGATCCTGCAATCGTTCTCCCTTGCTCTTGACTATAGCCTCCCCGGCCCTCAATGCACTCTGTCTGGACACTTCGATTCTTTGTGCAAAAATGAGCGAGCGCCATGAGACAACGACTTCGCCTGACGCTCGCCCTCGCTTCGTTTTCCCTTGTTGCCGCCCCTCAGTCATCTGCACCCGCGTCTGACGGATCGGGCGGAGTGGACTTGAAAGCGATCGACAAGAGCGTTGACCCGTGCCAGGATTTCTTCCACTATGCATGCGGCAACTGGATCAAAACAAATCCGATACCGGCGAAATATCCGCGCTGGAGCCGATTCGATGAACTGAGCGATCGAAACCAGGAAGTTCTGCGTCAGGTCCTGGAAGACTCGGCTAAGAATCAAGGCCGTTCGGCCATCGACCAGAAAATTGGGACTTACTACCAGTCCTGCATGGACGAATCGGCAATTGAGCAGGCCGGCTACACGCCCATTAAAGCGGGGCTGGCTCGCATCAACGGGTTAAAGGACAAAGCCCAACTGGTCGGCGAAGTGGCCCGATTACAAAACGAAGGGGTCACGGCGTTTTTCCAGTTCACAGCGCGACCGGATCTGGACAAATCGACGGTCAACGCGGCCGATATCGGACAGGGCGGGTTGGGGCTTCCCGACAAAAGTTATTACCTCGACGAGAAAGACGAAGCAACCCGCTCGAAGTACATGGCGCACGTTTCGCGCATGCTGCAATTGATCGGTCAGCCACAGACCGACGCCGAGAGGCAGGCTAGCGCGATCATGCAAATTGAAACGGCGTTAGCGAAAGCGTCGTTGGATCGAGTTGCGCGAAGGGATCCGAACAATGTCCGCCATAAGATGACGGTCGCGCAGTTGCAGGCCCTGACGCCGGGCTTCGATTACCAGGCTTACTTCAACGACCGCGCCATACCGCATTTCGAGATTCTGAATGTGGAGGAACCGGAGTTTTTCAAGGCCTTGAACACCACGCTTCAATCCACCAGCCTCGACGATCTGAAGAGCTACCTGACCTGGCATTACGTGTCGAGTAATGCATCATTGCTTTCGAAAGCGTTCGTAAACGAGAATTTTGAGTTTTACGGGCGCATTCTGACTGGGGCTCAGGAGTTGGAGCCACGATGGCAACGCTGTACGTCCGAAGTAGATCAAGCATTGGGAGAAGCGTTGGGCCAGAGATACGTGGACAAGGCATTCGGGAACGGGGCCAAGGAGAAGACGCAGCAACTTGTGCAGGCGATCGAGAAACAGATGGCTGCCGATATCGATTCCCTCTCCTGGATGAGTAATGCCACAAAGCAACAGGCGTTGACGAAATTGAAAGGCGTCACAAATAAGATTGGCTACCCCGAACGCTGGCGTGACTACTCGAGCGTCATCGTGAAAGCGGGAGATCTCGTGGGAAACCAAGAACGCGCGCGCGAGTTTGAGATCAAGCGCAACCTAAGCAAGATCGGTACGCCTGTAGACAGGTCCGAATTCCACATGACGCCGCCGACGGTGAATGCTTACTACAGCCCTCAGGAAAACAACATCAATTTCCCGGCCGGCATTCTTCAACCACCGTTCTATAACAACAGGGCCGACATGGCCGTGAATTATGGAGCGATTGGCGCCGTGATCGGGCATGAATTGACGCACGGGTTCGATGACCAGGGTCGGCGCTTCGACGCCGATGGCAATCTGCGGGACTGGTGGACGCAGCAGGATGCAGCGGAATTCAACAAAAGAGCCGATTGTCTCGTTAACGAGTATTCCGCGTTTAGTCCAGTGGAGGGCGCGCACCTGAATGGACGGCTCACGTTGGGTGAAAACGGAGCAGACAATGCGGGCATCCGTCTCGCCTATATGGCGCTGCTTGGTGCTCTGGAGAATGGCTCGGTAAAGAAGGAGAACCTGGACGGGTATACGCCACAACAGCGTTTCTTCCTTGGCTTCGCTCAAGAATTCTGCGGAAGCGAGAGACCTGAGTTCCTACGCAACTCGGTTCGGACGAATCCTCACTCACCGAGCCAATTCCGCGTTATCGGAACGTTGCAGAACCAAGGAGAGTTCGCCCAGGCCTTCGGATGCTCAGCGGGGCAGCCGATGGTCGCCGCGAACGGCTGTCGGGTCTGGTAGATTTCTTCGGCCCTGCGAGCGCTAATGAATTCGCCAGGCTCCGGGGGGCACTGGCCCGCTATGGAAGAACTTTTCGGGCGTCATCACGCCATCACGCTTGAAGACCATTCCGTCTTTCATGACGAACCGTACGTCTCGCAGTGCGTCGATGTTTTCGAGGGGATTGCCATTGATCGCGATCAGGTCGGCGGGAAGGCCGACCTTGACGGGTCCGCGCTTGTCGGTCATTTCGCAGACCGCATAACCGTTGACTGTCATGATCTTCAAGATTTCCGGAGCGGGAATGTCGCCGTCTTTCCAACTCTTCAGGAAATCGATCACGACCTGTCCGCGCGTCATGCCCGGAATGTAGTAATCAGCGTCGGTTGAGAAAGCCATCTTGACGTGGTTCGCGTAGGCGTTCTTAATTCCGTCTTCCTGCCGCTTGTAGCGCTGCTGGGCCTGGGGTGAGTTTGTGGTGTGGTAATCGGTTAGCGGCGTTTCTGTACCTACTCGCCAGATTCCCTTCTCCGCCATTTTCTTGTGAGCCTCATCGTCGAGCGCGCCCGAATGCTCGATAGACCAGATCCCGGCATCGATGGCACGCATCGCCCCGGCGTGCGTCTGCACGTGACCGGCGACCTTCAGACCAGCTTTGCCCGCTTCGGAGATGAACAGTCTCATCTCGTCGGCTGTGTAGCCATACGGCTTGCAGTCAACGCAAATCTTGATGATTTTCGCCCCGTAGAGTATGTTGCGACGCACGGCTTTGACAATCTCGTCGTTTGTGTCGGCATTCAGATATTCGGGGTAAATCAGACCTTCACGTTCGGGTACGGGAGAAAACTGCCCGCCCATGCCGCCGATGATGATTCCGGAATTGATCACCGTCGGACCTGGCACCCACCCCTGCTCGATGGCGACACGCAAAGCAGTGTCGGCGTAATTGGCGTTATTGCCGAGGTCGCGCTCCATGGTGAATCCCGCGCTCAGCATGGTGATTCCATTCGAAACAGCTTGAATGGCGCGAATGGCAGTTGAATCCAGAACACTGGTCAGGTAGTAGCTGTTATGCTCCGGCTCTTCTTTGTAAGTCAGCGCCAAGTGGTTATGTGCATCGACAAGTCCGGGCGTGACGTATTCTTTCGAGAGGTCGATTACTTCGGCCCCCGGCGGAATTGGAGTATTCGCACCGATTGCGGTGAACTTTCCGGCTTCGATCAGGATCACCTGATTGGCGGCGACGGTTCCCGATTCCGGATTTACCAGATGTCCTACTCGAAGTGCGGTCACCTGGGCATGGAGAAAGGTTGGAACAAGAAGGGAAAAGAATCCGAAAACCGCAAATCGTTTGATCATGCATTCTCCTTTGAAACCAGTTACTGATCGATCCAAACAGAACGCCAAACTCAACACGGAATTTAGCCGGCAGGGAGTTCCGAGCAACTTCAAACCTAGTCAGAAGCAGGAGGAAGTCAGAAACACTGTATAGCAGATCGGGATTCGAAGTCCTGATTTGACCTACGAAATCCGGGGGTGCTATGCTCGCTCAAAACCAGCGACTCCTGTTTGACCTTGGTCCCCGACCCCAGGTTTGTCTCTGAACCGAACGCTTCGAAAGAGGTTTACGTGCTCGCTGCTCATCGCTCTCCCAAACAGTTTCTGCTGCTCTCCGCTGTCTTTTCGCTGGTTTCCAGCGTTAGCCTGGCCCAATCAACATTCGGCTCATTTGTGGGAACCGTGAAAGATCCGTCCGGCGGATCTGTCGTGAACTGCACCATTGCTGTGACGAACGTGGGCACCTCTGCGACCCGAACCACAACGACGGACTCGACGGGCTCCTATACGGCAGTCAACCTGGAGCCGGGAACGTACGAAATTACGATGGATCTGGCAGGCTTCAAGAAAGCTGTTTACACCAATATTCCGCTTCAGGCGCGGCAAACGGTTCGTGTAGACGGAACGCTTAGCTTGGGCGCCCAGAGTCAGACGGTTGAGGTGAACACCTCTCAAGTGGCACCGATCAACACTGAAGTGTCGAACATCGCCGAGAGTAAACAGGGCAAGGAGTTGATTGACCTGCCGGTGGCAATTGCGTCGCGTGCCGCGGGATCAACCAGCGCCCTGACCACTCTCACCACACAGCCGGGCGTTGAGATCGATAACAGCGGGAATCTATCCGTCGCGGGAGGCAAGCCGAGCATGCTGTCGATGAGCATCGACGGCATCAGCACGATGAGCGCACGCAGTACGGCTCCGATTGCGGAGTTGTTTCCAGCGTTCGACGGCATAGCGGAGATACGCGTCAGCGAAATCAACAATACTGCGGAATTCGGCGGCATCAGCGACATCACGACCATCTCGAAGGGCGGCACGAACACACTTCATGGCTCGCTCTTCGAGAATCATCAGAACTCATATTTCGCCGCGCGCAACACTTTCAGTGCCACTGTCCCAAAGCTGATCATGAACGATTTCGGCGGGTCAATCGGCGGGCCGGTCATTATCCCGAAGCTCTATCACGGGAAGGACAAGACATTCTTTTTTGCTACCTACGAGGGGTTACGGCTACCACGTGAAACGGTTTTGAACGAGAGCGTTCCATCGCTCGCGTTGCGAAATGGCGATCTGTCCGCCTATTTGCCGAAGGTGGTTCGCAATCTCCAAGGTGTGCCGTTCCCCAACAACCAGATCCCGCTCAGTTCCATCTCTCCGATTTCATTGAACGCCCTGAAGTATCTGTTTCCGCTGCCGAATACGGGGGGTCCGAACGCAATCGCCAACAATTACGTGACAAACTACCGGGCGCCGATCAGCAGTAACCAAGGCGATATCCGGCTGGATCAAAACATTACGTCGAAGCAGTCGGCGTTTGCGCGGCTAACTTACAAAAGGCGAGATGTACAGAACGCACCCACGGCCTCAGCCCTGACGGGTCCGACGTTGGCGCCAGAAAATGACTGGAGCCTAACCGGTGCGCATAACTATGTCATCAACTCGCGCATGGTGAACGAATTTCGGGTTGGCTGGACTGGCAGTCATGCGGCTAACATTCCTGGCATCGATGCCACTACCATCGCGAGCCAAGTGGGGATTCTTCCCTATCTCGACCAGAACCTGACCGGAGTCAACACAAATCCCAATTTCAAGATCTCCGGGTTTCAGAGTACGGGAGGAGCCTACTCGTCCATCAGCAACACGCAAACGACGCAGATCCTCGACAACTTTACACTCACGCGCGGTCAACATACGTTCAAGTTCGGCGGTGACTTTCGTTACCTGACGGCGCTCTACACGGATGCATTCGGGTTCGATTTTCTAGGCGTTTACACGTTCAACAATTCGGTGACGTCGATCATCAACAACCCCTATGCCGCGTTCCTCCTGGGAGTTCCCGACAGCGACACGTTGGCCCGCACTCTCCAACCGGACACGCAGGCTTATTCGAGCAGCTACGCCACTTATGCACAGGACGACTGGAAGGTAACCCCGCGCCTGACCTTGAACTACGGCCTTCGTTGGGAATACCATCCGATGTTCGGCGACCATCTCTATAACACCGCCAATTTCCTGCCCAACTACACTTCCGTCGTAAACGGAGCCACGGTTCCTGGTGCCGTAGTCGTTCCGGATCAAGGATTGAAACTTGTTATTCCGGCTTTCGCTCAATCGATCGCACCGACTCCGATCTTCACAGCCACTCAGGCTGGCCTTCCTCAAACCTTGCGATACGCGCAAAAAACGGACTTCGCTCCGCGCGTTGGATTTGCATGGCGAGCCACAGCCGATGGCAAAACAGTCGTTCGGGGCGGCTATGGCCGATTCATCGAGACGACTCTAGGGCAGCTTGTCTCCGGAGCCTGGGGCGTTCAATCGAGCGACGTAGGACAATTCACGAACAAGATCACCAACGGACAGGCTCAATACACGTTTCCCTATCCTTTCCCGGCGAATCTCGCTCAACCGGGTTCGCAGGCGTTTCAATACTCATACAGCATCAACTACAAAGATCCATATATTCAGCAGTGGAACCTGACGATCGAACGAGACCTCGGCTTCAACACGGGTCTTCGATTGTCATATGACGGAAGTCATGGCCGGGATCTGGCCATCTTCAACGACCTTACGCAGGTGCGCGCTAATACGGTCGGCTACGCTACGGCAAAGCTCACTGGTCCATATCCCGTCTGGTCCGCAATCAACAACTACACAAACGGCGGAGTTAGTAACTACCAGTCATTTACGGCGTCCGCCAATAAGCGCATGTCGAGGGGCTTGCAGTTCAATGTCAGCTACAACTTCGCCAAAAACTTGTCCGATATCGGCGGATACAATCCGACGGCGTTCGCGGGTGCGGGCGGAGGCTACATTAGCAACACCTACGACGCGTACCTTGATTACGGCAATGTCCCGTATACCAGACGGAATCGTTTTCTGACTACATTCCTGTACGAGACGTCGAGCCACACTGGCAGCCAAATTCTGAATCAGGTGGCAGGCGGATGGGAAGTTGCTGGCGTGCTGACGTTTCAAACGGGCCCTTTCCTGACCGTGCTTGCTCCCGGAGCGGATCCTTCGGGTACCAACTTTGCCAACTCCTACGACAACTCGACCGGTGCCGCACGTGCGGATATCGTCAGCGGCGTTTCCGTCGTTCCGACGAACCAAAGCATACGGCAGTGGATCAATCCCGGGGCCTTTGCCATTCCGGCTAACAACATCGGACGTTTTGGTGATTCACAGGTTGGTGCGGTAGTTGGTCCGGGTACACAGACCGTTGCGCTGTCGCTATATCGAAGTTTCCGGCTCAAAGAGCGATTGAGCTTGAGAGTGGGTGCTTCCGCATCGAACCTGTTCAATCATCCGAACTACGGCGTGCCCAACCTGGTTCTCGGCACCGCACCTTTCGGCACGATCAGCAGTTTGCAGAGCGCAGAAGGTACAGGGCCGCGCTCCATTCAATTAGGCGGCAGACTAAGCTTCTGAGCGAAGCGTGCGTCCGCGGAACTTAGACCTGAACGCGGCGCTCGGCCGGTAGTGTCACGCTGATATCTGTGGTCGGCGAAAAAAGGTTTTCAACTAACCAGAGTCCCAACGCAGAACGTAGCACTACGGTCGGTAAGATCGTTCGGGTCTCGAGCGGCAATTTCATCGAGATGTACGACTTCATCGTGTATGGTTACTACGCGACGTACATCGCGGATGCTTTCTTCCCGCTTCACAACCAGTTCTCGTCGCTCATGCTGTCGCTCATGACGTTCGGCGCGGGCTATCTCATGCGGCCCCTGGGAGCGCTGGTTCTGGGCTCTTATATAGATCGTCACGGCCGGCGCAAGGGTCTGATGCTGACGCTGCTCCTAATGGCGCTCGGAACTTTGTCGATCGCGATCACTCCGGGGTACGCCAGCATCGGCATTCTCGCCCCGTTATCTGTCCTGGCGGGCAGACTTCTGCAAGGATTGTCCGCCGGAGTAGAACTGGGCGGTGTTTCGGTGTATCTCCTTGAAATTGCGACTGAAGGTAACCGTGGCTTTTACACCGCATGGCAATCCGCCAGCCAGCAAGTCGCCGTTGTATTTACGGCGGTGATGGGGATCGTTCTTACGTCGGCGCTTGTCCCATCGCAGATGAATGACTGGGGTTGGCGAGTGCCGTTTCTACTCGGCTGCTTGATCATTCCGGTGCTTCTCTGGCTTCGGAGTTCACTCGAAGAGACCGCAGCCTTTGAAAAGGGCGAGCGGGCCCAATCTATACGGGAGAGCATTCGAGTGGTTCAACAGAACTGGCGTTTGATCGTCCTGGGGATGATGCTGGCCGTCCTAACCACGGTCACGTTCTACCTCATCACGGCCTACACCCCTACGTTCGGCAAAACGGCACTACACCTGAAAGCGACGGACACGTTTATTGTTACGCTCTGCATCGGCGTTTCTAATTTCGTGTGGTTACTTTTGGGCGGCGCCTTATCCGACCGGATCGGAAGCCGTCCTTTGCTCATTGCTATGCCGATCGTATGTCTGCTGACTGCATGGCCGGCCATGGCATGGTTGATTTCCGCTCCGAGTTTCGTGCGACTTTTGCTGGTCGAGCTTTGGTACTCGCCGTTCTACGGCATTTACAACGGCGCGATGGTTCCGTTCGTAATCCAGACCATGCCGCAAAGGATCCGGACGACCGGCTTCGCTCTCTCCTATAGCCTGGCGACCGCGTTTTTCGGCGGCTTTACACCCGCGATTGCTACCTATCTCATTCATCTCACCGGCAGCAAGGCGGCCCCGACGTTTTGGCTGTCGTTCGCTGCAGCACTCAGCTTAATTGCGGCTTTGGTCTACAAGAGCCGGCAGCCAGCCCGGCATGCGTGATCATCGCGCCGCGCGGCGCCTTCGGTCCATGCGAATCCCCCTTGATAGCATTTGGTCATGCGGGTCACGGTGCTCTTTTTCGGAATTCTAAAGGACATTGTCGGCCTTCCGGAAGAGTCTGTGGAAATCGAACCGAACACCACGGTCGGCTCTCTCTTCGATCGTTATTCAAAGCGCTTCGAAACCCTGGGCGCCAAGCGTCCGTCGATTTTATTTGCAAGGAATCAGGAGTTTGCACCGGCGGAGACCGTTTTGACCGATAACGACGAGGTCGCGTTCCTTCCCCCGGTCAGTGGCGGCAGCGACCATGAGAGCGACATCGAGGGTCATGTTTTCGCGCTGACTCGGAGCGTCATTGACCCATCGAAACTGGCGAGAGAGGTCCAGCGGCCGGAAGACGGCGCCGTCGTCACATTCGAAGGGGTGGTTCGTAATAACACGAAAGGACGTGAGACGTCGCATCTCGAATACGAGGGATACGAAGGAATGGCACTCGATCGCATGCGGCGCATCGGTCGAGAGGTTGTCCAGCAGTTTTCCGTTGGGCGAATCGGAATCATCCACCGGTTGGGCTCTTTGCAGATCGGAGAGGCGAGCGTTGTCATCGCGGTTTCCGCTCCGCATCGCAAACCGGCTTTTGACGCGGCACTCGAAGCGATCAACCGCTTGAAGCGGGAAGTGCCGATCTGGAAAAAGGAGTACTTCGCCGACGGAGCCGTCTGGGTGGACGGCGAGTGGGATCATGCCCTGCTCCTGCGCGCATCGAAAAATGGTCCGTAAGATTTGGCCCCGGCTTGCAGCCGCCGTTGTTTTCTTCTCACTGTCTGTCGCTTCGGCTCAATTCAAGTCCGCCGATCCTGCTCACGAACCGTCACGGGATCAGACTCCGACCTTTTCGGTCAAGGTCGATCTGGTACGCCTGCTTGTTTCAGTGCGGGATCAGAACGGGAAGCTGATAACAGACCTCGATAAATCGTCGTTCCAAATTTCGGATAGCGGAACGTCGCAGCAGATTTCCGTATTCGAACGCAATACTTCGCTGCCTCTTTCGGTAGCGATTCTGATTGACACCAGCGGCAGTACCCTCATTGACTTGCGGTATGAGGTGCAATCGGTGCAGCGGTTCATCGGGAGCTTGCTGAAATCAGGGAATCCCGCGGACGCTTTCGAACTTTTTAGTTTCAATTGGCGGACCAATCTGGAATTGGACTTCAACCGCAATAAAGCACGAGCGGAACGAGCACTTCGAGCACTTCACGGTGAAGGTGGAACTTCGCTCTATGACGCGATCTATCTGGCAAGCGACACGTTGAGCGGCCGTGAAGGCCGGCACGTGGTCATCATCGTGACAGACGGCGGCGATACGACCAGTCTGAAGAAGTATGATGACGCTCTTGTCGCCGCACAACAGGCGGACGCGGTGCTTTATCCGATTGTGGTGATCCCGGTGCGAGCAGACGCGGGACGGAATACCGGCGGCGAGCACGCGCTTGCGACGTTGGCCGCTTCTACCGGAGGCAGGATTTTCAACCCGCAAGGTTTGGAACAGTTGGATACGGCTTTCACGGACATACTGCTTGAGCTACGGACACAGTACCTGCTGGGCTTCTATCCCAGGGACGTCCGCCAACAACCGAAGTTATTTCATCCGGTGCGGGTCACGCTTCAGGATCCGAAGTTGAAAGTAAACGCCAGGACGGGATATTACGAACCGTAGATGGCGCCGATTTTGGAGGAAAGCACGACGCCCATGGAAAAGCGCAGAAGTCAGCCAACGATGTCGTCGTACTCCGCGTGTGTACCGATCCAAAACCAAAGCAGACCGTCAGACACGCTGAGCGCTAGAGCCCGATATTGCATGCCAACCCGCGCTGACCATACATCACCGATCTTTTTTGAAGTGAATCGATGGATGTTGAGGATCACTCTTCAACGATTCTTTTCGACAGAGGATTGTAGTACGCCCAGAAATCAGGGGCGGGAGTGGTGCTTCCAAAACTCTTTCAAGAGCCCAGCCTCATACTCGCGAAGAGCCCGGTTGGACAATTCTTCCCATTTACCCATCCTCAAGCCTGACTCGAGGTAGCGAGCCTTAGTCTCGGTTTGATGGCGCTAAACCGCTCCTGCAGGCCTAAATCCGACACCACGAAATCCTGCAATTTGCAAAGGCTTGCCTGGCAGACCTGTTTCTCGTATTGTGAAGGGCATGGAAGTTGATTTCACCCCGGAGCAGACGGCTCAACTTACTCAAATCGCCACCAAGGCAGGCACCGACCCCATACATCTGGTGAGGGATGCCGCTTTGCGCTTGCTCGAAGACGAGAACCGGCTTCGAGCCGCTGTGCGGGAAGGCATCGCTCAGGCGGACCGGGGAGACTTGATTGAAGAAGAACAAATGGACATGCGTTTCGAAGAGATGCTTCGCTCCTGAATGCGTATCCGCTGGACGCCAGTCGCAGCACTAGATTTGCAGCAGATTAACGACTACCTGAAAAAGAATGATCCCCAGTACCGGCAGCCGACTATGCGAAAGCTGTACGACACCATCCGTTCATTAAGAGAGCTTCCTGGCCGGGGACGACCAGGAAGCGAGGAAGGCACGCGGGAACTTCTGTTTCCGCCCTTGCCGTATGTCGCCGTATATCGAATACGGGAACAGACCGTCGAAGTCTTACGCGTTTATCACAGTGCGCAGTACCGGCCCTAAACCTCCATCGTAATCATTGGAATCCGTTTGGATGGAGACATCCACTTCGCTCACCTACACACGGCTGTAGTCCCCGGTGTGGTGAAGTGAATTCATGGACAGTTTTCTGGACACTGCCATAGAAATCGCCCAGGAAGCCGGGCAGATTCTCATGGCTCATCGCGGTGTCAGTTTCGAGCTGAAGGGCGATTACGACCTGGTAACAGCCGCTGACCGCGCGAGTGAACAACTGGTTATCAAGCGGCTCCGCGAGCGCTATCCCGATCACGGGATTGTTGCCGAAGAAGGCGGGCGTGCCGAGATGGATGCTGAACTGCGCTGGTACGTGGACCCGCTCGACGGCACTACTAACTTTGCTCATGGTTATCCGCTTTGGAATGTCACTCTGGCACTTGCCCGGCGGGGCGAGGTCATTGCCGGCGTCGTCTATGACCCGTTGAACCGTGAACTGTTTGCGGCGGAACGTGGAGCCGGCGCGCGATTAAACGGCGCTCGCATCAGAGTAAGCCCGGCGCAAACCTTGAATGATTCGCTCGTGTCTACCGGATTTCCAAGCAGGAAGCGAAGCCAGAACGTCAACATTCATTTTTACTACCAATTGGCAATGCTGACCCACGGAGTCAGACGCGGCGGATCTGCTGCCATCGACCTTGCGTATACCGCGTGCGGGCGTCTGGAAGCTTTCTGGGAGTTCGGCTTGAATCCTTGGGACATGGCCGCGGGCACGTTACTCGTGGAAGAGGCCGGGGGGCGCGTCTCGGGGATGAAGGGCGAACCGCTCGACCTTCATGGTAAGCATCTGCTGGCGGACAACGGGCACATTCACGAGGAAACCCTAAAGCTCTTCGGGGACATCTTCGAAGGCCGCTTCCCCCATGCGATGCCGGGCCTGCCGATGACGGAAGAGGCCTTAGCTCATGGCTGAACTCCCAGCCGTTCCATTGACACTGGAGGGCTCCTGGGTCCTCCACCAGATGTTCCGACTACGGCGCAAGGAGTGGCGCGCTCTGCCGCCGGACCAGCAAACACGCATCCTGGAAGGCGCGGTCTCCGTGCTCTCGCCGCTGGAGGTCCCGAGAACCAGTGGTCATCCCAGCCAATCGGCCGTATTCTCGCTGCTCGGCCACAAAGGCGACCTCTTGTTTGTCCATTTCCGGGACTCGCTCGAGCAGCTACATCAGATTCAGTGTTTGATCAATCACCTGGAGCTGAGCGAGTATTTTGAACCGACGCATTCTTATGTCTCTGTTGTGGAGCTTGGCTTATACGAGTCGTCCGCGAAAACATACGGGCAGCTTTCGGAAAAGGGCTTAGAGCCTTACACACCCGAGTGGAGTCGGGGCGTGGCGGAAGTGGTCGAACGTCAGAGCGCCGCAATGGCCTCGCGTCTCTTTCCTGAGATTCCTTCGGGGAAATACATCTGCTTCTATCCGATGGATCGGAAGCGGGCGGAAGAGAAAAACTGGTACCAGGTGCCCATGGCCGAGCGTCAGCGCATGATGCACGAGCACGGGATGATTGGTCGCCGTTATGCGGATTCCGTCCGGCAGATCATTACCGGATCGATCGGATTTGACGATTGGGAATGGGGCGTGGACCTGTTCGCGGATGAGCCGCTGGTCTTCAAGAAGCTCATCTACGAAATGCGTTTCGATGAAGTAAGCGCCGTTTACGCCCTCTTCGGGACCTTCTATATAGGAATGAGACTCCCGGTATCGAGTTTGCCGGCCTATTTTTCCGGAACGCTGTAGGACCCGTTCCCGTCAACCTCAACCCTCGTTGCGAATCGCCGTAAATGGTAGAGGAACGGGAACTTTAGACTTAGAATGCTACGCTTATTTAGTCGAAAATGCGTACAGTTGACCTGATTCACCGCAAGCGAGACGGAGAGGAACTATCTCCCGAGGAACTGCAGTTCCTTGTTGATGGCTACACTCGCGGCGAAATCCCCGAATATCAAATCTCGGCATTCCTGATGGCAGTGTTTTTCTCCGGCATGTCGGACCGAGAGGTGAGCGCTGTCACCGATTCCATGGTGAACTCGGGTTCCACTGTCGACCTCTCGTCCATACCCGGCGTAAAGGTTGACAAGCACTCTACCGGAGGTGTGGGCGATAAAACAAGCCTGATTGCTTCACCTATTGCTGCGGCGGCGGGTGTTGTTGTTCCCATGATCTCGGGACGTGCGCTTGGCCATACGGGCGGCACTCTGGACAAACTCGAGTCCATCCCGGGATTCCGGACCGATCTGACCATCGACGAGTTCCGCGCCCTACTGGCTCAGCATAAGCTCGCGTTTATCGGACAGACTGCCGAGATCGCTCCTGCTGACGGGAAGCTGTACTCGCTGCGCGATGCAACGGCGACGGTGGAGTCGATTCCGCTGATTGCCTCCTCCATCATGTCCAAGAAGCTGGCGGTCGGCTTGGATGCTCTGGTGCTCGACGTGAAGGTCGGCTCGGGAGCGTTCATGAAGAAACAAGTGGACGCACGTCGCCTGGCGCAAATGATGGTGGGAATCGGCCGGCGGTTGGACAAGCGGGTTCAGGCATTGATCACCGACATGAGCCAGCCGCTTGGGTACGCCATCGGCAACGCGCTCGAGGTGATGGAGGTGTCGCAGACCCTCCAGAACGCGGGTCCCGCCGACCTGACGCGCTTGTCGCTGGAACTGGCTGCGCGCATGATCTTCCTCGGGAAGATTACCAAGACACTCGACGAAGCGCGGGAGCTTGCGCAGTCGAGGCTGCTCGATGGATCCGGCTACCGCAAGTTCAAGGATGTAATCGCGGCACAAGGTGGAAATCCGCAGGTGCTCGACCGCTTCGAGTTGCTGCCGAATGCTACCGGGGCCCAGGAAATTACGACCAGCCGAGGCGGCTACATCAGCGGTATCGATGCGGCACTGATCGGGCAGGCGTCCGCTATGATCGGCGCCGGAAGAGATACGAAGGAAGACACGATCGATCCCGCGGTCGGCGTGATTCTCGAAGTCAAAGTCGGCCAGAAAATCGATCCCGGCAGTATTCTCTGCCGCATTTATCACACCAGTGACGAACGCCTGGAACAGGCCGCCGAACTGGTGGAAGATGCCTTCAAGATCTCTCAGCAGCCGGTCGACGAGCGGGACCTGATTCTCGAAGTAGTCAGCTAGTCTCTCGTTTCGCTACGCTCTGAATGGCGAAGCTACACGGGATACTCGGGCTCCTTGCAATACTCGCGTGCGCGTACTTATTCTCTAAGCATCGATCGGCGATCCAGAAGCGGGTCCTGATATGGGGCATCACCCTGCAGTTCGCGTTCGCCTTTCTAGTACTGAAGACGAGGTTCGGTGAGCTCTTCTATGGCGTCAGCCTGTTCGTGAACGCCATGCTGAACTACACAACGGCTGGATCCACCTTCGTGTTTGGCGACCAACTGGGCGCGAGAACGCAGCAGTTCGGCGTGATTTTCGCGTTTCAGGTTCTTCCCATCGTCATCTTCATCTGCTCGTTTTTTGCGATTCTGTACTACCTCAGGCGTCATGCAGTTGTTTGTGAAGGGCATGGCGGTGGTGATGCAGCGATTCATGGGAACCAGCGGTGCGGAATCTACCTGTGTAGCGGCGAGCATCGTCATGGGTCAGACCGAGGCTCCTGTCACCATCCGTCCGTTCCTCGAAACGTTGACGGAATCCGAGCTGTTCACGATCATGACGAGCGGTATGGCACATGTATCGGGGGCTGTGATGGCGGCCTATGTTGCGATTGCCGGCGTCTCGATCACACACCTTCTAACCGCCGTGATCATGACCGCGCCTGCCACCATCATGCTCGCGAAGCTCTTCGTCCCCGAGACCGGCGAGCCGCTGACTGCTGGAACCGTCAGGGTGGAAGTGGAACCCCCGGAGTGAATCTGGTGGATGCGGCGGCGCGAGGAGCGGGCGACGGGCTTCATCTGGCGCTCAACATAGCTGGGATGCTGATCGCCTTTCTCGCTTTAATCGCAATGGTGAACGGCGGATTCGGGTGGGTTCATGCCCACATTGGCTGGTTTCCTGCCTCTCTTCAACAGGTCCTGGCAATCCTATTCGCTCCGATCGCATGGCTTTTGGGAGTGGAATGGAAAGATTGCGCGGCTGTGGGCAATCTCCTCGGCACTCGAATGGTACTGAACGAATTTGTCGCGTTTGTTGATCTCGGCAAGGTAAAAGACGCCCTGGATCCCCGGTCGTTCGTGATTGCGACGTTTGCGCTGTGTGGATTCGCTAATCTGAGTTCGATTGCAATCCAGATCGGCGGGATCGGCGGGCTGGCGCCGTCACGCAAGTCCGATCTGGCGAAACTGGGCTTCAAAGCGATGATCGTCGGGACTTTGGCCAATTTCATGTCGGCCTGTATCGCTGGGATACTTCTGTAGAGATCTCCTTCCGTGTCTGCCACTTCCACTACGAAATCGATAAGTAACATGCAAGACGCCGCACGCTTCGTTGAGATTCAGACGTCCATTCGCCCAAAGATCGGCGTGGTGCTTGGGAGCGGCCTGGGAGCCTTTGCCGATACCATCGCAAATAGCGTCCGGATTCCTTACCAGGACATTCCCGATTTCCCGAAGGCCACTGCCGTCGGCCACGCGGGTGAGTTGGTTGCCGGCGTTCTCGGCGTGAATGGCAGGATCGTCGGCGACGTGATTGTGATGTCCGGCCGCTTCCACCTGTATGAAGGCTACTCGGCGCGTGAGGCTACGGCCGGAATCAGGCTGTTTCGGGAACTGGGGGTCGAACGCGTGGTCTTGACCAACGCGGCGGGCGGAATCAACCCGGCGTTTCCCAAAGGATCCCTGGTCCTGATCTCGGACCACATCAATCTGCAAGGCACCAATCCACTGGTCGGCCAAAATGACGAGAAGCTCGGCCCGCGGTTCCCCGACATGACCGAGGCGTATTGTCCAAAGCTGCGACTCACCGCGCACGGCAAACGGCCGAGCGCTTGGGGATCACTCTGAACGAGGGCGTCTACGCCGGCCTGCTTGGCCCCAGTTACGAAACACCGGCTGAAATCCGCTACCTTCAGACGATCGGGGCTGACCTGGTTGGCATGTCGACGGTGGCAGAAACGATTGCAGCAAATCACGCGGGCATGAAGGTTCTCGGCATCTCCTGCGTCACGAATGCAGCCGCCGGGATGACAAAGGAAAAGCTGAACCACGAAGAAGTTCTGGAGATCGGCGAACGTACGTCCGGCATCATTCATAAAGCTGCTGACCGCGTTATTGCCGAAGCTTCTGCCCGGTGCCTGAACCATCCGCCTTAGTCCTATTCGACATCGACGGCACGCTCGTCCGCCGCGCCGGCCCGCACCATCGCGAGGCTCTGATCGCAGGGATCCGGAGGTCACGGGCGTGGAGACAAGTATGGAAGGGATCGCGACCGCCGGAACACTCGATCGGGATCTCATTGCACTCATGCTCGGCCGCGCTGGCTGGAATCAGGCGGAGATCAGCGAAGCGCTGACGTGAGATCATGGCAGCCTGCCATCGGAGCTACGGGGAAAACTGCGCGGTCGACTTGCGGGACAAGGTTTGTCCCGGTTTGCCTGGGCTGCTCGAACAGCTAACGGTGGCGAGGCGCGGTTCTGGGTGTGGTCAGCGGCAACCTTCGCGAGATCGGGAGAAGGAAACTCGAACTGGCGGGCCTCTGGACCTATTTTTCGGTCAACGCGTTCTCTGAAGACGGACATACCAGGTCTGAACTGGCGCGGCAAGCCGCAGCTCGAGCAGCCTCGGGGAACGGTAGTTTCCGCCGCATCTCGTTTGTCGGCGATCATCAGAACGATGTGGAGGCGGCGAAGGCAAACGGGTTTCAATCCGTTGCCGTCGCCACTGGAATGAGTTCGGTTCAGGAACTCGCCTCCGTATCGCCGGACCTTCTTTTCGAAGACCTGACCGAAGCGGATCCTGCGCTATTCTTCGCCTGATCGGCTCATGCCGAGGTGGCGCTGGTGGTAGAAGCCGAATCGCTGAAGAAGCCTTCGACCAGTGCGAGATCTTCGTCCGACAATCGATACGTAAGTGCCCCGATGACACCGCCCACCTGGTCTTCGCGTCGCAAACCCACGATTGCGGCCGTGACAGCCGGGTTTCGAAGCGTCCACGCGAGTGCAATTTCGCCGGGCGTCCTTCCATGCCGATCACCGATCTGCTTCAGGATCTCTACCAGCTGCAAATTGCGGCTGAGTTGCGGCTCCTGGAAGTCTTTGTCCCGGCTGCGCCAGTCATCCTGAGGCAGGCTTTCGGCACGCTCCTTTGTCATCTTTCCAGTCAATAATCCGGCACGCATGGGCGAGTACACAATGACCCCGATATTGTTCGCTTTTGCGAACGGCAAAATCTCGGGCTCGGCTTTCCTGACCAGGAGCGAGTAAGGTGGCTGTAGCGAGGTGATGGGCGCAATTGCCTGCGCTCGCTTCATCTGATCCACGTTGAAATTCGAGACGCCGATCCAGCGGACCTTCCCTTCCTCTTTCAGGCGCGCCATTTCCGTCCAGCCCTCTTCGATCTCACCTTCGGGTTCCGGCCAGTGGATCTGGTACAGATCGATTTGCTCGACCCCGAGCCGGCGCAGGCTGTTTTCACACTCCTTACGGATCGAGTCTGCTTTCAAAGACGGGAAGATCGTTCCGTCGTCATTCCAGCGGCGTTCGCACTTCGTAAAGACGTATGGCTTTTTCGAAAGCTCTTTGAGAGTCTTTCCGACAATCTCCTCGGAGTGGCCGAGCCCGTACACAGCGGCCGTATCGATCCAATTCATGCCGGCATCGATCGCCGCACGTATTGCGCCCCTCGAATCCTTGTCGTCCTGACTGCCCCAGCCGAACTTCCAGCCTCCGCCTCCCATGGCCCACGCACCCACGCCGAGGGCGGTGATGTTCAGGTCGCTATTTCCTAACCGTTTCGTTTCGCTCATACCGTGTGTAAGACGTAAGATTCCTCAACAATTGTGCACCTTGCCTCGATGGGGGAGCAGATTTACCTTGGCGCGCTAAGCAAAAACGCCCAACCAGCCGATCAGTGACCAGCGGTTCTCTCGACGAACCCAGACAAGAAAGAGCCAGAAATGAAGATTTTCTCGATGTTTCTGCTGCTGGCAGCGATGTCGACAGCAGCGCCCATCACAACTCAGATTACGCTCGCGAACGCAGGCACACCGCTGTTAAGCGACGGCCAGGACTATGTTGGTCCGTACACTATCACGATGAACGGTCTCAATTACGCCGCTCTTTGCGTCGACTTCCTGCATGATTCGAGCGTTGGAGCTAGCTGGAACGTCTACGTCAACAACTTGAGTACGGATATCTCCCATAGCTACAACCCAGGAAGTCTAACAGCCTACAAGGAAGAAGCTTATCTGTATGGCCTCCTCACTCAGCCGAATGCGGATCGTATTGCGATTCAACATGCCGCGTGGCATATCACCGATCCTGCTTACCAGGCGGATTCAGCGGCTCAAAGCTTCATCAATCTCGCGGGAGCCAACTACGGAGTCTATAAACCTTGCCGGATTTCAAATCCTCACTTCCTTAAGCGGAACGCAGCAGGAGTTCTTGATCTACAATGCCTCGTCAGTTCCTGAGCCGGCCACATTCGCGCTCATTGCGGGTGGTCTTTTGGCAGCGGCGGGTTTTGCGCGTAAGCGGGGAGTTCGGGACGAATCCAATTCAGACCACTAGAGTTGCGGCAACATTTCGCCCTTGCGTTCGGGCCGGCGTGCAACCGGCCTCGTTTCATTGCAACGAATCGAGGTCCGGTACACCCCGGCGACGTGTCCGGAGAGCATAGGAGAACTTGCCGTTGTTACACGGAGGGAAGCTCGCCCCGCGATAGTAGCTGAGTCCGAATATCCAGTCTCGGTTGGTGCCACCGTCGCAGATCTCGTTTGCAATGGGCGTGATCTTACGCCATAGCGAGCGAGCCGACACGTTTGCGTCGATGGCCGGGAACGTCGCAGCTTTCAGGTAGATCCCTTCGGGGATAACACACAGTATGAGCAGCAGGGCCGCCCATGAGCGGCGGGCGAACACCGCGATAATCAAGGGAACTGCTAAATAAAACACCTTGGTCCTGGTGACAGGACCGAGATTGATGCCTGTCAGTTTGCCCGCCTCGAGTAAAGCGGGCAACGCCGAGACAAGTAGCGGTATACACGCTATGAGTAATGCGGAGCCGATCAACCACGCTCGCGAAATCTCGCCTAAGCGCCGGTTTTCGAAGACGCTCCCGAGAAGGGTAAAAAAGCTTGGCAGCAGCGGAAGCAGGTAGCCCGGCAGTTTATTCAAGGGAATGCTGAAAAAGACCAGGCCCCACACGACGATCACCAACAAGAAGCGCCTGCGTGCATCCCAAGTCTGACCGGGACGCAGCAACAAGCCGCTCAATGCGGTCCAGGGAAAGACGGCGGCGAGAAAAACGAACAGGTAGTAATAGGGCGGCCGAACGTGCAACAACGATGCCGAGTAGACACGTTCCAGATGGTGTTTTATGAAGAAGTCCTGGATAAACGGAAACCCGTTTCGAAGGTAAACCGCCACGTACCAGGGCAAAGCAACGACTGCGCAAGTAAGGAAGCAAACCCACCATGCGCGCCAGTAGCGACGGAGAAACCAGGCAAACGGAACAGCCAGCGCGACCGGGACCAAGCCTTTCGCTAGTGCCGCAAAGCCGAAGCAGGCGCCGATGGCTCCGAACCGCAGGAGCATATGTCGCGTATCGGGTACCGGCCTGAGAAGCGGCAATGCCAGCAGCACGGCAGAGGAAAAGAACACGGCAAGCGGAAGGTCCGTGACACAGAGGGCGCTGAACGCAAGCCACCATGCCGAAGTGGCAAGCAGTGCTATCGACAGTCCGGCAACGCGCCAGTTGAACTCGCGCCGTAACAGTTCGAACCAGATGGCAAGAGACGAAAGACTCAACAAGCGCAACCGGCAGCCGCCCGCAGAGATCCGGACCCAGACCGAGAGCTGTCCCGAAAGCGGTCATCCAGTACAAGAGCGGGGGCTTTTCGAACCACGGCGAGCCCCAAAGTTTTGGGGTGATGAGGTCGCCGGTACTCGCCATCGCGCGGCCGATCGCAGCATAGCGAGGTTCGTCCGGTCCGTAGACCCCAAAGCCATTCAACTGATAGAGATAGAGCGACGCAATAGCGATCGCAAGCGTGGCGAATAGAAGATAGCGGCGCGTCAGCGGCAATATTTATTGTAGGTGTGCCCGGACCGGATTTAACACTGCGCGGCCCCACGTGGCACATCTTGAGTATCATCGAGTTCAGGTGATCGCATCTTTTGCGAGTAACGACACCGAGAGGATCGCCGCGGGAGCCCATGTAAGGAAATTCGCTCCGATCTCCAGGCAGGCTCAGCGCAAGCTGCGATACCTCGCAGCGGCGGCACAGCTTCGGATCTTGCTGTACCTCCCGGGAACCATTTAGAAGCCTTAAAAGGAAATCGTAAAGGTCAATACAGTATTCGGATCAACAATCAATATCGAATTTGCTTCCGGTGGGAAAATAGCAATGCGCACGAAGTTGAAATTGTCGACTATCACTGATCGTCTTCCGCCCGTCACACCCGGCGAGATCCTGCTGGAAGACTTTCTTAAACCCCTTAATTTGTCTGCAAACGCACTGGCTCTCAAATTGAGAGTCCCGCCTACCCGCATTCAAGCGATCCTCCGTGGAGAACGTGCCATCACCGCCGACACAGCTTTGCGGCTCGCGCGGTACTTCGGAACAACTGCTGAATTATGGATGAATCTACAGCAGGTTTACGATCTGGATTTAGCACGTCGGGAGCGGCTTCATCACATTGAAGCGGAAGTTCCCGAGCGCGCCCAGCGGTAGAGTCAGGTCGGCCTGCTCTGTCCTGGTTCGATCGTCCCTAATACCCTAAACTTGTGGGTAAATGCTGCGCCAATGCCTGCTCGCCGCCATCGTGGGAATTGCCTCGATAAACTGCTCTGCTGCGGTTGCTGATCCGGCGCCGGTCAGCATCGATAAACCACGGCTCGAGTCGTTCATCCGCTATACGGAAGGCTATACGCCGGTCGTCAAGATGGTAATAGAGGATCCGACCCCCAGCGAATTTAAGGGTTTTTCCCGCGTCGTCGTCCATCTGACCCTTGGACAGCAGGCGATAGACAAGGTTTACTTCGCCACGCCCGACGGGCAGCAGTTCATGAACGGCACCCTGTGGAACTTGAGCGAATCCCCCTGGATCGACACTTTGCTCCATCTGCCGACGAACGGTCCGTCCTTTGGGCCGGCAAACGCCAAGATTACGCTGGTGGTTTTTAGCGACTTTCAATGCCCGTATTGTCGTTCCTTCGCGAAAACAATGCGGGAGGACCTGCCGAAGAAATACGGAAATGACGTACGCGTCATCTTCCAGGACTTCCCGATCGCCGCTATTCACAAATGGGCCACAGCGGCTGCCGAGGCTTCGCATTGCGTGGGCGACGGAAATCCTCAGGCGTTCTGGGCCTTTCACGACTGGATTTTCGATCATCAGGGCGAAGTCAACGAGTCGAATATGCGTGAGAAAACAATCGAGTTCGCCAAAACTCAGAAGCTGGATACGGCTAAAGTTTCCGCCTGTCTGGACTCACATGCAACTGCCGAAGAGGTAAAGGAGAGCCTAAAAGCCGGCACGGGGCTTGGAATCCAACAGACGCCTACTTTTTTTATCAACGGGCGCATGGTGAGCGGCGCGGTGCCGTGGAATAATCTGGACGCGATCGTTCAGCTCGAATTAAACAGGCCCAGAGAAATCCCCGCGCCCGACTCAGCGAAATCGCCGTCTTCCGTCCTGGTGAGTCCGAGCGGAAAAACTGGTACCAAATGAATAGTTTGCGCGCTTCCGGAGCGTTAAGCTGAGCGAACCTTCAGCCGATAGGTAGGTTGAGTGAAGCACAAAGTGAATCTCACGAAACGTAAACAGCTAGGCGGCAAAAAGTGAAGGCAACCGTGGAACCCCAAAGCAATCTCTCTGTTGTAGAAGCATTTCGGCTACCGCCGCTGATTCTTCATCCTTTCTCCGGACCCGAGGATACATCGGTTCTTATGGCAAGTTCGCGGGCCAGCCTTGCCTTGCAGGGTTTTCTGCCGCGGCCGGAAGGCGCTTCTCAGGACCTGGATGATCAACTGCTGCGCGGCCGATACGCCGAGCTCCGCATGCTTTTCTATATCGGTAAAGATCTGAGCCGATGGATGGAACAGTCCGCGGAGAGCGTTCCAGTTGTCTGGTCTCTTTGCCGACCGCCGCATGCGCCCGGAAACCTTCGGAGCGTTCCTGGTGCAGTTTGTGCCTCAACATGTCAAGGCGAAACTCGAAGCGTGGGGCGTGGCCGATTTCTCTGCCCTGTTCCGCCGCTCCATCGGTCTGCACGCCATTTTCCGCGATTTCCCGGGCCCTGAGAACTTTTCCGCGGATTTCCTGCGGCGCTACCATCGGCACCTGGATCTATGGTTCGAGATGCGGATGCGCGAGACCGTGTTTGAGCGCGTCGAGGCGCACGAATTCGTCTTCGACCTCTACGCATCAGGCGAATACACCACCATGCTGGAGCAAAGCTGGAGCGAGTAGTTCAGCTTTCGTTTGGCCGGTAGTAGAACGTGAGCGGGGAGTAAGCTGAAAGGGTGAATCTTCCCCGATTCGTCCTGGCAGAACAGTACTTCCCGAACCGCGCAATCCAAAACATTCCCGACCATATCCGTCGCGAGTTGACCGACTCCGGCATCTCCTCCCGGATCCCGAAGGGAGCACGGTTGGCCATAGGTGTGGGCAGCCGGGGTATTTCCAATATCGCCACGATCGTTAAATCGGTCGTCGAGTTCTGGAAAGAACAAGGGGCGCAGCCCTTCATCTTTCCTGCCATGGGAAGCCACGGCGCCGCAACGGCAGAAGGGCAAGCCGATGTTCTGGCACATTACGGGATTCACGAAGCAACGATAGGCGTCCCGGTCGTCAGTTCCCTTGATGTGGTCTCTCTTGGGAAAACACCGGAAGGTATCGAAGCGTTTTGCGACAAAAATGCGTATGAAGCGGACGGGATATTCCTGGTTGGCCGGGTGAAATGGCACACGGACTTCTCGGGAGCGCTCGAAAGCGGGCTGTTCAAGATGATGGCGATCGGGCTGGGGAAATTCGCAGGAGCACGGCAGTACCATACTTTCGCCTATAAACTCGGGCTTGAGCAGGTAATCCGGAGCGTCGGATCGAGGGTTGTCGAAAGCGGTAAGGTTTTGGGCGGCCTTGCGATACAGGAGGGGGCTCACCACGAAACAGCCGGGTTGATTGCTGTCGACTTCTCGAACGGCAGCGCGGACGTCATCGCTCGAGAAGAAGCCATTCTAGCCGAAGTAAAGTCCTGGATGGCGAAGCTTCCGCACCTGAGATCGACATCCTGATCGTGGATCAGATCGGCAAGAACATCAGCGGCGCGGGCATGGATACGAAGGTAATCAACCGCAGCGTGCAGGCGCACTACAACCCCTTCCCTGACCTCCCGTATGTCCACCGTATCTACGCGCGAGGCATCACGGACCTGAGTTACGGAAGCGCGGTAGGCCTCGGAATGGCCGACGTCATTCATGGACGGATGCTGAAGGGGATCGACTGGAAACCTACGATTATCAATTCGTTGACCGCGTCAACGCCAGCCTGTATCCGCACTCCGGTTCACTTTGAGAACGATCGCGAGGTTCTTGACCAAACTGTGTCCGACCGTGGGCAAAACGGATCTGTCGGAAGTCACTTTTTGCCGGATCCGAAACACGCTCGAACTTGTCCACCTGGCGGTGAGCGAGAACCTCGTCCCGAGCCTTGAATCGAACGTAAAGATCATTTCGAAGCCATTTGAGGTGCCGTTCGATGCAGGCGGCGACTTCGGGGACTTTCAGATCGGCAACGAGCTGTCCGACAGTAGTACGGACTTCGAGGAGGCCGGGCAGCCGGAACAGGCAGGCCGCGAGATCGTGCGCGGCTAGTCCGCAGTAAATCCTTTAGAACCGCAGTGTTATAGACGACATCTAACCTTCAAGTGGAGATCAGGCAAAAGCTGCGTGTGCTGGCCGATGCAGCCAAGTACGATGCATCCTGCGCGAGCAGCGGCTCAAAACGCGCCAGAGTGCAGGGCGGTATTGGCAACACCGACGGAATGGGTATTTGCCACAGCTACACGCCGGATGGCCGCTGTGTGTCTCTTCTGAAGCTCCTCCTGACGAATTACTGCATTTACGACTGCAGCTATTGCGTGAACCGCATTTCAAGCGATACGCAAACGGGCGCGGTTTACCCCCGAAGAAGTCGCGTTTCTGACCATCGAGTTTTACAAGCGCAACTACATCGAAGGCCTGTTCCTAAGCTCCGGGATTATCCAGAGCCCGGATTACACCATGGAGCAGTTGGTGCGTGTCGCAAAGCTGCTTCGGATCGAGCATCGGCTTTGGCGGATATATTCACTTGAAAGCTGTGCCGGGGGCCTCCGAAGAATTGATGCGCGAGGCGGGACGCTGGGCCGACCGGTTGAGCGCCAACGTAGAACTGGCTCGCGACAGCGATCTGGCGCAGCTGGCTCCGGCCAAAACCCATCGTGAAATCGAGACATCGATGAGGCAGATTGCCCACGGCATTCTGGACGCGAAGGACAAGACCACGCGTGAGGGCAAAAGGCCGAGGTTCGCACCGGCCGGGCCAAAGCACGCAATTCATCGTCGGCGCCACCAACGCGCCCGACGCAACTCTGCTCGAGAAATCTGCTGATCTGTACAAGCAGTACAATCTGCGCCGGGCGTACTACTCGGCATTCAGCCCGATCCCGCATGCCGACCCTTCCCTGCCCCTGAAGAAGATTCCGCTGGTTCGGGAGCACCGGCTTTATCAGGCGGATTGGCTTATGAGATTTTACGGCTTTACTGCCGATGAACTGACCACGCCGGAAGATCGAAACCTGGCTCTGGATAAGGATCCGAAGCTCGCCTGGGCCCTCCGAAACCGGGAGTTCTATCCCGTGGACGTCAACAAAGCCGGGAAGGCAGCGCTCTGAGAGTGCCAGGGTTCGGAGTGCGGAACGTACAGCGCATTCTAAAAATCAGACGCTATCGGGCGCTGACCTTGGCCGATCTGGCGAAACTTAAAGTTTCGGTCCGGAAGTCGCAATATTTCATCGTCACGGCTGACCGATAATCCGGCCATTCACAGCAGATCGATAGCCCTAAGTTGCCGCATAAGCTAGTACCGAAAACGGAGCAACTCGGCCTTTTTGACGCCGCAGAATCGGCCAGATCCGGAGAGCTGTGAGGTCTGTTCCGGTCACGGACTTTGCCGGCTGGCGCGCGGCGGCTCGGAATCTGCTCGCCGCGGACGTTCCGCCGAATGAGGTGACCTGGGCCGCCGGTTTGTTCGACAATCCGCTCGACCTTCCGCCCGGAAAGCCGACGTCCACTGTCCCGAAGGATTTTCTGGATCTCGCGAAAACCGTCGCCATGCACCGGGATGAGCGCCGGTGGGATCTGCTCTACCGTGTTCTTTACCGGATCACTCACGGCGAACGTAATCTGCTGAAGATCGACATTGATGATGATGTTCGTGAGCTGAACCTGATGGCGAAAGCCGTCGGGCGAGACATGCACAAGATGAAGGCTTTTGTGCGGTTCCGGCGCGTGGAGGGTTCAAACCCGGAACAGCTTGTTGCCTGGCATAAGCCGGACCACCACATCGTAGAGGCGCTTGCGCCCTGGTTCGCCGATCGTTTCGGTGCGATGCACTGGTCGATCCTGACGCCGGACCGCAGCGCACATTGGAATTTGGAATCGCTGACGTTCGGCCCTGGTGTTCCCCGTTCAGAGGCGCCCGGGGAAGACACGCTCGAGGATCTCTGGCGCGATTACTATGCCTCTGTTTTCAATCCGGCACGCGTCAAGGTAAAGGCGATGAAGGCGGAGATGCCTGTCCGGCATTGGGCGACTCTGCCCGAGGCCCAAATCATTCCCAGTCTTCTGGCGAAAGCAGAAGGGAGAGTTACCGAAATGGCAAGAAGTCAAACGACTTCGGCGGCCCCGTTTATCCCCGCCACTCGCGCGCTTAGTCAGTTGCGGGAAGCCGCCCCTGGCTGCCGCGGCTGTGACCTCTACCAGCACGCAACACAGGTCGTGTTTGGAGAAGGTCCGAGCGACGCCAAAGTTGTGATGGTGGGCGAGCAGCCTGGCGATGAGGAAGACACCAAAGGGCATCCCTTCATCGGTCCCGCCGGACGCTTGCTGAGCAAAGCCATGCACGAAAGCGGCCTCGATCGGGAGAAGATTTACGTCACGAATGCCGTAAAACACTTCAAGTTCATCGAGCGCGGTAAGCGTCGCATTCACGCCAAGCCAACCGGCATCGAAATCTCCGCGTGCCGTCCATGGCTCGAAGCGGAACTGGCAGCGATCGAACCGGAACTTCTGGTTTGCCTGGGAGCCACGGCGGCTCAGTCCCTGATGGGGCGTGATTTTCGTGTGACAACCGACCGGGGCAAGTTCTTTCCCCATCGATGGGCGAAAGAGATCGTCGCCACCATTCACCCTTCCGCAATTTTGCGAGCTCAGGAGCGCTCGGAGATGGAATATGAGCTTTTCGTGAAGGATCTGCGGGTGATTGCGGCAAAGGTGGCAGAGTTAAGCAAAGCGAGCTAACGATCCGGTCAGTTCATCCCGGCTTTCCAGCGCTCAATCAGAACTAACTGCTTCTTTACGTCTTCCCGCTCCGGCGCGTTAGGCTCCAGGCGCAGGTAGGTCTCCAGATCTTCCTTGGCAGCGCGATGATTCCCCAGCCGCATATAAACGATTCCGCGCTGCCGATATTCTTCTGCGTAGTCCGGCATGGCCTCAATCAGGAGTGTAAGCACCTCACGCGCCTTATCGAAGTTCTCACCGCGAAGGTAGATCGCCTTCAGGTTGCTCAACATGCGCACAAGAATCTGCCTTGTATTGACTGCCGACAGCACCGCGGGATTGGCGCGCAGATCGACATTGGCGGTTTCTTTAGCAAGCGCAGAGCAATCAGCGAACGTCAGGATACGGCCCCTGTGAAAGGGATCGACCCAATAGCGTGATTCCCGATCCTCGTAGGCAACGATGAAGTGGCCCGGCAAACCAACCCCGTAAACGGACCGGCCCAGGCGGCGCGCAACTTCGATGTACACGACGGACAGAGTGATAGGAATACCAAGGCGGCGCATCAGAACTGAATTGAGGCAGCTATTACGGGGATCGTAGTATTCGTTTTCGTTCCCGCGAAACTGCATGCACCTCGAACAGCAGATCGTTCGCGGCTTTGATAAAGTCGAGACCGGTTGCATTCGCCGTCAGCTGAGCGCTAATCTGTTGCGCCAGACTATCCAGACGGAGGAGCGAGGCGTCGATGTCGAGACCCGGAAACTCGATACTGGCCATTTCAAGGGCGGCAACATCGAGCGTAACGGTCGAGCGTTCGTCGCGAAGGGCATCGAGCAAGCGCTGCACGCGGATTAGATTAACACCTCGGCCGGAGAGGACCCCCGAAAGACGACGATACACTGAGTGGCAATGAACAAGCGAAGCTTCTTGAAGAGCTCGGGCGCTCTGCTTGACCGGTAGCATCTTGTCGCGAATGACACAAGCAGAAGAAAAAAAGGAAGTTCGGACCAACTGGTCGGGAAACTACACCTACAGTACCGAGCATCTGGAGAAGCCCAGAACGGTCGAAGAACTACAACAGGTCGTAAAAAAATGCGACAAGCTTCGAGCACTGGGAGCGCGGCACTCATTTAACCCCATCGCAGATAGCAAGTTCGCTCAGGTGTCGCTCGAGAACCTGGAGTCGATGAGCGTGGACAAGAAGGCGCGCACCGTGACTGTAGGAGCGGGGTCCGCTATGGCAAACTCGCCCCGTACCTGCAGGAGAACGGCTTTGCTGTTCATAATCTCGCGTCTCTGCCCCATGTCACGGTTGTCGGGGCCTGCGCGACGGCTACGCATGGATCGGGCAGTAAGAACGGCAATCTTTCGACGGCGGTTTCCGGTCTTGAGATCGTTACAGCGAAGGGCGATGTCGTCACCCTATCCCGCCAGCGGGACGGGGACCGATTCCATGGCGCGGTCGTTGCCCTCGGCTCGCTCGGGCATTGTGTCGAAGATCACGCTTGACGTGATCCCCACCTTCGACGTTAGCCAGATTGTGTATGAGAACCTGCCATTCGATCAACTCGAGAAGCACCTGGACGAGATTTTCGCGAGCGGGTATAGCGTCAGTCTTTTTACTGACTGGCAAAACCATCGCGCAACGCAGGTCTGGATCAAACGCCGGATCGAGAACGGCCATAACCCCGAGATGCAAGCCCGAGTTCTTTGGAGCAAAGCTGGCTACGCGTAAGCTTCATCCTCTGGCGGGTCATTCTGCTGAAAACTGTACGGAGCAGATGGGCATTCCGGGACCCTGGTATGAACGTCTCCCGCATTTCCGTATGAACTTCACGCCGAGCAGCGGAGCGGAACTGCAATCTGAATTCTTTGTCCCGCGCGAGAAGGCCTATGAAGCCATCCTTGCCGTCGAGCAATTGCGGAATAAGGTGACGCCCCACTTATTCGTCACCGAGTTTCGAACCATTGCGGCGGATGATCTTTGGATGAGTCCCTGCTATCAGCGGGCAGCCATGGCGATCCATTTCACGTGGAAGCCCGAATGGGAACCAGTCAAGGCTCTATTGCCGGAAATCGAAGAGAAACTGAAGCCCTTCGATGTACGCCCGCATTGGGCAAAACTGTTCACAATAGCGCCGTCAAAGCTGCAGGCACAGTACGCGAAGCTAAACAGCTTCAAAGATTTGCTGAGTAGCTATGATCCGAACGGGAAGTTCCGGAACGGGTTCATCGAGACGAACCTCTACGGTTCTTGAGCCGCGACATGCCTAGTGCTTGCGGGCCTCGTCTTTCGAATTCTTCGCGGAATCCTTTCGAAACAGATCCAATCCGAATTTCGGAGCCGACTTTGTTCCTGTGATTTTCACGGGAATCTCAGCTCCTCCGTTCGGTCCCTTGAAGAAGGGAGAGATGGGCCGAAGAAGCAGTGATTTCCAACGGGAAGCAACCATCTGCGGAAGCGTCGCGTGGGTGAATACGGTTCCGAAGAAGTCGAACTGTTGGCCGTCCATAGAGTAGACCCCGGCCAAGTTGATGTGCGCTCCAGGTAGGGTGTAATCAAGGGTTCTGAACCGGATGATGCCCCGGTCCATGACGAACGCGCCCTTCATCCGGGAATTTACGTCCTTGGCTCCGGGTTTGGCCTCCTTAGGATCCCCTTGTGCGCGCAGGCTCAGCATGTCGACTTTGTCCTGCACCTTAGGATTTGTGAAGCGGATGTTTCGAAGGGCGAAGCTGCCATCGAAGCTCAGCCTGTGAGTGACACTCTCCTTGCCTGGACGAATATGCAGCTTGGTTTTGGTTGTGATCAGAGCGTTCATCACTGGCGGCTCAGTTTTAACCGCAAGTTGGAGAAAATCGCGCAACTGTCCGGCGGGAACATCCACGTCGAGATCAATCGTATGGCCCTTGCCCTTGATGTTGATGACAGCGCCGCTGGTTGTGAATCTGGAGTCTCCTAACTTCGCTTGAACAGGCTGCAGATAGGTATCGCCGCTCGTACCATCGACGATCGCATGGAACTCGGTATGGAGAGGAACGGCGTGATTGGACGTATCGAGGGAAAAATCAGGAGTGTCAGTGCTTCCGTCCACTTCGATTCTGTCCAGTTGTCCCTTGAAGTCACCTACCGATGAGAGGACGCCACCGATCCCCTTGATCGGATCCAGATTCGCGTGGTCAAAGGTGTAATGGCCGCTTACCGAGGAGTCTCCCGGATTGTCTGTATTCCATGGTCCGAAGAAGCCCGTCGGCGTGGATCTCCCCCTTCGGAACAGCGTTCGTCAGAGTAGCTTGATACTTCCAAGGCGCATTCGGCCCTACGTCGTGCAGTTCGATCTTTTGTAGTTGGAAGTCTTTCGGATCTTTGTTTGGCTTGATGGTTTCGATAATGAGCTGCGATCCGTCACAGAGGATCTGGTCGACAACGATCTTGATCTTCCCTTTGCGACCTTCGTTCTTGTCCGTACTTTGAAGCAGTTCGCGAGGGGGAATCGTGATATGCAGCCCGGTGACGTGCACCGAACTGAGATGCATGGGCTTGAACACAAGTCCCATAAAGCCGGAGTGAAAAGAGAAATGATCGATGGCAATCAGCGGTGACTTCGCCCCCGCCGCGACTACGCCACGCGGCGGGAAGACCCTCAAGCGATCTCCTGTAATCTCCAGGCCACGGAAAACGGAAACATCAAAGCCATCCAGTTCAACCCGGCTGTTGAATCGGGTGCTCAGAGTTTCGATGACTCGACCTTTCAGGATAGGTCCGGCACGCTCCACCATCACCTCTACGACGATCAGGAAAGTCACCAGAGCAATCAGCGAAGAGATACCAATCCACGCCCAAACACCTCTGCGGCGCGTCCGCGTACCGGTTGCTTGCGTTACTTCCGAAGCCGAATTCATTCTCCTCAAGTGATGGTGCTGAGTTGAGCTTACCGATTTTGTAGCGGAAGGTAAACTTCTGCTTGACTGTGCTAGTCAACTAGTACACTATATAGCTAGTGGCGTTGCGACCCGAGACACGGAAACGGTTCCAATTCCGCCTGGATGACGGAAGCGGAGTACCAGCGTATCGGCAAATCATGGATCAGGTTGCGGCTGCGTTAGCCCGGGGTGCACTGAAGGCCGGTGATCAGCTCCCAACTGTGCGCCAACTCGCAGTCGACCTGTCGATTAATCCGAATACGGTGATCCGTGCGTATCGGGAACTCGAGATCCGCGGAGTGCTCGAAACACAGCAAGGCACAGGCACCTTCATCGCGCAATTGAAACCGGAAGGCCGCGAGGGCGAGCGGGCGCGGCGCTTAGAGCAACTTGTCAACGACTTCCTGGCCAGAGTGGGAGCAGAAGGCTTCACGGCAGAGGATGCGATCGCTCAGTTACAGGAATTGCAGACAGACGGACCGAATAGAAGGAGATGAAATGTTGTTTTCGGCTTTAAACAGGAACGGGGTAAGCGGCGTGGCGTTGGGCTTGTTTTTCGTCTCGGCCGCGCTTGGTTATGGGCTGACGGCCTGGACAGGAAAGCAGATACCTCTGATTCTCGGACTGCTCCTCGGCGTCTATTTTCTATTTGCGATTAAGGTCGCTAACCCGTGGGAGAGAGTGGCGGTGTTGCGGTTGGGCCGTTATGCCGGCCTTCGCGGGCCTGGGCTTGTTTCACGTGATTCCGGTCATTGATACCTTAAGCCGCTACGTTGACCAGCGAGTGCGAGTTGCAAACGTGACCGCCGAATCGACCCTGACGCGCGACACGGTCCCGGTGAACGTCGATGCCATCGTGTTCTGGCTGGTGTGGAATGCAGAGAAATCGATCCTTGAGGTGGAAGACTTTGTCGAGGCCATCATGATGAGCGCGCAGACCGGTCTCCGGGAATCAATCGGGCGGCATGAGTTAAGCCAGATGGTAACGGAGCGGGAGTCGATGGGCCGTGAACTGCAGCGGATTCTTGACGAGAAAACGAATCCCTGGGGCATTACCGTGCAATCTGTTGAGATCCGCGACGTGCGCATCCCTCAGGCGCTTGAAGACGCTATGTCGCGCCAAGCGCAGGCGGAACGGGAGCGGCAGGCCCGCATCATTTTGGGTCAGGCGGAGACGGAGATCTCCGAAAAATTCTCTCAGGCTGCACTTACATACCAGAACAATCCAGTGGCTCTGCACTTGCGCGCGATGAACATGCTGTACGAGGCAATCAAGGAGCGAGGATCGATGGTGATTGTGCCGTCGTCCGCGGTCGAAACAATGGGATTGGGCGGATCGCTCGCAACGGCTTCGCTGGCAGGGGCAAAGGCTCAGTAGGATCATTCGGAGAGCTACTTGCGAACAACCCAAGCGAGCCCGTCAGGCTGTTTGCCCGCGTCAATGTGACCTGTAACTTCGAGGCTCTTCAGGTCGATGATGGCGACGTAGCTGTCCGGCGTGCACGCGACGTAAGCGCGTGCACCGTCGGGTTGCATGAGAAGCCCCGCAGCGCCATGACCAATCTTGACGCGCTTAGATTCCTTTCGGCCGGCGACGTCAAAAATGGCCAGATCCGGACTGCCCAAGCTGGACACCAACACTTGCTTTCCATCGGGAGTAAACTTCAGGCGATTAGCCCCTTTCACGTTCGCCTCCACGGTTTGGAGCAGCTTCTTCTCGCCGGCATCAACCACCGATATAGTGCCGTCCTGCGCGTTTGCGATCCAGATTTCCTTTCCATCCGGAGACAGGTCGAATCCCTCGGCGCCCTTGCCGACGGGGATGACGGTCTCGTTCCATTCGCCTCCCGGGAGTTGCCTTGGAGCTGCTGAGGCCGACTGGTTGCGCGGGGCCACTTTCTCACCGATCGTGATGGTTGCCGAGCTGATGTTGGTTGTGACGAACCGGCTAAGATCTGGCGCCATGTAGATCATGTGCGTCCGGTTCTGCCCCGTTCCGAGGATCCAGTCGACCTTCGAAGTAGCTGGATCATAGCTCCCGACCGCTTTTGCGCCTTCCGCCGTAAACCAGAGTTTGCCGGCAACGTAGGTGAGCCCATGCGGTCCGCGAAGAGGGCCGAGGTCAATGGCAGGCAGGGCTTGAGGTTTTGATAAATCGACCGGGGTGATGGTGTTGTAGGTGCCACCTCCGTAATTCGAGATGTACGCGAAGCGCCCGTCTTCGGAAGCAATCACTTCATGGGGATCAGGTCCGGAGGGAACTTGACCGGTCACCTTCAGCGTGGAAGGATCCACAACCGAGAGCGTATGGTCCGTCTTCGCCAGAACCAAGAGCGCGGCGTGAGGAGTTTCCGCACTGCGGAGCAGAGCGGAACCGAGAAGAACGAAGGCTGCGGCACAAACTGATCTGGTTTTCATTAGTGTTCTGTCTCCTGGCGGTGTACTACGCATCCTCTCATGCTGTGGGCGAAATAACTTGTGAGCGTCGCGCCATTCGGGGAAGAAACGCGCGCTTCGGAACGCACGTCTGACCGAGATCGGTGAAACGGCTTCTCACCATTTGCGCCGCATTAATTTCTCAGACGTTGTCAGGTCAGGATACGACGATCCGGGCAACCGCGCCTTTGGTGGTTATGCCGACGAGCGTCACTGACAAGCACGGAGCCGCCATCAGCGGGTTGACTGCTTCCGATTTCATCCTGCTTGACGACGACAAGCCTAAAGCGGTGAACATCGACGTCGTAGACTCCGGGCTTGCGCCTATCGGGTTGGTGGTGCTGATCCAGACGAGCGAAACCTCATCCTCGGCTCTTGCCAAGATTCGGAAAATGGGTGCCCTGCTATCGCAATCTGTCCTTGGCGAAAACGGTGAGATGGCGGTTCTCACATTTGGTGATCAGGTTGAGGTTGTTCAGGACTTCACGCGCGACGCAGACCAAATCTCGAGCGCATTCAAAGGGCTGAAAACGGACACGGGCATGGGAGGACGAATGCTGGATGCGGTCTCTCAATCCCTTCGGATGCTCTCGGACCGGCCCGGATCGAGACGTTCGAACATTCTGATCATCGGGGAGAGCAGGGATCGAGGTAGCGAGACAAAACTGGAAGCTCTGAGGCAAAAGATTCAGAGCACCGGAGTCACTATTTACGGCTTACGGTACTCGGCGTATTGGACTGCTTTTACGACGAAGCCGGAAGACTATCAACCGAGCGGGGGTGATCTGCTGACGGGAATCGGCGAGGTCGCTCGACTGGGCAAGCAGAACACGATGGACGCCCTGACAAGTCTCACGGGCGGTTTAGCGGCAGGCTTTGAGACGAAGTCAAAGCTCGAGAAGGACCTGATGCAATTGTCGCGAGACATCCATGGGCGCTACCTTGTTTCCTTTGTTCCAGCCGAGCCGGGAGCCCGAACATTTCATAGCGTCTCCATACGGATTAGAAATTATCCCGATACTGTTGTACGCACCCGGCCGGGATACTGGGCGGGCCCGTGACAGCCGTTTTGGGAGACCGGTCGCGGTTGCCGGCCTGTGCAATAATTGGCGAAGAAGGACGCCGAAGTAGCTCAGTTGGTAGAGCAACGGTTTCGTAAACCGTAGGTCACGAGTTCGACTCTCGTCTTCGGCTCCAATCCCAACTTTATTCTTCCGCGCGATCTCTTATCTCCGGTGCTCAGATCCGCGCCGCTCGATTCACAGATCTATCTCGATGTCACCGGCGGGTTGCGAACAACACAGCGACGTTGCCATTGGCGGGGCGTTCCAGCGGATCAGGTTGATAGGCAACAGCGCCGCCGATCAAGGTTGATTCGCATGTATGACAGACGCCGCTCCGACAGGACCACCTTACGGGAACATCGCAAGCCTCGGCAATTTCCAATAAGCTGAAGAACCGTGGATTCCAAGGAATGCTGAGTCCGCTGCGCGCGAACGAGATCTGTGGTCCGGGTCCAGGAGGTCCGGGGGGCGCATGCACAGGACGCAGGACAGAGCGCTTTATTCCTGGCGTGATGGACTCTTCCGGACCGAAGACTTCAGACCGAACCCGCGTCGGGTTAGCACCCCAATTTCTTAGTCCCTCCGAGAAGCTGCGCAGGAATGATGACGGTCCACAGAGGTAAAAGTCAGCGGCTCGGGGTACGTCGAGTTGGTCGAGCACTGAGACGTTCAAGCGGCCAGCGGCGTCGTAATCCTGTCCGATTCGGTCCCCGGGCTCGGGTCTGCTGTAGACGACATGGATCCGGCCACGGGCGAGTGCTTTGACCAACTCGCGCGACTCCCGTGCAAACGGATGCTGAGTCCCACTCCGAGTTCCGAATAACCAACAAACCTCTCGACCGGAGTTGGCCGCCGCTAGCGAATGAAGCATGGCTAATACGGGCGTCGCTCCGATTCCAGCGCTCGCCAGTACGACTGGTGTATCCCCGGGTTGAAGCGTGAAGCTTCCGCGGGGCGCACTTACCTCCAGAACGTCACCGACATGCACCTGGTTGTGGATGAATGAACTACCGGTGCCACTAGCTTCGTGTTTGACACTGATTCGATAATCCTTCGCGCCCGGGCTGCCGGACATTGAGTAGTTGCGGAGAAGCGGTGGAGCGTCAGGAGTTACATGGAGCCGCAAGACAAGGAATTGTCCAGGGAGAGCTGGTGGCAGCCGTGACGAATCGGGAGATTCGAAAAAGAGCGAGACAACATCGGAGCTCTCTCGTTCGACTCTTGCAACCTTCAGCTGTCGGAAGCCAGGCCAAGCCGGTGGCGGTGCTGTGGAACCCGTCAGACCCGGATTGCCCGCTTCCGAAGCGCCGCGATCGACAAGCGCCCGGAGCGAACTCTGCCATCCAAGGCTTAGCGCCGGAATGCGCAACGAGCTTTGAAGCCGCTCGCGAGAGTGGCCAGGCAGGTAAAGCAAACCATCGATCTCCTCAACGGTGACATGCTCGGGTCCATCCGCGACCTTTATGATTTCGTCTCCGCTGGCGACTTCTCCTTCCTGAAGAACTCGAAAGTAAAAGCCTGGCCGATGATGGGACACAAGCAAAGCGGCCATGCCGGGTACGCCCATCCTGATGCCTACGCGATAACAGGTCACTCGCGGCTGTGTCACCTCGAAGATTGCGCCGCCGATCCGGTAACGATCTCCAATGCATACCTCGTGATCGGGCAAGCCATCCACGGTGAAGTTCTCACCGAATTGACCATATTCGAATTCGCTGCGGCCCAGAACGGATTGCCAATAGCGATAGGAACCCAGTTGGTAGACCATCACCGCACGGTTTTCTCCTCCGTGCCCGGCAAGATCTCCCTGGCCATCTCCGTCTATGTTTAACCGACGCACCATCCGACGGCCTTGTACCGGCTGTTTCCAAATGGCGGTATGGACGGTTTCTCCTCTCCATTCGACATCGCGAGGAAAACCCACATTGACAGATACAAGGCTTGCCATCAGACGTTCCTAAAAAGTGGTTTGGCGCGAGGCAGCATCGAATGGATGGACTGTTTCAGCAAATCTCGCATGAACCGTGCCTCCTAAGCGCAATCGATAAACTCAGCCGCGTATGTAACCTGAGATCGGTAACGGACAAGCGGCTGATCACGATCGTTCCGCTGGCGAGTTAATGATACTAGAAACTCACCGCCTACGTTGCATTCTCAAAGCCAGGGCCATTGGAATGTTTCCCGCCGAACTAACCTTTGACAAATTCACGAAATGCTGACCGCGATGAACGATAATCTACCCGTGAACCTTTCACCACCATTCGATCTCGAGACCGCGACCCTCAAGGTTCGCAGAGCTGAAGATGGGTGGAACACCCGAAACCCAGAGCAAGTCGCGCTCGCCTACTCTGTCGACAGCCATTGGCGCAATCGTGCTGAGTTCTTGGACGGCAGGGATCAGATCGTAGCGTTTCTCACCCGCAAGTGGGCCAGCGAGCTCGAGTATCGCCTTATTAAGGAGTTGTGGGCTTTTCGGGAGAATAGGATTGCCGTGAGATTTGCCTATGAATCACGAAACCACGCAGGGCAGTGGACGAGATCGTATGGCAATGAGAACTGGGAGTTCCACGAATCAGGGTTGATGCGAAAGCGTCATGCAAGTATCAATGACCTTCCGATTCAGGATTCGCAGCGCTTATTCCACTGGCCTATCGGACGCCGGCCCGATGAACACCCGGGATTGACGGAGCTCGGCCTTTAACAGAACGCCCGTTGCGAGACAGACAGACGGCAAGTTACTCGCAGGTTTATCCGGAAGCTTCACGTCTGTGTTTCCTCCCGTTTTGCCCAGCCCAGATGAACACAGCGGCTGATACTAATGTCAGAAAGGAAGTGCAATAGCATGCGAAGCGATATAGTCCCCGGCGCACCTTTTCCCGATTATCAACTCACCGATCATACGGCAAAACGCCGCAAGTTATCCGACCTTCAGGGCCCGGATCCGATGATAGTCGTACTAAGCCGCGGAGGGTTCTGCCCGAAGGATCGACGTCAAGCTGAAGGGCTCGTCCAGTTGCACCGTGAGATGGAAGTTGGCTATTGCCGCCTGGTCACGATCAGCACCGATAACATCACAGAAACGAACGAATACCGCAGCGGAGTCGGTGCACACTGGACATTTCTATCCGACGCCGGCCGGCTTATTCAGAAGGATCTCGACATCGCGGAATATACCGATCCCGCGCACAACCCGATGATCCCGCACGTTATTGTTCTCGAGCCAGGTCTCGTCGTATATAAGATCTACAACGGCTACTGGTATTTTGGACGGCCAACTATGGAGGAACTTCGCCTGGACCTGCGGGCGGTCGCGAACAAGTGCCGGCCAGATTGGGACATCTCAACGCCGGAAATGAAACTCGCATGGCAGGAGGGTCGAAAGGAACTCTTCTACCCTTACGGGAAGACATACGCTCAATCCATTCGAGCGCAGGACTAAACGAGTCCGCGGAACCAACACGTTCGAAAAGAGACAGTCCCAGCAAGCACGCGCGGAGACGCGTTATTCCCGTTTCAAATTCAGTTCGCTCCCAAGCTGGATGAATCCACGCTGAGCGGCCAAGACGACTGCTTCGGTCCGGCTACTCACGCCCAGTTTCGAGACAATGTTTTCGACGTGAGTTCTTGCGGTGGCTTCAGAGATCAGGAGATCAGCCGCTATTTCCTTGTTTCGGTGGCCCTGCGCCATCAATCCCAGAACCTGGCGTTCCCTGTCTGTCAACTCCACACGAGGACCATGCTCGGCCAACTGCACGGCAATTTGCGGCGGCACGTAACGGCGACCTTGCCAGATCGCAGTGACAGCGCTAAGCAGATCGTCATCCAGTGTGTCTTTGATGACGTAGCCTCGAGCTCCAGCCTCCAATGCGCGGTGAATATTTTCGTCACCCGCATAGGTCGTCAGAACGAGGACGCGAGCTTGCGGCCACTCCTTTCGGAGCGCTGCAATGGTATCGATTCCATCCATACCGCCTGGCAGGCGGAGATCCATCAGGACTACGTCCGGACGAGTTAACCGATACTTTTCAAGAGCCTCAGAACCGCTCGCCGCCTCAGCGACCAGCTCGAGCTGCGGTTCTGTAGCCAACATAGCCGCAATGCCGCGGCGAACGACGGGATGATCATCCACACAAAGAATGCGAATGGGGACAGGACTAATCATACGGGGATCTCGACGGAAATCGTGGTGCCGCCGCCACGTTCACTCTTCACTTGCCACTTACCTCCCAGCCTTCCGGCGCGCTCCTGCATGCCGACCAGGCCCCAATGGCCTTGCTGCCGGGCGAGTTCGGGAGTAATCTCAAATCCGCCGCCATTGTCTTTGATGCGAAGAGACAGAGAACTGTGGGCGATTGAAAGGGAAACTTCCACGCACGTGGCGTTCGCGTGGCGAATCGCGTTGCTCAAGGCTTCGCGGCCGATACGAAACAGCGATTCAGCAATATGGCCTGGGAGTTCGCGGGGTTCGCCTTCTAATTTCCAGCAAAGATGTGCAGAAGTCCGGCTGCTCTCTCTCTGTACCAATTCCTGCAAAGCGGTGACGAGATCGGCCGTACCAGGCTCATTTCCGCGCATATCTCCCACGGCGCGTCTGGCTTCTCGAACCGAGCGCGTTGCTTCTCCTTCGATCGCCTCGAGAATTGAATGCATCTGGTGTGTTGCCTTCGGCGCACCTTTGAGGAGAGCACGCAACTGCAACGTAATTCCCGTAAAGCCCTGCAGGAGCGTGTCGTGCATCTCCCGGGCGAGAGCCACTCGCTCTTCAAGAACCGCTCCGCGACGCACCTGTTCAGCCAACCGGGTCAAGTGCACGGCAAGGGTTGCATGCTGTGCAAGAGTTTGAAGAAGCTCCTGCTGTTCAGGACGAAGAAGCTGATCGGACAGGAACGCCAAGCCGATGTAACCGATGCACTGATCCCCCAGAACGAGCGGAACAGCGGCTAAGGTTCGATGACGGGAAGCCCGGTGAAATTCGGTAGCACCCTGGCTGAAGAGATCGGCATCTCGCTCCAGATCCAGATAAGACAAACCGCGCATCGAGCATAGGCGCTCGAGAGCCGAGGACGTCTTTGAAACGGAGAGCTCAACCGGGTAGTCGGGGACACTAAGAACGCCATGCTTCAAGTAGGCAAGCGTTCGAAGTGAATGGGAGCCCTGATCAAGGATTGTGAGGTGTGCGGAGTTCGCGTCCAAGAGATGTGCCGCTTGCTCCACAAGGTGACCGTAGAACGAGCCAAGCTCGGTTTGGGTAGCAAGTCGGTCGGTGGCACTTCGGAGCGCGGCATTCGTTTTCGCGAGTTCGCAGGCGCGCGTATCCGCCGCTCGCTCGCGCTCGGCCAACACTGCTGCATCCCGGGCTCGATCTGTCAGACGCATGAGACCAAGCGCGAGAGCCATATGTTGAGCCAGCACCTGGATCAACTCAGCCTTTTCGGAAGATAATTGCCGGCCGTCATTGTAAGTCAGCCCGAGTAAGCCAATCGGCTTACAACCTACGACAAGCACTTGGCTCGCATAACCGGTATGTCCCAGTTTGCGATGCCAGTGCATGGTGTCGGGTGAGACATCTACGCCGGGAGTTTCAGCGATCATCCAGTGAAGTTCACCGCGCTGAGCGGGACGCTCAAACCCCGGTATGGTACGTGCGTCCAATCCATCGTGGAAGCTGGGCGGATCGTCCGGATGAGCGTGATGAAATACGTCATCCTTAACCACACCGAACTGCACAAGCCGATTGGAAGAGGAATCATAAGTAAAGAGATGCGCCGCTTGCGCATGTGCTTGTTTGCAGACTTCACGCAGCGTGACCTTTACGAAGCCGCTTGAGTCTTCTGTATTCGCGAGTTCGTCCAGGGTAGCGCGAATGACTGCATTCGCATTGACTAACTCGCTCGCCAAAAACTCCGCTGCCTTTTCGCGTTCGCAGGCAATCGCGCCGCGCTTTGCTTCCTCAGAGAGGCTAATCACCTTCAAAGCCAGTGAGGCTTGTTCGGAAAGAGCCTGCACCGCGTCCATTCTTAGTTCGCAGAAGGAGCAAGTCTCTGTAAACGCAAGCGCGAGGAATCCGACTATTCGCCCGGATGAATTGACAGGAAAGTGCCAAACAAACCCCAGGTCCGGGGTCAAGCTGAATTCTGCAGATTCGGCGTAGGCGGCGTCAATGTCCTGTTTCGACAACCGAAATGCCTCGCCATGAAGAATTTTGTGTATGGCTGCGCCGGAGTGATCGGCCGCAAGGTAACGGAAACGGCGAGAACGGCATTGTGAATCAGGGTGAGTGATGATTCCGTTCCTAACGGAAGATCGAATGATGAACTCGGGGCCATTTTCGCGACCTGCAATGACCGCCGATGGAGCTCCCGTTAGCGAAACAGCTTCCAGGAGAAGCGCGTCGAGAATGGCTTCGACACGATCTGCCGAGATGATCCGCTGCGTACCCCGTCGCAGCGTTCCGTTCGCACTTTCTAGCTGGGCGATACGTGCCTCCGCCTTCCCCAGCCTGTGCCTTAGATCCCTCGATTCGAGAGACTGTTCAATGTGCTGCGCCGCGGGCGCGCTGACAGTTTCCGTGTGGGCCTCCGACTGTTCTGACAATCCCACAGTCTTGTCGAACGCACATCGGTCATTTTGCGGAGACGAAGTGATCACAAGTCCAGTCGACCACAGATGTTAACGCGGCTGTAACGGTGGATACGATTCCGTCCGCATTTCTACGTAGCTTCTCCCCCTCTGTTCCGGTGATGTGCGGAAGCGCCATACGCGAGAAACTTTGCCTATGTGGATTGTTCGCTTGGCGTTGGACCGGCCCTACACCTTCATAGTGCTGGCTGTCCTGATTCTTTTGCTTGGTGTATTCAGCATTCAAACCACACCTACAGACATTTTTCCGAAGATCGATATCCCGGTGGTCAGCATTATCTGGACCTACACGGGCCTGCCAACGAAGGAAATGGAAGGGCGCGTCACAACCTTCAGTGAATTCGTGCTCGCGACTGTAAACGACATTCGCTCGATCGAGTCGCAGACCCTGAATGGAGTTGCGACCATCAAGGTTTATTTCCATCCGCAGGTCCGCATTGATGCGGCTATGGCGCAGATCAACTCGGCGGTGAACGGGATTCGCTTTCGCATGCCGCCCGGGATCAATCCGCCCTGGCTCCTGCGTTTCGGCGCAGACACTGTGCCGATCATTCAACTCGCACTTAGTAGCGACAACTTAACTGAATCCCAGCTCTATGATTACGGTCTTTTCAGGGTGCGCCAGCAACTATCGACGGTGGCGGGCACACTGCTGCCGGCTCCGTACGGAGGAGTCTCGCGCCAGATCATGGTCGATCTCGATCAGCAGGCGTTGCAAGCAAACCGCCTGAGCCCGATCGACATCAGTAACGCCATCAATGCCCAAAACGTGACCTTGCCGGCCGGAACGCTTAAGGTGGGCGCACGCGATTACACCGTATCAACAAATAGCAGCCCGTTGAATTTTGAAGCGCTCAACGATGCTCCGCTGAAGGTGGTAAATGGGGCGACGATCTATATGCGCGATGTGGCGCATGTGCGCGACGGATACGCTGTGCAGCAGAACATGGTCCGAGCCGATGGAAAGCCATCCGTGCTGCTCACGATCATGAAGACAGGATCGGTGTCGACCCTCGATATCGTCGACGAGATCAAGCATCACATTCTCCCCATGAGCAGGGCCGCGGCTCCGCCCGGAATGATCATCAAAGAATTGTTCGATCAGTCGATCTTCGTGCGCGCCTCCATCAGCGGAGTGCTGCGTGAGGCCGTGATCGCGGGTTGCCTGACGGGTCTCATGATCCTGCTGTTCCTCGGCTCCTGGCGATCGACTCTGATCATTGCCGTTTCCATTCCGCTTTCCATTCTCAGTTCGCTGGCAGCGTTAAGCGCAATGGGGCACACGCTGAACGTTATGACTCTGGGCGGGCTTGCGCTGGCGATCGGAATTCTTGTCGATGACGCTACGGTCACGATCGAGAACATTCATCGGCACATGGGAAGAAAGCCGCTGCGCGAGGCAGTGCTCGACGGCGCGGCGCAGATCGCAGTTCCGACCTTTGTCGCAACGCTAACAATCTGCATCGTGTTTGTGTCGGTCGTATTTCTAACTGGTCCCGCGAAGTACCTGTTTACTCCCATGGCATTGGCAGTGGTCTTTGCCATGATCGCGAGCTATATCTTATCCCGAACTCTGGTTCCTGTACTTGCCGCTTACCTGCTGAGGGCGGAACAGCACGAAGTCAACCCCGAAACAGGAATACCGGAACAGGCACACCAGACTGAAAACTGGTTTTCGCGGTTCAACAGCAAGTTCAACGCCGGATACATTTACGTACGAACGCGATATACCGGCCTTTTGCGAACGTTTCTGAGCAAGCCAAGACGATCTCTGATCCTGACAGGCGTAATCGTGGCTTCTGCGTTCGTTCTATTGCCCTTCATTGGCCGAGATTTCTTCCCGGACGTCGATGCCGGACAATTTCGATTGCATGTGCGTGCCACTCCCGGCACCCGACTGGAGGAAACGAAAATCCTGTTCACCCGGGTGGCAGAAGAACTTCGCCGTGTCATTCCGAATGACGAGATCGAACTGGTGCTCGATAACATCGGGCGCCCGGCGGAATCATTCAACTTCGCTTTCGGTGACGGCGCAACGATCGGAACCTTTGACGGCGAAATTCTTGTTGCACTGAAAGAGGGGAACCATCGCCCTACGCCCAAGTACGTAGAGGAATTGCGGCGTAGATTGCCGCAGCGTTTCCCGAACCTGATTTTTTATTTCCAACCTGCCGACATAGTCAGCCAGATTCTCAACTTCGGCCTTCCTGCGCCGATCGACATCCAAGTGGCCGGCTATGACCCCAAGAACTACGAAATCGCGCAGGGAATCCGGAAGCAGATTTCCGGCTTGACCGGTGTTGTTGACGCGCATGTGCACCAGGTGATGGACGGCCCTGATCTGCATATGGACATTGACCGCTCACGCGCCGCGGAGTTTGGTCTTACGGAGCAGGACGTTTCGAATAGCCTTTTCGTCTCGTTGGCATCCAGTTCCCAGGTCCAGCCGAACTTCTGGCTGGATCCGAAGGTGGGCATCACTTACTCAGTCGCAGCCCAAACACCCCAGTACCGTCTGGATTCAGTCGGCCAGGTTGAGAACACACCCATTCCGGTAAAGACCGGCGGCGATCCGCAACTGCTGAGCAACCTGGTGCACATCACGCATTCGATTCATCCCGTCAATGCAAATCACAGAGACGTTCAGCCTGTGTTCGACGTATACGCAAATGTTCAAAACAGCGATTTGGGATCGGTGGCAGCGAGGATCGAGAAAGTGACGGATGCTTTCCAAAAACGCTTGTCGCCCGGTAGTCAGATTGTGACCAGGGGCCAAGTCGAAAGTATGTCGGAAGCGTTTCGCCGATTGGGCATCGGGCTACTGTTTGCGGCCGTGCTGGTTTACCTGCTGATGGTGGTGAACTACCAGAGTTGGAAAGACCCGTTCATCATCATTACGGCTCTGCCCGGAGCCTTCGCGGGCATTGTCTGGGCGCTATTTCTGACACAATCAACCTTCAACGTTCCGTCGCTTATGGGCGCCATCATGTCGATCGGGGTCGCGACAGCAAACTCTATTTTGCTGGTTACCTTCGCGACAGAACGGATGGAACTAGGCCGAAGCCCGCTGGATGCGGCGATCGACGCCGGCTGCACACGTTTGCGGCCCATCTGTATGACGGCACTGGCCATGATCATCGGGATGCTACCGATGGCGCTTGGCTTGGGAGAAGGCGGCGAGCAGAACGCGCCCTTGGCTCGAGCCGTTATAGGCGGGTTGAGTGTTGCTACGTTCGCGACTCTCTTTTTCGTTCCCTTGATGTTCAGTTTGCTCCACACCAAAACGGTAGCGGCACGTGACGAGGAGAAAGTTCAATGAGTTCACCGATACAACAACTTGATGCGCCAACAACCACGGAAAGGAAAGGAGGAAAGATCCGCACGATAGTTCTGGCATCGATTGCATTAGCTCTCCTCCTGGTGGTCGGGATTCTACCGAGGGTCAACCGGAGTTCACGTGCAGAAGAGACGGCGCGCGCAGCGACGGAAGATCTTCCGGTGGTCAGCGTTGTCAAAGCGAAGACCTCCGGGTCCACATCGGAGCTTCAACTGCCAGGCAATACAGAGCCAATCAACATTGCTCATGTTTACGCCAGAGCGAGCGGCTATGTCCGAGAGCGTCGAGCGGACATCGGGACCCGGGTGAAGGCTGGACAGGTTTTGGCAATCATCGAATCGCCGGAGGTAGACCAGCAGCTTGCGCAGGCACGGGCCAATTTGCAACAGGCGCACGCTGCACTGGCACAGGCCCAATCGAACCTCGATCAGGCGCGCGCCGGAGTCAATCAGGCCTCTGCCAATGTAGTGCAGGCGCGAGCGAATGAGGAGATCGCAGCCACTACCAACGATCGCTGGACAAGACTGGTAAGCCGAGGAGTGCTGCCGAAGCAGGCCGGTGACGAGCGGCGAACCACCCTCGCAGCGCGGACAGCCGAAACCCAAGCGGCGCTGGCGGCGAGCAAGACGTCCGATGCAATCGTAGTCTCTCGCCAGGCCGACATCACGGCTGCTCAGGCAGCCATTGAAGCACAAGCTGCCAACGTACGCAGACTGGAGGATTTGCAGAGCTTCGAGCGAGTGCTTGCACCGTTTAATGGCGTTGTCAGCGAAAGGAAGATTGAACGAGGCGACCTGGTTTCAGCCGATGCGGGGGGTGACCGGAATCTGTTCACCGTCGTGCAAGGAAATATTCTGCGGATCAAGGTCAGCGTGCCGCAGACGTATGCAATCGATCTACATCCCGGTCAGCTGGCCGATGTGACGGTCAACGAGCGTCCTGGTCGAACGTTTGTCGGCAAAGTCGCTCGGACCGCTGATGCCTTGGACGCCAGTTCCAGAACGCTCCTGAGCGAGGTCCAGGTCGATAATTCTTCCGGAGAGTTGCTGCCCGGCATGTATTCCCAGGTGAGGTTTGCGTTGACGCGGGCTCACCCGACCATACTCATTCCCGCAAACACATTGCTGGCCAATTCCCAAGGCACTCGAGTCGTTGTTGTCTCAGACGAGGGCCGCGCTCACTTCGTACCCGTTCAGGTTGGGCGCGATTTAGGCACGGAAGTAGAAATTATGACTGGTCTGAAGGGATCCGAGAGCTTAATTACAAATCCGGCAGATACCCTCACCGAAGGCCAAGCGTTGCGCGTGCAATCACAATCGCCGAAGGAGAAGAAAGGTTGAAGATTGCTATATCAATCTTGATGGCTTGGTGCCTGACTGCACAGACACCGGAGACTCAAAATCCGTCTCAGGCGGAACCGCGCGTGTGGACTATGCCGACCGAAGGCGGGTTGCTCAGCGGATATAGGACTCCACGCCTTTCGGCGGCAAAACTGGAGGACTCGGGCCGAATAAGAGCCCTATTTCAGGGAGGAAACATTTACCTCTCATTGGAGGACGCCATCGCCCTCGCTCTCGAGAATAACCTTGATCTTGAACTCGAGCGCTACGGCATTCGACTCGCGGATAGCGATGTGCTGCGGACGAAATCAGGGTCACTGCCTCGCGGCGTTCCGCTTTCCGTACGGGAAGCGCCGCCTGGGCTTGGAACTCCCCAAACCGCGCCTAATGGAACGCTGGGAGGGGGCGACAGCCCCACGCTGAACGGTCTGATCGGACCAGGCGTTCAGATCGATCTCTCGATTCTCGGCTCTCTCCCTTTGCCCACGGGCACTGCGGTTCCGAATCTGGATCCGCAACTGGTGGGAAGCGTGGGCTGGAACCACACGTCAGATGTTCAGAACAGCATTTTCGTCCCGGCGTTACGCTCGCTCAATGCAGAGGCTACGACGGCCAATGTCGCGTACCAGCAAGGATTCACGACCGGCGCGTCGCTGGAAGTCTACTTCAACAACTCGCGTTTCGATACCAACAGCCCCCTTCTCCTGTACAATCCGTCCACCGCGTCCAACATCGGCGTTAACTTCGTACAGCCTCTGCTGCGCGGGTTTGGTCTGGCTGTTAACCGCCGTTACATGCGGATCGCCAACAATAATCGAAAGGTGAGCGACACAGTGTTTCAAGAGCAGGTGATCGCTACCGTTTCGGGCGTTGTTCGTTTGTACTGGGATCTTGTGAGCCTGCGGGAAGACGTTCGGGTCAGGCAAGATGCCGTCACAAGCGCGGAACGGTTTCTCAGTGATACTCGGAATCAGGTTGAGACCGGCACGGCCGCAAACGTAGACGTTACGCATGCACAAGCGGAACTATCGCGGCGAAAGAGGGACTTCGCGGTAGCAGAAAGCCTCGTCGAGCAACAGGCGACCGTGCTGAAAGACTACGTCACGCGCGGAAGTCTGACGGAGGACCTAGCTGCTGCGCCGGTCGTCACGACCGATGCCATGACACCTCCGGATGGAACGCAGGCTCCGGGCCTTTCGAACTTAGTTGCAGAGGCCCTTCGTCTTAGACCGGAAGTGGCGCAAGTGCATCTGCAACTCGAAAATGCTGGCTTAAGTCTTGACGGCAGCAAGAGCGCCTTACGGCCCGCGTTAGACCTGGTAGCTAATGCCCAGAACAATGGCCTCTCAGGCAATCTGCTGCGTTCGGCGGGCATCCCGGGAGATCCGCTACTCTCTGGCGGGTACGGCGATGCGCTGGGCCAAGTCGGTGCGAACAACTTTCCAAACTACGGAGTCGGTATCCAATTGACTGTGCCGCTTCGTAACCGGGCTGCGCGATCCGACGTGCTGCGTGATGAACTGACGATCCGGCAGCAAGAGATTCGGATCCGACAGCTTGAAAAGCAGATCCGGCTTGACGTTACAAACGCGTTGATTGCCGTCGAACAGGCGCGAGCAACTTACGAAGCGACGCGGAGTGAGAGGGCTGCTCAGGAAGAGACACTCGCGGCGGAACGGGAAAAGCTGGAGGTGGGAGCGTCGACGAACTTCTTTGTCATACAATTCCAGCGAGACGTTGCCGCGGCTAAGTCGAGCGAGATCTCGGCTCTTGCAAGTTACCAAAAAGCGCGGGCGGCCCTGCAGCGGGCAACAGGGAGCATTCTGTTGGACCACCATATTGAAATGGGTGAAGCGCTGAAGGGCAATGTAGAACGCACAAGCACACCGGCAACGCAGGTTCGTTAGGAGGTGGAGCGATGCTTTTGCAGGATCGAATCATTGCGCCGGAGATGTTGGCCCGGCGGATGGCGGAGTTGATACCGGAATACTTACCCGGCATGGACACAGGGGCTGCCGAACCAAGCGACCGCCGCATCTGCTGGAACAAAACTTTGAAGGCTCTGCTGAGCGCAATCGCTGCGGAGCACGGCGTGCAGGTCGAAGTAGATCCCGCTTCTCACGCACCTAAGGACGAACAACTGGACTTACGTTGGAGGCGCGGTGATGGCGCCGCGCTGGCGGCAAGCACCGGATGGGGAGATCGCGACTCACTTGAACGGCGCCTCCAGAAGTTCGAGAGTCTTAAGGCTGGACAGAAGGTGTTCATTTACACGTGCAGTCGTTGGCAGGATGCAGTACTGGAACAGATTAGTGCAGCTCTACTTCGTTATCCGTTTCATGTGGAGGGCGAACAATACTTGTTCCTGAATCTGCTCGGAGCAGAGTCAAAACTGTATGTCCACGTCGCGGAAATGACCAGGAATGGGCCTCTGGACAAGTACCGTCCAGACATGCTCAGGCCTGTCAGCGGATCTCCGTTTGCCTGGAGATCGCGTTGAGATCGCCGGAACCATCGCTCATCTATATATGCGAGCGCATTGTGCACGGCCCCCTTACTCGCAAACCTCGGTCATAACGCAGGAGTAGCAAGAATCCGCAAAACGGCTTAAGATAGCGAATTCCTTGTCGGCCTGCTGACCCGTCCGGGCGCATTCCCGCCCGCAAGCGCGCATACCTTGACACGTATATTCCAGATGGAGTATACACAAAGAGTGGAATCTGTTTTCGAAGTCATTGCGGAGCCGAACCGCCGCGCGATATTGGGCCTCCTCGTCTCGTCACAACAGTCGGTGGGCGAACTCGAGCGCCAACTTCGCATGTCACAGCCGACGGTATCTAAGCATCTGCGGGTGCTGCGCGAAGCCGGTTTCGTGGAATCCACGGTGGACGCACAACGGCGTCTGTACCGGCTGAGACCTGAACCGTTCAGGAGATGGATGCCTGGCTCGCTCCCTTTCGCCGGTTCTGGTCCGCTCACGTCGATGCTCTTGAACGCCACCTCGACCGCATGGACCAGCCGACGCGCACGAACACGCGCGGAAACGAAAGACAAGGAAGAGAAAAGAAATGAACGATCGCGAGCAATACACACCGGGTCCGGCCAGCGGAGCGGAGGTACGAAAGGACGGAGAGAAGTGGACGCTCATTCTCGTCAGAGAGTTGCGCCACTCTCCGGATAAAGTCTGGCAGGCGCTGACCGACCCTGCGCAATTGCGCGAATGGGCACCCTTTGATGCCGACGGAAATCTGGCCACGGTGGGGCCGGCGAAGCTCTCGACGGTTGGCACGCCTAAGCCGCAGATCTCCGAAACAACGGTGAAGCGGGCCGACGCACCAAAGCTGCTCGAATACACCTGGGGCGGCAGCGATCTCCGGTGGGAGCTCGACGCGCTTGGCACCGGCGGCACGCGCCTGACGCTCTGGCACAACATCGATCGCCGCTTCATTTCCTGGGGCGCCGCAGGGTGGCACATCTGTTTTGACGTGCTGGAACGGCTGATCGCGGGTGAGCCGATTGGCCGCATTGCCGGCCCAGAGGCCATGAAATTCGAGGGCTGGCAGCGCTTGAACGCCGAATACGCAAAACAGTTCGGCATTGAGACACCCCGCGTTGCGGTGGATCTCCCAAAGGTTGAAGGATAAGAGGAAGAAATTATGGAATCGACACTACAGAAGCCGGCCATCATCGCTCCGACAACTTCGCCCAAAGTCATCACTATCGTTTATTGGGTCGTAACCGCATTGTTCTGCCTGCAGATGGGCTTCACCGCTTACGCGCAATTGCGACTGCCCCAGGTGGCCGAGGCGTTCACCCATCTCGGCTTCCCGGCTTACTTCCGGGTGGAACTCTCGTGGGCCAAGCTCTTCGGCGTGGGCTGATGCTTGCGCCGGTGCCGGCGCGGCTCAAGGAGTGGGCCTACGCCGGTTTTGCCATCACGCTCGCCTCGGCGCTCATCGCGCACCTCTCAGTGGGCGACGGCCCCGAGGCATGGGGTTGGGCGGCGGGCGACCAGCGTGCTCTGGGGACTGTCTTACTTCTTCTGGCGGCTGAACGCGAGCAAGTCAACACCAAATCGCGGAACGTTAATGCAATTAACTCAACCAGGAGCTAAACATGAAACAGCCTGTCCCGGAAGAATCGGCCATCTGCACTGATCGACGGAAGGATCAAGGAACTTGCGGACTGGCGCGGAAAGACTGCTGGCGAAAGTTCGCGCAGTCATACACGACGCCGACCCTGAGATCGTCGAAGAGTGGAAGTGGAGGGGGACTCCCGTCTGGTCCCACGGCGGCATCGTCTGCACGGGAGAGACGTACAAAGAGGTCGTCAAGATTGACCTTCGCCAAAGGAGCAGCGTTGAAGGACCCCCTTCAGGTCTGTTCAATTCCAGCCTCGAGGGGAATGTCAGGCGCGCCATCGACATCCACGAAGGCGAGAAGCTCAATGAGGCCGCCTTAAGGATCTCATCCGCGCGGCAGTGGCGCTCAATCTCGAGGGCAAGAGCAAGCCGAAGCCCCGGCCCGCGAAAAGCAAGCGAACCGGCTGACTTGCTGGTCGGCGTTTCGCCGGTTCGTACTCAAACCTTAAACCGAGAGCGGCAATGCTTTCCTGGCCTCGCGGTCCGGGTCGTTCTTCGCCTCACACGTGTCGTCGAAAATCATGGTTTCACCCTGAGCCGCAGTGTATTTCGGCCATTCGGGAAGCCCTGCCCCGTTTGGATTGCCGGTCTTCATGAACTGCAATAAGGCACCGGCCATCTTCGTTGAAAGAGCTCTTGGCCTGGACCCGCCGCCCGTGTGAGTCAGCATCAGATCCGTGTTGTAGAACCAGAAGCAGATATCGACACAGTGAAAGGCACGCACGCGCTTGTCGAATAAAGGAGGTTGCCAGGTGAACCAATTGACGTACACCGGCGCGGGCTGTTTGGACTTCACGTCCGCCAACGCCACTACGCTTTGCCGGTTGCTGCTCACCAATGACCAGATTTCGACGGGTTTTCTGCCCGGAAATGCTTTCGCGTACGCCTCGACCACATCCTTCGCCCGGTCGCCAAATCCTGCTCCGAAACCTGCCCTTAGCTTCACTTTTTCCACCACTTGATCGAGCGTGATCGATTCCAGCGAGGAATCGGCCCAACTGGGTGACTGCTCGTTCTGAACTGAGCTGATGATCATCGGCACACCGCCGGCCGTGGGTGCTGCGACCGGATCATAAGGGTGCTGGGGCAGAAACTTACCATCGACGACCGGAGCAAATCCACGGCTGCCGCCACCGGGTCCAGCGCTCTTCGCCATCGCCTGCTGAGCGCGCGTGGCAACTGCGTAGAACTCTTTCCAAGGCATGGCCTGTAACTTGGCCAAATCGTTCGAAGTGAGACCTGCTTCCTTAACGACTGCGGCTCCAAGGTTTTCGGAGTCGGTCTTTGCCCCGGCCTTTCGCGATGCTCCGCTCAGCACAACAGCTTTGTGGAACAGCCCGGCCGCGGAAGGCATTGCCGTCAAAACGCAAACTTTGGCCCCGCCTCCGGACTGGCCCATAATCGTGACGTTCGCCGGATCTCCCCCGAAGTTGGCTATATTGTCGCGGACCCATTCGAGAGCAGCCACGATGTCCAGCATGCCCGACGTTGCCCGAAGCGGCGAACTTGTCTCCCCCCACGCCCGGCAAGATTGCAAAACCCGAGTGGGCCAAGCCGGTGATTGATTGAGCAAAACACCGCGTCCCCAAGACGCGCGAAATTCTCACCGCTGTATCCGTCCTGTTCAATCCCGTTCCCGTTGACGTAGCCGCCGCCGTGAATCCAGAAGAGCACCGGCCGTTTCTTGCCGTCGTTGACTCCAGGCGTAAAGACGTTGATGCGAAGACAATCCTCGCTGACGTCGTCATAGTTCCAATGGTCCCGGAAGGAAGCGTATTTGTTCTCGTACCGGTTCTCCATCATCTGGGGCGCCGAATTACCCCACCAGAGCGCCGGGTACACATCTGTCCAGGGCTTAGGCTTCTGCGGCGGCATGAATCGATTGGCGCCGGACGTATCCGCACCATAGGGCATCCCGAGGAAATGGTAAATGCCCCGTAACACGTATCCTCTGACTTTGCCGCATTGAGTTTCGGCTAACGCGATATTATCGCCCACAAGCAGCAGCGGCCCATCCTGGCCTTCGGCCATCACATTCTGGGGGACGGCGGCAAGCGTTGCTCCTACGGCGACGCCCGCTGAACTCGTGCCGAGTGTCTTCACGAACCGGCGTCTATTGCTTTTCATTTGGTGAGGCTCCGATCAAGAGTATGAGCGCATTCTATAAGACACCGCAAGCCGTACTCGCTTCCGGAACGCCTGGTCTTCTCAGACCCGCTGGAGCTTGCTAACGCGACCGACTTCGACCCATTCGACGACGAAGACATTTCCCGCATGATCGAAGCATGCTCCATGGGGACAGACAAACTTCCCGGGCGTAAACGCGGAACGGTCCAGCTTACGAATTCGCTCCCAATCGTGGTGTTCCGAGTCGTCGCCGAGATGCTCGATGACTTCGTTGTGGCGATTCAGCAGCGTTACGCGTGCGCCGAGATCAGGTACGACAGCCGTACCGGATCTATCGAAATCAAAGGTGCAGGGCAGATTGGTTCCGCTGATGAACGACAGGTGTTCACCCGCAAGATTGAAGGTTTGGATGCGATGATTTGCCCGGTCAGCAATCATGAGAACCGGTTCGCTCGCGCGCGTATCCAGAACGATACCGTGTGGACAATCGAGCTGGCCCATCGCCGCGCCTTTGCCTCCGAAGGTCTTTAGATACTTACCTTCGGAATTGTAGACGTTCACGAAGCTCGAACCATAGCCGTCACCGACATAGATATCGCCGTTCGGTGCAACCGCAAGATTGGTCGGGCTATACTTCTTCCGCGAACCGTCAGGATTCGGCGCGTAGGCGGCCGATTCGCTCGGATAGCCGAGCGTCAAGACCTCTTCGCCCTTCAGAGTTGTCTTGGCTACGACGCCGCGCTTTGTGTCGCAAAGATACAGAAACTGCTCACGGCCTTCTTTCCGTATGAGCAATCCATGCGCTCCGCCGCGGAAATCTTTGCCCCAGCTGCGAATGAACCTTCCCTTGCCATCGAAGACCACCATCGAATCGCTACTCTCACTGGCGGCGTTCACCGTGTGATGGACGTAGATGTTCCCATCCGCGTCTTCACAAACGCCGTGGGTATTGCCGTACTTGATTTCGGGCGGCAGTTCGCCCCAGTCGTGAGTTACTTCGAAGACATACTCACCCGAACCGACAACAGGCTTGCGCATACCGGCCTTATCCGACGCGCCCAGGATCAACGGTGCACCTCCGCCTACCGCAAACAGGAAAGATCGGCGAGTAGGATACATGCTTACGCCAGAATCTCCTTCACCACCGCCGCTCGCTTCTCGGTGCCGGTCAACTTCTGGTCCAGGCCTTGGTATTTGAACGTGAAGCGCGTGTCTTCAATGCCGAACTGGTGGAGGATAGTTGCGTTGAGGTCGCGAATGTGGACAGGATCTTTGACGATGTTATAGGAAAACTCGTCCGTCTCGCCATGAACCGAGCCACCTTTGATCCCCGCGCCGGCCATCCAGATAGAGAAGCACTTCGGGTGATGGTCGCGACCGTAATCGTTTGCCGTCAGCTTGCCCTGGCAGTAAATGGTACGGCCGAACTCCCCGCCCCAAACGACCAGCGTGTCGTCCAGCAGACCGCGCGCTTTCAGGTCTTGCACTAAGCCATAGGCACCTTGATCTACGTCGCGGCACTGAGTTGGAAGCACGCTCGGCAGATCGCTATGGACATCCCAACCGCGGTGGTAGACCTGAATAAAACGAACATCCCGTTCAGCCATTCGGCGCGCCATCAGGCAGCAATTCGCGAATGTTCCCGGTTTACGGGCGTCGTCGCCGTAGAGCTTGAATGTACTCTCAGGCTCCTTGGAGATGTCCGTCAGTTCTGGCACGGACGACTGCATCCGGAACGCCATCTCGTATTGCGCGATGCGGACCTGAATCTCGGGATCGGCCATTCTGGCCATCTCCATGCGATTCAGTTCGCCGGTCGCGTCAAGCATCCGACGACGCATGCTGGCGGGAACTCCGTCGGGATTGTTGATGTAGAGGACCGGATCACCCCCGGAGCGAAGAGCGACACCGGAATACTGCCCCGGCAGAAAGCCGGAACTCCAAAGTCGCGCTGAGATGGCCTGCACGTTCGCCTTTGGGTTCGAATGCGTCGCATTGAGCACAACAAAGGTGGGGAGATCCTGGTTCATGCTGCCGAGGCCGTAAGAGATCCAGGAGCCCACACACGGCTTACCTGCGATCATGAAGCCCGTCTGCATGAAGGTGGTCGCGGGCTCGTGGTTGATCGCGTCGGTGTTCATAGAGCGAACCACCGCGATGTCATCAACCATCTTCGCCGTATAGGGAAGTAGTTCGGAGACCCAGGTTCCGCATTGGCCGTGCTGTGCAAACTTGAAGATCGATGGAGCTACAGGGAAGCGTGCCTGGCCGGAGGTCATGCCAGTCAGTCGCTGCCCCTGACGAATGGTGTCCGGCAGGTCCTTGTCGAACCAGTTGGCCATGTTCGGCTTGTAATCGAAGGTCTCCATCTGCGGCGGCGCACCGAGCATATGCAGATAGATAGCCCGTTTCGCTTTGGGAGGAAAATGAGGAAGCCCCGGCAGAACGCCTACGGCCTTTTTCTCCGAAGCGGCGTTCGCACGCCCTCCGAGCAGGGTGTAGAGTGCTAGCGCCCCTAAACCCCGGCCGCCCTTCGCCAGCAATTGCCGGCGCGTTTCGACCAGCAGACTCTCTTCGATTGAGTTCATGTGCTTACTTCTACTTGACTAAGGTTTCGTCCAGGTTGAACATCGTGTTCGCGACCATCGTGAGTGCTGCAACTTCCGGTGCGGGAATTTTCCCGTCCACTTCCGATACGCCTTCATGCAACAGCTTGGAGGCATCGTCGGGCGTTGACGAGTAATGGGCCAGAAAGTCTCTGTACGACCGCGTGAGGATGGCGGCTTCGCTCTTGTCGAGCGGTCTCGCAAGCAGGCGCTTGGCCATGAAGTCCAATTCACGGTTCAGGTGGTGATCCGCTTTGATTGCGTTCTGTGCAAGGTTGCGCGCCGCTTCCACGAACTGCACATCGTTCATCGTCACCAGAGCCTGTAGTGGAGTATTCGTACGCTCCCGTCGCACGGTGCAGGTCTCGCGCGAAGGCGCATTAAAGATGTCCATCGATGGCGGCGGTGCAGCCCGCTTCCAAAACGTGTATAAGCTTCGCCGGTACAGATTGTCGCCCGCGTCCTGCTCGTAAACGCGAGTGTTGCTCTGCTCCATCGCCACAGTCTCCCAGATGCGCGACGGCTGATACGGCTTTGCGCTGGGGCCGCCAACTCCGGTGCGGAGAAGTCCACTTGCAAACAGGGCGGAGTCGCGCACCATCTCCGCATCCATCCGGAAACGCGGACCATGCGCGAGAAGCCGGTTCTGCGGATCCTTGGCGATCTTTTCGGGCGTTGTCTGCCCCGACTGCTGGTACGCGGCCGACATGACCATGGTCTTGAACAGCCGTTTCACGTCCCAACGAGAGTCACGGAAATCTACCGCAAGCCAATCGAGAAGCTCCGGGTGACTGGGTTGCTCGCCCTGAGTGCCGAAATCTTCGACAGTCCGGACAAGACCCGTTCCGAAGATCTCCTGCCAGAACCGGTTCACTGTTACTCGTGCTGTGAGAGGATTCGACGGATCGACGATCCACATGGCCAAACCGAGGCGATTTCGCGGCATGCTTTGCGTCATGGGGGGAAGCACGCTGGGCGTATTTGGATGAACTTCGTCCCGCATCTGGTCATACTGACCTCTATACAGGACATGGGCAACGGGCTGCGCGTCTGCGCGTTCCTGCATCACGAGCGCGGTCGCTGACCTGGTCCGGATTGCATATATGGATTTGTCGACTTCCCGCAAATCTCTGACGAGCGGACCAGAAGCGGAGTCGAGTGTCTGCGTGTAATAGATCGCGAGCGCGTCCGCATCCTCCTGCGACAGATCATCCTTCGTTTTTACTGCGGCAGTAACAATCCGGCTCGAAGCGCGGAGGAGTTCCGCATCCTGCGGGTCCGCCATCGTACTCAGGATTCGTAGATCTGCGATTCCGACCGGGCGACGCGTCCTTGTTGCGATCGCCGAGCGTAACCGGCACTGCTGCGCGAATCGATGTGTTCAGCCGCGGGCTGTCTTCCGGGCGACCCAGCACGAACACCGGCGCGCCATTCACGTACATGCTGATGCCGCGCCTCACTCGGCGGCCATCGTAGGTTACGACCAGGTGATACCAGGAATCGGCCTTGAACTTATACTCGGGGGAAGGACGAGCACTGATCGTTTTTCCATCTGTGTCGGTCAGGTAAATTGCGGGAGCGGGATCGTAGAGGCCGAGGTTACCTTTCGTGATACGTAAGCTCCAGCCTCGTTGTCTTTTCTTTCCGTCCGGACCGTCAGGGACGTTTTCGAGCTGACTGGCAACCGTCGTGTCCCCCTTCAACTTCGGTATGTAAATCCAGGTTGCTATCGTGAATGGCTTATCCGCCTCGAGACCCGGCGTCCCGGAGACATCTGCCCTGACGCCCGGTTGAAGTCGGACCGCCTTGCCTCCAACTTCGACCGTATCAGCCATCTCCACGTTTTCTGGAAGCTGCGAGTCGTTCAGCGCGAATATCTCGGATGGCGGGCCGATAGGAATGCGCCGTCGTCCTGCGCTGTCTTGAGCCAGTCCGCAATGTTCTGTAAGTCCTCGTGACGACGAGCGCCGATCCGGCGGCTAAGATCCGCACGCCTGGAATTCAACTGTTCCCATTGACTCCGATCGGTATCCGGCGGCACGTACATGGAGGGTGGCGTGTCCTCCACGTTCAGATCCATCGTTGGCTGAGTCGTGTTGCGGAAGAACGACGTCAACGAGTAGTAGTCCTTCTGCGAAATTGGATCGAACTTATGATCGTGGCAGGTCGCGCATCCAACGGTTAGGCCCATGAACACGGTCCCGGCGGTGTCGGCGCGATCCTTGGCGTACATAGCCTCGACTTCAGGAAGAATGACTCCGCCCTCGTCGGTCGTCACATTGTTCCGCTGGAAACCGGACGCGATCTTCCCGTCCATGGTCGAGTTCGGCAAAAGATCCCCCGCGAGCTGGTCAACTGCGAACTGGTCGAAAGGCATGTCCTTGTTGAACGCCTTGATCACCCAATCCCGATAGGTCCACATCTCGCGGTAGTTATCGAAGTGAAGGCCGTTCGAATCTGCGTATCGCGCCGCATCCAGCCAGTAGTGCGCTCGTTGCTCGCCATAGTGAGGAGAAGCAAGCAGGCGGTCCACTACCTTCTCGTATGCGTTCGGCGACTTATCTTTAAGGAACGCCTGGACTTCCGCGGGCGTCGGAGGCAGACCTGTCAGGTCCAGAGTGACGCGGCGGATCAGCCTTGAACGGTCGGCCTGGGGAGCGGGCTCGAAGCCCCTGGCCTCCATCGTCGCGAGAACAAACCGATCGATCTCATTGCGCGGCCAGGATGGGTCACTTACTTGAGGAGGAGCGACCTTCTTCGGCGGGACGAATGCCCAATGCTGATTCCACTTCGCTCCCTGCTCAATCCAGCGTCTCAGAATTCCCTTCTGTTCGTCCGAGAGGGTCTTATGCGAAAAGACCGGCGGCATCCGAAACGCGACATTGTCTGAATAGATGCGTTTAATGAGCAGGCTTTCCTCTGGTTTACCCGGGACGACCGGGTACCCGTTTTTGCGCTTCGCCAACGCACCTTCTTGTATGTCGAGCCGGAGATCAACCATCCGGGTTCCCGCATCGGGGCCGTGGCATAGGAAGCAATTGTCCGACAGGATGGGCCGCACCTGCCGGTTGAAGTCGACCTGCCCGTTAGACGACGGTGTCGCACCGTGGAGACCCGTCGAGCAGGCCAGAAGGAGGAGGGAAAGCTGAAAACGGTTTAGCGTACTGACACTATATCTCCAAGGAACCCGGGAGCGCGACCTCCTGTGCTAATTACGAGGTCGCATAACCATCGAGGAGGGCCGAGACGCAGAGATTTCCCTGTCCCGAATCGTGGATTCCCGCCGTACCTTGCGCCAGAATGTACGTTCAAATACGAAAAATCCCCAAGTAGCCAAATTGACGCACATGAGAATCCAACAAATATCGCCATGTTTGTTAACAAGTGGACAGTACAGATGAACTACCCAGGCCAGCTGGAAGAAAGAGCGTTCGATTCACAAGAGGAGCTTTTGGCTTATGTTCGTGACATTCAGGCCAAGTGCGTCGAGGGTCTCTTTCCAGTGATTAACGTGTTCGATCCCCATGGGGAAGAGACCTCCATCGCTCTGACCGAAGAGGTTTCGCAGTCTGCGGCCTAGGTCCGAACCGAACGACTGTTGTAACTACCAGGATGGCGTGCCACAGCACGCTGCGGCACGCAACAACAACTGCGAACCTCGTGATAGTCCTAATGGCATTAGCGTACGCTGGCTTATACAGTAGGTACGGAACCATTCACCTGAGTTTCATGCCAATCTACACTTCGGCGGAAAGAATTGCCGCACTTCGAATCGTTCAGGCCCAAAATGGAGAACAAACAACGGGCATCTTCACTCAGCTGCCCGGAAACGCAAGCTTCGTGATCATAGATGAAGGCTCGACGAATACGACTGTTAAGGTCAATTACGACGGAAGCGAGTATCTGGTATTTCGCGAAGATATACGCGGGCGAAACCAAAGGTTACGGTAAGTCCGGCGAACCGTCTGTTTTCGCGAACTGTGGCTGATTAAGTCGACAGTATCCCTTCAATGGCGACGCGTAGTTCGTTAGCTGAAAATGGCTTTGCAATTACACGATTGAGGCCAGGCAAATCATGGAGGGTGGTTGTGAGCCTGTGGGCATGAGCAGTGACAAACAAGATGGGCACAGCGGAGTTTTGTCGAATCTTGCGGGCCGCCTCCAGTCCATTCATCCGTCCCTGCAGCCTCAAATCCATCAAAATGAGATCCGGACTGTTCGCGGCGGTGGCCTTAATCGCCTCCTCGCCCGAATTTGCGGTGGCGACAACGTCAAATCCATTCCGGCGAAGCTGACGGGTGACAGCGGCCAGGATGATTTCCTCGTCCTCCACTACCAAGATCCGTCGTCCCGATGTCAATATCTCGCCACTTTGCCTAATAGCCGGTCCTGCGTTCATACATCAACACGAGACTCTTCCAACGAAAGAGGAAATCGGATGCAGATTCGTGTGGGTTGACCCGAACGCCAGCTGAACGAGCCGCGAAGTTGCCGCGTCAGGATTTGAACCAGGTAAAGTCCCATGGACGACGCCTGTTCCGGCTCGAAACCCTCTGGCATCCCAATCCCGTCGTCCTCCACACACAGCTCGCCCGAACCTTCATCTAGCGTCTGCTCCCTTTCCAGCAGTTCCTTCACGTAGCGTAGCGAGACTCGGATCGTGCCGTCTCGTCCGTCCTTGAACGCGTGTTTCAGGCTATTAACAACCAACTCGTTCAAAATAAGGCCGAGCGGAATAGCTTGCGTTATGGTCAGGGCCATGTCCTCCGCAGTCATTTTCCAGTGGATGTGATCTGTTGCAATTCCATACAACGCAAAGAGATCCTGAATCAAAGTGAGGGCGTATGCTCCGAACTCGATCTCGGCCAAGTCTTCCGACGTATAGAGACTCTCGTGAATAGCAGCGATGGCGCGAACTCGAATCTCCGTGTCTCGAAACATCTCGACGGCGATCGGGTCCTCGATCTGTTCCGCTTGTAAGCTGAGCAGGCTGACGACTACCTGTAGATTGTTCTTGACCCTGTGGTGAATCTCTTTCAGGAGAGCTTCCTTCTCGGCTAACGATGCCAGGAGTGCCTCTTCGCTTCTTCGACGTTCCGTTTCGTCCCGAAGCACTTTAGCAACGCCGCGTATTTCGCCGGCTTCATCGCGAACCGGCTCTGTAACCCATTGAGCCCAGAATTGCGATCCGTCCTTACGCACCACCCATCGAGTGTCTTGCTGTCGGTGACCGGCAAGAGCTCGCTCTATTTCGATGTCGAGAACACCGGAGGCCTGATCCTCTGGAGTAAACAGTCGAGATGCCGGTTGACCCATCATCTCTTGTCCGGTGTAGCCGAAGAGCCTTTCCGCGCCAGGATTCCAGCTCGTAATATGACCGGCAACGTCGGTCTGAAAAAGCGCGTACTCCTGGACGTTCTGAACGAACAAGCGAAAGCGCTCTTCGCTTTCCCGCAGTGCGGCTTCGGCTTGCCTGCGGTCGCTCAGATCACGAAGTACTTTGGCGAAGCCTATCGGTTGAGTGGCTCCATTGCGAAGCAGCGTCATTGTTCCGGAACCCCAGAATCGTGTTCCGTCCTTGCGAACATGCCAGCGTTCGTTTTCTGCCTTGCCCTCGGTTTGGGCAGTCCCCAGTTCGCGTTCGATCTCGCCCTTGGCGAGGTCTTCGGCTACGAAGATAATCGCTCCGGACCGCCCTATGACCTCGGATGCTTTCCAGCCCAGAATGCGTTCAGCGCCCGCGCTCCAGGAAGTGATGCGGTTCCCCAAATCGTAGGTGATGAAAGCGTAATCGCGCACGCATTGCAGCAATACCCGAAGTTGCTGGTCAGCAGAAAGCGATGCGTCATCCGAAACGAAATTAGACATTTGGAAATTCGAACTGTTCGGTGCCCGAGTACGCGCAAGCGCACGGCCCATGTGCTAATTGAAGCTACATCTCTGGGACGCGTGGCTTCGCCCGGCCTTACCCCTTCTGCAACACCCTAACGAACTCAACACCTTGACGCTTACTGAGTTGGCTCGTTACTTTCGCCGAACGCTAGCGTTCTTCCGTACACAATAGTCCTACCGAACTTTAGAGAGTTGTTTCGCAGATGGTCGATGTGACACGACCCTGATGAATGGCTCCCGCATATACGGACGACTCGATTCAGAGGCGGCCGGATTCCGCGCATTCAGGCCTTCAGTTCAGCAGGCTTCGCGGGCTTCTCGTCAGGATCGACGACGGCCTCGACCAGCGCGGCTTTATTCGAACGGAGTGCGGATTCGATTGCGGGACGGACTTCCTGGGGCTGGCGCAACGATAGCCATCGGCTCCGCAAGCTTTGGCGAAGGCAACAAAGTCAATGGGCGGGAGGTCACACCCGAACGAGGGATACTTCAAATCCTCCTGCTCGAATCGCACCTCCGCCAAGCTGTTGTTCTTAAGCAGAATGACCTTAACTGGCAGGTTGTGGTGCACCGCCGTACTTAGCTCGGCCATAAGCATTGCGAACCCGCCATCACCCACAACAGCGATGCTTTGCCGCGTGGGGTATGCAAATTGCGCGGCAATCGCGAACGGCAGCCCGGGCGCCATGGTGGCAAGCATCCCGGGGCTGGTCAACTGTTGTTTCGGACGCAGATGAATGTGCCGGGCCGAGAAGTGCGTGTTCGCACCACAATCGAGCGAGATAATCGCATCGTCCGCGAGCAAATCACTCAGAGTTTTTACGACTACCTGCGGCCGTAATGGTACACGCGAACTGCTTGTGATCTGCGCAAGCAATCCGTTCCAATCCTGCATCCGGCGTTGAGCTTCGCTCAGGAATGTTCGATCATTCTTTCGCTGTAGCAATGGTAGTAACGCCGCTAAGGTCACTTTGCTGTCGCCCACGAGACCGACCTGAACGGGATATCGTAACCCGATCCGGTCCGGGTTGCGATCGATCTGCACACCACGAGCCTGACCAGGTTTCGGATATGAATCAATCCAGGGCATTGTGGATCCCACGATCAGCACGGTGTCACAGTTGTGCATGGCCCATTCGGAAGGCTGCGTCCCGAGATGGCCGATTCCGCCGGTCGTGAATGGAGAGTCGTCGGGCAACACCGCCTTGCCGAGAAGCGCCTTCGCCACAGGCGCGGCAAGCAAATCAGCGATCTGGGTCACTTCCTCTCGGGCATCTAGCGCCCCTTGCCCGACCAGAATCGCAATCTTCTTCCCCGCGTTGAGAACCGCCGCCGCGCTGCGAAGTTGCTCCGGCGAAGGCGCATCCATGACCGGCTGCCATAAGGCAGAAGTCTGCAGTCCGTGGTTCTCCATTGAGGGCTTATCGGCGGAGAGCTTCATCGCCTGAACGTCCTTGGCAACCGTCACGTGAGCGACGCCTCGATGTCCAAGCGCAGCGCGGCAGGCCCGGTTCACGACCGTCTTCGCGTGAACAGGTCCTGATACTCGCACGTTAAACGTTGCGACATCCTGCATTAACGCCTTCGTGTCAACGCCCTGTACAAACCGGAGGCCACCCAGATCGTGAAACGTCTCGCCCGAGATGGCGAGCACAGGCGCTCCGTCAAAGGCAGCGTCATACAGTCCATTCAGTAAGTGGACGGCTCCAGGTCCAGTGGTGGCGAGACAAACGCCCAACCGTCCCGTGTGTTTGGCCCAGCCACAAGCCATGAAAGCGGCGGCTTCTTCATGCCGGACACCGATGAAGCGGATGCGGTCCTGTCGGCGGCGCAAGGCATCAATGATGGGATTGATCCCGTCGCCTACGATCCCGAAAACGTGGCTGACATCCCAGTCGATAAGGTTCTCCACGATGATGTCAGCTGTCGTCGCATCCTCGCTGCCCGAACTGGAAGCTTGCGCAGATACTTCAGCGAGTGGTTCGCTGTGGCCATTACTGGCTGCCAGAGTCGCCACTGTAATTGCGTGTAAAAAGTTGCGGCGCTCAACACCTTTGGGATCACTGTTGCTCATATACGAGGTCCGTCTCGTTGCTAGACTTCTCGGCGCCTGCCTAAGTTTCAGGTTGCGGTATGCAGCTAGTACGAGTCACGGCAAGGTCGAGCTGCCGCTTGAAGCGCCATCATGCTTCTTCTTTATGCACCTCTCGCGCCGTTTTATCGTCTCTCAACCCGAGAAAGCGAGAGTGCCGCAAATGGTTGGCTGCTGTCCAGTCCGTGAATTCAACCTGAAGTACCAGCTTCGGCTTCACCCACCGGTATTTCTTCATGGCTTCTTCCGTAAGGGCTTCGCCTCTCCTGGCACCTTTTGATTCGGGTAGATTCGCGAACGGGCACTTGGCAATCGCCAACTTCTCCAGTCGGCCGTGAATGGCCTTCTTCGCTGCCGGCGTGAAACCATTCTTCAACTTGGCGATGAACAGTAGGTCGTCGCCATCGTAATAGCCAATCGCGAGGTTATCGAAAGAGTTCTTTCCAACCCGATATCCGCCGACCACGAACTCCTGGCCTTGGTTTGTCTTGAGCTTGACCCATTGGCCCGATCGCTGTCCGGGTTCATATCTGCTTGTGGAACGTTTGGCGACGATGCCTTCAAGCCCTTGCTCTTTGACCGCAGCTATGACCTGTTCCGCTGAGGCGTTCAAGGCTGCTGATATCCGGATAGGATCCGGCACCTGGGAGAGCGTTGTTTCGAGCACTTCTCGCCTCTTTTCAAGAGACAGGCTGAGCAAGCTTTTTCGGCGATACGCAAGCTGATCAAAGACGTAATACACGAGCGTCGCACCTTGTGCTGTGTAGTTCTGGAGTAAGTTGAACGAAGGCTTGCCACTGCCATCCAGGGCAACAATCTCACCATCAAGCATTGTGCCGTCTTCAAGCGAATTCAAGGCGCTCGCCAGTTGAGGAAACTGATCCGCAAGAGAGCGATTACGTCGCGACAGGAGACTGACTCCAGATTCACTTCGAAGCGCGAGCGCACGGTAACCATCAAACTTCACTTCGTACTGCCATTCTTCACTCTCTGGCAAGGTTGCGACGAGCTTACATTGCATTGGCTCGACGAACTTCATATCGCTATCCGGCAAAGAGTCGAGATCAAGATTTGGCACCGCTGTGCGATTGCTGTGCCAGATGTTCTTCGCCTGGCCAGCGATGTCTTCCATTCCCCTTCCAGTCAAGGCCGATGAATTCTCTCTCTTGGGGCTCAGTGGCTTGGCTGCAGAGGTGATCTTCTCGATCTTCCACTTGTTGCCTCCAGCCGGGTCTTTGGTAAACAGCCAATCTCCTTTGAGCTTTTTGCCTGCGAGGAAGACGTGTAAGCTGCCCTTGTAGTAGTTGCCTTCCACGGTCTCGTAAGTCCCGATGTCCCAGACCATCACCGTCCCACCGCCATACTGGCCTTCCGGGATGATGCCTTCAAAGTCCAGGTACTCAATCGGATGGTCTTCGGTGGCCATGGCAAGCCGTCTTTCCCCCAGACCATAAGGAACACCCTTCGGGATCGACCACGACTTCAGCACATCGTGCATCTCCAGCCGGAAGTCGTAATGCAAGTGGCTGGCGGCGTGCTTCTGAATCACGAAGCGCTTCTTGCTTCCTTGCGCGCTGGCGCGGGGAACACGCGGGCTCGGCTCAGAAGTCTTGGTGAAATCACGCTTGCGTCCGTACTCGCGCAAGCTGCCGTCCTGCTTGGGCCGCGGCTTTCCGGTTTTACCCAGCGCTTCCAGCACTGACTCTGGAAGCGACTGCTTCCGCGTCAGAACTTCAGCGAAGAGATCGCCGCATGCGTCGAGCCGCTCAAGCGCTCGCTGCGGCTCCCAATACAGTGATTTGCCGTTTTTCTCATCAATGGCGGTTTCCAGTTCGCTCCAGGTGACCGGCAGTGAGACGAACGGTACTTTATTCTTCGCCCGAAGCGAGTAAACACCGACGGTAGTTTTGAAATCAGAGTTCTGGCTCCAATCGATGAAGACCTTTCCCTTCCGCTTCTCCTTTGGCATCTCGGAAACCATCAGCTTCCGGTGCCGATTCGCAAGCAATTCCGCCAGCGCCCGTGCAAACGGCTGAGTCACGGCATAGTTAGCGGGGATATTCAGTGGGACGTACACTTGAATTCCTTTGGAGCCGGACACCTTGGGACATGAAGCAAGCTGCAACTGCTCCAAAACCTCTCTAAGCAGCATGGCTACTTTTACGCACGTGAGGATGTCGGCGCCTTCTCCGGGATCGAGGTCGAACACTAACGAGGTGGGCACATCGATTACAGGAGCGCGGTGGAGGAACGGGTGAAGCTCTAGCGCAGCCGCGTTAGCACACCAGACGAGGGTTGGCAGATCGTTGATCAGAATGTAGCGAATGGCAGGTCCGCCTCCGCGACGCGGTACCGGGAAGGTCTGGACCCACTCCGGAGCGAAACTGGGCAAGTCCTTCTCATAGAATGCATCCCCTGTTACGCCGTCTGGGAATCTCTTCAGCGTGACTGGCCTGTCGCGCAGATGAGGCAGGAGATACGGTGCTGCTCGGATGTAATAGTCGATGACCTGGGCTTTGGTGAACCGTCTGCCAGGATAGAGAACCTTCTGGAGGTTGCTGACCGGTACATCGCGGCCTTCGACGTGTAGCGTCTCCGATTTGTTTGATGCTGATGTTCGCGGCATTCGCCGGGGCTTATGGTTAGGACGTCTGTACGCTCTCGCGGATCGAGGGCCCTGGTAAGTTCGACGCCGATCTTCGCCGAATGCGTTCCGGCAATGCGAACACGTAGTAACCCCGGGACGCCGGATCGCGCAAAAGCTGCCCCTTTCCGTTGGGATTGCCTGGTACGTTTCGGCGGCCACTAGAGCTGGTCGTTTACCCGACGGACGGGATTTGCCGCCTCATTCTGATATCTATGCTTCATGCGAATATTCCAGCTCATTGCATCGGTGGCAGCGTTCGCGGTCATCGGAACCGCTCAAAGCCTCTCACCAAACTGGGAGGAACTGACTGCCGAGGATTTTGTGAAGGCTCTCGACCAGGCAAAGGGTGTCTGCATTCTCCCGTTTGGGATTATCGAGAAACATGGACCTTCCGGGCCCATGGGAACCGACCTGTTGAACGTCCGCTACGCGACTTTCGAGGCGGTCAAGAAAGAATACGCCATCGTGTTTCCGGAATATTATTTCGGGCAGATCTTTGAGGCCAAGCATCAACCGGGCACCATCGCGTACAGCACACATTTGCAACTCGAGCTTTTGCAGGAGACAACGGCCGAGATGGGGCGTAACGGGTGCAAGAAGGTGGCTATCATTAGCGGCCATGGTGGCAACACGAACCTGATTCAGTTTTTTGCCCAGACGACGCTCGAATCGCCGAAAGACTATGTCGTTTACGCCATCATGAATCAGAATCCCGCGGGCATGACTGCGCTGCCTGGAACACAAGCATCGAAGCCCGGTGTTGACGGTCACGCCGGAGAATCTGAGATCGCGAATGTGATGGCGCACAGGCCCGATCTTGTCCACACGGAGCGTGCCGGCGAAGAATCCGGCCGTGACATGAACCGGCTGGACCTGCCTTCAAATGTCTACACGGGCATCTGGTGGTATTCGAAGTTTCCAAACCACTACCAGGGTGACGCCGCCGGCGCTACTGCAGAGCGCGGCCGAGCACTCACGCAACAACGATCTGATGGGATCGCGGCGGCCATTCGCGCCATCAAATCGGATCAGGTCTCTCCGCGTCTGCAGAAGGAGTTCTTCGACGCAGCTAGTAAACCCACGGCGACTAAACAGTGAAAGTTCCACTCCGCTGAGGCAAAGGTCGGCGACGAGGGCGTGAGAAAATACCGCAGGCCGGTTCGGAATGAAAATGAATCGGTCCGCGACTGAGGAGACGAGATGTCTGATACGTCGAGACGAGAGTTTTCAAAGACGGCAACACGTGGCGCGGCAATCGGATTTCTGTCCGGCAGTGAGCTCGAATTGCGCGCGAACCCCTTAGGGCTCCCGATCGGATGTCAAACCTATCCCGTGCGGAAGAGCATCGCCGCAGGATTTCCCGGGAACACTGAAACAACTTGCTGAGGCTGGCTTCCAAGCCGTCGAACTGTGCTCACCCGCGGGGTACGCCGATTTTGCTGGCCTTGCAAATTACAAGCCCGCCGAGCTGCGACGGGTTCTTAGTGATAGTAATCTGCAGTGCGTAAGCGCTCATTTCAGCATGGATGAGCTTCGCAAAGATATGCCGGGCAGAATCGAATGGGCAAAAGCGCTGGGTTTGACGCAGATGGTCGTGCCAACGCTGCATGGACCGAAAGATCCGACGGCCGATGATGTGAAACGGGCGGCCGACGAATACAACAAAATGGCGGAACAGTCCGCCAGCGCTGGCATTCAGCAGGGGCTGCATAACGAGGAATTCGAACTTTCGAGCGTGGATGGCAAACGAACGTATGACATGCTGTTCGGGCTGCTAGATCCAAAGCTGGTCAAGTTTCAATTTCAGGTCTCAACCATCAGCCGGGGCTTTGATGCTGCTGAGTATTTCAACAAGTATCCGGGGCGTTTCATTTCGCTACACGCGCAAGGATGGTCAGCCAAGACCAAAGAAATCACAGCCATAGGACAGGGCACGCTCGATTGGCATCGCATCTTCGACGCGGCTAAAATCGGCGGGATAAAAAACTACTACGTGGAGATGGACTTGGAAAAGATGAGGGCGAGCGTTCCCTACCTGCGTAGTCTTCAGGTCTGATCCGTTCGTCGCACGACGTTGTCGATCCGCCAGCCGTACGGCGAGCACCAAATGTATGTGGCGGGGAAGTTTGAATCTGCTTCCGTTTGTTCTGCTGCTGTCAATCCTCATTGGGTGGAGTCGATCATCGATGTTTTACTTCCGCCCTCGCTAACGTCCTCCGAAATCCGCTCCCAGTACTCTCAGCGCTACCAATCCAAGACTTAGAATCGCTGACTCTCATTGCAACTTGACGGCACCGCGTAGCTGCAATAGAATCCATGCAGTCAATCCGCGGCTTCCGCCGAGTCGGCCTTGGCCGCTTATTACAAGGGGATCTGAATGAAGCGGGCTTTCTGCGTGATTCGCGAGATCGCGATGTTGTGTCTCGTCCTTGTTCCTTCCGCAAGCGCCCAAGTTACGACTGCGGACCTAATTGGGACCGTAACGGACCAAGCGGGTGCGGTAATAAACAGCGCCGCGGTAACCACAGAAAACGTTGACACTCATGAAACGCGGAATGCGCGGACTAGTGCCTCCGGAGATTATGCTTTCACTCTCCTTCCACCCGGGACGTATACGCTTACAATCACAAACCCCGGCTTCAAGACTGTAACGATTCCGCGCATAACTCTCCAGGTCGGGGACCGCGCCAGGAACGATGCACAGCTGCAGGTGGGAGCGACAACCCAAACCGTTGAAGTAACGGCGGCGACGCCAGCTCTGCAGACGGACAGCTCAGTACTGAGGGATACGGTCTCTGCGCAAGCAGTTCAGGATTTACCGCTGAACGGCCGTAACTTCGTCCAGTTAGTGACCACTGCTCCGGGCGTTGCACCCGGACCTTCGGGGTCGATCCTGAGCGGAACTCGCCCCGACGAGCGCCGCCAAACCGCCAACATCACCGCAAATGGCCAGAATGAGCGCTTCAACAACCAACTCGTTGATGGTATGGACAACAATGAGCGCGAACAAGGCACGATACTCATCCGGCCTTCGATTGATTCGATTGCCGAAGTTCACGTCGACATCAATAGTTACACCGCTGAGACGGGTCGCACAGGCGGTGCGGTGATTAATCTCATTACCAAATCGGGTACTAACCAGTTTCACGGCGGCGCGTATGAGTTCTTTCGCAATGACGTGCTCAATGCGAACGATTTCTTCAACAACTTGGGTGGTACTCCCCGGCCGGAGTACCGGCAGAATCAGTTCGGTGGCAGCTTCGGAGGGCCGATCAAAAAGAACAAGACGTTCTTCTTCGGTGATATTGAGGAACTACGGCAAATCCAGGGACAACCAACGGGACTGCTGGCAACGGCAACAGCGTTCGAACTCGCAAATCCGGGCAACTTCTCGGATGTAGGCGGCCCTGTCATCCCAGCTTCCCGGCTCGATCCCGTCGCCTTGAAATACTTTGCCCTATTCCCCGCAGCAAACATTCCTTGCAGGTCACCAGGAACAACAGCATGCGCGACTAGTAACTTTTCATCGAACGTGCAAAAGCAATACTACAGCACCATCGCAGACGTGCGCGTTGATCACCATTTCTCGGATTCAGATAGTTTGTTCGGCCGGTTTTCCTACAGTCCGGTGACAAGCATCATCCCGACGCTTTACCCGGAAAAGAATGGGATCTTCCCCGGACAAGGAGTTTTCCCGGGCACCGGCACGTCTAAAGCCCAGTCGTACATGCTGGACTACGTCCACCTGTTTAGTCCCACGGTGGTGATGGAGTTGAAGGCTGGTTTCACGCGGGTCAACCTGAACACGTATCCGTCTAATCAGGGAAGCAATCTCTCTCAGACCTTCGGGATTCCGAACGTCAATACGGGGCCAAACATTTCGGGATTGATGCCGGTCCAGATATCTGGTTACCTGGCGCCAGGCAGCAGCACCACGCTGGGGGATGCGCAGTTCATCCCAATTCTTGACACAAATAACATGTTCCAGGAGGAAGGCGTTATGACCTGGACCCGCGGTTCGCACAACATAAAATTCGGAGCGGGTGTCATTCGCCGGCAGCTTAACTATTACCAGAACACGAACGGCTTAGCGCTATACAACTTCACGGCAACCACCGCCGGCGCTCCCCCGAACAGTCTCGCTAACTTCTTGCAGGGCGTGCCGACGACCATTACCCGGCAGGCGATTCTCTATTACCAGTATTTCCGAACTGTGGAGCCACATGTGTTTGCGAACGATGACTGGCGTGTAAACCGCTGGCTGACTCTCAACCTGGGCGTTCGCTGGGATTACTTCAGTCCTTTGACCAGTGCGACAGGCCAACGATCCAATTGGCAGATCGATTCCAGCTCGTTCTGCATCAGCGGAAGGGCGTGCGTACAACCGTATTACAAAACTGTGGCCCCGCGCGTTGGCTTTGCGGCGAATGTTGCAAGCGGCCTGGTGATCCGCGGAGGTTTTGGGATCGCCTATTTCCCTCAGGATTACGCCTCGGGTTCGGTGAACTTAAACAACCCGCCGTTCACATCCAACAACTTCACCTGTCAGCCTGCCGTCGTTGGGGGAACTCCGTGTCCTGCCGGAATCGGCTCACTCTCCCAGGGGCCGCCAGCGCCGATTCCTGGAAACGCCACAAATCCAAGTGGAACCGTTGTCGCGCATTCCGATTACTATCCCACGGCTTCGACCCTGATGTTTAATCTTGCGATTCAGAAACAAGTCGGTGCCCAGGTGTTCACGGTCGCGTATGTGGGCCAACAGACTCGGCATCTGGATCTGCAATGGAATGCGAACCTTCCGGTTCCGCCGGGAACGGCTACAACACCCAGATTCCTTCGTAACGTAACTCTGCCAAACATCCAGAACATGACGTTGTACGACGCAGTTGGAAATCAAAGCTATAACTCAATGCAGCTTTCGGTAGAACGCCGGTTGAGCAAGGGTTTGGCACTGAGTGCCAACTACACCTTCGCCCGTTCCCTGACAGATACGCCGGACAACATCGGAACCCTGGCACAAGTTAGCAACAACTTTCATTACGACTGGGGAAACGCGGATATCGCTGTAAAACACAGAATCAACGTCCGGGCCAACTACGCGCTACCATTCGGAAAATCAATGCACGGGTTCAGGCGAAGCTTGATCGCTGACTGGCAATTAAATGCCATTGCTTTCTGGCAAGCAGGTTTGCCGTTTACCGTTTATGCTTCCTCGAATCTGATCAATTTGCCGAACGTGACCACCGATCGCCCGGATGCCGTTGCCGGTCAGTCCTACTATGCCGGCGATCAAAACATCTACAACTGGATAAACCTGAACGCCTTCAAGGCACAACCAATAGGTCACCCCGGCAGCGAAGGCCGTAATCAACTGTATGCGCCGAATCAGCAGCAGGTTGATATGTCCCTGTTTAAAGATTTCCGAGTCCGGGAACGCTACACTCTGTCCCTCCGGGGCGAGTGCTTCAACATAGCGAACACGGCGAACTTCGCCCAGCCCGTCAATACGATCACTTCCTTCAATTCATCTACGGGTATTCCGACCAATGCCAGTCAATTCGGACAGATTACGTCCACTACGGTCGGCATGCAACCCCGCGTTTTCCAGGTTGCGTTAAAACTGAGCTTCTGAATTGAAAGCCGCATGAGTCATCACAGGCCCCTTCACTCGAAGCGGGCCTGTGTATTAGATTTTCATTTGGCTGGACTATTCAAGAACACAAAAGCGCCTTTTCGAGCTGCTGCGAGCACGTCCGGCCTTCCGTCACCGTTGATGTCGGCGGCAACGATCTGAACCCCGAGTCCCGATTGATTGTTGATGAGGTGGGGCTCGAACGCGACCTTTCCGCCGGATGCTGCGGACGATCTTGAACCAATAGAGAGCAGGCGGAGCGTCGACATCGTTTTCTTCATACCGATAGCCGTGGGAATACCAGCGTTTACCTGTGATGATGTCAGGGATCCCGTCTCCATCGATGTCCGCAAAGGCCATGCCGTGCAACTCCGTAAATGATACTGACTTGTCGGTTTCCTCCCACTCCTTACGGTCGCTCTCCGGGGTTGTCGGATCACCCATGATGGTGTGCGCCGTGAACGACCCGTCCTTCATCTGTTCAAACCAGGCGAGGCCCGGGCCGTGCGCGGCCAAACTTGTGATTACGTCGGCTCGCCCGTCCCCATTTACGTCGTACACGACGAGGTCAGACCCTCCACTACCTGGGCCCGTGCTCGCTGCCGGATGACCGAAGTTGACGGGATGAAAGGTCCAAAGCTGGTCTTTGATTTCGGCCGGATGTTCCCACCACCCCAGTGGACCAACAAGGTCAGGGCGTCCATCGCCGTTGATGTCGCCAACTCCGCCGCCGTGTCCGCCCCACCGGCGCTTTTCCGAAACGGCATGAAACCCCCAGGGCTTCGTTGGATCTGACGGATCCGGTTTCATATAGCCGAACTGACTATCGGACCAGTCCAGTTTTGTCCCCAGTTGGGTAAGAAGCTCTGGCTTACCGTCGCCATCGACATCGACCAGTTGATTGATTTCGGTGGGAATGACGTGTACAACTTCAAAGTTATCCCAGTGGCGAGCTTCACTCTTCGGATTAATGAATAGGTGGGCTGAGAAGGTGGGCCGGGGACCGAACGCCATGATCTCCAGGACATCGGGCCAACCGTCTCCATTGAAGTCGTAAACAAAGTTAAAGAACGACGGCGGATAGCTGCCATGTACGATCGCACCGGCCTGGGGCTGATCCGGTCCACCGCGTTCCACAAAACCGCTGGGGTTAATGGTCGCGGGAGGATAGATCTCCCGCGCAATCTTGAAGTCCGGACCAAGGTAATAGAAAGGACCGGACACCACGTCGGTAACTCCATCGTGGTTGATATCGCCGGCAGTGATCCCTTCGGAATAGAAGAAGTCCGTCAATTGGTGCTTTCGAAAGCGAGATTCGGTGATTTCGGCGGGAAGTTCCGCAGATCTTTTCGTCAGGTCAACAAACGAGAAATCCTTCAGGGAAACATCTCCCTTTGCATCGCGAATCCCCAGACGACCGAAGCGGCTGCCTTCGTCCCACTCGACTGATCCCAGCCTCTTGTCGTTAAGGGTCACAATAATCACATCAGCCCGGACCGTGATCTGAGCTTTGTTCCAGCTGCCGTCGGCCGGTACGTCCACATGCGCGGGTGCCCGCTCATTGGCGCCGCCACCCACACCGCCCCCGTGCGCACCGTTAATGCCTTCGCATGGAATGGGCGTACAAGGACCGGTTCCCAATTCCTGATTTCCAGTTGAAGGAGTGGCGTGCGAGAAGGGTTTCCGACTCAGTTCCTTGCCCTGGGCGTCCAGCGTGACACGGAAAATAAGACCAGTCTCCGGCCCGGCGATGGGAATAAAGACTCCGTTCATGCCACCGTTTGCTTTTGTTCCGCGAAGGAGGACGCCGGCCTCGCAGTCCTTACATTGATAAGCAAAAGACCACACGAAATCCTGGTAGCCTTTATCCGAAACGAGCCAACCGCCGGCCGGCGAACTGGCGATCTTGCGGTCCACCGCATGCCACTGGGAAGGGCCCAATGGTTGCCAACCGGACAACGTTCTGCCATCGAAAAGCGTCTCGTCGGGCAATTGATGGCTGGACGGGGATGCGGATATAACGACAACCGACAAGATGACGCCAGCCGCGGCTGCGAAAAGGAGCAGATATTTCGACATTGAATATCCTTTCGGAACGACCTGTTAGTTGCGGGTTCCCCTATGGAACTCTGCAACAAACTCTCGGACGGTAGATCCTATCTCTGTCCCATGCTTTCCGTCGAGCTTAGGTAGTCCCGGTGTCCATTACTTTGTACCGTTTTCGATCCTGCAAAAAAATTGATATACTCCGAAACACCTTCGTTCCTGCCATGTCTGTTTATACCGATGAACTGCGTCATCGACGCGCGGATGTGCGCTTTCGGTTTTGGTCTTCCTCGCTGCTTTGTCTTCTGCTCGCGTCGGCCGGTTCTGCGCAGCAATCTCACCTGACCTGGACTGACTATCTCGGCAGCTCTGATTCTGCGCATTATTCGGCTCTGACACAAATCAATCGGTCCAATGTCGGCCAGCTTGAAATGGCTTGGTCCTATCCGACGAGTGACAAGTTTGCTTACGGGTTTAGCCCGTTAGTTGTGGACAATGTCATGTTCGTACTCGCGAAAAGCGGTTCTCTGGTGGCTATCGATGCAACCAGCGGGCAAGAGATATGGACCCATCAGTTCGTTGCCCCTCCGGGAGCACCAGAGTTTCGCGGCCCTGGCTTTGGCGGACGAGGGCGCGGCAATCGTGGGATCAATTACTGGGAAAGCAAGGACCGCGCGGATCGGCGGATTCTCATCCCTGTTAATAACTTCCTCGAAGCCGTTGATGCAAGGACAGGCAAACTTGTGGTGACCTTCGGCGAAGGAGGGCGCATCGACTTACGGCAAGGCCTTGGCCGCGATCCGCAAACTGTTCGCCAGATCCAATCGAATACACCGGGACGCGTGTTCGACAATCTGATCATTCTTGGCTCCGCAACAGGGGAGTCTTATATTTCTCCGCCGGGAGACCTAAGGGCCTACGACGTGATAACTGGCAAGATGGTTTGGATCTTTCACACGGTTCCCCATCCCGGGGAGTTCGGCTATGAGACTTGGCCGAAGGACGCCTGGAAGTACGTTGGTGGAACCAACACGTGGGGAGAGATCTCGATTGATGAGAAACGCGGGATCGCGTATTTCCCTCTTGGCTCGCCCACTTATGACTTCTATGGGGCTGATCGCAGAGGCGCTAACCTCTTCTCGGATTGCCTTCTGGCGCTCGATGCCCGAACCGGGAAGTATCTCTGGCATTATCAATTGACGCATCACGATCTCTGGGACTATGACGCTGTCGCGGCGCCGCAGTTAGTGACGGTAAAACACGATGGCAAGATGGTCGACGCAGTGGCCGAGGCCGGTAAGCAGGGATTTCTTTACGTATTCAACCGCGTCACGGGGAAACCGCTGTGGCCAATCGAAGAGCGGCCTGTCCCGAAGTCCGACATGCCCGGCGAAACCGCTTGGTCCACGCAGCCATTTCCGACAGCGCCACCGCCCTTCGCCCGGCAAAAATTTACTGCAGACGAAGTTAACAATTACATCCTGACGCCCGAAGAGCGGGCTAAATGGAAAGATCGCATTCTGAGCGCCCGGAATGAGGGCCTGTACACGCCGCCGGGCACGCGAGAAACCGTTCAGATGCCTGGCAACAACGGCGGAGCCAACTTCTGGGGAACCGCCGCAGACCCGACGAACGGGACAGTTTATGTGGTTACTAAGAACACTCCGGCCTTTTTGAAGCTGGTTGAGAATCCGGCAGTGACGCGCCCGGCGAATAGCCCGAATGCTCTGGCAGCTACCCCAGCCCAGATGGGTCGCGCCGTTTATGAAGCGAATTGCCAACTCTGCCACGGTATTGACCTGAAGGGGCGCGGTGTGGCTCCGGCGTTGGAGGATGTCGTCGAGCGTCGTGGGCAGGAAGAAACGAAGAACTTCATCATGCACGGACAGGGCGAAATGCCGTCTTTCGGCTCTTTGCCCGACACAGCCTTGACGGCATTGCTGGTCTTTCTTGGTAACCCGGCTGATGCTCCGCCGGACAAGCAGCCCCAATTACGAGCGCCCGTTGCAGAAACTCCCTATCCGTCAGGACTCGAAGTGCCGGCCGTCCGATATTACACAGCCTATGGGACGGAACCGACCGTAATCAATCCTCCTTGGTCCACCTTGACGGCTTACGATTTGAATTCGGGGACCATCAGGTGGCAGGTGCCGTATGGAGACGCTCCCGACGCGGGCCCATCAGATACTTTGCGCGGCAATATCTTCCAAAGAAGCGGCATCGTCGTAACTGCTGGTGGGCTAATACTCTTCGCCTCGAATGAAGGCAGGTTACGTATCTTGGACAAAGACACGGGAAAAGAGCTGCGCGCCATCGACCTTCCCGCTGGATCGCAAGGTGTACCTGCCGTCTATGAAGTGAATGGGCGAGAGTACATAGCGATATGCGATGCCTCGGGTCATTCTGTGGACACCGAAAGCGAGGAGCAAAAAGCGCACCACTCTTACATCGCGTTCGCTCTTCCGCGCAAACCGGCCGGAGAGCAAAAGCCGCCGACCGCACAGAACAAGCCCTCGCAATAACTCCGATCCGAATCTAGAATCTATGCTGCGATGGAAAGCCCCGTGGATCGTGTTGACGGGGCGCTACGTCGCTCGTTTTGACATACCAGGTCAGAAGTCGTCTCTCGAGCTCTGACCGTACGGAGTCGTAGCTTGTGTCGCCGTAAACGTTGTGGAGTTCTCGCGGATCCTTTTTTAAATCGTATAGCTCACTCAGTCCATCCGGCCGCAAGATCAACTTGGTTTCGAGTGTTCGGATCATCGTAGTACGCGTGATCGTCTCCGGGTGCTCGTTCTGCAGCTTTACTTTCGGGTAGTAGATGTTCTGCGGGCTGCTGAAATCCCCGAGGGGCTCAAAGCATTGCGGTTCATACGTGTTGTACCCTCCCTCGCAAAAGGCCGCCCGGCGTGGATCACCCGGTTCGCCACGCAATTGCGGCAGTAGAGTCCGAGCAAAATGAGTGTGCTTTGCCTGAATTCCGGCTAGCTCAAGGCACGTAGCCATCACATCGAAGAGTTCGACAATTTCGGTCGAAACATGGCCGCCTTTATATCCGGGCACACGCGCAATCAATGGGATCCGCGTTAAGGTGTCCTCCATAGCACTTGGCCACTTCTCGACCAATCCATAATCACCGGCCCATTCGCCATGGTCTGCAAATGTGAACAATGCCGTATCACTTACATGCCCCGACTTCTCCAATGCCTCCATGAGCACGCCTAGCAGCCAGTCGCTGTAACTGACCATCCCTAGATACACCGCTTGAATCTTCCGAAAATCGCGATCAGAAAGTTGGTCGAGGCGCATTACGCTTCGAATCGCCTGGTGGAAGTTTGGCTTGCCAGGGAGCCCCGGTGGACGAAGCGGAGGCACATCCTCCGGTCGATACATGTCGTAGAAATCTTCCGGAGCCGTAAAGGGCGGATGCGGCCAGAGCAGAGGCAGATAGATGCAGAATGGTTTGTCCGCCGGACGATTCAAGATTTCAATTGCCCGGGCCAGATTCTCATAGTCCGACGTTTTCCGGCGGTCGGGCAATTTGCCGAACAGAAAAGAATAGTAGTGTGGATCATCGAAGCTCCACGGATTCTTGAGATTCGCCCGATCTCCCGTTTTGGAGTCCCACTCCGTAACGCTCAGCGGAAACGACTCGGGCGCCAGTAGGTCATTTTTCCCGAAGAAGTAAACGTCGTAGCCGTTTTCCTTGAAATAGCGGAGCAGGTTAGGCTCGTCCGGGTGCAGACCATAGTAGAGGCTGCGATGCCCACGAACGTGAACGGGCCAACCAGTCATCAGGCTGCATCGTGAAGGCGCACAAACCGTGTTTTGAACATGGCACTGATCGAATCTGACTCCTTCGGTTGCAAGGCGGTCGAAATTCGGAGTCTTCACCAAGGGATGGCCATAGCAGGCGAGACTCTCTCCACGCATCTCGTCCGGCATGAAGAAGACGAAGTTGGGCTTGCTGCCACTTACCGGCTTGGCTGTGCCTTGCCCGGCGGTTCCGGACGAACTCGCAACAGCAGCCGCAGAACTCAAGAACGTACGCCGGGAAAGTTCACTCATATGCCTTACTGGCTCGCAGTGCGGCCTAAAACTGGAACGAGTATATTTCATTGAGGGTCATGAGCAATCGAGTTAGCCACCATGTGCGGGCACTGTCCCGTCGGCGTGCACTTTGTAATCTCGGCGGAGCCCTGCTTGCAACCGGCTCATCCCGAGTTGCGCAAGCGGCTCCGGATCGGCCGAATATCGTGATGATCTATGCCGACGATATAGGTTATGGCGATCTCAGCTGTTATGGTGCGACGGCCGTTCGAACACCCAATATCGATTCAATCGCAGGGGGAGGGTTACGGTTCACCAATGCGCACGCGCCTTCCGCGACCTGCACGCCTTCGCGCTACGCCTTGTTGACTGGCCAATACGCCTGGCGGAAGCCGGGAACCGCCATTCTTCCAGGCGATGCGGGACTGATCATCGATCGGCAGCAACTGACAATCCCGGGCATGCTCAAGAAGGCCGGCTACCAAACCGGTGTGGTGGGCAAGTGGCACCTCGGCCTTGGCAGCGGCGATATTGACTGGAATGGTGACATTAAGCCCGGTCCGCTGGAGGTTGGATTTGATTACTCCTTCATCATCCCTGCTACTCCCGACCGCGTTCCGTGTGTCTTCGTGGAGAATCACCGAGTGGTGAATGCCGACCCGGCTGATCCGATTGAAATCAGTTACAAGGCCCCGTTTCCCGGTGAGCCCACCGGACGCGATCATCCGGAACTCCTGAAGATGAAGCCGAGTCATGGTCACGATATGGCGATCGTGAATGGCGTGAGTCGAATCGGATACATGAAGGGCGGAAAGTCTGCCTTGTGGGTGGACGAAGATATCGTCGATACACTCTCGAGTCGCGCAACCCGCTTTATCGACGACAACAAACGCAGACCGTTTTTCCTTTACTACGCTACCCACGATATTCACGTACCCCGGCTGCCAAACCCGCGCTTCCGGAACAAAACGGGCATGGGGCCCGCGCGGCGATGCCATTGCGGAACTCGACTGGTCCGTCGGTCAGATTCTCGCGGCACTCGATCGGAATGGGTTGCGGGACAACACGCTCGTTCTGTTCTCCAGTGACAACGGCCCGGTCGTAGACGACGGGTATCAGGATGGAGCAGTGGAGAAGCTTGGAAGCCACAAACCGGCGGGAGAGTATCGCGGAGGCAAGTACAGCAACTTCGACGGCGGAACGCGCGTTCCTTTTCTGGCACAATGGCCGGGACACATTCAGCCGGATGCGGTTTCCACTGCTCTTGTGGGCCAAGTCGATCTACTCTCGACAATGGCAGCACTGACGGGCCAGACAGTGCCACGAGAGCAAGCGCCGGATAGTCTGGATGTGCTCCCCGCATTGCTCGGCAAGAGCAGCAACGGTCGTCAATCCCTGGTGGAACATGCGGACGCGCTCGCCCTTATAAACGGAGATTGGAAGCTGATCGAAGGCAGTTCCAAACCTCCGATCAACAAGAACACCCATACGGAACTGGGTAACAACCCTGATCCACAACTGTATAACCTGGCAAGCGATCCCGGAGAGAAACAGAACGTGGCGGCCAAGTTTCCCGAACGTGTCCAGAGCATGCAGGCCCAGCTGAACGACCTTCGAGCGCGCGGCAGAAGCCGGCCTTGATCTAGCGCGGATAGTGAGGCGAGTAGAGCTGCCGTTCCGGTCGTAACCCTAGTCGCCCGCCGACAACGAAGGGAGCGCCGCGTTCTTCCAAATGCTTCGTCAGACGCGCTCGCCACCGCTGGAGTTCAGGCGTATAAGTCGCGGTGCTCGCAAGGTCGTTCAGTTCACACGGATCCCGCTCCAAGTGAAACAGCTGTTCGGCCCCATCTCTGGCATGAAACAGATATTTCCATCGTCCGTCCGTGAGGCCATTCCAATGCACTTCGGGTGAATAAACGACGTCGTGTTCTAAGTCGATGTATTCACGCCATCCATCAGCCACACCCTTCGCGAGCGGCAACAAGCTCTGGCCATCCATCTTTGCGTGAGCTTCGGCGCGGGCCGCATCGATGAATGTCGGCAGCACATCCCGCAATTCAACAACTTCGTTCACTTCTGTTCCACGACGGGCCCCTGCCATTCCGGCGGGCAGACGCATCAGCATCGGCACGTGAACAGATTGCTGGTAGCCGTATCCTTTGCGGAACAAGTTCTGATCTCCAAGCATGTCACCGTGGTCGGAAGTGAAGAACACAAGCGTGTTATCCAACCAGCCGCGCTCCGCAAGGGTGTCCAGAATGCGCCCGATGTGTTCATCGACGAAACTGACGGATCCGTAGTATGCGGCACGCGTCCTTTGCAATTCTGGCGGTGGCAAGCGACCATGCCAGATGTCGGGCGCATCACTGCTCCGTTCTGCATAACGTTCCGCCCAACCGCCGACTTGCGCCTGCGGTAATTCAACTCCTTTGTATTGCTTGAGCCAGCGCTCGGGCGGATCATAAGGACTGTGCGGTCTGATGAAAGAGACCTTTAGGAAGAATGGGTCGGGCCGGTTATACGATTTCAGGAACGTAACAGCAGCTTCGCCTGTCCAGTGCGTATCGTGGAGGCGCTCGGGAAGCTTTGAGGCTCGTCCGGCGTAGTCATTCCAGCCGAGGCCCGTCGCATGCGGGTCGAGCCCTGGAGCCTCGCTCCAAAACCAACTCTCGTAGTCGCTCCGAAACCCGTTGGGAGTGACATCCCGAACGCCCTGCTCAAGCATAGGGTGGTTGCCGCACGGACAGTGCTCGTCAAGGACCATCTGGTGAAAGCCGTGGCCATTGCGCTGCGTACCCCAGTGTGTTTTGCCCACCATCATGGTCTGGTATCCGGACTCTCGCAGCAGGCGTGGCATCTCGTTCGGATAGTGCGGGGCAACCTCACCGTAACCGAGCATTCCGTGATGCCACGGAGAGAGTCCGGTCAGCAGAGCTGAACGCGCCGGGGTACACGTGGGCGTGCTCGTGTAAGCATTACGAAACAGCACGCCCTCTCGCGCGATGCGGTCGATGTTCGGCGTTCGAATGAGCGCATTTCCATAAGCACCGACGCAATCCGCGCGGTGCTGATCGGTCATCAGGAAGAGAATATTCGGTCGCAGCGTCTGTGCCATTGTCTTTCCGATGTAAGGCGCGGCAACTCCGGCCACGGTGTCGCTGATCCATTCACGACGTGTTGCTCCGGCTTTCATAGGGAGCTTCCGATCGAATAGGATCCCGAAAAAGCTCGCCAGCGGCATTGATCGCTACCGATGTGGAAACCGATATAATCCCAGCCAAGACACTCATGCGTCATTTTGAAAAGTCTCATTGGAGATACCTCTTAGCGACCCTCTTCGTCGGCACCTGCTTCGGACAGCAGCCCACGGCGCAAATCACCGGCATCATCACGGATGCCTCCGGAGCCGTTATACCAGAGGCGCGAATCTCGGCTGCAAACATCAATACTGGTGTCGAGGCCGTTACGCAGTCGAACGGGGACGGTAATTATGTCTTTTCGAATGTGCCGATCGGCACATACAAGGTTTCCGTACAAAAGCAAGGGTTCTCCACGGTGCAACGTCCGGACATCGTGCTCGCGGTCGGACAAACCGCCCGGATTGACTTCAGCCTGGCAGTGGGAAGCACAACCGAGACGGTCGAAATTCATGCCAGCCCGCCGCTGCTCGAAGCCGCTTCCGCGTCGGTGGGGCAATTGATTGAATCGAAAGCGGTATCGGACTTGCCGCTAAACGGCCGTAATTTCCTACAGCTGGCAAAGTTGTCAAGTGGCGTCCTGGAGGCTAAGCCCGGAGACCGTGCCGTCCAGGGCGGCTCGTTTATCGCCAACGGAGTTCGCGCGCAACTCAACAATTTTCTCCTCGACGGGGTCGACAACAACGCCAAGATTGTCGATCAGCAGAACAGCTCGCCCGTCGTTATTCAACCTTCGGTAGACGCCGTGCAGGAGTTTCGCGTGGAAACCAACAACTACTCTGCGGAATACGGCTACTCCGCCGGTGCGGTCGTGAACGCGGTCATTAAGGGCGGCACCAACACCATTCACGGCACTGCTTTCGAATTTCTTCGGAATGACTCGCTCGATGCGCGGAACTACTTCGCCACCTCGGGGACGCCCAAGCCCGTGCTGCAGCAGAATCAGTTCGGCGGAACGGTGGGTGGTCCGCTCAGGAAGAACAAGGCCTTTCTCTTCGGGAGCTATGAACGAACCAGCGTCAACCGTGGGATCACCTACGTCTCAAGCATCCCGACTGCTGCGCAGAGGACAGGTGATCTTTCCGGGCTGGCTGCTATCTATGATCCGAATACGACTGTTGCGCTGGGCGGCGGCATCTTCTCGCGGTCCTTATTTACCGGCAATCGCATTCCGTCCATCCGCATCGACCCTGCGGCTTCGAAGATATTGGCTGCTCTTCCCTCCCCGACAGCTGCTTCCGCGAACATCAACAACTACGTCTCCAGCCCTACCAGTACAAACCGCGCGAACCGGTTCGACTTCCGCCACGATCTCCAGATCTCGGAGAAGGATTCACTGTTCGCACGTTACAGCTACTTCTCTGGTGACCTAATAACCCCTGGGCCGTTTCCCGCTCCCATTATTGGTAGCAGCACGTTCCAGACCGCACCAAAATCCGATCTCGGCAATGGCGCAGCTCTTGGCGAGACACATGTCTTCCGACCCAATCTCGTCAATGAATTCCGTCTGGGTTATAACCGCATCCAAGATTTCCTCACTCCGTTCGTCACAAGCAACGTGAATAGCCAGTTCGGCCTCAATGGCATCCCGACACAGGCCGGCGTGACTGGCCTGCCAAGCCTTTCCGTTTCAGGCTATGCACCACTGGGCGAAGCAACCTTTCTCCCCAACAACAAGATCTCCGAAGTGATTACGGCCGAAGATCACATCTCCTGGACGCTCGGGAACCACTCGTTAAAGCTGGGCGGCTCGTATCGCTGGGTCCGAAGCTGGTTTAACATCTCGTCTTCGGCCCGCGGTGCCTACACGTTCTCGGGTGCATTCACCCAAAACCCGCAGCGGCCGGGCGGAACGGGTTCTGGGCTCGCTGATCTCCTGCTTGGCATTCCGGCCACCAGCACCTTAAGCAATCTGATCAACGGCGATCTCCGATACAAGTATTGGGGCGGGTTCATTCAGGACGATTGGAAGCTGAGCTCCAAACTGACCCTGAATCTGGGCTTGCGGTATGAGCTTTGGTCTCAACCTGTCGAGCGCAACAATCAGCAAGCGAATTTCCTGACGGACGAGGCCAAACTGATCTACGCCGACAATGTTGTTCCACCTGGCGTGCCGTCTTCGATTACTGCGACCTTGCCCTCCGGTCTTGGCAGCCGCTCACTCATAAAGACCGATACCAATAACATCGCACCGCGCGTCGGATTGGCGTATCAGGCAGCTCGCAATACCGTCATCCGGTCCGGCTTCGGAGTGTTTTTTGCGGATGACCCCGCCATCGGCGCATCCGCCCGCCTTGTCGCGAACCCGCCCTTCTACCGGAATGTCACGTATGCAACCGATCAGATCAACCCGATTCTATTTCTGAGTTCCGGATTTCCGGCTAACGCGCTAAGCGGCAACATTAATTTGTCCGCAGCCAGTCTGAGCAGTTTCGCGGCTGATCTCAAACAGGCCTATGTCTTTCACTGGAGCTTCGGCCTTCAACAACAATTGAAAAGCTATCTGTTCGAAGCCAACTACGTGGGAACCAAGGGAAATGATCTCGTGACAACCTACAACGTGAATCAAGCGTTCGCGGGCCCGGGGTCGGTCGCCTCGCGCCGGCCGTACCAAGGACTCGGAGACATCAACCTGACGCTGCCTCTCGATACGTCGAGCTACAACGCGCTCGAAGCTCGCGTTGAGCATCGATACAGTTCCGGATTCTCACTCCTTCTTTCCTACACATTCAGCAAAACGATCGACATTGGAGGTGAAAGCCTGGTCGGCGATCTTTCGCTTCGCAATGCACAGAACGTCAAGGCTGAGCGCGCTCTTTCTTCCGGCGACATGCGCCACCGATTTGTCACTAGCGCGCTCTATGACTTGCCATTCGGGCGAGACCGCCACTTTACTATTGGCAACAGCTTCCTGAACGCAGTTGCCGGCAATTGGCAGCTGAACGGAATCGTCACGCTTCGGAGCGGCCAACCTTTTACGCCGACGCTGGGCACCAGCACAGCCAACACCGGTGCCGCGCGACCCGATCGTATCGGGAACGGGAATCTCCCGTCAGACGAGCGTGCGGTAACCAACTGGTTTGATAAAACTGCATTCACCACGCCGGCACTTTACAACTTCGGCAACGCCGGCCGCAATGTTCTGATTGGCCCGGGTGCGTCGAACCTGGATCTTTCGCTGTTCAAGAGCTTCCCGCTACCGTTCTTGGGAGAGGGTCGCCAGTTGCAATTCCGTGCCGAAACCTTCAACATCCTGAACCATCCTCAATTCGGAAATCCAGGTACCTCGAGTAACCCGAATGGTGCGCGGGTTGATCTTCCGCAAGGAGGAACACTCACATCTTTGTCAAACGATATGCGCGAGATTCAATTTGCTCTGAAGGTGGTCTTCTAATCGTGGATACGAAATTATCACGCCGCAACGTTTTAGCGTCCGCAGGAGTGTCCGCAGCGCTTACGGCCAATGCGGCGCAAAATCAGGCGTCACAGACTCAGCGGCCCAATATCGTCCTCGTGATTTCCGACCAGTTCCGGTGGGACTGCATCGGCGCGGCTGGACGTAATCCGTTGAATCTCACGCCAAACCTGGACGATATGGCGCGCCGCGGCACCATGTTCGCGTCTGCCTTCTGCAACCAGCCTGTCTGCGCGCCGGCGCGCGGCAGCATGTTTACGGGCCAGTATCCGAGCAAGCACGGAGTATGGCGCAACGGCATTGGCCTGCCTGAATCGGCAGTGACTCTTGCGGGCACGCTGGGTCAGGCCGGCTACAGCGCCAACTACATAGGCAAATGGCACCTGGCAGGCGAGGATGAGAATGGCAAAGAAATCCGAGGCGCCGTTCCGCCTTCTCGTCGTGGTGGTTTTCTCGGTCTTTGGGAAGCTGCAAACGCTCTCGAATGGACGTCTCACCCGTATGAAGGCGACTTGTTCGATAACGATAACAAGCCGATTCACTTCGAGAACATCTACCGCACCGACTTTATGACAGACCGCGCAGAGCGTTTCCTGCGTTCCGTCAAATCCCCCTTCTTCCTGACGCTCTCTTATCTCGAGGTTCACCATCAGAACGACATTGATTCTTTCGTCCCGCCCAAAGAACTAGCTGGTCGCTATAAGAACGCGTTCATTCCGGAAGACCTTCGCCCATTGCCGGGCAGTTGGCCGAGTCAGCTTTCCGACTACTACGGTTGTGTGGTCAAGATGGACGAGACCATGGGCAGGCTGCGGCGCATACTGCGCGAAAACAATCTTGCCGAGAACACCATTCTCGTATTCCTGAGCGATCACGCCTGCCACTTCAAGACTCGCAACGCAGAGTACAAGCGCAGCCCGCACGAAAGCTCGATTCACATCCCTCTGATCATCGAAGGTCCTGGGTTTAATCACGCGCTGACAGTTCCGGAACTCGTCAGCCAGGTAGATCTGGCGCCCAGCCTTCTCTCGGCAGCCGGTATCTCAGTACCGCGTTCCATGCATGGCCACAGTTTCCTCCCGCTACTTGACCGGAAAATCGACGGGTGGCGAAATGAGGTGTATTTTGAGATGTCGGAATTCATGACGGCGCGCGGTCTACGAACACCGCAGTACACGTATGCAGCGGCATCGCCAAAAGGTCGGAACTGGAAGGCAGTTCCCTCTGCGCCGACTTACTACGAGTATCTTGTCTACGACAATTATGCCGACCCGTTTCAACACACAAACCTGGCCGGGCGTGTTCCCTATGCCGAAGTGCGCGAACAACTCCGCGGGCGACTCGAAAAGCGGATTGCCGAAGCGAGCACCGCGGGCGGTAAGGTAGAGCCATGCGTTTATCCCTACTCGTGACCGGATCTAGCCCAGCCGTTTTATTCAATCCATTGACAACAAAAGGAGCTCAATAGAACGGTTGTAGATACATTTTGCGAAGCTCCATAGGCTCGCAACCACAGTGCTCGCTTTTGCTTGCAGAAACACACCCGGTCACGTCGTCGCCGGCCGAGAATTTCCCCCAAGTCGGTTTGACATGTGCTCAGGACAACCAGGCCCTGCAATGAAACGGCTTCTAGCAGAACCGCGATACGGTCCTGCGTGTCGTTCACGGACTGGCATGTAACGGCAAGGTCGCGAAGCGTTTCGACCTGGGCACCAACATCGGAGCGGCGACGGGCGTCACCGAGTTGCTGCACGCTTTCACGTAAGAGGGCATCCACATCTCCGGAAAGACGTCTGCGCGTGCGGATCGTTCCTTCAGTTAACCCGAGCACGAAATTGGCAGGTCGGAGAACGAGCAACGATGGTCCGAATCGGGATTGACGCTAGCGCGGAAGGAAGGAAAACCTGTAAGATCGGCGATTCAGCACGGAGTAAGTTCCCCTTCACCGAATATTCGCACCGCGATGGCTGGAATTTGCAAAAAACAGGGATGAAAAGCTCAAGAACGGTCCTGCTCGTTTCCGAAAACGGCCATTCCTCCGAGGGTCCGGAACTTGCGCATCTATAAAATCGTCTTTAAAGTGCCCATGAGACCCAGATCCATATACGCCGATGCAAGATGCTTCGCGGCCGTTTGCGTAGGAATGCATCTCGTTTGCCTACCTGCTCTTCCGGCACTTGGTTTTGCCCAGCAAAGCACCGCCTCAGGCGGCGGAACACTGCGCGATCAAGAGATGGCTCACATGTCGGGGCACATGTATATGACTTCGCTCCGACCTCCGAAGCCAGGCGATCAAGAGAAGGCGGATGCGATCGTGGCGGCTGCGAAAACAGCGATGGCTCCTTATCGGGACTACCGAAAGGCGCTAGCCGACGGTTATGAGATCTTCCTTCCCAATGTTCCCCAGCCGCAGTATCACTTCACTAAATACGAATACGGACTGGAAGCCTGGTCGCATTTCGACCCGCTGAAGCCGACTTCGCTGCTTTACAAGAAAACAGCGGACGGCGGTACAAGCTCGTAGGAGCGATGTATACCGACCGCGTTGACGCGACGCGAAGATGAGTTAAACGGTCGCGTTCCGCTGAGCATTGCGCGCTGGCATCAACATATCAATTTCTGCAAAGCGCCCCCCGAGCGAGAGCCGCAGTATTTCGGCCCTGATGCGAAATTCGGCCTACTTGGTTCCATTACCACGCAAGAAGCTTGCGAAGCCGCAGGCGGCCAGTTCCGGCCTCACCTTTTCGGTTGGATGGTTCACGTCTATCCTTACGAGACCGATCCGAAGAAGATCTGGTCGACCGACGATGACGATCAGGGACACGACAACATGGATCACTCCGCCATGCCCGGCATGAAAATGAATTAACAGCCTGGCTGTATTGCACCCGTCGTCCGCTTGCTAACCGCGACTCATCGCACGCTGTAGAATTCGTAGCGGATTGTCCAGCGGAACTCCGCTCCGGAAGAGACTTGCAGGTGAATGAAGGGCTCCGGAGCCAGAACAGGCTTCACACTCCAGAACATTAACCGGGATAAAGGCTGATCGGAGGTGATGTGTACTCCCGCGCCGGTGGCCGGATTCTCCACCCGTATGTCGTAATCTGCTGCGGTAGTCCCAAAACCGGTAAGCTGCGTAAACGCGCGCTCATCCTTGTCCAGCGTTTTGAGGTACCGGAGCTCTCGCCCGCTCGCTTCCGCGAACGGCGTCATCGCCATTTCGGCATGAAGATCGAACGGGAATATCAGCCTAAGGGGCGGTCCCGGTGCCCGGCCCTGGTTGACCAGGAAGTTGTGATCGTAAACGTTGCTCTCCAGGATCTTCGATCCCGTGTTCTTCAATGTGTGTTCGATCTGCATCTCGGGCTTCCCCCGGGACAGTCGCAAGATCTTGGTGTATTCGTAGGCGTAGCCGTGGCTTTCCGTAACGGTTTGCGCAAACTCCACTCGATCTGGAAATGTGCGGACGTTCCACTTGCCGTGGTCTGCAATTTCATACGGGAAGTAATGGTCATACGCTCTGCCGTCCTCGCGATGCAGCGGTTTGCGTAAAGCGCCCACTCCGATTTTCAGGAACGTGTCGCCAGGCTGTGCTTGGTCGTAACCTGGAGCGGATTCTCCGGGTCCCGTGAACTCCTCGACCGGCCCCACATCCGCGCTCGCCTTTCCTGCAAGGTATCCATTTGCGGACGCGTTCCATGCCACGTCGCGGACGGCAGGATCATACCGAACGAACCATTGCCCGAAATACTTGTGGCCGGCATAGGAGAGGTCGGCCACGCTGCCGGACCAATCAAACCGGGTGCCTTGATAAAACCCTTTCTCGACATCCGGCATCCACACGCGTGCCTTGATCTGCCCATTGGCGAGATCAGCGAAAGGCGCTGTCGAGCCGTCGATTGCTGATATCCATCTACATTTCGGGTCGGCAAACACAAAAGTCCGCCAACCACTATGAAGGCGGTCAACGACGGCAGTAAATAAGTTCGCATGATAAGAAGCCTGTGCTCTTGACCTCGTAACGGATACGGGTCTCGACTCCTGATGCGAGAGCAAGCGAGAAAGGCCGCTGATCCTGCTCTCGATAGTATCGTCAACCACCTTTCTGCGTGACATGCGATCCGAAAAATTACGCTGTCTATTCTCTTCGCGACTGCTGGATCGTAAGTTTTGACACTCGCATTCCTCCCTCGCGTCTAACGTTTGGAAGTCTGCTTGCAGTCAATACGGAGGGAAGCAGTGGGGAACAGATGGTCCATAGCCGCAGCCGGCGTTCTCATGCAAATCGCGCTCGGCGCCGTCTACGCCTGGAGTGTATTTCGTATCCCTCTTACAAAGGCATACGGTTGGAGCATCACGCAAAGTACCTACGCATTTGAACTAGCCATCTTGGTGCTGGGATTCGCCGCTTTCGCCGGAGGGTTGTGGATGCGGCGTTCCGGGCCTCGCATCGTCGCTATTACAGCGGCGATCCTTTACGGTGTCGGCACGATCCTGGCTGGCTTCGCCACGACCTTACCGACGCTTTATCTGACCTATGGTGTCATTGCCGGCGCAGGTCTCGGACTCGGCTACATTGTGCCGATCGCGGTACTCGTCAAGTGGTTTCCAGACCGGCGCGGGATGATCACGGGAATCGCAGTTGCCGGCTTTGGAGCCGGCGCACTCATCACGGCTCCGGTGGCGCAGAGCCTGATTCGCTCGTACGGAGTCGGTACCACCTTTGAGATTCTCGGCGCCGCCTACCTGATTATCGTTCTGCTTTCGGCGCTCCTGATGCGCAACCCAGAACCCGGGTATGCACCGCCGGGTTACCAACCCAAAGCGGTAGAGAAAACAAGCTCAGCCGGGCAAGACTTCACTCTTCGTCAAGCACTCGGTCGCTGGCAGTGGTACGCGCTTTGGGCAACGCTGTTTCTAAACGTTACTGCCGGCATCTCGATCATTTCGCAGGCTGCACCGATGGCTCAGGAGATTGCGCACGTGAACGCAACGACGGCAGCAGAGCTGGTCGGCATCATCTCAATCGCGAACGGAGCGGGTCGCTTTCTATGGGCCTGGCTCTCAGACGCAATCGGCCGCAAAGCCGTGTTCCTGATCATGTTCCTGGTCCAGGCTGTTGCGTTCTTCTTTCTCGCCCAGGTACAAACGTTCGGAATGTTGGCCTGCCTCGCTTTTATCGTGCTGCTCTGTTACGGTGGCGGATTCGGCACCATGCCCGCGTTCGCGGCCGACTTCTTTGGCAGCCGCGAAGTCGGATCCATCTACGGTCTGATGCTCACGGCTTGGGGCTTTGGAGCCATCTTCGGACCCACAATCATCGCGAACGTTCGCGAGGCCACTGGTCATTACAGCGGAGCCATGAGAATCGTGGCCGTCGTCATGCTTGTAAGCGCCGTTCTGCCGCTGCTCTTGCGCGCCCCCAATGCGGCCGCAGAGCAGACGGAGCCGCTTGCTCATCGCGCCAGTGCTTGATTCAACGTGCGTTGTGGACCGCTAAGTCAACGTCCATCGCTGATTCTTCACCTGCATACGTGATTGACCATTTCAATGCTGCGCTTCCAGCAATGGTCAGCAAGGGAGCAATCACGCCCGAAGCCAGCCTTGACTTCATTCGCCTTAGCAGGAAAGGCGCAACAATGCCAGCGCCAATCGCACCCCAAAGAAACAACTTAGACTGTTTGCCTTTCAACAACGGCCGCACGGCTTGCTTTGAGGTCTTGAGGTAAGCCCCCAAGGCAACCGCCTCCGCAGCTGTTGCCATATCCTCGAACCTGGCCAGGGCCTTATGGCTCACTTCATGGTCTGAGCCGTTACTCAAAAGCGTCAGCGCCGACGCCGCCGAACTCATGGAACTGCATGCAAGGAGCGATCCAAGGACGTGCGTATGAGCCCAAACAGGAATACTGGTCGTCGATAGCAACACGCCCGGGTAACTCACCATCGTGAATGCAAACGGCGCACCAAGAACTGCGAGCACCTGTCTCCCCATTCCACCCAATAGCTCTGAACCGGTTGCCAGTGCCGCAAACGCGCCGTACCCTGTCAGCGCCCAGGCACCATGATTCATCGGCGACGTCTTCTTGAAGATTCGCAACATGTGGTGGAACCGCTCCGGCCGTCCCAGGTCCGCAATCAGCAGCGGAGGACAAGGCAGCAGCGTAGCAAGCGACAAAAACCGACCCTTACGAATCAGATCTCTGTACTTCTCCCCACCTGCAAACTCTGCAGCCGAGCACAAAAGGAATGACCCGGCGCTCACGCCTTCGAAGAAGAAGTAAAGCGCAATCTCCCAATGCCAAAAAGGCCGCTTCAGGATCGGAATCCCGTAGTATCCGCCCTTCTTTACGCCTTCGGGAGTAGCTCGCTTGGTGATCTCGTAAGCGGGAGTTAGCCGCTCAGACGGGTCCGTCTCAGTCATCTTTGCTCGTTCCGAAGAAGACGGCCGATAACGCTGTCAGTCCGATTGCGGCCGCAAAACTGAAAAGATAATTGCGCTTCAGGTGAGCCGTAGGCCTGCGCGGCTCCTCCGGCAGGTTATAAACCGAAGGTCGATCTTTCAACAGAAAGAAGGAATTCAGAGCGCTGTACTCTCCCATGGGCTCCGCGCCGTACAGGTAAGCATCCGTCTCGCCCCGCGCGTGCAGTTGTTCCACTCGCTGTTGCGCATGCGCCCGCAGTTCGCTCACCTTGCCGAACTTGATCGATTCAGTGGGACAATGCTTAGCGCAGGCCGGAACCATCTCGAGTTTCTGCCGGTCATAGCAGAGTGTGCACTTGTGTGCCCGCCCGTCCTCCTTGTTCCGGCTCAATACGCCGAATGGACACGCAACAACACAGTTTGCACAGCCGTTGCATATGTCCTGCTGCACATAAACGTTATCGAATTCGTTGTAGATCAGCGCACCCGTCGGGCACACTTCCTGGCAGGGAGCTTGGTCGCAATGCTTGCAAACATCGCTCATCATCAGCCATCTTCCTGCCCCGCCATCAAATTGCTCGACGAAGGAGACATGGCGCCAGGTTGTGTCGGACAGCGTTACCGTATTGTCGTAACTGTTCCCGGTCCAGTGAAAACCATCCGCGGGCAGTTGATTCCACTGCTTACAGGCCACTTCGCACGCTTTGCAGCCAATACACAGGGTCGTGTCGGTGAAGAACCCGGTTGGCTCCTCCGCCGGCAGGTGGCTCCGGATACTGAAAAGCATTTGCGGCATCGGCAACAAACTCCGCAACGTCCAGGCTCATATACCTTGTCCCTCCGGCTGATCCGAATCCGGTGTCGCCGGCGTCCGTTCGCGCGTGGGCCACAGCATCGGTGTGAGCGGCTTCGCCTCGCCCCTCTTTTCCAGACGCCCAGGGCGCACATTCACAGTAAAGGCCTTCGCCTCGTGCATACTGACGTTCGGATCCCCGACGATTGAAGTCAGATCATTTGCGATGGACCCGATCGTCTCGCCCGTGAAACCCCAGTGGAATGGCATCCCAATTTGATGGATCCTTCGGCCGGCGACCTCTAACGGCATCATGCGACCCGTCACCATCGCACGCGCCTCAATCGAGGCTCGGCTGTTCCAAACCACGAGCCATCCGCCATGTTCGATTCCCTTCTCCGCTGCCAGTTCGGGACTGATCTCGACGAACATCTCGGGCTGTAGCTCGTTCAACCAGCTGTTGAATCGGCTCATCGGGCCGCTCAGATAGTGTTCGGTGAGCCGATAGTTTGTCGCGGCGATCGGATACTCATCGTCCAGTGGGTTCTTCGGATTCAGCGGCACGTCATACACCTCAAGCGTCGGATTCGCTCGTTGCGGATACAGGAGATTCGCCACAGGGGATTCCAACGGCTCATAATGTGCAGGCAGTGGACCGTCTTTCACACCGGTTGGAGCGAACAGCCATCCGCGCCCGTCCGATTTCATAATGAACGGCGCATCACCGCTGATTGCCTTCATGCCGGTATCATCTGGCGATGGGCGGTAATCCGGCGGTTTCCCAATCTCGAAGTCCGGAACGTCATAGCCAAGCCACTTCCGCTCCGCCTCGTCCCACCAGAGATATTTCTTACGCTCTGACCATGGGCGTCCCTGCGGATCCGCGGAAGCGCGGTTGTACATAAGACGCCGGTTTAACGGCCACGCATAAGCCCAACCCAAGCTCGTATACTCATCGGCCTTGCGGGACCGTGCAAGATTGCCTTCCTCCGGATACACCCCGCTGTAAATCCAGCAACCGGAGGCGGTCGAACCGTCGTCCCGCAGCTGAGTGAAGTCTTTCACCTGCCGTTTGTCCGCCACGGTATATCCATTGATCTCTTGTAGAACTCTTGCGGCATCCGGCTCGCCCTCGATTACGCTGCGTCGTCCGTCGGGCAATACCTTTGCTTCGTCCTCTTCGTAGTCCCACGTCAGGTTCAACAGTCCTTGATCCCGCTCGCGGGTCGATCCCGCATACAACTTCTTCATCCGCTTGCCTAGCTGATAGACAAACCAGAGATCGGAGCGGCAGTCGGCAGGCGGATCGATTGCCTTGTCGTGCCACTGAATCAGCCGCTGCGTATTTGTGAACGTTCCTTCCTTTTCCGGGGAGGATGCTGCGGGCATGAAGAATACTTCAGTTCCAATCGTGCTTGGGTCCGGGTTCTCCGGACCCTTGTACCAGAACGCGGCCGTTTCGATCTCGAACCAATCGCGGACCACCATCCACTTCAGCTTCCGTAGAGCCTCGCGGCTTAAGCGTCCGTTCGGAGATCCTGCTGCCGGGTTCTGTCCAAACAGGTAGAAGCCCTTCACTTTGCCTTCCGCCATACGGATGAACGAGGCAAGATGCGAGTAGTTATCGTCTATCTTCGGAACCCACTTGTATCCGAAGTCGTTCTCTTTCGTCGCACTCTCGCCGTACCAAGCCTTCAGCAGGCTCACCATGAAGTTCGGCAGATTCGACAAATACCCGGTCTTCACGGTCTCTTGCTTCAGATAGCTCTCAAGCGTCTCGTGGTCGCGCAACGTGGAGGGTTGCATGATGTAACCGGGCAGCAACTCATACAAGGTCGGGTTATCGGTTGATCCCTGAATGCTGGCGTGCCCGCGCATCGCCATGATTCCGCCCCCCGGTCGCCCCATGTTTCCGAGCAGAAGCTGAACAATGCCCGCCGCGCGAATGATCTGCACTCCCGTCGAATGCTGGGTCCAACCGACCGCATACACAATGCAGCCAGTCCGCTCGCGCCCTGAGTTTTCGCACAACGCCTCGGCGACTTCGGTGAATTGTTCACGCGTGCACCCACAGATCTCGGCCACCATCTCGGGTGTATAGCGCGCGTAGTGCCGCTTCAGAATGTTAAGGACACAACGTGGATTTTGTAGCGTCGGATCGGTCGTCGGCAGCGGGTTTTCCAGATGACCGGATCGTTCACTGAAAGATTCCGCTTTGATCTCTTCTTGCGCATGTGTCTTCGATGGTCCGCTTTCGGAAGCGTAATGCCAGGCGATCTTATCGGGGTCATAACGTTTCTCGTCCGGGTCGAAGCCGCTGAACACGCCGCCTAAATCTTCTGTATCCTCAAAATCATCATTGATGATTGTTGTGGCATTGGTGTAAGCCAATACATATTCTCGGAACCATCGGTCGTTCGAAAGGATGTAGTTAATGATCCCGCCAAGAAAGGCAATGTCAGTCCCGGTCCGGATCGGCACATACGTGTTGCACATCGCCGACGTACGCGAGAAGTGCGGATCCACATGGATCAACTTGGCCCCACGCTCGCGTGCCATCATCGGAAACCGGAAGCCAACCGGATGCGCTTCCGCCATATTGGAACCCATGAACAGAATGCAATCGGCATTCTGCATGTCTTCCTGAAAATTGGTAGCCGCGCCGCGGCCGAACGAGGCGCCCAGACCGGGCACCGAAGCGCTGTGTCAAATACGGGCCTGATTTTCGATGGCAACGATACCTAATCCGCCGCCCAGCAACTTCTTGATCAGGTAGTTCTCTTCGTTGTCCATCGTCGCGCCCCCCAGAGACATGACGTTTGTCACGTTGTTTAGTTGTTTGCCGTCCTGCTCTTCGACAAAACCTTCCTCGCGGGCGTCTTTCGTTAGCTGCGCAATCCGGTCCATGGCCCATTCAAGAGGCCGTTGCTCCCATTTGTCCGAGTACGGCGCCCGGTACATCACATGCAGCACGCGATGCGGATTGGTTGACAACTGAAACGTGTTGGCGCCTTTCGGGCAAAGCTTACCCGCATTAATCGGGCTGCTCGGATCACCCTCGATATCGATGATGGTGCCTTCTTTTATGTAAACGAGTTGGCTGCAGCCGACGGCACAGTACGGGCAAATGCTGTGCACTTCCGTAGCTCCTCGTATTCTTGCGGTCTTCTGAATTGATTCGGGACTAAATGGCTGTCTGCCTTTCGGCGACGTTCTGCGGGTAAGCATGACTGGACCGAGACTCCGATTACGTGGGTAGCTGCAGCCCAATCGTCGCACTTTTCTGGAACCCTAGATAGTAGAGGATCTCCGTATATGCTCCATGACGGACAGCATCGGCACTGGATCCAGTGCCGATCCCACATATCCCGAGCCGCCTGGCAAGAACACTAGGAAAGCTTTGCCTCGCTTCATTCGTCACCTAGTTATGCCAGAACAATCGCACGAAGGACCGGCTGTGGGTTCCGCTGAATCAAACGGTCGCCCTCGATCGGCAACAGATAACATCCGGCAATTAACCGAGGCTAGTAAACAACTATTGGACGCCGGCAAGCAGATCACTGAGAGCCTGAGCCAACTCACCCAGCGGGTGGAGCACGCACGCGACGTCAGTTCCCAGGTTCTTACAAGTCCTTGGCTCCTCGCTGCGGGTGCGGTAATCGCTGGAACGCTCATCATCATGTTGTCCAGACGACAGTGACACGGTCCAAGGTCACACTCGCGGTGCTCTCTCGGTGAGCGCAGCTGAGCAACACCGGAGGCGCGATGGACAACTGGAGTTCCTCACGAAAACCCGCTTCTAAGAACTTCATGTCGGATTAGCCGCCGCTTACGCCAAAGGAGTTAAGCGGAAAGAAAGCGAGCCGTGCGATCCAAGCAGGACGGGCGGTGTACCGCCGAATCAATACGGTCCCACCGCAGAATAGATGAACTGGTTGGAACAGGCAAAGACCGTTATCGAGATCATCGCGCGCGGCGTCGAATTTGCCGCTGCGCTGATCATTGGGATTGCCGCATTAGAGGCCACTCTGAAATCCTTCGTAATCTTCGTTCGGCGCAACTCACCGAGTAACGCAAAGAATGAGATTAGATTAACTCTCGGACGATGGCTGGCCGTTGCTCTTGAGTTTGAGCTTGCCGCTGACATTCTGAATACCGCAGTCACACCAACCTGGAGCGACATCGAGAAACTTGCGGCCATTGCCGCGCTGCGCACCGCACTCAATTACTTCTTGGAACGAGAGATCCGCCAGGAGGCTTCACAGGGGCAGAGGGAAGCCGAGCGCCGGATCACGGCAGATTGAATGCTGGCATCCCTTTTGGAATCTCCGCTCTGAGCAGCCTTCCCCTTTTCTTCGAAGCAAAAAGTTCCACCACAAGCTCTCATGTAGTTAGAAGAGATACGTGTGACTGACAGCTTTCAAGAATCTTCGCGGAGCCGAAACGACGTGAGTGGCAATGGAATCATTTCGCGTCGCCTGCATGCAATACTCCGCCTGTTCGTGGGCACGAGCCTCGCAATCAGCACGGCATTCGGTCAGCTTGGTCCAGCAAGTACCCAGCCCTTTTCCATCCGTGGAGCGCAGCAAGCCCCGGAAACTCTCACCTTTGATGAGCTGGTCACATTGGCGGCAGTAGACCCTCCACCCGCCGCCCTTGCCCGAAAGCTGAACACGCTTCTTACGACTCCATTCATTAGCAACAGATCTTCCGCCCGGAATGTTTTGCCTAAATCGCCGTCGCTGAATAAGGTTGGGCCCGTATTGCATGTTGCGGAGTGGAACATTAACCGTGGAGAAAACGAGGATTCAATAGCGCTGGCCCTCGCCGATGCTCCTGGATTCCTTCAGGCGGCCAAGCGAAATCCGAAGCTGGACCGCAACGGAATTGAGGAAATCAGAAGCGAACTGAGCGAATTGCAATCCGCTGACATAGTCATACTCGACGAGGTTGACCGTGGCGTTAAGCGGACGAAGTATCGGGATGTGGCAAAGGACCTGGCGGAGAAGCTCGATATGAACTACGCGTATGGCGTGGAGTTCATCGAGCTAAATCGCATCTATCTTGGCAGTAAAGCGATGGACACTCCGGATTCCACTCGAAACGAAGCTGGACAAACCTTCGGACTGGATCCGAAACGATACATGGGTTTGGAGGGTTCAGCAATCTTGTCGCGCTACCCGATTCGAAATGCACGAATCATCCGGTTGCCTGAGCTTTATGATTGGTACCACAGCGAAATCAGCGAGGTTTCCGGGCTCGAACGAGCTCGGCGGTGGTCCGCCCAGCAACTATTTCAAGAGCGAATCGCGAGGCAGGTACGCCGCGGAAATAGAATGGCTCTGGTCATTGATCTGGAGGTTCCGCAATCGCCAACCGGGCTGATGACGGTAGTCTGTCCCCACTTAGAAGATTACGCCGGCCCTAGAGGGCGGCGGGAACAGATGAACGATCTGCTCGCGCAGATCCGTACAGAAGGCAATCCACTTATATTGGCTGGCGACCTGAATACGACCGGGAGCAGCGGTCGCCCGGTTACCGTTCAGCGTGCCATTCGGAGATACTTCCTGAACTACAAATTCTGGTTACGCCAAGTGGTTTTCTTGATCGTGCCGGTTCCCGGGCTCGGATATGTTTTTCACGGCGCCAACTATATTAAGAACTTCCACGATCCCACCGCATTCAGTGTTCCCATCCTGCTGCCGAACCCCTCGCGAAAATTCTTTCGAAATGTAGAGGAGTTTCGATTTGCCGACGGTTCCCGGTTCGATTTCCGAGGACGCAGACCGCTGAGCTTCAAACATCGCGGCAGCACTCTTTCGGATACCAGCGGGCGGGCGTGGAAAGGCTTTACACCTTCGTTCTCTTTTCAGCGCACTTTCCGCGGACTTGTCGGCAGGTACAAGATCGACTGGTTCTTCGTCCGGCATTCCCAGGATCCCACCAGAGACACCGGCCGGAACGGCATTTTTACTCCCCAGTTCGGCCGCACGCTCTCGCACATGAACACGGCTTTCGGTGCTCGGATTTCCGATCACTGCCCTATCACGCTGAGCTTGCCACTGTCTCCCGACCACTAAGCTCCAGGTGAACAACCCGCTTGCCTTTTCAGAGAAGGCAACAGGACGATTGATTCACGTACCGAGCCGTGCCGACCGGAAGCGGCCGCCGTCTAATGCGGTCCGAATCGCTGGTAGCAGTTCCGTCCGTATGGAATCCTTTAGAACGTAACCGCTGGCTCCAAGGTCAAAAGCCTTTTCAACGTAAGCCTTATCTGAGTACGCCGTCACGAACAGGATTCTTGCCGGCGCCTTGGCTGCAGTGGCAGTTTCGGCGATGACAAAGCCATTAGCACCGGGAAGCGAGATATCCACAAGAACGATGTCAGGCTGCTCTGCCGTGATCATCTTAATTGCAGTTCGCCCGTCTTCTACAAGCCCGGCAATGTCACATTCGGGCTCGAGCACCGCGCGTATAGCTTCTTGTAGCAGGACCGAGTCCTCGCAGATCAGAACCCGTGGGCGTTTCCTGTCGGCGTTCGTTGATGTCCCAGTTTTAGGTTCTGCGGGTTTGCTCATGACCATTTTCAGTCTCGGTCGTTCGCATTACCGTTTCGAGCGCAGTCCGCAGCTGGACGGGAGAAAACGGCTTACTCAGACAAATGCCGGGCGGGGACAACTGACCGGGATCACGAAGGAAGACCGCGGCGAATGCCGTCACAAAGACGATTGCCGCGCCCGTCTTCTTCTGGATTATGTTCGCCGCTTCCGGTCCCGTCATGGCGCCCTGAAGTTGAATGTCCATGAGAACGACCTGCGGCCTGTTCTTATCCGCGAGCGCGATCGCTTCACGCCCGGAGCCCGCAACGCCCACCACTTCATATCCCAATTGAAGTAACTGATACTCCAGGTCGTCAGCGACAACGGCTTCGTCTTCTACAATCAGAACTCGCCCTCTCACGTTCAGTTCCCCTTTAGTCAGCATCGGTTTCCAGTGGAAAGCTCACCACAACATCCGCCCCAGGTCCTGGACCGAACGTTACCCGGCCTCGTAACTGTCGAACGAGTAAATTGACGAGCCGTAGTCCCATTGAGGTCGCCTGCGCGAAGTTGAGATCGGGCGGTAATCCAGGTCCGTTGTCTGCAACTTCCAGTTGTCCCCATTTGCACTCGGAAGCAGGACTGCCGTCCGCTTGCTGCATGTAGGCTAGTGTCAAATCAAGAGTTCCCGCCCTGCCGCGCAGGCCGTGCTTCAACGAATTGAGAATCAGTTCATTGGCAATTAACCCGAGCGGAATGGCACGCTCGATATCCAGGACCAAATCAGTGACGTGCAAGTTGATCTGGATCTGATCCGGAACAGCGGCATGTAGCTGTATCAATTCCCGGGACAGGAAGCTCACGTATTGCCCGAACTCGACTTCCGCCAGGTCTTCCGAAGCGTATAGGTGCTCGTGGATGTGTGCAATTGCGCGAAGACGGCTTTCCGCTTCCTGGAATGCAGTAAGTACCTGTTCGTCGCGTGTATGCCGCGACTGCATGCCCAACAAGCTGACGATCACCTGAAGGTTATTTTTCACCCGGTGGTGGATTTCGCGCACCAGAGTGTCCTTTTGTGCTAGTGATCGCCGCAACTGTTCGTCCTGCTCTTTGCGGACGGTCACGTCACGCATGACTTTTGCAAAGCCCAGGAGCTTTCCTGTGTCATCGCAAACTTGCGTCAAAACTCCGCTCGCAAAGAACCGCGAACCGTCTTTGCGAAGGTGCCATCGCTCATCCTCCGCTCGTCGATTTGCCCTGGCTGTTTCCAGTTCTCGCTCGGGCTCATCACTTGCGATATCTTCCGGTGTGAAGACAAGGTGGTTCGTTTGCCCGACCGCTTCCTGCTCTTTCCACCCGAGAAGTCGTTCGGCCCCCGCGTTCCACGACAGAATAACGCCTTTAGGATCCATCTGGAACATTGCGTAGTCATGCACGCTTTCCACAAACAAGCGAAACCGCTGCTCGCTTTCGCGGAGGGCATTCATGACCAGCTGGCGAGCAGATACGTCTCTGACGTTGAACTGGATAACTGGCTGGCTACCGACGCTATAACTGTTCCCTATCACGTCGACTGCGATCTTTTGCCCGTCTGCTTTCGACAGGTGCAAGTTCTCATACCGAACCACTTCCGAATCGAGTGTGGCCGCAATGCCATCGCTGACCTCCGGAATCCCAAGTTTCACACCAGCATTCGTCACAGGTTTGCCGATGAAATCTTCACGTTCCATTCCAGTGAGTTGAAGGAAGTACGGATTCACATCCTCGACCGTGTTCGTTTCGGCATCGACGACGACAATACCGTCTTTGGCGGTCTCAAAAAGACGCTGAAACCTTACCTCCGCAATCTCTCGACGCTCGGTGACATCCTCTATCGAGAGCAAGAGCATGCGCCTTTCCGAATGTGGAAATGGGATACGGCGGCCGTTCAAACGCATAACGCGCCGCCCGATGTGAGGAAATTCGTGTTCTACTTCGAAATCGTGAAACGGCTCGGACCGGAATAGGGCCGCTCCGATGCGTTCTCGCAAGCGTGGCTGGTTCCATTCGCCATTCCCGAGATCGTACAGGAATCTGCCTTCCGTCTCGTCGCGCGTAACAAGAAAGCTGTCATAGAAAGCTCGTGTCGCTCGTTGTACGCGCAGATCTGAATCGAGTACTACCAGCGGCTCGCGAACCGTCTCGATCATGCCTTCCGCATAATCGCGAGCCTCCTCCGCTGCCTGCAGTCCTCGTTTCAGGGGATCGATATCCTGCAGCGTGATAACGGCGCCGGCGATACGATCATCCACCGTTCGATACGGTCTGATGGCTAACGAGTACCAGGATCCGCCTGAGTCCTGGATTTCTTCGGAGATCGGATGCAGCGTGTCAACGACGTTTTTCACCTGCTGCTCAAGTCGAGGTGTCTCGATGCGGCCCCGGATATGGCCAACCGGCCGGCCCAGGTCAACCGGCCCGAGTTCGAATATTTCGCCCGCGGCGGCATTGAAGCGCCGAACACGCAGATTGGAATCGACCATCAAAATCGGAATCGTAATGGCGGCGAGAAGGTTCTTCAGATCGCTATTGGTGCCATTGAGTTCCTGATTCCGGCTCTGCAATTCCTCGTTGACCGTAGTCAACTCTTCGTTTGCGGATTGCAATTCCTCCTTTGTTGTTCGAAGTTCCTCGTTTGTGGACTGTAGTTCTTCGTTCGCACTCCGAGCTTCCTCGTTGGCGGCGCGTAACTCTTCCGAATGCGCCTCGTGCTGTTCGGTCAGGTTCCGGAGATACTCGCGGGTTTCGGTAAGCTCATCCCGCACTTTCGCTACTTCTTCGTCGACTGGAACGGGTTGACCGTTCCCGATGAGAGTAGGGACTGGGATGCGTGGTCCTTCGCGTACAAAGACCACCAGGAAGTATCTCTCGCCTGGCTCAAGGCCGTTGACCGGTGTGACCTCCAATGTGATGGACACCTTCTGCCCGGCAGCCTGGATCTCGACGCCAGGCTCTCGAACCGGTGCATTCGTTTCGGTGGCGGCTTGCACGGTGCGCCGCAGAGGCAGCAGAAGATCTTCTCGCGCCATTCTGAGTACGTTCAGGCTCGCTTGACCGGGCGACGGATCAAGATAAGAGCTGGTGTGTCCCCGAAACTGCACAATCTGGAACTCGGTGTTGATGAGCACCGCGTCCGGAGAGTACTTGCTCTGAATCACACGATCCAGTCTTTTCTGAAGTTCGAGAGCACTCGATCCAGCGGGAGGACCCGGCCATGGCACGTCAAGCCACGGTCCTCCGACCGCAAGGTCAAGCGGCAATTTTGCAGCGGTTGCCTTCCGGCCGTAGATCTTGTGTTCGGCGTCTACGGCGACAAACAGATCGGAGGCGGCAGAGGTGCTTTCCGCGCTCCCCAGCAGGAGGAGACCATTTGCCTTAAGCGCATAGTGGAACACCGGAAGAACGTGGCGCTGCGCGCTTTGGTCCAGATAAATGAGAAGATTGCGGCAACTGACAAGATCAAGGTTTGAGAATGGTGGATCTCTCGTCACATCGTGACGGGCAAACACGCAGTTTTCCCGGATGATCTTGCTGATCTGGTACCCGCTATCGACCTTGGTGAAAAAGCGCCTGAGCCGCTCCGGCGTTATGTCCTCTTCGATACCAACCGGATACAGACCATGCCGAGCCCGGTCGAGCGCTACATCGCTGATATCTGTTCCGAATATCTGGAGAGGCAGGACGAGTTCATTGTCTTTGAGTACCTCACAAATACAAATCGCCAGCGAATATACTTCTTCGCCAGTCGCGCATCCCGGAACCCAGACCCGAACAGGTTCTTCCGTATTCCGGCGACTCGTCAACATAGCGACAAGAAGCTTCAGGAGCGCTTCAAAGCTCTCCGGATCACGGAAAAAGCTGGTCACGCTGATCAGGAGGTCTCGGTATAGCTCGCGCAGCTCTACCGGGTGGTGCTCGACATAATGCGCGTATTCGGGCAGCGTCTCTATACGATGCACCATCATCCGTCGGCCAATCCGCCGGCGCACTGTCGTCGGCTTATAGCGCGAGAAATCAACTTTGGTGGTGTTGTGCAGAAGTGCGAAGATCCGCCTCATCGGGCCGTCCCCTTCCGGTAAGGTTTCCGTGTGGGGATCGCCGGGACGGCTCGGGATCAGAAACGGGTGGCTGGCGATAACCGCAAGTTCGTGGGCAATCTCCGTGGGGCTTAGTACGTAATCGATAGCGCCCGTGGCAATTGCGTTGCGCGGCATTCCTCCGAATCGCGCCGTCGTCTCGTTTTGGGCAAAGGTGATGCCGCATTCCGCCTTGATGTCGCGCACGCCCACGCTTCCGTCCGAGGCGTTACCTGAAAGAACAATGCCGATGGCACGACTTCCCTGAACGGCTGCCAGGGAGCGGAAGAATATGTCGATCGGCAGATGGAGACCCGGCTCTCGCGCGAGAAGTCGCAGGCTGCCATCCACCAGTTCCATGCTGGTGTTCGGAGGAATTACGTAGATTCGATCTGGCTCGATTTTCATCGAGTCGCGCACAGTTACGACCGGCATCGCTGAATGCGGGGCCAGCAACTCTGGCAGCAAGCTGTCATGCACCGGATCCAGGTGCTGCACCAGAACAAAGCACATACCCGTATCCGGCGGCAAGACGGAAAGCAGTTCTATGAAGGATTCCAGTCCACCGGCTGACGCGCCGATTCCGACTATCGGAAACGGATTTCCGCGCGGCGGGCTGGTATCGGTATCGCTAATAATTGCCTCGGGTTTTCGCAAACCCTCGGTTCCATTGACGTTCTGTTCCATGCGGGACTTTTTGTACCGTTTGATTCCCGCGCAATACGCCGGGAATCGTTCCAACGCTGGCTTCAGTATAAGTTGACACGCTCTCAGCCGTACGCTGAATATATTGGTTCATTCTTCGACCAGAACTGTCAAACTGATGACTAGCGGCAATTACCGCGGCTGACGAGAGGAGCGTATCTTCTATGACGCGTAGCTTTGACCTGCTGATCGTGGATGACGATGCCGCCCAGGTACTATTGCTGGGGCTGCTGCTTCAGGACATGGATCTGTCCCATCGATGTCACCACTGTTCCAGCGGGGCGGAGACGCTAGACTTCCTGCATCGAAAGCCCCCTTTCGAGCAGGCTCCGCGACCTCACTTGATTCTGCTCGACTTGAACATGCCTGGAATGAACGGTTGTGAAGTGTTGCGGCGGGTCAAATCAGATCCCGAACTGCGGTCCATACCGGTAGTCATGCTGACCACGTCACGCTCTTTGGAAGATGTCCACGCCTGTTACAGCGCGCACGCAAACGCGTATATCAAAAAACCCACCGACCTCGCGAGCAATGTGGCTATGCTTCGACACCTTGACCAGTTCTGGACGGATTGCGAGCTTGTCCACGGCTAAGGACACCGCCCATAAGGTCGGTTAGCCGTGCCAGACCCGGTGCCCGGAATGTTGCCTAGGCGGTACGATGGGAGCACCGTTCCACTATGATCTTCCGAGTTACGAGTTCCGTTTTGCTTACCGCCGCAATATTTGTGGCTGGTTACTGGGTTGGCCACGGAAATACGCCAGTACATGCTCAAACCAGTAATCGCGTTTTCGAGCTGCGCACGTACCATACGCCCGACGGCAAGCTCGACAATCTGCTGACTCGGTTCCGGGACCACACGATCGAGATATTCAACCGACACGGAATGACCAGCGTCGGCTATTGGATCCCGACGGATGAGCCGCTGAAAGGCAAAACGCTGATCTACATTCTGGCCCATCCCAGCAGAGAAGCAGCAAAGGCGAATTGGGCGGCGTTTCGCAGCGACCCTGAATGGAAGAAGGTCGCCGCAGCATCGGAAGCCAATGGGAAGATCGTGGAGAAAGTCGACTCGGTATTCATGGACGCCGCCGACTTCTCCAGCATCAAGTAAGGCCGCAGTAGGCAGCCGGCTTCGCCTAGCGATGCACGCTGACCTCTGAAACCACTCGCCACGCGTATTCGACAAAGGGATAGAGTGATGACTCCGGCAGCCGCTCCACATCGCTGTGGGCTCCGAAGTTAGTCGCGTCGTTCTCCGTATGCCGCTGGTCCGATTCCGTAGCTCGGAATTCCCTTCGCGCGTAATTGCGCCATGTCGCTTGCTCCGGTGGACATCGTGGGCAGGACGGTAGCTCCCGGATAGACCTCTTTTGCGACACGCTCGAGGGTTTTGTACATCTCGGTATCCAGCCGCGACGCGGGCGACGGCGGACGCGTCATCGGGATGGGCTCGATCTTCACCGCCGGGTCGCCAATCACGCGTTTCATTTCTTCGTAGAAGGCCGGCAATGTTCTCGTCCGGGAGCGCTCGAATATCGAGTGTCGCTTCGGCTTGCGACGGGATGACATTCGGCCCGACTCCTGCCTTCAGCATGGTGGGAACTACCGAAGTCCGCAGCATCGAGAACCGTCTGTGGTTCGTTCTTCGCCAAGTAGTTCTGCGCCTCTTCGGCGGTAGCGGGATTCAACAGCGCGTTGTACCGTGCCGCCTTTTCGGGCGGACTCATCTGAGCCAGTTTTTCGAAATAAGTCCGTGTCGTGTCACTCAATCGCATGGGCGTTCTCCAGGTGCCGACCTTCTGCACGGCCCCTCCGAGATGAACAAGGGCGTTATCTTCTCTCGGCACAGATCCGTGACCGGACGTGCCATTCACAACCAGTCGCACGCGCGCCGGCAGCTTTTCGGCGGTCCCGATATTCACCGCCGTTACGCGCCCGTTTTCAATGACTGCGGCGCCACCTTCTGTGACCGCGAATTCCGCCTCGATGTCTTTGAAATGTTGGCCCACCATGAAGTTGATCCCGACTCCCGCCGGATCCGCCTCTTCACCCGATTCAGCCAGGAAGATCACATCCCGATCGAGGACCGCACCCGTTCTTTTCAGCTCAAGCATTGTCATCAACAGCGCCGTCAGGATTGGCTTATCGTCTGTCGACCCGCGGCCCCACACGTAACCGTCCTTGATGATGGCGCCAAACGGATCTAGCGGCCATTTCTCGCGTTGCACAGGCACGACGTCGGTGTGCGCCAGAATGAGCAGCGGCCGTTTGCTTCCGTTCCCCTTCAGGCGAGCCACAAGGTTCGCACGGTTCGGATCGAGCGCGAACGTTTGGGTCGGGATCCCGTTCTCCTCCAGTACCTTCCGGAGGTAATCTACCGCTTTCGTCTCGTTCCCCGGGGGACTGCTCGTGTTGATGCGAATCAAATCCTGAAATCGTTGCAGGACTTCCGGTTTCTGCCTGTCCCAATTCACAGGAGTTGCCTCGGCAAAGGCATAGGAAACGAGCAAAACAGCGAGCGCAAGGACTTTCATGCCAGGTCTTTGCACCACGCTAGCACGCATGGACGCGTCGAATGAGCCGATTTGCCGAAGAAGGTCGCGTATCTGAGAGAACAAGCCGCCGCACTGCAGCGGCAAATGGATTTCCGGGAATATCAATGGCAAAATCTCTCAGCAAGATGCGGTTCTCCGCTGTCGCGGTGATCGCACTTTCTTCGTTCTCGCTATTTGGGCAAACTGATGTGCTCGTCGCCTGGGCGCACTCCCTTAACGGTCGAAATGACGGACAAGACGACCAGCTTCTTCGAATGGGCGCTCGATGTACGATTTACGCCGGAACAGGAAAAACAATATAGGGATATGGTGGTTCGGTATTGGGCCACGCCTCGGAAGCGCAAATCGACGCTCGAGTTTCTTCCTACGGTCGACAAACTTTGGGCCAGTCCGCCGGAGACGCGTGAGCGTGTAAAGGAAACACTTAGCCAAAGCCTTCTCGCAAGCCTGCGCAAAGACCAGGAAGATGAACAGGCGCGCTGGTTGCTGGCGATCTATGATTCCAGCCATACCAAGGCAGCGGCAATGCAAGCACCGGACGTCCCGGATATCGGACTGGGCCGGGCACTGGTCGGCAAGTGGCGAGCGACCTCCGTTGCCGCTACGCAGTACAAGAACTCGTACACGGGCACGCCCGCTCCCACCAGTGGCAACAGCTTTTACTACGAATTTCTTCCGGATGGAACGTACCGGAGCAACAATCTGATGCAGGTGACCACGTACGGCTGCACCAGTTCCATCTACAGCGAGAGTGCCGGCAGCTTCCGGATTGGAGGCGACCGGCTGTACATTCAACCAGTTCGGGGCGCGGTCAAGAGCCAGGTCTGCGGTGGGCAACCTTCAGAGAAGGCCGACAGTCTTGCGCCCCGCGAATATGTCTTTCATATCGAACGGAGCGACGGACACGACGGCCTAGTGATTAACGGTGTGGACGGAAAGACCCGGCCGGACTACTATAGGCGGGAAGCCCGATAGGCGCTACTTCTCGCCAAGCTCACCACGATCAGAGTAACCGCTGGAAGCGGAATCAGCTAAACGCCCGCCTTGACAAATACTCGGTCAGGGGCGGCGATGGTCGCGTTTTTCTCGACGGCTTGCACCCGGATGGCTTGCAGCCCGGCTTTCTTCTCCGGTTTAGCCTCGAACGCAAGCCGGTATTGATGCTTGAAGTGCTCCGCGATGTCCTGAAGGAAAGGCTGGAACGAGACAGGTGACCCGAAGCCGATCATGTACGAATCCCCACCTGTTTCATCAGCCAATTGCGACAGGAAGTTCTGCCCCCAGGTAGATCGCCAGAAGCCATGGCCATAGTGGCCGACCCCCGGCGTATAGATCGTATACACAATCACCCCGGCTTTTTGCGCATCTGAAATCCCGCGATCCACGTAGGGGTTATCGGATGTGAAGCCACCGCCAAGCCCCTCAACGCCACTGCTGATCATGATTACTTCGCGTCTGTCTGCCTGGGTTTTCGGCCAGTTTTTGATGGCTTCGGACAACGAATCATAGGGGCTGACGTCCGCACCGCCCGGCCCACTCACCAGGCGGATAGTATTCGCCGCCGAGGCATGGTCGCGCGTGAAGTTCGCCACCATCTGGTTGGTTCCATTCCGCATGTAGCCGATCCCAATCTCAGTCGAGGCCGGAAGCGACGTAATGAACTGCTTCAGAACGTTAATCTCCGTATCGAAGCTGGAACGTGCAGAATCACTGATCAGCAACAGCAATTGCATGCTCTGGTTCTGCTGTCCCAGTGGAGTTACGTCGAGAATCGGCCGTTTGTCCTTGCCTTGAGAAACGGCAATATCGTTTTTGGTAAGCGTCGGTATTACTTTTGCTCGCCCCGCTTCGGCCGTAATTGTGATGCTAACCGGGACGCCCGGGGCCTCGTTGTTCTGCAATGCGAATACCCCACCTGCGGCGGCAAGCAAGGCGATACTTGTGCCGGCAAGGCACCTGAAAGTTTTCATAGTGTTCCAATGAGGCGGCTAGATAAGCGCAGCCGCTTCGGAGCGCTGACGAGAACCGGTACGCTTTGCTTTCGCCGGGCGAATTGAGGACAGCGTATCTATGAAGTAGCTCTCCAGTTCGAGAGCTCGCACAGCTGCAGTATGGAAGTGCAAAGTTCGCTGTCTGGCTCGTTCGGCCAGTCGGAAGCGTTGTTCCGGGTCCATCTGCATGTTAGACGTGACATCGGCGTTGTTGCGTACCAGGAGTATTTCTGTACCGGGAGTGAAGATTTCGTTCAGGCCTGGCCAGTTGTCCGACATGATCGCGACACCGCACGCCGCCGCTTCAAACAGGCGAACGCTTGGAGAATATCCCGCCTTCCTCATGTCCGCGCGAGTAAGATTCAGAGTGAATGCTTGGGAGTTGTAAAACTCGCGATGCTCAGTAGCCGGAAGGTGTTCAATCCGCAACACATTCTCCGGCCACACAATATCGTTCGGGTACTGAGGCCCCGCGACTGCAAATCGTCTTTCGGGGTGGAGCGTAGCCACGGACCGGAGCAGTTCTTCTAGGGCAGGCTGCCGGTCTGCCGCGTAAGTACCGAGATATGCCATGTCCCAACGCTGCTGACGTTCTTCGGGGAAGTACAGTGTTGGATCGACTGAGCAATACAGGGCGCGTGCTCGCGGCGACCGAAGTTGGTCCTCAATATAGTCGAGCGTCGGCCCGCCGGTAAACGACAAATACAGGTCATACTTCTGACACAACGGACGGGACAGATACTCGCATTGATCGGACTCGAGCGCCGAGAGCGTTACCGGAGTATCAATATCGTAGAAAGCTTTGCCGTTCCGGGCAGTCGCCGTAACCCATTCGCCGACCGCAACACCATCTGGAACGTACGAGCCGACAATGACGAAGTCCGCATTCCGAATGCGGTCTGTGTAGCTCTCCCGTAATTCCTCGAGGCTGCTGTAAAGCCGGACGTCACAGTAAGCAAGCTCCGTGAACTCACGATTCTCCCTGTACCACGGAACATCACGTTCGAGAAATGTGATTCGGTGCCCGCGCTTGCGCAATTCCTTCAAGAGTGCACGATACGTCGTAGCGTGCCCGTTTCCCCACGTCGAGGTGATTGTCAGTCCGATGAAAACAAGATCGAGCTTCGCGTTCGCTCAAACGTTCATCTCCGTAGCTTGCCAGATACTAGATTGCCGAATGCGAAAGCTGCTCGTTCAGAACGTCTTCAACAAGCTCTCCGCGGCCTTCGTAAGTGTGGTCGGCGAGCACACGCTTCCGAGCTGCTTCGCCGATGGCCCGCGCGCGAACAGGATCCAGCTGCCTCGATGATTTCGCGCGACCTCGTGCCCGCTCCTCGCAACCAGGAGTTCACTCCCCGGGCGAGAAGAAATAATCGATGCCTTCCCACTCGTCGGTGATCAAGCAGGCCGCGGCGCCGGCGGCTTCAAAAACTCTCGTCGCGGGAGAAAACCCATAGCGCGCCATGCTATCGCGGCTGATATTCAGGACCGCCTGGGCCGAGCAGTTCAGCGCGTTGTGGTCCTTAGTGTAAACATGCCCAAGATAGGTGACGTTGCTGGTCATGGGCTTGTCCGCCCACCCATTGCCGCCGAGTAAAAAGCGCTTCTCCGGAGCATCGCTAGCTGCGCGAAAGAAGAACTCATCGACTCTGGCCTCGCGATCGGGCAGCCGGTTTCCAAGAAATGCCAGATCACCGTGGAAGCGCGATTCCGGCTCCACTGGAAAATGAACGTCGGGATCGAGCGCGTTGTAGATCGCATAGCATTCTTTTGCGCCGCGCTGCCGGTATTCGTCGGTCACGCGCTTGCCGCCGCCGTAAGTCAAAACAAGATCGAACTGCTTGCAGCGCACGGTGAAAGGATCAGCGGGGTTGTTGCGCAATGCGTTCGAGCGTACTCGGCGCGTCCACGTCCCAGAAGACCTTACAAATCCGAGGCGGGCAAACCGGAGACTCGGGCCTCCAGTTCTTCGTCCAGAACTCCGACTCCGCTCGCCTTTACCACCACGTCGCAGGTCTCAGACCAGCGAAGATGCCGAGCTACCTCGTCCGGCGATTCCCAGCATCGTAGACCACGATGCGAGCCCACTCCGGATCCGGGATGTCGCGATGCTTCTGGCGATCATAGGCATCGGGCTCAAAAAACGTGATCGGTGTGACCGCGGCGCGCCAGCGCACGAAGAATGCCGCGATAATAAGTCGCAGCGCCATTCCAATATGCGGAGACCAGGCTCGATCCCCAGAACGCTATGTTCACGCCTGCACCTCCTGCATCACTGCGGACGTTGCGATCGTCGCGGGCCCTATGGTGCGGTAGATGGATCTCGAGCTCATCGACGCGGTGAGCACAGGTGTGACGCGCTCTGATCGTTTCCAGTCCGCTTTGCGGTCAGAGCGGCGGCCAAGCCGGCATCGTTCAGAACATCGGACATGTGCTTCTGCATCTCGGCGCCGTTCCGTGCCACCAGAAAGTCTTGTCCGGGTCGAAACAGCGCTTCGCTGTCATGCCAATACGAAGAGATCAGGGGAATAGCCGCAGGCAAGAGCTTCAAAGGGCCGGATCGTGGGAATGCCGTTCAACTGCTCGACGTAAGGCCGCCGCGGAACATGCACCGTCGCCCGGTAGCGTCCGAACAGGTCAGGGACATCGAAATTGGCGATCCAACCGCCATAAGCAATGCCGGCATGCTTCGAGCTCAGAAAGGGCGTAATCGGGATATCGGACACCGTGAACCTTCGCATCTAGTCCGAGAGCCTTCACCGGGCGCAAAAGGAACTCCCGCAACTCTTCCGTTCGCTCTTCGTCGCCCCAATTGCCGATCCAGACGATGTCTCCCTCTTTATCCGCAACTCGGACGCGGATAGAAGACGCGCGTATCTGCGGCCTCGTGCCAGACATGCACTTGCCGTCCCCAGCCGCGCTGGCGATACGCTTCCTCGAGTGAGGCGCCGTACGCAAGCACGCCATCGTAATTCGACAGGTCGAAGGCCGAGAGTTCCCCGGGCGCGGTAATTGCGCGGTGATGCGTGTCGTGGAAGAGAACCCGCACTCTAGAATTTCGACTCCGATACGCGCCGATTCGCGCGACAAGCTTCGGCTCATTCCACTCGTGGACCAGGACCAGGTCGCATCCATCGAGTGCATCGTTCAAATCGAGGCTGTCCGCGCGATAGGTCTCACTGCGAAGGTCAGGAAAGGCACGCTGGAAACGCGCGATTGCGTCCTCTCCGTTATCTCGGACCAGGTTCTCTCGGCTCCAAGCGTCTTGAGGCTCGAAGATGCGGACGGCGTGACCACGGGAAATCAACTCGGACGCGACACCGCGTAGAAAATGAGCGTTGCCATGATTCCAGTCGGAAACGAGTGAGTGGTAAAACAGCGCTACGGTCAGTTTCACGCCGCTTCCTCCCCTCTCGTTTCGTTCCCGCTGATCAGATCTGCGTAAAGGCGCTGGTAGGCGCCAACGCTCGATTCGGCCGTATAGCGTTGAGCTTGGGAAAAGGCTCGGTCGCCCAGTTCTTTACAGCGCGTCGGATCATCGGAGAGCGCATTGAGCTGCGTAATCCAGGCCGCTGGATCACGAGGATCGATGAAGATGGCGGCGTCTGCCCACAACTCCCGCAAGCTCGCAATGTCAGCAAGTACCAGGCCACATCGAGAGCGCGCAGCGTCCAGGACAGCGAGTCCAAACGGCTCGTAAAGAGCAGGATGAAGGAACAGCGTTGCCTTCGCCATGCAATCCAGCAATTCAGCGGTTTCCACCTGGCCCAACTTCTGCAATGGGCTTTGTTTCTCACCGTTGTCTTTGCCCGCGAGTTTCACTGGCCACTTCAGTCGAGGAGCAATCTGCTCCAGCAGCGCGAAATTCTTGGCAGGATCCCACACACGGCCAGCGGCAAAAAAGAAAGGCTCTTTGTGACGGACGGAGGAGTTGTGCCGCGCGCTGAAATTGTGAATCGACTCGAACTTTCTCACTTTCCAGAACCGTATTCGCGCTGAATCTCGCCGGCCATAAACTCGCTGGGAGCAACGACGGCATCGGCAGCGGCAAGTCCGGCAGTCACTCTGCGCCTGTACTCATCCCATTCGGGATCAGGCGCCGTATTGAGCACGTTTCTCCACCAGGAGTAAACACAAGAGTGAGCAACAACCACGACCGGCCTACGAAAGGGCAGCGTGGCATGTGTGTACCCGTTCAGGTGAATGAGGTCGGGACTGAATCGCGAGTTGAGCTCAAGCAGCCATCTGCCGGAGGCGTCCACTTCGGCCCAGGAGTTGGGCTCCCATTCGAGAGCGAAACTCCCCTCCGCGAGCTCGACATGATCCAACGCCCGAAGCTCCTTGCGTTGATCGTCAGAGGGAGCCGGACCAAGAACGGCAACCAGCACTTCGGCCCCGCTCGCGGCGAGCTGCCGAACGAGGTCAACGGTATACTGCCAGACGCCACCAACGGCGTCGGCAGTCATCAGAATTCGTAATGGTCGGCTGTCTAAGTTCGCTCCGACGCTAGCGAGCATGCGAGATTACTTCCAACTCGACTAGCTGCTGCGGACGCTGCTCCTGGATATCGCTGAAGGAATTGAAGCCGTTGAGATAAGCGTCATGAGCGCGCTCCCAGGCAAGATCGTCCGGCAGGCCCCAGGTCCGCGTGTATTCAGGCGAACCGGGATAGGGGAACAACGGAACCGGTTTGTTAGCCCAAACGCCGGCGCTTCCAGACGCTGCCGCCAGCTTCCACTCCGTCCGCATCGTCTTCCGTCATTGCAAGCAGATTCGCCTGCACAAACGGCACCAGCTCGTTTGGCAAACATCAGCCGGTCAGTCAGTTCGTCCGTCGACATTTTGCATTTCTTATCCAGGTAAGCGCGACCTGCCTCGGTGATACTCTCGACGCCGGCCTCGATTGAAACGCAGCCCGCCTTGGCCAGCGCCCGAATGCGCCTCTTCACTCCAGAGATCGATCCGAGTCTGCACGCCGATCTTGATTTTTCGCTCGGCCAAGCCCGCTAGCAACGGCATGTCGGGAAGGAAGATCTCGTCGATGAAGTAAACGTACTCGACACCTTGCGGAAGCAAACGCATCCAGTTCCTCGATCACCACTGCAAGCGGGCCGTTTGCGATAGTTATTCCGGAAATTGTCCTTTGCGCAGAACGTGCAGTGGTAAGGACAGCCGCGCGAAGCTTCCATCTCCGCGCCCGGGCCCGGCGGCTCAGCATCGAATCGATGATGATGATGCCGGTGCCTGGCGACGATGCATCAGGCCAACGCAAAGCTCGGCAGCTTCTTCATGTCGGCGGCCCGATTCGGGCCGCGAACGATGATATCTGCCCGCCTTTGCGAAAGCAACCGACGGAACAGATGCGCGGTCCGCCAGCGAGCAACGGAAGTATCTCCTCGCATTCGCCCAAGACCACGTAGTCAGCGTCCAGTTTTCGCAGGACGTGGCCGCGGCGTAGTGGAGCCATGCGGGCCCACCATGACGACAAGCTTGCCGGCAATCGGCCTGCATATGCTGGCTCATCTGCATGCGGAATCCGAATTTCCGGGGGAGCACAACGCCAGAACAGATAGCGTCGGCGCGGTGGTGATGACCGTGAAATCGGGAGCGAAAGGACTCAACCCGGCTGAATATCTGTTCGGAAGTAAGTCCCTCGATCTGGCCATCGATCGATCCCGGCCTCGTGGCCCGCTTCTTCGAGAAGCGCCTTCGAGTAATTCAGCTCGAGCGGCAGATGTGGTTCACGGCAACCGAAATAAATGCTGCCGTCAAAACTCCAGGCCGGATTTACTAAAGCAAAGCGCATTGCAGATCTGCTATCCAACAACCCACGCGAGGCGAGTTGATGACGCATCTCGTTGAAATTATCGTGAGCCGTCTGCAGATCCAGCCAAGCCGCAAGATCGCGCATGCCCTCTTCGAGTGTCATCTTGGCTTGGTAGCCCAGATTCCTGCGTGCGGCTAAGATCCGGGAAACAGTGCCGGATATCTCCCACCCGGTACTTGCCAGTGATCTCCGGTTCGAGGCTCTTGCCCAAGACTTTGGCGAGACGCAACGCGACGTTTTGATCGTCACGCTTTCGCCGCTTCCGACGTTGAAGATCATGTCCCGCGCCGCTTCCACTTCAAGCGCGAGCCGGCAAGCTCGCGCCACGTCATAAACGCTGACAAAATCGCGCATCTGTTGGCCATCTTCGAAAATGATGGGACGCTTGTCGTTCACAGCCGCGAAGCGAAATTCGCGAGCACGCCGGTGTACGGATTCGACAGCGACTGGAACGGGCCGTAGGCATTGAAGAAACGCAAGGCGACGGTCGGTATGCCGTATGCTCTACCCACGATCAGGCACATCTGCTCCTGGTCGTACTTTGAGAGCGCGTAGACCGAAGCGAGCGAAGGCTGCTTTGTTTCCGGTGTCGGCACCGGCTGCAATGGCCGTCCATCCGGGGTTCTCATCTCCCACTGGTGCGCCTTCAACTGTTCGCGGGCTTCGAATCGCGTGCGGATACGCTTCTCCATTCGGCTTACAGGTAGAGCCCTTCGCCGTAAACGCTCATGCTGGACGCACAACTAACTTAGCAAACCGGCTGCTTGACCAAGCCGCTCCAGCAGCACAGCTGTGCCCGAGTTATTCACGCTCGTATACTCGGCAATCTGATACATACTCTGGCCAACGCCGACAAGAGCCACAAAATGGTAAACGGCATCTACGCCAGACAATGCCTCATCGACGACCTCTGGATTTCGTACGTCGCCCAGAACGAATTCTGCATCCGGGTGCAGATAATCGGGACGTTCCGGTCGCTTCCCCATGGACCTGGGTGACTAAACTATCCAAAACGCGGACGTGATAACCCGCTCGGATAAGTTCTGCGGCGACGTGGGATCCTATGAACCCCGCGCCGCCCGTGATGAGGACGGTACCCTTCATAGTGCGTTTTTTCCTTTTTGGTAGGAGTAACAACCGCAACAGCTGGATTGTTCTTGAGTGACGTTGGGACACCAATAGCCAAGCCAGGCGATGGAAGCCCACTCTGTGTGGTCGTCACTCATGAACGAATATGCATGGTCCTTACTGTCAGAAGCCCAAATTAACGGCTTTGTTACTACTTACCTTTTTACGTTGGTCTATTTGTACCCGTAAACTTACGAGGGAGAGTACTTTCTGACCATCTGTGCGCAAAATTCAGCATACTCTCTGGGATCTTTCGGCGGACTCGTATGATTGGGCCGAACGCCCGCGTGCTCGGGAGTAAAGCAGCACGTTACAGTCACTTCGAACGGCTCAAGCAGCGTCATCTGACGGTCGAACCACTGTTCCGCATTCGGGCCGACCGTAGTCCGCCCAACTCAGGCCAGTTCGAAGCTTCTGCACGCCCAGTTCCTTGAGCTTCTGCGACGCCATCTTCCAGGCGATGGTCTTCGAAGTGAAACCACTGGCAGATGCCCATTGCGGGGGCATATTGCGAGAAGTCGCGCGCGACCAGCTTCGGGCTGCCATCTTCGCGATACAGCCCCATATAGAAATGCCGATAGTAGGACGAGCCCTCGCTTTCTCGTGCCGAGTTGTCGCCGGCCAAGCTCGCGGCAGGTCAAAGAGGCTGTACCAATAGACGTGATCAAGCCGCGGCAGGAGCAATTCGGCTGTTTTCTTCAACCCGAACTCCTGCACTTCTTCAGCTCCGAATGACGACGCGCCGACTTCGGAGATCCAGATCGGCTTGTCCGTGACAGCGCGGATTTCGGCGACCTTGTCGGGCCATTCGTGAATCGTCCAATGATTCCAATCGAGAGGGAATCCGTGCAGAGCCACCACGTCGAGTTCAGCCAACGCCCCATGGTCTTCCATCCGCTTCACAAACGCCGGATCGATGGGAGAGATGCCGCCCAGCACGATAGGCAGCCGGGGGTTCTCCGCCCGGATCGCCTGCGCCGCTAATTTCACCATGTTTGCGAAAGCCGACCAGTCAGGATCGATTTCGAAATCCCAGTGAGAGAGATTATTAGGCTCATTCCAGAGCATCACGGCTTCGATCATGATCGTAAGTAGTTAAGACTGCGCGAGCAGGTAGAAGGATCGCAAATCACGCTCCGAATCCGGGTATCGGATAAAGTTCTGCTGTTTCGTCGCATCGGCAAATAAAAACTTCCGGCTCGGGCGCGTCGACGATCTTGAATCCTGAACTGCGGAGTACTGCTTCGGCGCAGGCTCGGTTTGGAATCCACCAGTTCGTAGGATCTTGCGAGTAACTCTTTTCTACAAAGTGCATCTTCGGGAATCCCGGGTGGTCAAACATGCTGGTTTCGGAAAATGGATAGTCCTCATCGAGCTTCATCGATGAACGGCTCCCGCGCAGCATCGATTGAAAAACCAACCAGTCCTTCGTCACATGCTGCCGAAGAATGTCCAGGGCGAGGAGCGGGTGGCGCAGGTGGTAGAAAACGCCCATGAACAAAACCAGGTCGAAACGTTCTTTGAGCGACGGCAGTTCATAAACCGACAACGTCCGAAATTCGATATCGAATCCCAGCACCTTCGCGGCGAAACGCGCCTGGTCAAGATACTGCGAGTCATGGTCCACGCCTAGCACGCGGTCAGCGCCACGCCTCTTCATCTCGATCGAGTAGAAACCACCGTTGCAGCCGATATCGAGCACGCTCATTCCGGTAAGGTCGACGGGAATTGCATGCTGAAAATTCCTCCACTTCATGGACGGATAGTCGCCAAGAAAGTGATCTGGTGCAGTCTGAACCCCGAGAAGCGAGAGGTTATGAAACCAAGGGCCCAGTTCCACTATCTTCTTTTCGACTTCGCTGACCGTTAGGCTATCTGCCAAGCTAGTTCCTTTCCCTTTTTATGATTCGTATTTTACTGATCCGGCACGGCGACACTGAGCTGACAGGCCGCGTGCTATATGGACGAATGCCGGGCGTGCATTTAAGCGAGGAAGGGCACCGCCAAGCGCAAGCGCTCGCCAAATCAATTGCTTCCCGGTACCAGGTGGACCAGCTCTTTTCGAGTCCTCTTGAACGCGCCATTGAAACAGCCCGCCACTTGTCCGACGCGTTAGCGCTGCCAATTACGACAAACGAAGGTGTGATCGAGCTCGATTACGGCACCTGGCTGGGCAAATCGTTCGAAGATATTCGGGAATCATCTCATTGGCAGCACTACAACCGAGTCCGGTCACTCGTTGGGCCGCCGGAAGGCGAGCTAATGCTCGAGGTGCAGACAAGAGCGTGGATGGCTCTTCGAGAGATTATGGAGCCCTATCGAGACGCAGAGGATGCAACTTTGGCCATCGTGTCGCATGGGGACGTAATCCGCTCGCTACTGGTCTTGCTCCTTGGAATGCCGCTTGATCACATCTACCGCCTGGAAGTTGCGCCGGCATCCTTAAACGAGGTTCTCTTCGACGGACATTATGCCCGAGTGCTGCGGATCAATCAGCTCCCGTTCTAAGTCGACGAGTCAGGAGTTGCTAGAACGTAACCCGCCCGGAGAACTGAAAAGATCTCGCCGGCAATTGGCTTGTGATCCCAACCGTAGGCTGACCGAAACCCGCCCCAGGAGTTGCGCCGTTCCCATAAGTTCCGCTATAGCCCACGAAGTTAGCGTGATTGAACACGTTGAAGGCCTCCGCGCGAAGGTGCAGCAGGACTCGTTCGTGATACAGCGAGAACGGACGCTCCAGGAACGGAGACACGTCATAGACCGGCTGACCTCTGCCTGTATTGCGCCCAACCACAACGCCGTTGATCACTGGCCGATCCGTTGTGGCGCCGTTATCGCCGCTGTTTGTCGTGCCTGTCACGATGTTATACGGAAGACCCGACCCGAGGGTGGCGATGCCACCGAAGCTGATTTTCAACGGAAGTAGGCACGTTCCACTCAGAACAAACCGCTGCCGTTGATCAAAGATCGCGCTGCCGTTCTCGACACGGCCCGTGAAGTTCGGATCGTTCGGATTCTGACCGGGCACGTCGGGATCCACGTTGTCGATGGCGTGAGACCAGGTATAACTCGCGAGCATTGATAAACGTCGGCTGAAACGATGCGACAGATTCACGTCGAAGGCATGGTAATACGCATACCCGTTATTCACGTCACTCTGAATAACGGCGTAAGCAGGCTGTGGATTCGTGGCCGTTACCGTGTTGCACGTGAGATTGCGCTGCCTGTACCAGGACACCCAATAGGGCCGGGTGCAGTTTGCAGCTTGTGCTGATCGAATCTGATTGGGCGCAGTACGGATAAACGGGACCGGCGCATCTACGTCCAGCGGCCGGTTGATCTTGATCGTGTGGGAGCCGACGTAATCCAGGCTCAACACCCATTGACGGCCGAGCTGTTGTTCTACTCCAAACGTCCACTGCTCTGAATACGGATTCAGAAGCTTGTCAGGATAATTCACCAGTGTCGATGTGGGAAAGAACTGGTCAAGATAGGCGCTTTGGCCAGGCCGTATATACAGGCTGCGTACCGGTGCGACCGCTCCGGCAGGGAGCGCCGGCAAAGGGGCCGCTGCGACGCTCGTTGGAAATCCAAACTGGCCGGGCCCGGCGGTGTAGTTGAATACGCCAGTCGGACCCGATAACGCGTAATTCGCCTGGTTATTGTCGATAATTTGCGAGTAATAGAGGCCGAATCCGCCTCGAACAACGGTCTTCCCTTCTCCCTTCCAGTTGTAAGCGAAGCCGACGCGAGGCGCGAAATTCTTGCCCGCGTCCGTGAACGTCTGACGCTCGTACCGAAGACCAAGGTTTAAAGTCAGGTCCGGGCGAATGCGGAAGTCATCCTGAACGAAAAGCGCCCAGATTGTATCTGCGACCGTGTAATTGGCATTCCCGTAGCTTTGGGTATAGCTGCGGACATTGTTGATGTTACCGAGAAAAGCAGAGCTCTCGCATGCAGCCAGGCTTAGCGTGCAGGTGTTGTAAGTAAACTGCCCCAGGTAAATCGGCCCGCCGAACTCTTTGCTATTACCGCCATTGCGCGCGTACAGAACGTCACCACCGACCTTAACTTGATGGCGCCCCCAGGCTACCGAAAGCGTATCGTTTGCCTGATACTGGCGATTCATCAACAAGGCCGATTGGGACGTACCCGAGGTGAATGTTCCTCCCGCGGAAATCGGAACTACGTATTGCGTCGAGTTGATAGCCGGATCGAATTCCGTGATTGGTGACGCAAGCTGGAACTGCAGCCGCACGTTGTTGACCAGCGTCGGGCTGAACACAGCCGTTTCTCCAAGCTCCTCTGAGTAGGTGTGCCGGCGAAATGTCCGCGCCACATTCGGCAGGCTATTCCCGCCCACCGTACCGTTTGGGTTCGTATCGTAAAAATCGTCTACCGAACTCCGGAAAAAGCCACTGTTTCGATCGCTGAATTGATGGTCAACTCGCAGGGTTCCAAGGAAACCTCGATATTTGCCCACAAAACTGCCTGGCGCGAGAGGCGAAACAACAGGAGAAACACGATCCTGAAGGCTTCCTTCTCCCGCAATGAAAAACTGAGTGTGCCCGCCGAGAGGACCCGCAAGAGAAATCGATCCTTGCAACAGCTTGTCACTCGTCAGAGCGTTGCCGTTCGGTGCGTTGGTCGCACTAAATCCGGAGAGAGCCGCCCCCAGGGCGTCCGGTCTGCCCAGAGCGAGGACCTCGCCGTGGAAAGTGTCACTTCCGCTTTTCGTGATTATGTTGACGAAACTGCCGGAACTGCCGCCGTATTCTGCCGAGAACGCGTTCGTCAGAACGTCCATTTCCTGAACCGCAGCAAGGGGCAGCGAAGTGAACAGCGTCTGTCGTCCCCAACTGTCATTTCCCGTCGCTCCATCGATTCCGAACGAGGTCTGACGCCGCCCGGATCCGTTGGTCGTGAACAGGTTCTGGTTCATGAAAACATCGCCCTGATTCACGGCTGGACGGTTGGCGGCATTCAGTAAAGGCAAGAACGTGATGCGGCGATTCGGAAGCGGCGTCTCAAGAATTCTTTGCGCCGACAACTGATTGCCGAGTTGCGGCTGATCGGCTCGTACTTCGCCCGCCACACCCGTCACAGTGACTTCTGTTGTCTTCCCGGCGACATCAAGCTGGAGCGTGAAACTTGCAGCAGTGCCGGCATTCAGGGTCAACTCACTCTCGCCTGAAGCCGGATAGCTGAGTTCTGCGAATCCGTGTTTTTCCGCCGTCAGCCTATAGGTCCCGTTCACGGGCAACCCGCCGAATGAGATCCGGCCATTGCTGTCCGTCGTCCCTGTTCGGACGGAGTCGTTTCGCGAATTCCGCAGCGTAATCCGAACTCCTTCCAAAGGAGCACGGCTCGCATCGACCACTGCTCCGGCAATGCTCGCCGTGTCAATTGTCTGCGCGCGGGTACTGTCGGCGAACGATAAAGCTAGACCCGCGATTAGGATGAGACGAACGCACTGAACGCAGCTCGTTTTGGAAAACAAGTTACTCACTAATTACCTTTGAATACTGGTTTACTGCAACTAGGGAGGATAGTTCAACGAAGGGACTGCGTGGCCTGCGAAGAGCTCAATTCGTTATCATACAGCGTCTCGAGAGCCTCTTTCACCCGATGGACAACCGGGGCCCAATTACGATCCTTCTCCTGTCGGAAAAGCCGCATGCTTTTGTACCAAGGCGTGTCGGACCGGTTTATCATCCATCGCCAGTCACAGGCAAACGGCAGCAACGTCCAGGTGGGCACTCTCAATGCTCCGGCGAGATGCGCTGTCATCGTGTCGACCGTAATGACCAGATCCATGCTCAAAATATTCTCGGCCGTCTCAAGCACATCGGCGGCATGCTCGCTTACGTTCTCGACGACGCTTCTCCACGGAACGCAGCTCTTCGCAGGCGGGTCCCGCCTGCAGGCTGTAGAACGAGAACCCGGGCAACTGAAACAACGGCGCGAGTTCGTCGAGGCGGAGCGAGCGGAGAGGATTATAAACGCTCGCAGCCCACACGAGCCCGACCTTCACGGCACCAGGTCTCACGCGGAAGCGCGGCCTGCGTGGTCTCCCGATGGCAAGGTAACCCGTGCTTGGAATCGTCGTTTCCGTAACCCGGAAGATCTTCGGCAGCTCGTTGATTTCGACCTGCTGGTCCCAATCGGGCTCCGTCTCTCCCCATGTCATGACGTGGTCAGCAATTCCGGCCTGCGCCAACAGGCTCTTGAGGCCAGGCTGCGCTTCTACAGTGACGCTAGCTGCCTGCGCACGGATGTTTGAAACAAATCGGATGAACTGTATCGTGTCGCCAAGCCCGTGCAGACACCGGACCATGACGCGGCGGCCGCGGAACGATGTGCCGTCCCAGAAGCGATGCGGATCGGGACGGCCGCGACGCTCGATGGCATCGCTTTCCTCCCATGCTGCTTCAAATTGTCCGCAAAGCATGTGGCACGTCCATCGGCCCGCCGCGCAGATGTCCGGGTCCGTTCCTGCCGATTCAGCGTCGTGAAAAAGCAGGAGAGCATCCTCGAGCCGCATTTCGTTCAACGCCTCTCGCGCCCTTTGAATAAAGGACTCGCTTATGTCCTCTCCAGACATGTCAGGTGATGATCCGGGAGCCTTTCGACCCAGACCGCGAGTGCAGATAATCGGCACGATTGCCCCTTCCACTACGGGGAATGCCTCTCGGCACAACCGGAAGAATGATGGCTGAAGGATAGCCCTTCTCGTGGTACATCGTCTGGTGCGCCTTCGTCAATTTGGTTTCGTCGGCATTCGGCCGAAGGGAGTTGAGGCTACGGTCATAACGCGGGAAATTACTGGACGAAATCTCGACTCGGATTCGATGCCCTGGACCAAAGACATAGCTTGTGACACCACAATCGACGCTGATTTGATAGGCAGTGTTGCGTTTCACAAACACAGGCTCGTCGAGAGAGAGCCGGTAACGAAGGCGTTGGATGCCGTCCGTCACGAGCAGAGGTTTGCCGTCCGGCTGAACATCGACAAGCTTTGCCGTGAAATCCGTATCGTTCGCCGACGTCGAAACGTAGAGAACGGCTCGCACCGGCCCGGTCACCTCGACATCGCTCGTGAGTGGACCGGAAGTATAGACAAGAACGTCCGATCGATTTTCAACCGAGCTCTGGTCCAGAGGGCCAGGATGCAGGATCGTGGGCTCACAGCAGATGGAGCCTCCGGTCGTAGGCACCGGATTTCTGGGATCGTAAATGAAAGAATCGATCGGGCGTTTTCCTGACCGGCTGCCACTGCAAAGTACCGTCGCCGGATCTGGAATTCGCATGACCGTCGCTTCGCAGGTAGAGCGGAGTGAATCGAGCCCTGGCGAGTGGCCATTCCCGCTCTTCCCGCCACACATTCGGACCCATCACGAAGATGTGCAGAAGCGGTGTGCTTCGCTCGGCCAAGCTTCCACCCGACTTCCTGGTCCATCGATCAAAAAAATCACCTTGTCTTACACGAAATGGGATATCCGCTTCGGGTCCAAAGCTGCGTGTCGGAAATCGCCAGCCAGGATCATGGGACCAGGGACCGACCCATGTTTCAACCGGCTCTCCCCGCTTCGCCAAACGCGAAAAGGCATCCAGGTCGCTAGGCGCGTACTCGTCAAACCAACCTGCGAACGACAACACAGGTATCGATACGCGCCCGATCCGTTCCCGGATGCTGTTGCTCTTCCAAAAGTTATCCCGCGAAGGGTGGGAAAGTGCAGCCCGCCACGTAGGCAGCACCTGTCCCGTTGCGAGCAGATCGGCGCTCCGCAAAGGCAGATGTCCGATATAGCTCTGAAACAGGGGCTTGACGTGGGATGGAGGAGTCAGGTTCTCTGCGAACCAGAGCAGGCGGTGTCCTGCCTGCAGAGCCCCGCCGTTAGAGTAGTACCGATCGATGTATTCGTCGTCACCGGCGGTCATAGGCGAGACGGCAAGCAGATGGGGATTGTTCTGGATCGCGGCCCACCACTGGGTCATGCCGATGTAAGAGCTTCCGGCCATGACGACACTTCCGTCCGACCATGGCTGGCTCGAGATCCAGCCGATCGTATCGTTGCCGTCCGGACCCTCTTGGGCCATGGACCCGAACCCGCCCTCGGATGCGAAACGGCCTCTGACGTCCTGCACGACCACCGCATACCCGCGCCGAACGAAATATCGATACCCGATGTTTGAAGTTGATTTCCGGTTGTAAGGTGTCCGAACCAATACGGTCGGCCAGCGCCCGGTCGATTTGGGAAGGAAAAGATCCGCTGCGAGGCGAACGCCATCTCGCATCGGAATCACAACGCCTAACTGTTCCTGTCCTACCGCCGATTGAGGAGTCGTCCTGACGACTTGGGCCAGCATCGCCATCGCTGTCAGGCCGATCGCAACCGGGACAATCGTGATCTTAGGAGTTCGAACCATCACTGCGACGACGGGGGCGCTACCGGCCGCGGGCGTCTTCCAAAAAGTGCAGTGCCAACCCGAATCGCCGTCGCGCCTTCTTGAATTGCGATCTCGAAATCCGCTGACATCCCCATCGAGAGAGTAGGCAGCTTATATTGTTTTCCGAGGCTCGCCAACTTCTGGAAATACGGTCGCGAATCCTCTGGGTTTTCGGAGAACGGCGGGATTGTCATCAACCCCGAGAGCCGAACGTGGGGACATGCCGGCGCGGCTTCCAAGATCGATGGAATGCTCTCGGGCCCGACCCCGCTCTTGCTTGGCTCGTCCGATAATTTGACCTCGATCAAAGTTTCGACAATCGTGCCCTGCTCACCGGCGAACTCGCTGAGCCGCCGCAGCAGCTTCGGGGAATCCACCGTTTGGATAACCCCAAACAATTCCGTCGCCAGCCGGGCCTTATTCGACTGAAGGTGTCCAATCAGGTGGTACGTCGCTTCCTTCAACTGTCCCAGCTCAGGCCGCTTCTCGGCAAACTCCTGCACATAGTTCTCCCCGAAATGACGCAAACCGCAACGGTATGCCATCAGGATATTCTCAGAGGAAAACTTCTTCGTGACGGCAACTAATGTAAGGTCTGAGCGACTTCTTCCCGACAGGGTGAGGGCACGCTGAATTCGTTCCTCTACGTCTGCCAGGCGACTCTCAAAACTGGACTGATCGGGTGGCAAAACTCCATCATAGAGGTACTCTCGACGCCTCCCAACCCTCGGCGCCCGAAGAACAGCTTCGCCTGATTGCGGAGTTTATCGCTAGCTGTCGAAAACCCGCCGTGATCGATGGCGGATCAGCCCCCGTAGAACTGCAATCGGGCAAATACACAATTGAAGTTCGCTCCGGGCGATTATCGATTGAAGCGTGGTCGGATGAGACGCACTTTTGCCGGCGGATCGTGTCCGTTCAGCCAGGTAAAAGCGGCGTCCTGGATTGTGTCGCCCACCATTTTGGTGGCAGACCCGGAAAGCTCAGCTTCCTCGATCTGGATCGCCCGCAGGCAAACCGCCGCGTGATGCTCGGGGAACGTCAGAGTTTTGCCGAGGATTTCCGACAGATGCTCTTTCGCGCATTTCCACGTTGGGAGATCGCGACGCTCACCAGCACTTCTGACCTGCAACGATCATTTTCAGGCTTGTTCCCGCGAGCACGGTTAAAAAGAGGCCGCGAAACGGTCGCCGCACTGGCTTGCCCGTCTGAGATAGACGAACCCGCCTTCCTCACATTTGCCCTGATCTGGTTTGACTACATTCGCCAGTCGAGCCCCAAGGAAACGCGCGTTTCCCTTCACTTATTTCTGCCCGCGGGAGCCGGCGCACTCACGGCGCAGAGGCTCAAGTGGCTTCGAATCGAAGTACTGAAGACCCGGCTTTTCCTTTTCAACGAGCACGGGTCTGCCGGCGAAGTAGATCCCGAAGACCTGGGCAACATCGAAACGCGGGTCAGCGCCGCTTCCCCACTCCCGGCAGCTCACGAAAACTTCTCCCAAGCCATCGTGGCACTCAGATCGCAGCCGGAGGTTACCTGCCAGAACGAGCTGAACGGAAGTCTCAGCGTTCGTTTTCGCGGCATTGAATTCGTACGGATCGAAGGCGAACGCTTTTTGTTGGGCACGAAGGGTCGCCAGCAGATCACGTCCGACTTCGCGGCCAGGGCTGAAGCCTATCTCGGACAGCTACGGGACTTGGTGGCTCCGCACAATTCCACTCACAGTCCTGCCGGGTTGTCCGCCCCTGAACGATGGCTCGAATCCGCCGTCCGCGCCAACATCAGCCTCATCGATCCGGTCCTGCTACCCGAGCCTCTGCACGGACAGGTACTTACATTTGCGGCAGGCGATCGCGACATCATCGACCTTCTTGCCTTATCACGAGATGGCCGCCTCGCGGTGCTGGAGCTGAAAGCTTCCACAGACATACAGTTGCCGCTCCAGGCTCTGGATTACTGGATGCGCATTCGGTGGCATCTGGAGCGGCACGAGATTCAGCGTCTCTTCCCGGGTGGCGAAGTTTCCTCCGTTCCTCCGCGACTTCTCTTAGTCGCTCCGGCTTTGAGCTTCCATTCCACAAACTCAATCGTGCTCCGTTACTTTTCTCCCGAAGTGGAGGTCGAACGGGTTGGTGTTAACTCAGATTGGAAGAGCAATCTGAGGGTCATCCTGCGCCTCAGCGGTGCAGATGATCCAATTTCGCACGGGAGATCGAATGGCCATACAGTCACTGATACACATCCGGAAGGCGCTGAATTCGCTTAATCCGAACCAGATTCGGGAATTGAGCAGTCAACCCGCGCATATCACACTGCACGCCCCGAATGATTCGGCTTATCGCGAAATGGAGGACTACTTCCTCCAGGATTTAAGGCCCGCTCGAAGGCGCGAATCGGCCGAACTGATCAGCCGGGGTGAACGAAGCGTATCGCTTCCCGGCCACGACCTGGTGGTTTACCACCGAGGCTTGTTAGCGCCTTCCGACGCGCTGGTCTTCAACCCGGCGGAGCCGCAGGAGTTGATCCATTCCGCGCTGCACCGTTATCCGGATACCGGTATTCCGCTTTCGCGCGCATTTTTTCCATTCCGCAGGCCGTTCATCAAGCAAGTCATTTCCAAAACCAGCCGCGAGAACACGCTTTTCTCTCTGACCACAGCGTTGCCGGATATCATTCCGAGCGTAATTGAACTGCCCTGGGCCGTCGCGGAGTTTGCCTCCGATACGGCGTTTTTAACGATGAATCAGGTACGCATGGCCTTCACCATTGCGGCGGCGAGCGACCGCGAGATCGGGTATCGTGAGCAGAAGTCCGAGATCGCTACCGTAATCGGAAGCGCGTTTGGTTGGCGAGCACTGGCAAAGCAGCTTGTCGGCAAAATCCCCTTCGGGGGAGGATTGATCGCCAAGGCCGCCGTGGCGTACGCCGGAACGAAGGTGCTCGGTCTATCGCTGGACCATTTCTATAGCATCGGATTCACCTACTCTCGCCAGGAGCGGGACCGCCTGTACGCGGACGCGTTTCGCCAAGGTAAGAAGGTCGCCTTCCGCATTCTGTCCCACAGTCGCCCGGATATAGCCAAATTCTTCAAAGACTCTCCGGACCAGGCGAATCCCGTCGTTCAACCCTGACCGGTGCAGGAAGGAAACCTGCGCTCGACCGATACGTCAGTTTCTAGTAAGATCGACAGACCCCCTGGGATTTCTGTGCGAATCTGGCTGGAGAGACATGGGAAACCGAAAGCTGTTTGGTGTTCTTCTGATCACTGGATGTCTGCTGAACGCGGATACGTTGGTATTGCGGAGTGGCAGGTCGATTGAGGGTACGTTTGTTGGCGGCGACGCGCGGTCGATACGCTTCGACGACGGGCACAGCGCGGCCACCTACAATATCGGAGATGTAGATTCCATTCGTTTCGTTGGCGGAGCGTCCAATCCAACCTCAAACCAGGGGCCGGGACCGCAATCGACGAACTACCCGCCCCCGGCGAACGGACCGTCGAGCACCGTAGCACCGTGGCCCTCCAACGCACCGCCCAGAAACGATGCGCCACCAGAGCGGGATCCGAGGTACTCTGCCGGCAATAATTATCCACAGCCAGCACCCGGCGCCAGCCCATCATCGATCACAATTCCACCTGGGAAGCAGATTGTCGTTCGGCTGATCGACCCCGTAAATTCAGAAATCGATCATTTGGGCCAGACGTATCGCGTCAGCCTTGACGAACCGGTTTTGGTGGATGGACAGACCGTGATTCCTCGCGGTAGCGACGCGGTTGCGTTTCTGATCGACGCGGAGCACTCCGGCAAAATACAGGGCCGCACTTCCTTGACGCTCGATCTGAAAACGATTACGGTAAACGGCCGACAGTACGACGTCACGACAACAGGCGTTTCTCAAGCAAGCCAAGGCAGAGGAGAGCGCTCAGCCAAGGTGATCGGCGGCACTACTGCCTTGGGGGCAATCATCGGAGCCATCGCGGGAGGCGGCAAAGGCGCTGCCATCGGAGCAGGTTCGGGTGCGGCCGCGGGAACTGCGGCGCAGGTGATGACTTCGGGCCAAAAGGTGAAAATCCCATCCGAAACGCGCCTCACCTTTACGCTTCAAAACCCGATGAATCTGTAGCGCGCAAATCGCAGGCGTAAACACAATGGACAGATCACGTGATCTGCAGTTTCCGGGTTCAGTGCGGTGGCGGGCGGTAGACTTGAAACCTAGCATGTCGCTGAAATCCGCACTCGCCTTCCTATGCTTGGTCGCCGCGGTTCCAGTTGTTTCCCGGGCGAGTGTCATAACGTTTGAAGCCGGCGTCAATGCAGGTGCAATCCGCCCTACGGCCACATATACCGAGGCGGGCTTCACGCTTACGGGTTCGGCAGCCATTTTCAGCCCGGAAATGCCGCCCTTTACGTCGCTTTTTCCAGGGGACAATACAGCTTTCTACACCGCAGCAGGCGCCACGCTTACTGGCCCTGCTCCCTTTAATCTGATTAGTGTTGTGATGGGTCACACTACCTACCCGTATGGACCTGGTAGCGAGGACATCACAATTACCGGTAATTTGATCGGGGGTGGTACCGTGAGCACGACTTTCTACAATCTATCGAGTGCCACCGAAGAAACCCTGAACTTCACCAACCTGCAAAGCGCAACATTCAGTGGGACCGTCAGCTCCGCTTTTGACGACATCGTCGTGATCAGTACAATTCCGGAACCGGCGAGCATGCTCCTTGCGGCCGTCTCTCTTCTGCTCGCAACCCTTTACCGGATTAGCGTCGGGTGCTGGCGCAAAAAGCGCTGTTGAAATCAGTGGTCCCCGAGCGAGCAGGAACCTCCCGGCAAACAAGTGTTAGCGCCAACCGGTGACCCACTCTTCTATCATTTATTGAGTGTCTAAACCCATCGCGGTCGTTACCGGGGGAAGCCGTGGCATCGGCCGAGCGATCGTCGAAGAACTTGTCGTCCACCCACCACGTCGTTGCCACGTATAACAACAACCGGCAAGCAGCCGACGAGGTAGCAGCGAAAACGGGCTGCACCGTTCTTCCCTGCCAGTTGAACGACCAGGATTCCCGGCAGCAGTTTCTCAGCGAGCTGCAGGAACGCTTTCCTCAGGTCGAATTGCTAATCAACAACGCCGGTATGGCGCCTCGCCAGCGGCTCGATATCCTCGAGGCCACCACGGACAGCTTCGACGAACTGGTTGGAACCAATCTGAAAGGTCCGTACTTCCTGACGCAGGGAATCGCGCGAGGCATGCTCGAACGGAAAGCCGGTCGAATTGTCTTCGTCAGTTCGATTTCAAGCTTTACTGCTTCCGTCAACCGGGGCGACTATTGCATCGCCAAGGCCGGGCTTAGCATGGCCGTGAAGCTATTTGCAGCCCGGTTGGCCGCGGACAACATCCCCGTTTTCGAGATCCAACCGGGCATCATTCGCACAGATATGATCGCGAAAGTAGCGGCAGATTACGATCGCCGGATTTCCGAGGGACTGCTACCGCAGCGCCGCATGGGAGAGAGCTCTGATGTGGCGGCAACCGTTCGGGCCATTGCCGACGGTAAATTGGATTATTGCACGGGCCAGGTTCTGCATGTTGATGGCGGATTCCACCTGCGCATCCTGTGAAGGACTCACCGAAATGATCGAAACTTTGGCCCCCTCAGAGGTTCGCGTATTGGGCTCCTTGATCGAAAAAGAAGCGACAACGCCTGAATATTACCCGCTATCGCTGAATGCGCTGGTGAATGCCTGCAATCAGAAATCGAATCGCGATCCAGTGGTCGACTACGACGATGAAATCGTTCTGGCTGCGATTGAGCGATTGCGCGCGTTGAAGCTGGCGTTTATCATCACCGGCAGCCGGGTGACTAAGTACAGCCAACGAATATCGGAAACATTGAACCTCGGCCGGCGTGAACTGGCGGCACTCTGCACGCTTTTGTTGCGAGGACCGCAGACGTTGGGAGAGATCAAGGATCGCAGCGAGCGCATGTTTGCTTTCGGAGATCTCTCGGAAGTCGAAACGGTTCTCGACAAATTGGCCGATTGGCCCGGCGGTGCGCTTGTAGCGAGACTGCCGAAGCAGCCGGGACAAAAAGAAATTCGGTTCGCCCAATTTCTCTCCGGAGAGCCGTCGATCGACACCGTTAGCGACAGCATAGAAAGCCGCTCCGCCCGTCTTCGCGCGGCTGTTCAACTCGAGTTCGACCTCGAGCAACTGCGGCAGGAATTCCACGAACTGAAAGCGCTTGAACCTCGAAAGCCTGTTAAGTGAGCCTAAGCGGATCCGAACGCACCCGCGATCAAGCTGTAGAGCAGGACGCCGAGAACGATCGTAATCACGACGTAAGTCTGTCGCGCTCGAGAGCAAAGCCGACGAGCGAAAAGGCTACGCGGGCAATCGGAGTCGAGATCAGCAAAAGAACTCCGAACTGGATGATTGAGCGAGCGCGAAGCGCAAATGCTCCAGCGACGATTTGGTGAACCAATCGATCGGACGCCGGCTGCCCGTGGAAGTTGTGATAGTCCGCGATCTCTTCCGTGCGCGGTCAGGAAGATCACGCCGCCTAGCAGCACAACGGTCCCCGAGATGAGGACGCCCGAACGCAGGATTATGCTGACGATCCGCTCGATACCATGGTCAGTCATCTTTAGCGTCGCTCATATATGGCCCCTGAGTCCCTTTACGATCATCTCGACACCGATCACCGCAACGACGACAGCAAAGATGCGACGCAGCACCAGGACCGGCAAGCGGGGCAAGAACTTCGCCCCGATCATTGAGCCGCACAAGACACCGAGCATGACCGGCATGGCGATGGTCGGATCGACGTAGCCGCGGCTCAGGTAGACGCTGGCGCTAGCAGCGGCCGTAACGCCGATCATGAAATTGCTGGTGGCCGTGGAACTTTAAATGGAATCCGCATCGCCTGGTCCATCGCAATCACTTTCAACGAGCCCGAGCCGATGCCCAGCAATCCGGAGATTGCACCCGCGCCAAACATAAGGGCGAAGCCGGCTTTCACCCGGCGTACGAGATAGTGTTCTTTACCCGGCGGGTGTTTGGTATGCGCCATGTAAATTCAGGCGATCAGCAAGCGGGTCGCTCGGGATCGCCGTGGAATGGGGTTCTGGTTGACGGCTTGTCTGCCAAGCGGCCTGAAGCAGGATGCAACCGAATACAACGCCGAGCGCCGTTGTGGGTATGTGACCACCCAGGTAAGCGCCAAAGAGAGCGCCGATTGTAGTGGCGATCTCCAGGAACATTCCAATTCGGATGTTTGAAAAACCATCCCGAACATAGGCGGCGGCCGATCCGGAAGAGGTGGCGATGACCGACACCAAGCTCGCGCCGATCGCGTACCGTATGTCGACGCCAAAGAAAACGGTGAGAACGGGAGTAACGATAATGCCTCCCCCTAAGCCAGTAAGAGAGCCTACAAATCCGGCTAAGAGGGAGGCGATAAAAACAATCCCGGTAAACTCAGCAACATTGAACATCAAATTTGAAGAGTAGCGCGAGCTCCTTGTCAGCGCTCGCGCTAGTCGTCAAATCAAATTACTGCTGAGATCCGCCGGGAGGCTTGGGAGCAGTTGCTGTCGGCGAAGATGAGCCCGTGACTACGCCCTGGTTGACGAGTACGGTGACTTCGACACGGCGATTTAGTTGGCGGCCAGTCGTCGTCTTGTTATCGGCTGCTTCATGTGTCGTTCCCATGCCGGCCGGGGTGAGGATCCGGTGAATAGGAATGTTGCCTTGTTGTTGGAGGTAACGAACGACTGCATTAGCCCGAGTTTCACTCAATGTTTGGTTACGAGCAGCTTTGCCGGTAGTGTCGGCAAACCCTGCTACTTCGATAATGAAACCCTTCTCATTCTGGGTCTGTTGCACGATGCTGTCGAGTTTCTGTTTCTCCGTATCGGCCAGCACCGAGCTGCCGACCTTGAAGTAAACAGTTTCCTTGGCTTTCTCCTGATATCGGTCGAGGTCGGAAATCCTCTGGTTTGTGGTGCTTACACCCTGGTTCGCAGCGTCGGCAGTTTGTTTTACCTGGCCCACTTGCTGCTGGGTCTGTTTTCAGTCTGCTTCTAATTGGCCCTGTTTCGTCTCCATGGTGCCCGCTCGCGTCTCGACTTGACCCGCACGCCCTTCCAGCTGACCTGCTCTCCCTTCGAGACCGCCAGTACGGGACTCAATAGGAGAGACGCGAGCATCGATTTGGCGGGAAGCCTTCATCGATTCGGGTCGAACAGGACCTTTTCGGCGACCAGCTCTCGCCTTTTCGTTTCCCTTACCATGTGCTTCAATTCTCAAGTCCGCTACCAACGTCGGCACTCATCGAGCTTTTGCGAAACAACGATCTTCTTCAGTTGGATCTTGGTCTCTTCGCTAAGTCAACAGTTCCGACGGCATCGTCGTCTGCCGCGAAGCTTACTATCTGGCCGTTGCGGGATATGATTACGCCTTGCACCTTCGCTTTTTGGCCAGCTGTGAAGGTACGAACATTCGGCTCAACCTGCATAACCTAGCGTTGACGGCAAGAGAATCGACGCTGCTAAAGTCAACGCAAGACTTGACCAAGTCCCTGCATGGTAGAAGATTGCCTCATTGGCTCTCCTATACAACCTCCTTCATTGTCTTCTGACGGAATTCGTGCCACTCGTTTTCCTCGCTACCCTGTTAGACGCCCTTGCTCACTAGCCTGTAACCCAATTTCTAGGTTTGCAAGTACTTGGGCCAGCTGCCGGTGGTATAAACGAGTCGATGCCGCTCAACGCAGATTCGGTCGCAAACGGCAAAACGCGGATTCTACGGATGGTGGATTGTCGCGACCACTTTTGTGACCTTTGGTCTTTCGGTTGGAATTCCCTACTACAATCTTCCCTTCTTCTACGACTATTTCGGAAAAACTATGGTTGGGAACTAAAGCAGATTACGCTCGGGTTTCCGCTGGCGGCGCTGCTGACCATATGGGTCGGTCCGCTTCTGATCCCGCGCTTGAGCCCTCGCAAGTTTATCATCGTCGGGAACCGGGCTGACGGCCGTTTCCTTTTTCGGCTTCGGCGCGATGAAGGGATCACTTTTGATCTATTTCGTGCTGTATTTCATTTATACGGTCGGCTACATTTTCTCGGGACCGATTCCTCATCAGATTCTGGTCTCCCATTGGTTTCAGAAGAAACGCGGCCGGGCGATGGGAATCGTTTACGTGGGCGTCGGCCTGTTTGGCGCGTTGGGCTCTTACCTTGTGAAGACGGTCACCGAAAGGTACGGGTTTCAAACTGCGCTCACTTGTCGATCGGCGGACTGATGTTCCTGGCGTGGCCGCTTTCGCTGTTTCTCTTAAAGGACAAACCTGCCGAAATCGGACAATTTCCGGACGGCTCGCTCGCGCCCCCAAGCGACGCAAAACAAGCCCCGCACAGTTTTGCCCACCTCTTGCGCAGCGGACCATTCTGGTTGCTACTGCTTGGCAGCATCTGCTCCATCGGATCGATCGGATCGATCAACCTGCACATGAAGTTTGTCTTCAGTGATGCTGGATTTTTCGACCAGAAGGTACTAAACGCGACCTGGGCGACCGCTTCGGAACTGATTTTGTTTTCGAGCATCGCGGGACGTCTGAGTATTGGGCTGCTCGCCGACATGTTCTCGAAGAAGCGCGTGATGACTGCAACGTATTTCATTGTGGCCGCCACGATCCTGTTCTTGCTTGCCGTTAGCCCCGACGCGGCCGGCTTCGTTATACATCTTTGCCGTTGTGTTCGGCTTTTCGATGGGCGCGGACTACATGCTGATTCCGCTCATGGCGGCCGAACAGTTCGGCATGAATACGCTTGCTCGAGCAATGGCGATCATTCTTGCCCGCGAACACCATTGGTCAGACATGGTGTCCGTACCTGGTTTCGGCGTTGCGCGAGCACTACGGAAACTACGTCGCACCTATGACGACCGTCTTTGGCGATCGCGATGGTCGGAGCGCTCTCATCCGGTGCTGCCTAAAGAGCTCACATTTATCGCCAAGCGGCAAGCCGAGGCCAGTGTTGCGGCGAATCGGAGCGCAGCGCGGCCGGTGAGCGGAATTAGACCGAAGCCCACCCACGCATTCGAGTCGGCAACCGCGGGTCCGTACGAGGAGACCAGTACAGAATTGATTGCCGGCGCTTGCCGTGGAACTTCGGAAATACTCGATGGTCTTCTCAAGACCTTCGTCTAAAGGATCCTCGGTTCCCAGCCGAGAGACTTGCCTGGCTTTGGTGATATCGGGCCGCCGAACCTTCGGGTCATCGGACGGAAGCGGCTTTTCTTCGATCTGCAGATGCCCGCCAAACCTCGATCGGATCTCGTCGGCGAACTGACGGATCGTCATCTCGTTCGGGTTGCCAAGATTCACGGGTAAGCGCTCGTCCGACTCGCTCAGACGCAACAGTCCTTCGACCAGATCAGAAACGTAGCAGAAGCTTCGGGTTTGCGAGCCGTTCCCGAAAACAGTCAGATTGGCGCCCCGTAGAGCCTGATCGATAAACGCCGGCACAACGCGCCCGTCATTGAAGGCCATGCGAGGGCCGTACGTATTGAAGATGCGCGCGATGTTCGTCTTTAGCCCGTAGACGCGATGGTAAGCCATCGTGATGGCCTCAGCATAGCGCTTGCTTTCGTCGTAACAGGAGCGCAATCCGACCGGATTGACGTTGCCCCAGTATGTCTCTTTTTGCGGATGTTCGAGCGGATCGCCGTAGCACTCCGAGGTCGAAGTTAAGAGGAATCGCGCGTTGTGCCTGCGCGCCAGTTCGAGCATGTTGCGCGTCGCCGTGGAACCGGATTCGAGGGTTTCGAGCGGATGCGTTCAGGTAGTCGACAGGACTCGCGAGCGAGGCGAGATGGAACACGCGATCGACGGAAGCACTCTCGAGCTCCGCAAGATCTATCGGTCCGGCAAACGTCGAACTCGACGTAAGTAAAGTTCTTACGAGAGAGCAGATGCTCGATGTTGTCGCACATGCCCCGTAATCAGGTTATCGAGCGCGAAAGACTTCGTGACCGGCTTCGATTAACCGATCGCAGAGGTGTGATCCAATGAAGCCTGCGGCTCCTGATATGACGTATCTCACGAATTCTCATGCTACTAAAGCGGCTACAATTTCGAAGTAAGCCCGCGGAAACAGTCCGAGGTGTAGTAGGGTTCTAGAGTGAGCAGTAACGGAAGTACCATCAGCAAGCTTGTGCTCTTGGTATTGATCGCCGTCTCGGGGTTCTTGTTCTGGCACCGTTTCGGTGTTGTGGTTCGCAAAATTCGGATCGGCACGACCCGACGCCGACCAGAACTGGGGCTCGCTCGCTAAGCGAATCTGGACGTTTGTTCTCCGAAGTTCTCTTCCAGAGCAAGGTCATCAAGGAGCGGCCACTGCCCGGGATCGCGCACGCTTTTGTGTTCTGGAGTTTTTGTGCGTTTGCGATCGTCACCCTGAATCACTTGGCGGCGGGTTTCGGGCTTTCGTTTCTCTCGCGAGACACTTTGGTCGGCGGCTTCTACTACTGGTTCGCGTTTGCTTTCGCCGCGCCCTGCGCCGTTTCGATTGCGGGTCTCGCGTTCCGTCGCTTTGTGCTCCGGCCCAAACCATTAGGGCCGGTTTCGTACGAGTCGGGCATCATTGCCGCCCTGATTTTCATCCTGATGGTCACATACATCGCGACATTCTGGGTGCCCGAATCTGGCTTCGCGGGTCAGTCCCTCTGGTGGGCACACACTCTGACGCTGCTCGCTTTTCTCCCTCTGGTCCCGCACACGAAGCATCTGCACCTGATCCTGAGCCCGGTCACGATCTTCCTCGAGCATCAGGAGTTCAGTTATATCCCGCCGCTCTCCGGAGACGAAGATTTCGGTCTCGTCGCAGGCAAGGACATCACTCAAATTACCGCGCTCCAGGCATATTCGTGCGTGGAGTGCGGCCGTTGCACCGAGCACTGTCCAGCAAATAACACGGGCAAAGAGCTGAACCCCAAGTTGATCGTGCTCGGGGTCCGATCCTACCTGAATGAATTTGGAAATAGCGACGAGAAACCCATTCTCGAGGCAACGGTTTCACAACGTGCGGTCTTCCAATGCACAACCTGCGGCGCTTGTGAATACCAGTGCCCGGTAGGCATACAGCATCTGCCGATCATGATCGGTCTGCGGAGGGGCGCCGTGAACACGGGCACCTGGGAAGACGAATACGGCACCAAGCTTTTTCTCAACCTCGAGCGCAACGGCAACGCGATGGGCTTCTCTCAAAGCGAGCGTGACAAATTCGTCGCGAAACAGGAATTTCCTGCTTTCGATGGCTCGCAAGAGTATTGCTTATGGCTCGGATGCATGGGTTCCTACGACCCGCGTGGACGAGAAATCATTCAATCATTCGTCACCATCATGCGCCATCTGGGAACTTCGTTTGGCGTTCTTAAAAAAGAGCGCTGCACCGGCGATCCTGCTCGCCGGCTGGGAAACGATCTCGTCTTCGGGCAATTAGCCGAAACGAACATCGAAGGGCTCCGCGGCGGCAAACGTGAAAAAGATCGTGACCATTTGTCCTCATTGCGTCCGCACCATTGCGGAGGACTGGCGCGAGTTTGGCGCCGAGGTCGAAGTGGAACATCACAGTGAGTTCCTGGCTCGTCACGCGGACAAGCTCCCAAGCCGTGCAGATAAAGGAGCAGGTCGTGTTCCACGACCCCTGTTATCTTGGGTCGCTACCGAGGCAAGTACGACGAACCCCGACAGGTAATCGCCCGGTCGGCGAACGTGATTGATCCTCCACGGGCTCGGGAACGCGGCTTCTGCTGCGGCGCCGGCGGCGGATTGGTCTTTCTCGGAGAGGAGACGGGCGACCGCGTCAATGCCGCTCGTGCCAAAGAACTCGCCGCGACCGGCGCAACTACGGTTGGGAGCGGCTTGCCCCTTCTGCAACACGATGCTGCGTGATTCGCTCGCTTCGCTAGACGGGTGACCCGCCCCGGTTGCTTGACATCGCGCAGATCGCAGCCGAGCAGTTGGCCCGGTCCGAGGGACGGGAACTCTCGCCGAACTGAGCTATTCGACCGTACAACGTTCTGCTCGCTCGAGCAACATGCGACGTTGGCGTTCATTCGGCGTCAGTTCGGCGGCACGGCGGAACTCCACGCCGGCTTCCGTGAACCGCCCAAGCCGAAAAAGAAAGTCAGCACGAGCGCTCGGCAGCAGATGGTAATTAGCCAAATTCGGATCCACCATCAAGTCATCAACGATCGCTAATGCGACGGCGGGTCCGTGGGCCATGGAAACGGCAACGGCCCGGTTGAGTTCGACCACAGGCGAAGGAGCGGCTTCGGCCAATTCTTCGTACAGTCTCACAATTCGCCGCCAGTCTGTATCCTCTGCGGTTAGAGCACGCGCGTGACAAGCAGCAATAGCGGCTTGGATCGTGTAAGGCCCGTGCCGTCCGGTGTTCGCCTCGGCGCGCGCGAGAGCAATCAATCCACGACGGATCAACAAGCCATCCCAAAGCGCGCGATTCTGGTCCAGCAGGAGGATCGGCTCACCATCCGCTCCAACTCGGGCTTTGAGCCGTGACGCCTGAATCTCCATCAGACTGACGAGGCCGTGCACCTCGCCTTCGTTCGGCGCAAGTTCCGCAAGAATCCGGCCCAGGCGAAGCGCTTCTTCACAGAGACTAGGACGAATGGAATCCTCGCCAGCGGTAGCGGAGTATCCTTCGTTAAAAATCAGGTAGATCACAGCGAGAACCGAGGAGAGCCGATCGCTGAATGCATCGCCTTTGGGCACTTCGAAGGGCACGCGCTCCTTCGCAAGCGTGCGTTTTGCCCTTACGATCCGCTGTGCAACGGTTGGTTCTGAAACGAGAAACGCGCGTGCAATCTCACCGGTTGTCAAGCCACCCAGCAGGCGCAACGTAAGCGATACACGCGCTTCCGGCGAAATAATCGGGTGACACGCAATGAACATCAGGCGCAGCAGGTCGTCCTCGATGAACACATCGAGGGATATGTCGAGATCCGGGACCATGGACTCACGCTCCTGCAGTTCCCGGCCGAGTTGTTCATGCTTTGTCCCGACTCGCCGGCGTTTCCTGAAGATGTCAAGAGCCCGATGCTTCGCCACTGTTACAAGCCAACCAGCAGGGTTCTCCGGAATGCCGTTTTTAGGCCACTGCTCAAGAGCGGCAAGCAAGGCATCCTGGCACACATCTTCAGCAACTTCGAGGTCACCCGTGATTCGGGTCATAACAGCAATCAGCTTGGGTGATTCTATCCGCCAGATGGCCTCGATCGCGGCGTGGTTCCCGGGTGTAGATGACACTACACCCGATCACATCACGTTCGCGCATCGCCTGTAAAGCGAGGCCGAGCCCGCCTCCCGCTACTGTTTACCGGTTCGAGTTGAGACTTGTTCCCGAAGCCGCTGCTCCCGTTCGCGAAGCTCCGGTGTAAGGTTCTGACCAAAATCTTCGGCCTCGAACACCTGGCGCAATTCCACCTCAGTACCGCCGCCGAAGGGAGCACGTTTCAACCACTCGATTGCCTCTTCCTTTGACCTCACCTGCCATAGCCAGAAGCCCGCAATCAACTCCTTGGTTTCGGTAAACGGACCATCCGTAACAGTCCGATTGCTCCCGGAGAACTTGATACGCACGCCTCTTGAGCTTGGATGGAGTCCTTCTCCCGCCAGCATCACGCCGGCTTTGGACAGCTCTTCGTTGTACTTCCCCATTACGGCCAGGATTTCGGTACTCGGCAGGATGCCCGCCTCAGACTCCGGACTCGCCTTCACGATCACCATGAATCTCATATATGTTTTTCTCTCTTTCGTTACACCCGACCGTCACTGCTTCCTTCGGGCTTCACTCCCATAGCGAACGAGCAGATCCCAAATCGACATTGCTGCGATAAAAATCAAAGCTTTTTTCTATATTCGGGTCGGAGTGCCTAGCCAACCACTGAACGGATGTCGAACAGGTACATCTGGCGTCCGTTGCCGCCATGAGGCGAATCGATGATTACTTTCTTGCCGTCGGGGCTGGAACGCGGGTGTAAGTCGCAACGGAACTCGTCTTTGTATTCGGGCGGTGAATGAAAATGTCCGAGCGGAACTCGCTTTCCGGTCTTGAGTTCGTAGAGGTAGGGATTCTGGTTGCGCTCTTTGTCCGGGATAGGTGTCGTTCAGAAGCCATTTGTGCCCGGCAAGATAAGTCACGTGGCCGTTCACGGTCATGACGTCCGGTCCGACAACCTGGACATCCGTGGTCCGATCGGTATAGAGATAGAATTTCTCGCCGTGAGAAGGGTGATAAGCCCAGGCAAGAATGTGATCGGGATCGCGCCAGATGAAGTGCGACGTCTTTCCGTAGGGATCAAGGACGTAGGGATCTTTGCCATCGGCCTTGACCGTGACCAGGCGAGTGATGAACGCGTTTGGATCGGAAGCGTGCGCCCAACGATGCAGGAAACAGAACTTCGAACCGTCGGGCGCAAATAGCAGATGGTTGAACCACTGCTTCGCTCCGTTCGCTCCCTTGTCGATGTCTGTATGACCGTCGCGCACCTGACCGATGTCCGAGACGGAAAACAGAAACTCTTCTTTCCCGGTATCCAGACTCATCTTCCAGATGCCAGAATCTTTTGGCGCAAGTACATCGCGGTTCGGATCCGGAATGCCCGCATATCCATACCCGGGTCGCGTATCGTGCAGGCGGCGAAAATCCGGATGGACGGCCCAACGGGCATCGGGGCTGATCGCGTAGATCGGCGCAGGCAGAGTTCGTTTTTTCCCTGTTTTCACGTCCAGGATGTGGGAGACATACTGGTCGCCTTCTCGATCGTTCCAGATGATCTCTGTTTCGATCCGGGAAGCCACTGCAACATGCAGCCTTGTTGCCAGCTCCAAGCTATCGATTGGCCCAAGGTCAGTCCATCGGTCCCCATCTTCCGTGTCGATCATCCCAATCCGGACAGCATCCGTTCCGGAGGGCGAACGCCCCTGAAACCCAACTTCCATTCCCAAGGCATAGCGGCTCGTCGAATCGAACTGTAGCTTGTCGTAGTAGCCGAACCAATGGAATTTGGGGCCTTTGGTGAGCGGCCTCATTGGGATTTCAGGCTCGTTCGCAAGAGCACGCGCGAGGGCCGGAGAGGCCGCGAGCGCACTGCGAGAAGTTGGCGGCGGGAGATAGAGCTCATAGCTTCCTCAGAAATGAACTTTCAACGCTAATTGTAAAATTCGACCGTCTCCGGCCGACGTAATTTGACCGAAAGACTGGCTGGTGAGAGCAAGGTTCGGGTTGTAAGTGGTTCGCGTTTGCAGGATGAGAGGAGGCGTATTCGTGAAATTAAACGCCTCCAGGCGGAACTCGGCAGAGCGCTGTTCTCCGAAACCCCACATCTTGTGCAGAGCGGCATCGAAGTTCGTGAGACCGGGAGAACGGATCGGGTTGCGAGGAGAGGTACCCACGTGCAAGGGCACGGCAGGCGGCAAACATCGAAGTATCGAACCAGCGGCTCACGGTGCGGGCATCGCTCGCCAGATTCGGATTGCCCAAGATATTGGGACGCTGCAACAGCGTGTACGTGTCGGCGGTAATCGTCGATTGCTCCACATCGACCGGCTGTCCGTCCTGCGCAGTACAGATACCGCTCAGCTGCCAACCGCCGGCCACGGCGTTCGCCCAGCCATGCATGCCGAAATGTCGACCAGCCCCGAAAGGCAGATCCCATACGTAGGACGCAACGAATCGATGTGGAACTTCCGCGGTGGAATCACCGCGTTCCAAACGCAAGTTGTATACGTCCGCGGGCCACGAGCCGCCTAGCGAGTTGTAAGCCTCCGATCCGTTGTCGAGATACTTGGCCCAGGTGTAAGAAATCAAGGAAATTCACACCGCCGCGGAAGGTGCTGCTCCAGCTTCAGTTGCAGAGAGTTGTAACTGGAATTTCCATACCGCGGATTGAGTAACTCGACGTAATTGAAGTTCGGATAAGGCCTGAGATTGGCGGTGTTGGGATTCAATGTGCCTTGCGCAACGCCCGCCTGCTGGGCGACCGGATAAGGCACCTGGTTCATATTGATGTAGTTCAGCCTACCCGTATCCCACTTATGACCGCCGGAACCGACATAGGACACTCCCAGAACGAGAGACGATGCAATGGTATGCTCGACCCCGATGTTCCACTGCTCCACATAGGGCGCGGTGTTTGGCGCCTGCGCTGCTACGTTGCCACCGAAGCCTAATTTTGGATCGTCGAGGCTGAACTGAGGCAGGATCACGGGTCCCTGCGCGAGAGTGGAAGCAGGCGTTATTCCGTTGGGGCTGGTTCCCGTGGATGTGAATTCAAAGGGAAACTTCGATACGCCGTTCAATGGGTTTCCGCCGCCGCCAACGATGGGAGAGAAGAAGATACCGTAGCCGCCTCGGATAACGGTCGTCTGTTTCCCAGACAGGTCATAGGCAAAGCCTAATCGCGGGGCGAAGTTCTTCGTCGCAAGCGGAGGCGTATTGAGCTGGGATCCCGGCCAGAACTTTGCCGGTCGCAAAGTCGAATGTGGAACTGTAGCCGCGCTTGTCATGCAGCGCGTATTAAGGTCGTAGCGGATTCCAAGATTCAACGTCAGCCGTCCCGTTATTTTCCAGTCATCCTGGAAATAGGCCGCCGTATGTGTCTCCATTTACGATCTGCCCGGGATCCTTCTCTGTGTATTGCGTGGAATCGGCGGCACCGAGGAGAAAGCTGGCGAAGGCATTTCCGGTGCTCGAGGACAGCGTACCGGGAAGCGATGTTTCGGCCGAGCGGAAGGCGAAGTATCCGTTGTAATAGCTCGGTTGGAAATTCGCAAGACGGTAAAAGCGGATCTCGCCGCCAGTCTTGATGCTGTGCCTGCCTCGGATAATCGAGACGTTGTCGATGAGTGAAAATACGCGCTGATTATCTTGCAGATAGCCGCCGCTCGCGCCGTTTCCGATTTGCTGAAGACTCGAGATGTCGATCGCGGGGAGTCCGGCGTTGTTCGTGATCCCAGGAATGCCCAGTTGACCTGCGATGTTCTGCCCGGCGAGATAGGGAATGTTGTTCGTCTTCGCCTGCAGAAACGATCCTCGCAGTTCGTTAAAGGTGGAAGACGAAAGCGTACTGATCCAGGAGAGCGTGAGCGATCTCTGTAGTCCTAAGTTCTGCTGAAAAGCACCGGAGGCACCGGTGAAAGGGATAGCCGAGATGGGCGTGCTGTGGTAATCGGACCAGCGTCCAAAAACGCGGTTGTTGCTCGAGATGTTTTCGTCGCCCCGGATATCGTAGCGGTAGAGCGTTGTACCGGAAGTAGACGCTGTCTGGATAGTTCTGCGAGAGATTGTTGTTCGTTGGGTTCGGATAGTAGCCGAGCAGCTTTAGAGCGATGGGGTCCAGCCTGTTGACCGGAATCTGGTTTCCCGGCAAAGGTGTACGCACGCGTCGCGCTTCCGACGGTGCGCGTGGTCGACGGATCGTAGATCTGGCCTTGCGCGACGCTGTTGCCGAGTGCGTCAGTTCCGATCACACGACCCAGATATTGCGCAAGGTTACCGCCGCGCATCGCAGCAGTTGGAACAGTGACGTTGTAGACCGTCTGCGATCGCGTGTATGTTTTCTCGAAATCGGCAAAAAAGAAGCTTCGATTTCGACCGTTGTACACGTGCGGAATCAGTACAGGACCGCCACCCGCCGCTCCGAACTGGTTCTGTCGAAGAACTGGTTTCGGTCTGCGTCGAAGGCGCGAAGAAATTTCGTGTGTTGAGCTTGTCGTTCCGGAAGAACTCCCACAGCGTCCCGTGAAATTCGTTGGTGCCGGCTTTGGTCGCGACGTTGATCAAGCCCCCCGGCGGCGCTGCCGAACTCGGCCGAATAGCTGCTGCTCGCGATTTTGAATTCGTCCACACTATCCACGGGCGGCGGAGACACCGGGATCCGATCGGGTTTCGGGTGGAACCTGGGTGACGCCATCGACTAGAACTTCATTGCTGCGCGCGCGCGCACCGTTGAACCGGATCCGTCCCGTATTGTCCGGCGCCGCGCCGGGAACGAGCGCGTTCAGTGAATAGATATTGCGACCATTTAAGGGCAACTGAGTCACTTTGCGGTTATCAATTACATTCGAGACGGAGCCCGACTCGGTATCAATCACCGGCGCCGCCTCAGTGACCGAAATGGTTTCGGTATTCGAACCGACCTGAAGCTTGAAATCGAGCTTGACCGTCTGGTTCACGTCGAGCTTCACACCCGATCTGCTGATCGAGCGAAAGTGAGACGTATTGACATCGATTCGATAATCTCCGGGCGGCATGAGCGGAATGTTATACAAGCCAGACTGGTCGGACGTCGCGTCGTAAGTGACACCCGTCCCGACATTGACCGCAGTGATTTTGGAGCCAGGAACAGCGGCGCCGGATTCGTCCGTAACCTGACCATTGATCTGCGAGTTCGTCGACTGTGCTTTGAGCGGTTGAAAGAATATCGGGAGTGCGACCAGTACTAAGACCCTGCTAAAGATTCGGCTTGCCACGAAAGACCTCGAGCGCGAATTATATCGGATGTGCGCGTCCCTTCACTGCTTCAGGGACGAATCCATTACTGGCGGTGTTGTTGGCTCGTATCCAGTCAAGCCTTCACTACTGGTCGCAGGATCGAACTGCGGGTTTGGAATCGGCATCGCAGCTCGGACTGAGAATCGCCAGTCTCTGAGCAGGCTTAGCAGATTCGCTGCGCGACCTTTTTCTTTGAGCGCGAGATTTCGTCTCTCGCCTGGATCCGACCTGAGATCGAACAGTTCCAGATGACCGTCTTCGAAGAACTCAATCAGCTTCCAATCACCAAGCCGAACCGCTCCGGATGGGCGTCCACCTTGATCGCTGTAATGAGGGTAGTGCCAGTAAGAAGTGGTCGCTCCGGCATGCTCCGCCCGTGCAAAAGCGGTGCGATATCGATGCCGTCGACGGGCCCGTGTCGCACGCCGGCTGCCGCAAGAAACGTCGGAAAGAAATCGACGCTGCATACGGGGGTGTCAATGGCTGTTCCCGGCTTCGTCAGACCCGGCCAACGAATCAGTAGTGGCTCCCGAATGCCACCTTCGAACAAGTGTCCTTTGCCGGCTCGCAATGGTGCATTGTCCGTAATGGGCCTGCGACGCCTTTCCTGGAACCGCACTCCGCCGTTGTCCGAAAAGAAGACAACAACTGTTCGAGACGCAAACGAACTCTCGTCGATACTTCTCAGCAACGTTCCGATCGCCTGATCCGTGCTCTCAATCATGGCGCAGTAGGTAGGATCGATGTCGCCGGTCGGGCGTGATTTGTACTTCGCGACGAGGTCTTGCGGAGCTTCGAGAGGAATGTGTACGGAGAAGCTCGCATGATAAAGGAAGAACGGCATTGCGGCGTTCTCATCCATAAACCGAATAGACTCGCTAGCGAGACGCGAAGTGAGAAACTCTCCCGGCGCCAATTGCAGGTTCGGTAGCTTGAGAGGACCAAAGTAAGTGGGCGGAGATCCGGCAGCCGTCCCCCAATATTCCGATCGAATCCTTGTTGAAGCGGTCCAAAGCCGTCGCCCCCGAGATGCCACTTCCCGACCGCTGCGCTCCCGTAGCCTTTCGTCTTGAGTGCCTCAGCCATCGTCGTTTCCTCGAGCGGGAGAGCTTGTTTGAACGTTGGAGTTCGGAGGCGTGCAGTTGGCCAGGCCTTACGGCCGGCGATCCAGTCTGTTAGTCCGAGTCGAGCTGGATACTTACCGGTAAGAATGCTGGCCCGAGTAGGTGAGCAGACGGGACAAGCCGCATAGGCATTTGTGAACCGAACGCTCTCACGCGCAAAGCGATTCAAGTTGGGCGTGTCTACAACAGTGTTGCCGTATGCGCCTGTATCGTGCCAACCCAAATCATCGATGAGCACAAAAACGAAGTTCCAGAGTTTCGAGGTCTCCGCCTCGACGTGACACGCGGCACCTGCTGCGAGTGCCTTGAACAGGGAACGCCGACTGACTACAGGGGAGGACATAAACGTTTTGGCCGAACCTTCAACTGTACGGCTACGTGGCGTGCCTCCCCTTTCGGCTCGGACTCCACTTTAACCGTGCAAACTTCCTCGAAGCCTTCCTCCATCGTGGGCGTTTGGAGAGTCTTGGCAGTTCGAAGAATTGCTGGAACAGGAATCGGCTTCTTATCTTTGCGATGGTTGTTCCGGCCAATCGCTGTTCTCACAGGGGTATCGAAGAAGTAGCAGCGCACCTGGTATCCGGCGGACTTCGCCTGCTGTATATAAGGAGCACGAACAGCGCGCGTAGCATTCGTGTTATCGACTACGAAAGAACGACTCGCATGGATACACTCGCGGAGGAGAGCAGATTCGAGGTCAGCCGTACGTTGCACGTCCTTGCTGATGTGCGAGTGAGTGGAGGCGAAGTGCCGTTCGAAATAGGTCGTCTTGCCCGACCCTTGCAAGCCCACAAAGATAATCGCTTGAGGCACGACCCAACCTCGGCGGCCGGTTCCCATGGAGTCGGGCACCCAGAACCGGAACGTACTCAAGTTCCACGCCAGAGCGGGCGTGCCGCAGCATCAGTCCACCCCGGCTGATATCCCCACGTCCAACGAAAGCCGCCGGAAACAGAAGACGTTCGCCGAAAACCTCGAGAAGCGGAGCGGTATCATTCGAACTTGCGACGCTGCCAAGCAGTACGTAAGAGCAATTGCCCGCATGTTCTTTCAGAAGGATCGAGCTTTCTGTCAAAGGATCTCGAAATGATTGATTTTCTTCAGCAACCGGGATTTCTGATATGGTCTCGAGTTGCTCAACTGTGACAACCGTTTCGGGAGGGACCAGTCTGCACCTGGAACAATGACGAGGGCAGGCGGAACACCCGGAGGTGCCGCAGCGAACCTTTCGGTGTAGACCTACTTCCCGCGGAAATAGAGGCCGCTGATAAAGCTGTAAACCTCGCCGATGGTGGCGGAACCCTCGCGAAGTTTTCGCGCCAGGTCGAAATCGGCGCCCTCCCGTACCAACATGGAATAACGCGGCCACCCGCCCGAGCAGGAGAGAGTAGAAGCACCTGGCCCTTCTCTGTCAAAGGCCGACTGTCCGAAGGGCGTAATTCAGTGGAGCGAGTTCAGAGAAGGTAGCCATTGCCCGCACCTCTTATTCTCTGACGCGTCCAACCTTGGCTTAGTCCCGGAACAAGAGCGGCGCGTACTTTGAAAGATAAACCTGCCAGTTCGGCCAGCTATGGCCGCCGCCGGACGGATTGAACACGTGCTTGACTTTCTTCTCTGTGAGAAGGTCGTCCATCCCCTTGACCGCCTTTATAGCCGGGGTCCTCCGTGCCGCATCCGAGCCAGAGCACCTTCAACTTGCCTGTTCAGCATGGCCGGATCCGCTTTCTCCCATTCGGCCTTGATTTCCGCCGCCGCTGAATGCGGCGATGTACGCGAACTGATCCAGATTGTGCAGCCCGATCGACAGAGACTGAGCGGCGCCCATCGACAAGCCCGCCGATTGCCCGATGATCGCGATCGGTCAGCACGCGGTACTTGCTTTCCACTTCAGGTTTCACGCCGGTGAGCAATTCCTTCTCGATGGCCACCGGATCGGGCGCCGGTGCCGGCGGGGATCGCGGGCTTGATTTCACGCGGAATGTGGCCGTACGGCATCACGACGATCATCGGCTTGACCTTGCCATCGGCCAGCAGATTGTCCATGATTACGTTGGCTCGGCCGGTCCAGGTCCACGACGCTTCGATCTGCCCGTTGCCGTGCAGCAGATAAAGAACCGGATATTTCTGCTGGCTGGTTTCATAGCCCGGGCGGCGTATAGACGTAGAACATTCGAGACATGCCCAGGTTCTTCGAATCGTAAATATCGACGTGAACCGTTCCGTGCGGCACGTGCCGCTCTTCGAAAACCGCCTTTTCGGCGCCCGGCACGATGAAGCTGCTGGTGGTCCCCAGCGGCGCAGTTCCAGGTTCGGATTCGAAGGATCGGGCATGCGAAGGCCGCCGTCGATCGCATATCCATAGGTGTAAAAACCAGCGGGCAGCGGTCCCACGGTCAGGCTCCAAACACCTTTGTCGTCCTTCTGCAGCGGCTTGGGTTCCTTGATCACCTCCAGAATGCCGGGAGATCCCATCAAGATGACTTCCGACGCTTTGGGCGCAAAGAGGCGGAAAGTCACGGACCGATCGGGATGTACTTCCGGCGAGACCGGGAACGTTTTTTGTGTCCTCGTAAGTAAGGCGCAGGCGCGCGTTGGCAAACCCCTACGGAGCTGAGCCAAAGCAGACCGAGAGAAACAATCCCAATACGCATATTGCGGATCTATTCCGTCGCTTTGTGGTTCGCGCGCGAGCGCATCTGATTCCAGAAAATGAACGTACCCTTCACGCCGGAGACAACAATGTCCGGCGAGCCGTCTCCGTTCAGATCCTTAACTTGAAACTGCGAACCGACGCCGGACCGGTTATTGATGAGTTCCGGCACGAACTCCGCGCCACCCTCCGCCTTCGGATTTCGGACCGTGCGGTACCAATACAAAACGGCAGGTCCATATGGATTGGGATCGAGATGGCTTTCGAGGTGGGAGAAGAGGCGTTTACCGACAATCATGTCGGGTATGCCATCCCCATCGAGATCGGCGAACGCGGCGGCATGCGGCTCGGAGAACGTGACGTTTCCGGCGTTCTTGGTGCTGAAGTCACCCATGATGTTATGCCGGACAAAGCTGATCTCGCCGCTCGCGTCTTTCTTCTGTTCGAACCAGGCGAGACCCCAACCGTGTGCAGCGATCGCGGTCACTACATCAGCCTTGCCGTCCCCGTTCACGTCGTAAATGCCCATTTCTGCTCCGCCGGTGCCGAAGTCTGCCGCGTGGAATTTCCAAAGACCCTCGCCGGCTCCGGTAGCGGGCTGCTCCCACCAACCTCGGCTGTTCACAATATCCATGTGACCGTCGCCGTTGATGTCGCCAACACCCATGCCGTGAGGAGTCGCAAGGCCGGGCTCAGAGATGGTGTGCGTCTTCCATACCGCCGTCGGATGAGCGGGATCGGGCTTCGCATACGCCATCGTGCCCCCGGGGCCGACAAACAGAATCTCAGGACGGCCGTCACCATCGATATCGCGGAACAGTTCGAGCTCCGAAATCGAGTCGGGAAGAATGTTGTAACGATCCCATCTTCGCGATTGTCCCTGCGGGTTGACGTACAGGTATATCGGCCGCGAGTAGACGCCGATGATGTCGGTCCATCCATCACCCGTGACATCGTACGTAAAGTAGGTCAAGCCATCAGGAAAGGTCGCGGGTCCATAGCTGCGCGCCGCCGTGAACTCGTGGCGTTCGGTGTATTTTGGTCCGGTGAAATAGAACGGGCCAGCAACGACGTCCGGCACTCCGTCGTGGTTGATGTCGCCCGCCGCCGCTCCCCACGAATAGAGGAAATCGTTCAGCCGTTGCTCACGGAAGTGCGAGGAGGTGGTTTCCTCGGGTTCAACCTTGGGGTTGAGATCTTTCGCTGACACCTCTTTGAACCGAACTTCACCAGCTCCGCCGACATGAAGCGCGATGGGACCGTAGCCCATCATGTGATCGTTGGTCGCCCCATTCATACCGCGACGGCCGTTCAAGGTTACCCACACCATGTCCATATCCACGATCACGTCGACGGTGTTCCAGTCGTTTGCGCTTACTTGGGGAGGCGGCGGCCCACCACGACCTCCACGCGGTCCGGCCGGAGCAGCCGCTGCGGGTTTTGAGGACTCGGCCTTCTCCTCGGCCACAGTAGGAGCCGGCTCAGCAAATCCGGGAACTTTTGCCGATCCGCTCGTCGCAGGTCCGACAGCAATTCGCGAGAACTGGGCCGTCGCACGGTCCAGCTTCTTACGGTTTACTTCCTTACCGTCCGGACCCACGGTCATATCGTAGGAATCCACATCGCCGTCCGCTAACGAGACGTATACACCGTGCAAGCCGCCGTCGCTCGTCTTCTCCGCGCGCAAGAGCACGCCGGCATCGCATTTGGCGGAACACTTGAACTCCGTATAAAACTCGACGTCCTGATAGCCTCGATCGAGCACAAGCCAGCCGCCTGAGGAATTGCGGGGCGTCGCCGTCAGTTCGCCCTGACCGGCTTGCCATGAAGCCTGCCCTATCGTGCGCAGCCCGGCCACGGATGACCCGAGCACGAAATCCGGAACGAAATTGCGAGGTGCCGCAAGCAGCAGAGCGGCAGAAATAGAAGCGATGCAGACAGCCGAAAGGAAGGTCTTATACACGGAAGTCCTCATTGTTGCGTAATGTGCAAGCCTAATTGCACTCGCAGTATCGATGAAAGACTATCACAAGAAATCCATTGGCGTTTGGCAGGGAAAGCTGCCCTACCACTCTGCGACTGACCCGTCGTCATGGAATACCCGTGCCATGGGCCGCGTGCCACCAAACGGATACTTGGCGAGACTTTCCTCCGATAATTCGAATCCAAGGCCTGGTTTTTCGGACAGCGGAAATCGTCCGTCCACCATGCGCATGGCCGGGAAGCCCAGCCACTCCTGCCAGATCTTATCGTTGGCGTTCGGCGTTACCTGGCCGCAAATCTCCTGCACCAGGAAATTGGGCATGGCCGCATCCACGTGAATCGGTTGCCAGTCCGCCGATCGGTCCCTCACAGGCATGCGGCGCCATCGAAATTGAAGAGACATTCGCGGTTGCCGCAACCTTCCAGAGCGCAGTAATACCGCCGACGTGGTTGATGTCTGTTTGCAGAATGTCGACAACACCCATCTCGATGAGTTCGCGGACGCCGTAAGACGCGATGAGCCGCTCGCCGGTAGCAATGGGAGTAGTCGAACGTCGCGCGATCTTCGCCATCGCCTGAACATTCTCCGGAGGACATGGTTCTTCCACGAACAACAGGTTGAGCGGCTCCACTTCCTTCACGATGACGGAAGCAACACTGGGGCTGGTCTTCGCATGGAAATCGATGGCGATGTCGATATCAGGACCGAGCGCCTCGCGCGTCATTTGGATCGCCTTGATAGCTCGGTCAATTTTCGGCCTGCGCTCGAGCCACTCGTAGTAGCCGGGAATGCCGCCTTTGACGCAAGTAATTCCCTGCTGCTTTGCCGTTTCACGGATCTGCGCTAAACGTTCGCGTCCAGCTCCGTCGATGTGATAGTAGCCGCGAACACCGCGGGGGTCGAAAGGCCCGCCGAGCAGCTTATAGACAGGCATGTTCAGCGCTTTGCCGCGAAGATCCCACAACGCCTGGTCAATGCCCGATATCGCTGACCCGATCACCGGACCGGCACGATAGAAGGAGTGAACGTACATCGATTGCCAGATGTGCTCCACCTGCATCGGATCGGCACCAATCAGGAAATCGCGGAAGTCGTTGACGCAAGCCATCACCGCGCCCGCTTTGCCTTCCAGAGTTCCTTCGCCCCAACCGATCAGGCCCTGATTGGTCTCGAGCTTGACGAAAACATAGGGTCGGTCGGAGTTCGGAGTCAGAGACACGCCGAAAACTTTTACGCCGGTGATCTTCAACCCCGAGCTGACATCGCTGAATGCCTGAAGTCCAACAGGTCCCGCCTGCGGAACGAACGAGCAGTCGCACGCATCTAGCGGTAGACGGCTCGGGTGTTTCGTCCCAGCGGCAAGCAGGCCGGCCGATCCTACAGCAAGGAAGTTTCTACGATGCATGATATTTCTCCAGGGCGGCCTCGTTCACGGTGATGCCAAGACCGGGTGACTTCGTGAGTTCAAGGAATCCGTCCTTACCGGCTTCCAAATGCGGAGAGACAATCTCGCGCCGCATGGCACGATCCTGTTCTGCGGCCGGAAGCGGCAAGTTTTGGATAAAAAAGTTCGGGACACTCGCCGCGATATGAATTGCCGCCGCCGTCGTAACCGGTCCGCCCTCATGTCGAGGCGCAACGGCCACATAGTAAGGCTCGGCCAGCGCGGCCACGCGTCTTGCGCCGCTGATCCCAAAGATGCCGATCGAAGGGCGTACCAGGTCGATGAGCCCCTCGCGCAGTAAGGCCTGAAACACGCCCGGGTCGTCAATGCCGGCACCGAATCCGAGGGGAACAACGCTTTCGCCCGCCACCTTGCGAACCGCGTCGATATTCGAGTGAGAGCACGGCTCGTCGAACCACAGCGGATGCTTCGACTCGATGGTCGTCGCGACCGATGCCGCATCGCCCGGAGTTAAAGAGCCATTGCCATGGAGAACGAAATCGCGATCTGCGGGAACCGCGTTGGCAAGCTCGAGAATCCGATTCTGGTACGCTTGCCCCTGATTTCGGAATGCCGGAGCAGGCACATCGATGACCGTGACCGGAAACTCATCTGAATGCACGGAACTGTACGCGCGAACTTTGCTTCGTGTCGGTCCTCCGAGAACCCTATACACTGGCGCGTTCGCAGCCTTGCCGAGAACATCGAGGCACGCCATATCGAGCGCCGCGCGAAAGGGCGCCGAAGGGGGAATGGTTGCGTACGCGTGCGCCGGCCGACCGACCCAGGTAGACTCGAGTGCTTTGGCATCGGCGCTGGGATCGTACGGAGACTCGCCCCACCCGATCAGGCCTGATCGCGTCGTGATCCGCAGCAAGGAGTAGCGTTTACCGGAAACCGGCTCACGAACCGGATAGTGACGGATGGCCGTAATATCCAGTGCAGCAGGTTTCGCTGCTGCCTTCGCGGCCTCTTGGCGCGATACCCGCCAGCAAACGTGCTCTCTTATCAATCTTTACGTGATTCATGGCTGCAATAGGTTTCCTTCACCTGGCTCAAAATACGAACCGCAATGCAAATTGAAGTTGCCTGGAAGTTCTGGCTGTTGATGAAATGGAGCCCACGCCATTGCTTCCGATGGTGGTGTTGCCCGGGTATAGCGAATTGCGGATGGTTCAGCGCATTGAAAAACTCGGCGCGGAACGCCACATTTGAATTCTCGGTGATGCGAAACCGCTTGGCCGCTGTCAGGTCCAGGTTGGCGGCACGCGGCCCGGTCAATACGTCGCGTCCCGAATTCCCATAGCAGTAACAAGTGGCAGGCGGAACCGAAAAGGCCGCCGGATTGAACCACTGTTGGAGGGTCTGGGCCGCTGGATACGGCGACACGCCCGCAACAACATTGGCGCGAGAGGTTGTGCCGTTGTTAGTGGCCGAAGGAGCGAAGACGGTGAACGGCAATCCGCTTTGCCAGACCAGGATGGCATCCAGTTCCCAACCTCCAACCACATACCGGTTGAACGGGTTGGCCGAGTTCGCCCACCGCTTACCTTGTCCAAACGGCAGTTCATACGTTGTGAATAGATTCAGCCGGTGGCGAACGTCACTGTTCGAGCTGCCCCAATCGGCGCGTCTGTTGTAAGGATCCTGGCCGCCTCCCGAACCGCCATCCCAAGGCGCATTGTCCATGGCATGAGACCAGACCCAGTTCGCGTTCATATAAAGACCATGCGAGTAACGCTTCTCGAATACAACCTGAAGTGATTCGAACTCCGAATTGCCGGCGGACTCCCAATAGTTGATGTTCGTGATATTCGGCAGCACCGGATAGTAAGGACGGCGCGGATTGACGGCCCCAGGACCCGGCGGTGGCGTATTAATGCCATAACTCCATGCGAGGCGTCTTCCAAGCGAGCCTACGTATGTCGCCGTCAACACTGTGGAAGGAGCTAGCTCGCGTTGTACGCCGAAATTAAACTGCTGGATCTGAGCGTTGCGGAAATTCGGATCAATCCCCGTAATCGTCGCGTTGGGAACTGCCGCGGTCGGATTATTTGGATCAGTCGCCGGGAAATCCGAACGTTTCGGTATTCCCTGCCGAACGCTGTTCGCCGGGAAGAGGTCGCCTGGACTGGTGGTAAACACAAGATCGAAGGGCTGCTGCCGGAACTGCCGAATAGTCGTTCCGTAGTTACCCTGCGGATCATAGAAAATGCCGTATCCACCGCGAACGACCGTCTTCCGATCGACTTGGTACGCGATACCAATCCTCGGCGCAATGGCAGAGAAATCAGTGTTCACATTTGCGGTGGCGCTCGCGTTCTGCCCCGCGATCAGCAACTTCGCCGTAACGGGATTCCAATTCACCCAGTAATTGTTGTCTTCGGTAAACGGCGTGTTGACCTCGTAGTGGACGCCGAGATTAAGGGTCAGCTTATCCGTTACGCGCCATTCATCGCGGGCGTAGTAATTAAATTCATTGGTCCGGACGTGCGCTGTTCCGGGTATAAAGAAGTCCCGAACCGTCGCACTCGGGAAGCCGAGCAACATGCTTGCAATCGCGTCCCCCGTGCCCGAAGTGCTGGATGGATTGTTCGTGAACCCGGGCGTAAATGTGAAACGGCCGAACGCGCTTTGTCCCGGAGGGCTGGCGGTCTCACTGATGAGCCTCTGGCGAATGTCAACTCCGAACTTGAAGGCGTGCTTCCCTTTCTGCCAGCTCACGTTCGCAGTGTTCTCGAACATATGCTCCCGGCGGATGAGAGGTTCCGACCGCGCGTTGCCAAGGCCGACATAGCCGCTGGGGCTGATGATCGGCGCAGACGGCTGAAACGGGTCACTGGTATCTCGCCCCGGTATCTGGGACCATACCGGATCCGTTAGCTGCTCCGGGAGCAGGAACTGGCGGAATTTGGTAAACCCGAACCGATACTCGCCAATCACGGTCGGACTGAATACGTTGTTGTAAGCGAGCACGCCGTGCTGACCGCGAACATCGTCCGGTCCGGCAAAGCTATCCTCGTTGCCGCCGATCCGAGTATTAAACGTGTTGGGTATGTGCAGATCGGAGTTGTCGATCGAGTAACGACCAAAGATTGTCTGCTTTGACGTGATCTGATGATCGATCCGGATATCGCCGCGATCCAGGTTGCTCAACTTTTCCGGGTTTGAGATGAAATTGTTTACCAGGCCGGAAGTCTGCGGATCCGGATAGAGCGCTACGATTCTCGCCGCAAGCGGATCGAAGCGGGAGGTCGGAATCACGTCATTCGGAAATCGGGCGCGCGTGTAAGTAGTTACGCCACCGTTCGTGACTGGGACCGTTGATGTGGGATCGAAAATGCCGTTTCTTGCAATGCCCGCAAAGTTACCCAGCTTTTCCGTGGCGGTGGGTACAGTGACGACTTTCGTTTGCCCTTGCTTCTCGCGATAGCCTTCATAGTCCGCAAAGAAGAACGTGCGGTTTCGGATGATCGGGCCACCGAGGCTGACGCCGAACTGGTTCAGTTGGTACTGCGGTATCGGCAAATCCGGACGGTCAAAAAAGTTCTTGGCGTCCAGCGCTGAATTGCGCAAGTAATCGAAAGCTGAGCCGTGAAAATTGTTGGTGCCGGATTTGGTGCTGGTCACAAGCACCGCACCCCCCGCTCGTCCGTACTCTGCACCCGCGTTATTCGTGATCGCCTTGAATTCCTGCACGCCTTCAATAGGAGGCCGCACCACGAACGTCTGGGAGATCATTTCAGTGTTGTCGATTCCATCCAGCAGGAGTTGATTACTGCTGTCCCGCGCTCCGTTGGCGAGCAAAGTTGTGCCGCCCGGCCGAAGTTCGTCAGGTCGCGCACCTGAGTTGATGGTTCCAGTCTGTGCATAGCTGAGGCCAGTAACGCCGGGCGCGAGCACCGCAAGTTGCACAATATTGCGGCCATTCAGCGGAAGCGTTTCTACCGACTTCGGGTCGATGACCTGACCGACGGTCGAGCCCTCCGTCTGCAGCAAGGGCGGAGCGGCATTCACCTCGACTGTTTGTTCAAGGCCGCCGATTTGAAGCCGGACGTCGAGCCGCGCTTCCTGGGCAACCTGCAGCACCAGCCCCTTCGTCAGATACCGCTGGAAGCCCGACTTCTCGGCGTCAACCGAGTAGCTGCCGGGGGTGAGATTCACCGCCCGGAACTCCCCGGCAGCGTCGGTCTCCAGGTTGACGGCTGTGTTCGTCCCCTCATTGATGACCTTGATGGTCGCGCCCGGAATCACTGCGCCCGAGCTATCCGTGACGGTTCCGGCTAAGCTCGCTCGTTCCACCTGACCTTGTAGGTTTGAAAGCACAAGGAATGCAAGCGAGGCGAACTGAGCAACACGGCTAATGGTTGCGCCTTTCATATTTCACACCCCCGAAGCGCGGCTGCATTGTCAACCGGCTGATTATCGAAATTTGTCCCACCACGTCGATCGAGACGTGGAATTCCCCGTAAGCGGCGGACTATCTGAATAGCCGCGGAGCGAAATCGTTAAAGCATCGGCGCCACGTCAGCCACTCGTGAGCCGTACCCGGCGACTCAAAGTAAACGTTGTGAATGCCGGCGTCGGTGAGAGCATCGCTGAACTTCTTCGTATTCGGCCCCTCGACGGATCCGATACCCAGAAACAGGACTTTCATTTTCTTGTTGAACGCCTCCGAATCCGCAAAAACACCGTTGTTCGAAGTCTTCGGATCAAACCCTCCGCGAGATCCGCTGCTGCCGCTGAACCCGCCGAGGTACGCGAATTTGTCGAGATTACCGAGCACGGTCTGGAAGGACTGCATGCCGCCCATAGACAGCCCCGCCATGGCACGGTTCTCCTTACCGGGCAGAGCTCTGTATGTTTGCTCAACCATCGGAATGAGATCCGTGAACATCATATCCGTAAACGTCGATCCGAAGTTTGAAGGGAACCCGGGGCGAGCCGCTCCAGGCGCGGCACCGGCGGGGCGTCCGGCGTTCGGGGGCGGCGTCACCTCATCCATCGATCGTCTGGCGATGATGCTTCGGGCCGAATACAAACTTGCATCCTCGCCCGGCTTAACCGCGTTGAGATTATCCATGACGATCAGCATCGGTTTCACCTTGCCGGCCGCGAGCAGGTTATCCATCATTTGCGCCACGTGGCCTTGCTTGCTCCAGTCTTCCTCGTTTTCGCCCCAGCCATGGAGTAGATAGAGCACCGGATAGCGCCCGCGCGCGTTCTTGTCATAGTCAGGCGGCGTCGTAGACAAAACAGCGGCGCCACTTGCCCGTGACTTTGGAGTAATACCATCGCTCGCTCACTTGCCCATGCGGTACATCTCTGAGCGAGTAGTAATCAGCGTCCGGCTCGGGAATCTCAATGCCGCTGTTGTCCCATCCGGAACCAAAGAAGCTTCGCGTAGCGGGATCGGCAACAACTGACCCATCAATCACGATGCTGTAGTAGTGGAACCCGATCACCTGGGGCGGGATCGTGACCATCCACAATCCGTCCTGGCCTTTGGTCATGTCGTGCGTGCCGCCCAAACGCACCTGCACCTTCTGTGCATCCGGCGCGGCGACGCGAAACGTGACGCGCCTGTCCGGATACACACAGGGGTAAGGAGCGCCAGGAATGTTGAGCGAGCCAGGCTTACATTCGTCCGTCCCTTGCGCCAAACACGAGCCGCAGCCCAGCAATGCTAATAGGAGAAGTTGTTTCGTTTTCATCAGCGTTTCTTGATTATCAGAACGAGTATTTAAGCCCCAACTGAATCTGGCGCATGGGGAGCGACGTACCTGACACGACACCAAACCCTTGATGGGCGGCTGTCGCAGGCAATCCGGGTTGCGCTGCCCCGGACAGGATGTTCAGCGAGGGCATCGACCAGTTCGGGTGATTCAGCGCGTTAAACGCTTCGAAGCGGAACTGAATTACATGACCTTCCTTGTACGGCATCCGGAATTGCTTGTGCACTTCAGCGTCAAGCCCGATGATTCCTGGCCCCTCGATTGAATTACGTCCGACATTGCCGAACTGTCCGGGAGGAGCTTCGGTAAAGGCAGCCAGATTCCAATAGCGCGAAGCCGTTGGATTGTCGACGTAAGGACTTACACCGGTCCAATTGGGCCGGTCATAGCCGCCTGCACCAGTACTCGCGTTGTCGATGCCGCCGATGCTCAGGGTTCCGGGCATCCCGCTTTGAAGCGTCAGAATACCGCCCGCCTGCCAGCCGCCGATAATCGCGTTCGCTACCGGGTTCTTAATGTCGACGAGCTTGCCATTTCCGACCGGCAGATCATACAGAACCGAGGTGACCATGCGATGACGTGTGTCGAAGGCCGAAAGCGCGCGTTCGCATGAAAGGCAGTAGCTGTTCTGAGGATAGAGCGTGTCGTTGCCCTGATTGCGGATACCGCTCGTTGTGTCGATCGATTTCGCCCAGGTGTAAGAGGTGATCACGCTAACGCCTTGGCTGAAGCGCCGCGTTGCTTTGACCGTTAGAGAATTGTAGTTGCCGATCCCCCCGTCATGCACCAGTTGGATGTTGCTGAAACCCGGATACGGCATCCGCGACGCGATGTTACCGACAGTGCCTGGGACGGCTTGATTGACATCCTGAAATCCCTGCAAATGGCGGCTTTGCGTGCCTAGGTAGCCTAGCTCGAGTGCCCAGTTAGAGCTCAATTGCTGCTGAATATTGAACAGGTACTGCATCGCATAGGTCGTCCTGTGGTCCACGGACATCGAATACGCAAACGGGGACGGCACGTTTGCCGTGACGCCGCTACCGCCCGGAACAGCGTTGCCATAGAAAAGATTGGGTATCCCCGGATTGGATGTAATGGTGACGCGACCGGCGATGTTGCGAGCCAGGTCGAAATAGGCGTTGCCAATCTCCTGGTTGTAAAAGACTCCCCATCCGGCACGCACAACAGTCTTGGCGTTGGGCGAGTAAGCGATTCCAATACGAGGAGCGAAATCCGTATAGGACGTGTTCATCAACTGATCCGGCAGCGCGCCGTTGTTGCACCTTGCGCTTACGGTGGTCCAGCGGATGTTGATGGCCGGGGGACCGGCGTAGGGGTCCGTGCAGTTACCTTGGCGCAACATGTACGGAGTGTTCGGGGCATTTGGAACCGCGTAGATGTGCGGCACGGCCACGGTGAAAAGATTATTGAGTTGATCGTTCCAGGGCGGTGTCAGTTCGTACCGCAGCCCAAGACTAAGAGTTAATCGCGGTGTTACTTTCCAGGTATCGTCGATGAAAGCAGCCTCGGCGTTCCTCTGGAATTTGGCGTTCGCCAGCGCTACCGCAACGGTGGATTGATAGACGTCACCCAGCAGAAACTCCGCAAACGCGTCCCCGCCTGCCGTTCTCGCGGAATTCTGCGTCGCGTTCGGTTGGAAGGCAAATTGACCGCGCGAAAACTGGTTCCCGATCTGGTTGAAGTTCTGCCGGGTGTATTCGAAGCCGAAACGGAAGGTGTGCTTCCCGTGAATCCATGACAGATTGTCCACTGCCTGAGTCGTGTTGTCCTCGATCGCGTAGGGGCCGTCCTGCGTGTCGCCGATGGCGGTAAATCCATCGCCCGCGAAGGATGCGAACGGAACGCCCCAGGAAACCGGATCTCCAGCTTGCAGGTTGGGGATACCGAGTGCAGCGACTGAATTAACGTTGTACGCCGAATACGTACCCAAAGAGTTGCTGAGCCGGGTATAGCCGAAGCGCGCTTCGTTCACCAGGTTTGGAGTAAGCGTTCGCGTATTGGTGCCGAGGTACTGCTCGTAGTTCGTCAGGATCTTGCTTCCCGTGATGCTGATTCCAGTCGACTCCTGGTTTTCATCACCCCAGCTATAGCGCCCCGACCACTGCGATTTCGCTGACTCCACAAAGTCCATGCGAACCGTGAACGCATCGCGATTATTCGGCGAAGAATTCATCTGGGTGTAGTTGTTGGTAAGACCCGGAAGGTTGGAGGGGACGTAATAGTTCAGGAACTTCTGCGAGATCGGATCGATGCGATTGCTTGGAATCCGGTTGCCGGCAAACGGTGTCTTCGTCCCATTGGCAGCCGTGGCCGGGTCGTAGATGACGGACGAGATGCCGCTGAAATCGCCTCCAAACATGGCCGGAGTGGGGACAGAATACGTGGATTGCGAATTCTGGCGCTGAACCTTCCATTCATCGTTCGCCATGAAGAAGAGTCGGTTGCGCCCGTCAAAGAGCTTCGGTATCCGCACCGGGCCATCGATTTCAAACCCGTAGTCGTTCCACTTGAAAGGTGACTTGACCGGATGCGTCGCCGTGAAGGCGTATGGGACCGCATCAAACTGGTCGTTACGGATGAACTCAAAGAGCGATCCGTGGTATGCATTTCCGCCGGACCTGGTCAAGACGTTGATCTGGGAGGACTGGTGACCGAACTCGGCAGGGTAGACGCCCGTCTGCACCTTGAACTCCTGGATAGCGTCGATGGAGGGAAGTACGACGTAGGTATTGAAGTCCGGATCCGTGTTCGAAACGCCGTCGAGCGTGTAGTAATCGAACATGATTCGATTCCCGCCCACCGAAATGGACTGGTTAGCGCGGTCGCCGCCCAGGCGTCCGGCCGCTTGCCCGGACGTGGCTGAGAGTGTGTTGGTATTGGACGCCAGGGCCACCAGCCCAAGGTAGTTGCGCCCGTTCAAGGGAAGGTCGGTAACCTGTTTGTTCTCGATAACGGTCCCCAGGGAGACGTTTTCGGCCTGCAGCATCTGAGCTGACGCCGAGACCTCGACGGATTCGCTCACCTGGCCAACTTGCAGCGTGAAGTCAAGGCGAACCGTTTGCTGAATCTGGACTTCAACGTTCGTGCTGGTGGCCGACTTGAAAGCCGTCTTCTCAACCTTGAGGCTGTAAGAACCGGGCGCCACTGCCGGGAATGTATAGTCTCCGGAGTCGGTGGATACGGCGGTTCGAACCGCGTTGGTGGCTACGCTTGTCAGCGTTATCTGTGCCGCGGAAATCGCGGCTCCTGTGGGATCGCTGATGCGTCCCGTCACCTCTCCAAATGTCTGCCCAAATGAAGGGATGGCCCACGTGACAGCGAGCATGGCTGAAGACAGTAAAAGGCCCCTGAATTGCACTTGCATGATTCACCTTCCGACCTTGTGGCTGCTCCGCCGCGATATGTCCGCATCCGGTCAGTTCCTACGCAGGTTGACGAGGAGATTGTATGAAACGACTCCCACCTCAGGATCGGATCGTAACTCGCCAATCTAGTCCCGGCTAGGTTTGATACCGTGTTCCGGGAATAACTCGAATTAGCTCTTAGGGTTGCAGATAGCCCAAGATCCTTGCTTCATGCCCGGTTAACAGTTAAGAGGCCTGTTAATCCGAGCTTCCGAACTCTCCGAGGGATTGTGATAGGATTCGCGGACAGCAGGGGAAATGAGCGAACTCGAAACACTCGGGGATCTACGCGAGCGGGCTGTCCGCGCGGAACTTGATCATCTTCTGGAGAGCGCGGCCTTCCGCACGAGTAAGCGATGCAGGGAGTTTCTTACCTATATCGTGGAGCAAACCGTCAGCGGACCGCGCCTCAAGCTCAAAGAACGCTCAATCGGCGTGGATCTCTTTCAACTTCCCCATGACTTCGATACCAGCCAGCACACCATTGTTCGCGTTACGGCCACTGAAGTCCGGAAGAAACTCGCTCAGCATTACTTGGCCGAAAACGGTAATCACCACGCCGTTCGGATCGACTTGCCGCCGGGATCCTACAGTGCTGACTTCAAGTGGGCCGCGGAGCCGCCAGACATACATTCACATGCTCCCGTCCAGGCTCCAATCGTGCAGCCAGAACTGCCGCGCCCAATTCTGCCCGCCCACGAAGGTGACCGGCGCGAGCGGACGTACCCATTACGTCGAATCTTAGCTCTTACGGTGACGATTCTTGCCCTTGTCGCTGGAATTTCTTTTTTCTGGCGAGGGCATCGAGCCAGCGTGGTAGCGACGGATCCTAAGCCGATAGCGGTTTCCGGACTTGCTCCTGCATTCCCGGCCGTCGGCGCAAGTTTCCGTATGCTTGTCGGTTCGAGTGATTCCTACGTTGACCGTAGCGGTCGGGTATGGCAGCCGGACCAGTTCTTTTCGGGCGGCGCCGTGGTAGTGAGTCCCGCCGAGAAAATCTCTCGCACACTTGATCCCGATATCTACCGCCATTTCCGGCGCGGCGATTTTGGGTACGACATTCCATTACAGCCGGGCTCTTACGAACTTCATCTTCACTTTGCCGAGACCGGGCTGTCCGACTTCATTAGTGCCGAATCGAGCGGCGAGGGACAGCGTCTCTTTCGCGTATCGGCGAATGGCAAGACGATCCTGGATTTCTTCGACGTTGTCGCTGATGCCGATGGGTCCAACACCTCCGATGAGCGGGTATTCAGAAACGTATCACCCGCCGGCGACGGTTTTCTTCACCTCAGTTTTACTTCCATCAGAGGCTCAGCAATTCTTAGTGGAATCGAGCTATTGCCCGTCAGCGCCGGGATCGTCCATCCAATACGGATCCGAGCGGGTTGGCCATCTTCCTGGCAAGGTTCAGCGGGACGCCAATGGGATGCTGATCATTACTTCCTGGGCGGAAACGCACTGGTACGGACCACGAATCCCGTCCGGGAAAACAATGCAATGCCGCTGGATGCGGCTCTTTACGCAAGCGAGCGGTGGGGTCATTTCTCCTACGCCTTGCCTGTCCCGGATGGCCGTTATAAGGTGACACTACGATTCTCGGAGGGTCATTACGGACACGGCAACACCGGGTTCGGTGGACTCGGCAGCCGCGTCTTCGATGTCTACGGCAACGGCGTGGCACTCTTGCGGGACTTTGACATTTATCGCGAGGCAGGTCGGGAGGGAAAACCGATTGATCGGACCTTCTCCGGCATCCGGCCGAATGCCCAAGGCAAGATTGTCCTCAGCTTTGTTCCGGTCAAGGGCATGGCCTGTGTCAACGGGATCGAAGTGACCGAAGAGTCGAAATAGGCCTTCCCTCTGGGCTGACCAAGCCCCTTAACGTTCCGTCTAACCGTTAACCCGGACACGGTCAGCGTGCCCGATGCACACTCCAGACAGCATGATTTAATGGGTTCTGCTTCGGCATACCGTACAAAACGTAGCGAAGAGAGTAAGCGTTGTGGCAATATCCGGATTCGAGAGTGAAACCGCACCTAACACGAAACGAAGGCCGCGACGCCTCTTATCGGCTTGCGACTTGTGAACGGCAACCGAGTGCCACTGGTTCCGTTTGACGTCATCCACGGCGGAATGCCTGTCGAGAGAGCTTTGTGGCAGATCGGCTAAATCTAACAGTCTCTCGCGTTCCCAAAGACCGGGCTGGCGCTGCCGCGTGCGCTGCGGCCCATTCGCACCCGCCCACAAACACTATTCTTGGCCGGACTGCCAAAACGTATAGACATCGCGGAAGGAGTTGATGATGCAAGAACTAAATCGCAGATCCCTAATGAAGGGCGGATTCTTGTCGCTAGCGGGCTTGGCCGGATTGCCATCCCTGTCGGCAGCCGTGGAGGCAATGACCACTCCACAGAACAGACCCAAATTGAAGATCACAGAGATCCGGACAGCGGAAGTCCGTGTGCATGGATACCAGGTGCACGTTCGTGTTTACACCGACGGAGGCATCATCGGCCAAGGTGAGAGCACGGACGCTTCGTCCGGGAATGTTCCTATCATCAATTCCTTCGCGCGCATGCTGGTCGGCCAGGATCCCGCTGAACATTGAGGCCGCATGGGAACGCATCCGCACGGCCGGTGTTTTCGCCGGGGCTCAAGCTGGCCAGTACGTAACCGCTCTGACCGGTGTCGAAACGGCACTTTGGGACATTGCCGGAAAGGCGCTGGGCGTGCCTGTTTACCAGTTGCTTGGCGGCAAAGTGCGCGACCGGGTCCGCGTGTACTGCGATTCGGGCGAGCGCGAAATGATTCCCGGCGACGAACAATCAAAAGCGCGCATCCACCAGATCCAGGAGATGGGCTTCACCGCCGCTAAGATCGATATCGACGATGCCCGCGATCCGTCACGAATCGACCGAGTGAACTGGACGGCTTCGAACGCCGAGATCGAACACATGATCGCTAAAGTCGCATTCACGCGCGAGCAATACGGCAAGACGTTTGATCTCGCGGTCGATATGCACGCCCGCTACGACGCGCCGACAGGTAAGAAGGTCGCCAAGGAACTGGAGCCATTCAAGCTGATGTGGCTTGAGGAACCGGTACCGGCCGAGAACATCGACGCCATGCGTGATATCCGCGCCTCTACCACCACGCCGATCTGCTGCGGAGAGAATCTCTACATGCGCTGGGGCTTCCGCGAACTGCTCGAGAAGCGCGCGGCGGACATCATCATGCCCGACTTCCAGAAATGCGGCGGATTGCTGGAATCGCGCAAGATCGCCGACATGGCGCACGCGTACTATATTCCCGTCGCGCCGCATGCTGTGACTTCGCCGATTGGAATGATGGCAAGCGCGCATGTCTGCGCAGTGATTCCGAACTTCCTGGCTCAGGAGTGGCACTGGATCGATTCGCCTGATCTCTGGCGCAATTGGGTAAAGGAAGGCAACATTATCCAGAAAGGCTTCATCACCTTACCGGATCGGCCCGGTCTCGGTGTCGAGATGAACGACGAGACGGCGCGCAAGGCTCAGGTCCCGGGTACTCCCTGGTTCGAGCCCATGAAGAGAGGATAAACATGCGAGTTTCGGCGATTTTCCTTGCGGCCCTTTGCGCCGCGTCAGCTTTTGCGCAACCCGGGGTCTTCACCCGGGACTTGCTCATTAAGTACACGCCCGACTGGAAAGGCGAGCGCTTCGCTGATGGACGGCCCAAGGTTCCGGACAGCATTCTTCAGCGGATGAAGGCCGTGACTCTCGAGGAAGCCTGGGCAGAACTGCGAACAGCTGGCTTCAACCATGAATACGAGGACGGCTGGCTTAGCATTCATCCGGACAAGGTACTTGTGGGCCGGGCACTGACCGCGCAATGGCTGCCGGGCCGTCCTGATATCGAGAAGGTGATCGAGCAGCAAGGTAAGCAGGACGGACGGATTGGCGGCACGAATGCTTGGCCCGTCGACATGCTGCAACCGGGCGATGTCTACGTATGTGACCATTTCGGCCTTAAGCAGGATGGACCATCGATCGGCGACAACGTAGGCAACGCCATTTACGCGAAAACCAAAAACGGGATCGTCTATGACGGGGCGGTGCGCGACATTAACGGTCTGGAAGAGCTTGAGAATTTCACGTCCTTTGTCCGCTTTTATGATCCCTCGCACCACTTCGGCATGCTTGCGACGGGCGCACGGCTGAATTCCACCATGATCGGGATCAACACACCGATTCGTATCGGCAAGGCCACGGTCATGCCGGGCGATGTCGTGTTGGGCCGGAATGGCGGTGTTGTATTCATCCCGGCGCAGTTGGCCGAGCGAATCGTGCAAACCGCAGAGATGACCCACCTGCGCGATACCTTCGGCCACCAGCGGCTCCGCGAGGGCAAGTACACCGCCGGCCAGATCGACACAGCATGGTCGGCCCCCATCGAAGCGGATTTCACGTCGTGGCTCCGTGAGAACCGGGAAAAGCTGCCGGTCGCTAAAGAGCAGATTGATGAAATTCTGAATCGCCGTCAAAAGTGAACGTGCTATGCACACCAGACTCGAAGTAAAGTTATCCGGCTTCATTCTCGGCTCTCTGGTGCTGGCGACTGCGGTCTCTGCGCAGGTGAAGACCTTAGTGCCGGATCCCGTGCCCGGTGCTAAACCAGCCGCGGTCGAGAACATCAAAGTACACGGGATTTCATTGGAAGGCAATCTGGAAGGCGATGATGTTGACCGGACCGTCATCGTTTTCCTGCCTCCGAGTTACGCAACTCAAAAAAACCGTCGCTATCCGGTTGTCTACGCTCTTCATGGCTACTCGATCGGCGCCGAACAATGGACACACGAGATTCACGTCCCGCAAACGATCGAAGGCGCGTTTGCCCAGGGAACGCAGGACATGATCGTGGTGCTTCCGGATTCAAAGACGGTTCACAACGGGTCGATGTATTCGAGTTCGGTGACAACGGGCGACTTCGAAAACTTCGTCGCTCATGATCTCGTCGCTTATGTTGACGCACACTACCGAACGATCCCCAACCGAACCAGCCGTGGCTTGGCGGGTCATTCCATGGGAGGCTATGGCGCCACTCGCATCGGCATGAAGCATTCTGATGTGTTTGGCAGCGTGTACATCATGAGTCCCTGCTGCCTCGCGCCGCGAGGGTCGGGCCCTTCGAACCCGGAGACTGAAGCTGCTCTCGAAGCAGTGAAGACTCCCGCGGATTCCGCTAAACTGCCGTTCGGCCTTCGCACCCAACTTGCATCGGCGGCCGCCTGGTCGCCGGATCCGAAGAATCCGCCCCTGTTACCTTGATTTGCCGTCGAAAAACGGCGTTGTCCAGCAAGATGTAATCGCCAAGTGGACAGCGAATTCGCCCCTCGCTTTTGCCGATCAATATATCCGAAATCTACGCCAGTACCGGGCGATCGCAATCGACGTTGGCGATCAGGACGGATTACGAGTAGGTGCGGCCAAGTTACACGAGATACTAGACACGTACGGCATCGCCAACACGTTCGAGATCTATTCCGGAACGCACACTAGCGCGGTTGCCGACCGATTCCAGAACCATGTAATGCCCTTCTTCAGCAAGAATCTCTGCGCGGGCAAAGACTGCAAATAGCTGCGAGATCGCGTACAAGAAGGATGAATTTGCCGAACCGGCCAGGTAGTGTTGCAGACGACCCGTTACGAGGTCGGCATCCCACCAGTCACGAACGGATGGCGGGACGCCCTTGGGATGCATCCTATCAGGACGGTCGTGCGCCATGGGATATTGGCAAGCCACAGCCGGCAATCGCGCGCCTGGTATCCGAAGGCGGATTCTCCGGAACAGTGCTTGATGCGGGCTGCGGGACCGGTGAGAACGCTCTTCTCGTTGCTTCGCTGGGCCTGTCGGTTCTGGGCGTCGACGTGGCTGAAACGGCATTGGCGACGGCCCGGGAGAAAGCTGGTAGACGTGGGATGCGTGTTGAGTTCATTGCGGCTGACGCGTTCCATCTCGAATACTTAGGACGCACATTCGATACGGTGCTGGATTGCGGGCTGTTTCACACCTTCGACGGCGACGAGCAGTCGAGGTACGTGGCGAGCTTGGCGTCCGTGACTAGGCATGATGGAACGCTGTATGTGCTGTGCTTCAGCGACAATGGGCCTGATACTGGGCCGCACCCCGTCCGTCAGGACGAGTTGAGATCCGCCTTCAACCCCGAAAATGGATGGAACATCGTCTCTATCGAACCGGACCGGATTCACACGACATTCCATGACGAGGACGGCGCACCGGCCTGGTTGGCGAAAATGAAGCGGCTCTAGATCACACAATCATCGCCGCGTCGAAATTCGCGCTGACAAATCGGTCGCCCAGTTACTCTAAGCGGCGATAGAGGAGCCGTAGGGCGGCGATGTAACAGCAGGCCGTCAGAAAAGCAACAATCACGGCAAAGATCATTGCCGCAATGCCTCCGATGCCAATAAGAGGATCACCATACCAGACCATATGCGAATCCCCGCCTCTTAGTTGAAGAATCAGGCTCCTTACCGCCATCGCTGCCGGGTCCGATTAGCGTCGTGGTGATGAGCAAGGTTGTCTGCTGCTCCGGTTTCTTCAGCATCAGGACAAATGGCGCCCACAAGCAAGCAACTGGGAGCGCAAACAGCATAGTCAAGCGAAATACCGGAAGCACTTCGCCGAAGCCATACAGTAGCGAGCAGATCAACACAGTGAACGCGACACCGGAAGTGAACACAGAGCAGAACCACAAGCCGAGGAGCGTTGATTTGTAGACCGATTCGGCCGAAATCATTTTCGTCTGGTTCGACGCAGTGGGCATGTGGCAGCAACACTAACTGGCGATGCAAACTGGCGTCGAGTGTATCAGGACGCAGACTTACAACCGGCTCGCCAATACGCTAACTTCCGGCCCTACTTCAAATCAACTTCCATGACCTGTATGGAATACCCGGGCAGGATGTGTTCGATCCGCCCCCCTTTGATGTTGACCTCGGACGTCGAAGGTACGATTTGCTTCGGATCAGTGATCGTATTAGTTGCCCAAATTGTATTCGCCTTTAAGGTTTCAAGCCGCCCGGTGTGGGACGCGCTAGAAAGTCCAGTCAGAGTGATATTCAACGGCTGTGGCGTAGATGAAGCGTTCACCAGCTTTAAACAAGCCTTCCCCGCTTTCGCCGAAACCGTAGCCGAGTAAAAGAACTTGTCGCCGGCGCCACTGGTGGAAGAATCGACAGTGTGGTCGCCCAGGCAGGAAGAGAACATGGCCTGCGTGTAGTAACTCGGCGAGCCGTAACTGGCCAGAGCGTTGTATCCGATCAGGTCAGATGACCATTGCATCCCGCCAGGATTCACATTCACAAACAGCGGCGCGTAAGAGGCCATGATGACCACGTCACTGTTTCGCTCCAAGCCTGTCATGAACGCTGCGTCCCCAAGCGCCGCTCCCATATTCGGAGTCGGAGTACCTTCGCGCGTCGCCCATTCCCCGACGAAAATCTTCGGACCCTTACGGTCGGCCTGATCGTAGTGTCTCGACTCTTCGAACATGCCCTGTTCCCGCTTGTAGTAATGGTCATCAATGACGTCAGGTACAACGCCATTCACCGGGATGGTCGCAATCACTTGCAACTGCGGGTATTTTGCTTTGATCGCCTTATGGAACTGGGCGTAGCGGCCGTCATAGGTTTTCGCCTTATCGAACTGGTCTTCGTTTCCTACTTCTACGTAACGCAAAGCGAAGGGAGCTGGATGCCCGTCGCGGGCCCGAACAGCACCCCACTTGGTCTCGGTTCCGCCTGTGACATACTCGATCTCTTCCAGCGCTTCCTGCACATAGGGCTCCAGGTCAGGGCCCGGCTTGATCACATATCCGCCCAGTGAGTATCCGGCGTAAACGCCCAGCACTGGCTGCATCCCCAGGTCTTCACACCACTCCAGGAACTCCAGCAGACCCATACCATCCGAAGAATGGTATCGCCAGGTGGTCGGATGCGTAGGACGGTCGACAAGAGGGCCGATCATCTTCTTCCAATCGAAGCGGGTCTCGACCCGATCGCCCTCCAGATAGTTTCCGCCCGGCAGGCGCAAGAACGACGGGTGCATGGCCGCAAGCTTTTCCATCAGATCGATACGGTTTCCGTTCGGCCGATCGTGGTACGTGGGAGGAAACAGCGAAACGAGTTGGAACCAAAGAGATCCCGGCCGATCGATTGTCAGTTCCAGATGATTCTCGGAAGAAGCGGCAGTATTCCCGGATTGCATCTCGAACTTGTATTCTTTCCAGTTCGTTCCGGCGACAGGTACGGAAGCCTTGGCAAGCAATTGTCCGGATTGATTCGCCACTAGCGCAACACTGACGGGTATCAAGCCTTCGGACTGGCTCTTCGCGAAGAAGGATCCTTTGTAGTGTGCGTTCGGACGCACGGCCATGCCCCAATAGCCTTCGTTCAGGAGCCCCGCCTGGCTGTTTCCGTCCGCTCTGGTCACCTCAAGCTTGGCACTGTTTGTCAGTGCGGCGGAGGGTCCATCGTTCTTGTCGAGCGACATCTTTGCCGAAGACTGGCCCTTCTCGATCAGGTACCAATTGAGGATCCCGGACCAATCTGAACGGAAGGTGCGATTGCTCACCAATTCTGCGTACAATCCCCCGTCGTAGGAATAGTTGATCTCTTCCGTCATCAAGCCATACAAGATGGGACTGACGGGCGCTTTCGTCCGGTTTAAATCCAGCGTCAAGCTTGCGGGCGCTTGCGCCTGGAACGCGGATAGCAACACGCCGAAGGCAAGAAAGACGGCCGAAAGTGCAAGGAAACGAGATTTGATGGGCATACGCTTTTTTCCTATCGCAGTTGCTACTGTATCGTTCTTCCAGTCCTCTAATTCACGATTGACACTCGCCAATGCCCGTGGCACTCTGACCGTTGCAACTATGAACTATCGAATGCTCGGACAGACCGAGTTGTTGGTCTCGCAAATCGGTTTCGGCGGATCGCCGCTTGGCGACGTTTTTGGGGAAACAGATCCCACCGAAGCCGCGCGTGCGGTCCATAGGGCAATTGAACTGGGCGTCAATTACTTTGACGTCTCGCCCTATTACGGTCTGACGCTGGCGGAAGATCGTCTCGGGAAAGCCCTGACCGGGGCCCGGAAAGACGTCATTCTCGGAACAAAATGCGGCCGCTACGGACGAGACTCTTTCGATTTCTCAGCGGCTCGTGTGACGAAGAGCATCGACGAATCCCTCTCAAGACTCCGAACTGACTATGTCGACCTGTACCTTGCTCACGACATCGAGTTCGGGAGCTTCGAACAGATCGTCTCTGAGACGCTGCCCGCGCTCCGAAGCGTGCAACAGGCAGGTAAGGCCCGATATATCGGCGTGAGCGGATATCCGCTGCGAATGCTGAAGTCAGTTGCCGAACAACAGCAACTTGACGTGATTCTCTCGTATTGCCACTACAATTTGCTCATTACCGATCTGGACACGAACCTCGCTCCGTTCGCCAGTGCCCACAACATCGGTCTGATTAACGCATCGCCTTTGCACATGGGGCTGTTATCCGGGTCGGCTATCCCCGAATGGCACCCCGCGCCCGCCAACGTAAGGCGTGCGGCAGCGGCCATTGTTGATTTGTGTAGAAGCCGCGGACTGAATCCAGCCCTTGTGGCTCTTCGATTCTGCATCGAGTACCCGAACGTGGCCTCCACTCTGGTCGGGATGACCACTTGTGAACAGGTCGAAGCGAACCTGAAAGCCACGGAGTTTGAGATCGATCCGGCTCTCCTCGCCGAGATTCAAGAGATCGCTGCCCCCGCCAAGGATGTGGTCTGGGCTTCCGGCGCGCCTGAAAACCGCTAAGACTACCGTCTCTCGTGAATGGCAGGAACTCGGACCCGTGGAGCCGTCGGACCTAATCGCCCGAGAATCTAAGCGCCTTCTGGACGGCCGAAATCCCGCTCTTGTCCGCAAGCTTCCCTTGGGCCAGAGTGGCCGATCCCCCGCCCTTTCCGCCTTTCTCGGCCAGAACTTGTTTCAGTACGGCTCCTGCGTTTGTGCCTGAGTCGGCCGAACACGCGATCAAAACCGAAGGAGGCTCTTCGGCCGCTACCAGGCAAATTGCTTTGGAGTTTGCCGTAAAGGCGGTCGCTGTAAGGCGCGCACTTTCGTCGAGCATAGGGCGGAGGAGCAAAAGGCGATGAAGACCGTCGGCAGAAACGGGCAATGCCCGGTAAGACGAATCCGCTTCGAGTTGAGCGACCTGCGCTCGCAACCCGTCCCGATCCCGCTCGGCGTCGAGCAGCCTTTGCCGGACGGACGCGAACGACTCAAGAACTTTGTCCGGGGAGACGGTGTTTTGCTTGGCGAGATCTGCCAGAATCTGATAATCGCGCCGGAACCGACGTAAGGCGCGAGTCCCGCACACGAACTCGATCCGTACATTTCCGCGGACTTTCTCCGATCCGCGAATCTGGACAGGCCCAATCTCGGCCGTATTTCGGACGTGGGTTCCGCCGCAGGCGCTCCGGTCGAGATTCGAAATTTCCACGACCCGCAGCGTGCCGGTCCGCCGGCTCTCTTTTCGCAGCGCCTGCACCAATGCTGCGTCTTCAAACGAGACCAGGAGCGGGACCGCCGCACGAACCACCTCACTCACGCGTTCTTCTGCCGTTGCAATCTGTTCGGTCGTCAACTCTTTCGTGCCGAGTTCAATCGTCGAGAGTTCGGCGCCCATGTGGAAACTCAGCGTCTCAAAGCCGAAGCGCTCGAGAATTACCGCCGATAGAAGATGCTGGCCGGAATGCTGCTGCATGTGATCGAAACGGCGGTTCCAGTCGATCTGGGCCTGCACAATGTCGCCCTCGAAAGGTTCGGAAAGGATGTGCGCGATTCGCTCGCCCTCGTCCACGACATCCGTAACGGCCGCTCCGCTCAGAGTACCTGTGTCGTGAGGCTGGCCGCCGGACGTAGGGTAAAAGTAAGTCTTGTCCAGATAGAGCCGCTTCCCATCGTCCGTTCTGTCCACCACCTGGGCGTCGAAAGCGTGAGTGTAAGCGTCCTCGTAGTACGGTCTGGCGGTCGTCACTTCCCAGAAGTAGCATCCCGGCTCCAGAGTCGAGCATCCGAGTAAGAGAAGATAACAGCAATGGGGCTGAGCGACCACATCCGTGCCATCAAGCGCGAAGATCCCGCCGCGAAGAGCAGCTTAGAGATTCTGCTTTGCTATCAGGGACTTCACGCCGTTCTTCTCCATCGCGTCGCCCATGTTCTGTACCGCCGCAAGTTGTACGTCCCAGCGAGGCTCGTGTCCAGTTTTTCCCGTTTCATCACCGGGATCGAGATTCATCCTGGAGCCACCATTGGTGAGCGGCTGTTTATCGACCACGGTCTTGGAGTGGTGATCGGCGAGACGGCCGAAATCGGTGACGACGTCCTGCTTTATCAGGGAGTTACGATCGGGGGCACCGGGAATGAGCGCGGGAAAAGGCACCCCACCTTGGGCGATCGCGTGGTGGTCGGTACGGGAGCTTCCGTGCTGGGAAACATCCGTCTAGGCGATGACGTCCGCGTTGGTGCCGGAGCGGTCGTGGTCCATTCGGTTACGAAAGGCTCCACGGTCGTCGGCATACCGGGCCGGGTGGTACGCACTCGAGTCGACGCACTTGGCACCTTGGAACACGGGCGCGTGGCAGCGTCGGCTGAATCCGAACCGAGCGACATCGAGCATCTGGCGGATCGGATCCGCGAACTCGAAGCCCTTCTGAAACTCCTCCTCGATGAGCGCGTGGGACAAGCTCGGGGCTAGGCGCGCTACGAAAAAGCTGCAGGGCGAGATCGGCCGTTCTTATCGGCCTTACGGTTTTGCCGATGCCGGCTGCCAGAGCTCAATCTTATTGCCATCCAGGTCATAGATCCAGGCAAAGCGGCCGTACGATTCATTCATTCGTTTGGCGTCGATCTTTACGCCCTCTTCCTTTAAGCGGTCGAGCAAAGCATCCAGATCGTCCACGATGTAGTTGATCATGAACGGTCGCGTGGCCGGGATCGAAATAGTGAGTGGACGCGGGGAAAATGCTCCAAACGGTAACGTGTTCCTTTTGCGGGTCGTCGTGTTCGCGCCACGGAAGCATCACGCCTCCGCCTTTGTCGGCGAGTCCAAGATGCTTCGAATACCATTCGCGCATCTGATCGCGATTAGCGGATTTGAAGAAGACGCCGCCGATTCCAAGGATGCGCCCGCGCTGCTCCGTTTTGACGGGCGGCTTTGACTTTTCAGGTTGCGGAGATTGCACTTCCTGTCCTCCTTTTAAGCAGGCCGAGATGAGCAACAGCGAGCCGAACGCAATGGCGCTCCAGGGTATTCCTCGCATGGGTGATTATACAAACTCCGATCTCGTCGCGAATGAATCTCGACTGCCTCGATATCGTCTGCGAGCGGATACCCCAAGTGTCACGCGCAATCGCGATTCGGCATAAGGACCGTCAGCGCGAGGACAATACGACGCTGTTGCCTTCCGAGTCCTTCATAACCACCGAAGTTCCCCAACTCTGTTTAGAAGGTGGCGCGGCGAATTCAACTGCCCTGCAGGGTCAACGCTTCGTATGTCTTCTCGACATCATCCACCTCCCAGGAAGTATTCACGAATGTTCCGATTCGATCCTCATGTCCGGGTGGGGTAAATAAAACGACACCTGTATCGGCGCCCGGGATTGACAGTTCAATCCATCGTTGCGATGGTCCGAATTCCTGGTCGGTCAACACACGAAAATTAAGCTTCTGGGTATAGAACTCGAGTGCTCGATCCTGGTCCGCCACCGGGATCCCGATGAATTTGACGCGTTTGATCATACGCGTAGGTTGTCAGCATTCGCGAGACCAGCGCAAGCTTTCACGGACGAATGCCGGCAGCGGTTACTATAGTACCTATTGCTATAGAGCTCAAGATCGATCCCTATCTGAACGAGACACTCATGCGAGACTTGGTGGCGCACGACCGTTCGGCATCTGCATTTCTGGTGTACTTTCACCTTTACTGTCAGACGCTTGCGATTGGGCGCACGTCCGTCGCCGCAAGTCATAGCGTGCTGGCCGACTCGGTCGGCCTTTCAAAGCGTTCTGTCCAGAGTGCGATAGCGCGTTTGATTGGCAGAAAATTGCTCCGCTGTCGTAAGGTGAGCGCGACCTCGGTTCCGATCTACACGGTTCTTACTCCCTGGCTCCGCCCGAGAGCGGCTTCACCCCACAGTGGGTGACGAGGAAGAGTGCTCAGCTCGCCCTGAACTCATTGACTCGCCGGAACCAGCTGCCAGATTTGGTTCGATCCACCCAGGCAGTTCCATTGCTGAATACGAACTCCATCCTGCCGGGCTGCCGGACCGCCAGTCACATCCAGACACGACCCGCTGCTTGCCGCGACCACCTGAAACCCGTCTCCGGTCGGGATGAGTTTCCATAGCTGGTTGCTTCCTCCCCAGAATGACCATTGTTGAATGGGCAAACCGTTGTCGAGAGCGAACGACCCGCCGGTCACATCCAGCACTTTCCCGCTCGATCTGGATACGATTCGATACAAGTCCTGACCAGACGAGACCAGGTTCCATTTCTGGTTATCGCCGCCCCAGCAAGTCCATTGCTGAATCGAAGCACCATCCTGCACTGCAGCAGGACCTCCTTGTACGTCGAGGCAGAGCCCGCTGCTCTTAGCAGCCAGATAGTAAGGTTGATCTCCGATTGGCGGCACTGCAGTTCCGGTCCGCTACGACTTCATACCAGACGGTTTGATCTGCCCCCGTGTTCAGCAGGAGGTGGATAGTTCCTACGCCATTCGCCGACCTGTTTCACCCGATTTCCCCGGGCATCCAAGGCATACACAAGGAACCGGGAATCGGACCGCAAGCGCAATGTGTAACTACCGCTGATGGGCTCAATCAGCGACGGAGCAGTTCCCCAGTTGTCGCCGAGACTTGTGCGCGAGGCATTCCAGATCATGCCTGTATGCTCGAAACGGGTCATGAACGAGAACAGCAGACGTTGTGACGTGAGTAACGGCTGGCCGTCGACCGGCTGCAGCGTTACCGATCCAAATGGAGCGGTAGACGCCGAGATAGCAACGCTGAGGTTCGGCAAATCCGCGGTTACGCCCGCCACAAATCCGGTGATGGCCTGCAGGTTAGGCGAGTTCACCTTGTAGATTGGTGCTCCGGATTTGTTTGATCGTACGTGAGTTCTCCGTGATCGCTTGTATCACGGCAGGCGCGTTACCGGGGTACGCGGTTTAGGAAGAAGCATTGTCGCCATACGAGGCTCGAACCGAGTGCACGAGTGCCTGCCAATCCGCGTAACCTTTCGCCCCGAAGTACTGACCTGTGACCAGAGTCGGATCGACTTTGCAACAAGTCGGTCCGATTAGCTTGCAAAGCCACCTGTTGAGCAGCACGAGAATTTTGCGATGCCAGGAAGATTCTCGATGCAACCGGAAACTGTGCTGACGCGATCGGATTTCCGCCCAGGCGAAAAAGTTGTTCCCCTTCCATCCGGGCGGCATCTCGGCGAAATAGTCGTCCGGCCAATTGCCGTACATCTTCGGCATCAGCGCGTCCCAATCCTGGAAATTGGCGAAGGTCGTTAGCCACGGGAGCCATTCGGCGGCGTAGTCATTCGGAAAAGCCTCGTCGCTTTCGGTCACCGTGAACGGCTTACCCTTTACGGCGAGCGAAGCCCAGGTAAATAACAGGAACCCAGGGCTACGCGTGAACGAACGGTTGGGAATTGTCCAATTGCTCAGGGCCGCGGACGTGTCTGTCAGGAACGGATATTCCGGATACAGATGCTCGTCGACGAAGTCCTGATGAGACGCAAGGTCTGCGTTTAATGGAAGGCCGAATACAGCAGTACCCGTCATCATGGATTTCACCCCGAGTGTGGTCCGCAGATACGCGTTCATTCCGTCGAAAAACGCTTGTTCCGTTTCGTAGTAAAAGCGGTGCAGGTCCTGATTGCGCGGCAGGCTAAACGCATTCAGTTGCGATGGTCGTTTGACGTTTCACGGACCGTGCCGCCAAAGATTCCCCTGGCAGGAGTGCCCGCTCGACGCGTGAGGCGTGATTGAGACTTGGCCGCGATCCATATGTCTCCCTGACTGCCCCCGCATCCAGGTTGAGTTGCACGTGCCCTGTATTCGTTACGTTTGCACGAAAGGTTGCGGTCCGGGTCTGCCAGTCCGAGTTGCATTGAAGCTCGCGGCGATCTGGTAAAACGCGTACGGCTCCTGGTCCTGGATCAGATCAGCCTGGACAGCGGTTCCAGCCGTTCCCTTTAGCGTGACGCTGAGATCATAAAGCTGTCCATTCTGGAGCGATAGGCCGGAGTGATCGAGCTGTACTCCCCAGATCGACCCCGATGTCGCCGTCACTTTGATATGAGCAGCGGATGCGGACGGGGAATTCGGTGAGGCATCGGGCGAAATCAGGCCCTGCCCACCATTGAACGTTCGAAGAACCCAGCCTACCGGCCCCGACGCGTCAAAGTTCAGGTTACTGCTGAAACGATCTGAGCCTCCGCCGAGAGACATCCAGGCGGCATTTAAGGCGGTGTCAGAGCCATATTTGTTCTGTAACCAGGCATTCCAGAGCTGATCCAGGTCCGCGCTGTAGCTCGCCGGCAACCCACACGACATGCCCTGGAAGCAGGCAGACACATCAGCAAAGCCTGCGAGTTGATCGTTTGCGAAGGAATAGAGCATGGAATCCTCGTTGCTGATTTCGACAAAAGCGATGGCGGGATCGTCCGCCAAGCGAAGATGCGTGTACGGATTCACGTGAGTCAGGAGTTGGGCTGCGTACTCCTGTTGCAATCTGATCATCGTGGGATCAAACTGCGTAGCCGGTTTGTTGAAGCTCGTGTCAGGGAAAACATTGTAGTCTTTCACACCGTCCTGCGACCGGAATTGACGGCCGGCGTGAAGATTGACGTCGCAGTAAATGCCCTGCCGCTTCAGGGCAAAGATCAGGTAATCCAGGCGCTTAACCTGGAGTGGGTCGAAATGCCTTGTGTCGTTTGGGTATGAGGGATCCCAGATGCTGACCGGCCTCGCATACCCGCCATCGATAAAGTGCAAGCGCACCACGTTGACGCCCATCCGTGCAAGACGAGTGGCTAACTGGTCGGCCGCATCCGGCGGCACGATGCCGGAGTACTCTCCCGCTTGTTGTGGTGCATCGGGGTTCGGCGGAAAGATCGTGTTCACCATGAAGTTCATCCCAAAGAACTTCGCGCGTTTTCCCGTTCCAGGGAAATAGAAATGTCCGTCGCTCGCGGCGTACAGGTGACCTCGCGCATCAATCACGTGCGCAGGGTCCTCACCCGGATAGTCCACCAGTAAGCCTGAGGCATCAACCGCGGAACCCGCGGCCACGGGAGCCGAGGGCGAGAAAGGAAACCAATCTGAAGCGGCGGAAGCAGCGCCACTGGTTTGGAACATCAGCCCGAGCATGGCTGTGATCGACGAAAGATATGCTTTGAACAAGAACTCGTAAACCTACGAAGAGGTAGTGAGTCCCTGTTCACATTCGACTGCCCCAGATAATCCTGAGGAAACTACCGGGGATGCGTATGCCGGCCCTAAGTCTCGGGTTCGGCGGATTGATCCGGCTGTGCATCAAACCGCAGTCTCGAAAGGACTTAGGTCGAATTCCGGGTGTTTTTTAGGGTAGGAATCGATACTTCAAGCTATTCGCGGCGAGTCGTGAAAGCTCTTCACGCGAAAACCCGAAAACTTCGGCAGCACGAGAATACTCGCTGATAACGTCAGTGAAAAACAGGGCGGGATCATCCGTTCCGAGCACTATGGGAACGCCCGCATCCCAAAGTTTCCGAAGCGGATGTGCCTCCAGTGATTGGACAGCCCCCGTTCGGACGTTGCTCGAGGGACAAACTTCGAGAGGGATGTCGTGCGTTCGAAGGTAGTCGAGCAGCACCGGGTCATCGACGGACCGAATACCGTGCCCGATGCGTTCCGTCCCGATCCGTATCGCCTGCCAGACGCTCTCGGGACCATCTGTTTCGCCGGCGTGACACGTCAAATGCAGGCCCTCGCCCTTTGCCTCTCGGTAGAGATCGGCAAACCACGACGCCGGCCCGCGCTCCTCATCCCCGCCGATGCCGATGGCAATGACCCCGGAATCGCGAAACTCCCGGGCGAATTCGAAGACCCTGGCGGCCGGCTCCGGCCCAAACTGCCGAATGGCGTCGAAAATCCAGCAAACTTCGACCGATTTCACCTGCTCGCAAGCGGCCCGGATTGCTTCGAAAACCGATGGCAAATCTTGCTCTTTCCACAAGATCACGCCTGCGGAAAGCGTAATTTCGGCATAGTGGACGTTCTGCGCCGCCAGTTTCTGGAGTAATCGCGTCGTTGCATGTGCATACGCCGCCGGAGAGTTCAGCTTCTGACTCACCCAGACGTAAGCCTTCAGAAATCCTGGGAATCCAAGGTACTCGAATCGCTCCCGAATTTCGTCCGCGGTCAGGGACGGATCAATCTCGAGCAGCGTCTCGGGCTCGACGGAGCCCTCCAGGTGGAGGTGGAGCTCTGCCTTTGGCAGGCCAAGGATGAAATCGGCCAGTGCCGGGATCTCCGGCGCTTCGAAGTTCGCCATCTAGCATTCTGAAAGGGAAACACTTACGGGCGAAGGCGCCTCAAAAGCTATGGACATCGGAACCCAAGCTCCCCGGACATCATAACGAGAAATCATGGCGATAACTGACGAAGAGATTCAAGCGATAGTCGGAGGCTACCATGGTGACCCCTTCGGCGCGTTGGGACCGCACGCCAAGAGCCCGACTAGTAAACACGATTTTGAAATTCGAGCTTTCCTGCCCCAGGCGCAGAAAGTGGAAGTGCTTATAGGCGGACAAAGCGTTCCCAATGGACCGCACTCATCCGGCGGGTCTGTTTATCGCCAGCCTGAATTCTGCGCCTGACCGCTACAAACTCAGAATTACCGATTATGGCGACGCCGTCACCGAAATCGAGGACGTGTACCGGTTTCCTCCAATTTTGAGTGAATTTGACCTCCATTTGCACTCCGAAGGCACGAATTTCGAGGAGTATCACGGGTTTGGCGCTCATCCGACAACGGTCGAGGGCGTGGCGGGTACCCGCTTCGCAGTTTGGGCCCCGAACGCCCTGGTCGTCAGTGTCGTCGGCAATTTCAACGACTGGGACGAGCGCCGCAACCCGATGCGGAACCGGACCGGCGGTGTCTGGGAGATCTTCATTCCGGGTGTGGGCCCGGGCAGCCCCTACAAGTACTCGATCAAGTCCCGGTTTCGAGGCTATAACCAGCTCAAAGCCGATCCTTATGGGTTTGCCATGGAACGGCCGCCGAAGTCGGCCTCGGTTGTAGCCGATCTTTCCACGTTATGAGTGGGGCGACTCAGAGTGGATGGAATGGCGGGCGCAGGCCAATATTCTCGAGAGCCCGTTTTCCGTCTACGAAGTCCATCTTGGGTCCTGGCGAAGGGATTCGAGCGGAGAGCCTCTAACGTATCGCGAACTTGCCAAGGATCTCGTTGGTTACGTCAAAGGGATGGGCTACACCCATATCGAGCTGATGCCCATCGCGGAGCATCCGTACTCGCCATCGTGGGGCTACCAGGTAACAGGCTACTTCGCACCCACCGCGCGCTACGGTTCGCCGCAAGACTTCATGTATTTCGTCGATCGCTGCCACCAGGCTGGCATCGGCGTCATCATCGACTGGGTTCCCGCGCACTTCCCGAAAGACGCACATGGGCTCGGCTTCTTCGATGGAACGGCACTCTACGAGCACGAAGATCCGCGGCTCGGCGAGCATCGCGACTGGGGCACCCTGATCTTCAACTTTGGCCGCAACGAAGTTCGCGCATTCCTTATTTCAAACGCGATGTTCTGGCTGAAGCAGTACCACATCGATGGCTTGCGGGTGGATGCTGTCGCTTCGATGCTCTACCTGGACTACTCGCGCAAAGCCGGAGAGTGGGTCCCGAACATGTATGGCGGCAACGAAAATCTGGACGCCATTGCGTTCTTGCGCAAGACGAACGAGCTGACGCATCAGGTTCCGGGGGCCGTGACGATCGCTGAAGAATCCACGGCCTTCAGTGGCGTTTCACGGCCGGTGTATCTGAACGGCTTGGGATTCACCATGAAGTGGAATATGGGCTGGATGCACGACATGCTCCACTATTTCGAACAGGATCCCATCTACCGCCAATACCACCAGAACGAGATCACGTTCAGCATGGTCTACGCCTTCACGGAGAACTTCGTCCTGCCGATTTCGCACGACGAGGTGGTTTACGGGAAGAAGGCGCTGGTGAGCAAAATGCCGGGCGACGAGTGGCAGCGGTTTGCCAACACCCGAGCGTTTCTCGGCTACATGTACGGGCACCCGGGCAAAAAGCTGCTCTTCATGGGCGCCGAGTTCGGGCAAACGAGTGAATGGAACTCGGAAGCGCAACTCGAATGGTGGTTACTGGACCATGCGATTCACCGGCAGCTGAAGGATTACTGTGCGGCGCTGAACAGCCTGTATCGAAGCGAGCCTGCCCTATACGAAATCGATTTTCAGGGCTGGGGATTCGAATGGATTGACTTCCACGATGCCGAAAATTCGATCGTGTCCTTCATCCGGCGTGCGAAGGACCCTGCAGATTACGTCGTGTTCGTCTGCAACTTCACGCCGCAGCCTCACATGAGTTACCGCATTGGCATGCCAGAACCTGGCGGCTTCCGCGAGATCTTGAACTCCGATGCCGGAATTTTCGGCGGTAGCAATCTGGGGAATGGAGGATATGTCATTGCGGATGATTCGCCTTCTCATGGACGTCCGGCCTCTACCTCTGTTGTGATTCCACCGCTCGGGGTGGTTGTGTTCAAGCCGGACCGGTAAAGCTTACGCCAAACCGGTTTCGCGAGTTTCGACATAGTCAAAGCCGGCATGCTTGCGACGAAATAGCTCGAACACTAGGAGTTCACAGCAGGCAAGTTCTGCCGATAAGTCCTGGATGGACGACAGTGCACATCCATCTATTGAGACCTTAGAACACTACCTGACAAAGAAATTGTCCGAACAGGAGAGTAATTCAATTCGAGAGCACGTGATCGCCTGCGACGAATGCCAGCAGGCGATCATACATCATCTCGCCATAAAGCTCGGTCTGCTGGGCTTCGGGCCAAATGAGCCGATCTGGTTGGATTGAACTGAGATTCCGGATGAGCTTAAACCGTAGTGGCTGGACGGAAAGGTGAAGCCCTAGAACGGGTCGTTGACCTGTGACTCGGCGAACTTGTCGCCCATGCGAGTGAAGGCCACGGATCAGATCTGCGCTTCGCCTTCCAGACTGCGCCAGAGATACCAGGTAGCGACCGAACAGTACGGCTGCCATTTCTCGGCAATGCGCGCCAGGTCGGCCGGTTTTGGTGCTACCGAAAGCTTGTAGGCTTTGTGAACCGCGTTCCGGATCCCGAGGTCCGAGAGGGGCATGATGTTCGGCCGCTCCAGTGCGAACATCAGAAACATCTGAACGGTCCAAACGCCGACACCCCGGACGCGGCACAGAAGTTCGATAATCTCTTCATCGTTCAACGTGCTCAAGCGGCTGAATTGGATTTCCCGACGCGCGGCTCGCTCCGCGAGGTCGGTGATCGAAGCGATCTTCTGCCGGGAAAGCCCGCATGCGCGCAACTCTGCTTCGCTCAGGCGGAGGAAACTGCGGGGTGAAAGCCGTCCTCCTGCAGCTGGCCTTCAGGCGCCCGAAAATGGTTCCGGCCGCCTTACCGCTGAGCTGTTGGAACGTGATGGATTTAGCGAGCGTCTCGAAGGTAGCTTTGCGTGTAATCAGTCGATATGGGCCGACCTTGGAAATGATCTCGGCCAAGATCGGATCTGCACTCTTGAGGTGCAGCAATGCAACTTCCATAGAAGGGCCACGCGGGGCTCTCCGTCCCCGCAGATCATAATTTTAACTAGATGCCGTACTTTTCTCGCAGCGTCGCTCTGGCGAGCACGATAGCCATCCTAGCTCTCGGTACCGTGAGTTTCGCCCAGTCCGGGTCTGAGCCGCCCAAAAGCGCAGGCCAGGAATCTCAAGATGCAACCATCCGCGTGGATGTGGACCTCGTCAATATCCTCTTCACGGTGAAGGCGAAGAAGGGCGGAGCGCTCATTCCCAATCTCGAGAAGAACAATTTCACGATTTACGAGGACGGAAAGCAACAAACGATCCAGCGGTTCTCTCGGGAAACCGATCTGCCATTGACGCTCGGCTTACTCATCGATGTGAGTGCCAGTCAGGAACGGCTGATCGATACGGAGCGGCAGGCGGCCTCGGCGTTCTTTTCGAGCGTACTACGAAAAAAGGACGAAGCGTTTCTGATCTCGTTTGGCAAAAGCACGGAACTGCTGCAGGACTTCACCAATTCCGCCAAACAACTGACTGCTTCGATGCGTGATTTGCAAGGCGACGGCCAGTCGCCGATGGTGGGCCGCAATCCGGTCCCGGTCAATACCGGTCCCATTCCCACCATCGGGAGCACCGAAGGGAACGTTGCTTTACGACGCCGTTTACCTTGCGTCGGACGAGAAGCTGAAGACCGAAGTGGGCCGTAAGGCGCTCATCCTGATTACCGACGGCGAAGATCAAGGCAGCACCTACAACATCAAGACCGCCATCGAGCAGGCACAGAAGGCAGATGCAATCATCTACAGCATCTACTACGTAGACCGCGCATTTTACTCGCGTGGCGGGTTAAGCTTCGGCGGCGGAGGCGGTGAGGGCGGACTTCGAAAGATGTCGGAAGAGACGGGCGGCAAGGTTTTCACGGTTAGTTCGAAAGCATCCCCTGAACGAGGTATTCGATCAGATTCAGGAAGAGCTGCGAAATCAATATTCGATCGGCTACTCTTCAACAAATCCGAAGAAAGACGGGTCGTTCCGCCGCATTGAGATTAAGACAGACAACTCTGATTACCGGGCACAAGCGCGGAACGGATACTACGCTACGCCGGTTGATGCGCGGTAGGATCTTTCTCGCGCTTCAGATACTCCGAGACCGCCTCGCGCAAGCGAGGGCATCGGCGCGATTCCTGCTTTCTCGAGCTTTCCGTTGGATAGAGCCGAAAATTTCGGACGCCTCGCGGCCGTTCTGTACTCACGCTCATCGGTCGCCTGGAGAACGGCCTGCTGTTCCGGAGAGTTCGAATATTAACTTGGCGTAGGCGTACCAGGAAATCGGTTCTCCTCCGCCCATGTGGAACAGGCCGGAAATCCCCTTTTCAACCATTTCGGCTGTGCGCGAAGCCATGGCGGGCGCATAGGTGGGCGAGGCGAAGTGGTCTTCAACGACTCGGATAGGTGTTCCGCTCTTCGCAAGCCGCAACATCATCTCGGGAAAGTTTCCTCTGCGCGTGATCGCCCTGCGGGACCAAATACGCCGGAGGTGCGGATGACGAGCGGATTGTCCAGATAAGCCTGAGCGTACAGCTCTCCGGACAATTTCGATACGCCATAAGCTCCAAGAGGCCGGGGTGTATCGGTTTCCGTGTAGGGAGTTCCTTTTTTCCCGTCGAAGACGTAATCGGTCGAGAAATGGACAAGTTGCGCACCCGACTGGCGGCACGCGACGGCGAAATTTCTGACCGCGAGGGCATTCACCTGAAAGGCGGCGAGTGGCTCGGATTCGGCAATGTCTACCTGGTTGTATGCGGCTGAATTTATAACGACTTGGGGATCAGATTCCCCGATCACTCTTTCCACTTCAGCCGAATCCGTGATATCAAGCGACTGCCGGTCGAACCGCAAGACCGACCAGCCGCGTTCTTTGAACTCCCGACAAAGTTCGAAGCCAAGCTGGCCTCCTCCCCCGAACACGATCACCTTACGCTGCATTCTTTTGCAGCATAGCGGATGGCTGGCGCGGGCTGGTGAACTAGAAGAGGTAAGGCGGACTGCTTACGCGGCCCGGAACTCGGCAACTCTGTTCGCAGTGGGGCGGCGGGAACACTTTCACCCAGCAACTGAGACCGGAGCGCCATCAGACTCTGCAATCCGCTCAGAACCTGCTCAACACAGATCTCAACGTGGTAACGGCCGTTTCTCTCGGTGACCGCAACGACTTCGCCGAGGAACATGGCGTCATCGCACTCGACGGTCACAGCCGAGGAAATGGCGATCGATTCCTGGACGTCCACGATGAGCCGCTTTCCTTGCATCTCAACGAAAAGGCTTGGGTAACCTTCCTTCGCGGAAGGGTCAGTGGCGGAAGAGATCCGGATGATGACTGAGGGCTGGTAGGCGATGTGGAAGTAGTTCACGAGATACTAATCGGCCAATGCTGTGATCCACTTTAGCGCCCGACTGAACTAAAAATGCAGTTGCAGGGCGAGCCAAATGGAAGCACAGACAATTAGTACAAAAACGGCGCCAATCCACAGCGTTGGGACCTTCACCCGCGTAACGGTCGGAATTTCCTGAGCGACCGGGCGAGCCTGCTTCGCTCGCAAGGTCTCGGCCAGCCGGCATTGCACGCTGCTTGGCTCGCCTTGCAAAGCTCGCACTAACTCTTCCCGACCCTGGCGGTCCGCGATCAGGATGGTGGCGGAGTTAGTACTCCGTGTGGTTTCCTGCAGTTTGCGGCGGAGAGGCGGAGGAACTTCGGCAACCGAATTGAAAACCTGGATGCCCTTGGCATTGGCAATGAAAATCGTGGACCGTTTCGCCGTTAGCTGCGCCATAGTTTTACTTAGTCCCGAGAGCTTGCAAGGGCGGAGTGGAGTACGCTGCCAGTTCGTTGCCGGCATTCTCCGAGGTCACCTGGATAAATCCGAGTGCGGCTTTCGAAAGCGCTTTATCGCGTCGATAGATCAACCCTACCCTCCTGATCATCGGCTCCGGCCCGAGCGGAATAGATGCGAGCCGGTTGCCAGCGACCTCCTCCTCACAGTGAGAAGCTGCGAGAAAGGAGACCCCCAAGCCCGCCATTACAAATCGTTTGATCATTTCTGTGGAATCCAGTTCCATAGAAACGTGCAACTCATCGTGAACGGCATCCAGCCAGGTATTCAGGCGCGATCTGGTGGTTCCGGTCTTAGGAAGAAGCAACTGCTCACCAAGGAGATCTCTGGGCAGGACGCGATCGAAGGAAGCCAGCCGATGACCGGCCGGTACCAGCAATCGAATCTCGTCAGAAAAGATTTTGACAACCTGCAGCCTTTTCTCCTGAATCGGCAGCTGAGTGATTCCGAAGTCCGCCAGATTGTCGAGAACCGCCTGAACGACTCGAACTCCGTAAGAGCGGTCGACCAGTAGCTGCACGTTGGGGAATTGCTTCTTAAACTCGGAAAAAACCCCAGGTAAAACGTAAATGCAAGTCGCCTCATTTGCAGCAATCAGCAGTTCTCCGCGGGGCACTTTTTCGAGTTCGTTGATGGCGTCCTGGGCTCGGCGGCGAAGCGCCAGGATCTGCTCCGCGTGCTCAGCGAAGATCCGTCCGGCTACCGTCAACGAGATTTTGGTCCCGAGCCGTTCGAAAAGAGTGGTATTCAGTTCCTGCTCCAGCTGCCGCACCTGCGCGCTGATCGCGGGTTGAGTGCGGTAGCAGGTTTGCGCTGCTTTTGAAAAGCTCTTTAAACGGACGATCTCAAGAAACGTATGTAGTTGGTCGAGATCCATGGCAGTGAAACGAGAGAAAACCTGCAGGAGAGCGCGTGAAAAAATTGTATCAGCAATCTCCGGTATTTAATTGACAGCATTCTTGAAGAACCGGAACAGCGCTCAGCGGAGGATTTTTGCGCCGGCCGGCAGTTCCAACATCTTTGGCGGGACCGCGGCGTTGGCCTGAACAGAATCGGCGAACATCTGGAAAGCCTTATAGCCGTTTCGCGTACGCTCGATCGTGTAAGGCCACATGACGCCGCCTCCGATGTCGCGGTATTTGTCGAAGTCGGTAATTTCGTCGTTGCGGCTCTTCGTCGTGGGATCCAGCCAGCTAAACTCCTGCCGCACCGGCAATTTTGTGTTGTGGTCGAAATAGACGCGCACGGTGCGGTTTTGCGGGTCGTTCAGATCGACGATATCGACGTGCCGGCTGAGGAAAACCTGGTTACCGACATAATCGAATATCCATCCGGGCTCGTCCTTTCGGACCTTCAGGATGTAAAGAATGTCGTTTTCGGTCGTGCGCCGATACCGGTTCCAGGTTTCGTCTTCCACCTGACGCGCACCCCGAAACGTGATATCCCAACCGGCGTTGCCCAGGAAAAGGTAGGAATAATCCTGCTTTTTGCCGAGTACTTGCCGCTCGATAATCCCGAGCGCCCCCTTCTCGACAGTCATCGGATACTCCGTGTAGATGTGAGCGATTTCTGCCCCGCTCAGCTGATCGCGGAAGAACGAGTAGAGGCGTCCGGAAGACACCCGCGTGTGCATGTTGACGAAATGCTCGCCGCCGAGGGCCTGCAGCGCCCCCTCGACAATCTGTTTGGCCTGATCCTCGGTCGACGCGGGATTCGCGATCAGGCTGATAGAAGCCATCAGCAAAGCTCCTATCGAGAATGGGACCAGCCTCAAGCGCAGACTCCCGTCAGCAGAGCCGGTTTGCCGTTCGGCACGGGCGTATCGCCTTCACGAGCGTGGATGGAGCCATGACGCTCACTCAGCGGTCCACCTTTTCTCTTGTTCATCACAGCTTGAATCTCAGATACCACTGCAAGCGCCACCTGGTCTGGCCCTTCCGCACCGATGTCGAGCCCCATGGGGCTGTGGAGACTTGGAGAATCCGCAAACCCAGCCAGCCGGGCCTCTTCGAACATCTGTTCCGTGCGTTTTCGAGGACCTAAGGCGCCAATGTAAGGAAGAACGGAAGCGGCAGAGAGTTCGGTCAGAACCTGCAGATCCTGAGAATAGCTATGGCTCATCGTGACGGCAACAGTCCACGAATCGAGCGGCAATTGAGAAATCATTCCAGGGTGGCGGACAGCGACCGAATCGGCCCTCGGAAAGCGATCAGGGCGAGCATAGTGGGCGCGTCCATCATAAACGGCGACTTCCCAACCGAAGTGTTTCGCCAGGTTCGCCAGCGCTACCGCATCGTCGCCTGCTCCGAAGATAAGAAGACGTATGGCCGGGGTCAGGGTTTCAACGAAAGCCTCGCGACCATCCTGGTTCCAGAGAAACGAGTCGCGCTCCACTCGGGCGGTCTCGGCCACAGCTTGCAGTTGGCCGGCTAAATCCCGGTCGTCTATTGTGCTCTGTACCGTGTCTCCGGTTACTCCGATCACCACACGCGAACCGACCGATTCCTTCGGTGAGAGCAAATGGGCAATCGTGGCGGGAGAGCGGGACGCCCTTGTTTCCCGCAGCAGATTCATGACGAGGTTGCCGCCGCCGATCCGCTCCAACAGGACGTGGATGATGCCGTTACAACCCAGGCCGTATTCGGCGGCGATTTCGCCATCGGGAGTGGTATCGTAGCGCCGGACCACCGTCGCCGATTCTGTAAGCCACCAGGCCCTTTTGACCAGGTCGTCCTCCAGACAGCCGCCGCTCACGGACCCGGCTCGAAGACCGTCTCGGGTAATGAGCATGCGAGCGCCAGGAAGGCGATACGAAGAGCCTTGTGTTTTGACGACGGTCGCCAAAACGGCCTCGTCTCCCGCCAATTCACACTGCTCCCAGAGGCTCAGGATCTTCTCAATTTCAGCCATTTCTCGCGTCGCTTCTAAAGTTCAATTATGATTCAGGACAGAGCAAACGGCTTGACGCGACGCAGATAGCACAATCGCAATCGTTCCAAGATGATTGAAAAGCCCGGCCATTCTGTTCTCGATTCGATCGGCAAGACACCTCTGGTCGAGTTGCAACGGCTCCGCTCCCGAAATGCGGCACGTGTCTTCCTGAAACTCGAGTACTTCAATCCGACGGGCTCTTACAAGGACCGCCTGGCGCTGGCCATCATTGAAGGCGCCGAACGCCGTGGGACGTTGCGGCCGGGCATGCGCGTCGTGGAGTACACGGGTGGCAGTACAGGTTCGTCCCTTGCAATGGTATGCGCGGTAAAAGGCTATCTTTTCACGCCGGTTTCGTCCGACGCATTCGCACGCGAAAAGCTCGACACCATGCGCGCATTGGGAGGAGAGCCAATCCTGCTGCCCAGCGAGAACGGGAAGATCACCCCGAATCTGTTCGATCGGATGAAAGCTGAACTCGCTCGTCAACGAGAGCGGCCGGGCGTCTTTTGGGCGGACCAGTTTCACAATGAAGACGGCATCGCGGGTTATCGCAGCATCGGAGAAGAAATCTTAGAGCAACTGGGACCGGACATCGGCGCTTTCTGCGCTGGGGTGGGCACGGGCGGAATGCTGGTCGGCGTGTCTCGCGCATTCAAAGCGGCAGGATGCCGAAGCAAGGTAGTTGCGCTCGAACCGGCCGAGTCGCCCACGCTAACGACTGGACAGGGTGGTCCTCACCGCGTCGAGGGAATTGGAGTGGGCTTCCGGCCCCCACATCTTACGGAGCAAGACTACGATGGGATCGTCACCGTCTCCGAATCGGACGCCTTTGACGCGGCACGCCGGTTGGCCCGCGAAGAAGGAGTACTCGCGGGCACTTCAACCGGGCTCAACGTTGCGGCCGCGTTACGTGTTGCGGCAGAACTCGGCGGCGGAGCCAAAGTAGTCACGGTGGCGTGCGACAGCGGCCTCAAGTATCTGAACGGAGACCTGTACCGGCAAGGTGGCTGATCGGATCCGTTCAAGCTTGCGCGGTGCGTTCGCTCCGAATATTCGTCACTCATCAGGTACACTGCTTGCCATGTCCGAGCGATTCCGACGATGGGGAGTCGTCGCCGCTTCGGTCGCGTCTGTTTTGACATCCGGACTGTTTCTGTTCGGTGCGAGCGAAGCGGTCCGAGCAGAGCAGCACACATTATCCGGGTTGAAGCAGACGGTCGAGATTCTTCGAGACCGCTGGGGCGTCCCGCACATTTACGCTCAAAACAGCGACGATCTGTTTTTCGCACAAGGCTATATCACAGCAGTCGATCGCCTGTTCCAGTTGGATCTCTGGAGACGGGCGGGTACGGGCAAATTGGCGGAGGTTCTGGGGCCGAATTTTATACCCCGCGACCGCATTGCCCGCCTGGTTCGCTATCGCGGCGATTGGGACGCCGAGTGGAAGAGTTACTCTCCGGACGCCAAGGCGATCGTGAGAGCGTTCGTTTCGGGCATAAACGCGTATATCACCTCCCTGAATGGCCAGCGTCCCGAAGAGTTCCGCGTGGCCGGATTCGATCCGGGACTTTGGACTCCGGAAGACGTGGTCTCGCGGCTGGCCGGTCTACAGATGACGGGCAACATGATGCAGGAGGTAAATCGCGCCCAGCAAGTAGCGAGACTGGGATTGAGTACGGTAGAGATGCTCTCTCCACCGGACCCTCCGACGCCGTTTGTCATTCCTCATGGCCTGGATTTAGCCGACATTACGAGCGCCGTCTTGCGGGACTATTCGACTGCCGTAAGCCCGATTCGCTTCCCGGGACAGCAGGGTAGCAATAATTGGGTTGTCGACGGGACACGTTCGGTAACGGGAAAACCGCTGCTCGCGAACGACCCGCACCGCGCCATTCAGCTGCCCTCGCTTCGAAAAACCGTTCACCTGGTGGCGCCTGGTTGGAACGTAATTGGTGCAGGCGAGCCGGCCTTGCCCGGGATTGCTCTCGGCCATAACGAAGAGGTTGCGTTCGGATTCACCATCGTGGGCATTGACCAGCAGGACCTTTACGTTGAAAAGACCAATCCGGAGAACCCGACCGAGTATCTCTACAAGGGAGAGTGGAAGAAGTTCCGGATTGAGCAGGAAAGCATTCTAGTGGGCGGCGCCGGCGAGGAGGGCATGGGCGCTCAGCATCCCGTGGCCGAGCTATTCGATTTCAAGTACACGGATCACGGCCCGGTCATTCATGAAGACGCGGCACGGCACCGGGCTTACGCGCTGAAGTGGGTCGGCGAGTTGCCTGGGACAGCCGGCTATCTGCCTGCGCTTTCGCTGGCGCGTGCCAAAAACTGGCAACAATTCCAGGCTGCGGCGAGCGCATATAAGGTGCCATCAGAAAACCTGGTCTATGCGGACCGCAAAGGAAACATCGGGTGGATTGCGGCCGGTTTGGCCCCGGTCCGTAACGGCTGGCAGGGATTGTTCCCTGTTCCGGGCGACCTGGGCGAATACGAGTGGTCCGGTTATCTGAACTCCGCCGATCACCCCATGCAATTCAACCCTCCGCGGCATGAGATCATCACGGCAAATAACAACATACTCGCCGCAGGGTTATTCGCACCAGCTCGCGTACTACTGGGCCTCGCCGGAACGCTACGAACGAATCTCGCAGTTGCTCAGCCAAAAGCCCAAATTCGACGTTTCCGATTTCGAGAAGTTCCAGAACGACACCGTCTCTCTGATCGCGCAGCAGTTCATGAAGCTCCTTGAGACGTGGACGCCGGAAGGGGCGGACGAAGCGGCTCTCCGAGACCAATTTCTCCACTGGGATGCCGACCTTCGGACCGATTCGAAGCTCGCCTGCATCTTTGAAGTCTGGTCCGGCAGGCTTAGCTCTAAACTCACGGCGAAGATCCTTCCTGTTCCGCGGATCAATCCCCGTTCGGTTCTGGCCAGCCTTAAAACCGTACCCGAGACCAACGCGCTCCTGTCGCAATCTCTCAAAGAAGCGATATCCGAGCTAGAACGAAGATTGGGTCCCGACAGGTCGCATTGGAAGTGGGGGAACCTGCACCACGCATATTTCCGCCACCCGCTGGATTTGGCTTTACAGCCGGACATCAACGTCCCGCCGGCGACGTTCGGCCTGGACAGTGCCGCTGCCCACCGCGAACATACGCCGGACATCTTCGATATACCTTCGGTTGCTCGTCCGGGTGATGCCGCACGGTGAATGCAACTGGCGGCGGACCAAATTACTCGGAGGCGTATGGCGCGTCGTACCGGGAGATTCTGGATCTGAACGATTGGGACCGGTCAGTGATGACGAACGTTCCGGGCGAGTCGGGCGTACCGGGCAGCCAGCACTATGCGGACCTGGTTGTGCCCTGGTCGGAAGGTGAGTACCACCCCATGCCGTTCTCACGTCAGGCGGTAGAAGCCGCGGCAGAAGAGAAGATTACGCTTGTTCCTGCGAGATAGAGGCATCGAGCCAAACCTGATCGTTGTGCCCGGAGTGGCGTAACATCGTATTGGCGTTCTTCGTCTAAACCTCATAGGACTCAAGCGAAGCCGCTCTGCGCCTATCTGCAGCTACAAACCGTAGCGGCATTCTTCCGATATCGTTAATACATGGAGCCAAGCAAGGGGAATTGGGGATGAAATCACCCGGAACGATAGAGCCACATCTGATTGACCCGGAGGAGCCCACCATTCGTCCGGCGGGCCCGCGGCATACCCAATTCCCGGAATTGGACGATAACGGAAGAGGTAAAGGCAGCCGCTACTGGTGGGTCTGGCTCCTCGTCTTCGCTCTGATCGGTTATGGCTGTTACCGGCTGTATGTGTTTGAGAATGCACGCAAAGACGTGATGGCGAAGAAGAAGGGCGCCATGCGCCAGCGCACGCATGACGGTAGCTGTTGCAGGCGCACATCGTGGTGATATGCCCGTCTACCTGCAGGGACTGGGCACGGTCACCGCCTTCAATACGGTGACGGTGAAGACCCGGGTTGATGGCCAGCTCGTTAACATTTCTTTTCACGAAGGACAGTTTGTTCATCAGGGCGACCTTCTGGCAGAGATCGATGCCCGGCCCTATGAAGTCGCGTTGGAGCAGGCAAACGGGGCGTTAGCGCAAGCCAAAGGAACGCTCGAGCGGGATCAAGCCGCTCTTCGCGATGCGGAAGCGAATTTTCAGCGGTACCAGGAGCTTTACAACTCGCAGATTATTGCCAAGCAGCAGCTTGATACCCAGCACGCAACTGCCGATCAGGCGCGCGGGTCTATTGCCGCGGACCAGGCGGCCATTGCGGGAGCACAAGCCTCGATCAACAGCGCCAAACTGAATCTGACCTACACGAAGATCACTGCGCCCATCAGCGGCAGAATCGGGCTTCGTATAACAGACGTCGGGAACATGATTCATGCGTCGGATGTGAATGGCCTGGCGGTTATCACGCAACTGCAGCCCATCTCCGTTCTTTTCAGTCTGCCTGAAGAACAGTTGCCGCAGGTTTTGGCGAAGCTTCGGGCAGGAGCCAAGCTTCCGGTTCAGGCGTATGATCGCGACCAGGCGAAGAAGCTGGCCGACGGCACGCTGCTCACCGTAGACAACCAAATCGACATCACGACGGGGACTTCTCGATTGAAGGCGGTGTTTCCGAATTCCGACAACGCGCTGTTTCCGAACCAATTCGTGAACGCGAGACTTTCGCTCGAAACGAAGAAGGGTGTGTTGATTATTCCGGCAGTGGCTGTCCAGCGCGGTCCGACGGGAACGTTCGTCTATTCAGTTGGCGACGACTCTACCGTTTCCGTTCGCCCCGTAAAGCTCGGGCTGTCGCAAGGAAACGACGTGGAAATCCAGGATGGCCTCGCGCCGAACGATCGCGTAGTTGTGGACGGTGCGGAGAAGTTGACGGAAGGGATGCAAGTGACGGTGCACCAGGCCGGTGAAGGTCCGGCGTCTGGCCAACCCACTGGACGCCGCACTCGAAGAGGAGCCGAATGAGTCCGTCCCGGCCGTTTATTCTCCGGCCAGTTGCAACATCCTTGCTGATGGCCGGGATCCTGATTGCGGGCGCGATCGCGTACCGCCAGCTTCCCGTATCGGCCTTACCGGAAGTTGATTACCCCACGATCCAGTGCGTGACCTTCTATCCGGGTGCAAGCCCGGACGTCATGGCGGCTTCGGTTACGGCTCCGCTCGAACGCACGTTCGGCCAAGTGCCCGGGCTAAAGCAGATGACCTCAACGAGTTCGTTCGGCAGCTCGATCATCACGCTGCAGTTCGATCTCGATCTGAATATCGACATTGCGGAACAACAGGTTCAGGCTTCGATCAATGCGGCCGGCACCTATCTTCCGGCCGATTTGCCGAACCCGCCAATCTACAGCAAGGTCAATCCAGCGGACGCGCCGATTATGACACTGGCGCTGACCTCCAAGACCATTCCGCTGACGAAAGTAGAAGATCTCGCGGACACGACACTATCGCAGAAGATCTCGCAGTTGCCGGGAGTCGGGCTGGTCACGATCAGCGGCGGCCAAAAGCCGGCGGTTCGTATCAGAGTCAATCCCACTGCTCTTGCCGCTTACGGATTGAGTATGGAAGACCTGCGAACGGCGCTCAATCAGACCAACATCAACCAGGCGAAGGGCAACTTTGACGGCCTGCGCCAGGCGTACACGATCGGCGCAAACGACCAGATCCTTACCAGCCAGGGCTATAAACCCGTCATCGTTGCTTATAAGAACGGCGCGCCAGTGCGGCTGGAGGACGTAGCGACAATCGTCGAGGGCGCGGAAAACAACAGGCAAGCCGCCTGGATGAATACGACGCCTGCCGTCATTCTCAACATCCAGCGCCAGCCAAGCGCAAACATCATTGCCGTGGTAGATCGCGTGAAAACGCTGTTGCCGCAATTGCGGGTTTCTATTCCGTCAGCGGTAGACATCTCTGTTTTAACGGACCGCACCACCACCATTCGAGCCTCCGTGGAGGACGTGCAATTTGAGCTGATGCTCACGATCGGCCTGGTCGTGATGGTGATCTTCCTGTTCCTGCGCAACCTCGCTGCAACCGTCATTCCGAGCGTTGCCGTTCCTCTCTCGATCGTAGGCACATTCGGCGTTATGTATCTGCTTGGGTACAGCCTCAACAATTTGACGCTGATGGCCCTGACGATCTCAACCGGGTTCGTCGTTGATGACGCGATCGTCATGATCGAGAACATCTCGCGCTATCTCGAAGAGGGCGAAGACGCGCTCACAGCCGCACTCAAGGGTTCGGAGCAGATCGGTTTTACGATCGTCTCTTTGACCGTTTCGCTTATTGCGGTTTTGATCCCGCTGCTGTTCATGGGCGATATCGTTGGGCGGCTATTCCGTGAGTTCGCTATCACGCTTGCCATCACCATCCTTGTGTCCGCGGTAGTGTCACTTACCCTGACACCCATGATGTGCGCCAAGCTGCTTCGCCACAAGCCTGAATCGGAGCAGAACTGGTTCTATATCAAATCTGAGAACGTCTTCAATTGGGTGATCGCCCAATACGGACGAACGCTTCAGTGGGTTCTGAGACATCAGCCGCTCACTTTGCTTGTGACTCTCGCCACCCTGGTCGGCACAGTACTGCTCTACATGGCGATCCCGAAGGGCTTCTTCCCGGTACAGGATACGGGCGTCATTCTTGGCATTTCTGAGGCACCGGAATCGGTCTCATTCGTGGCCATGTCTCAACGGCAACAGGCGCTGGCCAAGGTGATTTTGCAGGACCCCGCCGTCGCCAGCCTGTCTTCGTTCATCGGCATTGATGGTGTGAACACTACGATGAACAGCGGACGGATTCAAATCAATTTGAAGCCGCTGGACGAGCGGGACGCGAACGCCTCGGGTGTCATCCGCCGGCTGCAGACAAGGCTGACGCAGGTATCGGGCATCACGCTTTTCATGCAGCCCGTTCAGGATTTGAGCGTCGAAGATCGTGTAAGCCGGACCCAGTTCCAGTACACCCTGGAAGATGCCGATGCCACCGAACTCGGCACCTGGACCGATCGCCTGGTAGACAGGTTGAAAACGATATCGTCGCTACGAGATGTGGCGACCGACCAGCAGAACAACGGTCTGGAGACCACTCTCATCATTGATCGCGACAACGCTTCCCGGCTTGGTATCGGCATGCAGCAGATCGATGACACGCTCTATGATGCCTTCGGGCAGCGGCTGGTCTCGACGATGTTCACCCAGCTGAACCAGTATCACGTTGTGCTTGAAGTAGCATCCGGGTTCCGCCGCAATCCGGATTCGCTCGACGACGTGTATATCAAGAGCAGCACGGGCACCCAGATTCCGCTGAGCACGATCAGCAGAACGGAGACCCGAAACACCCCGCTCACGATCAACCATCAGGGCCAGTTTCCGGTCGTGACACTCTCGTTCAACCTGCCGGCCGGTGAATCGCTAGGCACGGCTGTCAAAGCAATCAAGCAAGCCGAGCAGGAAATCGGCTTGCCCGCCAGCATCCATTCGAGCTTCCAGGGAACCGCCGCAGCATTCCAGAACTCACTCGCGAACGAAGTGTATCTGATCATCGCCGCTCTGGTGGTCGTTTACATCGTGCTAGGCGTGCTCTACGAAAGCTACATCCACCCGATTACCATTCTGTCGACACTTCCATCGGCGGGAATCGGAGCGATCCTGGCTTTGTTCGTCTTCCGCGATGATTTCAACGTTGTTGCGCTAATCGGGGTCATCCTGCTGATCGGCATCGTGAAGAAGAACGCCATCATGATGATTGACTTCGCTCTGGAAGCGGAGCGCGATGGCGGAAAATCGCCCGTCGAGGCGATCTACCAGGCCTGTCTCCTGCGGTTCCGCCCCATCATGATGACCACCATGGCTGCTTTGTTTGGCGGCTTGCCGCTGGCGTGGGGCACCGGCGTGGGATCGGAATTGAGGCGTCCTCTTGGAATCACGATCGTAGGCGGACTGATTGTCAGCCAGGTTCTGACCTTATACACAACCCCGGTTGTCTACCTCTTCTTTGATCGGCTTGCCCGGCGCTTAAGCCACCATTCGCCGGAGCACGAACGGATTCACGAGAAGCTGGGCGAACCAGTGCACGCGGAGTCTTAGTGAATCTCTCTGCTCCATTTATCAGACGGCCCGTCGCCACCTCTCTCCTGACAGCTGGCGCTCGCTATGGCGGGCATCCTGGCATTTACCCTGCTTCCGGTGGCCCCTCTGCCTGAAGTGGACTTCCCTACTATCCAGGTGCACGCCAATCTGCCCGGAGCCAGTCCCGAAACGATGGCATCCGCAGTGGCAACACCGCTCGAGCGCCAATTCGGACGCATCGCCGGCATGACGGAGATGACTTCGTCAAGCCAGCTCAGCAGTACCCAGATCACGCTGCAATTTGATCTGGATCGCGACATCAATGCCGCTGGGCGTGACGTGCAGGCAGCTATCAACGCTGCTCGCGGGCAACTTGCCCTCCGATTTGCCCGGCAATCCGGGCTACTGGAAGATCAACCCCGCCGACCAGCCGATTCTCATGCTCAGCATGAGTTCGGACGTGTACGACCGTCCGCACATGTATGACATCGCGGACTCGATCCTGGCGCAGAAGATCGCGCAGATCGAGGGCGTCGGACAGGTCCACATGTGGGGCAGTTCCAGGCCGGCCGTGACGGGTCCAGGTGAACCCGACTGTGCATGAACAACATGGGCATCGGGATCACCGATGTCGCCACAGCGTCTGCAAAAGGCAAACGCTCACCAGGCGAAAGGTGACGTTCATAACGATGATCGGAGATGGCAAATCAATGCGACCGATGAATTGTTCCACGCTCCGCAATACGCATCGCTGCTTGTAACCTATAAAAACGGCGCGCCTGTGCGGATGGCCGATATCGGCAACGTTATCGAATCGGTTGAAGACGTCCGGAACGACGGCCTGGAGAACGGTAAGCCGACGGTGATTGCCGCTGTTTCCCGGCAGCCGGGCGCAAACATCATCGAAACGGTAGATCACATTCGAGACGTACTTCCTCAGTTGCAGGCCTCGATTCCGCCCTCGATCCATCTCACGGTATCGCAGGACCGGACAGCTACCATCCGTGCTTCGGTGCACGACGTGGAGTACAACCTTCTGATCTCGATCGTGCTCGTGATCCTGGTCGTTTTCGTCTTCTTCCGAAATACGTGGGCGACGATTATTCCGGGAATCGCGGTACCGCTTTCGCTGCTTGGCACCTTCGGCGCCATGTACCTGCTTGGCTACACGCTCGATACGCTTTCGCTCATGGCGCTGACCGTCTCGACGGGATTCGTGGTCGACGACGCCATTGTGGTGATCGAAAACATCACGCGATATCTCGAGCAGGGTATCCCGCCGATGGAAGCCGCTCTCAGGGGAGCTAGAGAGATCGGATTCACGGTTCTCTCCATGAGCATTTCGCTGGTGGCGGTCTTCATCCCGATTCTTCTCATGGGCGGAATCGTCGGTCGGCTCTTTCGCGAGTTCGCGATCACGCTTGCGGTTGCAATTTCGATCTCGCTGCTGGTCTCGCTGACGACTACGCCCATGATGTGCGCGCGGTTTCTGCGCTCGCAGCACGATAAGCGGCACGGACGGCTGTATAACTCCGCTGACCGTGCCTTCGAAGGGATTCACCGGGTTTACGCTAACAGCCTGGCGAGCGTCCTGCGCCATCCTCAGTTGACGCTGACCATTACTCTTCTCGCCTGCGCCGTCAGTGTCTATCTGTACATCCTTGTTCCCAAGGGCTTCTTCCCCCAGCAGGACACGGGCGTCATCGGTGGCATGATCCAGGCAGATCAGGACATCTCCTTCTCCGCCATGAGAGAAAAGCTGAGGGAGTTTTTGAAGATTGTCCAGACGGATCCGGCTGTGGACAACGTGGAGGGCATTTACCGGAGGCGGAACGCTGAATTCCGCCAATATGCGGATTCAATTGAAGCCGCTAAAAGAGCGTAAAGCATCCGCGGACCAGATTATCAACCGCCTGCGGGGCAAACTGTCGCGCGTCGCCGGTGCAACTCTCTTTCTTCAGGCTCAGCAGGACATCCGTGTAGGGGGCCGCGGCGGTAACTCTCAATATCAATACACGCTCCAGGCCGATAACCTGAGCGACCTGTACGAATGGGCTCCCAAGCTTCTGGCGAAGCTGAGGACCATACCGTTGATCCTGGATGCCAACAGCGATCAGCAGGTACATGGTCTGCAGACGCAATTGATCATCGACCGCGCGACGGCCTCCAGGCTGGGCGTCAATCCGGCGATGATCGACACGTCGCTTTATAGCGCGTTCGGGCAACGCCAGGTTTCGACGATGTATACCGGCATCAACCAGTACCATGTTGTGCTCGAGGTGCTTCCCGAGTTCCAGCAAAATCCGGAATCGCTGAACACTCATCTATGTGCGTTCCACAAACGGGACATCGGTACCGCTATCGGCGTTCACGCACGTTCGTACGGCCTTGAGTTCTTTGACGGTGAACCACCAAGGCTCATTCCCGGCAACCACGCTTTCGTTTGCGCTTGCCCCGGGCGTTGCCTTGAGCGATGCGGTCGAGGCCGTGCTGAAGGCGCAAGATGAAATCGGGATGCCAGCGAACGTTCATGGTGCGTTTGCAGGAACGGCCCGTGCGTTCCAGGCGTCGCTGCAAAGCCAGCCGTTGCTCATTTTGACCGCACTCATCACGGTCTACATCGTGCTCGGTATTCTGTACGAGAGCTATATCCACCCGATCACGATCCTCTCGACGCTCCCGTCCGCCGGTGTTGGTGCGCTCCTCGCGCTGATCATGTTCGGTACCGATTTGACGGTCATCGCGCTAATCGGCATCATTCTGCTCATCGGGATCGTGAAGAAGAACGCCATCATGATGATCGATTTCGCGCTGGAGGCGGAACGCAGCCAGGGGCTGCCGTCAAAACAGGCGATCTACCAGGCCTGCCTGCTTCGTTTTCGTCCCATCATGATGACTACGATGGCGGCGTTGCTGGGCGGACTCCCGCTCGCGCTAGGCACCGGTCCGGGTTCGGAGCTGCGCCGTCCTTTAGGCATCACGATTGTCGGTGGGCTGCTGCTAAGCCAGATCCTCACGCTCTACACGACGCCGGTTATCTACCTGTACTTAGCCAAACTCCAGCAGCGCTTCGGTAAGGCGCGCAAGCCCAGCCGGCTACAGCGTGCGCTGAGCGGCGAGCCGGTGATGACTCCGCAAGCCTAAACGGGAGCGGTCGACGATCTCGAAAGAGCACTGATCATCTCTTCGCGCCTGGCGAGTGCCTTCTCTACGGCACTCTGCAGGCTGATCCAATACACGATGCATCCGATCGCGAATTCAACAGCGAGGACCGCGGACGAAGCCCAGTAGCTGCCTGTCGCCCAGCGCGCCAGCAACGCCAATCCGCCCAGTGCGGTCATAGCGAGAGCGCAGAAGAAGGTCCAGGCCTGCATTCTGCCGCCAGCCTGCTTCCGCAGAGTCTGGCGAGGGTCAACCGCGCGCGCCAGCGTCACAGAACTCAGGTTTCCAGCCGCGAGAAAGTAGATCAGAATGACGAATTCCGACGTTATCGCGTTGGCAGCACTGACTGGACTCACCGGCACCCGGAGGATGGCCAGTACGACGAAAACCAGCAGCCACTGCAGCGAAACAAAGAGAATCGCGACGATGTTTTTCGCAAAGAGTACCGGGCGTAGCGGCATGGGAGCTGCGAAATAAATCTGGGCACCCGACCCGTCCAGACCGAAAGCGTTGAGCAGAAGAGTATCGCTCAAAATAAGAAGCCCGTATAGCGTCACGATCAGCACGAAGTTGTTGGCGATAAACTCGCTTCTGCCCAAGCCTCCCGGGGCCAACGTAAACGGAATGAAGATCAGCACGCTAAAAACGCAAGCCATGCCGAAGACCACGCGAAAACGCGGCATCCGGATCAATGACCGAAGCTCTTTCCACAGAAGTGCGCCGAGCGGATCGGGGAACAGCTTATTCGCGATTTCCGTGATCCGGTCTGCTACCCCGCTATCGCTCACCCGAACGCCGTTGAAGCTTGCGCCCCGAGCTGTTTCCTCGAAACGAAGCGAGCGGCGGAACAGCTCCCGGGCAATGAAATAGGAGATAGCGAGCCAGCAGGCACTAATGGCGACATCGGAGAGGCGGGACGAAAGCGTCGCGCGCGCTACCGCGTGCCACGGTGTGAACGGCAAAGCCGCGAGCCGGAGAAACTGAGTAGTGACCCGGGACCCAAGCTGCGACCGCAGAATGAACTGCGGGATGATCCCGATGCTGATCATCACAATTGCGAATAGCTCCCGAAAACGGTTGCGTTCGAAAGAATGAAGTACCGCTTCCCGGATCGCAAGGGAAAAGAACAGGTTGATGGGGAAGAAGAACAGCAGGCACATCGCCGACAATGGCGAGAGCGAGGGATGACGAAGCAGCCCGATGAACGCTCCCGAGAGCAGTAGAACCATCTCAGGGCTGCCCGTGATCCGCAGAAGAACTTCGATGCCAAAAAGCGCGCCCGTTGGAACGGGGTAGATCTGAAGCTTGTTGAGTTGAAGAGCAGCGCCGGTGCTAAGCGTGATCAACGGGACGGATTGCCAAAACAGAAATACGCCCAGTAAGCCGGCCGGTGCCCATTTCTGAGCTTCGGCAAGAGGTAAGCGGGGTAACCCGAGAGCCAGACCGATACCCCAGGCGACGAACAGCCCGTACCAAAGCAAACCGAGAAGAGAGAACAGAACCGATCCCCACGAGCTTCGAGGCAATCGGTTACGAACGGTACGAAACTGCGCCCAGAAGATGGCCGATAGCTGCCCCCACATTGTTCAGAGCCAATCCAGTGTCCGGGCGTAGCTTGCCGAGCCGACCAGGTTCACAAAGATCTCCTCAAGGGTTGCCGCTCCCTGCGCAGCCTGTTCGCGCAATTGATCGACTGTTCCTTGCGCAACGACCCGCCCGTCCTTCACGATCGCGATCTCATCGCAGATGCGCTCTACGACATCGAGGACATGGGAGGTGAGAAATACGGTGGCACCATGCCGCACCTGAGCAAGCAGAATATCTTTCATGAGACGCGCGCCGACCGCGTCCACGCCTTCGAATGGCTCATCCATCAGAAACAACCGGGGCCGGTGAATCAAGGCAGCGGCCATAGCCACCCTCTTGCGCATGCCTTTTGAGTATTCGCCAATCAGTTTGCGCCGGTGATCACTTAATTCGAACAGTTCCAGCAACTCACCGGCGCGCGCTCTGGCCACCGGCTTTGGTGTTTCGTAGAGGCGAGCAACAAACTCCAGATATTCAGAGCCCGTCAGGTAATCGAACAGCAGGCTATCGTCCGGCACGATTCCAATGTTCCGCCGGATTTCGAGCGAGTGCTCCGGCAGTTGCATCCCGAGCACTTCGACCGTTCCGCTGTCCGGCTGGGCAAGCCCGGTCAGCATTTTGATCGTTGTCGTCTTCCCTGCTCCGTTCGGGCCCAGAAATCCGAAGAAGAGCCCCTGCTTGACCGTCAGCGTAAGATCATTGACGGCCTTAACGGATCCGTAGCTTTTCTGGAGTTTCGTAAGCGCCAGTGCCGGAGCAGAAACGATGGGCTGCTCCGTCGAACTGTTGTGCTCCCGGGGCGGCTCGGATTCCACAGGATTCATGGCTGCGGGTTCGCCCGAACACCAGGGCTTCCGTCGCGTACGGCGGCCATTAGGGAGCCGGTTTGCCGAAGAATTGCAAGCTTGGCACGGAGTTCCTGGACATCGGATTCATAGAAGTCCATCCAGCGGTTACCTTCGTCCAGGCGGGCCTGTTCCACGCGGCTGATTGGCACACGGCCTTCGCCGTTTTGTGCGAGCAACACGCTCAATTGCTCGCGGGCCAGATCCAGCTGCATACGGGAAAGGTTCTTAATGCTTTGCGCTTTCTGCCACTGCTCGTAACTGCGCCGAGTTTCGGTCAAGATCCGGTTTCTCACCTGGTCCATCTGAATTCGGATCTTCTGCATGTCGGTGAACGCCTGCGCGGCAAGTCCCTTTGAGGCCGTTCCCACCAGGATCGGGATCGTTAAAGAGACTCCCAGCTGGGCATTGTTGCGCTGGAACTTCTGGAAATACTGTTCATAGTTGTACTTGGCGAACAACGCGTATTGCGCAACGAGATCCACCTGCGGAAGACGCGATGCCTTGTACGAGCGAAGCTGCAGCTCTTTCGAGAGAACGTTCGATTGCATCTGACGAAGTTCTTTGTTGTTTCGCATCGCGGCATCCGCGGCTTCGTTCTCGGAAGGTGGGGAGGCAATGGACGAAAGCTCCGTATCCACCGGCTTGACGCGATCCGAGGCCGAATAACCAAGCACGACGGACAACATCATCTCGTAGTAGTCGGCGTCCAGCTTCGCAGCTTCCAGCCGCTGCTCGGACATGGCAAGATTGACCCGTGCGCGCTTCAGTTCCAGGGGCAATTCGCTGCCTTCGGTCACTGATGCAGCACTCAACTGCACAACCTTCTGCAGACTGGGAAGCTCGTTCGTGAGCGTTTCTCGTGCGTGCTCCATCTGGCTCGCAGTTAAGAAGAGATCCGCGGTTTGATAAGCGACGTCTTCGCTCTTGGCCTGGGCGCCGTATTGTGAGCCGCGAGCCGTTTCTCGAGCCGACGCTACGTCGTAACTCTTGGGCCGGTTGTAGATCGCCATGTCAGTCTTGATCTGGAACAGACTCGGCGCATTGCCTTCAATACTGTTCGGATATCCGTAGGTATAGGCAAGTCCGCTTCCCGCGAAGACTTTCGGGCGGAACGGGTCTTGAGCAACGGCGATGCCCTCCGTTGCCCGCTGCATATCTAATCGGGCTAAAGCGACATCCGGATTTTGGCGGGTCGCAATTTCGAGGGCTTGGGGGAGAGTCAGGGAGCGGGTCTCGGAGACGGCCGCGAAGGACACTGCGAGCAACGAGAGGACTAATCGTTGGGGGAGCACGTACTCATGCTAACGTGCGTTCCGCCAACTTATGCAGCTCGTTCGATATGGGATCGCCTAGAAAGTAAAGCCGACTAGAAAGTCGACCTGATTTGAGGTGCTGCGAATAAAACTGAAGTTCGTGCCGAATACTTCCGTCGGAAAGCGCGCATATCGGAACTCCGGGCTCAACCGCAGGAACAGGAACTTCGCCGTCAACCCACCGCCGACCGATATGCCGGCCGTGTTCGGATCCCCAATAGACACGTTGGAGAAGCTTACATGCCGGAACGTAACTCCGGCATCAACAAACGGATGAATAATGACTCCTCGGCGAAATTCATATTTAGCCAGGAGCGGAAATTGCCAGTCGCTGCCGTTCGTATTCACGGATGAGGAATTGGCGAAAAAGCTGGTGAAGTTCAATCCCCGGTACAGAGCATCCAGTTCAACACCGAACCCGAAAGGCAAATGTAATTCTCCGGTCGGGCCAACAATGTACCGCCTAACATCGTGCGTAATGCCACTCGTGCTGCCTTGTCCAGTTTCGAGAGGATCAGCCAAGGGCACGCCGCCCTTAATTCCTAACGAGATCAGCTGCGATTCCGCGGGCCAGGAAACCACCAGCAGAAGCACGATCGAGAACAACAACTTACCACCCGAAACCCTGCTCATATAGCTTTCAGACGTTCGCAGATTCCGAGCAATTTCAGGTGAGCGCAAAACAAAAAACGCAGGAGCTCTCACGGTGGAGAGCTCCTGCGTTCTCGATTCTACGCTCTGGAACGGGTTACTTGCCCGTCGTTGGCGGCCTACCGGTTGCCCCGGGGGTTCCAGCCGGACGCGCCGCTCCCGGGCGTGGGGTGGTGGAGCCCGGAGCCGCTGCGCCAGGTGCGCTGGTCGGAGTCGGGCTTGGGTTCTTATCGTACAAGGAGACGATATCGGAGGTTATGTCGATCCCGCTCGAAGCGTACAGCACCGGAGTGTTCGGGTTGCTCACATCGAGGATCAAAGTGTAATTGTTATCTTTCGCGTACTTCTCGATGACCGCCATCATGCGCTGGCCGAGGCTCTGGAGCAACCGCTGCTGCTCACTCTGCAATTCTTCCTGAGCGTCCTGCATGTCGCGTTCCAGGCGCTTTTTCTTTTCGTCGATGTCACGAGCGAGCTGGTTACGTTTGTCCTCGCTTAGAACATTTCCGCCCTTATTGAATTGGTCCTGGAGAGACGCCACCTCACTCTGGCGCGAATCGAAGTCCTTCTTACGGGGAGCAAACTTCGCATCCAGTTCCTGGGAGGCTTTCTGGCCGTCTCTGGTCCCAACAATTGCGCCTTGCACACTGATGACACCAACCTTGTTTGCCGTTTGCGCACTTGCTCCAACCGCAAGGCAGAGCAAAGCCGCTCCGGCAACTAGCGCATTTTTCTTTACCATCAACGTCATGATTCCTTCCGTAACAAAACTAAAACTAAACATCGTTATACCGGGATGCGGCTCTGTCGTGAGCCCAGACTAGAACGTGCGGCCAATCGAGAAGCGGAACATCGATCGTTTCTCAGCGAATGGCGTGGACTGGCCAAAGGCCTGAAGGGCACTTTGGTAAGTCGCATTGTTCGGAAAGAACGAACGGTCCGCCGCTACCGGGGGCTGCAAATTAGTATTGACGACACTCAAATTATACGCCCAATACAACCGGAACGGCGCATTCACGACCGGCATTAAAACCTGCAGCTCTAAACCGACCGACACGCGGGGTACCTGAGTACCGGGCGCAACATACGCTCGTTTGCCGAAATCCGCCTGCGGGAAGATCGCATTCAGCTGACCAACACGATCCGTGTTCAGGCCTAACTGGCTTGCAAAAGTAAGACGATCCACACCGGCATCCACAAAGGGCGCGAGGGTCACGGGCCCGACGATCGGAATCCGGTACTCGTAATTCACCACGACCGCTGTATCTCCACCGGGCAGAATGAGCTGATAAGTCGGAATGGTCTGCTGCACACCTACCAGCGAGACCGAACCGTCGGAGTTCAAGGCCCGCTGAACTCGTGGTGTTCCGTCGTTGTTCAAGACACTGATCTGTGTATCGGTCGGGATGTAAGCGATCGGGCTGATCGTCAGAATATTGAAGCCACGAATATCATCTTCTCCGCCCATGTAGTAACGACTGTAAGGAGGAGCTACCTTGCCGCCATAACCAGTGATGAACCTGGCATTCATGTGGAAACCCATCACATTGGTTTTGAAAATACCGCGGCGGAAATAGGCAACGTCAAACGCCGGCTGAACCATGTTGACGTTACCGCCAAGAACACTTCCGGTAAAGCCGAGGCTGGCGTTCACGCGGAGTCCTCGGGTCGGAATGATGGGATGGTTGACGGTGTTATAGGCGTATGTCGGGGTAATTGTGCTCATCGCGATCCCCGACAGCGAATTCGGGCCGCCAACGCCCTGGAAGTTGATGTAATCGAAATAGGTCGTTGCCGCCGGCGTGAGAGGCCGCAGTGACTGGACGCTGTAGCCGTAAGTCAAGCCCACGCGGGCGAAGCTCCGGCGCAGTCCGTAGCTCAAAAACGAAGTAAATCCCTTGCCGTTCGTGACGTAGTTTAGAAGATTCTGCGTGCCGAGGGAGTTGTAGTAAGAAGTAAGGTTCTGGCCCGCAAGAATCGAAGCCTGCTGGCCCTGGTCGTAGCTGTAACGCTGGTAGAAAACGGTGAAGCCGGCCTGGATCGGCTTGTCGAATAGATAAGGTTCGGTGAATCCGAACGTAATGTTGTCGAGAAGCGTTCCGATCTGAGCGCCAAGGCTCAGCGTCTCGCCGAGTCCAAGGAAGTTGTTCGTCGAATAAGAGAATCCGATGAAGCTTCCGGAGATGCCCGACACGCCTCCATTCAACTGAATGGAGTTCTTGCCGCGTTCCTTCACCTTCAACAGAAGATCGACCGTATTGGTCTTGGTATCGCGTTTGACGTCGGCCGCATCTTCCGGCTTCAGCGGATCGAAGTAGCCGAGCTGATTGAGACGCAGGATACTCGTTTCCCAAAGCTGCTGGCTGTAAAGGTCGCCTTCGTCGATCAGAATCTCGCGCCGGATCACCTTGTCGCGAGTGGTATGTGTTGCCCTGGAAATCAATGCGCCGAACGAAGAACTGATGGCCTTCGTCCACATCGATAGTCAAATCGACTTGCGGTTTTCCGGGAACCACCTCAGGATCGGGCGACGGTACGAAATCGATATAGCCGAAGTTTCCGTAAAGCTTTCGAAGATCTTCCAGGCCCTTTTGCAGCTTTTCGGTGGAGAACACATCGCCCGGTCCCATCCTGAAGACCTGGCGTCCGATGAGGTCGGGAGTGCGGAACAGCTTCATCCCGACGAACTGGAAGTTGCGCAGCGTGTATAGATCGCCTTCCCGCACCACCATAGTGACGTCTACGTGCTTGCCGGGCTTCTTCGGATTGAAGAGGGGAATCTTGATCCCGCGTCCGTGCACATCGTAGATCTTCTCGGAGTGATTGATCACTCGAGCCGTGAAGTAGCCGTGCGTCTGATAGAACTGGCGAATGCGATCGGAGTCTTCGTCCAGCTTGGTCGAGTCGTAGGTACGTGCGAACAGATTCTCAAACAGCAAAGAATGGGGCAACCCGATCGGCTTAAGGTTCTTCATGGCGCGAATCACCTGGCGGTCGGTGAACGCGGTGTTCCCGTCAATGATGATGTTGCCGACCTTTACCTTCGGCCCTTCGTCGATCGCAAAGGTGACGTCTACACCGCCGGGCGGAACCTGGCGAATCTGTGGAGTTACGTTTGCATACTGATGACCGCGCTCTGCTTCGTATTCCTGGAGCACGTTCTTCGCCCGCTGCACTTTGCCCGGGTCATACTGCGATTCCGGCGTCAGGCTGACCTTCCGCTCTTTCAAGCGGTCTAAGATTTCCGACTTACTGATGGACTTGTTTCCCGTGTAGTCGATGGTGTGGACCGTTCGCCGTTCCGTCACGACAAAGCGCAGAATGACGCCGCCACCGGGACCCTTTTCTTTCTCGATTTTCAGGTCGTCAAACCGCCCGGTATTCCACAGCGCAATGAAATCCCGATGAAGAGATTCCTCGTCGTAGACATCACCCTTCTTGGTGTAGATGAGGGCGCGCAGAGTATCTTGCGGCACCTTCCGCTGCCCTCGAAATTCGACCCCTTCAATGATGTTTTCGCCGACAGGAACAGTTTGTGCATCCTGGATGCCAGCGGGATTTTGCTTCACCGCCGGAGTCTCCGGAGTCTTAGGGGTCTCCGGGGTGGTCGGAACATTCTCGAACGGATTGTTTGGCTTGCTTTGCTGGGGTGGAGTCTGCGGCCGCGTTTGTTGCTGGTTCTGAGTTTGCGGGGGCTGCGATTGCTGTTGCTGAGGCGGATTTTGGGACGTAGTCGCCTGGCCGGACTGAGCCGATTGCGGCTGCGCAGCCGGATCCTGCGAAATCACGTTGTCCGCGAGATCGTCATTAGATACAGATAAAGATGCTGGTTTTGCAAGCCCGAGGCTCGTGAACGTTCCCACCGCTATCGAGCACAACAGGCATACCCTTGAGGCACGGGCCACGAGGGCAGACATACGCAGGCTTCGGAGCCTGTGATGAATCATCTAAAAGCTAATCCTTTCCATGCCTTGGAAGTAGTCCCTGACGTCTCGCACCGCGTATGCGTTTCAGCAGAGACCAAAATGAGGCAGGTACACTTGTCCCCAACAAGCAAACTCAAACTCTTTAGTGTAGCCGATAGCCCGCTAGGGATAGATCGTAATAGAGATGGACTAAATCCCGGCTCCGCACCAGTCAAATAGCAGTTCCCATTCAGCTTTCTGGATTGCCACGGCTGCGTTTTGCCTGGCTGGATTCCCGGCTTCCGTGGCCTCTTCACACCAGCGAATAAACAGAAAGGGATCCCAGGAATCTTTGAGCCGCCACGGTGCGCCGTACTCGGCGAGAATGTCATGCGCCCGGGCGTGCAGAGGAAGAAAGATCGGATGCCGCCCGACCCTCCGGAACCAATACCCGGCGTTTCCGTAATCCGGTTCCAGACGGTGCGCGATTCCGTGCCAGTAACTGCCCTCCGGGGTGCTTAGATCCTGAGAAAGTTCGTGGCTCTTGTCCCAGCAGTTCAGCCGCAGGAGCAATCCGCTGAGTGCCTCCTGGGGATAGCGGGCTGACGGAAACAAATCGCCGGCTGACTTCCGCTCCAGTCGATCCGGAACGCCTTCCCCTGCCGGCGTGCTGTTAACAAGCGGAAAAGGCTGAAGGTCCAGGTCCGCAAGAAGTGCACGTACTGGCGCAGAGAACGAAGAGAATTGGAGCGGCATACAACGTCGTCCTCAATAGCGTACTGTGTTCGCGTCGTGCCCTACACTGAGAGGGATGAGCAAACGCTACTCGGCCCCGCCGCCCATGACGATCGATACGGCCAAGAACTATACAGCAACGCTCGAAACTTCGCGAGGAACAATCGTTGTCGACCTCTTCCCGAAGGACGCGCCGAAGACAGTCAATAATTTCGTGTTTCTGGCTAATGAAGGTTTCTATGACGGAACCGTTTTCCATCGAGTCATCCCGGATTTCATGATTCAGGGCGGAGACCCCGAGGGGTCCGGCCGTGGCGGTCCCGGTTATAAGTTCGAAGATGAAACGAAGGGCAACCCGAACCGGCACAAGGCGGGCTCGCTGTCGATGGCGAATGCGGGACCGAATACGAACGGGAGCCAATTCTTCATTACTCACGTCGTAACAGACTGGCTGGACGGGAAGCACACTGTCTTCGGACAGGTGAAGTCGGGCCAGGACGTCGTCGATGCGGTAAAGCAAGGCGACACGATCAAGTCCGTCAAGATCGAAGAAGCTTAGGAACGTTCCTGCCCGGCATGACAAGAGAGGAAGCTTGGAGTGTGGTGTGCGAGTTCGTGAAAAGCGAAAGCCTGCGCCGGCACATGCTCGGCGTCGAGGCTTGCCTCACGGCGTACGCTGACAAATTCGCAGAGGACCGGGAACTGTGGGCGGTCACGGCGCTGCTACACGACTTCGACTGGGAGATTCACCCCGCCGCGCCAGACCATCCGATGAAGGGCGAAGCAATCCTCGCCGAACGTGGTGTCGATGAGACCATTCGGCGAGCGATTCTTTCCCACGCAAATTACAGTGGAGTGTCGCGGGAGTCGCTGCTCGAACGGGCTCTGTACGCGTGTGACGAACTCTCAGGGTTCCTGACTGCCTGTTCCTACGTCAAGCCGGGTAAAAGCATACATGAGGTGGATGTCCCATCCGTCAAGCGCAAACTGAAGGACAAGGCGTTCGCGCGGAATGTGAACCGGGACGATATTACTGAAGGCGCCAAAGAACTCGGGGTTCCCCTCGATGAGCACATCGCGTTTTGTATCGAAGCGATGAAGGCAAGAGCTCCTCAGCTTGGATTAGCCGGTCCGGCAAGCTGAAGAGCTCAAGAGCTACCGGCGCTATTCACTACGGTCGCGGGCGATCTTCAGATCAGTCATGTCCCGCATCAAGCTGTCGCGAGTGCTGGCCTGCAGAACATTGTGGTCCAGGATGTCCTTCAAACAATCCAGCGTCTTCTGAAGTTCGCCGTTATCGAATTTGCCCTTTACCACCTTACGATCCAAGGTTGATAAATGCCCTTGCGCGTTCTTGTACCGATTGTGCTCGTCGTTGTGCCTGGGCTCCAGGTCAGCCGCCATGCGCAGGTCGCTTTGCGTTCGGTCGATCACGTCGCGGAGCTTATCGTACCCAACTTCGTGATGCCTTGACCCCCAAGAAGCCGCATTCGCGATGCCGCAGCCACCCGCCAACAGCCCCAAGCCTAAGTACCCTGTCATTAAGAATCGATTGAATTTCTTCACCTGGTCTCCTCCGTGTACTTCTACGTGTTTGACGCGCCGGAAACCAAATTTGTAGCTGGTACTTGGAGGAAGCCGGTATTAAATCGCCTACATCTCCGAACGATTGGGGTCGTTCACTTGGGACGCAAGCACGAGCGCTCCATAGAGCACGCTGTCATCTCCCAGCTGCGCTGGCTCAACAACCCGACGAGCCCGCGACCAAGCCGGCATCTGGCGGTTCAGTTCCTCCCGAAGAGGAACAAACAGCTGGTCGCCAGCCTTGCTGATACCGCCCCCGATCACGATCATCTCGGGATTCAGAATCATCAATGCCGCCTTCAGCCCTCGGGCAAGGTAAACGACATATCTGCCGAACGAACTCGGGATCGGTGAGCAACTCTTTGGCCGGCTTTCCGTAATCGCGCTCTAACCAGAGTCCGCAGCACATTCGTTCGAAGCATCCATTCGAACCACACAGGCAACTCGGGCCTTCGGGCACCAGGTTCATGTGACCAATCTCGCCGGCGAACGAATCGATTCCGCGGTAAAGCGAACCGATCAACGATGATCCCTCCCCCGATACCAGTGGACAATGTCATGTAAAACGAAGACCTGGTGTTCTTAGCCGCTCCATAGTAGGCCTCCCCGAGAGCCCCCACGTTCGCGTCGTTGTCCATGATGGTGGGAACGCCGGTCAGTTGCGCGATCTCCGGAACGAGCGGATACTGGTCCCAGCCGCCTACGTGGGTAGAAAGCGTAACTGTCTGGGTTCTGAAGTCAACAGGCCCGCCGAAGCCGATGCCGCATGCGGCCGGACGGAAATCTAGTTCTCGTGACCAGGTTCGAAATTATCTCCCGTATGCCGCCCATCATGCTGGCCGGGCCGCCGCTTCGGTCTGTCGATCGTGTTTCCCGTGCAACCAGCTGATCGCGGTCGAAAGCACCTAGGGTGAACTTGGTTCCGCCGATATCGATGGCAAGCGTTCTCACATGAATATTGTGAATGGTCCGAGGTAAGCCCGGAAGCTGCGAGGAGGTTCAAGAGGCGAACGGGTCCGCGCCCCGGCTCTACCGCGGAGTCTTCCTTTCGGCCGGGGTAATCGGAGCGAACTCAATGATCGATCCGGAGTTAAGAAGAGCGTCCTTGAACTCCTGATCCCTGCCATCCGCTACCTCGTATTCCCAGACCTCCGTCCCCAAGTGGCGGAACTCGCCATCATCTTCCGAGTGATCGCTTGAATGCTTGAATTCCGGATCGTTTCGAAGTACGAAAGTTGAGTTCCGGACAACGCTCTCGGGAAGGCTGCCCTGGAGGAATCCGATCGGGTTCTGAGCGACACCTCGGCTGGCGCCCGCACGTTCCCGGAATACGACACGATATCTCATAACGAGCGCTGGCTGCGGCTGCAGCTACTTCGAAGCACCGCCGATCGCTGCCTGGATCGACTTAATTTTCTCTAAATGACCCTGTAGAACCGGGAGCGTCTGGGAGGCGAAGGATTTGATCTTGTCGTCTGTCCCGTTTTGCGCTTCCTTTTCGAAGTCCTTTACGTCGTCTTGATGATCCGCCACCATGTCTTTCACGTAAGCAGAATCGAACTCAGCGCCCGATAGTTTAGACAGGTGATCAAACATTGCTTGCTGCTGGCCGCTGACGTCGGTGGGCAGTGTGATCCCCTCGGAATTCGCGACGACCCTCAACTGTTCATTGGCCTGGCTGTGGTCATCGACCATCTGCTGGCCGAAAGCCTTGACGTCCGGTGAACTGCCCTTCTCTGCAGCCAGACGCCCCAGCTTCACCTCCGCTAAACCACCCTGCGCAGCTTTAATCGCAAATCCAACATCGGGGGACTTCATCATCTTCCTTGCCCCGTGATCCAGACGCAGATCACTGTGCCGGTCTGTCCATTAGAAGCCGTCACAAACGACACACGCGATGACAGCCGGCGCAATTCGGCGCAACAGTTGAGATAAAGGCATTCCCGCGACCCCTTTGATGGATCCCTCTGAGTGGCTACAGAGTTTCGCGTGCTGACAGCCCGTAAGGTCACGAGGCGGCCAATGGGGGAAGAACAGAGTCTTAGCCGAGGTTGTTCGCGATCGCGTAACGGGTCATCTGCGCCGTCGAGTGCAGGCCAAGTCTCTGCATGATGGCGGCCCGATGGAATTCGGCTGTGCGGACCGAAATATTCAGTTGAGTCGCGATGTCTTTGGCGCTGCAGCCCGTCGCAATGAGCTTCAACACCTCTCGCTGTCGGGCAGTGAGACCGGTTCGCTGCGTATCCGGATCGGTCGTGCCGGTGCCGGGAAGCTTTTCGGGAAGAAGCGAGCCGCCGCCCAGCACGGAATGCAGGGCCGAAAGCAGCTCTTGGGCCGGCACTCTCTTCGAAAGATAACCCCTGGCACCAATTCGCGCAGCCTGCTCGGCGTATGCCGGTTCCGCGTACATAGACAGGAAAACGATCGGAAGGTCCGGGCGACGTTCCAGCACAGTTCTCGCGGTGGTGAATCCGTCGACGCCGGGCATGCTGACGTCAAGCACAGCGATGTCAGGATTGAAACGCTCGATCGCGGCTATGAAAGCTTGGCTAGTGTCAACGGCGAGGACGTCAAACTCACGTTTCATGATGGCGCCCAAGGCGTCCAGTATGAGGTGATGATCGTCTGCCATGAGGAGTCTTGGCAGGCCAGGAGCTCTTTCGGCTGCGGCCTGCTCGAAAGGTGCACTAAGTGTGGGAGATGACATAGTTTAATCCTTCAAATCAAAGATGGCCTAAAGCGAAAAATCGATACCTACTAAAAGGCTCGTTCACGTCTGGGTACTGAGTACTAGGTACCACAGAAATTGAACCTATGGACGAAGAATCTGCCGGTGAGCAAACTAGAAGAACACTTCTCAGTCTTGGCCAAAAACAACAGACCTTCTATTCCCTCTGGGGTAAAAGATCCGTGGTTTCTTGCGTTATCATACAAAATTGCGCTTACGCAAGGGCACAAGGAAAACTTACTAGTTATTTCATGCGAGTAGCAATCATCGGAACCGGGTACGTGGGTCTTACGACCGGCGTTTGCCTCGCGTTTATCGGGCATCACGTTTCGTGTGTAGACACGGACAGATCCAAGATCGACGCACTTCGAGCGGGAAAAGTACCAATTTTTGAACCGAGTTTAGCGGAACTGATTCAGGAAGCGGGGCTCGAACCTCACATTCACGGACAGCTATGCCAGAGGCAATCCCGGGGGCCGATGTCGTCTTTATCGCCGTCGGCACCCCCCCAACGCCTTCGGGAGCTCCGAATCTGGAATATTTATCGCAAGCGGCGCGCTCGATTGGTCAGTGCGTCGACGACGGCTTTACCGTCGTGGTGAATAAATCGACCGTGCCCATTGGAAGCGGAAACTGGGTCTGGTCGCTTCTGCGCGATGCCTACGAGCAGCGAACCTCGAAGCCGCCGCTCTGAATTCGCAGTGGCTTCGAATCCGGAGTTCCTGCGGGAGGGCTCGGCGTTGCATGACAGCCTCTATCCCGACCGCATCGTGATCGGAGCAGATGAGCCGCGAGCATTGGAAGTCCTGTATTCTCTCTATCGGCCTATTCTCGATCAGACGTTTACTCCGCCAAGCTACCTGCCCAGGCCGGAAGCCCAGGGCGGGGTGCCGCTCCTCTCGACGGACCTCGCTTCCGCCGAGTTGATCAAATACGCGGCCAACGCTTTCCTGGCGCTGAAGATCAGCTTTATCAACGAGATCGGCCTGGTGGCAGAGCGCGTCGGTGCGAACATCACGGAAGTGGCTCGTGGAATCGGACTTGATTCGAGGATCGGATCCCGGTTCCTGAGTGCGGGTATCGGCTGGGGAGGCTCGTGCTTCGGGAAAGATACAGCGGCGCTGCTTGCAACCGCCGGCGAATACGGGCTGCACATGCCCATCGTCGAATCTGCCCGCAAGATTAACACCCGGCAGCGAGACCGGATCGTTGAGAAGCTCTTGGGAGAGCTCAAGATTCTGAAGGGCCGGACGATCGGACTGCTTGGATTGGCGTTCAAGCCGAATACGGACGATTTACGAGAAGCGCCGGCCATTGAGATCGCTCAGAAGCTGGTCGATCGTGGCGTCCGGGTCAAAGTACACGACCCGATCGCTTTGGAGCGATTCCGCAGAGAACACGGCTCTATGGGGGTCACCTTGTGCCAAAACGCGGCCGAAGTAGCGGAAGGCTGCGATGCGCTGGTCCTGGTGACGGAGTGGAAAGAGTACCGCGATCTGGACTGGGATGTCATCGCCAAGACAATGCGGACGCCGTTCGTATTGGATGGCAGACATGCACTGGATCGGGAGAAGCTTTCCCGGGCGGGCATTCGCTACACGACCTTACACTAAGCCAGCAGTGGGGCACTTACGTCCTTCGGAGGGAAAAGAGGCTGTTCGACGGGGTCTGGGACTTTCGCCTTGCCTGGGCCAAAACCTGCCGTGCAGCCACACCTCGGGAACTAGTGCGTGATTTCGTGGAGGGCGCGCTCAAAGATTTGGGAGCCTTTGGACGACCTCGTACTTCGCCTCGGGATAGACGCTCCAGCGCGACGATGGCGTCGTTCACGCGCTCCCACTCCTCTCTTAATTCGCCGATCATTCCGGAGAGGTCCATGCTAAATAGAGGCGGAGAAGTGACGCTCTTGCATGTGGTGATCTAAACGCAAAAACCCCGGCCTGGCATGTTGCCTGGGCCGGGGTTCTTAGTTTTTAATCGGGCGACTTCCTACTCTCCCACACACTTGCGCGTGCAGTACCATCGGGGCTGAGAGGCTTAACTTCCGTGTTCGGGATGGGAACGGGTGGGACCCTCTCGCTAGGATCACCCGAAACTTGTGCTGCTAAATTTCGGTGAAAACAGGATTGAATAGTTATTGACGTGAGGCAACTACGGAAGTTAAAACGTAGAATTCATTTTATGGTCAAGCCGAACGAGCTATTAGTAACGGTCAGCTCAACGCATTACTGCGCTTACACATCCGTCCTATCAACGTGATCGTCTTTCACGGCTCTTCAGGGAGATCTCATCTTTGGGAAGGTTTCGTACTTATATGCATTCAGCACTTATCCTGACCAGACTTCGCTACTCAGCTGTGCCACGGGTGTGACAACTGAATCACAAGAGGTCTGTTCACCCCGGTCCTCTCGTACTAAGGGCAAGCCCCATCAAATCTCCTCCGCCCACCACAGATAGGGACCGAACTGTCTCGCGACGTTCTGAACCCAGTTCACGTACCGCTTTAATAGGCGAACAGCCTAACCCTTGGGAGCTTCTACACCCCCAGGATGCGATGAACCGACATCGAGGTGCCAAACCGGAGCGTCGATGTGAACTCTTGACTCCGATCAGCCTGTTATCCCCGGCGTACCTTTTATCCGTTGAGCGATGGCCCTTCCATACAGAACCACCGGATCACTAAGTCCTGGTTTCCCACCTGCTTGACTCGTAGGTCTCGCAGTCAACCTGGTTTATGCCTTTGCACTCGTCCGCTGATTTCCAAACAGCGTGAACCAAGCTTCGAGCGCCTCCGTTACAATTTAGGAGGCGACCGCCCCAGTCAAACTACCCGCCTTGCAATGTCCCTCTCCCGGATTACGGGAGTAGGTTAGAACCACAGAACGATCAGGGTGGTATCTCACTGGTGGCTCCCTCAAGCCCAAGAGCCTGAGTTCAAAGCCTCCCACCTATCCTGCGCAGATCGC
>CAVSTI010000028.1:0-132500 GCA_963730775.1 uncultured Acidobacteriaceae bacterium | reverse complement strand
GCAAACATTTCCGGTGGAATCCGCTAAAATCCGTCCTTCGAGCGAGGGCGTTTGCTGACCAGTTCGGCTCCAAGCGCATAGTGATCTGACCCTTTCCAGCTCTTTTCGACCCGTGCCCGATTCGATATCCAGGGGCCCGCGAACAAAGATCCAATCCAGCGCAAACGCTATTTTGTGGGTTCGCTCCACTCGTTGCCCGAGAGCACTCCGAAATCCCATTTTTTCCAGCTTTCGCAGAAACCAGGACGGAAGATACTTTGTGTTCAGGTCTCCGCCCAGAAGGACAGCGGTCTCGGGAGGATAGTTCCGGGCCAGATCGGCCAGGATCTCATTCAGCTGTTCATTCTGGATCCGGCCATAGCTGCGACTTTCGAGATGAGTGTTGTACACCACCAACGGGCGGCCGGCAAAGTCCAGTTCCGACACCAGCGCGATTCGCCCTCCCGCCCTCCGCTGCATATCGGAAGCGAAGAAGGGATCCAGCCACGCGGTTTCCAGAACCCGGTTTGATGCTCGAAGCGTAAGACTCGGGAATGCCGCACCGGGAGACGCGTCAAAGTCGCCTGTCCGATGAAGGCGGGATCGTTCCGTTCCTGGCTTAGCTCCTCGAACTCGATTCCGTAGGCAAGATTCAGGCTGAGCCGTCTTGCCAGTCCACCCGCCACGTCCGCTTCACCGGTCCGCTTCGTTCCCCAGTCCACCTCCTGAAGAAGACACAGGTCGGCGCGGTTCGCCGCCATAGCAGACGCCAATTGCTCAACATTATCGCCGTGGTCGATATTCCAGGTGACAACACGGATCGAACTCAGCGTTTGTGGAGGGACAAGGGTCTGCTCGCGGACGGCACTAAAATGAGTGCGCCACTCAATGGAAGGAAGGTCCGTTTCTGCCGCGCCGAGAAGCGCTCCCATCGCGGCGAAGCAAAGGAGACGGGGCAGCCTGCCGATCCAGATCCGCCCCGCGCTGTGAGGTCCGACTACTTGTAGCTGACTCGCCAAATAGCTTTATATCCGTCGTCCGTGACCATCAGCGAACCGTCTTGCGCTACCGCAACCCCTACCGGACGGCCCCAAACGCCACCCTCGGGAGTGACAAAGCCGGTCACGAAGTCTTCATATTCCCCGCCGGCTTTACCATTGTCCAGCGGTATCCGGATCACCTCGTACCCGGCACGGGCCGCTTTGTTCCAGGACCCGTGTTCGGCCGCGAAGATGTCGCCCCGATACTGCTTCGGAAACTGCGACCCAGTGTAGAAAGCCAACTGGAGCGAAGCATTATGAGGCTGCAATAAAACGTCCGGGACGGTGACCTTCCCCTTGAGCTCCGGATGCTTCCCCTCGAGCCTGGGGTCCTGGTGGTCGCCCATGTAAAACCACGGCCAGCCATAAAACCCGCCATCTTTAACAGAGCTGATGTAGTCAGGAACCAGGTTATCCCCGAGCATGTCTCGTTCGTTCACCGAACACCAAAGCTGACCGGTGGCCGGGTCGACCGCAATCCCAACCGGGTTGCGAATGCCGGCGCCGTAAATCTTCTGAAATTTACCGTCCGGCGTGTACTGTAAGATGTTGGCCCGGTGTGTCTCGCCCGGATGAGTATCGGGATCATCGACGTTCGAAGCAGACCCTACCGAGACGAACAGCTTGCTCCCGTCCGGCGAGAACGCGAGATCGCGAGTCCAGTGTCCTCCGCCTGCCGGCAGGTCGGGGATGATCGTCTCGGCGGCGCCGGTCGCCTTCAGATCGCCCACATGGTAGGGGAAACGCACGACCGAGTTGGTGTTGCCGACATACACATACTGGGGATTGTTGCCGGGCGGGTAAAAAGCGATCCCGAAATTCTGGCGCAGGCCGGTTGCAAAGACTTCCTTCTGCTTTGCCTTGCCATCCGCCGTCATCCCGCGGAACACAAGAACTTCACCAATTTTGCTCTCCGCGACAAATAGATCTCCGTTTGGAGCGGTTTTGATTTCCCGCGGCTGGTTCATACCGCTGGCGTACAATTCGACCTTAAACCCGGGCAGAGTCTTTGGCCACGCATCTGCCGGCTTTGCAATCAGCGAAGGTGAGTTTGAGACGCCCTGTGTGGCGTAAGGTTTGGGCAGGTCCGCGACGGTGATCTTGCGAAACACGCCAGGATGCTCGTTTTTGTAGTCGGTAAAGGCTGCCGTCCCGGTGACGACTTTCGAGACGTCGGAACGGTCAAAATACATGCTCCGCGCGCTCACGAGCGCAAAAGAGCAAAGCACCAGACCGGAGATCCAGATAAGAGCTTTGTAGCGTTTAGCTTTCATTCTTCCTCGACGGAAAATTCTTCCCGCGAATTGTTGGATGCGATCATAGCCTAACCGCGACGACAAAAATGCGCCTAAGCCACAGTTCCGGCCCGTGTGCCGGAGGCCGCAAGGGTTGCATTCAGGTCGGCCAACTCGTCCAGGCTGAGCCGCCCGGTGTAAATCGACATCCCGATGGCGCAGTGGATGCCAAGCGCAGAAAGGGCTCGCACGTCTTCGAGCGTGGTAATCCCGCCGGCGGCAATCAACTCGTGCCCGGTACGGCTGCGCACGTCTTCGAACCACCCGAGATCCGTGCCTTGCATCATGCCTTCTTTGTCCACATACGTACAAAGGAAGCCGGAGCAAAACGGTTCAAGCGCGGAGATCAAATCGACGGCTTTCCACTGTGTTCTTTCCTGCCAGCCTTTGACGACCACGTAGCCGTCCTTGCTGTCGAGCGCGATTGTGACATAGGTCGAGCCTAAAGCGACACGAAGGCTGTCGAGGAACTCGACGTTGGGGCCTCGCTCGTTGAACGCTGCCGTGCCGACGATTACCCGATGCGCACCGATCTCGACGAGTTCACGTGCTCGTTCGACCGTACGAACGCCGCCCCCGGCCCGAACCAGAGCGCGCCCGGCAATATGGTTCAAAATCGGGGTATTCGAACCGCGGCCCATTGCCGCGTCCAGGTCGATGACCTGCAATTGCGGAAAACGCGCGAACTGCGCGACCTGCTCGTCGGGCGACTTGCCTTCTAAAGCCTTTTTACGGCCCTGGACAAGCTGAACGACCTTACCATCCATCAAATCGATACAGGGAATGATCATGAGGGCCTTACTGGGACATGCGCTTCCACCAGAGCACGCTTGAGTTCGCCAACGGTGTACTTACCGTAGTGGAAAACGGACGCACCCAGCGCGGCATCGGCCTTGCCGTCCGTCAGTACAGTAACAAAGTCTTCCGGCTTGCCTGCGCCACCCGAGGCGATCACGGGGACGGAGGTTGCTGCGGCGACCGCGCGAGTCAAATCGCAATCGAATCCGGTCTGAATGCCGTCCGTATCCATGGATGTCAGAAGGATTTCTCCCGCACCCAGATCCTGGCCGCGCTGTGCCCATTCGACCGCATCGATTCCTTCATCGAAACGTCCGCCTTTTGTGTACACGTTCCATCGGCTCGGCGAGTTGCGCCGGGCATCGATAGCGAGAACGACGGCTTGCGCACCGAACTCTTCGCTGAGCTCCCGAATCAGCTCTGGTCTGTGAACAGCCGCGGTGTTGACGCTGACCTTGTCCGCCCCGGAGAGGATGATTTTGCGGCCATCTGCAACCGAACGGATTCCGCCCCCTACCGTCAGCGGGATGAAGACCTTGCGTGCGGTCTTTGCGACCAGGTCGGCCATAATCTCGCGCGCATCGCTCGACGCCGTGATATCGAGAAACACCAGTTCGTCTGCGCCTTGGGCGTTATATCGCTCAGCGAGTTCAACCGGGTCCCCGGCATCACGCAATTGCAGAAAGTTGATACCTTTTACAACGCGCCCGCCCGTCACATCGAGACAAGGAATGATCCGTTTCGCCAGCATTAGACTTGGAGAAAATTCCGAATGACGTTTAGTCCCGTTTCGCCCGACTTCTCGGGGTGAAACTGCACGGCATAGAGATTATCTTGTTCGATCACGGCCGAGTAAGGTTCGGCATACGTGCACGCCGCCGCCGTCGAGGAGATCACGGGCGCATAGTAGCTATGCGCGAAGTAGGTGAACGGCGCTTCTCCCAGTCCTTCCAACAGGCGACTCGGGGTCCGAAGCTCGAGAGAGTTCCAGCCCATGTGTGGCACCCGTACGTCTCCCGTGAACTTGCGAACCACGCCCGGGAGCACACCAAGCCCTACGCTTCCGGGAGATTCCTCGCTCCGTTCGAATAAACACTGCAGACCGACACAGATGCCAAGGAAAGGAACGCCCTTCTCAATACGCTCAAGTAGCGTTTGGCGCAGTCCAAGTTCGTCGAGAGACCTCATCATCTGTCCGAAGTGGCCCACACCCGGCAGAACAATCCTGTTCGCCCGCTCGACGGCTTCCGGTGTATTGACGACTTCGTACTCGGCGCCGATAGCTTCGAGCGTGTTTCGTACCGAGCGCAGATTCCCCGCTCCGTAGTCCACGATCGTCGTCATAACAGGCCCTTCGTAGAAGGCAGTTGATCCTTCAACCGCTCGTCGGTGGAGCAGGCAAAACGCATCGCGCGCGCGAAGCACTTGAAGATCGCTTCAATCTTATGGTGGTTCGATCGTCCATACAGAACTTTGATGTGAACGTTCGCTCCGGCGTGATTCGCAAAGCCGCTGAAGAAGTCTTCGAGTAGCTCCGTTTGTAGATCGCCGACCAGGACGACCGTCACCGCCTGGTAGTACACCAGGAATGGGCGACCGCCAAGATCCACGGCCGCGACCGCCAGCGACTCGTCCATAGGCTGCAGGAAGTACCCGGCGCGATTGATTCCGCGGCGATCCCCGAGCGCCTGAGAGAACAGATCGCCCAGCACGATTCCGACATCCTCTACCGTATGGTGCTGGTCGACGTCGAGATCGCCACGCGCTTCAAGTTCCAGATCAAATCCGCCATGCTTGGCAAAGAGCTCCAGCATGTGATCCAGGAAGCGGATCCCGGTTGAAATCCGGTACGTCCCTGCCCCGTCCAGGCGCAAAGACCCGGTAATTTGGGTTTCTTTCGTGTTGCGTTCGAGTCTGGCTTCTCTCATCCGGAGTTCCCTCGAGCATTGGCAACGACACCTGCCAGTTCGTTGATGTCGCTCAAAACTGTGAAAGCACCATGCTTCTTCAGAATCTCCGAAATTTCGACGTGACGCGGATTGTGCGGGGTCGAAACTCCAATGAACGGCACTCCGGCGGACTGGGCGCTGCGAGCATCGTCCACAGTGTCGCCGAGATACCAGATCGTTTTGCCCGGGTAATGGTTCTGAATAAGATGTAACCCGTCGGGAGCCGGTTTAGGATTGGGCACGGAATCGTCGGTAACAACGAACTCGAAGCACTCCTCCACCGCATTCCTTGCGAGAGTAATGTCCGCCTCAAACTTTGCCCGGCCCGTGAAAATGGCAAGCGCAGCGTTGCTTTTCAACTCATTAAGCAGACCGGGACGCGGCAGCCAGCGTTCGCGCTGTATCAGACCGTCCCCGTTCTCGCCTAGAAAAACCTTGTTGAAGTACTCAACAACGTCGGCATACGCAACGCTCGTTCCGAGGTCCTGAATCAGGCGATGGGACAAGAGCCAGTCATTGTTCCACCCACCGGCATTCTTGAAATCTTGAATCGTATTGTGCGAGACGACCTCCCCCGTGAAGTGCCGCACGGTTTCCCGTATCGCCTCCCGGTATGATTCGTTCACCTCGACGAGTACGCCGTCCATGTCGAAGACAAGTACGTCGGGATCTTTCACCAGATCTGCTCCAGTTCATCCAGGAATCGCTGCACCTGATCGCGCGTACCAATTGTGACCCGCACGCATCCGGGGAGTTCATAGCTTCGATCACGAATCAGGATTCCCCGCGATCGCAATTCGTCACGAATCGGAACGGCTCGGTCGCCGACCTGGAATAAAACAAAATTGGCCTGGCTCTTGATATAGGGAATCTTCAGGCGCTCCAACCCGACATACAACAGCTCTTTTGCCGTGAGCACCTCAAGCACATAGTCTTCAACGAACTGCGTGTCGGTCACGGCAATGCGAGCGGCCATAGCGGCCAGCGAATTGACGCTGTAGGGCGACTGGGCTTTCCGAACGTAGGCGATGTTTTCCGCGTTCGAGAACAAACACCCGCAGCGCATAGCGGCCATACCGTAGATCTTCGAGAACGTCCGGCTCACAAATAAGTTCGGGTGCCCTTGGAGAAGCGGCAGCACGGTGATGCCACTGAACTCGTAATACGCTTCGTCAATCAGCACCGCCGCGCCGCGAGCCTTTGCGAGTATCCGTTCGATGCCCGCAATCGTGGTGCCGGTGCCGGTCGGGTTGTTGGGATTGCTGATCAGGATCGCTTTTGTCTCGGGCGTAATTCTCTCGAGCAGTTCTTCAAGGGGGAATGCCAGCGTGCCGGGCCGGTAATCAACTTCCGCAACGGAAGCCCCAGCCAGTTGCGAATAGAACCGGTACATGGCGTAGGACGGACGGAGCACCAGCACCTGGTCACGATCGTCCACATAGGTATTGATGAGCAGTTGAATCGCTTCGTCGGTTCCGTTCGTCAGCGTCAACTCGTCTTCGCCCACGTCGAAGTGCTTCGCCAGATCCTGCAGCGCATGTCCGTACTCGGGATACATTGCCAGATCGGCAGCAGTGAGAAAGCGCTTGATGAAGTCGAGTACGTGAGGCGGACCGCCTACAGTGTTTTCGTTGAAGTCCAGCCGCAGCTTGTTTCGCCTGCCATCCGATGGTGGATGATAGGGCGCCATCTCCAGAACCGCCTGTCGGGGCCGGAGCACCGTCTCACTAACGTTTGCGTTCGTTTCTACCATCTCGTTCCTGTCGCACATCGAACTTCGACTGAGCGCGCGTGCGCTTCCAAACCTTCCACTCGCGCCAGCGTTGTGATGGTGGGAGCGAGTTCTTCCAGAGCGGAAGGCGAAAGCTCCTGGACGGCGATCAGCTTCACAAAATCGGCAGAGGACAATCCGCCGCGTAGCCTTGCCGCGCCACCCGTCGGCAACACATGGCTCGGACCCGCCGCGTAGTCGCCGGCCGACTCCGGCGAGTTTTGTCCCAGGAACACCGTTCCCGCATTGCGAATCTGTGGCAGCAGCGAAGGGTCGTGCAGGCTGAGGTGTTCGGGAGCAATCCGGTTTGCCAGATCCACGCCCGCGTTCACCGTCGGAACAACGAAAATTGCGCTCGAGCTGTCGATAGAGGATCGCGCTACTTCCGATGTCGAAAGCCCGCGCAATTGTTCTTCGATTTCGAAAGCCACGTCGCGAGCCAGCGTTTCGGACGTTGTAATCAGGACAGCGCTAGCCGTCACGTCGTGCTCCGCTTGCGCAAGCATATCGGCGGCAATAATCTTCGCGTCGCCTTCTGCCGCCAGGATCAGAATCTCGGTTGGCCCCGCTAAGAAATCGATCCCAACTTCGCCTGCCAGCAACTTCTTTGCTTCCGCGACGTAGGCGTTCCCTGGTCCAACGATCCGGTCTACTTTCGGGATCGTCTCCGTACCGAACGCCATGGCGGCAATCGCCTGGGCGCCTCCCACCCGATACACTTCCTCGATGCCGAGCATTTGCGCACAACCAAGAATTTCTCGCGACGGCTTCGGCGATGTGACACAAATCCGTTTCACCCCGGCGGTCTGCGCCAGCACCGCAGTCATGAGCAGCGTGGATGGTAATGGGTAACGACCGGACGGAACATAGCAACCCACCGCATCGAGCGGCCGAACAATCCATCCCAGCTTCCGCCCCGGTGAGAACTCTTCCCAACTGTCGCGTGGAAGTTGACGGTTCGCGTATTCGCGAATATTCGCCAGCCGCCGTCTCCGCTGCTTGCCTGACGGTTGCGGGCATGGCTTCCAGTGCGGCCGTAAGCTCAGATTGCGGAACGCGAATGGGCTGATCGCCCAAGCCATCGAACTTGCGTGCGTATCGAAGGAGAGCAATGTCGCCTTGCTGCCGGACAGCCTGCAAAATAGGCCGCACCGCTTCGCCGACCGAATCGACTGCCTGTTTGCGGCCGTCAATGAAAGCATTCGCCTCGCTAAGATTCAGAATTCGAATCATTCGCTCACATCACAATCTTGTTCAGCGGGTATTCGACGATCCCTTGTGCGCCGGCTTCTCGCAATCGAGGGATGATGTTCCGCACCGTGAGTTCGTCGAGAATCGTATTCACAGCCACCCACGACTCATCGCTCAGTTGCGAGATGGTCGGATTCTTGAGTGCGGGCAAAGCAGTCAGCAGGTTGTCGAGTTGGGCTCGCGGCACATTCATCATCAGCCCCACTTTGCCCAGAGCACTCATCGCCCCTTCGAGCAGGAGTTTCACGTCATCCAGCTTGCGACGCTTCCAGGCGTCCGACCAGGCGGTGGTATTGGCAATCAACTGCGTGTTCGATTCAAGAACGGTTTCAATAATCCGCAGTTTGTTGGCGCGCAGCGACGAACCCGTTTCCGTCACTTCCACGATCGCGTCCGCCAGTTCAGGAGGCTTCACCTCGGTCGCGCCCCAACTGAACTCAACCTTAGCCTTCACGCCTTTGGACGCGAGATAGCGCTTCGTTGTCGACACCAACTCCGTGGCGATGGTCTTTCCCTGTAGATCTTCCACTTTTTGAAAAGAGGAATTTTCGGGAACGGCGAGCACCCAACGTACCTTTCCGAAACTCTGCTTCGCGTACACCAGATCAGCGACCGTCTGCACGCTCGCTTCGTTCTCTTCTACCCAGTCGCGTCCGGTCAGTCCCGCGTCAAGCACCGCGTCTTCGACGTACCGCGCCATCTCCTGGGCACGAATCAGCATGCATTCAATTTCAGGATCGTCGATCGAAGGGAAGTAGCTGCGGCTGCTCGTCGTGATCGTAAATCCCGCACGGCGGAACAACTCAATTGTGGCGTTCTCCAGGCTGCCTTTTGGGATCCCAAGCTTCAGCTTCACTTCCGAACCCCATAAACTTCATCCGCGCTATAGACCTTTTCGTCTTGTACTTCCCACTCGTTGTTCTTGAACGTACGATAGAAACAACTCTCGTAGCCGTTGTGGCAAACACCCGGCTCGAGCGGTTCGGCCTGTACAAGAAGCGCATCCCCGTCGCAGTCAGTTGCAATCGACTTCAAACGAAGAAAGTGACCGGACGTTTCGCCCTTGGTCCATAGCTTCTGGCGCGAGCGGCTATAGAACGTTACATTCCCAGTACTCACGGTTCTGTCGAAGGCCTCGCGATTCATATAGCCCACCATCAAGACACGGTGGGTCTGATGGTCTTGCACGACCGCTGTGATGAGCCCGTCCTGTTTCTCGAAATCTAAGATGTCGCTTGTTGCCATGGTCCAAAGAAAAAGCCCGCCATTGTGGCGGGCCGTACAGTTTCAGATCAGAACTTGAACGCAGCCTCGCCTTTAAGACACCGGATGGTGCCGATGATGGCGAATTGCGTGAAAGATCATCAAGTCGCAGTATAACAATCTGCTGTTTCCGTTCCGTGAATCGTCCGGAGGCGGATAAAACAAAAGTGGTCTAAAATGATTCGAGGAAAGCTTGTGGAAATCCTGTTTTTTGAGGTACTCCAACCCGGCGCCTTTTCCGTTCAAGCATGTGGAAGGCGCTGTCTTCTCAAAACGTTCTCCCTTGAACACAACCGCTCGTCACGCTAAGTTAACCGAGTTCTCTCGATGGCTGCACGCGATCTAACTCTCGATCAGGTTCTTCCCGACAATATTGACGCCGAGCGATTTGTACTCGGCGCGATCATGAGCAGCGAAAATGCTTTTCTGCAGGTAGCCGGCGCGCTCTCGGCTGAAGATTTCAGCCTCGAAAAGCATAAACGGATCTTTCTCCGCATGATGGATCTCCACGAACGTGGAGAACGGATCGACCGCGTCACGCTCGCAAATGAGCTGATGAAGCAAGGCCAGTTGCAATCGGTCGACGGTCTTAGCTATTTGGTCTCGCTGGATGACGGGTTACCACAGCTCCATAACCTTGACAGTTATGTTGCGATCGTTCGCGAGAAAGCTCTTCTCCGTCGCATCATCACTGTCTCTCAAGACACAATCGACCGCTGCCTGAACTGCGAAGAAGACGCCAAGCAGATCCTGGGCGCGGTCGAAGACGCGCTGATGAAGTTGGGCGATGTTCAATCGAAGAACACCCTGGCCAATCCGGCCCAGATCATCACGGAGTACGAAGGCGGCATCAACGCCTTCCTCGACACCAGTAAGCGGATGAAGGGCATCAGCACCGGATTTCTCAAGTTCGATGAAATGACGGGCGGTCTGCGCGAAGGCGAGTTGTTCATTCTGGCGGCGAGACCGGCCATGGGAAAGACCGCCCTTGCTCTCAATATCGCTCAGCATGTAGCCAGCAACCCGGCCAATCCCAAAGCTGTGGCGGTCTTCTCGCTCGAAATGTCGAAGGAGTCGCTCCTGACCCGTATGCTCTGCGCGTCGGCGCGTGTAGACCAGCAGCGTTTTCGCGCCGGGTACCTGAACCCGGATGAGCGCCGCTCCCTTCAGGAATCGATGTACCAGATGATCGAGGCGCCGCTGTTCATTGACGATACGGCGGGAACCAATCTGATGGACATACACTCGAAACTGCGGCGTCTGCAAGCGGAACACGATCTCGGCCTGGTCGTGATCGACTACCTGCAACTGATGCAGGGTCGCGGCCGTTTTGAAAACCGCGTGCAGGAGATCAGTTCGCTCTCGCGAGGCTTCAAACTAATGTCGAAGGAGTTGCGCGTCCCGTTTCTGGTGCTTTCGCAGCTCAGCCGTGCCCCCGAAACTCGACCCGGCGACCATCGCCCCATGCTCAGTGATCTTCGTGAGTCGGGATCCATTGAGCAGGACGCCGACATGGTTGCGTTCATCTTCCGCGAAGAAGTGTATCGGCCCGATAAGGAGAGCCTGAAAGGGATCGCAGAGCTGATCCTGGCTAAGCAGCGCAACGGTCCCACGGGACGAGTGAAACTGGCCTTCTTGAACCGCTTTACCAAGTTTGAAAACCTGGCTACGGATACGGGCGACGATGACGCGCCATTCGAATAAACGGGCGCTCTAAACCACAAACTAGAACCGCAAACAAATTTTCCCGAAGTGCTGCTGTTTCTCCATGTAACGCAGCGCGTCGGGAAACTCTGTCCAGGGAAACACGCGATCAACGACCGGCTTGATCGTTGTGAAACGCGATAGCGCGATTCATCCGCTCGAACATCCAGCGCGATCCAACGTAAATTCCCTGCAGGCGGATGCTGTTCATGAGGATGCCTGTCGGCGCCACTGTGGATTGAACCCCGCTCAACAGCCCGATCACACTCACCATCCCGCCCATTCGAGCAGCCTTCAGAGACTTGGGCAAAGTGTCGCTGCCGCCCACTTCGATAACGTTGTCGACACCCGCGCCGTCCGTCAGTTTGCGCGCAGTTTCGTCCCAGTCGGGAGTCTTTTTGTAGTTGACGGTTTCTGCCGCTCCCATGGCGCGAACCCGCTCGAGCTTTTCGTCGCTGCTCGACGTCACAATCGTGCGCAAACCCGCGGCTTTGGCAAACTGCAACGCAGAAACTGATACGCCACCGGTCCCCTGAATGAGCACGGTCTGGCCGGGCACTGCGGCTTCATTTTCGAAGAGAGCATGCCAGGCAGTCACGGCAGCGCATGGAAGGCATGCGACCTCTTCGTCGGTGAGAAGAGACGGAGCGGCCACGAGGCCGTCTTCCGAGAAGAGAACGTACTCTGCCAGGACCCCTTGGATGGCGCCTCCCAGGGCCGAGTTCCACTTCTCGCGACTGATTGGGCCGTCGATCCACTTCTGCATGAAGATGCCGGCCACCCGATCGCCCGCCTTCCAGCGCTCCACACCGGGCCCGATCTCTTCCACTACACCCGCGCCATCAGAGAGTGGGCGCATCGGGCGCTTCAGCCGAGGATTGTAACTTCCTTGTACGACCCGGAGGTCACGGAAATTCAGTGAGGCCGCTCGCATCCTGACCAGAACCTGCCCCGGACCAGGCCGCGGCGTCTCGGCCTCTTTCAACTCGAGGTGGTCGATTCCAAATTCCGGGATCTCAAACTGCTTCATTGGCTCACGTTGGTCGTGTATCGGATGAGTTCGTCGAGCTTGCGCCGTGCCGCGCCGGAATCAATCGATTCGGCAGCGGTGGCGACAGCAGCTTTGAGTTCCGAGGCGTGCTGCCCGACGAACAAAGCCGCCGCAGCATTCGCGAGTACAACGTCGCGAGACGGTCCTGTCTCGCCAGCGAGCACGGATCGGATGATCGCAGCGTTGGTCTCGGGATCGCCACCCTTCAGGTCGTCGGGAGCGCTTTGCTCCAATCCAAAGTCGGAAGGCAGCCATCGCCCCTTCTGCACTTTGCCTCCCTCCACCTGGAAGATCGTCGTATGCGTGGTCGTAGTGATCTCGTCCAATCCATCACCGCCATTGACGATGCAAGCACGCTCAATGCCAAGACGGGCGGAAGCATTCGCCAACATCTCAGCGGCACGCACCGAGAAGGCGCCGATCACTTGGAAACGGGACCGCGCCGGGTTTGTCAGCGGCCCAAGGAGGTTGAACACGGTCCTGCCTTTCAGCGAAGACCGCGCCTCCCGGGCGTTCTTCATGCTCGGGTGAAAGGAAGGCGCATACAGAAATCCGATCCCGACTTCTCCAATGCAGTTCGCGACCTGTTCCGGAGCGAGATCGACGCTTACCCCAAGTTGCTCGAGAACATCGCCGCTGCCACATCGGCTCGAGACTCTCCGGTTTCCGTGCTTCGCAACGCGCATGCCCGCTCCAGCAACAACGAACGCAGCGGCGGTCGAGATATTGAACGTCTCGGCGTCATCGCCACCGGTGCCGCAGGTATCGATCAGCGGAACTTCTGCCTGGTCGACTTGGATCGGGAGACTCAGCTCTCGCATCGCCTCCGCAAATCCGACAACCTCAGCGACGGTTTCACCCTTGTTCCGGAGAAACACTAAAATCTCGGCGATTTCTTCTGTACTCATTTCGCCGGAAAGAATCTGGCGCATCAGATCGGAAGCTTCCGCCTGCGTCAGATGAACCGAATTGCGAAACGGAAGGAAGCTTTGCCTCCTGGTAGGCATAGAAGAGATCGTTTCCGGTTCCTCTAATTCAGAGATCATTCAGTTTTGCACTAGAACTTCGGAGTTGGGGAGGCGCAAGCCTTCCATCATCTCCGGACCACGACGGCGAAAAGACTCCGTCATCATAGAAACTCGAACCTGTCGTAAAACTGCCAAGGACCTACTCCTGTCAAACGCGCGGCTCAGAATCATGCAATGCTGGCCCAGCGCTCGACCAACCCATCTCAACTTATAAAGCCCCGAACACCGAGGACCGCGTACCTGAAGGGAACGCTCAGTCCGGAAACTGCCGCAGGATCCGCCCTCTCCACAAGATAACGTGTTTCCTGGAATTCACAGAATTCGAAAGTAAGCAAGCTTTCCCTGCCAGCTACTCCATCTATTGTGGACCACCGTAAAACTAACCTGGCAGTTCCCCGACCCGTTACGCTGAAGGGGAACTAAGGAGTTCCTTGTGCTAGTTGTCATGAATGCTCTCGCTGGCCCGGACGAGATTGACCGGGTCTGCCGCCGCATTGAGTCCCTGGGCTATAAACCGCACATCATACCCGGCGAGCAGAGAACGGCGATCGGAATCACGGGTAATAGCGGCCCCATCGACCCCGCCGAGTTCGAAGGCTTCCCCGGGGTGGCCGAAGCCATTCGGGTGTCCAAGGCGTATAAGCTTGTCAGCCGCGAGACAAAGCCGGAAAACACAATCGTTTCTGTTCATGGAGTTCCGGTGGGCGGTGACGAACTTGTGATTTGCGGGGGTCCCTGCTCGGTCGAAAGCCGATCGCAGATCCTCGAGTCCGCGCGCGCCGTGAAAGCTGCGGGAGGACAACTCCTGAGAGGTGGTGCGTACAAACCACGCACTTCGCCCTATGCGTTCCAAGGTCTGGGCGAAGAAGGCCTGCGTTACCTGGCTGAAGTCCGCGAAGAAACCGGGCTTGGCATTGTCACAGAAGCCATCGACGTAGAAACGTTCGATCTCGTCGAGCGCTACACGGATTGCGTGCAGATCGGCGCCCGGAATATGCAGAACTTTTCCTTGCTGCGCCGTGCCGGGCGTGCCCGGAAGCCGATCCTGTTGAAGCGCGGCATGTCTTCGACTCTTGAAGAATTCCTGATGGCCGCCGAGTACATCCTGGCGGAGGGGAACTACGACCTCATTCTCTGCGAACGAGGCGTGCGGACTTTCGCTGATCACACCCGAAACACGCTCGATCTCAGCGTGGTCCCCGCGGTACAAAGCCTGAGCCATCTGCCCATCATCGTGGACCCAAGCCACGGCACGGGGAAACGCGATAAAGTTCTGCCCATGTCGCTCGCTGCCGTTGCGGTCGGTGCATCCGGCCTGATCGTCGAGGTCCATCCCGATCCTGAGAAAGCGCTTTCGGACGGATATCAGTCACTTACTCCGGAGCAATTTGCGGAACTGACGGAAGAGTGTACGGCTCTACGCACGCTGATCAATTCCCGACGGAGAGTATCTGGCGGCGTCCATTGAACCCGGCGGTTCGGCTGAAGCGGCTGGAACGCGAGATACACTAGCGATTGGCCACAATCTGTCCCTCATCTGAGCGGCAATTCAAACTATGAAAATTCACGAGTATCAGGCGAAGGCCATCCTTGCCAAGTACGGAGTTCCTGTCCCGCGCGGCCAGGTGGCATATACGGTGGAAGAGGCGGAAGCCGCTGCCAAAGAGATCGGCGGCAGTGTAGTTGTAAAGGCACAGATCCACGCCGGAGGCCGCGGGAAGGGTGGCGGTGTCAAGGTCGCCAAAGACTTCGCTGAAGCGACTGAAGTTGCAAAGAAAATCCTGGGCATGACTCTGGTAACGCACCAGACGGGCCCCGAGGGCCGAGTCGTCCAGCGGCTGCTCATCGAGGAAACACTCCCCATTGAACGTGAGCTTTACCTCGGCATCGTTCTGGATCGCGCAACCGGTAAGAACGTGTTCATGGCCTCGAAATCCGGCGGCATGGACATCGAGGAAGTGGCGGCAAGCACGCCGGAACTCATCCTCAAAGAAGAGCTGATACCCGGACAGGTTCTTCAGCCGTTCCAGGCGAGAAAACTGGCCTTCGAAATGGGCATTCCCACCGCGAGTGTGAACGCGGCGGTCGCTGCCATGACAGCCCTGTCAAAGGCATACGATGCCATCGATGGCTCGCTCGCAGAGATCAATCCATTCATTTTGACCAGTGATGGACGTGTTTACGCGCTTGATGCGAAGATCACGATCGACGACAACGCGCTCTACCGGCACAAAGACTTGCTGGAACTTCGGGACCTCAACGAAGAAGATCCGCTCGAAGTCGAGGCGTCTCGATTCGGCCTGAACTACATCAAGCTTGACGGCAACATCGCGTGCATGGTGAACGGTGCTGGTTTGGCCATGGCCACCATGGACATCATCAAGTACGCGGGCGGTCAACCGGCAAACTTTCTTGACGTGGGCGGCGGAGCCAGCGCAGAGCAGATCAAAAATGCGTTCCGCATCCTGCTCTCCGATACCAGCGTAAAAGCGGTTTTGATCAACATCTTCGGCGGCATCTTACGTTGCGACACGCTTGCGAATGGCGTTGTCTCGGCCGCCACGGAGCTTGGGATCAAGATCCCGGTGGTCATCCGAATGGAAGGCACAAACGTCGAACTCGGACAGAAGATCCTGACCGAATCGGGCTTCAACTTCACAGTTGCCGACGGCATGAAAGACGCGGCAGAGAAGGTAGTGAGATTGGCGCAATGAGCGTACTTGTTAACGAGAACACCAGACTTCTTTTCCAGGGATTCACCGGCCGCGAAGGCACTTTTCACGCAACGCAAGCGATCAATTACGGCACGAAGGTCGTAGGTGGAACCACACCGGGAAAGGGCGGGCAAACGCATCTGGATCGCCCGGTTTTCAATACGGTAGAAGAAGCGGTCCAGGCCACTGGAGCAAACGCCAGCGTTATTTTCGTGCCGCCTCCGTTTGCCGCCGACGCCATCATGGAAGCCGCCGATGCGGGTCTGCCGCTGGTGGTCTGTATCACCGAAGGCATCCCGGTCAACGACATGGTTCGAGTTTGGGCCTACCTTAATACGAAACCTGCAACTCGACTGATCGGTCCGAACTGCCCTGGTGTCATCACTCCGGGCAAATGCAAAATCGGCATCATGCCGGGCCACATTCATCTGCCCGGACACGTCGGTATTGTCTCGCGATCCGGAACCCTGACGTATGAAGCGGTCGGTCAGTTGACGAAGCTCGGGATCGGGCAGTCCACCTGTATTGGAATTGGCGGCGATCCCATCATCGGCACCTCCTTCACGGACGCGATCCGGTTGTTCAATGAGGATCCGGACACGCACGCCATCATCATGATCGGTGAAATCGGCGGAAGTGCGGAAGAGACGGCTGCCGCATATGTGAAAGAGCACGTGAAGAAACCCGTAGTGGGCTTCATCGCGGGTCAGACCGCACCTCCGGGACGTCGCATGGGCCACGCCGGCGCCATCATCTCCGGCGGTTCCGGTAAGGCGGAAAACAAGCTCGCCGCTATGGAAGAGGCAGGCATCGTCGTCTGCCCGTCGCCCGCGGTCCTCGGCGAGAAAATGAAAATGGCTCTCGCGGGTGCCGCCTAGGCCCTGCTACCCAAGAAAAACGAACAAGCTAATGGCACTAGAACAAACATTCGGCATGATCAAGCCCGACGCGGTCATGAATGGACACGTCGGTAAGATTCTCGCCTTCGTTGAAGAAAATGGATTCCGCATCGTCGGCATGAAGACTCGGCGCATTTCGCGGCATGAAGCAGAGGCCTTCTATTCCGTTCACAAAGCCAGGCCTTTTTTCAACAGCCTGGTTTCATTCATGACGGAAGGACCCGCAGTCGTCATGGTGCTGGAACGGGAAGACGCAATCGCGAAGTGGCGCGAAGTGATGGGGGCCACCAATCCGTCCAATGCGGCGGAAGGCACTATTCGCAAGAAATACGCAGAGAGCATTGAGCGCAATTCGGTGCATGGATCGGATGCTCCGGAAACTGCCGCGGTTGAGATCCCGTTTTTCTTCAGCGCCGCTGAACTGCTATAGGACTGAACCTCCAAAAAGGCAAAAGGGAGCGACCTTTCGGCCGCTCCCTTTTCGCTAACCACGAAAGAGCCTGTTAGGCTACTCGCGGTTCAAATGCCGGCGCATCCATTACGTTCGCCAGCGCTTTGCGAGTCTTTTCCGCAAGGTTCCGGAGCTTCGCTTGCTTCGGACGACTCAGCCGGCGTTCGACGCTTCGGCGCGCACGTAAAAGGCGGATGCGAACGGCGGTTTCCGACCACCCGTTCTGCCGGGCAATCTCTTGCACCTTGTATCCCTCAATGTAGTGACCTTCGAGGACTACACGGTCGTTTGGTTTGCAATCTCCAAGGATCCGCTTGACGTCGATCGCAGCGACGTTCATACGAGGCGGTGCCTGAAGTTCGGGTAAAGTCTGCGTTTGTGGTTCTCTGCGGAGAAAAGTGCGGTGAATGTTTAATGCAATGCTGTTGGTCCAAGTCAAAACCAGGTTAGGATCGCGCAATTGCTCACGGCGCTCCCAGCCTTTCGCCCAAGCTGCTTGTGCGGTGTCGAGAGCCGCGTCATAAGACAGCCCCCGGGATACGAGAAAACGGACTGTTAGGCTGAATCCCTTCTGATATGCTCTGCCGTACTCTTCGTTTGTCATTGAAAGCTACATCGCTCCTAAAGTTAACGTCTGACTCGCCGAAGGCAGCGAGTTTGATGACCTGTTGCGATCATCTATCGGTGATGTACCGCGTTCACCTGCCTACTTAATAGGCAGTTTTCGTGCCAAGTTCTGCCCGGACGTTAATGAGGCGAGGGGAAAACCCCTATCTCCTTGGCAGTTATAGGGTTATAAACGTTGCACGTCTCAGGGGTTTCGGGCGAGCAGCACTACGATTGTTGTGAGTACGCCGTTTTGAGGCAAAAATTGCGCGTTGGGCCTTGAACGCGCGAAACCTTTTCACGCTAGAAGAAATGCTATTCCAAACGCAAGCAGACATGTGGCTGCACGCGTGAGAATACACGTCGAGCTAGGGAGATTGTGAACGAAAGAGACGGAGCTATTTACGGTCAGAGACGGGGCTGGAAGAAGGAGTGGGTTCGCTCTTCTCCGGCTCCTCGGTAGCGGCCTTCATGCTATCGCGGAAAGAACGGATGCCTTTACCGAGACCCTGGCCGAGTTCCGGGAGCTTCTTGGGACCGAAGAAGATGACAGCTACAGCCAGAATCAGCAGCAGATGTTGTGGTTGTAGCAATCCTTCGATCATAAGAACTCTCTCTTTCCTCTCTTACGGGTGCCGTGGAGTTAACGTCCACGTCACACATATTATAACGGAGCGATGGGAAATTCACGGGGTACCCGGCGCTATTGTTGTAAAAAACACGCTGTTGTTCGGGGTCTTGCGGCATTGACATAAAATGGAGCCTCGGGTATAGTGCTGAAGTACTGAACTATCAATAAGTTGAGGCGTTTGCTTGCATCTTCCAAAGCGGCTTGCTGTTGTCGTTACGATTCCGATTCCTGAACAGATGCCGCTTGCGGCAACGCTAGGTGGGATCGCGAACTAGCATGGAAGGTCCACAAGACGAAACCCTCGAGTTGCCCGCTTCAGATTCGAGCGACTATCAAACCTTTCTAGAGACTTATAGCCACCAATTCACGACCAGTGATCGCGAGGTTTTGCAAGGCCAGGTCCTGAAAGTCACGGACAAGGAAGTCATCGTCGACATCGGCCGCAAAATCGAAGGGCTCGTGCCGGCCTCGCAGTTCCCGCACGTCGATGGCATGCCCGCGGTGAATGCCGGCGACACGATCGAAGTGATGTTCGATCGTTCCGGCGATCAGGTCGAGGGCTACATACTCCTCTCCCACGAAAAGGCCCATCGCCTACACATCTGGGATGACCTGGAGAAAGCCGTTCGGGACGGCAGTCACGTTTCTGGCAAGGTCCTTAATAAGGTAAAGGGCGGCTTAGCCGTCGATATCGGGATCGTTGCTTTTCTTCCTGCCTCGCAGATTGAATTAAGGCCGCTGCACAATCTGGACAGCTACGTTGGTAAAGATGTCGAAGTCCGGATCTTAAAGCTCAACCGGCGCCGCGGGAACGCTGTGGTGTCCCATCGCGTTCTTCTTGAGCACGAACAGTCGGCCAAGAAAGCAGAGGCGCTGGCTAACCTCGCCGAAGGCGCGGAGGTCACCGGCATCGTTAAGAACCTGACCGAATACGGCGCGTTCGTGGACTTGGGCGGCATTGATGGCTTGCTGCATGTCAGCGACATGAGCTATGGCAACGTGACCCATCCGTCCTCGGTGGTCCACGTCGGAGAGCAGCTGACGGTCAAGGTCCTGAAATTCGATCGCGAAAAGGAGCGAATCTCAATCGGGCTGAAGCAGATGCGGCCCGATCCATGGCTCGACATCCAATCCCACTACCCGCCCGGTAGCCGTGTCATTGGGCGAGTGGTGAGCGTCACGGACTACGGCGCTTTTGTCGAACTCGAGCCAGGCGTTGAAGGGCTCATCCATATCTCCGAGATGACCTGGAGCCGGCGCATGAAGCATCCGGCAAAGATCGTCAAAGTCGGGGACCAGGTGGAAGCAGTTGTACTTGATATCAAACCGGCGGAACGTCGCATTTCGCTTGGGATCAAACAGCTTGAGGCTGATCCCTGGACGACGGTTGCGGACCGCTACAGCATCGGCTCCGTTGTGGAGGGCAGGGTCAGGAAATTAGCGGATTTCGGCGCTTTCGTCGAGATCGAAGAAGGAGTCGACGGTCTGGTTCACATCTCCGATATGTCTTGGAACGCTCATGTGAAGCATCCGTCGGAGGTGGTCAAGAAGGGCCAGGTCATTCAGGCCGTCATTCTCAATATCGATGCTCCGGGCAGACGGCTCTCGCTGGGAGTTAAACAGCTGCAACCGGATGGCTGGGAAACTTTCTTCCGCACGCATCAGACCGGGGACGTTGTCAAAGGCAAAGTCACCCGTGCTGCCGCGTTCGGCATCTTCGTCGAACTTCTCCCCGGGGTGGAAGGTTTATGTCATCGGAGTGAGATTCTCCCGGAATACGGCAAGAAAACAGGAGATAGTGGAGGTGCAGGCGACTTCCCCGGGATTCCGGTGGGCCAGGAGTTCGCCTTCAAGATCATCAAACTGAATGAAGCTCAGAAACGCATTGGTCTTAGTCAGCGCGCAATTACAGAAGACGATGAGCGCAGCCGGTTACAGCAATATAACCGGCAAGCCGCTGCGGCGACGTCGACCGTCGGACATGCTCTAAAGCAAAACCGGTGGGAAGACAGCAGATATCAGGAGCAAGGACAAACCAGCGATGACGAAAGCTGAGCTGATCGAAGAAGTCTCAAGAGTCGTCGAGATGACGCGAAAAGACTCGGAGATGATCGTCGAGACGATCTTCGACAGCATTGTAAACAGCCTGCACAAGGGAGAAAAGATAGAAATCCGGGGATTCGGCAGCTTTCGCACCCGGCAACGCCAGCCCCGGGTGGGCCGGAACCCTAAGACAGGCTCGCGGGTCGAAGTACCTTCGAAGAGGATTCCCTATTTCAAGCCAAGTAAAGAGCTACGAGATCTCGTGAATGGGAGCAGTGCGGAGGTCGACGTCACGAACCCAAATGGGACAGAGCCTTCCGGAGACTACGGCGAGACGAACAGCTTCAAGCCGCAGGGATAGAACACCGGCGCGCTCACGGCTATGAATTACCTGTGGACGCCATGGCGCTCCACGTACATGAAGCAAAATAGGGCCACTCGGGGCTGCATCTTCTGCGATGCCGCAGCAGGATCCAATGATGAGGAATCGCTGGTCGTCTATCGGGGGCAGCACTGCTTTGTCATCCTCAACCGCTACCCATACACGAGCGGGCATCTCATGGTGGCCCCCTATCTTCATGTCTCCCGCCTTACCCACGTCGATGAGAGTTGCGGCGGGAGAGATGATGCAATTGACCCGGTTCTCCGAGCAGGCATTGACCGAGATCTACTCTCCGGACGGGATCAATTTAGGAATGAATATGGGCGAAGCGGCGGGTGCCGGAATTGAGCAGCATATCCATATGCATGTCCTGCCGCGCTGGAAAGGCGACGCTAACTTCATGACCAGCGTGGGGCAAACGCGCATTATTCCTGAGGTCCTGTCCGATACCTGGACCAAACTTCACGAGGTGTTTCAAAGATTAAGGAATCTTTAATGCGAAGATCCCTCGGGATGAGGCACTATGGGACATACCGCTCATGTTTGATTGGTCCCTCGATCCGAGATCTCAGCTCGCATTTTTATGCGTTTTAACGGCGTTTGTGTTCTGGAACAACGACGGCCTATTTTTCATGTTCTCGACGATGGCGATCTGCTCGAGAATCAGCCAGCTGTTCTAGCCCAAGGCTACTGGCTGGCTTTGCCGTTCCCGGGAGCGAGCGGCGTTTCGTCGAAACGCTCCAATAACTCCTGCGGTCCCGAATAAATTTGCTCGGCTCCGGCAGCTCGCAGATCTTTTTCCGCGAAGCCGCCGCATAGCACTCCCACCATCCGAAGCCGGGCTTTTCGCGCCGCCTCCGCATCGTACGGGCTGTCCCCGACCACTACTACCTCGCTCCGGTCCACGGAGTTTCCCAGCCGTTCCAAAGTCGCTTCGAAAATGTCCGGATGGGGCTTCGACTTTTCCGCATCCGCCGAAGAACTCGATGTGTCGAGGAGATCGTCTACCCGGGCGATCTTCGCGAAAACCTGCAACTCATCGCCTTTCGCGGACGACGCCAGGGCAATCTGCTGCCCGTTGGACTTAATCCTCTGGAAAAGCTCGCGCACTCCGGGGAATGGTTTTACCTGGCTCAGATACTTCTTCTTGAAGAGCTCGCCGCGGTATTCCTTTATTTCGTCACCCTTCGACTTCTGATCTTCTTCCGATAGGAAAACGGGGAGCAGTTGATCCCCGCCCTTGCCGATCTGGGATCGTATCTTCTCAAAGCTGAAAGAGTACCCGAAATGCTCGAAAGCCTCCTGCCACGCACGCGCGTGCAGATCCACCGAGTCCAGGATAGTGCCATCGATATCGAAAATGATTGCTTTGGTCAAAGGAGCTCCAATCGAGTGGGACTCCCCATGAAGCTATAAAGCTACCGATGAGACCTCAAAATAATACGCTGGGTCCCAAATCTGACATTTTCCGGTGCGTTTGTTGCATCTGAAGTAGTAGTTGGCGCAGATCTGCGTCAAACAACTGGAGCGATGTCAGCACCTACCCTAACAACTCTACCTGTGCCGGATGAGGTTCAATCCGCCAAACAGGCCGGCTTGCGCTATACCATTCCGACCGGACCGGGCATCCGGCGAGTTCGCTCTGGCGAAGCGTTCCGATACGTCGGACCTGATGACAAGCCGATAAACGACCCGGATACGCTTGCCCGTATCAAATCACTGGTCATTCCTCCCGCATGGGATGCGGTCTGGATTTCGGCTCGGGCGGATGGCCACATACAGGCGGTTGGCAGGGACGCAAAGGGCCGCAAGCAGTATCGTTATCACCCTGCTTACCGCGCAGCGCGCGATCTCGTCAAATTCGATCGTATGCAGGCCTTTGGCAAGGCCCTTGGCCGGATCCGGCAGGTTGTTGACCGCGACTTGAACCGGCAGGGCATGCCGAAGCGGAAAGTCCTCGCCGCCGTTGTGAAGCTGCTCGAAACCAGCTATATCCGCATCGGAAACGAAGAATACATGGAAGAGAACGGGTCGTTCGGGCTGACGACCCTGAGAAATCAACACTGCCAGATTCTGGGCGGCGTTCTCAAATTCAAGTTCCGCGGCAAGAGCGGCCAACACCACGAGATCACTGTCGAGGACAAGCGGCTGGCGCGCGTCATCCGTAAATGCAGAGATATGCCAGGCAGTTCGCTATTTGAATACATTGACGACGATGGGCAGCCGCAAACTCTCGATTCGGGTGATGTCAACACATACCTCCGAGAGATCAGCGGTGGCGATTTCACAGCAAAGGATTTCCGCACCTGGGGCGGAACATGCCTGGCGGCAAACTTCCTGCTGGAAGAGATCAAGGAACAGGAGCCCGATGACAGCACGGTAAAGGCAGCCAAATCAGCCCTGGTGGATGTGGTTAAGAACGTTGCCTGCAAACTCGGAAACAAGCCCGCTACTTGCAGGAAGTACTACATACATCCGGCGGTCCTCGAGAGCTTCACTGCCGGGACGCTCCATACACTCGCCGAAAAATTTCGCGACAGCCGCAATAAGTTTCAATACGAGCAGCTCGTGCTTTCGCTAATCCGGCCTCTGAAGCGCGCTGCTGCGAAAAAGACTGCGCGGCGGCGTTCTGGCACTGGATCGAAACGCGCGACCGCTTCACCGAGCCAAGCAGCCTAACTCTTCCCGTGCATCGCGTTCGGCGAGCCAGCATTCATTTCGCTTATATACCCCGCCTAGTCACGCCCATATCTCCGGTAGGACAAATCTGGATATAAATACCTTTGTACGTTCCGCTCTGGGTAGCACTACCTTTTCGGAACAAAATGAAGGTAATATTTACTTGGCTTGTAAGAATGACAATGTGCGCGGGCAGTCTCGGCGCGGCCTACATCAATGTACCGGCTGGCGGCGATCTGCAAGGCGCGTTGAATGCCGCCCAAGGCGGAGACACCATCACGCTAGCAGCCGGAGCAACTTACACCGGCCACTTCCAACTGCGGCAGAACAATTCTTCGCAATGGATCACGATTCAGAGTTCCGCGGTGGGCTCACTTCCTGGCGGAACCCGCGTTTCCCCGAATAACGCGTCGTCCATGGCCAAGCTGGTGACGCCTGATGGCGGAGCCGCACTGCAGGTCCCAGGCGGTGCCAACTACTACCGGATCGTCGGACTGGAATTCACGCCGGCCGCAGGCGTTTACGCGCAGGACGTCATCGCAGTTGGGCTCGGAAATGAGACCTCCACCGGGCAGCTGCCTCACGACACCGATTTCGATCGGGTGTATGTTCACGGAGACCCAAGCGCGGGTTCGAAGCGCGGTATCGCCATGAACGGCATCAACACCACCGTCGAAAACTCCTACATGTCGGCCTTCACCAGCACGTGGCAAGACACGCAGGCCATTGCGGGCTGGAACGGCCCGGGACCTTACAAGATCATCAACAATTATCTGGAAGCGGGGACCGAAACAGTCGCGTTCGGCGGCGCAGTGCCTGCCATCTACGGACTGATACCATCCGACATTGTCGTTCAGAACAACAGCTTCTTTAAGCCGCTGAGCTGGAGACCCGGTAGCCCATCGTACGCAGGTACGCCAGTCTGGGTAAAAAATCACCTCGAATTGAAGACCGCCCAGCGTATGACCATCGATAACAACGTCTTCGAAAACAACTGGGTTGGTGGCGATCAGCGTGGATTTGCGCTGGTGTTTAGTGTTCGAACGGAATTGGGCCAGATGCCCTGGTCAGTTGTCAAAGACATCAAGGTGACGAATAACGTGTTTAAGCACTCCGCGGGCGGCATCGTCATCACGGGCCAGGACGATAACCCGGTTGGCTTAGGCGTGGGCAGCGGATTCACCATCCAGAACAACGTTTTCCAGGACATCAGTGGTGACTGGGGCGGCGACGGACGGCTCTTCCAGATCACTGGCGGCGCTCACGATATCACGATCGACCACAATACGGCGTTTCAAACCGGGTTCCTCATGGTTTTCGACAACGGTACCAGCTACAACGTCAACTACACGAACAACATCTCGAATGTCGGCTGGGGTGTTGTGGGCAACGGTTCCGGCGAGGGTACTTCGACCCAATACGCTTACATGGGCGGAGGCCAACTCACGGGAAACGTGCTTATCGGTGGAAACGCCGGCCGGTACCCGGGGGGTAACTACTTCCCGTCCTCGGTGGACCAAGTAGGCTTCGTCAATTTCAACGGTGCGAATTTCAATCTCAGCGCGGGAAGTCCTTATGCAGGTGCCGGTGCGAACATGGCGAGTGGCCCCAGCCCGGTGGCTGCTCCCGCAGCTCCTCTCGTCCCGACTGGTTGGGTCAACATCGTCTCTAAGAACAGCGGCAAGTGCATGGACGTGATTTTCCAATCAACTGCCCCGGCTGCAGGCATCATCCAATACGACTGCTGGGGTGGCGACAACCAGAAATTCATGTTCACGCCCGTGTCCGGCGGATTCATGATCACCGGCAAAAACAGTGGAATGGGTCTCGACATAGCTGGCGGACCGAGCGCTACCTACGATGGTCCGATGCTCCTCCAATGGCCTTACTGGGGCGGATCGAATGAGATCTTCCAGGTGAACCCGACGTCCGATGGCTACGTGACCATCAACCCGACGAACAGTGGAAAGTGCCTCGACGTATCCGGAATCTCCAAAACGAACGGAGCACAGATACTCCAATGGTCATGCTGGGGTGGAGACAACCAGAAATGGACTCTGGTTCCGGTTCAATAACCGGTCAGATCTGAATCCTGGAAAACAGGTGGCGGCTGACGGCGAGCAACACGCCAGAGACCGCCACCAACACAACGACATCAAGCGTGGCTCCAAAGTAAGTCCTCCCAATCAGGGTTGTTCGCAAAGCGTCAACTCCGTAGGCAAGAGGATCGAGATTGGTGACCACGCGAAATGCTTTAGGCAGATTGTCGAGCGGGTAGAGAGCTCCAGACAGGAAAAAGATCGGCATCACCACGAAGCTCATGATGAGCTGGAACCCCTGGAAGTTTTGCAGGACAGATCCGATCGCAGTGCCCAGTGAAGCGAAGAGGCAAGCAATCAGGGCCATAAACAAGATGCCGACGGGCAAGAGCCTCCAGTCCACAACCCGAAAACCGACCAGAAAGCAGACGATCGCAACCAGCAGACCCTGTATGACGGCAACTGTTGCCGCACCAAACGTCCGACCGATCATTATCTGAATGCGGGGAACGGGTGCGACTAAGGTTTCTTTAAGAAACCCAAACTGGCGATCCCATAGCAACCCCATTCCCGAAAACACTGAGCTGAACAGGATCGTCATTGCGATCACTCCGGGCGCAACAAATTGGATATAGTTGCCCCGGCCCGCCTGCTCAAAGACCGGCCCCATTCCGAACCCCAAAGCAACCAGATAAAGAAGCGGCTGACCGAGGGAAGCAACCAGCTGCGAGCGCGACCGGACGTATCGTTTCAACTCGCGGAGCCACAAGATATATATGACACTCATCGCCGATTCGCAAAGATCTGCGCCACCCTTCTCATCTGGTCAGCAGCGGTTGCCGTCTCGTCACGAATGCTCGACCCGGTTAAGGCGAGAAAAGCGCCTTCGAGCGACTCGGTACCCGTCTGTTCTTTGAGTTCGAGCGGCGAGCCTTGGGCCACGATTTTGCCGTGGTCAATGACGGCAATTCGCTGCGCTACCCGTTCCGCTTCATCCATGTAATGCGTGGTCAGGAACACCGTGACTTGTTCCGACTGACTCAGGTTCTTCACGTGGGTCCAAAGCTGATTTCGCGTTTGTGGATCCAGGCCCAGTGTCGGTTCGTCGAGAAACAGAATTTTAGGCGTGTGCAGGAGACCACGCGCAATCTCGAGCCGTCTTCTCATTCCTCCGGAGAAGCTTTTAACCGGTTCCGCGCGACGTTCCCACAGTTCGAATAACCGCAGCAGATACTCGATCCTCTCCGCACGAACTTTCCGCGGTACATGGTAGAAGACGCCATGTAGTTCCATGTTTTCCGAGGCCGTCAATTCGCTATCGAGACTGGGGTCTTGAAAAACGATACCGAAGCGTTTTCTTACTTCGTTCGAGTGTGTCCGGATGTCCAGACCATCGATTTCTAATACGCCGCTGGTCGGGTTCAGAAGCGTGGTGAGCATCTTGATCGTGGTCGTCTTCCCCGCCCCATTCGGCCCAAGAAAGGCAAAGATTTCGCCTCTAGCAACCTCGAACGATATGTCGTCGACGGCACAGAATTCACCGAATTTTTTCGTGAGATGCTCGACTCGAATCATGGACGCGCAGCAATCCTTTCCATCTGGACGGTGAAGTGGGCTCTGTCTATTGAAGCAGTAATCGCAATTCAATACAAACGTCCGGCAGCTAATCGGTCCGTTGCTCGAACCACAACGTGGCGCATGGGCACACGGAAATATTCAGCTCGTTGGCCAAATATCTTTCCCCGTACGATCAATGCGCACGTCGCGAGCCGCAGATGGGACGGTATGAGTACTTCGGATTGTCAGGCGGCATTCTCAGCGACTTTGAGCACGCCACGTTTGATTGCGTCCTGAAACCGCTTGAAATCTTGCAATGTGTTCTCCGCGGACGCCTTCGCGTACTCGGTGAGAGCTCGTAGAACCCGATCGCCGGACCCGATATAACTCGCGATGGCAAGCGCATCTCCAGACCGAGCGTGACCGCGAGCCAGTAATCGCCCCGCAACAATCGCCAACTCGAACAAACCCTTCCCGCGGAGGTTCGCGATGTCGATTGTTCCCTTATGATCGTTCATTTGTCGCACGAGATAATCACGTCCTTCGATGGACGTCCATCCCAACAGGAGATCTGAAATCGGTTGGACGCGACGTTGCCCTTCGGCAACCCTGCGGCCACCGTGCCGATCGGTTGATTTCTCACCCAAGTACGCCTGGTAGATCGAAGTGCCCTCCTGTTTGATTTGGAGGAACAGAGGATCCTTCGGGCCGTTTCCTTCCATCAGAACGACGTAGTCGCGCAGGCCGACGCTCCCTGTGCCAACGACTTTAAACGCCACGTCGCGAACTCTGAAGAAATCAAAGAAATGGCGGCGCTCATCCGGAAGCGTCGTGCGGTAGCGGGCTAAGGAAGAAAGCACCTGATGCGCTTCATCACCATGAACACGCCAGAGCCTATCGCTCTCAAGAAAGATTGCCCTTCCTCGGCCATCTGGAATCGTGTAACGCTTTCGCAGCTCTAGCGGTGTCGCTCGTTTTGCCTGCTCAAGCGCGGGGCCGGCGGCGAAGTTGGATGCAAGACGACGTAACTGGTGCCTCGCCGCAACCAGAATCGGTTGTTTCGCCAAGCCTGCTATGGATTCGCAATACGTAGCGAGGAACGATTCGCAGGCCGATGTGCAAGCCACAGCGCCGTGTTCGGACTCGTCGCCGGCGAGTACGATGCTAGTCGCCATCCGTTTCAGATCCCACTCCCAGGGGCCGCGGATGGTCTCATCGAAGTCATTCAAGTCGAACACGATCCGGCCGTCCGGAGTTTCGAACCAGCCAAGATTCTGAACGTGAGCGTCTCCGCACAGTTGGACAAAGCACGCTGTGTGCGGCATAAGCGACAGGTCCGACGCCATCACGGCGGCCGATCCGCGGAAGAAAGCGAACGGAGAGAGCGACATCCTCCCGTATTTCACTGGCAGAAGTCGCTTGAGCCGTTCCGCGTCGGCTGCCTGTAGAACCGAAATGGGATCACGTCGCAGTTTCCTCTCGGGAACGCGAGCGAGATCGCGGCGAGGAAGCGTCTGGCGAGCGACTCGGCCAAATCGTATCCGTTCGGCTCGTTCACTCGCCTGTTTCAGAACAGGCATGAGACTCAATCGATTGTAGAATTCTCACCGGAGGAGGATCAGTCCGTTTCCAGAGTAGCGGCCGACCAATCGGCTGACATGACACGCGAATGGAGTTTCAGCTCCCTCGCCAACTCGTCGACAAGCTTCTTATTGCCGCTTCCAGATTCGACCGTTGCTTCGAAAATAACCTCTCCGGACTCGTCGTTCTCCTCCGTTCGCAGCTCACGCAGCGTTAACGGCCTCATTGCGATAGATCGAAGGACCAATGCGCTCATCTCTTGCTCGTCGTCGGTCTTGGAGACGATGGCAATCCGGTAGATACCCGTTTGGTCTCGGCTCTTCATGGACCGGCGATCAATCCTGCGAGACAACGGCGAAGCGCCAGGTTTATCGTAATGAGGATCGCGGTCATGAAAACCGCATCAAAGAGTTCTCCCGCCCCGGCACAAGCGCCTACCGCGGCGGAGCACCATAGAGTGGCCGCGGTATTCAGGCCGCGAATGCTTCCACCCTCCTTCATGATGGCGCCCGCGCCCAGGAAGCCAACTCCGGAGATCACATAAGCGATAACGCTCGTTGTAGCGGGACCTCCGACCGTGGCTCCAAGGTCAACGAAAGCGGCGGCGCCGAAGCAGACCAGAGCGTTCGTGCGTAAACCTGCGGCTCGCTGTCGCCATTGCCGCTCGGTTCCGATGATGCAACCGAGAACCATTGCTAACAGGAGTCGCGGAAATGTGGGCTGGCTAAAGATTGAAGCTCTATCAGTCCACCATTCCAGCCACGGGTTCGCCATTCCCTACAGACTAGCTAGTCTGCCCGAACAAGGATCTGTGATGATCTCTGTTTAGAAGGTAAACCGCAATCCGTACTGCCACCTGCGCATCTGGCCGAGCGTGGCGAGGCCGGTGATTTTGCCCGCTGTGGGACTGTCCACCTGAGTGTTTGGCTGGCCCAGGTTGACGTGATTGAAAGCGTTAAATAACTCCGCCCTGAATTGGGCCGTCACTCGTTCTGTACACGAGAAATGTCTTGTTCAGTGAGGCGTCTGCATTGAACATACGCGGTCCGAAGAACCCGTTGCGCGTGGCGTTTCCGAACGTTCCCGCGGCAGGCCGGTTCCAGGTCCTCGCGTGCAGCCGTTTGCATTCAGTTCGGCGGTGAAGTTGAGCTTGTAATGCATCCAGTTGCAGAAGTCCCCGCGGGCGCAGTGGCGAACCATTGATCCCGGGTTGGGTTGTCCAAACCTGCGTTGCCGACCAGGTTAGGACGGCATGGACCAGTGTCCTCATCTTTCCCGCAATCGAGATAAGACGGAGTGAAGGGTATCCCCGATTCCCACAACCAAACTCCTGATAGTTGCCACCCGCCAACAAACTCCTGTGTCAATCGCGGACGCTCCGCCCAGGGCGCGGTGTCCCTTGCCAAACGGAAGCTCGTATATGTGAGTGAAGTTGAATACGAACCGGCGCACCCCATTCTCCCGTCCGTAGTCGATGTCGTGATTCCAGAAGTAATAATCGTTGGCGTAGTCAAACGCGCTCGCCCATGTGAAATTCCCCTGGAACTGCAGGCCATTCGAGAACCGCTTTTCCCCGCGCAGTTGTAACGAATTGAACTTCGCGGTGGAGTCATCAGCGAAATATTTGACCGTCTGCGTCCAGCCGTACTTCGGAAAGAATAATCTCCGCTGATTGGTGCTCAGAGTTCCGAATCCGACGATACTGGGCTGATTGATGTTGTAATTCGTCCCGCCGGCGGTCACGTGATAACCATGATTTCCGACGTAGGCGACCGAGACCACGGCGTTCGAAGCGAGCTGGTGTTCCACCGAGATATTCCAGGCGTCAATGGTTGGTAGCCGGATAGTATTCTTCGCGGAGATCGGCAGGACGTTGGGCGAGATTCCGTTGGGCAAAATCGGATTGCCCGTTGGGCCTTTCGGCGCTGATGCCAAAATCGAATTCGGATCGAGCGATGGCGGTCCCTGCGACAACGTGAACACCGGGAGCCACGGATTGGCGGGGTTCAGTGACTGGTTGGCCAGGACCGGCACGTTCTGCGTCACGTTGTGGCCGAACGAAACTCCGAACACTCCCACATCGTAGGAACGGCCGTAGCCGGCGCGAACCACAGTGGTTTTCGAAGCCTGATAGGCCAATCCTGCGCGTGGCGCAAACTGGGTCAAGCTGGTTCCCATGTTTCCATTCAGCCCGATCCCGTTTTGGCCAACAACCAGGACCTCTCCGGTGGAAAGACTCTGGAAAGCCCCTTTACCCGCGCCGTTCACATACTGCGGAAAGTACATTTCCCAGCGCAGCCCGTAGTTCAAGGTCAGCTTCGGTGTGAGCCGCCAAGTGTCCTGAATGTATGTGAAGAAGCGATGCTGGCGTTCCGCTGCATCCGTGGCACTGCTGATGTACCTGGTGAACGAGTTCACGTCGCCTAGCAAATAGGAAGCGAGCGACAGTCCGCCGCCGTTGGGTCCTTGTGTCGTGCTTGGGTCAAAGGTTAACTCACCCGCGCGATGGGAGTCGCTCGGTATTCGCAAGTTCATGGCGTAGCGGAAATCCGCGCCGAACTTGGTGGAATGGTTCCCATACTGATGGGTGACGTTTCCCACCCACTGGAATTCGTTTTCCTGTTCGTCCAACGGGCAATTACAAGAATTCGTGCCCAGAGCGTAGCCAAATCGGAAGCCGCCCGTCGCTGTGCCGCCGGTCCCCTGCAGATTGAAATACGGCATGCCGGACGTGTAGACAGGGTCCACGTTCAATCCGGGTATGCCTGCGTCCTTTGCCGGAGTTGTGCCCAAACCGTTCGGATTCACTGCGACCCGGTAGCGGAAGAAACCAAATCGAAAGTCAGCAAGCCAATCGGGGCGAATGATGTAATCCACGCCGTAAGACAGACTCTGATCGCGCAGGAAGGACGAGGCAGCAAAGGTCGTGGTCGCAAAGCTGGGGCCACCAGCCTCAAATCCAAACGCGCCCGGGATTGCCTGGTCGACCTGCAGAAAGCTGTACCGGCCAAACATGTGCATCTTTTCCGTCTGGTAGCGGTCGATCCGGACGTCAAAACCGTCCCAATTCACGATTCCGCTTCCCGATGCGCTGTAGTTGGGATTTGATCCCACGGCGTTCGGAACGTTCGGCATCGGTATGAAGTTGTTCAGTAGATACAGACCTTGTGGCGACAACTGGGAGGTCGGTATTTTCCGGCCGGCAAACGCCTGCCGTTGAGCAGGGGTCAAGCAAGTAGTTCCCGAGCAGCCCGGATCGAAAAAGTCCGTCGTGAGGTCGCTCAAATCACCGGATCGTTCCGCCGCCGTTGGCACGCGCGTCAACAAGGAGCCGCTATTCTTCTGTCGCGTACCCTGGTAGTCCGTGAAATAGAATGTTTTGTCTTTCTGAATCTTTCCACCGACTGAGCCGCCGAACTGGTTCCACACGGTTGGCGGGACAAATAACCCATTCGTTCCAGTGATGGGTGTGCTCTGTGAAAAAGGATCACGGGCCGCACCACGTTGGTCGCGTCGATACCAAAAGCCTGACCCGTGGAGATCATTGCTGCCCGATTTCGTGGTTACGGAGATGACTGCCTGACTCGCTTGTCCGAACTCTGCGTCATAGGCAGTGGTCGAGATCTTTAGCTCCGAAGTCGCATCGAGATTGGGCGTGATGACCGGCTCACCCAACACAGAATCGCGATTGTCTGTGCCGTCCAATTGAAAGGAGATACCGCCCCAATACTGTCCTCCGATCGAGGGCCGATAAATATCCTGCGGCTGCTCATTCGCGCCTGTGGTGCCGCTGGCTTGCACGCCCGGGACCAGAAAGTACAAGCGGCTCATATCGCGCCCCAGCACCGGTATCTCCGAAACCGTCTTCGTGCTCAAAGTGTCCGAAACTTCGCCCTTCTCTGTCTTAAGCAGCGGAGCCTCGCCAGTCACATTCACGACCTCACCCACGCTGCCGACGGTCAGCGGCGCGTTCACCTGGGTCGTCGAATCGACTTCGACCTTCACATTCTTCTGGACATAGGTCTGGAATCCAGGCGCTTCGATTCGAACTTCGTACACGCCTGCGATGAGATGCGTCTGGCTGTAATTGCCCGACTCGTTGGTGGTTGCGTTGAAAGAAACGCCTTTTCCCGTATCGGCGATGGTGACAGTCGCCTTGGTAACGGCACCTCCGGAAGGATCGGTGACCGTGCCCACGATGCTTCCATAGACTGCCTGGGCACGGATGACAGTTGCCCCTGGCAGCAGACCTAAGATCAACACCAACGTTCGAACGTTGAACAGCAGATTTCTCATACGCTAACCCCCGGTTCAGATGCCTGCATGAACCACAGCGGAGATAGTATATATCAACCATGCTCGGGAGAAGGCACGACCTCGCGTGTGAAAATCGAGATCGCGAATGAAGAGACGCGACTTCCTCCTGTCTTCGATGTCCGCCGCTGGGACAGGCATCCCACTTCCGGTCGTGTCGAGCCCCCTTCCCGCTGGCGCAGCGCCGGACACAAGCGGTCCACGAGTTGCCGTCCTGCTCGTCGATACAGACCGGGTCACGAGACCAATCGACGAGCGAATCTACGGCCAGTTCCTGGAGCACATCAACCATTCGGTGGAAGACGGGCTTTTCGCCGAGCAGATTCGCGGCGCGGGGTTCGAGGGTAAAGACTTCAAAACGTACTGGGAACCCTTCTCCGGATCGCGGCAGGGTCGAGGTTGCGGACGTCGACTTCCAGAACGGGAAGAAGAGCGTTCGTCTTCACGTGGAGGGCGGCCGCGCCGGAATCCGGCAAGGACGCATTTTCGTCGAAGCGGGATTCAAATATGACGGCTCGCTTTGGGTCAAGCGCGAGGCAGGCTCGCCGCAGTTGACGCTCCGGGTGCAAGACTCTCACGGAGGTGCAGGTCGCTTCAGTGCCGCTCGCGGTCACGGGCTCGGGATGGCAGGAGGTCCCGTTTTCGTTCACCAGTCACGTACGCGACACGCAGGCCACTGATCGAGATCGCCGCGTCCGGCAATGGCACGCTACTCGTCGATTTCGTTTCCATGATGCGCGCGGACGTTCGCCGCGATGGCATGCTGCGCCCCGACCTGCTGCAGGCTCTGGGCAACCTTCGACCCGTCTTTCATCCGTTGGCCCGGCGGCTCGTTCGCTTCCACCTATAAATGGAAGGAAGGCATCGGCCGCTACGCCGCGCGCGGGTACCACCCGAACACGTTCTGGGGCGGCTACTCAGACTATTTCGGTTTCGGGACGGAGGAGTTCCTCGGACTTTGCCGGAAGCTGAATGCCGAGCCGCTGATCGTGCTAGCCGCGCCCGACACGAGCTCCGAGCACGTTGAATACGCGATGGACTGGGTTCACTACCTGAACGATCCGCCGACAACCGAATGGGGGCAGATGCGGGCCTCCAACGGACATCCCGAGCCATACGGGGTGAAGTTCTTCCAGATCGACAACGAGCCCATGAACAATGGCTTCACGCCGGAGAAGTATGCCGAGATCGTCAACGTGTACGGCAGACGGCTGCGGGCCATTGCTCCCGGAGGCGCGGATCGTGGCATGCGGACAGAAGCGTTCGAACGACATGGTCTGGAGCGAGAAGGTGATCGACCTCGCCGGCGAGAACTTTGACATTCTCGGCTGTCACAACTACGAATACGAACCCGAGAACTTCGAGACCGGGCTACGACGCATCCGCGATTACCTGACGAAACTGCGGGATTACGTGCGCGCTTCGAAGCATCCCACGTCGAGATCGCCGTGCTCGAGTGGAGCCTCCAGCACACCTACGACTGGCGGGCGGGACTGCATACGGCCGGCAGCCTGATGATGTACGAGGAACTGAGCCCCGGCTTGACGATGACCTGCCCGGCGCTGCTCATGCGAAATATGACCGACGATCCGACATGGACGTCGTTCATCTATCACGACCACGTCTCATGGTTCCCGGGCGCGGGCTATGTAGTCGAAAAGCTTTTTCGGCGAGCACTACGCGGAACGGTACCTGGCATCCACGAGCGGCGCCTTTCGGGACCTTCCGGACCGCACGAAGTTCTTCACCCAAATCTCGACAATGAAGCCGGAGGAATGGCTGCCTGGCTCGGTCGATGCGATCGCAACGGCAAGCACGGACGGCCGACGGATTGTCATTAAGGCGGTCAATTATCGGCCCGAGCAAAACACGCTACTCGTGCGGCTGCAGGGCGCCCGTGTGCCGGAAAAAGCTGTAGCGAAGCTGCACACGGTCACAGCGGGACTGATGGATTCCGCGTCTCTCGAGCATCCGGATGCGATTGCGCCTGTGACTCGGCCGCTCAAATACGGAAAGGATCTTTCCGTGGATCTGGACCCATACACGGTTGCGGTAGTCGAGATCGGCGCCGAATGATGCAAATCGGCCTGATTGGCGGCATTGGTCCTGCAGCTACGGACTTCTATTATCGGCGCTTGATAGCGGCATTTGCCGAGAAGAAGTCACCGCTGGAGTTGACGATTGCGCACGCCGACACCCCGCGGCTCCTGGACAATCTTACTCGGAACGACAAAGCGGCGCAGTCAGAGATATTCATTCGGCTGACGAGACGACTCGCTACCGCGGGTGCGGGCTTTGTTGCGATTACTTCCATCGCCGGGCACTTCTGCATCGATGCATTTAAAGCCGAGTCGCCGCTTCCTACTGTCGACATGATCGCTGAAGTGAATGGAGCAGTAGCCGAAGCTGGCTTTAGCCGCATTGGCATCCTAGGAACCCGAACTGTGATGGAAACACACTTCTACGGGGGCCTGACTACCGCGGACGTGATCCCGCCCGGCGGACAAGACCTGAGCGAGGTCCACGACGCCTATGTCGCCATGGCGGCTTCCGGTGTTGTGACCGAAGCCCAACGATCAGTATTCGACAGGGTCAGCCGACGGCTATTGAATGAAGGCGCGGAAGCGATCATGCTGGGAGGCACCGATCTTGCACTCGTCTACCATCAGGGGACATCCGAATTTCCGCTCATCGACTGCGCGAGCATTCATGTCAACGCCATCGTTCGAGTGGCGCTCGCTTAGCGATCCTGCAGAGTAGAAGTCGTGAAGTCCATGCCGATTACTCGGAATTGAATGTGATGCCTTGGCCCATGGTGGCCGCGCCCATCGAAAAGAACAGATCCCCGATGTTTGGTGACGGCTTGAGTCTTGTGCGAGCACCTGCTTCTGCTTCGGCGTATCGTTTCTTGTTCAGTGCGACCGCTTCCACTGCGCGAAGCAGGTATGAGCTGCCATTGAGTGGCTCTGCCGTCGTCGCACGGTCAAACGCGAGCAGCCCTTTGGCGTCCTCCACAACACGCTTCAAATCTGCCCCGGTGAAGCCCTCTGTCGCTGCAACCACCGCCTCTGGGTCCTCAGAGTCAAACAGGTTGGCAGTTTTCCCGAGATGCTGGTGTAGGATCGTGCGCCGTGCGTCCGCATCGGGTAACTTCATTTCGAGCCACAGCTCGATGCGTCCCGAACGGACCAGCGCGAGAGGCAGATGCCCTACATCCATTGCGGTCATCATCACGCACACTCGCCCGGAACTCTGACTCTCCAGTCCGTCGAGCATAGTCAGAAGGTAACGATAGAGGCCCTGCTCCTGACCGCCTTCGAAGATCGCGTCAGCATCGTCAATGAAGACGACGGCAGGGGCATTCTCCCTTGCCGCCTCGAACACCTGATGAACGCGAGCGTAGAAATCCCCTGTGCCGGCGATGAAGGTGCCATCGATCCGGAAGAACTTGCCCTTTAAACGATGGGCGAGCGCCCGGCCGACGGTAGTCTTGCCCGTTCCGGGCGGCCCATACAGCAGCACTCCCCGCTTGGGCCGAAGATTGAGCTCATTCGCGAGGCCATCGTTTTCGAGAGGCAAGGCGATGTAGGTTTCCAGGCTGCGAATCACCTCGTCCACACCCACAAGTTCACTAAGCGCAACTTGCTGCACCTCTTCCAGATCGACGTTACTCGTCAAGCGCTGCAGGCGCAAGTAGTCAATCAACTTCTCAGTATCGATTTGCCCCTCGAAGCGGAGCAGCCACTCGCAAGCGGCTCTCATCTGGTATGCATCAAGCTTCGGCGCGAATCGAAAGACTTTCTGAAAATCCAGTGTGCGGCTCCGATCGCCAAGGTAGTTTGCTGCGAGCACAGCGTAATCTTCCGCTCGAAAGCGTCCAATATCGGCTTTGATGGCACGTTGGTGAATGGGTCCCGGCAGCATGCCCGAATACGAGAAGATTAGTTTTCGGCTGGACGTAGCAGCATGGTTGCACAGAGACAGGCACACGGCATCGAGCCATTGCATTCTGGGATACGCTCCGTGATAGTAAACAGTCCTTTGGAGGATCTCGAAGCCATCGACTATTACAAGACTGTTGTGTTTCAGTGCCTGTCTGATGACGTCGAATGCGCTTTCTTCCAGGGCAAGCGGATGTCGTCTCCCACTTTCTTCCAGCAGATCCGACATGCTGAGAAGGGCTCCTCCTATTTCGTTGTGGAGGTCCGCCAGAATGGTGCTCTTGCCTCGACCTGTCTCACCACCAACGGCCAGGATCGACCCGCCTTCAAGCCCCTGCTTTAATGCTTCTCGAGCGGATCTTTGAGCTGGTGTGAGTTGGTGGCGATTCGAGTTGTTCTTCACGTGACTTCCGTCCCCGCATCTTATCCGAATTGAACGAAGTCACGCCTGAAAAGGCACTGCGGCCGCATCGAAATGGTTTTATGGACAGCGACAGTCTAAGCATGCTCTAATTGGGCGTTTCAAATTCAAGCAGGAGTTCAAATGCCCACTGTCACAACTAACGACGGTATCGAAATCTTTTACAAGGACTGGGGCTCAGGCCAACCGATTGTGTTTCAGCCACGGCTGGCCGCTGTCAGCCGACGATTGGGACACGCAGATGTTGTTCTTCATGGGTCATGGCTATCGCGTGATCGCCCATGATCGTCGTGGTCATGGACGCTCGACGCAGACCGCGGACGGCCACGATATGGATCATTACGCTGATGACCTGGCCGCATTGACAGCGCATCTCGATTTGAAAAACGCGATCCACGTTGGACACTCCACCGGAGGCGGCGAGGTGACGCGCTATCTGGGCCGGCATGGCGAGAGCCGAGTGGCTAAGGCGGCCCTCATCAGCGCCGTTCCACCTCTGATGGTGAAGACGCCGGCTAATCCCGCTCGGCCTTCCTAAGGAAGTATTCGACGACCTTCAGGCACAGCTCGCAGCTAGCCGTTCGAAGTTCTACCGCGACCTGCCGGAGGGACCTTTTTACGGCTACAACCGACCGGGTGCCAAGCCTTCAGAAGCAATCATTCAAAATTGGTGGCGGCAAGGAATGATGGGAGGCGCCAAGGCACATTACGATGGGATCGTCGCCTTTTCACAAACCGATTTCACCGAAGATCTGAAAAAGATCACGGTTCCGGTTTTGGTTATACATAGCGAAGACGACCAGATCGTCCCTTATGTCGCCGCGGGTCCGCTGTCCGCGAAGCTGCTAAAGAACGGAACACTGAAAACCTACAAAGACTTCCCGCACGGCATGCCCACCACGCAAGCCGATGCGGTCAATTCGGACCTGCTCGCGTTCTTTAAGAGTTAAGCAGCGGGCGCATTCTTCCACTCGACACACTCCCTCTATGTCGAGTGTTCCCGTTCTTATTTCCAGTGAATACCGTGGCGCCTGATGTTGTGGCCATCAACATCGGGCGTATGGTTCTCCGTGTTGCTTTCCTTACTCGAGTCGAATGGCGAGACGTCGCTGGCCTGCCAATCCTCGCCAGCGGCCGAATATTGCTCGCTAGCGGCGCGCTTGGCCTCGTTGACACTGTCGAACGTTCCGACTGTTACGGTTCCGCCGACATTGTAAACGTCATTCACAATGTCTCGTGGAATCCAACTGAGGGTGACTGGGGATGAGTGAATAACTAGCATGCCTGCTTCCGTACTGGAAACAAGAAAGCGCGGGCTATCCGCCGGAGTCATCACCTGGCCACCGTGGAACGAAAGGGCTGACGCTCTAATGCCGTCCGATCCCAACCCGCAAGATTGGCCGCAGCTTCGTACGAGCTTTGGAGGAAATCAAGCAAGCTCTCGTCCGGTGATTCCGCTTTACGGACATCCTCATATTTCAGCAAGAACTCATTCAGATCACTGCTATAGAACGCCGCGGCAGGAGTAATCTGCTTTGTCTTGAGTCCGGTCGGTTCTGGCGCTGCATAACAGTAAAATGCAGGCGCTCCGAACCCGCCGTTACCAGGCCAAAAACCCGCGCTTATTACCTCGTGTGAGTAGGCCTCTCTTGTGATGAAGTCTGCGCCCGGACGAGGCGGCGCGAGCTTCCCACTGAAGCGAGTTACGGCCAGATCGAAGCTGCCCCAGAAGAAATGGACAGGGCTGGACTTCCCCTGGAAGCGTGCCCGGAACAAATTGAAGACGGTGCTACAGCTTCGCAGTATTCGCCAGAACCGAGTAACGGCATCACTGTCGTAGGCGGAGTGCTGGCGATCTTCCGGGAAAGGTATCGGGTTGGCAACCTCCACGGGCGTTACATTGATGTCGACGGTGACGTTGAGGGATCGCAGAAGGTCGATGTACTCACGGTAGAAATCTGCGACACTTTGCGGTCTTAGCGGGAACGATCCACTCACGCCGGAACTTAGCCGGGCATTTAGGGCGTGATCGAGGAAATCAAATTCCAATTCGAGCAGGTCGCCCGCGTAAGGCATGGCCGAAGTAGACAAACCGCGCGCGGTGACGTACAGAGGAACGTTCCACCAGTGATTTAAGACAGGCGTCAATGCCAGTCTCGTCTTGCCCACAATCTGCGTCCACATGTGCAGTGTTGTCGCCGTGCTTTCCCAATCCTGCCAAGGCAGATCAGGCCATAGCTCAATTCCCGCTGTTTTGTCGCCCATCAGTCAGCTCGATCGCAGTACTTCTCGTTCGGCTTAAACTGCCAGCCGGGTATGTTCAAGGGTAACCCGATTCTGCTGCGCTGCGGATTTTGGGACGCTTTGGGTCGCCACACCGGAGCCCGAACAGTAAAGATAAGTCGAGATAGCATGTTTCCGTTCGCCATGAGGCTACAACTCTACCCGATACCCGCGTTCCTTCCACGGCTTATTATTGCCGGGCTTGTTTCCATCGCACTCTGCCGTTTCGCAGATGCCGGCGACCCGATGCCCCGCTTCTCACAACAGACATTGGCTAGCGATCTCGCCGGGGGCTATCAGGTGATCGCTTCGGACCTGAACGGAGACGGCAAGCTGGATTTAATTGCGCTCGCGAGCGGCATGACCGAGCTTGTATGGTTTGAGAATCCAGGTTGGCAGCGCCACGTCATCGCGACGGACCTTCGCCATATGATCAACGCTGCCGCCTGGGACATCGATGGGGACGGCATCCCCGAAATCGCACTGGCTTACGGCTTCTCTACCAATCCCGCCGAGAGCATCGGAAACGTCGCTATTCTTCACCATAACGGCGACTCGCGGCAGCCATGGACATTGCGTGAGATCGACAGGCTGCCTACCTCGCACAGGCTGCGTTGGGCAAACATCGACGGCAGCGGTAAGCGTGTTCTGGTAAACGCTCCTCTTGTAGACGCGAATGCACACGCGCCCGACTACCGCGGCCACGTACCGCTTGTGTATTACCGGCCTGGCGCTTGGAAGCGCAGCCTCATCAGCGATGCGGAAGAGGGTATTCTGCATGGTATTTACGTGACGGATTGGCTTGGTGACGGTCGCGATGAGCTTTTGATTGGCAGCTTCCTCGGCGTTCATGTCTATCGATACCAGCCGAATGGCGATTGGTCTCGCACAGAGATCACGAAAGGGGATCCGGGACCGTGGCCCAAAAGCGGAACAAGCGATATCGCGGTGGGCCAGTTGAATGGCGTCCGCTTCCTCGCCACGATCGAACCGTGGCACGGCAATGAGATCGCCATTTACCGGCAATCCCGGGGCGCTGCATCGGAAGGCGCTTGGAATCGGAACGTGATCGACACAACCTTACTTGATGGCCACACCATTCTCACCGCTGATTTCAATAATGACGGTCCCGACGAGATTGTGGCAGGCTTCCGCGGCAAACCGTATGGAGTCTACCTCTACACGTTTGGCGGCGGAAATTGGAACCGCGAGGCAATCGACTCGGGCGGGATGTCGGCCGCGGGTTGTGCCGTTGCGGACCTGGATGGCAATGGTCACCCGGCAATTGCGTGCATAGGCTCGACCACGCATAACTTAAAGGTGTATCGACTCACCGCGCCTCAATAGCCGCTCCGGAGTCTCACCACGGAGCTTGTGCGATCAGAGCGGTCCACCCGGACCTTGTTCTTGAAGCGATATGCCGGATTCCGCAATGTTGAAATGCGGCCCGTACTTCAGCTTCAAGAGAGGAAGGAATCCCGGAGAGGATAAGTTGGCCGCTCTTCGCCAGTCGCCGAACAAGCACCGGCGCCATTTCGATGAGAGGAGCCGCGAGCACGTTGGCCAGCACCAGCCGCCACTGTCCGTCTAAAGCATCGGGTCTACCGTGAACCAGTTGCAGCCGGTTCTCAAGACCGTTCAGCTTTGCATTTTCAGCCGCAATGTTCAGCGCATTTGCATCGATATCCAGCACCGACTGCGTGCGGTACGCCCAAGGCGAGGGCCGCCAAAGCCAGAATGCCCGAACCCGTCCCAACATCAAGCACGCTGCTCGAGCTGCTCCACGGCCAAGATCTCCTCGAGAGCCTCGATGCACAGCGCTGTTGTCGGATGATGGCCGGTCCCGAAGGCATCGGAATCGAGCAATCGAAGTGCCGTCGGTGCAGCGGCTGCGTCCGGGGATACAATGAGAATACGCCCGATACGAACGGTTCGTGGACTCAGCAGCCAAACCGACCCGCTATCTCGCGCAAAGGCAGCGGAAACCTTCACATCGGACACGCCGAGTGCGCTTGTCACCGCTTCCGCAGTCACGTTATCCGGGAGGATCGCCGCCATGCCATCTTCCGTAGGCTCAATGTCCAGCGCTCCCAACTCGATAAGGAGGTCAAAAGCGTCCGGCGGCGAACTACCGATATCGATCCGATAGGGCATCCCGCAGGGTAACGCAGGGCCTCTCACGCCGGCACCGCCTTCCCGTCCCTGCTGATAGACTCCAGTTCGTAACCACCTGTATGAGAATTAGCCGACGTTCATTCGCTACACGGATCGGAGCCGGTGCAGCCGCGCTTCAGCTTGGGGTTAATCGCGCCGAAGGACAGAGTGCCGACAGCGGCCGGAAACTGCAGCTACTGCATTGTTGGCCTGGGCCGGATCTCGCTCCAACACTTCATGCCTGCCTGCAAGCTGTCGCAACACGGGCAGGTGACCGCGTTTGTCAGCGGGCACCGCGACAAAGCCGACAAATATGCGGCCGAATACGGCGTTCCAGCGAAGAATATCTACGACTACACGAACTTCGACGAGATCGCCAAGAACAGCGACATTGACGCTGTTTACATCGCGCTACCAAATAGCATGCACGCCGAGTACACGATTCGCGCTGCAAAGGCCGGGAAACATGTGCTCTGCGAAAAGCCGATGGCGACCTCGGTTGAAGACTGCAAGAAAATGATCGAGGCTTGCCGGTCAGCGAACCGCAAACTGATGATTGCTTATCGGTGTCAGTACGAACCCACGAATTTGCGTGCCATTCAGATCATCCGCGAGGGAAAATTAGGCAAAGTCCAGCTCATTGAGAGCACATACGGCTTCAACGAACGCATGGGCGAGTGGCGGCTGGATAAGAAACTCGCGGGCGGAGGGCCGCTGATGGACGTGGGCATTTACTGTCTGAACGCCTGCCGCTACTTGACAGGTGAAGAGCCGGAGAAGCTGCAGGGGTACAGCTCGGTCATCGACAAAGATGGCCGCTTCGACACGGTGGAAGAAAACGTTTCGTTCACCATGCGTTTTCCTTCCGGCATCCTCGCCTCAGTGAGCACCACGTACGGCGCACCGATGAACAGCTTCTTCCGCGTACACGGGTCGCGGGGAATCCTGGAAGCCGACCCCGCCTTCAATTACGACGGCCTCCACCTCAAAGCACGCATCGGCCGCGAAACGGCAATCGACGAGCAGAACACCGAAAAGGACCCGGCTCAATTCGTACGCGAGGCCGACCACTTCGCCGAGTGCGTCTTCGAGAACAAAGAACCGAAGAGCAACGGCCAAGAAGGTCTGCGAGACATGCAATACATCGCCGAAATCTATCGCTCCTGCGGCTTAAAGCTTGGCTCTTAGATCCGAGTGCTGACCAAGCTTCCGTGAACCCGTCCCCGCTGCTATCAAAAATCAGGTTCAGGCCGGCTACGCCTTCCGACGTCGATGTGATTCTTCATCATCGACGTGAGATGTTTCGCGAGATGGGAGGTAAATATCTCGAATCTCGAGACCAGTTCGAATCGGCCTCCCGGCAGTATTTCGACACTGCTTTAGGAGACGGCACCTATTTCGGCCTGCTCGCAGAGCTCGACGGTCAGATAGCAGCCGGGGGCGGAGTGGTGATTGCAAATTGGCCCGGCAGTCCGCTCAACTTCGAACCCAAACGCGCCTGGATCCTCAACATTTATGTGGAACCTCAACACCGCCGTCAAGGGTTGGCGAAGGCCGTAACCGAAGCCTTGATCGACTGGTGTCGTCAAAACGGGTTCGGCAGCGTCGCACTGCATGCGAGCGAATACGGACGCGGTTTGTACGAAAAGCTTGGCTTTCAGCCAACCAACGAGATGCGACTGCTGCTCTGAAGTGTTACCATGCCGCGGGGATCACTTTCATGAAAACTTGGATTATTCTTGCGGCCTCCGTTGCCGCCACTCACCTGTGTGCTCAGAGTTCGGATCCGATGAGCAAGGGCACCAAAGCGATGTACTCCTCGATCAAAGGCAACATCTTGAAGGCAGCCGACGCCGTTCCCGAGTCCGACTACTCCTTTAAGCCCACGGAGAAAGTCAGGACCTTCGGAGAACTCGTTGCCCACGTCGCGGACGGTCAGTACGAGTTTTGCTCCGCCGTGCTGGCGGATAAGTCAGATCATCCTTCGGTCGAAAAGTCAAAGAAAACCAAAGGAGAGATCATCGATGCGCTCAAGACTGCGTTCTCTTACTGCGACAAAGCCTACGATGAATTGACGGACGCGCATGCGGCGGATGAAGTCAGCTTCTTCAATCGCAAGCTCACCAAAATCAACGTTCTGAGCTTCAACGCCGCGCATAACGATGAACACTACGGCAACATCGTGACCTATATGCGTATCAAGGGTTTGGTGCCGCCGTCCAGCAAGCAGTAACAGTGCACCTAGGAAGAGGGCAAATACTTCCGCCACTCGTCGGATTCTGCAACCTCTTTCAGAACCACGTTGCGCTCATGCAGCAGATTCTGCATGTAGCGCCGAAGGACGAATACCTCTGCGATTCTTCCTAAAACAGGCAGCGGTGCGGAGAAATAGAGAACATCTCTCATTTCCGTACCGCCTCCCGCTATCGTGCGGAAGAAGTGTTCGTGCCGCATAGACTTGAACGCGCCGCGTAGCATTGTGTCTTCGAAGAATACTGGCCGGTCGAACGCAGTCATGTTGCTGGTCAGAGTTTGCCAGACCCAGAAATGCCTGGCTCGCCAGACCACGGTCTGGCCCCTGTCGATGAGACCGGAGTTCACGTCACCCACGGCCAGCGCGTTCTCCCCGAAGTGCACGTTACCCAAGACATGCACTTCGATGCTGCGTGCGAGATCGAAACAGCGTTCGATTGGAGCCTGGATCTCCGTGATCTCTTCCAGCGTGACCATGACGCGAGCCGTTATGGAACCGTTTTGTCCTGCCCCAGGCTGTTCGCGATTTTGTTGAACGACGCCAGGAGATCCATCGGGAGCGGGAACACGACCGTCGTATTCTTCTCTGCCCCAATCTCGACAAGCGTTTGCAGATAACGCAATTGGATGGCAACGGGTTCTTTTTGAATTTGCTGCGCCGCCATGCTCAGCTTCTCCGCCGCAAGGTATTCACCTTCAGCGTGGATCACCTTAGCGCGCCGTTCGCGCTCAGCCTCTGCCTGCCGCGCGATGGCGCGAATCATCTGTTCGGGAAGATCAACTTGCTTTACCTCTACCATCGTCACTTTGACGCCCCAAGGTCCGGTGTGCCGATCCAGCACGTCCTGCAAGCGAACGTTGATCTGTTCGCGCTGACTGAGCAACTCATCCAGTTCGACCTCACCGAGAATGCTCCGAAGTGTGGTCTGAGCTAGTTGGCTGGTTGCGTACAAATAGTTGGTCACCTCAATGATCGCTTTGATCGGTTCGAGCACACGAAAGTAAACCACAGCATTGACCTTCACCGTGACATTGTCGCGAGTCACCAGGTCCTGTGGAGGCACTTCCAACGCATCAACGCGAAGTGACACACGCACCATACGGTCAAGAGGTGCAAACACGAGAATGATGCCAGGACCTTTTGGCTCCCGCAGAACGCGGCCGAGTCTGAAGATCACTCCGCGTTCATATTCAGCCAGAATCTTGACCGACGAAATCAAATAGAAAGCCAGGATGATGAGAAAGATGGTGAACGCACCCGAGAATAGTGGCAAGAACACGCTAACTTGCCTCCCTGACAAGTAACGTAAAGTCTCGCATAGCTTCGACGATGATCGGCATTCCGGGTGGAATCTGATGGTCGCTATGCGCCTGCCAATACTCGCCGCGCACCATCACCATGCCATCGGGACTCAGGGGCGTTTTGGTGATTCCCGTTGCGCCGATCATTGCTTCGGGACCGTTCAAATGCTGCTTGGACCGGGAGCGTAGCGCGAGGAAACCGAGAAACCCGGTAATCGTAGCGAATGCCGTAGACGCCGCTACGGCAAGCGAGGGCGCGATGTGTCTTGGCCCGCGAAAGAGAAGAATGGCTCCGACCGCGAGCAGAATACTGCCCGACAGGCCCGAGATCATGTGCGTGTGGTAGCTGACTTCAACCACGAAGAACAATCCGGCAAGTACCAGAAGCGCCACGCCGTAAGGGGTTGGCGAGTTCTCGTACAGTCCCCACGCCCCCAGAGCCATGGCGAAAACCCCGAGAAGTCCGGGAAGAACCAATCCTGGAACATGCACTTCCCACAGGAGGGCTAACGTCCCGAGTAACAGCAGTGTAAACGCGAGGTTTGGATCGTCAAGCGGGAAGTTGATCATTTAGCACCACCAGTTCCACCAACTAACCAGCGTAGCGGTAAATGAACTTTAACGCGGTACCGGATACACCGAGTGGCTTCGCATCCGTCATAACAAGTGAGAGGCAACGACCTCTCAGGTTGGAGAGAAAGACAAAATGAAAAAGAACGTATACATCTTCGCGCTTTCGGCCCTGCTTGGGGCCACGGCAGCCATTGGTGCTCCGCAGGACGTCTCAGCGCCACCGCAACAAAATCAGACGGCGCCGGCCGATAGCACTCGTGGACACGGACATCAACAGGCTGATCCGCAGAAACAGGTGCAAAGGCTGGCAAAACGCCTGCAACTCACGAGTGATCAACAGAACCAGATTCTACCGATCCTGGCCCAGCGCTCAGATCAGGCAAAAGCCTTAAGAAACGACGCAAGCCTTTCCGTGACGGACCGGCGGGCGAAGATGCGCGATCTGCGACAGGAAAGTGATGCGCAGATCAGGAACGTGTTGACTGACACGCAGAAACAGCAGTACGACGCTATGTTGCAACAAGCCCGGAGTCACGCGAAGCGGCACGGGGCGAGTACCGGTTCGGCCAGCTAAGACGTAGTTCAAATTCCACTCGGGAGGATGCTATGAAGAAGCTGTTTTCAACCCTGTTGCTAGGAACGACTCTTGCAATAGGGGCTGCGAACGCCCAGGTTTATGTGCGGATCGGGCCTCCGCCGCCGGTCCGGCGTGAGGTTGTTCCTGTTCGGCCCGGACCTCGATATGTTTGGGTCCCGGGATATCACCGGTGGGATGGCAACCGTTACTACTGGCAGGGAGGCAACTGGATCCTACCCCCCGGACGTTACCACCGCTGGGTACCGGGCCACTGGGTGAACTCACGGCGCGGCTACTACTGGGTGGATGGCCACTGGCGATAAGTGAAACGCGGCTACACCCCTCGACAGGAGCTGGGGAGGTTCCTGTCGAGGGGTAGCCGCAAGGCTCACTGCCGGCGCGAACGCGCAGTGACCACGAAGTGACGTCCTCGCTTGATCACGATCTCTTCGAATCCGGTATGTTCCAGCAGGCGGGTGATGCCCCGCTCGGTCTGAAAGGATTCGTAACGGCCGAAGAAGCTGGCCACTCGTCCCAGAAAATGAAGGGACGAGACTATTGAGCACGATGTAGGCAAAGAAGATCTTTCCCTTCCAGTTGCTTGTTTTTGCTGAAGCCCACGGGACAGAAAAAGAGTGGAGCGTGATCCAGAGCCTGCCCCCGGGCGTCAACACGCGGTTGATCTCGCTTAAGCTTTGCCGGATGTTCGTATAGGCAAGCGAAACACGGGCAATCACGAGATCGAACTGCGCATCGGCAAACGGCAACTGCTCCGCGCGCCCGCTTGTAAAGCGAACGTTCGGGGCAATCCGCTCGCCCAGCAACAATGCGTCAAGGTCGACGTCGATTCCAAACGTTTCGAGTTGCGGATAAGCGACCGTCAGCGTCTGACCGGCACCGCATCCCACGTCGAGAACGCGAGTACCCGCCGGCACGGGCGGAGGAAGAATGTGGGACGGATGAAGCGGGTCTTGAGCGATTCTCAGCTCGCCAAGATGATACGCCTCGCTCAAAGCGTTAGTGAACATCCAGCGACATGTTGACCACGTCGAAACGAAAACGTTCCGGGGGAAAGCTGGCGATCGGGCTCGGGGTCATGTCAAACCAGGTCTGATAAGCGGATTGGGCGACGCTGTTGTTCAGGTAAAACAGAAACTGGTCGGAGCAGCACCGAATGGGCGGCATCTGGCGAAAAGCGAGCCGCAAGCCGACCGCCTTGGCAAGTTCAACACCTTTCACTTCAACCTCTTTGTCTCTCAGCAGGGTGACGAAGCTGCTTCGGCCCGCATGTGGCCAAACATCGCTCCGCAACAGATTCCGCAATTCCATTCGAGCGCCGAACGTGATCTCACACTGGCGAATCCACTCGACAACCGCATCGCCCCAATGCCAGTGGCTTAAGAGTCCCAGATACTGATCCACCAGGTTCAGCGCCAGATCCATTTTGCGCCGTTCGACAATGTCTTCATCGGCGATCGGCATCACAGGGAACGCTCGGAACCATGTCCTCCTGCTCGATGATCTCGGCGGCGATGCCCATCATCTTGTCCAGCCTTTTCACATCAGGCACCGTTCTCACGAGAAGCGGTGGAAGCTCATGGGTTTTGCCCCCAGGAACCTCAACAAACCTACGGTCACCGACGATAGTCATTCAACCAACCTCGCTGTATTTCCGACGACCTAGTCGACTAATGGGCTACGACAGATTGTTTACGATAGCAAACTCTCCACCGCGTCTAACACTGTAGTAACAAAAGCCCTATAAATGTTTCAAGTACCAGCATGTTTTTAGCAGCAATCCGCCTCAAGTGCTATCGATCTGCCAGTTTACGTACACGTTATCCTTATCGACGTATGCGCTTCTTGAGCCTCCTCCTGGCTCTCTCCGGTCTCCCTATTAGTTTGATTCCAGCGAGCGCCGCAGCGTTACCTTCCTGCACCGAAGGGGCGCGGACGTTCTATCCTTGCGAGTTTTCGTTTGACTTCGACGGCGCAAACACCGCGTACCGGGACGAGATCCTCACGGTAGAATTCCGCTCACCTTCGGCGACAACCTACCGATTGCGAGCCTTCTGGGCAGCGAAAAATGCGCTGAAAGTCCGATTCAGCCCAACCGAGACGGGCATCCTGGACCTATCGCGTGTCGAGCACGCTTCGGCAATTCGACGGCAAGGAGAGCACCTTCAACGCGGCGGAGAGCAATAGTCCCGGATTTGTCAGCGTCGCCAATTTTCGGCACTGGCGTACCACCAACAAACAGCCGCACCTGTGGTTGTCTGCCGATCTTCCGTTTCTTTCGGTGGGTCTCTCAGGCCGAGCCGTGGCTCGACGCACGAAAGCACGATGGGTTCACGCATTTGCGGGGGGCGTTGCTGGTAGGTGCAGGCTCGCTAAAGCCCCTGGATGCCGATGGACAGCCCAACTTTGCGTATTTCGATGCCTTGGACCAGACGGTGCTGGCGGCCGCGCAGAAAGGCCTCGTTCTCGATCTGTTGCTGGCCGACGCGGATGCTCTCAAATCCGGTGTTTTCAACGATGCGAGCAATCGCGAACTGCTTGTCCGCTATCTCGTTGCGCGATACGGTGGCATGAACGTCACGTGGAACGGACTCGCTCAATTTGAACAGCAGCCGGGCTCCCGAGAACTTCTGAAAGATCTAGGAAGTCTGCTGCGCAAATACGACGCGTACGGGCATCCCCGATCGAGCGACGCTCGCGTCTCCTCCTCCCCGCTGGTGCCGGACGGCTGGATGAATTACCTGGTCGAGGCCTCGCCCCATCCGGAACTGGGCGCCGTTGAGCATCAGTTCACGAGCATGCCCGAAGTTCATGTAGTGACCGCCACTCAACCTGACCAGTTCCGTCGCGAACTGTGGAACTGCACAACAAATGGCGAGTATCCGTCGATCTCTTACGCTTCTTTGCGAGACGAAGCCAACGTGAAGGCTGTTCAAGTCTGGGCGCGCATTATCGCCGATACCCGGCATTGGGAACTGGAGCCTTATTTCGACGTCTCCGGCGCTCGCGCAGTCGGCCTGGAAGAGGTGGAATACCTGGCTTATGCGCCAACGGGAGGAATCGTCGAGCTGTCGCTGCCCAAACACAAGTACAATCCCCTTTGGATCAATCCGGCGACGGGCGAAGAACTGCCGCTAAAGGACTACAAAGGCGAGACTTTCAGCCGCCAGACCCCCGACAACGCTCATGACTGGGTTCTTCAGGTACCACGCGAAGGACACAAGGAATCGATGCTGAGGTCCTATCGCTTTGAATCGGTCGATCCGCCGGTCCAGGAAATCGAAACCGACAGTTCGAAGCTTCCCTTCCAAATTGTTGATCCGCCAGGAGACGAGATCAGCCTGCGGGTCCCGCCGCCTTTTGGCCTTAAGCTCGTTCGAAACAACCGGTCGACACGGTTCATGCAGTACGTTTGGTGGGGTGAAGTCGTCGCGGGCGGCGAAGGGATGCGTCTCTTAGGCGTTGGCGCTTCCGGTACACTGCAGATCCCGCCGGAGTTGTCCGCGCGTCCTGATGCGCCGTTGAACCTGCGCCTTCAAGCGATTAACGCCAACGGAAAGGCCTACGAGATCGATAAAGTCTATCGGATCACGCGTTGAGCGCCTGCACGTGACCTTTTTAGCCCTGGACCTTACCTCAGAATTTGGCAGCCTGGCGATTCGGCGAGACGGCGTAACCGTCCTCGAACACGCCCTTGAGTCGCGCACCGGGTTCGCTCACCTGGTGTTTCCTGCCATCGAGAAGATCCTATCCGAAGCGGGTATGTCGCTCCCGGGAATCGACGGTTTCGCCGCATCAACAGGGCCGGGCGCTTTCACGGGTCTTCGGGTAGCGCTCTCCGCCGTGAAGGGACTCGCTGAGGTGATGAGCAAACCGGCGTTGGGCGTGTCTAAAATGCGGGCGATGGCCAGTTTTGGCAGGCCGAAAACGACGGATTGTCCTCCTCGACGCGCGACGAGGCGAGGCATACGCCGCTGTCTACAACGACAGGCTTGAGATGCTTGTGGAGGAAACGGTCACGGACGCGCGAAGTTGGCTCGCTCGCCTTCCCGGAGTAGAGGACGATCAACTCATCACGGCCGACGGCGGATGGCTCGCCTCCGTTCTTGATTCTTCCACCAAACTTCAGACTGCCGAATGGATCGAAACGCCTCGCAACCTGGCCGGAGCGATTGCTGCCTGCGCGGAAGCTGACCTTCAGGCCGGCGCACCAGGCGACCCCTCTACGCTCGACGCAAATTACGTCCGCCGCTCAGATGCCGAGCTCTATTGGAGCGACAACTGACCGCCAAAGCGCAGGTGCGCTTCGTTCGTAGCAAACCAGCTCAGAAACCCGTTTGCCAGGATCAGGAAAATGAAATAGTAAGCAATCCCCTGCTTCGCGTCGTCCGGGAAATCGCGTTTGATCAGACGATAACCGGTAGCGATGGCGATGAATAAAAACAGGGTTTCGTGCAGCGTAGCGAACATGGCAATGCTGACGAACAGAACAGCTAGCCGCGCCTGGGCGCCAAGTGCGGTCATTGCGGAAGCGCCGTCGAAAATGAAAACCGGGATCAGGTTGAGCAGGTTGAGCCAGCCCGCCAACTGCGCCAGTGCGAGCCAAACCAGATGTCCGGTGCTAAGAAACACTCCGTAGAATAAGAGGCCTGAGAAGAACCCGAACAAGGGGCCGGCGAGCGAGATCTGGGCCCGAACGCTCCCGTCTACATTCGCCCCGTTCCACTTGACGAAGGCGCCAAACCCGGGAAGAAACATGGGAAGTTCGGCGGCGAATCCGAAGCGCCGGACCATCACGTAATGGCCCATCTCATGCAGAAGCACGGACGCAGTGATACCGAACGCGAACCACCAGCCGAAGCGCGCCCAATAGAGGCCGAGAAAGAGGAGAATGCTGATGAAAAACTTGCCCTTGGCTAACAGCAGAAACAGCGCCGTCTTGTATTTCAGTACCGCGGCGATTGCGACTCCAAAAGGGCCCAGCCGCTTCTTCCAATCTGTGGCCGGCTTCGGAGAGATCCGGGCATCCAGCTTTTCAATCTCACGTTGAACGGCGCGGTGTTCGGATGATTCGGGAGGCAGAAGGCGAAGCGCCGCTTGCCAAAATTCGCGCGCAGCGCCCGGCTGTCCAACTGCGCTCATGTGCCGGGCGCGGCTGGCAAGCTCATCCAGTTGACTGGAATGTGTGAACTTTCGGCAATTGGGACAGACTAGCGCTTCCGGCGCGAGAGCCGTGCCGCAATTGGCGCAGGAAGTTCCCTGCGATGACGTTGTTGCCTGCAAATTCCAGTGTAATGGTTAAAATCGACTATCGCGGATCTCAAACGGGAGGGAGAAGCGTATGGGCAGAAACATCCTGGCGGCAATTGCCGGGTACTTCGCAATCGGAGTTTTGGTGGTCTTGACGGACCAGGTCTTCTCGTGGGCGATCCCGGGGTTTAGGACGATGGCCATGCCCCCGGCTTTCTATTTCGCTTTCAGCCTGGTGACTGACTTCGCCTATTCCGCCGTTGGAGGCTTTTTGTGCAGCGCCATTGCAAGGTCGGGGTCAAAGCCCGCCACCCTAATTCTGATTGCGGCCGGCGAAGCAATCGGGCTTGCGGTTGCGATCGCCCGCTGGCAGGTCATGCCGCACTTCTTTGTTCTGGGTTTGTTGCTTCTTTACCCGTTGGGAATTTTCTTAGGATCGGCGATCCAGAGACGAAACGCAGCCGTTACTGCTCGGCCCGGGCAGCAGCCTCTCTGAAATCCGGCAGGTCTTCCGTCGCCAAACTGGCCATAAAGACCGAGGCAATCGACTCGATTCCGTCCTGGTCGTCCTCGTCGAACCGGTTCAGAGTCGCGCTGTCCACATCAAGAACACCCAACAAGCGGCCCCAGTTGACCAGGGGAACGACGATCTCTGATCGTGAAGCAGTGTCGCAGGCGATATGTCCAGGGAACGCTTCCACATCCGGTACAACAACCGTCTCCTGCTTCATCGCGGCGGCGCCGCAAACACCTTTCCCGAACGGGATGCGCGTGCGGGCCGGATTCCCTTGGAATGGGCCGAGCACCAATTCCTGGCCCTTGGCCAGGTAGAAGCCCAGCCAGTTTACGTCCGGGATGCTACGAAACAGAAACGCGGATGCGTTGGCTGCATTCGCGACCAGGTCAGTCTCACGGCCGAGTAACTCCTGAAGCTGTTCGCAAATCCGCTGATACATGGTTTGCTTTGAAGTGATGGAACCCATGCGGCTTATCGTGATGGTATCAGGAGTCCTGGTTACTCGGATAGTATTAGAGACCTCGAAATCGAAAGACAGAGCGCTCGCAACCGCAGCGGGGAAGATTACATCCATGCTTCAGAACTCCTCTTCTTTCAATGCGCGTCTCTATCGTTCCTCCTCGTTGCGAACACGTTCGGCGTGGCCCTGCTATTGGGCCAGGTGACAACGGCGCCGCCCCCCGCCTCCCAATCTCATAGCGATTCGGTACCGATCTACAGAATCACGGTGGTGCAGCGAGCACTCCAGGCCGTGAACTTCGAACGCCATAGCGGCCCCACGGAAATCGACCTTAAAGGTACGGTTCTTCTGCCGAAGGCGGAAGGCAAAGCGACCGTGGAGGTGAAAAACGGATACACCAAGATCGATCTCAGCATCCGGAAGCTATCCGCCCCCACCCAGTTTGGAACTGAATTCCTGACGTACGTGCTCTGGGCTATCTCTCCGGACGGGCGCGCGACAAATCTCGGCGAGGTGATCGCCAATGGCTCAGATAAGGCAAGCATGCACATCACCTCGCCATATTCGACGTTCGGGCTTTTGATCACGGCAGAGCCCTACTTTTCGGTTCCGTACCCGAGCGACGTCGTTGTGATGGAAAGCGCGGTGCGGCCCGATACCGTGGGACGTGTGGAGGAAGTCGAGGCGAAGTACGAACTGCTCCCTCGTGGCCAGTACACACTCAACATCAGACCGGCACAATTACCGTCTGCCGGCATGAAGAATCCCGAAGGTGTGTCCATGAACGAGTACGAGGCGATCGTTGCGTTGTACCAGGCTCGCAACGCTGTTCAGATAGCGCGCGCAGACGGCGCGGACCAGGCCGCATCTGAGACATTTGCACGGGCGCAGCAATACCTCACACAGGCAGAAGCCGCATACACGAAAAAGGACCTGAAGAGCGTAACGGACACCGCGCGGCAAGCCGTGCAGGCAGCATCAGACGCGCGTACGGTGGCGATGCGGCAGAAGTCTGCCGCCCAGCACCGGTAGGACCCCGTTTACAAGCCGAATAGCGCCCCGAAGCTAACCCTTTCCAGGTGAAGTGGGATGCAGCCACTCCTAGTACCTGGTTTTGTTACTGCAACTTGCAGGCTATACTACCTTTACACCACGTAAGTAGATCACACAGGCGCTCTGACCGCGTTGTCTTTGGCCGTGGCTAATTTCGTACAAAAAGGGGGAGCTTCAAGTGAAGCTGGGTCTCGCATTCTTTTTTGCGGCGATTGGACTGTTCGCGCAAGCCAATACCGCAACCATTACAGGGCAGGTTCTCGATTCCTCGGGAGCCGGCGTCGCTGACGCCACAATCACGGCCCGCAACGTACAAACCGGACTGGAACGTACCGTCAAAACGGACGATTCGGCAAACTACACCGTTTCCGCACTGCCGATCGGCACCTACGAGGTGACATCCGAACGGCAAGGATTCCAGAAGCTGATTAAGACGGACATTGTGCTGCAGGTGGATCAGCGCGCTCGCGTCGACTTCAACCTGCAGCTTGGAACAACCAGCAATACGGTGGAGGTTACGGCGGATGTGCCTCTGACGCAGACCGATTCTTCCTCGGTCGGATCGGTCATCGATAACCGAAAAGTGGTTGAGCTGCCGCTGAACGGGCGCCAGTTCTATAACTTGGCTCTCCTTGTACCTGGCGTTGCACCGCCGGCGCAAGGCTCAATTCTTAGCTTCCGGGGCGGCTTCAACGTCGCGGGCGCCAGTGAGTTAAACAACAACTTCACACTGAACGGCCTCGACAATAATAATCAGCTTCTGAGCGCGCCAGCGTTCCGGCCCTCGGTTGATGCAATCCAGGAATTCAAGATCCTGACCGGCGTCTTCCCGGCGGAATACGGCCGTAACTCCGGTAGCCAGGTAATCGTGACGACCAAGGCGGGCACCAATAGCTTTCACGGCACTGCCTTTGAGTTCCTGCGAAATCAAAAGCTTGATGCTGTGAACTATTTCACTCCGTCGGGCTTTAAGCCGGGATTCAAGCAAAACCAATTTGGCGGCACTTTGGGCGGACCGATCATCCGCAACAAAACGTTTTTCTTCGCGAGTTACGAAGGAACACGTTCCAACCAGCAGATCACGAGCTTTAACGAACGTGCCGACTACCGCGATGATCAACGGCGACTTCTCGGGACTGCCGAGATCGGTAGTCATCTACGATCCCGCAACCAGAACTGGTCCGGGCGTAGTTGGGACACCATTTCCCGGCAATGTCATTCCGCAGAACCGGATCAGCCCGGCGGGCCAGTATCTGGCAAAACTCTACCCGGCTCCGACGGTGCCGACCGCGAATGGAACTTTGCCTATCAACAATTACACGTTCAGCCAGCCGCAAGTCGACAACTTGAATCTAGGCTCTCTTCGGATCGATCATTCTTTCTCCGAGAAGGACACACTGAACGCCAGCTACAACGATTTCGAACGATGACACCCTGACGCAGAACAACGTAGTATGCGGTTCGCGAACGATTCCGGGCTTTGACTGCACCGTGCTGCTGCTTGCGCGTTTAGCCGGTTTGACCGAAACGCACGTATTCAGCCCCAATGTACTGAATGAATTCAAGATCGCTTACTCGCAGTTTGAAAACCCGCGCTCGACCAACGACCAGAGTCTGAATTTCCTGCAGCAGTTCAATATTGCCGGTACTCGAACCGATGGCCCGGCTCGCTCGGGAATCCCATCCGTCACTGTCAACGGCTTCGCGGGATTCGGAGAACCGACGAACTTCCCGCAGGTGCGGACTGATAACACGTACCAACTCGCTGACAATCTAACGTGGAACAAAGGTGTTCACGCCCTCAAGTTCGGTGGAAACTTCCAGCGCTTCCAGTCGAACGGAACCATCGTCGGCAATGGCCGTGGATCTTTCACCTTCAGCCCCAGCACGACCCCTGCATCGCCCACATCTACCTACGCGCTTGCCGATCTGCTGCTCGGTCTCCCAACCAGCACATCCCGAAGTCCAACCAGTCCGCGAATCTATGACCGAACTGGTGTCTATGGCGGATTTCTGCAAGATGACTGGAAGGTAAGTGAACACTTTACCTTGAACATCGGCCTCCGCTACGAATACAACGTTCCGGTGTTCGAGAAGTACAACACCCTCAGCAACTTCAACCCATCAAACGGACGAATTGAAATTGCCGGACAGAATGGGTATCCCTCTCCGCTTTGGGATCGCAATCCCTTCGACATTCAACCGCGCTTCGGGTTTTCCTGGCAGCCCTTTAAGACCAGTCGCACCGTGGTTCGCGGCGGCTATGGCATTTTCTACAATGCGCCGGCTTTGAATAACGTCAACAGCGGGCCGCAGCAGAGCAATGCACCCTTCGTTTCGGCCGAGACGTTCAACTCCAGCTTCACGAATGTCCTGAACCTGGTATCGCCTTTCCCGACCGGAGTATCGGCACCCGGCACGTTGACCCTTTCAGCTTTCAACCGCCATTATCCTGACGCCAAGATTCAGCAGTGGAATTTCAACATTCAGCAGGAACTGACTCGCAGCATGGTCCTCGAAGTCAGTTATCAGGGATCGAAGGGCACCCACCTTCCGCTGATCTACAACATCAACCAACCTCCGCCCGGACTCGGTACTGTTGCTCAAAAGCAGGCTTTACGTCCGTATCCGCAATTCGGCAACATCACCTTCCAGGACGCAGTCGGCAATTCCAACTACAACGGTCTCCTGACCAAGCTTCAGCAGCGGTTATCGGGTGGCCTGTCTTTCCTGGTTTCGTACACGTATGGCAAGTCAATCGACAACACACCGGGCACCCCGTACAACGTGACGCCTTCCCGGTCAAGTGCCATGGATCCCCGGAATCTTCGACTGGAACGCGGCTTGTCGGGATTCGATATCCGGCACCGGTTCGTATTCAGCCCGGTCTACGAACTTCCTTTCGGCAAGGGTAAACAGTTCTTGAACAGCAATCGGTACCTCGGCTGGGTTGTAGGCGGATGGGAAGCCTCGGGCATTCTCACTCTGCAAACAGGACGACCATTTACGCCGTTCGTCAGCACGGACAACGCGAACGTCCTCGGCAATGTGGACCGGCCTCTCCGGATTGGCAACGGTAACGATGGACCGAAAACTGTTCAGCAATGGATCAATGCGAGCGCATTTGCGGTAGCGCCCGCAGGCACATTTGGCAATGCAGGCCGGAACATATTGATTGGACCGGGATTCAAGACACTGGACTTCATGCTAAGCCGCGTCTTCACTATCACGGAACGCGTTTCGCTTCAGTTCCGCGCCGAGTCCTTCAACATTGCTAACCATCCGAACTTCGACTTGCCATCCCAGAATGTCAACGTTCCGGGATTCGGGTCGATTACGCAAGCGGAGGCGCCGCGCCAGAACCAGTTCGGCCTTAAACTGCGCTTCTAACAATTCGGCGCACAGCAGAGTGGCTCCTACCCGGGACCACCCTGCTGTGCGCCGATGAACTTTGTAGATTTACCAGCTCGTACAGCTTGTCTAAACAGTACTTCGTCTAGCAAACATGCGATAGATGAACAACAAAAGCATGGCGCCAATGACAGAAGCAATGAACCCTGCCGGATCGCCTTGCCGATACCAGCCAATGGCCTGACCTAAATAGGTGGCCACCAGGGAACCGGCAACGCCCAAAAGCATCGTAATAATAATCCCACCCGGGTCTTTTCCAGGCATCAAAAGCTTTGCTACCGCTCCGATAACCAGTCCAATAATCAGTGTCCAAAGCAAGTGCATAACAGCATCTCCGTTTCTCGCGCTGCCCGCGCGTTCTTGAGTGAGATGCAGATGAATCAGAATCCCTGACAGATAAATTAGAAGGTCCCGGAACGCTCTGGGGATAAAATCACACAGAACCGGTAATGCGAACTTCCCTTCTGTGCTCGATTGTGTGCCTGGGTATACTCGCACGCCCCGTCACCCCGCAATCCGGGCCTGGAGAACTCCCGCCACTCCGCATCATTCTGGTCGGCGATTCAACAATGGCGGTGAAAACGGGATACGGCCCGGGATTCTGCGCGGCGGTGGTGGCTCAAGTCTCGTGCGTGAACATGGCGAAGGGCGGCCGCAGTACCAAGAGTTATCGCGAGGAAGGATCCTGGGACGAGGTTCGGGCCGTTCTCCGCGACAAGAATGTCTACCGCGCGACGTATGTTCTGATCCAGTTCGGACATAACGATCAGCCAGACAAACCGGGGCGCTCGACGGATGTAAAAACCGAGTTTCCGGCGAACTTGCGGAGGTTTGTCGAAGAGGTGCGCGACGCTGGAGCACAGCCGGTTCTGGTCACTCCGCTTACACGCCGAATGTTCCGCGATGGCAAGCTTGCCGACACTTTAGGCCCGTGGGCGGAAGCAACGCGGGCGGTAGCACAGCAGGATTCAGTTCCATTGGTCGATCTTTATCGGGAAAGTTCGACTGCCGTCCAGCAGCTGGGTCCCGTCCAGGCAAATAGCTTCGCAATGACTCCGCCGCCGGCGGCCTACGCCGATAGCGCGAAATCCGGAACCTCCCTGCCTCTGCCCCCTAAGCGGAGCTCTCCATCCGGACCCGAGCCACAAGGCGACCCCGGCCCGGTCTTCGATTACACGCATCTGGGATCGAAGGGCGCAAGCTACTTCGGCCGGATGGTCGCCGACGAATTGGCCAACACAGTTCCAGAACTCAAGCCCTATATCAAACAACAATGAATCGACGAGATTGGTTAAAAAGTACGGTTGCGGTCGCTGCAGCGGCCCAGTCGGGAGTGCATGTTTTCGCACAGGAAAAGCGCCGGCGAGTAGGCCTGATCGGGTGCGGATGGTACGGCAAGATCGACCTGCTGCGGCTGATTCAAGTCGCTCCCGTTGAGGTTGTCTCGCTATGCGACGTCGATCGAAACATGCTGGGCAATGCAGCTGAGATCGTGGCCTCGCGTCAACAGTCGAAAAAGAAGCCACGGACGTTCAGCGATTACCGGGAGATGTTGAAGGCCAAAGATCTCGATATCGTCCTCGTCGCACCCCCGGACCACTGGCACGCGCTGATCATGATCGAAGCCGTCAAATCGGGTGCCGACGTTTACGTACAGAAGCCAATCAGCGTGGACGTGAATGAGGGACGCGCGATGGCCGCGGCGGCACAGAAGTATGGCCGAGTGGTGCAGGTGGGCCTGCAGCGCCGAAGCACTCCGCATATCGTGGAAGCGAAAGAGACGCTATATCGATACAGGGGCGCTGGGCAAGATTGCGCAGGTCGATATCTGCTGCTTCTACCACATGCGGGCAACGGAAAATCCGCCCGACACCGCTCCCCCGGCGAATCTCGATTACGAGATGTGGACCGGTCCGGCTCCGATGCGGCCCTATAACAAACTGGTGCATCCCCGAACGTGGCGCGCGTTCATGGAATACGGCAATGGCATCGTCGGCGATATGTGCGTGCATATGTTCGATATGACACGCTGGATGCTGAAGCTTGGATGGCCAAATCGGGTCGCATCCACTGGCGGCATCCTAGTCGATAAGGCGAGCAAAGCGAACATCACGGACACGCAAACGGCGACATTTGAATTCCCCGAAGTCAGGGTCGTCTGGGAGCATCGAAGCTGGGGCGAAGCGGTTGACCCGAAGTATCCCTGGGGTGCGACGTTCTACGGCGATAAGGGAACGCTGAAAGTTGGCGTCTACGGGTACGATTACATCCCGCTAAAGGGCCAACCGGTTCATAAAGACGTCACTTATGAATTTGAAAAGTATCCGGAAGACCGGACGGAGAAAGACCTCGAACGCCACGTTGCTCCGGCAATTCGTCATCACATGCAGAACTTCCTCCACGCGATCGATACGCGTTCGAAGCCTGTGTCGACCATCGAAGAAGGCTACATCTCGACGGCATCCTGCATTCTCGCGAACAACGCCCTGAAGCTGGGCCGCACGCTGACTTGGGACGAAAAAGCGCAGCAGGTGAGCGGAGATTCCGAGGCGAATCAGATGCTAAGCCGGCCGTATCGAAAGCCCTGGGTTCATCCGACGCTTCAGAACCTTTAAGCAGCCTGGCACGTCTACAGCGTTGAACCATCCGGCGGTATCGGATTGACGGTAAAACGTTGCTCCGCGTTGATCGTCACTGAGAAGAGCTGATCAAAACCTTCTGCGAAGTCCGGTTTTTCCAGTTCCCTGAACTTCGCTACCAATCCTTTTGGCGGAACGATTTCGGCCTCAGTTCGCTGCGCGTTCCGCTTTAACGCATCGGCTACGTCGGTCAGGAATAGATATCCAGTGACCCGGAACTTTGCCGCTCGCGCTTGAGGGATATACAGGGCCCGCTCGAGCTTCAGTACATTTGTGTTGTCCACCACGAATCTCTGTTGCGTGTCGAGACATGCGCGCAGGAATACCTGTTCTCGATGCCGTGTCCGAAGCAGGTCTTTGCTGATGCGAACGTGAGTACCGAAGAACCGCTGGCGGTAAAACGTGCTTTTCCCGGAACCGGGAATACCAATGAAAATCACAGCTTCCATTTCAGACGCAGCGCTACCAGCGTACGCCGGGTCGAGCGGCCGTTATCGTTCGATCGGCGGCATGCATACCGTCTGCGCGGACGGAGTTTTGTAATTCTGTCGAGCACGTTGCGTGCAATCCCTGCCGCACGCAAACCAAAACGGCACGAGAGAAGCTACGAGGCACAAGGATGAAAGTAAGCGTACGCGCGCGACCGTGTTGCAAGTTGCCGGAGAACGTGTCGGGAACGCGGATATCGGAAATTTCTGTCGCTACTTGGGTCGAGGTTTTTCCAGCCGCATGCTTGTCGGAACCATTCGGCGATGCTTCGTACTGAGATTTGTATTTCAGAACAGTAGGCCACATGCCTTCGCAGTGGCTGACCCCAGGTTAGGCGGCACATTCATGCAATCCTTGCGTTTTCGAAGCAAAGACGTCCATCAAAGTGCACGCGCCACCGTAACCTAAGATGCCGTTCTTCGGCGTAAGGTCCTTCCAAAGAGAACCCACCTTACCTCTCAGCACTGCACTCGGGACCTTGAGGAACCGGTTGGAGGTGTTACTCGGGTACGCCATTCTTGTCAACTGCACTGATAGTATGATGTCCCCCGATCCTCAGTGACAGTGGATTTTTAAGCACAGCTTTAGGGCCGGGCAGAAAATCGGCATACCTAATGTCCTTGCAACTGGACAGTGCGGCCGCGCGCACGGCTGCTTGCATCCGTACCAGCGGGCAGCTTCCGCAAAATTCTTGGCCACGCCAAGGCCGCCAAAGTACATCCCTGCGAGGCTAAATTTCGCGTTGGTATTGCCGTGCTCGGCCGTCCGTTCGTACCAGCGCAACGCCTCAGGATAGTTCTGCGACACTGGATTCCTAACTGATCGCGCGTCCAAGCTCGTTTTCGGCTGCGTCATCCCCTTTTTCAGCCCGCTGCTTCAGTCGACTGTATATGGCTATTTGTTGCTGTGCTGGGATTCTGCGGCTGGGCAATTAGAACTGATATCACCGATAACCCAGAAGCAGCCAGGTCCTCACCATGCATTACACTTTACGTCGTCAGCGTCGGAGCGGCTGGTTAGCCGATGCAACTCGATGCCATTGAACTTCGCCTACCCAGCAGGCAGTACATCGTGGCTGCCCTCTCCTTGCCGGTATCAGAGCCTGCAAAAAGGTAGTTCTTGCGACGGATCGCGACAGCGCGCAACGCACGCTCCGCAGCATTGTTGTCGATCTCAAGCAAACCGTCATAGCTGATCGCGCCCGCAATGTCAGACTTCCGGAATACTCTTGGGAGCGTTTGTTGCATCCACTCATATAGGCCGGTGATCAGAGGAACTGATCGGACCTGGCGAACTGCTTTCCGCTCATCTGGCGAACGTCCACGAATCTCATTCTCTGCAGCGTACAGTTCAGCGATTCGATTCAGGGCTTCTCCGGCAACACGCGACGCATGAACCTGTTGTGTGTCGAAGAATTTACGACGGACATGCGCCCAGGAGGATTCTTTTACATCGCCACTGGTCGTACAAACGGTTGAAGCCAGTGTAGGCATTCGCCTGCAGCGTGCCTTTGAAAGTTGCGAGATGCTGAAGCGCATGCTTCCCGGAGCGGTTCGGAGTATATGCAAACCATACAGCCGGTGCTGTTGTCTGTCCGGCCGGCCGCTCATCACCATCCGTCTCGATGAGGACATTATTGACCATTTCGCGGCTATTGCCGACGCGTCTGGTGGTTTGACGGGTTACCAGACTTTGATCAATTCAGCGCTGCGTGAATATATCGAGGGCAAGGCACCAAAGATCGAGGATGCTCTCCGACGCATTGTGCGCGAAGAACTGGGGCGAGCGTCGTGATTGCAAGGGAGCCCCGAACGCAGATCCGCGTTATAAGTCCAGTACGGCCCAGGCTGGCGCATGATCGCTTGAGTTCTCTTCTCCGCGGGACCATCGGTCAACTCCGGCGTCCAGAAGACGGTCAGCGATATTCGGTGAAAGCAGAAGATGGTCGAGCCGCATTCCCTTATCGGCACTCCAGCGCTCGAATTTGTAGTCCCAAAATGTCCAGAGTGGTCCCTCAGGCTGCAATGTTCGCAGCGCGTCAGTCCAGCCTTGCGTTAGAAGCCGCGCGAACGCCTGTCGACTCGCAGGCTGAATCAGCGCATTCTTGTCGAGAGAGCGCGTCGGATAGATGTCCTGTGGTGTCGGGACGACGTTGTAATCTCCTGCAAGGATCACCGGTACGCCTGCGGATAGCAACTCCGCAGCATGCGCGATCAACCGCTCGAACCAGGCGAGCTTATACACAAACTTCGGGCCCGGTTGCGGGTTTCCGTTCGGCAGATAGATGCATCCGATGAGTACTCCGCTCACCGCAGCCTCTATGTACCGGGCTTGCCGATCGCGATCGTCACCCGGAAGGCTGGTACGCGTAAGAATCGGCTCGCGGCCACGCGCCAGGATTGCCACACCGTTCCAGGAACGCTCGCCTTTCCAAACGGAATGGTAGCCAGCCTCTTGGAGTGCTGACGCTGGAAACTGGCGGTCTTCCGCTTTCAGTTCCTGCAGACAGACAACGTCCGGAGTGGCGCGCTCCAGCCACTCCAGCAAATTACGCAGCCGCTTATTGACGTTGTTGATGTTATAAGTCGCGATTTTCACGCGCGATCGTCGGCGCTCTAAACCAATGCCGGCTCGGTCTCTTCGGCCGCACTGAAGTAGACGCAATCCGGATGGTGGAATACCAGCGCGCGATACGCTGGCTTCCGGCTCCATCATGAAGCCTTCCGTCAGTTCAACGCCGATGTCTTCCGGGCGCAGCAGACGCCACAGCTTTGCCTGATCTTCCAGATTCGGGCAGGCCGGATAACCGAAGCTGTAGCGCTTGCCGCGATAACGGGACGTGAAGCGCTCCTGCATCGTCATGGTCGGCGGATCGGGAAAACCCCAGTCTTCGCGGATCCGGCGATGAAGCCACTCCGCGCATGCTTCCGCCGTCTCAATCGCCAAGCGCCTGCAATGCATGCGCCTTAAAGAACTCGCCGCTCGCTTTTGCCGCTTCGGAATGCTGCGACGACTCCCTCGCCCGCCGTCACAACAAACATGGCCATGTGTCCCGCCGGCCTTCCTGCGGATCAAGCGCGTAGTCGCTCAAGCAAAGCCATCCGATTTCGCCTGCCGTCCGAAATGGAAGCGTCTCGACCGGGGCGCTGCCACCCGGGCGGAAAGAGGTTGAATGGTGTTCCCGTCCCGCTCCACCTCGAAGAACTGCCACACCGCACGCACCTTCATAAATGTTGCGGCTTCGCGCTTGACCTCCTCCACGGCGTGGAAGAGTTCCATCGCCTTCGGATCGCGCTCCGCCAAGCAGCTTTTCGAAGTTCCCCTTAAACCCAAGATGCCGTCCGTACAGCATGAACGGATTGATGTAGCTCCAAATCTCCGCCAGATTCGGTACCGTGCGAACCCTGCGGTCCAGGTACGGCGCCGGAGGGATCGGATGTCGGTGTGCACCTTCGGACTCCGCCGTTCGCCGATGGCCAGGAACAACTTCGCGCTCAACCGCAGCGGTTAGGGGACCTCGCGGAAGATGTGCTTTGACAAGCACCTCTTCGCGCAACTCGGGATCCATGATCTCGTTCATCAGCCGCAAGTCCGGTCATTGCATCTTTGGCGTAGAACGTCGGCGCGGCATAGCTCGGTCCAATCTTCGTCTTCGTAAACTTCTCGGATAATGCCGCGCCGCCCACCAGCAGCGGAACGTGGATCCCGGCATCCTTCAAGTCCCCGGCCGTTGTCACCATCTGCTGAGCGCTCTTTACCAGCAGCCCGGAGAGCCCGATCGCATCCGGCTTATGTGCCCGGAAGGCCTTGATCAGATCTTCGGCAGGCACCTTGATGCCGAGGTTCACTACCTCGTAGCCGTTGTTGCTCAGTATGATCTCGACCAGGTTTTTCCCGATGTCGTGGACGTCGCCCTTCACCGTAGCGAGAACGATCTTGCCGCGCGAAGCCGTCTCCGACTTCTCCATGAACTGCTCCAGATGGTTCACCGCAGCTTTCATGGCCTCCGCCGATTGCAGCACTTCGGCGACAATCAGTTCGTTCTTGTTAAACAACCGTCCGACTTCCGACATCCCGGCCATCAGCGGACCGTTGATGATATCGAGCGGCGCCACCCCTTCCCCAGCTTCAGGTCAAGGTCGGGAATCAAGCCATCCTTTGTGCCCTCGATGATGTAGTTCGCCAGCCGCTCGTCCAGCGGAAGATCGGCAGCCTTCTTCTTCTCTCTTCCTGTCGCGCCGCGGAAGTGCTCGCTGATGGCGGCAATGTGGAACTGATTGATCGCCATCTTTTGGTCGCGCGATTGCAAACGCCAATCCTCGGGAGCCGTCTCAAATAGGGCGAAATCCTTATGGTCTGGACTCGCAGTTACGGGAGGAGTATTGAAGAGCAGCGCTTCAGCCAGCCGGCGTTCTTCTTCGGGAATGCACGCGAATCGCTCCAGTTTCTCCGCATTGACGATAGCGAGATCAAGGCCGGCCTTTGTGCAGTAATAGAGGAAGACGGAGTTGACGACCTCCCGGGCAGCGGCCGGCAGGCCGAACGAGATGTTCGAGATTCCGAGGACAGTTTTGACGTACGGGATCTGCTCTTTGATGAGGCGGATTGATTCGATCGTTTCGACTGCACCGCCGATGTAATTCTCGTCGCCCGTAGCGCAGGGAAACACCAGCGGATCGATGATGATGTCTTCCGGCGCGATCCCGTACTTACGCGTCAACAATTCGACCGATCGCTGCGCCACGGCGAGTTTCCGCTCGCGCGTGAATGCCTGCGCCTGTACTGGGTCCTCGTCGATACAGCCGACCACGAGCGACGCACCGTACCGCTTCGCAAGCGGACAGATGTGCTCGAACTTCTCCTCTCCATCTTCAAGATTGATGGAGTTGATGATGCTCTTTCCCTGGCAATAGGTGAGCGACAGTTCGACCGACCGCGGATCGGTCGTATCGATCATGATCGGAGCTTTGATCTTGCGGATCAGCTTCTCGTAAAAGGGCGGAATATCACTCATGCTCGTCGCGATCGCTCGATTGCAGACAAACGTCGATGATGTGCGCGCCGTTACGAATCTGCCAGCGGGCGATCTCGGTCGCCTCTTCCCACTTCTCCTCGGCGATCATCTTCTTGAACAGGCGCGACCCGATCACGTTCGTGCGCTCACCGACGATCAGCGGACGATTGCCGTCCTCCGCCTCAACGGCTCGATACCGGAGAAGTAAGTGCGGTGACTTGACTCTTTCGGCTGCGCGCGGCTTCTTCCCTTCCACCATCTGCGCGATTGCACGGATGTGATCGGGCCGGGTTCCGCAGCAGCCGCCGATGATGTTCAACCATCCATGGTCGACGAACTTCTCAAGCTGGGCGGCCAGACTCGTCGGCGTTTCCAGGTACTTGCCTTCTTCGTCCGGCAGACCCGCATTGGGATAACAGGAGATACGAGTAGTCGCCAGTTCGTGTAATGACCGGATGTGATCGGTCATGAACTCCGGACCCGTGGCGCAGTTTAAGCCGATAGACAGAAGTTTGGCGTGCGAGACCGAAGTGTAGAGCGCATCCGCGGCCTGCCCCGCGAGCATCGTCCCCATCGGCTCGATCGTGCCCGAGACCATCGTCGGAATGACGAAATCCAGTTCTTTGCCGAGACGGTCGATCGCAAGCAGTCCGGCTTTGATGTTGCGCGTATCCTGGCAGGTTTCGAGCAACAGGATGTCGGCGCCGCCCTCAACCAGCCCTTTCGCCTGCACATAGTAGTTGTCGATCAATTCCGGAAAGGTGATGCCGCCGGTGACGGTGATCGTTTTGGTCGTCGGGCCCATGGAGCCCGCCACAAACCGCAGCCGGCCCGGCTTTGAATATTCAGTCTGCCGCCGCACGGGCGAGCCGAGCGGACTGGAAACTCAGCTCGTACGCGCGGTCCTCGAGACCATACTCGGCGAGCACGGTTTTCATGCTTCCAAAGCTGTTGGTTTCGACGATATCCGCGTTTGCTTCGTAGTACGCCCGGTGAACGTCGACGATAACGTCAGGCCGGGTATCGACCAGTATTTCGTTGCAACCTTCGAGCGAAGGTCCGCCAAAGTCTTCCGCGGTCAGCGAGCGCTGCTGCAGCATGGTGCCCATCGCGCCGTCGAGCACCAAAATACGGGAGGAAAGAGCATCCTCTAACGCTTCCTTTCGGGCAGTCCGATCCTTAGCGAAAGCGTCTTTGTCTTGTAATTCCATGGAGATGCGGGTTATCTCCAGTGTACCGGGAAAATGACGTCCTTACCAATTAAGCGGTATCGGACGGGCGAGACGCGGCTCCGAACGTCGGAAACGGCTATCCGTTCGGTTGTTTGTCTTTTCCGTCCTGGTTCTCAACGGTGAAGGTTACCTGGGTCTGGGCAGGTGCGGTGTAGACGGCGTTGACGAGCGCGAAGGTCTTCGATTTCAGCACCCGGCTGAGCTCTTTTTTCTGAGCGTCCGAGAAAGGAAGCGTTTTCTTCGTTCCCGGATTGATCTTTGCCTCTTTGCGGATTGGTACTTCGCCGGCGAACAGTGATTCACCTTTCCGATAAACACCGACGTGAATGGATTCGATAGCGACCGCTCCGCGGTTATTGTCGGGTGAAAGCACGCAAACCGCGAAATCAGTCCCCTTGGCGAGCTTTGCCTGAAGTGACACACGGAAGCGGAGTCGCCTGCCGTCAAGCTCGGGCTGCGAAGCTGCACCATTTCTCGTCCTTGACCTTGTCACTGCTGGGGGCGGAGGTTGATCCGCCAGGTCGGCGCTGATGCTGACGGCCGCCTGCTCGTGCGGGCCAATGGGGCCGCTGTCGTGAGCGATAGGCGCCTCTTTCACCTGTTCGTGTGGCCCTGTGATGGCCGCTCGGTTTGCCTTTCCATTTAAAACCGCAATACTTCGGCTTCTTTTTTTCGATTGTTCTTTAGGGTGAGTCGGACCAGTTGCCATGTTTGCTCCTGTCAAGAATAGTCGGCGTTGCAATTCAGCATCCAACTATCGACGCCCGATGTAAAGAGCGACGTCAGAGTTTTGGCTGGTACGGATGCAGGCGAGCCGATCCCCGCTGGGAGACCACGCGAAGACGACAATCGCCTGTTCTTCGAAGTTCGTCAGCTTGGATGGAGCGCTCCCGTCCAGGGGAACGTTCCAGAGATTCGATACGCCGCGGCCGTCCGTTCGAACTGTCGTTAGTGCCCGCCCATCCGGAGCCCAGCGTACCGGAAGCTGAATGTCCGGCAAATAGCGGGGATGTTCCGGGTCGTTTAGTTCCACAACCGCCACTGTCCACTGAGCATTCGCCTGGTCTTGCATCTGGCACACGATTCTCTGCCCGTCCGGCGAGAAGTCGGCATTTCTAGCGAGGAATGTCCCGATTCGGGTGCTCGGCCCTCCTCCTGCAGGCACCAGCGACAGGGTCGGCCTTGTGGAATTCTGCCAGGACGTGTAAACAACACGTTTGCCGTCTGGCGAGACGGTGGGCGATTCGTCGTAGGAAGTGCCGGAGGTCAGTTGCTTGAAGTCGTTCGTCTCGGGGGTGAATCGCCAGATATGGAATTGACGGGAGCGATTCGAAGCAAAGACAAATGAGTTCGAACCAGGAATATGCGCCGCACCCTGCTCCACATAGGGCTCACTCGTCAGCGGCGAATGCATCTGCGTTTCACTGTCAAACTCCCAAAGATTCGGATATCCGCTTTGACGTGAGTCAAGAACGACCTGCTCCTCGTTCTTCCACGCCAACGTAGACGATGCAAGCGTGGAGTATTCTTCCGCCTCCGCGACCGAGCTTTGGCCGCGCGAGAAGTTGCCTTTGTCGGAGATCCAAAGTGTCGCCTTCGATTCCACTTTGACGGCGGCCAACTCCCGGCCATCCCGAGTGATCGTCGCACTTCGGAAGCTCGCGAGATCTTTGGTGACATCCCGCCATCGGCCGCCCGACACGGCGATCTGCCTGATCTGAGCCTGATTGTTGCCCTCCGTCTGCGTGGCGCCCGTGAGTACAACCACGCGCCCGTCCTTCGTCCAACACGGCTGGCCGACAAGCCGCCAGTCTCGCAATGGCATTCGTTCTTCCTGCCCGTTTAGCTTGACCAGATCGAGGACACCCGAGAAGATACCCGAATAGTCGCTAAACAGGAAAGTCGCGATCCGGCTCCCGTCCGGCGACCAGGCGATATGGCGCAAGATCGTGTAATCCTTCGGAGCTGCGCTCCGCACGGTCAGTAACGAGTGCCGTCCCGATCCATCGCGATTTGCGATTTCGAGCCGACTCACTTGTGCTTCTACCGGACGGTTCACGAAGGCGAATTTCGTACCGTCAGGAGAAGGCGAGACCGCCCCATCAATGCCTACGAGCAGGGGCGCGGCCGGACGGTCACCCAGAAGCGGGACTGCGTACAGCTTGCCCACCAGCGTCGCGTCTTCCTCCACCTCATACAGGTACTGGCTGTCGGCCGAAAAGGCGATTCCCAGATAGGAGATAGGCCGTCCCGGTATCTTGACGGTTTCTGATGTTCCTGCCTCTATCTGCTTCAACACCAGGGTCTCGATCCCACCCGGATCTCCTACCACGTAGGCAAGGTATCGTCCATCAGGGGAGATCGCGGACAGCCGTGTCCGTCCATTGAAAGTGAGCTGACGCACGCTTTCCACCTCAAACCAACCAGGGCGAGAGAGGTACCAAACGGCGGCCGCAATCAGGAACGCAAACACGGCCGTCATAATCCCGAAAGTGACTCTCCGCTGCCGCCGCGGAGGTGCAAAGGCGTGTAAGGGCCGGACCGTGACGGATTCTGAGCCAGTGTGGACTGACTGGAGTTCGTGGAGCATGTCACGAGCCGATTGATAGCGATCAGCTGGATGCTTAGCCAAGGCGCGCTCGATAATCTCGGGCAGTCCGGCAGGGAGCGAATCCCGGTTCGGCAAAGGCGGGATCTTCGCATCTAGAATGCCAACGATGAGATGGTTCTCGGTCTCGCCTTCGAAGGGCCGGCGCTCCGTGACCAGCTCGTACAAGATCACACCTAAGCTCCAGATATCGGTGCGGTGGTCCACCGACTCCCCGCGCGCCTGTTCGGGCGACATATAGTCGACGGTTCCGACAATCGTGCCCGCTCGTGTAAACGTTTTTGTGCGGGCCGAGTTGCCTCCCACTCGGAGCCGGATCGTTTTCGCAAGACCGAAGTCAATCACTTTCACGTAACCGTCTGGCCGGATCATTATGTTGCCCGGCTTCAAGTCACGATGAACGACGCCAGCTTCGTGGGCCGCAACCAGGGCGGAGGCAATCTGGCGAGCGATGTCGACTGCCAGGCTCAGGCTGATCACCTTGCGTTCGATTGCAGCTCGAAGAGTGGCACCGTCGACGTACTCGCTGACAATGAAGTGGCGTCCTCGGATCTCACTCACCTCGTAGATCGTCAGAATGTTCGGGTGGTTAAGGGAGGAGGCCGCCCGGGCTTCCATTTGGAGCCGGTCCAGCATCTCCGGCTCGGCTATAAGATCGGGCGAGAGAAATTTCAAGGCGACGTGGCGTCCGAGTCGCGTGTCCAACGCCAGGTAGACTTGGCCCATTCCGCCGGATCCCAAGCGGCGCAAAATGCGATACGAACCCAAGTCCTGACCCTCAGGGTCGAAGCTGGAAGTTCGCGACGGCTCCGGGACACGCAGTTGGACAACCCTGCTTAACCGCAGAATTGTTTTAGTGATGTCCTCTCGGAGTTTGGACATGAAGGGCTGCCAATTAGGTTAATGCTCTTCGATGTCGCTCAGCACAGAAAGACACACCTACATGACAGACCGCACACTGAAGGCCGGGCGGCTCAGAACCGTAGTCAGGCCTTGACGTGAAGGCTATTGTGAATGGCGTACAACGCGAGTTCCAAGCGGTCGGAAACGCCCAGCTTGTCAAATACGTTGTGCAGATGGTTCTTTACCGTCTGTTCTGTGATGAACATCTTCTCGGCAATTTCCTTGTTTTTGTAGCCTTGCGCAATCAACACGATGATCTCGCGCTCGCGCTGGCTGAGTTGCGCCCGCTCACGAGGAGCTTTGCCGTTTCCGGCGTGCGGGGTCGGAGCGTGGGCGGCCGGGAAATCTTTCGGCGATGCGAAATGCCGGATCACGGCTGCGGTCGTCGTCGAATCCAACCAGATCTCGCCGGCGTTTACACGGTGAATGCTCTTCTCGATCAGCGCCGTCGAGGTCTCTTTGAGCAGGATGCCGGAACAACCAAGCTTCATTGCCTCAACGAACTCGTCCTTGTTCTCCGCCGACGCAAACAGGATGACCTTCGACCGAGGCGCTCTCGTTTGGATGCTTCGCAAAACGGTCAGCCCGTCTACGCGCGGCATGTGCAGGTCGAGCAGCACAACGTCCGGCTCCAGATGAACAGTTTTGTCGATTGCCTCGACGCCGTCCACAGCTTCCGCCATGACCTCAATGTCCGGATAACGGCTCAACACGCTGCGGAGCCCCTCCAGGACGATGGGTTGAGCGTCGGCAATCAAAACACGAATTGGGTTGGACATGTGTTATTCCTTGAACACTTCAGAAGCCGGTACTTTCGTACTACGAAATCCGCGTCGTTCTCGGATTATAGTCCGTCCGCCACCAGCTACTTATCAGCAATCCGGCGATAGTACCTGCCAAGCTGCCGATCTTAAGTACTATTCGGCATAAAACGAAAGTTTCTTCAATGGTTTTCACCGGGGTTCGTAAATTCCTAGCGGCTCAGCCCAGCGGGAGAGGATCACGGACTTTCCTAAGATGGTGTTCATGGCCAAGATGTCGATTCGCGATCTGGACCTTAGAAATAAGACGGTATTCATTCGCGTAGACTTTAATGTGCCGCTGGACGCCAGCGGGAAACAAATCACCAGCGACAAGAGAATTCGCGCTTCCCTCCCCACGATCCAATACGCGATCGAACATGGCGCTGCGGTCATTTTGGGCAGTCACTTAGGTCGGCCAAAGGGCAAGGTAAATCCCACGATGAGCATGGCGCCCGTCGCCGCGCGGCTCAGTGAACTGCTCGGAAAAACTGTGGTTTTAGCGCCGGACTCAGTGGGTCCGGAAGTGGCAAAGCTGAAGCCCGCTCCAGGAGAGGTCCTGCTGCTGGAAAATCTGCGTTTTCATCCGGAGGAGGAGTCCAACGATCCGGAGTTCTCCAAGCAGCTAGCCAGCTTGGCCGACGTCTATATAAATGACGCTTTCGGCTCGGCTCACCGGGCTCACGCATCGACAGTTGGCATGGTTGCCTGTCTACCCGTAGCGGCGGCTGGGATTTTGATGGACCGGGAGATCGAGTGGCTAACGAAAGTGACCCGCAACCCGGAACGGCCCTGCGTTGCTCTGCTTGGGGGCGCGAAGGTATCGGACAAGATCGAAGTGATCGAAAATCTGAGCCAGGTCGTTGATTACCTTCTGATCGGTGGGGCGATGGCGTACACCTTTCTGCGTGCTCAAGGCAAACCGACGGGACGCTCTCTGGTCGAGACTGAGAAAGTGGACCTGGCGAAACGGCTTCTCGATTCCACCGGAGAAAAGATCATGCTGCCCGTGGATCATGTGGTCGTGCGCGAGATTAAGGCCGGTGCGCCGAGTGAGGTCGTGCAGGAAATCGGCCCTGATCAGATCGGGGTAGATATCGGACCAGCCACGATCGCGAGGTATTCCGAGTTCCTGAGCAAAGCGGCGACGATCGTTTGGAATGGGCCGATGGGGATTTTCGAGATGCCTCCGTTCGACAAGGGAACCGTCGAGCTGGCGAAAGCGGTAGCCGAATCGGGCGCAGTTTCAGTGGTGGGCGGCGGTGATTCGGAAAAAGCGATTAAGAGCGCCGGGGTATCGGATGCGATTACGCATGTGTCCACGGGCGGAGGTGCGTCGCTGGAGTTCTTAGGCGGGACACAGCTACCCGGTGTGCTTGCGCTTTCGGATCGAGCAGAGACAGCAGAGCACGCTCCGGCGTAGCTTTAGATCGGTCTGTGAGCCACGCCGAGCTCGGAAGCCACTGTTTGGAGGCGCGAGTCGGCGGTCCACAGACGAACGCGGGATACGAGAGCGGAGGCCAGCAGGTGAACATCAACCCAGCCAATACCGCGGCCATTCAGTTTCCGATGGCGGACGAACTCGATTACCTCCCCGTGCGGCACGGTAGACGCGCGATAGATGCGGTCGTACCCAGCCAGGAGCTCCCGACGGCCCCCGCAGTCGCCGAGGAGCAGTTCGCCGGCGACGAGTTCGTGGGCGGCAACATCGTCGAACGACAGCAGCCGGCTGAGCTCCTCCGCGTAAGGGGCCCGGTTCGCCAGGAAACGAATCCAGACCGACGTGTCGACCAGCACCATTTAAGTGGCGGGCGACGTCGTCGCAGGGTCTTCACGACGCCTGGGCACGTCTTCCGCATCGGGTTCGCTTCCCTGAAGACTCCGAAGACGCTCATAAGCGGCGCGGCGGACCAACGCCTCGAGGCCAAGTCGTACAGTTTCGGTGTCCGTCACAGCACCACAAGCTGTTTTCGCCGACGTGAAGAGTTCTTCGTCGATGTTCAACGTCTTCTTCATGAAGGCTATGATGCCATATTGATTGGATGTATGGGTATGGCTGTTTCGTACTTGCGTACTCCCGTCTCCTTGTCTGGAGGTGCACCGCTGCATATAGGTGCTTGGCACGTTAAATGCCCACGGTATGGTGTTTCGGTGTTTACAGCCCGGGAGGACACGGTTATCATAAGGGGGTTCCGAGACCGTCGGAGAAGGCAGGTCTTTGCTTAAGCTAAAGCGAGTCGAAATTCAGGGTTTTAAGTCGTTCTACGACCGGACTGAGATGAAATTCAACGGCAGCGGAATCGCCGCCGTGGTGGGTCCGAATGGTTGCGGCAAGTCGAATTTGAGCGACGCAATCAGTTGGGTGCTCGGCGAGCAGTCGGCAAAAAGCCTTCGCGGAGCCCGCATGGAAGATGTGATCTTCGCGGGCACACGAGACAAGAAAGCGCTGGGGATGGCACACGTGACCATGACCCTGGTACCGGACGAATCCGTCTTCGAATCGGCGCCAAGAACGCCGGAATCGGATGCCGACCGTACGGCGACGCGCACTGGTGAAATCACTATCACTCGCCGGCTTTACCGTTCGGGTGAAAGCGAGTACCTGATTAACGGTAAGCTCGCCCGTCTCCGTGACATACAAGACCTGTTCCTTGGAACCGGCCTGGGTCCGGAAAGCTACGCCATCATCGAGCAGGGCCGTATCGGCCAGATTCTTAGCAATCGTCCGCAAGACCGGCGCAATGTCATTGAAGAAGCCGCTGGAATTACCCGGTTCAAAGCGCGGAAGCGGCTTGGCGGAGGCCAAACTCGAAAGTGCGAAGCAAAACCTCGCACGCGTCTTCGACATCCTGGAAGAGGTCAGCCGGCAGGTCAACTCGCTACGGAGGCAGGCGGCCAAGACCAAGCGCTATGGAGAGCTGAAGCTGGAAGCGACTGGCTTTCTGCGCCAGATTCTCTCGGCAAAGTTCCAGATACTGGAGCGCCAAATGGCCCAGATCGTCATCGAGCTGAATCTCGCTTCCAATGAGATTCAGTCGGTTCACGGTTCGATCGCCGAGAAGGAAAACGAGCAGACCGGGGCGCTCGAAAAGTCGTACGCAAACGAGAATGAACTCACGCGGGAACGGAAGCAACTGGCCGATCTGACCGTCGAGCTAGAGCGGGCGCGCGGCCGCCTGGAATACCAGTCCAAACAGATCGAACAGATCGAGCGACGCCTTGGTTCGGGCGAAGGCGAAGTTCAGTCGCTAAACGCTCAGATCGCCGAACGCTCACATGAATTCGCGGCACATGGCGCCGAACTCGAGGCGCTGGACGGCGAATGTGGACGGCTAAAAGAAGAACTCGATACGAAGGCGGCAGAGCGGCAGCAGGCACAAAGCCACCTGGCGGAGCGCGACCGGGCGCTTGAAGGATTACGGCAGGGCGTGCTGCGAACACTGGGTGAGGCTTCCGGCCTCAAAAATCGCATCACGCAGCTTGAGACGCATCTCGCATCCGCGGATCGTGAGAAAGCTCGGGTAGAAAACGACGAGAGGCAGTCGGAATCTGATCGCGAGCGAATCCAGCGGCTGAAAGCCGAGATTTCTGAGCGCCTGCAACTGCGCCAAACCGACCTGATCTCAGTGAAAGACCAGCGGACTGCCATCGAAGAAGAATTGGCAGCAACTCGCGCTTCACTTCGCGAGAACCGGCAGGCGTTGGATAACCAGAAGAGCGAGTTTTCGAGGATCAAGGCTCGGAAGGACTCTCTCGAAGAACTGATTCAACATCGAAGCTACACAACCGAGAACGTAAAACGGCTGTTCACGGCGGCGGAAAAGGGTAGGGCTCACAATCTTCAGCCGATTGGTGTTCTAGCCGATTTTCTCGAAGTCGACCGGCAGTTGGAAAAAGCGGCCGAAGACTTCCTGCATGAGGAACTCGAGTACGTTGTGGTCCGGGACTGGGCGGAAGCGGAACGCGGGGTGGAATACATGCGTTCGGAGCTTGGCGGCCGCGCAACCTTTCTGCCGGAGCACACGGATGGAGCTGTTTCCGAGCTCAACCTCCCTCAACCCCAGACCGAAGGTGGACAGGTTCAAAAGCTCACCGAGTCCCTTCGCCTCACGAATGGTTTAGCTGGGCTGCCAATCAGTCAAGTACCGCGGATTGCGCAGTGCTACATCGTCGAAGAACGCGAACTTGCTCGCGAACTCGCGACTCAATTTCCTCATTGCTGGTTCCTGCTGCGGGACGGAATCAGCTATCACGGCCGAACGGTTGGAGGCGGCAAGAAGTCCGGCGCCGGGCCTTTGGCACTGAAGCGCGAGCTGCGCGAAGTGACGGAGTTGGAATCGCGCAAACGGACCGAACTGGAAGCTCTGCAGACCACAGTCGTCGATTTGGAAGCTGCCGGTTCGCGGCTTTCCGAAGAATTGGAAACCTTGCGCAGCAGACAGCAGGCACAGGAAAAGGATGTGCTTGCCCTGGATCACGAAACGCGTAAACTCGCCGAAGAATTCCAGCGTGTTCAAACGCGGCTTTCGAATGCCCGTCTCGAGCTCGAGAGGCTTGCGCGCCTGCGGACCGAGGCGGAAGGGAACCTGGCGAAGAACCACGAGGCTCTGGCGAGCCATCGAACAATCCCGAGCGACGCAGGAAGAACTTCTTGCCGAAGCACGCGAAGAACTCTCCGTATTACAAGGAGCGGTGGCGCGAGCAGGCGAAGAACATAGCGCGATTCGCGCGGCTCTGGCGAGCGCGGAAGAGCGTAGACGGTCCGTTGCCTCACAACGCAGCAGACTGGAAACACAGATCCGCGACCTGACGAATCGCCGCGATCATCTGATCAGCGAGAGCCAACGGCTCACTGCTGAAAGAGCCAACCTGAGTGCCAGCAATGCCGAACTCGAGACCGCGACGGTTTCACTTAACGAAGGACGGCAGGCATCCGAAGCCGCTATCGCGATTCTGGTCGAGCGCGAAACGGAATTCCGGGCCAGCTTGAATGCGCTCGAAGAAGAGCTGAAGCGGCTTCGTTCACAGGCGCAGGTGCTAGGGGAGAAGCGGTCCGGTCTGCAAGTCGAGCTTGCGCGCGCCGAATCTGAGTTGAAGCACCTGGACGAGACGAGCCAGAAAGAACTGGAAGCTCCGCTCGCTTCTCTTGCAACCGAGAGCGAAACTCTGCCGGACGACGACGCCCTACAGGCAATCGAAATCAAGTATGGCGAAGTAAGAAAGAAGATTGAAGCGCTCGGGCCCGTGAACCCGCAAGCTCTGGAAGAGTTCGAGGAGGCTCAACAGCGCCAGGAGTTCTTACAGGCGCAACGCCAGGATCTTCTTGATTCGATCCGCGACACCGAGGGAGCGATTGGCGAGATCGACTTGGAATCCCGCAAACGATTCGGGGAAGCATTCACGGCGATCAACTCCAATTTCCGGGAAATGTTCAAGACTTTATTCGGCGGCGGCACCGGCGAGATGCGCCTGACTGACGAGGAGAACCTGGCCGAATCAGGGATCGATATCGTCGCGTCGCCTCCGGGCAAGCGACTTCAGAGTGTCCTTCTGCTCTCCGGCGGAGAGAAGTCGTTAACGGCGATGGCACTCCTGATGGCAATCTTCCAGTACACGCCAAGTCCGTTCTGCATACTCGACGAGGTCGACGCACCGCTCGACGAACCGAACATCGAGCGGCTCACAAAAATGCTGAGAGGCATGGCGGAGCAGACGCAGTTCATCGTCATCACTCACTCGAAGAGAACCATGGAGGCGGCCCAAGCCCTCTACGGCGTCACGATGCAAGAGCCCGGCGTCTCGAAACTGGTCTCTGTTCGATTCAATGAGCCCGCGAAGGCGAGAGCACAGGCAGCGAGTGTGTCACAAGGGACGGAACAGCAGGAACTCGAGCCGGCCTTGGCCTAAGCGGCCATTCGTCTAGTCTGTCCGTAATCGTATGGATTACGGTTAAAGAATGAAGTGTTCGGGACTTCGCGCCCTTTCCCTGCTATTTGCAATTACGTACGGTGTTTCGGCGGCTGCGCCAATAAAGTCGCCGAACCCGCAGATCCAACAGATCGTCTCGCAAATCTCCACCGATCGCATTGCGGACATTCAACGAAAGCTGGAGAGCTTTGGGACGCGGAACATCTATTCGGCAAACGACGACCCCAATCACGGGATCGGGGCGGCAAGGGAATGGATTGCGGCACAGTTCAAGAGCTATAGTCCCAAGCTTCAGGTCTCCTTCGATAAGCACGGCCTGGTGGGCTCTCCGGAGAAGCGGCTCTTCCGCAACGTGGAGATCTGGAACGTGGTTGCGGTGCTGCCGGGGACGAGCGAACCGGAGCGCCGGGTCATGGTGAGCGGCCACTATGACAGCTTCAACATGGTCTACAAAACCGGACCCGAGGGCAAGCGAACGCTTGATGCGGAACAAACGGTTGCGGCAGTGGCGCCGGGCGTTACGGACGACGGGAGCGGCACGGCGGCGGTTATGGAGCTGGCTCGCGTCATGAGCCAATACCAATTCCGGAAAACGATCGTCTTCGTCACGTTTGCGGCTGAAGAATACGGCCTGTACGGTAGCGGCCTGTACGCGCAAGATGCGGTGGCACGGCATGAGATCATCGACGGGCTCTTCAACAACGACATCATCGGGTCGGATGTCACCGGCAACGGCGAAACCAGCAATCGATACGTAAACGTATACTCGGCGGGTCCGGAGGATTCGCCGATGCGAGAGCTAGCGCGTTATATGAAAGACATGAACGAGCGGTATCAGCCAGGGTTCAACGTGAACCTGGTTTTCAGGCACGATCGGTTTCGTCGGGGTGGAGACCACAGTCCGTTCGCAGCCGCCGGATACCCGGCGATCCGCATCACGACCCCGATGGAGAATTTCAGCAATCAGCACACCGCCACTGATACGTTCGAGAACACCGCGCCGAAGTACACGACCCTGGTTGTGAAGGCCAATGCAGCGGCCATTGCCTCGCTTGCTCTCGCCCCGAAAGCGCCGCAGTTGCCAGGCACGGAACCGTCCGCGCCAGACTTGCCGGCGGCTTCTCCTCTGGGACGAGGGAAAGGGTATGACGCAGTCATGAACTGGAAGGACGATAAACCCGAACCCGACCTGCTTGGATACGCGGTAGTGATGCGAAAGACGACTTCTCCTGTTTGGGAGGACGAGATCTTCGTCGGCAAGACCATGACATATACGCTCCCGAACGTGAATATCGACGAAGTAGTGCTGGGCGTGAAAGCGATCGATCAGGACGGCAATGAGAGCCCCGTGGTGGCGTACGTTGCTCCGCCTTATCGCCAGCCGAAGATCCCGACCTACTGAAAAAGCGCATCGCGGCTACAAGTGTGGGCCGCGATGCACAATGCTTTAGGAGCGGTATCGGATCCTCGAAGCCGGGTGGATGCCCGATCTACGACGACCCGACACACGGATCGTTTTGCACGTGAGCGACCGGAAATTTCTTACCGGCAATTCAACAGTCGCGCGCTCCGCGGTCTCACATGTCGGATAACGCAGGTATCCGATCGGACGTATGATGAGAGGAACTGCGTGTCACTCCCGGGGTGACTCACGGTTCCGCTGTGGAGGTAGCTTGCCTTTAACTGTGACTAATCGAGTCGAGGATGGTTTTGCGATATTCGAGTTGTCGGGATCGCTGACGCTGAGCCCGTCGCTCAGTAACCTTCGGGAAAATGCCCGTCAGACTTTCAATACGAACAAGCTGTCTGGCGTCATTCTCCGCGTGGGGGACGTGACGACAACGGACAGCGCGGGACTCGGCGAGTTGACGGTCGTATACACGATGGCAACCAATCGCAACTGCCCGATCAGGCTTGTAGACGTGAGCGCGAGCATGAAGCGGATGCTTGAGATGACGCGGATCGACGAGCTTCTGCCCTCCTCGAACAGCCTGGCGGAAGCAAAGGCCGAACTCCGCGGTAGAGCGGCGCGCGCTTAACTCTCCGTCCGAAAGTCGGAGGAACGACCTGCCGGACCCGTTACCCTAGGAGATAGAAGCCATGACTCTCCACGGAACGAGTATCGTCGGAACAGAAACCGTCCCCGCAGCCCACAAGACCTTCACCGCATTCAATCCCAAAGTCGGGGAAACGATTGAGCCCCCGTTTTATGAAGCCACCGAGGCGCAGGTGGACCAGGCCCTGGAGCTTGCGACGGCGGCAGCGGAGCAGTTGAGAAATGTAGGCAGTGACAAGATCGCTTCGTTTCTCCTCGCGGTCGCTACCGAAATCGAGGCTCTTGGAGATGCACTGATCCAACGTGCTTCAGACGAGACAGGGCTCGATCTCGAGCGCCTGCGCGGGGAACGTGGTCGTACCTTGAATCAGATCAAGCTATTTGCAAGCGTGGTAGAGGAAGGCTCGTGGGTGGACGCCCGCATCGATCCTGCGATTCCAGATCGAAAGCCTTTGCCTCGGGTCGATATCCGGCGCATGCTGCAGCCGATCGGACCTGTTGCGGTGTTCGGAGCGAGCAATTTTCCGCTTGCGTTCTCCGTTGCGGGTGGCGACACGATTTCAGCGTTTGCCGCCAGGAATCCAGTGGTCGTGAAGGGCCATCCAGCACATCCGGGAACATCCGAGATGGTCGCCTCCGCGATTACCAAGGCGGTGCGTTCGCAGGGTCTGCACGAGGGCGTCTTCTCGATGCTGCAAAGCACCGATCCGAAGATCAGCATCGCGCTCGTCACGAATCCGAAGACGAAGGCGGTCGGATTCACTGGCTCGCTACGAGCCGGGCGAGCCCTTTTTGATGCCGCTGCGAAAAGACCCAATCCGATTCCTGTGTATGCGGAGATGGGCAGCGTTAATCCGGTGTTTGTTCTGCCCGGCACGCTGAAGACAGAAGGGCAGAAACTCGCGGATGGATTGTACAAGTCAGTCCTGCTGGGAACGGGGCAATTCTGTACTTCACCCGGGCTCGTCTTTGTACAAAACGGCGAAGGGTTTGAAGAGTTTCGCACGGCACTTGGCGAGTTCTTCACGAATGCTACGCCCGGCACGATGCTGAACGCGCCCATCGCGAAGGGTTATGCCGAAAAGCTGGAGGCTTTCAAGAAGGTATCCGGCGTCCAGAACTTCACGGCTACGAAGACTCCGTCCAAACAATGTGCGGAAGGGCAACCGGCACTGCTGGTGACCGATTTTAAGACCTGGCTTTCGAACCACCTTCTACATGAGGAAAACTTCGGACCGGCGACGCTGATTGTTCAATGCGCCTCGGAAGCCGAAGTGCTGGAGGCCGCTCAGAACCTGGATGGCTCGTTGACCGCCACGATTCATGGGACGGCCGAAGAACTGCCCCAGCACGCCAAATTGATCGATCTGCTGACGCGCATCGCTGGACGTATTCTCTTCAACGGCTTCCCAACCGGCGTAGAGGTCGGATACGCCATGCACCACGGCGGTCCTTATCCGGCAACAACCGATGAAAAGTTCACGTCGGTAGGCACGGCGGCGATCTACCGGTTTGCAAAGCCGGTTTGTTATCAAAACTTCCCCGATAATATGCTGCCGCCCGAACTACAGAACGCCAACCCGCGAAACATCTTGCGGGCTGTGAACGGGAAACCAACTCGGGACAGTATTCAATAATTCGGGAGGGCTGTGGCCCTACCGGCCCTCAGTTGGGAGACGTTTCTTGAGTTTGCCGATTGCCATCGATTTTCCGCCCATGGAGGCGGACACCGCGCGTGAGATCCCGACGGGTCCGGAGTGGGAATACGAGCCGAAGTGGGACGGCTTCCGATGCCTGGCCTTTCGGGATGGGGAGCAGTTGGACATCATGTCCAAATCCGGCCAAGCATTGGCTCGGTACTTCCCGGAAATCCGGGAAGCACTACTCGGCCTGAAGGCGGAGCGATTTGCCATCGACGGAGAACTGATTGTCACTCAGAACCAGACGCTCAGCTTCGACGATCTGCTGCAGCGGATTCATCCTGCCGCGAGCCGGATCAAGAAGCTCTCAGTCGAGACGCCCGCCACCCTGCTGGTCTTCGACATTCTGGTCGACAGTGCGGGCCATAACCTGACAGAGAAATCCCTCGCCGAGCGTCGTGAAGCTCTCGAGTCGTTTGCGGCCGAGTTCTTGCCGGGGCAATCCCGGATTCGACTTTCGCCCCGTACCGACAGCTTCGACGTCGCCAAGAACTGGTTTCACCGCATGGCTGGCCCGCTCGACGGCGTGATAGCGAAGCGATTGGACAAGCCGTACGATGCCGGCGGACGGAAGTCCATGCTGAAGATTAAGAATCTTCGTTCAGCAGATTGCGTTGTGGGCGGATTTCGTTATGGGACAGGAAAACCGGTTGTGGGATCTCTCCTGCTGGGACTCTATGACGAGAACGGGCTTCTGAATCATGTGGGGTTTACGTCGGGCCTTTCTACCGCCGAAAAGCCAACATTGACGAAGCAGCTGGAAGAGATTATTGAGGCGCCAGGATTCACCGGCAGCAAACCTGGCGGGCCAAGCCGCTGGAGCACGGAGCGAAGTACGGAGTGGAAACCGCTCGCGCCAAAGCTTGTCGTGGAAGTGCAATATGATCACTTCTCCGGGGACCGGTTTCGACACGGCACAAAGCTGCTACATTGGCGTCCGGATAAGGACCCAGCTAAGTGCACTGTTCAACAAGTTCGACATGAAAGCCAGTCACCATTGACGCTGCTTGATTGAGGGAGGGAGACGGTCGGAGCCTGTTTCGGACCGTCTCTGTTTGCGCTCTAAAAGTGGAAGCGTAGACCGAATTCGATCTGACGCGGAGTGTTTCCCTGCTGCGTGATAACCCCGAAGTTTTGTGGGCTGTCGATGTTCATGTACGTGGTACTTCCGTTCGTCAGGCTGTTCGCGGTGAATCCGGGTTGGAAATGATTAAACAGGTTCGCGAACTGGGCGTTGAAGGTGATGCCCATTCCTTCCCGGAACGGCAGCCGGAATTCTTTCGAGATCTGCATGTCTACGTTCCAGTACGGAAAGTTGCGCAGAATGCCAGCACCGTTGCTGGAGCCATCAAGGCCCAGCACGAGACGTCCGAACTGGTTGTAAACGGCGTTCGGATCGGCAAAGATGTTCAAGCCGGACCCACCTTTCGCGGGATTTCCGGAAGAGGCAACGATCGTGCTGCTGACAACGTTATCGTGCAGTGAGTTCCCGCCCGCTATAGGGAGAGCGAAGGACGGCATTTTCGGTCGTACTCACGGAGGAACAATTCGACTCGCCGAACGATTGGCAACTGCTGGTTCCGCCGCCGCTGATGTTCACCTGCAGCGGAACGCCGCTTTGCGCGGTAAACAACGGTGAGAAATTCCATCCTCCCAGCAATGTGTCGAGCAGCCCGGTTCCGCGGAACCATTTGGGAGAGTAGACGACGCTCAGGTTGTAGACGACCGGGACATCGAAGGGCTGAGGACCATACATGGACTTCAGGTTGAACGGATCAAGCACAGTTGTGGAACTGGTGGATTGCGTGTACCCGACCGTTCCCAGAGTTTTACTAAACGTCAGATTCGAGCGCGCCGTCAGCCCGTGATAATCCTTGAACGTGAACGAGAGGAAAGCGGCATTGTAGTTACCCCAACCAAGGCTGGTTGTCTCGTAGATGGAGGCCGTTTGAGCCGGGGCCGAACTGGGTAGCGTGCGTCCGAGAACCCACCCTGGCGCATTCGACATCGCGCTCCAGAGTGAGTAAACCTGAGTACCGGTAATCTGAGTTTTTTGTTTAGCGACGACGGCCGCTGTGCAACTCGAATATCCGGAGCAGTAACCGGACCCTGGCCCGCCGAGCGCCGCTTCAAAAAACGGCTGGGTCGGAACGGTCCCGCCGCCGTTGACGGCCAGGTATGTATTCGCGAAGGCGTTCGCAAAGCTTGTCCGCCGAGGGTCATCATCGTCGGAACAGCGTCCAGACTGAGAAGCTGGAATTCGTTCCTGATGATGCGGCCAATGTAGCCTGCTTCCACAGTCAACTTGTCGTTCAACTGCCGCTGAATGGTGAAGTCGAACACGTCTGAGCGGTTGGGCCGGAAGGTCTTGTCCAGAACGGTTGCGTCCGCCGCCGCGGCGTTTCCGTTTTGCCCCGGATAGTAAGGCTGGGCAAGTGTCGGCGAAACACCCGGCAGCGGCGCTACCAGTCCGTCGGTTCCGATGCGAAAAGCAGTTGACGGTGTTACGCCGCCGGTGCCGAGACACTGTCCACTGATGCTCGCGCCGAAGCACGAGACCGGCTGAGCGAAGGCAGCGCCAAGCAACGGGTTCAATACCTGCGCGACGCCATTCAGACGGCCGAACAAGCGGCTGTATCCGCCCCGAATCACTGTCTTCTGGCCGCCGAAGAGTTTACCCATTATGCCGTCGCTGAAGTTAGGATTCCACGCAACAGCAACGCGCGGGCTCAACCCCGCATAAAAGGGATCGTAGGGATACTTCGGGCCGCCGGCTACGTTCCGAATCGTGGCGAACCCCAGATTGGGATTGTAGACCTGGCCTTTCAGTGCGGCGGCCATCTTCGCGTTGAGATAATCGGCTGCCCCCACCTGATTTCCTGATTGATCGACAAGCATCACCTGACGCCCCTCTTCTTCCGTTGGCGGCATCTCGATCTGGTAGCCAAGTCCATACGTCAGGGTGAAATCCTTGCGCATGCGCCAGGTGTCACTGAAGTACACGTTGTAGTAAGGGATTGTCACCCGGTCTGAGAGATTGGTTCCAAGCGGCTGCAACGCCAGATTCGTTCCAGAGCGAGTGTAGAGCACTTGAGGCTGGCTTACGATGCCCAGAACTTCCGTGTAGAAGTTATTCCAGTTGGCGACCTGGTTGGAGGGCAGCGTTGCCGGAATGTAAGCGGACGGGAAACTGACGCCGGAGATGGCACCGCCCACCTGATATACGGTGTTGTTGAAGATGCCTGCTCCGTTGTCGTCGCGTTGATGATAGTTGAAGTTCCGCTGATAGGATCCGCCAAACTGCAGCAGGTGGTTACCTTTTACCCAGCTCAGATCGTCGCGGAAGAGGTGATCCTGACCATCCCAGAAGCGCTGTCGAACGCTCTGCGAATTTACGTTGTAGGGGATAAGCGCATTCGTGCTGGCGGTTTCGCCACCGATCTCGACTGCGCCGCCCAGACCGGCAAACTGGGGAGGCGCGCCCACGGTACCCCACTCCCAATAGTTCCGAAGGTAGTTGTAATGAAAGTCGTTGGTGATGGTCGGGGTGATGGTTGTGGTTAAACCGGCCACCCAATAGCTCGGTTTTTGCACACGGGGAGCAGTCGCAACCCCCTGCCCCAGGCTTCCGCCGAGCAAGCCTCCGATATCGGTCTGGCTGGTCGTGTTCTGGAACAAGTCGAAGTAGCGGTAGCTCGTCATGAGATGCCACTTCTGGCCAAAGTCGTGGTCGATGCGCCCGGTGTAATTGTCAGAGATTTGGGGAATTCCAACGCTAAACAGATAACCTTGCGTGTTGTAACCGTCTCCCGCCTGAAGATCGTTCGCAGTGGGCATGAACTTCCAGATCTGGTTCACAACGGGATTCAGGCCGATTCTTCGCGGATCGCACGAACCGGCGGGACAGGCTGCAGGCTGATAAGTCTGGCCGTTCATCGTCACCGGGAACGGATTTAAATTGTAGGCCTGGTACACGCCGGCAGAATTCGGAAGCTGGATGATGCCGGCTTTTAGCATGGCCGACGGAACTTGCCGTTCAAAGGTCGTGGTCTGTGGAAACCGCCGTCCTTCGTAATTGAAGAAGAAGAATGTTTTGCCGCCGAGGAAGCTAGGGCCGATGGGACCTCCCAGAGACGTACCGAACCTGTTCTGATGTGTTTTGGGCAGCGGGGTATAGCCGAGATTGCCGGAAGGCGTGTGGTTGTTTTTCCAGGTATTGGCGGAAAAATAGCTGCTCAGAAGGTAATCATAGGCCGAGCCATGGAAGGCGCTGGTGCCGCGCTTTGTCGCCATTTGCACCTGACCGCCTGCTGAACCATTGAAGTCAGCAGTCTGGTTTGCGGTTCCGACCTTAAATTCTTCTATGGTCTCGATGGGCGTAGGAATCGTCCCCGAGGGCGTTCCGCCGGACGTGCCCGTGATGGTGCCGCTGGACAACGTGTAAACGGCGGAGTTACCGTCCATGTCGCTCGAGTTGTTCCCGCCGTCCAGTTGGAATTGATTCTGATCCGAAACCGTCCCCGCTACGTTACCGTTCGGTGCAACGCCCGGCTGCAGCAGAAACAAGGCATTCGCGTCACGGCCCAGATTGGGAAGATTTTCGAGTTGAGCGCCCGAAATCGTGGAGCCAACCGTGGCATTGGTCGTTTGCAACTCGGCACCAGCAGCGGCAGCAACTTCAACCGTGGTTGACGTCTGGCCTAAGTGGAGCTGGACATTCAGCGTTAAGACCAGCCCGACCTGCACGGCTTGTGCCGGTATCCGCGTTTCCGAGAATCCACTCTTGTTTACTGAAACATCGTAGCTGCCGGGATCGAGGTTGAAGATGTTATACCGTCCAGCTTCATTGCTCTGGAAGCTCTTCACCGCGTTTGTGGCTTTGTCGACGAGCCTTATTTCCGCACCCGGGATGGCAGCTCCGGATTCATCAGTCACCTGGCCGGCAATCGTTCCCGACGATGTATTCTGCGCAAACCCATTCGTTTCCGCCGCCGTGATCACGATTAGGAGGAGAACGAAGCGAAACAGCGAGGTAGACACACGTCTGCCCCGTAGTCGAAAAAAGAACATAGAGACCCCTCTCGAGACTTTTTAGTAAGCGCAACGGGGCGGACGCAACGGGGGGTCTATGAAGAAAGACAATTCAGCGGGGAATTAATTGGAGTCTAGTGACCGCACTGTTCAAAGTCAACGACTAATATCAATCGCCTGTCCGACCTGGTACGCCTTGAGCGAATTTGGTACAGCCTCCGTTAAGGCAAGAACATCAAGCCGTCAGCCGGGAGCGAAATCCACTCCGAGACAGTAATTCGATAAACAGTGACAAGGCTCTGTGGTGGTTGCAAAGACGCCCATCGCGCAATATGGAACTATGCCGCATGACCTGGTCGTCCTGTTTGAACATCCGGATTGGCAGAAGCCCCTTTTCGCCGCTCTCGAGAGACGCGGCGTTTCGTTCGGCAGGTACGACCTGAAAGCGGGCGCATTCGATCCGGCACTCACACCCGAGGCGCGGCTGTATTTCAATCAGGCTAGCCCAAGCGCTTACGTACGAGGAAATGTTCGAGCCGTACCGTTTGCGCTCGCACTTATGCGGTCGCTTGAGGTTGGCGGCGCACGAGTGTTGAATGGTTCGCGCGCGTTCTCGCTCGAACTGAGCAAATCCGCACAAGTGGCGATGATGCAGAAACTGGGGATCGCGCATCCGGCAACATTGGCGTTTAATGACGTGGAGACCGTGATTTCGGAGTGGGGAGATCGCTGGCCGGCACTGTTGAAACCGGAACAAGGTGGCAGCGGAGCGCGCATGTATCTCCTCCGTTCCGCCGACGAGCTTCGGCAGGTTCTTCGCGATCAGCCCGACCTTTGGCTTCCCGACAACCTGCTCCTGTTGCAAGAATACTTTCCTGTCGATCCGGCGCGAGGAATCGTGCGTATGGAATTTTTGGGAGGCGAGTTGCTTTACGCGATGCGTGTCGTTTCGCATGGCTCGTTCAACTTGTGTCCGTCAGAAGTGTGCAACCCCGAGAACGGAGATTCGCAATGTGCGATCCCAGAGCCAACGGTAACTGCACCCGTCGAATTCTACCCGTACCGTGACGTTCCAGCGGCTGCGGTCGAAGCGGGGGTGAAGATCATCTCGGCCGGCGGGCTGGATGTGGGTGGCATCGAGTATCTTGAGGCCGCCGATGGTCGCCTGGTTTTCTACGACGTGAACGCGAACTCTAACCTACGCGCGCCCATCGCTCGAGAGTTTGGCTTCGATCCGTTTGAACGTGTTGTTGATTTCCTGGTGAGACAGCTCAATGCCTAAATCACTGCGAGCCCTCGGCGCCGCAGATCGGGAAAGATCACGTTCCGAAGACTCGGTGCGAGCAACGCCCGGATCATCTTCCGGGCCGAACCAGACCAATTCTTTGATCTCCGCGTGCGGAACGGGGACCCCGGACAAATCGCCGGCGAACAAATCGATCCGGACGGTTTTGGCTTCGTTTCCAGCGGCCGGACTCTCGTAAACGCCCAGATGTCTGATGTTCTCGATCTCAACATCTCCCAATTCTTCGCGGCACTCTCGCCGGAGACAGTCCGTTGCCGTTTCAGTTCCTTCCAGCTTTCCGCCAGGCAGGATCAAGAGGGACGTGGAATGCTTTTTGCGACAGAGCAATACATGCCCGTCTTTTATATAGAGCAGTCCGGCTTTATGAACATCCGCCATTTCACTGCAGGATGGGGAAGTGTTCGAAGTCAGAAGGGACAAACAAGCTTCCTTCCGTGACACCTTCAGGCGCAAGCCGGCTTAATTGGGCGTGGAGTTCTCCGGCGCTGCTTCGCTTCGAAAGATAGGCCTGGAACGCAGCCGTAACCTTCTCCACCTGCGGCGCCGATTCCGCAACAAACTCGAGTCGGAAGTGACTGATACCGGCACTGCGCCAGTTATCAACGTGCGCGCTCGCTTGCTGCGCCTCCGCCCCGAAGACAGTATTTCTGCAACCAACGTCTGCAATCACGGGGTGAGCGCGGCCTTGCGAATCGCGAAGAGCCACCCGATGGTGTTCACAAGGACGGCCACAATCCCGATAGGTCGTGCCTGTCGAGAGAAAGCGGCAGAACACGCAATGCTCGGTGTAGAACACAGGAAGATGCTGATAAGCGATCGCTTCGATGCGCTCAGGACCGACCGTTGCTGCCAATTTCGCAATCTGGGCGGCATTGAGATCGTGCGTGGGCGTGAGCCGGGTCAGGCCAAGATCGATGTACGCTTCCGCAGTCAATGTATTCGCGGCGTTAAGACTGAAATCGCCGATCAGCGGCTGCGTACTCTTCCGGCGCAGCGCGGATAGGGCGCCAGCGTCGCGAATCAGAATCGGGCAATCCAGGCTGGCGAGGAAATCGACAATTCGCGCTTCACTGGTCTTCAGGATCCGCGGGCTTGCGACGCGTACTTGAATACCCGATGCCTTTACGCGCGCGACGGACGGGCGCAGTCCGAACAGGTCCAGATAGTCGAGCGTGATGCTATCGGGTCCGGAAGAAATGGCGGCCTCGAGTTGCTCGCTGTTGCGAACGAGAACGTGAAGCTGGGCGGGCGCACTTGCGGGAAGATGCGATTCGCGGCGGAGGTTCGGTACGGGATGCACGGCACGTGCCGGCGGGTGTGATTGAACTTCCTGTAATCTGTCGACGGCTTCGCGCCGCATTCGATTGAGAAGCGACGCGGGTGCGAATAACGATCCGGAGATATCAGTTTCTAGGGCTGCGAGTTCGTACGGCGTGTTGCCTAGCCTGGCGAATTGTTCTTTGAGCGTCTCCTCGGTCAATCCCCGATTCTGCGCAATCGGAAGTGCATCCGGAGATTGCACGGTGACGTACTGCCCCGTTTGCAGCCGCCATGTGGTTCGGAGAGGCTCGTTTTCGCGGGCCGTGGCGTGAACGCTAACGGGCTGCTTCCTTACCGGCGCCGCTGGGTCGAGAAATGGGCGTACGACGCGGTCCAGCTCGGGATCATGCGTACGCCAGACCAGATCGCCCGGGCGGATGCGACGGAAGTTGACGGTGTTGTTTGCAAAGCGTAGTTCCAACCGCCCGTCGAGTTGCGGCTCTACCTGGTAAACGCGGCCTCCCTCTTCGTCCTCCTGGGGACTCCGCCAATCGGCAGCGTCGAATACGATGCCATCACCTGGCTTCAGAGGAGCAACTTCGTGCGCAACGGCTGGCTCGATGCGCACGCTTCCGTCGCGAACCTCGGTAACCACGCCGATTTGCGTGCCGCGATGGCGAGGGCTGCGTCCCTTTACGACATTTTGATGATTTACGCCCGAAACGAAATAGGGTCCGAGACCGCGCGAATAAACCTGCTCGAGGTCCAATTCCTGCCGAGGCGTAACGGACAGAGGCCGCCCGGCCCACGCATCATCAACTGCCTGTCGGTAACTGCGCGTCGTCAGAGCAACGTAATCGGCATCCTTGTAGCGGCCTTCGATCTTCAGGCAACTAACGCCCGCGTCGATGATCTGCGGGACATAGTGCAGCGCGGAAAGATCGCCGGGCGAAAGGAGATAGCGAGCGTCCGCGAGTGGTGTCAGCTTTCCATCCACCAACATCTCGTACGGCAAACGGCAGGCCTGTGCACACTGGCCTCGGTTGGCGCTGCGGCCACCCCACGCTTCCGAAGAAAAGCACTGACCGGAGTAAGAAACACACAGGGCGCCATGGACGAAGATCTCGAGATCAGCTCCCGTCTTTCGATGAATCTCAGCCACTTCTTCGACCGACAGTTCCCGAGCAAGGGTCACGCGGTGAGCGCCTTGCTCGATCGCGAATGAAACACCTTCGGCACTGGCGATGCTGGTCTGAGTAGAGGCGTGAAGTTCGAGATCAGGAGCGATTTCGCGCGCCAGCCGCAGTACGCCCAAATCCTGTACGATGAGTGCGTCCACTCCCGCTTCCGCGATCGCGCCAATCGCACGGGCGGCTTCGCGAAGCTCGTGTTCGAACACCAGAGTGTTGAATGTGAGGTATCCGCGCACTCCACGTCGATGGAGCGTTCGCATCACCTCTGGCAATTCAGCAAGCTCGAATCCGACCTTCGCACGGGCGGTGAAATGCTTGAGGCCGAAATAGCAAGCGTCCGCGCCGGCTTCAATGGCGGCATTCAATTGCCGCCAATGTCCAGCCGGACTCATCACTTCGGGTTTCTTGACGCGTCCCACGAGCTCTAACTTAAGGTTAGCGTGGCTTACATTCCCGGTTTAGTTAGCGCGTTAGTTTTCTTGCGGCACCTGGTAATCGTCGTAGAATCCGCGGCCGGTTTTTACGCCCAGATGGTTGCTGCTTATATATTCCCGAAGCAGTTCTCGTGGAGCGGCCGGGAGGGACGGCCGGACGGCGGCGTAGTGTTCCTCGATGTTCAGGACCACGTCAAGTCCCACGCGATCCATCAATCGGAACGGTCCGGTCGCCGCACCAAGCACCTGCGTGTAGATCCGGTCCACCTCCTCCGGCGACGAAACGCCCTCTGCTACCACTGCGAGTGACTCGCGCTTAATGGCTGCCCAGATCCGATTGAATATGAATCCGACGCTTTCCCGCCGAACGTGGAAAGGTAATAAGCCGTAACTTGGTAGGCGCTGCAGCAGTAAATCGATGACCGCCGGATCCGTGTGTCCGCATGACATGATCTCGACCACGTTCACTTGTGGAGGCCAGTAGTAATGGGTATTCAGTACGCGTTCTTTCCGCTGCACTCGGTCGATCATCTGGCTGGTGGGCAAAGAGGAGGAGTTGCTAGCCAGAATCGCGTCTGCCGGAGCTAATCGGTCTAACTCAGAGAAGACCTGTTTCTTCAACTCCAGCTTCTCAGGTACGGCCTCCGTAATAAGCCACGCGTTATCGAGCGCCGAGGGGAGATCCTGAGTGAAGACGAGCCTTGCGCCTTTCCCTCGTTCGGGCGGAAGCAGTTTTGGCAGCTCTGCATGAAGGTAGGCGCGCGCGTCCTGCAGGGCCTGAGCGGAAGTATCCACCAGACGAACTTCGCTATCCACTGTTGCCTGCATGAGTGCGATGCCGCGGCCTAATGTACCTGCTCCAATCACCACGGAAGGACGGGTTTCCACGTCATGGAGCATCATTCGTGCCTGCATGATACCGCTCCGTAATCAGTACCTAAGCGACCACAACCATCCAGGGCCTCGAAACTTTTCTAGGCTCCAATGTGGTTCCGGCCGTAATCTATTCATCGCGATGGATAGAGGCGACGAATTTTCTCCTTCGAACTGGCCAGTACTGAGACAGCTGAAAAATCGGGATGCTTTAGGGTTGGGTGAATCGGCGGCATCCGCTCGCAGCGAATCTCTCGAGCCGCGTACGAAATCTGCCGACAAGGTTGTGAGTTCGGTATGTCCGTACTGCGCTGTGGGTTGCGCGCAGTTGGTTTACGTTAAGAACGAGAAGATCATCGATATCGAGGGAGATCCCGGCTCGCCTATCTCGAACGGATGCCTATGCCCGAAGGGTGCCGCGACGTTCCAGCTTGTGACGGGTAGCCACCGAGTCTCCGATGTTCTGTACCGGAAACCGTATGGCACGGAATGGGAGAAGATCCCGCTCGAACAGGCGATGGACATGGTGGCCGAGCGCGTCAAGAAAACCCGCGACGCCACCTGGGAAGACAAGAACAAAGAAGGGGCGCCTCTTCGGCGCACGATGGGCATCGCGCATCTGGGCGGCGCAACGCTCGATAACGAAGAGAACTATCTCATCAAGAAACTGTTCACCAGTCTTGGAATTGTTCAGATAGAAAATCAGGCCCGTATTTGACACTCCTCGACGGTCCCCAGTTTGGGGACCTCGTTTGGCCGAGGCGGCGCGACTGACTATCCGGCGGACCTGATCCACTCGGATGTCATCGTGATCGAAGGCTCCAACATGGCGGAGTGTCATCCGGTCGCATTTCGCTGGGTGATGAAGGCGCGCGAGGCCGGGGCCACCGTGATCCATGTTGACCCGCGGTTCACGCGAACGAGCGCGGTTGCGGATATTCACGTACCGATTCGCGCCGGCACCGATATCGCCTTTCTGGGCGGCATCATTCGCTACATCCTCGAGAACGAGCGGTACTTCAACGAATACGTCGTGAATTACACGAACGCTCCGGCCCTCATTCATGAGGGTTCAAAGATACGGAAGATTTCGATGGGCTGTTTGGCGGGTGGGACGAGAAGAAAGGCCAGTACGAAGTAAGCACCTGGATGTACGAGGGCGTCGATCCGGAACCGGCAGGCGGAACTCGGGAATCCGGCAAAAGGTCAGATTCAAAAGAACCCGATTCAGGCTGAGAAAACCGATCCTACGCTGCAACACCCGCGATGCGTTTTTCAGATCCTGAAAAAGCACTATTCTCGCTACACGCCGGAGATGGTGGAGGAGACATGCGGCATTCCGCAGCACCTGTTCCTGAAGGTTGCGGAGGCGCTTTGCCGGAACTCGGGCCGCGAGAGGACCGGCGCCTTTGTGTACGCGGTCGGCTGGACGCAGCATACGGTGGGCGTGCAATACATCCGGGCGGCGGCGATCATTCAGTTGCTGCTGGGCAACATGGGGCGGCCGGGCGGCGGAATCATGGCGTTGCGCGGCCACGCCTCCATTCAGGGGTCCACCGACATTCCAACGCTCTACAATCTGCTGCCCGGCTATCTGCCGATGCCGAAGGCAAACCACGACAAAGATTTCGAGACCTGGATCGCACTGAACACTTCGCCTTCGGGCTGGTGGGGCGAGTTCCCGAAGTACGCCGTTTCGCTTCTGAAGGCGTGGTACGGCGATGCAGCCACGAAAGAAAACGACTGGTGCTTCGACTATCTGCCCACTCTGACCGGCGACCACTCGCACATGAATACGGTGGTCGACCAAGTGGATGGGCTCGTGAAAGGCTATTTCGTGATGGGCGAGAATCCGGTGGTCGGATCCATGAACGGCCCGCTGCAGCGCAAGGGTCTTGCGTGCACTGGATTGGCTGGTGGTGCGCGACTTCCAGCTCACGGATACCGCCGATTTCTGGCGTGAGGCGCCCGAGATTGTGCGCGGCGAAATCAAGCCGGAAGATATCGGCACGGAAGTATTCTTCTTTCCGGCGGCGGCGCACACGGAGAAGGACGGCAGCTTCACCAATACGCAGCGTCTGTCTGCAGTGGCATCACAAAGCCGTCGAGCCCCAGGGCGACTCCCGCAGCGAACTCGACTTCATCTTCAAACTTGGGCAACGGCTGAAGAAGCTTTACGAGAACGAATACGATCAGACCGCGCAACTGGCCCATCCGCGACCTGAAGTGGGATTACAAAACTCATGGACCGCTGAACGAACCCAGCGCGGAAGAAGTGCTGAAAGAGATCAACGGCTACCATGTGGCGACGAATGAGACCGTCGAAGGCTTCACGTCATCTGAAGGACGACGGCTCCACCGCTTGCGGCTGCTGGATCTACTCGGGCGCCTTCAGGGACGGCGTCAACATGACCGCCCGGCGCAAGCCGTATTGGGAGCAGAACTACATCGCGCCCGAGTGGGCCTGGGCGTGGCCGCACAACCGCCGCATCCTCTATAACCGCGCTTCGGCCGATCTCGAAGGCAAACCCTGGTCCGAGCGCAAGAAGTTGGTCTGGTGGGACGAAGAGAAGAAGCAGTGGGTCGGGCTCGACACGCCCGACTTCATTGTGGAGCGGCCGCCGTCTTACCGGCTCCGGAAGATGCGCGCGGGAAAGATACGATCTCGGGAATTGATCCGTTCGTGATGCAATCGGACGGGAAGGGTTGGATCTATGTTGCCGCTGGCTTGGAGGATGGGCCTCTGCCGACGCATTATGAGCCCGAAGAGTCGGTAATCAAGAATCCTCTCTATGGCCAGCAATGTAACCCGGAGCGGATGGAATGGCGGCGGAAAGACAATCCGTACCATCGCCCGTATGAAGATCCGCGGTTCCCGTATGTCATCACCACCTATCGCCTGACCGAGCATCACACGGCAGGTGGCATGAGTCGCTGGCTTTCATGGCTGTCGGAATTGCAGCCGGAGATGTTCTGTGAAGTATCGCCGGAACTGGCCGCCGAATGTAAGTTGACGAATGGCGGCTGGGCCACAATCCGCACCGCTCGAGGGGAGATTGAGGCGCGCGTCCTGGTCACGCGTCGCATGCGGCCACTTGTGATCAAAGGGCGCACGATTCACCAGATCGGATTGCCGTATCACTGGTCGAGCAAAGGCCTGGTTCGCGGGGATGCGGCGAACGATCTCATTGGATTTGTGGCGGACCCGAACGTCTCGATCCAGGAATCGAAGGCGCTGACCGGCATCATCGAGGCGGGCCGGAAGAGCAAAGGACGGCGGCACATTACGAGCGGATGGTTCCGGTCAAGAAATGCGCCGGATATGAAGAAGCGCGATCTGCCGGCGGCCCGACACAAGCCCGAGTCGAAGCATGGGTTCAAAGCATTCGAGACCAAAGAAGGGAACGTTTGAACGTGAGCGGCGGGAAAGGCTTTTTCACCGACACGACGCTCTGCATTGGCTGCAAGGCATGCGAAGTTGCTTGCAAGCAGTGGAACCAATTGCCGGAGGACGGGTTTCTGTTCACCGGCATGTCCTACGACAACACAATTCACCTTGGTGCTTCCACCTGGCGGCACGTGGCCTTTGTCGAACGACCGGTGGCTATGCATCCCGACCAGGATGGCGCCTTCTCCTGGCTGTTCTCGTCCGACGTTTGCAAACATTGCGCGCGGGCCGGCTGTCTCGAAAGCTGTCCTACTGGCGCGATTATCCGAACCGAATTCGAAACCGTATACGTACAGCCGGATATCTGTAACGGCTGCGGGTATTGCGTGGTGAACTGCCCGTTTGGGGTGATTGACCGTAGGGAAGAGGATGGCAGGGCCTGGAAGTGCACGCTCTGTTATGACCGGCTGAAGGAGGATCTGGTTCCGGCTTGCGCCAAGGCGTGTCCAACCGAATCCATCCAATTCGGCGAACTCGATGAGCTGCGCGAGCACGCCGATAAGCGAGTCGAGCAACTGCATGAACGAGGACTGAAGGACGCCTATCTTTATGGCGCCAAGCGGGAAGACCAGCCGGGAACAGAAGGATTGAACGCGTTCTTCCTGCTGGTCGATCAAGCCGAGGTTTACAACCTTCCGCCCGATCCTGTGGTTCCGACAAAGAAGGCAAAAGATGCCTGGCTCTCCATGGCAGCGACGGCGGCGGGAATGGCAGTTGTGGCAGTTGCCACTGTTCTGTTCAGCGGCGGCAAAGAGGGAAGGGCGTGAGCAACACGACCACCCGTTATCCGCGCTCCGTCGAACCCGTTCAAACGAACGGGCGTGACATCAACCGTGATGTTGCAGAACTCACTGGTGAAGCCGGTTCCCAGGTTTCCTCCGGATCCACCGACGCCCATATCGGGAGCATTGCAAAAGCCTGGAACGCTCTACCCGAACCGGACCGGAGTGACCCCACTTACTATGAGAAGCCGATGCTCAAAGAGCCGGTCTGGGAGTGGGCAATCCCGCTTTATTACTACATCGGCGGTTTAACCGGGGCTTCGCTCGCGCTAGGTGCGGCAGCCCAGATCAAAAGGTCAAGATCACTGGACAACCTCATTCGTCGTTGCCATTGGATCGGCTTCATCGGCGCGACAATCAGCGGAGGCCTGCTCATCTACGATCTCGGGAGGCCGTCGCGGTTTCTGAACATGCTACGGGTATTTCGCCCGACATCACCGATGAACGTGGGGGCCTGGATTCTGTCGGGCACAGGCGCGACGGCTACCGGGGCGTTGTTGTTCAGGGGCCGGAAGGGACTGCTCGGAACCCTTGGTGAGTTACTCGGCTATAAGGCCGGTGTTTTCGGGCTTGGATTAGCCACTTACACCGGTGTTCTGATCGCGAACAGCGCCATTCCGATCTGGCAGGAATCACGACGCGCGCTGCCAATCCTTTTCGGCACCTCGGCACTGGCGAGTTTGGGATGTACCTTCGACATCTTCTCCGAAAATGCGGAGGAGAGACGAATCACAAACGTGATCGGAAATATCGGCAGAGCGGGCGAGGTGGTCGCCGGAATGATCATGGAGCATCACGCCTCGGCGGTGCCTCGGGTTGGCCGTCCATTCAAACGGGGATGGAGTGGCGTGATGTGGCGGAGTGCCGAAATGCTGACACTTGCGAGCCTGATTGTCTCTTTCCTTCCGAACCGTACTCGACAGAAACGTGTGAGTGCGGGAGTCCTGGGCACATTGGGTTCCCTGCTGCTCCGGTACACCGTTGAACATTTTGGGACCGTTTCTGCCCGGGATTCGCGAGCGTCGTTCCATCACCAGCGGGCCGGTCGTGCTACTGCCGGTGTCGCGAGTATGTCTGAGCACGTGAAGTAACCGTGTCCGATAGAGATCCGAAATGAAAGTAAATCTTCCAGCAATGTAAGTAGAAATGTTTCTCCTAGTAACCGAGTCCTTAAGTCGCAACAGAAAGTAAAGATAAGTAAATCACTCGCGTATCCGGATGTAGTCCAGGCGCGCTTCGATGTCTCAATACTTCTCACGCAATGCCGATACCTTCGCCAGGATCCTTATTCTTGGCGGGGCTTCGGCTCTTGTTTCGGTCCTGGCGGTGTCTTACCTGATCGTCAGGTCGCATTACGAGACAATGCAGAACGTTCCTCGTGAGCAACCCGTACCCTTCAGCCACGAACACCATGTTGGCGGTCTGGGCATTGATTGCCGCTACTGTCATACCACGGTTGAGTACTCTGCTTTTGCAAACATCCCGCCCACCCAGACCTGTATGAACTGTCACTCGGAGATGTGGGCCGCGAGCCCCACGCTCGAGCCTGTTCGCGAAAGCTATCGAAGCGGCAAATCCATTGAGTGGACGAGAGTCAATGACCTTCCCGAGTATGTCTACTTCAATCACAGTATTCATGTGCAGAAGGGAGTCGGCTGCACGGAGTGCCACGGGCGTGTGGACAAAATGCCACTTACATGGCAGGCTGCTCCTCTGACCATGGAGTGGTGTCTGGATTGCCACCGGCACACCGAACGACACGTACGTCCGCGCGATCAGGTCTTTTCCATGAGTTACTCGCATCCACAGAATCAAGCCGAGTCAGGGCTCCAGCTAGTGAAGGAGTATCACATCAGGAGTTCGGGCGAACTCACCAGTTGTGAAATTTGTCACCGATGAAGGAGCAAACGAATCACGGATTTGTCCCGCTGGAGGCGCTTACGGCGGCAGCGTCTCCGGTCCGTCAATGGCGAAGTGCCGCCGAGTACGTGAACGCTCCGGCGCCCGAGCTGGAAGACTTCGGTGAAACGGGCGTCCCTATTTCTGATTCCAGCCGTCGCCGATTTTTAGGGCTTATGGCGGGATCGATGGCACTCGCAGGGCTCACCGGGTGTACGCGCCAGCCGACAGAAACGATCATGCCGTATGTGAACCAGCCCGAGAATGTGGTTCCCGGTAATCCGAAGTATTACGCCACGGCTGTACCCGTTGCGGGCGTTGCAGAAGGCGTGCTCGTTGAGAGTCAACTGGGCCGCCCTACGAAAGTCGAAGGCAATCCGGACCATCCCGCAAGCCTGGGTGCGACCTGTGTCCTCTCTCAAGCGTGTTTGATGGATCTGTACGATCCGGATCGCGTCAAGGAAATCACCAGGCTGGGCATCCCGCGTGAGTGGGACGCCTTCGAATACGAATGGACTCAGGCGCGTAGGGGCTCTTGCCGGCCAGGACGGTGCAGGGCTTCGGATCTTGAGCGAGACTGTAACCTCGCCCAGCCTGGGTGCCCAGATGCAGGCGGTGCTCAAAAAGTTCAGCGGAGCACGGTGGCACCAATATGATCCCGCCGGTCCGCATTCCGCGCGGCAGGCTGCGCAGGCGGTCTTCGGACGTCCACTCAATACGTATTACAACTTCGCAACGGCGGACGTTGTACTCGCGTTGGATTCTGATTTCCTGGCATTCGGTGCGGGCTCGACCCGGTATGCTCATGACTTTTCGGTGCGCCGTCGTCGTGGTGACCGGTTAGACATGAACCGCCTCTACGCCATCGAGAGCACGATGACTGCGACTGGCGGGAAGGCTGACCACCGACTGGCGTTGCGCTACGGGGATATCCAAGACGCGGCTCGGCAGATTGCAACGGAAGTCGGCGTTACTTCCGTGGGAAGCAGCGGGGGTAATTCCAATGCCGCCTGGCTCTCCGCTGTCGCTCGTGACCTGATGGATCACAAGGGATCCTGCATCGTGATTGCTGGTGAGCACCAGTCGCCGGAAGTTCACGCATTGGCACATGCGATGAATGCGGCACTCGGAAACGTCGGCAAGACGGTGTTCTACACGGACCCGATTGAGGTAGAGCCTACCGACCAGATTCAATCGCTTCGCCGTCTCACGGACGACATGCATGCTGGTCAGGTTCAGTTCTTACTGATCCTTGGCGGCAACCCCGTTTACAACGCACCCGCCGATTTTCAATTCCAGAAGGCACTCGCGAAGGTTAAGACTTCGGTGCACGTCGGTCTGCACTTCAACGAGACCTCGCTCAATACGACATGGCACATTCCAGAGCCTCACTTCCTGGAGGATTGGGGAGACACTCGCGCGTATGACGGAACGGTTACGGTCATCCAGCCGCTTGATCGCACCCCTCTATGACTCGCACTCCCAGCTCAAGGTGCTCGATGCCATTCTGCAGTGGCCGGGTAGATCATCCTACGAGATCGTACGCGCGTATTGGTCGGGGAAGAGCGGAGCTCAGGATTTCGAGCAATGGTGGCGCAAGACGATCCATGACGGGTTGGTGACAGGTTCGGCGTTGGCCCCGATCCATCCGGCGATCCGCAACGTTGCGGCCCCCCCAAACGCAACGACCGCTGGCGAACTCGAATTGGTATTTCGCCCGGATGTGTACCTTCACGACGGGCGCTATGCGAATAACATCTGGCTGCAGGAACTGCCGAGACCCATGACAAAACTCACCTGGGACAATGCGGTTTTCCTGAGCCCGGCTACTGCTCGGCGGCTCGGCATTGAAAACCAGGATCGCGTGGAACTTCGGAGTGCCGGCGCTTCGGTGCGAGGCTCCGTCTGGATCCTGCCTGGCCATCCGGACAAGTCGGTTACCGTTGATCTCGGCTGGGGCCGAACTCAGGCAGGGAAAGCAGGAAACGGAGCAGGATTTAACGCGTATCTGGTGCGAAGGTCAGATGCACTCTGGCATGCGAGCAATGTGGAGTTGCATAAGGTAGACGAAAAGTATCCGCTCGCATCCACTCAGATGCACCAGGCAATGGAGCATCGGCCCATCGTCATTCATAACACCCTGGAAGAGTACAAGCAGCATCCGGACTTCGCGAAGGAGAGGGAACATGAGCCGCCGGAAAATCTGACTCTGTACCCGCACTGGGATTACCGCGGATACGCCTGGGCAATGTCGATCGACACCACCGCTTGCGTCAACTGTCAGGCGTGCGTAGTGGCGTGCCAGGCGGAGAACAACATCCCGGTTGTCGGAAAGGACCAGGTCCTCGCACGTCGCGCCATGCACTGGTTGCGAGTGGACGTGTACTACGAAGGCGGTTATGAGGCACCTGCGGCGCACTACGCACCAATACCCTGCATGCATTGCGAGAATGCGCCGTGCGAGGTTGTCTGCCCGACTCAAGCGACCAATCACAGCAGCGAGGGCCTGAACAATATGGTCTATAACCGCTGCGTCGGGACCCGGTATTGCTCGAACAACTGTCCCTACAAGGTTCGGCGCTTTAACTTCCTTCTTTACCAGGACTGGCAGGACGAGCTTCGGGCAATGCAACGCAATCCGGATGTCACGGTACGCAGTCGCGGCGTGATGGAAAAATGCACGTACTGTGTGCAGCGCATCCGGGAAGCTGAAATCAAGGCAGAAGTCGAGAACCGTCCCGTGCGCGACGGGGAAATTAAGACTGCGTGCCAACAGGTCTGTCCGACGGAAGCGATTGTCTTCGGGGATAAGAACAACCCGTCCAATCGTGTCGCCAAATTACAGGCGGAGAACCTCAATTATTCGATGCTCTCGGATCTGAATACACGGCCGCGGACCACTTACCTTGCGGAGCTTCGGAACCAGAATCCCGAGTTGAAGAAAGGCACGTCCGCATGACGGTCGAGGAGCGTCAGCGGCATACGGGCAGGGAGCTCGATCCGAATAACCCGCTGCCAGTCATCACTCCGAGCAATACTTTCGAAACGGTCTCGGAGCAGATCAGCTCGATTGTCTTAACTCGGAAGACACCGATCTTCTGGTGGTGCATGTTTGGCTTTGGCCTCACTCTGCTGCTTCTTTTTGCGATCTCGGTCACTTATCTTGTCGACAAAGGTGTCGGCATCTGGGGCGTAAACATACCCGTCGCATGGGGCTTTGCGATCACGAATTTCGTGTGGTGGATCGGAATCGGTCATGCGGGCACGTCTCATTTCCGCCATCCTGCTGCTGCTCAACCAGGCTTGGCGTAACTCCATCAATCGCTTCGCCGAGGCGATGACCTTATTCGCGGTCGCTTGTGCCGGAATGTTTCCGCTGCTGCACCTCGGTCGCCCCTGGCTGTTCTACTGGCTGCTGCCCTATCCAAACACTATGACGGTTCAGCCGCAGTTTCGCAGCCCGCTCGTGTGGGACGTATTCGCCGTTTCCACGTATGCCATGGTGTCCCTTCTGTTCTGGTATCTCGGGATGATCCCTGACCTGGCAACGCTGCGCGATCGATCCACCGGCTTTAAGTACGGGTTGTACGGGTGTTCTCTCGTTTGGGTGGCGCGGCGCGTCGAAACACTGGAAATGGCAGCAAAGCGCCTCACTTTTGCTGGCGGGGCTTGCAACCCCGCTGGTTTTATCGGTCCACACAGTAGTGAGCTTCGACTTCACCATTGCGATCGTGCCGGGCTGGCATTCCACGATATTCCCGCCCTACTTTGTCGCCGGCGCTATCTATTCGGGGTTCGCCATGGTTCTGGTTCTCTGCATTCCGTTGCGCGCGGTGTATGGCCTGAAGAACGTCATCACTGAAAGACACCTGAACAACTGCGCCAAGCTGATGCTCGCGACAGGACTGATCCTGGCGTACACATACTGCATAGAGCCTTTCAACGCATGGTACAGCGGCAATGAATACGAGATGGCGCTGGTTCGAAACCGCGCTTTCGGACCACAGTCGTGGACCTTCTGGGTTGTCATTCTCTGCAATGTATTGATCCCCCAGGCTCTGTGGTCGTACAAGATTCGCATCAGTCCCAAACCGCTCTTTGCAATCTCGATGGTCGTTCTCTACGGGATGTGGCTGGAACGGTACATGATCATCGTCACCAGCCTTGACCGCGACTACGTTCCTTCTTCCTGGGCAAACTTCGTCGCTACCTTCTGGGACAACGCGACGCTCTATGGTTCCGTTGGCCTGTTCATCACTCTCTTCATGCTGTTCATCCGATTCCTGCCGATGATTTCAATGGCGGAAGTACGCGAACTGCTTCCCTATTCCAAGCCTGGCGGAGGTACGGAGAAGTGACGGAGTCGCAATCTGTATACGGCGTCATAGCTGAGTTCGATGATCCGACCGCTTTCGTCGAAGCTGCCCGGGCGGTCAGGAAGAGGGGGTATCGGAAATTCGAGGCGTACAGCCCTTATCCCATCAAAGATCTGTTCAAGATTGTGCCTGGTGGTAACCCCGTGCCTCTTATTGTCTTGACCGGAGGAGTGTTAGGCGCCGCAACGGCATGGACGATGCAGTATTACATTGCGGCCATCGACTACCCAATCAACGTAGGAGGGCGGCCGCTTTATAGCTGGCCGGCTTTTGTACCGATCCTTTTCGAGCTGACGGTTCTCCTCGCAGCATTGGCGGCATTCTTTGGAACGCTCTACCTCTGTGGGTTTCCGAAGGCTGCACTTTCCAACTGTTCAATCTTGCGGAGTTCGCCCGCGGCAGCAGCAACCGGTTCTTCTTGTGCATTGACAGGCTCGCGATCCGATCTACGATGCCCAAGCCACAACGGGCTTTCTGCAACGAACTCGGAGCCGATAGGAGTGTGGCAGGTTGAAGCGGACTAACGCAATCGTAGTTGCTTGCTCGGCTGCTAGCTGTCTCGCGCAGCGCCTGCCGCAGAGACATGCAGGATCAGCCGAAGTACAAGCCGCTCCGCCAAAGCCACTTCTTCGCCGATGGCCGAGCTTCGCGGCCGATTCCCGCCGGTACGGTCGCTCGAGACGAATTGAGCACGAATGACGCATTTTCATACCGGTGTCGAATGGAAAGCTTTCATGGACACTATCCCGGTGCCGGTCATCCGCCGACTTCCTCCATCGCGGCCAGGATCGGTTCAATATCTTCTGCAGCCCTTGCCACTCGAGGACCGGAGACGGAGACGGCATGATTCATCGACGCGGATTCTGGATTCCGCCCAGCTTCCATAACGCTCGACTTCGCACGGTGCCGCCGGGGTATCTTTTTCAGGTCATCAACAACGGATTATGGTGCCATGCCTGGCTACAAGGACCAGATCGTTGAAGTTCGCGACCGGTGGGCCATCGTGGCCTACATTCGTGCTCTGCAACTGAGCAGGAACGCAACACTCAACGATGTGCCTGCCGGCATCAGGGAAAAACTTCAGACGCAGAGTTCAGTGCCCGCTTCGGGATCGCACCAATGACTTCGGCTTTCCATCCATCCCCGGAGCTGCAGACCGATCTGCGCGGCCTGTTTAGCAAGCTCGCTCATCTGCCGGCCTGATCCTCTCCGCCATTTCCGTCATTGGTGCCTTCCTGCGATCCGGGTGACTTCTTCCGCTCCTACCTGATGGGCTACTTGTTCTGGCTCGGCATCGCCCTGGGCGCCCTCGGGATCGTCATGCTGCAGTACCTGACCTCCGGGCGCCTGGGGCATCATGACGCGCAGAACTCTCGAATCCGCCACACGGACGCTCCCGATGCTGGCGGTGCTGTTCATCCCGATCGCCCTCGGCCTGCCGAGTCTTTACGATTGGGCTCATCCCGACCTGGTTCACAAAGAGTATGTACTCCATCATCGCGCCGGCTACATGAACCCGCAAATGTTCATCTTGCGGGCGGTCATATACTTTCGCGATCTGGCTGATCTTCACTTACTTTTTAAATAAGTGGTCGGCTGAGCAGGACGAACATGGTGGCCCGAAAATCGGCTGGCCGCACTAAGTGCACCAGGTCTGATCCTGTACGTATTCACGGTGACCTTTTCCGCCGTGGACTGGGCGGAATCACTAGAAACGGATTGGTACTCCACCATCTGGGGGTTCCTGTTTGTCGCGAATCAGGGCCTCTCGGCCTTTGCTTTCGTCATTATCGCGATGGTCCTACTGGCCAAGCGCGAGCCGCTGGCGAGCGTGTTCAAGCCGGCTCATCTTCATGATCTGGGCAAGCTTCTGCTCACGTTCGTCATGTTGTGGGCCTACTTTTCGTTCTCACAACTGCTGATAGTTTGGGCAGGCAACCTGACGGATGAAATTCCCTGGTATCTGCGCCGACTGGGCACGTCGTGGGGCTGGCTCGGTGTATTGCTGATCGTCCTCGAGTTCATTGTTCCGTTTCTTCTCCTTCTTTCGAAGCGTGTTAAGCGGAACGCGACTCTCCTCTGTAGTGTGGTCGGACTGATCGTGTTCATGCGGTTTGTCGATCTGATGTGGATTGTGATGCCCAGTTATTACCAGCGTGGGTTTCGGCTATCCTGGCTCAACTTCTCGGTGCCGCTGGCGATTGGAGGGCTCTGGATAGCAACCTTCGTCCGGCAACTACGCAATCGGCCGCTGCTTCCTGTGCAGGCGCCAAACCTCGAGAGGGCTATAGAACATGGCGAAGAAGAAGAATAGTCGAGGTTTACTGAAAGGGATCGCCAGCTTCACTGGGAGTCTAGCCGGCTCCGTCGAAGGCGCAGTTGAGGCCGTTGTGGATGTGGCCCGCCAGATCGGCAAACCAAACAACGAGCCGACTCACAAAGATGTTCGGTGGGAAAAAACAGACGTAAGCTACCGCGGAACTCTTATCGGCGGGGCGTGTCTGGTGGGTGGGATGTGGCTTTTCACTGGTCTTTTGTTCTTCTATTTCATCTATCTGAAGAACTATCGCGCAGAGGTCAGTCGGTCGGCGCTTCCGATCGCGCAACACGGGAACGCCAGTGCCCCCGGAGCCTCGCCTGCAAACCTCGCCCGCGCAGGACTTGAAGACATTTCGAGCAAGAGAAGACTGGGAACTGAGCCACTATTACTGGATTGACAAGAGTAAGGGGCAGGTGGCTATTCCTATCGAGGATGCCGTGCAGATGCTTGCGCAACGCGGGATTCCGCCGCGGAAGAACGGCGCCTAACCCGACGAACACTCCGCCGGCTGACGGAACTCGCCTGACCGGCTTCGAGGGGAAAGTGGAACCGGAGCCAAAATGATATCTGCCTCGAAGCTTCTGGTGGTTCTGTCCCTCGCCTTCTCGAGCGCGTGGGTATTGCGTGCCGATAGCCCCTTCCAACCGCCCGACGTAAAAGGCGTCGGCATTCGAGCAGCAGCTAAATGGGAGCGTTCCGCTCGATACTGTATTCCGCGACGAAGCCGGCAACTCGGTACCGCTCAGCAAGTACTTCAACGGAAAGCCGGTGGTACTGGCGCCCGTCTACTATACCTGCCCCATGCTGTGCAGTCAGATTATGAGCGGACTGGTTTCAGCGATGCGTCCGCTATCAATGAAGCCGGGAAAGGACTTCGAAGTGGTTGCGGTCAGCTTCGATCCGCACGATACACCTGAGAGTGCCGCGAAAAAACAGCTGCAATACTCGCGAAGTTACTCAAGCAGGGCGGGAACAAACGGGTGGCACTTCCTGGTCGGAAACCAGGCCTCCATCGACGCAGTGATGAACGCAATCGGATTCCACTATCGATGGGACCCGGTACACAAGATGTTCATTCATGCGAGCGGGATCGTACTTCTGACGCCGGAAGGCCGGATTGCGAGGTATCTCTATGGTGTCGAATACGAGCCCAAAGACCTGAAGCTTGGACTCGTTGAGTCTTCCCACAATCGCATCGGGTCGGCTGCCGACCAGATTCTCTTGCTTTGCTATCACTACGACCCGAAAACGGGCAAGTATGGCGCGACGGTGTTAACGTGCTGCGCGGCTCGGCGATTCTTGACGTTAATCGTGATGGCCTCAGCGGGCTTCCTGCTTTGGCGGCGTGATCTCCGGCAGTACCGTCCCGTTGCGAAGGAAATGTCACAGCCATGATGACGAGGCTGCGGTTTTGGCCGGATTCTGCCTCGTCTGTCTCGGGCGAAGTCAACTTCTTCTTCATCCTGATGGTTGTGCTCTGCACGTCCGTGGCGGTTGCGATCGCAGCATTTCTCATTTACTGTGCCATTCGCTACCGCCGCAAACACGATGACGAAATGGGACGACCCGTCCGCTATATCTACACGGTGGAGATTGCCTGGACCGTCATTCCGTTCTTCATCTTCATGGGCATGTTCGCCTGGGGCGCGAAGCTGTATTTCGATATCGAGAGACCACCCGATAACGCGATCACGATGTACGCCATTGGAAAGCAGTGGATGTGGAAAATTCAACATCCCGAAGGTCAGCGCGAGATCAACGAACTGCACCTACCCGTTGGACGCCCCGTGAAGCTGATGATGATCTCGCAGGATGTCATTCACAGCTTCTACGTCCCTGCATTTCGGACGAAGCAGGACGTCTTACCGGGACGTTACACGAGCACCTGGTTTGAGGCCACCACCCCAGGGAAATATCATCTGTTCTGCGCGGAATATTGCGGGGCCAAACACTCCGGGATGATCGGCTGGGTTTACGCTATGACGCCCGGCGATTACCAGAGATGGCTTACCGAAGGCGCTGCCGAAGGCTCTCTCGCCTCTCAGGGCGAGAAATACTTCCACCAATTTGGTTGTGCGAATTGCCACCACTTCGAAGGACAAGGACGTGCGCCGAATCTGCGCGACTTATATGAGCGCCGAGTGGAGATTGCGGGTGGCGGGAATGTGGTGGCGGATGAGTCGTATATCCGCGAATCGATCCTCGAATCCGAATGCCAAGATCGCCTACGGCTTCGAACCTAATGTTATGCCGAATTTCACCGGGCAATTGGATGAGCAGCAGGTCTTGGCGCTGGTTTCTTACATCAAGGCTCTCGGACCACAACCGGGTACGCAGGAACCGTCCAGTCCGGGAACTGCGCCGAAAGAGTACGGACAGGAAAAGGGGATTGCGGGACCGGGGGCTACTTCCATCTCTGGCTCGCATGTAGGTGCACGCTGAATGATTGAAGAAGTCGTAGAACGTCCGCCGACAAAAACGTACTTGAATGCGGAGGTGGGAATCTGGTCCTGGCTACTGACCACGGACCACAAACGCATCGGGATTCTCTACACCATCTCCATCACATTCTTCTTTTTCCTGGGTGGTTTCTTTGCTCTGCTAATGCGGCTGGAGCTTATCCAGCCGCGTAACTGGCTTGTCTCGGCCGAGACTTACAACAAGCTTTTTAGCATGCATGGAATCATCATGGTCTGGTTCTTCCTGATTCCATCCATACCGAATACGCTCGGGAATTTCATCTTGCCCATGGCGCTTGGCGCGAAAGACCTGGCATTCCCTAAACTGAACCTCGCGAGTTGGTATGTGTTCATGTTGGGTGCTGCTGTCACGATTTATGCACTTTTTCGCGGCGGCGTCGACACTGGATGGACCTTCTATACGCCATTCAGTACTGATTCATCCACTACTTATGTCACTGCAGCAGCAGTAGGCATTTTTATCAACGGATTCTCGTCCATCATGACGGGGATCAACTTCATCGCGACGGTCCATCGCATGCGCGCCCCGGGGCTGACCTGGTTCAAGCTGCCGATCTTTGTCTGGTCGCATTACGCTACCAGCATGATCTTTGTTCTTGCTACTCCTGTACTCGCCGTGACTCTACTGATGGTCGCAGTGGAACGTATTTTCAAGGTAGGTATCTTCGATCCCGCGCTGGGCGGCGATCCTGTGCTCTTCCAGCATCTCTTCTGGTTCTACTCCCACCCGGCGGTTTACATCATGGTCTTGCCCGCAATGGCCGTTGTGAGTGAAATCGTCCCTACGTTCTCGCGTAAGCCACTCTTCGGCTACAAGGCCGTCTGTTTCTCGAGCCTGGGCCTTGCCACGTTGGGTTTCCTGGTATGGGGACACCACATGTTTGTAGCCGGAATGTCCGCTTACTCGGCCATGACGTTCTCGCTATTCAGTTACTTTGTCGCGATTCCTTCGGCCATCAAAGTCTTCAACTGGACTGCCACCATGCATCGAGGCGCTGTTTCCTGGGACACGCCGATGCTCTACGCCATCGGCTTCATCGGCCTGTTTACCATCGGCGGAATGACGGGGCTGTTCTTGGCCGCATTAGGCTTGGACGTCCATGTCACGGACACTTACTTTGTCGTTGCCCATTTTCACTACATCATGGTGGGCGGTACCGTGATGGCTTTCCTGGGCGGTATACATTACTGGTGGCCAAAGATCAGTGGGAAACTCTACCCGGAAAACCTGGCCAAGCTTTCTGCGCTGACCGTTTTTCTCGGGTTTAATTTGACGTTCTTCCCACAGTTCGTTCTGGGCTATCTGGGAATGCCGCGCCGCTATGCAGCGTATCCCGAAGAGTTCCAGTTTCTAAATATTCTTTCTACGGCGGGAGCAAGCATTTTGGGCGTCGGGTACATTATGCCGCTGCTCTATCTTCTTTGGTCCTGGAAGTACGGAAAGGATGCGGGACCCAATCCCTGGAAGTCGACAGGTCTCGAGTGGCAGACTTCTTCCCCGCCCCCTAAACACAACTTTGTTGAGACCCCGGTGGTTACGACGACAGTTCCCTACCCTTACGAAGAGATGAAGGAGGAACTCGGCCTTGTCCAAATTAGATAGCGTTTTCGAGGCCAAATCTCCAACCCAATTGAAACTGCGGGAGCAGTTCGCCACGCCCGACCAACAGCGGGAAACCGCAATGGTCGGGATGTGGATCTTCCTGATCACAGAAGTGCTGCTGTTCGGCGCCCTCTTTACTGCTTTCACGGTCTATCGAATTAGTTATCCGCAAGCGTTCGATATCGGAAGCAAAGAAATGGAGATCGTTCTCGGGTCCGTGAACACGGCGGTTCTGATTTGCAGCAGTTTCACCATGGCGCTCTCGGTCTACTTCGCCGAGGTTGGAAATCAGAAGTTGCTGGCACTGTTCCTGATCGTAACGATGCTGATCGGCGTTGTCTTTCTGGCGATTAAGTTCACTGAGTATTACCAGCACTACCTCGAGCACAAGGTTCCTGCTTTTTGGTTCGAAGAGAGCAACCCGCACGCAGCCCAGATCCAGATGTTCTTCGTGTTCTATTTCGTGATGACTGGCCTTCACGCTCTCCACATGACGATTGGTCTTGGCGTTCTTACCGTACTTCTTTTCCGAACGATGATCGGCAGCATCACGGCCGAGTACCACACGCCCATTGAGATAGGCGGGCTCTATTGGCACTTCATCGATATCGTCTGGATTTACCTGTACGCCATCTTTTACATTCCTGGTTTACATCTGAAATGAAAGAGCCTGTTGTTTCGATCAAGACTTACACCCTGACCTGGCTCGCGCTTCTCGCGCTGGCTCTTGCCACAACACTGGTCGGATTTCTTAATCTTGGCCCGTTCAGCATGGGAATAGCCATCCTGATCGCGACCGCAAAGGCCGCTCTGGTCGTCGCCTTCTTCATGCACGGACGTTACGAGTCAAAGCTGGTTCGTGTGATTATTGCAGCCGGCGTGGTCTGGTTCCTGATCATGGTCTCTAACACCGCCGGCGACTACATCACTCGCGGTTGGCTACCAGTGCCGGGGAAATAAGCGAGAGCCGTGCGCAGCCCTCGTTATCCTACAGAGGCAAGAGCCGCCGTAAGATCCCAAATCTTGGATGATTCCAGACTGAGTACGCAATCAGCAATGCGGCCCAACTGCTCCTCCGAGGCGGCCTGTCTACCAAGCCGGATGGACTTGTCCAGAACGTGAGCACAATGCGATGCGGGCGGCATCAAACTGCTCCGGTTCAAGCCGGCCGTCTAAGAGGGCAGCGGCGGCCATGTAGTGAAGACTGTGATCGGAGTCTTCCTTAGTTCTGACTGACAGCAGATCGAGGTACTTGCCCCCGCCGATCATCGCGTAAGCTACCCGGAAGATCTCGATTTCAATACGACGGACGGACTTCACGTCAAATCCGGGTTTCGAGCGGAGTTCGAGAAGTCCCTCAATGCAAGACTGCGCGTGAAACTCCGCATTGAACCGCTTCACGTTAACATCTCAGGACTCCGTCATACTGTCCCTTCCATGAGTCCGGAAATTGCTTCCGAGCATCTGTTTCCAACCCAAGGGATTCTCACCGCCTCGATCGGCGGAACGGCGTAACGGAATACAGCGCGATCTGCCAAGTGTGATTGTGTTCCACGATTCGACCGTTCCGCTGGGCCACATACTGGTGCAGATAGCCGAACTCGAGCCGATTCGTTGGAGTTACCTTGTATGTCAGGGCACCATAGGCACGGTTCTGGTCAAAGTAGCGGGCGCCCCGGTTCTCTCCGAACTGGTAGAACACTTCGTCGTAAAGACCGATGCCCCAGCGACGGTTGCCTGGGTTACCGAATGGTAACGGAACGTCTCCGCGAAGCATGTAGCGAAACCGGTGTCGTGTTTCCCAACTCTCGACGTCGAACGCGGGCGCAGGAACGCTACCGACGAGTCTCTGTTCCTCGCGAAGGCGATGTTGTACGCCAACGCTACCGATTTTGTGCTTGATAATGGCCTGCTCGAAGAAGCGATGCTCGGGGAAGGCCGCAGCAGCGGGAAAATCGCCGTAACGCGAAGTCCGAACGAAGCCGTAGCCGCCCGTCAAAATCAGATGAGAATTGACGGTGAAATTGACTGCAGGCCGTAAGAGTAGTTGCTGCGGAGCAAGGCCGCCGTTCGTGCGCCGGAATTGCGCTTCCAGATGAACGCCCCAACGATCGCTGACCGGGTGGTCGCCGAAATACATGAGCCAGCCGTGAAAGTTCGAATCCGTCTGCGCTGCGGCCCGAGACGGCAGCAAGACACTCAACAGAGAGAAACATAACGCCGGGCCGGCAATGGGTCGGAGTACGGCTCGTGCTCGAACCCATTGAGAAAAGATAGACATCTCGATGTTCTTCTGCACGTGAAGTGACAATCAGCCGATAGAGGCCGGGCAACCCGAAAGTGACTTAGAACAGGTGACTTGTGCGAACAATGAACTGCGAATCCGGAGCATGATCCGAGCGGGCTTGGCCCATTTGAGGCGCGCGTTGGACCAAAACGGCTAAGAACGGGCTGTCGGCAATCATAGGCCCGGCGACACGAGTGATAACGTTACTCACGTGCGCTGGTTCAGCGCGGGACAGATATCGTGCCTCTCGTTCAACGAAGTTTCTGGCTGGGCCCGAGCGTCGTTGCGGCCATCCTCGGCGCCCTGGCGCTGTTGTTTTCCACCGGGCGCCTCCACCGTATTTATGAGCGACACATTCAGGGGACGAAGCAGGAGCGACCGTTCCTGGCTTCTCTTGGCTTTTTCGTGACAGTCGTGGTGGTTCGCTCGATTACCACTGCCATCCATCACAACTTTGCGTTTTTTCACAACGTGTACATGGGACGACGGCACATCCACCACATGGTTTGGGGCATCCTGTTGCTGCTTGCGGTCGGTTACTCGTGGTTGGTAGGGATCGGGACAGACACTCCGACGAATCGGGCAGGACGATTGACTTCCATGCTCTACGGGATCGCTTCCGCGCTGATCTTAGATGAATTCGCCCTGTGGTTGAACTTGCAAGATGTCTACTGGCAGCGCGAGGGCCGGGAAAGCGTGGAAGCAATGGCAATCTTCGCGGGCCTGCTTGCGATGACCCAGCTTGGCGCGCCGCTCTTCGAGGGTCTGGTCCGGGAGTTTGGATGTCTCTTCCCTCTAGGCGTTCGGAGCAAAACGCCGCAACCCAGGTGAATCGATTTGAGTCTCCGTTCAGAATACGCCGGGAATCAGTCGTTTTGTGGAACGGCAATAGCTTTGGTATTCTTCCCCGAATGCCTGGCTGAGCGCCGCTTCTTCCACATGGATGCGATAGAGCAGTGCAATCGTGATGGGTAGAAGGACAATGACGAGGCCGATCCAGGAGCGCGTATGTAATCCGATACCCGCAAAGATGACGAGCAGCCCCGTGTAAGAGGGATGGCGAACGAAACGGAACACGCCGGACTTCTGGACACGTTGCTCTTGTTGAATAACGACGTTTGCCGTGAACGAGCGGCCCAACTTGAAGATCGCCATCCAGCGAATGACCAATCCGAGAACGAGAAGAGTCAGGCTGATCAGTTGAGCTCGTGCGGCGGTCGAAAAGAAGTCGGGTTCATGGGCGCGCCCATACCACGTGCCAAGCGAAATGGCAGCTGTGATCACGGACCACAGCAGGAGAAGGGACCCGCGATCGTGGTGTTGATATCCGGCCGATCGAGTGCGAGCCCGGGTAAATATCAGAATTGCAATTTCAGACGCGACCCAAAGCGCGTAGAACGCTCCCCACATAAGTAGATTCTCGCAGCCTGGGCAGGCATTCTCGACCGCAGTATGGCAGAATCGACGGTTGCGAGGAAACAGGCGAGACGAGCCAGGATGTTGCGGGCATCACAGGATTCGAATTCAGAACGAACCCGGCCAAACGGCAGTAACGTGCAGTCTCTTTAACTGTTTCTGTTGTTGGTCCGATTCCCAACAAAGTGGGCGGACGAAAGGCATTTCTCTATCCACGTACTCGAGGTTGAAAACTCGTGTTTGTTGCTTCAGTAGTACAAAGGCGCGGAACTCACTTGAGGAACGAAGCACTGAATGGTGCCGTCCACCATATCAGCCAAGCCGCTACATCGGTCGTAAGTTGATTCAGAACCGGATTGAGCTGCGGAATAGCTTCGCTGCCTGACATCTTGAGAACAAAGTTCTATTACGTATAGGTCTCGGCCCGCTACTCGCTTCACGAACGCTCGCGTGAGGTTGAGTTATCCACTCCAGTTCTATTACGTCTGTTCCGGGTACCCCGGTGCTTTAAACGGGAGGGTTATCGTCTTACTTATTTGCAAGATCTCGCTACCAAAACAATGGTCCTGTCTCGCAAGGACGATAGAAAAGAAACGAATGACACTCCGGAGACAACTCGCCTGAGTCAATCTGGGTTTGGGCAATTTACAACAGCACCGGACTGGGCACCTCGACTGTTGTTGCTCGGGTCGGCGGCACCGGTTGTGGCGGCCGTGGCGATCATGATTGGCCACAATCAATGGTCTCTACCGAATGCGAAGCTGTTTCTGCTTGCCGCTCAGTATTTGTTCATGCTGCCGCTGTTTGCACTGGCCATCCGTTGGGATCGGCCGGGACAAGCACAAATGCTGGAGCGCAAACTTTCCCCTCGTACGCAGGCGCTATCCGCAATCGTTCTTTATTCCATTCTTCTTCTGCCCCTCGCGTTCAATCTCGGCTTAGGGCGTTACCAGGGTGACGAAAGCGCTTATCTCTTCGAGGCGCGCTGCCTGGCGGCCGGGCATTTGTCGGCGCCTCAGCCGGCTGTGGATCCCCACTCGGTTCTGGGCTTCGCCCATCATCTTTTCATTCACGGACGATGGCTCGGTAAGTATCCCCCCGGCTGGCCTCTTGTGCTCTCGCTGATGACGTTGCTCAAAACAGAATGGCTGCTGAACCCTCTGCTCGGACTACTGCTCCTATTTCTCACGTACGAGATCGGCCTCGAGATGTTCGGCCCTGTTGAGGGAATCAGTGCTACAGCCATGTTGGGGACGTCGGCTTTCATGCTGCTCAACTGCCTGGGCTTCATGTCCCATGTGCTTTGTGCGCTGCTGATTGCGCTAGGTGCACTCTGCTTCATCCGGGCGCTTAGGCGCTCGCCCGAGAGCCGGTCTGGCGGCTTCTGGACCTTGGCGATGGTCGTGAGCCTTGTCGCTGCCGAACTCGTTCGTCCTTTCACGGCCATGTGCGCGGGCTCCGCGTTGATTGCGGCTCTACACTTCCGGCCCGAATGGCCGGCCATACGCAGATTGATGGCGTGGATGGGCGCCTTCGCTGTTCTAACGGCTTTGGTCATGGGGGTGGAGAATTACCTCCTCACGGGCACGTTCTTGCATTCGTCTTATAGCGCGTACAACAACGGACAGCTAAAAGAATTCTCTCTGCGGCCTAGGGATCTCTTCGTGGCTCTCGTTCAGTTGACACCGGTTCGTTTGGTTGACACCGCCTCCGTCAGCTTTCCGTTTGTTGTCCCGTTGGCGTGCTATGGCCTGTGGCGCAGCTATAGAAATCGCGCTCTTTGGGCCCTCGCTCTGACGTTCCTGTCGTTAGTGTTCGGCTATCTGGTTCAACTGGACGATTCTGACTCCCCGATCGGAGAGCGCTATTATTTCGAGGGTTATTTCGCCCTGGCCCTTATTGCCGGCTACGGAATTGTTCGACTTGCTTCTGATCTGAGCATTAGCAGCCGGTTGAAGCAGCAGCTTGGCATTGCACTTGCCACCGCAAGTTTAGCGGGGGTACTTGTCGGCACCAGCTGGGAAATTCGCTTACGCGAGCCCTCGAAGCGCATGGTTGAGGCAATGCGAGCAGTCCCATTTCACGAGGGCGTCGTGTTCGTAAAAGGCACTGCGCTTTTTCCGGCCTTCAACTGGAACTTCAACGATCCACGCAGCCACGTTCTGGAGCTTATTGATCCCGGTGCGGGAAGACGCGCGTCAATCGCCAAAGCCCTGGGCGCAAGCCATTGGATCTGCCTTCACTACGATCCGCGTGCAGGCACGCCCGTCTGGCTCTCCGGATCGAGAGATAGCTCCGATCACTAACGGAAACATCAGCCTGCTATCGGCAGAATGACGCGCCGGCGTGTTGCGAACAGTAACTGGAGATGACCGTCGTCAATTGCGCGCGCCTGGATTCCCAGTCGTCTGGATTGGGGGACCAGGTCGGCGGAACGGTTACGAAGCTGGGATCCGGCACGGTGTACTCCCAGAGAGCTTTGGGCAAAACTTCCGAAACGATCCGCCGGGTCGCTTCCGGGTCGATCTGTTTCGCGAGCGAAAGATAGTCGGCGTCCTGTACGCCGCGTCTCCACTCCTTGAGCCGGATCGTAGCAACCGGTCCGTCTACGCCATAGGTGTTCGCCGGATGGTCCTTGTCCGTCCCAGGGTAAACCAGCAATCCGTTTCCATTTGAGGGTGTGTTGTCGCTGTACATGCCCAGCGAGTTGTCGAACTTGTTTCTGCTGCCCCAGCTCGTCGCCGTAGAGTAGGTGTCATAGTTACTGCTGACATTCGCCTCCCAGTAGAACCAACGGTCGATTCCCTTCTTAAACTGGGCCCATGCAAACGTTCTGAATGCAACCCCGTCGTCCTCGATCATGGAAGACCCCACGCCCGGCCGTCCATCGTTATAGATCCAGAACCTCCGGTCAGTTCCTGGCCGAGTGAAGTATTCATAGGCTTTGTTCATCAGCTCGGTGTTGTTGCACGGCGCGGAAGGACACATTCCTACACCCGCCTGGGTGGCAGCAATACTCAGAGCCGGAATCCCGGCTTGCGCGTTCACTGCGCTCACAGTCGCAAAAGACGAGACAGCCTTCCCCGGACCCGGATTCGCCCGAATCCAACTTGCCCATTTTTGGACCTTCGGATAATCCGAAGGTCCAGGTTCGTCCTGGAGATACAGAAAGTATTGCGTACCGGGAAGATGGCCGGAAAACCACTTGGCCCACCCGTCCAAGTGTTCCCGGAAGAGCTTCTCGTCGTTCTTCCAGTCGGGAACGCCATACGAAGCGGCGCCCCAGGTGCCGTACGCCCCGATAGAGAAGACGCCCGTGGGCGCATTAACTCCCGGGCCGTCATACCCGTGACCGGGCGTGTAGAGCGATCCGTTCAGGCGTGACAGGGAAGACTCGCAGGGCTGGTCTGCGGGCGGACATTCGTTCTGGCCCACCGTTGCAATCTTGTGGCGATGGAAAAGCTGAAAATAGCGGTCCATTACCGCTTGCACATGCCGTCCTCCCGGATGGTCCCATTGCGCGTAACCACCGTGGCCTGTCTCGTATCGCCATTCGATATCGGAGTTGTCCAGAAATGCAATCGTCTTCGCCGCAGGGACATCGGGCAGGCTGAAATTGGAAACCGTCAACTGCACGGGTATGCTCCTGGCCAGGGCAGCGTTTTCGCGAATGACCACGGATCCCGTATAGGTGCCGGCCGGTATTGCTTTTGGAATGTACACGTCCGCCCAGATGCTTTGGTTCTGGCTGCGCGCAATTGAAAATGGCTTCACCAACTCGAGCGGCACCAAGGCGTCGGGGTACATCTTGTCGTGGTCGGGCCTATCCGTCCATCTGTGACTTGCTGCCCGGAACCGAACCGGAATCTGGGATTCGTCCTTTCCGTATCCGAAGAAGCTCAAGCCCTCGATCTTCTGGTATCGCGCGTAAAAGAGTTCGATCGGACGATTGACCCAGCTGAAAACGCCATTGCCGGTTGTTTGTCTCGACTGTATAACCGTCCCATTCGGTCCGCTCAACTTGTCGAACTCGACTTTGACGTTCGCAGCGGGTGCGTTCGCGGCTTCGAGCACGAGATTGAAGCTGATAACCTCATTCTTCGCGCCGCTTAGTTTTACCCGCGTGCCATCCCAGGCTCGATTGAGAACCGTACCGGTCTTGTTCTCGGTGTGTTTTGTCGCGCGCAGTTCGTCCTGGGCTACTTTGTCTCCGCCTTCGTTCGCCCATACTGCGGAGATATTATTGGGCGCGGGACCGGGCACACTACCCGCCGCCGAGCCCTGTGCAGTTGTTGTTTGACCGAAAACGGAAAAGGTGAGAACGCCCGATGCGAAGGCAGCGGCGATCGTGAACCGACGCATGGGCCTGAAGCTCATTGCTGCCGGGAGCCAGATTCCGCCAGGCGTTTTTTCATATGCTCCCAGTCAGCGGCAGTATGGAACGTTCGGAAGGACTCACGCAAGCTCGTGAACAAGTTATACCGAATGATGTACCAGAATGCCAGGATCCCATCTCGTGTGCCAATTTTTTTGCCTTGATGATAGGTCCGGCCGTAGTAGCTGATCGGCACCTCGAAACAAGCGCACCCTAACTTCGTGACTTTCGCCGTTACTTCAATCTCGAAACCGAAGCCCGAGGAGGTGATGATCATGTCGCGAATGACCGAGCCGCGGAAAGCCTTGTACCCGGTCTCCACGTCAGAGAAATTTACGTTCGTCAGCAGATTGGAGCAGAACGTGAGGGCTTTGTTTGCGAGGTAGTGATAGAAGTACAAAACCCGCGCAGCTTTTCTCACCAGAAAACGCGAGCCGTACACGACGTCTGCCACTCCGTCCAAAATCGGTTGTATAACGGTTTGAATCTCGGATGGATCGTATTCGAGATCCGCGTCCTGCACGATGACAATCTCCCCGGCGCTCGCAGCAAAACCGGTGATCAGGGCTGCTGTTTTCCCTTTATTCTGGTCGTGCCGAAGCAATCGAAGCTGCGGAATTGAGCGCTGAAGGTTCTGAACGACCGCAAAGGTCTGGTCTTTGGAAGCATCGTCCACGACGATGATTTCAAGCAAGGACGGCACGAGAAGAAGTTTCGCAATGACATGGGCGACTGTACCTTCTTCGTTGTAAGCCGGTACAACGACCGATAGCTTAGGTTCGTATGGGACGGAAGAACTCATGAATGATGCCCGACCGGGTGCTTCCACGCGCTATGAAGCTGCACAGGCGGAATAGAACTCGATCTAAAGTGTGACTCGGGCTGCGTAAGTCTCACCTGCTGTCGTGTCGCAGAGAAGTACATTCGCATTTTAGTGTTGCCTGATGTGACATGCCGTTACTGCAGAGGCAATGCCCTTGAAAAATCGACGGGCGAAGCGAGTTGGAGCAGCTGGCGCAACCCTGTCCGACCGATTTCTCGAGAGGCAAAATTCCTTCTTTCTTTCGTGAGCGCACGGCATGGAGGAGCGCACTAAGACTCAAGGGGTTAAGCGTCAATTGCCAAACGGGGGGAAACGGTCGTGAATTTTGTCAGCTTGGAAAAGTATCTCAACGGAGCAAGAACAGCGGGCACGGAGCTTGAGGCTGCAGCGGAACAAACCTTCCCGGCACTCGCCCAGAACGTCCTCGAATACGCGGAACAATTTGCGTTTTGCGGAGAATCGCTCGAAGACCTTGCGGGCCAGTTGAGAGCGGTCCGCCTGCAACTGACATCACCTCACCAGGCCGATTCGCTTCCGTCGATCAGCCTGAGGGTCAGGGAAATCTTTCGAGAGTCTCGCGAGCGGATCCAGAAAGCGGAGATTGAGCGCAACCAAGAATTCCGCAATGTCCTGAACATGCTTAGTGAGGCCCTGACCCACGTAAGCTCTCGGAATGAGCGGTCGAAAAATACGTATAAAGCACTCGAGCAGTCGTTGCAAAGCGCCTCGAAACTCGACAACGTCACTGCCATCCGAAACCGCCTATCGAGAGTTCTCGAGTTCATCCGGAGCGAAGAGCAGCTCGAAAGGGAAACGGGCGGCAAGGCGGAAGATGCAATCGGGACCCAATTACTGCAGGCACAGCAATCCGCGTCTCGTTTCCGAGTACGACTACTTGACAGGCGTTCTGCTCTCGAACAAATTCGGCTTGCCGCCGAAGGAGGTCAGGGCCTGCAGGGCGGCCTTTTTGTTTGCAGTCAATTACAGCCGATCAGGGTGCGACATGGAAATGAAATCTGCGACGACCTGATCGATGAACTGGGACGGAGAGAACTGCAGGATCTGGTGCCCGGGGGCGCCGTGTACAGGTGGTCGCCGATCTCAATTATCTTGCTTTGGAAGGCGGAAAACGGCTCAGAATCAAGGGAAGCAGTGCTTCGACAGCTGAAGCCTGCCTACGAGCACCGCGTCCTCGTTGGAAACCGTATGGCGACTTTCCGCGTTGCGTTCAAATCACTGGTCACTCATCTCAGCGGACAGATGGTGGAGATAGCCAAAAACCTGGATCAATTTGAAAAGGATGTGCGGTGAATCTCCCCGCGCATCAGATCGACGAAGAGCGTCGAGCGCATCACGAAGCTTCGAATGCGTTCCGAAATGACGCGTACGGATCGTCCATTCTCGCTTCCATCACGGCGATGGCGTCCAGGCTGAATCAAGATTCGGGTTCCGCTTTACTGCTGCTCGAAGAAGATGGACTTCAACTAGGGGCGGAACGGCATCTCACGCCCGAAGATCGTTCCACGCTGGCACTCCTGGTGGGAACACAGGAGGTTGGTCCGGCGGAAGACCTGGTCCGCGCCCGGGGTGGCGAGATGCGGTCCTTAGTCACCCAGGACGCCGAACTGGTGGGAGCCCTCGTCCTTTTCGGATGCCGCGGCAACAGCACACTCGCGGGCAGAGAACTCCAGGAACTCGAGTGGATGGCGACGATTGCTCTTGAACAGCGGCACCTCTTGGAAGATCTGCGATACCGCGCACATCATGATTCTCTGACGCGATTGTGGAATCGACTTCGGATGGAGGAAGAGATCGCGCAGGTGACTGCCATAGCGCAGCAGCAATCCCGGCCGGTAGCGCTATCGGTGGTGGGGATTGACTCGCTTCGCATGGTCAATGAGGTGCTTGGGCACGATGTCGGCAATGAACTACTTCAGCAAGTGAGCGTGCGGCTGGCTGGAATGGCCCGGCCGGAATGGCGATTGGCGAGGACAGGTGGCGACGAATTCACGTTTCTGATCCCATCCGTTCACTCCGAATCAGAAGTCGAAGAGGTCGCGACGCTGATCAGCGAAACCTTTGAACCAGTATTCCGCGTTGGAGAACACGAACTCTTTTTACGTGCCAGCGGCGGGATGGCGACCAGTACGGGCTCGGCTTCCGCGGAAGAGCTGCAAAGCCATGCCAATGTGGCATTCCGGTTTGCCAAGAAAAGGAAACGTGGGCGAGTGGCGATGTTCCATCCGTCCATGGCAACGACGCCTCCGGAGCGGTTCGCAATGGAACAACACTTGCGATTCGCGCTGCAGAAGAACGAATTCGAGCTCTACTACCAACCGCAGATCGAACTCAAGACTGGCCGTCTCGTCGGAGCAGAAGCGCTGCTACGGTGGCGGCACCCGGCTATGGGCTTTATTGCTCCGAGTAAATTCATACCTATTGCCGAAGAGATCGGCGTTATCGAAGAGATTGGCGACTGGACCATGGACGAAGCGCTCCGCTACGCTTCCACCTGGAAGAAGCTCGGGCTGGGAACGTTCCGCGTCGCCGTTAATGTGTCTGGTATCCATTTTGCTCGAGCGGATTTCGCCTCATTAGTAGCCAGGCGACTACACCGGACCGATATTGATCCGGCTGACCTGGAGTTGGAGATCACGGAAACCGTGATGATGACGAACTTCGAGCACGTCGCCCGTCAACTCAAAATCCTGAGAAGTCTCGGCGTACAGATTGCGATCGACGACTTCGGAACCGGTCATTCCTCGTTAGCGTACCTTCAGCAACTTCCAGTGCATCGGCTGAAGATCGATCAGATGTTCGTACGGAACATTGTCGACAGGGATGAGTGTCCACCCTTGCTTTCGAGCATCATCAACATGTCACACGCTTTAAAGCTATCCGTTATCGCCGAAGGAGTGGAAACAAAAGAGCAGCTAGCACTGCTTGCGCGGCTGGGGTGTGACGAGATACAGGGTTATCTGATTTCCAAACCCATTTCGGGCATGGCACTGATGGCGCTGGCACGCGAAGAAAATTGGACTCCATCAGGAGCCGAACAAGCTCAGACGTAATCTCTTGACATTCGGTAAGTCTGGGCTTACCGTTAGACATGGCTAACGCTCTTGAATTGTTGAGCGCCCTCTCACATCCAACGCGTCAAGCCATTGTCGACCTGCTGCGACAGAGACCTTTAACGGTTGGAGAACTGGCCGGACAATTGCCGGTAACCCGTCCGGCTGTTTCGCAACATCTGCAAACCCTGAAATCAATCGGGCTGGTGGAAGAAGACCGGCGCGGCACGCGGCATTATTTTCGTCTCAATCCGAAGAGTCTGGCGGAGTTGCGGGCACATATCGAATCGATGTGGCGCGATGCCCTGGCCGGATTTTCCGATTTCGCGAAGAAGGAGACCGATCGGAATGACAAAAGCAGACAAAGACGAGAACGCAATACGACAAAGCATCCAGATCGATTGCGAGGTTGAGGATGCCTTTCGGCTATTCACGCAAGATTTTGATGCGTGGTGGCCTCTCGCCACTTATTCGATCGAGGGCGCGAACGCCCGGACATGCGTGATTGAACCGTGGACGGGCGGTAGAGTTTTCGAACGCGGCCGGTCCGGCGAAGAGCACGAATGGGGAACGGTGACCACGTGGGATCCGCCGAACCGGGTGACGTTTCGCTGGCATCCCGGGCGGACCGACAGGCTTGAGGACGAACTGGTGGACGTGCGGTTCGATGTTGCCGCGGAAGGCACTCGGGTAACGGTCATTCACTCCGGGTGGGATGCGTCCGGCGTCGCCGTTTGCACCGTTGGCGGAGCTTCCGCAGAGTTGGTACCGACGCTCGTACAAAGGTGTTTCGCCGAGTTTGCCAACACGCAAGCGCCAGTGATGTTTTAGTCGCAACGAAAAAGGAGAACGTATATGACTCTAGTTCCGATGGTGGTGGAGCAGACTTCGCGAGGCGAGCGCTCGTATGACATCTATTCGCGGCTTCTGCGCGAAAACATCATCTTCATTGGCACGCCAATTGACGACAATGTCGCAAACCTGGTGATTGCGCAAATCCTATTTTTGGCGGCTGAAGATCCCGAGAAAGACATATCGCTTTACATCAATTCACCGGGCGGTGTGACCACTTCGGGCTTGGCGATTCTCGACACAATGAACCTTGTGGAACCCGACATCGTGACGTATTGCGTGGGTCAGGCGGCATCGATGGCGGCTGTGCTGCTGGCGGCGGGTACACGCGGGAAGCGGTATAGCCTTCCGTACGCGCGCGTTCTGATCCACCAACCGCACGCGAGCGGGTTGGGCGGTCAAGCGGCCGATATCGACATCCAGGCGCGCGACATACTTCGAACCCGAGAGATTCTCAATCAGCTATTAGCCGACGCGACGGGCCAGCCAGTCGAAAAGATCGAGCGAGACGTAGACCGCGACTACATCATGAATGCAGAGCAGGCACGGCAATACGGCATCATCGATGAAGTCATCAGTAAGCGCAACCTGCCGGGTAGTGACTCCAAAAATGGACGCTTGCCGCTCAACGGGACCGGCCATTAACCGTCGCGATTTCCGGCTCCGAATAACCGGGGCACCGTCCAAGGTGTGAGATTTCAGTAGTTTCTGAGCCTGCGCACAGCGTTGAATCCTCGCTGCATCCAATCGAGTGAGGTTGCTCAAGAAACCCAACATGAAAACATTGAACGGCGTTCACCACGTGACCGCTATTACGAACGACGCGCAGCGGAATGTCGATTTTTACACAGGTCTGCTGGGACTACGGCTGGTTAAGAAGACGGTCAATTTCGACGACCCGCAGAGTTATCACCTTTATTACGGCGACGGCCGCGGAACGCCGGGAACGATCCTTACTTTCTTTGTGTGGCCGGCAGCAGGTAACGGCAGAGTAGGTTCGGGTGAACCCTCGAGAGTAGCGTTTGAAGTACCGGCCGGTTCCCTCGCCTGGTGGCGCGAAAGACTAACGAAGGCCGGAGTTGAGCTGAAAGAGGATGGACAGTTTTTTGGCGTCCACACGGTCTCGTTCGCCGATCCGGACGGGATGCAGCTGGAGCTGGTGGAATCGAACACTCCTCGCGAGGTAGAAATCTGGACTACCGGCGAAGTGGGTCAGGACGCGGCCATTCGTACCATTGCGGGCGTGACGCTTACGCGGACGGCGCGAGCGAGTTCGGACGAACTGTACGCGAAACAGCTTGGATTCCGGGAGACTGGGACCGAAGGTGGGCGGAGACGGTTTGTCAGTGGGGAGAATTCCTCGGCGGGATTTATCGACGTCGTGGAGCCCGAGAAGGCAGGGCCTGGACGCATGGGTGCGGGTACGATTCACCACCTTGCGTTCCGTACGCCGGATGATGCGAGCCAGGGCGAGTGGCTCAAGAAGATTACGGGCCTGGGATTGCACGTTTCGCCAGTGATGGACCGGAATTACTTCCATTCCATTTACTTCCGGGAGCCATCCGGGATTCTGTTTGAGATTGCAACGGACGGTCCGGGCTTTGCGGTAGACGAACCCGCCGAGACGCTGGGCGAAGCCTTGAAACTGCCTGCACAATATGAGAAAGCCAGAAGGCAACTGGAAGCGATCCTGCGTCCGATCCATCTGGTGCAGCGAGCAGCCGCGAGTGAGAGCGAGGCAAGGGCATGAGCGAGCCGAATACACAGCTTGATTTCGTCCATCGTTTCGTTCCGGGCGCGGACCGCTCAGGGCCAACACTGCTCCTGCTGCATGGAACTGGCGGGAACGAGGAGGATTTGTTGCCGCTTGGCCCGATGGTTGCGCCTGGTGCGGCACTCCTGAGTCCTCGAGGGAAGGTGCTCGAGAGCGGAATGCCGCGATTCTTCCGAAGGTTCGCCGAGGGGCAGTTCGACCAGCAGGATCTCGCCTTCCGCACCGAGGAACTCGCCGGGTTCCTCCGATCGGCTGCCGCGCAGTACCAGTTCGACCCCAAGCAACTCTATGCTTTGGGCTTTTCGAATGGGGCGAACATCGCCTCGAGTCTTCTGTTGAGGCATCCGGACGCACTTGCGGGTGCGGTCCTGATTCGAGGCATGGTTCCATTCGAGCCGGCCGAGCCGCCGAACTTGTCGGGGAAGCCAGTACTTCTACTAAACGGAAGACTGGACCCGATCGCTCCTCCTGCTCAAGCAGAGGCACTTCTCTCGATTTTCCGGAGCGCAAACGCTGACGCTCAACTGCATTGGGAGAATGGAGGGCATGGGCTTACGCAGGGCGATCTTGCGGCAGCGCGGCATTGGGTGAGCGACCACTTGGCGAAACTGCCGGTTGGACAAATCGCTCGCGGACAGTAAACTTAACTTGCGGAACGGATTGGCAACAAACATCAAGAATCTCTCGCCGCTCGAGCGAGCCTCGTCGGAGAATCGCCGGGTGGTGCGAGTTGCGGAACAAAAATCGTTGCTCGAGGCGTCCCGGTGGTTCACCCGGGAGCGATCGTCGATCAACGACCTGCACCTGCAGATCTGCCGGATTCCGGCCCCCACGTTTTTTGAGCAGCAGCGAGCCGAATGGCTGCGCGCTCAATTTGAGGCCTGGGGGTGGAAGGCAAAGCTCGATCGCGCAGGAAATGTGATCGCCAGTTTCGGAGAAGAGGACCGGACCCGGCCGTTTCTTGTTTCTGCTCACCTGGACACGGTGTATGCGCCGGGCCGTCCGGAAGAAGTATTCATTTCGCCGGACGGCAGGTTCATTGGTCCCGGTGTTTCCGACAACGGAGCCGGACTGGCGGCGTTGATGGTTCTGGCGCGAGTTCTGCCCGAGATGCCTGAGCTCCGCCATATTGCCGAATCGACGTTGCTCGCGGCCAATGTCGGCGAGGAAGGCGAGGGCAACCTGAGCGGTATGCGCTACCTTTGCCGCCCATCCGTTTCGCTTGGCGCAGTGCGGGCGTTCCTGGTATTGGATGGCCCGTCGATCGATCACATTACGGCGCAGGCTCTCGCAAGCCGGCGTTTCGAAATTGCATTTACCGGACCGGGCGGGCATAGCTGGAACGATTCGGGAACGCCCAACCCGGTGCATGCGATCAGCGCGGCCATTTCGACCTTCTCACAGTTTCTGGAGAATCGAAGCGGTGCGGAGCGCAAGGCGCGACTGTCTTACAACTTCGGCATTGTCGAGGGCGGAAGCAGCATCAACTCGATTCCGGCGTCGGCGCGCGCGAAGCTCGACCTGAGAAGCGAGGACCCGCTTGTCCTCGACGAGCTGACGGCATTGCTGAGTTCCGCAGTAGAAGCCGGCCTGGAACGCGAGAACCGTGCGGCGCGCGGCGCACGATTGAGTGCAAAAATCAAAGAACTCGGCTCTCGTCCGGGAGGGCGGTTAACCACAGGATTCGGCGCTGCTGGCGACGATTCGCGCGGTGGATTATCACCTGAACATCCGGTCGAAAGTGGATTGCGCTTCAACCGACGCCAATGTTCCACTGTCACTGGGTTTGCCGGCCGTTTCCATTGGGGCAGGCGGACAGGGCGGCGGCGCTCATACGCGAGAAGAGTGGTATCAACCGGACGGGCGCGAGACCGGGCTCAGGCGGATTCTTCTGATTCTCGCCAGTCTTCTCGATACAGGCGGGCCGGAGGAAACCAGGCGAGCGTGACCCGCGCCTAGGCTGCGCTCGCTGGGTTGCGAGCGGTCGGATTACCGGTGGATTCCCTTCCCGAAACTAAAACTAAACGTGCGCCGTCGCGGTGGCAGGCCGACCTGACGCTTGGGTTCATTGCATTCACCTGGGGCACGACCTTCGTCATCACCAAGAATGCGCTGGCTGACGTTTCCACGATCTTCTTCCTCGCCCTCAGGTTTGCGCTTGCGACCGCCTGTATGCTCCCGCTGCTATTGCGGCGCGTGCGAACTCCGGGCGCTTCTCTCTGGCGTGGGCTCCTGAGCGGAGCCGTCCCCGGACTTTTCCTTTGGCTCGGCTACATTCTTCAGACATTCGGTTTGCGGTTTACCAGTGCCGCCCATTCGGGATTTCTCACCAGCCTCTATATCGTCGGCGTGCCACTAGCGGGCGCGCTCCTTTACCGTAAATGGCCACGAAAGTTTGAGGTGCTCGGCGTGGTGTTGGCCGGTGCCGGAATTATGTGGCTAACGAAGCCGCCGGGAAGCGAACCGTTCGGTCTGAACGGAGGAGACCTATTAACGGTTGGTTGTGCCGTAGCGTTCGCGTTCCACATTGTGATTCTGGGACATGTGGCGCAGAGAGCGCCTGTGGAAGCCGTTGCCGTCGGGCAGATCGCGTGTGCGGCCGTACTATCGGCACTTTCCCTGCCCTTCGAGCCCGTTCATGTGAAATGGACGAACGACGTCGTTTGGGGATTGCTCATCACGAGTATCCTGGCGACGGCGTTAGCCTTCGCTTTGCAGACATGGGTTCAACAGTACACGTCGGCTACCCGGGCGGCCCTGATCTTTTCGCTGGAGCCCGTGTTCGCGGTGCTGACGGCGACGGTCTTCGGCGGAGAACATCTGACGCTCGGCACCTTGGGCGGCGGTGCGCTTATATTGGCGGGAATTCTTTGCGTGGAGTTGAAACCGGGCAGCAGGACGGCCAACGACGTCGAGGACGCGGCATGAGTGCTCCCGTTTCGCTACACTAGAGGTTTAACTCGATTTTATAGGATTGTAATGGCAGACGAACAACAGCAGACGAGCAAGGTTCCCCACTCAGCTTCACCCAGTTTCAAGCCGAAAGCTAACCTCTACGAAGCGGAGTATCTGGGCAGCGGCACTTTCCGGATCGTTAAGCCGAAGCGCCAGAGCCGGAAGCGGCGCCAGTCTGCGCTAAAGGGCACGACCGCCGGCGCGCGCAAGTAATTTCCCCGTCCGCTCCCAATACGTTTAGATTGTTAGCGTTACCTTGCTAAGGGTGCGCGGACGGTCCGGATCTAAATGCTTGACCTCCGCCAGTCTGGCCGCAAATAGCTGCGCCGGAATGATGTAGGGGATCGGCGTAAAGACGTCCTCGGGCAAACCACTCTTTCCCGTAATTTGTGCCGGAATCACGAGCGTTTCACTGTTCTTGCTTCCGGCATTCCTTGTCGCGTCTGCATTCGAAGTGTCCGTGATGAGGAATAGTTCCGCCTTCAGCGTTTGCAATTTCTCGAGCAGTTCTTGCGTTGACCGCCAGGTGACGCCAGCCGGGCAGAAGAGGAATGCGGGGAACGATTTCCCGAGCATGGCAATGGGCCCATGCAGGAGATCGGCGGACGAGAAGCGCTCCGCGACGACGTAGCAGGTCTCCATCAGCTTTAGCGCAAATTCAAACGAGTTGGAGTAGTTCAATCCGCGGCCAATGCAGACGGCGTGCTGCATGAATGCATAGCGCTCGGCGCGGCGGCTGATTTCTCCTTCGGTCTCGAGCGCGGCGGCGGCCCAGCCGGGGATTCGGTCCAAGTCGTCGTGCAGAATGGACGCTCCAAGCGCGTAAGCCAAAAGATAGAAGCACAGAAGCTGTCCGGTGTAAGTCTTGGTTGCGGCCACGCTCTGCTCTTTGCCGGCGCGAACCAGGAACGTGTGGTCGGCCAGGCGCGCGAGAGTGCTATCCGCCTCGTTCGTAATACCGACGGTAAAAGCTCCCTTCGCCTTTGCACGTTCGAGCACCATGTTGGTGTCCGTTGACTCACCGGATTGCGAAATAGCCACAACTGCTGTATTTCGAAGGTGTACGGACGATTGGTAAAGCGTGTACACCGACGGCGCAGCTAACGAGACCGGGATTCCAGTGCAGATCTCGAGAAGGTAGCGTCCGAACTGCGCAGCGTTATCCGATGTTCCCCGCGCGACAAGAACGATGAGACTGACCGGATGCTCGTCGAAGTATCGACGGAGTTGTTCGGTTCGGGGCCATTCTTCCGCCAGAGTACGCTGGAGCGCACTCGGTTGCTCGCGAATCTCTTCGCACATCAGCGACATGCTTGGACAATAACAAAGGCGCGGGCGATCTGCGGGCCGGCAAGCCTGGATAGAATTGGATCAGCCGAATCAACGAGGAGCCTGAATGGCGGAAGCAGAAGGAAACGACCGGTTATACGAGCTGATTGTCAGTGTGAAAGAGAGTCTCGAGAAGGAGATCAACGTGGTCTCTAAGGAGATTCACAGCTTTCGGGACGAGATGACAGCACGATTTGATACACAGGCTGCTCGACTGGATCGTCAGGGCGGAATGATGCGTGCAGCAAATGTATGGCTTTCCCGTATGACGGACTGGTCGGAAAAGATCGATTCGCAGCTCGAAGCGAAAGACAAGCAGATCGCCGATCTGACTCGCCGGATCGAAAGACTCGAAAAGGGTTCGGGGGCCAACCCGAACGTCCAGTAGCTTTGGCTTGAATTCGGTGAACTAGAACTTTGCGCTAACTCAGCACGGGCTAGCTTTCGACATCACTCATGGACGCACACGACCGCGTGCTTGCTCGGAAGCTGATCGAAGACGCCATTCGCCAGACGGAAAGTGCGCCGCCCGCCATCGCTGTTCCCGCACGGTTTCATATCGCTCGCGTGCTTACAGCCTGGAGCAACGAAGAGGCAAAGGCGCTACTCATCTCTGCAATCCAACAACTGGCCGAGTTACTTAGAACTGAGAGGGGCTTGGATGTCCTTATTAGGGAGGCTTACCTATTGACAGCCGCCACAGCCCCCGCGCTCATCGAGAACCTACCGCCGCTGCCCACATATCTGGGACGCGATCAATTTCAGCTTGTTCGAACGATGCTGAACCATGATCATGCCGAATCAGCTTGCGACTATCTCTTGGAAATGGCGGATTCCGCAGAGTTCCCCCAATTTGCTGTCGCCATGGTGCTCGCGCATACACTGAGCGAAGACCGCAGACTTGCTCTGGCCCGGCGTTCTGTCGCAGCTTGGCGGAACTTACGAGGGAAAAAGCGCGATCACGCCAGGCCCCCGGCCTTCGAACTTCGATCGGACTTCGTCCGCAGCTTCACCTCGATATGGAAGATCTTGCCCGAAGAGGAAGCCGGAGCGGTCTTGAGGGAACTGGTAACGGAAATCAGAAAGGAGAAAGACTTTCCAATGACGGGGAATATCGATCCGGAAGGACGGATTGTATTCACCTCAATGCGGCAATACCGACTCTTCGAGCTGCTGGAAGCAATTCGAGAGCTTGCTCCTGCTCTGATGCATTCGCTGCTCAGACCGTATCCGGAGCTTGCTGGTGCCGCAAAAGTCTTTCCTTTCGGAGAGCGCTCGGTGCGGGAGGCTTGGGAGAGAAAGGCCGCCAATCGAAACCCCTCGGAGAAGAGAGGTCGCATTGTCGGCGGCGGTTCGCAGGAAGACTTCATGTTTGGCCACGCTCTCCTGGACAGCGCCAAGAGCAAAGACTTCTCCCAGCCGCTCCGGATGGCCTCGCGTACGCTCGACAGCGAGCTAAAGGAGAACGGAGCGCCGAAAGAGTGTTGGGCCTCCTCCCAAGCGTTCCGCCAGATCTTCTACTCTGCAGGTGCCGTTGTCGGCGGAGAGGCTCAGTCTTATCTTGAATCCATTCAGGATTCGGACATCCGAATGTTTTCCCAAATTGAGTTGGCCGCGGCCTTAGCGGGGTTGCCTGAGTACGCCGGCTCGCGAGCATCGCGACCGAAGTCTCAGGGTTTGCGCTGACCGGCAATCGTGTCTGATGTTCGATCTTCGGTATGGCAAAGACTTGCCCGGCTCAACTCACTCACCCCGTCGACGCTAGCATGTAGTTGTGGGACGGTGGATCGCAATTGTTGGCTTTGCCGTACTGATTACCGGAGTGGCAATCTCCGATTATGCCGGCTATCGCAGTTTGAAAGAAATGCGAGGCGAACTCCGGTCGCTACGGCAGGATGTCAATGAGGCAAGCAGAACGGCGCAGGAACAATCCGCTGCGGTCGCGGCTGCGAGCCGCAGAGCGGAAGAAGCGGCAGCCCGCGCTGGCGTAGCTGCAGACCTGCGACAACAAGCAGAATCGGGCAGACACCAGGCGGAAACCGTCGCGCAGCAAGCGCAGGCAGCGGCCCAACAGGCGTCCGAGCAGAACCGCGCGGCGCAGGAAAAGATGGCCGGAATGCAACGCGAACGGCAGGCCGAACTCGACCAGATGCAACAAGCTCTGAATCGTGTTGTGGAAACGCGGCGCACACCCAATGGCATGGTCATCTCGCTGCCGAATTCTGTTTTTCGCTTCGACTTCGACCGCACGGATTTGAGCGCCCGGAATCGGGAACTCTTGAGTAGGATCGCGGGAATTCTCCTGGTCTCGAAGGGCTACGGGCTCTCTATTTTCGGTTACACAGATGATGTAGGCACGCCGGAATACAACCAGCAATTATCGTTGCGGCGCGCGAATGCGGTGAAGGATTACCTCATCCAGGCCGGCCTTGATCCAGCGATCATCAATGTCAAAGGCTATGGAAAGACAAGCCCACTCATTGAGAATTTGTCGGATGAAGGACGAGCAAAGAACCGTCGCGTTGAGATTGCGTTGACGGATAGTTCGATCCGATTTCAATAGTGACTCGTGAGCGGGTAGAATCTTGTCATGGCTTCCGCGTTACGTCCACTGACCATCACCGATGAGGAAGTTCGCAGCAAGTTCCCTGAAGATCAGGAACTAGCGAATGAGATGGCGACGGAGATGATTCGAGCCGTTCTGATCCGACAGCATGAGCCAAACGAGATGAAACTTGAAAATCGTCCCGATTGGCAACAGGCACTCGACGAGGGGATGAGAGATGTGAGATCAGGGCAGGTCGTCTCACAGGAGGAGCATCTCACCTGGAAGCGCCAGCAAAGGTAATTTGGGCGAACAGTGCGCAAGACAGCTACGAAGCTCTTCCGCACAATCAACGCAACTCCATCGATAGCAAGGTAGACCAGCTTCGCAGATTCCCTGAACTTTACCAGGAGGAGACATTTGGCCGATGGCGAGGCATTCGGCGCATTCCTCTAGGTGATCTATTGGTTTTCTATGGCTACTGGCGGGAAGATCACTCGATCCATATACTGGCCGTCGTTCCTGCTCGACGCGCAAGAGATTAGTCGCGGAACAACACACACAAACTTAGGCTTGTCGAGTCTGGCCTATAGTTTGAGGTCGTAACCGCAGAAAACCTGGTCCCGCTTCCAGCCCAATGCTTCATAGAGACTCTGCGCGCTGGCGTTAGTTAACTCTGTTCGCAAAGTAAGTCGCACTGCCCCGACCGCCTTTCCGTATTCGGCCGCTTTTCGAAGCAAAGCCGCCCCTGCCCCGTGCCGACGGCCTTCGGGCGCGACGAACAAATCATTTAGAACGAATATGCGCGCCATCGCCGTCGAGGAGAAGCTCGGATACAGTTGAACGAATCCGATCGCCGACCCTTCGAGCAACGCTATAAAGACGACCGACTGATTGTTTTCGAATCGTGCCAGCAAAAACTGCCGCGATCCTTCCCGATCGCTCGCTTGACGATAGAACTGGCGGTAACGGTCGAACAGAGGCACGAGAACATCCAGGTCCTCAACTGTCGCTTGGCGGATCTGAAGCGCAGCTTTCTCCGATGTTACGTCCAGAATGGTTCCTCCGCGGGAACGTACTTGATGGGAACGTCCTTGATGAAGCCTTCCATCCACTTGGCAAGGTCTTCCATGCCTGGCTGCTCTGAAATGACGTGCCCGAGCATGATCAAACCCTTCGGCATACCGAGCGAAGCGGCATCGGCAACATACTCCACATCATCGAAACCGCCATCCGCTTCCTGCTGTTCTCCGCCGATCACGACGTCCGCGTCCGCCGTCATCTTGGGCGTCGCGTAACCAGGCCCGAGCAGGATCCGGCTGACTTTGGCTTTAGGATCGCCGACGCATCGAAACGCTCGCGAACCGGTCAATCGTTTGACCTGTGACGCGAATTCGCCCAGAGTTGTCTCGGGAATGGTGAGCACGCGCGGACGCATGACCGCATCCTCTCCACCTTTGACGCCGATGGACCGCAGCGAACCGACAACCGTGAAATCCGGGTGCATCGCGTGCATATGGTCGTGGATACGCCAGATGATCATGTCGTTCTTCAGGATGTATTCCGTCTTCATCTTGTACAGGTGATTGGCCGTCAAATCCTGGGTCTCATCGCGGTCGTTCCAGAACGTGTCCTCATGCGAGATCACCATGTTGAGTCCCGCCTGGTTGGCACGCTTCAACATGTCAAACGTGACCATCACGGTGGTGGCGATTCCTTTGACAGTCGAATCGGGATTTCCCAGCTTGAATGTGTCGCGGTACGACTTCTCATTCCACGGAACACCGACGTGCTGCTTGATGAGATCAACAACTTCGCGTCCGGTCATCAAACCGCTCTCCAATACAAATCACCGACAGTGATCCATTGCGCCGGCACCTCTCTTATCGCTGTCTTCAGCCATGCAGCGCAGGCACGCATACCCGGGTCCTCAGAGACAACGCGTCCGATCGTGATCAACCCGCGCTTCTCGCCGATCGTGTAGATATCGGCGGCATAGTGCGTATTCTCCCATTCGCGCACCTCACCGGCGACAATCAAATCCGTCTCTTCATACCGCTGCCACATGGTGGCCGGAGTCATTGTGCCGGGATAAAGCAGGACTCTGCGCACCGTTCGCCTTGCGATCGCCAACCGCGCGGAGTCCGCCGCGCAAATTGAGCTTCTTCCGAATGTAGGCTACGGTATCTTCGGCGGTGGCTTTCGGTATGTCGTAGAGGACATCGTCGGGTTTCACGCGATACTTCGTCCAGCCAAGCGACTCCGCCAGGCCCGTTGTCATCTCATTCTCTTTGCGCGATTGCCAGCTATCCCGCATCCGATAGACGACGAGCCCGTTCTTCTCTATAAATTCTTTCTTCGCTGTGTATACGGGATCATCGGCCGCTACTCCCATGAACATACGCGGCGACGGGCGATTATTGCCGCCCGGCGGAGGCGAAGGAGGTGGCGGCGCGGGAGGAGTGGGACCATCCTGGCGTCCGAAAAAGGTCGGTTCATACGTGATGACAAGGTTGGCGCCTGCGGATGAAGCCCGCTTCAGGACGTCGATAGTCGCCATCGCTGTGGTCGCGATTCCTTTTACAGGCGTACTTGGATCTCCCGCTTTAAAGCCGTCCGGGCTATTTGGATTTTTGTCACCACCGAGACTTGTCTGTATCCGAGCCACGATTTCCTGCGCGCTGAGAGAACCAGCAGCGGTGAGCGGAATCCGTGCCGCAGCTAGCGTTCCGGCGAGCAGAGAGAAGCGGCGCCGGGAGACATCTGTTTTCTTCATGACAAGTTCTCGGGAGAGCATATCATTGCGCCCTCGAACAAAATCCCGTGCAGTTCGTCTCAAATTCCGGGTTGCGGCATGCGAAACAGCTCTGGCACAATTTGAGGGCAATGACGAAGGAAGAACTTCGCGACCTCCAGACTCCACTCAAGGAGAACTATCGTTCGGACCCGGAATCGGCCTTAATCACGCTTAAGGCAGAGGGCCGAATCGGCGAGAATGTCAGCTGCAAGATCGACACGGGGAGAGGACTCGTTGAGGCGGGCCTGCATCCGGCAACCGGAGGTCCTGGAACGTTTGCGTGCTCGGGAGACATGCTGCTGGAGGCGCTGGCAGCTTGTGCCGGCGTGACCCTGAATGCCGTGGCGACCGCGATTGGGGTGCACTTACGAGGCGGCACGGTACGCGCCGAAGGCGACCTTGATTTCCGGGGAACGCTGGGCGTCTCGAAGGAAGTCGCAGTCGGTTTCCAGAACATCCGGCTCGCGTTTGCTCTCGATTGCGATGCCGACGCCGAACAACTCGCTACCTTGCGCAAGCTGACGGAACGCTACTGCGTGGTCTTTCAAACGCTTCGCCAGCCGCCGGCAATGGAGCTAGCGATTTCTCTCACTGTCCCAAGTGATGTCAATGCAGACTGAACGCGAAAGATTGCTGAGCTTGCAGGGGGACTGATCGATTCAAC
>CAVSTI010000027.1:0-156980 GCA_963730775.1 uncultured Acidobacteriaceae bacterium | reverse complement strand
TTCACTCGCTGGTACTCGCGGCCTTTTCAAGGTAAGCGGATGCAAACAATATCAGCTCACTACGGAACATCGCAAGGTGCGACTCCGGCGCCTCGGATTCGAGCAATCTACGGCTCACGCCAGCCAACGCGCCGAGCAACATCTCTGCGACAAGTTGCGGGTCGGAGCGAAGAGGCTCGGTAGCGCTCGAAAGCATATCCACAATCGCTTTGTGCAAGCGCCTCGCGCTTTGCCGCATCAGTTTCGTTCCCTCGAGATCAGAAGCGATGGCATAAAGAGCAACGCTCGTCGCAACGTCCTTCATCTTGGCGTTCAGGAAAGCGGTGATGAGGGCTGTCGCCATTTGCTTGAGGGACTTCGCATGCTGTTCCTGACAAACTCGCTCAACGGTGGTTGTCAGCTCTTGAAAGTGGCGTTTCAAGATTGCCCGGAGAAGGGCGGTCTTGTTCGGGAAGTATTGGTACAGGGTCCCGACGGACACGCCTGCACGTTCGGCCACCATTCTTGTCGTGAGCCGCTCTTTTCCGATGTGGAGCAAAACCTGAACAGTCGCCACCAGGATCGCGTCCACGCTCGCAATCGAGCGCGCCTGAACGGGTGATTTACGGGGATCTAAGGCGATGTTCAAACGTCCCGGCAAATGCGAACCTCCTTTTGCGCACTTTCGTCATCGAATCAGGTGAAAGGACAACTTAAGGCTACGATGACCACCTTACCTGAAGGAAACGAAACTAAAATCCCAACACCTCGGAGGCAGCTTCAAGCTTCCGGGTCCGCGATAACGCTGAATCGCATGGGATATGGCGCGATGCAGCTCGCGGGACCGCACGTGTAGGGACCGCCACGCGACGTGCGACGCTGCGATCGCTGTTCTGAAGGAAGCAGTCGCGCAGGGCGTGAACCATATCGATACGAGCGACTTCTATGGCCCGCATGTCACGAATCAGATCATCAAGCAGGCGCTGCATCCGTACCCGGACGATCTGACGATCGTCACCAAAGTGGGAGCTCGGCGCGGCGAAGACAAATCCTGGATCCCTGCGCTTTCCCGCCAGGAATTGATCGATGCGGTTCACGACAACCTTCGCAACCTGGGGCTCGATGCGCTTGCATGTGGTCAACCTTCGCGTGGGAGGATTTGTCGAGCCCCTCGAAGGGATCGATCGCAGAACCGCTCACTGCTCTTGCCGAGTTGCAGCAGCAAGGCCTGATTCGTCATCTCGGTCTCAGCAATGTCAGTCCGGAACAATTGGCGGAAGCTCAGAACATTGCGGAGATTGTCTGCATACAGAACTTCTACAATGTGGCGCATCGCGAAGATGATGCCTTTATCGACAACCTGGCGGCTCAAGGCATTGCCTACGTGCCGTTTTTCCCCCTGGGTGGATTTACGCCTTTGCAGTCGGGCGCTCTGGACTCGGTGGCAGCATCCCTGAACGCGAATCCGATGCAGGTCGCGCTCGCCTGGCTGCTTCAACGCTCGCCCAATATTCTGCTGATTCCCGGCACATCTTCGGTTCATGCATCTTCGCGAGAATCTGGCCGCGGCCGCTCTGCAGCATTCCGCCGAAGCGCTCGCTCAGCTTGACGCGATCGGACGCGCTCGAAGGCCGCGCACTAAAAGCGCCGATCTTTGTTTACTGAGAAAGCGCAAAGCGAACGGTGATGGTCGTGAGCACTTCTACGGGCTTACCGTTCAGCAGCGTGGGCCGGTAGCGCCATTGCAGAATCGCGCTCTTTGCTGCTTCGACCAGCAATGGATGACCTTCTTGCAATTGAAGATTGCGAATCTGCCCATCGGCGCCGATGACGGCCTGGAAGACCACCAGCCCTGAATACGAGCCGCTTTCGCAAGCGTCGGATATGTGGGCTCGACGCGGTGAATCAGATTAGCGGCCGCGACATTGCCGCCAACCGCGAGCGGGACCGCTCTGCCGCTTGACCTCCGGTTCTGCCCTGGGTTTCGGAGGCGCAACGCTGCTGGACGTAGCGCCGAATCCGCTGAGCAACGAATCTCCTGCGGCATTGAGCGGCGCCGCGTCGCCGATGTCCGGCGCTGCGGGAGCGCTTTCGGCAATTGTGCTGATCTGTTTCGGAATCGCCACGGGAGCAGTCAGCCGAAACGAACGAACACGGGGAACGGTTGGTTGCGCAACGGCGCTGGTTCTCGCAACCGGCTTCTCCGCAGCGACGGGCGGCGGCGGGCCAAGAAAGAGCAGACGCAACGGTGCGGTTGGCACCGGCTGCCTGACAAGCAGGGGCAGCAAAGCAAGCACGGCGAGAGCTAATATCTGCACGACAATCGAAACGGCAATGCCGATTGGCTTGCGCCCCGAATGAACGTCGGGAACGAACGTCTGTTGGAACATCAGTGACTCCTTGCTGAATGGTTATGCGATTAGCAATTTCGTCACGATCGTGAGTTACCAATACAGACACTACGTCCGGCAGACTTGTTCCCGGATGAAAAGAGCAGTTAGACCAGCCGGTTCGCCAACGAGCGATATGCCCGGGTTCGCTCGTCTTCCTTGGAAGGCCAACCCTATCAAGGCAATGGCCGCACCCAATAACGCCATATTCTTCGAGAAATGAATCATCTCAGATTGGCGCTGCCCGGGGTCTTCCACGTTCCAGAAGTCGTGCATCTTTGGTGAAGCAGCAGCGAGGAATCCGGCGACACCGAGAGCACCTAATCGCGGTGCGAGGCCAAGCGCTAAAGCAGCACCGGCAGCGGTCATCAGGACACCGGAGGCTTTCACGCTGAACAGAGGATTATCCACGTGCTTAGCCGCCGCATAACCCTCCAGAGCTTCGGCATTCTTCAGGTGATTGATTCCGTTGTAGAGGAAAAAGCCGCCAAAGATAGCTCTTCCGAGCCCATGGATGATTCGCATATCTACTCCTTTGAACGGGCGATTGGCGCTCGCGCGTCATCCACTGTTGTGACCCCGTATTTGCCCGTAGCCTGGTTACTCTTCTCGGCTGCGTTTCGTGCCTTCGAGCAGTTGATAGGGAACGGCGAGCAATCGTTTCGCCTTAGGTTTCGTGGAATTGCGGCCACACGCGTTTGTACGTGTGCCTAAATGTGCGTCATCTCTTGGATCAGAGCCAGATGATGGTCGTCGTGCTCGGCAACGAAATACAGGTGATCCAGAAGACGCATGGGCTGCTGGAGTCGTGGATGCACCAAAGTTCGTCCGAACTGCGCAGCGTCAATGGTCTTCAACCGTTCCACCAGATCAAAGCGCGCTGAACGAAACGCGCTGAGGATTGCCCTCACTTCGTTCCTGTTGTGGTTGGCTTCGTGGGTGCGACGGTTGGTAAGGTCCGCGACTGTTAATGTTCCATCGCCGGAGAGGAAGTCGTTCACCCGCGCCATCCAGAGCGGCTCCATATCGGCCAAATGCCCGGCGTGTTCCTGAATCGACCACTTTCCTTCCGGCTTCGCTGTGCGGATCTCGTGCGAGACACCTGACAGCAATTCTTCAAGGCGGGCAGGAGTGCCCAGCAATCGGATGCAGACGTTGGGATAAAGCTCGAGGGGAAGACTGAATTCGAACTTGCGGTCAAACCAGGCCGGGACGTTGCTCATATCGAACGCTACTTGTCAGTCGGGGCAAGGCTTACAGCAGCACCCGCGCACCGCGGCTTGGGCCAAGGAGGTACTGGGGGCTGATCCCGGATGATACGGGGAGCCGTGTCACGGTCGGCTTAATCACGATAAGGGTGTTACTAGTCTGCCTGTCGCGAGTATTTTCACTCAGGAACTGGTTCAGACCGGGGAACTGAGACAGCCCGATCAGCCCATTGCGGGTAACGCTCTGCTGATCAGAATCCAAACCGGCAATAACCGCCCATTCTCCCTCGCGGACCGTCACCTGCCCTTTGAATCCCCGATCGAGGACGGCGGGAACGGTATTAAATGTCTGGGTCCCAAGCGCCTTAAACTCTGCTTCCACGTTCACTCCCACGCTGCTGTCACTTGCCACCTTGGGCGTCAGCTTGAGAATAAGTCCCAGGTCGACGAAATTTACCTGACCAATCGGATTGTAGATGGAAGGGCTTTGAACCGAGGCGTTGGAGATAGCTGTCGGAATCGGATACTGTTCGCCGACGTGAAAATTAGCGGTTTGTCCGTCGGAAACAACAACCGTGGCGTCGTAGATGTTGTGGCTGAATGAATTTGAGTACGTGGCGAAGACTGTCGAATCCATCAGGGCCACGCCGAACAGCGACGCGCCTCCTCCGATTGCCAGAAATTTCAGCCCTTCCGGCAGCGAAGGAAGAGCCATCTGGAATCCGCCGAGTTTCCCTAGACCCAGGAACTGAAACGAGGTGGGCAAAGCGAGCCCATAGTGGTACATCTTCTCCGCATCGAGCGTGATGAATTGCACCTCGAAGGACACCTGCGGCTTCGGCAGAAGCGTCGCTTCGAGAAGAGAATAGGCGACTCTTGCGCGGGTTGCCCGATCGCGGATCATAACCATCCGGTTCACGCTATCCCAACCGATGGTTCTCGCGTTGAGGACACCTCGGACCGCATTCGCCGCCTCGGTCAAGTCTTTCTGTTCGAGGGCATTCGGGAGCGGAAAGGTGAGCAGGACCTCCGGCTCATACTGGTTTCGCTTTTCTTCGGTATCCCGAGCGACAAAGACCCGGTCGCGCGAGATGGGGAACAAGAACGTGTCCGTCACGGCCGTAAGAGCTTCCATCGCGGTCTGGAAATCGGCTCCGTCGAGGGCAAAGCGTATGCCGGTCTTCGGCTGCAGCTGAGGGTCGAACGTAACTTTGATTCCGTAGGTCTCGGCAACTTGCTCTATGAGGGTGCGCTCCTCGGAACGGGTATCGAAGCTTGCAGTTTTGTTCAGGGGCTGCAGGTGGGGAATAGGCGCCAGATCCGGCGACCGGCTCCATTCGCGAGCAGATACCAATTCGATCGGCGGCTCGGGATGTGCTTTCTCCTCGGCCTCCATCCGCTTTACGTCCTCCGCGACGTTTGCATCCTCAACTTCGGCCTGGGTCAACAGTTTGGCGGTCGGAGCCAGCGCATCGCGATTAGAAACGTAAGTAGGGTTGTGCGGGTCGCGAGCGGCAGCTTCGGAATAGAGCAGGTAAGCGCGGACGATGTGCCCGGAATCGCGGGCTTTTTCCGCCTCACGAGCCAAGCGGGACGCAACAGCATCCGCTCCCCAAAGGAGAGCGGCACTGAGAAGCCCACATAAAAAAAGCCGCGGCATCAACGAAAAGACGTTCGGGGAAAGAGAAACGTGCAGAAATGAAAGGCTAGTGCCCCGGAGCAACGTAACCGGGGGGATGCGCTGCGCCTTCACCGAAGAAATATTCTTCCATTTGACGAAGAAGGAACTCCTGAGCTTCCGGCGTGCCCAGATTCAGGCGGTACTCGTTCATGATCATCTTCATCTGCTCCACCCACATTTTCCAGGCATCTTTCGACACGTGGTCGTAGATTCTCTGTCCGAGGGGGTGGCCGTCGAACGGAACCTCGTCGAGCCCGGGCAATTCCTTTTGCAGTTTGACGCAAAATACCATCCGCTCGGGTTTGGCAACGGGTCCGGTGGTGCTCGCCATTGAACTCTCCTTTTGCTTTCTCTTCTTGAGGATAGCCCAGGAGGTCAACGCAAGAACGCGTTCTAGCTGAGCGTTGCGACGACGGCAGGTAGTTGAGAGACAGCAGGAGGAGGAGTGCTCTTGGACGCGTTCTCGCGCTCCATGAACTTCGAGAAGCGTAGAACGGACGCCTGCTGGGCAAACTGAGCCTGCGCGGCGCGCAGATAGCGGCGTAAGACGTCGGGCTTAGACGATTTACGAATCCGGCTGTTCTGCAAATCAAGCAGAAGTTCCAGTTCGGACGGCGTAAACGTGTGACGCCGAACGGTGCCGCTGATGAGCTCTTGCACAAGTTGGCTGAAGGAAACAAAGGTGAAGCGCGGATCGGTCACAGTCTGGAAGTGGGAAAACGGGCGGACATCTCTTAGAATTTTTCGCGATTTGGCGCCCCGAACACCCACTCTTTCAATGAGACAGTGGTTTACCTCTCCCAGATGCTCCACCGGCTGTTTAGCCCATCAGCCGATGCCGGAGCTACGTCTGTTCTGCCCGTCCTGCTGGGATTGCTGGCCGCAGCGCTTCTTTTCAGCGGAATAGACGATTTCGTTCCTGTTCTCTTCTGTCTCGCACATCGTCTTTCGAGGGCGAAGAAACAGAAGACGCCTGAAAGCGAAAGTCCGGATCTGGTCGAGCGCCGCATTGCTATCTTCGTCCCCTGCTGGATGGAGTACGGCGTGATCGCGAACATGGTTCGCCACAATCTCTCGGTCATCAAGTATCGGAACTACGATATCTTCCTAGGCGTTTATCCCAACGACGAAAAGACGTCCGCAGCCGCTGCAGAACTCAGCCGTTCTTACCGGAACGTGCACGTCGCCGTGTGTTCCCGGCCCGGCCCGACCTCCAAAGCGGACTGCCTGAACAATATTTTCCGGCGGATGACGGAAGTCGAGGAGGAAGTCCGGTGCTATTTCGACACGGTCGTATTGCATGATGCCGAAGACCTGATCCACCCCGATGCACTGGCGACGATCAACCGCGAGCGCACACGGTACGCCATGGTGCAGGTACCGGTGCTGCCCTTGCCAACTCCCTTTGCGGCATTCACTCACGCAATTTACTGCGACGAGTTCGCCGAGTTTCAGACGATCGACATGCGCGCGCGCGGTTATAGCCGGTCATTTATCCCGTCGAACGGAGTCGGCACCGGGTTTCGCGCGCCACATCCTGGACCGGCTGGGCGAAGAACGCGGCATTGTCTTCGATCCGGTCAGCCTTACCGAAGATTACGAAATCGGCGTCTACATCCACCGCGCCGGGTATCCGCAAATTTTCGTTCCTTTGCAGGGCAAGGGCCGCGGCATCGTTGCCACTCGCGAGTATTTTCCCCGGCGGATGGGATCGGCGATCCGGCAGCGGACCCGCTGGGTGACCGGCATCGCCCTTCAGGGATGGGAGCGCGACGGATGGCGGGGCAGCCTTCCCGTGAAGTATTGGTTTTGGCGCGACCGCAAAGGCGTGATTACCAATCCGTTAGGGCTGCTGACGAATGTGCTCTTTACCTACGGCTTGCTTGACTTCGCACAGAGCGCCGCTCATCACCGGCCGTGGGCTTTCGCGACCTCGAACCCAGTCATCCTGCGGCTCTGCTTTCTGACGTTGGTATTGCAGTGCTTCCGGCTGTCAGTGCGGATGGCTTGTGTGGCGAGGATCTACGGGATGACGTTTGCTGTCGGTGTGCCGCTCCGCTCCCTGCACGGTAACCTGATCAACTGCTCCGCTTCCTTTCGAGCCGTCTACAGTTACTTGCATGCGAAAAGGCATCGACGGCACCTCGCCTGGCTGAAGACTGACCATGCCTATCCAACCAGAAGCGCTCTACCGACCGAACGGCGTGCGCTTCCGGAGGTCATCGTGAGTTCGGGGCTGGTGACAGAGGAGGCCTTGGCCGCAGTCCAGTCCGAAATCTCAGCTCAACACGAACTGGAAGATTTCCTGCTCACTCACCGGATTGTTTCGGAAGACGAGTTGTGCCACGCCTTGAGCTTGCAATCCGGTTTGCCGGTCACGATGGTGAACCTTGCAACGCTCAACCATCGTGTCTCGCAGACTCTTCCCGCGCGAGCCCAGAAGGACTTCAACGTTATTCCGTACCGGATCGAGAAAGGGCAGCTACTGGTGGCCGGTTCACGTGTTCCCTCTCCGGACGTGATGGAAGAGCTGGCAAAATTCACTCAGCTTCCCATCGAATTCCGGCTCGTTACCAGAAGACACTTTGACGAGATCAGAAGCGTTCTGCAGCCGCAAGAGGCTATGGCTTTGCTCGTTGCGGATTGAAGAAGTCCACTGGAGAGAGATCCACGATCTTCCACTTGCCGTCTTTTTGCTTCAGCGTTAAGTAAATATCTGCGCTTCGCTGGCTGCTGGTGTTTGTCGCCGGGTCCGTCAAAGTCAGGCGCCAGGCAACCTGAAGCTTCGTCTCGGTTTCGCGATCGTCTTCGTCTTTGATGTCGACTTCGCTCTGCACCTGATACGCCTGGGTCAGGGCCACAAAATAGTCCCGCAAGGTGCCGTAGTCTTTGAAGGACTTATCGATCGGTCCAAGCGCATCGGAAGGATTGCCACCTGAGAGCGCGGACGCGACATAGACGACCTGCGCTCGAATGTCCTCCGGACGATCTGCACGTACTGAGGTTGACAACGCGAGCAGAAGGGCCGCCATTCCCGTCAGTGTTCGTCCTAGACGCGGCGTCTTCAAGTCCTGTAGCTTCCGTTGATCTTGATATAGCCTTCAGTCAGGTCGCAGGTAAAGAATCGAGCGCTGCCCGACCCGCCCTTCTCGACTCGCAGATCAATCGTGACGCGATTCTCGTCGAGCTTCGCCTTAAGAACCGACTCATCCATATCAACCGCCAAACCGCCCCGGCAAACCGGAACATCTTGCAGCAGGACGGTGACCTTCCGTGGGTCGAACTGAACTCCGGAGTAACCCGCGGCAGCCAGAATGCGGCCCCAGTTGGGATCGCTACCAGCGATGGCTGTCTTGACCAGGGGCGAGTTGGCGATGCTGCGGGCGACCTGCCGCGCTTCTCCTTCCGTTTTGAAGCCCCCGGTGCGGATCACAATCAGTTTTCGAGCGCCCTCGCCGTCGGCCGCGATCTGCTCGGCAAGGCTCTCCATCACGCGGGTAACCGCCGCGGCGAACGGCTCAAGTTCCCTTCTCCCGATTTTTACTTTCGAAGCGCCATTGGCAAGAAGCGCCACGACATCGTTCGTCGACATATCGCCGTCGACACTGAGCGAATTGTAGCTTCGATCAGTGGCCGCAGTTAAGACCCGCTGCAGAACCTTCGGAGGCACGACGGCATCGGTCAGCACGAAACCCAGCGTGGTCGCCATGTTGGGATGGATCATGCCCGAGCCCTTCGTCATGCCGGCGATGCGAACGGAACCGCTGCGGAACTTGACTTCCTCAAACGCCGTTTTCATGCGAAGGTCTGTCGTCATCATCGCTTTCGCGACCGGTTCGAAGGCGCTGGGCGATAAGCGCAGCGACAAGCTTCGGCGCCGCGTTCGTCAACAGTTTCGGATCGAGTTCAACACCGATTACGCCAGTAGAAGCCGGAAAAACATATTTGTCTTTCGTCTTAAGCGCTTTAGCAAGCGCTTTTGTCGGACGCAAGGGCCACAGCATCGCCCGTGCGAGTGGCGCAGTTCGCGTTGCCCGCGTTGACCAGGATGGCGGCGACTTTGCCACCGGAAGCCTTCAGATGCTGGCGAGCCAGAGTGACCGGCGAAGCTTGCACAACGTTCTTCGTGAAAACTGCTGCGGCAGCAGCCGGAGTGTCCGAACAGATCAGACCAACGTCATCCCGCGAATCTTTGCGGATCCCGGCATAGAGTGCCGCATAGCGGTATCCGAACGGCAGCGTCACTGTCCGTCTCCCATGCGTTCACCCGTTTGCGGCTTATACCCGTTGATAAAAGCTTCCGCGCTCATGCGTTTCTTGCCTCCTGGTTGGACCTCCGAAATCGCCAGAGTTCCCTGGCCGGTCCCGACCAGCAATCTCTTTCCCTCAACTTGGACAATCCCCGGCGGCGCCGACCCGTTTTCGATCGGTTCAGTGCGAATCATTGACAGCGGCTGTCCTCTGAATGTGGTGTACGCACCCGGCCAAGGCGTGAAGCCCCGGCGCCGGTTGTTGATCTGACGAGCCGGCATGGTCCAATCCACTCGCCCATCCTCTTTCTTCAGGATGGGAGCGAGCGTGGCTTCGCTGTCGTTCTGTTTCTCTCGTTGCGCATCACCTGCGGCGATTTCGCGCAATTGTGTCGATTAGACGCGCGGCACCTGTTCCCGCCAGCCGAAGGCTCAACTCCGGCGCGGTTTCGTCCGGCGCAATCTCCGTCACGGCCTTAGCTAACATGTCGCCCGTGTCCAGGCCGGCGTCGATCTGCATGATGGTGACGCCGGTTGAGGTCTCACCATTTGCAATCGCCCATTGGATGGGTGCCGCGCCGCGATACTTCGGCAGCAACGAAGCGTGGACATTCAAGATGCCGAAAGGCGGAAGATCAATGATGCTCTGGGGAATGATTTGACCGTATCCGACGACGACCATCAGATCCGCGTTGAATGATCGAAGTTGCTCGAAGCTTTCCGGCCGCCGAATCCGTTCCGGTTGGAACACCGGAACTCCGAGGCGTAATGCTGCCAGCTTCACCGGCGACTCTGCCATCTGTTGTCCCCTTCCCTTCGGACGATCGGGTTGCGTGAATACAGCCAGGACGGAGTGTCCGGAGGAGACGAGAGCCTCTAGAGAGGGAACGGCGAATTCGGGTGTTCCGAGGAAAACGACGCGCATCGAAGAGTTCGCGAGCCTAATCCCACTCGCCGGCTTTTTGGAGTTTCTTGATCTTGCGTCGGATGATGTCCCGCTTCAACGCGCTCAGGTGGTTCAGGAACAAGATGCCGTGAAGATGGTCGATTTCGTGGAGCAAAGCGCGCGCAAGCAACTCTTCGCCTCCAATCTCAATCGGCTCGCCGTTTGCATTGTGACGCTTTAACTGTGACCTGATTCGCCCGCGTCACGGGTTCACGGAAACCCGGAATGCTGAGGCAGCCCTCTTCACCGGTCTGTTTGCCCACTTTTGAGGTCACGACCGGATTGATGATCACAATCTTCTTCGATTCGTCCTCGCCGACACTGACATCGATGACGGAGATCTGCTTGCTGATCCCAATCTGAGGCGCTGCTAATCCGACACCCTTGGCCGCATACATGGTTTCCCACATATCGGCTATGAGTTCGTTCAGTTCATCCGAGCCGAACTCAACGACCTGTTCGGCCTTTTGTTCAAGCACCGGATCACCGTATTTGACTATCTTTCGGACCATTTTTCTGTGTTACCCAAGCAGCTAAAAGGCCTTCACCTGGGCGAGATAACTTTCGTAGTTGCGTTTTGTTTCGCGCAGAGAGTCGCCGCCGAACTTTTCAAGGAAGGCCTGTCCCAGAACAATGGCAGACATCGCCTCGCCAATCACGCCCGCTGCGGGCACGACAGCGATATCGCTGCGTTCGTAGGCGGCGAGCGCCGGCTCACGGCTCTCTAAATCTACAGATTCAAGAGGACGCCTTAAAGTTGATATCGGTTTAAGAAAACCTCGGATGATGACGTCCTCTCCGTTCGTAATGCCGCCTTCCAAGCCGCCCGCACGATTAGATCCGCGGCGGAAGGATTGCGCTTCCTTCTCGTAATGGATTGTGTCCTGGACTTTTGAGCCATACGAGCGCGCGCCCTCCTCTGCGGCGCCGATCTCGGCCCCTTTCACTGCCTGAATCGAGACGATCGCTTGCGCGAGCCGTCCGTCGAGCCGGGTATCCCAGGCGATGTGCGACCCCAAGCCGACTGGCAGCCCGTGAGCAACTACTTCGAAGACGCCGCCAATGGTGTCTCCCGTTTTGTAGGCAACATCCACCGCCTCTTTCATGCGTGCTTCCGTCTCGGCGTCGACGCAACCGAGCAGGACTTCATTCCGCTCGCTGAGGCTCTGGATTTCTTCCCATTCGGCTGGCCTCTCGAGGCGCACCGGCCCGACCGCGACCACGTGGCTCAGGACGTGGATCTCGAATTCCTGCAGGAATGATTTGACGAGCGCTCCCACGGCAACGCGTGCCGCCGTTTCTCTCGCACTCGCCCGCTCCAGGATGTAGCGCGCTTCCGGGAAGTCGTACTTGATGGCCCCCGCCAGGTCCGCGTGTCCGGGACGCGGACGCTTGACCGGCTTCTCGGAGCCCGCAACAGCATCGCGCTCCTCAACCGGCAGGATACCCGTCCAGTTCTTCCAGTCCTTGTTCTCGATAAGGATTGCAATGGGCGAGCCGATCGTCCGGGAGTGACGGACACCGGAGACGATACGAACCTGATCGGTTTCGATCTTCATCCGGCCGCCTCGCCCGTAGCCCTGCTGGCGGCGCCAGAGCTGACGGTTGATGTAGCCGATGTCGACCGGCACGCCGGCCGGAAGGCCGGTCAACGTGGCGACAAGGAACTCTCCATGGGATTCTCCTGCTGTCTCGAAGCGCAACATCGAAACTAACCATGGTAGCGACCCCATCTGGGATAATTTTCACAATGGAACAAGTGCAGCGCACGATTCGGCTGGCTTCCCGGCGCCATTTGTGGGTCGAGGGCGCCTCGCAGCTTGGCATCGCCGTGTCGATCGCAATGGCGGGATTGATCGTGCTGCTGCTGCTGGGAACCAATATCTTCGATTGGTATTGGCCTGCCCTGCTTCTCCTGGCGGGCCTCGGTGCCGGTATTTTCCGGCTTCGGCAGCGTGCGCTGACCCAGTACAGGATTGCGCAGATCCTTGATCGCAAGCTTGCGCTCAGCGATTCATTGTCGACTGCCCAGTATTTTTCAGAACATCCCCTCCCTGGACACGATCAGGCACTTGAGTACCAGTTGAAGCAGGCGGACGAAATGGCGAAAACCGTGCATGTCGAAACGGCGTTCCCATTCCAGGCGCATCGTGTGTGGGCAGTTGCGGGTGCACTGGTCGCAGTAAGTTTCGGACTGGTGGCGCTGCGGTACATGGTGACGAACAGCTTGAGCCTTCATCCGCCGCTTGTCTCGTTCCAACTGGCTTCGGTGGTTGAGCGCGTCGAGAGGGCGCTGGGAAGGAAAAAGAACGAGAATCCAAACCTGCTGGCCCATGATCGCGACCTGGCCACCAGGGCAGATTCGGCAGGCTCACAGCAGCCTGACAAGGCGAGCTTGCCACCGCAGGGCCCCGGGAACGAGAACGATGGCCCCAAAACGGCAAGCGGCGATCCCTCCTCATCCATGAACCAGGGTGAAAAGATGAACGACGACGCGCGGAAAGATGCCACGGGCCGGGACTCGCTTTCGCCGAAAGGCCAACCCGGCGACAAAGCTCCGGGCGACAACAGTGCGTCTTCAAAACAACAGGCCGGCGATCAAACGAAAGAGCAGTCGGGCAAGGAAGGTAAGAGCTCCGACGGTCTGATCAACCGGATGAAGGACGCCCTCTCGAGTCTTGCCGCCAAGATGCAGCCCAACCAGAATCAGCAGGGCCAACAGGGGCCAGCGAAGGACGATAAGGCAGCCACGGAGAAGGCCGCCGGCCAGCAACAGGCCTCAAGCAACAACAAGGATCAGCAGGGTAGCCAGCAGCAGGACGGAAAAGGCCAGCAATCCGATCAGAACCAGACCGCGCAAGGGCAGGGACAAGGGCAAACGGCGGAAAAAGCAGAGTCAGCCCAAGGTCAGTCGAGTGATCAATCGCCACAGAAGGGCGCCGATGCACATTCGGGAGTTGGCAGGCAGGACGGCGACAAGGGAATCAAAGACGCGGAGCAGTTGAAGGCGATGGGAAAGCTGGCCGACCTGATCGGCAAGCGTTCGGCCCAGGTGACCGGCGAGATGACGGTCGAAACGTCGTCGGGCAAACAGCAGCTAAGGACGCAGTACTCACAGAAGCTCGGCGAACACTCCGATTCCGGCGGCGAGATCAATCGCAACGAAGTCCCGCCCATCTTCCAGCGTTATGTACGCGAGTACATGGAAGAAGTGCGTAAGACGGATAAGACTAACCAGTAATCAGCGCCTGCGCCTCGGCAGGTGCTCCTTGCGGTGCTTTGCTCCCCGTCAGGTAGGCGCGCCCGAAGTGAATAGTCAGGCCCGCCCCGCACACGATCGCGAACACCAGCAACGGAACCTGTATCGATGTCACGAAAATAGGGCTGACGGGAACGAACGAAAGCCATACGACCGTGGTGTTGAGCGCTTCGAGAAGCATGACGGCAAGCGGAATCCAACCCGGTAGAGCCGTGAGAAAGACCGCCAGCGCAGTGGCGAGCAGAAGAACGTCGCCATAGGAACTGTGTGTCGTCATCGTTTGACCGGGCCCGAAAAGAACCATGGACCAGACGAGGAGATTGACTACCGCTGCGCCCGCGAGGTAGAGCGAATACGTGATTTCTCTCCCCGAACGCCTGCGAAGGTAAACGGCGGCGAACCAGCCCAGGTTTAAGAAACCGAGAGAGCTCCAGATGTACTCTTTCTGAGTCATTCGCATCCTGTCCAGGCGAGCCGGATCCAAGTGTGGAGCTTGGACGTGGAAGGGTCGAAGGCTGAATGCACCGAACGGCTGCGGACCGATCAGATACTTCACGTTGAGCCACTTATAGAGCGCGATCTGCTCCCGGGACATCCCCCCGTAGCTGTCTCGCAAAGTCTGCCCAAAACTGCGGCTATCGATGCCGTGAAAACCGGCGAGATGCATCTTCAACAGACGATTGCCGGGAGGATCAACGTACTTCTGGTACATCTGCCACGGAATGGCGAAGGCAGCAAGAATCAAAACGGCCGGAACAAGCTCTCGCCGGCGGCAGAGCCTCTTCGCGATCAGAGCGACTGCAAACACTGGCAAGCTGAACACGCTTCCCGGATGGGCCATAATCGCGAGGCCGACGCATATTGCGCCTAGTATCATTTCTGGCCTGGTAAGAGAACGCCGTTCCCGGAAGGCCGTGATCAAGAACGAAATCGCGAACAGGATGAACGTGGCAGCCAACATCTTCGGCCAGGTGTAAACGCTGTTGTAAAGGAAGAATGCGGATGGGACAAGCAGACCCAGGACCTGGATGGTGCGTCGCCGCGAAAGATTCATCGCACTCAACAGACTCCAAACACCGAGAATCCACGAACATTGCAGACCCGACGTGACCAGCTGGTAATTGAGTCCGGGACTTCCGAACAACCGGAGAGGCCAATAAAAGAGGAAGATGCCTGCCTGCAACGGGGGGCGATCGCTGCTTAACCAGTCGCCGCAACAAAATGGGATCAGCGGTTGCCTATGGTAGATCTTTTCTGCGAAGTACCAGGGAATGACGTTATCGCCCGGTTGCATAGAGCTGAAGAAGCGCCAGTCGGTTAAGTCTTGACCGACCTTGAAGGGATCGGTGACAAAGAACAGGAGGGCTAAGTAGAGCGAGCCCACGGTAGCCATGTACAGCAATGGGGATCCCACCTGAGGAAGAAACTCCAGCGACCGTTTCTTGCGGAAAATTTCACTCAACAGGACGGCAATCGAGATTGCGGTTACTCCAACCGAAAAGCTCTTGCCTACCATTTTGTTCGCGAAATAAAGCCAGAACGCGAGATAGCCGAGGACTCCCACTGCGCCAAACAACAAGGTTAGGGCCATGTTGGTGGAGAGCTTGCGTCCTCGTGACAGTCTCGCCAGCAAAGCCAGGCCGGGGAGAAATAACGCCAGCTGCGTCAGTAAATAAAGGGGGATTACGGCTAGACTCAACCCACGCTCCGCACTACAGTATGCACGACCGGATTGCCGGGTCCTGCATACGTGCCGACATAAAAGCTAGTCAGTGTTTGTCCCGGCTCTGCAGGACAGACTGTGCGTAGTAGTTCACAACCTTCGCCTCGCTCCGCGCGACTTCATAGAACGCTGAGCGCAGCACCTGTTCCTTACCCTGGAACAGTCCTTGCCGGATTTCTTCCTGAACGCGCGGGTCGCTCAGCAGACGCTGGCCCGCCGGTTCTTTTGAAATCAGCTTGATGATGCGGTAACCCTCGGTGGTGTGAAGAACCGGTGACACCTGGCCGGGAGTCATGCCCAGGATCACTTTGCGTAGTTCCGGGTTGGCCTGATTCAGCGCCGATTCCGGTACGAACCCTAAATCCCCGCCGTTCGGAGCAGAGTTCGGATCCTCCGAGTACGCCTGAGCGATACCCGCGAAATCCTCGCCTTGCCTCACCCGCATGGCCAGGCTGTCGATTTTATTTCGGGCCTGCTGCTCGTTCTGAGCCTTATCGTTCTTCAGGTTGGTCGCCGTGGTGCCGGCGGTCGGGGTCACCAGAATCTGGGCCAGGTGAACCTTGTTCTCGGTAAGGTTGAACGCAGGGCCCGCTTTGTTCGCCTCATAGAAAGCGTTCACATCCGCATCGGAGATCGAGATGTGGGATCCGATTTCCTTGTTCACGAGCTTCTGGACGCTCAACTCTCGACGGATCTGTGCCTTTAAGTCCGCCACCGTCATTTTCTGGGTGTCCAGAACCTTTTGAAACTGCTCCTGCGTGTAGGGAGCTTTTACCTCGTTGAATTTGGCATCGACATCCGCGTCCGAGGCAAGCAGACCTTCTTTTTCCGCGCGCTGCAGCAGGATCTCGCCATCGATTAACGCCCGAAGTGCCTCCAAACGGGCCTGAATGACCTGATCCGAGTTACTCTTCAGATCCAAATTCGGTAATTGAGCCGCAAGCGTGCGATCCAATTGCGTGTAAGTGATGGGCCGGCCGTTGACAGTTGCGGCAACATCCTTCGAAACAGGTTGATGGCAGCCGGACAGGAAAAGCGAAGCCCCAAGGCAAACGGCAATTCCCAACCATCGGTTACCACCTGACACCGAAACTACTTTCATCCGCTTTTATGCTTTGGCCTTCTTGATTTCTTCTGTCAGCGCAGGCACGATCTCGAACAAATCGCCAACCGCACCGTAATCTGCGCTCTCGAAGATGGGGGCGTTCTCATCTTTATTGATCGCCACGATTGTTTTGGATCCTTTGATGCCGACAAGATGCTGAATGGCGCCGGAGATCCCAACCGCGAAATAAACCTTAGGAGATACCGTCTGGCCGGAACTGCCAACCTGCCGTTCCATCGGCAGCCAGCCATTGTCGCAAATCGGGCGGGAGGCCGCGAGTTCGGCTCCCAACGCTTCCGCCAGTTCCTCAACCACCTTCAGGTTTTCCTTTTCCTTGATCCCGCGCCCGACGGAGACGATGACGTCTGCCGCGTTCAGATCGATTGACCGCTGCGCTTCCCGGAACGGCGCCTCCGGTTTACTGCGAATCTGGGACGCGTCGAGGCTGACCGCAAATGGCTCGACTACTCCCGCCTGCCCGCCCGCTTCCGCCGCTCGAAATGCGCCTGCCTGAACCGAGATGAAACCGGGGCCGTTCGCGAACTTCAATTCGCTGTTCAGCTTGCCCTGAAAGAGCTGTCGGACGAATGTCTTGCGCTCCGCATTCACCCCGATGACATCGCTCACCAAAGGCTTGCCGAAGCGCGCAGCCACCTTCGGCGCGTAATCGCGAGCTTGATAAGTGTGAGGAAAAATCACCAGATCCGGTTGAACTTGCCGGATCAACGCTTCGAGCGCCAACGAGTAACCGTCGGGCGTGTAGTCGGCAAGAAGAGCGTGGTCAAGCGTAAAGACCTTGTGAGCACCGTATCCGCTGGCCTCTGCCGCAAGATCGCCTACGTTTTGACCGATCGCGACTCCATAGACATCGCCGAAGACTTCACGCAGCGCAAGGGCGGCCGTCAACGCTTCGAAAGACATGCGGTTCCACTTCCCCGCCCGATGCTCGAAGACAACGAGAACGCTCATATGGCGCGCGCCTCGAACCGCAATTTCTCGACGAGCTGATGGGCAATCTGCTTGGGGTCGCCGGAAAGAAGCTGAAGCTGTTTGTTCCGCTCCGGCAGGTACACGCGTACCGTGTCGGTTGCGTTTTCGCCTCCCGACACAAGTTCCGCCGCCTGCAATGCTCGAATCTCTTTCGTCTTAGCTTTCTTGATGCCCATCAAGGTGGCGTAGCGAAGCCGTTTGATGCCCGATTGAATCGTCAGAACGACCGGGAGCGGCATCGTGACATGTTGAAACCAGCCGTCTTCCAATTCACGTTTCACTCGGACCGAACTTCCCTGAGGCTCCACTTCCATGACGATGGTGGCGTGAGGAAAGCCGAGGAGTTCGGCGAGCAGCACGCCCGTCTGGCCAAATCCGAGATCGTCCGACTGCAGGCCCGTCAGGACGAAGTCCGGTGCTTCGGCGGCGATCGCCTTTGCGAGCAATTGAGCGGTGGCAAGCACATCGGACGGCGAGCGCTCTGTTTGCACATGAATGGCGCGATCGGCTCCCTTTGCAAGCGCCTCGCGGATTGTTTGGGTTACGCTCGCCGGGCCGAGAGAAACAACAACCACCTCGCCGCCCAGCTTTTCCTTGAGCTGAAGAGCCTCTTCCAGCGCATAAGCGTCGGGCTCGTTCATTTCATACGTAAGATCGGAGTCGTCCAACCAGGTGCCATTCCCGTCAATTTTGAGCGCGGAATCACGGGACGGCACCTGCTTTACCGAGACAATGAATTTCATGGGGAGCGACGTCTTTCTATTTTTGGAAGAGGCGTCCCCTCCAGTATGACGGATGGGAAATGGACGTTTGCGAACGAGAATCGCCGAGCGGATCTTTGTCAGTTATTGCTGGGCTGGTAGCGTTTGAACACGAGACAGCCGTTCGTGCCGCCAAACCCAAAACTGTTCGAGGCTGCGTACTCGATCGCCATTGGCCGAGCTTGGTTCGGCACATAGTCGAGGTCGCAGTCAGGATCCGGGTTTTCCAGATTCACCGTAGGCGGCGCGATTTGATCGCGTAGAGCAAGAACGGTGATTCCTGCCTCCAGCCCGCCCGCCCCGCCGAGTAGATGGCCCGTCATGGATTTCGTTGAGCTGACGGCCAGTTTCCTCGCATGCTCACCAAAGGCGCGCTTCATGGCACAGGTTTCGGCTTTGTCGCCCTGGCCGGTCGAGGTGCCGTGAGCGTTCACATATTGCACCTGAGACGGCTCGATCCCGGCGTCTCGAAGAGCGTTCCGCATCACCCGGTATGCCCCTTCTCCGTCGTCCGGAGGCGAAGTTATGTGGTGAGCGTCGCTGCTCATCCCATAACCCACAATCTCGGCAAGAATCGGAGCGTTCCGTTTCTTGGCACGTTCAAGCTCTTCCAGAATCAGAATCCCTGAGCCCTCGCCGACCACGAAACCATCCCGATCCCGGTCCCATGGACGCGAGGCCCGGTGGGGCTCATCGTTACGGGTCGAGAGGGCGCGCATCGCCGCAAAACCACCGATGCCCATGGGCGTGACGCAAGCTTCAGCGCCGCCCGAAATCATGACATCGGCATAACCGTGCTGAATCAGGCGGTACGAATCGCCGATGGAATGAGCGCTGGTCGTGCAAGCGGTGGCGGTAGCCGAATTCGGTCCTTTCGCGCCGTAGCGGATGGAAACGTAACCGCTCGCCAGATTGACGATGCACGAAGGAATGAAGAACGGCGAAATCCGGCTTGGACCCCGCTCGAGCAAAGTGCGGTGCTCCCGCTCGATCACCTCGAATCCGCCGATGCCGCTTCCGATGTAGACGCCAAAGCTTTCGGCTTCTTCCTCCGGCACCTTTAAGTTTGCAGAGTTGACTGCAAACTCGGATGCGGCCATTGCGAACTGAATGAACCGACCCATCTTCTTCACGTCTTTTTTATCGACGTATTTCAGGGGATCGAAATCTTTCACTTCACCGGCGATACGTGCTGCGAAGCCTGTAGTATCGAACTGGGTGATTGGCCCAATGCCATTCCTGCCGTCTCTAATCGCGGCCCAGTTATCTTCGGTGCCCGTGCCGACTGAAGTGATAAGGCCGACTCCCGTGACAACGACCCTACGTTTCACGATGCTCTCCGAGTGCGCGCTCCCTGCGCGGCCAAAACGGGGACTCTTAATCCCAAATTATTTCTTTTTCGCTTCAATGTAGTCGACGGCGTCTTTGACGGTTTTAATCTTTTCAGCCTCGTCGTCCGGAATATCGAGGTCAAACGCTTCTTCGAACGCCATAACCAGCTCAACGATGTCGAGAGAATCCGCCCCCAGATCATCGACAAACGAGGCGCTTGGGTCGACCTGATTCTCGTCCACTCCCAGTTGTTCTACGATGATCTGCTTTACCTTGTCTGCTACTGCTGCCATTATCTTTCTCCTAATCTCTCCGCAAACACAGCTGCGATTCGGCCAAGAAATACTCGGTCCAACACACTAACCTACATCATGGATTGGATTTAAAGCCAAACAGCAGGGAGCTCGCGGCGTTTGGTAAGGTCACAAGAAGTTTGAACGAGCCTTTAAACAGTTGTAGCACTGCGCACAGGCGACAGGCCGGATGGAGAGACCCACTAAGCTGTAGATGTTGACTCCCGCTCTAAGTGTCCTGTATTTGCATGGATTCGCGTCCAGTCCGCAGTCGAGAAAGGCGCGATTTCTGGAGGAGCGCTTCGGAGAACGGGGAATCCGGTTCGACGCTCCCGACCTGGCTGCGGGGGATTTCTTCCACCTCACGATTTCAGGGCAACTGGAAGTGGTCCGCAAAGCGGCTAGCCGCGCAGAACGGCTCATCATCGTCGGTTCGAGCATGGGCGGATATCTGGCAAGTTTGTACGCTGCAGAACACAGCAAAGTGGAGCATCTAATTCTGCTCGCGCCTGCCTTCGGGTTCTACGATCTCTGGAGTCAACGGCTAGGCCCGGAAGAAATCAGGAATTGGAAGGAATCGGGAAAGCTTTCCGTGTTTCACTATGGAGCGGGCGGCCAGGTAGACCTGTCGTACGGCTTTCTCGAAGATGCGAAGAAGTACCCGCCGTACCCGAATTCCCGGGTACCGACACTCATTTTTCACGGCATACACGATGATTTGGTTCCGGTCGCGAACTCAGCTCGATTTGTGGAGGAGCACAGAGGGGCCCGACTCGTCCAACTGAACTCGGGGCACGAACTGACGGATGTTCTGGATGAAATCTGGGCGGGTCTGGAGGATGTGCTCCCTCCGGCTTAACGCCGATTTTCAGTGCTAAGCTGATAGTGTCCAATCGTTCCCCGACGCCTATGTTTTTGCAACGGTTGAATTTCGACCGGCGTCGTAACGAGCAGGTAGAAAAAGGTCGCGTCAGTTTTCCATGCCAGAATTTTCGGATGACCACTTAGATCGCCTTCTCATCGGGAACGATATAGAATCGCCCTGGTATAAGTCGATCGTTCAAGGTGTTCGGGAGCTTATCAATCCTCCGAAACTCCCCCCTCTCGAAATCACGTCCCGGCCGGTCGAAGGAGCGCGGCTCGGGGATCTGCAAGATATCGAGCAACCCTGGTTTAAGTCTCTCATTTCAAACGTCCGGGACGTAATCCATCCCAGAAAGCTCCCTCCCCTCGAGGTCACCTCGAAACCGGTCGAAGTCGGTACGATCTGGGGAGCATACGGCGGCGGCGAAACGCGGTCGGGATCGCTTTCGCTCCTGATCCACGTTGCGGCCATCGCCTTGTTGCTGGTCATTTTTCGTAAGACGATCCTTCCGCCCAAGCCGAAGGATGTCACCGCGATTTACTTCCCGCTTGAGAATTACAAGCCCAAGCTACCCCCAGCTGCGGTTAAATCCGGCGGCGGTGGCGGCGGCGGACAACACGCTCCTGTTCCGGTGAGCAAAGGCGCTCCGCCTCCTCCGGCTCCGAAGCAGTTTATCCCGCCGGCATTGGCCGTCCAGCAGCCCAAGCTTCCTGTGGTGCCTACCATCACCGCGCAAGCCCCGCAAATTGTTGCCGACAACTACGGCGATCCGATCAGCAAACTGATGGATCTGTCCGGGGGACAGGGTGCGAATGGACTGGGCAGCGGTAAGGGCGGTGGAATTGGTAGCGGCAACGGCGACGGCTATGGTCCGGGTTCGGGCGGCGGTACCGGCGGCGGCGCTTTCCGGATTGGCGGTGACGTTTCCGCGCCCGTACTGGTCTCGAAGACGGAACCCGAGTACTCGGAAGAAGCTCGCAAAGCGAAGTACTCCGGCGAAGTTTTGCTGTCAATTGTCGTAGATGAGCGCGGAATCCCCCGCGACATCCACGTTGTCCGGCCTCTTGGGTTGGGCTTAGACGAAAAGGCCATTGAAGCCGTTATGAAGTGGCGCTTCCGTCCTGGAATGAAGGGCGGTCGCCCGGTGGCTACCCAGGCTCAGGTTCAGGTCAATTTCCGTCTGCTTTAATTTCAGCGTGAGCGGGGTAGCTTCTACGCTTCCCCGCCCTTGTACTGACCCGCTCTATACGCCTGCGGTTTGCTTTTTCCCGGTCTGGACTTCCAGGATTTCCGACGTTGCTTGCTGAATGAGCGGCTTGGATACTTCCGTGAGCAGAAAATCTGCCGCTTCCTCTTCACCCAGCGTGTGAGTGAGCAACTCCGCTACCTCGAACTCGCCAATCTGACGGGCTAACGTACGGAGAGTGCCATAAGCGGAAATCTCGTAGTGTTCTACTTTCTGGGCAGCGGTGACCAGCGCCAGGTCCGCCGCGAGTTCTTCCTTCTCTTTCCCTTCTTCGATCGTCTCCTCGCCTTCGGCCACTAAGCCTTCCATTGCCTTGCAGGGTTTGGCCTGAGCTTTCTCGCCCAATAGCTCGAAGACAGTTCGGAGACGCTCAATGTGGTTCTCTGTCTGCAGCAGATGCTTTTCGAAGGTTTCCCGGAGCTTCGGATTATGGGAAGCTTCGGCCATCTGCGGTATGGCTTTCGTCAGCTGCGTCTCCGCATGCAAAAGATCCTGTAGTTCTTCAACGAGTAGTTCTTTTAATTGAGCCATGTAATGTTTCTCTTTCGCTACTTGGAGCGGGTTGTTGCCTTTGATGTCTTCTTCGCTGCGCTGTGCTTCTTCACACCGGCTGACCCGTTGTGGCCGTGGTCGTCCGAGGATTGCCGCGCTCCGGTTTCAGGCGACAGGAACTCCTTGAACGCAGGGGCTTCCACGTACTCCCAGCTTCCCCCTTCGTTCCATGGACCGCGCACATCCGGCTCTCCGCGATCGCCAATTCCCGTCGAATCGTTGAAATACTGGTCAACAACGCCCGGGGTTGGCGGCAGAGTGCCGATGGAGAACATTGGTTTGCCCATGCTTTCGAGAGCCAGGGTAAACGCCTTCATGTGAGTGATCTCGCGCGTCATCAGAAACTGCAGCGCATCGAGCGTTCCCCTGTCATCGGTGAAATTCATCAGGCGCTCATAGGTGATTTTTGCCCGGGCTTCGGCTGCGATGTTGCTGCGCAAATCGACGTCGAGTTCTCCCGTCACTTTCAGGTAATCTGCCGTCCAGGCGTTGCCCATCGAGTTACGCAACGAAACTCCGCCTCCGCCCACAACTGCAATCAAAGGATCAGCTTCCGCTGCGGTTCTCTTGCTTCGTAGTGGCTTCAGGTGCATTCGGGTCAGCACGCCGATGACTTCCAGATGGCTGAGTTCTTCAGTCCCGATGTCCATCAGCAAGTCCTTGCGTTCGGGATCATCGCAATTGATGCCCTGCACGGAATACTGCATGGCGGCGGCCAACTCTCCGTTCGCGCCCCCGAACTGCTCGAGCAACATATTGCCAAATCGTGGATCGGGAGCATCAACCCGAACCGTGTACATCAGTTCTTTCACGTGGTGGTACATATTTCATCTCCTAACCGTGCTCGTCACTCCAGGCTGTTACTCGGCACGAGCGCGGTTTGTCGCTTCATCGAGTGGCGACTGATTGTGCGAATGAACTCACCAGATGCCAGCGCGTCCCGAAGTCAAACCGAGACGCGTGCCGTCCAGGCACAAGCTTCCGGATGGGTCATTCCCACACCGTAGACTCGTTCCGCCGGGCTTCGTATCGGGGAATCGGACAGGCCTGCTAGCAAACGTACTGTGCCCGTATGTTTCCCAGGAGCTGTGCGCTTACTGTAAGTACCCGAAGTTCATCAGGGCGTTGAAGACGAATGCATACGAGCCGATGGTCTCGCCCCGATAAACAGGATTGTTAGCAAAAAGCAGCACATGACCCCGACCAAAGCGAGCTTGGACGATGGCCGCGTGCTCGGCAACGGGTTCGGGATTTTCGATCAGGCCGGAGAGCAGCAAGTCTTTCGTTGCGGCGTAATGAGCGATCACGCGCGGCCGGTATTCGGCCGGAATCACCAGGGGATTGTTGCGCTCCAGTTCTTCGTTCAGGGGCGTCGCTTCCCAAGGCTTGGGAGAGGGCAGCGGCAAAGCCTTTTGAAGCGGTCTGCCTTCCGGTACGTCTTCATCGTCGGGACCGCCACGGCCGGTGGGCCTTTTGTATTCTTTCGCAGTCAGAATGTTGCGGTTCACGGTAAGATTACCGACGGTAAAAGCGAGGCCATTCGCACTGTACAAAGCCAGGTTTCCGTCGTAGCCGTAGGCGACCGGGGTCTTGTTGTCCAAAATGGCCGCGTTTAATACCGAACCAACCAACTTCAAGGTTCTTTTCGGGGCTGCAAACACGCCCGGAGCCAAACCCTCGGCGATTGCGAACTCCGCCGTATCCTCCGAGGTGATCAGGAGTCCACCGGCTTTGACAAACTCCTTCAGGTGCGCGACTCCAGACTCGCCGAGACCGGGCCGCATGTCATCGGTCGAATCCAGCTTGCCCAGATTGGGCGTAATCGGGCTCGTTTTCCAGGGCATCGCGTTGCCCCACATGGGCAGGCCGTCCACAATCTGTTCCGGCGTGGTCCGTCCGACCGGCGCAAAGATGATGACGTCGTACTTGGACCGGAGATCAGCATCGTTGCAAACCGTTTGCGTGTTGATGTAGCTGAACGGCACGTGCAGGTTGTCGAACGCCAGTCGCCACCACCCTTCCGTCTGGGTGTATAGCCAGGTGTGCATGAAGGCGATGCGAGGAGCGGACGCGGCATGGGACCGCACATTTGGCGCACTGGCCAGGCTAACGGCAGATAATGCGAATTGATTCAACAGGGGCTTCAGCTTGTCACCCGCCACGCTGCCGATAATCAGTGAGCCCGCCGCGAACTTATGACCTGAGTTTTCGAAGCTTTCCTCTGCGATCGAAAGCTTCCCGCCTTTACCCAATGCATACGCGAGCGAAACAAGGCTGGTCTGCGCAGAGTTGTTCACGACGTAAATCGGGCCGTTGCCCGGGTCCGGTGGCGCGATTTCGCTCAGAGCGGAAACAGGCGTCATCTTTGCGGACAAAATGCTGTTATCCGTGACACGCGTCAGGCCGGCGTCGAAGAGATCGCCAAAAGACCAGCCGGTGTCGTCATACGGGGTCTTCTGCGGATCGGTCGGCGCCCAGAATTGCCGGTCGAGCAAAGCGTCGGCGACACGCGAGAACGGCTGATCCATGCGAATCACGAAGCTGCCCGGTGCGAAGGTACGCGTCGGAGGTGGAGGCGGCGATGGCGGCTTTTCGTCTGAACCCGGCTTCCGGGCCGGGGGCGGCTGCTTGACCGTTACGGGCTCCGTTAGCCGCTGAATCTCGATGTGCTGCCGTTCCATCACCTTCAGCAGCTCCACCTGGTGATTTGCAAACCGCTCATCTGCAGCCAGCACATACGCTGCCGGGCCGGCGTCCTGCGGTTTCTCGATGGCGCGTTTACTTTTCAGATAGAAATTGTGGAGGAAAATCTTGGTGTTGTGGGCGAAGAACGAGAGCGTGGAGAGCAAGGCCGTCTGCTCATAGTTATTGTTATCTCGCTGCGACCACGTGACGATGGGATAAGGAGGATTGGCCCGGTACCAGGTGCGCGAATACTGGTCGGGCGACAAGATTCTCTTCTCCGTATCGGCGCCGCCGTTTCCGAAAGTTTCGTATAGCCTGCTGATGCCGTTGTGCAGACCTGCAAGGAACATCAGATATCCGGGACTCCAGGTATCGAAGTTCCCGTGGGTGAATGCGCCGGGCATGCCGAAGCTCTGCATGCGAGCCATGTTGTCCGATGCCAGCATCGACCATTCGTCCGTCAGGATCGGGTCGATCCACGGGTTGTAGGGTCCGTCTCCCACCGTGTTGTCGTAGAGAAACGGTACCGATTCGTGGAGGTCGTGAAGCACCTGCGCATGCCAGTCCAGGTACGTGTTCAACACGTTTCGCGTCAGGCTCAGAGTCATGGCCATCGCATCCCGGTTATTGTCGTGCGCGACGTAATGCCCCCAATACAAAGGTCGCGGCCAGTTCTGGCCAGGATGGGCTTTGTGCCAGCGATAGAGGTCGACCATGCGGTCCCGGCCGTCTACTTCCACCACGGGCGTGATCAAGGTGATCATGTGGGACCGGATGAACTTGATATAAGGCGCGTCGTCCACCGCCAGGCGGTATGCCAGCTCCATGACCGCGGTAGGCGCACCGGTCTCGGGAGAGTGGATGGTGCCCGTGATGTAGTACACGGGGAACGATTGATCGACCAAAGCCTGCGCTTTTGTATCGTCGGTGCGGAGTGTTCTGGGATCGGCGAGCTGGGCGAGACGTGCTCCGTTTTCCTTGGCTTGGGAGAGCAGGGACTCGTCGGCCACTGCCACGGCAATCATCTCGCGCCCCTCTTCGGTGTGGCCGATTGTGAAGACCTTAACCCGAGGAGTGGCAGCCGCCAGAAGCCGGAAATACCGGTACACATCCTCCGCGTAAGGGAGCATGTCAGGCGCACCCGCTACGTCACCCAGCACTTTTGCGGGTGTTGGTACGGAATTCGAAGCCGGCAGGTAGTCCGTGAGCGGCGAGTTCAGAGCAGGCGCAGTGGTGTACTTCTTGATCGCCTGTGTATAGGTTTGGTCGATCGGCTGCTTCGGATCCCGGGCAAACCCTTCAGTATTGGGCGTCTGTGCGGGAAGGAAAAGCGGGAGCAAGGATGAAACAGGTAAGGCAACGTTTCGCGAAACCAGGAAGCATTCGAAACCAGTGTAGGGCGTAGGATGCAGAGTTTCTGAAATGAGTAGTAGCTAACTTCTTCGTCGAAGCAGATACACTGACCAGGCAAAAAGTCCAAGCGCTAAAAGCGTAATGAGAACGAACGCGGGTTCGGTGAACGGCCTGAAGTCTTCCACGACAGCACGCCAGACGTGAACCGGCACCAGCAATCCGAAGATAATGCCAGTGGTGGCGACGTAAGCTCTCATGTGGTTCAACGGTATCTAATCACATTGGGCAAGGAACCATCATCTCTATCAGGGCCCTATTAATGGACTGCTAGCCATATGGCCTGCAAGCCATATATACTTGAATCGTGTCCTGGGAAGTAATTTTCTTCAGAGACTTTGACCCTGAGTATGAGGAGTTGCCAACGGCGGTACAGGATGAACTCCTGGCACAACTGAAGGTCTTAGAGAGATTTGGACCGGATGCAGGACGCCCCAGGGTCGATACACTGCATGGATCCAAGCACGCCAACATGAAAGAACTCCGGTTTGATGCAGCGGATGGAGTCTGGCGATTTGCTTTTGCGTTCGATCCCAATCGGCGTGCGGCCGTTCTGGTCGGGGGTGACAAATCGGGCGTTAGTGAAAAGCGGTTCTACCGCCAGCTGATCTCAAAGGCGGACAAACGATTCGACACACACCTGATCGAGGTCGAGAAGAAGACAGGGAGGAAAAGCCGATGAATACAACACTAAGGGACAAGGTCAAAGCCCTCGACTCGCGTCGCCGCGCGAAGGTCGAGCGTCGCGCAGCATTTTTGATCGCGGAAGAGATGTCCTTGCAGCAACTACGCCGGGCGCAGAAACTGACCCAGGCCAAAGTCGGCAAGTCGCTCGGCATCGGTCAGGACAGCGTTGCCCGCCTGGAGCAGCGATCGGATGTCCTGATTTCCACTTTGCGTCATTACATTGAGAGTATGGGCGGCAGCCTCAGACTGATTGCGGAATTCCCGAACCACGAGCCTGTAATCATTTCCGGTCTTGCCGACAGTGAAGAGTTAACGCCGCAAACTTCTCGGAGGCGGACAACGCCCCATTAATTGACTCCCGAGCGGTTCGATCTACCGCCCCGCTCTATTTTCTTTGCACTCGGCACAATCACAAATCTGCCGCAGATGATCGAACGAGTAAATCCCGGAGCTATGTCCGTCGTTCCAGAAGATACGTACGGCATAGCTGCCAACCGCCTCGACGGAGGTCATCTTCAGAGCCGGTTTGAACATCGGAAACGGGTCGGGTTTGGAGTAGTTGGACCGCTGCGGCTCGGTTCCATGGGCGCCGGTGCAGGTGGCGCAAGGGCACTCGTCTCGCAGGTACGCGAGCGAGTAGTCGCTGTGGTGGCCGTCCCGCCAGTCGATCTTGATTCCAGTCGACTTCGAGATGGCGATGTGTTCAGGTTCGGCTTGGGTAGCCATAGTTTCAAGTTCCGGTTGCATGCTTTAGTTCGTCAGCACTCGTTTGATGTCCCGGACGCCCGGAATGCGCCGGAAAGCATTCACTACCCGCTCTAATTGCTTCTTATCTTTGACATCCATCGTGATGTCCACGATCGCGCTGTCGTCCGTACGGCTGTGATCGCCCTTCGCCTCCAGTGTCCGGATATTGCTCGATTCCGAGCTCAGAGATAGACGTGAGCTGATGGAGAATGCCCGGCCTGTCGTCCGTGTAGACGAGTACCTTTACGGGTAGACGTGACCGCTCCGGTCCGGGCCCACTCGACGTCGATTCTTCCGTTCCGCTTCGTACATCAGGTTCTGAACGTTCGGACACATTGGGAGTGGACCGCAACGCCTTTACCTCGCGTGATATAGCCGACGATGTGTTCCCCTCGGATCGGGTTACAACACTTGGCGCGATAAACCAGCACGTCGTCCGCGCCTTTGACGTGAATTGTGAGATCGCCGTCGCCCGCTCCGGGCGACTCCGGAGGAATTGCGGTCGGAGGCATTGAGGGCGGAGCCTCCACCTCGGGCGGGAGATCGTCGGGCGCCACTTTCTGAAGTACCTGGCGCGCAGAGTATCGCCCAAATCCAAGTGCGGCGTACAGATCTTCGGCCTTGCTGACGCCGTACTCGGAAGCAACTTCGGCCAGTTCGTCCTGCGAAATGCGACCGAGATTCACCCCGAGCCGCCGGGCTTCTTTTTCGAGCGACTTCTGACCGATCTCGACCGCCTTGGCGCGCTCGGCCGCGTTGATGACGTGCTTGATGCGGTTGCGAGCACGGGACGTTCTGACCAGGGCCAGCCAGTCGCGACTCGGCTGATGCCCCGGCTGGGTCAGAATCTCAACCACATCGCCGTTTTTCAGCGTCGATCTCAGAGGCCGGATGGAGCCGTTCACGCGCGCCCCCACGCAGGTATGGCCGATATCGCTGTGAATGGCGTAGGCGAAATCGATGGGCGTGGCATCGCGGGGGAGCACGATCACCCGTACCTCGCGGCGTGAATGTATAGACTTCCTCCGAGTAAAGATCGACTTTCAGCGTCGAGAGAAACTCCTCCGAGTCGCTGACTTCCCGCTGCCATTCCACCAGTTGGCGCAGCCAGGCAATCCGCTGGTCGTCGGAGGTTGGCCCCTTGCCGCCGCCCTCCTTGTATTTCCAGTGCGCCGCGATTCCCTCTTCCGCGATCTTGTGCATCTCCTCCGTCCGGATCTGCACTTCAAAGGCGACTCCGCCCGGTCCAATGACCGACGTATGCAGCGACTGGTAGAGATTCGGCCGCGGCATCGCAATGAAGTCCTTGATCCGGCCCGGGAACCGGGTGCCACTCGTTGTGGATCACGCCCAGGGCGGCATAGCAGTTCTTCACCGAATCGGTGATGATTCTGACCGCCAGGACGTCATAAACCTGGTCCAGCGTGATCCGCTGGCGTTTCAGCTTCTGATAGATCGAATAGGCTCGTTTGACACGCCCCTCCACGCGCGCAGGTACGTCTTCGGCGGCCAGCTTTTCAGAGATTTGCTTTTGGACATCTTCGAGCCACCGCTCGTGATCCTGCTGCTTGGACGCAATCTCGCGATGGAGTTCGGCGGCCGCCTCGGGATGCAGTGTCTGGAAGGACAGTTCCTCCAGCTCACCGCGAACTTTCCCCATCCCCAGCCGGTGAGCGATGGGAGCATAGATGTCGATCGTTTCCTGGGCAATCGCTTCCTGCCGTTCTCGGGGAAGAGCGGCGATCGTGCGCATATTGTGGAGCCGGTCGGCCAACTTGACGATGATGACCCGAATGTCGGCCGTCATCGCCAGAAGCATCTTGCGAAGGCTTTCGGCCTGCCGGTCTTCCCGATTTGCCAGGCTGATTTTGCTCAGCTTTGTGATGCCGTCAACGCACCGGGCCACGTCCTCACCGAAGGTTGCCCTTACTTCCTCCGGTTTGGCTGACGTATCCTCGACCGTGTCGTGGAGGAGAGCGGTTTCCATGCAGACCAGGTCCATCTGCATGTCGGCCAGGATGTGCGCCACCTCGAGCGGATGGCAAATATAGGGCTCGCCCGACTTCCGCGTCTGGGATTTATGGTGGTCAGCAGCGAACCGGAAGGCCTTGTAAAGCGGGGCGAGGTCTTCCTTCGGCCTGATGGAGTGGACTTTCGCCTCCAAGCTTCGGTAAAGCTCTTCCGCTTGGGGCGGGGCTGAAACGCTTGTCGACATTGACAGGATATCTACTAGGTTAGAGTAGGGCCGCCGGGCCGAGGACGCAAAATGGGCGAAAGCTCACTCGAGCAGTTACCTACTCGAGTGAATGAAGCAGTTCGGGCCGGATAAGCCATCGTCCAAGCATATGAGCATCTGACACTTGAAATGTACCCGAAGCGAGCAAAGCCCCGAAATCCTTCGGATCGGCCGGCCCATGCTGCCGTGCGAGCGCAAGCGATAGAGACTTTGTCTCGAGTTCCAGTTGGTTCCGTATTGTATCGGCCGTTGCCCGGTTCGGAAAATGGGCATCGAGCTTAAGAAGATAGACGCCCGACTCGCCCATTCCCGCCGAGAGAATCACCGGGTTCGCCGACTGCAGAGAGACGGCCAGGATTTGGAGCGGAAGCGGAAGTTCGGCCGGCTTGCGGAATACTTCCTGCGACACCTTGAGCCAGACCGGATCGGACGGAGGCTCGCCTAGCCTTTCGGCACTTCTGCGCTCCAGGCGACACACCTGTTCCGACGGGCTCGGTCCGACGGAAAGCGAAAGAACGTCGGATTGCGGGAGCGCGAACGAGGTCCAACGGCCGGGAGTGCTTGCCGGCATCCGGCACCAGTCTCCGTCACACTGCCCGCCGCGAGAGACTGCATACTTCCACAACTCGCGACGATCGAACCGTCCCCGGAGGAGAAAAGTCGCGCGGTCGCCTTCGAACGATCCTTCGAGCGCATCGAGATCCCGCTTGTAATCGAAGTGCGTCTCGCTCTGGAATCGCTGGTAATCGGGATCTTCACCCAAGGTCCCCGGCGACAAAAGGTCCAGAATGCCGGCGCGGCGCAATAGCGCAGCGTCAATAAAGAGTTCCGTTCCATCTTTGTCCGGCAGGAACGCGATCAGATCGGCGTTGGAGCGAATGAAACGATGCCGATACCAGTGGATCGCAAACGTCGCCCCGACCGTGACAAGGGCCACGAGTCCGACCACGGATAGCTGTCGCCAAGGGACGCGCAGAAGGAGACCTACACTGCCGCTAATTCACCGACCCGAGACGCTTTCCAAAGCGAGACGTACGGTTTCAGCTCCTGCATCATTGCCTCGAACTGCGCCAGTGTCAGCGATTGAGCGCCGTCGCTCATGGCCTTTTCCGGTTGGGGGTGGACCTCGACGATTAAGCCATCAGCCCCAATCGCCACCCCGGCCCGGGAGAGCGCCGGTACCAAGCTGCGCTTTCCGGTGGCGTGGCTCGGGTCGAGCACCACAGGGAGATGAGAAAGTTCGTTCAGAACCGGGATCGAGGTGATGTCGCAGGTGTTCCGGGTGGCCGTTTCGAACGTTCGGATGCCCCGCTCGCACAGGATTACGTTCGGATTTCCGTGAGCAACCACGTACTCTGCCGACATGAGCAACTCTTTGATTGTGGAGCTAAGGCCACGTTTGAGCATCACCGGGCGTCCCACTTTGCCCAACGCTTTCAGAAGCGCAAAGTTCTGCATGTTTCGAGCGCCAATTTGAAGAATATCGGCGTATTCCGCCACCATTTCGACATCGCGGTCGCTCATGACTTCGGTGATAATGCCGAGTCCGGTTTCACGCTTCGCTTTCGCGAGCAGTTTCAACCCTTCAAGTTCCATCCCCTGGAAATCGTAGGGCGAAGTGCGCGGTTTGAACGCGCCACCACGGAGGAATTTTGCACCGCTCTTTGCAACGGAGCGAGCCGTGTCGAGGATCTGTTTCTCGTTCTCGACGGAACAAGGGCCGGCCATCACGACCATCTCGTCGCCACCGATCTCGATCCCGTTAGCAACGATTTGCGACTTGCTGCCGCGGAACTCACGGCTGACGAACTTGTAGGGCGCGGAGATCCGGACGGCCTTCTCAACTTGCGGCATGGCTTCAAGCGATTCGAGGCATGCGGTCACGTCGCCGACGCCTACGACACCAATGACAACCCGTTCTTCGCCCTCGATGGAATGCACTTTGTAGCCGAATTCCCCGATGCGCTCACAAACGGCCTGGACCTCGGCCTTCGTCGAGTGCAACTTCATCGAAATAACCATGATTTCTCCCATGATTGCACCAAAAGCTTCGGGAGAAAGCAACAGGAGGAATCTTACCCCGCTCCCAGGCTATCGCTGACTCGCCTCGCCAGCCTGGACTCGCCCGTTAAATTCCGCCGATCGGTTTCGCGGAATCGTCAGCGTTTGCCACTGGCCGTGATTGAGGTGTTTCGCCAGAAACACAATCTGGCCCGAGTGGTAGGCGTAATGAGTCAACTGGCGGTTGATTGCCTGCATCACGGAATGCGCTTCGCCGCGGATTCTCACTGTCCGCTCCAAATCCGCGTCCGTGAGGGGTTCGAGCGCCCCAAACAGCAGGTCCCATCCCTCGTTCCAGATGCGGAGCAGCGATTCACGGCTTTCGGGAGGATCGACGAACTCCGTATCGCGGTTGCGCGTGGTCTTCTCACCATCACTGGTCAGGAAGTCCGTCCAGCGTGAGCGCAGGTTACCGGCCATGTGCTTCACAATCACCGCAATGGAGTTTGACTCGTCGTCGGTAGCCGTGAAGAGCTGTTCGTCCGAGAGCTGCGCAATGGCTCGTTCGCTCAGCGTCTTGTAGTAGCGAAACAGGGAAAGAGAGTCTTGCAAATAAGAGGTTGTGAACTGGAGAGCCATATCCGCTAACTTTACTCTTGCTGAGGGGGGCTTTGGGGCTAAGGAGAGAACTTGCTCAGTCGATGGACGAGATCCTCGTTGACCGGGGTCGGAAGGTTGAATCGGCGGCCTAGCTCTACCACCGTCCCGTTGAGAGCTTCCACTTCCAGCCGCTTTCCGCGTTCCCGGTCCTGCAGCATGGACGTACGCGTTCCAGGGGGATAGGAAGCGAGCAGCTCCAGAATCTCTCGGGCATCGTCGGCAGACACTCGTGCGCCATCGGCCTGGGCAATCGGAAGAGCTTCGGCGAGGATGGCTTCTGCCCATCCGCGGTACGAGGCCTCAGCGAGAATCTCCAGACCGCGGCCAGCAAGAGCTGTCAGCGGATTTGAGACACAGTTCTGAAGCATTTTGCGCCAGGCCGAAGTGTGGAAGTCCGGTTCCTGACGGACTCGAATGGACGTGTTATCGAACAGGTCTACAAAGGGCCGCGAGGCGGGCGACGCGGGCACGCTGAAGTGGGCGCGCGGCGGCTCAAAAGCGCGATAGACACCGCCTTGCGCCTCGACGTAGACCAGAGAAAGCACGGGAATGGCGGGAAATGGTGCGATTCGTTCAATGTGATGCACCCCGTTCTGGATAACAGCCGTAGGCTGACGTCCCTGCGTCAGTGGGGCGAGCCAATTCAAGGCGGCCGGCGTGTCATAGACTTTCACTGTTAACAGAACAATGTCGGCGGCGGGTGGATCGTGCAGGTAGAACGGCAGGTGCAGGACGGGACGGCTTTCCATTGCGATCGGCGAAGGAGCGCGGCGTACGCACAACAAGACCTCGTGACCTGCGCCCGACAAAGAGGAAGCAAGGAACGCACCGAGATTACCAGCACCAATGATGGCGACCCGAGACACCGAAACAGTGTAAGCCAGCCGCTTCTTTGCCGTTAAGTGATTGAATTGCGGTGATGCAACTCTCTACCATCAAGCGAACAATGCTCGGAATCGCGAGCGCCTTGGTTCTCTCCGCGACGGATCTCACCATTCACCTGCCAGACTCTCCGGAGATAGCGCGCAAAACCGTGACGTATAGCTGTGATGCGTCGGGCAAAGCCATTGGCGTGTCCTCTTCCCCGTTTTCTGTGGAATACATCAACGGCGGAGGGAACAGCCTTGCGGTGGTTCCTATTTCCGGTCACTCGTTGATCTTTTCTAATGTCAGTTCCGGCTCGGGGGCCCGTTATGTGGCCCAGCAATACACATGGTGGGAAGCCAAAGGGGTTGCTACGCTCTACTCCGACGCACTATCCGGCAAACTGCAGTCATCTTGTCGTCCGGCGGGTGCAAAGTAGCGCTACGCCATCGTCCTGATGATTTCGCAGCCAGAGCTTCGGATGCAAAAAGACCGTCACGCAAGCGACGGCCCTTACTTTTGCAATGCGCATCAACACTTGCCGGCTCTTTCGCGGCAGGGAACTATCTTCCCGAAACGTTCTCGGGACCGAAATGGTTTGCGAAAAGCTGATCGGCAACTTGCTTCCCGAGCATCTTACCCGCCTGAAGCGAATAGTTGAAGTGCAGACCACCGAAGATGCGCGCCCAATAGATCTCGTTGAGCCAGTCTTCGGTGCTTTCGAATGTATGGGTGTGAGTTCCGTCGCTGAAAACTGCGCTATCAACGACGACGTGTACCTTATGAGTTCCAAAGAAATCTGCTACCAAGGCGGTGACGGCACCACTTATGCAGGCGTGCGCGGCCGGATACTCAGGGTGGTTTGGTGTTGTTGCCAGAGGCGTCCAGTTGCCGTCGGCGGCGAGTTCGCCGTTATCGCCACCGGCCCTGATCGCAGTTACGGGTCGCCAGAAACTGTAGGTGTACTTTCCATTGAAACATCCGATCCCGGCATCGGCGAAGCCCGTCCAGAGGATCGCTGAAAGCCGTGCCGAGTCCATCACGTCCAAGTTGTAGTGCTGCACCAGACCATTGAAAGTTTTTATGTACTGCTGCGCGGTGTTAGCTGTCCAAAAGAGCGCTATTTCTGACTGCGCAGGGGTTCGCAACGTGCTGCTTGCGTCGCCGAAGAGACGCGTCAGGTTGTAGTCAGCAACCCACTCTTCGCTGCTAAGTGAGGTCGGCCCGTCCGGTAAGAATTGCCCGGCATTACGCATTGTGAAGGGGCGCATCTGGCCGAGCCAAGGCGTCGCAGCAGCTAAAAACGCCGGTGGGGTGGGCTGCCAAACACCAGGGCCGGTGCCCGGGGTGTATGGGACGGATGCGAGCAGACCATCCCCGGTACGTTCGGCAATGAGCGCGGCGGCGGCAGCTTCGCCCACTTCCGTGCCGTGAGCTTTCGCACGTGCGTCGGCCGTGATGGCGTTCATGGAGGTCTGATATTGCGCATCCAGTGCTGCTTGCTGGCCGGGGAAGTAGTTCACTAACACGCGATGTGCGGCAGAAGCCGCAGCCGCTTCTTCCGAGGCGCCGGGCCTCGTGGTCCCGCGATAGTAAAACGGTTGAAACTGGCGATGGCGAACGGCGTTCACCGCGTCATAAACGGCGATGCTGGTGTAAGCGAACCAAACACCGGAAGCCGCGATCGGTTCTGCGGCGTTCGTCACGATGGTCGTGGAAGCGACCGTGTTCCAGTCCGTTACGACATTCTGGGCACTGATATGCAAGGACGCCAGCAAGGCCGCGGCGCTTACGATTGAAATCCGTAGGTAGAGCATGGCGTAATCCTCGTTCCCTGGCGAAACGAGTGCAATCCTGCCGCTCACCTTTTCCCATCAGATTTGCATCAGCAAGTAAGCTATTGATTCGGAACCACATAGGAGAAGAGCTCCAGCAATCGCGTAGCGTGTGTTACGCTCTCCTTTCGTAAATTCTATGCCGGAGTCAACGCAGGATGCCGCTGTGCGTCGCTTCGGGGCGTTCGAGCTCAACCTCAAATCGGGAGAGCTCCGGAAACTCGGAGTCCGATTGCGGCTGCCCGGTCAAGCCTTCCAGGTCCTGGCGGTGCTGGTGGAACGGAGCGGAGAGTTGGTCACCCGCGAAGAGCTGCATTCCGAGCTCTGGCCGGTCGCTACTTTCGTTAACTTCGATCACGGGCTGAACAATGCCGTCGCGCGGATCCGAGAGGTTCTGGACGATTCTCCTGAGACGCCGCGCTATGTGGAGACCGTTCCAAGGCGGGGCTACCGGTTTATTGCGCCACTAACAGTAGTCCGCCCCGCAGCGGCTGTCGAACCGCCGAGCGATGCAGGCCTCAACTCGCCCGGAGAAACGGTTACCCCGGTCGAGCCGGTTCCCCCCAAGCGCCCAACTGAGAGTCCTCCGCCCGCAGATCTTCAAAAGGGAGCGAAGTTCAAACGTTCAACCGTGTGGGTTGTGGCAGCGGCGATTATTATCGCGGTGGCCGCTCTGGGCTACGGCCTTTATCGGAACGCGGGGCGGGCTTCGAGTCGGCCGGCGATCCGGTCGTTGGCAGTCTTGCCCCTGGAAAATCTCTCCGGCGATCCGAAGCAGGAATACCTCGCGGAGGGAATGACAGAGGAACTCGTGGGACGTCTTGCAGGAATCCGAGATTTGCGCGTGATTTCCCGCACATCGGTCATGCGCTTCAAGGACACGAAGCTCTCGGCCTCAGAAATCGCCAGAACCCTCGGGGTAGACGCACTGGTAGAGGGTTCGATCATCAAGGCTGGCGACAGGATCCGGGTCCACGCTCAGCTGATCCGCGGCGACACCGACGAGCACTTTTGGTCGGAAGTCTACGATCGCGAAATGGGCGACGTTCTTGCTCTACAGAGCGAAGTGGCCGCGACAATTGCCAGGAAGGTGGAGGCCACGGTCACAGGGCAGGAACAGTCCCGGCTCATTGCGGCACGTCAGGTCTCGCCCGAAGTCTACGAAAGCTACGTCCGCGGGGAATTCGGCGCCCGGAATACTCGCGCGGAACTCGAAGAAAGCGTCGCCTACTTCGAAGATGCGATCAGCAAGGACCCCACATTCGCTCCGGCTTACGTTGGTCTCGCGAATACTTACGAAACGCTCAGCCTCATTCTGGTTGGTGCTTCTCCAGGTGAGATGCGCCCGAAGGTGATTGCGGCCGCCAAGAAGGCGCTCGAGTTGGATCCCGAACTTGCCGAAGCACATCTGGTATTGGCGGCCGTCTATCAACGACAGTGGCACTGGAGCCAGGCGGAAGCCGAGTACCAGGAAGCCCTGCAGTTGAAGCCGAATGACGCCGCCGCACACGTGGGATTTGCTAATTGGCTTCTCTGTCAGGGGCGTGTCGAGGAAGCGCTTGCCTGGGCGCGACGCGCCCGCGAACTGGATCCGCTCGGGAACACAGGTATCAGCATAGGCTGGATCCTGTTCCACGCCCGTCGATATGACGAGGCCATTCGTGAACTGAGGAGCGTCCTGGCAGTCCATCCGGACGTCGCCAATGCGCGCTGGTATCTGGGCTTCGCATTGATCGGCAAAGGGCAACCGGAGGAGGCCATCCTGGAGCTCAAGAAGACAGTGAATCTGATGCAGCGCAGCGCCGGGTCGCTCGAGTTGCTGGCGACGGCAGAGGCACGGGCGGGCCACCGCCCGGAAGCACTTCGCCTGTTGAGTGAAATGAAGCAGCGCCGCCGGGATAGCTATATGCCAGCCGGCGCTTTCATCAATCCGTTTTTGGCGCTTGGTGACTACGACCAGGTATTTTCGTGGTTCGATCGCGCCTGCGCGGAACAATCGGGAATCCTGCAGTTCCTGAAAGTCCATCCGTTTTTTGACCCGCTACGCAGCGATCCTCGTTTTGACAGCCTTCTACGCCGGGTGGGGCTCTCTGAATCCTCCGCAGTGCCAGAAAGTTCACGGTAAACATACGAGCGGTTTTCCGTGTCATGTACGGAGGTGGCGCCTGCGTCTCAGGAGCATGGCAAACGATCAGCAGACCGAGAAGAAGAGCATGGATCAGAAGACCAAACCGCTACCGCACCCTGAAAGCGACGCGAACGCTACTCAGGGCCGGAGTCACAAAACGGATATCGTCGAGGAGCCGCCGGGGCCACACAAAGATGATGTGCCATCGCAGCCTCTTCGCCGCGATGGCGCCTGATCCAGAGTAAGTGGCCTATTTGCCGGTTCGGATGCCGGAGCCCGGATTCCTGGTTGGGCCCGTATCGGCCGCCCAGTCGTCCGGGCTGCTGCCATCCAGGTCGGTCAGGCCCGAGGCTCGGGTCGTCGGCCGAAACGACGGTCAAGCTGTCGATCCCGCCCGAACCTTCGTCTTCAATGCCTTCCACCTCATCGTTCCCGGCGTAGATCCGGCTCGGCCTCAGATCGCCCGCACTGGGATCGCCCGTTACCTGACCGCCCGGCCCGTCGTCTACGCCCCGCCTTCCAGAACCCGCTCGTGCTACGTCTTCCGTTTCATCAATGTCGTCGGGAGCCCGAGTGTCGCTGTCGTCCAGGTTTGTTCCGGTGGCCTCATCCGGGTCGACGCTGGTCTCGTCGACGACCGTGAACTCCATCACCGTCTCGGAGTTCCGCATCGCGTCCAGAAAATCCTGCTCGTTGCCATCAACGACGTCGTACTCCCAAAGTTCCGCCGCAGCCGAGCCCAGGAAGGCGTCGTCCTCGTCCATAACCTCTTGATTGTGCTTGGATTCCGGGTCGAATCTTCCAACAAACACCTTGTCGGCAACAACGCCGTCCGGGAGTTCAGCATCCAGCTCAGCCGTCGGGTTCAGGGCCGACTCGTTACCGTCCGATTGAAAACGTCTCGCGAATGCAACGCGATATCTCATACGGAGTGGATGAGATACCGCGCCTTACCATTTCTGTTGAGGTGAAAAGAACGGAATCAGCGGGCGGAAAACACGCTCCAGAGTCGGACCGGAGGAAGCAGCTAGAGAGCTAAGTAACTGAAGGGAATGGTCCATCGAACACTCACGCAATTCGGAGGGAGCACCTCGGCAACGTGAAGGACCCAGGTCTCGATTAGTCCTTTGCCCTTCATCTCGATTTTGCCTCGGGATTCGAAAGCGTACTGTCCCTGAGTTCTTCGTATATGGGCCTACTAACCTGGATCACGCCGGGAATGCCGGTCGACTCCATGCGGCTGGCGATGTTGACGGTATCGCCCCAGAGGTCGTAGATGAACTTTGTCGTGCCAATGACTCCCGGCGACAACAGGTCCGGTGTTAATACCAATTCGTATGCTGAACGGGATCTTGCATGTCTCCCATACGCTCTGACCGCTTCGAGCATCTCGATCCCCATTTCAACCATTTGTTTCACGTGATCGGGATGGCTGGGAAGGATGCCTGATACGGCCATGTAGGCATCCCCGATTGTTTTGATCTTTTCGATTCCGTGGCGCTTGGCGGCAGCGTCGAAACGGGTAAACAGGCCGTTGAGGAACATCAGGATCTCGGTCGGTTCGCGGCAGGCGGCCATATTGGTGAACCCCACGACGTCCGCAAAAAGTACCGTGGCCTGCGCATAGCTGTCCGCGATGTCCGTCTCGCCGCTCTTAAGCCTGTGCGCAATCGGGCCGGGAAGAATATTGAGCAAGCAGATTTTCGTTTTCGAGGTTCTTCTGTTCAATGATGGCAATGTTATGCCCGATCGTTTCGGACATGCTGTTGAAAGCCGAAGAAAGTACGCCCAATTCATCATGGGACCGCACCGGGACGCGCGCGGAAAGGTCTCCCGCGGACATACGCTTCACAGCTCCGAGTAGCGCATTGATCGGCTTTAGTAGTTGTTCTGTCACGATAAATGCGACCGCCGTCGTTAAAAGAACAGCGATGATGCCCCACAAAATGGCTGTATGCCGGATGCCGTAAACCGGCGCTAAAGCTTCGTCGAGATCGACATGGGCGAGCACAACCCAGTTGAGACCGGGAAGCCTGAGCGGCATGAACGAAACGATTTGCTCATGACCGTCGGGCCCGCGCTCGACGATAGTTCCTTCCTGACCTTCGAGGCCCTTTTGCACAGCAGCGAGGGAAACCTTCGTCGCGAGAATGGTGGTGCCGAAGGCCCTCACCTGATTAATTTCGCCCTTCGCGCCAGCTTCCTGTTCAAGGCGCTTCAGATAACTCTCCGGATGCTCGATAAACCGACGCGCCGTAGAGCGCATGAGACGATCGGGCCCCACGATCTCTACGTCGCCGGTCTTCCCTAATCCGTCCTTCTCCCATTCCCGGTTCCCAGACACAACGCGATCGATTTCAGCCGTCGATATCTGCATCACGAAGGTACCGACGCGAGAGGGACCATCGCAAATAGGGCTGGCAACAAAGGCAGCCGGTGCACCCTTGAGTGGCGTGTAATGGCTGTAATCGGCCACGAATACGGCTTCGGGATCAAGCGACGCCATCGCGCGAGTAACGATCGAGGCCAAGGGCGTGTCACGGTACGGCCCGACACTGAGGCTTGTGCCGAAATCCGGATTGTGCGCTGCCGAATAGAGGACGCGGAGATCTTTCGGGTGAACGAGAAGCAGATCATCGTACCCGAACTGACCGATTAACTTTCGGAGTGGGCTGTCATATTTCGCGTGTACGCGATGGTAGGCAGCACCAAAGCCGCTGAATTCGGCGATAGTGGCGGCACGATCACGCGGAAGTACGAATTGGTTCTGAAGCCAGTAAGCTGCCGTGCCAGTAGGGAGATAAGCCGATGGTGGCTTGTTCAGAATCATGAACCTGCCCACTGCCGGCAAGTAAGACTGTTCGTACCATGAGCTCACGGCAGACGGATGCGCGGTTCGTTCGGGAGTGTATCGAGTCTGCCGTACGCCCCATCAAACTCCCGCATAGCCTCCACGAACATGCGGTCGTTGCTGAGCGAGAGAACGTGATTTCGAACGGTTCGGAAATAGCTTTCAATCTGATAAGCCCGGGCGCGGCGTAGCCCGGAGAGTTGCCGGATGGCAGCATCTTTCAGACTAGCTTCAGCACGGGTGTGTGCAAGCCACGACGATACGCATACGCCGAGAATGCTCAAAGACGCCATGATGAGCACCAGGCGATAACGAATGCTCATGGGAGGACGATCGGACCTCGCTCTATTCCGAATTCGCGACTCGAATACATAGAACGAGTCGCCCGTGGAACGCGAAGCTCTCATCGCATTGCACCTAGCGCGAATATCGACCAGGGAGTAAGAGCCGCCGAATTCGAAGGCACAGGGCTGCGGAACGCCGGTGCCGGCCGCTATCCGTAAGATTATGCAGCTAAACTAATGAGCGGATCAGGGCAGAATGCGACAGATAGCGATCATTACCGGAGATGGCGGGGAATCGTATGAAGCTCTCTACGCAGTGCACCGATTTCGGGAGGCCGGCTGGAACGCAGTCGTCGCCGCTCCTTCGGTACGCCGCTTACACCTGGTGATGCACGACTTCGAACCCGGGTGGGACACCTACGTCGAACGGCCGGGTATGGCCTGGAGGCGGACCTTAGTTTCGCCGACGTGAACGCTGGCGAGTATGATGCTGTCCTGCTGCTCGGGGGCCGCGCTCCGGAGTATCTGCGAAACAACCGCACGATTGCTGGCATTGGTCCGCGAATTCGACGCGGCGGACAAATGGATCTTCGCGCTCTGCCACGGTGTGCAAATCCTGGCAGCGGCCGGGCTTACGACCGGTAAATGCTTAACCTGCTACGAGCATGTTCGACTTGAAGTTGAGCATGCAGGCGGCAAATTTGTGACGGAACAGGTCGTGCGCGACGGGCGGATCATTACCGGGCAGACCTGGCAGTCTCATCCGGACTTCTATCGCGAAATCTTCGCTCTGCTTGGCAGAACAAACCGAACCGGCCCAGGCTACAGTTCAGGGCCGGTAGACTCAAACGCGCGGTGCCTCTATTACAGACATGCGCGGCAACTTGGCGCGTGTAAATAGACTACAGGTGTGAACCTTGGCGGCCTCTCGTTCCCGGAGCTCGTGCGCCGTACCAGCTATCAGAGCTGGAAGGACGCAGTTTTTGGACAGGGCGGACGGATGGCCTTCTACCACTTTCTGGCGATTTTTCCGGCGCTGCTGATCTTCCACTTAGTGTCCAGGCACGTGCCGGGCCTTACGCCCGAAGCCCAGCAGGCATTCATCGGAGGCGGCAGGTAAGATCCTGCCACGAGATATTGTCGAAACGGTTCGCTCCGTCAGCGCAGATTTCCACGAGACATCAACTACCGGGCTGGCGATCGCTTACTGCCCTTGCGGGTGCGCTCTGGGCGGGCTGCAACGGAACATGGTCGATGATCTTCGGGTTGAATAATGCCTACGAGGTGAAGGAGTCGCCGTCGCCCGTGGCAGTTGGGGCTCACGATCGTGGGTCTCACTGTGGCGTTGGCTCTGATTACGACGTTTGCGCTGGGCGTGGTGGCGGCGACAGCCAGCTTGCATTCGCGCGTGGACGCCCGGGTGCCGCTGGGACTGATTGAGTGGCTCGTTTTGATTCTGGTGCTGCTGTTCTGGTTTTCGATTCTTTACCGCTTCGCACCGAGTCTCACGAATAAGCGTTGGCGGTGGAGCACCCCCGGCGCTTTGCTGGCCGCAACGCTCTGGGTGAGTGCGACGTTGGTGGCGCGAGTCTATTTCGAACGCATTGACGACTATCATGTCTCGTTCGGCCGTCTGAGCGGTGTCGCGATGTTACTGCTGTGGCTCTACGTGACGAACGGAGCCATTCTCATTGGCGGCGAGATGAACTCGGAGATTGAGAAAGCGGCCGACCGCCGCCACTCACACGCGTCCAGGAGTGGCGCAAAGGACGAGTGAGGGTGGACGAGTGAGGCAAAGAGAAACGTTTTCCGGGCTTGGCGAACCGCGGAAGAGGTAGGTTACCCTGGATTTAGCATTTCCATTCAGGGTTATTCTATTTGTCACAATTCTTGCTTTGTAGTTTTGAGCCGCTTCGGGCTCGCATGTTCTGCCGGAGGCTTGCCTCCTTTCTTTCATTAGCGCTGCTGTTCCTCAGCGTCACTGGTTTCGCGATTGCGCAATCGAGTCGCGGAACCGTTTCGGGGTTAGTTCTCGACGCCACAAAATCGGCCGTCCTGGGTGCGGCAGTCGATCTCGCGAACGAAGACACGAAAGTGGTTCGCTCGACAACCACCAACGAATCGGGCGCTTATCGCTTCGATGCGGTAGATCCGGGAAGGTATACGGTCAAAGTAACCGCTTCCGGCTTCAAGGCATTTGCCGTGCAAGCATTCGCGGTCGCCGCTGCCCAGAATCTGGCAATAGACGCTCAGCTTGAGCTTGGTTCAGTTTCGAGCGTGGTCGAGGTGTCGTCCACCGCTGCCCTCCTGCAAACGGAAGCCCCGGTGCGCGGAGGAACCATTACCGCGACAAACTTGACGAACCTGCCAATCGCGACGCAAAATCCGGTCTCGCTTGCTCTTACCCTTCCGGGTGTCTCGACGAATCGCTACTCGTTCGGGCAGAGCACGTTTTCTGTAAACGGAGCTCGCGGCCGATCCAACAACTTTCTCATCGACGGCACGGAGAACAATGACATCTCGATAGCTGGCCAGGCATTCCAGATCACGAATCCGGACGCCGTTCAGGAGGTCGCCGTCCAGACCGGCAATTATGACGCCGAGTACGGGCGCGCAGGCGGTGCGGTCGTAAACACCATTACGCGCAGTGGAACGAATGAGTTCCACGGTACGCTCCGCTACCTGCTCGACTCCACGTTCGACGATGCACCAACGAATTTGCAGAAGAACGATCCGAACGTCGTGAACCGGGGACATCCCCTGCCGGGTACCGATCAGTATTTCTCCGGGACGGTCGGCGGGCCGGTTGTCCGCAATAAGACGTTTTTCTTCAGCGCCTACCAGGAAGAGCGCCAGGTTTCGACCTCCCAGCAGGGATTGGTCTCATTTTCTGCTGCCGGCCGCGCCGCACTGCTTTCGCTGTATCCCGCTGGAACCAACCCGCGTGTCGACCTTCTGAATCAGATTACGAGCGGAATAGACGCAAACTCTCAGTTCTCAAATGTCGCCGTGAACGGACGAAATATCCAGGTGGGAACGTATCAGCGTCCCTACGCGCAGAAGTACCGCGACCGTCAACTGCTGGAACGTGTTGACCATAGCTTCAGCAATTCCGATCAATTTTCCGTCAGGTATCTGTTCGACAGCAATGTGAACCCTGCGGCGAACATCAACTTCCCGGGCTTCGATACGAGTCAGGGGGGATCAGTGAACGAGGCTCTCATCTCTGAGACGCACACCTTCTCACCCGCCGCTACTAACGAGCTTCGGCTGGCTTATAACCGCATCTACTACTATTTCCCGTTCGATGCAACGAACCCGTTGGCAGGGACGACCCCGACCATTACGATCGCGAATTTCACGACCAATTTCGGAGTGGCAAGCAATCTGCCGCAGGGGCGTATCGCTAATAATTACGAGCTTCAGGACACCATCAATTACGTCCGTGGGAAGCATAGCTTCCGCGCGGGAATTTCGCTTCTCGATCAACGTTCCAAACAGGATGCTCCGTTCAATAGCCGTGGAACGCTCAGCTACCAGGCGAGTAACGGTTTCAGCGGTCTTCAGAACTACATCGACAACTATGGCGGCTCCGGCGGCAGTGCAGCTCGGGATTTTGGAAGCGCTTCGTATTATCCTGCGCTCTTCCGTCAAGCTTATTTTGCGCAAGACCGCTGGCGTGCAACCGAGAACCTCACGGTTACGCTCGGGGTTCGGTACGAATTCTTCGGGAATCCGATTAACTCGCTTCGGACGCCGGCCTGGACGGGCCTGTTCAACATCAATCCCGTCACTTTCACCGGTCCGTACAGCCAGCCTAACCACGTCAACAGCGATTTGAATAACTGGGCTCCCACGGTTGGATTGGCCTACTCTCCGTCAGGCTCAGGCCCGTTCGGTATCTTCGGCCAGAAGAAAACAGTGCTGCGAGCCGGGTTCCAGATGGGTTACGACTCGTTCTTTAATAACATTGCGTCCAACGCCGTGGCTTCCTCGCCGAACAACATCTCCGTCAGCAACGCTTCCACTCAAAGCACGGCCAATCCTCGTGGGTTAGCCAACCTCTCCGGCGCTCTTCCCACAGCTGCAGTTCTAACTCCACTGGCTACTCAGACGTTAGTGCCCGGTAACCTGGTTAATCCGTACATCATGCGATACTCTGCCGGACTGCAACGCGAGTTGCCCGGCGGGATCGTGCTGGACGCATCGTTTGTGGGTTCTCGAGGCTTGAACCTGTTCATCCAGGAGGACTTGAATCCCCTGGTGCCGACTTCTCTCGAGCAGTTCCCGGCCGGCTACACCGCTGCGAACTTCACGAGTTCCCAGATACAGCAACGCTACGATCCACTGCAAGGCGCACGCAGCATTCGGACGAATGGCGGGAATTCCAATTACTACGCAGGTCAGCTGAACGTGAGCCGTCGTTTCTCGGGCGGTTTCAACTTCAACCTGGCTTATACGCGGTCGAAATTCTTAGACAACGGTAGCGACGTCTTCTCCACGGCCGGCAACAATTTGCCTGCCTCGGCGGCCATCCCGTCTATCTTCGGAGGACAGAGGCTGGAGAGATCAGTCTCGCTGTATGACCGGCCCAATCGCGTGTCGATTACTTCGGTTTACGAGTTGCCCTTCATGCGCAGCCAACAAGGTATTGTCGGGCACGTCATCGGCGGCTGGCAGCTCTCAGGGGTCTATGTGATGGAATCCGGAGCCCCGCTTAATATCCTGAACGGAGTCGATTCGGACGGTTTCGGTGGAACCACAGGCAACGCCACTGACCGGCCTTTCTATAACTCGGCTGGAACACCGGGAGTTCGCGCTCAATTGGCGACCACCACCAACCCCAGCCCAACTGGCTACATCAATCCCGAGAATGGGAACACGCCGATCAATCCTGCAACGGCCATGTATGTCGAGCTTCCGGCTTGCACCTCGGCTACGCCCTGCACGCCCGGGAATCTCGGCCGATTCACGACGCGCACTCCCATCCAGAACAATCTCGATGCGAGTCTGACCAAGATCGTCCACCTCACGGAGCGGGTGCATCTTGAATTCCGCGGTGAGTTCTTCAACCTGTTCAACCACCGGCAGTATGGGATTCAGGCAATCAGCCCGTTCGATACAGGCACGACTACAATCTCAGCGAACGTCGGGACCTCTCTCGCAGGACGTTTCTTAAATCCCGGATACGCCGACGGCGGCGCACGGATTATTCGCTATCAGCTGAAGTTTGTTTTCTAGTTCGCTAACGCAGGATCCATTCGAGTGGCGGCATCTGTCCGCCGCTCGACTCGGATTGCGCCGTTTCCGGACCCTAAACCTTGTTCCGTAGAACTAGTTGAGAGCCTTGCGATGGTTTTCGGAACGGCCGGTTCGCGGGACCTTTAAGGGCTTTAATTGCCAACACCCGAGCTCTCTCCGTCAACAACGGCTGGAAGTCTTCGGACACCACCGAGTAGCGGTGAAAGCGATCCATATCCACCGGCTCCGCAGTCGAAGCTGTATGCAGGAGCTGGAGGCAAAATTGTGGGCCGGCTTGCAGCGGAACCTGGTTCTCTGCGAGTAAACGGCACTGAACCGCAACGCAGAATGTACTCGCATCGCCGGCTTCGTCTCTGCCACGAAACCGAAAAAACCGGACGTCGCCCTGATGTGTGAATCCTTCGTAGGTGAACTGCATGCTCGACTCTTCCTTTCGTCCCGAGAGTGTTCGCATCCGTGAGCCCCGACGGCAAAACTCTACCGGATACTGAAGAGCATGAACCTGGCGAGTTCATGGTAGGCCTAAGAGAATTGGTCCAGAGGCTGACTTAGTTCAGGCGATCTGAAGAGTGAGCGGAAGCGCCCAGACCCTTTAGTGTATCGGGAGAAGGTGGGCTCGTCAACAAAAGGGGACGAACCACCGAGCGAAACACGTGCTACACTAGAGTGTCTTTGCCCGCATCCGTATTCACGTTCGAGTGCCTTCGGCCGCCTCTTTCTCCTTAATCCTACCCATTAAGCTGATTCCCGCGCAGTCTGACAAAGAACATTACTTCTCTCAGGAGCTTTTCCTCTCATGCCCAACATTTTTGTCGGAAATTTGAGCTATCAAACCACCCAAAGCGATTTGGAAGCGGCCTTCGCAGCTTACGGCGGCGTCGAGCGCGTGAACATTGTCACCGATCGTGACACCGGCCAACCTCGCGGTTTCGCCTTTATTGAAATGTCCGATCAACAGGGAGCGCAGACGGCGATCTCGCAACTGAACGGTACCGACCTGCACGGTCGTACGCTGAACGTTAACGAAGCACGTCCGAAACCAACGGGCGGCGGCGGTGGTGGTTTCGGCGGCGGCCGAAGCGCTAGTTCCGGCGGTGGCCGAACCCGGCGCGAACCGCGCTGGTAAGCCCAGCCTGATTTCGTTCTACTGATCGAAACTCTTCAACGGCCGCTCTTCGCTCCTTCATGGATCGGAGAGCGGCCTTTTCGCTTTACGGGCTGTCTTTTCCAACTTCAATGACTCAAGGAAGTATCGAATTGGACAGAACGACTCGCCCGTGTTTCGAAGGAATGCGGTTCGCTGCTTCACTCGTTCCGGACACGGCTGCCTGAGTGTTCCGAAGGGACACAAGCATGGAGCTCTTCGAAACGCGGCGGACTACCGGATTCACAATCCATCGAACGCTGGTCGGCACATCGCGACTCAGCGCGGCCGCTTCCAGTTCCACGTACACACCACCGTCCCGTTGTTCAAATCGCGAGACGTTGTACAGGCGCCAGATAAAGCCATGCCCGGTGCCGGACGGCAACTCATGTTCATCCGGCTCGCCAAAGCCCTCGATTTCCCTGACATGCGTGCTGTATCCGATGCTGTACCAGCGCTTTTCATCCACGGCCGCATACGAGCTTTGAAACTCAGCGTCCAGCGCGAATTTAGCAACTACGGCTTTGTTCAGCATGCGCAGTGAGAAGGCATCGGCGTCCGTCGCTTCCTGATGCAGAGGCCTGGAGGCGATGACGGTCGGCGCATAGAACTGCTTGTACTTCCCGTAGTCCCGCACCACCTTCAGTACATCGTCCAACTTGTGTTCGGGCACGAACATCGCGCCGATCCAGTGATGAATGAGCCCGTGCGGAACTGGCTTTGGATTTTCGCCAAAGGGAGCGACGACGATTTCGCCCTCGCGAAGACGCCGAATCCGATCGCGCGATTCGTCACTCCAAAGAAATGACGTGGCGTGAGCATGACGCGGCCACCCGGACGTTTTGCGTCTGGATGTAGTGGTCCCATGCCGTTACAGTCTCGGCATTTAGCTCCGCGGCCTTTGAAGATAGGGAAGCGGCCATGACCAGGAGCACTGCCGTGAGCACGGTCCAGATGATGCGGCTTCGCTCCCCATGCGATAGCAGGCTGCGCCGCTTCGCGCTCACAGGTGCAGCGGAAGCCGCCTGTTGCCCTTCACCCGTCAGTTCCGTACCTTCCTTGCGGGCCATTCGAATCTCCTTCTGATAAGATCCAGATGTTTAAGCTTGTGGACGGGACGCAGCACAATCGTCCCGATTTGTTGTCCATTCGTCCAGAGCGGAGGAGAAAGTGTGGACCCGATCACAGATGTCTTCACGGCGATGCGCGTCGACAGCGTCATGTACGGCCGTATCGAGTTGACTGCGCCTTGGGGGCTGCGGTTTGAGCGCGGCGATTACGCCTGTTTTGGCATGCTGGCCCGAGGAAACGCCTGGTTGACCGTCGAAGGGCTCGAGCAGCCAATCCCACTGACCGGCGGCGATTGCTTCTGCCTGTTCGCGCACAGCCAGACGCATGTCCTGGGAGACCATCCGCAGACGCCTGAGGTCCAGAGTATGCAAGAGGTGGCGCGGACGAAGTCTGACAACGCTATCCGTTTCGGCGGCGGAGGAGTTCCCACCACGATCATCGGAGGCAAATTCACGTTCGACAGGACCAACAGCAGGCCCCTTACGGACTTGCTGCCCTCGTTCATTTTGATTCCGAGCGAGCGAGCCCAAGGGTTGCCGCTGCAACAGACGCTACAACTCTTTGCCGCAGAAGCCGCGCAGCCGTCTCTGGGCGGATATCTTGTGCTGAAGCGGCTTGCCGACATCTTTCTCCTACAGATGATTCGCGAGCACATCTCGTCGAGCGAGTGCCGACAGACCGGTTGGCTCCGCGCGCTGTCAGATCCACGCATCGGTGCGGCGATGCGCTCCATGCACGAGAGCATCGAGAAGCCGTGGACTGTCGCAGAGCTCGCTTCAGCGGCCGGAATGTCCCGATCAGCCTTTGCCGTGCGATTCAGGGAAGTTGTTGGCGAGACACCGCTCGACTACCTGACGCGCTGGCGAATCTATAAAGCCGCTCTCCTATTGCGCGACGGAGATCAAAAACTCACAGAAGTGGCAAACGCGGTCGGCTACGATTCGGACGGCTCGTTCAACAAGACTTTCAAGCGCGTCGTTGGCATGACACCCGGCGAGTATCGCCGTACGCGCAACGGCATTCCCAAGGCCGGGACGGCCTTCTGCGGTGATGCAAGGCCCGAAAGCGCTGGGGGCGCACGGCAGAACGCAATGTGAAAAGATACGGGCTAACACGCGATGAGCACTTTTAAGCAAGATCTGAAGTACTCCATCCGCACGCTGGCCCGGAACCCGGGGTTCGCCGCTGCAACGCTGGTTTCACTGGGCTTAGGAATCGGCGCCAACACAGCCATTTTCACCTTGACCAACGCCGTATTTCTTCATTCGGTGCCGGTTAAGGATCCGTCGCGTGTCCTCGAGGTGTACACGGTCGATCACGCGACGCATACCGCTGCTCCGAACCTGCGCCGCACGCCGATGTCGTATCCGAACTTCACGGATTTCCGGCAACAGAACCGGGTGTTCACCGCAATGGCTGCCTACACCCAGGGCGGCGCTACGCTTACCGGTTTCGGCAAGCCAATCCAGCAACCGTTGTTTCTTGTTTCGGCGAACTACTTCGATGTTCTGGGGGTACGGGCAGTTTCCGGACGCGTGTTCCGCGCCGATGAAGATCAAACGCCAGGCGGTAACACGGTCGCAGTCCTAAGCTACTCGCTCGCTCAACGGCTCTTCGGGTCGGTCGACGCGGCGGTTGGCCGAAGAGTGAACGTCAATCGTATTTCCTATGAAGTCATTGGGGTCGCGCCGTCGAATTTCAAGGGTACGCTCACGATCGGCCCTCTCGACGAGATCTGGTTACCAATCAGCATGCATAGCCAGGTCTTCAGTGGCGTCATAGAGCAGCTGTTCAACGATCGCCGGTTTCGCTTCCTCAGCGCATTTGGGCGCTTAGAGCCGGCTTTGAGCGAGCGACAGGCGCTGGCGGCACTGAAAACGATTGCTTCCAATCTGGAAACAGCGTATCCGCGCGATAACCGGGGACGTACCGTCGAGACAGCTCCGCTGAACGAAGCCGCGCTGGGTTTTCTTCCACGCGGACAAACGAGCGCCGCGGCCTTTGCCTTGAGCGCCGCTGTCGGGTTTGTGTTGCTCATCGCGTGCGCGAACATTGCGAACCTTTCTTTAGCCCGGGCAACAAGACGGTCGCGGGAAATGGGCATTCGCGCCGCACTGGGAGCAGAACGCGGGCGGCTCATTCGTCAACTGTTAACCGAGGCGGAAGTGCTTGCGATTGCCGGCGGCGTGCTGGGAATGGGAGTCGGCTGGGTCGGGGCACGAGCTTTGTGGGCGCTGCGGCCTGGGTTTCTTCTGCGAAGCGACATCGACATGCGTATAGACCTGCGCGTGCTTCTTTTCACCTTGGGAGTGACTTTGCTGACGGGCTTGTTGTTTGGACTAGCCCCGGTGCTTCGTGCTTCTGTGCCGGATCTCTCCGCAGTGCTGAACAGTACCGGACGTAGCAACATTCAAGGTGGAAGTCGTAACTGGCTGCGAAGCGGGTTAGTCGTGTGCGAAATCGCGCTCGCGCTCGTTGCGCTTTCCGGCGCCGGGCTCTTCATCCGCAGCATGCAACGCGCGCAGCAGGTTCATCTCGGATTTGAAACCCAAAGGCTCTGTATCTTCGGCCTTGATCTTTCGTCGGAACATATGTCGGCCGATCAGGGAAAGCAGTTTGCGCGCACCGTGATTGAGAGGATCAGTAGCGTTCCCGGTGTGGCGTCCGCTGCGGTGGCTGGCAATGGACCTCTGGGCGGAGGGTTCCTGCAAACCATGTTTCGCGAAGGAGACCCCGTCGACTCGCGTCTGGGCTTTCTGACCTTGACTTCGCCCGTCTCGTCCGGGTACTTCGAAACCATGCGCATCCCCATGCTTGCGGGTCGCGCCATCAACAGCTTCGATCGGGCGGGCTCCCGGCGAGTTGCCGTCATCTCGGAGGCCATGGCGCAAGAGTTATGGCCCGGCCAGGACGCCGTGGGCAGGCGATTTCACTCGGCCACTGCCGGACCAGATCTTTGGGAGGTCGTCGGAGTAGCAAAAGACACGACCGTTTTCCAGGTGGGCGAAAAACCACAACCCGTGGCATACGTCGCGTTCGATCAAAGTAGTGAGCCGGCGCTGGTCGTCCATGTCAGAACCTCGACCGACCCGGAACGAGTGTTACCGGCCGCGATGGCGGCGGTGCAATCGCTCAATCACGATCTGGCTTTGCTGAATCCCAGGACCATGCGAACGGTAGTCGAACAGGCGCTGTGGGCTCCGCAGATGGCAGCAACCCTCTTCGGATTATTCGGACTGCTGAGTTTGGTGTTGGCTGTCATCGGCGTCTACGGCGTCATGGCTTACATCGTTCTGCAGCGTACGACCGAGATCGGAGTTCGCATGGCATTGGGTGCGCACGCGACGGATGTGCTGCGAATGATCGTCGGCCAGAGTTTGCGATTGACAGCGGCGGGTGTGCTTGTCGGGATCGGAATCGCCCTGGCACTCACCCGGTTGATTGCCAATTTGCTGTTTGATGTGTCACCGCATGATCCGGCAACTTATCTGACTGTGGTCGCAGTACTCGCGGGAACCGCGCTCGTGGCTGCAGGCATACCGGCCTTGCGTGCCGCGCGAATCGATCCTGCCGTGGCACTGCGGGACCAGTAACCACGAGAACAGATATCCAGCACACCATTGTCACCATTTACGAGCGTCAGTTTCAGACGAGTGCGGGAGCCCGCGGGATAGCCGAAAGGCCTCGATTACCACGTCACAAAAGCTGGTCAATCTAGTTCAGGGGGTCATGATTAAGACCAGTTCGAGAAAGGCTGTCGAGATGGCATACTGGCTCAGTGCCGTTCAAGAATCTGTCGCCTGCCAGGATTCTATACTTGATCCGTGAGGGCGTTCGGAGCTTACCCGAGCTACTCGACCGTTTGGGTGTGGCACACGCCTACACTCATGCAGCACAGATTACGCATGTGCTTGATGATCTGGAACGCGTTCATTTCATCGAGCCAACTGACAATTACCAAGACCTCAGGGTAACGGCCAAATGGCGAGAGCTTCAGGCGGCGCTAGGTATCAGCCTTCGTGACGTGTCGAGCCTTACCGGCAACTCCATCATTGTTACTCCAGTCTTCAACTCGAAAGAGGCGGCGACCAACAGTGCAGACGTGTTTGTCGCAATGCCATTTGAGGACAGCCTCAAAGCGGTATTTGAGGATCACATTAAGCCGGTAATCAATCGCATACCGCTTACGATTCGCCGTGCCGATGACCTTTTTGCCACCCACGGCATCATGGAAGATGTTTGGAAGGCGGTTCTCGGCAGCAAGATCGTCATTGCGGATTGCACAGGAAAAAACCCTAACGTGTTCTACGAGATTGGCATAGCGCACACCGTTGGCCGCCCGGTGATTCTGATCACTCAACGCGCAGACGATGTGCCATTTGATCTTCGTCATCTCCGCTATATCCTCTACAGCTTCACACCTCGCGGCATGGATCAATTTGAGCAAGTGTTGAGAAAAACTGTTGATGCGATCCGCGAAGGAATAGATTAGTTGTACATCTAGAGCTTCGAGTCATTCTTCTCCCGAGTGGGATACTTCTCTGCGTCTTATGCGCGGATATTCTACGACTTAGTTTGCTCCAGGTACGTCTTCTAATCTGCAAGAACAGGTTTCACTCGCCGCATCCTCACGGTCGCACCCCCAACCACAACAGCACATGAGAACGCGAAGGACCACGGCAATGTCCAAAGATATCCGTTGTCCCCGGTTTGGGCCGTTGCCTTGAGCATCGCCTGTATCGCTAAGATGTCGCCAAGGAGCGCCAGCGCTATCGTCCCAGCCATCTCCCGCTCGTTCAGGAACATGCCCATAGTGACTCCCACCAGGAAATTCACCACAAAGCGGCTCACGTACATAAGGTGAATCGTCCAGAAGATATAAGCGTGGGGATCTCGCGCGTAAAAATCGAAGCGGTGAAGCGAATCACCAATGGCTGTCGTCAGCATGGGATTCAAGGACCGTGAGACGAACCATCGCAAGAAGAACCCGCCAACGGCAGCCGCAGCGATCGTTAAAGGCGCGCTGCGAAGTTCACTTACAACCAGGTAAACAAGCGCCCGCAAGGTCTGACGCCAGAACCAACGATGAAGCGCGTGGGCCCCCATTTTTAGCCGCTGGTGCGAAAATTCCTCGAGCAGATCGCCCAAAGCAGCCTGTCCTTTTTCGCCCGGACCGAAGAGGGTGATCAGCCAGATTGCAATTCGCGAAGGTTCAGGAACCGATTTCTCTACATTCATGGCTAACTCCAGTTCAACCCGAGCCCCTCGACCATGCTGGCAACTGCGCGCTGCGTCTCGTTAACGGCCACGAGGCCTTCCGACGTAATGCGGAAGAATCGTTTGGAACGCCCCCCGCGCTCGTCGGTCGCACCTCCATAGAAGGACGTTACATATCCTTTCTTTTCCAGGCGATCGAGGGTGGAGTAAGCAGCACCAAGAGACACCTCCCGTCGCGTACGAGCTTCGATCTCTTTCCGCACCGTGACTCCATAGGCGTCTTCCCCGAGTCGCAAAAGCGCCAGAAGCACGAGGTGCTCGAACTCGCCGAGGTAATTGCAACCAGGCATTACTTCTACAATGTATATCAAACCGCGTCGCGATACTATCGGAATATCTAACGGCTATGCGGTGGGCTTGCTTCCTTGGATTTCTAACCACGCTTACGGTGGCGCACGCTTCGGCTGCACCAGCGGCGCCCGCGAAGAAGAAGCCGGCGACTACCAGCCATGCCGCTAAACCTGGGACAACCGTTTCAAATGCGAAAGGCCGAAAGACCGGCCGTCGCGTTGTTCGGAAGCCTGCCGGCCCCAGTTACCAGGTTCATCCCGACCCGCAGCGTTACGCGGAAATTCAACGTGCGCTTGCCGATCGCGGATACTTCCACGGTGAAGCCAATGGTGAGTGGAAGGATGACTCGGTCGATGCACTCAAGCGCTTTCAGGTCGACCAGAAGCTGCCGGACGACGGGAAGATCAGCGCGCTGACGCTTACCGGGCTGGGCTTGGGTCCTCATCACGATGGCTCTACGGCGGCAACCGTACCGCTTTCAACCGCACCTGCTGCAGTGGAGCCTCCCGTATCGGGTCCGGCAGTCGGTCCGGCCTCGTCAGATCCAATCAAGAAAGATCCGTCCGGGGCACCGGCTCCTCCATCGGGCCAACCGCCACCCCGGGGGTAATCGCGAAGCGCTTAAGACAGCGCTACAGAAACGCCAGGGACATCTTCGACCCGTGGAGCTTTTCGCCGTCTCCGGCCGCTCAGCAGGTAAACGGCGGCACGCACTTCCAGCAATGGATCTGCGGAGGGTTCGATACCATCGACCCGCGGAATCGGATCAAAGATAATCTTTTGTCCCTCGGGCCCGTTGTCGGGAACGACGCTTACAAGGGTAAGAGTTCCGAGATCGATGATCTCGCGACCTTCCGGCCAATGAATCGTGGCGTCGTCGACGGTATCGGTCTCGTCCGCCAATTGCACTCGAACGTGAAAGCGAATCGGCTTGGATGCGACGCGTTCCGCAAGCTCTTCGAAGAGAAAGTCGGGCGCTTTCGTCTTCGCCTCATCCTCGCTCAGATGTTTCGCGCCGGATTCAGGCGAGATGAGGTAACGACCGTATCGACTCACACCGTTGTCGTTGGTGAACTGCATAGCCGTCACACCAAAATATTCTTCGTTTGCGAAGCTGGTCGGCATTGGCTTCGGCGTCTGCACATACGCTAAAGCAGCCGGATGGCTTCCGAGAAACTTCTCCACCGGGGACGGCGAATCTTTGGACGAACCGCTGGCCGCGATCGCTGCCAGGAACTCCAGAAACTCGTCACCAGTTCTGGTTGGAAACCCATCCGTCGAGTGACTCACGATATCGGTGTGAACGTGCTCGCCCAGATGGAACCGGATGGCAAGTCCGCGAGGATTTGCATTCGGGTCATTATCCGGAATAACGGGAACGCCGGTCGAGTTTGAAAACCTTACGGTAACTGGCGTTGACTCACGCTTGCTATGTGGCGCACGCGTCAGTTTGATCGCATCCGGCGAGGGCGTAAAGCTGCCCGTCAGCAAAAGGCCTTTGGCATGCGCGGGTCTAAACCCCGGATGCAGGCCGAACACCGCGTCAAACTGTCCAAGTATTTTCTCGCTGAGTGCAATGATTCTTTTCGTCAGAAGGCAACGGCATCTTACTCTCTCCTTTGGCGTCGGGCAGACGCGATTCGGTTCAGATGCTTTCCCCGGCAGCTAAGTTGTCGGAATCTCGACGTAGGAATTTCGACCGGCTGCAACTATCGTGCACTGACGGCAGCATTGGACAGCGCTTTTTCGGGCTCGTGGGTGGGATAGACCTTGGAGATGAGATAGCGGAACACGTAGAAAGAGCACCCGATCGCCACAGCAAGCACGGCATTCACGACTAGGACGGCCGCCGCGGTGCATAAGAACGCGAGAGCATCGGTACGACGCATGCGCGGCAGACGTCGCCAGGTGCTCCACTCGAGCAGGCAGATGCCGATATAGGCCGTCACGCCCGCGAGCGCCGGAATCGGAATATGCGATATGTAATCAGCGCCCAAGCCGATAAAAGCCAGGATGAAACACGGCGTGGAGCAGGTTGGACATCCGGGTCGATCCGCCGCAGCGCACGCTGGCTAAGCTGCGCGCGGGAATACCAACGCTCATAGGAGCAGCAAACACACCAGCGACCATGTTGGCGACGCCATAAGCACCTAATTCCGCGTCCGCATCGTCCTTCTTCAAGTGTTTATGACGGCCGCGAAAGTGCTCGACCACGCGCGACGTAACGAGCAGGTTGACTGCGGAAACAAACGCAAGCCCGAACGCCTCCGGTGTCACGTCCAGAACATCCGCCGGGGTCCATGAAAAGCCTGCGAATTGCGGTATTTCGAGCGGCAGTCTTCCGACTTCCCGTTGGTGCAGACCAAACGTGGTCGCCACCAGCGACTGCGGCAATTACCCCGAGCAGCGGGGCCGGCGCTTTGGGCAGGAAATAGGTACAGATCAGCGCGGCAACAATCACGATCGCGCTGATAATCAGGGCACTCGGCTGCGTTTCCCCCGCGTGGGACAAAACCTGCCAGCTCTGAGAAAGCATGTTGTTCGAAGTCCGGTCGACGACAGTTTTCACTCCCAACATGACGCCCAGTTGCGACAGAAACATCATCGCGCCGATGCCACAAGAGAATCCGGTCACGACCGATTGCGGAACTTTCTGAATAAACCGCCCAAGTTTCAGAACGCAGAAGACCAGCATGAACACCGATGCCGCCATGCAGACTTTGGCAGCGCCGCCGACGCCTTGACGCTCGACAGCGCGGGCGATGAAGGGCACGGTCGCACTGGCCGTTCCGCCGATCAGGACTGGATTTCGACCCAGCAGAGCGGTGATGGGCGCGGTAGTGATTGAGGTGACGAGGCCGAGGACGGGAGGGAGTCCCATCATGCTCGCCATGGCCAGGCCGTAGGGAAGTGCGATGAGAGCGGCGATGGCCCCGCCGGAGAGATCTCCAGCAAACGATTCGCCAATTATAGGGAATACGGGGTAGTTGCACGGTTCACCTCGGCGGCCGGAACAACGAGGTTTTTACCGCCCAAAAGACAACGAGGGTGGCACAGCAAGCGTGCTGCTGCCACCCGGAAAGGAAGTGAGATTAAGCGTTGTAGACTTTGGCGAAAGCTTCTTTAAACTTCGCCATTTCTTCTTTGCTGCCCACGGACACGCGAACGTGCTGCGGCCAAACCGGCCACGCGCGGCCGATGTAAACCTTTTGCGCGGCCATCTGCTTGATAGAATTCTTTGCCGGGGCGCTTCACGTTGATCATGAAGCAATTGCTCTCGGAGGGAATGAAGTCGACATTCTTCTTCGTCAGGAAGCTGAACGTGTCCTCGCGGATGTCCGCCATGATCTTGCGGCGCTCGGCTACCAGGTTCTTGGATTTCAAGCTGGCGGTCGCACCCACCATGCCGGTGATCGGCATAGCGCCGGCGCTGTAGGGCCTGATCTTCTCGAGCAGGTCGGGACGGGCAATTGCAGCACCGGCGCGCAGACCAGCCATGCCGTAGAGCTTTGAGAACGTACGAAGGATCACGACATCCTTGTCTTTCGCCACAAGATCCGTCGCGGGCACGGCATTCTTCGAGATATGGATGTAGGCTTCGTCGACCATGACGATCGATCCGGCCGGCTTGTTCGCCACGAGCCAATCGATATCGGCCTTGCTCGTCAGTGTTCCGGTCGGGTTGTTCGGGTTACAGATGTAGTAAGAGCCCGGCGTTCGGCGCTGCGGCCAGCATGGCCTTCACATCGTGATCCCAGGTGCCTTTTCGCAGCGGCACGTTTACGACCTTCGCGCCGATGAACTTGCCGCCCGCTCGCCCGCCTCGTAGCCGGGATCCGCCTTTCACGAACGGGCGCTCCTTCGAGCAGAAAGCAAGAACTGCCTGGTGCAGAGGAGCGCTCGAACCGGCGTATGCTTCCACATAGTTCGGCTTCACGCCTTCGATGTCCGGCCAGGGTTTCCGACAGCTCGTAGGTCTTCTCGTACATGTAGCGGCCGCCGTCCTTGACCAGGCTGTGGATTGCATCGGCAGCTTCCGCGCACGGACCCATCGGGTTCTCGTTTGCGTTGATCTTCACCGCGTCGGCCGGCATGTTGCGCACCATCGACAGTTGCGCCAACGCAGGTTCGTTATAGAAAGGAAGAGCCGCTCCTGCGGTCAATACCGAAGCGATGCGGCCGAAATTCCGCCGGGAAAAGCCTCGCCGGACGAAATCGGCTTGCTGGTCGGCGCTTAAAACTGATGGCATTTGTTCTCCTAACTTCTTCTGTGTCTAGGCCTTGAACAAAACGGTAACGAACATGGTCCCGCTCAAAAATTTAGAACGCGAGTCGTACTCCTAACTGAATAAGCCTCGAAAAATTGACCTGGTTCGAGATCGTCCCGAAAGCACTATTCTCGAATCTCGTGTTTGGATTTGCAAACTGTGGCGAATTGAACGTATTAAGCGCTTCGGCACGGAACTCGGCATTGAAACGCTCTGTCACAGCGAAATTCTTGAATATCGAGCTATCCCAGTTTTTCATACCTGGGCCCCGATATGAAATAGTGCGCGATAAATTCCCGTAACTAAACGCGGGCGCGGAGGAAAAAGCGGCGACGATTGATGTAATTTTGAGCCTCGATTCCACGCTTCCCGATTGGGAAGGCGAGATTCCGGTCGCGTTAGGCCGCTGGACAAGAGTGCCCAAGACCGCGTTCTGGTTCGTATTTTCGTAGATCGCCAATGGGAACCCGGTCTGGTAGACATTAGTGAAGTTGATTTGCCAACCGCCTACGAGCCAGATCCACCGCTTTGCTCGTACCGCCCAGGAACTCTTTCCCTTTGCCGAACGGCAGTTCGTAAGTCAGCGTATTCGACCAGCGCAGCGGCGTGTCCGACAGCGCCAGGGCGTACTCGGCTTCCAGGTTGTAAGCGTTCTGCGGCGCGCTGGAACTGCCGCTGAAGAAGTTGCCGCTGGCGAACTCGTTGTCCATGTTCTTCGACCAGGTGAACGCGGAAAGGAACGTCAAACCGCCGGACATTCTCTTCTGAACTTTCGCTATCAGGGAATCGTAGCGCGCGTGGGCAGGATTGGTAAGTATGCCGATGTTGCCGTATTCCGAGAATGGCCGCAGAAGTTGGGCAGCTGCCACTGTCGCCGAGCCGATGATGCCCGTCCCGCCGTGCTGATAGTAAGGATTCGGCACCGAAGCCGCAAGCTGAGACCCCAAGGGAAGATACGAGTCAGGAACCTGGTTGATGTCGTAACTGCCGGTAGCCGTCGAACTGGTCTGCAAATGCCTTGAACTCGAGCCGATATACCCGATCTCAAACATCATATTCTTCGGGAGCTGCCGTTGTATATCGACTGAGTACTGGAGCACCAGGCCCGAGGTCCGGTTCTGGTCGAGGTAGTTGAATGCGGAGCCAATTCCTGTCAACGCTCCCAGGCTGTTCCCGACAGGCTGCAGAACACCGTACGGGAACGGATTCGCTAATGAATTTGCGGGCGTGGAATTGCCGTTGTTACTCGCGACGTAAGTCGTTGTCTGGGTATAGCCGAGCGCCAGACTTGCGTCGTCAGCAAATCGGGTCGGAGCGTAGAACATTCCGAAGCCGCCGCGGATGATCGTCTTGTCATTCAGAGCATAAGCGACGCCGATTCTGGGTCCGAACTTGTCGCGTGCGGGCGTACAGCAGTAACTGTCATTTCCATTCACTCCGGCGTATTGGATTACGCCTTTCGGCGTAATGCCGGTTACACTGCTGGCAAGCGGATTGATGGCGTTCGTATCGAATCCCACAACGTAGTGGTTGTTCTTTTCCTTCACGCCGGTCTCGAACTCGTAACGCAGTCCGAGATTTAGTGTCAGCTTGTCTGTTACCCGGAAATCGTCCTGCATGTAACCGGCAATGTAATTCACCTGCGTGTACAGCTTGGTGGTCGTATTGACGTTACCCGAGGACGGGTAACCCAACAGAGCGTCGGCAAAATCGCTGCCGGTGCCGTTCGTTTTCGTCGGGTATTGCTGGGTGAAAACACCGTTAAATGCGAACAGCCCTGCGGTCTGGCTCAGGCTGAGAAAGTCGGTGTGAATCGCTCGATAGTCGGCGCCGAATGTGAAGCTGTGACGGCCTGCAAATTTCGATACGCTGCCCAGCCAGTTCCGCGAATAGAAAACCGTGTTGCTCGGGGAGACATTGCTGAAGTTATTCGGATTACTGCTGAAGTCGAACTCCGGAAGGTACTGCGCCTGCAGCGAATTCGCGTAGCTCGCCGGAAGCCCGAGAGTCGCCGGGCTCAGCCCGTAATTAACCGGGATTCGTGACATTCGGGAAACGATTGAATCCGAAGCGCAGATTGAGCACCGTGGTCGGGTTCAGCGTCATGATGCTGTTGACCTGAGTCGCGTCGACCTTGCGGTAAAGAAGATAAGGCGTCCCGCTGCTGGCAGTCAAAATCGTTCCCAGCGTATTGCCGCCCGGCTCTCTGCTCTTGTAATGCAGATAGGAAGCGTTCATCTTCCACCACGAGAAGATCTCGTGATCGAGCTTGGCCATGTATTCGTCGGCTCGATCGGTTAAGGTGTCGGATCCCGTGAAGTTGATCGCATCGATCACACCGGTTTGCGGCAGCGGCATGAGGCCGAGAACTGCTTGCCCCACGCCGTTGAAGCGATTTGCCGGGATGAGATTTCCGGCAAACGGGCTGCGCACAGTCGTTACGCCGGTCGGGCATGCATCGGCAGCGGTGCAGGGACGCGAAGTAAACGGATCGTAGAGAGTCTTCTTGCTCGCCGAAAAATCGCCCTGCCCTTTCCGCGGCGGTCGGCAGCGTGTACTGATCCGTCAGCGGTGATTTCTGCCGATAGCTTTCCGTAACCACATAGAAGAACGTCTTGTTGCGTCCGTCGTAAACCTTCGGAACCCAGATGGGGCCGCCGAAAGAACCTCCCCAGTTATATTGCGGCTGATCGGCGATGGGTTGACCGCTGGCGTTCCGGAAGAAGGTATTCGCCAGCCAATCCGTCTGGCGCGTGTAGCCGAGAAGCGAACCGTGAAGGGCATTCGATCCGGACTTCAAGAAAGTATTGAACACGCCTCCGCCCGTGCGGCCCATAGTGGCGTCGTACGTGTTTTCCTGAAGCTTCATCTCCTGCGTACCTTCAATGGAAGGAATGATGACCGCGCGATTCACGGAGTCGGTAATCGGAACGCCGTCGATGGTGTAGTTATTGCCGCGGATAGGGCCGCCGGCAATCGAAATCTGCGATGACCCGCTCTGGTCCTGGAAACGGTTGAAGCGGGGATCCCCCACCGGCACTACGTTGGTGGAAAGCTTGGCAAACAGGAACGGGTTGCGCCCCAGGTTCGGCAGGTCGCTCAGCTTCTGAGAATCGATGACCTGGCCGTTTGATGCATTTGAACTTTCCAGTTGTGGAGCTTCTTCGGACACTTCAATGCTCTGCGAGACAGTGCCTAATTCGAGTTGTAGATCCGTGGTAACCGAGGCTTGGGTCGCAACGAGAACGTCACGCCGGATAAATTTCTTGAAGTTTGGGCTTTCTGCTGTGAGGGAGTAAGTCGCCGGTTCGACAGAACTGAAGACATATTCGCCTTGCGCATTCGTGACGGTGTTTCGGGCAACGTTCGTCGCCTGATCGGCGAGCGTAATCTTAACAGCGCCGATGGCGGCTCCGGACGCGTCACTTACCGTTCCGCGAACGGCTCCCTGATAGTTCTGGGCGTAGAGCACCGCCTGGATAAAAGGCAGCAACAACGCTAGCGAAAGTCTCTTTGATATCACCCCTGTGTCTCCTTATTGCAGCGATCGTGATGGACGAGGACCGCAGACTGATATCTGCGTTTCGCTACAACAAAGGAGCGGGTAGACGGGGACTGCCTCGAAAAGCTAAAAGGTCACCGCGGAGCAATGACGCCTAGAGGCATTGGATTAGGAGGATTGTAACATCGCCCGCATCTGCCAGCAAGCGCTGCATCTCTGGCCCGGAGCGGCACTCTCCGCGACTTGGGTAAGCATGCCCAAAGTGATCACCAGCCAGTCATTTGGGTTGCCCGTCGCATCCGGGCAGTGGTACTGTAGAACTTAGGCGTGCTCTGCACGGGTGCGTTCGAAGTGTGTTTCTATGGCAAGAGTTTGTGAAATCTGCGGTCGCGGACCGCAATTCGGGCATCGCATCAGCCATGCCCACAACGTAACGAAGCGTCGTTGGAATCTGAACCTGCAAACCGTCCACGCACTCATCAAGGGTGCTGGAAAGCGCGTGCGTGTGTGCACCTCCTGCATCCGCGACGGCAAAGTTCAAAAAGCTCCGATCGCTTCCTAGCTTTCCGTCCTCAATTCGGTCTGGCGTCAACGAGATCCGAGTATTCGGGGTGTCGTTTCAAATAGGCTTGCACGAAGGAACACAGCGGTACTACGCGCATCTGGTGTTCCCGGGCATGCTCCAGGGCCGTGCGCGCCAGGAGACCGGCAACGCCCTTACCTTCTAATCGGTGCGGCACTCCTGTGTGGACCAATACAATCTGGTCCTTGCCTCTCAACCGATACTCGAGAACCGCGGTGTCGTCGCCGTCCCGCATCTCAAAGCGGTGAGCTGCTTCATTAAGAACTACTTCCTGATTCGTCGGTGAGTCACTCATTGATTTGAACTTAGCGCGGCAGCGGCAGGCGAACGGTTTTCCCGGATTGCGCCGATTGCCGAGCCGCGTCCAGAATCTCTGTCGCGATGACGTTTGTGTCGAGAGAAGACATATCTCCCGCGTCCTGAACCTTGCCATCGAGAACCGCACGCAGATAGTGCAGCGGATCATCATAGGGGCTTTCGAGCGGTTTCGCATCGATTGTTTGCCCCGCCTTTTCACCCTGCCGCCGGACGATCACTTGTTTCCCGGCCACTGTTTTCGCGTATCCCGTCTTCCCGTAAACCTCGAGGTCTTTGATCGAAAACGGCCAATCCCATGAGCCTTGAATAACCGCCACGGCGGACGGGTATGAGACCAGAACGTCGGCCTCATCGTCCACTTTGGGGTAAAGATCAGGCTGCATCTGCTTGGTCACCGCGGTCACGCTCGTCGGGGCCTGACCTTTCATCATCCAGGTCGCGAGGTCTGCGCCATAACAGCCGAAATCGTACAACGCTCCCGCCCCGTTGAGCTTCGGGTCCGACAACCACGCGACGAATTCCGGTTGCATGTGAAAAGGTCCATCGTGCCCATCGTGCGCAACAAACTTTCTCGGCTCTCCCAGCGCTCCGTTCTGCAGCAAGTCGTAAGCGGCTTTGTTGCTTGCATACCAGGTTGTTTCGTAATCAACCAGAACATGGATGTGTCCCGATTTGGCAGCGTCAGCCATCGCTAGCGCGTCGTGATAGCTGACCGCTAGCGGTTTTTCCATCAAAACGTGGACGCCACGCTTGGCGCATTGTTTCACCACGTCGGTGTGATCGAAGGTATTCGTGAACACGAGCACCGCCTGGGGATGGGCGCGCGAAATCATCTCGTCCAGATTCGAGAAGTACAGGTTGTTATCGAGGCCGAGCCGCTTCGCGTAACGATCGAACAACGCCCGCTGCGGCTCCGCCACACCCACAACTTGAATGTCAGGCCTGTGCAGGGCGGCGCCAGCCGGCACCAATGCTCCACCGCCGAGAAATCCACCGGCATGTCCGTGAACCAATCCAACGATGCCGACCCGCAAAGGAGCCGACGAGGTTGTTTGTGCCGGAGCAGCGGTAACGGCGGCCAATACAGCCAGGGCCGCGAGCGAAAAGTTTTTAAAGATCATGAAAAATAGAGCTCACTCATGTTGCGCAGAAAAGCGAGCGACTCAGCCATCTCGCCCATGCCGTTCATGCCATCTTCGATGCTCACCCATCCGGTGTATTTGTTGTCCGCGAGTATCCGAAAAATTGCATCGTAGTCATTCAAGCCCTTGCCGGTGACACCATGCCGCAGCTTGTCCGAGTAACCGAGAGTGCCATCACTCTGGCGCAGATCGTCGAGCGTCGCTCCAGGCGCCAGCCAGCGATCGCTGGCGTGCATGCTTACAACCCGGTCGGCCACGGCTCGCAGAAGCTCAATGGGATCATCTCCGGCAACGATGGCGTTCGACGGATCATACTGCACGCCGAAGTGTGTCCGATCTTCGATGGCTCCGACGATCGCGAGGAAGCGGTCGGCCCTCTGCGCAAACTCAGGGTAGCGCCAGAAGCCGTCTTTGTAGTGATTCTCCAGCCCGAGAATCACGTCGTATTCTTTCGCGACCGGAAGCAGGGCCTGAATTGCCTCAACCACCCAATCCCGTCCTTGCTCCCAGGGCACCTCCGGATAGCGTTGGCCACTCAGAATACGGACCACCGCGCCAGTTCCGCCGAGAAAGCGCGTCACCCGAATGCGTTCCACCTCGCGCTCAACCTCACGCTTTCGTTTATCCGGATCCGGTGCTGTGAAATCCGGCGAACAGCACAGCATCGGCATGGCGAATCCAGCTCGGCCGAGCGTCTCCGTCACCTGCTCCAGGTAAGCGCGCTCGAAACTCGTCAGGAACTGATCGTAGAGTTCCAGGCCGTCTGCGTCGAGGCCCTTGGCCATCTCGATCCATTCGAACAGCGACATTTTGCCGTTCGCAATGTCTTCGAGGTAGCACTTGGGGAATGCTGAAATTTTAAGCGGCATTACGGCGTAAGCACCGCCTTCACATATTCGCCGCCTTCCATCTTCTCGAAGCATTCGTGCCAATCCGAGAGCCCCGCAACGCGGCTCACAACCGGCTCGAGATTAATCTGTCCCGAGACGATCATCGAGATCACGCGCTCCCAAACGGGCCAGTTGTGCGAAAAACTTCCCGAGATGGTGACGTTCTTCTGCACTAGCGGATCGAGGCTGAACTGCAAAGGCTGCGGTCCCCAGCCGACCTTGATAATCTGTCCGGCAGGCCGCACGGCCTGAAGCGCCATCTGCAGTGCAACAGAGGCGCCCGACGCATCGATGGCAACGTCGACGCCCAGACCGTCTCCCCATCCGCAGATATAATCGACCACGCCGCTGTCCAGCGTTTTATCCGCACCCAGTGAACGAGCCACACTAAATCGGAACTGATCGCTCGGCAAGCCTGCCACGATCACATGCCCGGCACCGCTGAGCTTCGCCATATGCGCGCACAATAGTCCGATCGGACCTGGGCCAATCACCAGGACGGTGTCGCCGGGACGCACGCGTCCGTTCACGCAGACCGCGTTGTAGGCCACGCAGCAAGGCTCCGTGAGCGCAGCGCGTTCGAACGGCAATTGATCTGGAATGCGATGCAGACAGCGCGAGGGAACACGAACGTATTCCGTCATCGCGCCGTCCACACCGTATCCGAAGCCTCGCCGCGTGGGATCCAGATTGTAGAGGCCGCCGCGGCAGAGCGGCGATGTTTCGTCGATGATCGCGGCAGTTTCGCTAACCACCCGATCACCTTCGCGAAATCCCTTCACTTCGGCACCAACTGCCGCCACAGTGCCCGAAAACTCATGCCCCAGGATGCACGGATAGTTCACCGGCCAGCTATGCGAACCGCGCCATTGATGAACATCGCTGCCGCACACACTCACCGCGCCGACTCGGAGCAAGACGTCGGAAGCGCCAATCGCCGGAACAGGCACTTCGCGCAGCTCGACTGAAAACGGATCCTTCGCGAAGTTCACCACGCCGGGCATGCTTGAGTGATTCGCCCGCGCGCTCATGCCCGCACCTCTGCGCCAACCGCCACATCGCCGTATGCGTGCACACGTTCGCAGATGGTCCGAAGTATTCCTTCGAGATCGCCCCCCGTCGTGCGAAACGCATGTGCATCGATCGCCAACGGTGCACCGATCACCACGAGTGGTGCGCCATAGCGCGGCGTATCGATGGCTTGCTCGACGGTGAGCCCGCCTACCGCCTGCACCGGAACGGAAACCGCTCGAACGATCTCTTCCAGGCGGTCGAGCGGGGTTGGCGGCGTCAAGCCTCGTTCACGTTGTAGATTCCTCATGTCGTAACCGATGTGGTGGATGATGTAGTCGCAGCCAAGTTCTTCGAGCCGCCTGGCTCCAGCGACGGGATCGGGCATGGCCATGTTATCGCCCATCACTTTGACCGCAAGATCGCGTCCGGCTTTCACCACCAGTTCGACGTTTCTTCGTGCGCCTGGCCCATAACGACGACGTGTGTGGCACCAGCCTTCGCCATCAACTCCGCTTCCAACCATCCGCCGTCCATTGTTTTGAGATCAGCAACGATCGGAATCTCGGGATACCGCGCCCGCAGCTCGCGCACGCCGCGCATACCCTCCGCAATGATTAGAGGCGTTCCCACCTCCAGCCAGTCCACGCCCGCGCGTATGGCGATGTCGGCTGTTCGAATCGCCTCATCCAGTTCGATGAGGTCGAGTGATAGTTGAACAGTAGCTTTCATGTAATCAGTTAGGCCGAGCGAGCGTGGAGAGAGTTTTCCACCTGTTCCCAAGGCAGAACGCCGGAGTCCTTCGCCCAGGCATCCCATGAACTCCTTAGCTCGGCCAGTATTTTTGGTTGGTCGCCGGCCCGGTCGTGCAACTCGGTGCGGTCGGCCTCAATATCGTACAGTTCGTCCGTTCCAGGAAACTTCCGAACCATTTTCCATCGTCCGCGGCGGGCTGCCTGGTTCCCTTCGTGCTCCCAATACAGGGTTCGGTCAAAGCTCTTGAGCTTGCCGGTAAGAAGAGGCAGCAAATCCCTGCCCTGCATCGGCCGTATTGGGTGCCCATTCGCTTCGGACGGATAAGCCGCTCGGCTGACAGCAACAAAAGTCGCCATCATGTCGACGAAGTGACAAGGTTCCGCGACCGCCTCGCGCAACGGCTTGATGCCCTTCGGCCATTTCATAACGAGCGGCGTAGCGATCCCGCCCTCGTGTACCCAATGTTTATACAGCCGGAAGGGAGTGTTACTCGCATTAGCCCAAGGCAGCCCATAGCTTTGGAACGTGTCCTCGTGCCCGGGCATATTCCCCGGCAGGTTCCCTACTTTAACGGGCGATCCGTTTCTCGTCGTATGCGGTACATGTAAGCCGGCAGCCCTCGGACCAAGTTCTTCCGCGCATCCTCCGTTATCGGACATGAAGCAGACGAGAGTGTTGTCCTCGGCCCCGCTTTCCGTGATGGCGCGAAGAATCTTTCCGATATTTTGATCGAGACGGTCCACCATGGCCGCATACACGGCCATGCGGTGAATCTGCCATTCCTTATTGGGAGCGTCTTTCCATGCCGGGGCGGTCGTGTCACGGGGCGACAACTCCCAGCGTTTCGGGAGAAGGCCTGACCGTAACTGCCTTTCGTGGCGCTCTTCCCGTAGCGCGTCCCAGCCGCTCTTGTAACGGTCTCGATACCTTTCGATTTCTTCGTCGAGCGCATGCAGCGGCCAATGCGGAGCCGTGAAGGCCGAGTAGAGGAAGTAAGGACGGTCCGTTTTGGCGGCTTCGGAGATGAACTGCGATGATCGGTCGCCGAGAGCGTCGGTGAAGTAATAGTTCGGTTCTGGCTTGATAAATTCGTTGCCGCTCGCGAGCGTGACGGGATTGAAGTAATCGGCCGCGCCGTGAATGATGCCGTAGTATCGATCGAAACCCCGTTGAACCGGCCAATTGTGCTTCGACTGCGTAACCGGCGTGACGTGCCACTTGCCTGCCATGAACGTCTGGTAATTCGCCGTCTTCAGAACTTCGGGAATGGTTCGGCACGTTGCGCTGAGATCGTCGGCGTAGCCAGGTAGCGGGCCTTCTTTGTCCACCATGTGTCCGATTCCTGCCTGGTGCGGATACAGTCCGCTCAACAAGCTGGCGCGCGACGGACAGCAGCGCGCACAGTTGTAGAACTGAGTGAATCGAACTCCCTGGTTTGCTAGCCGATCAAGATTAGGCGTCGAGATCTCAGATCCGAACGACCCGATATCGGAATAGCCCATGTCGTCGGCCAGAATAAGAACGATATTCGGCGGCCGCTGCGTTTTAAGTTGTTGGGCCTGAAGCGGCAGAGTTGCTGCGGTGCCGACAGCGCTCTGCAGAAGCGCACGCCTGGTCACCTCCATACGGCGTCCGTTGCGGTCCGGTGCGGCAATGCCGAGAACCGGAGGACCATGGCAGTTCCCCAGGCACATCGACGGAGATGCCGGGCCGATTCAATCATCCCGCGCATTATCCCATGCCGATCATTCAGCGACCGCTTCGAATCTCGACCAGCACGAGCGCGTTCGGCTGTAAGCTCAGTTGCAAAGAACCATGGTCGAACCGCTGCGGTGGCGAGGCCGCAACAGCCGTAGCCGAGTTCAATTTTTCCACTTGCTCTGCGGTCGGATCGAGCGGACTTCCCTGCTCTTTATAAGCCCGCAGGGTATTGCCGTGGTCATCATCGACACGGGTCACTGTGGCCGTGATGTTATCCCCTGCGTTTTGCAGCGCGAGCCGAATGGTCTGGGTGGTCCCCTCCGTGTCCGGATCGACTAAGTTCCATATGGCCACAGCGAGCGTTCCGTCGTTCCGTCGCGTGACAATCGCGTTTTGCGATTGATTGCGGATGCGCTCTTCCCCCAGCCGGTGCAGTAAGCCGAACGCGTAATAACTCGGCTTATTAATGCCGCCCTTCGCCCGCAGTCCGAACTCACCGATGAACGGCTTGGGAATCGGTCCGCCTTCTTCGAACACATCCGAGAACGTCCAAAACGAGAGCATATCTACTTGCCCGTCGCACTCCCGAACCGTGTTTGCGAGAGCCGCCCCAACAAATGAGGTGTCGCGCGCTTCTTTCATCCCCGGCACATTCCATTCCGTCCAGAAAAGGGGAAGTTGGGGACTGCTGGAAGCTTTGATTTGCGTTCTCACCTTTGCCACGGCGCGGCAAACACGGTCGCGCGTGGGAATGTCCTCGTTCGTTCCAAACAGGTTCTCTACCGTATCGTCTGCGTACCCGTGAGTGGACACGAAATCAACCGGTACACGTTCTTTCGCCGCGTGCTTTAAGAAGTCATCCACCCAATCGGCCGCGGCGGTCGCCGGACCGCCCACTCGCAGACGCGGGCTGACACTTTTGATTGCGCGCGCCGTATGGTCATACAACTCGAAGTAGCTTTTCTGCCTCGGCACTCCGTTCCAGAAGTCGATATTGGGCTCATTCCAAACCTCGAAATACCATTGCGCAACTTCGTCGATTCCGTAGCGTTCCACCAGGTTCTTTGCGAACGCCGACATCAACCCGTCCCACTTCTCCAAACTCTTCGGTGGAGAAACGTTCTGCTTGTACCAGAACGGGTGAAGTGCATCCGGATTAAAGGCCAGCTTTTTCGGCATGAAGCTGATCTCGACGACGGGTCGAACTCCGTTCTTCAGCAAGCCGTCGTAGACCTGGTCGACGTAGGCGAAGTTGTAGACGGGATTCCCGTGTTCGTCTTCGTTGTAAACACCCAACTCGTCGTGAAGAATGGCGTGGAAGCGGACGTAACGGAAGTCAGTGATCTGCTTCACCGCACGAAGGTCATTCCGGTAACTCTCGCGCAAGGTTAGGATGGCGCGGCCGGATCCGAACATCTGCTCCCAGAAGTGAGGGAACGGTGTTCCAGGCGCACGCGCATCAATCGAGATTTGTTCCTGAGCAAAACACCGCAGCGCTAGACAAAGAATCGGCACAACGCTGAATAGACGACAGTGTGGCCGGGCTGATCCCATGCCTCTTTGATACACCTTTGCCCCTACAGAATCTCAGGTGCACATAACAAGTTAAGAACCTCGGAAAGCTCTCGTCGGTTGTGATTATCCAAGCGCTTCGATCTCTGCCGCCTTTTCACCTCTGGCGCGCGGGCCGCTTGTAGCAGCATAGTATTGAGCCATTCGGGGGTCAGATTGGGACAGGTTTAAGGTCGCGGCGAATACCCCGCTTTGTGTCTTGCGCTTGGATGTTTGATGTTTAGCCAATAATCACTCAATTTGACGGTATCGACAAGCGCATACTCGCTCCGGTGGAACATTCACGCTTTACGTGAAAGGCTAGCAGCATCATCGGCTCTAAGCCGGTCGTATTCCGACTACCATCTCCGCGTTAAGCTCAGAGAGTGTCCCGGGTCCGCCAAGTTCTGAAGCGTCTCGGCGTCTCCGGCGTTATTACGGTCGTCGGCGCAGTGTTGCTGTTGATCTTCTATTTCAGCGGACACGCGCTGCTAGCGATCATCGACTTCCTCGTCCTGATTCCATTCCTTCTCACGCTTACGGTGCGGGGGCTGATGGAACTGAAACGACATTCCCTCTGGAGCCTTCGGAATCGTCTTGTCTTAACCTACTGCCTGTTCGGCGTCCTGCCGATTTTGCTACTGTTCACGTTCGTCGGGCTGGGTGCCTGGGCCCTGATGAACGAACTGGCTATTTACCTGGCGAGTTCGGCCCTTGATCGTCGCCTCGACTCTATCAACGCGGCCGCCGACGCTCTACGCCGAATTCCTCCGGAACAGCGCGAAGCTGCCGCACCCCAGATTCAAAAAGCATTCACGATGAGCTTGCCAGGCATCACTTTGTACGTAAAGGATGGCACCGGAAAACATAGCTATCCCGCGACGGCGCCGGCGCTCAACATTCCTTCGGGTTGGAAGCCGGTGCGCGGGCTGCTCGTCTATGACAGCCATTTCTACGGATGGTCTCATTATGCGGACAGCACCCTCGACGTTAATGTGCTTGCTCCGCTCTCGAACCAACTTATCGAAAATCTTGTTCCGGATCTGGGCGAGATTGCGCTTGTGGAAACACCGGACCAGAAATCCCCGTCGGGCCGAGTTCCTGCCGCGGCGGGCTCTCTTGAGGCAGTGCAGACGGGAGCGGGAAAATCCAAGCCGAATACCGACTATCGAATAGTTGGCGGTTCTGGAGGACGGCGCCTGAGCCGGCTGCCGGAGGCTGTTAGTCGGTTGGACATTCCCGTCTTCATTCCTTCGACCCGCCCTCATTACCACCTCGACTCGCCGGGCAAAACGTTCTCAGGAGTGCTCTGGGTTTACTCCCGGCCTTCGGCTGTATTGCGCTCATTCTTCTCAGGCTCCGAGGTAATTCGCGATGTGGTCGTAGATTCGCTCATTGCGGTTGCAGTCCTGTTTTTTCTCGTCGAATTGGTCGCCGTCTGGATCGGCGTATCGCTCTCACGGCGGATGACGGCGGCCGTGAACCAGTTGTATGAGGGAACACGCCGGGTGATTCACGGAGACTTCCAACACCGCATCCCGGTGACGGACCAGGATCAATTGAGTGAGCTGGCGCAATCGTTCAATCAGATGACCGGCAATCTCGAGCGGCTGCTTTCTGTCGAAAAAGAAAAGGAACGATTACAAACAGAGCTTGAGATCGCGCGCGAAGTGCAGAGCCAGTTGTATCCCAAAGAAGCGCCTCCGGTTTGCGGCCTGAAACTGACGGTGCGCTGCGATCCGGCACGCATGGTCTCGGGCGACTATTACGACTACCAGCAGATAGCAAGCGGAAAAGTCGCGTTTGCGATTGGCGATGTGGCCGGAAAAGGCATCTCGGCGGCGCTCCTGATGGCAACTCTCCAGGCAGCGTTGCGAGCGCAAATAACCAGCTACACGCCCGCAAGACCAAACGAATGCAGCGACGAGCCCGAGGTGAATGCTGCCGCCCTGGTTTCGAAGCTGAACAAACAAATCTATGCGCACACCGCGCCCGAGAAATACGCTACCTTTTTCTTCGCATTGTTCAATCAGGAAACGAAGGTTCTGACATATACCAATGCCGGACATCTATCTCCGCTTCTGTTTCGAGGCGGAGAGGTGATCCCGCTCGATTCGAATGGAACCGTCGTTGGCGCATTCCCTTTCGCTAAATACGACGAAAGCTGTCTGACGCTGCAGGCCGGCGATCTTCTCGTCTGTTACACGGACGGAATCACGGAACCGGAAAACGCATTCGGCGAGATGTTTGGCGAAGAGCGGCTGATCGAACTCGTGCAGCGCCAGGCGCATCTCGACGACGGAGAAATTGTGAAGAACATCTTGGAATCGGTCCGCAGTTGGACTGGCTCACCTGAGTTGCACGACGACATGACACTTCTCCTTGCTCGCCAGGTTCAGACGGCGTGAAGATCCTGACGGCCGCTCAGATGCGGGAAGTCGATCGGCTCACGAGCGAGCGAGGCATTTCCGGTCTGATCCTGATGGAAAACGCGGGCAGCCGTGTCGTCGATTTTCTTCTCGAGAACTTCGCTCCGCTGAGCCGACACGACGTTGTCGTTGTCTGCGGAAAAGGGAACAATGGCGGAGACGGATTCGTTGTTGCGCGCCAATTGTTTACGCGCAAGCTGTGCCGCAAGCTAACGGTGTATGAGCTCTTCGCCCCCGATACTCTGAGCGGTGACGCTGGCCGTAAACCGGAAAATGCTCGAGGTTTGCGGTTGCCCCATTCAGTCTGTTTTGCGAAACGAACCCAACCCGGCCACGATTGTTGTAGACGCCGTGCTCGGCACCGGCCTCAAGGGATCCGCAACTGGTCCATCGCTCGAGGCCATCCAAAAGATCAATAGCTGTTTCGCCAATGCAGCCAAGGTAGCGGTCGACATCCCGTCCGGCCTGCCTTCCGACGAAACGAAGCCGGAAGGCGATTTTGTCCGGGCAGATTGTACGGTCACGTTTACTGCTCTGAAAAAGAGCCAAGCGTTCTCAGGTTCTTACGGACTGATGGGCAAGCTGGCCGTGTATCCGATTGGAAGCCCGCCCGACCTGTATTCCGCTTTCCAACTCCACCTGACGGAGCCGGGCGATATTGGCTACTTGTTCGCGAAAAGACCGGGCGACTCAAACAAAGGCATGTATGGTCACGTTTGGATCATTGGCGGCTCGTTCGGAAAGAGCGGCGCGCCTGCCATGGCCGGTTTGGGTTCGTATCGCGCAGGTGCGGGTCTGGTCACGGTCGCGATCCCTAAGTCTGTCCTGACCGCGGTGGCTTCCGTACGGCCTGAACTGATGACGGAACCGTTAGCCGAAAACGAGAATGGGTTGATTCACCATGCCGAAGCCGAGCGGCTGCTGTCCACGCTCGAGAAGATGACCTGCATTGCCGTCGGTCCCGGATTGGGAACGGGCGGCGAGGTGAAGCAACTGGTGAGGCGATTGTATTGCGACTCGAAACTTCCGGGAGTCTTCGATGCGGACGCCCTCAATGTTCTGGCTGGTGACTTGCCTCCTGCGAATGGCAAGGTCCGAGTGCTCACGCCGCATCCCGGCGAAATGAGCCGGCTGGCAGGTGTTTCGACGAAAGAAGTACAGGCCGATCGTCTCGGCACCGCTCAAACGTTCGCCGCAAACACGGGAGCAACGGTCGTACTGAAAGGAGATCGTACGGTCATCGCGTTTCCGGATGGGGAAACCTGGATCAATCCTACCGGCTCTCCTTCGATGGCGACAGGCGGGACCGGCGACATTTTGACCGGCATGATCGCGGGGTGCATCGCCCAGCATCCGAAGGATTGGAGACGCGCAGTGGTAGCTGCCGTCTGGCTTCATGGGCGGTGCGGTGAACTGGCGGCCGAACGTTTGGGCGAGCAGTGTACTCTCGCTACCGACCTGCTCGACAGTTTGCCGCGAGCTATCGATGAAATTCGTCCGGTTTGAGTCGTCGTCGGCCGACGAGACGCGCGCGATCGGGCGTCACCTCGCCACAGTTCTTCCGCAGCAGGCGGTGATTTCTCTCGTTGGTGATTTAGGAGCGGGAAAAACGACGCTGACGAAGGGAATTGTAGAAGGACGCGGAGCCGCGCGCGAAGAGGATGTTTCGAGCCCCACGTTCACGCTGATTCACGAGTATGGCGATCCGCCAGCGGTCTATCACATTGACCTGTACCGTTTGGACCACGAGCGAGAAGCGGCAAGATTGGGTTTGGAAGAGCTGTTTGATATGCCTGCTTTGGTTCTGATCGAGTGGGGCGAGAAGTTTCCGCGTCTTCTGCCCCCGGACCGGATGGAGATCAGGATCGCTCAGACTGGGGAAGACCGGCGGACGATCGACCTTTACGAAGCCGCGCCGCTGCCAGGAGGGTGATGATGCCGAACGCCACTGCCGCTGCGCTGGCAGGCTCAGGCACTGCCGTCGGTGTGCCGACCAGGTCGTTGTAGGCGAGGTTCGCGACGAATCCATGTCCTGCCGTCGTAGGATGTTCGGCGTCCCAAAAGAGGTAAGTATTGGGATTTACACCCGCCTGACCCTGTGCCGGTGTCGTGATGTTGGTGAATCCGTACGCCGAGGGGTTTGTCGCGATGGTCGTAAAGAGATTAAAAACGTCCACGCCCACAACAGCAATACCTTGGGATTGAAGAAGGCTCACATCGGTGCTCCACTCGGCGTTAAAAGCCGCGACCTGCGCGTTCAGCGCCGCGGCGTTCAATGATCCCAGAGGTGTGTTTCCGAGTGGCGGGACGTCAAGCCACAAAAAATTCTTTCCACCCGCAGCCGCAAGACTCTGGATATTCCCGTAGAGAGCGTCCGCCGCCGCTTTGCCACCAGTCGTTCCGTTAAAGAGATCGTTCGATCCGCCCCAAACGGTGTAGAGAGCAGTCGAAGACGCGCCAGTCGGGTGCGTAAGCAGATAGGTATTGACTTGGTCAGTGATATTGTAGAGCCCGTTCGACCCCGTGGTAGCAGAGGCGAAAGCGTAATCCGTACCGCCGCCGAGCGCTAAAAAGGGTTGGGGATCAGGTACGCCGAGCCGGCCGGCAAGCTGATCGACCCAAATGCCAATTGGTCCGCTCGTTGCAGGGGTTGTGTTCGGACCATTCGTGAAACGGCCGGAGGCGTAGTTATCACCTGGAAATTGTCCGAACGTTGCGATCGTAACGTTCCCGGTGTCGGACAGACTATCTCCGAATGCCACGATCTGGTCGAACGACGCCCCGAAGGACGGCGTTAAAGAGGAGCCAAGTAGTAAGGCTCCGATAAAAAAATGCACGCGCATAAACTCTACTAACCTCTACAATCCTTCTTTAAGGACTCTACCAGAGGAAATGTAGTGTCAGATCCTTTGCGTGGTTCCAGGAACACAGGTGTAGTTTTAGTCCTTGTCGCTACAATGACGAATCATGCGTCAGGTACTGGCTCTTCTGAGCGCGTTTGCTCTCGCTACTCAAGCTGCTGATCCTCCCCATTCATTACGCGGGTATTCCCAAACAAGCTCCGCGACCGAAGTCGAATGGGAAGGCAAGTTCAAACAGATCCCACAGCAGGACCGTCTGCGCGAAAACATGCGCCGTCTCTCGGCGCGACCTCACCATGTCGGCTCGCCTTACGACAAAGACAACGCCGAGTGGATGGTTGCGCAACTGAAATCGTGGGGACTCGACGCCAAAATTGAAGAATTCGACACGCTGTTCCCGACCCCGCTTGAACGCTCGCTCGACATGCTCGAGCCGGTTAAATACAAGGCTAAGTTAGAAGAACCGGCACTCCCGATTGACCCGACTTCTAACCAGAAAAGCGAACAGCTTCCTACCTACAACGCGTACTCTGCGGACGGCGATGTAACCGGTCCGATTGTGTACGTGAACTACGGCAGCCCGGCTGATTATGAGCAGTTGGAGCGGATGGGCGTTTCGGTTCATGGTGCGATTGCTCTCGCCCGCTATGGTCAGACATGGCGCGGTATCAAGCCGAAAGTCGCCGCCGAACATGGCGCGGTGGGCTGCCTGATCTACTCAGACCCGCACGATGACGGCTACGCGCAAGGCGAAGTGTACCCCAAGGGACCGATGAGACCGCCTTTCGGCGCGCAGCGCGGAAGCGTGATGGATATGCCGGTGTATCCTGGCGATCCCGCGACACCCGGTATTGGCGCTGTTCCCGGAGCAAAGAAGTTGCCGCTGAATGAGATCCAAACAATCACCAAAATACCGGTGATGCCAATCTCGTATGAAGACGCCGAACCGTTGTTGAAGAACTTGAATGGCCAACTGGTTCCCGCTGCGTGGCGTGGTTCGCTCCCACTGACTTATCAAACTGGACCGGGACCCGCAAAAGCGCACCTTCATCTGAAGTTCGACTGGAGCCGCAAGCCGCTCTACAACGTGATCGCCAGGATCCCGGGCGCGAAGCATCCCGACGAGTGGATCATTCGAGGAAATCACCATGATGCCTGGGTGAATGGCGCGGCGGACCCGGTTTCCGGCGCAAGTCCTGAGTTGGAAGAGGCGCGCGGGTTGGCGGAACTGATGAAACAGGGTTGGAAGCCGGATCGCACGATCATTTACGCGTGGTGGGATGGCGAGGAACCGTCCCTGCTTGGCTCAACCGAATGGGCCGAAACTCATGCGGAGGAGTTGAAAGAGCACGCGGTTGCTTACATTAATTCCGATGGCAACGGCCGCGGCTTCTTCCGTGCCGGCGGTTCTCATTCCCTGGAATCGTTCGTCAACGAAGTCATGAAGGACGTCGAAGACCCGGAAACCAAGATGAACGTCTGGAAACGAGTCCGGCTGGCCGATGTTTCAAGAGCAGCCGGACCGGCGCGTTCCGAGCTGCGGTCCCGTCCCGATCTTCGAATCAGTGCACTGGGCTCGGGCTCCGATTACACCGTGTTCACCGATCACCTTGGTGTAGCCAGCCTTAATATCGGCTTCGGTGGAGAAGACGCCGGCGGCGGACAATATCACTCGATCTACGACGATTTCTACTGGTACACGCACTTCGAGGACACGGATTTCTCATATGGCCGTGCGCTCGCGCAGATTGCCGGCAGCATGATGATGCGCCTTGCCGATGCCGACGTGCTCCCGTTCAAGTTCACGAATTTCGCCGATACGGTTCATACCTATGTTGGCGAGATCAAGAAATTGGAGTCAGACCAGAGGGCTGCGGCAAAAGAAAGGAACATGGAGATTGAAGAAGGCGTTTACCAGGCTCTCGCCGACCCGAAGAAGAAGATGGTTGCCCCTTCCAAAGAGCCCATTCCTCCTTACTTGAACTTCGCGCCTTTGGACAACGCTGCCGACGAGCTAACGCGTGCGTCGGAAGCATACGAGAAAGCTTTCTCCGCAAGCCCCAAGAGCGCGTCTGCGAGCCTTGACGCGAAGCTCATCAAATCGGAGCGGATGCTTTTGAACTCTGACGGGCTGCCGAACCGGCCCTGGTTTGAGAACCTGGTGTACGCTCCTGGTTTCTACACCGGTTACGGCGTCAAGACAATTCCGGGCGTTCGCGAAGCCATCGAGCAGAAACGGTGGGCAGAAGCGGACACGCAGATCACAAAGGTGGCGAAGGCGCTCCAAAACGAGGCCGACTTGTTGGATGAAGCTGCCAAGGAGCTCGGCAGCCGCTAGTCCAGTTACTTTGTCTATTGATTCGCGAACGATTCGAGCGCTTTTGTCAACGCTTCGTCTCGGCCTTCCCGAAGGCCTGCGACGGTCGGAGGGGCGCTCACGTTCGGCTGAATGCCCAACCTCTGAAGAGGTCCGCCGTTCGCGTGCCGAACATCCTGCCCTGAAAACGATACGAGAATCCCGCCGGGGAGCGCCAAATCGGTGCTCTCCCCGACAACGCCGGCACTCGGCGATCCTATAAATTCGACCTTGGTTGCGGATTCCAGGAATAGCGCGGCCTGCTCTGCGGCATCGGCCGTTCGCTCATCGATCAGCACAACCACCTTGCCTTTGTATTTCGGCAAATTAGAAGCGGGGATCACCGTCGATGAGAAGTAACTGGCACTGTAGGAATCGGAGCCCGCGTGAGGCGCATCGGGCTCCAACAAAACCGGCCCGTTTACGATTTCCGCCGTTACATTGGATCTGGAAGTGAGCCGAGCCGCGATCGGTCGAACGTTCGCGCGAAACCGGCCCCGAAGATCGAAGATGATTCCGACCGTATCCCGTAGCGCGATCGAAGGCAGCAGACACTGCATCGTTTTCCAACCGATCCATATCCAGGTAGCCGATCTTGCCGGGGAGGACGCGAACAACGTCACCGGCTCGTTGCGCTGAAAACGATGGGAGAAAGGCGCTATTTCGCTTCAACAGTAATTCTTTCGTGCTCCCGCCCGAGTTGCTGATGGTGAGCGTAGCGCCAGACCCTTCCGGACCATTGAGAATACGGCTGCAGACAAGGACACCTAGTCCTTGTTGTGTTGACGCAGAGATGTAACCAGCTTGGCGGCGGACGCGCTCAGGAAGGGACTCGCCATCCACTTTCGTCACGAGATCGCCCACGTGAATACCGTTCCGTTTCGCTTCCTCGTCCAGCACGTCCGTGATGACCGGCTTACGATCCACCAATCGGAGTCGCAACCCGACTGGCGCCTCCCCGAAGTAGCGCTTCAATTCGGAGCTCTGGACCGTGGTGTGAGAATCGGCCAAGGTCTTGGCAAGCTCGGAGACGGCGAGATTGTATTCAAGTGCGTCCCGGGCAGACAGAAACTTGGGGAGGAGCCGGGAGAAGGCAGCGTCCCAGTCTTCGTCCATCAGATCTTTGTAGGCATAGAAATAATGAACAGCGCCCCAGAAACGGAATGCGCCGAGGAGACGGAGCTCGGCTGACGGGAAAGGCTCCTCCGCGAAATCGCGATCGGGAGGTACGCCGGACGGACCTCGAGCCGCTTCTTTGACAATCGGCTCCGAAAGACGAATGGAAGCAGTCAGTTCCTCGCCAAGAGGTTGCGACAACACGGAAACGGGAGTCGCAGATCTATCGATTACCCCCGAGTAAAAACCACGCCAGCCGTTTGTATGTGGAGTAAGCCCGTAGTGGATCCGAGTGCGCTGAGGCGCGATCTCAGAAGGATCATTGAGTTTCTCGTCAGCCGAGAGTACACGCGTAAGTGGATCACCGAGAACCGACAGCATCGCGTCCATAGCAGTCTTATACTCGGCCGCATCGCGAGCACTGCGAATCCGTGGCAGCGCGTCGAGCAAAGCTTTGTCCCAGTCTATGGGGCGATCGGCTAGATAAGGATGGAAGTACTTAACCGTTGCCCAGACCTTGGCAACGGCAATCAGGCGGTCGATTTCAGCGGGAACGGCAGGCGGAGACGGACCTTGAGCTGCCCATATAGATTGGGCAACGAAAAAGAAAACCCATAGGACCGATCGGCCGCGCTCAATCGCTCGTCGGCGGACCAACCACAAGTTCGTTATCAACTTGCTTCACGCCTTTCACTTTCTTGGCGAGTTTTGAAGCGCGCGATTTGCCCTTCTCCGTATCGACACGGCCCTTCAGAGTGACAACGCCTTCTTTCACCGTCACGTCGAAATTGCCGCCTTTCACATCGGCGTCGGTGGCAAGACGCATTCTCACCTGATCGAAGATGCGATCATCCGCACCGCTTTTTTGATCCGCCGGAAACGCGGGAACCGTGCTCGTCAAAAACAACAGGAGGGCCAGCAACGTTCTCATGACTTGGGGTCTTCCGACTCTGAGCCTATCATTGAGCGCCAATCGATTGCACTCAGGAAAGACGGATCTTCGCGCCAGCCAGGTTTCACTTTTACGAAAAGCGACAGGAATACTTTCCGGTCAAGAAGCCGCTCTAATTCTTCGCGGGCCTTTGTTCCCACTTTTTTTAGCGTTCCGCCTTTCGTCCCGATAACAATAACCTTCTGCCCGGGCCGTTCCACGTATATGGTGGCGGCGACCTTCGTCAGTCGAGGCGTATCTTCCCATGTGTCGACAACCACCGCGACCGCATGCGGTACTTCCGCGTGCGTCAAACGGAGCAGCTGCTCTCGGATGATCTCGGCGGCCATGAATCGAAGCGGCTGATCAGTGATGTAGTCTTCCGGGAAAACAGGCGGCCCTTCCGGCAACGCCTCCTGAATGAGGCGGAGCAGTTCTTCTACCCCTTGTCGAGTCTTAGCCGAGACTGGAACGCTTTCCCGAAACGGGAACAACTCGGCGTAACGTGCGATCGCGGGAAGGAGAAGTCGCTTATCATCCAGACGGTCGATCTTGTTCAGCACCAGAATGGCGTGGGAGGACTGGGGGATGGCACTCAGCGCGTGTTCATCCTCTTCGGTCGGAGGACGCGTCGCATCCGCCACGTATAAGATCAAGTCGCGTTCCGACAGCATGCTTCGGACCGTTTCCATCATGCGCTTGTTGATGAGCGTGTCGGATTTGTGAATGCCGGGCGTATCGACAAACACGATCTGCGATTCCGGGGTGGTGAGAACACCTTGGATCGATGTGCGAGTCGTCTGCGGCTGGTGGGCCGTAATGGCAAGCTTTTCGCCGATCAAGGCGTTGAGTAAAGTGGATTTCCCGGCATTAGGCCGGCCGGCGATGGAAACAAAGCCGGTGCGGTGCGGAGATGGCATCAGGCTCCGGCGCCCACGGGAGACGGGGTGGGCACTCGTGAAACGCGGACCTCTTCCACTCTCCGATCATTAGCGGCCAGCACCTCCACCCGAATCCCGCCGCGTTCTACGGCCTCACCCGGTTTCGGCACATGACCCAGCCATTCCGTTACTAAACCGCCGACCGTTGTGGATTCCGTGTCTTCTTCGGGACGAAACTCGAGCAGATCATGTAAACGATCCAGATCGAGGCTACCGGAAGCAATAAAAACATGATCGCCTTCCTGCTTCACATCGCGATCAGGTTCGTGTTCGTCGCGGATTTCACCTAGAATCTCTTCCACCACATCCTCCATGGTGGCAAGTCCGGCGGTGTTGCCGTATTCATCGACAACCACGACCATGTGCGAACCGTCGTGCTGCATTTGGCGGAGTAAGTGACTCACAGGTTTTGTTTCCGGAACGAGCGGAAGTCTCCGGAGAAGCGAGCCTAGCGGCTTCCGTCTGCGGTCTTCGTCGTCCAGTTCGAACATGTCGCGAACATGGACGAAACCGACCATGTTGTCGATGTTTTCGCGATAGACAGGAATCCGGGAGTACTGCTCGTGAATGACGAGCTGGCGAAGATCTTCAAGCGACTTGTCCACCGAAATCGCCACGATGGACGGGCGCGGGGTCATGACTTCGCGAACACTCTTATCACCGAAGGCGACGACCGATTGGATAAGCTTGCGGTCTTCTTCTTCGAGAATGCCCTCCTCGGCGCCGGCAGCGATGAAGGCTTCGACATTCTCGGCCGAATCGACAGGCGTATCGTCACGACGAGCGCCGTTTTCGAAATCGAGAAGAGAACCGAAGATCCGCACCAGTTCGGCGAGTGGACGGCCAGCATATCCGATGATCTTGATTAGCGGAACGAGCCGGGTCAGCCACTGCCCGCTGCTTCTCCGATAAAGGAGCAACGGAAGCAGGTACACGAAGACGACCATGGCCAGAAATGAGCACGCGATCGCTTCGAGAACGCTCTGCCAGGCAGGAACCTCCGGCCGCACCAGCGTACACAGATAGAACACGCCGATGAAAAATAGCAGCGCATGCTTGATCAACGAGAACGAGAGAGAACCGACCTCCAGTTCCAGACCAATCTGACCCGCCAAAGTCTCCCGGAAATATTGCAGAGACTGCGTTTCGCGGCGAATGATCCGGATGGACTCGAGATAGAGAAGCTGGATGTGGGAGACGAAGCCCAGCAGCAGCGTAAGGCCGAACGCGAGACCCAGACACAGAAATGTCATGCTCGCACCAACTTCGATGTTGCGCTTGACCGGGAGATCAAAGTAGCCGGCAAGTCGAAATGAGAACGCCACTTACTCTCGGCTTGCGACATCGCGCCGCGATCGGTCTCATGGTCCATTCCGGCCAAATGAAGCAAGCCGTGCAGCATCAGCACCCGGATCTCATCGAGACGACTATGACCGTAGGCGTTTGCCTGCTCATCGGCACGCTCGACAGAAATCGCCAACTCTCCTAAATGGCCGGGCATACCTGACGGAAACGAAAGAACATCCGTCGGGTAATCCTGCCCGAGGAATTGCTTGTTCAACTTCTGAAGCTCGCGATCGTTCGTGATCAGGGACGTAAACGGCAGACCGCCGACCACATCCTCCGAGAGTGCTCTGGAAAACTGAGTCAAAAGGCGCTTCTCAGGCGAGGTAAGCCGAAAGTTTGCGGGAAGAGCTTTGAATAAAACGGTACTGTCACCAGGTGACATAGCTAATTGGGAGGCAGAGATTGGTCCGACGGGATTTCAACTGTGATTTCGGGATTCGGATCGCCTCCGTTCGATTCTGGAGACTCCTCAGCAGGCCGACTTTGACCGTTATCTCTGCCCAGTTTGAAGGCTAATTGACGGCCCGCTCCGATCTGTTCGTTGTAGCGATCGTAGGCTCTGACGATTCGCTGGACGAGCACGTGCCGGACCACGTCTTTTTCATCAAATTTCACGAAAGCGATTCCTTCAACCCCGGTCAGCACGTCGATGGCATTTAAGAGCCCGCTCTTGCGCCCGCTCGGCAGGTCGATCTGCGTCTGATCGCCCGTGACCACCATCTTTGAGTTGAATCCTTGACGAGTCAGGATCATTTTCATCTGCTCGACCGTGGTGTTTTGCGCTTCATCCAAGATGATAAAGCAATCGTTCAGAGTTCGCCCGCGCATGAACGCAAGAGGAGCGATCTCGATGACATTCTTCTCCAGCAGCTTCTCGACTTTGTCCGGATCGATCATGTCGAAGAGGGCGTCGTAAAGCGGACGCAAATACGGATCCACTTTCTCCTGGAGCGTCCCGGGAAGAAATCCTAGGTGTTCTCCAGCCTCAACGGCAGGCCGGGTCAATATAATCCGACTTACACGTTTATTGAGGATCGCCGACACCGCCATCGCCACGGCGAGGTAAGTTTTTCCTGTACCGGCGGGTCCTACGCCGAAAGTCAGGTCGTGATGCTCGATCGCGTCAACATACCGGCGCTGATTGACGGTCTTCGGCGCCAGAACTTTCTTACCGAAGCTTCGGGATCTTCCGCTTTCGACCAGCCGTCGCAACGAAACATTCGCGTCCGACGTAACGACGCGAAGGAAATTGTTGAGGTCGCCGCTGTTGAAAGTAGCGCCCTCTTTCACCAACTCTACGTAATCACCCAAGAATCTCTTCGGCGCGACGGACTTGGTTCTCATCTCCTTCTAGTTCAAGGAGATTTCCTTCTTTCAGGTGGCTGCGCAGGCCGAGCTGGGACTCAAGTAGCCGAATATTCTCATCACGGGTTCCGAACAGAGATTCGATACCTCGAGAGATCTGAACTGAAGCTTTCATCAAAACAGGGTTATAGGGAAGTTCCGGGATGCCGCCAAAATGGACACGAATATGGTGGGGGAGAAGATACGCAACTGCTGGGCAGCAAGAATGCGACTTGGGATCGTGTAAAGGTTATAAGCGTCCCTCCCGGGGCTTATATGACCTAATTATAGCAGGTTATAGGCGCCGAAGAACGGGCTGAAACGGCCAAAATACGCGGATTCCGCCGCCATGAGGCGGCTTGATTGCAGAGCGGCGGTCTGACTGGTCCGACCTGGCGATTTGCGCTTTTCCTACGTTACGTAAAACTACAGTCACAGCCTCGAGAAAATTTTCTCAGGCAGTTTTTACCGACTTTCGTTTGAATAATTTACCTAAAGGAGTGTCGGTTTTCCGCCGATAAGCATGGGCCGATTTTTCCGAGCCTAGTGTTAGCTTCAGATCGTTCGCAGGGGCTGCGAGAGAGAGTCATGAGCTTACCGCACGAGCGGAGTGAGCTTTGCTGAGGAGACAGACTTGGGTTTGCTAATCGAGATGCCGGTAAGAGAAACACTTTTACCGGAAGCCGGGAACGCCACAGCGGAAGTACAGACAGGCACTTCGTTCGGGAGCATCGATTTTTCAGTTTGGAAAAATGCGCCGAAGGAACGGACGGCAGCATACTTCCCGACCTACTCGACCATCTCGAAGGCCATGCAGGCAGCCATGCGCGGATGGGTTCGCGAATGGTTCAACGAGAACCCGGAAGTTCTGCTTCGACCCCACACGGCTTACCCGGTCCTGGTTTTCCAATGCACTCACCCGTTCGCAGGCAAGGCGACGAATGTTTTCACGTATGACATTCAGCAGACCGAAGCACTGAATCGGGCATTCACCTCCGCAGCAAGCAAACTGGGCCGGGAACTGAAGACGCTCGACACCAAGAAGTACGCCTGGCTCACTCGCGAACATTACTTCGCCTACCGCAGCAAAGAAGTAGTGAAGTACGTGATGAAGAATCGCCGGGCGATCTACCGGATGCTCAATGTCGAAACCATGCTGATGGACGCCATTCTGAAGTTTGCGGTGATCGACATCCCGAAGCTTGGGCTGGATGCCGCCCTTGTGATCTTGCGGCGCACGTTCAACATCCAGCTGCGGCGCTTTTCGGAAGAATTCGATATGAGTGTTCGAACGGAAGAACTGCTCGCGATCGCCACCGCGGCTCTTATCGGGCAATCCTCTCCTGAGAACGAAGTCGATACCGAAAAGGTAAGCGCGACAGTGTTCGAGATGCCTTCGAAGGCGGCTATGGCCGTCGAGATGCCGATGGCGGCTTAACCAATCCAAAGCGCAGAAGGAAAGAGGGGACGACGGCTCTAAGCCGTTGTCCCCTCTTTTTTTGTTTCAGATAGGCTCGCTCTACAGCTTGACCGTCACGGTCTTGATCTCCGAGTATTGCTGCAGGCCATACTCGCCAAGCTCACGACCAATTCCCGACTGCTTAAAGCCGCCGAACGGCGCCGCAGCATCGAAGACGTCGAAGCAATTGACCCATACCGTTCCGGCTCGAACGTTGTTTGCAATGTAGTGGGCTTTGCCGATATCGCGGGTCCACACGGCCGCAGCGAGACCGTAGATCGTCTTGTTCGCACGCTCGACGAGATCGTCCATATCTTTGAACTTGAGAATGCTCATCACAGGCCCGAAGATCTCTTCCTGCGCGATCTTCATTTCGTCTTTCACGTCGGCGAACACGGTCGGAGCCACGAAGTAGCCGCGATCGCCGACGCGCTCGCCACCGCACATCAGCTTCGCGCCTTCCCGCTTGCCGGAATCCACATAACTCAACACTTTCGTGAACTGATCGTTATCGACCTGCGGACCTTGCTCGGTGACCCTTGTCCATGCGGATCGCCGACCCGACGCCGCTTCGCGCGCTCCGTGCTTCGCTCCACGAACTCGTCGTAGACCTTCTCCTCCACGAACACGCGCGATCCGGCGCAGCAGCACTGGCCCTGGTTGAAGAAGAGCGCAAAGTGCGAGCCTTCTACTGCCTGGTTCATGTCGGCATCGGCCAACACGATATTAGGGCTCTTTCCGCCGAGCTCGAGCGTGACCCGCTTCAGATTTGTTTCTGCCGCAGCCTTCATGATCAGGTGGCCCACTTCAGTTGACCCGGTGAAGGCGATTTTGTCGACGTCCATGTGGCGCGCAAGCGCCCCGCCGGCGGTTGGACCGTAGCCGGGAAGGATGTTGACGACTCCCTCCGGGAAACCAGCTTCGAGGATCAGTTCGCCCACGCGCAGAGCCGTCAAAGGCGTCTGTTCGGCCGTCTTCATGACGACTGTGTTGCCGCAGGCTAACGCCGGAGCAAGCTTCCAAGCCTGCATCAAGAGCGGGAAGTTCCAGGGGATGATCTGGCCGACCACGCCGACCGGTTCATGGCGCGTATAGCAGAAATAATCGCCGCTGATCGGGATGGTTTTGCCTTGAATCTTGTCTGCCCATCCGGCGTAGTAGCGGTAGCAGCCGATCACCAGAGGCAAATCAGCCGTACGAGCAACATGCCGCGGTTTGCCATTGTCCAGCGATTCGAGAGTTGCCAGTTCATCGGCATGCTCTTCGATGAGATCGGCGAGTCGATTGAGAAGCTTGCCGCGTTCCGACGCTGACATGCGGCGCCAGGGCGCCTTGGCATGAAATGCCTTACGAGCGGCCTTTACGGCCAGATCCACATCAGGAGCATCGGCCTCGGCAACGCTCGCAATCACATCTCCCGTAGCCGGGTTGATGGTCTCAAAGGTTTTTCCCGAAATGCTGTCGACCCACTTGTTGTCGATCAGAATTTTAGTCTGCATCCGCAAGCCTTGCGTGCTTTGCGTGTCGGTAAGAACACTGGACATAGTTCTCCTTTTCCTCCGGCCATCTCGGGCTGGATGTTTACGGAGCCATGATATGCCAACTCGATCAGGTCGCCTGGGAAACCGGCGCGACGCTAACGCGCTTCCACTTCTTACCTACCCGGAGAACAAGCAGCGCAGGTGGATCGGTCATGACCAGATCTTTGAAGACCGCGTTATTGATTTCGACTGCGCCGGATTTCACCTTGCGAGTTGCATCAGAGTTGCTTTCCGCCAGGCCCACGGCTGCGATTAGCTTGTCGATCCGGATTCCTCGGTCTGTCAGCGCGGAAGCCGGAAGAGGAACGGTCTCGGTATCCGCCGGCTCGAGGCCTTGACGCACTTCCCGGTCGAATGCTTCGCGGGCGGCGTCTGCCTCTGCGGCATCGTGAAAATCGGCGACGATGCGACCAGCCAGATCCATCTTGACGTTCATCGGATCGCGCTGACCAGACTGGACAGACGCCTGCAGAGCCTTGATCTCGCTTTCCGGCAAGTCGGTGAGGAGCGTGTAATAGCGATACATCAACGTGTCGCTGATGCCCATGATCTTGCGGAACATTACCTTGGGAGGCTCGGCGATACCGATGTAGTTCCCTTTGGACTTGGACATCTTCTCCACGCCATCCGTACCTTCGAGAATCGGGACCGTCGCGACGATCTGGGGCTTTTGTCCGTAATCGCGCTGAAGTTCACGGCCGACGAGCAGATTGAAAGTCTGGTCGGTGCCGCCCATCTCCACGTCACATTCGATAGCTACGGAATCGTACCCCTGGGCGAGCGGGTACAGCAGTTCGTGAACCGAGATAGGAATACCGTTCTTATAGCGGTTACTGAAATCTTCGCGCTCGAGAAGACGCGCAACCGTGTATTTGGAGCACAGACGAATCACATCTTCGAAGCGGAGGTTCTCGAGCCAGGCGCTATTGAAAAGCACTTCGGTTTTCTCGGGATCGAGAATTTTAAACACCTGCGACTTATAAGTCTCGGCATTCGCCGCAATGCTTTCGCGCGTCATGGGCGGACGTGTCACATTGCGCCCACTCGGGTCCCCGATCAGGCCCGTCATGTCTCCGATCAGAAAGATAACGGTGTGGCCGAGATCCTGAAAGTGCTTCATCTTGCGAAGCAGCACGGTATGGCCGAGGTGAAGATCGGGCGCGGTCGGATCAAAACCCGCCTTCACGCGCAGAGGTTTGCCAGTTTTCAGAGAGGCGGTCAGGCGCTCCTTCAAGTCCTCCTCTCGAATGAGTTCGGCAAGACCTTTCTTCAGGTAAGTTAATTGCTGATCGACAGGAAGAAACGACACGTTCGCTCTTAATTGTAGAAGGAAGGGACAATCGGCCAGCATCTGCCCGAGGCTGCTAGGAAGGAGCGCGGCAGCTTAACTCTCCGGATGCCCATACGTTGGCATCTGCAAGCAAAAGATCCTCGAACAACTTTTCCTCTCAATACTTGTATATACATTTCGTGTATACTCATTGACGTGGATGGAATTTGACTGGGACGAAGCAAATGTCGGTCATATCGCCCGCCACGGCGTAACTCCACAAGAATGCGAAGAAACTTTCCGTAACGGCCCCTACGAAGAGGAACAGCAAGTCGTCACCGTGAGAGGTGAGGTTCGACGTATCGCCTACGGCATGACGAATAGAGCTCGTCTACTTACAATTCCGTACACCCAGCGCGGTACTTTGATTCGGCCAATAACAGCGTGGGACATGACCCGCCCAGAAAGAAAGAAATATGCGAAACTCCTCCTCCAAGACTTCGACCAAAGCGAATAAGACGATCGAATTGCCGAAATTCACAAACGAGACGGAAGAGGCGGACTGGTACCACTCACCGGAAGGGCGACGCTTTATGGATCGACTCGCAATCAATCGCCGAACCAATCCGACACGCCAACACTTCGACGTCAAGATGACTGAGCCCGCAGCCCTTCAAGCGATTGTTGACCGGGTAAAGGCAAATCAAACCAAAGCGATCTCGATCCGCATTGCGAACGCGGATCTCGAACGCGCCAAACGGCTTGCTGAGAAAGCCGGGCTGCGCGGTTACCAGACGTTAATCAAAGACATTATTCACGAAGGGCTACTGCTTGCTGAGAAAGCGAGTATCCCCGAGGGCAAGTAACGATTGTTCGCGAAGGTTGGTTTTCCGAGCCGTCGGAGATCAAGTCCGCAGGTTGCCTCACTCAATTAGAAGCGGCAACCGCCCCAACGGTACGCTATCCTTCTGCAATTGCATGGTTCTTCACCCAATCGATTGGATCATTGCTGCACTGTGTCTCCTGATCTGCTTCCTTCCGGCGCTCGCATTCGGAAAACGGTCAGGAAAGAATACATCTGAGTTCTTTGCGTCCGGCAGGTCGGTTCCCTGGTGGTTGACCGGCATCTCGCTCGTCGCCACCACGTTCTCGAGTGACACGCCGAACCTGGTCGCGAACATTGTCCGGACACAAGGCGTCGCGGGCAACTGGCAGTGGTGGGCTTTCACGTTGACCGGGGTCTCAACCGTCTTCTTTTATGCACGCCTCTGGAGGCGGTCGGGTGTTTTGACCGATCTGGAGTTTTATGAGCTTCGGTATTCCGGCAAATCGGCCACCGGTCTACGCGGGTTCCGCGCTGTTTATCTGGGGCTTCTCTTCAACTGCCTGATCATGGCCACTGTGAATTTAGCCGCCTGCAAGATCGCGACGGTACTGTTTGGCCTTAGCCGCTGGCAGACTCTGGCAGCAGTCGGAACTTTGAACGTTGTCTTCGCAGCGCATTCCGGATTGTGGGGAGTCCTGGTCATCGATATGTTCCAGTTCTTCATCAAGATGGCTGCCGTGATCGCGGCCGCTTACTTCGCGGTGGAAGTTCCCGCCGTGGGTGGATTGGCCGGACTCGTTGCCAAGGTGGGCGCGAAGACCGGGACCGGGCGGCTTACATTACCTCAATATGCTGCCGGATTTCCGTAGCAACTGGGAGTTAGCGGTTGCTGTGTTCGTTATGCCCATAGCCGTGCAATGGTGGGCAGTGTGGTATCCGGGCGCGGAACCCGGAGGCGGAAGCTATGTTGCCCAGCGTATGCTCGCGTCCAAGTCGGAGAAGGACTCGCTCGGGGGTACGCTCTTTTTCAACCTGGCGCACTATGTCCTTAGGCCTTGGCCATGGATCCTGGTTGCCTTGGCCTCACTTGTTGTTTATCCGACCCTCGACGACATACAGCGCGCATTTCCCAATGTCGATCGATCGCTCATCGGCCCGGACATCGCCTTTCCCGCTATGCTCCGGTTCCTGCCGGCCGGATGGATCGGTCTCATGGTCGGCGGGCTGATTGCCGCCAATTCGTCTACGATCCTGAGCCACCTGAACTGGGGTGCTTCTTATCTCGTCCACGACTTTTACCGCCGGTTCCTGCGGCCGGGACAGAGTGAGCGGCACTACGTGACCGCGGGCCGGCTGGCTACCGTGCTCTTGTTTCTGGTTTCGTCCGCACTCGTTTTCGTGCTGCAGACCGCGCAAGAGAGTTTCTACCTCATACTCCAGGTCGGTGCGGGCACGGGCTTGCTTTACTTATTGCGCTGGTTCTGGTGGCGCATCACCGCATGGTGCGAGATTGTGGCCATGATCAGCTCATTCTCTATTTCGGTGTTTTTCGTGTTCCTCGGCCGGAGCGGACACAATCTAGGCGCTGATCAGGAACTACTGATCACCGTGATCTTCACGACTATCTGCTGGCTAATCACCGCCTATGTCGGGCCGCAAACGGATCGCGCAACACTGATTGACTTTTATAAGAAGGTACGGCCGCCGGGCCCCGGTTGGAAGCCAGTGCGCGAGTCAGCTGGTATTTCGGAAGCAGAGGCATCCGAATGGTCAGACAGCAACAACATACCGCTCGCCATGATGGGTTGGCTCTCCGGCACCGTTCTGATCTGGGCGGCCCTTTTCACCGTCGGTAACTTTCTGTACGGACGGATGGGGTACGCCTGGTCCCTACTCGCCCTCTCAGTCGTTACGGCCGCGATGCTGATTCGCGTCATCAAGAGATTGTGGGTCTAAGACTTCCGCTTTACTTCGCAGCTACTTAGGTGCTGTCAGGCACCACAATTCGCTCCCGTGCGGGTCTGATCAGGAGCTTGCAACCTAAGCTGCAGGAGCTTGACTTGCCGCCACAAACAAGCCAAACTCTGAACACACCCCGAAAACCGGAACTTTTCTGAGATCGTCTTCGTACATCTCGGGTAAATCCAATTCTCCATAGGTAGGACGCTTGTCCGTACCCCGTCTGTAGGTGAAGGTGTCTTTCTCTAACGATTTCTGGAAAACAACATTCATTTCTACCCTGCTACTTACCCTGGCTGTTTCGCAAGGCTGCCAGAAGAAGCAAGGCATGAACCCCATGGCGGCCATGATGATGGCTCCTGCACCCGTCAGAACTTCACAGGCGGTAGCCGGAGACGTCCCACTCACGGTGTCGGCGATCGGAACCGTCGAAGCGGTTGCCTCGGTTGACGTGAAGTCCCGGGTGGCCGGGCAGATCCTGAACGTCGCCTTCACGGAGGGACAGGAGGTAAAGAAGGGTCAGGTTTTGTTTGAGATTGACCCCGAACCCCTGAAACGGCAAGTCGCCCAGATTCAAGCGGACCTCGGGAAAGACGAGGCAATGGAGCAGCAGGCCCGAGCCAATGCCGCTCGGGACCAAGCGACTTTGAAGCAAGCGCGGTCTTCCGCCGACCGTGGCCTGGCGTTATCCAAAGAAGGCATCTACTCCAAGGAGCAGACGGAACAGGTAGTCGCGACCGCGGATGCCGCGCAAGCGTCCCTGAATGCAGATTTGGCAGCAATCGAGAGCGCGGTCGCCTCGATCAAGTCGGACCGTGCCCGCCTGGCGCAGACCGAGTTACAGCTGAGTTACACGACCATCGCAGCGCCCATCGCGGGCCGCGCGGGAGCGGTAATGGCCAAGGCCGGCAACCTGGTGAAAGAAAACGATACGACCCTTGTCACTCTGCTGCAGTTGGCTCCAATCTATGTCGGCTTCGGTGTACCCGAGCAACTCTTGCCGGAGGTCCGCAAATATAACGCGTCCAGCCCGCTAAAGATCAATGCCATGCTAAGCCCGGGTTCCTCAAGAACAGGAACACTTCGCTTTATTGACAACACGGTCGACACTGCGACGGGAACGATCCGGCTGAAAGCAGAATTCACGAACGCGGAGCATTCCTTGTGGCCGGGTCAATTTGTTGACGTTCAAGTGCAGCTGAACCTGGAGCACAATCGCGTGCTGGTACCAAGCCGGGCCGTGCAAACCGGCCCGCAAGGCAAGTACGTTTGGGTGCTGGATCCAGGTAGCTCCACTGTCTCGATGAGACCCGTGAACGTATTGCGCAACTATCAGGCACCACAATCGATAGAGCTCGCGGTCATCGGAAGCGGCGTCAACGCCGGTGAGACGGTGATTTCCGAGGGACAAATGCGCCTGGCACCCGGATCTAAAGTTCAGGTTGAAAAAGGCGGACCGCGGTTGGGTGCCTCACCAGGGACAAAGCAAGACAGTAACAGCTAAAGGAGACCGCGAATGAGATTCACCGACCTATTCATTCGCCGCGCCATCACGACCACACTGGTGATGGTTGGCATTCTTGTATTCGGCGTGCTGAGTTATATCAGTCTGCCCGTCAGCAACCTGCCTGCGGTGGATTACCCCACCATTCAAGTCTCCGCGTCTCTTCCTGGGGCGAATCCGGACACCATGGCGGCTTCCGTGGCAACTCCGCTCGAAGCGCAATTCTCGACCATTGCGGGAATCAACAGCATGTCGTCTTCGAGTTCGCTCGGCAACACGAACATCACGCTGCAATTCGACTTGAGCAGGAACATCGACGCAGCGGGACAGGATGTGCAAGCGGCCATTTCGCGAGCGCAAGGCAGCCTGCCGACAAACATGCCGGCGCCTCCCTCGTACTCGAAGGTAAATCCGGCCGAGCAGCCCATTCTTTATATCGCGGTGACGTCCGATACGATGTCGCTGTCCCATTTGGATGAGTACGCGGAGACCACCATGGCGCGGCGCATCTCAATGGTGACTGGCGTTGCGCGGGTTCAGGTGTTTGGCTCCAAGAAGTTTGCCGTCCGAATACAGGCCGATCCGAATGCTCTGGCCTCCCGCAAGATCGATCTCGAGCAGGTCAGAACCGCTCTATCGGCAGGAAGTTTGAACCTGCCCGCCGGCTCGCTCTATGGCACCTCGAAGGCGTACACGGTCCAATCGTCCAGCCAATTGACGACTGCACCTCAATTCGCGCAACTGATCGTTACCTATGTGAACGGCAGCCCGGTGCGTTTACATGAGGTTGCCCGAGTGCTGGACGACGTCAGCAATAACAGGTCAAAATTCTGGATCAACGGCAAGGAAAGCATGGTGCTGGCGGTACAGAAGCAGCCCGGATCGAACACGGTGGAAGTGGCGGATTCGGTGTTGACGCTGCTGCCGGTCATGCAGCAATCGATGCCTCGTGGGATCCAAGTTCTGAAGTCGTTCGACGCTTCTCAAAATATCCGCGAGTCGATCGCCGACGTGAAGTTCACGTTACTCCTGACCATTGGGCTGGTGATCGTTGTCATTTTCGTGTTCCTGCGCAATGTGTCGGCGACGGTCATTCCGAGCCTCGCTGTTCCACTTTCATTGCTTGGAACCTTCGGCGCCATGAAGCTTCTTGGCTTCACGATCGACATGTTGTCGATGATGGCAATGACGCTTTCTGTGGGGTTCGTAGTTGACGACGCAATCGTCATGCTCGAGAACATCGTCCGGCACATGGAGATGGGGAAGACGCGCATGCAGGCGGCACTCGAAGGCGCCCGCGAAATCGGTTTCACCATTATCTCGATGACGATTTCGCTGACGGCGGTCTTCATTCCAGTCCTGTTCCTGGGCGGGATCATCGGTCGGCTGCTCCGCGAGTTCTCGGTCACCATAGCGGTCGCGGTACTGATCTCAGGCTTTATTTCGCTCACGTTAACGCCCATGCTGGCCAGCCGATTCCTGCGCCACGAGAGCCATCCCTCCGGTGCGTTTTACCGGGTCTCTGAGCGATTCTTCACATGGCTGAACGACGCTTACCGCCGGACCTTAGAGGTGGTATTGCGACACCGGCAACTGACTCTGCTCGCGAGCGTAGTTTTGACCGTTGTGACGCTGTACTTGTTCGTCATCATGCCCAAAAGCTTCATGCCAACGGTCGATCAGGGATTCGCCTTCGGCGGCGCCGAGGCCGCGCAAGATACTTCGTTTGACGAGATGGTCCGATTGCAGGAGCGCGTTAACACTGTGCTCGCGAAGAACAAGTCGGTTGAGTTCTACGGCTCCGGCGTCGGGGTGGGCGGTGGAGATCAGAATCAGGCGTTCATGTTTATGAGCCTGACGGATGCGAAGTCGAGGCCGCCGGTGAAAGTTGTCATCGGGCAGTTGCAACGCGAGTTCGCATCTATTCCGGGCTTGATGGTCTTCTTACAATCGCCGCCGCTGATTACCCTAGGACAGAATGAAGGGCGCAGCCAATACTCTGTGGCGCTGCAAGATGCGGACACCGCGGAACTGTTTCACTGGGCACCGATTTTAGAAAGAAAACTGCGCTCCATACCTCAGATCCAGGACATCTTCAGCGATCTGCGTCTCGCAAGTCCGCGCCTCAATGTACAGATTGATCGAAATCGAGCCCTGGCCGTTGGCGTAACACCAGAAACCATTGCCAATACACTCTTCGATGCATACGGCAATCGGCGCGTGACAACGATCACGACAGAGACTAACCAATACGACGTGCTGCTTGAAGTTCTCCCGGAATACCAGCGCGATCCGGCAGCATTGGAGCGTCTCTATCTGCGAGCTCCAAACAACAACATGGTTCCGCTGTCGGCGGTGGCAAGTCTGACGCAGACAGTCGCACCCTTGAGCATCAACCACATCGGGCAGTTGCCCGCGGTGAACTTCCAATTCAACGTGAAGCCGGGCGTGTCGCTCAGTCAGGCGACAACTCTGATCGATGAGGCCTCCCGGGCAATTGGCAGGCCGGATACACTTTCCTTCACGTATCAGGGCACTGCGGCGGCATTCCAGAACTCAATCAGCGGATTGGGGATCCTGCTGATCATTGCGATCGTTGTGATCTATCTCGTGCTGGGGATTCTATACGAGAGTTTCATCCATCCGATCACGATTCTCTCCGGCCTGCCCGCGGCGGGCCTGGGTGCCCTGTTGACGCTGCTCGCCTTTGGCGAAGATCTCAACCTTTACTCGTTCGTCGGAATCATTCTTCTGATCGGCATCGTGAAGAAGAACGCCATCATGATGATCGATTTCGCGATCGAAGCAGAGCGCAAAGAAGGAAAATCCGCGGAGCAGGCGATTTTTGAGGGATGCCTGCAACGATTCCGCCCGATCATGATGACCACGATGGCCGCCCTCCTCGGCACTCTCCCCATTGCGTTTGGAACAGGCGCCGGTGGTGAGGCAAGGCGCCCCCTAGGACTTGCTGTTGTCGGCGGGCTGGTCGTTTCTCAGCTACTGACCCTATACATCACGCCGGTCATTTACATCTATCTGGATCGGTTCCAGAACTGGCGCCGGGAACGTCAGCCGGCACCGGCGGCGCCCCGATGGAAACGCGAAGAAAGCCTGGTCAACTAAATTCGCTCACAGCAGGCTGATGGCCCTGGCGGCCAAGATGGCGACGATACTGAGCGACACGGAGGCCTGAATAATCATGACCATCTTGGCCCAGCGGGACAGCACGGGCGTGTCGGTTGGAGAGAACGCCACGCTCGTGTTGAAGGCCAGGAACAAGTAGTCGACTACTCCAGGTTTCCAGTTCGGCGCTGCCCATCCTGACCCGTCCGACCCCGTCATCTGGGGGAACAGGAACGCCCCTTCCGAGTGCTCGTCGCGGAGATCACGCGCATGTGGGCCGCCCGCATCCAGGCGCCAGTACCAGGACGCAAACACCAGGACATTGCCAATCCAAAGCAGCGCAGCGGCGCGGGCCAATTCGAGTGGATTCGCATTCTTGTGAGGAAGTCCGCGAATGAGCAGGGCAAGCGCCCAAACCTCGGCGACCGTGATGATGCTCAGCATGGTAATCCCGAACGTGGCATTCAGGTTGAACTTACCGGCGCGATTGGACACGACTGCGGGTATGAGCAGGAGAATAACAACCAGCGGGACCAACCAGCCGGGTCCGAGAGTCAGGTGCTCCGGCAGTGCAAAGTGAATGGCAGCCATTGCCAAGGTGATGAGGACGGCCGGCCAGCGCGGTTCCGTCGCCCTGGGGCGTTCAGTGGCAGTCAACGGTTAGTCTACTCTTTACGGGCATAAGATCGAGGAACCCGAACACTCAAAACAGTAACATTCAGGCATGGACATCCTTCAGGTTGGGGAACCTGTTCTTCGGGCGAACGCCAAGTTGCTCGAGAGAGACGAAATTCGCAGCCCGCGCATTCAAGAGCTGATTTCAGCCATGCGCGACTCTATGCGAAACGCGCCAGGGGTCGGTCTCGCGGCGCCCCAGATCGGCGTCCAGCTTTCTTTAGCCGTCATCGAGGATAAACCGGAATACATGAAAGACATACCGGACGAAGTCCTCACGTCCCGCGGAAGAAGGCCGGTTCCCTTTCACGTGATCATCAATCCGACTCTCACTCTGCACGAAGGCGCAACCGTTGAGTTTTTCGAAGGCTGTTTAAGCCTCGCGGGCTTTACAGCCATTGTTCCGCGAGCGCAAGAGGTGCGGGTCGAATGCCTGGACCAACACGGCGAGCCGCAAGTGATCGAAGCCTCCGGATGGTACGCACGCATCCTACAGCACGAGATTGACCATCTGAACGGCACCCTCTACATCGATCGCATGTTGTCGCGCAGTTTCTCGTCCGTTGAGAATCACGCGAAGCACTGGAAGGAGAAATCAATTGCGGAGATTAGAAGGTTGACGGATTGAAGCACATATTCGTCCGCTGAAAAGAGAGTTAAACTGGCTTAGCCAACCTTTGAAGTCCTGTGTCGTCACCATCCACGAAGCGAAGACCAAACTTTCTGAGCTCATACAGCGAGCCGCGCAGGGAGAGGACATCGTTATCTCACGAGGCTCCAAACCGGTCGCCCGCCTTGTGCCGATTCGCGAACGGAAAGGTAAAAGGCAGCCAGGCTCACTTAAAGGTCGATTTGTAATAGGTGCGGAATTCTTCGAGCCTCTACCCGAAGATGAATTATCTGCCTGGGAGTAGCGGCTGTTGTTGCAGACGCGAAGAACACCGCGACCGAACCGTTATGGCATCCGGCGTATCTGGTAGCAGCAAGCAGTCTCAACCAGATCGCCGGCTCAGTAACCGAACACCCTCAGGTCCTCCGATCGCGACCTGCGCGGCCATGCCAATGAAGAGGCCGTGCTCGAGCACTCCGACCACACTGTCTAATTCTTTGGCTAGTTCCGCGGGCGAGGATATGGGTCCGAAGCCGCAGTCGAGAATATAGTTGCCGCCGTCCGTGATGAACGGGCCGCCTGTTTTCGCCTGCCGGAGTTCCGGATTGCCCGACAACTTAGCGAGCGAGCGGGCAGTTGCCTGCCAGCCGAACTGCGCAACTTCAACAGGAACCTTGAATTTCTCGCCCAGCCGGTTCGCCAGCTTGCTCTGATCGACGATGACAAGAAAGCTCTTGGACGCACTTGCAACAATCTTTTCGCGCAATTGATTCCCGCCACCGCCTTTGATCAGATTGAGGGACCCCAATTCGACCTCATCGGCGCCGTCGATGGCGATATCGATCTCCTGATAGTCGCCGAGAGTGGCCAACGGAATTCCCAGACCCTGAGCCTGTTCGGCCGTGTGTTCCGATGTCGGGATTCCGACGATTTTCAGTCCTTCCTTGACGCGCTTGCCAATCGCATCCACGGCCATAGCGGCAGTGCTGCCTGAACCCAAACCCACGATCATGCCGTCCCGGAGTTGCTCGGCAGACCAGTCCGCGGCAGCCCGCTTGAGACGATCCTGTTCGTTCGATGTAGACATGGATGGCTCCTAGTATTTCAAGTTGGCCGCGAACGTTTCGTCGCTCGCCTGATCACCGCGACGTGGATTGTTCGTAGGCCTGCGCGACCCGGAACATAGTCGCTTCGTCAAAGTGTTTGGTGAAGATCTGCAGGCCGATAGGCAGACCCTCTGGTGATTCGCCGCAGGGCACGCTCATGCAAGGTACACCCGCTAAGTCGCCGGTCAGCGTGTAGACGTCGGAGAGATACATGGCAAGCGGATCTTCCACCTTTTCGCCGATCTTGAATGCAGGAAACGGTGAAACCGGGGCCACAATCGCGTCAACTTGCCGGAACGCCTCGCTGAAGTCTCGCGCAATCAGAGTGCGAACCTGCTGGGCCTTCTTGTAATAGGCGTCATAATAGCCGGCACTCAAAACGTATGTGCCGAGCATGATCCGCCGCTTGACCTCGGCGCCGAAAGTATCGCCCCGGGAATCGCGATACATGTCGGCCAATGTACTGCTCTCGGTTCTCGTCGAGTAACGCACACCGTCATAGCGGGCGAGGTTCGAGCTCGCTTCTGCCGTCGCAATGATGTAGTAGCAGGAGAGCGCGTACCTGGTGTGCGGGAGGCTGATCTCCTTAACCGTGCAGCCCAGTGACTGGAGTTGCTTGACAGCGGCCTGGATGACGTCACCCGTTTCCGGTCCGAGCCCTTCGAAGTACTCGCGTGGGAGCCCCAGCGTCAATCCCTGCACCGGCATCTGCATTGCAGATCCGTAATCGTCCACAGGCGCAAAGGAGGACGTGGAATCCTGTTCGTCGCGTCCCGCCATGGCCCGAAGTACGGTGGCTGCATCCTTCACATTACGTGCAAACGGTCCGACGTGATCGAGAGAGCTGGCAAACGCGACCAGGCCGTACCGTGAAACGCGGCCGTAGGTTGGCGTGACGCCAACAACTCCGCAGAAGCTGGCAGGTTGCCGGATAGATCCGCCGGTATCCGAGCCAAGCGTCACAACCGCTGTCCCTTGCGCGACCGCCGCTGCCGATCCGCCGCTCGAGCCGCCGGGCACGCGATCGAGAGCTCGCGGATTACGCACAGGGCCGAACGCGGAATTCTCGTTCGAGGAGCCCATCGCGAACTCATCACAATTCAATTTGCCGATGACGATCGCGCCTTCCGATTCCAGACGGTAAACGGCTGTCGCGTCATACGGCGGGACATAGTTCTCGAGCGCGCGCGAGCCGCAGGTCGTCCGGAGCCCCTTCGTCACAATGACGTCTTTGACGCCGAGGGGAACGCCGGCGAGCACGCCGCCCGACAAACCAGAAGCGATTTCCGCATCCACCTTTGCGGCAGTTCGCAGCGCACGCTCCGGCGAAAAGGTCAAATACGCATTCGTTTTTGAATTTTCCCGTTCGGCATGCTTCAGCGCTTCGGTAGCCAGTTCCGTTGCTGAAAATTCTTTGTTTAGGAGGCCGTTCCGAATCGTGGTGATGTCGAGGGATGCGAGATCGGAGACCCCGCTCATGATCTTTCGATCACTTTCGGCACTTTGAAATACCCGCTACCTTTCGCAGGCGCATTCGCTAAAGCTTCTTCATTCGTCAACGTCTGATGCGGGATGTCCTCCCGCAAAGTCGCTGTTTCATCCGCTTCGAAGAGTACTTGCGCCATCGGCTCCACCTTTGCCGTATCCAACTCATTGAGCTGTTCAATATGGGTCAGGATCTGGCCAAGGTCGTGCGACATCTTCGAGACCTCTTCGTCGGACAGCCGCAGGTTCGCCAAATCGGCAATGTAGCGGACATCCTTTTCAGTCAGGTTCAAGCGGTAGCCTTCTTACGAGAGAGTCGATATACCTTCTTTAGCACAGGATCGAGGATGGTCTCGGCTTCGTCCGCGTTCGCTTCCGGGGTATTCTTCGCGCTGAAGAGCTCGGTTGATTCGGCACGTTGCACGGCACGGCGCGGAATGCCGATCCTGAACTCCAGATCGGTCACAACGGCATTCCCGGTGACCTTCCGCAAACGGCCGAGAATCTGGGAGGACAGCGTGTGAAGCTGGCGCTGCCAGATCGCATCTTCGACTTCGACGACCAGCTTCCCGCGAACGAGTTTTAAGACGCGAAGTGTGGCGCGCGATCGCTTTTCCAACCGCGAGAGGCCACGCCGCACGAAAGACATCTTCGTCGCTAACGATCTCGCGATTGACCGATTTGTTCTGAAAAAGGCGCGCGGCTCGTTCCATGAGAATCGCTGGTCGAAGGGGTTGCTGACCGGAGGCGAAAGCCTCCGAAGCGATTCGAGTGTAGCACGAGTTTTCCGCTCAGTTTGTCCTGCCGAGTTCGGCTTGAATTGCCTCGGCGATTCGGCCCGTCCACTTGTCGACTTCCTCTTCGGAAGGTCCTTCCACCATGACTCGCGCCAGCGGTTCCGTGCCCGAAAACCTCACCAGAACTCGGCCGCTGCCCGCAAACGCCTGTTCTGCGGCATCGATCTCGGCCTGCACAGAGGAAAGCTCGGCAAGCGGACGCTTTGTCTTCACGCGGATGTTCACCAGCTTTTGAGGGAAACTCTCGATTTCGGCGACCAGGTCGTCCAGTGTGCGCCCGGAGTCCCGGACAATCTGCAGGACCTGCAAGCGCGGTCAGAATGCCATCCCCAGTTGTGGCGTACTGCGAAAAAATGACGTGTCCCGATTGTTCGCCGCCCAACGCAGAGCCTCGCTCGAGCATCTGTTCGAGAACATACTTGTCTCCGACCGGCGTGCGCACCATCTCGATAGATTGCGTTGCCAGCGCCTTTTCGAGCCCGATATTCGACATCACAGTCGCAACCACCACGTCCCCAGGCAACTTGCCAGCGCGTTTCAGCGCCGAGCCCGCCAGGAACAGGACGGCGTCGCCATCCACCACCTTGCCACCCCCGGAGACGAACAAGGCCCGGTCGGCGTCACCATCGAACGCAATACCGAAATCAGCCCCCGTCTCAAGGACGCGACGCTGCAGATTGGCGAGGTGGAGAGAGCCGCAATCCAGGTTGATGTTGCGTCCGTCCGGAGAAGCGCCGATCCAGTCCACTTTCACGCCGAGGCGCTCGAACACATGGGGAGCCACTTCCGTCGCCGATCCGTTCGCGCAATCGATCGCTAAGTGGAACGGAAACTGCCCGCTGACAATGCCAAGCAGATAGCTTTCGTACAGCCGGTCCAAGCTTCGATCCAGAGCCAGCTCGGCCGGAACAGCTTCGGCACCGGATTCGAGCCAATCGGTCATCAGCTTTTCCAATTCCAGTTCGGTTGCGTCGGGCAGTTTGTAGCCCGAATGACTGATGACCTTCAATCCGTTGTCATGGTAAGGATTGTGCGAAGCCGAGATCATGACTCCGGCCGCAAACGGCCCGGTCCGGGTAAGGTACGCAACGCCCGGGGTCGTAATCACGCCCGCAAAACGCGCCTTCACACCGCCCTGTTTCAATCCGCCCGCAACAGCGGAGGCGAGCCATGGACCGCTTTCCCGCGTGTCCATCCCGATCAGGACCTCGTACCCGCCGTCTCCCGTTTCCTGAGCGGACCGTTGAGCCCAGGTGGCAAGCGCCACACCCAGGGCGTGCGCGGTTCTACGATCAAGAGGGGGTTCACCGGCCACCCCACGTATTCCATCCGTTCCGAAAAGCTGTCTCGACAATTAGTGCCTACTAGTAAACAAGGTTAGATCCAACCTTAAATAGTAAACGTGAAACGTCTCCAGATCACCCTCAGTTTTGACCGAAGTGAAGTCCCATTCCCTAGCGGGATTAAGATCAAAGAGGACCGGGATGAATATATCCGTGAAGAGCGAGTACGCTCTGAGGGCGTTGTTTGATTTAGCGGCACAACAACTTGCATCGCAGGCACAGAGCGGCAGCGCCCAGCCGGTCAAGATCGCCGATATTGCAAAACGTCAGAAAATACCGCAAAAGTTCCTGGAGCTGATTCTGGCCGGTTTGAAGCAGAGCGGTTTCGTCGATTCGAGGCGAGGTGCGGAGGGCGGATATTTACTAGCCCGATCGCCGGATTCCATTACAATCGGTGAGGTACTCCGCTCCATGGAAAACCTGAAGACCCCGGGGCGCACCCATGCAGACGACCCGTTTGCAGACATCTGGGGCCGGGTCGAAGCTGCCGTGTCGGATGTTCTCGACCAGACGACCTTTCAGGAACTCGCCCGGCAGTGGCAGGAAAAGAGTACGAGCTACGTGCCCAACTGGGACATTTGAGGAGAGTAAACGCTTTGATTTACCAAGACAACTCATTCAGCATCGGCCACACGCCCCTGATCAAACTAAATCGGGTGACGGATGGCGCGAAGGCGACCGTTGTGGCCAAAATCGAAGGCCGGAATCCGGCTTTTTCAGTCAAGTGCCGCATTGGGGCCGCGATGGTTTGGGATGCTGAGCAACGCGGCCTGCTCAAATCGGGCAAAGAAATCGTCGAACCGACAAGCGGAAATACCGGGATCGCCCTGGCATTCGTGGGTGCGGCGCGAGGATACCCAGTAACCCTGACGATGCCGGACACCATGTCGCTTGAGCGACGGAAAGTATTGAAGGCGTTGGGGGCCAACCTGATTCTCACGGAAGGCGCCAAGGGGATGAAGGGAGCGATCGCGAGAGCGGAAGAGATCGTCGCGTCCGATCCCAATCGCTACGTGATGCCCCAGCAGTTTAAAAATCCTGCTAACCCGGAAATCCACTTCAAAACCACAGGCCCGGAGATCTGGAACGACACGGACGGCAAAATCGATGTCCTGGTCGCCGGCGTTGGAACGGGCGGAACGATCACGGGCGTATCGCGCTACATCAAGCACGAGAAGAAGCACCCGCTTCTGTCCGTAGCTGTCGAGCCCTCCGCGAGCCCGGTTATCCTGCAGACACTGGAACACCAGGAAGTGAAGCCCGGTCCCCACAAAATCCAGGGGATCGGCGCGGGATTTGTCCCCGACAATCTCGACCTTTCGATGGTTGATCGGGTTGAGGCCGTCACCAACGAAGAGTCGGTGGAAATGGCGCAACGGCTTGCGCGCGAAGAAGGAATCTTGTCCGGGATTTCATGCGGAGCGGCGGCGGCTGTGGCGGTCCGCCTGGCAAAAGAACCGGGCATGGAAGGTAAGACGATCGTAGTAGTTTTGCCCGACAGCGGAGAGCGGTATCTGTCATCCGTTTTATTCGAAGGAATGTTCGATTAAAAAATTCTTCACGGAAAGTTTTGGGGCGGTAACCTTCGGACTTTGGTGAACGTTTCTGAGGTACATCCCCGTAACGAAGCGGACGCCTGATAAATACCCGAAACCCCCGGGCGTCCGCCCTCTTAATCTTTTCCTGGTAATCCCTTCCTTTGATCTGACCCTAAGGTGCCAAGTGCTATCTCTTTAGAGTTAGCTATGTTAGCGCCCGAAAGTTCCCCAGTCGACTCGGTCCGTCCTGCCCCGTCCGTTTCGGCCTCGATCGGCTGCTACCGTGCCCTTCGCAATCCTCAAGTCGTACTGAGTGCGGTGCGCGATGCTTTTTTCAAGCTCAATCCGCGCTACCTCGTGACAAATCCTGTCATGTTTGTGGCCGAGGTAGCAGCGGCATTTAATACTGCTTTTCTCCTGCGCGACCTCCTGACCCGGTCGGGGCAACGTGCCTTCGAGTTCCAAGCCGCTTTCTGGCTATGGCTTACGGTTCTCTTCGCCACCTTTGCCGAGGCTCTCGCCGATGCATCGGGTCGGGCCCGCGCGAAAGAGATGCGTGAATCCCGTACGAACGTTCTGGCGAAACGAATCGGCAGAGACGGGAAATTGGAGATTGTCGCCGCTTCCCAGCTCCGGAGAGGGGATCTTGTATTGGCCGAAGCGGGCGACCTCATACCGGGTGATGGAGAGATTGTGGAAGGCATCGCCACAATCGACGAGTCGGCGGTAACGGGAGAAAGCGCTCCGGTCATCCGTGAATCGACCGGCGACCTCAGAGTGGTCACGGCAGGCTCGCGGGTCCTTTCCGACCGGCTCACGATTTCCATCGCCTCGACTCCGCCCGAAACTTTCCTGGATCGAACGATAGCGGCCGCCGAAGACGCTCGAGGACAGAAAACAACAGCCGAGATCAAGCTGAATGCGTTCCTGTCCGGCGTGACGCTCGTCCTGGTCCTCGCCGTCATGGCAAGTTACCCGTTCGCAACGGAAGCCATCGGTTCCTCGAGCCCCGCGCGTGCGGTAGCCGTGCTTGTGGCGCTCCTGATCTGCCTGCTTCCGATTACGGTCGGTGGGCTCCTGCCGGCCATCAGCATCGGGGCCATTAACCAGGCAATGTACCGGAATGTACTTGCGACCAGCCGCAAAGCCATAGAGACGCTGGGCCGGGTCAACCTTTTGCTGCTCGACAAGACCGGCACGATCACGTTCGGCAAACGGCAGGCGGTGGAGTTTATTCCCTTTACTGGAGTGAGCGCCCGGGAACTCGCAGACGCCGCACAACTGTCGAGCCTGTCCGACAATACGCCGGAGGGACAGTCGATTGTTGGGCTGGCGAAACAACAGCATCAATTAACAGAAACCGAAGCGAGCGCCAAGATGGTCGTCATCCCGTTCTCTTCCTACACGCGAATCAGCGGGGTGGATGTAGGGTCGCGAAAGCTGAGAAAGGGAGCGACTTCCGCCGTTGCGGCGCTCGCGAAAGAGTCCGGCAAGCCCCTGCCCGAAGGCTTCCGAGAGTTGGCCGACCGTGTCTCTCGAACGGGTCGAACTCCGTTGGCGGTCTCTGACGATGGCCGAGTACTCGGTATTATCGTGCTCCAGGACGCTGTTAAGAATGGGATTCGCGAGCAGATGAGCCGCATTCACCAGATGGGCGTCGAGTCCGTCATGCTCACAGGTGATAACCCGGTCACCGCCGATGCCATCGCGAAGGAAGCCGGGGTGAACGAGGTTCTTCCGCAGGCTACGCCCGCCGACAAGCTGGCTTTTATCAAAAAGCATCAGGCGAACGGCGATACGGTGGCGATGACCGGAGATGGAACGGAAGACGCGCCCGCCATTGCACAGGCCGATATCGGAGTCGCCATGGACACAGGGGAAATGCCGGCCAAAGATGCGGCGAACCTGGTGGATCTGGACAGTAATCCCGCGAAGCTGGTCGAGATATTTGCAATCGGCAAACATCTGCTGATCACCCGCAATGCTTTGACCGCATTTTCGCTGGCAAACAGCCTGATGATCTTTCTGATGGTGGTGCCAGCGGTATTTGGGACAGCGTGGGCGGGCTTAGACGGGCTGAATGTGCTCGAGTTTGTCTCGCCCCGACGAATTCTCCTGGCAGGAGTGATCTTCCGGGCTCTTACTCTCCTGGCGTTTACCCCCCTGGCTCTTTGTGGGTCGAAGCGTCAGATCCACGGGCCTGGCAATTGGCGCAGCCGCACCGTTCTGAACTATGTCACGTTTGGCCTGCTGGTGCCGATACCGGCCTTGTGGATGCTGGACAAGGTCCTGGTCCTCCTGCACATTTCGTAGTCAACCGGCGGTTACTTCGCGAGCGACTGCTTCGAGTAGAACAACCACTGCCGCGGCGCCGGGATCGACGTGGCCGAGCGCCCGGTCGCCAAGATAACTGGAGCGACCACGGCGCGCCGTCATAGCGGCCGTCTGATCCGCGCCACTTTTCGCAGCAGCAACCGCCGACAGAAGGGCTGCCGCGGAAGGAAGGCCGCGCAAGATGCCTCCCTGGAACGCCTGCGCGAAGGGTATGAGGGCATCGAGCATCGTCCTGTCGCCGAGGGACGCTCCGCCGAGCGCAGCCACGGCATCACAGCCCTCCGCGAGAGCCGACGCCCAGGCTTGCGCGTCCGGAACATTTCCGTTCAGCGCCGTACCCGCCCGCAACAGAAACGCGCCATAGAGCGGCCCTGAAGAACCGCCAAGCACCTTCTGAACTGTTACTCCGAGTGCCTTTAGCGCTTCTGCCTGGTCGTCGAACGGAATCGTCCCCAAGCTCTCCAGAATGGCTTCCGCCGCCCGCTGCATATTCGAACCCAAATCACCATCTCCCACCACCTGGTCCAGTTCGGTCAGCCTGGGCGCGGATTGAATAACGGCCCGACAGGCTGCGTCGACCGCACGCTCCATGAGTTTTCCCCCTGCTGTTTCCGTATCGCGCGAGACTAGATCGGCGTCTGCGGATGGAAGAGTGATCGTCCTGGCCGAGATCAACCCGGGCCGTGCAGCCACCGTGCGGGGCCAACCGGGAGCTGTTGTAGGAGCGTCCAGGAGTCGTAAGCGCTCTTCGTCGACGTACATGAGCGAGATGGAGATACCCGCCATATCGAGCGAGGAAACGAAAGTGCCGGAGAGCATGCGCTCCACTTGAACACCTCGCTCATCGAGAACGGAAAGCGTCTTTCGACCCACGATCGCGAGTTCCATATTCGTGGTGGAGCCGAGGTTGTTCAGGAGAACCGCTACCCGACTCCCGGGCCGGATGCCAAGCACCGGCATGATGCCGTTCAACAATCGCGTAACAAGCTCGTCAGAAGGCGCGAGAGGGACGCGCTTCACCCCGGGCTCACCGTGAATCCCGAGCCCAAGTTCCACTTCATCGCCCAAGGTAAAGCTCGCCTGACCTGTGGCGGGTGATACGCCGGCGGAGAGCGACACGCCCATGGTTCCGACGCTATCGGCCGCAGCTTGCGCAAGGGCAGCAACTTGTGGAAGGTCCTTTCCTTCCTGTGCCGCAGCCCCCGCGATCTTATGCACCAGCACCGTTCCTGCGATCCCACGGCGCCCCGCATTGTTCTGTGTATTGGCAAGCGCAACGTCGTCCGCAACCACGACGGTCTCGACCAGAATGCCTTCCGAGCGCGCCATCTCCGCGGCGAGACCGAAATTGATACGGTCGCCGGTGTAGTTCTTCACGATCAGAAGCACTCCCGCATTGCCGGCGGCGGCGCGGATCGCAGCAAAGACGGAGTCAACGCTGGGGGACGTGAAGATCTCCCCGACTACGGCAGCACTCAACATGCCCGGGCCGATAAACCCTGCATGGGCCGGTTCGTGTCCGCTCCCACCCCCCGAGATGATCGCCACCTGTTCATCTCGCCGCTCTTCGAAATCGGATCTGAGAACAACGTTGTACCCGGAGAGCCTTGACAGATTCGGATAGAGAGCAAGAAGTCCGTCGAGCATCTCATCCACAACCTGGTCCGGACGATTGATGAGTTTTTTCATTTACGTTGATGGTCGCGCGATGAGCATGTCGATCCGCAACGCCTTTCAGTTTAGAGACAAGCTCGGGTGTGCCAGCATGGTTTGGGTATCTCTATGGCTGCGAAAAAGCTCCTGATGCTGGTAGGCGACTACGTCGAAGATTACGAAGTCATGGTCCCCTTCCAGACTCTTCTTACGGTTGGGCATACGGTAGACGCTGTTTGTCCGGATAAACGAGCCGGTGATGTAGTGCGAACCGCGATCCACGATTTCGAAGGAGACCAGACCTACAGCGAGAAACGGGGTCATAACTTCCGGCTGAATGCTACCTTCAACGACGTTCAGCCCGAGAACTACGATGCCTTGATTATTCCTGGCGGGCGCGCGCCCGAGTACATCCGCCTCAATGCACGTGTTCTCGAAATTGTGCGCCACTTCGCGAATGCGGACAAACCGATCGCTGCCGTTTGCCATGGAGCACAAGTACTCGCGGCAGCAGGTGTCCTGAGCGGCAAAACGTGTAGCTGCTATCCGGCAGTTTCGCCCGACGTTACCGGGTCCGGCGGGACGTTTGTGGATTTGGCTATGAATGAGGCGCACACCTGCGGACGTCTTGTGACCGCACCAGCCTGGCCGGCGCATCCGGCTTGGCTCTCCCAGTTTCTGCAAGTCCTTGGCACCAGAATCGAGCCCTAGCGGGCTGCGGAAAACTCAGGAGCGCGCCTCCTGAGATCGCTGCGTCCACTCCGCAATTGACATGCGGTCTTTGAAGTGAACATTCTCTTGGTACGTAGCATATAGATGTGGAGGACCTATTCGCTGAGTTGCTTGCGATCGTTCTCGAAATTTTCGGTGAGTTCGTGCTCCAGATGATTTTTGAACTGGCCGCAGAGGCTATCGGGGGATTGATCAACGACCGGAAACAACGGACTCCGGCAGTGTCCGCAGTTGGGCTGGTGTTCGGGGGCGCCGCTGCAGGGTTACTCTCCGCATGGCTGTTCCCTAACCGACTGATCGCGACGCGAGTAGTTGTTCCTGGGGCGAGTCTCCTGTTGGCACCTTTTGCAACTGGAGTAACGATGCACCTGCTGGGGAAACGCCGCCGCCGTCTAGAACGACGAGCGAGCAGTCTTGCCACATTTTGGGGCGGCGCACTCTTCGCTTTTTCAATGGCCGAAGTTCGATGGTGGCTCGTTGGTCATTAGCGTTTGGCAAAGCGGGCGGGGAAATGCTTGAAGCATGTGACGCCACAAATGTGTTGAACGTCTAGTGAGCATGCGCGGTCGGAAAGAACCTGGACAAGCCGGTGTGGGACGTGACGGTGTTTACGAAGAACCGCGATCGTCTGCTGGATGGCGACGTGGCTCGAGAGTTCCTATGTCGAGGTAGTCAAGCAGGCCCAATCCAAGGGCCTAACGAGCGATGATCACTTCACGTTGGACGGCACGTTGATCGAGGCATGGGCGAGCCTGAAGAGCTTTCAACAGAAGGATAGAAAGAATGCGCCGCCGAATGATCCGGGTAATCCGACGGCGAACTTCCACGGCGAGAAGCGAAGCAACCAGACCCACGAGTCCACGACCGATCCGGACGCGCTCTTAGCGCGGAAAGGCAACGGCAAAGAGGCCAAGCTGAGCTACAACGGGAATCTGCTGACCGAGAACCGGAACGGACTGATCGTGAACACGGAAGTGTTCCAGGCAAACGGCACGGCTGAGCGTGATGCGGCATTGATGATGCTGGAGCAGGTTCCCGGCGGGCGCCGCAGCACGGTGGGCAGCGATAAAAAGGATTACACCAGAGACTTCGTTGCCGAATGCCGCAACCTCCAAGTAACGCCACACATAGCGCAGAACACCAAACGCAGCGACGGCAGCGCCATCGATGGGCGAACTACTCGCCACAGCGGATATGCCGTAAGCCAGATCAAGCGCGGAAGCGAATCGAAGAGTGCTTCGGATGGCTGAAGACGATCGCGCTGATGCGGAAGGTGCGGCACCGCGGGATCGAAAAGGTGGGCTGGGTGTTCACCTTCGCGGCGGCGGCATACAACCTGATACGTATCCGGAAACTGCTGGCCAGCCCGGTTGGTGCCCCATGAGCCAGGGAGAAGTGTGCCCGCGCGCGGGCCGCAGGGGGCAAAAAGGGCCGCAGGTAGAGTCATTTAGCCTGTTCGGAAGCATTTTAGAATTGGCTTGTCTTTATTTCGACCTAATGCGAGTCGCAGATTCTGCGAGAAATCGGCGTTTTCTGCAACCTGCTAGCGGAGAGCTTGCGGATTTTTATTTCTGTTGTTCCTTTAGCTTCGATACGTTCTGTTTATCGACGATGAAGGTGCCTGTATCGACAAAATTGGGAAGCGGCGAAAATGGATTCTGCGCGAAATTGGCGGTTAGAGATGCCGGCATGTGATGGTGTATGTCATCCAGCAGCTTCACGCCAAGATACGCCATAGTGTACGGCTTCTGCGCGATGGTGCCGGATATAACGCCCTGCTCAATCCATTTGAGAGTGCTCTGGTCGGTGTCCATTGCCATAACGGTGACTTTGCCAGTCATGTTTGTTTCACTGACGACGTCTCCGACTTGCGGGCAAGCCACCGCTTCCAGACATACGAATGCATCAACCTTGGCCTTTGCACCTAAGAGCTGTTTCGCAGTCTTATAAGCGATCGCGGGATCTCCCTGAACATCCACCGCCTGATCTACCCGGAGATTTGGGTGACCTTCGAAGGCACCCTCGTACCCATGCTGTCGTTCGATCAAGTTATTCTGGCGCGGGTACGTAAACATCACCACGTTGCCCTTCCCACCTAACAATTTGACCAGCAGGTCGCCGCCAAGCCTTCCAATTCTGTAGTTATCTGACCCGACAAAGAATAGGCGCTTGCTCGCGGGTGCATCGGAGTCAATCGTGACCACGGGTATTCCCTGCTGCACGGCCGAATCGATATCTGCTGTCACCAGTTCCGGGTCAGCCGCCGAGATCAGAATACCGGCCGGTTTGTCATGAATTGCGGTTTGGAGATCCTCCCGCTCCTGCCTGGCATCGTATCGATTAGGACCAACCATAGCCACAGTTACTTTCATCTCTGATCCGGCTCGATTTAAACCGGCCAGAGCTTCCTGCCAGTAAGGAATTTTGGTGTTTGCGGTGACTAAGATGTAAGTTTCTTTTGGATCATGCGCAAGTGGGGCGCAACTGATCAGGGCAAAGAAAACCAGAATCGCACTTAGAACGAGTAATCGGTGCCTCATGGGAGCACTATATACCTTCCAGGCGCTTTCCGGGGAACGAGACAAGTGGAGTCGGACAGATCGTCAACCGCGATATAGCGTCCCGTCTGGGCTTATCGAAGACGCGAGTCCCGCGAACGACATCTTGAGATCTCAACGCCTGACTTATTTCATTCTTTGCCAGACCAGCACGGCATTCCAAGCAGGCGTATGCGCCTCGAGCAAAAGGCGATCACCCTCGAAACGAAATGTCCGAACCTGTGTCTGGCCAATCCAGTTTGGGAAGGACGCTCCTTCAATATGGTGTTCGACCGTATGTTCTGCGGGATTCACGTCGAACTTGCCCCAGTATCCGCTGTAAGTGCGCCAGGCGCGATCAGTCTCTTCGCGACTTGCTTTCAAGGGATCCGGATCAAGAAACGGAGCAGGCCGGGACTGCATCAGCTGCGCGGACATTTCTCCATTGTTCTGGTACAGGATGCGTCCAACAGGGTGCTCCCCATAAGGCTTCAGCACCGCCCCCGATGGCAGATGCAGTTCAAATGAGATCAGATTCCAGGAACCAACAAATTGCACCTTCAAGTCGCGCTCCCGTCATACCAATAGCAGCCGTGGCAACGCAGAAACCAACAAGAACCAAGTAGCGCATAAGTGACTCGGCGCACCTTCCCCGGCAACGGGGTGGCTGGGCGCAGGTTCAAGATGCTAAGCCGCCCCGCTTATAATTGTTTGCGAGCGCTTCCGCCAACGTGCACGCCCAAAATAGACGGTGCGTTTTGGAGTTTCGCAACTGGCACAAGGCAGAAGTTGCTCGGACCAGATATCAGCTTCTAACTTGTTCCGAGCGATAAAAGCATCCAGTCGTCTGCAATGAGCATCCACATCGAACACTTCGCGGCCAGCGGAAAACGCCTCGGTCGCATCCGAGTCACAAACGTGAGGGATGTTCAACTTACTCCGGACAAACGCGATGTCGAGCGCTTCCCCAACATCGATCGCTTTGCCCAGCCATGTCGACATTCGTGCTGTCTGCTGAAGGCTTAAGCCTTCAGCAGACTCTGAACATAAGCGGGCTTGAGCGGAATCCGGCGAGCGACCTTGCCGGTGGCGTCAAGAAACGCGCCTGCGATGGCGGGCGCAGCCAATGCGTTCGCCGCTTCTGACCCCTGGCCGTATTTGCCCACCTCCGGCCGGTTGATCATCGCAACTTTTATCTCCGGAAGATCCGCCATGGTCGCGATCGGGTAACTGCGCCAGTCACTCGAAGTGACACCGCTCTCATCGAATCGAACTTCTTCGTGTAAGGCCATGCTGACGCCCATCACGGTGCCGCCTTCGACCTGGCGCTTCAACTGCATCGGATTGATCACGATTCCGGGATCCACCGAGATCGTCATCTTCTCGACTTTGATGGCCCCGCTGTTCATGTCGACAGCGATATGCGCAACGCAAGCCCAGTACGTTCCGGATCGGAACATCGCGGCGATGCCCTGGCCACGCCGTACCGAACCGTTGTCTTTCGAACGCCCCGCTCGCGTTTGCCATCCCGATTCAGCGCGTACCGATTCCAGCACCGCGACAACCCGTTTCTCGCGCGCGTGTTGAATGCGGAACTGCTAGCGGATCGACACCGGCGAGCACCGCAGCCTCGGTAATCGCGATCTCGCGCGGGAAGTTCTGTTGATATTGCCCTGGCGTTCTCAAGCTGTGGTCGCGCAGTCCTACGTTCAGCGGCGATGACTTCTGCCCGACCTGAAATGTCCCGTACGCCCGTTCCAGAACCGTTTGCGCTCCGTCGTAGATCCACGGATCGTGCATTGCGTTCGCAATGGCTAAGGTCGTGTTGTTTTCGCCCGGGCCAGGCATAGTAGGAAGTCCCGCAAGAACTGCACCGATCAGACGATCATCCTGCATAGCAGGCATATAGTGATCGATCTGGTAGCCGGCAAGTTTGCCCTTGGCGTCAAGCCCAAGCTGGACATCGGAATAGGCTGCGGAAGATTGCGTCGACCACTGAAGATCGTCCTGCCTCATCCACTGCACACGAACCGGTTTGCCCACCGCTTGAGACAGAATCACCGCTTCGTCTTCGGCACCTGCGTTGCCGCCGTTCGAACGGCCATAGTGGCCTGGTCCGGCAAACGTCCGCACGACGACGTTGCCCGTTGACGTGCTCAACATGTGGGCAATGGCCGTTCTCAGGGCTTGCGGGTTTTGCGTGTGCGTGTAAACGTGCACCGTGCCGTCAGGGCGATACATCGGCAACCGCCATGGTGGGGCCGATCGGCGCATGTTTGAGGAAGGGCAGCTGATAGCTGGCCGAAAGCTTCTTCGGCGATGTTGCTACGGCCGAAGCAACATCACCTTTGGAATTCTTGCTCGTGGCCGGCGGCACGGCCTTCCAGTCCGCATCTTCCCGCAGGAATTGAAACAGGCGGCCATCCCCGGGAAGCCCCTTCCATTCGCTCCATTTGGTGCCGGACGCAACTTGTTGCGCCGCTTTGATCGCCTCCCACTCGGTAGGCGCCACTACCCCAACCAGGTTCCCCTTGACAATGACCTGCGTATTGGGGAAACGAGCCTTTATCGAGCGGGCCAGCGGAAATCAGTTTCGACCCCAGCGTTTTCGGATGCACGACGCGGGCATGCATCATGCCAGGAAGCCGCACGTCGGTGACCCATGTCTCCTTTGCCGTCACTTTTGAAACGGTCACGGAGTTGGGAAACGATTTGCCGACTACCGTGTACTCGTTCACCGGCTTCAGCGGCGGATTTCCCTCCACCGTCAAGCCGCCCATGCTGCCCAGATCGCCTTTTACCGGAATCGTGAGATTCAGCTTCTTGTTCTTGACGAGATCGCCGTAAGAGACGCTCTTGCCGCCACCGGAGATGATGCCGTCCTTCACGGAAAGCTGATCTTTGGGAACGCCGAGTTCCTGCGAGCCGAGGTCGAGCAGCGCCTGATAAACATACGCGCCTACCTTCCGAAGATTCGGCATTCCGCCTTGCAGGAGATCGAATGCGCCGCTGCCATCCGGGGTTCGATCCGTATCGCCGGAAACCACGTCGTGATCGCCTCGAACGGAACGCGGAGTTCGTCCGCGACAATCTGCCGGTAGGCCGTGAATACCGTTCCCTGACCGAAATCCGGCTTGCCGGCGCGGATCAGGATTGTGTTGTCCGCGTGAATCTCGATCCACGATTCCGGCAGCGCGGCATTGAGCGAATTGCCGTTTGCCGGTGCGCCGTCCTTGGCCATCCCCTCGGAGTTGACCAGACCGAAGCCGACCGTCAGCGCGCCGCCAAGCTTTACAAACCCGCGACGTGAAAGCGCCGCGCCATACACGTCGGTTGTCTTGCCGGAAATCGGGCGTTTTCTGCGGCGATCATGCCTCACTCCTTTTCGTCATTTCTGAAGAAGCCCGTTGAACAGCCTCGATGATCGCGGTATAACTCCCGCAGCGGCAGAGATGGGGCGAAACGCCGGAGGTGAATGCTTCCTTGATCTGCACCACCGTCGGGGACGCATTGTGTTCCAGCAGCTCGGTCGCTTTGATCATCATGCCGTTCTGGCAGAATCCGCACAGAGGCGTCTGCTCCGCGATCCAAGCTCCTGGACTGGGTGAAGAGTGTGCGCCCCTGCTTCCGGGGAGAGCCCTTTCTGTTTGGCCCATCGCGCCGGTAGCCCCTCGAGAGTGGTGACTTCTTTGCCGGTTGCCGCCGATAGCGGCGTGATGCAGGAGCGAACTTCCTTACCGTCCAGCAGCACGGAGCAAGCTCCGCACTGCGCAAGACCGCAGCCAAACTGCGGCCCGGAAAGCTCGAGATCGTTCCGCAGGACGTAAAGCAAAGGCGTGTCGGCCGGCGCTTGGACCTCGCGCTTTGCCCCATTCACAACGACAGTAGTCATAGAAGTCTCCTTCGAGAGGCTGAGTTCAATTTCGGGTTAGAGCTCATTATCCTGCATTTCGCTCCCCCCGTGTATGGGCGGTTCGCCGCTAGCGGCCGGTCATCGCCTCAAGGTGTTCCGGATAGCGATTCCCTTGCGCCGTGAGCTTCGAGGCGCCGGCGTCGATTTTCCGCAGATCGTCCCCCGTCAGCTCCACATTCAACGCTCCGAGGTTCTCATCGAGGCGCGACAACTTGGTCGTACCTGGGATCGGAACGATCCATGGCTTCTGCGCAAGCAGCCAGGCCAAGTGCGATCTGCGCAGGCGTCGCGTTCTTCTCTTTTGCGACAGCGCCGAGCAGATCGACAAACGCCTGATTCGCTTTGCGAGCTTCCGGTGTAAAGCGCGGCAAAGTATTGCGGAAATCGCCGCTCTCGAGCTGCGTGTTCTCGTCCATCTTTCCGGTCAGAAAGCCTTTGCCCAAAGGGCTGTACGGCACCATGCCGATTCCAAGCTCTTCGAGTGTCGGAATCACTTCCGCTTCCGGTTTCCGCCACCACAGCGAGTATTCGTTCTGAAGAGCGGCAACAGGCTGAACCGCATGAGCCCGCCGGATGGTTTGCACGCCGGCTTCCGAAAGGCCGAAGTGCTTCACCTTGCCCTGCCTGAATCAGATCCTTCACCGCACCCGCTACCTCTTCGATCGGCACATCAGGATCTACGCGGTGCTGGTAGAAAAGATCAATGACATCGGTGTTGAGTCGCTTGAGCGAAGCCTCCGCTACTTCCTTGATGTGCTCAGGACGGCTATTCAAACCATGCCAACCCGGACTTCCGTCCGGCTTCATTTCGAAAGCCGAACTTCGTCGCAATCACCACCCGGTCCCGGACAGGCGAGAGCGCCTTGCCCAGCAACAGTTCATTGGTGAATGGGCCGTACACTTCGGCCGTATCGAAGAATGTGACGCCTCGATCGACCGCTGTCCTCAGAAGAGAGATCATCTCCCGCTTCGTCGTGCACAGCGCCATACGAAAAGCTCATGCCCATGCAACCAAGGCCTAAAGCCGACACTTCGAGATTGCTGTTTCCTAATTTGCGTTTTTGCATCTTATCTCTCTCCTAAGCTTTCTAAGAAACGGCCGTCGCGCGGTGAGTCTCGCGCCAGAGGCCGGGCGGAATGCCTTCCCAATTGCGGAACGCTCGCACGAAGGACTTCGCGTCCTCGTAGCCGAGCAGATAAGCCGCTTCGTTTAACTCCAGGACGGAGTTACCCAGGTAATAGCGGGCCATCTGATGGCGCGCTTCGTCGAGCGTTCGTTGATAGCTCGAACCTGCCTCCTGCAATCTGCGCTGCAGCGTGCGTGAACTCATGTGCAAGCTGCGGGCGATGTCTTCGATCGCGGGTCGATGGCCCGTTAACTTCTCCTGGATGGTGCGCCGCACGAGCAAAGTGAAGCTATCCTCGTCCTGACACTGCTCCAATTCTTTCTCGAACTGGGGCGCAAGCATCTCCAAGAGCTCGGGGTTTCGGGTGATGAACGGACATGCGGCGTCCTGCGTGCGAAACACGATGGCGTTCGCGGGAGCCCCGCTGAGAACCGAACATTGGAAGTGACGTTCGATGATTCTGCTGTGCGGCCGCGGTTGTAAGAATTCGATACGAACAGGTGAGACGTCGGTACCACTTCCCCGCCGGGCGATGGTCTGAAGCCACGCGAAGCAATATTCTGTGAGGACCTGCGGTTCCGCGTCGACCGCGAGAAGCCAGCGGAAACGGATACGCCACTCTCCGCCCTCGTGCTCTTGCAGCATCTCTTCCGGGCAGACGAGTTGCTTGTACCGCGCCATGTGAGCAATCGCGGCCCCGAAGTTCGGGGTCGAAAGAGCGGCGAGTCCGCTCGGGTGGAAGCGTTCCGTCCTGTGCTCGGTGCCGAGTTTGAGCCCGATCGCCGGATCCGTGCTAACGGCCCCAATGGCACGCCATAACGCGAACAGCTCTTCGGTAGTAACCAGCACACGGGCCTGCTCGAAAAGATCATGAGGAAGTCGCGCGGCCCTTAAGACGGCAGGAACGCTTACCCCGAGTTCGTCCAGTTTCTGGGCGAGACGGCCGGCAACCCGAAAATGGGTATTCATCGGCTTACCTTGCGCTCTCCATCGGCCATAAGACCAAGGTAAGCCGTTCGGGACTCGCCTACTTCGCACATCCCGCCATTTTTGCTGCCGATTGCGCCGCGATCCGCGCCTTGTCTTCGCAGAACGCGAGACCGTCGGAATTAACACTGTTGACAGATTCCCTAATTGTTGATAGACATTGGGGTAATACACGGCGGCTGGAACTTTGTTTCGGTTCGGATTGGAGAATTACGATGGCAAGCGCCTTGACCATCCCTCGAGCAGAGTCACTCGCTCCCGAGGATCTGACACGGCAAATTGGGATCGGTGTGACTTCGCACCAGCTAAATATTGTGTGTGTTGGAGCACACCCGGACGATCCTGAAACCGGTTGCGGCGGAACTCTGGCTCGACTTGCGAAGGAAGGGCATCGCGTTTCGATCGTCTACCTCACCCGGGGAGAAGCCGGTTTACGGAATGGCGACCGTAGCCTCACCTCACAACTCCGAACGGCCGAGGCGGAGCGCGGATCCACGCTGCTCGGCGCGCAAGCGTTCTTCGCCAATCAGATCGACGGGGAAACGACGACCGACGAAGCTGCGCGCCGGCAATTTACGGCGTTGCTGGCATCTCTCGATCCCGATGTCGTGTTCACCCATTGGCCGATTGACACGCATCGTGACCATCGAAATGCAGCCCAGTTGACGTATGAAGCATGGGAGGCGTCCAGCGAGTCCTTCACTCTCGCCTATTACGAGGTCATGACGGGAGTCCAGACGCACCACTTTGAGCCGAACTGCTTCGTCGACATCTCGTTCACAACGGAACAAAAGCGCGCGGCCATCTACACGCACGTGTGCCAGAATCCGGACCGGTTCTATCCGTATCACGTAAAAATGGAACAGGAGCGCGGTTCGGAAGCGCAGTTTAAGCGAGCCGAAGCCTTTGTGGTCGTACGCGAAAAGCTGCCCAAGCCTTGCTTGCCGTTTGCGATGTAAGAGCCCGATTGCTAGAGCACGCGGCCACCCGCTGCGATTTCTTTTGCAGCGACTGAGAATCGCGGTTCCCGAAAGCTCGCGCCGGAAACGGCATCGGTCACATACTCGGCAATAGCCGGCGCGTGTTTGAAACCATGGCCTGAGCCGCCGCCGACAAGCCACACGTTCGCCGTGCCCGGGTGCAGGTCGATCAGGAAGTCACCGTTCGGCGTGTTTTCGTAATGGCAGACCTGCGTCGATCTGAGCTGCGCTTCGCGCATCGCCGGTAAACGCCGGGCGATATAGTCGGCCGCTTCGGAGATGGATTCCGCCGTGCTTGCGCTCCGGGGCTGGTCGGGATCGAAATCGGGACCGAGGTGGTGAAAGCCCACCTTAATTCCCTTCCCCAAGTCGGGAAATCCATAAGCAATCTTCGGCTCCGCCTGATCGACCCAGATCGGCAGGTTGCCTTGGCGAAGCGGGTCGGCCTTTTCAGGAACGTCGAAAAAGAACAAGTCCTGCCGGGTGGGGCGGATGACCTTTGCCAACGAAGGGAACAGCTTTGGCAGCCAGGAACCGCAGGCGAAAACGAAGTGATCCGCTGAGAACTGCCGTCCGTCTCTTGTTTGAATCGATGCGAGGCGAGAACGGTCCAAGACGGGGGCGTTCACCGCTGCCAGTTCGTAAGTAACGCCGGCCCGCACTGCGGCAGCCATGAGGGCTTGAATGCAGCGTTCCGCTAAAAGCGCGCCCGCCTCCGGCTCGAAAAGCGCAACGGTATCGGCTTGGATTGCGAACTGCGGATAGCGCCTTGCGATCGCGTTCGCGTCCAGCCACTCGTGAGCGATAGCGAGCTGTTCGAAGATGGTCCGCGCTTGCGAGACGCCCGGTTCGGCGGCTTTGGCCATCCAAAGGACACCAGTCTCCCGGAAGAGATCCGGCTGCTTCTCTTCCCGGAAGAAATCTACCCAAAGGCGGAGCGACCGGCGCGCCATCTCCGTGTACACGGCGTCCGCCCCGTAGGCACTACGGATGATGCGCGACTCACCGGCAGAACTGGAGTGCTCATTCCCGGGGCCTTCGCGGTCCAGCAGAGTGACCCGGTGGCCTGCCTGGGCCAGTGACAGTGCTGTCCAGGTTCCAAAGACTCCCGCTCCAACGACGACTATGTCCATGCGCGAGTAATTCAGAGTCTACCGCTGGGCGGCGACACCACCACGGCTCATCTGCACTCAGACTCGTGCAGTTGGCTAGACCGACTGCATACGAAGCAGAAGCAGACCCAGTCAAGATGGACAAAGTTTCCCAGTTGGCGTTTTGAAATTCGTTGCATTCGTCCGGGAACTCTATCGGGACATGATGGGTTCAGCCTCCGCGGTGTGTCTTTATCGAGACGTTGTCACGGGATCGCAGCAACGGGCTACGATGGGGAAGGAGCAACGATATGAACACGTCGAGTACTTATATCGATTGGGCTGAGTGCGAACTGGTGGAGCGAATACCCGGCAAGGTGTCGGGACGACCCGTTGTGCGCGGCACCCGAATCCTCGCCGACACGATCGTTCAGGACGCCGAGCTTGGTTCAACGCTTGAAGAAATTCATGAAAATTACCCCGACTTGCCGCTAGCCGACATTCAGCGGCTCATTTCGTTTGGTTATTCGCACCATACCCAACGGGTGCCGTGAAAGTACTCTTCGATCACAATCTGCCTCACAAGTTAAGGACCGAACTCACCACACTCAGCCAGCACAAAATCGCTACCGCGTCCTACATGGGATGGCGCGAACTGAAGAACGGCGAATTGTTGCAGATGGCAGAAGAAGACGGTTTTGACGTGTTCGTGACAGGCGACCAGACTCTCGTCCACGAGCAAAATCTAACCGGACGACGCCTCGCAATACTGACCTTGTCTTCGAATAATTGGCCGATCATTAAAGGTTACGTTCGCCAGATTCTTAAAGCAATTGACAACGCCGCTCCGGGCTCTTTTCAGACGGTCGACTGCGGTTTGTTCAGTCGAAAGAAATCCGGCGAATAGCTCGGTACCCGGCTTTTTGACTGCCTTTTGGTAGCGTATGCCGAATCGCATGGGTAGGAGGAGGAGAAGTGCTGTTTGTCTAGGTTAGACTCAAGCGTTTGTTCCTGCCACTTCCAATCCGCGATGACCGCACCAACCTGCTCGCAGATTTGATAGAAGAAGTAGGCCCAACTTCAACAAAGGCTTGGGCTCCCCGACATGAATTCGAACCACGAACTTGACAGGGTTCTGATTGCGCACAACTTATTGATTCTAGTAAGTCACTGAAGTCGTCGAAAGCACCAACAGCGAGTATTTGGTACAAAGATCGGTACATTGTTTTCTTGTCAGCCGATGAGCTTCGCCGGGATTTTCAGGCAGCGTCCACGTTTGATCTACGTCGGGACCATTCCGCTAGGAACTTTCGAAAGCTCTCCTGCTCCCAATCATCTTCTGGCTGTTTCGGTGAGGATGTCGCGTAGAACGCTCGAACCGAATCGGAAAAGTCCCGCACTGCCTTCCGCCAGTCCGAAATGGCAACGCGATATTGAGTCCCGTCTTGAAGAGTCAAAATAACCTCGTCGTCGATTTGCAGAACTTCGAAGTTGATCCCTGAGTTGCAACCCACGATCTGAACATCGTCCTGCCCCTCGACCTCGAAGATGCCATCGCCGCAGCAAGGGAAGAGGAACTCCGTTATGGGCTTCTGCTTGGTGTGCGGCTGCGATAAGCTCCGCAGCAAATAAAGTGCCGATGCGCTGACGGTCCACTCGCCGTCACTCGGCTTCACCAGGACTGACTCTCCGATGCGAAAGTCCACGGGGGAGTGCGCGCAAAGATCCGCAGTATCGTCTAACGAGCCGTTTATCCAGTGCAGATTCGTTGGCCGGAGAACAATCATACTGACGCCATTTTCACTGCTTTATGCGGGCCCTGCTATCGCGCAGCCCGAGATTATTCCGGCAGGTCTGACCGGCCCGCAACGTGGGGCTTGCGTCAGGCATTGATTTCAACCTCGAATCCATGCTCTATGCGCTCCTATAACAACTCAGGGAGTTCGGCCTGCAGCCCCGGTACAAAATCGGTACGCTGAAGCGGCAATCGTCTGCTAAATGATTGAATCTAAGAACTGGCTCCCCGACATGGATTCGAACCACGATTAACGGCTCCAAAGGCCGCTGTCCTACCGTTAGACGATCGGGGAACAGGTGTGACGAAATCAGTGTAACAAGCGACGAAACGTCGCTACCATTCCGAGTACGGCGTGCCCTCGAGCGACGTCTTATCCGACCCGCTCTTCACGTCAAAGATGCCTGGTGGATTGTTGCTGCCGCCAACTGGCGTATCTTCCATGACGATTCGCCAGGTAGAATCCGAACTCGTCATCGGATCCTGGGGAACCTGGCGCAGATAGCCGTCGCTTACCAGGTCCTGGAGCGTTTCGGGAGCCTTCTGCTTGTCGATCGTGTACTCATCGATCATGTTCCGAATAGTGAACAGGTTGTTGCGAAGAACACTTTCCTTCGCCCGAATGAGAGACTTCTGATAGATCGGCAAGGCGATGCTGATGATGATCGAGATGATCGCCATCACCACCATCAGTTCGATCAGGGTGAAACCACGTTGCCAGCCTTTGGCAACCCGGGCCCTTTCAGTCAACTTCCGGCACATCACCACTCCGAATAACTCGTTCCATCCGACGCTTTATCCATTGTCTTGGAATATACGTCGAAAACATTCTGGCCGCCCCACGAGCTGGAGGTCGGCTCGTCCTGCATGCTGCGTTTACCCCAATCGGTCTCACCCGTCATGGGGTCTTTCGGAATATGGCGGAGAAAACGCATTTTGCCTTTCCCCTGGTTCAGGCCGCTGATGGTGTTGCTCATCGGCACACCTTCAACCAGAGACTCGAGCGTGGTCGGATAGCAAAACGCTTCCTGGCTGCCCGCCTGCACTTTTCCCGTGTCGCACATGTCCTTGTAGCGGTCTATGGCGGCCCTCATTTCGCGCAAGTCGGCGAGCAACTCCTTCTCTCGTTGGCGCCGTACCTGATGCCGGGCGAGCGGCACCGCCATGGTCGAAAGCACCAGGAGAATGCTGAAGGCCACGATCATCTCGATGAGCGTAAAGCCCGCTTCACTAGTTTTCCGGCGTGCGGAGACCCGCGACCGTCCGTGTCTTGGGAATGCGCGAATGCGCTGTACTTCTGAAAACTGCATACTGCTATTGCGGAGGTGTTTGATCCGGCCGGACTGTAGTGGGCGGCGGAACGCCGGTGCCCGTTTGCGGCGGACGACCGGTTGGTGGCACCGTCGGGTTCGTTCCCGGAGGAACCGCCGAAGGCCTTACGCCACCTGGAACTGGCGAATTCGGTACAGGGGAAAGCGGCGATCCCGGCGCGCCAGGCAATCCGGCAGGCACCGCGGGCTGCGCTCCCGGTTGAGTACCTGGTTGATTAGCCGGTTGAGTACCAGGTTGATTAGCCGGTTGAGTTCCCTGCCCCGGCGCTGGCGTGGTTGCAGCGACGGGTTTGCGCTCGACGCGAACAACTCGCTCCGTTCCTGCATAGACGCCTTCACCGACACCCGCGCTGAGATCAGGCGGGCGCACAATGTGCGGAACCATCGCGATCAGAATTTCGTTGTCGACGTTCGATTTGGTTTTTGTGCCGAGCAGGTAATTCAGTACCGGCAGGTTAGCCACGCCCGGAACTCCAGCGAGCGTAGAACTCTGTTCGCGATCAGAGAGGCCGCCCATGATACTGACTTCCCCGTCCTTCATTCTGATATCGGCTTCGTCCGTTTGCTTGCCGATAATCGGCTGCTGTACACCCGCAATTGTGATCTGCTGCAACACGTTCGATAGTTCGACCTTCACGTGCATGCTGATGTCCTCCGGACCATTCACGTGAGGAGCGAATTCGATCTGAGTTCCAACGTTGACCTGTTGAAACTGAGTCGTGGCATACGGGATTGACCCCGGAGTCGCGACGGCGGAGTTGAGCGAACCAGTGACATAGGGAATGGAACTTCCGATCAGCAGCGATGCCTTCCCGCCATCGGTGGCTCGAACCTGAGGCCGCTGCAAAATCCTTGTAGTCGCGTCGTTCATCAATGCCTGCACCACGGTACTTGGAAAATTGATGGAGTAATCGGCACTCGAGAAACGCCCCGCCTTCGCGATCGTCACCAAGCTCGAAGAGCTTGAGTTCGATCCGCTGCTGGTGGTGGTGGTCGTCGTGGCGCCGGTATTCGACGAACTCGACCCGGAGCTGGTTCCGGAACTCCCGGTTGTTGTAGTCGTAGTCGTGGTGGGACTGCGCGGCGTGAAGGTGAGGGGCGATTGAAGTCCGCCCTGTCCGAGCAGCGCGGCCCCGATGGTGCTCGATTTGTTTTTATTGACAGCCATCACGATCACGTCGATGACGACTTCCGGCTTCGGCCTGTCGAGATCATGCACCAGCTTTTCGACGAGGGTCATGGTATCCACGGGTCCGCGAGCAATGATGGCGTTCTGAGAAGCGACGGCGAAGATCCCCTGAAGCAGCTTCGACCCGGTTCGAACCGCGTTAAAGATTTCCTGGAATTCGTTTACTGTACTCGCGTTCTGGATGTAGAAAACGCGCACGACTTCGTCCTGATACTCCTGCCGTTTCGGGTCGCTCTCCTGGGTAACGAAGATCGCATTCTGGCTGATCGGCTTCCAGAAGGAGTGAGTCTCGAGCGCGACATAGTTCAGCGCTTCCTGCAAGGTGATGTTGTTCAGTTCCAGGTTGAAGTTCTTCCCAGCGACGGCATCGATACCGGATGGATCGAACAGCACATTGATTCCTGCCAACTTGGCGACGCTCTCGTACAACACGCGCGCGGGCTGGTTGTTGATCTGAATCCGGGTGAGGCGGTCGTTGATGGGCTTTAAGGAAGGCGGGCCTTCGAGCGAGTTCAGGCGCCTCTCCGTTTCCTGGCGATTGCGTTCGGCGGTCGTCATGACCGGAGCGTTCGGGTTCGCCGTGCGCTGCCTGATCATCTCCGAGGTCTCCCGCATCTGCTGAATCGCAATGCCAGAGGACGGATCGGCGACGAAAGCCTTCTGAAACTCGGAGAGCGCCTCGTCTAATTTGCCTTCGGACTGGAGCCTCTTCCCTGGACGACGTGTCCCTCTGCCGCCTTGCTGCGCATCCGCTGATCGGCAAGGATGTAGCCGGGCTCGTTAGGATCGGCCGCAACCGCCTGGTCATAATAAGCCAGCGCGGCGTCATAGTCTTTCCGCGACTCCGCCTGCTGACCTGATTTCAAGAGCTTGTCGCCCTTTTTGGTGCGCGCTTCGACTGGCGGCACGGTCAACGCGAGAGCACACAGCACCGCGACGCAATTCCGAAATTGAAGCCAAGAGTTCACGATTGGGGGGTACCAGCCCATGTTAGACTACAAAGGCGCTACAGTCGAACTTTGGGCTAAAGATCTGTTGCCTAAAGAGTTTTGGGCATCGTAGTACACGTGGCATCAAGCAAGACTGTTGCGGCTCCGACATATTCTTCTCTCCCAAAGCAAGACGGCGCGATGAGGCGATCCGTGCAGTCCGAGATGGAACGCGCACCGCTAAACGCAGAACAGAGAGTATCTTACAGTGGCAGAGCGAGGCGATTTCAAGATTCTGAGCGATAACCGCTCCGCCGGACACGATTACCACCTTCTCGACCGCTACGAAGCGGGACTCGTCCTGACGGGTACGGAAGTAAAGTCGGCCAAAAACGGCAAGATTCAGCTGAAGGAAAGCTACGCTGAGGTGAACGACAACGAGGCTTGGCTCCTCAATGCGCATATCAGCGAGTACTCCCACGGGAACATCATGAATCACCCGCCCATCCGGAAACGCAAGCTGCTGCTCCACCGGGCTGAGATAGAGAAGCTCCGCTCCGAAACCCGGGAGAAGGGCTTGACGATCATCCCGACGAAGCTCTACCTCAAAGGCGGCTTGATCAAGATCGAAATCGCCACCGCGAAGGGCAAGAAGTTCCACGACAAGCGCGAAGCCATCAAGGCAAAAGAGATGCAAGCTGAGGCGAAGGCTGCAATCGGCCGTAGAGCGCGCCAGTAAAACACGTCAGAACATGCAAATTCGAGTTGAAAACACCCCGATCGAGAAGGTCTCCGCAGATGCTGTAGTCGCCATCTGTTTTGAGCCGGAAAAGCCTGCGGAAACCATGGCGGTTGAGCCGGGCACCACGTCTGATCCCGAGATCGCGAAGCAGTCGGGATGGCTGGCCGAGCTGAGAGCTTCGGGTGAATTCACCGGAAAGCTCTACGAGCATGTAATCCTTCACCGGCCGGAGGGCGTGGGGGCAAAGCGGCTGGTCGTTATCGGAGGAGGTAAGGCGGAAAAGTTCTCTTCGGTTCAGGCGCGCCGAATCGCGGGAGTTCTGGTGCGCACGCTCCAGCCGAAAGGCCTTAAGTCGGTCGCACTGCTGCTTCCAGCCGGGAGTGGTCAGGAGATCGCAGCCGCGGCAGCCGAAGGAGCTGTACTGGGAGGCTGGGAACCGGACAAATACAAGTCGGATCCCAAGAAGAACAGCAAGGCACTTGACACGTTCACTGTGGTTGCGGCCGGATCGGCAGATACCGTCTCGGAGTCGGCCATCACGCGGGCGCAGATCATAGCCGAGGCACAAAACTTTACCCGCGATCTTGTGAATGAACCGGCCAACAAGCTAACCCCAGCGGCGCTGGTCGAAGCAGCGAGAGAGATGGCGAGTGCCAACAGTCTGGACTGCGAAGTACTGGACCAAGCAGCCATGGAAAGGCTGGGAATGGGCGCGCTGCTGGGAGTAGCGCGAGGCAGTTCGAATCCTCCCTTCCTTATTGTTTTGAAGTATCGTCCTGCCAGGACGTTCGGAAGCGATCACCTGGCGTTGGTTGGCAAGGGTGTGACGTTCGACACGGGCGGAATCTCCATCAAGCCGGCGGACGGGATGGAAAAGATGAAGTACGACATGGCGGGTGCGGGAGCCACCATCGGCGCCATGAAGGCGATCGCGCAGCTCAAACCTGCCGTTCAGGTCACCGGCTATATTCCGACCGTCGAAAACATGATCAACGGAGAAGCCCAGCGTCCCGGAGATATAGTGACGACGCTAGCCGGCAAGACAGTGGAGGTCTTGAATACGGACGCAGAAGGCCGGCTGATCCTGGTGGACGCTATCACTTACGCGAAGCAAAACGGCGCCACCCATATCGTCGATGCCGCAACGTTGACGGGCGCCATCGGCATTGCTCTTGGCCACTACAACATGGGTGCGTTCACCAACAACCAGGAGTTCCTCGACAAATTTCTCGCGGTAACCAAAACTGCCGGCGAGAAAGCCTGGCAGCTTCCGATGGATGAGGAGTATAAAGACTACCTCAAATCCGCGTTCGCCGATCTGCCCAACATCGGAGGCCGGTATGGAGGCTCGATCACGGCGGCGTGGTTCCTGCGCGAGTTTGCCGATCCCACACCCTGGGTGCACCTCGACATCGCGTCGACTGCCTGGCTCGACGACGGACGCGCCTGGCTTTCGAAAGGACCTTCAGGAGTTGCGGTGCGCTCATTTGTGCAGCTTGCGCTCGACTGGAACGCGGGCCGGGCCTAACCGACAGACAACGCTGGCCGCAGCGGCACGTTCCGAGTAATCATTCCTGATAACGTACGTCTAGGAATCGGGAACTCGATGTACCTGGTTCCCAACGTTTTCGGAGGCCGTTTCGATGCAGCTTCGTGTCTTGGCATTCGTGCTCGCCGGCGGTAAGGGAACCCGCCTTTATCCCCTTACCAAGGAGCGAGCCAAACCCGCAGTTCCTTTCGGGGGACGCTATCGCATTGTCGATTTCGTCCTCAGCAACCTGGTGAATTCGGGTATTTTCTCGATCTATGTCCTGATTCAGTTCAAGAGTCAATCTCTGCTCCAGCACCTTCGCGAGGGCTGGGAAGCCAACGGATTGCTTCGAAACAATTTCATTATTCCCGTACCTGCGCAGATGCGATCGGCACAGGAAGATTGGTATCGCGGAACAGCCGACGCCATCACGCAGAACATAAATCTCATTGAGCAGGCCGACCCGCACGTTGTGGCGATCTTCGGCGCTGATCATATCTATCGGATGAACATCCGGCAGATGATCGAGTACCACGTGGAGAAGCGAGCGGGAGTCACGATCGCCGCGATACCGGTCGAGAAGGAACTCGCAACCGAGTTCGGAGTCATCGAAACGACTCCGGAAGGCAGGGTGATCGGCTTTCACGAAAAGAAAGCCAACGCGCCCACCATGCCGGGCGACCCTTCGCGAGTGTACGCCTCCATGGGGAACTACATATTCTCCACGGATCTGCTGCTGAACGAATTACACAAAGACGCCGAGACCGAAGGAAGCTCCCACGACTTCGGCAAGGACATTCTGCCGGGACTGATCGGCCGCGCCGACATGTTCGCATACGATTTCCAGACCAACGTCATCCCTGGGGACCCGATTGCGTCACCGCAGTATTGGCGCGATGTCGGCACACTGGACGCCTACTACGAAGCCAGTATGGACCTGCGTTCGGTCTCGCCGGAATTGAACCTGTATAACCGCCAATGGCCGTTACGAACCGCGGGCTACTTCGACGCTCCGGCGAAATTTGTATTCGACGAAGAAGGGCGGCGAGGCATGGCCGTGGACTCGATCGTTGCCGGCAGTTCGATCATCTCGGGCGCCTATGTGGCGAGATCCGTGCTAGGTAGAGGCGTGCGCGTGCATACCGGGGCAGTGGTCGAAGATTCGGTTATCTTCGACAACTGCGACGTGGGACGCCACGCAAGGGTCCGCAAGGCCATTCTGGACAAGAACGTGAAAATTCCGGAGAACACCAGGGTCGGCTACGATCTCGAATCAGATCGGAAGAAATGGCATGTTACCGAGAGCGGTATCGTCGTGATCGAGGGGCACCGGTCAACGGTCGACATCTCGGTCCTGCAGGTCTAGCGCGGCACTTCCGTCCGCGCATCGCGACATGGGAAGGCGGGCGATCAACAGGCCGACGACTAGTACCACCAGGCAGCCGACAACGTTGTACCAGAGGAATGAAATGTTGGTAAACGTGGCGGCCGAGAAGATGGCAATCTCACCCGCGATCACGCCCCAGAATGCGGCCGTTCCGCCTACGCCGCTGCAGAAAAACGCCAGCACGAAAACCCCGAGCAGCCCGCCGTAAAAAAGCGATCCGACGATGTTGACGCGCTCGATGAGCGCTCCAAAACCGCGTGCGCCCACCGTCGCAAATACGATGGCGAAAGCACCCCAGAAAACGGTGAAGCCCCGCGATGCAAGAAGGTAATGCTCATCGCTGCGGTCGCGGACCATATAGCGCTGGTAGATGTCGACAACGGTCACCGTGGCCAGGGAATTAATCTCCCCCGAGGTGGAGCCCATGGACGCTGAGAATATGACGCCGATCACTAAGCCCACCAATCCGACGGGCAAATACGATTTGACGAAGGACAGGAAGATGTAGTTCGTGTCGTCGAACTTCCCTCCTCCGGTTCGTTCGCCGACGGCCTGCAATGCTTTTTGCCGGCTTTGCTCGAACGTCTTTTGAGCACTTCGGAACTCGCTTAAGCGTGTCTGGTCCATCGGCGAGTGCCTGGCCGCTTCCGCGAAGTCAAGTGCAGTCTGGCGGCGGTGTTCGAAAGCCGTCCGGTACTGTTGTTCAACAGCGGGCCATCCGGACCATTTCTGGATACGAGCGGCCTCTCCCGGGTGGTAAATGGCCGGACTCTGCAGGAATAAGGAGACGGCAAACACGATGACACCGATGAACAGAATGAACAGTTGCATCGGGATCTTGAGAACTGCATTGAACAGGAGGCTTAAGCGGCTTTGCGCGATCGACTTCCCGGTAAGATAGCGCTGCACCTGGCTTTGATCACAGCCGAAGTACGCTAACGCCAGAAAACCGCCGCCGATGAGCCCGCTCCAAACGTTGTAGCGATCGCTCAAATTCCAACGAAGGTCGACGATATTCAGTCGGCCGACGGCGCCCGCCAGGTGCATGGCGTCGAGTAAAGAGATTTGAGGAGGAAGCGTGTGAACGGCCAGGGCGAGACTCAATCCGAGCGCAAAGAAGATCATGCTCATCTGCTGAACGTCGGCCCATGTCAGTGCTTTGATTCCGCCTTTGGCCGTGTAGAGGATGACGAGCACACCAATAGCAACCGTAATGAGGCGGTCAGACCAACCTAGGACGGCGGACAGTGCGACGGCCGGCGCATACAGGCCGATTCCGGCGGCGAGGCCACGCTGCACGAGAAATATTGAGGCGACCAGGGCTCTGGTTTTGGAATCGAATCTATGCTCCAGGTACTCATAAGCGGTATAAACCTTGGCTCGGTGAAAGATGGGAACGGCTGTCGCGCACAGAATCACCATCGCGATCGGAAGTCCGAAGTAGAACTGTGCGAAACGCATGCCATCGACGAATCCCTGCCCCGTCGTGGAGATGAAGGTGATGGCGCTTGCTTGGGTAGCGAGGATGGAAAGGCCCATCGCGTACCAGGGCATGGTCTTGCCAGCAAGAAGATACTTGTTGACAGTGCTGCTGCCGCGGCCGCGATAAAGACCATAGCCGACGAGAGACACAAGCCACCCGACAAAGACACACCAGTCAATTGCTCTCAAGATCAGCCGCTTTAAAGACGAATGTTCCGCATGGATTCAGGATCGAAAATGACCTAGTAGCGGAAAAAACGCGAGAATAGATAGAGTACAACGAGCAAACAGAATAGATACAGGAGAATGGCCGTATAAGCCTGAATCCACCTTGCAAAGAGAGGTGGAGGGTCCTCGTCGGCATGAGGTTGAGTTCTAGAACTAGAGCTTGCCACGTGTTAGGCCTTCGAGATAGATGCCCATATCGGATTATCGGCTACACTTAAGAGTTTGGCGAACCAGACAAATTGGCAAGGAATCAACGTTCTTGTCGTTGATGACGAAGAGGCGCAACGCGCGCCCCTGGCGGCTATGATTTCCGCTTGGGGCTTCAACGCCGATACGGCGAGCGATGGTCAGGAAGCCCTGGAGAAGTTCCAAAACCTAGCGCGCCGACGTCATCATCACGGATCTGATGATGCCGCGAATGGACGGCTTCGAGCTCATGAAGCGGCTTGGCCAGGACGGCAACATGCCGGCGGCTATTGTTTTGACAGCGTTCGGAAATATCGAAACTGCCATACAAACAATTCATGACCTTGGTGCTTTTTGGTTTCTCGAGAAGCCCATTCAACCCGCTGCTCTGAAAGTTCTGCTCGAAAGGGCGGCTTCACAAAGCCAGCTCACGGTCGAAACCGAGCGGCTTCAGCGGCAGCTCGCAAATACCGGCGTGCTCGTCGATATGGTGGGCACCTCGCCGCAGATGCAGCAGGTGTTCAACGTCATTCAGCAAGTGGCACCGAGCAAAGCGGCGATTCTGGTCGTTGGCGAAAGCGGTACAGGTAAAGAACTGGTCGCTCGGGCAGTGCACCAGTTGAGTCCCCGGCGGACGGGTCCGTTTGTGGCAATCAACTGCGCGGCCATGCCGGAGACTTTGATGGAAAGCGAGCTCTTCGGCCACGAGAAGGGCGCGTTTACAGGCGCTCTCGAACGTCGGGCCGGATGCTTCGAACTCGCGCAGCACGGCACATTACTGCTGGACGAATTGGCGGAAATGCCATCCGGCACACAGGCAAAGCTTCTTCGTGTTCTTGAAGACTCGCGGGTTCGGCGGCTAGGCGGGAAGGGCGAGTTATCTGTCGACGTGCGGGTAATCGCGGCAACGAATCGCAACCTGGACGACGCGTTGAAGAAGGGCGATCTGCGGGAGGATCTGTACTACCGCTTGAACGTGTTTCAGATTTCGCTGCCTCCGCTGCGCCAGCGCTTAACTGATCTTCCGGTACTCTGCGAGACGCTGATCACGTATCTGAACAAGAAGCATGCGTGCCACGTAACTTACATCAATCCAGAAGTGATGGACGCGTTCAAGAAGCACAACTGGCCCGGTAACGTCAGAGAACTGCGCAACGTTCTTGAGCGTGCAGTGATCATGGCTGGCGAAGGCGCCATTCAGATGGCTCATCTGCCTTACGATTTCGGTGTCTCCGTCGGATCCCGTCCACCTGCACAGGTCTTCGAACCGGAGAGCGTTCGCCTGGCGGTAGGCACAACCGTCGGCGAAGCCGAAAAAGCACTGATCCAACTCACGCTGCAGCACACGAAGAACAACAAGACCCGTGCGGCCGAGATTCTCGGAATCAGCTTGAAGACTTTGTTCAACAAGTTGAAGGAATACGGGACCTCTCCCGAGCCGCTGGACACGGCAGTCTAGAACAGATCCCAGCTCTTCGCTTCGCGCTTTTCTGGCCCGATGTCTGCCCGTGTGGGCATGCTACGCTGGGGGTTCTCTCCCCAAATGAGCTCCGCTGTTTCCGAACTGCGTCGAACCCCACTGTGCGATACGCATTGCCAGCTTAAGGCAAAGCTAATCGAGTTCGGCGGCTGGTACATGCCCGTACAGTATTCGGGCATTTTGCAAGAACACACTGCCGTACGCACAGCCGTGGGCCTGTTTGATGTCAGCCACATGGGCGAAATCGAAGTCCGCGGACCGGACGCCGAAAAGCTGGTCAATTATGTTTCGACCAACAACGCTTCGAAATTGAAGATCGGCCAAGCTCACTATTCGGGCTTGCTTTACGAGCACGGCGGGTTTGTGGATGACATTCTGGTTCACAAAGTCTCGGATACGGAATTCTTCATCTGCGTTAACGCTTCCAATCAGTGGAAGGACCACGAGCACATCGAGCTCGCGAAGCTGAAGGGTAATTTCCAAGCGGACGTGGAGTTCGCGAGTGAACGCTATGCGCAACTAGCGATTCAGGGGCCCGCGCACTTGCCACTCTTCAGAAGCTGACTTCGACGGATCTGTCAGCGATCAAATACTACTGGTTTGCCGACGGCGCAGTTTTGAATCCCCCGCGCGTATCGCCAGAACAGGCTACACGGGCGAAGACGGGTTTGAGATCTACGTCGCACCCGAAGTTTCGAACGAGATTTGGAACGCCGTGCTCGAAGCGGGAAAAGAATTTGGGATTCTGCCTTGCGGATTAGGCGCGCGCAATACGTTGCGGCTCGAAGCCAAGATGGCGCTGTACGACCACGAAATTACGGCTTCCATCAATCCATTTGAAGCCGATCTCGGCTGGATCGTGAAGATGGACAAAGGCGATTTCATCGGGCGCCAGGCGCTGGAGAAGGCCGTGGCGGATGGGCATCACGCGGAAGCTGGTCGGCTTCGAAATGAAGGGCCGCGGCATTGGTCGTGACGGCTATGAGGTATGGCTCGACGGCAATCCTGCAGGTTGGGTGACGAGCGGAGGACCATCGCCGACGTTAAACAAGAACATCGGTCTGTGCTATCTGCCGACCGAAAAGGCTGTTCCAGGCGTAGAGATCCAGGTGATGATTCGCAATTCGCCGGTGGACGCTGTCACTGTCGCGACGCCTTTCTACAAGAGAGCTAAGGGATGAGTTATCCAGAAACGTACAAGTACACGAAGGAGCATGAGTGGGTTCACGCCGACGGCGCGCAGGCGACAGTCGGCATCACCGACCATGCGCAGCATGAGCTGGGAGACATCGTCTTCGTCGATTTGCCCCAGATTGGGAGTCAGGTAACCAAAGGCCAGACCTTCGGGTCTGTTGAATCCGTGAAAGCGGTTTCAGACATCTACTCTCCCGTTTCGGGGGAAGTGACTGCAATCAACGAGCTTCTCGCAAAGAATCCCGAAAAGCTGAACGAAGATCCGCACGGGGACGCGTGGCTGATCAAGGTGAAACTGGGGAATCCTGGCGAAATAAATGAATTGCTTTCGGCTCCCGATTATCAAACTTATGTAGGCGCTGAATAACCGCGCGCCCGAGTCTCTAATCGGAGTCAGAACACCTCTTTGCGATATTTACCGAAATCAGATTCTGAACGCCGCGAAATGTTGGCGGCGATTGGACTCAAGAACCAGGAAGACTTACTTTCCCATATACCCGACGAAATTCGCTGGAACGGGCGTCTCGCGATCGAGAACGGCAAGAGCGAATTCGAAATCGTCGACTACTTCAAGCGTCTTGGCGCAAAAGCAGCGGTAGGCTACCCGACCTTCCTCGGAGCGGGCGTTTACAACCATTACCGCCCTGTGGTGGTGGATGCTGTCGTTTCGCGCGGCGAGTTTCTCACCTCGTACACGCCGTACCAGGCCGAGATCTCGCAAGGTACTCTCACCACGATCTTCGAATTTCAGACGATGGTGTGCCAGTTGACCGGCATGGACGTGGCCAACGCTTCCATGTACGACGGCTCAACCGCTGTCCCGGAAGCGGCCATGATGGCGGTGCGCGTCACACGGCGCGACAAAGTGCTGGTTGCGAGATCGGTCCATCCCGAATACCGCGAAACGCTGACGGCTTCCACGCAGCATCAGGGAATTCCAGTGGAAGAGGTCAAGTATGGCGAAGACGGCCGTGTCGATCTCGAGGACCTGAAGAGCAAGCTTGATGACACGATCGCCGCTGTGATCGTCCAAACGCCAAACTTCTTTGGAGTTCTGGAGCAGGTTAAAGCGCTGGCCGACCTGGTCCGCAGCAAAGGCGCGCTGCTGGTCGTCGTGTTTTCAGAGGCGGTTGCCCTGGGATTGATTGAGCCGCCTTCGGACGCCGACATCGTTGTGGGTGAACTGCAAAGCTTCGCGATCTCGCCCAGCTACGGTGGACCTTTCGTCGGCATTATTGCAGCTCGCGAGAAGTACATCCGGCAGTTGCCGGGCAGGCTGGCAGGAGAAACAACGGACGCGGACGGGCGGCGTGCGTATTGCCTCACGCTGGCCACGAGAGAACAACACATCCGGCGCGAAAAAGCGACATCGAATATCTGTACGAACCAGGCGTTGCTTGCGCTGATGGCGACGGTGTTCATGTCTCTCTACGGCAAAGCTGGTTTGCGCGAACTCGCCTTGCAAAATCTGTCGAAAGCGCACTACCTCGCGGACAAGCTGCCGGTTCAGTTCGGGGCTCCCTTCTTCAACGAGTTTGTGGTTCGGCTGGAGGGCAAGACACCGGAACAAGCCAATGCAGCTCTGCTCGAAAGGAAGATTGTCGGCGGTCTGGCATTGGGACGTTTCTACCCGGAGCTGAAAGACTGCATGCTCCTTTGTGCGACCGAGATGAACAAGCGTGAAGATATGGACACGGTCGCTTCCGTATTAGGAGGCCGGGCTTAAGCATGATCAAGAAAGTTTCGCGGCATATCGTTCAGGAAGAGCCGCTGCTATTTGAGCTGAGTTCGCCGGGCAAGGTCGGCTATCAGCTTCCGGAACTCGATGTGCCCGCAGTTTCGCCCGAGGCGGTCCTCGGCAAGGAAAACGTACGGGACGAGATCGAAGGATTCCCGGAGGTCAGCGAATTCGAGACGCTGCGGCATTTCACGCGGCTCTCGACGTGGAATTACGCAATCGATCTGGGGCTGTATCCGCTCGGCTCTTGCACCATGAAGTACAACCCTCGTGTGAACGAAACGGTTGCGCGCACGGAAGGCTTGGCTTGGGCCCATCCTTATCAACCCGAAGAACTGGCGCAAGGGTGTCTGGAAGTGATCGCATGCGCTCGAAACCGCTCTGGCTGAGATCACGGGAATGGATGCGGTGACGCTGCAGCCCGCGGCAGGCGCACACGGCGAGTTCACCGGCATCCTGATGATTCGCGCTTTGCTCGAAGCACGCGGCAATCCACGCAAAAAGATTCTGGTTCCCGATTCGGCGCACGGCACCAACCCGGCGACGGCGTCGATGGTGGGCTACTCGGTCGAGAACATCAAGTCGAATGATCGCGGCGTTGTCGATCTGGAAGTGTTGCAGCGCGCAGTAACGGACGACGTTGCAGGGTTGATGGTGACGAATCCCAATACCGTTGGGGTTTTCGAAGAGAACATCCAGAAGATCTGCGACATCATGCACGACAAAGGCGCTCTCGTCTACATGGACGGCGCCAATATGAATGCACTGGTCGGCGTGGCTCGGCCCGGTGATTTCGGCGTCGACGTGATGCACCTGAATCTGCACAAAACGTTTTCGACTCCTCACGGCGGCGGTGGTCCGGGTTCGGGAGCCGTGGCAGTAGCAAAGGTGCTTACGCCCTTTCTGCCCGGACCGCGGCTGAAGAAAGAGGGCGACTTGTGGAGGTGGAATTACGACCTTCCGCAGTCGATCGGGCGCGTGCGTGCCTATTACGGCAATTTCGGCGTGTTGGTAAGAGCGCTGGCTTACATCATGGCTCACGGCGGGAACGGATTGCGCCAGGCAACGCTGGACGCGCTCCTGAATGCTAATTACCTGCGCACGTTGCTTGAGCCGCACTACGAATTAGCGTACAAATCGGCCAGCATGCACGAATGCGTGTTCAGCGATGACCGGCAAGCGAAGAAGGGCGTGCGGACCGGCGATATTGCGAAGCGCCTCATCGACTACGGATTCCATCCGTACACCGTCAGTTTTCCGTTGATTGTCCGTGGCGCGCTTATGATTGAGCCGACCGAGACGGAGAGCAAGCAGGAACTCGATTTGTTTGCAGATGCGATGATCTCGATCGCAAAGGAAGTCGAAGAATCGCCGGAACTCGTGCTCAAAGCGCCTCATTCGACACGAACCAGGCGTGTGGACGAAGTCTCGGCAGCACGGAAGCCGATCGTTCGCTGGACGCCACGTCCTACGACAAGCCAAGCAGCCGATTAGCCGTTTCGAGAACAACAGGAACGGGTAGATCCGCAATCGGCTCGTTCCTCAGGACAGTCACATTCTCCCCGCGCGGAGCCCACACGGCCGGATCTGTCGGACCGAATAGGGCAAGCGTTTGCACGCCGGTTGCAGCAGCGAGATGCGTCATTCCCGCATCGTTTCCAATGTAGAGACGTGCCCCGCGGATCCATGCGGCTGCTTCGAGCAAATCGTCGAACCGGTTGGCGTCGCGAAGCTCCTCCTCAGGGCCGGCGAGCCATTCAACTTCGAGGGGCAATGCATTGCTTAGCGTTTGGAAGCGCGAAAGCGGCCAATTCTTTTTACTCGAACCGGAGAACGGATGAATGATGGCAGACATCCGCCTTTCGGTTCGGTCCGTGCGGATTCGCGGCGTCAGGCCCTGGGGCGCACCAACCTGCCGCGCGTAGAAGTCCGTTGCGTTCTCCTGCCCACCGGCGAGCGGTAACGCGTCGAAAAACGTGCACCGCTTACAGATCCGTGCGAGAGCAGATCGAAACTCCGGACGGTTAGCTGCCATACCACGTTATGATTTCGTCGAAGCTCGATAAGCGCTCAAGGAGTGGGGCAGGCGCTTCCAGACCTTCAATGCCGAACAAGTCTAGCCCGGTGGAACTGATCGGGCAAACGCGGTCGGCAAACTGAACCAGCGGGACGACAGGCGCGGGCACCCAGATCTCCGTGTCCTCGGTTCGTAAAAACTCAAGCGCCGGGAAGGACACAATGCAATCGCCGATCGCGCCAGGACGGATAAGAAGACGGCGCATCTGGCGCTAAAAGCCGTAAAGCTGGTGAGCATTATCGTGCAGAACCATGTGCCCGATCTTCGTCGCGCGCTCCGTCGTAATCTCACCGTCGCGGACCATCTCGGTCAGCGCTAGTGCCAGCGCAAGGCGGCCATTGTGAGATCCGAGCCAGGCCGTCTCCTCCCACCCGATGTCTTTGCCGAACGGGCTGGCGTCGGAACCGTAGAGCACCTTTTCAGGAGCAGATTCAAGGTAGAGTCGAATTGCCTTCGCGCCCTGGGCCGGGTAAGTCAGAAAATAGAACGCGGAGAAATCAAGGTACACGTTCGGCTTCAGAATCAGCATTGCGGCTTCTTTGGCAAAGGGCCATGCCCCGTGCAACAGAACAAACTTCGTCCGGCGGAGCGCGGGATCGTTGAAGACGCCTTCGAGCGCCAGCGGATCGGCATTCGAAGCCTGGAAATAGCTTCCTGCACCTAACGAACTGTGGATATGGACGGGCAAAGACAGGCGGCCCGCTTCGGTTGCGATGTGCCGAAACACGAAGTCCTGCAGGATTCTGTATTCATCCGAGGTTGGTTCGGAGGATTGCGAGTAGATCGCGTACACGCGCTCGGCGCTCTCGCGGGTAGGATTTCCAATCTTGAGGTCGCGCAAGTACGCCAGCTCGAATTTCAGCGCAACGGCGCCATCCCCCTTCCAGGATTCAAGTTGATGGGAGATGAAAGTCAGATAATCGTCGAACGTCGGCGGCAGGCGTTTGTTTCCGGATGCTTTCAAATACCGTGCCAGCAGAGTCTCTTCACGAGTGAAGAAGGCATTGTGCTCCGGATCGCGGTTCTTATACGACTTGTTCTGCAGGGGAAACATGAACATGTCGACGAACGGGACCCATTTGAAGCGGTCGCTCGTCAATCCGCGGCCCATGGCCACGCGATTCGCCAGCATGATGGCGGTATCGGTCTTGTTCAGCACCCAGGATGGATAGCTGTCACCTTTGCTCTTTTGAAGGTCCTCGCGCTTGTGACGAAGTTCGCCCGACTGTGCCGGCGAGTCAGTTCCAGTCGGCTTGAAATCGAACATTGCGCGCCACGCTTGGGGGACGTAGGGAGAACCTTCCAGCATGGGCGTCGGCAAGGCCAAATCGGTAATGGCATCGGGCGGAAGGGCATCGGCATCGGTATCCTCCTCGCCGGGCGCAAGCAACTTGGAGGGATGAGCGTGGTTGTCAATCGCCGAGATATGGCTCAGCTCGTTGTAGATAGAGGAATCGGGCTGCGGACCCTCCCGTGACACTGTCCCGCAGCCACAACAGAGCAGGAATGTCGCGCTACAAGCCGCGAGAAACCGTATCTTCATCGAGACTTACTGGACAACAACAGGCAGGCGAACTTCGATCGTTGCGGGACGGAAACACATCTGGTTGTTACAGGCTTGGTAGTGAAGCTTCCCGACGACGGAGGTCGGCAAAGCAGACGGCTGACCGCTCGCTCGGAACTTCGTTTGAACAACTACCTTGCCGGTGAAAACGGAGAGTGTATCGGGTCCGACCTTGACGTCTTCCGGCGCCGGATAGGAAACCGACTCGGCCGTAATTGGGCCCGGCGCCCACGTCAGTTGAAGCGGAATCAGAAACTCATCTTTGGGCTTGTTGCTGTTCACGTGAAAGCCAGACTGGACGGAGACGTGTGAGCTTCTGCGAGAATTGCTCGCCTCGCTTGACTGTTACCTGGGCCGGCGGTCTCAACGCTGAGATGCTGTTGCGGCTGGGCCCAGCAAGAGATTGCCAGGAAGGAAAGCGCGATTGTCCGTCTGCTGCTTTTCATCGAGGAGTGTCTGGATTTCATTGAGATATTCATTCTTGCCCGGCAAGCCCACATGCGGCGGAAAGGCAAACCGGCCCTGACGGTCGATGATGAAAGTGGTCGGCAGCGAATCGACGCCTCCGTACAATTGGCCCACAGAATCATTGCCCAACACCACCCGGTAATTCATCTTATGCGAGGCAACGTAAGGCTTAATGGCCTTCCATCCGTCCTCGTCCATTGATACGCCGACGATCTCGAGGCCTCTGCTCTTGAATTGCTTTTCGAATTCGATGAACCAGGGAATCTCAAGCGCGCAGGGACCGCACCACGTGGCCCAGAAATTCAAGACGACGACTTTCCCTCGCAGATCGCTCAACTTCACGGCATTCCCGTCGCCATCCTTAAGCGTGAAGTCGGGAGCGACCTTCCGCTCACCGGTAGCCTTTGACTGTTCCTGTCGAGCGTTGGAGCTCGGCAGCAGGCTTGCCACAAGCCGATGCGATGACGAGCAGGCTCGACAGAGCCGCGCAGCACGAGAGCAAACCAAGTCGACGAAGGTTCAAGCGTTCCTCGCCCTCCAGTGTATCGCTCAACGGTGCTTCTAGATACGGCCAGCGGCGCTCACCGCGTCAATTTCTCATCGAACCACTTGCGGCGAATGGCTGTCCAGGTCTTTCCCAATTTGGGGCCATCGTGTACGGGAGTTCCCGTGAACAGAGCCCCGGCCGAGTCGCAAAAGCTCTCACAGACATACTCGCGCCACACTGCGGATCGAGAAGAAGGATGCATTCCCTTCCCCATCGCGGTCTTTCTTTACGGCCGATGACTCACCGAGTTCGCCCGCGAGCCCGACGCTCCATCTCGTACGAAATCAGCCGGGAATACTCGGCTCGTACCTGGTTGCCCAGCCGCATCCAGACAAAGTGGAATAACTCGTGGATAAAGATAAACCGCAATACGGCGGCATCGGAGAGCAGACTTGTCTCAAGGACAATGCGCCTTTGGCGGAGGAAGGCCGCGGCGTACACCGGAGTGCCGGTCTCCGCTCCGGAAAGAAGCTTGGCGCCGCGGACCGTTAGGTCTGGCAGAAATGCAAGTTGGACCGGACTGCTCGGGTTAAGAGGCAATCCGGTCCAGGTTGCGATCAGCAAATTGCGAGATCGAGCGCTAATCGCGCCCTTAATTTGAAGGAGGTTTGGAGACGGCAGGCTTCTGGACAGGTGAGGCACTGGGACCTGGGATGGCGGTGCCATCAGCGACGGTGTTTTCGTGATGTTGAAGAAGTCGGGATCCTTCACGTCCAGTTTATATTTATCCATCTCCTGCTTCAACGCCGCTTGATTTTTGTCGGTTTGCATCTTCTGCGCGATGGATGCGCGCGCCTGGTCGAAATTCGGAGTGATGCGATTATCCAGCTTGAAGATGAAGAATCCACCCTGCACCCGAACCGGATCCGATACCTGACCGGGCTGCAGTTTACTTACAGCATTCTTGATAGCCGCGGGAATATTGGCGTCACCCATGGTGAAGGTGCCCATGTCCCCGCCGCGAACCGAGGTCTGCTGCTGATCGGAATCGGTCCGGGCAAGCGCGGCGAAATCACCACCGCCTTTGATCTTCTTCTCAAGATCGTTGACCTTTTCCTGGGCCTGCGCTTCCGTCCGCTGAACCACACCGGGGCCGGCCGGCGTTCCCGGAGGGCTAAACGCAACCAGAATCCCGCTCAGCTTGATCTGTTCGTAATCGGCCGTATGGCTGTCGAAGTATGCCTTTGGGTCTTCCGAGCCGGGCACCGGAGCGGCACTCGCCTGTTTGGCCAAATAGGCTTGGGTCAGGATATTCGCACGCGCCAAGGCCAACTGCTCTTTCCACGGAGACTGCTGGTCAAGCTTCAGCTTGCTCGCCTCTTCGGAGAGCTGCTCCGTCATGTAGAGCTGCTGAACAACGCCGGAGAGATTGGATTCGAATCGCTTGCGGTCCTCCGCATTCAGCGGCTTCAAGAGTTCGAAAGCCTCTTTTGCTGTGATCTGTTTTCCCCCGATCGTGGCGACAACCCGATTGGGATCTTGCGCAGCGACCGCCTCCGGTCCCCTCGCTCTTAGAGGCGAAGGACTGGAAGACGCCCCCGAAGAGGACGAAGCCGGCGCCTGCGCTGCAGGAGCTGGGGGGCTTAGTCTGGGGAGTGCCGGTCTGAGACCAAGCTAGAGCCGAACAGAGAACGGCCGACGATAATGTAAAGGCTACTACGATTCATTCAGAGTTGGGGTTAAACTCCAACTCTAGCACTGAAAATTATGCCGATGGGGCCTGCCGCTTACTGTTGGACGACGGCTTTCTTGAGATTGGCGGCTGCTTTCGCTTTGGCAGCTTCGCTGATCTGAATGTTGTTAATCACTTGCGTGGCACCGGCGGTCTTCGCCATACGCGTAGCCGACCCCTTGTGCTGGATCACGCCCGTCGTACCTTCCCAGGTCACGACGCCGTGTTGCACGTGGTACTTAAACCCGTCTTTGCCGATTTTCGATTTCGCAAGTTTCGCTTTGATCTTGGCGTCGATCTGAGCATCGGAAACAGGCGCCTGGCGTTGAACAGCGGCCGGGTGCGGTGCCGTTGCGCTCCGACCGGGAACCGCGAGTCCTAAAAAGAGCGGAAGAGCAAGAAAGAGAGTAAAAAGACGATGCATGGAAGAGCCTCTCGTGTGTGTCGTTTTCTAGTGCGCGTCTGGGCATATAATTCGCACATGGCTTCTACAGATCGTCGCGAATTTCTGAAGAAAACGGCAAACCTGGCCGGGAGCGGCGCGATTGCAATGTCCGCGGCCTCCTACAACCGGGTCTTGGGAGCCAACGAGAAGCTGAACTTGGGGTTGATTGGAGCCGGTGACCGCGGACTCCACGACATGGGAGAGTTCCAACTACACCCGGAGGTTCGGGTTGCGGCGATTTGCGACATCTACAACGCCCACGTCGACCGGGCGAAGGCTAAAGCGCCCGAAGCCCAGAGCTTTACCGACCATCACAAGGTTCTCGAATCGAAAGATGTCGATGCGGTCCTGATCGCGACCCCGGACCATTGGCATTCCAGCATTGCCATCGATGCACTGAATGCCGGCAAGGACGTTTATGTCGAGAAACCGCTGACGAGGACGGTCGAAGAAGGTGCGGGAATCGTCAAAGCCGCGCGGGAGAATCAGCGGGTTTGCCAGGTCGGCATGCAGCAGCGCTCCGGAACGCACTACCTCGAAGCGAAGGAAAAGTATTTCGATTCCGGCAAATTAGGCGACATTACACTCGCCCGAACGTGGTGGCATGGGAACAGCTACCATCTGCGAAAAGCGCCGCCCGAGTTGCAGACACTTCCCTCCGGCCTCGACTGGGCTCATTTCCTCGGACCATTGAAATGGCGCGACTACGATCCGCAGCAGTATTTCAACTGGAGAGCTTATCTGGATTTCGGAGGCGGACAAGTCACGGATCTGTTTACGCATTGGATCGATGTGGTCCACATGTTCACCGGGCGGGACACGCCGTACGCCGCGTCCGCGGCGGGTGGGGTTTACCACTATCGCGATGGCCGCACCGCGCCGGACACGATCAACGTACTCCTGCAATACGCGGATCCGAATCCATTCACGGCGACGTTCGAAGCGACCTTAGCTCCCGGCATTAAGGGTGACGGGATCGAGATGTGCGGAACCGAGGGCCGGCTTTGGATTACACGCGCGCGCTATGAGTACACACCCGAAAGACAGCAAGACTCCAGCCGAGGTAGTGCAAGCGAAACAGATCCCAAATACGCGAGATCCGCTGACACAAGAGCACGTCAGCAACTTTCTCGAGTGTGTGAAAAGCAGGAAACGACCAAATGGAGATGTGCTGATTGGGCATCGCTCGGCACAGGCTTCGCACCTTGGCAATCTGGCTTACGAGCAGAAGCGCCGAATCGACTTCGATACACAACGAGAAGAGATTCTGCCGCTGTAGAAACGCGAAGTAGGAGTGAGTTATTGGCTTTCGATTCTTCAGAGGAACTGGCAACAAGCGCACCCTATCTCGACCAGCTTTCTCCGGCTCAACTGAGCGCCGTACGGCATTTGCTCGAGAGCATGGTGGATCCGCCTTTCAGTTTGCCGTCTCGCCAATGAGAGTCCCCGATCGACGAACGAACCGTCTTGACGGGTCATAATACTTCCCGATCGGAAGAAGCCGAATCGCTCCGACGCTCCAAGGAATGGTTCGAGGACAATCCGGGAACATCATTTGAAGAAGTTGTGGCCGAACTGGGCTTCACCATGGATGACATCCGAAACCACAAGAACCGGGATTGAAGCGGATCTGCTTGTCTAAACGAGGCTAAGATAATATCCGGGCCATCCCCCAATCCATCGCGATGAACATTTAAGTGGGTATTCATCGCCTTGCCGAAACCGGTATCGGAGACGTAATAAGGCTTCGCAGGCACCGACCCGCCCGAATTCCGCTTAAGAGTTGGCGACTTCCGAGTCTTCTTTGCCGAAGAGCCAACAGGAACCATTCAGATCCGGGCCGTCAAGAACTGACGCGAAGGCTATCGCTGAAAACAACTCGGTAGGTCTAATTGGCGCAATTCGGGCGCACAAACCAGGGGCCGCATACCACCTCCGTTGCAGCCCCTTGCGACTGATCACCCTAGCGGTGGTCGCGTCCCCTGTCGTGTCCGCGCTCATCGCGATGCTCGAAATGATGTGATTCGTAACGGGGCCGTTCTACTGGCCGATACGGATGGACCACTACCGGACGAGTTGCCCAGGTGCGAACCCATGGCCTCCGGTCAACCAGGATGTTGTGGTCGTGCCATCCGAATCCGACACCGCCCCAGCCCCAGGGAGAGAAAGCCGCCCCGATTGTGACGGCGGGGCCGAAGCGAATCGCAGTTCCCGCATAGAATCCGGGCCGAGGACGCACAAACACTACGCCAGGATCATAGACGGGTACCGCGTAGTAGCCAGGAGCGGCAGGAACGATTTCGATGCTGCCGGGCCCGTGATAAATCACCTGATCGTATTGGTTGTTTCGCAGGTAGCCGTAGTCGTAGGCCTGCTGGCGCATGCGCTGAACCGCATCCATCACGTCGCCGCGCTGCCCGAGAACGGCCGCACCCAACTGTTGTGTCCAACCTGGATCTCTCGCCATTTGGTCGAGAACAGACGGAAATGGCAACAGCGCCATCACGCTCTGGATCAAAAGGTAAGCGATCGGCATTGATCGCGGCAGCAAGTTCCTCGCCGTGCATGTACTGGTGCTGCATCGCCCATGTCGCAGCGTCCGGGATCTGGTCCCAATAGGTCGAGGCCGTCAGGACCTGCGCAAGCAAACCATCCGGATACAAAGCAATCCGGGAAACCAACGGGTCAAGTTGTTGCGGCGGTAGCAACGGCGGCTGCTGCTGAGGATATTGCTGCTGAGCCGGATACTGGGGATACTGACCCGCCGGGTACTGACCCTGCGGCGGAGGATACTGGCCGCTTGGATACTGTTGCGGTGGATATTGCGACTGGTTCGGGTACTGCTGCTGCGCGGGAGGATACTGATTTTGGTTCGGATATTGCTGCTGGGGCGGATATTGCGTCTGCGGGTATGGCGCTTGCGCTAAACAAAGCGCGGCGCCGGCAAGAAATCCGCAACTGATCAGACTCGTCCAAGTGGCAGAAAACAATCGCATTTCTGAACCCTCCGTCGAGCATCTTGTTTCTCAACTCAACGCTCTGTCTATGAGACGCAGTTAGGGCGTCGACGGATACTTTGCAGAGGGTCTTGGGCGATTAAAGTCCCTTTAGGCTTTTCGTACTATCGAGCCACTACCAGTCGCACCGAACACCAAGCTGAATGATCCTGCCTTCGAGCGTGGTGGAGACCGGGAGGAGCGAAGCCGGACTTGTAATGACACCATCAGCATTCACTTGCGCCGTCACATTGACCGACGTGATATTCGGATGGTTGAAGATGTTGTTCGCCTCGGCGATGAACTTAGGTTTGACTCGGTCCCATAACGTGAAAATCGTTCGGGTATACCGCGCATCGAACTGGTAGATGTTCGGACCGCGAGCCGTATATCGACCGACGTAAAGTGGCCGAGTTACACTCCCAGTAATCCCGTCGCCGTTAAGCAACTGATTGGCAACAATGTTCTGCGCATCGCCTGACGAGAGATTCGCAATCACGGCCAGTTCGTTGTTGTTCGCAATCCGTCGGACGAATCCGTTCCCACCTGAAAGGTAGGAGCGAAGTAAGCGGACATTGTGAACGCGTGCGGGCGATCGATGATGCTATTGCCGCGATCGCGGCTGCGGTTCGTTGCGTCTTCGATCGGCAGATTCTGTTCGAAGCTATTTGCATCGGGTGCATCGCTGATCGAATGCGACCAGGTATACGAGGCGCTGACCTGCGCGCCGCTTGAGAGCCGGTGATGTCCAGTTCACAAGCATGGCGTTGTAAGACGCGATGGCGCCAATATCTTGCAGCGTGATGTTACCGAAGCTGCGGGTCGACACGCGCCGCGCCGAACACCGGCCGGCCGTCGGCGAGAAAGCGGGTCGGGTTAACCAGATTCATGTTGCGCAGATAAACCTGGTTGCGAGCTCCGGTGTTGACGTATCCAAGCATCAGCGAATCGTTATTCGACAACTGCTGGGTGATCTGGAAGCTCGAATTGAACGTGTAGGCATTCTTGTAGTTCGGCGTGACTGTGGTGATGTCGGGTATCCGCTGGAAACCGCTCGAGACCGAATTAAACACCTGCGGGAAGGCAGGGGCGAATGGCTGGCCCGGCCTGATCGCTGCCACGAAACCCTGGTTGGAACCGTTGTTGTACAGTGCGTTGTACCAGAGATTGGTGGCCGGAGCCTCGTAGAAGATCCCGGAGTTCACTCGAATCACCGTCTTCGGCGTAATCGTCCAGGCGATGCCAAGACGCGGGGCGAAGTTGGCGCTGGGAGATGCGGAAACTTTGCGAATACGAGAAGGGTTGCCCGGCCGGCGGGTCTGGCGGCTGGAACTTGTCGTAGCGCACCCCGTAGGTCACGAGAAGATTGGGCGCCACCTGCCAAGCTATCCTGCGCAAACCAGTTCCAGAACAGGGAGTGATAACCGGCGCCGACAGTCCCGATGCTCGCCTGGTAAGTGGTGTAGCCGAGAGGATTGGCACCTGATTTCGCGGCGAGATAAGTGGCGATGGTCGGAAATGTGTATTGAGTGTACGTATCTGCAAGTTGAACGTCCAGATTTCGCTGCACCCCGCCGCCCACTTTGATCGTGTGCCCCCCTTTGACCAAGGTCAGATTGTCGTTGAGGCTGGGAACTTTCTCCGCGAATACATCGCCGACCGCGTTCGAGCCATTGAACGTGGCGACACCGGACAACCGTGATCACCGGACCAGGTCCGTTCAGCGCATTCGCAACGTGCTTCTCGTTCCGATAAGGATCCGAGAAACGAAGCTCGTTTAACAGCAGTCGGAGAGAAGGTAGACAACAACTGACCGCCGGCGACATACGCGCGATCTTTGAAGTCTGAGGCGGCGTCAAGGGCGAAGATTCCGCCGACATTGGTGTTAAACGGATATTCGTTTCGGAAATAATTCAGACGAACAAAAAACTGGTGCTTCGCGGCGATCTGCCAGTCCAACCTGAGATTTGCAAACTGTGCATGCTGGACGCTTGGGGCCGTCGCCAAGCAGGGACGGTGCGATTCCTAACTGCGCAGCCGATGCGGCGCTAATCGTATTTGGCGAAGGCAGGCCGCGTGTCAGGTGTTCATAAGCTCCAAAGATGAAAAGCCGGTTCTTCAGGATCGCTCCGCCGGCATTCACCGAAGTGTCGTTCAGGGTGAGATCCGGTTTCGGCTTTGTTCCGAGAAGAATAGGGCGGGCGCTAGCGTCCGTTGGCCGACCTACGTACATCACCTGACCGTGAAACTGATTTGTGCCGGAACCCGTGATGACGTTGTAAAGGTCACCCGAGGTCATCCCGAACTCGGGCGCGAAACTATTCGACACGGTTTGGATTTCCTGCACATAGACGTCCGCGATCGGAAAAAGCCGGACACCGTAGCGATCGGTCTCGGTATCGACCATACCGTCCATCTGGTAATTGATCCTGTCGAGCAGGCCGTTCGTGTTTACGGTTCGCGGAATCCCGAGTTCAGCGTTGGGATGTCCGCTGACTCCGGGCTGCAGAATGATGAAGTTGTAGGGATTGCGCGACGTGAGCGGCAGGTTGCTGATCTCGGCATAGGTGATCGTCCTGCCGATATTCGTACGCGACGGTTCAATAACGGGAGCGCCGCCGGTTACCTCAATCGATGTGCTTGTTGCTCCGACTTTCAATTGACCGTCGATAACCGCTTCGGAGCCGGCGTTCAGGGTGACTCCCGTATTGCGCTGGGTCTCAAATCCGGCCTTCTGAATCGTGACGGAATAGCTTCCAATAGGCAGATTCGGAAGGTCGTAGTAACCCTCGTCCGAAGTTGAAGTGGAACGAACGAACCCGGTATCGGCGTTTTCCGCGGACACGGACGTTTGCGCGACCGGTGAGCCCGTTTCATCCACCACCCGTCCTCGAATACTGCCGTTGATGGATTGAGTTTGCGCGAAGGCAGTGCTCGCGACGAGCAAAAAGCAAAATCCGGCGACCAGATAAGACTTTCCGGGCTGCCGCTGGTGCCCCCTCCCGGTTATCAGCTGCTTCGTGTCCATGCCACCCCTAATTCGATCGAGTTAGTAGAGTACCAATTATCGCTGAGGGAAGCCGCGCTTTCCATCTGCGAAAGTAAATAGATGATCTCTGTCCCGCAACATGGGTCATGTGCGCCCGGACATCAAAATCGGAGGGCCAGATGAGCCTGTCTTTCCGCAAACTGCTCGTTGGACTTTCGCTCGTCGGATTGGCCGTAGTGGCCGCGTTGGCGGATGCTCCGTCGCTTGCCGACCCGAACGCCATGGACATCTATCTCGATCGCGGAAGTTCCGGGCTGTCGCGGTATCTGGCTGCAATAAGAACCCGCGCCAGTATTCTCATGGTCACTGCGCATCCGGACGATGAGGACGGCGGCATGCTGGCGTTAGAGACCCGCGGACTCGGGGCCCGAGGCATGCTTTTGACCTTGACGCGGGGCGAAGGCGGTCAAAACGCCATTACCAGCGACATGTATGACGCCATGGGGCTCATCAGGACCCAGGAACTTCTCGCTGCGAGCCGCTACTACGGTGTCGATCAGTATCTGGGCCGCGCAATTGATTACGGCTTTTCTAAAACGCGGGAAGAGGCTCTGGAGAAGTGGGGATTTGATCGCACCCTCTCCGATGTTGTCCGTGTAATTCGAATGACGCGTCCGTTGATTGTCAGCTCCGTTTTCGTTGGAGCTCCTACGGATGGACACGGCAACCATCAGGTCGCCGGCGAAATGGCCCAGGAGGCCTTTAACGCGGCCGGAGACCCGACAAAGTTTCCTGAGCAGCTTCGGGAAGGTTTGCGGCCCTGGTCGCCATTGAAAGTCTACGAGCGCGTCCCGAACTTCTCCCCCACAAAGCAAAACACCATCTACGATTACGCCACGGACAAATACGTCCCGATCCGGTTCTACGACTACATCAACAAGACTTGGCTCACCGGTAAACCGTCCGTCAACGTAACCATTCCGACAAGCAAATGGGACCCGGCAGCAGGCCTTACCTACCTCCAAATGGGCCGGGAAGGTTGGGGTTTCCAGAAGAGCCAGAACGGAGGAGGAACGCTGCCGCTACCCTCCATTGCGTCCTCGTCTTACCACCGCTACGGGTCAAGAGTTTCCTCGGGACAAACAGAATCTTCTTTTTACGATGGAATCGACACGAGTCTGGCTGGCATTGCGACTTTGGCGACCGGCGACACCAGGACGCTCAACGAGGGCCTTGCCCGACTCACCGCGATCGCGGACGGTGCGGCAAGTCACTATCGCCCGGAATCTCCTGCATCAATCGCCCCAGAGTTGGCGAAGGGTCTGACGCTTGTTCGCAGCCTGATCAAAGAAGTTCAATCGAGCGCCATTCCAGAGCCCGGCAAAGACGACGTCGCGTTCGAACTGGGACAAAAGGAAAAGCAGTTCCAAAAGGCGCTGACGCTATGCCTTGGAGTCTCGTTCAACGCTGTGGTTGCTCCCGAGAAGGAGCCGAGTGGACCGTTTGCGGCCTTCGCCAACGCGGTGAGCGCGTTCACGACGGCGATCCCTGGCCAAACTTTTGCTGTCCAGGCTTCCCTTCTGAATGAAGGCGCGGAACCGCTAACTGTCGAGAAGGTCTCGTTGAATGCGACGGACGGAAAAGACTGGTCGTTAAAGCCGGAGGCGAGCCCCAAACCGGATCTCGCTGCGAGCAAAGAACTTCGCATGCGGTTTGCGGTTAAGGTAGCGGAAAACGCAGCGCTCACGCGGCCGTATTTCTATACCCCGAATGAAGAGCAGGCCTATTACGATTTAGGCGACGAACGATTCCGAAATCTTCCGTCGGCCCGTATCCGCTCGAAGCAACGGCGCGCGTTGTCTACCAGGGCGCTGATCTCGAAATCCGCAAAGTGGTCCAAAGCAGTCAACGGGTGGAGGGCATCGGAATCGTGCAAAACCCAATGATCGTCGCGCCAGCGGTTTCGGTTTCCGTTTCGCCTTCTGGCGGGGCCATTCCGCTGGGCGCCGGAGCCTTTCAGTTCTCCTGCACGCTCCACAGCAACGTGAAAGGCGAAGCGAAGGGCGTGGTGCGGCTGAAACTGCCTCCCGGCTGGAAATCGACGCCTTCCGAATATTCGTACTCCCTGGCGCGCGACGGCGAAAACGAAACGGTTGCTTTCCAGGTTGCGCCGCAGGATTTGAAGCCGCAGGCATACGAGATCCGTGCGGAAGCGGAATGGTCCGGCAAAGTCTATAGCGAAGGATATCGGTTGGTAGGGTATCCCGGGTTGCGCCCGTACCCTTATTACAGGCCCGCCACTTACCGGCTGTCGGCCGTGGATGTCAAGACTGCGCCCGGCCTTCACGTGGGGTATCTACCCGGGACCGGCGACGACGTTCCCAGAGCACTGCAGGATCTTGGACTGCCCGTCCAGGTATTGACCGCCAGTGATATCGAAAGCGCCGACTTGTCCAGCTTCGATGCCATTGTTCTCGGGGTCCGGGCGTATGCGGTTCGTCCCGAACTGCGTGCGGCGAATAACCGGCTTCTGAATTACGTCAAGAACGGCGGAACGCTGATTGTCCAGTACAACTTGCAGAATTTCGATGGGAACTACGGTCCGTACCCGTTTACGTTGGGATCCAACCCGCAGAAGGTTGTCGACGAGTTTTCGCCCGTCAAATTCCCGAACCCCAGCAATCCTCTGCTAACCTGGCCCAACCGGATTGACCCCGCCGATTTCCAGAACTGGCAGGAAGAGCGCGGCCACAGTTTCATGGAGAAGTGGGATCCGCGCTACACGCCCCTGGTTGAGGTGCATGATCCCGACCAGGATCCGCAATCGGGGGGGCTTCTGCTCGCTCGTTACGGTAAGGGCTTTTACGTTTACAACGCGTTCGCCCTTCACCGCCAGCTTCCGGCGGGAGTTCCGGGAGCTTACCGGCTTCTGGCCAACCTGGTGAGCCTAAGCAAAAACCCCGAATGGCATTGATCGGCGACTGCTTAACGCACCTTCGTTACTTTTCCTGTAATCTATTCGAACAGGTAGGTATGGCTATGTCATCTCGTGTGTTCAAGGCGCTCCCCGCCGGCCTGTTGTGGTGCTCGCTCGCATTAGGGGCGGGAAATGCCTCGTTCCCGGATCCGGCTTATGATGCCCCAAAGGCCGCAAGTAAGGGCAAGGAAACGGCAGTTTTAGCGGGTGGATGCTTTTGGGGAGTGGAAGCTGTTTTCGAACACTTGAAAGGCGTAAGCGATGTCGTTTCAGGCTTTTCAGGCGGCGAGAAGAACACGGCCCATTACGAGGAAGTGAGCACCGGGAGGACCGGTCACGCGGAATCCGTGAAAATCACCTATGATCCGTCCCAGATCAGCTATGGCGAGTTATTGAAGGTATATTTCGCGGTAGCTCATGATCCGACCGAATTGAACTTCCAAGGGCCGGACCACGGAACGCAATACCGAAGCGCGATCTTCTATGCAAATGAAGAGCAGCAGAAGATTGCCACCGCCTATATCAAGCAACTCGACCAGGCGAGCGTGTTTGCTCACCCGATCGTCACGCAAGTGGTTCCGCTGAAAGGATTCTTTGCTGCGGAGAGCTACCATCAGCACTACCTGCAGAACAACATGACGGATCCCTATATCGTTTACAACGATATTCCGAAATTAGTCGCGCTCAAAAAGCAATATCCGCAGATGTGCCGACGGTAGCTCGTCGGGTTCCTACTTCGTGATTACGCCGCAGGCGATACGGTCGCCAGCGTTTCCGGCCGGATCGGACTTCATGTCGTCCGCTTTGGCATGAATCACCAGGGCTGTTCCACCGTTCGAGAACACGGAGTCATTCCCCTCGCCCAAGGATGCGTTCGAAGCCACAACCGTCGTCTTTGCCGTGCCATTTTTGCCGACGGTGAAGTTCATCATGTCGCCCGCGTGAGGTCCTTCCGGATTTTGAAGACCGTGATGTTTCTTCTCGGGATTGAAGTGCGGGCCTGCGCTGGTGAAGGCCGGACCTTCGCACTTTGCGTTCCCATGGATATGAATTGCGTGTTCGCCGGGCGGTAAGTTCTTCAAATTCAGTTTGATATTGATGCCGTTCGAAGTAGCTTTCCCGACCGGGCTAAGGACAGCGGTACCGACGTTTTCTCCCGAGGCATTGTTCACACTTACCTTGGTGGATTCGGCGGCCTGAAGGCGGAAAGCACCCGCAGCCAGGGCTAGAAGCATTACGGTATTTCGATTCATGATCAATCCAGCATATACACTCCAGGTCTCAGCTGTGCCCGGGCAATCAAAATGGATGTGATAGTTATCACCGATCTCGGCTCGTAAATCAACGACTTTCTCTTTTTATTCTGAATAATTCGCTACCCCGAAAAATCCGATATTGACGGCCCATAGGCGCGCGGCCTACAATTCATTCACACTGAATTTAGCCACACACCCTGGAGGCTCGATGCCAACACATCAGGTTAGCTTCGGCACCGGTTATTCCAAGACGTTTTACCTTCTGCCGAGGAACACATCGGCCATTCAAACCTTCCAAGATGGCGAAGGTCGATTACGCATGGGCACACTGATACAACTGCCCGAGGGAGCGAAAGTAGAGATCAGCGGCGAAGGCTTCGACGGGCGCACGGCGCGGATCAGCTGGGAAGGTGTTTCTTATTTCATTTTTCGGGACGATATACAGGAGGATTTCCTGTACAAAGTCCACTCTGCTCACGCGGGCTAATTACAGCCCCGGGACAAAGATAAACGACACCGGAGAGGGCACCTGGTAAGTCTGTCCCGTTTCGCTCAACTCGCCGGTTTCGGGATTGATTTGCATGGCCGAGAATTGGTTCTCCTTCTGGTCGCCCACAAAGAGGAGGCTGCCTGAAGGATCAAACTCTACTCCTCGCGGAATCGTCCCGTTCACCTTGGCCGTTTGGATGAGCTGAAGCATTCCTTCTGCCGGGTCGCGCTTGTAGACGGCTATCGTTCCGGGGCCCCTGTTCGACGCATAGACGAAATTTCCGCTCGGGTGCACCAGAATCTCGGCAGCTCCGTCGCGGTTGCTCGGATTCCCGGGTAGCGAAGAGATCTCCTGAATTTGACGGAAACTGGCCATCGCGTCGTCGGTCGCGTATACCGTCACATACGATTCCAGCTCAGTTAAGAGATAGGCGAAGCGGCGATCCGGACTGAATGCCATGTGGCGGGGTCCCCTACCGGGCTTCTCTTTGACCGACGGAGGATTGTGCGGGGTCAATTTGCCGTCCTCGATCGAGACATCGTAGATCAGGATCTGGTCTACGCCGAGATCAGGGACATATAAAAAGCGGTCATTACCCGAAAAGACGACCTGATGTGCGTGCGGGCTCTTCTGACGATCCGGATTCACGCTCGAACCTTTGGCTGCCGCCAGCGATGTCAACGCTCCGATCCGCCCGTCACTCTCGAGATGAAATCCGGCAACGCTGCCGGACATGTAGTTGGCCACTGTGAGGAAGCGCGTACTTCTATCGACCGCCACGTGACAAGGTGCCACCCCGGAACTGGACACGTTGTTCAGGTGGTTCAGCTTTCCGCTTTTCCGGTCAATCTCGAAAGCGCCTACAAATCCCTCGTCGTCACCCTCGAGTTCGCTAGTTGCATAGAGAAACCGGTATTGCGGATCGGTCGTAACCCACGACGAGTTGGTAAGTTCGCCCACCATGCCGAGAGGCTCTAACGGCGTTCCGCTTGCGCTATATCGAAAGGCGTGGATACCCTTTCCGTAAGTACCTACATAGAGGATATAGGGAGAGCTGCTTGGCGAGGAGGACATTCCTGACATGTTGGTCTCTCTACTTTGGCATAGGGCGACGCATCAACGCCCAGGCACCGCACGTCCCGTGCGAGCCAGATGGTATTGGAACATTGCCGAATATGGCTTCCACTTGTCTGAAGAGAGATCCTCTACGCTGACGTTCATCTTGCGCTGCCAATTCGGATACTGCGCGGTGCTACCCGGAAGGTTCTGCTGTTCGGTCTCTTTGGTGAAATCCTCCTGATTCAGCAGCAAGATCATGGAAGGTACCTGGGCGAGATACGCGAACACGGCGTTGTGGAGGTCACCATCCATCTCGGGGATAAGGTCGGCATGTCGCCCGTAGTAGTCGGGCAGCAGTTTCTCCTTGTGCAACACGTCAAGCATGTGCTGTTTTTCCCGGCGGCGATCCTCCCGCTGAGCCCGATACCCGTTCTCGTCCACCAAGTCCGGCCTGTTTGCGAGCCTCGATGTCACGGAATTGCCAGAAGCCCGCAATGGTCGGCAGGTCGTGTGTGCTCGACGCGACCAGAGCTTGGCGGGGATATTCGTAAGCTCTTCTTGAATGATCCGTCCTGTCGGTTTTTTTCGAAGTAGAAAAGCCGGTAACTCAGAATCCGAAACTGGGCAAGCGTGTCGCGGATCTCATCCGTTACGGTGCCGAGATCCTCGCCGATGATGATGTTTTCGACTTCTGACGCTTTCGAGCGCCAGTATCCGCATCAGGTCGAGCGCGTTGTCACGCACGTAGATGCCTTCGGCAGCGCTGAACCCCTCTGGAATCCAGAACAGCCGGAACAGCCGCATCACATGGTCGATGCGGAGCGCTCCGCCGGAGCGAACCACCTTTCGGATACTCTCGCGATACAGCCGGTAGCCGTCTTCCCAGTGCTTCGAAGCATTCGGCGGAGGAAAGGCCCAGTCCTGACCATTCGGCGAGAAGTCGTCGGGCGGAGCGCCTACGCGGCAGCCCTCGACATAAAATTCGCGGTGGGCCCAGAGATCCGAACCGCAGCTATCGGTCGCAACGGCTAGATCATGGTAAAGCCCAATCGGCAAGCCTTGTGCTTTGCGTAGCTCTGGGTTCGTTCAATTGCTCTTCGAGACAAACTGATGTATTTGTAGTATTCGATCGAGCCGCCGTGCTCCGCTGCAAATGCATTGCATGCGTCCGAAGTCGGTGAATGGATACTGCTCCGGCCATTGCTGCCAGGTCCAGCAGTTGCGGTCCCGTTTGTGGTTGACTTCGTCGAGCGCGCAATACAGGGCAAATTTATGAAGGAGGTCTCCTTCCGTTTCGCAATACCGGTCAAACGCATGCGCGCGATCGGGTTTTGCGTCGCTGCCGGCGAAATTCGCGATACAGAATTTTTAGAAAGCGCTTCTTAATGCGATCGACATCGCTATAGGCAACGAACTCGGAGGCGCGTAGATCGCGAAGCTTGTTCTGAACCTTTGGCGGAAACAAAAAGCTCTTGAGCGCAGCGTGAGGTGGAGAATTCAGGAACGCGCTCCACGTCGATGTAGATGAGGTTTTTGTAGTAGATCGAGAGCGGAAGATAAGGGCTGGCGTTGTAAGGAACACGGTTGTGTAGCGCATGAAGCGGGTTCAGCCCGATAAAGCTGAACCCGATCTCGCGGGTCGCCCAGTCGATCAGAGGCACGGAGATCAGTGAAGTCGCCGCAACCCCAATTGCGCTGGGAGCGCAGCCCAAACAGAGCAATATTAAAACCGGCAGTTTTTCCGCCGTGTGCGAGCGAGTCCGGCAGGTAAGCCTTATCGGGACAGACGATCAGGCGGGTACGATCAGCCGGGTTTCCGTCTGCCACAACCGTTGATCGTGTGATAGCCAAGGGGGACCTCAGCCGGCAAGGGTAAGCGGTAAGTTGTCCATCGCATGCCGTTTCGCTCACTGCCACCGTTGAGGCTTCTAAGTGCGCAGTTGAGTGCCGGCTATTCACCTTGCCGCCATCCTCGAGCTCGACTTCTAAGTCCACGGTGGTTTGCCGGTCGGCTGGGTAGGACAGAGGCACGAAGCGATCGCTGGAGCTGAGCACGACTGTAGCCGGTACGAGTGCGGGCCGCTCCTTCTTCGAACAAGCGCCCGCGGCCTTCCTCCACGCTTTCGAGACTTTGGACGTTCCACCCAAGCGATCGGAGGATCTGGCGCCGCACTTCGACGGTAGGTTCGTGAAGTTTGTGGAAAATGTCCCAGTAATTGCGCTGGATGCCGCTTTCTTCCGCGGCTTTGCCTACCGCGTCATCATAGTTTTGTGCGCCTTCAAACCTCATCCGTGACATTCTCCAAAGTTTTAGAGTGCTAATTTCTCTCCCTTGCAACGGAGATTCTCGACCGCCGTCACATGGGATACTAAAAGCGTGGGCGACTCGGAAAAATTTGAAATTAGCCAACCGCCGGAACTCTTTTCCCGAATGGACGACTCGGGCGAGGAATTCCGGGACAGCATCATAACGACAACGCTCGACAGCGCTCTCAATTGGGCGAGGAAAAACTCTCTCTGGCCGATGACCTTCGGGTTGGCGTGCTGTGCCATCGAGATGATGTCGATGATGGCATCGCGGTATGACGCCGCTCGCTTCGGCGCGGAAGTATTTCGAGGCTCACCCCGGCAGTCGGATCTGATGATTATCGCAGGCCGCGTATCTAACAAGATGGCACCCGTTATTCGCCACTTGTATCGCCAAATGCCAGAACCGAAGTGGGTCATCTCAATGGGCGCCTGCGCGACGTCAACAGGTGTCTTCAGTAATTACGCTCTGGTGCCGGTTAACCAGGTGATTCCGGTTGACATCTATGTTCCGGGTTGCCCGCCCCGCCCCGAACAGCTGATCTACTCGATCATGCTGTTGCAGGAGAAGATTCAGGCGGAGCGCGGTACCGTCCGGAAGACGCTCAACCTCAGCGCGTAAGCGGATCTTCGATCCAGGGCGGCGTGGCTTCGATGAGGCTGCCCAAAACGGGGTCGATCCGTTCCATCTCTTTCTTCATCTGCCAGGCAATTTCGCGATACGAGAAGTGTCCTTTCACGCCGCTTCGCAACCTGGAGATGTACTCCACTTCTGCGAAATCCATTTTGAATAAGAAGCGAGACTTCGCGGCAAAGGGCAGCAGGTAGTCCGCAGCCGGGCGTGGGAGGCGACTTAACGACTCATCGACGTCTGCGAACGCTTTCCGGAAGATATCCCCGGCCCCGCACTCCTCTGCCGCAGACGGAATGGAGTAGCCGAGACGATTCGTGTACGACTGGCGAAGTTGATGGCAACGGCGGTGACGGTGAAGGTCCCTGTACGCGCCGATATCCATTGTGATGTCGAGGACGTAAGGAGCACTGCGAAATTGCCGCGGCAGTTCATCCCGATGGGAACGACTTCCAAGGGCTACATGGAAGATCTCTTTCCGGCGGTCGGTATTCCAACCGGAGGCGATATCGTACAGTTCGCGGTACGGCCGATCCGTCACCGGATAGAGCAGCGAAGCACAGAGGTCCGCAACCTGGTCAGTTGGCTGCAGGATGTCGACTGCCTTCCCTGCCCTTAACGTTGAGGGTGGCAAGTGGTGAGCCGCCCATTCCGTAAGGTCGGCTCGCAAACGTCGCGGAAACTCCTCGCGCTCAGCGTACCGGGCTAAGCGTGGGCGCCACTGGTTCCGACGCGGACTCCTTCTCCCAGGCGCAGTCGGGCATGGCGGCGCAGACTGCGGAGAGTTCGTCGCCAATTCCCCGCACTTCACCGAAACTCGGACGCTTTTAAACGCCTGATCTGCTTTTCGAGCGTACGGATGCTGGTCACCTGACCGACGCCTGTGCTTACACCGAATGGGAGCAAATAACGAGCGATATCGAAAGCCCTGGCCGCTAGATTGCGCTGGTAAGCATCCGGCTTCATGGTGTCCGGCCGCGGCAGTTTTGCGTGAAGATACGCGGTTGCGCGATCTTTCACCTCTCGATAGGACTGAAGAAGGCTGTCGGTTGCCGCGTTGTAGGCGCTTTGTTCCGCCGGTGTGAGTTCGGGCGGAACGATCACCCCTGACGCGGAAAAGTCTTGATACCGTGAGCTTCGGGCTTGGCCATCCCAAAGCTGCTCGTCTTCTATCTCAGCACCCGCGATCTCGGAGACACCCTCGAAACAGATCGTGACATGGCCGAGATCAGCGATCGAAGCGTGCCCATATTGAAAGTAAAAGCTTTCGAGGAATTTGCTGGAGTCGTGAGTACGTACCCATTCAATGGAATCGCGAATGGAATCAGGAGACCGGCTGTAGCGGGCTAAAGCGTAGGCAAGCTTTTCTGGCGGCATTGGCCCAACGGCCAAGACGCGCTTCCTGGATGGACTTGGAACGGCAGAAGGTCCCGACATGAACCGCTATGATAACGAAGTTCGAATGCTTGTGAAAATCAAGAAGTTGCACGCCGATGCGCACCTCCCCGCTTACGCTCACGGCCCCGAAGAAGATGCCGGACTCGATATTCGCTCAGTCGAAAGCACGACGCTCCAGCCTGGTATTCCATACGCCGTATCAACCGGACTCTCGCTTGAAATTCCGACTGGATACGAAGTACAGATCCGCCCTCGAAGCGGGTTGGCACTAAAACATGCCATCACGGTTCCGAATGCGCCGGCCACGATCGATCCGGGATATCGAGGAGAGGTGAAGGTGATACTGCTGAACTTAGGACAATCCGAATATCAGGTGCACGCAGGGGACCGGATCGCGCAAATGGTGCTGGCGCGGTACGAACCGGTGGACTGGGAGGAAGCGGAGCTCTCGGAATCGGTGCGAGGGGTGGGCGGATTCGGCTCTTCGGGCCGCTAAGACTTGACCTCGGCCGTTAATTTACTGGCAAGGGGCTGGGTCTGACCGGCGTACTTGTTGCCGGCTTTTTTGTAGTAAGGAACGGCGACTGGCGAAGAGAGTTGTTCGAAGGTGAAAGAGCAGATTCGCATGCCCGGGTAGAGCGCAACCGGCATGATGCCCAGATTGCTCAGTTCCAGAGTTGCTTTCCCGCGCCAACCTGGGTCGAAAAGGCCAGCTGTCCCGTGGACGATGATGCCGATGCGGCCCAGGCTGGAACGACCTTCGAGGCGGCCCAGAACGTCATCGTCGAGTTCCAGGGTTTCTTCGGTAATGGCGAGCGCGAACTCGCGGGGCTGCAGGACAAATGGCTCCCCTTCTTTGACGTGAACCGTACGCATCAGGTCCTGAATGGCGCCTTTCTCGCGGACATCAATATAAGGAAAGCGGCTATGCTCGAAGACACTGAATTCGGCGCCGAGGCGGAAATCCACGGAACAACTGCCGTACTGTTCAGGCGGAAGTTCCGGCGAAATCCGGATTTTTCCACGCTCCATATAGCTCCGAATGTCGATGTCAGAGAGAACCATGTTGAGGCACGTGCGAACAGTCATCCTAGCATGGGAAATGTTATATTGAGGGGGTCACAAGAGCCCCGACGCGCGAGACGAATCGCGTTGTCTTTTGACATTGTGGGCGGCTAGCTCAGTTGGGAGAGCACCACGTTCGCAACGTGGGGGTCGTGGGTTCGAACCCCATGCCGTCCA
>CAVSTI010000026.1:0-19784 GCA_963730775.1 uncultured Acidobacteriaceae bacterium | reverse complement strand
CGTGTCCATGAAGCATTGCATCAGCGGCAACTCGCATTGTTTGCGTTCGGAATCGCGAGGAATGTAATCGTAGCGGGCGGGAAAGTGACATGGCCGGAACCTGCCGAGACGCCAGTTAACGCTGGCATTGCATCATCCCTTCCGAGCCTGAGTTCGCTCCCGTTCATTTGAACCTGCTCGCTCGGCAGTTCCGCGCCGGAAAGTATAGCGGTCTGACGCCGTACGAGTTCAACAGATTGCGGGGCGGCCTGATCCGTGTTGATGGCGAGAAGAGCGACGCCGCCCGGCTGCCCTCGTAAGCAGTGCGCGTAGAGGCGCAAAGCCGGCGTAGGCGAGGAACCAGCCTCCAGGACAGTCGAGCCCATAAATTTGTGCCAGAGTAAAGCCGCCCAGTAATTGGGACGTGGAGCTTGCGTTGCGTCATCAAGCAAGCCGTAGTCGCTCGACCCGAGGGTATTGTGCATATGCACCTGAACGCCGAGTTTGGATAAACGCCCGAGCTGATCGAGATAACGAAAGCTATCCAAGAAAGTGGCAGCCCAGGGATTGCCGCCACACGCGGCGTCTGCGGTTTCTGTGAGCCAAATTGGCTTACCCGGCTTGAGTTGGTCGCGGAGCCCGGCATAATACCTCTCAATGCGGTCTGGGCGGGAAAGATAATCTTCTGAAAGTGCTGCATTCGCGGCTACTTGCGACGCCGGCCCCATGGAGGCGCAACGTTTCGAAGTGGCCCCGTACGAGTGGTACGAGAAGCTATCGAAATCGGGCCCGGTCGCCTTCAGGATGTCTTCCGTTTTGACCATGGTTCCCGCCAGCCCAATCGGCGACGAGCCTCCTTCGCCGACGCCGCCGGGACCAAGAATCATCATTTCGGGGGCAGCCTTTTTCACGAACGGACGGAAGACCCCGATATCACGGCCATATGCTGCGGCATCGTAGCCTTTCGGCGCGCCACCCATCGCAGCATACGTAGGTTCGTTCATGTACTCGGCGGCGGCGATGCTGCCGCCAATGGATTTGGTGTAGGAGAGCAGGAGCGTGCTTGCTTGGTAGTCCAAACGCCGGCGGCATTTCGGGTTCCCGGGCTTGTGGCGAAGGAAGTGACGAGTTTGGCATCCACGGCGTGGGCAAAATCGATGACGCCCTTCCATTGCGGGCGGGTCAGCACCCCACCGAAACCTTTTGGAGGCGTTTTCGGAGCAGGCTGATCGGAGTTTTGGAAATAGGCGGTGTTTGCCCATGTTCCGCTGACCCTGACGTAGGCGGGTCCTAAGGCTGCTGCGAGTTTGCGCAACCGGGGATTGGTGAGATCGATCGGCGGGCTCTGTTGGTACAGATTCGGGTCCATGCCCGCCGGATCGCGCCCGAGTTTTGAGCAGACGCTTGTTGATCGAGAAGAGCATCGATATCCTTGTAAGGTTTCCAGAATCGTCCCCCCATGACTTCGACCATTTCAACGTTGTACGACTGGAAACGTTCATCCACTGTTCCAATGCGTGACATGTTCGCCGGCGTAATCGATCCCGGCGAAACAGTATGTGTTGGTTTTGAACATCCCGTGCTTCCGATGGCCGCCAAGATGGCGCTTGCGTAATACCCGAAACATCTGTTCTTTTTCATAACGCCTCTTGCGGAATGACTCACCGCATGGACCCGCTTCAGACTTCCGGCTATTCAGCGTCACTGATTGTACGCCATCTTCAAGAAAATAGGGATATGTGGATACGTACTGTGGCTCAGCGCGCGTAACGAGCATCGTTGGGAAACAGAAAATTGAATGCAATATCGTCGCCGTCTCTGGCTACGGGTGCGACCTCGGTACCGCTTCTTTCTTCCACTCGGTGTTCTGAAGAGGGTCTTTCGGGGCAAGTTTCTCGACGGATTGAAGCGTGCCTATCGCAGAAACAAGCTGAGTCTCGGCGGCGCCACCGGGCCGCTGAAAGATCCCAAGGCTTTCCGGGCTCTTCTTCAATCGCTGCGCCGGAAACACTGGGTCGTCTATGTCAAGCAAGCGATGGCGGGTCCAGCACCGGTGCTTCGTTATCTGGGCCGCTATACTCATCGCGTTGCCATCAGCAATCACCGGCTCGATTTCCTTTGATGGGGAACAAGTCACTTTCCGCTGGAAGGATTATGCAGGCGGAAACAAGCAGCGCCTCATGACGCTCTCGGCCTCCGAGTTCTTGCGGCGCTACGTACAACATGTCCTTCCGCACGGCTTCGTGCGCATTCGCCAGTTTGGATTCCTTGCCAACCGGCACCGTTCCGGGAGCCTTGCTCTGATTCGCCAGTTGCTTTCTTCCGAGCCGCAACCGCAGGAACCATTCGTAACAGCCTCTTGCGAGGCGAAGTGGCAATGTCCTCGCTGCGGAAACTTGATGCAGACCGGCTGCAGGCTTACTGCCCGCGAGTCTACTTTCTATGCGAACGGCTTGATACTTCCTAAACCAGTCGCAATCACAATTCGCTCGATACCGTGCCTTCCTGCGCGGTCGCAGTCGTGTGTCTCGAGGCCAATCATTCCCACTTCTTGCACTGTCGCAATCGCCTCTTCACGTCTTCCATCAGATTCTGGGCTCGTTCGGACCCTGCCCAAGCCGCATTCCGGCGTACACCGAAGCTCGTCTCGAGTTCTGGAACAGTACCAAAAGACGTTTGAACCTCCATACTCGTCACGCCCCGCCAGCGGCTTCCTTCTAGTCTCGTTTTCGAAAGTGACTCGGCATCTACTTCGCCTCTTTGCCCCAACCTTGCTCGCCGAGTCACTCCCGAACAACGCTAACGACTACTCGCTCGTGATCCGTTCAGTTCCCGGACGGTCGATCGCCGTCATTGCCGACAAACATTGCTGTCCTGCCGGAGAAATCGAGCAGCGTTTCGGCAAAGGATATCCCGCTTCTGGTCCTCAGTGAGAAATGGCGCGGAAGTTCGAGTTACTGCTAAACGGAACGAGTCGGGCCAGTACATGTTGTCGGTTCCATACATGATACGGTCTGAAAAACCTGCCTCTACAATTCGCCGCAGATATGCGTGAAACTCGCGCTCTGGCAGTGCCCAGTTGATAACCGCGACGTCAACATAAACCTGCGGATGGGCGTACAACAGACCGAGCAACTCGTTTAAAAAAGGCCATCCGGCGTGACAGATGTACACTCGCAGTTTCGGGTGCCGGACGAGCACGTCTTCCAGGAGTAACGGATTGCTAAGCCGCATCCGATACTTGGGAAAGCCAACGTACGCCGCTCCCGGGGGCCCCAATCCCATGTGAATTCCCACGGGGATGTCGAGTTCTTCGGCAACAGACCAATACTGTTCCAGTTGAGGCGAAGCAGGTTCGAGCCCTAAATATTGAGGAGCAAACTCCGCTAAGGCGGCGAGCTTGCCTTGCCTATGCATTTGCCTAAGCACAACCGGCGAGACGGGAGGCTTTCCGAACACTTCCGCTGGCAAAAGGATCCCGGGAACAAGCCTTGCACCCAACTCCTGCTCGTACGAGGGGAGTTGATCGCCGCTGGTAACGGCTTTGACGATGTGATATCGATTCAGAGCCGCAATGTTCAGGCGCCGCAACTCGTCAGGTGTTTTAGGGGAAACGAAGCCCGTGAGCGCCTCTTTGATATCCGGGCCGTCCCACATCGTGTGGAAGTGCATGTCTATGACAGGCAAGCTGGGGGTAATCGGTACGCTGGTTCTCGCACGTGGATCCGACTGCGCACTCAGGAGCAGGGGCAGAAACAAAGTCAGCGTGGATAACGGAAGCCAAGATGGCGCTTGCCGTGGATTCAGACGCAGACGGCCTAGAAGAGCTTTCATCGAATGATCTCCTATCTAGCTTTCCGCCATGTTGCCACACGGCCCGTCAAACATGCTCATTCTGCTGCCCGGAATCGAATTGCAAGATGAAGTGGTCTGGTCCGCGTCCGTCCGCTTCCTCCGGCAACACGTGTGCGGCGAGAACAGTCAGATCGTCGGTCCATCTATACGCATCTCCACAAAAATTCGCAACCGCCTCAAGGGCCTTACGACAGAAGGCGAAAGCATTGGCACGAGGCGGCTGCACCAAGCTCAGCAAGCGGCTGTCTCCAAATTCTTGATCTCGACTGTCGCAAGCTTCCGGAATCCCGTCACTTGCAATCACCAGCCAATCGCCCGGCGCCAATTGAATCGTGCGCTCCTTCGGCGGAATGTTCGGAAACAGACCTAGCGGTGCTGTCATCGATTCGAGTTGTTCTCTGCCGCTCTGTCTCACCAGCCAAGGTGCGTACTGCCCTGCATTCGCATAAGTCAGCGTCTTCGTTCGCGGATCGTAGACTCCGTAGAAGGCTGTCGCGTAGCGTTCGGGCGCAGTAATCTCGAAGAGTAATCGGTTCGCCCTGGTGAGCAACTCCCCGCAATGCCGCCCCGCGTCGGCCGAGTAAGCGCGAATCGCTCCGTGCAAACTCGCAGCCAGCAATGCCGCCGGCATGCCCTTCCCGCAGACGTCCGCCACTAGCAAACCTAAGCAGCCATTCTCTAGCGCGATGAAGTCATAGTAGTCTCCACTCACTTCTTTCGCCGGCCGGCAAACCGCAGCGTAATCGAGTCCTGGAATTGCGGGATGAAGTTGCGGCAGCAACCGTTCCTGAACTTCTGAAGCTGCTCGAATCTCGCCCTCCAGATGCCTCTTATCATCACGGATCTCCTCTTCATGCTGCAGATGACGCCGTACACGCGCCATCAACTCATCCGGAGAGAAAGGCTTTAAGACGTAATCGGTCGCACCCAAATCGAGTCCATGTACGCGATCTGCCACCCGCCCCCGCGCGCTGACGAAGATCACTGGCGTTTTCACGCCCGCGCGCCTCAGATCACGGCATACTTCGAAGCCGTCCTTCCCAGGTAACATACCGTCCAGCAGAATGAGATCGAACTTGCCGTCGCAAGCTCGTTCGCTCGCAGCGAGCCCGTTTGCAATCACTTCGACCTCGTGACCTTCGAACCGAAGTGAATCTTCGAGAACGAGTGCAATGCTCAGTTCATCTTCTACTACCAAAACCCGCTTCATCGCGTCTCTCTGGGCTATTTCCTGCTTACCAGATGTTCTGCCGGCGTGAAGTTCTCGAGAGCCCAGAGTTCGTTCTTCCCCTCGTTTGAAACCCACACCACTTCACGACTGTTAGGGTGAAACCTCATCAGGGGAACCAGCCCATCGTTAACGGCAACTCGGGACAAATCTATGCCGCGCAATTCCACTTCGGCACCCGATTCGATGTTCCGGATCCAAATGGAAACCTTACCGGCACGCTCCCTCACGTAAGCGATCTCTTCGTCGCTAACCCAGGCAAACACTCGCAAATGGTCGCCCGGGGCGGCTTGCAACAGCATCCGTCGCTCCCCATCGCCCACAGGAACAAGCTGAAAGTTGCTTCCCCCGGAACCGACGTAGAGAACAAACCGGCCATCCGGCGAAGGAGCAAAAGGATACAGTCCTTCCTCAACTCCTTTGAGCTTTGTAAGCGAGCCGGTCAATAGATCGTACTTCGCGATTGTGTTTTGTTTCGGCCCAACTAGGCCGTGAACGTTACAGAATAGCGCCTGTTCTCCGGGGAATGGATGTAGGCACCACGGCTGAGTGACGTAGCGCGTTTGGCCTGATTGAAGGTTTACCTGATAAGTTCCGAATTCTGCACTTTTTGCAGCACGTTGGATGTACAAATATCGACTGTCAGAAGACCACGCCGAATCGGGACCGCCGCCGAGGTCCCCTGGTGCTGGGGCTATACTTCGCTCGTCTCTTGTCGCGACATTGCGAAAAATCAATGTCGGCAGTTCTCCCCTTACACCATTAGGTGCGTTCGCATACACGAGTGTCGAGCCGTCGGGGGACCAGGACGGGGTGAAGGTGCAGTCGACCAGGCTTGTTGTGAGCGCTTTGGAAAAGCCGGTCATGGCTCCCGTATTCGGGTCGAAGCCGGCAGCCAGAACCGAGCGTGTCAGCCCGTCGGTGATGAAATAGAAGGGTCCGTTGGAACGAAAGCCGAGCGACCGTGCTGAACCGATATTCGCTCTAACCAGCGATGGCTCACCGACCGCCTTCCCATTGACAACTCGAATTCGAAACGCATCCACTGTACCCCGCCGATCGCTCGCGAAAAGCAGGTTCCGGCCGCCCGGAAACCAGCTCAGTACTTTGTTGCTGCCCTGGCCGACGTTCAAAACCGATGGCTCTGATGATCCTCTACGCAGAATGCTGATGGAACGTTCGCCGGCGTCTCCTCCACTCGGCACATCGTAGACTAGGAATTGACCATCCGACGACAGGCTGAGCGTTTCGGTGAAGACTCCGTTCCATGTGGCGCTTAATTGAGCCCATGGCCGGACCGATCCGTCGCTCAAAGATAGTATGTTGATCGCCGACGGCCGACCCGCCTCTCTCTGCGAAACCACAACTTCCCGCTGATCTGCAGACCACGGGCCCATGAATAACGTTTGCGCGTGCTCGCTCACATGTGTGAACACCCGATGCAAATTGGAGCCATCCACGCCGATAGTAGAAGCAGTTACTGTGATGTGATCAGGCGACATCTCGCGACCACTGAAGGCCAACTGCTTTCCGTCTGGCGAAAGAGAAAGGCCGCATGGATCGAATCTGCCGTGGAAGAGTTCCCGTTTTCGGCCCGTTTCAATGTCGACGGCGATTAATGAAACATTGAATTCTTGATCCCACTGGTCTACCAGACCCAGGCGATATATCGTATGTCCGTCAGTAGCGACATTTTCCATAAACCCGGCGACGTCGAAAGATCTCCGGACGCGTTCCTCTATGTGCGAAAGCAGTCTGGCCGTCAATTCTCCCCGTGGCGCCGTCGCAGGCGCTAAAGCCGCTAGCCGCTGACGCGCCTCGCCCGCAATTTGTGTTTCATCGCCATACTGGCGCAATACCCGCTCGTATGCCTTCTTCGACTCGGTACTGCCCAGCTTTTCGTAGCAGCGGCCCAATTGCAACAGCGCCCGTGCCGACAACTCGCGGCTGCTGTCCTTCGAGTCGGCCACTTCCTGATACATGCGGATCGCACTGCGCAAATCACCTTCTACTGTCTCTTTCTGTTTCGCTGCCCGAAAGCGCACATCTGGCGACTGCGGATAAGCTGAAGTCGCAAGGACCATTAACAGCAGCACCGCGATTTTCATTTCCGATCCTCCTTCGAATGACTTGAGCCTAGAATCTGAATGTCATTCGGTAAGTACCGCTATGTCACGCATCCGTCACCTCTTCATCCCCCGTTATCCGGATCAAACCTGTAACCCATCCCCCTGACGCTGATCAGAATCCTCGGATCTGCCGGGTTCGCTTCGATCTTCTTACGTAAGCTTAGGATCTGGTTATCAACGGCGCGCTCCGTGACCGCCACGCCGCGACCCCATGCCTGGTCCAGTAACTGCTCGCGTGACAGCAACCGTCCACGATTGCGGATCAAGGTTGCGAGCAGCTTGAACTCGAGCGCGCTCATCTCAACAGGCTTTCCCGCGCGCCGCACTTCACCCCGTGCAAAATCCACCCCGACGTCGCCGAAGCTGAACACATCCGGATCCGAACGCGTTAGCGGCCCACGGCGCAACAGCGCGCGAATGCGAGCCCGCAATTCATGCGGACTGAATGGCTTGGTCACATAATCATCGGCACCAAGATCCAGTCCCATGATCTTGTCCGATTCCTGCGATCGCGCCGTCAGCATCAGCACCGGCGCGGCAATCCCAGCGCGCCGCAAATCCCGGCACACATCGAAGCCGCTTCGTCCCGGCAGCATGACATCCAGCACAAACAAGTCGAAGCTACCGTTGCGTCCTCGCTGAGACGCTAGTTGCCCATCGCCGACCACTTCGACTTCATAGCCATCCAACGTCAAATCGTCTTCAAGCGCCAGCGCGATGCCAGGCTCATCTTCAGCAATCAGGATGCGCGCCATGTCATATCCTGCTCTCTGGTCGCCGCCCTCGGCAGGCTCAAAGTAAATTTACTGCCGCGATGCAGCTCGCTTTCCACCTGCACTGAGCCGCCATTGGCCTTCATGATGCTGTGAACCATTGCCAGTCCCAGGCCGGTGCCTCGGATGGTCGATGACTTGGCCGCCGCGCCGCGCTCAAACTTCCGGAAGATACGCTTCAACTCGTTCGGCGCAATCCCCATTCCGTGGTCCTCAACAGATATGCACACCCGGTTCGATTCACTGCGAACGCGCACGCCGATTACTCCTCCGTCCGGAGAATATTTTGCCGCGTTATCGAGCAGGTTGTACAGCGCTCGGCGGAGCGCTTCCCCGTCCACCGCCACAGGTATCGATGCAATTTCACCCGCCACAATCTGAAGGCCCGATCCCGCATGCTCGTCCTGAAACTCCTGCAGGGTTTGATGGACCAGTTCCGCAACGTCAAAAGGTCGAAACTCATATCGCCGCACACCGGCGTCCATACGACCGAAATCGAGCAAGTCTTCAACGAGCCGCTGTAGCCGGGTCGTTTCCCGTGCCATCAGCTCGTAGTAACGCCGCTTGCGGTCTTCACTCGGAACCCGATCCCGCTCGAGCATCTCCGACATACTCCGCAGCGTGGTCAGCGGCGTTCGAAAATCGTGCGAGACCGCAGAAACAAAGTCAGTCTGTAGCTTTGCTACCGAAAGTTCACGCGATACGGCCTTGATCACTGCAAGCGAGCCCGCCAGCACAAGCATCGTGACCAGCACGAGACCTGCTACCAGCAATTTGCCGGAGCCGTTGTACTCGACTGGTACGGTGGGAGCCGACGCGATCAGGCGCCAGTGTGTGCCACCGAAAGATAAGATCCGTTCCGCGGTTTCTTTCGATGTGCTGATGGGGATGAGGCTCTTATGATCGGCCGTTTCGAGCCCGAATGAAAAGCCGGGCTTACCTCCCAGCCACTTCTCTGCAATGTACCTCCCCGTGAGTGCAAGGGCAGCGACCGAACCTGCCCGCGACCGCCACATCAAAAGCAACGGACGCGAATCCTGGACCCAAATCACACGTTCTCCGCTTTCCATCCCTGGTTGCCGCGAAATCGTCAGCAGAGTTGCCGTTGCTTCCTCCCACAATGGGATAGTAGGTTGGATCCGAGTGAAGCGGCCCAGCGCTGAGCGATAGTACTCGTAAGTAGCGTGAGAAATAGGCCAACGTCCACGCTCCAGATCGCTGGCGAGCGCCGACGCTTCGAGCCCGCGCTCAGGATCGCCAAGTAATCCGAGCCTTGCAAAGCGCGCCGTCAATTCTATCGGCTCGTCGTCTACGAGTTCCGGCCCCGAACTCGTCAGTTCCGAATATGCCGCCAGCGCGAGCGCCGGTCGTTTGGCTTTGATATCGTTTCGTGCGGCTCGCAGCAACGCTTCGGCCCGTTCCGCTCCGTTCGAGCGATTTGCCAGATCGTGAAAATACCGCGCTGCACCGGTGTAATCGTGGTGCGTGTACTCGATCATTTCACCCGCGGCAAATTTCTCGTCCGGTATCGCCGCGGCATGCGGCGGATCCGGGACGTATCGCAATCGGCGATCCGGTACCAGCGTCAGTGTCCCGGTTTGAGCAAGCAAAACGGTCGACCCCTCCGACAACCCTGCCAATCCGTGCAAGCCTTGCTGCATCGCACCCGCTTCGCGCATTTGCAAAATGCTACGCAGCCGGTCTCCTGTTCTGGCGATTTGTTGAAGCAGAGCCGTGGTGGCAGAATCAGCGGCCTGTTGCAGGCGTTCCGTGGTCCTTTGTTGCTGAACGGCTCGCTCCAAAAGCGTCAAGCGCCACGTAAGCCCCGCCAACGCAACCGAAGCGGCCAGAGTTACTCCTAGAAGAAGTAGCATCACCCGGCTGGGAGGCGAGCGAAACTGCAGGACGCGCATGTCGCCAAGCACGGAGCCATTCTACAGTTCGTTGGTCACTGCTGCACCAGCCGATTGTCACGCCACCGTCATTTCTTGCCAACCGCACACGACGCGATTGGGAATAGCGCTGCAGGTTTACTAAGGCCAACCATGTCGTTTGGGAGGTGCAGTGTCCTCGACAATCCGAAGGAGCGCCGCGACAGAGCTCAAACACATGTAAATAAGGTTGAATTAGGAACAAATGCAGGATCGCCCATCTGCGATGGAAAGAATGCATAAACCCGCGCGTAGTCCTCTTTTGAAACCACAAGGTTCGGGAGTTCCACCACAGCAGCGTTAAGACCTGACGTTAAGGACTGATCTAATTGCCTCGTAACGTGGCGTAACGTCGTCTTTTACTAAGTCTTTAGTCTTCTGAGTTCGCGCCGCACCCGCAAGCACTTGGAATAAAAGCCGGTCCGATATTTTGTCAATACGGGCATGGGCATCGATCAGCTCGCCGGATCGAGTTTCTGGACCTTAGCCATTGCACTCCTTTATTTCGTAGGATCAACCGAGATTTCAACGCTTTGATGGATTGCCTGAACCACGTCGCATGATTGTACTTCCGCTAATTCGCCGAGCGTGCAGTCTCTCTATCCATTTCGAATTAGCAGCCGTGCTCCTTCCTGTGGGCGAGTAGCGGGCCCAGTTCAAGTACCTGAGCACTTGTAAACGCTTTGTAAAAGACTTGTAAAATACAGCCGCCTGCTCCATACTTGTTGCTCGGAAACTGTTTTGACCTCCAGCGGCCAAGGCGAGCGCCACGGACAAGTCACGGGCTGCGAGCGACAGCCGAACGGCTCAAGCAAAGCTGTATTCCTCGCGTACACCCTATTCGCGGAGTATGACCGGCTGCCGGATGAAAACGGGAAGCGGTTCTGGCGTGCTCGCGTAATGGACTACCGACATGTCAGACTGAATTTCCCTCGTGCTGCGGGCTGGGCGTCCCAAGCTGAAGCAGAACAACACGCAGAGAGCATCGCCCGGTGTAGCGCTACGGAAGGGCATCGCATTACACGACCACAAGCCCAGATGGAAGTTGATTTAAATTGCGGGCAGATAAAGGCCAAGACATGCCCCACCTCCGGCAGTTCCCGATAGTTTGGCCAGAAGAGCTACGAGACCGGCGCGAAGCGTAGTTCAGCGGTCGGTTCCGACATCGCGCCTGACGTTCGGAGAACAGAACGCGGACTCTTTCTGCCTGCTCAAATGGCTATGGGATCGATTCGAGTGGCGATCCGAATTTGAACCCGAAAAGAGGCGGACCTCGCCGATCACCGCTGCACTAAAGATGTAAAAGACGTAATCGTACGTCTCCTTCGGCAATCTCGTCCGGTAGTTCTTCAGAAGATGCCAGAAATTCCTATCTCGTGGATTCGGCGGCATTCTTTTAATAAGCGGAAGCACCTTGTTTTCACCCCAGTTGTAGGAAGCCATGACGAGTAGTCCTGAGCCCTGCGCGTCAGTAGCATAAAGATCCCTCAAGTAGTGCACGGCAGCTGCAGTGAATTTCTTCCAATTGTGGCGATCGTCCTGCGGGTCCGGACGGGGAAAGCTTGTCAGAGGTCCGATTCTTAAGCCATACTTGACCGCCGTCTCAGGAATAAACTGCCACATTCCCTTCGCTATCCCTTTTCGCGTCATAGGCCACTTATATATGGATCGAAACCACTTTCCTGGAGAGCCAGGTAGAAGAAATGGGGAGGCAGGTCTTCGGCCAAGAGCTCCGCAGAAATCGTCTGCACATATCCGCTTTTTGTCGCGACCTCGATGGCATTCTGGAATCGATCGGTTGCTTGCCACCGCCGGACATATTGATGTACTTCACTCTGACCTCGTGTCATGATCTGTCACGTGATCATGTCAGCAATCGCATGACTGTTCACTGGAGAGCGAAGTTCGACGGAGCGAATGGCTCCGCAATCCGCTTTCGAAGTTACAACCCTGTGGGTCATCAAAACTCCGGCAGCCTCTGTGATCAACAGCTTTGATTTACGTGCAGCGATTAGCATCGAATGATTAGGACGGCGATATACGCGATGCTCGCGTACCTGCGAGCGTTTCTGATCGCGCGGCACCGTTTGGCATTGGAGGCGGTCTCTCTTCGACAGTAACTTGCTGTTTACAAGCGCAGGCAGCTGCGCCCCAAGCTGAATGGATTCGATCGCCTGTTCTGGGTGGTCGTTCGTCAGATATGGACCAACTGGTCCGAAGCACTCATTCTCGTCAAGCCGGAAACGGTGGTCTTTTGGCATCGCGCCGTATACCGCCTGTTCTGGAAGTGGCGATCCCGACGGCGCCGACCTGGGCGGCCGAAGGTAACAGAAGAGATCCGGGCCTTGCTCCGCCGAATGAAGAGGGAGAATCCGATGTGGGGAGCGCCGCGCATCCATGGCGAGTTGCTAGCACTAGGCTTCGAGATCCCCGAACCTACCGTGTCACGCTATCTGCGAAGCCTGAAGCGCATTCCGGAGGAAAGCAAAGCCAGCCAGTGGCTCGCCTTTCTAAACAATCATCGCAAGGTGATTGCCGCCTTCGACTTCTTCACTGTGCCAACCCTTTGCTTCCGCACCTTCTACTGCTTCTTCGCGACTGAACACGGTCGCCGGCGCATTCTGCACTTCAACGTGAGGTTCCATCCCACCGGCGATTGGATCGTGCAACAGCTACGAGAAGCATTCCCGCTTCCGTGTCCATATCGATACGTGTTGTTCGACCATGATGCGAAGTTCGGCAACGACGTCCTCAAGTTCTTGAAATCCAGCGATCTCATGCCTTTGCGATCCACTGTCAGGAGCCCCTGGCAAAACGGCGTTGCGGAACGTTGGGTGGGGAGTGTACATCGCGAACTACGCGATCAAGTCATTCCGCTGAATGAATTTCATCTCAGCTTGCACGTGAGTATCTTGCTTACTACCGCCAAGACCGTACTCATCTTGGCGTCGAGAAGAACACTCCGGACGAACGAGTGGTCGAAAGCCGTTCTTCCCCACAATCCGAGTCGTTTCCAAATCCCGTCTAGGCGGTCTTCATCATCGTCACCGCTGGTTGGAAGCCGCACGAATCTGGCCCATTTTGATGACCCACAACTCCCTCGCCGCACATTTCAGAACGTTCGACTGTTGGATGGAGTTTCACTCAATACTCCAAGGCTGTGTTTCTCGGCAGAGAAGGATGAGTCACGGCGGGTTGGGCGAACTAGTTTACTCGATCCCATGATGCAAAGCATATCGGGTAAGTTGAGCTGTTGAACGCAGGTCCAATCGGTCCATGATGGCCGCGCGATGGAACTCTGCCGTTCTCACCGACAGCTCCAATACGTTCGCGATCGCTTTGGCACTGAAGCCCTTAGCAATGAGCTTGAGTACCTCGATCTGTCTCGTCGTTAAGCGAGTTCGGGCGGGCGCAAGCGCAGAAACTGTCCCGTTCCGTGTCGAGGTGACGTCCAGTGCTTCTCCCCTTAGAACGCGACGCATAGAGCTGATGATCTGCTCTCCTGGAGATGTCGCATGGAGAAGCGCCTTGGCCCCTAAGAGCCTGGCTTGCAGTTGGTCCGCGTCGTTCGGATTCGTCGAAAGCAGTATGAACGGGAGATCGGGAGATCGTTCTCGCGCATCGCGAAGTGTCCTTAAGCTCTCTTTTCGCGAGTTGCCCAGCTCGAGAACAGCAAGATTAGGATGGAGCGTCTCGATTGCGCTCAGGAAGCTAGCGCGGGTATACACCGTCACGACATCGAACTCCTGGCCCAAAAGGGTTTGGAGTGCGTCCAAGAGAACCCGGTACTCAGAATATAACAAGATACGCTGGCGTGGGATGCCGCTGTATGCCGGCAGAGGAGCTGTATTGGCCAATGACATTGGTATTTTCCGTATTACCAGATGCCCTGGTCAGGAACTTAGGCTGCATTTTTTCTTTGCGCCAGAGGGCGTATTACCATGCGGTTCTTGCACGGACTCTCCTCAGCGCTCGCGTTAGCTCATCCTGCGTAAGCACAAGCACACTTTATAGCACTGACATACTCATCGTAACTATTTGGCTTCGTAATGAATTGCCTCGCTCCGAGGGCCAAGCATTTCGCTCGGTCAGCATCCATGTTAGAGGACGAGAAGATGACGACGGGTATATCCTGCAAGTGTTTGTTAGCCTTCATCTGAACCAGCACCTCTGGGCCAGTGATTCCTGGGAGGTTGATATTCATGAGAATCAAGCTTGGTCGAGGGGCATTGCTGAATTGGCCTCTGCGGCCAAGGAACTCCAATGCATCTTCTCCTTTGGCGGCGCGCCGAAGCTCCATCTCTGACCCGAAGTCCTGAAATGCGTACCGAATCAGGAGGTATGCAGCGTCGTCATCCTCCACGCCCAACACCACTCTTCTCGAAATCCCAAACTTGGACTGTTCCATTTTGCTTCAGGATTTCCATCCAACCGATACCTTGGTGGCGTCCTAAATAGGCCGTCCATGGTTCGCCTTCCTCCGGCTGTTCCACCGCTGCTGGCGTGTCTCGTCAGGCGAGGCCTCCGCTCCAGTGATTCACGTTCCAAGGTGTGCGTCCAAATCCAGGAGTCAATATAGCCTCATTGTGTGCTGCCTCTCCCGATAGCGTGTTAGGGCTGTGGGCGGCTGGCGCATCAAAGTTGTGATCTCTGAATCGAAGCAATGACTTTGTTGAAAAGGAGCAGTAACTCTGTCAGGCCGACTCTATCGAACGTTGCACGCCGACGAAATGGGAAGTTCGGGTTGTCGTACAAGCGGGGTATACGAATCGACAGCCGTGGGTCATCCCGCGTCGCCTTCAGGATTGCTCTTTGAGGGCAGGCAGGGTGAAGTAAAACGTCGAAGCTTTCGCCAATTGCTAAGAACAGTCGAATATCAGGTGCTACTTGCGATTGAGATCCCAGATCAAGCGTTGCAGGGCATTGCACAGCTCACCCGCCCGGATTGTCCGCTTCTCCTCAGGACCATACATCATGGTCACCAAGTCCAGGGTCTCTGTACAGGTGTTTTGCAAGGCGTTCAAACTGCGAGACAGCTCAGCCTCTTGCTCTGCCGTAGCTGGTTCCCTGGTCATCAATCTTCAAAGATGCTACCAGGCACTCTGGGAGAAGCACAATATTCCTCATTACCAGCAGTACGGTATAGCGGCATCCTTAAATCCGGGATGAAGCCGGAGTCCCTGTATCTGGTTGTAACGGGAAACCAATGGCCGACAAGAACTCGGCTTTGGCCATTTTGAGGGCCGAGGCTGGCTCGGGTTTCACCACTACGTGACTCTTTGCATTGCCGCATACGGCTTCCTGGTGGCAGCCAACCGACCTGCTTGAGCGCCTCGATGATCACAACAGCATTCCTCGGGCGAACCAAGCGTGCCACTTCCCGACCATTGTTGACAAAAATCAGCGTTGGCCACAGTTTCACACCGAAGGAGCGCCCAAGGCGACGTCTCGGGCCATCTTCGATCTTGATATGACGTACCAACGGATAAGCGGCGAAAGCCACCTCCAGTAACGGTTGCGCGGCGGCGCAGTGCCCACACCACGGAGTACCAAATTCAACGACAACGGGTCCTTCGAGTTCATCGTTTTGAACGCGTGCCGGCTCGACGTTTTCGTAAGTGTGCCTCATCGCCATGAAATCATCTTCTCCCAGGCCAGCTCAAAACTCGAGTGCTGAGAGATTGGACTGCATAACCGCGCACCCCGACACCAAACAATGAGAGGCCTAAGACTACTTCCGTGCAAGCCAACGCTCGTCCCCACCCGACCGGGAAAATGTCTCCATATCCCAGCGAAGTGAAAGTCACCACGCTGAAATAAAGGCAGCTTCCGAAATCGTTGACGCTCCCGTTCGACGAACGTATTCCCCAATCAAATTCAGCGCCGATCTTGTAGAGCCCGGCGAACACCAGAACGACGGCAGCCGCGGCCGCAATTAAGTGAAACAATCCCGCTTTGTCGATTGCCCGAAGCAAACGTTTCAAGAACTTTTCCAAGTGAGGATTGTCCCACTCTTCGAAGGGACATTCACGGTCCGGCGAGTGTGCGAAAGCCGTGGTTACGGTTTGATAGCCGTCGGCCCATCTCTGAATTTGCCCCCGACAGACTCGGAAGCACTTGAATACCGCGCGTTCGCTAAAGCGGTCCGTACAACGCGCTTCTGGCCGATCTGGCCTCTCGACTCGCATAAATCGTGGGTGACGGCAAAGGTCCAGTTGAATTCGCGGGCGATTGGGTGCATTTAACCTGTAAGCCAGATACGTAATGTGAAGTCCCGTTGCGTGTTCCCACGTGACGCAAGCCTATTTCACAATCACTTTTTTCTCGTGCCAAGTCTCCTCCGGTCTTCTAAATCGGAAGGTGTATTCTCCGCTCGCGGCGTTCCGAAGATCGCCCCTCACCGGAACTGAGGTCAGCCCGTCAGTGATGGACGCGGTTCCTTGAACGTGCCAAACGACCGCGCCCCTCGGCGAAAGCATCTCGTAGTTCGTATGCCCCGGCCGGGCTGCCCAACGGAAGATAAACCGTAAGACTGAGCTGATTTCTCGGCAGATGTTGTATACCGGAACTGTTCTGGTCGGCCGATTTCGACTGATCGGCTCCAGAAGCACCGCGAAGCTCGGAGCCGTCCTCAAAGTTCAAAACCGCTGCCTCTGTGCCTTTGTTCGCGGCGCTCGCGATCATTTGCTTTTTGCTTCGGTCGCGATCTCTAACGAACAGAAAGATGCCGATGCCCACGGCCAGAACAAGGACGGCAGTTGCGGCGAGGCGAACTATGGTCCGAGTGGTATTACCCCTCTCATCTCTAAACCGAGCATCTCGGATATCAGCAAACTCCCGATAGCAGGGCGAACAATGTTCTATGTGCTCCCAAACCGGATCGTCGAACGCAATCTTTTTTGCCCTGAGCGCCTCAAAGACTTCAGGCGCCGGGGCATCCGATTCGTTCAGGATTGGGATAAGCCGTGCGCCGAAGCTCGTCTATCGGATCATTGGCCACCGTCGCAACACATTATCTCTTGCGACTGGCTACGCTTCGCAATCGACCCTTCGCTAGATGATAACGGCACCGCACTGTCACTTCTAACATTCCAAGAGCCTGTGCGATTTCCTTGTAACTCCAACCACGACTCCGCATGCTGACGATTTGCCGGTCGCGATCGTCAAGCGTTTCCAGTAGCTCCCTGATCTCAATATCGGCAACGATTGCAGACGGACTTCCTTCCGAAGCTTGTAGGGAATCAACATCAACTCTTGAACGAGATGCGGTCTCGGAGCTGTATGCGAAGTGCCTTTGACTCAGCCAGGCTATGCGGCCCAAGACTGACGAGGCATATTCATCCGGCTTAGCGGCGCCCCCATCAGCAATCACCCTGGCAACGCGAGCTGCGCCCTGGACGAGATGATCAATGTTCGCATCGGGAACCGTCGCAGCTCGTTCAAATGCGCGAACGATAGTCGCTTGGACGTATTCCGGCACTTGCCGCCCATTGCGGTCCAGCAACTTCAGCTTGAGCGCTTCGAAAGACATCAAAAGGCCTGAACCGGCGGCGTCCCAATCGACTATTTCAATCGTACATCACGAAAATCGGAAAAATAATTTCTGCGGCTTCAACATTTCGAGAGATTTTACCCCGCTTTGAACTGAAGGCAATTGCCTTTATAGAGAAAAGATAAAAGGATGGTTATGCAACAGACAAGATCCCCCGAAATTGTTCCGGGGCCGTTCCACCTTCCAAAATCAGGGAAGCGGTTTCTGGCCCACTTCATGATTCGTGGAACGAACAAAGGCGCGGAAACCGCCGCCATTGCAGAATGCAGAGACATGGTGGAAGTCGTTTCTCGCGGTGCCGAGAAGTTTCCGGCGTTCCATCTCCGCAATCCGTGGATCTTCGGGGATTCAATCCAAGGACGGGCCTTCGTGCTTCTCGATCCTGAATCGGCCACACTCAATCGTGATCCGTCCTCTAAGACGGGAGGAACGCGGGCATGAAGCGGTTCCGTTTTACTCTGATACCTGCGGTTTCAGTAATCATTGGACTCACCACCGGCGCGAATGCCATGGCTGGTGCGAACGATTCCGGCGGACCGGCTGTGCTGGCGCGCGCTGCAGACCTGAACACCACTTACGAAGCGGTACTGAATGAGGTGAAGAAGGAAGGGCTCTCAGTGGACTCAGCTTCAAAAGCTGCGGGAATTAAAACCGCAACTAACGTCTCCGGGCACTACCATCAAACCGGTGAACACCTGGAGATCCAATTCATCCAGGACGGCTCGAATGGGACTACGGTACGTGTGACCGCAGTCAAACAGACCCGTTACAAGGCCCTAAACACGGAACCATGGTCCTCACCAAAGGTTGACCCAAAGCAGTCGCAGGAAGCTGCCGACAAGATCAAGGCCGGACTGGGGTGGTGATGTCACAGAAGCGAACCGAACAACCCGTCGGACTAGCATTTGATGCGTGGTTCAACCGAACCCTGAACCCGGAGTCGACTGGTGACCCGGTGTCCTCGCCTTCCTCGCTTGAACCGCACTACTCAGTTCAAGTACTTGCCGAATTATGGCGACTCGATGAGTCGACCATCAGACGCATCTTCGAAGGTGCACCGGGTGTGCTTCGATTGGGTAACGAGAGACGTCGAAGCGGAAAGCGGGAATACTTCACGCTTCGCATCCCCGCTTCTGTTGCCGAGCGCGAATACCAACGCCGCATCGTTGCTGCCCAGAAAAGCGGAGCCTAACCCCATTTGTCCGATCTTTACCTTGTGCGGCTCCATTCTGATGATTGTCCTCACCGCAAGAAGGGACAGCGCTTCCTAAACTGCAAATGCAGCCTAGGAGTGGACGGTCAGTTGAGGGGCAAACGCTACCGCCGATCGCTCGAGACTCGAAGTCTCGACAAAGCTTATCGAAAGCTTGCCGAAATGGAGCGGCCGGACTACAAGGAGCCCAAATCGATCCTAGACGCGATTGCTGCGTTCAAAGCTTCGAAGGAAGACGTTGGGCACGGCACAAAGCGCAACCAACGGAGAGCACTAGACAACTTCCTCCAGATCACGAAGGCAGCCGGAATAACGAAGCTCGACGACGTCGAAGTCGAGACTATTGACTTGTTCCGAAACAATCGCCCGATCTCGGCGACCACATGGACAAAGGAACTCGCGATCCTGCGAAACTTCTTCGGCTTTTGTGTCAGCCGCAAGTGGATCTCGTCCAATCCTGCCAAGGAGATCAAACCGCCAGCCGTAAAGCCAAAACCCAAAGAGCCTTATACGCAGGACGAGGTTATTCAGATCCTCTCGGCCTGCGATGAGCTTGGCCAGGGCGCTTACGAACGGGATAGGGCCCGAGCCATCATCCTCCTTCTCCGGTATACCGGACTTCGAATCAGCGACGTAGCCACACTTGCTCGCGATCGCGTCCGCGAAGACCGCATCTACCTGTACACCATGAAGAACGGCAAGCCCGTCTTCCTTCCAATACCGGCGTTCCTTCGGGAAGCGCTGGACGGTCTGCCCACCCCGAAAGGGACGGTGGGCAAATCCAAATACTTCTTCTGGAGTGGCAACGGCACAACCCGTGCATTTATTCGCGGAGTCACGCGAACGCTCGCGCGAGTCTTCGCACTCTCTATGGTCGATGGCGCACATGCGCATCGATTCCGGCACACCTTGGCAACTGCGCTGTTGGAGAAAGGCTGGACAACTGAGGACGTCGCATTGGTCCTCGGGAGCACGCCAGACATCATCCGACGACACTACGCGCAATGGACAATTCAGCGGCAGGAACGCATATCGAGCCTGGCGCAAGACGTGTGGGATGTCAGATTTCTGTCAGGTTCGAAAAAATTGACTGTAAGTGTTGATTCTGAAAGAGATAATCTGGT
>CAVSTI010000025.1:0-89086 GCA_963730775.1 uncultured Acidobacteriaceae bacterium | reverse complement strand
ATCCATGAAGCCACCATGGGCGTTCCCGTCATCAGTTCGCTGGATGTTCTGTCTCTTGGCAAAACTCCCGAAGGAATCGAAACTTTTATCGACAAAGCCGCTTATGAGTCCGCGGGAGTTTTTCTAGTCGGTCGCGTCAAGTGGCACACTGACTTTTCCGGGACGATCGAGAGCGGCTTGTTCAAGATGATGGCGATTGGCTTGGGCAAGTTCGCGGGCGCCCGCCAGTACCATAGCTTCGCGTATCGGCCTTGGGTTAGAAAAGGTAATTCGGAGCGCTGGCTCCAAAATCTTCGATTCCGGAAAAATCCTGGGCGGACTGGCGATTCAGGAAGGCGCGCACCACGAAACCGCAGGGCTCGTCGCCATCAACTTTTCAAAAGGCCGCGAAGCCGTCATTGCTCAGGAAGAAGCGTTGCTCCGCGAAGTGAAATCGTGGATGGCGAAGCTTCCGGCGCCTGAGATCGACATCCTGATACTCGATGAGATCGGTAAAAATATCAGTGGAGCGGGAATGGACACAAAAGTTGTGAACCGGAGCGTTCAGCCCACTACAATCCTTTCCCGGACGCGCCTCGCGTCCACCGGATTTACGTCCGCGGTATCAGCGAATTGAGTTATCACAGCGCTGTCGGCATTGGTCTCGCAGACGTCGTTCACGGAAGCGTTTTGAGCGACATTGATTGGAATCCCACCTATATCAATTCGCTGACCGCATCCACGCCTGCCGCGATTCGCACACCCATCCATTTTGCCAACGATCTAGAAGTGTTCACCAGGATGGCTCCCACCGTCGGCAAGATCGACCTATCGGAAGTGACCTATTGCCGAATCCGCAATACACTTGAGCTGATTCATGTCGCTGTGAGCGAAAATCTTGTGCCCACCTCGCCTCAAACATCAAAGTAACCTCCAAACCATTTTCCGTACCTTTTGATTCGGCCAACAATTTAAAGGATTTCCACATGCCGAACGAAATTTCAGAAGAGAACACCGATTTTGAAGAAGCCGGACAATCTGATGTTTCCGGCCGGCAGATCGTTCGCGGTTAGGAATTCCGAACTACAATCCAGTAAAACCGCCGGACTGAATTACACATCTAACCTGTAGGTGGAGATTCAAGCAAAGCTGCGCGTTCTGGCGGATGCGGCGAAATACGATGCTTCCTGCGCCAGTAGCGGCTCTATCGAGCGCCCGTGGATGGCGGTCTGGGCAATACCGACGGGATGGGGATCTGCCACAGCTACACGCCCGATGGCCGCTGCGTCTCGCTGCTGAAGCTTCTGCTCACCAACTACTGCATCTACGATTGCAGCTACTGCGTCAACCGCATTTCGAGCGACACGCCGCGCGCCCGCTTCACGCCGGAAGAAGTGGTTTTCCTCACCATCGAATTCTACAAGCGCAATTACATCGAAGGCCTGTTTCTCAGCTCCGGCATTATCCAAAATCCCGATTACACGATGGAGCAAATGATCGCCGTGGCGCAGCTGCTGCGCACGGAACACCAGCTTTGGCGGCTACATCCATCTGAAGGCGGTCCCCGGCGCTCGCACGATTTGATCCGCGAGGCGGGCAAATGGGCCGACCGGCTGAGCGCCAACATCGAATTGGCCGCGACAGCGATCTTGAGCAACTGGCGCCCGCGAAAACTCACCGCGGAATCCAGCGCCATGAGCGAGATTGCAACGGAATTCTCGACGCCAAGGACAAGACACGCGCAACGGTGAAGCGCCACGATTCGCTCCCGCCGGCCAAAGCACCCAGTTCATCGTGGGCGCCACGCGACGCGCCGGATGCGCGACCTGCTCGAAAATCAGCCGTCGCTTTACAGCAAGCACGGTTTGCGGCGCGTCTATTATTCCGCCTTCAGTCCCATCCCGCATGCCGACCCGGGCTGCCCTGAGAAGATTCCTCTGGTCCGTGAACATCGGCTCTACCAGGCTGACTGGCTGATGCGCTTTTACGGCTTCACCGCCGACGAACTGACTACTCCTGACGATCGCAATCTGGCGCTGGATAGGATCCAAAGCTCGCTTGGGCGCTGCGGCATCGCGAGTTTTTTCCCGTCGACGTGAACAAGGCCAGCAAGGCCGCACTATTGAGAGTGCCCGGCTTCGGCGTTCGGAACGTCCAGCGGATTTTGAAGGTCCGCCGCTATCGGCAGTTGAAGCTTGCCGATTTGGCAAGCTTAAAATTTCTGTCAAGAAGTCCCAATACTTCGTCATCACCTCCGACCACAACCCAGCAAATCAACAGATCGATAGCCCGAAGCTGCCTGAAAAAGTCGTCGTACCGCAACGGCAGCTTGCGCTGTTTGAAGCGGCGGAAACGGCGAGGTCCGGAGAGCTATGACTTCGGTGACGATCGAAGACTTCGCAAGCTGGCGCTCTGCGGCGAGAAAGCTGCTGGCGAATGACGTACCTCCGGAAGAGATAACCTGGTCTCGCGGGCTCTTCGATGAGCCTCTGCCGGAGCCCCCGGCGGAACCAATCGCCACTGTTCCGAGGGACTTTCTCGATCTCGCAACGACGGTCGCTCTGCACCGCGACGAGCGCCGGTGGGAACTGCTCTACCGGACGCTACTACCGAATCACTCATGGCGAGCGGAATCTTTTGAAGATTGACATCGACGATGATATCCGAGAGTTGCGACTGATGGAAAAGGCCGTCAGTCGCGACATGCATAAAATGAAAGCTTTCGTTCGGTTTCGGCGTGTGGCTAATTCGAACCCCGAGCATTTTGTCGCTTGGCACAAGCCAGATCACTACATCGTCGAGGCCATGGCGCCCTGGTTCGCCGCTCGTTTTGGAGCGATGCATTGGTCCATTCTGACGCCAGACAAGAGCGCTCACTGGGATCTCGAAGAACTGACCTACGGCCCGGGAGTTCCGAGGTCGGAAGCTCCGCAAGAAGACGCCCTTGAGGATTTATGGCGCGACTACTACGCTTCCATCTTCAATCCCGCTCGCGTCAAGGTAAAAGCGATGAAGGCGGAGATGCCAGTGCGACATTGGGCGACGTTGCCCGAGGCGCAACTTATACCAACTCTCCTCATAAATGCAGATAAAAGAGTACTTGAAATGGCTACCACGCAAAAAGCTTCCGCTGCGCCGTTCATACCGGCAACTCGCAACATTGACGAACTCCGATCCGCTGCGCCCGGCTGCCGAGGTTGTGACCTTTACTCCCATGCAACCCAGGTGGTTTTCGGCGAAGGCCCTCGTGACGCGAAGGTTGTCATGGTCGGCGAACAACCTGGCGATGAAGAAGACATTAAAGGCCACCCTTTTGTCGGACCTGCCGGACGACTACTTAGCAAGGCCATGCACGAAAGCGGCTTGGACCGCGAGAAGATTTACGTCACAAACGCGGTGAAGCACTTCAAGTTCATCGAACGCGGCAAGCGGCGCATCCACGCCAAGCCGACAGGGATCGAGATCTCGGCTTGCCGTCCCTGGCTGGAAGCTGAACTGGCCTCGATCGAGCCGGAATTGCTGGTCTGTTTGGGCGCGACCGCTGCGCAATCGCTAATGGGTCGAGAGTTCCGCGTAACGGCGGATCGGGGTAAATTCTTCCCGCACCGTTGGGCTAAGGAAATCGTCGCCACCATCCACCCCTCAGCAATTTTGAGAGCGCAAGATCGGTCGGAAGAAGAGTATGACCTGTTCATACAGGATCTTCGATTGATAGCTGCGAAAGTTGCGGAACTCAGTAAAGCTAGCTGAGCTTCGCTTAGTTCATCCCGGCTTTCCAACGTTCGATCAGCACTAGCTGTTTCTTCACCTGTTCGCGTTCCGGAGCGTTCGGCTCTAATCGCAAATAGGTTTCGAGATCATCTTTCGCCGCGCGATGGTTGCCGAGTCGCAGATGAACCACGCCTCGCTGCCGGTACTCTTCCGCATAGTCCGGCGCCGCTTCAATCAGGAGGCTAAGTACTTCACGCGCCTTATCAAAGGCTTCGCCGCGTAAGTAGATGGCCTTAAGGTTACTAAGCATCCTGACCAGAATCTGCCGTGAATTTACCGCGGACAGAACAGCAGGATTTGCTCGAAGATCAACGTTAGCTGTTTGTTTCGCCAACGCCGAACAGTCGGCAAACGTCAAAATTCGGCCGTTATGAAACGGGTCGATCCAGTAGCGCGACTCGCGATCCTCGTAGGCCACGATAAAATGCCCCGGCAAGCCCACCCCATAGACGGACCGTCCCAGGCGGCGAGCGACTTCGATATACACAACCGACAACGTAATCGGGATGCCGAGACGCCGCATCAGCACCGAGTTTAAGCAGCTGTTCCTCGGATCGTAGTACTCGCCTTCGTTGCCCCGGAACTGCAGAACGTCAAAGAGAAGATCGTTGGCGGCCTTGATAAAGTCGAGTCCGCTGGCGTTCACGCTCAGCTGCGCACCGATTTGTTCCGCCAAGCTATCCAAGCGAAACAAGGAGGCGTCAACATCGATACCCGGGAACTCAATACCGGCCATCTCGAGAGCCGCAACATCGAGAGTGATGGTAGAGCGTTCGTGGCGGAGAGCATCCAACAAGCGCTGCACGGCGATTAGATTAGCACCTTGATATTGGGAAACGGCATGGACTCGGCGGAAGAAAAACGCCCGCAGCTTCGACCGCAGGCGAGGAGAAGGTTTGGTAGAAGTTAAGACGGACTTCTACTAGCAGTATACGACGTATCCTTAGCACTTCATAGGGATTTTGCTAGTCCTTCGCGCGAACGTTCTCCGAACAATTAATCTGAGAGATCTCGATCGAAGTCGCTATTTTGCTCCGGCAGGCAAGCGCCGTTGTCCCTCCTTGAGCGCTCTTTTCAATCCGGATCGACCGATCTGTTTGTGAGGAACATCTACGCCTGCTTGGGTATAAAGAATGAGAGTGAAAATGCCGAGAATAGCCGCACTGCATCTACCACCGAGGGCGGGCTTCGGCAGCCAGTCTTAAGATTGTTTATTGGTGCTAATCGCCTGAAGACATCCCAACCAATTCGGGCGAGGAACTCTTTTCTTTTCTCCCGGAACTAACCCGAATCAGAACGAGTGCGATCAGATACAGGACGCCACCGGATAGAAGCGTCAGCCGCAAGCCCAAATGAATCGCGAGCATAATGGCGGTTACCGAACCCAGAACGCTCGCGGCGGCATTGAGTGACCAAGCCCATTGAATCGCCGGAGCAAACCGGGCTCTCAGTCTTCTCAATCCCGTTGGAAAGGGCATTCCCATCACGAATCCGAGCGGGCCAACAAGGGCAACGCTCGTAAGCATCTTGAGCGCTAAGGGCCAGCCCACGCCGCTGCTTAAGAGCGAAGGGAGCGTCACTGCCAAAACGCAGGTAAGCCCAAAGATCACGACAAGCACGGTTGCTAGGTGCTGATCCGAATCCGCCAGAATACGGCGGCTGAAGAAGCTCCCCACACCGCTTGAGACCAGCAAGCTGAAAATAATAACGGTCAGCGAGTAAGTCGGATGACCTAAGAAGAGGACGAATTTCTGAATGAGGGCGACTTCAATTAGGATGTAGCCGATCCCGATGGCAATGAAGTACCACAAGAACACCCGAAGCGAGACGTCGGTCGGGAGCCTAATGTTCTTCACGAATGGAGGCAGAATCAGGATCAGTCCCGTGGCGAACAAACTTACGGCCAGAGATCCAAGTAAGACCGGCAGCGCCACGTTGAGTTTGTAATCGGCGGCGGCTGATTTTGTCGCCCGGACGCGAAGGTACTGGGCGAAGAAGTTGAGGGTGTCTTTGAGCCGGACGGTATAGAAAAAGAATGGCCGGTCATCCGTTACCGCCGAGATGTCATAAGGGTAGTTCGCCTCAAACCGCGCCGCATTGCCGGAAAGCCTCTCTGTAAAAGGACCAGGCAAATTCTCTCCCGGCAAATAAACCAGCTCCGCGCCCTTATCCCCAGCCGCCAGCGTTTTCATCGTTTGAATGTCGGCCGCCAAAAATGGTTTGCGAGAGACCAGCACCGTATCCAGCGAACCCCAAGTTGGTTGATCGGCGAGATGTTCCCGCAAAACGATGTAGTTACGCCACGACTCTTTTTGTCCCAAACGCTCGAATGCGGCTTCCGCCAGCGCTAGGAGTCGCAATGATTCCCGAGGCGGATCCAACCCCCATCGGGTGAAGCTCACCAATCCGTCATCAGTAAGATGACTTAGATAATCTTGGAACGCTTCCGTCGTGTAAAGGCTGTTCTCCGACAATGCGAACGCACCGGCGGCAGTCGAAGCCCAGGTATCGACAAGGGTGGCTTGAATGACTTGGTATTTATAGGGACTGCGCCGAATGTAACTTCGTCCGTCCTCAATGAAAATATGAACCTCGGGCCGAAAGTACAAACGATTACTCAGGTCCGGATAGCGCTCCTTCATAATCGTGTTCGCAATGATCGGATTGATTTCAACACCGGTCACGTTGTGGCTTCCCGATGCCAAAGAGCGAGAAACATCTAAACCGCCGCCCGCTCCGATGATCAAGGTTTTCGCCCCGGGTCGAAGCAGATAAGCGGCGCCGCGCCCCGTTCTCAGAAGCTGATTCTGACTCGCTTTGGGAAGCGCGTTGAAGTTGTATTTGGCGATATAAGTATTCGCGTCGGCATCGATGTCGATGCTGAATGAATCGGCGCTGTGCTGGCGAAGCGCAACACGCGAAAAGCTGTTCCAGCGAACGAAACTCTCGTTCGAAATGACGCCGCCTTTTGCGTACTTCACGTCCAGAACGGGATGCTGAACGTTGTAAACCGCCAGCGCCAGGAGAAGCGCAGCAATGATCGATCCTATGAGCGCAACCGTGCGCTTACCGGCCAGTAGATACCAGAGAACAGCCGCCGCCGCGTAGAGACATCCGGCCACAATAATTGTGGACGGGCCGCCGAGGTAATTCAGCAGAGGTATCAAGGCAAGACAACTTGCGCCCGCTCCCAACAGGTCTACAAAGTAAACCCGGTCCACGCGCTCGACGGTCTCTGAGATTGCGATGGACATAACCACACCAACTCCCAGAAAAGGCAGTGTGGTCGCAAAGTAGAACTCGAAGAGCGTGCCCACGCCTAACCGACCTTCGCGGGTCAAAATAAATAGAAGCGCGCCCACTACCAGAAGGGCGTTGGCTAACAAGATTCCGCCGATGATCGCAAATCGGGAGCCTTTGTCCTTCCCGATTCCATAGGCGAGTACGCCACCCACGCCAAGCCCAAACATCGCGATGGAAATCGCAAGAAAGGCGAAGTGGTAATAGAGCAGTACTGAAAATAGCCTTGTAACAGATAACTCTAGGAGCAATGTCGCCAGAGATGTCAAACCGACAGCCAGGTAAATGGGGACCCAATCTCCGTCCCGAATTCGCGAAATTTGTTCCGGGAAAGAGACCTTTGCCGCAGTCACAGAGTCGGACGACCCCATATGTTTGAGCTCCTGAATGTTTGAACTTATCGGACGGATTTCATACTATAGCTCACTACGGGAACGGATCGCCGAACGATCGTTCCTATTCGATACTTCGAAACGCAATTACAAAATAACTGATCATGTTTGACCAACCTACTAGCTACGCAAGAAAGCTCCAGCTCCATCAGATTCTGCTGGTTATTTTTGCTCTGGCGTTCTCTACTTGGACTTTCTTGTGCTATCTCGCGCATTTTAATAACTATGAGCGCGACGTGCTTTCCGACACCGTGTACTATCGTGCAGATCGGCCCTTTGTACAGCGCACGCTGCTTCCCACCGCAGTCAACTGGCTGACCCGATTGGTTCCCGTCGAAGCGCGTCAGCGGGCCGTGCACTTTGTTCATGAAAACCCCGCTATGCAGAAGATCTTCACCGTCGATGGCGATCCCTGCGCCGAGTCTGGCTCTTTGAAGCTGGAGAAAAACTACCCGGTGGAAACCGTAATTGCGCTACTGCTGATCTTTGGCAGCTTACTCGGCTTCATACGGGTGATTCTGCTCCTCTACGACGAATGTTACCGAGGATCGTCCGCTTTTCGCGTCGCGGTTCCGTCCATCGCCGCCGCAGGCATCGTTCCGTGGCTTAGCTATACCAGCCATGCGTATGATTTTGTATCCCTGTTATTGTTCACCGCCGGCCTTTTGTTTCTGCAACAAGCTCAATGGCGAAGATATCTCGTCGTTTTCGCGCTTGCATGCGTAAATAAGGAAACCGCGATTCTAAATACGTTTGTTTTCGTTACTTACTTTGCGGTACAACGCCGTCTGTGGACTCGTTTTGCGGGAATGCTGGCCGGGATTCAGGCCTCTGTCTATGTCGTTATTCAGTCTCTGATTGTCTATGCATTTCGCGGGAACAAGGGAACACCGACGGAGTTCCATCTCTTCGATCTGAACCTGCCCGTTTTAATCGAGTGGATCCGGTTTCACTACAATCTGGATCAACTCGTAACCGCCGTCGTCGTTCTCGTTGCACTGTTTGTCAATTGGAACGATAAACCGCTCGTGGCCCGATGTGGATTGGTGATTTTTATACCTCTCTTCTGCTTGGGTATTTTCTTGGGAGTCATCAACGAGTGGAGAGCGTTCACCGATCTATATCCCCCGATGCTCCTACTGATTCTAGGGTCAATCGGATGGCTATTCGGTGTTCGCCCGGTCGGCTCATCCGTTGACACAAGAACCGAGTTCGCGTTCCAGGCGCGGTAATCGGTCAGCGCACTTACGAAGTTACTTCTCGCAAAAGGCGACGAGGCTGACGTGAAAGCTGGTGTCGTTCAGCGTACAACCGCATACTCGCCCGAATTCTACGTTGCGAAAATGTGGGCGCAAGACCGATTCGAGGCTCGTCTGATTGAAAAAGTTCACGTGAGTGCTCTCGAGTAAATGCCACGGAACCAACCTGTGGCGAGCCCCCATGACAATCGCGCTTGAATCGGGAACAGTGATCACAAGATGTTGGGTCGCAATTCTCGCCATATCGCGAACCGCCGCGTGATAGTCCGGAATATGCTCCAGAACTTCGGAACAGAACACCGTACGAACGCTCTCTGTAGCGACGGGCGATGGGAATCGGCCGTCGTAGAACTTCACAAACTTCTCGGCTTCCGGAATGATGCGCGGAGTCGATGGGCCGTTATCAAATTCAAGCCCGGTACACGAGATTCCCGTCGCCCGAAGCTCCGCTACGAGCACGCCGCTTCCACATCCGAAGTCCAGAACAGGACCGGGCAGCGCCTTCGCAATCGCGAGCACCTCCGGATGGATCTCCGCATTGGGCGGGCCTGCGCAGTAGATGTCACCCCTTCCGTATACTTTGGGTGAATCGAAAAGGACCCGGTAATCAGGCGCAGTGAACGTCACGTCAATCGGAAAGTCGAGTTTGAATCGTGTATCAATTTCCATCGAGAGCGACTTGAAAGATCGGCCGTAAAGAGTCTCCGGCGTGGCGTACTCATGCACAAGTCCGGCTTGGGCTGTCGCGATTTTCTCCACCTTTTCTACATCGGGCCGCGAGATGCGGTAATGCTGGAAAGATGGAATCTCCTGACCATCGAGTTTGATCCGCGGAACAGGATTCTTTGGGTTAATAGGATTTTTCGACCACCCAACCACCTTGATTAGCCCGACAGCATCAAGATCGATGCGGTCGAAAAAGCAATCGAACCAGGGTTGATTTACTGCAACGCTATAGAATCCGCTCAATGGATTAGCCTACGTGCTTGTCTCAAGGGCTACAACCGTATCAAAAGGATCACGATGCACGAGGGGAATCTTCAAAAGCAGATTGCCTTCTAATTCTCGGACCGTCAACACCTGTCCCGTCGTAAGGAGCGTAGCCCGAGTTATCGGCTTAGGCGTTTTGGGCATAGTGAGTAACTCATCCGGCCAATCCAGAACATGCACATACACCTTATTCGCTTTCGCCGTCGTCACTCCCCACGGTCGAGGAGTTATCGGACCGCCGCGCGTGCCAAAGATAGAATCGCCATACTTCGCTGTCCATTGGCCCATCTCGCGCAGACGGCTCACAAATTCAGGCTGTATCGTTCCATCTGGCTTAGGCCCGATATTCAGCAAAAAATTAGCGTTGTTTCCCGCAGCACTCGCCAGATAACCAATCAACTGTTTCGGACTCTTGTATTTCGTGTCTTCCGAGTTATAACCCCAAGCTCCGCTAATTGTGTCGCATGTCTCTAAAGGCAGATTGCCGATCTTCGAATCGCCGCTGAAGCCGGTTGTGTTTCGGCCCGGCAGATCCTTTTCAAACATCTGAAAATCCTCGCCCTCGAACGGCGGTAGATGATGATTATTGCCTACCAGCGCGGCCGGCTGAAGTTTGTGAATCAGGTCGTAGGTACGTCGCAGCCGCCAGTCGGCGCCGCGCTTGTCCCAAATACCGTCGAACCAGATGCCCGCCACATCTCCATAATTCGACAGCAGCTCCGTCAACTGCGCATCCATGTAGTCGAGATAGCGATTGAAGTCGCCAGCTGGCGGTCGACCCGCCGTGTGACCGGTTCGGCCAAGCGGATAGTAGTCAGGCGAATGCCAGTCGAGATGCGAATGATAGAAAAAGAGTTTTAGTCCTTGGCGGCGGCACTCTTCGGCAAGCGGCTTCAACACGTCTCGTCGGTAAGGCGTGGAATCAACAATATTGTAGTGATTCTGCCTTGTCGCCCACATCGCGAATCCGTCGTGATGTTTACTCGTAATCGTGATGTAGTGCATGCCCGCCGATTTCGCCAAGCCCACCCAATCGGCAGGCTTGTACTGGACGGGATTGAACTGCGGAGGCAGCTTCGCATATTCCGCGATCGACATTTTGTCGTTGTTCATCACCCATTCGCCCTTGCCCAGAACGCTATAGACGCCCCAATGAATGAACATGCCGAACTTGGCGTTCTGGAACCATTCACGAGCAGCGAGATTCGCGGGCGAAGGCTTGTAAGGATCAGCCTTTATCTGCAAGGGAACCGCAGCGGCAGCAGCGAGGCTGAGCATCGTTCTTCTCGTCATGTTGATCCTTCAAAATAGTACATGTCGCCCGACAACTCTATCCGCGCATCGCGATGAGCGACTTCGGAACCCCCAGAAAGCGCTCTTTCAAAAGAGTGGCTCCCGGGAACAAAACCCGCATGTCACCAGCATCAAGCAAATTCAGTTCATGCAGGAAATGGTGAACGTAGAAGCGCCGTTCATCCGCCGAAGGATGAACAACATGTTCCCACCCCGTAAACCGCTGCACTATCGTCTGCTGCCAAGGCTTCGGAAGGAAGTGAACGAACGGCAACATCACGTGGTGCTCAAATGGAAAGCGTCGGTTTGGCGTCTGCACCCAGAATCGCCGCCCCACGCGAGCTATTTCTTGCGCAAACGCCTGCTGGTCCGCGCGCAGACCGACGTGCTCGATCACGGAGTTACTGAACACAATGTCGAAGGTGTTGTCCCGGAAAGGCAGCAGCCGTCCGTCAGCTCCAACTAGCTCTGCGCCATCCGATCGACCAGGCAAGGCCGATGGCATGTTCAGGATCGTCAGTTTGGGCCGAAGGCGCGAATACGCCCAGATTTCCGGCGATCCTCCCACGTCCAGAATGCGTGTGGTCTCGGTAATTGCGAATGTGCGCTCAAAGAGTCGGAGCCGTTCCGAACGAAAGTGCCGGAAGAGTCTTTCTAGTAAAACAGAGGCGTCGCTCACGCGTTTTGCATACTCTTCGCAGCATAAGCCAACCGGCTTGAGGCACGAAGATTCTCCCGGCGCCGGACCGCGTTTTCATTCCTGGAACCGCCGAGCCATTGCCGCATTGAAAGCGAGTGGTGAGAAGCGTGTTAGGAAAGCCAGCAGCGCGTTCATACGGCCGGCGATCACCAGTGGCTTGCCGCGTTTCATCCCGCGATAACCGATCTTCGCCACCGCTGCGGCCGTCATGCCGTGGTTGCCTGCGAATAGTTTGGTGTTCGTCATTTTCGCCCGTTCTGCAAATTCCGTAGCCGTGGGACCTGGACACAAACACGAAACGGTCACGCCGTGCTTTCGCGCCTCGTTCGCTATCGCAATGGAGAACGAAACGACATAAGCTTTGGTCGCGTAGTAGACGGACATCAACGGTCCAGGCTGAAAGGCAGCAGTGGAAGCGATATTCAGAATTTGTCCTCGTTGCTTCGCTACAAATCCTGGAAGGAACAGGCGACAAAGATCGGTAAGTGCCGCTACATTTAGCTGCACCATGCGGGACTGTTCCTCGGCGCTTAGTTGCCAGAACTCGCCAAGCAGGCCGAATCCCGCATTGTTGATCAAAATCTCTGCATCGACTCCGGATGCAACGAGTTCCTCATGGAGTTCGCGAGCGGCGCCGGGAACCGCGAGGTCCTTTGCGATCGCAAAAGAGTCGCGCCCCGTCTTTCGTCGAATCTCCTCCGCCAGTGCCTGTAGTTGCGCCATATTGCGCGCCACTAAAACAAGATCGAAGCCGTCTCGAGCACAGATCAGGGCAAACTCCCGGCCTATCCCAGTGGAGGCTCCTGTTACGACGGCTGTGGGCATCAGCCCATTTTTAGCAGACTGCGGCGAACAAGATCGGTAACGAACCCATAAACGCAATGCGAAGCGAATGCTTTCGCGTGAGAAGACGCTGGGGACTCCGTCGGCGGAGGGGCCAATCGGGCCGCCGGCACTCCCACTTCGTCCGCTAGAAGGAAAACGGCTGTCCCGTACGCAATGCCACGTCCTAACGTTGTAATCGGGAGCGCAGCCGAACATGCTCCGTAAACAGCGCCAACGGTAGCGCCGAACGCATAATGGACCGCCGAACCTGCGGCCTGCTTTTCCGATTTCGGCAGCGGTTTATGAAGAACATTCTCCGCGATGGCTCGCGCTGTCTTTACAGTTGCGTCGTCACTCTCTTCGCTCGATTCGCTTTCAGACTGAGGTTCCTCTCCGCCATTGGAAATCGCCTTCGAAGCGGCTGATAAACCAGCTTGAAACTGGTTCATGACGAACGATCCAGCCAATCCACCAAGAGCGCCGGCAACGATGCCCTTCCAAAGTGTTGTTCTATCCTCTGCTTGTTTGTATGTCACGTGACTGCATCCCTGAAGTCATCCGATTGCACTTCATGGACGAAGTCACGTTCCGATGAGTTAACTCGTATGACTACTGAGCGGCGCCGAGTAATTGGTTCAGTTCCGCGACACGCTCGTCCAGTTCCTTGCGAAGGACGGCGTATCGTTCGATTGCGTCGCGGCCCACTTTCTGGTCCGTGTTATTCGTCATTCCGTAAAGGTACGTAATGTGCGTTTGCAACTCGGGCTTGCTATAGCGAATCGCTGGAGTAATAAGGTGCGACGCCAACTCCTTCAGCTTTGCCCCATCAGCCGAACTACCTGATTTCGCCATCGCTTCCCGAAGTCGCGCAACAGCGCGATTCACTTCACTGACAAGATCACGAACGCGCATGTTGTCTTGAAACTGTTCTTGCAAGTCGGCCTGTGTCACGCCAGACGCCGTTACTCGCGGGTCTTCCTTGATGGTGAGCGCTTTCGATGCGTTCCACGAGCCAACTGTCAATCGAACGGAATATGTATCTGGGGGCGCCATCGGGCCATTCGGCGCTTCCGGCCTTGCCTTACTCAACCACGGCCCGGGATAACGCAGATCCCATACGAATCGATGCATTCCGGCGGTCTTTTCCAGGCGTGTGGGACCAGTTCGCGTTCTGGGCGAGTCTTCATCCTCTGCGGGAGCATCGGCTACACGATTTGCCCTCTCACCCGCCGAATCGGCCTTGCTTGTGAAGGTGCGAATTGTTGATCCTTTCTTGTCCAGGATCTCGAGCTTGATGTCATCCGCGGGCGTGCTCGCCAGGTAATAGTCAATGGCCGCTCCCGGCAACGGAAATTGAAGCAGCGAACCGCCTCTACCGGGACTTGCGGCAACTCGCCCTCCCGTTCTGATTCCCTCGACAGGCGCATAAAGAATGTTGCTCGATTCTTTCTCATTCTCGATCTGATGAAGAATCGTGACATTGTCCAAAATCCAAAAGCCGCGGCCCTGGGTCGAGAGCACAAGGTCGTTGTGAGCCAGCTTGATATCGGTAATGGGAGTTGCCGGTAAGTTCTGCTGAAACGACTGCCAGTGGGCGCCATCGTCTAACGACAAGTACATTCCCCACTCTGTTCCCGCATATAGAAGCTTCGGGCGCTTCGGATCTTCGCGCACCACGCGTGTCGGCTCATCCGCTCCAATACCGTTCTTACCGTCTGTCAAACGCGTCCAAGTCTTACCGTAATCGTCGGTCCGATAAATATAGGGCGCAAAATCACCAAGCAGATACCGGTAAATTGCTGCATAGGCTGTTCCCGCGCGATGAGGGCTCGGCTCGATGTTTTGCACACGGCCGCCAGGCTCCAATCCCTTCGGCGTTACATTCGCCCAGGTCTTGCCATCGTCCCGAGTCACAAAAATGGGGCCGTCGTTCGAACCGGTCCAGATCACGCCTTTTTGCACTGGCGATTCCCGAATCGTGTACAGTGTGCTGTAAATTTCTTCGCCTGTAGCGTCGCGAGTAATCGGCTCGCCGCTGGCTCCCTGCGTATCAGGCGGGTGAGCCGTCAAATCAGGACTGATGCGCTCCCAAGTGACACCTCCGTCACGTGACCGATGCAAATACTGCGAGCCATAATAGACAGTTCCTGGTTCAAAGGGCGAGGTCTCCATGGGAGACACACGCTGAAATCGATAAGTTAGCTCGCTTCCTGGATTTCCATAGAGCGATTGACCACCGATCCAATACTGCTGTTCGTCCTGTGTATTCAAATCAAGACGACTGAACTGCCCTTTGCAGCCTCCGTACACAATATTGGGAGTCTTCAAATTCGGAATAATCGGTCCGGTCTCACAGCCGGGACCAATTCGGAATGCTTGCCCCGTGGGAAGTGGACGACTCGGCGCAATCACAGTCGTATTGTCTTGCTGAGCACCGTAAACCCGGTACGGATACTGATTGTCGATCGCCACTTGATAGATCTCAGCGGTGGGCTGATTGGTCTGCGTGCTCCACGTTCGGCCTCCATCGAGCGAAACGTTCGCCCCGCCATCGTTCGCTTGAATCATTAAGTCCGAATTCTTGGGATTGATCCACAGATCGTGATTGTCCCCGTGCGGAACTGGCGCAGAGCGAAAGGATTTACCTCCATCCGTACTTTTGAACCAACCTTCGTTGCCCACGTAAACCACGTCCGGGTTGTTCGGATCCACGCCTAACGTGTCGTAATAGAAAGGTCGAGTGGTCAAATTTCCCGCTCCGTTCGTTAGCGTCCAGGAAGAACCTCCGTCTTCTGACCGATATAGACCCGACCCCGGCTTGGCTTCGATAAGCGCGTAAATCCGATTCGGATTCGCAGCCGAGATCGCCACATTGCTCCGTCCGAAAAGCTGGTTCGGCAAGCCGGTCGAAAGCTTTGTCCAATGCTCCCCGGCGTCGGTCGATCGATAAATCCCGCCGTCCATGGATCCGCTGATGATCGTCCAAGGCTTCCGAAGACCATGCCAGATGCACGCAAAGACTACGTCAGGGTGTCCCGGCTGCAATTCGACATCGGCTGCGCCCAAATCATCCGAGACGTGGAGCACGTTCTTCCAAGTCTTGCCGCCGTCTATGCTCTTGAAAACGCCGCGTTCCTTGTTGGCCTTGAATGGGTTTCCCGTCGAAGCCACGTAGACCGTGTCCGGGTTAGTCGGATGAATGCGAATAGTCGCAATCTGCCCGGTTTCTCGGAGTCCAGCGAAGCTCCACGTTTTGCCGGCGTCAGCAGACTTGAAAATTCCTCTGCCAATTGAAACATTGCTGCGAATCTTCGAGGAGCCCGTGCCCGCATAGACAACGTTGGGATCGGACAACGAAACGTCGATCGCGCCCATCGATCCCACTGGTAACTGACCGTCGGAGATGTTGCTCCAGGTATGACCGGCGTCGATTGTCTTCCAGACGCCGCCGCCTGTCGAGCCCATATAAAACGTCCGGGGTTCGGACGGCACTCCGGTCACAGCCGTCACGCGCCCTCCACGTTCGGGACCAATCATGCGGTAGCGCATCCCCGACCAAAGAGCAGGGTTCTCCGTCACCTGAGAAACCGCACAAAGACCGCAAGATAAAAAGCAGAGAATTGTTGTGGAAACGCGTCCAACTACTTTATTTCTGGTAAACATTCGAGACTCAAACCCCTCGCAGACGCGGCGACGTAACATTCATCGTAATGCAGCAAACGCGAACGGAGACCATCCCGTTGCTTGAGTCATTGAGCTGTAAGCTGACAACTATCATTTGTAGTATTTGGGCCAGGCGTTAAAGTATAAGGGACGGCTTGTAGTTTGTCTAGACCATCGGGCTATTTGAAACCATGAACGTCGCCAACGAGAGCTTGCCGGCCCCGAGTCTGCGTCGTCTCCCGTTCTTAATCCGGCTGGCTCCCCAATTCGTGAACCGCATTTCTGCGGCGGCCAGCGCGAACCCGACACCGCTCGGAACAGAAATTGACGGCCTTCTCTTTGGTGTTCTCGAAAACGACTTTGCCGTAATTCAGAGTTTTCGCGACTTTCCCGCATTAGCTTCCACCGCCGGAGAGGAAGCAGGCGAATCACCTCAACGGAAGCAATTCGACGACATAACTGCCGCCGCTACAGACGATCCCGAACTCGTCGGTTTGGCTGTGTTGGGCTGGTTCTCTACCCGCACCGAAGGTGGTCTGCAAGCGACCGACGTCGAGTTTCACGAGAAGCTCTTCCGAAATCCAAACGACGTCGCTCTGATCGTCAAGCCCGAGCCCCCTGAGGACGTTTCGCTGGAGCTGTATAGCCGCACACCTGCCGGAGTTCTCTCGAACGAGGGACACCGCTGGGGGTCGGTGCGATTATCTATCGCCTTGCCGGTTCTTGCGCCGGTGGAAGTTCCAATGCGCGCGAAGATTCACGACGATTTCTACATGCGCGCTTACCAGGCCGACGATTCTTCAGAATCCGAGGAGCCAGTTGGACGCTGGAAAGGGGCGATCGCTTCCACTACCAAGAGGGCTTTCGAGCTGTTGAAAAGCACTCGATCGGACGATAGGGCAGAAGGGTTCTCTCAAGTGAAGGAAGCAGGGAAAGCGATCCTCGAGGGACCGCGATCCATGATTCAGGCGTTGCGCTCCGGATTTCAGTCGTCGGAAGGTTCGCCCCATTTTCCGGCATCACCAGCCTCGACTCCAGCGAAGTTTTCCGCACCGCCGGCCCCTCGATCGACCGCCGCAATGTCTTCGCCGGTGATTCCGAATGCGGCGGCTCAGGTTCACGTGGGCACGCCACAGGTTCAACCGATCGATACGAGTCAGCCCAAATCCAGAGCTGCAGGGGCGGCCGCCGGATACGGTGGAACTGCTGCCGCTGCGAAACTACGACCTGCATCTCCTCCTGCCTTAGAGCCCCCAAAGTCAGTTGAACCAACGCTGACCAGAAGTCCCGTTGTTCACGGTGCGCCGTTAGAATCTCCAACCCAAGCCCTAACAACCCAACGACCCCGTGAGTTGGCGGCGCAACCTGAGTCGCATCCGAAGGCTCCTGGCGCGAGCTTGATTCCGCAGAATCCAGCGCTTGCGCGCTATCTCGCTCGACCGCGCGAGTTGCCTTGGCTGGCTATGGCGGTGGTCTTCACCTTGACCGCAATCGTAACCTTTGGTTTCATTTCAATAAGCGGCGCAGGCCAGAACGGGACGCTACCCGGCTTTCTCCAAACGTTTTGGCCCGCTCAGAAGTTAGATCTCAGGATCCATAACGAAGGTGATCGCGTCCAGCTCAGTTGGAACGAAAACGGCCCTACCGTTCGCTCGGCTCAGGATGCGCTACTTGAGATCACTGACGGTCAGGATCGGAGACAGGTTCTGCTCACCGCGCGTGAAGTGGCGAATGGCTCCGTGCTCTATCGGCCCAACACAGACGACGTCGTTTTTCGGCTAGAGGTTCACGCGGTAAACGGCCGGACGTTGAGTGAATCAATGCGCGTGTTGGGTACGTCGAAGGCGCCAATCCTCGATGTCAGTCAACCGCGGTCGGAACCCCAATCGACGGCAACGGCGAAGCTGCCTCCGCCAAGCGGAAAAGCGACGCCGCCGATGAGCAGCCGCCTCCAGCTAGATTCGAAAAGTTCCTTTGATCCCGCCAGGCTGCGGCCGGTAAGGCCAAAGGTCGCCAACGCGGAGCCGAGAACGCCTACTGCTGCGCCGCCTATCCAACAACCCGCGAACGACGCTACGCCTCAAAAGGCTGCAGACCAAGCCGTGACTCCGCAGGCCGCAGTGGCCGACGCGACTCGTACGTCCGATCTCGGCGCCGCCCCAGTTTCGCAACCGCCTGCCGCTCCGAACAACAACGCAATCGAGGCCGAAAACAAGGTGATGAACACGCCGCCAGCGGAAACGCAGAAAGCAACGATTCGTGAGTCGCAGCCGCCTCCGGCCGTCAGCACACCGACTCAGGCCGTTCAGCAACCGCGAACCGAGGAGCCGTCAGTTGCAAAACCGGCTGCTCTCGAGACGCAAACGCAACCATCTTCTGGCGTACAAACACCCGCAATCGATACAGAGGCCACTTCCGTATTCCAGCCCCCTCGTCCCATCCGGCAAGTCGTGCCGAACGTGAAGGCTCTACTTCCTGGCGTGGCCGATGCGACCGGCGAAGTCAAGGTACAGGTGAAAGTCGACCAAAAGGGACACGTCGTCGAAGCTCACGTGGTTGAGGGGAACAAGCGGATCAATTCAGTGATCAAGAACGTTGCGGTCATTGCGGCCAAGCAGTGGACTTTTGTACCTGCATCGCTACACGGCAAGAACATCGAAAGCGACCACACCATCCTCTTTCAGTTCCACAAGTAGCCGCGACGCTTCCCAAGCTCCGGGAGAGCAGTTCATTTCTTCCATTTAATATTGCAGCCCAAACTTGGTTTTTGCACTGGATCAATCGTCCGGCCGTTCAACAAAGCCTCAATCGCATTGCGAAGGTCCTTGCCCGAGAGAACAATGGAACTGCCAGGGCGGCTGTCATCTAATTGCCCGTGATAGACCAAGTGGCGGTTCTGGTCAAAAAGATAGAAATCCGGCGTGCAAACGGCGTCGTAGCTTTTTGCCACTTCCTGCGTCTCATCGAAGCAATACGGGAAGGTGAAGCCGAGTTCAGCAGCCATCGTCCGCAAGCTTTCGGGAGCATCATCCGGGTAGGCAACGGCATCATTAGAAGAAATCGCCACAATGCCGAGCGACTGGCCGGCGTAATTTTTTCCGAGGCGCGCCAGCTCTAATTGGACGTGTTTTACGAAGGGACAGTGGCGGCAGATAAACATCACCAGCAGTCCGTGTCTATCGGCGAACGAATCGAGACTTATTGTTTTGCCCGAAACAACATCCGGTAGCTGGAACGAAGGCGCGGGAGTGCCCAGCGCAACAGAGCTTGATTCAGTGCGTGCCATCAACGCTAGCCTAACAAGCCGGCGTATCCAGAACAGCTAGCATTTCGACGTATCATTTCGAGGTATGGAACAGCCGAGTTTCGATCCGGGACTGACGCAACAATATAACGGCGTCCTCAAACGGGCAATCAACCCCGACGGGCGTTTTAATGTCCGCCGAACCGGGGCCACTTGGCGCGATAGACACCCTTACCTCTACCTCATCAATGCGTCGTGGACGAAGTTTCTGATCATCGTCTGCACGCTCTTCTTGATAACGAACCTTATCTTCGCGTCGTTGTACATGTTGATTGGCGTCGAACACCTGAAGGGAGCGGACGCGCCGACCCAATGGCTTCGATTCATCAACGCCTTTTTCTTCAGCGCACATACGTTGACCACCGTCGGTTACGGCAACATGTGGCCCATGGGACCAGCCGCCAACGCAATTGCCGCGATCGAGGCGCTGGCCGGCCTCATGACCTTCGCCATCGCCACTGGGCTACTCTTTGGACGTTTCTCCCGCCCCTCTGCGCGGCTCGGCTTCAGCCCCAAAATACTGGTATCTCCTTACTTCAATCGAACGAGTCTCCAGTTCCGTGTCGTGAACCGCCGATCGAACAATTTGATCGACGTGGAAGCGCGTCTCCTTCTCATGACCGTGCAAGGCGAAGACGGTAAGCCGCAGCGCAAATTCGAGCAGTTGGAACTCGAGCGTCCCAAAATCTACTTCCTGCCTCTTACCTGGACCGTCGTCCATCCCATCACCGAGACCAGTCCCTTCTTCGGAAAATCTGCCGACGATCTCGAAAAAATGCAAGCGGAGGTGCTGGTGACGATGAAAGCTTTCGATGAGTCTTTCGGACAAACGGTGAACTCTCGTTTCTCTTATCGCTTCGACGACATAGTGTGGGGCGCCAAATTCTCCCAGGCGTTTGAAGTAGAGCCAAGCGGAGACTTGCGCCTCGAAATCAATCGCGTCGGGGAATTTGAAAGCGTGAAGCTGCCTTCCGAGCCTTTGGAGATGGTGAAGCCGGGTTGACTTACCATATTGAGCGTGAAGGACGATAGCTGTATTTTTTGTAAGATTGTCGCAGGCTCGATTCCGGCGCAGGTGGTCTATCAGGACAGCGACACAATCGCATTCCTTGACATCGATCCGCTCTTTCCGGGACATGTCTTGCTTTGTCCGCGTGATCATTATCCGACGCTAACGGATCTTCCTCCCGAATTGGCCGCTCCCATGATGAAGAACACGCAGCTCATTGCAAAAGCCATCGAGCCGGCGCTCGAAGCGGAGGGAAGTTTCGTCGCCATCAACAACCGCATCAGCCAGATGGTGCCTCATCTCCACATCCATGTTGTTCCACGACGGCGTAAAGACGGACTCCGCGGGTTCTTTTGGCCCAGGAACAAATACGCGGATGACGCCGCCCGCGAAACCGTGCGCGACGCCATCGAACGCGAAATAAAGAAGTTATTAGCTAAGTAAATGTTCAATCGAGTTGAGGCAGCAGTTGAATCCGAGACACATGATTATCTGCGGTCACCGATGCGTTCAGCTCAATACCATTTCGCCACTGGATCGTCACTTCTCGACTCCCATCAGACCGACGGTCAAGTCGCAATCGAGAACCATAAAGCTTTACTATGCGCTCGAACGGATCGCCGAGGCAAAGTCCTTTTCCTGTAACAAACTGCCGCGTCGGATCTTCTCCGGCAACCTCAACCGTAAATACAACAAAGTGACGACCTTGGCCCGTTGATTCACACCCGACTGATCCGCTAATCCTCACTGTCCTGCGTTGCCAAACCATCAACCGGTCACAGTCATTTGCATTCCGTGAATCCGTCTGGATAGGGGATCCCCATCGCCTTTCGATATCGCGAAGGGAGACATAGGGCCTTATCGCCGTTATTCCAGCAAGAGAAATCTCCGGCTCGCTTCTGGCGATTAGATTCGCTGGGAGGTGGTCGGCAAGACCTAGTTGTATCACCGACTGATAAACAAGCAGAGTCAACGCCAAAAACTTAGGCTTAAGCATTCGAGTTGTCATCAACTACCGACTCGAGGGAACTGAGCCTATTATGAGTTCATCGACGAACAATTCGTTTTTGGTGCTTCTTTGGCGGTTGTACCAAGAGCCGCTAAGCGCGAACTACTAAACCTAAACGAGACCGAGCGCTCCATCATCCCGCCAATCTCCCACGCTTGACGGTGACCCCCAATCGGAGCGCTCAATCCCGGCCCGTACGATTTGAGGGATCTTACTTCGGAGCGAATTTACGGCGCGCGCCCAACGCAACAAGAGCCAGGCAGCCAAGCCCTGCGAGTCCGATGGACAGCGGCTCAGGAACGGGATCGATCTTTCCAAATAATCCGTCCGCCTCGCCATTGATGCCCGCCGCGAAATAAACGGCGTCCGTATCGAAACCCGCGCCCGTGCGCGTAGACAAAGCCCAGAGCCCGCTGTTGACCAGCGGTTGGCCGTTGCTACCGGTGACAGCGCCCAGGAATGCGCCCGTTGTCGCGTTGAACGCGTTAATCACTCCATTTCCGAAATTCCCAACGAGCAGTGCATTGGCGAGCGATCCCCAGCTTGCAGGCGCTACAACAATGCCCCAAGGTTGGTCAAGCTGGCCGCCCGCTCCAATTAATTGGCGCTGAAACACTCCGTTTGTATCGAAGACGCTCACAACGCCAGCGCCAACTCCCGACAAGGTTGGGTTCTCATACTCGACGTACAAAAGCCCGTTGACGTTTTGAATGTTATAAGGTCGGTACCCGGCCGGAAGAGTGGGGTCGACAAACGAACCTGATAGCGTTGCGCTGGCGAAGTTTGAATTGAAAACGTCGATTCGGCCACCGCTCACGTTCGCTGCATAAAGAAAACTTCCCGTAGCGTTGTTACCGATCGCCAGGCCTGTATAAACTGCGCCAGCTGTGCTCGCGGTCAGCTGCGCTGTTGTGCCGTTTGCATTGTTCCAAGCGTAAATAGATCCGCTGAGTGTTGCAAATACGAAATTCGGTGTCGATCCGTTTGGCTCTAGAAACGAGGTGCCTCCGGCGAAAACCTGTCCCGTCGGGCCTCCGGGCACGCTGACTACCAATGAATTCGCAACACCCGTTCCGGAGTAAAGAGTAGAAGTGCTGGTCGCCTGATTCGAAACCCAGAACGGACTCGTTGCCGAAAAGGAAACGCCCCACGGATTTTTCAGATTAGGATCTGTAACAGCCGCTAAGCCGGGAATGTCGGAAACCAGATTGGTTTGACTAAACGAATCGGAAAAAAGATTTTGAGGAGCGAGAATAAGCACCGATCCTAAAACAACAGAGTAAGTAAGAAAACGGTTTCTTAACTGGGTCAAGGTTAACTCTCCTTTTAAAGAATGCCTGACTCACAGGATAGAGTTAGATCATGTCGCCGTGTTGCAGCGCTTGTAAAAGTGTCGTAAAAGCTCACATCGTAACTGTCGGATTACTCTCACTCATCGCCTTCGTGGGCTCAGCCAAGGCTGAAACGCTCGTCGAACGCAGTTTGGAGACCAGGTTTCAATTAGACCTCCACGTTCTCGATGCGGCCCTCAACAGCTTTCTACCATCCGGATTCACGTCGAACGTCGCAACCCAAGGCCCAGCAAAAGACGCCAATTTGCGTGCTATTTTCATTGATCGCTTCACTATCAACGGTCCGGACGGAAAGCCACTGGGCAAAGGCTCAAGCCGTCTTGTTTATCTCGTGGCGCCCGTCAAAAACGCGGAAGGCGCCAGCGTTCAGCTCGTTATCGGGGGCCTTACCGATGATGCCGCTGACGCACCCGGCCCATTCGGTGTTTATCTAGCGGCTACAACTCATCAAGTGCAGTTGACCACCTCGGTAGGCAACGGCGCCGTCGCCGATGCCCAGGATTGGGTGTTCCAGGCCGGGAGTGGTGAACATCTGGAACTGCACATCAAATTCGAGCGTGGTCCCGTGAACCGGTCCGCCGTCTCCGACGTGAAGTTTTACTCTGCGAAAAACCCGACGTTCTTTCAAGTCTCTCGGCAGGAACAGGCGCTCGACATTCTCCGCAACAACACCACGAATCCTCCCGACCGGGTAAAAGAATTCTCGTTCAAAGGATCGGGCGGCGGCTTCGCGAAATTATTCGACGGGACCGAGAAGCTTCTCAGCTGGGATCACATTATTTGGATCAACCGCAGTGTTCTCACGCCATAGAGGAGTGCGTTCCGCCGTAACGGCGTTATGTATCGCTCTTGGTGTCTCCGCCACCCTGTCGGCCGCACCGCACAAAACAGAGCGCATCATCTTCGTTATGACCGACGGTCTTCGCTGGCAGGAGATCTTCCGAGGCGCCGACCAAGCTTTGATGAATAAGGAGAACGGTGATGTGACCGATATCGCCGCGCTCCGGGCCGCCTACTGGCGTGATAGTCCCGAGGCGCGAAGATCGGTGCTAATGCCGTTCCTGTGGAGCGAAATTGGGAAACGGGGACAGATTTACGGCAATCGTGATCGCGGATCTGACGCGTTCGTGACAAACGGATTGAACTTTTCCTATCCCGGCTACAGTGAAACGCTCTGTGGATTCGCCGATTCAAGAGTCAACAGCAACGATAAGATTTTAAATCCCAACATCACCGTGCTCGAATGGCTCAACAAAAAGCAGGCTTTTCGAGGACGGATCGCCGCCTTCGGAGCATGGGATCTATTTCCGTTCATCTTCAATGCCCAACGCGCAGCCTTTTCTATAAATTCTGGTTGGGAACCATTCCTCGGAATGAGAGCAAACAGAAACTTACAACTGCTGAATCAACTTAAGACTGAAACGCCAAAGGTTTGGCCCGATGAACCATTTGATGCACTGCCGTTTTACACCGCGATAGAGTACCTGAAAGCGCGCAAGCCACGCGTGCTGTATTTATCGTTCGGAGAAACAGACGATTGGGCGCATGACGGCAAATACGCCAAGTATCTCGAAGCGACGCACCGCGTCGATGAATATGTTCGCAGGTTGTGGGAGATGGTCCAAGGGATGTCGGAGTACCGCGGCAAAACGACGCTCATCTTCAGCCCCGACCACGGTCGCGGCGAAGGCCCAGTGGAGTGGAAGAAGCACGGGGAAAAAACGCCAGACTCGAAGTATATCTGGATGGCGTTTCTCGGGCCTGACACACCACCATTAGGAGAGCGTTTTCAAACGAAAGCCGTTCGCCAGAATCAAATCGCAGCCACGCTGGCCTCGCTGCTGGGCGAGGACTACCGAGCCAATACTCCGCAAGCCGGTGGACCAATCCTCGAAGTCTTGTCACACTAACTCCCATGGTTTACCGCGCCTCGTCGCTGCCGAGGCGCGGACAGCACCAACAAAGCATTTATGGCGCTGAACTCGCTTCTCGTGCGCGTTCGGCGTTTAATCCAGCCAGCCCTTTGGTGAACGCGGCAGTAAAGAGCAACGCTTGAGCTCGCCAATCGCGTAGCGTACCGCGCGATACCTTTGCTCTGACATTCTTCAAAGGCGCAGCAGTGTTCTCCATTATCTGTCCCGTGTAGCGTCTCTCACTTGGTGTGAAGTGGTCGTCGCCAACCGTAGATATCCAATTGACAATCTCCGACTCGTGACATATAAATAACGAAGCTCCGATTGTGCTATCGAGTTCTTCTCATGAACTTAGTGGACCGCCGAGATACGGTCACAAGATAGCCGCCCTTGTCAGCCGGGAGGAAAGCCCTTGAAGCCTAATGCTTGGTCCATTTTGAGAGCGAGCTTTGTAGCAACTGTTGTGCTATGTCTTGCGTCGCCCGCGCAGGAAACACGCGCTTCGTTAAGCGGAACGATTACCGATCAATCCGGCGCCGCAGTTAGCAACGCGACCTTGCATTTGATCAATGTCGAAACCTCGGTGGAATCGACGACCCAGAGCAATCAGCTTGGGCAGTACCACTTCTTGTTCGTCAACCCCGGTAATTATCGTCTAAGCGCTGAGATGAGCGGATTTCGTGGTTTCGTCCGTGAGGGTATTCAGTTGGCGACGAATCAGTCGGCCACTCTCGACGTTGCTCTTCAAGTTGGGAATCAAACAGAAACAGTGACCGTCGCCAGTGAAGCGCCTCTGATTGAAGGGGAAAAAGCGGACCGGGGCGCAGTTATCGAGACCAAGGCATTGGCGGAGCTTCCCACCATCAGCCGTACGCCCATTTTGCTCGCGACCCTTGCTCCCGGCGTGGTGGCGACCAATCCCCGCTACGATCTAACTCCATTTTCTAACTCGGGCCTGACGACGTGGTCCATCAACGGCAGTACGTCACTGAGCACCGAGTTCCTGCTCGATGGCTCGCCAAACACTGTGGTTTATCAGTCCCAGCCAAGCATTGCATTTGTTCCGCCCACTGACGCGGTGGGAGAGTTGAAAGTCATTTCGAACGCCTACGACGCGCAGTATGGCCATAACGGCGGCGGTGTCATCAGCATGGTGACTAAGACCGGAACGAATCAGTTGCACGGTTCCGGTTATGAATTCTTGAAGAGGCCTTGGTTGAACGCCAATACTTTTTCGAATAACGCCAAAGGAATAACAGCACGAGACTACAATACGCTCGATGAGTACGGCTTCAGCTTAGGAGGCCCAGTTTGGATTCCGAAGGTCTACAAGGGAAAGGACCGAACATTCTTCTTCACTTCCTGGGAAAGCTACCAGCAGAATATCGTTTTTCCCACGAACGATATCTCGTCAGTTCCTACCGCCGCTCAGCGTGCAGGAGACTTCTCACAGACTTTCAGTGCAACGGGTCAACTGATGCCTATCTATGACCCCAACAGTGGCCGGGCAGTGGGAAGCAACTGGGTCCGTGATCCATTTCCCGGGAACAAAATCCCGTCGAACCGGATTGATCCTGTTGGCCAATCGATCGCCAACCTTTATCCGCTACCGAATACGACGACCGCCGGCTCCGTTCCTTGGCAGAACAATTTCTTCTATCAGAACGACGTGACCTGGTATGACTTCCACAATTTCGTTGCGCGTGTGGATCATAATTTCGGCGAAAAGGAGCGCATCTATGGGCGTTACATCTGGAACAGTCAAACGCTTCACCAGAACTCGAATGGCATTCCCGGATATGGCGCCGATCTTCGCGAAGGCGTGAAAGGCAACAACGGCTTTCTGTTCGATTCGCTGACAGTGCTGAGCGCGAATACTACGTTTGACATGCGCGCTTCGATTCTTCGCTGGGTGCAAGACTACAAACCTTACGGCTGGGGAAGTTACAACGCCTCGGTCATTGGTTTCCCGCAGAGTTTGATCAATCAACTGCAAGAGCCAAATCGATTCCCAACATTCACCATCAATAGCTATAAGAATCTTGGCCCGTCTTCGGGAAATATTTGGTATGCGGGCAACACAACGATCGCTTTACAGCCAACCTTGAGCACGATTCAAGGTCGACATACCTTACGCTTCGGCTTAGATTTTCGTTGGAATCGTTATGCGAATTATCAGTCTGTAGGCAGCGGTAGCCTCTTCAGCATTGATCGCGGCTTCACCCGCAGCAATTATCTAACGCAGGATGCGCTTAGCGGAAATGCAATCGCTTCCCTGCTCCTTGGAACCGCAGCGTCAGGTGAAGCGGATTACGTCGCCAGTCCCTATTACAGCTTCAAATATTTTGCTCCGTTCGTTCAGGATGACATCAAAGTGTCGCGGCGTTTAACTGTCAACGTCGGTTTGCGGTGGGACATCAACGCCCCGGTGACCGAGAAGTACAACCGGGCAAATTATGGATTTCTTTCAAACCAAGTGAATCCCATCTCGAGCCAGATCAACCAAACCACATTTCCCGGTTATAAGGTTTCTGGAGGTATTGGATTCGTGAATCAGAATGGATTGCCGAAGTCTCCCTTCAACACTGATTGGAACAATCTACAGCCGCGAGTCGGCGCTGCCTTTCAGTTAACGCCGAAGACTGTGATTCGCGGTGGTTACGGGATTTCGTACATCAACACCGTATCGACGGGAAGCTCTCTGGGTTTCAGCCAGACGACAGCCTTCGTATCGTCGACCGACGCGGGGCGAACACCCGCCACTTTGCTTTCAAATCCGTTCCCCGCCGGAATCTTACGGCCGTCCGGTTCGAGCGCAGGTCTCTCCACGTTATTGGGACAGAACTTAACCTATTCGGATCCCAGCGGCGCGTACGGATACGTCCATACTTTTTCATTCGGAATTCAGCGGCAGTTTCCCGGTCAGGTCGTGATTGAAGCGTCGTACGTAGGCTCCCGAACCCTCGAGGTTCCGACCACCCACGGCGTGAACGAGATCTCGGCGGCGAGTTCTGCCTTAGGTGATATAACTCAGGGTGGCAACGGCAGTTACTTAACCGCGCAGGTTCCTAATCCGTTCGCGGGTCTTCTTCCGGGGACAAGCTATAACGGGGCCACCATACCCCGGCAGCAGTTATTAAGACCTTTTCCGGAGTTTGGAACAATTACAATTCAGGATCAGCCCAATGGGAGATTCTGGTACAACTCGTTGCAAGTGAAGTTCGATAAGCGATTCTCGCACGGTCTACTGGTTAACGGGGCTTACACGCTGTCAAAAAATCTCCAGGCAGTGACGTATCTGAACCCGCAGGATTCGGCTCCGTCTAGCAGTCTCGTACCCTGGGACCAGCCCCAACGCCTGGTAATCGCGGCGGTATACGAGCTTCCGTTTGGGCCTGGTCGCAATTTCATTAACAATTCGAACGGAATCGTAAGCAGGTTGGTGGGCGGTTGGCAACTTGCCACGAATACAACTTTTCGCTCCGGCACACCCATGACCGTTCCCCCTGGCACAACGACTATCGGTTTGACCAGCTCAGGAGGCGTCGCTCTTCTGGGCGATCCACGGCTTACTAATCCAACGTATGATCGGATGTTCAAAACAGGCCTGATCGACGCTACGGGAACGGTACGGAACGTCGCCGCTGGGGAGCAGCCTGTCTTTCAGATTCTACCCGCCTACGCTCTTCGCACGGCTTCGCAGTACTTCGGCAACTTGCGAGATCGCTGGGGTCCGGAGTTCAATGTGACACTCGCAAAGAACACCACGATTCACGAAAACTATATGATTCAGCTTCGAATGGAAGCGTTCAACTTGTTCAATCATCCGATTTTCGGGGCTGACCCCGTTACCGACCCGACAAACGCCAACTTTGGCGCGTTGCTCCGAAATAATGGTCAGAGCAACATTCCCCGACAACTGCAGTTAGGTGTCCGCCTCAGCTTCTAATTCACCCATCACTTATGAATCGTAGACAATTCGTTGTCCTCCCCGGCGCCGTGCTGGCAGGCTCGGCTTTTGCAAATGCCGCTCCCACGGCGGGTACTCAGCAGCCTTGGCACCAGCGAATTCGCCGAGTCGGCCAAGTCAACATGACGGAGCATGATCCGGTCTCCATGAATGTCGAGGAGTGGGCCGATTATTGGGCGAGCCTGAAAGTAGACGCCGTTCTGGTCAGCGTAACGGGCATCCTCGCCTTTTACCCATCGAAAATCCCCTATTTCAAGCACGCAAAGTTTTTGGGTGATCGCGACTTCTTCGGCGATTGTTGTAGCGCCGCCAAAAAACGAGGCATTCGTGTCGTTGCGCGAATGAGTCCGGACTTGGCGTGGGAAGAAGCTCTGAAGCCTCATCCAGAATGGTTCGAAAAAGACGCAAAGGGCGATTTCGTTCGGCACACAGAGGATCCCCGGCTTTACCGAACTTGCATGTTCGGTCCCTACTTCACGGAACAGATCCCGGCCATCATGCGAGAAGTAAACTCCCGCTATGACGTGGACGCCATCTTTACGAACGGCTGGCCTCCGCTAGGCCGTTTGCCCGAATGCCGATGCGACAACTGCCAGAAATTGCCGACCGCCGGCACGATGGATTTCTGGGATCAATTCAGCGCTCGTGTGATCGAGCTTTGGAATCTCTACGACGGGATCGCTAAGGAGAAGAAGCCCGACAGCGTCTACTACGGAAATCTCGGCGGTTCGATTCGCTGTACCGCAAACCTGAAAACGCTCGGCGACAAGACGTCTTGGTTCAACTGCGATAACCAAGGCCGCGGTGGCGATGATACTCCCATCTGGGGTTGCACGTTACAAGGGCGGGTCTGCAGTTCAGTCATGAAGGGCAAGACCAGCACGAATGTAACTGCGTCGTATTCGACAGGTTCTCCTCGGTGGCGCAACCTTGCCAAGAGTCCGCAAGAAGCGCAAATGTGGATGGACGAGACCGTCGCGAGCGGTATGGTTCCTTGGTATCACTTCATCGGCGGCGAGGGTGGTTTGGGAGAAGATCGCCGCTGGCATGAACCAGGTCGCCGATACTTCAACTGGCTCGCCAAACATGAAAAGCACTTCTTCAATAAACAGCCGATCGCCAATTTAGGCGTGCTGATGGGTCAGCGTACCCAACTGTTCTACAAGCCGCCATTCAAAGGGAATGCGCAGCAATACATCGACGGGATTTATTATGCGCTTGCTCGAGGGACGCTTTCTATTCGACTTCGTCCATGAAGATGATCTCGGAGCGGACAACCTCAAGAAGTACAAGGCGTTGATTCTGCCCAATATCGCCCTTCTGAGCGATGCGCAGTGCGCGCAGTTGAAAGCCTATGTTGACGCTGGCGGCTCATTACTCGCGACGTTCGAAACAAGCATGTACACGGAGCGCAATGAGCGTCGCCCCGACTTCGGACTAAAAGACGTTTTCGGAATTCAGAAGGCTGGCGAAATCATCGGCACCAACGGGAACCCGTACTATGCGCGCATAGAGAGCAAGCATCCAATTCTCAATAACTTTGCTGACACCAACTGGCTTCCGGGAGCAGAGTACCGGGTTCCTCTAAAACCGACCGCGAACCCAGTCTTAACAGTCGTCCCAGGCTATCCGGCTTATCCGCCGGAGCTGTCCTATCCACCCCAGCCTCATACCGACGAACCGGCTGTTGTGATCACCGAGCGTGGCAAAAGCCGCCTCATTTATTTCCCTGGAGATGTGGAGCGCACCATGTGGAAATCGGGAGAGACGGACCTTTCGACACTTCTGCAGAACTCGATTCGCTGGTTGTTGAATGGCGAAGCTCCGGTGACGATCGAAGGCGATGGCGTTATCGAATCTTTCGCATGGGAGACAGAGCCAGGATTTGCTGTGCATGTGTTGAATTACACGAATCCTGCCATGCACCGTGGATGGATCCGTGAGTTCTTTCCCATCGGCCCGCAAAAGGTTCGTATGCGGCTCCCGGATGGGAAGAAACCAAAACGCATCGAACTTCTTCACGCCGAAGCGGACGTTCCTTTCCACGTAAACAACGGAGTTCTTGAGTTCACAATTCCAAAGGTCGTCGACTACGAAGTCGCTGCTATTTATCGCTCCTAAGAAAAACCCAGATGAAAACTACACGACGTAAGCTTCTCGCGCTTGCTGGCGCTGCATCCACTTTGCCCGTTTTCGCGAAGGTCGAGGAAGCAAAGAAACAGATCAAGATCACTGGCATTGAGACGGATCTGCTTCGCCTTCCGCCTGCCGAATTTACGGGCGACGCAATCCACGACTTCGGTTCAACGTCGGGCGGCGTTGTGCTGCGGGTGCTCACCGACGCTGGAATCACGGGCTGGGGCTACAGTAACTTTGCAGCCATTGCGGGTGCTCCCCGTGTGGTGCAAACCATTCTCGAACACGAGATCAAACCCGTGCTCATCGGAAAGGATCCCGCCTTTCCTCGTGGCATTCGAGCCGAGATCTGGAAGGCGCTTGAATATCAAGGCGTCCAAGGCATTACTCAATTCGCCATGTCGCTCGTCGATATCGCCGTCTGGGACATCCTCGGCAAATCGGCGGGCTTGCCCGTCTACAAGATGCTTGGCGCCGTGCGCGATCGCATGCCGGTTTATGCCATGTGCGGCTGGTATCGCGAGAACGATAAGGACCATTCTCAATACAAACGAACGATCAACGAAACGCTTGAAATTGGCTATCGCGCCTTCAAGGTCAAGGTGGGCCGCTACGGTCTCGACGATGATGTTGAGCGAATTGAAGTCGGTCGCAAGACCGCTGGAAAGGATGTTCGAATTCTGGTGGATGCGAATCAAGCATACAGCCGCGTCGAGGCCATTCGACGCGGTCGCGCATACCAGGAACTAGGCTGCTTTTGGTTTGAGGAGCCTTTGCCGCCCTGGGACCACGAAGGTTACGCCGAAGTGGCCGCCGCCCTTGATATGCGCATAGCAACGGGAGAAAACGAGTACAATAAGCACGCGTTCATGGACCTGTTGCTAAAGAAAGGCGCTGATGTTGTGCAACCCGACAATAGACGCGCAGGCGGTCCGACCGAATGGATTGAAATTGGAGCCATTGCCGACGGCTTTGGTGTAGAGCTTGCAAGCCACGGTGGCGGCCCGGTCAACATGAATATTCTGTGCGCTATGCCAAACGCGATCTACATGGAATCCGGTGGTAAACAGAAATTAACAAACGGTGAACTTCTGGCGCCCGAAGCGCCTGGGATGAGCAGCGAGGTCACTCGTGAGTTCATCAACGCTCACAAGATTACGTAGAGCTTTAGACTTCTCTCGCCGAGAATAAGATCGAGAACTTGGCGCCGGCGCTGCGGTCAAACGTCATCGTTCCTTGTAGTTGTTCAACCAGGAGATTGACTAGTTGCAATCCCATGGAACTCGTCTGATAGGGATCGACATTTTCCGGCAAACCGACACCATTATCCTCCACTGTTAGCAAAAACTGTTCCTCATCGCCCTCAAGTGAGACTCGCAGCAAACCTGCTTGGGAATTCGGGAAGGCGTGCTTCAAACAGTTCGTGACGAGCTCGTTAACAATCAATCCGCATGGGACCGCTTGGGTGATGTTCAAGTCAGCAGATCGAATCTCTGTTTGTAACTTGACCTTCTGAAAGTCGACTTTGTAGAAACCGAACAGGTCGCGCGTAATTTTCTGTAGATACTCACCAAAATTAAGTTGCGCAAGATGATCCGACTGGTAGAGTAACTCGTGAGTCGCGGCAATGGAATGAATGCGGCCATACATCTCTTCCATCAGCCGCAGAGCCTCTCCATCCTTGATGTGCTCTGACTGCAGCTTGAGCAAGCTCGTAATCAACTGCAGATTATTCTTGACGCGATGGTGAACCTCTTTGAGCAGAGTATCTTTTTCGCGCAGCGAGAGCCGAATCTGTTCTTCAGCCACTTTGCGCTCGGTTACATCGCGCATGATCTTCGCGAAACCTTGCAACTGCCTCGCGTCATCGTAAACAGCGGTTAAGATTCCGCTGGCGAAGAAGCGGCTGCCATCCTTGCGAACGTGCCAACGCTCGTCTTCTGCACGCCCAGCCGTCCGAGCGGTCTCAATCTCAATTTGCGCTTCGTTAATCGCCGTGTCTTCAGGAGTAAATAGCTGGCTGGCTGGAATGCCGATGAAGTCGTCTTCAGCGTAGCCGAGTAGATGCCCAACACCCGGATTCCACGTGATGACCGTGCCCTGCAAATCCATCTGAAAAATGGCGTAGTCCTTAACACTGGAGACAAATAAACGAAATTGCTCCTCGTTATCTTGAAGCGTCCCTTTCAAGTTTTTCTGGCTGCGTTTTCCGTCCTTGGATTCCGCTTGCTCTTCTATCATCCCTGTCTTTCTGCGCTGAGCGGAAGCCGCAGCATAACTTGGGTACCCACGCCCAACTCGGACTTTATGTCCAAGGCTCCGCCGATAAGATGGGCGCGCTGCGTCATACTCACAAGGCCGAGACCTGGTTGCGTCTGGGCTCCTCCCGCATCAAATCCTCGTCCTACATCGCGTACGCTCACATGAAGTTCTCTTTGGCCGCCTACCAGGGCAACATCAATGGACTGCGCCGACGCGTGTTTCACAACGTTCCTCAACGCCTCCTGGACGATTCTGTAGATCGCGATCTTCGCATCTTCCGGAAGGTTTGAAGGAACATTTCGCGTCGAAACACAAATCGGAATCGATTCCCGCTGCTCAAAGTCCTCCGCAAGCGCCCGCAACGCGGGAACCAATCCCAGGTGCTCGAGCGTGGAGGGATGCAAGTTATGGGAAAGCTTGCGAAGATCCTCCGACAGCGCATCTAAATTAGCCAGAATTTTTTGGCACTGCAGCTTCGCGGTTTCAGATGAAAGCGATTCTTCTAGACTCTGCAGATTCATTACCGCAACCACAAGTCGTTGGGTAAAGTCATCGTGAATATCGCGAGCAATGCGGTGGCGCTCTTCCTCCTGCGCCGCAACCAGCCGTCCCGTTAACTTGTCCAGTTCTTCTTGCGTTCGTTCAATCGTGCTTAAGTTGGTCCGTGTCTGCTGCTGACGGACGGCCAAAAGCTCCCTTTGCTGAAGAGCGATTTCAATCGTGGCGTGCAATTCGTCTTCTGCAAACGGTTTGATCAGATACCCATAAGGTTCGACGATCCTCGCTCTCCTCATCGTATCGGGATCTGCGTACGCTGTCAGAAAGACAGTCGGAATGCTCCAGCGCTCACGAATTTCGGCCGCGGCGTCAATCCCGTCCACGGAACCCCTCAGGCGAATGTCTGTGAGAAGAAGATCTGGAAGCCTCTTTCCAGCTTCTCTGATCGTAGCCGGACCGCTGCTCGTGACGGCCACCACATCATATCCCATGCTGCTTAGGCATTGCCGAAGGTGCTGAGCCGTAATTCGCTCATCTTCGGCAATTAGAATCTTCGGATACTTAGCGGTCGATCGACAGTCATCCATATTGACGCTTGAACCCTCCGCTGACTTGTCCAATACCTATGGACCGCATATCGGCTCTCGAAGTTTCCTGCCAGCAAGACGCTCCGATGCTCTACACGGCTTAAATCGCCGTAATAGGCTGGTTGTGATCATGAGAGTCTTGCCTATAATCCTTCTTTTGGCCTCGACAGCGCCGACGCCGGCCGCCGAAAGAAAATTCTTGTTCAACGGCAAAGATGTGTCCGCTTGGGAGAGGATTCCCAGGCACGAGGATGCTCCGGCGGGACAGCAACCAGGATTCAAAGTCGAAAACGGCCTACTCGTCTCGCTTCCTAATGCTCCGGAAGACGATCTCTGGTACACGCCTCAAAAGATCGGTAACGCTGTTCTGCGGGTCGTGTACAAAGTTTCGGACCCGACCGCCAATTCCGGTATATTTATCCGCATTCCCGAGAAACCTAAATCGGAGGACGATGCGATCAATCGAGGTATCGAGGTGCAAATCCAGGAATCAGGTGATGATTGGCATTGCACTGGCGTCCTCTACTCTATGACTAAAGCGATGGCCAAGCTGTACAAGAAAGTCGGTGCATGGAATACGCTTGAGATCGCGATGAGTGGCGCACGAACAGTTGTCCGCTTAAACGGAACTCTCGTCACCGACTACGACGGCGTCTCTCCGGTTCCACCCAAGAACGGACGTTACGAGCCGGAACGCGGTCCCCGACCAGATGTGGGCTACATCGCCATTCAACATCACGGCGGCGCTGCAACCGTCTGGTTTAAAGAGATCAGCCTCGTTTCGAAGTAAAACGCGGCTCAGAAATCTCCCGCCCTGCCCGAATGGCTGATGTGCGATTCACGCGAACGCATCACACTGAAGCCATGAGTACAGCAGTAACCGAATTGAGCAACATGTCTCAAGCTCTCGTGGAATTGGTGGAGAAAACTTCAGCTGGTGTAGTCGCCGTAAAATCGGCGCCACATCGAGTAACCAGCGGAGTTGCTTTCCGCGACGACTTGATCGCAGTCGCCAATCATAGTCTCCGGCGCGAAGAGCGCATTTCTGTCCAGACCGACAAAGGCGAGCAGGCCATCGCCACCGTGTTGGGCCGGGACCCTAGTGTAGATCTTGCGTTTCTTCGGGTCGAAGGCTTACATTTAACGCCGCTTCCGCTCCGTAACCCGGCGAGCGCGAAAGCCGGAATGCTGGCGGCCGTGGTTGGGCTTACGATTGATGCGGGCGCGTCCGCGAGCCTCGGCGTCTTGGGAGCAGTCGGGGGCCCGCGCCGGTCCTGGCGGGGAGGCACTCTCGACGAATTCTTACGGCTCGATGTGAATCTCTATCCCTCGCAATCGGGAGCCGCTGTTGTCGATTCCGAAGGTGCGCTGATCGGAATGGCGACCCCTGCTCTGCTGAGGCATTCCGCCGTGGCGCTACCTCCCTCCACGCTGAACCGCGTCGCAGACGAACTTCTGAAGGAAGGACGGATCCGCCGTGGCTATTTGGGCGTCGGCATGCAACCCGTCGCCATTCCGCCTGCACTGCAACAGGAAATTCAGCAACAATCGGAATCCGGCCTGATGATCTTGAGCGTGGAATCGGAGTCTCCCGCCGAGAAAGCAGACTGGCGATTGGGAGACATCTTGGTGTTATTGGATGGCAAGCCGGTCACCGAAATAGAAGAGCTGCAGACAATTCTTCGCGGAGATAATGTCGGCCAAATTCTCAGCGCCCTGCTGATCCGGGGAGGCCAAAAGATCGATTCTCAAATCACGGTCGGTGAACGTCGGCCGAAAGGAAAGTAAGATGCCAATTCCCGTGCCAGGGCGCGTCGTTGAGGCGCTTCGCAGATCCACCGTCCAGGTGACAAGCGGAAGCGATCATGCTCAAGGTAACGGCTCGGGCGTCGTCCTTACAGGCGAAAAGGTCGTCACCAATGCCCATGTCATCCATGGACGAAGGCTCTCTGTGGAATCCTGGGAGGGGCGTACACTTCCGGCGACTTTGCTGAAACTGGATCGACGCCGCGATCTTGCGATTCTGAGTGTGCCGGATCTCAACGCTCCCTCCGCTTCGTTGGGCGACTCGAACCGCCTGCGACCGGGAACTCCGGTAGTTGCGGTTGGAAATCCCCTCGGCTTTATCGGAGCCGTTTCGAGCGGCGTCGTACATTCCGTTCGCGCGGCTGGACCCATGAACGGAATGACGATGATTCATGCAGATGTGCGGCTTGCACCCGGCAATTCGGGAGGGCCGTTGGCAGACTTCTCAGGTCAAATCATCGGAATCAACACCATGATCATCGCTGGCGGGCTGGCGCTTGCAATTCCCAGCAGAGCGGTACAGTCGATGATCGGGCGCAGCGCTTCCGGCGGGAGTCTTGGAGTGACAGTGCGCCCCGTCCGCCTACGCGATGGCCGTTTTGGGACGATGATTCTCGAATTGGATCCGGGCGGCGCTGCCGAGAAGGCGTCTCTACTGCCAGGAGACATTCTGGTAGGCGCTAACGAAGTGCGATTCCGTGGCGCAGATGACTTGGATATGGCGCTCGAGCAGGCGCCGGGCTCGCTGGTTCGCTTTGACTTCTTTCGCGCGGGACAACAGACAGTGCGTCGAGTGGCCGTCAAGCTAGAGGCAAGAAAACTCCCGAGCGCAGCTTGATCAGCATCGCTATCATCGCGGATCGATCTTCCAGGGCGCGGGCTCTAGCGGATGTTCTCGCCGAAGATAGACGATTTGAAGTCGTCAGTGCTGGCGACCTCGCAAGTGCCTCCATCCTCACCGACCTTGGTCTCGTCGATGTAATCGTCGCCATCTCTCTGCGCCCCGATCAACTCCCCCGAAGCGCCGCGCCTGTTCTCATCGTGGGAGACCAGCCTGCGGACCAGGACGCTTTCGGGCGCTCGGTGCGCGGCTGGCTTCCGGCAAACGCCTCCCCATCCGAAATTTCGGCCTCCATCTCGGCAATCGCTAACGATCTTTCGGTTCTCACTCCGGATCAGGCGAAACGATGGCTCCGCTCGCCGGAGACCGGTGCTCAACAGGAACGGCCCATCGAATCGCTTACTACGCGTGAGACCCAGGTGCTACGCATGCTGGCGGACGGCCTCGGCAACAAGATTATCGCCGGCCAGCTCGGTATCTCAGAACACACAGCGAAGTTCCACGTCGCCCAAATACTGGCCAAACTCGGAGCTGGCAGCCGCGCTGAAGCCGTAGCGCTCGGCATGCGACGGGGCCTCGTCCCCATCTAGAGAACGCCGTCCAGAACAAAACGTAACCGGTCAAGCTTGTTCTGGCGTTTAATAGAGAGGAGGAGGCGCCAGCTTGTCATTTTGCCGCTCGCGGAAGCCTGTATCCTATTTTCTTGCAGCCGGGACGTTGTTGGCCGTCCAGGCTGCCCTATGCGCCCAGACGCCCGCCCGCTTGGGCGCTCCTGCTTCGGGACGAAGCCCTGAGATTCAGCAGCCGGCTGTACCGCCCGCCCCTTTTGAATTGGTGATCGGCGATGCTCAAACTGTTCAAGATGTAGGCCAGCGCGCCGAAATCGTTAATCTGATCAATGCTGCGTTCCGCCACTCCAATGTTCGAGCTCAACCTTACGATCTCAAAACGACGTTCACTTCCCTTGGATCCGGTGCGTTCGATGGCTCCTGGCAATTGCAGGACACCTCTCCTGGAATGGGTCTCTACCGATGGTCAGCTCAAGGTCCGTCGTATTCCATAGTCAATCAATACGTAAATAAGATTCTGTATACCAACCGAAGCGAAGATTCGATTCCAATCAGGCTACGCACTCTTGTGGAGCTCTCTTCTTCACGCACTCGGCTCTAAGCTCTCGTTCCTCCGTAAGACGAGCAGTCGCCAATCTCGATGGAGCCGTGACCTGGTGTGCGCTTTGGTCTCTCACACCATCTCGGGCATGACGTACGAGGCCGTTCGTGGGACGAAGCAGAATACTGTCTCGACCCAAAGTCTACGAACGTGATCACTTATTCGCCGATTCCGGGTTTCTATATCCACTACGATTACTCGAAGGCCATCCAATTCCATGACACGGTCGTTCCGAATAAACTCACAATCTCGCAAGCGGGCCAGACCATTGTCGAGGCGCAAAACACCAGTCTTACTGATGCCCCGACCGACGTCTCAAACTTCCAAACTACAGGCCTGAATCCCGTCGGAGTGGGACCTTCGATGAGTCCTCCCGGCACTATCACATGATCGTTCCCGCCCCCAATCGAGACACGAGCGCACCTTCTCACATGGTGGTTCTCCACGGAATGATGTCGCCGAAAGGTAGGCTTGCGGATGTAGAACTGGTGGCCTCCACCGATCCTTCTCTCAACAGCTCCGCGCTACAGTACGCGTCGAAGTGGAAGGCCGGACCCGATGGGCCAGGTTGTCGAACCCGGCGCCAAGCCGCAAGCGCACGAAGTATTCCTTTCGTTGCAATTCGCTCCTGGGGCCCACGCTGTTCAATAGCCTTTTTGTTTATCGACTACGTTGATCATCGGCCTTCCATCTAAGAATCGCTTTGCGTTTTCTACGATGGTTCCTTCCATTCGATTCGCGTCCTGATCAGACCTTCCCGCAACATGCGGCGTCACAATTGCGTTCGGGAACTGCCACAGCGCGTGACCTTTCGGGAGAGGCTCCGGATCCGTTACGTCTACCCCCGCGCCGGCAAGCCGTTTCTCGTCAAGAGCCTTCACTAGCCCGTTCATGTCGTAAATGCCGCCACGGCTTACCGCGATGAAGTACGAGTTCTTCTTCATCTCTTGAAACTGCTTCGACCCAATCATTTTGTGACTCTTCGGTGTATCCGGAACCGAAGTGAAAACAACATCAGCCAAAGGAATTACTTCGTCCAATTGGTCCGGCTTAACAATGTGGTCCACGAACGGAAGGAAAGGTTTGTCTTCGGGGTCGACGCCGATAACCTTCATGCCAAATGCATTGGCGCGTGTTGCAATCTGAGTACCCACTCCACCCATTCCGATAATGACCGCAGTCTTTCCTCGTAATTCAATCCCGTGAAACGCTCGGGGATCCCAAATCTGCTGCTGGTCATTTTTGTAGAGCACGTAGAGATTACGGGAGAGCATCAGCAGCATCGCAAGCGCGTGATCGGCAATTTCCGGCCCTTGGACCACTTTGTTGTTTGTGAGAATTATGTCGCTACGCCGCAGATCGTCCGTTCCGTCGACGGGAAAAAGAACACGCTCTACACCCGCGCTCATGATGGCCACCCACTTCAAGTTCTTCGCTGCGCGCACTTGGGCTGAAGTGATCTCACCCACAAACACATCAGCGTCACCGATTTCCTGCATCACGTTAGCCTGAGTAACAGGAACAACTTTGAGTTGAGGGCTGACGGCTGTCAGTTTGGCGACCAGGTCCGGATTGTTCATTGCGACAACGACCTTCTTGGTTTGACCAAGAACCGTTACCGCGCAGATCAACACCAGCAACATCGAGCGAAGCATGCGTTTTCTCTCCTATCGAGGAATGCCTTCCATTCTAGTCATGTGATGTTCACGCAGTACTTCGCCTTCATCGCATCTTCTAGCCATCGATGCAGAACTGAAGCTTATTCGACGACTTTCCATTCAATGCGGCCATCTTGCTCCCATGCGGCCAGTACTGAACCATCGGGAAGGCCCGTGAGCGCCGGGAAACTCCCTGAGGGTGACAGGCGAATCACGGCCTTACGATTGGGTCGATCTAGAAAAATTCCGGACGAAGCACTCCACGCTACGTAGGGCCCGCGTGCGGTGAGTGCGATATCCACATCGTTGCCTTCACCAAGCGCAACCTCGGGCCGATTGGGCTCGTCGAGATAAACCGTTTTGTCTCTTCGCCACGCCGTCAAAATCGTACCGCCTTGTTGGACCATTCCTCCCCCATCCATAGGGCAGGCGTTGATGGTCCAGGCACCCGTCCCTAGTTTCTGTGGTTTCGAAATCTCCGCGCCGAGTCGCCATCGGAGTAAGTTCATATCCCGCGCTCCCGACTCAACGTTCCGGAACATGACTTGCACGTCTTGTGCTCCTGAGAAAACCAGCGACGGCGCGCAACATTGACAGATTGTTCCGCCGGGCGATTCGTAAAGCAATGTGTTGTTCGACCACTTCGCGCCGCCATCCTTCGAATAGGCGCCATAAAGACGTGTGCCAGAAGAGCGCAGGTCTAACCAAGCCGCAGCCAGCCAGCCCTGCTTTCCAATCGCAATCGCATGCAGTCCTTCGCGTGCTGCTCCTGGCGTGTCATTGATCACCGCAGGCGCGGACCAAGACTTTCCTTCGTCACTAGACTTCCATGCGACAAGATCGCCATCTGCCGGTAAGCCATGAGCATGCGGACCAGCTGCCGCCGTTTCGCCGTACACAGCAGTAACGACTATGGTGTCTCCCTTGATCACCATGCGAGGGCCGCGGTGACGACCTAATGCTAATACTGGCAAACGAGCGATCTCTCTTGCGGACGAAAAGCTGTGGCCATTGTCATGGGAGGTGGAAATCCAGAGTGAATTGCCGCTTCCAAAGACAAGCGCCGTCAGCCCGGGGACCGAAGCAACCTTGGGCTGCCGGTTTGGTTCGGCTGCCTGCACCGGAGCTAGGGAAGTAAGTAGGACCGCCAAAAGCGGTAATTGCATAAGATAATCCATCAGAACGCGAACCGCAGAGCGAATTGAAATGCGCGGATCCCCTACTGCCGTGATCTGCCGGAACGCCGGCGAAGGATTTGACGGATAGTGCCGGTGCCGAAAACGCCATTTCAGACTTATCGCCGTTCACTCTGTTGGTGAAATTGAACCCCTCCGCGATCGCCTCCAGATGCAAGTGTTCCGCGAGCGTGAAAATCCGGCTGAGCCGCGCGCTCAGTTCGAAGAAATCAAAACCGGAACCAGAGTTCCGAGTGATAAAGTCTCCGTTGATCGTCGGGCGAGCTGTCGTCCCTTGAATGGTGTTTGTACCGGTCGTGATGTTGAACGGCAGCGGCGAATAATAGCGCAGCATCGACGTTAGTTGGAAACCATGGGTGAATCGTTCCCAGATTCGGTATTCGCTGGCGCCAGCGAGGTGTGGATCGTGCCATTGAAGGTTAAACGATGTCCGCTGGTCATCATCCGACCGGCCATAATCCTGCCAGATATTGAAGTTGTCGATCGGCGCAGCTGAAGAAAAATTCACCTACATTGTTCAGTGCCTTCGAGTACGTGTACGAAATCTCGGTAATCGCCCCAGCGAGCCGGCCGCTGGACGAAAGAAAGAATGCAAGCCCGTTGTATTCGGAGTCGCCCAAGGAAGAATATCGGCTGTTATTGCCATAGCGGGGTTGGGGCGGCATCCATTGTTACTCGCCGGACGCTACGCATGTCGGGAACATTCTGATTCACCGAAGCCATAAGATGCAGACCGCGAACTGCTCGTAACCGAGCTCGAGAGTCGTACTTTCGAACCGAGTCTGGTGCTCGATGTCAAGATGCTGCCCTGCTCTGAGTAGGCGTTCTGCATGTTGCGCTTGCATTGTCGAGAAATTGAACAGCACACCGGACGGGAGGTGAGACTGGGCAGATATGTTAGGAAATACGGGAGCTCCGGCCTGTGTCGGAGAAAAGCTGACGCTGATTTGGCTGAGCCTTGCCGGATTGGTCGTAGTTGTTTGCCGAAAGAAGAGCGTTTGCCAACGCACGCAAGGGAACGCGGTCATAGAAGATCCCGTAGCCGCCGCGAATCACCGTCCTTCGGGATGCAAACGGAGTCCATGCGAAACCCGCGCGCGGCGAAACATTGTTGCTATCGGTCGATATATCGTCTTCAGAAACTGCAGGTCGTATCGCATCGCCCACGTTCAGTGTCAGCCGCGGACTGACAGTCCATTCGTCCTGCGCGTAAAAGCCGACGTTCGGGTTCGTTTGCGAGACCACGCTGTTCGCAAAGGTCTGCGTAAATCCGGAGTTGTTGTAGATGCCCTTAAGAAATTACTTAATGATGCGAAGGAATAAGAGCCCCGAATGGAACGCGGGAAAGTGATGGTGTCGTCGTTGTACAAGTACGTCTACCCCGAACCGCAGTGCGTTTGCGCCCGCCTGATATGAGACGTTGTCCGCGATTTCTCCAAGCCTGTTTGAGCGCGCCCGGCGGAGATCCCGAAAGCGTTCCGAACGATGCAATGCCGGAGATGCTGACTGCCGGACCGATCGGGTCAGAAGGAGGAGCCTTCAGATTGCTGTTCCAGAACTGCGCGCGCGTTTCGTTTACCAATCGAGGCGAGAAAGCTACGATGTTGCTGATCGCGATTACCTTATCTGTGTCATGCAGATTGGCAGACGCGCTCGGCGCACTCAATCCTCCGGCTCCGCGCGAATTCTGGCTATCGAGCTTTGTAAAGGCTGTAACGGGCACTGAATTGATCCCTCTCAGCTGAACTGATGATCCAGTTTGCGAAAAGAACTCTGTCATGTGAACCGGATTCGGATATAGACCTGTCGTGACCGGAGGCCCGGATAACCGACCTTGACGCAGCTTCGTGTTGATCAGCGATGTGTTGGCAGGCGAAATGGTGACCAGGCCCGATTGGTTCAAGATCGCTGTCGTTCGAAATTGGCGAAGTAGAACGTTCGGTCGTGAATGATGGGTCCGCCAAGACTGGCACCGTACTGAGCCTGGGTCGAGTGGCAGCACCGCGTGGGACAAAGGATTGGCGGCATCAAACGGCTGTTGCGGAAGAACCCGTACACGTCTCCGTGCACATCGTTCGTCCCGCTCCTGGTCACTACATTGATGTAGCCGCCCAAGGCGCGACCGAACTCCGCCTGACCGCCCGACGTAACCACCTGCAACTGGTTCACCACGTCGAGGCCGTAAAATGCTCCTGTTACCCCGGCCGCATCGTCGTTGTCCGACAGGCCGTCAACGATAAAACTGTTCGAGAAGTTGCGCTGGCTGTTGATGGAAATGCCTTGGCCGGGAACAGCCGACGTCTCCGCAAATAGCTGGTTGGACGCGGTGTTAGTGGGCGAAACGCCGGGAACGAGCAATGCGATGTCCAGAAAATTCCTCCCGCTCAGAGGAAGTTGTTTCACCTCTTTTTGCAACACCGTTCCTGCGATCTGGGCTCTTGCTGTTTCCAGCATGCCCGCTTGTTCAGCCACCGTAATGTTGGTAGAGCTCCCTGCAAGCGGCAGCGGTATGGGAAGTTCAAACGCCGAACCAACAGTAAGAGTCAACGACCGCGACGCATCAGCGAATCCCGCATGACTCACCTTGATTTCGTACCGGCCAACCTTCAGATAGGGAAATCGGAAGCGACCCTCGCGGTCTGTACTAACGGTGTTCGTAACGCCCGTTTCCGTTTGGCGCGCAATGATACGAGCGTCCTGAACCACCCCGCCCAACGGATCGAACACGCGTCCGCTCACGCTTGCGTTATTCACCGTTTCTTGGCTGTACAAAATTGGAGCAAGAACACCGATGAGCCAAACTCGATGGAGCTTTGAAATGGCTTCCGAACAATACACTGATCCTCCTGAATGAGATATCTACTCGGCCCGAAACTTCAATCCCGAGGTGAGAGAAAAGACCCGATAAATAGGCGCTACGCCAAGCTATTCGGCTGACGTCCGAACGACGAAAGTCGTCGCTTGCGTTATTGGATTAGGAAAGGGTCAGAGAAGGAGGACCGCGCTTTTGACGCGAGCGATCGTAGGAAATACGGAAATTCGCTTCAGTCTGCGGTGAAACGGCCGGGTGTTGTACTAGGCCGGCGAATATGGACGCACCTATCGCTGGCGTACAACCCTGCGCTTGCGAAGCTCCGGTAGAGCGTGGACAGCAAGGACACTTCTGCGCGATCGTTCCGATCAGGGGTTCCGCTCTGCTTGCATCCGGAGAAGACATGGTGCAACGATGCACTCCACCCTTCCGGCAACAGGCGGGAATCCTCAAGCTAACAGGCGAAGCAAATGCGGGCAGAATCAGCAACCAGCTGAATAAGACCGCAAGAACAAAAGCCATGCCGCGCCGCATTGCATTCCGAGTTTACCGCACAACGCCTGTTTCCAAAGATCTTTCACGGCAAGGCTGCCTTGTCATCATTCGCTGACATGAACGTGCGGATGCGGTGACGCTGAACCGTGGTCGTGAACGTGATGGAGACGGCGAAGCAGCTTTGACCGCTCAAGCAGAGCCACATCGTGCAGGATCTGGATGGGTTCTCCCTCAGCCACCAGGCGACCATCATCAAGGATGTAGCAGCGGTCGGCGACATCCTCCAATGTGTCTAAGTTGTGAGTGGCCGTAATGATCGTCTTACCGCTTCCCTTCCAGGATTTAACGATCTCGATCATCTGGCTTTGGCTGTTAGGATCGAGAGCAGCCGACGGCTCGTCAAGCAGCAAGACTTCTGGATCCAGAACGAGAACGGAAGCGAGAGCGACTCGCTTTTTCTCCCCTCCGGAAAGGCGATGCGGCGAACGATCCTTCAACGCGAAAATGCCCAATGTGTTGAGAGTGTCTTCCACTTTCCGCCGAACCTCAGGCTTCGACCATCGCATCTGCAGCGGTCCGAACGCCACCTCGTCATAAACGCTTGCGTTAAACAACTGAACATCGGGATTCTGGAACACGACTCCGACCTTCTGCCGGAATCTGAAGAAGAACTCCTCAGCCTGCAGCTTAGCCTCCGTAAGCGGTTCTCCAAAAAACGAAATTTCTCCATGGTCCGGGAAGGCCAATCCAGATAACAGCCTCAACAGAGTCGATTTGCCTGAGCCATTAGCGCCCAGCAATGCGATGCGCTCACCCCGCCTCACCTGAAGCGAAACACCGCGAAGAGCCGCGACATTGTTATACGAATAAGAAACATCTCGAAGCCCGAAGGCCGAGTCAGACGACAACGTCATCTCTATCGGCCCAGCCAGACAAATACGATCGCCGTGAAGAAGAAAAGAGCGAGTCCCGCCCAATCACTCCTCTTCATTTCCAGATCCTCAAGCAGATGAATCTCGCCTCGGAATCCGCGCGCACGCATCGCCATATGGACCTCGCCAGTCAATTGCAAACTCCTATCAAGGAGAACGCCCGCCGTAGCCACGGCTACGCGTCGTTGATCCGGCCCTTTGAGGTGTCCGACGAGCCGAGTCTGTCGCGACTCAAACATGTTACGAGCCGTTTCTAGAAGAAGGAAAATGTAACGCTGCGTCATCTGTGCAATAACGATCAGCGTTGTAGGAACACGAAAAAAGCGAAGCGCTCGGAGCAACTCGTTCCATCTGCTGCTGAGCACCAACAGTAGAGAGAAGGTGCTGGCCGTTTCGGTTCGCAACAAGAGCAAAGCAGCGCTTCTGGCGCCCTGCGCGGTTATTGTCCAATCCAGCAACGGCAGCCTGCCGATTTCTTCTCCAGGTGTCAAAAACAGCGCCGGAACCCCTATGACACCGGTAAATAGCAGCATTGGCGCCCAGAGCCGCTTTGCAAGCGTGAGCGGTGAAATGCGAGAGAATAGAGCCAGCACCACGGCGATACAAAATAGCGCGCTAAGCGACCAAAGACGAGACACGGAAACGGTCGCCACAATCAGAAAGCCAAGGCTCGTTAGCTTCGCTCGCGGATCGATGGATTGAAGAAGACCTTTCGAGCGTGCCACCTGTTCAGCGAATAAAGAATCGTGCACCACTGCCGAAAATCGCAAGATTGTTCTTTCAACGAAACTTCTATGTCCGCCCAAAGCCCTAGGGCGACGCAAGCTCAACCAGCCCACTGCAACAGCGGCCACGATGACAAGAGCGACTCCCATTGACGCCGATACCAGATAACCGATCGATTTATTACCTGTGAACGACTGTGAATAATTCGTCCAAGGCGCTTTCCACAACGCTGACAACCGTTGCAATCCATGGGGAGCGCGCTCCGGTAAACCTTGGTTTCCTGACGCGAGCGCAATTTCTTGACGAGCTTTTGCATCAGAGAAGTCGCTAGCCTTCCACTCTCCCCAGGCGCTTCCTATCGCTAGAACCCCAAGCGGCGTCAGGCATACCGCCGTCGCGACCGCCAGCCAGAGCTTGCGAGAACTAAACCGGCTTGCAGAATTGCTAGGAATCTCGGCTTCGGGCGCACTCAGTCGAAGCATGGCAGGATCCGCGCGCTGAAAATACCGAACGACGCCAGCCGTCAAAATGAATTCGGCCATACCGGCGAAGGTGAGATGCCCGATCATCATCGCCGGTATGGAAATGCTTAGAGGATACGGAGCGTAAAGCGGAGCGCCGGTCGTGTCGTGAAACCACAGCGGCTGTACTCCGAACTCGATCGCCGCCAGCAAGGCCGCGACATTGATCCCAGCATACCCGGCCAAACCCGCCGCCACCGTGCGTCGAGCAGACATGATCCCGGCCCCCGCACTGACTGTGCGGTAAACGCCGTAGGCCACTAGGGAACCGGCGATGGCCATGTTGAAGCAATTCGCGCCCAACGTAGTCAAGCCTCCATCCCCAAAGAAAAGCGCCTGAATGAATAACGCCATCGAAATAGCGAGGATCGACACCCAGGGGCCCAGAACGATAGCCGCCATTCCCATTCCGACTGCATGACCTGTGGTTCCGCCTGGAAGCGGAAGATTAAACATCATCACCACAAATGAAAACGCTGCGAACACCGCCAGTAGAGGCGCCGCTCGGGTATGAAGCGTCGACTTCACTTGATGAAGAGCCACATACCAAAATGGTGTCGCCGCAGCATAGAGCCCTACGCAAGTGGACGGGCTCAGATATCCGTCGGGGATATGCATGGTCGCAAACGACTTTTTAGCGTAACACTACTGAGAGCAACGTGTTACCGCTGTGCCTCGCATGGTATGGATTACCCATGGGAGAGCTAACCCGCACTGGTGTTGCAATCGATTCAGATTTATTGACTCGTTTCGATCGCTTTATCGCCAAGCAGGGATACACGAACCGTTCAGAAGCATTCCGCGACCTCATTCGGGACCGACTGATTACCGCAGCTGTCGAAGAGCCCGATGCGGTCGTAGTGGGAAGCATTACGCTCATCTACGACCATCATTCACGTCTGCTGCCGGACAAGTTGACAAAGCTGCAGCATGACCATCACGACCTTGTTATCGCCACAACGCACGCCCATCTCGATCACCATACGTGTCTCGAAGTTTTGGTGGTTCGCGGTAAATCGGGTCGCGTCCAGAAACTGGCCGATCTTTTAATCGGGACAAAGGGCGTTCACCATGGTCGCCTCGTGATGAGTACTCCTAAACCCACTTTGTCCAAAACTGCTTAACTCCTGATCGCTGTTTCGCACTGGAAGTAAATTGGGAGTAGTGACACCACAACCGGGCGCGCAGCACGACTTGCATGGGAGTGCGCCAGATACACACGACACAGCCTTGTTGCTGATCGACGTAATTAATGACTTCGATTTTCCGCGGGGAGATGAACTCTTCAGTCAGGCGATTAAGATTGCGCCAAACATTGCCTCTCTCAAGAAGCGAGCGTCGAAAGCTGGAGTCCCTTCCATTTACGTCAATGACAACTTTGGCCGCTGGCAATCCAGATTCGAGGAGATAGTCGGGCACTCCCTCCGATCGAATAGCCCCGGCCGTCCATTTGTTCAGCAGTTACTGCCTACAAAGGACGACTACTTCGTTCTGAAGCCGAAGCACTCGGGTTTTTACCAGACACCGCTCGAAATTCTGCTAAAGCATCTCGGTGCCAAACGGCTGATTCTCACAGGGGTTTCAACTAATAGCTGTGTGCTCTTCACAGCGAACGACGCATATATGCGGGACCTGGAACTCATTGTTCCCGTTGATTGTGTCGCCGCTTGTAACTGTGAAGAGCACGACTCAGCCTTGAATCATATGCGATATACGCTCAAAGCGGATCTGTCGCCCTCGGAAAAGGTCGATCTCCGAACTCCTGCCGCTGTTTAAAGAGAAATTTTTCGACGTCGCCACGCGTAGCCTAAGCCGAGCAAGGCTGCGACGCTTCCCGGCGAAACGGAGCCGTAGCGTTGTATTGAGATGTGCGTTGAGAAACAGTGCGATATCCGCAGAATGGTTTGTATATCCTGAGACCGCGGGATCGCCCGGATTTGTTTGAAAGATGTTCAACAAGACATCGTTGCTTCCCACGCCAAAGGCCGATGCCGAGCCAATAAGTATGTCAACTCGTGCTTGCTGATTGAAAGCGGCCGCTGAAAAATCCAGGCTGGCAGGGTTGGGAACGGAGTATGCGCCAGCCTGGTTTCCAAGGAACGCATCGAAGCTCAGGACTGCCGATGCCAAATCACAAAATTTTGATAAAGAACATGGGTCCCGGGACCCTGCGCGTCCGTCATGGCTGCGTTCGGCGCGCCTATGGGGCCAGAACCGTCGTTCCGCTGGAGGGACTCGACGTGCCCGATTGAACAAAAAACGTACCGTCGCTGCCTGCCTAGTTGGCCGTAGTCCAGCTGGTTAGGCCGGAATCAAACCCGCCGTTATTGATGATCTGGGCAGCGTTCAAGGGAGCGAATAAGCAACAGAATCGAGTGACCGCGATCAGGCTCTTTACAATCGGTTTGGCTATCATGTGATTCGTTTCCTATCGATTGCAAGTTGTGGAACGCGTGTAATACGGTACACCAGGTTGTCCGTATTTGAAACGAGATACAAGTTACCATTGGGACCCGTTTGAATATCGGTAAGTACTCCAAACTCCCGGCCGACCATCAAGCTTTCGCTCTCTGTTCCGTCATACTTATAGCCCGGGTCGCCTGCTGGCGTGCCCACCGCGATGAGATATGCAATCCCGTTATCGGCCACGCCGTCAGCCAGACGAGGATCTGCACTCAGATCCAGGTGAGCACGATCTGCACTCAGACGGAACATCATCAGAACACCACCAGCGAACGTTCCGGTTGCTCCTCCCGTCACGCTCGCCCTCGTTGCTTGTCCGGACCAGAGCGTTCCATTGTAAATGGATCCTCACGCCATCGCCTTTCACGAAACCAAGACCGGACGGTGGAATTCCGTAACGCCAACTCATCTCCGGATCATGATAGGTGGCGCCGGAAGCATAAACATTCGTGAGAGCGCAAGCGCTCCGGTATAAGCGATGCGGGTGGTCGGATACCGAATCGGTTGTATCGCCCCGAGCATGGCGCGCCGGAGGGGTAATAAAGTTCATTTCTATCAACTTGAACTGAGCGATACGACTAAGACGGCCCATCGCTTGAACCCAACCGTAATTCCCTCCGGCTGAGACCTGATTGATCTCGTCCAACGAGTCATCACCGTTCTCTGAATCCCAAAGCCTTCCGGAAACCGGGTCAAACGCAAATCCAAAACCATTCCGATGGCAAATACGAAAAGAGCTTTTGAATGTTCCTTCCCACTTCGCCACCCATCGATGCGCCCGCGGCAAAGAACGGGTTATCGAATGGTGTCGATCCGTCATCGTTCAGCCGGAACACCGATCCGGTGATATGGTTATCGTCCGGCTCCGGTCCTTCGAACTCATCGTCTGGCGCAGTAGGAATGAAGGCGCGTCACATCTGTGGAATCAGCGCCGGTGCTGCTTTCGCTCCAATAAAGATAAACGCTTGGGTTAGTTGGAAATTCGGATGCAAACCTGAAATAAGAATTGTCAGCGTTAAAACTCGCGCCGCCGACGCGAACGCAAAAATTCTATTTTTCCGTAAATTCCTAGACATTCGTATTCCCCCAATGAATACTCAGGCATCGTCGCTTACCACTCACAGAATAATTTGAATCGCCAATTGAGTTGTTAAGACGTTGTAAAACGTTAATCGAGTTTTGCGGCGTTCGAACTCGCATTCGACGTATGATAGTCCGCAGCAAAAGGAAAGAACCTATGCCGACGATCAGTCTTCGAGATGACTTAGATCTCGATATCGAAGTTGAGCCGAACGATACGTCGGCCTTTGTCAAATACTTCAAGGTAATTCCCGAACTAATTACTCGTAACCGGAAGCTCCGCGATTTCGCTCCGTTGAAGTTGGATGACCCAGCCGTCACTTCTTTTCAATCCAGCCTGAGCTTTGGCCAGCCTGTTCCGATCGGTGTGCAGGATATCGATCTCACGATTAAAGCCGGCGCTAATGGCGCCATCAATATCTTTTTGCCCGATCCACATCTCGGAAAAGATGAGACGGACTCATTGTTTAGCCCGGATAAATACGGCGAAGATGTTCCGGTAAAACAATCAGAGCGTTACGTCTCGTTCAACGTCACCGCGAATGTAGGCGGAAGTGTGGCGACCCGCGCTTCTGACCTCACATTTGGGTTCTCCGCGGATTCGTCGGTTTCGGTAACGAACTATCAGAAGTTCTCGATCACACCCACGGCGCCGACAATTCTGAGCGCCATCAAGCAAACGCTTGCAAGCTTCCAGTTACCGGGAGATCTGCAAGATCTCGAAGCCATGCTTCCGGACAGCGTCATCACCGTCGCGGGAAATGGAAGTTTGAAGTTCTCGGCTTCGGCAAACCTGCTTGCCGTCTCGAATCCATTGGCGTCCGTCGATGCTCTCTCATGGCCCGGTCCAATCAGCGTTTCGGAAGGCGCTTCGATCACGGTCGGGGGATCGTATCGGGTGTTCGGAGACTATGAAATCCGAATCCGTAAAACCGGACCGACGACAGTGCGCCTCGGTTACTTTCGGGAGCATGGATCCGAATGGAAGGTGAACACTAGCGCGAGCGCGGGTTTGTCGTTGTCGCTAGGCGACGACGATCTGTTTGCGAAAGTGATCTCGGCGCTTAGTCCCGATGCGCAAGCAGATTTTGACGAGCTGAAGAACGCGAAGCTCGATCCCGACACGATCGCATCGATTCAGGCGACGGTAATGGCGGCCATTGAGCGGACGCTAGAAGTGGCGGTATCGTTCGAGATTGGTAGTTTGGCGGCGACCCAGGCCGCTTTCCTATATGAGGTAGATCTTGCAGCTCTCGCCGCGGATGGCCGCATGGCGATTCATCGAGCGCTGGACGGCGACCTTTCCGATCTTGTTTCGCAACAGGGCCCATTGCCGGGCGGGATCAAGATGGTCCAGAGCGTCTTTACGACGTTGACACAGAGCAAGCATACGTTCAAGGTGAACTTACTCGGCATCTATAACTTCATCTCCATTTCCAAGCTGACGCTGAAAGGGAAAGCGCTCTTCGATCCCGAATCGGGCGAACTCACGTTGAGCGACACGGCCTCGGCAAGCCGCATCCAGGCAACCGTTTTAAACATCGGCGGTAAACCCACCCAGGCTGATCCGCGACAACTGCGAAAGGTGCTGGCGTCGAGTCTCTTGATTACTGCAGCGTATCGCGCCTCTGGTTCCACCGTCAGTCAGCCGAAGTTGAAGTCGAGCCAGATCCACTGCGAACTGCATGCACAGACGAACCGCGAGACCATGCAGGACGAGTTGGACGTCGCCGTCGGCCTAAAGCTGATGACGATGGCGGAACAGAACGATCTAACGAAGGAGATCGGCGACTTCGGCAGGACGATCGTTTACGCCACCACCGATTATGACGACGCGTTGATGACGACTATGTTTCTCGAGGGAGAAATGCCCCGCGCCATTACGGACTACGAAACGATCGGACGGCAGGCGATGCAGGTCGCTATTCATAATGACGCTGTGGATCGGTTTCGTTTATCTCCCCTTCAAGATGACGGGGTCTGGAAAGAGATGAAGGATGGAGGGCAGCCCAAATTCCGCCAAATTTTTCCTGCCGCCACGAACACACAAATTGGCGCAATGACAGCCGATTACACGACCATTGTCTGGTGGGCGAAGACCATGAATGAAACAGGCAAGAAGCTCGCGGTGGTGAGAGCTTTCCTTGCTCAGAACCCGAAAATGGATCCCGAAAACAACACGTTCAAGAAATTAAGGGGCGACTTGGCGGAACACCTGAAAAGCGTGGCGGCCGATACGAGAGAGGAGTTCGGCCGTCCGTGGGGTTTGATCGCCATGGACATGCTGACAGGGTTCCGTTCGAACGCGAGCGTCTCCTTCACGGGGCCGGTCGTGAGCTTCGCAAAGCAGCGAGCCATCGCCATGACCGCCGCCGCTAACCCTTAATCGACAAGCGGGTTGGGACGCGCGAGCAGATCGCGGACGCGATTGTTTATCATTACGCAATGTTCAGTCTTTCCTTGTTCTTACTCCTGATGGCTCCCCAGAGCACACCAGCGACGCCGCAGACCAGACAGACTGCTCCTCAGCCGACTGCTCCAGCCGCGCCCGCTGCCCCAGCCGTGCAAGCAAATCGAGGCGCGCGACCGGGAATACCCGGACCTGGACCCGCGGTGGGCGGCGAAGTGGACGAAGTTCCGGTGGTGACTCACCATTCGATCACAGTCGGCGGGAAAACCCTCAATTATACGGCGACGGTGGCGCAGATGCCACTGAAAACGACTTCGGGCGAAACGGAGGCGCACATTTTTTACATGGCGTATACGCTGGATGGCGCAGGCGACGCCACGCAAGCGGCCGCTGACGTTCTGCTTCAACGGCGGCCCGGGATCGGCGTCGATGTGGGTTCACATGGGCGGAATGGGACCGCGCAGTCCGAAGCTGATGCCGAACGGATGCATGCCGCCGCCGCCGTACCAGATGAAAGACAACCAGGACACGTGGCTCGGATCAGACCGACCTGGTGTTCATCGATCCGGTGGGCACGGGTTACAGCCGCGCCAAGACGATTGAAGTCGCGCGCCGGATGAACGGCGTACAGGGCGACATTCAATCGGTCGGCGAGTTCATGCGGCATGTACATCACGCGCAACAGCCGGGAACTATCGCCGCTGTTTATCGCGGGCGAAAGCTACGGGACGTTCCGCGCGGCCGGATTGGCGGGCTATCTGATCGAGCGCGGGATCGCGTTTAACGGCATCGTGCTGATCGGGACCACGCTGAACCTGGAGACGATCTGGAGCCGCAGCGACGATCTGGTCTATCAGCTGGAATTGCCCACTTATGCGGCCGATGCCTGGTATCACAAAAAAGTTGCGGCCGATCTGCAGAAGAAGGATCTGAAGGCTTTCTGAAGGAAGTGGAAGGCTTCGCGACGGGCGAGTATGCGCCGGCGCTTGACAAAGGGCGACGAGCTCGCCGCGGCGGAACGGAAGGCGATTGTCGATAAACTGGTGCGCTACACCGGGCTCGATGCGCATTACATCGACGAGAGCAATCTGCGCTTGGACGTTTCGCACTTCGCGCGGCAACTGCTGCGCGACAAGCACGAGACGATCGGCCGCTATGACGGGCGGTTCACCGGGCCGTCGGCGCTGAATACGGGAGAGACGAGCGAGTTCGATCCTTCGAGCACGGTGATTACGCCTCCGTTCACCGCGGCGTTTCACGAACTACATGCGCAACGGAGTTGACTACAAGACCGACATGTATTACTACACCAGCGGCGGCATTCAGCCCTGGGATTACGGCGTGCAGAACGGGTTCGGCGACACCACGAGCTTGCTGCGGAATGCGATGATGAAGAATCCTTACATGAAGGTGATGATGGCGGCGGGTTACTTCGATCTGGCGACGCCGTACTATGCGGTGGAGTACACGTTCAACCACATGGGACTGAGCCCGGAGATGCACAAGCGCATCTCTTGGGCTTATTACCAGTCCGGACACATGCTGTATATCGACGGCACCTCCCATACGAAATTGAAGCATGATGTGGGTGAGTTTCTGTCGAGCGCTTTGCCGAAGAACAGCACTGAATAACTCGTTCTGCGAACGAACTAAATTGAGCGGTCACAATCGAGGCCCTGCCGCGACTTGCGCGACAGGGCCTCTTGGCATATTGGCCGGCTGTAAGGCGACCGTCCGAACGGCAATCAGCGCTTCGATTCAAACGGATGGCAGACCTATGATGAGACTGATGAGCACTCCTTTCCTCGACGAATGCGTGGCCGTATTAAGTCGTACTCCGGCGACCCTGGACGCGCTGCTTCGGGATCTGCCGGCGCCGTGGACGAGCGCTACAGAGGGTCCGAACACCTGGAGCCCTTACGATGTGATCGGGCATTTGGTCCATGGTGAAAGGACCGATTGGATGCAGCGATTGTTGACCATACTCGAGCACGGAGAAGCGAAACCGTTCACGCGCTTCGATCGCGAGGCGCAGTTTCGCGATAGCACTGGGAAGTCGCTGCCAACCTTGCTGGATGAGTTTGGCGCTTTGCGCAAACAGAATCTGGAACGACTACGCGGTCTGCGTTTACAGCCGGAACAGTTCGAGTTGAAGGGAATGCATCCGACGCTAGGTGCTGTCACAGTGCGTGAACTGTTGGCGACGTGGACGGCTCACGATATGGCCCATGTAGTACAGATCAGCCGAGTGATGGCGAAACGTTATAAGCAGGACATCGGACCGTTCGCGCAGTTTTTGTCGGTGATGAAATAAAGCGCTTACGCGTACAGGCGATTAGTGGATGAAGTTCAGTTTCTGAAGATCCGCCTTGGGAAGCGGCGCATTGAATTGCGTTTGGGGATACAGACCCTTCACCTGGCCATCGACCAACGCTACTCCATAGGGCGGATCGACGAAAGGGAAGGCTGCGCGGAGCTTCTTCGCGTCTAAGCTCGTCTGCGCCTTCAGCTTTGTGTCGTGCAGGAAGTCTGGAGCCCACTGCGGGTTGACTGTCGGGATCGAGACGACGCGAGTTTCGCTCCAGGCGAAGTTGGACATGAACTTCGCGGCTGCATCGCAGTGCGAACAACTTGGATCGTAAAAGAAGAGGAACACTTTTCCCGTTCGGAGATCGGCCGGTTTTCCGTCCACAACGACTGGGTAGGGCACCTTAACGTTTTGCCGATTCGCCGAGCCAACACCGAAGCTCAGAGCGGCGAGGCCGGCCACAGCCGCTAACGTCATCATCGGAATACGAGCGCGCGCCACAGCGGATGACCAGGCGGCCGCGGCAAGTCCGAACAGCAACATCACGCCATCGCTATAAAAAAAACCTGGACCGACGGAGCGTTTGATGATGGGGAAGCAACTACACTCGTGTCCGACCAGCTTGCTGTAGTAGAACGCAATCCAGCCGATGAAAAAAATCATCAGCGCTGAACCAAGAATTCCGCCCCATCTGCGGTACCGCGGCCAAAACAGTAGGACAGCAGCAAACAATTCAAGGGTTCCCAGGGTGGCCGCTCCTAACGGTCCCCAACCACCAGGAACTTGCGCCTGTTCGAGCAGCTCGCCCGTTTGAAACGGTTGAAGCACTTTCCAGCCACCAGACACCAAAAAAATGAAGCCCAGCAACACGCCGCAGATGGCCGCTGCGGTTCGCATCCAACTCTTCCCGCCCGAGATGGCGGCCGGCGCGACGGAATCTAAAACTGCTTCCTGCATCTTCCCTTAATTGTATTCTGAAAACTTGTCACGGCGATTTGTCCTGTTCCTTCTCCTTGTGCTGACGTGCGTTTCTTCAAGTGGCGCCGAAACTGACAGCAAAAAGATCGACGCGGAGGTGGAGAAGATTCGGAAATCCGCCATCCTTATCGATACCCACAACGACACTCCCTCATTTACGGTGGATGGAACGGATATTGCGAATGCTCCCAAGGACCACACCGATATTCCGCGGCTGAAGGCGGGCGGCGTGGGAGCCGTGTTCTTTTCGGTCTATGTGGCGGCGACCTACGTGGAGGGAAACCACTCGGCAAATCGCGCGCTGCAGATGATCGACACGGTCCAGCACGACGTTATTGACCGGTATCCGGGCGATTTTCTGCAGGCCTTTACGGCGGCCGACATTGAGCGAGCGCACCGCCAACACAAGATCGCCGCATTGATGGGCATTGAAGGCGGGCATGCGATTGAGGACAGCCCTCGACTGCTGCGCGATTACTACCGGCTCGGAGTTCGGTACATGACCCTGACCCATTGGAACACCAATAGCTGGGCCGATTCATCGGGCGATATCACTAACGATCAAGATTCAGCACCATAACGGCCTGACTCCGCTGGGCAAGGACATTGTGCGCGAGATGAACCGGTTGGGCATGATGGTCGACATCTCGCATGTGGCGGATAAGACGTTTTACGATGCGCTCGAAGTGAGCAGGGCGCCGATTATCGCTTCCCATTCGGCGTGCCGCGCAATCACCAACGCGCCGCGCAACATGACGGACGACATGATTCGAGCGCTGGCGAAGAAGGGCGGCGTGATCCAGATGAATATCTACTGCAACTTCATCTCTCAGAAATCGGCCGACGCTCCGAAAGATGCGCCTGTTCGGGCGACGCTGGATGATTTGGTGGCGCATATCGACCATGTGCGCCAGATTGCCGGGATCGACGCTATCGGCATTGGAACAGACTTCGACGGCATTACCTGTGCGCCCGTGGGCTTGGATGACGTTTCAAAGTTTCCGAACCTGACGCGCGCTCTTTTGATGAAGGGATTTTCGAGCGCCGATATCCGAAAGATTTATGGCGGCAATACGCTACGGCTGATGCGGGAAGTAGAGAAGGTCGCTGGCCCGCGCCGAGTAAGCCGTCCCGATGATTGAAAGATACCGATCGCTTGTTCCTGGTGCCGAGACTCGGTTATCGAAATTGCTTGGACCTCGCTGTTCCTCATTTTTGTTATACGATGAGGTCTGCAATCTAGGCTGCTCCGCTGCCGTGGCCACGGAATTGCAATCTGCATCTGGGGAAGAAGTCGGAAACTCGACCGATCTGAAGGGGACATGACGGATGGGAGACCAATCGGCTCGCATAGTGCGCGAAACGGCAGAGCATGTCGCGATTCCGAGCACTCGAACTTCAAACAAGATCCCGTTGCGGCGTCAGGTTGATCAAGTCGAGACGCGGATCGGGCATTCTGTTTCCGCCAGCAACGCGACCGTTCTCGCACGCACGTTGAACCGGGAACCCGATTTGCGGGGAACCGCAGGCGCGCAGTTCGTCCAAGACCTGCAGCGGAAGTTTGGCAACCAATATGTGCAGCGGGTTTTGGCTCTGGCGAGGAAAGAAGCTTCCGAAGGAGAAGCCGCTCCGGATGTCGAAGCCGGTATCGAACAGTCGCGCCCTTCTGGCCGGCCAATGGATAGCGGATCTCGAAGCCAGATGGAGTCGGCGTTCGGCGTTGATTTTAGCGGTGTTCGGATCCACACTGGCACACAGCCCGACATACTGAACCGCGCCGTCGATGCGGTTGCCTTCACCACGGGCCGGGACATTTTCTTCCGGGACGGCAGCTACAACCCTGATAGTTCTTCCGGCAAGGAACTGCTGGCTCACGAACTAACGCATGTCGTTCAACAAGGCGGGTCTCCGGTCGTCTCCGATCGAGCCGAGCGCGTCAGCGTGCAGCGTAAGTGCTCCGAATGCTCCAAAGAAGAAGAGGACGCGAAGCAAGGTCTACAACGCAAGATGGTGGTGGGGCAGCCAGACGACGCGTATGAAGGAGAGGCTGATCGCGTTGCAACAGAGGTGGTCCGATTGCTGGATGGAAGCGCGGCGAAGAACGGCGATTTGAGTTCGGCGCATTCCGATCGTCCCGGGAATCAGGGTGCCGGAACAGTTCAACGTAAGACTGGTGATGGTCACGACCTGAAGTCGCCTCGTTTTGCCGGCGATCCTGTGCTCGAGGCTTGTTTTGATAATGAGCGGCTGCTGCAAATGGGAAGCCGCGGCCCGGCCGTTGCGAAGATTCAGAACGCCCTGATCGACGCTGGCTTTCCACTGCCTAAGTTCGGCGTCGACGGAGCTTTTGGGAGCGAGACGCAAGCTGCGCTTCGAAGTTTTCAGCGAGCGCATGCCTTGACTGCGGATGGCATCGTCGGGCCCCTGACGATGGAAAGTCTGGATGTGCTCTTCGCGGGGCAAGTTCCACCGCCGGGACCTACGCCTCCAGCACCCACGCCTCCAGCACCCACGCCCCCAGCGCCTGCACCCCCGGGACCAGCACCTGCACGACCGCACCCAGCCCCCAGCGCCTGCACCCCCGGGACCAGCACCTGCACCCCCGGGACCAGCACCTGCACCCCCGGGACCGCGCCAGCGCCTGCACCCCCAGGACCAGCACCTGCACCTCCGGGACCTGCGCCTGCGCCTCCAGGACCTGCGCCAGCGCCTCCGGCAGCGACTCTCTCCAGCCAACTGCAGGCTTTGGTTACTGCCGGGAAAACCGCTTACGCAGAGTACAAAGCGAAAATCGTTGCGGCGAGGGCGGCCGAGAAAGCCACCGCGCTAGCCGACACCACGCTGCTTCGGAACATCCAAGGTAAGGTGTCCCGCAACGACTTCGCAAAGGTAGTCGAGCTGCTCGGCAGGACCGCGCCAGGGGCCGGGACGATGCTATCCGATGCAACCGTCAGCGCTGCGATGGTGGCGGCGTTCGGCTCATCAAACGCGGGTGTGACGCTGCCTCAGCACACCCCCGGAGAACCGGTTGGACCTTGCAATCCTCCGGCAGGTACGCCGCCTCCGGCTAGGGTTCACGAGGAGGGTGGGTGGATCTACCTGAACCTGATTACGGGACTTTTGGATACTCGGCGCGCCACTGCCGGGGCGCAGGCGGCTATTCAGCTTGGCGGCCCTCCGGACGTCGCCGACTCGGTCGTGGTCGGAACATTCCACACGCACCCGAATGTCGGACCCTGTTGGGGCCACGTATTTCCTAGCGGGACGGATACGAACTCCGCCAACAATACAGGCGTTCCCTGGCTGATCATTGGAGCATTTCCGGATGTCGCTACAAGAGAAACTGCAAACACAGGACCCGGCCAACGACTTCACCTGGCGGGCAACCGCGGCTTCCCCGGCGCTACGGGCGGCGATGCGCCACAAGCACCGATCAACGGTTCTTTCGATGAAGTTTAAAGCTTTCTAGGCAAGTGGACACTCGTGCCTCGAAACAAGATGATGCCCGTGCTTGTCTCCGTCGCTCTTCTACTGACGGGTTGTACAGCGCCTGTTTCGAAGCGGCCAGATCAACAGGTTAATCAATTGACGAAAGGCGGCGCGATGATCGATGAAACAGCAGCACGTGCGATCGCAAACGATGATGCGAAGCACGCCTATCAGGATCTAAGCATTTATCGGATCCATACGGAGCTGAAAGATGGGAATTGGCACATCGACTATGAATTGAAAGGTGAAGCAATGGCTGGCGGCGGCCCTCACTATGTCATTTCGGAAAAGACGGGCGCAATTGTCGGAAGACGGTACGAGCAGTAGAGGAAGCCATAGCGACGGCCGCGCTCTGAGACACATCCTCTCAGTTTGCGTGATGTCGAATCGCCTCGACAGCTGACTATACCTTCACATTCAGCTTCTTTACTTGATCCACGATGTAGTCTGAAGTTCGCCAACCGAGTGCGGTGATCGTCAATGTGGGATTCTTATCGGCGTTGCTGACGAAGGGTGCTGCGTCCGTGACGAAAAGGTTCTTTACATCCCAAGCCTGGCAATTCGCGTTCAACACCGACGTCTTCGGATCGTTTCCCATACGCGTCGCGCCTACCTCGTGCTTCACCTCCCCGCCGTGCTCGATTCCCCAATTCTTATTCGCTCCGGAACTCTGCGTCACAACGCCGCCCATAGTCTCGATGTACTCACGGAAGGTTTCCTGCATATGTTTGGCTTGCAGAATCTCGTCCTGGCTCCATTTGAAGTGAAATCGTAAAACAGGGATGCCCCACTGATCGACGACGTTGGGATCGATCTCGCAATAGCTCTCGGCGTTGGGAATCATTTCGCCGCGACCAGCTAAGTGAACGTCGCCGCCGAATAATCTTCGGAGGCCCTTCTTCAGTTCCACGCCGTATCCGCCACCAAGAAAACGATCAGCGTATGCGCCCATGAAGCCCTACGCCGGGTTGCCGGCGTCCGCCGCCGAGTTCGATGTGATAGCCGCGAGCAAAGGGAATCTTACCGGCCTTCTGTTCTTTATAAAGCCACCATGGCATGTAGAGATGCATGCCGCCCACGCCGTCTTCGTTATGCGGAGGAAGATCTTGCAAGATCGGCAGGTATCCGCTGACGGAAGAGCCAACCGTGTCCATGATGTAGCGGCCCACCAGTCCCGATGAATTCGCGATGCCATTCGGAAACAGATTGCTTTTTGAATTGAGCATTATGCGAGCCGTTTCACAGCAGCTCGCCGCCAGCACAACAACTTTGCCGTGAACTTCCACCTCCTTGCGAGTCTTCTTGTCGATATACGAAACGCCTGTCGCGAGCCCGTCGGTCCCGAGCATGACTTCACGGACCATGGCGTTCGTTCGCATTTCGAGATTTCCGGTCTTCTGCGCGGGAAAAATGTGAACACCCGGCGAATTGAAGTTCGCGTTCACTCCGCAGGCGCGCCCACATTGCGCGCAGTAGTGACAGGCGGCTCGACCATTATGCGGCTGCGTCAGAATGGCAAGCCGCGAAGGGATGCAGGGAATGTTGAGCTTATCGCTGGCCGCCTTCATGATCCGCTCGTAGCCGCGAGGCGCGGGCGGCGGGAGAAACCGTCCATCGGGAGCATTCTCGATTCCTTCGGCAGTGCCGAAGATCCCGATCAACTCTTCGGCCTTGTCGTAATACGGAGCTAGGTCCTCGTAAGAAATGGGCCAATCAAAACCTTTGCCATCGCGGCTGTACGGTTTGAAATCGTAAGGACCCATGCGCAGAGAAATCCGGCCATAATGATTCGTTCGGCCGCCGAGCATACGCGCTCTCCACCACCACCAGTCGGAGCCCGGCGCGTTCGTGTAAGGCTCGCCGGGTACTTCCCAACCGCCTACGGGCGTGGCGTCGAAGTATCCGAGCGGCTTTCGACTTGGTCGCCGGCGCCGCGGTGCGGAACGTCGTAGGGCCATTCGAACATCTTGGCGTCGTGTCGGCAGTCGTACCAATCGCCTGCTTCGAGCATACAGATTTTTGCTCCTGCCCGAGCAAGGACATCCGCAGCAATGCCGCCTCCTGCGCCGGAGCCGACGATTACGACGTCATAGGTTTTAGGAGTTGGAGAGACTTGCGGCATAGGCTGACTACACGTTCAACCTATCACGCAAATAGATGAAGCAGGCTCAGGCCGGCTTATTTGATCTGAATCGGAACGCGGCGATAGACGCGATTCCAAGTACAACAAAGCCGAGAGAGGCCGGCTCAGGGACGGCAGCGTAGTTGAATCCGGAATCTGCTACGAGTTGCGCACCGGCAATCGGATTACCACTCGAGTCCACCACCCTCGCGTTTGAGAGCGTCGCGGGCGCCAGATTGAAACCAAGTTGGCAAGGTCCGGATGCGTCACCGTAGCAACTGAACGTCGCTTCGAATGCGAAGAAAAAGGACAGCGTACTGTTCGAGTACGGCATTGAGACCGTTCCCGATGCTGGGATCGTGGCACGCATATCCGTTCCCAAAAGCTGAGAGTAGGAAGACTGCTGACAGGACGAAGGCCCGCAGGTATCGCGAATCGCCAATGCCAGCCACAACTCATCGTCGATCAGGAAGGAGCTCCCGTTCGCCGGACTCTGGACGGAACCACCGCCAGAGAGTGAGTATGAAAATTGGATCCGCCCACTTGCCGGGGCATTCGTTACGTGCAATACGTCGCTAGAACCAATCTGAAGCCACCCGGTAACCGCTTGTTGGCCGCAACCGGCGCCGTTGCAAGCCGCCTGGGCGTTGAAGGAAACGCCCATCTGTCCATAGCCCGCCGTCGCTGTGTACTGCGCGTAGCTATATGTCCCTCCAGTAATAGAGCCTTCCGCTCCAGCACCGGAGAGTGCAAAAGGTGTGGTCATCGAGCTGTCTGGGGCGAAGCGAATACTTCCCGAACTTGTCTGAATAAGTCCGTCGATATACAGAGCCGACGCACAGTGTCCAACGCCAAGAGATATACCAAAGAAGCCAACGAGCTGCGCAATCCAACAGACAGGACGCATAGGAAGCGGAGAGTTCATTCGTCCTCCAACTCTGTGCTGTTAAAGACAGAGGACCTATTGTACTTCTAGTACTTTTATACGGTCTCCTGTCAGCTGCGGGCTATTGCGTGGGCAATCGCACTGCCGAGTTCCACCGTGCTCGCTTTACCGCCAAGATCAGGGGTGAGAGGCGCGTTAGGAGAGGTCAGAACGGTCTCGATTGCGCGGATAATTGCCTTACCGGCTTCGGGTTCGCCGAAATGGTCCAGCATCATGGCTGCCGACCAAATCTGCCCGATGGGATTCGCAATTCCCTGCCCCGCGATATCGGGAGCGGAACCGTGGACCGGCTCAAACATGGAAGGAAATTTACGTTCCGGGTTTATGTTGGCGGAGGGCGCTACGGCTATCGTGCCTGTCACGCCAGGACCTAAGTCGGAAAGAATGTCGCCAAAGAGATTGCTGGCGACGACCACATTAAACCGCTCGGGCGTCATGACAAAGCGCGCGCAAAGGATATCGATGTGATACCGGTCGGTCTTCACGTCTGGATAGTCTTTGCTGATCAGTTCGAACCGTTCATCCCAATAGGGCATGGAGTAGAAAATGCCGTTCGACTTGGTAGCAGAGGTGACATGATCTCGGCCGATGCTCTTCGCGAACTCGAACGCCCAACGAATGATTCGATCCGTACCGTGCCGTGTGAAGATCGCTTCTTGAACGACCATCTCGTGTTCCGTACCCTCGTGGAGTCGGCCGCCGATCTGCGAGTATTCGCCCTCCGTGTTCTCGCGTACGACCCAGAAATCAATGGCGCCGGGTGTGCTGTTGCGAATCGGCGCCTGCAGACCGGGCAGAAGGCGCACCGGTCGCAAATTGACATACTGATCAAAAGTACGGCGGATGGGAATCAGCAATCCCCAAAGCGAGACGTGGTCCGGAACGCCAGGAAAGCCAACGGCGCCGAGGAAGATCGCATCGTGATCGCGCAGGCGGTCGAGGCCATCCTCGGGCATCATGCGACCAGTCGTCTTAAAGGTCTCGCAGTTCCAATCGAAGTTCTGGTAATCGAAACCGATGCCGAATTGTGCGCCGACAGCCTCTAGAACTCGAATGCCTTCAGGCACGACTTCCTTGCCAATGCCGTCTCCCGGAACAACCGCTAACTTGAATCTTTTCATGAGCCAGATTTAACGACTGGCATGGTAACATTCAGCCGCAGGAATGGCCATTCTTCAAAGTGCTCCTCCCGTTATAAACACAACTAAATCTGCTGCGTGGCGTTGGGCTGTGGTGCTGATTCCCGGCCTGATTCTTTACTTCCTTCCCAATTGGATATTGCAGCCTGATCAACAGCATCTGCTGGCGTTCTTTGTGGCCACCATCGTTTCGCTTATCGTTCAGCCGATGGCGATGGGCGCTTGCATTTTGGTTGCGATGACCGCTTTGGCGCTCAGCAACACGTTGCCACCAGCGGTGGTGCTTTCCGGGTTCGCCGATCCCACGGTGTGGCTCATCTTCACTGCATTTCTTTTTTCGAGAGCTGTGACTGACACGCGACTGGGCACGCGAGTCGCCTATCTGTTCATCCGAAAGTTTGGGCGAAACGCTCTGACGCTGGGCTATTCCATTTCTGTTTCTGACCTGGTGCTCGCTCCCTTTGTCCCGTCGGATACGGCGCGGGGCGGCGGCATCATCTGTCCGATCACTCGTTCGGTCGCGGAAGCGCTAGACTCCCAACCGGGCACGCCTTCGGGAAAGATGGGCGGCTTCCTTGTTCTGGTCGCGTTCCATACGACTTACATTGCGTCGGCCATGTTCCTAACCGGAATGGCTTCGAATCCGCTGATGGCCGATTTCGCCTTGAAGATTGGTCATGTCGAAATGACCTGGCTGCGTTGGTTCTTCGGAGCGATTGTTCCGGGCGGCATTTCGCTGCTGATTATTCCTTATCTGCTCTATCGCTTCTATAAGCCGGATTCTACTGACACCGAGGCCGCCCGCGTACATGCGCGGCGCGAACTTGAGCACATGGGCCACCTGAGCGCACGAGAGGGGCGCCTCGCCGTTATCATGCTCTGCGTCATGGCCGGCTGGATTACGTCGCCTTGGCATCACATCCCGAACGCCTTTGTCGCGCTGGCGGGAATCTCGGCAATTTTGATCACGAAGGTGTTGGAGTGGCGCGACCTGCTCGCGGAACAAAAAGCATGGGATGCGCTGATCTGGTTTGCACCGCTCATTATGATGGCTAGCGAGCTCAACAAGCGGGGCGTCATCAAAACGCTTTCGGAGTCCACATTTGGCTATGCCCGTTTGCTTCCCTGGACGTTGGCGTTGGCGCTGCTCGCTATCACTTATCTCTACGTACATTATGGGTTCGCGAGCATGACGGCGCACATCACTGCGCTCTATCCGGGATTTCTAGCCGCTGCCCTGGCGACCGGTGCTCCTCCGCTGGTGGCTGCATTTCTGCTCGCCTACTTCTCGAATCTGAACGCCGGAATTACCCACTACGGCACGGGATCGGCGCCCGTTTACTTTGGCCTCGGTTATGTCAGCCAGGCGTCGTGGTGGAAGGTGGGATTCCTGCTGTCGCTCGTGATTGTGGCTGTTTGGCTTGGCATTGGCATGATCTGGTGGAAGTTCATTGGATACTGGTAATCCATGAGAGTAACTGCCATTCGGGACATCGTCGTTCCGATCAAGTCCGAAATCAGCAACGCCTTTATCAGCTTCGCCGAGATGACAGTATCGGCAGTGGCTGTGCATACCGACGTCATCCGTAACGGGAAGCCTGTGGTTGGGTTTGGATTTCATTCGAACGGCCGTTACGCGCAGCAAGGCATTCTTCGCGACCGCGTGATTCCACGGTTGATGAACGCTCAGCCCGAAGCGCTCTTGACCAGCGACGGCGCTAACATCGATCCCGAAAAGGCTTGGACGGCCATGATGACCAACGAAAAGCCTGGCGGACACGGAGAGCGTTCCGTTGCGGTCGGGACAGTCGACATGGCGCTTTGGGATGCGACGGCGAAGGTCGAAGACAAGCCGCTCTTCCAGGTGCTCGCGGATCGTTATCGGGATGGAAAGACCGATCGTATCGTCTCGGTCTATGCTGCGGGCGGTTACTATTATCCGGGCAAAGACAACTCAGCACTGACGGACGAGATGCGCTCGTATCTCGACTTGGGTTACACGACCGTCAAGATGAAGATCGGGGGCGCGCCGCTTAAGGAGGATCTGGAGCGGATTGAGGCGGTTCTCAAACTTCTTCCAGCGGGCGATTGCTTGTGCGTCGACGCCAATGGACGCTTCGATATAAAGACGGCGCTGGAATATGCGCAGGCGCTTACGCCCTACAAGCTGCGATGGTATGAGGAGCCGGGTGATCCGCTCGATTTCAAACTGCTGGCGGAAGTAGCTGCCGCTTCGCCGACGCCGATTGCGACCGGAGAGAACCTGTTCTCCACGCAAGACTCGCTGAACCTGATTCGCTACGGCGGCCTCGACTGTCGCACCGATTTCCTGCAGATGGATCCTGCGCTGAGCTACGGCATTGTCGAGTATCGAAGGACGCTGGACATGCTGCGGAGCGAAGGATGGTCGTCGCGACGATGCATTCCGCATGGAGGACATCAGATGGCGCTGCACGTGGCCGCTGGTTTGGGTTTAGGCGGCAACGAGTCTTATCCAGGTGTGTTTCCACCATTCGGCGGATTCGCTGACGATTCACCGATCCGGAACGGCAAGATCGAACTGTCGGATGCACCGGGAATCGGGATTGAGAAGCATTCGAGTCTTTACGCAGTGTTCCAGGAGATGTTATGAAACTTCTAAGGGCGCTGCTTTTTCTTGCGCTGATTCCCGTGTGCGGCTACTCCGCTGATACGGCGATTGTGGGAGCGACAGTCCTTGATGGCAACGGTGGAGCGCCACTGGCGGATGCAACGGTTGTGATTAGCGGCAACCGGATCACTGCGATCGGCAAACGCGGATCGGTGACTGTTCCAGCGGGAGCGACGGTAGTGGATGCGGCGGGGAAATTCGTGACGCCTGGCTTTATTGACACTAACGTTCACCTCTCACTCTACGGCGGCGGGAGGGATCGCTATGAATCGTTGGCGAAGTACTTTTGGCGCGAAGACGAGATCGTGATCGAGGCAGCACAGATACAGCTTCAGCACGGCGTCACGACTGTCCGCGATAGCTACGGCATGCTGATCCCACTGACGCATGGACGAGACAAGATTGCGAAAGGCGAGGCGGTGGGCTCACGAATCCTGGCTGCAGGCAACATCGTGGGTTGGAACGGCCCGTACTCAGTGACGTTCAGCCTGACGCCGCAACGAGATCTGACGCGCTTCCAGGAAGAGATGAACGACGCCGTCGCACAAGGCGGAGGCGAAGACCTGGCTGACCTAACGCCCGAGGAGTTACGCGTTGCAATCAACAAGTATCTCGACAAAGGGCCGGACTTTCTGAAGTATGGCGGCACCAGCCACTTCAATCAGCCTGTGTACATCGGCTTCTCACCGGACTCGCAGAAGGTAATGGTAGACGAGACGCACAAGCGCGGCATGTCGGCCGAGACTCACTCGACCAGCATCGAAGGCTTGCGGCTCTCGATTGCAGCGGGGATCGACTTGATTCAACATCCCGAGTTGTTGACGCCGCGCGAGATGCCGGACGACCTGGCGAGCTTGATCGCGCAACGGAAGCTCATCTGCTCGATGCTGGTAAGCACTATCACCGGCGAGGCGTGGACGAAGCACATGAAGGCGAAGGCGGAGGCCGAGAAGAAGTTCGCTGAAGCCGACAAGAAAAGAGATGCGGATCGTCTGAAGACCACCGTATCCGAACGAAAGCGCGAGGCGGATCTCGGAACGGACCTGGATACGAGGCGGAAGAATGCGCAGAAGCTGATCCGCGATCACTGCGTGGTGACGGTGGGCACAGATAGTTACTGGGGCGCTGCTCCTGAATTTGCGATGGAGCCGAAGTCCCCTAGCCAGAGCCATGGGATTGGAACTTTGATGGCTATCGAGGGCCTGGTTGAACTCGGTATGACTCCGGCGGAAGCGATTGTGGCGGGGACGAAGAATGGCGCGATTGCCTGCAAGAAGCTGAAGGAGTTTGGAACGCTGGAGAAGGGCAAGCTGGCCGATCTGGTGATTCTGGATGCGGATCCGCTGGCGGACATTCACAACATCCGTAAGGTGCATTCGGTGATGGCGGGCGGACAGATGTACGATCCGGCTCGCTTCCCCGAGAAACATGTTTTGTCAGCGAGTAAATAGCCGGGGCGCGAAGTCGTTCAAGTCGCGACGCCAGGTGAGCCATTCGTGCGCGGTGCCTGGTGATTCGTAGAAGACGTGTTTGACGCCAGCGGTGTTCAGCGCTTCGTGAAGGTTCTGAACACTCTTGTGAATCGCTTCTTCGTTTGTTCCTGCGCCCAGCCATAGGAGGCGAACCCTCTTGTTGAACGCGGCTGGATCGGCGAACTCGCCACTATACGAAGTCTTGATGTCGAAGTTACGCACAGGGCCGCTGAAGGAGCCGATCCACGCGAACTTATCAAGATGACCCGAAGTGATTTGAAGAGACTGCATCCCGCCCATCGATAGACCGGCCATCGCTCGATGATCTCGATCGGCAATCGTGCGGTATGTGGAATCGATCATCGGGATGAGGTCGTCGATGACGAGATCCTCGAAGGAATTAGCACGGCGCGGCGGTCCGTTGGGGGCATTTTCTAATGGCGCATTCGGCTTGTAAGCGTAGCCGGTGTCCATCACGACCAACATGGAAACTGCTTTCTTCGCGGCGATCAAGTTGTCGAGAATTAGATTCGCGCGACCTTGGCGTGTCCAACCGGTCTCGTCTTCGCCGGCCCCGTGTTGCAGATAGAGCACCGGGTATCGCGTGGCGCTGTTGTCATAACCAGGGGGCGTGTAAACGAACGCACCACGCCAGGAGCCTGTCACCTTCGAGTGATACGGATGAATACGAACGTCGCCGTGAGGCCCGTCCTTGGGCTCGTAGTAATCCACTCCTTGCTCAGGGATCTCGATGGCGCTGCATTCCTTGCCCCAGCCGTAGTAGGTTTTGCTGACGGGGTCGCTTACCGCGACGCCATCAATCATGAGCCAGTAGTAGTGAAAACCAGGGACAGCGGGCGGCGTGGTGACGGACCAAACGCCTTTGTCGTCGCGCTCCATGTCAAACGGACCTTTGCCCAATCCGTTGTCGGCGCCGCCCGGTTGTAACTGGACCTTCTTGGCGTCGGGCGCGTTTACATGAAACGTGACTCGTAGGTCAGGATGAATAATCGGTTTCGATCTGTCTGCGTCCTGGGCGCAGCAGAGCGCAGCCATCAGAGCTGTGAGTGCGATCAACGTTTTCATTCAGGTCTCCGGGAGCTTAGCCGACTGATTCCATGAGACGGCGTTCGGGACCATCGGGATCGTTACGCGCGACGCACGTATCATCGAAAATCATCGTCGTCACTTTATCGGAGCCGACGGGCGCCCACTTCGGCAGGCCGGAGTGATTCGGATCTCCCTTGCGCGCGAAGTTGATCCAGGCGTCGCTGACCTTCGCGGCTAACGCGCGGGCGCGAGGACCACCGCCGGTCATGTTTTCGCAACGATCGGAGTTGTAGAAGCAGAACGGAAGCTCGGAGCAGTGGAACGCCATGGGACGGCCGTCGAGAATCGGCGTCTGCCATGTGAACCAATAATTAAAAGCGGGCGCTTGATTGAGGGCCGCCTTCAATTGCGCTTGCTTGACGGCGTTGTGGCGAACTTGGCAGGTTCCAATGATCGAGTAGAGGTCAAACGGACGCGCGTTGGGATGTCCTTTTTTGAACGTCTGGACGATCTCTTCGCAGCGGTCGCCGTAAACTTCTTTGATTCGCTCTTCAAGCTGAGCGTCTGTCATGGAGAAAGCGTCGGGCTTGTTCATAGCCGTCGTGAATTCGTTCAGCACTGTTCCGACGAGGAGCGGGACACCAGCAGAGACGCCAGGCGCGACGGGATCGAAGGGATGACCCGGAATGATCTTTCCGTCGACCATAGGACCCCAACGGATGTCTCTGGTTCGTCTGCGATAGGAGGCGCTTGGAGATAGGGGCGGCGCCATCTTGGCCTCGGCGGCGAGAGCGGCGTTGAGGAGATGATCCATCGGCACCGATCGAAGTTTCTCGACGTCGGACTTGGAGATATTCAGCTCGTCCAGGACTGCGGCAGCGAGCTTCGCGGAATTCGAGGCTTCCGAGACCTTTAACGTAGCGCCGCTTTGAACAATGGCCCGATGGAACAAGCCTTTCGCGGACGGCATGGCCAACAGCGTGGAGACTTTGCCGCCGCCTCCCGATTGGCCGAAGATTGTGACGTTGCCGGGATCGCCGCCGAAGCTCGCGATATTGTCGCGAACCCATTCGAGCGCGAAGACCAAGTCGACCATGCCGACATTACCCGAGCCTTCGTATTGCGATCCACCGAATTCGGCAAGATTGAGGAAGCCGAAGGTATTCAGACGGTGGTTCAACGTGAGGACAACGACGTCGCCACGACGCGCGAGATTTTCGCCGTCAAGAGACAGAAGCTCCTGGCCGGAGCCGAAGGAAAATCCACCGCCGTGCAACCACACCATCACGGGACGTTTGCGGTTGTCGTTGGTCCCCGGTGTCCAGACGTTGATGCGAAGGCAATCCTCTCCAGGCTGACCGTCATTCCACTGGAACATGAACGCCGTTTCGTCGTTTTTCCAGTCCGTGCGAGGCGGATACGGGCAGACGTGCGCGTAATTCATGGTACTCAACAAACCTGCCCACGGCGCCGGCTTCACGGGAGGCATGAAACGGTTCTTGCCTTCCGTTGACGCGCCGTAAGGAATGCCTTTGAAGGTGTGGATACCTTCGCGTGTGTAGCCACGAACCTTACCGGCATTCGTCTCAACGACGTTCTTCGAATCGGAAGCGATGATGCGGTCGCTGGTCTTGCCTGACTCCTTTTCGCCGGTGGCGGGAAATGCGGGCGCGAGTTCGGCAGCTACGGTTCCGCTTGCCAAGACTGCAGCGCCTTTCATCCAGGAGCGGCGATTTGTGATCGACTCCGAAGGGGAGGAATCAGCTTGGGATTTCTGCATATTTCTCCTATGCTCAGGACGTTGAGCCTGCAGCGGGTTCATGGGAACCCATCCATACTATCCCTTCCCAGCAACTGACGCGCCCTATGCGGCCGTGGAGACATGTTTTTCTGCGGGTGATTCGGTTTGTGCGGCGGCTTCGGTGGTTGTTTGCGGGGTTGGCGAGACCTTTGGAGTCGGCGCGATTCGATCGACCTTGGCTCGGAGGAGCTTTAGCTTGAGTTCGTCGGATTCGACCTTGCGCATGATAGCGCCCACCTTTGCACTTTGCGAAACGAACCCAACTTCGCGCGCTTCCCGTTCTTTCTTCAGCTTTTGCAGTTCGTGCAGACAACGATAGAAGGCTCGCTCATTGCTGGTTTGATAACGCATCATGAGGGAAAGGCGGCGGTCGGCGACTTTGCCCGGACCTGCGTCAAAGCAAACGGCCTGATAAAACTCAGCACGCTCGACGAGCCAATGGTGCTTCGCCATGTTGTCGACCAGAATGCGTTCGGTGGCCGTGGCCGGTTGGTGCTCTGCGCGAAGGCTCTCGCAGAGCTTTTCGAACTTCTTTTCACTTTCGTGCGACAGAAGAGCGAAGGCTCCGTTGAAGCCGAGCTTCAAGGCGTTCTTGCTCGAAGCGGCCTTTCCTTCTTCGGTGGCGGGACCGGTCGAGTGCTGTGCGTTGGCTCGGTTAGCGGCGAGTTTGGCGTCGGAGATCAATGCGCTCATGAATAGGGCTCCTTGTCAAAAGAAAAAGGCCCGCGGTTCCGGGCCGCAGGCCTCTGCTATTTGAAATTTGGCGAAGCTTACAGCTTCTACATCCAGGTTAGAACGGCGCGCAAAATGATTTGGTGTAAGTGGTTCAGGTTGTGGAGATTGTTGGTTGTGATCGGTCGGGCTCCCATGGTTCGGGAAATCGGGATAGAATTTGAGGGCAATGAACGGTAAGACACCGCCCAAGTAAGGAGCCAATATGTCCACGATCCACCTGCATCAGAAAACCACCTCCACGCCCGAGCAGTTCATCGCCGGGCTCACAGACTTCGGGCCGGGGCGCTCGAAGCTTTTTGGCAACAGCGCTGACGAGTACATCAAGGTGCATGACCGGGGCCGCTCGGAGGCGGACGTCACGGAAGGCTCTAAGGGCATCTGGGAGCGCCTGCATTACGACTGGTCCAATCCGAATCACGTAGTCCTTACGACGACCGACTCCAACCTGTGGGGAGGCGGGTCGGGCCACACCTACGACTTCACGCGTCGACCCGACGGCACGACCGACATCGACCTTGTCGTCGTACGCGACGGCAAGAACCTGAAGGGACGGCTGCTGGGCCTGGTGGTCGGGAGCATTGGCAAGGGCGTTTTGGCGAAGGCGTTCGAAAACTCCGTTAGGGCTATCGAAACTCGGAACGGCGCTGCGAGAGCGGCAGGCGCATCCTGACGTCAGGCGGCGGTTGGCGACTTGGCCCGGGCTGGCGCCAGAGTACAAGGGCCTGGTAAAACTGAGCACGGTCGATGAAGTAATGGTGCTCGTCAGATTGTCGAAGAGGCATTAGCTGGGTCAACGAAATGCAAACCGAGAAACGGCGGTGGCTCCTCTCGAATCTGCGTATGGCAGGAGTATCATCGCACTGTTTGATCGCCTGCAGTAAGTGCGAGGTGAGAGGCTTCTCTCAAGGCAGTTTGAGCCTTCTTGTCTTGCCCCAGCAATCGATACGTTCGACCCAGTTGCCGCCACACTTCTGCATTCTTACCATCCAGTTCGGCGGCTTCCTGCAGATTCTGAGCGGCTTTTCTGTAGTCGCCTATTTTTAAATAGAGTGAGCCCAGTCGAAGAAATGCTTGTGAGTTACCGGCGTCCAGTGTAATCGATTGGTTGTAAGCGCGTTCCGCTCCAGGATTGTCGCCCAGTTCTTCGAACGATCGCCCTACGAGGAGCAGTGCATCTCCATTGTCCGGCGTGGAGATCAATGCTTCTTGTGCCTCGCGTAATTCCTCTTGATGTCTTCCTGTTCGATGCGCTTGCTGCGCCAGTAGGAGATGGAGTTCAGCCGACCGCCACTCCCGCGCAATCGTGAGCGCCTGGACAGCTTCGTCGAGGCGGCCGGAATCGTAGTAGGCAAAGCCTAGCCGTTGATAAAGAAGCGAAGACGGAGCACATGTCAAGAGCTGCTTTCGGATGGCCGCAATGGCTTCATCGTACTGTCCATCCCGCAAGAATTGCTGCGTGTCGTTTTCGATGCACTTCGATTCTCTTGCGCCTGACACTTGTCCGGATGACGAGCGTGCAATTAAGACCAGCGCAACGAAGGATATCGGCCAAAGACCCCGCTTCAACTGAAACCGACTGCTCATTTGAGAAAACACCGCCGGGGCTGCATTACGGGAGCAGCGGCTTCCCGACCGCCTCTTCCAGCTGCCAAATGGCTAACTGATAATTCTCACGAGCCTGGTTATACGCCGTTTGTGTTTGTCGCAGCGTACGCTGCGCATCGAGCAGCTCGAAGAGGCTGGTCGCCCCGTTTCGATAGCTGAAATCGGAGATCTCGACCAACCTTTGCACCTCCTGCAGGTTGCCTTTTTCGTAGAGGTCGAGCGATTGACGAGCGCCCAGATAACCTTGGAAGGCTTTTTGGACATCGGTAACTGCCTGCAGTTCAGTCTGTCGCAATTGCATTTCCGCGGTGTGTTCCTGAGCCACAGCTTGAGTTATCGCTGCTTTTTGGTTGTTGTACAAGAACAGAGGAACTTGCGCCACGACTCCCAAACTGTCGTCGCTGCCGACTCTTTGATATTCGACACCAACCGACAGATCGCGATGCCGTTGCGCCTGGGCCAATTGCGTCGCTGCACGAGCGGCTTCCAGGTTTGCCCGCGCCTGAACCAGGTCGGGACGCTGTTGCAGCGCCACTTCCCGGAGCTGCGCCAACGTGCGTGCGACAGGAGTATCGGTAAACGAGCCTTCAACATTCAGCGTGGGACCGGCCCGCAACACGGCCACTTCTTGCGGTCCCGCTATCGTAGCTTGACCTCCTACCGCCGGCCTTTCATTTGACGGAGAATATGTCACTTGCGAACTAACAAACGGAGCATCCGGAGGACGGGCAGTTAAGAGGTTGAGGATATCCTGCACGGCTTGCTCATAAGCGTTACGCGAGTCGATGATGGCCTGCGCATAAGGCAAGCGCCCCGACCGGACGCGAAATAGTTCGACTAACGCAGCGCCACCCGTTCTCACTCGCGTCTCAGTCAACTCCTGGGTACGTTGATAGTCCTGATCGAGGGATTGCGCCAACTGCAGATTGTCTTTTGCCAGCAGCGCTCCTGCAAAAGCTTGTCGGAGAGCAAAGAGTTGTGTTCGATAAAGATCGTCGATTTGCGCCCGGGCCGCGGCAATTACTTGATCCGCTTGTTCGATGCGATATTCGCGTTTGCCGCCGCGTTCAAATATTTTATTGAACTGAGCCGTGTATACGGGGTTGGCGCCGGCGTCGGGATTGGTGGTGACAAATCGTGGATAACTCCCAGGCAAGGGCGAGTGAACAGGAACTTGTTCCATACCAATTTGCACGAATGGGTTGGGCTTATAGCCTGCGATTAGTCGCGCGGCTTGGCTCGCGTCTAGTTGATAGCGGCTCGCCACTATGCTTAGGCTTCTCTCCAAGAGCAGTTGCTCCGCTTTCGGTAAATCCAAATTCGCCGGTACTTCCGGGGTGGGACCTGCGGAAATTTGATTCTTGGGAGATGTTTTCTGCCCAAAGGCCAGCGGAATGGTCAACAACGACAAATAAAAGACTAGACGCCATCTCGGTCGCGGAATGTTCATAAGTGGGTAGAGGACTAGATGTAATTGGGATTCGCTACTTATATCTCTTTGTGATCCTTCGACAGGTATCGACAAAACACTTAACGGATGGGCAGTGGAGACGGTGCTCTCCAGTTCAAGAATCGGCTTTCCGATCTTTGGCCCATAAGAATGCGTCCAGGCGGACTATTCGCGATGGAACGCAAAGCCCGCAGAAACAAGGCGCGGTTGCATCGCTATTTATCGATTGAATTGAAGAGTACGGGTTGTGGGTATTAACGCGTTTCGGAGCAACTTCCGTGCTTCAGCGCAATCTAGTCGAGATGTCGGCGCACAACCCAAATCCTATGCAGGGAGGAGGGCGTACGTACAAGGGCGCTGCCGATAAGAACAGGCGGTCCACAGCCAGCCGGCCCCTCAGCAAGGGAGCAAAAGGAATCGTAAAGCCAGAGAAAAATCGATTGGGAGGTTGAAGACAAAAGGGCGAGATGCCGAGGTCTGCCGCCGCTGTCCCGGTACTCGAAGGCTCGGAGCTGAGGCACGAAGGAGGTCGCCAAACCGACTCAGGAAACAGGCTCGCATCGGCCTCGGCAAACGATCCTGTTCCGTCGTTGATCCAAAGCCCGACCGGCCGGCGGAGTAGGCCAGCGGTGATCACCAGATCGAGCGAATGATCACTGTTAACATCTCTGATCTCGAGGTTTACTTCCGCAGAGTCCGTCAACGCGAATCCAAATCTCGACTCAGCTTTACTGGAGCTGAACTGGATCTGGACCAGGTATCGTTGTGTGTTCGAATCAAGCCTTTCGGCTCGAACGAGATCCGATCGCCGATCTCCATCGAAATCACCGATGGCCCAATCTCTGTTCCACAACGATTGCAGTGGATAAGCGATTCTGTTCGTGTGAGGTGAGAGGAGAGATTCAGCCTTGGCAGTCACATGCGGGGAACCCTCGGCAGCAAGCGCAAGCAACACCCCTGCGGACAGGATCCGAAGCCATGCTGGAAGAACTGTGCCCCGGAGGTAGAAATGGACTTGGCCGCTGTTCAAACCGCTGTTTCCAATTATCATCATAGATCGATGACGAAGCTGCCGAGTTTTGCCGCGGCTCTATAACGATCGTTGCTCCGAATACAGTCAGCGGCAAGATGCCGGCGCTGAAGCTAGGTTAGTCTGATTGCGTGGACCCGGACCTGCTTCCTCGCCAAGCTGTTAATTCGGCTTTGCGTATCAACCTTCCCTTCTTTGCCGTCGGGTGCATCATCTTCCTTTTCGGGGCCGGCTCGCTTGCGCTGGCGCGGCTTCGCTCTCGAGATCGATTACTGCTGTGGGTTGGCGTCTTCTCGGTGCTCTATGGCGCCCGATTGCTTGTAGAAAACGAGTTGGTCCGCGACGCTTTCAATGCTCCGGGCCGCGAGTATGTCCCTTGGGATTTGTGCATCACTTACGTGATCAATATCCCGTTTGCGGTTTTCGCACGTGAACTTTTGGGCCAAGGATGGAAAAAGACAATCTCGCTGTGGCTATGGCTCTCCGTTGCTTTTGCAGTCGTCGCCATCCCTAGCGTTTTTCTGATTGGCTATACGTATTGGATCAACTTAGTCAACGGATCACTGGTAATCAGCGGGACCGGATTGATTCTCGTGCATGTTCTCAAGGAACGCCGGTCCGGTCATTCGTTCGCCGCATCGCTTCTGTGGCCGCTACTGATTTTTGCCACGTTCATTGTGCTTGAAAATGAGGGCTTCAGGGTGCGAGGTCGCAGCGTGGAACCGATGGGTTTCCTGATTTTACTTGCGGCCCTGGCGTCCATCGCTGTGCGTCGAGCGCTCGCGACCGAGCGGAACCTAATCGACGTGCAGCAAGAGTTATCGACTGCGAGACGAATCCAGAGCTCTATCATTCCGCAGTCGCCACCAGAAGTGAAAGGCATTCGTATCGCAACGCGATACCAACCGATGACCGCAGTGGCCGGAGACTTCTATGACTTCCTGATATCTTCCGAAGACCGCCTGACAATTTTGGTGGCGGATGTTTCCGGGCACGGTGTTCCAGCGGCACTGGTGGCTTGCATGCTTAAGGTCTGTTTCGCTGCCCAGAAGAATAACGCTGGTGATCCTTCAGCCATTTTGTCAGGACTTAGCCTGATGCTTCGAAACAGTCTTGGTGGTCAGTATCTTACTGCCGCGTGCGCTGCGATTGATGCGGGAGCACATACAATCACTTACGCCGGAGCCGGCCATCCGCCGACGCTGCTAGCTCGGGCCGAGACAGGCGAGTTGGTGGATCTCGCGGAGAACGGACTGTTTATCGGTCCTTTCCCCAATGCCAAATACGCGAATATGTCGGTTCGCTTCAGCACAGGCGATCGATTGTTACTCTATACGGACGGAATTACTGAAGCCAGTGACTCAGAGGGCGAAGAGTTCGGACGTGAGAAGCTTGGCCGTTTCCTTCTCCACTCGAAGGGCGGCGAACCATCCGTGGTGCTTGACCGTCTTTTTGAAGAGATTACGACGGGGGATCAGCAAGATGATTTGACGGCGGTGTTAGTTCACCTGGATTAATACTATGAGCCGTATGTTCTCCAATCGCTTTGCTCATAGCTCTTATTCTGTCGTGTCGAAGTGCTGGGCATCTTAACGCAAATACTAAGATAGAGACGCCCTTCGCGCCGCCCGTTGACAAGAGGATCGCTTGTCCGGGTGGTGATGTCGGAGACAAGAACTGCTGAGGTGTCGTTATGATCGAATCCTCTGACTTCCGGAGTAAGAGAACACCTCTTCACCACGGAGGCGGACAAATGCCCGTACTTGGGTTTGGCACCCTGATTCCCGATGCAGCCGTAACGATCAGTGCGACCAGAGACGCGCTGGAAGCTGGTTTCCGACACTTCGATTGCGCGGAACGATACCGGAACGAACGTGAAGTGGGCGAAGCGTTGCGGGCAGGGCTTGCCGCTGGAGGGATCGCGCGCGAAGACATCTTTGTTACCACAAAGTTGTGGAACACGAATCATCGGCCCGAACGCGTCGAACCGGCTTTCGAAGCAAGTCTAGAGAGACTCGGGGTCGAGTATCTGGATTTCTATCTCATTCACACTCCGTTTGCGTTTCAACCGGGTGACGAACAGGATCCGCGAGATCAGAACGGAAATGTCCTTTATGACCGGGGCGTGACTTTGCTCGATACCTGGCGGGGTATGGAGAGTCTTGTTGACCGTGGCAGATGCCGGGCCATCGGACTGTCTGACATCAGCTTGAACGAATTGTTACCCCTCTACGAAGCCGCGAGAGTCAAGCCGGCTGTGGTCCAGGTGGAAGCGCATCCGTATCTGCCGGAAACGGAGCTTCTGGAATTCTGCAAGCAAAAGGACATTGTGTTCTTGGCTTTTGCGCCATTGGGTCACGGGATAAAGCCGGGGCCGCTCGAAGATCCAGTCATTGTGGCAATTGCCGCACGAGTCGGAAAGACGCCAGCACAGGTACTGTTGGCCTGGGCGGTGCAACGTGGCACTGCTGTGCTTACCACACCCAAGACCGCCGCCCGCGCGCAGGAGAATCTGAATATCTCAGCCCTTCCCGGAGACGCGTTTGACGAAATTAATCAAATTCAGACCAGACAAAGATTCAATGAAGTGGTGAAGACCGGCAGCCCGGGATTCATTGCACAAGGCCGTTGATTATGACACCCAACAGCACTTAGAGCCGTCCACGCAAGAGGAGCGAATAGATCGTATCGCGTTAGTCGGAGTTATGGCGGCGACGCACGATTGTGCCTAACCATCACATTGAGATCTACGGTCGGTGACCACACAAGCCTTTCCGCCGTGCGAAGAAAAGGAGCGCGATAAAGCCGAACACAGATAACCCGAGGGAAGCGGGTTCGGGCATAACCGGCGACGCTCCTTGCAGTACCTCCGCAGCCGGATCGAAGTTTCCAACACCCGTTGTCGCACCGGTTAAGAGATTCATCGTCGCTATCTGCGTTGTCAGGTCGTTGAAGGCGTAAGTAATCCCGTTCACTTCAGTGGCAGCTCCGATTCCTAAGTCAGTCGCGCCGATTACCGTTGCCAATCCGGTATTCGGATCGATGCTGTAAAGCTTCGGGGCGACGGCGATCGTCTCCACGGTTGACGTGTCAAAGTCGTATACGAATGCGTCGTAAGTGGCATACAGCTTGCCGCCCGCACCCCAGATTGCCTCGTCCGCGAGGTTGAAGGTTCCGTCCGGATTCTGACTTCCGGGCACAAACGGGGAAGCCGGCAGACCGGAGTTCTGCGCGAGCAGAGTGGCCACACCGGTTGTGGGATTAACGGTGTAGATGCTGTTTGCGAAATCCGTGGCAAACAGCTTTCCGTTGATGCCGCCGAGAGCGAAAACGCTGGTAGGACCGCAGGCGGGCGAGGGCACGAGACAAGGCTGCAGTCCGGTGGCTCCGATTCTCGTGAACGCGCCGGTCACGGGTCTATCTGATCGAGCTGACCCACATAGTTCAAAGAGTAAAGAGCGCCGTTCGGCCCGGTTGCCATTCCGAAGTAGCCGTCCGGTTCCGTTGGACCGATCGGATTGTACGCGCCCGTTGCCAGATCTACCGTGCCAAAAACTCCGTCGCCAGTAATGCCGGCGCTAACTACGTAAACCGAGTCGGCGAAGGCGACTCCTGCAAAAAGAAGAGCAAATGGAACGATTAATTTGTGTCGTGTCATGAGGTATCAATCTCCGTCCGGTCAAAAGTACACTGAGGCGACCTCAAGATGCGATCCACTCAAGGTCAATTGCGAGTCAAATGTCAGGTCACCAGCTATGTTGTTGAGTCTGCAACGGTTATAGACTTGTGATCTATCTTCAGAGATCCGATGGTGACGCAGCCGCAACACCGAAACCGACTCGCCTTCGGCCCGTTTGAAGTCGATCGTCATACCGGTGAACTCTTTAAAAGCGGCATCCTGCTTCGTCTTCCGGGCCAGCCATTTCAGATCCTGATCGCTCTGTTGGAGAGTCCGGGAGAGCTCGATTACGCGCGAGCAGCTTCGCGACCAGATCTGGCGGGACGGCAGGACTGTCGACTTCGAGCACAGTTTGAATGTGGCAGTGAATCGGCTGCGGCGTGTGTTAAGCGATTCGGCCGACGAGCCGCGATATATCGAGACCGTCCCAGGCAAAGGCTATCGGTTTATCGGAACCGTTGAGGGCAGGCGACGCCCGAGTTACAAGCCGCTCCGGTCATCCCGACGCTTTCGTTACTCCTGACGCTCAGCCGTCCGGTCCAATCGGAAATGGTGGGTCGCGTCCGGTGGCGCTGGGCTTGTTGCTCGCCTTGATTTTAGGCGCTGTCTTTCTTCGCCCGGATCGTAAGCCGTCCTTCGGAGAAAAGGGAACGCTGGTGCTTGCCGGCTTTCGCAATACGACAGGTGATCCGGTGTTCGACGCCACTCTGCAACAAGGGCTGATGGTGCAGCTCCAGCAATCGCCCTTTCTCAGCCTTGTCGCCGAGAACCGTATCCGGCAGACACTGCGGCTCATGGGACGGCCGGCCGGCGATACCCTGACGGCTGATCTTGCTCGCGAAGTGTGTGAGAGAACCGGGAGCAGCGCAGTTCTCGAAGGCTCTATCGCCCGTCTCGGGAGCCGTTATGTACTGGGTTTGGCCGCTAAGAGTTGCAGTGGAGACTCGCTTTATGTGGAACAAATGCAGGCGGCAAAAAAGGAAAACGTGCTGGATGCGCTCAGCCAAATCGCCACGAAAGTTCCGACAAGGCGCGGGCGAATCGCTGGCCGCAATTCGGCAACATGACACTCCGCTGGCCGAGGCCACCACTCCGTCTCTGGATGCGCTTAAAGCCTACAGCACGGCCCGCAAACTTGCGTTCTCCGACAGCTTTGGCAGTGCAGTGCCGCTGTTACAGCGGGCTATTGAGCTTGACCCTCGATTCGCGATGGCGCACGCATTCCTCGGGCGAATTTATGCCGACATCGGAGATTCCGTGCTATCCGCGGAAAGCACTCGGCGCGCCTACGAATTGCGCGAGAGGGCAAGCGAGCAGGAGAGATTTTTCATCTCGTTCTCCTACGATCGGCAAATCACCGGGAATCTCGAGAATGCGCAACGAACGTTAGAGCTTTGGGAGCGAACATATCCTCGCGAAGCAGCTCCGCACTCGCTCATGTCCGGCTTTACGACCCAGGGCATGGGCCAATACGAAAAGACAATTGCGGAAGCCAACAAAACCATCGAACTCGATCCCGATACCACGCCGGCGTACCTCAACCTCGCCTTCGGTTACACATCGCTGGGCCGGTTCAAGAATGCCGAAGCGGCTCTGGAGCGCGCGAGGGAGCGCAACCTGGAAATCCCTGACTCTCTCATTCTCGGCTTTTATCTTGCCTTTTATAGGAACGATCGCGAAAGCATGAATGAAATCGCCGCGCGCATGAAAGGAAAGGCGGAGGAGGACTGGATGTTGCAATCGGAAGCTCTGGTTGCGGCACATGCGGGTCACTTGCACGAGGCTCGATTGTTGTCCCGGCAAGCAGCAGAGTTGGCGCAGCGTTCAGGCCATTCTGAAAGGGCTGCGATTTATGACGCTGGTTCAGCCGCGTGGGAAGCCGTGTTGGGGAATGTAGCGGAGGCGAGAAAAAATGCCGCCGCCGCACTGGGGATTTCTAATGCTCGCGATGTTGAGTATGGATGCGCATTCGCGCTTTCGGTGGCGCATGACGATGCAAGGGCGCAGGCGCTCGCAAACGATCTGGACACGCGCTTTCCGCAAGACACGCTCGTTCAATTTACGTACTTGCCGATGCTGAACGCACTCGCCCGTTTGCATCGCCGGGAACCAGCGGAGAGTGTGAGCCTGTTAGAGAAGACTCTTCCTTTCGAGTTCGCGACACCGGGTACAAATTTCTTTGGATTCTTTGGCGGCCTGTATCCGGCGTATGTGCGCGGCCAAAGTTTTCTGGCGTTGGGCCAAGGCGATAAGGCGGCAAGAGAGTTTCAGAAGATTATCGATCACCCCGGTGTTGTGTATGCCGACCCGGTTGGCGCGCTCGCCTACCTTGAAATCGGGAGGGCTTGCGTACTGTCCGGAAACGCAGCTAGAGCGAAATCGGCCTACCAGGAATTCTTCTCTTACTGGCGAGAAGCCGATCCTGATCTCCCGGTTTACAAGCGGGCCAAAGCCGAGTACTCCAGGCTGCTTTAGTGGGGCAGCGCCGTACCATCACGCGTTTGTGCCTCCATCCACGGTCAGGTTGGCTCCCGTGATGTAGGCAGCGTCGGGACTAGCCACGAACGCCACCAAGGCTGCTACTTCTTCGACGCGGCCGTAGCGGTTGAGCGCTGTGAGAGCTAACTGTGGTGCGGCCCAATCGCCAGAGGCAGGATTGAGATCTGTGTCGATGGGTCCAGGTTGAACGTTGTTGACCGTAATGCCGCGCCGTCCGACCTCGCGAGCAAGCCCTTGCGTGAACATCTTTATGGCGCCTTTCGTCGCCGCGTAAACGGTAAGGCCCGGGGTCAGGTTGCGCTCACCAACACAGGAGCCGATGGAGATGATCCGACCACCGTCTGGCATGTGTTTCAACGCGGCGTGAGTGGACAAGAACACGCCTCGCACGTTGATGTCGATCACCCGGTTCATCTCTTCTAGCGTGGCCTCTTCGAAGGGCTTGGGAATGGCCGTCCCGGCATTATTCACCAGCACATCGATACGCCCGAACACTTTGATTATCTGTTCAATCGCCACCTTGATTGCATTTACATCAGTGGCGTCGGCCCGAACGGCCAGGGCTCTACGGCCGCTGCTTTCGATTGCCTTCACAACGCAATCCGCCGCTTCAGCATTCCTTGCGTACGTGATTGCGACGTCTGCACCATCCGCAGCCAGTCGCTTAGCGACTGCTGCGCCGATTCCGCGAGAGGCGCCTGTCACCAGAGCTATTTTTCCTTCTAACGAATGAGGCATTCGGGTCCGCCTTTCTAGCGAATAGATCGAGCAACTCCAACTGAATCAAGAACGTGTCTCGTGGAACGGAACACCTGTCGCCGAGAAAACTTTGTTCTGCGTTTGGAGGAACTGTTCTTGAAAATAACCTTTCGGAGGCAGCAAAAGGAATTGCTTTGTAGGCTTACTGGTTATGCTTTCTAAGCAGAGGCTCGGCTTGGAACTTAGACATCTTCGTTACTTTGTGGCAGTGGCCGAGGCCCGCAGTCTCAAACTGGCAGCAGAAGAGAGATTGCACACGACGCAGCCATCGCTCAGCCGGCAAATACGAGATCTTGAGAACGAGGTAGGAACGCCGCTTTTCTTGAGAGGAGCAAAGGGTGTCGAACTGACGCCCGCAGGCCGGATATTTCTGGACCATGCCCGTGTGATGCTCTCTCAGGCTGAAGCGGCCGTGCAATCCGCGCGCCAGATCGCTCGCCCAACGAAGCCTCTTTTCGCACTAGGCTTTATGATCGGGCACGATGCGACCTGGCTTCCCGAGGCGCTGCGGTTGCTTCGGGACGAATTGCCGAACATTCACGTGGTGATCTCGACGCAGAACTCTCCGCAGCTTGCCGCCGCCGTTCTGGACGGCAGACTCGACGTTGCTTTCCTGCGCAGAGAAGATGGTGGGCCCGAGCTGGATTTTCAACTTCTTGTCGAGGAGCCGTTCGAGGTGTTCCTGCCCTCTGATCATCCTCTTGCAGCAAAAACTTCAATTGACCCGCAAGAGATGGCCGGCGAGACATTTCTCAGCATTTCTGGAACGGCTCTCGGCGTTTCGGGAAAACCGCCGGCCTTGCGGCTCGCCATCGACAAGTATTTGACAGAGAACGGTATCAACATCAGACCGAGCCATGAAGTAGACAATCTGGGCGGAGTGATGTCACTTATCGTTTCCACTCGCGGGATTGCACTACTTCCCGTTTATGCGAAAACTTTCCTGCCTGAATCTGTAGTCACCCGCCCATTGCAATGTGCCGGGCCGACAATCGATTTGTCGGTTGCTTACCGGAAGGGCAACACGTCGACCACCCTGAAGCTGTTTCTTTCAAAGGTGGGGGATTTTGCAAAAGGTCTCAAGATATAGCGACCGTTGTTCATTGCTCCATTAAAGGTTCAGAGCGCACTAAGTGACTTAGTGGGAGGCGCGGCTCATCGTGGAATCTTCTAACGGCAAAAACGCCAAGGACCACAAACAAAGCCATAACAATTAATTGCACGATCAAAAACGGCGGCTCCGATTGGGTTGGAGCTATTGCTTTGAGCGCCGGCGCCTTCTGGAACAACTGCGCCACGAGTACAAATACATTCAGATAGAGGCTTATTACGGCGCTCACGACGTAGATCCAACGCCAAGAACCGGTGAGATGACGGAAATAGCGCGCCACTATGGCGATCGCAAGAATTACTAGCGAGACGATCCCTACGATGTGCGAAGGCAAAAGTTTCTGGAATGGAAAAAGGAATCCAGTTACACTCGTCGCCACTGTGGTTGCAATAACAGAGCGGTCCATTTATCGAGGCGTTTTGACGCGATCGTTTATCGTCGATTCCTGAAGAAGTGACTGATGGGTTCTGGTGTTTCTTCGTTCCGCCGAGTTGCCCAGCACAGCTTCGGGCGAAAATCCTGCGTCCGGCATCGGCGCTCGTTCTGCTTTCTCTGGAACCACCCCGACAATTTCATTTATTCCAGCTTGCGCAATGTGGTGAATTCTTGCGGTCCCCCAGATAAAGCACTCACTGGGTTTGGGAGCAGCCGCCACTCGCTCCAGAGTACCCAGGCAAACGGGCAGAAAGCGAGGAACCACATGAACCTCAATCAGCTTACAATCATCGGATTCATCGGCCGGAACGCCGAGACCAAGCAAATAGCGAACGGCGCGGCCGCCACGAAATTCTCGGTCGCGACCACACGATCCTGGAAGGACGACAACGGCGAGTGGAAAGCGAAAACGCAATGGCACAACATTGGCGTTCGGAGCGCTTCGCCCAAATCGCTCCCGCCTGTTGAAGGCACACGTTTTCTGCAAGGCGAACTGAGCACGCGTGAGTACGATCGCACCATCACGATTCCCAACGGAAAAAATCGTTCGAGCACGTCATCCAGCAACTTGCTGTCGAGCTCAAGGCCGATACGATTCGAATTCTGGATCGCACCGCTATCTCCGAGGTTGGCGACGCGATTCGGGCTAGCACCGCAACCAGGTCTTCATCAGCTTGACGCTCCGCATCGGGATCTTGACCTCTTGATGTTGCCATATTGGCATAGGTGTGTGGCGCAAGTTCGTCGACAAGCGCGGAAGTCAATTCCGTCGATACCGGTTTCCGCCACGATCTTGTCTAGAGCCGGGCGCAGTACCTGGGCACGATAGTTCTCAACTCGGTGAACGCCCCCGAGACCATTAGGAATATGAACTCGTCGTGCAAGGCAGGCTTTTGGATCGATTTCCACTCGAGTAAGAAAGCACGCAATGACGCTGGCAACCATACGTATCCGGGAAAAATATTTTTCGGCAGCCTTGCCCCATTTCGCGGAGTAATGATCCTTTGCGCTGTTGTGCAAATTCCGTCAAGGCTATACGCAAATTGCGCGGTTGGCTTCGCGAGGTCTGATCCCCAGAGCGCTTATTTGTAAATTCAGTCGTCTGAGAGCAGACACTGAAACAAGCCTGTCCGACTACACCGTCTCGAAGCTTGTCGCAACCGACCTTCAGGGACGGATAGCTCGTACCGCACGCAACGTTCAAGGACGGCGAGTGTAGCGCCTGCGTACGATCGGGTTGCCGAATTAGGGCTGCGTTCGAAGTAATGGAGCAGGGTAAGACCAAGACTCTGCTGGAATTGACCCGCCCGGAACGTATGCACTTCCTTGGGCGCAGCGCAGGTATTCAGCACGCTGCGGTTGCTATCCGTCTTTTTCGCGATGCCGGTACGCTTACACCCAGCCGTCGGATTTTGTAGAAAAGCGTCGTGCGCGGGACGCCGAGCAGACACGCGGCTCGCGTGAGTTCCCCATTCACCTGCCGAAGTATGCGACTGATGTGCGCACGTTCAACATCTCTAAGCGTGACTGGCTCGGCTGAACTAGCCTCCTTTAAGCGAACGAGTTCAGCAAATGGTGGTGTGAGTTCTGGACCGGAGGAAAGGATCACCGCACGTTCAATAAAGTTCTGAAGCTCTCGAATATTACCTGGCCAGGAATATTGAGTCAGCGCCCTCATCGTTTCAGAGGAAATGGTTTCGATTCGTTTATTGAGGCGAAGTGAATACTGCCTAACGAAGTGTTCGACCAACTGCGGAATGTCCTCAATGCGTTCGCGCAGGGGTGGAATGCTGATGGGAAATACGTTGAGCCGATAGAAAAGATCCTCTCTAAATTTTCCTTCAGCGACCATGCGGGAAAGAGGTCGATGAGTGGCCGCGATTAGCCGGACATCCGTTCGAACGGTGCGATTGCTACCTAGCCGTTCAAATTCGTGTTCCTGGAGTACGCGTAGTAATTTGGGTTGCAACTCAAGCGGGATATCGCCGACTTCATCTAAGAACAGTGTCCCTTTGTTCGCCAATTCGAAACGGCCTATTCGCTGGGTTACGGCGCCCGTGAAAGCGCCTCGTTCGCAACCAAATAATTCGCTTTCGAGAAGCCCTAGTGGAATGGCAGCGCAGTTAAGCTTAACAAGCTCGCGATTCCGTCGCGGACTGTAGCGGTGTACCAATTTGGCAACAAGTTCCTTGCCAGTGCCGGTTTCGCCCATGATGAGGGCAGTACAGTCAGTGGACGCGACCATCTCACTTTGGGTGAGAGCATCTCGAAACCTTCGACTGTCACCGATAATCTCCGCCTGGTGAGCAACGGTTGGATCTTGGGCTAAGAGATATCGATTGAATGGTTCATGCTGCGGCTGCACGGATGCCTGACACTCTCGTGAATTCCAACTCATGGCGGCGTCTTCCTTTTCTTCGATGAGACAACAGCCGAGAGACGTGCCGTTAATAATCGGAAGTAAACGTCATCGCTGAACAGATTGGGCCAAAAACCCACTGCGTTGCCAAGCGGATATTTTTCTTCCGGTGCTAATCTCTCGCGCTGCTAAATTCAGTCTTCACCTTACAGGAAGTGGCGCGAATGCGCGATCATACCTTCGTATAGGTCGTCCCAAAAGGAGATACGCTGGGCCAAAACTATGGCGCACAATCTACCCAGTGTTATTGCTGGCATACAGAAGCTCCTTCATACCCGAAAAGGAGCGCGGTGCTGCTTTGATGAGGGTTCAAGATTGCTCTCGCAATCCTTTATCTCGTGTTCGTCTACTGAATATTCTGCCTAGAGTATGTATCGGCGGTGTACCGAATGCCGAGTGGGCAGACGAAGTAGGCGCCACAAGGGACGATGCAGGCTAATCTCACTGCCGGACCCAGATCTACTGCGTAACGGGATGCGCTGAAAGCTGGCCATTGAAACGCGACGCTTCCTATTCGGAGACAAGTGCGCCGGGTGTCGCGACCGGAAATGTGCGGCACGGATTCCTGGTACAGTCTCTCGAACTGGTTATGGTGCTATATCGATCAGGTCATGCTTAAGCCTGCGTTAATAGTCCGGAAGATTTTTAAACGTGAGCGCGACCGTTATATAGCCCCGTTCTATATATAGACGCCTTTCTTCCAATAGTCGACGCTGCGAGCCCGTCCCGACATCAGGCGAACAAAGTTATCTCTTTTACAAGAAAGCGCGAACGGCTCCTGAGACGAACCGTTCACGTGGCCAATTAGCTGCATTGACCATCTTGGCCGGGTACAAAACCCGAGCAACTGAAAGAGGTAACAATGATGTCCGACGGATTTGCAGCCAAAACGCAAGTGAACAGCCTGACAGGGCACATACGGGAGCTTCGCAGGGTCCATACATTTGTCGGAACGCTGGGCGATGTGCTTCGCTCGGGTCTCTGCGTCACGTTACTCCTTCTTGCTTTTGTCAATCTGTCCCTCGCCCAAGACGAGAATCACTTCACATTGAATATCGGAGGTGGACTGACGACCATTACCAGTCGAGAGGCGGGCAGATTGGATCATGGTGGGAACCTTCAGGTCGGCGCAGGTTACAACTTCAATCGTTTTGTTGGCATTACCGGGAATTTCATATTTAATCAGTTGGGAGTTACCGGGGCTCAGTTACTCCGGCTGAATGTTCCAGATGGCAATGCAAGAGTGTACAGTTTCACGCTGGACCCGACCTTGCGCTTACCCCTTGGTCAAAACTGGAACATATACGTGCTTGCTGGCGGCGGGTATCTGCGGCGAACTGTTCAGTTTACGCAACCAACGGCAGCCGCGACGTTTGTCTATGACCCATGGTGGGGTTATTTCGGGCCCGCTCTGGTACCGGTTAATCAGATCTTGGGCTCGGTCACCTCCAACGCAGGCGTTTATGACGTGGGCGCTGGCGTGAACGTTCCCTTGCCTGTACCCAGGCTTCACCTCTTTGTGGAGTCACGCTACATCCACGGCTTCACGGAGAAGAGCAACACGATCATTGTTCCAATAACAGTCGGCATTCGCTGGTAAGTGAAGAAATATCATGGGACGCACTCTCTACTCGATTGTTTTGGCGGGAGTTCTGCTGATTAGAGTTTGTCCGGCAGTCCAACGTGATAAGAATCACCATGATACGTTCGCTCCTGCAACCGCGGGTGAGGCCCGGATCGCACAGCAAGTTGGCCACGAGTTGCTGATCCTCCCGTACTATACGATTTTCGATGAACTCGCGTTTCATGTAGAGGGCAGCACAGTAACCCTGCTTGGTGCTGTCGCCAATCCCGTGCTGAAATCTGCCGGCGAGAACGTGGTGAGAAAAATAGAAGGAGTTACACAGGTATTCAACAACATAAGAGTGCTGCCGCTTTCACCAATCGACGGGCAGATCCGTAAAGCTGAGGTGCGGGCGATTTACGGAGACCCGCAGATTGGCGATCGTTATGGAGACCAGGCTCTGCCGCCGATTCACATTATTGTTGAGAACGGTCTCGTCGCATTGGAGGGCGTCGTGGCATCCGAAGCCGACAGAGACCTAATAAACATCCGTGCGAATTCAGTTCCAGGCATATTCTCGGTAACCAACAACCTGGTTGTGAAAGGCGACGGCCGGAAGTAGCGGAAACCCGAAGCTGCAACATTTTGGCCTGGGTGTCTTAAATAGGCCGGTACAAACCCTTTGTAACACCAGATTCGGGTCGGGAGTTCGCAACTGATCCCAACGACGCCAGTTGCAGAGACATGCTATCCCCAGTCATTGGATGAACGCCAGACCACTCGCGAAGCGCCGCAAAAACCGTTCCTGACGTAGTTCTCTCGAGCCAGGTGGGCGTAACTGCCGAGGTTTACCCGTGGGTGACGCTCGAAGGAGGTACTTGTCGAGGCTGCGGTAAAGGCTTGGAGGTTATGGTGGGCCTCGCCAACCTCCTAGAGCATTCGCGAATGTTGACGTGATTATGCCCGAGTTCGGAAACCGTATGCCACGCGCAACGAAGCAGCACAGTAGGGCTCAAGGCATTGCCAATCAGGAGTCCTCTGGAGTCGTACCGAGTCGAAGCGGCCCTGATCGACGACCCGGTTTTGCCGAATCTTCTTCGGGTCAAAGTTCCCAGCCAGGACGCGGAGCGCGCGGCGTTTGATCTCAGAAGCTCAAACTGACAGGTCAGGTCCGCGCCTATGGCGCTGAATAGGAATCGGCAAGCTCGTCGCAACCAATCACGGTCGTGTTCGGCGTAAGTTGAGGTACCGATGGCAACGCTTGCCGTGTATATAACAAGGCAGCTTAAGTCTACCCATCGACAACGTTTTCCAACGTTAGACGGGCGTATTGCATGCCAAGACAAGCCGGCGGTGCTCTACCGTTCATAAGAAAAGAGAAAGCGGGCGTGTAGAGGTGACCACTTGCTGGCACGGGACTTGCACTTCCGGAAGCGCCGGTCGGGAGCCGGTTCACACTAAAGACTCAGAGCCTGTAGTGACTTTTGGAAGAAGCAACACATGAAAGTCGAAGACCACAGTTA
>CAVSTI010000024.1:0-37305 GCA_963730775.1 uncultured Acidobacteriaceae bacterium | reverse complement strand
ACGGCAGCGGCAGCGGGCGCCGGTGCGGGTGGAACGAATGGCGGGCGTCCGACGGGCGCGGACGACGTCATAGACGCTGAATTCAAGGAGACCAGGTAAGTCGCTTTGCGCGACAGCTACGCCTCCCGATATGGAAACAACGCAATATGGCGGCGGAACCGCGACGGGTGCTGAGGGCCCTGCCATCGAACAACTCAAAGAGCAGTTGCGTCAGGAGCACGAGATGTATCTGCGTGCTTTGGCGGATTTCGAGAATTACCGAAAGCGTGTAGAAAGTGAACGCACGAGTGCCGCTCAGCGAGGAAAGCGTGAGATCATTCTTTCGCTCCTCGAGCTGGCCGATAGCTTTGAACTTGCACTGCAGCATCTCGGCGAAGCACCGTCGTCATTAGTGGAAGGATTGAAAGCGATTTATCGGAGGCTGCACAATTTGTTTGAGCGGGAGGGTGTCACACCCATTCAAAGCCTGGGCCAGAAGTTCGACCCTCGGATTCACGAAGCGATTGATTCCCTCCGCAGCGACGAATACGAGCCCGGTACGGTTGTCGAAGAAGTTCAAAGGGGGTACCGCTGGGGTGAGGAGCTGCTGAGGCCCTCTCGTGTGCGTGTCGCGTTTTGACAAACGCCTCTGCTGAGCCTTCTCGCTGCCCTCTGTGAGTTGCCATGGCCGTGAAGTTCAAGGATTACTATGATGTCCTCGGTACCTCCAAAACAGCGACAGAGGACGACATCCGGAAGGCATATCGGTCCCTGGCGCGTAAATATCATCCGGACGTAAATCCGGGAGATAAGTCAGCCGAGGAAAGATTCAAAGAGATAAATGAGGCCTATGAAGTTCTGTCCGATCCCGACAAGCGCAAGCGGTACGACCAGCTTGGACCGAACTGGAAGGCCGGTTCGGATTTTACGCCTCCTCCTGGCTCGCAGAACGCCAGCTCGGGATTTGATGGGTTCGGCGACGGTTTTGGCACGGGTCGAGGTTCCACCGGTTTTAGCGATTTCTTCGAAAATCTTTTTGGTGACCGGCGCGGAGCGCGAGCAGGAGCGGGATTCCGCATGCGCGGGGAGGATGTTGATGCAGAAATCACGCTCACTCTCGAGGAAGCGCATCGCGGAATAACGCGCAGGATCTCGTTACGGCTAAATGAACCGTGCCCAAACTGCGGAGGCAGCGGCATAAAAGATGGAAAGACTTGTCCCACCTGTCGCGGAAATGGGACCATCCCCCGCGAAAAATCCCTTGATGTAACCATTCCGGCAGGTGTACGCACTGGCTCCGTGATCCGGTTGGCGGGACAAGGTGAACCGGGAGCGAATGGGGCGCCCGCAGGCGATCTTTTCCTGCATGTCCAGATTGAATCGCATCCGCTGTTCGAAATTATTGGCGAAGATGACATTCAAATCGAGCTGCCCATCTCGCCTTGGGAAGCAGCGCTCGGGGCAAGAATTAGCGTTCCCACGCTCGAGGGAAATGTGGAAATGAAGATTCCCGCTGGGACACAGGGAGGCAAAAGGCTCAGATTGCGTGCGCAGGGATTGAAAAAAGAGAGGGCGGGCGCGGAGACGAATATGTGAAGGTGAGAATCGTCATACCGCCGAAGCTAAGTGAAAAAGAGAAAAGCTTGTTCGAAAAGCTTGCTGCTGAGTCTCACTTTGCCCCGCGAGATCTATTGCCGAGAAGATAACGCATGGCTGTGCAGCAATTCCAAATCATTTTCCGCGGCGCCGATGACCAGCGATTAACGCTGGACGATTTAGCGCTGCATGCAGCGATGCATCCCGCAATGGTTGAGCGACTTGTAGAGTTCGGACTGGTGACACCGATGCGGCAAGAAGGCGCAACCGTATTTGATGCTTCAGCCGTTTCGCGGCTCCGAACCATCGGTCGCTTACGCCGAACGCTAGGTATAAACCTCGCCGGCATTTCGGTCATTTTGGATCTGGTCGATAAGGTACGCGCTCTTCAACAGGAGAACGAGAATCTGAAAAACAGGCTTTAGGAAGGCAAACCTTCGAGTGGCAAGCCGGAGGTAGAAGCAAATCCCGTCGCCGCAGAGCGCTTCCAAGTCCGTGCAAGCACCGGCAATTGATACGGGAGATCATCGTGATCTAGCTGTTCGTGATAATTTTTGGCTGGCCAGGAGGAGAGCTATGGAACGACGGTGGTTCGGATCGACAAACCGGGAGGTAGCAGTCATCGGTCAAGGGACCTGGTACGACAAAACCGATGACCGCGCATCGGCAGTTGCGGCTCTGCGGCGGGGGCTTGATGTTGGCATGACGCACATCGATACCGCGGAGATGTATTTATCCGGCGCGGCCGAGGAGTGGATCGGAGAGGCGATCGGTCGCCGACGCGATGAGGTCTTCCTGGTCTCCAAGGTTCTTCCCCAGAATGCTTCCCGTAGCGGGACTGTCGCTGCGTGTGAGCGGTCGCTGGCGCGCCTCCAAACCGACCGGCTGGACTGCTATCTGCTCCATTGGCGCGGTAATCACCCGCTTGAGGACACGATTTGGGCCTTTGAGCAGCTTCAGCGCGACGGGAAAATCCTCTCTTGGGGTGTCAGTAACTTCGACGTTGGTGATTTGCGAGAAACAAACGCCGTTGCCGGCAACAGTTATGCCGCGTGCGATCAGGTCCTCTATCATTTGCACGAACGCGCGATCGAGCATGCCGTTGCTCCCTGGTGCGAGGAGCACGGCATGGCAGTCGTGGCGTATAGCCCGTTCGGTCATGGACAATTCCCGAGCACCCGGACTCCAGGAGGCCGTCTGCTGAAAGAAATTGCTGACGCACATAATGCAACCCCTCGTCAGGTCGCACTCCGATTCCTCGTGCGCCATCGCAATGTTTTCGCAATCGCCAAAGCCAGCAATCCCGAGCACACTGCCGAGAATGCTGGTGCTGGGAATCTGCGGCTAAGCGAAGAGGAAATTGCACGAATCGATCAGGCTTTTCCGCTCGGCGTCCCGCCCAGCGAGTTGCCAATGCTGTAGATAAGGCCCCTTGCTTCTGGCCAGCAAGTCGATACATAGACAGCGGCATTCCGGTAATCGACGGTGGCGGTGAGCCGGAAAAGACGCGGTCATCCTTGGTCGTTCATAAGAAAAGACGGAAGGGCGTTGTACACGAGTTTGACACGTGGCGCCTAGGGTGCACGACATTCCATGGGAAGTGAAAGACGACTGACTAGAAAGGATACATATGGCAACAGCAACACAAGAGACGAAAACGGACGAGAAGCAAAATCAGCAGTCACAAGGAAAAGAGGGAACACGCGGTTCGCAGCAAGGAAGTTCGCGACAAGGCACTCTGGCGCGGAGTTCGGCTGCGCCAATCGGCTTTGTTGGACCCATGGACTTGCTTCGTATGAACCCGTTTTCCTTGATGAGGAGAATGACGGAGGAAATGGATCGCGTTTTCGGCGATGGGGGACAAGAACGCGACCGCAGTGGCGATGCTTTCTGGGCGCCGGCGGTCGAGGTCTCGCAACGTGAAGGCAACTATGTGGTTCGGGCCGAACTGCCGGGACTGAAGCCCGAGGACGTGAAACTGGAGATCGAAAACGACGCCATCGTTCTACAGGGCGAGCGAAAGGTTGAGCGCGAGGAAGATAGAGGCGGCGTGCATCGGACTGAGATCCGGTACGGCCGTTTCTACCGCAACATTCCGTTACCTGAGGGCGCCAATGCTGAACAGGCCCGCGCCAGGTTCGAGAATGGTGTTCTCGAAGTAACCGTGCCTGTATCTGAGCAAAAAGTTCAGCGCAAGCAAATCCCTATTCAAAGTGGCTCGAGTGGTTCGGCAAACGGCGCGTAATGCGCGCCGGACCAATCGTTCAGGAAGTGAGCTCTTTAGCCTGATGCAGGACGGAAAGGAAGGGGATCTATGACAATCGCACTTGCAAACAACTGGTGGTCACCGGTGGTCCGTGGCTTGGTTGCGATTCTGCTAGGAATCATCACGCTGGGTTGGCCGGCAATTACATTAAGCGGTCTCGTGCTGTTATTTGGCGCGTATGCGCTGCTAGACGGCATCGTCAACATTGTCGGTGCATGGCACGCGTCTAAAGCTCATGAGCGCTGGGGTGTTCTGGTGCTTGAAGGCATCGTGGGAATCATCGCCGCGGTGGTCACGTTCGCCTGGCCCGCGATTACAGGCCTCGCACTCGTTTTCATAGTCGCGGCATGGGCCATTGTCACCGGAATTTTTGAGATTGTCGCAGCAGTCCGGCTGCGCAAGTACATCAAAGGTGAATGGCTGCTCGTACTCGGCGGTGTCGCATCAGTCGTATTTGGGATTTTGCTCACGATGTCCCCCCTGCTTGGAGCGCTAGTGCTTGCGATCTGGCTCGGCGTTTACGCACTGATATTCGGAGGAATGCTCGTCGGACTCGGACTACGGCTTAGAACGTGGTCTCAAGGCCAAGGATTCGCGCCATCAGGAGCAGCTGCCGGTTTTCGATAATTCGGCCAAACAGCGACCTTTTGTCTGAGTCCCGGAGGCGCCGGACTGTTCTCTTTCTCGTTACTTTATGCAATGAAGGGAGCAGTCCGGAGTCGCGCCGGCGGAGCCCACACTAAATGCGCATACCTACACATAATTCACTAACCCGCTCCGTACAGTGCCGCGTGAACTTAAGTCGGCATGCATGGATGACGCATAAGTGACAGCGTAACCGTGTTTCAAGTTCTCGATGATGTGGTCGTAGGTTCCCGCCTTGCAGCATCCAGTCGTCCGCCTGACCTTTGGGCAATCTCCACTAGCTCTTTCGACGGATGCCTCGAGTTCGACTTTGCTCATTGTGTCTGCTGGTGCTTATAACTGCAACACATTCCACAAGCTTGCGGGCATTTGGGCGTTCGCCTGTTTGTGACCGCAATCCTGTTCGGAGCGGCCGGCCGTTTGTAGCCGAAGGTGCTGCCTCCGGCGTCATTCCTGCGCTTGATCTTACGATTCAGAAAGCCGAGGGACGGCGCCTACGTAAAACTCGGCCGACTGCTCTGGTGGGGGTTTTATATTGCTCTCGCAATCACCAATTTCGTCTTCGCCTACCGGCTTTCCCAGGGCGAGTGACGTCTTGGTGCTTCTGTTGCGCTGTAACCCAATGGTCGTGGTTCGTCGGAGATCTGGGAAACTGTTGCCGCATCTTAATCTACATAGTCAAAGAATTGCCGGACCTATAAAGCATCCCCGGCCGTGTTAGCGACGTCCTGCAGGAATACAAAATAAAAACTGCCATCATAGTGGACCTTGATCGTTCGCTCGTTGTACCCATCACCACAGCAATCCAGGCGAGTACCTGGTTGCAGCTGCACGATCTCGCCAAGCTTTCCTTCAGAACCACGAGCAGCACGTGTGAGGCGAATGGCTGCAACTCGCTTTGACAATGTATAGCTTCTTAACGAATGGACCGACTCGGGAATGTATAAAACGTCCTCGCTCAGCACAAGTTGCTCCTTCTTTGTTGGCATTTTCGAAAGGCGTTCTTCCGAATATATGTTCATGTTGAGCAAATGTTCTGCCGAATTGCGAATAGGGGCAAAGAACGGGTTCGCCCTTTTGCTGTGAGTACGAGACGGCCCTAAAGTTATTCTTCTAATGCACGTCGCGTCCGTTTTCGGAATAACACGTCTATGGATCGACGGTTCACATCGGGAAAGCCGGAGCGACTCAGCCCTCATTTTGCGGATCACTCGGCCGCGCTGGATTTCCACCGTTACTTCGCTGATTCCGGGCTCACTCGCGATTTGCTTGTTCAAGCGGCCGCTAACTACAAGTCGCATGACCTGACGCTCACGATTTGTCTCCGTCTCGTATCGCCGGCGCAGACTAGACAAACGACCTCTTCCTTCAGCGAGCGTTTATGTTTCGCAACGAGGACTGAGCAGTCGGTCTCTGCTATTTGGGCACTCGAAACCTGAAATCAACGCGTCGAGCGATAGAAAGTCATGATCTGCGCTGAGCAGGAACTTTTGCCTTGTTTGCCTTGCCTCCGAGTCAGCCACGGTAACAGGCTGTACGTGGTTGCTTTGTTTTGCAGCAGTTCGCAGACAGGAAACCGCACGGCCTGCTTGACACCTGCTGCCCACGAAGTCGGTACGTAGACGGCGGTTTCCACGGTTCGACGGCAAACGCCGCCGAGCACCGGGAAAGCGTTGTTAGGCAATACCCTTTCGATGGTGCACTAACTGCAGCAGCCGAAGTCGGAGGTAGTTACATGAGAAGACAAGTTCGGAATTTTTTTGTTACTGGCATGCGCGCTTGCGGTATTCGCATCGGTCAAAACCGATTACAGCCACTCGGCGGATTTCGCGAATTACAAAACATACTCCTGGATCAAAGTTAGTGTGCAAGATCCACTCTGGGAGGATCGGATCATGCACTCAATTGATTCACAATTGACGGCAAAAGGCTGGACGAAAGTGGATACGGGCGGAGATGCTTCAGTTGCTGCGTATGGTTCTACGAAGAACGAGAAAACTCTCCAAACCTGGTATGACGGATTCGGAGGTGGATGGGGCTGGCGTGGCTTCGGTGATGGGCTGGCCACAACCACAGTTGAGAACACGCCGGTCGGAACGCTAATCGTCGACATATTTGACACCTCGACACAGAAATTGATCTGGCGCGGCGTAGGAAGCGACACTTTGTCGGGAAAACCGGAGAAGGATGAGAAAAAGATGGACAAGGCCGTCGCAGAAATATTCAAGAAGTTTCCACCACCTGCCAAGGGATAACTCGACTTACACCCGAGCACAGACCAGGTCGGTAACGCCTATATTGAGATCCGGACCAAATCATTCGCGTCCGGGAATGCCGGGATCAACCGCCTTTACCGAGCCTTTCATGAGCTTGACCGTTTCCGCATCTGGCGGGCGCGTGACGGCGCCCAACGAGGTTACTGGCGCGCCCGTTAACGGGAACGTAAGGTCATCGAAATTCCGTTGTAAGCAGCATGACTATTAATGGCGAACCTCTTGCGCAACAATGCATCTCGCCTTTGTCGTCTTGCGCAAGGGCGTGCTGCTCGGAATCTGAATTGTCTTTATGCTACTGCGACACAGCCAACTTGAATAGTGCCTCAATAATAAAGCTGGAACTCATATGGACGGCCGGCACACGCGCGATTAGCACCGTACCCTTCCCGAAAGCACTGCGAAGCAGCAGAGAACCACCGGCGAGACGGGCTCTCGCGCGCATGCTGAGAAGGCAAAGGCCGCCACGCGAACCGACTTCATCCGCATCAAATCCCGGCCCCGCATCCTTGACGGTCAACCGGAACTCGTTCGAGTTCTGCTGTAGCACTACCAAGATGGGTGCCCCCTACGGCGTGCTTAGCCGCATTGTGCAATGCCTCTTGCGCGATGCAATACAGAGTGCCGGCAATGTCCGGTGGTACTGGATCGCTCAAACTTTTCATCTGAAGATCAATGCTTCTTCCACCCAAGCGAAAGTCATCGACCAGAGCACGCATGGCTGCACAAAAACCGAGGTGGGTTAGAACCGACGGGTAAAGTTGATGCGAGACCTCCCGAATCGGAGTACTAAGTAACAGACTGTGTTTCCGAATTGCAGTCAGTTCTCCCTCAGCTCTTTCTGCCAATGACGGTACGGCCTCCGCAAGACAATTGGCCTGGATCTGAATCAACGCAGCGCATTGGCTCAAGCCGTCATGGAGTTCGCGAGCAATACGCCTTCGTTCCTCCTCTTGAGCCGAGAGGAAATTCCGCGCGAGCTCACCCAATTTCAAGTTTCGCGTTCTCCAGATTTCGCGAAAGGGACCTCACTTGCCGGCTGAGCTTGGTCTGCTCCTGTTGAAGCAGTTGTTGATGCTGCGGCATTCTGTGGACCTCGGCATTAAGGAGACCGGCCGAGTGATCGAGTCCTCCAGAGTTTCGCTTGTCGGCTGCTTGCTTGAGATAGCTATGCTCCTTGTCAAGTTTAGCCGTTCTGTGTTAGATCGGGGTTGCGGCTCTAATCTAATTCGAACAGTAGCTCACGCCAAGATATACGAACGTATAGTGGCGCGACAGGCTCAGCGTCCGTATCTTGGAGCTATGTACGGTCTCAATGCAGCATTAAGAACGGCCGCATCCGATCTGTCTCTGATTCCTTCTAGATCTAAAACGGGACAGCACAGCAGCTTCGCGGTGAGGATTGCGGCAACGTTGTACAAACTGCGCCGTTTCAAGAAAACGTATGAAGATTCCACCATCAGAGCTGGTAAGTGTCGGGAAGAAGTGCACGATTCTCGCCGAACTCAAAGAGGATTATCGGCATGTCATTGAAGCGCTTGAACGACGTTACGAGGTCCTTGTGTCTGTGCAGGTCGTTCGTCCAGTGATCGGAGGCGGAGCCGGTCCTGAACAAATAGTTCTCTCCGAGATGGACAACACGCCATCATCGATTCGCTATCAGCAAAACCGCTTGTGACAAGGGAGTAAATATGGCACCGCAAAAAAATGCAGCAAGCGAAGCACCCTTAGCGCGGAACTTGCGACAGGGGCAGCAAGTTTACAAGGAGGGCGAATCACAAACCGCTCTTCCGCGCTTAGAGTTTCGGTATCGCGTCTCGATCTGATCACGATGAACCCGTTTTCATGGATGCGGCAGATGAGCCAAGAGATAGATCGGATTTGGGTGACCGGTTCGCGACATCGCTCAACCGGGGAGCAGGTCATATTAACGTCACTGGTTCATAAGGGTTCGCCCGCTCCTATTTCACTCACAACGTCAGTAACTCGGCCCACTGGTCATGTTATTCGGCCTATATACCTTAGTAGCTGTACTTAGCCGCGTGTGGCCACCGGTGATCGGGATAGTTCATACGTCCATAGTGGCGGCGGGGCTTCGATTCTTTTCGGAATCCTGCTCCTGTCATTGCCGTTCCTTGTCGCCGCCGTTTAGAACTGCATCGGAATCTACGGGCTAGCTAATGTTCGGCACCATGTTGATCGTCCTGGGGTTCCAATAGCGTCTTTGTTTTCGCGGCTCTCCGCACGTGTCGGCCGCGGGTAACTTCTCTTGATTGTCAACGGGTGCCTGATTCTTGGCCTAACTAATGAGGAGCAAATGTTTCAGGCAGTCGATCTAGTGGTTTAACTTCATAATTCGTAGAAAGGAATGTACTGTATATGAAAGCACTCGTCTATCACGGCCCGCGTAACGTTTCTGTGGACAACGTTCCCGATGCCGCCATCGAACGACCAACGGACGTACTCGTCCGAATTACCAGCACAAACATATGCGGATCCGACTTGCATATGTATGAAGGTCGCACGGATATGCCAACAAAAGCGGTGCTTGGACACGAGAACTTAGGAGAAGTGATCGAAGTAGGCTCCGCGGTGGATCGCGTACAACTCGGAGATCGAGTCGCGATTCCGTTCAATATCGGTTGTGGTTTCTGCGCCAATTGCGAGCGTGGGCTTTCCGCCTTTTGCCTGACTACCGCCGATCGGTCGGTCGTCCCAAACATGGCTGGTGCGGCTTACGGTTTCGCCGACATGGGGCCATACCGGGGCGGTCAGGCAGAGTATCTGCGTGTTCCCTACGGCGATTACAATTGCCTGATTCTTCCAGAAGATGCTGAAGAAAAAGAGCGGGACTATGTCATGCTTTCCGACATCTTTCCAACCGGCTGGCACGCGACCCGGCTCGCAAACCTCTTGCCTGGCGAATCGGTAGTCATTTACGGCGCGGGACCTGTCGGCCTGATGGCTACGTTATCTGCGCTGGCACAGGGAGCAAGCCAGATCTTTGTGATCGACCACAACACGGATCGCCTCGCGCTCGCAGAAAAGCTCGGTGCAATCGGTGTCAAGGAAGACGAAGGACGTGAGGTGGAGCAGATTTTACAAGCAACCGACGGAGAAGGAACTGACTGCGGATGTGAGTGTATCGGCTATCAATGCCACACGCCGGCAGGCCAGGAGGTTCCAAATCTCGTCATGAACTCTCTCGTGAATGCGGTCAAGTTCACTGGCACTATCGGTGTAGTCGGAGTCTTCATCCCGCAGGACCCCGGGGCATCAGACTCACTCGCGAAAAAGGGTGAGATTGCGTTCGATTTCGGCAAGTTCTGGTTCAAGGGCCAGAAGATGGGAACGGGACAGTGCAACGTCAAAGCGTACAACCGGAGACTGGCCGAACTAATTCATCAAGACAGGGTTCGTCCTTCCGCCATCATCTCGCATGACCTGCCGCTCGCAGAAGCTCCTGCTGCGTACAAGCACTTCGACCAACGGGTCGACGGATGGCATAAAGTTGTGCTGCATCCCGCAGCCGCTTAGCGTCAATTCGGCCTGCGCAGGTAGAGCGGAGGCCCTTCGACTCCGGTACGACGTTGCAGTCCTAGCAAAGATCACATCTTTTAGTGGCGTCGCAAATTCTTTACTATTGCTGAAGCGAAGTAATCGTCGTACCAGGAGCCGACGTTGTCCTCTCAGGATCAAACGGCAGAACTCAACATCCTGTTTCCTGGCCGTAGTGAAATGGCTGGGCGGATGAGGAAGTTTGATTGGCTCGCGTCTCCGCTGGGTTCCCCGCCAAATTGGCAGCAGAGTCTCAAGACCAGTGTTCAGCTGATGCTGACCTCAAATCATCCCATGTTCGTTTGGTGGGGAAGTTCCCTGATCAACTTGTATAACGATGGGTATGCTGACTTTTTGCAAGCCAAACATCCGGCGGCGCTGGGGCGACCAGCGTCCGCCGTCTGGCCTGAAATTTGGAACATTGTCGGACCTAGAGCAGAGTTCGCCATGCGGCAGAAGGAGGGCACGTACGACGAAGCGCTACGCTTCATCATGTTCAGGAAAGGCTACCCGGAGGAGACGTACGTCACGTTCTCATATAGCCCCATTCCAAGCGATCGCGGTGAATCCGGCGGAATCCTGTGTCCCGTAACCGAAGACACAAAACGGATCATCAGTGAACGGCAATCAAGCTTCCTGCGGGAGTTGGCGACCAGATCGTCGGACGCGCGCACGTGCGATGAAGCTTGCGAGCAAGTCGCTCACGCCATCGAAACCAATCCGGATGACCTCCCGTTCGCGCTGATCTATATCATCGACCCGGCTACGCGACTCGCGTCATTGCAGGCGAGCGCCGCCCTAAAGCGTGGAACCCAAGCGACGCCGCAAAGTGTCGCTCGCGACGGTGCCTGTTTCTGGCCTTTGCAGCAGGTTCTAGATCGCCGAAAGCCCGTGCGCGTACGCGATCTTACGTCCATTCGGGAAGAGCTTCCTTTTGCTCGAGACGATTATGCGGTGAACGAAGCGATGGCGCTGCCGATACTCGTGCCCTTCGATGCGGAACCCGGTGGGGTCTTCATTGTCGGCCTGAATCCGTTGCGCACTTTCGACGAGGATTACCAGAACTTCCTCGAGTTAGTTGCTGGAACCTGCTCGGCGGCGATCAGTAACAGCCGTGCATATGAATCGGAAAAGCAGCGCGCCGAAGGACTGGCCGAGTTAGACCGCGCGAAGACGGCATTCTTCAGCAATGTCAGCCACGAATTCCGAACGCCCCTGACGCTCATAATGGGACCCCTTGCAGGGATGTTGGCCCAAGACAATGGAAGACTTACGGTCGGTCGTGACGAACTAGATTTGGTATACCGCAACGCTTTGCGGCTTCTCAAGCTAGTCAACGCTGTTCTCGACTTTTCCCGCGTCCAATCGGATCGGATTGAAGCCCATTACGAGCCGACCGATTTGGCCGTCTTCACCGCCGAGCTTGCCAGCTTCTTTCGTTCTGCAATCGAGAACGCAGGGCTCACCTTAAACGTGAACTGCCCGTCGCTGGGGCAACCAGTGTATATAGACCGAGGCATGTGGGAGAAGATCGTCCTCAAGCTCGTGTCAAATGCTTTCAAGTTCACGTTCGCGGGTGAGATTAGTGTCTCTCTCCGGGAGAGTCACGGCTTCGCGGAGCTATCGGTGCGTGACACGGGCGTGGGCATTCCTGAGGGGGAATTACCACGAGTCTTTGAACGATTTCGTCGTGTTGAGGGCGTGCACGGTCGTACTTACGAAGGCTCCGGGATCGGGTTAGCTTTGGTTCAGGAATTGACGCGAATGCACCACGGCGCCGTCCACGTGCATAGCACCTGGGGGGCGGGCAGTGAATTCGTCGTGTCAATTCCACTGGGCCATGCCCATCTGCGGCCGGAGCGCGTGGGCAAGAGCTCTGAAGCCGGTGTCGTCACGGCAGAGGCAGGAGCATACGTCAACGAAGCCGTCCATTGGCTGCCCGAAGCTCGCACATCCAGATATGCGCCGACAAACTCGGTTCGCTCCTCGCTGCAGACTCAGGAGATTGAAGCCACCACCATTGCATCGCGATCCCACCCGCAACGCAGGCGTATTTTGCTGGCCGACGACAACGCGGACATGCGGCGTTACGTGGGACGTTTGTTGTCAGACGTCTACGACGTACAGGCTGTAGGAGACGGCGAGGCAGCGCTCGAGGCGGCTCAACATGACCCGCCGGATTTAGTGTTGTCCGACATCATGATGCCCGGCATGAACGGTCTGGAGTTGACTTGGAAATTAAGCCAGGACTCACGAACTTCAGGCATTCCCGTCATTCTCATCTCCGCACGAGCCGGTGAGGAGTCGCACTTGCAAGCTCTCGGAAGTGGAGCAGCAGATTACCTGGTCAAGCCGTTCAGTGGCCGCGAGTTGTTGGCGCGCGTTGGCTTACATGTTGTGTTGAAACGGACCCGGGATGCGCTGCAACGAGAGTTGGAAAGCAAGGAGCAGAGCCTATCTGAACTCACGCGCGAGGTCATCGCAAGCAGAAGAGCTTTGCAGCGGAGCGAGGCTTACCTCGCCGAGGGACAGCGCATCAGCCACACGGGAACATGTACTTGGAACATTTCCAATGGAGAACTCCTCTGGTCAAAAGAACATTGCCGGATCTTCGGAGTTTCCACAGATGAACCGCGGCAGTCGCTTCAGTCGTTTCTCGACCGAGTGCATCCGGAGGATCGCGACTTTGTTCGGCATGCGGTAAACGAAGCATTTCTGCGGAAAACAGGCTTCGATCTGGAGTACCGAATCGTTCACCCCGACGGCAGTGTAAAACACATCCAAGCTTCGGGCCAGCCAATCATTGACAATCTTTTTGAGTTTATCGGGACGGCGATGGACGTCACCGATCGCAAGCGGATCGATGATGAGAAGCGAAAATTAGCATCTGTCGTGGAAAACAGCCCCAACTGGATCGGTTTCGCTTCTGTCGAAGGGCAACTGCAACTCGTGAACCCGGCCGGACGGAGACTGCTCGGACTCGACACATCGCTGGACGTCCAGAGGATCACCCTTTCGGATTGTATTGTCGCCGAAGATGGGCACGACTTCCAAAGCCATGTGATCGCCAACGTATGCAGAGACGGGCACTGGGAAGGTGAACGGTCGATCAGAAACTTTAAAACAGGCGCCATTACTCCGACTCTGCAACAGATCTTTCTAGTTAGAGAACCTGGCACGGAACGCCCCACCGCGCTGGCTGTTATCGGACGGGATATCACCGAGCGGAAGAGAGCGGAAGAGGAAGTACGCCGGAAAGAGGCGTATCTTACCAGATCTGAGAGCTTAAGCCACACGGGAACTTGGGCTTGGGATGTCGCAAAGAACACGCTCTTCTGGTCGGACGAGCATTTCCGCATCCTCGGCCTGGAGCCGAAAAGTTTCCATCCTTCACTTTCGAGCGGGCTGGAATTCGTTCATCCGGAAGATCGGGCAAGGATAAGCCGCGCACTCGAGGAAGCCATGCTTAGGAAGGCCGAGTTTGAGGTGGACTGCCGGGTAGTGCGTCCGGATGGAGCCATTCGATTTATCTATAGCCGCGCTAGTGCGGTCTTTGATGCATCGGGTGAGTTGCGAGAGTACGCCGGCACCATCATAGACAACACCGAGCGCAAGCAGGCAGAAGAAGCGTTGCAAAGAACGCAAACCGAGTTGGCGCATATGTCCCGCGTCACGACCGTGGGCGAACTGGCGGCATCAATAGCGCATGAAGTCAATCAACCGCTTACTTCGGTAGTGAATGATGCCGGTGCTTGCCTTGCCTGGCTCCAGCGCGCTGAACCGAACGTAGCAGAAGCCATCGCCGCCGCCACTCGGATTGCGGAGGAAGGTGTTCGCGCGAGTGATGTGCTTTCTCGAGTCCGTGCGTTGTTTAAGAAGAGCCCTCCTCAAGCCATTGTCGTCCACCTCAATGACCTTATCAATGACGTGCTGCTACTCACTCGCTACAAATTAATCACGCACAACATCGTTCTCTCTGCTGAACCAGCGGAAGATCTCTTCGCTGTGCGTGGAGATCCGGTGCAACTTAAGCAGGTTCTTGCAAATCTGGTCGTTAACGCAATCGAAGCGATGCTTGAAACAGAAGACAAGCGGCGACAGCTGCTGATTTCATCTAAGAACTCCGGTTCGGCAGAAGTCCTGGTTGCAGTGAGCGATTCGGGGCCTGGGATAGATCCGGATGCCGCTGAGGAGCTCTTCCAACCTTTTGTCACACACAAACCGGATGGCATGGGTATGGGGCTGGCCATTAGTCGATCGATCATCGAAGCTCACGGCGGCCGCTTGTGGGGGACACGTAATGAAATGGGAGGAGCAACGTTTCGATTCTGCCTTCCCGCTATCGAGGTCCGCTAAATGCCGATTGGAGAATCTATCGTTTACGTTGTCGATGACGATCCAGCCGTTCGAGTATCTCTGGACAGCCTCTTGCGATCGGCTGGCTTTCGGGTTGAAACTTTCCCCTCCGCCCGAGAGTTCCGGAATCTACGCACAATCGAGGCCGCCGCGTGCCTTTTGCTGGACATCCGCCTGCCGGAGACCAATGGTTTGGATCTCCAGGACGAGTTGATCAGGAGCCGAGTCGACCTTCCGATCATCTTCATGACCGCACACGGGGAGGTGCCGGAATCCGTGCGAGCCTTGAAAGCGGGAGCAACAGACTTCCTGACAAAGCCATTCCGTTCAAATGAACTTCTTGCCGCGGTGAATCAGGCGATCGAGCACGGTCGGGCCAAATGTAGCGAAAGGGCTTACGCGCGCCATCTTCGTGAGCGTTACGAAACGTTGACCTCGCGGGAGCGTCAAGTGATGCAATTCGTTGTGGCCGGTCTCCTGAATAAGCAGATTGCCGGTGAACTGGGGACGAGCGAGGTGACGGTAAAGGTGCAGCGCGGCCATTTGATGCGGAAAATGCGCGCGGAGTCGCTTGCGGATCTCGTGAGAATGTCGGAGGCCCTCGCCAGGTGATCTCCACAGATGGATGTGGCCCAGTCGATCAGTCTGACTGCGATGCACGGAACCGCCTATGAGCGTATGCTCAGCAAGGGATTCGTACAGCTGTGTTCTATGGAGCGGACTCACATGAGTGGCGTTTTGAAGAGTGTTGTTTCAGTGCTTTTGCGCCGGTTCGGCACGGGGCAATGGCGATCCGGAATCCAACGCGCCTTACCCGACGCGACCGGCCACCCCGATGAGACACAAAGGTACATGTTGTTCTTATTGCCGATTTGGGTGCTGGCAGGTGTGGCCGACTATCTCTGGCACCGCCGGACACATATCGAGACGACGAGCGGAACCGAAGAGAGCATCACGCATTCGCTGATGATTACGGAGATGGCTCCAGCCGTTCTCGCTGCACTCTTCTTGGAAATTAACGCCGGAGTACTCTCGCTCATCATCGCCTCTTATCTTGTACACGAGGCAACGGTAGCGTGGGACATCTACTTCACCGCGAGTCGCCGGCCTATTCCGCCCGGAGAACAGCACACGCACAGCTACCTACAGGGAGTCCCCTTCTGTCTGGCTTCGTTCGTTGTCTTCACCCATTGGGATCAGCTGCTTTCGCTATTCGGGAAGGGTTCGCAACGCCCGCGTTTTAACATCAAGCTCAAGCAACCGGCTCTCCCGCCGGGATACTTACTTCCCATCCTGTTGGGTTCTGGACTACTCGCAGCGGGACCCCATGCTGAAGAGCTATGGCGTTGCTGGAAAGCTCAACGCGCAGGTCTTACGGGCCGCGATACACCGGAGTGTACTCGTGAATTGTTCGGGAACTCTGCTGAATCCGTTTAGGCGGTCGCCCGTTTATCTGGCCACATTTGTTCTCGTCAATTGCGGTCTGGTGTGAAGACAAATTGAAGGCTCTTGGATCCTCAATCCGTCTAACCTGTTGTGATCGTGCTGCCTATTAATTCGGCGCGAAGACTGACCGCACGCAACCGCCTTCCTTGTGCTTGAACATGTCGTACCCGCGCGGGGATTCTTCCAGTGAAAATCGGTGCGTCGCCAGGAAGGAAGTGTCCAATTCACCTTTCGACGCGTGCTCTAACAAGCGCGGCATGTACTTCTGGCCGTGCTGCTGCGCGGAACGAACCGTAAGTCCTTTGTTCATGATCGATCCAATCGGAAATTTATCCATGAGCATGTAGACTCCCAGATCGAAAGTGTACCGCCCTTGCAGCAAGCCGTGATGGCTTCCCGGAGCGCCTCACCGCGATCCGTTTGCAGACGGAGTGCTTGCTTTGCACGGTCGTATTGAGAGCCGAAGCCGGTTCCGTGCGCCTCCATCCCGACTGCGTCAATATAGGCATCCGGACCGCGGAATGATCGTGTCGCACTCTTCTTCGAAGAGCAGGACGTTCCGTTGCGTTTGGCAAGAGTATTTGGCCCATTCGGCGGTTTAATCTGGCCCACCTCTAAGGTATTGATCTGAGGTAAGGCGTTTTGGATCTTCCTTTTATATACGTCTCGTTCGAAGCGGTGGGAAATGTATGGTCCGCCTTCTGATTGCAAGCAAATTTCAGAAGTTAGTTAAGTGGTCTGCGCAAATGTATCCGGCCTGTGATGGAGTGATGAACAGCTGGCCATAATGGAATCCGCGCATCGCTGTCCTACAAAGTGAGTCGGACTGGAAGTCCTCATTCCCACACAGGCTTCAGCAATGCCGGAGGGACCGTTAGCTAACTCATCGATTGCTCAGCAAACCGGGCAGGATTTAAAAGCAAAAAAATCGTCGCCGTCGTCGGATTGGGAAAGTGGGAATCGCGGATGCGATTTCCAAGCTTGGCTACAGCCAAGCGTCTTTTCCAGTCCGTCCTTCTAGGGGCTGACAACGTCGGGAGCGTGATAATGGCGTCCGGTACTGAGCAGCGCCCAAGCAACCCGTGCCATTTTATTCGCAAGCGCTACCACGACGACATTCCGGTGAGCACGGGCCGCTAGCTGACCTAGCCAGCTTCCCAGTGCTGATCGTTGACTTTCCATTTGCATGACGACCGACCGCGCTCCCTGCAGAAACATACGCCGGAGGTACTCGTTATCGCGCTTGCTAATGCCTAGCAGCTTTGGCTTACCACCCGTCGTATATCGACCTGGAACCAGGCCCAGCCAAGCGGCCAGATCCTTACCCATGCATGCCTTGCCCGCAACTTAGGCCGTATGTGCGCGCCTATGCGCAGCAACAAATCGTAGGCTCTTCGATCGACATAGTCCAACCCACGCCGGCTTCGCTGGAAAGCATCATAAAGCTTGACTTCGGCAATCCGCCGATTGTGGAATATTCGAGCGGCGAGAGTTCAGCGCTCAATTTATTGCCGGGCCCTAATGGGAAACTAAAGAGGACGTTCGGAGTAGAACCCTTACTCCTGGACTCGCGCCTGCATCACAAAGCTATGGCTATCGCTCAAGAAACAGGAACATCCGGAACCGCTGCGAAGCGCGGAAAAAAGTCGAACTTCATTCAACAGGCCAGGCAGCTGCACCTCTACCTTGGCACATTCTTTGCGCCGGCCATTCTCTTCTTTTCGATCACTGGTGCACTGCAAACCTTCAGCTTCCATGAGCGCACCGGGGGCAGCAGCTATGATCCGCCGCTTCTGCTCATGAAGCTGGCGCAGTTGCACAAGAAACAGACGCTGACGATCGCTCCGAAGAAGCCGGTACGTCAGACCGTGGATCGCCCGGCAGAACGCCGCGCAAGCCGGCCCGCTCCCGAAGCAACCGAGCCTCACGCCCAGCCAATCTCCACGCTCGTGATGAAATGGTTCACCTTCCTGATGGCGATCGGATTATCGACCACCACGTTGCTCGGAATCTATATGGCGTTCAAATACAATCGCGATCGCCGTCTGGTCTGGGGATTGTTATTGGTAGGAACCGTGCTCCCGACGGTTATCGCTCTGCTGTAGCAGACGACTGCTGCCCACCTTTATCGACGCGGGCTCCTTCGGCATAGACAATAACATCGTCAGCACGCAGTTGCAGCAGAACCAATCTGGTGGAATAACGCCGCAGTAAACGGGGGGCAAGGATTCGTTAGCGTAAAGCTACGATGCTGCGGGATGTGAGCCGCGAGAAGTTCGTGCAAGCGGTTGAGGAAGATATGGAGCGCAATCCCGGTGTGTGCCGATGAGCGCTCTTCGCGGGCCGCTCGATTGGCTGGAAAGTATTGGTTGGATTGTCTGCCTGAGGATCCTAACGCCTCCTTCCGGATTCTAGTCATACATCGGCATCATTCATTCCTGGGATGGACAGTTAAAGAGGCTGATGTTACTCTCCCGGCATGGGATTAGACCAAACCATCACCGGAAAGGACCTGCAGTGAATCGATTCTTGAGATGATCAAATGGGAAGCATGATCAAATGGGAAGCATGATCACGTGATCATGACAGCATCGGTTGACTGTTTACTAGAGAGTTAAGTTCGCAAAGCGAATTGGGTCCCCTTCGTGGGCGATTGTCGAACTTTTCTGGCAAACACGTACGTATCATTTACTGCGCTATACCGCATTTGACGCCTCAGTTGAAGGCTCCGTCCCGTTCATCTACGTTCCAGTGGGATACGCTGATCTTGGGGGACTCACAGCGCGATGGAAATTCGGACATCGTTTGACTTGCCGCGGTTCATGCTTGCGAACTTTCCCCGAGTAGACTTTGGTGGGGATCTGTTCGGACAGTGGCCCGTCGGAATTCGGTTTGAGATAGGGTTGGACCAAGTCTCACGGGCGACGCAGATTTATCAGTTCGTTCTTAGTAGCTCCCAGGATTGTGTCTTGGTGTCTCAGGAATGGCCCTCAAATGACAGGCTCCCAGAGCGATTCACTCCTCTGTTTTCGACCCCGGGTATCTTCTCAGGCGCACTTCCTCCTCAGTTTCAGACAACGGACGTTTTTCCCTTCGATGAAACACCCAATCGGTTAACCTGGGCGCGGCTGCCTATGAATTTCATCGACGCGAACCGGATGTTTGAAGCGATTGCGAATGGTGATCATGGTCGTACCCCGTCAATTGCGGGTCGCGCGTATATCATCGACGACCGCGCAAAGCTGCTGATGCATATGTACGACGACCGTGGGCTTGACGTGATTGCGACCAGCCATGCGACGCTGCTTGCGGTGTACGAGCAATTCGGCGACTGGATTCTGGATAATCAGCGCCACAGAATAGATTTTCGCTTCAAGAACTTTCTTGCCGAATCGCGGTCATCGGGAGCAAACACCACGACAGAACACAGATAGTCCGAACGAAAGCTGATGGAAGTTCGAATCCACGACGGGCCTCAATTATTTCACGAGATTAAAGTCAATGGAATCAACGCTGATTTTGTGGCTCCCCGGTCGGGATTCGAACTTACAACCCACTCGTTAACAGACTACAAATGGGAAGCATGATCACAGTGATCATGCTTCCCATCTGATCATGGTCTTGAGCTTTTTCTCTCAGTAAGACAGGAATCGCAGGTGTTCGATCAAACGATCCCCGGAGCCTCAAAACGCCGCTACTTGCCAGACTTCCTTGTTTTTTCGAAGGCCTCAATCCCGCGCTGAACAACATTGGCCGCCCGCTTTGGCCCGTGTCGTCCAATCACTTTGAATTCTTTGTTGCGGCTTTCGTTACACGAGACAAAGAACTCTTCCACTTGATCGAGGATGGATTTGTTTACCTCCTGAATAGATGTGGGGTTCTCGTGGCTGTATGAAAAAATGGCCGCGCCGATGAGGCGGTTATTCCCAGCATTCTTCTTCCCTTAGATTTGTTCGGCTTCGATAACTCCAATCAGCCGAACGTCCAGAAGGCATCCAACGTGAGCTGGTTCCTCCATGAGAACCATAACGTCCAGCGGATTTCCATCCTCTCCGAGCGTCGAAGGGATGAAGCCGAAGTCGAACGGGAACGCCAATCCTTCGGCCAACAAGCCGCCCAGTGCGAAAAGCTGGTATTCGGGATCGTAGTCGAACTTGTTTCGACGTCCCTTCGGGGTTTCGATAATCACTTGCACTGCCAATTCTTTTTCTTCCGGGCGTTATCACACTTTTCGAGATTGCCCATCGGCTGATTCTGCAAACATTCGTCAGCGGCTGCCGCGTCGCGTTTTCCCTGTGATCAGGCTTGACCAGCAGATATTTGCGTAAGGCTTTATGAGTCTCTATTGCTTACCGGACTTTGGGCGATTATTGGTAGGGAGTGCCGGACCACGTATTACTTTCTACCCGGAAGGGAATCCGCGATTCTGATCCTGGCTTGGTGAAGATCGCCGAAGTCACTTTCCGCAAATTCATATTGCCTGCATATGTCCGGCCTCGAAATTGAGGGCTAAGACTTAAAGGCTTGACACCCCTGCCCGTTATGCAGTTTAATCGCAAGCCCAAATGGCTGATCTGGTGGTCGTCTTTTAACAGCCGGGGCGCTATCGGCAGCGGTGACAATGTTGGTCGGGGTAAGCCATGCAGGGCTGAGTCGTTCACACTATCGAGGAATCTCTTGTAATGAGAGGGGAGCGAAGGGACGTTGTCCAGTCGGACAGCGTTACCACCCGCAAGCGGGGATGCTCGACAGGACCTCGATTCGGCCAACCGTTCCGTCCGAACAGCACCGTCAGTCGGCGAAAACCATAGCGCACATAGATCTGGCTCCATCTGTATCACACTGGCTTTGTTTTATCTGAAGATCGGGCCGTCTCCAGGCGATCGGCTTTTCCCTTTGTTCTTACGCGCGGCAATCCTCTGCGCCTAGCGGGATTGGAGACCGGACTCTGTTCCGGAGTGGTTGTTGAGTTCTGGGAAGCTGCACCTGAGCTTTGAGAAGAAGCAGTAGTCGATGGGGATGAATCCTCCGATTCCACATCAACCGCGTTGACCAGCGGGCCCGACCTCTCGTTTACCGCAACTCTCTTTCTTACAGGCGTAGGCGTCTGCGCTGCAAGAACGTCTCCCGCTGTGTTTGGCTGCGTTCCCTCCGGATCCGTCGGATCCGCTTCACGGGATATCTCCACCATTCCCCCGGCGCTGCGCGTGAGTCCGCTCGAGAAATAAGCGCGCCGGTAGCGGACTTCCGACCCTGGATAGTGGGCGCCCGTCGAATGCGCAAGGCTAACCACCACAGTTCGTCGCTCCGGGTTCGCCGAGTCCCCCGGCCAGTAGAAATGTAGGGCGTACCGTCGACGAATTCTTTCCAGCGTATCCGCAAAAGCGGAGGCGTCGGAGATCTGCATCACGTCGCCTCCAGAGTTTCTAGCCACTTCTGCGGTGCCGGCCGGATGCGATGGGTCTCCCCCTACCGTGACGCCGCCCGGGAGTCGACGGCCGCTCGAGGGAATCCTTCCTCCTCCTCCCGGCCACGTCGATCCACCCCACGGGCCTTGGCCGCCGCTTCCCCAGGGTCCGCCTCCGCCTCCAGGCATTCTGGCGCCTCTCGCCACCGGCTCCTCATAGGGAGCCCGCAGAAAGCTCAGCACCGCGTTCGCTTCGTCTAGCGCCGTTTGTACCTGATAACCGGCCTCTTCATCCTGAGTCTGGTCGTCGGTCAGGATCACAATCGCACGACGTGCATCTTGCCGGGCCGACCGCCCAATGTACCGGGCGGCATCCAGCAACGCGTGTGTCACGCGCGTTCCTCCACTGAACCGCTCCGCCCGGAGAACATTGTGCAGCTCACCGGTAATCTCATCGTGGTGCTGGTTGAACGGCAGCCGAACTCGGGTTCGCGTATCGAACACCATCACCGCCATCCGGTCCTGCGGCGCAAGGACCCGTAGCGCCTGTTCGGAAGCGTCCGCAATTCGCTGCACGTGCGGCTGCATGCTCCCGCTCACGTCTAAGAGCAGAAGGATGTCGACGGGCATGTTCTCGCTGGCGAAATTCCGAATTTGTTGCGCTTTCCCGTCCACTCGCAGGACAAAGTCTTTCACTCGCAGACCGGTGATCGCCCTGCCCATCTGGTCAACCACCTGGACATCCACGCGTGTCATCGCAACATCGCTCTTGAAAATTGTCGGATCGTCAGCGGCGAAGATCGCGACCGCGAATGTCAAGGCGATCGACAGGCGTAGCGCGGAAGGCATGATGGAGGCTCATATTGCGGGACGTACCGCCGTGTCAGCCCGTTCCATTTGGGCCTCCCTGGCGCTTCCAGGCACGGCACGCCTCTCCGACCGATTCTTCATGCGTACTCGACTCAGTCCTTGTACAATCGGTCCGAATTATAACCACAGGAGCAGTCAACCGGAACGAACGAGCTCGAGCAACAGTTGTTTGTGCGGACAGACGCTGGCCCCAGTAGAGTTTCCGCAGGTTCGGAAACTCTTCCGGCAGCCGGCGTAACGACCGCCCTTTGATGACTGCACTAGCTTCGAAGGAGCCATGTGAGCCGGCACCGACACCAGCATGTGAATGTGATCCGGCGAGCCGTCCTTAGACTAAGGAATTAAAATAAACAACTGCTGGTCCGGTGAAGGCCAGCGTCAAAAGCTGCCGAAGGGATAATAGCCGTCATGTGGAAGCGTCTCATCGCAATCTTCCTGGCCTTCGTTTGCGACCCCCTGGAGAGCTCCTCGCAACAGGCGGAACTCAAGCCCAATAGCTCTTCCACCTTCCATAATCCGTTGCTTCGGGGAGCTCCGGACCCTTGGGTCACTTACCGCGACGGCTTCTATTACGAGATGAATAGCACGGGACGCTATTTGATGATTCGCAAATCGCGCGACATCACCGATCTAAGGCATTCCGAGACAAGGGTCGTTTGGCGCCCTCCTGCTGGCGGCCCATATTCCCACGAAATTTGGCGCCCGAGCTGCACTTTCTGCAAGGTAAGTGGTACATCTACTTCGCCGCAGACGCAGGCCAGAATGAGTCGCACCGCATCTGGGTGCTGGAGAGTGATTCCTCAGATCCGCTTTCCGCCACTTGGACCTTCAAAGGCCAACTCACCGACAAAAGTAACAAGTGGGCGATCGACGCCTCGGTGTTTGAAAACAACGGTAAGCTCTATGCCCTTTGGTCGGGTTGGAAGGGCAACCAAAATGGACAGCAAAATATATACATAGCCGCATTAGAGAATCCCTGGACCATTCAAGGCCAACGCGTCAAACTTTCGTCTCCTCATTTCCGTTGGGAGACGTTCGGCTCGGAGAATCCGCCTTACGTCGCGGTGAACGAAGGCCCAGAAATCCTTAAACACGATGGGAAAATTTTTCTCGTCTATTCAGCAAGCGGCTGCTGGACCGATCATTATGCGCTCGGCATGTTGACGGCGAGAAGCGGAAGCGACTTACTGAATCCGAAGTCCTGGAAGAAGTCTCATCACCCTGTTTTCACCGGGTCTCCCGAGGCGCACACCTACGGACCCGGCCATAATGGCTTCTTCAAGTCGCCGGACGGCGCGCAAGATTGGATCATTTATCACGCTAACCCCGAGCCGCATGAAGGCTGCAAGGACCAACGATCGTCGCGAATCCAGCCATTCACCTGGAAAACGGACGGCAGCCCCGACTTTGGAAGGCCGATTAGTTTGGACGAGCCAGTCGCAAAACCATCGGGCTACCGATAAGTTTGCGCACCGATCTCCTGAATCGTTTTCCCGCCGACCTCGACTGCCCAGCGGTCGAAGAAGTGACCTCGTCTCGCGCTGCCAGTTTCGAGATCACCGTAATCATTGAGCAAATCACTTGGACGGCTGGCGTGACGCTCACAAAGTTCTTACCGCGGAGCAGCGCCAGCCGAAAACAATGCAACTCATCGTCCAGCGATCGTTCACTTTCAATCCATAGGTGTCGAGAAATGCTCTTTCGACCAGCGTCTGAGAGACGTCGAAGCCAACAAAATCGTGATACGCCTCCGGCGCGGAATTGCCTTTGGCGACCTCCAGCACGTTAAAACCGAACTCGGTTTTGAGATGTCTAGCAGGGTTCTGCTCGTAAAGTGATGAAGTTGCCGTACCTGCGTCGTAGCCGTGGGAGCAATATCGGCTGTCCGGTGGTAATCGCGGACTTGGTCGCCTTGACATCACGTTTCGACCCAGACCGCGTTGTTTGTGGCCAGCCAGCGGCCTTAGATTCATTTCCCGGTGAACGATGAAGCAGTCGGAGTTGTACTGCCAAGCAACATAATAGTTGGAATTCAATCCGCCTTCTTCAAATAGCCGACATTCAGAAACGCTTTACTATCTGGCGTGATGTCTGAGCTATAGATAACGACGGCCTTTCCATCCGGCAGTAACACTGCAAAGGATCGTTGGACTGCTTGCCACTCTCCTTACTAACCCAGCGTTTCTGAACAAGCACCTCCTACGTGTAAATCAAAGATGAAGTTCGCTCTCTTTCCATGCTGAATCAGGATCGCCGTATCGTTCCAATAGCTGGGGCCGTTATCGCAAGCTTTGCTACTCCCAATCGCATTAACGATTACTGCTACCCAGGAGGGTCCACCGCCGTTGTTCACATTGGCGTGATCTGAGTTCAAATCGCTCGGAATAAGCAACTTATAGATCGCAAATGACAATTACTAATGTCCTGAAGCACATCAGCAGGTCTTAGGTCTACGTTGTTATCCCAGGCTTGCCCTACGCATTGCCAACCGGGTCCCGTCAACTGACACGTATGCTGAATGGCGTCGGAGCAGTCCAGATCGAACCGGCGCCTGGGGCGTAATATGGCCACGTCACGTCTGTTGGCAGAACATCCGGCAAGGTCTGGTGCTCAAAGCAGAGGTAGATCTTCTGTGAACCGACTTCGATTCCGCTCGGCCCAACTAATTGAACGGTTGTTCCCGCCGGAGCAATGCACCCGCTACAGCTCCCGTGCCCGTCATGCCTGTGCTTGATGGGTTCTCTGCGGCGAAAATACCAGCAGCATCATCAGCCGCGGTCGGGGCTGATGTTCCGGCGAAGATATTTTGGTGAGCCGGAAACTCGGCCCTTGACTCGTTTGGAACATGTAGTTCGCCCAGCCGTACTGCGTCGCCAAATCTAAGTAGGGGTCAAGCCGACCCTGGTAATTTTCTACATATCGGAACTGAGGCTGGCTCAGGCAAGCGCCCCCGCATGAAAATTGAAGCCGCTCGGTCCATGTTGCATTGCCCGGTGACAGGATCCACGTCAAACATGCTCGAAATGCCGAATGCGCATGGCTGAAATCGTAACAATTAGCTAGTGGAACGGGCAACGGTTGAGTCACTCCACTCGGTGAACTTTTGTCAAGCCAATTAGCCGTTTGTACGTTGTACTGCCCTTGGCTCGGCCCTCGCTAACCAAAGCTCGGTTAAGGTGATTGAAACCTCGAGAGGTGTTAAGGTCATTCGTCTCACTAACTAATAAACTCGTATATCCGCCGCAACGCGGAACCGCGGAAGATCACTCGCCTACTCGGACCCACGCTACGACTGCCGGGTCACGGATTGTCGAGGACAAGTAGTAGAAGCGTAACGCTAAAACTGAATCTTCAATCCCGCCTGATAAACACGCGGCGTCAGCGCGCTCGTCGATTGTCCAAACGCCGACGCATTGATCACCAACGACGGATTATTGAGGTTAACTCGATTGAATGCGTTATAGGCATCCATCCGCAAAGTCGCCTTCCAACGCTCTGTGATCGCGAATTTCTTAACTAATGCAAGATCCGTTTCGACGAACCCGGGGCCGTTGTAGATGTTCCTCCCCAAATTCCCATCGGCCCCGAGCGCTGGCAACGGAAACGAGGAAGCCGGGAAAATACCGGTCAAATATTGCTGGCGAGACCAACCCGAGGTCGGGAGCGGTGTAAGAGGAGCATCCGGTCGGTCGGTCGCATTATTATCCGCATTAAAGTCGCCTCGAGGGTAAGCTCCCGTCGCCGTGACCGTCATGGGCAGACCTGATTGCAAAATGCTGGAGCCGGACAACTCCCATCCGCCGGCGATCCGGCTCAGCGTGTTCGTTCCCTTGAAAAATGGCAGATTCCAGACGCCCGCGAACACTAATTTATGGGTGGCGTCGTAGCCCGCCCGGCCATGCTCCAATCGTCGGTTCTGCGCGTCTTCCCACGTACCGCCAAGTGAATCGCCCTCGTCCAAAGCCTTCCCGAACGTATACGAGCTCTGTAACATGAAGCCCCGTTGAAACGCATGTTTCACGAGAACCGAAGCTCCGCTGTAAAACGAATTGGAAACAGATTCCGCGATGTTGATGTTCGAAAAATATGGATTCAGACCGGTAAATGATCCGTTGTGTAGAGTGAGATCACCTACGTAGCGGTTGAAGTCTTGTGTAGATGCCAAATGATGACCGGCCGATCCTATGTAGTCCACCTCGAGCACAGTGCCCTTTAATAGCTGACGTTGAATTCCGAAGAACCAATTGTGCACAGTAGGTGATGTAAAGTTAGGATCTACTCCAGTGGCCGCGATCCGCGCGGTGGCGATTCCTCCCGCGGGATTCAGACCTGTCTGCGCCACCGCATCAGTTGGATAACCCAGATACGCGGGACAGCCGCCTACACCGCCCTGTCTTCCATCGCCGCTGCAGGCCGTACTTCCCAGAGCGTACGCGAAATTCGGAGTACTGAACTGCTGGCCTAACGTAACAGTCACGCGGTTGATGTAATTCATGCTGCCACCCGTCGTTCGGTCATACGAGATGCCATAGCCACCTCGCACCGTCATATTCGCGTGGCCTGTGGGATCCCACGAAAACCCAAACCGCGGGCCCCAATTAAAGTTACGACCAGGAGCAAGTTCGGGAACGTTCGTGACAATACCTCTCGCAATCGCCTGCTGAAACGTAGGAGCTGAACCGAACACGAACTCGCGCGCTCCTTGCGTATTGATGGGACCGCCGTAGTTCTCCTCACGCAAACCGACGTTAATCGTGAGCCGGCGGCTTACTTTCCAGTCATCCTGGACAAAAAACGCCGTCTCGTTATTATGTTGATGCGAAAAGTTGAGGGTGGGTGCTCCCGTAAGAGGACTTACATTCCTGATCTCAGTAAGTGGAGCGTCAATGGCGAAATCGAGCATTGAGTTAAACGAGTAAGTAGGAATGTAGTTCGTGGTGTATCCGCTCGCAGAGACATCTTTTCGATATTCAGCTCCGAACTTCAGCGTGTGCGTGGAACGCACCCACGTCACAACGTCTTTGTAATGATAGTTTGTTTGCCACCAGCCGCCGGGAACGTTCGTTATGGTGGAATCCGAGCTGATTGGGAATCCGCTCACGCCGCCCGCGATATTGATCTTCGGCACGTACAGATATTTAGGGTCTTCTGGATTCCCGTTTAATTGCGAGACTCCGCCGCGAAACTCATTAATCAGGTTCGGGCTGAACGTGTGGGTCTCGTTGATGTTCCCGAAGTATGTCCATTCCTTCAGCGAGCGGTCGAACGCCGGTCGAATCCCGCCGGCCTGAGAGTCCAGGTCCGTCTTGTAGTAAGTCCCGTAAAGTCTATCTTTACCGGGCCGCAATTCGTGATCGATACGAACGTTGAACTGTGCTCCCTTTCGCCACGAGTTAGGAGCATAACTAACGGTTCCAATCGTCGGGATACCAATTTTTGGACCTGTGCTGAGCGGTCCGCCGCCCGCAACAGGCGTCCCAAGGTCTTGAAATCCACCGGTCGGATAAACAGCCGGCTGGTAGTTCTTAAGCAGGTTCGCAGCAATGGAGTTCGGAAATCTCGAGATCACATAATCGCGAAACTGAGACGTTTCTACCGTGTACACAGAAGCCGAAGCCCCTGACTGGCGTAATCCCTCGAAGGTGGTGAAGAAGAACGTACGATTTTTGATGATAGGACCGCCCACCGCGTAGCCATATTGATTCTTTCGAGTATTCGGAACAGTCGTCGTAAATACATTCCGCGAAGTAAGTACGCTGTTCTGGTTGTAGTAAGACAGTGTTCCGTGGAATGTGTTCGTTCCAGCTCTGGTAGTTACCTGAATGCGAGCTCCTGGATTGCGACCCTCCTCGGCTGAGAAGTTATTCGACACGACGCGAACTTCTTCAACCGACTCCGAATTCGGAACCGTATTGACCGTGCCGCCATAGGCGACGCTATTGATGCTCGTGTCGTCAATGGTGAAAGTATTCGCGGTTTGATCTTGCCCGTTGGCGTAGATCTGCACCTGCGTTTCTCCGGCGAACGAATCGTTTCCCCCACCTTGCGAACCCATGCTGACGGACTGGCCACGTCCCACCATTCCTGGCTGCAGGGAGATCAAGTTGAATGCGTTGCGGCCGTTTAACGGCAGCTCGGAAAGTTGAGTCCGGTCAACCTGCCCGGAAACCCGTCCCTGTTCGGTGTCGAGCAAAGGTACGGCGGCTTCCACCTGAACCTGCTGGCTGACGGCGCCGATCGCCAAACTGAAGTCCGCTTTGACGACCTTGGTTACCTCGACCTCCAGTCCCTCCAATTTGGAAACCGAAAAACCAGGCTTCTCGGCCGTTAAGTTGTATTTGCCCGAGGCCAGGTTCGAAATCCGAAAAAAGCCCTCGTTCGAAGTCTTCGCCGAGCGAACGATGCCAGTTTCGGCGTTTGTGGCCGTCACAACCGCGTCCGGAACAGAAGCGTTACTCGCGTCCGTCACAGTGCCTTGAATGGCGCTGGAGAATTGGGCGAACACCGGCGACGCAAGGCAAACCAAGAACAGACATCGAATTTCAAATAGACGGCACGCTTTCAGGAAAAGGCCACTTTTGAGCATTCACGCCTCAGGTTGAATTTGGGAAAGAGTAGCAGTGACTGAGGAGCAAAGTCAAGCGAAGTGCTTCTTCTATTTGCATTTTTACCGACAGCTTGCACCAGCCGTCAGGCTCATTGCTTCTGGAACGTTGAACGCATCATCACCCACGCCTCCGGATCAAGCGCCACGTTTACCGGTTCGTCGGCGACTCGAAACTTAAAGACTTGATGCTTCTCTCTGAGCTGCGCAATATTTGTATACGGTAAGGGGATCGGTTGCGGTGTTTCTCAAGGCGGTGCGCCGCGCCGTTCGGAGAGAGCCGGAGTCTCCATCATCGAGATCACCACCTCAATCGGCATTTCATATAAGCCCGAGTTCTGGATTTGTTCGAGCGTCACTACCACCTGTTTCGCGCCGGCATCGTAGCGCCAACTCCCCCGAACCTGTAGAACGCCGCCACGATTCAGCAACTCGCGAAAGAGCCAGGAGAGATCCTTACCCGCTGCAGCGCATCGTTCGCCCACGTCCTTACACGCATCCTCCATCGCGTGTCGAAAGTCGACGGTAGTTGCGTTTCCATTCTGAAATCGGCTGTAATATAACCGAATTCCCGCACAAAACGTCTCCGTGCCCAGTACGCCTCGAATGTTCTGCAATGTTTGAGCGCCGCCCTGATAGATCTGGGCATTATTCGCAATTACCTTGCTGAAGTCAGCAAGGTTTTGGTGCACGATGGTTGAGTCCGGATGGGCAAGGGCGTATTCAATCGCCTGCTCCTTGCTCCGTTTCAAAGCCTCTAAGAAGGCGTCGTGTCCATCCTGGAACTCCTGATACAGAAGCGCGAAGTAAGTCGCGAATCCTTCGCTCAACCAGACGTCATCCCAATCCCTTTCCGCCGCAGAGTCTCCAAACCACTGGTGCGCCATTTCGTGGGCGATAAGCTGGCGCCCGGGTCCGTTCTCGCCGTATCCGTAAAAGATGGAAGACGCCAGTTCCATCCCTCCCGTGATTCCGTTCGCTTCCACCTGCCCGAGTTTTTCGTAGGAGTAAGGCCCGATGTGATCGATGAAGAACTCCAGTATGGGCTGGGTAAAGGCGGCGAAGTTTCGAAAGCTCACGTCTCGCTCTTGCGGATACACCCATGCGGAGAGCGGAATGCCGTGGTACTCACCAAAGTGGGAGACAGCCATCGGAGCAACGCCCATGGACATCAGGCAAGTGCAAATCGGGCTCGCTTCCTTCCAGATAGTACGGCGTTGGTCGTTCGGTAAGTCTGTTTCTTCGGTCAGGTGGCCGTTTGAAACCACTTGATAGCGCCGCGGCGCCGTGACGCTCGTCACCACTGGCGCCTTCATCGACGGATGATCGAAGGAAGCCAGGTAGTTTCTGGACTTGTGCGGCCACGGATTCGAGAAGAAGCTCCTATCCCCGTATTTGTTTTTGCGAATCAAAATGCCGGTTGCTGGAACACCGTGATAGCCGACCGTCAAAGCATTACGCTCCCCTGTCTGAAACGCATGTGGGAAGGCAATGTGCAAGCGATCGTTCTCATGCCGAAAGCGTAGCGGAGCACCATCGGCGGTTACGGCCGTAACCGTCATGCCTTTACCACCAGTGGGAGTAAACGCCATTCCGCCTCGGCTCCCCGACGGTTCTGCGCAGGGGTCGGGAAATCCTTCCGTAGTCTGCGGATTGCGAATTTTCGGACTGAAGTTACACAGGTCAAGATCAAGACCGCTGACGCCCGCCGTGACGAATCGCAGTTCAATCGTGTCTCGCATACGAACTCGTTGTTCTCATCGTTCAAAGTGAAATCGAAGGTGTAGTTTGTAACTTTTACTCCGGCTTGTCGAGGATAGGTGTCAGCCCAAACTATCGCCCCGCACGCGTAGGCGGCTATCAGAGACAGATTTATTCTTCTCATCGTTGTTAGTCCTGATCCTGCAGGTTGTCCCGACAAAGGTTCAAACTAGCACGCAAGCCGAGCTATTTATGTCGTATGCGATGCGCTCGTGGTAACCGACTCTAGAATCCGAAGGTCTGGCCACTTGCCCATGACGATCAAAAAATCTCCAGGAGAAATAAGCGTCTCCGCCGCTGGATAAACCGTCATCCTGCCATCCGGCTTACGAACCGCAAGAATCGCCACGGCCAAACTCAATCGCGCTAATAATTCACCAATTGTTTTGTTGACGAATTCCGAATTCGGAGCGACTCGAACCTGTTCGGTGGCTACGTCCAGTCCTTCGCTGCGCGCGGCGAAGTCCAAAACTTGTACGACGTGCGGCCGACCAATGCCTGGGCTAGCCTCTGTCCCGCCATGCCGTAAGGCGAGAAAACGATGTTAGCTCAGCCCTCCGAAGTTTCTCTTTCCGCATCCTTCTCTGAGCCCGCGTCACGATCGTCAAACTCGGGTTCAAGCTTTTGGCGGAAAGAATGACTTAAAGATTCTCTGCGTCTGTCGGCAGCGCTGCAATAAAACCTAGCGGTCGCTCGATTCCCACTTCTCGCAGTGATTCGTCGCGTGTAGCGTGGGCCACAAGGCCAGCATTCCGGCGGTCGACGCACTCTCCACACGCTGAGGATTGCGTCCACAATGATGAAGGGAGCGCCCGCCTTTCGCAACTCACTGGAGATGCCCGGCCCACGCGGCCGAATCCGCAAACAAATGAAATGGTGATTGAGTTTCATAAGCAGCTTAGCCTTCCTGCGTCTTCTGCATGTTTCGTCCAGCTCTAGTTCGAAAATCGTTTGGGTCATGGCGAGCCGATCGCGAGGAACATGGCGGTGATACCAAAGAAAATAAGGAATGAGTTGAAGATTCGGCCGGCGCGAGCAAGAGAGTGAATTTCCGTATACCAAACAGTCGAAATCGTCAACGTCATGTAAAAGGCGTCGAAGAACGTATAGCCTTCGAGGACATGAAAACCGGCGGTTCCGATACAGAGGATCGAACCGATCAGTCCAGCGGTGACGATAAGCGAATAGCCAGCCGTCGATTCATGGGCGCTCACCGAGTACAGCCAGTATAGGAGGACCGCCGCACACCGTGGATCTCCGTCTGCGATGATGTACCGAATACCGGGATGCGAGTTAAGTAACGAGACAGTCAATAGAAGGAAGAGCCATGGATTCGAAACTCCCTCGCCGCAATATTCTGCGGATCGCCCCAGTAGCAGCTGGCCTGGCGGCTTACGCTGCTGAAGCTCCGACGTCAGGAAAGCGCGAGCGCAAAGCGTCTGACATCGAGATTTCGGCGGTTCCTTATAATCCGCTACCGGACTATCCGATTCAGCCGAAGCGTTACTCGGAAGTAAGAATTAAAGATGATTTTTGGCGGCGAAAAATTGCAACGAACGCCGAAGTGACAATTCCGTTTGAAGTCGCGAAGCTCAGCCAAGCCACATCGGGGCGAGGCTTCGGCGGGGGCGTTCTCGAGGGCTCCATCCTCTCTTTAGCGACCCACCCGGATCTTCAGTTGCAAGCTCAAGTGGACGCCCGCGTTCAAGCCCTGAGACAGAATCCGCCAAGAGGTAACAGCGGCTTTGAGATCGCCGCGACTTATTACACCGTCACAGGGAAAAGAGACCTGCTCGACCCAGCAGTGAAATCAGCGGACGCCCTGTACGAAGATTTCAAAACACGCAAACCTCCCTTTTCGGGCGGTGAACGCGACGCCATCAACTGTGTCCAGCTTTATCGTGTCACTCACGACAAGAAGCATCTCGACCTGGCGAAGCACTACCTCGATATCCGCGGTTTGGAAGACTCGGTCAACCGAAGCCGCCACAATCAGTCCTACAAGCCGGTTCTCGAACAGAGCGAAGCTGTTGGCCACGCGGTCAACTGCGTCACGCTGATGGTCTCGCTGGTCGATGTCGGAACGCTGACCGGCTTGAAGCCGTATTTCGACGTCGTCCGCCGGATGTGGCAGGACACTGTCAGTCGCAAAATGTACATCACCGGCGGAGTTGGCTCTTCCGGAAATGAGGGATTCGGAGAACCCTATTGCTTGCCGAACATATCGGCCTATTCCGAAACGTGCGCTGTGCTGATGTTCATGACGCTGAACCACAGGCTCTTCCTCGCAACGGGTGAAAGCAAGTTCATTGATGTGATGGAGCGCGGCATGTACAACAACGCCCTCGATGGCGTCTCCGCTTCCGGTAACCGCTTCTTCTATGTGAATCGATTGGCGAGCGCAGGTGACGGCCGCGACAATCGTTGGGAACGGGCGTCGCTCGAATGCTGTCCGCCCAATCTGGTTCGGTTCTTGGCGTCCATGCCCGGCTTCATTTACGCCCAAGACAAGGATTCCATTTACGTCAATCTCTACGTATCGAGCGAAGCTTCATTCAAAGCCAACGGCAAAGATCTTTCCTTATCGATCGATAGCGAAATGCCTTGGGGTGGAAAGTCGAAGCTTACCGTTACCACTGAGGGGGACGTCCGAGCCGCTATCCGCCTCCGCGTTCCCGGTTGGGCGCGAAGTCTGCCGGCTCCTGGCGGTCTTTACGCATACGCCGAAAAGTCGAGTGCTCAGACAACGTTGTCCATCAACGGCAAGAACTCCACTGCTGCAGTCGATAACTCGGGATACATCTCTCTGGATCGAAATTGGAAAACTGGCGACGTCATCGAGATCGAATTTCCGTTCGAATCGAGGCGCGTCGTCACGGATTCCAAGGTGAAGGAGAATCGGGGCCGAGTGGCTGTGGAGAGAGGTCCGATCGTGTTCTGTTCGGAGTGGCCCGACCTCGGGAATGGACGAGCGCTTGAATCGCTTTACGATCCTAAGGGAGAACTGAAACCGGCGTTCGATAAGGATTTGTATGGCGGCGCTACTGTCATCACCACGAGTTTCAAAAGCATCACGAATCCCTCCTCAGAATTTGCTTCAACCAAACTCATTCCTTATCATCTTTGGGCAAACCGCGGCGCCGGAGAGATGACGGTTTGGCTGCCCATCCGAGAATATTCGCTCGGCGATGTCGGTCCCGCGGGCGGTTATATTTTTTACGTCAATCCGAATTATGCCTCCGACAGCTGGCGGTATTTGGAGGCCGCTCCCACGGATCAGAGCGCTGGCGCAAAATGGGGCTGTTTCCGCAAGCCTACTTCCGGCGCTCGCGGTCTTGCCATCGGAACAGGTAAACAAAACACGCAGGACATGCTGTCTACTTGCAGCGATCGCGACACCGCCGCTGAGTTGTGTGCAAATTACGTTCTGAATGGCGTGAAGGGCTGGTTTCTCCCGTCGAGAGATGAGCTCGCCGCGATGTACCACAACTTGAAGGCGACAAGAGCCTGCGATTTTCAAATCGGCGCCGTCTCCGACAATTTCTGCTACTGGGCTTCGTCACAACAGACCACGGATATGGCCGTCCACATCGATTTTGCGGACAACGGACGCCTCCACGGCGACGACAAGGATTTCCCCAGGCGGGTCCGCGCAATCAGAGCTTTTTGATCTTCAAATATCTCGCTCCTCTATCTCAGCGGTTAACAACGTTTCGAGATAGCCGAGATGCATCTTCTTCTCTCGAATGGCCTGTTCGGCGAGAGTTCTGAACTGTGATCCCACGATGGGCATGCGCAACACTTTCATAAAGGATGCGCCTTGCGCATCTTCCAGTGCGTCTACTTTTCGCCCGCCCTTTCGCAAGGGACGAATAGAAATGCTTCATTCAGCGTCGCACTGAAGACGATTCCCATGCGAAGTTTAGAAGAGCGGTTTGGCAGTGACCTGAACCCTTGAGACTGGTCCGAAGTGAGTTAGGATTTCGGAACAAGGAGGAAGGATGAAGAAGGGTCGATTCAGCGAAGAGCAGATCATTGGCATTTTGAAACGGCACGAAGCGGAGCAGAAGGTGGCGGAGTGGGCTCGCGAGCACGGGATCAGCGAAGCCACAATCTACACGTGGAGGGCAAGTACGGCGGCATGGAAGTGAGCGAAGCGCAGCGCTTGAAGAGCCTGGAGGATGAGAACCGCCGGTTGAAACACTTAGTGGCGGATCTCAGCCTGGACAAAGACGCGCTGCAATCGGTCATTCAAAAAATCCATGGTCCGCCACTGGATTGCAAGCTCTAGTTTTGAGATGGGGAAAGTTTGCGCAAATCTATCCGGCCTGTATGTGGGCAAAGCCCTGGCCTTGATGAGTATCCGCGCGTGCCTGTCCTCATAGCGGTGACGGCTTGGAGGCCGGTTTTTTCGTCAGGCCTCAGGCACGCCGATAAACTGTTCCGTCATCTCTCTGCTGTCGCTAGCAAAACTAGGGTGAGAATCAATCGTCGTCGGCTCTTCAGGTAGCTGCTGGTGCAAACGTACTCCGATATGTTTCTTGCCTGCTCAGAGCAGACCAGGCATACGGGAAAGCTTATTCGCCAGAGCGACATGGCAACGTTGGAGTGGGCTCTGCTCTGAAGCGCTGTGATCCATTCGCTGAAAGAATGCCGGTCGCGCTTTACGTGTAAAGCAACTGAACGAGCAGCGTGGATGAAGAGACGTCGGAGGTATTCGTTGCCTCGTTTACTGATACCCAGAAGCTTGGTTTGTCCACCGGTTGAGCGTTGCTGTGGAACGAGGCCTAGCCAGGCGGAGAAGTGGCGCCCTTTGGTAAACGCTGCCACCATCGCCGTGGCGACCAGCGGTCCTACGCCGGGTACACTTTGCAATCGTTGACAGGAGTCGTCAGCACAAGCGACTGGCGAAATTTCCTTATCCGCTTTTTTGATTTTGTAACTCAAGCCCTCGCCATTGGTGAGCAATCGAGCTCATCAGCCGGAAAGCTGTCCTCGGCATCCGCGAGGATGGTGGGTAAATGACCCCAGAGATACGCACGACCTCGTCGTACGATTAAGCCCCGCTCCAGGAGGAATGCTCGCAGCTGGTTGACCAAGCTCGTCCTCCGATTCAGTAAGCGCTCCGCACCCGATGGAGCGCTTGCAAATCCCGCTGGTCTTCGGTCTTTATCGGAACGAATCGCATTGTCGGGCGCTGAACAGCTTCGGCAATCGCCTCCGCATCACGATAGTCGTTCTTCTGTGATTTTACGTAGGGCTTCACGAACTGCGCTGGAATCAGCCGCACTTCATGCCCAAGTGCTGCCAAATGCCGGCCGACGTGATGGCGGCCACAGCTGGCTTTCATGCCAATCAAACACGGCGGCACATTCACCAGGAACTTCATCAGCTGCGCTCTGGAGAAGCGCTTCTTCAGGCGATGCTTCCGTGCTCGTCCATTCCTACCAGGTGAAAAACCGTCTTGCCGAGATCGATACCGATGACGCGTACGTTCATGAGTTCCGCCCAATCAGATGTGGTAAGTGCGTCGCTGGGTTGTCACTTTCTCCGCCAGGAACGCCAGTATAAGCAAACCCGCCGATCTGTCGAAGGCTCTTGCGTCAAATGTGCTGCGAACAATAGTTCCCAGGCCTCCGGGTTAGTACCGTGACCGCGTAGAGATCCCTTAGATACCGAAAGGCTGCGTAGTGAAGTGCGGCGGCGCACTCCGGAGTCACGGCTAGGTAATTCGCGATACTTGGGACGGAAGTACGTCAAATTGCGCCAAAACTTCAACTGTTTCGATGCACCACGGTTCTGCAGTCGAGATAGTAAGAAGCCTCCATCCGCCCAGGTCCTGCCAAACGCGCAGCAGGCTGCACCGCAAGGTGCCTAGCTGTGGGTATGTGCTGTCGGCACTGAGTGTTTCGGTGGTGAAGATTGGCGCTTTGTCGATCAGTCGATAGGCTTGCCCGGAAGCATCGGTGAACCTCCACGATGCCGGGCTGGCAGTCGTCAACAAACCGTACGATCTGCACTAGGCTGACGAACTCCGGGACCATGGCGGCCATTGTAGATCATGGCGTGCCGGTAGAGCGCAGGGACAAGACATTTCCACCACGGTCGAATTTCCAGCTGATTTCAAATACGGTCGCGGTTCATACGGCGGCTCCACGCGCGGCTCTGAGACCGAAGTGACTTCAGATCGGGGATTCTTCGGGTTCCGAGGCATTGCCGGGAGAAGAGGCTGATTTCGACTTCTGCCTGGCAGAGCCAACTCCCGTGAGTGGGGGTATAGTGCACGGTGAAACGGTCCCAGGCTTCGCTGCCGATTTCAGGGCCGAGCAGGTCGGTCAGAGACTTGCTCCGGACGGTCACTCTTGCGAACTCGAAGCCGGAACTGTCCCGTATGGCGACGGTAAAGCCGTTGCGTTTGTATTTATTGTCCTGCCGGGCTTCACGTCCGGCTTGGCCTTGGCCGGTGAGGTAGGACGCACATCGGTGCATTGTAATCGGTTTTTCGTCCAGACAGACCCCTGGCTCTTCCGGATCATAAGATCGT
>CAVSTI010000023.1:0-268184 GCA_963730775.1 uncultured Acidobacteriaceae bacterium | reverse complement strand
ACGATTCAACAACTTGCGATCCGTCTAGGTCACAAGTAGTTTCTCAACGGCTCTACCCACTTAGTGGGGGCAGGCCAGCGTGTGACTGATCTCAAGAACACATTACCCTAACGCGCAATCGATAGTTCTGGAAGTTTCTAAAGCCATACGCTTGGCGCTGTAAGAGTTCCATTTTGGTGTGAAAGCCTTCGGTGATGCCGTTGTTGCGGGTGAAGCGCCACATACAGGCGATCTCGTCTCGCCAGGCATAGAGCGTATGGCCGAGTTGAACCAGTGGCGCAAGCCCGCAACAACGGAGCGAGGCGACGTCCCGCAGAAAGCGTCGTGCGAGTTTGTGACAGCGTTTCTGGTTACGGCCTTTCTCGAGCAACACGCAACAGAGCCGCTGTTTGAAGCGATAGATGGCTTCCAGCGCAGGTCTTTCGCGGAGATACGCCGATAGCCGTTCCTGCTGCACCGGCGTCAGGTTTTGGCCATGACGGCGCAGGAGCGAGAGCAGACCGCGGTTCTTGATCCGATGGGATCGATCTCCCGCCAGCAGGCCAGGAAGTGGTGATTTACGGTACGGATGACGTGAAAGCGGTCAGCCACAATGCGTGCCTGCGGGAAATGCTTGCGCACCAGCGCTCGATAGCTGGCCGCCAGATCCATACACACGACTCGGACCAGGTCCTTACCCTTCAAGCCGTTCCAGATAACCCTCAGTGCCGCCTCACTGCGACCCAGCACAACGTCATGAGCCTTGTGGTTCTTCAGATCGCAACACTGTGGCGTACCCGTGACGACGGGTAAAGAAGTGCTCGTCGACGCCCAGAATCTGCGGACACTGCCGGCTCATGCGTTCTCCCGCGAGCAGTTCCAGATACCAGCGAAACCAGCGTTCCACGGTCGCGCTCGAGAGTCCTTCCCGTTTCCCCAGGCGACTGCGGCTGATGCCATCAAAGTGCTTCTGACAGACACTGCGCCGGAACGGTTCAGTCGCCCGCAGCCGCGGCTGAAGCCCCGAAAAGCGCTGCCAGAAGCTGCGACCGCAGGCCCGGCACACCCATTTGTACGTTTCCAGCTCGAGCACACACCGCCGCATTCCCCAGCTTTCATGCCGCCGGCGTGGTCGAACTTCGGAGTACAAAGGATTGGTCTGGTCGTCGGCCACGCTCAGTGGTAGTGCTCATTTTATGGGGAGTTTGCAATTCTTGACGGCACAACACTTTAGGATTATTCGCCGGACATGCTGATGGGAACAAGCGAACCTCCCGGATGCGAATGAGCCACAGCGCGCGGGAATGGCTCTGGCTCCGGCGTATCACCCCGGCTTCCGTCCATCTATGTGGGTGAAGTTTCCATGCGCGATGCCTTCATGGAGAACCTCGATACACCAGATCAATTACTCCTTTTTGTCTTAAACTCTGCCTTCCGGCAGACCGGCAATTGTCTCCCGTATGTACCACTGAATCAGCTTTCAATGTCCATTGAGCCAGCAGCCCGAACAGAGACACGAAGACCTTAACCTCGGTCTTCAGTGCAAATGCACAATGCCCACGTCACCGTTGCCGATCACATCGTCCACCATTGTTCCTAGCTGGGGAGCATCCCTCGGATTCTGACTGGCTCCTGAGTATCGGCTTAGCGTGTCGGCCTTAGCTGACGGTCAAGTCTCTTTACATCGGCCCAGTGTGGCGCGAAACGTGGTAGCTTCACTTGCCGGAAGGCGCTCCAGAAACCTCTCTGGCGTTTCGAGTGCGACCCTAGCGTTTGAGAGCGCCTGAGAAGCGTGGTCGTGGCTAAATCAAAGCCGATGGGTCTCCACAAATGTGAACCCAGCCTGATTTCGTTCGCGATGAGTTTGACCAGTTCGGGATCTTCGCCTTGGAGCAGCTTGCCCCTCGTTGTAGCCTGTCTCCTCGCTACTAAGTGCGAACTAGCACCCGTGGTCGATTTGTGCGCCGCCAATGCAGTCTGGGCGTGCTGAGCTTGGGTTCGGGCGTGCTTGACTTCCTCCTGTTTGCGCCGGTATGCGAGAGGAGATAAGGTGCCTATCTGTGCCGACAGTTCATTCGCAACCGTGGCGTACTCGTTCGTCGCACGAGTTAGCATCCACGAGCCTTCCCCGTTCGCTGCAGAACCGCAAGTGAGCGGTTGAGATCACGAAATGGAATTTAACGCGATTGTGAACAAAGGGCAATCCGAGAAAACTGCGGGGTTCGGCTACGATCTGGGTTCACGCCATCGCGCATCGAGCAAGGCACAATTATCACTCGGACAATGAAACTACGATGAACAATGAACAATACCCTTGTTACGAGGCGCTGACCAGTACTGTTCATGCCTGAACCAGTACTTCTACATAGCTCTGGTGGGGAGGATACGTGTAAGGTGGTTAACGAACGCCCTCTGCCAAGTCGCAGATCAGCCGCTTGGTACCCTCGAATCCAGCTCTGTGGCCACATGACCGAAACAGAGTACCAAGTGGCTGAGGCGTTCAACGTTGGCTGTGAATCATAGGCATTGTTTAAGAACTTGACTCATAGACAAGGAGTTAGCACGTCCACTTTGACCTGTCTTCTCGTTATACCAACGGCCAGTGTACAGCCAAATACAAAGGGGGCCGACTCTCGCCTTCCACCGATTCGCGAAGCTGACCGGGAACCCTTCTTTTAGCAAACTTCGCAACTCACGATCCCTACGATTGGTGGCAGTTTCTGGGCGCTCTGACCGCTTTCGCGAACAAGCGACTGTATCAGGACGCTCCAACCGCGCCGTCCTCGTTCCTGACAATGTGGTTTTCAGTACGATCACTCCAATCCAACACGAAATGAGCTTACGGGAATAGGAGTGTCGATGATAGTTAGTAAAGATACATCAGTAATCTAACTCAACCAGAAAACACGGACATCCAAGTGGCGATAAATGAGCGTGCAAGTTTGCCTAACCTGCTATTCGCGTTAGGAAATGTTGCTAGGCATCAACCTGGGAGAAGACGGTAATTGGTTCGGCACACATTATCATCACCGTGACCATCATCCTGGCTCATCAGTACCTCGGGGTTGACTGCGGCGGCTGTATCGTAGCCATGCATCGTGGCGATGGCACCGCAAGTCTGATCTGCAATGAGTGCGGGGAATGCATACGAAGCGTTTCCTCTGAGCGCGTAGAGCGGGAATTAGCCAGCCTATCGGTGAAGTGTGGATACTCGGTGTACCCGTGTGCCTATTGCGGAGCGCTTAACCTCTGTGCGGAGATCGCCTTGACTGAGGCTCTGGTCTGTCCCAGATGCGGAACCGGAATGGTGAAGAGCACTGGGCACGAGAAGAAAATCCCATTGCTTGAGGCATCATAAAATTGTGCCCGAGAGGGTGACAGCCAAGTTCCTGGAGCCGATGCTGCTGCTGCGAACCGAGAAGTTGCCGGAGAGCAACGAATGGTCATACGAGTTAAAGCACGACGGCTACCGGGCAATCGCCTACAAGACTGGGGGCAAGCTTTACCTGCGCTCCCGGAACGATAACGACTTCAATGTCCGGTATCCGGCTATTGCCAGAGCGCTTTCCGCTCTCCCGAACGAGACGGTTGTGGATGGCGAGATTGTGGCGTTTGATGCCTCCGGCAAGCCGTCGTTCAATACCCTTCAGAACCACGGCTCATCTGGTGTCCCGCTGGTGTACTTCATCTTCGATGTCATGATCCTGGCCGGTCGTGATGTCACGAAGTTGCCGTTGCAGGAGCGCCAACGGCTACAGGAGGCAAAGATCCTGCCGAAGCTCTCCGAGCCGATCCGCTATCCAGGTGTGTTGAACGCCAGCCTCCCGGATCTGATCAAGTCCGTCAAGGCATCCAGCCTGGAAGGACTGGTAGCGAAACGGCGAGACAGTCTCTACGAGGTCGGCTTGCGATCCGGCTCCTGGCGGAAGATGCGGATCAACAAGGGCCAGGAGTTCGTAATCGGCGGGTATACCCTCGGCGGCACGACATTTGATGCCTTGATCTTCGGGTACTACGAAGGGGACGGCTCATCTATGTCGCACGCACCCGGAACGGCTTCACTCCGGCCATCAGGGCTGATCTGATGAAGCGGTTTGGGAAGCTCGGACGGACAAATGCCTGTTTGCGAACCTGCCCGAGCCACGTACCGGAAGGTGGGGAGCCGGACTGACGGCGGCGAAAATGAAGGATTGCCAGTGGCTGAAGCCGGAGCTGGTTGGGCAGTTTGAGTTTCTGGAATGGACGCCCGAGAACCACCTCCGGCATACCCGATTTGTTGGGCTGAGGGAGGACAAAGAGGCGAAGGACGTGCGGCGAGAGGGCTGACCGTTGATCCCATTGCGTTGCGACTCGGAGAATCCAAGGTCACACCGGGATCACAAGCCGCCAAAACAGCCTGACACTGGCCAACATCGGCCTGTACGATACAGCATGAAAATCAACAACTTAGCACTGGTTGTCACTAGCTGACACGTACCAAGGGGTTCGATTCCCCTTAGCGCTACCAACATCCCCTCCTGGGCGACAGCCCCACAATGCTGCCCGTTTTCACTTCATCCCTTTTATAAATTCAGTCGCGACGAATCCAGTACCACCGGCATGCGCTCCGCCAAGGAGTCGGATCTCTGTAGCAACTGCACCGGAATTAATGATCGAAACGTGCTCGTAGTTGTCCACCACCATTGCGTCTCCGGTCTCGAGCATTTGGCGCAATCCCAGGGTGTCGTGCCGAAAGGCTATATGGTTGAACTCGGCCAGTGCGCCCCTGGACGAACAGATGACTAGCTCCTGGCCGGTGGGCGTATAGAGGTAGGGCTGTTCCTCCGGTTGGTCCCGCGCTGGCGTGGTCTCTACGGCCACCGGCTCTGCGGGCCGAGCGGGTGGCGGTGGTTTAGCAATGGACGAACCGAGGACATGGAGCAAAACGAAGATTCCCACTCCGGCTCCTAAGTATCCGAGGAAAGCTTGTTTTCTGTTCTGTTTCGAGTGCCGGACTACCGACGTGGGCCGAGTAGTGACAGGAGTTCCGCAAGTGGGACAGGACCGATCCCGAAGCGTTGTCCCGCAATTCCCGCAGAATATCTGCACCACTCTACTGTCGGCCAATCCGTATGATTCCATCTTAGGGGAGGCATTGGCAACATCTCTGAGGCGCAAACAGTCCTAGTCACATCCCACAGATCGGCTTCGTCCCGACCACCGTCTTTGGTCTCGCGGAGCCGAATAACCAGGTCCGGCGAGAAACCCGATCGTGGGTCCAACGAATTAAGGTGGATCACGTTTGAACACCAGATAATTCCGAGACCACCTGATAATTTCACCGTGGCGACTGAACTATTTGCCAATGGTGCAGAACCCGCCGCTCGCACGTTTTCATTTGTTCGAGTTGCACGAACAGTCCTGGTATCCCCAAGTTTTGCGGAGCGCGCTCACCGAATGGCTTCGAGCCTTATGGGAATACAGTGAAGGCGCCAGAGTGATCGCCCCGATGCTCGAGGGGATCATACAGGAAAGCGATTCAAAGCAGATTATCGATTTGTGTTCCGGCGGCAGCGGGCCGATGATTCCGATTGTCCGTGAACTCGACGCCCGAGGGGTCCACGTCCCCATCCTCGCTACCGACAAATTTCCGGATGCGACCGCTATGGCAGAACTGTCGAGCAAGACGAGCGGCCGGATCAAAGGCAGCCTGGAACCATTGGACGCGACACGATTGCCCGAAAACTGTACCGGCCTTCGTACCCTGTTCAACTCCTTCCACCACTTCAGCCCCAAACTGGCGCAAAAGATCTTGCAAGACGCTTACCGCAACCGGCAACCGATCGCCATTTTCGAGATCACGGAGCGCGCACCGGGCAAAGTTGCGCTTTCATTTCCCGCTACCTTTGTTGCCGTATTCCTCCTGCTTGCCAGGATGCGTCCCTGGCGCCTGTCCTGGTGGCTCCTGACCTGGATTGTCCCGATCATTCCTCTGAGCATCAGCTGGGATGGTTTGGTCTCTCACCTTCGTTCGTACACAGCTGTCGAGTTGGGCAGGCTTGTGAACGGGATGGATCAAGACTATTCGTGGGAAATAGGCCGCCTTCCCGCGCCCCGCGGCGGTATCGGGATCAGTTACCTGGTCGGGCGCCCAATATAAGGCCTGCCGGCTATAAGGACGCGAGCCATCGCCGGATCATGGTCTTGGTGGCCTCGTCCAGCTCATCGTCCTGAAGGCGCACCTGCCGGGTGTGGACCTCGAGAGTCTTCTCAGGCCCTGTTTCCACCTGGTCGTCTCGCCAGGCCTGCAGCAAAACTACTGGCTCGTGCTCCTGATCTTTCGCTCGAACAATCCAACGACTCACGGCCTGTTCTTCGTGTCCGATAAACTTCTCGATTGCGTCACGCTTGGGCGTGTGTGCTTCCATGCGCATAATCCTAGCGCGAGCGTTTTCCGGAACAGAGGCTAACGCCTCAGATAATCGTCTGTCTTGTTCAGCCAGTCCTCGCGCGGCGGATTGAAGTAATCGATGTCCACCGTATCTTCGAGTGCTACCGCCGAGTGAGGCACGTTCGGCGGGATGCAAAGGCATTCTCCCCCGCGCACGGTTACCTCTTTGCCTTCGATCGTGAACTGAAGCGCTCCCGATTCGATGTACGACACCTGCTCGTTGTGGTGATGATGCATCGGTACGACCGCGCCTTTCTTCATAAGAACACGGGCCACCATGATGTTGGTACCGACCACCATCTGGCGGCTGAGCAGAGGATTGAGCGGCTCAACCGGAACTTGGTCCCACTGGACGTAGGCTGATTTTTGGGGCTCGGTCGAAGTTGCAGATGTAGGTTGTTCCATCGATTTTCTCGCTTACTGAATTGGGTTCAATATACGCCCGATTATGCTAGCATCCCCAGCATGCGCGCCATTCTCCTACGACTCGCTGCCCTGATCGCGATAGTATCGCCGGTCCCGCTTGCGGCGGATCTGCCCTCCCTGAAGGTCGAGGATGTCGCCGCCTGGAAGCGCATCGTGAGTCCCGTGATCTCAAACGATGGGCAGTGGTTCGCATATAAGCTGGCGCGGATCGAGGGCGACTCCGAACTGGTACTCACGCATCTGTCCGACGGAAAAGAGCAGCGATTTGCAATCGGCGAGATTGATCGGCCGAACCCGTTTCTGTCGGTGGGAGCGCCACCACCCAGTGGTCCGCCGCGCGATGTCGTCTTTTCTGAGGATTCGAAGTGGCTGGTGTTTGAGCAGCGTCCGAAGAGCGCAGAAATGAAGACGCTCCGCCGGCAGCACAAGCCGATCGAGAACAAGGTGATTCTGGTTGACCTTACGACGGGGAATAAGACAGACTACGACCGGGTGAAGCGATTCAGTTTCTCCGGCGAACGAGCTTCCGCGCTTGCGCTCCATCGATACGGCACGCCCGGCCGCGACGCCCCCGGCTCCAACTCCGCCGCCGGCAGGAGGTGAAAAGCCGGAGGAGAAGCCGTCGAGGTTCCGACCTGATCCTGGTTGACCTCGCGGCCGGGACAGAGCTAAGCCTGGGCAGTGTTTCCGATTTTGCTTTCGACAAACCGGGCAACTGGCTAGCGTGGACTGTCGACGCGCCGGACAAAATCGGCAACGGGGTCGAGCTGCGCGATATGCGCACTGGTGCGGTCACCGCTCTTGACTCCGCGAAGGCGAGTATCGCGGCCTGAACTGGACGGAGAAGGGCGATGGACTCGCGGTGCTGCGAGGCGAGGAAGACAAAAGGTGGGAAGACAAGGTTTACGCCCTGCTTGCGTTCCGCCATTTCGGTGAAGGGAACGGCCCGGAGAAACTGATCTTTGCTCCCGACAAGGAGCAGTCGTTTCCGGCAGGAATGGGCATTAGCCCGGAGCGGCGTCCCTTCTGGATGGCGGACCTGTCGGTCGTCACATTCGGTATCCATGATCTGAAGCCTAAACCGGAGAAGGCGAGCGGCAAAGATGCCGGTAAGGCGCAGGACGACGCGGACGAAAAGCCGGACGTTAGCGTGTGGAATTGGAAAGATAGCCGGCTACAGTCAATGCAGCAAGTGCAGGAGAACCGCGACAAGAACTTCAGCTACCTCTGTTCCTGGCGTCCCGACGGTAAGCAGTTTTTTCGCCTGGCTGATTCTTCGGTGCGCGACGTGTCCCTTGCTCCGGACGGGCAGTTCGGACTGGGCACCGATGTTCGCGAGTATGAACTGCAATCCAATCTCAACGGGCAGCGCTACGAGGATGTCTACAAGGTGGATCCCCGGACCGGGAAGCGCGACCTGGTACTGACGAAGGCCCGTTGGGTGGTCGGCATTTCGCCCGATGGCACCCACCTTCTTCACTACAAAGATGGCGCGTTCTTCAGCACGGATTTGAAGAACGGCCAAACGCATGCCCTGACACAAAACGTACCTTCGGTCTTTTACGACACCGAAGACGACCACAACGTCGTGAAGCCACCGACCCGCGCTCTCGGCTGGTCGAAAGACAGCAAGTTCGTGCTGATTTCCGACGATTGGGACATCTGGAAAATCGGAGCGGATGGTGGTCCGGCGATAAACCTGACGGCGAACGGTAAGCGCGACAAAATCCGCTACCAGACGATCTGGAAGCTCGATCCGGACGACAAAGGGTACGACCTGTCTAAGCCTTTGTACGTGCGCACCTATGGGCAGCTCAGCAAGAAAAACGGCATCACTGTCATCAATGCAGGCGCCACTTCGGCTCATAGCTTAGTCCTGGACGAAGCTACGTACGCGAATGTATTGAAGGCCAAGAAAGCGGATACCTTCTTATACAGTCGCGAGACCACGATCGAGTTCCCCGACTACTACGTCGCGCAGGGCGAGCCGATCAGCGGCAAACGGGTCACGGACGGCGCGCCACAGCAGAAGAACTTTGAATGGACAAAGGGTACCCGCATGGTCGAGTACGTCGGGCCCAAGGGGGACAAATTGCAGGGGGTTCTTTATCTGCCCGCCAATTACGAGTCCGGCAAGAAGTATCCCACCATTGTTTACATCTACGAAAAGTTAACCCAGAACAAGAATGCTTACCCGGCACCCGTGTTGTCCGGAAGCGGTTTCAATATCGCGCTCTACACAAGCAATGGCTACGCTGTTCTGACCCCGGACATCACCTATAAAGTGAACGACCCGGGCACTTCCTCTGTGGCGTGCATCCTCGCGGCCCTGAAAGCGGCGGAAGGGACAGGCATCATCGACGAAAGTAAAGTCGCATTACATGGGCACTCCTGGGGTGGCTACCAAACGGCTTTCGCCGTCACACAAACGAAGGTATTTAAGGCCGCCGTTGCGGGTGCACCTTTGACGGACATGGTGAGCATGTACAGTTCGATCTATTGGAACACCGGCACCGCGAACCAGCCAATTTTCGAGAGCAGCCAGGGACGATTCACCGGCGGCTATTGGGAACAGACCGAAGCTTATATCCGTAACTCGCCCGTTTACCATGCCACCCAGGTGCAAACGCCGTTACTGATCCTGGCGAACGACAAAGACGGCGCGGTCGATCATACCCAGGGAATTGAGTATTACAATACGCTGCGCCGCCTGAACAAGCCGGTCGTGATGTTGGAGTACAAAGGCGAAAATCACGGCCTTTTCAAGCCCGTTAACATGAAGGACTACATGGTCCGGATGAAGGAGTTTTTCGACTACTACCTGATGGACAAACCGGCGCCGAAGTGGTGGTCGGAAGGCATTCCGAGGATCAAGCTGAACGACGAGTTAGAGGCGCGGCAGAAAGACACGAAAAAGACCACGGACGTCGCAACGGAAGCGACTCCGCACCCTGTTCAATAAACTCGACGCATCCTCTGTACGCTGCCGGCTTTCTCTGCTGCGTGCAGAATTTCTTCCGCCTGTTTCTTGATCGCGGCGGTTCGAGGGTCCGATTGCCCCGGGCAACTCAGGTCGGGTGAACGGTCCTCTCCGCGCGAGACAAATAGACTCGAGCCGAAAGAAGCGCTCTTCATGCAATGGTTGGCGGGCAACGCGTGAAGAGCTCCGGCTGCATCCAGCGTCTTTGTGAACTCAGCAAGCGCTGCGTTCTTCATTACTATCTGGCCGGGCCGCCTCCGCCTGCGGATGGATGGTAGCCTTATCACTTCCATCCAGCGTCACTTCGAATCCCTCAGTATTGGTGGATCCGGTGCTTGTGATCGTGATCTTCGAATTATTTTCAGCCATAACGAAGGCAGACGAGCAAAGAGCTGCTATCGCGAAGCGTTGCCAAACAGACCGCACACTTCGATTATGCGCGCCGATTAATTGAGCGTGGTGGGACGCGCGGATGTATCGTGTCCGGCCTTCTTCGCTTTCGCTACCATTTCGCGCACTTCGTTTGACAGTGTCGGCACGTGATAACAGAAGCCGTCCTTGATGGTCCATTCGATGCCGCCGCCGTGAACTTGTTCGCCGTTCTTGATCGTCTCGACGCCCGTCGGGTAGAGCACCTTCATGTTGTCCAGCGGATTGCCGTTCACGACGATCATGTCCGCCTCGTATCCGGGCCGTACACGCCCGGTCCTGTTATCGATCCCCAGAATCTGGGCGTTATTGCCGGTGGCGTGCTGGATCACCTTGATGGGGTTGAACCCGGCTTCCTGATGCAGTTCGAGTTCGCGCAGCAGGCCGAATCCGTAGATCTGATAAATGAAGCCGGCGTCGTCGCCGGCTCCGATCAAGCCGCCCATGCGCTCGAAATCGCGTAGAGCGGCCATCCAGATGCGATAGTTTTCCTTCCAGAAGACCTCGTCCGTCGACGTCCAGCCCAGGAAATATGAGCCGTGGTTCTTGGGATTGGGCCGGAAATATTCTTCCAGCGTCGGATGGAGCCATTCGGCGAACCAGGGTTGCGTTCTGCGCTCGTCTGCAGGTCGCGGCTCGCTTCGTAGATGTCCAGTGTGGGAACCCAGGCCACGTGGGCCTTCACCATGGCGTCCAGAACTTCCTTCAGCTTGTCCGGGTTTGCTTCCCGCCACAGGTGGCCGGCGTAGCGGAAGCGGTCGGTTTCGTTGTTGTAGTTGAAGTTGGATGGGAAATTCTGCACGTCGTCCGGAATCGCCGCATCGGGTATTCCGTACCAGTGCTCGATGCTGCGGGTGCCGAACTTGATGTCGTCCCAGGCGGTGGTTTCCTCAACACCGGCGTGGTGAGCGATGGGAAGCCCGAGCTTGTGCGCTTCGTCCTCCGCCGCTTCCATGATGTCGCGATACATGCCAAGAAACTTGACGCCGTCGGCGCCCATGGCCTTGAACTCGCGAATGCGTGCGCGTGCCTGTTCCGGCGTAGTCGGCACCGGCTGGATGGAGTTGAACATCGGATAGATCAGGAATCTGGGCGCGGCGATCTCGCCTTTTTCGCTCTTCGCGCGCAGCTCCAGCGTCTTCTTCGTTTCGCTGCCGACGTCGCGCACGGTGGTGATCCCGCAGGCGAGCCAGATCTTCAGTTCGTAATCGAACGGCTGCGGAATTCCGCCGCGCTCGTCTTGCGTATGAGCGTGGGCGTTGATCAAGCCGGGCAGCACATATTTGCCGGCCGCATCGATCTCGACATCCGCGGGCAAACGCTTCCTCCGCCCGCCCTGCGAGGCTACCGGATCGAAGGGAACGATCGCGGTGATGATGTTGTTCTCAATGATGATGTCTTTGGGCCCGGAAGCCGGAGTACCGTTTCCGTCGACGATCATCGCGTTTCGAATGGCAAGCCGCGCGTACCGCTTGCCGTGCGTAGGTCGCGTGGGAGTTGCGGTTTGAGCCGAAAGAGCCGCCACACAGAGACCGAGAATCAGGGGGATGCGCGAACGATTTCGCATGGGTTCACCTCGAGTTTTCGTCCGACGTGGGAGCGAACCACATTATAAGGCGAGGGCTGCCCCAGAAAAGCGAAGAGGGAACCTTTCGGTTCCCTCTGGTCGCGTCGATCGTGATCGATCCTGAAGTTATAACTGAGTTGTCCCCTATTGGCGGGGTGTTTTCAGTATACCCCGCTCGGGTTGTCGACCCTCTCGGCAATGGACTTCGCCTGGACGAACTGCAGCAGGTAGTCAGGTCCGCCCGCCTTTGAATCGGTGCCGGACATGTTGAACCCTCCGAACGGATGCGCTCCAACCATCGCTCCCGTGCACTTTCGGTTGATGTACAGATTGCCGACGAAGAACTTCTCCTTCGCCTTTTCGATCTTGGCCGGGTTGTCCGTAAATACCGCCCCGGTCAAGCCGTACTCTGAATCGTTCGCCAGTTCGAGCGCGTGATCAAAATCCTTCGCCTTCGTAACGGCCAGGACCGGGCCGAAGATCTCCTCCTGGAAAATGCGCGCCTTTGATCCAATATCGGCAATAACCGTGGGCTTAATGAAGTACCCGTCTCCAGGGGCGGCTTCTCCGCCGGCCACCAGTCGCCCCTCTGATTTTCCCGCCTCGATATAGTTCAGGATTGAATTTTTCGCCCGTTCGTTTATCACGGGGCCCATGTAGTTGCCCACTTGGTCGGGAGGGCCAACCGTCAGGGCCTCTGCCTTTGCTTTCAGCTTCTCGACAAACTCGTCATAGATCGACTCGTCGACAATGGCACGCGAGCAGGCAGAGCATTTCTGGCCCTGATAACCGAAAGCCGACGCGACCACACCGCTCACGGCTTTATCAACGTCTGTCTCGCGATCGACGACAATGGCGTCCTTGCCGCCCATTTCGGCCACAACGCGCTTGATCCAAAGCTGGCCTTTCGGTGTTTTGGCGGCGAGTTCATTGATGTGAAGCCCGACATCTCTCGACCCCGTGAACGACACAAAGCGCGCCTTCGGATGAGTAACCAGCGTGTCTCCGATCGTGGCGCCGCTGCCGGTCAGCAACGAGAAGCTTTGTGACGGGAAACCAGCCTCGAGCAGGACTTCGGCAAATTTCGCGGCAACCGTGGGCGTGTCGCTCGATGGTTTCACCACCACCGTGTTGCCCACCACGAGAGCAGAGACGGTCATCCCGGCCAGAATGGCAAGCGGGAAATTCCAGGGCGGAATAACAACGCCCACGCCCAGTGGCAAATAGATCATCTCGCCGCGTTCACCAGATAGCTGAACGGTCGGCTCGGGCGTTGCGAGCTTCAGCGCCTGTCGAGCGTAGTATTCGCAAAAGTCGATTGCCTCGGCGACTTCGCCTTCCGCCTCCGGCCATGTCTTACCGGCTTCGACAACCAGCCAGGCATCGAACTCGAACTTGCGTTCCCGCAGAATATTGGCGGCACGAACCAGCATCCGCACCCGATCCTCCATGGGCACGGCGGCCCAAGAAGGGAAGTAGGCGGCGGCGGTTTCGATAGCCTCTCGCGCATCGTCTTCCGAACCCTTCTGGTGCACTCCGACCACTTCGGACGGATTTGCAGGGTTCAGCGACTTGAGCTTGGACGTTGAGCGGCGCCGGTCTCCCGCGATCAGGAGATCATATTCCTTCCCGAACTCAGAGCGAACCTTGGCAAGAGCCGCTTTGGCTTGCTCAGCGACTTCCGGCTGCGAGAAGTCCGCGTAGAGCTCGTTTACGAACTGGGGTAATTGCGAGGGTGGGGCGGCAAGTGTAGCCATAGCTGGGGTGAACTATCGGATGAAGCAACCGCTAGAAACGATCCTCGACGGTTTTTTCTGCGATCCTGCGGCTTTTCTCCAGGAATTGGGCAGCCTCTTCGGCAATCTCGCGGCCGCGCTCAAAAAGCTCGCGCCCTCTTTCAAAAACTTCCTGGCTTGTCTCAAGCAGCGACTTGCGGCCTTGCTCGGCTCCCCCAGTGATCAATTTGCGCGTCTCCGCGCCGGTCTTCGGAGCCAGCAGAACGGCAACTACCCCGCCCAGAGCTGCGCCACATAGAAACCATCCCCACATTGTTGCCTGATTATTGCGGTCCATGAGTATCCTTCGATCCATTCTATGCACGTGAGGCGATGCGATTCCGTCCAGGCGCGGCAAGACGAAGCCAGGCGCCGCGATACCAGCACTGAAGCGAAAACCTACGTTCCTGGTGAGCAAGGAACGCTTTCGCGTGTCTCACCTCCGGCCGGTCCGAATCGGCGTGCCTCCATGCGCGTAGAAAGTCGTTGTAGGCCTGGCGGGCGGCGCCCGGGTGGTTTGCTTCTCGGCGCACAGCGCAATGCCATAGAGCGCGAAACCAGAGTTCGGGCGCTGTTTCAGTGCGGCTCGATAGGCATCTTCGGCGCGAGAATAGTCTCTGATCTGCCGGAACGCGTCGCCCTGGGACTCTCTCGCCGGTCGTATGTATGCCGGGGGTTCTCGATATCCAAGGGCTTTCTGTTCGGCGGCAGCCTCATCGAACGTTGCTGTCGCATCATCGAGTCTTCCGGACAGAGCTTGCGACCACCCTCGAAGCTCAACGGACATGGCGGAAAGCGTTCCCAAAAGAGATGGCAACAGAGCGTCGGGAGAGACGGGACGCTGCGGTTTGCTTCCCTGATTTTGCAAACGATGGACCTGCTTAGCTCTCACGCGGGCGTTTGCCAGTTCGGTGTCAAAGTCATTCCGCTGCCGGTCAGCTTCTTCCACCTTGTGCTGTTCATAAGCCTGCATAGCGGTTGCGAAACATAGTAATTCGCGACCGAGGAACTGCAGATTTGGCCATTGGTCCGAGATGGAGTTCCGCGACACTAACGATCGGACGGCACCCCAGTCCGCAGTACGCAATGCAACTGGCAACTCCGGGTCGATCCGGGAAATTGAGTCGCGCGGCTGATACGTGTAGAGCGTGGACTCAAGGCGGCCACGTGCTTGGGGGAGTTTGCGGGATGACATAGCGGTCGCATTCTTCAGCTTGCCTTCTTCCATAAAGTTCGCAACCGCGTACATCAGGTTGTGGATGTAATTCCAATCATCATCCGGCGCCACTTGCTGGTCTCGCATATAACGTTCATCGACGTGGGTTGAAGAACGGAAAGACTTCTCTGCCATTTCGTATTCGCCGAGCACGAAATAGATGTGTCCCGGCATATGCACCATATGTCCGGAGCGCGGCGCCAGTCGGGGCAGGATCAGTGCGCTCGAGAGTGCTTGGTCTGCGTGATCCGTCGCTTCCAAAGCATGAATCAGGTAGTGATTGGCTGCGGAGTCGTCGGTCTTCTTCTTGAGGATCGAATGCAGCAGTTCAAGGGACTCCGGACCGCGGATATAGATGGACAGGTACAGCTTTGCTTGCAGGTCGTCGGGATATTTCTGGACGAGCTCCCGCAAGAGCGCAATCGAGTTCTGAGCCTTCGCGCTCGTCGCAATGGCTTCGATATAAAGCCGTTCTTGCTCACTCGCCTTCGATCTCAGCTCCATTGCCTTTGCCAGGGCGGCGGCTGCGTAACCCTGATTGTTGCCATGGAAGAAACTCAAGGCTTGGTAGAGGCCCCAGTAGCACATCGCACATTGCCGATCGGAGCGGATGCTCTGCTGAAAAGCGCGGGCAGACTCGTAATCCCAGAAATCGTGGATCAAGTTCAAGCCCTGGTTGAACCAGCGCTGCGCCTCCTCGTTTGTTGTGATCTTGAGGGTCGAGTTGCCAATACCTTTCATCGGAATCGGCGGAGGTAACTGCTCGGGGTCTGTTTGAGCCTCCGTTTGCACCTCATGAACGTGGCCAACAATTTGTCCGGAGACCGAGCCTACGAACATCAACGCCAACCCAAGGACTCGAATCGCTTCCGCTCCGGTCAATGTCAGTGTCCTCAACATCGCTCTCGCGCAACAATCGGAGTTTATCGGACCCTTTTGGAATGCTGAGTGGGGGGTAATACATTTCAATAATCCTGGCTTGACATACTCACCGGAATGCCGAGATCGATTGGGACCGAGTGCCGACTATTCGCGTACTTACTTTCGCGAGTCTGCTGGCTGGAGGCGCAGACTGGACGGCTGGGCACACTGGAGCATCTAAGCGCCTGAAGCAAGATCATCAGCCGCCAACGCTGATTTAAATGAAGCGAACCAAACCAATCCCAGACGGAACGGAAGTTCGCATTCGCAGTAAGGCAAGCTTTGCGCACCGCGAATGGGGCATCGTGAAAGGCTTTGACGGCGAGTGGTATCACCTCGCTCTTTGGGGCGGCAAAAAGCACCTTGTCTTCAGCCGATGCGTTTCGAATGGGACGAGACGAAGAACGAGATCAATCAGGCCAGACATCAGGGCCTCGGCTTTGCAACTGCTGCCCCTGGTGTTTGCCGATCCCAACCACATTCTCCTGGCCAACCACATTCTCCTGGCCGACCGCATCGACGAAGCGACAGGTGAGCAGAGATTCAATGCCATCGGGCTGGTCGATGCCACCACCTTGATCGTGACTCATGTCTACAGGGAGACTATCTATGGCGAAGAAATCATCCGCATCATCTCAGCACGGCAGGCGAACAAGCGTGAGCGCAGAAGCTATTTTCAATAAGCCACTCACCGCCAAGCAGAAAGCAACCTTGCGTTGTCTGAAGGAAATGCCGGATTCAGAGATCGACTACTCCGACATCCCGGAACTAACGGACGACCAGATCATGACCGCTAGGCAGGCAAGGACGGTCGTTGCCGCGCGCCTGGACCCGGATGTGATCGCTTGGCTACAATCCTTCGGGCCTGGGTACACCACCCGGATCAACGGTATCCTCCGTGCGCTGATGGAGCAGTCGCCCCGTCGTTGAAAGACGAGTGACGGATCGTCTGCCTCTGCCCTAACTCAATTGCGAGCAGCATAACTAGAGCGCCAGACGTCTCCCACGTGATGGCGGTTGCCAGCCCAACCGGGTTTCGTGTAGATCGAGATTCCGTGAACCACTCACGGCACCAGTGAGCGCCAGGGGAACCGTGCACGCTCCTAGTGCCAGTTCTCGCCGAATGCTGGATCTTTCCTTCGCCAGTGCTCTTCTCATCCGATCCTCACCTTAAGAAGGATCTGAACGAGGTCCGCACCCGTGAATCACGTCAGCGGCCATTGCGGGGTTGCCAAAGCGCAAGATCATGGACCAAACCCGGCACAAGAGCGTGCTGATGGTGCGTCGTTACGTGCGGGAAGCAAACCTGTTCTGCGATAACGCTTCTGGTGTTGTTGGGGGGTGTAACCCTCTTACTTCGGCGCGTTCTGCGAGCCACCTGCTCTGGTGAAGTAACTACGGTCCCACCATCGTTTGCCGTCCGGGGAAAGACCTGATCCAAACAGGAGCAGCGATTTGCCTCCGGGCACGCCTACGATAAAGACGCGCTCCACTTCCTGACCGTTCGCTTTCAGAGACACGCGAAGGTCAGTGACAAACGGAATGCCTGTTGGTTCATCGCGCATCGAAATCTGGTCGTTTCCGGTAACCGTTCTACTCTTTCTGTCATAAACCAAGTGCATGTTCATCCCGGCGGCGACGCCTTCAGAATCGTAGCGCCAGCCCTTCGCTGTAATCGCAAGACTAATTTTCCGTGGTGCCCCACCCGGCTTGTGCGACCAATCGCTTTTCGCCAGATCGCAGTTCCAGGTTCCGATCATTTCTGTCGGAACGTCTTCCGCCTGCAATTGAAAACACGCAACTAGGACTGCGACCGCAATCTTCATCGAAATACTCCTCTCGTATGGGTAATGCTGCCGGATATGGTGTCACACGTGTTGCTTCTGACCGGGCCGTAAAAAGTCTGGCATGGCGGGGACCGGATCGTCGCCGCACCCGCCCTCCGGATGATAAGAATGCGCTCAATGAACGCTTGATCCCGCAAGGACAAATTTTCGTGGAGGGTCAGGGCACGGTCAGTTCTGATTTAGCATCGACCCGCCGGAAGTTCTACGACTCCACCTTGAAGAGGGGCTGAGCATGACGAGAGATCCAGCAAAGGATCCGCTGCGTTTCTTTTCCCGGAGCGACAATGCGCCTTACGCGCTCGCGAAGTTGCCCGCCTTGCGGTTCCACAACGGCGGTCTAGTGAAAGCTGCTGAGCTCGACTTTTTCACCATCAGAAAGGAACGTTAACGCGCCCTTCTGGTCGGTGCGCAACACTCGCGTGCCATGTTGCTCGAAGCGAGACAAAACGGTCGGATGCGGATGGTGGAACTGATTCTTATACCCGTCCGAGATCAATGCAAACTGAGGCGTAATCTGGCTCAGGAACTCTTCGCTTGACGAGCTCTTGCTTCCGTGATGGCCCACTTTCAGCAGAGTCACGGGACGCAACTCCCCGCTGGCAACCAGTTCATCTTCTACCGGGCGCTCCGCGTCTCCGGTCATAAGAACCGAGTGCTTTCCGAAGCTGAGTTCGAGCACCAGCGAGTCGTTGTTGTTCGGTGAGTCACCCGGTTGATAATCGGGAGCCGGGGCCAAAACGCGGACGTGAGCCTTCCCGAAATCGAAAGGTTTCGATGAACGGTTCAGGGCAACTATCCGGACATTGTCGGCGGCGGCATGCTCGGCCACGGTTCGCCATTCACCGGTCTCTGGTTCGGCGCCGACCCAGAGCGCGCGCGGATGGAAATTGTCCAATATTGCCGCAAGACCGCCCATGTGATCCGAGTGGCCGTGGGTGAGCACGGCGTAATCGATGTGCCGGATGCGGCGGTTCCAGAGATACGGCGACACGACGTCCTCTCCCAAATCTAACTGCGGTTTCCGAGTCATGTTGGTGAACCCGGGGAAGCCGCCGGCATCGACCAGCATTGTCGTGCCATCCGGAAACGCGACAAAGATACTGTCGCCCTGGCCAACGTCGATCGCGGTCACTTCAAGCTTGCCCGGATGGAGTTCCGGCTTCCATGGCTGCCAGCACAGCGTCAAAAAGAGACCGGTTGCCATCAGAAGCGGAACCGCAACCCAGCGCCGGTTTTGCCGGATGACCCATGCGAGCAGGCACAGCGAAAGCGCAAAGCTGACCGAAATGGAGAGCGGCAGGGCTGCCATGCGCCAGGACGGTTCGAAGCGCATGTGCCAGGTAGCTACGTTCTCGGCGCATTTGAGTAGCAGCCTTGTTGCAACTGCTAACGGATGCCACATAGTCAACATCGAGGCAAAACCAAGCGGCACCACCAGCGACAACAGTGGAATCACGATGACGTTTGCTGAGAGCCCGGTAATCGATAGCCGATGGAAATACGAAATCATGGGCAGCGCCAGGCCGAACTGGACACAGATGGAAATGATCAAGGCATCAAAAGCGAAGAGTGCAGCCGTAATACCCACGCAAATCAGGCGGCCCGCTCTTTTCTCGGACATGCGGGTCCAGGCCGAGAACGTTTGAGCAAAAAGTCGAAGTTCCACGCGCCATTGGGCTGCTCTGCCTTCTACTTGCGGGTCATATGCCACCTGATCGAAACGCTTGACCGAAGCGCGTAGTGGTTCGCTAAAGCGCTCCATGAGAGGCATTGCAAACACGGCAATAGCCGCGGCTGACAAAAACGAAAGCTGGAAACTGGGATCGAACAACTCATCGGGAGCGGCTACCAGGTAGAAAATCGACACGGCCCCGAGAACGTTTAGTACGCGCGTTTTCCGGAAACAATAGCTCGCAACCAGAAACAGCGTAAAGCCGCCGGCGGCACGGACCACAGGTGAGGTAAACCCGGACACGAGGGCGTAGACCCAACTCGCCACGGTTGCCGTGCAGAGAGCGGGAACGCGACGAACCCGACACAGACGAAGGATGAATAAGAGTGATAAGGCAAGCACGGAGACGTGCTGACCGGAGATCACCAGTGCGTGGTAGGTGCCCGTAATTCGAAACGCGCTGGTCCATTGCTTTTCGACGCCGCTGGTTTCGCCGAGCAGAGTGGCCTCAAGCAGGGCAGCGGTGTGCAGGTCGTCCGGATAGTTTTTCCGTATTCTCTCGAGGGCCCATGTCCGGATTGCGAAAATCACACCCATTGCGCGATGACCGCACTGCCCAGGCACGACTCGGACATCGGACCGGCTCGCCACCGATCCGGTCCAAAAAATATTCTTTTTGGCCAGGTATGCAACGTAATCGAAGTTCCCCGGATTCCCGAAGTTCCGCGGCGTGCGGATCTTGGCGGTCGCCTCAACTAGCTGTCCATATCGGAGCGGCAACGTAGCCCCATCTTTCAAGTTGACGGAGATCCGTGCAGACGTATTCGGTGCTAGATCGAGCGTGAATTGTTCGCGGCCGGGAGAAAAAACGGGGGGATCCGAAACGCATCCGCTCATCACGAGAGACTCGCCGTCCTCCGCGTTCAGCTTAGGGGAGCGCGTTTCGCGGTGCGCGGCGGCCGTCAGTAACCCCGCCGCAAGAGCACAACTCAGCAAAGTATAAAACCGGAACGCGCGCAGGCCCGAAAGGACAAACGTGGTCGCGTACAAGATGACGCAAGCCGCAAGTGCTATCCCGACTACGCCGCGAGGAACGGGGTACAGGTGAGAGACAAGGATTCCAAGGGCCAGAGCCACCGCCGGCAGTAGTAACGGCTCGCGTTTCATAGAAGGGAGAGCGGTGAACGTGCTGCACCTGCCCTTCTACCCTAGTGGCCCAGTTGGAATAGTGCTCTCTTTTGGGAATTTTACATACAACTGTTACGATACGGCAAAATTTACTTGACAGCAGATGAAGGAACTCTCATACTACGTTTAGGTTGTTAGTTTTCCCAGTTTGCTGACGCTGCAGATAGTGCAGCTTACTTGGCTGGCTTTGCTTTCGGCCATTTCTCCGATCTTCGCTAAGACTTCTCCTCCAACCCAAACTATTTGGGCTGATCTCCTCCGGTCAGCCCACTTTTCTTTTTACCTGATCAACTTCGGGCCGAAAATGGATCTACTCTGCTAGGAGTAATCCTTACCGAATGTTACGTATCGTCCTCATCATTCTTCTCTTTCTCATGCTGATCGGTTCGCTGCCGATCTATCCCTACAGCACAGGTTGGGGGTACTATCCAAGCGGCGGTGCCATTCTTCTCATCATCCTCGTGCTCGTTCTGCTCCGAGCTTGAGCACGCTGGTATTTCACTCGCGCGAGTGATTAACCACGGTTGAAAGAAGTACGGCGAGGAACTGAGCCAAATCGATACTACCTTTACGTGAGTTGCAACTTAGGTCGAATGAAGCAGTTCTCCGCTCCTGAGGGGAGCTGTCTGTGGCTGTACTAGAACAGCTCACACCATTCGACCGGGCAGTCTTGATCTCTCGTGTGCTGCGTAGAGCACTGGAATCGACTCCGGCGGACTTTCGCTTTGTCTTAGAAAAGGCTAAGCATGATTACCCGAACGAGACGGCTCAGTTTTTCATCGATTACATCTCACGACAGGGCTTGGACGATGTTTCAAAGAGGGTGCTTCCATGGCTGTCTAGGGAGCACGCTTACCTGGATCAGCTCCTGGACCCGAACCTTATCCCCGTCGAGGCTGCCCGAATCGCGCTTGAGGCGTTTCGTGTCGCCGACCCGCAGTTCTCAAGCAAATTTGCTGTCGTTCTCTCGCCTAACGGACGCAACGTAAGCGCCGCAGTTCTTCACCGCGCACTGAAACTGCTGGTCGGGCTTAGCACTTACGATAGCTTCATTCCTCAGCTCCAGGTCCTGGCCAAACACTCGGACAAGCGCGTAAATTCAATGGCGGTGAAAGCATTGTGCCGCGCCCGTCCGAATAAGTCCTTAATTGATCGGTATTTGCATGCGGAGGACGTTCGCGTGCGAGCGAATGCGCTCGAAGCGCTCTGGCACCTGAAAACGGACGAGGTGAAGGCGGTCTTCGAGGAGTGCTTAGGCGACCCAGACCACCGGGTCGCGCTGAATGCGGTGGTTGGTCTCCACTATTTGGGAAGCTCACGCGCGATCTCGCTTCTGGAGAACTTCGCCGAAAGCCCGTCCGATCTTTTCCGTCGCGCCACAGTGTGGGCACTGGAACTGCTGAAAGATCCGAAAACCAGGGCTATTCTCGTCAAATTGCTGTCGGATCCCGACCAGGCTATCCGTGCTAATGCTGAACGGACTTTGCTGATACTGCCGTCAGAGCCCGCGCCCCTTCCTCCGGCGGAAGAGATTGCGCCAACGCCCGAAGCGACTGAGCCGGCACCAGAACCACTGGAAATCGCCGCCGAAGTCCAAACTCCGCTCCCAGTCGAGCAACGTCCGGTTGCTCCGGTCCCCGATCCGAGTACTCTAATTTCTCCTCGTTTCAAGCTGCTGTAATTCGCTCGGCCGCTGGGGATGGAGGAAGGGCCGACGATTGTCTTTGCTGACGAATTGTTCAGTGCCTTTAATCCCTACGATTGTGCATCCGCATTTCTACTTGGTTAATCAAAAGGGATGTGAGGTCTGAGGAACAATCACGACTGCTTGAGGAGTATAAGCACTCTGTTGCGCTTTACCAGGAGGCAGTCTTCCAATTGGCTGGCGCGAGAGGCACCGGTAAGTACTTGGAGCGAGCATTTACGGCTGAGCAACTCAGGCTGTACTGCGGTCATTGCCGCGAGAAGTTGACCGCACACAATAAAAAGCACCAATACGCCCTGCTTCGAAGTTCCTCGGCGACAAACTTCCCTTTGGGTGGGTCATACACCAACTGACTGGGCCTTGCCGTTGTGTCCGTCGTCGCCCCGTAGAGGCTTTTTCAATGACGCTGGCTTCCGGAAGCACGACAGCCGTAGTCTCAGTGCCGTCCGATCGCAATCCTTCCTAGCTTGTACGCCAGCATCCCCGCCACTAACAACAGCAGGCATGCATAGCCCAATGCGAATCCTAGCAATATGGATGGATGCCACCAAGGTTCTTCGTTGTAGGGTCGTGTCACACATTGCTTATCGTCGGGAGCGAAGGGTCGAAGCAAACCCCCGTACTAGGCCTGTTCGGACCGTGTCTTCTCTTCACGCAGGTACTTTTCAGGGCTATTAAATACGTCCCGATATGCGGTAATTGAAAGCTATAGTGTGCCAGCACTTGGGATTGCCCTGAATCCAGCTCTGTGGCCACACGACAGAAACAGACGACCCTGTGCTGGCCCTAGCGAATTTCGCGCTCGAGCCGGTCCGTTCCGCCAATCTCAACTGATGTTTAGCGATCTTCGATACGCAAAGCCGGAGCGCATGGTTGCAGTACCAGCCCTAGGAAAAGCATGGTTGAACATTGAGGAGGCTCGGGATTGTTCCGGTAGCTACTCCCGTGGCCTTTGAACTACTCCGAAGATCAGTCCCCACGGCGCCCTTGCTGCCGCATTGCTGCTTTCTTCTTTTGAGGCGAAGGCTGATACGTTCGACAGGTAGCTTACCGTTTCTGGCTCCGCAAGGGAACGTGCCGTCCGGGGACCACCCAGTAGGGACCGGGACCGGTTCATTCAGCTTCTCCTCTGATTTAATCAACGGCTTAACCCAGAGTGGAACGCTGCACGTTCTGGCGAGCGACTTAACATCCTTTAATTTGACGGTTATGACGCACGCCGCCTCGTTCTCAGGAGCCAGCGAGGGCCCTGTGGCGACGTACACCTTCGGAATGGCGGATCTGGCGTCCATCCAGATCACTGTTTTCCGGAATGGAAATTCCGGCTTTTACTCCCCCGGCTTTATAAACCTTGCCACCACCGCAGTTGCTGGGGACATTCCCGATTACGGATCGGCAAGGATCACCTTTTCGCTTTCTGGAACTCCAGCCGATACGACCCTGTTTCTCTCGAGATTCGCCTACCCTGGCTTTCCGAATGGTCCCGGGTTCCCGAATGGCACTGACACGGTCGCCAACTTGGCGCTTATTAGTGATGGCGTCTTAGTCTCTAGCGCAACCGCAACACCAGAACCGGCGAGTTTCCTCCTGGCGGCTCCTGCCCTTGCTGGATTGTGGTTTATGCGCCGCAAAAAGGCGGCGTAGAGCAACACCCAGTTTGGTATCTCGGCTTGCGGTCCGTGACACCGCCGGAACCGGGTACCTTCCTCTCGTTAGGGCTTGTTGCCGAGACGATGCTGGCCTGGAAACCTTACTCGCGTCGCAAGGGTAATCTGTGGGTTCTGGCTCTTCGAGTATTCGCTATAGCGCTGACTGGCCGTTCAGCAGTTCTCGACTTCGCTCAACGACGGACGCGGTCCTTTTGATCAGCGCAGCCGAGTAGGCACACATTGCAGTGCTTTTGTCTACAGACTCCCGTGCAAGCCTGCACGCCTCCGCGATAGCTGCCCTGGGTTCGGCTACGGACGTAAGCGAAAGAAGTCGAAGACGGGATTGCATCTTCCACCAGCCAAGCTTAGTTCGATGTCGGGGTCGATGGTAAGTGGGTCTTTCCCGCGCGGAAAAATTCGCGGGTTGTGACGCGAGAACCGGCGATTGTGCGCAATTTCCCAAAGGTCAAGGCCCGCTAAGACTTAGGAGAGTCGACAGCTGTTTCACTTAAATCGAGCCGCTGAATCCCAGGCTCAATGGTTCGAGATTGGTATCCACTCTCGCGGAAGATATTGCGGCAGCGGTGGATCGGCAAGCAGACATGCCCGCAGAGTGCGGTACACCTCGTCTGCTTTTTCGAAACAAGAGTGGACATCGCGCAACTGTGCAGCGATGATCGGCCCTGGGTCAGAGCGGCACGGCGGATGCTCCATCCTCCTAATAAGAGGGAACAGCGCGAATCAAAATACATCGTAAACTTACAACCTGGCTGCCAAGGAGCTCAATTCTCAAACTGACCCACTTCCAGGTGCTCGGTAGTGGGTCAGTTTGAAATTCGCCCCTCTTGACCGGCCCAAGCAAGTCTGCAAGGCTTAAAGTAACCATGCCGGAGCGCTCAAGCAATCCAGGAAACCAGACAGGCAATCGCGGGAAGGGTAAAAAGCCCCACGATGCCAACGTTCACGCCTTTAGTATCGTTCAGCAAGCCATCGGAGAGAAGCCGGTCGAGCACTCAGCCGAAAAGCCGGAAAAGAATCCGGCGGCTGTCACGCTCGGGCGGCTGGGCGGGTTGAAGGGCGGGAAGGCCAGAGCGGAAGCGCTGACATCCGAACAGAAGACGGCTATCGCGAAGAAGGCTGCTGAGTCGCGGTGGAAATCCTGAATTATTCTTCGGGTTTGTCGTCGGGATATTCCGTCGGAAAGTTCATTTCCTGGAGGTCGGCGTTGAAGTTGTAGTCAAAAGGCAGCAACTGTGCTTGGTGAACATTGTTGTCGTTATACGAGTCAAAATCCAGCTTGTGCTGTCTACAATCGGCGCGTATCCCGTTTCTTCGTTGCTGCAACGAAATTCTCATGTGCTGAGCGGTTGCGGTAGTGATACCAGACCAAAGCGACATTCGGCGCTTTCCGTCTGACATCACCACTGGATGATTCTTGCGTACGTCTCTGCCTTGCGGATCGCTAATGTACTCAGATCTAAGCGCACGCACAATCTCCCGGCGCAACAGCTTTTTGGGATCGGAGGGGGCCTTGTGGTACATGTTGCGATCAAACACCCAATCAACAATTTCTGATGGATCAATAACGTCGGACTCTTTGTTGGCTGATTTGTAAGCCTCGATCAAGAAAAGCGTTTCGCGGGACGCCTGCTGTCTCGTTTTTCCCATTGAATTAGTCACATTCCTACTGCGGTTATTGTTTTCCCCCACCCGTCGGTCAATGCCGTCTCTATGACGGAGGCTCTTACCTTGGCCAACATTTCCCGGTTTGCGCTGTATCCGATCTCATCTCGTTTCTGAAGCTGTCCTACAATCACGCCGGGATGCAACTTGATTCGGTGAGCGAATTGAATGATCCGCTCCTTCGAATACAGCGGGCTCACCCGGCGGATAAACGATTCCATTTCGCTCTTTGGAATAAGGCTGTGGGCCGCATCATCGTTAGCCCTGGTCTCGATGTCCTGCACGCCCAGTCCTATCTGTTGCTGCTGAACTATATCGCCGAGAAGGTCGCTGTCTATAGACAGAGTGTCTCCATGCTTAATGTGTGAACACTCATGCATAAGCGTGAACCAAAAATTGTCGATGCGGTCAATCCTGGCGGACAGTGCGATTACTGGCGCAGACTCTTTGAGCCAGAAGGCGGCACCATCTATTCTTGTTCCCGGAAGATGCTCGACGATGACGAGCCGGATTCCGAATTTAGGCAATACTGAGGCAACATGGCGAGCCTGTTTCGGGTATGCAGCTAGTTCGCGCAATTCCTTGATGCATGCATCCATTCGGCCGGGATCGAACCGCACAACCCCAACCAAAGCTGATGCGAGTTGCCTTGCCCTGAATATCCATGCACGCTCGGCTGGAGCAAGATCGCCGGAATCCAATCCACGCCGAAAAGCGACCGGAAATGCAGGGGGCGAGTCCAGCGAGCTCACCTCAAAGAATGCCTTTAGTTCCTGTTCGAGTTTGGCTGGGTCTTTCGTTTCGGCGATCCAACCCCTCTTCTGCATGTCCCGAATAGGGGCAAGATCATAGAGACGAGCTGACGTTTTTATCGGCGCAGGGTTTTGAATCGCTTGCGAAAGCCGATATGCAGAATCCCAATTCATCCACTCCAGCGGCGAATTGCCGAAGGCCGCTGCGAGCGCGAGCGCAAGTTCCGGTTTAGTAATGCCGTTCTTACCGGAAATTAATTCGTTGATAGTGATCCGCGAATAGCCGGTTATGGTTGCCAGTTCATCCTGGGTCCAATTGCGGTCCTTCAGCATCTCGGAAAGGATCTTCCCCGGATGAAGAGGCGTAGTATCGAACAGTCTGGGTTGATCTCCGCTCACGGATCCAATATACTGCCGAAATGTAAACGTGTCAACGACACGTTTACATTGCTCTTGACAATGCACGACCGCTCAAGCATAATGGTCAGTATGAACCGGTTGGATTCTACTCGTCGCGCTCAAGTAATCCGTTGCCTCGTCGAAGGCAACAGCATTCGGGCGACGGTACGGATCACTGGAGTAGCCAAGAACACGGTCGCCAAGCTCTTGGTCGAAGCCGGTTACGCTTGTGCCGAGTTCCAGGACAAAGCCTTTCGCGAACTTACCCTGAAGCGGATTCAATGCGATGAGATCTGGTCGTTCTGCTACGCAAAGGACAAGAACCTGCCGACAGACAAACAAGAAATTTTCGGGTACGGAAGTGTTTGGACATGGACCGCGATTGACGCGGAAACCAAACTGGTTCCGTGCTGGATGGTTGGACCGCGCGATGCGGATTCGGCCAACATGTTCATGACCGATCTAGCGAGTCGGCTTGCTACTCGCGTACAGCTCACGACGGATGGATTCAAGCCGTATCTAGAAGCTGTCGAAGGCGCGTTTGGCGCTTCGATTGATTACGCCATGCTGGTCAAGCTGTACGGCGAAGATCTCCAGGGCGATACCCGCTATAGCCCCGCAGTTTGCAATGGAACAAAGAAAGCAGATTGTTTCCGGATCACCCGCGCGGAAGCATATCAGCACCAGCTACGTAGAGCGCCAGAACCTCACGATGCGTATGCACATGCGCCGGTTCACTCGGCTGACGAATGCGTTCTCGAAGAAGTTGGAGAACCACATTGCGGCAATTTCGCTGCACTTCATGTATTACAACTTCTGCCGCATCCATCAATCACTTCGCGTGACCCCGGCGATGGCTGCAAACGTCACGGATCGCGCTTGGGATGTTGAAGACATCGTGAAGCTGCTGGAGAACAAACTGGAAGATCTGAAGGACTGGCGAGAAGCGTACTTCACCGGGGAGTAGGTCTCTGGCGCTCTGCCATGTAGGCGGGAATGCCGAGCACAAAGTCACCGAGCGCAACCAGCAAAATGCTCCAGCGAAGATCCTTTGTGATTTTTCGGTGTCACTTCCTCAAAGATCATTGTCTTGATCGCTTCTGTATTGTCTGGCGCTACCCGTTTCACAATGAATCGTATTACGCTCAAGAATAAAGATCGCCTCACGACACAGTTAACAACCACGCCAGTCGCAGACATCTCAAATCGCTCATAAGCATCTAGGGCAATAGCCACTCTGTCCGCTTTACGTTGTCGATAGTGCGTTAAGGCATATACGAGATGCCATGCTGACAATACACTCAGTAGCGAAGATGCCGCACCTATGAACCTGTCGGCTTCAGCATACTCAGGCTTTGCAAAATCTAACTTGCCCTCTGCCGCCTGAACAAACATTTCATGCCGGATCGCGCGTAGTTTTAGTTGAGCATGGTCCCTGAACGCATCCCTAAACAGCCAGAACCAAAGAACGATCAACATCGTTCCGCACATTGCAGATTCGATTAGGAGAACGATATCAACGGCACTCATTTCGTACCTGCCTTCTTTGCTATTGCCTTACTGGTTACGACATTCGTAATCAGAGCCTTGAGGCTCTCAATTTCAGAATCGTGGCTCTTTTGCAATTGCTTGCGCAGGTTCTTCTGATACACACCGTATGTGATTCCACCACCGCCCGCAGCAAGCCCCAATGTCATTGCTAGTGCTACCTCTACCTTAACTACAGACGTTTTACCAGCGAATTCAGATGCGTGATTCATTATGATCCAGCAACAGAGGACCATAGCCGTAGAGGGAATAAAAATAGAAAACACCCTTGTAAGGGCAAATATACTGGTGTGGATGAGGCTCGAAGTCGAATTCTTCATCTATCGCAAGCTACACATCCGTGGGACGCCATACTATCACAGCGTCATTCAAGCACCGGCTTTCTCGTCCCTAGCTCCGGTAAATCACCTTGTCGCCCTCGAAGCGGAGACCTGCTTGGCCGTCCTGGTAATAACACGTATACTCATTTGAGTGCAAACGATCCTGCTGGTCGAGGGTGATGCAATTATCCGATATTACTTTTGCAAAGCGCTTTCATCCGAGGGATACCGTGTATTAGAAGCGGAGAGCACGCGAGATGCCCTGCGGGTAGATTCTCAACATGGCAGCAGCATTGACCTTATGGTCTCGGGCCTCAGACCGCCCGATCTGGATGGGATTGCTTTGGGCGTTCAAATGAAAAGCGTCTATCCGCACGTTCGTGTTCTGATTGTCTCCAGCTACACAGCACGAGAATTGCCGTCCGACGCGCCGTACGATGGTTTGCTGGAAATGCCAGTTGGCGAAAACCGCCTCCTACGCGCCGTCGAGACTCTCTTGCGTCCTTAACCGCTTCCAGCTACGCTCCAGTGCAACTCGACTTCTCTCGATTAGCGCCCTTGAAAGCTCGCACGAAGTAGCGCTTTGGGCTTTTGCTTCCTGCGCTCTTGTGTATTGCTCTGCGGTCCTTTTCAGGTCCGCTTCTGTCCATTCGCTCAAACGAGACGAAGGCCGAGGAAGTTGTTCAGTCCCCACCCTCTTATGGTTGGTTCAACCGTGGTGAAAGAAGTAGTTGCCAATTTTACGCTCGGAAAATCTACTGTACCCTTTTATGTCGGTTTATACGCCTACGAGATGCGCTTCCACCATCCAACACTTGTAATCCAGGATCCAGCTCTGCGGCCGCATGACGGAAACGGACGTCTCAAGTCTTGGTGGAGCCGACGATGCCCCGAAAGCATGCAAAAATGCCGAGAGGCGGGTTCCATGGTGCTTTCATGTCCAGCGCCTCTCCCGGCTACGGGTCTGACGGGGGCCAGACCCAACTGATCTACAAGGTACATCCGCTACTTGGTCGGTATGTAGTCGCAAAAACCCCTGAACGACCTATCCAAAATCAATTTTCAAACTGACCCACTACCGCTGCTCCTAAGAGTTGACAGAGGCTAGTACTCCCCTCTACACTTAAAAAGTTTGGCGAGTTGATTCTTCGGCCTCCGTGCTACCGTGCCTGTTCGCAGGCATCCGGCCGGAAGTCGGGTCCCGCTGCTGATCCAGCAAGCTGTTTCCTGAAAAGGGATGGTGACGCTGGTTTTTGGCATGGACCATAGTCCCGAAGTAGTTACCCTCGCGGTTCAAGGCTGGTGAAGACGCTATATCAGCCTTCTGGCAGTACCCGATTCGCAGCCGGTATGTTTTCCGTGCCTGCGCTATAAGCCCGATTGGGCGCACCAAGTTTAGTTTTTTTGTGCCTGCGAGAGATGGTTTCGCGCTGTCTTGAGCGGCCTGATGCAGTTTTTTCGAGTTATCAGATTCAAGGATATTTGTGCCGACCTTTAACCAACTTGTGCGAAAGGGGCGGAAGCCCACGCGATACAAGACCGCAAGTCCCGCGCTCCAGGCATGCCCGCAGCGCCGAGGCGTTTGCACTCGTGTTTACACCACAACTCCGAAGAAGCCGAACTCGGCGCTCCGGAAAGTGGCTCGCGTGCGGCTGACCAACGGAATCGAAGTGACCACCTACATCCCTGGTGTTGGTCACAACCTCCAGGAGCACTCCATCGTGCTGATCCGCGGTGGTCGTGTAAAGGACCTTCCCGGTGTCCGTTATCACGTGGTCCGTGGAACGCTCGACACCGCCGGCGTTGCAAACCGTAAACAGAGCCGTTCCAAATACGGCGCGAAGCGGCCGAAGGGCGGCGCTGCGGCTGCTGCTCCCACCAAGGGAAAGAAGTAAGGAGATCTCATGCCACGTAGACGACGGCCGGAACCCAGGGAAGTTGTTGCTGATCCGCTGTATAACTCGACCCTGGTTGAGAAATTCATCAACTCGATGATGTGGGATGGGAAGAAGAATACATCTCAAAAAATCTTCTACCAAGCCATGGATGTGCTGCGGGAGCGCTCCGGCGACGATCCGCTAAAAGCCTTCAAAAAGGCGGTGGAGAATGCAAAGCCGCTGCTCGAAGTCAAAACACGGCGCGTTGGTGGTGCGAACTACCAGGTTCCCGTTGAAGTCGCGCAGAACCGCCGGACGAGCCTGGCGCTGCGTTGGATCATTGGCAACGCGCGTAGCCGTCCCGACAAGAGCATGGCTGAGAAATTGGCCAATGAGTTAAATGACGCCTCCAACATGCGTGGCGGCGCCGTGAAGAAGAAAGACGATGTGCACCGGATGGCCGAGGCCAACAAGGCATTCGCGCACTATCGCTGGTAATTAGAAGTCAGTCTTACAACCTGTATGCCCCGTACCGTACCTCTCGAAAAAATGCGCAATATCGGCATCATGGCGCACATCGATGCCGGTAAAACCACCACGACCGAACGAATTCTGTACTACACCGGCCGTACGCACAAAATCGGTGAAGTGCACGAGGGAACCGCCACCATGGACTGGATGGCGCAGGAGCAGGAGCGTGGCATCACAATCACCTCCGCTGCGACCACCTGTCAGTGGAACGACATCACCATCAACATCATCGATACGCCGGGCCACGTCGATTTCACGGCTGAAGTCGAGCGCAGTCTGCGCGTCCTTGATGGAGCCTGTGCCGTGTTTGACGCGGTTGCCGGTGTGCAGCCGCAATCGGAAACGGTATGGCGCCAGGCTGACAAGTATCACGTTCCCCGCATCTGCTTCATCAACAAGATGGACCGTGTCGGTGCGGATTTCTACCGCTCGGTGGAGACGATCGTTGACCGCCTGAGTGCTCGCCCGGTGCCGATCCAGTTGCCGGTTGGAGCTGAAGACCAGTTCAAAGGCGTCGTCGACCTGGTGAAGATGAATGCCAGAATCTGGCGCGACGAAACGCTGGGCGCGAAGTACGACGATGTTGAGATTCCGGCGGACTTGCTCGAAAAGGCAAAAGAGTATCGCGAGAAGCTGATTGAAGCTGTTTCGGAAAGCGATGATGTGCTCTTTGAGAAGTTTGTCGAAGGGCAAGCCATCACCGAAGCTGAGTTGGTTGCGGGCATACGCAAGGCGACCATCGCCCAGAAGATCTTCCCGGTTATCTGCGGGTCTTCGTTTAAGAACAAGGGTGTTCAGAATCTGCTCGATTCTGTTTGCGCTTACCTGCCTTCCCCGCTCGATGTTCCTCCCATGAAGGGCGTGAGCATCGACGATCCGAACATCGCGATTGAGCGTGAGCCGTCTGATTCTGCTCCGTTCTCCGCCCTGGTCTTCAAGATCATGACGGATCCGTTTGTCGGGCAGCTTTGCTTTATCCGGGTCTATTCCGGCAAGCTGAACGCCGGTGAATCGATCTACAACGTCTCCAAAGGCAAGCGCGAACGGGTCGGCCGACTTGTGAAGATGCATGCCAACAAGCGGGAAGAGATCACCGAAGTGCTGGCGGGCGACATCTGCGCGGCCGTGGGTCTGAAGCAGGTGATTACCGGGGACACGATCTGTGACGAAGATAACCCGGTGCTCCTGGAGTCGATCGACTTCCCGGCTCCGGTTATTCAGCTAGCGATCGAGCCCAAGACAAAGGCGGATCAGGAAAAGCTCGGCGTTGCGATTCACAAGCTCGCAACCGAAGATCCTACCCTGCATGTGTCGACTGATCCGGAAACGGGGCAGACGATTCTGGCCGGCATGGGCGAGCTGCACCTCGAAATCATTGTTGACCGCATGCAGCGCGAGTTTAATGTGGGCGCGAATGTCGGTAAGCCGCAGGTTGCGTATCGCGAAACGATCCGGCAGCAAGCGGAAGCGGATTACACCCATAAGAAACAGACCGGTGGTAGCGGTCAGTATGCACGAGTCAAGCTGCGGGTCGAGCCGAATCGGGAGAAGGATTTCGAGTTCAAGAACGCAGTGACGGGCGGAAATATTCCGAAGGAATTCATTCCTGCGATCGAAAAGGGTGTGGTTGAGGCGCTCGAAGGCGGCATTCTGGCCGGCTTCCCGTTGAACAACATCCTGGTGACTGTCTTCGACGGCGCTTATCACGAAGTTGACTCTTCGGAAATGGCGTTTAAGATCTGCGGGTCCATCTGTTTCAAAGAAGCCGCAGGCAAGGCAAAGCCGGTTCTGCTGGAGCCGGTGATGCGCGTGGAAGTCACGGTTCCTGAGGAGTACATGGGTTCGGTGAATGGTGATTTGATTTCGCGCCGCGGCCGCCTGGAAGGCACGGAAATCGCCGGTGGCACCCACATCATCAAGTCGATGGTGCCGCTCTCGGAAATGTTCGGCTATGCGACGGAGCTGCGCTCACGCACGCAAGGCCGCGGAAGTTTCACCATGCACTTCGGTCAGTACGAAGAGGTGCCGCGCAACCTGGCTGAAGAAATCATCAACCGCAATAAGGGCGGAGTCGCAACGAGATAAAAGAAGGGACTTGACGAATGGCGAAAGAGAAATTTGACCGCAGTAAGCCGCACGTAAACATTGGGACGATCGGGCACATCGATCACGGCAAGACGACGTTAACGGCGGCGATCACGACGACGCTGGCGAAGCACAATCCGAAGAACAAGGCGCGGAGTTTCGATTCGATCGACAATGCGCCGGAAGAGAAAGCGCGCGGTATCACGATCGCGGTGGCGCACGTGGAGTATGAGACGGCGAACCGTCACTACGCGCACGTGGATTGTCCGGGACACGCGGACTACATCAAGAACATGATCACGGGCGCGGCGCAGATGGACGGCGCGATTCTCGTGGTGGCGGCGACGGACGGCCCGATGCCGCAAACGCGTGAGCACATTCTGCTGGCCCGCCAGGTCGGCGTGCCGTACATCGTGGTGGCCTTGAACAAGGTCGACATGGTGGACGACCCCGAGTTGCTCGAGCTGGTCGAACTCGAAGTGCGCGAGCTCCTGTCGAGCTACCAGTTTCCTGGCGACGATCTGCCGGTGGTGCGTGTGAGCGCGCTCGGTGCGTTGAACGGGGAAGAGAAGTGGCAGAAGACGGTCGACGAGTTGATGGCGAAGGTCGACGAGTACATTCCGATTCCGGAGCGCGCGATCGACAAGCCGTTCCTGATGCCGATTGAAGACATCTTCTCGATCCAGGGCCGCGGAACGGTTGTGACGGGCCGTATCGAAAAGGGTATCTGCAAGGTCGGCGAGGAAATGGAGATCGTCGGTTTCCGCGACACCCGCAAGACGGTGGTCACGGGCGTCGAAATGTTCAAGAAGCTGCTCGACGAAGGCCGGGCGGGCGACAACGTTGGATTGCTGCTGCGCGGTATCGAAAAGAACGATGTCGAGCGCGGACAGGTTCTGGCGAAGCCGGGTTCGATCAAGGGCTTCAAGAAGTTCAAGGGTGAAGTGTACGTGCTGTCGAAGGAAGAGGGCGGACGGCACACGCCGTTCTTTAACGGCTACCGGCCGCAGTTCTACTTCCGGACCACGGACGTGACGGGTGTGGCGAAGTTGCCGGAAGGCATGGAAATGGTGATGCCGGGCGACAACGTAGCGATTGAAGTGGATCTGATCACGCCGGTTGCTATGGACAAGGGACTGCGCTTCGCGATTCGCGAAGGCGGCAGAACCGTCGGCGCAGGCACGGTCACGGAGATCCTCGAGTAGTCAGAGACAAACGGGCAGGCGCCGCTGGTTGGAGGCGGCGCCAAAACTGAAGAAAGCACGATGAACAAAGAACGCATCCGCATTCGATTAAAGGCTTACGACCACCGCATTCTTGATCAGTCGACCGGCGACATCGTCGATACGGCGAAGAGGACGGGTGCCAGCGTGGCCGGGCCTATCCCATTGCCCACGCTCAAGAACCGGTACACGGTATTGCGGTCGCCTCACGTCGATAAGAAGTCACGCGAACAGTTTGAAATTCGGACTCACAAGCGCTTGCTCGACATCCTTGAGCCGACGCAAGACACCGTAGATGCGTTGATGAAGCTTGATCTGCCGGCGGGTGTTGACGTCGAGATCAAGGCGTTCGGGAAAAAGTAAGCGGCAGCAGGCAAGGAAAGTAAGGCCAGGTATTAGGGTATGAGTCCAGGAATTCTCGGCAAGAAAATCGGCATGACACAGGTATTCAACGCGGACGGACAAGTGGTTCCGGTCACGTTAGTCAAGGTTGGGCCTTGTGTCGTCACTCAGCGCAAGACGCCGACCAACGACGGGTACGACGCGGTGCAATTAGGGTTGCTCGAGTACGCCAAGAAGCCGAACAAACCGATGGAAAAGCACTTGGCGAAGTCTGGCGCCGAGGGCGTGAAGTTCCTGCGCGAGTTTCGGCTGACGCCGGGCTCGGACGATTTTAAAGCGGGCGATCGCATTCTGGCGGAAGGCTTTAAGCCGAAGGACGTTGTGGATGTGATCGGAACCAGCAAGGGCCGCGGTTTTGCGGGTCTGGTGAAGCGGCATCACTTCCGCGGCGGCCCGGCCAGCCACGGTTCGATGTTCCACCGGGCGGCTGGGTCGATCGGTGCTTCGAGCTTTCCCTCGCGCGTGTTTCCCGGCATGAAAATGGCGGGCCGCATGGGAACACAGCAGGTAACGATCCGGAATCTCGAAATCGTCAGTGTGGACACGGACGATAACGTGATCGCTGTGAAGGGCGCCATCCCAGGACCGAATGGCGGATATGTAACGGTGAGGCGGGCGAAGCGCTAGGCGAGACCGAGTGCCTCAGGAATAAAACAATGCCAAGCGTAAATGTAATCGATCTGAGTAACGCGACGGTGGGGTCTATCGACCTTGCGGACGCGGTATTTGGCGCGGAAGTAAACGAAGCGCTGCTTTACGAGGCGGTGCGCCAGTACACGGCAGCCCAGCGGTCTGGGACGGCGTCTACTAAGACGCGACACGAAGTATCCGGCTCGGGCAAGAAGCTCTGGAAGCAGAAGGGCACCGGTCGCGCTCGTATGGGTTCGATCCGATCGCCCCTGTGGCGGCATGGTGGCACGGTCCATGGTCCCCAACCCAAGAGCTACGAATACAAGCTGCCTCGCAAGATGCTGCTCGGTGCGCTGCGCTCGGCTCTTTCGGCCAAGGTTCGCGACGGTGAGCTGCGGGTGGTCAGGGCTTTCGAATTGGCCGATGCCAAGACGAAGAACATGGCTGGAATTCTCGGAACGCTGGAGGCGAAGAACACTGTGTTGCTCGTCGAAGCCGGGGAAAACACGAATCTGGCCCGCGCTTCGCGAAATCTGCCGGGCGTCAAGCTGGTTCCGACGAAGGACGTCAATGTGTACGACCTTCTGAAGTACCAGGAAGTGCTGCTGAGTGAGTCGGCGGCCAGGAAGTTGTCGGAGGCTTTAGCCTAAATGAACGTTTACGATGTCATTCGTCGGCCGTTGATTACGGAAAAGGGCCACGGGAAGCGTGAAACCGAGCGCACCCTGACCTTTGAAGTGCATCCGGACGCGAACAAGATTGAAATCAGGCAAGCGGTCGAGACCGTATTCAAGGTCAAAGTGGTGGACGTGCGCACGAGCAACTACGAAGGTAAGCTGCGCCGCCGTGGCCGCTTTACCGGTTACGCTTCGGACTGGAAAAAGGCCTACGTGCGGCTCGCAGAGGGACAAAAAGTCCCCGAGTACGCAGATATTTAAGGGAAAGCGAACACGCCATGCCGATTAAGAGTTTTCGACCCACAACGCCGACGCGGCGCTTTCAAACGTACCTTACCCGCGACGACATCACGAAGGACACGCCCGAAAAATCCCTTGTTGAAGGGAAAAAGCGAACGGGCGGCCGCACGTCGAACGGGCGGATCTCCAGCCGCTTCATTGGTGGCGGAGCAAAACAGGCTTATCGCCTGATCGATTTCAAACGCGACAAGACGGGCGTCGTTGCCAAGGTGGCGGCGATCGAATACGATCCGAATCGCTCCGCGCGCATCGCGCTGCTGCACTATGTCGATGGCGAGAAGCGCTACATCATCTCGCCGGTCGGGCTCGAAGTCGGCCGCACCGTGAGTTCCGGACCGAATGCCGATATCCTGGTAGGTAACGCCCTTCCGCTCAAGAATATCCCGGCTGGTACGGTCGTTCACAACATCGAATTGAAGCCTGGCAAGGGCGGCCAGATGGCCCGCTCGGCCGGTGCACAAGCACAGTTGGTATCCAAAGAAGGCGATATCGCTCTTCTGAAGCTGCCTTCGGGCGAAACCCGGCGCGTGTTGATCGATTGCATGGCGACGGTCGGCCAGGTCGGCAACGTCGAGCACGAGAACGTTTCGCTGGGCAAAGCAGGACGGACCCGCTACCTCGGCAAGCGGCCTCACAACCGCGGCGTCACGATGAATCCGGTTGATCACCCGCACGGTGGTGGTGAAGGAAAAACGTCTGGTGGGCGTCACCCGGTTACGCCTTGGGGACAGCCGACCCGTGGTTATAAAACGAGAAACAACAAGCGTACCGATCGCTGGATTGTGACCCGCAAGGCCAAGAAGCGGTAAGGACGGAAGAAGGAATCTGAAATGAGTCGATCGCTGAAAAAAGGTCCGTTTACGGACGACCACCTGATTAAAAAGGTGGCAGCTCTGGCGGCGAGAAGTCAGAAGACGGTGGTGCGCACCTGGTCGCGCCGGTCGACGATCGTGCCGGAGTTTATCGGTCAAACGCTCGCCGTGCACAACGGAAAGAAGTTCATTCCGGTGTACGTCACTGAAAATATGGTGGGCCACAAGCTGGGAGAATTCTCTCCCACTCGGACGTTTAAAGGTCACGCGGCCAAATCGAACGAAAAGGCGGCGCGGTAAACAGCCATGGCCGATCAAAAAGAAGTTCTGTCGAAATGCGAAGCGCGTTACGTGCGCATCTCGCCGCAAAAGGCGCGCCTCGTCATTGACATGATCCGCGGGCAGCAGGCTGGCGACGCGATCAATATGCTGAGCGCCGTCAACAAGCGAATCGCTCCGGCGGTTGAAAAGGTGCTCCGTTCCGCCATTGCGAATGCCGAAAGCAAGTCGCAGGAAGTGGACGTCGACCGCCTGTTTGTCACCGAAGCGTACGTGAATGAAGGACCCCGGCAGAAGCGGATCCGGCCCGCCCCGATGGGCCGCGCCTATCGGTATCAGCGCCGGACGTCTCATATTGTGGTCAAGCTGGGCGAGCGCGCCGAAGCGCAAGAGGAATAGCAATGGGTCAGAAAGTTCATCCGTACGGGTTTCGGCTCGGTGTCACTAAAACCTGGCGTTCGCGCTGGTTTGCGAAGCAGGACTATTCGAAGCTGCTCCACGAAGATCTCGAGCTGAAGGAGTCGCTCCTGGCCCGGTTGAAAGCAGCCGGCGTGAGTTCGATCGAAGTGGACCGGCCTGGCAACAAGCTGCGCATTACGATTCGAACCTCTCGGCCAGGCATCATCATTGGCCGGAAGGGCGCGGAAATCGAGAAGCTGAAAGGCGACCTCGCGAAGAAGACCAAGCGCGAAGTTTTCATCGACATCCAGGAAGTTCACCGGCCGGAGCTCGACGCTCAGCTGGTATCGGAATCGATCGCGCTTCAACTTGAAAAGCGCGTAGCATTCCGCCGTGCGATGCGTAAGAGCGTTGATTCGGCGCTGCGGTTCGGCTGCAAGGGAATTAAGGTTCGTGTTTCCGGTCGTCTCAACGGCGCGGAAATCGCTCGAAGTGAATGGTATCTGCAGGGGCAACTGCCGTTGCACACGCTTCGGGCCGATGTGGATTACGGTTTCAGCCAGGCTTACACGACCTATGGCGTGATCGGAATCAAGGTTTGGATCTACAAGGGCGAAGTGATTGAAGCGGGTAATCGCAGCCGCAACACTCTTCGAAACGAAGGCGAGCCGCGCCGACGCCGCCGCGACGATCGTCCGGATCGTGGCGACCGCGACCGTGGTGATCGACGCCCGATGCAGCAGCAAGCCCCGGCTCCTGAGGTCAGCGGACCGGTGGTTCAGCAAGCGCCCGGTGAGTTGCCGAAGCCGGCAGCATCCGCTCCGGTTCTGCCCCCGCTGTCGGCTCCCACGGTTCCGTCCTGGAAACAGGAAGGTGGAGCGCGGCCCGCTGGCGGCGAGAATCCTGGTACGGGAGAAGGGACACCGAACGAGTAGGCCTAAAGCTTACTAGGGGAAGAAACATAACGCTATGTTGATGCCAAAGAAAGTTAAATTCCGGAAGCAGCAGCGCGGCCGCATGACGGGCAAAGCCTGGCGCGGCTCCTCGCTTTCGTTTGGAGACTTCGGGCTCAAGGCTCTCGAGTGCGGCTGGGTGACAAACCGGCAGATTGAAGCCGCCCGTATCGCGATGACTCGGTTCATCAAGCGCGGCGGTAAGGTCTGGATCCGGGTATTCCCGGACAAGCCGATCACGAAGAAGCCGCCAGAAACCCGTATGGGAAAAGGCAAGGGTGCGCCCGAGGCGTGGGTCGTCGTTGTCAAGCCGGGTAAGATGCTCTTCGAAATGGAAGGTGTCCCACTTTCGGTCGCGACGGAAGCCATGCGGCTTGCATCCATGAAACTGTCCGTTCCCACCAAGTTTGTCGCACGCAACGTGCCCGCTGAGACGGTGAAGGCCGCCGAGTAGCGAAGGGGAAACAGGATGAAAGCAGAGAAGATCAGAAGCCTGGACGCGAACGAAGTACAGCGCCAACAGCAGGATGCGCAGGAGCAGTTGTTCCGTTTCCGCTTCCAGATGGGCATGGGGCAATCTGAGGGGCTGAAGCGGTACCGCACCCTGAAGAAGGATCGCGCCCGTATGTTGACGGTTCTCAGTGAGAAGCGCGCGGCGGGGGAAGTTCCTCAGGCGATAGCGCCTGCTCCGGCGAAGACCGCCGGCAAAGCGAAAACAGGGAAGAAGAGTAAGTAAATAGCCATGGCGGCGACGACAGAAACAACAAAACCAGAAGGCCACAAGAACGAGAAGGTCGGCGAGGTGATCTCGACCAAGATGGCCAAGACGATCGTGGTCGAAGTGACGCGCCGTGTGCCGCATCCGGTGTACAAGCGGATCGTCCAGAAGCGCAAGAAGTTTTACGCGCATGACGAGGAAAGCACGGCAAAGACCGGCGATATCGTGCGGATTATCGAATGCCGCCCGCTAAGCCGGTTGAAGCGGTGGCAGCTCGGTGACATTTTGCGGAAGGCCGTTCAGGTCAGTGTCGAGCATCCTGCGTTGAAGGAAAGCGCCGACACGCGCGTGAAGAAAACGTTGAAGAAAAAGAAGTAGCAGGGGCCGCTGCCCTGGCTTGAGATCGCAATCGGTCTCGCCGGGCAGCTCCTGCGCCAAGGGTTTTTAGGGAGAAACGTCATGATTGGGATGCGAACCATGTTGGAGGTCGCCGATAACAGCGGCGCGCGCAAGTTGCAGTGCATCTTGCCCCGCGGCGGCGACCTCGGGCTTCGCGCGGGTTTAGGCGATGTTATTACGGCGAGCGTCAAGGAGGCAGCTCCTGACTCTGCGATCAAGAAGGGAAAAGTCGTTCGCTGCGTGGTCGTCCGGATGCGGAAAGAGACACGGCGCAAAGACGGAACCTACATCCGCTTTGATTCGAACGCTGCAGTGCTTATCAACGATGTCGGCGAGCCGGTCGGAACGCGTGTGTTCGGTCCGGTTGCCCGCGAACTCCGCGATAAACGCTTCATGAAGATTGTGTCGCTCGCTCCGGAGGTGATCTAAACATGGCCAAAGTTGCTTATCAACGCAGGCAGGAGCGCGGCGAGCAGGAACCCGTTCGCATTAAGCTCCGGAAGGATGACCTCGTGCGGGTCATCGCCGGGAAAGATAAAGGCAAGACGGGCAAAATCCTTGAAGTGCACCGGCAAACCGGCAGGGTGACGGTGGAGGGTGTGATGGTCGTCAAGCGCCATACGAAGCCGAATCCTTCGAAGCAGATCAAGGGTGGCGTGGCCGAGAAGCCGATGCCGATTCACGTTTCGAACGTAATGATTCTGACCCCGGGCGGAGTACCGACCCGGATCGGCTATAAAACGGAAACGCTGGGCAGTGATGTCCGCCGGGTTCGAATCGCTCGCAAGGGCGGGGAAGTTCTGGATAAGAAGTAGACAGAGTATGAGGCCGTTTGGAATCGGCCAGGAATACAGGCATGGCACAGAAAACGGATAACAGCGCGGGCGGCGCGAGACAAGAAAGCGAAAGGGCAAAGCCTTCCGGCAAAGGTCGCGAGAATGTCGGCTCGGGAGCGGAGCCGCGGCCTGCTGAAGGCCGGCCCAAGAGCGGCGGCGGGAAAGCTCGGCTGCGCGAACACTACAGCAAGAACGTCATCCCGGCGCTTCGAAAAGATTTCAACTACAAAAACCCGATGGCGGTTCCGAAGATCGAGAAGGTCGCTATCAACATCGGCCTGGGCGAAGCCACCGGCAATAGCAAGCTGATGGACAGCGCGGTCAATGAGCTGAGCGCGATTGCGGGCCAGAAGGTAGTGGTCACGAAGGCGAAGAAGTCGATTGCGGCTTTCAAACTTCGTGAAGGCATGCCGATCGGCTGCATGGTGACGCTGCGCGGCGACCGAATGTTTGAGTTTCTCGATCGGCTGATGAACGTTGCTCTGCCGCGTGTTCGTGACTTCCGCGGTGTTTCCCCCAAGTCCTTCGATGGGCGGGGCAACTATACGCTAGGCTTAAAAGACCAGCTGATCTTCCCCGAGATCGACTACAACAGGGTCGACAAAACAAAGGGGATGAACATCAGCATCACCACCACCGCGAAGACGGACGCAGAAGGGCTTGCACTTCTCCGGCACATGGGAATGCCGTTCCGTCAGTAAGGGATTCGAATGGCAACAACTGCAAAGATCGCTAAGGAAGTAAAGAAACAGGCGGAAATCGATCACGCCCGGGCGAATGGCGGAAAAGCGAAGTTCGCCGTTCGCTTGCGCAACCGCTGCAAAAACTGCGGCCGCCCGCGCGGGTTTCTCCGCAAATTTTCTCTCTGCCGTATCTGTTTCCGCAAGTTCGCTCTCGCCGGGGAAGTTCCGGGTGTTACGAAGGCGAGCTGGTAATCAAAGGCCCGAGCGCTGTAGCGCCTTCGTAGAGAAATATTAGAAACAATGAAAGGTGCTGAAAGGAAGTAATGACAGCAGACCCCATTGCCGACATGCTGACCCGCGTCAGAAATGCGCTTATCGCGCGTCACGCGAAGGTCGACGTACCGGCTTCGAAACTAAAGAATGAAATCGCCCGCATTCTGCGGGAAGAAGGCTACATTCTTAACTACAAGCTGACCGAAGAAGGCTCGAAGAGGTTCATCCGCCTGTACCTGAAGTACATGCCTTCTAACCTCCCGGTCATCTCTCGCCTGGAGCGCGTTTCGAGGCCCGGATGCCGCGTCTACGTCGGCAGCAAAGAGATCCCCCGCATCCTCGGCGGATTGGGAATCAACATCCTCACGACCCCCAAGGGTGTGATGACCGGGTCCTCCGCGCGCAAAGAAGGCGTGGGCGGCGAAGTTCTCTGTCAGGTCTGGTAAGGAATCATGTCACGAGTAGGTAAAAAGCCGATTCCGCTGCCGAAAGGCGTCACGATCTCGATTGGCGATCGGCTGGAAGTACGAAGGACCAAAAGGGAAGCTGACGGTTCCCATTCCGGAAGGCGTTCGTATCGAGCAGAAGGACGGAACGCTCGAACTCGTTCGCGACAACGACAAGCTCGCTGCGCTTCACGGCCTGACGCGGGCTCTCGCCGCGAACGCTGTGACGGGTGTATCGACGGGATTCACGCGCGAGCTGGACATCGTCGGAACCGGTTACCGCGCGGATGTGAAGGGCAAGGTAGCGACATTCTCGCTCGGCTATTCACACCCGATCGAGTACATCCTTCCGCAGAGCGTCGACATGAAGATCGACAAACAAACGCACGTGGTTCTGAGCGGTCATGACCGGCAGGAACTCGGCCATGTTGCAGCCCAGATTCGTGCGCTCCGTCCGCCAGATCCCTACAAGAACAAGGGCGTTCGCTACACCGGCGAAGTGCTGCGCAAGAAGGCCGGCAAGACGGGAGCGGGAAGTAAGTAATGCCCAGAGATTCTAAAGCTGAAATTAGACGCCGCATTCACAAACGCATCCGCAGCCGTGTGGCGGGAACCGAATCGCGCCCTCGCTTGGCGGTGTTTCGCAGTGTGAAGCACATCTATGCGCAGATCATCGACGACGGTAAGGGCCACACCTTAGCGGCGGCCGGCTCAAACGAGAAGGATGTTCGCGGCAAGGGCGGAAACATCGACGGAGCGAAGCTGATTGGCAAGCTGGTCGCCGATCGCGCCAAAGAAAAAGGAGTCACCCGCGTGGTATTTGACCGCGGCGGCTACCTTTACCATGGCCGGGTGAAAGCCCTGGCCGATGCAGCCCGGGAAGCAGGACTGGAGTTTTAATCAATGGCATTTAACCCCCCCGCCAAGCGGATCGACACGCACAACCTGAACCTGAAGGAACAGGTTGTCAGCATCAACCGCGTGACCAAGGTCGTCAAGGGCGGCAAGAACATGAGCTTCTCGGCTCTGGTTGTCGTCGGCGATCCGGGCGCGAAAGTGGTCGGCTACGGGACTGGCAAGGCGAAAGAAGTTCCTTCGGCAATCAAGAAGGGCATCGAAGCCGCCAAGAAGAACCTTCGGAAGGTCAACGTTCTCGAAACCACCATCCGCCACCCTGTTCTGGGCCGGTTTGGTAGCGGCCTGGTTCTTTTGAAACCGGCGCCTCCCGGAACGGGCGTCATTGCTGGCGGACCGGTGCGTGCCGTGATCCAGGCTGTCGGAATTCCGAACGTTCTGACCAAATCCATCGGCTCCCACAACGCTCATAACGTGGTGAAAGCCACGATCGCAGCCCTCGAACAACTCTGCGACAAGAACGCAATCGCCGAAATGCGCGGGCTTGCGATCGAGAAACTGTAACGAAGGGAAATCGGCATGGCTGAAGGCAAAATCAAGATCAAGTTAGTCAGAAGCGTTATCTGCACGCCGGAGAAGCACAAGAAAATTGTGCGGTCGCTCGGCTTGCAAAAGCTGAACCGGGTGGTGGAGCGCCCCGATACACCTGCCTTCCGCGGGCATGGTGGCGAAGGTGCCCCATCTGCTCGAAATTGTTAAAGAATAGGTAGTAAGCAAGAAAGAAGAAAGCCGAGTACGCAGGCCACCACGCCTGCGTGCGTCAAGGTATAGCGAAATGAATCTCAGTAATCTGCGCCCGCCGAAGGGGCAAAAGCAAAAGCGGCAACGAATCGGCCAGGGTATGGGAACCGGACGGGGTAAGTACTCCGGCCGCGGCGCCAAAGGTGCGAAGTCCATCTCCGGCTACAGCAAGATGCGCGGTTTTGAAGGCGGCCAGATGCCTCTGCACCGGCGCCTGCCGAAGCGCGGCTTCACCAATATTTTCCGGAAAGAATACGCCATCATCAACGTGGGCGCGCTGGAGCAACTCGAAGGCGACAACTTCACGCCGGAGTCACTTCTGGCGAGTGGCGTCATCAAGAAGCTGCAGGACGGACTCAAGGTGCTGGGTAGCGGCGATCTGACACGGAAAATCACCGTGAAGGCGCACCTCTACTCGAAATCGGCGCTCGAGAAAATCAGCAATGCCGGTGGCAGCGCTGAAACAATTGCGAAACCGGCACGGGCCGGGGAATCGGAAGAGAAGTAAGGATGGGAGAGTGGCCGGCTCATTTGCCGGTCCGACGGCTTACTGCCATGACCAAGTTTTTTGAAGCCCTTGCCAACGTGTTCCGCATTCCGGATCTCCGGAAGCGGGTGCTGTTCACGCTGGGTCTTTTAGCTGTGTATCGAGTGGGCGCTTACATACCGACGCCCGGCATCGACACTACCCGTTTCCAGGAGTTCTTCACTCGGAACGCGGCCGGTGGATTCCTGGGCTATTTCGATCTGTTCAGCGGCGGCATGTTGCGCCGCATGACGATCTTCGCGCTCGGTATTACGCCCTACATCACGGCGTCGATCATTCTGCAGTTGCTGACCGTTGTGGTCCCGACGTTGGACAAGCTGCAGAAAGAAGGCGAGCTCGGGCGGCGCAAGATCACCCAGTGGACACGCTATTTAACGGTTATTCTTGCCCTGATCCAGTCGGCCGGTATCGCGCTGACACTTGAAAAACATCGAAGGCAACTTCGTGCTGAACCCCGGTTTCGGCTTTGTCGTGCTGACGATGCTGACCTTTACGACGGGTACCGCGTTCATCATGTGGCTGGGTGAGCAGATTACCGATCGCGGCATCGGAAACGGCATGTCGCTGATCATCTTCGTCGGCATTGTGGTGGGTCTACCGGGAGCCATCGGAAATATCTACACCAACACCTTCGTGACTCACCAATGGAACCCCCTCCAGATGGTGATCATCCTGGCGGTGATGGTGGCTGTGGTCGCTTTCATCGTGCTGGTCGAGCGCGGAGAACGCCGGATCCCAGTGCAGTACGCAAAACGTGTGGTCGGTCGCCGGATGATGGGTGGCCAATCAACTCACCTGCCGCTGAAAGTCAACGCCGGCGGAGTCATCCCGATCATCTTTGCCTCTTCTCTGCTTGCTCTGCCGCAGACGGCAATTCAGGCTAACTTCGTCAAGAACAGCCCCTGGCTGAGCAACATGTTCGGAGCGCTGGGTAGTTCTACGCCGCTCTACTACCTCGTTTACGTTCTGCTGATCGTTTTCTTCTGCTTCTTCTACGTGTCGATCATCTTCAATCCGAACGAAGCAGCGGACAACATGCGGAAGTACGGCGGGTTCATTCCCGGGTATCCGGCCCGGCAAAAACACTGCCGAATACATGGACAAGATCCTGTCGAAGATCACGGTGGTGGGTGGTCTTTACCTTTCAATTCTGTCGCTGATCCCGATGATCATGATCTCCGGGAATCAAGCTGCAGCGGCTGCCTTTGGTCGGGAACTTCATCGATGCTCATTTCCCGCGCTGGCTTCTGGACGGATTCGGCGTCACGTTCTTCTTCGGCGGAACTTCGCTCCTGATTGTGGTCGGAGTCGCCATGGATACGGTCAATCAAATCGAGGCGCAGTTGATCATGCGGCACTACGAAGGGTTTACCCCACGTGCGGGCAGGATCCGGGGACGTCGAAGCACGACCGCATAAGGCATTGACAGTACCTAACTCAGATTCGCGCCAGCTCGCGCCGGCCGTCATCCTGTTCGGGTCGCCCGGATCGGGCAAAGGAACTCAGGCGCGGCTGCTGCAGACTTGCTTGCAAGGACCCCATATCTCGACGGGAGATATGCTGCGGAGTCATATCCGCTGGGAGATCGAGATCGGGAAAGACAGTGAACGGCTGATCAAGTCGGGCCGCCTCGTCCCGGATGAGATGGTCAACGATCTGATTCAGGAGCGGCTGAAGGAACCGGATACTCGTTCCGGAATCATCCTGGATGGGTATCCCCGGACCACCAACCAGGCGGAGGTGCTTCTCGGATTCCTCCCGGTTTACGGATTCCGGCCTGCCGTGGTACATTTAATGGTTGACTACGAAATAATCGTAGCTCGCCTGAGTGGTCGACGGCAGTGCCCGGTCTGCGGAACCCTGTACAGCTTAAGAACGAACCCCCCTAAGAACGCTGGAATCTGTGACTTAGACGGAACGCCGCTGGTGACGCGGGAAGACGATCGCGAGTCGGTCATTCGGGAGCGGCTGGAGCAGTACGAGGTGCAAACGCGGCCGTTGCTGGAGTTCTTTCGGAAGACGGGCGTTCCCATGATAGAGGTGGATGCTGCGAACGCGGCGCCGAAGGACATCTCGTTGCAAATTCTGAGCGAACTGTCGGCAGCCGGCATCGTCGCGAACGTCGATTTCAGCTGTGTGGAGCAAGAGCGGGCGTAAGCGTCTGTTGAGTTGAGTAGCTTGTCAATGATTGTGCGGAGAAGTGCGGCGGAGATCGAGAAGTTACGCAAAAGCGGGCTGCTCGTGTACCAGATTCTCCAAGAGCTGAAGCCGCTTGTGGTTGAGGGCACCACGACGAATGATCTTGAACTAGCGGCGGAAAAGTTGATTGCCGACGCGGGAGCGAAGCCGGCCTTCAAGGGCTATTACTCGCATGCCTCCGGGACCAAGTATCCGTACGTGCTTTGTACGTCGGTGAACGAGGAAGTGGTGCATGGCATGCCCTCGGCCAAGCGCAAGCTGAAGCGCGGCGATATTGTTTCGATCGATACCGGCGTCCTGCTGAATGGCTATTTCGGCGATTCGGCGACGACGGTTGCCGGTGGGTGAAGTGAACGACTCGGTGAAGCGCCTGCTGAAGGTGACCGAAGAAAGCCTGGAACTGGCCATTGACCGGGTCCGGGCCGGCAATCGGCTGTTTGATGTTTGCGGCACGGTGGAGAAGCACGTTGTTTCAAACGGGTTTTCGATTGTGCGTGAGTTTGTTGGACATGGGATCGGGACTTCTCTTCATGAGGAGCCGCAGATTCCGAACTATGTGGATCGGCGAGGCGAGAATCCCCGGCTGAAACCGGGTATGGTTCTGGCCATCGAGCCGATGGTGAATGCGGGCAAACCGGAAACGAAAGTTCTGGGCGATCGCTGGACGGCGGTGGCGAAAGACGGCTCGTACTCGGCGCATTTTGAACATATGGTGGCGGTGACCGATAACGGTCCCTGGGTTTTGTCGCGACCATAAAGGCCGGGGCGGAAGTTTGTGGTTTTTGACGGTGACGCGCAGGGTGCGGAACGAACTGCGGAGGGCTTGGTAAGGGAGTTGCTGCCGAGTGCCCTGGTCCGGGTTGGGCTGGACGGGGGGCATCAGGTGATTGCTCACTTTCCCGGCTCCGGACACGCCAATTTCACGCGGTTGCGTGTGGGCGACCGGGTGCGGGTGGCTCTTTCGGTTCAGGATCGTACGCGCGGACGCGTTGTTGGAGTTATTGACGAAAGGACGAATGCCATGAAGGTGCGGGCATCTGTAAAGAAGTTGTGTGACAAGTGCAAAGTGATTCATCGCCACGGTGTCGTGCGCGTCATTTGCACTAACCCGAAGCACAAGCAGCGGCAGGGCTAAGTAGAAGGATTTTGATATGGCGCGTATTGCAGGTGTAGATCTTCCCAATCGGAAGCGGGCGGCCATTGGGCTGACCTATATCTACGGGATCGGGCAGAACCCGGTCGTTATCGCTTCTCCATCGGGCGCAGGTCGATCCTGATAAGAAGGTCCAGGATCTCTCGGAAGAAGAGGTGAACCACCTTCGTAACCTGATTGAAGGCGAAGGCGCGATCGAAGGCGACCTCCGTAAGGAAGTCTCCATGAACATCAAGCGATTGATGGAAATGGGCTCCTATCGCGGTCTGCGCCATCGTCGTGGATTGCCGGCCCGAGGCCAGCGTACCCACACCAATGCGCGCACCCGTAAAGGACCGCGCAAGGGCACGGTCGCGAACAAGAAGAAGGCTACGGGCAAGACCTAATCCGAGGGAGATCACAATGGCGAAAGCAGCTGCAAAATCAACCAAAAAGAAGAGCTTCAAAAAGAAGGAAAAGAAGAACGTTCCTTACGGGACTGTTCACATTCAGGCTTCCTTCAACAACACCATCGTCACCTTCACGGATCCCATCGGGAACGTGCTTGCCTGGTCCAGTTCCGGTTCGCTGGGCTTTCGTGGATCCCGAAAAGGCACCCCGTTTGCCGCTCAGCAGGCGTCTCTGACGGCCGCCAATAAGGCGAAGGAAACAGGGCTGCGTACCGTGGAAGTGCGAGTTGCTGGTCCGGGTTCCGGCCGCGAGTCTGCCGTCCGTGCGCTGGCGACTGCCGGTATCGAAGTTCGGGCGATCAAGGACGTGACGCCCATGCCGCACAACGGCTGCCGTCCGCCGAAGAAGCGCCGCGTTTGATTTTTGACCGCCCTGTTTCTATTTTGGGCGGATTGTTCGTGAGTAAGCGGGAAGAAGGTCTGCCGACCGTAAACCGCACCTGACCAAGCCCGCGAGGCGATCTCGCGAGCTATGTAACTGGAGGTTATTGAATTGGCAAGGTATAGTGGCCCGGTTTGCCGGCTTTGCCGGCGCGAGGGCATGAAGTTATTTCTGAAGGGCGAGCGCTGCCACTCAGAGAAGTGTGCGATCGAGAAGCGAAATTTCGCTCCCGGTCAGCACGGAAAAGACAAGAAAGACCAAGATCGTCGGCTACGGACTGCAGCTGCGCGAGAAAGCAGAAGGCGCGCCGGTACTACCGGGTTCTCGAAGGACAATTCCGGAATCTTTACGAGAAAGCCGTGAATCAAAAAGGTATCACTGGCGAGCTCATGCTTGGCATGCTGGAGCGGCGGTTCGATAACGTTCTATACCGAATGGGTTTAGCCACCAGCCGCGCACAAGGTCGCCAGCTCGTTCGTCACGGCCATTTCAACGTAAACGGCCGCAAGGTCAACATTCCCTCCTACACTGTCAAGCCGGGCGATGTCATCGAAGTTCGCCAATCCAGCCGCGAAAATGCGGCTATTTTGTCGGCACGAGACGCCACGGCACATACCCCCAGCCCTTCCTGGCTGGAGGTTGACCGCGAAGCGTTACGGGCTCGGGTAACCCAACAGCCCAAACGCGAAGAGTTGGTGCAGATTCAGTTGAATGAACAGCTCATCGTCGAGCTGTATTCGAAGTAAGCTTCGAGCGATCGACGAGAAGGAAGAACTATGTTTAAAGGTTTTCAGAAGCCGAAGCGTTTAGTTGCCAATACCGAAACGCTCACAGAGCGTTACGGCCAGTTCACCGCACAACCGTTCGAGCGTGGCTTTGGGCCCACCATCGGAACCGGTCTCCGCCGTGTACTGTTGAGCTCGATCGAAGGCGCCGCCATCACTGGCGTCCGCATCGAGGGTGTGTCTCATGAGTTCAGCCCCATTCCCGGCGTTGTCGAAGACGCAACGGACATCATCCTGAACCTGAAGCAAGTTCCTTTCAAGATGATGGGCGAAGGGACCCGCATCGCCCGCCTGCACGTGGAAGGCGCCGGCGAAGTGATGAGCAGCCAGATCGAAACCGACCAGGATGTCGAAGTGCTGGATCGCAACATGCACATCGCCACCATCGGCGAAGGCGGCAAGCTCAACATCGAAATGCGGATCAAGAGCGGCCGCGGATATGTCTCGGCCGATCGCAACTACGACGAAGATCTGCCGCTCGGCTACATCCCGATCGACTCGGTTCACTCGCCCGTTCGCAAAGTGAACTACGTCGTCGAAGCAGCTCGTCTCGGTCAGATGACCGATTACGACAAGCTGACGATCGAAGTCTGGACCAACGGCGCCATCTCGCCGCAGGATGCCATCGGCCAGGCCGCCAAGCTCCTGAAAGATCACATGACGATCTTCATCAACTTCGAAGAACTGCCGGAAGTTGCGGAAGAGCCGGCCGAGCGCGCAACGAACCAGATGAACGAAGTGCTGAACCGCTCGGTGGAAGAGCTGGAACTCAGCGTTCGTTCCTACAACTGCCTGAAGAACGCCAACATTCAGACCATCGGCGATCTGGTGCAGAAGAGCGAAGCGGAGATGCTGCGGACCAAGAACTTCGGTCGCAAGTCGCTGAACGAAATCAAGGAAATCCTCTCCGGCCTCGGGCTTGACTTCGGGATGAAGTTCGATGCGCAGGGCCGCCTGGTGGGCGGAGCGCCGCCGGCGTCGCCTGCTGAGTACGCGGCGGCCGACGATCAGCTTTGCGGGTATCGAGGAATAGCCATGCGACACCGGAAAGCTGGCGTTAAACTCAAGCGCAATGTCAGTGCGCGTCGCGCGCTGCTTCGCGGTCTGGTCACCAACGTGATCGAGGAAGAGCGCATCACCACAACTGTTCCGAAGGCGAAGGCCGCGAAACCGCTGGTCGAGAAGATGATCACGCTCGCAAAGACGGACACTCTGCATGCGCGCCGTCAGGCGGCTGCATTTCTGCTGAAGCCGGAAGCGGTGGAGAAGCTGTTCGACAAGATCGGCCCTCGCTTCAGTCAGCGCAATGGCGGCTATACCCGGATCGTGAAGCTGGGCTGGCGCAAAGGCGACGGAGCCGAAACCGCCAAGCTCGAACTGGTCGGTTCGGAACTGGTAAAGCGAGCGGCCGAACGCGCTGCCCGGCGTGAAGAACGCCTGAAGCAGATTCGCGAAGGAAACGAAGAAGGCGGCGGCGAGTAAGTCGCTTTTCAACAGAGCAGGTACCAAAGGGCTTAGCAGCGAAGCTGCTAGGCCCTTTTCTTTTGCTCTCTACGGACGAGACTTCTCATACCAGTCCAGGACTCGCAAGGCCCTCAGCGTGTTCCAGCGGCTGGGCTGGCCGTCGCCATCTTCGAGGAGAAAAGGAACTTCGCCCGGGTGCGTGTTCTCCAACAGCCAGCTTCCATCCGCTTGCCGCTTCGAGCGGAGCAGCTCGATCGCCTCATGGATGCGCGCATCCGGCTTCTCCCCAAGGGAGCGGAAGTACTCAAGACCGCGCAATACGTCGTAGTGCCAATAAGTGGGAAACGAGAATTGTAGCCAGCCTGGATTGACGATTCCGCCCGTGCTTTTTCGCCGGAACAGGCTGCGTTCGAGCAGATACTCTTCACCGCGACGGCGAGATGCCGTCAGGTCCGCGGAGCCACCCGTCGCACGTTCATACGCCCAAAGCCCTTCCAGAACGTTGATCGTCGTCGCAAAAGACGAACGCAGAGAACCCCTTTCCGCGTCGCAGTTCCAACCGCCATCTTCAACCTGCTCAGTGAGAAGACGGGCAACGATGTCATCGACATTCTGGCCAAAGTAAACGCCTAATGTGACTGTTCTGCCGTTGATGCACGGCTCGACTTCCCCGCTGAAGAACTGCTGCCCTGCGTGCTCCCAACGGCAATGATCGCGTACCAGTTTGATTGCCTGCTGAACCCTCGAAGCGTTTGGGTCGACTCCCAAATCATGCAGCACTTGAAGCACGTGAAGCGTAGCGGTCCAGGGCTGGCCAGGTCTGTCCTCGGGTTCATTCGCGTAATTCGCGGGGAAGCAAGCGCCTCCTGCCCATTGACCGTCCGTGCCTTGCAGCGAAAGCAGCCTGGCACCCCAACCCTCATCTGCCACGCGTGCGCGTTCGTCCTGGACGATCTCCGGTGCTGCGTGGGCAAGATCCCGGAGAACCTGCCAGCGAAGGGCAGGGTCGGAATCCAGCAGCCACTCTACAGTCGCCATCCCGCTTAGTTTATAGCGCTGCTCCCTATGCGCTGCACTATAATGCTCGACGGTGAACAACGCTTTTCTCCTTGCCGCTGTAGCCGCGCTGTTTCTTTCCACCTCTGCCGATGCTCGTCTCTCCCGCTTCGTCGTTGAGCACCGCTCTGAGGACAAAAGCTTCGAAACGCTAACCGGCCATTTCTACGGCGAGCTTGACCCTGCGGATCCGCACAACAAGATCATCACGGACATCGAATTCGCGCCCCGCAATGCCCGCGGCCTGGTGGAATACGCGGCCACATTCGCCATGACGAAGCCAGTCGATATGTCTAAGGCGAGCGGAGTCCTGCTGTACAGCGTGCCGAATCGCGGGCGGGGCGCACCCGAACCGTCGCCAGGCCTCGTGGAGGTAGTCAGCGGTTGGCAGGGTGACCTATCGCCTGCTGCTGGTCTCCAAACCATTACCGTTCCCATTGGCAAACGCCCGGACGGCTCGCCATTGACCGGTCCTGCGATCGAGCGCTTCATCGACACACCAGGGAACACGAATACGCTCAGTCTCAATACGAGAAGTTACACCGCCCTTTTCTATCAACGTCCGTTGACACTGGACACTTCCCGAGCGAGCCTGACTGTGCGGAGAACTCGAAACGCGGAACCCGAGCACGTCGCAAGTGCCGAATGGGCATTTGCCGATTGCAGTGCTCAACCATTCCCGGGCAGACCCGACCCCACGAAGATCTGTTCGAAGACCGGCTTCGACCCGGCTTTCGAATACACCGTGGTGTTTACAGCGAAAGATCCTCTGATTCTCGGCATCGGTTATGCAGCTACGCGGGACCTGAATTCCTTCTTGAGGTATGAGGAGAAAGACGACCAAGGCAGTGTGAATCCGATTGCGAACCGAATTAAGTGGACGGTGAGCCGCGGCTCTTCGCAGTCCGGAAACTTCATCCGAAGCTTCATTCATCTCGGTTTTAATCAGGACGAGAAAGGAAGGATCGTCTGGGACGGAGTGAATCCGCACATCGCTGCCCGCCAACTCGCGATGAACTTTCGCTTTGCCGTGCCGGGCGGGGCAGCGGGTCCCAATGAGCCCGGTAGTGATGGTGTGCTCTGGTGGAGCGACTATGCCGACGAATATCGTGGTCGCCCGACAGCTGGGTTTCTCGACCGATGCCGCGCCACCAACTCATGTCCAAAGATTGTGGAGACATTTGGCGGCCTGGAATTCTGGTATCTCCGCGAATCGCCGGATCTGGTAGGAACTGACGCCAAGGCGGATATCCCGCTGCCTTCAAACGTGCGCCGATACTTTCTTCCGGCCACGACTCATGGCGGCGGAAGAGGTGGGTTCAGTACCCACACGCCACCTGCGCCGAAAGGATGCTTGCTACCGTCGAACCCAAATCCTGAAACGGAAACGATGAAAGCGCTGATCGTCGCTCTGATCGATTGGGTGTCGAAGGGCATTGAGCCGCCGCCCAGCGCCTATCCGCGCCTTAGTAAAGGTGAGCTTGTTCCTCCGACACGAGCGGCGATGGGATTTCCTGCCATCCCAGGTGCGCCGTCTCCGGATGGATTGGTGAACCCGGTGTACGACTACGATTTCGGTTCTGAGTTTCACTACAACGACCTGTCAGGAGTGATCACGAAAGAGCCGCCCACCATCAAGAAGATCGTTCCAACGCTGGTGCCGAAGGTGGATTCCGATGGCATGGATGTCGGCGGTGTGGCGTCCGTCCTGCGTCAGGCGCCTCTCGGCACCTATCTCGGCTGGAACGTCACCGCAGATGGTTTCGACAAAGGCACTCAATGTGGCCTGAACGGAGGTTATCTTCCTTTCGCCAAAACCAAGCCGGAGCGCATTCGCTCGGACGATCCGCGGCTATCGCTCGAAGAGCGCTATCGGGACCACGCCGGGTATCTGGCCGCCGTGAAAGCTGCCGTCCATGCGGCTGTTGCCGAACGTTTCCTTCTCCAAGCTGATGCGGACCGTCTCATAGGAGAGGCGGAAGCGAGCGACGTGCTTCGCTGAGCACGTCGGCGATTACAACGAGGACTCATCGCACGGGTTCAGTGCCCGGATGTGCTTTCCACCTGTTCGGCTGTGACATCATCGACGCCTCCTCGTTCACTCTGGAGCACCGGCTGGCTTAGGGAAGCATAGATCGGAGGAACTCCGAACAACGTGGGAACCACCATGGCGGCGAAACATGCCCACAACATCGGCAGAAGCTGTGTGAAATTGGCCGTCAGTTCAATAACCAGAACAATGCCGGTAACCGGCGCTCTCACCACCGCGGTGAAAAAAGCAGCCATCGCTACGACCGCGAACGCTGCGGGAGTCGCTTGCGCGTGAGGAAAAAAGCAACCCTGAGACGAATGAAAACATGACGCCGATTTGGGCACCCAAAACGAGCATCGGTGCGAACAGTCCGCCAGGAGTTCCGGCTGCGTACGATACGGGACCCAACAGGAAACGCATTGCAAACACAATCGGAATCTCACGAATTGCCTGTTCGCCGAGAAGTGTTCTTTGCGTGATCGCATCGCCGCCGCCGACCCAATCCGGTGCGAACCAGGCGACTGCTCCGACCAAAGCGCCGATTCCTGCCGCGCGCAACTCAACGGGCCAATGAAGACGGTCTGCCAGCCGGATGCTCCCGGTCAGAGTGCGGTTGTACGCCATGCCGGCGAACCCGGCCAAAACCCCGAGCGCAAGAAATAACAATCCGGTGCCGACTCCGGAATAGGGCACCGCTTCGACCCGAAAGTCGGGAGCCCGCCCAAGCAAAAGACGGGCGACGGCAATAGCGCAACAAGAGGATCCCAGCGCCGCGATCGCGATCCTGGTTTCGAAACGCCGGATCAACTCTTCTAGGACAAATACGGCCCCGGCGATGGGGGCATTGAATGCTGTTGCAATGCCCGCGCCTCCGCACGCCGCTAAGAGGGCGATGCAATCTGATTCCGGTAGTCCAAACTTCTTCCCTAGAAATGCGCCTATGCTCGATCCCATTTGCACGCTCGGGCCCTCACGTCCGAGCGCAAGCCCGCCTCCGATAGCCAGCAGTCCACCGACAAATTTCACGGGGACCAGGCTCAGAGGAGCCGGACGGAGTTTGCCTTCCGCAACCGCTTCGACGTGAGGAATGCCGCTTCCGGCCGCGTACGGTGAAAGGCGGCGCACCATCAACGCCGCGACGGCAGAGGCTGTTGCCACGAGCACCATTGTGATCAGCAAACCGAAAGACCACCTGTGTGCCTGAGACAGAAAGGCGCTTCGCCAGTCATCTGCACGTTCGAGTGTCAGGCGGAATACGGCTACTAATAGACCAGTGAGCGTTCCCGTCAAACACGACAACAGCGCGAGAACCAGCACAGACCTGCGATTCTCTTTCCAGTGGGCCATGTCTATGAAGCTACACTGTGCCGTAACAAGCCGAAGCCAATGCTGAGCAGGATCACGTAGACGACGTTTAGCCTGAAGCGCGTCAAGAGAACCAGGGAGGCAATCACCCAGCCCACAGCGACGAGATCAATGTTGCGAATAGTGACCGCTCCGGCGGGGAACAAAACGCCTCGCCCGAGGAAGAACAGCAAATCCAGCATGGCACCGACCACGACTGCGGTAATCAAGGCCAGGACGCCTTTGAGCGCCGGAGCCTTGTGCGTTTGCTCCACAAGTGGGGCGCCGGCGAAGACGAACAAGAAACACGGTAAGAACGTATAAAAGGTTGTTAGCAGCAGCCCAACCGTTCCCATCCACAACGAATGCTGGAAATGGTTATAAGAGGCCATGAAGCCGACAAACGCCACGACGATAATGAGTGGCCCGGGCGTGGTTTCCGCTAATGCGAAGCCGTCGGTCATCTGGAGTTGTGAGAGCCAGTGAAGCTTACCCACGGCCACCTGCGCGACATAAGGGATCACGGTATACGATCCGCCAATGGTTACGAACGCCGTCTTCGTGAAAAACAATACAAGGGTTTTCCAAAATCCGAAATCGCCGGACACGAAGTAGAAGTATGGAAGCGGCGCAAGCCACAACAGCAGAGCAATGGCCGTCAGCTTCATCAGTCGACCCAAAAGAGCCGCAGGCTTCGGGTTTGACGAATCCACCGCTCCAGCGTCATCGCGCATTCGCTCTCCGGCTGCTTCGTCCTTATTCGTCAGTACTGCAGGCCAAAGCATCCCGAGTCCGGCTCCGAGGACTACGACCGCGCCCATGATGATTGGCAGCGATAGATTGAAGAAGAACATCGCGGCAAACGCAAGAGCGGCAATCGCCCACTGCAGGGCACGATGCAACGCCCTGGCAGAAACTCTGTAGAGAGCGAGGAGAACCAAACCGAGCACGGCCGGTTTCAAACCGGCGAAACCGGCGACAAGAGACGGTAGGTTGCCAAACTTCACGTAAATGATGCTGAGGGCGAGCAGGACGAACATAGACGGCAATACGAACAGTGTTCCGGCAACCAGACCTCCTCGCTTGCCATGTAGCCGCGTTCCGATGTAAATTGCCAGTTGCTGTGCTTCGGGCCCGGGCAGGATCATGCAGTGGCTCAATGCGTGAAGAAACGCTGCATTGCTGATCCATTTCTTCCTCTCGACCAGTTCCTCGTGCATGATGCCGATGTGCGCGGCAGTTCCGCCGAAGCTGATCCAGCCGAGTTTCCACCAGAAAGAAAGCGCTTCTCGAAAAGGCGGTCTGTTCGATGCGACAGCGACGCTCATCGGCGCGGCTTCCGCGCTAAGCGCGTCACGAAGCGGATGAGATCGCCGCGGTAGTACAGCTTTTCATAATCAACGGGCAGGCCTCCGGTCGAATACGAAGTCCGCTCGATCAGGAACATCGGACTTCCATGGTTGATGCGCAGCGCCGCCGCAATCTCCGGTTCGGCCGCCACCGCTTCCATCTTGTATTCAGCCTCTACGAGCGGAACATTGTACTTGCGTTCGAGTAAGGAGAAGATAGGCTCGACTGCGAGGTTGTTCGTCATCACCTTCCTGCCTAAATCCAACGGCAGGTAAGTCTCGTCGAATGAGATCGGTACTCCATCGCCGAGTCTTACCCGCTGGATCCTGACGACCCGAGCACCCTTCGCAACGGCGAGTTGCCGCGCTACGGTTTCGGAAGAATTCACAATGTTTTTGTCGACGAGGCGAGCTGTCGCTTTTCTCCCAATTGCGTGCATATCTTCCACAAAGCCGCTTAGCTCCGTCAGTTCCTGGGTGATTTTGGGCGAAGCCACGAAAGTGCCTCGACCGCGCTGGATTTCGACCATGCCGCGATTGACAAGATTCTGAATCGCCCGACGCACTGTGATGCGGCTCACTCCAAACCGCGCCATCAGATCGTCTTCCGTGGGGATCCGACCTCCGGGTTTCAGAGCCTTGCTGCCAATCTCCGACGCCAGTACGGATTCGACTTGCGCGTACAGCGTTCCACCCGTTCCAGCAGTCATCATGACATTATAATGTCTTTGCCCAGCGTTACTTTTGGAACGACACGCTCGAAAGAACTGATAGTGCGCAAGCATTGCGTGCAGGTTCGGAAGGAAGAGGAGATGGAATTTGGAATCTAAACGCTTTCAGCGCTTGTCGGGCGGCCAATGGGCTGCGCTGCTTTTACGTATCGTTATCGGATACGGATTCTTACAGCATGGTGTCGCCAAGCTTCTGAAGGGGCCCGATGCGTTCGCCGCGATTCTGCGAGGGATCGGTGTTCCGGTCCCTCACTTTATGTCGTGGCTTACGATTGGCACCGAACTCGTCGGCGGCACAGCCGTGCTCCTGGGCGCGTTCATTCCGCTTGCGAGCTTACCCTTAGCAACAGTGTTGCTGGTGGCGATCTTTACCGTTCATCTGCCATATGGCTTCAGCTCGATTAAGCTACTCGCAGTCACCGGGACGGGTGCCCGGTTCGGCCCTGTAGGCTATGAAACGAATCTTCTCTATCTGGCAGCTCTTGCGTGTCTGGCTTTGAGTGGTTCGGGACCTTTTCGGTTAGACGAATTTCTTAGAAGACGGAGAGCACCTTAGCAGGAGCGGGAGCCCGTCTATCGCCGATGCTTCCGCCGTGCGCGCGTCGGCTGTGATGGTTCACCGACGGGTGCGCTCGGTGCTGCGCTCCGTTCCGCCGACGATCCGATCTTGCTCAAGATGCGGTCGTGAATCCAATGTTCATCCCACCACTCCTTGGGATCAACTTGTACTCCCGCGATCATCATGCTGAAGTGAACGTGCTCCCCGAAGGCCATGCCTGTCGCTCCGCTGACGCCGATCTGTTGTTCCTTCCGGACGCTGTCACCTACCTTGACGAGTATCTTGCTTAAGTGACCGTACAGGCTCTGTAGCGAATACCCGTGGTCGATGATGACGCAGTTTCCGTATAGTCCCAACCGGTCGGCATAAATCACGCGGCCTGAGTTGGCCGCGTTCACGGGCGAACTCTGTGTCTGTGCCAAGTCGTAGCCGAGATGGACCTGCTCGTCCACTTTTCGGCCGTTATAGACGTAGCTCCTCTTGTCGGCAAAGAATGACTCGCGGGTGCCTTTAAAAGGAACGAACGGCCCGGACCACAGGATCTTCTTTTCGGTATTCGTCCGCAGATCGTAGAGCTGCTTCGAATTCTGTTGACGTGTCTGTCGGTTCAGCCGCACGAAGCGCTCGACCAGGCTTCCGCTCCCACTCGGATCCAATTCGCCGACGACTTTGCCCATGTTCTTATCGTTCAAGGTGATGGTGCTCTCCCGAAAGCGCTTAGGAAAGACCTTCACCCAGAAGGTCCCGGTTACCTCGGTTCCAGCGTCATTCCGTGCGTAGGCCACAGGAATCGTGTTGGGCGAAAGATCCCAGGGGAAGGGAAACAGCGAGAACCGATGATTGCTCGCATCCGGTTCACCCGGCATGGGGAATGTGCCGGCGGAGTATTGACCCGCTCGAACACCAGCGTCCGACCAACTGCCACCTAGATCGAGGGTGACAAGCTCTGCGCCGCCTTGGTTGATGTAGTGCTGCCGCCCATCAGGAACGATCGTCGGAGGGCGCAGGACCACCCGAACGTCTTGCTCCAGCTTGGAAGTGCGCCCACGTAGATCATTCGACTTTGCCTCGATAATTAACTTGGCCGGGCCTTCTTTCAGGAACTCTGCCTGTTTTCGTCCGGCGCTGAACTGGAACGCTCGCGCCGCGTCTTTCGATTTGGTCTTGTCCTCGAAGATTTGCCGCGTTTGCCCGTTTTGTGAGATCAAAGCCGTAGATAGCCTTAACCCCGTGTGTTGCGTTGGCTTGGACCTTGACGTTCGTGTTCTCGCCGATTGCCTGAACAGGCTGGCTCAGCTTCAGGTCCACTCTTGCCCCACTTAGCAAAAATATTCCAACGATCAGAATGAATACCGCCACAGAGGACGGCAATGTAGTCGGTTTAACATCAGAATCTGTTTTCAGGTCTTCAGGACGCGCCGCCCCTCGACCCGGTAATTTCCTTCGAGCACCCAGGCGATCGCTTCCGAATAGACCCGGTGCTCTTCGGCCAGGATGCGAAGCGACAGCGTCTCGACGGTATCTTCGTCCCGGACGGGAACGGCGGCTTGCAACAGGATCGGGCCGTTGTCCAACGTTTCATCGACGAAGTGAACGGTACAGCCCGTGATCTTTGCGCCGTGTATCAGTGCCTGGTGCTGAGCATCCAGCCCAGGGAACGCCGGCAGCAGAGACGGATGAATGTTCAGAATGCGTCCGGCAAACTGGGACACAAACGCGCCGCTCAGAAGGCGCATGTAGCCCGCTAAACAGACCAAATCGACGCCGCTGCCTTGCAAGATTTCGGCTACTTTCCCGTCGTAGTGTGCGCGATCCACGCCCGCCGAACTGAGCGTTGCCGTTGGAAGTCCGAGATCCTTCGCCAGCGCCAGATCCGGGAGCGGTCGCTTTATTCGAAAACACCATGGCAATCTCGGCATTCAGCTTGCCCGCGAGAACGTTGTTTGCGATTGCCTCGAAATTGGATCCGCGGCCGGAAAGAAGAATCCCAAGGCGGGGCTTCGTCGTTCCACTCACAGATAGCGGACCTTGGGCTCTCGTTTCGATTTCGACCCCGCAACGACGCTGCCGATCTGGTAGAACGGCTCGCGAAGCTTCTTCAAGTGTTGCGCCACGGTTGCAAGTTTCGATGCCCCGACGATCAGCACCATCCCCACACCAAGGTTAAACGTTCTCCGCAAGTCCTCGAGCGGGGTTTTTCCCAGATGGTGCAGCACTTCAAAAATGGGTTGTTTCGGCCACGAGTCCAGATGGATTTCGGCAGCGCATCCCGGCGGGAGAACGCGCGGCACATTGTCCGTTAAACCGCCGCCGGTGATATGTGCGGCTCCCTTCAGCAGCTTTGCCGCTTGTAGAGTTTGCAATGGCTTCAGATAAGAGCGGTGGACCTTCAATAGCTCGTCCGCCAAGCTCTCCCGAAAGCTCCGGAATTTTGGAGCCCGGCTTGTAGCCGGCCTGTTCAAACAACAGTTTCCGAGCCAGTGAGTAGCCGTTCGTATGCAGGCCATTGGAAGGTAGCCCGATCAGCACATCCCCGGGCTTCACCGTCGATCCCGTCAGTAGTTGCTTTCGTTCCACCGCACCGACAATGAAACCGGCAAGGTCGTATTCTCCCGGCGCGTACATGCCGGGCATCTCGGCGGTTTCGCCGCCGATAAGTGCACATCCGTTCTTTTTGCAACCGCGTGCGATCCCCGAGATCACACTCGACACAACTGCGGCATCGAGTTTTCCGACGGCAAAGTAGTCCAGAAAGAAGAGCGGCTTTGCGCCCTGGACCGCGATATCGTTAACGCAGTGATTGACCAGGTCCTCGCCGATGGTGTCATGCCGGCCGGTCGCGAAGGCGATCTTGAGTTTCGTTCCGACTCCATCGGCCGAACTGATCAAGACGGGCTTCCGCCAGCCCTCCAGCGCGAAACCCGCACCAAAGCTCCCAATCGACGTCAAGACGCCTGAAGTAAAAGTACCTGGCGCTCGCCGCTTAATAAAAGAGACGGCCCGATCCGCTTCTTCGATGTTGACGCCGGCGTCGCGATAAGTTGTTTTTGCGCTCACTTCTGAAGGATCAGTGTAGCGCCCCGTGACTGCAGCCCAATCCTTCGCATCCGGCCAAACCGCGCTGCCGTTGAGCCTCTTCGAAACACTCGCGGGTCTCCCCGGGTAATCCAGTACCTGAACTGCCCAATGCTGCCGCCGGCAACACGCCAATAGCCGTTTAGTCCTGCTAGAATCACCCTGCATGCCTGCACGGGTACGTCGAATTCCGCTTGCCTGGAGAATTCTACTCTCCTCGAGCGCCGTGATGGTTGTGCTGATCATCACGATGCTGGCGTATGTGAATTTTCAAGCTCAGCGTTTCGTGGGCAATCTGATCAGCGCAGATCTTGTCCAGGGCCGGACGCGCATCGAATCGACGATACAGGATCGATTTGCGGACCTTACCTTGACGGCGCGACTGGTCGCATCATTTCCCGCCCTGAAAGCCATACTTGCCGGAGACGGATACCGCCGACCATCCGGGATTTCCTTCTTACCTACCAACAACAGAACCACGCGCCCGATCTGTTGATTGCACTCGATCCGAACGGCCGCGTGCTGGCCCGCACCGATTCGACGCAAGCAGATCCCATTCCCGATGTCGAGAGATCGCTGGGTGAAGCCCGCCCTGTCTTCGCGGGACGCCGTCGGAGCCCTACTTACAAAGCACGGAATGTACAATGCGGCGCTGGTACCGTCCGAAGCCACAGGGATGGTATTTGGATTTGTTCTCGCGGGCTCGCGAATCGACAATGCGCTCGCGCGCAAGCTCAGCGATGTCTCTCACTGCTGAGATCGTCATACTTGGACAAAATATCCTTGGTTCAACGGTTCGCGAATCGACCCTGCCCTGGCGATCACGTGCTGATTGGCCCTCGCAAGCCGGGCAGATGACGCTCCGCGCCGACTCTGGATCTCGAAGGAAGCGTACTCGGCGCTTCCGGCCAGGCTGACGTATCCTGATGCGCCCACCGTCATCGCTCTTCAATCGGATGACAAGGCATTGGCTCCCTACCGTCACATCCAGTTCGGCCTGTTAGTGCTTGGACTTCTCGCTATCGCAATTGGCATTGCCGGAAGCGCAGTGTTAGCCCGCCATTTGACCGCTCCGATGGCTGCATTAGTACAGGGTACGCGTGAGGTCGCGGCCGGCAACTTCGATTTCCAACTCCAGGTGCCTCACGGCTGACGAGATTGGGGATCTCGCGGAATCGTTCAACCAGATGACGAAGGGACTTCGGGAGCGAGCCGACATGCAGAAGTTCGTTTCGCAATCGACGCTTGAGATGATTCAATCGCCTCGGCGATGGTCTTCGGCTGGGGAACGAAAAATTCTTACGATCTTTTTCTCTGATATCCGAGGCTTCACCTCATTGTCGGAATCCAGAGACCCCGAGCAGGTTGTGAAGATTCTCAACCGAATCTTCACGATACAGGCCGAGCAGGTGAAGAGATTTTCTGGCGATATCGACAAATATGTTGGCGACGAAATTGTCGCTCTCTTCCAGGGCGAAGGCGCGGCGCTCAATGCAATCCGTTGCGCCGCAGCGATTCACAATGCGATGGAGACCTATAACGCGGTGTTGTCGCCGGAGGAACCGCAAGATCGGGCTTGGAATCGGGATCACGACTGGCGAAGTTATTCTCGGAAGCATCGGAAGCGAGGACCGACGAGACTTTACGGCGATCGGCTCCCACGTGAATCTCTGCTCGCGCCTTTGTTCTCTGGCCCGCCCAGGCGAAACGCTACTGGCGGAATCAACTTATCGAAGAAATTAGCAGTTTATTGCCGCCGACCGTCTAGCGCCACAACATGTGAAAGGCTTCGCTGAAGCGGTGCCCGTCTATCGAATGCATGTCCATAGTGTGGCCGTTTAAGACTGCCGCTATCGTTTGCCAGGCTCGTAGGCACTGGCAGGATATTCCTGGCCGTACTTGTTCTTGTGCTGCACTTCTACAAATTTAGACTCGTCCAGTGTAAGTTCCGGAGCGCTAAGCGAAGCTGATTCAACCGCTACTTCTTCCGTCCGACCGGCTCCGATCGCTCCGACCACGCACTCAACCGATAGCGCCCGGGGGCAGTTCGATGTGGTAATTGCCCTGGGGTTTGTCTCGGCAATGAATGAAGTCGGCAACACCAGCAGAAAGCGCTCATTTGGGGATGAATATTGCAGAATACGCGATAGGTTGCGGGCCTTGTGAATACTCGCGTCTTCGAATCGCCAGCTCGATAGAGCCCGAGATCGAAAGGACCCGGTCGGCGTCAGCGAAAATACGTTGTGGAAAATTGGATCGTCGTTCGGGAAAGTCACGGTCGATCCGACGGGCACCGCCAATACATGGGGGATGAATGTCTTTCGACATGCTGCTTCAATTCATAGTGGCCCGGCTTGGGCGGCTCGTGTTCTCCGACCGGTTCGGCATAGACCACGATCACCGGTTTACGATCCTCCGATCCTTGAACGAGCTTGATTCGCCCGCTCACTTCGGTTCCGAATGCATCGGGAATGCAGCCAGAATGCCACTAAAGCGGATAACCAAAGAGTTCGCATGTCAACTGCTTTGCCTTAGAAACTGTAGGCGATCGCCAGGTTCACGTTGTTGTTTTGTCTGGTCATTCCGTCGAATGGTCTGGTGATCATGTGGCGATATTCGAGCGAAACACGAACTTCGGGCGTGAACTGGTAAATTGTATTCGCAAATAGGGCGGTGTTCCTGTTCAACAACACTGAGATTCGGTCGGGTTGTCACGAGTGATCATCCCCCAACCCTGCGTTGAATTGGAGATGCTGGGTCGCAATGAGCCTGCCTTCGAAATATCCGCCAGAGGTTCTGCCGGGCTGTCCGATTCCGCCTCCAAGTGATTGCAGATTGTTGCCCGATGTAACCTTCCGCATCAAATCCGAGGCGGCGGGAATGAAGATCCAGGTCAAAAGCTCCGGCCCAGCTCTCTTCGGAAAAACTGCTCACCACGCTTCCGGAAGAATTTAATTGTGGCAACGCCACGCGCCCGTAATGACCCGAGACGCCGATTGACCAACCGGGCTGGTCAGCCCAGCTCCCGACGACGCCGATTGCCATGCTATTCGGGCCTGCACCGCAGGACGCTTCCAGCCATTCGTGACACTCACCACCTGGAAAATCAAGTGTCGGATAGGTTCCGATCGGAGCCACCAGGCCGAGCGTCGCTCGAAGCTGGCCTTCCTTTGAGCCTGCCAATTGACGTTCTACTCGTACCTGGGGCGCACGAAGGTAGAGATTGCCGGCACGATACAGTTCGGGATACGAAAACGCGACCAGTGACGTCGGATTGCGAGGCGCAAGGATCATCTCATCCTGACCCGCCTCGATCGCTGTTCGCGGACTTTCGAACCGGGCATACGCGTATACAATCTTCGGCAATCCGAAAGAGCGGTGTTGCCTGGAAATCTGTCGATGCCGCCCATGAAATCCATCGCGAACACTCCGGTGGTTTTGAATTGTCCTATCGTTGGGCCATTCACTTCGATGCCAATCCGGCTCTGCCGGAGCGAAGAACTGAACCATCCGCTGTTGAACGCTGAAGGCGGATTCACAGCAAACGGAACGTCGGCCCAGTCGGTGTCGCGCGTATTGAAAAATGTGGTCGAAAGGATGGTTCCATAGATCTTTACCGGAAGCTTGGAGCTCGACTCCACTTTCGTTTGTGCCTGTTCCGCGACCTGGGACTGAATGAGATTTACTGTATCCGCGAGATCCGACTGCTGTTCAGCTCCGTTGGTTGTATCTGAAGCGTTCGACTGACCGGCGCTCCCGGTCGCTGATGGGCGGTACGCCTGAGCCGAGACAGACTCGGCACTCGCGGCCTGTGTCTTGCGCTCGCTGCCATATCCGGTGCCGGCGGATTGCGACGCACTATGGTGAAGCTCCTGCTTAAGACTATTCACTTCGGAGCGCAGTGCCAGCAACTCTTCCCTCAGAAGCCGGATCTCCTCTTCCGTATCGGCGGCCTTCGCGTTGCCAGGAGATTGAGCCCCGACTGGATACGCAATGACAGCCAACACAGATGAGGCGAACATCAGTTTCAAATAGATCGCGAACCGGCGCGCGGTGGTTGCCATGCTGACAGAACCTCCTGTGGCTCTCATAACTGAATGTGGCGAGTGCCATTCATTTTATCCGTAGCCCCTGGTTAATAGGCGCCCGATGCCGCGCTCTCTTCACCTTTCGTCATTCGCAGCATCGATTCTTCGTTTTGCTCAGGATGCAAACGTGGATATACTAGGAAGCTCTCAAATAAGAACGCAGGAGCATCCATGGCAAATCGCAGTCAACAGGAGTTTGACTACATTGTGATCGGAAGCGGTATCGGTGGTTGCGTGATCGCAAATCGCCTATCCGCGAATCCGGATACGAAAGTTTTGTTGCTTGAAGCCGGACCGCGAGACGATGACGCGGACATTCACAATGTTGAGTTAACTTCCCTTTTCGCGGTGTGGTCGAAACCTCAATTCGATTGGGGCTTAAGCACCGTGGAGGAGCCGGGCCTGGATGGTCGCCGTATGCCGCTCCAGCAAGGCAAAGTCGCGGGTGGTGGAAGTTCGGTCCACGGGCGAATCTTCATTCGCGGTCACCGGCGAGATTTCGACCATTGGAATTACATGGGCAACGAAAACTGGGATTTCGAAAGTGTCCTGCCCTATTTCAAGAAGAGTGAGGACTACATGGGGCCGCGGTCCGAGTTTCGCGGCGTCGGCGGGCCTCTGCCGGTGATGGACCTTCCTGCAGATCGTCAGAGTGCCGCATCGCAAGCTTTTGTCGCCGGAGTGAAAGAACTCGGTTTCGAAAGCGACTGGGACTTCAATGGCCCCAAACAGGAAGGCGGCGCGGGGTTCATCCAATCCACTACCACGCGCGACTTCAAACGGGCGAGCGCGTACACGGCCTACATCGATCCGATCGAAAAACAGCGCGCGAACCTGACCGTGCAGTTCGAAAGCACGGCGACGCGCCTGGTCCTGGATGGAAAACGCGTCAGGGGCGTTGAATACCAGCAGAATGGTTCGGCGCAGACCGCGACCGCTTCGCGTGAAGTGATTGTGAGCATGGGACCGTTGAACACTCCGAAGCTGTTGATGCTTTCCGGCATCGGACCCGCGGCACAGTTGAATCAATTTGGCGTTCCAGTCGTTGCGGATCTGCCGGGTGTCGGCGAGAACTTGCAGGATCACCTCAATGTCCGGATGTGCTGGTCGTCGAAAGTCGAACAGAAGATCCCGATGATTATCTGTGAAAGTTCGATGTTCGGGTTTACCCGAAACGGTGTTCCCAATGCATCGCCCGACCTGCAACTCTTCTTCGGAGGATTTGCGTTTCCAGGTTTGAACACGGATTTCAACAAAGGCTTCGCGCTGGTTCCGGTGGTGTGCCGGCCCCAAAGTGTCGGGCGAGTCTGGCTTCGATCAGCCAATCCCATGGACTCGCTGAACATACAAACCAATTACCTGACCTGTGATTACGACATGCAGGTTTTGCTTGCCGGCATCAAGCTTGGGCGAGAGATCGTCCAGACTTCGGCATTCAAAGACATGCGCGGCGAGGAACTTCTTCCCGGACCGGCAATTGGTACGGATGAGAGTAAGCTCCGGACCTACATCAAGCAGACCTGTATCACCGACTGGCATCCGTCGGGCACTTGCAAGATGGGGCTGGATGCGGGGGCGGTAGTCGATCCCAAGTTAAAGGTCTATGGCGTAGACGGATTGCGTGTCGTCGATGCGTCGATCATGCCCTCAGTCGTGAGCGGCAACCTGCAGGCAACGATTTTCATGATCGGAGAGAAAGGTGCCGACATGATCCTGCAGGACGGACAGTAGCACTGGGAAGCGCCAAGGCCCACCTCTCGGTACCCGAGAGCTACCGCAGCTCTGGCCTTACGCTGATCCCGGCCCGAGGCGCGGCCTCCACTCAGCGGCCTGGCTCAACAAGCGAAATAAAGGAGACATATCTATGCGCATTGGGATTATTGGGCCCGGACACATCGGGGGCAACTGCGCGAGGCGCTTTATAGCAAGCGGGAAGCATGAGGTGATGCTCAGCTTCTCGCGAGATCCGGAGAGCCTGGCCGACCTCGCTCGAGAGCTTGGGGACAAAGCCTCGGCGGGAACACCGGTAGAAGCGGTTCGATTCGGCGAGGTCGTTGTGCTCTCTGTTCCCTGGGACGCAATTCCCGAAGCCCTGCGCCAGGCGGGTTCCCTCGCGGGCAAGATCGTGATCGATACGACCAATCAGTTCGGCTCAACAGCAGTTCCTCCGAAGGGGCAAACGGCGGCCGAGTTTAATGCCGGGCGCATGCCCGGCGCTCGATATACCAAATCGTTCAATACGTTGACCGCCGGCTTTCAGCGCCAGACCGCCTCACGGCCGAGCGATCAGAAGGTGGTTCAGTGGCTCTGCGGCGACGATGAGGACGCAAAGAAGATTGTGGCCGGGTTAATTGAAGATGCCGGGTACATTCCGATCGACGTAGGAGGGACGCGCGAATGCGCAGTCATGGAAGCTCCCCGTCGTAAGGGGGCCGTCTATGGCGAGGAATATCGGCGACCTGAAGCGTTAGCGGTGATTGAAGCCCTGCGGCACGGAAAACCCATACCGCCCGTACCGAATTACTAGCGACGTCTCCGGTGTTCGACCGCTCGCAGCCGAGGCAGCCGGGCCGCCACTTTAATGATGATCTTTGGGCACGATACGTGCTTCTAGTAGATCGATATCGTTCTCAATCTTACGCATCGCCTCGTCTCCGATTCGCCGTTGTTTCCGTAGAGATAACACAGCATCGCGTTCTGCCTTCGCCAACTCCCACCAGATTCGCTGCTCCGCGATAGTCTGGAATTCCTCAGGCTTCCCCCCTGCGGTTTCGAGTGGGGTCAAGTCCAGTTGAGCCCGCAGCGATGTGAGCCGATCGTTGTAGTAACCGCGCACCCGGTGGATCACTGCCGAATCGGCGCCGACAGTCTTCTCGAGTTCTCCAATTCGGTTTACCGCGCGTTCCGCCGCATGGATGCTTGCAACGAGATGCTCCTCTTGCAGAGAATGGTCCGGTTCCAACTTCAGACGCCTGATCAACGGCCCCAAGGTCAGACCCTGCAGAACAAGCGTTGTCATGATGACGACAAAAGTTAGAAAGAGGATGAGATCGCGGTGTGGAAACGGTGTGCCGTCCGACATTGTGCGGGGCACTGCCTCGGCTGCGGCTAGCGATACGACCCCCCGTAGACCGGTCCACGCGACGACGGAGACAGCCCTCCAGCTTGGAGCGGGTTCACGTTCCCGGATCGTTTTCGATAACATCCGGGGCAGGTATGTGCCGGGGAACACCCACGCGACACGCGTGACAATAACGGCCAATGCCAGCGCACTTCCCCACAACCAAAGATCTTCACGGCGGTAGTTGTGCAGCGCCGCAGTTGCACTCGGCATCTGCAGCCCGATCGCAAGAAACACAGTTGCGTTCAACAGGAAGATTGTTGTTTCCCAGACGGCACCTGCCCGTAATCTGGTCGTGGCGCTAAACAGTTGTGGCGCATGCCATCCAAAGATCAAGCCCGAAGCGACTACGGCGAGCACGCCCGAAGCATGTATGCCCTCCGCTCCGACATAAGCGATGAATCCGAGCAGAAAGGTCGACAGGATTTCCACCTGCGGATCTTTGAAATGCGGATAAAGCTTTACCAATACATAGGCGCATGCGACGCCGACAGCAACTCCTGCCGCTGATATCCAGAGAAACGACAGAGCCGCCCGTGGAAACGAGAACGTGCCCGAAACGATTGCGGCGATAGCGAACCGGTAAACGGTGAGCGCCGAGGCGTCGTTAACCAGGCTTTCACCTTCCAGTATCTGGACCACTCGGCGGGGCAGGCGGAAGGTGCGCATGATGGACGTCGCGGCGGCGGCGTCCGGCGGCGATGCGATGGCGCCCAGCAGAAAGCCTGTGGCCCAGTTCATACCCGGGATCATTGCGACACAAAGTCCGGCGACAACGATGGTTGTGGTTGTCACAAGTCCGAACGCCAACAGGAATATCGCTCGCCGCCACTTCCAGAAATCACGCCAGGAGGTGAAATAAGCGGCCTCCGCCAGGATGGGCGGCATCAGGATATAAAAGATCACTTCCGGATCGATCTCGACTCGCGGTGCGCCAGGAACCAGTGCTATGCCGATGCCCGCCACAACAAGCGCGATCGGATAAGGGAAATTCAGTCGCTTAACAGCTACTGCAACCGCGAGCGATATGGACAGAAGTCCGATAAGAAGGCCAAACGAATGCATTTACTCACGTGCAGTGTAATATGCCGACGGTCGCACGATCTTTCCTGCCTTAAGCCGATCTGTTAGGGCAGTCCTTATTTCCAACAAACTTCTCGGTCGCTAGCCTTTTCCGGCCTTTTTGGCGCGTTAACCATCGAAGGTGTTTCGAACGACGTCGGTTTGAAGGTTCTTTTGTAGCTTATGCCGCAGATTTTATTCAGTTTGGCCCAGCCTAGGGTGCTAGTTCTTGCCGTCTTATGTGCCAGTATCACTGCGTATTTTGTGTCCTTACGCAACAAAACGAGAGATCTGTTGTTCCTAATCGGCGCGTTCTCCTGCTGGACGATGCACTTCTTGTGTTATGTTTGCCGCGAATCTTTGTATCCGGTCCCAGACACGTTTCTGCTGGCTGAAATGTGGTTTGGGCTTTCCGGGCTCGTGCTCTTTGTCGGGTTCGCCTACAATTTTCGTGGAAGCCGGTCTCTTCGCGAGTTTCGCATTGGTTTGACCGCGGCCGCAGTCCTCGTCTCCGGCTCGTCCGGCGTGCTGCTGCAACAGATTTTGACAAATCACCCTCGGAATTGGTGCATTGGCAGCGGGACCAGTGTCGTCCTGTTTCTTTGGTCGGAGGCCGTCCTGATTCGAAAGTGGATGGGAGCGGAAAATTCAACCGAAGCCAGACCGTTCCGCGAGTTCGCATTAGTTTTTCTGTTATCAGTCGCCGCGGTAGGCGTTTACTTCCTGCGGGACATCGGACTATTTCCAGCCGACGCTGCTTCCGTCCTATGCAGTCTGCTATACCTGTCCACCTTAGGCGGTTTCACTTTGGTCTACGTCAACAATGCTTTGGTGCCCACCACATTTCGAGTGAAGATCGTGGGCGCAACACTGTTCACAATTCTTGCGGTCCTGACAATCACCTGGAACGTTCTATTACCGTCCAGAACAGAATCTATCCCGGCTCCGGTGGGCGGCAACTCTTTCGTATCCCGTACGAGTGTGAGGGGAGATGTCGCGACGTCCGATCCCGAAGTGGTTAGGCGGGTAAGCATTCAGAACACGGTTCTCTCCTATGACGCTTGCATTCTTGGGTCCGCCTTGTTTGTGCTCACGCTGTTTCCGGCATTCTTTCGTTCGAGTCTTGTCAGGCCTTTGCACGCACTCGTCGAGGCGGTCGACCGCCTGGATGCAGGAGCGCGGGAAATCGAGCTTCCGGTCGCGTTCAATGATGAGATCGGGCGACTCACAAAGAACTTCAATCAGATGACACTCAGCCTGAAAGCTGCCGAGCATGACATCAGATCTTACGCGGAATCTCTTGAGTGCAAAGTACGAGAGCGGACGGCGGAGCTGGATAGGAAGAACAAAGAGAATGAAGGACTTCTGCTGAATATTCTTCCGGCTAGTATCGCAGAGCGTCTGAAGAAGGGTGAAGGCGTCATCGCTGACGCGTGCGCAGAAGCTACGATTCTGTTTGCCGATATCGTCGGCTTTACTGATTTAAGTACCCGAATCAGCGCCACGGAATTGGTTGAGCTACTGAGTGGGTTAATGTCGGATTTCGACCGCCTCGCCCAGGCGCACGGAGTCGAGAAGATCAAGACGATCGGCGATGCCTATATGGCCGTCGCAGGCCTACCGGAGTGGCGGCCCGATCACGCACAAGCGACCGTCCGCCTTGCACGCGACATGATGGATGCCGCTGCCCGTCGTAAGACGCGCGATGGAAGATCGCTTGAACTACGGATTGGACTCAACTCGGGACCGGTCGTCGCTGGTGTCATCGGGATCCACAAGATCGCCTATGACCTCTGGGGTGATACCGTGAACATCGCGTCACGAATGCAAAGTCACAGTGAGCCGGGTCGAATCCAAGTTACGGAGGCAACATACAACCTCTTGAAAGAGGAGTATGAGTTTGAATCTCGCGGGAAGCTTCAAATCAAGGGAAAGGGCGCGATGTCCACTTACTTCCTCTCGGACGAGAAGGCCGACATAGGTCTTGGGGCAAACGAAAGGCTGCAGTGCGCGGCCGCGTAACCCTAAAATGGTTGCGTCCCGCATACTGCAGCCCATGTTTCAGAGGACTCGATCCCGCGATTTAGTATCGGAGCTCAGCGCCTTTCGTCACCCCACCGGCCATGATCGTCGTCATGATTACCATTCTCCGGAAGTTCGGCATCAATGCGTGAAATCGTGAACAGTTTTAGCTTGCTCCAATCAATGCGATCCGCGGGTTTAAGCAGGCTGTTATCCGGCCGCAAGGTTTGGCTGCTCTCATTGCCGACATAGATTGACCCGTTAGCGAAGATGATTCCGGAAGGTTGCAGAAGTCCCTTCGGTGCCCCGTCATTGTCGAATCCCTTGAAGGTTCCGAATACGGCATCGATATGGCCAGTACGATCGAGCACAACCACATGGTCGTTCTGCCCCGAAGCGATCCAGAGATTTCCTCTGGCATCGAAATCCATGTTGTCGGGACCGTTAATCAAGTGCTCCGGATCATGACTGAACAGCGTGAGGCCTCCCTCTCTTTCACAGCCAGTGAAGGGATTTCGGCAGCTTCTGACGTTTTGCTTATAGATCTTGCTGGTGCTCATGTTGGCGATGTAAAGCGCCGAACCATCGCGCGAAAACGCAATGCCGTTGGCGCTGAACGGGAGCACAAAGCCGCCGGGCGCCGGGTCGCCGACATAAGGTCCGCCCGCAACGGCAAGTTCGGCAGGATTATCGATGAACCGGCTCGCGATCCCCGTCTCAGGATCAAGAACCCAGATGCGTCCGATACGATCGTTGAAATTGAATGGTGTTGTTAATGCGTCGCCGTTATCTGAGATGTAGATCCGCTTGTCGGGACCTACATAATTCGCATTCAAAAAGCACTGCGGACGCGCACCAGTCGGGACATCACCAAAAGGGCCGCCACAAACCGGATAGATATGTGGCGTGCTCATCTCGTTTAGTGGAAGCGTGTACTCGAGCTCGGCGCCATGAACAACATCGTTGACATAGAGCTTTCTTCCCGAGACCGTGCAACCCAACGGCGCCACGGCGAAATCCGAAGCATTCATAGCACCCGGAGTAGGCGTTGAAGTAATTAGATTGCCGCGACGGTCAAATACATGAATGTAATTCTGTAGACCAAACTCGAACGTATTGGAATAAAGATTACCGGCCGCGTCAGCGCACAGGCCTTCCGGATGACCAAACGGGGCAGGAGGCGTCGTGGGGCTGACCGCCGGCGGCAGTGTTGCAAACCGGTGGACACCACCCCGCACCACATCATCATCATCTCTATCTCTTTGCCCCTGCCCCCCGGCAGCACTGGCCATCGCTGCAATGCACACACCCGTGCATAGAAGCAGCGCAAAACGCTTCCCCATAACTCCACCTCTTGATGTAAAGATTACGCACCTGAAGCGTATCGGAGGCTCAGAAACGTGTCAAGCCGTTGAGATTCCAGGACTTAGCGAAATTGGTCTTAGTACCGAAAGTACATATCTAACGAAGGATGAGGAATGTTCGGCCCTATGGTACTATTCCTGGGCCAGAGTATCTGGCCAGTTACGATTCGGGTACTAACATGGCTGCGTCTTAGCATTTTTCATCAGGAGGACTTCACATGTCTAAAATTCTCGTCACAGGTTCCACGGGCAATGTCGGCTCTCGACTAGTTCGGGAATTGCTGGCTCGGGGGCAATCGGTCCGCGCTTTTACACGTAGTGGTGATCGTTCGCGCTTCGATCCTCGGGTAGAGGTTGTCGCCGGCGATTTCACGGATGTATCATCCTTGCGCAAAGCCTTGGATGGTGTCTCACACATGTATCTGCTGTCTGCGGGAGAAGACCTTGAACAGTACGAGGCCAACGCAATCGATGCGGCGAAGGACGCACGGCTCGAACTTCTGGTTAAGCATTCCGTAGCCGGAGCCCAATATAAGGCGACGGACTTCCCCCGATGGCACCGTGCCGGAGAGGAACGAATCGAACAGTCGGGCATTCCGTACGTCTTCCTGCGTCCGGCGGCATTTGCTAGCAATGCTTTGTATTGGACAGGGTCCATTGCCGCTCAGGATACGGTCTATGGCGCGCTGGGTGATGCCGCAATTCCTGTCATCGATCCCGAGGACATCGCGGCCGTGGCGGCGCAAGTGTTAACTACCCCCGGACAGGCCGGCAAGGTCTACGAACTGAGCGGACCGGAACCGGTCACGAGTGAACAGCAGGTGAACATTCTTGCAGAAGTCGTAGGACGACCGCTGAAATACATCAACGTTCCCGACGAGGCAGCGCGTAATTCGATGCTGGGAATGGGAATGCCGCCCCGCTATGTAGACGCGATGGTCGGCTTGATTCAGATGCTGCGAAGCTTGGGACGGATCGAACCCACGGGAGATGTGAAGGCCGTTTTGGGACGTGAGCCACGATCTTTCCGGCAGTGGGCGCAAGACAACGCCGATGCCTTCCGGCCGGCGCAAGAAGCCAAGGGAGCGTGATTGCGCGGTGCCCATCAGTCCTCGAGGACGATGTTGGCGCCCAACTACCACGGCGAGATTGGGCCTCATACTCCGGCTCACTGAAAGCAGGTTCGGGTAGCTTGCCGCTTTCAATTCATGTGCAGCCAGCCTGGTCTCGCCTGCCCTCCTGACGACGGCGGTCCTCGTCAGCTGACCGCTCCTCGGCCGCCGATTTGTCGAGCTATCGAAGGCCCGGCGAAACATCGATTGTATTTCTCCAAAATCAAAGCTCATTCCACACGGCTCGCCTGCCATCATCGGCACTTTGCGGCCATTCCCACCGAACCTTTTGCGTCAAAACAACAACTTCCGGGTGAGAAAAGAGAGAGACAAAACATTTAATCCAAAAGTTCAATTCTTGCGATACAATCCTGGTCTCGGTTTCGCGTAAAGAACAGGAAGGGTAGACTTCGCCGACGCTCCTTGGGCTGCCTGGGAGAAAGAGGAGACAGTTACAGTGGCATTTCTGTTCGAGCGATCTGGGCGTAGGAACGGAGGGGCATACAAGGCCTGTGCTGATCGCCATATCGAGGTTCGTTAACACATGAGTAATCGAAGAGTTGTTCATTTTGGAGGACGCGTTCTATCCATCGCGAGTCTCCTCGCCGTTCGAACGTTCCTGTCTACCTCGCAGGCGCAAGCGCAGGGGGCGCCGCCACCCATGCCGGTCACCGTTATGGAGATCCGCGCCCAAGACGTTCCGATTTATGCGGATTACGCTTCACAGACCTTCGCACGAGACATGGTCGAGGTGCGCGGACGCGTGGATGGCTATGTCGAAAGTCGCCGATTCCAGGCGGGCACGGATGTGCGAGCTGGTCAGGTGCTCTATACCTTGGATCAGCGCCAATATAACGCCGAGGTGCAGAAGGCCAAGGCGGATGTGGCGCAAAGCCAAGCCAACCTGGAGTTTGCTAAAAACCAGGTTGCCCTCGTCCAGGCGGAAGCGAATCTGGCGCAGGCGAAAGCCAATCTTCTCAAGGCTCAACAGGACGTTGACCGACTACGCCCACTAGTAGGTCAGGACGCCGCTTCACAACAGGACCTGGATAATGCCAGCGCGGCTCTCGAGGCGAACAAGGCGAATGTCGCTGCACTGACGGCGAACGTCGATCAAACGCGTTTGCAAGCGAAGACGAACATCGAACTTGCAACCGCTCAACTGGAATCTAATCGAGCGCTTCTCCAGACCGCGGAGCTAAACCTCGGCTACGCCACCATTGTTGCCCCCATCTCGGGACGGATTGGCGACAGCTTGGTCCAGGTTGGTGGATTAGTGTCGAAGAGTTCGAGCCAGCCGCTGACGACGATTGTGCCGTTGAACCCGATCTGGGTCCGATTTAAGATCAGCGATGCGGAATACCTGGACTACATGCATTCGGTGGAACGCCAGAAAAACCACGTCGTTCCGGTCAGCATGGTCCTTGCTGATGGTTCTCTTTACCCGCATACGGGGCAAATTCGTAACAACGTAAACCAGCTCGATATGAAGACCGGGACACTCGAGATTGACTGCACCTTCCCGAACCCGGAGCAAGTCATCTTGCCGGGTCAGTTCGGACGTGTCCGAGTGTTGAAGCAACACGCGCGCAATGTGATCGTGATCCCGCAGCGTGCCGTCCAGGAATTGCAAAGCATGCAGTCCGTCTTTACTGTCGGACCTGATAACAAGGCGCAAGTCAGGAACATCGTTACCGGCGATCGGGTTGGTGATGGGTGGATCGTTACGCAGGGGCTCAAAGCAGGCGATCAGGTCATCGTCGAAGGTGTGCAGAAGGTCCGGCCTGGCTCCCCTGTTCAGCCGATTCCTTACAAATCCCCGACTTCCGCGTCGGCCGCGAAAAGTCAAGGTTGATCTATGGCGAGATTTTTCATCAATCGTCCTATCCTCGCTGTCGTGATCGCGCTCGTCATCGTGATCATCGGCGGAGTGATCATCCCTAATCTCCCGGTTGCAACCTATCCGGAAGTTGTGCCTCCCGTCGTTCAGGTTACGGCTGTGTACCAGGGCGCCACCGCTCAGGATCTTGAGAAATCCGTGTCGGTGCCGATCGAGCAAAATCTGACCGGACTCGACGGCATGCTGTATTACTTCGCTCGCGCGTCCAACAATGGCACGCTCACGATCGACATCACCTTCCAACTCGGAACCGATCCCGATATCGCTGCCGTCAAGGTGCAGAACAAAGTTAGCTCGGCGGTTCCGCTCTTACCGCCTGAGGTGCAGCGGGTGGGCGTGACGACGAAAAAGGTCTCATCGTCCTTCCTGCTGTTTGTGGCCCTCACGTCGAAAGAAAACCGCTATGACGCTCTGTTTTTGAACAACTACGCCGCGATCAACCTGGTCGACAAGATCGGTGGATTGCCGGGTGTGGGTAGCTCGACCTTGGCGGGGCAGCAGAGCTACAGCATGCGCGTCTGGATGGATCCAGACAAAATGGCGAGTCTGGGGCTCACCGCAACCGATATCAGCACCGCCATCCAGGCGCAAAACAGGCAGAATCCTGCCGGATCGCTAGGGCAACCTCCCGTACCGAGCGGGGTCGATTTTCAATATCCGGTGAACGCGTCGGGGCGTCTCTCCACCCCTCAAGAGTTCAAGGACATCGTCGTACGCGCACAGCCGGATGGCTCGTTGCTTCGCGTGCGGGACGTTGGCGATGTGCAGCTAGGGGCGCAGGATTACTCGAGCTTCACCTTTTGGAACGGCAAAGAAGCGGCGTTCATCATCGTTTACCTGGCGCCTGGCGCAAACGCAGTACAAACGCAGAAAGAAATCGTAAGTTTCATGGACGAGGCCAAGAAGGACTTTCCTGCCGGTCTCGACTATGCCGTCCCTTACGACTCAACGAGGTTCGTCACCACCTCCATCTCCGAGGTGCTTCACACGCTGTTTGAAGCAATGGTGCTGGTCATTCTCGTCGTGTTCCTGTTTCTGCAAAACTGGCGAGCTACGCTTATCCCTTTGCTCACCGTTCCAGTTTCGGTAATCGGCACGTTTGCCCTGTTTCCGCTTCTCGGGTTCTCCATCAACACCACGAGCCTTTTCGGGCTGGTGCTCGCCATTGGAATCGTTGTTGATGACGCAATTGTGGTGGTCGAGGCGGTTCAGTTCAACATCGATCGGGGTATGAGCCCCCGCGAGGCAACAATCCAGGCGATGGAGGAAGTATCGGGGCCAGTCGTCGCGATCGCTTGTATCCTCGCGGCGGTGTTTGTGCCCGTTGCGTTCCTTGGGGGCATCAGCGGCCAGATCTACAGGCAGTTTGCTCTGACGATCGCGATCTCGGTACTGCTTTCTGCCTTTAGCGCCTTATCGTTGAGCCCGGCTCTGAGCGCATTCTTTCTCCGGCCGGCACGTGAATCGAAAGGACCGCTTGCCTGGTTTTTCGGCAAGTTCAATCAGGGATTCACCTGGACTACGAACCGGTATTTGTTTGGTGTCCGAGGGCTGATCAGGAAAGCTGCCTTTGCCCTTGTCGCGATGCTTGCCTTATACCTCGGTACCGGGCTGCTGTTCAAAACGATTCCGACAGGATTCCTGCCGGATGAAGATCAGGGCGTCTTCATCTCGGCGGTCCGGTTGCCTGATGGAGCATCGGTGGAGCGTAACTTAGCCACCAGCAAACAGGTACAGCAGATTCTGCAGACCACGCCGGGCATACACGATTCGTCCGTTATCGGCGGTCTCGATACTCCGACCTCTACCAACGGTTCCAACGTGGCCACCGTTTTTGCGACTTTGGACCCCTGGGACGAACGTAAAACCAAGAATCTTCAACTGGACAGCATTCTCGGCTCCGTACAAAGCCGATATTTCGGAATACCGGATGGATTCATTTTTGCGTTCAGCGTGCCACCCATTCTTGGGCTCGGAACTTCTGGCGGCTTTGAATTTATACTCGAGGACCGCGGTGGCCACGATGTCGAGTCGTTGGCCCAGGTAAGCGACGAGATAGTAGCAGCCGCGAACAAGAGGCCGGAACTGCGAAATGTCTTCAGTACATTCCGTGACACCGTTCCTCAGTTCAACGTGGAGGTAGACCGCGACCGGGCTGAGATGCTCGGCATTCCAGTCCCAGATGTGTACCAGAGTCTGCAGACATTCCTGGGCGGTCTCTACGTCAACGACTTCAATCGCTTTGGCCGGACGTGGCGCGTTTATCTACAGGCAGCGCCTCAATTCCGCCGCGAACCTTCCGACATCAACCGGTTCTTTGTAAGGACAAATCAGGGCGACATGGTCCCGCTCAGTACCTTGGCTAAGACGACGCGAGTGGTCGGGCCGGAGGTGATCTATCGCTACAACCGTTTTCGTGCCGTAAAGATTATGGGAAGCGCCGCGCCAGGATATAGCTCCGGCCAGGCTGCGAATGTGATGGATCAGCTTGCTAAACAGCTTCCGCCGGGATATGGGTACGAATGGACGGGAACGACGTACCAGCAGAAGATCTCGGAAGGGAAGGAAGGCTACACGTTCGGGCTCGCGGCCGTACTGGTTTTCCTGTTTCTCGCCGCATTGTATGGAAGCTGGACGCTACCGTTCTCCGTGATCCTGGCAGTTCCGTTGGGCATCTTCGGCGCACTGTTCGGCATCTTCGTGCGCAATTACGCCTACGACGTATACACCCAGATTGGAATCGTGACGCTGATCGGGCTGGCGGCGAAAAACGCCATCCTGATTGTGGAAATGGCTAAGCTGCGGCACGAGCAAGGAATGCCCGTTCAGGAAGCAGCGGTAGAAGCTGCCAACCAGCGGCTGAGGCCGATTCTCATGACCTCGTTCGCATTCATCCTCGGTGTGGTCCCACTGGTCATTGCGACCGGTGCCGGTGCTGCCGCTCGCCGGGCGCTCGGTACCGCGGTTTTCAGCGGGATGATGGCGGCAACGCTGCTAGCGGTGTTTATCGTTCCGGTGCTCTACGTCGTCGTGAATCGAATGATGTCGTCCCGGGCGGCGCATACGCCAATGCCTGCGGCGGCAGAATCTGCCCCGGCGTTGGGAGGGGGCCATTAATGCGTCGCCTGCTCATAATCACGCCGTTTCTGGTGATGCTTACGGGTTGCGCAATGGGACCCAACTATAAGCGCCAAACGGTACAAGTGCCTCCTCAATACCGGCATCCGGCGCAGGCGACCAGCCCGCCCGGGAAGGAGTCACTGGCGGATCTCGCCTGGGCCGACCTGTTTCACGACGAGACCATCACGAACCTCGTCAGAACAGCGTTGCGGCAAAGTTACGACCTTCAGGCCATCACGGAGCGGGTGTTGGAGGCGCGCGCACAACTCGGTATCACGCGCTCCCAACTCGCCCCTCAGTTGTCAGCTTCGGGTTCGTATACGGCTGTGCGCACCTCCGGACTCGGACCGTATTTCATTCCGCCCGGCGCACGCTTAGCGGCGAGTTATACGCAAGCGGGCCTGAACCTTTCGTGGGAGGTTGACGTGTGGGGGCGCCTTCGCCGGCTGACGGAATCGGCACGCGCTCAATACCTTGCGCAGGAAGAAGCGCGTCACGCCGTTGTCGCAAGCCTCATTGCGGACGTGACCACCACGTATCTCAATCTCAGGGAACTCGATCTTGAGTTGGAGATTGCCCACAAAACGGAACAAATCGCTCAAAGTGGATTAAGAATCACCAGACTTCGCAAAGAGCGCGGCGTTGCTGCCGGCCTGGACATTCGGCAGGCGGAGCAACTGCTGTATACGGCCACTTCCCAGATTTCAGCGATCGAACGCGCCATTATCGAAACCGAAAATGTGTTGAATGTTCTGCTGGGCCAGAATCCCGGCGACATTCCGCGCGGCAAACCTCTGGTTCAGTTCAATGATCCAAACGCGGTTCCGGCCGGCCTGCCTTCTGATCTCCTGGAACGGCGGCCCGACATACGACAAGCCGAGCAGAACCTGATTGCCGCAAACGCACAGATCGGAGCGGCAAAAGCATTGTTCTTTCCGCAAATTACACTGACTGGTCTTCTGGGCGTTCAAAGTCGCTCTCTGAGCAATCTCTTCACAGGTCCGGCGCGGAGCCAGGATATCTCGCCCTCGGCGCTACTGCCGATCTTTAATGCCGGCCAGCTTCGTAACAACTTACGATTGACGGAGGCGCAAAAACGCGAAGCCATTGCCAACTACCGCAAGGCGATTCTGACCGGTTTGCAAGAAGTGTCGAACGCCTTAACGGACTACGAGAAGCTTCGGGAGCAACACGATCGGCAGCAGCAGCTTGTCGACACACTCGCGGATGCCGGCCGGCTCGCAACGCTTCGGTATAGAGGTGGCCTCGACAGCTATTTGCAGGTGCTGGACGCGGAACGGAACGAGTTTTCCGGTGAACTGGTGCTTGCGCAACTCAGGAAGAACAAGCTGCTATCTCTCGTAGAACTTTATCGTGCGCTTGGGGGAGGTTGGCAGAACCCGTGATGATCCCCTATGCCCAATTACAGGATCGCTGTTCCATCGTAACCGGATCGTCACGTGGTCAGCGCCAACTTTCGAGGCTTAACGACTTGACTTAACTGCTAAGACCGGAATAGTATTCGAAGGATCATCAACAAGAGAAATGCTTGAGCTGTAACCCGCAGCTTGCTGACACCAAGCCAGCCTTCATGATGCCTGTTCATTTCAGCGCACGTGTTGCGGGACTAACGAATTTAACGGAGGAAACGTGAGCGCTGAGACAACGAGTAACACCAATGCTTTGACCGAAGAAGAGATCAAGAATTTTGCTGCCGCCTGGTATTACGCTCTCGACATTCATGCACCCGTCGAAGAGGCGTATCGCTTGCTGGCGGACAAAGATCTGAACATGCAGTTCCCCGACGGAGATATTCGGGAGTTTGCGTCGTTTAAGAAATGGTACGACCGGGTGACCAATCTCTTTTTCGATGAGAACCACAATGTTCAGAGCGTGAAAGCGAACATCAAGGGACTCGAGGCGGATGTCGAGGTTGTGGTCGGATGGCAGGCCAGCTGGTTCCCAGCGCCGGCCGCCAAGAGCAAGCGCACGTCGATGAACGCGATTCAGAGATGGAAGGTTCGCAGGTCCAGCAAGAACAGCTATGGTGTCGAGATCGTCGAATACATGGTGGACCGTTTCGAATACGCACCTGGCTTTGCACAACTCTAGGAACTGGTAATGGAAAAGAACGTCCCGGATACACCACTCGGAAAGCTGTACAAAGAACACATTGCGCTCATCCTGAAAAAGGACATAGAAGGGATCCTCGACCAATACACTCCCGATGCGCTGCTCATCAGCAGCTTCAGTGGCGACAGGAAGCCGCGCTACTTCCGAGGCAGGGATGAGTTGCGGGAGCACTTTCAAGGCATCCTCGCGCTGCAAGACCTGGACGTCGAAATTTCGTTCTGGGGCGAAGACGATTTTCGCGCTCTGATGATCGTCGAGATCGTAAAAGCGACCACTGCCGAGGGCACTGCTACCATGCGATTCGCGGACAGCTGGGTTTTGAAGGACGGCAAAATCTCTCTTCACTTTGCCGGAATGGTGCAATACCCTGACGGTTCAATGGCGTAAGAGTCAGACGCGCAACGAGAAAGACGGCAGCAATACGCTATGAAGCTGACAGGCAAAAAGATCGGCATCCTTCTGGAAAGCGACTTCTACGAGAAAGAAATTTTCTACTACGAACACCGCTTTCCTGAAGAAGGAATGGAGTTGCACTTCCTGACACGACTCTGGGGACAGCCCTCACTCACGTTTCGTGGGCATGAAGAGCATTACCCGTTCGTTTGCTCGGAAAGCTTTGAGGGGATGAGCGATGAAGAACTGCGAAGCTATGCCGCGATCATCGTCCCATCGGCGATGGTTTCAGATCGGTTACGCTGGACCCCAGACGTGAGCCAGATGCCGCCCGCGGTAGAGTTCCTGAAGCGTGCTTTCGCTGAGAAGGATATCCTCAAGGGCATCATTTGTCATGGCATGTGGTTGGTGGCACCGGCTCCAGAGTTGGTGAAGGGCCGCAGAGTCGTCGCTCACAACAACCTTCACGGCGACGTGAAGGCTTACGGCGCAATCTACACCGATCAGGATGTCGTTGTCGACGGCGATCTTGTGACGGGGCGCACAGGCGGACACTGCCACTTGTTTGCGAGGAAGATCATCGACATGCTGATCGAACGCGAAGACGCGAAAGCGAAGTAGAGAGCAGGGATAACGGGTGGATAAGAACGAATTTTCCCATATCGGGTTGAGCTGTAAGGATCCCATCGCAGTCGAACGGTTCTACGGGAAGCATTTTGGATTTCACCGCGTCCGCGTGTATGCGCCAGGGCCGGGGCAGGTGGTTGTGATTCGTGGCAACGGACTCGCTCTTGAGCTGTTTCCGTCGAGCGAAACGCAACCTGCCGCCAGAGTGCTTGGCGCGGGTCCCGATTATCCAAGCGTGCGGCACATTGCCTTTCAGGTGGATAACCTCGATGCCAAGCTTGCGGAAATGGGCCCGGATGCGCGAATCACGTTGGGCCCGCTTGATATGGGTCAATTCATTCCGGGCATGCGAGTGGCATGGATCGCTGACCCGGAGGACAACATTGTGGAATTGAACCAAGGCTACGTTGACGAGGAGAATCCGCCAGCTTTGCCCTAAGTTGGACGAAGCGATCTGTCAGTGTCACGTCAGGAGCTTATATGGCAACAAAAACGGATGTGAGTGAAGCGGCGACAGTCCAGATCTCGACGGAACTCCCACTCTCGCTCGCGGTAAATGGGCAGGAACATCGGGAATCTGTACCAGTCGACATGTTGCTCGTGGACTTTCTGCGAGATCGCCTCGGTCTGACCGGGACGAAGTTTGGCTGCGATACGGGACACTGCGGTTCGTGCACTGTGCTCGTGGACGGATTGTCAGTGAAAAGTTGCACGATGCTGGCGGTGCAGGCAGAGGGAAGTCAAGTCACAACCATCGAAGGTGTTTCCGGGGGGAGTGTTCTCAATGCTCTCCAGACGGCGCTTTGGGATCAGCATGCCGTCCAGTGTGGATACTGCACGCCCGGGTATGGTGCTGTCTCTCACTGACCTGCTCAGCCGCAATACGAAGCCGAGCCAGTCGGAGATCCGTCACTGGATCGACGGTAACGTGTGCCGCTGTGGTGTCTATCAGAACGTTGTGCGCGCGGTCGAATCCCTGACAGAACCCGCGCGATAACGCAAACGAAAATGGGAACTCAAGTACTCGGCGCGCCGATCAAACGCAAAGAAGACCCGAATCTACTGACGGGTAATGCAAAGTTTACGGCCGACCTGGACCTTCCAAACATCGCTCACGTTGCGATCCTGCACAGCCCCGAGGCACACGCCAAGATCAAAAAACTTGATACGTCGGCTGCGTCTCGCCTGCCGGGAGTGATTCGGATCTTCACGGGCGCAGATATCTCATCGAAGATGATGCCGCTGGTCTGCATCTTCAAACCTGCCGGAGTTGAAACCCAGTTTCCGCCCCATCCGTACGGAGTCCCCGGCGCACAGACCGCGCTTGCTACGGACAAGGTGCGGTATGTCGGCGAATGGGTGGCGGCGGTAGTCGCCGAAACCCGCAGACAGGCCTACGATGCTCTGAGTGCCATCGAAGTTGAATATGAGCGCCTTGCCAGTCGTCACGACGGCGGAAGAAGCTTTGCGCCCAGGAGCGCCGCAGCTGCATGAGACTGCGCCGGGCAACTTGTGCGCACATGTCAGCTTCGGAGATAAGAAGGCCGCCGAGGATGCGATTGAGAAAGCAGAAGTAGTCGTCCGGGAGAAGTTCACGATCCCGCGCCAATTACACCAGGCGAACGAGACGCGTGCCACGATCGCGCGTTACGATGCTGCTACGGACGAGTACACTCTTTGGACCAACACGCAAATTCCGCACGGCAACCGCTTCATGATTTCGAGCCTGGTGCTCGGGATCCCGTACAACAAGCTCCGGGTGATCGTACCGAACATCGGCGGCTCCTACGGCTCAAAGGGCTATCTGTATCAGGATGCTCCGCTATTGCTCGTTCTTGCCAAAGAATTGGGGCGTCCGCTGAAGTGGGTTGACAATCGTGAGGATCTGTCCGTGACGACGGTCCATGCGCGCGGTCAGGTTCAATACGCAGCACTGGCCGGAAATCGCGATGGCAAGATCACTGGTTTGTCCGTGACCAACTACGTGAATCTGGGCGCCTACCCGGCAACCAATGGACCAAGCACGCCTTCGATCCTGACCGGGCGCAGCATAACGGGCGCCTACGCGATTCCAAATCCGTTCTACGAAGCCTATCTTGCGTACGCAAACAGTGTCATGCTCGGACCGGCGCGCGGTGCGGGTCGCATGGAGGCGATGTTCCTCATTGAGCGGCTGGTTGACATGTTCGCGCGAGAAATCGGAATGGATCCGGCCGAAGTACGGCGCAAGAACATGGTCCCCCCCGACCAGTTTCCCTACGAAAACAGGCTCGGGTGGACCTACGATTCCGGAGAGTACGAAACGGCGCTGAACCGTGCGCTTGAGATGGCTGAGTATGGCGATATCAAGCAACGCAAAGCGGAGGCCCGTAAGGAGGAAAGCTGCTCGGCATCGGGATCGGCTCATATGTCACGATCGGCGGCGTCGGTCCTTCATCGCGCATGGGCAAGGAAGGCCTGATCGGAAGCACTTGGGCAAGCGCTATCGTTCGCGTGCACCAAACTGGCGATGTCACGGCGATCACCGGTTGCCAGCCCCACGGCCAAGGGCAAATCACGACGTTTGCTCAAATTGCGGCCCACGAATTAGGTGTTCCCGTTGACCGGGTCGAGATTATCCATTCGGACACGCTGGGAGTTCCGTACGCGCAAGGAAGCTACGGCAGCCGCAGCTTCAGCGTGGAAGGGGTGGCCATCTACGAAGCTTGCCAGCTGATCAAGCAGAAGGCCGTCAAAATGGGAGCGCACCTGCTCGGGGCGGAAGAAAAGGATGTTGAATACGCGGACGGCAAGGTCCAGGTGAAGTCCGACGCTGCCCGTGCGAAGACGCTGCAGGAGATCGCTTCTGCTTTATGGTTTGCCTGGGATGTGCCGGCCGGGATTGAGCCGGGACTGGAAGTGACTTCCTACTTTGATCCGCCGGATTTCAATTTTCCCGTTTGGCACTCACGTGGCCATCGTGGAGATCGACGAGCAAACTGGCGCGACGGAAATCGTCCGCTACACAGGAGTCAACGATGTTGGGTTCATGGGGAATCCAAAGGTAGTCGAGGGGCAGATGCATGGAAGCATTGCCTTTGGGATCGGCCCTGCTCTGACCGAGCAAGTAATCTACGACGAGAACGGACGATTATTAACGCGAGATCTGGACACGTATCCTATACCTCGGCCGAGCGACATGCCTGAATTCGAGCTGGATAGCACCGTTACGCCTACGCCTTTGAATAAGATGGGCGCAAAGGGGGCCGGCGATGTCGCTCAACCCGCGGTAGCTCCCGCGATCGTCAATGCAATTTGCGACGCCCTGTCAGAATTCGGTGTGCGCCACATCGACATACCTGCCACACCCGAGAAGATCTGGCGAGCGATGCGAGGGAATTGAGATGAGCGCCTTCGAATATGCATCGCCCAACTCGATAGAAGAGGCCGTGGCAATCTTATCCAGTCGCTCTGAGGCTCGGCCGCTTGCGGGTGGGCAGAAGATCCTCCTGGAACGCAATAGCGATCTCGCAAGCGACACGGTCCTGGTCGACCTCCGACGAATCTCGTCATTGAAGGGGATCGAGCGGCAAGATGGGGTATTGCGCATTGGCGCAATGACTACGCTCAATGAGATCGCGTAAGCAGTCTAGTCGGCAAGGAATTCCCGGCCTCTCGCCGAAGCCGTGGCAAGTATTGCCGACGCCCAGCTCCGGAACAGGGCGACCATTGGTGGAAATCTCGCAGAAGGTGATCCAGAGTATGACTTGCCGGCTCTTCTGCTCGCTACTGGACGCGAGCATGGAACTGACTAGGATCTCAGGGCCAGCGAAGGATTGCAGCCGAGGACTATTTCAAAGGACAAAGTGAAGTCCCCGGACGGGTAACGAGTTGATTGCTTCGGTGACAATTCCCGCTCCAGCCGCTAAGCCCGGTATGGCGTACGTCAGGATTAAGCATCCAGCACGCCTGACTGCCGTTTGCGCGGTGGCCGCCGTCCTCTCCGTCGAGCATGGCCGTATAGTGGCGGCGCGAGTCGCTCTTACCGGGGCTACGGATCATCCAACTCGATTAGAAGCGGTAGAAAAGGCACTACTGAACGGGCCTGCAACGGGGAGCAAATCCCATCTGAAACGTGCGATCTCAGTCGACGGAATCGCTTTCCGCGGCGACGTGTTCGCCTCGGCTGAATACCGCCGCCATCTCGCTCGTGTTTTAACCGGACGCGCGATAAAACAAGCGCCTTCTGCGAACCACCGCCTAGGAGGCAACGATTATGGCTGATCAAACACCAGGACGTAAGTTTTTCGATGAGCACATGGCATACATTTATGCCAACAAAATCGACCAGATGATCGATGACCAGTACACGCAAGATGCGGTTTTGATCTCGCCTTTTGATGTGCTTTCCACCCCGCCGCCTCACGTGGTGCGTGGGAACAAAGCGCTAAAAGAGTTCTTCCGGACCTATATCGATTGGCAAGGCTCGATTCAAGTCGAGTCTCTGTACGACTTCGCCGAGACGGAAAACTCGATCATGTTCCAGGCGGTCTTCAGCTCGCGGACCGGCAAGTGGGTTGTTGGGGACGCGTGGCACATGCGAGACGGGAAGATCGATACGCATTACAGCTTCGCCCATAGGATTGGGGAAGGACTGACCTCGGCCTAGGCCTGAGAATCGAACCTCTTGCCCTAGATGCGCGCAGGCTGAGATGGCTCTGTCAATTAAACATTGCCCGAAACTGAAATTGACTAGTAAACATCGAATGGCGAGGCCCAAGCTGTTCTAACGGCTCCAGCCTCGACCGACGTTGAGAGTAACAGATCTGCTAATTCGCTGCTATGCTTATTCTATTAACGAGGCTCATATTCACGCGGTCAGAATCTAGTTTAAGGTCAAGCATTTGCACAGCCTCGTTAGAGAACCCAATGTCCCGAACCAATCACACTGGTAACGGAAACCAGCTCAAAATTGAGTTCTGGGGTGTCAGAGGTTCCGTTCCTACCCCTGAACGGGCGAAGTTGACGCTCGGTGGCAACACGCCTTGCACCGTAGTTCAATATAATACCGAACCCGTTGTGGTCATCGATGGGGGAACTGGCTTGCGTTCTCTTGGAGTGAGCATGGCTTGTGGTCCGCAAAAGAAGCTGCGGGCGTCCTTATTATTCAGCCATTTTCATTGGGATCACATCCAGGGGTTGCCTTTCTTCGGTCCCGTTTATTCCGATTTTGCGGAATTGAGCTTCTACTCGACGGTACCGCCAGATGAACTCCGAGCCATTCTCGAAGTTCAGATGAGCAAGCCGTATTTCCCGCTCGCGATGTCGTCCGCTCGCGCAATTCAAGAGTATTTCCAGATGCCGGCCGAAGGAACGCATATCGGGACGCTAAAAGTCATTCCGGTTCCGTTGAATCACCCGGGCGGAGCCTCTGGCTATCGGATTGATTCACCGGCAGGTTCTGTGATCTATGTGAGTGATCACGAGCACGGGATCCTGGAAATCGACGATGCGATCGCAAAGCAGGCAGTGGGCGCAGATCTTCTCATCTACGACGCGCATTTCACGCCAGAAGAATACGACCGTTACAAAGGCTGGGGGCATAGTACTTGGCTGGAAGCCACGCGGCTAGCCAAGCGGGCGGGCGTACGACAACTTATCCTGTTCCATCACAGCCCGTCACGGAAAGATCGCGAGATTCCGCAGATCCTCGAGGAGGCGCGGAAGGAATTCCCCGCCACCGAAATGGCTCGAGAGAATCACCCAGTGATCGTGTCTTCCTCCGGACTAGCTTCGAGTGAACAGTCCGATGGGGAAACTTGCCAAACCGAAGTGAGCCATCTCGGCTGAATTCAAACTGCTTTAGTATTCAGGGGCGGGCTTTCGTGCCCGCCGCATGACAGTTCAGCGCGCCGCAAACCAGCGCTTTACGCCACCTAGTCCTAGAACCAAAGACAGCCCGCAAAGTGCGAGAAGAGCCGCAGACGGTTCGGGAACCGCCGCAGCTTGTGTTGTTGTACTAAACACTGAGCTCAAAGCGTCAAACCCGGCTGGTCCGTTTAGCAGGATCGACGTGTTTACATCAACCAAGGCAAGAGAGGAAACCGATATCGGGAAGGTTACTCGGGATGAAAGGGACGACGGGGCATTGGCAGTGGAGACCGTTTGAGACAGATCTATCCCGAGAGAACAACTCGGGAAAACATCGTTGAGGCAGTAGGACTGCGTAGCGCGTACATCTCCAAATGGCGGATCCAGACTCAAATCTGCTCCGGTCGTCACAGGATCCAAGGTGTAACTGATTCCGTACGAGACAGATCCACTTGGAGTCGAAAAGTAGTTCACGCCATTAACGAGCGCCGAAAAGCTAAAGCCCTCCGACGTTGCCGTACTGATCGGAGTGACCGTTATCTGCGACGCCGTTGCAACGACGGGATTCCCGCTCAATACCTGCGAAGCGAAATTAAATCTGAAAAACGTGTCTTGTATGCTACAGCCTCCGCTCAGATCTGAGTTGATATAACTCTGAAGGCTGGCCGTCACGCAGGGGGAGGCACCCGCAAAGGCCGAAGCAGTCAAGGCGAGCGTTCCCAAAAGGCTGAGTCTCGAAATTAGTGCGCGCAACCGGTCCATAGATTAACGAGGATAACAATCGCGAGCACAATATGACGAGAGCCAATAGAACTGTATCTCGGGCGCACTGGTACTTGTGGTGCTATAGCGGATCTTAGAGGCTCGCTATGGCCTGCGGATCCACAGCCTCAGACTTAGCTGAGGGAAACGCCAGCGGAGATTGGCCAAATTTGCGGTGGTACAGCTCAGAGAAGCGCTTGGGCATGCCACTCGAATCGCCGTCGAGCAACTCTGGTCTAACCTGCTGCGCGAAAAACATCTCTATTAGTCGGCCTTCTTTGATTCGGACACGGCCGCGCGCTTCGCAATCGATGAATTCTTTGACGAGTTCGTGAGTTCGCGACGACATGTTGACGCGATTCGGTGATCCGCTCGATTGAAACCGCGCAGCAAAGTTAACGGTTTGGCCCCAGATATCATAGGCGAACTTGTTGACACCGACCACGCCGGCTACAACTGGTCCGCTATTAATCCCGATTCGTGCATTCCAATTCGGGTCCTCAGTGGAGAATTGCTTGATTACCTCCACCATTTCAAACGCTGCCATGACAACGTCCACCGCGTGAGACGACTTTTTCTCCGGTAAGCCGCCAACAAACATATAAGAATCGCCGATGGTCTTCAGCTTTTCGAGCCCATAGCGTGCAACAATCTCGTCGAACGCGGTGAAATACTTATGCAGGCCATCGACAAGATCGGCCGCCGCTATTTTTTCGCTTGACAACGTGAATCCGACAAAATCTGTGAAGCAAACCGTGATTTCGTCGTACGTTGTGGGCTGAACCTTGCCCGTTGCCCTTAGTTCATGTGCCACGGGCGCCGGCAAGATATTGAGCAGCAGCGCCTCTGTTCGTTCTTCTTCGCGCTTTATCTCGTCTCTTTGCTCCCGGATCTCTTCCGTCCTTTTCTCGATAATGACTTCGAGCTTGCGGTTTCGTTCGCTTAGGGCGTGCAGCCGCCATTTAACAATCAGCGCCATCGACCCAAGCAGGATGGGCACGTACAGGATATAAGCCCACAGGCTGCGGTACCAGGGAGGCGAGCACTCGGAAGCTAAACGCCGCCGCTTTACTGATCCGGCCGTGGAGATCGCGTGCCCGCACGTTGAAGGTGTACTTGCCTTCCCACAGGTTCGTGTATTCCTTGCGTGTTTCCTTGCTCCACTCCGACCAAGCCTGATCCAGCCCATCCAAGCGGACCTGATATTCCGTTCGGGACTCGTCCTCGAAGCTGGGAGCGCCATACTCAAAGCGGAGCGAATTCTGCTTGTGAGGAATCCTTGTAGCCGGATTAGAGGTGCCAATCGGCTTGGAACTCCCCAGAAGCTGAACCCCGCTCAGAAGAGCTTGGAACCGGGCTGATGGACCGGATGAACTCGAAGCCGTATAACGAACCAGTCCACCACCGGCACCCGAGGCCCAAGCTACGTTATCCGGATCTACGAACAGAGCAAGCAGTTCCTTGATCCCAGCACGCGCCAGCGGGTGTTCATCCCATTCGTAATTCTGTGCGCGAGTCTGTCGCAGCACGCCGTTGTAAGAGAGCCCGGAAATCCAGACCGACCCCCCCGGAGTTTCGGCGATTCTGGTGACATCGCGCGAACCGTCCGCGAACATACTCCCGAACCGAGTCTCCGGAACCAGATGACCTGTCTGCCGGTCAAACCGACGCAAGCCTTTTCCCGTCGCAAAGATAATGTCCGCTCCGAGGCGATAAGCATAGTTCCAGCTGCCAGCCGCGCTCGCGTCCAGCGCCATTCTCTGAATTCTCGCCGGATCTGTACTCAGATCGATGCGCAGAACACCGCGAGGAGTCGTTGCCCAGATTTTTCCATCCCGATCTTCAAGAGCAGTCAGGAAATCCTGATTCCCGGAAGGCACTTGCCGGATCTTTCGCCAGTGGCCTCCGTCCGAGCGGAGAAGCAAAAGTCCGTGACGGCCGGCTGCGTAGTACAGATGTGGATCGTGGATTGACACGGAAAGCGAAAACATCGCCCCTTCGTCAGGAAAGATGTGTTCAAGCCCGTTCGGACCCAACTCGGAAATGCCGTATTGCCCCGCGATAAGCAAACCATCGGGGGTTGAAAGCAGTGAAAGGACACCGCCATTGATCCCGCTTACCGGCTCGAAGTGTGCCCGGGCGCCAGGAATCAGCTTTGCAAGGCCGGAAAGCGTTCCGGCGTATAACGTGCCGGAATGTCGATAGATGGCCGGAACGGTTTCATCGACACCTTCCCGGTCAGCGAACCGGGTAACCGGGAGTTCAGTATCGATATGGGCAACGCCAAGATTAAGAGCGAGCCACACGCCTCCCGCACGATCGTTGTAGATCGCGTTGACGTAGTTGCTTGCAAGACCGCTTTGTTTACTGACGATCCGGTGGATATGTCCAGCCGGGGTCAGCAGAACCAGCCCGCCTTGAATGGTCCCGATCGCTAGGTCACCGTTGCTCAGAGGCGCGCAGACATAGATCGCAGCCTTCTTTAGTAACTCGTCCGCGTCCGTCGAGAAATGAACGAATTTATTGCCTTCCTGGCGGTATAACTCGCTCAAGCTTGCCACCATCAGCGATCCGCCAAACGAAAATACGCCCTGGATCTGATGCTGAAACAGTTCACCGCCAGGCACGGGTTCCAGCTTGTCTCCGGCAGCCTGGCGCTGAGATCCACCGGGCACCAGTTCCAGGTGGCCGCCAGACATGCGGTGCAAGCCGGAACCGATGACAACCACGTAAGGCAGGTCATCGACCGTGAACAGGCGACTGAATCGCGTAGGCGCCTTCCAAACCGTTATCCCTGCTTGCGGGGACCACCTGAAAATCCGAGGATATGAGCCGAAGAAGACTCCAGTTCTGGTAGGAGAAATGGTCCAGATATCCCCGAAGTTCCTGTCACCCGCCGGAACGCGATCCGACAGCGATACATACCTGAGAATCCCGTCCGCATCGCCCTTTAAAAATCCGAACTCGTTACGTCCTCCGACGTACACGGTTCCACTGGCATCCACGCCAAGGGAGCGCACGATCGAACCAGGAGTAGGAAGTTGAATATGGGTCCATCTTGCCCCGTCGTACTCCAGTAGCCCTTCCGTGTTGCCGAAGAACATGACGCCGCGTGCATCCTGCACGACCGCCCAGTTTTGGGCGTCCGCTCCGTAATCATCCGGTAAGTACTGCTTAAAAAAGAAAGCCCCGGCTTCGGGGCTTGCGTCGCCGTACATAAGGCTTCCGGAGAAAGCCAGAGCCGTGACAAGGAGTGCTGCTTTCGAGATGAATCGGCGTGCGTGAAAGCGTTTCTGGGAGGACACGTGATCGGAAAACGCTGAGCCTGTGTTGCTAGAGCAGAGCAACCGGGAAAGTCCAGACACTCCAGGAGCTAGCTTCACAAATGTACAGCCATCAGTTGAAGTTGTAGTGCTTATTATAAGGCCAGACTGTCCCGATCAAGAACGGGTGATCCGACTTCTGGCACTCCGAAAACTGCTTGCCGGGGCAGTTTCAGTCTAGCGGTCGGGCGTGCGCAACGCCGTGGGATAAATCAAAGGCGGCTTCGTCGACAAAGCACCATCCCCAGGATTCACCTGGCTCGATGGACCGAACCATCGGATGGGTCGTTGCATGGAAGTGCTTCGTAGCGTGCTTATTCTTAGACGAATCACAGCAGCCGACGTGGCCACACGAGAGGCATATACGCAGGTGTACCCAGGAATCGCCGGTCTTTACGCAGTCTTCGCAGACACGCCGATTCGCTTTGAAGTCATGCGCTTCCGCCAGGTGCTCGCAATTGTTCATTTGGTTTCTGCTCCTTTATTCGTATTTGAAAATGGCAACCGAACCTGGAACCGGGTGTCGCCGGGCTGAGACTCCACGCGAATCTCTCCCCTATGTTTCTGGACGGTGCGGTATACGGTCTCGAGTCCGAGGCCGGTCCCCTTTCCAACGCCTTTCGTAGTAAAAAACGGCTCAAAGATGCGGCCTTTGATCTCTTCCGGAATGCCGGGACCGTTGTCCCGGATCTCCACCAACGCGTGATCGAACTCATTCGCGGTGCGAATGGTTATCTCCCCCTGACCGTCCAAGGCATCCGCGGCATTGTCGATGAGATTGGTCCACACCTGGTTCAACTCGCTGCCATAAGCCGGGATTTTCGGGATCGAGCGGTCGTAGTCTCGCGAGATATGTTCACGACTCCCTTCAGCTTGTGATGCAGCATCACAAGCGTGCTCTCAATGCCGTCATGCACATCAATGTCCTGCTGCGGCATGCGATCCATGTAGGAGTATTCTTTGATGGATCGAACCAGCTCGGAGATGCGCGACGTGCTGCTTTCAATTTCAGAGAGAAGGCGGGAAATCGTGAATGCCGCACTGACGCGCCGAACGACAGGCTCGAACGATACGCTCTCGAAGCGGCTCTCCCACTCTTCCAACGTGTTCAGGTCACATCCCGCATGGGCGAGGTCCGACGCCCAACGCCAACTTTCCGAGACGTTCCGTCCTTCGAGCCAGTTCGCCAATTCGTCTTCGAGGTCACCGCGGTCGAGGGAGTCCATGATCACCGCATCTCGCGACGCCCAGTCCCGTTCGATGTCACTCAACAGGGCGCGCTGCTCCGCCGTAAGCGGTTGCCGATCGAGTTGAGCATTCGCCTCTCTGAGCGCTCCGAAGGCTTCGCGCAAACTCTCGGTGGCTCTCTTTGCAGCCGCGGCCGGATTGTTCAGTTCGTGGGCCACCCCCGCTGACAGTTTGCCGAGCGCGGCCATCTTCTCGATCTGCTGATCATTCAGCGCTTTGGCTCGGACGCGGTCTGAAATGATCCCGACGAATCTCGTATTGAGCTGCGGCAAACGACGAAGTAATTCATCGAACGAACTGACCGGGAAAGTCGCCATGCAACTCTCAACGACTGCCCGCAGAGTAGTGGGGAAAATCTTCATCCGTGAGTAGGGCAGCATGCCCGTCACTTCGCCACCGCGAACGATGTACTTCCGGCCGTCATCGGGCCCAACCTCTATTCGTCCGACAAACTCCCCACTCAGGATGACGACCATTCGATCGGCCGGTTCGCCTTCATGAATTACGGCTTCGCCCACTGGGCAAACGCGGGCGCTCATCTGGAGCGCTATCCACTCTAAGCCGTCTTCCGGCAGATCCTCGAAAACGCGGATCTTCTTCAGCGCCTGAACCAGTTCATTCGGATTGGCACAGACGCCTTCAGCGTTGATTGTGGGGCTGCTCATGTTACATCGTCGCTAAATATTGGTGAACTAACTGTACTGCGATGGACCCTTCTCCGACGCCCGACGCCACGCGCTTGACGGAACCGTGCCGGACATCGCCGACTGCAAATACGCCTGGTACGCTTGTCTCAAGTAAGGCCGGATCGCGATCGGGCGTCCATCCCTGGGGTCGCTTGCCGTCCTTCATCACGTCTGGGCCGGTCAAAACAAAGCCCTTAGCGTCTCGCTGCACCAGGCCGGCCAGCCACTCGGTCCGCGGCTCCGCACCGATGAATACGAAGAGAGAAGACGCTGGTGCGATGTCAACGCTGCCGGTTTTGGCACACGCGATGGAGATCGATTCCAGCCGCTTCTCACCGTGGACGGCAACCACCTGGGCTTCCGTTTGTACTTCGATATTCGGGGTGCGCGCAATGTCGTCAATCAGATACTTCGACATGGTGGCGGCCAGTGACTTGCCGCGCACGAGCACAATAACCCGCTTGGCGAAGCGGGAGAAATTCATGGCTGCCTGCCCGGCCGAATTCGCCCCTCCGATGATATAAACATCTTCGTCCCGGCACGACATCGCTTCCGTGGATCCGGCTCCGTAGTATACGCCCGCGCCCTGTAGATTGTCGATACCCGGCACTTCAAGCTTTCGCCATTGCACGCCTGTAGCAATCAGTAACGCGTGACAGGAGACTTCCGAACCGTCCGTCAGGGTCAGGGTACGGTATGTTCCGTCGCTCCGAACCTTCATCGCCTCCTGCGGCGTCAGAATCTGTGCCCCGAAGCGCATCGCCTGGGCCACAGCCCGCCGCGTCAGGTCACCGCCGCTCAGGCCGGACGGAAACCCCAGGTAGTTCTCGATTCTTGAACTGAGCCCGGCCTGTCCGCCGGGAGCTTCGCGTTCGATAATGACGGTCTTGAGTCCTTCCGAGGCGCCATAAACTGCCGCTGCCAGACCGGCCGGGCCTCCACCCACGATTGCCAGATCGAAGAAATCGGAATCGGGCCGGCTCCGCAGTCCCACCCGGCGAGCGATCTCCTCGTGCGTCGGGTCGAAGGCTTTGGTACCGTCCGCAAAGGCAATGACAGGGAACCGGGCGTCGGACCCCAAACTTTCCAGCAGCTTGTTTGCTTCCTTGTCCTGGGTCGGTAGGTCGACGTCGATCCATCGATAAGGCACATGATTGCGAGCGAGGAATTCGCGAAGCTCATATACTTTGGCATCCCATCGGGTTCCAAACACCCGAATGCCTTCGAACGGCGGATGATATGAGCCCTGCCAATCCTCCAGGAGGTCGTCGAGCACGGGAAACAGATGCTCCTCCGGCGGATCCCAGGGCTTCAGAAGATAGTGGTTCAGCTTGACGTCGTTGATGGCGCGAATCGCCGCATCTGTGTCGGCATATGCCGTCAGGAGAACTCTTTTGGATTCCGGATACAGCTTGACGGCGCGCGACAGAAATTCCACGCCATCCATCTGCGGCATGCGGTGATCGACCACGAACAGAGCCACGGGATCTCCGCGTTGCGTCAGTTTCTCGAGAGTCGCTAGAGCCGCCTGCCCGGAGTTTGCGGACAGCACGCGGTAGCGATCCGCATAGCGGCGTCGCAGGTCGCGTTCGATGCTCTTCAGGACGTCCACATCGTCGTCAATTGTAAGGACAGCTGGTCTTGCCATGATCTTGGTGGAGTGAAGGGCATTATACCTGCTATCCACTCAATCGCTACCTGGATGGGGCGTTATCGAGCAGATGTGGGCAAAAATTCGTTCATTCGGCCTTGACACTTTGCTGATCGCAGCTAGACAATCGGAAACGCACCTTCAAGACATAAGTGAACGACCCACGTCCTCCATGGGAGTGGCATCCTTTGCAGGGAAAGGAATCGCATGGCAAAAAAAGTTTTGGTCGTCCTTTCCGGTCACGGGTATTGGGGAGAAGAGCTGATCGGTCCTCTGGAAGCCTTGGACGCAGCAGGCTACGAAGTCGACTTTGTTACGCCGAAGGGAACCAAACCAGCGGCCCTGCCGCCGAGCATGGACGAGACTTACTTCGATCCGCCGCTCGGACGTACCGTCACAACGAAGGAAATGGCCGACAAGGTCAAGAAGGTCGAAAAATCCGATCGCTTAAGTAAGCCCAAAGATCTTTCTTCCTGGTTTCCGGAGCGCCCATATTTCAGTGCGCAGCTGTTGGTGCGTGAGCTCGAAAATTACTACAACAAACGTGACGCCGCCTGGGCCGATCTCGAGCCGTATTCCGCGTTATTACTCGTGGGAGGCAGCGGGCCGATCGTCGACATGGTGAACAACCAACGGGTTCATGATCTGATTCTGGGATTCTACAGGGCCGGAAAGCCGATTGCCGCCGAGTGTTATGGCGTTGCCTGTCTCGCTTTTGCGCGCGACATGGAAGACAGAAAGAGCATCATCCGTAACAAACATGTCACTGGACACTGTCTTGAGTACGACTATAAGGACGGCACGGGATTCCTGGGCACGGACTTCAACATGGGACCTCCGCCATACCCGTTGGAGTACATTCTTCGCGATGCAACTGCGCCGGAAGGTGCCTACCACGGCAACTTCGGAAGAGAGATATCAGTGATTGTGGACTACCCGTTTATAACTGGCAGGTCGACTGCCGATTCCCTCACCACGGGAAGGAAACTGATTGAAGTTCTTGAAAGCGGCGTTCGCCGGTACGGTTGGTAAGGAGAAGTGGCTCTGACCGGTCGCGAAGCAATTCTTAAACAATTTATCGCCGATGGTTTCCGGCACATGTTCGGGAACCCTGGCACAGTGGAGCAGGGTTTCCTGGATGCCTTGAAAGACTATCCGGAACTGCGCTACATTCTTACGCTGCAGGAGTCGGTTGCCGTGATGACCGGCGACGGGTATGCTCGCGCCACGCGCAAGCCCGCGCTGGTCCAGATACACAGCACGCCCGGTCTTGGAAACTCCATTGGCGCTTTATATCAGGCCATGCGGGGACATTCGCCGCTGGTCGTGATCGGCGGCGACGCCGGTATCCGATACCAGGCGATGGATTCGCAAATGGCTGGCGATCTGGTCGGGATGGCGAAGCCGGTCACTAAGTGGTCGACGATGGTGCAGGATTCGTCGTCGCTCCTGCGCGTGATCCGCAGAGCAGTAAAAATCGCGGCAACACCGCCCATGGGCCCGGTCTACGTTTGCATTCCGATGGACATCTTGGATGCGCCGTGCACCGAAGAGATCTTCCCGACTTCGATTCCCAATACCAGAAGCACGTCCGGAACCCGCTTCCATTTCAGAAGCAGTTCGTCTTTTGGCCGGCGCACAACGGCCGGTTTTCTTCATCGGTGACGGTATCGCCTACTCTGATGCGCAGGCGGAACTCACCAGGCTTGCCGAATTGGTGGGCGCGGAGGTTTGGGAAGCCGATGCTGGCGAAGTAAACATCGACTACTCTCACCCGCTCTATCAGGGGATGACCGGGCATATGTTCGGTCAGAACAGCCTGCCCATCACGAAGAAGGGCGACGTCAACTTTATTTGCGGCACTTACGTCCTGCCGGAAGTCTTCCCGGAGCTGGGAAGTATCTTCGCGCCTGACGCCAAAGTGATTCATGTCGACCTGAACCTCTACGAAATCGCGAAGAACCACCATGTGGATCTTGGCCTGCTCGGCGATCCTAAGTCGACACTCGCCAAGATTGCCGCTCAACTTGAGTCGACCTTGACTCCCGCACAGGCGAAACAAGCGAAGGAGCGAGCCGAAAAGGTGGGAGCTGCCAAAAAGCAAAAGGTGGATTCGCAACTGAAAGAGGACCAGGCCGCCCGTGAGGCGACGCCGACCCGGATGGCCCGCTTCATGGAGGAGCTTGCGAAGAAACTGCCGTCCGACGCGATCATCTTCGATGAAGCCTTGACCAGTTCGCCCCCAATTACGCGCCACATGCCTCCGGCGAAAACGGGCCAGTATTTCCTGACCCGAGGCGGATCGCTAGGTGTTGGTTTTCCCGGAGCGATCGGCGCCAAACTGGCAAACCCGGACAAGACGGTGATTGGTTTCTCAGGTGACGGCGGCTCGATGTACACCATCCAGGCGCTCTGGACGGCGGCTCGTCACAACACGGATGTTAAGTTCGTTGTCTGTAATAACGCGAGTTATCGGCTGTTACAACTGAACATCGATGTCTATTGGCAGGAACGCAGCATTCCGAAGCACGATTTCCCGTTAAGCTTCGATTTGTCGCATCCTCCCTTAGGCTTTGTTGAGATGGCTCGAGGCATGGGCGTCGAAGGTGTTCGTGTTGAAAAGCCCGACCAGATTGCAGCTGCAATCGATCGTGCTTTGGCCCACAAGGGCCCGTTTTTGATCGACCTCGTCTTGGAAGGGAACACGCATCCCGAGCGAGTTGGAAATACATGCGGCCAGTAGTCAGAGCGGTAGATAGTATAAGTTTGCAGTTGTTTCGTTGAGGAGAAACACTGAATGAATATCGATTTCACATTCTCGGATACCGTAGCGGGGTACGTTGTCTCGTACAACGGCGAGGAACAATATTTTACGCTTCGGACATCGGATGACCGCCTCCAAAAGGTGAATCTCACTCCGAATACGTTTGCGCGAGTCACTTACAATCTCGAAGAGCCGTATCAGGATGCGACGACCCTGATGCCTTCTCTGCTGGCGCTGCCTCGTCAGTTTGTGTTCGCGTACGGCGCGTTTTATCCGGGTTCAGGTGAAGGGGTTTTCGAAGCTCAATGGCTGGTTTTCCCGGCAAAGGCCCCGGCATCTATCGCCACGAGGAGCCGGATTGGTGGATCAAGCAGTCGAAGTCCATCGGGCACTCCTACCTGAAGTGGCAGTTTGGATTCCCCGGTCAGGAGATCGATTTCCGCAACTATCGCACCATGCTTCACCTCGCGGGTGCGAAGAAAGGCGACTACTTACAGGAAACCGACACCATCAGCCGTATGATCTACGGCCTGTCCACCGCCTACATGCTCACAGGCGAAGACGGTTTCCTTGAAGCGTGCGAAAAGGGCGTGCAGTATCTGCGCGACCACATGCGCTTCTATGACGAGGATAACGACGTCGTTTACTGGTATCACGGCATCAAGGTAGAGGGCGAGAAGGAGCACAAGTTACTCACCTCCGAATTCGGCGACGATTACTATTCCTTACCTGCCTATGAGCAGATCTACGCTCTTTGCGGTCCTTGCATGACCTATCGCATCACCGGCGATCCCAAAATCATGTGGGACATGGAAAAGACCATCAAGCTCTTTGAAAATCATTTCAAAGATACGACCGGCGGCGGTTACTTCTCCCACCTCGATCCGATCAGCCTCGATCCTCGCGCGGAATCGCTGGCCCACAACCGGGCGAAGAAGAACTGGAACTCTGTCGGCGACCACGCTCCGGCATACCTGGTCAATCTCTATCTCGCTACCGGGCGACAAGAAGCACGCCGATTTCCTCGAATACACTTTTGACACGATTGCCCGCTATTTCCCCGATTACGAAAATAGCCCGTTCGTGAACGAGCGCTTCTTTGAGGACTGGAGTCACGATCAGACCTGGGGTTGGCAGCAAAACCGCTCCGTCGTCGGCCATAACCTGAAGATCGCGTGGAATCTTATGCGCATGAATTCGCTGAAGCAAAAGCCGGAATATACGGCTTTGGCGCGACAAGATTGCGCGAACTCATGCCGGAAGCCGGTGCGGATCGGCAACGTGGCGGGTGGTACGACGTCGTAGAGCGCGTACTCAAGCCGGACGGCGAAGCATCTACCGTTTCGTCTGGCATGACCGCAAAGCCTGGTGGCAGCAGGAACAGGCCATTCTTGCTTATCTGATTCTCCACGGCGTGCTGAAAGATGAGGAATATCTCCGCTTCGCGCGCGAGGCGGCGTCTTTCTACAATGCCTTCTTCCTCGATCACGATGACGGCGCCGTCTACTTCAACACTCTCGCCAACGGCTTGCCGTACCTCTTAGGGACGGAACGCTGAAAGGCAGCCACTCGATGAGCTGCTACCACTCGATGGAACTTTGCTTTCTTTCGGCGGTTTACATCAACCTGCTGATCACCAAGCAGCCGATGTTCCTACACTTCAAGCCGTATCCGGACGGCTTCCCGGATAACTCCTTCGCGTTTCGCCTGATATCTTGCCACAGGGCAGCATCTTCCTGGAAGAATGTTGGATCGACGACGAGCCGTACCATGATTTTGACCGCAATGCACTGACCGTTAAATTGCCGGCCGGACGATAAGCAACACAAGGTGCGAGTGAAAATCACACCGTCAACTTGGCTTGATACACAGCAAAAGTGAGTACCCATGAACCTTCAGACGCGCCAAGAAGGGCGACATTGAGATCGTCGAGATGGAAGGAAGTCTCGACGGCAAGACTGCGCCCGAAGGTGCGCGAGCAACTGCGCCCGATATTGGCCCGCGCCCAAAAACTGATCCTCGATATGACGCGGGTGGACTATCTGTCCAGTGCCGGACTTCGTCTTCTCCTCCTGACTTACCGTGAGGTAACGGCCGCACGGGGCAAAGTCGTGCTGCTGGGCGTGTCTCGCGAGATACAGACGGTGATGTCGCACACTGGGTTTCTGAGTTTCTTCAGTTCTGTCCGATTCGCCGGAGAAAGCCAAGCAGGCGCTCGCGTAAGCCCGAGTAAATGGAAACCCGTATCGATTATTACCCGACTCATGAATGCGGTGGGTTCCGGTTTCGGAAGGGGCACGTGCTCCCTTTCGGCGCAACTCTCGTAGGCAGCGGTGTCAATTTCTCCGTCTACTCAAGTGCGGCGGAATCCTGCACGCTTGTCTCTGTTCCGGAAACGCGCTCCAGCCCCGATGGTGGAGATCGAGTTTCCGCGTGCGTTTCGCATCGGCGGCGTCTACTCGATGATCGTCTTCGATCTCGATTACGAGGACCTCGAGTACGGTTATCGATTTTCCGGACCTTATGATCCATCCCGCGGTTTACGTTTCGACCAGCTCCAAGATTCTGTCCGATCCGTACGCGCGGGTCATGGGCGGACGGGATGTCTGGCGAGAAGAACCCGACTGGAACGACATCTATCAACACCGCTCGCGTCTGGCGTTCGACGATTTCGATTGGGAAGGAGATCATCCTCTCGAAACGCCCATTCAGGATCTTGGTCTTCTACGAAATGCATGTACGGGGATTCACGGCGCATCATTCATCGGAAGTCTCGCGCGCCCGGAACTTACGCCGGGCTGCGCGAAAAAATTCCGTATCTGAAGGAGCTCGGCATCAATTGCGTCGAGCTTCTGCCCATCTACGAATTCGACGAATGGGAAAACAACCGCCGTCATCCGGAAACGCGGCGAGCTGCTGCTGAACTACTGGGGCTACAGCACCGTCTCGTTTCTTTGCGCCGAAAGCCGGTTACGCCGCCACCGGCGTGCTCGGCATGCAAGTAGACGAGCTAAAGACAACCATCAAAGAATTACACCAGAACGGCATCGAGGTCGTGCTCGATGTAGTCTTCAACCACACGGCTGAAGGCGATCATCGCGGGCCCATGATTTCGTTTCGCGGAATCGACAACCAGGCTTACTACATGCTCACGCCGGAAGGTTACTACTACAACTTCTCCGGATGCGGCAATACGCTGAACTGCAATCATCCCGTGGCGCGCAACATGGTGATCGATTGCCTCCGCTATTGGGCGGCCGAATATCACATTGACGGTTTCCGTTTTGATTTAGCTTCGATCCTAGGCCGAGACCAGGGCGGCGCGCCCTTGTCGAATCCACCGCTGCTTGAATCATTGGCTTTCGATCCCGTGCTCAGCAAATGCAAACTGATCGCAGAAGCGTGGGATGCCGGCGGTTTGTATCAGGTAGGCTCGTTCCCCGCCTATGGACGATGGGCGGAGTGGAACGGAAAGTATCGCGATTCTGTTCGCAAGTTCATCAAAGGCGACGAAGGGTGTCGTTGGCGAAATCGCAACCCGCATTCAAGGTTCGCCCGACCTTTATTGGTATCGAGGTCCGAACGCCAGCACAAACTTCATCACATGCCACGACGGCTTCACTCTCCGCGACATGGTTTCCTACAACGGAAAAGCATAACGAAGCCAACGGCGAGAACAACAACGACGGCGGCAACGATAACAACAGCTGGAACTGTGGGTGGGAAGGCGAAAGCACTGATCCTGCGGTCAATGAGCTCCGTACTCGCCAGATGAAGAACGCGGCGACGATTCTGATGTTGAGCCAGGGTGTGCCGATGATTCTGATGGGCGACGAGTTCGGGCGCACGCAGAAGGGCAATAACAATGCGTACTGCCAGGACAATGATTACTCCTGGATGGATTGGAGCCTGGCCGAGACGAACTCGGATCTGTCTTCGTTTCTTCAAACAGGTGATCGGCTTTCGACATGCCCATCCTGCATTACGCCGCAAGAGCTTCTTCGATCATCGCGACATTCGCGGCGCCGGAACCGCGGATATCACTTTTCATGGCTTGCAGCCGTTTGCGCCCGATTATTCAGATGGGAGCCGGTGTCTCGCGTTTATGTTCGTCCGGGCCGAACGCGACCAGAACCGGACGATGATATTTATGTCGCCATGAACATGTATTGGGGAGCTCTTCCCTTTCGCGTGCCAAGACCGTCTGCTGGCGCCGCTTCTTGGCAAATCGCGATCAATACATCCATGCCTTCTCCGAACGATATCTTCAATAGCGGAGAAGGGCACAAGGTCGATCAGGATGAGATTATCGTCGGCCCAAGATCGATCGTCGTTCTGACTGCTGATACCCGTTCTTTCGAAGGAGAAAAGTAGATGCCCTTAACGATGGATTCTTCGTCGAAGGGGAATACCGCGCGACTCAAGCTCGTCGGTGAAGTGGACGGGACGACCGCATCCAATTTGCGCGCAGAAGTCGACAAGCCGTTGAGCAGCGCACCGCGAATACTCGTGCTTGATGTGGAACAACTGACTTTCATGTCGTCCGCCGGTCTGCGGGTGCTGATTTTCGCAAAGCAGAAACAACCGACATTGAGCATATACGTGCTGAAGCCCCAGCCTCCCGATTATCGATACTCTCCGTAAGACGGGCTTTTACGATGGCGTTTACGTGACGGACACCGAACCCGAGACGGGAACCGCAATACGATCTGAAGCCGCTCAAATTGCAGTCGCCGGCGATGTGGGGATGAGGCGGAGATGCCAGAATAGGCCTGCTGAGATGAAGGCACTCACAGTTACCGGGAGATCTTGACGCCCTGAGTCCCATTCGCGATTACGCCGCCGAAGCGGGGAAGAACGCGGGTTTGGCGGATCCCGCTGTTTACAGGCTTTGCCTTGCAGTTGACGAAATCGCAACCAATGTGGTGATGCACGGGTATGAAGAGGCTGGCCTGACGGGCAAGCTTACGGATCTCTTCCGGCATTGATTGCGGCAGGCTTGTTATTGCGCTCCGTGATACCGGGAAATCGTACGACCCAACCAAACACACGATTCCAACAGCCGAAACGCTTTCTCTGCCACTTGAAGAACGCGATATTGGCGGCTTGGGCATCTGCTGGCGCGTGACGGCGTCGACGACCTACAGTACGAGGCGGCAGCGACAGTAATGTTCATCGGTTCATCGTGAATCTGCCGAATGCCAGCGTATCTGAAGTGGAAGCGCAGTCCGCTACCTCAGTGATGAGCGGCGGAAGCTAAGCATCCTCCTCAGTATCTCGAGGACCCTCGGGAAAGAAATCGAACTGGACCGCTCCTGGTTCTGATCGTCGCCGAAGTAACGAGCGCGATGGAAGCGGAACGCAGTTCCTTGCTTCTCTATGACGCGCAATCGGGAGAACTCGTCAGCAAGGTTGCCGAAGGCATGAGCACACGTGAAATCCGCGTCCAGTTAGGCTCCGGGATCGCGGGTGCAACCGCGAAAGATCGGATGACGATCAATATTCCCGAAGCGTACAAGGACAACCGGTTCAACCCCTCGTACGACCACGCATCCGGTTTCCGGACGCGATCGATCCTTTCCGCGCCGATTACCAGCCAGAATGGCGCGCTGCTCGGTGTGGTGCAGGTCCTGAACAAGATCAACCAGGACGCATTCACGACGGAAGACGAACGATTCCTCGAGGCAATCTGCATTCATCTTGGGATCGCACTCGAACGCGCGGAAATGGTCGCCGCTTATCTCCAGAGCGCAGATGTTCAAGCAATCGCTGCAACTGGCCCGCGAGATCCAAATGGGGCTGATTCCCAAAGAATTTCCGGCCTTTCCCCAAATCCCGCAGATCGGACATCTTCGGTGCGATTGAACCGGCGCAAGAAGTGGGAGGCGATCTCTACGATTACTTCCTTCTCGACAACAATCGCATCTGCTTCATCATCGGCGACGTATCGGACAAAGGTATTCCGGCGGCGCTGTTTATGGCGATGGTGAGAACTGCCTTCCGGATAGCGGCTCTAGCCTCCACCGAATCCATCTCAGTCATTCTGCGTCGCCTGAACGATTTTCTTTGCGAAAGCAATCATTCGCAGATGTTTGTCACGGTTTTCGCGGGCATACTCGACCTGCGGGACGGGAGTATCGAGTACGCCGATGGCGGGCATGAACCTCCTTACATCGTTAAGGGCCACGGCGGCGCTACGATGATCGAAAAAGTGGGCGGTCTGGCGCTTGGGCTTTATTCCCGACTATGAATATCATGCGGGCAAAATCCAGTTGGAATTCGGCGATTCGCTGGTGCTTTATACGGACGGCATCACAGAAGCGATGGACCTGGAACATCACCTTTTCGGGGCGGAGCGGATCCAAAGCTTGCTGGATCGTTCGGCACCGGGGATTTCCGCTCAAACACTCAGCAAGACGCTCTTGGGCGGAGTCGCGGCCTTCGTCGGCGGCGCACACCAGAGTGACGACATAACGCTTCTCGTTTTAAGATACGGCGGAGATGATAACAGCGCCTCGCCTATCTCAGATGCAGTAGCTGTGGTGTGAAGGTCGGGCGGGTGAAGGGCGGCTGGTGGGGCTCGAACCCACGACATCCAGAATCACAATCTGGCGCTACTACCGACTGAGCTACAGCCGCCGTACCAAAACCAGATTAGCATTTAAGTCACGTCAGGCTAATCGGGTCAACATCGATCACCAGGGCTGTGCTGTTCCAATTTTCTCGCTCAGCAAATCGTCTGATTTGACCGAGTGTCTCTCGAAGTGTGCTCCTGCTCGCCGCCTTCAACAGGATCTGATACCGGAACTCGTTCTTAAGCCGAACCACTGGCGCTTCGGCCGGACCCATCACTCGAATGCCTTTCGGCGGCGGTGTGAGCTCGAAACCAAGCTGCGAAACCATCCGGAGTGCGTCCTCCTGCTTTACAGCTCTCACCAGGATGTTGGCAACCGCGGCGAACGGTGGGTAATGCAGCCAGCGCCGAAACTCCACTTCCTTCGTATAGAAAGCTTCGTAGTCTTGTTCCGCCGCCATCCTAACCGCATAGTGCTCCGGACTGAGCGTCTGTACGATCACCTGGCCCGGAGTATCGCCCCGTCCAGCTCGTCCTGCTGCCTGCGTCAATAGTTGAAAGGTCCGTTCCGCCGCACGGAAGTCAGGTATGCTCAACCCGATATCCGCCAGAACGACGCCCACTAAGGTGACGTTCGGAATGTCGTGCCCTTTCGCGATCATCTGCGTGCCGACCAATATGTCCAACGCGCCCTCACGGAACTGCTGCAGGACATCTTCGAACGCACCCTTCCGAGCCACCACGTCTCGGTCGAGGCGTCCAATTCTTGCAGACGGGAAGTGTTCGTGCAGTTCGTCTTCGACCCGTTCCGAGCCGATTCCGAGAAACTGAATATACTCGCTTCCGCAGTTTGGACATTCGGTCGGAATCTTCTCGGCATACCCGCAGACGTGACACAGCATGCGGTGATCGCGCTTGTGGTGCGTCAGGACCAGCGAGCAGTTGGCGCAATGCAGCTTTTCTCCACAGGCACGACAGACCATGAAGCTCGAGAACCCACGACGATTCAACAGCAGCATCGTCTGCTCTCCCGCCGCAACTCTTCTTCCCATTTCCTCGAGAAGCCGGCGCGAGAAGGTTGCCTGGCGCTTCGTCTCCAGGAACTCGACTCGCATATCTACCACCTCAACCTGCGGCATCGGGCGCTGCGCGATGCGCTCCGGTAGCCGAAGCAGCGTGTAACGGCTCTTGTCCGCGTTGTGACGGGTCTCGACGCTCGGCGTTGCAGACCCGAGCACGACAGTTGCGCCCAGTTCCTTTGCGCGAACAACCGCGACATCGCGGCCGTGATATCGGGGAACATCCTGCTGTTTATAGCTGCCGTCGTGTTCTTCGTCCACGATCAGCAGCCCGAGATCCTGAACGGGTGCGAATACCCCAGAACGGGTCCCAACAACCACTCGCGCTTTGCCCGTCCGGATTCGCCTCCATTGATCTGCCCGCTCGGAGGCCGAAATTGCTGAGTGCAGGAGCGCCACTTGCTTGCCGAACCGGTGAAAGAATTGACCTGCCATAGCAGGCGTGAGCGCGATTTCCGGCACAAGGAGCAGCGCGCTTTTACCTGCGGCAAGTGCGGATTCAATGCTCCGGAGGTACACCTCCGTTTTCCCGGAACCTGTAACGCCCTGGAGCAGAAAAGCTCGGAATGAGTTAGCTATGACGGCCGCTTCGATGGCGATGTGGGCCTCAGTCTGATGAATGTTCAGGACTGGGATTGCCCGCTCAAATCCACTAACCTCGGCCGGAGACTCGGCCTCCAGCCGGATCAGTGACTGGCGCGCCAGGGACCGCGCCGCCACGCTTGCACCTTTGACGATTCCGCGCAGTTCAGCCAGATTGTGCTGTCCGGGATGCAGTTCGAGAAAAGCAAGAAGCTCACGCTCGCCTTTCTTCAGCTTCAGTTCCTCCGGCGCTCTGCCCGCGAACTCGGCGTTTAGTCGTCCGGCAGCAGCACGCAGCGGATCTTTCTCCTGTTCGTGATCCTCCTCGGCGATCAAACCTCGTTTGACGAGAGCTCGGAGAGTCTGGCGAATCCCGGGAATTTTGCTTGCCAGATAGGCCGGAGTCCGCGATTGATCGCGAAGTAGCTTCAGGACCTGTGTAGCGGGCGTCTGATCGAGAGCGAGCTGCTGTGCCGCATCATGCCCCAGAGTTGTCAGGGCATACCGAACCTGCTTGTGAACTTCGCCCGTGAGAGGCAGCATGCTCTTGAGCACCTCTCCGATAGGTGAACAATAATACTCCGCGATCCATCGCCCCAGACGCAGCAAATGCTCATCAAGGACGGGTTCCTCGTCGAGTACACGGATGACGTCCTTGATCCCTCCATCGTCCGAAGGATTGGCTTGAAGCCCCACAACAACGCCCGTAAGCTTACGGCCGGCGAAGGGGACCGCGACACGAACTCCCAGTGCAATGCGAGACTGCATGGCGCCGGGTAGCTTGTAAGTAAATGCTTTATCGAGCGGAACTGGTAGAGCTACATCGCAAAAAGGGACGGAGTTCTCACTCATCCAAGTCGCTGATGGAACGATAGATCGGACGCAGGGCAGGGTATAAGGAGTGGAAAACCTGGTACCTGCTTTGGTATTTCGTGGAGGCCTCGGGTTGCGGGTCTTTCACGACACTCTCTTTGATCGCCCGATCGCAGAGCTCACGGGCATTGCCGTATTCTCCCGTCCCGATGAGCGCCAGCAGAGCTGCGCCATAAGCTGAGCCTTCCTGAGTTTCAAGAGTCGAGACGTGCGCTTCGAAAATGTCCGCAAACATCTGGTGCCAGAATGCGCTTTTTCCGCCGCCGCCGGACAGCCGGATGGACGACGGGCGAGCACCAAGACTTCGAATAATCTCCAGGCCATCTTTGAGGCTGTAACAGACGCCTTCCAGAACCGAACGAACGAGGTCCGCCCTTCCATGGCTGGCCGTCAGCCCCACCCAGGCGCCTCGGGCCGCGGCGTCCAAATGAGGTGTCCGCTCGCCCATCAGATACGGGAGCCAGAAAAGACCCTGTGAGCCTGCGGGCGATGTCTGAGCTTCCGCGGTGAGTTCATCGTAGGGCGTCCCCGGCGCAAACCGGTTCCGGAACCATTGCAGACTCAATCCGGCGCCTTGCGTGACACCCATCACGTGCCATGCATCCGGAACCGCATGGCAGAAAGTGTGGACGCGTCCCTCGGGATCGTAGGCAGGCTTCTCAAGGTACGCAAACACGACGCCCGACGTGCCTACGGTACAGGACATTTTGTCCGCAGTGACGATGCCATTCCCGATCGCGCTTGCCGCCTGATCGCCAGCCCCTGCGACCACCACCGTTCCGGCCGATAATCCCGTCTCGCGGGCAGCTTTTTCCGTTACCTCACCAGTCGCCGCGCTCGACTCATACATGTCGGGCAGGATCGACCGATCAAGACCCAGGCCTGACATCATGTCGTCTGACCACCGGCGATGGACGACATCGAACATAGCCGTCCCGCTCGCGTCCGATACATCCGTCGCGAATTCCCCCGTCAGCTTGAAGCGGATGTAATCTTTAGGCAGAAGAAACTTGCGCACCGCCTGAAAACTTTGCGGTTCATTGTCCCTGATCCACAGCAGTTTCGGCAAAGTGAAGCCAGTGAGGACCGGGTTTGCGGTGTCGCGTAGGACGGCCTCTTTCCCCAACTTGGAGTTGATGAAATCGACCTGGCGTTGGCTGCGCTGGTCACACCAGATGAGGGCCGGCCGAATCACTTTGTTCTCTGAATCCAGCAACACCAGCCCATGCATCTGGCCGGACAAGCCGACCCCGGCGACGGATTTGCCGTCTATGCCGGCCGCTCGGAGCACACCCCGGATCGCAGACTTAGAGGCGAGCCACCAGTTATCCGGATCTTGCTCGGCCCACAGAGGCTTCGCCATGTGCATATCTTCGTGAGGAGCGGAGAAGGCATGCTGGACCTGGCCGGCGGAATCGACCAAAAGCGCACGGGACGAGGAGGTCCCAACGTCTAAACCCAACCAGTAAAACGGGATGTCAGAAGGCATGAATCTCAGCGGCAAGCAGCGGCTTCAGAGTAGATTCCTCGTTGAAGCGGTAGATACGCCGCGCCGAAAAGACCGGCGTCCGCGCCTAGGAGGGCTTTCTCGATCCGTGCGCCGACTCGATTGTACGTCAAAGATCTTTTTCGAACTTCCGCGAACATAGCCGGGGCAAAGAAGTCCCAGGCCGGCAGTGGGCCGCCGCTTAGCAGATATAGCGGGAAATTGAACAGATTGATCATGTTCGCGATGGCGATGCCAAGCGCTTTCCCTACGGATTGGAAGATGAGAATGGCGGATGGATCTCCTTCCGTTGCCAGCTTGTGCACCCCGGCTGCCGTGATATCCGAGCCCATAAGCATCATGCGGCCCATGGCGGCAATCGCAGTGGCGGACGCGTGTTTCTCGAGACATCCGCAGTTGCCGCAGCCGCACGGGTTACCGTCAGGGATGACGGTCATGTGTCCAATCTCGCCAGCCATTCCGTGGCTGCCTGCCAGGACCTGGCCGCCGACGACAATGCCGCCCCCGATACCGGTGCCGAGCGTCATCAGGATGAGTTCTTTCACATCCCGCCCTGCTCCCAGCCACATCTCGCCCAGAGCAGCAGCATTCGCGTCGTTCTCTAGAACGACGTGTGTTCCCAGGTGATTGTAGAGAGCGTCCCGAATCGGGAACCCTAAGAATCCCGGTAAGTTAGCCGAACCCACAACAACCCCGGTTTCCCGGTCGATAAATCCCGGAATCCCGATACCGACGCCACACAGCGTGTGATCAGCTAGTGAGGCTCGGACTGAGTTGATGATCCTGGCAATGTCCGCGACCACTCGTTCCGGACCGCCGCCGTATATTGCCGGAACGGAAACTCGCTCCAGGATCTGCCCCGTCTGGTCCGTGGCGGCAACACGCAGGTTAGTACCGCCTAAATCGACGCCTATCGAATAAGCGCTCATGCGCCTGAATCATAACAGAAATGTTGCAGTTTTCGCCTCCTCCCATTTATCGAGGGAAGTAGGCCACGGTAAGCCAGAACTCGGCGGCGGTTCGGATGGTGTGAAGGAAACGCGTCCAGTTCTACCGGCTTTCGCAAATAGCAGTTCGCGTGCAGTAAGTAGGCATCTCGCACGTCGCGCTCTGAGTCGGATGACGTGAGAACGGCGATCGGGATCAGGCGCAGGTGCTCGTCCTCTTTAATAGCCCGCAGAATCGAGCGCGAATCGGATTTCGGCAGGTTGAAATCGAGGAAGATCAGACCGGGTCGGGGGGCCTCCTCGTAAGGAGGATCCTTACGCAGGAACCAGAGCGCCTGCTCGCCGTCCGCCGCGACACAGATGTTGACCGCCGGTTCTAAACCGCGAAGAGCCTCTCTAATAAGGCGTACATCGCCAGGATTGTCCTCCACAACTAGTACGTTCTGCTGGTCTGACAAACTCTCGTCCGGATCCTAAAATTACCATAGCGCCTCCGAGCGAGCGGCTCGCATCACTGTGCTGAATATTCCCTTTGCGACGCCAAACCATTGATAGCAAAGCCGGTTATCTGCTTGGCATACTCAGGTGTAAGCGTTCCATGTCCGGATAACAGCCGAAAGTACATAGGTCCATATAGGAGGTCGAGTACCAGATCCAAATCGACATCCGGCGCGATCTGTCCTTTAACCTGATACCGCTCCAGAACCGTCTTGGCTTCTTTCCTTCTTGGCTTTACCCACTCCTCCAGGAATGCGCCTGCGACCTCCGGATCGCTTTGCGCTGCTCCTACAAAAGCTTTGAATGCGCGGCCAAGGCGACCATTCAGAAGAGCGATGAAGTTCTGGAGCTGTAGTTCGATATCGGTAGCAAGATCCCCGGTCTCGGGAAACGGAACCTCTTCAGCTACCGCTTCCCGCAGCGCTTCCGCCAGCAAAGATGCTTTCGTTGGCCACCATCGGTATATAGTCGCCTTGCTTGCGCCTGCCCGCTCCGCAATGGAGTCTGTTGTCGAGTAGTTGAACCCTGAGATCTCGAGTGTCTCGAGAGCAGCTTCCAAAATTCGCTGACGGCTCACTTCCGAACGAGGCCGTCCGCGTCCCCGGTTTGTAGTGCTTTCGCCCTGCTTTGGTGTTAAAACTTCCATTCATCCCCGCCGCTCCATTGAAGAATGTGAGCGGTCCTATGTTGCAGACGCAAGAATTTGCAGAAAGTTGCCGATTTACGAAACTTTGGAGTACTCGAATTAATCTTTGTACTTGAATGTGGATTGTAAAAGTTGCGCTTTCGCGGCCGTATACCTTCATCGTTTTAGCGCTGCTTATTCTTCTGGTCAGTCCGATCGTCATTATGCGGACGCCGACGGACATTTTCCCGAACATCAACATCCCGGTCATCTCCGCCATTTGGACGTACACCGGCCTTAATCCCGAGGAGTTCGAAGGTCGCATCACGACCGTTTACGAGAAAGTTCTGACCACGACGGTCAACGATATCGAGCACATCGAGTCGACCACGCTGAACGGGACCGCTGTCGTGAAGGTCTTTTCTGCAGCCGTATGCAAATCCGACCACTGGCATTGCCCAGGTCACGGCGGTATCGCAAACCATTTTGAAGCAGATGCCCGCGGGCATCAATCCGCCGATCATTCTGAGTTACAACGCCTCGAGCGTGCCGATCGTACAGCTTGCGTTGTCCGGTAAGGGGCTGCAGGAGCAGGACCTGAACGACATCGCAATGAACTTCCTACGCACTCAGCTCGTGACGGTACCGGGCGCGGTTGTTCCTTATCCGTACGGCGGAAAGCAGCGGCAGGTGATGATCGATCTCAATCCGGCTCAGCTGCAGGCGAAAGGTCTCTCCCCTTACGAGGTAGTTACCGCCGTTGCTAACCAGAACCTGATTCTGCCTTCGGGGACAGCGAAGATCGGGCAATTCGAATACGACGTCGACATGAACTACAGCCCGAAGAGCGTGGCCGAGATCAGCCAGTTTCCCGTCAAGGTGGTCAACGATTCGACGATCTACGTCCGGGATGTGGCGAACGTACGGCACGGCTTCGCGCCGCAGACCAACATCATTCGGCGGGACGGCCAGCGCGGCGTGCTGGTGAGCGTTCTTAAAGCCGGAAGCGCTTCGACGCTCGACGTCGTCCAGGGGATCAAGAACATACTGCCCCGTGTCGCTTCCACCTTGCCGCCCGAGTTGAAGATTCAGCCTCTTGCCGACCAATCGATCTTCGTTCGAGCGGCGATCAACGGGGTTGTCCGGGAAGCGATTCTTGCCGCCTGTCTGACCGGGCTCATGATCCTGCTGTTCCTTGGAAGCTGGCGCAGCACCTTGATCATCGCGATCTCTATTCCGCTATCGATTCTTGACTTCGGTTCTGACCTTGAGCGCGCTCGGCGAAACCATCAACATCATGACGCTGGGCGGACTTGCGCTGGCGGTCGGAATCCTGGTCGACGACGCCACGGTGACAATCGAAAACATCGAGCGCTTTCTGGAGGAGGGCCACTACTTACATCGAGGCCATCCTGGAAGGCGCTGCCCAGATTTCCGTTCCGGCCCTCGTTTCAACCTTGTGTATCTGTATCGTGTTTCTTCCCGATGTTCTTTCTGTCGGGAGTCGCGCGCTACCTGTTTGTTCCGCTGGCGGAGGCGGTTGTATTCGCGATGCTCGCCTCCTACGTTCTTTCCCGAACGCTAGTTCCGACGCTCGCGATGTATCTTCTGCGCGCCAAAGAGCACTTCAAAAGAACGCCGGAATCCTCTCGTTCTTTTTCAGCGTGCCTTTGAGCGCGGATTTGAGCGCGTGCGAAGTGAGTATCAGGCCATCCTGACGACGCTTGTTTACCGGCGAGCCATCTTCGTGCCTGTGTTTCTTCTGATCTGCTGCTCGGCGTTTCTGCTGTTCCCGTTCCTTGGCCAGGACTTCTTCCCGGCCACTGACACCGGTCAATTCAGGCTGCACGTGCGCGGCAAGACCGGAACTCGCATTGAAGAGGTGGCGCGGCTTTTCGATCAGGTGGATCAATCCATCCGCCGCCAGATCCCGAAAGAGGAAGTCTGCTTCGATATCTGGACAACATCGGATTGCCGTACAGCCAATTGAATCTCTCCTACAGCAACTCCGGCCAGATTGGCTCGGCAGACGGGGACATCCTCGTCTCCTTGGCTGAGAAGCATCGCCCGACCGCCGATTATGTCCGCAAGTTACGAGCGACTCTTGCCAAGAGAATTCCCCGGAAGCGACGTTCTATATGCTGCCGGCCGACATCGTCACGCAGATTCTGAACTTTGGTTTGCCCGCACCGATCGATCTTCAGATCGTCGGCAACAATGTCCGGGAGAGCCGAGATTTCGCAAGTCGCATTCTTCCGCAGTTGCAGCGCATTCCCGGAGCCGTGGATCTGCATGTCCATCAGGTGTTCGATCAGCCCAAGCTTCACCTTAATGTTGATCGGACCAAGGCCGCCGGAAGCGGTCTCACGCAGGGCGATCTGGCGCGGAACTTCCTCACCTCGCTCAGCGGCAGCTTCCAGACTCAACCCACGTTCTGGCTGAACCCGACGAATGGCGTGAGTTACAACCTGGTGACGCAAACACCTCAATACGCAATTCAATCGATTCAGGATCTGCGCAACATCCCGGTGAGCGGGCCAGGGTTGAAAGCAGCCTGAGATCTTGAGCGACATCGCCGATATTTCGCGCGAGACGGAGCCTGCGGTGGCAACGCACTACAACATTCGCCGAACGGTGGATATCTTCGGCTCGGTGCAAGGGCACGGACCTAGGATCCGTGAGCACGGCATATTAATAAGGTGATCAAGGACAACGAAAAATTCCTGCCGAGAGGCTCGCAGATCGCCATGCGCGGCCAGGTGGAGACGATGCACAACTCGTTCATCGGTCTCCTCGGCAGGCTTGCTCGGCGCGATCGTTCTTGTCTACCTGCTGATCGTCGTGAACTTCCAGTCCTGGTTGGACCCGTTCATCATCATCACGGCTTTGCCTGCTGCGCTTGGCGGCATCGTGCTGATGCTGTTTATGACCCATACGACGATCAGCGTCCCGGCATTGACAGGCGCCATCATGTGCATGGGCGTTGCGACCGCTAACTCCATTCTTGTGGTCAGCTTTGCCAAGGACCGGCTTGGACACCACGGCAGCGCGCTCGAAGCGGCGCTTGAAGCTGGGTCAACACGATTCCGGCCCGTGATCATGACCGCCCTCGCCATGATCATCGGAATGATTCCCATGGCCATCGGCCTGGGTGAGGGCGGAGAACAGAACGCGCCGCTCGGACGTGCAGTGATCGGCGGTTTGCTCTGTGCGACGGCCGCGACTCTCCTCTTTGTTCCGGCCGTGTTCAGCTTGCTGCACTCGCGGTTACAAGAAGCGGGCTGCAGTTGTCCCGGTCAACACGGAAGAGACATTCAGCAGACGGTAAGTAAACGATAACAATGAATACAACAATGGAACCGAACGAAGTAACGGAAACGGTGGAAGTACCGAAGACCGGACCTTCCCGGTCAGCCGGGGCGGGGTGGCGCAAAGCTCCGAGGCTTGCTCATCGTCCTGGTGTTAGCCGCGGCTGTCCTTGGCTATTTCGTTGTCACGGGCATCAACTCTCGAGCGGAAGCAAAATCTGGTCTGGCGAAGGACGCCGTGAGTATGGCCATTCCGACAGTAACGGTCATCCATCCCGGCGCCGGAGCTGGGGCCGATGAAATCGTGCTTGCCCGGCAATATGCAGGCTTTTGTCGATACTCCGATCTGGGCCCGCGCGAGTGGCTACCTCAAGGCATGGCATGTTGATATTGGAGCCCGCGTCAAAAAGGGCCAGCTCCTGGCTGAGATCGAAGCCCCCGAAGTCAACCAGCAACTCCAGCAGGCGCGCGCCCAGTTAACCACGGACGAGGCTAACCTGAAGCTCGCGGAAATCACAGCGGAACGGTATAGCGGCTTATTGAAGCAGGACTCGGTTGCCAAACAGGACGTCGATAACGCCGTACAGAACGCAGCCGCCAGGAAGGCGACCGTCGCGTCGTCATCGGCGAATGTATCAAGGCTGGAGGAATTGGTTGGGTACGAAAAGGTCTATGCGCCGTTCGATGGGGTCGTCACCGCGCGTAACATCGATGTCGGCGCGCTGATCAACGCGGATGCGAATACCGCCGGTAAGGAGTTGTTTCACCTCGCTGCCAACTCAACCCTTCGTGTTTACGTCAACGTACCGGAAGCTTACTCGCGAGGGACAAATCAAGGCGTCCAAGCTTATGTGACACTGGACGAATATCCCGGGCGCAAGTTCGGCGGAACCGTCGTGAGGAATGCGAATTCAATCGACGTGAACTCCCGCACGCTGCTCGTGGAAGTCGACGTGAAAAATCCCACAGGCCAGCTGCTGCCCGGCTCTTATGTCTCGGTTCACCTGAAGCTGCCCGTCAAGGGGCAAAACAGCGTCACCATCCCGGCGAATGCTCTCATTTTCCGCTCGCAAGGGCTGCAGGTGGCGCTGGTACGTGACAACAAAACGGTCCTCGTTCCCGTGATTTTGGGACACGATTTCGGAGACTCGGTTGAAATCGTCCACGGTGTTGCCCCGAATGATGCCGTGATCGTCAACCCGAGCGATTCGATTCGAGCCGGCGAACAGGTGCAAGTTCAAGAGCAATCAAAGTCCACTGCTGAGTAGTCAAGGAGAAGCGAAGTTCATGAATCGGAAGCTCGGTTTCACAATTCTCGTGGTCAGTGCCCTGTTCACGAGCTGTACTGTGGGGCCGAAGTACACAAAGCCGAGTCTGCCGGCCGCGCCGGCTTACGGCGAGCAGGCTCCAGCCAGTTACCAGGAATCCGCCGAATGGAAAGCCGCTCAACCGAACGATGGTGCCATTCGCGGCGACTGGTGGGAGATCTTCAAAGAACCTGATCTGTCGGCCCTTGAGGTCCAGGTTGCGGCGGCCAATCCAACCGTTGGTGCAGCGGAAGCAAGCTTCCGCCAGGCGAGGGCGTCCGTCCGTATTCAACGGAGCGACTTGTTCCCGACGATTGGTGTCGGCCCTGGGATCTCGTCCAACCACGTTTCGGCGAACAGCCCAACCGGCTCTCTGACAGCCCGGGGAGCCACATTCGGCAGCTTCAGCCTGCCGATCGATGTGTCTTACGAAGCCGATCTTTGGGGGCGGATCCGGCGGTCAATTACTGCCGCTCGAGAGCAATACCAGGCTTCGGCTGCGGACTTACAGAACGTCAAGCTCGTGCTTCAGAGTGAATTGGCGATCGACTACTTTGAAGCGCGTAGCCTTGATGCGGAGAGAGAGCTTCTCGACAACAACATCACGGCTTTCCGAAGGGCTCTCGAGCTAACACAGAACCGGTTCAACGGCGGCCTTGCTTCGAGGGCAGAAGTGGCACAGGCCGAAACGCAGCTGCACCAGACCGAGGCTCAAAGGATCGATGTTGACCAGGCGCGTGCGCAGTATAACCACGCGATCGCTGTGCTCACGGGAAAGAACCCGGAGGGTTATGAACTTCCGGTTGCACCATTAAAACGTGTTCCGCCCGTGGTTCCGACAGGAGTTCCGTCCCAGTTACTCGAACGCCGTCCGGACATCGCGATCGCTGAGCGCCGGCTTGCGGCAGCGAATGAGCAGATTGGAATCGCGAAGGCCGCGTTTTATCCGCAGCTCGTCATCACGGCCTCGGGCGGTCTCCAAAGCGGAAGCATCGTGAACTGGTTCACCTGGCCAAGCCGCCTCTGGGCTGTTGGTCCGCAGTTGAACCAGACTGTTTTCGATTTCGGCAGGCGGCGAGCGCAGCTGGAAGTTACCGAAGCGGCGTACGACCAGTACGCCAACCAATATCGCGAATCAGCGCTGACCGCGTTCCGCGAAGTAGAAGACAACCTCGCGGCCTTGCGAGTGCTGGAGCAGGAAGCCGGCAAAGCAGCACGATGCGACTACTTCCGCGGAGAACTCGGTCGAGCTTGCCGTCAATCGCTACAAGGGCGGCATCGTTACCTATCTCGAGGTGATCACGGCGCAAACCATCGCCTTGACGAATCAGCGAACCGAAGTTGATCTGATGCGACGGCGCATGGATGCAAGCGTTCTGCTGATCAAAGCGTTAGGCGGCGGTTGGGATACGACTAAGCTGCCGCAAAGCTAAATCAAATCTGCCCGGTGCTCGCGGCCGGACGCAGTTTGTATTTGCCCATCCGGTAGATCAGGGTTCTTCTGCTGATATTCAGGTACCTCGCGGCTCTGGTCTGATTTCCCTCGAACTTGGTGAGAGCGGCGACCAGCAGATCTCGCTCGACCCGAGCCAGACTCAAGCCGCTCTCCGGTAATCCATGAGAAAGCGAATGAATCAAGGTTTCGGGTCCATCGCTCCGGATGGGCGAAGGTTTTTCTTCCGTAAACTCAAAATCCTCGGCCAGCAGTAGCATGCGCTCGACCGCATTCTCGAGCTCCCGTATATTCCCAGGCCAGTGATATTGTGACCATCGCTCAAACACAGCCGGCGAAATTGCCGTGGCGCTGACCTGGTGCCTCTTGGTTATGCGAGTGACGAAGAACTCCACCAGTTCCCTTACATCTTCCCTCCGGTCGCGTAAGGCGGGAAGTTCAATGGGCACCACTGAAAGACGGTAGTAGAGATCCGGACGAATCTTCGCGTTTCTAATCAGGCTGACGCGCGTTGAGGTAGACGCGATCACTCTTGCCTTTGCCCGATTCGAATGTGCCGCGGCATCAGCTTCCGAGTCCTGGAAGATCTGCATCAGCTCGATCTGTAGGTGCGAAGGAAGCTCCGTCACCTCGTCCAGGTACAAGGTGCCTCCAGGCGCCGATGAAAACGTATGACTGCTCGAGTCACTGCGTAGCAATCCGCAACTGATTTTTGTAAAAGCTCCGTCCCGCCCGGCGCTGCCTTCGTGGATGGCACGAGCCAGCAGATCTTTCCCAGTTCCCGTCTCCCCAGTGATTAAGATCGGCGTCTGCCGGTTAGCTACGCGAACCGACACGTCGAGCGCTTTAAGAAGAGCGGGAGAACGTCCCACAATATCTCTGAACCCAGGAAGCTGATTCAACTCTCCCCGAAGGTCGTCTATGCTGCTGATCAGAACCCGTCCCCCTTGCCTCAACCTGAAGCAATTAAGCTTCCGGGCCTAAGTGTATGGAAACAGGTTGTGAACTGTCCTATATGGGACTAGCGGAGTGTTTGGATTGGATCATATGGGACAGCTCAGGAGGAGTTCTGGAAGGAAATCAATAGTTTAGCGACGGCACCAAAATTGCCCTAGTACAGGTGTGACGCTTTGCCTTGCGTCTCTGCTTGCGCTCCTTCTTGCGCCTGGAGACGCCACACAACTGAGTTCTATAGTCGAGAGTCCATCATCGCAAGAAGTCCAGACTTCCACCTCGGACGGGCAGATTCCCGAGGGAGGTCCGAAACTCACGATCGAGGAAGCACTGGACTTAGCAGAGAAAAATAGTCCGATCCTGCAAGGAGCCGCCGCTCAGGTTCAGGGCGCTCGTGCCGGGATCCAGACTGCTTCCGCCTACCCAAATCCGCGCGTTTACTTCTTTGAGGGAAAGCAGACAGCTCGACCGGTAACGAATCCGGGTGTACCGGGTTTACTCCAACAATACGGAATCTCCCAGTCGATTGAACTTCCCAACGTCAGGCGGACGAGAATTCGCGTCGCCAGCTTAGCGCGATTGAGTAGCGAGGTTGGGGTCGCCGCGGTGCGATTAGCTGTGCGTGCCGATGTGAAACGTGCTTTCTACGAGGTGCTTCGCCGGCGGGAAGAGATCTCGCATGCGCAGGAGAATCTGCGCCTGCTGGAGGATCTGAGACGGAGGACCGGCGTTCAGGTCAACGTGGGGGAAGCAGCAAAGCTGGAATTGACAAGGGCCGAAGCAGAAATTGCCATCGGGCAAAACGCAGTAAAGACCGCACGCCTGCTCTACCTTGGGGGCTTGTCCGCATTGAGAGCCGTTGTTAGCGCGCCGCTCGCGGAACATACGTCGCCCGAGGGATCACTGAACACCACGGTCTCACTGCCGAGTCTGGACCGGGCCCGAACCGACATGTTTGCAAATCATCCCGTGATGGTCCAGGCACGAACGGAAGTGGAACGCGCACGCGCGCAACTCGAAAGCGAAAAGGCCCAGCGACTGCCGGAGTTCAGTTTAGATGCTTCCTACAGCATTCAACCTGATCTTCGCTACTCTCAGTTCGGCTTTTCGATTCCGGTTCCGCTCGTGAACAGAAGAAAGGGGCCGATTGCGGAAGCTGCCGCGGCTGCGACGCGGGCGGAAGCGGCTCTGAATCAGCACCGGCTGGAACTCACGGCCGCGCTCGAAAGCGCTTATGGGCAGTATCTTGTCGCAGATCAGCAGGTGAAGTCGTTCGAGTCTGGTGCGCTTCGTCAAGCGAATTCCGCGGTGGAGGCGGCACAGGCTGCTTATCGATTAGGCGCTCGAGGAATTATCGAAGTCCTGGATGCGCAGCGAGTTTTACAAAGAGTCAGGGGAGATCTTCTGGATGCGCAATATGAGCGCGAAAATGCACTTATCAACCTGCAGGAATTGGGGGCGGTGAGATGAAGCGCTCTCCCTCTCCTCGCATTGACGGGCTGTGCAATCCTGCTTGGCTGTGGTTGCGGATCGAAGAAAGCAGAGGCGGCTAAATCGGAGAAGCAGGCGCCGACCGATCCGCTCAAAATTGAAGTTTCGCCAACGCTGGGTAGCCAGATAAAACTCGGGGTGCCGCAGTGGCGGGAAGTAGCGAAAACTCTGGACGTCTGCCGCACGAATTGAGGCGGACGCGCACTCGCCAGGCGCGAGTAGGTTCGCCGGTTCGAGGGACGCATCACCGAGCTGCTTGCCTTTGAAGGGGAACGTGTTAAACGGGGGCAGCCGGTTGCCATCCTCTACAGCACTGATTTATCAGACGCACAGTTTGGGTTCCTGAAGGCTGTTTCGCAACAGAACCTGTCGGAACGAGCAGTTGCGCGAGGGAAACAGTTGCTCGACGCGGACGTTATCGGGAGCGCCGAAGAACAGCGCCGGCAGGCAGAATTAGTGCAAGCAACCGCCGAGGTGTCTTCTTTGAGGCAGCAACTACAGGCGCTTGGAATGTCCGAGAACTCGATACGGGAGCTCGAATCGACCCGCAAGCTGAACTCGCGATATGAAGTGTGCGCAAGCATCGACGGAACCGTGCTCGAGCGAAGCATTACGGTAGGCCAGATCGTCCAGCCGGCCGAGGTCGCGTTCCTTCTGGCTGATCTGTCGAACGTGTGGCTGGTGGCGGACATCCCGGAACAGAATGCGGGAGATATCGCGGTGGGCAAAACGGTAGAAGCGGAAGCAGCCGCATTTCCTGGCGAAACGATCAGGGGACGGCTGTCGTTTGTAAGTGCCACGGTCAATCCTGAGAGCCGGACCGTGCGAGTTCGCATGAATGTTGCAAATCCGCACGGACGATATAAGCCGGCAATGCTTGCCACGATGCGAATGAAGGACCAGGTTCAACGCGAGCGTGTGATCCCGGTCACCGCTGTCGTTCGGGAGAATAATAACGACAATGTTTTCATCCAAACGGGCCCGAGAACATTTTCCTCCGGGAAGTGGAACTGGGCGGTGAGTTCGGCGATTTCCGGGCCCTTACGGCCGGTATCGAACCGAATGAAACGATTGTGCTGGACGGCGCGTTTCATGTGAACAACGAGCGCAAGAGTGCACTGCAGGGCGGAGGAGGAGAGTAGCGATGCTCCGCTCGATTGTTGCGGGCGCCTTAAAGCAGCGGCTCGTCATTGTGGTTATCGCATTGTGCCTGGTTGCTTTTGGTGTTAATGCGGCGCGGCATCTCTCTGTTGACGCATTCCCCGATGTGACGAATGTCCAAGTGCAAATGGCAACGGAAGCCCCGGGGCGTTCGCCCGAAGAAGTCGAACGCTTTGTCACGGTTCCGGTTGAGATCGCGATGACGGGTTTGCCCGGCATGACCGAAATGCGATCCCTGAATAAGCCCGGCCTGTCGCTGATCACTCTTGTCTTCGAAGATAATCGCAACGTCTATTTCGAACGGCAACTTGTGATGGAGCGACTGTCGGAAGTTCGCGAGAAACTTCCCGAAGGCATTAGCCCCGTTCTGGGTCCCGTTCGAGTGCCTTGGGAGAGGTTTATCAATACACCCTCGATGGCCCGAGTGATGGTGAACGGGCTCTTAAGCAAAGAAGAATTAGTTGAGCGGCGAACGATCCAGGATTGGGTTGTTCGACCTCTTCTTCGCTCCATTCCGGGCGTCGCCGAAATCAACTCAACCGGCGGTTATGTCAAGCAGTATCAGACCCTTGTTGATCCGGTGAAGCTACGGTACTACGGGCTTACCATCAAAGACGTTTACGAGGCTCTGGGGCGAAATAACGCAAATGCCGGCGGCGGCATTCTGCCGCAGCATGCCGAGCAGTATCTGATCCGCGGCGTCGGACTGATCAGGAATCTGGATGATATCCGCAACATCGTTCTGAAAGAAGTGAGCGGAACTCCGGTTTACGTTCGCGATGTGGCCGATGTGCGCTTTGGCGAAGAAGTTCGTTATGGCGCGATGGTGAAGGGCGGCTACTCCGAAGCGGTCGGCGGTATCGTCATGATGATCGCCGGTGGCAACGCAAAAGAGATCGTCGGCCGGGTCAAGGAGCGGGTTGAGGAGATCAACATCGAGCGGCGCCATCCCAGGCGGACTGAAAATTGCGCCGTACTACGATCGCTCCGACCTGGTTGACGCCGCGCTTCACACCGTCAGCAAGGTGCTCGAAGAAGGGCATCGTCCTGGTTGTCGTCATCCTGTTCCTCTTTCTCGGCGACTTGCGCTCCAGCGTTATCGTCATCGGCACCCTGATTCTGACGCCCGCTGCTTGACGTTCATGGTGATGAACCACTACGGCATTCGGCGAATCTGATGTCGCTGGGAGGATTGGCGATTGCGATCGGTCTGATGGTGGACGGCTCCGTCGTGGTGGTCGAGAATATCTTTGCAAACCTCGGCCACAGCCCGCGGAAGACCAAAAAGTGAAGTAATCCTGGATGCCGTAGGCGATGTCGCGACTCCTGTCATCTTTGGGGTCGGCATCATCATTCTCGTGTTCCTGCCGCTGATGACGCTCGAGGGCATGGAAGGCAAGATGTTCGCGCCGCTTGCCTACACCATTGCCATCGCCCTTGCCATCTCACTCGTCCTCTCACTTACTCTTTCGCCTGTCCTCGCATCCTTCTTGTTGAAGGGCGGATCAGAGCATGACACCTGGATGGTCAGGATGATCAAGCGGCCGTATCTATATCTGCTCGAACTGGCCCTGAACAACAGTAAGAAGCTGATCGTGCGTGTTGCTTCTGTTTTTGCCGGATGCTGTGAGTTTGTTCCCGTTTCCTTGGCACCTCGTTCATCCCGGAAATGAAGGAAGGCTCTCTATCGCCGAACTTCGATCGCGTCCCGAATATTTCGCTCGACGAATCGCTACGCATGGAGATGCAAGCGATCAAGATCATTCGGGGAGTTCCGGACGTGGCTAAAGTCGTTTCGCGTCTGGGGCGAGGCGAGTCGCCGGCTGATCCGGCGGGTCCGAACGAAACAGATGTTATGGCCACGCTTGTTCCCATCGAAGAGCGGAAGGACGGTTGGACTCAGGATCAGATCGCGGACGAAATGCGCAAGCGACTTTCTGTTTTGCCCGGTGTGAACCTTGTGATGGCGCAGCCGATTTCGGACCGCGTGGACGAAATGGTGACCGGCGTTCGCGCCGACGTGGCGGTGAAGCTTTTCGGCGATGATCTCGACGTGCTGATCGAGAAAGCGAACGAGATCGCGAGAGTTGCGCACTCGGTGCGAGGCTTCAGAGATTCGCGCGTGGACCGGGTGGGTGGTCAACAATACCTCAATATTCAGATCGACAGGAATGCGATCGCACGGTTCGGCTTTAATGCGGCGGACGTGAACGACATCATCGAGACCGCCATTGCCGGCAAGGCCTCGACTGAAATCTATGAAGGGGAGCGCCGATTCCAAGCCGTCGTACGCCTGCCCGAAGCCCTCCGCAACAGCGAGGACGACATCAAGAGCATTCTTTTGACGTTGTCCAAATGGAGCGAAGGTCCGCCTAGAGGATCTCGCGGATATAAAGCTGGTTGAAGGTCCTGCACAGATCAATCGAGACATGGCCAAGCGGCGAATCGTTATCGGCGTCAATGTGCAAGACCGCGACCTGGGCGGCTTTGTCGCTGAACTACAGCGTAAGGTGCGCGCGCAGGTGCCGCTTCCGTCCGGTTACTCCATCACGTGGGGCGGGCAGTTCCAAAATATGACGCGCGCTCTCCACCATCTCTCCATCATTGTCCCGATGACGATTGGCGCCATCTTCTTTCTTCTTTTCCTGCTGTTTGGTTCGCTTCGTTTTGCGTCGCTGATTATTACGGTGCTGCCATTCGCTTCCATCGGCGGCATCGTCGGGCTCTTTATTACCGGCGAGTATCTTTCCGTTCCTGCCTCCGTGGGCTTCATCGCTCTTTGGGGAATCGCGGTTCTGAATGGCGTAGTGCTGGTTTCGTATATCCGCAATCTTCGCCAGAACGGCATGGAACAGCGAGAAGCAATTATTACGGGAGCGAAACTGCGACTCCGTCCGGTGCTGATGACGGCCACTGTTGCTGCGCTCGGGCTTGTTCCCTTCCTGTTTGCGAAAGGTCCGGGTTCGGAGATTCAACGGCCGCTCGCGATTGTGGTGATCGGAGGCCTCTTTACCTCCACAATGCTGACCCTGCTAGTAGTTCCGACGCTGTACGGGATGTTTGAAGGCCGGGAGAAGCCGCACGGGAAGTATGCGGAACCGCCAGTTCCCACCCTCGAACATGTATAAGCCGCCCTACGCGCGCTGCCAAAGCTCAGAAACGAGGAGTCCTGCGACCCCGGTTTTCACGGCTATACGGATGTAGCCATTGCTCTGCAGCACCTGCCGGTAATCAGGCAGTCGCCTCGTTTTGAGGCCGGTAAGCATACCGAAAACGATGTAAAGCAGCTTGATGACGAGCTTGGCAGCGTGCCGGCCGAGGCCTGAAGACGGAATTTGGAATTCGGAGATGATCCAGCGGCCGCCCGGACGAATATGTGCCGTGACCCGGCGGATTAACCGTTCCAGTTCTTCCGTACTGAAGCAATCAAGGAAGAAATGGGTGATTGCGACATCATAGCTACCGGTGAGTTGCACGCTCCGCGCGTCTTGCAGGATCTGCCGAACTCGATGGGCTCCATTCGGAGCACGAGCAATACGTGCGGCGGCTAGATCCGCCATGGACCGGCTGCATTCCACGAAGTCGACGCATGCCTCGGTGTTTTGCCGGAGAAAATCGGCAGTAAACCGGCCATCTCCATCGCCAAGGATCAACACTGATTCAGCAGTGGTGATCTCACTCAGGAACTCGCGACGCCGCCGCTGAAGTCCCGGGCCAAACGTAAGATACTCCATCCAACGATACGTTCGGGCTATGGAATCGCAATTCAAAGGCGTTAGCGGAGCGCAAGGAAAAACACGGGTACACAGAGGGCGAGATCCGCGCTGACTCCGAGCACCGAATCCGGCAAGAGAGCCTGATTCTGCGCGACGATGAACAAAGCAGCGCCGCTCGAGAAACCTGCTAAGCCAAACTCGATGCCTCGGCCCAGCCATTGCCCGGCCACCAGAGCGCAGGCGCCCACACATATGGCGAGTGTTGAGAGATGTCGAGCAATCCATCGTGTCGACGTATGAGGCGTTTGTTCAACCGGGAGACCGGATCGCTGCCATTCCCAGGTCTCGACAGCGCAGCAGTTTAACCAGCAGAGTAGAAAGAATACTACCCCCGGCGCAAGGCATGCAAAGCAGGGAACCAAGCTCGGTCTCAGCAGCGGTATGAACGTACCAAGGCTAAACCCAAGTGCCACGACCGCTTCCCGCGGCCAGAGACCGCGCCAGCGGGACGGTAGCGAATGCACGATCAAAAAGTAAACGAAAACAAAAGCGCTGATCGCAAAACCACCTCGGAGAGTACTGCGGGCTAGCGAGAACACGGCTAAGCCGAAGGATGCCACTCCGCTGCACACGGCCAAGCTGGCCATGGCGGGCCAATGTCGCCGGTAAAACGTTTTGCGGTTCGGTTCCCAGCGCGATGATTTTGCCCGAAACGCATCCAGAACGTGGTCAGCAGCATACAGACTCCAGATCGCGAGAGCAAGCGCCAGAGGCTCGAGCGGCGACGGGTGTATGTGGAACTCGCGGAACAGGCACAGCTGCCAGATAACAGCTACCAGCGGTGCGAGCAGACTAACTGCGTCGACAAAAAGAAACAGCCGAAGGAACTGATGTGAGAGACCGTCCCAAGCTCGCCTGTGGTAGTGAATGGCGGCCGAAGCTTGCAAATTCTATCCTAACGGGGTTAATTCGCAGCCTTTATTTCAGGGTATGCGGATCTCTACTAGTCTTGTCGCTGTTCGGCTGGTCTCCCGGTTTGCCGTTGATGCTCTTCTCGGGTTGGGCTTTCGGATTGCCCTGCTGCTCATTCGGATCACTTGGTGTTCCATGGTGCCCGGGTTCTCCACCGCAGCCAAGACTTGCGAGCGCCAACGCAAAAACAGGAGCAATCTTCCACAGCCTACGCTTCATGTATAAGTAGATGCGGGTTGCTCCGCTTGATTACGCGGAGATCTATTCGCGTTGCCGGAACGACGAGGCTTGGCATACTGGCACAAGCATGGCGATGGCTCAGCTCCCGTTCTCTATTGCCGCAGAGCAGATCATCGATCGCTGCCGCTCCCTTGCGCATCTAAGCGAAACTCCGGTAGGAACAACCAGGACATTCCTTTGCGAGGCGATGCGTGAGTGCCACACGTTTCTGCGGTCCTGGATGGAAGACGCGGGCATGACCGTTAGTGTTGACGGCGTGGGAAATCTCTGCGGTTCCTACCGGGGTTCAGTGCCCGAAGCTTCCACTTTCGTTTTGGGGTCGCATCTCGATACCGTTCCCAATGCCGGTGCATTCGATGGCGTACTTGGAGTAGCGATCGCGATTTCTCTGGTAGAGTTACTCAAAGGCCGGAGGCTACCTGTCGCACTAGAGGTGGTTGGGTTCTCCGAAGAGGAGGGTGTTCGCTTCGGGTTTCCCTTCATTGGCAGCAAGGGCTGGCTGCGCCGGCTAGATGACGACCTCCTCGCGAGAAAAGATAAAGCTGGCACGTCGGTAGGCGACGCGATTCGAGCGTTTGGCCTCGATCCCACGCTGGCAGCCTCGGTCAATCCGGCACGAAGGGCAGGCTTTCTAGAGTTTCACATTGAGCAGGGGCCCGTTCTTGATACCTTGGGTCTGCCTCTTGGTTTGGTGACAGCAATTGCGGGGCAAACCCGCGCTTCGCTCACCTTCCGGGGAAGCGCCAATCATGCCGGCACCACGCCCATGCACCTGAGAAAAGACGCACTGGCTGGAGCAGCCGCCTGGATAGCCGCGGTCGAACGGCGCGCTCGCTCTGTCGAGGGCCTTGTTGCGACCGTGGGAACAATTCAAGCTTTGCCGGGGGCAAGCAACGTTATCGCGGGTGAAACAATAGCGAGTTTGGATATTCGGCATGTGAACGATAGAATTCGCGATGTGAATGCGGAAGAACTTCTGAAAGAAGCACGAAAGAGTAGCGGCTGATCGAAACCTGACGGTAGAGTCCTCAATCAAAATGAGCCAGCGTGCAGTGCCGATGGATTCTCGCTTGCTTGCGATGACGGAGAGCGCATGCGCGAGCGTTGGGGTCCAACCGTATCGGATGGTAAGCGGGGCGGGGCACGACGCCATGGTCGTCGCGGAACACATGCCGGCAGCCATGATCTTCCTTCGATCCCCAGGCGGTATCAGCCACCATCCGGATGAGTCTGTCCGGGTTGAAGACGTTGAGATCGCCTTGCGAGTTGGTGCCGCCTTCCTGGACGGATTGAGCTCACAAGGACTCGAGTAGGAGCGAAGCGCATGCACGCACTCGGATCGACCCGAAGCGCAAATCGAAGAGATCATATTCTGCAAACGCCAGATACTTTCGTACGCGCGAAGCTGCCCGGGATGGAAAACTGTACGGCGGTTGTGCACACAGGGCCTGCTTCGGGCGCACGTTTCACGGAGTACACGGCAGAGATGAAACGCCGATGGTCAACTCGGCCCTGCGAACGGGCAACGCTTTCTGTATGTGCTCGACGGAAGCTTGTCTCTCGGCGAGGGGAGTGGGAATTCTCTAACCGCGGGCGGGTTTGCCTATCTTCCGTCCGACGATCCGACCGTGGTTGCCGCACGAGAACCGAGCCGGGTGGTTGTGATCGAGAAAGAGTATGAATCGCTCATCGGCGCAATCGCTCCGCGGGCAATCCGCGGACGGGAAGATATGGTCGAATCACAGCCTCTATTCGGAGACGACGATCTTCAGGTAAGATCTCTTTTACCAGCCGACATCGAGTTTGATTTTGCTGTTAATACGATGACATTCCAGCCGGGAGCCTCTCTCGCGATGGTAGAGATGCACGTCATGGAGCACGGACTCCTTATGCTGGAGGGCGGCGGAATCTATAGGCTCGGCGATCACTGGTATCCGGTCTCCGCAGGTGACTTTATCTGGATGGCTCCGTACTGCCCGCAATGGTTCGGAGCGCTGGGGAAGAAGCCGACGCGTTATCTGATCTACAAAGACTGGAACAGGCACCCAACGACCGCGACCGCCTCTTGACCCATGAATATCACCGTGGATGTGCACCGAGTTGTCGGTGAGCTGGAGCAGTTGGCAAAATTCTCAGATGCAGAACCTCCTGGCGTGACCAGGATCGTTTTTACGCCGGCGGACCTTCACGCTCGCGAGTGGTTGACGGCGCGATTGCGTGACGCACGACTGGACGTTCGCGAGGATGCGGTGGGTAACACGTTTGCGCGCTGGCACGGAACGGAGCCTCATCTACCTGCCGTCGGAACCGGGTCTCACATTGATGCGATTCCAAACTCCGGGACATTCGACGGAACTGTCGGGGTGCTCGGTGGCCTGGAAGCGATCCGCGCTTTGCAGGATGCAGGGTTTCGGCCTCGACGGTCGATCGAGTTGCTGCTGTTTACGTCGGAAGAACCGACGCGGTTTGGCCTGGGCTGCTTAGGAAGCCGATTGCTTGCTGGTGCACTCTCGCCCTACGCCGCCCGAAAGCTGCTCGATTCGCGAGGAAGCACGTTAGATGAGGTCAGGTCAGCTGCTGGATTCGACGGTGACCTGGATTCCGTCAAGCTGCCCGAAGGCTACTACGAGGCGTTTCTCGAGTTACACATTGAGCAAGGCCCGACTCTGGAGCGCGAAGGAATTTCTGTCGGTGTTGTGACCGATATTGCTGCCCCTGCCACTATGCGCATCGTGATCCAAGGAGAGGGCGGACACGCGGGAGCGGTGTTGATGCCGCAGCGCCGTGATGCTCTTACGGCGGCGGCAGAGTTGATTCTTCGTGTAGAGTCGGCGGCATTATCAACAGGCGTGATCGACACGGTAGCGACAACGGGCATTTGCGATATCTTCCCTGGAGCTGTGAATAGCGTGCCTAGCCGGGTAAAGCTCGAGATTGATGTACGCGACGTCCAGGCAGAACGGCGGAACGTGGTACTCGGTCTGATTGATCAAGCCTCGCAAACGGTTGCGAAGAAGCGCGGTGTGAGCGCGACGGTTGAACTTCTGAATGCGGATCCTCCCGCTCAATGTGCCCCGCCTATACTTGAGGCTCTTGTGCAATCGTGTGCAGTTGAGAACTGTACGTATAAGCGAATGATCAGCCGCGCGTATCACGATTCGTTGTTCATGGCTCGCGCAGCGCCTGTCGGCATGCTGTTCATTCCGTGCAGGGAAGGCGTGAGTCATCGGCCCGATGAATACGCGTCCCCGGAAAGCATTAGGGACGGAGTGCGTGTGCTCGCCGCGTCGCTCGCAAGGTTAGCTGCTTGAGGTCGATTCATGAATAGTGTTCACGCCGTTCGTTCCACCCGAATCGTCACCGCGTCGGGAGTCCAGCAGGGTATTGTCGTTATCGCCGATAGCAAAATCCTGGGCATCGCTCCGTTCGGCGAGAGGTTCGATTCTGTTCCCGTCACTGACGTCGGCGACCATATGGTGCTGCCCGGCCTGGTCGACGTTCACAGTCACTTGAATGAGCCTGGTCGCACCGAATGGGAGGGATTCGAAACGGGAACGAGGGCCGCGGCTGCGGGCGGCTTCACAACCATCGTCGACATGCCGCTGAACTGCATCCCGAGCACCACGACGATCGCCGCGCTCGAAGAAAAGCGTGCAGCGGTGTCGGGCAAAGCATCCGTCGACTATGCTTTCTGGGCTGGTGCCGTGCCTGGAAATGCGGCTGAGGTCACGGCGCTTGCGAAAGCCGGCGTAAGGGGATTCAAATGTTTCCTGGTTCCGTCGGGCACGGACGAATTCACCATGGTGGAGCCGCAGGACCTCTGCGAGCTGATGCCGACGATTGCCGAAACGGGCATGCCTCTTTTGGCTCACGCCGAACTCTCCGGTCCCATAAACTGTGCACGCAACAGGCTGGGCGACGCGAACTGGCGTGAGTACAAAACCTATCTGCAATCGCGCCCGGAGAGTGCGGAAGTTGAAGCGGTCCGATTGTTAATTAACTTTGCGCGCCAGTTTGGTTCCCGAGTTCATATCGTTCATCTTTCGGCCGGCAGTGCACTCGCGGATCTGGACATGGCTCGCGCACAAGCTTTGCCCATCACCGCCGAGACCTGCCCGCATTACCTTTACTTCTCCGCAGAAAGTATTCCTGACGGCCGAACCGAGTTCAAATGCGCTCCTCCTATCAGAGAAGGCGTGAATCAATCGCTACTGTGGGAGGCTCTTCGCTCCGGCGAAATCGACATGATTGCAACCGATCATTCTCCCTGCCCTCCGGAATTGAAATGCACGGAATCCGGTGACTTCCGCGCCGCCTGGGGCGGGATCAGCTCACTTCCCGTGAGCTTGGCCGCAATCTGGACCTCCGCTCGTGATCGGGGCTTCCACATCACGGACGTGGTGCGTTGGATGTCCGAGAAGCCGGCGTCGCTCGCCGGGCTGAGCAGTAGAAAGGGCACTATAGCTTCGGGTCAGGATGCCGACCTGGTCATTTTCGATCCTGATGCGAGCTTCGAGGTCAGTCCATGCGATTTCCCGTGCCGCCACAAAGTCTCGCCTTATCTCGGAGAAACGTTAACGGGCCGCGTGGTGACAACGATTGTTCGGGGTCAGACGGTCTACCACGACAGGAGTTTCCGTCCGGAGCCCATCGGTCTCGAATTACGGTCGTAAGAGCGCGATATGAAGTGGACTCTTCTGTTCTTGGGCCTCAGCTGTTCGCTAGCTGCGGGGCAGCCGAGTCGGCCCCGCATACTTGGCGTGGCTCGTATCTCATTCTTTGCCCATGATTTTGAAAGATCCAGTGCTTTCTACCGGGAGTTCCTTGGTTTCGAAGAGGCTTATACGCTTAGGAATCCGGACGGCTCGCCAAAGGTAACGTCCTTCAAGGTGAACGACCGGCAATACGTCGAGCTTTCTCCTGAGAGGGCCCCAAACACCGACCGCCTCAATCACCTTTCGATTCAGACGGACGATGCCAAGGCGATGCGCGCGTACCTGGTTTCTAAGGGAATCAAGCTCACGAACAAGATACACAAGGACCAGACCGGCGATCTGAAATTTACCGTAGACGATCCTGACGGGCACGAGTTAGAGATTGTGCAATACGAACCCGACAGTTGGACGACCCGCGGAAAAGGAAAACACCTGTCCGGCGACCGAATCTCCGAAACGGATGATGCACGTGGGGATCATCGTGACGGATCTGGACCGAGCAAATAAGTTTTACGGCGATATTCTCGGCTTCAAGGAGATCTGGCGGGGAAGTAAGGAGGGCAAGGAACTTTCGTGGACAAATATGAAAGTGCCGGATGGGGACGACTACATCGAATTCATGCTCTACAAGGAACCGCCTCCTCCCACAAAGCGCGGGTCCGCCCACCATCTCTGCCTCGAAGTACCTGACGCCGCTGCGACGATAGCCGCCCTGGACAAGAGGCCTTACCGGCCGCAATACGGGCAGCCGCTTCAGATCCGAACCGGCACGAACCGTAAACGGCAGGTGAATATCTTTGATCCTGATGGTACGCGGACAGAGGTGATGGAACCGGTAACAATCGACGGGAAACCCACGCCGTCCTCAGACGCTCCGCCGCCGAAAGATTAACTACTTGTATCCTGTTTCGATGGAGCTTCCCTTTGTGCTGCGCATCTTTCTGATGGCAGTCGCCGGTTGCGGTCTAGCCCTTGGTTCCGATGAGCTGACCGTGTATGAACTGCTTGCACCAGAGTCACATTCGTTCGCGATTTCCTATGACATGTCCACCTCCGCAGAGGGCTCACCGTATCTTTTCAATCCGATTCGCCGGGGATCGGTGGCATCCGATGAGCGCGTGATTGACGCTGCCACGGCAAAAGAACTGAAATTCGAAACGGTAAGTGCGACTGATGCGGTCGCACACGGATTGCGGAGTAAGCCCAACGCAGACAGCTACATTCAAGTGACCCTGGCGCATCCGGTTCCAAAGGGTGGCGAAGCTCGGGTTCGAATCTTTAAGACTTATACCGATCCAGCATCTTATGGCCCGGACGGAGCGGATCTGAAGTTCCAGCGCGGCTTTGGGATTAAACGGAATGTTATTGTTTTGCCGAAAGGGTATGAGTTGGTGGCCTGCGGAGCTCCGGGTATCGTCACCACCCAAAGTGACGGACGCGTACGCGTCAGCTTTTTCAACGATCGCGACGACGAGTTGATGGTCCGGCTCCGTGGCAGGAGGTTGCCTTGAGAGCTTTCTCGGCGTTGTTCCTCCTAAGTCTGTCCCTCGCGGCTCAACAGCACCGGGCTGAACAGGACCGAGAGATCACGTATTGGTTGCTTCCGCCTGAAACGCACCAGTTTCGTATTTCTCACGATTTCAATGTGATCCGCGAGGGCCAAGCCTCCGTTCACAGCTTCGTTCGTAAGGGCAGTATCGTGAACGAATCCCAAATCTTCGATCTCGATACCGGAGAGAAACTGAAGACTTACAACGTGAGCGGGAAATCCGTCAATGCTCTTAAGTATTACCCGAATCCGGTCCCAGACGACTCGGTGGCAGTCCAGGCGGATTTGCCTCACCCGATCGGGCCGGGTGAGTCTGTGCGCGTACGTGTGATTGAGACCTATACGGATCCGCAATCCTACACGGAGAAAAACGGAGAACTGGTTTGGGACCGCACGTTGGGGCGGCCGAGAAACATAGCGATACTGCCGGCCGGATGGTATCTGACCGGCGTCAGCGTGCCGGCAATCATTTCGTTGGACAACGAAGGTCGGGTGGTTTGCCGTTTCACAAATCCTCGAAACGACGAGATCCACGTGGTGCTGAAAGCTCGTCTTCGCTCGCCGAAATCTTAGCTTTGCTTGTTCTTAGGGGATATTTCCCCATCGCCGCTGCTTAGTTACAGTAAGGTATGCCTCATCGGGTTGTCGGCGCCCCCGTGCTTCGGAAGGAAGTGCGGAGCAAGCTCACCGGGCAAGCCTGCTACGTGGACGACATGAGCATGCCGGGTATGCTTCATGGAGCCACGGTCCGGAGTAGCGTACCGAGAGGCATCATTCGCGGGATCCACTTCGAAGCCGGCGTGCCTTGGGACGAATTCACGGTCGTTTCGGCCAAAGACATTCCGGGGCGGAATCTTGTCGCGCTTATCTACGAAGACCAGCCTTGCCTCGCTTCAGGTCAGGTCAATCACCTCCACGAGCCTGTTCTCCTGATCGCGCATGAGGACAAGGATCTTCTCCGTAAGGCGAGAAGCCTGGTCCGCATCGAGTACGATCCGCTTCCCGCTGTCTTCGACATCGACGCGTCACTTCGTGGGGACGTTATCGTCTGGGGCGAGGACAACGTCTTCAAGTCGTACGCGTTGGACAAAGGCGCCATCGACGCAGTGTGGCGGGAAGCGGCATTCGTTGTTGAGGGCGAGTATGCGACGGGCGCGCAGGAACAGCTGTACATTGAGCCCAATGGCATGCTCGCGGCTGCGGATTCCGAATCCGAAGTAACGGTGTGGGGCTCGCTGCAATGTCCGTTCTACGTGCACAAAGCACTGTGCGTCCTGTTCGGGCTGCCGTCTGAGAAGATCCGGGTCGTGCAGCAGGAAACGGGCGGAGCGTTCGGTGGGAAAGAAGAATACCCTTCGATCATTGCCGGCCATGCGGCGCTGCTCGCTTGGAAATCAGGGCGGCCGGTAAAGCTCATTTACGATCGCGAGGAAGATATGGCAGCGACCACCAAACGCCATCCCTCGCGCACGCGCCACCGCACGGCAGTTTCGAGGGACGGCCGGCTTCTGGGAATGGAGATCGAGTTCGTCATCGATGGCGGCGCTTATGCCACGCTTTCGTCGGTCGTTCTCTCACGCGGCACTATTCACGCCGCCGGCCCCTACCGATGCGACAACGTCCGGATCCGGAGCACGGCCGTGGCAACCAACACGCCGCCTCACGGCGCATTCCGAGGGTTCGGAGCGCCGCAATCGATCTTTGCGCTGGAGCGGCACATGGACAAGGTCGCGCGAACGGTTGGATTAGCGCCGGAAGAGTTCCGCCGCCGTAATCTCCTTCGAACAGGCGAGACCACCGCAACGGGCCAAGCCATCACTCAGCCGATGGATCTTGCCGCGTTGCAGAGGAAGGCGCTGGACGCGGCAAATTACGAGGAGAAGATTGCGCGGTTCGCAAAAGAGAACGAAGCGAGCACGAGGAAGCGTGGCATCGGATTTGCGACGTTCTTTCATGGAGCGGGCTTTACAGGCTCCGGCGAACGTTATCTCCAGTCAGTGGTCGAACTCGAAGTGACGGAGGCTGGCCGGGTGTGTGTATCCGCTTCCATGACCGAAATGGGCCAAGGCACAAACACGGTTTTGACCCAGATTGCGGCGGAAGCGCTGGGGGCGGACTACGAAGCCATCGATATCAGACGACCGGATACCGCCTTCGTTCCGAACAGCGGACCTACGGTCGCCTCGCGGACATCGATGGTGATCGGACGGCTAGTGGAAAAAGCCGCGCTGGACCTCAAGAGTAAATTGCAGGGAGGCGGATATCTTCCCGAGAGCTACAGACCCGAACAGTTCCAACAGCGTGGTCCGGTACGCTCGCGAGCGAGGGCCGTTGACGGTCCGCGCGCAATACGAGGAGCCGCCTGGAATCTATTGGGACGACCAGACGTATCGGGGAGACGCTTACGGCGCTTACTCCTGGGCTACTTACGTTGCGACCGTGACGGTTGACACATTAACCGGCGAGGTGACCGTAGATGATTTCGTGGCGGCTCAAGAGGTTGGGAAGGTTCTGAACCCGGTTCTGGCCGAAGGTCAGATCGAAGGTGGTGTGGTCCAGGGCATCGGCCTCGCGCTCTACGAGAAAGTCGTTTGGCGAAACGGCGGAATGATGAACAATCAGATGACGAACTACATCATTCCGACAGCCGTGGACACGCCGCCAATTCGCGTTCTTTTTGACGAGGTTCCGTACGAACATGGAGCCATGGGAGCCAAGGGCATCGGGGAATTGCCGATGGACGGGCCTGCGCCGGCGCTTCTCAACGCTGTCGAGAACGCGACAGGCGTAGCTTTCTCCCAGGTGCCGTTATTACCGGAAGAGATTCTGCAGGGCTTGGCACGGCCGGAGGAAGTGGGCGTTTCCTGATGAGCTCTGTCAGTTTCACGGTGAACGGAAAGAAGTGCATTGTATCGGCTCCGCCAATGAAACGCCTGCTGGACGTTCTGCGCGAGGATCTTGGAATGACCGGAACGAAAGAGGGCTGCGGAGAAGGGGAGTGCGGCGCGTGCTCAGTTCTCATCAACGATGAGCTCGTTAACAGCTGCCTGGTCCCCGTGCTGCAGGTAGAAGGTGCCACCGTCTGTACGGTTGAGGAACTTGCAAAGCACGGTGATCTGCATCCATTGCAGCAGGCGTTTGCCGAGGCGGGAGGCGCGCAATGCGGTATTTGCACGCCTGGCATGCTCACCGCAGCTGTTTATCTTCTGCGGAAAAATCCGCATCCCACCCGAGCGGAAATCCGTGAAGGGCTCGCTGGAAATCTCTGCCGCTGTACGGGTTACGGAAAGATTGTAGAGGCTGTTTACAAAGCGAGCGGAAGCGACCGTTGAAGTCCGCCATTGGAGACCTCAACTTCGTAACGGCATCCGATTTGAACGACGCGATGCGTCTTCTTGCGTCTGATCCGGGTTGGGAGCCAATTGCGGGCGGAACGGATTTGATGGTTCTGCTGAATGCGGGGAAATTGCGCGGCCATCGTTTCGTCAGTATTCGACAGCTTTCCGAACTTTGCGGAATCGAAGTGACGGAGCAGGAGGTCGTGGTGGGCGCGGCCGTTACGTACACGGCCATCCGCGAGCATCCGATCCTTCGTTCGGAGTTTCCTCTCCTGCCGTTGGCGGCGAGCTGGACAGGTGGCGTTGCTAACCAGAATCGTGGAACGATTGGCGGGAATATTGCGAATGCATCGCCTGCGGCCGATTCAGCGCCTCCGCTTCTCGCTTACGGTGCCACCCTGTCTCTTAAATCCATACACGGCGAACGCTTCGTGCCGTATCGTGAGTTCCACACGGGTTATAAGCAGATGCAACTCGCCCGAGGCGAGATGATCACTTCGATTCATCTCCCGCGGCAGTTCTCCGGCTGGCAGCATTACGCGCGCAAAGTGGGCGCCAGGAAGGCTCAAGCAATTTCGAAGGTGTGCTTAAACGGCTTGCTTCACCTGGAAGGAGACACCGTGACGGGTGTTGCCGTTGCGCTTGGCAGTGTCGCGCCAACGCCGGTCCGCTGCACGGCGGCGGAAGCCGAAATTCTAGGAAAGGCAATCTCGCCAGCGGTGATCGCGCGGGCCAAGGACGCGCTCAGTATTGAGATTAAACCGATTGACGACATCCGTTCGACAGCACAGTATCGGGCGCAAGTGGCCCGAAACCTCCTGGGCGAATTCCTGATGACTGCTCATGACACTCGATGAGCTGAACGGGATGGATCTGCATAGTGCGGCCGACGTTCTGAAACCGTGTTGCGGATCTCAGCGTTGGGCGGAAGGTATGGCCGCGCGCCGGTCCTTTCCCCACTTGGTCGAATTACACAGGGCAGCCGACTCGGTCTGGAGTGCCCTTGGCCGGGAAGATTGGCTCGAAGCGTTCGCCAGCCATCCTCGGATCGGCGACACCGGAGGCGCTTCCCGGTGGAGCATGAAGGAGCAGGAGGGCGTCGCTACGGCTTCCGACGACGGGAAAACCCGCCTCGCTCAATTGAATAGTGAGTATCACGAGCGATTCGGATTTATCTTCATCATTTGTGCCACGGGAAAATCTGTCGACGAGATACTCGTCTCATTGGAACAACGCCTAAACAATAGTCCTGACGACGAAATACGAGTCGCCGGCGAGGAACAAATGAAGATTGTTCATTTACGGCTGAATAAACTGATAGATCGATGAGCGGGATTTCGACTCATATCCTTGATACGGCTGCCGGCCGTCCTGCGTCCGGCATTCAGGTTCGCCTTTATCGAGAGGGTCAAGAGGTAGCTTCCGCATGTACCAATGCGGACGGCCGCGTTGCCGCGCTTCTGCCGCCAGAAACTCCTCTCGCTAACGGGCAATACAGACTCGTTTTCGATGTGGGCGAGCGGTGGTCCGATAGTTTCTATCCCGAGGTGGCCGTGACGTTTCGGGTGAAAGACCCGGAATCGAACTATCACATACCCCTGCTGATCAGCCCATTCGGGTTCACAACGTATCGCGGGAGTTAAGCATGGCGGAACTGAAATTCGACACTTACGGGAAGACGTCAATCCGCCTCACTCAAGTCGATCGCACCCAGGCGCAGCACCAGCTCCGGGAGCTAAACGTCAGCATCTTCTTCGAAGGAGATTTTGCCCCTTCGTATCTGACGGGATCCAATGCCGACGTCCTTCCGACCGACACGTTGAAGAACACGGTTTACGTCTTGGCAAAGCAGCTGCGCTGGTCCGACATCGAGACCTTCGGGCGGATGATAACCGCACATTTTCTGTCGCGGCTGCCCCACCTTCAGCAAGCGACCGTTCAGATCGAACAGGCTCCTTGGGAGCGCATTGGCGATAGCCCGTCAGCCTTCAGGCAGTCGGGAGCGGAGCGCCGTACGGCGGAAATCATTGCCACGCGGACATCGAAGAAGGTCAGGTCCGGCCTCCGAGAACTGCAGGTTCTGAAGACCGCGAATTCGGCTTTTAGCGGCTTTATCAAGGACGAGTTCACGACACTGCCCGAAACGAACGACCGTCTGTTCGGGACAGTGGTCTCAGCGGATTGGTCCTGCTCTCGTCCGGATCTTGATTTTGATGCCAATTTCGCGAAAGTCCGAGACGTTCTGATGCGCGTATTTGCCGAACACTGCAGCTCCTCCGTCCAGCAAACTCTGTTCGCGATGGCCGAGGGGGTGCTATCGGCGTGTCCGCCGGTGGAGGAAATCCACTTGACTTTGCCAAATAAACATTGCCTTTTGGTGGATTTGGAGCGATTTGGCCTTGAGAATCCGAACCAGATCTTCGTCCCCATAGATGAGCCGTCCGGGTATATCGAAGCGCGCGTAGCGCGGTAGACTGTTAAAATTCTCAAGAAGAGAACTACAGCGGTTCGAAGCTTCGGTCTCTGGTGACTTCGTTCGTTCTCAGTGGCCCCTGTAGGACATTCCAAAATAAAATCATTAGTGCGTACAGGCTCCGTTCGCCTTCTCGCTTGGATCGAACCGCCGGTAAGACACAAGTTTAGGAGATGAATGCCGACCGAATTGCAAGACCGCCTGAGCCTTAGCTACGCCGAATTGGAAGAGCTGAACCTGAAGTTCAAGGAAGAGCGTAAAACGCTTACCACGGACAAAATTCAGGAAGCGAGGCTGAAGTATCTCAATGACGAGAAGCGGATCAAAGCCGTGACAGTACTGTTTAGCGATCTGGAAGGTCGCCTGCACATGCTCGACTATGACAAGAAATTTCTTGTCAAAAGTTGGGACAATCTCACGTTTGACGGATCGTCCATTCGAGGATTCACCGCGCAGCGCGAAAGCGACCTCCGGCTTGGTCTCGACTGGGGAGCCTCCTACCTGCCGCCCTCCGATATCTTCGGACCAGGCAAATTCCTTGTTTTTGGCGAGGTGATCGATAAGGATGGCTCGCCTACAGTGCCGATATCCGCGGTGTTCTGAAGAACTATGCTACAAGGCTTGAAGCAGAAACACGGATATACGCTGAATGCCGCGAACGAGATCGAGGGTTTCCTATTCCAGGGTGTCGACGCGGAGCGTCATTTCTTTAGGACCGCGCGCTTCGACTATGTGAATACCGGCGGGTATTATCACTCTCTCCCTGGCGATCCACTGCGGCAGTTTATCGACAGTTCCGCTGACGTCCAGCGCGCCATGGGATTCCAGAACGAGAAGGACCACCCGGAAGTCGCTCCCTCGCAATTCGAAATCAACTACAGCTATGCGGAAGTGGTGACGGCGGCCGACCAGATTCAGCTTTACAAGCTCATATGCCGCCAGGTCGCGACCAAAATGGGATTGACCGCCTCCTTCTTGCCGAAGCCGGTCGTCGGTGTCAACGGAAACGGGATGCATACGAACGTTTCCATCACCAAGGACGGAACGAACCTGTTCTGGGATCCGAACGGCGAAGAAAAGCTGAGTAAGTTCGGCTGGGAGTTTATCGATCGTATCCTTACCCATGGCAATGATATCTGCCTGCTCCTGAACGCGAGCGTTAATGCCTACCGCCGACTTGACCCGCACTTCGAAGCTCCGAATCAGATCAAAGCGTCTGCAGTCGATCGTGGTTCGATGATCCGGATCCCGATCGGCAACGAAAGAAGCTCTCGCGTAGAAGTGCGTTCCGTTGGACCTGACGCAAACCCTTATCTGGCTCTGCTTTCGATCTTCCGGACCGGCCTCGAGGGCGAAACGGCCAAGGTCGAGAATCTGCGCACCGCGCAGTCGCTTCCTTCCCGACAACATCTACGACGCGCTGGCGAATTTCAGGAAGTGCCGAGTGGATCACGACATCTTCTTGGCGAGGATGTTAAGGAGCGGTACGCAGAGCTGAAGCAGAGTTCAGCGGATCGCTGTGCTCGCCTGCTCGGCAATTTCGTGAAGGTACCGGAAGTGCAATACCACCACGAAGTCTACAATCAATATCTCTGGAATCACTTCTAAAAAGGCCGGAAGAAACTTCGTTCGACGGAGAGCATCAGTTTACCCTTGTCAATGGTAATCGACGTCAGGCGTCGAGGAAAAACAAGGTCACGGGTTTCCTGGTGTTCTTCCTCCTCGGTTAGGAGAAGGACTTCCAACAGTTTTCTGCGATCGATTTCACGAAGGATCTGTTCGCCTTGCACTAGAAGTTCACGATCGTGAAGCTGTCGATAGAAGTGCGACATACGCATAATCTTACAATTTCGTTGGCAGCGAATGAAGAATCTCGCTGCAAGTCATGAAACAGACATTGGCAGTTGCCGGTCTTTGGGTACCAGACCGAAAGCTTGGCCGAGCGTAAGGCATCCTTGGAGAGATGGGCCGCGTTGGATTCGGCCCGTCAGGACGGACCGTACCGTTCGGTTCGTTGCTCCAGCCGTATGAAAGCATTTCTCGTCTTCTTTGGTGTTCTGACCGGCGTTGCCTTGGCCCAGAATCCGACCGTGTCAAACATTACGGTCACCGATTTAAGCCACTCGACCATGCTGCTGCACTTCGATGTTTCGGCACCATGGAACAACGTTCGGATTCGTTACATTCCCGCCGCCCAGGGTTCTTGCGATTCAGGGAAGGGCGGTTTTGTCCAGCCAAGCACATATCCGGGCGATACCGGCGGCAATTATCGGCCTCAAAAGGGATTCAAGATCATCCTGGGCGGACTACAGCCCGACACCGAATACCGCATCTGTCCCGAAGTTGCGACGCACGATGACGGTTCCGGGCGGGGGAACTACTCGTCCGGCCAGGGAATCACGACGAAGACCCTGCCGCAGCCCCAACTTCACCCGGCGTATCCGTTGCCTCCCGTCGAATACCATCCCGAATATCCCGACACTTCGAAGTACCATCAGGTGCAAATTGCAGAAAATTGCAGTGATTTCCAGGCCCAGTGGGATACGGCCATCCAACACCAGAATCAGTGGGGAACGGTACTAAACTTAAGCCCATCGACAATCTGCCAGGGCCTTTATCAGCCGAAGCAAAACCCTCCAGACCTCAACGTGTTCACAGCGGGAACCGTCAGTACCGAAGAAAGCACCATCACGGTCTCGAACACCAATTTCAAAGAAGGACAGCAGCTTATTTTCGGAGCAAGCTATTCCTCTTTGCCGGGCACCGACCCCGCCAGTGGAAGTCCGGGAGACATCCTGGAACTTGCCAAGCAAGTGCACCGGAATCTTAAGCGGTGTTGTTTATTACGCGCATAAAACCGGCCCTAATCCCGAGTCGTTTCAGCTCACCTGTACGGCTCCGTTTGGTTCCGCCGGAAGTCAGTTGATGAAGTTTGCAAATGCCGGCTGGGGTAACCGCCTCTATGTTGTTCCGTATCCGCGACCGCTCAATTGGATTGTGATTCGGACGTCCGTTCCGGAAGCGCAGTTCGCACCGGAACACACACGGATCGGCCCGCAATGGTCATCGAAGATGCCCAAGTTTGTTCTCACAATATCCGGCGCAACGATGGGCCTGGGCGGCCCGCTCCCTCACGGTGCTCCCATTGTTCTTTTCAATCTGGGGAACAACGATGGTAACGATCAGCATATGCTCGCGAACGTCTGGCTCGAAGGAATTGAGTTCACAAGTCTGAATAGCCGGGATGCGCAAACGAGCACGAGTCCTTCTTTCTGGAATCGCTTCTTAACCGTGCCCAACACGAGCCAGGACATTGTGTTCGATCGCGTGTACGTTCATGGTCAGGGCTCACCGAATCGCTACTTTCAGACTGTCATGTGGGACGGCCACAATGTCGCTTGGATGAACAGCTACTTCGACAATCTCGATATCTTCCAAAGCGTCCGGGAGGGTCTTCTCGCCAAACCGAGTGGGAAAAGACGGAACGCAATTTGTCGTTAGCCCGGGTGAGCACCATCTGAACGGACTTCACAAGTACCTACAGAAATCGGCGGTAACGGTCAACATCTCCGGGACGGGCGACGGAAACGGATTTGTCTACGCGAGTGTGGACGGATCTCAATTGAGAGTGTCGCTCCCGCCCGGAGTGACGGGCACTTGTTCCGGGGGCCCATGCAGCGTCTACACAACCGAAAGCAAGGGCGCAGGGGTTCTCAATCCCGGATCATCTGACTTTCCGACCAAGTTGAACGGGGGCAATTCCTTCGCAGTAGACCCGATCTTCTCCACCGCACCATCGTGTTCGAGCCCGCAGACCATCTTTGATGAGCCGTCCTTGTTTCGTTCCGGCGGGCCAATGACGTACGAATTAGGAACTCGCTTCACCGCGGCTCTCCCCGGCTTCGTTTGCGGTGTCCGGTTTAATAAACCGCCGTCGGACAAGACAGATTCGCACACTGTTTCGCTTTGGGATGAGAGCGGAAAAAGGCTGGCAACAGCCGGAACATCGGCAGAGAAAAGCTCGGGTTGGATCAGCGTTACTTTCGAGAAGCCCGTCCCGGTTACACAAGGCACGATCTATACTGCCTCGTACTTCATTCGCCAAACACCGTTCTGGTACAACACCGACCTCCTGCAGAACGCAGACTATGGCTCGGGTACCGTACACGCACTGGCCCGGTATAAGCCGGGGAACGGAAGCTGTAACTTCTCCGATGCCTGGCCGAAGAATGTGGACGGGAACACGGCCGCCGGGGAGATCGCGTGCTTGAAGTTTGCGGGCGGCAAACTGATGGAGATCAAGAATGGAGACGAACAATCCTGGCAACTCAGCACCGATGGCTGTCAGTGTATTGTCGCCGGAATCGGCCCGGGTCCATACCTCTTCGAGAACAACTATTTCTCCGGGACCGGTAACTTGCTGCATCACGATGAAGGCGGGCTCGCCATTTCGGGCAATCCGCATGGGCCGGGATACTCCCAGCAGCATTGGGTGCGGGGCGACTACTACTACCACCGCGACACGTTCCACGTGCCCTTGGAGCACATGTATACCTACCCGCCCGGCTCCGTTCCCGACGAGCACCGGCCGGCGGGTATCCCACCTTCGGATGGCTTGATGTATCGCAATCGACAACCCCTTGAATGGAAATCCGGGGAGCGCATCAAGATCGATGGTCTGATCTTTGATGGCAACTTCAACATGGCGATTGGTACCAGCCAGGAACTCGCGATGACGAGCGTATGCGACCAGGGTATTCGGGACGCGGAGATCACAAACACTACGTTCCAGCACGTGCCAGGAATTATGGTCGGCATGTCTTCAACCGAAGGCGGTTGCACGCAGACGAAGCCGCCCATCCGCCTCTGGTTCCACAACAACCTGGGCTGGGACATCCAGGAGAATTACTGGTCGAAAATCGGCGGCTTCAATGCGGGCAACGGTTGGGTGTCGGAGGCGGTCGGATATGAAGATGCCCGCCTGGAACACAATACGATTTACCGGAACACGGGCAGGGCGCCGTCCATCCTGTATCTGTTTGACAATCGCATTGAGGGCGTCAAGATTACCGACAACATCTTCCATCTCAGCAACGGCGATCCTGGCATTCGTCAGGAAGGCGGTGCGTTCCACAGCGGTCCTAATGTCTGCGGCGACCGCTCTCCGGGTAAGGCGTTCATCGACTGCCAACTACCCGGTCACGTGTTTGCTAACAACCTGCTGCTAGCCGATACAGGGCGAAGAGAAGTGGAGGGCTGGTGGCCCGGCGGTGAAAACATTATTCCTCCGAAGCCGAGCAATGTGAATGCGGTTGGCTGGATGAGCCTGAGTGGCAAGCCTAATTTCCGGCTGCGTCCGGATGCGGGCGTCAGGGCGATGGCACGGAACAGAACCCGGGATGGAAAGGACGTGGGCGCCGATATCGACGCGCTCGAGGCCGCGCAGGGGAAGGTGACGCTCAACGAACCTGCCGGAATCACCGCTGACTCGGCGGATATCCAATTTAGCGCGCCCGATGGACAAGGATGTCCGGTGGATTACTCCAGTAAGGACTCGAGCGTAATCGAAGATTTCAAACGGGTGCCAGATGCCGGAAAAGAGCGAACTCGAGCAGTCCATCTCTCAGGGCTAGCAAGTGGCACCGTGTATCACTACCGAGTGAACTGCATGGTGGAACAGCCGACAGGCGAGTTTCGAACGAGATAAGAAAAGTCGCTTTACGATGCCAGAGCCTTCGCGGCGAGGTGATCATTCCGAACGCTGGTAGTCGGCGCGCTACGGAGATACACCTTCAAACCGTAGTCCGGTTGAGCCGTCTCTCCGCGCAAGAAATCCTGCAAACGTGTGTGGCCTACACTGCTGATTTTGTGTGCGTCAATGGGGATGTTTGTTCGAGGAGAACTCTGTCTTTTGTCTATTGATCGCAACATTTCTATTGCTCCCGCAGATGGCCGCTTGGGGATTCTAATGCCAGGAATGGGAGCGGTCGCCTCCACGTTTGTCGCCGGGGTTGAACTCGTCAAAGCAGGATTGGGCGAGCCAATCGGTTCCTTGACTCAACTGGGCACAATTCGGTTGGGCAAGCGCACGGATGATCGCACGCCCAGGATCAAGGACTTCGTCCCGCTTGCGGATTTGAACGATCTTGTTTTTGGCGGATGGGACATTTTCGAAGACAACGTTTATGAAGCGGCCGCGCGAGCCCGTGTTCTCGAAGCGCCTTTGCTGGATCAAGTAAAGGAGCCCCTGGCGGCGATCGAACCCATGAAAGCTGTTTTTGATCAAGACTACGTTCGTCGTATCACTGGTCCCAATATCAAGACAGGTGCGAACAAGAAGGAACTCGCCGAGGCGCTTCGAGCGGACATTCGCGAGTTCAAGGCGAAGCACGGATGCAGCCGCCTGGTAATGATCTGGTGCGGCTCTACCGAGGTGTTCGGCAAACCTGCCAGCGTCCACGAGTCGCTCACCAGCTTCGAGAAAGGCTTGCATGGAAGCGATCCGTCGATTGCACCGAGCCAGATTTATGCCTACGCTGCGTTGAAAGAAGGCGTGCCATTTGCCAACGGAGCCCCGAACCTGACGACCGACGTTCCGGCACTTCTGGAACTCGCTAAAGAGCAGGGCGTGCCGATTTGCGGGAAGGACTTCAAGACCGGCCAGACATTCATGAAGACCTTGCTGGCCCCCGGCTTCAAAGCTCGCATGCTGGGTGTCAAGGGCTGGTTCTCAACGAATATCCTTGGCAACCGGGATGGCGAAGTGCTGGAAGACCCCGGATCGTTCAAAACGAAAGAAGAAACGAAACTCTCGGTGCTTGAACAGATCCTGCAGCCCCAACTCTACCCGCAGCTGTACGGGGATCTCTACCACGCTGTTCGGATCAACTACTATCCGCCGCGGGGTGATGCAAAAGAAGGATGGGACAACATCGATATCACGGGCTGGCTGGGTTATCCCATGCAGATCAAGATCGATTTCTTGTGTCGCGATTCGATCCTCGCTGCGCCACTCGTGTTGGACCTTGTCCTCTTCATGGATCTTGCTCAGCGCGCCGGCATGAAAGGCATCCAGGAATGGTTGTCGTTCTATTTCAAAGGCCCTATGACCGCACCAGGTCTGTATCCCGAGCACGACATCTTCATTCAACTGATGAAATTGAAAAACACTTTACGTTGGATGCGCGGCGAAGAACTGATCACCCACTTGGGACTCGAATACTACGACTAGTTCTTGGCCACACAACAAGAAGGCCGAGGGAAGGAGTACCTGAGTTCAATCCGGCACAATGGGTATATAGTTTTCTAAGGTCATGCCCATTCAGATCTCGAACTTTTCTATCTGCGCGGCCCTCCTCGCGGGCGCCGCAATCGCCTCGGCGCAACAGACACCTGGAGCAAAACCAGCAGACACCGAAGTATGGGAGCCCGTTCCGAAAGTTGTCACGCCGGGCGCTCACAACACGGAGCCGCCTTCTGACGCCATTGTGCTGTTCGACGGCAAGAATCTCGATAATTGGGTTCTGGCGAGCGATAGTAAAACGCCGGCCCGCTGGACCGTGGCAGACGGTGTGTTGACAGTGAACAAGGAGAAGGGCGTCGGCAATATCGAGACGAAGCAAAAGTTCAAAGACTATCAGCTTCACGTCGAATGGAAAGTGCCGGAGGACATCACCGGTACGAGCCAGGCTCGCGGAAACAGCGGTATTTTCCTCGCCTCCACCGGGCCGAAGGACGCCGGCTACGAATTGCAGGTTCTGGATTCGTACAACAACAAAACGTACGTGAACGGGCAAGCAGGCAGTATCTACAAACAAGCCATTCCACTCGCCAATCCAACCCGCAAGCCCGGCGAATGGCAATACTACGACGTAATCTGGACCGCGCCACGATTCAACGATGATGGCTCCGTGAAGACTCCCGCGTACGTAACACTTCTATTCAATGGAGTTCTCGTCGAGAACCACTTCGAGTTGAAGGGTGAAACCCTATACATTGGGAAACCGTTCTACAAGGCGTACGACAGGGCGCCCATCAAGCTCCAGGCTCACGGCGACGCGAGCAAGCCCGTCAGTTTTCGAAATATCTGGATTCGGGAACTTGACTGAAGGTCATCTCTGCGCGGAAGAGCTTTGCCAAGATGAGGCGAATGTGTTCTGAGTACATTCGCCTCATCGGCAGAATCTGAGTAGAGAAGACTAGCCTAAAGACGACATATCAATCACGAACCTGTACCTCACGTCGCCTTTGAGCAGGCGTTCGTAGGCTTGGTTGACCTGTTCCACCCGAATCAGTTCGATATCGGAGGTAATCCCGTGCTCGGCGCAGAAATCAAGCATCTCCTGCGTTTCCGGAATGCCGCCGATCAAGGATCCTGCTACCCGTCTTCGTCCACCAATGAGACCGAAGGCCGCCACCGGCACTGGATTCGGCGGTGCGCCCAGGAGCGTCAGTGTTCCATCACGTTTCAGCAGGTTCAAGTAGAGGTTCAGGTCGTGGTCTGCCGCCACAGCGTCCAGGATAAAGTCGAAGCTTCCCGCGTGCTTCTGTACCGCCGCTTGATCCTTTGATACCACCACTTCATGCGCTCCCAGCCGGAGCGCGTCTTGCGCTTTGTTCGGCGAGGTTGTAAAAAGCACGACGTGTGCGCCCAGGGCTTTGCCGAATTTCAAAGCCATATGTCCGAGCCCGCCAAGCCCCACAACGCCCAGCTTTTGTCCCTCCCCGACCTTCCAGTGTCGAAGGGGCGAGTACGTTGTAATACCGGCGCACAGTAATGGGGCCGTCGCGGCCAGGTCAAGGTTCGCGGGCACTCGAAGGACGAATGCTTCGTCGACGACAATGCTCTCGGAATAACCGCCGTAGGTCATTCCACCAAGAACCTTGTCTTCGCCGTTATACGTCAAGACCGGGAACTGTAGACAGTACTGTTCCAAGCCATCCTTGCAATTCGGACAGACGCGGCAGGAATCGACCATGCAGCCGACAGCGGCAAGGTCTCCTTCTTTGAACTTCTTGACCGCACTTCCCGCCTTCACTACTCGACCGACGATCTCGTGTCCGGGAACGCACGGATACACTGTGGGTAGCGCGTTATCCCATTCGTTCCTTACCTGATGTAAGTCCGAGTGGCAAATGCCGCAGTATAGGATCTGAATCTGGATGTCTTGCGGCCGCGGCTCGCGGCGCTTGATCTGATAAGGGGCCAACGGAGACGTGGAACTCTGGGCCGCGTATGCTTTTGCTGCAAACGTACTCGGCGTTTGCGGAATCGTGGATGTGCTCATGTGTGTTCAATTCTCTCCTATTCTGCACTTGTAGCCTCCATCGCGACGTTCGGCTGGGAGGGCTGTCGACGCATTCGCAAAACGCGCCAGCGAATCCGAAACAGAAAGCTCGCGGAACAGATCGCACAAGCGCATAGGAGCTTGCTAGCTTTCCGTATGAATTTCGAGCTGTTGGAGCATCCGGCCGACGTCGGATTTCGCGCCTGGGGAGATTCTCTCGAAAACTTGTTCGGAAACTGTGCCGGCGCTCTTATCTCGATCATTTTGGATCCGTCGGACGTTACGCCGAGCCAGCAATGGAAGTTGGAGGCCGAAGGAAGCGACCGCGAATCGCTCCTGGTCAATTGGCTGAACGAGGTTCTGTACCACGTAGACACTCGGCGGCTTGTGTTCGATTCCTTTGCCGTCACATTCCAGGAACCATTTCGCCTGTCATGCGAAGCCATAGGGGAGCGGCGTACGCCGGAGAAACACCCGGTCCGTGTTTCGGTGAAAGCAGTGACCTATCACCAGCTACGTTTGTTCGCAATGGGTCGACAGTGGATTGCCGAGGTGTTTGTCGATGTATGACATAAAGCTCGATACCGTGGACGATTACCGGTACCGGATTGCTCGAAACGAGGCGCTGGGGATGCGGACGGATGTGCTTGTATTCTCCAGCCCGATTCTTATCGAGCTAGTGAAGAAAGATCAATCCCTGGGGCAGGCCATGAATGTCGCCACCTTACCGGGGATCGTCGGACCGAGCCTGGCGATGCCCGACATCCATCAGGGCTACGGGTTTCCGATTGGCGGCGTAGCCGCTACGGACCTTGAAGAGGGTGTAGTTTCGCCCGGTGGCGTAGGATTCGATATCAACTGCGGCGTCCGGCTCGTACGAAGCACACTGACGCGAGCCGATGTAAAAGGGCGAATGAAGCAGCTGATCGACCAAGTCTTCCGAGATGTTCCCTGTGGCACTGGAACCGAAGGCCGCGTGAAATTGAAACACGGGGACATCGATGCCGTTCTCGAGAACGGGGCGCGTTGGATGGTGGAGCACGGCTATGGCGAGCCGCGTGATACCGAACGGGCTGAAGCCGGGGGCGCCATGAAGGATGCGCTCCCACGAAAAGTATCCGATCGAGCGAAAGAGCGAGGCGCTCCGCAGCTCGGAACACTCGGGAGCGGAAACCATTTCCTGGAAATTCAATATGTCGATCGCGTGCACGATGTGCCTGCAGCGACTGCCATGGGCATTGAGAAGGATCAGGTGGTTGTTCTCATTCACTCGGGCTCTCGTGGCTTGGGGCACCAGGTTTGTACGGATTACGTCGCACTGATGAACCAGGTCATGCCGAGGTATGGCATTCAGTTGCCTGATCGCCAGCTAGCCTGCGCTCCGGTTCCATCGAGCGAAGGGCAATCTTATCTAGGAGCAATGGCCGCCGCAGCTAATTTCGCCTGGGCCAATCGTCAAGGAATTCTCCATTTTCTGCGCGACGCATTCCGGCGCGTATTCGACACCGAGGTGCGCCTGGATCTTATCTACGACGTTTGTCACAACATAGCGAAAGAGGAGACCCACGTCGTTGACGGCCGGCGTAGGAAGGTTTTGGTGCACAGGAAAGGTGCAACGCGCGCTTTTCCTGCAAAGCATCCGGAGCTGCCCGCTTCCTACGCGGATATTGGCCAGCCAGTGTTCGTTCCCGGGAGCATGGGAACGGCCTCATGGGTGCTTGTTGGCCAGCCCGGCGCCATGGCGGAAACCTTTGCGAGCGTGTGCCACGGCGCCGGACGCCTGATGAGCCGAACTGCGGTGCGCAAGGGCAAAAATATAACGGAAGAACGAAGAAAACTCGAGGAAGCAGGCATCCTGGTGCGCAGCGAATCGCGTGATGGGATTCTGGAGGAGCTGCCCGAAGCGTATAAGGACGTGGACGAAGTGATCGAAGTAGTGCACAACGCCGGGTTGGCGAAGAAAGTAGCCCGATTAAGGCCGATGGGCGTTATTAAGGGTTAGCCGGTATCACCTTTTCGCGCTGCAGTCTCTCGAAGAAGAGACGGAACATATCCTCCGTATCAATACAGTCTTGGAAGCCTGCGCGCCGTGCTTTGACCGTGCTCGAGATATTGTCGAAGCCGCTGTTGAAGATAAAATCTCCGAAATTCCACGAGACAAGCTGCGAATAGGGAATTCGTTGCAAATCGTGCTGTCGGACGATCTGGTTCCACAGTTCTTCCTTGTCCTGCATGTACACGGCTAACGGAGTTGGAACAGGATCCGCAATCTCCATGCCGAGCATCTTTGCGATGCGAGGCCACATGTGCTGCCATCGGAAGTAATCCCCGTTGGTGATGTTGAATATTTCGTTCCGCGCAGCGTCGTGAGTGCCCGCCCAAACTGTGGCGCTCGCCAGAATATCTGCCGAGGTTACCTGGTACAGCGCGCGATACGCGGCTTCGGTACCCGGAAAACGAAGCGGTAAGCCCAGCTGCTTGGAAATCGTGGCATAAACAGCAATGACCATAGCGAGATTCATCGGATTACCAGTCGCGTACCCGCAGATTGCCTCCGGGCGAAGAGCCGTCCAGTGCCAATTCTTGCCCCGTTGCCGTTCGCGCAGGAAATCTTCCTGATCGTAGTAGAAGTTGGGCGGCATGAGTCGCGGGTCGTCTTCTCGCGCCGGCGTTTTGAATGGGCCCAGGTCGGCTCCGTATGCCTTTCCGCCCTGATAGAACGTAATGTGCCCCAAGTTCGCGGACGGTACTTCCACTGCATTGAGCAGATTGCGCAGGATTGCAACGTTCACAGCCGATTTCTCTGCGGCTGTCGATTTTTCGATGTACGCGCCGAAGACTATGTGCGTGACGCCCTGGAGAGCTCCTACTTTTGATCTCACGTCCTCGGGATCCAGCAAGTCGACCGTTATCGGATGGACACCGTCGGGCACAGGAGCTGTTCGGCGCGAGAGTCCATAAACCGTTGTATCGGGAACGTGGCGCCAATGTTCGGCGGCCGCTTTGCCGCTAACGCCGTGAACTCCGGCAACTACGACCACCCTCGATGTATCCACGTCTATCCTTCTCCTCGCACGCCCTGAATGGGCGAATTTGCACTGGGTGGGATGCGGATTGAGGGTGTTTGGCTCCGTGGAAATACTTCGAGCAGGGCTTCCAGGCTACGGTCAACGAGAGAGGGGGATAGACGGCAAGACCTGAGATGAGCGGTCAGTGGCTCTTGCAGAAGTCACGACGGAAGCAGTCAGGTGCGTGGTCATTCACAATGCCCACTGCCTGCATCCAGGCGTAAACAATCACCGGTCCGACAAACTTGAACCCGCGGCGCTTTAGCTCTTTGGAGAATGTCGCGGAAAGTGGCGAACTAGCCGGGACCGGGCCGGTGTTCTGAATTGGTTCGCCGCCGGCCAGATCCCAAACCCAACGAGAGAAATCGACGCCAGCGTCACGCATTGCAAGAAACGCTCTCGCTCCGTCGATGGTGGCCTGGATCTTTGCACGCGAGCGGATGATCCCTTCATTGGTGAGCAGAATCGCAACATCTGTTTCCGTGAAGCGCGCGACTTTCTCGGGATCAAATTGCTGGAAGGCTTGGCGAAACGCATCTCGCTTCCGGAGAACCGTGATCCAGGCTAACCCAGCCTGGAAGCCCTCCAGCATCAGATTCGTCCAGAGTGCGGTGCTGTTAAATTCGGGCACACCCCACTCCGCGTCGTGATACTCACGGAGCAGAGGATCGCCCTCTGCCCATGAGCATCGCCGGACTGGATCAGAAATTGAGCTTGAAGCCAAGTTGGACGTTCCGAGGGAAGTTGCCTTGGTTCGCCGCAACAAACCCGAAGTTCAGGTTTTGGGTGCTGTTGTTCGGAGCTCCAAAGATCGGTGTATTGAAAACGTTGAAAGCTTCGAAACGGAATTGAGCGTTGATGCGTTCGCTGAAGTTGAACCGCTTATTAAGCGACATGTCCCATTGCGGCCTCCAGGGATTGCGCAGAACGGAGCTGGTCAATTGGATTGACTGCAGGGTGTTCGGACCACGAACGCGCCAAGCCGGATTCGTACACGGAACCGAACCCGTCCGCGTTGCGTTGGGCATAACACTTACCCCAGTGGTCTGTTGAACGCAAGTGTTGAACTCGTTGCTGTAGCTCGGGTTGCTGATAGTCGGATCCGCGATCTGGTCTACGTTCGTGGGGTTGTTAAAGGGAGTGCCAGATTGCAGAGTGCCGATGAAGTTGTATTCCCAACCGCCAACAGCCAGTTCCTCCCATCGGCCCGCGCTGCCCAGGAACTTGCGGCCTTTTCCGAACGGCAATTGGTAAACACCGCTGAGAACTGCACGGTGCGGACGATCAGAGACGGAGAGTTCCTTGACCGGGCGAAGATCCTGACCATTCAGGAAATTGATCGCATCCAGATTCTTCGAGAAGGTGTAGGAAAGCGCCAGGACGAGATAAGAGCTGTAACGTTTCTGGGCGCTGACCTGCAGCGAGTCATACCAGGTCTTACCCACCGACTCAAACGCATACTGAACGGATCCAAACTGCGGAAACGGCAGCAGCAGCTGTTGTCGCGCAATCGTGGCCGCATTAAGGGTCGCGTTGTTGGGAATCGAGCCAGCGAATGGATTGGGAACGGATGTCGTGAAGTAAGTCGGGTTCTGTTGCGCAAGCTGTAACTGCGCGACCGAAGGCACGTTGATGTTGCGCGCGCTTCCGACTTGATTGTCGCCGATGTTCAAATGATAGGAACGGCTGCCAACATAAGAGACTTCGAGCTTGGTTTCCCAGGGCAATTGGCGCTCAATGCCCACCGAGTACTGATAGACGTGCGGAACGTCGTGATTCGGATTGCTGAAGATCACGTTGTTGCCGAGCGCGGTATTCAATCCCAGTGCTGCTCCCGTCGGTAGCACCAGTCCGTTCGTGGACGGGCTGTTAATAACAGGGAAGGGGTTGCCAGTCGCGAAACTGGTGGTCGGAATAAAGTTATTGATTCCGCCGCCGGGCAGAGTTGAGATGTAGTTGGTGTCGGCGGAGTAGCCGAGGGAGCCGCCGTATTCTGAAGTCGGCAGGTAGAAGATGCCAAACCCGCCGCGGACCACGGTGAGGGGAGTAAGGGAGTAAGCCGCGCCGATCCTTGGCTGCAGGTTGCCGTAGCGTGTGTTGTAGGCACCGCGAGGCTGGCCGCTGTTCCCGGCAAACAGAAGTCCACCGGTGAGGTTGGCACACGATGGGCAGTTTGCCGGATTGGCGTTCGAGACGAGGTTCGCTAGCGGGCTCGGGGTGTTGAACGCCCACCCGCGATTCATCCGGTTGTACCGCTCGTCCGGTGACCCTTCAATGTCGTACCGAAGCCCGACGTTCACGGTCAGCTTTTGGGTGACCTTGATGTCGTCCTGGAGGTAGAAGCCATAATATCCCCAGCGATACGCAAGTTGCGGTACATATTGGACCGTGCCGTTCGCAGGTGTTCCCAGCAGCAGCGAGGCCATGCTATTGCCCGAAGTAGAGCTTGCGAATTCGGGAAGCGCTTGGGTGAAGCCAGGCGTGAAATTGAAGAAACCGGAGCCGAAGAGGAAGGAGCCACCTGCAACGTTGGTCCGAATATCGCGAATGTCCGCGCCAAACTTAAGCGACTGTCTGCCCCGTACATAGGAAACGCTGGGCGCGAAAGTGAGTAGGTTGGTGATGTTGGAATTCGAGTTGCGACTTCCAAACAGCGGATAAATACCACTCGAGCCGTTGCCGTTTCCGCTCTGATCGCCAATGCGCGGAGGCAGTGCGGCAAATCGCTGATTAGCTGAAAAGTTTTGGGAGAACCCGAGCAGCGTATCATCGAATCCGTCGACGCTGGTCCGGTACGCAGCTTGGATGAAACGCGCGAATCCAAACCGCAAATCGAAAAGCGTACTCGGTGAAAGGACAGTCAGGAAGTCGGCAACAGCATTGTCATTGATACGAACGAGCGGGTCTTGTGCATCGCGTCCTGGCCCCGTGAAGCCGTTTGCGCCGTTGTCGATCTGGTTCCTGCGGTTATGCGCGTAACGGAAGAACATTCGTTCTTTCTCGCCAAAGTTCTGGTCGACGCGGCCAATCCAGTTCCGGAAGTGATCGGAACTGATATTCGGGCTTGCAATGAAATTGTTCGTAACCGCGTTGGCCGCGCCGGTATTGGGGGCGGGGTAGGCATTGATGATGGCGCGGCCCACAGGGCTGATCCGGTTGGTCGGGATGACATTTCCGGGGAACGGCGATCGGATGTACTGAGGGTTGCTCGCGCTGTTGGCCAGGCTCGCATTAAACGCGGGATTCAGCTGGGTCGAGAACGGATCGTAGATGCTGACGCCTGTCCCGGAGAAGTCGCCAGACCGCATAGCAGCAGACGGAACACTGGTAAGGATCGGAGAAGGAGTTGTTTCGACGTAGTTCTCCCAGCCGAACGAGAAGAATGTTTTGTCTTTGCCGTTGTAAACCTTCGGAATCCACACCGGACCGGTAAACTGCGTTCCGTACTGATCAAGGCTATGGCCGCCGAGATTGGCCTTCGTGACCGGATCCACGCCGTATCGAGGGCGGCCGGCGCTGTTGTTCTGAATGCTGTTAGCGTCGAGTTGATAACGCCGCAGGAATTCGTACCCGGTTCCATGGAAGTCGTTGCCGCCGCTCTTGGTCGTTACGTTCATCACGCCGCCGCCTGTGCGCCCGTACTGGGCATCATAGAAGTTGGTTACGACCTTGAACTCTTGCGTTGCGTCCACGGTGGGGATATAGGCAACGTTTTGATTACCATGCGTTCGTTGTGCATCTGTATCGGTCACCGAGTCATCCGGTACGCCGTCTAGTAACCAGGAATTCGTCTGTCGTACGCCGCCGTTGATCGAAAAGTTGACGTTATCGCCATTATCGAAAGGACGTGTGAATTGCGGATTTCCCGCAAAGATAACGCCTGGCGACAAGTTCACCAATGCGAATGGATTGCGCCCATTGAGCGGTAACTCGGTGACGCGCATGTTCTCGATCACATCGCCGCGAGTAGCTGATGCGTTATCAAGGAGCGGTGCTGCCCCTGTAACTTCTACGGTGCTCTGGCTTTGACCAAGTTGAAGCGGTAAGTCGACGGTCAGCTTATCGTTCGTGTGTAACTCAACCAGCGGACGCACCGCTGTCTGGAAGTTCGGCGCCTCGGCGGTGATCTTGTACGTTCCCGGAATCAGAAACGAGATGGTGTAGTTTCCAGACTGACTCGTCATTTGAGCCTGCGACTCGTTCGTCTGCAGATTCTGGATCGTTACTTTGGCATCGGCGACACCAGCGCCGCTCGGATCTGTTACCTGCCCGGTAACCGAAGCACGAAATTCCTGGGCCATGCCAATGACCCCAAAAACAAACGCAGCTAACGCTAACTGTGCGTATCTGGCTTTCATCAATCTCCCCCGTGTACCTAGAAAGGATCGTCTTTTGTAGGTACTACCGACCAAGCAAGTCTTGGGCTCAGTTTACAGTGCCTTAGCCCGCGCGTCAATGAAGAAGATAGGTTTAGCGGGGCTCGTGACACGAGCCACAATCGATACTTGCCCGCGCTTGGCGATGGCAGCTCATGCATTCGCCCATCGTAAGTTGTCGTTCGCGCGATAAGGCCACGCGGCTCGCAACGGGTCCATGACAGACATCGCACTTAGCGCCGGCCTGTGCATGCTGTCGATGGCTGAAGCGCACGAAAGTGGGCATTTGATAGACGCGGACCCAATCCACATCCCGGTTTTGCTTCGCGAAGGCAGCTAGCTTTTGCTCAGCGCTGTTGTGGGGAGTAATGGACGCGTGGCAGGACATGCACTTCGGCACGTCCGGCATGTCTACCAATTCCCCGCCGTCTGTCTCCGCATGGCAGGAAACGCACGTCTGTTTATGCTCAGTCACATGTAACTTGTGATTGAACTCGAGCGGTTGTTTAGGCGCGTCTTCGGCTTGAAAGGAGTAGCCCTCGCCGCGGAAGAAGGTAAGAAACAACAGAGTGGAAACGAGGGCCGTCCTCACAAGTTCCCCGCACGCATCTGTTCCGCCATATAGTCGGATGCGCGCATTGCCAATGCCGAAATGGTCAGAGTGGGATTTTGTGGACCGCCGGAAACGAAGCTGCTTCCATCGACAACGAACAGGTTCTTGACGTCGTGACTCTGGTTCCACTGATTGAGCACACTCGTCTTCGGGTTGTCCCCCATGCGGCACGTGCCCAGTTCGTGGATGCTTTCGCCCGGTGGCACCATCTTGTCGTGCTTCGCTAAAACCTCAAATCCGGCTGTATGGCAAACCTCGCTCAGCGTGTTCATCGCGTCGCGCGCCATGTTGAACTCATTGTCGGTATAACGCGCGTGGATGTTGAGCGACGGAATACCCCAGGCATCGCGGACCGTCTTATCGACCTGGACGTAGTTCTCGTGCCGCGGCAGAACGGTCCCCATTACGGTCATACTGAACCGCGCATTGCTCAACTCGGCTAGGTGTTTCTGCAGTTGCTCGCCGTAGCCAGGCACGATGCGGCTTGGCGGCGTTCCTCCGCTACTGAAATCGGCGCTGTAGCCTCGGATGAAGTCCTTCTCGCGCGATTTGATGTTTCGGAAAGGCACGACATAGCCGCCGCCTCCCATCAACTTGAAAGTGTTTTCCGCACCGCGAGCTTCCGGCACCACGGCTTCGACGGCATTCTTGACGTAAAACTGATCGAAGAGATAGTGACCCAAAACGCCACTTGAATTCGCGATGCCCGAATTCAACAGTAGCCGCGTGCTTTCCAGACATGCGGCGCCTACTACGACGATCCGCGCCTTCGCGTGCATTTCGCGATTCGATCTGCGGTCGATAAACGTTGCCCCGTTTGCAAGTCCGGTGTTCGGATCAGTAGTAATCCGGCTGACAACCGCGTTAGGAACGACCGTGAGATAGCCGCTCTCCAATGCCGGCGGAAGTAAAAGGTTGATGGAACTTGCCAGAGTCCCGGTTGCGCGCCGCGGCTTCGTGATCGGGATGCCCCGCGCTTTTGCGGCTTCGGTAAATCGCTTTACGCTCTCGCTGTCCGGCGAGTGGTCCTCGAGGAAGATCCCGTCCGGTAGCTGCGGCAGGCCCTCTTTACGTCCCGCCACACGCCAGATCGGCTCCACCTTGTCGTAATAAGGAGCCAGATCGCTGTACGAAACGGGCCAGTTTTCCCCGAAGCCGTCGTGGTCTTTGCCTTTAAATTCGTAATCGCTCATTCGCCACGATGCCCGGCCCCAAACCAGGGTCTTGCCGCCGACCAGCCTGACTCGAACCCAGTAGTACGGATCTTTCGGATCGTAGCTGTAAGGATTTTGTTTCTCGTCGGCCCAGAGATTGCCGTTGAATTCGTTTGCTTGGGTGACGTGAGGAAACCGATCCGGCCGTCCAAAACCGCGATAAGGCAACTCGTACACGTTCTTCAAGGCCCGGTCACGCGTGTAATTAATTACGGGACCGGCATCGAGCATCAGGCACGAGATGCCCTTTTTCGTCAATGTATAAGCGACAGTGCCGCCGGATGCTCCTGATCCGATAATCAGGACGTCATATTTGCCAACCATCTCAATCAATCGGGAACCAGTACATCCCGACTCCTCCGGCGCTTCTTACTCTTTTAGACATGATGCGGATCCAGTCGTGGGAACTCTGGGTAGCTTCGGTCACGTCCTGTTTGGCCGTGCGTAAGAACGCGGTGAAAGAATCCGGTTCCGCCGTCCACGGCTCGCGCAGGGGCGAGAGAATCTTCTCTGCGCCTGCCTCATCCACCGATGCGAATGTAGTCTTAAAGTCCTTTTTGGAGCGGCGATCGAGTTCGTCCACGCCATTCCGGTAAAGTGTCTGCCTCGCCGTCGGGGACTCGAAAAGAAGGAAATCCAGGAACTCCGGAGCGCCAGCCTGAACCGCACCCGGAACACCGTTGATAGCGGGATAAAGAATGTCGTTCAGTCGTTTGAAAGACGCGAACTGTTCCGGCGAAAAGAACTTTGTGACGGTGGTTCCGGCAAAGTCCGGAATCGTCGCCTCAATGACCGGGATCTCTTCTACCGCTGCCTTGCTCGGCTTCGGTGGCACAACCGGCTGTTGCGCCCTCAATAAGCTCGCAGCCGGCAATGTAGCCAAGGTCTGCAAAACCCTTCTTCGCTTCATCGCTATTGCCCAGGATACGCCAAGTACCTCAATTTGCGAATGGCCAGCAGGGTTTCGGCAAGGGGCTAAGGTACTGCATACGTCTCCGGATCGAGGGCAAAGAGGCCTCGCGGCAGCGGTCGGGATGGATCGTGACGATGGCTCGCGAAGTACTCTACCGACTATCAGAGCGGCTCAAGGTATATTCGCGAGTTCCTGTTGTCTGGCTGCCGGCCCGCTTTTTCGACACAAGATGGCTGACCCAAACGCCGAGGCCCGTACCGCCGAGATTGATCAACACATCTCGAATCGCAGGATCGCGATCCGGGAAAAATGATTGCAGATACTCGCTGCAACAGCCCACAACGAGACCAAAGGCGAGGATGCGGATGATTTTGTGTCGCGGATTCGCAAGTGCCCGAAAGAGCAAAACAGCCAACACCGCAAAGAGCGTAACGTGCAGGCCCTTATCGGCCGCGAGATGGATAACTCCGAAAGAATTGCTATTTCGAGGAAGGCCGGATATGAAAATCCCGGATAAATAGCCGAAGGCCGTCTCACACCAGAGCGACGCCGTACTCGTCGACGAGAAGAAGATGACGCCGATCCAGCCAACGACAGCCATCCACCAGAGTCTCACTCGAACCGCCCCACACCTGCCAGTGTCACACGCCTCGTTACTTCAGCACCTCCAGGCCTGCGACACTTTGGGTGAGTATGGCGAACATCCTCTACTGGCTTCTGCTGCTGGTCCCGTTGACCTTGGGCATTCATCTTGCAATGCCTTCGGCGCATATCTTGGTTTTTGCGCTCTCGGCCCTCTCCATGATCCCGCTTGCTCACCTGCTTAGCGAGGCCACGGAGAACCTTGCCTCTCGTTCCGGGCCGACTCTCGGAGCGCTGCTCGGGGTGACGTTCGGAAATGCCGGTGAACTTCTAATCGGATACTTCGCGCTCCGGAAAGGGCTGCAGGGCGTCGTCAAGGCATCCATTACCGGGTCCATTCTCGTGAACCTTCTGCTGACGCTCGGCGTCTCCATCGTCGCCGCAGGTAGCCGCAAAAAGACGCTGAAATTCAATGCGCTGAACGCGAGGACCCAGGCGACTACGCTGGCCCTGGCAGCCGTTTCGCTCGCACTTCCGGCGGCCTATCACTGGCTGAGCGGTAGCGTCGCCGTCCGCCGTGAGGCCGATTTAAGTTTCGAATTTGCAGTCGTCCTGATTGCAACGTATGCGCTGAGTCTTCTTTTCAGCCTTCACACACACCGGCAATTGTTGATCGCTCCTGATCGCACTCCCGACGCTGACGAACACGAACCCTGGACCACCAAACGTTCACTGTCTCTCTTGCTGGCAAGTGCCGCGCTCGTGGGATGGATGAGTGAAGTGCTGGTGGGTTCGGTGGAAGCCGCCTCGCGAAGCTTAGGGCTTACTGAGCTTTTCGTGGGGCTTGTCATTGTCGCGATTGCGGGCAATGCGGCAGAATCGACCTCCGCGATACGAGCCGCGGTCAGAGGGCAAATGGATTTGTGCGTCGGAATCGGAATCGGGAGCAGCATCCAGGTTGCCTTGTTTCTTGCGCCGACCTTGGTTCTTCTGAGCCATTTCGTAGCCGCGCAACCCATGGATCTTGTTTTTACACCCGCTGAATTGGTCGCGCTGCTTCTTACCATCTCCATTACCGGACAGATTGCGGGCGATGGCGACTCAAACTGGTTCGAAGGCGTTCAACTCCTGGCTGTTTACTTCATGATGGGCGTGATGTTTTACTTTCTACCAGGAAGGTGAAACCACACGCTCCAGAAAGTGTCAGATGTCAAGGAACAATAATGAAACGCTACACTGCCGTGTGTGAGCTCTAATATGTACGCTGCGGAATCAGAGCGGGAATCGCGACTGAATGCGGGGGCGCCCGGGGAAACGCTTGCGCCTCCGAAGCGGACGCGCTTCCTATATGACCTGGTGGCGCCCTTGTACCCGATCTCCAGCCGTCTCTTCCATGCGTATGCGCACGCCAAGACGGTGGAGATGTTGAACATCCGAAATGGCTCGTCTGTGCTGGAGGTTGCCATGGGTTCCGGCGAGATGTTCGACCGACTGGTTCGCGCTAATCCGCGCGGTCAGACGATTGGAGTCGATTTTTCCGCCAACATGGCCGCCAAATCTCAAGCAAAAATCCGAAGCACGTACACTGGCGCGGACGCTCATTGCCCTTGCACCGACGCTCGCCAACTCCCATTCCGGGATGCTTCGTTCGATGTGCTTGTGTGCTGTTATCTCTTCGAATTGCTCAGCGAGGAACACATGCTGGAAGCGATGGACGAGATGTGCCGTGTTCTGAAGCCGGGCGGTCGTCTCGGACTGACCCTGGTCGCCCAGAATGCATCCAGTTTCAATCTGCTGTACAAATTCTGCACGACCATTGCCCCGGCGTTCTGGGGGCGGCAAGTAAGTTCCGCAATGCCCGAATTGTTGTGTTCACGCGATTTTGAGATCGAGGCCGCAAACAAGATCCGGCAGCTCTACTTCCACTCGCATATTCTGATCGCAAGGAAGCTGGACTAAGCTTCTGGTTCTGTCGGTCCGAGCGCCTCAACAGCTTCCAGGTGCCGGTGCGACTCAATTGCCTTAAGATCGGGCAAAAATGCCGTGAGAAGCCCGATCAGAGGCAGGAACGAGCAGATTCGATAGACGAATTGGATATTCGTGGCGTCCGCTAATTTCCCCAGCAGCGCGGCGCCGATCCCTCCCATCCCGAACGCAAGACCGAAGAAGATCCCGGAGATCATACCCACACGACCGGGCAGTAATTCCTGTGCGTAAACCAGGATGGCCGAGAAGGCCGACGCCAGAATAATGCCGATCACTACGCTCAGCACAGCCGTCCAAAACAGATTCACAAACGGAAGAGCCAGGGTAAAGGGAAGCGCTCCGGCGATTGATACCCAGATGACGTACTTGCGACCAATGCGGTCGCCAACGGGTCCTCCCAGGATTGTGCCTGCCGCCACTGCACCCAAAAATAGAAACAAATGTAACTGGGCGCTTTGGACGGAAACGTGAAACTTCGATATCAAATAGAACGTGTAGTAGTTCGTCAGGCTTGCAAGATAAAAGTATTTAGAGAAGATAAGAGCCACCAGAACGGACAAAGAGAAATAAACTTTCCTCTTTGAGAACGCGGAGACTGCGCTCTTTTTCGCTTTCGCAACGGCTGTATTCAGCCGGTTCTTGTACCAGACGCCAATATTTGTGAGTATGACGATGGCCAGAACAGCGGCCATCGAAAACCAGGCAATGCTGGTTTGTCCGTGAGGAAGAACGATGAACGCCGCAAGCAGCGGCCCTGCGGACGAACCCGCATTGCCGCCCACCTGAAACAGAGACTGCGCAAGACCGTGGCGTCCTCCTGATGCCATTCTTGCGACGCGCGACGATTCGGGGTGAAAAATCGACGACCCCAAGCCCACCATGGCTGCCGCAAGAAGGAGTACTGGATAGCTCCAGGCGAACGCAAGAAAGATCAATCCCACAAGCGAGATGCCCATCCCGCTCGCCAGTGAGAATGGCCGCGGACGCCGGTCTGTGTACAGACCAACGATCGGTTGCAGCAGAGAAGCGGTTACCTGAAAGGTGAGCGAAATCAGACCGATCTGTCCGAAATCCAGGTGGAATGACGTCTTCAGGATGGGATAGATTGCCGCAAGCAGCGACTGCAGAAGATCATTTAGAAGATGACAAAAGGAGATTGCAGCGAGTACGGCGAACGCTGTTTTTTGAACGGATACTTGTTCTGATCCCGCAGAAGGCTCGAGTCTTGTTACGCCCGCCGACACTTACTACCTTAGCTTGCCCAGCATAGATAGCAGGTGCCGCCCGCTTGTCATGCAGTAGCATGTGTGGCATGAGAGTTGCGTCGCTTCTGATGCTGCTTGCCTCTGGCACCCTGATGGCGCAGAACGGGAACCGTCACTGGTACGACCGTGCCGTCATCTACGAGATCTATCCCCGGAGTTTCCAGGACACGAATGGGGATGGTATCGGGGACCTGAATGGAGTAACGTCCCGGCTGGATTACTTAAAGGATCTTGGCGTTGATGCAATCTGGATTACTCCATTCTTTCCGTCTCCCAATGCGGATTTCGGCTACGATGTTTCGGATTACACTAATGTCGCGCCTGAGTATGGAACCCTCGATGACTGGAACCGGCTCACAGCGGAAGCAAAGAAGCGCGGGATTCGGGTGCTCGTGGACTTCGTGGTCAACCACACATCTGACCAACATCCCTGGTTCAAAGAATCACGGTCATCCCGAACAAATCCGAAGCGCGATTGGTACGTATGGAAGGATGGCGGAGGTCCTGAGAAGCCACCTACGCATTGGACCTCGATCTTCGGTGGTTACACCTGGACCTGGGACGCTCGGACACGCCAGTGGTACTACCATATGTTCCTTCCCGAGCAGCCCGACGTCAATTGGCGCAATCCACAGCTGAAGAACGCAATGTTCGATGTTGTGCGCTTCTGGTTAAATCATGGAGCAAGCGGGTTCAGGCTCGATGCGACGCCTTACCTCATCGAAGATCCGGATTATCCGGATGATCCGACGCCTCCAGCGCCGGGCGGTCCTGCCTCTCTGATGCCCTACAACTCTGGCCGTCCTGAAAACCACCAGATTCTGAAAGAAATGAGGCAGGTCTTAAATGGATACGCCGGCGATCCCGTCCTACTTGGCGAATCTTCTACCAAGACCATTCAGGATCTTGCCGCGGTTTACGGAAAGAACGGGGACGAGATTCAGTTGCCAATGGACTTTCTCTTCGGCAATTTGAAGGACCTGAACGCCGCTGTTTTTAAGCGCGAAGTAGACGCAGCACACACGCAGCTCGGCGGGCATACGCCTGTGTTTTTCTTCAGTAATCATGATCATCCGCGCCAATGGAGCACTTTCGGAGACGGCATTCACAACGACCAGATTGCAAAGCTTACCGCCGCTTTGACGCTTTCGCAGCCTGCATGCGTGTTGCTCTACTACGGGGAAGAACTGGGGATGGCTACAATGTCGAACCAGGATTTGAGCCGAGTTCCGATTACTTCGAAACGTCCGCGGGCGGATAAGCGGGACGGAGAGCGAACGCCCATGCAGTGGGATACGAGCGTCAATGCCGGATTTACCAAAGACTCTCCATGGCTGCCGGTGGAATCAAGCTACAAGCGCTACAGCGTTGCCGCTGAAAAGCCGGACCCGAGTTCCATCTACAACTGGTATTCCTCTCTCATCAAGCTGCGTCGAACTGAACCAACTCTGCGCGACGGAGATTATTTACCCCTTGACTCGGGAAACACGAACGTCTTTGCCTTCGGGCGAAAGACAGCGGCGGGAGATATCGCCCTGGTCGCCATGAACACCAGCGGTAAGGAGCAACGCGTTACCATCTCGGGTCTGGCGAACTGGCCGGGCTTCCGGCGCACACTGCTTGCAAGTCCCTCGACGGCACCACCTCGAAGCCAGCAATTCACGATTGCGCCTTATGGCGTTCTCGTTGTGGCCAGCAAGTAAAAACCGGCGATTTTCACCAGGGTCGATAATACCCATCTTTGATGGACAAATCGACCTCCACTCCAAATAGCGCGGACAAATGGGCCGAGTTCAGCACGTCTTTCTTCGATCCGTCCAGGTAAACGGATCCTTTTCGCAGCAACACCACGCGGTCGATCTCCGGGATGAGTTCTTCGAGGTGATGCGTCACCAACAGGAGCCCGACACCTCCGGCGGCCAGTTTCCGCAATTGTTCTCGCATTTCCCGCTGCGCCGCAAGATCCAGGCTGGTTGTAGGCTCGTCGAGCACCAAAGTCGAGGGATTATGAATCAGAGCTCGAGCGATCAAAAGCCGACGCGCCTCGCCCGACGATAATTCATCCATCCACCGCCCGGCCAATTCGGCGACCTCAAGCTGCTCCATTGCCAGCTGCGCCGATCTTTCCATTTCAGGCGTTGGATGCTGATTCGGCCAAAGTCCGATAGAACCGAAAAAGCCCGAAAGTACAAGCTCACGGCCCGTGATGTCCCGAGTGCATTGGGTCATCAGATCGTTGCTGACAATGCCGATCTGCGAGCGCAGCTCGAAGATGTTCCAGTTCGACTGACCGAAAATTGACAATCGAGTCTCCGGGCGCAGAAGCGGGTAGCATTCCCGGGTCAACAGCTTGAGCAGAGTCGACTTGCCGCTGCCGTTTGGCCCAAGCACGGCCACGTGTTCACCCGCTTTGACTTTCAACGTGAGACCCTTGAGCGCATAGCGCTCGCCTCGCTGTACATAGACGTTTTCGAAATCGAGAAGGAGTGGTTCCAAAATAGAGAAAGGTATCCAGGATCCGCGATGGCAATCAGCGCAGAACAAGTGAAAATGTTGGCCCGCCAATGCGGATTCGAGCTTGCCGGCGTTACCGCCGCACTTCCATTATCGGACTACCAGTTCTTCGATGATTGGCGTCAGGCCGGCCTGGCCGGCGAGATGGGTTACCTGACCGACCGGCGAGGTGATCTTCGGGCCGACCCGCGCAATCTGCTGCCAGATGCAAAAACGGTCATCTGTGTCGGAAAGCTGTACAACACGGCCCATCCATATTCGACCCAAACGGGTCCGCGCGAGAACGGCTGGATCTCTCGATATGCGTGGGGCAGGGACTATCACGATGTTCTGAGAAAGCGGGTTGGAGCATTTTCGATCGGAGCTTGAACAAGCGCATGGAGAACCGTTCAGTTCGCGCATTTGCGTGGATACGGCACCGCTTCTTGAGCGCAGTTACGCTCGGCTGGCCGGCCTCGGATGGATCGGCCGGAATACCTGTTTGATCCATCAAGGTAGCGGGTCCTGGTTCTTCCTGGGTGCAATGTTGACGTCACTCGAACTGACGGTCGATTCTCCGCCTGCGGATCGGTGTGGGAGCTGCCGACGCTGCATCGATGCCTGTCCGACGGCTGCTATCGTTCCGAGCGGGCACGGCTGGCAAATTGATTCGCGCGCTTGCATCTCGTATCTGACGATTGAGAAGAGAGGTCCAATTCAGCCGGACATGCAAGCGGACATGGGTGATCATCTGTTCGGGTGTGATATCTGCCAGGACGTGTGCCCTTGGAATCGAAGAGCTCCCGAGACAGCGGACGCGAGCTTCGAGCCGCCAGAAAACCTCGCCTCTCTTATGGAGCTGTCAAGCTACTCGGAGGAGGATTTCCGTCGCGAATTTCGTCATTCGCCCGTATGGCGAACAAAGTACCGCGGCTTCCTTCGCAACGTTGCGATTGCAATGGGCAATTCCGGCGATTCGGCCATGATTGAGAGGCTGGAGCAGCTCGCTACACATCCGGACGAAGCTGTCTCCATTGCTGCCAAACAGTCTCTGACCATTTTGAACGCTCGGTCCTGTGAAATGCTGGCAACCCCGGAATGCGTTCAGCCGTAATTGCACAGCTGGTTCTCTTCGCATCCTTTGCGGGAGCGAGTTTCGCCGGGGAGGCGCCGCTCGACCCGGGATTCGAGGCCTTTTACAACAATGACTACGACAGGGCGCTCACGTTCTTCCAGACGCAAGCGGCGATCCATCCTGACGATCCGGACCAGCGTAACCACGTGGCGCAAGCGATCCTGTACCGGGAACTTTTCCGCAATGGCTCACTCGAATCGCAGCTGGTGACGGGCAGCAATGCGTTTCTGCGGCGATCAAAAGTCGAGATTAGCTCACAAGATCGTCAGGGATTCGCAGAGTCGATCAACAAGAGTCTTGCCCTCTGTGAGGCCAAACTACAGAAGAACGACGGCGATGTGAAAGCCTGGTATCAGTTGGGCGTCGCACACGCGCTGCACTCGACATATTTTTTCCTCGTTGAAAAATCCTGGATGGAGGCGCTGCGTGAAGCATCTGCTGCGCGAAAAGCGCAAGCCCGGGTCATGGAGCTCGAGCCCGATTTCGTTGACGCAAGACTCACGCTCGGCATTTACCAGTACCTCGTGGCGAGTTTACCTTTCTACCTGCGCGCAGTGGGTTTTCTCAACGGATTCCATGGTGACCGGGAAGCCGGGCTGCAGCAGGTCGAAGTTGTTGCTCGCAACGGGATTTCAAATCGCTGGGACGCGAAGATCTTGCTCGCAATCCTCTATCGGCGGGAGCGTGAGCCTGAAAAGGCGGTCCCTCTGCTCCAGGAGCTCGCAAGACGATTTCCGGGAAACAACCTGTTTCTGTTCGAGCAGGTGCAGATGTACAGCGATCTCGGAGACAAGGCCTCGGCCGTTCGTGTCATCCGGGAAATCCAGTCTCGTCAACGGGCGGGTGCTCCAGGGTATTCCAGCTTGGCACCCGAGAAGATTGCGTACACTGCGGGCAATCTCTATTTCTGGTATCGCGATTACGACTTGGCTCTGGCATGTCTCAGGCAGGCTTCCGGCCACACCGAGCTCCTTGATCTAAACACGGCCGTGATGAGTTGGCTGCGGCTGGGGCAGGTCTATGACCTGCGAAATGACCGAAGCAATGCAACCTCCGCGTACCGAGAGGCGATTCGGACCGCTCCGAATTCGGAAGTGGCGGCCGAAGCGAAACATTATCTGTCGACGCCCTATCGCCGGCAAAGCAAGTGACGCTCGCTTCGATAGCGCATACTTTTGCTAAGGAAAGAGGAGCGAATTTGGACTACATAAAGTTAGGCTCAACAGGGCTCGAAGTATCGCGCATTTGTTTAGGCTGTATGACGTTTGGCGATCCCCAGCGAGGCACTCACACCTGGACGCTGCCCGAAGAGCCAAGTCGCGCGATCATCCGTCAGGCATTCGAGCTCGGCATCAATTTTTTGGATACGGCCAATGTGTATTCGGACGGGACCTCGGAAGAGTTCGTAGGGCGAGCCATCCGCGATTTCTCGAAGCGAGATGGACGTGGTCCTTGCGACCAAGGTTCACGGACGCATGCACTCAGGGCCAAATGGCGCCGGCCTCTCGCGTCGTGCGATCTTTTCCGAACTCGACAACAGCCTTCGGCGGCTTGGGACCGATTACGTGGATCTTTACCAGATCCATCGGTGGGACGGCAGCACGCCGATTGAGGAAACGCTTGAAGCCTTACATGATGTAAGAAAGGCGGGGAAAGCTCGCTATATTGGCGCATCCTCTATGTACGCCTGGCAATTCGCCAAATCCCTGTACACTTCCCGGCTTCACGGATGGGCCGAGTTTGTCACCATGCAGAATCATCTGAATCTGCTCAACCGGGAAGAAGAACGGGAGATGCTTCCGCTGTGTCTCGATCAGGGAATTGGAATTCTGCCGTGGAGCCCGTTGGCACGCGGTAAGCTGACGAGGCCCTGGGACCAAACTACCGAACGCGCGGAAACCGATGCCTTCGGCAAGAAGCTCTATGGAACTGATGAGAGCGATCGCCAGATTGTGGAGCAAGTACTGAAGCTGGCCGAGGCACGACATGTGCCACCGGCGCAGGTTGCGCTCGCCTGGGTGATCCAGAAACCGGGCGTGACGGCACCTATCATTGGCGCGTCCAAGCCTCACCATCTAACGGACGCAGTGGCGGCACTGGAACTCAAGCTGACAGCCGCCGAGATCGAAGGTCTCGAGGCGCCGTACAGGCCACACGCGATTGCCGGATTCCAATAGTATTACGGAGGGGCTCGGCAAATCAGACCCTTATCGGCTCTGCCGCGCTCCTTACTGCTCATGACCGAGCAAGCTATAATCCGGGTTTGTGTCACGTCGAGACCAACCTTGGTTAAACCGAATACCTCCCGCGATTGCTCGTTTCAACTTCACGCTAACGAAGTTTTCACAGTCAAACGAGCGCAGGCAGATCATGAGGCTGTTTCTGGAACGCTTGAACGAGCGCCGATGTTTGCTGCAGCCTATTGAAGCCGCTCAACTGGTTCTCGCCCTCGAGGCTGTGAAGAAAATTCCAGGAGATATGGCGGAAGTTGGCTCATTTGAGGGTGTGAGTGCAAAGCTACTCGCCATGACGGACCGAACTCGCACCCTACATATCTTCGATACGTTTGAGGGACTTCCCACCCCTAGTGACAAAGATAGTAGAGGCTTTTATCCAGGCCAGTATCGAGCGAGCGAAGCCGAAGTGCGGAGCTACCTGCGGGATTTCAACGTTCAGATCTACAAGGGATTCTTTCCATCTACTGCCGGTCCGATCTCTGATAAGACATTCGCCTTCGTCCATTTAGACGTGGACCTTTATGAAAGCACAAAAGCGTGCCTTGATTTCTTTTACCCACGTATGGCGCGAGGCGGCATTATCCTCACCCATGACTACGCCGCAAGAGAAGAGGGCGTCTACAGGGCCTTTGGCGAGTTCTTTGCCGAAAAGCCCGAGCCCGTCATCGAGCTTGGAGGGAACCAAGGGATGGTGGTTAAGCTTGGTTGATACGGAGCTATCGTTCGTAGTAGATGATCTGACTTCCACCGCTCTCCAGCTTGAAAGGGAACTCTCGCCACCCGCTTAGCGCGTTTCGAAGGGTGTCTTGCCGTTCCGGAGGACAGTACAACAGCAGGAACCCGCCTCCTCCTGCCCCAAGAATCTTCCCACCAGTTGCACCGGCGACGCGAGCACGTTCGTAAAGATCATCGATTTGGCTGTTCGAAATCGACGTGGAAAGCGAACGCTTTAACTGCCACGACTCGTCCATCAGACAACCGAAATCGTCCAATGCGCCTTGTTGCAGGCAAAGCCGCATTTCTTTGCCCAAGTCGACCATCCTGTGCATCACCTTCTCTTTTCCGCTATGATCTGACAGCCCTCGGGCTTGGTCCTCCAGGATGTCATTCGCATCGCGCGTAACGCCGGTGTAGAACATCAAGAGCCGTGAGTTGAAATCGTGCATTCTCTCTTTGTTGATGGTGATTGGTTCGACGTAGACTGAATCGTCTTTCTCAAAACGGATATGATTGATTCCGCCAAACGCCGCGGCATACTGATCCTGCCTGCCAATCGGGCTCTTGAGTTCATCGATCTCGATGCTGCAGGCCTCCTCCGCCAGTGCGGCGCGTGAGCGATGAACACCCAAGTGAGCGTAGATGCTCTGCAGCAGAGCCACGGTGAAAGTGCTCGAGGATCCGAGACCTGTGCCACCGGGAATGTCGGCTACACTAACCAGTTCCACTCCGTACAGCCTGAACCGATCGAGAACGGTTCGGAAGATCCGGTGCCTAATGAGGCTGTGATGATCTACGTCCTCCGATTGCGCGTACTTGAGCTGAATACGTCTCTCGTCGAAAGCTGGATGAATATGGATGTAAACGTATTTGTCAATGGAAGCGTTAAGTACGGCGCCTCCCCACTTTCGGTAATACACAGGAAGGTCAGATCCTCCACCGCCGAAGCTAATCCGCAATGGTGCTCTAGCAATAATCACGATTCAGTTCCAATAATCCAATCGACCGCCGCACCAAGGTCGCGAGCAGTATAGTCCCACTGGAAGCCTTCGGGGATGTCTGAGCCGCCCACACCCGTCTGGACCAGAACGGAGCGACAGCCCAGGCGCCGGGCAGATTGCAAATCCCGTATTGAGTCGCCTATGACGGCCGAGCTTCGAAGGTCAATATTGAATCGCTCAGCGGCAAGTTCGAAAAGCAATGTGTTCGGCTTCCGGCACTGACACGAGATCTTCAACTCCGGTACCTCTTCCGGATATCCTCGATCCGGGTGATGCGGACAATAATAGATCCCATCTAACTTGGCGCCTTCCCGGGCTAACAGTGTCTCTAGCTTGTTGTGGATACCGTCAAGCTCTGCGACGGTAACCAAGCCGCGCGCCACTTGCGGCTGATTTGTCGTTAGCACGGCCAAGTAATCGCTTTGGTTGATAGTGCGGATGGCTTGAGCGGCTCCAGGGTACAGTTCCATATCTGCAGCTCTGGAGAGCAGCGGGACCCAGACGTTTACCGTACCGTCGCGGTCAAGAAAAACGGCCTTCCGCGCGGAAACGAGATTGCACCGAGCCGGCTTTCCAGCTCGAATATCATTTTCCACCTGAAAGTAACGCTCGGGAGTGCCGATGTCTTTTATGTACTCTGGTGTGTTATACGCCGCCAGAAACTCACCGCCCGCGACAGCCTCGGGAAAAACATCGTGACCGAAATCACTGGCTCGGTCGTCAGGGATTCTCTGCAGCAGACTCGGCGTAAGGACATAAGCTCCTGCGTTTACTAGATTCGGATAATAGGCGCCCTCAAGATGCGGCTTGTTGTGAAACGCGATGATCCTGTCGTTTTGGGCCTCAATCAGGTCGCTGTCGTGCGGATGGTCGTTGGGATGAACGACCAAAGTGGCAATTGGTCTATGCCGATGATGAAAGTCGATCAGCCTCTTGAGATCCATCTCCACGAACACATCGCCGTAGAGGACGAGCAGATCCTGGCCGTCGAGTGCGGCAAGCATTTGACGCATGCAACCGGCCGTGCCCATCGGCTGCGGTTCAATCCAGTAAGTGATTCGGACGCCGAAAGCCGAGCCATCCTGGAAGTAGTCACGGATGACCTCCGGCCTGTAGCCGAGCATGAGGTGAATGTCTTCGATCCCGAACCGTCGAGAAAGCCCGATTAACCGTTCCAGAAGCGGAACGCCATCGAGCGGGACCATGGGTTTGGGCAGGTCTCCTACGATAGGACGCAACCGGGTGCCTAACCCGCCAGCGATTACAGCGCACTTCATGACAGACGCTCGCTAGGCAGGCCTACCGACAACTCCCATTTCCTGCAGCATGGACTGTATCGCTGAGGCTACCGCCTGCTCCGACGTGTAGCGCGCCTTCCACCCCAGTCGGTTTAATGCCGTGACATCTAGCCGGAAACGGGGAACGTCTCCCGGCCAGCCACCTTCAGTGCCGGTGTATTCGAATTCCACGTCCTTCAATCCCATTGCGGCAACAACCATCTCCGCAATACGGTTGACCGTGAGCGAGTCGTCAGAACCGAGATTATAGATATTCAGCGGTGCTTTGGAGTGATCTACCACGTACAACATGGCATCGACACACTCCTCGCTCAGAAGGTACGATTTGGACTGCAGACCATTGCCAAGGATGAGAAGCTTCCGAGGATTTTGCAACAATCGATTCACGAAATCGGAAATGACCGTTCGTCCCACCTTGCGGGCCTTCGGACCTACGATGTTGGCGAAGCGGAAAATCCAACACTGCATGTCGAACAAGTGCTGAAAAGCTGAAATCTCGGCTTCGCACGCCAACTTTGTTGCTCCGTACAGAGAAATCGGGTTTGGAAGGAAGGCGCTTTCCGGAATCGGCTGAATGGGTGAAATTCCATAAATGGCCGACGTGGACGAGAAGGCGAGCTTTCGTACGCCGTTCCTTCGCATGGCTTCGAGAACGTTGTAAGTCGCGATCGTATTCTGCTGCAAGTCTTTGTCGGTCCGGTCACCCGGCGTAAATTTCACATCGGGGTTCGCTGCCAGGTGATAGACGAGTTCGACGCCAGGCAGCACCGGATCCAACAAGGAAGGATCGAGAAGATCACCGTCGACAAATTGGAATCTCGCTTCGGCTGCAAACGGCGAAATGTGTTCTGTCTTTCCGCTGCTGAGATTATCAACGGCAATCACTTCTTCCCCGCGCAGCAGGAGAGCATGTACGAGGTCGGAACCGATACATCCGGCGCCGCCGGTTACCAGAATCTTCACGGCTAACCCTGAACGGCGGATGCGTAGGACTCCGCAGCCGACCATTCTTCATTCAACTCGCCGGCCAGCTTCATTGCTCGCTCGATCACGTTGTCCATGTTTACGTATTCAAACTCCGCAAAGCGGCCACAGCAGGACACGCCCACGGAACGAAGGTACTGCAGCACAGTATCGGCATTTTGGCGATGAAGAAGGTCGTAAATGACGTATGCGTACTTAACACGGCGTATATCGATGTCGACGAAGTCTTCTCGCTTGGCGAGTCCCATAAACTCGAAGCCGTCCAGAATCTGCTTTGTAAGATCTTCTTTCGACAGCGATGCGACGGGAGAATCTTCCCGGAACGTAACCTCGAAGAGGAAGCCCGACTCGGATCCTTGATTCTCTCCCAGAAAATTGAGCTTAGAAAGCCGATGGAAAAGAACCTCGGATTGGGGAATGTTGAATGCAAAGTTATGTCCGGCGTAATCCTTTCGGAAAACAGCCAAACCGAACCACATCGAGTTGTAGCGCAATCGGGACAACGATTCCAAGACCTCGGCATACGGCTCCAGGCGCAGACATGAAAAGAATTCGTGTAGCGGCATGCAGTTGATGATTCGGTCGAACTCCCAATTCGAACCGTTACTGCATTCCACCACCCATTTGGAGCCCTCGCGTGCGACTGACGTCACGCGTTGGTCCGTTACCAACCTCGCATTCTTTGGCAGCCCTTCGACCATCTTGTCGAAAAATACCTGGATCCCGCCGCGGCGCGGATAGTAAAAGTGAACCTGGTGAGTATAGCCTTCCTTAAAATCTCCTCGGGCGCCGGACACTATGTCTTCGGCCGGGGGCTTAGGAATGCGTCCTACCATCTGGAGGTCAAGAAAAGCTGGATCATACTTCCAGATTTTTGCGTTGTAGGGGCGAAGGTACGTGTCCGTAATACCTGACCCAAACGTCCGCAGAAAGAACTGCAGCATGTTCCCCGCCTCGTAATCCTCATACGGATTGTTTAGGAAAGTATCCACGCAATGCGCGGTTTCTTCCTCGGGTAGCAGGGCCAGGAAGTTTTCAAAAGGATACTTGATCAGCCTTCCCTTGTACCAGATCTGATTGCTACGCTCATGCGGCATCAACTCTTCTGGCGCAATCTCAAGCATGTACTTCAGAACTTCCGGTTTTCTGCTGAAGATGATGTGTGGGCCCACATCGTAGGAGAACCCGCGAAACGGAAAAGATCTCGCCAGCCCTCCCGCATTAGGCTCGGACTCGAGAATGGTGATGTCGTGAACTTTGTCGAGTAAGCGGCCCAGGCTGACGCCGGCAACGCCTCCTCCAAGAATTCCGACTTTCATGCAACCTTCCTGAAATCGGGGCGGGTGATATCGGCCTTGATGGCAGAGAAGTTTCGAAGTGTGTTGACGATCACGCGAGGAATTTTCTTCAGCGGCAATCCTCGCGACTCCCCGAATTGACGAGCAAAATGACGAACTGGAACCTGAGCGACCTTGTAGCCCCGATAGTGGAACCTCAGCGTCAATTCAAAGTTAATGAGCGCCCGCTCATACCACTGCATAGCGGCGATGTCCAGGAAAGCCGATTTACGAAAGATTCGAAGCGGGCAATCGATGTCTCTAAATCCCACAGAGAAATATGTATTTACCAAGCTGTTGAAAACTGTGCTCATCACATTCCGGTACAGAGGGTCAGCTCGGTTGACCTTATAACCGAGCACCATGTCATATTCACTCATCATCTGGTACATCGGCCAGACATCATCCGGATCATGTTTGCCGGAAGAATCGCAGAAGACTACCAGATCATTGACGGGCAAAGCCATCGCCTTTTTGAATGCATTCACATACCCGCGTTTTTCTTTTCCTTCCTCCCATCGCACCCCCGGGAGGCTGTTGACCAATCGGGCAAGTATCTCCTTCGTGCCATCAGTGCTGCCATCCTCAGCGACGATGATCTCCGAACCCGGAAGTCTTGAGACTACCTTGTCATAGAATCCGCGGACCACAGATTCGATTACCTCGGCTTCGTTATGGGCCAACAAAACAATCGATACCGGGCGAGAATCGGCAGGAGCGGGATATGAAGAATCTCCAGGCATTACTTCACAATAACTTGCTTCGCGCATTCAAGCCATATCACGGCGCCAACAATGCCACGCCTCGGTGTATCCTGTTGAACGTCTTCGTGCAAGGCGTCAATTCAACGTGATAGCCCGACCATAGCTGGCGCGCAACGGAAGGTAGAACATCCTCGTCGTTTGCGTTGTGCTCCAGGGTGATCGCAAGCCGCGGGTGATAGCGCCGGATCGTCTCCGAAGCGCCCAGGAGCGCCTGCTTCTCCGCCCCTTCAACATGGATCTTGATCAGATCGACTCTCGAAAGGTTAAGGTCGGCGACTATATGGTCGATCGTCCTTACGGGAACATCAACAGAATTTTGGCCTGTTTGCCACACAAAGCTAGAACTGCCCACGTTAGGCTGATTCAGATGCAGAGCTAAGGAACCATCTCTGTCCCATACTCCGACCGGGACAACGGTGACCCTTTGCTCTCGGATTTCTGCCGACAGATTTTTACGCAGACATTGTAGGCTGAGTGGTTCTGGTTCAATAGCGATGACGCGCTTAGCACCTGCGGAAAGAGCAGATCTTGTCTCAGTGCCTACACTGGCGCCCACATCCAGCACAAGATCGCCTGCTTTGACGATTGAGCGCAAATGATACTGGTCGGCTTCGCTTGCCTGTACCAGTGCCGGTAGTGTCCACGCTCCGACGGGATACCATATGGAACCGATTGGTGTGTCGTACATAGCCAGGCGCCCGTCCATTTGGATCTCACGGGTATGCTCAGCTGCTTCCTTATAACCGTCCTCATCGTCAAATATGCCCGGCGAGAAGATTGTGCAACCGCGTGTCACCTCAATCTTCCCAATGGTCCACTTGACCAATAAGTTCTTCCTCCTTGGGGCCGCAAGTGCGAAAATCGCCAGTCCACCAAACACGATAGCGGACAGTAGCGCGACAGTCTTCACGGGGAAACTTAACTGCAAAGGTTTGTATGTACTTTCAGCGAGTCCGCAAAACGCCGCGTTTAAAGGCTGCTGTTTTTGGCATGTTCAAGTTGACAATCTGGAAAAAGGGAATCGCACCGGAGAACCGGCACTGGCCGTCGATCCATGAGCCGAGAGTAATCGGACCGGGAGAATCGGCTACGGGCGAAGAAAGCTCGATGTCATCCACCGCAATTCCATTACAGCGAAAGTAGGCATAGTTCCTCTCGATCTCGATGGATATCGAAGCCCTTTTCCCGCGTGGCAGAAAAACTGACTTCGAGAATGCCCACCTGTCGCCCAAACCCAAGAGCAGCCGGTAACGATCTCCCCCAATAGTTTGAAATCGAAATCCGCGAAAGCTTCTGGCTACTGCTTCATTGTTGAAAACAGTAGCATTCTCAGCTTGCAACCCGATGGGCACAAACTCGGCTTCGATGAGCGCATGGCTGGGGATTCGCGCCTGCGGCAAAACCTGTGCAGCGAACAATCGATCGTCCGTCGAAGAAGCGTCCGGCGGAACACTGAAGCACGCCAACACCCGCGGAGCACAACTTTTTGAAAGATTAGCCGGAACCGATTTGGCGAGGAGGTCCCGACGCAGATAGTAACGCTCAAGACCTTGGCCGCCTCCAGCTCCCGGCTCGTAACGCTCCGTAAGAAAGACATAGTTTGTCCGAACGAATCGATCGACTTCTGGGAATTGTTCAAAGCCGAGATGCTTTCGATCATTGATAACCCAGGATGCGAAGCTTAAAGCGTCTACAAACAGCTCAGGTTTATTGGCATGCAAATCATGCATCATGCGCTTCAGATAGTAATTGTTAATCTCTTCGTTTTGTCTATTCGGATAATACTTGAAAGTCCCGAAATCCAAGCCACGGAAACAGTTCAGTATTTGCAGATCTCTGGTCGCCGGGACACGTCCAGCTCCAATAAAGGGCATAGAATTCCAGCCCCACACAAAAACAGTGGGACCAGGGTCAGTTACAGAACGTACGAAGTCGCCCTCGTCCGTACGAATGGTAGCTACCGGTGTCGTGAAGAATTTGGGGTCCTGGAAGCTCCATTCGTAAGTCTGATATGCGAGTGTTAGGACGAGCAGCAATCCCATAAATGGAAGTCCACGAGGAATGTTCGTGGATACAGTTCTCGTTACGGGGATGCCAATCTCATTAGTGTTGAGGGGACCAGCCTGTTTGATCAGCATCCAGCTCATCGCCGCCGATAAGGGGAAGAACAGGAATAGGAGATAGTGGGGGAAAGGTCTATGAGTTGCATAGATCGCGTACAGCGAAGCCGATACAAGAAGTAGCGAAAGTGAGCCAAACCAGTCAGCGGAACTAATTGAGAGGGATCTGCTACATAACAAGACAGCGCAACAGATCGGAACTATCCACATTGCCACAACGGCGAGATAGGTAGATCCGCTCGCGCCATCGGCAGAAGGTGATGTGAGTTGGGCCGCTAGGAAGCCAGATACTCCAGTGAAGATCACGAGAAGGAGCCCCTCACTGGAGGACCGAGGCCGCCAAACTCGTTCGATCACGTACGCAATGCCAAAAGCCGCAGCGGTGAAAAGAAAAGATCGACTCTCGTGATTGGCTAGCAAAAAGTCTATGAATGGGCGTAAATCCCTGACAAGGTTCTGATCTCCCATTTGCGCGTAATAGACATTCGCCCGGATGTAAGATATCCAGAAGTCTTTCCACACGCCTCCAACCAGGCACATGACTAAGTTGATGAGGACCAGCGGCACGGTTCCTGCGACAAAGACCAAAACTGGCCGCCATCGTGTTCCGATGCTTCTGGTCAGATACACGTGGGCAAGCGCTACTAGTCCCACGCTGAGCACAATCGGAACCGATTGCATCTTCGAAAAGAACGCCGCCGTCGAAAGCATGCCGATTGAAAACAGATGTTTCTGAGAATTTCCTGAATTGCAGAAGATTCGGACTGCGAGGTAAACCGCGACGGAGATAAGCAGAACCGGAACGTATTCGGAGCTGTAATGACGGAGATCAGAGTGGTTAAACACCGCCATCGCCGTGACAAACGGTAGTACGGAAAATCGTGCCAAGTCAGTCGGAGCGAGCAAAAAAACCGTACGATAGAACAGAACGGCGCACACAACAATGATTACGATGACTAAAATGCGGCCTGAGGCAAGATCGGGGGAAATTCCGAAGATGGCCGGCATCATGAGAGGATAAACATTTAGCGGCCCATTCGTTTGACAATCGACCGAATGAAAGAAGTTCGGATCAAAGAACAGCTTGTTTGCTGCAGCCAAGAATGCGCCTTCATCGGGATTAAAGTCCTTCTGAATCAAAGTCGGAAATCGGCAGAGGATCAGGCAGGCTGCAATGCTCCCGAAGAACAACCAGTTTGAGCACAGAACCTGAGCGGCTTTGTGCGACATCCGAATCAGGCCGTGTCGCCGGGCGAAATACAAAACCGCTAATGCAACGGGTACGAGCAAAGCTGCAGAACAGATGCCACTCCACGCTGTAAACGCATCTTCCGGCGTAAGAAACTTGCCGACGAACCACTTAAAAGCGGCGTAAAGGATGGGTCGAAGCGTACCTGGCGCATCGAGCGGCTGCGGCTGGAAGACGATAAGCCGATAAATGCAAAAAGCAACTACCGCGAGGTAGATCGACCACTTGGTCCGGGAAGTCAGTTGAAACCCACGCTGCTTTTGGTGCTGGGCTGAAGAATCTCCGAGACTTCCCCGCTTGAAATGGAGGTCTTGCCGTATACGACTGATGGTGCTCAAATCCTGCAATCCTGTATTGAGTGGCCTGGTGCGCGCACCCCTTGGGCCAACCCGGTACTCAACATATGGTACCGGAACCTGGTTTCAGACCTCGCGAGAAATGTTCTATTTGTCAATACGAAACAATCGGAGTGAACCCGAGGCGGCTTCGGTAAGCGCACGACACGCCGGTGACCATCCTTAAGATGTGGTCGAAGCGAGAACGCCGGATAGCAGATTCAAACAATCTTCCAGTCCACTTCTGACTTCTGTATGTTGCGTTCCGCTCTTGCCGGCCGAATGATTGGGCTAAGTCATTTAAAATCGCGACTCTAGCGTTCGGAGCTGGAGCAGTCCGTTCGGTCTCAACAGGTTACAGCCCGAAATCTTCTGACAAGTTCCTTTTTGCTCCACACACCTCCTCCGCGCGTCTTCTCGCCTCCCGATCCTCCGAATCAACGGGGCCGTTGAGACCTGATCGCATAGGGAACTAGTACCAACTTTCGCTCGCATTATCGCGTAGCCGGACGCTCGGCTTTCTGGTTACCGCGCTTGTACTTACATCATTTCTGAGGTATACCTGTGGAACTTGCACGATCCCAGGGACTTCGATGTACGGGCGACACCCGCAGCGGCAGAGGGATTTAGCCGATCCATGCCTCAGGTCTCAAATTCTCCCTTGACCCGATGTGCGAACACCGCGATCACTGCGTCACGAGAAGTGCCTGTGACTCGGAGACCGGTTCCCTCGCCCGTCGACATTCTATTGATTTTGCAAAGAGATGAGCTTGGCCTTGCTACGATCTCCAACGCAGAGAAGACAAGTGGTAGCTCGCAGGCCCTGGGAGTTGAGTATGTACAGAAGAACTACCGTCTGCTGATCAGAATTGAAGATCCCTACGTAGTCTCAAACAAACGAGAGAGCCGTTCCGACAGTAAAATCGGGAGGACGAAAGTAGACCTATGGTGACCGGTACTGCCGCTCGTCGGAAGCGCGAGATATCGACATTCGTGAATGCCGGAGAGGGAATCGGTACCGGCGGGGTTCAGCCCCGTGCTGTGCGAAAAATCATACTGGATCAGTCCAAGCGCGCAGATGTGGGGCATATCGGTTCTTGTCTGAGTGTCGTAGACATCCTTTGTGCGCTGTATGGAAACGTACTTCGAATCGGTTCACCCGAGGATCCTGACCGCGATCGTTTTGTTCTTTCAAAGGGACATTCCGGCTTAGCTCTCTACGCCGTGTTGGCCCTGAAAGGCTGGATTTCAGAGACGGATCTAAATACGTTTTGCGGCGATGATTCGCTTCTTGGTGTCCATCCGGATACTGGAATACGAGGCATCGACTTCTCGAGCGGATCTCTCGGACAGGGGCCTACCATCGCCACCGGAGCCGCATTGGCAGCTCGAATGCAAGGCTCCGATCGTCGCATTTTTTGCTTGATTAGTGACGCAGAGTGCAACGAGGGAGCTGTTTGGGAAGCTGCAATGTTTGCTGCGCATCACAAATTGGACAACCTGACCTTAATCATCGATTGGAATGGTCAGCAAGCTCTGGGCCGCACTTGCGACGTAATTGACTGCGCTAACCTGCCTGTACGTTGGGAGTCTTTCGGTTGGCGCGCGTCCGGCGTCGACGGGCATTCGGTGCCGGATCTCTCTGCGATTCTTTCGAGACAGCCTGATCCCGAGGACCGAAGACCACATGTCGTTCTTGCGCGCACTACCTTCGGGAAGGGTGTGTCGTTCATGGAACAAGGAGTGCCCCTGACGCAAACGCATTTGCCTGTCCACCCGATTAACTGGCACTACTTGCCTATGAGTGACCTCGAGTATCAAATCGCAATGAAAGAGTTGGATCCGCAGGCGTGAGGCAAGCGTTCATTCAGACCCTGATCGATCTTGCATCGACCGATGATCGTGTCCTGTTGCTAACGGGCGACCTTGGATACATGGTGATGGAACCCTTCATCGAGCGCTTTCCGTCCCGTTTTCTCAACGTGGGAGTCGCGGAGCAGAACATGATCGGAGTTGCAACCGGTTTGGCTGAGGCCGGCTTCCGCCCATATGCTTACTCCATCGCCACATTTGCGTCCCTTCGTCCGTTTGAATTCATCCGTAATGGTCCCGTTTTTCACCGGCTGCCGGTGCGTATTGTGGGAATGGGGATGGGCTTCGAATACGGGCACGCTGGTCCGAGCCATTACGCGATCGAAGACATTGCGGTTTTGCGCACTTTGCCAGGTCTGACCGTCGTGGTGCCTGCAGATTCTGCGCAAGCCGCCAATGCTGTACGCCGCACGGCGGAACTCCCGGGCCCGGTCTACTACAGTCTCGGGAAGAACGATCGTTTAGCTGTGAATGGGCTCCAAGGACGTTTCGAACTGGGCCGTTTGCAAATCACATCTCGCGGTTCGGATATTGCCATTCTCGCCATGGGCTCGGTCTCGGCCGAGGCAGAGGCGGCCGCGAAGCAACTAGCGGACCGTGGGATCAACGCCAGTCTCGCCATTGTTTCTACGTTCAACCCTGATCCTACGGACGATGTTGCCGCGTTCCTGGCACATTTCCGATGTGCAGTATGCGTGGAAGCGCAAGCCATTTCGGGGGGCCTGGCCGCATTTGTTAGCGGCGTGATTGCGACCCAAGGTCTCAATTGCAAGTTACACGCTCTGGCAATCCGCACCTCACCTGACGGTACGAGCGGCAGACAAGAGGACCGTTGGAGGAAGTATGGTCTCGACCGGGAGGCCATCGTTTCTCGCGCTGTGGGCGCAGTGGGAGCTTCGCCGAATTGAGCGTACAGTTAGCGTCCGTTGTTCTCCCTGTTTACAATCAAGCCGATCATATCGAGCAGGTTCTAGAGGATTTCACCTCTACTTTGAGTGATCTCCATTTCCCGTTTGAATTGTTACCGGTTGTGAATGGACGAAGGAAAGATCGCTCGCTGGAAATCTGCCGCGACTTGGAATCTCGCTCCTCCGTTATTCGGACCATGTGTATCGATCAAGGAGGTTGGGGACATGCTGTGCGAGCGGGACTTGCCGCCGCCAGAGGCGATTTGCTTTGTTACACCAATTCCGCTCGGACAACAGGCAAAGACCTCCTTCTGCTGTTGCTGTACGGCTCGGTTCACAACGATTCGGTAATCAAGACAAGCCGCAAGATTCGCGAGAATTGGAAGCGACGATTCGGATCACTGCTCTATAACCTGGAATGCCGCGCCCTGTTTGACTTGCCGTATTGGGATGTAAACGGTACCCCAAAAGTGTTCGGCCGTCATCTGTCGCGCTTATTGGAATTGACACGTACTGACGACCTGATCGATCTGGAATTCAACGCGATTTGCCGGGCGGAAGGGTATCCCATGATAGAAGTCCCGATCTTCAGCACCACTCGGCACTCGGGTCGAAGCACTACGAACCTTCGTTCCGCATACAACATGTATGCCGGTGCCCTGAAGATGCGGCGTCAAACCGGGAAACGATGAATCGCGAATCGAAACTGGCGGGAATGTGGGCGCGCCACTCTGCCGAATGGCGCGAATCATCGCAGATCTGCAGCCAATGGCGGGAAGCCGCCGACACGGATCCTCAACTGCTCGAATACAAAGCCAGTCGCGGTTGGTGGTCCACCTTGGCATCGCTGAATCTCACGTTACTGATCACTCGCGAATATGAGCATCTGGTGATTGCCGCCAGCGTGGAGAATGGGCGTAACCGTCTCAGCTTTCTGCCGATTCCGCATCCGTCCGGTTTAGCTGTCGACCGCCGCGCAAACCGCGTTTTTCTGGCCAGCACCCGAAACCCAAACCAGGTTTTCACACTTCAACCGGCCCACTCACGCGTTCGGAGACGAGATCTCAAGGCCAAGTCCCTGCCGGGACGAGCATTGAGCATGAGTGCTTCGGCATTCTTTCCCGGAAGCTTATACATGCACGATCTTGCGGTGATCGGTTCGAATCTCTACGCGAATGCAGTGGGGCACAACGCGGTAGCCCGCTTAGGTCTGGACGGCACTTTCGAGCGCCTTTGGTGGCCGAAATGCGTGGAACGTAATGGCGATCCGGACTTCACATGCAACTACATCCAGTTGAATTCGATCGCGGCGGGTACAACCTTGGCGTCTTCTTATTTCTCCGCGTCGTCAGCCTCCATCGGGCGCTATCGACCCGGGCAGCTTAGCTATCCGGTGGACAAACAAGGTGTCATCTTTTCCGGTAAGACTAGAGAACCCATCTGTACTGGACTGACGAGGCCCCACTCCGCACGCCTGCGTGGCCGCGATGTTTGGGTTGCCAACAGTGGCTATGGAGAACTGGGCTTTGTGTCAGACGGCCGCCTCGAGGTGGTCACGCGATTATCGGGATGGACTCGGGGGTTGTGCCTTGTGGGCGACGTTGCCTTTGTGGGTACGTCGCGAGTGATCCCGCGCTATGCTCGGTATGCGCCGGGTTTGGAAGTCTCGACTAGCAGATGCGCCATTCACGCCGTATCTTGTAGGACTGGTGCAGTTCTAGGATCCCTTGAGTGGCCTCAAGGTAATCAGATTTTTGCAATCGACTGGATACCTGCCAGTGAAACAACTGGGTTTCCTTTCGAAGTTCGTTCCCGCAATGCAGATCGCGAGACGGCTTTCTTTTACACGTACGTAACAAACAAAAACTTTTTGGAGACAGATGAGCAGCAGTGATTTTCGTTTCTTGATGATCGGCGCAATGTATGAGAATGGCGGTAATACAACACATCGCTTTCTCGACGGCCACCCTGAGTTGTTTGTGTACCCTTTTGAATCCCAGCCAGGTACAAATACGTCAACGACATGCTTAGCAGCATGTTCCTCTAAAGTATCGCTGGCCCGTTTTCCCGCTAGACGCGACTCCTTATCAGGACTACAAGGCGATCATCGACGAGGAGGGTAAGGTCCGTACGCGCACGCCTCACGTCAGTAAGTTTAGACACGTGCCGTTCGACCTTAACGACGACGAACGGTGCGAGATTTACACGAAGTACATTGCGCAAAGTGGTCGTAGCACTGGAAACAATGTCGCCGCTTTCTTTCGCGCCACGTTCGATACCTGGAAAGACTTCAATCGCTCGGGACGCGAATCCGTGTATGTGGGCTACAGTCCTATCATCACCGTCGATGCAGATAAGATTCTGAGAGACTTACCGCAGGCACACGTACTTCATGTCGTGCGAAACCCTTGGTCGGCTTTCGCAGATACCTCGAAGCGTCCCGTTCCTCTTGGGCTCGAAAATTATCTTCTCGGCTGGACGACAAATCAGTATCACGCCCTGCTCTACCGTGAGAAATATCCGGATCGTATGCACATCGTGCGAGCTGAAGACGTCATGCGCGACTCCCGCAAAGTGTTAGGGGGCGTCTGCGAAGCGCTCGGTGTAGCGCCGAACGATTCGTTGTCACGAGTAAGTTGGAATGGCAAAGAGCTCAATGAGGTATATCCCTGGGGCACCATACGAACGCCGACACCCGAGGCCAACCTGGCGACCGCTCGCGAACTCACAAACGACCAGATCGAGGAGATCCGCACGCGGGCGAAACCTTATCTGGAAGCATTCGATTATAAGAACTTCGTTTGAGTTGAATGCCTGGTAAGCGGGTTCTAATCAGCGGGGCGAGCGGGTTTGTTGGCGCAAACCTCGCTCGTCGTGCTTTGCGGGATGGACATGAAGTTCATCTTGTCCTGCGTCCTGGCTATCAGAGTTGGCGGATCGATGAGATCGCTACAAACGTTCATTTGCACTCTGCTGCCCTGCAAGATCGAGATCACGTCAAAACCATTGTTCACGGTATCAAGCCGGACTGGATCTTTCACCTCGCCGCTTACGGTGCGTATTCGACTCAAAAACACTTCGAGCAAATGGTGCAAACCAACGTTCTCGGATGTGCTTCGCTGTTGGATGCCTGTACAGCTGCCGGCTTGGATGCTTTCGTAAACTGCGGGTCGTCCTCTGAATACGGGCTGAAGGACCATCCCCCGACCGAGGATGAGCCAATCGAGCCGAACAGCCATTACGCGATCACGAAAGCTGCAGCGACACACTACTGCAGTGTTGCCGCAAACGCACACGGAAGCAGGATCTACACTCTTCGGCTGTACTCGATCTACGGGCCGTATGAGGAGCCTAGCCGTCTGGTACCGACCTTGCTGCTGCATGCGATGGACGGTAGATGGCCCCCACTTGTGAGCCCGCGCACGGCTCGAGATTATGTCTTCGTTGATGATGCATGTGACGCCATGATTTCCGTAGCAAGTTCGTCTGGCTTGGCCAGCGGGATCTACAACGTTTGCACAGGGTTTCAGACGGCCTTGCAGGAGGTGGTATCCGTAACCAAGGCGATGCTCAATGTTGGCGCGGAGCCGGACTGGGGCACGATGATCCAGCGTTCGTGGGACAGTGATATTTGGGTCGGGTCACCGGCGAAACTGCAGGGACAGAGTGGGTGGCGCGCAAGAACAGATCTACAGAACGGGCTTCGCAACACCGTGGAGTGGTTCCGAACCAATCCGAAATGGATGCGCTACTACGTGGATCGAATATTGCCGCGTGATAAGTCGCGCTGATCGGCACCTAAACGCCAGAACATGCTTCCGAAGGAATCACGCCTACAACATCGCCGCCATCGCCGCCATCGCCGCTGAACGCAGGTTCCTCACTTCGTGACTCAGCAGCCGACGAGTGCTCTGGGCTCGGTCGCGGAACCTGGTATGTAAGCGTCGTTCTGGTGATCTGAAGTCCAGCGATTGATGACGTTCCGAAGCGCCGTCACGTCGACCGGTTTACTTAGATGATCATTCATCCCGGCGCTTAAACAAGCTTCGCGATCCTGCAAAGTCGCCGACGCTGAAAGGGCTACCACTGGCAACCGAGCGTTCGGAGTCTCTAAATTCCTGATCAGTCGTGTCACCTGTAGACCATCGATCTTCGGCATTTGGACGTCAGTCAATAAGAGGTCATACTGAATGCCCTGGATCTTCTGCAAAGCAGCTTCGCCGTCGGTTACGAGATCAACGGAATGCCCCAGCTTTTCCAAAAGCCGCTGAATGACGATCTGGTTGATGATATTGTCCTCGGCTACGAGGATGCGTTTCGGCGAAACCGAGGCCGCTATCTGAGTTTCAGCTATTCGATCAGCCGGCGCGAACATCAGGGGCACATTGAACGTGAACTTCGTACCTTTACCGGGCGTACTCGCAACGTTGATATCCCCGCCCATCATCTCTACTAGTCGCTTTGCTATCGCCAGTCCTAGACCGGTTCCTCCAAAGCGGCGCGTCGTTGAAGCGTCTACCTGACTAAACGATTGAAATAGGCGATCCAGGCGATCTTCTGGAATTCCAATACCCGTATCCGTCACCGATATCCGCAGACGGCATGCGTCACCGTTCCGCTCTTCGAGGCTCGCCGTTACCTGGACTGATCCACTCGAAGTAAATTTCAACGCGTTGCTGATGAGGTTCGTGACTATTTGCTTCAGGCGGGTCGAATCACCGACGAGGCGAGCAGGAATATTTTCATCGACGTTCAAATTTAGCTGCAGTCCCTTATCAAGGGCAGTCTTCTCATAAATGCCGATGCTCCAATGGAGCGAGTCCCGCAGTACGAAGGGTTCCTCTTCCAGGTCCAGCTTTCCCGATTCGATCTTGCTGAAGTCGAGTACGTCGTCCAAGACGCGACGAAGCATTTCGCCAGACGTGCGGATGAGCTTGCCCATTTCACGGATATGGCTGGGCAGCGTCTCTTCTTCGAGGAAGCTGCTGAAGCCGAGAACTCCATTCAGAGGCGTACGAATCTCATGGCTCATATTGGCGACGAACTCGCTTTTTGCTTTCGCCGCACACTCGGCTTGCTCTGTGGCCCTACGAAGGTTCTCCTCCATCTGCTTTCGGTCGCTGATATCAAGTACGAAACAGAGCGTGTGCCGGACGCTTCCGATCTCGATATGTCGCGCCCAAAGCAGGGCAGTTCTTGTCTGCAGCTGCGGGTGTTTCAATTCGAACTCGTACTCGTTCATCTGGTCGAGATTGAGGTCCGCTCCGAGCGTGTTGTTCAATTCGGCACGAGTACTGAACCAATCTAATTCGGCGGGATCGTTTCCGATGAGGATTTCTTTTCCGAGCCGCACAATCTGCTCTAGGGCACGGTTGACATTGGTGAAGCGGAGATGGCCGTCCAGCAGGGCGATCCCGATGGGGCTGGCTTCGAAGATCAGACGAAACGCTTTTTCTGCCTTAGCCCGATCCTCGAACTCTTTGCTCAGAAGTTCATTTGCCAGTTGGAGCTCGTGGGTTCGACGAGCAACCATGCGGTCCAGGTCTTGCAACTTGGTTTGCGCTTCGTGACTGACCAGCCATTTGCGTGTCAGGGCATGGGCCAGCTGAATCACTTCCAGGTGGTCGAAAGGTTTTCTGAGGATCAGAAGATTCTCGGATTGCCCGAGCTTCTGGTGAATCTCGTTCCATGAGTAATCGGAGTAGGCCGTACAAATGACGACCTGCAATGTGGGATCTGCCTGCCACAGCCGGATAATCGTCTCGATGCCATCCCAGCCCGGCGGCATTCGAACATCGACAAAAGCCATGGCATAGGGTTTTCCCGCGGCTAGCTTGCTCTGGACTTGCGCCAGGCCTTCCTGGCCCTGGTAGGCTGAGTCGATCTCAAATTGCGTTACCGGCGCCGGCACGCTTGTATCAAAGAGGAAGCTTTCATCCGATAGAAGATCGTTGTCGTCATCACCGATCAGGATTTTCCGGATATCCTCATGGATCGACGGGTTATCGTCCACGATCAGAATGCGGTGATTGCTTTCAAGTATGGTGTCGCGCTTCATGCGGCATCCCTCTTCAACCCCGTTGCATCATCACCGTTCACTGGTAACTCCAAGACGAATGTCGCTCCGCTTCCTAATCCTTCACTCTCGGCCCACAACGAACCGCCCATCTGATGGGCACACAGCGCGCCGGAGTGCAGACCAAAACCGTGTCCACTAGGTTTAGTGGTAAATCCATGGGAAAAGATGCGGGTAAGATTTTCTTGAGGTATTCCAATCCCGGAGTCCTGCACTTCAATGCGAACCCGTTCCGGGCAGACAAGCTTAATCCCAACACGTATGCGGCGCGTCGGGCAGTCGTGGTCCAGGACAGCATGCTTGGCGTTGCTTAGCAGGTTGACGAGTATCTCTAAAACTTGGTGTTTCGCAGCGCGCACCCTAGGTACATCGTCAAAATCGCGCACAATCTGTAATTCTTTCGTGCTCATCTCAATCAGTTTGAGCGCATCTTCAATCAGACTTTGGAGCGAGACTAATTCAGTGAGCGCGGAAGTCTTAGCGTGATTCTGTTGGGCGGCAACAATCTGCTTGATGTGTTCTATGTGGCTTGTTAGCGCTTCAATTTCAGTCAGCACCTGTTGGCGCTCGCCCTGCAGATGAGCTGCCAACTTCATCATGTAAGGGATCAGGCGCTGGCCTTTGGGATCGTTCGTTACAAATTGCGACAGATCCGGGACGTGCTGGTCAAGCAGTTGCACTGAGGCAGACAGCTGTTCAAGCCTAAGTTCACGAAGTTTGCCGCTGATGACGCCTGCGCCGACGTTCACACTGTTTAGGACATTTCCTACATTGTGCAGAACTCCGGTCGCAACCTCAGCCATACCCGACCGCCGTGAGAGTTCGATCAGACTTTTCTGAGCTTCGCCCAATTCAGCATGCGCTCGCTCTTTCGCCTCGATTTGTTCCTCGAGGGCGCTGGTACGCTCAGCGACAAGCTGAACTAACCGCTTTTCGTTCATGCGCAATCTTTCAATTCGAAGCCGATAAGCGCCTACACCTAAGCCAACCACCAGGAGTCCACAAAATCCCAAAAACAGCCTTGTCTGATAGAAATGCGGCGCAAGAGCAATGGGAAGGGAAGCGGCATCGGAGTTCCATTTGCCGTCAGGCGAGCCGACGGTAACTCTGAACTGATAATCGCCCGGAGGGATGTTCGTATAGTAAGCAGTTCTGCGCTCGCCGGCTTCAACCCACTCTTTGTCAAATCCTTCGAGCTTATATCGAAAACGAATTTTATGAGGTGATTTCAGGGCAGGCGCGCTGAACTCGATTTGTAGCTGTCCTTTGCCTGGGCTTGCCTGAATGGCGCTAGTTAAATCGAAGGATCTTCCATCAATTCCGACTCTTTCGATGTTGGCGGCTGGTAGTACCTGATGCTTCCGGAGTTTCTCGGGATCAACGATCGAGAACCCGTCCATGGTTGGGAAGATGAGTCGTCCGTCTCGTGCCTGCCACCCTGCGGGTTGAAAGCCTCCGTTGCATTCACGATTCTTAAGCCCATCTGATGCGCCGTAATTCTCTGCCGTCAGGGCACTCAGATGGCCCTCTGCGTAAGCATTTAACTGCCATTTTGCAACTCGCGAGATGCCCTTGTTCGAACTCATCCACAGATAGCCGTTCTGGTCGGGCAGAAGCTGAAATAGTTGATCATCAATGAGGCCCTCCCGCGACGTGTATGCGGTGAATTTGCCGTCCTTGAATCGATTTAGGCCGCCGCCGCTAGTTCCTACCCAAAGCGTTCCATCGGAATCTCCGGAAATGCACCACACCGAGTTGCTGGACAGACCCGCCTTCGTCGTAAATGAAGTGAAGCGCCCGTTTTGAAACCGATTCAATCCGCCCGTTCCGGTCCCAATCCAAAGGGCGTTCTTCGAATCTTCGTAAAGCGCCAGAACGTGATTGCTGGAAAGACCATCTGCCGTCGTGTAGGTTTTGAATCGTTCACCGTCGAAGCGACTGAGCCCCCCTCTGCTTCCAGCCCAGAGAACACCCTGGTGGTCACGAAAGAGGCAAAGCACGATATCTCCTGAAAGCCCGCTTGCCTTGTCGAATACCGTGACTTTGCCGTTTTTGATCCGGTTCAATCCTTTACGCGTACTGACCCAAAGGTTGTTTTCCGCATCTTCGGCGATCGAGAGCACGATATCACCGGAAAGCCCATCCCGTGTGGTGAATGTCGAGAGGCGTCCATCTTTTACACGATTCAATCCGCCGCCATTGGTGCCGACCCATAGGGCGCCTTCATGATCCTCGAATACGGGCAGTGCAACCTTATCGCTAAGGCCTTCTTTCGACGTCGTTGTGGTGAACAAACCATCCTTCAGGCTCACGAGACCCGCCCCGCCCGTGCCCACCCACAGGTCACCTTCCCTGTCTTCAAAGAATGTAAAGATACGATCGATCGGCAGCCCCTTGCTCGTCGAGTAGCTGGTGAACTTCCCGTTTCGAAATCGGCTGATCCCTCCGTCTATAGTCGCTACCCAGATTGTTCCGGCGTGGTCCTCATATATGGACCAGATTGAATTACCTGGCAGACCATTCCCTTTGGGGTAGTGCGTGAGGTGGCGGTCCTTAAGGCAACTGATTCCACCGGTATTGCTTCCTATCCAAACCGTTCCCGAAGAGTCGACCCGGACCGCTTTCACGTAATCGTCAATCAGTCCATCCTTTTTCGAATACGTCGTGACCTTGCCGTTATCAACATTTGCCACTCCTGCGAGCGTCCCGATCCAGATACTGCCGTCTTTGCCGCCCGAGATCGAAAATATCGTTTCGCTCGGCAGACCGTCCGAAACTCCGTACCGTCGAAAACTGTTGTTTTGAAAGCGATCCAGACCGCGTCCATCCGTGCCGATCCAGAGCGATCCTTCCGCATCTTTATACAGAGACAAGATCGTGTCGCTCGACAGTCCGTCCCGAGTGCTGAAATTGCTGAATTTCCCGTCTCTTAATCTGCTTAGGCCGCCTCCCGCCGTCGCAATCCAAAGAGTGTTATTCGCGTCTGCGGCCAACGCCGAGATCTGGTTGCTTCGAATCCCCGGCGTATTCTCTCTGTCGAAGAGAGTAAATCGTATGCCGTCAAACCGCGCGAGTCCTTCTTCCGTCCCGATCCATAAGTAGCCGTCAGTCGTTTGGGCGATGGCCGTTACGGAATTGTGTGGTACGCCGGCCTCGACACTCCATACGGTCTGCGTATACTGCGTGAGCGCCTTTTCCGGATCCAGAGCTGCTTGAGCAGGGAGCGAGCCGATCAGGGGAACGGCCAAAAGGCACAGGAAGATCCTCGACTTCATTTGAAAAGACGGCTGCAGCTTCTTCACCGAAGACGCAAGCGGATACTAATAGTACGCAAGCCCACCCTGACTTATCGTTAACAGTTAAGCAGCTGTAGACCTGATTTCCAGTAACGGCTAGCAAGTACTATCTCCGCATCCTGACGCCACGTGTTTTCGGTATTGCCGATAAAAAGATTGAGAGTTTTTATCAACAGCGATCCAATCCAACCGCGCATTTCCTGGCGCCGGCGTTCTTTCTGTTCGCGAATGGCGCAACATGCCCTCAGTATTGATCCTCAGGATTAATCACTACTACGGTCGATGACTCCTGAAGCCAGACGGAGCGGAACGATACCAAAGGTGCTGGTTTTTCCGCTGTTGTTCTGGAGTGCGCCGCCGAATGCAGAGAGCCCGGTCAGGGAAATCCTATACCGCCGTTGAGTAACGGTATACAGGTACCAAATGTGCAAACTGCAGCTAATGTTACTCCCCCGACTGGCCGATAAACGCACTGAGCATTATCGACGGGGCAAACGTTTAGACCGCTGAAGTATCCCGACATCAATGCAAAGAGGAGCAAGAATGAATCGAACGTGGCTGATTGCAGCCCTGTTAACAAGCGCTGGATTCTCTTCCGCGCAAACCCCGGGAAGCAAGTTTTCGGCAGAGCTTAAAAACATGGTGGATCTCGGATCTGATAAGGACGTCATCGTCCAATTCGAGCAAGGCCCCACCGAGGCACATCGCCAACGCATCCAGAGTTGGGGCGGCAGAGAAAGGCACAAGGCAAGCATGGGTAAAGCCGGCGCGTACCGGATGTCGGGCGCCGCTCTCGTGGATCTTGCAAGCGATCCGTCAGTCACGCACATCTCACTCGATCACAAGGTCGGCGCCAAGCTCGACTACACAACTTCCGCTACCAACGCAAACGTTGCCTGGGGCGCCGGTTTCGACGGCAGTGGGATTGGAGTCGCCGTAATCGACAGCGGCATATCTTCCAAGAATGACTCCAACAAAAAAGGAGGTTATGGTTCTCGCATTGTCTACAGTGAGGATTTCACAGGCGGTGATGGTTCCGATCAATATGGACATGGAACTCACGTTGCGGGCATCATAGCCGGAAACGGCAGCAATTCAAATTGCGCTAAATGCACTCGATCTATGAAGGGTATGGCTCCCAATGCCAACCTGATCAATCTGAGAGTCCTCGACGCAAATGGGGAAGGCTCGGATAGCGATGTTATCGCCGCAATCAACAGGGCCATCCAGCTTAAATCCACTTACAACATCAGAGTAATTAACTTGTCCATGGGCCGAGGCGTTTTCGAAAGCTACAAGCTGGATCCGCTCTGCCAGGCCGTCGAATCGGCATGGAAGGCTGGCATAGTCGTCGTAGTTGCGGCCGGGAATGACGGGCGCGACAACTCCGTCGGCCAGAACGGCTATGGCACTATCAATGCGCCTGGAAACGATCCATACGCCCTGACCGTTGGCGCCATGAAAGCCATGGACACTTACACCCGCACGGACGATCTCATTGCCAGCTACAGTTCGAAAGGTCCCAGCCTGTTCGACAACATCGTGAAACCCGATCTTGTGGCCCCTGGTAATGGCATTGTTTCAGTTTTGGGTTCGAGCTCGTCCACCTTGGCAAAAGAATTCCCGGGCAATGCTGTCAAGCTTCAGTACTACAAATCGACATCAAACAACGGCAACTCCTTTGATTACTTCCGGCTCAACGGCACCAGCATGGCTGCGGCTGCGGTCAGCGGAGCAGTGGCCGAGTTGCTGCAAGCAAAGCCGTACCTTACGCCCGACCAGGCCAAAGCACTCTTGATGTCGACCGCATACAAAACCTTCCCTCAATCGAGCACCGCTGTCGACACAACAACCGGCGGAACCTACGTGAGTTACTACGACGTGTTCACGGTGGGTGCAGGATATCTTGATCTCGGCGCTGCGATTTCGAGCAACTTCCTGGGATACGGAAGCTCTCTTTCGCCGACGGCTGTTTTTGACTCTAACGCCCACGCGGTGTACCTGAAACTTCCTTCGACTGGCACTTGGATGAGCCTACCCCCTGCCACTGTTGCTAATTTCTGGGGGCCTGCTTTGACCATGGGCACCAGTGGTCTTTGGGGCACGAGCGGCTTATGGGGAACCAGCGGCCTGTGGGGCACAAGCGGGCTTTGGGGAACCAGTGGTTTGTGGGGAACGAGCGGTATCTGGGGCACTAGCGGGTTGTGGGGAACCAGTGGCCTGTGGGGCACAAGCGGCCTGTGGGGCACGAGCGATCCGGACGCTGCGAGCGGCCTGTGGGGCACCAGTGGGCTCTGGGGAACATCAAGCGCACAAAGCGCCCTGAGCATCACGATCAACGGCGAGCGCTAATCGCTGAAGGCAGAGATTAAACGACCTGCATGTAAACCAATCTCAGTAACGCGCTTAAGTGAAGCGAAGCGGGAAGACCCAGTAAAGCCCTGGGTTCTTCCCGCTTCTCTATTCATAACGAGCCTGGAAAAATATGGCCGAATGTCTGCGATCGTGGATTCCTCTGTCGGTGTCGTATTACAAGCTGATCGCGCGGGAGGCTAAGTTAGCAGTCCGCGTATCTTGCTTGTGATCGCGGCCTTAGCCTTCGTCGCCGGAATGAGGCGTTCAAAGATGCCGAGATCAGCGTCGATGGTGACATCCGTATCGGTGACTTCGATCGTGCCTTTGATAGGCGTGCTCATAAAGCCCATCTTGGCCGAGATCAGGAAGTTGAGCGTCGATCCCTGCCAACTCCTCCGCTCTTCCACAAACTGAATGGGGACAGTGCTAACGCCGCGAAACAGGTCATCGAACGAGCGATCCACGGACCGGATGACTGCATCCTTTGATTTTGTGTGCGAGACAGTGATCCGCATCTGCTCCTAGTCCGATCGAGAAGTCTCTTCAGCGTGGAACAGACCGCCGACAGAGGCCGCGACACCTGCAAGCGACCCTAAAGTCGAGCCGATAGTCTCCGCCGCAGCCACGAGGATAGGTCTTATCGAAGCAGGTTCAATCTGCTCTCTTAGCTGCTCCTCGGCCCTGAACCAATCTTCTTCCGATGTGCCAAGTGGGCAGCCACGCTGTTGCCATAGATAATAGGCAGCTATCTGAATTGTTTCGTGCGGCTCGGATTCGGGTCGTAAGGATTGCATCAGAGTTCCTTGAAAGCCTAATCCTGCTCGTCGCGCAGCTCGGAGAGCCGTTCGTGCAGCTCAACCTTTTTCGCTTCGGAGTCTAAACTCTCGCCAGTGGAACCGCTCGGGGCGCACGAGCCGGAAATTTCGGTCGCTCCACCTTCCGGCAACGGTGCGGGAAGGGCATCATCTGGTGAGCGGAATGGCGTCATAGTCAATGGTACCTGAGGTCCCGGATCACCCGCCCAATTCACAACAGAGTGCGGAATATCTCGACCGTTTTCGCGCGCGCATTGCTTCGCTGGCTGATTCCGGGCTGAGACGAAGGTGCTGTGGGAGGTCTACGCCGCACTGAACCGGAACGACATTTCGCCAATGGTCAAGGCCTTTGACCGGGACATCGAGTGGATAGAGCCGGCCGCGTTTCCTGGCAGGGGCGGGCATCCAGCGGTACAGAGTCACCTGTCGCAGGTGCGCGAGAGCTGGGCCGAAGGATTATGTGCGGGTCCGCTTGAAACACGAGGCGCAATGGCTTGAAAAGCCGCTGGCGGCCGTTCCGCAACGGTATTCAGGTGCGCGTATTCGCCGGTCGGCAGCAAGCCCTGGAATGGGCCGGAGTCGAACTTTAACTATACGTTTTAGGATCCGCGAACGGTGGAGTTTCGCTGCGGATCCGGTCGGCTGTCCCGATTTATGGCGAAGATCGCGCGATCAAACAACCAACCGTCTCGTCAGCAAACCGCAACAGGTCCCTGTTCCTGTGAGATTTTCAATTCACTTCACGTGATCGGACTCGCTCGCATCGGGCAACGCGAACGCCACGTAGATGCCGCCAGACTTAGGCGTATCAGAAGCGGCGCCTGCGGTCTTTGTAGGCGGTACGCCCGCGGGTTGATGTCCGCCCGCTTGCATGCCTCCGGCCGGCACTGAAGCGGCAGGAACCGTGCCGCGCCTGGCAAATCCTCCGGCCGCATAAATCACCACGTACTGTCTTCCATTCAGCTGATATGTGATCGGAGTGGCATTACCAGCAAGAGGCAGCTTCGTCTCCCAAAGAAGCTTTCCAGTTCGTTTGTCGAAGGCATGGAACTTGTTGTCGTAGTTACTCGCGCCAATAAACACCAACCCACCAGCCGTGACGATCGGACCGCCATAGTTTTCTGTGCCCGTACTCTTCACGCCTGCGGCGGCCAATTCCGGATATTCTCCGAGCGGAATCTTCCACGCATACTCGCCAGTGTTGAGGTTGATCGCGTTCAACGTTCCCCAGGGTGGTGCGACGGCCGGATATCCGTCGGGATCGACGAAACGGTGGTATCCGGTAAAACGATACTTCTGCTCGACCGCGTGCGATTCTCTACTGGTAAGTTCCTTGTCCTCCCCGCCGGTCAAGTACGCGAGCAGCGAGCTTATTTCTGCCGGGCTCAGGTTCGGGAACGATGGCATCCGCCCCGCGCCCTGACGAACCAGCGCTCTGATCTGCTCTTGAGTGCGTGACGACCCTATGTCCACCAGTGAAGGAATCTGCGGTGGCGCTCCCGCACGATTATCTCCGTGACAAGGTGCGCAGTTCGAGAGATAGACCTTCTGCCCGGAACTTCCGCCATGGCTCTCGGTCAGGCTCGCAGTCCACGCAAGGTCGTTTGCATTTACATAAAGCAAGCCAGTCTCGGGATCAAAAGCGGATCCGCCCCACTCGGCGCCGCCATCGAAACCCGGGAAGATGACGGTGTCGCGATCTACGGCCAAGGGTATGAACTGACCGTTGCTGCGAAATTTGCGGAATTCTTCCACGGCCCATTGGTGAGCAGTTGGAGTCCTGTTCGTCAGCATGCCTTCTGTCAGTCTCTGTCGCGCATAGGGCTCGGGCTTAATTGGTAGCGCTTGGGTTTTCGCCGCCACTTCTCCGGGCACATCGCTGGGCGGATAATTGTGGTGCTCGATCGGGAATAGCGGATCCCCGGTCACTCGGTCGAAGAGGTAGACCCAGCCTTGCTTACTGGTCTGCGCTACTGCGTCGACCGTCTTGCCGTTCCGCTCCACAGTGACCAGACTCGGCGGGGACGGAAAATCGCGATCCCAGATGTCGTGCTTGACGCCTTGAAAATGCCAGATACGCTTGCCTGTGTTCGCGTCCAGCGCCAGTAGGCAATTCGCAAAGAGATTATCGCCAACCCGATCCGGGCCGTAGAAATCGCTTGCGGCCGATCCGGTGGGAATGTAAACGATGCCGCGCTTCTCATCCACCGCCATGCCGGCCCAGTTGTTGGCAGATCCACTGTGCTTCCAGGCATCCTTCGGCCAGGTATCGTAGCCGTACTCACCGGGTCGAGGGATCGTGTGAAATGACCAGCGCATCTTGTCCCGTTCGAACGATCGAAAGCGCGTATGTCGCCCGGCGGCGATGGAAGCTGCTCAGGATCTCGACCTCCTACAATCAGCAGGTCTTTGTAGATGATGCCCGGCGTCGTCAGCACAATGGACTGCTTCTCCGGCTCTCGTCCCAGTCCCTCTCGTAAGTCGATCCGTCCCTCTTTGCCGAAGCCCGGGATGATCTGGCCCGTCCTGGCATTCAGCGCATACAGAAAGCTTTGGACACCGGCAAAGATTCTCTGGTCATCACCATCAGTCCAGTACAGTAATCCGCGATTCGCGCCGTGACCGATGACTCCCGAATCAAATCGCCATAGCTGCTTTCCTGTAGCGGCATTTAGCGCGACCACTTTATGCCTCGGTGTCAACCCGAACAGGACTCCATGAACGACAATCGGCTGAGTCTCCGAAGCGCCGGGCCCATCCTCGGTGTCGTAGGTCCAGGCGACCTGCAATCCCGCGACATTCGTCTGATTGAGCTGATCCAGATTCGAGTAACGAATTTCCTGAGGTCCACCGCCATACGCCGGCCAGTCCTGATTGTCTGAGGACCGAGACGCCGTCTTCCCGTGCGAGATCGACGCAGCCACCGCTAAGGGTAGAAAGACCGGCGGTAAGAACGAAAGTCGGCTTCATCTTCAAAACAACAACTTTAATGCAAGCTGAATGTTTCGCCCCAGTCCCGCACTGTTGATTACGCCGAACGTTCCCGAACCGAAAGAAGCACCCGGAGCACCAAACGCTGCCGTATTCGTGATGTTGAAGGCCTCTCCGCGAAACTGGAAGCGCATCGATTCTCTGAATGGAAATTCACGGTGGATAGCCAGATCCAGGCTCTCCCGTCCGGGTGCGTGCAGTACATTTCTCCCGAGATTCCCATACGAATAGAGCGGCTGCGCGGCAAAGCACGAAGTGTTAAACCATCGGAAGACACTCTGCTGGAAGCCTGAAGTCGGGTCACAGACGACGTTGGGTCGATCGCCACCGCCGGTATTCGAGCGTCCGGCCGCGTTCGTAATGTCGAATGGGAGGCCAGTGGTCAAAACGGCTATTACGTTAATTCCCCAATCCCTCGCAAGCACGGCCCCGAAGCTCTTGGAGCCTTTGCCGAAGGGCAGCGCATAATCGCCCAGCATCGTGAAGCGATGCCGCAGGTCTAGGAAAGAGTTCCCGTACTCGGCCCGGCGATCCGTTCTCAGTGTCGACTCGTTATCCAGGCTGTGAGACCACGTGTAGCTCGCCAGAACAGTGAGCCCGCTTTGATACCGATGCTCCAGGGATGTTTGTAACGCCTGGTAATTGGTGTTGTACCAGGGTGCCGCAATCGCGATAGAGGACACGTTGGGAAAAACTGAATAATACGGTGTTCTGGGATTGATCGGCCCCGGGCCTGGAGGCGCCAGGTCCACATTCACGGCGCCGTTAAAGATGTACTGGTGCCGCCCCAACGCGCCCACATAACTTGCCGTTGCCACCCAGCCGGTTCCAAATTCCTTCTGCACCGTCAGGTTGTATTGCTGGACGTATGGTGTGGCTCCGGAAAAGGAAACGGGCGTCAAACTCCCGGTCGGGTTCGTCGCGCTCGTCGGGACAGGTGTTGGCAGGCCATCTGAGATCGAGTTGACCGGTGTCAGGGGTGTAGCGTTGATCGTAAATAAACTGACGAACGGCGGATTGCGCAGCGCCATGGAACTGGCAATCATGTTCGGCACGAAGCTGATTCCATACCCGCCCCGCAATACGGTCCCTTTCCCCAGTGTTGCCGCAAAGCCGAAGCGCGGAGAGAAGTCCCGCCGGTCCGGTTGCACACCTGCCGATGCGGAAACGCCATTCTGACCGGCGATGATAATCTTCCCTGCCGTCAGGTCTACGTTCGAAATGCGATTGGCCACTTCCGTGTTGGGACCATAGTAGTCATACCGCATCCCCAGGTTCAGCGTCAGCCAACGCGTCGCATGCCAGTCATCTTGCACGTACCCGGCTGCCTCCCAATTCCGGTAGCCAGGCCTGACCAGATACTTGCTCCGCGTCGTTGAAGCCGGGAATCCCAGCAGCAATGACGCAACCGCATTCCCGCTCCCCGCCGTAGCTCCCGAAGGATCGTTCGTGAAGTTGGAATCGAAGTTGAACTGTCCGCGCGCCGTCGGACTTTGAAAAGCATCCGTCTGCCGCCTCCGCAAATCGGCTCCGAATTTGATGCTGTGCGCGCCGCGGACGTACGTGAAATTCGCGATCTCCTGAAAGAGATTATTGGTTGTCAGGATTGGTATGAAGCTCGCGTCTCCAAGTGTCGTCAGTCCGCTGGTCTGAACAATAGAAAGCCCCGAGCTGTCGTCATCGATATTGACACCATTCAAGCCGACCTGCTGCGACGTTGTCTTTCCGTAGTTCACAGGAAGAGAGCGAACCACATAGCGGCTGAAATCGGCTTTGAACTCCATTACCAGACTCGGGCCAAAAACGTGAACATCGTTAAGCTGAGCGCTCTGTGCCCGCTGTGCCGCTGTTCCCGAGCGTCCCTGGTCACAAACCGGATCAAGGCCGTTCGGCGCCGCCGGGCACCCCTTAGGAATGACCGTATTCGTGTTGTTGAAGGAGTAGCGCGCAAAGGCGCTGTTGGCATCGGAGAACCTGTAATCCACCTTTGCGTCAAACGTATCGTTGTTCTGTGTCTTCACCGGCTGATAGGTGTAGTTATTGACCAGCCCACCGGTCAACGGCAGCGGATAGAGGTTGATGATGTTTTGTGCGACTGGATTGATCCGATTCGAGGGAATTTTATTCCCCGCGAAGGCCGTGCGAGTGTTTCCTTGGGTAGTGAGCGGATCAAAAATGGGATTCAGTCCCGCGAAGTTCCCCTGCCGCTCTGCCAGAGTTGGCACGGAGTCCACAAATGTCTGCCCCTGGCTTATCCGAAGCCCTTCGTAGTCACCGAAGTAAAAAAGGCGATTTTTCTTAATTGCGCCGCCGTTGCTGCCACCGAACTGGTTCTGATGATAGGACGGCTTCGCACCGGAGAAGAAGCTTCTGGCGTCAAGGTGCTGGTTGCGGAAGAACTCAAACAGCGAGCCATGAAAAGCATTCGTTCCCGACTTCGTCACGAAATTGATAACGCCTCCGGCGGTCCTTCCAAATTCCGCCGAATAAAGACTGGTCTGCACTTTCATCTCTTGCAGAGCATCGACTGACGGCTTGACGATCACAGTGCCAATGAACCGCTCATTGTCGTCCACTCCGTCGATCGTGAAGTTGTTAAAACTGGTGGGCTGCGCATTCACTGAAACGGCGGAAGTCAAACGTCGGTCATCCGGCCGCGTACCGCTCGGTAGTCCGGTCGGTTCTCCTTCAGCAGCGCCGGGCGCGAGTTGAGCCAGGACGACGAAGTTTCTTCCATTCATGGGCAGGTTCTGCATTGCCTGTGTTCCGACCAGGCTGCTCAGCGACGAACTTTCCGTTTGCAACGCCGGCGAGGCTGCGGTTACCTCAATCGACTGCTCCAAATTGCCCAGTTGCAATTGCACATCCTGGCGCAAGCGGTCACCGATCGCGAGAGTGACGAGCGGAACGGTCCAAGTCTTAAACCCGCTGGAAATCGCCTTCATGCTATACCGACCTACGGGAAGCTGACTGACCGCATACTCGCCTGACTTATCGCTTTGAGTAGCGAAATCGGCGCCGGTATCGAGATTATGAATATTGACTTTGACGTTCGGCAACACCGCGCCGGATGCGTCCGTGATCGTCCCCACAACGTCAGCGGTCGTCCTTTGAGACCAGAGGGTTGATGCGAACACGAGAAGTATGGACAGGAACAGCGGAACAAAACGGAAGTAGCGGGAACGCGACATAGCGATTACCTCTCCATGGTGACTATGACCGGCTCTGATTGAGCCACGCCGTAGTTTGATCTCCACACGGTTAAGCGGAGCGTATCACAGGATCCTTATGTGATGGAGGATCAGATGGACTATGAGTCCGACCTGTCCTGCGCGCACGTTTTAGGGATGGCCATGTTCCGGTTAACCGGCCATCACGTGCCGAGAACGAGCACAAATAGCGTGACTGTTCTTGCTAGTGCGTGTTCCCGCTTCCCTTTATTCGCGGGGCCATTAGTGCGGCCGTTCTGCTACAGTTCGTCTCTATGGGCATCAGTCTTCGCAATGGAAACACCAGACTTTCCGGCCGATCTTCGATGCTCCTGGCTGTCCTGTGTACGGCGCCCTCTCTCCTGTGCGGGCAGACCATGCCTGCATCTGCAACGCCGCAATCCGCTGTGCCGGACTGGGCTCAGCCGGGCTCACCTACGCACAAACAGGTCCCGCCGCCGGCAGATTTTCACAGGCCCGGCAGAAACTTCGACGAGCCCATTGGCATATTCGAAGGTCAGTCTGATATCGGCAGTGCGGTCGTGCCCGGCAGCGCCACTTACGACGCAGCAACGAAGCAATACACGATCAACTCTGCCGGTTATAACGTCTGGTACACCCGAGACGAGTTTCGCTATTTGTGGAAAAAGATGTCCGGCGATGTCTCGTTGGCGGCCGATGTCAACTTCCCTAACCCGAACGGCTACAACGATCGAAAGGCGATCCTGATCATTCGCCAGAATCTTGACGACGATTCCAAGGAGGCCATGATCGCCGAGCACGGAACCGGTATGATCCATCTCGCGCAGCGTCCGGACAGAGGCGCTCTCATCACCGACATGCAATACCGTTTTGGAGGCGCCTTGGCGAAGGTCCTGGCCAAGCGCATGGGTCTTGAAAAGCGCGGCGACGCCATCTCTATCTTTGTCAGTCTGACAGGTGAGCCGATGCACCAATTTGGCCCGCCCATCACCCTGCACTTTCAGGAACCGTTCTATGTCGGCATCGGCTTCTGTTCGCACCTGCCCGACAAATCCGATTCTGCTGTGCTCTCGAACGTCATTCTCGAGAATGCAGCGGATAGGGTGAAGTAGCGCTTTTCAGGCAGATTTAGCTACCAGCGTCTTAGAGTTGTAGTCCTGCGAGTTACCTGAATCTACCGTGGAAGCTATCCAGCGGATCTCCTGGCACTTGAGCTGGCTGCACAAAGCAGTGCTTCGTTTCTGCCGTCTTCCCGGTGCGGAGAATCGATGGCACCTCGAGCGAACTCTTGCCCAGTTCCCTGAACGCGCACGACCGCTGGAACAGTAGCAAGCGATATCATCGTTGCGTGTAGGTTCAAACGTCGCGGCCTACTCTGATTGTGTAGAAATCAAAGAGTGATGGCCCGATCGCGAGTTCTGAAAGGCATGTATTGATTGACCACAACATAAGCAGACGAGCATTTGTGGGACTGGCGGCAGTAGCCCCCTTCGGAATCAGCGCCGAAACCGGAGATTGGCTCGATCTTTTCGATGGCCAGAGTTTGAACGGTTGGCGGCCGAGCGAGAACAAGAATTCATGGAGAGTTGTTGATGGCGCACTTACTGCGGATGGGCCGCGTTCACATCTGTTTTATACAGGCCCGGTAAATCAGGCGGACTTTCGCAATTTCGAGCTCGAAGTTGAACTGACAACTCAGGCCGATTGCAATTCGGGCGTTTACTTTCACACGACGTATCAGGAAACCGGCTTTCCCGAAAAAGGCTTCGAGGTTCAAATAAACAACACCGCGCGAGGGGATGGCGGATATCTCGAACGCAAGAAAACCGGTTCTCTGTATGGGATCCGGAATATGTACAAGCAATTGGTTCCCGACGGGAAACCGTTTCGGATGCGCGTGGCTGTGCGCGGCAAAAACGTGCAGATTCGAGTAAACGACGAGCTGCTGGTGGACTATGTGGAGCCCAGCCCCCCGGTCATTCCCGAAGGCGGAGAGAAGATGCGATTCCTCGACCATGGCACGTTTGCGTTGCAGTGCCACAACGATGGCTCGAGAGTTGCTTATCGACGTGTGCGGGTCCGTCCATTGCGAGATGATTTGCCTGCTTACACGGGTCCGGCGCCCACTGTTGACAACACCTATCGGGAAATCATCAACCTTGGGCGGCATAATTTGCCAATGGTGGACTATCATGTGTCTCTTCGTGATGGCATGACTCTCGAACAGGCACTCCGGAAGTCGCGCGAGGACGGCATTCAGTACGGGATCACCGCTGTGAGTACAACGGTTAAGAACGACGCTGATGCCCAGCGATGGGTACGTTCGCTTGCAGGCAGGCCAGCGTTCTGCGCCCTCTATGCCGCAGAGCCGGACTGGACAGGAGCAATCTCTCGAACGGCGGCGCGGGGATTTGATTATGTCCTGGCCGGTAATCGAACCTGGACCGATAGCAAGAATCGGAAGCTACGCCTGTGGGTGCCGGAGGACGCGAAGTCTATCACTAACCGGCAAGAGTTTCTGGATAGTCTCCTGGACCAGACGGTCGAACACCTGAACAGACAGCCTATCGACATCTACGCTTTCCCGACCTATCTTCCTCCGTCGGTGAAAGCGGAAGCGGATCAACTGTGGACAGAGGCCAGGATGAACAGACTGATTGATGCTCTCGTCCATAACCAGGTAGCAATCGAGATCAACACACCGGAGCAACTGCCGAGCCGTGCTTTTATTGAACGGGCCAAGCGTGCCGGTTGCAAATTTGCGTTCGGGACGGCCAACACAACCGTAGCGGAGTTGAAACGTTGTGAATACGGTCTACAGATGGTGGCGGCCTGTAAGTTGGATTGGAAAGACTTCTTTGTACCAGGCGCGTGGTGGCCCAAAGCCGTGGACCGGCGCTGGCCCTCCTAACCAACTGGGCAATTAGGCAATATGGGAAGAGGAATCCTAATTACGTCAGCTTTCAAACTGTGGGTCTTGTTTGTATTCGTGACGGCTAACGTCGGCGCACAGTCGTTGCCCGCACTTCCTGCCCCTCTCTCAGTGCCTAAACCCGGCCCTGCAAGCGATGGTCCCTATGCACCATTGCCCATACTGCAAGGCGGAGTTGTACTTCCCCTTTATCCACCCGGATCCGCTTTTCTCAACATGGACCGGGTTCGCGAGCCCGAGCAGTACAACATGAGCGAGACCGTACCGGGGCGAATCAACAGTATTGTGAATATTCACAATCCGTCCATTGAAGTCCATTGGGTTGATCGCAGCCTTAATACTGGCGCAGCCGTGATCCTGGTGGCGGGCGGCGGTCACAGGACCCTGAACGTCGGCGGCGAGAGCGCGGATTTCGTTCCATTTTTCTATAACTATGGAGTAAACACCATCATTCTTCGCAACCGCCTGCGCCGTGATGGCTACAATCCACAGACAGATGCAGTGAATGACGCTCTCCAGGCGATCCGGATGGTGCGCGCTTACGCGAAGGAGTGGAGTATAGATCCGAAGAAGATCGGCATCATGGGTTTCTCGGCTGGCGCAGAGTTAACCGCCGCGACGGCCGTGTTGTTTAAAAGCTTCGATGAGAGAAACGCGAAGACCGACGATCCGTTCGCTGGAACTAGTGCAAGGCCCGACTTCGTTGGGATAATCTATCCGGGTCCCTCACCGTTCGCTCCCAATCGCACTCCTCCACCAATTCCGCGCAATGTCCCGCCGGCGTTTCTCGCCACTGGGGGCTCGGGCGACCAGGTTCATGCCGTCTGGGCAATGGAATACTTTGGCGCGATGCTGGCGATGGGTGTTCCGAACATAGAAATGCACATTTATGGCAATGGCCGCCACCCCGGCGACGCGCTGCCAGACGGCAGCAAGATGAGCGGAGGCTTAACGGATCGGAACGACACTCCGTTCGGGACTTGGCAATATCGCTTTATCGACTGGTTCCGCGATCTCGGCTTCCTTCAGAAGGCCGGCGTGGAAACGAAAGCCGAGAAGGACATTACCGCTTTCCTGAGCCAGCCTGCCACACCATTGAACTCGGGTACTGCCGCCCGGCCGAGCGCTCGTCCCAGCAAGCCTTAGTGCGTCCTTCCGGACAGGTGTTTCCAGAGAAGTGATTGTGGTTTGTGGCCGGCATCCAGAATGCTCGCGCCTCCTCGGCCTGGACAGCCGTGTTCATCGCTTCAGTCGCTACGTTCGGTCACTTGTCTTGGCAAACGTCATTGAGTAGTCTGATCCTCGATCTCTATCCAAAGCGCCTGGTAGGCACAGTGTTCGGCATTGTTGCCGCTGGCAGTGGTCTGGGCGGATTGCTCTCCACCGGCTTAGTTGGTTTGTCGGTAACACACTATTCGTACGCGCCGGTGTTTGTCGCAATGGGTTTCCTTCACCCTCTTGCGCTCTTGCTGATCCGGCAGATCCGCCAGTACCAGCCGCCAGCCATCGGTGCTGGCTGAGGTATGGACCGGCGGTTCTTCCTCGCGCTTTCGATGGGCCTAAGCATTCCGCCCTGTTCGCGGAGGGAGCGGACATGGACGATCCTGCCCTTAGGAGATTCCATAACTGCTGGTGGAGCGCTCTTTCATTCCTATCGCGGACCGCTGGCTCGCATGCTTCAACGGTCGGGCGTCCACGTGCGCTGGGTCGGCACTCAGTCGACGCCAGAAGATGAACCACAACTCGATCACGAAGGCTATCCGGGAAAGTCGATCGAGTATCTTGCTGCCAACTTCTCCCGGTTGTACTCGGCAGACCGGGCCGATATCATCCTCCTGCATGCGGGACACAATCACACGGTAGAGGAGAATCCGGTGGCTGGCATTGTGCGGAGCACGCAGCGTATCGTCGAAAGCGCAAGGGCCATCAATCCTCGGGTCGTCATTCTGGTGGCGCAAGTGATCCCGAGTGGCAAGTTGCCAAAGTACTCATACATCCGATCTCAACCGCCAGTTGGCCCAACTCTGCCGCAAGCTGAACACAACACGCTCGCCGGTTATTTCGGTGGACCAGGCCTCGCGATTCAATCCCCGTACGGACACGATCGAGGATCATGTGCACCCCAATGCGGGAGGCGCGAAGAAAATGGCGCTCGTGTGGTTCCGCGCATTGAGACCTGTCCTGGGCTGAGCCCATTCCAATCGCCGCAGTTTCCGCTTGTCAGAGCTAGAGCCAGCGTTGCACTGCTTCTGCTGTATCGGCAGGCGTAGTGTTGAAACAGATCTTCGCACCAGGTGCTTGTGTATGGATCAGGTTGAGCAGTTTCTCGAATAGCAGCAACTGACTCGGTGCCCGAAGTCCGGCCCGATAACCACGCAATCGAAACTTCGCGATTTGAGAATGCTTTGCTCAGACGTCTTCTGCGCTTTCGCCAAGATCGACAAGGCAACTGTCTACCTCATACCCCAGGCTGGCCAATCGCTCTACTTGCGAATCGATGAACGCCAGCCGGGCTGAGCAGGAGTATCCCTGTAACTTGGAACGAAAACGCTTTGACCGCCGACGCGAACGCATCGGCGGGTCAATAGATTCGTAAGTTGTTTATTCTATGGTGCGGAGAGGGGGACTTGAACCCCCACGGTGTTACCCGCTAGCACCTCAAGCTAGTGCGTCTGCCAATTCCGCCATCTCCGCGTTGTGAAAAGCGCTTACTTCTTGGTATTTGTTGTCGCTGGTGGTGTGCGGTGCTTTCTTTCGCAGCCGCGGAGCCTTCCGGTTTTCGAAGCACGCTGCCGGTCGATGGAGCACTCCGATCCGCCATCACCGCCAGGCTGAGCGAAGTCACCATGAATAGAAACGGCCGCGATCGTCGTCGCCTTCGACAAAACCGTCGCCGTTCCACGAGGACCGAACACCGTCTGAGAACCCATGCCACCGAATGCGCCCGCCAGATCTGCCGCCTTGCCACTTTGCAGAAGAACGACAATGATCAGGAACAGGCAAATCAGCGACGTGCAGGGTTGTTACTGACGTACACCATTCCGGTCTGAGTATAGCAACTCGGCCAATGCCAAACTAACAACGATGGCGCAATTTCCCGAGGACGCTCCGCCCGGTCTTTCGCTCGAAGATCTTCGGCTGGAATACAAGCGGGAGCGCTGGATGAGGCCAATTGCGATTCGAACCCAATCGAGCAGTTTCGACTTTGGATGACCGATGCCCGGACTGCCGAACTAAACGAACCGAACGCCATGACGCTGTCCACCGCAACCGCGGACGGCCGTCCTTCCGGGCGTATCGTGCTGCTCAAAGAACTAACCGCCGAGGACTTCATCTTCTACACCAACTACACCAGCCGGAAGGGCAAGGAAATCGAGGATAATCCCTTTGTCTCTCTCACCTTCTACTGGGCGGAGCTGGAACGTCAGGTGCGTGTCGAAGGGCTGGTTCGACGTGTATCCCGCGAAAAATCGGAGGCTTACTTCCGTGGGCGTCCGAAAGGCAGCCGGCTTGGGCGCTTTGGCTTCGCACCAGAGCGACGCCGCTTCCGTCGCCGAGCGCCTCTTGAGGACAAACCTGGCCGACTTGGAAGTCGCAGGTATCACAGACTCGGACGATGTACCCACGCCCGAGTGGTGGGGCGGCTATGCGCGTCCGGCCCGAAACCCTCGAATTCTGGCAGGGTCGGCCAAACCGGCTTCACGATCGGATCGTCTATACGAGAGAGGGGAAAACGGGGTGGAAGGTCGGGCGGCTATCTCCTTAGTTCATTGGGTCCACGCCCGGACAAGGCCCTACGTCTTTAGTAATGTGTTCCGCTCGGTTCTTCTAATTTGCTGCCTCAGCGCCTGCGGAGCTGCTTGCCGCCGCGGCGCCGCCGTCCGCCGATGTCGTGATTAAGCAGGTGGAGGCCCGATATAACAACGCCCGCACCTTATCCGTTCAGTTTGAGGAGAGCTACAGCTCTGCTGGGACGCAAGCGCCCGCCGGAATCCGGCACGCTCACCTGCGGAAGCAGGGCAAAATGCGCTGGGACTACACGCACCCGCAAGGCAAATTGTTTATTTCCGACGGAAAAACTATATTCCTCTATACCTCGGGGGACAATAGGGTAGAGAAAGTACCGCTTCGACGACACTGAGGATATGCGGGCTCCTTTAGCGTTTCTTCTGGGGAAGCTCGATATGAAGAAGGAGTTCCGGGATTTCCAGGTGGAAGAGCAGCCGGACGGTGACCGTATTAACCGCCTCGGCCAGGAACGATCGGCTCCCTTACAAGTCGGTTGAGATGTCGAGTTCGCCGCCGACGGCACGATCCGCCAGTTGCAGGTGGCCGGACGCGACGAGTCTTTACTTTCTTACGTTTTCCAGGACGAGAAGCTGAACATACCGTCTTGATCGATTCGATTTTTCATTTCACGATCCCTCCGGGCGCGGAGGTAGTAGATGCAGTGCGGTTACAAGCCGTGAAGGGAGAAAGTTAAACGTGGCTGAGTTTCTCCTGCGGTATGCCGACCCGCGCGGCCAGATGCATGAGCAGGTGGCCGAAGCCCCGAGCGAGCGGGAAGCGCGCGATCGGCTATCTCAACAGGGATATCTCGTCTATTCGGTTCGCGCCAAAGACCTCGGCGCGAGGCTGAGCGGCGTCAGCCAACGGCGGCAAGACCGTCAATCTCGAGAAGTTCCTTATTTTCAACCAGCAGTTCGTCACGCTGATCAAGGCCGGGCTGCCGATCCTGCAGGGTCTCGACCTGCTCGCGGACAAGCTGACCGATGAGAAACTCGGGCGCCATATGCGCGCCGTCCGGGACGAAGTGAAGACCGGAACCGTGTCTGTCCGACGCCTTCGCGCGGCAGCACGTTTTTCCTTCTATTTACGTCACTTCGGTGCTGGCGGGCGAGAAGAGCGGTTCGCTTGCCGAAGTTCTGGAGCGCTACATCACCTACCAGCGGCTCACCCTGGCGCTGCGCAAGAAACTGCTGGTCTCGCTGCTCTATCCGGCTATCCTTCTGGTTCTGGTCATCTGCCTGATTGTGTTTCTGGTGACGTATGTCGTACCGAACTTCGCGAACTTGTACAACAGCATGGAAGCGAGCTTGCCGGCCGCCACCCGCATCCTGATTGCAGTCGGCACAACGGCCCGGAGCTATGTGCTGTTCGGGTTCGCGGCTTTTCTGTCTTTCTGATTGGCGCTGGATTTGTCTGGTCGCGCGCGTCCAGCTCCCAGGAAACACTCGATCGAGTCAAAATGCGACTGCCCCTGTTTGGCGAGGTCTGGACGAAGTATCAGGTCGCGCAGCTTTCTCGCGTGTTGGGAACGCTGCTGGTCGGCGGCATTCCGCTGGTGCAAGGCACTCGAAACCGCGGGCCGCTCTCTGGGAAGCCGTGCTTGCTGAAAAAGGTTCTGGACCGGACTGCCGTTCTGGTCCGTGAAGGAAAGCCGCTTTCGTCCTCGCTCGCCTCGAGCGGGATTGTTCCTCCGCTTGGCCAGTTGACATGATGGAAGTGGGAGAATCCACCGGCGCGCTGCCGCAAATGCTGACCAGTGTGGCCGAGTTTTATGAAGAAGATGTTTCGACCAGAATGACGGCTCTGCTGTCGCTTATCGAACCGGCGATCATGATCTTTATGGGCATCTTTGTCGCGTTCGTGCTAGTGGCCCTTTACCTGCCGATCTTTTCTCTGGCGGACACGATCAGGTAATTCATGGCAACCGAAATCATCAGAATCCGCGAGTCGCGGGACGAACTCGAAGAGGCCGAAAACCTCGCGCGGCGCTATTGCTGCGAATTCGTCGACCTGCGCAAAACCAAAATCGATCATGAGCTGTTCCGCACTGTTCCTGTGGACCTCATGTTCCGGTATCACTTCGTCCCGGTGCAAGCTACGGGTGGAACGCTTGAGATCGCGCTCGCCGATCCCACGCCAGATTGTTGCGATCGATGAGTTAGCCATCCTTTTAGCGAGAAAGCTGAAGGTCAAGGTTGCAACTCACTCGCAAATCTCGGACCTGCTGAAGAAGACGGAACAGTCCCAGCGCGTTCTGGAAGAAGTCACGGAAGGGTTCACGCTGGACGTCGTCGGCGACGATGAAGCCTCAGACGAAAACCTCTCGATCGATCGGCTCGCTTCGGATGAGGGCAATATTGCGCCCGTCATTAAGCTGGTCGATACCACAATCTTCAACGCTCTCGAGAGACGCGCCAGCGACATCCATATCGAAACACGCGATCAGGAACTCGCGATCAAGTACCGCATCGATGGTGTGCTGCAGTACGCGATGAGCCCGATCGCGAAAGAATGGTATTCGGCTGTCATCTCGCGTATCAAGGTCATGAGCGAGCTCGATATCGCCGAGCGCCGTGTCCCGCAAGATGGCCGTTTTCGTGTTCGTTACAAAGGGCGGCTGATCGACTTTCGTGTATCGATCATGCCGACCATTCACGGCGAAGATGCCGTGCTTCGCGTGCTCGACAAGGAGTCGATGAGCGAGAAGTTCTCGCGGCTGACGCTCGATGTGGTCGGGTTTGCGGAAAACGACATTGTCAAATTTCGCCGCTACATCAAAGAACCGTACGGAATGGTGTTGGTGACCGGCCCGACTGGTTCGGGAAAAACAACCACGCTGTATGCGGCGCTCAGCGAAATCAAGAACGACGAAGACAAGATCATCACCATCGAAGATCCCGTCGAGTACCAGATCAAAGGCATTACCCAGATCCCCGTTAACGAGAAAAAGGGGCTGACCTTCGCACGAGGCCTCCGCTCCATCCTGCGTCATGATCCCGACAAGATTCTCGTCGGCGAAATCCGCGACCAGGAGACGGCGCAAATTGCGATCAACGCCGCGCTGACCGGACACCTTGTCTTCACGACGGTACACGCGAACAACGTGCTAGACGTTCTGGGGCGGTTTCTTAACATGGGCGTGGAGCCCTATAACTTCGTCTCATCCTTGAACTGCATTCTGGCGCAGCGGCTCGTCCGAGTCATCTGCCCGCATTGCAGGCAGCCCGTTACTCACGACGACGACTATTTGGTCGAGAGCGGACTCAATGTCGATGAGTGGCGTTCGTTCCCGTTCTATGAGGGCCGTGGGTGCATGGAGTGTAGCGGGACTGGGTTCCGGGGCCGAACAGCCATCCACGAACTGCTTGACCTGACCGAAGCTATCCGCGAGATGATTCTGGAGCGGAGGCCCGCGTCTGAGATCAAGCGCATTGCGCGGGGCGACGGGATGACCTTTCTGCGCGAATCGGCGCTCGACCGGGTGCGGCAGGGAATTACGACGCTTCGTGAAGCGAACAAGGTCACGTTCATCGAATAGGAAGGTATCTCAGTCTGTCGTTTCTTGACCGAATCCAAAAACTGATTTCCGAACCACCACCGGATCGTCTGTTTGAAATCACAGAAGAGTCGATCGCGGTGGTGCCGCCGCATTTGCCTGCGCAACAGCGGCAGATGGTGTTAAACGAGCGCGGCGCAATGGCCTCGCCGGCAGCACCAAATCTTCTGAAGCCGCAACTCTATCTCGAAGCTCTCCGGGAGGTCTCTCCTGTCCCGGCCGGGAAGCATCCAACGGCCGGATTGGTCATCCCGGATTACGCAGTCCGAATGGCCGTGATCGATCTCGAGGAGTTCCCGTCCGGCGAAGAGGAGCGTCTTTCGTTGCTTCGCTTCCGGCTCCGTAAAACCGTGCCGTTTCACATTGATGAAGCACAGTTGTCGTACTCCATTCAGATCAATGAGCCCAAGCGGATCGAAGTTTTGACTGTGTCGATTGCAAGACCGATCCTAGACGAATACGAAGCTTTGGCCAAGGACGCCGGTTACCGTGTGGGTCTGGTTGTGCCGTCTTCGATTGCGACGTTACCGTTGTGTGTGACTGAAGAACGAGGCCTCACGGTGGTAGCAAAAACGGCGGGCTCGACTCTTTCGGTCATGCTGCTCGACGGAGGTCGAGTTCGACTCGTTCGTTGTCTCGATTTGGCATTGAGCGCCGAAGAGACGGCAGTTACCGAAGAGCGGACGGTCATGCCGCTTCTTCAGCAAACGCTTGCCTACGCGGAAGACCAGATTGGACAGCCCATCAGCCGCCTCCTGCTGTGCGGGTTCGGGACTGATACGGACTCCTTAGGGCGGCAGGCCCAGAGAGTTTTAAAAATCAACTATGCGCCGCTGCGTTCAAAGTTCGGCGCGCCTACTCAGGCAAATGCCGGGTTGCTAGGTTTGCTGGAGCAATACGCCGCATGAACAATCAATCGCTTGCGGCCATCAACCTGGCCTCGCATCCGTTCCGGCAGAGAACGAGCCCAAAACGTTGGGCTTGGACTGATATGCGTTCTGCTCACCTGTTCTTTTCTCGTCGGGCTGAGCCTGGTCTTCGCAGCGCGAGGGCACGCGGAAGATATCCGTCGCGAGATCAACACGGAAGAAACGGAGTTGCAGAAACTGCGCAGGGACGAAGGAGGATTCACCTCGTTTCTGGCGAAGCCCGATAACGCAGACGTTTTCTCTCGCAATGTTTTTTTAAATGAGTTAATCGCCCGGCGCGCAGTGAGCTGGACAGTTGTGTTCCGCGACCTTGAAAAGACTCTCCCGACGAACATGCGTCTCGAAGGGCTGCGTCTGCCGCAGGTTAGCGGTCAGGACGCGACTGGTACAAACCGGGTCATGCTCGATATGATCGTGGGTACCACTCAGCCGGAGACCTTCATCGAACTGTTGAAGCGCTTGCAGCAATCACCGTTATTCGGCGACGCGCAAGTGCTTGGCCAACAACCCCCGACTCAGAACGATCCGCTATTTAAATTCCGGGTCACCGTTGCTTATGCTCAGAAACTTTAGGGCGTTCTTTTCCGGCAGGACCGGAGCAGCTCGCTCCGAAATCCGCCGCTGGCTGCAAATCGCGTTGGCGGTGCTGGTAGTGATGAATGCCGTTGCTTTTTATCTCTTTGTTGCGCCGCCTGGCGGCACGCGGCGCGAGCTCACCCGGCAGAGCGAACAGCTTAGAAGCGAGATTGCGTCCGCCAAAGCTCGCGCATCGAGATTGAAAAATGTCTCCGCCAAGGTGCAATTGGGCGGTACTGAATCGGCCGACTTCGAGGGGAAATATGTGCTTCCGAAGCGGATGGCGTACGGCACTGTGATCGCAGAGATACAGCGTATGGCGAAAACGTCCGGCCTCCAGGAACGCGATGCCGCTTACAACGAAGAGCCAATTGAAGGATCGGCCGATCTGAACCTGCTAAACAGCACAGCCAGCTATGAAGGCAGCTACGATAACCTGAAAAAATTCCTGTATGAAGTAGACCACTCGCCGATGCTCATCATGCTCGAGAACATCACCGCCGCGCCTCAGCAGAGGGGCAACCAGATCAATGCTTCGATCCGTTTCCAAGCAGTGATTCGAGACGACGGCACGCAATTGTTGAAAGGGAAGCAGTGAGCGCGTCCGGTACAAGAGTATTCGGGGTCAAGATCGGGGTCGACCCCAAGATCCTGGTCGGTGGCCTGATCGCGTTCGCCGCGATTCTGTTTTGGTACAACTCGCGTTCCGAGGACGTTCCGAGCGCGCCCACGCGCCCCTCGACAGCGGCCCGAAGCGACACTCCCGCGTTTGCTCCACCTCCAGCGGCATTGCCCGCGGCTAGTAAATCACGAGCGTCAACCACGCGGCGTTCAACGAGTCAGGCCGCGACTGATCGAGGCACCCTGCGGTTGCGACCCGTTGACGCGACTCGGGGCGATATCGATCCGACGTTGCACCTGGATTTGCTTAGCCGGCTTCGCGCGGTCGAACAAGTGCCTTCCACGCGCAGTCTCTTTGAAATTCAGGTAGCACCGCCAACGGCTTCTGCCGCTGTGATCAAGGGCCCGGTCATCATGCCAAAACCTCTTCCCGCCCCGGCGCCTGTGGCAGCTTCGAGCATACCCCCGCCACCCGACGGTGAACGTACCGTTGCGATACTACGGTTTCGTTCGCCCGGCAGAGGTCGGGAGAACGAATTCCGGCTTGTTTCTCGACGGGGACAACGTCCTGGTCGTGTCCGAGGGGCAAGTGGTCAAACAACGTTTCCTGATCGTAGAACTCACGCCCACGAACGCCCGGGTGGAGGATGTTCAGTTGCGCCAGGGCCAAACTCTGCCGGTCGTTCCGGTAGCCATGCCATGACGGTGTCTACGCGAAAAGTTGTCGGTGCGAGGCGGTCGGGAAATGCCGAGCGCGGCTCCGCGCTCCTGATCGTCCTGGTGTTTGCCGCGATTATCGCGATCAACCTGTATATGGAGCTTCCGGTGGTTGCGTTTGAGGCGGAGCGGCAGAAGGAACAGCTTCTTATCGATCGGGGAAGTGAATACGCGCACGGCATCAAGCTCTTCGTTCGGAAAACGGGACAGTATCCTCCGTCACTCGACGCGCTTGAGAATACCAACCGGATGCGCTTTCTTCGCAGGCGATTTAAGGATCCGTTTACAGGCAAGGACGATTGGCGTCTTCTCCACTCGGGTCCAGGCGGGTTGATTATCGACTCGAAAGTGAATCCGATCAACCCGAACGGGGCGAATGGAACGAACGCAAACACCAATACGGGCGTCCCGAACGGTAATTCTCCCGGAAACACAGGATTCGGCTCGACAAATGGCTCGAATTCCGCTTTCGGTGGATTCAATAACAACGGTTCGACGAATAATTCTGGCTTTGCAGGAGGCTTCAACTCCGGGCCCTCGGCAAATAACGCCGTCGCAAATAACAACGCTGGGACAGCAGCTCCGAATCCTCAAAGCTCCGGCGGCTTTGGCGGATCTAACTCGGGAAGCGGAAGCGGCAATGGGGGGTTCGGCGGGTATTTGTCATCTGTGAACGCCAACAACAACACCGATTCCGGTAATCCGAGAACGCCTTCCGGCGCTTTCATGCGTCAACGTGCCGCCGCGATGAGTGCCAATGGGAATGCGAACGGGAACTCGGGAAGTTTTGCGGCGACCTCGAATACCATGGCCACTTCAACTGCGGATCCCTCGTTCAACCCTGGAATGCCCAACAACTCCAGCCCGAATGCAAATAGCCAGAACGGGCCGGCGACGCAAATGGGGCTCGGGCAAAACGCCGGCGCAAATCCGGCCACAATGAATAACCAGGGCGGCGCGTTTAGCAACCGAACTGGTCCAGGGGTGAACACTTCTGGTGGTTTTGGAACTCCCGCATCATCTTCCTCGGGACTAGGTGCCATGCAGGGCGGCATGATCGCCGGGGTTGCGAGTAAAGCAGAAGGAACAAGTATCAAGACCGTCAACGATCAGAACCGGTATCAACTCTGGGAATTTGTTTACGATGCGAGCAAAGACTCCGCCAAGCAAATGGCCGGTGCTTTGAATCAAACCGGGGCAGCGGCAGGTGCGAATCCGGGCAATACGGGATTCTCCCAGGGAGCGGGAGCGAACGCTAATTCAGCCTTTGGAAACTCGAGTTTCGGCGGTCAATCGAATACCGGGTTTGGCAACAATTCAAACACCAGCAGTGGCGGTTTTGGAAACTCGAACCGTGGTTTTGGCAATTCGCAACAGTGGCTTCGGAAATTCCAACAACGGCTTCGGAAACTCGAACAGCGGCTTTGGGAATTCGAACAATGGCTTCGGAAATTCGAACAGTGGCTTCGGCAACTCGAATAGCGGCTTCGGAAACTCAAACTCCGCCGGCACTTCCAGCAACGGTTGGTCTACGAACAACAGCAGCACCAGTTCCCAAACTCCGTCAACATCGACCAACGGTCGGCCCTAGTACCCGACCAGTAATCCCTATCGAGTTTGTCATGATACCTTGGGCGTATGGCCCAGTATGCCCATCCTGAGGTCCTCGTCGAATCAGACTGGCTCGCAAGTCACCTGAATGATGAGGGAATTCGAATTGTTGAAGTCGACGTTGATACGGGAGCTTACGATTTAGGCCATGTTCCCGGCGCCATTGCCTGGGCCTGGACAACCCAGCTTTGTGACACGGTGCAGCGGGACATCCTTCCCAAAGCGCAATTGGAAGCACTTCTCTCAAAGTCAGGCATTGCTCCCGATACCACCGTCATTCTTTATGGCGACAGCAATAACTGGTTCGCAGCCTGGGCGTTCTGGCAACTCAAGATCTACGGCCACAAAGATGTTCGCCTGCTCAATGGGGGGCGTAAGAAGTGGCTGGCCGAAGGTCGGGATCTGACAGACGAGGTACCCTCGTACGCTGCAACCAATTACAAGGCACAAGAACCCGATTTGTCTTTGCGGGCGTTCTTGCCTCAAGTGCTAGAGGCAGTAAAGAAGGGCGGAGTCTCTCATCGTCGATGTTCGAAGTCCGCAGGAGTTTACCGGTGAGATTCTGGCGCCGCCGGGGTTGCCGGAAACCTGTCAACGCGGAGGGCACATTCCGGGCGCCCGCAACGTGCCTTGGGGCAAGGCTTGCAATGACGATGGAACCTTCAAGAGCTTCGAGGAGCTGAAAGCTCTGTACGGCGCAGAGGGCGTGGGTGACAAAAACCCCGTCATCTCCTACTGCCGGATCGGGGAGCGATCGAGCCATACCTGGTTTGTGCTCAAGTATCTGCTGGGGCTCGACAACGTGACTAACTACGACGGGTCCTGGACCGAATGGGGAAATCTTGTGGGCGTACCGGTGGAGCGAGGTGCGGCTCAGGCGGTGTCTGCTTGACCGACGAGACGATCCAGGCGACAACCGGACATTCGGAGGGCTTTTCTGAGCGCCAGGTTGAACTCAACGGCTGGCCCGTCCGCTTGACCAGCTATCGGATGGGGAACAAGTTCGTCTGCCAAGCCGACAATGTCTCGCCCGGTGCATGTCTGGCGCGGTTTTCGGCGCCCACAGCGGAAGAAGCAGAGGCCCAGGCCATCTCCAAAGCCCGCCACCTTCTGGGCAAAACGAAACGCCGAGACGTCTGATCCTCGTTCCTTTTGCCAGTTCGACGCAGCAGTCTCCTCGGACACGAATACAATGGGGCGACGGGCACGATTCGTCGCGACTCAGAGAAAAAGGAGAAGAGCGTGGAAAATCAATCACGGAACGGTGTAACTGGAGTGATTCTGATCGGGCTGGGAGCCGGCTTGACCGCAGCTGGTCTGGCCCTGGTAGTTCCTGTTTGCGCAAGTTGGTCGCGCTCGAAGCTGCGTGACGGATACCGGAAGGGCAAAGACAGCGTGGTCTCGAAGTTCGGCACGGCTGCAGACGCGCTCGGCGAATTGGCGAGCAAAGCCCAGTCCCCGTTGAGCGATGCCGCGAAAACAGCGAAGCAAACCACTGCAATCGCTGCTGGCGCCATAGAGTCCGCGGCGCACTACATCAAAGAGCGCGTTCAGTAGGCAGGCGGCGGACGCGATCTACTGCGCGGAACGAAACGCCGCGACGGTTGATGCTGACCCGGAGGTACCGCGCCCGCCGCAGTCCATTTGAAACGAATTCACAAACTGCGTGAAGTTGGCTTCGAATCGCTCCAGTTGGTCGGCCCTGGTTTCCAGTTCCAACCGGTACCCCAAGCCATCGCGCCGCGCGAAGATTACCTCGTCGATCCACACTTTCCGGTCTCGCGGATCCAGGTAGCGGATCTTCACGAACAGGCTGGGTTTCTCTGCGAGCGTTAACGTTCGCCTTTCCAGGATTTCGACATGCTCCGCCCGGACAAATTTCTTCAGCCCCGCCAGTTGCACGTCGAAGTCGTCGTCTAGCCCTAAAGCGACGGAATGAACTTGGACGGCCGGGAGAGCGAGCGCACTGACGTCCATGGAGCCGACCGGGATAGGCGAATGTTTTTTCATTCCGGTAGCGACGGCGAGGCCCGAACCGTCGTAGGTTTCGCTTTTTGCCCAGCGCGACGGATAGCTAATGCAAAAGCCGGTCGTCCGGTTGAGATACATCTTCCATGCCCGGTCCTGGCGGAGGACTGAACCCGCCGAACCGAATTCTGAGAGAGCCAGCGTCGCACAAACGAGTGCAAGGAAACCGATAGGAGCCTGGGATCCCAACCATTGAAGGTAAGTTCGAATCTTACGCCCGCAGTTTACCCAGCGTAAAGAGTACTTAGGTACTGCATTGGGATTATTTTTGCTGCCGTTCGGACGGAATCGGGTATTTCTTTAGAACTCGGGAAGAGATACGGGGAGGGTGGCGCCGACTTCCTGATTGCAACCACAATCATGGACGACCGCCGTAGACAGATTTTAGCCACACTGGCACAGATGGACAAGCAGTTCGGAAAGGGCTCCGTTCTGATGCTCGGCTCCCGTGCCGCACTTCCCGTTGAGGTCATCACGACTGGTTCCATCGGAATCGATAACGCTCTGGGGGCGGGTGGTTTCCCGCGCGGCCGGGTCATCGAAGTCTTCGGTCCCGAATCGTCGGGCAAGACGACACTCGCGCTGCACGTCATTGCCGAAGCACAGAAAGCCGGCGGCGCCGCTGCTTTTATCGACGCGGAGCATGCTCTGGATCCAAACTACGCCGCGAATTTGGGTGTCGATACCGAGAATCTGATCGTCTCGCAGCCCGACTATGGTGAGCAGGCACTCGAGATCGCGCAGGCGCTCGTGGTTTCGCAAGCTTTCGATGTCATTGTGATCGATTCGGTCGCGGCTCTCACGCCCAAGGCCGAAGTGGAAGGCGAGATGGGCGACAGTCACATGGGGTTACAAGCCCGCATGATGTCCCAGGCGCTCCGCAAACTGACCGCATCCGTTTCGAAGGCCAACACCTGCCTGATCTTCATCAACCAGCTGCGCGAAAAGATCGGCGTAATGTTCGGCAATCCCGAGACAACGACCGGTGGCCGGGCGCTGAAGTTCTTCGCTTCGGTGCGTGTAGACGTTCGCCGTATGACTGCGATCAAAGACGGGGAAACCGTAATCGGAAACCGCACCAAGGTCAAGATCGTGAAGAATAAAGTGGCCGCGCCATTTCGCGAAGTGGAAGTGGATATTTTCTACGGCAAAGGGATCTCGCGCGAGAGCGATTTGCTCGACCTCGGTGCGCAGAACGGCGTCATGGAAAAGAGCGGATCCTGGTACAGCTTTAAGGGTGAGCGCATCGGGCAGGGAAGAGACAATGCCCGCCAGACGCTGCTCGAACGGCCGGAACTCGGCAAAGCGATTGAGATCGCGTTGCGCGCCAAACTCGGCTTAAACGGCGGTCCCCGCGAGCTGAGCCCAGCCGAAGCAAAGATCGCGTAACTCAAGTTGCAAAACGCAGGACTTGCTCTGACGCAAGTCCTGAGCCCGAATCCAGCTTCCCAGTATTCACCGCGAGATGCAAAGCGGCGGAGACACCCGTTACGGTTGCCAGTACAAGTCAGGCGTCGCGACGTAGCTAACGGGAACGTCGTGAATAAAGGTCTTTAGCCATGCGGCGCAGTAAGCCATTCCGGCTTGTTCAGACTGGACGTGGCCGACCAGAATCAGAGCCTTGTGTTGACCCTCGGCAGCGGCGTCCGACGCGTATTCGATGGTCTCCCATTCCGGAACCTCGCCAATCACCAGTACTTCCACGTCATCACGCCTGAGTAGCGGAAGATGTCGCTGAGTGCCCGCGGCACCTGGCATTAAGGCAACATGCGACACCTGCAGATCAGGGTCACCTACAACCCTGATCGTTTTCACGCCGATGCGTTGCTGAATGGTTCTGGCCAAATCGCGAACTGTCGTCCGCGGCAGCGAGAACAGGTTCGGATCCGTAATGCTCTGGTTGCCCTCCCATTGCAAAGCATCAGCCATGCCGCGCAAAATACCGTCGGGCTTCATCATGTGCCAGTGGTCGTGGAACCGCCAGATTACGAGATGATGTTCCGCAATGAACTTTTCTTTCTCACGCCAGACCGGGTCGTTAGCAGCTTCGAGCTTTTCCGTTGTATCAAGGTGGCTGTAGAATGTCGGCTCGTGAGTGATGATGAGATTCGCGTTCTGGCTGGCGGCGCTCTTCAGTACGTCGAAAGTTGCCATCATCGCCGTCGCAATACCTGTGATCGGCGTGTCAGGATCGCCCGCCTTGAATGTGTCAACCGTCTCCCCCGCCCATGGCACGCCACTGTGTTGCTGGATGCGAGCAATAATCTCTCGCGCCGTGGAAGCCTTGGGCGTCTGTCCTGGCAGAAAGGACGATGCAGCGAGAAGGAGACTGAAAATCTTGATTGTCAAACGCCCATCATAGCTTCGACGGATCTGGATGGAGAGAGTGGCCCAAAGGCCACGGCCGGAATGCAGACGGCTGGGGCTTTCGCAACAAAACACAGGTGGTTTGAGATCGCTTAGAATTACTCGGCGCGCAAAATCTCCAGCACATCCAACTCGGCGATGTGGCGGGTAGCGACCCAGGTGCTGACAGCCGCGATCAAACAGATTGAGAGCGTGGACAGACCCATGGTGGCGAGGTCCAAGGGTTGCGCCCCTTCGATCAAACTGTTCAACAAGCGTTGGCCGCTCGCGGCACAGATAAATCCGCTTAGAGTGCCGACAACAACAGTCGCTAAACCATGCCGAATAAAGCTTGCACGCAAGCGCGCAGGCGTGGTTCCTAGCGCTAACCTGACACCCATCTCATGCGTTCGTTGTGTCACCGCGTAGGCAACAACCGCGTAGATGCCTATAATCGCGAGCAGCAGAGCGAAACCTGCGAAAAAGACAAGAGCTGTCCGATAAAACTTCGGACGTGTGAACGCGCGATCCATTCGTTGCCCCATCGTTTCAACTCCATACACCGGAACGCCGCGATCAACGGCCTGTATAGCGGCTCGGATGGAGGCGAGATAACCGTCAGGCTTTCCTTCGACCTTGGCGACGAACGTGGAGTCAAATCCGCCCGGGTTGTGGGCCGGAATGAACGTCTCCGGAGGATCTACATCGAAAACGTCCGAGATGTATTGCCCCATAAAGTCGAGGTTCCGGACAACGCCGATGATCTTTCGCACGACTTTATCCGGCCCAGTCACCATATGGCCAACTGCATCGGCACGGCGCAGCCAGAGTCTCGCAAATGTCTCGTTAACAAGAACGACACTGGCGTCAGATCGGACTTCAGCGTCAGTAAACTCGCGACCGTAGAGAATATGCCCGCCCGTTGTACGAAAGTAGTCGGCCATGATTGGAATGATGTCGGTTCCGCTGCCTTGTGCCGACGGACGGCCGTCAAAGGAGTACGGACCACCCGAGAACTTCCCAGACAGCAGAGGCAGGAACTCCGTTGAGCTCGCACTTCGCACTCCGGGCACGTGCCGCAGACCATCGAGCACCTCTTCGAAGTACTCTAGCCGAAGGCCGGGCTTCCCGCGGACCGTGCCGTCGATGGCGACATTAGCGGTAACAACGCCTTCCGTCCGGAAGCCGCGATCAATCTCTAGCTCACGAGAGACGGCGCGCACCACCGAGATCGAGGCCACGAGTAGAGCGATGGTGAGTGTTACTTGCCCAGCGACCAAGAGATCGCGGATGAGCCGGGAGCGACGCAACTCGGCGGATCCCCGGGCTGCAAAGAGATGCGTTTGGCCAACACTCAAGGCGGGCAATAACCCGAACAACAGCGTACTGACGACGGCAAGACCTGCCGTGAATACCAGCACTCTGGCGTCGAGGACGGCGTAGGTCTGAGAAGGAAGGGAGGCGGGCTGGACTTTGCTCGCCAGCGATGTTGCCCAGACCGCAACGAGCAACCCGATCGAAGCCGAAACAGTTGCCAGCAAAAGGCATTCCGTCAGAACCTGTTGGGTCAGACGGGCCCGGCTTGCGCCCACCGCCGAACGTATGGCGAGTTCGTGCTGCCGGTCGATCGTCCTCGCCAACATAAGATTTGCCACGTTGGCGCAGGCGATCAGCAGAATCAAGACAACAACGATCATCAATAAGAGCGAGGCATTCTTCACATGGCCCGCCAGCTGATCCTGTAGCGGCAGTAGTTCACGAATCCGGTCGGCATAGGTTCTGCGGCGCGGCTCGAGCTGGTTTGCATCGGACAGGAAAGATGCCCGCGCTTGCCTCCAGGTGATGCCGCGCTTTAAACGTCCGATCGCCGCCCACCCGTTGTTTGCATGCGAATACTCGGCCGCTTTCCACAAAACAGTGCTTGGCGGGTAGTCAAACTCGGCCGGCATCACGCCAACAATCGTCAAAGCCTCATCCGGATGTGGTTGCAATCCGTGTACGCGGATGGTCTTCCCGAGCGCCTGCTCGCTACCGGCATACAGGTTTTGCCACAGAGCATAACTGATCACCGCAACTCCTTGATCCCCCGGGGCAAGTGTTCTTCCGATAGCTGGTTGCGCACCTAGCAACGAGAAGAAATTATTCGAGGTCATGGCAATGTGCGCTCGCAGCATGTGTTCCGGATCGCCAATATTCAAATCGCCGTCTTCAAACAAAGCCGCATCCTCCAGGTAGTTCGAATGCTGCCGCCAGGAGTTGAATTGCGCCGCACTATCGTGGGGCGGAATGAAATGAGTCATCGCCGCCAGCCTCGCCGGATCCCGGAAAGGCAGAGATCGCAGCAACAACGCGTTGACCACGCTGAAGACGCCGGTATTGGCGCCAATGGCAATGCCGAGCGCAATCACCGCAAAGCCTGTATGCCAGGGACGTTTTGCCCAAAGCCGTAACGCGTGTCGACCGTCATGGCCGATCTCAATAGCGAGCTGAACCGGCAGTGACACAGCGAAATCGAATAGGGTGCGCATGCAAAGCCAGGCGAGAGCCGGCCCCTTTTGCGTTTCCGCTACTTCATCTCGAAACTCCTGATGCATGAGTCCCGCGTACTCCTCCCGAAACGCTGTTGGGTAGAGACGTAGGAGGAGTCGGTACACCCTAAGCACGCTTGGCTCTCCCGAAAGTCAGGGCCGCAAGATCTGCGAGTTCCTGCATGCGGGCGGCCTCTGCTCGTGCAGCCTGCTTGCCGAAGGCGGTGATCTTGTAATATCGGCGACGCTCATCATCAAGGTGCGGATCGGGCCGCTCCTCTGATTCTCCAATCAATCCGAGTGCCAACATCTTGTTGATAGCGCCGTACAAAACGCCCGGTCCGAGCGTAAGCTTTCCGTTGGTGCGCTTGGCGATTTCGCGCTTCAGCGCATAGCCGTGCCGTTCGCCCTCACCAAGAGAGAGCAGAATATGGAACATAGCGGGCGACAACGGAATCACTGAATCCGCAGACGACATACTAGTACAGTATCAGACTAGTGAGACGTCATGAGTCTATATGGGGCGTGACTTGCGCCATCAGTTAGCTTTTGAGTTCCTGTGCTCTTGCGCAGATTGAGTGACGCTGATCTTAAGCACGAGTAGCGTGCGCTGAGGTCTTGGGCTTTTGCGAATTCGGGTCAGAATTGGAGCGCGACTATGGCGGCGCTTACGTCCGCTTCCAGCTTTGCTTTCTGCTGCGACAGGTTGCGCTGCCGATCTCGTTGGGCTGCGATCTGGACTTCGTTCGAGGCCAGATTTGCCGAATACCGGCGCACCTGTTCTTCCTGTCCGCTCACTCGATTCAGACTGTCGATGTTCTGGCGTAAGCGCGTTTGATCGGCCGTGAGATCCCGGAGCTGCCCTTCCGCAAGACGCAGTTCACTGTCAGTCTGAACCACCTGCCGCTTCAGTTCGAGAACATGGGTCAATTGCTTTCGTCCCGCTTCGCTGAGCTGCTTGTTTTGTACAAGCGTCAGAAGAAAGTCAGGTGTTGCGCTTGCGACTTCCGTTGTGTTCAGGTATACGTGCTCCCCTTCGACCTTCAGCGTCTGCGTACCGTTGGCGGGAAGCGTGACCTCAAACCGGTACGCAGAAGCAGTGCGCTCCAGCGGCTTCGGTGAAAGGATCGTGTAATCATCCACTCCTTCCTGTTGCACAATTAGGGTCTTTGCTTTCGCGTCGACATTTCTCATCGTGTATGTGCGCGTCTGGTGGTCTGCGTAGCGCATCTGCAAAACGCCATTTGCAACGTGGATCTCACGGATGGTCTGGTTCGCACTGTCAAACGCAGTTGTTACACGAGTGCCATAGTCAACGGCGTAACCGATCAGACGCTTGTCATCTGCCTTTAACGTTTCGACGAGCGCCTCGCCCGCATACGCGCCGCTCTCGTAGACCGTGATCGGACCGCCGTCGAGCGTCTTTTTCGTGTTATTTGTTATTTCGGCTGCGTTTACCGGATGCTCGCTGCCTGACGACGTGTAGATGAGAAGTTTGCGGGCCGAGATGGGAGATTGAAGAAAGGGAAGCATAGCCGATTGGCTTCGCTTCACAGTGGTCGGTTGCGCGAAGTTGTACTCGAACAATTCGCCGAGTTGCTCACCGGTTGCGCCTTCGACCGTCGACTCTCCAAGATGCGTGCCGTCAACCTTCGTGAATGCTTTCGGCGCAGCCAAGGCATTCGAACGAAACGTACCTCCTCCGCTTCCGCCAAGTTCACCAGCGCTCCCGGCCACACCGGCACTCGGCGCATACGCGGATTTCGCCGCGTCCACGCTGCCTCCGTAAACGACGGGTCCAGCAGCCTTATCCTCGGGCAACTCTGCCACTTGCCTCTGTCCATAGCGGGGAGTGTCCAACTGGCTGATGAAGGAGATGGGCCTGCCGGAAACAACGGACAGCTGTACATTGTTCCAATCCTCATCGGTCGTGTTGTCGACAATGGCCCAGCCTTCGAGAGTGCAGCGTTGCGGGTCAAGAGAAAGCCGATAGGAAGATTTCCAGATTGCCGCCGGCGTCACATACTGAACACGGAGGTTGCGCTGACCTGTCGCCGGTGCCTCGATATAAATAGTTCTTTTGTCGCGGGAGCGGACCTCGTTCACAGCTCCTAAGTATTTTTTTAACTGCGTTTGTAGCTGTGAATCCAGGAGGCGCAAAGAGACAACCGCACTCAGATCGTAAGTGGCGATTTCGCCGGAATCGAGAAGCAACGAGACTTGTTCGCGGACCGTTTTCCGATCCGTATCACTCCCCTCCTGAATCGAGCGCGCACTCAAAATCGTGCCAGAGACCGGGTGGTCGGCTATCTTTAACTCGATTTTCGCCCCCTTCAATCCGTCCAGAAACGCACTGATCGGCTGCCCGTTTCCGATCGTGAATGGGAACCCATTCAGCCTTTGCTGCAATGTTTCATTTGAGTCATAACGGATCCCAAGCACGCGGTTGCCCGCCAAGTCGTTCACAATCAGCGACTTCAGGATGTCGTTCATGTCGCTGGCTTTGAACTCCAGCCGCGCCTCTTCGCCCGATGGCACGGTGCCCGCGCGTTCAAAGAAACCGATTCCGTGCTTGTAAAGAATGACGCGCTTGATCGGCAACTCGGTCGCCGATAGGAGCCGGCCGCTTAGCAACTCGGCCAACACTATCGCGCTCACGAGCAAACGACCCCGCAAGGAACATCGAGAAAGCATGCAAATCTCCCCTCGCCCGAACGCGGGCACTGCGATAATTTCGAGCTAATTACTTAGAGGTGCTCGGCCGGTTCTGAGTTCCCAGGCGCTGTGCCGTGCGAAGCCAGATAGCAGCGGAACGTGGGGTACAGTGGCTCCAGATGATTCGCAGTATATTTGCGGTATTTTGTGCAGCTACCGCGATCGGTTTACCCGCCAGAGCAGAAACTGTCATGTTCGTCTGGCACAACGGGCTTGTCGCAACCCAGCCCTACTACTCAGGCGAGTTTCTTCCTTCAGCCAGCAAAAGTATCAACGACAGCGGGCTGGTGGCGGGCTCGGTTCAGGATCCCACAACCTTTGTTCGCACCGCCGGAATTTCGGACGGCTCGAGTGCCACATCTATCGGGGCAATCAGCGGATATGCAGAGAGCGTGGGCAACAGCATCAACAATCACGGCACCGTCGTTGGTGGGTCGATCAGTGCCGGGTCGATTGAACCGACCGCTTGGGTCAATGGCAACGCCGTCGATCTGGGGATCTTGCCCGGAATCGCCGGTCCTTTTGGCATTGTCGGCGGACTCGCTAACACACTAAACGACAAGGACCAGATTGTTGGATTCCAATACGCCAACGCGGGCGTGATCCCGATTCTTTGGCAGAACGGAGTCCCGACTCAGCTCGGTACTTTGCCGGGCCAGAACTCTGCAGAACCGACGGACATCAACGAATCGGGAACCATCGTTGGATATTCCGGAAGCCAGCCGGTCATGTGGCAGAACGGCGCGATCTCTGCGCTTCCAGGCTGTTCGAGCGGAAACGCTTATGCTCTGAATGATGTCGGCCAGGCCGTGGGGTATTGCGGTTCAGAGGCGGTTCTCTGGGACGCGGACGGCATGAAGGTTATCGGGCCTGATGTTGCCATAGACATCGATAATTACGGTACGGTGATCGGGAGAACTTCGGACAATCCCCTGGTCAGTCAGACATATCTCTGGACCTCAAGTGACGGTCTTCAAGTGCTACCAGGATTTGTTTGGTCGCAACCGTTCGCCATCAGTCCAAACAGCGGGTTCGTGGTTGGATACGGAGAATTAGCTCCCGAGCCTTCCGCAGTTGCATTGGCTATGAGTGGTGCCGTGGTGTTGATTCTGGTTGGCTTAAAAAGAAGACGGGCGTAAGTCTGACCATCCTGGCCGGTAGCTTTGCGGAGGAAGCTCCCGGCCAGGTAAATAAATTTTTATTTCGAAACCGAGTTTAAAGCTTCGAGAACTTCTTCACTGTGACTCTGCGGCTTCACGCCGGTCCACTCCTTCACGATCTTGCCCTGAGGATCGACCAGGAAGGTATTGCGTGCCGCTATCTTATTTCCCCGCATCTCCATCATTGACCCGTACTGCTCCACAACTTTTTTGTCCGTGTCGGACAGCAGCTTGAAGGTGAGGCTTTGTTCGGCGCAGAATTCCTTGTGACTGTCCGTTGTATCCACACTTACCCCAACAATCACGGCATTGGCCTGGTCGTATTTAAAAAGGTCGCGCTGGAAATTGTGCGCCTCAATTGTGCACCCTGCAGTTTTGTCCTTCGGGTAGAAGTAGAGGACGACATACTTACCCCGGAAATCTTTTAAGCTGACGTTGGAACCGTCCTGCGACGGAAGCGTGAACTCCGGTGCCGTCTGACCAACTTGCGGCATTGCTTCGGACGCTGAAAACGCGGGACTGGCGACCATGCTGATTCCCGCCAAAACGGCAACACTGGAAAGAAGCGCTACAGAGCGCATATTTGTACTCCTCCTGGATTGTTCACGATCATTGAAATGCCACTCGATAATATCGTTTTTCCACCAGGCAGGTCGTCAACTAACTTTAGCTGCCACCGTATCGTCGAAGGATGGTCGGCAGATTTTGGGAGAAGGCGGAGCGCGCGACAACCACGTCGCAACCCGCGGTTTGTGCCGCTTGCTTCAGATCAACTTGCACGTGTGAAACGTAACCGACAAGATCGATGCCGCTCGTCTCATCGGAGGCTTTCAGCTTTCTGATCGTATCCAGCGGTTCGGTACTCGCGCAGTTCAGGTCAAGAATGATGACTGCCGGCAACTCCCTGGCTTGAGTCAGTGCGTCTGCTTGCGTCTGAACGAAAGCTGTTTGTAATCCGGCCCGTTTCGCCGCTTCTTCGATCTTCACCCGGAACATCAGGTCACTGAGAACCGCGAGGATGGTATGTGAATTTGGCATGCGAGTGCGCGTCTCGTAACGGAGAGACTTCGCGTGTTTACTTCCTGGGCTTGCGATATCAGTCTAACGCGGGTAGCCGGTTGCGCCGGACCGCAAAATTCGGAACCAAAACGATTCCGGCAAGCATTATGATCAAAGTCAGACATGAGCGCTGTCGTAACTCCAAGCACCGAAGAGAATGTTCTCCAGGACCCGCTACGCTTTGAGCGTCGTGTGCCGCCCTGCGCCATTGTTATTTTTGGGGCCAGTGGAGATCTGTCGAAGCGCAAGCTCCTGCCCTCGCTCTACCGTTTATTCTTCGAGCGGCGCATCTCTACGGAGTTCGCAGTCATCGGAAGTTCCCGCACGCCGATGTCCGACGACCAGTTCCGGGAACGGATGCGAGACTCTGTTTCGAAGTTCCTGGAGGATGCGCCTTTCGACGAGGATGTCTGGCGGTCGTTCGCGCAATGCCTGTTCTATGTACCGGGAGACCTCAGCAATCCCGAGTCGTACGATGAGATCCGCAACAAACTGGACCAGGTCGAGAAATCTCACCAGACCGCCGGCAACGTCCTCTTCTACCTTTCGACTCAGCCGAGTTACTACGCGGAAGCTATCAAAGCGCTGGGCGAACATCGATTAACGGAGGGCAACGGCTGGCGCCGGGTCATCATCGAGAAGCCGTTCGGCCACGATCTTGAAAGCGCCCGCAAGCTGAACCTCGAGATCCATAAGGTGCTCGATGAATCGGCAATCTACCGGATTGACCACTACCTGGGCAAGGAAACCGTTCAGAACATCCTGGCTTTTCGGTTTGGCAACGGTATTTTCGAGCCCCTTTGGAACCGGCGCTATATCAGTTTCATTCAAATTACAGCCGCGGAGTCGATTGGTGTAGAAGGACGCGGGGGATATTACCAGGAAGCTGGAGCCCTTCGCGACATGATCCAAAACCATCTGAGCCAGGTGATGGCGACGGTGGCGATGGAACCGCCCTCGGTGTTTGATGCCAACAATGTGCGCGATGAACGTGCGAAGCTGCTGCGTTCGGTTCGCGTGATGAAGCCGGAGGACGTGCCGAATTACGCCGTCGCGGGCCAATACGGACCGGCTAAAGTCGGAGGCCAAGATTTACCGGGCTTTCGTCAGGAGCCGAGTGTCAATCCGGATGCTCAAACGGACACGTACGCTGCCGTTACGTTCTTCATTGATAACTGGCGCTGGGCAGGCGTGCCGATTTATATCCGTTCGGGAAAACGAATGCCGAAGCGCGTGACCGATATTGCAATTCAGTTTCACGCGCCACCTCTCGGCCTGTTTACGCAACAAACGAAATCAGGTCCGAGAGAAGCACGACCCAATCTCCTGGTGTTGCGGATTCAACCGGAAGAAGGCATCTCACTCCGTTTCTTGTCGAAGAGCCCGGGAAGCGGCATGCGTGTCCGGCCCGTTTCCATGGACTTTAATTACGGCTCGAGCTTCGGTGAACGTTCGCCCACCGCCTACGAAACCTTGCTCCTCGATGCGATGAACGGTGATCCAACGCTGTACACACGTCAGGACATGGTGGATGCGAGTTGGCAAATCGTGCAGCCGATTCTGGACGTTTGGGCGCATACGAAGTTTGATTTCCCGAATTACCCGGCGGGCTCGTGGGGACCGAAGGCGGCCGACGAGATGCTGGCTCGGCAGGGACATGTCTGGAGGATTCCATGAGCAGCACCGCCATCTATCCGGCGCATCCGGAAAACATACTGAAGGGGCTGGGCAAGCTCTGGACTACGCTCGGCCAGGAAGAAAGTCATCAGGGGAAGCCGACCGTCATGCGCGCGTGCGCGATGACGCTGATCGTTGCCACCGACGAACCTGATTGCGGCTTTTTTGCATCGGGGATTATCTCCGAATTGATGCGCGAACATCCGAGTCGCGGCATTGTGCTGGCGATCGACAAATCTGCCGAGAACAGTCTGGAGGCTCGTGTCCTTGCGCAATGCTGGAAGCCGTTCGGCAAAGCTCAGCAGATCTGCTGCGAACAGATCGAGATCCTTTCCAGCCCCGATTACTGGCCGAACGTGGGCCCGACATTGGTTGGCCTTACGGTTGCGGATTTGCCGGTCATGTTTTGGTGCCGGCATAAGGGCGCGTTGAATGTTGCTGCAACTGAAGACCAGAATGCAGGGTTGGAAGTGATTCTTGATCTTTCGACCAAGGTAATTATTGATACCGAAGGAGACGATCCAGCCTCGGCTTTCGCGCTCATCTCGCGATTGCGCCGGGACGGGCGGATTCTGGCTGATCTGGAGTGGGCACGGCTCACTTTCTGGCGGGAACCGTTTGCGCAGATCTTTGACAATCCTGCGCGTACGAACAAGTTCTCAGATTTTCACACAATCGAAATCATGCACGCGGGAGACAAGGTGACGCCTTCTGCCGCCTATGCCGCAGGTTGGTTCGCTTCTGTGAGCAAAGCCAAGATCAGCATCAAAGGTACGAAGGGCTTCGGCCCGGGGCTGCATTCGATCCGAATGATTTCGGACAACGAAACGATCACCTTCGAGCGAACTGGGTCTGAGTGTGCTCGCCTTTCCAGCACTAACGGCCGCGAGCGAAGTTATTCGTACTCTCAACCTGCCCTTTACTCGTTGCTGCACCAGGAACTCTCCATCCTCGGTGCAGATCGCGCATTTAATGCTGCCTTCTCCCGCGCCGGGGAGTTTGTCCGGTGAGTGATAACGCACTTCGCATTAGCGAGGACTCCGAATCGGCAGCTTCGGCGTGCGCCTCGTTCGTGCTCGACACCCTGCGAGGCGCTCTTCAAAACAAGACGAGAGCCACGTTCGCTATCTCAGGAGGAAGCAGTCCGCGATTGCTATTCAGCCGCCTGGCTGCATCCGGCTTCGATTGGTCTAAAGTTCATCTCTTCTGGGTTGACGAACGATGTGTACCGCCCGACGATAATCAGAGCAACTACAAGCTCGCGAAGGAGACGCTGATTGGCCCGGCGAACATCGGTGCTCCGAACGTTCATCGCATAAAAGGTGAACTAGAACCCGAGGCCGCGGCGCGGAGAGTACGTGCGGGAAATCACCGAGTATTTCGGCTCCGGTGAACTTCCCGACTTCGATCTGATTCATCGCGGCATGGGTCCGGATGCACACACAGCGAGTCTGTTTCCCGGCGAGCCTCTGATTGATAATCGAACGGACATCGCGGCTGCGGTTTGGGTAGAAAAGATGAAGAGCCATCGGGTAACGCTTCTGCCCGGTGTTCTTCTCAAGGCGGGGCAGACTGTGTTGCAGGTCGCAGGTCAGGATAAGGCGGAAGCGCTCTTTAATGTGCTGCGGGGACCGGAGGATGTCAACCAGTATCCCTGCCAGCTTGGTACCAGGGGCTCTGATAAGGCGGTTTGGTTTCTCGACAAAGCAGCGGCCGCCAGGCTTTAGCGCGGCGTTACGGATCGTTCGCGCTTCTTGCGTGTCTTTCCTGCACCCATCCTAAGCCCTCGTCTTCGGTTCGCAACCTGTCTTCTCGGGCTGAGCTGCCGTACAACCGGGTTCTATTTGCGGGTGACGTGATGTTCTCGCGCGCGGTGCGGCGCACAATGCTTGCTGCCAAAGACCCGGCGCTACCTTTCCGTAAAATTGCCCCTTTGACTTCAGCGGCGGACATCACGTTCATTAATCTCGAAACGCCCTTTTCCGACCAAGGGCCGTATCACGACGATGGGCTGATCTTCCACGCAGCGCCGGAAATGATTGCGGCTCTCCAGCTTGGAGGCGTGAGAGTTGCATCGACGGCAAACAACCATTCGCGGGATTGTGCCGCTCATGGGGTCGAATACACGGTCGGATGGCTGCGGGCGCACGGAATCTCTCCGGTCGGGAGCGGTGACTCGGCACGGCAAACGCACGAAGGCGTGGTGATAACGAGTAAGGGCGTTCGCTTCGGCTTCCTCGCGTATACCTACGACCAAAAGAACGGCAACTGGAAGGATCTCGATGACCGGATAGCGATTGCAGACCCGGACGTTATGGCGCGAGATGTTCGATCGCTCCGCGGTCGGGCGGACGTCGTGATCGTTTCGATGCATCATGGCATCGAGTACATGCCGAAAGCGTCGAAAGACCAGGTTGCTTTTGCGCACGCGGCGATCGATGCCGGAGCCGACCTTGTCATCGGACATCATCCGCACGTGGTACAGGAAGCCGAGACCTACCGGGGACACCAGATCTTTTACTCGCTGGGAAATTTCGTTTTCGATCAGTACCAGCGGGAGGCGACGCAACACGGAGAGATGGTCGAAGTGTCTTTCATTGGAACGAAGGTGCTGTCCACCTATGTCATGCCTGTAAAGATCACTCCGACCGGACCGGAACTGGAGTAGGCTTAACCTCCGGATGCGAGTTCCACGTGCCCGCCGAACTTCGAGCGCATCGCGGAGAGCACTTTTTCCGCGAAGGTGTGTTCTGTACGTGAACGGAAGCGCGTGAACAGCGCAGACGCGAGGACCTCGACTGCAACAGCTTCTTCGATTGCGGCGTTGATGGTCCACCGTCCCTCGCCGGAATCTTCCACGAATCCTGTGAAATTCGACAGGTTCGGATTTTCCGTGAGTGCCATGGACGTCAAGTCGAGCAGCCACGATCCCACAACGCTACCTCGCCGCCACAACTCGGCGATGTCCCGGATGTTCAACTCGAAGCGCTCGTCCTTAGGCAGTTTCTCTGAGTTCTTGTTGATCATTATGTCGAAGCCTTCGGCATAGGCCTGCATGATGCCGTACTCGATCCCGTTGTGGATCATCTTGACGAAGTGACCCGACCCAGGAGGACCGACGCGCAGATAGCCCTGTTCGGCCGTGCTTCCTGTCTTGTCAAACCCTGGCGTGCGGTCGATGGTTCCTAAGCCGGGCGCCAGTGTCTTGATAATCGGTTCGATGGTTGCAAACGTGTCTTCCTCGGCGCCCACCATCAGGCAATAGCCTCGCTCTACGCCCCATACGCCGCCGCTCGTTCCGGCATCGCAGTATCCGATGCCGATCTTCTTGAACTCGCAAGCCCGCCGTATGTCGTCCTTGTAAAAGCTATTGCCGCCATCGATGATGATGTCGCCCGGTTCCATGCTGCGCGCAAGAATCTGAACGGTGTTCTCGGTGGGCTTGCCGGCCGGAACCATCACCCAGACGACCCGCGGTTTAGGGAGCAGCTTTACCAATTCTTCGAGAGAACTCGCACCGCCTGCGCCTTCACCGACAAGCTTTTTGACGTTTTCGGGGTTAAGGTCGAAAACGGTACATTTGTGTCCGCCTTTTTGTAACCGGCGCACCATGTTCGCGCCCATACGGCCGAGGCCGACGAGTCCAAGTTGCATTTCTCTCCTTATCGATAAGCTATGACAAGTACTACAGCCATTCACTGATCGACTATGAGATTCTGCATTGGGCGTCAAGTTTCACCTAGTGCTTGCGCTTTGTTACCATTTCCGCGGATTTTTGATGCGGGTTGTAACCGCACGCACAAGACGACGGTAGCCGTGATTCCCAAGGCGACGGGCGATCTGTTTTGGGAAAGCGTTCATGCGGGCGCCGTGAAGAGCGGAGGGGACAACAAAGTCGACATTGTTTGGGATGGCCCTCCCGCGGAAACCGATATCGCGGGCGAAATGAAAATCGTTGAAACGATGATCAATCGCCAGGTGGACGCCATCGTGCTGGCGCCGTCCGATCGCTCGGCTTTCAAGATCGTCGTGAACCGCGCAGGGCGGCGGGAATTCCGGTCGTCATTTATGACTCGGGGCTCGACACCCAGAACTACACTTCTTTTGTCGCTACCGACAATTTCATTTGGCGGAGCCATGGCGGCAGACCGGATGGGGGAGATTCTGAAAGGGAAGGGGAAGGTCGTCATGGTGAAAACCGTTCCGGGCGGCGCGTCGACGACGGCTCGCGAGGATGGTTTCCGCTCGGAGTTGAACAGCGAAGTTTCCCGCCATTCAAATCTTGATGAGCGCTTCGGTATGGCGAATCGGCTGTTTCTCGGAGTGTCACGGAAAACATGCTGACGGCGCATCCCGATTTGGACGGAATCTTCGCCTCTAACGAGAGCGGGAAGCGCCGGCGCGAGCCAAGCCCTAAAAGGACGTAAGGGAAAGATCAAGTTGGTGGGATTTGATTCTAGCCCGCTCCTGGTCGATCAGCTAAGAGCGGGCGTAATCACTTCACTCGTAATACAAGATCCATTTCGGATGGGTCAAACCGCCGTAGAGCAGGCGGTAAAAGCCATTAGAAATCAGCAAACCGAGAAAAAAATCTTTCTTGTCGCCTCGACTCATCGACTTGAAGAACATTGACGATCCAACTGTGCAGGCGCAGTTGAAACCGGATCTCGAACGCTACCTTAAGGGTTCGTAACGCGATAGTAAGCGGTAATCGAATCGCCCGCAATTGGGGCTATCGCGGTGCTCGCAAACGTGATAGTGGAGCCGGTGAGCGTGTAGTCGAGGTTGGGCATGAGGAGCATGCCGTTCTTGTAGAGCTTGAGGCTCGTGCCCGGATTCGGCACAGTAGCCACCGTAAATGCGATATTCAAGCCATTGATCGCGCCACTGGGCCTCTCTGCATCCACAAAGGTGATCGCAACCGAAGCTCCCAATCGATAAGACGCTTGCAAAACATCTCCTGCATGAGGTGTGCTCGTAGAGGCGAAAGTTATTTTGTTGCTCGAGAGGGAAAAATCGGCGCCGTTGGTCTGCAGGACTCCGTTGAGGAACAGATTGAAGCTTGCAGCAGGGCTCGGGCCATTGGAAAGCGAAAAAACGGCATTTGTTCCATCGATTGTGCCCTGGGGCACCTCGTTGTCGATGAAGCCGGGAGTTGCTGCGCTTGAGCCCCCGCTGCCGTTGCTGTTCGAATTGTTAATGATGTTGTTGACGGTAGCGCTCAAATTTGAAACTGACGTGGTCAAGCCGGCCAGCGTAGTATTGAAGCCGCTAAAGTTCGAAGTCATTGTATTCAGAGACGTAGACAGTGCGTTGAGATAAGAGCTAAGGCCGGTGACTTGACCGATCGAAATAGTCGTCGATCCCGAAGTTCCGCCGGTGGTGGGGAGTGTTGTCCGCACTTGAGCCAGGGTGAGAGGACTGCTGCTCGGGCCGACTTGCCAAGTTTCGACCCAGCTTCTTAAACCATCGCGACTATTGAAGGTGGCCACATAAAAGGCGGACGAAGAAGACCCGACCGATGGGACCAATGAAATGGAAAGAGCGCCATTGTAGATCTCGGGCTGACGTGCTGTATGGCGCAGCAGAGCTTCCAGTGACTCCGCCTGTCCAGGTAACGACGACCGTCCCGTTGAAGGGAGACCCATCCGTGTTCAGCACGGTGTCTATAATCTGGGTCGTTGTTTGTGCTCGCGCACAGGTAACGAGCAGCGTGGTGCAAATGGAAAGTATTGTGAGTAAGTGCCTGAGTTTGGTCAAGTTGCCTCGCTTGAAAGTCGCCGGAATCCCGAGCGCCTTCAGTGGAGCACGCAGGAGAGGGCGAGAGAACGCGCACGACGACGTTCAAAGCTGGTTTGTTGGCCTAAGCTGAAGGAAAGTCGGGAGCTTCCGCGAATCTTAGGAATTCTACGACGGCTTGTGAATGCGTTTTGGAGCGCTCACGCCGGCTAGGCGACTAGGAGAAGCCCTTGAAGGGTGTGATGCGCTCCGCTCGCAGGTACGGCTGTAAAACTTCCGGTATCGCTATGCCACCGTCCGCTTGCTGATAGTTCTCAACGATAGCGACCCAGGTGCGACCGATTGCGAGACCGCTTCCGTTGATGGTGTGGACGAAGTCAGTTTTCGTTTTGCCGCCCTTATATCGGATTTGAGCACGTCGGGCCTGGAACGCTTCAAAATTAGAGCAGGACGAGATCTCTTTATACGCGTTCTGACCCGGCAGCCAGACTTCAAGATCGTAAGTTTTGGCGGAACTAAATCCTGTGTCGCCGGTGCTCAGGACTATTCGACGATACGGCAGCTTCAAGCGCTCTCAATACGTCTTCCGCGTCTCGCGTCAGCTTCTCATGCTCGTCTCGGTGCTCTGCTCGGGTCGCGCGAACTTCACGAGCTCGACCTTTTGAAACTGATGCTGACGGATGATGCCCCGAACATCCCTTCCGTATGAGCCCGCCTCACTGCGAAAACAAGGTGTATACGCGCAGAGCGAGATGGGCAGAGTATCCGCTGCCAGCGTCTCGTCCCGGAACAGATTCGTAACGGGCACTTCGGCCGTGGGCGCAAGCCACAGATCATGGCCTTTCGCATCGAAATAAATCGTCGGCGAACTTCGGTAGCTGCCCGGTTCCATAGAGGCTTGCTGAGTTGACCAGCAACGGCGGCAAAACCTCCGTGTACCCGTGCTCTCGCGTGTGAAGGTCGAGCATGAAGTTGACGAGCGCCCGTTCCAGCCGCGCTCCCAGGTCCCAATACACGGCGAATCGGGCACCGGTGATCTTGGCCGCACGTTCGAGATCGAGGATGCCGAAACTCGCACCCAAATCCCAGTGAGGCTGCGGCGGGAACGAGAAATTGAGGGACTTCACCCCACGTACGGATCTCCTGATTGTCGTGTTCATCTCTTCCCAACCGGAACAGACTCGGCGGGAAGGTTTGGGACTTGCGCTCAGGAAATCGCGAAAGGCAGCGTCGAGTTGCTTGACCCGTTCGTCTAATTCGGCAATTTGTTCGCCCATGGCACGAACCTGGGCCTGCCGCTCCGACGTGTCTTCGCCGGATTTCCGAAGTTTGCCGATCTCCGCAGTCGCCTGATTGCGTTGCGCCTTCAACTCTTACCGCGTCTGTGACGTATTGACGGCGCTCAGCGTCGAGCTGGCGAAACTGTTCGACGTCAAGCGTGTACCCTCGGGTTTGCAGCCGCTCCCGATGAGATCGAGATTGCTCCTGAAAAAGCTAAGGTCGTGCATCCTCGTGCAACTGCGAATATCCGCACCAATTCGGTGGAGCTAGACTGCCACCGACGAAGCTAGTGGCGCTCGGCGATAGGCACCCATTGCTGCCCATCCGGGGCGCCTGTGTAGTCCGCCCGGGGACGAATCAAGCGATTGTTACGGTATTGCTCCAGAATGTGAGCCGTCCAACCTGACATCCGGCTGACTGCGAAGATCGGAGTAAACAGATCGATCGGAATGCCCAGTGAGTAATAAGTGGAAGCCGAATAAAAATCTACGTTCGCGTTCAGCCCCTTCAGGTCATGGATCGTGTTCTCGATTCGCGCTGACTTGTCGAAGAGTTCAACCTGGCCGGTACGCTTTCCGAGCTCTTCGCTCAATTTCTTGAGATGGATGGCTCGTGGATCGAGTGTTCGGTAGACGCGATGTCCAAAACCAGCGATCTTGATCTTGTTGTCGAGCTTGTCTTTTACTGTCTGTACGGCGTCGTCCGGCGACTTGGTCGCTAATAGCAGCCGGATCACGTCTTCGTTTGCTCCGCCGTGAAGCGGTCCTTTCAGGGCGCCAATGGCGGAGGTGACGGCCGAGTAGATGTCGGACAATGTTGCGGCCGTTACTCGGGCCGCGAACGTAGATGCATTCAGTTCGTGATCCGCATGCAGAATGAGCGCGATATCGAACACCCTCTCCATGACATCATCCGGCTTTTTCCCGGTAAGCGTGTAGAGGAAGTTTGCGGCATAGCCCAGGGACGGATCACCGGGCACGACTGGCTGACCATTCCGAAGTCGGTCATAGCTGGTGACCACCGTCGCCACCTTGGCCATTAGCTTGGTTGCCTTTTGAACGTTTGCTTCCGTTGAATTGTCCCTGGCTAACGGATCGTACAGGCTGAGCATCGAGATAGCCGTCCGCAAAACGTCCATTGGGGAGGCGTCCTTCGGAACGCCGCGCAGGAACTCGGTGACTTCGTTCGGGAGCTCTCGTTCGGCAACTAGTGAAGATTTCAATTGCGACAGCTCAGATTGGTTCGGCAACTTGCCGTTCCAGAGCAGGTAGATCGTCTCTTCGAACGTAGCGTCATCGGCTAATGTGTGAATGTTATAGCCGTAATAGCTTAGTACGCCCTGGTCCCCGTCTATGAAACAGATGCTTGAAGACGTAGCGACAACGCCCTCAAGACCTGCTCCTGTGCTCGCCATGTGTTGTGGTTGCTCCCGCTTTGATTCTATATAACCGCGCTTTCCATCTTATCTTTGTCGCCAGCGGGTTGTAAGCCCTGGAATGCCGCCGAGAAAGCGTAACAGAGTGAGGTGGCCTTCAGTTTCTGACTGCGCCTTACGCCAACGCTCGACCAGATCGACGCAAGCGCCCCGCCAATTGGGAAATGAAACTCGAAACCGGCGTCGGTCAGACGGCGGGGAACCACTCGCCGGCTCTTCAGAACAAGTTCCGTCTCTGTCCGGAGCAGAAGAGCGCCGATCTCGAGCATCCATTTGCTGGCCGGGAGGCCGATGTAGCTGGTGCACCAGGCACGCCGTAAACAGGACATGAACTGTCGATTGGGCAAAGGACAGGGAGAGGCAAGATTCACGGGACCTGACAGGTTTTCCTTCTCGATCAGGAACTCGACGGCACGTATGAAATCCACCTCGTGGATCCAAGAGACGTACTGTTTGCCTGACCCCGCTTTACCGCCCAAGCCCCAGCGTACGAGGCAGAGAAGGGTGTCGAAAACGCCTCCTCGGTCGGGGCTCATAGTCATCGCGCTGCGCATTGCGACGCGGCGCGTGTGCGGAACGTCTGCGGAGAAGAAAGCTCGTTCCCAACTGGTGGCGACATCGATACTGAACCGCCACTTCGGCGGAGCGTCCGGTTCCGAGCCGCCTACCTCGCCCGTGACGTCGTCCATGGCCCGGTCGAGACTGTGCCGATAGATGGTTGCGGTACTGGCGTTCAGCCAAACCGGAGGAGGATGGGACGCCGACACGATCGCATCGCCTATCAGCCCCGTCGTGATCGTTCGGGATGTCCTGATTTCACTCTGATTGGCGGGATTATAGCGGCAGTTGACGCTTCGCCCGGCGAGATTGATGACCACATCGCAGCCATCGATTGCCTTCATCCAGGGGCCGGGTTCATAACCGCTCCAGCCGATCGAATTCCACTCTGCGGGTTTGGGATGACGGCTGATAACGGTAACGTCATCTCCGTTCTCGTGAAAATGTCGGGCCAACAAGGTACCAACCTGACCGCTTCCACCGGGGATTACAATTCGTCGGCCACGGACGGACATTCAAGCGCATTCTACCCGATATTGACTAGGCAGAGAAGCGAGGCCGTACTGGAGGTTTGTCTAAATAGTTATCGAGATTGGAAGCACATGATGCCTGCGCCCCTTGGCGGAACTTAAAGGCGAGTTCGACGTGGCGCTGATACTTCCATGGTGTTCTCGGGCATGGGAACGAAAACCGTCTCTTAACTGTGCTCGTTCCCAGCCATATTGCCACGTTCGGTGAAGCATGCAGAAGGCTCCGCAGTAAGACGGGTCCTTCTGCTGCTTTATCTGGTCTTAGCGCTCGCCGAATCGCCAGCCGACAGCGGCGCCATATTCCGGTACCCAGTTGCTTCCAAACTGGAAGAAGTTATTGACGTAGTGAGCGTCTACTTGCGGCCGCACAAAGAAATGCGGGGTTACATAGAAACGCACGCCCGCCGCTAAGTGTACCTGGAAATGATTCGAGCTTTCGAGGAACTGATTGTTGGATGAACAACCTGCGAACGCATCACAATACTGCGAAGAGTAGAAGAACGTGTGTTTACAGCGCCAAGGCCCGCCTGAAATTCTGGAACTACTCTCTTATAAGAGCGGATCGGCGTGTAAATAGCATTGAAGTCATAAAAGATCGGGCGATACTTCAACCCCGCGTAAGCACCCTGTGAAAATCGGAAATCAGTCTCGGCTCCGATTCCGAAATGCGGAGTAATCATGAAATCGCCGCCCACCTTGCCGAATGCGCCGACCATGGATGGAGTGCTTAAAGGATTGCCCGTGCCAAAGGTGTCAATGGACTGCCCATTCGAATCCAGATGGGTTGTTCCAACTCCGAAATATACGCTTTGAGCTGATGCCATGCCCGCGCTCAAACACACCGCGAGCAAGACCGGTGATATAGATCTTAGTAATTTCAACTTACTTCTCCTAGTTACACGCGGCTATTGCTTTGTAATGACGACGTCTAAGTTTGACTATCAATTAATGTGTGGGCGTCGTCGGCAATGCCGCGGTTTACAAACAAAGGACGTGCAGCCAGCCAGAGTAGGTTTCAGCTGGTTGCACGTCCCCGTTATTTGCCCAGGAGCTAGTAAGTTTAGATGAGAGATGGGTCGGTCGGCGTTGGGATTCAGTCCCAGATCCAAGATCGCTTGGGCGGCGCGGCTGGATCGAACCGTCCCCAAGACGCGAGACGTGAAAGAGCCGCTGCAGCAATGCTTTCAGCGTCGACTTCGAAGAACCGTCGCAGGTGTTCGCGATTCTCGCTGCGTCCGAAACCATCCGTGCCCAGAGCGGTCATCGTCCCTGGTAACCAGGGCGAAATCTGATCGGCCACCACTTTCAGGTAGTCGGAAGCCGCAATGATCGGGCTGATCAACTCGCCCAGAGCCTCGAGCAGGTACGGCTTTTGCTGCGGCTCTTCGGGTGCAGGCGGTTCCAGCGCTCAGTGACCATAGCGTCACGGCGAAGTTCCGTGTAGCTGGTCACACTCCAGACGTTTGCGCCGATTCCGTACTTCTCGGCAAGGATTTGCTGCGCCCTCAGAGCTTCGTTCAGGATCGATCCACTGCCAAATAGCGTGACTTGCGATGCGCCGGTCTCGGAGGCTTTGTAGAGATACAGGCCCCGAAGGATGCCTTCGCGGACGCCGGCCCCTTCAGGCATGGCAGGCTGAACATAATTCTCGTTGCTGACGGTGATGTAGTAGAAGTGATCTTCGCCCTCCTCATACATCCGGCGGATGCCGTCCTGCACGATGACCGCTATCTCATAGCCGAACGCAGGATCATAGCTCTTGCATGTGGGTATTACGCTCGACATCACGTGGCTGTGTCCGTCGTCGTGCTGTAGACCTTCACCAAGCAACGTGGTTCTGCCGGCGGTGCCGCCTACCAGGAAGCCTTTACCGCGCGAATCGGCGAACGCCCAAATCATGTCGCCCACGCGTTGGAACCCGAACATCGAGTAGTAAATGAAGAACGGGATGGTCGGAACACCGACATTGGCGTAAGCCGTGCCGGCCGCCGTGAACGAGGCCATGGCGCCGGCTTCTGTGATGCCTTCTTCGAGGATCTGCCCGTTCTGCGCTTCTTTGTAGTACATGAGAACGTCGCTATCGACGGGCTTGTAGAGCTGGCCGCTCGGCGCGTAGATTCCCCGCTCACGGAACATGGATTCCATGCCGAATGTGCGCGCTTCGTCCGGGATGATCGGCACGATGTACTTGCCCAGTTCCGGAACCTTGAGCAGAGACTTGAGGACCGACACGAACGCGGTAGTGGTAGAAGCTTCGCGACCGCGAGACCCGCCAGTCGCTTCGCTGAAGGTTTCGAGCGGTGGGCTCTTGAGCGTAATTTTCTTGGGATTACGGGCTGGCAAGATAGCCGCCGAGAGCTTCCCGGCGCTGCCTCAGGTAGGTAAGCTCGGGGCTGTTCTCTTCCGGCCGAATGAAGGCAATCTCGTGGATCAGTTCCTTCGGCAGGTTCAGATCAAAGCGATTTGAAAGATAGAAAAGTTCTTCTTCATTCAACTTTTTCTGCTGGTGAGTAATGTTCTTGCCCTCACCCGCTTCGCCGAGACCGTAACCTTTCACCGTTTTCGCGAGGATCACGGTCGGTTGGCCTACTGCGGCATTCGCTTGTTTGAAAGCGTTGTAGACCTTGACTGGATCGTGGCCGCCACGCCGCAGCCGGGCCAGTTCGTCGTCCGATTTGTCTTCGACCAGCTTCAGGAGTTCTGGATATTTGCCGAAGAACTCTTTCCGTACGTAGGCGCCGCCGCGAGCTTTGAAATTCTGATACTCGCCGTCCACGCACTCTTCCATGCGCTTCAAGAGCAAACCGGTGGTGTCGCGAGCAAACAGCTCATCCCAGTCGCTGCCCCAAAGAACCTTGATGACGTTCCAGCCCGCACCACGGAAAATGCTCTTCGTATTCGCGTATGACGCTGCCATTTCCGCGTACCGGGCCATCCAGGCGCTGCAGATTGCAGTTGATGACGAAGATCAGGTTGTCGAGCTTCTCGCGCGAGGCGATGTGGAGTGCGCCCGTCGATTCGGGTTCGTCCATCTCGCCGTCGCCCAGAAACGCATAGACCTTACGGTCTGTTCGAGGTATGAGCTCCCGATTTTCCAGGTAACGGAGGAACCGCGCGTTGTAAATCGAATTGATCGGGCCCAAGCCCATCGAAACCGTCGGGAATTGCCAGAAATCGGGCATTAACCACGGGTGGGGATACGACGAAAGGCCCGGTGTGTCTCTCAACTCGTGCCGGAAATTCAGCAGGTGCTGTTCGCTGAGACGGCCCTCAAGAAACGCGCGGGAATACACGCCCGGCGAAGCGTGGCCCTGATAGTAGACGAGATCGCCAGCTTGGTCACCGTAACTGGCACGAAAGAAATGGTTAAATCCAACTTCGCTTAGCGTTGCAAGCGACGCATAAGTCGAGATATGTCCGCCGATATTGGCATCGTATTTATTCGCTCGGACCACCATCGCGGCTGCGTTCCAGCGAATTAAGCTCTTGATCCGTCGCTCCAGAGCACGGTCGCCGGGGTACGGTACCTCCTCGTGCGCGGGGATCGTATTCACATAAGGCGAGCGAACACGCGGCGCGGCAACTCCAAAATCAGCCGCTCGGTTGAGCAGCTGTTGAAGCAGATAATGGGCCCGGTCCGGGCCAAACTCGTCGACAACCTGATCCAGAGCTTCCAGCCACTCCGAAGTCTCCTGCGGATTGAGGTCGTTCTGCCGTTCTTCTTTTGTTTTCAGCATTTCGTTCGGGCCAAATCTAACAATACGAATTCCGGTCCAGCTTCTGCAATGGGGGCGGTAAACAGGACCGGGGGGAAGGGAAATCCGCGTCGGGGCAGATTTCTCTTAAAGGACTAATTATCGCTCATCGCTTGCTTTTCGCCGTTCGGTCAGGCAATCTAAAAGGTTTTCTGGAGACAAAACTCTTTCTAATGAAGGTGCGAGTTCTATATCATGACCATTGCTTCGATGGAACGGCTTCGGCCGCCTATGTGACTCGCTTTCTTCGAACTAAGTTCTACCCCGAGGCGGAATTCTTCTATACCGGGCTCGCTCACAGGGCCGATCAGCTCTTCGAGGACCGGCTTTTCGACGGCGATATCAACGCGATTGTTGATTTTAAGTACGCCACTCACCCCAATCTCACCTGGTGGTTTGACCACCACCAGAGTGCGTTTCTGAGCCCCGAAGATGCGGAACATTTTCGCCATGACACCTCCGGCAGAAAGCTTTTTGACCCGAGTTACCGGTCCTGCACGAAATTTATTTCGACCGTCGTACGCGAGCAGTACGGATTCACTGCGCCCGACCTGGAGGAATTGGTGACCTGGGCAGACATCGTCGATGGAGCCCTGTACGAGAGTGCGGAAGCAGCCGTCGAGATGAAGGCGCCTGCGATGAAACTCACGCTGGTGATCGAAGGCAGTCGTGGTTCACACCTGGTCCACAAGGCGATCCAAGCAATGCAGCACCAGTCGTTGAGCGAGATCGTCGCCGATGAGGAAATCGCCGCCACTTACGACGAGCTCTACAAAACGCATCTGCGCAATATAGACGTCATCCGGAAAGAAGGAAGCTGCGAGAACGGCGTCATCTACTTCGATCTGGTCGATTATGGAATTGAGGGCTATAACAAGTTCATTCCGTATTATTTGTTCCCCGATTCCGCCTACACCGTTTCCGTCTCCACTTCCAGCTACCGCACGAAGGTGTCCGTGGGATCAAATCCCTGGGTTCGAGAGCCGCTGCGCCACAACCTGGCAACCATCTGCGAACGCTACGGCGGAGGCGGCCATGCGAAAGTGGGTGCGATCAGCTTTCCTCCCGACGCCGTAAGGGCCGCGCGGAAAGCCGCCGAAGAGATCCGGGAAGAGTTGCAACGCTAAGCGGTCTTTTTTTGGCGGTTTGCCTCTCTGTTAACGGTGGCCAAAGCGCATCCGAGGGTCAGATGCCTACCTTCGGAACGACCGTGGTGGAATCTGCGGGACTCCGGGGGAAGATCTACTTTGTCGACCCCAATAGCGAAGAAATACCCAATCTCAAGCATTTAAAGCCTGTTGGCACCATCTACACAACTCGCCTGAATGTGCCCCCGCGTGACTTCAAGGAGGGGTTTCCCGGGATCACTGGCCGACTGGAATGGTTCGTTATCGATTACACAGGCCAGTTTTTCGTCCAATCGCGCGCCATATATCAGTTCGGGTTGATGTCGGACGATGGCTCAAAGCTGTATATTGACGGCCGCTCGATCATCGATAACGACGGAGTACATTCGCCTTCGGGCTGTCAGGCGAGAGTAGAACTCGAGGAAGGCACCCACTCGGTACGCGTGTCCTATATGCAAGGACCAGGGTGGCAAGTGGCTTTGCAACTTTTTGTCGCAAAGATCAGTCAACCCTGGCGCATCTTCGATACCAGAGACTTCATGCCTCCTGAGAATCCGCTACGCGCGCCGGCGCTCCTCGGCAAAAAAGGAGTGCGGAAGATAGCGGGTGGAGACTGCTGGGCAGGGCGATAATGCGCCTAAGACCCGGGAAGTAATCGCTCCAGGTGCTTGGCCAGCACGTCAACTTCGAGGTTCACCGGTGACCCTTTGCCGTAGGCATGAAGCGTGGTGTGGTCGTAGGTGTGCGGAATCACGGTGAAAGTGGCGATCTCACCTTCGATCTCCGCCACAGTAAGACTGATCCCGTCTACTGCCAGCGACCCCTTGCTGACGATGTAACGCGTCAGTCGCGGTGGAATCCGGAGACGCAGCCACCAGTTATCGTTCCCAAGCGAATCGAGAGAAAGAATCTCCGCCGTCCCGTCGATATGGCCCAGCACGAAATGGCCATCCAGACGTCCGTTCGCGCGCAGAGGCCGCTCCAGGTTTACATAGGAGCCCGTCACCAGCCCGCCTAAATTAGTTCGGCTAAGCGTTTCCGGCGCCAGGTCGGCCCGGAATCTGTCGGCCCAGATCTCAACGGCGGTCAGGCACGCCCCATTCACGGCTACGCTCGCCCCTACAGTTGCGTCCTGCAGCACTCTGGAGCATAGGACGACGAGTGAGGCCCCAGTCTCCTCCTGCGTGAGACTTGCTACCCGCCCTAATTCTTCGACTATTCCGGTGAACATCAGCTTTTCACCAGGTATGCCTCGACGGCAAACTCGTTCTTTGCAATAGGGTGAATCGTCAGACGATCGAGCAGCAGGGCGTCCGAACGTTTCATGCGGCCTTGGCCACCGGCCACTGGCAAGCTCTTCAAACCCCCGAGGATCTTCGGCGCATAGTAGAACAGAATTTTGTCGGCGATTTGCGAATCCAGCATCGTCCAATTGACCTTGCTTCCGGCTTCGACCATCAGTGAAAGATAGCGATGTTGTCCCAGATATTCAAGGACTTTGAGCGGATCTGTGCGGCCACCGGGTCCATCGCTAATGAGAACCTGAACACCGGCTGCTTCAAGCGCCTTCCGGCGCTCAAGCGGAGCAATAGATGTCCCGACTACCAAAACGTCGTTTTTCGCACTGGTCACCATCTTCGATCCAAGTGGAATCCGGAGCTGCGAATCGAGGACAATACGTAGCAGAGGACGGCTACGCTCCAGCCCTGAGCGATCGGTGAGTAGGCAATCGTCCTCCAGCACCGTTCCTAAACCCGTCAGGATGGCATCTGAGAAGTGGCGAACCTGCTGTACGTCGGCACGGGCGATGTCGCTCGTGATCCAACCGACGTTGTCTTGCGGCGCCGCGATCTTACCGTCCAGCGTCAATGCCGCTTTTACCGTCACCAGCGGCTTGCCGGTCTTCATGAAGTGGACGAACGGCTCGTTTACTTGCTCCGCGGCTTCCGTATGTTCACTGTCGAGAGTGACCTCGACTCCTGCTTCTCGCAGCTTTCTGAAACCCGCTCCGCTCACCAGCGGGTTTGGATCCTGCATGGCGGCAACAACCCGCTCCACGCCCGCGGCGATCACGGCATCGGCGCACGGCTGGGTACGACCGACATGAGAACACGGTTCAAGCGTTACGTATAGTGTGGAGCCTCTGGCGGCGTCGCCCGCCTCGCGTAGAGCGACAATCTCGGCGTGATCCTTGCCTGTCCAGGTATGGAACCCGCGGCCTAAGACTTGCCCATTCTTCTCCACCACGGCGCCGACGGTCGGGTTAGGGCTGGTAAGCCCCTTACCTTGAGCCGCAAGGCCGAGCGCCTGCTGCATGAAAGAACTCATCGAAACAAGCCCAGGCTAGTCAAACAATGACTGAATGAATTTGTCGGGCTCAAAGGGAAGCAGGTCATCAATCTTCTCCCCAACGCCGACGAAGCGGATCGGGAGGTTCAATTCGCGCGCAATAGCAACGACAACGCCACCCTTTGCGGTGCCGTCGAGCTTTGTAAGAATGATGCCCGTGATTCCAGCGGATTCCGTGAACTTCCTGGCCTGTTCGAGCCCATTCTGCCCGGTTGTGGCGTCGAGTACCAGCCAGACTTCGTGCGGCGATCCCGGAAGTACGCGCTGGCAGGTGCGGCGCATCTTTTCGAGTTCTGCCATCAGGTTCTCTTTTGTATGCAGGCGTCCGGCGGTATCCACAATGACGTAATCACTCCCGCGCGCTTTCGCTGCCTGCAGGGCATCAAAAACGACTGCGCTCGGATCGGCCCCGGTCTTCTGACGCACAACGTCGACTCCAGCCCGTTCCGCCCAGACCTCAAGTTGCTCGATAGCCGCAGCGCGAAAGGTGTCGGCGGCACAGAGCAGAACTTTGCGTCCTTCGCCGAGAAAGCGGTTGGCGAGCTTACCCACGGTAGTTGTCTTTCCGGCTCCGTTGATCCCAACGAGCATCACAACCGCAGGAGGCGTGCGTACCACACGGATCGGGGTCTCGGAGGCCTGCAAAACCTCCTGCAGATGTTCGCGAATGAGGTTCCGTATTTCTCCCGCGTCGCTTGTCATCTTCCGGTCGATACGTTCATGGATCCGGTCGATGATCTCCTGCACTGTCCGGACGCCTAGATCGGCTGTGATGAGCGTGTACTCAAGCTCCTCCAGCAGGTCGGCATCAATCTCTTTCTTGCCGGAGAGCACATCTTCCAATCTGTCGACCAATCCCGACCGCGTCTTTTCCACGCCAGCCTTCAGCCGGTCTAAGAGAGTCGGTTCGGTCGGTACACTGCCGAAGAGAGTTTGAATGGCCATTGAAGAGATTGAACCCGACGAGCCCTAAGGTTCTTACCACCATTTTACTTACAGTGCCGGCCTTCGGCTTTGCAAAGGCAGCCGGTCCCTGCTGGAATTACTACGTTCGGGCTGAAACAAAGTTCTGCAACCCAAGATCCACATAGCAGGGGGTGCGTAAAAGCGCTCTTCGAGTAACGGACAAACTATTCAGTGACCGGCTGTTTTTAGTACCGGGCGCAGTCGCCGCCGCGCGCTCGGGCTAGTTCGGAACATACTGCTAGCCTGGCGGCACCCAACTATGACATCGCAGATACCCACCAAGCGACGTCTCGCGGTTTTGTTCTCTTTGCCGATTTGTTTCTCGCTGCTGTTCTTTGTAGCAACGACGGCCACCGAGTACATGACGGCAAGATTTCTGAAGATCGAGAATCTGCTGATTGATCTCGACGCGCTGCGAGCTTTAGCAGGCGACGTGGACACGAGCGAGCGCGGGTTTCTTCTTACCTCTGACCCGCAATACTTAAGCCCGCTCCGTCAGGCGACCGCCAGCATGCCTGAACTCGTCGGACAGCTTCTGGAAGGCGTGAAAGACCAGAAGAGAGATCTGCAGACCCGCGTGTCCCATTTCGTAGCTCTCATTAGCACGCGTGTAGACGAAGCTAGAGCATCCTCGATCTGGAGCTTTCCGGCGGGCTTGCCGCGGCGAAAAAAGCCGAGCGGCCGGAAATCGCGGAGCGCACGATGAACGAGATCCGGAGATCGACGCACGATCTGCATCAGCGCATCAACCGGGAACAAACACGGTACGCGAATACCCAAAAACGGGTGAACACCATTGCGTTTTTTCCTTTTTGCCATCGGTACCAGTTTGATGCTAGTGCTCCTTGATACGCGTTTACCGTGCAGCTCTTGATGCCCTGAAGGCCCGCGATGTCATGTACAGCCGCCTTCAGGAAATGAATGCCAAACTGGAAATCGCAAGTGGATGATCGCACCCGTGATCTCCGGGCGGCGAACGATGAGCTGCAGCAGTTCGCCTATGTGGCGAGCCATGATTTGCAGGAGCCTCTCCGCACCGTAACAAGCTTCAGCCAACTTCTTGAGACTCGCTACAAAGGCAAGCTGGGGGAAGATGCTGACGAATTCATTGGGTACATCGTCAATTCCTCCAAGCGAATGACCGACCTCATCAACGGCTTGCTTGGCATTAGTCCGGCTGAGAAAGCAAGGCATTCCGACGCAGCCTGTCTCCTTTGAAGGCATGGTCGCTGACGCACAGAACAGCCTGCAAGCTTCGCTTGCGCGATAGCCAGGCGCAGGTCGTTATAGAAGGCAAACTCCCGGCGCTTACGGTCGACCGCGTTCAGTTCCTCCAGGTGATCGAGAATCTGTTTTCAAATGCGGTCAAATATCGCAGCGAGCGAGCCCTTGATCATCCGTGTAGCAGCGCGCCGGAGCGCGACAGAATGGATTTTCAGCATCACAGACAATGGTCGGGGCTTCGACCAGCAGTACGCGGACCGAGTCTTCGGATTGTTTCAGCGATTGCACGTCAATGAAGTGCCTGACGGAACGGGAATGGGTTTGGCGATTTCCCGCAAGGTACTTGAGCGGCACGGAGGCCGTATTTGGGCAGAGTCCGTAGCCGGCGAGGGCTCCACCTTCTACTTCAGCCTTCCCGTCAGCCTTGATCTTTCCCGCGAACCGGAGACTGAAGAGAGAGACGGAAAGACGCTCGCCCGGAGCGTTTGATCGTACGCCCTGTCTCTATAGCGGTGGACCGCTGGTATCGCTGTTCAGAAGCACCGTGGGGACCACCGACATGCCCGGGATCAGGCGGTGATCCCGGTTTTCGCCCGGTTCCAAAACGATCTTCACCGGGACTCGCTGAACTACCTTCACATAGTTTCCAGTGGCATTTTCAGGTGGCAGCAAGCTGAACTTCGCTCCCGATGCAGCGGCGATGCTGTCGACATGGCCTTGATATTTCCGGCCACCGCCATATGCGTCGACTTCGATTTCGACCCTCTGGCCGACACGCATCTTCTTGAGCTGCGTCTCCTTAAAGTTGGCAGTGACCCACACGTCTTCGAGCGGAACGAGCGCCATCAGTTGCTGTCCCGCCGCGACTTGAATTCCCGGTTCAGCAGTTTTGCGGCTGACCACTCCGTCCACGGGTGCCTTAAGAATTGTGTATTCCAGATTCAGCTTGGCTTGATCGAGATCCGCACGCTTCTGCTTGGCAGTAGCTTTGGCACTTTGATAGCGTGCGACAGTGACGGCTCGCTGCCGTGATTGCAACTGCTCGCTTTGGCGGCGTTGAACGGCGGCCGTCGCCAAACGGGCTTTCGCCTCGTCCACCTGCGCCACGGCCTGATCCAGCATGTGCTGTGCCTCGAGAATCTCTGCGCGTCCGGAAGTCACCTGTGCGGCGTTCGCGTCCGCGGCCGCTATCGGCTGCGTCATAGTCCTGCTTCGAGATTTCGTCCTTGTCGACAAGAGATTTGAAGCGGGCGAGATCTTTCTGTGCTTTCACAAAGTTCGCCTGCCGCTGGTGCTAATGCGGCAGTCGGCCGAGTTGAGCCGGGCGCGAGCCGCCTCTACGGCCTTTTCCGCCGCCGTTACGGATGCTCTTGCCTGCTGCTCCTGTGTCATGCTCGTGCTGATCTGGCCGGACGTGGTGATGTTGGTCACCGGAACACTCTGCTGGGATTGGAGAGTATCGGCTTCCGAACTCGACAAATCCGCCTCCGCCTGGGAGACAGCCACCTTATAGTCAGCGGGATCTAATCGAACAAGCTCCTGGCCCGCCCTGACCCCTTGGTTGTCGTTGATCAGAACCGAAAGGACATTGCCACCGATGCGCGGACTGATGGGAATGACGTGTCCGTCTACTTGCGCGTCGTCAGTGGATTCCCGGACCGAATAATAGGAGTAAACGGGAATCGCAACAATAATGGCGACCACAACCACGGCGATGATGATGAGCCTGACCGTACGCTTGCGGCGCGGGTCAGACCGCTTTCGTCTTCTCCTGCCCTTCTTGCCCTGCGTTCCTGTCTCCAGCCTCACCCTTCTGTTCTCGAGATTGCTCTTCCGCCATACCGACCCTTTACTCCTTCGACCTCTTCGCCTACACCGATATCTTTGCCGCACGCACTCGTCTGCATTTGCTGCCAGGCTCTGCCTCATTTTCCCCAAAAGGTTTGCGAGCACGTCTTTCTCCTCGGAGCTCAAACCCTGCATGAGAACGCATAGGTTCCGAAAGTGAACAGGAGCGAACTCATCCAGTACTCTCTCTCCCATCCGCGTAATCTGTGCATACCGAACGCGCCGGTCTGTTTCGTCAACCAGACGCCTTACCCATCCCCGCTCCTCCAAAGAGTCGATCAGGCCTGTAATATTCGCTCGGCTCACGATCAACATTTCACCGAGATCGTGAAGTTGCATACCTTCTTTCGGCCCGTTCCGCAAAAGCATCAGAATGTTGTAAGTCGACTTCGATAGACCAAAATCAGTCATGTAACGTGCCACGATCTGATGCAAGCGCGTCGTACGTGAGCGCCAGATCCAGCGACACGCGAGAAGAATCGAGATCGAAACCTTCGTAGCGTGGGCCCTCATCTCTTAAGAGCGAGTGATAGAAGGACTGGCTCTGGCCTTCAGGCACAGACGTTTGATTCTCGGAATAGATAGTAAAGTTCCTAATTATTTAGCATCGCAAAGGTCCTAAATGCGTCAGAAAAATGAAGCGCCAGCGTTTGAGTTCGGTGGGAAAGGCGCTGTAACCGATGAGACGAGTGATTCTTACAGTTTCAATCTCCTTAGCATTCTTATCTTCGATGCAGGCAGCGGAACTGCAGGGAGTTTTGGCCGACTGGAAATGTACGGAGAGAGATGGTGAAGAATGGCCGCGAAAAGACACTGAAGGCACGACGGGAGCTGTTCGCTGATGAAGGATCCGGGCCGCAACGAATACGGGTTGATTACCAGGGACAAGAAGTTTTACCGCCTCGACAAAGCCGGCAATGATCAGGCGCGAGAACTGCTAGGCAATAGTCACGACCGAGACGATCTGCGCGTTGTTGTGCGCGGGGAGTCTGAGCGGGAACACTGATGAAGGTTCGAATCCATGAGTATCCTGTGATCGTTCGCGCCGGCGATGCTAGCCGGTCGCCGCCACGTCACCGTGGATCTCGACTCTGTCGTCATCTTCTGTTTTGGCCGGCTCGGGAAGTTTCCCGCTCCAGTTCGCCCAGCCCCAAAAGATTGCCGTCGAAGAGCTGAGCAGGCCGGATACAACACCGATGGCTCGGATGCTGAAACTCTGGGACGCCAGGCCGGCGCCAAGCATGGAAAGCATCATCGTCGACCAGTTCATGGTCTCAATCGTCGAGAAGACCCGGCCGCGATAGCGATTGTCCACATGGGTCAGCAGGTTCGACCAGTTCAAGACCGAACTGACCGCAACTGCCGCGCGCGACAAGCCCATGAAGAAAAGAGCAAGGCCCCAGGACGGCATCTGGCTGAACAGCACATACGAGCCCCCATGCAGCAGGTAGCAGAAGAACACCGTCAGCTTGTAAGCGTTGAAGCTGATTCTCTTGCCGAGCCGATTCCCAACGAAACCTCCGATCAGCAGACCCACCCCCGCGATACCCCAAAGTTGACCCAGACCTTCGGCTCCGCGCCGGAACACCACTTCGCTGAACAACGTAAACAGGACCTGTGCCGCGCCGCCGCCGCTCGCCCAGCCAACGCCAATCAGCGCGATCCCCAGAATGAGCGGACTTTTGCCCATGTAGGCCAAGCCTTCCCGGTACTCGTGCCAAGGCCGGGCGACATTGGTTTCGTTCAGGCTTGCCGTCGAGGTAATCCGCTTAGCGCGGAAATGTCCCTCGGGAGAGCGCAGCCGGGAGATGCAAAAGGCGGAGAAAAAGAAGGAAAGCGAGTTGAACAGGAACGCTACTTCATACCCGAACTTTGCCGCTGTCGTGCCGCCGAAAAACGCGCCGACTGCCAGCGTGATCCATCCTGTCGTCTGGGTCAGCGAATTTGCCGTGTGAAGCTCTTCCGGAGTAGCGATGGAAGGCAGGATGGCTGAACGGCCGCTGGTGAAAAAGGGCGAAGCCATCATCAGCAGTGCGCTCAAAGCGTAAAGCAGCCAGATCTGCCGATAAACAAAAGCGGCAATAAATCCAAGAGCGATAACGCCCCGTACCAGATCGCTCGCGATCATGATCCGCCGCCGGTCGAAACGATCGAGCCAGACGCCCGCGAGCGGACCGATCAGAACCGCGGGAATCGCACGGGACAGCATCACGCCGGCGATCACACCGCCGTTGTGTGTCATCTCGATCGCAAGGCTCAGAACGGCGATGTTGTTGAAATGGTCTCCGACTTCGCTAACGATCTGGCCAAACCAGGTATAGCGATAATTTCGATTCCTTCGAAGAAGCCCGCTGAAACTACTACTGTTCATCAGCGGGTTGTGAAGTGAGGAACGCGTGAACCGCGAACCACCTGAGTCAACGTGATGGCTTGCCCCAAGTGCCTCTGAGTATGCTCGGCAAGATGAACGAGAAGACCGATCACGGTTGATGGCAGGGCCTTTCGGCCAACATCTCGGGGCTCGAACAGTTGGTCCGGACTGACCTGGCAAACCCGGTCTTCGGCACTTTTAAGGCTTTCGTCGATCTCGATCCAGTAACTCACTGAGAACGGCCTTGGCCGTCTGATTCGGTCGAAAGCTTTTGAAGCTGCGCTTCGGTCAGCTTCGCGCCGATTAAATACGTGCTGATCCGGTCGACGCTTCCCGCGAGATGTTTCAGATGGAAGCCCTATGGTACCGCCCGGTGTTGGTGTCCAGACCTGGCCGTCGAAAGCCCTTGCGTATGCCGCGCCAGGTCTTCGCGTACTTGCTGGAAGCTGAAAAACACCGGCATAACTGCCGGATGAACATTGGGGAGAGGCCCTCGCAGCCAAGGTTCCGGTAACGTGGAGCTCACCTGTCGCTTACCGCATGTTCCCGGTGTGACCTAACGAATAACGCCCCGGCTGAGGATAGACGCACAGCCCGTGCGGACCATCTCCAACTTTGATGCGCGTCTTCACTTTTCCCGTCGCGGTGTCGAACACATACACTTCGCTGTTGTACCGTCCGGAGAGCCAAAGCTCTTTGCCGTCCGCGGAAACACCACCCATGTCAGGGCTTCCGCCGCCGGGAATGGGCCAGCGAGTTGCGACCTTTCTCGTTTTCAGGTCAATCAGCGAGACGGAGCCGTCCGAATGGTCCGTCGCAGTCCCGCGATTCGACACGTACATGTACTTAGAATCGCGGCTGAAGTAAAGCCCGTGCGCGCCCACGCCGGTCGGAATGAAATCAATCTGCTTAAATTGCTCGCCGTCGATGACGTGAACGCCGTTCGCATCCATATTCGCCACGTAAAACACCTTGCCATCCGGAGCGATCCGGCAATCTTGCGGCATGCCTTTCGGAGTTAGCTGGAGATGACCCAGCACCTTCTGTCGCTGCCACATCCACCTTGATCATCTCGCTCGAGAACTCGCAGGTGGCCAGCATGTAGCGGCCATCGGGCGAGAAGTCGGCATGATTGACGCCCGCGCAATTCACGGGAACGCGATTCACCACCTCCATGGTCTGCGCATCGCGGAAATCGATTCGCTTCTCCCGCTCCGCCATGACAATTGCGTACTTGCCGTCGGGCGTGAAGTACATGTTGTAGGGATCGTCGACATGGATCGTCTCGCCCTGCTTGCCGGTCGACGGATCGATGGCCGTCAACTGGTCACCCAGATCCTGCGCCACCCAAAGCTTCTTCATGTCCCACGAGGGCACCACGTGCTGCGGCTCGAGCCGGCCGCTACGCTTGCCCTTCGGCAATACGAAGTGATTCACCACTTTGTAAGTTTTGGGATCGATGACATCGACCGTGTCGCTCTTCGTATTCGGCACATACACGAGAGCCGGAGTACGAACGGACGCTTGCGCTCACCATTCCGGGGCCCGCGGCAGCGTAGAGATTCGAGGGATCCGTTACCGGAGGCATCCCGGGCAACGGCGCCCGCCTTGTCGCCCGCGGCGGCGCTTGCGGTTCCGACGGGTACAGACAGACAAAAGGCCAACAGAAAGGCCGCGGCACTAACACCGAGTGCCGCAACTGGCCTGAAACGAGAGTTCATAGCGAGCTTTGGGGGTCTGCCGTCAGGTTACCATTCCCGGGCCTTACCGATTTCCAGTACAATTCGGATAAGAAATGTTGCGAACAAACGAACGCGAATCGGAGATTCTGCTCGGCAATAAGCAGCTGCTAGGCATTTTTTTTGCCGTGGCTCTCCTGCTCGGAGTGGCGTTCTATGGCGGCTACATGGTTGGGCGCAATTCATCAGGGAAGAAGGCGTCCGTTGCCGCTGAAACGGCCGTCTGCCGCTCCCGCCACCAGCCCAAGCGTGACCGCAGGAGAAACGCACACGATTCCCGGAGAATCGACGGGATCTGCGAGACGAGAGCCAAGCACCTGTGGGCGCGAGCCTGTCGTAAAGTCGAACCCGGGTTCTCACGAGTTGGCGGGCGGCGCTACAGCAGACGTGCCTTTAGGCTCGCGCAAGACAAAGGCGCACACATGAATCGAAAGTTCCGGCCGCGGCGCTGAGCCAGACGTATCGGGCGGCGGGTATCAACCGCAACCCGGATCTCAGTATCTGCAAGTAGTGGCGCTTAGGGCGGAGCGAAGCAGAAGGACTCGCCGATGTTCTGCACAAGAAAGGTTTTCGCGCCCACGCTGTTCCCAAGCCGGGAAACGCTTCTCTTTACCGGGTCATCGTCGGGCCCATTCGCGATGCCGGTGATCTGTCCTCGACTCGGGATGCGCTTGCGCAAGACGGGTTTCCGCGAAGTCATCGTCCAGCGTTACTGAAGCTCAACGGTTACCAGCTGAAAGGCTCTGCCTGTTTCAAGGTAATTACGTTGATTCCGTCGTTGCTCAGTTCTGATTCGAGAGCCTGGGGCGTGCCGGTAAGAGCGGGAAACGTCCCATAGTGCATCGGAATCACGCTCTTCACCTTTAACATTCGAGCCGCGTATGCTGCCTGTTCGGGCCCCATCGTGAAGTGGTCTCCGATAGGAAGGAATGCGAGCTCCGGTTTGAAGAACTCACCGATAAGCGCCATGTCGCCAAACAGGGCCGTATCCCCGGCGAAATAAGCCTTTCGTCCATCCTTCATTGTGAGTACATAACCCGCAGCTTCACCGCCGTAGAGCAGTTCATCGCCATCTTTGATGGAGCAGCTATGAAGAGCGTTCGTCATTGTCAGCTTGACGAAACCCAGATCTACCGTGCCGCCCTTGTTGATTCCAATCGTGTTCTTGATGCCTTTGTTCTCGAAGTATTTCGCGGTCTCGAAGATGGCTACCACTTTCGGCGAAAACTTTTGCGCTACCGTCATCACCGCATCCGAATGATCGAAATGTGCATGCGAAAGGGCAATGGCGTCTACCCTTTTTAAGTCGTAACCTTTCGGGTAAGCCGGGTTGCCTTCGATCCACGGATCCAGAAGGAGCACTTCTCCTCCTTCGAAACGAATCTCGAATGTTGCGTGTCCGAGCCAGGTAATCTGCATTGTTCGGTCAGTTAGATGTGCTGCGCGCACGCATCGCTACACGGAGTCCGTCGCCAATGTTCGCGATGCCCGGGATGGAAACAGGTAGAGTTCCGGTAATCGGGATGTCGCCGAGGATAGCTTTTGCAGCAGCAGTTTCGGAAGTGGCGGTTGTGCTGAAGGTTGCGGCGTATGCACTGACCGCTGGATAGTCGCGCAAGAGGTACGGGTTTCCGAGCGAAATCAGCGCCACAGGAGAGGGTCCAGCGATGAGCTTGGTCAGGAACGGACCCAACCCCCCTTCCAGGGACACGCTACCGCGATTTGCCCCCACAGTGATGAAGGCGGCAACGTAGACTTGCCCACAATGGCTCGCGTCGCCAGCCACCGACTGGAGAATGGCGTCGCTCACTGCTGCGGTTACTACATAGAGCTTCAAATCCCGCATTCCGCCCCGTTGCAGTTCATTCGCGAGTGTTGCGCCCCGTTGCGTAAATGGGCTCTCACCCAAGACAACCAGACACGACCCCGTCATGCCGGGAGCCGGAAACAGGTGACGAGTGTCCTTCACCAGGGTGAACGCGCCATCGGCAACACGCTGGGCGAGCGCGTCGGTCTTGTGCTCCTCCAGATCATTGCTGAGCTTATCGAGATCGACCATTCGGCTCCGGTATAAACCCACCCGTCGCTTTGCCGCTAGAACTTTGGCCGCGCTTACGTCGATGCGCGTCCTGGTGATTCGTCCTTTCGCGACAGCCGCCATGATCGCCCGAATGCAAGCCGACGGATCTGTTGGCATCAGCAACACGTCGGCTCCGGCCTCAATCGCCCGAACCGCCGCTTCGCCCTGAGGATAGGAGGACGCGATCGCCTGCATCTCCAGCGCGTCCGTTACCACCAGACCACTGAAACCCAGCTCGTTTCGTAAAAGTCCGGTCAGTATATTAGGCGAAAGAGTTGCCGGTGTGTCCACCTGGTCGAAAGCCGGCACTGACATGTGGGCGGTCATGATCGCATCGGCACCGTGTCGGATAGCTGCCCGAAAAGGCACCAGTTCCAACGATTCGATGCGCTCCTTAGTCTCGGCCAGTTTTGCCAGTTGCATGTGGCTGTCTTCGGACGTGTCACCGTGCCCGGGAAAATGTTTCGGCGTAACCAACACGTAGCGCGAAGGATCCGAATGCGCTCCATCGATGAACGCGGATACCTGGGTCGCTACCGCCTGCGGTGACGCGCCAAATGAACGCACGTTGATGATCGGGTTATCGGGATTGTTGTTGACGTCCGCATCCGGGGCAAAGACCCAATTCACGCCAAGCGCCCGCGCTTCTCTCGCGCGTCAATTTCCCGAGTTCCGTCGTTGCCGCAACATCGTTTGCCGCCCCAAAGGCCATCATGTAGGGAAAGCGAGCCGTCTCCGCCACTCTGGCGGAAGCGCCGCGCTCGAAATCAGACCCGACCAGGAGCGGCGTTGTTGCTATCCGCTGTATGTGATTGATGAAAGTCGCCATTTCGAACGGCTGAGCGCTAATGACGCTGCCGTTCCGAATTCGCCCGGCCACAATGAATCCGCCGACACGGTCATCCCGAATCCACTTGAGGAATCGTTGATATTCAGGATCGGTGCTCGACGGGTAATCGCCATAGCCGCGCACGATAAATAGCTGCGCGATCCGGTCGTGGAGCGACAACCCTCGTACGGCCGCCGTACTGGCAGTCGCCGGACGAGCGCTCTTAGCTGTTGCCCTCGCGGTCGTTGAAACGGCCGGTGCTCCCGCCCGTGGTTGTGCAGTACCGATGTCAGGTAATGCCGCTGTGAGTGCGAGAACAAGCACTATCCCCGAAATGCGGCGGAAATTCATTGCTTCCAGTGTAGAAGCGCAGTCTGAAAACTTCAGTGGCTATCAGGACCCGACCGAATGAGCACGCCTCAGAGGTTTCTGCGCCGAATGGGAGCGCGCCGGCTTCTTTGGCGGATGCAAAAGCTTCTTGGCGGTGCGAAGCAGAGTGGGCAACTCTCGCGAGCTCTTTTGGATGACCACATTGGCTCCCGTGTTCTCAGGCGTCAAACCCATACTCTCCGCAAATCCGGTGAGCAGAACAACTGGAAGAGCCTGACTTCCCTGGCGAACTTTGGCAATGAGCTCAAGGCCATTCACCGGAGACATTCTGTAATCCGTGATGATCAGATCTACCGATTGGTTCTCCAGTACTTGCAGTGCTTCGCGGCCACAACGGGCGGAGAACACTTGATATCCCAGTTCCTCGAGTACGGACTGGCGAGCAGAATTGCCGTCGGTGTTATCGTCTACCAGCAGAATCCGTGCTGGATCAGCGCCGCGGCGGGTTGAGGCAGAATGCATCGAGACATGTGAAATTAACAAACGGGAAGAAGTCGTGTCAACGCTGTTCCTAAACCGCTCAAACACTTAAGCTTTTAGGACTTGACACGCAAGCCGCACAGGCCTACCCTAGTCTACTTCTCTTGGAGCCTTATACCCGGCCTTCGCGACGACCTGATACTTGATCGGCTTGCCCTTTTCGTTCGTTACGCGCAGCGGTTCGTTCGTATCCGGATTCACCAACTCCACTTTGATTCGCCGGAATTTGCCGTCGCGGGCCATGTTGGTCGGATGGTAAGCAAGCGCATACTGGCTGCGCATTGCTTCTTCGATCTGTCGGAACACCGACGGATATTCGCCGACGAACCTTGGGAAGAACGACATTCCGCCCGTTTCTTTGGCAAACGTTCTCATCTCGTTATCAGCCTGCAGGAAGTCCATGTTGGCGATCGGTCCCATCGCGCCGTAGCTTTCCGCCATGATGCGGGCAATCTGGAGCAGGCTGATGGTGTAGATGGGGACGCCGGATTCCTGCAGCATTTTTCGTGTCTTATCGAAGGTGATTTTGCTGAAGGTATCGAGCCCCGTACCCATCAGCAGAATCGCCTTCCGGCCTTCGATTCCTTCCATGCGGCTGGCCATATCCGTCAAGGCATCGAATACGTTCGATTCGCTGAAGCCCGGAATCCGCAGCCGCGACATCGCCTCCTCCGCTTTCCTCTTATCAGGAGAAAAGTCCGAGAGAATGGTCGGGCGCAGGTCATAGGCGACCACGGCAACATTGTCGTCCGGCTTTAACGTTTGCAGAAAACCATAGGAAGCCTGAAGGGTTTCGTACCAGCCTTGGGACCAATACGCCTGGAACCGTCCACTAAACTCGATCAGCATGCAGATGGTCATGGGCGCTTCGCCCTGTCCGAACTGCGTGATCTGCTGCGGGACGCCATCCTCCATCACCCGGAAATTGTTCTGTGGGATGCGCGGGATGAACCGGTTTTTGTCGTCCAGTACCGAGACATCCACTGTGACGGTGGTAGCGTTCGACTGAAATCTCGGAGTATCCGGAGGTGTTTCCTTCTGCTTTTTAAATTCAGAAGGAATCGACGGCTTCTCCTGCTCCGGCGGTTGCGTGCTCGTCGGTCGGTGGTTTCTTCGGCTTTAGCGACAGAATCGCTGCTTTGAGATCTCGGACCTTCCTGTCCTGCCCGCAGGTAGAACAAACCGCCACTCGCCAGGGCAAGGTGAGCCCCAGCGCGCCGATCCCAACGTTTCACGGTACTTCATAGTCTTAAACTCTATCTGACTGCTAGTGAACCCAAGGACCCGCGCTTCGTCGTATCTTGCTTCCGCAGGTAGACCTGGAACTTCTTTTTCGCCCTTCGCAGTTTCCAATCCTTATATGCTCCCGTGATCGGCTGCCGTATACGTAACCGCAGTTTCCGGCCGCGAAGCAGCAGAAAACCAGTCAGCAAGCCGCCCAGATGAACGACAACCGCGGCTCCGCCCTTGTCCGCCGACTGTCGCCGTATAGGACTGAAGCAGCACAATGGCGCCGATGATCATTACGAAGTACTTGGATTTCAGAGGAATAAGAAACCCAAAAAGGACCGTGCGGTCCGGGAACGTAACCCCGTACGCGACCAGCACTCCGTAAACGGCTCCCGACGAACCTATGGTTGCGACGTCCTGGAAGCCAAAGAGGTAAGCAGCAATTATGACAATAACCGCCGCACTGATCCCGCAGGTGAAGTAGAAACGCAGGAATTTGGTGGTTCCCCAGAGACGCTCGAGCTCTGCTCCGAACATCCAAAGACCCAACATGTTCCACAAAATGTGGCCAAAGTTGTCCACAGAATGGAGGAACATATAGGTAACGACTTGCCAGACGGCAAACGTTTGAACGACCTGCGCAGGGACGAGCGCAAAGTTCTGTAGGAAGAGGCCGGTTTCGCTGGCCTTAAGGATGTAAGTAAGTACGAAGATGCTAACGTTTGTTATCAGCAGCCACTTCAAACCGGTTGGAAACCGGTTTGAGGGAACGTACCTATTCACGTAGGAACGCGAACTGAAAGGCATTGAAAGCGGAAAGCCTCACTTGAGAGTAACAAAGGCAATCCCGCTCGTGGGATGAAAATCCCGGCCGGGAACCGGGATTTCGTCGATTTCAGTTTCCGTTTTGGTCGTCGGAGCGCAATATATCAGTCCGCGTGCGGCGCTTGAGGATGCTCGCAGCCACGTTCAGGCTCACAGCAAACCCCAGCCAAACCAGCCAGTTCGACAGCGGGCCGGTCGACACCACGAACGGGCCGCTCCAACCTAGACTGCTTGCCAAACTCCAGGCCGTCAAGGAGTATGCCGTGAAAACACCCGGACCCATCAGGTCCGAGAGCAGCGAAGCGAATTTTTGCGCTGTATCGCCGAACCACTTGCCTGCTTGACCAAAACTGTCAGCCGCAGACTGCGCACCAGCACCCACCCATGCGCGGAATGGCTCGGTGACTACCGCGATTCCGCTCGTTCGGATTTCAGACATCTCAGACCTAGCCTTTGTCGGTTTTTTCGATGCACGCGGATGGCCGAAAGTTTCCGGGCCTGCGGGAAGAGCTGAGCAGCTTGCAGATGAGAAGGGAAGAGGCCTACAACACGCCCGGACGAGCGCAATTTATCCCTGCAAATTTACCGGATGGCAGAAAAATTCGACCTCTATTCTTCTGCAAATTGGGGGCTAGCATTATGGAAATTGGAATTTCCCTGGCTCGCTAACTCAACGTTCGCCTTGCCGTAACTGGTTAGTAATCTCGCGCCGGCAAGGAGGATGCCCGCTGTGAAGAACCAGACTTGCCAATGGGAGAATGTTCCCCTCGTGACATAGAATTCGCCTACCAACTGCAGTTCGGCCGCAAAACTCCAAAAGCACATTGTGAGCGCAACGAGAGCAGAGGGGGCAAAAAGGGCAGCCAGCGCTAACGCTGTCTGCAGGCGGACATCGGCGAAACTTTGGCGCGTCCTCAGCCGGATACGAATCACCATGCGTTCGTTCTCAACAGACTAGCACTTGCCGTCTGGGTATAGAACAATAATCACCCGTTATAGAGTGTTCTGGAGAGAGATAACGAGGTTCGAATGGCAAAGATAAAGACCGCAATCGTCGGAACAGGATTCATGGGCAAAGTTCATACGGAGAACGTCCGGAGGCTTGGACAACGTTGAGGTGGCTGCCATTGTCGGAAGCCGTCCTGAAACTGCTCAGAAATTCGCAGCGAGTCTCGACGTTCCCTTTGCCACAAGTGATCTCGGAGCGGTGCTGAATAATCCCGAGATCCAGGCCGTTCACATTTGTACGCCGAACGTGCAGCACTTTCCTATGGCGCTGGCAGCGGTGAACGCGGGCAAAGCCGTGTTATGCGAGAAGCCCATGACCCTGAATGTGGACGAAGCGAAGAAGTTGGTGGCGGCTGCGGCGGAGAAGGGAATCGTCAACGCCGTTCAACACAATCTTCGGTACTACCCGGCCGTTCAGCAGATGCGGCAGATGATCGCCGCCGGTGACCTGGGTGACATCCTGATCGTGCAAGGCACGTACTCACAGGACTGGCTCCTCTATCAGACTGATTGGAACTGGCGTCTTGCTTCGGAGCTAAACGGAAAACTTCGGGTGATGGGGGACATCGGATCGCATTGGATGGATATGATCCAGCACCTGACAGGACAATCCATTACGGCTGTCTGCGCAGAACTGGCGAGATTTTACGATCAGCGGAAGCGCCCGAAAGGTTCAGTCGAGACGTTCTCGAAAACCGTTGCCGCCGACTACGAAAGCTTCGACGTGGACACGGAAGACTTTGGCGTAGTCATGCTCCACTTGGGTCAGAAGGCGCGGGGCGCCTTTACCGTCAGCCAGATGTCGGCCGGACGTAAGAATCGATTCGCATTCGAAATCTTCGGAACGAAAGCGGGCGTGTCCTGGAACCAGGAGGAGCCTGACAAGCTCTGGATTGGACATCGGAACGAACCCAACCAGATCATTGTTAAAGATGCGTCGCTATATTATCCGGCCGCAGCGGCCTTTGCTGATCTCCCGGGCGGTCATAGCGAAGGTTACGACGATTCGCACAAACAACTCTTTAAGCGCTTCTACGCCAAAGTCGCCGACCCGTCGGCACCGATTGACTATCCGACCTTCGAAGACGGACTGCATGGGATGATGCTCCTCGAGAAGGTTGCGGAGAGCAACGAGAAGCGGGCTTGGGTGGATTGTTAAGCGTCGGGGGCATTCTTGTGCGTCGTCTCCGCTTTTCGATGAGAGAAGCGGAGAGCCGTCAGGTCTTCGGATACGCTCGCGATTTTTGTGTCCACCATCCCAAGGGCGCGCATCGTTCCACGGACGTGCGCTTCACTGATCTCTTTCCCTTTCCCTTTTGGGTAAACAACCCAGACTGAACCGCCTGGCGTCTTTAGGATCTGAGAGCGCGCAAGGAGTTCTTCGAGTTCTTTTGGCGTCTGGACCAGAAAGAAAAGAACGTCGGTGTCGCCACCCGGCTCCGAAGCCGCTTGCCTAAATGAATCTTGGAGCGCCTCATCTTGCGTTGATCCAAGTATTCTGATCCTTTTGTCACGCGAGATGCCGAGCTTTTGGGCCAGGGTGGGCGGGTTCATGATCGCTTTCGCCCACCGAACAGCCGCTTGCGTTCCGAGTCTCAGTTCCACCCGATCACGACCGACTTGAAAGTAGAGTGATGCCGCCTCAGCCGATACGTCGTGAATGCTTTCGAGCGGAACGCTCCGTCGCATTCCACCGCGAAGAATCAGTTCGTGTGTTTCGAGCAGCGCTCGCACCTCCGCTTCTTCAGTTCCCCATCGGCAGCGGCAAGTTGCTTCACGTCCCATACAGGCCCGACTGATCAAATAATCCGCGAATGAGCCAAAAGAGCTCATTCAGCCGGTTTGGACTGCGCAAATCTCCGGAAGTAACTGTCGGGTTTCCATCGAGGTTTGCCGGGCGCATCGGCGACTCGCTCCAGCAGTTGAACCATCAGCTTGTCGAATTTCGCTGCAGCAGCGAGATCGATCGGCTGGTTCAGGTCGTCCGAAGGCGCGTGATACCGGTTCTTGAGCCACTCGGCCTGAGTTTTCTCCTCGGGCGAATTTGCCAAAGCACCAAACTCAGGCATGATCGACGGGACACCGGCCCGAATGAAGTTGTACTGGTCGCTCCGGATGAAGATGTTCCGGTCCGGAGCACGGTCGGGAATGATCCGGACATCAAGCGGAGCGGCGGCGGCCTTGATGTCGTCCCCTAAGGTCGACTCATCCGCTCCGTAAACGACCAGGTAGTTCAGCGGGAATATCGGTAAGAACATATCGGTGTTCAGATCCGCCACAATCGAGTTCTTTGGGACAGTCGGTTTCTGCGCGAAGTACCGAGACCCGAGCAATCCTTTCTCCTCCGCACAAACGGCCACAAACAGAACGGACCGCTTCAGCTTTGCGCCGGATTTCTGGAGTGTCTCGGCGACGTCAAGCATGCTGGCAATACCCGAAGCATTGTCCATGGCACCGTTATAGATCTTGTCGCCTTTGATCGGCTCACCCACCCCGACGTGATCGAGATGCGCACTGTAGACGACGTATTCGTCCTTCAGCTTCGGATCGCTCCCACGAAGGACTCCGGCAACGTTTGGCGACTCCACCTGTTCGTTCTTCGTGACCACCGTCGCGGTCAGACTCGGTTTTAATCCGAAATGCGGCATTGGTTTGCCGGCATCAGCGAGCGCCAGCAGTTCCGCGACATTGTGCCCCGAACCGGCCAGTAGTTCATCGGCATGCGATGGATTCCAGGTTGCCGTGAACATCGGGTGGTGAGAGTCCTGCAAACTGATATCGGCGATGCGCATACCGGCTTGGGAAGCCGCCAGCTTCATCCGGTCCCAAGGAATGTCCATTGACTTTGGATTCGGGATCGTAATTGTGCCGACTGCGCCTTGCTTCTCAACAAAACTCACGAACTCCTGCGGCGAGCGCGCACTGGCTTTGAGTGCGCCGGAGATGTTGGACGGGCCGCCGTTAATATAGACGATCACTTTGCCCTTCACGTCTATTCCGGCGAAATCATCGTAATGAGCCTCCGGAATGTGCAACCCGTACCCGACAAAGACGAGAGGCGCTGTGACGTCTTTCGGTTGAGGCAGACGGCTGCCAAGCAATGCGCTCTCCCCTAAGTGGACCGCCGTTTCGGAACGATCATTCTTAAGTGTCAGCTTCGATTCAGAAGCGATGACGCGCTGGACGTCGAACTTGACCGGCTGAAAATACCCGTCCGTGCCCGCGGGCTCCAGTCCGTATTGTTTAAAGTGATCGGCGACGTATTGTGCCGCTTTCTGGTATCCCGCTGTGCCGGTCAATCGCCCTTCCAGTCGATCGTCGGCCAGGTATTGAAGGTGCGTAAACCATTGCTTACCCGCTTCGGACGTGCCCTGCTGAGCGCTTATCCCAGCAGCCACCAGACCGCCCAAAAGCGCGGCCGCTGCAAATCGAACTGCCAGATCCTGCCGAGCCTTCCCTCGGCGGTGAGGTTGAGTCGAACCTGTGCAAACAAACCTCATGAAACTCCTCGTTATGCAGATTAGCCAAAACCTTACTGGAGTGGCTTCATCATCAAATTCCTGAACATCACGATGCTGCCTTTATTATGTTGCTGCAGCGCAAGATAGCCGTTCGTGAAGGTATTCTTCTCATCCACGAAGTCCACAGTCTTCTTTCCGTTCACCTCGATGATGATGTGATTGCCGCGCGCAATGATGTGCTGGGTAAACCAGGTATCGGGCGGCACGAGCTGATCGAAGACTTTGACGAAATTGTATAGGCTTCCGGTTCTCACCGGGTCTTTATGCGTGCTGTTCACTTGAGCTTCGTAGCCCTTGGGAAATCCGGGTCCGAACGCGGTCCGAAAATACATGCCCGAGTTCCCGCCGTCGCTGATCTTCGCTTCTGCTTTGAACTCGCAATTCCCGCACTCCTTCACCATCCAGAAAAGATGACTGGCGTCTCCGTCGCCAACGATAGCTCCCTCCTTGACGCTCCAGGATTCAGGATGCGCGTTCGCCTTCCACCCATCGAGAGTCTTGCCATCGAACATGCTGATCCAGCCATTTTTTTCCTGAGCCGGCGAGTTGTAAGTCGCGAACAACGCCACCAAAAATAAGACGCATGAGGTTCGGAACGAGGTTGACACCATAGAAAACTTTCTCCTAACGAGGGTTCCTGGATAGCTCGAGTTCGGAACCTATGAAGCCCCAGGAGTTCCAAGCATATCCTGCGATAACACGGCGGAAGAATTTTTCGGCCGACCCGCGGTCTCCGTGGTAAAGGTGCCAATTTCCTACGCCGTAATTGACGGTGTTGAACGACAGCTCGCCTTCGATATCGGACGGACCGCTGGGCGCTGGAGGCAGGAGTTCCTTCTCTGAGACTTTGCCCTGATAAAAACGAAGCAGCCGAAGATAGAAGAAAAGATGGGGCTCAGAATTCTTCAGATCGGGGCCGATCCGTTTAAGGACGTCGACGGCTCGTTCCGGTTCCCCGGCGCGCTGTAGAGATACGTAGAGCCAGTTCGAACAATCGATGACGCTGTCCGGGGTTTTCGCCAGGTCGAGAGCACGCTGGAATCCTGCCGCCGCTTCCTTGAAGTCCCGCAGGAAGTACTGCGCCATTCCGAGATGATACTGGGCATCCAGATTTTGCGGATCGAGCCGGACAGCCTCCCTCAGATCGGCTAGCCCTCGTTGAAAGTCGCGCAGGCCCAGCTCCCGGTGCCCTTTCTCCAGGTAAAGTTCCGCATTCTTTGGCGTGTACTGGAGGCCATCGTTACAGGTCGTTATCGCCTCCCGGTATTGCCGTTTACCGGCCTGAGCGCGGGCAAGCTTCAGGCGTAGAGCCACATCCTTTGGGTTAGCGGCCAGTGCAGTTTTAGCGGCGGCGATTAGCCCATCGGAATCGGGAAGTGCATACAAGGTTCTCCCGAGCAGAGAGGTTGCTTCAACCGTTCCGTTGTTGCCGCCGCCGTCATTGGCGCCTGCAATTAAAGAGAGCGCCAAGGCCAGGGCCCCAATCAGCGCGACAGTGCTCCGAATCATTATCGGAGTATGCCACGAGCCCGCGGCTTCCAGGCAAGAACGAAAAAACTCGGAAATCAGGTAAAATTATGAGCGGAGGAATGGGAGAGCGGTTTAATCCGGCGGTCTTGAAAACCGTTGAACTCGAAAGGGTTCCGGGGGTTCGAATCCCTCTTCCTCCGCCAGTTCGGTAGTACCTGAATTGACCAAAGATTCGTTTTGAAGTCTCTAAAGTCATCACCCGCTTCCTCTCGCCGTTGCGCAGCAGGTTCGCCGATTCTACGGCTAAAGACCTCGCCTCTATAAAACCCGAACCACCGATTACCTTTGACCGGCTTTCGCATGCGCGGACCGGCCACGCTCGAGCTGCGCCCTTGGCGCGGAACGAACACATGAAAACTTCGGGTCCGGGCGCAGCGGATGGGAAAGCACGCACAACATGATCGGATTTCTTCGCAACCTGCTGAGCACAGACTTTATGCCGCACGGCTATTGTCTCCGGCTCCCAGAGCTCATTTTGCTTCACGAGATCTCAGACCTCGTGATCGCCCTTTCGTATTTCCTGATACCGATTGCGCTCATCTATCTGATTCGAGTTCGGCGCGACCTTGTTTATCCATGGATGTTTCTGCTCTTCGGGCTATTCATCGTGTCCTGCGGTGCTACCCACGTGCTTGCGGTGGTTGTGTTGTGGCACCCGGTGTACCGGCTCGATGGATTGGTGAAGGCTGTGACAGCACTCGCATCCTTTCCGACCGCCCTTCTCTTGTTTCGATTGCTGCCCGAAGCAAAGAGCATACCCAGCGCTCAAATGCTCCGAGACCAGAATGCAACGCTCGCCGCTGAGATCGGCGAACGCAAGCGTGCCGAACAGACGGTCAGGGAGTTGAACGAACAATTGGAGCAGCGGTACTCGGGTGTGAACGACCTGTTGGATGCCGTTCTGGATGCGCTGCCGGTTTCCATCATGATTGCTGATCACGACGGCCGTCTGGTGCGGATGAACAGGGCGAGCCAACGAGTTTGGGGCGAGAACGCGCCCTCTTCAGAAGACATAGCCGCTTACAAGGAATGGATTGGCTTCTGGCCGGAAACCGGTGACCTGATCCAGCCGCAGGATTGGGCACTGAGCCGGGCAATTCTAAAAGGAGAAGTCGCAACCGAAGAGCGGGTAGAGATCGAGAGATTCGGAGACAAAAAGCGAGCCGTTCTGGAACTCTCGGCCGCGCCGGTGCGCGATACCGCCGGCAAGATCATTGGCGGAGTTGTAGCCGCCCTTGACGTGACAGAACGCGTGCGAGCCGAGCAAGCCGTTAGAGCGAGCGAGGCGACCTTGAACGCGGTTCTTGACGCTCTTCCAATTCCCGTCGTGATCGCTGATCCCGGAGGAAAGCTCGTTCGGGAGAATGGGGCCTATCGCGAACTCTGGGGCGTAACTCCTGAAGCTCTCAGCTGGGAGCAATACGGCTCTTGGGTCGGTTTCTCACCCGAGACAGGGAAGCGTATCGAAGCGGAGGAATGGGCGATGGCCCGAGCGCTCCTGAAAGGTGAAGTGGTCAAAGATCAGCTTCTCGAAATTCAACCGATTCGGGTCCAACGAAAGGCGATTCATCCTTAATAACGCCGCTCCCGTTCGTGACGGGCAGGGCAGAATCATCGCCGGCGTGGTTGCTTCGGCCGACATCACAGAAGAGCGACGGGCTGAGCAGGCGATCATCGAGAACAACGCTACCATCAGGGCGCTACTCGAAACGGCTTCGCAGGCGATTCTTGGGGTTGACCAGGGCGGGATCATTCGGATCGTGAACCAAATGGCCGAACAGGCATTCGGCTATACGCGTGACGAACTTCTGGGCCACTCGCTGGAAAATCTGTTGCCCTCGCAGCTTCGTTCCCAACACACGAAATATCGGGCCGAATACACCGCTGCCCCGCGGCAACGGCGTATGGGAGAACACCAATCTCTTGTTGCCCAGCGGAAAGACGGAACCAGTTTCCCGGTGGAGATCAGCCTCAGCTACGTTGAGACCCGCGAGGGTGTTTTGTCCGTTGCATTCGTGACGGATACAACGGAACGCGAACAAGCTGCACAAGCACTGCGGGACAGTGAGGCGCGATTTCCGCCAGCTTGCCGACTCGATGCCGCAGATGGTTTGGACGGCTCGACCGGACGGGTACGTCGATTACTACAACGAACGCTGGTACGAGTTCACTGGGGCCGACCGGTCGGCCAAGGGCGACGAAAGCTGGTCTCCGGTCATCCATCCGGATGACTTGCCGACTGGTCGTAGCACCTGGTCAACAGCCCTGCGCGAGCGGCAACTTATATGAATTGGAGTACCGTTATTGGGACCGCCGCGAAACGCGATGGATATGGTTTATCGTACGAGCCTTGCCTGTTCGAAATTCCTCCGGCGTCAATCGTCAAATGGTTCGGTACATCCACTGATATTGACCTGCAGAAGCGGGTCGAAGCTGACCTTCGCCAGGCGAACCAGGATCTTGAGCAGTTCGCATACTCGGCGTCGCACGACCTGAAGGAGCCGCTTCGGAATATTGTCATTTATGGCGAACTGTTGAAAAAGGGCCACAGCCAACAATTCGATGAAGAGGGGCGAGAGTTCGTCAGGCAAATGTCAGAGGGTGCGAAGCGTATTTCCGCCCTGCTTGCCGATCTTCTTGCCTACACGCAGGCGGCGACACTCACAACGGAAGTGCAGTCGGCGAACTGCGCTGCAATCTTTGAACAAGTGATTCGCGATCTCGCTCGGGAAATCAAGCAAAGCGGAGCCTTGATTACGAACGGGGAATTGCCTGTTGTGGCTGTGAATGCTGTCCATGTACGACAGTTGTTTCAGAATCTAATTGGCAACGCCCTGAAATACCGAAAAGATTCAGAATCGCCCAAAATTCATCTAACTGCCTTTCGGGAGCGGTCGTTTGGCACTTCGCTGTCCAAGATAATGGGATCGGTATTGAACCGGAGTATCACGAAAGGATCTTCGGATTGTTCAAGCGGCTCCATGGACGATACGGCAAGTACAGTGGAACCGGAATCGGCCTTGCAATTTGCCAGAAGATCGTGGAGCGTTATGGCGGCCGTATATGGGTCGACTCGGAACTAGACTCGGGGGCTACATTTCATTTTCTCCTGCCCGAGGCGCCGGAGCCGCATGAACGGTAGCTGTCGAATTGTGATCGCCGAAGATAATCCCGCAGATGTCATGGTAGTTCGAATGGCTCTTCAGCAGGTCTTGCCCGGACTTTGAATTGAAGGTCTTCGAGGATGGCGAGCAGATACTTGGCTATCTCGACGAATTGGAACGCGCGGCGAGGCCCGTGGCCCGATGTCATGCTTCTGGATCTGAACATGCCCAAAGCGGGAGGTCTCGACGTCATGCAGCGGCTGCGATACTCCACGAATCGCACCTCCACACCGGTTATCGTCATCACTTCCTCTTCCCGTCCCAAAGATCGGGAGGAGGCGCTTGCGCTTGGCGCCGCCCATTACTTCCTGAAGCCGGACGATTTCGAAGAGTTTCTTAAAGATTGGTGACGTAGTCACCGAAGTTCTGAAAAGGCGTCGGCCTGCGCCAATCGTTTGAAGCGCAAACCCAAACCCGATTTCATATTGGTCTCTTTTCCATCACCCAGCTATGACTTTTTCGCGCGGACCACGAGTGTGATTGCTCGCGGTTGGACTTGCATAGTCTTCTGTTTCGGGCATGCATAGTGCAAAGAACAGCGATCCGACCAATGCGATGCCCGCGAGCCCAAGAAATCCGGCGTTGTAGCCAAAGTCTCTGACTACAAATCCCGCGATCGAATTACTTAAGAACGCCCCGAGTCCAAGCGCAGCCTGGATCACTCCCTGCAAGAGATTGAAGCGGCCTGTTCCCCTGGCCAAGTCAGAAATGATGATGACCCAAAGAACGCCAAAGATGGCTGCACCGATTCCATCTAGACTCTGCACGGCCAAGAGGTACATCGAGCTCTTCCCTAAGGTATAAAGACACCCGCGAAGCGTGAGTACGCCGAAGCCGATGACAAACAGCGGCTTTCGCCCCCAGCTATCTGCCCATTTCCCGGCTAGCAGAGCCACCGGAATCATCATGCCCTGTGCGGCGACAATACAAGCCGACATGTAGAAGGAAGACTTCCCGTCTTTGCCTTTGGAAAGGAGTTCGCCAACAAGAGGAAGCATGGCCGCATTCGCGAAATGAAACAAGACCACCGAAATAGCGAAAATCCAGATATTGCGCCGCTTCAAAAGATCTCGAAGGCTAGCGATCATGGGCTCGTCCGGGCTTCAGCAGTCACCTGTTGCGGCTCCCCGCGCGACCGAGTTGTCAACGTCTTCAGAGCGAATCGCGAGGGCCGAACAGATGTACCGGCCGCTAGCAGCGCACACGTGTAAAAGATCCATTTCTGTCCCGCCCAAGTGCCAACTGCACCGGCAAGCAGCGCAAAGCTGACATTACCAGTATGGTTAAAACTCTCGTTTCGTCCTACCCGGGCGGGCAACGTTTGTGGCCAACAATGCCGAGAGAAAGAGCGGCGATCGCTGGAGGAAAGATGGCGGATGCGATCCCGATTAAGATCTGGGCAGCGATTTGACCAGTCAGGGCTGGCAGCCTGCACGATCCCGATACACCCGACCGCGACGATGACCGCTGCGCCCGCAATCGAGCCACTTCTTATGTTCCGACCAGTCCACCAGCCACCCGCACGGCCCTTGAGCGACGACCGATGCCACGCTTTGTGTCGCCACGACGAGGCCCACGCTGGCAGGATCCCAATGCCTTGTGGCGGTTAAATAAATCGCGAGAAATGGGCCGACGCCTGTGACCACATCAGCCATGAAGAAATTCAGCCAGTCGAGCGCGTGAAGGCTGCGACTGCTTTGGCTGATATCACCCGGGCGGACGTTTACGGCGGTGCTTACCATCTCAGTGTCTCTTCAGCATGGATTCCGCCACAAGGTGAGTCTTCTTTTCTTTCATCCGGATTTGATCGGAAGACATTGTCGTCCGGAAAAAGAACAGCTAGTGTTCGCCTAGCGGGCGCGAGCATGTGCACCTGATCCGCGCGCCGGAAGACCGGGCGCAACGGCCGGTGTACGGCTGCAGCACCACGGTGTTCGCCAATTAGGACACATGCGCCAACCTTGCGTGTTGAGGGCTAAGACACAGCGTTGGTATAGGGGTTGCATTCTCCAAGGCGGAGGTTCAATTATGAACAGAATCATCGTGCAAGCCACCCTGAGCGCAACATTGGGATTTTGCTTGACACAGAGCAGCCAAGCGCAAGC
>CAVSTI010000022.1:0-29495 GCA_963730775.1 uncultured Acidobacteriaceae bacterium | reverse complement strand
ACGATCACATTCATCGCTCGACGTCGGAACACAAGCAAGGGAAATTGCAAGAAAGTGGCTCAGATCATCACAGGAGTTCACAGATGAATGGTCACGGGGCGAAATACGAGCGGAAGAGAGAAGAAGCCATCGCCGCTTTGCTAACCAAGCGGAATGTCGAGGAAGCCGCTTCATCCGTCGGTATCACCACTCAGACGCTGGTTCGCTGGCTGAAAATTGATGAGTTCCAGGACGAGTATCGCCAAGCTCGCCGCGAGGCTTTCGGTCAGACTGTCGCTCGCTTGCAGCAGGCTTCGAGCGCTGCGGCGTCAACGATGATGAAGATCCTGGTTGATCCGAACACTCCCGCGTCCGTGAGACTCCGAGCGGCCGACAGTATTCTCAGTCACGCGGCTAGAGCTATCGAGATCGAAGACGTGGAGGTTAGGCTGGCACGGTCCCAGCGGCGCAACCGTCCGACGGTTACCGAGGTAGATCGTGAATAAAATCTTGAGCAACCGTCTGGATATTCTCGAACAGCGGCTCATTCCTAAGCCGATGGTCTACGTCGTATTCAACATGCATCCCCTTCCACCGGAGCAGAAGCAGAACCTCGGGCCCGGCGAACGGATCGTCAGCGATCACTACCGGCACACGGGGTTGCTGGATGGACGCGGCGCAACGAATCACGAGCGATCCCAACGATCATGGCCGCCGGTGTGAGCCCGAAGGATTCTTGGAGGATGTTGTCCGTCGCATCCACGAAGAATGCGAGTTGCGCCAACGAGGTGGAAGCTGCCACTCGTGCTACGGAACACCGATCGCGAACACGTGAGCAGCAAAGAGATGAAGCGCGAACTACTACACAGGCTGATGAATCTCGAACGGCGTGATCAGGTGCAGCGACGCCCGCAGAAATCGCGCTTTCCGGTCTGGTTGATCGCTGAATGGCAGAAGCAGGAAATCCCGGTGGACGATCACGGCATCTTCGACTGGGCTAGTGGAACACGGCGGCCGGCCGAAACGGAGCTGTATGACTCGCGATCTATACGGGCGTTTGAAGCGCCTTGAAGTGCGGATCACACCCTGGGTGCTGCCTTTGACGATCGTTGTGAACAAGATCCCGGCCGATCAGACACTCGCTCCCGGCGAACGCGTCGTGATCGATGAACTTCAAAAGAGCGCATCATAATTGTCGTCTGCGAGCGCGTCACCGCCGACAAGAAGGATTATGGGAGGAAGGCGGCAGCCTGAACGTGGGCAGATCGAGGTCGCTTTCGATCTGGCCGAGTTCCAGAGTTCTTCCAGATGGTCCGCGTTCCACGTATCGAGCCACTCCTGAAGATCGGCGCGCCACTGCGGACCCTCGCGCTTCTCCTTTTCCAGCGCTCCGAGGGTGGTGCCTGCATCGAGTGCCATGGCGAGAACGTCAGCTTCCGCGGCAAACTCCAGCCGTTGTTCGGACGCATTGAACGTGACCAATCGGGACACCGAAGCGTCTCGATCAGCCCGTAGTTGTCCGAAGACTCGGCATTGCCTTGCCTCCGCTGGCTATCACATCCACCGGCGGCTTCATCAGTTCCGCCGCTTCTGCCTCCATGGCCTCCGCTCGAAACGTGGTGATCGCGCGGCGAATGCTAGACGGTTGGCGATGCCGGAACCGAAACCCGATGATTTCCCAGTGGGGTCAAAGAAGGCAACGGCAAGACCGGCCAGAGCGTTGAAGCGCGATTTTGTTCCTAAGGTCAGAGGTGTTCGGGAGCATCTGCTGCGCGCCGGCGTTGAGCAAACCGAGCAGGAGAGCTTGGCTGGAGCGTGCGCCCGCTACCTCGGCGTTAACGGTCGGCAGTTGCAGAAACCGCTCATCGAGTCCTGCTCCGAACGTTAGACCAACCGGAGCGTCCGTTATGCCCTAATATCGGTAGCTATTTCCACGGGCTGAACGCTCCGCGTTATTCGCTTTTGGCCACGGGCCGGGAGGCCTAGCCCGAGGCGAGCCCAGAACCCGAACCGACGCTGGAGGAAGAACCCGCGGCTGCGCTACTCGGATTTCCCAAACTAGGGCCGTTGGCTCAACTTGGCCTGGCTCGCGCGTTGAAGCCATGTGCAGGCCGCTAGCTCGCAGCGCGCGGATGCCGACGTAGCCCGCGTCCGCGCGCCCTGCCGACAAACGAAGGATGCTGCGTCACAAAGGGAGACAGGAGTGCCAATTCCGGCTCGGTGGCCGCCCTCAACGGCCTTTTGCTTTTTCTGGGAAACACTGGTACGGCGACAACGACGACGCTGACTCCTAGTCCGAATCCCTCCGCGTTCGGCCAGACGGTTACCCTGGCTGCGGCAGTGACTCCCAACACTGCTACGGGCACGCTTACCTTTCAGGACAGTGGCACGATTCTAGGATCGGCGAATCTCTCAAACGGGGCGGCGTCAATCGGCATTTCCACCCTCACCACGGGGTCGCATTCTCTGGCAGCGGTTTACAGCGGCGACGCCACCAACGGCAAGAGTTCCTCTTCGTTCATTACTCAGGTTGTGGATCAAGCGGCAACTTCCACAAGCTTGACCAGTTCCGTCAATCCCTCCGTGTTTGGGCAGGGCGTGACGTTTTCCGCTTTGGTATCGCCTCCCACCGCGACCGGAACATTTACTTTCAAAGCCGGGACCACTACGTTGGGTTCGACTGGAGTGAGTTCTGGGCGTGCGCAATTCGGCACGTTCAAGCTGCCTGTGGGACCGCGCCAAGTAACGGCCGTGTACAGCGGGGATACGAACTACCTGACGAGCACTTCGCCTGTGCTGACGCAAGTAGTGGATAAGGCACCCACGGAGACAAAACTGGTGTCTTCCCCGAACCCTTCGAATCCGGGAAAGTTGGTTATGCTCACTGCGAACGTTCTGCCCGTGACGGCTACCGGTACGGTCACTTTTGTTCACGGTTCGACCGTTCTTGGTACGGGCACCTTGAGACATGGCCAAGCCACGTACTCGACTTCGGTGTTAACTGCGGGACCGCACGCGCTGACTGCTGTTTATGAAGGCGATGGGAACGATTCACCGAGTAGATCGGCTTCGGTTGTTCAGACCGTCAATTAGCCGACAAACGATGGATCGTTTACTGAGTCGTCGAACGAGAATGATCTAAGAGCCTTCTACATTGACGATGGGTCACGGCAGACCATTTCTGGCAACCCACACGCGGTCCTGGCTACGCTTTTAGCCAACGACTGGGGTAAAACTAGGGGTAACCCCTACGTCCAAGGAATAGAAATTCGGGTAAGGACGGGTAATGCGCAATTTAGGAGGCCGCAAACGTTCCGGTTGTGGTGAACTTGCGGAACGTTTGAGGGGCACGGCTTAGCGCGCAGATTCGCGAATCCGCACCTTCACGGCCTGCTCACTCGGGCTTTTCGAACCGGACGCCAGCCACGCATCCACCTTCTCGACCGTGAGCTCATGCCGCGTCACTGGCCGGCGCACCTCGATTTGCAGCCGTATCGCAGGGCCGATATGGTCGATCAGCCCGGAGCCGCGGAACTCGGCCAAGGCCATAGCTCCCGCTTCGAACAGCGTTCGCGCTTCCACCTCAACGAAATGGGCGATCAGATCGGTGTCGAGGAAGGAAACGATGCAGACGGGCACGGAATCCAGTATAGGCGAAGGAAAGGCGAACGCCACAGATGTAAAATGTGAGACATCCGCCCGGCAAGCGGACGCGCTTCATTTTCTGGAGTCTTTCTCTTGCTTTCGTGCTTGCTCACGTACCCAGAAAAGCCATGCGTCGTCGGACGAGTGCAGCTGCTCATTGACAGGTGACAGCGCCGCCCAGTTTACGGTGAAGTCTCCGGTCTTCGTCTTTTTGAGGAAGAGCAGATATTCCGTGCCCGCCCGATACGAGTTTGCGAAGCAACTGCCTGCTCTGCCGCCCGGTCTGACAAAACTATATGGCGGCTGCTGATCGTTGAAATCGTCTCGACCCACAAGGTATCCAGGTAGGACCAGCCCCGAAGCATCCGCGCCGCGTATCACCTCCAGTTGTTCGAATCGCACCTCCGAATCCGGCACGCCTGTTGTCCAGATACTTGGATCGGACGGCGGTTTCGCGTATTTCACCGCCTTGGCTCGAATGATTGAATCGGCTTGATGAACCAAGTCGACGTTCGAGGTTATCTTTGTAACCGAGCACGGCCACGCGACACCCGCGACGAATAGTCCGATTACTATTGAACACGAGAACATTCCCCTAAACAACACGGACACCTCCGCTCAGTCTGACGCTGACGATGGACTTGGCGTTCCCGATGCTATCCGATCTCGGAATTGCTTGCCGCTAGGTTCTGCTTCTGCAACTAGTACGCGTCTCCTGAAGCTGCAATATAGCCATCCTCAACGGCCCGACCGGCCATCCTGTCTCCTGAGTCGATAAGGTGGGTAACGTCCCGCTGAATGTGCTGTGTGGGACAATCAGGCTCCGAGGGATCGAGCGATATGCGTTCAACTGGATTTTTTATTCTGTCCTTTGCCGTCTCGGCGTCGTTGCACGCAACCTCGAACCCGAGCACAATCACACTTGTCAGTTCAGCAAATCCTTCCGTCTACGGACATGCTGTGACATTCACGGCGTCGGTGTCGCCGACCACTGCTACTGGAAAAGTTACGTTTTACAGCGGAGCCTCGATTTTAGAGACGGAGCCCCTCGTAGCCGGAGTGGCTACACACCCCTGATTAAGGAATCACGACTAGCGGCGTGCGCCAGAATGTAGACTTGTTCCCTGCGGGATTAAGCACGCTTATCTGACAGTCGTATTTGCCTGGAGGGACCACCGTCAACGGGATACTCAACCTCAGCGGCATGGTTCGAAGGCGGTTCGCCGCGCCGTCTTTTACCTCGACCGCCGGCGACTCGAAAATCTTGATGCCGTCGCGGTAGAAGCTGGCGAAGGCGATGAGCGGCTGCGCATCGGTCACGTCCTGTTCGTACGCTTGAAGATAAACATATAAATCTTGGCTCTGGCGGAAGACCCGCGTCACGCTCGGTATCAGCTTCAAGCCGTTCTCTATCAGCGGATTTACGGCTTCCTTGCTTTCCTTGTCTTTCTCCTTCACACTGTACAGCGAACCTTTCAAGTCGATGCGCTGGCTACTCAGCACTACCGAACTGATGGCCACTCGTTTGTCCTCCTTGTTTAAGTTCGGAATGAGAAAAGTAGTCTCGTAGGTTCCGATGCGCCTTGTTTCAGCGTCGCGAGCAAGAATCTTCGTCGCGTATTTACCAGGTAGCAGCGTGAATCCTGACTCGTATCCAATGGGCCGCTTCGCGAGCTCAGCCGCCGTTTCATCGGTGAGCCTGATATTCACCTTATCCCTCACATTGCGGACCGTTGTGCCGTAGCTGTCCTTTACTTCGCCGATGAAGTCAATCAAGGTGTGCTCCGCGCCTCCGCGTTTGGCCAGCGCGAGTTCACGCCCCGGAATTTTCATGAAAATGGGCACGAAATATTCAGCTCGATTCAGCTGAAAGTAGTCGATCTCCATCGCGATCGTCAGATCCGTCACAGGATCAGGAAGCATCAGCGCGTCCTCCAACTGGCGTTCCTTATCGGCGGCGGTAAATCTGGCGAATTGCTTCGAAGCAAAGTAGCCCTGGCGATAATCCAGCTTGACTGCCTCGCTTGTACTAAGCGAGATCTTGATGCGGCGAAATCTTCCATCGGCAGCGGTATTCGTCGTGTAATAGCCCACGATGTAATAACTCGATATGGATCGTTCCGCATCCACAATTCCCTTGGTCAAGTCGTTAGAGTCCAGCAGCGCCTTTCCGCCGGTATCGGACGCGAGCGCGTACAGCGTGTCCTGCGACTGCTGGAAATGAGTTGTTACCGTCATCGCCGCGATTCCCGAATACATGCCTATGTTTCCTGGAGAACCCTGCGTCGCGTCGCCTAAAGGCGCGGCGGCGACCAGTCCGCGCGCGTCAATGGGCCAGAACGTAACGCCGCAGCGGATGGCCTCGTTGATGGTCGCGTGCAATTGCGCTTGGTTGTCCAGCCCGTTCAGCCGCAATCCGCTGGCGAAATAAATCAGCGACTTCTTTGCATTCAACTGACCCAAAAGTCTGGTCGCGTTCTGCAGGGCCGAAAGCTGCCGGTCCGTGTTGAAGATATTGAATTCGCTGTCGTCCTGACCAAACGCCGCTCCCGTATCGGAAGCACTGGCGTCGCTGGTGGATTCATCCAATCCCTGGCCTTCGCCCACGATCATCGTCGTCAGAATGCTTAATAGACGGTCGTGGTCCGCTGTGAAATCCTGCAGCACGTCTACCGAGCCCCCCGGCGTAGCGGAAAATGGCTATTAAATCGGCCGAAGTCATCTGCGTGCGAACAAACTTCACTGCGGCACCCAGGGCGCGCAGCTGATCCGCTGGCGGTGTGGCCGTCGTATCGAAGTACAAAGCCAAAAGCCGGTGGTCTTTATAACGCGAACTGCCCGGACGCTCGGGGGAGATCTGCGTGCGGCCCAGTTTGTCGTAGATGTGAATGTTTTCGGGCTCGGGCTTTGCGGGATCGGTCCTTTCGTCAAGCTTTTGCACTTCGACAAAACGGATGCTTTGCGGAATCCCGTCCTCGGTGACGCTGAAGTCTTTCGCCATCAACCCATTGATGGCCCGACCCTGCTTGTCGGTTACCGCGACGGTTTCCACAACAAGTTGCGAAGAGCTTGTGAACGTGGCCCTCCGATCCACCGCGGGTGATGCGTTCTCGCCTACCTGCTGGGCGCTCAGCCAAACCGCTGCCACGAAGAAGACGACTGTCGCGCGTTTCATAACTCTAGAATTTCAACCGCAGCGTCGTTTGCACGCTCCGCATCGCGTTAGCGCCAGCGGGCAATCCAAATTGCGTGCTGTTGATAATCGTTTCCCAAGCGGTGTATGAAACGTGGTTCAGCGCGTTGTTGGAATCCACGCGGAAATCAATGTTGAAGCGGTCGTTCAGACGAAACGTACGGCCCATGGAAACATTAAGACTGAACTCCGCAGGGCCCATGATCGAGTTGCGCCCGGCGTTTCCCCATTGCCCCGGAGGCGGCGCGGTAAAGGCCGCAGGGTTCAGGTGAAGCCCTGCAGGCGGCGAATACAGCGGCTGGCCTGTATAGTCGGGTCGAAGTGTGCCGGTGAAGCCAGTGCCCGGAACGGTGGCCAAATCGATAGGCGTCTCCGGCAAACCGCTGCCGGCGTTGATGAGCGTGGCGAAAGTCCATTCCTTCAGGAGTGCTCCGCGCCAGCCTGAAAGCAACGTTCCCCCGCCTATTCCCATCCCTGTCGTGTATTGCACCTGAAGACTCAGCAGGTGGCGCTGATCGAAGATGGAGAGGCTTCGTTCCGCGCTCAAACGCAACCAGTTTTGTGCGATCTGCATGCCTTGCTGCCCGGTCGCCGCAGTCTGCCCGGGGAAGGCCGCAACAGTTTGACCAGTGGCGGAAGTACCCTGTCCGCCAAGCGCCCCATCGTCGTCGAGCGATTTCGAAAACGTGTATTGCAGAACGCCCGTGACGCCGTTGTGCAAACGGCGCCGCAGCTGAATTTCGGCGGACTCGCGCGAAGAGTCGCCGTTCGATGTGAGATAAGCGAACGCGCTCGTAGCATATTCTGCCCGGCCGCCGCCTGCTCAGTAATGGAGAAGTAATCGTAGAAAGAGCGGTTCGCATTCTGCACCTGAAGACCCTGGTCGAGAACCAAGTAGATCATCGCAGATGTTAACAGATAATAGGATTTTGCACTTCCGGTTGGTTCTTAGATCTGCACTAAGCCCTGATTATTGAATGGTTTTGAGGATCCGAGTGTTTGCGGCGCTACCAGTGAGGTCTTTTGCTCATGGGTGCCGACAGGCGTTGCCGTTCGAGCGGAGCGGTCGGAATGAAACTAACGACGGCCTCGGATTCAAGATCACGGTTCAACTTACTCCGCTCCAAGGAGATGAAGGAGCGGGAACCATGGCGACGACGTCCTTCCGCAGCAAAGCTAAATTCGGGCGGAAAAGAGAAGAGGTAGTAATACTCTGCTGAACCATCGGACTTGGGGACGCAGCTAGGTCGATTGGAATCCACGCTCAAACTCTCCTCCGATGCACGAAGACCCAAGAGTTTGCGGCGGAGTACTGCGTTACGCGCCGAGCTTGCGGACTGGAAATCAATCGCGCGCACGCGGCAGAATTGTGGCTAGTGTCCCGCTTCTGAAATCCCTGGACCGGAAAGATTTCATGTAGACCACCAAAGCTTCCACCATCCTTCGTAAAGTTCGCAGGCCAGTCTAATGACGTCAGAAGCGGAACGCTAAAGCGCCGTCACTTCCGCAGACACGCAGTCAAACGCGATCGCGCCGCGTTCAGCATCGCGGAAGTGAAACGTGACCCTGTCGAGTTGCTCTTCCCGCACATCTCTTCCCCGCAGAACCAGAAACTGAGTCAGCCCTCCACCAAACTCAGAGACATGCAGGTTTGAAATATCTTCACAAAACAGAATGACCGTTTCACCGGAGGCGTCAGCGAGCGTAATGCTCAAGGCATACGCATATTGAGCGCGGGTCGCCGTGATTTCCAAACTGATGACGTCCGTGAAACCCGCAAGGGCCTCGTTTATCTGTTCGATGAGTCGAGTCATTCGATCAGCGGCCAATTTCGCTTAACAGGATAACTGATTCTTTTCCCAATTCAGTCTAGGAATTTGAGAAGCAGAACACTAGCAGTTTCGACATTGCTCCGGGTGATGATGGAGCCGGTACACCCGCATCGACGCGGGTGCGTGCTGCAAACTGCATCCTTAGCCCATGCGCGCAAGGTAAGGAGCTCGAAGATATCGAACGCCCGTCGCTCTTCGGGAGCGGTCCCTGGAGTCCGATGCGAAAGATCTAAGTAGGCGCTTGGAACTGCTCGAAACGCGCATGCTGCCTTCTTTGGAGGAGCCGCAGACGCTTATCATGCAGTTCGTCTCAGCGGCTGGAGAAGTGGTTAGCAAAATGGAAGTGACGGTGGACCAATCAACAGAGTTCGAACGCCGACGATCGATAGAGAGACGCGAAAACAGTGGCCGATAATGGCTAATAACGAGCTGTCGGCAGTCCTCCATTTCGGCGTCCCGCGTTTCAAGAATCTGCGCCAAAGAACTTCATGCCGATCCGCCAAGCACCTGTCGCACCTTTTCCACCAATGCGTCGCTCCTAAAGGGCTTGGGGAAGACGTCAAATCCAACTTCGCCCGTCCATGTAGAGATCACGTCATCGTCAGGTAATCCGGAAACCATTAAGACGAGCAGGCCCGGAAAACTTTTCTTGAGAGCGAGCATTGCGTCGTGACCAGCAATCCCACGAAGAAAGACATTCGTCAAAACAAGATCGGGACGATGATCCTGCAACATCTCCATCGCGTTGTGAAAATCGCCTGTTGCTCTTACCGCGTACCCGGCGCGCTCCAAAATCGCTGTTACCACGGATCGAACCGTTGGCTCTGAATCGATTACCACGATGTTGCTCATAGTTGAACGTACCAACTTTTTATAATAGAAATCGCAAAGTGTGATAAACTACCCTACTATCAACATCTGGCGGCCACGGACGACGGCCACTCGCTGCTTGCTATGCGGAGCGTGGAATGCCGGACCTTTCAGAACTCGAAAAGATGGAGAAGCTGTTGTTTGAGGCTCTGGAGGCGACCCGGAGACGCTTCGAGATCAGTGGACGCCACCGCAGCGAATACGAAGAGGCGCTTCAGCGATTTAACCAGTTCGTGATCGATAGGAAGGTTCCTGATGACTGGGCAACATAGCGATCACGACTCGGCTTGCGCCACTATAATTGGATTCCGGACATGCTAAAACACTCTCCGCTCTGCTACCGCAAGGCACGGCTGATGAACTCGTTTATTGATTCCAAGGATGTTCTATCCGCAGCCTTGCTGCAATTGGTGGCCTGCGTATCAAACGATATCATCGGTCCTCGTCGTGAGTCCGCACAGCGGGACTTCGCAATCGCCCGCGGTCGACTATTGCAGTCACACGGGGCGTACCGGTTGCACTGCACGGAACATGGTTGCCACAACGACCCAGACCGCGATCTTGAAGTTTTGAATTGACTGGACTTGATCTACAAGAATGCGGAATGGAGTGAAGATCCGGAGCGAGACATGCTCGCCAGACTCGTGTCAGGTAGATCCCAGATGCCGCGCCGGAACGGCTATTGATATTAGGCCAGTTTCAAGGCGATCCACGCAAGCTCATCAGCGTGGCTCATCAGAAATGCGGCGGGGGTTCCGAGAGCGGAGCCACAAGAAGAACGGTTATCGTCACCGCCCCGATAGCCTTCGTCTCAGAGCCTAGCAACATTTGACAATCCAGGCCTTGCGTTGCGGACGATGAACCTGAACCTGAACTCCGGATTAACGGCGCAGGATTTTACCGTCCAGTCGACAGTTTGTCGGCGTGCCGTTGCAGTCGGAGCACGGTAAGTTCCAAAATCGACGAAAAATCCGAGGTGGACCGCCTTAATGGCTTACTAACAGAGACGGAAAACTGGAAATACGGCGGGGGAAAGAGCGCCCCGCTTCCGATAAATAGTGATCCCGGAGTTGTTCCCGACGACTTGATCATGACCGTGGAGGTACGTTGCGACAAATCGTTGCATTGCGTAATGAGGCAGTTAGAAGCTCGAAAGGGGAAACACTTTCAACCGTGATCCTCTCAACGTGCGTGCGCTTGACCCAGAAAGTGATTGCCGAAATCCTTTTGAAACGAGCCCGGGCTCATCGCATCATCCAAGAAGATGCCCCGGTTTCCCGGGGCTGGGTTGTTCACAGAGATGCAACTGCTTGCTAGGACTACGGAGCGGACTCCGCGTTCTCAGCCATGGCCACGCGCTGGGACGAGGTAACGTGTCTTGAAGTGGACAAGAAGAAGTCGTAGATATGCCGCCTTCGTCCGGCCCAGCATTAGGTACTTTCGCTTTGGCGGGAAGCAGTAATCGCTTCGAATACCGCAGCAGAGCGATCAAACGGGCCGCGCGTTAATAGCTATCGTTATGATCGACAACCGGGTGGCTCGAAATACCAATGGTTTAACCGCAGCAACCGCGGAATTGCAGCGCCGGACAAGCAAGGACAAATTAACTCTCGTCCGGAATCGCTACCGATATTAACTGATAACGGACGCTCTGGTTCGTCTAACGCGCGTAGCAGGACTCGATGAGCAATTTCTGCAACTGCCGACCATTGACATCGATGATAGCGGGCGCAAGTTTCAGCCAGGCTCTCCTGCTCGGTTTGCTCAACGCTGGCGAACCTCAGATACTCGCGAATCTGTTCGCACGCGAGATCGGACGCGGTGTTCTCTGCAAGAGGATCACAGATTGAGCGCACTGCATTCAAGTGGGCCTCAAGCCGCTCCAATTTTGCAATCAGTATCCGGCGCACTCTGGAGGCTTCCGTCCGTGGTCGCCTCGGTAGGGCGGCCCTTGTTTCGCATCATGTATTCGAGGATGCCGTATTCCTTGGGCGCGAGATCGATGGTCTCGCTCTCACGCGTGACCTTGCGGCGGAGAGTGTCGAGCATGAGATCGCCGACCTGCAACTTTTCAGGCGCGGGCTGACCGCGGCGGAGCAACGCACGCACGCGCGCCAGCAGCTCGACAAACGCGAACGGTTTGGTGAGGTAATCGTCAGCGCCCAGTTCGAGGCCGCGTACGCGATCGTCTACGGCTCCGCGTGCGCTGAGGATCAGGACCGGCGGACCGGCTTTGCGGGCGCGAATGCGTTCGAGCACCTTCATGCCATCCATATCCGGCAGCATCAGATCGAGAATGACGACGTCATAATCGGTCTCCTGGACGAGGGCGACCGCCGAGTGGCCGGTGTGCGCGACATCGAGCGCATAGCCATTACTTTCGAGGCCGCGCTGGAGAAAATCCGCGATCTTCTTTTCGTCCTCGACTACCAGAATCCGCATTGGTTTTAGCGTACACCAGCGGTGGGGTTGTGAGGGAGTTGGCGAGCGAAAATTGCTGTGGGCGAAGAGGCCCAGGTAGAGACGCGGCAACAGTGGCATAATACCGGCATGAAGCTGCGACTATCCCCGCGCGGTGCCGCTGGCTTCGTCGTCCTGGCGTTTTTTGGGATTACCTTTTCTTCAGCCGCGCAGCAATCTTCGGATTCGCCCTCGGAGGCCGCCAACTCTTGGATGAAGGTTCCGGCTGACTCAGACCTGCATGATTCTGTTCCCTTGAGTCTACGGCTTCGCCGCGATCAGTTCTTCGATGATGGCGTCGGCGCGCGCGAGCCGCTGAGTGTAGCTTCCGCACAGAGGGTTCACGCCAGCGAAGGGTCCTATTTCGGAACCCAGAAAGAACTCCCTGACGTACCCGGAAGAGCGGTGATCATCGGGACTTTTAAGAGCTATCGGAGTAGAATGAGTGCTTCACATGGGTCGGTTTACACCGAAGCAATCTTCTCGGTAGCTGCGGCGATCGAAGCGCCAGGTCATCTCCAATTGCTGCCCGGATCGGACATCACGGTTGCTCTGCCCGGAGGGACCGTCAGACTTGAAGACGGCGAAGTCATCTCATTTCTCACTAATCCCAAGAGATTCTTTATCCAACCGGGAAAAAAGTATCTCCTCGTGCTTTCCTATGAATTAGACAAGGATTTTTTCTCGCTTGGCGAGACATGGGATTTAAGTAGCGGAACAGCGAAGCCGAACTCCGCCATGGAACAGCTTCGGGCTCAAAACGGTCGATCGGTCATCGTTGGTAGAACCGAAGACGATCTTATCTCGTCATTAAAATCCTTGCTGTTAATCCCGAGTAACCCGCGCTAACGAATCGTTGTCTCACTGGTTAACAAAAACGATGCCCATCAATAACTGCTTCAACACCTCATCGATCAAAGCGTCGCTGATCGGCTGCTGCTGTCTTTCCTTCTTCATTCCATCCTCCTATTTTTACCGGAGAACGTTTACACAGTTTTCAGAACACCCTCACTTTCCTTCAACGCGGGCCACCTACGATAAGGTTATTGCTGGCCGTGCCAACCTGAACCAGATCGCGGGCGCACACAAACGGGCGTATCCGCGGCTGCCAACGACGTGGCACCTGCTGGCACCGCAGAGACCTTCACCAGCGAAGCAGAACTGAGCGAGATGGCCGCAAGCTGGCCGGGAGCCCGCCTGATCGAGATCTGGAACGCGCTGCCCAGCGTAACACCCGTGAAGAAGTTCAAGGACCGCGGAACCGGAGTCGCGCGGATTTGGAAGACGATCCAGCGGAAGAAACAGCGGCTCCCGAGGCGATCGTGGAACCGGAAAACAAAGCATTGGCTGTATCGGAATCTGAAGCGACCATCGAGCCGATGGAAGAACTGGTTGAGCTTGGACCGAAGACCGAAGCAGAACCGACGGTAGTGGCTTGAAGGTTGAACCCGAACACCATCGGAGCGTTTAGCGACGCTGGCATCTCGATTGTGCAGGAAGTGTTCGGCTTCGTCAAGTAAAACCTGTCCGAAGCGCAGCGAAGGATGGATTCCGCTAGCGGAGAAAGGGGTGTGGGGAAAGGGCGGCAGCCCTTTGCCCCGCCTCAGCGCACAGTGACCCGGAGCGCGGCCAGCGCTTCGGCCTTCAACTGGGAAATCATCTCCAGTTCCCTGCAACCCGCCGTTCTGACCCGAGCACGGGAACGTAAACGCCACGCCGCAGGCGCCCCGGATCTTGCAAGGTGTGAACTTTTGATGGATTGGTGCGTTCAAATAGACTGTGTGCAACTGATGAGCGGTGATCATCGGGACTTTTAAGAGCTATCGGAGTAGAATGAGTGCTTCACATGGGTCGGTTTACACCGAAGCAATCTTCTCGGTAGCTGCGGCGATCGAAGCGCCAGGTCATCTCCAATTGCTGCCCGGATCGGACATCACGGTTGCTCTGCCCGGAGGGACCGTCAGACTTGAAGACGGCGAAGTCATCTCATTTCTCACTAATCCCAAGAGATTCTTTATCCAACCGGGAAAAAAGTATCTCCTCGTGCTTTCCTATGAATTAGACAAGGATTTTTTCTCGCTTGGCGAGACATGGGATTTAAGTAGCGGAACAGCGAAGCCGAACTCCGCCATGGAACAGCTTCGGGCTCAAAACGGTCGATCGGTCATCGTTGGTAGAACCGAAGACGATCTTATCTCGTCATTAAAATCCTTGCTGTTAATCCCGAGTAACCCGCGCTAACGAATCGTTGTCTCACTGGTTAACAAAAACGATGCCCATCAATAACTGCTTCAACACCTCATCGATCAAAGCGTCGCTGATCGGCTGCTGCTGTCTTTCCTTCTTCATTCCATCCTCCTATTTTTACCGGAGAACGTTTACACAGTTTTCAGAACACCCTCACTTTCCTTCAACGCGGGCCACCTACGATAAGGTTATTGCTGGCCGTGCCAACCTGAACCAGATCGCGGGCGCACACAAACGGGCGTATCCGCGGCTGCCAACGACGTGGCACCTGCTGGCACCGCAGAGACCTTCACCAGCGAAGCAGAACTGAGCGAGATGGCCGCAAGCTGGCCGGAGCCCGCCTGATCGAGATCTGGAACGCGCTGCCCAGCGTAACACCCGTGAAGAAGTTCAAGGACCGCGGAACCGGAGTCGCGCGGATTTGGAAGACGATCCAGCGGAAGAAACAGCGGCTCCCGAGGCGATCGTGGAACCGGAAAACAAAGCATTGGCTGTATCGGAATCTGAAGCGACCATCGAGCCGATGGAAGAACTGGTTGAGCTTGGACCGAAGACCGAAGCAGAACCGACGGTAGTGGCTTGAAGGTTGAACCCGAACACCATCGGAGCGTAGCGACGCTGGCATCTCGATTGTGCAGGAAGTGTTCGGCTTCGTCAAGAGAAACCTGTCCGGAGCGCAGCGAAGGATGGATTCCGCTAGCGGAGAAAGGGGTGTGGGGAAAGGGCGGCAGCCCTTTGCCCCGCCTCAGCGCACAGTGACCCGGAGCGCGGCCAGCGCTTCGGCCTTCAACTGGGAAATCATCTCCAGTTCCCTGCAACCCGCCGTTCTGACCCGAGCACGGGAACGTAAACGCCACGCCGCAGGCGCCCTGGATCTTGCAAGGTGTGAACTTTTGATGGATTGGTGCGTTCAAATAGACTGTGTGCAACTGATAAATCGTCGACGATTGAGCCTCAGCTTCGCTGCGGCCCTGGTGTCTTGCCAACCGCGTCCACGGGGTGCCGACGCAATCGGCTCGATCTTCTCCGGGTTCGATTTCGTTGGTGAGTTTCCCTTGAACGACCAACAGTTAGAGAGCCATCGACATGAAAGTGCGACGCCAGTCGCGATATGGCTGCCGGGACCGCACTACGTGTTTCACTTAAACGAGGACCGCGATTTCGAAGAAATCCCCACTCGGCTTCTACGGGCGAGACTTTCAGCAATAGGAGCTACGATCATTGGTGGGCCTAAGGACTGGCGCGACATGGGTATCCCAAATGTCGGGAATCCGATATGGGTAATCGAGTTCGCACTGCTTGGGACTCGGGGCACGATTAGGAACCAATACGACAAGAGCCGCAGAACTGAATTTTCAAACTCCGCCAAACTCCTCAAGAACCTCCCGATCCACGGATTGACGATTACGTTCTGACCCTGGTCGCCATTTAGCGGGTCCGTAATAGCCGCCCAATCCTTAGGAAGTCATTGCCAACCGATCCTGCCTGGTCAACCAGCGTTTGCGATCTGCCTGCGATGATTCGGTTTATCGGCACAATTCGTCCGTTACTATCCGCAGCCGGAGTCGATAGGTCGTTTTCGGCTTTCCTCGATTTTTGCGCATCGAATCGCTTCTCATCTCGATCCGATGTGCATTGTGCACCAGCCTGTCGAGGATGCCATCAGCGAGCGTGGGGTCGCCGATCAGATATGTAATAAAATCGTGAGCAACCGTCTGGATGTTCTCGAACAGCGGCTCATTCCTAAGCCGATGGTCTACGTCGTATTCAACATGCACCCGCTTCCACCTGAGGAGAAGCAGAACCTCCAGCCCGGCGAGCGGGTCGTCAGCGATCACTACCGGCACACGGGGTTGCTGATCTACGCGGCGCAACGGATCACGAGCGATCCCAACGACAATGGCCGCCAATGTGAGCCCGAAGGCTGCCTGGAAGATGTTGTCCGTCGCATCCACGAAGAATGCGAGTTGCGCCAACGACTTGGAAGCTGCCACTCGTGCTACGGAACACCGATCGCGAACACTTGAGCAGCAAAGAGATGAAGCGCGAACTACTACACAGGCTAATGAATCTCGAACTGCGTAATCAGGTGCAGCGACGCCAGCAGAAGTCGCGCTTTCCGGCCTGGCTGATTGCTGAATGGCAGAAGCAGGAAATCCCGTTGGACGATCACGGCATCTTCGACTGGTCGCAAATGAAGTCTGCTCGCCGCGACGGAGACTGATGAATCGCGATCTCTACGGGCGTTTGAAGCGCCTCGAAGTGCGGATCACACCCTGGATGCTCCCGTTGACGATCGTCGTGAACAAGATCCCGCCCGATCAGACACTCGCTCCCGGCGAACGCGTCGTGATCGATGAACTTCAAAAGAGCGCACTCATCATTGTCGTTAGCGAGCGCATCACTACCGACCGAGGCGACCACGGACGAAAGGCTCCAGAGTGCGCCGGATACTGATTGCAAAATTGGAGCGGCTCGAAGATCGATTAAACGCCATCCGCTCCGTGCGCGATCCCATAGCAGAGAACATCGCGTCCAGTAAGAGCGCGGGCGTGGGGGCAAGGCGCTGGTGAAAAAACGCCCCGCCTGGAACTCCGTCGGTCTTTAGCACGCCGCGCGGTCCCTGCACGGTTGGCGGGAAATCCGCAGGTTCGCGGTGGAGAATCCGCCTGCCGAATCGGTGCATGGCAGCTTGTAGGACAAAACGCTTTATAGATCCGCTAGAGAGGCCAAAACATTGCTAAATTCGTATTTTTTTATACGAATTTCCCGTGAAATATTTGACAAAAAAATAACGATTTATGATAAAGCTTCAGCTATGAAGCGAAGGGTCCTTTTTGTTGGCTCTATTGTTGCGGTGATCTGCATTTTACCTCTTGCGAATAAACTGGTTCCCACTAGGGCCGCGTTGCGGCCGAGTATGTTGCGGCCGAGTATAGAGATAGTCAATGCTTCCGGACAGCCCCTGGATTCTTTGTTCCTAGGGCTCCATCCAAACTCAGCTTGGGCGCACGGGAATTTCCCAAAGTTAAAAATTGGATCGTGTAAGGCAAAAAATGGCGCAATTGACCGACTTCTAGCAAAGAGCGGTATTGAAGTTGTGGCACATGCCCAAAGTTCTTGTAGTGCCGACTCAGGGTTTTGTTATGGATGCCCGAATTTGGATGATATCACTCCTAAAGGGGCTACCCTGTTCACAGGCTCGTGCGGAGCAGAATGCGCGTCGGGCAGATCGTCCCAGTACATCGCGAGCGGTTCCAGTCCCGATAGCTCCGTGGGCTACACGTTTACTGGAACGACCGCTTGCAGGCCAAATAATGACTCCTGCCCTTGCGCGCTTAGGTACTGCGATAATTGCTATGATGTAGGACCGTAAACAGCCAAGGATGCTAAAAAAGATATCTATGATAACTACAATATCTACCCAAATCGCGCAAGGCCGTCGTAGTCTTGATTTACTGGTCGGCGTGGCGTGCTTACTATTGTTTTCCAAGCCTGTCCTCTGTGCCGATGCATTAAGACCGCTACCGTATGCGGGGGTTACGCATACCAGCGTAGCTGGAGACCCCGATCCTGTGTTTAGCAGCGGTGCTGTGTTGAAGGTTAAAGCTAACCGCAGTCCCACCCCTGAAATTCAGGTCATCGATGTTAACAACAACCTAGTTAGCACGGTGAGTGTCAATATTCCGGAAGCCCGTTCCGTGATTGTCTACAGCTTTGCGCACGGCGCGGACGGAGATCTTGCAGTAAGCGGTTGCTCGTTCGCGGAGGACGGCAGATTTGCAGAGTTTATTGATTTGATGGGTTCCCACGAGGCTGGCGCGAAGATCATACGTACCGATCCATTTGTGCCGCGAAGTATTGCCTTGGCGGCCGATGGAACTGTCTGGGCAACAGGCAATGTGTATCACTCGAAGACGGCTCCACTGGATGTCGATCCGGCGCATAGCGTACTAAGGCACTTTGACCGACAGGGACATCTTTTGCCATCTTTCTTCCCCGCAGCTGAGATTCATGATCAAGTGCGGCTGATGCAGGGGCAGGTCGCCACAGCCTCCGACCGTGTTGGCTGGATTTCGAACGGAAACTACAAGGCTGAGTCGGGGCGGCCGGGAAGCTACATTGAAATCGATAGCACTGGAAAGTCTGAGGAATATCCTCTGCCCCCGGTTGCTTCCGAGCCCGGAGCACGAGTAGTTTCACTTGCACTAACGGCAAAAGGATCGGCGTTCGCAACGGCAATTGAGCAAGCGGGAAGTCTCCAAGTATTTAAGCTCGATCGAGGTAGCCGCACGTGGACTTCGATCTCGATTCCAAGTTTTGCGGGAACGCCACCGTTCTTATTAGGTGCAAGCGGAGAATCGCTCGCTTTTTGGGACTCGAATGAGGCACAAATCCGATTCTTCGATGCTGCCCAAAAGTAATTACGGTCCACATTTGACGGGTTATTCCTACCAACCGATCCGATCCTGACGACGCCGGAGAAGCTTTCGCTTCCCGGCGAATTCCCCCCTTAGTTTATTCTCGTTTTTCAGTCGAGAAGTCGTCATTGCGCCGATCATCGAGGCCTATCGTGCGCGCCGACTCATGCCCTCCCATCTGCTGCGCAATTTCAAGCTGGCCTCCATTTTGCAAGTACGTTGTGATGCCAGTAGCGCGGAAACTATGCGCGCTGATTTTCGTCCAAATTCCACGCCGCCTTGGCGCGCCGCTGAATCATCATAGGCACGTTGGCTTGGGGCAAAGGCGTCTGCCCCGGGAGTTGCCCGTTCCGCAGCGGCGCGTCTGGTTCCGTCGCTCGTCCGTTAGCCAGCCCATCAAGCCTGGCAACAACGCGCAATTCGGAGTTCCTCCAACGATCATTCCTGTTTCATTTCATCTTGTCGGCCTTATTTAATTCGTCCCTTGCTTTGTTCCTGTTCCATTCGTGAACCTTGGCATCGGCGCGCTTGAAGTCAACTGCCTGCCCGCTCCATTCGGCCCTTTGGTGCCTCCCGTGTTGTTCGTTGACTTCAAGCTCCATCGCCGAAGCCCGATCAGGTTTCACGGAACCGGCAATCACGCCGGGCCGCTTAAAAACGGAGAGACGACATGATGAAGACGGAAACAAAGACGCCAGGCTGATGGAGCTCGACCCCATCTACTGCGACGTGATCGTCAAGCGTTGGCAGGAGTTCACCGGCAAGGAAGCTGTGTTGGATGGCGACGGCCGAACGTTCGAGGCGGTCTCTCAGGAACGGTTGAAGGTGGCCGCGTGAATCGAGCAATGCCGCCGCGAGATCGCGGTCATCACGAGCCAGATACTTTCCGGGCACTCGGAATTGGAAGGATTGTGTCTTGCGCTTGCGGACTGGAACGCGGAGTTGAGGCTCATCGAGAGGGACATCCAGAAGAGAGCAACCCCGATGCAGTGCTCAGCGGATGGGCGAGTGGCAGATTCGCCAATCTCCCAACAAACATCTCGCTGGTTGCTCCGTCAGGTGCGACTTCCTGCAGCGCTCTTCCGCCAGGCACCGCCTACGTGAACTTTCCTGGCGAATTGCCTGCAAATGGAACCGTAAACCTTCGCGTCTTGTTCTTAAACCTGGATGCCAGCCAAATCGAGTACGCGCCAGTTGTTCTAGCTGGCCAAGGCGGCCGCTGATTGCCAATACCTGTTGGGGCCGCCCAGCTCCTGAACAGAAGAAAAACGGGAAACGCTTAGCCGAACTGCGCGCCCGCTTCCTGGGCATTAACGGTCGGCAGTTGCAGAAGCTCCTGGCGACCTCTTGCTATGAATATTGATCCCGTTTTATGGGAGGTGAGCTGATGCGAATTCTGGCGTGACGGTTGGAAAAGCTGGAAGCGAAACTAACACCCTCCACACCGGAACACATGGATCGCTTGCTGTCTCAGGTAAATACCGCGCTTACCGCGCGAGAGAAAGTGCTGATCAAGGAAGCCAGCGTATTGAGCAACAAAGGGCGGGAGAGCGAGATCAGTCAGGAACATCGCACCGACTCGCATCCCTCATTGCGGACCTTGACGCGGATGCGGTTGCCATCGGCAGAGCGGAACGCGGTAAACAGGAATCGCTTTAGGCTGAGCTCACGCGACGGGTTTATCGCCCTCAAGTGATCCCTGGCCGCCCTGCGCGGGGACGGGGCTCGGTGGTCAGGTTTACAGGGCGGCACGTTATTTCTACATATCGGTAGCGATTCCGGACGAGAGTTGTATTGCTTGTCCGGCGCTGCAGAGCCATGAATGGGTGCGTGCCAGAGGACTTCCCTCCACTTGAAACCAAGTTCCTATGCGTCACCGCCGAAATCGAGATCGGTTCCTTTATTGATGGATGGCAGGTTGTCTGGTGCCAGCCCGGGCGCAAACGCGTCCTCTGGCATGTGATGGTTATGCGTCGCAGGGTTGAGTTCCGCGGCTGCTGCAACTGCTGAATCCTCTTTTCGTGACGATGCTTGATCGTCGATGGCTATGACCGGGGGAAGCGGACGATCATCCTTCTGCCGTTGTGCACGAAGAAGATATCGCTTACCTCCGATGCGGAAATAAACCACCGAGGGATCAGGAGGTAAGGGGATCTCGACGACGTTGTTCTTGGCCATTCTGGTCAAGTTACCTCGTTTGGCAGATGATTGTTCCTGAACGGACATGCCGCACTTTTCGACCCTCTAGACCGTTCAAGAACTAGGGCTTAGCGTAGATTGAAGAACAGACCGGAATCCGAAAATCCTATCATCTGTTAACATCTGCGAAGCCGCACAAGCAGATCGAAGCGGTGGTGACCAAAACATTGGAAACGATGCCCGCTCAGGGCACCCACTGGAGCACCCGGCTTATGGCGCAAGAGATGGGAATGACGCAGAATGCCATCGTGCGGATCTGGCGCTCCTTTGGGTTGCAGCCGCATCGCGTGGAGAACTTCAAGTTCTCCAAAGATCCGCAATTTGTCGAAAAAGTGCGCGACATCGTGGGCCTCTATGTGAACCCCCCGGACCGCGCGATTGTGCTGTGTGTCGATGAGAAAAGCCACGTGCAGGCGCTGAATCGAACGGAACCGATTCTGCCGCTCGCGCCCGGTGTGCCGGCGCGTCAGTCGCACGATTATGAGCGGCATGGCGTCACTTCCTTGTTTGCCGCGATGGATGTCGCCTCGGGAGTCACCATCAGCACCTGCTTAACGGCGTGGGTGGCTTCAAAGACATCGGGAGCTTTCCGCTGGTGGCGGGTGCGCTTGCCGCGGCAGACTTGAACGGTGATGGAAAGCTGGACCTTGCCGGCCCGGGGGGCCTTGCGGAAAGCACTGTATCTGTTCTCCTGGGCAAGGGCACCGGCGCATTCATCGAAACTCCGCAAGTCGCGGCTGCCCCCGGGAGCATCCCTCGCGCAGGTGGCGGCCGGCGACCTGAACGGAGATGGCAAGTTGGATTTGGTTACTTGCGACAACAACGTACTGGCGACGGGAACAAACACCATTGGCGTTCTTGTCGGCAACGGCGCCGGCCAATTCCACGCTGCCGTAACGTTCGCCACGGGAACCACGCCCATCGCAGTCGTGTTGGCTGATTTCAACGGTGATGGCAAGCTGGACGCGGCGACCGCCAATTACGGATCGAACGACGTGTCCATCCTGTTCGGTAACGGAAAGGGATCTTTCTCTCAACCGCATGCCAATCCCGTCGAGCTGCAGCCCCGATTTCTGGCGGCGGGCAAATTCCATGGCGGCCAACCGGATCTTCTCGTCGGCGGATCGAACGGCATACAGTTCCTATTGAACTTAGGGAAAGGCACTTTCGCATCGCCCGTTACCGTACTCAGTTCCGGGATAACCGGTCTCGCGGTAGCGGATTTTAATCTGGACGGAAACCTGGACTTCGTTGCCTCACTGGAATCCTCTGTTTACCTGGTGCCAGGCAATGGCGATGGCACTTTTGGAACACCGGTGCTCATTACTTCCTTCGATGGCAACGTTCCGTTCCTCGCCGTCGGCGACTTCAACGGAGACGGGAAGCCCGACATCGTTGTTCCCGTGATTTCGAGCAGAACTCCCACGGCGACCGACGCTCTGTTTTTCGGCAACGGCGACGGGACCTTTCAGGCCGAGATCGACTCGCCTTCCAGCCTGCCATCACCGTACCTTGCCGCTGCGGACATCAACGGGGACGGAAAGGATGACCTGATTTCCATCGAGAACTTAAGTTCGAGTGTTACGGTGGCACTCAGCAATGGAGACGGCACTTTCCAGGGCTCGCTGGGCTATGACGGTGGGTATCCCGGCATCAGTCTGACCATCGCGGACATTAACCAAGACGGGAAGGCGGACATCCTTGCCGCCGACTCGCATGCCGTCAGCATTTTGATCAACGAGACTCCGGCAGTGCCTAAAATGTAAGCTTTTGGCCCATCGGGCACCGAGGCTACGGCGAATGCGGCTGCGTCGCTCGAATCGTACCTCAAGCTTTAGCTTCGTCATCACGGCTGTTTCTTTGCGGAAAACTTCTGGTTCGCCGAGATTCCGTCGTTTGCGAGTCTATGTGCGCGGCTGCAAGATTGGCAGATCCGGCTGCGCCGGTAAATCTTAACGTTGAAACCATAGAAGGGGCTATTCGCGCCGTTTGACGGAAAAAGAGCGCCAATGGCTGGTTTTGTTTGACGAGTGGACCCTTCTACTCCTAATATAGGATCAAATCAGTCCGAGATCTACCTGGCCAGGGATTTACGATGACGTTGCGTCGTTGATCGCTCCCCGGAAGCTCGGCGTTACGCCTGTTTTTCAGGCCGAATTCAACCAGATAAGGACCTGCCTTCAGTGATTTTAAAACCGTTGTTACGTCTCGCCAGGCGAGTAGCCCGTGTGTCGATCATCCCTGCATTCTGCTCAATGGGCCTTTATGCGCAAGCGCCGGCACCCTGCCCGCGCTTGCCAGCGGGAAGTGTGATTGATGAGCCGCAGAATCTCTTTAGCAGCCACGGCGTTCTCAGCGTGAATTTTACATACCGGGCCCAGATCGACCTGTCCGGCAACACTCTGTTCTGCTTTGTGACCGACGATGGATCGCAATCGCCCACGCTTCACGTCAATCCGGGCGACCGATTGATCATCAACCTGAACAATGCCTTGCCAGAGTCGATGTCCTCCCAATCGATGTCCGCCATGCCGGGGATGATCGTGACGGGATCGCCAACGAGCGTTTGCGGGTCCGGCGTTATGGATAGTACTTCCGTAAATATTCATTTCCATGGCGCAAACGTCGCGCCGGTCTGTCATCAGGACGAAGTGATCAAGACGGTAGTCAACTCCGGTCAATCCTTTCGCTACGACGTTCATTTTCCCGCCGATGAGCCGCCTGGGATGTATTGGTATCACCCGCACATTCACGGGATATCGGAAGCGGCGGTGCTGGGCGGCGCTTCGGGAGCAATCATTGTCGATGGCATTCAGAATGTGAACGGGACGGTTGCGGGACTTCCTATCCGCACGCTCATCGTTCGCGACAATCTGGTTCCAGGCGGTCCGTCGCCTGGCGGACAGGTTCCCTCTTGGGACATTTCGCTCAACTATATTCCGATCGCGTACCCCGCATTCACGCCTGTGATCATCCCGATGCGGCCACAGGAGAAGCAGTTCTGGCGAGTGCTCAACGGATCCGCGGACACGATTCTCGATCTGCAAGTTCAGTACGATGGCGAGGCACAGATTTTGGGAATCGTGGCACTCGACGGCGTGTCAACCGGATCACAAGATGGTGCTGGAACGGGCAAAACGGTTGCCGCGAAACACATCCTGCTGCCGCCGGCCGGTCGAGCCGAATTTGTCGTCACCGGCCCCGCGCCTACGGTGAAAGCTGCGACTTTATTAACGATGAAGATCAGTACTGGTCCGGACGGCGATAACGATCCGCAGCGACCGCTCGCTTCGATCGAGACAAGCGCAAGTGCGATCGAGCCGGTGTTGCACGTTCCCAAAGTGTCGGGGCCGCCTTCTGCCGGGCGGTTCGCCGGGCTAGTCTCGGCCGTGCCAACTGCCACGCGCAAGCTTTACTTCTCCGAAGTTCTCTCGGATCCGAACGATCCTGACAGTCCCACTAATTTCTTCATCACTGTGGACGGACAAACGCCAGTGATTTTCAACCCCGAATAACCCTCCCGCCATTATTACCACGCAGGGCTCCGTCGAGGATTGGACGATTGAAAATCGTGCTCTGGAAAACCATGAGTTCCATATTCATCAAATTCACTTCCTGCTTCTTGCACAAAACGGCAAACCCCTGCTGAACCAGGAGTACCGTGACACGGTACAAGTTCCGTTCTGGAGTGGAAGCGGACCTTATCCCAGCGTAAAGTTGCGAATGGACTTTCGCGGGCCCGATATCGGCGACTTCGTTTATCACTGCCACATTCTGGGCCATGAAGACAGCGGCATGATGGCCATCATTCGGGTGAAGCCGCGGTAAAGACTTTAGTGGTGTTAGAGTAGAACGGCCGGAGCCCCGGATGTTGACTCTGCACCGTTCTTGCTCTCCGAAGATTGGTCTCGCAACACCATTTTAACTACTGCACCACGTGCGATATTACCGGCGAAGAGCTGGGGGCGTTATTGCCGTCTCCACTGTACGCGGCCTTCAGTGAGTGGGTGCCGACTGCGAGGGACGTCTAGTTGAAGGTCGCCGCGCCGGCCGATAGGGTGCGGGATGCGATGGCCGTAGTGCCGTCATAGAAGGTCACCGATCCGGTGGCTGACGTGGGAGATACCGACGCGGTGAGTTTCACGTTCTGCCCAACGCGCGAGGGGTTCGGCAGCCGCGCACGAAACCAACCTCACACTTTGAAAGGAACGACGACTTATGAACAAACTGACTCTTTGCTTCTGCCTCGCTCTCAGCATTAGCCCAGGCGGGGCGCAGACCTTCAACGCAGCTCTTGGAACGCTCCCGCAGGATCAGGGATTCGCGTACTCGGGCGACGGCGCGAACCCCAGCCCTTTCATCCTTAACGGAGCGCTTGAGGAAAACACAACCGCGGGCGCGCAGTACTGGTCCATCGCTCCCGTAGATTTTTCCCAGCATTCCGTCCTACGGGCGACTCTTCACATCATCTCGTCAAATTACGTACCGAACGTCGGAACAGGAACGCGCGAGGGCTATTACTTGACGCTGCAAGATATCAGCGGAACCTCATTCGCCATCGGACTTGCGGATACTGGATTCAACATAAACACGATCGAAGTGCCGAATCATCCCCTCACTCCTTACCCGTTCTCAATCACCAACGGTTTCCATCTTTTCCGCCTGGACGTTTCCAATTCCGTGGGAACGTTTTCGATCGACGGCACGGTGCTGGCGAGTAATTTATCTCCCGGGCCGGTCTTGCAGGCCTCGGGGGCGTTCGGAGGCGCTGCCGGGGCATCGGTTAGTGACACGGAGCTGCGGTCTCTGATTGTTCAGGGCGGCGGATGCGGGGGACTGAGGTAACCGGGTCCATCAAAATCTCGAAGGGCCCATTTGTCCCAGGTCCTTTGGGCAACTACTATACGCAGAAGACGGTTTTCACGAACACCTCAGGCGCGCCAATCCCCGGCCCGCTCTTCCTGGTCCTCGCCGGCTTGCCGCGGATAAATCCGGCGATTTGCCCGAACGGCTGCAATGTCCAACCGAGTGTGACGATCTATTGCACAGCAGGACATGTGGGGACCGCCTCCGTAGAGATCACAGCCACCGGTTTGGCCGCTGGCGAAAGTATCACGGAAAACTTGCTGTTCGTACCGGGTTCCAACACGCCGGGAAGCCCTATTGATAAGTTTGCCTATAACGCACGTTTTTTCAGCGGACAGCCGTGAACCTCGCGATTGGCGCAGGATTCACGGTCATTCAAGGTCTTTCAGTATATTTCAATCGACATTTTTAGGGTTGCCGTCGTGTAATGCGAGTCGCGGCCGGCGCGCAGCAACCGTGGATTCGGCGCGGGCCGTAATTCGACCTTTCAAAAGGAACCATCACCGAATGAAGAACCTAACGTACTGCCTCCTCGCAGGCCTTTGTCTCCAGGCGGCCGCGGCGCGAGCGGCCCAGCCCCACGGCGCTACGGCAACCACGACCACTCTCGCGGAATCCGTCAAGCGCGTGGTCTTCGGGCAGCCGATCACGCTCACCGCCGTCGTTTCGCCCGCAGCCGCTACCGGACCCGTAACGTTTTATGCGGATAGCACCGACTTCCTCGGCATCGCCACCATCTCCGGCGGCCGCGCCCGGTTGACCACGCAGTTGCTCTCCACGGGAAGTCACGCCCTATCGGCCTACTACGCCGGCAACGCTACTTATGCGCCGAGTACTTCCGCCAAACTCGTAGGGACAGTGGTTGCTCTTCCGGAAAGTGGGTTACAAGCCGCGGCGTCTTTCAACAACGTCGGCAATCATCCCTATGCACTTGCTCTGGCGGACTTCAATGGCGATGGCAAGATGGATATTGTCGCGGCGTGCGCCGGTGACCCAAACTTCAGCACGATTAGCATTTTACTCGGAAACGGCGACGGAACGTTCGCGGATGCGCTCAATCAATCCGCAGCTCGCTTGCAGGAGCGAGGCGGAAGACTGTGATAACTTCACCAATACTGTCGATAAGAGTCGAGGATCATCATGACATTCGGAAATAAAAGACCCCTGCTGAAATCGCGGTTCGCCGCCATTGCGCAGTGCGCCCGCGTTCTGTGGGTTGTCGGCACGCTGACAGTTGCAGGCGTGCTGCGCGCCCAGACTCCCCTGATCGTTCTGCATGATTTTGCAGACCCCCAGCCCCGAGGTGAAAATGCCAATGGCTTAATTCGCGACAGAGCGGGCAACCTTTATGGAATTGCCGAGTCTGGTGGCATTTGGGGCTACGGCGCGTTGTTCAAAGTTCCTACGGGCGGCGGCGAAACTGTACTCTACAGCTTCCGCGGTGGAGCAGATGGTGCAAATCCGGTAGGCTCTCTGGTCAGTGACGCGGAAGGAAATCTCTATGGGGCTACACACGCAGGGGGCGCGGCAAACGCCGGAGTGGTGTTCAGGCTAAGTGCCGCAGGTGCTGAAACTGTCCTTTACACATTCACAGGTGGGGTAGATGGCGGCTCCCCGCCCGCTGGTGTGATCCGCGATTCCGGCGGGAACTTATATGGCACCACAGAGGCTGGCGGCACAGCGAATAAAGGCGTGGTTTACAAGTTCAATCCGAGTGGCGAGGAAACCGTCCTGCACAGCTTCACGGGACGCGATGGTGAAGTTCCGATGGCTGGCCTGTTTCGCGATAAGGCTGGCAACCTTTATGGAACGACTGAGTCAGGTGGATTCGGTTTGGGCGTGGTTTTCAAACCGGATGCAACCGGTCAGGAAACGACCCTATTTAGGTTTCTCGAAGAAGGAACGCAAGGGGACATGCCTTCTTCGGGTGTGGTTCTCGACAGCGAGGGCAACATCTATGGGACCACTTTCTCGGGGGGAGCCTTCGGAGGAGTATACGGCTATGGCGTGGTTTACAAACTGGATGCCGAAGGTCACGAAACCATTCTTCATAGTTTCACCGGTGGCGCGGATGGAGGTTATCCCGGTGGGAGCGTGATCCTCGATTCCTCCGGTAATCTTTACGGGACCACACCAGGCGGCACTCTCGGAGGAGGCGTCGTCTACAAGCTGGATCCAGCCGGAAACGAGACAGTTCTTTATAACTTCGCTGGAGGAGCAGGCGGCGCTGATCCAAATGGTCTGATCCGCGACGCCGCAGGCAACTTGTACGGGACGACCTCAGCAGGTGGCGTATCGAATGCCGGCTTGGTGTACGAATTGGATGCGGCTGGCATGGAGACCGTGTTGTATAGCTTTCCTGGCGCTACGAACGGAGCGGCTCCCGCTGGGAGTTTGACCCGGGATTCTTCAGGCAACCTTTATGGGACCACCTCTGCCGGCGGTTTAAATGGGGCCGGTACGGTTTATCGGCTGGATCCGAGCGGGAAAGAAACCTTACTCTATAGTTTTACGGGTGGCACTGACGGGGCAGATCCTCAATCCGGCGTGATTCGCGATGCAGCCGGCAATCTCTACGGAACAACTTTTAGCGGTGGAGTCAACGGATTCGGAGTGGTTTACAAGCTGGATGCCAGTAACATGCTAACAGTGCTGCATAGCTTCACGGGCATTCCAGACGGTTACAATCCTTCGGGTGGTCTGATCTTCGACGCGTCAGGAAACCTCTATGGCACAACCACTCTGGGTGGTACGGCGGACGGGGGCGGAGCGATTTTTAAAATCGATACGCGGGGAGAGGAAACCCTGCTGTACAGCTTCGTCTGCGCCCCGAAGGATATCTATTGTGACCTATACCCATTTTCCGGGCTTACGCTCGATGGCGCCGGGAATTTATACGGCACTTTCCAGAGTGGCGGCCCCGCGAAAAGCGGATCTGTTTATCAATTAACGCCGACGGGCCAGTTGATCATTTTGCATGCCTTCGCGCAATCGCAGGCTGACGGATACTCCCCTTATGCCGGTGTTGTGCTCGACTCCGCCGGCAATTTGTATGGGACGACTCAGCTCGGGGGCGAAAACAATTTCGGCGTGGTGTACGAAATCAGTGCAGCCGGCCAGGAGACGATCCTTTATACCTTCACAGGTGGATTAGACGGCGGGCATCCTTTTGGAGGCTTGCTACGGGACCAGGCCGGTAATCTTTTTGGAACAACTCCTGGTGGCGGTTCGGACGGGGACGGTGTAGTTTATAAAATCGATCCAAGCGGGGTGGAGACGGTCTTGGCGAACTTTACCGGAACAAATGGAGAGTACCCGGCCTCCAGTCTGATCTTCGACTCCGCGGGAAACCTATATGGAACTGCGCCGGGTGGCGGAAACAACCGGGTGGAGTCGTTTTTGAGATTAAGGCTGTGACGGACGCGCCCTAGGTAGATTCTCAGGGCAAACCCAAGTACGGGCAAGCCGTTCAACCGGTAAAGAACTTTTTAGAAGCTCTACTGCCAGATTCCGGAGAACGCTAGATCGGCAGAACAAAGGAGGGAAGTCCGCGACGATAAGTGAGCAGTGGATATGCCGGTCTAACTACTCCGGCGACGGGTCCTTATTTATAAGTTCATGCGCAAAACCCTGTCCTTGAAACGATGGCGAAAGGGGATGGGCCAAATTAAACTGCCGAACTGGGCCAAGCGCAGTTCCCAAAAGCAGGCGATTCACTCAATGTTGTGATAGAAATTGTCTATGCGTATCCTTGCCGGTGTGTTTCTGCTCTTTCGCGTTGTT
>CAVSTI010000021.1:0-127484 GCA_963730775.1 uncultured Acidobacteriaceae bacterium | reverse complement strand
TACTCCTCCCGCCGCGCGCGAGCGGAAGTAAGTATGTCGATACAAATCCGTGTTGCCGTAGTCGTCGGAAGCTCCGTGGGTCCATCACTTTGTCGCGGTCGGCAGCATGCCAGCGCAAGTAATAATGTCTCCTGCACCGCATCCTGCGCCTCAGCCATCGATCCGAGCATTCGATATGCGAGACCGAGCAGGCGTCGGCGATAAGGTTCGAAGCTCGCGGCCGGATTAGGCGTGGGGCTTCCGAGGAGCTCACCGACTGTGCACCGCCGCATCCGCTCGCACTGGTATCTGGCCGTGATCGAACATTACCGGCGTGCCGCCAACCACGACACGCATGCAGGCCTTACCGTGACCGAGAGCGTACTTGACGGTTGGGTACATTCGCGCCGCGGTGATGGCAAAGGCCAAACTGACAAGAGCGCGACGCCCCCAACGGCTCACGATCTCCTCGCGATACTTCTCTGGCGGAGGCATCGTGCGCAAGCGTGGCCCGGGTGAATTTCCAAACCAGTGCGACGTCCGGGGGCATCGCATCGGAATCGTCAGCCAGCAAGGCTCTCAGAACTCCTGGAGGGACCCCGGCGCGCTCCGACATCGTGACACCGAGTTGCGTACATGGGCCGCAATCCTCGTGTCGCAGTGCTGTAATGCCGGCGGCGCACCATGCTTCCACCGGGAGGTCGCGCCGGAACTGTCCGAGCGCAGTTACACGCGAAAATAGCCATGCTGCCCGCGGACTTGCGTCAATGATGTCTCGCATATATCCCGCATCGTAGTTCCACTTTCGCTCAAACTTCCCGATTGCTCTCCGCAGTGCCCATCTGATCATGTCTGTCCTCCAGGCTCTAAAGTCCATGACGGGATAGGACTCATGAATGTGACATGACTGCCGCAGGTTCCAACGGCATGAGATCCTCTGAATTGGGCGCTAGCAAGGAACCCCTTTCGAACGCGAAGGAATGTGGCTTTGTGATCCTTCCCGACGTTATCTCAGCGGGAAGATTAACCGAAATAGGCGCAGCTTACGACCGGTTGATGACCCTTGGGTCAGGAGGAGACTTCAGGATCGGGAGCACAACCACTCGGCTGTATTTCACTGACAATAAGGCGGAGTTTGAAGACATTTACCACTACCCGCCTCTCCTCAATGCCTGTAGGGCTTTCATTGGTGAGCCGTTCAGGCTTAGCGCTCTTTTGGGCAGAACGGTAAGGCCGGGAAGTTCCGCGCAAGACTTGCATGCGGATATCGAAAGAACCCGTGGCGATGAATCTATGGCGGGATTCATCCTGATGCTTGATTCATTTACTCAGGAAAATGGGGCCACACGCTTTGTTCCCGGTTCGCATGATTGGCCGGATTTTCCCTCCGATCGATCCGTCGATCCCTCGCAGGAGTGGGAAGGCGAGGTTCTCGCGTGCGGAGATGCTGGTTCAATTATCGTCTTCCATGCGGGGATATGGCACGGTCATACGGCCAACTCGACGTTTAAAGCCAGACGTTCAATTCAGGGTTACTTCGTTCGGAGCGGCGAGAGTCGTTAACTTCGACAAACTCGTGAAGGAACCTGATTCACGAGTTCTCCTATTTCGCAGGACCCCACTCTCTGGCCCAGTCGATGGGACCACTCTCAAAACGGCGGTATAGCGTGTCTAAGAGTTGCCCGTTGCCGGCGGCTAGATAGTCATACGCTTTGTCCCATTCCTCGCCCTACTTCCACCCCGTTTGACGTAAAGTTACCCGAGTGAGCCTTCCAGCGACAGGCTCAAATGTCCAGGTTGCAAGTGTGCGTTCGGCCGCAACGTGCGGAAACATCGGCGGAGCCTTTGCGGACATCACCAGCTTCGTTTTAGGCGTGAAATCAACAATAGTTCCGCCGCCAGTTGCACCATCCGGAAAATGAGCGGTCCATTCCCCGCCCTTCCGGAGTTCGACAACCGCTTTCGGCGTAAGCCAGGTACTCAGTCCGGGGCTGGTCGTGAAGGCCGCCCAGACATCATCCAGAGACGCGGGGACCTCGACTACGAAGAGCAAGGCCTTTTTCGGCTGCGCCTGCTTCGTCACTCGAGTATGCATCTGGGCCGAGGCTGTCAGCGAGAGAACAGAAAGGAGGAAGAGAGGCTTCATGGTACTTGGTTGATCGTTCAAGTAAATCACAGCGACAATAGGAATGCAAGTCCACTTCGGAGCAGACCCGGAAGTCCGGCATTCCCTTTGTGAGATGGCTAAACAATCCCAAACCCGCCAGCGACTGATCGATTCGGCGCTCTACCTTTTCTGGGAGCGCGGATTCGCTGGCACGAGCATGTCGGACCTGTTGTGCCGGGCAGAAGTCAATAGCGGCAGCTTCTATCACTTTTTCGACAGCAAGGAGGCGCTGTTAAAGGCCGTTCTGGAGTTGTATCTCGAAGCTCTCGAGCCGCAGATCGTGGCGCCGGCGCGAGCGCTGACGTCCGACCCGATCGAGCGGATTTTTGCAATTCTAGCGGGATACCGGGAGCGGATTCTTAAGACGAACTGTCAATACGGATGTCCGTTGGGAAGGCTTGCCCTCGAGATCGATCCCGAGAATCGTCCCGCACACGCTTTGATCGCCGAGAATTTTCGTGGATGGATCGGCGCCGTGCGTGACTGCCTGGAAGAGGCAAACGGTCGAATCCCGAAGGGCACGGATCTGGACTCGCTTGCAACGTATGTGCTGGCTGTGATGGAAGGAGGGGTGATGCTGTCCCGATCCTACGCTACGGTTGAACCATTCGATGCGGCTGTACGACAGTTGCGCATCCATTTCGAACTGCTTGGAGCGTCGGCGAGTGCCCGCACGCGTAGTAAGTCATCCCGCGCTGACACTCTCACGAAGCTACCTCTTCGATGATCGCCGCGTACCACGCTACTCAGCGCTACGGATGAAGTTAGTCTCGAGCGATCCGACGCAGGCTTTCCGTTGAGGGAACAAAGTAATAGCCGCCACTGATCGGCTGGGTGTAACGCGTGAGAGCATCTCGTACTCCATTACGCAGGCCCGCCATGCTGTCCAGCATGCTGGATAGTCGCCGCTGGTCGGCACTGAATCCAACAAACATCGTTCCGTGATCGGTGACCGTCCCGTACGGCATATTTCGGCGAAAGATCTTCCCGTACTGATCCTGATCGGTGCTCGCTACGTGTGAGTCTGCCGGCTTGTCATCCAGCTCGACACTGTCCAGTTTTCTGCGCCCCATGGTCTCTTCTTGCTGACTGACCGAAAGGGACTCCCACGCGGCGGTGTCATGCTTCCACTTCTGCAATAGAAGGACGCTTCCTCCTTCGCCCGGATTCCCCTCTCCAATGAGCGCAGCGTCTGAAGCATCCATAAGGGTTGGGTTCTCCGAACCATCGATGAAGCCGGTGAGGTCGCGATCATGCCGGTACGGCCAACTCGAGGTCTCCTCGGCGACCGAGGCCAGATCCTTGAGAGCGACCACGGCCGCATGTGCGACGTCGAATAGAACGTCGTACGCACTTCCCGAAAGCCAAAGCACAGCGTCGTGTTGTGCGGCAGGCATTACGAACCCGTCTTTCCCGATGATTGGATTGTTGAATCCGTGCAAGCCCGCTGGCGCGTCATCAGGAACAAGTTGACGCCACAACTCGGGCCGGAACCCCGCCACCAAGTTGACTCCTCCGACCGTCGTTCTCGGCTCGTGCAAACCGGAGATTGCGGCAACCAGCTTTTCGCCAAAGTCCTGGTTCAGGAGGTCAAATTCCAGGTACGTGTGCGATGCCGTTCCGAGAGCAAAGATTCCAGCTTGCCAAGTTCTCATGAACGGTAGGATAACGGCTCACACCCGCAAAGCTATGGGGGCGGCAACATAATTGTTGCGCTACCAATACAGTTTCAACGCCAGCTGCATTTGACGAGGCGAGTTGTATTGAGCCGTGATTGCGCCAAAGCAGGTGCTGCTTAGATTTGAGCATGTCGACGAGGGTGCAGCGAACACAACGCGATTGAAGAGATTGAAAGCTTCCGCGCGGAAATCCAGCCGGAGGCGCTCAGTAAAGTTGAACGACTTTCCAAGGCTGACATTCTCGTTCAGATTTGGAAACGAACGAAGGACGGGATTGTAGCGGGTCGCATTTCCAAGAAGGTTGCGCGGCTGCGTCGGGAATGCGGCAGCGCTCAGGTAAGTTTCGGCAGCGGGGTCGAAATCACCGCTCCAGGTGGACTTCCAGTCATAGCTGGTGATGTAGGGACGATTTGACCCGTTAAAGATTGGAAGCGGGGCATTTCGCGTCACCCCGATTGGGAAACCCGTTGAGTAGATCTGGATTGCGCTGAGACGCCACCCGCCGAGCACCTGACTCGCCAAGCCGTGAGTAAGCCAGCGGCGGCCAACGCCGAATGGAAGCTCGTAGAGCGTATTGAACTTGAACACGTGGGTTTGGTCGTATTGACCGATTGACTTCTCCAGCTTGCGATTGCCTTGGTCTTCGGCGAATCCGAGATTCGCATAGTAGGTATCGGAATCCGTAAGCAACTTAGAAAAGGCATAGCTCCACTGAAACATCAGACCGGCATTGAAACGGCGGTTTAACTTAACAACGGCAGCGTGATAGCTGGAGTGACCGCTTTTGTCACCACCGCTCTGACTGGTATCAATCGTGAGGTACTGCGGATAGGGGCGCAGAGCTTGAGCCACAGACTGCGAGCGTTGTACCGCGGAGTTGGTGAAATTTGGGTACGGTGGAGTGATGCCCGCGCTTACGGCGGATGCGGACGTGATGTTTGAGTTAAGGATGTTGATGGCCTGCGTTGTGCCGTAGGTTTGAATGAGCTGATTCACTGCGGACATCGGCACCTGGTTGATGTTGACGATGCCGCTCTGCAGATGGGCTCCGACGACGGCGTTGTAATCGGCTTCGAATATGGTGCTGGGCGATATCTCGCGCTGAATCGAAAACGTCCAGTTGTAAGCCTCGGGCGCGCGGGTCGCATTCTGGCCCTGCCAGTAGTCCACATTCGAATTGTTCGCAAAGGACGAATTGATCTGGGGCGGAAGCGGGTAGGAGGGCAGGCCGGAATCGAGATAGAACGCAGGGGTGATTCCCTGGTTGGTCGAGCTGAACGCGTACTGGCCGATAAAGCCGGCGTAATGACTACTGCTTGCGACTACCGTGACACGACTGAACGAGCGCGCGGCCGCAGCGCGGATTGTGGTCTTCGAGTTGACTGCGTACGCCAGACCCAAACGAGGGCCCCACGCCCCGTACCAGCCCGGGACCAGGCTTCGCGTATTCTGGCGACCCGGACCGTATCCGGCAAAGACGAGCGCACCAGGATAGTTATTGACGGCAGGGTTCGGCGTGGTTGGCGAGAAGTCGGAATATTGGTCACCTCCCGCCACCGGCGGCAGCGTGAACTCATAGCGCAGACCCAGGTTGAGCGTCAGCTTGCGGTTCACATGCCAGTCATCTTGCGCATAGAATCCGTGATAGGCAAAAGTTTGCGGAAGGTAACGGATGGTTTCAGTAGCTCCGCTATCCGCTGCGCCGAGCAGGAAAGACGCGAACGAACTGCCGCTAGTGAAGGTGGTGACGCCCGGGACGGCAGTCTCAAGGAAGCTGAAGGCCGCCTGCCCGGCAATGTTCTGTTGCCCAAAACCGTTGGCGCGCTGGCTTTCAAAAGCATAGCCGAACTTCATAGAATGAGCGCCGTGAATATAGCTGAGATCATCTTTGAACGACCAGGATGGTTGCTCCGTGCCGTTATACGCAGTGCTGCCCCACCCGGTGAATTCGGTGAAGGTCAACACCGGGAAATTGACATTGCAATCGACCGCGTTCGGGATGCATACCTTGCTCTTCCAGTTCTGGCCTGAGTTGGGCGAGAAGCTGTTTTTGTAGAACTCATTGCCACCGATCGCGAAATGGTTAAACAGGCGGGGAGAGAGAGTCCAGTCGTAGCTAAGACGATAGAGTGAAGCATTGTAATCCGAGATCTGACCATTCCACAGCGGTTCCGGAAGACCGGTTGGACCCGCGGGACCGGGCTCCGAGTTGTAGCGGGTCTTGTTATAAAGGAACCCGAGGTGATGATTAGATCCAAAATTCTGGTCGAGCTTCACGCTTCCCTTGTCCGTAGGGCTTTCGGTGTCCCCGCCGCTCGTAACGTAGTTGTTGGAGATGTACCCGGAAGTGCCAGGAACCAAGCCGGGACGATTCGGCGCTATTGCCTTGGCGAACGGAATCATCTGCTTTGCAACATTGCTGAAGGCCGAGACCGGGATCTGGTTGGCAGGGAAAGGCGAGCGGGTAAAACCGCCGGAAGAAGCGGGTTGAGTGCTGCGAGGATCATAAATCTGAATCGGCGCGCCACGTGAATTTACCCACTTTGAAAAATCGCCGTTATACATCTCAGGCGTAGGCACCGTAAGCACGGTCCCATTGGCTCCAAGACGGTTCCGGAATCCCTCATACGACACAAAGAAGAAGGTGCGATTTCGTCCGTTGTAGAGCTTAGGAACCACGACCGGCCCACCGGCGGACGCGCCAAAATCGCTCTGCTTGTAGATGGAGCGAGTGGGTGCGAAGAAACCACGCGCATCGAAAGCGTCGTTGCGAAGGAACTCGTAGGCGGTGCCGTGAAAACCATTGGTTCCCGATTTCGAGACAAACGTGATGACTCCACCCCCTGCCTGTCCGAACTCCGCTTTGAAGCCGTTCGTATCGACTGAGAATTCCGTGATGGATTCGACGGAAGGTGTGAGGTAGGCCGTTTCGGTCGCGTCTGCGGAACGGTTTGTATTAACGGACAGTCCGTCCAGAGTTGCGCTCCAGCTAGCCGCCGGGCCACCCCCGAGGGAAAGAGCATTGCCGCTACCCTTGGCTTCAGGGACGGTGGAGACGAGATCGAATGGGCTGCGTAGCGCACCCCCTACTACGAGCGGTAACTCGTCGACCAGCCTGTTCTGGACGGCGTTCGAGACGCGGGCATCCTCTGTCTGCATTTGGATCGGCTGAGCAGAGACTTCAACCGTTTCGCTCAGATTCCCCAGTCGGAGCTTGGCATCGGCGCGAACGGTAGCACCGGCCGTAAGAACAACGTTATCGAGCACGAAGGTACTGAATCCGGAAACGGACACTTCTACGCGGTATGCGCCTGGTTGTAAATTGGCCGCATTGTACTCTCCCGTGCTCGTACTGAGGACATGTTCGGCGGTATTGGTGTCTTTGCCAGTGACCGTAACCGCGGCATTCGGGATGGTGGCGCCGGTGTTGTCCGTGACAAGGCCGGTAATGTTGCCGCGCTCGGTTTGTCCAAACCCGAGTAGGCCAGCGAGCAAAGCGATGCTGATGAGGCGTTTCAACGAGGACCCTCCAAAAACAAACGTGTCTTGAGTTATATAATTTTTCGTCTGGCCCTTGCAATGGTTCACGTCAAAAGATGTCTCGCTGGCCTCGTGGCGAAGATTGCTGCCGGAAGAACAACGGACGCTCATCGTCGTCCCTTTCACCTGGCCGGAACGAAAGTTGACGCTCTAAGTGCGGTTCCAATTTATGCTTGCGATAAAGTGTTCCAGGCGAGGAACACTTGAATCGTAGACAACTTCTTTCTTCCGCCGGGGCAGCGGGAATCGGCCTGACGGCAGCACTTGGCTCGGAGCAAGCGCAAGGAAAGCCTGCTGCGCACGGACGCGGCAAAAGCGCGCAGATGAAGCTGGGATGCCAGAGCGCTCCGACCAACGAAACTCACTTGAAATACCTGGCGCGGTACGGCGTGCGTCATATCTGCGGTTACCCACAAATAGCCGAGAACCGGATTTACGCCACAGTCGATGAGCTGAGCAGGATGAAGGATCTCGCCGAAAAGAACAGTATCACAGTGGAATGCACTGCGCCTCCTTTTCTGGAATCGAGCCACATCGACAAAGAGAAGCATCCCGCGATCATGCTGGCCCAAAGTCCGGAGCGCGATCGGGATATTGAATCACTTCAGAAGATGATCGAGAACTGCGCTAAGGCGGGGATCCCTTCCATCAAGTACAACATGAGTATCCTGGGTGTCATTCGAATAGGGAGAACGCCAGGCCGGGGCGACGCGATGTACAGCACCTGGAAGCTGGCGGAGGCTCACCCGGATCCGCCATTGACAAAAGCCGGACACGTCGATGCCGACCAGGCATGGGAACGAATCACTTACTTCCTGGACCGAGTTATTCCAGTTGCAAATGAGAACAAGATTCGAATGGCCTGCCACCCGCACGACCCGGGAGTGCCGCCCGAGGGCTATCAAGGCGTGACACGAGTGCTGGGCACAGTTGATGGCTTGAAGAAATTCATCTCTATTCGTGAAAGCCAGTATCATGGCTTGAATTTCTGTCAGGGCACCGTCTCAGAGATGCTCGCCGATCCAGGGAAGGAGCTTTTCGACGTAATCCGGTATTTCGGTTCACGACAGAAGATTTTTAACGTCCATTTCCGGAACATCCGAGGGCACCGCAACGAATTCGTGGAGGTCTACCCGGATGAAGGGGATGTTAACTTCGTGAAAGCTATACAGGTTTACAAGGAAATTGGCTATCCGTACATGCTGATGCCTGATCATGTGCCGGTAGCACCGAACGACCCGAACGGACTTCAATCATTCGCCTATTGCTATGGCTATATCAAGGCACTGATTCAGGCTGTAGATCAGATGGCATAAGAGGCGGCCGGCACGCATAATGCCGGCTCAAGATGCACCAATCAGCCAAGGCTATCCGCTTCTCCGCAGCGGTTTCGCCGGACATTGCGACCGATCGCAAGCGGGCGACTCAGACCGTGCGCGCCTCTGATCGAGGCAGTAAATGCGTGTTATACTCGCTCCACTCTTCAAGGCACTCTGAACCCAGGAGAGTCCGTCATAGGGCTGACACATTGTTGCGTGCTTTGGCATGTTACAGGCAGTTACCCGACGGTAAGCCGAGTCATGTTAACGAAATCTCTTCTCCTGGTTGCAATCGCAACCTGCACGTTTGCTCAATATCCTGCACCCGTCGTCAGCCTCAACTCAAACCACCTTCCGAAAGGCGGCTATTGGGCGTTAGAGCCCGACCCCAACGCCGACCCATCAGGTCAGAAGCGCCACGGGCGCATGTACGCGGTTCCGCCAGCACAAGACCTCGGATTCCTGGACACGGGTTACCCGATTATGGCCGACTGGACTTCGCAATCCATCGACAGAGACTCGCTATTTTATTTCCACGACAACACCGGCACACCTGACCCGACCAATATTCACCGGCCGCGGATTTTGGATCAGAACTTCGGCCTCAACATCGGACTCGGCGTTATGCCGCCTGTCCTTTTCGCCGATGTTAAGAATGCAACGATAGTTAATTTCTACGCTTACGGCGACACCTTCGACGTTCAGGACAGCGGAAGCTATACGGCCATTTTCGGAACGGTAACCGGTTCGGCCGGTTCAAACGGCTTTTCCGTCGATTCTGCCTCCAACCTCGCTTGGAACATACCGTCGTTCGCTCCGTACAGCGGCACGCCGATGCGCGTTATGTTCCGCTATTATCCGGAAGGAATGCCGGTCGATCCTCTGGACGAAGGCGAAGTCGCTCTTTTCCAAAGCTGCGGCTTTCAGGGTCCGGCCACGGTCTTCGCCGCCAACACCGCGGATTTTCACGCATTCACTAGCGCGGATCTTTCGCTGATCGGCAATACCGCATCAGTTCGCCTTGGGAATAACACAGCTCTTACTCTGTATTCGGGCGCCAATTACGCAGGTACGAGCCAGCTGATTACGACGGATACCGACTGCCTGGACTCCACGCCTATCGGACGGCAGACTACAGCTTACAACTTGAGCCCTTAATCAATTCGGCTATCGCCCAGAAGATCTGCGCCAATTGTCAATTAAACAGTCTTGATCTCACCAAGTACGATCTCGGCGGCATCGATTTGACGGGAGCTTCGATGTTAGGCACAATCCTCAGTGGCGCTACTCTCACGGATACGACGCTCAACTCGGTGAAACTCAATGGCGCCCATCTTGAAGGTGCCGTGTTCGGCAACACCAAACTTTTGGGAACCGTGCTCGATGGCGCTCAAGGCCTGACGGGGGTCGATCTCAGCGGTAGTACCTCTGCCTCTGGTATCAGCCTTCGAGGTGTAGACCTCACGGGCGCGACATTCAACGGAGTGCAGTTCGACGGAGCCCATCTGAACGGAGCGACGTTGACAGGTATCAAATTCGCTAACACGAATTTTCAGCGAGCCACTCTCGACAAGGCGCTTGGGCTCCAAAACGCCGACTTCACCGTAGCAGCCAGCTTCAATGGGGCCAGTTTCCGCGGCACCGATCTGACAAAGGTCACGCTTCCCGGAGCGTTCGAAAACGTGGACATGACTGGCGCTACCCTCACGGGCATCAACTTCCAGAACGTCACCCTAACAGGCGACATCTTCGATCAGGCGCTTGGCCTAGCCGGCGTTGACTTACGCCTTGTGCAGTTCGTGAGCACCAGTATGCGAAACATGAATCTGGCGGGCAGCCTATTCTATGGTGCAAGTCTGGATAATTCCGACCTGGAGGGGACGAACCTTGGCGGCGCTATCTTCACGAATCTCCCATCAGCCCAGATTCCGAACGCGGCCTCATTTGGCGGTTCGCATCTCAAGAACGTTAATCTGTCGAACGCGAAGTTGAGCGGCGCAAGTTTTGAGAATGCCAGCTTTTATGGAACGGTTCCCGCTTCCGTGACAACCCCTTGCGCTCTCCAGGCCAACGGCTTCACGAAGAGCTGTGCTACGGCAGCAGGGGCAACCCTGAGCGAAGCCAATTTCGGCAGTGCTTACCTGTACGGTGTAGACTTCTCTAACACCACCATCCAAGGCGTCAATTTTGGTAATTCCATCCTGATAGGCGCAGACTTTTCTGGAGCCTCGCTGACTTTTGGAGGGTTGGGCAACGAATCCGGATTCGACTCCGCTTTCCTTCAGGGAACCGATCTTGCGGATGCCAAGTCTCTCATCAGCATCAACCTGAGGAACGCTTACCTGGATTTCCGAATGGGCGGAAATGCCGTTTATATGCTATTGGACGCCAAATACTTTGGCTATCCGAACGCGCCGGTGAGTGGAACAAAAGCGTGCGTATTCGCGTTCTACTCGGCGCCAACGACCGTTCCGACCACCAACACCACCCTTACCTGCCCCGACGGCAACATTGCTGGAATCAAGGGCTGCGGAAGAACGAATGCGTCCAATACGCGGTGGGAGAGCAAACTCGTGATCTCGCAAGCCGATCCAGCAGCGTCCTATCTTGAAAATGCAACGTATACCACTTACCCGGTCGTCCCGCCTCCGCCAATCTGTTCGCCCGTCGTGTCCTGGTAAGTCCGCGATCCCTTTTGTGTAAGCTCGATACGCTCGCGTGTTTTGTGACAATCGCGTCAGCGCAGTCTCTTCTTATCGACGCTCGTTCCAGTCGCAGATCGTAAACGCTTCACGAATCAGGGTCGAGCGAACTTTGAAAACGTTCCGCTTCGCCTTCTCCGCGACAAAATCGGGTGCGTCGACCGCGCCGTGTTCTAACGGTTGCACAAAGGGAAATATTCTTGGTACAACTTGATCCTCGATCGACGCCGCTCGCGAGTCATCACATTTTGCATACACATTTCGGAAGAATCATTGTTGCCGGTGTTTTCGCCACGCTCATAACTGCGAGCCCTGCGCACGCCGCCAATCTCGTATTGCAGGGCTCATTCACTGGCGACGATGAGGTCCAACTATTCAACATCCTGCTGAGCGGCCCTGCGTCAGTCGATCGTCGCAGCTATGGCTATGGCGGCGGCACTCTATCTTCCGGCGCCGTCGTTCTCGGCGGCGGCTTCGATACCGTATTAACACCCTTTGACGCTTCCGGTAACGCTCTTGCTGAAAACGATGATGGCGTCGGGGTGGCCATTGATCCGTCCACCGGGGAAGCTTGGGACGCGCGCATCACTCAACTCCTTGCCCCCGGCAGCTACATTTTGAGTGTTTCGCAATACGATAGCTTCGTGACCGGCAATAACATCAGAGACGGGTTCAATCGTTTGGGCGAGAGTGCCTTCACCGAACTCGTCGCGATTCAGTCTTTCGATTGAGACAGAGAGCTGACCGAGTTCTTGCTCGCGACCTGCGCCACGTGCAGTGCATTTCCTATCGATGGATCTACGCTTCTCAGATGAAGGTCGCGCTGAGGGAACGGTAATTCAATGCCGTGATGACGAAACGACTTGAGGATTGAGAAGTAAAGGTCGCTCTTCAATCGTTGCGGATTTCCCAATTCCTTTGCGCTCCAGATCCGCAGGACAAAGATAAGGGCATTATCCCCGAAGTCGCTGAGGATCACTTCGGGCGGTGGGTCATGCAATACGTCCGGCTGCCCGGCAGCCATTTCCAGCAAGATCTGTTTGACGATTTCTGGATCACTTGCATAGGAAACTCCCACCTTTAAGGAGAACCTGATCTTGGGATCGTTCGCAGTCCAATTGGTTAATCGGTTGGTTATGAAATCGGAATTGGGAACAATAATGATTTCATTGTCATTCGTGCACACCCAAGTGCTGCGGCTGCCAATCCTGACTACTTCCCCGTTTGTACCTCCTGCGTCGATCCGGTCTCCTAATTTGATCGGCCGCTCCATCAGCAGAACAAGCCCGGCAACAAAGTTCGACACAATCGGCTGCAACCCAAGGCCAACGCCCAATCCGAGAGCACTTCCCAGCAGCGCCACGCTTCGGAGATCCACGCCCGCGGTATCTATACCGACCATGAGACCAAGAACGAATACCCCAAGGGACAAGAATCGTGCGACTGTATAGCGGTGCTGCGGATCGAGTGCCGTATGTGCGAGGACCCGGCCACTTAGCACTTTCTGAAGCCACTGGGAAAACAGTGTGAGTAGGCTGATAAAAATTATGACTTGATAAGGAACGAGGGACTGATCGCAATTTTGCCAATTGTAAAAAGAGGTCGAGCGAGGATAGCCAGAACGTCCGTTCCCAGAACTCGAAGCCACACCTCCGGTTGGTATTGAATCGAGATTGCAATTCCGATTACGAAGGCTAACCCTACTGCGCACCAGAGAGCGGGTTTACGCCTCAAGAACGACCACATAACTTGCGCGACCCTACTGAACGGGATAGAGATTCAATGGCCTTTCAAGCCGAAACGTTAGAACCGCTTCAGCTGGAACCTTCACCGCCTTGCCTCGAGTGAACATCTGTAGAGCGCCCCCACCCACAGCTCCGCTAAGTGCTCCAATGGCGGCGCCGTTTCCGCCGCCCGCGAGCGCTCCAAGAATGGAGCCGAAAGCGGTACCTCCGCCCACCATTTGCGCCGTTCTCCAGTTTGATCCAATGCCTTTGTGTTTCTGCGTCGCATCATAGTCACCGGCGTTTACGAAATGGCGTCTGCCGTTCACGACGAGCGATTGAAGATCCAAGATGAGCTCCTTCTTTGGTTCAACTTGCCGTACCAGCAGTTCGGCCTTTGAACCCTTCCGTACAGCTACATTTCCAGCTGAATCCAGAATGTCCTGATCCACCGTACCGGCGTATATCCGCCCCTCATCTGCCGTTCTGGAATCAATCGTCTCGTTGGCGCGCACGAGAACATCTGTTGCAGCTGGTATGACAATGGCAGGCGACTGCGCCTGAACGAGTCTCAAGGCTATCGCCAGGGCGAGCGTCGAGCTCAAATGTATCCTAGTGATCGGTTTCATCTTCGCTACTCAATCTCCTTTGCCGTTCCACGTTTCGAATCCGCGAATCGAGTCCCAGGGCGTTTCGCGGAGTTCACAAACAGCGTCACGGAAGACCATACCGGAAATGCGTGGTCTTGCTCCCTTGCATCGGCGATCCATTCGAGTGGTTCCCCGCTTCTTTTAGCGTGGGCGAGCCGTTCGGCGGTTTGCACGATGTCAAATACCTTATCCGATGTTTCAAACGAGGGCGCCATCAGCAGCGCCGGCTGCGTCATTATATCCACGAATCCGGCCCGCCGGAGTTCGATTTCTAATCGTTGGCCGATCAAGGGGTTTCGGAAGCTCGCTGTCCAAAGCTCGGCGATCTGTCGAACCATGCTCTGGTCGCGGTGGCCTATGGTGAACGTGCTCCAGTCCGGCTCAGCGCAAACGACAATTCCCCCTGCACGAACGGTTCGGAACATCTCGCCGAGCACGGCATGCGGACGTTCAACATGCTGAAGCGTGCGGTCTACCTTACATGAATCCAGACATTCATCCTCAAATGGCAGGTCCTGAATGTCGGCACGAGTCCAAGCGACCGCGGTGGAATCTCCGCTCAGGGAACGGGCGGATGCAAGAAGTGTGGCACTCAAGTCTACGCCGATCGCACACCCGCGGGGTCCAACAAACCGAGCAAGGCGCAGGACATCGAAGCCGAGCCCGCAACCGAGGTCCGCAGTGATGTTTCCCGGGCGCGGCTGAATCGCTTCGAGAATTAGATTCTTATACTTTTGAAACGACGGGAGCGAGTCCAGAAGAGCCAGACAGCGCGCCATCTTTGCTGAACCTGTGGCATCCACATCGCGGAACCCCTCGGCCAGATAGTTCCCTTCGACATAATCGATTGGTTCCATGACTCAGCAGGTAAAGCAAAGAAGGAGCAGATGAGTAAGAACGTACGGCCGCGTCGCTTGAGATTCCTTGCGCGCAACTCGAAAAGTGTTCTCCCCGAACTTGCTCAACCGCTACCAGCCTTGCGCTCACGTTCCTGCATCTCCGCGATCAGCCGGTCGGCAAAGATCTTGGCGAATGTGTAAATGGTCTGCATCGGGTTTGCGCCAACCGAAGTTGGAAAGATACTGCTGTCCATGACAAACACATTCGGAACCTCTCCGCCTTGGGCGTTCCAAAGACGATGGGATTTCGATACGACCGCGATGTCGCTGGAAGAGCCAATTTTATTCGCAGCCTGAAGATGTGCCGCGCTCAGGAACGTGCGATTCGGGGTGAACTGAAGGTTCTGTTCAACCAGATCCGCCTGTTCTATACGATCCAGATAGACACCGTCCATCGGATCGAAACGCGGGAGATTCAGAAAATTCTCATTGGAAGGAACGACCACCAGTTTGGCCCCCGCCAGGAACATCATGCGTACGGCAGTCGCCACGCCTTTGCGGAAACGAACCTTGTCACTCTCCGTTACGTTGTAGTTGATTACGACATCGCCGGTTTCATTCAGACCTATGAAATTGGCGTCGGATGGCGTATCAATGACCGCTACGCCGAAGCCGGCATAGTAATTAAAGTCCTTGAGGTGATTGAAAACCTGTACACCATCCCCCGGTAGAAGCAGTGCGCCATACTGTGGCAAACCGTTCATGGTCTCGATGATGAATCCATCGCTTACGGCGTAAGCATCGTTAAAGGTCCCGGCATCCAAGCCCTCGAGCATATTGATCGGGTGATCAAATAGTCCAACGATCGGCTGCGAGGGATGCAGAACCAGACCCTTGCCGATACGTGAGTTGCGGACCATGGGATTGTTCTGTGCCGTTTGTGCCAGGACTCTGGTCGTTCCGATCGTCCCCGCGGAAAGGATTACATGCTCGGCGGCTATCGTGACGCTGGCGCCTACGGGGATGTTCAGACGGTTTGGATCGACGATAGTGTTCCCGTAAGTGTTCCATGGGTTTTGCACCGTCACACTCACGCCGGCGGCAGCAAAACCTGCGGCGTCCTGTAGCGGACCGAAGAGAATCTGGTCAACGCTTGTGTCCGGTATGATGCTCAACGGATTGTGCTCATCTTCCAGGGCGGGATAAAGAAGCGTGCGCGCCACGTCCATCTTGTCGTCCACCGGGGAGGGAGAAGCGCCGTCTTTGAAGCGGTTCAGGTTATAGCGTGAAGGTTGCGCTCCGTAGGCAAGAGATCCATCCCAGAGCGCCAGGTTGTCCGGATTCAGATCCTCTTGTGGCACATGATAGTTGGGCACATGCGATGTCACCCATTCATAAGCCTGTGAAATACGATGATCCGTGTAATACTGCCCGTCGATAAGCCCCTGTTCGATCCAGCCGTGAATATGCGCCAGAATATCGGGGCTCAGCGGGGAAAAGGCAAGATCGATGTTGACTGTAGTGCCTCCGCCAACGGTTTCTCCGCTGCGAACGACGACGCTGTTGTTGATGGTAGTGGCAGCATCGTTTCGAAACATGAGCGTTGAATAGCTTCGGGTATCCATCGAGCCCCAAACTACGAAAGGGCCCTTCTCCACCAGCACCACCCGTTTTCCGGCTTGCTGCAACTGGTGTGCAATGACGGCACCCGCGGGACCGCTGCCTACGACGAGAAACTCGATCGCACCTTCCGTGTGGCAGACGGTTTGCGTGGCGCTGTCGTAACGGAGACGGCTCGGCGGCAGTTTCGGCGCATGCTCTTGCGCCCAACCAGCCGGGTCGTCCACAAACACCTTCGGTATCGTGATCTTACAGATCGGCACACTCAACGGCAGATCCCAGATTCCGCTCAAATAGGCTTCTCGCAACACCATCGCTAGCTGGACCGACTCGGGTCCGGCACTGCCTTCGAAGAGAAAGGAAAAGAGTCGGCGCCGCAAAGCTCGCGGCATAGCTCCAAAGCCGCCTGAAAACTTTGTGAACGCCTTGACCGCCGGATCGGAGGAACTTACAAGATTGCTGTAGAAAGGCAGCAAATCGGGAGCCGTCATCCCCTCCAGTGCACCCATCAGGGAGGATTCGATGAAGGCCTGATACATACCATCCGCAACGGCGTCGGCGATCTTTCGGAGTTCATTCTTCTCCGCTGCGGGGATTTTCAGGTCCTTTAAAGGGAACCAAAATTGAAACAGGGCGTCGTGAGTCGCCTTCAGGCTGATCGGCGAGACAGGCACAGCTTGTTCCGAAATAGACGCATTCGCCCCGAGCCCAGACTTAAGCGCGAATGCTGCTGCGGCAGAGTTAAAGAAGAAACGACGTCGATTCATCGATAACCCGGCATCAGAGAGCGAACTCGCTTTTCGGCAAGCCCACATTGGCGTCGAAAGCTCCGGTCGCCCTCCGTGAGTCTGGGCCTGCGGGCGAGGAAAGTCCTAGCTCGCTTTACCAATGTCTGATTCTGGACATCCCGGCGCGAGAAGCGGTAAAGGGTCATTGAACTGTTCCTTTGAACTTCCTCCAAATACTTAAGCGCAGCGATGAAGCGTGCGGGATCATGCTCGATCCAACAACCTCTGAAGAGGCTGCCATCATGTGAGGTGAGCTCGTGTTCCGCCGCGGCTCCAGTATTCTGGATGTGGAAATTCCGGGGCGCCGAGATTGCCAAAGCGCAAAGCGTTTGAAGAGGGGATCATCAGCTCGTAATGTTCCGGTAGTATTCTTCTAAATACGGTACGGCGAATGACAGAGGCACCGAAAGACGGAGAAGTGACACTTCTCTTGAGAAAGTTTCGAGCTGGCGATTCCAGTGCCGAAGATGAGCTGATTCCCCTTCTGGTTAAGGAACTGCGCACTTTGGCCCGGCAGGAATTGCGCGGCGAGCGGCCTGGACATACGCTTCAGCCGACTGCCCTTGTGAACGAGGCGTATCTGCGGCTAATGGGCGACCAGGCAAGGGACTGGCAGAGCCGTGCTCATTTCATCGGCGTCAGCGTTCTGGTCATGCGGCGAATCCTCATCGACCACGCACGCCGGAAGCAGTCTCTGAAACGCGGTGGGGCGATAGCGGCCTCCGGCCGAGAACAGGATGAATATCCAGGCCTTACTTATGAGCAAGCGGACGAGTTGGTCGCTTTGGATATCGCTCTCGACCGCCTCAACGAGATCAATCCCCGACAGCGCCAGGTGGTGGAATTGCGCCATTTTGGCGGGCTGTCTGTCGAAGAAACCGGTGAAGTCCTGAATCTCTCCCCAATTACGGTAAAGCGCGATTGGGCCGCAGCCAGAGCGTGGTTAAGGGGCCAGATGCGCCCCGAAGCCTTCGGCTAAGGTACCGATGCGTCCGGCAGAATGGGATCAGGTCTTTGAGATCTTCCATGCTGCCCGGGAGAAGCCAGAAGACGAGCGCGTGCTGCTCCTGGATGCCGCATGCGGAGAAAACACGGTATTTCGCAAAGCCGTAGAAGAGTTGCTGAGAAACGACCAAGCCAAAACCGGCTTCCTCGATGAACCGTTATTTGCCTCACTACTTATTGAAGCACCCAAAAGTCTCGTAAGAGCCGGCCAACAGTTCGGGCGGTATGTCACTGGCGAACTGATCGGGCGGGGCGGAATCGGTGAAGTCTGGTCGGCACGCGATACGGAGCTGGACCGGCCCGTCGCTCTCAAGTTTTTATGCAACCAAGAGCTCGTGGGACTGAATGCGCATCAGATCACTCACGAGGCAAAAACTGCTTCGGCGTTAAATCATCCTGCAATCGTAACCATCTACGAACTGGTGCACTCGGACTCCAGGTTTGCAATCGCTATGGAGTTGGTGGACGGCAAATCGCTTCGTGAGCTAAACAGGAAGCGAATTCACCCTCGAGAACTGGTGGCAATCAGCCATCAGATTGCAGATGCGCTGGCCGCGGCTCATGCCGGCGGAATTGTTCACGGCGACATCAAACCGGAGAACATTCTTTTGCGCCGTGACAGGTACATCAAGCTCCTGGATTTCGGGTTGGCGCGCAAAGTGACGGCCGAGACGATTGCCTCAGGATTCCCGGCACTCGGCACGTTGCGCTACATGTCTCCGGAACAGGCCCGAGGAGAGCCTGTGACGCCTGCAAGCGATGTTTTCTCCTTCGGCCTGGTGCTCTACGAACTCGCCACCGGCCGTCACGCTTTCCCCGGCGACTCGCCCCTCGAAACTGCGCGGGCCATTTTGAGCGGCCAGCCTCAGGAATCAATGCCAGCTGACGTTCCGCGCGCGATGCAACAGCTCATCCTTTCGATGCTGTCGAAATCGCCCGAGGCACGACCGACCGCAGCAGACGTCGCCCATAGGCTGGAGGAAGTGCGCGGGGCGATCGAGACTTCGTCCGCCGACGTCTTGCGTCGCAGAACCATCCATGGCTGGCGCGTTTGGGCAGGTCTCCTTGCCGCGTTAGTAGCGATCGCCTGCGCGATTACGTGGTTCAACAGAGCCAAGCGCAACGACCAGGACCTCGCCGATCTCACGATGAAGCCTTTGACCTCGCAGACCGGATGGGAGGCGGCGCCAGCGCTCTCTCCGGACGGGAAATCCGTGGCCTTTACCTGGAGTCCGCAGCTCGACGTCCCGAAAGACATCTACATCAAGCGCTTGACCGATGTCGAACCGGTGAAGCTGGCGGGCTCCGAAGGGGGCATCGTCGGCCACTTGGCATGGTCTCCGGATGGCAAGCGAATCGCATTCAAACGGCAATTCGATAAACAGGGCGCGCTCTATTCGATCAGCAACAACGGACACGATGAACGAAAGATTGTCGACCTCAGTAACGCCAGTCCCAGCTCTGCCATCGACTGGTCTCCCGATGGGAACCAGCTCACATTTTCCGATTCGCTGCCGCAACTCCCAGAGCATCTCGCCATTTATCTCTACAGCCTGCGTACAGGGCGAAAACGCCAGCTCACTTCACCGCCCGCCAATATCTGGGGTGATTCGTATCCAAAATTCTCTCCAGACGGCCAGACGATCGCCTTCAAAAGGGTCACCGGTTTTTGGGTAGACGACCTCTACCTGGTTCCCTCGACGGGTGGCCCGGTTCGACGCATCACGTCCGCAGGGCGTGGTATCTGGGGCCTCGCCTGGATGCCGGACGGACAAAGCCTTCTGGTTTCCTGCCAGCGCAACGGCACCATCTTCGGTATCTGGCGTTTCCCTTTGGAATCGCCTTCGAGTCCCGAGCTTGTAGCGCAAGGAGGCGTAGATGCCATTACCCCGGCCACCGCACACTACTCGCGGCGTGTGGCTTGGGTGAATCAGCTTTGGGACCTCAACATTTACCGCGCGCCCTCATCCGGATCTGGCCAACCGGTAAGGGTCATCGCTTCGACACAGCGGGATCAGGATGCTGTCTATGCGCCGGACGGTCGTATTGCCTGGATCAGCGATCGTTCCGGAGCCCGGGAGATCTGGATTTCGCGTCAAGACGGCTCGGATCAGGTGCAAGTCACCAATTTGAACGGACCTCAGGTCGACCATCTCCGGTGGTCGTTCGACGGGCGCTACCTCGCATTCGACAGTAGGGTGTTCGGCTACTCGGATATTTTCGTTCTTGAGTGCCCACCGGGCGGCTTGCAATGCAGCGCCCCGAAGGCATTGAAGATTTTTCCGGCGGAATGTCCCGGCTGGTCTGCAGACAGTAAGTCCGTGTATTTTTCCTCCTACCGGACCGGCAACTGGGAAATCTGGGAGAGGGATCTTTTCGGGGGCAAACCTGTCCAGATCACACGGGGAGGCGGCTACTACCCCAACGAATCGCCGGACGGGAAATGGCTGTACTTCTCCGACCGCCACCTTGACAGCACCATCTTCCGCATGCCTGGATCACGAAGCGCAGGCTCCGCGCTTGACAGACAGTCAGTCCTTGGCCGCCCATACAGAGTGCAGCAAGAAGGATGGGCCGTAACGGCCGGGGAAATCACTTTCATCGATCGCCCTGCTCAGGACCGATCTGCCGCGATTCGCGTTTACAACCTTGCCACGGAAAAGGTACGCTCCATTCTCGAGCTCCCTGAAGTGTTCCTCGATCGCGCCGATATCAGAGTCTCCGTATCGGCCGACGGCAAATCCATCCTATATGCGCGGCTGGACCGCTCGGGAAGCAACGTCATCATCGCCGAGAAGGCTCGCTGAGCCTGCGTTTGACGGTGAACGTCGTTAGAGGCATAAATCCTTCCCAGACAGATTAGCGGTGTTCAGCACGCGAGGCTGATATCGAGCGCATTACCTGTTAACCTCACTCACCATCGACCGTTATCCGATAAGTGACTCTAAGTGTTCCTGACCAGTGTGGGCGAGCTTAAGCTCTGAACCGGACGCGGGTCGTTTGTCGCGATTTCACCGATCGAGATCAGTTAACCCACACCTGCCCTGAGCAATTCTTCGACGCCCAATTACAAACGGAATCCGGCTTGCATACGAGAGGAGGCCGAACAAATTCGGTTCGGTGCTTGTTGCTCAATCTCCGCTCACGTCAAAAGGATTTCTATGGACATAGCTCACGTTGCAGTTCCGGTTACCGATCGCCTGGTGTTGAGCCACGCACCGCAGCGAAAAGCATTTCGCGAGAACACCGCGGAGCACTGGCGGCTTGAGCGCTTACGTAAGTATTCGGATCACGGAGTTGAACGCTCCATCCATCCCCGCGAGACAATCCGCCGCGCGTCGCGCATCGTAGACAAAATCGGAGTGACCCGAGTGGCCGACGTCACTGGATTAGACCGCCTCGGCATTCCTAACTACATGACCGTTCGCCCCCGTGACTTAGGTCCCGGGATCTCCTATTACAACGGCAAAGGAACGACTGCCGTCGATGCACATGCCGGTGCTCTGATGGAGGCCGTTGAGCGTCATGCCGGAGAATACTGTTACTACAAAGTTGTCGTAGGCTCCTATCGTGAACTCAACAGACGATTTGCTTGTGTTGATCCGGCAAACGTGATCGTTCCACAAGTTGCCGCCTACTCAGCCGACCAAACGATGGAATGGGTCGCCGGATACGACGTCATAAACGCCCGCGAAACGCTCGTGCCACTCAACTTCGTCATCTGCCCCTATCGATCGGCCGAATTCCCGACGCTTTTCTTCGCCAGCTCAAACGGACTCGCCTCCGGCAACACATTGACCGAAGCGCTCGGTCACGCACTGTGCGAAGTAATCGAGCGTGATGCCGAATCGATGAGCCTCGCTCGCCTGCAAATCGCCCCCACTTTGTCCAACCTGCTGCGCGACGGCGCCAAGATTCCCGCTCGCCACAAGCAGCCGTACGTTCGGCTGTCCACGCTTCCTCGGCGCGCACGCGTACTCGTCCGCAAAATGCAGAACGCTGGCCTGAAAGTGTTGGTCCGCGATCTCACCAGCACCGCCGGTATCGCGACTTTCGACTGCGCTGCGATTGGGGATGGCAAAGATGGGTTCGGAGTCGCTCATGGCGGCTACGGCACTCACCCAGACGCCCGCGTCGCCTTGTTGCGAGCACTAACCGAAGCCGCCCAAAGCCGCATAACGTGCATCCAAGGCGGTCGCGAAGATCTGCCGCAGATCATGCGCGAAAAAATGAATGTCGGCGAGTTCGCTCCCTTCGAGTACGACGATTCCGTCAACTTCCACGATGTACCCAGCGTTGAGAACGCCTACATCGATGACGACGTGCGCGCCATGTTGCAAGGCTTAGTGCAATCCGGGCTTTCGCAAGTCATCGCCTTCGATATGACGCACCCGGAGGTGGGCCTTCCTGTCGTCCGAGTCATTGTTCCTCACGCCGAGACGTGGTCCGCCTTTCACGTGCACACCGGCCGCGGACACTTCGGAACGCGTGTCTCTCAGGAGCTTCTCTCGTATGTTTAAAACAACCTTATTGAGCGCCACGCTCGGCGAAGACAATAAGCTCGAGCCGCCGCTCGGCCCGCTTTACATTGCCGCAGCACTCGAGGAGATAGGCTGCACAGTAGATTTCCGCGACTACCAACTCGCTCCGGCATTCGACGCCTTCAATCCCCGCCTGATTGTCGATTTCCTCGAAGGCCACAGCCGTGTCGTGATGATTTCCTGCTTTGTCGACATGCTGCCCGTCGTAATTGCCGCCGCGGCGCTAATAAAGTTGGCGGCGCCCGAAACAGTGATCGTCCTCGGTGGCCCGGGCCCCTCTGCGCGCGCCAAAGAGATCGTCCAGCAGTATCCGCAGCTCGATGGAATTGTCATCGGCGAAGGTGAAGACACGATCAAAGAGTGGGCCCAGGTGTTTGAGGACAACGGGGGCGACTTGTCTGAAGCCCAACCCATCGCCGGAATGGTCATCCGCACCGCGGAAGGCGTTTTCGAAGGTGGCACACGCAAACGCTTATCTGAAAGCAAAGCGAGCGTTCGTCCTGCGTATCATCTCGTCGATTGGTCTCATTACTCAGCCGCCCGTGTCGTCTCCACGCGCGGCTGTCCATATGCCTGTTCGTTCTGTGATGTCGCTCATCTGTGGGGCCGCAAAGCGGTGTATCGCGACGTGATGAGCACCGTGGAAGAAATGATCTATCTGCGCGAACAGTACAATTGTCGCTTCATCTCCATCGCCGATGACACTTTTGTCCTCGATCGGGAACGTGTCATCGCTTTCTGCCATCTCCTTATCGAACGAAACGCCGGAATCCAGTGGGGCTGCTTTGGGCGCATCAATCTCATGTCCGAAGCACTTATCGAACTCATGGCCAAGGCCGGATGCCGAGCCATTTTCTACGGTATCGATTCGGGCTCTCCCACCGTACTCAAACAAACCGTCAAGGAGTTGAAAGCCGAATCCATCCTGCCGATCTTGCAGTTGTCTGCTCGATATTTCGAACTCGTTGAGGCTTCGTTCATCTGGGGCTACCCGTTTGAAACATACGACGACTTTCGCCTGACGCTCGAGATGGCTGCCGAAGTGTCCAAACTCGCTCCCAAGGTAAACGTGCAGCTCCACATGTTGAGCCCGCTCCCCCATTCGCCCATGTACTTAACCTTCAGAGGGGATTTGTTGCCACCGGAACCCGAAGATCAGCGGTGGCTGCTCTTGCCCGCCCTGCTGCTCGACTCTCGTGCGGCCGGAATTCGCGGAACGGCCTTCGACCATCCGCATTTGTTCCCTGGCTTTTTCACCTTCCCCACTCCCGGAAAGAGCCAAAAACGCCACGATCTCGAGACGGTCATTCGATCCATGGAAGGTGTGCTTGGTCAAATCCTGCTTGACGATTCAGTGCGCGCTCTCCTTTCTGACGAGGACGGTGCGGCCGAAGCCGAACTCATCGCCGCTGCCAGCGAACCAGCCCAGCGGATCGGAACTGGTCTTGCTCTCGGCGTGATGCGTCGCACTCGCGTGGCCAAGAAAGCTCGCTCCGAAGAAAAGGTCTTTGGCTCGCGCGGGCCGAGCCTCGTGCGTCAGCGTAATGACCTGGTCCGAATAGGGGTCAGCGCATGAGCACTGTTGTCTTTGCAGGTCCTTCTCTCAGCCGCGAACGCATTCGCGCGATCACGACGAGCGCCCGCGTCGAAGATCCCATCCGCCGAGGTGACATGCATCGGCTTGCCGAATTTGACACCTTTGTCATTCTCGATGGCGAGTTCGGCCAAAGCCTCTCGGTTTCTCCTAAAGAGATTCTCGATGTGATCGACAGTGGTAAAAGAGTGATCGGCGCCTCCAGCATGGGAGCTCTCCGTGCATCGGAACTTGATTGCTACGGGATGATCGGGGTTGGTTGGGTGTATCGCCGGTTCGCGCAGGCTCGTGTTCGGCGCGACGATGAGGTTGCGCTCGTCTTCTCTCCGTTCGACTTCACGCCCGTGACCATTCCGATGGTTTGTGTTGAATACTGGCTCGAAGTTCTGAGCGCCGGGAACGTGCTTTCGCCCAAGGAGACTAAGGCGATCAGCAAATTGGTCGGCAAAATCTTCTTTGCCGAACGAACCGAGGCGTCAGTGCTGAAGACCATTGGATCTGTTTTCGGCAGCCACACTCTGGACAAAATGCTGGAGCACACCGGCGGCTGTATCCCCGACATTAAGGCGCTCGACGCTGAAGAAGCGATCCGAGCTGCCTCCGGTACTGGCCTGTTCCTGGGCCAGAAAAACGACGCTTCGTCGTCACAGAAAGAAAGAGCAGATCAATATGCAAGAGCAATCTAGGCCTCAACAAGATCCGGCGCTCGTACAGCTATTAGGGCGAGCACTGATCGACGCTGACTTCCGCAAGCAACTTGAGCGAGAACCGGAACGGATGGCAACGGAGTATCAGCTGTCGCCCGCCAGCCGCCAGAAACTTCGGCGTATGGATTCCGGCAGACTCGACGAAGCCGCGAGTGAACTCGCCGGCCGCGCCGACGTTCGAATTTTTATCGGCATCAGCGGGCATTTCAATTCGACTGAGTAGCAGCTGAACGGACTGGCGGATTTCAGCCAGCAAGCAGGTAAATGCGGCACGATCCATACTGGAATCCTCGTGTCGCATGACCCTTGCCCTTGAGAACGTGGACGGTTGACTCAGCGCGCCAATGCGACCGCGCGATGGGTCTTTATCTCAGTTCCAATCTCAAAGGTCGTCAGGTCTTCCCCCATTTCGAGCGGCCCGTCATACGTCTTTCGTGTCCAGCTTAGGACTTCTGCGGTTGTGGGTACAGTGAACGCCGGATCAGTTGATATAAGAACGACGTGAGAGTATACGGCGAGTTGTGGCTTGACCCGCGTGAATACCGCACCGGCTTCTTCGGGCGTGGTGTGCAAACCCACGATCGTTCTTGCAACTTGCGATTTCTCTAAGAGCTCCGCTCTAGCCGCAGCCACTTCATGAATCAGAAGATCTGCGCCTTTGGCGAAACGAATCAGATTTTCACTCGGCCGGGTATCGCCGGATAAAACGACGGAGTGTCCCTGATAGTCGATTCGATAGCCGAACGCGGGCTTTGCGGACGCATGATCGACTTCGAATGCCGTGACCTTCGCACCATTGCGTTCATACACCACCCCTTGGGTAATCTCCTGAGCGCTAATCGCCACACCCTCAGCACTCAACCCCTCTGAAACCCGGAACTTGATGTCGGTCTGGTAGGCTTTCTCCAAACTCGCCGATAGCTCCTTTGTCCCGCTCGGACCCCAGATACGGAAAGGTCCGCTTCGGTGGCCGAAAGGTACCCCCAGCCAACCTGTTAACCATAAATCAGGAATACCTACGGTGTGGTCTGAATGAAGGTGGGTCAGAAACAATGCTGTTACGCTACCGAGCGGTATCCCGAGTTGCCACAACCGCAAGGTTGCACCGCGACCACAATCTATCAACAGTTTCTCGGGTCCTGCTTCGACGAGAATACTCGGGCCGAAGCGGGTCATGATTGGGATAGGGCTACCCGTCCCCAATAGGCTGACCTTCAATCCCTGAGCTGAAAGGACGGTGATCGACATCATGAGCACCCCCGTGATCACCGTGGTCCTGCGAACTGAAGCCATCTCGACCTCTTTCTCTTCTTGCGATAAAGATGATAGCTTTTCGTAGGTCGCCCACACTTTGCCGGAGTAACCGACATTGCGCGTTCATCACGCGTCAGGATTAACCGCAACCAAACAAGCGTTGCTGCTGGGTGCGGTCCCTCTACATCCGCCTTGCTCACCCAATGCGAGCGCATCCCGTGCCATAGGTGTCAGAATGAGACAGTTATGGCTGCTTCGATCGGCAAGCAGGATCCACGTTACGACACTCTAAAGAGGAGCCGCAATCTTCGCTGGCCAGCGTCGCCAAACGAGTCTGTCCATTCGGTCGAATTGTGCGAAAGCTCAGAAGAGGTAGTCGCGGCACTACAGCGGGTGATCGATGCGGGACGCCGCCCCACGATCCGGAGCGGCGGACACTGCTACGAAGACTTCGTCGTGAACAATCCTGGTGGTTCGATTCTCGACTTAAGTGTTCTAGTGTCTTCTCACCTACCCGATGACGGCAGCCGATACCGTATCAGTGCAGGTAGAGTACTCGGAGACGTTTACCTCGACTTATTTAAGCGACATGGTGTTACCATCCCTGCTGGAACCTGCTATACGGTCGGCGCAGGAGGCCACATTAGCGGCGGGGGATACGGCCTGCTTTCGCGGCTTCACGGCCTTACCGTCGACTGGGTCTCCGCTGTCGACATCGTTACAATTGATTCAGGCGGTAAGGCGGTCGCACGTCGTGTGGACAAGCGGCAAGACCCGGATCTCTTTCGTGCTTGCCGGGGCGCAGGGGGCGGCAATTTCGGTGTCATCACGGGCTATCTCTTCGATACCCTTCCGAAACCTCCGGAGGAAGTAATCAGCGGAGGCGTTTCCTTCGACTGGGCGAGCATGACCGAGCAGCGATTCATCGACATCTTGCTTACCTATGGTGATTACTGGGCGACACGAGGCAAAGATAAAGACACCTGGGGGTTATTCTCTGTTCTAAACCTGCAACACTCGAACGCGGGCCGATTCGGTCTCTCGCTGCAATTCTGTAACCCCGACGGAACCTGCCGCAACCTGAGCGTCGTCAACGAGTTCCTCGACCGATTTGAGCCGTGCAAGCCTTCACCTGAACATTCCTTGATCCGAGGCGATCGTGTGCTTTCCGAACATTCGCCCGCCGGCAGCCCGTGCCCCGGACAACATGCGCTCACCCGCCGGCTTTGGCTTGACGCGACCGTAGAAGGCACTGGAGGCGGCAACTCTCGCGCAAAGTACAAGTCCACTTACATGAAGGGGAGTTTTACTGCGGCCGAGGCAAAGTGCATTTACAAGCATCTGAAGCGAACGCTTCCCGGAGTAGACCTGCGTGGCTCCATGCTGGCTGTGGATTCGTATGGGGCAGCCGTCAACAGGGCGGAGTTGCTCGCGGAGACTTCAATCACACAGCGATCTTCCATACTGAAGCTGCAGTTCATGTCGTTTTGGAAGAACGCAGCGGATGATTCAGCCCGCCTACGATGGATGAGTGACTTCTACCAGGATCTGTACTCGACGAATCTGGTTCCATCACAATACGCAGGTACTCCGTATCCTGGTGAGCATTACGAAGGCTGCTACATTAACTACCCCGATAAGGACATGCTGGCTTACCCGTTTTGGCCGCAACTGTACTATGGCGACGGCGATCTTTACCCCTTTCTACAGGATGTAAAACAGCGGTACGATCCGCATAATGTATTTCATCACGCAATGTCGGTGAGAGCCAAGCAGAGGCAAGCGTAATGAGGGCCGCCAACTTCAGCCGCCGCGCTTTTCTGAATGGCGCGACTGCGATGTGGGCGTTCGCGTCGCGCCCGACGCGCGCCAGAGATTCCGTTCCTTTCATCGAATATGTAGGAACGGCCGAGTCCATTGACGTGTATCGGACAGATGCTGGACGCAAGCGCAAGCTTCAGAGCTTACCGAGCCCGCATCCTTCTTCGCTGACACTCGATGCGACGGGCCGGTACTTATTTGCGGTTAACGAGATCGATAGTTTTCAGCGCCTTCCGACCGGCTCGGTGGAGTCCTATCTTGTCGAGCCGTCCAACGGACACTTAGGTCTCATTAGCCGGGTTCCCCTCTCCTTGTCGGCAACAATGCCCAGGCAATTAGCACTCTCTCCCAACCGCCGATTTTTAGTTGTGGCAGTTTATGGAGGCGGTCTCTACAATGTGCTTTCGGTAGGCTCAAACGGAGAGATTGGGGGAATTACTCAGGTCATCAAGGAAATCGGGTGCGGCATCTACGCGGACCGGCAACTATCGGCGCACCCACATTCTGTCGTATTCCACCCTTCCGGAAAGTTTCTCTTCAGTACCGACCAGGGCGCAGATCGTATCAACGTGTTCAGGTTCCATGATGGACAAATGAGGCGGGTGCAGCAGGTCTCCGCAGTCCCTGGTTGCGGTCCCTCAAGGCTGGTGATCGACTCGTCTGGTTCGCACGTGTTGGTGGAACACGAGTTCAGCAGTTCGATTGCCCGCTACCGATTCGATTCCGGATCCGAGTTACTTACTCACCTGAGCTGAGTGCATCGGAGACTCGAACGAATTGACATCCGGGACTTCTACGTGTTTCAATCCCTTAACACCTCCGGAATTCAGCGAATGTGCGATCAAAGGCCCCGTAGCCGCTGATTAAACTCCTCGCTGCGGGCGGTGTTCAATTTGGCTGTAACGGGGGCACCGATGGCTAAGCTACTCCGCTTTTTGATCTTCACGTGCGCGTCCTGCAGTGTTTCCTTCGGGCAACTCGCAAACACAACTTCTCTGGTCGGTACTGTTACTGACGCGTCGGGCGCCTCCGCGGCTGGGGTCTCAATTACTGCCACGAATGTCGACACAAACGATAGCTATCGAACTACGACTGCCGACGATGGAAATTACACGATCGAGTTCATCAAGATCGGCCAGTACACGGTAACGGCAAAGCAATCCGGGTTTCAGACCCTGGTGAAGAACGGGATCGTCGTCTCGACCAACCAGACGGTTCGTACTGATTTCACCCTGCAGGTTGGGCAGGTGAGCGAGCAGGTGGTGGTCTCCGCCTCTGCGCCACCCCTGTCGACAGACGATGCGAGTGTCCGGGAAGTTATCAACCGGCAATCCATTGCTGAACTGCCGCTAGGTGGGCGGGATCCGCTTCGTTTGGCAACGTTATCCCCCGGTGTGCTGCCTGGGCAAAAGGCCGCCAACGGGATCCCGCCGGGCGAAGATTTCATCGCCGCAGGCACGCGCGAAATTCAGAACAGCATTGCTCTCGATGGCATCGCAACGATGAACAACCTGATTACGACCTCGCCTTTCCATCCATCGCCCGATGCGATGCAGGAAATGGAAGTGCAATCAGGCAACTACTCAGCGCAATACGGCGCTTATCTGGGCGCGCATCTCAACCTGGTTACAAAGAACGGCACAAATGAGCTTCATGGCGCAGTCTGGGAGTTCTTTCGAAATGACGTTTTAGATGCCCGCAATTTCTTCCTGAGCCCAACTGTGGCGAAGCCGCCGCTTCGGCAGAATCAGTTTGGTGTTGAAGTTGGTGGTCCGGTATTTTTGCCGAAGCTGTACAACGGCCGTAATAAGACATTTTTCATGTTCGACTATGAGGCTTTGCGGTTGAGTAAAGCAGGCGACCGCTCTCGATACTGTCCTGACCCCGCTGATGCGGCAGGGCAATTTCACGGAAAGCCCCGTGTTACGTACGGCGAATGGAGTCGCTTTCCCCGGGAACATCATTCCCGCGAGCGCTATTTCTCCGCAGGCGCTCAAGCTTTTGCAATACATGCCGCTGCCAAACATCCCGGGAGCGAGGACTGCATCGGGCTTAGGCGTAAGCAATAACTATTCAGCGGTCTACCCGAACAATGACAGCTTTAATCAGTTCCTGGGCAGAATTGATCAGAACTTCGGAGATAAAACCCGCTTGTTCTTCCGGTACGCCAATAACGATGAGACGTTCTTGACCGGAGCAACGGGTCCGTTTAACGGGACCTATCTCCCGGTTGTCACGAAGAACTGGGTGGTGGGATATTCACAGACCATTACCCCCAACATGGTGAACGACATCCGAGTCGGCCGCCAGCACTTGACGACAGACGCCCTGAATTATTGGTACACGAACAACCTGCTGAGCGCCGGGACAGATTTGAGCATTCCGGGATTCACGGGTGATACCGCGTTCAACGACCCCGGCATTCCGACCATCAACAATTCGGGGTTCATGTCGCTGGGAAATGGAGGTTCCAACTGGATACAGTTCGACACCACCTGGCAAGGAACTGACTCGCTCACCTACACTCATGGCGCGCACACGCTCATTGTCGGCGCGGAACTAAGGAAGCTGATTACATCCCGGTCGGCAACAAACTATCCTGATGGACAGTTTAACTTCACAGACTTCTACACCGGAAACGCTGGCGCTGATTTGATGCTTGGATTCGTGCAGAGTGTCATAACTCCCGGTCCACAGATTCGCAATCAGGTGGCCGAGTGGCGCGACGGGTTCTTCGTTGTCGACAACTGGCAGGCAACCAGGAAACTGACCCTGAACCTGGGATTGCGATATGAACTGCCTACCGTACCGTACACGGTAAACGGATATGCGACCGATCTGAATGCAGTCTCAAACTGCTCTGATTCCCGTCGACCGTTCCTCAACCGGGCTTTCAGCTTCATCAATCCGACTCACAAGGACTTCGCTCCCCGCTTCGGCCTTGCTTATCGGCTGACGGACAAGACTGTCATCACGCGCTGGCTTCGGCATCTACTACAATCCGAATCAAACTAATACATTTACGTTTTTGAGCAGCAATCCACCATTCAGCGCGATTGACCACCTGTACCGCGACAGCCTCGGCTCCGATCACGTTTGCGAATCCGACAGTCCGGCGTCTGCTTGCGGAAGTCTCGAGCATCTTCAACATCATCACGCCCAATCCGAACTTGCCGACTCCCTACATGAACCAGTGGACTTTCGGGATTCAGCGGGGATTGTGGAACAGCGCGGCACTGGACATTCAATATCTCGGCTCGCACGCTGTCCATCTCGATCGCAGTTATTACAACAACACTCCTCTGACCGGGTCCAGTGCAACGGTGGCTTCCAGGCGGCCGAACCAACTGTTCGGAGACATTCGAACCATTCAAAACGATGAAATTTCGAACTACGATGGCCTAAGTGTCGAACTTCGCCAGCGGCTCAGCCATGGGATAACAGTGCTAGCTTCCTTATACCTGGTCGCATGAGCTGGATGTCTCCACTGATTCCAACAGCGGTGGCTATCCCGCAAAACCCATACAACTGGCGTGCTGATTACGGCAACTCCAACTGGGATGTGCGGCATCGGTTTGTGGGCAGCTTCACCTATGCGACTGCCTTTTTTCCTAAGCTCTTCCAATGCATTTGTGAAGCAGACCCTGGGAGGCTGGCAGACGAACGGTATTGTCATGCTGCAGAGCGGGTTTCCTTTCAACGTTTTGTCGCCCGGAGATCCTGCCAACACCGGGACGGAGCAATGAACGGCCGAACGTCACAGGCCCAGTTTTTGCAAACTGCGGAATCGGTCACACGAGCAATTGCATCAGCACAAACTTCGCTGTAGCCAACCTTGCTTATGGCAACTTCGGACGCAACGTACTGTATGGGCCTGGTCTTTACGATGTCGATTTCTCAGCCTTCAAGAATTTCAGAATTAAGGAACGGACAACGGTTCAATTCCGGTCGGAGTTTTTCAATCTGTTTAACACCCCGGCGTTCATCAACCCGAATGCAACGATCACGAATAGCAACTTCGGAACGATCACGTCGACCAAAAAGCTTGAGCGATAATCGGCAGATTCAATTCGCGTTGAAATTATTGTTCTGAAACGCTAAAATTTATGGCGCAATTCTCTTTTCAAGGTCTTCGGAATCCTCGTCCGGCTTTCAACCGGCGGGACTTCTTTCGCAAGGGTGGCGTCTTGACCGTGGCCGGGGCCGTTCCAGCCTCCGCTTCTGCCGCCTTGGCTGAAGCGAGGGCGCAAAGCGACGGAGGGTCGGAATCACTCCGCGTCTCTACGAAGCTCGATCGGTGTTCGCCCCATCATCAATGCGCGAGGCACGTTCACGATCTTTACCGGCTCGCAGTCCTTGCCGCAGGTGAAAGATGCCATGGATGCAGCTTCGCGAAGCTACGTTCAAATGGACGAGTTGATGAGCGGCGTCAGTCAAGAACTGGCGGAGCTTACCGGTGCGCCCTGGGGCATTGTCACTGCGGGCTGCTGTGCCGCTCTGACTAACTTCACCGCCGCTGTGATTGCCGGCACCAATCCGGAGCGCATGCAGCGACTACCAAATCTGGATGGCTTAAAAAACGAAGTCATTATTCCCGAGTACTCGCGCAATGTCTACGATCACGCCATTCGCATGCTGGGCGTGAAGATCGTCGAGGTGAAAACTCCCGCGGAACTGGAGGCCGCTTTCAACGAACGAACCGCTCTCATCTACATTTTTGCCGGTCCGGGAGACGAAGGTCCGCTGGGACAAAAGCTGTGTGCGACATGGCGAGGCCGCCACAATGTGCCGGTCATTGTGGATGCCGCCGCGGAAAACCTCACTATTCCCAATCTTCATCTCAGCGCGGCGCAACTGCGGTTGCCTATAGCGGGGGCAAATGCATTCGGGGTCCCCAGGCGGCGGGTTTACTGCTGGGTGACAAGAATCTGCTGCAGGCGGCTTGGGCCAACAGCGCTCCGCACCACGCCTTTGGCCGTTCACTCAAGGTCGGCAAAGAAGAGATCATGGGCATGCTGGCGGCCGTGGAAACCTGGAAGAAACGCGACCATGAGGCCGAATATCACGATTGGCAATCGCAACTGGACTACATTTCCAACAGGTCACCAAGATCAGCGGGGTGACTACTCGGGTGGAAGAGCCGGAAGGACTCTCGAATCGCACTCCAAGCCTTGCGCATTGAATGGGATGCCGCGCAGTTGGGCATTACCGGCCAGGAAGTGAGTAAGTTGTTGTGGATACCGAACCGCGCATCGCTCTTGGCGGAGCCTCCGGGGTTCGTCCAGATCGCATGAAGAGTTCCGTTACCGTTACACCTTGGATGATGATGCCGGGTGACGACAAGATCGTGGCGTCACGGATCTCCCGCGTCCTGAAAGATCATCCACCATTCGCAAACCCGCCCGTGCCGTCAGGAGAATTAGCGTCGATTGCGGGCCAGTGGCTTGCGACGCTCACGTTTGGCCGCGGTTCTGCCGTGCACCGGCTCGTCTTTGAACAACAAGGGGCAAACTTGTTGGGCACTCACTATGGAGAGTATGGGTCGGGAGATTTGACGGGCTCCGTGACCGCCAACCAAGTTCATTTCCGAAGCGCGCAGAAGATCGAAGGCCAACGTCTATCCTACGAATTCAGCGGTGCCGTTAACGGCGATACGATGAGCGGACTTCTGAACATGGGTGAATACGGCTTGGCGGAATGGTCCGCCGAGAGGCATCACTATGAGATGCCGGACGGACAGCCGAACCCGTGAAAAAAGCTTAAAGGACCAGAATGGCAAATCAGATAGAAGAAACTTTATCCGCAACGGAGCGACGGCATGGCGGCAGCGGGAGCATGGCCGAAGATACCGCTTCAGCACAGGCAACGAAACAGGCAAGAAGGTCTGGTGGAAAAACGGGAAAGCCGCCGGAAAAAGCAGCCGCTCTTCAGTCCGGCTGTTTCGTACGGAAACCTTCTGTTTCTTTCGGGCATTGGCGCCCACTTCGAAGGCGACATCAAGGCCCACACCAAGAAGGTGCTCGACGACATCCAGGCGCAACTGGAGGCTTGTGGTTCTTCCATGAATAAAGTTCTGAAAGCGCAAGTCTATCTGGCCGATCTGAAAGACTATGACGCCATGAACGCAGTGTTCAAGGGCAAATTCGGAGCGGAACCGCCTGTCCGAACGACTGTTTCTGTGGCTGGCGTGCCTGGCAAATCGCTGGTCGAGATTGATGTCATAGCCTATATCTAGGAGCGTACTCAATGCGGAACTACTCGCAAACGCGCCGTCGATTCTTTGGGAACTCGGGCGCTCTGTTGACGAGCTCCGCGTTGTCAGCAAGTCCATCGTCAAACGTTAACGGGACGGCAGCGGCGCCAATCGACTACTACGACAAGCTCGGTGTCACAAAGATCATCAATGCCGCGGGCACGTACACGTTCTTGACCGCCAGTATCATGCCGCCGCCGGTGCAAGCTGCGGTGGCCGAGGCGGCGAAACATCCAGTTCGTCTTGAAGAGCTGCAGAAAGCCGCTAGCGAATATCTTGCGAAGAAGTTGAAGTGTGAAGGGGCATTGGTGACCGCGGGCGCGGCTTCTGCGCTGACGCTAGGCACGGCGGCCTGTATGACGGTCGCGAATCCATCAGCGATCAAGAAGATGCCCATCGATATGGCCGGCTTGAAGAACGAAGTGATCGTTCAGAAATCGCATCGCTACGATTATGATCACGCGTTGTTGAATTGCGGCATCCGCTTTGTTGAAGTTGAGACTATCGCGGATTACGAAAAAGCCTTCACTGACCAAACGGTGATGACGCACTTCTTCAACGCCGCCGAAGAAGGACGAATCAGCCGCGAAGACTGGATTCGAGTGGCGCATCAACACAAGGTTCCCTGCTTCAACGATGCCGCCGCTGATGTTCCTCCAATCTCAAATCTCTGGGCTTACACGCAGATGGGATTCGACCTTGTTACCTTCTCGGGCGGAAAAGGAATGCGAGGGCCTCAGAACGCGGGTTTGCTGCTTGGTCGAAAAGATCTGATCGACGCGGCGATAGCAAACGATGCTCCCATCTCGGAGAGTATCGGACGTGGCATGAAGGTGGCAAAAGAACAAATCGTCGGGATGGTCGCTGCCGTGGACTGGTTCACTGAACAATCGGAAGAAACAATGCAGGCAGACTTTCGCTCGCGCGCGAATAGAATCAGCGCTCATCTGAAGAACATCCCGACTTTACAGGCCAGCTATTGTGGTGCCGGAAATCGCGAATCATGTCCCCCATCTTGTGCTGGATTACGATCATTCGCGAGTGAAGATTGCTGCCGCCGAAGTTGCCGACCAACTGCGACAGAGGTAAGCCGTCAATCGAGTTGAATCCTGCAACCGGAAAGAAGAATGCCCAAGGGCTCACCGGCGACAAGGACAGTATCGTGGTGGGTGTCTGGATGCTGCAGCCGGGAGAAGACATGATCGTCGCCCGCCGCCTCCACGATGTACTCTCGAAGGCCTTATGACCTCCGGAAGGTCTGAGACTCAGTCGTTAGTGGGACGATCGGTTCGGATTTAAAGCATCCCATCGGCTGTCGCCAATAGCCGTGTAGTTTTTCGGCAATGACTTCCAGTCCGGGCGGCTTATGCCATTCAAGTCATAAACGATCTTCCCGTTGTGAACCGTCATCTGGCATTCCAATCGCTGCTTTCCGTCCATGCGGGCACCGTACATATCGGTGAATCCGAAATTTCCCTTTTCCACGACTCAACACCGCGATATCAGCGGGCGAACCTACTGAGAGGTTTCCAAGATCCTCATGATGAATCTCGCGAGCCGGAGCCCATGTGGACCAGGCAATCACCTGATCCACCGACATTCCCATTGCCAGAAACTTGCCCATAATGTTCAGCATGTCTTTCATCCCCGCATTCATGCTTCCGATATGCAGGTCGCTTGAGATCGAATCTGGAAGGAAGCCTTGCTGAATGGCGGGTACTACGATTCGCCATGCAAAGCTGCCGCCGCCGTGCCCTACGTCGAAGATCACGCCGCGTTTCCGGCCCTCGATCATTCCTGTGTTCACCTTGCCTGCGGCATCGATCTCGTTACGGAGACCCGAGTAGCAGTGCGTGTAGATGTCTCCCGGACGAAGTTTCTGCGTCAGCAGAACTTCGATGGGCGTTCTGGCCTATTGGCGCCAAAGTCCACCATCACAGGAATGTTGGCCATCGTTCCGGCCTTCACGGCGTTCTCTACGGGCGTCCATTCAGGGCCGGAAAAGTGCGCCGTTTTCACGCCCACGATCACTTGGGAATACTTTTTTGCCATTTCCGCAGCCGGCTCTGGCACCATGTCGGCCAGGTTGTCCTCGTACTTTGGTCCGCGCATGCCCGCTCCCACAATGTTGATGAACGCTAGTACCCGGGTTTTGGAACGATCAATGACATGCTGCTTGAAGTCTTCGAAGTTCTTGTAGCCGGATGACCCCGCATCAGCAACGGTGGTGACCCCGGAACGAAACGTGAAGTCATCCGGCCAGACGCTGTTGTCGCCCGCATAGGAACTGCGTTCACCCGGCGTGGCGTACGCGTGGACGTGGATATCGATCAATCCGGGGCTAACGTACAATCCCTTGACCGATACCGCTTTCGTTGCGAGCTCCGGTGCGATATGTTCTGATACGGCCGCAATCTTTCCGTCTTTGACCGCAACGTCGCGAATGGCACTGAGCTTGTTCTTGGCGTCCACGACTCGACCGCCCTGAAGCAGCAAGTCGTACTGCGGCTGTGCGAAGACCAAGCGATCCGCAGAGCTGGTTAGGACGAGGAGAAACAGGAAGGACCGGATGTAAATGCGCACGGTAGATCATAACGAAACTGAACGGCGAATCGCAAGGCGTTTCGTACCGTGCAGAGTGCCAAAACTCACCCGGTACACGGTTGTTCCGATCACGATTGCCCCCTGTGAGGACGCCTCCCTCGGGAATTATTCAAATTATTTGAAAAGTTCGTTGACTTGGGCTGCGGCTTCAAATAGACTCCATTCCGGACCATGAAGCCCGCCACTACTGTCACGAAGGTCTGCCGAGTCTTGGGAGAATTCAAGCATCGGCCGTCCCTTGGAGTAACGGATCTGGCACGCCGCCTTGATTTATTGCCAAGCGACGTCCATCGCATCCTGGCCTCGCTTCAGATCTACGGGTATGTCGAGCAGAATCCGGAAACCAAACGCTACCAATTGGGCACCAGTCTTTTACGCCTTGGTCTAACTACCTTTCAACGGAACGTGCTGCAGGAGAAAGGGCGGGGTATCCTGGTTCGCCTTGCGACTTTGCTCGACGCGCCGACTCATCTCGCCATGCTTGACATTGGTGAATGTGAAGTATTCCTGGTCGATCAAGTTGAGCCATCTGAGATAGCTCTGTTCAAGGCCCGCCCGGGCGCTACCGCCGCCGCGCACTCAACCGCACTTGGCAAAGCAATTCTGGCGGGTATGGACCCGCAAAGTTTTAGGCGCGCTTTGGAACGAAGCGGACTCCGCAGAAGCACAGGGAGGACGATCACGAACTTGCCGGCCCTGCACGAAGAGCTACAGCTTATTCGCACCCGCGGCTTTGCCATCGATTGGGAAGAGTCGGCTGAAGGGGCCTGTTGTATTGGGTTTCCGTTGCGCAACTGCCTGGGAACGGTCATCGGGGCTATTGGGGCATCTATGGAAGCGCAACGGTTCCACAGCTTGAATTTAAACCGTCTTGCAAGCCAGGTCGATGCGGCCGCCGCCGAGCTTTCGTATGAGCTTGGTTATGATCCCGGATCCCTAAGGGAGCGTCGTCGTGCCGGCTAGCGCGTTTCAGGAGTCAACATGAGCGGAAGATCCAAAACTGTTTCTCGACGGCGAGCACTCGGCAGCGGGCTTGCTGCCAGTGCACTGCTGGCCACGCAAAGCTCCGGCCAGGCCCCAGGCAAGCCGAAAGTCCTTGCACTTATAGGCGATCGTTACCATAACCCTGACTACATTCGAGTTGGCATGGACAAAGTTTTCGGCTCGCTTCAATTGAGCGCCGACTACACAATCCAATATGCTTCTCTCTCACGCGAGTTATTGAAGAACTATCAGCTGTTGCTGATACTCCGAGACGGAATGATCTGGCCGGACGGCTATCTTGGCCCAGACGCATACACCGCTTATGAACAGGGCTTTGAAAACAAGAGCGAGTTTCCCGCCGCCAAATCGCAATCGTGGATGACGGAGGAGCAGGGGGCGGCAATCCAGGAATTTGTAAAAGCGGGAAACGGCTTTTACGCGTTGCATAACAGCAGTCACATCTCGCTTTCATCAAAGAATTATCGTGACGTGATGGGTGGAGCATACGTGGGTCATCCCACGCTCCGTCCCTTCAAGGTTTATATCAAGAATCACGACCATCCCATTACCTCGGGTCTCAAGGATTTCATCGTCAACGACGAACAGCATTTTGTCACTTACGATAAAGATCCGAAGTATATCCTGGCGGAATCCGACAACGTTGACCGCTTGAACTATGAAGACCACGGATCGAAGTCCATTGCAGCCTGGGCTTACGATTACGGGAAGGGTCGGGTGGCATTCACCGCAGTCGGTCACACTATTCATGCTCTCTGGGTTCCGCAGCATGTGGAACTTCAAAAACGGGTAATTCGATGGTTATTAAAAGATCTCTAAAACTCGCGCTTGCAGGCGTGATACTGGGTGCCTTCGCATCCGCGGCCCCAAAGGGCCAATTTCTCTACGTGGGAAATTACAGCAACGGCATCCAAGCGTTTCAGTATGATCCGCAAACACTCGCCTTACAGCCTCTCGGCATGGTAGGTGAAGTGCAGCGCCCCTCATTCCTGACTCTCCATCCCAATGGCCGCTTTCTCTATGCGGTTAGCGAACTGGGCAACGACAACGGCAGCGAAGGTTACGTTTACGCTTTTTCCGTCGATAAATCAACGGGGAAACTCCAGTTTCTCAATCGTCAATCATCCGGCGGCGGCGGCGCATGTCATCTCGTCGTCAATAAGAACGGGAAGTTTCTACTCGTCGCAAATTACGGAAGCGGCAGCGTTGCCGATTTCCCGTTAAAGCCCGATGGCACCATCGGCAGTCTTGCCTCCAAGGTACAGTTTGAGGGCTCCGGCCCCAATCCGAAGCGACAAAAAGGGCCTCATGCCCATGCGGTTGTATTGTCACCTGACAATCGATTTCTATACGTGCCAGATCTGGGAACCGACCAGGTAAGGATTTTCAAATTCGATCAGGCAACCGGAGCGTTGACACCCAACCAGCCCGCGCGGGTGAAGCCGGGTGCCGGACCTCGCCATTTTACGATATCGCCGGACGGCCATTTTGCCTACGTCGTCGATGAGATGGGCTCGAGTGTAACGGCCTTTAAGCTCGATGCGTCGTCAGGAGCGCTTACGGAGATTGAGGCGGTTTCCACCTTGCCCGATGACAACACGAAAGTGAACAACTCCGCAGAGATTCAGATCGATCCGGCAGGAAAATTCCTTTACGCGTCCAATCGCGGTCACGACAGCATAGCCGTTTTCGCTATTGATGGACAGTCCGGCAAATTAAATCGAGTTCAGATCGTAGCGTCAGGTGGCGCCACGCCGCGAAATTTCACTATAGATTCCACGGGTAAACATCTGCTGGCGGCCAACCAGGATTCGAACAACATCGTACTGTTCGATCGAGATGTAAAGACCGGCAAGCTAACTCCAGTTGGGAAAACGGTGACGACTCCGTCGCCCGTCTGTCTGTTGTTTTCCCCGGGCTTGTAAGCGGCGCGACTTAGCTTCACATTGGACGCCTTAGTAGGTTGTGGATCCTTGCTGATTCGCCACGTATCCGGAAGTTCCGAGTAGAAGTAGTTCCACGTCGAGGAGGGACCGTTCACATGCTCAAACGCCTGATGCTGCTTTTAGTGGCTTCGATTCCGCTGGCCGCCCAAAGTACCGCAGCCCTCTTCGGGAATGTCATAGATCCATCGGGCGCAGCATTGGTAAACGCCGCAGTCACCGCGACGAATGAAGCAACAGGCGTATCCGTTACGCGTGCAATCGAACGAGAGCGGCGACTATGTTTTCGTCGATTTGAAGCCGGGAAGCTACAGAATCGTGTGCCGGCAACCCGGATTTCAGACCTTCGAACAGCCAGGCATCGTTCTCGAAGTAAACCGTCGTGCTCGTGTGGACCTGCACATGGCGATCGGCGAAATGAAACAAATTACCGAAGTTCAAGGTACGGTGACGACGGTCGAGACAGCGACTTCTGCCGTCAAAGAAGTTGTCGATTCCCATCGTATGAACGACCTTCCCGTTAACGGCCGGAATGCGCTGTCTCTGCAGGCGCTGTTGCCGGGCGCCATTCAAATGGGAACTGGTTCGGCAGCTACCGGAGTGGCCTTGAACACGAATCTGGTCTTTAGCGTCAACGGTGCCCGGCCAGATCAATCTGCCTACATTCTTGATGGCGGATTGAACATGGACATGTACAACAACACTCCTGCAGCGTTCCCCAATCCGGATACTCTGCAGGAGTTCTCAATGCTCCAAAACAGCTACAGCGCCGTGAGCGGCCGTAATGCCGGCGCCGTTGTTAATATGGTTACCAAATCGGGCACCAACCACCTGCACGGCGACCTGTACGACTTCCTCCGCAACAGCGAGATGGATTCAAGGAACTTCTTTTCGCAAGGCGTCTCGCCTCTGCGGAGGAATCAGTTCGGGGGAACCGTCGGCGGCCCGGTCAGACTTCCGCGCTACAACGGACGCGACCGTACATTTTTCTTTTTTGCTTACGAAGGAACACAGCAGCGGCTGGGTACCACCAACTCGTCAACACTGGTACCCACTGCGCTGGAGCGCCAAGGTGATTTTTCGCAAAGCAGAACCGGCGGCAGGCCGGTGAGTGTTGCAGCGCCTTCCACCGTCACGGCCGCCAATCCGGTTGGAGTTCCCTATCCGGGCAATGTTATTCCCGCCGCCAGCTCGACCCGGTCGCCTTGAACTTTACCAAGGCCTTCTTGCCATTACCGAACAGCCCCGGCAACATTACTCGTATAACCTTTCTGTCCCTACCAACGACAATCAGGTGGTTACCAAGATCGATCATTCCATTACGAATGCGAACCGGATCTTTATCCGCTATTTCTGGGACGACAACTACAACATTCAGAACACTGTTGTACCCGCGTTTAATTCCCAGAACGACTGGGTCACCCATAACGGAACCATTAACGATACCCACATCTTTTCACCAACAGCTGGTAAACAGCGCCGTGCTCACGATTGCGCGTAATACGTTCATTCGCAGTCCCCAGGTCACTAGCCCTGTCAACTTCGCCGCTTTGGGCTGCCAATCGTGTGTCCCGCTCTCTCCTCCGGGCGTTCCGACGGATTGGGCCGTGAGTGTTATCGAACGGCATTGGTCTTCGCGTACCGACCAACTACTTCAGCTACATGATGAATTACCAGTTCGTGGACACCTGTGTCCTGGACGCGGGGCAATCATCTGCTGCAGTTCGGTGGTGACATCGCCAAGGTACGCCGGAACGGCCGTGAGTTCTTCCAGAAAGATCCACAGTTCAGCTTCAATGGTTTGCGGACCGGCAATCAGGGTTACGGCTATGCCGATTTTTATGCCGGCGCCGCGGTGAGCGTGTTTCAGAACTCGCCGATCTCGTCACTTGCAGTACAAGTGGACCCCATTTCTCTACTTTCAGGATGACTGGCGCGTATCTCGCAGGCTGACATTGAACCTTGGCGTGACGATGGGAGCCCTATATCGCTATCAAAGACGTGTTCGGCGCAAGTTGCAGCTTTTCGCGCCGGACAGAAATCGACCGTCTATCCTCGTGCCCCGCTTGGGTACGTGTTTCCGGGAGATGCCGGCATCGAGGCAGGAGTCACGCCGAACCGGTACCGCCGCTTTTCGCCCCGGGTCGGATTGGCTTTTGACCCATTCGGCAATGGAAAGACGAGCATCCGCGCTGCTTACGGTATCTTCTCCGACACGTTACAGTTAGTGGCGCTGAATTCGAATCCGACGGATCAACCCTTTTCGTACGGACTGACTACGTTCAACGTGCCGTTCTCTAATCCGTACGTTAACAATCCGCAGTCATTGCAGCTACTTCAATCCTACATGCGGCCGACAACTACCGCTCAGCAAGCCAACCAGCCTTTCTACCTGCCGTTGCAGGTCATCTCGATGAATCCGGATTTCACCAGCGGCTACATACAACAATGGAATGCGAATATCCAGCGTGAACTCTGGAAGAAGGTGGTGCTAACGGTAGCTTACGTGGGCAACAAAGGGACCGGCCTGCACGTAAACCAACAGCTCAATCCGGGCATCTACATCCCCGGCGCATCAACCACCGGAAACATCGACTCGCGCCGGATCTATCAGGGTTATCAAACCATTCAGAGCATTCAATCCACTGCCACCTCTACCTATCACTCGCTCCAAGTAAGCTGGAATCGTCGTTTCGAGAACGGCTTTACATTTCTGGGCTCCTACGTATGGTCGAAAGCCATTGATTTGGCGTCGTCACGACGGTAACAGCGGGCTGGGAAATCAAGCCTCCGATCCGTTCGATTGGAACCGGGACAAAGGGCCGGCAGACTTCAACATCAAGCATCGGTTCGTCACATCGTTCGTATGGGAGCTGCCGGTCTTTCGCAGCGCGAAAGGATTCCAACGCGCTTTGCTCGCCGGATGGCAGTTGAACGGGATTTTGACACTTCAGACCGGAAACCCGTTCAATGTAACGGCTGGAGTTGACAGAAGCTTCTCTGGGGTGGGGCTTGATCGCCCCGATCTCATCGGGCCGGTGCAGACGTATAACGACGCTCCCAATGCCAGCAGAGTCGCACATTTCTTCGATACGACAGCAGCTTTCGCCCTGCCCGCCCTGGGAACGTTCGGCAACACGGGACGCAATATTCTGACAGGCCCCGGTTACGCGAACCTGGATGCCGGTTTATTCAAGCAGATTCAACTCGACGAGAGCAGGCGATTCGAACTGAGATGGGAGGTATTCAACACCCTGAACCATCCCAACTTCCTGAATCCTACCGCCTCTTTCTCCAGCTCAAATTTCGGCCGAATTGTAAGCGCTCGGGACCCGCGCATTATGCAACTGGCTGCAAAGTTCTATTTCTGATCATGAAAACGCGCCTTCCCGCCGGGTATCATCAGGCTTGGCGAGACATCGAAGCTGCCGTTGAAAGTGAGAAAGGTTCATACCAATGAAGCGCCGATCATACTTGAAGACAATCGCGGCCGTCGGAGTCGCCGCAGCGTTGCCGTCGCTTGCAGAGACTGACTCCAAGTCGATTCAGCTCCACGTCGATCTGAGTGTCGATCCGGCGAAGGAGAAAGAGATGCTTGACATTTTTCATCGGCAATTTGGGCCGGCAGCAGCCAAACAGCCAGGCTTCATCGATGCCAAGATGATCAAGCTTCGCAAGGCGCTACAAGGTTCGGCGCCATCCGGGACGAACTACCGCTTCGTACTTCAGTTCCAGACGGAAGAGCAGCGCCAGCATTGGATTGCTACACCCATTCACAAGAAGCTGTGGCCTACGATCGAGAACACACTTACGTCGAAGGATTACACCGTATTGCTGTTCGACGTGTCCTAACGTGTCGGGCTCATTTCCAGCAATGGGTTACTGAGCAAAGGCGCTGTCTTTGGATCCATTCCGCGAAACCGGAAGATCGCGTGTTCACTTCCCTTCTTTCGGGGTGAACTTCAGTTTTGCAATTTGGATCCCTTTTAGGTTCGGCAGTAAAGTAGCTATATAGAGTTGCCCGTCAGCTTCGATGATCTCGGGCGCGGCGTACGGCATGGTTTCCACAAGAGACTGATCATTGTTGTTGCCGAAATCCAACGGGTCCTTGGAGCGATAAACCGCAAACTGAGCGTGCTCCCCGTAGAGTTGGTTTCGGAGCAGGTAGTAGTAACCTGACTCCTTGTGATAGTAGACAAACGGGCATTCGGCCGAATACGGCCCAGTTCCTTGTGACCCGCCGTAAGCTACTTTGTGCGCCTCACTCCAGTGAATCATGTCTTTTGAGGTCCGCACATAATCCGCTCCCTGACGATTTGGATAGGCGGTGTAATAGCAGTAGTACAGCGATCCAACCTTCAGCACCATAGGGTCGCGAGTATTGCTTCCGCTTTCTTCGCCGAACATACCTGAAACGCCGTTTGGCATCAACTGCCGGGCAAACGTCTTGCCGTCCATGCTCTTCGCGAGCGCGATGTGTTCCCAGTCGCCGTAGAACATGTAATAAGTGGAATCCTCCTTCAGGACGAAGGGCGCCTGGAGACCTCCTTCAGTCTCCCCGAAGCTGGGATCTGCTTCCATGGAGATTCCCATGGGTGTCCAGTTCTTGTCTTCCAGGTTCTTCGCCTGCCATCGGTAGAACAGGCGTGTTTTGCCCGGGGCTGCGGTGCCGCGAATGCACGACCATAGTTGCCAGGTTCCGTCGGCGGCTCGCCAGATTCCGAAATCGACTGGTTGCTGTTTAGGCGTCGTGTACTTGCCCAGATCCGGATCACCGGACACGGTCCAGAAATCTCCCTCAATCTGAGGAACGAGGACAGCGTCCGACGCTTGAAGCGTGAGCGCTACAGATGCAACGACGAGTGAGCTGAAGAGTGAGGTACGCATAGTGAATCGATCGACTCGGGGCTACACAGATCCGGATCTCTTGAGATTCGGACAATTCAGAACGAGAAACGGGCGCCAAAGCGAAAAGTGCGCTCGTCCATTCCGGCGCGGCCAAGATAGCTGCCATCGGTTGCCGTCACTGAGCCAAAGCCGCCCAGATTTCGCACCGAATTATCAGAGTTGTACGTGACGGCCGAGATGTTCGCAGCCGGCAGACCCCAGTGGGGCGTATTCGTTGCGTTGTAGGCCTCGGCCCGGATCTGCATTTGAATCCGCTCCGTGACACGGAACGCGCGAAAGAGCCCGAGATCCAGGTTGACCAACTTGGGTCCGCGCAGGGTGTTTTTCCCTGAATTGCCAAACCTGGCCTGTGTCACCGGAGCAAACGCAGACGTGTCGAACCAGACCGCGTTCGGGCCAGTCCCGCCCGCGGTGCTCACCTGAGCATTGATCTGATCGGCAAACTGAGTACTGCCGGGTAGATTAAGCGACGTGCCGGAAGCAGTCACACTGAACGGCAGCCCCGTCATCCCGGTCAGGATTCCGTTCAGTTGCCAGCCGCCCAACAATTTCGAAGTGAACCCAGTGCTGGCGAATCTTTTTCCCTTACCGAAGGGCAACTCCCAAATACCGGTCGCGTTCAGAACTTGGGTCCGGTCGTATGGCAGCACAGCCCGATTCAAATTAAAATACGCAAGATCCTGAACGGTTGGGAAGGCCTCGATTCCAGCGTTTGTGTTACCGATAGCCTTGGACCACGAGTAACTGGCTCCGGCCTGAAACCCCGCGGCAAAGCGCCTTGAAACAGTGGCCTGAAGCGCATTATAGTTAGTGGTGCCGACCGGCGCATATTCCGGCGTCGTTGCCGTTCGGCCGAACGCCTTGGTTAGCGGTTGGCCTGAGACGCCGGCTCCAATCACTTGGCCCGCGTTCAAGTCGATGGCCGTGAACTGGTGCACCACCAGCGTTCCGACATAGCTCGCTTGAACCATCCATTCTTTGCTAAATTCCTTTTGCAGAGTGAAGTTGCGCGATTGAATATAGCCCCGGTTGATGTCCTTTGGAATCGCGTGGACCACCACCGTAGGGGGCACGGCGAGTATTCCGTTGCCATAATCCGGCGGCGCGATGGCGGGGATACCGACACTCCAGTTTCCTACAGGTTGGTACGTGTTGGCACCCTGGTAATTAGTGGCAATCATTAACGGATAGTTGGTGCGCACACCGCGTGGACCTATGTCATAAGGATCTCTCGAAATAGAAAAGGCGGCTCGAATCACAAAGCTATTGGTAGCTCGGAATGTAAGTCCAACTCGAGGAGAAAACCCTAACTTAGAGGTCGACACGCCACAATCCTCCGGTATCGATTGATAACCGCAGATCATCTGCCTGTTGGTGGTCGGATCATAAAACTCAACGCCGCGATCTGGCCGGTGCGGGAGCGGCAGATATTCCCAACGAAGGCCGTACGAGAGCGTTAGGCGAGGCGATATCGTCCAACGATCTTGCGCGTAAGAAGAGAAGAAATTGCTCCGAAGTTGAATCTGGTCCGGAACCTGCAGGGTTCGGCCCATCTGCTGGGGCAGTCCGAGCAGGAACGCCGCAAAGGTGTTATCGCGGTTAGCAGCGGGGCCGCCCGGTATCTGCGTGACGCCCTGATTGAATACAAACCCTCCGGATGCGCCACCAATCTGGCCCTCGATTTCGGGTTGAGCGTGGTTCAAATCGCGGCGTGCAAATTCAAAACCGAACCTGACGTTGTGGCTTCCCTTGTTCCAGTTGGCGTTCGCGACATAGTTGTAGCCTGGATCGTGCCGAATCCATGGCATGTACGGCTGATCGACGCCGATGCCGTTATAGCCAGCAAGCGTGATGAGCGGCGATCCGCCTTCGAAGCTGCGCGTTCCATTCGTGCCGGGAATGCCCAGAAAATCCGTCCCAACCCTCTTGTCGAGGTCGACAGGTAAAACGTTTTGATAGGAACGGTTGAACCCAAAGTACCCATCGACAATGAAGCTGGGAGAAACGCTATAAGTGGCGGCGACTGTCAGGTTTTGCGAAGTGCCGTTTGCCGGACCGGACTGCTGGCCAGATATGGCCAAACCGCCGAGCTGCGGTCCGAAAACGGGTTCGTAATAAGAATTCCAATCGAGTATGCCAATACGCGCCAGCATCGTGAGCTTGCTCGAAAGGTTGTAGTTGACCTTCGCGTCGATCGTGTGCCGGTTATAGGGCGCAGACGCCGACACGAAATAGTTATTCGCGACCCCCGACTGGTTTGCGGTGGGCCACAAGGGCAAGATCTTCGCGCTGATCGGGCTGAACCGGGAAGCAGGGATAAGATTGCCCGCGAACTGCAGGCGACCTGAGCCGTCCGGAGCGCCGGTCGCAGGGTCATAGATCGGCGTAGGAGATTCTGTCAGGTTTCCCAGCTTTGCAGCCTCACTGGGAACAGTTGCGAAAGTTGAATAACCTTGACGGCTCAGCGCACCGTCATAACTTAGGAAGAAAAACAGCTTGTCCCTCACGATAGGGCCTCCTACCGTGCCTCCGAACTGATTGAAGATGAGTTTCGGTTTGCCCTGCCCGAAGGGCAACAGTGCCGGTCGTGCCTTGGTGTTGTTGTCTGTGTGGAATTCAAAGGCGGAGCCATGGAACTGATTTGTTCCGCTCTTTATCTGGACGTTGATGGCTGCGCCACCGGCCAGCCCGGTCTCCGCATCCGCACTGCTTGTGACCGCTTCTACTGTCTGGATTGCTTCCAGGCCGGGCACATACGCCGTAAGCGCTTGGTTGAAATTGTTGGCAGCAGTTGCTCCGTCGATTCTTACATTATTTAGCTCTGCGGGAGCACCGTTGACGTTCATGGTGAATGCCGCGGCCGGGTTCGACCCACGAACGGCTCCCCCTCCCGTCACGCTGAAACCGGGCATCAAGCGCAACTCAGATTGATAGTTGCGGCCGACAGGGGTGGGCAGGTCCTGCAACGCACGTTGATTTGTTTCAAAGCGGAGGTCCGATCGTTCGGTTTGTAAGCCAACCGTGGTTGCACTCACAGTTACCTGTTCAGTGACACTTCCAATCTGTAGTTGGGCATTCAACCGGACAACAGAGTCAACGCTGATAAGAAGGTTTTTCGCCTGAAATCGTTGAAAGCCACTCTTGACGATCGCAATCGTGTAGTCTCCGGGTGCTAGATTGCCGACGTTGTACACACCGCTGTCGTCGCTTGCTACGACGCGAGATTCACTTGTCGTCGTATTGACAACCGTTACTTCGGCGTTCGCCACGGGAGCTCCGGAACCATCCGAAACATTCCCCGTCACTGCCCCATAGAGCGCTTGGGCGGCGACATGCGAGGAACTGAGGCCCAACATTCCGAACATGACGAGCATCAAGAGCCCGAAACGTCCTGCTTGCCTGATCGCGCTCTCCGGACCACCGTTGTTCGGTTCGAGGGCAGCGGACTGAAATTTCGAGCGAAGACCGTTGTGACCACGATTGTTGAAATGACGTCGCATGGCCTCTCCTATACGCACGGCCGCAGCGGTATTCCGTGTGTGCTTCAGAATCTATCAGAAGCGGAGTAGCCGGTCAACCAAAATCTAATCGTTTCAGAAAAGAAGATCTCACAAGCCCGAGTCAGACTGCGCAAGGCGCGGTAGTGAGTACGGAGACCGCGGTAGAGAAGCTTCGAAACGTTTCAGATCCGACACTGGGAATCGTAGAAACGTGGACTTCTACCACCATGGGGCGGTCAAGCGGCGTGTTGATCGATGCTAGATAAGGACGATGAGTTTTTTGCCTTCCGCTAACGTTATCGCATCCTGCAATCGCAATGTCACAGCGGCCTGTTCATGGCTTACAGCATGCTGCAGTTTGCTCCCATCCAATTGGACTGACGCTTGGGAAGATGAGCCCCCGCGGAGTCGGACTGATTGCAAAGGCAGAGCACCTTCAACGACCGAGACCTCGGTTCGGCTTTGACTACCCGAGTTGTCGATGGAGAAAGCTGCCCCACGCGGATCCGGCAGACCAGAAAGCCGTGAGGGATCGCTGCTCGTGTCCGCGGCCTGAAAGAGAGCAGTTTGTCGGCGCCGTGATAATGAAACCCGGTAAAGGCAACCAGCGTCGACCAGGAAGACATAGCACGCGCATAGTGATGGCCGCATTCGGGTTCGTCCCACGGATTTCGACGTTCCCCATCAAAACGAAAACGAACGTCTTCGATGCTCCTAAGGCCGTCCTGTAACATGCCGGCATAGAGGAATTGGGTAGCTACCAGGTACTCGATTCCGGTCCAAGCTTCCGCGTAGTAAGGAAAGGGAATCTTCGGCCGGCGTGCCCTTGCCATAGTCACAGATCAAAAGCGCGGGCTCGTCGTTCAAGGCATAGATCCGTTGGACGGAATCATGACTGGAGAGGTTCTTGCGGTAATTGTACTTCTGGATTGATTCCAGTGTTTTTCGAATATGCTGCGGGTCCACCAGAGGCCCGAGATCTGCAAGATCCGCCAGATACTGGCCAATCAGTTGATCTGCCAGGCATCCGTCACCCAGCTGGAATTCGGGCTTTTCCGGGTGATCCGCGCCCATGTCGCCCGACTGTGGTGGGTGCGATATCACTCTTCGGAATGCTACGGACCTTCTGGATGTAATATTCGCCGTTGAACAGATTGGCGTCGACCCAGGCGCGCCCTCTCTCGAACAACTCGCGGTAACTCTGCGCGCTCGAAGTATCGCCGAGCACTTTGCCCATTTCTTCTGCGGCTCGCAACGCACCCAAATAGTAGACGCCGCCGAGCGGATTGGGACCGTAGAACTCGACGTCGTATGTGTTGTGCTGAACGCCTTCCATCACCCCGTCACGATTGGCGTCCCAGCCTCCGGGTATCCAAGCAAACGCAAAGCATCGTTGAACATTGGGCCACAAGCTTCGCAGCCATTCGGTGTCGCCGGATTGCCGCCAGTCCAGATACGTCTTGATCACCTGCCCCATCTGGCCGTCCACGGCGGCGTAGCCAAACCGGTCGATTCCGTCCGGTAGCATCTGGCGGAAGCGCATGCCGCCTTGCGAATCCTGAGAAAATCCAAAGGCCGCTTTCCGCAGAGAGCGCGCGAGCGTGGGAAACAGAAACTGAGTTGCGGTCTCGTAATTCCAGACGTGGGTACAATTTCCAAAACAACAGCCGCGTTGATCGTCACAGCCTTCGAAGCCGTGGAACTCACCGTCGGCAGTACGGAAACATGTCTGGGTCACGAGGGTCGAGAGATTTGCCATCGCGGCATCGCGTACTGCGCCCGGAATGTTGCTGGACCGCATGGAGGACACGAACCTCTTCGTCCGCCGTTCGAGTTCGGGAAGGTGTTGCGCTACGTGTTCAGCCGCCGCCCATGCATCGGGAAAGCGGGTACAGTAGTGATTCCCGATCACGTCGTGTTCATGGCCCTTGGGGGCCGTCCACCCGGACCAGGCCGGCGTGCGATTCGGAAAATGCCAGGCCAAGAGAAACGTATACTCGCCTTCGCTATTGGGCGCGATCTCGTGTTGCAGACAAAGAGAACCGATGGCCTTACGATCGGTGGATTCGGGCCCAAATTGCCCATCATCCGAAAAATCGTCCCAGAACAACATTGGACTGGCCCACCACTTCGCAGCCGGCCAACCGCGCAGATAGCTGACCCGACCTTCGCCTGGATTCAGCAGGCACAAGGCGAATGAGCCTTTCTGGGGATCCGTTTCCGAAATCTGAGGGTCCGTCATGTACAGGCCCTGCAGTTGATCGCCTTGCGTGCCGCGGAACTCATTTAACTTTCTGTTGTCTTCGTGCGGCGTGTTGGACCCGAGAGCTCTTGGCGCCGACCGGATTGTCCAACGAGAATGCGATCGAGGCCGAAACCTTGCGCGCAGCTAATGTTGCGAACTCGATAGCGGAGAACGGCTACCGGTACACCGGAGCTTTCCGGATCGAGAGGGAAGAAGGGGCTGAAGGCTTCGAGAGAGATGCGCCGGGCAGCCGTGAGTCCTGAAAATCAATTCGCGCAACGGGAAACTCACCCGTGAAAGTCGCGCCCTGCAGCCTGCTCAGGCCGGGAGCATTGGCAGGACCCAATCCGGATTGACTCGCGAACGGGGGCATCAGTTCGAGCTTCGAGTACGTGCGCAATGGGCTTTGGATCCTTCGCTCTTTATCCATATGGACGCGAACGCATAATCGGGCGAGCGGCCTTTGTCCGGACGGTTGTAAATCTCCCAATCGCGGAGTTGCCCCCGCCCGCCCAGGCTGATACTGCCGGTTCCGATTCCTCCCAGAGGAAACCCGATCTGCGCCAGGCCGCGCCCGGTGTAAGAGCGCGGATAGCTGATTCGCTCGCGCTTCGGTCGGTTGTCGCTGTGTCGCTGCTGGTTTCGGTGCCCTCAGCCTGATCCGGAGTCTCGGCCGCAACGGTCTGCAGTCCAACACCGGCCGCCACCGTTTTCATGAATCCGCGACGTCCCGTTTGTTCTCGATCACTCACGTCGCGTTCTCCTCCATGACTTCTTCCCGTCGCGTCACTCGATGGCGGGCAAAGTAAGCCGCTTATAAAGCTCTGCTGCATTCGCGGGCGTCACCATCTCGGACGGGATGTCGTACTGCTTGTCCGGGAGAAATTCGGGTCGTGAAGAATTCGGTTTCCGATCTCCACCGCTTTATCAACGCAAAGCGGATAAACAAACGTAGCCGCCAGCACTCCGTCCATCACCTTTCGGATTCCCCCGGCCGGTCCGCCCAGACCGTCCACGCCCACGAACGCCATTTCCTTGTCGCGCCCCAGTTCTTTAGCCGCCAGATATGCGCCAATCGCCATCGGGTCGTTGTGCCCGTATACGACATCAATCTTCGGCTGCACCCGCAGCACCTCAGTCATACGGTCCTTTGCCTTCGCCTGAATCCAATCGGCTACCGGTTCGGCAACAATCTTGATTCCGGGATACTTGCGCCAACACCACCTTCGCGCCTTGGTCCCGGTTGATCTCACCCTCCACACCCAGCAACCCTCGCATCTGGACCACGACGCCTTTCGGCGCGCCGTATTTCTTCTTCAGGTAATCAACGATGAACTCGCCTGCCATGCGGCCGATCGCGGCGTTGTCGCTTCGGATGTAGCTTGTGTAATTGGGTTGAAGAACATCGCGCTCCAGGCAGATGGTCGGAATGTGCGCTTCCATCGCCTGTCCCATCACCGCGGTAAGGGCCGCCCGCTCGTTCGGAGCCACAATCAAGAGGTCGGGCTTCTGACGGATGAAGGTTTCAATCTGGGCAATTTGCTTGCTGTTGTCCTGCTGTGCATCGGCGATCACTAAACGCACATCCGGATGCGCTGCCGAACAGTTTCGTCATCATCGCGTTCTGCGCGGCTCGATACGGCTCGGCATTGTTGCACTGGCTGAAGGCAACGAAGTATTCGCTCTTTTTACCGGGCGCTTCCCGAATTCGACGAACGGCAGGAGAGTAGCAGCAGCGGTACGCACGAGAGTATGGCCCAGGTGCGCAGAGATTTGAAAATTTGAGTCAAACAGCTTTCCTCTGTTTTTGAATTGCAACCGCGAGAACGATAATGATTGCCTTGATCATCATCTCGACGTTGCTGTCCACGTTTTTCAGGCGCAGCATGTTGGTCAAGATTCCCATAATGAGAGTTCCGATGATCGTCCCGGCAATCGAACCTTTGCCGCCCGAAAGTCGTGTTCCTCCGATCACCACCGCTGCAATGGCATCCAGTTCATAGCCCACCCCGGAGTTTGGATTTCCCTGGTGATTCTCGGCCGTGTAAAGCACGCCGGAATAGCCAGCCAACAGCCCCGACAGAGTGTAGACGATGGCTTTGACCCGGCGAATGGGAAGCCCGGCATATCGAGCAGCCGTCTCGTTGTCGCCCGTCGCCCTGACGTGGCGGCCAAAAACCGTGCGGTCGAGCAACACCCAGAATACGAGCGCAATAACCGCGTAAGAGCCGATCACAAGAGTCTTCTGCCGGAAGATGGACGCAAATTCTGCCGCTACATCCTGGCCGAAGCCGATGTCGATGTTCGCATTATCGCGTGAGCCATTTCGTCAGACCTCGGAGGCCGATCATGGAAGCCAGCGTCACGATAAATGGCTGGATGTCGAGCAGAGCGATGACCGCGCCGTTTAGGCTTCCAGCCAGGGCCGCGCCCGCAGCGGCCAACAATACTGTCAGGAGAAGGTGGGTGGCATAGCTGGTGCCCGGCCAGAACCGCGTAAGCGCCATGGCGGTCAGCGATGTTGAGAAGGCAAGAATACTTCCGACGCTAAGATCAATCCCCGCCGGTCAGAATGACCAACGTCATCGCGAGTGAAATGATTCCGATGATCGAAACCTGACGGAGAATGTCGGTCAGGTTTCCCGGATCGAGGAAAATTCGTGAGCCGTCCGAAGCTGCGGGGCTGATGACGATCGCAAGCAGAATAACTGCTGCGAGTGCGATCAGACGTTTCGCTCCATCGCCGGAAAGAATGGCAGACCTGCGCGGGGCCGTCGGAAGCTGTCTGGAATCTACGGGTACGATCATCGCCCTTTGCCGCCCGGCTGTGGGCTGATGGCCGCGGCCATGATGGCTTCCTGAGTAGCTTCGCGCGCAGCGAAGCTCCCGGCGAGACTGCCATCACTGAGAACCAGAATTCGATCGCAACAATTCAACAACTCAGGAAACTCAGAACTTACGAGAATCAAGCCCTTCCGCGCCGCCGCGAGTGTGGCAATGATCCGGTAGATGTCTCTCTTTGCACCCACATCGATGCCTCGGGCCGGGTCGTCGAGAAAGAGAACGTCCGGGATCAATCATCAACCAGCGTGCGAGCAACGCCTTCTGCTGGTTCCCTCCGCTCAATGCGCTCACGGCAGATGCGGGCGACGCAGCTCTTCAGCCGAAGCTGCTGGTATATCGGCTCTGCAGCTTGCCTGCTCTCGCGGCCGGTCTGATAAAGCCGAACCTTTGCATCCGTCCAAGACTGACAGAGTGCGCTGTTCTCAAGCACGCTCATTTGCATCATGAGCCCTTGCAGCTTACGATCTTCCGGAACCAGGCCAATTCCGTGGGCGATCGCAGCAGAAGGCGAACCGAGCTTCACTTTCCGGCCTTTGATCAGAATGTCACCCGCCTCGAGTCGATCTAACCCAAAAAGTGCCGCACCCAATTCGCTTCGGCCAGCCCCGACCAAGACCAGCGATACCGAGCACCTCGCCTTCGTGAAGGTCGAACGAGATATCACGCAGTTTCTTCGTCCTGCAGCCCGCGAACCGACAGCAGGACATTGGTCCCTACCGAGGAATTTGAGCGCTGACGCTTTTCGAGGTCACGGCCGACCATCATCCGGATCAGGGCATCGCTCGTGGTGTTTCTGATGTCTTCGACGGCAACTGTTTCACCATCCCGGAGAACCGTGGCTCGATCGCAGATCGAAAAGACCTCGTCCATTTTGTGAGAGACATACACGATGGAAATTCCGCTGTCCCTAAGCTTGCGAACGAGATCCAGCAGACGAGCGGCCCCATCTTCCGCCAGCGAACTGGTGGGTTCGTCCATCAAGATCACCCGGGCATTCATGCTGAGGGCACGCGCCAACGCGACCAATTGCAGCTGCCCGATTGGCAGCGATGAAGCTATTGTCCGAGTATCAGCGGCGAACCCGACTTGCTCAAGAAAGGGACGGCAGAACGAATCAATCCGGCGGAAATTAACAATCAAGCGCTCCGGAAAGTTGAGGTTCCGAATGACAATGTTCTCGGCGACCGTCAGGTTTGGGAAGAGATCCAGTTCCTGGTAAATGATCCCTATGCCGAGTCGCTGGGAATCCAGGGGAGTCTGGATCGAAGCCGTCTGGCCATTGAGCAGGATTGTCCCAGCATCTGGCTTCGCGGCGCCGGCAAGTATCTTGATGAGCGTGCTCTTGCCTGCCCCGTTCTCTCCCATCAGCGCGTGCACTTCGCCCGGACGAACAGCAAAGCTCACATTCTTGAGTGCAGATACGCCCCCATAGCTCTTGCTGATGTTTTCCGCGCGAAGAACATCTGTCATCGGATCATCCGCCGCAAACGTCAGACAACCCCGGCAACTTCTCTCATGCGGTACTCCGGTACGGGAGGGGAAGGCCTGAAGCACTGCATAGCCTTGACGTCAAGCTTGCCAGGCAAATGGAACAAATAGCGCTCGATCACACTTCGCAACACCGTCGGTTCTCCGGCCGCGCGAACGTTCAGCAGCAAGTCATGAACAAAGGCGGGAGAGGAGCCCAGATCGCCTTGCAGCGCTGGGTCACCGCCGTTTCTGGTAATCGAAGCTTTGAGGAATCCCGAAGCGGTATCGTCCACAATCTTGAGATGTGCAATCTGAAGCTGGCTCTCCGTCAAGCCGGCTTCGAGCGCGTCGAGTAGCGGACCCACGAGTGCGGGAGGAGAAAGAGGCGTTTCTAATGTCAGCGACGCACTGCAGTTTAGCCAGGCCAGCGCGGCTTCCGCACGCGCATAATGCCCGTAGTCGATGTCGAGAAGTTTAGTTCCTGACGCAGACGTTCCTGCCAGTACCTCATCCAGCCATGCCTGTACACCATCGCCTGTAGCGGAGCTTAGAAACCGGGCGGGCGCCAAGATGTCGGGCGCACGGAACTCCGGAAAAAGGTCAGACTTGGTGAAACAAACCAGGTCCGCCTCCTGAATTTGCTTTTCGAACAGGAATGCGAAGTCACCATGCGCATCAACCCTGGACAGTTGTTCCGCCCGAGCAGGATCCACAAGCACCGAATAGGGCGCCAGCCGGAAGCTATCGTTGTGATGGAGTTTCAGGGGCTGAAGCGTGGTTGCCGAAATGTCCGTGCAACTGCCAACGGCTTCCGCGAAGATCACTTCGGCGGAATGAGCGAGCAACCGTTCTGCCGCGTCTACCAGTTCCGAAAACAGACAACAAAAACACCCGCCCACGACCTCGTCCGCCTGCACGCCTTCCGACTGCACCCAGCGGGTGTCGGCAAGCTCTGCCCCCTGGTCGTTGAGGATCGCAGCCGACTTGATTCCCCTTTGCAGTAAGAGTCGCGAGGCAGCGAGGATCAAACTCGTCTTCCCCGCCCCAAGGAAGCCTCCTAAGGAACGATGATGGGTCTGAGCGAGTCTGGTTGGGAGTTCGGGAGCATTGTCATCCGGATCTGCTTACAGCTTCATGGCGGGAATGCGTTCCGATACGGCTGGGAGGGTTGGAAACTCGGTGAACGGCTCCGCCTGATACCAGTACGCAGTGGAGTAAAAGCAATCGGCACGGTCATTTGCATGGCCGTGTTCGATGGTGTGCTTTAAACGCTTCCGGAACGTGATCGGATTGTCCGCGTGCCAACGGTAAAGACAATATCGGCCGCCGGTCCGTTCAGCGGCCGAGATGTAATGAGCGCCGTTGTACAGATGCGCAAAAGGAACGGCATTCTCGCGGCCCCCAAAGTCCCAGGCACCGCAGAAATAGTCTTCTGATCCGGTGCCCGTAATCACAGGTTTCGAATCGTCATCGACGAACACCATTTCGTCGCCTTCGCCCATCCAGTTCTCGGAGTTTTGGATCACACCAAGTGTCACACCCATCAAGTGGCCGCTGCCCTGAGTTTCAGTGAAGACGTAATTGCTGCCGCCATCGAGATTCAGTTCCTTGTCTCCCGATGGATACTGAGAAGCTCGATTCGGAACCGCCTGACGGTATTGTGCATGGAAGTAGAGAGAGCGTGAGGGTAGCGACGGCACAAGCTGATAGTCGATATTCGAGTAAAACGCGTTGACTCCCTTCGCCCCTTCATTTGTGGCAGTAATCCGGGCGGATTTGCGGAAAGGCATCGCGAAATAGCAATTCAGAGCCTTGACGGACGAGCAGTTCAGAAAGGCCGACTGGTAAACGTTGTAGATGCCGAGATTCAGGCCGAAGAAATCTCCGACCGGCACCTCGACACTCGGCTTAGAATTACCGTCCCAATAAATTCGGAGGACAATCTCTTTCAGGTGATAAGTCGACGGTGCCGCAATCGTAAACCAGATGTGAGAGATTACACCGGGGCCATTCGCGTTGAATACTTCCTTTGTCTCCCCCGGGGCGATCGGCCACCGGTCGGCATTGCCACCGGTCCGGTCGTAGCTTGATTGTTTCAAGGACCGGTAATTCTGGGCAAGTGCGTACTCAGGCAATTGCAGCGCTCCGGAGGCGGCTCCTGCGGGCGCTTCCTGGCCGCCGCTTGCATACCTGGCTGCCCACAACCCGGCCAAACCACCGAGAAACTTTCGTCTGAAATTTGAATTAGATGTCATCAAAGCTTTCCTTCCGCGCGTTCTAAAACGTTAACGACTCGCGCTCCTTTTACGTTCGGCGGGAATAGGCAGCTGGACTCCGCCTTTTAACTCTTCACCCGAGAACGTAAGGATATCGCTGCCGTTTACTGAGATCCGGTACTCGCGCTTCGGTTGCGCTCCGTAGAAAACCAGCGTTGGCTTCCGCTTCCAGGCGTACGGACTGTCCATCTGCAGTTCCATCGCACCGTCCGACTTCGAACGCCATCCCGTGAGATTCAATCCGTTCACTCCGACGCAGCGGCCCGAAGGCACATCACACACGCCATCTCGCAGAGCTTCTTCCTGCAATTCGATTCCTGCCATGCCGCTGCCCGTTCCCCAATGAAAACTGCTGACACCAGCTTTGTGTCCATAACCTGCATGGGCCCAGTTCTCGGACGGCGAAACGGGAAACTGGGCGCGCAAGGCTTCTACTCCGCGCTCCAGGTATTCGGGTTCATGAGTCACACGATAATAAGCAAGAATTACTTCTCCTGCCAAGCTCTGCCTGGCGTCGGACCATTCTGCATCCGAATTCTGCGTCGTGAACCCGCCCAGCAACATGGAAGGGCCGGTTAAATTCTCGAGTGCAGGATTTGTCCAGCTTTGCTGATAGAGGAGAAGATAGTCGAGCAGAGCTTTGCCTTTATTCAGATACTTCGGCTGATGTGTGATTTCAAAAGCCTGCAGATAAGCGGCACCAGCGTGAATCAAAGCCAGGTTGTTGGCAGGCCACTGCCGTGTTCGCACGTCGAAATTGATGAGCCGCGGGCTACAACTCCAAAACGTCTCAAAATCGAACCATTTGCGTTGTGGCACAATCGCCTGATCGAGAAAAGCAAGGCCTTTGAGGGCAGCATCCTGGTACTTCGGATTCTTCTCGAAGTTCGAGAGCTCTAACAAGAAACGCACCGCGGGTGCTGTTTCTCCCGCGACGGTCGTGGACAAGTCTTGTTGCACTTGGCCGGCTTCGTCAAAACGCGAGGGGAGAAAGCCATCGGGCCTTTGCCGGGCGATGAGGAAGTCGGCGAGTCGGACACATCGCGGGAGGACCGCTTCACTGTCCGGAAGCCCTGCGGCGAGCCAGCGCAACATCCAGTAACCAGTCCAGCTCATGTCGAAACCGAGATAGCCGGAACCGACGCTCGTCCCCGCACCGTCCCCCGCACCCCAAAAGACTTGTTCCGGCTTTCCAGCATTGCCTGAATCGTTCGGAACGGCGAAGCACTTGAATGCGCCGTCGCGGCCCGGAGCTTTTGCAGCCAAGTTTAGAGTTTGGGTCGCCAGACCCATCAGTTCATCACTGTGTGTGCGCCGCGCATAGAGCGCCATGCCCAAAGCGGTACGAAGAGAATTAAACCAGGCACCGAGATAAACAGAAGGTTTGGGCGCGCGAGCCCGGTGCATCATCACCGCGCCGCCGACCGTGCCGTCCGGCATGGGAACCGTCAACCAGGATTCGCGCGACTCGCGCTCCCAGACTGCGTCTCGCCACTCATCCCAAAGATGGCACGAGCTATACCGTGGATCGGTTCCCGTTTGCTCGTCGGCTGCGTCTGTCATCGCTCGGCGGCCGAACTGGGCCCATTCGAAACGGACCGCTTCCCGATACGCTTCACCAGCAGGCGCATCGCCCGTCAGATAAATGTAATAACTGTTCGTGACCGGAGTATTCGCAGTCCAGGCGCGATCCAGATCTTCTTTGAATACCGTATGGTAGGCCTGCTTTGCGGGTATGTATCCGACGGATAGTTGCGGTTTTTCATTCGCGTCGAGATCAAGCGAATGCTGGCATCTTTTCAGCGATGCGCGGTCGAGACTGAGTAAATCGGGCACAACCGCAAATGCATGTGTCCCTTCCTGCAGCAGGACGAGAGGTGACTTATATTGCGCATCTGGATTGAAGCCTCCCACGGACGGCGAAAACGACCAGTCTGGCCTTACTTCCGCTTGGAAGCTGTCGGAAAGGGAGTGCAGCGTCAATGGATGGTCCGGGGTCAGAACGGTTGAGATGTGGATCCAATCGCGATCGCCAAAAGCTTCTATCGTTCTCTTTGCTCTCCAACCATCTCCCCTGATCTCCTCGATTACGCTGTCGCCTTCCCGAACCAGAGTTTCGAGTTGGCCGGGCAGAATGGCGGAACCAGCCGAACGAACGGAAAGAGCCCCCTGCGTTTTCCCATGGCTGGTCGCTAGTAAGATCCATGCGGATTTGTTCCGGACCGAGAGCCTCTCGCGTAAGAGGCCATCCCCCGTTCCGGCTTCAAAACGCGTGTTGCCGTGAACGATCGCGATCGGAGGGACAGCAGCAGCCAAGTTAGCCGCCGTCAGTCCGACCAGTAAGGGCAAGGCCCGCCGTCTCCTGAGAAAGTCCATCAATTCAGAACAGGAAACGCAATGCCAGCTGTAGGTTGCGAGGCGAGTTCTGCTGGCTGCTGATCACTCCGAAGGCTGTCGAGTTGATGTTCGTATTCGGATTCCCAAACTGCTTCCGGTTTAATGCGTTGAACGCTTCTGCGCGAAATTGAATCTGGTACTTCTCCGCAATACGAGTATTTTTGAACAGCGAGATATCAAAATTATCAGTGCCTGGTCCTCGAAGGTTCGGCATCAGTCGAGGTGCGTTGCCGAATGTAAATGGAGCATTGAAAGAAAAATCAGATGTATTGAAGTACTGCAACAACCGGTCTGTGACCGAACCGCTCAGAGAAGGATTCTGGCCGTTCCAATTTGGACGCTGAGTTCCGGCGAGGCTTCCGCTTGAATTTCCACCCGTAATCTGCAGTGGCGGGCCGCTCTGGAACGTCGTGTTGCCGTTGATCTGCCAACCGCCCACGAACTTATCGAGCAATTGCCCATGATTCAGGAAAGGCTTTCCCCTGCCCAGCGGCAATTCATATACGTAACTGATCACGAGCGTTTGCGGTGTGTCCCAAGAAGAAAGCGCACGTTCGCCGCGAAGATTGTAGTAATTCTGGAGGCCGCCACCCGAGAATGACTCGCCCGGAAACCCGTTCACGCTGGGAACCATATTGTCGATCTCTTTCGAGAACGTATACGCGGCAAGAAGACTAAAGCCCTTCGCCAAACGTCTCTCTGCCCTTACGAGAAGCGCGTTATAAGAGGACGATCCATAGTTAGCGTTGCGGTCCGACACGCCAAGAAATTGCGGATACGGCAACAAGGCTTGCCCTCGTGTAATGGTGCTTGCTGCTAGTGAGCCTTGCGAGATAACACCGAAGAACGGATTGTTCACCGGGCTATTTAGCTGCGGCCCAAGGGATAAGTAACCGGGGTTGAGCTGGTCCCACTCCAGGATGCCCATCAGGTGAACGCCATGTGAGCCCGAGTAAGCGGCTTCCACCAGCGCATCACCCGGCAGGATCCGTTGTACGTCGAAGTTCCACGTCTGGACGTAAGGCTGAGGAGCGTTACGATCGAGCACATAAAGCGTCTGGCCGAGGTTGGTCAGCAAACCGGCAGAGTTTCCCGTGGCGTTACAAAAGCCGGTCGGGAAGGGATTCGCAAGTGTTGCGAATGGCGTTAAGCCGTTGTCTAAACTGGCGGGCGCGGGCGTGGAGCAAACAAATCCCAGTTGGGGCATCGCGTTATTATTCCGCCCATTGCCCCAGCTGTTGCTATAGAAGATCCCGTATCCGCCTCGAACGATAGTTGCGTTATTCAGGGCATAGCCGAAACCAAAACGCGGGGCGAAATTCTTCCAGTTAGGATTCCAGCTGTAACGGGACAAACCTTTGGTATCCGGGAACAGTAAACCGCCCCGGACACCCACGCCGTTAGGCAATGTGGCTGCGCTGGTGTAGTCGAAGTTGGAAACGCGGTTCATCTCCTCGACACGGGGCGATTCAAATTCCCAGCGGAGCCCCAGGTTCACGGTGAGGCGCGGAGTAACTTTATAATCGTCCTGGATGTACGCACCGTAATAGGGTGCATGGTAGTTCCCATTGATATTCGTTACATTCTGCGTTCCGCTCGCCATGGTCCCCAGGAGAAACGATGAGTAGCCAAACCCGGCTGTCGGATTACTGACCAGGGGATTCGGCCCCTGTGTGAACGCGGTGCTAAAGCTATATGACCCCGTGCTGTTATCGAAGACTCGCGTCGAATAGGCGCCGAAGCCATACATTCCCCCGAACTTGATCGTGTGTTTGCCGACCACCTTCGAAATGTTGACTTTCCCCTCGTAGCGGTCAGAGACATCGTGCTCGTTGTAGTAAGTGCCTAAGCCCGACATCTCACCCGGCGAAACAGAAGGGAAACCTAACGTTGGACTGTTTGCTGCGAGATAGGAGGGAAAGCCCAGCGTGGTTGGATCGAATCCGTTGGACAGGCCGAAGCTTTCGTAATACCAGCGTGCCCACGAAAAGACGAACTCCCCGAACAGGGTCGGGGAAAAGGTCTTCGTCAGCTTACCCATTGCATACGGATGATGCTGCGGTTTCGTGACATATCCCGGGCTTGCAACATTGCTCGCACCAAAAGTGGCGGGATTCGTCCAATTGCTCAGGTTGGCTCGCGAGAACCTGGCCATAATCATGCTGTTTGGACTGAGTTGATGATCGACTCGGCCGGAGAAGTCGTCTGTATAGCGAGTGGAAGGTCCGCTGAAGAAGTAATTGTTGAGTTGCGTGTTGGGATCCCCGGGCGAATTGGCGGCCGGATAGTACGACTGCATTTTCAACGCGACCGGGTCCAAACGGGCCGTAGGAATGATGTTTCCCGTAAATGGCGTTCGAGTATAGGCGCCTGGATTCGCAGGATCAGGTCGGGTTGTTGTGGGATCGAAGATGCGCACGAGTTGGCCATTGCTGGCGAAAGTCTGGGAAAAGTTCCCTGCGCGCTGAAGAGCCGTCGGAACGCTCGTCGTCACCACCGTAGGCACTTCTTCTCTCAATCCCTCATAGGCGAAAAAGAAAAACGTACGGTTTCTGATGATCGGACCGCCGGCGGTGCCGCCAAACTGGTTATACCGGAGCATCGGCCGTGCTTTTCCTGACCGATTCGAGAAAAAGTCGTTCGCACTCAAAACATCGTTCCGAAAATATTCGAAGAGGCTGCCGTGCACTTGATTGGTGCCGCCTTTCGACGCAACGTTGATCACACCTCCGCCGGAGTTCGCGTACTCTGCGCTGAAATTGCTGGTCTGAATGCGAAACTCCTGAACTTCTTCCACCTGCGGACTGTACTCAGGACCATTAAAGGTGAGGTTTGTGTTGTTTCCGCCATCCAGCATGAACTGGCTCTGATTGGGCCGCGATCCATTGATGGAAAAGAACTGATAGTGGCTCTCAAGTACCGGGCTCGCTGTAGTGGCGCGTGTTGCGCGCACACCCGGCACTAGCGTCATGAGAGCGTTCGAGTTGCGACCCAGCATTGGAAGGTTCTCAACTTTTTCGGGCGTAACCACTCCTCCAATTGCGCTGCTGCTCGCGTCCAGCAGAGGGGCCGTATCTGTGACGGAAACCGATTGCGAGGAAGATCCGAGCTCAAGGTTGAAGTTGATCTGTGCCGTTTGGGCCACAACGAGGGTAATGCCCGAACGTTCGACCTTCTTAAAACCCGGGGCCTGTACCTCGACACGGTAGACTCCCGGCTGGAGAAGCGGAACGGAATAGGACCCCTCCTGGTTGCTCTTGGCCGTTGACTGAATCCCGGTGCTTTCGCGCACGACGACCACGGTCGCCGTTGTCACAATCGCTCCGGATGGGTCAGTCACGGTTCCGGTAATCTGCGCTGTGCTCTGCGCCTGCAAAGCGCGGGAGCCCAGCAGCGCCGCAATGGTAATTACCTGTAAGCAACGCGCGCTCTTGACGCCCATGAGTTTCTCCCTGTTACTTGCTGTTCTTATCGGCTATGGTGTAACCGAGTGGCCAATGGTTGCTGGAGCGCGACACGGAGTAACGGCCAGCTTGCTGCTGATTCCACTTACGAGAGAACGGGTGTTCAGACAAATGTCAGGATGAACACGCCGAAAATGAGTCACGGCGCAAATGCACCTGCGGGCACAGGCAGACCGGGGGGGCACCCAAAGCCCGAGTGCTCCGGAGCAGGAGATGTCAACGTTCGCGGTTGCATCGAGGCAATTTAATCACACGAACGATTTTTTGTAAAACGTTTTTTTCGGCAAAATTGCAAGATTCTGTCTCGAATGCCCACTAGTACGGCGGAGATTGGATCGCATCTGTAGAACGTTTTATGCTGTATACCGTGTCGGGGTTTCTTCCGGCAACGAACACTGCTCGTGAATTCCTTCCAACAACGGCGCACAACACTGCTGGATGCCGATGAAATCTGAACGGGCGACCATAAAGGTGAGCTGGCCTTAGGCCAATGGCGGACATCAAGCAAATAGCCGAACGAGCCCGCGTGTCGATCGCGACCGTTTCAAATGTTATCTCCGGCAATCGGCCGGTTAGCCGTGGTTTGGCGGCGCGGGTCCGCGCGGCGATCACGGAACTGGACTATCACCCAAACCATGTTGCGCGGAGCCTTAAGGTAAAGCAGACAAATATGCTCGGGATGATCATTCCAGACATAACGAATCCGTTCTTTCCGGAAGTGATGAGAGGAGCGGAGGACGCGTCTCGCGAACGCAAGTATCTGCTAGTAACCGCCAACACCAACGAACATGCCGAGCGTGAACACGAGGTTGTATCCGTGTTGCGTTCGCATCGTGTCGATGGCCTGTTGGTTGCGGTGGCACCTGGGCGAGGCGCGATGGCACGGATCGAGGGTGCGGCGAGCGCGGGAACCCCGGTAGTGTTTCTTGACCGGGCTCCTCGGAATGCCAAGCTTGATTCCGTAACGGTCGACAACGTCAAAGGCGCGCAAGACTGTGTGCGCCACTTGACTCGAATAGGACATCGCGACATAGCGATCATCACCGGCTCACTGACGCTCGAGATCGGCCGACAGCGCCTGCGCGGCTATGAGGCAGCCTTGAAAGAAGCTGGCATGAAAGTCCGCAGTTCCATGATTCTCGAAGGCAATTTCCGCGAGGAATCGGGTTACCGCTGTGCGAAAGAAATCCTGGTTCGGCAGCACAGGCCGACCGCGCTGTTTGTTAGCAACGGGGTGATGACACTCGGCGTGCTGCGAGCGCTCGATGAGCTTGGCATGGAATGCCCTCGGGACATTGCGCTCGCCACGTTCGACGAACTACCGTTCGCTCGCGCCATGCGTCCGCGGCTTACCTGCGTTGCCCAGCCGGCATACGAGTTGGGATTCAAAGGAGCGACCCTGCTGATGGACAGGATCGAAGGGAAGCTTGCTCCAGGGCCAATTCAGATCGAATTGGCCTCTGAGCTGAAAATCGGCGAATCGACCGGCGGCAAAGAACGCAACGGCACGCAAGGAAAGTGACACGTGACGACTAGTCGAACCTACTTCGCCACTCGGACCGGAAGCCTGCGAGCTTTTGCCGGCGGCGCAGTGGATTCCCGGACACGAAGCTCGGCTTTCAAGAGCGTCACCTGCCGTTCCCCTTGCGTTAGATCGTGATCTTTTTGCAGGCGCTTCAGGAGCATCTCGAAGGCGCGTTGTCCAATCTCGTAGCTCGGCTGCGCCACACAGGTTAACGGGGGATTAAAGAATTCGCTCCAGACATGGTCATCGAATCCGATAACGCTGACCTGCTCCGGACACCGAACATGCAATTCCCGCATCGCACGTAACAAACCGAGCAGCATCTTGCTGCTGCTGGAGATGATGGCCGTGGGTGGGGCGGGTAGTGACAGCAATTGCAAGCCATTCTGATAGCCGCTTTCCAGTTGTAAATCCCCGCGCCGCAGATATCGGTCACTCACCGCAATCTGTGCCTCCTGCATGGCCTTTCTGAATCCTTCCAACCGTTTTGCGTGGGGCGACAGAAGCAGATTGCCCGCAATGAAGCCAATGTCCCGATGGCCCTGGTTGATGAGATGAAGTGTCGCCTGGTAGCTGGCATCCAGGTTGTCGGTCCCAACCGCTCCGTGGTGAGCGAGTTCTGGAATGCGGTCGAAAAAGACGATAGGAAAGCGGCGGCGAAGCAAGCGGTCGTAAGCTGCAGCGTAGTTGGTACAGGCGAGCAGAACACCGTCCACGCGACGCGCGGACAGCATGTTCAGATGACGCTCTTCTTGTTCGGGATCCTCGTTTGAGTTGCACAACATCACGGAATATCCCTCGCGGCGCGCACCGTCTTCTACCCCTCGGATGACCTCTGGAAAGAATGCATTAGTGACGTCCGGTATGACCATCCCGATCACGCCCGATCGCCCGACCCTCAGACTGCGAGCGATTTGATCCGGAGAGTAATCAATCGCCGCCATGGCTTCCCGGACCCGCTCGCTGCGCTTTGCACTGACTTTGGCTGTGCCATTGACGACGGCCGAGACCGTGGCGACCGACACACCGGCCAGCCGGGCCACGTCCTGCATGGTGTATCTCCGCTTTTGCCTTGCCATTGGCTATTTCAAGTTAAACATCCAGCGCTCGGGTGCGGTGTTCCGGTTCCAGGTCGCCAGTTTTAATCCAGCCACATGCCCCCGTTGATCTCAATCGCTTCACCAACAATGTGCGACGCTTCATCACTGGCCAGGAAAGCGATGACCGAGGCGATTTCTTCAGACCTTCCCGGCCGCCCTTGCGGAATGTTCAGAACCATTGCTTTCATCTGTTCCTCCGTGCTGAACTGCTCGTGGAACGGTGTCTTGATGATACCGGGGTTCACTGCATTCACTCGGATTCCGCTCTTAATCAACTCCTTGGCAAGGCCTTTCGTCATTGTGAGCACCGCGCCTTTTGCGGCGGCATAGGCTATGACGCCCGGTCCGCCGCCGTTCCGCGCAGCCACCGAAGACACGTTGACAATCGCGCCTGAACCGCGAGAAATCATGTCCGGCGCCGTCGCTCTGACCATGCGGATTACGCTGCTGACATTCGTCGCGAAAACTTTCTCCCAGAACTCGTCGGTAATTTCCAGGAGAGTACGGCGGCCGATCATTGATCCGGCATTATTGACGAGCAAATCGATACGGCCGAAGTGGGCGAGGACACGGTTGGCGAGCGCCTCCGGGCCCGATGACTCGGACAAATCGGCCTGAAACGGAAATGCTTTGCCACCCGCGCGTGCGATCTGTTCCACCACCTCTTGTGCGGCTGATTCGCTGCGATTGAAATGGACTGCAACAGAAGAGCCGCAGCCGCCTAAGGCCAGTGCAGTGGCAGCACCGATTCCAGTGCTGGCGCCCGTGACCAGGCTGACGTGATGAGAAGGAAACGTTGGCATAAATTAGCTGGATTTCGGCGGTGAGCGCCATCGCGACGCCCAGGAGCAAAGCAATCGACAATCTAGGCTAGTGATCTTCCGCGGCATCCGATCCTGGCTGATAAATCAGGATATCCCAACCCCGGGGTGTTTCCCTAGAAGTTTCTAACCGATTCAGAATCGTTGATGATTCGATCACACGGCGGGATGTTTAAAGCACTGAGCCCTCTTTAGTACCGCGTTCCTCAGCTCGGATCCTTGCATTTTGGGCTGCATTGCAAACGCGGACAGCAGACGCGTTCTGAAACGATTCGATTTGACTCGCGGGCGTGATTGGATGTAAACTCCACCTGCTTGGGCTTTCATCGAATTGTCACCGCTACGCTGGTCCTCCTTTTCGGTATCGGAACTGTATCGGCTGCCGAAGCCCCTGCCATTCCGACCGGCTTAGATGCTTACCGGATGTGGGATCGGTGGGCCAATCAGCGAATTGGAGTGCGAGCTTACATGCGCAGCACCTACGATCGACAGGGCGGGAACGAGCGCGCCGATGCCGCTCATTTTCTGTATCAGTTAGCTCCCGACTACAACGTCACTCTCGACCTGCAAGGGCGTGGCATTCTCTATTTCGTCCGTTACAACCACTGGCACGGAAGCCCGTGGCACTACGACGTGGACGGAAAAGCATTTACCGTCAGCGAGACGAGTACACCCGATCCGTTGCATCCTGCTCCCAATTCTGTTTTCGAACCCGCGGCGGCTTTTCCAAAGCCGCTGACGTACACGTGGGCCGATACAAAGGGGGCTGACCTCTCGTGGGTCCCGGTGGGCTTTAACCAATCGTTTCGAATGGCGTATTCGCGAACATTCTACGGAACCGGTTATTACATCTATCACCAGTTCGTTGACGGAACCAAACTTTCCCAGCCGATTCGATCCTGGACCCCGGCCTCTCATCCCGAGGAAAATGTTCTCAAGCTGATCAATCGCGCAGGTACAGATTTGGTTGATAAGAAGAGTGTCAAAGGCCTCAAAACCGACTCGGGAAAATTGGCATTGCCGGAAGATCGACCCGTTTCAGTCTGGACCAGCGACAAGGCGGGCGTCGTCCGCGCTCTGGAATTTTCTATTCCACAGGACCGAGCACGAGCGTTTTCCTCCGCAAAGCTGCGCATCGTATGGGACGATCGCGCGCAGCCGTCTGTGGACGTGCCAATTCCCCTGTTCTACGGAGCGGGCACGCTCTATAACCGTGACAACCGCGAGTATCTTGTGAAGAGCTTCCCCATGGTGATCCGGTATGCGGATGGTCGAATCCACCTGGCGTGCTATCTACCGATGCCGTTCTTTAAGAGTGCCCGGATCGAACTTGTTGGCGGCGGTACCGAGGCGGTCAGTGACATCGAATGGAAGGTCCGTTACGCACCGTTGCGGGCCCAACCGGCAGATCTTGGCTATCTACATGCGACATATCGTGACTTTCCTGTGCCGGAACCCGGCAAGGATCTGGTGCTGCTCAGTACGACTGATGTTGAGGGCGGCGGAGATTGGTCCGGCCAGTTTATAGGAACGTCCTTCATCTTTTCGCACGCAGCAAATTTGCGGACGCTCGAGGGAGATCCTCGATTCTTTTTCGACGACAGTTTAACGCCGCAAGCACAGGGTACGGGAACGGAAGAGTGGGGCGGCGGCGGCGACTATTGGGGCGGCCTGAACATGAGCCTGCCTTTCGCCGGTCATCCTTTAGGCGCGCGGAATCCGGAGGTGGCGGTCTCGGATGAGGACCGCATCGAGTCTGCCTACCGGTTCCTGTTAGCTGACCTCATGCCGTTCGGGAAAAACGCCAAAATACAGCTCGAACACGGCGGAGTTAATGAATCAACGGAACATTACGAGACCGTTGCTTACTGGTATGGTCTTCCTGCTCCCTCTCTGCTGAAGACCGACGAATTGTCGGTGGGCGACCAAGGTAGCGAGCAACAGCACCAGTACTCTTCGCCCGACGCATCACCTCCATACGAAATCAAATCTCGGTACGAGTGGGGCCCTGACACGCTGAATGGTCAGGAGATATATCCCGAGACTGTGGATCATGGACGAACGACGAAAACGGGGTCTGAGTTCACCTTGCGCATCGATCCGAACAACGTGGGCGTTATGCTACGCCGCAAACTCGACTACTCGTTTCCAAACCAACGCGCCGAGGTGTATGTCAGCGACCCGGCCCAGAAGCAGCCATCCTGGCAGCTTGCCGGAGTCTGGTATCTGGCTGGCTCGAATACAGTCGTGTTCTCCAATCCGCCTCCCAAGGACGAACTCGGTGCCACCCAGCACATCGTCGAGACCTCAAATCGCCGATTTCGCGATGATGAGTTTCTCCTGCCGCTGAAACTAACCAAAGGCCGTTCAAATATCCGCGTTCGCGTGAAATTCACGCCGGTCACAATTCCGCTTTTCCCGGGCTATAAGACACAGGAAACGGCTTGGAGCGAAATCCGGTACAGCGCTTATAGCTTCGTCCGCCCAACGTTCTCGGTTCGTCGATAGCGAGCGACTCCCGTCCCGTGGCGGCCTGCATCCACCATTGCTCGCCTTTTCAAGTTTTCTCTAGAGAGGTCATTGTGAATCGTCCAGGTAGACTGCCTTATTTAGCAACGTTGCTGGCACTCTCCGCGCCGTGGCCAGCGATGCCACAGGCGAGCGCAGTCGTTCAGATCTCAGGAACCGTGCTCGACCCCAACGGAGGCGCCGTAGCCGGTGCTCAGGTGAAAGCCACTCAGACGGCAACGGGGCTTGTGCGTGAGGTGGCGACCGCGCCGGACGGGGCGTACAGCTTGAGTTCGCTACCCATAGGACCGTACCGCCTGAGTGTCGGAGCGAGCGGATTCAAGGCCTATGTCCAGGAAGGCATCGTGCTGCAGGTGAACAACAATCCTGTGATTAATGTCCGGCTGGAACTTGGGTCCATCACACAACAGGTGGAGGTGAACGCCGATGCAAGCATGGTGGAGGCGCAGACTACCGGCGTGTCCCAAGTCATTGACCAGCGCCGGGTAGTTGACCTTCCTTTGAACGGGAGACAGCCTACCCAGTTGGTGCTCTTGTCGGGTGCAGCCGTTACCGCACCGCCCAGCGATCTGGCCAGCAGCAAAAATTATTCTTCGTCGACAACGATCTCGGTGGCGGGCGGCCAGGCAAACGGAACCTATTATCTGCTGGACGGAGGCGATCACAACGACGCGTTCGGAGCAATCAATCTGCCCCTTCCCTTCCCCGATGTACTTCAGGAATTCAGCGTTCAAACGAATGCTATTCCTGCGGCTTACGGAGTTCGTGCGGGCGCGCGTCGTCAATGCGGTCACGAAATCCGGGACGAACGAGTTCCATGGTGATCTCTTCGAGTTCCTGCGAACGGGTGCGACCAACGCCCGCAACTTCTTTGCCCCAACAGTGGACCCATTAAAACGCAACCAGTACGGCGGGGTGGTCGGCGGTCCTGTTGTGAAGAACCGGGTTTTCTTCTTCGGCGGCTATCAGGGAACGAAAATCCGGACAGCCCCGCCCACCAGCACGGTGTTCGTTCCCACGACCGCCGCTCTCAACGGCGATTTTCGGACCTTGGAATCAGCGGATTGCGGCCGCGCTCGAACGCTCACCGACCCGCGTGGCGGCGTATTTGCAAATAATCTGGTTCCCGTGGGCCGCTTCAATCCGCAGGCTTTAGCATTTCTGAAATACGTTCCGACCAGCACTGACCCATGCGGGCGGCTCCAGCTTGCGATACCCAACAACTCAGATGAAGATCAGTTCCTGACGCGCGGCGATTGGAATAAATCCGACCGTCACACGATCTTTGGACGATATTTCTTTACGGACCTGAAGAATCCTGCGGTTTTCAACGACAATCTGCTGCTGACTACGAGAGCTGGCGTTTTGGACCGCGTTCAAACGCTGGTCCTGGGCGACACCTTCACCCTTGGTGCACGGGCGGTAAACAATCTTCACGGCACCTGGATCCGGGAGCATGTCACACGAGGGCCGGCTTCTGGGTCTGCCGACCTCGAGCGACATCGGTCTCAACGTGGCGCCCTCCGAAGGCAACTTCCCGCAGATTTTTGTGAGCTCGAAATTCAACACGTTTTGCGGAACGTGCTCACTTGCTCATGTATTCAGTTCCAGCTTCCAGATTACGGATGACTTCGAGATGAATCTGGGGAATCATCAGTTATCGTTTGGTGGCAACTGGATCCATCGCGCCCTCGATTTCCAGGTGTCAACGCAACAGAATCCGGAATTCGATTTCACCGGTCAGGTGACGGGCGATCCTCTCGTTGATCTTTTCCTTGGCCTGCCTACGACGTTCATACAAGGAAACCTGACCCGCGTAAACTCAAAACAAAATTATTACGGGTTCTACGTCAATGACAAGTGGCGGCCGAATCCCCGACTCACGTTAACGCTGGGTCTCCGATTACGAACCGTTCATCCCGCCATACGACACTACAGGACGCGCGACCCACTTCGATCTTTCCGCATACCTCGCCGGCCAGCACACGACAAAATTCACGAATGCTCCTCCCGGTCTGCTTTTCCCTGGCGACCCTGGAATGCCGGATGCGGGTACCAACAGCCGTCTTGCGAATTTCGCACCTCGCGTTGGAGTTGCATGGGATGTTCAGGGCAACAATCGAACCGTGGTTCGAGCAGCGTACGGCATCCTCTACGACATTCCTCCCATGCAGTACTTCGACCGATTTGGATTCGGGCCTCCATGGGCAAGCGCTATCACCTTGACCTCGCCGGTCGGAGGCTTCACCAACCCGTACCAAGGCTACCCGGGAGGTAATCCGTTTCCGCAACCAACTCCGCCGCCTGCCAACGCTGTCTTTCCGGCAGGAGGCCAGTACGCGAACTTGCCCCTGAACATCCATCTGCCGTACATGCAGCAGTGGAATTTCGGAATACAACGCCAGGTCGGGCGCGATTGGCTGTTGTCCGCAAATTATTTAGGAAACAAGAGCACGCACAGGTGGCTCACGACGCAACAGGATTACGCGGTCTATATACCCGGTACCTGCGGCACGCAGGCATGCTCGACCGTTGCGAATACGAGTAGCCGCCGGATTCTTACCAGACTAAACCCGCAGGCGGGTCCAGCCTTTAGTTCGCTGTCCCAGGTCGACGACGGAGGGAATGCGTCGTATAACGCTCTGCTTGTCTCCGCAAACCACCGGCTCAGCAAGAATTTCAGCGTGCTCGTGAATTACACCTGGTCTCATTGCATCAGCGATGGCGACGTGCAATCCGAGATCACGGGCGGATATCAAAATCCGTTCGATCGAGCCGCCGATCGGGGAAATTGCACGGTCGATGTCCGACACCTTTTCAACAGCTCGCTTGTTGCCCTGAGCCCTCGGTTTAGTAACGGCTTTGCGCAGAAGATCCTAGGGGATTGGGAGCTTTCCGTCATTGCTACCAAGCGCAGTGGGCTCTGGTTTTCGCCCCTGGCGGGAACGGATAATTCGCTCAGCGCAATCGGTGCGGATCGTCTCAGGGTTGTTGGAGATTCTCACGTTGACGATCCATCGATTAATCGGTGGTTCAATACCGCTGCTTACTTGCCCAACGCTACCGGAACGTTCGGGAATGCTGGCCGGAACTCGCTGCAAGGCCCGGGCGCTTTCAACATGGATGCGGCGCTGATTCGGAAAATCCGCATCTGGGAAGCAACGAATCTGCAGTTTCGCGTTGAGGCTTTCAATATCCTTAATCATCCGACCTTTGCAAATCCAAGAAGCACCATTACGGATTCAAACTTCGGAAGAATCCTGACCGCCAACGACCCGCGGATCATGCAATTCGCCATGAAGTACGTGTTCTAATCCCAAAGCCCGCACTTCAAAGCCCTATTGATATAGTCTCGTCCGTAAGGAGAATTGGATGCCAACGAATCAAGGCGTGGTCTATCTGGGCCCGGGGAAAGTGGAAGTTCAAACGATTGACTTCCCAGAAATGAAGAACCCGCAAGGCAAGGAGATTCAGCATGGCGTCATCCTGAAGATCCTTTCGACAAACATCTGTGGTTCAGATCAGCATATGGTGCGCGGACGCACTACGGCTCCGCAAGGCTTGGTGCTGGGCCATGAAATTACCGGCGAGGTGATTGAAAAAGGAAAAGATGTTGAATTCATCAAGGTCGGAGACATCGTGTCCGTGCCGTTTAATGTGGCTTGCGGGCGGTGCCGCACATGCCGTGAACAGAAAACCGGCATATGCCTGAACGTCAATCCAAGTCGAGCTGGAGGCGCGTATGGCTACGTGGATATGGGCGGCTGGATCGGCGGCCAGGCGCAGTACGTGATGGTGCCGTATGCCGACTTCAATCTGCTGAGCTTCCCGAACAAAGACCAGGCACTCGACAAAATCCGTGACCTGACGATGCTGTCCGACATTCTGCCCACGGGATTCCATGGCGCCGTCACTGCCGGCGTGGGGGTTGGCTCTACGGTTTACGTGGCGGGAGCGGGTCCAGTCGGGCTGGCGGCAGCTGCCTCCGCGCAAATTTTAGGTGCAGCCGTGGTGATGATCGGAGATATGAATCAGGAGCGATTGCAGCATGCCAAGAGCGTCGGATTCGAACCAGTCGATTTGACGAAGAGCGACAAGTTAGAAGAACTGATCGAGCAGATTGTCGGAGTACCAGAGGTAGACGCCTCGATAGACGCGGTGGGATTCGAAGCGCGCGGCCACGGCAGCCAGCATACAACGGAAGCGCCAGCCACAGTGCTGAATTCCCTGATGACTATTACGCGAGCGGGAGGAAGCATCGGCATCCCGGGCCTGTATGTTACGGAAGACCCGGGGTCGCAGGACCAAGCAGCTCAACAAGGAAATCTTCGGATGCGCCTCGGTCTGGGCTGGGCAAAGAGCCACAGCTTCTTCACTGGGCAGACGCCAGTCCTGCGATACAACCGTCAGCTGATGCAAGCGATTCTGCACGACCGCTTGCCCATTGCGAAGATTGTGAACGCGACGGTGATTTCTCTAGGTGAAGCACCGACCGGATATCAGGATTTTGACAAAGGCGCTGCCAAAAAGTATGTGCTTGATCCGCACGGCGTGGTTTCGAAGGCCGCCTGATCTGGCCTTCAGAAGAGCAGCCAGCATGGGTGTGAAGTAAGGTGTGTCAACTCGTCACTTGCACGCTGATTGCCTGCGTGGGACAGGACTCCACAGCTTGTTGGATCGTTTCCAGTTCCGCCTCGGTACTCTCAAAGGAGTATCGGGTTCCTTGCGAAACGCCGTTCGGATCAATCAACTCGACGTGAGCTTCCTGCTCGATCTGGAACAGCTTTGGTTCGATCCCAACGCACATGGCAGCGAGGATACAAGTGGACGGGTCGATTTGCACAGTGACCTTCGGCATAGATGTTCCTTATCTTGCCACGGGTCAGTCGGAGGACAAAACGGATATGGCAAGAGGCCCCCTGGGCAATGACGTTCTCGATGAGTACGGGCGGAACGGATTTGTCATCGCGCGCGGAATGTTCGACCGCGAAGAGATCGACCTGCTGCAACGAGCAGCGAAAGAGGACCGCGAGTTAGATCAACACTCGTTCGGGAGGAAAGACGGCGAGGGCGGTCTGGTCCGTTTATCGCTGTGGAACCATCCAGGGGACACGATCTATGGAATGTTTGCCCGCTGCGAAAGCATCGTCAATACGGCGGAGACATTGCTCGGCGGGGAGGTGTATCACTATCACTCGAAGATGATCATGAAAGACGCCAGAGTTGGCGGGGCTTGGGCCTGGCACCAGGACTACGGCTACTGGTACGAGAATGGCGTACTGTTCCCAGACCTCACGAGCGCCTTCCTGGCCGTTGACCCTGCTACCCGCGAAAACGGTTGCATGCAAGTGTTGAGCGGATCGCATCTGATGGGCCGAGTAAGTCACATTCTGACGGGAGATCAAGCAGGCGCTGACCCGGAACGCGTGGAGGAAGCGCAAAGACGGCTGCCGCTTGTCTACGTTGAAATGGATCCCGGAGATGTCCTGTTTTTCCACGCTAACTTGCTGCACAGGTCTGACCAGAACCGCTCTGAGAAGCCCCGCTGGGCGATGATCTGCTGCTATAACGCTGCACGGAATGATCCCTATAAGGAAGCTCACCACCCCCGTTACACACCTCTCCACAAGGTGCCCGATGCAGCAATTCTGGAGGTGGGATCGAAGCGGTTTGCCGATTGCTCGGCAGACGTTGCGTGGCTCCAGGAAAAGAATGATCAGAGCGCAAGTAAGCTCGCCAGTAAGCTGCCGTCGCAGTCCTCGAGCGGTTGAAGGCCCGCGACTTCACAAGCGGCACATGCGCAGGTCGGGACACGAATGTCGCTGCATGTAAACGCCGGGCTTGCTCATTTAGGTCACCTTTGCGCAATTGACTCTTCCTGCGGCGCGTGCACGCCCCCTGAGAGATGCTGCGAACTGGCCCGCAGCTTTGCACTTCCGAGTTGTTCCCCAGATTCAATGGCCGCAACGTTTCGGTGCTGCGTGATATGGCGCACGACCAGTCGTGCGTCGCGACCGGCGCCGCCGACCAATGTGGAAGTCAGCCCAACCTGAAAAGGCAGCCCGACAAAGTACAGACCCGGCATCTGTCCGACGATTCCGTGCGGTGCGATCGGCAACCCTTTGCCATCAAACAAGTATTCCGGCAGGTGAAGAAACTCGTAGCTCGGGCGAAAGCCCGTGCACCAAACTACGGAAGAAACGTCCACCCCACGCCCGTCTTCCAACCGAGGCCTTCCGTCTGTGACCCCCGCAAGCCGTGCCACATGCTCGACCCCAGCAGCCAGGGCATCGGCTCGGTTAAGCCGTATCAGCGGTTGTCCCCGAAGCGAAATCTGAGACTTGGCCTTCCTTCCAAGGGGCGTATCGATTGTTACTACGCGATGCAGGAAATTCCAATATGCCGTTCCGACCGGTTTGAGCAACGGATTCTTCCCGGCGAAGACCGCCGGCACAAATCTGGAAAGGGCCTGCGCGGTGGGACGTCCAGACAGGAGCACACGGCGACGCTCGCAGCGAGTTCAATCGCGATCTCAACGCCAGAAGTTCCAAAGCCAACCACCAGAACGCTGTCACCAACGACATCTTCGGGCCGTCGATATTCGGAAGAGTGCATCTGTTGGATCGATGGATTCAAACCTGCCGCCAGCTCCGGCACGTGGGGACGCGAATAAGCGCCGGTCGCAACGATGACATTCGCGCAGGAGAGCGTTCGATCCGTACACTCGACAAGAAACCCACTCGCCTGACGCGCAACTCTCGTAACAGCTACGCGCGGCAAGATTGGCAGGTGAAAGTGACGGGCGTAGTCTTCAAGGTAGTCCGCCAATACGTCCTTACCGGGAAATGTCCCGTGTGGCATTGCAAGTGGCAGGCCAGGCAACGAGTCGTACTGTGCCGGAGAAAATAGCCGTAAGGAGTTCCAGCGGCCCCTCCAGCTGTCTCCGCAGCGCTGGTTGGCATCTACGATGAGGAAAGAGCGACCGGCACACTTTAAGTGATAGCCGGCGGCAAGGCCCGATTACCCTCCCCGATCACGATCGTGTCGAAGCGACTTGGTGAAAGAGAATCCATGACACAATGGTGCCTACCCCAGCCGGTTTCCGACAATGATTCCAGGCGACAATGAAGTGGCTTCTCGCGCCAGTGAGCCGCGCGCGCGATGCATTCGGCTAACCTACGCGGTATGTTCGGGCCGCTCGAACGCCTGGGCTACGATGTCGATTCGCTGCTCGCGCCGTTTGGCTTGACGCGCGCGGAATTGGAAGATCCCGATGGGCGGCTTCCCGGGCGGGTATGCGCGGAGATCTTTGCGGAGATCGCTTTTCGGCGCTCCCTTCTCGACTATCTGGTTTGCAGTTCAGAATCGGTTGCTGACGCATTCAAGCAGCTGGCCCGCTATCTCGGTCTGGTGAACCCCGCGATTCATTTGGTGTTCCGTGAAGAGGAAGATCCGATCCGAGTTTTGGTGGAAGGCTTTATCGATCCATTCACGGTGGAACTGACCGTATCACTCAGCGTACTGCGCTTGAGCCGTGAGTCCGGACATCAGCATGCAGGTGGAGCGCATCTGCTTCCGCCACGAGCCGGAAGACGCCAGCGCCTTCGAGAGATCGCTCGGCTGTCCTCTCGAGACTCAATCCTCCTGGTCTGGACTTGTTCTGAGTCGTGAAGCTTGGCAGCTGCCTTTGCTGCGGCGTGATCCGTTGCTTCGGAACTGGCTCGAACGCAAGGCGGCCCAGATCTTGGCAACTCAGGAAAAGCAGGAAGGGATCGCTGTGGAGGTCCGGCGCCTGCTGGCAGCGGCTGTGGGAGGAAGCGGCACCAGTATCGAATCCGCTGCTCGCGGGCTTGCGATGAGCCCCCGTACGCTACAACGCTGGCTTTCAGAAGAAGGAACGTCATTCGACGCATTGCGCGAGGAAATTCGTAAGCAGACTGCCGAGACTTTTCTTGCGGATCGTACACTCTCCGTAGGCGAGGTTGCTTTCCTGCTAAGCTTCTCGAAACCTGGTGCTTTCCATCGTGCTTTTAAACGTTGGCACAACACCACGCCAGACGCCTTCCGCAAGCAACGGTGTAAACCACTCGCCGCGAACGGCACTGACAAAACGCGTAGCCTGGAATGAAAGCCTCCAGCGGGCTGAGAGGTGAGACGTGACCTCAGCCGCGGAAACTTCATCCTGCCACATTCAATCCGCGGATGGGCGACGAATGGACCGGGTCTTCAAGGGTTCTTCCTTGGGAGATATCTCGGTAGAAACGGCCACGTACTTGAAGGTCACCCGTATCCGTGGTCAGCCAACAGCATCTCCATCCAATTTCGCCCTTTAAGATACTCAGCACAGCCGCGGCGTTGTGTCTTTGTATCGTGGCATTAGGGAGACCGGCCCAGGCTGAGGATTTGCCGCTTCTCACAACCGCGGCAAAGGTCCGGGCACTCAGCTTCAAAGAAGCAAAGCGTCATTATCCCGTTGACCTCCGGGCAGTGGTCACTTATTTCGAGCCAGTGACTCCTTCATTCTTTGTTCAGGACCATTCGGGTGGGGTCTGGCTTAAATGGACACGCGGAACGCCCAAGCCCGTCGTAGGCGAGGTGATCGACGTAAAAGGAATCAGCACCCAGATCGACTTCGCCCCTGACATTCTGAACCCTGTTTGGACCGTAGTCGGCCACGCTCCGCCGCCCAAACCAGAGACAGTGTCATTTACGCAAATGGCGAGTACGCGCGAGGATGCACGCTGGGTGCAGATCGAAGGCATTGTTCGCAACGTCAATTACCTCGAAGGCTCCAACCGCCAACTGCTTAAACTCCGATTCTCCGTCGGCGATGGAAAGGTTGATATCGAGATGCCTTGGGATGGCTCTGCGCTTCCCACGTATCTGGTGGACGCTTCCGTTCGGGTAAAGGGAGTCTGCGGCGCTTCCTTTTCTGCAAAGAATCAACTAATCGGCGTCGCTTTATTCGTCCCTTCGCTCAGCAACTTCGCAATTTTGCAGCCTCCCCCAGCCGATCCGTTTTCCCTGGCGAGCATCTCGATAGATAACCTGCAGCGCTTCGGATTTCAAACCAACATGGGGCACCGGGTGCGTGTCACGGGTACGGTGACCGCGTACTTGCGCGACCGGGGCGCGTACATCGCGGATGAAACCGGTGCGCTGTACGTTGATGCCCCAAACAGCATTCCACTCGTCCCCGGTGACCAGATAGAAGCGCTGGGTTATCCCGGTTTTTTCGAATCCCACGTTCGTCTCGAAGACGGACTGATTCGTTCCTTGCGAAAGGGAGCGGCTCCCAAAGCCGTGCCGATCAACGTGAAACAGGCGATGGCCGGCGAATTCGACTCGTTTCTGGTTAGCATGCAGGGCCGAGTCATGAGCCGATCAGTGTTGCCGAAAGAAGAGCGACTGGTGATGGAGGCCGATGGCCACGTATTTTCTGCCGCTTCGGAGCAGCCGCTCGGGGACTCCACGCCAAACGGCAGCGTGGTCAAGGTGTCCGGATTATGCCTCGTAGAATTCGACTCGCTTCAACGCGTGACGTCTTTCAAGCTCCTGGTCCGGGCCCCGTCTGACGTGCAGATTCTGCGCCGCGCGCCATGGTGGAGCTTGAGTAGGGCACTGACGTTAATAGGTTTCCTCGTCCTTGGCACCAGTCTGGCACTCTTGTGGGTCGCTATTCTGCGACGCCGCGTAGACGAGAAGACAGAGACCTTGCGAGCCACGCTTGAATCGACCCAGGAAGGCATTCTGGTCGCCGATGTTTCAGGTAGGATCGTGACCTACAACAAGCGGTTTCAGGATCTTTGGGGGATACCTGACAGAGTCTTAGAGACCGGGGCAGATCGCGATGTTATCGGGTATGTGCTCGACCAAGTTACCGATCCCGACGAGTTTGTCACAAAAATCGAGAAGCTCTACAGTTCGGATGAGATCGAAACCAACGACGGCATCGATCTCAATGACGGACGGATCATCGAACGACACTCTGAGCCGCAACGTCTGCAGCACAAAATGGTGGGTCGTGTTTGGAGTTTCCGCGACATTACGGCCCGGCGACGAGCGGAGGTGGAGCTGCGCAAGGCAAAAGAAGCGGCGGAAATAGCCGATCGCTCAAAAAGCGAGTTCCTGGCCAACATGAGCCACGAGATCCGCACTCCGATGAACGGCATTTTGGGCATGACAGAGCTCGCGCTTGGAACCGAGCTGACCCGCGAACAGCAGGAATACCTGCAATTGGTGAAGAGTTCAGCAAACTCGCTGCTGAATGTCATCAACGATATCCTTGATTTCTCAAAGATCGAGGCCGGCAAGTTCATCATCACACCCGTGGAGACGGAATTACGCCCGGCACTCGAGGGCAGCTTGCGTGCGCTGTCCGTGGCTGCTCATAAAAAGGGCATCGAATTGTTGTGCAGCATCGACCCGAGCATCCCGGAATTCGTCGTGATTGACATCGACCGACTTCGGCAAGTGCTCCTGAACCTGCTCAGCAATGCGATCAAGTTCACTGAGGCTGGCGAGGTGGAGCTGAGTGTCGAATGTCAGCACCGGTCCGAATCGGAAGCGGTACTGGCGTTTTGTGTGCGCGATACCGGGATAGGTATCCCGCCAGAAAAGCATGCCGGTATTTTCGAGGCTTTCGTGCAGGCTGACTGTTCGACGAGCAGGCGCTTCGGCGGCACCGGCTTGGGCCTGGCTATTTCCTCCAGCCTCGTTGAGCTGATGGGCGGCAAGTTCCAGCTTCAGAGCGCGCCGGGATTGGGCAGTAAATTCAGCTTTGCGCTCACCTGTGGAGTCGGAACGAGCAGTGCCCCCAAAGAACTGCCAGCAGAGCCGATCTCGTTGGCAAACATGCGCATTCTCATCGTGGACGACAATGAACTGAACAGGCGCATCCTCAACGGAATGGTCGGGTACTGGGGATGCGAAAGCGACGTCGCAAGCTCCGGAACCGAGGCTCTCGATCTGATTTTCCGTGCGGTCGAAACGCACAAACCGTATTCAGTCATTCTGCTCGACGCCCATATGCCCGATGTCGACGGCTTTAGAGTTGCCGAGGCAATACGGTCCGATGCGCGCGTAGGTGGCGTTCCCATCATGATGCTCAGCTCATCGGATCTGAGCTCAGAGGCCGCCCAAGCACGTAAATTGGGGATCGAACGCTACGTTGTTAAACCGGTGGGCCAAAGCGAGCTGCGCCGCGCGCTCGAAGCACTAATAAGAGTCGACACTTCGAATCATCATCTTATTCGGCCGGGAAAACTCGGCATCGAAAGTGCCAGGCTTTCCCCGCTGCGGGTCCTTGTGGCCGAAGACAACCTCACGAATCGCCGCCTGGCATCTCGCCTACTGGAAAAGCAGGGACATGCGGTTACTCTGGCAGCGAACGGACTGGAGGCCGTCCGGCACTACGAGGAAGGCGATTTCGACGCCGTACTCATGGATATCCAAATGCCTTTGATGGACGGCTTCGAAGCCACATCCGCCATTAGAGAACAGGAAAAAGCAAGCGGCAGGCGTACGCCGATCATCGCGCTTACGGCTCACGCCTTGGCTGGGTATCGGGAGATTTGCCTGCAGGCCGGAATGGACGGCTACGTCTCAAAGCCGATCCGGATACAGGAACTCAACTCGATGCTTGATTCCCTCCAGGTCGAGGCTCCAACCTGCTGAACAGGAGTCGTAAGCAGTGCAATTACGAGTAAAAGCGTTCGCACCATGTGCGAACAATCGCGCGACTGTCGCGCTAGTGCTCCTTCTGTTTGCGTCGGCCGGTGCGCTTGCACAGAACGCCGCCATGACGGGCACGGTCCGAGATTTGAGCGGCGCGCCTGTCCGGGACGCCGCCATTTCGGTGCTTGAACCACAACAAGTCATTTCCCGTGACGCGGTCACGAACGAGAATGGCGAGTATCTCATTGCAGGGCTACCTCCAGGATCTTATACCGTTTCCGTGCAGGCCCAGGGCTTTGAACACTACCGCGTGACCGACCTCGTCCTGCGAGCAACCGAAAAGGTGCGTGCTGACGTTTCGCTAATTCCCGGACGCATTACTACCGAACTGACCGTCGCAGGTGATGACGTTGCGCCCGTAGAACTCGACTCCAGCGAGCTCTCGGGCAGCATCACACACAAACAAATGAGTCAACTTGTGCTCAATGGGCGCAACTTTACCCAATTGGTTACGCTCATGCCCGGGGTGAGCAATCAGACTGGCCAAGATGAAGGAACCGTCGGCGTGGGCGGAAGTATCGCGTTCAGCATCAACGGAGGCCGCACTAGCTATAACAACTGGCAAATTGACGGAGGCGACAACATGGATAACGGCAGCAACGCGACATTGAACACATATCCGAGTGTCGACGCCATAGCCGAGGTCCGGGTGCTCACGTCGAATTATGGCGCGCAATATGGTCGTAATGCTTCCGGTACCGTTGAAATCATCACGAAGTCAGGGACGCGCGCCTTTCACGGTGACATGTACGACTTCCTCCGGAACGATGCGCTCAACGCTCGCAACGTCTTTCAAGACAAACGCCCCGAATACCGGAAGCAGGATTTCGGGTACACCATGGGAGGCCCGGTTTTCATTCCAGGTCTCTACAATCACAACCGTGAGAAGACCTTCTTCTTCTTTTCCGAAGAGTGGCGCAAGGAGCGAGTACCTGGTGAAACTTTCAATCAGCAGGTGCCTTCTTTAGAAGAGCGATCCGGGAATTTTGGGGACGTGTGTCCGGCGGCAGGAAGCGCCGTTGACGTGTCAGGCTTTCCGAACTGCCCGATAAATCGGGTCACCGGCGCCTATTATCCGAACTATCGTGTACCGGTCAGTCTGCAGGCGAAGACTCTGCTTCACTTGATACCAAATCCTACGCAAGGCAGCGGAGCTTCGTCATACTTTAACTCCGCTCCGGTACAGAACACCAGATGGCGACAAGAGTTGATCCGAGTCGACCAAAACATTGGCGACCGTGTTCGTTTGTTTGGCCGGTTCATTCACGATTCCTGGAACACACTAACTCCGACGGCGCTCTGGGCAACGCCTGCCAGCAGCTTTCCTACCGTACAGACTAACTTCTCGGGCCCTGGTCTCAGCGCAATTGTGAATCTGACGGATACGATCTCACCAACGCTGTTGAACGAGTTTGTCTTCAGCTACACCACAAATCATATTACGTTGAATGCGGTTGGCGATGTCGCCCGGCCGAAGGAGTTCAATGTGCCGGGGATTTTCGCTAACGGATTCCGCGGCCTGCTGCCTTCGATTAGCATCAATGGCGCTCCCTATGGCGCCTTCGCGGCGAACACCGGCTACTTCCCATGGACGAATTCCAACCCAACCTTCACTTATCGAGATCAACTAACCAAAATCATCGGCTCGCATAACTTGTATGTAGGAGCCTACTTCGCTGCGGCACAAAAAAACGAGACGAGCTCTAATAACCAGGATGCCCAAGGCACCCTGACATTTCAGGACTCTTGGGCAGGGTCGACGGGCAATGTCTTTTCCGATTTCCTTGTTGGGCAGATCTATTCATTCAGTCAAACCAATCAACTGTTGAAATACTACAACCGCTACAAGATTGTTGAACCGTATGTGCAGGACGACTGGCATGTCTCTCCCCGGGTAACGCTGAACCTGGGCTTGCGGCTGAGCCTGTTCGGGACCTACCGCGAGAAGTACCGGCAAGCTTACAATTGGTCGGCGGGGCTGTTCGATTTCGACGGGCAGGCGGCAATTGATGTGACAGGCGAAGCGACTGGGCAAGCGGGCGCGTTAGTACCCGGATCAGGTAACCCTTATAACGGGCTTGTTCAATGCGGCTCTGCGGGGGTTCCAAGCGGATGCGTTTCCGGCCACCTGTTCAACCCGGCCCCGAGAATTGGCTTCGCGTTCGATCCGTTGGGTGACGGCAAGACATCCATTCGCGGTGGTTACGGCATTTTCTTTGAACACACGAACGGGAATGAATCGAATGTCGAATCTCTCGAAGGCAGTGCGCCCCTTTCCACACGGGAATTCAAATACGACATAAACGGCTACGATAACACCGGAGGTAGCGGCTTTCAGTTTCCGCTCTCGGTTTACTCCATTGCCACGAAGGTTCGCTGGCCATACGTTCAGCAATGGAACCTGAACGTTCAGCGGCAGATGTTCTCTCACAGTGTCCTGACGGCCGCTTACGTCGGAAGCAAAGGAACCCATTTGACGGACCAGAGAAATATCAATCAGATTCGGGCGCTGCCGTCGGGCAAAAATCCGTATGCACCCGGGCAGATTCTCAGCGCAGAGGATTGCGCCAGTATGGCTGTAAATGGCCAGCCAGTAACCGGAACCGCCGCAGTCAATCTGAACGTCGCATGTGGAGCTAATCCGGATCCATATCGGCCATACCAGGGTTTCGGTTCGATCATTCTGCTGCAAAATCAGGCTAACTCCGGTTACAATTCGCTGCAACTGAGTTTGAGGCGTTACGTTGGACGACTGAACATGAGCCTGGCGTACACATATAGCCACTCCCTTGACGATTCGTCAGACCGGTCGGATGGTTCGTTTGTCGATTCTTATAACCTCCGCGCCAGCCGTGCTAGTTCCAACTTCGATCAACGCCATCAGGTAAATGCCAGCTACGTCTACGAGCTGCCGATACTCACCAGGCGGGGACTCGTGACTGCGCTACTCAGCGAGTGGCAGATCTCCGGGCTATCAACTTTTCAGACGGGTGTACCCTTCAGCGTAGTGAATGGGCAGACAAATGATAATGCCGGCTTGGGCAATTCGGCCCTTACGGGTACGGGTATTGGTCTCGGTTCCTTCGCGAGCGTGATCGGCGATCCGCATTCTGCACCTGACTTTCGCGAACCGAGCGGCGTACTGGGACCGCTACTCTACAATCCCGCAGCTTTCAGCGAACCGACAGGGCTTAGCGTGGGTAATGGAAGCCGAAATATGCTGAACAGCCCTTCACGGTTAAACTTTGACCTGGGGCTGTTTAAACGCTTCGCGTTGGCTGAGAATCGCCTGTTCGAGGTCCGCGCTGAGGCTTTCAACGTTTTCAATCACACTCAATGGCTTCCTATGACAGCTAATGGGCTTACATCCAGTAACGTCACGGCTTCCTGCTACGGAGGCGCAATGGGATCGGCGGGTGCTACAAATTGCCTCGCCAGTTCCTTCCTGCATCCAACAGGTGCTCACAATCCGCGTATTGTTCAATTGGGACTAAAGTTCCAATTCTGAAGAGCCCCCCTGTGAACTCTGCATCTCAACGAATCGTCGCGCTTGACGCATTTCGCGGTCTTACGATCGCGTTGATGATTCTGGTGAACAACCCCGGTTCAAACACTAGTTACGCTCAGTTGCAACACAGTCAATGGAACGGATTGACCCTCACCGACACGGTCTTTCCGACGTTTCTTTGGATCGCCGGTGTTTCGCTTGTGCTGTCGCTGGTTCGCCGAATCGAAAACGGCGCGCCGCGTGCCCTGCTATTAATGCAAGTTACCAAGCGTGCAATTGTCCTTTACCTGCTGGGAGTTCTCATTTACGCGATCCCGCATTTCGATTTGGGGCATCTTCGAATCATGGGCGTTCTGCAGCGTTGCGCAATCTGCTATTTCGTTGCGGCCCTGATCTGTATGAAGTTCCGCCCACGTGCGCAGATGTATTGGATCGTGGCTCTGTTTGCGGTCTACTGGCTGGCGATGAAGCTGATTCCGGTGCCGTCGTACGGTGCGGGGGACCTGTCCATGGCAGGGAACCTGGCGCACTACATAGACCATATCGTTCTCCGAACTCACAATTACGCGGAAACAAAAACCTGGGATCCCGAGGGTTTGCTTAGCACTCTCCCGGCTATCGCGACCACGTTGCTGGGCCTGCAGGCCGGATATATTTTAAGAAGTTCACCTACTATTCAAGCTAGGACGCTCAGGCTCGGCCTTATAGGTGCAATCTTGCTCGTGGCGGGTTTGATTTGCAGCATGTGGCTGCCTGTTAACAAGAAGATCTGGACTGACTCCTTCGCCCTTGTCATGGCAGGCCTCGACTGCTTTGGTCTGCTGGCATTCCTCTGGCTTTTTGAAGTACCCGCGATCCGCCAAGCTCTGCGGCCCCTGATCATCTTCGGTATGAACGCAATCGCAGTTTATGTCGCAGCCGAATTGCTGTCGATCTTTCTTGATACCTGGGAGATAGCCGGACAAAGCGCACATAGATGGATCTTTAGCGGGCTTTTCGCCCCGCTGAGTTCTCCATATAACGCCTCGCTCCTATTCGCCTTGTGTTTTACAATTGCGATCTTTGGGATCGCGTATCTGCTCCACAAACGGAGTTTGTACCTGCGCGCCTGAGTGCGCTAGGTAAATGAAGGTGTGCTGCTTACGCGGCCGCTGCCCTTCTCTGTTCACCTTTTCGTGCTGGTCGAAAATGGAAGAGACTGCACCGACTGTGCGTCTCAACAATCGACAACACCAACGTTCAAGTTTGCCGCCGCCCACCGAAAACGTCGTGTGGTCCGACGTATTTGGGCGGCTTACTTCACAGAAGGGCTGTCATCCGCCTTCAGATCTCCCAGCGCATACTGAATCCCGGCACGCAGGTGTTCCAGCATTGGAGTCATAGCGTAAACCCGAGCGTTATGCCCGTGGCCTTCATAGAAAACGCGCCCCTTCCCTTCACGACGGATATAGCTCAGCGCGTAATCGGCATCCGTACGAGGATTTGATTCCTTAGCCTTATCTTCAGGGCTCATCTTGTCGTAATCGATACTTGTCAGAACATGCACGTTCCGGCGTGAGAACGAATTCTGTTCAAAGGTATAGGTCTCGTCGTGGATCTCGAATTCTTTCCCGTGGAACATCGCCGTTAACGGACTGTTAGGATCATCGATCTTGACGTAAATGAGTTGCGGATCCGACCAGTGGAACTTAAAAAAGCCGCCGATCAAAGTATTGAACTCCGGCCACTGCTGGACGGGCTTCGATTCGACGTTCGGGCGCGGTAACGCTGCATTGAAATGGGCCGCGAAATCGGCTTCGCTGACTTTACCGGCGTTGTTGGCGTCTAGCTTCTGAAAGAGATCGTCGGCGAGCGCCGTCCACTCCTGCTGAGTGACCGAACCATCATGGTCCTTGTCACCGGCCTCCAGTAGTTGATTCGAGAGAACGGTGGCCGCATTGTTCGGGATCGGGCCCCCGCTTGCAACCGCTTGCGCGGCAACGCAATCCGTATGATACGAGTCTGTCGCGGCATGAATTCCGGCAACACCCTTGCCGCTCCTCACGAAATTCATGAACGCAGACCGCCGGGCTGCTGTTACCGAGGGATCTTTATCGTCCAGGAAACAGGCTGTTGTGCTGTCCAGAAAAATCGCGTCATATTGGTTCAGCTTATCGGCCGTAATGTCCGCGGCGTCGTAAGTGATCGTTGTGGACCAAAGGCCCCCGCGTTGCCCGAGCGCCTCTACCGTCTTGGCAGCAAGCGGAATGGAGGCGTGAACGAACCCGGCAGCGCCTGTATGTGCCAGTACGAGCACCTTGCGTGGTCTCAGTGGCTTTGCGCCGGGCGTTGCGGGCAAAGCAGCGACCATGGCATCCACGTCCGGTTGCGGTGCAACCAGCGGAGTCGAGTTCCCCATGCTGTTGAACGTGTTCATTTGACCAGGCCTGGTTGCGGGTGGCGCCGGCAAAATTTTGCTCAATCCGGCGGCGGCTTGTTCTCGCGTCAGTGTGCCGCTATTTGTGGTATTCCAGGCTTTAAACCAGGAATTGAACCCGGACTCCATCTCGCTCCGGGTCAACGTCCCATCACCGTCGGGATCCAGGGACGCAAAGAGCGCCTGAGCATTTCGCCCGGCCGGTACCCGCTGAGCCCATAGGAATGGTATTGCGATGCCTAGTAATAGCGCAGTACCGGTCCAAACACTTTTCACTCTGATCGATCCGTTTCTTGCCATGCAGTTCGTCGTCCAAGAGTTTATCGCGGAAGCTTCACGCGGTAGGAATAGTAAGGGCGATTTTGGGAACTATGGTGTCAATATCGAGCTTGCATCCGTACGGTCGGGCTGCACGGTTGCTTCTAACGTGCAGGCGCCGGCAGCATGTTTCGGATCGCCGCAATCCGCCAATCGGTTCCAACACGCTTCAGAACAAGCGTTGTCCACATTTCCCGGGTCGCACCATTCAGGGAGACTGTTCGATAGCGGCCATCCACAATAGAGACGTCCTGATCGATGAGACGAACAGTTTCAACCGTGATCGAGCTTTTGCCCGCTTCCTTCCGCGAGCTCGCGGAAGTGCCCCGGACGAGATCAGTAAGTCCCTTCCTCCACTCTCCCGTTGAGACCAGTTGGTCTGCGTCGGGAGTGAAAAGCCTCCGCACGGCTTCTGGTGAATTTTCATTCCGCGCCGCCATGTACTCGGCTACAACGGTTCGAATTTTCCCCTCATCCTGGTCTGGAGACGTTTGCGCCGACAGAGTTCCCAAGGAGAAGACCAGAGCGATGGTACATCCGACGAACAGTCGCATGGACTGCATCTTATCCCAGAGCGACGGCGCTCAGAAATTGAGTTTTGCTCCCAGCTGAATCACTCGGGTCGTAATGCCGGAAACTCCACCGCCGATGGTTCCGAACGTGGCTGACTTCAAGTTCGTATCGACCGTCTGCGGATCCGGGTTGTAGTGGTTGAAGAGATTGAATATCTCTGCACGGAACTGCAGACCTCGACGCTCCGTAAAGCGAAATTCCTTGTTCGCGGAGAAGTCGAAATTGATCAAACCCGGCAGGCGGATGGCACCAGTTCGCGGCGATGTTCCGAAACTACCGTAAGCGGCATCCGTGAAGGCGTTGGTATTGAACCAATGCTGCCAAGTGCGCTGGTCGGCCGGAAGATTGCCGTCTTGCCCGGCAATCTGATTGGGACGTGAGATGATGCCGGTGCCCGTCGTGTCGAGGGTCGAAGTGATTGGGGTCGGAAATCCTGTCTGGGCAGTCATGATCGTCGAAATCTGCCAACCATCTAACGCATACTTGCCGACGCCGTGTAAGCCGTGGAAGAAAGGAATGTCATAGAGCACGGTGGTTACGAAACGATGTTTCAGGTCGAAGCCGGATACGGAACGATCGCCTTGTGCGTAGTAAGGATTCTGCGGAGTGCCGATATAGAAGCCACCACCAACTTGACCTCCGATATCGGACGGTCCGGAGATGGATTTGGCATACGTATACGAGGCAAGGAAGGTGAACCCTTGTCCTAACCGACGTTCGCCCTTTACCTGCAGCGAATGATAGATCGAATTGCCAACGGATTTATCCGCCGTCACAGCACGTTGGAAAAGTTGATCCGGACGGCGTGATGCTACCGAAGCAAGACCGGGTGTTCGCGGATCCACCAAATTCAGTGGCATATTCAGGTCCGGATACGTCACGATGAGCCGGGTTCCCTTCGAACCCACGTACCCGACATCGAGCACGATCTTAGCTGGAAGTTTTTTCTGTATGTTGAAATTCCATTGTTGGATATAGCTGTCCTTAAGGTTCTGGTCGTTGCTCACGGCGAACGGTAAGCCCGCCACTGTTTGTCGCCGCCGCGAAGGGATCGTTGAAGAAGACGTTCGGCCGGCCGCTAGAATTCCCGATGATGCTTGCACCGGCGGTGGCTTGAGCGCCTTCGGCCATGGCAAAGATAGCGTTCGAAATTTCCGAGGTGTAGTAGATTCCGTAGCCGCCGCGCACAACCGAATCGCCGAGAATTCTCGGACGGTAGGCGAAACCGAAGCGAGGGCCGAAGTCCTTCAAGTTACGCTGGAGCAGGCCGCGGCCGTAGGGCGAGTTGGTGGGCGTGAAGACATTTCCCAACAGAAAGCCATTCTGATAGATGTCGGCGAACTTGTCGTCCCTCTGTGTGTACGGCGCAAAGTAATCCCAACGAAGCCCTAAGTTGATCGTCAGACGATCCGTGGTTTTCCAATCGTCGTTCACATAGTAGGCCTGGGTGACATCCGTCAGATCGGTGTTTGTGTGGGTAGGATTCACGTTGTCTGACTTTATGTAGCCAAGCATGAAATCCGCCAATGCCGACCCGGTATATGTGCCGTCGAACGTGAACGAACCTCGCGGAGCACGGGATTGTGAGAACAATACGTTGCGGCGATTTACCTCCATACCAAACTTCAGGAAGTGGGTACCGCGCTGCCACGAGACCGTGTCCAGCAATTGATAGATGGAATTGCCTCGCGTACGGGGCCCGATCTGCCGCTGCAGGTTATAGACGCTAAACAGGCCATCGGGTCCATTGATGGTGACTGTGGGAGGGCCGTATTCAAGCGGCAAGCGTGAGACCCCCGGAAGATTCATCTTTCCCGTGACGTCGTACGCAGGATCATTTGTGGTTCCGAATACTTCTGACTCATCGAAGGTGTGCCACCCGAAGCGCACTGAATTAATCAAGGCCGGAGTAAAAGTGTGCACTTCATTGCCTTGGGCATTTTGAGTGCGCCCGAGGTTATTCCGCTCATCGTGACCCCAGATGGGTATGGATGCTTCATAAGTGTCGTTGAATGCGTACGTGCCCGATAGCGTGTCTCGCGATGAGAGCGTGTGATCGATACGGGCCGTGTAGTTGCGTTGATAAGGGAGGGCGGTGAATCGCGGAGGCAAGTAGTTGTTCACGGCCGTCGAATTCAAGTTCGGTTGTGGAACAAACTGCAGAAAGGCAACAGATTGCTGGCTGAGTCTGGAAGCGGGAATCACATTGCCCGCGAATGGCTGGCCTGAGAAGGGATCGAGAACCGAAATCGGCGCCTTGGTTTTTGCATTCACTAACTGAGAAAAATCCCCCGTTCGAATCGCGGCAGGAGGAATGGTGAGCGGTGTCGGTGCAGCACCTTGGGCGGCGTAACCGGATTCCCAATTGAAGAAGAAGAACGTTTTGTCTTTTCCGTGATAGATCTTCGGCAGCACCACCGGCCCACCGATATTCGCCCCGAATTGGTTCCGGTTCAGCCGACCGGGCTGAACGCTTTTGTTCGCGATCGCGTCGTAGCTCTGTGTGAGCGCGTCGTTACGGTTGAACTCCCAGAGTGTCCCTGTCAGCGCATTGGCACCCGATTTAGTGATCATGTTGACCTGAGCGCCCGGAGCCGAACCGGATTCCGCTGAGTACGTGCTGGTTTCCACCTTGAATTCAGCAATGGAATCGATGGAGGGCGAAAAGCTATAAGTCACGGCGTCATAATCCATCGTCTCGATGCCATCGAGGAAGAACCGATCCGCAGTATCGCGCTGTCCGTTCGCTGAGGCTGCGGTCGAGCCATACGCAGCGTCCGTTTGCCCCACTGACCCTCGGCCTCGGCGTACTGTGATCGAGCCCGGCGTACCCGGTTGAACGCCCGGTACCAGTTGAGCGAGTTGGATGAAGTTGCGACCATTCAGCGGCAACTGGACGATCTTTCCAAAATCGATCACAGTCCCCACCGTCGCGTTCTCAGTCTGCAGAACTTCGGCGGAAGCCGCCACGGTGACTTTCTCGTTGATGCTTCCCAGAGTGAGCTTGAAATCCATCCGAGCCGTCTGCTGCACCTGCAGCGTAAGTCGATCAACGGTTTGCGTTTGGAAGCCGGTGATTGAGGCGATTACTGAATAGTCACCGGCCGGCAGAAATGGGATGGTGTAATTGCCGGAGCCATCGCTCTTGGATTGACGGGAGACGTTCGTGGCCAGATTGGTTGCCCGTACGAGAACGTCTGGGACCACAGCGCCGGACGCATCACTGATTGACCCCACCAGGGTGGCGGCGGTCTCCTGCGCTGAAAGACCGGTTGCGCCGAGAAGCAAGAAACAAACAACACGCAGCTCTGCTGAATGTCGAGAGTCGGGCAGTCATCGCGGACGTCCTCCTGAAGATTTGTGAACTCCCAGACGGCAACGCTCGCGGAGTAGTGATGGATACACGCTTCCCGACGCTAAGTACTGTCGTTAGATTATGCGCGGATCGGAATACAAACACAAGGCAGAACTGATTGCCCCAATCGCATTGGTTGGCGCGGGAATGCATTAGTCAGCCACCTCGAATGCTCTCGCCGCTGTCGTACAACCGATATAATCGAGAGCTTTGTATGCGCATCGCTGCTTTATTCATCACGTTTTCGTGCACTCTGGTCGCCCAGAACGCTACTCATACGGGGCGCTTTTACGTGGAGCACCCTACCTTGTTGAACCTGGGTTTTGAGTGGGCGATCGACGGGGATGCGAATCGTAACGCCACGGTAGAGGTTCGTTTTCGAAAAGCCGGAACCGAAGCATGGCGACCCGCCTTACCATTGCTTCGCATTGGGGGCGAACGCGTTTTTCGCGCGCGCGAGAACATGACTTACACGGTGCCGCACGGTTTCGCCGGGAAGCATTCTCAACCTCGAGCCGGGGACAAGCTACGATTGCGAGTTTGTGATGAAGGATCCGGACGGTGTGACGGGACCCGCACTACAGCGCGTTACCGTTGCCACACGCACCGAACCACAACCTTACAAGGGCGGGCGCCTTCTACACGTTTATCCTGCTGACCATGAGGGTCCGCGATTGGAGCCCAGTTTCATCGGTATCAAAGCCGCGTACTACGGTGAAGGGCGCGGCGACTGGACGGCGGTAAGGATGAACAAGGCTCAGCCCGGCGACACCATTCTTGTCCATGCGGGACTATACCGTCCAGAACGTTTGAATTATGTGGACCCGCTGAGCGCACCCTTTACTGGTACTTGGTCCCTTTCCCTGAAGGGCACAGCCGAGAGACCCATCACGATCAAAGGGGCAGGCGACGGCGAAGCGATCTTTGACGGCGCAGGCAACCACATGCTGTTCGACATCATGGCGACCCGGCACCATATCTTCGAAGGCCTCACTTTTCGCAACACCGACATTGCTCTGTTCGCGGGCGAAAAAGAAGTGATGGGAGCCACCAACCTTACGGTACGAAACTGCCGGTTCGAAGATGTTGGCGTGGGCATCTGGACCGAGAACGCCGATTCACGAGACTTCCTCATCTCCGATAACCTGTTTCTTGGGCGCGAAGACCGGATGCGCGTGATTGGCTGGAACCAGGCAGGTCAGCGCACAGCAGGCATCTATCCTTCGCATGAATTGCGGAGCTTTTTTGCTGTAAAGGTGTACGGTCCAGGGCACGTGATCGCGCATAACGCGGTGGCCTATTTTCACGACGCCCTGGATATCTCGACGTATGGTCCGCCGGAGCCGGATCCAGAGCGCCAAGCCTCGTCGATCGATATCTATGACAACGATATGCACCTGACGAACGATGACTTTGTCGAATCCGACGGCGGCTCGCACAACATTCGCGTTTACCAGAATCGAGGCGTTAACGCCGCTAATAATGGCTTGAGTGCACAACCCGTGTTTGGCGGCCCGGTTTACTTCTTTCGCAACGTACTTTTCCACATACCCACCGGGGGAGGCTTCAAATTGAATGCGAAGCCGGCAGGCGTCCTGGCATACCAGAACACAGTCATCGCGGAACAGACAGCGAGTGATCCCTACTCAAATACTCATTTCCGGAATAACCTGTTTCTGGGTATTGATACGCCGAACCGAGGCATCATGACTTGGGCGAACGCAACCGCCAATTACAGCAGCGACTATAACGGGTACCGTCCGAATCGGGGTGTAACGGCGCAATACAACTGGCTGGCTCCCGCGAGCGGTCAGACCGCGTATGAACCCAAGAAATCGGACTGGCGAATCTTCCCCACCTTGGCAGAGTTTCAAAGAGCAACCGGACAGGAAACGCACGGCATCGAGCTGGACTATGACGTTTTTGAGAATTTAAAGCCGCCCGACCCGGCGCGACGGTATGAGGTGTATCACGCCATGGACCTGGATTTCCGACTGAATCCAAAGGGAAGGGCCGTCGATGCGGGCATTCTGCTGCCCACAATCAACGACAACTTCACAGGCCGGGCGCCCGACCTCGGCGCGGTGGAACTGAATCAACCGGAACCTCATTATGGTCCGCGGTGGATCACCTGGCAGCCGTTCTACCGTTAGCGACAGCGGCTAGTGACGTCGCCTTTCCGTAAAGCAGTTGCGAAAGGTTTTACAGGGGCGCATAGAATATGAACACGAGCGGACTGCCATGACATCGAACCTGTTCACAAACATTGCCGGCCAGGAAAACCGTCCCGTTATTGTGTTTTCTCATGCTTTGGGCGGTGACCTGAGCATGTGGGATAGACAGGTTGCAAGGTTTGTCGATCGATACCGTGTCCTCCGCTATGATTTACGCGGTCATGGTCGTTCGTCGGTATCAACGTCTCCGCTGAAGCTCGAAGATCTTGGCGCTGACGTTCTGGAACTGCTCGACAATAACGGTGTGGAGCGGGCGCACTTTTGCGGACTGTCTCTGGGAGGTTTGATCGGCCAATGGCTTGGATTGAATGCTCCTGAGCGGCTTCTTACGTTGACCCTTGCCGACACCGCGCCTCGGATGGGGACGCCAGATCAGTGGGACGACCGAATTCAGCAGATCGAACGTAATGGTATGTCGGCCATTGCGGGCGCTACGATGGAACGCTGGTTTACAGAAGGCTTCCGGAAGGCAGAATCCGAGACGGTGGACCGCGTACGATCAATCCTGGAATCCACACCACCGGCCGGCTACATCGCTTGTGCGAAGGTCGTTCGGGAGGGGCTCGGGGGAAGGGTCGAAGAAATCTCCGTGCCGACACTCGTGATGACCGGGAGATTCGACGGCGCGGCAAAGCCGGAAGATTGCAGGAACATGGCTGCGCAGATTCCGCGAAGCCGCTATGTGGAACTGGATGCCGCACACATTTCGCCGATCGAAGCAAGTGCTCAGTTCAATGATGCGCTGGCGGCGTTCGTGGAGGAGCAGCCTAAAGCTGTTTCTTCAGGTAGGTAACGAGTGAAGCTTCCGATCTTGAGTTTCGTTCTTCATCCGCTACGAACCCCAGCTCAAGGTAGATCTGTTTTGCGACGGACATCGCCGTAGGTTCAGTATCGAGAAGCGCGGCTTTATAACCTTTCAGACGGGCGCGCTCGAGGACGGTAAGAACGAGACGCTTTCCAATGCCTTGTCCGCGGAACTCAGGGCTTACAAAAAGACGCTTGATCTCGCAGCGGCCCAAGTCTTCTCCCGCCATGGAGCGATACGCTATACATCCTGCGGTTTGGGCACCGTTCCGGGCAACAAGCACCTCCCCGCCCTTATCTGTGTACGCAGCCGGCAGATGTACAATTTCATCTTCCAGACGGCTGAAGCAGAATAGTGCAGGCCCGCCGCTGAGCCGGAGGAAGTCCCCGTAGGACCGGAAGAGAGCACGAACGCCATCAAGCAGTTCTGAGCTGGATTGAGGAGTGATCGACGCGATCTCTAACATCGAAACATTCTAAGGCACTGAACAGCTACGAAGTAGTTTTCGACAGAGGCTGCTAATTTGGGCAAGCTAGCTGCTGCCTGAGATCCGGGCGATGCGCCCGAACCGTTGCTTCACACAGATCGCGACGTACGACCTCACAAGCGGGATTGAGTGCGGGACCACGTGGGCCGGCGATCACGGCGCATTTCTGTGTATCCAGGTCGGTTTGCTGATACAGCTTAATCAAATCAGATCGGAGCTCCTCGCTGCCCGTTGCAAACGCGCCTTCGGCGGAGGTGATCGCGGCTTCCTCGGCCTTTCCTTGCTGAAGATACGCGTCGGCCATTTGCCTATATGGATCCGGATTCGTGGGATCGATTGTGCGCGCATGGAGGGCTGCTTGTAAACCAAGGTCCGGACGGTTTAAGCGCAAGTATGCGGCGGCAATGATTCTATTCGGGTCCGCCGCGCTCGCCGGATTGGATGCTTCTCCGGGCGTGCGGTTCCCGTACGCGGCACGGGATGCCTTTGCAATCGAAATAGCGCGACTGGCCAATTTCACCGCGTTCTCGTACTCGGAACGGGCGACCTCTGCCGTTAGTAGATTCGCTTTAGCGAGGTGGCAATTCGCTGCCAGCGTCCATGGTTCGGCGAAGCTCAGGGGGTCGGGGAGCTTGTTGAGAATCGAGACACTCTTATCCGCCTCGTTTGTTGCGCGGGCAATCCCCTGAACTGATGTATCGGACCGTAGAAGTTCTGCCGCAAGTAGTCGATGAACTTTGAAGCTTTCGGGACTCGTTAGAATGCTCGCTTCCGCCATCGTCCGATCACTGGTCCAGTCCGGGTTGCGCACAATGGTGCGGAGACAGAGTGCCGCAGCCAGCACGGCGAAGAAGCCCAACACCACAGTTCTGGGCAGCTTCAACTTGATTCCGATCCCTTCAGCGACAAGCACGAATACCGCGACGACACCGACCAGCGGGAGATAGAGAAGTCGCTCGGCCATGATGGTTCCGATCGGGAAGAAAAGGTTCGATGCGGGCAGCAGGCTCAGGGAGGCGAAGCACGCGAAAAAGAAGACCAATCTATCACGTCGCGAGAGCAGCACAATCAGAACGGTCGCCAGCGCAACCGTGAACCATGCGAGCCAATCCGCAAGGCTCCCTTGAGTGAGTGGAATTTGCGAATAGGAGTAATCCGCCGAAAGCTTGGCCGGCCACACAGCCAGCCCCAGATAGCGCGCAAGGACCTTCAGCGCGGTAAGTCGGCCGGTCCAGAAGGTTGCATGGACAATCGGATTGTCAACGAATGGCCATTCCGCTCCGGGAGAGTTCGACAGAACGGCGGCTCGGACGGACAGCATGATCGCGATAGGCAGTAAAGTCGCCAGTGCTCCCAAGCCCAGCACGTTCCACCGGACGCGGTTCGTCGCTCCTTCCCGTTTCCGGACGCACAACTCGTATGCAAGAATCAGGCCGGGCACAACTGCGGCGCTCTCTTTCGAGAAAACACCCAAACCAGTTGCCAGGGAGACGCCGATAAGCCACCGAATCCTAAGATTGCCGCTCGACTCCGAGGCCTTCGCATACATGAGAATCGCGCTGAGGACGCCCACAGCCGCCAACAGGTCAGCTCGGCCGGCGACGTTAGTGACAGACTCGGTCAGAACCGGATGAACAGCCCAGAGCCCAGCAATAGCAAATGCGGTGTAGAGGTGACGACGGCCGCCAAGGAGCTTGAAGCCTAGCGCGAAAACTAGAAGTACGTTGGTCGCGTGTAGGAAGAAGTTTATGACATGGTAGCCGAGCGCTGTCTCAGCGTTGCCGAGTACTGAGTAGTTGATAAGGAATGACAACGTGGTAAGCGGACGGTAGAGGCCCGCTTCGCCGTTTGGCCACCAATAGGTGTGCCGAAAGATCAAACCCAAATTGGCCGTGTTCCATTCGCGAATCCGAGGATCTCCCAAAATCAGCATGCGGCTATCCAGAGCCAGCCCGGTGCTGAAGGAATTCCAGAACGCAGCGAGGGTCAAAATCGTCAAAACGGCACATAACGACGAGATTGAACCGCTGGCGTTGCGAGGAACGGGAGTGGGTATAGCGACAGCAACCGCGGTTGCGCGCTTTCTTTTGCTGCTCACGGATTTCCCAATAATAGCCGCGCTCACCGGACACAGAAAAGGCCCGGCTTCGTGAGCCGGGCCTTCGCTTTGTTTGAAGCCTAACGTAAACGGCAGTTAGAAGTTAATCCGAATGCCTAAACGGAAGTAGCGTGGGTCGATCAAGCGTGAAATCAACGCAGTTTGGGTGACCTGAGAGTACCCGTTTAGGTTGACGATATTTCCGCTCGGTCCGAATTGAGCGTTCGATACGTTCGCATTTGGATTTGCAAAATGGGGCGTATTCGACAGGTTTAGCGATTCAGCACGGAACTGTAGCCGGATCCGTTCTGTGATTGGGAACTCGCGGAATAGCGAAAGATCCAGGTTTGTGGCACCCGGGCCGCGAAGTTGGTAATACCCGGAACTACCGAGGGTTGGCGTCGTGACCGGCGCGTACGCCGAAGGGTTGAAATAGGACGTTCCGCCTACGCCCCTGCCCACGAGGTCGACCGTTGGAAGAATTTGGTTGGCGGTCTGCGTATTGAGGCCCGGACAATTACAGGAGGCGTTCGAAGCTGTGACGTTGAACGGCGAGCCCGAGATATGAGAGAACAGGCCATTTAACGTCCATCCACCTACCACCCAAGATGCGGGTCCGGATCGAGCAAACGTCTTACCCTTCCCGAAGGGCAATTCGTAGGTCGTCCCTACGTAGAGGTTGAACGTTCGATCGGTTGAAGTAGTCGTGTAATTCCGACGAAAATACTGCGGAATGAACACGTTTGTCGTTTGGAAAGGCAAGTCGCCGATGTCATGCTGATACGTGAATGCCCAGTTCATACTCAAGCCCTTCGAAAGCCGTTTCCGAAGCGTGGCTTGCAGCGAGTTATATTTATCGCTGTAAGCGGGCAAATTGAAGTTCGCTACGGCGGTGATGCCATATTTGAAAAGTGGCTGGCTCGCCGCGCCGCCCCCAGGAAGACCATAGTTGATGTTGTAGTTGCCGACTATTTTCACCGCATGAGAACCGACATACCCCAGCTGAGCGGTCCAATCGCCTCTGAACGCCTTTTCAAGAGTAAAGTTGTACGACTGGAAATAACCGCGGACGAAGTTCGTTGGATTTGAGAAGAGGTTACCCGTATTCGGCGGGGCCAGTGTTTTGCCGTCCACCAAGGTCGGTTGTGGAATAACTGGCAGTCCGGTCACGCTGACGGTCCCGGCAGGAGCAAATGAAGTGACACCGTTCAAGGTCGATTGCGCTTCATCAGGGTAGCTCTGGATTGACTGTCTACCCATCGATGCATCGGTCTGAGGTGAGAGTGCATATCCGGCTCTGATGACGAAGTTCTCGAAAGGCCGGTAGGCGACTCCAATACTCGGGGCGAATAACTTCTTCGAGGTTTGGATACCGCAGTTCTTCGGAACACTACCTTCACCACACCTTGCGACGATATCCGTGTTCGGATCGTAGGACGTGAGTTGTCGATTCTCCTGCGTGGGAACCGGATAATACTCCCAGCGAACACCATAGTTGACCGTCAGTTTTCGATTAACTTGCCACTGGTCCCGCACATAATAGGCCATCTCCGTACTCCGAAGAGTCAACGGAAACTGGAATTGTACGTAATTACCCAAGGTCGTGGCGGTACCCAACAGGAAATCCGCGACCGAGTTGAACTGGTTAGGCGTTGGACCGCCGTTCAGGGCTGTCGCGTTTCCGGAGAAGGTGAAAATACTGTTTCTTGCTTCGATGTGATTTTGATGCTCACGCAGAATATCGGCACCAAAGCGAATCGTGTGGTTACCAGCGGTTTTCGTTCCGTTTGCGGCGTATTCAAAAATCGGATCCTTGTATTCCAAAGCCGGATACGAATAGCCGAACGTGACGTAATTAGCGATTGCGAAGTTCGGCAACCCACCCGCCCAGGGAAGCGGACCAGTATTTGCGCCCGGTATGCCTAGATCGGCGCCCTGTCTTTTGTCAGCGTTCGTCGGGAACAGCAACTGATGCGCTTGCGTCACGCCAAACGTTGCATCAAGAACAAACGTCGGGCTGACGATGTACGTTGCCGATCCGGAAACAGCCAACGTGGCTCCATTCTGGAGATAGTTCCCAGCGCCGGCCGACGCGAAACCGCCCGAGCCGCCCAGGAACATCCCATAGATCGGATCCTGCCGATTGTAGTATGGCTGGTAGCCGTACCGCCCGGAAACACGCAGCTTCGAAGTCGCGGTGTAGTCGATCTTTGTGTCGATCTTATGCAGATTGTAAACCTGGCCCTGATTCACGAAGTTGTTAGCCTGAGTCAGGTTCGGATAAGTCACACGTAGGAAAATTGGGAAGCAGCTTCACTACGACCGGATCGAATCTGCTCGCTGGAATGATCTTGCCCGCAAATGGCTGCCGTCCCACGCCCGTTGTTGGATTGCCTGTCGACGGATCATAGATTTGGTTGGGCGAAGCGGTGAAATTCCCGGACAGCGTTGCCGGATTCGGCATCGATAAGAGACCCGAGACGGCGGAGCGTAAATAATCGCCGTCGTAACTGCCGAAGTAGAACAGCTTGTTGCGGATGACATGCCCGCCAACTGAGCCGCCATCACTGTTGTTTACCAGGTGAGGCACCTTCGAACCTGCAGGAGCAAAGAAGTTCTGGGCCTCCGAATAAGAACCGACGTTGTACGCGAAAATCGAGCCGTGCGTTTCGTTGGTGCCGCTCTTCAGCCGGACGTTCACCGAAGCTCCACCAGAGAGTCCCTGTTCAGCGTCCGCCGCGTTAGTCACTACGTTAACGTCAGAGATTGCCTCGACGGATGGAACAAAAGTCGTGTATTGCGTGACCCAGGGATTCCGTGCACTGACGCCTTCGATGCGGACGTTTGCAGCTTGCGTCCCCTGCCCGTTGAAGGAAAATTGCGAAGACTTCGACGGATTGTTCGTTCCGCCCTGGATTTGTCCCCCTGGAGGTGTGGTACCCGGGACCATCACAAGCATCGTCTGATAGTTCCTGTTCGGTTGGGGAACGTTCAGCAATTGTTGTGACGCAACTTCCGAATGGATATCAGCTCGATCTGTCTGCAGAGCTGCCGCCTCGGCCGTGACCTCCACTTTCTCTACCTGAGATCCGACCTGCAGCGGTGCGTCAATACGGACGACGTTGTTTTGATTGACCAGGATATTCGACGAGACGAACGTCCGGAACCCTTCTTTCGTTATCTCCACCTGGTACGTTCCGGCTTGCAGGTTTGAAACCGTATACCCGCCCGAATCGTTGGTTGTCGCAGTAAATACGTTATTCGTGGACGTTTCCGTAATCTTGACCGAGGCACCAGCCACAGAAGCGCCGGTGGCATCAGTCACACTGCCGACCATCGAGCCAAAAAGAACCTGGGCTCCCAGCGGCAGACCACTGAGTATCGCGACAATACAAAGCGCGGTTATTGCCCGAAAGAGCACATTCCACCGCTCGAAATACCCTGCCTTCGATGCATATGCATCAGTAAGACCTATCCTCATAACAACTCCTCTCTTCCTACATGGAAGTTATTGAAAGACCACCGCAAGACCTTAGTCTCAGAAAGAATATACCGGAACTTCAGCCATGTCAAACCTACACTCAGTCACGCTCAGGGCTAGAACCGGCATTTGGATAACTCACATGTGACTTCACTTACTCAGGTCTTGACGATCTTACGCACGCGCATGAGCGCGGTCACATCCCAGGAACTGCGGTGTAACATCGCCATCTATGTCGCGCTATATGAGACAGGCATCTCCTACTACACAAGCCGCATACCACGTGCCGTGGTGTTTCGGCCGAGGTTTAGCATCGCCGCTACGAGATCAGTCGTACATATCGACTGCTCCAGTAGTCAGCATCCCAGGCCACTCTACGGCGTAACGCTTGTAAGATCGATAGGTTTCTTTTACCTGTAACTAAGGCGCGCCAGAAGCGCTCGCTTCTTTACCTTTTCCAAATTGGTTCAGAAAGACAAAAGTACCGCGATCCGTAGAAGTCAAGATATCAACCGCGCCGTCCCCATTAACGTCAACGGCAGTGACAGTAGAACCCACGCCAGATCGATTGTGGATCAATTCCGGTACCAGTTCGGCCCCGCCAGGAGCTTTCGGGTTTCGTACCGTCCTGTAATAGTAAAGAACCGGCTCGCCATAGGGATCCGGATCCGTATAACTGTCTTCGTGCGACCAATAACGTTTGCCGACGATGTAGTCCGGGTATGCCATCTCCATCCATGTCCGCCGCGGTCGAGCCGTGAAGCTCGGAGAAGGTCACATTGCCTGAATTCTTACTGGAGAAATTATCCATGACCATGTGCTCCACGAACGAGATGTCTCCGGCGGTGTCGCGTTTCTGTTCGAACCAGGCCAACCCGAAGCCATGCGCCTCGAGTCCCGTGACGATATCGTTCAAACCATCGCCGTTCACATCATAAACACCGATTTCGGCCCCGCCCGGATTCACCCGTCCCCAACGACCCAAAGCAACCGGATGATACTTCCACGGCTTACTGTCGTCTTGAGCCGGATGTTCCCACCAGCCAAACGCCTGGACGAGATCGGGCCGTCCATCGCCGTTGATGTCGCCCACTCCCAGCCCGTGAGAAGCAGCTGTGCCCCACGGACCTTTGTCCGTGACTGTATGGACGACCCAGTTGGCCGTCGGGTTCGTGGGATCGGGCTTCGCGTATCGTAAGTACCCGTCGGCGCCATAGATAATCTCGGGCTTGCCGTCCCCATCGATATCTTTCAAAAGTGCAACTTCGTTCAGCACCTTTGGAATAACCGTGAACTTATCCCAACGGCGGGGCTCACCTTTGGGGTTCACATAGAGAGTCGCAGGCTGCCCAGGAGAAATAGTGACGACATCCGGCCAACCGTCGCCCGTAAAGTCCTGAGCGAAGGTCACCATAGTTGGCGCGTACTGCGTAGAAGGATTCCGGGTCTGCGCCAGGTAGATCTCGTGTGCGGCCTTGAAGTCGGGTCCCAGATAGTAATAAGGACCGGCCACGATGTCGGTGATGCCGTCGTGGTTGATGTCGGCTGCCGCCGCTGACCAGGAGTAATAAAAGTCATTCAGGCGCAGCATCTTGAAATGAGGAGATACGTGCTCTTCGCTTGCGAATCTGACCGAAAGATCCTTGTACGCGAGATCTTTGAACCGCACGGTTCCCTTCCCTCCGACGTAAAGAGCCACGGGACCGAAGCGACCCAGCTCTTCTTCCGCAACACCAGTGGGAATTCCCGCTCCACCGTCGTTGAGATGAGGACGAACGATATTGGCATCCATGACGATTTCGACCTCGTTCCAATCACCCGCGCGAAGCGCGCTGCTTGGGCGCGATAGCGGTAAAGTGACACCGGGCGGTCGCAGTGACAGGCGGGAGACCTCCCATTTGCATCGGGGGCCCGCCCGGCGCTGGCGCAATACGAATCTGGCTTCCCGCTGGTCGAAGTTTGTCGCGCTTCAGTTCGTGACCTTGGGAATCCAGGACTAGCGAGTATGTTCCGAGTTCTCCCTCGGACAATGCAACGTAAACGCCTTTCAGTCCTCCTTCCGGTGTCTTCTCGGCGCGGAGCAATACTCCGGTCTTTGCTTCGGGGTCGGCCTGAAACGCTGCAAAGAACGCCACATCCTGATAGCTGCGGTCAAGCACCAGCCAACCATCGCCCGAGCCGGTCAATTCACCATTCTTCGCCTGCCAGGAGGCGTTCCCGAGCGTATGCCACCCACTGAGCGATGAACCTTTAAAGGTGATATCCGGAACAAAGGTCGGCGTGACCGCTGCAAATGAGCTGAAAGCAAGTGCGGCCAGGAGGCCAACGTGCCGAGCCGCGAGCCTGGGGAAAGGGCGCCGCACTATCTTAGTGACTCCTTTTCCAGGAGCCATGCGGTTGTCCCCAGAAGATGAAAGTGCCTCGATCGGTAGACGTGACGATGTCGATCGCTTTGTCCTTGTTCAGATCTACCGCCAGAACTTCGTTGCCGGCTCCGGAACGATTGTGAATGAGTTCCGGAATGAATTCAGCACCGCCCGGAAGCTTGGGATCCCGGTGGACGCGGTACGCATAAAGGACAGGCGGACCGTAAGGGTCCTGATCCGTGAAATCGTCACGGTGAGACCAGAAACGCTTGCCGACAATGAAGTCCGGTACGCCATCCCCATCGACATCGCCAAAGGTTGATCCGTGCGGCTCCGAAAAGACAACATCGCCTGCATTGTTTCCCCCGGGCCCTTCGGAGATCATGTGCTTGACGAACGAGATTTTGCCGCCGCTATCCCGTTTTTGCTCAAACCACGCTAGACCATAGCCATGCGCCTGTAGCGCGGTCACTACGTCTGTCAGCCCGTCTCCGTTCACATCGTAAATGCCCATCTCAGCGCCACCGGGAGATGCGCGACCCGTCCAGACACCAAACGCCTCAGGATGATATGTCCAAAGCGCGTCGCCCTGCTGTTTTGGCTGCTCCCACCAACCGTACGCCTCGACGATATCTGCACGGCCGTCACCATTGATGTCTCCCACTCCCAAACCGTGTCCGGCGCCCCAGGGTCCTTTCGGAGAAATCGTGTGGACGATCCATGGTTTTGTCGGGTTCGCCGGGTCAGGCTTCGCATAACGGACATAACCTTCGCCGCCATACACAAGCTCCGGCTTCCCGTCGCCATCCACATCCGCCACGAGCGCCACTTCTTTCTGGACGTGCGGCGCAACGTCAAACTCGTCCCAGCGCCGCGATTCGCCTTTTGGATTGACGTAAAGATGCGCCGGCTGCCCAATCGCGCCCACATTGAGGACATCAGGCCAGCCGTCACCCGTGAAGTCGTACGCGAAGTTGTCCATACACTGCTCCGGATACTGCGTTGACGGATTTGTCGTTTGCGCAAGATAGATTTCCTTTGCGACCGTGTAATCCGGACCCAGGTAGTAATAAGGACCCGCTGCTATGTCCAGAACTCCGTCTCGATTGAAATCAGCAGCTGCAGCTGACCAGGAGTAGTAAAAATCGTTAATCGGCTGCATGCGGAAATGGCTTGAGATCTGCTCGGGAGGCAAGGTCTTTCCGTCGAGGTCACGATAGCTGATGTTCTTGAAACGCGCTTCTCCACCGGCCACGTGAAGCGCGATGGGCCCGAACCGCCCGGCATCTTCGTCCGCCACACCGCCGGCGGTCAGTCCGCCATCGTTGAGAAACGGGCGAACAATGTTTGCGTCAAGAACGATCTCGACGTAGTTCCAATCGTTAGGTTTAAGCCCGGTTTTCGGCCGGGCGATTGGAAGGGTAACGCCAGCCGGAGGAGTCAGCGGATCCGGACGAGCTCCAGAGGCGGAATGTGGCGCGGGAGGAGGGGCGATGCGTATTTGGCCGCCGCCAGGCCTTAGCTTGGTGCGTCCCGTTTCCCGTCCGTTCGCGTCCAGCGTAATGCGATAGGTGGCAACATCGCCGTCTTTCAACGACACGTAAACCCCCTTCATTCCGTTTCCCGTTTTTTCCGCTCGCAAGAGCACGCCGGTTTCACAGGGGGTTGAGCACCGGAAAGACGTGATGACGTCAACGTCCTGGAGCGACTTGTTCAGGACCAGCCACCCACCAGTTGATGATGGTGTGCCAACGATTTCGCCGTTCTCCGCATGCCAGTTGGCATCACCCAGCTTGTGCCACGAGCCGAGCTCATTTGCCGGAACAGGCCCTAATCCACTGTGCTTCTGGGTCTCAGTGAACGCCGCAATCCCGACACACAACATCAGCCCGGTTGCCCCAAGAATTAAATATCGTTTTGACATGTTGTCTACCTAATTAGCTAGCGACACCTGACGAACCAGGTTGATCGCGCATTCAGGAGTGGAGCAATCCCCAACTTGAGTTCCCGTCGTTGGGCCTGACTTGGAATGGCCAGAGAGGCCAGCATACTTGAGCCCGTGCGCCTTATGACTCCGGTCCTCGATGGGCGAGGCATGGTCTTCGGCAACATGATCTCGATGTTGCTGGAGATTGTGTAGGGTGGTGGCCCAAGTGCCTCGGGCAGGATGGCTGAGGATCGAATGAAATCTCCACGATCGAGCCTCTCGTTGTGCAAGTCACGCATACGCGAACTACGTAGTTCCCAGCCGAACGCTCCTTACCCGCTCGCTAGGCCAATACTATAGGTCCGGGCTGCAGCGAACGCAAGCTGATTCAGAGATCATAATATGCATTGGACCGAAACGTGACAATTCGGCTGGGAACTCAGTTTGCACTGGGCGTTGGTACGCTTCTGTTTCTGGCGCTCCGTCCTGGCTCTGGTGCAACGCCCGACAAGATACAACGGCCAAGCGGGTATGTCGATCCGAAGCTATGTTCGACATGCCATCCGAAAGTCGCAGAGACTTTTCGCTTGACAGGCATGGGCCGCTCTTTTGCGCAGGCAGGTACAGCCAGGACACTGGAGAACTTCGATGGCAAAGAGTTCTACCATGCTCTCTCTGACACGCACTACGAAATGGTGCGTCGCAATGGTGAGTCGTTCCAGCGGCGGTGGCAGATCGGCTTCGACGGCAAGGAGACCAATGTTGAAGAGCTCAAGATCGACTACGTTTTAGGCTCGGGTAATCACGCGAGGTCGTATCTCCATCGCAATGAGCGAGGAATTCTGATCGAGCTTCCGCTCGGTTGGTACGCGGAAAGAGGTGGCTACTGGGGCATGAATCCGGGCTTTGATTCCCGGCATCCACAGACCAGGCGCGCTATTTCTTACGAGTGCGTTTTCTGCCACAACAGCTATCCCGCGATCCCGTCCGGGCATGAGGCACCCGAGAGCGCCCCGGTTTTTACCGGCGATCTGCCCGAGGGCATCGACTGCCAGCGTTGCCACGGCCCCGGAGCGAATCATATCGCGGCTGTTCAGAAGTCGGGCGGCAATCTCCAGGTGATCCGCGACAGCATTGTCAATCCGAAACGCCTCAACTCGAAGCTGCAGATGGAAGTGTGTATGCAGTGCCATTTGGAGCCGACCAGCACTGCCGTCCCTTCCATTGTGCGCCGCTTTGACCGCGGCCCTTATTCTTATGTCCCGGGGCAATCGCTGACAGACTTCAATCTCTATTTCGATCATGCTCCGGGAACGGGACACGATGACAAGTTCGAGATTGCCGGTGGCGCTTATCGCTTACGCAAGTCAAAATGCTTCCTCGAGAGCAAGGGCGCACTGACGTGTCTGACTTGCCATGATCCGCACAACATCCCGCGCGGCGAACCAGCGATTGTTCAGTACTCAAAGGCTTGCAAAAGTTGTCACGAGACCGCGCTCTCGGAGAGAGTTGCCAATGGGCAACATCCTGCCGCAACTGAGTGCATTTCGTGCCACATGCCCAAACGCCGGACGGAAGACGTGGTCCATGTGGTCATGACGGATCACTTGATACAACGCCGTCCGCCCTCCAGGAATCTGCTGGCTGAGTTACCTGAACGCCACCCAACCGAAGCCGAGGAGTATCACGGCGCCGTCGTTCCGTATTATCCGTCCGGACCTGAGTGCTGTAAGCCAGGGCGCGTTGTACAAGGCGGTGGCCCAGGTTGCGTTGAAGAACAACCTTGACAAGGGATTGCCTGAACTCGTTTCCGAAGTCGAGCGGCAAAAACCTCGCGAACCTGAGTTCTACATGGTTTTGGGTTCCGCCTGGCAGGCCTCGGGCGAACCGGCAAAAGCTGCTGCCGCGTTTGAGAAAGCCGTTCAGCTCACTCCCAACTCTTCTCGCACGCTACTGTCGCTCGCCAACGTATTGAGATCGATGGGGCAAGGGTCACACACCGCTGACCTATTAACCCGAGTCATGAAGTTGGAGCCCTCCGGTGGGAGTGCCTGGTACCAATCAGCACTGATCGACGCTGATGCGGGTGCGGGCGCCCAGGCGCTCGAGAAGATGAAGAAGGCGATTGCGCTTGATCCGGATCTGACAGGCGGGCTAACCACCTTGTCCAGCATGCTGCTTGCCACCGGCCAGATTCCACAAGCCGAAGACAGCCTGCGCGAAGCGTTGCGAGTAGATCCCTATGACGCGACGGCGTACGATCTGCTCGGCAGAGTTCGGGCCAGCCAATCCGCGCTGCCGGAGGCGTTGTACTATTTCGAGAAAGCGACTCGCCTCCGGCCGGGGTACGAACCACATCTTTACAATTACGCGCTGGCTCTAACGCGCTTGAACCGTCTCGACGATGCTGAAGCTGCCGCGAAGCAGGCCATGGAGGCCGATCAGAAGCAGCCGGACGCTCACGAACTGTACGCCGGACTGCTTGCCCGAAAGCGCGATTTTCCAGCCGCGGTTCGCGAATACCAGGCCGTTCTTGACTTACGACCGGACACTCCGCGCGTTCATGTCGAATTAGCGCGAATCTACGCAGCCACGGGCGACATGCCAGGGGCGATTGCCCAGTTACGGGAAGCGCAAAAAGGAAGCGACCCAACAATTGCGGCGCAAGCCGCAACTGCGCTGCAGCGACTCACCGGCGGCAGATAGCTGAGTTCCAGCCCGCCACCCGGCTAATCCGGCTGGCTGAAGACGTACAGGGCGTTTCCGCCGCAAACGGCCAGGTACTGCTTGCCATTCACGGCGTAGGTCATCGGCCCGCTCGCCACGGTGCCGCCGAGATTGGTGTGCCACAACGGCGTACCGTCACGTGCATCGAGGGCGAAGAAGTTACCTTCCCGGCCACCGCCGAAGACGAGATCGGAAGCAGTGCTCAAAACTCCGCTTTCGGTGAAATCGACCATCTTGTATTCCCACTTCTTCTCACCCGTTTGAGGAGTAATTGCGATCAAGGCACCGTATCCCTCGTCTTGCGTCTTAAAATTCGCAGAGTTGCCGTATCCGCCTGTCGCAAGGCCGCCGCCACGTTGACGCGCAGGGGCGTGAGCGCCGGTCGGGCGTCCGACACCTGCATATCGCTCGCCTTCTTTCCAGACTGCGGGAGCTTTCGCGGAATACTGCGATCCGTTCTGCCAGCTCGAGACGTAGAACAGCTGAGTGCGCGGACTAAAGGAGGGCGAGTACCAGTTCGTTCCCCCCTGCACACTCGGCTGGATGAAGGTGCCTTCGAAACTCGATTTGATCGTGGGGGACTTCATCGGTCTTCCCTTCTCGTCAAAACCGACATTCCAGTTTTGTTTGACGAAAGCTTTCCCGAGAAGGAATTTCCCGGTGACGCGGTCGAGCACATAGTAGAAGCCGTTGCGATTCGCCCACAACATCACCTTCCGCCGCTGACCTTGCCAATCAATATCAGCGAGGACCGGAACCTGTACAGCATCCCAATCAAATTCATCGCCCGGAGTGAACTGGTAGTACCACTTCAGCTTGCCCGTATCTGCATCCAGAGCGACCACCGAGTCGCCATACAAGTTATCGCCGGGTGCTCTCGGGTCCCCGTTCCAGCCGGGGTTGGGGTTGCCAGTGCCCCAGAACGTGAGATTGGTATCGGGATCATACGAACCGGTGACCCAAATCGAACCACCTCCGTGCTTCCAGGAGTCACCAGGCCAACTTTCAACTCCCGCTTCGCCAGGAGTCGGTGTGGTATTGAAACGCCACAACTCCTTCCCGGTCTTCAGCGTCGTAAGCTCCGACCCAGCAGTTCGCGCCTTCCTCGTTCGTCGCCGGTCCAAAGATCAGCTTGTCTTTCACTACCAGCGGCGCAACGTTGAATTGGTAGCCCTTCTGCCAGACGGCAACGATGCGATCCCAGTTCTGACGGCCCGTTTTCGCGTCAATCGAGATAAGATGTCCGTCCAGTGTCGGCCAGTAGAGCGTATCGCCTGATATCGCGAGCCCCTTGTTCATCGGCAGCACGAATACACCCTTGGGATCGACCGTGTGCGTGAAGGTCCAGAACACTCGACCCGTGACGGCATCCACGGCCATAATTTCGCTCGTGGTTCCGGTGTACATGATGCCGTCGACCACGAGCGGCGTGTTCTCAATCTTGAACGTTGTTTTGGGCGCATAGACCCACTTCAACTGCAATCGCTTTACGTTGTCGCGATTGATCTGGGTCAGTTCGCTGTAGCGCCGGCTCGAATAATCGCCGGAGTACGTGAACCAGTTATTTGGCTCCTTATCGGCATGCAGGATGCGTTCATACGTCACCGGTGCCGCTACAATCGCCACGGCCGCCATTAGCAATAGCGACACACGACCGAGTGCCAAACGTGGCGTCAGCCCGAAGTATCGCCTACTCCGGTAAACCAAAAACATAAAGTGCTGCTCCCCCTGCCACCGCCACATACTGACGCCCGTTAACCAGAAACGTCATCGGACCGCTTGCCACTGTTCCGCCCAGGGACGTCTTCCAGAGACACTCCCCGTTGCGGGCATCGAGCGCGAAGAAATTCCCTTCCCGACCGCCCGAGAAGAGCAGATCGGATCCGGTGGTCAAAATACCGCTCTCGGTGTAATCGACCATCTTGAAATCCCACTTCTTCTCGCCCGTTTGCGGATCAAGCGCCCGGACAGCTCCATATCCTTCCTGCTTCTGTCCGGTAGGTGGGCGAGACCGGTCTGCCGGCCGGATTCGATTCGCCCCGTCTGCGTAGAGGGAGCGCGTCGGGGCGCGAGCCCGTGTACTTCGTGTATTCCTTCCACGGCCCCGGATCGGCTTTGCGCGAGATGGCGGAATAGTTGTCCCAAGTGGAAACGTAAAACAGACCAGTGTGGGGACTGAACGAAGGCGAGTACCAGTTCGTGCCGCCTTGCACTCCGGGTTCGATGTACTTCCCTTCGAAGCTTGCCTTGAAATCGGGGGCCTTCATGGGCCTTCCCTTCTCATCGAAGCCGACGTTCCAGTTCTGCTTAACGAACGCTTTGCCGAGAAGAAACTTGCCCGATTCCCGATCCAGCACATAGAAGAATCCGTTGCGATTCGCCCACAGCATCACGTTGCCGGGGCTGCCCTTTCCAGGTGATATCGGCCAGAACCGGCACCTGCACCGAATCCCAATCGAATTCGTCACCCGGCGTGAACTGGTAGTACCACTTCAGCTTGCCTGTATCCGCATCGAGCGCAACAACCGAATCGCCATACAAGTTATCGCCCGGTGCGCGAGGGTCGCCGTTCCAGCCCGGATTCGGATTGCCAGTGCCCCAGAACGTCAGGTTCGTCTGCGGATCGTAGGAGCCGGTCACCCAGATGGAACCGCCGCCGTGTTTCCACGATTCACCCGGCCAAGTCTCACGGCCCGGTTCGTTCTCGCCGGGAGTTGTATTGAACCGCCAAAGTTCCTTGCCCGTGTGCACGTCATACGCGGCCACCCAGCAATTCACCCCGTATTCGTTGGTTGCCGGCCCAAGAATGACTTTGTCCTTCACCACAAGCGGCGCTACATTCAACTGCAGTCCTTTGTGCCAGTCGACCAGCACGTGATCCCAATTCGCGTGGCCGTTCTTGGCATCAATGGCGATCAGGTGACCGTCATAGGTCGCCCAGAAGAGTGTGTTGCCTGCAATCGCCAGCCCCTTCACCACCAGCAGATAGGCGTTGGACTCCGGTGGAATCTGATGTTCGAAGGTCCAGAAGGCTCGACCAGTCACGCGCATCCAGCGCCACCACATCGTTCCCTTGCACCGTATAAAGGACGCCGTCCACGACCAGCGGCGTGCGCCTCCATTTTGTCCAGATAACGCGGACGCCACACCCATTTCAGTTCAAGATCTTTAACGTTTGTCCGCGTGATCTTGTCGAGTGCGCTAAAGCGCTGGCTGTAGTAACCGCCCGAATATGTCAGCCAATTCTCCGGATGCTGCCTGCTGTTCAGCAACATCTCGGAAGTGACTTCCCCAAACAAAGTCGCTGCCCCCAGGAAAGCGAGCAGCACCCTCCAGTTCATGGCTTCGAGTCCCCTTTAAGAGAAGCCAGGTATTTCGTCAGATCTGCGACATCCGAAGTGGAGAGCTTACCGGAATACGACGGCATCAAGCCTTTCGTAAGGATCGTGTACTCGCGAAGATCGGACCGGAGGAATGATCGCAATTGCTCTTTTGAATCCATCAACTGAACGCTGAAGCCATCCTGGTTGAGCAACCTTCCCGTTACCGTAGTCCCATCCTTCAACACAACGCGTGCATACCGGTTTTCAGGCAAGACTTCCCCATCGGGTACAACAATAGACTGCTGTAACTGCTCGTACGAGCGGTTTTCCCCGATACTCGTCAGATCGGGACCGACACGGGACCCGGTCTCCCCGATCTGGTGACACCCGGAACATCCGTTAGCGGCATAAAGTGTCTTACCGTGTGCCGCATCGCCGGGCTTTGAAGCGGATTCATCGACTTTGGGAGCGGTTGGCGCTGCTGGTGTGACGGGAGCGGCTGAAGTCGAATTGCCAATGGGGTTGTTGGGTCCGAAATTAGTGGTCAGGTACTCCACTACCTGCTTCAGATCATCCTGTTTGCCCTGCGCGCCACGAGCGACCATGTCTTCCACCACGCCCGTCCACCCATCCTTGTCGTGTCGGGTTCGAGTTGCGATATCGACGGGGTGACAGTTGCGGCAAATCCGTTCGAACTGCTCCTTCCCTTTTCCTTCCGGCAGAGCTTGCGCACGAGCGGGTATGGCCGAGATGAGCAGCGTCATCGCGCCGATTCCCCATAGCAACCTCGGTGCGTGGTTGTAGTTCATTCCGTTCTCCTTCGGATTTGTGACAAGTGCACTTCAGCGAGTTCAGTCGAGAATTCCGTCGTCGCGAGCGTGGATGTCGAGCTCTCAACCGCCTTCGGCGCTACGAAGACTCGTTGAGAACACTCGCACTCGGCGCGCTGCTAGTTCCCGGCCGAACTGACCTCCTGGCCAGTAACGATTGTTACTATATCGGCTCTCTCCGGTCTGTCAAGCAGTTTATCCCAGCCCCTTCAAGCTGACATAAACCGATCCAAGCGCAGGTCGCGAGCTCTCTCAAATGGTCAATTGACGCAGGAATTAGCAGCTCTGGCGGAGCTGATGGAGAGAGTCGCTCGGCCATTCGGAAGCGGGAACGCTGTGGGGAGTTCCGACGCCATAGCAGCCACTTCCGTGAAACAGTTTACGATTCTCGCCTGCTTCGCTAGCGTGAAAATCTTCTTCCAGTTGAGAATGCCTTAGCCCACCGGAACACTCGTTTTAACGGGCAGGCAGTCTTTGGCGTGCACCGAGAAGTAGCGATCGGACTACTATTCAGACGTACCCTGTCCAGTACTCATGACGTTCGTACCGCTACGCACGGTTTCTCGGATTCTTTCTCCCAATTCCAATGTGATAAGGCAGCTTTGCCCAAGAACTCATGGCTGATGTACTTTGCGGCCGTTGTGGCCGATTCCCCTTGAATGGTCGCGATCGCGAACTTTAACGAGATCGGGACCGTAGAGTTCGGCGTGGAAGGAAACTGTGCCGATGCAGGGCGAGCAGGGTCGGCCACAAGGCGCATCATCTCTTCACTGCCTCCGTGACCGATGATCGCGATATCGCAGCCCTTGCAGTCCCGAACGGCTTCCGCTGCTCCGATTGCACTTTCGTCATTGATCGCAGCTATCAGAACGCGCCTTGCCGAACAGCGCTCGAGAAACTTCTCTACCGCGACTCTCGATGCACACTTTTCGCCTCCGCCGTCCAGATGCTGTACGCATTTGTCGCCCGAGATGGCCAAGGCGCTCTTCGATCCCTTGAACGACACCGATCAGACGACTTTGCACGGTCCGGCCCGCATGGGGAGACTCCAGCAACAGTACGGCGTCGGGCTTGCCGTGCCACCGTTCTGCAGCATACTCGGCAAGTTGCCGTCCGGCCGAATGACCGGCACGGTAGTTGTTGACGCCGAAATAGTACGTCCCATGGTGTGGATTCACGACCGAAATCAGAGGAATGTGCGCCCGCGCGAAATAGTCGGCGATCACGGGCGCGCTCTGCTCGATAGAGCTGAAACTCGACCGCCACGTCCACTTTCTCGTCCACCATGGCTTGCGCATTCTTGATCGCAGTTTCGGCCGAGCGGTTGTTGTCCCAGACCAGAAGTTGAATTCCCGCGTTCGCCTGCCGCTTGCCGCAGGCTCTGTCTCGATCTCGACGGCAAGCGAAACGTGCCTGCTCAGATTGGCGAATCCCAATTTCAGCCGCCTGCGCGAGCGATTGAGCCGATATGTCCGGCGCGACTGCAAAAGATATTCGCGACAAACGAGCGTGTGGAGAATGCGATATGCAGTGGTGTGGGGAACGTTTGTACGTTGAACAACTTGTTCCAGCGTCAGCTCTTCAAGGTCGGATCGGAAGCAATCCAGGATGTCGATTGTCTTCGCCACGACCGGAACCCAGTACTTGTCAGTTTTGCGGCTACTCTGAACTTTCAGATCACTCCCGTTTTGTTTCACCGTGGAAACTCCCTTGACACTAACTGCAGAGTGAGTATATTACGTAACGAGACAAATTTGGAAATTTGTTCAGACGGGAACTCGGACCAGGTTTGGTTTTGCTCGGCAAGAAGTCCCAGTTGATTCTGTGCGTCAAAAAGGAGCCACGGTTTGAAGGTTGCATACTACCTGTTTACAGTTTTCCTGGGGATTATCCTCGCTGTTCATCTGGCGATGAATGGCCGCGTCGGCGCCGCTCTCAGTAATCCGCGAGTGGGAAATGCAGTTTTTTGGAGCATTGGCGCTCTGACAGCGATTCTGATTGGCCTTACGGGTTGGCGCACGGGCGCTCTCGACGGCGCTGAAGACGATTTCGCCCGTCCTCCTCACCGCGGGTGCACTGGGCGCCTGCCTGGTATTTGCTATCGCCTGGATGCTGCCGAACGTTGGCGCGCGATTCATGTTTATCACGCTTGATCGCCGGACAGATACTTGGCGGAATGATACTGTCTCACTTCGGCTGGCTTGGCTCACCCGTAGAACGGATAACGCTGACGAACGTGGTAGGCGCACTCATTATGCTGGTCGGAGTAGCGGTCGCGACGTACACGCCCTGACAGAGAGAAAAGTGAACACAGTACAACTTGGCAGATCCGGCGTTCACGTGAGCGCTCTCGCGCTTGGCACCGATTTATTTGGGACCAAGATCGACCGCGAAACTTGTTTTCAACTTCTGGACTACTTTTGCCGAACGCGGCGGCAGTTTTCTGGACACGGCCAATTTCTACGCGAGTTGGCTTCCGGGCTGCCAAGGCGGCGAAAGCGAAACGACAATCGGCGAATGGATTAAATCGCGTGAACAATCGCAACCGCATCGCAATCGCGACAAAACTTGCCTTTGACTACCCGGGCTGCGCCGGCGGTTTGTGCGCCAGCGAAATCGAACAGGAATGCGAAAAAAGCCTGCGACGTCTTCAAACGGATCAGATTGATCTCTACTACTCGCATCGGGACGATCGCGATACACACCGCTCGACGAAACGATGGAAGCCTTCCACCGGCTGATCAAGGCCGGCAAGGTTCGCGCAATTGGTGCGAGCAATCTGCGGGTATGGCGGATTGCCGAAGCGAATGCAATCAGCCGTGAAAAAGGATGGAACGGCTACTCGGCGATCGAGCAGAGATACACGTATTTACGTCCTCGCCACGGGGCCGACTTTGGTCCCCAGCTCGTGATCGGTGACGAGATGAAAGACTTCGCCCAGACCAGCGATGTGACGCTCATTGCATACTCTGTCCTGCTCAGAGGCGCTTACACCCGATCCGATCGAGACTTGCCCGTTCAATTTGCCGGCCCGGAAGCAAACGACCGGCTGGAAACTTTGCGGCAAGTCGCCGCACAAGTCGGTTGCAGCCCTAACCAGGTGATTATCGCGTGGATGCGCCAGAGCGTCCCGTCCGTGCTCCCCATTGTTGCCGCCAGCCGCAAAGAGCAACTCGAAGAGAACATCAGCGCCTTAGATATTGCTCTCTCCCCCGAACAGATGGAACGGCTAAACTCGGCAGGCAACCCCGACGTCAAGCAGGGCTGGATTCAATCCACTTAGTTCATCGCGAATATGTCGAACGACCACGTTATTCTCAATGTTCACCTCCAGTGTGCCGCGGGCCGGGAAGAAGAAGCGGCTGTTCAGCTTCGGAAACTCGTCCCTGCCACTCGCAGCGAACCCGGCTGTGTAACTTATCTGCTTCATCGTGATCCGCAGGACCCTACTAAATTCATGTTCTATGAGGAGTTCCGCAACCAAGATGCACTCGACGCCCACGGTAAAGCGCCTCATTTCCTGGAATGGGTGGCATATCAGGCGGCTCACGAAGGTCTGATTGAGAAGTCTACTGTTACCTACTGGCGTTCGTTCTCCTAGCAGGAACCATCGCAGCGCCAGGAGAAATTTTTTCAAGCCGCGGGTACGGAGAATAGCTTGCTACGAACAGCCGGAGCCAGTATATTGACTCCACAGCTTCTACCCGAAGCCAGTTCGTAAGGGAACTTGCCCGCGAAATGCTGTAGATTCGATTCGTTTTCGACGTGAGCGCACTCCGATTTCTTATGCCCGAACCTTCCGTTTCGACCCGACAACCAGAGCTGCAGATCCGGGCTTTCGATCGAACGCTTTCAAATTCGCACGCTTACTGTACTCGAAAACTCCAATGAAAGCTGTCGTCAAATATGCGGCCGGTGAGGGTAATGTTGGGATCGTTGACGTAAAAGAGCCTGTTTGCGGCGACGATCAAGTAAAGCTGGAAATCGGGTATTGCGGTGTGTGCGGAACTGATATCCACGTTTGGCATGACACGTTCCGCAGCTATCCTCCAGTCATCCTTGGCCACGAATTCGCAGGCACGGTCGTTGAAGTAGGTAAGAACGTCTCCAGCGTTCGTCTAGGCGAGCGTGCTGCCGGGCTTGGAGCCACCGCCGTCACCTGTGGCCATTGCGAATACTGCCGATCCGGGTACTTCATCTTCTGCTCCAACCGCCGCGGGATGGGACACGGGGTCAATGGAGCGCTCACTCGGTACACTCTTCTCCGGCCCGATCAGGTCTACCGAGTTCCTGACGGGTTCTCTTTGGAAGAAGCAGCGCTTAGCGAACCGTTTGCTGCCGCCGTCCAGGCCGTTACGGAAATCAGCGAAGTTCGTCTGGGGGATGTTGCGCTCATCTCCGGTCCGGGCCCGATTGGTCTACTCTGTCTGAAGCTTCTGGTTGCGGAAGGCGTAAACACCATTGTTGCGGGAGCTTCGGGTGACGAAGGACGTCTCGAAGCCGCAAAGAAGCATTGGCGCGTCCGCCACGGTAGATGTATCGGAAGAAAATCTGGCTGAATTTGTGCGGGAACATACGAGCGGCAAGGGGTCGATGTGGCTTTCGAGTGCTCCGGCAATGCGGGTTCCGTACGGGGCTGCCTTGAGTCTTTGCGTCCCAAAGGCCAATACACCCAGGTAGGCATCTGCGGCCGTGAAATCCAGTTCCCGATCGATCTGATCTTTTACAAGCAGCTCACCATGCGGGGTCGATCTGCTACACCGCTAAGACTTGGGACCGCATGATGAGAATCTATGAACAAGGTCGTGTCCGTTTGAATGACCTTGTTTCCACGAAACTACCTATCTCGGAGTGGCGCACCGCCTTCGAGTTATGTACGGACAAAAAGGCACTTAAGGTACTGATGTACCCGATCGAATAACCAGGCGATCTTCAAAGGGCAAAGAGGCTTTTCAGTTCCAGGATCCACCGAAATGGCAACGCTAGCAAGCATCGAGAACACGACAGATTACAAGAGCCCGCTCTTCAAAATGACGCAGACAACAGGGACCTGTCTCTGGAACGACTCTGCCACGCTGACAGAGCTGACGTACTCCATCGAACATGGGGGAGTGGGCGCCACCTGCAACCCGGTCATTGTTCTCGATACCCTCAAGAAGGAGGGGCAAATCTGGAACGAGCGCATCACCTCGCTCGCTCAACAGATGCCAACGGCTACTGAAGACGAAATCGGCTGGGCCGTGGTCCGTGAGATTTCGGCCACGCGGGCGAAATTGCTGTTGAGCGCCTTCGAACAGTACATAGGGACGCAACGGAAGGCTTTCGATTCAAACCGATCCCCGCCTATATCGCGACGCGGAAGCAATTGTGGCGCAGGCTCTTGAGTTCGACAAACTCGGGCCGAACATGATCGTGAAAGTTCCCGTCACGTCCGCCGGCGTTCATGCCATTGAACAATTGACCTATCTGGGCATCAGCATCAACGCGACCGTATCGTTCACCTTGCCGCAATGCTTGCAAGTGGCGGAAGCCGTCGAGCGCGGGCTGAAAAGGCGGGAAGCCGAGGGGAAGGACACGTCGACCATGGGCTCTGTTTGCACAATCATGGTCGGGCGTCTGGACGACTGGCTGAAAGTGGTCGCCGACAAGCGGGACATCACCCTGGATCCCGGCTACCTGGAATGGGCCGGTGTCGCCGTTTTCAAGAAGGCTTACAAAATTTTCCGGGAGCGAGGCTACCGCACTCGGCTTCTCTCGGCGGCATTCCGAAACCACATGCATTGGAGCGAGTTCATCGGCGGCGACGTTGTGATCTCGCCACCTTGGAAGTGGCAGGTCCGGTTTAACGCATCAGACGTCGACATTGTGCCGCGAATCGACGAACCGGTCGATGACAGGATTGTCGCTGAGCTTCTTCGTAAGTTCCCCGACTTCAAGCGAGCTTACAACGAGTCAGGTCTATCGATCGAGGAGTTTGACAGGTACGCACCGACGGTAAGGACGCTGCGACAGTTTGTAGAAGCCTGCCACGAACTCGCAGGACGCGTGCGCGACATCATGCTGCCTAATCCCGACGCTGCAATCGCGTAATTCGGTGCGCCTGGACCAATATCTCCGGAATGAAATCAGCAATGAAAAGAACGTGTCTTCTTCTCCTCTCAGCCGTCCAATTATTCGGGCTCGAATCGCTGTCACAGCGGCTTGCACATACCGATCCAAGTAAGTTCAAGGTAGCCAAGGCCGTTCACGGAGGAGCCGGTAGTCTCAATTACACAGCGCTCCTCAACGAACATTCCCTCGAGACGAATTTGAACTTCTTTCACCGCGGTGTTCTCAACCCGCATGGGGGAGCAGGTAACCACCTTCATTACTTCGACGACGAAATGTATTTCATCCTGGATGGCGAAGCTCAATTCAGCGTTGACGGACATACATCGGTTTTAAAAGGGCCTGCCGGCGCACTCTGCCCGATGGGTCACTCGCACGCTCTTTACAACGCGACGGACAAGCCAATCCAATGGATGAACATAAGCGTGTCTTCCATTCGCGGCAAAGGCAGTGCTTACAACATGGAAGACACCATGGAGAAGGTCGCCGTGATCGACCCCATTCCCTACTTTGTCACTATGCGGCTTGATCATTCGCTGCTCCGTCCGATCGAAAGGATGGACGGCGGAACAGGGACTGTCCAATATCGCCGGGCCCTGCAGCCGCAAAACTTCCTCAGCCCCTGGGCTTATGTGGATAATTTAGTTCTTCCTCCGGGCGGTGCCGTCGGCAAGCACCTCCACCACGAAGTTGCAGAGGTCTTCTATGTTGTGTCCGGAGAGGGTAGCTTCTCCGTTGTAGGCGAGGGAGGGGCAGACGAGACCGTGGCGATTCATTCGGGCGATGCAATTCCACTTCGGTTAAGCGAGGTGCACTCGTTCAAGAACACCGGTTCTGAGCCACTGGAATTCATGGTGATTGGCGTTTCTCGAGACCCTGCCCGCACGGTCGATAACGTCGAGGTGAAGGGTATGGCCAGTACTCAATAGTGGTCGCTTCAACGGAAGGCCTTTTTTGTATTCGATGTTATGCAGTCGCGAACGCCGCAAGCGCGTCGCGGTCACTTTAGAGTTACTTCTCGCGGCCTCCCAGCAGCAAGGGAGGCCTCTGACGACTGGTAGTCCACGATCAGGCGTTGTCGCATCCCAACAAGAGCGAATTTAGCCAGAACGCCAGCCAGAAGACTGCAGAATCCGGCGGTAATCAATACGCTGCTCCAGGTTCCAGTCACTCCTGTCAACAAGTTGGCCAGCGGAACCGTCAAAGCTGCTGTGCCTTTCGCTGTATAAAGTAAACCGTTGTTAGCGGTCGCATGCCTGATTCCGAAGCTATCGCCGCATACTGCTGGAAACACCACGAATATCTCGCCCCAGAAGAGAAATACAAGGGCCATGAAGACCACAAAGCTGTAGGGATTACGGCCGAATGCCGCTACCGCAAAAAGCGCCAGTGACTCAAGCGAGAAAACCAGGAGCATCATGTTTTCGCGACCGAGCATGTCGGAGAGAAACCCGCATATGGGGCGAGTGACGCCATTCGCAAAGTTATCGAGTGACACCGCTACCGCAAGCACCGGGGCGGTGAAGCCCAAAACGCTAACGGTCGATTTCTCAAGGCCAAAGTCCCGCGCAATCGGGCCAAGTTGGGCCGTGATGATCATGCCGCCGAACGCAATAAGTAGATAAATGATATAGATCAGCCAGAAAACCTTGGTGCGGATGGTTTGCCCAGGTGTAAGCTCCGCTCCTTGGTAGATGCGCTTGCGTACAACACTGGAAGTAATCGGCTTAGATGGCTTTATCAGCAGTGTGGCGAAAAACAAGATGCTTGCGCCTTGCACAAGTCCGAACGTGCGGAATGCATGCCGATAGCCGCTTTGCTGAATCATGACGGCCAGCGGAGCAGCGGTGATCGCAGCCCCAAGTCCATACCCTGCCGCAATCATGCCGGCCGCCAGGCCCCGCTTGTCTGGAAACCACTTCAGAGCCGTTCCCATGCACGTGCCGAAAACGCAACCGATGGCGAGGCCTCCGACAATGGCGGAAGAATACAACACAGCGAGCGAACGTGCTTCAGAATTGATCATCCAGGATACGGCGGAACACACCGCGCCCGCCATGACCACGGGTCTGGGACCATATCGATCAACGAGCCAACCTTCGAGCGGCGAAAGCCATGTGTTCACGAAAATCATGATCGTGAACGCAACCTGTATACTTGCACGACTCCACCCGTTCGCGTCATGCATCGGGTTAACGAATAGCGTCCACCCATATTGCATGTTCGCCAGCATCACAGTGGAGAGAACAGCGAACGCAAGTTGGGGCCAGCGACCTCGCCACATTGCGGCTGAGGAGTTCGAGACTGTCATGCCGCTTGCTCACTTAGGTACTGAAGGGCCGCAGACACCCCGTTTCGCCCATGTGGAATGCCGGCGATCTGAAGGCCCATTTCGACTCCGGCCAATGTTCCCATCAGCATCAGTTCGTTAAAATCCCCCAGGTGCCCGATCCGGAAAGCGCGGCCGGCCAGCTTGCCAAGGCCGGCGCCGAGAGACATGTTGAATCTTTCAAGAATCAGTCTCCGCAATTCCCGTTCATCGAACCCTTCCGGCACGAACAACGCGGTCAGAGTATTGCTGAATTCATCCGAACAGCGAGCAACCATCTCCAGTCCCCAAACACGCGCAGCGCACCGGGTTGCTTCAGCTAACCGTGCATGTCGGGCAAAGACGTTGTTTAACCCCTCCTCTTGCAGCATGGCAATCGCCTCGCGCAGTCCGTACAAAAGGTTTGTTGCAGGGGTGTAAGGAAAGAATCCGCTCGAGTTGTTATCAAGCATTTCGGTCCAGCGCCAATAGCTCTTCGGTAGCTTGCTAGCTTTACTCGCCTCGATTGCCCGGGAGCTGATGGCATTGAAAGCGAGGCCGGGCGGCAGCATTATGCCTTTTTGCGATCCGGCGATCGTGACGTCAACCCGCCATTCATCATGCCGATAATCGATGGAGCCCAACGAAGAGACGGTGTCTACCATCAAGAGCGCGGGATGCTTCGCATGATCGATGGCGCGACGAACCGCCGAAATGTTAGTGGTCACTCCCGTTGATGTCTCGTTATGCACCACGAGCACGGCCTTCACTTTATGAGCAACATCCGCTGCAAGTTTCTCCTCCACCTGCGCGGGATTCACTCCGCTACGCCAGTCGCCCGGAACCATGTCAATACACAGGCCAAGATTTCCGGCCATCTTGGCCCAGAGACTAGCAAACTGGCCCGTTTCGAAGGCCAACACATGATCACCCGCGCTGAGCGTATTGACCAGGGCGGCCTCCCATGCACCAGTCGCCGAGGAAGGGTATATGATAACCGGATTCTCGGTCTGGAAAACAACCTGAAGACCTTTCAGACACTCTCTGCCGAGCTCGCCGAATTCGGTGCTGCGGTGATCGATAGTCGGACGTTCTATCGCGCGAAGAACGCGGTCAGGAACGTTCGTCGGTCCCGGGATCTGAAGGAAGTGTCTGCCCGCTAGATAGGCCATTGTCAGTTTGTTTGTTGAGTTTACTGCAAGAGACTACGAATCAGCACCGCTGGGTGAACAGCAACGGTTTGACCGAAATCCTGGACCTGGTGGCGGCAGGAAACGCCCGGTGCTACCAAGACATCGCCCGGGCTCATTGATTTTACAGCCGGAAGCAACCGCCGGCTTGCGATGGCGTGAGACACCTCGTAATGTCGTTTGCGATATCCGAAGGAGCCGGCCATACCGCAACATCCCGCGTCGAGATCGACTAGGCCTGACGAAGGAATTCGGGAGAGCAGGCTGAGGGCGGCTGGAACCAGCCCCATTGCTTTCTGATGACAATGAGCGTGCAGCAGGATCCTCCCTGGGAGTGGGTGGAAGGGCAAATCCAGGCAGCCAGCGAATTCTTCAAAGGTCTGGCAAGCGGCAGCTACAACGCGTGCCTTTTTCTGTTCTTCACCTCGCAACAGAGACGGGGCATCCTCCTTCACGGCGGAGAGGCAACTGGGCTCGCAGAAAAGGATTGTCATTCCTTTGTTGGCCAAGGGAAACAAACCTTCAACTACTTTCGCGGCATGCGCACGGGCGTCTGCCAGTAGGCCTTGAGAGATGAAGGGGCGACCACAACAACCGGGGCGGACCACATCTACTGCGCAACCGCCTTTCTCAAGCACTTGTAATGCGGCTATGCCAATCTCCGGATCGTAGTAGTTCATGAATGTGTCATTGAACAAGACGACCGCAGTTCCGGATGAGATAGGTGTCGCCGAGTGTTTCCGGAGCCACCGGCTGAAGGTGTTGCGCTTCCATTGGGGAAGTGATCGTCTGCGGTCCACATCCAGCAAGCTTTCGGTTAGCTGGCGAACTGGTGAGCTTCTGGCGACAAGATTGGACAATCCAGGGAAACGGCTTGCCCATTTAGCAAGCCCCTCGACATTTGCAAGTGCACGAGCGCGCAGCGGCGTGCCGTGTTCGTTCCAATATTTGGCTAAGAATTCGCTCTTCAGCGACGCCATGTCCACTCCGGCGGGACATTCGGTTTTGCAAGCGCGGCACTCCAGGCATAGATCCAAGGCTTCGTAGACCTGCTCATCATTGAGTTCAGCCCCTTTTAGCTCGCCGTCCAAGGCCAAACGAAGTGCGTTTGCGCGTCCGCGGGTTGAATGAACCTCTTCCTTAGTGACCATGTAAGAAGGGCACATCGTGCCGCTCAGTTTCTTCCGACAGGCGCCAACCCCGCTACACATTTCGACCGCGCCGATCATTCCACCGTATTCCGAGTAGTCAAACCACGTGGGCGGTTTAGAACTGGGAGCTCCAGTTTTGAAACGGAGATTGGACGTCAGCGGGGGCGCGTCAATGATTTTACCCGGATTGAAAAGACCAAGGGGATCGAACGTTTTCTTGATTTGACGGAAAGCTTCGTACAGCTCTTCTCCAAACATCTGGCGTAAGAAGGGGCTACGAACTAAGCCATCGCCGTGTTCTCCCGATATGGTCCCACCAAATTCGCGCACCAGATCCGCGACTTCCTGAGCAATCGCTTCAAATTGGCGAACTCCCGCCTCAGTTTTGAGGTTGATGATGGGACGCACATGCAGACATCCCACCGAAGCGTGGGCGTAAATGCCTGCGGTGGTCCCGTGCCTCCGAATAATCTCCTGGAAACGGGCGATGTAATCCCGCAACTTCTCCGGAGCGACAGCCGTGTCTTCAACGAATGAGATCGATTTCGCCATCTCCCTTCATTGCGGTAGATAGCCCGAGCGCCGCTTCGCGAAGGCTCCACATCTGAGCTTGCCCAGACGCTTCAGTTTCCGGTCGATAAGCGTATCCAAGATGATGAGATCGAAGATCCTTCTCCAGATCCGCAAGTTTAGACGGTAGGTGCTGCTTATCATCCGCATAAAACTCGACGCACAATGTTGCCCCCGGGTCTCCTTCCAGATACTTGGTTCGGATGCGCTGTAGGGTGGGATTGTCGCGAGCGTGGTCCAGGATCGATTTGTCCATGATCTCGATTGCCGACGGGTGGTGACGAAGAATCAGCGGCGCGGCTTCGAGCGCTTCGAGCACATCGCCGAACATGATTACCATGATGGCTTTCGCCCTTGGAAGAGGAACAAGCCGCACCTTCATTTCAAGGATGATTCCGAGCGTCCCCTCCGAGCCGACGATAACCTTTGCCAGGTTCACCGGCTTAGACGTATCGGTGAACTCGTCGAGATTGTAACCACTGACGCGACGTAGGATTTTGGGGAATCGACGATCAATCTCGACCGCATAGGTCGATGCGAGTTCGAGAACGGTTCGATAGCAGGCAGCTTCCAAGCTCTCACCCTGTGGAACCCGCTCTCGGGACATTTCTCTGAAATCGACAACGCTCCCATCAGACAGAGCCACGGTCAGCTCGAGAACGTGATCAATCGTTTTTCCATAAAGCACGCTACGGGCACCGCTCGAGTTATTCGCGACCATTCCGCCGATTGTGGCGCGGCTTGCAGTAGAGATGTCGGGAGCGAAGCGGAGTCCGAGCGGCTGCAAATGACCGTTTAGTTCGTCTAAGACAACACCGGGCTCGATCCTAGCCCAGCGCTCCTCCGGGTTCACCTCCAGGATTCGGTTGTAATACTTGGAGGTGTCAATTTGGACACCTGGTCCGATCGATTGGCCGGCCTGTGAAGTTCCACCGCCACGCATCGTAATTGAACAGCCGTATCGTCGGCACGTGTCCAGGGTATACAGAATATCGGCCCGGCTCTTTGGGACCACCAGACCAACGGGAAGGATCTGATAAACACTGGCATCCGTGGCGTAAAGTGCCCGGGAGAGAGCGTCAAATCGCACCTCGCCCTCGAGGTGAGACGAAAGGTCCTGGCGCATCGCTTCGACATGGAGGCCAGCTGGTGCAGTTTGTATTTGAATCGGCTTCATCGTGACGGTGGACCGTTCACCAGTGCCCTCGTACTTGGAACTGAGGTTTAATAGTGACCAGCAAGGTTAAGGTATCAAGACCGGAAGCGCCTCGGCCGCTTCTGACGTTTAAGCTTTCCTGGAGCCGGCGGAAGGAATGCGCACTTGAAACCCGTGTGACCTGATCTCGCAAGCTCAGCCCAAATCGGATAGCATTGCGAGAACAGGAGAAAGGGAGGAAAGAGCAGGAGATTTAGCGAGGAGCAGATATTTGGGAATTGAAGCGGCACGACTCGGAGAAGGACCGCAACCTAGAACGAGAATATAGCAACAAACGCTCTCAGGGAAGTCTGAGATTCGAACTTAGGCGAGTTTGCGCGGACGGTGGTTTCGCGCTCAATCTTCTCGGATAGCCACTTCTGGAAGACGACCTCAAGGGCAACCCTTCGGGTTGCTCCGCTCGACTTAACCTCGCCCCTCACTCCGCGGTACAGAGCGAACTTCTGCGGCCCACGATCTCCACCCGAGGAGAAGTAACAAGGGAATTTGGAGAACTGACTCGAGCTTGCCGATTGAGAACGGTTTTTGCGTAAGCGATTCAGCAGTTCGGGACGAGGGAACGCCAGGCCGCAGCTAGTCGACACGGAACCGGAGTGATGTGCACCCTTTTTCCGCCCATTGATTGCCTCATTGTGTAATGGATGAGGTTGTCGCTGCAAGGAACACCTGAGCAAATTCGTTGGGCGTGCGGTAATTAAGACTGCTGTGCGGTCTCTGTTGGTTGTACTCGTCGCGCCAGGCAGCAATCTGGCGCCGTGCATGCCACAAATTTCGAAACCACTGGGTATTCAGGCACTCGTCTCTCAATCGGCCATGGAAACTTTCCACGTGCGCATTTTGGATGGGCTTTCCTGGCTGAATATGCACCAGTTCAAGCCGTTGATCGATTCCCCAGGCCAAGAAATGACGAGAGGTAAGTTCGCTCCCGTAGTACAAGCAATATCTATGGTGTGAAGCTTCTCGGTGTGAGATTGCTGTTTTTTGATAGAGTATGGGCGCCTGGGCGGAGGGTACGGCAACGCAGGAATGCGACCAGAGCGCCGATCCAGGTGCCGGAATGCAGGGCGGCGACAGCCGCCCTGTCGGGTCTACCATTCTGGCCTGAAAGCGTTAAATTCCAGGGGTGTGGGGACAGAGTCCCCGTGCAGAAAATCATTCTTGTGGGAATCGCTGAGCTATTGGGCTTGTTGGCCAGTCACTCCGGTGACAACATCCTTAGAAACCCTAATTTCCCTAAGGAGAATCACCCTCATGACTGACCATTCGCACTCTACAGGAGAAGCGAACCTGGTAGCAATCGACATTGCCAAAGAATGGAATGTCGTTCTGGTCCAGGAGATCAATGGCACAAAGCGAAGTTTTAAGGTTGCCAACAGTGCCGCGGACCACAACCAGCTGCTGCTCCACTTGTCTGCTTTGTCCGGCCGCACTCGTGTTGCATTGGAGCCGACCGGGGACTTTCATCGTCCGCTTGCCTTTCGTCTTCTCCAAGCCGGATTCGAAGTCGTTTCGATCTCGTCGGTAGCTCAGGCTCGCTTTCGAGAAGCTCGCTACGGCACCTGGGATAAGAACGATCCGAAAGATGCGCGTGTGATCCTTGCCATGCTTGCGCAAGGAATGGTGCAGACGTATTACGACCCGCTCTTCCACGGCACCCACGATTGGCAGGAGCTTTCGAACACGTACTATCAGGTCACACTGGCTCGCACCCGCCTTCAACATAGCCTCTTGCTTCATTACTTGCCGCTATACTTCCCGGAGTTCGGACGCTATTGGTATTCCACACGGTCGGAGTGGTTCATTCGTTTTCTGATTCGCTTTCCGCTTCCTAGTTCGGTTCGTGCACTCACACGGGATGGCTTTATTAAGGAAGCGTGGGACATTGTTGGAAAGAAGTGGGACAAACGCGCCAAGCTGGAAGAGATTTACGAGCTTGCTGCTTCCTCCATTGGCCTGCCGGTTGATGTGAACTCTCCAGCTGTCGAGACGTTCCGACTTCAGCTTGAGCGCTATGCGGAGATCAATGATCGCCGGAGTTGGCTGGACCAGCGAGCGCAGGAACTACTAGCAGAGAACCAGGACTTCCAGAGGCTGATCAAGCTGCCTGGTGTGGCTGCAATCACGGCATTAACGATTCTTGCGGAGGCCGGTGATATGCGACGGTTCCATCATCACCGGCAGTTCTTGAAGTACTGCGGACTTGATTTAGCGAAGAGTCAGTCCGGCCAGTCTCGAGGAAAAGAGACCCTCTCGAAGCGCGGCAATAAACGCTTGCGAATGGTCTTCTGGTTAGCCGGCCTTCGCGCGATCCATCTGCGTGAGAATGAGTTCCGCAATAAGTACCAGAGATATCTCAGCAGCAATCCTCTGGATGCTGACCGCAAGCGCAAGGCTCTCACCGCGATCGCTGCCAAGATGGCTCGCGTGGCCTATGCCGTGGTCAAGAACGAAACCGATTATCAGCCCTTTTTTGAACAACGACTTCCCAGTGGATCGATCCCTCTCACACGGGCCGTTGAGGCGCTTGCGACCTCGTAGATAATGTTTGGACCTTCCACTGGGTGCCCACGCTGTTTCAAGTCCTGTGAAGACGGTGCTCTCAGCCGATCTTGTGTTTACTATGCTCAGCGGGTTTCCCAATCTTCGTGGAAGACCACCGGGGTTCCTTGGTCGTTTGGAAGTTTGTGTCGAAAGGTTGCCAGTTTCGGCGACCTGAGGAGATCTATTGCCGTGACCAGAAAAAACTTGTTGCATTTAGCCCGTTGTCCATCCGGATCCGCTCCGGCTTGCCGCGCATCGCGATCACACGGTCGAGGCTCGGGTGACGCGCCGGCTGGGTAAAGAAGTATCCACTTCCAAGGCCAGGCACTCTCGTGTGAAAGTGTCCACTACACTCAGCACCCTTATCGTTCTGCCGTTCGCCAGGCGATCGTGGACGAAGTCGATGGCCCATTGTTGGTTGCGCCGAATAGCCGTGAACGTTGGCTGGCCGATGCGCATCAAACGCTTCCGCTTCTTTCGCTTGACGCTCAGACCGGCCGCACGGTATACGCGAAACACCCTCTTGTGGTTCACAACTTGCCCCTCTCTGCGCAGGAGAATGGCCTGCACCCTACAGATCGACCGAAGTGGATTATGATTTCGGACGAAGGAAGGGAGAAAGGGATGCCGAAGAGTAGGCATACGGAAGCGCAGATGATTGGCGCCAAGCGGGGCGGAGCGCAGCAGATGTGGGACGAGAAATCGGGGTCAGCGCCCCACACGATCTACGCGTAGAAAGCAAAATATGGCGGCATGAATGTCAGCGAAGCGCAGGAAGCCAAGCAGCTGGGCGAGGAAAACGCACGGCTGAAGAAGATGTTGGCGGATGTGCTGCTCGATAAAGACATGCTGCAATGGTCATAACAAAAAATGGCTGGGGCTCGTAGGCAGGAGGTAATACGTGAAGCACTTGATGGAGAACTATCAGGTCAGTCAACGCCGGGCTTGCGGGCTGTTAGAAGTACCTCGCTCTTCCTTTCGCCATGAACCGCAGCGGGAGGATGGCGTTCTGCGAGACCAACTGATAGGGCTGGCCCAAGAGCGTCCCCGCTTCGGATACCGGCGCTTGCATGTACTTTTGCAACGCGAAGGTCAATGATCAATCAGAAACGAGTTTGGCGAATTTACAAGGCGGCGCCAAGTGGGAAGCGAACGGGCCGGAAGAAGTTGATTCGCAGTCTAAGGCCGACGCTACAGCCGGGGGCAGCCAATCAAGAATGGGCAGTGGACTTTGTGAGTGACGTCCTACACGCGGGCCGGAAGTTTAGAGTGTTCAGCGTGGTGAGTTGTTTTACGCGAGATGCCTGTCGCTAGAGGTGGATACGGCCTGGGAAGTCAGCGGGTGACGCGGGTGTTGGACGGCATTATCAAGCAACGCGGGCGACCATTGGCTATACGGTCAGACA
>CAVSTI010000020.1:0-254326 GCA_963730775.1 uncultured Acidobacteriaceae bacterium | reverse complement strand
TAGGACTCAATCTGGAGTGATCCGGCGCGAGAAAGCGGAGGAGCGGTGTGAGGCAGATCGCCGGATCAGTTTAGATTGAGCCGTTTGAAGGAAGCCGAGCGCGTTTGCGGCGGACGCGGCCAGTTTGGCAAAGAGCCGCTATGGGATTTGAATGCGTTTTGAAGCTTCGGAGGAGGCCTATGGCGGCGTGTTCAATCTGATGAGCTGGAGACATCCGCGGAAGGTCAGAATGCCCAGTTCTCAGCCACGACAATGCGCCTGAAAACGTTGGAAAAGCGCATGAACGCTGAATCCGAACACACGGATAGCGCAGGTGCCGGTGCATCTGTTGAGTTCGCCGCAACTTGAGATCTGCTAAGAGCTATCAATGTGAATCCTTCGTTGCGCCGATTGCGATTTGAGTTCCGCAGCGGTAAAGCGCTGCATCAAGAGCATCGAGCCGCCACAATGAGGGCACTGCCATACAGCCCGAGAACACGCTTTAGGCTGGATGGAATCGATATTGCGCGGAGGAACCATCTGCAGCAGTTGCCGGCAGAGCGGCAACAGGGACTTACGGCGGCGATTGCTTAAGAAGCCGAAGAAGCGGATGCGCACAAAGCCATGCGGAAGCACATGCAAAAGGAAGCGGCGCAGAAACTCCTCGGCTGTCACAGTCATCAGTTTTTGTTTGCTGCCGTGGGCGTAATCCTTCCAGCGGAACGTCACGCGGCCATCGGCGAAGTGAACGATTCGATGATTGGAGATGGCAACGCGATGGGTGTAGCGGGCCAGGTAATGAAGGACGTGCTGCGGGCCGCCGAACGGCGGTTTGGCATACACGACCCAATCTTGGCGGAAGAGCGAACGAAGAAAAGAGCGGAATGCCGTTCCTGCTCAAGCGGTTGAAGACTGCCTGGAAAGACCAACTGGCTTTTTCGAAAGGCTCTCTTCAATCCCAGCCGTGAACTTGCCGCGAAACACCCGGCTGAGCACCTTCACGGGCAAGAAGAATGCGTAGCGTGGATGAACCCAGTGCTGATGATCGAGCGAAAGACCCCCAGCCGGAATCACGCAATGGGCATGTGGATGGTGCAGGACGTTCTGACCCCAGGTATGCAGCACGCTCATGAAGCCGATCTCCGCGCCCAGATGCTTGGGATCGGCAGCGATCTCTAAGAGTGTTGCCGCACTGGCACGGAACAGCAGGTCATAGAGGACCCTCTTGTTGGCGAGTGCGAGTGGGGAAAGCTGATGCGGCAACGTGAAGACCACGTGCACATAGGGAACGTTCAGCAGTTCCTTTTCACGATCTGGGAGCCACCGGTCACGAGCGTTGGTCTGGCACTTTCCGCAATGGCGGTTACGGCACGAATTATAGGAGATGGCCTGCTGGCCGCAGCGGGAGCACTGATCCAGATGGCCGCCGAGCGCGGCCGTACGGCAGCGCTCGATGGCGCGCAGCACGCGAAGATGCTGCCAGGTCAATCGGGATCGATTCTTCTCGATGAAGTCTTTGCCCGCTGCTCGAACGATGTCGGCCACCTCGAAGGGTGGCGCGTTCATCTCTTGTGCAGTTTGCGGGAGCGCTTCACTTGCTTCGGCTCCGAGAACTCGGCCTTGTCGATGGGCGTGCCTGCCGCTTTCAGATGACGTTCGGAAAGATGCAGGTAGATGGAGGTTGCTTTCAGGTCGGAGTGTCCGAGCAGTAACTGCACTGTCGGCAAGTCCGCCCCGTTCTCGAGCAAGTGCGTCGCGAAGCTATGGCGCAGTAAATGGGGGCGAACGTCTTTGGTGATGCCGGCGGCTTGCGCCGCTTCCCGGCAAGCCTCCCACAGCACTTTGGGCGTGATCGGCTTATCGGCTCGCCAACCGTCTTTGGTGCCCGGAAACAGATACGTCTTGGGGTGCATCCAGCGCCAGTACTCGCGCAACGTCTCCAGCAGTTTCGGACTGAGCGGCACATCGCGATCACGGTTCCGCTTGCCATGCCGGATATGGATGATCATGCGCACGCTGTCGATGTCAGCGACTTGGAGATGGCACAGTTCGGCCCGGCGCATGCCGGTCGAGTACAGCGTCATCAGCATGGCGCGATGGAATAGATTGCTGGCTGAATCAATGAGCCGGATGGCTTCTTCTTGTGTCAGGATGATCGGCAGCTTTCGCGGTGCTCGCGGATACGGCACTTCTTCGAGTGGATAGTTCCGCTTCAGTGTCTTGCAGAAGAAGAACCGCAACGCTGCCGTCTGCTTGCCGACCGTTCGTAGACCCTGCTTCCGTTCGTTGAGTAAATGCAGTTGATAGGTCCGGATCTCGTCCGGTCCGAGTTGGTCCGGTGGTCGGTGAAAGTACTTCGCAAAGTCCGCGACCGTCTTGATATAGCCGGTTACGGTAGTCTGTGAATAATTACGGCGCTGGAGTTCTTCCAGCATCAGTTTGCGTAAATGGGTCACAAGTTTGCTCCTTGTGACCCCACACTCTATCGATCTTTAACTACCGTTCACCGCCCACGCGTAGCGTCCGCCGCGCGGTCGGCTTCGTTCTGACGGCGAAGGGTTTACTTCCCGAATTGGTCCTGGATCGTCGGGCAGCGGTCAATTGGAAACAGCCACCGTGATTTCAACCGGCTTGCCCGTCCAATTGACGAGTTGCCCGTCGTTCGGAAACTGACTGCAAGGCTTGACCAAGTAGCCTCCTCACAAGTGGATGATACGGGGCTCAATTCACTTATTGGAGGAAAGGACATCTGCTCGAAATGTTTTCCCCGAGACGGGCAGGTACGAAGATAATTTCCGTGTCGGAGATTCGTCGATTCGCAACTGGGAACTGCAGTGCAAATAACGAAGTCGTAAGAAGCCGACTGTCCGTTTATACTAGCCGGGGTGCCGGCCGTTTGTGCCAGCCCAAAGACCCTGCTGTCATGCAAGGAGTTAGCAAAACGCGGTTATAAACTGAGGAGATATGTCGATTAAAGAATATGTATTCGGAGCAGCTTTCCTCCTGATGTGTGGGGCGTTCGCCAGTGGAGCAACACTCGTGACCTGCTCAGTTGATGGGGGAGCGGCTGTTTCCAGTCTCAATTCTTGTAGCCTGACGGATCTGTATGCGGGGTCAGCAACTGCGGCGGTAGGCGAATCTTATAACTTCGCGAGCGGAACCCTGCAGTATTTTGCAAGCGGAAACTTTCGCACCACCGTTGATACGTCCGGTCCCTTGGGCCAAGAGGGAAACCGGGCAACCCTGGCGATTAATTCGACCCTGGACTTCGGTACGAGCGGCCCTGTCCGGCAGGGATACCTGAGGATCACGAGCCCCAACTTCAACGGACAAGGGATTGATAGCGGAATTACCTTTAGCGGAACAACATCATTCAGCGTTCCGAATGTTTATACCGCGACATGCCCGACTAACGCGACCAATCAATGTTTCATTCCTTCGATTCTTTTGCCGATCACTCTGGGCAGCACGATTCCATTCACCTTTACTACGAGTAACACGGGAAGCACGACCGCAGGAGTGGTGCCAGAGGGATCTTCGCTACTACTGGACGCGAGATTCAACCTGCAGCTTTTTGAGGCAGACCGCGTGACTCCTGCGGCTATCACCAGCGCTTCGCCGATACCGGAGCCTTCGACGTATGGCTTGCTTATGCTGGCCGGCGGAGTGTTTTCGGGTCTGGCATACCGGAACAAGCGCCGGGCTTAGTCTGTGTTCGGCTTCCTTCGACCGTCAATGGTTACGGCCTGACCGACTGTGGCGCACGCGGAGGCCAGGAGGCTTGTTCGAAATCCAGCGCACGAATTTCTGGATGTCGGGGTGAGCGAGCAGGCTCTCCACCGTGCTGTATCCGAATGCCAGCTCTTTTTCGGTCAGAACGCTATGGACGAACTTGTGGCAGGGCCGGCAGAGCAGGGCAATTCTGAGCTTAACTTCATCCGGCTCGAATACCCGGGTCGTACGCGATTTCCGGTGTACGGATCGAGGAATCAGATGGTGTCGAGTAACCTGTACCTCTTCCCTCCCGCACAACTCACAACGCGCAAGAGACTCTGAAGATGGCGGCGGCCAAGCATGCGCCTGGTTCTTCTCACCCACTCCTTTATCGTACGGCCTTCCGTTGGGCAGCACTGGCCAGGACGTACTCTATTGCCGCATACGCCAATGTCCAGAAATCAGTAGATAGCTTTGGAGGTTCGGGCCTCTCGGCGCGCATAGATCGCGAGATACGCCTAGTGTTTACCTTCCGAGTTGCTCCTGGATTGTCGGCTATCCGGGAAGTAGGACCGTGACGGATAGAACCTCGGCCAACTTCCGGGTTGCCCGTCAACAATCAACTGTGCGCTCATCTGACGTGTAACGCATAGATCAAAGCCAGATCGCTCACGTACAAGGTTTAGTCTTTACTTGTAACCCTCGACAACGGCCCAGCAATTCGATCTCTTCTCTGTTGGGCATTTTGAGGAGAGCTTCCGAGCCGCGTCTAACAGGGCCAGTTTGTTCGCCGAGTCGAGACGGCTTTAAGCAGCCTTCACGATGAACTGAAGTGCAGATACCGGATCGTCCCGGAGTTCCATCCAGAAGAGAACCTGGGCAGCATTGCCGAGGAGTTTCGGTTGGGAAACAGCCTCTCGATCCCCATCAAAGATGAGGGTTCGCTTGATATCGGGGCGTGCAACGTAACCGCTGTCGGCGAGAAGCGCGTTGGCTGCTGGATACCACGTTCCATCAGTTTCGAAAACCATCGGGATGTAAGGTCCCGTAATCACCAATGGCCTCGGGGCTGGGAAGTCCAGATAGCTGATCGCTAACGGTATGGCGAATCGATTCCGCGGAAGCTCCAGGCTAAACAGGGCTTTTTCAACGCAGGCGGCTTCCAACTCTCCTCGTGGCTTTCTCAGGTACGCACTCGCGACTACGGAATCCGGGTATCTCGGCAAGGTAGAGCAGAAAGAATCTGCTCCCGAAAGTGGCGTGGATATGCAGAAGGCTATGAGTGAGGCCATCAGGACTCTACATCCCGTCGCTGCGCGGTGTTGTGTCCGAAAGCTCATCGCAATATCGCTCTCTCCCGATTGTCGGACATCAGTTCCTGGATTGCCCGTCGTTCGGCAACTGGTCTGCAAAGGTAAAAGGGAATGCTTTCCGCTGACGGTCTGGTCCGCAACTGACCGACGGTCGAGAATAGCCATAATGATTCAGCCGGAACTGAGATATCTACTTTGCACAGATGTGCACGATCTAGTCACCTACCGCCCTGCTGACGAATCCTTCAGGTTGTTCGTTCAGGCCATAGTGGGGCCACGCGGCGCAGAGGGCGAAGAATCGTTTGGGTTCACTATTTGCAGTTCGGAGTGGGTAGAGCAGAACTGTATCGAACCGATGCTCGGTCTGCATCTTTTGATTGTTCCGTCCTATAACTACGACCAGATCATTCACTTCGTGTCGAAAATTGTGACTCGTGTCAGGCCGAGACTTGGCATGCATGCGCTCTAAAGCCTTCAGCGACTTGGCAGTTGGGAGTTTGAGGATTACGACGAGCTACGGGGAGGTTTGTGAGACAGCGTAACGAGTGGCGCTGGAACGGAACGGCTGTTCTGTAGCAAGTCTTTCGACAACGGGAGGGTGCTGCGAGTTAGGAGCCTTGCAGCATTGCTTTCGAGTTGTTTCCGTGTGGTCGGGAATCCGGAAAGTAGGACCTTCCGGATGGAACTTCGGCCAAGTTCCGGTTGTTCTTCATCCCTCCTGAATCGGCCGAACCCGCCAAGCACCTCGCTCCCGTAAATGTATAGAATTAGGCCGTGAAGCTGTTCGTGTTGTTGGCGTTTCTTGCGAGTTCCCTCGCTGCTCAGGAAAACGTTGCGGCTCTGTTTACGAAGGCCTTAGTCACGGGTGACCTGAAGACAGCGGACACTCTGCTTTCCTCCGGTCTCAATCCTAATTCTCGAGACCGTTTCGGCCGGACGCTCTTGATTACCGCCGCGACACTCGGGAACCCGCAGATTGCGTCGCTGCTGCTCTCCTACCACGCCGATCCGAATGCAAAGCGGGAACCTGACGGCAGCCAATTCGAATCGACCCCGCTGCAGTGTGCCGCGCGGACAGGAAATTTGGAAATGGCTCGCTTGCTGATCGATGCCGGAGCAGAAGTCAACGAAAAGGGGAATCCGGGACGCACGCCCTTGTCGTTCGCGGTGCTTTCGGGTCGCTTGGATATGATCCGGTTTCTGATCGAGAAGGGTGCTGAGGTGAACACTCGAGACGCGGAAGGTGCGAGCCCTCTGGACTATGCGGCGTGGCAGGGCTCTTTGGACATGGCTGCAATGCTGGTTGCACATGGGGCCATGCTCAACGAACCCGCTACTCAGACCGGTGCGACTCCGATCAACGAGGCTGCCTACCGTGGGCACCAGGCGTTGGTTCAATATCTGCTTCAATTTCATCCGAATCTTGAAATTGTCGACCGGAAGAGATTTGGCCCAATAGAGAACGCGATCCGTATGGGCAAAGAGGATTCGGCATTGTTGCTGTTGCAGGCTCAGCCGAAACTCTCGGAAAGTGCCCTAGAGATGGCGATCAAGAGAGACGAGTCTCGACTGATTCAGGAGTTTCTCCGGCGTAACGATGGAGGACCCGCGACGCTTAACTCTGGGTTTACTCCTTTGGGTCTTGCTGCTTCGAATGGTGCCGTGAACGTCACCCGGGTCTTACTAGAGAGCGGCGCGGAAGTGGATGCCGCGAGCAAGGATGGGGCTACTCCCTTGGAGGAAGCCTGCATAAGAGGAGTTGCACCCATCGTGATGCTGTTGCTCGACCACGGCGCCAATGTCAATCACGTAAACAGTGACTCGGGTGCGACGGCTTTGTACGCAGCAGCAGCGTTCGGGAGGGACGAAATTTTGAAGCTGCTTCTGGAGCGAGGAGCTGACCCAAGCCTCTGTGGAAAGAACGCGAAGAGTGCGCTCCAAGCGGCGGTCGAGAACGGGTTTAGCGGAGTTGCAGGACTACTTCGACAAAAAACCAGTCGCGAAGGTTGCCGACAGTAGTTACACCGAGAGCTCACTCTCGACAAATCCGGGAGCTAACTGGAACAGGAATCGAGATGCTTTGTTCAGTTTGGGAGACGCAGGGAACAAACATACGGGAGTTGGTGTCCAAAGCGAAGCATATCTCGAGGACGTGCGAATGAACACACGATTGACCCGGCTGATCACCTGTTGTCTTCTGGGCAGCGGCGTCGTATGTGGTCAAGATGCTGCAACCCTTTTAGAGCGGATGCAGTCAGCGCTCGGCGGCCCCCGCCTGTTGCAACTGAGAGATATTGATTGGACGGTGAAGGCTAAAGTCTGGGACGGAGCGGGTCACGAAGCCGGGTTTGCAACTCGCCGCCAGCGCGTCATCCTTCCTGACCAATCCCGCAAGGACCAGGAGATGCATGTTACAAAAGACAAACTCCTTCACACGCGATATTACTTTGACGGGAAATCAGGGTGGGGAAGCTTTGCTGACATGGTGAAGCTTAGGGATACGCCTGTGGCATCTCTCGAAGGATCTGAACTCGACATGGTGCGGAAGGAGGTCCGGGGATTCTGGTTGAATGTTTGGCGTGCGCAAGACTACGAGGTGAGTCTTTCCTTCCCCCACACGCTGCGCTTTGCGGATAAGAGTGATGCGAACAACAATACCCAACTTGAGTTGGACACGGAGACATGGTTACCCGGCGGGGGAATCAAAGAATGGATGATTGTGGACGGCATCAAGGTGCCAAAGCACATTCTCAACTACCATGCCGGCCATCTCGTCGCTGATATCGAAACGGTTTCAGTGCATGTCAATACCGGATTGAAGACAGCGGATCTGGCACATTATCCTGATCAAGAATAAAGCAGCATTTCGAGCGTTTTCAGGCGTGTAATCTTGTACCCGATTAGCTCCCGATGGTCGGGCATCCCTTCCATCCGTTGGAAACCGGACTGCACGGAGCCTCGGTCATTTGACAAACTTGCCCGTGATTTAGGATCTGTTCGGAAAGTGTCTTCAGACATTCAGTGAACCTTGAATCTCAACGTGGATCTTTCGTGTTCCTGTTAAGGCGGCGCCTGGTGTTTCCGTCCCCAGTCACAAATTTTCTCGAGCACCGGCGCGAGTGTCATGCCGTATGGCGAAATCGAATAGCAGACGTGCGGCGGAACGCTTCTTTTGTCGTGTCTCATAAGGATTCCGTCCGCCACCATTTCATGCAGATGCCGGATCAGCATCCGCTCTGTCATCTCTGGTATGCTTCGCCGCAGCTCACTAGTACGCATTGGCCCGGCGAGCAGTCGCCATAAGATCGTTCCTTTCCATCGTCCATCGATGACAGACAGCATCGAATCGATCGGACAAGGTGAAACCTCTTTCTTGGAAACCGGCATACGCATCCATTATTGCGTTTGAAACTGACAAATTAGTCAGTGCAGGCTCCTGCGTCCCGGCTCCCTCCGCACGAGTCAATTAGCCAGGAGTGAAAAATGCACTTTCTAGACATAATCACGATCACCTTCGCGGGTTTGATGGTGGGCAATGAATTGGCCGTGTCGGCCTTTTTCAATCCTGCCGCCGGGAAGTTAGAGAGTGCTCCACAAGCGCAGGTATTGTCGATTCTCGCCGGTTCCCTGGGTCGGGTGATGCCTGTTTGGTACGGATTGTGTCTGGCACTTCTTGTTCTTGAGTCGTTCCTGCATCGCCATGAGGCTGCCCTGGTCCCTTTGCTGGTGGCAACGCTGATCTGGGCGGGCGTCATCGTCTTTAGCATCGGTATGCTGGTACCGATCAACGACCGCATCGCCGTCTTGAACACGGTGGCGCCGACACCAGGCTGGAAACACGATCACCAAAAGTGGGACTCCCTCCATCGAGTCCGCATTCTGTTGCTCGTTGTGGCACTTCTTGCGCTCACGTACGCGTTGGTCGCTTGAGTTCGGCCAGAGTACACCATAGAACACCTGCTGCTCGTTGGTCGGGCACTCGGAACGTAGCCGGATATCACGGTGTTTCGGCAGTTCTGTACGGATGGCCCGTAATCTGAGGCATAAGCAAATCTAAAACAGCTATGATGACCTGTGCCGCTCACAAATCGGTACATTGCGTCATGAGTCCTCGCATGAAGTTCGCCCTGATGGTGATCATTTGGAGTGGAGCCGCGTCTGTCCTGGCGCAGAAGAGACTGGAACTGCTCAAGGATGACGTCGTGCCCGGGGCCGCCTGGCAGAACACTACACCGGAGTCTCTCGGCTACTCGAGTAAGAGACTCGATGTGCTGCGGCAATGGGTGAGCACACAAGATACTGCATCGATGATGGTCGTCGTGCAGGGCCGGGTCGTATTTTCTTACGGAGATGTGACTCACCCCAGTAAGATTGCCTCTGCCCGCAAGAGTGTCCTGGGCATGCTGTACGGTAAGTACGTCCACGACGGCTCGATCGATCTCGATAAGACCGTCGAGCAACTTGGACTTGAGGATAAGCAGCCTTTTCTTCCGATTGAAAAGACAGCAACGTTGCGGCAATTACTGGCTGCCCGTTCAGGGGTGTACTTACCGACCAGCAGTTTCGGACAAAAGGGCTATCTTCCGCCACGAGGGTCAGAAGCACCAGGAGCGCATTATCTTTACAGCAACTGGGACTTCAATGCGGCCGGCGCCGCCTTCGAGAAATTGACTCACCAAAGTATCTACGACGTCCTGCGGCGGGATCTTGCTCGTCCGCTTGGGATGCAGGATTATCAACCTGCCCTGCAAGTGAAGGAGCCGGATCCACTAACCAGATGGCCCGAGTACGTCATGCGTCTTTCAACCCGGGACATGGCGCGTCTCGGTCTCCTCATGTTGGATAAAGGAAAGTGGAGAACCCAGCAGATCATTCCGGCGGAGTGGGTACAGTATTCGACTAACCTGGTTACCCCGTTCCGCGATATCAATCCGTCTTTTCTGCGAAACTACGGGAGCCCAGAGCGATGGGGATACAGCGGCGCTCTCTGGTGGGTTTGGGATAACCCGGCTTACCCAGGTGGAATTTACACCGGCCCCTGGCAAGGTGCGTTCACGGCGCAGGGTGCGGGCGGCACATACATCTCGGTCTTCCCCGCTGGCAATATGGTGATCGTTCATCTTGTGGACATCGACAAAAACGCGAAAGCCTTCGTCACTCCATCAAGCTACACAGCTATGATCTCGATGGTCATGAACTCCTTTTGCGGTGAGGATTGTGTTCTCTAGATTGGGTCAAGATGAATTGATTTTCCGTGCCCTGCAGGGTGCGAGTGAGGGGTGCCCCAGTTGGTTAACGGAGCATTCGAGGCGAGCCTCATTCTGGTCCGCAGCCGGAAACTGGACCGAAGAGTGCGGGCCGCAGTGTAGGGACAGTTCAAAGGAAGGGTAACCCGTGATTCGGAGACGAGCTTGAAAACATTCACCAAGACTGGTGAACACATCCGAATACTCACGGGTAATCGGAAGAATCCAGTTGTCTGACATGCCGACTACACGTCAAAGCGGGTTCCTCTACACTCCGCCAACACTCGTTGCTGACCGAGATGTTAATGATTGGTCACGTTTTGATGCCCACCGGGTGGTGCTTCGAAGGCTACTGTGCTGATTCCGGAAGGACCCGAGTTCTCGATTATCCTACGTCGCGCCTATCGCACGTTGGATCTCTTGCGGCGATCGTCCAAAGGCGCGAATGAAAGAGCGGCGCATCCGATCGCGATTTCCGAATCCATTCTTTCGAGCAATTTCCTCCACCGAAAATCGCCCAGATTCCATCATCATCCGAGCCGATTCTACGCGCAGCCGCTCCATCGCTCTGGCTGGGCTTTCTCCCGTTTCATCCTTAAAGAGTCGACTGAATTGTCGTGGACTCAGAAAGGCAGCCGCGGCCAGATCATCGACTGAGAGACGCTTGGCTATATTCTCTTTTGCGTAAGAAAGTGCGGTCTGCACGCGATCTGACGTCGCATCCAGGTCGAGCAACGTCGAGTGTTGAGACTGCCCGCCGGCTCTGCGGTGATAAACGACGACCAATTTAGCCGTCTCTCGAGACACCTCCCGGCCATAATCGTTCTCCACCAGCGCTAGAGCAAGATCAACGCCCGCAGTCATCCCCGCAGACGTCCATATCGGCCCGTCTGTCGTGAAGATGCGATCGGCGTCTACTGTAACCTTGGGAAAAAGCCGTTGAAATCGCTTCGCGTGGTTCCAGTGCGTAGTCGCCCGTCGTCCATCCAGCAAGCCGGCTTGAGCCAGAACGAAGGCACCTGTGCAGATGGACGCGATTCGACTACCCGCGCTGTAGGCGCCTCGAAGGTACCGCAACATACCCGGTGTGGGCACCTGGCACATCTCATGCTCGCCCGCGACGATAACCGTATCGAACTTCCGATGCTCGAATGAGACAGTCTGAACTTCGTATCCAAGCGAGATCGGCACCGGGCCGCCGTGCTCCGAGGCCAGCGTTACGTGGTACGCCGCCTGCCGGAGCCTAAAGTTCGTCATCTCAAACACGGCCGTTACGGCCAGACACATCGTGGAAATCTTCGGGAAGAGTATGAAGCCGATCTTATGCATCTGTTTCGTCCCTTACCAACGCACGCTCACGCTGAGAAACGCACCGGCCGCAATGCAGTCGAACGCCGTTGTTTCAAGCCTGAAAACCTACCTTATCAGAAGAGTGCCAGGCATGACGGATGCCAGCCACGTAAACCATCGCGAAGCGGAATGTCCGAAAATGCCCGACTTATGACTTATAAGCGGCCTTTCGCCGGCGTACCATCTCTCCAGGCGCGGACAATGTCTGCTCAAGCATGAGGGTTATTAAGATGAACATTCCTACTCGGATTCGTAGTCTGGCTGTTGCAAGCTTTCTCGGTGGAGCTGCCCTCGCCTTCACAACTGCGGCATTTGCACAGGACGCCAAGGACGCGCATGGAATCCGCAATATCGTTCTTGTGCATGGCGCGTGGGCTAACGCTTCAAGCTGGTCAAAAGTAATTCCACTCTTGACCGCTAAAGGCTTCCACGTCACCGCAGTCTCGATCCCTTTGACCTCGCTCGCCGATGATGTCGCCACCACCGAGCGTGCGCTGGATCTTGAGAGCGGTCCCATCTTATTGGTTGGTCACTCCTACGGCGGAGCTGTCATCACAGAGGCAGGCAACCACTCGAACGTAGCGGGGCTGGTTTTCATCGCCGCGTACGCGCCCGACAATGGCGAGTCGGCTCTCTCACTCGCCTTAGCCAACCCGACACCTGTTGGCGCTGAGTTACAAGCCGACCCGTCAAACATGTTTTTCAAATTGTCCGCGAAAGGCATTTTTGACGATTTCGCTCAAGACCTCTCGCAAGTTGAAAAGTTGAATCTCTTCGTCACCCAGGGGCCGACCGGAGCGTTCGCTCTGGGCACGCCCATCAGTAGTCCAGCGTGGAGAAACAAGCCCACCTGGTTCATCGTCGCAGCTCAGGACGGAATTATTTCGCCGGGCCTCGAAGCAATGGAAGCCGTGCGAATGAGAGCCGTTACCATCACGCTCAACACGAATCACGTTGCCATGCTTTCCGATCCCGTTCGCGTGGCTGACTTTATCGCACGCGCCGCTGATAGGGCAAGCGATAGGTAGCGGCTCCAACGAACATAGCTCTGGAAGGAAGAAAAAGTGAGTCGAAGAGTACTAATCACTGGAGCAACAGGAGACACCGGCCGTGCGGCAGTCCGCGAGTCTCTCAAACGAGGAATGCATGTGCGGGCTATGGTGCGTCGCAAGGATGACCGATCTGCCGCACTCGAAAAGCTCGGTGCCGAAATTGCCTTGGGCGACCTTCACCGGATCGACGGGATTCACAAAGCCATGGAAGGTGCGGACGCCGCCTACTTTGTCTATCCGGTTGCCCCCGGGGTCATCGAAGCGACTGCTAATTTTGCACAGGCCGCCAAGGAAGCAGGGATAGCCGCAGTCGTGAATCTCTCTCAGCGTTCGGCTAGTCGCACATCATCCAGTTGGTCATGCCAGGAAACCTGGATATGTGAGCAAGTTCTTAACTGGTCTGACCTCGGCGTCACGCATCTTCGTCCCACCTATTTTCTCGAATGGCTTCTCTATCCTTGGCAACTCCCGCTATTCCTAGACAAAGGCATCCTTCGTTTGCCCGTCGGTAAGGCTCGGCATGCACCGATTGCCGCCGACGATCAGGGTCGGGTGATCGCATCCATTCTGCAGACATCCGGAGACGCACGCAGGGCAAACCTACGCGCTCTTCGGTTTAACTGAGATGGACCACGACGAAATGGCTGCAGAACTGACCGAAGCCCTTGGCCGCTCAATCAAGTTTCAAGACGTAGGCATCGACGAGTATTGCAAATACCTGGAGTCCGTGGGGGTGCCGGCGTTTGTCGTCCAGCATCTCGGAGGCGCCATGGAAGATTATCAACATGGCGTTATGGCGGGCATGAATAACAACGTCGAAAAGCTCTCCGGCCAGAAACCGATGAGCGTTGGCGACTTCGCCCGGGCCCACCTAAATCAACTGAACCCAAAGACTATCAACTGACTTTTCTATCGACATTGGAGCTTTCGATGCAAATAACAGAAGAAATCACAGAAACACCGAGACGTCCGTTCCCCGTCTTGGCAACGACGAAGATTCTCGCACTCGGCAGATTCATCGCCCCGCCAACGCCCGAGCAACTCAAGACGATCTTCCCCAAAGAAGTGCCGGCTACGCTCAGTCTTCATCTGGCCGGAAAGATTGAGCAGTGGTGGGCTCGCCAGGATCAGAAAGGACCTGTGTTCATACTGAACGTGACGTCGGTCCAGGAAGCACATGCGCTGTTAGAGGCGCTGCCGCTAGGCCAAGCAAAGCTCATGGAGTTTGATTACATCGAGATGACCCCGCTGACGCCACTTCACCTGCTACTCACCGAAGGCTGGGCGAATAGTGGTAGTAGCGTATGAATGCGTTTACGCTATTCCATGTTCTTTTGAGTCTTGTCGGTATTGGCTCCGGGTTGGTCGCTGTGTTCGGATTGGCTGCCTCAAAGCGCGTCGATTCCTGGACCCTGGTGTTCCTTGCCACAGCGGTGGCCACGAGTTTGACTGGATTCGTGTTTCCCTTCCACAAACTCCTACCGTCACATGTCATCGGCGTTTTGTCTTTGGTTCCTCTGAGCATTGCGATCCTCGCACGTTACAATCGCCACCTCGCAGGCGCTTGGAGTGGAATCTACGCCGTAAGCGCCACGTTCGCGCTTTACCTGAATGTTTTCGTTCTTGTGGCGCAGCTTTTCCAGAAGGTCCCTGCCTTAAGAGCCATCGCCCCCAGTCAGTCGGGCGCTCCGTTCATCTCGGCGCAGGTGGTCATTATGACGTTGTTTATCGTGCTCGGTATCTTTGCAGTGAAAGGGCTTCGTGGCAATCCGATACACAGCAACGCGGCCGTTCTCACCTAGAAGGTCGTCAGTCACGATCTTGCAGATTGCACCATGAAGCTGTCCAGATGGATGCAAGTAGGCGAACGCTGAACCTGCTAGTAACCAGAGATGAATAGCCGAGTCAATGGAGATGCATCCAGTCTGGCCGCCAAAGGTAGCAACGTGAAAGTCACTTTGACGTAAAGCGCGCATTTCGCCCATGTGCCATATGTCCGCGCATAGATCGCCGGTGACTGCCTAGCGTTTAGTTTTCCAAGTTGGTCCCGGGTGGTCGGGAATCCGGCAATTGGAACGGCATCGAACATTGCGCTCTCCTGATTGACGGATTGCCCGTCTTGCAGGCATCGGTGCGCCCCTCTTTATGAGCTTGTCCCAACAACTTGGCACAACCTGTGTGCAAGTTCAATGGGAACGCATGCGCGTCAATCCACAGATGCAGAACAGAACCCCGACCGCACTGGCAGCAATAAAGCCCATGAAGAAAAATGGGCCGCCATCATCTCTGCCAATCCTGAAAACAACACTCGATCCGAGCAGCGCCGCCCCCACGAGTAGAAAGGCGAGGCCAATCCCAAAGACCTTATCGATCTTAGGGCGGTACATCCTCCGTGCACCCTCGCCGAAGCGCCCATGCTTGAGGAAGTCCTCTTGCTCTTCAGGGGATCGCATCTGCTGTCCATTCTATCGGCGACAGAGGCTATGAAATCACTGCTGTTTCCAGCTTGTGTCCGAGCGTTTAGGAAACCGGAAAGTAGACCGTCACGGGGGCGAGGCAACGTTGGCGAGAGCCGACGTTGGGCACGCTAGGTATCGCTTTCCTGATCTCCCTCGCCTGGTGTCGGTCATCCGCTCAACTTCTTTTTTGTGTGCATGCTTGCGACCACTGCGATGCCCGCTGCCACGCTTCCACTTCTCAAGACTCGGAGGCGCGGGAGCCGTCGACTTGTCCCATAACTCCCAGCCCGTGTTGCGCTCGGCAACGGCCCGTGCGGCGGCCTTCGGCGAAGGATAGGTCTTCAATTCGACGTTGTCGATCCCCAGGCGGACCCGGTCGGCTGGCTCAGGCCGTATCCAGAATGTGCCCGTATCTGTGCTGAACGTGTAGAGAACACTCTTCATCGGCTTCCCCCCAAACCAGTGCATCTTGCTTCAACGAAGCAGGTCGGTTTTCGCGACCTGGCTGAGGCACGAACTATGACGAGTTGGCGGCGCCCATCCGGTACATAGCAATGTTTCTACTTACTGGCACTGGTGCGCTTCTCTCGGAAACCAGCGAGCGTGAGAGGCATCGTATGAGAAAGGAACGATCTCCCTCGGACAAGTACATGGCGAACCACAGAGCATTGATTGCCGGTGCGACCGGTATTGTGGGACTGAACTTAGCGAACCATTTGGCCGGTCAGGGCGACTGGAGCGTGTTTGGGCTGGCTCGCAAGCCGCGCTCGTCCCCCGGCATTGAGCCGGTTACCGCTGATCTCTTAGAGCCGGATTCTCTGCCATCCGCAGTCAGGGATGTGAACCCGACGCATGTTTTCATCACGACCTGGATGCGTCAAACAACCGAGGCGGAAAACATTCGGGTCAACAGCGCCCTGGTGCGGAATCTATTGCAGGCATTGTCCTCGTCTCATTCGGTCGAGCATGTCGCGCTGGCCACCGGCCTTAAACATTACCTGGGCCCCTTCGAAGCGTACGGGAAGGGCAGTCTTCCAGCGACTCCGTTTCGGGAAGACCAGGAACGGCTCCCGATCGAGAATTTCTACTATGCCCAGGAAGATGAGCTGTTTGCGGCAGCAACACGAGATGGATTTGGGTGGAGCGTGCATCGTCCGCACACGATCGTCGGTTATGCCGTCGGCAATGCCATGAATATGGGCGTGACCCTGGCTGTGTATGCAACCATCTGTCGTGAAACAGGACGTCCGTTTGTGTTTCCGGGGTCGGCCATGCAGTGGAATGGCCTCACTGATATGACCGACGCGCGTTTGTTGGCACGACATCTCGAGTGGGCCGCCACGACTCCGGCTGCTCGCAATCAGGCATTCAACGTTGTGAACGGCGACGTATTCCGCTGGCAGTGGATGTGGGAGCGACTGGCACAGTGGTTCGGAATCCGCGCGGCGCCTTACCCGGGCGAAAGTACGCCGCTTGAAAGTCAATTGGCCGATGCCGCGCCAATTTGGGCCGAGATTGCGCGAAGACATTCATTGGTGGAACCGAATCTGCACGTATTGGCTTCGGCCTGGCATACCGATGCCGATCTCGGACGGCCCATCGAGGTGGTGACCGATATGAGCAAGAGCCGAAAGCTGGGCTTTCGCGAGTATCAGGCCACGGACGATAGCTTCTTCGACCTGTTTAGTACTTTGCGCCGGGAACGCGTGATTCCGTAGCGGAGGCAGGAGCAGCTTTCTCAGTCGAAGAACTTGCGATCTTCTTCCGCGAGGTGCGTTTTAGCTGCCGCCACCTTGAAGGTGACGCCGAGGCCAGGGCGATCCCAGACGTCGATGAAGCCTTTCTTGACGATCGGATTAGGCAGACCCTCGACGATGTCGTACCACCACTCGGGATCGCCGAATGGGTACTCAAAGGCGATGTAGTTCTGCGGTAGCGAGGCTGCCATATGAACGTGAGCGGCAAGGCCGATCACGCCGTCGAAGATGCCGTGGGGCGCGACTAAGATGCCGTGAATATCGGCGTATTCCGCGATCCACTTGAGCTCGGCGATGCCACCGACGTCTTCAGGATCGGGGCCAACGACGTCCACGGCCTGCTTTTCGATCAGATCCTTGAAGTTTTGCCGAAGATAAATCTGTTCTCCGGTATGGATGGGGACGGAGGTTGCCTGTTTGAGGTCGCGGAAGAGTTCTGCATTCGGGTAAGGCGTGTAGTCGCCCGTGAGGATGTCTTCGATCCAGGTGATGCGCAACGGCTCGCAGGCGCGCGCAAATGTGACCGCGTCTTTCAAGGCCCAGCCAGGGCCGCAGTCAAGCGCGAGACCGATCTGGGAGCCCAGCACTTTCTTCATCGCTTCGACGCAGGAGATCACGTGGTCCAGGCCGCGTTCCGTCATGAGACCGCGGTCGGGGTGGGAGGCACCTTTGCGCGGCTCGTCGTACCACATCTCTGGGATCGCGCCCATCATTGCCGGGTTGTGAAAGCCTACGGCCATTTTGATGAGCGTGAAGCCTTCCTTGGCTTCCTTCATCTTTTGGACGTTCTCGGCATAATCCTGCGGCATCTGCCCCGTCATAGGTGGCCGAAAGCCTCCGTTGTAGATGCGGACGCGATCGCGGATCTTGCCGCCGAGCAGCTTGTAGACGGGCACTCCGGCGACCTGACCCGCGATATCCCAGAGAGCGATCTCGATGGCGCTTACCGCCGAGCCCCAGGGCTTGAAGGCGCCGAGGCGGCGGATTTTCATCATCACGCGTTCGACATCGGTCGGGTCTTCGCCGAGAAGATAGTCCTTGTAGAAGAGGACCATCGGCTTCAAATACGGTTTGTAAGACTCCGCCTGTCCGTAACCGGAGACGCCCTGATCAGTAACGATTCGAATGACAGGGCTGCGGCCAATGATGGCGCATCGGAGATCGGTGATCTTGATTTTTGGTGCGCCGGCTCGTCTTTCCTGAGCCGCTAGCGACGCCGCCGCTGACGCGGCGGACAACGATCCTAGAAATCCTCTGCGTGTCCAATTAGTCATGTGTTCTTTACTGGCGAACTCATTTTATACGGGTCGCAAAGCTGAAGTGCGAGCCGACGAATCTAGGGAACTCCGGGCTATTTCAGGAGGTAGACGACTGTCGTCTCCGTGTTGGCCGGATCCGGAGTTGGATCTCCATAGATCTCCCACGAGTGCCCGGCGGACTCTCTCCGGTTCGCGGCCATCCAGTTCCTAATAACTTGGTGCGCCTCGTCCATGCGGTCGTACGGTCCGCGGTGGACGGCAACAGCGGCCTCGCCTCCGGGCGTTTCAGTCGCGTACACTTCTCCTGCAGTTTCGAACGCCTGCGTGACCTCAACGCCGAAGTCGCACAATATCGGGGCGCCGGGGCGCGCCGGATGATGGTAGAGGAAGATGTTGTGCCCGTCGCTGCGCAGCCCCGGCTGGCTGCGGATAAACTCCCAGACCTTGCCCAAAGCAGGCCCCCACGCCGCGCCAACAGCTCCCAGCGCGACTTCGCGGCGTACCGCGGCCAACTTACGAGGGTGAACAGTGCGTACGTCAACGGAGACAGGCATTCCTCGATACTAGACCGAAATCCCACCGCGTTGGGCAGGGCAGATAGGGCCGTTAGAAATGGGAACTCTTCAGTGCTTCGAAGCATCACATGACAATGGCAGTCCGTTCAAAATGGTGGCCGCTACCGTCGCACGCACGATTGCCGTTGCGCAAGTCTAAGTTTTCATTGCCGAAAGTCGCTACGATGACGATGCTCTATTGCACTGTGGACGGCGAGCCTCCGCCTGACACTGTCTGGCAAAAGAGTTGGCATGTGCCCTTGAGCAAGCGAATTTCGGATCAGGCTCAATGGCACTCGATTGTCGAAAAGCTTGGATAGTGGGGCACCATCCAGGTGAGCCGTCCTCCAGAGGGAATCAGCGCTCGTACGGTGCTGTATTTTGCGCGATGGATCTGAACTCATCTGGCGTTAGAGGGAGTTTGCGGTATGCATCCAATGCCTGTTCTGGAGTCATACCCCCGCCGAAGGCTCCGTCCGAACCCCAGAGAACTTTTTGCACGCCGATCTCCCGGATGCGCTTCGCAATAGCCTCCTTCCGCGGTCGCCAATCTCCCACGCCCGCTACGGCCGAGATGTCGAAATAGACATTCCTCATGCGTGGATCATGTCTCTTCAGCGCCTCGACGAGAACATCAAGAGCTTCAATGCTGGGCGGATCGTCATATCCTCCCGGACCTGCCAAGTGCGCTATTTGAATGGGCGAATGCGGCGCGCTGGGTAGAACATCGCGAAGGAAAATGGATGCCTCTCTGGCGCCGTACGGGCGGCCATGAGAAATGGACGGATGCATGTGAAGCACGATCGCCATCCCATGGTGATCCGCAGCAGAGAATACAGCTTTGAGCATTCTCAGTTTATCGGGGTCGTCCAGGTCGGTGTCGGAATTGCCAAAATGAATCTTCAATCCGTATCGAAGCTGAGGAATCCGGGAACACCGATCAATTTCGGCTAGAGCGTACGGCTTCATCGGGTTGATACCACAGAAGCCAATCAAGCGATCAGAGAAGCTCGCAATCTGCTTAGCCGTCCAGTCGTTCTCAGCCTTAACGCGTTCGTATTCCGTCTCGGGTGGGCCAGGAGGCGGACCGTAGGCGGTTGAAAGCACCACGGCTTTTTTCACGCCTGCTTCATCCAGCATAGAAATAAGATCCTTCGCCGTGATGGTTCCATGCGGGCCCGGCGTGGAATAAGCAGGATCACGCAGGTGTTGATGATGGTCAGTGACGGGTACCGGTTGCGCGCGCATCCGGTTCTCGCTGAAGAGGACGCCGAGAGACAAGTAAGTAAAAGCCAGGAAAGGCCAAAGTCGGAGAGTTAAAGTCACGCAAGGCTTCGCTCCGATTATTTTCGCAACAGCCAACTGTCGAGATGATTGGATGCGTGCCGAAGCCGGCATACTGCGGACTGAGCTTACAGATGCGCCGGAGGTGATACTATCGGCAGCGGCGAAATGTCCCTTTTCAAGCCCAGTTCCGAAGAGCGCGACACCTTAAAGAAAGCTGTTGCAAGATTTGCGCATGATCCCGTCAAATCGCAATTACTTTCCCGGCTTGATGCCGAGGATGCGGAATTCAGCCGTGGCGACGAGGAATGGAAGCACCTCATGTTCTGTGTCGAACAGAACCACCTCCACGCACAAACGGAACTGCGCAGGGACCCTAAAAAGAAGTCCGTAAAGGTCCAGTTGGACAAAGCGGACGCGCTGGCAAGAAAGTTCCATCCCAACTTTTCGTAGTTTTCCGCTACTTTCCAGACGTGAACCCGTTCACATCGTGCCGGATGCCGGCGGCTCTTTCCCTGTAGTCTCGAAAACCTGAACGGGGCGGATTTTTCCGAGACTCGCCGCCTGCTAACGACACTTCCCTCTATGCAGCAAACCTTATGGGACTGCTGTGGCTTTTTTTAGGGATAACGTGAACGGCACATTACGAGTCAAGGACGATCTGGGCAGGGTGCGCCAGCTCTCGGTTAACCAGGCGAAGCATGAGGCATCGGCGCTGCTGCTGAACGGCAAGCCTGAGGCGTCTCTGCTGCTTCTTGCGAAAGCAGTGCATGCCGCACCTCGCGACCCGGATATCAGATTCCTGCTCGGGGAATCGGCTGTCAGAACCGGCGGGCTCGAATCCGGCATCCATCACCTGAAAAAAGCCGTTGAGTTAGACGCGAAGAACGCTGATTACCACGTTGCTCTCGGCCGGGCCTTGAAATGTAGTGCCCCCTCCGAGGCTGTGACGCACTTCCAGAACGCCATTGCTCTTGGATCCAGAGCATCTGAGCCGTACATCGATCTTGCGTCGCTGTTGCTGGATGCTCGCAGGCCCGAAGAGGCATTACAGGTCTGCGAACAGGGACTGAGTACCTGCGGGGAAGTGCCTATGCTCCTCGGCAACAAGTCCGTGGCACTGCATAAGCTCGCACGTTATGAAGAGGCATTTGCAAGCGCCTTCCGGCAACTGCAACTGGAACCGGCGTGCCAGGCGACACTGTGCAATTTGTGCAGCATCAGTGGCGCGCTCGGACGGCTGGATGAGGCAGAGCAGTATGCATGGACGGCGATCAGTATTGAACCGAACTCAGGCGCGGCGCATGACGCTCTCGCGACGACCTTGTTGCTGGCGGGTAAGTATCGCGCGGGCTTCGCAGAGTATGAATGGCGGTGGCATTCGAAGACGATGAACGCCTGGCGGCGAGAGTTGAAGCAACCGTTGTGGGATGGATCCGGGCTCGCCGGTAGAACGCTTTTCATTTACTCCGAGCAAGGTGCGGGCGACGTCATTCATTTCAGCAGATACCTGGCACAGCTTCCGACGGATGGCCGCGTTATCGTTCAAGTTCCCCGAGCGCTCAAGCGACTGATCGGCTCCGTGTCCAGTAACTTGGACATCGTAGAGATGCAGCCAGCTGATGATGCGTTCGATGTGCAATGCCCATTGTTGACGCTGCCATACCTGTTTAAAACGGATTCCGAATCGATTCCAGCGCCGTCGAAGTTTTCGATTGGAACAGATGTTTGGGAGAAGTGGCAACGGACCTTGAGCGGGTCGGAGGACGCGCAGTCAAAGCAAAAGAAGATTGGCTTGGTTTGGGCCGGGAACCCCTCACACGAGAACGACAGTAACCGCTCCATCTCATTGAGCAGCGTTAGCCGACTATTGAGTCTTCCGGCGCGGTTCTTCAGCTTTCAGATGGGATCGAGGGTTAGCGAAATCCGGGAACTCGGGCTGACAGAGCAGATACACGATCTCTCTCCGCTCCTGACAGACTACACGGAAACCGCGGCGGCCCTCTCGCAGATGGATCTCTTGATCAGCGTTGATACATCTGTCGTGCATCTTGCCGGATCGCTGGGTGTACCGGTTTGGATGCTGGTTCCTTTCGCTCCGGACTGGCGGTGGCAATTGAACCGGTCCGACTCACCGTGGTACCCGAGTCTTCGGCTGTTCCGACAGAAAAAGCCGCGTGACTGGTCCGGACCCATTGATGAACTCTTCCAAGCGGCCTCGGAGCTGTGCGGCGCAGATAAACAAGGCGACGCTGCCGTGGCGCTCATCTTCCCGGGCCACAGGCGCAAGAAACTGTCATTTTTCTTTCGGGCCAGACTCGTGGCGCGACTCTCGAAGGGATCGGACGTTCTCTCAAGCCCTATTGCAACTCGCTGGGCTTGGAGTTTCTAGAAATCAGCCTTCTTGATACAGCGCTCCTGACGCAAACGCTTAATGCGCAGAATTTCGAGAAGGTCAGATGTGTGTTCTCGTTCGCCTCCATGGGAGCGGACCTGAGTCTAAACCGGGGCGATGGAACGAACGTGAACCTTTGGCAGGCGCTTGAAGTTCCCTTCGTCTCGGTGCATGGCGATTCCCCGGCGTACTTCTTCGACCGGCATGTAGCTTTAAGCAACAATTTTGTGTCTCTGTACAGCTTCCGCGAGCACTACGATTTGAGGAAGCGGCTCCCGCATGTGAACGGTCTGTTGGGACATCTGTGGCCATCCGTTGTTGACCTAGTACCCGAAGAAGACCTCGACTGGAAAGCCAAGAAAGACGGCAAGCTCATATTCCTGAAGAACGGGAGGGACCCGGCCCGGATACGGCAGTTCTGGGCTTCGTGTCTTGACAAGCGTCTGCTGGACGCGATTGTGGCGATAGCGGCGGAGTTGGAGAAGGATCTAGACAATCCGGCCGGTAATCAGGTCGACGATCTGGTGACAGATTATTTCAGCGCTTGCGGGTTCGACACGCAGAACTTGACTAAGATGCGCCTCTTTTTCATTGCGCAACTGGACGACTATCTGCGGGCGTTGAAGGCGACGAGAATCGCACAGGCGCTCTCAGACTTCCCGGTTGAGATTCGCGGCAATCATTGGGAGCACGTCGACTTTGCGGGTAAAGAGGCTACGTATATCGATGAATGCGACTACGTGAAATCGGCGGGGCTGATCCGCTCCTCTCTTGGCGTAATCGACATGTCACCGAATACCGTTTCGTATCCGCATGATCGGGTTATGCGGGCCTATGGATCTCACACTCTGTGCCTGACAAACGAACAGGAATTTCTTTCCGAGTTGCCGGGTAAGGACCGGATCAGCTTCAGATTCGAAAAGTCGAGTATTCGGGATCGGGTTGCGGATATTCTGGACCACCGCACGGATGCAATAGAGCTTGGAATCGAGGTCGCGAGAGCTTATAGGAAGCAGCATCCACCCGAGCAGAGCATCCGGACGTTGCTCGACTGTGCGTCGCTGGTCAAGCTAAACAACATGTCCCGTCGACTTCCGGGTTCGCAGGAGTTCTTCTGCTGGCCGCCCGAATCTATTTAATACAGCGCTGCTGAAGCTCGAGGGCACGCGGGAAAACGCAGACGAGACTACGTTTTGCAGATGCGAGACTGGTGGCAGGGCGGAGCCGATGCGATCTCGCCCGAGTTCAACACAATTGAAACATTATGGCCATCGCCCAAGAAGCAGATCCACGCGAATCAAGAACGAAGCGCCCAAAACGAAGCAATTTCATCCAGCAGGCGCGGCAACTTCATCTCTACTTGGGGACGTTCTTCGCCCCGGCGATTTTATTCTTCGCGATTACGGGTGCGCTGCAAACGTTCAGCTTTCATGAACGCACTCGCGGCAGCAGCTATGAGCCTCCTGTCCTGCTGATGAAACTAGCGCAGTTGCACAAGAAACAGACGCTGGCACTCGGCCAGAAAAAACCAGCACCTCAGGAGGCCAGCGGTGCGGCGGCGCATCCGCAGAATCGGACCGCGACTGAAGAAGCCAAACCGCCATCGCAGCCCGCGGCGACGCTGCTAATGAAGTGGTTTACGTTCATCATGGGCCTCGGGTTAGTGACTACGACGCTACTCGGCATTTATATGTCGTTCAAGTACAATCGCGACCGGCGGGTAGTCTGGGGATTGTTAATTGCCGGCGCGCTTCTGCCGACGATGATCGCACTGGCATAGCCGCACCACAACTCGGGCGCGATACTGAGAGTGAGCTTCTCAGGCTTTGACCAGTGAAGAATCCGATACCAAACTCGGTCCGAGCCATTGTTATTGGAACCTGGGTCGCCGGTCTGCTTTGGTTTGAAAGACGGCGCGCATTGCGGACTGTACACAGGAGCAAACTGCGTCGGGATCTCCGCAATCTGGTCATAGCGGCACCCGCGGGTGTTGTGATGCAAGCAGTCGAGATGCCATTGGCTCTTACGCTGGCGAATTTGTGGAGAAGCGGGGATGGGGTATTCTTCCGGCTTTGCCGTCTGGCGCGGCCGATCAGCGTGATTGCGGGCATTCTGCTGCTGGACTATACGCTTTATTGGTGGCACTTTCTCGCACATCGGGTGCCGGTACTGTGGCGTTTTCATCAGGTACATCACCTCGATCAGGAGATGGATGCGACGACGGCTCTGCGCTTCCACTTCGGTGAGATTACAATTTCGCTTGCATTTCGAGCAGCGCAGTTGGCTGTCATTGGACCTTCGCCTTTGACCGTGGCCGTGTGGCAAGTGTTCCTCTTTCTGTGCATCCTGTTCCATCATTCGAACGTGCGGTTGCCGGCTTTGGCTGAGAGGAATCTAGCGCGTTTGCTGATCACGCCGCGGCTTCACGGAATTCACCACTCGATCGCTCCCGCGGAAGTGAATTCGAACTGGTCGAGCGGGCTGACGATTTGGGACTGGCTGCATTCGACACTGCGGACTGAACCGCCGCAAGCGGCGCTCACGCTCGGCGTTCCAGGATTTCTTGGGCCGTCCGAGCCCGGCGTGGCGAAAGCTCTGGTCCTGCCGTTCGAACAGGCAGGAAATCCGCCGGACTATGACGGAGCACCGGTCAGGCAATCGCTGCATTTGCTGAGTTAGACCTTTGTTCGACGAGCCTGACGATACCAGTTGGCGAGCGTGTTGGGGTGAACGCCAGCCCAGTACAGAATCTGCAGAGTTGTCCAATGCAACCACATGGCGGCGAAGTTTCTGCCCTCGAATCGCCGTGATGACGTGACGATGCGGGTCTTCAGATGCACGAAACGGCCCGCCTTACGGAGCCTTCTCAGCAGGTCGAGATCTTCGAAGACGGCGAATGGACGAAATCCGCCGACAGCTTCATACGCGGTGCGGCGCACGAAGATTCCGGAATCTCCGTAACAGAGATTCAACCAGCGCAGCGTCGGATAAATTGCTGTCATGTGGCGCGCTGCGCGAGACGGACCATCGAACGTGAGCCCAAAGTTGCCTGCGATTACGGAACTGTCCCGCAGAGCCGCTTCGATGTCTGCGATGGCAGTAGGGGGCGGAAGGGTATCGGCATGAACAAACCACAGAACGTCTCCGCGTGCTGCCAACGCTCCGGCATGCTGCTGCGTCCCGCGACCGCGAGCACCTTCGAGTACGATCGCACCGGCCGCGATTGCGATCGAGACTGTTTGGTCCTCGCTGCCGCCATCCACGACCAGGATCTCCTTCTCTCCGCCTAAGGCTTGCAAGGCGCGGAGTGTGTCCGCAATCTGCGAAGCCTCGTTGAGGGTTGGAACTATGATGCTGACCATGCGGGTGCGTTCAGGCATTCGCGAGTTCGCGGCGCGACGTCTGGTGGAAGAATTTCGAATTGGCGTTGGAGCTTTCGTATGTCGGCCATCGTGTCGATGTCAAATCCGCTTTGGACCCGGGCAACGGTCATTCCCGAGGAGCGAAGATGACCTTCCGTTACCTCGCATGTGCGTGCGCAACTCCAGGGTATGCCGTCCAATACGCCGAATGGACAGGATCGCAATCCAAGGAGGTAAAAGCCACCATCATCGGACGGCCCCAGGACAGCGTTCCCAAGATCGAGTTGTTGGATTGCGTCGGCGAGATCACGAGGCCTTAGAAGGGGAGTGTCGGCGCCCAGAGCAATGGCGCCCGGAGCGATGCGGAGACCACGCCGTAAGATGGATTCGATTCGGGACCCGAGATCTGCTCCTTCCTGGAGCCAGACTCGATCTTCGGCAATATCCAGCCCGAAATTCCCGAGTTCTGTTGCGGCAACCACGGGCATAACGCCGTCCAAGTTCATCACAACGGACCACACGTCCTGCAACATGGCGGCAGCAAGTTCAGCGGCCGGTTCAGGGCCGACTACCGCGGCCAGGCGCGTCTTCACCCGACCCGGAACAGGAGGCTTGGCGAAAATACAGACAGGAATGCCCACCGGACGCGTGCTGAACTGATGTTCCAACCCTCTATTTTGCTCACGGGCGCAACGGGCCTGTTTGGACGCGCGTGTCTGCCGCATTTGATTGCGCGGCATGGGGCGAAACAGATTCTGGCACTCGTGCGGCGCGGACGCGATACAAGCGAGCTGGCAGCAATGGCTGTGGGCAGCATCGAAGTGGACCTGTGCGCGCCGAACCTGGGCTTATCGAGGGCTATTTACCGGTCGCTTGCCCAATCAGCGAAGTCGATCATCCACGCGGCGGCGGACATCCGATTCGGCATCCCGCTTGCTGACTCACGACGGGTAAATGTTCTTGGGACGGAGAACCTGCTTCGGTTCGCAGGCCATTGTTCCCGACTAGAGCGATTCGCGCAGATCAGCACCGTCTACGTGTGGGGAGGGAAGGCCGGCGAACTTAATGAGGAAGCCGCTCAACCCGGCCCGTTTTTCAATTCGTACCAGCAGACGAAGTTCGAAGCAGAGCAGGTCACGCTGGCAGCAATGGCGACTGTACCCGCTGGCTATTTATCGGCTCAGCACGATGGTCTACGACGCCTCCGCCGGGCGCGTGTGCCAGTTGAACTACTTCCACCAATTACTACGGTTGGCGGCGATAAGTCCGCTGCGCGCCATTCCGGCTATTCCCGAGGCGAAAATCGATCTGATCACTTCAGATTGGGCAGCGCGTGTCTTCGATTTTATGTTTGCGAACGAATGGCGGCCGGGTAGGATCTGTCACGTCTGCGCGGGGCCACGAGCAATCGCTGACCGTTGATGAACTCTTTGGGTTGACTTTCGATCTGCTCGGACCATCAGCAACAAGGCCGAGAATTGTGACCCAGCAGGAATTCGACAAGCATGCGAATGGGATCCTTTCCACGCCATCGAGGAGACAGATGTGGCAGAGTCTCACTCATTTTCTGCCGCATATGAACGTTGATCAGACCTTTCGTTGCGACCGGCTGAACGAAGCCACCGCCGGTTGTGATGAGCTGCGGCGTCCGGACCCCCGATGGCTGTTCCAGCAGGCGCTTTCTTGCTGCCTCACAACTCGACCCAACCGGCTCTGCTCAACTCAACTGGCCACCACAGCTTGAGCCCGCGCCGGCGGTACAGCCGAAGCAATGATCACCAACCTGAATTTCATCGCGCCCGAGGCGGCTGTATGAATCGATGTCCCAAATCGACAGAGCCCGCATAGCTGGAATGTCGAGCATCTGATTGAAGTCGCAATCATATAGTCGCCCGTCCCAGGACACACTGATCAGCGAGCGACACATAAGACCATCGATCGTGTCGGGATTGAAGCTGATTGCGAGCAGCTGGCGATATTGCTCCTGTTTTCCGAGACGCACGAGCTGGTCGGAGAAGCGACTGATCGGCATGTTGGTGATGGTCAGCAATCGGCCGAACTCGATTCCGAAATCTTCGCGCAAGCGATGCTTATATTCCTGCTCGAGAACCTGCTGTGGCGGAGGAAGCGAAGGCCCTGCAGGGTTGAAGACGAGATCCAGTTGCAGTCCCGAACCGGGCTTGCCGTAACCCGCTTCGTTGAGCAAACGAAGAGAACGGATGCTGCGCTCAAATACACCGCGGCCGCGCTGCCGGTCAACGTTTTCTGGCGTGTAACAAGGAAGACTTGCCGTGATCGCGACCTGCTGATTGCGAAGAAAATCGAGGAGATCTTCTTGGCCCGGCTCCAGGAGAACGGTGAGATTGCAGCGATCAATCACTTGCTTGTCGAGCCGCCGGCTTTCCATGACCAACGTTCGGAAATTCGGGTTCAATTCGGGCGCGCCTCCGGTAATATCGACCGTACCGATCTCGGGTGTGTTCTGCAGCAACGCGATGACCCGCTCTGCGGTTTGGCGGTTCATGCTTTCGGTGCGTTTCGGCCCGGCGTCGACATGGCAATGATGGCAAGCCTGGTTACAAACTTTGCCCACGTTTACCTGCAGGGTCTCAACGCCGCTGGCGGCGCAAAGCTCCGAAGCCGTGCGAGTTCAGTGCAGAAGCGAAGGTCACTTGCTCCGTAGTTGTTTCCAAGCCTTGGAGTGCCTCCGGCAAGGTCAATCCGAAGACAGTGAAATTGGCGATTGCTCCGGCTATGCAGTAGCCGCACCACTTCTTCTCTTTGGCAGGCATTTGATAGAAGTACCAGCCGGCAGCCGCAGCCTCGATCCCAGATTTGACGGCTGCGGCAAGCGGCACGAACGGCATTCGTTGAGCACGCGAAACGCCTCCGAAGGCGGCCAAAGGCAGATTCATTGCCAAGCCCGCCAAACTGAGGGCGCCATCGGGTACACCGAGCGCATAAGCGGTATCTGACGTGTTCACTTTGTCGGAGTCGAAGCTGTCGAGCGGAGGATCGGGCAGGTGCCGGATTACGCCCGTTTGCAGCATTGTGACAAGCGCCATGCTGGTCATTCCGAGCAAGGAAGCGACAACAATAGCGCGCCTCCGCCGCAGGTCGGGATCGGTGGACGTCTGGAACTCACTGCGTAATTCGTCTACGCTCAGCCCTGTCCCTAATGCGGTGGCTTGGCCGGTCGACATTGTTGATGCCCTCCTTACTACGATAGTGCGTCGCAAGATGCGAGAGAGGTGGGAAGTTTTCGGGTGCGGACGGCGTAGAGAATGGATTCCGTTGCTTCCGCTGAAGCAATGTAGGCCGCGTCGTAGCAGGTGAAGTTCTGTCGAAGCTCCCAAATGCGATCCAATAGTGGTACGTGCGAGTACCGCTCCGCCGGAAGCGCTGCAAGTTGCGTAAGGACTTGTTCCATGCGGTACGAACTTATGCGCTGCAGGGTGCTTACTCTTCGTAGCGCGCGAACAACTTCTACGTCGAGAAGATGAGGAACTATAAGGGAGTCACCGTGCTCGGCGAGATCTCGGCTGATACTGTCGCCAATCTGCTGTTTGCGAGCAATTCGACGACGATTGAGGCGTCGAGAACGATCATCGAGACTCGCGAAGTTCTCGTATTATCTGAGCGGCGGTCAGTTTCGAGGAAATCGTCTTCGCCGCTCTCGTTCGTTCCAGCCACTCCTTGAGGCTGGGACGCTCGGCTGCCCGCGCAAGCTCCCTTTTGATGAAATCAGACAAGCTCATACCTTCGCATGCAGCCCGCGCTTTGAGTGTGCGGTGGACGTTCTCGGGAACATTCCTGATCTGAATCATTTTGGACATGTTTTACGAATGTAGTGCATGTGCACCACATGTTTCCCGATCCAGGCCGCGATGCCTGAGGCATGTTCTCGGGAAAAGCTAATTGTTGCCGCGGGCCGTTGAGATACCGGCAGGCTTGTAAGCGGGTCCATAGAGGACACGGCCTGGGCGTTCGCTTGTCACGCCTCCATTCTTGAGGGCGAGTTTGCCGTTAACAATCACGTGCTCGAAGCCGACGGAGTATTGATGTGGTTTGTCGAAGGTGGCTCGGTCGGCTACGGTTGCGGGATCGAACACGACGATATCGGCCTTCAGGCCGGGCCTGAGAAGGCCGCGATCTCCGAACTGGAGCCGCTCCGCGGGCATTCCCGACATGCGATGGATCGCGTCCTGGAGGGTGATCACCTTGCGCTCGCGCACGTAGACGCCCAACACACGAGCGAACGTGCCGTAGCTGCGTGGATGCGGCGCCTGCTTGCCGAAGACGGGGATGTCACCGTCCGAAGCAATCATGGTGTACGGTGAGCGCATAATCCGCTCGATATCGGCTTCGTCGATGGCGTGGTACACCGCGGAGCAGCCGCCCTTCTCTTGCAAACTCATCGCGGTTTCGGCGGCGTTGTCGATGTTAACTGTGACCCCGCGCGTCTTCGTCAGGTCAGACAGGCTCTTACCTGCAAGGCTCGGGTCGAAGCCGCAGTTGACGATCACAACATTCTTCGGATCGCCGCCGCCGCGTCCGTCTTTTATGTTGTGGACGATCTCGGTCTTGATTTTCAATCGCGCGTCCGGCGCGTGCAAGCGTTCGATGACAGCCTGGTTCCCGCCGGCGAGCGACCACTGGGGAAAGAGCGCTGCAATGCCTGTGCTGGAGGCCGTGTATGGATATTGATCGATCGTTACGTCCACGCCTCGCGCACGTGCCTCTTCGACAAGCTTTAGAGTTTGGATGCTCTTGCCCCAATTAGCGGAGCCGATCACCTTGTGGTGTGTGATCTGAGTCGGCAGATGTCCTTCTTCGCCGATCCGAATCGTCTCGCGGACCGAATCTTCGATGGCATCCGTTTCGTCCCTCATATGGGATTGGTGGAAGCCGCCCATTGCGCCCACCACTTTCGCGATCTCGATCACTTCCTGCGTGTCGGCGTAGTTCCCGGGGACGTAAAAGAGACCGGTGGACAGACCTACTGCACCATCGAGCATTGCCTGCCTGGCAAGCGCCTTCATCTTGTCCAGTTCCTCCGGCGTGGATTTCCTGTTGACGAGACCCATGACCGTCGATCGCAATGAGCCATGTCCGACAAAGCTCGCAAAATTGACCGAGATGGGTGTCGCGCCGACCTTCTCGAGAAATGGAGCGAGCGGGATGGGTGAACTCCCGTCGGGCCCCTCGATGATCGTGGTCACGCCCTCATGAAGATAATTGGCAGCGTCAGGTACGTCGAAAATACCGCGGCGGCCATGCGAATGGATATCAATGAAGCCAGGCGCCACAGCCAAGCCTTTTGCATCGATCTTCAAAGCTGCTTTCGCTTGTGACAGATGTCCGATCGCGGCGATCGTGTCGCCGCGTACCGCGATGTCACCGTAGAACCAGGGATTGCCGGCACCGTCGAAGATCTTGCCGTTCTGAATTAATAAGTCGTAGGTCTGAGCGTGGACCAGGAACGGCAGAAAAAGAAGAAGTACGCTCCGCATTGTTCACAACAGTGTAGAGCACTGCGGAGCGACAACGGCTTACGTCCAATACAGTGTGCGTGCAGCAGGGAGTTCATCGGCGAGCGCAGATTCAAACCACCCGCGCATTTCGCCTGCAACATTCTTCGGATAAACGAACTTTGCTGATCCGAATTTGGTCGTCTTCTTTGCCCGAGAACTTTCGTCAAGATCCAAAGTGGTCTTCGGATACCAGGACAACTGCACGAGCTTCGAGCCGGCGGTGAAGCGATGCGTGATCATTTCCACCGTCAGGTCGAGGTTCGGGATGTCTGCCAGTTCAGAAGCTACGCTTCGAAGCAGTTCGCGGTACTCGGTGCGCCAGTTCTCAACCGGCATGATGGGCGCGATAGTCAAGCCGACCGGGTAACCGGCCGCCGCGATCTTCCGCATGGCCCGAAGGCGCGCCGGAACTGACGCCGTACCGCCCTCGAAGTTGCGAGCTACGGATTGAGCATTGACGGAGAAGCGCACTCTTGTCCTGCGCTCGTGCGGAATCTGCAGGAGAGAGTCGACGCCGTCGAACTTAGTGGTCCAACGTAATTGCACCGGAGCTTGCCAGGCACCGAAGTAGCGGATGCACTCGGAAAGCGATCCGGTCAAATGCTCGATGCCGAGAGGGTCGGTGTAGCAGGAGACCTCAAACGTGGTGCCTTCGTTGCGTCGATCGCTGGACTTCGAAGTCACTTCGCCGGCTCCGAGAAACGTCGGCAGAGCGTCAAGAATTTCCGGCAAGTTGGCGTAGACGCGTGTGACAGGCGGGCCGCTTAACGATCCTGCAAGGTAGCAGTATTGGCAATGCGCGGGGCACCCTTCGGCAATGTGAAACTGCCAGTCGGCGCTCGGCGGAATCGGCTGCAAGCGGCGGGCGCTCTCGGAGGCAACGACGACCGCCAGCGTGGTCTTTGCGCGAACGTATTCCTCACGCTCCGTGCCGCCGCGGAGTCCGGTTAATCGATTTGCTTTGAGCTCGATGATCTCGGAGCCGAAGCCGGCAGCGCGTTCCGCGATCGCTTGACCGTGCTGCCAGCGCAAGGCGTCCGGTGTAATCAAGACACGGCGCGGCACCCACAATCTTGGAGCCGGCCGGATGGGAGGGGAGACGAGTGATGCTGCCGCCATGCTAAAACGCGTACCGGATCTGGCACTCCGGCAGATGCTCCGTTAACAGATTGGTGAACTCGCTCACCAGGTCTGATTTGAAGCCTCGCTTGTAGCGCAGGTTCCGGCCTCCCATCTGGCTGTACTTGGTTTCCTGCAGTTCCGGCTTCCAGAGCAGTTCCTCGCCCTTCGGGTGCCATCCGAGATTGATCTGATGAAGCCGCTCATTGTGTGTCAGGAAGATAATTTCGGCGCCGAGTTGCGCCTTCACTTCGGGCCGCAGCACTTGCGCTAGCTGGTCGAATAGATCGCGGTAATCCGCTTGCCAGCCGTCGTAGTAGATGACGGGCGAGAAGTTCAGATGGACCTCATAACCGGCTTCGTAGAAATCGTTGATACTGGCGATACGCTCGGCGATCGAGGAGGTACGTACATCCACAACTTTGGCGATGCGTTGGGGCATGAGGCTGAGCCGGATGCGGGTCTTGCGCTGCGGGTCATAGTCGAGCAACTCGCGGTTGACGTACTTGGTCGCAAAGCTCGCCTTAGCAGTTGGCAAGGTACGGAAAAGAGTCACGAGATCGCGAACGTTGTCCGAGATCAGTGCGTCGACGGAACAGTCGCTGTTACAGCCTATGTCGTAAACCCAGTACTTGGGGTCGATCTGACTCGGCTCGGGCTTCCAGCCCAGCTTGGTTGCATGGCGCGCGAGATAACCCGAGATCTGTTCGATGTTAACGAAGGTAGTGATCGGGTTCGCATAACCTTTCTGGCGCGGTACATAGCAATACGAGCAAGACATTGCGCAGCCGTTCGCATGCGAGGGTGCGATGAAGTCTGAAGACCGGGAATTCGGTTCTGCCCGAAGCGACTTCTTGATTCCTAACACGAGTACGTTGCGTTTGATCTTGTTCCATTCGGCGATGTTGCCTTCGAAGCCAAACAGGCCGGGAATTTTCCAATGCGAGTTCACTTCGACAATGTCGGCATTGGGGAATTTGGCGAGAATGTCACGGCCGCGGGGGTAATCGATAACGGCCGGCTCCATGTAGATCTCATGAATGTCGAGGAGCCAGGCCGGAGTTGCTGCGGAGTGTGTGCGCGGGTAGGGAAGGGGAGTCGAGGCGGGAACAATGGAGGTTGCCATGTTTCAGATAAGTCGTTCTAAACAATAGATGTTCCGCAGCCGTAGCAAGTCGCGAACGTGCGTGGGACAGCGCCGTCATCTCGGTTTCGTCGAGCTGAAAAGACCGGCTGTTTTTTTCAATCTGTCTGGATAGGGCAGAGCTGTTGATACAGTTGTCAGAAAGCCAGTCAATCGAAGTTGATCGCCGTGCCAAGTAAGCTGTGGTGATCCGAAAGGAACGCTATGAGATACAGACTTTCAGCGGCTTTGGCAATGTTGGGCGCGACGGCATCATTTGCGCAGTTCACGTCCGTGCCGGGCCAGGGGCGCTCGATGGTGGTGACCAAATACGGGATTGTGGCCGCACCGCAATTTCTGGCCTCGCAGGCAGGTGCGCGCGTCCTGGAAGAGGGTGGAAACGCGGTGGACGCGGCCATTGCGGCCAATGCGGTCATGGGCGTGACGCAGCCGTATGTGAACGGAATTGGCGGCGACCTCTTCGTCATCTACTACGAAGCGAAAACCGGGCAAGTTGTACGGCTTGAATTCAAGCGGGTGGACGCCCAAAGCGCTCACGATCGAGTACATGAAATCGAAGGGCATTGACCACATCGATCCGATCGGCGTTCACACCATTGACGTCCCGGGTTGCGTGGCGGGCTGGGATGCGCTTCGGAAGCGATTTGGGACGTTGAAGTTCGACCAACTTCTGGCTCCGGCGATCTACTATGCGGAGAACGGCTGGCCGCTGGCTGAGCGCAACGCGAAGATGTGGGTGAACAAGAAGCTCCTCGATCAGCCCGGATACCGCCAAACCTATGCGCCGAACGGGACCACGTACACGGTGGGGGACGAATTCAAGAATCCGGCTCTTGGCGAATCGTTGCGGCAAATCGCTGCACACGGCCGCGACGCGTTTTATAACGGCGCCATGACGAAAGACATGGTGAAGTTTCTGCGCGCGCAAGGCGGCACTCACACGGAGGAAGATTTCGCCGAATTTGAACCGGAATGGGTAGACCCGATCTCTACGACCTATCGCGGCTGGACCGTGTATGAACTGCCGCCGAATGGTCAGGGTATTGCGGCGCTTTCGATGCTGAACATTATGGAGCAGTTTCCGATGGCGAAGTATGGCCAGAATTCAGCGGATGCGCTGCACGTGATGATCGAAGCGAAAAAGTTGGCGTATGCAGACATGTATCGCTACGTGGGCGATCCCCGGTTTACGCCTGTGCCGGTGGAGCGGATGAAGTCAAAAGAACTTGCAGCCGAGCGCGCAAAGCTGATCCAGATGAACCGGGCGTCTTGCCAGACGGTGCCGTCCGAGATTTCTCAGGTGCTGAACGCGCATGGGAATTCGACGATCTACATGTCGACGATCGACAAGGACGGCAACATCGTTTCGCTTGATCCAGAGCAATTACGCCGGCTATGGCACGGGCATGGTGGCTCCGGGGCTTGGCTTTTCGTTCCATAATCGCGGCGCCGGATTTGATTTGAAGCCGGGCAAGCCTAATTCACTTGCCGGGCACAAGCGTCCGCTCCATACCATCATTCCGGCGTTCATGGAGAAGGGCGACCTTCACGTCGGGTTCGGCATCATGGGCGGGTGGAACCAGGCGCAGGCGCACGCACAGTTCGTTGCGAACGTAGTTGACTATGGCATGAACATCCAGGCAGCACTCGAACAGGCGCGCTTTACCAAGGGCACGTTCGAAGGCTGTGATGTGCAGATGGAGGAAACTGTCCCGGTCGCGGTTCGTGAACAACTAACTGCCCGGGGGCACGAGATCAAGCTTCTTGGTCCGTTCAACTCGGCTGTTGGCCAGGGTGATGCAGTCATGCGCGACAGCAAGCGAAACGTGAACTTTGCCGGCGGCGATCCCCGTTGCGACGGGTCGGCGATCCCGCAAGGCCCAAATACGAAGTAGCTGAAGCGTTTCTTCAGACGCGCAGACGCTTGAAACGGGCAGTAGCTTTCGCAGCTTCAAGTGCTCTAGACTTAGCGCGATAACAGGACCGAATCCGCCGACAAGTGGATAACCGCTAGCTTGACTTTTTGCTCAACTTCTTGGGCGGCTTGGTGCTTTCGCCGCCTTTGTCCTTACTTTTTCTCGCCATTGTGCTCCCACCTGATCGATTCGGTTCGTCCTTGTTCGCCAGAAAGCTACTGCCCGTTCTTCCTCAAGTTGTAAGATGATTTCTCCTTCTCGCTATGGGGCGCTCCTTTCGTGTGTTTGTTTGCTTCTTAGACGCAATGCCATTTTGGAGCGTAACTTGGAAATTTACGGGAATTGAAGCATTGGCGGGCGCCAGTCTCTGGTGGAAGTACCGGCTGCCGCGAGCCGAAACTGAGCGGGCGCGGTGCCCTCTAACGGGAGGGATGTTTCGGACATCCTTCGAGGAATAGACATGGGTCTGCTTACACCGAACGACATCAAGAACTTTCAATCTTTGTACACATTACAGCTGCGGTATCTGCTTTCGACGGAGAACCAGATCGTCAAAGGTCTCCAGAGCATGATTGCGCATTCCAGCGATCAACAACTGAAACAGGCGTTCCAGTCCCACCTGCAGGAGACGGAAGTGCACGTGAGCCGCCTGGAGGGATTGATCGGCGAAGTGAATAACGGCGACGTGGATGACAAGAAGGATCCGATCATCACGGCGCTCATCGGGTCTGGCGAGAATATTGTTAGTGAATCAGACGAAGGACCGGTGCGCGACGCGGGCTTGATCGCATCCGCGCAGAAGATCGAACACTACGAAATTGCGTCGTACGGCTCGGCTCGGGATTGGGCTCGCATCTTGAATCTCCCCCGACATGCCGAGACTCTGCAGAAAACACTGGATGAAGAGAAGCATGCAGACGAGCTTCTGACCACAATCTCGCAACGGGCGAATACGAGTGCTGCGGCGAGCGTCTAGCCGCTGAAAAAATCGCCGGCTAGGAAGCGGATCCTCCCGGCCGGCGATTTCGTCCTCTGCGGCGGGCTTTACTTACCTGCGTCGTTCCGCGGGTGCGGGGTCGAGTCTTCCTGCTGAAGACTCTGCCGACCGGAAGCGGTAGCTGCCTTCGCGAGGCGGCATTCACCCTCGTGCGCGGATAGTTCGCTTCGAGAGTTGAAGAACCGCCCGCAGGCGCTGCAACGGAACTCATTCGTCTCCGGACCCGCGAGGCGACCGGTGACGTTGTGGTCCGGATCGTTACCGAAGGCACCGTCCACCGGCTTGGCACCCGCGCTCGATCCGAACTCCGGCCGGGAAGCCGCGAGCTTCTCGGCGGAAGAATGTTTGCCCGTCTTGTTGGACGTTTGCAGCCCTTCTATGTTCTCGCTTGCGTCCTCGATCTGTTCGTCGCCGGCATACGGATGTTTGCCGCGTGCTGTTTCATCCGAGTCCGGGAGATTTGTTTTTGGGAGGTGTGGAGTATTCGTCTTCATATCACTCTACCTACACATCGGAGATCGCGACCGGGAGCGGACTGTTACTGAGAGAAGTGAGGTCTGCAGCCCGGGAGCACTCCGACGAGCGCGCGTCTAGTGGGTTGTTGTCTTAGGCTTTTTGGCTCCCAGGGAGGCGCTGTCTTTTTTTGCACCTTTGCCGCCGCCACCATTCTCTTTGCGCGGAGCCTTGCTGCCGCCACCCTGGTCTGTTCCTACGCCGTGCGTTGTTTTGTCTGGCATGTTGTTTGTATGACTAAGTTGCGGATGAACTTCGATCACAAAGAATGCCGCTACTTGCCGCAGAAAATTACGGGTGGCTTGTTGGGCTTTGGAAGCGGTTAAGGTCTGCCGCCGGCAGTAGATCCGGGGCAGCACGTACACTTCTCGCTCATGGTGGTGGGGTATGGAACGATTTGCTGCGGAGAGACATCAGCCTGGACGAGCCAAGGCTGCCGGTCCTTGTAAGAATTCAGGAGTTCGCGATCGGATTCCGGATCGACCTCGCGTGCCCATATGATTTTACTTCCGGTAATGTCCGCGCCGTTGTAAACCCATTCCTGGTTCACTGGGTGATCCAACGCATAATGCACGACGACGAGATGTTTGCCGGGTCTGCGGTTGAGCCAGTTCATGATGTCCGCTCTCGCGTCACGGTGTAGTTCGTAACCACGTTCCCAATACGAGGATGGAGGGAGATCGATTCTCGCGGACGAAAGTTTGAACCCGTCGGTTAGAAGCAGCGCCAGGGGCACGAGCGCTACCGAGTAATAAGCCCGTGCGAGCGAGAGTTGCTTCAGGAGCTGGTACATCTCCCGAAGGCCGAAGGCAATCAGGCAGAAAATCACGGGCACAACAGGCGCCAGGTGGTAAGGATAGAGAAGAAGTTGGAAGGCGTTTACGACCAATGCCGTCGCGAGCAGAAAGATGAGGTAACGAGCTCGTCTAAAGGTTCGAGTGAGAGCGAATAAAAGGGGGAGTGTGAGAACAGGGCCAATGAGGTAGGCCCAGTTGTCGAACAAGCGCGTCACCAGATTATCGATCAGGCCCGGCGCGGTGCTGTAGATGTCGTGATGACCTATCTCGATCTGGTACATCTGCCTTAGAATCGGGTCCCGAACCGAAACTTTCTTGGCGCGAAGAAATGCGAGATTCTCGGGCCAGCCGTAAGTGCTTCGGTTGACCTGATACGGCATCTTGGTCGGTTTGCCCGTCACTCGATAACAGTAGTAGCCAAGGCCCGCCACACCGAGCGCAAGAACAGTGACTGCCGGCAAGGCGAGGCGAGTCAGAAATCTGCGGGGTTGGCCTTTGAAATACAAATACAAAGCCGGTGTGAGGGTCGATAGAACGATCGCAGTTAGAATCCCTCCTTCGAAGGGCCGGCTGTTCATCAGAATGACGGCGCCAACGCCGAACAGCAACGAGTCCAGCCAATTGGCTGTCCCGCTGCGGAACTGCGGAACAGCACCTACGATGAGTGCTCCGCCTATGGTGGGCACCGCGGCGCTAATGTAGCTATCGACCCAAAACCCAGTAAAGGTCAGCTGGAAGATGGCAATCAGGGTTCCTAACAGTGCCCAGGTCCGCGGGAGCCACGCTGCAAACATCCAATACATGGCAGCGCACATACACGCTATCGCCAGCTCGACCCCGAGCCAGGGTTCGCGAAAGAGCACCTGGCCGAGGGCGAGGAAAACACCCTGCGCTGGAAGATACATCGAATTGTAGGTCGGCCTGACGATGATGTGGATCGATTCAAAATGCTGCCAGAGAGCAGGCGTCGGGTTGGTCAGCCGGCCGTGCGCAAGGGTGTCTCCGAGGAGAAGATGACTGAATTCGTCGTGGATACTTGGATCGGGGACGGGACTGACAGGAAGAAGCAACAGCCGAACGGCGACCGGAAGAACCGCGCATACGGCTAGAGCGGTCCGGGGTGAAGACGCGATTCGCTCGAGTATGTTTCTTGCAGGAACCAGCGCTTTGCCCCAGGACGACGGTAGTGTGAGAATGGCGATCGCTAAGAGTGCCAGCAGAAACCATTCGAAAGCGAGCGCAACGGGAGTAATGAAGCGGGTGGCTTCCGAGATGGCAAAATGTATGGATTCCGGCAACGTCATTCAGCAGTATCGTAAGAGTTCATAAGGCGAACGCGACCCTCAGAAGACACGAGCGGCACAATCACGCTCGCGGTTGACTCAGATTTTAGTCGATCGATTACCGGGACCCGAGGAAGTTGATTTCGGAAGCGGGAATCAGGCAATCGGATGATGAAGAGTCACTCTTTATCGTATAGGCAGGACGGAGGCCCAGCAACCAGCATAAGCGCGTGCGGGTGGAAGAAGTTCGAGTCGTGCTGGAAGACTACCAACTAGATCTGGAATTTGAATCTCGTTACAACTACGGCCAGATCTCTCCTGTCGCCGTTCGAACCGCGCATATATTTATCGACCGAGAAGGTAAGCGGAAGCAGGTTCGTGCAACAGATTGCCGATCGGGGAAACTTCACCACCAGATCATAAGCGCCGGACTTGTCGTAGGTGGCCTTCGCAAACTGGGCTTCAGGGCCGGTTGCCGTGATTGTAACGGGCCCAAGCTGCTCAATCTCGTTCGGCGTGACATAGAGCGACAGGGTGAAAGTTGCGGTTGTCAGTTCGTGGTCGAGCTTTGGGATCGGTACGGCGAAAGTGAAAGTCGGTCCGGCCCATCGAAACCCGCTTTCATTGGTATAGAACCCTGAAATCAGCTGGTTTGCTATAGATGGGTCTGTCACGGAAAAGCTTCCCAAGCGGGACTCCGTCTGGCGATGGCAGCTGCCCAAGAAAGAGGCCATCAGAATCACTACGGCGTAGCTTAGAAAGGTGGAGGCGGTCACGAGTAGAGAAGGTTTTGTCCGGTACCCACGGCGATTTGCCGAGTATCGGCTCCCCATTAGAAGGATAATACTTGTGAGCTTGGACCGTTCAACCGGGTCTTTGGAGTTCGTGCTTTCCAGCGTGCCTGTTAGCCGTCGCCCAATCTTTGTTCCTGGTTCCCCTGTCCGCCGAAGGCTGCACACGGACATCGTTACCGCGCGTTTTGATCAGCGCCAGACCGGAGGCCGCTGACCTTACCGTGCGAATTGATTGGACGTCTCGGTGCCTTGCTGCGGCCATGCTTTCCGTTTGCAGTTGTAGCTCTCGAACGAAGCCACTGCCGCTTGCTAGCGACGTAAAGATCTCCGACAAGAACGCGGAGCGACAACTGATCGCGGGATTTCACGGGTTAGAAGCGGATAGTTACAGATGGACAGAGCACCGTTTCGCTGTTGTTCTTGCCGTCCCCGGAGGTGCAAACGTGAAAGGAGCGACCTTGGAGGTGGATTTATTTCTACCCGACTCCCAAATCGGGAAGCTTGGGCCGATGACTCTCAGAGCTGATCTGAAGGACCGCGCCTTACCGGCAGAGACGTACTCAAAGGCAGGAGTTTACAAATACACCCACGTGATTCCGCCCGAACTGCTTCAAGATTCGACGTGTTCCATCGTATTTACCTTCGATAAATCTATCCGGGAAAGAGGGTCGGAAGGCAGAGAACTTGCCGCTGTGGTGAATGAAATCGCCCTGAAGGAATCGGAGCCGCCGAAGAAATACAACCATTCGTAGGCAATGGGCTCATGACTATCCTTGCAGCTTTCAAAGTCCTCGGTCACGGCATACCCGGTTGGACGGAGACGACACACTTCGTCCATGCCCAAGTGGCGCGATTCTATGGAACCGATCTACTTCGTCTGGAGTGGATGAGTCTAATCTGCTGCCTGATCCTGTGCACGCATGCGCTCGTCCTTCCCTCCAGATGGATCAGGAAAGCACGAGCTTACCTGCACCGTTACGCGCAGAACCGAAGACGCGCGGTCTGGACGTGCGTGCTGCTGCCGATAGTGCTGAGAGTCGCGCTACTTCCGGCTGTGCCGTTAAAACCACCGAGCGTGCATGATGAGTTCAGCCAACTGTTGCTCGCGGACACCCTGAGGTCGGGTCGCCTCACGAACCACACGCACCTTTTTTGGCAGCACTTCGAGACCATTCACGAGATTCAAAAGCCTACGTACAACTCGATGTATCAACCCGGGTTTGCAGCTTTCGTGGCAGTGGGTCAACTGCTTGGACACCCATGGATCGGTGTTCTGATCATTGTCGGACTGATGTGCGGGGCGATTTGCTGGATGCTGCAGGCCTGGACTCCCCCAGCGTGGGCATTCGGCGGCGCGCTTCTTGTTGCAATCCAGATAGGTGTCGGTAGCTATTGGATGAATACTTACGTTGGCGGCGCGCCGGCGCCTGCGATGGCCGGTGCTCTACTTTTCGGTGCGATTCCGCGGTTTTTCCGGAGACCTAGTCGCACTGTTGTCGCTGCCTTCTGTTTCGGCGTAGTTCTTCTTATGAACACGCGTCCTTTCGAGGGACTCTTCCTGTCACTCCTCGCGTTTGCCTTGAGCGTGAGTCAATACCGCCGCGCTTCCGCCGAAACCAAAGCGGCCATCCGTTTCAACGTTTTGGTTCCCGGTCTGGTGGTGCTTGCCGCCGGCGCAGCCTTCACACTTTATTACTCATGGCGAGTAACGAATCACCCGTTCAAGCTTCCTTATGAAGTAAATCGCGAGACGTATGGGTGGCCCGAGAATTTGGCGATTTTGCCGCCACTGAAGCTTACTTATCGACACAAAATCCTCGCGGATATGGAGGCTTCAGAGCTGGGGAATCGGATCCCTTACACCACCCTTGGACGGATGGTGAACAACTGGATGGCGCGCGCGACGCTTCTGTGGCAGTTCTATGTGGGACCCGGGCTCACGCTTCCGCTACTTTTTCTGCCATGGGCAATCGCGAGCTGGAAGAGAAAGCCGCTGTTCTGGGTCTTTCTCCTGATGCTGGTCCTGAACTTGTTCCAGCTGTTAGGCTATCCGCAACATCTCTCGGCTCAAGCGCCCGTCTTCTATGTACTTCTGATTACCGGAATGCGCCAGCTTTACCTCTGGGCAGGCAAACGTTCGATCATGCCGGACCGCTTGATGGCTGGGATCGTGGCTTCCGTCGTTTGCAGCGCGATGTTGACGCTATCGATCAAAGAGTTGGGAATCCGACAAGGAAACTTCTGGGATTGGCCGCATTGGCCGTTTTACGATCAGCGCGCCAGCATCGTTCATAAACTCGAGCAACTGCCGGGGAAGCATTTGGTCTTTGTTCGCTATGGCCCGAGTCACTCACCGCACGAGGAGTGGGTCTATAATGCCGCCAATATCGATCGGAGCCGCATCGTTTGGGCAAACATGGTGACACAACCGCGGGACAAAGCTCTGCGGCAGTACTTTGCTGAGAGGCAGGCGTGGATCGTTGCACCTGACGAGGACCCTTCCGGATTCCTTCCATTTTCAGACAGCACGTACTATCCGGAAGCTGGCGTGAGTTGCGTGGCACTACCCTCGGGTCGATGAGTGTGAGGCTGGCCCAGCATCGCAGAACGGTGTTATTAGTTTTGGGTGTTTGATTCCGAAGCGGATCGCGATCGCTTAACCTCCATAATCTCAGTTCCAATGCCCCAAATTAGCTAGTATTTATTCGCCGATAGTTTATATTACGTAGAAACGCCAGACGAGAATTTGGCAGTAGCTTATAGAGGAATAGATCTGGTGCCATATTTATAATGAGTCAGGTGGGTAAACCCTTCTCTGCCGGAGAAATAACAAGCTCGCACGCGACAGAGAGCCTTTTTCCCGCTGACTCAAACCGCCGTTCCGATAAGGCAAAACGCCTTCGGGTAATCGGAATCGCGGATGGCATCTCCGACCTTCCTACCAATGACGATTTGCTCCGGGCGAGCGTGCAGAGCGGAGATGCGAAGCTCCCTTTCACGGGCGAGCGAGTGGTGCCCGGAGAAGTAGAAACGCAGCTATGGAATGAGCACGTCGCCCGGTACCGGTTTGCGTGTCTATTTGCTGCAGGGCGACGGGTTCTTGACGTGGGATGCGGAGCCGGGTATGGCACAAGCTTGCTGGCTTCCACAGCCGAGTATGCGGTGGGGTTTGATATAGCGGCCGAAGCCGCAACACATGCCGCGCAAGTCTTCGAGGATCCTGACTACCTTTGTGCGTCAGCGAGTCAGTTTCCAGTTGCGGATCGATGCGTTGATCTTGTCACCGCGTTTGAAGTGATCGAGCATTTGGAAGACTGGCGAGCGCTGATCCAAGAATCCGCGCGTGTTCTTTCTCCCGAGGGCGTGTTCCTTGTTTCCACCCCAAACACGCACTACTACGCGGAAGCGAGAGGGCCGTCGGGTCCGAATCCCTTCCACGTTCACGAATTCGAGTTCGAAGAATTCGAAGAAGTTTTGAAGCAGGCATTTCCCTTTGTGGAGATCCTGGCACAGAACCAGCAGGAAACGATTACATTTTCGGGCGAATGGCCGGCGGAAAGAATGGCCGGATTTATTCCGCCCTCCCGCGACGTGGCAGACGCACACTTTTACGTGGCTGTTTGTTCATTCCGCGCGCGCCAGATTCCGTTCTTTGCTGACGTTTCGAGTACGCACAATCTGCTGCGTGACCGGGAGCGCCACATTCGAGGGCTGCAAGGCGAACTGGCCGAGGCGCAGCGGCAGTACGGTGCTCTGGACGACGTGCGGCAGCGCGAAAGCGAGCGGCTGAGTTCAGAATTGGCGTTGTTGCGGGCGCGAGTTCAAGCATTCGAAACGGAACAACAGCAGATCAGAAGGTCCGCCTGGATGCGGCTCGGGCGAGTGCTCGGAGTAGGCCCTTGGAGCGATTACCGAGCCCGTACCAAGAATTTCCTGCACCGTCGCACGGAGGCGACCGCACGCGTGTCGCGGAAGGTGGAGGCTGCTGTCCGCGCAGTTCTTCTTGCCCTGATCACGGTTGGCGAGTTGTGCGTCCTGACAGTCGTGTTGCTTGCCGTTGATATTTGCTTTGCAATATTCGGCAGAAAGCGGCTGCCCGCCGATAAAGCTCCGGCAAATCCAACCCCTTCTATCGTTATTCCGAACTGGAATGGCCTGGAGCTTCTTCGAGAGAATCTTCCTTCCGTTGTTCGTGCTGCGTCGGTAGTTCCCGGCGCTGAGGTGCTGATTGTCGACAACGCCTCAACAGATGGAAGTGTTGATTTCATCAAAGCCGAGTTTCCTCAGGTCAATGTGCTGCACCTTCCCGCCAACGAAGGTTTTGCCGGGGCTTGTAACAGGGGCGCGCAAGTTATCAAGAATGACATCGTTGTTTTCCTAAACAACGATATGCGCGTGGAAGAGGATTTTCTCCCGGCATTGGTTGAGCATTTCTCTGATCCGTTGCTTTTCGCCGCTTCCTCGCAGATTTTCTTTGCGGATAAGACGCGCTTACGTGAAGAGACAGGTTTGACTGAGGTTTGGTGGCAGAAGGGCACACTGCACGTAGGGCACAGGAACGACCCGTTCATCGGGACGGCGTACCCTTGTGCTTACCCCGGCGGCGGATCGAGCGCGTTCGACCGGGCGAAGTTTCTGGAACTGGGTGGGTTCGATTCGCTATTCCACCCGTTCTATTACGAGGATACCGACCTTGGGATTCGCGCCTGGAAGCGCGGATGGAAGGTACTTTACGAACCGCAGAGCGTGGTTCATCATGAGCACCGGGGCACCATCGGAAAGACGTTTTCACCGGATTACATCGACACCGTAGTTCGCAGCAACTCTCTTCTTTATTGCTGGAAGAACATTCACAGTTGGAGAATGTTAAGCGGTCATCTCGGGCGCTGTTTTCTCCATTCCTGCAGTTCGCGCCGGTATCCGATGCCGATGCCCTCCTCCGCAGCGATGCGAAAGGGTTTCACCAGGCTGGGGCAGGTTGTGCGATCGCGCTGGAGCGCTCACCGGGGTCGGAAGATCAATGACCGGGAGGCTTTTCGACGACCATTCGGCGGGTACTTCCGGGACCGCTTCGTTGTACGGAACCAAGCGCCTCCGGACCGGCTGAACGTACTCCTTGTTTCGCCATATCCGATCGAGCCGCCCACACATGGCGGCGCCGTGTTCATGAAGGAAACGATTCGCGCTCTGCAACCGAGAGCTAACGTCCACGTCGTCTCTTTCGTGGATCACGAGGGGCAGTTAGAAGCTCAAAAAGCACTGCTTCCGGAGTGTGAATCGGCTTCGTTCCTGGTGAGACCACACCTCTCTCTCGCCGATCAATGGACCATGACGCCGAATGCCATTCGCGAATTTTCGATACGCGACTTCGAATGGGCAATTCACAGAACCGTTCTGCTGAAGAGCATCGACGTCGTTCAGCTTGAATACACGACCATGGGACAGTACGCGGGCGCATACCGCAACATCCCGTGCATGCTGTTCGAGCACGACATTTCTGAGCAATCACTTTGGCGGCGAATTACGGCTGGTCAGCGTGATTTCGATACGCTCCTCGAGTATCTTCGAATGCGGCTCTATGAGCCGAAGTTGTTGAAGCGCGTAGCGCGGGTACAGGTGTGTAGCAAGGACAACGCGAAGTACCTGCGGCGTTTGGTGAGCAGCTTGAGAGATAGAATCGACTGCGACACCAGGGCCACAATCGATGTGCGTCGATATGAATACCTGACACAGGGCCGCGAACCCGATTCGCTCCTGTTTATCGGCAGTTTTCGTCACTCGCCTAATCTGGACGCCATACGCTGGTTTATTGACGAGGTGTTTCCGCTCATTTTAAAAGAGCGCCCGCAAACGTTGCTGTACCTGGTTGGCTCGGATGCTCCGGACAACTGGAACTGGCATCCGAGCGTTCGACTACTGGGAATGGTGCCGGATATCAACGTTCCGTTGCAGCGATATTCGGTTTTCGTCTGCCCGATCTTAAGCGGATCTGGAATTAGAGTGAAGTTATTGGAGGCGTTCGCGTCGGGGATCCCGGCGGTTTCCACCAGTGTGGGGGCCGAAGGGCTCGCTTCGGAAAAGACGCAGGTGTGCGAAGTCGCGGATACTCCCGCCGCGTTTGCCCAAGCCGCTCTCCGACTGCTTGCTGACAAGAATCACGGCAGGGAATTAGCAGCAGCCGCGCGACGGTTAGTGGAGACGCAACGAGATTCCCGCGCCGCCGTTGCAAGGCTAGAGGCACTCTATCGTGACGAGGTCGTCCGCATGCGGGGGGCGCTGTCAAATTCGTATATTTCGTCGGCTACTTAGCCGAGTATCTAGAACTATTGTGAAGACTTACATTGTTACTGGCGGGTCAGGGTTCTTTGGCTCGATATTAAAAAGGCGGCTGCTCGAGAATGGCGATTGCGTCATTAATATCGACGTTCATGAAGACGAAGATCGGCATCCCAATCTCGAATCGGTTCAAGCCAATATAGCGGATCGCGAACGAATGGCCGAGGTATTTGCCCGGCACCGGGTGGACGGCGTGTTTCACCTGGCAGCAGAGTTGGCACATGCGGTGGAAGATGAAAAGTCCCTTTGGCGGAGCAACGTGGCCGGGACGGAAGTGATTGCCGAAGCGACCCGCAAAGCCCAGATTCCTTCCCTGGTATTCACTTCTTCCAACTGTCTCTGGGGAAAGGCTTTTACACGCCCGGTTACTGAGGACGACACACCCTGTCCGGTCGAGACTTACGGCTTATCTAAATGGGAAGGCGAGAAAATTCTCAGCAGATACGAAACGGACTTCCACGCAATCAGTATCCGGTGTCCTACCATCATTGACTCCGGCCGACTTGGGCTACTGGCGATTCTTTTCGAATTCATCAAGGAAGGTCGCCGAGTTTGGACAGTTGGGGAGGGCGGCAACCGCTATCAGTTTATTTACGCACAGGATCTGGCATCCGCGGCGCTAGCGGCGATGTCTCACGACAAGTCCGGAGTGTTCAACATCGGGTCCGACAATGTCCGGACGATCCGGGAGATCTACCAGTATGTGATCGGGAAGGCGAACAGCTCGTCGAAGGTCGCGGCTTTGCCGAAACAGATGACCCTGACGGCCATGCGCGTTGCACATCACCTGAAGCTGTCTCCGCTGGGCCCATATCATTACAAGATGATCGCGGAAGACTTCGTTTTCGACACCGCGAAAATCAAGGGAGAGCTGAACTGGGCGCCGACGTTGACCAACGAAGAGATGTTGTGGCGGGCTTACCAATACTATTCAACGAATCACGACGAGATTCGAAACCGAACGAACGTATCCGCCCATAAGCGGCAGGCCTCCATGGGAGTGATCCGCCTGCTGAAATGTCTGTCATAGCGGGCTCCGTCGAAAACCAAACAAGCCGCCCCCGACACATTCAAGGGCTTCAGGTAGGGCCAGTTGTGTACATCTGCCTGGTCGTCGCCGTTTGCAAGCTGGCATTCTTCCTCGCTGATCCCTATCCTTCTTTCCACTTCGGCGATTCGGGCGCGTATCTTGCGACGGCGCTCATCAAGTGGATACCGCCCGACCGCAGTTTCAGCTATGGCTTTCTGCTGCGGCCACTGGTACTCGAGAGCCACTCTTTCGGGCCGGTTCTGGCATTTCAGATCGTGGCATCAGGACTCGCCAGTATTGTTCTCGGCTTAGTTCTGCTGCGATACTTTCCCCAAAAGCCGATTGTTGCTGTGATCTTCGCCGGCCTCTCCGCGATTGAGCCGTTACAACTCATGTCGGAGCGGTTCGTCATGACCGAGGCGGTCGCGACTTTCGGGTTGTCGATCTACCTGGCTCTGGCTCTTTCTTTCCTGAGATCCAGGCGAGTCGTAACGCTCGCCAGCGTTCAGTTGGTCGGCGTTTTACTGGTGAGCCTGCGGTACAGCTTTCTTCCCCTCGTCCTGTTCCTGTCCTTCGCTCTTCCTGTTTTGGCCTTCTACAAACTGGGACGCCTCGATTGGAAGCCTTTGCTCCTTCGACTTTTCGTAGGCGTGATCGCCTGCCAGGTGCTGCTGTCGGGCTATCGCCATCTATACGGATTTCTTGCTGATACCAAACCGGCGTATTTATCTCGGGACGGTGATTTCCTGGTATCGGACATGGCGCCCATCATCATGCCCGGAGATTTTCCTATCCCCGCCGAGCGGAGCCGTCTGTTTCAGGAGGTCAAGATTCCGTTGGACGATCTCTTCAACCGGCGTCTACATCGCTGGGTCGAGGGCGGTCTCTGTCAGGCGATCCTGGACATTGCGAAAAGGGACGAGGACATGGCGAACGTCCTTGCGAGAAAGACAGCGCTACATGCCATGAAACGGGATCCGATTGGCGTCGTGATGCTGGGACTCAGGACCTACGGCGAGTTTCTGACTCGCAAGAAAATTGTTTGGGGTCTCCAGTTGAACGAGGGCCATTTTGGGGGTCCCTCCGCAAGCGACATCAAGATCATTCGGGATTGGTTCGGCGTCGATGCTCTGGATCGGAAGTACGAATCACTGACCAAACGATGGCAGGGCATCAGTGGACCTTGGTGTTGGCTGATTGTGCTGCTGCCATGGTTGTATCTTGCCGAGATGATTTGGCATAAGCGACAGGTGACCGGCATGGACTGGGTTTTCCTGCTCTCTGCGCTCTGTTTACTGGGGAGTGCGATTGTGCCGGTGGAAATTGCTAACCCTCGATACCTGATGCCACTGCCGTGGCTCTCGGTGCTGATCTTGGGTGTGATGGTCTGCCGCTCGTTGCCGATCTCCCAGAAATAGCTTCTAAGTAAATCCGCTAGGGACGATCTGCGCTCGTTCCCGCAGTCTATCCAAAGAACATCATGGCCGAGCCTTCATGGGTAGTCTGAGAAGGAACGCTTGGGCGCTGGCTTGCGGAACGCTTTTAGCGCAGCTTGCGATGAGCGCTCAGAACTTCCCAAGTACAGCATCGAAACCGATGGCACTGACGCCTGCGCCCATCCCGCCGGGGCTTCTCCGTCCGACCGTTGACCTGGATTCCGCTCGAAGCTATTCGTTACCCGAGCTGATTGACTTCGCCCAGTCACACAATCCGGAGACGCGCGTCGCGTGGGAACGAGCGAAGCAACAACTGGACCAGGCCGGTGTAGCCCGTGCGGCGCTTTATCCCACATTGGCAGTGGTGGCACTGGCGCAACAAGACCGCCATCGTGTGCTTTTCGGAAACGTGTTCTATCAGCAGGACCTGACAGTCGTGCAGCCGAGCCTGGAGGTGTACTACACGGTTCTGGACTTCGGTGCTCGGAGGGCCGGAATTGAGCTGGCCCGCGCAGGCGCGCTTGTGGCGGAGTTCGAGTTCAACGATACACATCGTAAGCTGATTTATTCCATAGCGGCCGCTTACTACCGATTGAACAGCGCCCGAGCGCAGTCTGAAGCTGCACAAGCAACGCTGACCAACGCTGAAACAGTGCAAGCTGCAGTAGAGGAGCGATTGCGCAACGGCCTGGCAACTCTCCCGGACGTGCTTGAAGCCAGAGCTGCCGCCGCGCAAGCTTCGTATGAACTCGAAAATGTGCGAGGACTTGAGCGTCTGGCCCACGGGCAGCTTGCGAAATCTTTGGGTGTTCGGCCGACAACCACCATCAATGTGCAACCGATGACTCCCGCCGAAACACCTGTCCTTACCGGCACTGCGGATGCGTTCATCCAGCGGGCTGTTGCGCGACGACCGGATTTGCTGGCACAAGCGACAAAGCTACAAGCCGCGGACGCAGCAATTCGCTCAGCGCGCGCGCAGTACTTCCCGAAAGTGACCGTGTCGGGGTCGGCGGACGAACAGTACCAGAACGGATCTCAACCGCCGTTGCCCAGTGTGTCCGGAATCGCGCCAGCATGGCTGTTCAAGCTCGGTGCCAGTTGGACCGTGTTCGACGGAAGAGCCAGGTACTACGAACTGGACCGTGCCCGAAGCGAGCGCCGACAAGCCGAAACTGAACTGGAGGGCATGGCCGACCGAGTTGCGGAGGAGGTGTGGGCTGCTTATTCCAATGTGCAGACAAGCTTGCACCGACAAGAAGCAGCGAAGGTCTTGTTCACGGCGGCAGAACAGTCGTATAGTGCCGCTCTCGAGGCCTACCGTCTCGGAGTCAAGAACTTCCTGGATGTTGTCGCTGCACAACGTGCGTTGGCCCAGGCAAGGACGACGCAAGCGCAATCACAAGCGGAAGTACTCACTGACTTTGCACAGCTTGCTTTTGCGACCGGAGACTCAGTTGCTCCGGCATCCGGGGGAAGGCAACCGTGAGATGTAAGGCACGGTTGCTGCTGATCTCGGCTGTTACGGTCGCCTCGACGGGTTGCGCGCATGCGCCGGCCGTTGACGTGTTGGGTTCGTTTTTCCCGATCTGGATCTTCTGCATACTGATCGGAATATTGGCGACGGTGCTTACGCGACGGCTGCTGCTGCGGTTTGGAACCGACTACGACTTTGGTCCGCCGGTTCTAATCTATCCGAGTCTTGCGATCTTCTTTGCATGTCTGTTTTGGCTGTTGTTCTTCCGTTAGACGACCATGGCAACCACATTTCAAGCTCCGCCCAAGGTTCCGAATCGCAGGGCTCGTTTCATAGGGATGGCCATCGTCCTTGCTGCCGTTGTCATTGGGGTATTCACGTTTTGGCAGACGAACGTTCATCCGAGGACTGATGACGCCTGGGTGTTTGCGAATCTCATCGGAATTGCACCGGAAGTGGAAGGGCCTGTGATCAAGCTGCATGTGACAGACAACCAGCTTGTGAAAGCAGGCGAGCTTTTGTTTGAGATCGAGTCTCAGCCATACGAATATGCCCTCCAACGTGCCCTATCCGAGCAACAGACGCTAGAAAAGCAGATCTACAACGAGAATCGAGTGATTGCCGGGCAGCAGGCAGCGATCGAAGCTGCGCAGGCGACGGTTTTCAGGTCAGAGTCCAGCATCTCGAGCGCTGAGGCTAACATCAACTCCGGACATGCGAATGTCGCTCACGCGGAGGCCGGTATCGCGCGCGCCGAGGCGGAATACAAGCTTGCTACCGATACCCTCCACAGGCTGGAGCCGTTGCTTGCGAGACAATTTGTGACGGCCGAGGACATCGATCGCGCCAGAACGCAACAGCAAACGGCAGCCGAAGCGCTTAGACAGGCTCGGTCTCAGCTCGATGTCGCTCAGGCACAGCTTCAATCGGCGTTGGCCCAGCGAAACCAGGCGGGGTCTGGTCTTCGACAAAGTAATGCCCAGTTGGCGCAGTCACAGCGGAGTGTTACTACCGTGCTGCCACTGATTGCGCAACGGGAAGCGCGCGCGGCAGCAGTGCGACAGGCGCAATACAACTTGAGCCGCTGTCGAGTTGTGGCACCGTTTGATGCGCGTGTGACCGAGCTTACGATTTCCGAAGGCGCGTACGCTCATACCGGCCAACGAGTCTTCACATTGATCGACGTTCGCAACTGGTGGGTGATCGGCAATTTCCGCGAGTCGCAATTGAAGTACATTCACCCGGGCGCACACGCGGACCTTTACGTCATGTCCAAACCAAACCAGCGTTTCGCGGGCGTGGTGGAGAGCACAGCATTCGGAGTCACCCCACAAGAAACAGGAATGGGCGGAGCGCTGCCGCAGGTACAACGCAGCCTTGCGTGGGTTCACCTTGCGAGCCGCTTTCCCGTGCGAGTTCGTGTCCAGAATCCCGAGCCCGATCTGTTTCGCATCGGTGAGTCCGGTTATGTCATTGTGCGCGGTTCCGGGACAGTGAGGAACTAAGGGTGGCGGCGTTTGCTGAGCCAGTCGCTGCACCTGTCTTTTCGGGCCGGAGGCTAGTTGAACTTCTTAAGGCGGAGATGGCGCCGCACCCCGGCATGTACTCCGCCTTGGCGCGAGTGGTGTTGACGGTCGTCATCACGTTCCTGCTTGTGGCTACGTTTCGCATGCCGTACGCAGCAATCACGCTCTACAGCATCTTTACCGTTGACCGATCGAGCCATCGCGCGGCAATCCTTCGTGCCTGTGAAAGTATTGCGGCTATCACGCTAGGTGTCGCAATGGCCCTGGTCGGCGTGATGCTGTTCGCGGATTTTCCTCCGCTCACATTCGCTTACTATGCCTTCGAGTTGTTCGTGGCAGCTTTTCTGATTCGGACCACCCGGCTTCCCGGGCCTGCAATGAACATGAGCATGGCGGTGTACAGCGTTCATAATGCCTGGGAGTTGCCGTACCCGGCTGGTCCTCATCTTGAGCAGACGCTTTGGGTTTGGCTGACTCTCTGCCTCGGTTTTGTGGTATCGGTACTGATCGAACTCGTGTTTGTCAGAGAGGACCCGGTGACTCTTATCCAAGCGGAGCTCAGTGGTCGTATGAAGGCTGTTTCCGGTTTTTTGAACGCATGCGGGGCGGGAGTATCCGGCGGCGAGGCAAGCCGTGGCGCCATCCTCGCCTATGCAAGTGTCGGCACGAGCTCCGTACGGCAACGCATCAATTCTCTGCGGAATAGCAGTACGCCGGTGCGGATTCCAATTCCAACGATGTCTGCGCTTACAGCGTTAGTCGCTCGCCTCGTGGATGTCTCGGCGACGGTAGAATGTCCAGCGGCGATCTCCGAACCGGAGCGAGAAAGGCTTGCAGACCTAGCCCGAGCGCTTGATACCTTCCGAGCTGAGTTCGATTTATCAGGCTTCTCGCGAACGCCGAAGTTTTATCCTCCCCTTACGCCATCAGATGCGCTTCCGACTTTACCCGAGCTGGAACGCACGGTCGCCCTGATTCCGACTGCATTCGAAGCTTCGAATACCGAAGGTGATGAATTGGTAGACCCGCATGGAGACACACGTCTCTTCTTGCCCGATGCACTCACGAACCACGGTTATCGGCTTTTTGCCCTCAAGACTACGATGGCAGCAATGCTGTGCTATGTGACGTACTCGGCGATTCATTGGCCCGGTATCAGTACTTCGGTGGTGACTTGTATGGTTACGGCGTTGAACACAACAGGCGCCACCAAGCAGAAACAAGCTTTGCGCCTTCTCGGTGCGACCGCGGGCGGATTGATCGCGATGGGCGCCATTGTGTTTCTTTTGCCGGAACTGGATTCCATCACGAGCGTTACGATCCTGATCGCGTGTGTTTCGGCGTTCAGCGGCTGGTTTGCAGTTGCCAGTCAGCGGTTATCGTATTTCGGATTGCAAACGGCGCTTGCCTTTTACCTGGCTTTCCTTCAGGACTATAGCGCGACGACTCAACTTGCGCCGGCGAGAGATCGGGCGGCGGGTGTTCTGCTTGGGTTAGGCATGATGTGGTTAGTGTTCGATAACTTGTGGCCCGTTTCCGCTCTCGATCATATGAAGGCGGGAGTCGCGAGGAATCTTCGGTTCCTGGCGGAGCTGATCACAACCCTCGATACACAGGACCGGAATGCGGGGATTCGTGCAATCCGAAGTCTTCGCGACAGTCTTCAAAGAGGATTCGCAGCAGTTCACGGGCACGCAGATTCAATTTTGTTTGAGATTGGATCACCAAACCGAAGACAGCAGTTGGTATTTCGCGATTCAGCCTTACGAATCGAGGCAACCCTTAGAACATTATTTTTAGTAGAAATCGCGATCTGCCAATACCGGACACAAGTGGTCCCGGGTACTCGCCCAATAGAAGTCAGGAATGCACAACAGGACTTCGACCGGGCCGTAGCGGAACGCCTTCGCGGAATTGCGGCCGCGGTGGAAGAGGTTGTTCCGTTGCCCGTGGAGCCTGCCCTGCGAAATGCGTACGATCAACTGGAGCTAACGGTCGAGCCCTGGGCACGGACTCTAAAGGATTCCTGGTTGTTATCCAGGGTTACCGGGCTGAAAGCACTATCGAGAGAGGCGGCCACTCTTGTGGATAGCCTCTCTCAGCATTGTTCCTGGTGTTGAAACTGGTTCTTGCTCTTATGCGCTGTCGGACCCTGAAAGCTTGACTAGCTTGTTATACAAACCGAGGATCAAGAACGTTGGTGCCCATTGACCGACGAATAGTGACGCGTGATCCTTACGGCTAAACTTGAAGGCCAGCGATGCGGCAATAGAGCCGAAGGCAGCCCAGAGGAAAACGTCCGACGGCACCTTCGCGGTCTGCTGCTCGATGCTGCGGGCAATTGATCCCTCGCGATGCTCGCTGCGGGGTTCGGTTTCAGGATTACTGCGGACAAAGTTCTCAGGCAAGTTGATGGATTCCTTTCACATTCGTGGAAATCGAAACAATGCTTCTAAGACTGATCACCGTTTGTTTCGTCACCTCGTTTGACTATCAGGATGTTAGTCGAGGAGCAAAATATTTCTAAGTCCGCGTGTTGTGGTTTGCTGACCAGAAAGCATGTAAGATGCCCAGCTTCCGACTCGTCAATTTACCGGCCCGTGCGCATCGATAAGAGAAATTACGGGCTAAGTTTCCGCGACCAAGGATGCCTAAATTGGCGTCCACACTACGAGGAAGCAAGAAATGAATCATTTCACACGATTTTTGTGCCTAGGATGCCTTGGCGTAGTAGGGTTCGCACAAACGACGCAAACCGGCCAAGCAGCTGGCGCGGCTGGTCAAGGGACGGGTGCTGCCGGAAGTGCAGCCGGCCAGGCAGCAGGTGCGGCTGGTCAAGCAACTACTACAGCGGGCCAGGAAGCAGGCAGTGCGGCGGGCCAGGCGACTGGTGCGGCTGGCCAGGCAGCGGGGGCCAGTATTCCAGGCGCAGATAAGAAGTTCGCCACCATGGTCGCCCAGACTGACCTAGCTGAGATCCAAGTTGGCAACATGGCGCTTCAAAAGAGCAATGATCCACAGGTGAAGCAGATCGCCCAAAAGCTTGTAGACGACCATACAAAAACGTCGACCGCCATGAAGGAGATTGCGGCCAAGAAGGGCATGACGGTGCCGACCGAGACGGACGCCAAGCACAAGGCGCTTGCAACGAAGCTGCAGGGTGAGAGCGGCAAGGACTTCGACAAGGATTTTCTTGCTGCAAACAGCAAAGATCATCATAAAGTAGTGTCCGCGTTCCAGAAAGAATCGACCGACGGGAAGGATCCTGACATTAAGCAGTTTGCGACCCAGTTCCTTCCGGCTATTCAAGAGCACACGACGATGATCGATCAGGCAAAGGGCCAGGGCAGTAGCGGAACCAAGTAGTCAGCAGTCGTAGCTTTAAGCAATGCGGATGGGGCGCCTGCTGCGGCGCTCCGGTCTGCTGTTGTGCGATTCTTAAAACCCATGAACCTCGCTGGGCAAGTGCAACGGCTTGCATTATGGTCGGTGTGTTTGTTGGCTGTTCGCTTGCTGTGCAGATCCCGCGACCCACAAACAGGGAAGCACGCACGGATTTCTGATTGTAAAATCTGGCGACGGTAAAGGTGATCGGAGTCGGAGACCAGATTCAAGTAGTGTAAGGCGATCAAGTCAGGTCCCGCCTGGTTCTCCATTTTCGAGACGGTTCGGTGGACGACGAAGTCTCGGTTTTCAAGCAGAACGCAACATTCCAGCTCCTTAGCGACCACCACATTCAGAAAGGTCCTTCCTATCGCAGCCGCTAGATCTGACTCTGGACACCGTTAAAAGCGAGGCGACATGGTTCGACAAGAAGGGCGACAAGGAAGAGAAGAAGACTGAAAAGGTCGATCTTCCGGCTGATTTGGCAAACGGCATGATTGTCATTAGCGGTGCAGAACTTTCCCACGAACACATCAGAGATGCAAATTTCCTATATGGCGGGAACCTCGAAGCCGCGCGCCGTCAAGTTGATCGTCACGCCAGACGGGTATGAGTCCTTCGATTTAGGGGGAGTTGAGCGACGTTCCAGGCGCTTCAACTTGCATATTGAGATTGGGGGCGTGGTGGGCGTAGTCGCGAAAGTGACCGGAAAGCAACCGGATGACATTAAAGTCTGAGTGCAAGATCATCCGAACAATACTAAGTCAGACTCCGGCAAATAGGACCAGTTTGGCCTAGGTTAGGTAATTGTCGGAGGTATACATACGAGCGGCCTCTCGTCTTACGGTTAGAGGCCACTAATTCATGTATTACTTAGATCCAAGACTTCAATATCCAGTTCGCGTTGACAAACCAAATCCACTCTTCGCGAAGATGCTGCAGCAAGCAATCGGTGGAGTAGAAGGCGAAATCCGTGTTTGCCTTCAATACTTTTTCCAGGGATGGGGGCAACGAGGTCCCAAAAAGTATCGAGATATGTTGCTGCAAACCGCAACAGAGGAAATCGGGCATATTGAAATGCTGGCCACCGCTGTTGCATTAAATCTCGAAGGTGCTCCCGTATCGATGCAGGAGACTGCTGCGCAAGATGGCGTTGTGAACGCGATTCTCGGCGGCATGAATCCTCGACATTACCTGTCTGCCGGATTAGCGGCAACGCCGGAGAACTCAAATGGCGTTCCTTTCAACTGCTCGCATGTTTATGCCAGTGGAAATATCGCCGGGGACATGCTGGCTAATGTTACGGCGGAGGCAACCGGACGAACGCTGGCGTGCCGGTTGTACGAAATGACAGACGATAGCGGAATGAAGGACATGCTGTCGTTTCTTATTGCGCGTGACACCATGCATCAGCAGCAGTGGCTGGCGGTTATCGAGGAGCTCGGCGGATTCACGGATCAGTTGCCGGTCCCGAATAGCTTCCCGCAATCGCAGGAAAATCAAACGTTCAGCTACGCATTCTTTACTTCTCAAGCGGACGGCAGCGTGCCTCCAACTCTGACCGATGCGCGTTTCGCAACGGGTGCTTCTCTCGACAGCAAGGGGCAGTTCTCTGTGTTTCCGAACAGACCTATGGGTGAAGAACCTCAACTCGCTCCAGGACCGAAGGCCGCCTACGGCCAGAAGGAACAGCAGCTGGGTTTACTCGATAAACTCAAACGCACGGTGGGTGGGTAATCGGCAAAAAACTCGCGGCGAACTAGTCGAAGCCGGCCACTTAAATCGTTGTAAGTCGGAAGGGTACTTCGTGGCGCGTAGCCTTGCAGTACCCCTTTTACGCAAACAAAGTAACTGCTGGTCCGAACGAATGTTAGGGTTAGTACACCTGTACTCGGTAAATTTCGAATTGAGAACCAAGCGGGCGAGATCTACACTAAAACAGTCAGACCTAAGGAATAACGGCAGGGAATGCATCCGGAGAGCACACAAAGTGTAAGCGCGAGCGCGCAAATGTCGATAGGGCGAGTTGCCCGCTCGGTTTTAAGAACTGCCAGGCTGTTCTCCTGAAGGCGCCGTTGCGAAAAGATCCTGATTACAAATACGTGCACAAGCAGCCGGCGTACCGGTGGACCAATCTATCCCCACCTGGGCGGATTTGAGAGCACCTACATCTTCAAAACCGGGCACGATATTCTGGAGACGACTCGTCACACCGAGCAATGGCGGGAAGACCTCTCGCTGCTTCTTGCAATCGGGAATCCAACAGACCCGGTACTCTGTTCCTTGGCATCGAATTGAGCGGAGTCAGGGGTACTTCGATTGGAGTTGGATGGACGGTCCTATGCAGTTCATGCGGGATTCCGGGCTCACGCCAATCTTTGATCCGCTACACCACACGTCATTTCCGGACTGGCTGCAAGGCGGTTTTCTCCACACCGACTTTGTTTCGCTCTATTCCCGCTTTATTGATGAACTCTCGAACCGCTACGACTGGGTTCGTTATTACACGGTTATCAATGAGCCGCTAGCCACGACCATATTTTGCTCGTATACGGGGATGTGGCATCCACATCGGGCGTCCGAAAACGATTTTGTCGCCATGACCCTTCAAGTCGCGCGCTGCATGTCTCGTTGTATCGCGCTTCTTAGACGAAAAGGTAAAGAGATCGTTCATGTAGACACGGCGGAGCACCACCGTGCGACCGACAGCGGAACAAGCGAGTGGGTGGAGTTCGCGAACGAACGACGGTTCCTGATCCTTGACCTGGTGCTTGGACGCGTGCGCGTCGACCATCGGCTGTACGAGTACTTGATAAGCAAGGGGGCATCCGAGGAGGCGCTTCGATGGTTTCAGGATCACCCCGAGACCATCGATCTGCTTGGCCTTGACTACTACTTGCATTCAGAGATGGAGTGGTTCTGGTCGCGCGAAAAACTGGCCACCGATATACATCCGTTTAACGAGAACCCGCGCGGTTTCGCGGCCGTTGCTGGCGATTATGTCGAAAGGTATGGCAAGCCGATCCTGCTTTCTGAGACCAATATCAGAGGAACGGTCGAAGAGCGAATCACGTGGCTGAAGTTCATGGAGGAGCAATGCGAGGATCTGGTCGCGCAAGGGACCGATTTCCGAGGATTCTGCTGGTATCCGAGCATTGATTCGACAGATTGGTCTAACTGCTGTACGCGGCACACGTGTGAGGTTGATCCACAAGGAATCTGGTGGTTGGATCCCGCTCGCGTCATACGGCATGAGTCCGAATTGTCTCGCGTCTATGCCGGGTTGGCGCAGGGACTGATTACATCGAAAGATATCCGCCCATATCAGTTCGCGGGTGACTTGGATCGGCGAATGCAGGGCTATAAGCCGCTGATGAGTTGGACGGAAGGTAAAGAACGGCGCTCGGATCGGTCGCAATCTTCACGTCTGGCTTTACGTTAAGATCCGGTCCATGTTCATCGCGGTGTCCGACGCTGCGACCTCTGCCTACGGGCAAGACTGTACTTAGACGCGGCGCGAGGGCCGCGATCTAACTCGTACAATGGTGCGGTGCGCCAGTCCACTGCCTCGTTGCCGCTGCTCGCGGGTTTACTCGTCGGTTCCGCTTTTGCTCAGACCCAAACTTCGTCTTCCGATTCGTGGGCGGTGACTGCGCAGAGCCGATATCAGATCACGCCGAACATAACTTACCAGGTACAAAACGGATACGAAAACAAACTCGATATCTATTCGCGTCGGGATGTTTCCGGACCACAGCCAACCCTGTTCTACATACACGGCGGCGGATGGACCGGAGGCACGAAGGAATCGGCGTTTATGGCAGTCGTGCCCTGGCTCGAGATGGGCTGGGCTGTCGTGAATGTCGAGTACAGACTGGCGAAAATCTCTCATGCTCCCGCGGCAGTCGAAGATTGCCTGTGCGCGCTGAGGTGGGTTGTTGGGCACGCGTCCGAATACCGTCTTGATCCTTCGAAGATTGTAGCTTCCGGCGACTCCGCGGGCGGCCACCTTGCGCTTATGACCGGCTTCACGCCGGATAGCGCCGGACTCGATCGCGAGTGCCCTTCGAACGATCCGAAAACGGGTCTGCCGAAGGTCGCTGCCGTTGTGAACTGGTATGGCATCACGGACGTGGTTGATTTGCTGGATGGCCCAAACCGCAAGACGTACGCGGTCGCTTGGCTGGGTAGTGCTCCCAACCGCGAAGAAATCGCCAGGCGCGTTTCGCCTTTGACGTATGTCCGAGCGGGCCTGCCGCCCGTGCTCTCGATCCAAGGCGACGCAGACCCGACGGTACCTTACAGCCATTCCCTACGACTACAAGAGGCTTTGAAGAAGGCAAACGTGGATACTGAGCTGATCACTATTCCCGGGGGGAAGCATGGCATGTTTACGCCTGCCGAGCGTGTTCGTATTTACGGCGGAATCCATGCTTTCCTTGACAAGCATGGATTGCCTTCCAGCGTGCAATAAACTGCCGTCCTTCTCAGTGTGCGGTCAAGGCGAACTGACTCGCTTCTGACCAGCGAGGCCGTTCGGGTGCGTCCGCAACTTCTTTCACCAGTGCATTGTAAAAAGCGTTGAACTTTGCGGCCGCATCGGGAACCCACGGCTGTTGCAAGTCATCTGCGGGGCTGTGATACCGCTCGGCATACCAGGCTCGATACACCTTTTCGTCCGGGCTCCCTTTCTCGTATCCGAATACGAAATTGACGGCGGGCACTCCGATCTGCATGAAGCTGAAGTGGTCCGAACGCTTCAAAAGATTGCGCTCGGGCTCGGGATCGGGCTGGATTCTGATGCCCATTGGCTCCGCCACTTTTTTGACCGAATCGCCAAGAGTGGACTCGTTCAGTGCGAGTACCGTCAGCGTCTTCAGCGGAAAGATGGGCCGCAGTTGATCGAGATTCAGGTCCGCAACGAGCTGCGATTTGGGAATAGTTGGATGCTTCGCAAAATAGCGTGAGCCGAGCAGCCCTTTTTCTTCGGCTGTGACAATGCAGAAAAGGAGCGAGCGCTTCAATGGAGCTCCGCTTTCGTGAAGGGTCTCGGCCAGATCCATCAATAAGGCCACGTAAGCCGCGTCATCGAATGCGCCATTGTAGATGCCGTCGCCGTTACGCGCATGGCCGAGCCCGTATCCGTCCAGATGAGCCGAGAGCACGACGTATTGGTTACGAAGACTAGGATCGGAGCCAGGCAACACGCCGAGTATGTTGTCGGAGCTGAAGTCTTGTTCTTTGACCGCGAGATCAGCTTCCAACCTTCCGACAAGTGAAAAGTTGGGTAATTGGGCGCCATTGTCGAGCGCGGTCTGGACTTCGGCGAGGCTGTGGCCCGAACCCGCGAACAAAACTCTCCGCCTCGGCGGGATTGAAACGAAGCGCGACAGAGGCTTCCATCGCGGCTGGAGCGGGCGCACCGTCGTCCTTAAGCGTGAATACAGCGGCGTAAGGGAGCGGCCAGATTGGCGGTTCCGGACCAGCGAGGCTATCCACCGTGATGATTGCTGCGGCTCCCTCTGGAAGTTTGGCGGGTGAAGGTGATCCCGGTTTGCGGATTCTTGGCGTGCCCAAGCGGACAACGATGGAGCCGGCAATGCTTTCCCGTTTTGCTGTTGCCGGATCGCCGACGAAGTAAAGCGGACCGCTGATGTGCTTCGGAAGGTCCGGGCGAACTGCCACGGTAATTTGGCGGAACCATTCAAGCTCCTTCGTGCCCTGATTACGGATCAGGCGAACCGGAGATTCGCCGGGCTGGAGCTTTAACGAATGCAGCGGGACTGGTTGCTTGAAACCGTCCGTTCCGGCTGGGGACGAGACCCGCCTTCGTGAACTGCGCGATTACGAAATTTTCGGCTTGGGTGTATCCTGCGGTGCCGGTTTCGCGTCCCTGCATGTTGTCGTTTGCGAGGGTTTCCGTGTAGGACCACCAGCGCCGCGTTGTCGCGCTCGGCTCCGTTGCAAGGGAAGCAAATGAGAACAGGAAGAGCGTTAACGCCAGCTTGATCATTCCGCTTATGCTACAACGCGGACCGCATGTGCTTGACTAATCAGAAAGGAACTCATCATTGATCCAGGAAGTCTTCTCCCTTCGCGTCCGAAACTGCCCTCGGGCCTGCTTGACGGTGAGCTGTCTTCTCGTTCTCGTTGCAGGCTGTGTTCCAGCTAAGGCGGAGAAACGAGGAATGACGCTGCTGGACGTCATGAATATGCCCCTGCTGGTGGACCCGCAGATCTCGCCCGACGGCAAGCAGATTCTGTTTGTGCAATCGCGAGCCGACTGGAAAGCGAACCGGCGAATACAGCATATCTGGCGCGTGAACGTGGACGGCTCGGGTTTGACGCAGATGACCGACGGCGCGGACGGGGAAAACACGCCGCTCTGGTCGCCTGACGGGAAAACGATCGCGTTTCTGTCCAAACGAGGGACGACGCCGGAATCCGTGGTTCAGCTTCTCGTGATGCCGGCGAACGGGGGCGAAGGCCGGCCTGTGACGACGCATGCGACGGCTGTGACCAATCCGGTCTGGGCACCGGACAACGCAACTCTCTATTTCCGCTCCTTCGATGCGAAGCCCGAAGACCAGAAGAAGCGAGAAAAGCTGAAAGATGACGTGATTCGTTTTGACGAAGACTACCAGCAGATGCACTTGTGGAGCGTGGACGTCGCGAAGGGCAACGAACGCAGGCTGACGGGAGGCGATTTCTCCGTCATGGCATACGAGCTTTCGCAGGACGGACGCGAGATTGCGGAAGTCCGCGCGCCTTCTCCTTTGTTGGAGGATAGTGATCGCGGCGAGGTGTGGGTGACAGATCTGAACGGTACCAACGCACACCAGATCACAAAGAATAGCGTGCCCGAGAGCGGGCCCAGTTTGTCGCCGGACGGCTCTCAAGTGATGTTTCTGTCGCAGGCTAATGCAAAGTTCGACAGCTACTACAACCGCAAAGATTTTCCTTGCGCCCGCACACGGCGGTGCGGCGCGAGTGCTAATGCCTGATCTGCCCTATGAAGTGGAGCGCGCGCAGTGGTCGAGCGATGGAAAATCCATCTACTTCCTCGCCAACATGGGATTGCACGCGGAGTTGTTCAAGGTGAGCGTAGAGTCTCCGAAGCCGGAACAGCTGACCCAGGGCAAACACTCGCTGAACGGCTGGACCATGTCGACGACCGCCAAAGCTCATGTTTATACCGCGAGCGAGCCTATGAATCCGGGCGAGATCTGGGTCAGCGGAACGGACGGAAGCAGCGGGCCTCATAAGGTGACTTCCATCTGCGACTACATCGAACGCGATTTCAAGCTGCCGAAGGAAGAGAAGTTCACCTGGAAAGGCGCGGATGGGGCGACGGTCGAAGGTCTGCTTTATTACCCGGTTGATTACCAGCCGGGGAAGCGGTATCCGCTCGCTGTACAAACGCACGGCGGGCCGCAGGCTTCGGACAAATACGGCGCAGGAGGGTCACAGAATTATGTGGCAGTGCTGGCTGCGAAGGGTTATGCGGTTCTCCAACCGAATTATCGCGGCAGCACAGGCTACGGCGACGATTTCCTGCGTGACATGGTTGGGCACTACTTTAAGAATGCTCACCTGGATGTGCTTGCGGGCGTGGATGCACTAATCGCGGCCGGCATCGCTGATCCGGATCGCATGGTGAAGATGGGATGGAGCGGTGGCGGACACATGACGAATAAGATCATCACAGTGACGGATCGGTTCAAGGCCGCTTCGGCGGGCGCGGGTGCAGCCGATTGGGTGTCGATGTACGCACAAAGCGACGTGCGGACGTACCGAACTCCCTGGTTTGGCGGGACGCCCTGGGGCAAAGACGCGCCGATCAGCGTTTACTGGGACAATTCGCCGCTCAAAGATGTTTGGAAGGTAAAGACGCCGACTATCTTTCTCGTGGGACAAAATGACGTTCGCGTGCCCCAGCCGCAATCGGTCGAGATGTTCCGGGCTCTCAAGAGCAATGGCGTTCCGACTCATCTCTACATCGCTCCCAGAGAGCCGCACGGCTGGACGGAACTGCGTCACGTGCTGTTCAAGATGAACGTCGAACTAGCGTGGTTCGAAAAATATGCTACCAACCGGGAATACAAGTGGGAGACTGCGCCGCCGGAACCGGTAACTCCGTAAGCCGGTTCCGGGCCAGAATGTTGGGGCTTGGCCCGAACATTACGAGGCGAGAACCAATTACCATAAAGGTAGGCAGGAACGACAAGGAGCCATCATGAAACAGACATTGCTAGAGCAACTTCGCGGGATGACAAAGGTCGTAGCAGATACCGGCGATTTTGACTCGATCTTGAAATTCAAGCCGCAGGACAGCACGACCAACCCTTCGCTGATCACCGCGGCCGCGAAGATGCCGAACTATCGCTCCATCGTCGATGACGTTTTGAAAGCAAGCCAAAGATGAATTGGGCGAGAAGTCGAGCGACAAGGAAGTGGCGAATCTCGCGTTCAAACGGCTCGCTGTAGCGTTTGGCAAGAAGATCCTGGGCGTGATCCCGGGACGCGTGTCCACGGAAGTGGATGCCCGGCTTTCCTTCGACAGGGAAGCCACGATGCAGCAGGCCCGGGAAATTATCAAGCAGTACGACGCGGCAGGGGTGTCTCGTGATCGCGTGCTGATCAAGATTGCATCGACCTGGGAAGGAATTCAGGCCGCCGAGCAACTGGAAAAAGAAGGCATTCACTGCAACCTGACGCTGCTCTTCGGAATGCACCAGGCAATTGCGTGTGCCGAGGCGAAGGTGACCCTGATCTCGCCGTTTGTCGGGCGCATTCTCGACTGGTACAAGAAGGAAACCGGTAAGGACTACAAGGGCGAAGAAGACCCCGGCATTCAGTCAGTTACGAAGATCTACAACTATTACAAGAAGTTCGACTATAAGACGGTCGTCATGGGCGCGAGCTTCCGCAACCTCGACGAAATCACCTTTCTGGCCGGCTGCGATCTTCTGACCATTTCGCCCAAGCTGCTCGAGGAACTCGACGCGACCGAAGGCGAGCTAAAACGCGCCCTGGATCCCGAAAAGGCGAAATCCATGGACATCGAGCGCATACCAATGGATAAGGACACGTTCGAGCGCATGCACAAGGAAGATCGCATGGCGCACGACAAGCTTAAGGAAGGTATCGAGGGCTTCAGCAAGTCGCTCGAAGAGCTGGAACAGCTACTGGCTAATCGGCTCTCCGAACTGCGGGCAAACACCGAGCCCCAGTTGGCCGCCCGCTAATTTTTCTCCGGCACCGGTGGGGCAGGGAATCTGCTCCACCCTGTCCGATCTGACTCACCTACCTGTTGGTGGCGGGTTCCAAATGGCCGTGTTCGATCGAGTTGGCCGAGAAATAGAGATCGACGACATGTTCCGGCTTGCCATCGGCTACGACTTTTCCTCCGTCGAGGTAAATGGCACGGTCGCAGTGGTCAACCACCTGCTGCATACTGTGCGTGACGAAGAGGATCGTCTTTCCCGATCGCCTAAATTTCTCGATGCGATCAAAACACTTTCGCTGAAAAACCTCGTCCCCTACCGCCAGGATCTCGTCGACCACCAGAATGTCAGGATCAACCTCCGTTGCGACTGCAAACGCGAGCCGCATGTACATTCCGGACGAATACTGCTTGACGGGCGCATCAATGAAATCGCCGATCTCTGCGAATTCGATGATACTTGCCTCCCGACTCTGCATCTCTCGTTTGGAAAATCCCATCAAGAGGCCGTTCATCAAGACATTCTCGCGGCCTGTCAGTTCGCCGTGAAAGCCGGCTCCGAGCTCAATGAGAGGAGCTAACGTCCCTTTCACCTCCACCTTGCCGAATGTGGGCTTGTAAACGCCCGCCACAACTTTGAGCAGCGTGCTTTTACCGGATCCATTGCGGCCGACAATCCCGAGCATCTCTCCTTCATGCACATCGAACGTGACATTCTGAAGGGCATCGAAATCGTGATACTGCGAGTTATGGCGGAAAGCCTTGGCGAAGAGTTCGCGAATACTGTCAGGTCTCTCCTGGATCAGCCGGAACCGCTGTGTAACGTTTTCAACTCTGATCACGGGTGAACTCATCGCTCAGACGTAAAACACGAATCGGTCCTGGAACCTCTTAAACACCGCGAAGCCAACGAATAAAGCCAGAAGACCACACGCAAATGATGCGATCACAGACTGGGCGGCCGGCAGCAAGCCGTAGTAGACGTTCAGACGGAAACCGTTCAGAACGAAGATGAGCGGGTTCAGCTTAAACAGCCACCGGTATCTCGCCGGGAAAGCATCGATGGAATAAAGGACGGGTGTGACATAGAACCACACCTGCAGCACGATCTGGAGGATGTGCGCGACATCACGATAGAACACGTTGAGCGTTGCGAAGAAGAACGTCGCCCCGACCGTAAAGAGCGTGAGCGCGAGCAGCGGGATGGGAAGAAAGAGCCAAGTGACGTACAAGCGAATGCTGCAAGAATGAGCACGATCAGCACCAGCGGTATCAGAGACAGGAACAGGTTGATCATGTTCGATACCACCGCTGCCATAGGGAACACCGACTTCGCCACCCGAACTTTCTTGATCAGGTCGGCGTTGCCGACGATCGATTCAGCCGCATACGCCAGGGACTGAGCGAAGAACGTCCACGGCAAAAGAACGCTGAGGAGGAAGATCGCGTAATGGGGAATATTAGCTCCCATGAGGTTCGAGAAAACCACCGTCAATACCAGCATGAGAAGCAGCGGGTTCAACAAGGCCCATAAGAAGCCCAGGACCGAGCGCTTGTAACGGATCTTCAGCTCTTTCAACGCAAGAGCCCAGATCAGTTCGCGATATTTGATGGAATCTCTTACGAGTTCAATCATCGAAAGGAAGTAGACGAGAAGAGCCGGCGATCCACTCGGGGCCGACGGTACTTAGGATTATTGTATCTTGGGGCCGGGGATTGCTACTGGGTTGCTACCTGCTGCCGGTGTAGGGCCGATTGTTTTTCATCGTGCTGGCGATCACGATCTTCCGCTTCTTTGAAGTGGCGTTCACGTTCGGCGACGAGTTGTTCGTAAGCTGGAATCTGTTCCGGAGTCAGTATCGACTTTACGCGGTTGACCTGCTCGTCCTTGACGCTGGCCACTGCTGGACGGTATTGCTCTCGAACCGCCCGCGTTTTGGCCTTGGTCTCATCGAGAATTACTTGTAGCTGTGCGACCTGCTTCGGCGTAAGTTTCAGCCGACCCTGCATCTCGGAGACATAACGCTGCCGGAAGTCTTCGGCACTCCGTGCCAGCACAACAGACGAGGTGTAATACCGGTGCCCTAAGGCTCCGATTGCCACACCACACGCGAACAACAGGATCGCGAAGGTCAGGGCTGTCCATTGGCTGCGCTTCATAGGGTTCCAGTCCGTTACTTCTGGGGCGAGGGCACGGCCATTCCATCCGGAGCGGGATTGGTATGAATAGCTTCCGTGTAATAGGTCTGCTCGGCTGAGGTCTCGGCCAGAATAGCGTCGGTGTAGCTCGCCATCACCTGGGGCGTAGACGCCAGATTCAGCACCAGCAGCAGAAGGCAAACGGCTGCCGAGGCGGTCAGGGCTCCGCGTCCGAAACGAACGAACGTGAACCAGAAGCTATGACGGGCTTCAATCTTCTGCCATAACGCAGGCATGAAGTTGGGTCCGGGGTCGACGTCCGGACAGGCCATCCGATAACGCTCAAACAGTTCGTCCAGGCTGCGTTCGTCACTCGCCTCAATTCGTTCCTCTGAATTCAACGTTTCGTCCTCCTTCCCTTCGCACTCGAGTCCATCTACTTTCCTCCTACAGCATCCCGCTTGCAAGCGCGGTCTTGTGAGCCTTCAACACACGCTGGCGGGCGCGAAAGAGCCTGACTTTCAGCGCATTCTCGTTGATGTTGTAAATGCGCTCCAACTCCTTCAGCGACAAACCTTCCACTTCCTTGAGCGTCAATAGCAAGCGGTCTTCGTCGGAGACATGTCGAAGCAGCGAATCCATGAATTCACGAACCTGATTTTTCTGACGATCATCATCTTCCTGACGGCTACCGGCTAGTGAATCTGCCAACATGACCTGTTGCTCGCTCAGGTCGGCCATCCGGGATTCGTTTCGTCGCTTCGCCCGCCTCAGATAATCATAAGCTGCGTTTACTGTCAACCTGTATAACCACGGCTCGAAGACCTCCGCGGTTCGAAGTTGTTCAAACGAGTAATACAACCTGACGAACACTTCCTGAGCAACGTCTTCCACGTCCTCCGGACGTCCGATCAGGCGAGAAATGGTGCCGAGAATGCGCCTCCGGTACGCTAAGACTACCTGATTAAAGGCAGAAGCATCTCCCCCGCGCGCTTTCTCGATTACGTCTTGCTCGACAAGCATTCCGGTTTGGGCTTGCCGGACGCCGAGAATTCCCTCCAACAGCTACGGCGTTCCAGCAACTTGTTAGGTTACAAACCTTCCCCGGAAAGTCCAAGCCGGAATGCTTGTCGAGCAAGCGATTCGACCGGATTGTAGGTTTCACTTGGCGTTTGGAGGACCAATCTCGGTACGTCCTTTACTTGAGGCTAACTGTCTGGACCGGGCACGCCCGCTGAGCAACTCGATTTGGAGGCGGATCGCGCTCGGAAGCGCCGAAAGAAATCCCGTCAGGAGGCGGTAACGCCAGCCCGGAATCACGAACAGCCGGCGCCGGGCCAGCCCTTCCAAAGATGCGTCCACAACATCTTCGGCTCGCATCCAGAAGGAACGAGGGGCCATGCGGAGCCGGTCCACGCCCATGACTTCGTGGAACTCTGAGTAGGTGAACCCCGGACAAAGCGCCTGGACTGAGACGTTCGAACCGACGCTCTTCAGTTCGAGGTACAGGCCTTCTGTGAAAACCGTCATCCAACTCTTCGTGGCGCTATAACTGACGGTCCCGACGTTTCGAACAAAGGCGGCGACGGAAGCGACATTGATGATTCCGCCCTGGTCTCTTGCGACCATGCCCGGCAGCGCCGCGTGTGTCAGTCTGAGCGTAGCTTCGACATGGACCCGGTACATCGTTTCTTCCTGGCTGTACGGTTTCTCCCAGAATCGGCCTTTGGTCCCGAAACCAGCGTTGTTGATGAGCAGCACAAGATTTGGTTCATCGCCCACCGCTTTGGCGGCCGTTTCCAGGCCTTCGTTCGAAGAGAGATCGGCTTCGACGACCCGTGACCGGCAGCCGAAGGAGCTGTAAAATTCGGCGGCCAGCGCCCCCATCCGGTCGCGCCGGCGGGCAATCAGGATCAGATCATGTTCCGGCGCCAATTTTCGGGCGAATACCTCGCCGATCCCGCTTGAGGCGCCTGTGATTGCAACAACCGATCTAGCCATGGTGCGTGTCCTTAGAAGGTTTGAGAGCGCAGAGCCGCAACTCTGAGCATAAACGGCATCGAATAATCCGGTTTTTCGGCTCACCGCCCCGCAAGTGAAGTAAGTACAATCGAATATTTCCTGAGTGGTCCGATGGTTGCCCCGTTTGCCCATCGAGTTGTGGTGGAGGCGAGGAAACGATGATGGTACGAAAGGCTCTGCTGGCTTGCGCGTTATTGATCGGGGCGGAAATCCCGCTTTGCGCCACCTGGTCGGTGATTGCGGTAGACCGGAGCACCGGACGAGTTGTCATCTCGTCATCCACGTGTACCGGCAATACTGATGATTTTCTGAAGGACGTGCAAGCGGTGGTCGTACCGGGAAAAGGCGTCGCTGCGTGTCAGGCGGCCGTCGATCGGACGCACCAGAACCAGACGGTCGTCTTCAATGAGCTGCAGAAAGGGACCGATCCATCGCGGATCGTCGAGCTCCTCAGCCAGGATCCGAGCTTTCAGACGAAACAATACGGCATTGTCGATCTCCAAGGCCGGATGGCGGGCCACTCCGGCCTTGGGAACGGCTTTGTGACGCAGGACATGCATGGCCAGGTGCCTGGAACCGAAATTCACTACTCCATCCAGGGAAATATCCTGAGAACCGGGTCGGTTGTGCCCAATGCTGTGAAAGCGTTTCTGGAGGTGAAGGGCGGAATCACCGACCGTGTGATGGCGGCCATGGAAGCGGCGGACGCGAGCGGGGGAGACAGCCGTTGCACGTGTGATGTCCCGGCTGTGCCGGCGGCCAGTAAATCGATTCCGTGCACTCTTCGCACTTCGCTCGTCGCTTACATTCTGGTGGCGGAGCCGGGGGATACGAATGGTCCTCTCGACCAGCCGAATTCGCACAATAACGGACATTACACCTTGTACCTGCCGGTTTCTCAACCTGAACATGGCCCGACATACAACATCAAGCCCGGCGAAGATCTTGACCCGGTAAAGACACTTCGGATGCGTTTCGAGGCGTGGACGAAAGCTCATCCGTACTTTAAACGGTAGGGATCGGGGGAACAATGAACAGAACAGCACTCGCCCTTTGCGCAGCCGGAATCGCTATCTTCGCGTCCAGAAGCTTTGGAGCGCAAACCCCCGCTGTTGTCCAAACGCGCCCGAATGTACCTGCGGATCCGAGCCGACCGGGCTTTCGTCCGCCGACGGCGATCCAAACCATGTCGCTGACGACTTCGGCGTGGGGAGACGGCGGGCTGATCCCGGCAAAATACACGCAGGCAGGGCCTGAACTATCGCCCGGCATTCAATGGAGCGGCGCGCCGCAGGGGACGGCTAGTTACGTTCTGACGTTCACGGACCTTGATACAGCGGTGAGTAACAGCGTAGATGGCATTCTGCACTGGATGCTCTGGAACATTCCGGCAACGACGACGTCCGTGGGGCAAGGAGCGCCCGAGGGATTCGAATGGCCCGATGGGACGCGACAAATCAGCGTCAGCGGGTCACGGTACAGAGGGCCTGCAGCACAAGCCTCAGGACCACTCCACCATTATGCGCTCGAGATCTATGCACTCGATACGAAGCTCGACGTCAAGGTAGCGCCGCAAGGTCCGCAGGATCCGAGTCCCAACGTTGGAGAAATTCGAAACGCTGTACGGACAGCCATGACCGGGCACATCCGGGCGAAAGGTGCCTGCGTCGGGCTATTTCACCGCGCTCCCTAGGGGCCAGACAATAAGAGAGGTGCTCGAACTGGTGCTTCTCGATTTCGCCGTGCCGGCGATCATCTACTTTGGCCGTTTCCGACTGCATGCGCTTGCGATGCTCTGGATGGTAGCCGCGTACTGCCTCTGGGTGCTTCAAGTGCAGGGGCGCTTGGAACTGGCAGCTCTCCAGACGAGTGGATTAGGGAATCAACTTCCCCCGATTCTCTCGCTGTACCTGCCTTTTGTCTTGATCACCACGGTATTTGTTTATCGATTCTCCCGGCGGGATTTCTTCAGCCTGGTCCGTAATCGTCCTGGTTTCTGGGCATTCATCATGCTTGGTTATCCAGTTCTGAGCGTGTACCCGCAAGGGATCATCTTTCGGGCTTTCTTCTTCCACAGGTATCGTGATCTCTTTCCCGATCGATGGGTCCTTGTTCTTGTAAGCGCAGTCGCCTTCGCGTACATGCACATTGTGTTTCGTAACTGGCTGGCTCTGGCTTTGACAGCCTCCGGCGGAGTTATTGTTTGCCGCGCGCTACGACCAGACTCACTCGCTGCTCATCTCTTGCTTCGAACACACTCTGTATGGCTGCTGGATTTTCACCGTGGCATTGGGACGTTCTTTTCTATATCGCGAACAACCAGCGCAGGCGGCTTCGTAGTAAGGACGCGCGGCAAGTGTAAGCTGACGGAGGGATTGCATTGGCAACAAACATCGAACTTTCAAAACAAACTCGCACGGACGCGACTGCTTCCCTGAAACGCTATTTCCGCGAGAACATGCCGGACGAGCTTGGTGACTTGGCGGCAGGGCTGCTGCTCGATTTTCTTCTCGAGGAAGTTGGCCCGCTCATCTACAATCAGGCCATTGTCGATGCGCAGAAGCGAGTGGAGAAGCTCGTATCGGAAATCAGCGGAGATCTCTACCGGGATGAATTCCAGTACTGGCCCAAGGAGGACCGGAAACGAAGAGATCGCGCGCGGTGATGGGCGACAGGACGCCCACAAAGTGAGCAGTCGCCTGCGATAGACTTGTGTTTTCCTGATCAAAGCTTCCTCAATTGGGGCCTTTCATCAGGTCAGCATAAACCGGGAAAACCCTCCGCTTGACGACGCCGAGCGACTGTTTCGTCCAGCGGTCCGCAGATGACTGATGATTCAGATACAGAACAGCCTTTCCGCCGACCAACTCGGGTCGAAAATCCACCGACTCTTTGAACTTTCTGCTCAAAAAATCGACTCACTGAATCAGACCTGGAAGCCATCGGAAGGGGCGCCGGTATTCACCATCAAAGGCCGCTACACGAGCCGGGGCTGGACCGAATGGACGCAAGGGTTTCAATTCGGGTCCGAGATTCTGCAGTTCGACGCCAACGGGCATCAGGCGTATCTGAAAGCGGGCCGCGATCACACGGTCGAGTTTATGGCGCCGCATGTGTCGCATATCGGCGTGCACGATCACGGATTCAACAATGTCAGCACGTACGGCAATCTGCTACGGCTGATGAATGAAGGCCGAATTAACCGAGAACGAATGGGAACGAAACTTCTATGAATTGGCTATCAAGCTTACGGGGGCGATTCAGGCGGCGCGGTGGTCCACGATCGCGGGCGGCGGCGGATACGTTTACTCGTTCAACGGCCCCCACTCTCTGTTCGTAGATACGATCCGTTCGCTGCGCGCGCTTTCGTTCAGTCACATTCTGGGCCATGCGCTGATGGCGGAAAACGACCGGAAGATCTCGCTGCTTGGCCGGCTGATTGAACACGCGCGCGCAACCGCCGAGTATGCGATCTATTACGGCGAGGGTCGGGATTTCTACGATGTGCGCGGGCGCACGGCACACGAAAGCATCTTCAATGTGAATGATGGACAGCTATCGCTGCCCGAATTCTCAGCAGGGATTTTCACCATTCACTACCTGGACACGCGGATTGGCTTGGGCGATGTGTGGATATGCCGAAGAACTGGAGTTTCTCCGGCGGTTTACCCGACGGTGAATTTGAATCATTCGGAGGACGCGAATCCATGGAGGGGTTTATGCGCAAAGCGGCCGAAGCCACTTGCGACTTCTACATCGAACATTCGCCAACAGACGGCATTCCGTATTGGGATACCGGCGCGCCTGAGCTCCACCAGCTTGGCGACTGGGCCGGGAAACCGCAGATCCGTTTAACGCATACGAGCCGGTAGACAGTTCTGCAGCGGCAATTGGAGCGCAGGGATTGTTTCGGCTGGGACGCTATCTTGACAACGATCGTTATTGGAAGGCGGGGCTGACCGTTTGCAACACGCTATTCGACGAACCTTATCTCAGCGGCGATCCGAAGCATCAGGGCCTTGTTGCTGCACGCTGTTTATCATCGGCCGAACGGTTGGGACGCGGCTCCCGGAGACGGGCATGTGCCGCGTGGAGAAGCGTGCATGTGGGGCGACTATCACGCGCGCGAAGTGGCTTTGTATTTACTTCGCGACATTGAAAAAGGCCCGTATCTTAAAATTTTGGAGTGATCGTACGATGATCATCGCCGATCTTTCCGCAATCAGCGGTCGAACTTATCCGGCGCGGCGGTTGACACAAAATCTGGTGGGCGGAGCAAGTCCGATCCAAGCGACGAATTTCGCGATGGGGAACGTAACGCTGGAGCCGAACGGCGGTCAAGTTCCCTGGCACAACCAGGAACAGGAAGAGATCTACTTCATTGTGGAAGGCACGGGCGAAATTTGCCTGGGCGAAGAGCGGCAGACCATTGAAGGCGGACAGGCCGTTTATATCCCGCCGCAGGTCTTTCACCAACTCACCAATACGGGTTCAACGCCGATGCGCATGATTTACTGTTACGGACCGGCCGGGGATGTCGCCCACTGGCGCCAGGAACTGGACGGCACGTTGCCGCGCGCGGGAGTGGAAGCGCCGCCGCTCCCGGCGGGCGCGCAGCCGCAATGCACAGAGAAGCCGGAAGCGAACATGAGTCAAAGCAAGGTACATTCCATCGGCATCATTATGAACGGCGTGACCGGGCGCATGGGCCTGAACCAGCACCTGCGACGGTCCGTTTACGCCATCATGCAGCAGGGCGGCGTGAAGCTCAACGATTCGGAAACGATCATGCCGCGACCCTTGCTGGTCGGCAGGAACGCGACGAAACTGGCGGCGATTGCGAAGGAATGCGGCGGGCTGCCGTTCAGCACCGATCTCGATGCCGCGTTGAGCGATCAAGTCATATTCGATCTACTTCGATGCGCAGACGACGGACCGGCGGGCGGAAGCTGTTCGGAAGGCAGTTGCCGCCGGAAAGCATATCTACTGCGAAAAGCCGATCGCGGATAATGTTCAGACGGCACTCGACCTGTATCGAATTGCGAAAGCGGCGGGCGTGAAGCATGGGGTGGTGCAGGACAAGCTTTGGCTCCCGGGCATGCTCAAACTGCAGACGCTTCGAGAACTCGGATTCTTCGGTCGCATGTTTTCGGTGCGCGGCGAGTTCGGCTATTGGGTTTTCGAGGGCGACACCGTGCCGGGCCAGCGGCCTTCCTGGAACTATCGCAAAGAAGATGGCGGCGGCATCATCATCGATATGCTGTGCCACTGGCGTTACGTGCTTGACAACCTCTTCGGCGAAGTCAAGGCCGTTTCCTGTTTGGGTGCGACGCATATTCCGGAACGCGTGGACGAGAGCGGAAAGCCATATCAGTGCACCGCAGACGATGCGGCCTACGCGACGTTCGAACTGGAGGGCGGAATTGTCGCGCACTTCAACTCGTCGTGGGCCGTGCGCGTGCGGCGCGACGATCTGCTGACGATTCAGGTGGACGGAACGAAGGGGACCGCTGTCGCCGGACTTCGCGATTGCTGGATCCAGCACTACGGTGGAACGCCGCGTCCCACGTGGAATCCGGATATACCTCAACCCATCAACTTCTTCGACGGTTGGCAGAAGGTTCCGGAACAAGACACGTTCGACAATGCGTTCAAGCGGCAATGGGAGCTGTTTCTGCGGCACGTTGTTGCCAATGAGCCATTCCCATGGGATCTCCTTGCGAGGCGCCAAAGGTGTGCAGTTAGCCGAGGCGGGCATCAAATCGTGGAATCAACGCTGCTGGGTTCCGATTGAGCCACTTCCCAGCTGAACGGTCCATTCCCGGAGATTCGATTGTGACTCGACGTCAAATATTGCGATCGGCAGCGTTGTCCTTGCCCGTATTGCAGAGCAGGGCACAAATGCGACAGGGTTCGACTGAGGCCGCGGCAGAGCAGATTCTCTCGCGCATCAAGGCCCCCAGTTTCCGGAATGAAGATTTCGACATCCGGAAGTTCGGAGCGGTTGCGGGAGGCGAAAAGCCGGCCACCGATGCGATTCGTGATGCGATTCAGGCATGCAGCCGGGCTGGCGGCGGCCGCGTTGTCGTACCGGCGGGTGTGTTTGTCACTGGCGCCGTGCACCTGGAAAGCAACGTCAACCTGCATATTTCGCAAGACGCGACTCTGAAATTCAGCCGCGACGTAAAAGACTATCCGATCGTGTTCACGCGCTTTGAGAGTACAGAGTGCATGAACTTCTCTCCGTTTATCTATGCGTGGGAGAAGCAGAACATCGCTGTCACGGGACCCGGTACTTTGGACGGGCAGGCAGACGCCGACCACTGGTGGCCTATGCGGAAAAAGCAGCCCGCGCGAGGCACCGACGGTGGTCCCGAAGATGACCGAAAGCGGCTCGTCGACATGGGGAATCGTAATGCGCCCGTGCGGGAACGAGTTTTCGGCCCAGGGCACAATCTGCGGCCGAATTTCGTTCAGCCGTATCGCTGCCAGAACGTTCTCCTCGAAGACTTCACGATGATCAACTCTCCCATGTGGGAGTTGAACCCTGTTCTTTGCAAGAACGTGACTGTGCGGAACGTGAAGATCGATAGCCATGGTCCGAATAACGATGGCTGCGATCCCGAGTGCTGCGAAGACGTACTGATCGCGAATTGCACGTTCAGTACCGGAGATGATTGCATTGCCATCAAATCGGGCAGGAACGTCGATGGCCGGCGCGTTAACGTACCTTGCAGCAACGTGATCATCCGGGATTGCGTGATGAAGGATGGGCACGGGGGAGTTTCGATCGGCAGCGAAGTCTCGGGCGGGATACGAAACGTGTTCATCGAACGTTGCCAGATGAGCAGTCCTCACCTGGAACGCGGCCTGAGAATCAAGACCAATTCGTATCGGGGCGGCGTGATCGACAACATCCATTTCTCACACATCACGATCGGCGAAGTGGCGCAGGCGGCCGTCGAGGTGGATTTCTTCTATGAGGAAGGCAAGGGCGGTCCGTTCAAGCCGGATGTTAAGAACATCTTTATCAGCGATGTGACCTCGAAAAAAAGCAAGTATGGGATTTTTCTTCGTGGTTACCCCGACGCGCCGCATTACAGGTGTCACGATCTCTCATTGCAAGTTCGACAATGCGGCGAACGGCAACCTGTTTCAGGACGTGTCGGCAGTGAACCTCCAAGACGTCCTGGTGAATGGTAAACCCGTAACGGCGAACGAGGCTCGCCAATCTAAGAACAGTTGATCAACATGGCAAATCCAATTACGTTGCCCAAGTACTCGGTAGGAGTTGGTGACCGGTTCGCGCACGAGGCCAAAGCGCAACTCCAAGCCTTTATCAAAGCTGCGGAATCCGGTGTCGACATCGCTCCCGTTTGGAATAAATCAAATCGTGAGCACAACATCATCGGTTCTGAACCCAGTTCAGCGCGTGCAGCGGCAGATGAGGCGGTAAAGGCGCTTGGATGGAAGAAGCCTTACTATGCCGATGCCGATCACATCAACTTAAAGACAGTTGACCGGTTCGTAGAGCCGTGCGATTTCTTCACGATCGACGTCGCAGAATCGATCGGTAAGCCCGCCGATGCTAACGCGGTTCAGGCTTTCGTCGACCGGCATCCGGAACTTGCGGGTGAAGTGACGATACCGGGGATTGAACGTTCCTTCGTGGCCGACCGGCGATTTGTCGAAACTGTGGCGAACAAGTTTTTGGCAGCAGTGACGGAGGCCGGCGAGATCTATCGTCACATCGCAAGCAAAAAGGGCGAGGGCCAGTTCATCACGGAAGTCTCGATGGACGAGACCGACTCTCCCCAGACGCCTGTGGAGCTTCTGATTATCCTTGCGGCGATTGCGGATGAAAAGATTCCCATTCAGACAATCGCTCCGAAGTTTACCGGCCGCTTTAACAAGGGCGTTGATTATGTCGGAGATCTGGAGAAGTTCAGGGAGGAGTTCAGCGACGATATTGCCGTTATTGCGTACGCCATCAAGCGGTACGGTCTGCCGAGCAACTTGAAACTGAGCGTGCATTCGGGAAGCGACAAGTTTTCTATCTACCGACCTATCCGCGAGGCCATGCAGAAGTTCGACGCAGGTGTTCATCTGAAGACCGCCGGGACGACCTGGCTCGAGGAGATCATCGGGTTGGCAGAAGCTGGCGGGGACGGATTGGCACTGGCAAGGAGATCTACGCCGAGGCGTATAGTCACCGGGAAGAGTTGTGCGCACCGTATGCAGCGGTCATCGACATCGACCCTGCGAAACTGCCCACGCCTGAAGAAGTGAACGGTTGGTCATCGGATCAGTTGGTGGACGCTCTGCGGCATGATCCAAAGAATCCGGCTTACAACAGCAGCATGAGGCAATTGCTTCACGTAGGATTCAAGGTGGCTGCCAAAATGGGGAAGCGCTACCTCGATCTGCTTTCTGCGGAAGAACAGACGATTGCAAAAAACGTGACGATGAACCTGTTCGACCGCCACATCAAGCCGTTATTTCTCGGAGCCTAGTTCATGTCTTCTCAACTTTTTGATCTAAGCGGTCGTGTGGCCGTCGTTATGGGTGGTACCTCGGGTATCGGCCGCGCAATCTCGATTGGTTTGGCGGAATCGGGAGCCGATGTGGTCGCGACAGGGCGGCGCGAGAACAATGTGGCCGAAGTGGCTGGGGAGATTGAAGCACGAGGACGACGTAGTCTTCGGATGACAGTTGATGCTTCCAACCGGTCTTCAATCGACGCTCTACGGGACGCGGTGTTAGGTGCATTTGGTCGGGTGGACATTCTGGTGAACTCGGCCGGGCAGATCTTCCGTAAGCCGACGATCAACATCACGGAGCAGGAGTGGAACACCCTGGTGGACGTGAATCTGACAGGGACGCTTCGCGCGTGTCAGAGCTTTTACGAACCGTTGAAGACGAGCGGCCGTGGCCGAGTAGTCAATATTGCGTCTCTGAATTCGTTCGTCAGCTTCTTCGAAGTGACTGCGTATGCGGCTTCGAAATCGGGTGTCTTGGGGCTCACGCGCAGTTTGGCTGTGGAATGGGCGCAGCATGGAATTAACGTGAACGCCATCGCTCCGGGCGTCTTTCGAACCGAGCTGAATTCTCAATTGCTGGACGGCACGGAACGGGGACGCGAACTTCTGATGCGCACGCCTATGAAGCGCTTTGGCAAGATTCCGGAATTAGTCGGTTCGGCAATTTTTCTCGGAAGCGATGCGGCGAGCTTCATCACGGGCCAGTGCCTTGCCGTGGATGGCGGGTTCCTGGTTTCGGGCGTGAATGTGTGACCAGGAATCCGATCGCTTAAGTAAGCGAAGCGCGATCCCAATTAGGCCCTTCGTATCGTAAGCCTAAGCGCAACGAACACTACAGATCTTTCTCGTTCTGCCGATTAAGTACCTGGACCCAGTTAACAAACTGGCAAAACCGGGGGCTTACTTGCATATCCGCAGCGGCAGCATCATTCTTTTCACGGCGATTTTCTTCTCCATTACAGGCGCTCACGCGCAGAGCGTAGATCGGCTTCGGTCGGATATTACTGGGCGCTCTCAGACGATTCTTCCAGGCAACACGCATCCCGCCATAGCGCAAGCAAGGGCAGAGACGATCGTCAGCCCGATACCGATGGATCATATGGTGCTTGTGCTGCGGCCCGATGCTTCTCAACAGGCGGATCTCGATGCGTTGATTGCACAACAGCAGGATCCTAAGTCGCCGCTGTACCGGAAATTTCTGACGCCGGACGAGTTCGGGAAGCGCTTTGGCGTATCGGACCACGACATCACAAAAGTCACCGCTTGGTTGACGGCACAAGGATTTCATATCGAGGAGGTTCCGGCCGGGCATCGTTCCGTGGTGTTCAGCGGCTCCTCCGACCAGGTGTCGACGGCATTCAACACACAGATCCGGCGCTACACGGTAGGAACGGAACGTCACATTGCAAATGCAAATGATCCGCAGATTCCCCCGGCTATGTCGCCGGTAGTGAACGGCGTACTAAAGCTCCATGACTTTCGTCACCAGCCATCCTCAGTTCTGCAGAAAAAGCTAGGCGCACTCTCAACGGCGCAGTTCAATTACGGCTCGAATCACTACATCGCGCCCGCTGACTTTGCCACCATCTATAACGTCAATCCGTTGTATTCAAATAGCGTGAATGGTTTGGGTCAGACGATTGCAATCATCGGCCGCTCGAACATTAGTGTCGATGACGTCCAGGCCTTCCGTACTCAGTTTGGCCTTCCAGCCAATCCGCCCAAGATCACGATTGTGAACACCGATCCCGGCCAGAACGGTGATGCGATCGAAGCAATTCTCGATACGGAATGGTCCGGTGCCGTCGCTCCTAAAGCGACCGTGAACCTGGTGGTCGCAGCCTCAACCAATACAGCCGATGGAATCGATCTTTCGGCCCAGTATGCAGTGAACCACAACGTTGGTTCGGTAATCAGCGTGAGTTACGGTGCCTGCGAGGCCGCCATGGGTCTCGCCGAGCTGTCCTTCTATAATTCGCTGTGGCAACAAGCCGCGGCCCAAGGAATCTCGGTGTTCGTTTCGTCTGGCGACAGTGGCGCGGCGGGATGTGACTACGGCAACGCAAGCAGCGGGAGAGTCAAGGGAGTGAACGGATTGTGCAGTTCGCCTTACAGCACATGCGTCGGCGGCACTCAATTCCGTGATACTTCGAACCCAGGCCAGTATTGGCTGCCCGGCAACAATCCGTATCTTGGATCTGCTCAAGGCTACATCCCGGAGGCCGTGTGGAACGAAAGCGGCACCAGCGGGGGTTCCGGTCTGTGGGCTGGTGGCGGTGGAGCGAGCATCACATTCCCCAAGCCCTCGTGGCAAAAAGGCCCGGGTGTTCCTTCGGACGGTGTGCGCGATGTACCGGACGTGTCGTTGACTGCGGCTTCTCACGACGGCTATTTGATCGTTCAAGGTGGCAGCCTGTTGTCGATTGCCGGGACCTCCGCGTCCGCTCCCTCCTTTGCCGGTCTGATGGCGTTAGTCAACCAGAAAACAGCGGTACGTCAGGGCAATGCGAATCCAACTTTCTATGGCTTGGCCACCAAGCAGTCTACGGGAGGTGCTGCCGTGTTTCACGACTCGACAACCGGAAATAACTCTGTTCCCGGCGTGAGCGGCTTCACTGCGGGCGCTGGCTACGACCTCGCGACGGGCTTGGGCTCGGTGGATGCAAACCAGATGGTTAGCCACTGGAACGACACCACCACCCAGACACCGACGCTCACGTTGTCCTCGGCGCAAACCGCGCTTACGTTGACACCGGGGCAGGCGACGCAAGTCAAAGTATCCTCTGCGATTGCCGGTGGGTTTAACTCCGCAGTGACGGTGTCAATTGCCGGAGCTCCTGCCGGGCTGACTGCCACTTTGAGTTCTGCCAAGCTCGCGGCACCCGGGTCCGGCGACCTGACCCTGTCTCTTACGGCAAGCAAAACGCTCGCTTACGGGACATATGCACTCGTCATCACCGGTCAAGGCGGATCGCTGACATCTAAGGTAACCATCAATGTCACGGTTGCAGCCGGCGGCACGTTCGCGCTGGGTACGACATCGAACTTCTTCTCGGTCGGGCAGAATTATACGGGAACCCTCAACTTGCTCGTCACTGCGAGCGGCGGTTTCAATGCCCCGGTAGCGATCACGATTCCAGGGCTGCCTTCGGGAGTCTCAGCATCGGCTTCGATAACCCCCTCTGGCACTGCAACGATCACTGTGCCGCTCGCTATCGTTGCATCGAAAACTGCAGCCACTGGTGTGTACGGCCTGATGGTCACTGCCACCGGCGGAGGCCAGACCAAGACCTTTCCTTTGCAATTGACCATCACTGGCCCGAAGGGCTGCGCATTAGCTTCAGATCCGGCCAGCATCACCGTACAGGCTGGTAATGCTTTGAACTTTCGCGTGAGTTGCGGATCGGTGCAAGGCGGATTCAACTCAGTGTTGAATCTCAGCATGACGACCAATAAGCCTGCAGGCGTGACGATTCAGCAACTGAACATGCAGACGGTTCCCGGCTCAAGTCCGGCCACCTTCGCGATCACAAGCGCGAACACTGCCACTCCAGGCTCCTACACGATTCAAATCACCGGAACGACACCGACGGGATTCTCTTCTACTGTCTCGATTCCGCTAACAGTGACGGCGCCGAATACAATCCTCGTCACATCGTCAGCGCCTTCAGTCACGCTCAAGCAAGGCGGAACCGCGACGGTACAGATCACGACTCGCCATAGCGGAACGTTCAGTGGCGCCGTGAGTGTGTGGTTAGCAGGTCTCCCGGCCGGCGTTACCGCGCGGTTGTCGGCTTCCCAGTTCGCCGCTCCCGGAGACGGAACCGTGACCGTGACCCTGACCGCTAGTTCAAGCGCCCCGACGGGAAGCAACTTCTACTTTGTGGCGTCCGCGATGAGCGGCAACACCTTCAACGGAGTTCCGGTAGGCCTCGTCATCAGCAAGAAGTAAGGCTGCGCTTAGATCTCGACCTGTTCCACTCTTGGAACCAGCAGGTGAATCACGAGGAAGCCAAGAAGATAAGCGAAAGCAGCGACCAGAAAGATCGGGCCGTAGGAGTTGTGGGAGAAATCCAGCCACCAGCCAATCAGCTTGGCAACAAGCATACCGCCGATAGCAGCCCCAAAACCGCCGAGCCCGATCACCGAAGCAACCGCAGATCGAGGGAAGGTATCGGAAGCGAGAGTGTAGATGTTTGCCGACCAGCCTTGATGGGCCGCCGTGCCCAGGCTGATGACCGCGACAGTCAACCAGATGTTGCCGCCCGAGACCATCACCAGCGAGATCGGAACCACGCAGATGGCACAGGCAAGCAGTGCTGTCTTACGGGCTTTAGTTACGCTCCATCCCCGCTTCAAGAGATGTCCCGATAACCAACCGCCTCCGATAGAACCAAAATCCGCAGCGAAGTAAATGATAACCAGCGGCGGACCGATGTGCTGAAGGTCCAGATGATACTGCGAATTCAGGAATCCGGGAAGCCAAAATAAGTAAAACCACCAAACAGGATCGGTTATGAACTTGCCGATCAAGATAGCCCAGCGCAGGCCGCTTTCTCAACAAGGTGAGATAGGGAATCCTTCGCGACGGTTCTCCCGCCTGATCGGCTTCGATATACGCCAATTCACCGGGGGAGAGCAGCTTGCTTCGCCGCGGAGTCTGGAAGGTCAGCAGCCAAACGACCAGCCAGATAAGGTCGAAGATACCGGTGGCCAGGAACGAGACTCGCCAGCCAAAATGTGCGGCAACAAGCGGGATCATCATCGGCGCGATCAGTGCTCCGATGTTAGAGCCGCTGTTGAAAATGCCCGTCGCGAGCGCTCGTTCTTTGGTCGGGAACCAATCCGCGACAGTCTTAATCGCTGCAGGGAAATTGCCGGCTTCGCCGATTCCGAGCATGAAACGAGCGGCCGCAAACTGGAATGTGCTTCGCGCGAAGGCATGGGACATGGCCGCAGCGCTCCAGACGACCACGGCCAAAGCGTATCCGATACGCGTTCCGAGCCAATCGATGACGCGGCCGGCCAGTGGCATCATGATGGCGTACGCCAGCTGGAATCCGAACACCACGGAAGAGTAGTCGGACTCGGTCCAGTGCAGTTCTCTGGCGATGACCGGCTTGAGCAGACCAACCACCTGGCGATCCATGTAGTTGACCGTTGTGGCGTAAAACAGCAGGCCACAGATGTACCACCGACGCCGCCCGTCTTGGCAGGCTGGAGAGCGGTGCTTGAACTGAGAGGCACAGTGGCGCTCATTCGTATCCCTCGCTACAGATTGACCCAGCGTTCGAAATTCGTACGGAACAGTCGATGGAGTCCCTGCCGATATCGGCTCCACGTGAAACGGGCCGACCGTCCTCGACAAGCACGCGATAGGTTTCCGTGAAGAGAGGCGTCATGGTGCGCCGAGTATTTTTCCACTTGTAGATGACCTGCTCGAGGACGCGGGCATCCGAGTGCTGCGGGATGAAGCTGTTGCCGAGCATTTCGATTCGTTGGCGGGTCATCTCTTCGACGATGGACGGGATTGTTCAGGAACCACCAGCAGCCGAAGGGCAGAAGATTCCCGAACTTCCGTGCATAGACACAAAGCTCATGCTGATTCTCGCGGCTGAGAACGCTGATGAGGAATCGATTGTCCGGGAACTGGACGCATAGATTTTCCACCGCGCGAAGATCCGTTTTGCCAACGCGCGTCACCCGCCAGCTTGATGGCCGGGATTCACCTGGTAGCGGACCCCGATCATCACGGAGAGCGGGATATTCCGCTCACGGCAGGTCGGCAGAACCGCTTCGGCGCAAAAGGCGGCTGCGGGCGCTGTCTTCCGGGAAAGGAAAGTGTCGGGCAATGAGCAAGCCATGTAGACCGGATGCATGCGATCGCACCAATCGGCAGATAAATCGCCGCACTTCTGGAATCGTGGAGCCGCTCAGATCGGCGCTAACCTTATAGCCCTGGCTCGCGAGAGTCTGCCAATTCTCGGCCCATTTATTAAGTACACGATCGAGCCGCAGCACTGCATGAAACTGCTTGTCGGGAGCGGGCTTGCTTTCCCACAGCGGAGCCTCTTGCGGGATCCAGCGGATCGTTCGTCATCACGACGGCGCTGATACCGGCCAGTTCGAAGACCTTCGGAATGTGCGATTCCAATTTTTGACGGCTGAAGAACTGCCGGGCTTCCGTAAGGTCCTTGGCTTGAGTGTCTAAACCGAAGGCCTTCATGACGGCGATGACACCGCGTGTCGCTTCCGAGACTGGAGTGTTCTCCTGAAACAGCGTGCGCCAGATCAGATCGGCCTGTTCTTGCTTTGAAAGCGTCCAGTACTGCTCGGGCTTGGTCGGGGAAAACCGGAAAAGCTCGGCTTCCAGATAGTGGTAGGTAATCAGTTCATCGATACCCCACAGTCCCAATTTGCCCAGCGATGGCATGAACAGGTGGGTATGCATGTCGATGATTGGAGTGCTCTGAAACTCCTCTTCAACGACCTTCCGGAGTTGGTCGGATGGCACGGCTGAATCGAGGCCGCTTTGCCCTGTTTTTTCCTCGAGAATGGTGGACGGCATTGGTTAATTTCGGATGCTTCTCCGATAGTCAGCTTTACTTTATCAAGAATGACCGTTTGCACCGGCGGCCTCCGAACTGGACGTTTTAGGCAAGTGTTTGGGCCCAAAACTCCGACCGGGACGGCTCGCTTTTTTGGTGCTTGCCCGTAAATGTTCCAGTGAGGGAAATGGACAACTATGGACCGCTGGTGGCTCAAAAGACACAGCAAAATTGCCAGTGCTACACACAATCGAGGTCGGCAACCCTATTTCGTCGGTCCGAATAAGAGACTAAAGGTTAACGGTGTTAAAGAAATGGCACTTTCGCGAGCCGAAAGTGTGTCGAATGCTACTTTTCGACACGGCAGGCGGGCATTTTTGCTTTGGCGTTCTAATTGCAAGTAAAGCGTCATGGATTTCGAGCGTGCCACAAAAGAGCTACTTCCGTACTTCATTGGTTTCTCAGCGTCGGCGGTGGCGGTCTTCTCGTTGCTTGCTGCGATACCGCCGCAAGCTCCTTCGCCCTCTCTGATGGGAAAGCTCAGGACTGCGCAATCCGTTCCGCTCAGTCGGGCGGCACCCCACTCCACCATTGACCGCCCGACATCATAACCACTTCATAAGCTTCGACACGCTTTTGAACTTGCCCTCTTGCGGCAGTTTGCTTCGCCTCACGCCGAAGGGATGCCCGGCTTCGTTAGTGAACGCTGAGCATCCTTGAAGTGACTTCGTCGAGTAACGAGTAACTGAATCAATCGAATCTCCCGCCCAGGGATTCATGCCCGGGTTGACTTACTTGTTCAAGCCTGAGTGCACGGTCACGCCTCGTGCGACCGAAGATTTCAGATCATCGATTGATAGACTCTTCGGAAGTACAAATGAAATCGAACTGCCCAATCTTGAGAGTACCGATCAGGAACGCGATGGGACCGATCCTGGCCGGGTTACTCATACTCGGGTCATCAGTCACATCGGCCCAGGTCAAGACGACCAAAGACCAGATGATGTTTTATACCGCCGACTGGAAGGGCGACCGTTACCCGGATGGGCGGCCGAAGCTCCCGGACGATTTGCTAAAGCGCGCCGTCGACGTATCGATCGAAGATATCTGGGACTTCCTGCATCAGAGGGGATACCGAAACCAGTTCGAGAGTGGATGGGAGGCCCTGCACATCGAAAAGCCGTTTGCCGGACGTGCGCTGACGGCACAGTACATGCCGGTACGGCCCGATATGGCGAAGGCAATTGCCGCCGAGGGTAAGGCGGAAGGACGCGTGAGCGGGAACAACAGCTGGCCCATCAATGAACTGCAACTCGGCGATGTGTATGTGGCTGACGGGTTCGGGAAAATCATAAACGGCACTCTCATCGGTTCTAATCTGGGGAGCGCGATCGCCGCGCATACTCACACTGGCTTTGTGTTCAATGCCGGTATTCGAGATCAGGAAGAGAACCGAGAGATAGCGGACCTGAATGGCTTCTATCGAGGCGCGGATCCTTCTTTCTGGACAGAGATGACCGTGACGGCGATCAATTCGCCCATTCGCATCGGCCGTGCCATTGTTCTTCCGGGAGATCTGGTGCTGGCGAAGACCGATGGTGTGATTTTCATTCCTGCGATCCTGGCCGCGGAGGCCGTGAGCACGGCCGAATTCACGAAGCTCAAAGATGCCTTCAACTTTGATCTCAACCGGCAGGGTACGAATGGCGCCGAGTTCGAGGGCGGATGGACAGAAAAGAAATATGCGGCATTCACGAAATGGATTGATGCGCACCCGGACAAGTTGAAGATGTCCCGCAGCCAATTCGATCAACTGGTTGCCCAAGCGCACAGAGATAAAGATTGAGTTGAACGGCAACACCGCTGGTTGTTGTCGCCGCACTAAAGATATTGTTTTCTCCAAAGGATTATTTATGAGTTGTTTCGTGTCCCGCCGAACCTTGCTCAAAGGTGTTGCAGCCGGTTCTGTGGCGGCGGTAGCTCCGGGTTCATCTGTCGCAGCCGAGAATGCCTGGAAACGGGGGCCCGGCATGCCGAGTGAAGGTCCAAACACGCCCAAGATCGGCGCTCCCGTGAATGGACGCGATCTGAGCGACAGCGCCATTCGGGCTGTCAGGCAACTGGGCGTGGAGTATGTGCTGATGGGCGGTGGCCCAATGCCGTGGACCGCCGAGCAGTTGGGTCCGATGGTGGACAAGCTCAAGGCTGGCGGCCTGAAGCTGGGAAACGTAATGATCGCCGGATTCTCCAATGTGATTTATGGAAAGCCGGGGCGTGACGAAGAGATTGCTAAGTTCAAGGCATCCATCGAGGCCGCCGGCAAGGTGGGGCTGCCAGTCGTCGAATATAACTTCTACGCGCACCGGGCGATGGAAGGCTATTACGAGGAGACGGGAAGAGCAGGCGCGGGGCTGACGGCATTTGACTATGACCGCATGAAAGACTTGCCGCCGCTACCTGCGGAAGGAAGCTATACGGTAGACCAGCTTTGGGAGAACATCGGATACTTCCTGAAGGCCGTGATTCCGGTCGCGGAAAAATCGAACGTTCGACTCGCGCTACATCCTAATGACCCCCCGGTAGCTCTCAGTCGTGGCTCGGGACAGATCATGGCCACAGTTGAGGGATGGAAGAAACTGATCAGTGTGGTGGATAGTCCGTCAAACGGCATTACGTTTGACTGTGGTGTTACTCGCGAAATGGGTCATGATCCGGTCGAAGTGTGCCGTTATTTTGGCTCGCGCGACCGAATCAACCATGTGCACTATCGCAACGTGCGCGTACGCGAGCCCTACAACAAATACACGGAAGTCTTCATTGACGAGGGCGAGAATAACATGCTCGCGGTGATGCAGGAGTTGGTGAAGCAGAAATACACCCGGATGGTGTATCCGGAGCACGAGCGAGCGCTTGATTACGACCGCGCCGTGGGTATTCACAACCAATACCCGGGCGGCGGCGGGTATACGGGCATGGCCTACGACATCGCCTACGCGCGCGCAATGTTGCAGGCTTCCTTGCTGCTGGCCAACAAGACTTAGCTGCGTGCCGTCCGTTCACTTTTGTCCCCGTTCGCGCGAACAATAAACGAACTTTTTCACATTGGCGCTTGTTCGCTCGACTAAGACTTAGTAGTATAAACACACTCGTTAGTAAGAATCAGGGGACTTAAGGAGCAAAGTATGCTTTGGTCGGACCGCAGGACCGCCTGCAGCCGCAGGCGAGGGATTTCCGCCGCGATAAGCGCAATTGTTGTCGGATTGAGCGCCACGATGCTGGCGGCGGCCCAGCTGAGCACAGGAACCATCACGGGTACGGTGATCGACCCGCAAGGTGCGGCCATCGCCGGTGTGAAGGTGTTAGCGGTTGAGACGAGCACAAACTTCCAGGCGCGGTCCGAAACCAATTCGGACGGCCTGTACCGTATCCAGTCACTCCTACCTGGCACTTACGACGTGAGCTTTGAGTCGGCGGGATTCAAGAGCCTTGTGCAGAAGGGGCTGCAGTTGAAAGTGGGCGATGTGCTGGCAGTAGACGGCACGTTGCAGCTGGGCCAAGTCAGCGAGCAGATTCAGGTCACCAGCGCTGCCACGCTTCTCGAGACCGAAACCTCGTCTACCAGCACCGTCACAGAGGGAGAGACGCTGTACAAGATGCCTCTGTATCAGAGATATGTGCTGAACACATTGAATCTAAGTCCGGGCGTGACGATGAGTGGATATGCCTATGGTGGCTCCCTCAGCGGGTTCAACGTCGCCGGGCTTCGATCGACCGGCACGACGGTTTTTGAGGATGGCGTGTTTGGCAATGACCCTGTGCTGAGCACGGGCACTGACATTAAACCAGTCGAGAATTCAGTTGGTGAAGTGCAGCTAGTAACAGGAACGCTGCCTGCCGAGTACGGACATACCTCGGGCGGTGTCTTGACGGTCTCGAAAAAGAGCGGAGCGAATCAGTACCACGGGACGGCATCCGATCTGGGACGAACGCGGAGCATGACTCATCGTCAGTTCTTCAACCTATATAGAACCTCGGATTCACAACCCGGAGCTCCCGACGGTGTACCCGCCTGGTTCATGCAGATGGATGGAAGCTTGAGTGGACCGATCTCGATTCCCAAGGTTTACAACGGCAAAAACAAAACCTTTTTCTTCTTCGGCATTCAGAAGCTGATCGAGAAGAAGTCCACCTCTTACACCAGCCAAACTCCAACACAGGACGAGTTGAATGGCGACTTCACGTTCGGGGGCGCCGGACAGCCGCTGTATGACCCGTCAACCACTCGATGCGTTACTGTCTCGGGCTCGACTTGTACCAAGTGGACGCGAGACCTACTTCCCAACAACAGGATCCCGGTGAGTCAGATGGATCCTGTTTACCGGAAGCTGTTGTCTTATGGACCGTGGGCGGGTCCGAATACGCCCGGTTCTTTGACCAGCACCGGACCAGTGAGTAACTACACATGGGCTTCACGATCGAGAACCTTCTTTAGCGATTTCTCGGAACGCGTGGACCACCAGTTCAATGCCAATCTAAAAGCGTATTCCAGCTACACATATAACTACACGAGCGGCTTGCAGCGGCCGACCAGTGTGGCGGTGCCCGCCTTCGACTATGCAAATGGCATCATCACTCCTTTCACGCAGCAGAATGCATCGACCGGTTTGACGTGGCTGCTTGGCCCGACGGCATTAAACGATGTGAGAGTTGGCTTTTACCGGCTTCGCAACGACACGCTTGTGCCTTCATACAACCAGGATTGGCCGGGCAACCTGGGAATTCCAAACGATAACTCCGCGCTCTTCCCGACGTTTAGTGGAACTACCGCATCGGGCAATTCAACAGCTCCGGCCTTGAACACAACGTATGGCCTGGGTGCGCCTTCCCCTTCCCGCAATATCCGTCAAGTCTGGACTCTCCGGGATGACTTCTCAAAGGTGCTGGGCACGCACGCGATGAAAGTGGGATATGAGTTTATCCACTATCAGGCGAACTATTTCCAACTCGGCCAGCCCAGTGGCGTCTTCCAGTTCGACAACATGACGTCGGGACTGCAAGATAATGGACAGCCGATACCGAATACCGGGAATCAACTTGCCGGGCTCGAGTTGGGCTATGTTCGACAAGCGAACTTTACCACCTACACAACGACGTGGCTGCCGCGTGACATTATCAATAGCCTCTACTTCCAGGATGACTGGAAGTTCTCGCCCAACTTGACGTTGAATCTGGGGTTGCGCTGGTCGACAGAGAGTCCTTTTCATACTGCTCATAACCTCATCAGCAACTTCAGTCCGACGACGGTCGATCCGGTCTCAGGCAAGCTCGGCGCCATCGTTCACCCGAGTGATGGGCTCAATCAGCGGGATTGGAAGAATTTTCAGCCGCGTATCGGGGTCGCCTGGCACCCGCGAGAGCGAATGGTATTCAGGGGTGGATTCGGGATCAACACGATTGACATCCGGTTTCCGAATGCGCTGCAACAATTCGATGAATACCAGTCCCAGATTGCACAGCAGCAACTGGCCGGAGATCCGCGCCCCATTTATCGAATCAGTCAGTTTCCCGGCGGTCTGAATTATCCCGTCAGATCGGACCTCAGTTCTCCCTTCATTGGCACCAACTACAGTTCGCGAAATATCTACTGGATGGACGGCAACCTCCATCCGGGCTATGCCATGAACTGGAATTTCAGTCTCCAATATCAGCTGAGCACGAACAACATCCTCAAGCTGACGTATCAAGGGTCGGCGGGAGTTGACCTGGTAGAGAGCTGGAACACAAACGTATTTCCAACCAGCTTCGGTGCCAACAATCCGGTGCTTCGGGCCGCAGCTTTCGCCGCGCCGCAGAATTATCTGCCGTATCCGCAATTTGGCGCGATCAACTACATGTCGAATACGGGACACTCCTCCTATCACTCGGCAACTGTGCAGTTTCAGAAACGTTACTCGCAAGGTTTGGTCTTGAATTCGTTCTATACATTCTCTAAGGCTATCGACGACTGCGACAGTGACTACGGAGTTTGCACGGGCGTGGCACCGGTTGAGAATCGAAATCTTAACAAAGCACGAGCAGGTTATGATCGAACCCATGTCTTCGTGACCAGTGCCACCTACGAATTGCCGGTGGGCCGCGGCCGGAAATGGGTGAATAGTAGTAAGTTCCTTGACTATCTAGTGGGTGGTTACGAACTGGCCTGGATTCAAAGCATCGAGTCCGGAAATCCATTTGGTGTGAGCTTGACGAACAGCCTGAATAACTATTACTCGACTGCTATTGGGAACCAAGTGCCGAATTTGGCGTGCAGCAACATCTCAATGCCGGGCTTCGGGCTGGGGGACAAGATCGGAGGGAATCGGTTCAATCAGGCTCTGGAGAACCCGGTTCTCGATGTAAATTGTTTCTCGGTGCCGGCTCCTTTCACCCCGGGCAACGCCGGTCGGAACATTATCACAGGACCGGGTCTGCTTTATTCGCAAGTGTCGGCCAAGAAGAATTTCGCGCTCACGGAAAGGGTCAACCTGCAGTTTCGGTTCGACTTCCAGAATCCATTTCACAACTACGGATTCAACAATCCCTCGAACACCTATGATTACAGGAACCCGCAGCTGTTCGGCAAAATCACCGGCGACCAAACGACAGCTTCTTTTGCTGGGCAGCCGTTGATGAACATCATGCTACGGCTCAGTTTCTGATACCGAGTGATTTTGTCTGGTGTGTCGCTGCTGCTCGCCTTACTTGGCCTGCCGGAGGGAGCTTCCAGAAGCTTCAATTGACCGGACTGGCCGCGGTAAACGGCGAGCAGCATGGCTTCATGACAGGTTGAAGCTCCATCAGTTCCACTCGAGTACCGTCCGGGTCATAAAGATTGGCCTGCCACTTTCCGTCTAGCCCCATCTGTGGGCCGTCGTGCCTCGGGCTGAGGCGCTCTTCCCGGTATAACGTGGTCACGGCTTCTTCCATGTTCGGCACGCCGATTGAAAAGTGATTGAGGACTCCTAGCTGACGCTGGTCCACCTTGGACAGAGGTACGGTCGAACCATCGCCAACCATCATGTACTCAAGCCAGTCATGCCCGTCGGGCACCTGTTGTGAAACCCAGTCCACATGATCCGGCTGCTTTGAACCAAACCAGTATGCCTTGAACCCCAGGATGTCTTTGTAAAAGCGGTCCTCCTCCGCTCTACTGTGCACCAGATATCCCACATGAATAATGCGGTTGCCTATGGGATTGGCGCCGCCAGGACTGGACGCGGGTTTGCCCGGCTGGACGAATTGAACCTCATTTCCTTCAGGATCTTTTGTCTGAAACCAACGACTTCCATCGTTCCCCGTCCGTAGCTCGCCTAGTTCCGCCGCGCCCTTGGCGCGCAGATACTGTAGCAAGCTCTCAGCATCCTGAGTGTTATACGCGACGCAACCCATTCTGCTCTGGGTCGCCCCGGCGGGTAGCGGCAACACCTCGACAAACTGGACAGGGCTGAAGTAATAGCGAGTTCCATTTGCATCCTGGGGATCAGGGCCCTTCGCAGCTCCGAGTATCTGGGCGTAGAAGTGCTCACTCGCCTTCATATCACTGGCGTACACGCACATGTGCGATATCCCCGTGATCGCAGGTCGGTTCTGCTGTGCCGCGGCCGCGCCCATTACTAACGTGGCGCAACATGTCAGCCGGATGCTACGCAGTAGAGATATTTTCAACATCGGGTGTGTTACTCGTTATGTGACTGCTTTCATTCTTACAGGTGAGCTGCCCGACCACCTCACGCTCAAGGCCGTGGAAGGCCTGCAGCCTGAGCCAGAGCTGTGCACGTTTCGAGGTGCGTTCGAACCACCGACCGAGCAGAAAGAACAGCACGTTTTCTTCTTCCGATACCAGGGGACAAGAATCCGGACACAAGGTGACACGATTTGCCTACACGACAGCTTTAACGAACGGAGCCCCAAATCAGCGCATCAACTACCGGCGATATTCCTTGACACGCGCGATTAGCTTGTCTACATTGTAGACATGGCGGACCTGCTTGGCACTTTTGAACAAATGGTACTGCTCTCGGTCGTTGGTCTCGATGACGAGGCTTATGGCCGATCTGTGCTCCGTGAGGTGCAATCGGCCATTGAAGGTCGAGCCATAACAGCGGGAGCGATATACGCCACTCTGGACCGGCTTGAGAACGAGGGACTTCTTTTATCCCGTCTGGCTGAGGGTGGCGAGGTACGAGGGGGACGCGCGCGACGATACTACCGGCTAACAGCTATGGGGGCGTCCGCACTGACGGAAACGCGCAGGACATTAGAAAACATGTGGAGGGGCAAACAGTGGCCCCTGGAGGTATTCGCATGACTGGAGAGCAACCACCGCGTTGGTTAGAACTGATCTTGCTTCACCTGTTACGCGAGCGTGACAGACAAACGATCTCGGGCGATTTGCTCGAAGAGTTCCACGAGCAGCAGGTCCAGAGAGGTCGATTGAAAGCGAGCATCTGGTATGCACTCCAGATTCTAAGCTTCATGCCCGCATGGCTTGGCTTTCAATCTAAGCTTCGACGGTTCCTTCTTTCAGTGTGCAGCTTCACTCTGCTATCAGGGCTGTGGCTGGGCGCAATGGGTTTGCGTCTGCGGCATCCCGGCTACGTTGAAGGAGAAATCATCTCAGCCATCATTGTCAGCCAAGGCTTACTCACAATACTCGCCCTTTGGCTTCGCCGGCGGTCCATATTGCTGGACTTGAGCGCGATTGGTTGCCTCCCGCTCTTCTGGTTGGCGAGCAAAGCACTTAGAGGGATCATCGACGGATCCAACTTTGAAGGTTATATCCTTCTAATCGCTCTTGCTTTGCTAGTTCAGGCGATCTTGACCCTGGCGATGCTCATCGGAGAGCGGAATCGCCGTAAGCTAAGCGTCTGACCACGAGGGGTCGTTTGCCCCTCGTCACGGTCGACAGCGATCCGCGTCTAACAGGCGCCGTGGAGGCTCCCGATCATTGTTCGGTAACTTCATGGCTCTTCCCGTTTCGCTTTTTCCCGTTGGATTTGCCCCAGAAGATGAAAGTTCCCCGGTTCGTGGACGTCACGATGTCCATGGCGCCGTCCTTGTTCAGATCGACTGCGAGCACGGTCGAGCCCGCGCCGGAGCGGTTGTGAATCAATTCCGGTACGAACTCCGCGCCCCCGGGAGCTTTGGGGTTGCGCACGGTACGGATACCAGTAAAGAACGGCCGGGCCGAACGGATCCGGATCCGTGTAGCTTTCCTGATGCGAGAAGAGCCGCTTGCCCACTACGAAATCGGGAATCCCGTCGCCGTCGATATCGGCGACCGTCGAGCCGTGCAGTTCGGAGAACGTAACGCCGCCCGCATTCTTGGTTGAGTAATCGTCCATGATCATGTGCTCGGTGAACGAAATCGCGCCGCTCTTGTCCCGCTTCTGTTCGAACCAGGCGAGGCCCCAGCCGTGCGCGCCCAGGCTGGTCACGATATCGTTCAAGCCGTCACCATTTACGTCGTACACGCCCATTTCCGCGCCGCCGACACTGCCACCGGCGCGCGGCCAGCGTCCCAGCGCGACGGGATGATAGGGCCACGGCCCTTCCGGCGTGCCTTTGGCTGGCTGCTCCCACCAGCCATGAGGCGAAACGATGTCCATTCGGCCGTCACCGTTGATGTCGCCCACACCGAGCCCGTGCTGCGCGGCAACGCCGTATCCCTGCTGCGAAACCTTATGGACGATCCATGGCGCAGTCGGATTCGCCGGATCAGGGCTGGCCCAGCTGACTGCGCCACCGCCCACAAAAATAGCGTCCGGTTTTCCATCGCCGTCCACGTCTTTGAAAACCGCGATTTCGGAATAAACCGTTGGCAGAACGTTGTACTTATCCCAACGGCGCAGCTCCCCCTTGGGATTGACATAGAGCGACATTGCCCGGCCGGTCGAGATCAGAGCATCCGGCCAGCCATCGCCCGTGAAGTCGTAGGCGAAGTTGACCATGGCCGGGGTTAACTGCGAGCTGACGTCGGACTGTCTTGCTGAAATAGATTTCGCGAGACACTTTGATAATCGGGGCCAAGGTAATAAAAGGGTCCCGAGACGATGTCGAGAATGCCATCGTGGTTGATGTCCGCCGCCGTAGCAGACCAGCCGTAGTAAAAATCGTTGATGTGCTGCATGCGGAAGCGGCTGGAGGTCTGTTCATCCGGCTTGCACGCGCCGGCCGAGATCTTTGAGTTCCACCTGTTTGAAACGCACTTCACCCGCGCCTCCTACATAGAGCGCGACTGGGCCGTAACTGGCGACGTCCTCGTCGGCCTCGCCGTTGGTGGTTCCGCCTTCGGGTCCATCGTTCACCCAGACGCGCAGGATGTTGGCGTCGAGGATCACTTCGAGCGGGTTCCACTCATTCGGTTTGTAAGAGTAATCCGGACGAGTGTACGGAGAGCCGGGCGGCAAATCAGTGGAGGGAAAGCGCGGCCTGCCCTCCCGATCTAACCGGGGGTCTGCCCGCAGCTTGTGCATTGGCGGGCGGCGGCGTTATGCGGCGAACCATACCGCCGCCGCGTTTCAGAGGCTCGCGCTTAAGCTCGTGACCTTGCGAATCCAAGCTCAATGCGAAAGAACCGGCGGGATCTTGTCCGTCTGGTAGCGCGACATAAACTCCGCGAATTCCCTCCGGCGTTGATTGCGAACGGACCATCACGCCGGTCCGGCAGCCGCCCGTGCAGCGGTAGGTGGAAGCGAACTCCACGTCCTGAAGGGGCCGGTCCAAGATCAGCCATCCGCCCGCTGGTGATCGCGGAGTTCCCACGATCTCGCCATTTTCGGCGCGCCAGTCCGCCTCACCGAGGGTCCGGAACGCGGAGACAGACGAACCCTTAAAGGTCCAGTCCGGTACGAAGTTCTTGTTCGCAGCGGCCTGCCGAATCGACAGGCCTATGGCAGCGACTGCGACTAGCCCGCAAACGATCTCCTTGCGCATGATGCCTCCCAGCACACTCTTACTTGGACGAAAGGGCGGTTGTTTCCGCACCGTTTTTGCCTGCCGGTAGAGCCACCGCCACATAGGCCTTGGGTCCCGCAGGCGGATTGACGCCGCCAGGAGCGACTTTAGCTCCGACCGGAAAGCCCGGTCCGGCTAACAAGGGGAACAATATATATTCGCGGCCATTGACTTCGTAGACCGCAGGCACTCCGATGGCGCCATTCGGCATGTCTTTGGTGAAAACAACCTTTCCGGTATTCTTGTCCAGCGCGTAGAGCTTCGATTCGTTATCGACGAAGACGATCAGGCCGGACGCCAAAACCACGAAGCCGCTCTTGGGGAAGACGTTGCCTCTGAGCTTGTCGCTGGGCCCTGCTTGCGGAAGATCTCCGTAGGGCGTCTGCCAGAGGATTTTTCCTTGGTTGAGATCGTAAGCGGTGATCGTGCTCCAAGGCGGTGTGACGATGTAGCCCTCATCGCCATAGCCAGTTTTGTAACGAGAAGGCGGTGGCGTAACGCCCGGCGGATAATCGGGTTCGACCCGCTCAGCCAGCACATTGCCGGGAACTCCTGAACCAGGAGGAGCAGACTCCGGTTTGCTCAGAAAGGCAAGCAAATCTGTCATGGCTTCCCCTTTGACCGAAGGGAAAGCCGGCATGCCACCTCTGCCGTTCGTGATGGTCGTGCGTACGGCGTCCACTCCCAATTTCGCTACGGCGTTGTCGATTTGAGGCCCGCGCTCTCCCTTAAGATTCGGACCGTGGCACACCTGGCAGGACTGCTCGTACACTGTTCGACCGATCCGCACCGGGAACGGCGGACCATTTGCCGGACCTCGTGACGCGGGACGTTCCCGCGCAGGAATCAAACCTCCGGCATTGGCGGATGTCGATTCACCTTCGGGCACCATCTTGATGATCGAGGGTACGTCCTTCGACTCAACGTACACAATTCCATTTGCCGGGTCGGCAGCGCTGTCGAAGTAAAAAGGGCCGCCGTTGACACTCGGCATTTCAATGGTGTCGGTGAGACCCGGAGGAGTGTAGAGACCATGTTTCGCTTTAGAAAGCCGCTCTGTCCACCAGACCTTCTCTTGCGGAGTCATGAAGCCGTCGTACATGTCCTTTACCGTCATGTCCTGGCGCGCGAACGGCGGCAGAACCGTGGGGAAGGGCTGCGTCGGGGATGTCCATTCGCCGGGCACTTCGGACTTCGGCACGGGACGTTCCTCAATGGGCCAGAGTGGCTTGCCGGTGACTCGATCAAAGACGTAAAGGAAGCCGTTCTTCGACGCTAAAGCGACAATGTCGACCGTTTTGCCGTCGTGTTTTACCGTGGCGAGCTGAGGCGCCGCAGTGGGATCGTAGTCCCAGATATCGTGGTGAATGGTCTGGAAGTGCCAGAGATATTTCCCTGTGCGCGCGTCCAGAGCGAGAAGAGAATCGGCGTAGAGATTGTTGCCCGGGCGGTCTCCGCCATAGAGCTCGTACTTTGCTGACGCGACTGGAAGATACGCGATGCCGCGCTTTTCATCGACGGTGATTTCCCCCCAAACATCAACGCCGCCCATGTATTTATAGGCATCTTTGGGCCAGGTATCGTACCCTGGTTCGCCCGGCCGCGGAATGGTGTGGAAGACCCAGGCAAGCTTGCCGCTACGGACGTCGAAGGCTCGAATGTCGCCAGGAGGCGCAAGGTATCCCTCGCCCGTAAAGCTGCCCACGATGATCAGGTTTTCGAAAATCCGTCCAGGGGTCCGAGAGGCCAACGGGATCGGCGCGCGGTCGATACCGGTTCTCATGTCCAGACGGCCGTGATCGGCAAAGCTGCCGACCGACTCGCCGGTCCTGGCGTCAAGGGCGTACATGAATCCGCCTCCGTTGACAAAGATTCGCCGGTCGGAATGGTCGGGGCTTTCCCAGTAATTGGCCCCACGGCTTCCAATGCCGCCAGATCGGCCGCCATTACCGAATTTATGCTCCCAAAGTTCTTTGCCCGTGGTTGCGTCCAGCGCTACCAGCTCGCCCTGTTTGGCCGAGACGTACGCCACGTTTCCGACCACGAGCGGACAGAAGCTAAAGCCACCGACCTCACCCGGGTCGTAGGTCCAGGCGATTTCCAGCTTGTTGACGTTTTCGGGAGTAATTTGCTTGAGAGGAGAATAGTGCGACCCGTCCGGACCGCCCAGGTAATCTGTCCAACCGGTCGCAGATTGCTGGCCATTGGCGATTGCAATTGGCAACGCAATCAGCACCGTGGCAGCGAGAGAAAATCCGATAGGCTTTGCTTTCATGGCGAGTCTTTTGGGGGCGCTCCGACTTGCGTAATGCGCAATCTTTGTTGCGTGTGAGGCTAGCCAAAAATCCTATCACATCCCACAGGCGAGAGCGTTAGCGCATCGATTGCGATAGCGTTTCCTGATAAGAGTCATAGGTTTAGCACGTGAGTTAGCGATTTCTCTTGACTTCCTACTGAGCCATTGATAAATTCTGCGTAATCCGCAAGAGTCATTGCGCTCTGTGCAGCGCGCCCGCGAATCGGCGCAATTAGGGAGCTTTGAACTCCACCACACCATGAGGTTGGTATGAACAGAATCAAATCAGTTTTGCTTGGCTTCACAATCATCTCGGCGCTCGCCGCGCTCACGAGCATCCCCCTTCTCAGTCAGGCCTTTTATGGATCTATCGTCGGCACGGTAACCGACCAGTCTGGTGCCTCCCTTCGCGGCGCGAATGTCTCGTTGACGAACGCGGGGACTGGCGAACGACGCCAGGCGCAATCCGGGGACGGAGGGGATTATCAGTTCTTAAACCTCGTTCCTGGAAAGTACCGCGTTGAAGTGGAACAGGGTGGCTTCAAAAAGGCAACCAGCGACAACATCGAAGTGACCGTGTCTGGTACGGCTCGCGCAGACATATCGATGCAAGTGGGCGACGTAACGCAAAACATTGAAGTCACCGCGGCTCCGCCAGTACTACAGACCGAAAACGCCAATCTCAGCCAGGTCGTCAACAGCAGGGCCGTTGAGGAATTACCGGTAAACGGCCGCAACGTTCTGAACCTGACCGCCTTAGTTCCGGGCGTTGTGCCGCAGGGCTCGACCGAGGGAAACGCCCTGACCGGAAAAAACATTTTTGCAGCCGGTAATTACCAGATCGGCGGAGGGTTCGCCAACCAGGGAGCGGTGTACTTCGATGGCGTGCCGGCGAATTCTGCCCTCGGAAATCTTGTCAACATGGTTCCCAGTCCGGAGGCGGTGGCTGAGTTCCGCGTGCAGACGAATAGCAATAGTTCCGAATACGGCCGTTACTCCGGGGGCATCATCAACTTGTCCTCCAAGTCAGGTACAAACGAGTTCCACGGCAGCGCGTACGAGTTCTTCCGCAACACGGTGTTGAACGCAAACAGCTTCTTTGCCAACGCGAACGGAAGCGGAAAACAGCCTTTCAAACAGAACCAATACGGTCTTACCGGCGGTGGGCCCATACAGAAGAACAAGATGTTCTTCTTTGCCGCATGGGAAGGTTTTAGGTCGCGCCAGGGATCAAGTTACACCGCGACCGTGCCGCTTCCGGAGATGTATCGGGGCGACTTCTCGGGATACCGAAACGCTCAGAATGCAGTCATTCCGATATACGATCCTCTGACTCAGTGCGGCACCGGTAGCCAATACCGCTTGTGCGCCCGGCCAAGTGATTCAGCGCACGCCATTCCCCGGCAACATCATCCCGGCAAGCCGAATCAACCCGGTTTCCGCAAAACTCCTCGGCTTCCCGCTGATGGCGTTGCCGAATCAGCAGGGGCAGCCGTTCACGCACAATTTCAACTTCAGTGCCCTCGCTGCTCAGGGCGGCAATAACGACCAGGTCAACGGTCGCTGGGACTACAACGTGAACGAAAAGCTCCGGGTCTTCGCTCGCTTCTCGCGCTGGTCTTCGCAAAGCTTACCGTTCGCGCCGTACGGGAATGGGATCTACGCAAACGATCCTTACTCTCCCGAGTTCTTCACAACCACGCAGGGCCTCGCCGGCGCAACCTACGTGATCAGTCCCTCCTTAGTTCTCGACATGCGAGCTTCCTACATTCGGTTTCCGTACGATCGTTCTCAGTCCTATGACCGGAATCAGCCTGAGCAATACGTTCGGTTTTCCCACCTACATGGATCAACAACTTCCAATCATCCATGGCGGGCCCACGACTTCGATTCCCTCGTTCACTATCACCGGCTATAACCCGGTAAGCGGTCTGCATATCGTGTCGACCGAGAACGATTATGTGCTGACGCCAAACCTGAGCTGGGTAAAGGGCAAGCACACGTTCAAGTTCGGCGCTGACTGGCGCAACATGCAGAATACTTACTATCAGACTTTCGATGGCGGGTCGTTCACTTTCAGCAACGTCATCACCTCGCAGAACGCGCTTAAATCCGGGCGCCAGCGGCAACGGCCTGGCATCCATGCTGCTGGGCTACGGTACCAGCGGCACCGAGAGCGCTTTCGCGCGGCCGTATGAATCTCTGCGGTACCAGGGGTATTATGCGCAGGACACCTGGCAGGCCACTTCAAAACTTACCGTTGACCTATGGCGTTCGGTGGGAAATCCCCGGCGTCTGGCTGGAGCGCTACAACCGCATTGCTTCCTTCAATCCGACTGAAGTCAATCCGGCAACGCAGGGAATCACGGTGAATGGCCAACCGGTACGAGGGGCGCTGGATTTTGTCCTTTCGCCCCAACATCCCGACCAAGGCTCCCGAAAAGAGTGGTTCAACCTGGTTGCTCCGCGAGTCGGAGTTGCCTACCGAGTCAGCGACAAGACCGTCGTCCGAACTGGCGGCGGCATTTACTACCTTCCATCCAATCTGCAATTCAGCGAAGCTCCCTGGGGAATGCCGCTTAGTTCTTTCGGCACCCCGTATCTGGGAACGCTGGACGGTGGTGTGACACTGAACAATCCGATCAGCAATCCGTTCCCGAACGGCTTCCTTCCAGCACCGGGCAATCTTCCGCACGATCAGGCGCAGGCCATATTGGTCGGCGGCGGACTGACCAACATTCCTCTCCGCGAGATCTCGTATCCATATCAAGGACAGTGGAACTTCACGATTCAGCATCAGTTCTGGGGCGGCGTGGCCCTGGAAGCGGCCTATGCCGGGGCCACAGGCGTCCACCTGCCCACCGGGACCTATCAGCTCAATGCTCTACCCACTCAATATCTGTCGCAGGGAACTGCTCTGAGCAGTCTTGTACCCAATCCCTTCTACGGCCTGGTCCAGAACGGAACCCTGGCGCAGCCCACGGTGCAGCGAGGTCAGCTCCTTCTCCCCTTCCCGGAATACACGAGCGTTGCTTCGGGCGGAGGATATCTCGGACACTCCACCTATCACTCGCTTCAGATGAAAGTCGAAAAGCGTATGCCGAGCGGCGGGACCATATTGGCGGCCTATACGTTCTCGAAGCTCCTGGCCAACACGAACAGCACGACCGGCTGGCTGGATTCGGGTGTCGGCGCCAATCCCGGACCGCAAGATCCGGCCAATATGCGGGCGGAGAAATCGCTGGCAGGCTTTGATTCACGGCAGCGCCTGGTCGTGAGTTACTCGGCCGATCTCCCGATTGGCAAGGGCAACAGCGTTCTTGAGCGGCGGCAACTCGGTTCGGCTGCAGAAATTCAGCTCCGGCTGGAGTATGAGCGGAACGGCTACCTTCCAGGAGGGCTACCCACTGGCCTTCACCGCCACCCCGAACGTGGCCGGCTTTAATCTCGGTCTGCGTCCGAACGTGGTGCCTGGCTGTAATCCGGAAAAGAGTGGCTCTGCCCAGTCGCGGCTGAATGCCTGGTTCAACACGGCGTGCTTCACGGTTCCCGCTTCTTACTCGCTCGGCAATGAAAGCCGAGTTGACCCTGTGCTTCGCGGGCCCGGCATTGCCAACTACAATGTTTCGCTGCTGAAGAGGACGGCCGATCACGGAGCGCTTCAACTTAGAATTCCGGACAGAGGTCTACAACCTGTTCAATCGCGTTCAGTTCGGACCGCCCGAACACCAGCGTGTCACGACTGCGGCAAACGCGACCACCGGATTCATCACGACGCAGATCAATGATCCAAGAACGATCCAGTTCGCGATGCGGTTCCTGTTCTGAGCGCTCGTACTTGGTCGTGATGGCAGCGGGTAAAGATCAACGCGAAGGGATTCGGCCGCGGTAAGAGTAGTAAGGCTAATGAATTCGCTTCGGTTTTTGGCAATGTTCGCCGTTGCCTGCTGGATCTTACCCGCAGCCGGGAAAAACGAAGGTTCGGACTACGTCGGGAGTGCGGCTTGCCGCAACTGTCACCCGGCGCGGTTCGAATCCCAATCGAACACCGCACATGCGCATGCGCTAAGGCCGGCGCAGCCTACAGATCCCGGGCCCGGTAGCCATGCTCAGTGGGCTTTCGGTGCCGGAGTTAAGGCAAGGACCTGGGTCAGCCAGACCGGCGACGAAACCATTGCCGAACACGGCCTGAGCTACTACGCAGCGACGAAGTCGCTTGCTCTTACTCCAGGTCATTCCGACTGATACGGATACGGTGTACAAGACATTCGACGCCACGGAATCGGCGCTGCGTTGTTTCCGCTGTCACTCGACCGGACCGCTGACGCTGACGTCCACGTTCCAGGTTCAGCCGAGCGAGCCTGGCGTTCACTGCGAATCTTGTCATGGTCCGGGGCGCGCTCACGCCGAGTCCGCTGGCGCGAAGTCCATACAAAACCCCAAGAAGCTGACAGCAGTCCAGATCAGTACCCTTTGCGGAGCGTGCCATCGCCAGGCAAGCGATCTGGATGACGATGCCGATTGGACGAATGCCTGGAATGTCCGCCATCAGCCCAGGTACTTACACCGCGCCGCCTGTTTCCGCAACAGTAACGGCGCACTGTCCTGCCTGACGTGTCATGATCCGCATAAGCCTCTGAAACGGGTGGCGTCATCATTCGACGCCGATGCATCTCGTGTCACGCGAAGGTGACACACTCGTCTCCCGTTGCTTCGAAAGCTTGCGCGGATTGCCACATGCCCCAGGTAACAACCAGCGCGAACCTGAAATTCACGAATCACTGGATCGGGATCTACGATCCGCGCGGGCCGAAACTGGTGCCTTCGAGACGAGCCGTGAAGGAACTGCGGCCGGTGACGGGCAAAGCGGAATCGGGCGGCGGATTCATTGTTCCCGCAGACGTTTCCACTCTGACGCCAGTGTTTACTCAGGCACTCGCCGAACGAGAACGCCAATCAGGGCCGGACAGCGACAAAGTCGCGCGTTCGGCATTTGAACCTGGGCGCTTTTCTCTTACAGATCGGTAGCGGCGCGGAGGCTGAAGCGCCGTTGCGGCGTGCTCTTTCAATTGACACACGCACGACGAACGCGAATGTCGATGCTGATCGTGAGAGTCTTGCGTTCGCGCTCGAGTCGGAGGGGAAGCTCGAGGAAGCACTCGATCTTTTCCGGCAGACCGCGGAAGGGAACACTCCGCCCATTGCGGCTCGCTCATTCGCGAAACTCGCGGAGAAAGACCCTGAGCACGCGGACGCCTACTACCGGAACGCGGTCGCAGCGCAAGAGAAGTCCTCGGGACCGGATTCACCAGCCGTAGCTGTTTTGTTGCATCAGTACGCGCTCGCGTTGCGATCTCGCCACCTGGATGGCGAAGCGGAACCCGTTTTGCGGCGGGCGCTTTCGATTCAGCAAGGCTCGCCCAAAGCGAATGCGCAAGTCACGGTCGGCATTCTGAACACGCTGGGTAACCTCCTCGAAGGCCGTGAGCAATTGGACGAGGCAGAGAAGCTTGAGCGTGCCGCCCTCGCCCTTGCGGAACAGAGATTCGGACCGGAAAGCCCTCAATTAGCTGCGAGCTGCACCAATCTGGCCGACGTCCTCTGGAACAAGAAGAACCTGCGAGAAGCCGGCAGCTGTATCGCCGGGCCGTGCCATCGATACTTCTCTTTATGGTCCGGATCGGCCCGAAACGGCGGCCGACATTGCCAATTTAGGGATGCTGATGAACGATGCCGGCGAATCCGCTGCAAGCGTTGCGCTGCTGAAGCAGGCGCTAACCATTTACGAAAGACCCTTGGACCGAACAGTGATGAGGCCAAGTTTGTACGAGAACAACTCGCACGTGCCGGGCGTTAGGCTTCCTAATCATGCGTCATAATCAACTCGTGGCAATCCGTCTTAAGGACATTGCGCGCGACCTCGGAATCTCCGTTGTCACTGTTTCGAAGGTACTGCGCAATCACGAAGACATCAGCGCCGAGACACGTGGTCGTGTCCTTAAGCGCATGAAGGAGCTGAATTATCAGCCCAACCTTGCCGCACGAGCTCTTGTTACCGGGCGAACCCATCTGATCGGTCTGGTGGTTCCTGACCTTGTTCATCCGTTCTTTGCAGAAGTGGCGAAGGGCGTATCTTCGGTACTTCGAACGAGAGGCTATGGCCTGGTGATCGCCTCATCCGAGGAGGATCCCGAACTTGAAAAGCAGGAGATCGGACAGATGCTGGCGCGACGGCTGGACGCACTGCTGATTGCATCCACCCAGTGGACCGTCGAGAGCTTCCGAAGGATTGAGGAACAAGAGCGCCCCTACGTTCTGGTTGATCGTAGATTCAGTGGGTTGGCGGCTAATTTTGTTGGTACGGATGACGTCGCGGTGGGGCGAATGGCAACCGAGCACTTGCTTCAGAACGGTTGCAAGCGCGTTGCGTATGTAGGGGGCGAGCACGTGAGCACCGCCCGCGACCGCCTTGAGGGCTATCGAAGCGCGCTGACCTCACAAGGCCTGCCAATCGTAAACGAGTACATCGTCGCTGGTCCCGCGTTTGATGATGCTGCCGATGTGACCGGATACAGAGCTGCAAAAGAACTCCTGGCTTTGGCCAGCAAGCCCGATGGCATCTTCTGCAGTAACGATCCGATTGCGATGGGTGCCATGACCGCGATTCTGGAGGCTGGGCTCCGAATACCGGAGGACGTTTGCATCATAGGAGCAGGCAACGTTCGATACGCCAGCGCTTTGCGTGTTCCACTTAGCAGTATCGACCAGGATAGCGGCCTGCTCGGAAATCGCTCTGCAGAACTGGCTTTGTCGCTGGTGGAGAAAGAAACTCTAGCGCGCCCAAAGGAGATTGTTTTACCTCCGAAACTGATTGTGCGCGCGTCGAGCCTGAGAAACGCCGCCCAAGCTTCTAGCTCTAAAACCTCGAACACACTCGACAATAGTTTGGCCTGATGCTTTTTGCGGGCGGTCGGAAGTTGCGGTGTGCCGCTGTTCAAACCTCGCGCGAATATCTCATCACGAGAACAGTCATGTCATCATGCTGCGAGGCGCCGCCGGCAAAGACGTCCGCTGCGGCGAAAACCGCTTTGACTACACCTTCTACGGTGACGTCTGAGGCTTGTTGAGCGGAGGCAATCATAGCCTCCTCGCCCCATTCCTCGTCAGCGGAGTTCATGGCTTCGCTGATCCCGTCCGTGTAAGCAAGCAACAGGTCGCCCGGTTCAAACACGACCGAGCCCTGCTCATATGACGCTTCCGGAAGCAGCCCGATCACCGGGCCGCCGCAATCGAGGCGAAGCACTTCATAGCCGCCGGTCGACGATTTTCGGTAAGAGCGCGGGCGCATTGTGACCGGCATTCACGTAATCAAATCTGCTCGCTGCCGGATCGAAGATGCCGAAGAAAAAGGTGGCATAGCGATTGACCGCCGAGGATTCATAGATCAGGCGATTCAAGTGGGACATCAGGTATGTGAGCTCACCCGAGGTTGTGCGAGTCATCGTGCGGAGGCAGGCGCGCAAGCTCGCCATTAAGAGTGCAGCCGAGATGCCTTTACCCGAAACGTCGCCGATCGCCAACCCAAGACAGCCGCCGCCGATTTCAAATGCGTCATAGTAATCGCCGCCAACTCCAAACACGGTTCGGCACGCCCCGGCGATGCTGACGCCTCTGATGTCCGGTAGATGCTGTGGAAACAGCCGCTCCTGAACCTCGCGCGCGACCTCCATTTCGCGAGCCGCATGCGCTTCTTTCACCGCGGCTGCAGCTAGCGAGGCAGCCGCTTCACTGAGTTCGATTCCGAGGCCGGTTTGAACGCTCACCGACTCAAGTAAACGCAGGTCTGACGGCGTGTAGGGCTCCTCAGAGCGCTTGGTGCCGAGCGCCATGACACCCAGCAATTGTGTGCGGCCAGATAGCGGCAGAAATAACTCGGGCTCGTCGGCGCTCATTGCGCGGTCATGGTTCGAAGTGTTGAAGATTGCTGCCGATGATGGCGTTTGAGGCAGCGCGTGAACTGGCGTGGCAAGCGGAGTGCCAATCGCATAGGCAGTCTCAAAGCTGCCGTTCTTGCGGAGCAGCACTGTTAACTGCTCAATGTGCAGCACGTCTGAGATGTTCCGGGAAACTGTCTGGATCAACGCTGCCGGATCCGAGATCGTTTGCGCGGTCTTTGCGAGCTGGCTCAACATCACTTCGGCATCATAGGCTTCCCGAAAGAATCTCCGGTCGATCCACCTTTGCAGCAGGTCGGTCGGCGCCCCTCTCTTGAAGAACAGAAAGCCAAAGAGTGCCAGTACCGTGCCCCAGAACACGGTTGTCAGAGGATTTCGGTGGTGGGTGAAAAGAGGAACCGCGATAAACCAGATGACGGCCGCAATGCCAAGAATTCGGAAAATCTTCACTGATGTACTTGCGAGCAGGTACTTGCTGCCCATTCGCAAAAGAATGCGAACGTCCATGGCCCGCTGAACGATCACAACGTAGGCGAGCGTAAGCGGGAAGAAGAGCATCAACACGAGCACAACGGAGAGAAGCCATCGATTCTCGTTGGGGTCGGCGATTCCCAAGTAAGGCAATAGTCCGAAGATGACAAGAATGCTGCCGAGGCCCACAACGGAACCCGCCAGCAACACTTGCAGACGGCGGCGTGCGTCCGGCGAAATTGCGGCCCGCAACTGGTCCAGTAACAAGACCCAATACATGACGATGTAGAAGATCGAGGACCACACAAAAAAAGGGTTTACATATCGGTCGATGGTGTCGACGCGCGGAAGCAGAGAAAGGTTATACCAGGCGTTGTATTCCGAGACAAAGCCGAAACCTACCATCGCGACTGTCACGGCGACGACCAGCCACTTTAGCCAGGGAAGTGCTCTATCCAGGCGCGAGCGCTCCGGAAAAAGCAAACCGAGAAGAAACAGCGCTACCGGTACGAGGAACTGAATGGCGAGGTGCCAATACAATCGAAACGGCAACCACGCCGGGATCCACCAACGAAACGCTCCGGGATTGAACTCTTGCGGGAAGGTCAGAAGGATTAGGATGAACCAGGCATTAGGATCGAACGGCCGCGCAAATGCGACCCAAATGCCCAGGGAGACGCACAAAAGAGGGATGACGAGGATCACCACGAGCATGAAAATCGCCTCCGGTACCGTGGTACGAGCGGGCGGGTCCTCCACTGACCAGCCTTTCGGATATCCCTCTAAACGAATACTTGCCGTCTGTGTCATCCCGTTTTGCTTTCGGACCAGGAGCGTGAGTGTATCGCCGGGGCGAGCGTACCAGCGAACACGCTGCCAAAGGGCCTGCCCCGTAAATGGCCGGTCATCCATCGCAAGTACCGTGTAACCTTTTGCAACGCCGGCACGAACCGCCGGGGCCTCGGCCTTAGCAATCAGATTTCCGTAGAGTTGAAAAGGCGCTTGTACCTGGTCGCGAAGATTAAATAGACCACTAGTCGTTGAAATTGAATTCGCCACTTCGTACGTGCCTGCGATGGCTGCGTATATGAAGAGCAGCACGTAGAGGATACGGGGTGCAGCAGGGTACGTGTTCGGATTGCGCACTGGTTACCGGTTCAAGACTGATACTCTCGACTCTCGATCTTATAATCATCGGTCGTCCCAACCAGCATTCGGTCTCGGAAGTCAGAGCAAAGCGCCGAAGTGTGGCCGGATCAGGCTCATTGCCCGTCGGACTGATTCTCTTCGACGGATCCATCCGGCAAGGTCAGAAACAGGATCCAATAGGTGAGAAAGACTATCCAGACGATCGTCGCAGTCTCGTAAAACCTGATGCCTGCTGTCCGCAGCATATCTCCGAATACCACTCCGATCCCTTGAATGACGACATGTATGGCGACACCAGAACTAACCATTGCAAGATTCTTTGGAACCTGTACGCGAGACCATAACACAATCCCGAGGATTAAGACGAGAAACAAACCGGTTGTGGGAACGATGGCCCGGTCGAGTACCATCGCGCCCGCCATTAGGGATGCGATGCTGGGCCCAAATAGATAGCGACTCTCAAACGCAGCAGCAGAAAAGGCCGCGGCAACAGCGAGGGGCAACGCGAAGCTAAATGTCCTTCTAAAAACCTTACCTACACCTGGCAGTGGCCGGAACAATCCGGTCACGAGCGAATAAGCGACGCCGACCAGGCATACCCAGTCGAGCATTTGGAGCCCAATCCACAGGCTGCGGTAGTCGATGGCGAGTTTGTAAAGCCCAGTAACGAAAGGACCCAGAATTGTGGGCAAAAGAGCGAACACGAGCACGCGACGAATGCCGGGAAGAGGTACAAGTAGAACACGCAAGGCTAAGATCAGCGCCAGCAAGGCCTGTAGATAGAAGATCACCCACCACAAGTCCACAGAATAAAATGTACATCAACGAAAGACGACTACACATGGCATAAAAGAGCGTGTGACCTCCGCGCAGTAAGACTGAATTTCGCCGTGCGTCCGGTGCTTGCTGGTTGGACGGGCGATACTAAAAGTAGCCGGAAATCGTGCTCGTTCTGACCGCTTTTTGTTGCTGGAATCTGGCGACTCACCGAGTTGTCGTCGGCAAAGGTTTTTAGAGAAGTATTGTGGAACTTGCGGCGAAGCGATGCATCACAGGATCAAAGACATGCGAGCTTACTTCCGAGCGAGAACTAGTTTCCAAAGCGGTCACTCCCGGCTGAAGCGTAACTTGGGCCCTGATTCTCACAATGGCAGTGCTCTCGCTTCCTTTGTTCGGTCAGCAGGCAGCGCCAAAGCCGCCTGTGCCTGGTGTCGCGGGAGCTAAACCGTCGTCGCCGTGTGAGGAATCGCCTCAGGTCGAGAGCAAACGAATCTTCGGGATCGTTCCTAATTATCGGACTTCCCCGTGCCTGCAAAATTACAAGCCGCTAACAACTAAAGAGAAGTTCAAGATTGCCAGTCAGGATTCGTTCGATCGAGGAACCTTCGTGCTGGCTGCGGCATTCGCCGGCGAAGCTCAACTGACAAACTCGAACCAAGCATTCGGGCAAGGAACCGCGGGTTATGCGCGTTACCTTGGAACCTCTTACGCTGATTTCGTCATCGGCGACTACATGACGGAAGCTATTCTTCCATCTGTTTTGCACCAGGATCCGCGGTACTTTCGCAAAAGTGTCGGATCGAGTTGGTCAAGGTTTGGATACGCGTGTGAACAGGTTTTCGTCACCCACAACGATTCGGGAAAAGCGGCTTTCAACGCTTCGGAGATCGCTGGCAACTCGGCCGCAGTGGCTATTTCCACCGCGTACTACGCGAATAATCGAGATGCGCAAGATGCCAGTGTCAAGCTGATGACTCAACTCGGAGTTGACATGGCGGCCAATATACTGAAGGAGTTTTGGCCGGACCTCAATCGGAAGTTCTCCCGCCGACACTAACCATTACAAAACATTGCGGGGCGAACATGGTTCAGCCCGCAGCGGTTAGGTGCATGACCTTACCCTTTCGCGTATAATCCAGTTCTGCTATGCGACAGGAATGCCCCAGGTCCCACCCCCGTTCGTTGTTTCGAAACTGTGTATTGTTGGCCCTTGGACTGGCGTTCGGTGGGTGTAAGGCGGCTCTCGGTGTGTCGTTCAATTTAACCTTTGATGCCAGTACGAGCAGCGCACCCGCAGCGTTCTTCACGGCGTTCCACGAGGCTACATCGTTCTACGAGTCGGAATTCAGTGATCCGATCACGATAAACATGGCTGTCGGCTGGGGAGAAATCGGTGGAGGCGCGTTGAATCCCTCTGATATCGGTGAAAGTCTGACCCGACAACAAGGCTTGTTTACGTACGGCCAAGTGAGATCAGCACTGGTCAACGACGGCAAAACGGGAGCAGATGCTCTTGCCGTAGCCACTTTGGGAGTTACTGATCCGACCCGCGGTAAACCGTTTCTCCTGTCAAATGCGGAAGCCAAAGCGCTGGGCCTTCTTGCCGGGAACGCATCGGGTATCGATGGTTGGGTTGGGTTCAGGAGCACCGTTCCCTATGCCTTCGATGCCAATAACCGAGCGCAACCGGGCGAATATGATTTCATCGGCCTCGCCGAGCACGAAATATCCGAGGTCATGGGACGCTATGGCATGACGCAGAACGGCGTTTCGGGCGCGTATTCACCGCTTGATCTCTTCCGATACACGTTGCCTGGCTCGCTTGATCTGTCGCCACAGAATGGAGCATATTTTTCGATCGACGGTGGGACCACCGTGATAAACACATTCAACGGAACTGGAGGCGGCGACCTAAGCGATTGGCTTGGACTAACAGCGGATTCTTACAATGCGTTTCTTCGCCTGAATCAGGAACTAAATGTGTCAGCAGGGGACATCACAGCGATGGATGTCATCGGCTACGACGCGGTTCCCGAACCAAAGGCTCTAGGTCTGAGCGCTTTCGGGGTCGCCATCGTGCTGCTGGCCGTTCTAAGGAGAAAGGCAAGGCACGGATTGACCTGAGGACTGTAACGGCCGTCGAGCATACTTCCTCCACACGTGAACATGAAGAAGTTTGCAGTCTGGTTGGAAAGGACAGTTATCGATTTCTCTGCTCTGTCGAGGCGTAGTGCTCTACAACAGCGGAGCGTCCGGGGTCTGTGCCAGCGGCAGCGTTAATCAATGAAGTGATCTCTTCATCGCTGCTGCCCTGTTTCCGCAAAGTTTCTATTTCATCGCTAAGCATTCCTATGAAGGCTTGAATCGGAAAGTCCTCCTTCGGCAATCCGGCTGCAGTCCTGAGCGCCTACTGCGCCTTAAACTTTGCATCTGTGCGGTGGCGTCACCTTGACGGTCGTCACCACACGGCCTCCTGCGTAGGACGATCAGGCGACTGCGTCCTGACCATATCGCCCGGTCTGAATACTTCGACGAAAGTTTCTACGTGCTCTTTCTCGGCGTCCATCCGTCTCCAGAATAAGAAGCCCAAAGCTCCCGGCGTCTGACCAACCGTCATGCGGAGAAAGAGCTTCGGATCTGGACGGGTTTGAGATGAATGGACCACCAGTGAACCGTCGCGAAGCGACGAGACGTATGCTCTCAACGCGCTAACCGGATGTGCTTTGTACCATCGCAAGATCTGGCTTGTGTGGTTGTCACAAAACAGTCCATGCGGTGGAGTTTGCATATAGCGTGTGTGACGAAGTCATGGCGAACTACCTTCCAGACTGGCGCGCCCCGAGGAATACTGTGGGTTCTCCAGCATGCCCTTTCTCTGGAGTTCGGCGTTTCACGGGGCCGATGGCAGGGAGTGCTGCAGAATGGCGGTGCCAACTGCGGATCCAACTCGATATTGAGTCGGACCAAACTGCGACTCTGGCCATTGGAACCGATCGGGCGGAGGCGATCAACTGGATACGTGCAGAGGGTGAAGCGTTTACAGGTATGTCCACGGTATGATCAACTCCGCCGATATCAACTGAGACCAGTCGTTTGGGCACCGTGGTGGTCGAGTCAAAGCGCGGGCTGGCCGGCTAATGTATGCCCGAACCCCTTTCTAGAGCGGTCGCTCATAGAAGAGCAGGTCGGTCCAGCTATTGCCACCGAAATCGCCGGTCACGATCTGGTACCAGCTCTTGCGCCAGCCGTCCTGCACTTTCAGTTGCGTCAGACTGCCGTCGCCGAGACCGCGATAGAACTCACCCCAGCCGGCGGCGCGATCGTAGAAAAGCAGATCCGATGCGCTGCCATCGGCGAAGTTGCCTGAAAGAATGAAATTCCAAGTCGTTCTCCAGCCGTCGTACACCTTGAGCTGGCTAATGCCGCCCTTGCCATCGGTCTTATAGAACTCTCCATGCCCCGACGCCCGCTCGTAGAAGAGGAGATCGGTGTGCCCATCGCCGCCGAAATTTCCCGGGACGATCAGATCCCAGCTCCCACGCCAGCCGGTGTTCGATTTCAATAGCGTTATTCCGCCGGAGCCATCGGTCGAGTAGAACTCGCCGGTGCCGGCGCTGCGATCGTAGAACAGCAGGTCCGTGTGACCGTCACCGCCGAAATCGCCCGGGATGATCAGATCCCAACTGCGGCGCCAGTTGGTGTACGTGCGCAGTTCGTGGATTGCGCCGCCATCGGTCGAATAGAACTGACCGGTCCCGGTTTCGCGATCGTAGAAGAGCAGATCGGTCCGGCCGCTCCCTCCGAAGTTACCTGGCACGATGATGTCCCAGGTGTTGCGCCAGCCAGGTTGCGCTTTCAGCAGCGTGATGCCGCCGGCATCGTCAGTGGTGTAGAACTCGCCCTTTCCGGCGTTCCTGTCGTAGAACAGCAGATCCGTGCGGCCATTGCCTCCGAAATCGCCTGGAACAATTGTGTACCAACTGTCCCGCCAATTGCCGTACCCGCGCAGCCTGATGATGGAACCCGAGCCATCGGTCGTGTAGAACTGCGCAGTGAAAAGACCAGTTGTTGTCCTGATCCAATCGAGGTACTGATAGACGTCGACCGCGGTGAATTCGATGTTCGGCCGGGTGCAGTCATCGGCGTTGGCCTGCGACGCGATTCCGGCCACCACGTTAGCGCCACCCACGGACGAGATGAAGCCGGACCCGCTGTCGCCCGGACACAGGGAGGCCGTTGGTGACTTCGCGATGAACGTTGTTGCGCCGTTCAAAATGATCGGTCCACGCCACACTCCTACTTTGCCAGGCGGTAGGGTTGAGGTATGGCTGATGCTGGCGATCACGCCGGCTTGCCCAACTGCCGCCGCCGCAAGAGGCAGAGCAGCTGTCTGCAGGAACGGATCGGACGCGAACGGCGAATTCAGTCGCACCAAGGCGAGATCCGCGTACGGACTGCCGGTCTTGTAGTCCGGATGGAGGACGACCGATCCGGCCGCTGTGCTCTGTTTTGCCGCGCTCACTTTTCCGGTATTGGGATCGGTGCGGCTGTAAGAAATGAAAACGCCACTGAAGCTGGTCTCGACCAAGTGTGCAGCGGTCAGCACCCAGGTCGGCGCAATCAGGACACCCTTACCAGTCAACGTGCCACTAACATCGATCACCCAAGGAAACTGAAAATCCGCCTCGATCGTTCCGTCAACAACGTTTGGATCCATATACTCTTCATGCGTTTTTTCCCAAACTTTTGTTCTATGAATGTCTGGGCGCGGTTAAAATACAGCCGAATGCCTCGCCTTGCGGCAAGCTTTATTCTCGTTTCGAGGTGCAGGCCTGGCCTGTGTGTGCCGCTCCCGACACTAGGCCGCGGATCTCGCCACTGGTGAATCGGTCCATGCTGCTCCTAAGGTTGTGGGCAGGTGCTCGAGCTCGTCAGTCGAATTCTTCATCACTAGCCGGAAGCGCCTAGTAAGCTCTTAATGGAAATGAAGCTCCCCGAAAGGTTTGTATGGGTTCGTCGCCTGATGTCGAAATGTTGCAGCATCGATGCGTTTGCTCTTCGAGCTTTGATGGCGTTTGTGCTGTGCGATTTCTTGTCTATCGCACTTTTTGCAGGCCTCCGCGGCGCCGAGCCCAGCCCTGCTGCGGTCTCAACAGCTAAGCCGCCCGAGTGGGCCTATGGCACGGGCCCTGCCGAGGCGCTAAAGACTGCACCGCCCCGTTCACCTGCCGAAAAGACCGCAATTGATAATGCACCGAGGACTCTTCCGGGCACGACGTTGACCTTCACAGGCAAAGAAGCCAACGATCCTTACAATCCCGCCGATTGGTATCCCGCTGACCACCCCAAAATGCCGGATATCGTTGCACATGGACGCAAGGCTGCGGGCGTTTGGGCGTGCGACCTCTGTCATTTTCCGAATGGGAAGGGTAAGCCCGAAAATGCGGCCGTCTCCGGTCTGCCCGTCTCCTATTTCATTCACCAGATGCAAGACTTCCGCGCTGGTCTGCGCCACAGCGCTGACCCGAGAAAGCAGAACACAGCCCTCATGGTTGCTTATGCAAAAGCGATGACGGACGAGGAAATCAAGTCGGTGGCCGAATACTTCGGAGCAATGCCGTGGGGCGCCGGAACCAATCCGTGGGTAAAAGTCGTTGAAACCGACACAGTACCTAAGACACGACTTTCCTCCGGTCTCTACATTCCGATCGAAGGCGCGGGAAGGGAACCCCTTGGTGATCGCATGATTGAAGTGCCACAGAATCCCGAACGGACGGAAATACAACGCGACCCGCGTTCAGGCTTCATCGCGTACGTGCCTTTCGGGACGTTGAGAAAAGGCAAGTTGTTGGTCGAAACGGGAGCGCACGGCAGGACCGAGGCTTGTGCCGTGTGCCATGGCGAAGGTTTACACGGATTGGGTCCTGTGCCCGGAATTGCCGGCCGCAGCGCCAGCTACATCGCCCGACAGCTTTATGACATGCAGCAGGGAACCAGAAAAGGAGAGTGGTCCGAACTCATGCGGCCCGTCGTCGTCAAATTGACGGAAGACGAGATATTGCAGATAGCCGCCTACACGGCCTCGCTAAAACCCTGATCGAGACCGCGGCGTGTGCAATCCGTATAGCTCCTTACAATTTGAGTAATCGCGCTGCATTCGCGCCTGCCGTTTGCGAATGCAGGCGCACAACTGTCCGCCCGTTCAATTGCATCAGACGACTTTGGCGGTAAGCGCGTTAATCAACTCGTCGTCAATCTCATCGGAGGAGCCCATGCCATTTGCTTCGCGGAATCCTTGTGCCGCCGCGCGCGCCAGTTTGCCTACAACACCATCGATCCCGCCCGCATGAAATCCCGCGTAGGAAAGCAGCATTTGTGCCGTACGCACGGTAAGATCCGGCAGCGGTGGGTGCTGATACCGTTGGAAGGCTGCCGCCAACTTCGCATCGTAGAGATTGCGAGCGAACTCGGGGCCGTTGTAGCCGCGGGCGAAAGATGTCCAGTCCTGGGCGGCCAGAGGACGGTCCAGGCCGCTCGCTTTAAGAAACTTTGCCATCGCCATTAGCTGCTCGTCTTCGGAATTCATGTTCTTCTGAACCATGTCGTCTACGCTGCCATAGCCTGCCTTGTCGTAGTTGAATCCCATCACTTGGCCAAGGCCCCAAGACGCGCTCTTGAGCGCGGCCGTACGGTCCAGCTGGGCGGCCTTGGCCAAGCGATCGTATTCGGCGGTGCCATGACTGTAGCCGCCCGGAACTCGGTTACTGATGTCCGGGTTTGCGGCATCAAACTTGCCGTCAGTTTGCTTGCTGAAAATGTGGCGCTCGAAGAGAATAGCCGGGCGGCGATCAGCAAGGCAGCCGCATCCGCTGGTTTCGACCGTTACGACAGCCAGCAGTTGCGGAAGCTTTACATTCAACATGTCGAGAACCGCGAGAATGCCCTCGCGAGTGGCGGGGGCGCCTGTGCCTTGGAACTCCATATTGGCCCTCCTTCAGGGGTTCCGAAATTATATAGAGGACAGATATTTAGTTCGGCCGCGGTCACTTTGGTGATCTCTTGTCGGCGGCGCAGATCTGATCCCCGGCCTCGAGATGCGCTTGCCAGCGGTATGGTCCACCCGCCTCATCGGCTTGGTGAGTGAATGTATTTTAAAATGTTCCGACCGTAACTGTACTCATCGTTGCGTCGCAACAGGACGGTCAAAGTTTCGTATCCTCAGTCGGCGCGTTCGGTGCTATGAGGTACGGATCGCAAAGGGATATCCTATACGGCCTATTTCTATCATTTCGCCCGAATTCCAACTACGATCAGGGCATGCGGAGTGTGGCGCGTGTCCTTCTTGGTGGCTTGCTCACGCTGCCTTCCGTCTTCGCACAGCCAAAAGGAGAGATCCGGGGGACCACCTTGGATGCACGCACCGGCCAAGTCCTGGCAATGGTCGATGTCCGGCTGGGTGGCCGGACACATGCGACGAGATCCGATGCGACAGGCCACTTCTCGATGACAGGACTGGGACCAGGCGATTACCTTCTCCAGGTTTCCACCGTCGGGTATCGAATGATCAGTACTCAGGTTCACCTCGAAAGCCAAGAAACTGTTGATTTTCAAGTGGCGCTCACTCCTGATGGCTTTGCTCGAGTGGATTCCGTAACCGTGCATTCGGATCCGTTCCCTGACAGCGCCAGCGATTTCGCGGCGAACCCATTCCGCCTCGCCGGGAACGACCTGAAGAATCTCGGAACCGTTCTAGCAGATGATCCTCTTCGGGCTGTACAAGCCGCACCGGGCGTAAGCTCCAATGACGATTTCGAAGCTCGATTCTCTTTACAGGGTGCTGGCTTCAGCCGGATCGGAGTCTACCTCGACGGCATTCAACTACACAATATTGTTCATACTCTCGAAGGCACGGCGGCGTCAGGCTCCAATAGCATCTTCAACACCGATTTGGTTCAGGAAGTGAATCTTTACGATGGAGCTTACCCATCAAGATTCGGAGATAGTTCGGCCGGTGTACTCGATGTGCATATGCGTGACGGCAATCGAGGTAATTACTCCTTCCGGGCAACAGCGAACTTCGCCGATGCCGGCTTCATGGCAGAGGGCCCCCTGGGAAAGGTCGACCGCTGTTCCTGGATTGCGGGTTTTCGAAAGAGTTATCTGCAATATCTTCTGCAGGAAAGCCTGAGTGACCCGTCCATGGCATTCGGGTTCCAGGATCTGCAGGGTCGATTGAGTTGCAGAGTGACGCCCGCGAATCTCGTCACGCTGGACTTGATCGATGCGGATACGAATCTCGATCTCACGGCCGTTAGGAATACCCTTGGAGCCAATTCCCTCATGCTGGCTCACCAGAAGGCGAGATGGACTAATCTCGGCTGGCAATATGTAGCGAGCGATAACCTCCTGTTCTCAACCCATATCGCCTGGACGCAAGAGAGCTACGGGAACTCGAACCCCACGCCCAATCCGCTTGGCAGCGGTACGTATCGCGAATGGACCTGGAACACGACCGGGACTTGGCTCTGGAATGCAAGGACGCCGCTCGAAGGGGGAGGCAGTTTCAGATCGGTTCGCGAATCGGGCTACCTGCAGCAGTACAACTCACCCACAGTTATTCAGGTGCTCGATCAATACGGCGGGACGGGAATGCTGGCAAGCGGCTTTCTAAACCAGGCTTGGAGCAACTCCAACGGACGTGTCCGCCTGAGTGCCGGAGGCCGATGGGATCGGCACTCGATCGATGCCGTCAGTACGTTCTCCCCTCAGGCCGGAATGACGGTCGGCTTGTGGCAGTCAGCGCAACTGCAACTCGGCTGGGGTCAATATGTGCAATTCCCCGAAGTCTCGGAGTTTACGTCGAACCTTGGAAACCGGCGGCTGCTGCCGATCCGGTCAACACACGCGAGTGCTGCGGTCGAGCAGCGGGTCGGAACAAGAATGCGGCTGCGGGCCACGTTTTATGACCGGCAGGATCGCGACCTCCTTTACCAGCCCTTTCTGCAGCCGAGACTAATCAATGGAGCCGTGTTTGCTCCTTCCAGCAACCCTGCGTATCAGAACTCGCTGCGGGGGTACGGACGTGGATTCGAGTTTTTTGCCCAGAGAAGTACGGCTAACGGCATAGACGGCTGGATTTCTTATGCTTATGGCCGCACCTGGATGCATGACGGTGCGACGAACGGCTCGTTCCCGTCAGACTACGATCAGCGGCATACCGTTAATGCTTACTTGAGCTATCGGATACGGCCGACCGTCAACGTAAGTGCCCGATGGACTTACGGGTCAGGCTTCCCGGTGCGGGCATTCGTTCGATCAAAGGAGTCCTATTCGTATCCATGGGCGGACGTTTATGCCCTCGGAGCCGAACGCAACCGTCTGAGAATAGGACCTTATGAGCGTCTCGATCTTCGCGTCAACAAATCGTGGACCCGCGCGAAGTGGAAAACAACGCTTTACGGTGAAGTGGTCAACGCCACCAACCGAGCCAATTACCGGTTCGACAATTTCGAGGGTTACGACTCCCGAAACCGATTGGCCTACATCACTCTGGACCGCCTTTTCCCGATTCTGCCGTCCGTAGGGATCGTGTTCGAACGTTAGTCCTATCGCCCAGCCTGCTGTTCTAGACCGGTATACTCCCAAACTCTTGAGAGGAATAGCCGCCAAGCGCCACCTTTACGGCGAATGCAGTTCTCCACAATCGGCAAGCTTTTGGCAGTAAGCATGCTTCTTGGCTCGGCTTGTCTCGGGAACCAGGCAGATAACGTCTCCCGTACTGATTGCTGCACTGCATCGGGTTCCAGCCGGCAAAACACGTTGGTCTCCGACCCGCACGAATATTTTCGCGCCAGTAGTTCGCTCCAGGGCCAATCAGAAGCAACCGTTAAAGGTGCTCCCGTTCAACTGTGGAGAGATCAGAAACGCATTTGGACCAGCCCCTTCCGGCTGACCAGGCGGGATCTCGAATGGATGTTGCCTTTGGGCGCCGCGACGGGTGTTCTCATTGCCACCGACCACCACACGATGACCCTGATTCACGGAAACGCAAAAAACGAGAGTCGAAGCTCGACGGTTTCGAATGCCGGCCTTGCGACTCTTGCGGGGGCAGGCGTCCTTGCGTACGGGTTGGGAGCAGTTACTCACAACGAACACGCTCGTGGAACAGGCATTCTTATGGGGGAAGCTCTCGCCGATACATTCGCCGTCACGGAAGCGATGAAGTTGATCTCTCAACGCAGCCGGCCCGACGTGAACAACGCTCGCGGGCTCTTTGAGCAGGAAACATCCTTCCATTCTTCTTTCCCGTCTCAACACGCCGCGCTGGCGTGGACTGCCGCCACAGTGTTTGCACGAGAATACCCGCGTCCGATCACGCAGTGGACGGCTTATGGACTTGCCTCGCTCGTCAGCCTTTCACGCGTCACTGCTTATCAACATTTTCCGTCCGACGTGCTCATCGGAGCTGCAACAGGATATCTGATAGGCCGCTATGTGTATCACGCTCATCGTGAAGACTTGGCGATAAGCCGAACCGCATCCACACGCCTGAAAGCAGAAAACAGCGGGCCATCAGCCCGACCTGACACACAAAACGCACCTTCCGGATCCGTCTACGTGCCCCTCGATAGCTGGATTTACCCTGCCTTGCGCCGCTTAGCAGATCTGGGCTTCATTCCAGATCAGGTGTCTGGTCAGGCGCCATGGACGCGCAATGAATGCTTACGCCAGGTGGAACAGGCGGCGCACGTCGCGTCGTACAAAGCGGATTCGAATATGCCGGGCAGGGAGGAGGCCTTGCGCATGATTTCCGATCTCCGCTCTGCATTGACTCCCGAATCGGGAACGGACAACATAATTCGCCTGGAATCGGTGTACACCCGATTTACCAATATCGCCGGTGTGCCTCTGCGTGACAGTTATCATTTTGGGACGACGACAGCCAATGACTTCGGCCGTCCTTACGATAAGGGCTTGAATCAAGTATCAGGGTTTTCTTCTTATGCCGTCTCTGGGCGGTTCTCGGCCTACGTTCGGGGCGAATATCAGTCAGCGCCCGGGCGCGATTCCGAACCCTTGTCCGTTCGTCAGTTCATCTCCGCTGCCGACGGAATTCCTATGGTTGGGGTTCAGAATGTCGCATCTACCAACCGCTTTCAGCCGCTTGAGATGTACGCAGGAGTCCAGCTCGGGTTCGAATACGTTACGTTCGGAAAGCAAAGTCTCTGGTGGGGGCCGGATAAACAAAGCGCATTTTCGTTCAGCAACAATGCTGCACCGTTCTACATGCTCCGTTTCGCTCAGAGTCGGCCTATCGTACTTCCTGGACCACTTCGGTTCTTAGGAAAAATCCGTACCGACGTGATTTTCGGCAAGCTTTCGGGCCACCAATGGCCCGCCCGGCCGTACATCAATGCGCAGAAGATCAGCCTGGACATAACGGACAATTTCGAAGTGGGATTCACCCGCACTGCCATCTTTGGAGGGGTTGGACACCCGCTCACGCTCGGCAGCGTGAAAGCGAGTCTGTTCAGCTTCAGCAGTGTCGATTTCGGACCCTACGGGTCACCTGACGTTTCCGGTGATCGTTTCAGCAACTTTGATTTCCGCTGGAGGGTTCCTGGAATTCGTAAATACCTAACCGTCTACTCCGATTCATACGCGGACGATGATCCCAATCCGATCGACAATCCGAAACGGTCTGCTTGGGCGCCGGGTCTTTACATCACTCGACTTCCGGGCCTATCTCGGCTGGATTTTCGATTTGAAACCTACGCTACCTGGCTTTATCGGAAGGACCAGGGCGGGAACTTCCTCTACTGGAACAATCAGTACCGTGACGCTAACACCAACAACGGCAACCTCCTGGGTAGCTGGGTGGGACGGGATGCGAGGGCATACACCGCCGAAACAAGCTATTGGTTTTCAGCGCGATCTAAGATTACAGGCACCTACCGCCAAATCAAATCCTCGAGCGTATTTTTGCCCGGCGGCGGCACACAAACAGATATATCGGTCGTAGGGCTATGGGGGATTGGCCGTGAATGGCAGGTCTCCGCCCAAGTGCAAGGGGAGCGGTATTATGTTCCGCTTCTCGGGGCTCCGCGCCGCGACACTCTGACGGCCATAGGCCTGACGTATACGCCCGAACACCTGGCCTTGCACTAAGATCGCCGGCGCCCAACTCATCCGCAGATTGGATGCTACGCAAACGGGCACATGCACGGGCTGTCTGCAGGCCCGGTGATCCCGCATCCCCCCTCCCCCGTCAAAAAGAGAGGTATTCCTCAGCTCTTTCTGTGGAGATTCCCTCAGGCCCTACCCCACTATTCCAGCGAAGACAGAAATAATGAATTCAACTTCCTTTCGTGCACTCGTTCGCACGTGTCCTGTGCGGAAATCCGTCGCACTCGCTAGCTTCGCGTTTCTTCTGTCAGGATCGGCCGGCGCGCAGTTCGGCCAGTACCGGCAACTTCAGCAGCAACAGAGCAAGTCCCAGGAACAAACGCAAAGTCCATTTGATGGCCCCGCGCAGGGGCAGACCGCTCCCGACGACATGATGGGCCTCGATGATGCGCAATCCAGCCAGTTTGATCGCTTTCAGATGTCCGGCGCTCCGGCCCTGTCAAACGGCAGGCTCTCAACCCGATCGTTGCCGGGCGACAACCTTGGCAATCGTGATGGAGAACAGTCCGATTTCGACAGATCGCGTTCAAACGCGCCCGTGCAGCGCGATCGGGAGAGGATTACCCAATTTCAGACTTTCGTGCAAAATTCCACCGGCCAGATGCTGCCCATCTATGGGAGTTGGTTATTTGATCGTGTGCCGTCCACTTACGCGCCTGTCGATCGTATCCCCGTTACGCCTGACTACACAGTGGGGCCGGGTGACGAAATCGATATCCGCGTCTGGGGTCAGATCAATTTCATCCGGCGGGAAACAGTGGACCGGACCGGCGATATCTTTATTCCTCAGGTAGGTCGGATCAGTTTGTCCGGGCTGCGCTTCGCCCAGCTACAGGACGCCATCAAATCGTCGATCGGCCGCGTCTATAAGAACTTCGATCTCAGTGTAAACATGGGCCAGCTCCGGTCGATCCAGGTTCTCATTGTCGGCTATGCACGCCGGCCCGGGACGTATACGCTCAGCTCTCTGTCCACGGTGGTGAATGCCATTTTTGCCTCCGGTGGCCCTTCGAACCGCGGCTCGATGCGAACCATCCAATTGAAGAGAAACGGCAAGGTCGCGATGACTCTTGATCTGTACGACCTGCTTCTGCATGGCGAAAAGTCGGACGACTGTCCTCTCCAGCCGGGCGATGTTATCTTCATTCCGCCTGCCGGAGCTCGTGTAGCCGTCACCGGCAGCATTGAGAATCCCGCTATCTATGAAGCCAAGGCTGGCACATCTCTTCACGACATTCTTGGATATGCGGGTGGTTTGTCGCCTGTTGCGGCAGGACAGCATGCAATCGTCCAGAGCATCCGTGATGGTGCTGCCCTGCAGGTTCAGGACTTGGCCCTTAGCGAGTCAGGACTAGCGACTCCTCTCCAAAACGGGGATATCGTCAATCTACTCCCTCTCGTGCCTCGTTTCGATAAGACGGTCACAATTCGCGGAAATGTGGCTGATCCTGCTCGCTTCCCCTGGCACGCTGGAATGAAGATCAGCGATCTGATCCCGAACAAAGAATCGCTTCTCACGCGAGATTACTGGCGGGAGCACAATCGACTGACGGACACTCCGAGTCACTCCGAGCGCAATTCTTTACCAAGCTCTGAAGAAAGCATGACGCCGTTTGAAGATGGAATGCAATCCGATAGAAAACTTCCTTTACAGCGTGTGAGCGAGAGAGAGTTCAGGAACTATCGCGACGAATCGCGCGATGATTCGAAGGATACGTCTCTCGCCGCTGCGCAATCCGGCCAAAAGAAACTTGCAGTTCGCGAGTTCGATCCGAAAAATAACGTCCAACCGTTCGCCCCCGATATCAATTGGAATTACGCTGTGATCGAACGCCTGGATAGCAAGAGCCTGGCAACCAATTTGATTCCTTTCAACCTAGGTAAGGTCGTTGTCGAACGGGACGCAAGCGCAGATCTTCCGCTGGAGCCCGGTGACATCGTTAGCATCTTCTCGAGCGCCGACATCGCGGCGCCGAAGTCCCAGCAGACGAAATACGTCCGGCTGGAAGGCGAAGTGAAAATGGCAGGTGTTTACTCAGTCGCTCCTGGTGAGACGCTCCGTGAATTAGTCGCCAGGGCTGGCGGGCTCACTTCCAATGCATATCTCTACGGCTCTCAGTTCACGCGGGAGTCGACGCGCAACGAACAACAGAAACGCTATTCTGAGTTCCTCGACCATCTGGAATCGGACATAAACGAGGGAGCTTCCACGCTTGGCGCAAAGGTGGTCTCCGTACAGCAGGCCGCAACCGCTCAGGCTTCTATCTCGAACCAGCGCACATTGCTTCAGAAACTTCGTCAGACCGCCCCGACCGGACGCATCGTGCTCGATCTGCAACCCGACAGCGCCGACCTGAGAGCGCTGCCCGCGATTCCCCTTGAGAATGGAGATCATCTCTATGTTCCCAGTATTCCCTCTACGGTGAACGTTATGGGAACTGTCTACAACCAGTCTGCGTTTTTATACGGCGCTGATTACCACCTCGCACATTACTTACAGTCCGCTGGCGGCCCCAGCCGTTATGCAGACAAGGGTCACATGTTTGTCATTCGCGCCGACGGTTCTATCCTCAGCAAGGATAGTCGATCCCACCTGTTCGGGAGCAACTTCGATTCAATTCCTATGTATCCAGGGGACACCGTCGTAGTGCCTACTAACGTTGCTAAAACAACCTTTCTACGCGGCCTCATGGATTGGTCGCAGGTCATTACCAACTTCGGTATTGGCGCCGCTGCTGTGAACGTTCTCAAGTAGGAAAACTTCGTTACGCAATAAGGCCGGTCAGACTGACTGTAGAAGGTTTACAGTTAGTCTGATCGGCTTTCGCGTTTTCGTTGATATAGATATACTTCACTGACAACACGCGATAGTTTGAGTTGGAATGTCGACGGGGTAGCACATGTGCGGCGTTGGGATTCGTCGGAGGCCGAACGCGAGTTCTGGAGCTTAGAAGAGTTGCTGGAGATTTACGGAGACACATACGTGCAAATCGGGAAGGATATTCAGTCCTGGCTTGCGCCTTCATCCAACCGTCTGGATGTGATGGTCTCGACGTTCGATTACCGCGCGTTTCCGTAGGTTTCTGACCGGCATCGCGCAGTGCTCGGAAGTGGGCGCGTTGCCGGTTCTGGAAAACGTCATCGAGACCGTGGTCTCAAATCTGCGCAATACGATGACGTATCGAGAGATAGCACAAGCAGGGGAGACACTATCCGACCCTTTTCATGCTGAATTGCGGAGCAAAGGCCTTTTCTGATTCTTCGGATAGAGCCAAGTACAACGTGCCGTTCAATGTTGACTAAAAGCGTTACGTTTACGTAGATGCTGTAAAGCGATTCACCCTGATCATCGACAAATTTCCGGCGATCAAATTCGATGTTGATCAGACTGGCAACGCATTTGCGTTCGGCTTGAGACCGCTTGTGTGTACCACTTAATGCGCATCGGCGAGCACGGATTTGTGAGTTCGTCTGTTGCCTTGGGCCTTGATCCCAAGGTGTCCAGCTGCGGAACCATTCCTCAAAGGATCAGGCGAACAATAGAGCACAACAGTTCCACAAAACCTGAGAATTGGAAAGAAGACGAGGAATTCTATTCAGTCGCTGCCGCGTTAATGACAAATGTGAAGAACGCATGACGTAATCCAGCGCCACACATGCCTAGATTTGTGAGGATAACGGTGCGCGAATCATCGTTAACTCAGTTGAGGCGCTGATGACACATTTGTCCAGACGCTTGTCAGGCGTAGTGGGCGAGCGTGCTGAGACGCCGCTCGCCGATCCGAGCCGGAAGCCGTAGCGAAAACATTGCTGGAATAGCTACGATGACAGCATGAAGCCCCGGCCGGACATGGTCGAAGGTACGGAAGCGTTCATGCGATTCGAGAACGCGATGAAGAAAGTGCTTCGGTTCCAAGGTCAAAGTTCAGCGGCGGATCGAGGAGCAGAAAAAGCAAGCGGCTCTCAACTCGAACAAGCCGTAGTCTCCAAGCCGAAGAAGGCCTAGCTGCGGTAGATGATCTTGTCGCCCCAGGAGCAGTGATCCTCCTCCCCGCTTTGCAAGATGGATGTCCTGAAGTATAGGATTCTACGATCACGATAACGGCTGATAGGACGCAAAGCCAGTCCATCAGTTTCCGCGATTTCTACAGGCTCGAGTACTAGCCGGAATGGTTCACACATCAACCTGGTCAATCTGAAATACTGAAATCGAGTAGCCTGGGAAACTGAATGAACAGACTCGCCCTATTTTGCGCTTTTGTCTTGCCGACCGTTGCGATCGCAGACACGATCACGCTCGAACCAACCACAGTTCATTACAATGAAGGGGTTCAGTACACCACCTTCACAATGAGCGGAGAGGCCTTCTCCACCTCGGTGACATTCCGTGCGGGAGCAGGTCCCGGAGAGGCGGTGGGCTTGCCTGCTTACACACCCTTCAACCCTGGCGTCGTGTTCCCGAGCACGTATTATCCGTCGTCCAACATGACCCAACTACAGATCGTAGGGACGGCCAATACTCCTGAAACGGGATCCGTGAGAATCATCCTGAATGGCATCGCTGGCGCGAGCACCTCGCCAGCTAGCAACATCCCAGAGACCGGACCCTACTACGGTGAGGCAGAGTTCAAGGGACTTTATACGGCCTGTGAAGCGCTTTCGAGTAATCCATACCAGTGCGACCCTAACGCACAGTACAGTTTCACCATCCCCGTCGATTTCTCCGGATACTTCTACATGCCGGTGTTTCACGCCCCGGATGGAACGGTTACTTATCGTCCGTCAGATCTGCAGTACATTTCTGTGGATACCATTCCAGCAGCAAACGCGCCCGAGCCCGCAGGCATTACCGCGATCGGAATGGGTCTCTTAAGCGTCGGAACCTTGGTTAGAAGATTTGGCCGGAAGCACACTTACTCAGCGAATCAGACACGGCCGACAGTGAGCCGCATTTGAGTTCAGCGCTGACAACGGAACGGCTGCTGCACGAAGGAGCTAAGAGTGCAGGCGCTACACGGCTACGTGCACATCAGCCGGGTCCGGAGCGGTGAGTGCAGGCCTGAACTCCAGAACGCGGCCCAGGTTGACAAGGTTCTCTGAGAACGTCCGGTTTGTAACGTCAGGGCTGACGGTGTAATCCGGGACCATTGACTTCAGCCCTTGCACGATGGCACGCTCGTTCCTTTGTTCACATGCCAAGCGGAGTCGTTTCAGATGGAACGACAACTCCTCGCTCGTCATGCTCTTGCCTGAGAAGACCTTGACCTTGTGGTGGTGCGTATCCGCCGTGTCTTCGTCCGCGAGACTGAGTTCCTCGAACAACTTTTCGCCCGGGCGTATCCCGGTAAATTCAATCTGAATGTCCTGATACGGCTCGAGTCCTGAAAGCCGGATCAACTGCGTAGCCAGATCCAGAATCTTCACGGGCTTACCCATATCAAGCACAAAGATTTCGCCGCCCTTGCCCATGGTGCATGCCTGTAATACAAGCTGCGCTGCCTCCGGGATCGTCATGAAGTAACGCTCCATGTCGGGATGTGTCACCTTGACCGGGCCACCTTGCGCAATTTGCGACTTGAAGATCGGGACAACGCTGCCATTGCTCCCGAGTACATTTCCGAAACGCACAGAAACGTAGCGGGGGCCTCCGTTTTGGAATGAACGCACGACCAGTTCCGCTACGCGCTTCGTTGCGCCCATGATGTTGGTGGGGTTCACTGCCTTGTCGGAGGAAATCATCACAAAATCCTTCACTCCGAACTCACGAGCCACGAGCGCAACGTTATGCGTTCCCAGAATATTGTTCTCCACGGCCTCGAACATATGCTCTTCCATCAGCGGAACGTGTTTGTATGCGGCCGCGTGGAGGACTAACTCCGGCGAGTATTCGTCGAACACCTCGCGCAGGCGACGAAGGCTTTGAATGTTCCCGATCTCGGCGCGAAAGTTGAGGGTCGGGAAATTCTCCGCCATTTCCCGCGCGAGAAAGAAAAGAGCCGTTTCCGAAACTTCGAAGGCCACCAGCATCGACGGCTCGAAACGGGCTAGCTGGCGGCACAATTCCGAGCCGATTGATCCCGCTGCACCGGTCACCAGTACGACCTTCCCGGCAATCTTGGTGCGGATCTTTGCGTTGTCTAACTGCACGCTGCTACGTCCCAAAACGTCTTCGACCGCAACTTCGCGGATCTGATTCGCCAAGCCGCGCGTCCTGAGAATCTCCGAGATGGCGGGCATTGTCTTGAACACCACGCCGGCCCGCTGGCAGTGCGCGGCCATCTCGCTCATTTGCGTTCCGTTGGCGGATGGTATCGCGATCAAAACCTTCGAAATTGCGTGCTCCGCGACGAGTTTCGGCAGGTCAGCACCGGTTCCCAAAACAGGCATACCCTGGACTAACAATCCCTTGTGCTTCGAATCGTCCAGGAATCCGCAGATCACGTAAGGAAAGCTCCGATTCCTACGCGCTTCCTGCAATAACATGACACCGGCCTGGCCAGCTCCATAAATCAAGGTACGGCGCCCGTCCGTGTTTCGGGGACGCGCTGCTGCCTCGAAGGCCAGTCTGGTGAGAGTTCGGACGCCAGCGGCCATCGAGAAAGTCAGGATGAAGTCGATCACGAGCACAGAGCGGGGAAGGGGAGTAGGGCAGAGCAGCACCAAGGCAATAGCGGCGAGCACGGAGCCAATCAGATGGCCCGCGAATAGGGGCAGCAGGTCGGGCGTCGAAAAGTAGCGCCACGCTCCGCGCGTGCCGCCGCATACATAAACCGACAGTGGCTTTAACGTCATCCACATCGCAAGCGCCCACCAGACACTGGCGGTCACCGTAACTGGAACGCTGAAATCGAATCGCAGCAGAAACGCCAAGACTCCCGCGATAGAGCCCAGGCATAGTTGCAGAATGAGCTTGAGGCACAAATGCCGAGTTCCACTCGGCAATGCTGGAAACTTTCGCAAATATTGCGCAAACGAACGAACTGTCACCGAATCCTCTTTTGTTTAGTGCCGGTGTCCTTTGAATGGCTCAAAGTATCGACACGCAAATCGCTAAGCAACAAGCAAATTGGGGCGTTGGCTGCAACAAGCACGACGCACTGCCTCTATCACGTGGTTCTGATCACTTTCAGCCAAGCTGCTGGAACTGGGCAGGCATATGCCTCGCCGAAACAGATCTTCCGAGACGTGACCACCGTGATGCTGGGCGGAAGCGTACAGATCCTGCATGTGCATCGGTTTCCATACCGGCCGCGCCTCAACGTCTGCCGCGTCCAGCCGCGCTAATAACTGATCGCGCGAACAACCGAACTCGGTTTCATCTATGAGAAAACAGCTCAACCAATTTGTATGCAGGCCATACTCGGCCTGTGGCATGAGCGAAATTCCGGGCAACCCGGCAAATGCTTCCGCATATCGGAAGGCTACGGCCCGGCGCTGTTCAACTCGCTCGTCCAACACCCGAAGCTGCCCACGCCCGATCCCCGCGAGTACATTGCTCATCCGGTAGTTGTAGCCAAGCTCCCGATGATGGTAGGCGATTCCGCTTTCTCGCGCCTGGGTTGCCCAGAAGTGAGCACGCCGAACGAGTTCCGGATCTCTGGCCACCATCATGCCGCCGCCCGTAGTTGTAATCATCTTGTTCCCGTTAAACGAGAACACTCCAACATCGCCTAGCGTCCCGGCCGGACGTCCCTTGTACGTGGACCCGAGTGCCTCAGCTGCATCTTCCAGCACGGCAACGCCATATTCGGCGCAGAGTTCCAGAATCGGATCCATGTCCGCGCATTGCCCAAATAAGTGGACGACGACAACTGCTTTCGGAAGTCGGTGCTGAAGCGCCGCCTCGCTCAAGGCTTCCGAAAGCACCTGAGGATCAATATTCCAGGACCGCCGCTCACTATCGATAAAAACGGGCTCGGCGCCGAGATATACGATCGGATTCGCACTCGCCGCAAAGGTGAGATCGGAACAGAAGACCGTATCGCCAGCCTTCACGCCCAGCGCTCGCAATCCGAGATGAATGGCCGCAGTTCCACTGCTCACCGCGACCGCACTGAGACCTAGGCGGGAGCCGAATTCCCGCTCGAACTCAGTGATATTCGGGCCCACAGTGGATAGCCAGTTCGAGGCAAACGCCTCGGCAACAAACGCGCTTTCATCGCCGCCCATATGCGGCACGGATAAGAGAATTCGGTTCAATGGTTCTACCTCAGTTCGCCAGTGCCAGTGTTGACGGAAACAGCCAATGACTGAGCTCAGACAGCTCTGCGATCTCAAAATCGGCAACACCATCGAGGCAATCGACGTTGCGATGAAGGCCCCCATCACGCCGGATGCGAAATGTCGTCCAGCCTCTGGCTCGCGGTGCCTGGAAGTCTTTTTGTGGGTTGTCGCCTACGTACGCAAATCGCGTGACAACAGGTGCGAAATGCTGTTCTATGTATTCGAACGCCTTCGGGTGCGGCTTTCGGAATCCGTCGCCCAGTTCGTCGGTTACGACGATCGGGTTCAGCCACGTTGCCAACCCTAAGGCATCGATTTTGTTTCTCTGGCAAATGGAAAATCCGTCGGTAATGAGTGCCAGGTGAGAATGTGTCCGCAGTTGCGTGAGGCTGCTCGATACATCCCTTGAAAGGGCGATCTGTGGCCGATGCCCCCGGTAAATGGCGACTAGCTCCGGGATGAGAGCGGACCCTTGCCGATACCCTACGTCCTCGAGAGCTCTATTGAAAATGTCGCCTTTGTGTCCGGCTTCGAATCGGCGCCAAGCCGCCGCTCCGAGACCTTTGATCTCTGCAGTCTTCGAAGCCCATTCGCTAATCGCGTCAAAGCCGCTTCGAACATAATCGCGTTCCAGATACAGCGTGTCGTCCATGTCGAACACGATGCAGGTGGCCGGCGGCCTCATGCGTAAGCCGTATCCTTCGCTTCCAGGAAAAGCTCCTGGTCATAGCGCACCATCATCAACTGATCCGTCCAGGAATCGGCAGCCACCTCCGGACGTCTACCCACCGCTTCTTCAACCAGCCAGTCTGCGAATCGTGCTCCAGCCTGGTGTGCGAGCGGGTACCCACCACCAAATCGGGCGTTCAACTCGATAATGCGTATTTCGCCCGTTCGAGAAAGGAAGCATTGCACGTTGAGGGCGCCGCGCATTCCGGGCAGGGTTTCTGCAACCTGCCGTCCTAGACGCATCAATGCAGAATTCTTCGTGGTGACGCCTTTCGCAACCTCGCCTCCTCGCGTTTGGATGCGCCGATGAGGAACTGCGGCCAGGCACTTGCCAGCCCGGTCGACGAAAAGGTTGATCGTGTATTCGTCCCCTTGAGCAATTTCCTGGACGATCAGGTCGCTACGCTCTCCAACCGCTCGTTCGAGTTCGCTGAACTGTGAGATCGTGCTAACGCCCATGGAGGCGCTACCCCGTCGCGGCTTAGCAATCAGAGGTAGTTGCCAGGAGGATCGATCATTCAGCACGTCCTCGGCCTGGGCCGTTCGGACGGTCGGCAATCCCGATTCGGACAACCATTGAAACGTATTCCACTTGTCCGAGGCGATTTGGACGGCTCTCTCATCGCCGATGGAAACAGCGATGCCCTTCGCCAGAAAACGCTCTCGGTGGCGAGCGTAGACAGGCAGTTCCGGATCGATAGTTGGAACGATTAAATTCACGCCTTCGCGCAAAGCCAGTTCCAGAACCCGGTCGATGAAGGTTTCGTCGTCGCAGGAGGGAACAGTCCAGGCTTGGTCGGCCAGATGAAAAGCTGGTGCTGTTGTTGAGTTGTCGACTACAAGCACCCGGCCAGAGAAGCCCGACCGCGCAATTGCCTCACGGAAACAACGCATCAGGCTGATGCGACGCCCCCCGGAGGAAATCAGAACATTGAAGGATTGCATCGATTCTCTTGTAAGAGTTACTGCACCGTTTCGTATCTCTCAAGGGAAAGATGGGGATATGTACTACCGGGCGGATTCTGTGGAAAAGGGCATGCTGGAACCGGAATTTCCCAAGAACTCCGGCATGGTTGCATGGCCATTCTGCGTGATGCCGTCCCGTCTCAGCACGGTCAGGAAAGTGCGGAACAGGATTTTGAGATCCAATCGCAGAGACATATGGTCGACGTACCAGACGTCCAAGCGAAACTTCTCTTCCCAACTCAGACCATTGCGGCCGTTCACTTGGGCCCAACCCGTGATGCCGGGCTTCACCTCGTGGCGACGGCGCTGGAATTCGTCATACCGGGACAGATACTGCGGTAGGAGCGGTCGGGGACCCACCACGCTCATGTCGCCAATCAAAACGCTCCACAAGGCCGGAAGCTCGTCTAAACTGGCAGCCCTGAAAAATCGCCCCAGCTTCGTCAGCCGATCCGCATCCGGCAGAGCGTTGCCATTACGGTCAAACGCGTCCCGCATGGTGCGGAATTTGATCATCTTGAAAGGACCTTCGTGCAGGCCTGGTCGTGTTTGGCGGAACAACACCGGCGACCCCAGTCCCACTCGGACGGCCACGGCCGTAACGGCAATCACCGGCGCAGTCAGTGCGAGCCCAAGCCCCGCGACTGCGACGTCCAGGCAGCGTTTCATCACTTAACCCTGTCCATTTCTCTTCGGAGCAATGTGTCAACGGGAGAGCAACAGTTTTGCTCGATCACAAGCTGTGCTCACTTGGCAATCCAGGCCCGATGCCGCCGAGCACCAATGTGCGATAAACCCGGGAGGTGCGAGCGATGAAATCTGCCCCGATTCGAACTAGCGGATTGCTCCGGCCTAGAGGGCCGACCTCAAACATCGTGTCCATCAGAGGTAACAGATCGGCGTCGGGGAGCCGGCGGGTTGCCTGCACCTGCTTTCTCATCCCCACAAGAGCAGCAGCATTTGCGATCATCCACATCCAGATCCGGAATAATTCGACGACGTATTTCGGGCCTTTCAGTGCGGCATAGCATAACAGCGCGATCTCTGCGAATGCGTACAGGGCAGTGAGCCGAATGATGGTCCGCGCTTCGAAATTTCGTAAAACCAGCAACGCCCGCCCAAACACCATTGAGCCAAACCGGCCAACGCTCATCGGCTTCTGAACATATCTGTGCCGCAGCACCGCGGATGGTTCGAAAACGATGGTGTAACCGGCGGCCCTTACCCGATAGGAAAGGTCGACGTCCTCATAGGACGCATGCCATGCCGAAGCGAAGCCATCAAAGTCTTCACTAAAGCCGCCAACTTCGAGGTAAACGCTGCGACGATATAAAAAGCAGCAGCCCGAAACCGAGGCGAGTTGTGAAGCCTGTGAAAATCCGGATGCAGTCTGTCCTTTGCCGCGGGCAGAGTAGAAGCCCGTAATGGCGAGACGGTTTCCCACCGTATTTACAATCGTCCGGTTCGTCATAGAGCGTGATGAGGGGGCAGGTGATTGCCGCGTCCGGGTTTTGCTCCAGGGCGCGAACCAGTTCTGCTACACAGGTCGGCTCGAGCACGACGTCATCGTTACAGATCAGAATCAACGGGCTGGTGCACATCGTGAACCCAAGCGCGTTTGCGCGACGGTAGCCAATGTTTTCCGGTAGTTGCACCACTCTTGCCCAGGATGCGTCGGTCTCGAGAATTCGCGCCGTTTGATCGGTGGAAGCGTTCTCGATGATCAGCAGTTCACAATGAGCATACGTTTGCTTCTGTACGGATTCGAGAAAGGACCGTATGTGCGCAGCCGAATTGTACGTGACAGCAACAATCGTGACGATTTCATTACGCGACATAGAACAGTTCCTCAGATAGGCGGGTGTTTTCGACAATCTGATCGACGACCGCCTGAGCCGCCGCTAGATCCTCCGGTGCAAGTTGCTCGACTCGCCGTGATGCGATCCGGGCTTGCGCGCCGAGTGCGCCAGCAACCCGGTATGCACCCATCCTGAAGTACGATCGGGCCAGCAGTACCGCCGCAAACGGGTAGGTCACATTCTCTTTACCCGCGAAGCTCCGAATCACTTGTGAATGAGCGCTGATAGTGCGGCAGTACTTGGCAACATTTACGTCCGGGTTCTCACGGATGAAATACAGCTGCTCAGCCAAATGGAAATGATTGGTGACAGGTAGGGCCCGTGCCCAAAGCTCAAGATCTTCTCCACGAAAGAGAGAATGAACATAGGGGAACCTGGCGCACCAAGTTTTTCTCGCCATGATGCTGGCGTGGATCGGCCCGTTGTGCCAAAGGATCTCTGCGGGCGTTGATGTTATGACTCCCTTTCGCCGGCCTCCCAGTACGCGGTTCTCGTCATCAACAACGAAAGCGTCGGTGGAGACAACTTCGACGTCGGGAACACTCTCAAACACTTCAACTTGGCGCCTCATCCGGTCAGGGTGAAGTAGATCATCAGAATCCATTCGGGCGATCAGGGGCGCCTGAGCAAGCTCGACGATTCTGTCCAGACAGGCAGACAGGCCCGAATTGCGATCGTTTCTGACGACCCGTATACGCGGATCCCGGATAGACGCCGCGATCTCAAATGAATCATCCGTCGAGGCGTCATCGCAAATGATAAGTTCCCAATCCTCAAAGGACTGGTCCAAAACCGAGGTGACCGCAAGCCTGAGAGTTCGCGTCGCGTTATACGCAGGTAATCCGATACTGATCGAGGGCATTGTTAAGTCGTTCTAGCGCGAGGACAGTGGAACCCGCACGTAGCATCGTTTTCGAGTGAGATGGTCGGGCGTATTCTCTCAACTTATTTGGGGGTAGGTGGGGTGCACTTGGCGCCCTGCTTGGGGACTTTCGTCCAATAGCAACTTTGAAGACACAGCCCTGCGACACCTGTACACAGGAAGAGAATTCTTATGACCTACTCCTACCTATCCCTTTGAGGCTGATACAGGCTAAGGCTGATGCTGCCTTTCACTGGCCCGGAACGTTGAGGGGACGCAACAAGCGAACTGTGCAAACCAGCGGAGGTCTTTCTTTGAGAAGCGGGGAAAAACAAGAAGAGATGGTGCTCGAAACACTTTCAGTTGAAGAAAGGCAGCGGTCATTCACAGGCACTTCGCCACTGATAGACCTGTTCGTGCTTTTAGGCCGGAAGAAGCGATTTATTACCTACATGGCGGCCGTCGGCACCCTCCTTGCTGCGGGTTTGGCAGCGTCCACGAAGACCCTATATACCGCCACGGCGCTGATCATGCCACCGCCCCGACCGCAATCGCTCTCGGCAGCTTTCTTAGGGCAGCTTGGTGCTATGGCCAGCTCTATCAGTCCGGGCTTGGGACTCAAAGACCCCGCCGACCTGTATATTGGCATCCTGAAGAGCCGCACGCTCGCGGACGATCTCGTCAGGCAATTCGATCTTAGGAATGTCTATTCCGTGGGGACTGTGTCTGACGCTCGGGGACTTCTGCTGAAACACGCCAGTTTCGTTTCGGGCCGAGATTCACTAATCAAGATTTCAGTCGAGGATACGGACGCAAAGCGTGCCGCTGCATTAGCCAACGCATTCATCGACGAACTTTACAAGCAGGATAACCGGCTCGCCGTGACCGAATCGGCTCAGCGGCGCGTGTTCTTCGAACGCCAGTTGGCACAAGAAGAGCAAGTGCTGGCGAAATCCGAAACTGCTCTTCAGCAGATTCAGCAGAGAACGGGAGTTGTCCACGCCAGCAGTCAGATGGAAGTGACAATCCAATCCATCGCGCACCTGAAAGCGCAGATCGCAAGTGGCGAGATCGCTCTCCAGAGCCTAAGACTGGGTGCAACCCCTCAGAACCCGCAGGTCGTCGCCGCCGAGGCTGAGCTTAGCTCTATGCGAGCGCACCTAGGTGGCCTGCAATCCGCTACGCCGGGAAAGGAATCTGGTGATCCACTGATTCCGTTCGCGAAAACGCCAGAGGTGGGGCTACAAGTTCTGCGGGCGATGAGGGATGTCAAGTACCACGAAGCCCTTCTGGAGGCATTGGCGAAACAGTACGAAGTGGCGCGGATTGATGACGCGAAGGAATCTCAACAAATTCAAATTGTAGATACAGCTGTTCCGCCCGAAAAGAAAAGCTGGCCACCACGCTTGCTTCTTACTCTACTTGGCACAATCTCGTTCACGCTCTTAGGTTGTACCTGGGTGTTTGCTCAAAACTCGCTTGGATATCAGATCGGAAGCTCCAAGGCGCGCATGCTGGCGGCCGACTGATAAGTGGCATGGACCTTCGCTTGGAATTACGTTGAATGAAATCGGCGACACCAGTTGGGGCGGATCCCACTTCCGAGCCTCGAGAGGCGGCAGCTTGTCCGTGTCCTAATGGCAGGGCAAAAAAGGACAGGATCGGCACCGCAACCGTCTGGAGTTCCTTCGCGTCCGCCAATCTGTTTCGGTCTCAAGTGGCCAAAGGGATTACTTTCCAGATGCTCGCGAATGTGCTGGCGCAGGCGAGCTCATTTCTGAGCCTCCTAGTCGCCGCTCGCCTCCTGGGAAAAGAGCAGTACGGACGGTTCGCTCTAGTCCAGAGCACCGTTAACACGTTCATAGGTGTTGGTGCCCTTGGACTGGGTGTTACAGCTACGAAGTACGTCTCGGAGTATCGGGTCAAGATGCCGGAGCGAGTCGGACGGGTTCTCGGACTCTCGTGTTCAGTCGCAATCGCCGCCGCTTTTGTCTTTGCCGCCGCATATTTCATTACGTGCCCACTTATTGTCAGCGCCGCCTACGTCGGGCGAGTTCGAATCGGAGCCATCTGTATCTTCTTTACGGCGCTCAATGGATATCAGTTGGGCGCTCTCGCAGGTTTTGAAAACTTCCGCAGAATTGCACGGATAAGCGCAACTACAGCCTTCCTGAATCCCATACTCGTGGTTGTATTGACGCATTACTTTGATCTCGCTGGAGCTTTGACTGCGCTCAGCTTCAATTCTTTTCTCACGTGGTGCTTTTACCATTTTGCGGTGGAGGAAGAGTGCCGGCGTTGGAACTGCCGATTGGTCTTCCGCGGCATTCTTGCTGAAGGCCGCTGCCTGGTTAGCATCTCTGCTCCAGCTTCGCTCTCCGGTATCGTCGCTTCGCTTGCGGCCTGGACCTCTACACTGATGCTCTCCAAACAATCGGATGGTCTGAACCAGATGGCGCTGTGGAGCGCTGCTGGTAGCTTCCGCCTGATTGTCATGTTCATTCCTCTGGTGCTGGTTCGGGTCATGATGCCTAGATTGAATTCTCTTCGCGCCCAATCGCACAGTGCGAAGTTGGTCGGGCTATTCCGTGTCTTTGTCCTGAGTACGGCCTTTATAGCCGGGGGGGTGGCATCCTTGTTCCTTATATTCGGACAGCACCTTCTGGCGTTGTTCGGGAAGGGATTCCTTGACACAGACGGTGTGCTTCCCATTGTGCTCCTTTCGGCTGTCATAGAGGCGGTTGCGGGTAGTCTCAGTCAGGCGCTGGTTATCCAGGGACGTATGTGGCAGCAGGTGTTCGCAATGGCTTCCTGGTCTCTTGTCCTTGTCGTGGTGGCCCAAGTCACGGTATTCGCGGGAGCTCGCGGCATAGCACTCGCAAATCTAATCGCATGGGCCGTCGCCATACTCATCTATTTCCGTGTTTGCCGCCTTGGCGAAGCAAGCGAGCAACCGAAGGCCATCTCTGCAGGAGTTACTAATGAATAGTTGCCGATTCAGCATCGTTATCCCGCTCTTCAATCGGGAACGCGAAATCGTTCGGGCCTTGACGAGCTGTCTCCGTGAAATGGATGAAGAGTTCGAAATAGTCGTTGTCGATGACGCTTCCTCAGACAATTCAGTAGCTGCCGTACAGCCCTTCCTCGCCAATCCTCAAATCAAACTCGTCACCAGTGAGATCAACCGGGGTGAGTGGGGCGCTCGCGCAGCGGGAATTGCCAAAGCCAAAGGCGACTGGATTATTTGGCTCGACAGCGACGATGAATTTGTTCCTGGCGGACTCACGACGATCAAAGCTGAACTCCAGGATCATGGGCATGATTTCGATCGACTGGGTTTCGAATACGTTTACGATGTCGGCGGCAACTCACCATCACCACGCGTGCCCGGACCGACAATCCTTGATCTAGACGGTTACGTGCGATGGTTTGCAGATGTTGAGCGATCAGACGCTCTTTGGGTTACCAGGCGCGAGACCTTCGACGTCATCCCGCTTCCACAAGGAAGAAATGGTCATCTTCTATACGCATTTGGATTCAACTCAAAGTACCGCACAGTCCTGTTGCCGGTCCCTGTCGGCACAGTACACACCGATAGTGGAAATCGATTGAGTGCTGCGACGAAGGCCTACAACTCTGCTGAGCGAGATAAGGCAGAAGGGCGCCGCAGAGAGTGCGATGCTGTTCTCAAGATCTATGGGGCCCACATCATGCGTGTGTCGCCGCGAGCGCATTGGCGATTGTCTCGCAACCAGGTATTCGCCACAATTGTGGCAGGCCACAGGTTAGCGGCGCTCAAGAAACTTCTTTCCCACGCTAAACATCACCCATCAGCCGAGACCGTATCTTTATCTCTGCTCATTCTGGCAGGCCCCAGACTTACACAATTCGTGAATTCTTTTCGACGTCAATGGCTTCTTCGCAAACAGGCAGCCGGGGTGGCATGAGCCCTGAATCCATTGTCCAATCAGATACGAGGCCGGCAAAGCGCACCCGAATGATTCTGATCGTGCACTCGGTTCTCCTCGTGTGGGTGCTTCTGGCATTTCTTATTTGTTTTAGTGCCGACGCGAGCTTCGTGTTGCGTTCTGCCTGCTTTGTCTTCACTGGAGTGTCGGTGTGGCTTATCGCTTCGTGGCTTTGGTCGGGCGGTCGAATTCTCAGTCCATATTGCCTGTTTCTGGTGTCAACGCTTGTCTTTAATGGCGGCCAGCTCTGGCTGTACACGTTCGATCCCACCGTCGCGCTGCTCAGCAATGAGTTCAGTCCTGAGATAAGCCTGAAAACCATCCTGCTGGTGACCAGTAGCATCATGTTCTTGCACTTAGGTGCGGTTCTAGTGCTCCGTCCAGGTGCGATTCAAGGCTCCCGTGTAAATGAATTCGACAAAAAGAGTGCGTCACAAACGGGCTGGTTCCTGTTTTGTTTAGCCGCCGTTCCCGCAATTGTGTCCTTATATTCCGCCGTGGAGGCAGTGACGCTTCATGGCTATATGTTTCTTTATCAGCAGGAACCTGCGGCAGGTCTGGCAGCTGCGCCCCAGCTAATTGCCCTCATGCTCTTGCCCGCTACGTTTCTCATCTTCACTAGCAATCCGGGCAAGCGCTCCATCAAGCTCTTCTGTTTGTGTACTCTCTTGATCTGTGCGAGTACTCAACTGGTGGTTGGAACACGTGCGGCGGCAGTAACGGCATTAGTCGCCTTCGCGTGGCTTTGGGACAGGTGCGTTGGCAAGATTCGTTCCGGCTTGATAGTGTCTGGCGCCATTGGCGCGATATTGCTACTCCCTATGATTGCAGCGGTCCGGAATGTCAGCGGGAATGAGCGGTCGTCAGCGAGCTTTCTACTCGACGTTGTAAGCCGGATTGACAATCCCGGTACCGCACTGGTCTACGAGATGGGTGGATCCATGGGAACCATTGCTCACACCCTGGAACTAGTTCCTTCACTGCGGACCTATGACAAGGGATCGAGCTATTTCTACTCAGGACTCGCCGTGCTTCCGAATGTATTCGGCGGACCTGTCCATCCCAGCGCGGCACACGGCAATTTTGCAACCTGGCTGGTGGAAAATGTTGATCCGGTTGGAGCGGCCGCTGGCTTTGGCTTTGGATATTCGTTCATTGCCGAAAGCTACGCCAATTTTGGCATGTTCGGTGCCCCCCTCGTTATGCTCTTACTCGGCGCGGGTATCCAGGCCTTGGCGAACTGGGCTGCCGCAACCGTGAAACCGAGCCGCTATGCCGCTGCTGCGAGCATGGTGACATTCTTTCTTGTGTTCCCCAGATCTGAAAGCTCAAGCCTCATTCGCGGGCTGGTCTGGTACGGCCTTCTTCCTTACGTAATGGTCCGATCAGTAACGGCCTTACGACGGCTCAAGGCGCACCTAGGTCAGACGCAACACTTAGAGAGTGGCTGCCAAGGGTGACATGAAGCGAGTACTACATGTTGTCGGTCCTATGGACCGGGCTGGATCGGAAACGTTCGTCATGAACTGTTACCGCCAGACAGACCGCGCCGCGGTGCAATTCGATTTCGTGGTGATCTCGGGTGCCAGAGGTGCTTATGACGCCGAGATTGAAAAGTTAGGAGGGCGGATTTACCGGATCCCTCATCCAAAGCTGAGAAACCCTGCACTCTTCCTGCGTCGGCTTAGGCGAATCATCATTGAGCATGGTCCATATTCCGCAGTCCACAGTCACATATATCTACTTAGTGGCTTAGTCATGTATTGCGCTCGATCGGCTGGTATCCCCGTGCGAATCGCACACAGCCATAGCACTCAAGATGGGCAGGCCAGTCGTGTTCCACGCCGGCTGTACCGCTTCATCATGCGACTCCTTATCCGGCGGAACGCGACACAGCTCCTTGGTTGCTCATCGGAGGCTTGCCGTCAACTATTTGGAACGGCAGGAGTGAACGATATTCCTGCACGAGTATTGCGCAATGGGATCACCATGCCGGAACCGGCGAGTGATGAATCGAGGCAAGCCGTCCGGGAAGAGCTTGGGATACTGGCGTCCACGATCGTTTTAGGCCACGTGGGCCGGTTTGAGCATCCGAAAAATCAGTCCTTCCTCATCGACATTCTGCAGAGATTATTAGAGTGCGACTTGTCGGCAACGCTCGTCCTAGTTGGTGATGGCTCTGAACGTCCCGAGATCGAAAGTAAGGTTGCGCGTCTCGGACTAAGCGGATCGGTGGTCTTCACGGGCGTAAGAGAGGACGTGAACCGGCTTGTGTCGGCATTCGATGTCTTCGTGTTCCCCTCGTTCTACGAGGGACTTGGTTTGGCTGTCATCGAAGCTCAAGCACTCGGCGTTCCATGCGTCATATCAGACGCAATCCCGTCGGAAGTCGACATGGGGCTCGGATTGATAGATAAATTGTCATTGCGGGAGAGCATAAGTGCTTGGATCGAAGCCATCATACGCACCACGAACCTTCCACCGCGTATGGACTCCGGATTGAGAACCGAGGCCGTGCGTAGAAGCGGGTACGACATATCCTCAGTTGTTGACACGTTGTACCAGGTCTACGCTGGGTCAGTCTAGACACGAGAGCTCTGAAAGTAAGGCTCAATTCTCAGTTTGCGGGTAGCCCCGACTTGCTTAGGGTCACTCAAAGGCACCTCTCACAGCACGGCAGACTTGGCTCTTTCGAGATCGGGTAGGGCAAGAGATTGCTTCGGTGCTCTCCTCTTTCTCGAGTGTTCAGGCATGCTGGCGGACCTCCTGCGCCGTCTTCAGTCAGAATTGCCCACTCCTTCGTTTGTGCGGAATGCTACGCTTTCGGCGACAGTTCTCATGTTCGTGATTCATGCAGGCTTTCGTGAACGGTGCCTTGTTTTGTGGGGCGAGTCGTCAATCGGCGACCGTGTTCCCGCTGAACCCGGTGTGCATCCATTCGGCGCGAGCTACGAACAGCTTGCGGACACCCTCGAAGACGTCAGGGTCAAAGTCCCGCGGCTCGAGGTCGTAAGTCAGGAAGTTCTGCTGCCATCGTTCGACAGGATGCCCGTGCCATCAAGCCCGCTGTTAGGGAGGCAGGCGCAAGGAAAAAAGGCCCCTCATCTTCGCCCCTGGCAGGTGGAAACGCTCTCGCTCCGGCCCCCAGCTGCGCTGGAGCTTCTCTGCCTTATTGCGGGAAAAGAAATGCTGCAGCCCGGCGTAATGGCCGGCGTCGACCTTGCGTATTGGGCCGCAGGCATGCGATTCGCGGGGGCACTCGTAGGGAGGCAACACTTCCTCCCTGATCTGGTGCGGGAGGACGGGCGCTTCTGTGCACGCTGGCGCGCGGTCTATCTTGGGCGCGATGACGACCGGCTGCATGGGCTGATTGCTGCCATGCCTCATGCGGCCCGTGCGATCACGCCCGGTGTTTCAGCCGCGATTCTCATGACCGAATTCCTGGACTCACTTGTCGACGAGATTGTTCGCTCATCGTCCAAAGCCGTCCAACGATTCGGGCCCGGACTGCATGACCGCTGGATCGAAGCCCTACATACGCCAAAGGCGAAAGTGACGGGAGCCGAAGGCGATCTCGAAGCGTTTGAGGCGCAATTGCGCGCCTGGAGCCGTCCGGTTGCCCTTTCGAGCACTGCTCCTTATCGCTTATGCTTTCGTCTGGAGGAACCGGAGTCCGAGGACAGGCCGTTGTGGCGAGTGCAATATTTTCTGCAGGCTCGCAGCGATCCGAGCCTTTTAATTCCGGCTGAATCCGTTTGGAAGCTGAAAGGGAGCAATCCACCGGCCTGGGCAAAGGGCGATTTCAAGCCGCGCGAGCACCTGTTGTTTTCTCTGGGACAGGCCTCGGCCATTTCGCCTCACGTCGAAGAGAGTTTGCGTTCGCCAGCTCCGACACACTACGAACTCGATTCAAATGAAGCATTCGAATTCCTGAACACCAGAGCCAGTGCGCTCGAAGAGGCAGGCTTTGGTGTGATGCTGCCGGCCTGGTGGAGCCGGAAAGGCACCAAAGCTCGGGTGAGTCTTGGTGCTCACCTGAAGAGTCCATTCCACAAGGGGAGCGGGCTCTCGCTCGACGAATTACTGCAGTTCGAATGGCAAATCTCGATAGGCGGCGAGCAGGTCTCGCTGCGCGAATTGCGCGCGCTGGCCGCGATGAAGGCTCCCTTGGTCAAGTTTCGAGGCCAGTGGGTGCAGATGAGCGCGCAGGAGATCCGGGCGGCGCTCGATTTCTGGAAGACCGGTACTGGTCAGATCACGGCGCGCGAGGCAGTGCGTATTGCTCTCGGCGGGGCCAAGCCTCCCGGGTCGGTCGAGTTTGCCGGTGTTTCTGCGGAAGGCTGGATCGGCGATCTGATTCACCGCCTGGAAGGTCACACTCCGTTTGAAGAAACTCCTGTTCCCGAAGGTCTTCATGCAAAGCTGCGGCCCTACCAGGTTCGCGGATACTCCTGGCTCGCGTTCGTGCGCGAATGGGGATTGGGAGCGTGTCTAGCCGACGATATGGGTCTCGGGAAAACGATCCAAACGCTGGCTTTGATCCAGCGGGACCGCCGAGCCGGCGCAGCACGCCCGGTACTGTTGGTCTGTCCAACCTCGGTGGTCGGGAACTGGCAAAAAGAAGCTGCGCGTTTCACGCCTGAGTTGTCTGTGATGGTTCATCACGGAGTCACACGGTCCAGGGGAGATGCGTTTGTAGAACAAGCGTCCGAACACGCCGTGGTTGTTTCCAGCTACTCGCTGCTGCATCGCGACTTCGAGCACTTGAAAGACGTGCCGTGGGCGGGAATTGTCCTTGATGAGGCGCAGAACATCAAGAACCCGGAAACCAAGCAGGCGGCCGCCGCTCGTTCGTTGAATGCCGACTATCGAATTGCTTTAACGGGCACGCCGGTTGAGAATAACGTGGGCGATTTGTGGTCAATGATGGAGTTCCTCAATCCCGGATTGCTGGGGAATCGGGCCGAATTCAAGCGCACCTTCTTTATGCCCATTCAGAGCGGCAGCGATCCCGATGCGGCAGTTCGTCTGAAGAAGATCACCGGGCCATTCATTCTTCGCCGTCTCAAGACGGACAAGTCGATCATTGACGATTTGCCCGAAAAGCAGGAGATGAAGGTCTTCTGCACTCTTACAAAGGAACAGGCTTCGCTCTACGCGGCGGTGGTGAAGGATTCAATGGATGCGATCAAGTCGGCGGAGGGCATGAGGCGCAAAGGAGTCGTACTAGCGACGATTACCCGGTTGAAGCAGGTGTGCAATCATCCGGCGCAATTTTTGCGCGACAATTCGCCGCTCGAAGCGCGTTCGGGCAAACTCACCCGGCTCTCGGAGATGGTCGAAGAGGCGATGTCTGTCGGTGACCGCGTGCTGATCTTCTCGCAATTTGCCGAAATGGGCTTCATGCTGCAGTCGCATTTGCAGGAGACGTTCGGGCGCGAGACGCTCTTCCTGCACGGGGGTGTTCCGAAGAAGCAGCGCGACCAAATGGTAGAACGTTTTCAGGAGGAGAAAGATGGGCCGCCGCTGTTCATCTTGTCGTTGAAGGCCGGGGGAACAGGATTAAATCTGACGCGCGCCAACCATGTATTTCACTTCGATCGCTGGTGGAATCCGGCTGTCGAAAATCAGGCGACCGACCGGGCATTCCGGCTCGGCCAGACTAAGAACGTTCAGGTGCACAAGTTCGTATGTGCGGGTACCTTTGAGGAGAAGATCGATCAGATGATCGAGGCGAAGCAAGAAATTGCCGCGAATGTGGTCGGGACAGGCGAAGGATGGCTCACGGAACTCTCGACGTCCCAGTTGAAGGATTTGTTCGCGCTGCAAAAAGCGGCAGTGGCTGACTAGGATGCCATTCGAGAAGTGGAACCGCTTTGAGAGTTTCCCTCCCGCATCCCGTCCCCGTAATGTGACGGGCGGGATCAAGGCAACCTCGGAACGCGGAGGCATTTGGGCAAAGCTGGTGGGCCCGTCGGTGGATTCAGGTTCTTGAAAGCTTTCACATTGGCTCACGGCTGCAGCGCGGGCGTTCCTATGCGCGCAAGGGGCAAGTCGCTTCCATCGAAGTGAAGAAAGGCCTGGTCGAGGCCTACGTCAGGGGCTCGCGCCCTAGCCCATATAAGGTGATGATCAAGGTGCGCCCGCTCCAAGAATCGGAGTGGAAGCGAATTGCCGAGCAACTTTCGACTCAGGCTATCTTTGCCGCCAAACTGCTGGCGGGAGAGATGCCGCCGGAGATCGAACACGTTTTCAGCGAGGCCGGACTTTCTTTGTTTCCGAAGTCGCTGGACGAAATCTCTATCACTTGCTCGTGCCCGGATTGGTCTAATCCTTGTAAGCACGTCGCAGCAGTTTACTATCTGCTCGGCGAAGCGTTTGATCGCGATCCGTTTTTGATCTTCCGGTTGCGCGGGATGGATCGCGAGGAGTTCGCGGCCATACTCGGCGAAAACCGCACAGAACAGATATCGATTGAAGAGCCTATGCCATCCGCTCAACCGGAGCCGCTGGCGGTTGATCCGGAAGAGTTCTGGCACCCGAAAAGCCCCATTCCTGATCTGTTCGATGACGTCAATCTTCCGAAAGCGCTCGCCGCTCTGCCGCGGCGACTGGGCAACTTGCAGTTCTGGCGTGGTGAGTTACCGCTGCTAAAAGCGCTTGAGCCTTCTTATGAAAACGGGTCGCGCCGCGGAGAACAGATCTTTCTTGGCGAACGGGATCGCCCTGGAGCATAGGTTCAAGCGCGAATACAGCGGGCAGAGCTAAATAAGAAACGACCTCAATTTCATTGGGTTTGCCAGATCCGACAAATCCATCGGGAGATCGCCATTTGAGAAGTCGTCTTACTGGGCAAGGGCCAGGATGTAAGTGCCGGCGGTGAGGTTGGCGGGAATTCGTGCATCCCCCGCCAAGCCACTTGTGGGATCGATAATCCCGCCTGTGCCGTATCACTGTGATTGCCGTTCCGGAACCGGGCCCCCGACAGAATGCCGCAAGCGCTCGGCGCATACATCTCCGCCCGGGTCGCGAAGGGATCTAGTCCACACCGTCGTCGGCGATCTAAGTGGCGGTTGCGTTCAGCTTTCCGATTACGTGTGATCCCATTCCGTTTCGGAAATGAGAGCTTCTCGCGCGCATACAGCACCGGCTCACACCACCGGTGGTGGAGGGACCCAAAAGCTGACAGATGGTTCCGTACGAGCAGGAACCTGTCCGTTTGGAAGCTTCAATACTTCATAGTTCAGTACATAAACATTACGCCAGAGGTCGACACACAGCTTTGCCGCATTCATACCTTTCGTCGTGCAAATCGGTTGGCTATCTGATTGAGACGGGTGGTAAATGTCCATTCGAAAATCAGGGGAATCCGGATTTCGCGACAACACGTAAAGATAGCCAGTAAACTCAATTGCTAGATCCAGGTAGGTAGCGCCTTCCGTAACGGGCAATTGCAAGAAATAGGGGCTCGTCTGCTTTTTGAAATAGGGAACAGGATTTCCGCCGAGATCCAAGGCCTGAATGCGATTGTTGGCGGTGCTTTTTTCCAGCACGAGGATTACTCCTTCGGCAGAAATGCACGCCGCCATTGGAGAGGTGAGCAAGCCGGGACGAGAACCTTCGCCGGCATATGTGCGGGCCAGAAACCGACTCTCGGCGACGGTATCCTCCATCGCACCAGATGGTAATTTCAAGGCTTCGAGTTTATGGTAGGTGTTATTCAGGCTTACTACATAACCGGCAGGGTGCAGCAGAATCTCAGTCGAGTCCAAGTTCAGCTTGCCGAAAGATCTGTCTTCAGTCGGGCTGGCGAATCCAGGCACCGGATCAAGTTGTATCTCGCGCAGAAAAGACGAAGAGGTGTCGAGATAGAAATTGGCACCACTGTCGGTTAGTAGATTATAGGCCAACTTAACACCGCTAGTTCCTCCGCCGCGCAACCCGCAAGAGATAGTGGCGTAGCCGTTTTGGGCATTAGCTCCGCGGTTGCCCATGTCCGTATTTAGATTGGCTGCTTGATCCAGTTGGCCGCGCGCGCCGGCTTGACAGTCCAGCACGCCACTGCTGTAGCTCTGCCAGGAGTAGCCGATGTAACCTGCTTGTGCGGCGGTAGCCTGGCGGACGGTGATGGCGCGCAAGGCAGAGAGGTCCCCCGGTTGTTGCCCAACGGAAGGAGGCACGTATGGCGGAGGTATCTTCGTCGCTGTCCATACATGACGTCCGTTTGCGTCCAAGGTGATCTTTCTCGTGTGTATGTAGACGGTTTCTTTCTGGATCGGAATTACAATCTGCTGGATAACAATGGCAGGCGCGTTATCGACCGTATTGGAGACCAGGCCCGTCGTTCCATGCCCGGCACACCAATCGTTTTCCGCGACCGGTGTCGACTCCTTTCGCATATAGAAGCCGACCGACACATTCACCTGACCACCCCAAGGAATTCCTGTTAGCTTCACCTGGATTGGGATCACGTTGGGGTCTCTCACATCCACGGCATTCATGTAATGAGGAGAGCCGTTGTCGAAGAGGTAATTCACCTTGTAGTAAAGAATGTAACCACTTGGTGGTTGTGGGAAACCGCCGCTTTGCTGGTCCGGAAGAATATCCACACTCAAGTCATGCGTGAAAGTCAGATCGAACTGGTATACGGGTGGTGAGATCCCTATTTCGATACTGGTGACTGCAAGTTGCAGACCACCGACAACTGCCGCCGCAGCACGCGCAATCTGACCGGCAACGGGCACGGAGTTGATGATCTGGGAGGTAACGAGCCGGGTCGCGATGTAACTCAACAGTGTCGTGAGCCCTGGTCTCTGTACCGTCGCCTGAAGCAAACCGCGCATTACGCCAAGCGCATTGTTGACGGTGGGAACTGGCGAATTCAAGCTCCCGTGGAACAGGGTAGTTATTTCAAACGCGATGGCTTGAGCCAGGGGAGCAAGGGCCTTGATGTCGGCTCCTAGGGTGGAGACACCCGCTGCCATGAAAAATGCCACTAAGCCGTAATTGACCGCGATTGTCAGGCCTAAACCGACCTGTGTGATGTCAGCCGGACCGATGGCGGAGCCTGAGCCGCCCGCACCGGCGTAGAAGACATTCATGGTTGCTGCCCCATCAGGCACGTTTACCAGGACGGACCCTTTGCCGGGTGGATAAACAGGTACGCCGGCGATGCTGTACACCGGCGGAATGATGCCGCCGAAGAGCGCGTTCTCTCTATCGAGCGGGAACCTGATCTCGCGTTCAGGGATGGTATCCGCCGGCAGCTTCTCTTTCAAAATGACCTGTCCATTGCTGTCGGCAAACTGAACGTACATTCCCAGGTAACGTAAAAACCAATTCGCGACATTATCGAGAGTGACCTGGACTCTCCCATCAGGACCAGAGCTCACCGCGGGCTGGCTGACCACCAAACCTGTCTGTCCGTTTACGTGCCGATACGCCCATGCGGGACCGGAAGCAGCTGAGCCAGCGTCATGCTCAACAGCCGTAAGACCGTCGTGCCGGAACCACACCTTACCTGTGAGCTGCTGTTGAATGGAGAGATCGAGCGGACCGGGCTCGGCGTTCGGCACCAGACCTGTTATATCGGCGCCCAAAGCCGGGTCGTTCTTTACTTTTCGATGAACAGCGTCGATAGCAGTCGCGACTAGCCCGTCTACTTGCGAGTTCCAGTCTGGGAAGTACTGGTTCAGGTCACTCAATTCTTCTGCCATTTTGAATGGCGTGCCGTCGTCCTGAACCAGCGGCACCAAGGTGGCCCACCCTTGCGCGTTAGGCTGATTGGGGTTAATCTGCGGCGTTGCCGGACCGGTATTCTGAAGAACTCGCGCCAGAAATCTCGTTGTCGAGTTGCTGATGTAATCGGTGGCGATGATCTGAGCACCGACAGGATCGGCGCACAGGATGTCGGGCTGAAGCGCAATCAGTGTACGAGCAAAATCCGTTGCATCGACGAGTTCGAGTTCCTCCTCAAGGTCTTGCTCGCTGAAAGCGGCGGGGATTGCGTAGAATTCTCGCTTGGCGGACAGCGGGAGCGGTCCATTGGGGGTCAATTGGCGAGCGCTTGCATACGCTGCTGCCAGTGCAGATGCTGGAAGTAACTGCACGACCATCGACATCGCCCATGTGCCCGCTTGTCGGTCAATGGGCTCTCCGACGTAACCGAGCGGCGTGATGTCGTCGGAAAAATTCGAGCTCTTCAGATAGTGCGTGATCTGAGAATCCGGCACGGCGCGCAGAAACGAATTCAGCCGGCGCGCTCCCTCCAACACTTCAGGATTGTCATCGACCGAGCTCAGTTCGTAAGTGTGGCCGCCGATATGGAAGAAGGGGAGACGCTGCCGGCGCGATTTCTCGCGCGACGTACTCAGTGGATTCGAAAGATTAAAAAAAAGTGGCCGGCGCTGGACTTTCTCAGGTTGAGCGGAGTCGGACTTCGACGAAAGACCCAGCGTCAGGCCGGCAGTCGCCGATTGCGCTAAGAATCTGCGGCGCGTGAAACGCGACTGCATTCGCAAGGCGTGGGCTGCCGAAGTTGACTTCCTGCGACGCTGCGCGTGAACACGCCGAGAGGACACTGTCGTCCTTCGCTGCTTCCGTGTCGTGGTCATCATAACTCCTTCGAACTTTTTTGATGCGTACCTTCGGCAGTGCGCGACCACTTACCAGAAAAGAACTGCCGAATCTGGCCCTGCACCTTTGCAGATCGAGCCGGGGTTTGCAGGGGCTGGTGTGTAAGTAGCGTTGAGTTCGTACCAGGCGGGCGGTACGCCTGAAGGAGGCTTACCAATATTCAAGCTGCTTTTCCAAAGGAGGTTGCCACCGTTCGGATCATCCGGGCCGCAATCGCCTACCGCGCCGTTCGGGCAGGTGAGAATGGTGCTGCCAGCAACCGGCACCCTGGTGGGCTGAGGATAGTTCACTATTACGCAGACATCGGTTCCGCTTGCGGGCTGGCAATTCGGACACGTGAACTGGTTGTGGTTTACGCCATCCAGGAAGATGTAGATGTTATTCCCACTAGCGCCGAAATCTACGAAGGCATCTGTCAAATTCGGCTTGTCATTCAGTTGCGTGCCTGCAAGGTTTACCCCTTGCAAGAAGGCTCGGGAGAACGAAGCGGCGACGCCCTGAGGGTTCGCGGAAAGCACGGCGCCACTAAAATTCGATCCGGTCAGCACCGCTTGATGAAAATCAACGGCCTCACCTTTTGCGTCGGTGAAATCCACACCGTAGAGATAAGCGTTATCGAACTTGGTTTCGGTCATGATCGCCGCGTGAGCGGCAGCGCAGTGGCAGGTAAAGCCCTGGTAGTTTTCGGAACCAGCTTGGTTGCACTGGTTACGCGACAACACAGTCTTGCAGGCTCCTGTTTGTGTCGGGTTATCGCCATAGAAGTTCGAGTAAGTGAAGTCGACACCGCTTAGATGAGCCCCTGACAAATTGACGTTCTTCAGGTGCGCCTGTCGAACGGCCGCGGAATTGGTAATGTTGCCACCTTGATCGTTAGCCAGGAAAGCAGCGTATAAGCTTGCCCCCGTCAGGTTCGCGTTGTTGAGTTGGGCGCCGAATAATTTTGCATACGAGAGATCGGCGTTCTGCAGGCTTGCGCGATTGAGAATTGCCCTGCTTAGGTCGGCCCTGACAAACTTGGCATTATCAAGCTGGACGCCGGACAAATCGACATCAGGCATCTTGGCATCGGAGAAATCGCGTCCGGCGAGTTGATTAGCGCAGCCCCTGATGTTCGCACGGCTAAGATCCAGAAGCGGCCAATCGTTGAGGAACTCGCAATTCATAACGCTCGATCGGAAGGCCGTCCGGCACTCTGTTCTGCTGCGATCGAATGCCAAAGGGCTCTCGCCGAAGATCGCGTTGCCGTTGGTCAGATCAGTTCGCGAGAAATCCGCACATGTCAGGTCTGCATTCGTTAAGTAGGTCGGTCCGTTGAACTGTGCTCCGATGAAACATGCAGTGTTCAAAACGGCGAAGCTGAAATCGGCGACCAAGTTTGAACTGGAGGTGTCATTTAGCAGGACAGCATTCTGAAAATTGGCACCCGTCAGGTTGGCAAATGCAAAAAACGGCGCTACCAGTGTCGCGCCGGAAAAATTCGCATTCGTCAGATCCTGATAGGCGAAGTTAGCGCGCACGATCGTCTGTCCATGAAAATCTTTACCCGTAGGCCCCGATGGACAGGTCAAGTTCTGTGCGCCGGCAGCCCCGGTGAATAACAACGCGCTTGCTAAAACCAGCACCGCCAGGTTCATCGAACTCATCTTTCGCCTTCCTCGCGCTCGCGTCTAACAGTAGAAGGGAAGGATACGATCGAGTTCTGATTGTCAAAGAATCCAGGCGCCCCGCTTTGGCCATCTGCCCCCTTGCACTGAGACGATACATTCTGTCCGCCGGAACCTGCGGCCCCACCGAGCCCCGGTTGCGCGGGATAGATGGTTGTGGTAGTCCCGACTGTCAGCTGGGAATTAACGGTTGCGACTGCGAAAGAGGGGCCGCCATTGCCGCCTGCGCCGCCGCTACCCGCCCCGCCTTGCCCACCTCTGCCCCCGGGGCCGCCCAAGCCAGGCACAGTTCCGGTGCAGGAACCGTTGCTTAGAAACCATTGCCTGTCCTTTCTCCCGTTTGCTCCGGCACCGCCAGCACCGCCTTGGCCACCGCTTCCGCCGTTACCACCGCGGCCGCCAGGGCCCGGTATGATCACGGTGTGATTGGTAAGTCCGGCAAGTGAAGAGTTAAGGACGACCAGAGGCACGGAGGCTCCACCCTGCTGGCCGCCGGTGCCGCCCGTGCCGCCGCAGCCACCACCGCCGCCTCCACCCCCCGCGTATCCGTGATAATCAGTGGTCGGCGGAAAATGGACTCCGAAACCGCCCGAGCCACCACCACCGCCGCCGCTTCCAACCTGGCCCGCAGCACCGTTGCCACCGCGATTCCCTTGCCAGACTGTTCCGGCAAAAGCTCCTCTCGTATTCGTGTTGGCTGATCCCCCTTGTTTTCCACATGCCCCCGGCCCACCGTCTCCACCCCTCGGTCCGTTGCCCGCCGTACGCCCGCCTTGGCAAAAGCAGCCCGGCGCCCCCCTCGCTCCACCTATGCCACCTGGTACATCGCCGCTGTTCTCGCCGTTCTTTCCCAAGCTCGCGGGGTAATTGTTGTTTTCACATTTGCAAAAAATGAAGCATCCAGAGCTGAACAGTTGCTGGAAATCGGCTCCGTTACCACCTTTGCCGGTCGGCCCTGTAGGGGGGGCTGCAGGACAGGAGTCACCTCCGGCACCTCCCCGGTTCACGACCGGTGACCTGCCGGTTCCTCCGGAGCCGCCGCCGGCTGTGCTGCCGTGCTCGCCTGCTTCGCCCGCACCGCTGGCTAAGACGTCATAAGAGAGAACTAACCCGGAGCTGTTGGCAACATTCACGGCAACGCTTGCATCGCCAGGGCTGGCTCCTGACGCGCCGAAGATGACGAACCCATTGACGATCGTCGGCTTATTCATTCCGGTTGCGGTGATGGCGGGCCGGCCGATCAGGGTCGATCGATACCTTCGGTTCGATCCATCAAAAGTGCAGCTTCCGTAAAGACTGATTCCATCAGCGAGTTGAACGGTATTCGCAACAGAATCATACACGCCATAGCGGACTAATACGTTGCAGCCACCCGTTTTACAGTTCGTGATTCCCTGCTGAATCGTCTTGCATGCCGAGGCGGAGCTTTGGCCGCAATTGTTGGAGTCCACTCCGGTCACAGAAACATAGACAAAAGTATTGAGCTTTGAGAGATCGGCATCCGCGCAGCTGACGGAAGCAGGAGGTTGTGCTCCCACCGGATGAACCACCAATGACAGCAGCACAATTGCATACCGCACTAAGTCTCGCCTTTCATGTAACCTCTGCCTCGCGGCCCTCTCCGGCGGGGCAATGTTCCCTGTCGGAATGAAAGTCTGAGTCATGTGAGCTCCCGTCTAGCTGTAAGTGCTTCTGTGTAGGTTACTCCAATTCGACGAAATCAGCCAGCGCGTTCTCAAGAGAAAAAGTTTTGTGAAGGCTGAGCCATGCAACGCGATCTCACCAAGTCTCCACGCCTTCACTTATGGACAACTTCACCTTGCTCACGCTTCGGGGAACATCCAGTTGCAATGAGTTTTTGCGGGCGGCCTCTCATTGCGGAGCGCTCATGTGTAGATCCTGTAAGCGCGCTCACTTACGAATTAACATTTCCTACGCATGTGTGTGAGCCTGCTTCTCGACGATCTTTCACTGAAGTAGCTGCAATCGACGGAGACCGGCACAGTGACAGCGGAAATTACGCCACATGAGTCCTCAGTGTGCGTCAGGTGCTAATCCCTGCGACGGAGGTCTTCGCCGCCATGTCTCTAACCTCGAAAATCTTTCTTGGCGGAAAATCCGAGGCCAAATGATACCGATGGCCAACCGGTTGCGCTTTACCTAGTGAATCGATATCGAAACAAATTCATCAAGGAGAGCACTGTGGTCCAGGATTGCGAAGTTTTAGAAGAACTTGAACAAGAATGCTCCGACCGAACCGATGAGGTGACGCGTCGACGCTTTCTCCGTGCCGCCACGGCTGCGGCTGCCGTTACGCCCGCTGCTCCCCTGCTGCTTGGAGACTCGCAGGCTTCCGGAGACAAGGAAAAACCGGTTAAGCCGCGCAGTCGCAAGACCATTTTCTTCAACTTCTCGCATGAACGAGACCACAAGGGCTCTGAATATCACGTCCTCGTCGGCGGAAATCGATATAGGCTCCGTCCCTTAGGCCGGCACGACGCCACGGTTGCCCGCGAACGCGGCCGCAACAACTTTTTGCGATTGGTTCCGGACTCCGCTCTTACGCACGTTCTTGAAGACGTGACTGAACCGGCCATGGTCCAGATTGGTTACACCACCAAAAACGCGGATCCCGTCGGCGGCACCTGGTCGCTTTCGACCATGTTCACCCAAATCCCGGTCACTGGGGTTACATATGCCTATCAACTTCAGCGCAAGCGGATCGCCAGCGGTCCCCTCCCGTTGTCTGCCAAGCGCAAAAGCTACGGGCACCCGCCAGCGATGACTCTGCAGGACCTGGTTGAGGAAACGGCTCTCGTCGACACCAGCGATCATGCCTCTACTCTGATTTCGTTGCACCCGAGCGTGACCAGCGGTGAAACGAACAGCGCGGCGCATATCCACACGAATTGGATCCAGCCGAACGGAGCGACGGAAGGTCTCGCCAATGTAATTCAGGGCCTCGGCGATGCTCAACCGCAGGTAACGCCTAACGCGCCTAATGGGTCCGGATGGGCAACCCTCGTTCCCCTGACGGACGACAACGGGCAGGTTATCCGTAACACAAAAGGCCATAACGCCGGACTGATTCAGTACTACCCGGATTGGAGTTCCGGGGTCGATGCCCTTGCTGCTAGCGCTTCTCTCAGCGTCGCGCCAAGTATACGTGATGACGAGGACCTCGGCGCAGATGTAACCCCACCGGGGTCTCTCCCCAACGCTCCTACCGGCAAAATGTGGGCCAGGCACGACGGCTTCGCCACCATCGACCAAAGCGACGTTGCGGCCGTTCGCGCTTCGGATTCGGGCACATTGACTTGGACGCTGGTCGACCAAAGTGTTGATCAGGGCTTTCTTGTTACCGCCGCCGTCACCCAGCAGGGCGATAGCGTTCAGGTCGTTCTCACCTGTAATAACTGGTACCTCCGCTGGCTTGGCGTTTATCTCCAGTTCATAGGAAATGATGGCAACCCGATCACAGTCGCCAACCTTCCTCCGAATACCATACCCGGCAACAATGCAGAGAGCAACACCACGAATGCGCTGTTCGCGGACCATGGTTTCGCCGGAGTTCACGATCCTGGCCATTCCCGTCGCTGCCGGAAGTTCGACTATAACCTTCAATCTTCCGTCAACCGGTGTGCAAAGCGTTCTCATCCTTGGGAGCGGTCTCGGTTCCGATTCGAATAACTACCCGGACACGATCGCGAACGGTGCCGCCTTAACAATCCTCTTCAACTTCGGCGTCACGACTTTCTTCCTCTTCGCTGGCGCAAGCGATAAGTTTTCGGCGTTTCAGAGAAACACCGTGTTTCCTATCGCCGGCTTCATCGCTGCCGAATTCGCGACCCTCATTGCAGCCGACATTAAGAACCGGAATGCCCTGGCGAGCCCGGGCACTTGGGCAAATCTCGGCCTCACTCTGGCGAAAAACCTTGCGAACTACGCGACCAAGAAGTTTCTCGGTCAGGTGATTGCGGCGGTCATTGCTATTGTGACCGAATCCGCCTTTGAGGATGCTCTGCCCATCGCAGGTCAGATCATGCGAGTCATCTCGGCCATTGTCGGCGTCGCCGATCTGGCGCATACTCTCACCGACGTGCTCGATTCCCCGTTTACTTACGTCTATCAGATGACGTTCACGCACGACGTCACCCTTAAAATTCTGCCGGACATGAACAACAATGTCTTCCCGGAGAACGCGAACTACTGCAAAGTTAACGCGCTGCTTGGGAATGGTGGGACGCCCATGACCCAGACGATTGACCTTCCCGCGAAAGGGACGGATTCGCTGTTGGTCACTTTTTCGAATGTGCCGTGGGGCGGTCAGATTAACCTATCTACCGGCTTTTATTCACGATCACTCGACCCGACGCAGAACGATACACTCGCCGCTAAGGGCACCACCGGTCTGGTCGACAACACGGTCGATACGGCGCCCGACCTGAGAATCACTCAGTTCAAAACACCTATTCAGAGCAGTACGAAATACGTCCACTACCAGAAGAGTACGCTTCAGGCGGACGGGTCTCATCTCTGGACGCCCACCTCTGCCGCACCGACGACTACCGCTGCCGATATCGTGTGCGGGAGTGTGGGTACTCTTTGCGATTTCCGCAATATCTCCGTTCGACAAGGGACTGCGACTCAGCAAGGCTATGTCGGCTATGCCTGGAAATCGTACAGCTCAAACATCACGGGATGTGGCAGCGGCGGCTCCGGGCAATTCGATCAAATGGCGAACCTAAATACCGGAACCGACGCGCAATCGGGTTACGCTAACGCTGGCTGTGGTTTCCCTGATGGCGCACATGTTGCTTATAGCCTGCTGTCTCACTCAAACGTCAACTTTTACCTGGACAGCCAGGCCCAAATCGTTCGTCAGGTCCAACTTGATCCCCCTTTGTTTACCTCGCCCGCAGCGGGGCAGAATGCATGGGGCAAACTGAATCTCGCCTCAACCACTCTTCTCCTGCACCCTGCCGGCAGGCTTGTGAACGTCAGTCAGTCGGACAACAGGATAGAGACTCTGAAGGTTCCGCCGACGGGTCTGGCCGACGACGATGCTTCCAACAAGCTCATCTTCCAAGTTCGTTCCGGTCCCGGTTCTCGCCCGGGACTGATTGACAATCCGGTGGCGGCGGCCATCTCGCCCGACGGTGTCATCCTCCTGCTTGAGCAGAACAACAATCGCATACAGGCTGTAGACACTGGCGCGAACCCCGTGCAATTCTTCACCAAGCTGCAGAGCCCGTATTTCCTGAGCTTGGACGCAACCGCATCGGGCGACACCGTCTACCTGGACCTCGCCATCGAATTCGCTGGGTATATCTACGTTCTCTCTTACAACTCCTCCAGTAACTTGTACCGCTTGGACGTCTATCATCCCAGTCAGAGCACCACAACGCCGATCTCGACAACCACGAACTTCAATGCAGCAAGGATCGCGGTCGACTTCTGGCGTAACGTGTATGCGTTAAATTATGAAGTTCTAGCCATAGACGGGTCAGTGCCTTCGCAGGCGGAACCATCCATCAGTCAGTGGATTGCACTCAACTAGGTTCGTATGTACGAGCAGCCCCTTCGCATTCACGCCCCAGTGCGCACCCGCCGGTGTGCCGCCATGCGCTACAGGATTTGCCTGTCGCTCATGCTGCCTGCGTTCATCGGACTGTTCTTACCGGCCGAAGCTCTGCCGTTCAACGCGGCACCGAGTGGAAATGCGGCGCCAACCTACTACTACGAACAAGACTTCATCTCGAACCCAAACTTGATTGCTCTCCCGACGCAGGTTGCGGTCCTGACATTGCTTCCCGCTTCTCAGGGCGTATCGTCGCTCCAGCAACATATCGTCCGCTACAGTTTGAATGCCGGCAACTACAGCTTCTGCCTCGGCGGCGACCCCTCATTAACCTCCCTGACGCTAACCAGTAGCTCCGGGAAACCGATGCTAACCGTTTCCTCTGGCGTTTGCTCCCCGATCGGTCTCGCCTCCGGCAATTACATTTTGACCGTATGGCACGACCCATCCAAAATAAGTTCGAAATCCAGAACGCTGTTCGTGCAACTTCCTCGTCCTCATGTGAGTACTGTTAAGCTCGACGGAACTCCGAAGAGCGGCTATTGGGCACTGCAGCCGGATCCTGCCCAGGACCCTACCGGAGCCGGGCGACTCGGACGTATCAATGCCCTGCCGAGACAGAATCTCGGCACTGACGGTAGCAATCCTCTTTATGGCATGCCCATCGCCGGTGATTGGACATCCACGACCTTCGCCGACACGGCGCTGCTGAGCTTCGCCACTGCCAAGATCCTGTCGAACGACACACCTCTAGACTTAATCCCATATTTGGGGTCACAGACCGGCAATATAAGTCCGATCCTCGCAGGACGTGTCGATTCTAACGTTCCCAGCTATCTGGGCCAGCTTTATTTCGACGATCGCCAGGACGGTACGGTTCGAATCGGCGCGACCACAAGCGTGCCCTTTCTGAACAGCTTCTCGGTTCCTCACTGGTTTTATGTCGATGCCAACACCTTCCTTACGGCCCCGCCATTCCTTACGGGCCCGCCGTCACCCAGTCTGCTTGCCCGCCTGCAATTCCGGTTTTTCCCTGCAAGCAAAGGGGTCACACCCGATCCGCTCGAAGAAGGCGAGATCGGCTTTTTCCAAAGCTGTAGCTATAGCGGAAACGGATCAGTATTCTCGCGGGACCTTTCGGACCTCACTGCGCTTTCGTCTCCCGATACGAACCTCCCATCGATTTCGAGCATTCGAGTCGGGCCCAACACCCAGGTCCTCCTGTATCCGCAGCCGAACTTCAGCGGTACGCCTGTTGTTATCCAGTCCGATACCGATTGCGGCGGTTCGGTTCCTTCCAGTGTCGGCTCCTTCCAGATCCGTTCTCAAACGACGAAGCTGTCTGCTTCTAACACTTGCTTCGCTTGTCTTCTCTCGGGAGTGGACCTGAGTGCCTCCGTGCTCGACGGTTCGATGCTGAGTGGCACTGATCTCTCATCCGCGAATCTCTTAGGGACGAGTCTCGTAGGCGCGGTGCTTGACAGCGTAAATTTCAGTCATGCACTCGTCAATGGAGCGATTCTTGACACAGCTAATCTCAACCAAACCAACTGGTCTGGAACCGATCTCAGAACGGCGGCGAGTGTGAAGACCACTTCCTTGGATCGCGCGCTCGGGTTTGCCGGCGCCGATCTCACGGGCATCGACCTCTCCGGTGCCAGTCTGCAGAACGTCGATTTCAATCTCTCGAATTTAGACGACGCAAAACTGTTGGGATCGAACCTCAGCACGGCACTGCTCGATTTGACTCAATTGATCGGCGCAGATCTCACGGGAGCTGTCCTCAGTAATGCGGATGCCTTTGGTGCGCAGATGAACAACGCGACCCTGACCAACGCTAATGTCACAGGCGCATCTTTTCTCGAAGTGTCGTTGACAGGAGCAAACCTGTCGAACGCTCATTTCAATAACGCCGACCTGACGGCCTCGCTCGTGAGTGGGGCCGAATTTACCGGAGCAACGTTCGCCGGAGCGAAACTGGTGCCAAACACGCCGCTGACCGGAACGCAGTTGCGGGCCGCCAACATTCAGGGCGCAATCTTCGACATCTTGATCTTCAACAACGAGGATTTCAGCGGGGTCAACTTTACCGGTGCGAGCCTTCAGAAAACAATCTTCCAGGGTGTCACGTTTGGAAACACAATATTCACGAATGCCAACTTAACCGGCGCTCAATTCCAGTACCTCGATGCATCGGTCGATTTCTCGACGGTAAACTTCAATTCCGCCATTCTCACCGGTGTTTTGTTCCAGGGCGGATACCTCAGCGTCTTGAAAATGGGGACTGCAAGCTTTGTCGACGCCACCATGAGCGGCGTGACTTTCGATTTTGTCGACCTGACGGGTGCCGACTTCACGGGCGCGACGATGAATGGAGTCTACTTTGAAAGTACAAGCCCTCGAGGGGTTGCCTCATTTAAGGGCGCCGTCCTCGATGGTGCTCGTCGGTCTTGCCGGAGCGGATCTCTCCCAGGTTTTCTTCAGCGGCATTAGCCTCAAGAATACAGACCTGAGCGGTGCCCACCTCTATGGCGCCGTTTTGAACAACGCGAATCTTGACGGCTCCAACTTGAGTGGCGTTCAACTCACAAACAATCCTGCTAGCGGCATCACTGAGGCCGCCAGCCTTAACGGCGCTCACCTGAAAAACGTAAACCTCTCAAATGCTCAAATGAGCGGGGCCGATTTCACCAACGCCAGTTTCTACGGTACCGTTCCCGCCGCAACCACCACGGCATGCAATATCACGAGCGATGGTTTTACTGCGAGCTGTGCCACCGCCGCCGGAGCCACCATGAACAACACCCAATTTGGAGGCGCCTATCTCTACGGCGTCGATTTCCGGAACACGACGGTCCAGGGCGTTCAGTTCGGCAACAGTGTTTTGGTGGGCGCCAACTTTTCCGGCGCCCAGATCTCGACGGACCCCAGCATTGGCACCAATACAGGCTTCAGTTCGGCTTTCCTGCAAGGAGCAAGTCTGGGAGGGGCGACTCTGACTAACACCACCCTTTCGGGAGCTTTCATTGATTTCCGCTCGAACGGTAATGATCTCTATATGCAGCTCGACGGCGATCACACCAGGTTTACGGGTTGGCCGAATCCGGGTGACGATGTTTGTATCTTCGCGTTCTACACAGGTGGGACGACTTTGCCGGTCAAGAACACGACCATAACGTGTCCGGACGGTACGCCCGCGGGAGCCGGAGGCTGCGGCTCCCGACTTTCTACCAACACACGCTGGAACAACGGGATTGACATCTCGCAAACAAGTCCGAAATCGTCCTATGTGAACACTCCGACTTACGGGAAGTCCGCGCCCGCGATCTGCTCCGTCACCGTGCCATGGTGATGGCAGCCAGCCGCTATGAATTTACCGACCTTGAACCAATTCCCAAGGAGGCGTGCGCCTCTAAAAACTCGATCTAATACGAGCTAACCGAGGTCCCATCAATCTCCTCTATGCAATGCAGGTAGGGAGCGCACAAAATCATAGCGGATTATGAGGTCTTCGAGAATTGCTTGTTCGTTTAGGCGCCGGGGCGGCGCGAACCTTCCTATTGCTTGGGACGGCTTACTCTCTTTTAGGACAGAGCCCGTCTCAGATGCCCACGGAACCCAGTCAAGCGACGCAAATACCTCTGTCGGGTAGGAGTACCCAGCAAGGCTCAGTGTCAACAACTCAGTCGACCACCAACCCAGGTGGAGGAAATAGCGTCAACCTCATTACTAGCTCGGTTCAAGTTCAGGGACCATACACCGGCAGCACTCCTGGCGCAAAGCGAACAGCCGGGATACTTTCCTTAACATTGAAGGAAGCGCTTGCGCTCGGCCTTCGTTACAACCTGGGTGCGATCAGTGAGGCTCAGACTGCCTCCCAATCTGCCGGGCAAAGACAGGTCGCGCGCAGTTACCTGCTCCCGCACCTGAACACGGTCATCAGCGAAGAGGTGGAGCGCCTGAATCTACGAGCTCAAGGTGTCGAATCCTCAAGCTTTCCGCTCACTGCACAATTTAACTTCTTCGACGCTCGCGCCGCCCGGCTACGACAGACGGTCCTTGATTTCGTCCAGCTGAATAATCTCCGCAGCGCCAATGCAAATCTTGAGGCGAGTGTGAAAGCCGCGCACAATGCGCGCGACTTGGTCGTGCTGGCTGTCAGCGGCGCCTATTTGCAACTGATTGCCGTTAACGCTCGCATCGCAGCCGCGGCTGCGCAGGTCGAGTCTTCGCGTGCCATCTTCCAACAGGCGACCGATCGTCTGTCCTCTGGCTTAAACGCACGAATCGACGCTACTCGTTCTCAAGTCGAATTACAAATCGACCAGCAGAGACTCCGATCCTTACAGGCAGACCGAGATACACAGAAGCTGCGGTTCGCGCGTATCGTGGGGCTGGCACCGGGCCAGGATTTTGCCGTAGCGGAAGAATACCCGTACTCTCCACTCACGGGGATGGCCATTGCGGATGCCTTGTCCAATGCGAATCAGCAGCGAGCAGATTTGCAATCCGCTGAAGCTTCGGTACGCGCGGCGGAGTCGGCCGTAAAGGCCGCCCGTTCTGAACGTCTGCCGAACTTGGTCTTGAACGCGGATTGGGGAGTCGCGGGCCTGCGGCCAACTGCGTCGGCACACAGCGTTTATAGCGTGTATGGCACCTTGAATATCCCGCTATACCAAGGTGGGCGCGTCCGCGGAGATGTGCAACAAGCGAATGCAGCCTTGCAGCAGCGCCAGGCGGAACTCGAAGATCTACGAAGCCAAGTAGACCAGGACGTGCGCCAGTCGTTCATCAACCTGAATGCGGCGGCGGATCAAGTCGGTGTAGCGCAGAGCAACGTCACTCTCTCGCACGATACGTTGAACCAGTCGCGGGACCGATTCACTGCGGGTATTGCCGACACCGTTGAACTAGTTCAAGCGGAACAGTCTGTGGTGCAGGCAGATAACGATTACATTTCAGCGGTTTTCGAACACAATCTGGCGAAAGTCTCACTTGCACGGGCCATGGGAAACACTGAGCAGACGCTTCCGCAGCTGCTGAAGAAATAGTATGCCCGAAGCGCAGGAGTCCAGGGAAATGGACAGCGGCACGAGCAGCCAGTTACTGCTTCGCACTCTTTACGACGAGCAATCACGTCTTCGTGCGGAACTGGACCGGCTGCGTGGTGATCAGCAGCAATTACAGAAACAGCTCAGCGATAAACCAGATCCGAAAAAGAAAGGTGGCCAGGACAAAGAGGAGGGCCAGGACAAAAACGAGGATTCTAAGGAAGATCAAGGCGGGGATGAGGGGTCCGACGAAGAAGGGAAGAATAACAAGCAAGAAAAGGACAAGCCCGCTAAAGAGAAGGCAGGCAATTGGGTTAAAGCGCACCCGATTGGCACTGGTCTCATCGTCATCGGTTTCGTCGCTCTGCTTGTCGCAGGTTATTTCCTTTGGCAGTACGTTTCCAGTTATCAAAACACCGACGATGCTCAGGTAGACGGACATACGGACCCCATCAGCCCTCGGGTTAGCGGCTTCGTCGTCGCTGCGTATGTTGAGAACACGCATCGTGTCAAAAAGGGTCAGGTGCTTGTGGACTTGGATCCGCGGGATTATGAAGTTGCCCTGGCACAAGCGCGTGCAAATCTCGCCCAAGCCGAAGCAGGCGTGCGGGCACAGACACCGAACGTCCCGATAACGCAGACTACCCAGGAGACGACCGTTGCTACCGCAAGTCTCGCAGTTGAGAGTGCGGCCGCCAATGTGGCCGCGGCAGAACAGACCTATCGCTCATCGCTGGCCGACCTGGCGCAATCGGAGGCAAACGCAGCCAATGCAACCGCGGAAGAAGAACGATACCGCCCGCTGGTTGCGAAGCAGGAGGTGTCACGCGAGATCTACGATCAGCGCGCAACAGAAGCACGTTCATTCGCGGCCGTCGTCCAGTCCCGTCGCGCCACCGCAGATGCAGCTCTGAAAAGTGTTACCCAAACCCAGGCCTCTCTCGCCCAAGCACGCCGTCGGGCTGAGGAAGCGTTGCACAACTTACCCCGCCAGATAGCAATTCAGCATGCGACTTTGAGCACCCGGGAGGCAAACCTTAAGGCGGCCAAGGCGCAGGTCGACCAGGCATTGTTGAATCTGAGTTACTGCAAAATCGCCGCGCCGGCGGACGGTATCGTGGGCGACAAGTCAGTGCAAGCCGGTACGCAGGTGAGCCCGGGTCAAGAGATGCTGGCTATCACGCAAACAGACGATATCTGGGTCACGGCGAACTTCAAAGAGACGCAGATTCGCAACATGCGGCCCGGGCAGTCGGTGACGATTTATGTGGACGCACTCTCGCAAGACTTCAACGGTTTTGTGGAGGCCCTTCCCGGAGCGACCGGGGCCACGTACAGCCTGTTGCCTCCGGAGAACGCAACCGGAAACTACGTCAAAGTAGTTCAACGCTTGCCAGTGCGAATCCGCTTTAAGCCGGGACAGCCGTACGAAGAGAGGCTTCGACCCGGCATGTCTGTAGAGCCGAAGGTCTGGGTCAAGTGAGCCAATGACCTGGAAGGTTCACTAATCATGCCAGGCTCAGGGCCGGTGATTGGAAGCCGTCGCACAGCCCATGGCTAATTGCGGTTTCGGTAATGATCGCAACCTTCATGGAGGTGATGGACACCAGCATTGCAAGTGTTGCAGTTCCGTATATCGCTGGTAGCACTGCGTCTACCAATAACGAGGCAGAATGGGTGCTCACCGGTTTACCTGGTAGCAAACGCAGTTTTTCTTCCCGCCAGTACCTGGTTTTCGGAGCGCTTTGGGCGCAAGACGGTTCCTGATGTCATCCATCGTGGTCTTCACGGTTGCGTCTTTTGGTTGTGGGATCGCGCCCAACCTGCCTTTCATCTTGTTCGCCCGGGCTGTGCAAGGCGCCGGCGGAGGGGCATTGCAGCCGCTTGCGCAATCAATACTCATTGAAAGTTTCCCGCCGGCAAAACGTGGTCAAGCTTTGGGCATTTATGCCTTGGGTGTTGTGGTGGCTCCAGTTATTGGTCCCGCTTTCGGCGGATATCTGACGGATGCGGTCTCCTGGCGATGGGCGTTCTATATCAACATCCCGATTGGCCTGCTGGCGCTGTTCCTGCAGAGCCGCTTTCTCGAAGATCCGCCCTACATCAAGAGCGCAAAACCCGGTAAACTCGACGGGATCGGGTTCGGCCTGTTAGGGATCTGGATCGCCTGTTTGCAATACGTCCTGGATAAAGGTCAGGAGGACGACTGGTTCGGTGATCTCAAAATTCGTTGGGCGGCGGTCATCATGGTCCTCGGCCTGATCGCATTCCTGATTCGGGAGTTCACGCATCCGAAGCCGCTGGTCAATCTTCGTGCCCTTACAAATAGAAATCTCGCGATCGGCTGCGGTCTGGTATTTGTGCTGGGAGCCGGCATCTATTCGCTCACAACGATCCTGCCCGTCTTCTATCAAACGCTTGATGAAGTATGACGCTACTTCGGCGGGCTTGGCGGTCAGCCCGCGCGGGCTTGGGTCTGTAGTGGCATCGATATTGGTCAGCGTCATGGCCTCCAAAATCGACCCGCGTCGGATCGTTGCGTTCGGGTTTGGAGTGTTTTCGTTCGCCACCATGTGGACCAGCTTCCTTACTTTAGATATCTCACCCACTACTCTGTTCTGGCCCATCGTTATCAGTGGAGCCGCTATGAGTCTGGTGTTCGTGCCGCTCTCGAACGTCGCACTCGGAACCATGCCGCAGGAGCAGGTAGGCAATGCCAGTGGCATTTTCAATTTCGTTCGCAATGTCGGCGGAAGTGTGGGTATCTCGGCTGCTAATACCATTGCGCAACGCCATGCCCAGACACACAGGAGTGAAAACGTTCATTGGTTGTCAGGAGCGAGCTGGCTGATGCGTCGTCAACTCCAGGCTCTGACAACACAAATGCACCTTCATGCTGGACCTAAACGGGCTGCACTCCGTGCGTTGTTCCTGACACAGAACGGCCTTGAAAGTCAGGCACAGCTGTGGGCGTATGTCGACGACTTTCGTTATCTGGCTTTGGTTTGCGCGCTGTGTGTACCGATGGCCTTCTTCCTCAAGAAACCATCGAGCGGAGGTGAGGGAGCAGCCTAAGACATCTTATGGAAAAAGTCTCAGGAATCAGAGGTCACGCGCAATCACCTCGGACCGAGCTGACTTTCAGCGACACGGCAGTTCGCAAGAAAGCCAAACTGCCGGATACGAACGAAGCCTCGTAATGAAATAATAAGTGCTCGATGCATTTCCGTGCCGTCTCCGCCCTGTTTGCCGTTGCGGCCACACCCGCTTTCGCCGGTAACTCCCGTGACTTGCAGCAGGGGTTTGACACGACGGTCCGGCCATTTGTCGCAAAGTACTGCGTCGGCTGCCATAGCGGGCAGATGCCGGCTGCCCAATTTGATCTGAAATCCTACACTTCTGCGGAGATGGTCCGGGCGGACTTTTCCCATTGGGAACTTTTGACCCAACGGCTCGAGGCCAAGGAAATGCCGCCGAAGCCGATGCCTGCCCCGCCGGCCGAAGAGGTTCGACAGGTGATTGCTTGGGTTCAGGCGGTCCGCGCCGAAGAGATCCGAAGTTCCGCCGGTGATCCAGGTGTTGTTCCGGCGCGGCGGCTCAGCAATGCCGAGTACAACTACACAATTCGCGATCTGACGGGTCAGGATATGCAGCTGGCACGCGAGTTTCCCGTGGATCCCGCCAATACCGCGGGCTTTGACAACTCCGCCGAGTCGCTGACCATGTCTCCCGCCCTGCTCAACAAGTATCTGAACGCGGCGCGACAGGCGGCGAACCGCATGGTTCTGACACCTGACGCCATGCTCTTCGCGCCTTATCCAATGCAGGTTGAAACGGATCGCGACAAGTTTGCGATACAGCGCATCCTGGCTTTTTACGCCCAGCAGCCAACCGATTATGCGCAGTATTTCCAGGCCGCCTGGCGTTTTAAATACAGGAAAGCGTTGGGAGAACCACGAGCTACTTTGGCGACTGTCGCTGCGGAAGCAAAAGTAAGTTCCAAGTACCTGCCGATGGTTTGGAAGATTCTGCAGGATCGGGATGCTGTTGGTCCAATCCTCAAGCTACAGAAGATGTGGCAGGCCCTGCCGGGGCCAAACGCGACCGGCACCGAAGCCGTGACCGCCGGCTGCCTGGAAATGCGGGACTTTGTCGTCAAAATCCGCACGCATACGGCAATGCAGTATGCCGCGCCCGTTGTGGAAGGTTTGCCTGCCGGCTCCCAGCCGCTACTGAACTGGAAGCTGAAGCAGTTCGCGGAGAATCGCCGCCACAGCGATCCTAACGACCTAAGAAACGATACCGATTCGGCGCCGCCCGTGCCGGAGATCCCGCGTTATCCCGGACTACATAAGGAAGCGGCTCCTCGGTGGGCGGCTCTTTCGGCAAAAGCGAGGGCAGGCGACCCGGACCTGATCGTTCCGGCTGCTCAGCGGAAGCGCTATGAAGCTGCCTTTGATCGCTTCGCCTCCGTATTTCCGGACAGCTTTTACATCACGGAACGGGGACGCTATTTCCCAGATGATTCGGCCGACAAGGGCCGGCTGCTGAGCGCCGGCTACCACAGCGTACTCGGCTTCTTCCGCGACGACACGCCGCTCATGGAGCTGATTCTGGATGAGAAGGGTCAGGCAGAGCTGAACCGGCTATGGAACGAGTTTGAATTCGTCGGCGATATCACGGCCCGCACGTGGACCCAGTATTTTTTCAATCAAAGCGGAGAAGTGGCCGGTAAGGGCGCCGAATCCGGAACACCGCGACCGGCTGATCACGGAATCACCGATGAGCCGGTTGTCCTGGCCATGCGTGACGCGTACCTCGCGAAAGCGGCCGAGGACCCGAGCAATGATCCGATCGCAGCCACTGCGATTCGCGATCACTTTGAGCGCGTGAACAGTACCTTGCGGAATCTGGAAAAGGAACGCGCGGATGCCGAGCCGAAACATCTCGCGGCACTTCTTGGCTTTACCGAACGCGCTTACCGGCGGCCGCTCACAAGCGCCGAACGATCCGACATCGTCGCGTATTACCGGAAGCTTCGAAGCGAGAAAGAACTGTCCCACGAGGATGCTATCCGCGACTCTGTGGTCAGCGTGTTGATGTCCCCGGATTTTCTATACCGACTTGACCTGTCCAGTTCAGCCGAGACTCCATCTAAGTCGCGACTGCGCCCGGTGACGCTCAAGTCCGCGCTCCCGAAGGACAGCGAACCGTTGTCCAGCTATTCTTTGGCAAGCAGACTCAGTTATTTTCTGTGGTCCAGCATGCCGGACGAAGAGTTGATGCGGCATGCTGCCGCGAACGATCTGCAGAAACCGGGCGTTCTTCTCGCGCAAACGCGGCGAATGCTGAAGGATCCTCGTGTGAAAGGAATGGCCACTGAGTTCACGGGCAACTGGCTCAGCTTTCGGCAATTCGAGACGAACAACTCGGTGGATCGCGGGCGCTTTCCTACCTTCAACGATGACTTGCGCGAGGCAATGTTCCAGGAGCCAATCCGGTTCGTCCAAGACGCGATCGTAAACAACCACTCCGTGTTGGACCTGCTCTACGGGAACTATACGTTTGTGAATCCTCCTTTAGCCGCACACTACGGCATTCCAGACGTGAAGGGCGCTGTTAATGACTGGGTTCGAGTAGATCACGCAGACCGCTATGGGCGCGGGGGCTTACTGCCCATGGCCGTCTTCATGACACAGAACTCGCCGGGACTGCGAACCAGCCCAGTGAAGCGCGGCAATTGGGTTGTGCAGCGTGTTCTGGGCATCAGAGTTCCGCCCCCTCCGCCAGTTGTTCCGGAATTGCAAAGTGATGAATCGAAGTCAGACCTGCCGGTTCGCGAGATGTTGGCCAAGCACCGGGAGAATGCGTTCTGCGCCGGCTGCCACTCTCGCTTCGACTCATTCGGACTAGCGTTCGAAGGGTATGGGCCAGTCGGCGACGCTCGAACGAAGGATTTGGCGGGAAGACCTGTCGATACTGCCGTTACTTATCCGGGCGGTTTTGGAGGTAATGGACTGCAAGGATTGCAAGCTTTCATCCACGGGAACCGCGAAGATCAGTTCGTTACCAGCCTGAGTCGGCGACTAGTGGCCTACTCCCTGAATCGGTCTCTCCAGCTCTCCGACGAATCTCTGATCGGAAATATGAAGGCTCAACTCCAGGCGAATGGATATCGATTCAATTCGCTAATCGAGACGATCGTTACCAGTCCGCAGTTCCTAAATCAACGTATTCCAGATAAGCACGAACTCCAGGCGCAAGTACAAACGAGGAAGGCGAACAACTAAAGTCGATGGTTCAATCATCAAGAAAATCTAAGCGTGCTGTTTCCCGTCGGACGGTTCTTCGCGGGGCGGGCTGCACAATGGCTTTGCCGTGGCTTGAATCGCTTAACGTCTTTGCGACCGAAGCGCCACAATCGGCGTTTCCCAAGCGTTTCGGTGTCGTTTTCATGGGAAACGGCATCAATGAGGATCACTGGAGCGCCAGCGGGCAAGGCGCTGCCATGACTTTGAGCAAGAGCCTGGAGCCCCTGGAGCCCCTAAAGCAGAAGATCAACGTCATCGATGGGCTATTCGTGCCGTCACTGACCGGTCAGGGCATTCATCCGGGGCAGACGGGCAGTCTCCTCTCTGGTGCTCACATCTCGAAAGGCGCCATCATCCACTCAGGTATCAGTGTGGATCAGATGATTGCAGGCCGCATCGGGCAAGATACTCCGCAGTCGAGCATCGTGCTGGCATGTGACCAGCCTATGACCGGCTATCACGAGACGAACTTCTCCATGGCGTACAGTTCGCATATCTCGTGGCAGACTCCGGACTCTCCGGTGCCTGTCGAGGTTTATCCGTCGCTCGCCTGGGACAACCTGTTCGACAATCGCGGGAATCTGCTGAACGTCAGCATTCTGGACCGAGTCAAGGAACGTGCAGAGAAGCTAAGCCGGCAGATCAGCTCGACCGACAAAGGCAAGCTGGATGAATACTTGACCAGCGTGCGTGAAGTGGAAAAGCGAGTGGAAGGGATGCGCAAGGGCAAGGGCGAGGCTGAGGATGCGGCCAAAGGGAAGAACGTTCCCCTGGCAGCGATGGATCGACCCGCCAATGGACTGCCAGAGGATCTGCGCGACCATGCCCGCCTCATGTCCGACATCATCGCGATCGCTTTTCAGACAAACAAAACCCGAGTGGCATCGCTGATCATCTCGCGCGACCTCTCCGCCATGTATTATCCGTTCCTGGACGTCAAGGATGGGCACCATTCCGCCTCTCACAACAACAACTCAGACGGATACGAACGAATTGCCCGGTTCCACGTCAGCCAGTATGCGTACCTGGCGTCGAAACTAGACAGCATGAAAGAGGGCGACGGCACAGTACTGGACAACACGTGCCTCATGTTCCTCTCTAACATGTGGATCGGTCGCAAGCACGACAATTCCAGGTTGCCACTGATTTTGGCCGGAGGCCTTGGCGGATCTCTGGAGACCGGGCGAACGCTCAACTACCTGAACGAAAGCGAAGACAACCGCAAGATGTGCAGCCTGTACTTGTCTCTGATGGATCGTTTCGGGGTGAAGCTCGAGCAGTTCGGCGATGCTCAGTCGCGGCTCCAGCGGCTGTAAGTAGGTCTCGCTCGGATAGACACGTCTTCATGCGCCGACTCGCCAGCGTCCTCGTGTTCGTCAGTGCCCTTTACTGTTCAGACCACTTACTAGCGCAGGTCCCGCCATCACAAGCGCCCGCCGTACGTCCGCCTGCGCCTACGCGAGATCCGCACACTCCTGGTTACGTCACGGCGAAGGAATTGCCCGACGGCACCAATCCACCCATCACCGAAGATGGCAATTTCATCCTTGGGCCTACACACAATCCGGCTCCTGAGATGAGTTCCAGCGAAGGCGTTGCGCAAGGGAACGTGTGTGAGTTCACCATGGCTTCGATAGATAGCAAGTTTTATCCCGGCATTGCTCGCGAACCGGGCACTCACGGCACACCTGATCCGAACAACCCAGCCAAGCTGATCGTCACGACTAGTCATCCCGCTCCGTATACGAGACGAGTTGCGGTCTATGTGCCAAAACAATACGTTGCGGATTCGGTAGCACCATTTATCGTTGGGGCCGATGGACCTGACCGCTTGTTGTTTACAGCCCTGGATACGCTGATCGCACACCGTCGCGTGCCCGTGATGATCGGCGTTTCTATCAGCAATGGCGGAGGCGATGCGCAAGGAAGCGAGCGGGGTCTGGAATACGACACGATGTCAGGCCGATACGCCGAGTTTGTTGAAACGGAAGTGCTTCCTCGAGTGGAGAAGCAATGCAACGTCAAGACTGACCAAAAATCCGGAAGGCCGCGCGACGATGGGCGGCAGTTCCGGCGGTTCCTGCGCGTTGATTATGGCCTGGTATCATCCTGAGCTTTACCACAGGGTTCTCACTTATTCAGGCACCTACGTCAATCAGCAATGGCCATGGAATCCGGAGACACCGTATGGCGCTTGGGGGTTTCATAAGAACCTCATTCCGAATACGCCGGAGAAGCCGATACGCATCTGGATGGAAGTCGGTGACCGAGACAATCTCGGCACTGCGATGCCGGACAACATGCATGATTGGGTAGTCGCCAATGAAAATATGGCCAAGGTGCTGGCAGACAAGGGCTACCATTATCAATTTGTGTTTGCCAGGAACGCCGGACACACGGACCGGACCGTCAAACAACAAACACTGCCGGAGGCGTTAGAGTATCTGTGGCAAGGCTATTCCGCCGCCACTGAGTCAAAGCCCTGAGTCACTGCCTATGTGTGGCTCAATCCATTTCGGCAAGATCTCGACAGGACAGCGAGACCGAAGCAATCAAGCGGGTAATTCGGTACTTCGCCGCGGTTTTTCTACTCTCTCGCCGTACTGCTCGAAGTACTTAACCTCCGCGTCTGTCGGGATCGATAAAGTGATCCAGTCGCCGCATTCATGCTGTATCGCAAGCATCACGACACCGTCCTGAAACTTGTGCAACCCGTACTGCTTGCCCCCGTCCTTCAACGTGTAGAGATTGGGTATGAACATTTTCCCTCTTTCATCGCAGTCATCTCGCCATCCTCGAGAGCCAGCCCGGCAGTTTCGGAGGAGCGCCTCACATCTCGAGTGGTAGTGAGTGCACAATCAACCTTGCGTTCATGCCATCGCGGAGACCGGAACTTGCCAACGGAACACGAGAAAGTGCCGCCCGCACAGAGAGCACCGGCACGGCTGGAGAAGTCTATGGAGAGTTCGTTCGATAAAATTCCGCATCCCGACCGTTCGAAAATCGACGGATCTGCAATGCGGGCATTGTGCGCGAAATAGCACCTCGCCTGCGCCAAGCATGGTTAAGAGCCTGCTTTCGCAGAGACTTGGCGAGGGGCGCGTCGTCCCTTTGGAACTGTAGCGAACATGCTCGGGCTTGCTCAATGTGCTTTTAGGCGTACTGGCCCAATTGTTGTCACTCTCGGCATGTCGATTATGACGCTTCAACAATCTCTTCGCCGTTAACTGTTTGTTCATTTCTCACCTTCCTCCAGAACCGAATTATTTACGCTTCGGTTTCGGATATCTCGCAGATCATCGCTTCTGTGGTCAGCATCAGCGACGCAATAGATGCGGCATTTTGCAGTGCCGTCCGGGTCACCTTCGTAGGATCGATAACGCCCGACTTCACTAGGTCTTCATATCGATCGGTCGCCGCGTTGTACCCGAAGTTCCCGTCCGTCTGAAGTTTGATCTTCTCGAGCACAATTGCACCCTCAATCCCGCCGTTCGCCGCAATCTGACGGACCGGCTCCTCGCAGGCGCGGCGGACAATTCTGACGCCAAACTGCTCATCGCCTTCGAGTCTTAGCGCATCGAGCGCCAACGAGGCACGTAGCAGGGCAACGCCGCCGCCTGGCACAATTCCTTCTTCCACGGCCGCTCTGGTTGCGTGTAGCGCGTCTTCTACCCGAGCTTTCTTCTCTTTCATCTCGGTCTCGGTCGCTGCTCCGACCTTGATGATGGCGACGCCGCCGGCGAGTTTTGCCAGCCGCTCCTGCAACTTTTCACGATCGTAATCAGAGGTAGTCTCCTCCACTTGCGCCCGGAGTTGCTTGATTCGGCCTTCGATGCTCTTCGCTTCTCCCGCTCCATCGATGATTGTGGTGTTGTCTTTGGTAACCGCGACTCGCCGAGCACTGCCGAGGTCCGTCAGCTTCACGTCTTCGAGCTTGGTCCCCATTTCTTCCATGATGGCTTTACCGCCCGCCAAGATGGATATGTCTTCCAGCATGGCCTTGCGACGATCACCGAAGCCCGGAGCCTTGACCGCGCAAACGTGAATCGTTCCGCGCAGCTTATTCACAACAAGCGTGGCGAGGGCTTCTCCGTCTACGTCTTCCGAAATGATGAGCAGCGGCTTGCCGGCGCGGGCAATCTGCTCGAGCAGCGGAAGAAGATCTTTCATGCTGCTGATCTTTTTTTCCTGAACCAGGATGTAGGGGTCTTCCAGAACGCATTCCATACGATCCGGATCCGTCACGAAATATGGTGAGAGATAGCCGCGGTCGAACTGCATTCCTTCGACAGTCTGAAGCTCGGTGGTCATTGTCTTTGATTCTTCGACTGTGATGACGCCGTCCTTTCCGACCTTATTCATCGCTTCCGCGATCACGTCGCCGATAGCGGAATCACTATTGGCGGAAATACTGCCAACCTGAGCGATCATTTCGCCGGACACGGGCATTGACAGCTTCTGAACGCCGGCCACAACCAGTTCGACAGCCTTGTCGATGCCGCGTTTAAGCGCCATCGGACTTGCACCGGAAGTTACAGCTTTCACACCTTCGCGGAAGATCGCCTGCGCCAGAATCGTGGCCGTCGTGGTTCCGTCGCCGGCAACGTCAGAAGTCTTGGATGCGACCTCTTTCACCATCTGAGCGCCCATATTCTCGAGCGGATCCTTCAGCTCAATCTCCTTCGCGACCGTTACGCCGTCTTTGGTGATCGTGGGGCCACCGAATTTCTTGTCGAGAACAACATTTCGTCCTCGGGGGCCTAAAGTGACCTTTACCGTGTCCGCGAGTTGGTTGACTCCGCGAAGAATCGCCTGCCTTGTGTTGTCGCTATATACAATCTGCTTTGCCATGGATCTTTCCTTTACTCGTCAGGGTGGACAACGAACTTGCTTCGGCCGTTCTGCTGGAAGCTCAACCTAGAATTGCTAACACATCGTCTTCGCGCATGATCGTGTACTCAGCGCCGTCCACCTTTGTCTCGCTGCCTGTGTACTTGCCAAAGAGAACGCGATCGCCGGTCTTGACATCCAGCGGGACTATTTGACCGTCGTCGAGCCTTCGACCGCGGCCCACCGCAACCACTTCGCCCTCCTGCGGCTTCTCTTTCGCCGAGTCTGGAATGAGAATGCCGTTGCGGATGCTTTCCTTCTCTTCGCTTCGTTTCACAATGATGCGGTCGTATAGGGGTCTGACGTTCATGGGTTGCTGTCCTTTTTACTTACGGGGCCGAGGGATCTGTAAGAGCTTCGGCTTCTACTGCGGGTGTTTCCCTGCGCGCTGCTTTCGCCCGTCTGATCGCCGCGAACCGCGAGTCGTCCCGGATGAGTCTTTGAACCTGGTCCGTCAGCTCTTGCCAGTTCTTAATGAAATAGCCGGCCTCATTCCGCCCCATCACCTCAAGGCGTTTCTCCTCGAGAATGGCGATCATATCCCGCGTTTCCAGGCGATCGCCCACCGATTGTCGGCGAGCCACAGTCTCGAGAGCTTCCGCTACGCGGTCGAATTCGGCGCTGACGAGCGGTTTGATCTTTTCTGCCCACTCTATCTGGCTTTCCGTACCAAGCCATCGCGTCGCGGGAACTGTGCTCATTGCTTTCCGCCGCCGAAGATGACGCCTTGTTGGATGTGACAGCAATGCCCCGATACGCTCAGGCAGGGAATGCCGAGCACGGAGTGCGGCGTGATTGCATCGATCTGGAGACTATTGCATTTGCTCAGCAGCATCTTGGCGGCGACACCCTTCATGGCTGAGGCTATTCGCTTCGGACCGCTGCCGATGACCGTCTGCCTCACAGCGCCCATATAGAAGTAATTCCAACCCGCCTGGGCGAGTTCCGCTTTCAGTTGCAGCAGTTCAGCGCCGCCTGGCACGGCAGAAAAGCCTTCTTCCGTCACACTGCTTTTGAGGAGTATGGATGCCGGTAGAATCGTTCCCTTACGGATCAGCAATGTCCCCGATTGCATCATTCAGAACACGACTTTCTTCGGTCAAGGCAGGGGAACCTCAGGCGGGTATAAACCATCAACAACCTCCTCGGTTGCGGGTCTAAGAGGATGGGACCGTAAATTCTGACTTAGCTCGGAAGATCCGGTGTGAGCGGGAGTGCTTACTGAACCAGTATCGGTTAAGTGGCTTTACTTGTCAATGAGGCCCGTGCCATGTTTATAAAGGCGGTTGACTGCGATTGGTTAACCCTCGGAGCAGATCGGACACTGGGTGGACCTCGCGCTTTTCATCAAATCCCGCTTAGAAGAACTCGGATTGGAGCAGAAGGACCTTGCTGCTTGCGCCCAAGTCACGGAGTCCTATATCTCCCAACTATTGGCGCGAAAGAAGGCTCCTCCGTCCGCCGGACGTACTGAAATCTATGCTCGGATGAGCAGGTTTCTCAGACTTCCCGAAGACGAGCTTTCGAAAAGGGCAAATCTCCAACGGCGCGAAAGGCTGAAGAAGATATTGACGGAACAGCCGGCTCCGCTTCACGCACAATGCCGGGAGTTGGTTCTGGCGAAATGCGCCGCCGGCCGCCGAAAAGAAGTCCGTGTCATCTTCGAGCGTGATTCGTTTGGGGAGTTGGAGCGCTTGGTGACCCAGAAACTCCTGGCGATTGCGAAGACAATCACCAAAGACCAGATGCCAGACGACAATCGACTTGAACTCATCGCCCAGTTGACGGGGCAAACTCTCGACCAGGTGCGCAACCGAAGCCGGAGGTTTGTCGAGGGCGACGCGTTCCAGGTCTCGGACGAGATGTGCGTGGCGTTTCTTGGGCTGTTGATCGAGTCCTGGGACATTGACCTCAAGACATTTCGGATTGATGTGGTTCCAAACCGCAAGCTGGTTCCTAATGGTAGAAAGAGGTTCGAATTTACTGAAATCGGATCAGATCGGCTTTCCACCGTGGAGCTAGGCCTTCAGGAGTTCCTTTCGAACGCAAGCCTGAGCGGAGACGTCACGGAAGAGGAACTCGCCTTCCTAAAGGGACTGAAGTTCCATGGCAGACGGCCCACTGCCCTTTATTACTACCGTGAGCTTCAAAACTTGCGTGACCCGCTGCATTTCGGCGATCCGATTCCTCTACGTGCGTCGACGCGAAAGAAAGGGTGAGCATCGCAGCGTTGTCTCAACTCCACTCTGCCGCTGTTCGCTTTGAAAGGAGCAAAGGAAGATGGCGTGGCAAGTCACTCATCGTCAGTCGCCTATTCGATGAGTGGGAAGCTTCTCAAATGCCCCATCAACGACAATTCCGCTGTCTTAATACGGTGAGTGTTCCAAACGGGAACACTGATCTTTCCGCCGGCTACGTAACTAACCAACCTGGATATGCACCGGACACCTAAGGCCGGCCATACCAACGGTCTTGGTTCCGACCAACAGGGCCTTCCCAGCGATAGTGCAAAGGACACGATAAACAGCACGATGAGCTTACCGGGTGCAGGGTCAGTCCGAACTCAAAGCCAGGACTGAATGAAGCTCCTAAAGGCGTTCGCGTTCAGAAACACCACCGTCTCACATACGATGCGAACGCTTGGGCCAAGCGGGAGCGCAATTCATGTGCGGAGCGTGTCACGAGAAGGCGTAGGACGGGCGTTTTTAAAAAGGCCTTTCAACCGTATAGACGTTCGCGTCGTCGGTGAACATCATGAGGGCCAAATACTTGCCGTCCGGTGATGGAAGGCCCCAGATCCCCGGAATACTCCCTGGCTGGCGGTAGAGAACGGAAATGGCGCCGGAGAGATCGATATAGAGTTCCCGGACCTCGGTCAGTGAACTATCCCCTACGAAGAATCCCTTGCCGGTGGCGTCATAATCAAAACTCGTGAATTTCGTCACGCCACGAATAGGAATCTCCCTTATGACCGCTCCAGTCGAGAAAGAACGGAGCACGATCTTTGTCTCCGACCCGTTCCCCGATGGGGCTGCAATCACCTCTCCATCCGGCGAGACATCAAGGTATTGTTGATTGTCACGGTAGATCTCGCGAACTTTCCCCTTCACCGGGTCTAACTCGAAGATCAAATATTCTTGGCCTTGCTTTTGTACGACTTCGCAGAGCCCGGCCCGGGAGCATTTAAAACCCCCGAATTTCCGAAGGTCTGGCAGCGGTTCCGGGGTTCCCCCGCCAATTGGAAGGCGCATCATTTGCGTCGTGCGTTTTATTGAATCATAGTCCCAGAACAATACGGAGTTACCGTCCGGAGTGACACGAGAAAGCAATTGGTTTCCAGGCATGACAACCATTTGTTCCGCGGTCTGGTTTTCCAGATCCTGTCGAAAAATCGCCTGCGGTCCGTTGCGGCTGGACGTGAATAGAACGGTCTTGCTGTCCCGGGTCCATCCTGTCGGATAGTCATCGCCCAGATCCAAAGTGAGTCGGCGTGGTGTTCCCATGCGGGTGCCACCTTCTTCAAGCGGCGCGATGTAGACATCCCTCTGCTGGACGCTCCGAATGAAGACCAGCTTTTTCCCGTCTGTGCTGAGCGATCCGTTTCGAATCGGAAGGTCGGTCCACGCAGTCAACTGGCGTAATACGCCTGGAAGGAGTGATCCATTGCTATTGAGCCGAATCTCCCAGAGATTGCTGTTGTAATTGTTGATTCCAATGTCTTCGTCGATCGTGACGATCATGCGACTCTGGTTGGGCCACACGACCGAACTCACCGCCAGCTTTTTCTCCGCAGCAATCAGGAGCTCCTTCTTCCCGCCGGCAATCTCGACCATTTCCAGAGCGGCAGGATTTTGAGTCGGACCGTCCACCTTCGCCGAGCTCAGAATCACGATCTCTTTGCTGTTCGGGCTCCACTGGAATTGATCGAGCGTATTCCTGCCCAGAGCTCTCCACACCTCCCGCATGTCTCCTTTTGCGTCCTTAACTGAGAGCTGTCGTTGGTCGGCTGACACTATTGCGCGATGGTCCCGGTCCGGGGAACTCACGGATAGATCGGAATCGGGCATTGGGGATGGCGCGCCGTTCCCCAAGGGAACAAACATGGTTATTACTGGCTGGTCAGCATGGTTCTGTACTTGCGTTTGGAAGCCGTTGCTATCAGGCATCCATTGCACCAATTTGTGACCGATAGTCCCGGTCAACAAGTGAGTCGCGCCGCTCGCTACCGAGCGTACGTGAATTCCCAGCGGATCTGAATAGGCGATTGACTTACCATCAGGCGAGATCGCCGCCATCTGGATAGCCAGTTCCGGCGTGTTATCGGTGAGGCGTTTCGGTCTCAGTTCCCTGATCGCGGCGACTTGCCCTATCCCCAACCCGGCCAATCGCGCACGCGCCTGAGTGGCGGCGGATTGATCGGCAAAGTCGCGCACAATCTGCTCGTAGACCTTCTGTGCCCGCTGCCCGAGCCTCTCGTAGCAGCCTGCCAGTTGCAGCAGCGCCCTGGCACGCACATCGCGGGAAGCCGCAACGTTCGCCGCGATTCTTTGATACGCGTCGATGGCCCCCTTGAGATCACCATCCGACTGCTCCTTCACGATTGCCCCTTCGAGTTCGCCGCCGGGACGCATTTGGCCATGAGCAACAGTCACAAGAAATTGTGCACCCAGAAGGAACGTGATCCGTGCCAGATACATGTCGAGACCTCCGCTGAGAATGGTCGTGCCGGTCGCCGAGAGAGCAACGTTTTTCAGTCTTTGCTTTTCACGTTTGCACCTCACGGGTTGCCGCGTTGCCAGGACTCTAAACTAATGCCTGCAGTCCCGGCCGAGTTCCGATCACAACGCGGGCCGGCGCAAGGGCGCGACGGCCGCTCAGTCGTGTTGATCCCCTTGTCGGTCGTCAGAATCCTTGCCGTGCTCCGGCTGGAGCTTGTGATTGTAGATGTAGTCGCCAATGCGTATCCCCAGCACGGCGCCTGCGTCCTGATCAGTGCGGAAGTGGATCCCTCCATAAACGCGCGCATCCGAGATGTCATCGGTGATCTCCTCGAGCCTTGAGTAATGCAGCGTCACGGCTGGAAGCGCCGGTGTCGAGAGGGTAATCGAGAAAGGGCCTTCGCCATAGATATTCTCCATCATTTCTCTCGCAGCGTTGCTTAAAATGCCATGCGCGGAAGGATAGGACGGGAAACAAGGCGTCGTGATCAGGGGCTTGAAGTTAGGGTCCGAGGTTGTCTTATGGTTGCCGTCCTCGCCAGCATCGCGAATCGCGGTCTCTGGACGCCAGAAGTTGTAATGGTACTTGTTATAGAAGGTTGCAACTGCCGCATCACTGATCGCCATGTTGATGAGCGCAAAGTCGCGCGCGTTCTCGGACAACGATCTGGGTCTGGCGGTCGTAATCTGTCGTGCGGCGTCGTTAAAAATGAGTACCGGGATCTCGAAGTTGTAGAACAGCGCTATGTTCGTCCGGTCTTGCGGCCGCGCGGTGCTGTTTATGCTGCCAAACTCTTTCACCTCGTCATAGGCCCGCGTATACCGGCCACTGGTGAGGGCGGGAGGTGGACCCACAGGAAACTGGCTGGCGCTCCGGATACCGAAGGGAGTCACGTTCTGCCAATTGAAAAAGAGTCCGCCGGCAGCGGTGCAACTGGAGGTTGGTTGCCACACTCCGGGATTGGCTGGGGTGGGTAGAAAGAATTCGAGCGGGCTCGAACCGTCGTTCGTGCGCGCCGCAAGCATCGCGGCCGCAGCGGCCTGGCCCGTGGCAATTCCTGCCGTTTTTCTGGGGCTCTCCGGGATCGCGGCGAGCGACTGTGCGTAAGCGTTGTTCAGTGTGGATAAGCTGCCAGGGAAGTAATTGCTAAGGACTCCATAAGCGGCAGCGATAGCTGCAGCTTCAGGCGACGCATTGTTGGGTGCGGTTATCGTTCCAAGGTACGGCTTGTATTGTCGTGTGATTGCGTTGACCGCTTCGAATACGGCAAGTTGGGTAATCGCGGCAAATCGAGCCTGCGGAAAAGGGGGTTGCGAACTAACGGTGTCCTGCATGATCGGGTCCCAGTCCTGGACGACGTCGGATCTGCCGATCACCGGGATAAGCAGCAAAAGCAACAGACCGCACAAGGTTTCCACTTCTCCCGCTCACTGTTCTCGCCTTTGGCTGGTTGAGCCTGGCGAACTTTACGCGAATGGCCGCTAGAGCCGTTGCCGACGACCGTATCATTCCAGCCAATGACCGGCTTCTGTGCCGCCGCTTTCCCAATTACCGCGACGCCAGTTGCGGCCGCGATCCTTAAAATGTCGTTCTCCATTGATCATGTGAGCCTCCGGATAGTGCAGACTTGACGTATCTGCCAACAAGGCGAGAGTACGGCGTCGCCAGCGCGAATGTCCTTCGCAGATTCGGAATAAATTCGGATAAAATCCTGAAGTCGATATGGCGCCCAGCCAAGTCAAAGCCTGAAGTTTGGACCTTACCGGCTTGACCGGGAACAGCGCCTTCTCTTCAGAGGAAGCGAAATCATCCCCCTCGCGCCCAGGGTCTATGACACGCTTTTGGCGCTGGTTGAGAGTGGCGGCAGGGTTGCCGATAAGGAAGACCTGCTCAAACGGGTCTGGCAGGACGCATTTGTAGAGGAAGGCAGCCTGGCAAGAAATGTTTCCACGCTGCGCAAGACCCTGGGCGAGGGTCCGCGGGACCACAAATACATCATCACCGTCCCGAAACGTGGTTATCGTTTTGCCGCCGCATTGACAACCTCGCGAGGTTTGGATCAACAAGAGGCCGGCGCCGGTTCGAAGTGGTCTGGCCCTGCATCGGCCCAAACTTCGAGTGGCGAAGAAAACGGCACAACACCCTACTCCACCGAGCCATCCGGCTTCGGAGCGGCGGGCTCAGAAGATTTCCCAGAGCTTCGTAGGTCGCGACCTCGAGATGAAGCGGCTAGAAGCGCATTTCGAAAACATGCTCGGGGGCGGCGGCAAGCTGGTTTTTCTCACCGGCGAAGCCGGGATCGGCAAATCCTCACTCGCTGAAACGTTTATAAACTCGATTCGCCCCCGGCATCCGGAATTGCGCGTTGCGACTGGCCGCTCGGTCGAGCAATACGGTCCGGGCGAATCCTATCTTCCATTTTTGGACGCGCTTTCCGGATTAGTGGGTGAGCACGGAGACCAGATCAGGAATGCACCTCCGCAGACAAGCCCCGACCTGGTGTCTGCAGTTGCCGGCCTTCACTTCGGGAGCAGAAATGGAAGCGCTGCGGTCTGAGACGGCGGGCGCGACGAAGCAGCGCATGTTGCGCGAGATTGGAGATGCGCTGGGGGCGCTCTCGCTGGACGCTCCGCTGCTTCTACTGCTTGAAGACCTGCATTGGGCGGATCGTCCCACCATCGACCTGCTGCGACATTTATGTCACCGAGTAGAGACACAGAGGGTACTGGTGCTCGCCACAGTGCGTCCTGAAGATACCCAGATCCCGAATCACGCTCTAAAGAACTGCATCGCAGACATGAAAGCGCGGCAGCCGTGCGACGACATCGTGCTGGACGCGCTAAGCGAGGACGAAGTCTGCATTCTGGTGCGCCGCCGATTCGAGCCCAATCAGTTTCCGGACGAATTTGCGATCTCTGATTCGGAAGAGGACGGGCGGCAATCCTCTGTTTACCGTAAGCCTGCTGGATTTTCTCGCCTGCTCCGGTGACATCGTTCATGATGGCGCGAGCTGGAATCTGGCGAGCCCTCCAGTTCAGATGGTGCAGAAGATCCCGGATAGCGTGCGCGCGATGATCCGCCAGAAAAGCGAGGTGCTCGAACCCAATGCCCGTCTCGCGCTGCAGTACGCCAGCATCGAGGGCGAGGAGTTCCTTTCCAGTGTTGTCGCCCGGCTGCTTGATACCGAACAGTTGCGCGTCGAAGAAGACCTCGTATCTCTCGCGCAAAACCACGGGCTGATCCGAGTTCACGGCGAAGAAGAGCTGCCGGATGGCGCTCTCGTAACACGATATGCCTTTGCCCACGCGCTTTACCAGAATGTCTTCTACGAAGAGATCGTCGCCTCGCGACGAACGCAATTGCACGCTATCGCGGGCGAGCAGTTGCTGAACCATTACGGCGACCTGGCGCCGCGCATTGCCGGGCAACTCGCGATGCATTTCGAGCGCGGGCGCAACTGGGTGCGGGCGGTTGAGTTTCTCATGATTGCAGCCGGCAATGCGCGCAATATGTACGCTAACAGCGAGGCCGAAGAGCATTACACGCACGCCATCGAGATATCCGGAAGACTCGCGGAGGGCGCCCGCGCCGACGCTCAGTTCAGGATTTATGAAAAACGCGCACTCGTCTACCTTGCCACGAGCCGTTTCGATTTATCGATTGCCGACGGCCGAAAGATGATCCAATGTGCGCGCATGGCGGGCTCGGCGGAACTAGAGTGCGCCGCCTTGTACTCGCTCGGCAACACTCTTTTCTGGTCCCATCGCCTCGATGAGATGCAATCGACACTTGAAGAGGTTCTTCGGGTCTCCGGAGCGAACGAAGCCGGTCGCATGCGGGCTCTTGCTCTGATGGGCCAGGGGCATCTCGCGTCAGGCGACCTGTCTTCGGTCGAGGACAAGCTGCGGACGTTAATTCAATGCTCTCCTTCGCTCGACAAGGAAACGCTTCTCGGTGTTCTCGACCTGGGTGCGCGCCTCTCCTTTTTCCGCTCGGAATACGAAGAGGCGGAGCAGCTGTTCCGCAAACAGATCGAACTGGCGTCCGAGCTCAGTAACGCATTCGAACTTGTGAAAGGGAATTACTTCCTCGGACTTACGCTGGCGAATCTGGGTCGAGTGTCTGAGGCGCTTGCCGTGTTGGGCTCTGCCATGGATATCGCGAAGCGCAATGGCGAAATCTTCTGGTTGTCGCGCATGCCGAACGCATTCGGTTGGATCCATCGTGAAATGCAGGATTTCGAAGGAGCGAAAGCTTTCGATCGGGAAGGCGCGGCCATTGGGCATAAAGCGGGATTTGGAGAAGCCGAGATTAATTCCGTCATTAATCTGGCGATAGATTACCTGCATTCAAATGATGAAGCGACTGTTTGCTCCGCGATGAAATCCGCTGAGTCCCTGCTTTCACATGATGCTTGGTTTCGGTGGCGCTTCGAAATCCGATTGCTTCATGCGCGAGCCGAGCAAACCTTGGCCAGAGCAGACGCAATCGCGTTGCTCGACAAAGCGACTCAACATCGCGCGCACAAGTACATGGTCATCGCGCGCACCTTGCTGTCGCGGATCGCGATGCACTCGGCCGATTTCGACACGGCTGCTGAAGAGATAACAGCAGCATGTTCCATGCTTAAGCGCTATCCTGCACTTCTGTGTGCCTGGCAGGCGCATGCGATGCTCGGCCGGATCGAGATGCAATGCGGTGATCGTGATTCCGGGATTACGGCATACAGGCTGGCCGTTTCAAACATTCGATACATCGCCGATCACGTCGATGACGAACGTTTGCGTTGTATATTCCTCAACTCAGATGCGATCCGCGAAGTACTTCGTGATGCGGATGAACAAAGATGCGCTGAATAGGACGCATATTGCTGGGCGCTTGCGCCGATCCGCACGAATGGTCCAGCCTGGCCGCAAACGTAGATGTACTTCTGTGCGAGGGAGGCCGTTCTGCTATCGGATTGCCTAGAAAAATGAACCCGATGTGAGCGGAAACCCGGCTAGATCGCTTACCCTTGTGAATACGGCGCCATCGTGCCCTTGTAACCGCGGCCGGTGTTCGAATCCGCGGACGCTGGGCTATGAGTCCGAAAGACCATCGCGAAGGATATCCTTGCGCCAGCAGATGCAGCAAGCAACGGCCAGAAGCTCATCGGACGAGGGCGAGACAGGGGTACTCGTGAACTATTTAAGGTTCGAGCGGCGCCGGCTTCCCACCTACATGACATAGGGACCGGTCAGGGAACTGTCACTTTACCGCGGGAGCACTGCTCGGTAGACTTTCAAGCCTACATTGGGGGTGGAGCCGCAGAGAGAATCCGGGGCGGGGAACGAAGTGACCGCGAATTACGACTAGCGGCGACCAGCGTCGCTTCAGTGTTTCACATTTGCCACTTCGGGTGTAGCGGCGGCAGGCTTCTGCGTATCGCTCAGAACAACACGCCGTAAGTCTGCGGAAACCTCGGCGGCTTCGGCTGTACGTCCCAGATGGCGAAGCGCCACAGCGAGTTGACTGAGCGCGGCGCGATCTGACGGATTTCCTGCGACGCCAGCCTTCAGTTCAGCCACCGCACGAGGATAATCCCCGACACGGTTGTATAACTTCCCGAGTGCACTGTGCGCGCCAGCAAAGTCCGGCTTTATTCGGATCGCACGCCGGAGAGACGACAGGGCTTCGGCGAACTCCGGAGTACCGTTCTGGATGTTGCCACGGATGAGCGTCTCCGCAAGCAAGTAGTTCAGGGTGGGGTCGTCGGGCGTTTTCTTCAGGCGCTCACGAAGCACTTCGCCGGAGCGTTCAATCTGATTCGAAGAGGCGTACAGCACGCCTAATCCGGGAGAGCCGAGCTCTCCTTTCGGGTCGAGCCGATTAGCCCGTTCAAATTCTGCCGCGGCCTCGTCATCAAGTCCGATCTGACCTTTTATCACGCCGCGCATAGCGTGAAGGCGGGGTGAATTCGGAGAGTGTTGCAAGGCGGCATCAACGACCGGGAGAGCAGATGAGGCCGCCTCGTGCTGAATGTAGAGTGTTGCGAGGTCGACATAATTCTGCTCGTCAGAAGGCGCAGCTTCGATCGCTTTTTTGTAATGAGCCGACGGCCTCTTCCAGCAGTCCGCGCTTCGTCTCGGCGGCTGCGAGCAGGCTCCAGGTGGATGCTGACGGGTGAGGAAGCAGGTAAAAGGCTGGAGGACGCGTGTGGCATCATCCGGTCGATTCTGAGATAGAAGACAGGCCGCGTAGAGCGAAGACGCATCCTCGTTGGCGGCGATCTGTTCCAAGCTTTGTTCGAAGTGCGCAATTGCACCCCGGCAGTCCCCGGCTTCATACCGCAAGGTTCCGGCCATGGCGTGAGCGACGCCGTTCCGGGGATCGAGGCGCAGGAGGCGGTCCACAAGATCTCCGGCGCGTGTGTCGCGTGTCCGGTACGCGGATTCAATCGCACCTTTGAGGGCTGGCGAGAACTCAGGAGCGATTGCAAGCGCCTGTTCAAAGTTCGACAGACCTTCTGCATCGCGGCCCAATGCAGCCAAACTCATGCCGCGAGCAGTCCAGATTCGCGGGTCGTTTGGGTTTGCTTTCAGCAGCTCATCCGACAAGCGTGATGGCTTCCGCGTACCGATGCGACTGTATTGCTTCGGCGAGGGAATCGCCTCTCATGGGCGAGCCAGCCAGCGAGAGCAGGACGACGCTCACGAGCGCCATGTACGGCGAGACTATTGCGCGTCTACCACGCATCGGAATCCTACGGCTCCGGAGCGATCTTTGCTATCGGCAATCAACAGATATTTCCCGTGTTCATTCAGTTTATAGGCTTGCGGGAAGTACCAATGCGAGCCCTGCGGCTGGTAATGGCTGCCGCCGCGCAGGATGGCCGCCCGGGTGTGATCGTCGAGCCATTCGTCCGTCCATTGCCAGACGTTGCCCACGAGATCTTCCACACCGAACGGACTGGCGCCTTTGGGATGTGTTCCGAGTTCGGCGGCAGGAGCCATGGTATGTCCGGTATCGGGGCGGGGAACTGCCGCGGAATCCCATTGATTGCCCCATGGATACGTTCTTCCGTCTGTGCCTTGGGCCGCGTACTGCCACTCCCATTCATGCGGGAGCCGTTTACCGGCCCACTTGGCATACGCACGCGCATCTTCGAGAGACACCCATGTGACGGGCTTGTTCGCGGCACCTTCCGGGAACGTCCCGTTCGCCCAATCTTTCAGGAAGTTGTGATCGTCTTTAGGGGCGTAATGAGAGGCATCGAGAAACTTCTTGAACTCTGCGTTGCTCACAGGGCGCTTATCGATGTAGAACGCCTTGAGGTCCATACGATGTGCGTGGTGTCGGCGCGGTGCGTCTTCCCATGGATATTGGACATCGACACCGATTTCGTTTGAACCCTCGATCATGATGCCGGAGACGCTAAAGTCGAACGATCCCGCGGGGATCTTCGCGGTGCCGGGGGGCGGTGCGCTCGCTTTCGCTGTTTCGGGAATTTCGGCTACGTGCTGAGCCAGCGTCGGCCGCTCATGCGAAAAGCTCTGAAGTCGTTTCTGAGACAGAGTTGCCATCTCGGACAAGAAGGTGTTCAACTCGGGAGCTGCGGTGGCGGTGGCAAGGATTGCGCCGTAGCCATGGGCCTCCATCGGGAAGCTCAAAGCCACTTTGCCGTTCTGTCGTTCGGGTTTGACCTCCGTGCCATTCCAGAGGTCGTAGTATCTGAGACCAGACTGATCAGATAGCTCGATCTGCCGACCGGCCACGTCGTATTCGTTGCGATTGACGAAGGTCCAGAGGGTCTGGTTGCCCGCGGGAAATTTGCTCGCATAGACGGCAGGCTGCAGCACCGGGGTGTGCGGTTCCCAATCCGGGCTGACGAGCGTTGAGGCGAATTTTCGTTCGATCTTCGAGATGCGACGAAGTGCTTCGGCGTCGCGGTCGGGGATCTGATTCCAGATACCCCAGATGTTCTCCCAACTTTCGTATCCGATGCCGTTGAAGAATGCATGTTGCAGGTCGTCCGTCTTGTCACGAGCCCAGCGGCGGCAGATGTTCACCATGTGCCTCGTTTCAAGCCATTTGAATCGACTTACTGTGGGAACGGGCAGGGCAGGACCCGAACCCGGGATCGGAGCCCCTCCCGGTCCCGCAGGAGCAGACGAGTACCGCCAATAGCCCCATGTCATGTTGTTCCACATGAGCATCTCGTCAGAATCGAGGCCGGACTCAGGTTCGAGTGCCAGCGGATGGTTCACACGATCGGAAGCAGTCCGGTAGACACGCGGCAGACCTCGAAGAGTATCGCCATTGATGCCATCGGCGTTGATTTCAGCGAACAGCTTTGCAGTCGCGTCCCAGTCAGGCCCACCGATGTCATGCGTGCCCTGATCCCACAGCATGATGGGGAACAGGACGCGAACGCCACGGCGATGGAAATCAGCAATCATCTGTTTAACGCCCGGGATGCCGCCCGGCATATCACGCAACAGATCGTTCTGGTTCCGATCGTCGAGGCCGATGTTCGGATAGGTGTGCCAGACGAGAACGCTGTCGATCCCGCCATAACGCTTTTCCAGATCGTCGAGGTAGCGATCAACCGTATACTTGCGTGCGACCGGATCGTAGAAGTAACGGTCCTCGATCATCATCTGCGGCTGAACGAAACTGCTCTGAGTCCACTTCAATTCAGGGCGGTCGTATTCCGACCCGTTGTACCCGATCCGGATCAGCCGTTCTTGCCGCCAGTGTTGTATCTCGTTGAGCCAAGAACTAAACGCAGCCGGGTTGGGAGGCCCCGGGATCTCTTCCGCTTGCGGCTGAAAACGGGTGTCCTGGGCCGAGAGGCAAAGAGCGCCTAGCGTTACGGCCAAACATAAGTGTGATCGCATAGGTCCAGTTAGAAACGGATCCGAATTCCGAAGGTCACGGAACGCGGCAAGCTCTGTTGCGTCGATTTGCCGAACAGCGAGCTTGACAGATCGTTGGTGATGTTAGTCAGGTTGACACGATTGAACAAGTTGAAGATCTCGCCCCGGAGTTGCAGAGTGGCTCCTTCTTTGAAGAACCACGGGATAGCGTTGGTCTTGACAATGTTCAGATTGACGTTGGCGAGGCCAGGCCCATCAAATGTATTGCGACCAAGATTTCCTTCCTGTCCGAGAGCTGGTATCGGAAAGGCAGAGGCAGCGAACAAGCCGTTGATGAAGTCGCTGCGGGAAGAGGAGACGTGATTTCCAAACGCGGGCGTATTGGGAGCATCGTAGTTGAAGCCATCAGCGTTGTAGTCTCCCCTCGGATAGGGAGCGGTCGTGACCACGGTGAACGGCAATCCAGACTGGAAGATGGCAATACCTGCGAGACTCCAGCCGCCCAGCACGGCATTGGCAAGCCTCTGTTGCTTCAGAATCGAAGGAACCTCATACACTGCGTCAAGCGTTAATCGGCGGGCGGCGCTGTAGTCGGCTCTTGCATGTTGGAGCGTGTAGTTGGCGGCATCGAACACATTCTGGCCGCCGCCCACGCCGTTGTCATTACTGGACGTGATATCGGTAGCCTTGCCGAAGGTGTAGATGGCCTTGGCCGACACGCCCCGCGTAAAGCGCTTACTGACGAGAACCGTTCCGTAGTGGCCATCGGAGTAGCCCACGGTATTGCCGTACGTGATTGCGCCGAAATAGGGACTGAGACGGGTGAGATTGCCATTGTGCTGGATCAGATCTCCGGCGTAGCGATTCGCATTCATTTGCAGGTAGAGATTATCCGCGTGATTCCCAATGTAGTCGGCTTCGAGGATCAAGGAGTTGGTCAGTCGCTTCATCAAAGTGACGTTCCAGACATGGACGGTGGGTTGGCTGACCTGGGGGTTGAGCCCTTTCACGCCCACAGGAGTTCCGGCCAATCCACCCGCCGGGTTCAGTCCGAACTGAACGCCAGGAGGTAATGGGAAGAAGAGGCCATCAGGGCTTCCCAACGCGAAGTTCAGTGTCTGGCCATTCCGTACGTCAAACGTAACCGATCCGCGGGGAGGATTCGTATACACCGCGTAGGAAAGGTCACCGATCTTGTTGTAGTAGATACCGTAGCCTCCGCGGACGGCAAGACTGCCATCGCGAAAGACGTCCCACCCAAAGCCGATTCGCGGCATAACGCCTTGCGGAGTGTTGGTTGATACATAGCCAGGACCGGTGGTCCGCATCTGCCCCGTAGCGATCTGCTGATTGAATGCGCTGCCCGAGCCAGGAGCGAAGAACGAGGCCGGGGTTCCGCTCTGATCGATTTGCCCAACGTGGAAGTAGTTCTCGTAGCGGATGCCGTAGTTGAGCGTGAAGTTCGGCTTGATTTTCCAATCGTCCTGAGCAAACAGGCCCAGGTAGGTCATGTGAATGCGCGTATATACATTCTGCGCGAGCTGTCCGGTACGAGTGTCCACCACCGGACCGCTTTGCGTCAGGGGGAGATCTTGAGCGAAGTCGAGAAGACTGGCGAAGGTAAATGTTGGCCGGGCGTAGCTGGGTGTAAAGTTGTCCAGATCGCTCTGGCGATCGACATCAACTCCAAACCTGAGATTGTGATTGTTTTTCAACCAGGAAACGACGTCGTGCCAGTTGTAGTTCGCGTGGACCCAACCAATCTGGGACTGGCTGAATCCCTGGAACCCGGTGACGGTGACGCTAGGCAGTTCCGGGTTGGCGGTGGGCGGCGTCGCTCCGTCGACACGCACGAGCGTCATGGATGCTTCGTTCACCAGGCTCGGTGTAATGGTGCGGACCCAATTCACTTTTCCATACATGCCGTAGTTGGGCTGGGTGATCCGCTGCAAGGGACGGGGATTGGCCTGCTGCGCTTTTGAGAAGTAGTTGAAGTAATTGAAAAACAGCCGGTCCTTGTAGTCGCGGAAATTCTGGTCGAGGCGTGTGTTCCATTGCCCGGCGGGACGGGCCAGGCTTTCGTTCACAAAGCTGGTTCCGAGAACCGGAAGGTCGCCGGGTAAACTCGCCGGAAGAGCGTAACGCGAGCTGGAGCGAAGCTGATTGGCTGTCACAAAGCCCGTTATGGGAGCGGAGCCGATCGGCGCGGTCGTCAATATGCGTGTCGAAACGTTGTTCGGGAAATACTGCTTCAGATAATTGACGAATTGTGGAGTCTCGGCGGGAACAACGTCGGTTTGCGCGGCAGAGGAATTGAGGCGGAAAAAAGAGCCGAACAGAAACGTTCGATCTTTGACAACAGGGCCGCCGGCGGTAAAGCCGTACTCGTTGCGCCGGAACACGGGGACGCCGGATTGAAAAACGGTGCGGCTGGTGAGCGAGTTGTTGGTGTGGAACTCGGAGAGCGTGCCGTGGAACTGATTCGTGCCGGCCTTTGTGTATACCTCGATCAGTGCTCCGCTGTTGCGGCCGCGTTCCGCATTGAACGTAGCAGCGGCGATGCGGACTTCCTGAATCGTATCGGGCTCGGGTGTGAGATTCGCGATGCCGTCGCGGGAGTTGCCGTTCACGCTTGACCCGTCTACCTGGTACTCATTGTTCTCCTGCCGCTGGCCTGCAGAGTTGATCTGAAATCCGGGTTCTGTCTGGAAGCTGTCCTGTCCGGCCGAACCGGATCCGGTTGCTCCTCCGAATAACTTACCGGCGCCAGTTACTCCGGGCGCGATGAACGCGACTCCCGAGTAGATGTTACGCCCGAGCAAAGGGGCTTGGTCGACTGTACGTTCGGAGATGCTGTTCGAAACAGCACTTTTTCCTGTCTCTATGGCCTCAGCCTGTGCGGAGACCTGAACCTCGATCTTTTGCTCGCCAACGGCTAACTTCGGATAAATCGTTCTCAGCCGATTTGCATCCACCTGGATCTCAGTTTGAACCCAGGTTTTGAATCCCGGGAGCTGCACCTGCACCTGGTACACGCCGGGCGCAAGGTCGGAAGCAAGGAAGTAGCCTGCGGCATTGGTGGTGATTTCGCGAGTTACCTGGGTGGCTTGATTGGTGACGACAACGCGTGCGTTGGCGACAGCCGAGCCTGATTCATCTGTGGCAGTGCCTTCGACCCCGCTAGTGTATTGCGCGAGAGAGCAGGACACAGCAAGGCCGAACAGGACAAGAAACCGGGTCCATGGCATATGTGAATCTCCTTTCATCTCGCCCCGAGTAGGAATCGTGAATCGATTCACCGGAGTTGCATTTGGATTTATCACGAGTGAGTTCCCTCTGTCAATGGGCAAATAGGGAAGCTTTTTACGCGATTCAGTGAGCCTTAATTGAGTCCCTTGAGTTGACAGCCTCCGCCGTAGACTCTAAGATTGAACCGATTTACCAACCGTGACCATTTCCATGCGTAGTGGAACAGAGAATGGGCGACAGATCTTTGTCTTCGGCAGTTTAAACATCGATCTGGTGCAGAGAGTAGAACGCTTACCCGTTGCGGGCGAGACGCTTGCCGGCGAGCGATTGCAGATCTTCTCCGGCGGCAAAGGAGCCAACCAAGCGTGTGCGGCCGCGCGCCTGGGAGGTTCGGTTTGTATGTCGGGCCGGGTGGGAGAGGATGCGTTCGGTGCTCGATTGAAAGCGGAACTGGCGCAGTCCGGCGTGGACGTCAGCCGTGTCGAGGAGAGTCGGGCTGAGACGGGCGCGGCGATCATTCTCGTGCTTCCGTCGGGTGAAAACGTGATCGTGATCTCGCCCGGGGCAAATGGGACCGTCACCGCCGAGGATGCGACGGCGGCACTATCCGAGGGCCGGCCTGGGGACATTCTGCTGTGTCAACTGGAGGTCCCAATTGAGGCGACTCTTCAGGCTCTGCGTACGGCGCGCGAACACCAGATGATCGGCATGCTTGACCCGGCGCCTGCCAAGGCGATACCGAAACAAGCGCTACCGCTCGTCAGCATATTAGTCCCGAATCAAACAGAAGCAGCGAGCTTGCTCGGGCGCGATGAACATGACAGCGAATCCGCCGAGACTGCCCGAGGGCTTGCTTTGGAACTGCGGCAACACGGACCGGAGGTCGTGATCCTGAAGATGGGGCGACAGGGTTGTCTCGTCGCCGCGGGCGAAGAAGTCACGGCCGTGGCTGGACATTCGGTCGAAGCTGTCGATACGACTGCCGCGGGCGACACGTTTAGCGGCGGCCTGGCAGCGGAGTTAAGCAGAGGAGCCGATCTCGAAGCGGCGGTCCGATTTGCAAATGCGGCGGCGGCCCTCTGCGTGACAAAGCCTGGAGCCATGAATTCGATACCGACGCGTGCTGAGGTTCTTCGATTCCTGAACGGAAAGTAAAAGCGATTTCAGCAAAGAAAGGAACGGAATGGTCACAGTTTCAGGGTCGTTCGAAGCAATCGCATTGTGCCTGATCACGATGGTCGGGTGGGGGTCTTGGGCCAATACTCAAAAGCTTGCCGGAAAGGAGCGTTGGCCGTTTGAACTGTATTACTGGGATTATGCGATTGGCGTGGCCCTGGCCGGCTTGGTGTTCGCTCTGACGATGGGAAGCATGGGTTCGGGGGGAATGGGCGTCCTGGAGAACCTGCGGACCGCTGCTCCGAGTTCCGTTGCAGCCGCTTTGGAAAGCGGCGCATTGTTCAATGTGGCGAATATCCTGTTGGTGGTGGCCATCGATGCGGCTGGTCTCGCGCTGGCCTTCCCGGTGGGCGTGGGCTTGGCACTAGTAATCGGAACCGTCGCAAGTTACTACCAATCGCCGAAAGGAAATGTAACTCTACTCAGTACGGGAGTGCTGCTCGTTGTGCTCGCAATGATTGTCTCCGCGGTAGCAAACAGCCGAGTGCAGAGGCAGCAGCAGATAAAGACGGGACGCGGCGTCGGGTTCGCGTTCGCGGCAGGGTGCCTGATGGGATTTTTCTATCCACACCTGATGCGCTCCATATCGCCTGACTTCAACTCGACACCGATCGAGCCAGGCCGGCTTACGCCCTACACCGCACTTCTGTTTTTCGGAATTGGGCTCCTGCTGAGCAATCTGATTGTGAATACGTGGTTCATGCGGTCGCAAAAATCTACGTTTTCACAGTACGTTCGAGCGAAGACGAGGCTGCATGTCCTGGGTATCCTCGGCGGGGCAATCTGGATGACTGCGCTGACCACCAATGTTGTCGCATCCGGTGTTGCCGGACCGGCCGTATCCTACGCGTTGGGACAGGGAGCGACGCTAGTGGCTGCGCTCTGGGGTGTTTTTGTGTGGAGGGAGTTTCGGGGCGCTCCGGCTGGAACCAGGCCGCTTGTTGCGACCATGCTGGCCGGTTACGCGGCTGGTCTTTTCCTGATCGGCAAGGCCATTTTGTAGAGCCATCGTTCGGTCGTGACCGCGTGAAAGAGTGGATTCCCGGATTCGAAGCTCCGGCTTAAGTCTGATTTCCGTGTACTTATCCTGACTGGTGCCTTCAATCTGCTGAATGAGCAATTCCGCGCCGAGGTATCCGACCTGATAGGCGGGCTGTATGACGGCCGTCACCTCCGGGTAAAAGCTGCCATTGCCGGGAAGCTCGTCGAAAACAGCGAGCGCCAGGTCCTCCGGACAGCGAAGCGCTAACTCTTTCAAGGCTCGAAGGGCGCCCAGCGCCATCATGCAATTCGCGACGAACAAAGCGGTTGGACGCGTCCTGCCCAGCAGCAATTGCTTCGTGAGGAGGTATCCGCTCTCCAGGCGAAAGTCGCCTTCCAAAACCAGCGAAGAATCCAATTCGATTTTCGCCTCCCGAAGGGCGTTCTTGTAACCCTCAAGCCGGTCGGCTGCAGTGCGAAGCTGCAGGTTCCCGGTAATGACGCCAATCTTGCGATGGCCTAGCGAGGCCAAGTGCCGGACGCAGATTTCGGCGCCGTATACTGCATCCACAGCGACCGAACTTGCGCGAACTCCGGGCGGAACGCGATCGAGAAAAACGATGGGGATGCCTGAACTAACTGTCCGTTCGATGTGTTCAGAGCCTTCGGGACTGGGCGCAACCACCAGCAGGATTCCATCGACACGGCGATTTCTGAGAACCGAGAGTACAAGCTTCTCACGGTCAAACTGGTCATCGGTATTCGACGCTACCAACAAGTAGCCGTGCTTCAAGGCGGCATCCTCCGCCCCGCGCGTAAGCTGAGGGAAGAAAGGATTGGTGATGTCAGACATCACCATTCCCAACAGCTTCGTTTGGCGAGTCTTGAGACTTCGTGCGATGTGGTTGGGATGGTAATCGAGCGAAGCAATAGCGGCGTTCACTCGTTCGCGAACAGCAGCGCCTACACGCGGAGAATCAGAGAGCACGTTTGACACCGTGCCCACCGATACTTTGGCCAATTTTGCGACTTCTTTAATGGTGGCCATGCAGGATTTCAGATTACGCTACTTCCGGAGCAAAGAGCTGTTGTTCTCAGCCTCATTCTAGAGACGTGACGGTGTGAGCGGCAAAGCCGTCCAGTACTGTTGATAGGCATGAGAATCTCTTTCGCCTTTCTCTTTGCGATCGCGTTTGCGTGCCCGGCCGTTCGCGTCAGCGCCCAGGATTCTTCCATCCCTCTCTCGGCCAAAGCGGCACAAGTGGCTCAGTTGATCGGCGTGGACCATCTTCTCTCTGCGGGTCCGACCTCGTCCAACCCTCAGGAGCAGCCATCGGCGGCGGACCTCTCCCGTCTGCTCCGACGGCAGGAGATCAGCGAAGCGGTGCTGGCGGCTTCGCTGGACGTAGACAGCGTGCTCGGTGAGATCTCGAGCGAACATGCACGCCTGATGGAGATACGAAGCGTGCTGCAAGCCAAACGGGACCGGGCGGTCAACTTGGCCTCCGTCGGGAATCTGGTGACGGGAACGGGCGTCGGCATCCTTGTGAACGCGCTGCAATTCAAGGACTCAACGGCACTGATTGGCGACGGCATTGGCGTCGGTTCGGGTGTGGCCAGTACGGTTCTGTCCATTCTTGGACTGCGCCTTCAGAATGGCGGACCACAACACGCGGTGGGACGCGCTCCCAACATGCTGGCGGTGCTCTTCGGGCGTCCTCCCGTGTTGTCCAGCCAATATCCGACGACAACGCTTGCCTATTTGAACAGTATTCCCGCCGGGGAGGCGAGTTCACGAGGAACGAGACTGGAGCAACTCCGACAGGAATGGTATCGAGCCGGCAGGCTCGGCAAGCCGGGTACTCCAGGGTCGCGGAAGAAAATCGATCTGCTAACCGCGAGCCTGGATACGGAACGCAAACTGTCGATTCAGAATCTGACGGACCGCGCTTTCATGCTGGAGGATGTGTCGGCGCGAGTTTCGTTGATGAAGCGGGACCTGGCCGACCTCCTGCGTACAGTGCGTCCGAATCAGTAGTCCCGGAATCCGCGTCTGCGGCTCTAGGCAACGCCGTTTTTTTGCTTCTCGATCACAGCAATCTGTACGTTGAGAGCGATATTGAGATGCTCGCGCATTGCGTCTCTTGCCGCGGCGGGATCGTGGGCCTTGACGGCTTCGACGATGCGGATGTGAGTGGGCATGACTTGCCCGAAAAGGCCGGATTCGTGCGCCACAAGTTCCCTCACCTCGGCCATCATGTCGTGGACAGAGTCAAGCAGAAGAATGAGCAGCGGGTTGTGAGTCGTTTCGCTCAGCCGGCGATGGAACTGCGAGTCCTTCAGTGCGAACAAGCGAGGATCATCCGCCGCCCGGGCCATTTCCTCGCAAATCTGGGCAAGGGCTTCGATGTCTTCATCGCGTCCCTGCTCCGCGGCCAGCCCTGCGTTTTCGATCTCGAGGATGGATCGCACCTGATGAAGATAAGCGACGCTGATGTCTTCGCCGCGAATGCGAAGAAACATCCTGAGCGGCTTCACCACCTCGTCCCGACCCACAGCTCTCACGGTAGTACCGATTCCGTGCCGTGTTTCTAACAGGCCTTGAGCGGTAAGAATACGCACCGCTTCGCGAACTACGGGACGACTCACTCCGAGCTGTTCCGAAAACTCGCGTTCGGGCGGAAGTCTAACCCCTACGTCCAGTTTGCCGCGGAGAATCTGGTCTTCAATCGATCGAACAACGCGAAGCACGAGACCTTCCTTCTGGCCGATGGCCCTGAACCGGGGCTTCGCACGTTTCTGTTCAGGCATGAAACCAGGATTCCACCGCTGTGATTGTACGGTTCGAGCGAGGACATTGTCAATGAACGCTGGTAAGAGGTAAGAGGTAATACCTCACAGGAAGTGCTCGAGAATCAACTCGTTAGAACAAATTTTCAATTGGCGCTATTGACAGAGGATCGAGGCTGCCATAGAATTGGGCTGTTTCAAAACGGCAAGCAGCACGTACTGCACGTTCCGAACTCACGGGGCCTCAAGATGATCTGGATTGGCAATGACCACGGCGGTTATGAACTCAAGGTGCAGATTACAGAGTGGCTGAGACATCATTCCGTTCCGTTCCAGGATGCAGGGTCTGCCTCGGCCGAGATCGTTCGCTATCCGTACTTCGCGGCCCAGGTTGCCGAGGCGGTACTACGCGGCGAAGCCACGCGCGGAATTCTGATTTGCTCAACGGGCATTGGGATGAGTATCATCGCCAACCGATACCGCGGTATTCGCGCTGCCCTTTGTACGAGTACGTATATGGCGCGCATGACACGCGCACACAACGACTCCAACGTACTTTGCCTGGGCGGTAAGATCACTGGCGTTTTTGAAGCGCTCGACATTCTCGAAACCTGGTTGAAGACGAGTTATGAAGGCGGAAGGCACGACATTTCGCTCGGGCTGATTGAGGACGCCGAGCGTGCGTTGACATGTGGCGGTCTGTGGAATCCAACAGATCCGATGCAGACCCGCCAATAAGCGGCATTAAGCCCAAAACGGCATAACAGCTCAAAAAGCAGATTTGCAGAGCGGAGGAGTTCCATGAAACAGTTCCGAGCATCTTGCCTCGGGTTGATTCGCCTGGCCCGCGTGGGAGTGACCATGGCAACCCTGTGCGCATCAATCGCGTTGGCTCAATTCAACAGCAGCGTCGAAGGGACAGTGACGGATGAGAGCCAGGCCGGCGTTCCCAATGCAACCGTGGTGATTGTCGACCAGGCGACGCAAGTTACACAGCGGACGACAACATCCGAGAGCGGGTTCTTCCGCGTGGCCGCACTGCCGCCGGGCTCTTATCGCGTGGAAGTAAGCCGCAACGGTTTTAAGACGTGGGCGCAAACCGATTTAGTGCTGCGTGGGAGCGAAGCGAGAAGCGTCTATCCGGTACTTACTGTAGGTCAACAGGCGGTGAAGGTAGAAGTAACGGCGACGGCGAACGCGGTCGAGACAAGCGGGAGCAAAGTGTCTCGAGCAGTGGAGGAAAAGACCATTGCCGAAGTGCCTATGGTAGGCCGAAATGCTTACGCGGCAATTGCTCCGCTGGCGCCCGGCGTTACCGGCAGCGGACAACTATTCGGAAGCGGAGCGGCCAACGCGCAGGACAGCTTTCAGCCGGAGCCCGGATACCAGATCAATGCCGCCGGTCAACGGCAGGAGCAGAACGAGTACCAGGTTGACGGAACAAGCGTGAATGGCAATTCGCGCGACGGGATTGCGAATCTGACGCCCGAACCCGACACGCTGCAGGAGGTCCGCGTATCGGCGAACTCGTTTTCAGCGGAGAAGGGGAGGAACAGCGGAGCCCTGATCGAGGCTTTCACAAAGTCCGGTACAAACCAGTTTCATGGGACGCTTTCGGAGTTTCATACAGACAACGCCCTGACGTCGCGAACAATCTTCCAAAGCAGCATTCCAGCTTCCCGGCGCAACGAGTATGGCTTCACGTTTGGTGGTCCGATCATCAAGAACAAGACGTTCGCGTTCGGCAGTTACTACGGTTTGAATACATCGACTGCGACAACTTCTGTGGTGCGAGAAGAGACACCTGAACTGGTGCAGTTTGTGCGGTCGCGCTTTCCTAATTCGCTTGCGGCTAAGTTCTTTGCTCTCGATCCGCCAGTAAGCAATCCCACGGCCGCGATCAACACTGTGGCTCAGATCCGGCTGTCGAATCCAGGGAGCTTCGCAAGCGGCGTATTTCCGGCTGACCTTCCCGCAGTAGGAACGGCCACGATTACGCAATCTGTGCCGGCCCCCTCTAAGCAATGGAACACGCGAGTTGACCAGAACCTGCGAGGGTACAGCGATCGAATCTACGCGAACTGGTTCGGAACCTATTCGAACCCGATTGTGATTAACACCCGGCCAAACTTGATCTATCCTTATCCAACTTCGAACCAGTTTGGAAAGTTAAGCTGGACGCACACATTTTCACCATCATTATTGAACGAAGTTTCGTTTTCGGTCGTGCGTGCCGGAGGTTGGTATCCACCCGCGCCGGGTGAGGCCGGTGATCTGCCAAACGTCAATATCACGGGGATCTCAACCGGCTTCAATCAGGCGGGCTACTACCGGTTCCAACACAACAACTACATCGTGCATGACGGGCTCAAGTGGATTCATGGGAATCACACACTGTCGTTCGGAGCGGATGTGGATCGCCAGCAAGGATATGCAGTGCAGTCCAACCTGGCGCGGCCCAGCTTTCAATTCTCAAACATCCTCGACTTTGCCCAGGATCTACCGTTTTCGCAGTCGGGTCCGACGATCGATATCGCTGCCGGCAACACGGCGAACAACCTGTATCGAAAGCTCTACGCAATCTATGCAGGCGCCTACGCGCAGGATGACTGGAAAGCGAGACGCAACCTGACGCTGAGCCTTGGGCTGCGTTGGGATTACTTCGGTCATTGGGCAACGGGAGCGCAGGGTGTGATTCCGTTCCCGATTTTCACGCCGGGCGCGGGACAAACATTCAGTCAGCAGGTTGCGAACGGGTCGATGATGGTGCGCGGAGACGGTAAGGGCTACTTCTCGGAGAACACGCCGAACGGGTGGGCGCCGCGCTTCGGGCTCGCCTGGGATGTGTTTGGTGATGGCTCGACGTCAATCCGGCTGGGATATGGGATTTTCTATAGCCGAGTTGCCAACCTGGCGTATGGAACCAACGGATCGAACACGAATCCGCCAGCGTTCGGATCGCCCTCGCTCAACATTCAGCAGCCGGGAACCGTATTCGGATACACGGTCGGGAGCGCCGGCGGATATTACTTTCCGCCACCGCCGGGATTCAGCTTCACCGTGGGTCCGACAGGCGGGATTGTGGGCACACGCGTATCAGTGGGAGGAATGGACCCTTTCCCCAAGCAGCCAACCACGCAGAACTGGAGTTTCAGCATTCAACGGCGATTGCCGGCTAACTTCGTCTTCGAGGCGGATTACCTGGGGTCGCGCAGCACACATCTCTACACGCAGACGGACATCAACCGGTTTGCAGGCAATCTGCTTGCAACAAACGGCAACCTAACGCGGCTGAACTCTGTTTTCGGGTCGATCATTTACGGCCAAACGGTGGGGAACTCGATGGCGAATATCTTCTCGTTCTCGGCAGCCCGACGTTTCTCCCATAACTGGTCCATCAACGCGGTCTTCACGACCGGAAGAGCCCTTGATGCCGATAGCAGCAATGATAATGGCGTTGCGAATGGCCGAAATATCCTGGACGTGGCCAATATCCGTGGTCAATGGGGCCGGGCGGACTACGATATCAACAAACGATTTGCGTTTGACACCGTGTACGAGGTTCCGGCGCCCTACCACTCGCATCTCTTAAAGGCGACGCTGGGCAACTGGCGTGTCTCCGGGATCACGATTCTACAGAGTGGTTTGCCGTTCACGGTTTATACGAGTGCGGCAAACAAGTCGGGCGGAGACTACAACGCCGACGGTTTCAACTACGACGTTCCGAATACGCCTTCATTCGGCAACTATCTGTCGACGTCACGATCGAACTTCATCACCGGTCTGTTCACGCCGAGCCAGTTCCCGGTTCCGGCACCGGGCCGGGAGGGCAGCCTGGGACGGAACACGTTCGACGGACCGGGATTTGCGAACGTAAACCTGAATGTTGTGAAGACGGCGCACATCCCGTGGGTGATCGGTGGCGAGGGAGCAACGCTCGAGTTCCGCACCGAGATCTTCAATCTGTTCAATCGGGTGAATCTGAATCAGCCAACTTCGGACTTGTCGAGCGGCCTGTTTGGCCGTTCAACCAGCCAACGGCAACCGCGACAGGTGCAGTTCGGCTTGCGGATCGCTTTCTGATCCCGATCACGATAGAAGAACGAGGCAACCATCTCAATGACGAATAAAAAGAAGCTGGTTTCAGCGTTGCTGATTATCTTCGCGAGCGGAGCAGGGGCGGCCGAGCGGAAGCTGACGAAGAGTGAGTACCGTGACAAGGTATACGGTGCCTGGATCGGGCAGATCATCGGGGCCTCTTATGGATTCAACTTCGAGGGGAAAGCACGGAATGCAATCCAACTGGATCATTACCTGAACCACTACGAAGCAGCACTTGTGGACGACGACTACTACTACGAGATGGTAGCGCTGTACGGGTTTGAGAAGTATGGCGTGACGATGAGCGTGGAACAGCTCGGCGACATGTGGAAAGAGTATAAAGCCGGGACGTGGGGCTCGAGCGAACAGGCGAGATTAGCGCTCGAGCGCGGGATTAAGGCACCGGATTCGGGAAGTCCCCGATACAACCGTTGGTTTCACACGATCGGCCCGGAGTTTTCTGCCGATATCTACGGAATGATGTCACCCGGCATGGTGAATCTGGCAGGTGCAATTGCGCGTAAGTACTCACATGTGAACGGCTATGCCGAGGGCTCCGACGGTGCTGTTTTTGTGGCGGGGTGTATCAGCGAGGCGTTCTTTGAAAAGAATCCGGTGAAGATTGTTCGACAGGCGGCGCAGTTGATCGACCCCGGTTCGAATTACCGCAAGGCGATTGACTTCGTGCTGGCTTCTTATGAGCAGGGCAAACCTTGGCCGCAGATTGCGGCCGAGAGCGAGGCGCGCTGGCGTCCGGATTATCCTCAGCTGAACAATTCAGTCGCGAACGGCGCTTTGGTGGCGCTGGGAATTCTCTTTGGAGATGGAGACTTTCTTAAGAGCATCAACATCGTGACCCAGGTTGGGGACTATACCGACGCAGATTGCAATGCGGCCAACATATCGTCGGTGGTCGGCGCAATGCGAGGCTTTTCCGCCATTCCCTCCCAGTTCGTAGAGCCGTTACACAACAGAGTGTACGGCGATCACATGGGTCCATTGAAACTCGGGCGGACCATTGATGAAAAGATCGACGAACTGGCCCGACGGGTTGCCGACATAGGGCAGAAGAACCTTCTGGCAAACGGAGCCAAACTGAAAGGCGATTCGCTTTTCATTCCGCAACAGAAGGTACAGACGCAGGCTCTCGAGTTCTTCGACGTCAACCAATACGGCGCGTTGTGGAACCCAGACTGGCGCCTGGAAGGGGCCTCGCGGGGAGGGCAAGGAGCGACTTACCTGGATGGCGATGTGCTGGTTACATTCCCGCGAGATACCAGGCCCTGCATGTTGGAACGCACGCTGACTGTACCTGGCGGAAGCCCGAAGCTGACAGCCCAAATCGGGTACTTGAAATTTCGGCCCTGGCGGCTGCAGATCCTTGTTGACGACGACATCGTGAAGGTGGAAAAGATTGGGAATGACGACGAGACGATCATACGGAAAGAGGTTCAGCCGAACGCAGGAGCAGCAACGCCCGAATGGACTACCGTGTCTGTCGATCTCTCGAAGTACGCCGGAAAAAGTATTAAGCTCAGGCTTTACCAGTGGCTGACACCGGAGGACATTCCCGGTGCGGCGTACTGGCGGTCGATCAATGTCGAATGACGGCTAAGGTCCGGGACGCGATCTAGCCGAGCGCGAGTGCGGCGATTCCGGTCGCGATCAGGCCTGATCCGACCACCCGTCGCCCAATGTGGCCTTCGTTCAGAAAGCGACCGCCCAACCAGGCGCCGAGCATCATCGAGATCTCGCGGGCAGGCGCCACGTGACTTACTCGTGCAATTCGCATGGCGAAGAGAACCAGAATGTAGCCGAGCGGCATCAGGATCGCGATCCCGAGAGCTTCCTTCCAACATCGGCTCAAGTCTGTCCCCAGCATAGAGTTCCTGCTTTGTGCCTTGGTTGCGAGAACAAGTGTTCGGAAACCGTTTCCCGCGTACTCGACAAGGAACGGCGAGAGCAGCAGCGCCTTGACTGCGTACCCGTCGACGAGAGTATAGCTGGCGATCATGACCCCGGTCAGGGTTCCCCAAAAGACGCCCTTCCTCGCATCGCGCCCGTAGAGCGCCCGGAAGCCTCCACAGACCGTCACAACACCGACCGCGACTAGAACGGTCCCCGCAACTGAAGTGATCGATGGACTTTCGCGCAGGACAAAGATTGCGCCGATACACGACAGAAGTGGTCCTGTTCCACGGGCCAGCGGGTACACGATAGACAGATCGCTAGCGCGGTAGCCGCGCAGGAGGCATTCGGTGTACAGGAGGTGAAGCAGACCGGTGGCCAGGAGACAGACGACAGAAAAAGTCACGTTGCCAAGCTGACACCCGGTGAGGATGACAACGGGCAGAAAGAGGATGGACTCTGCGAGGGACGAGAACCAGATCAGGTTCTTCTCGTGGGCCTTTTGCTTCGCCAGGAAATTCCAGCCTGAGTGAGCGCAGGCAGCAAGAAGTATCAACAGCATCGCAAGTAAGGGCAATGGTTACCTTTCAGAGACAAGAAGTCTTTCTCGACTTCTCCCTCTGGGTTTTTTGCCCTTAGGTGCGGACAACCTGTCCATCGTGGCGCTTGGACCGGACTTGTCCGGAACCCTAGCCACCTTGTGCCGTCGAACGACTTCAATCTAACACGACGGACAGCTTTGTTTGAGCCGAGGCATCGGGCTTGTCCGGCGCAGGCGGCCCCGACCCTGATCGCAATCAGACATGACCCGTTTCCCCGGCTTTTGTTCTAATAAGCTTGCCCATGAACAACGCCAGCCAGATTCGGGGGCAACTCGACCGCATCCTTGCGAGCAAAGCTTTCGACGGTGCAGAGAGGGCCAAATCTTTTCTGGGGTTTGTCGTGACAACCGCGTTAGAGGGCCGATCGGAAGACATTCAAGGAATCGGTCATTGCTGTGGAAGCGCTCGGCCGAACCACCAACTTTGATCCCAAGACGGATCCAATCGTTCGAGTCGAAGCGGGGCGACTGCGCACCAGATTGAAAACGTTCTACGAGGCGGAAGGCTTAAACGACCTCATTTCTATCGAACTGCCCAAAGGCAGTTACGTTCCCGACTTTTCTGAACGCAGCGACGCCAAAGCAGATCTTCCAACGGCAAACCGACACACGTCATTTCTACACGTCGGCTTAGGCGTTTTAACGGGAATTCTATTAACATGTGCGGCGTGGCTTTTCCTCGATAAACCGCGTCCGATCTCTCCGTCACTGCATTTGTCCTTCCTGCTTCCTGCAGGAGCAAGCGCCGAGAGCGTGCGAATTTCACCCGACGGCTCCAGAGTTGCATTTCCGGCACCGCAGGGGAACCAACCGGCTTTATGGGTGCGCTCGCTCGATTCGGCCGACGCTAAAGTCATTCCGGGTACAGGGGGTGCAAGCCAGCCCTTCTGGTCGCCGGATAGCCGCTCACTCGGCTTCTTTACGACCGATCGTCTACTGCGCGTCGATCTCGTCGTCGGCCCAGCGCGAGAAATTTGCGAGGCAGCAATCCCCTCCGGCGGTGGAACGTGGAGTCGCGACGGCACCATTGTTTTCACCCCGAAACCCTCCGGAGAACTCTATAAGGTGCCCGCGTCGGGAGGCGTTCCGCAACCTGCTACTAAGCTTGATCAAAGCCGCGGAGAATCGATTCATCGGTTTCCGGAGTTTCTGACCGACGGTAAGCACTTCCTCCATGTCTCGAACTCAACCAGGCGGGAAGCAACTGCAATTCGTGTCGGGTCCACCAACTCGATCGAGTCGACGGTTCTACTCGAGGGTGGAGGAAACGCGATTTATGCCCCCCAGGGGAACGAAAGGGCGGGTTCGCTTTTGTTCTACTTTCACGGGACCCTAATGGCTCAATCGTTCGAGCCGGAGAAATTCCAACTGGCGGGTGGCCGCACGGCGTTGGTTGCGGAAATCGATTCTTCTAGAGACGGACGTGCTCATTGGCAGTCAAGCGCTCCGTAAGTGATTGATGCTGTTACGCACGTACGGCGTACGATACGTTTCGAGCACCCCTCGGTACTTGTTTTAAAGCGTTTTAGCGGTCACTCTCTTCTATCGGGAACCGTATTCAATCCGAAAGAGGAAACCGTGAGTTCTATAAAAGCACCCGGGATCGGAGTAAGTTCGTCGCGTTCGTCTATAGGCGGATATCCCCGTTGGGATTTTGTCATCATGGCGGTCGCCGGCCGACTTCTCGCCGCCTTTGCTTTTACGCCCAGCCTCGTCGTCACGGGTGGTCGCTTCGCTCCCGCCACGCCCTTGGTCGTGGCACATGGCATCCTGAACACCGCTTGGTTGCTACTCTTTCTTGCTCAGACCATACTGATAGCGACCCGGCACAAAGTTGCCCATAAGTGGTTGGGCGTGGCCTCGCTAGGGTTAGCCGCCGCGTTGGTTGTCGTTGGTTATCGGACCGCTATTGCCATGACGATTCGGATTCGATCTGAGTGGCTATCTTGGTATAAAGGCCGATCCACTGGGTAACCTCGTGTTTCCACTCGATGACCTTTTGACCTTCATTGTTCTATTCACCGCTGGGCTGTGTTTTCGCCATCGCCCCAAGAACCACAAAAGACTGATGCTTCTTGCCACGGTCGGGATGATGGCTCCGTCCACCCTCAGTCATTTGGTCAACCACAATTTCGGATCGCTGCCGCCGCTTTTTCTTCTGTCCCTGGCGTTCGTCTTCTTGGCTCCTGCTCTGTATGAACGTCTTCGTCTTGGACCCTTTCAACGGCTGACGTTATGGGGAGGAATCCTGCTGTTCGCGTGGGGAAATATTAGGGCCGTGCTTATCGGTCCAAGCGTTGCCTGGAAGCATTTCGCGGCCTGGCTGATCGCGTGAGGTTCCCCCCCGGGCAGTTCGCGTGCACATTCGACAGCACGAAAGTTCAAGGAGATCACAAACATGCAATTTGACGAGAACGAGATGACCATGAGACAGAAGAGCAGATTGCTGAACCGGCGTGGATTCCTGTTGGCCACCCTCGCTTCCGGCTTGGTATTAGGCGGCCAATCGGAAGGCTCAGACCTTATAGTTGATGTGAAGTACACCGGTTCGGGAACCGTAGATGCGTCTCATAAGGTGTACGTTGTCCTTTGGGACTCACACGATGTCCCTCGAGACGGCTCGCACGTATTGCCCCTTGCAATCAAACCCGTTTCCGAGAAGTCTGGCTCGGTTCGGTTTAGTGGAATCAAGAGCAATCCGGTGTACTTGAGTGCGGTTTATGATCCTACCGGGCAATGGGATGCAAAATCCGCACCACCCCAGGGAGCCTCATTGGGGCTTTATGCAAAAAAGAAGCACACGCCGGAGCCGATTCAGCTTTCCGCGGGGAAGGCCGTCACGATTTCTCTAACGTTTCCCGACGCACCGAAGGCAACCATATGAATCGTTGGTCATCGACGGGTGAAAAGGTCTTGGGAGCAAACGCAGGAGTAACATGCGTTTTCGGCCCGGGACGATCGCTTGGATCCGCGTCACTTGAGAGGGGACAGGCGATCCGTTCAGTGGCGTTAGGTTCAATGCCGATGTTGTCGTTCACGGCGAATCGAAGCGTGTGCTCAAAGCCGAGGTAATGATTCGTTCTCTGGATGATAGGTGACCGAGAAGGATTCGAATTTGGTCGAGTTTCCGCATGCCAGATGATCTAGTCGTGCATGTCCGTCTTAAATCGTGCGGCGCGAATTTGTTTAAGGACGGCAGCCTCGACCTCTCTAATCGAGGTTTCCTTCTGGGCTACAGCGCCCTTGGAACCGAATTCCCTTGCTGATCGAAGACGTAAAGGTCAGCCTCATCCACGTGCAGAGACAAAACACTCTGAGGAGCACCGGCAAAGGATCCGGGGAGCCGACATGTTATGGCTTCTGAAGTGCCTCGGAGATAGGTGTAGAGAACTGTTGCGTCGCCCGTACGCTCCGCATGCCGTAACACCACTGGAACTGCGTTCCGCTCTCCTGACGCTGGTCGAAGATTCTCCGGGCGTATGCCTACAGTAAGCGATTCGCCCGGCTCGAATTTCCGCGCATGTATTGGAACCGTCAACTGCGAGCCATCTGGGAGTTCGACAGCGGCCTTATTGTCACACCGGCTGACGACCTTCGCTTGCAGAAAGTTCATGCGAGGCGAACCTAAGAAGCCGGCAACGAAAAGATTTTTCGGATGATGATAGAGCTCAAGGGGAGCACCTATCTGCTCAATCCGCCCTGCTGAGAACACTGCAATGCGATCGGCCAGGGTCATCGCTTCGATCTGATCGTGGGTGACATAAATCATGGTGGCGCTTAATTCCTGGTGGAGACGCGCAAACTCCACCCGCATCTCCACCCGGAGCGCAGCATCCAGATTTGAAAGGGGCTCATCGAAGAGGAAGACCTTGGGCTTTCGGGTAATTGCGCGTCCGATGGCGACCCGCTGTCGCTGGCCACCCGACAGCCGACCCGGTGACTGGCGAAGCAGGTGGTCTATGCGCAAGACCTTGGCGGCCGCTTGTACTCTCGCTTCGATTTCCCCTTTGGGCACTTTCGCCAGTTTCAAACCGAAGCTCATGTTCTCGTGTACCGATTTATGCGGATACAGAGCATAGGATTGGAACACCATGGAGATGCCGCGTGCCGAGGGAGGCAAGTCATTCGCCCGGACACCATCGATGAGAAGTTCGCCTTCGGTGATTTCTTCGAGGCCCGCAATCATCCGGAGGACGGTAGTCTTGCCACAGCCCGACGGACCAACCATCACCAGAAGTTCTCCATCGTTCGCACAGAAGCTGGCCTCACTTACGGCGGTTTGAGCGCCGAAGCGTTTTGTGACCTTATTCAGCTCGACTCTGGCCATATTGCGTTCCGTGTTGTCTCGCGCATTCTCTCACCAGGCCGTATAGCCGCCGTCCACGCTCAGCACAGCTCCGGTGATATAGCTGGCCGCATCGCTTGCTAGAAACAGGACAGCGGCTGCGACCTCCTTGGGCTCGCCGCAGCGGCCCATCGGCGTCATGTCAGTCCAGCAACCAAACCATTCAGGCTTCGACCGGCCGCGCAACGTCATCTCAGTTGCAATGTAGCCCGGCGCCACCGCATTTACACGTACGCCCATTTGAGCCCATTCACAGGCCAGCGATTTCGTGAGCATGTGCACTCCGGCCTTACTTGTGTTGTAATGCGCTTGCGGCTGAGGTCTGTTGGCAACGATGCCGGACATTGAGCCGATATTTACGATGGCGCCCCGGCCTGACGCCGTCATATAGCGGCCGAACTCCCGGCAGCAGAAGAAAACAGCGTCCAGATTGAGGGCCATCAAGCGACGGTACGTATCATCAGAACACTCCACAGTGGCAGGATTGTCAGCAGTACCAGCGTTATTAACGAGCACGTCAACCCGCCCGTGCTTCGAGACGACTTCAGCTGCCGCACGATTGACAGCCACTGAGTTCGTCACGTCTACCTGCAAGAACTCGGCCTGCGCGCCCGATGCAATTAGTGTTTCGGCGGCGGTCTGACCGGTACTCTCGTCCAGTTCGGCGATTACAACCGTCGCGCCCGCTTCTCCGAGCGCACGCGCGATCTCAAACCCGATGCCACGTCCCGCACCCGTGACGACCGCCACTTTGCCTGTCATTTTCATCGCTTCGAGATACACAGTGAATCTTCCTTTCGAGGCTGTACGACTGTGACGCCACTATTTCACAGCACCAAAGGTGAGGCCTCGAACTAATTGTCTCTGTGCTGCCCAACCGAACACGAGTATGGGTGCGATGGCGAGAACCGAAGCTGCGGAGAGCTTAGCCAAAAACAGTCCCTGTGGATTGGAGTACCCGGCGATAAATACCGCGAGCGTCCCGGCTTTTCCACTGGTGAGGTTGATACTCCAGAAGGCCTCATTCCAGCAGAGAATCACCGAGAGGAGTGCCGAGGAAGCAAGGCCCGGGAGAGACATGGGCAAGAGCAAGTGCCAGATCTCCTGCCACTGAGACATGCCTTCTATCCTTCCCGCCTCAAGAATCTCGTGCGGAACTTCCCGAAAGTACGAGTAGACCAGCCAAACGGTGATGGGAAGGTTCATGGTTGCGTAGATGCCGATCAACGCACTGAGCGAATCGATCAATCCCAAGTGAGCCAGGATCAGGTAGGTGGGGATCAGGGTGCTCACGGGAGGCATCATGCGGGTGGACATCATCCACATCAAGACGCCGGATGTGCGTGGACCAGGGTGAAACGCCATGGCGTACGCCGCCGGAACGGAGAGCGCCATTGCCAACGCTGTAGCTCCAACCGATACGCAGACGGAGTTCCAGGCGTAGCGGCCATAGGCAGACTGGTTGAGAACGGTACGAAAGCTTTCGAGTGTGGGTTGGAACAGGAACCCGGGCCTCAATGCGTAGGCTTCGGCCTCAGTCTTCATACTGGTCAGGGCCATCCAGAGGATAGGAAAAAAGATCAGCAGCGCGACTGTCCAGCCTAGAACAAAGGCAATCCAGTTGGTTTTTCTTGTCATGCTCCGAAATGGGTTCTCTACTTACTCGTGAGCCGCAGCAGGCGGGTTGAGGTTGCGAGAGGCCGTGCGGATCAGGAATAAGGCTACGATGTTGGCCAGGATAACGGCGACGACGCCACCCGCAGAAGCGAGCCCTATATCGAACTGCTGCAGACCTAGAGAATAGACCAGGAACGTGAGATTCGTAGTCGCCGTGCCGGGACCGCCTGCCGTTGTGATGAGAATCTCAGCGAATGCGCTCAGTAGAAAAATGGCTTCCACCATGATCACAACCGAGATGGCACGCTTCAGGTGAGGCAGAATGAGATGCCAGAAGATGGTCCATGGACCGGCACCGTCGATCAGAGCAGCCTCTTTCTGCTCACTATCTATTGACTGAATAGAAGTAAGAAGGATGAGAAAGGCAAATGGCAGCCATTGCCACGACAGGATGATAATGATGGCCAACAATGGGAAGCGCCCAAACCAGTCGATGGGGCCGATGTTCAGCAGTCGCAAAGGGAACGCCAGAAAGCCATAGATAGGATGCAGCAACAGGTTTTTCCAAAGAAGAGCGTTAACCGTCGGCATGACGAAAAAGGGAGCGATGACCAGGAGACGGGCAACTTTGGAGCCGGGAAAGTTCTGGTCATAGAGCCAGGCGAGCAGCGTCCCACCAATGACGCTCACGGCCAGCACGGAACCCAGAATCAGGCACGAGTTCACAACGGCATCAACGAACGCAGGGTCGCGAAGCAGGTACAGGTAATTGTTCAGGCCCGTGAACTTAGGTCCGCCAGCGCTCAGCAGGTTGTAGTTTTCTATCGAGAAGTAAAGCGTTATGACCAGGGGGACGATGGTAGCGACAAACAGCAACACGAATGCGGGAGCGATGAAGGGTGCGGACGCATTGCGCCGACGGTGTGCAACTCGATTTGTCTCCCCAGCGGCGAACGGCATTGGTGTACCAGCTATATCGCAGTCTCTCAACATGTCGGCTTCGATTGAGCTATGACCCTACCATCTTCCCAATCCCAGTGCGTGTATCGGGCATGTTTGTTGGGTCTGATTGCGATTCTTACGGGCTGCAGCTCGGGAGGAAAGGCACGAGGAGAACTCACCGTCGCCGTCGCGAACAATGCGGATATGGTTCTGATGCAGTCATTGTCGGGGGAGTTCGAGGCTGAACATCCGGACACGAAGCTGAACTGGGTCATGCTGGACGAAAACACCCTGCGCCAGCGCGTCACGACCGATATCGCGACGGGCGGCGGCCAGTTCGACGTGATGATGATCGGCACCTATGAGGCACCGATCTGGGCGAGAAAGGGCTGGCTCACGCCGCTAAGAAATCTCCCGGCAAGTTTTGACCAGGACGATCTGATTAAGCCGGTGAGAGAGGGTCTGTCGTACGAAGGCCAGCTTTACGCTTTGCCCTTTTACGGAGAAAGCTCAATCACTTACTACCGGCGAGACTTGTTTGACGCTAAAGGTCTTCGGATGCCCGCCAAGCCGACGTATGCCGAGATGGAGACATTTGCCCGTGTGCTTACGGACAGGGCGGCAGGAACGTACGGCATCTGTCTTCGGGGACAGCCGGGATGGGGCGCAAACGTCAGCACGATCTCCACCATGGTGAACGCATTCGGGGGCCGCTGGTTTGATGAAAACTGGCACGCAACGATCAACACAAAGCCGTGGAAAGACGCGGTAGGCGCTTATGTCGAACTGCTGAGGAACTATGGACCTCCAGGTTCGAGCGCCAACAACTTCAACGAGAATCTCGCGCTCTTCGCCGGCGGACATTGCGCAACCTGGATTGATGCCACCGTCGCCGCGGGAATTCTTTCGGACAGGCGGCAGTCGCAGGTCGCCAGCACCGTTGCCTTCGCACCCGCACCCATAGCAGTGACGGAGAAAGGAACTCATACATTGTGGGCCTGGGCGCTGGGGATTGCGCAGAAGTCAAAACAGCAGGCGAAAGCACTTCAGTTCGTCACCTGGGCAACCTCAAAAGAGTACGTGGCACGGGTGGGTCAGCGCAAAGGCTGGGCACTGGCTCCTCCCGGGACCCGCTACTCGACTTATCGCAATCCAGCGTACCGGGCAGCGGCTCCGTTTGGTGATCTCGTGCTGCAGTCCATCAATACGGTCGATCCCGTGCATCCATCAGCTTTGCCGGTGCCGTATACAGGCATTCAGTACGTTGACATTCCGGAATTTCAAGGCATCGGGACGGCCGTAGGTCAGATTGTGGCGGGAATACTGGCGGGCCGGACATCGATCGACGCCGGACTAGCCACTGCACAGGGTCTCGCTGATCGGGCGGTGCAGCAGGCGGGATATCAGCACTAACAGCCGCCCAAGCACCAATCAACGGTTGCGACCGCGCCGTCGGTGTCGAGCCGACGAAGAGTAGTGCGCAACTGCTCTGCAAACCCGGTGTCCAAGGCCAACTCGGGACCAAGAATAAACCGGAGGGTAGCCGGGCCGACAGGTTCGTTCCCCTCTAAAAGGCGCCGCGTCTGCTCAAGCGCTGCGTCCTCGATGCGAAGCGGAAGCCCTTGTTCATCCCGGCCTCTCATGTACCGCAGCCAGCTTGCGATCGCTAACGCCAGAAAACGGGTAGGAAGTTCTGCAGCCAGTAACTCTCCCAAAGAAGGCAGAAGGAACTTCGAAATCTTGGACGAACCTTGCGCGCAGATGCGCCCGATCTGATCGCACAGCGCATGATTTGAGAACCGGTGAATTAGTGTGGCTTTGTACTGAGGGATATCCATCCCTGATGGAACGGGGACGGTTGGAGTCACCTCATCCATGTACGAGCGCAGGTAGCGGCGCATCCGATCATCCGCCATCACATCGTGAACGAACTCGAATCCGAGTAGGGCAGACAAGTAAGCCATGGCGAAATGACTTCCGTTCAGCAGGCGCAGCTTCACTGCTTCAAACTGGGAGACCTCCGTCGTGAACTGCGCGCCAGCCAACTCCCAGGCTGGTCTGCCGTTACAGAACACATCTTCGATCACCCATTGCCGGAACGGTTCGGAAACCACCGGCCATTGATCCTCAATACCGAAGCGTGCGGAAAGCAATCGACGATCGCTATCGGTCGTGGCCGGAGTAATTCGGTCCACCATGCTGTTAGGGAACGCGACATTCTGTTCGATCCAGCTTCGCAGGGCCGGCGACTTCATCTCAGCGAATGAAGTGATGACATAGCGCGTCGCCTTCCCGTTCTCCGGCAAGTTGTCACACGACATGACCGTGAAAGGCGGGCAAGCCCCGCTTGCGCCGGCGATCGAGTGCCTCGGTCACGTACCCCAGAAAAGAGCGGGGAGCGGTAGGGTTGGCCAGATCGTAGAGCACGTGCGGATGCTGGTCTTCGAAAATGCCCGTCACCCCGTCAATGAGATAGCTCGCCTCTGTGATCGTAAGGCTCACAATGCGGCATTCCGGCGAGGCTATCCTCTCAATCGCTTCGTTGGGATCCGCGGGCGCCAGGACAAACTCACAGATTGCCCCCACCACTCGCGCCTCCACTCCTTCAGAGCTGCGCTCCAGCGCGGTGTACAGGAAATCTTGCGACCGCAGGACCTGTTCGATGCGAGCATCCTGCGGTAGAAGTCCGATGCCACACTCTCCCCACTGTTCTCCCTCAGCCCGACGCAGCAGGTCGTCCAGGTAGATGGCTTGGTGTGCCCGATTGAAGCCTCCGACGCCGATGTGTACGATGGCTGGCGTGAGACTCTTGGGATCGTACGTCGGCACCTGGACGCGCGTCGAGAGTGCATCAAGGTTATGAAGGCTTAACTTAAGTTTCGGGTTGTTCAATGTAAGCACTTGCGCTCTGGGATGTGGAAAGCCGCTGCGGCTTTCGCCGGGCGGCTGGGGCTCGTCACAACCAGGGTAATCCGCATGGCTCCGAGTTCCGGAACGCAAGGACGATTAGCGCATCCAGATCCTCTCCCGTTTCTCCTGATGGCCTCTCATTTCCCAATGCGCATGTTTCCGCAAGTAGTGGTCCGAACGTAATCAGATCTGACGCGAAACGTCCACATTCCGTCAGCGCGAACACACGTCTGCCCGCGCGAACCACTACATTTATATGCTTCACCTTCACTTCGGAGCAGGGCGTCTGGGCCTTGGCTTGGCTGCCCCTTTCTTTCGAAAGCCCGGATCAGACCTGGTCCTGTTGAACCGGATGAACTCCTCGCCGAATCCAACCGGCGATGCGGGACTCGCTCCGGCGCGCAAGTCGGAGCTTCTCAAGACTAATCCCTGGCGAATCTACGCCATCAAGTGTCCGACCAGTGGAAGCCTGCTCGAGAAAGTCCATTACAAGGAGTTTCACACTTACACGGACGGTGACGTCGAACGCGTCATCGAGCAAGCAGCATCGGAGTGCGCCTTCGAAGATACAGGCGCAGTCGTCACCGCGTCAGTCGTGAATGCGGCCAACTACATCAGTGTTGTGCAGGGCCTGAACTGCCTCACCCAGATATTGAGTCGACGTGGAAGTTCGAAGAAGATCTTCCTTATCCCTTGCGAGAACACCGTCAGTGCTGATGACATTCTCAAAGCGGACCTTGGCAACGCTCTGACTGAAGAGGCAAGACAGAGGGTCCGGGGAGCTCAAGCCTTAGTTGATCGCATGTGCGTTTCGCTCCACGAGTACGTCGACGCTGACGGTCCAACGCCGCAGCCGACTCTTGCCGTCCATGCAGAAGAGTACGGCTCGCTCAAGCTTCAGTTGAACGGGGACACGGAAGAACTCGCCGAATTATGCGCCGGTAACCGCGTCGAATTCTCTAAGCATCTCGATGTTGAGAAAAAGATCAAGAACTGGTTGCTGAACGGAACGCATTGGCTGATTGCAATAGATGCTTTCAAGTCGACCGGCGGCGACTCCGAGGTAAAGCTGAACGAGTTTCTCAATAGTTCGCCGGAACGCAAGCAATTCGCGATCGATGTGATGACGGAGATGAGAGACGGTATCGAAGTGATGCTGCTCAACGACCCGGAGTACGAGTCCTTCCGGGCAGATATCGTTCCCGGCGAGTATCTGGACGGCGCCGCAAAGGCGATCTTGCAACGGTTCTTCACCACCGACGACACTCTCGGCCGGATACTGGCTCGCCTTCGAAAGCCGACACCGAACGACTATACGGCACTGCAGCAATTTGTGCAGCGTTTCTTGAGCAGAGTTGATCCCGCTCTGAAGGCATACGAACAGGCCAAACACAAGTTGCCGAATGCGGCAAGCCACAGCAAGTTCAGCCTGGACCAACTGGTCGCCTCCGGCACCTTCGTCGACGGCAAGGTGGAAGGGTAACGGTCACCTTGAGCAGCGTAGCTACAGTTCCGAAGCGAGATAAATCGGGCTCCGAGGAGCCGGCGAAAGGTAAGACAAGCGGATTTCTCATCTTTGCAACGGGTGTTGCGGCCATTGCGGGTTTCCTGTATGGATACGACACGGGTATCATCTCGGGCGCTCTCCTGCATATCAGGCAGGACTTCAAGCTGTCTCACCAAGATGCAGGAGATTACTGCGTCGGCGATACTCGTTGGCGCGGTTATCGGGGCTTTGGCGTGTGGCTGGCTCTTCGAGCGCATTGGCCGACGCCGAACACTGATGCTGGTAGCTGCCGTTTTCGCGGCGGGGGCCCTGGCTTCAAGCATTGCTCCTTCGGCAATACTTCTGGTCAGTGCGCGCGTGTTGCTGGGCTTTGCTGTAGGCGGCGCCAGCCAGACCGGACCGGTATACGTAGCTGAACTGGCACCGCCAGATCGCCGTGGCCACTTTGTCACGTCTTTCAATGTGGCCATCGGGCTCGGGATCGTGGCGGCAAATGTAGTCGGGTCCTCGCTGAACGATGTCTGGTCGTGGCGTTGGATGATCGCCGCGGCTATCGCGCCAGCTCTTATTTTTCTCGCCAGCACTTTTGTTGTCCCCGAGAGCCCCCGGTGGCTAGTGGGGCAACGGAGGACAGACGAAGCGCGGAAGGAGTTGGAACGCGTTCGCCCGGAGCATACCGACGTAAGCCAGGAGCTCCGACGAATTGAAGAGATCGCGTGTAAGGAAGAGGAGGCCCCGGTGAAAGGCTGGCCGGGCCTGAAACAGCCCTGGGTCCGACCTGCGGTTATTGCCGCACTAGGCGTTGCAGCCTTTACACAATTGACCGGTATCGAGATGATGGTTTACTACACCCCCACGTTCTTGACCGGTGTTGGTTTCAGCCACGAATCGGCACTACACGCGAGTCTTTGGCTAGCCCTTGTTTACGCCTTGATGACCACCACGGGACTCATGATCGTCGATCGTGTGGGACGCCGTCGGCTATCGCTATTCATGTTGCCCGGTGCTGCGCTCGCACTGGCCACGCTGGCTGGTGTGTTTTTATTCCATCTGGCAAACAAGCAAAATGCCTGGATGGTGGTTGCCTGCCTGCTCGTTTACATGTTCTTCAACGCCGGCGGGCATTCAGGTAGTCGGCTGGCTTTCCGGTTCCGAGATGTATCCGCTTTCCATTCGTGGAGCAGGCACCAGTGCACAAGCTGCCGTGGTCTGGGGGGCCGATCTGCTGGTAACTGTGACTGCGCTCAGCTTGATCCATTGGCTCACGGAAGGGGGCACAATGCTGGTATACGCAGCGATGAACGTGCTCGCCTGGATCTTTACCTATCGGCGCGTTCCGGAAACCGCTGGCAAGAGCCTAGAAGACATAGAGCAAATGCTGCAGCGTGGAGAGTTTCATCCTTGAAGTTCAATCATGGCAGGGACTTACTAATGACCGATGAGATTGATTTGATCATCTTCGACTGTGACGGTGTGTTGATCGAGAGCGAGATCGTGGTTTGCCGGATCGCGGCCGAGGAACTCACCCATCTGGGTTACCCGATCACAACAGAACAGGTGATCGACAGGTTTGCAGGGCGGCCGGATCGCGAGATGCGCGCCGAGATCGAAGCGGATATGCGTCGGCCATTGCCGGACGACTACAAAGCTCGCGTGGATCGCCGGACAGAAGACGCTTATCGCGAAGAACTGAAGATCATGGCGGGAGTTCACGAGGCTCTTGACGCTATTCATAAGCCCATTTGCGTCGCCTCCAGCAGTTTCCCGGAGAAGCTCAAGATGGGCTTGCAGCAGGTTGGTCTTTACGACCGGTTCGCGCCTAACGTGATCAGCGCGACCTCTGTCGCGCGCGGCAAGCCAGAACCCGACATCTTCATTTTCGCGGCCGGGTGGATGCATGTTCCTCCAGCAAGATGCCTGGTCATTGAGGATAGTGTTCCTGGGGTTCGGTCGGCTGTTCGCGCTGGCATGCGGGTGTTCGGATTTACCGGTGGTGCCCACAGCCGGCCCGGTCATGCGGAGTCGCTGACGAGTGCAGGTGCGGAACTCGTGTTCGGGCAGATGAGTAAGCTTCCGGATCTGGTACACGCCTTCGAAGACGTCTCGACTAAGCTAGTCGAAATCTGAGCGCCGTGCGCGCCCGGTCCTCTATTGCCGCGACCGGGTTACGCACGAGAACATATGGACGGCGCCCCGTCGACTAACTTGCTGCCCGCCTCCTCAGTGCATTCCCCAGCAGCAATCCTAGTGCCGTGACGCCGGCCGTGGCGAGAACCGGATGTTTGGCAGCCTGCACGTAATAGCTTCGATTGCGTAGCAAGTGCGGCTCATGAGTACCGCGTTCCTGACCGCCATATCCGGGTTTGAACAACGCACGGGAATGAGATCCGCTTGAGATTCGCTCTCGCGACTGATGTGACGTGTACATGAGCCGTTCCATAATTTTGTCCGTTAGCCGCGGAGTAAAGAACCCCAGGAGCGTCGCGAATTTCGCTTGAGAACCAACATACATGTCCCGCTTTGGATGTTCTGCACACCATAAGATTGCATCCGCGACAGTCTCCGGCGCATACACCATTCCTCGATGCACGGGCTGCATCGGCATGTAATTCCCGGCATGCTCGTTGTACGGTGTGTCTATCCGTCCTGGATGAACCAACGACACGGAAACGGGCAATTTGTCGTGCTCAATCTCCATCCGCAACGCGTCGGTAAATCCATGTACCGCATGTTTTGGCCGACGAGTACGTACTCTGAACGGGTGTTGCACGGTCACCGAAGAAGGTTCCGACGTTTACGATCGCGCCACCTTCCCCGCGACTTCGGTAATGCGCTAATGCGGTCAGCGAACCGTACCCGACACCCCAGTAGACCGTCTCGAACATCCGCCGCCAATCGTCAAGCGGCACGTCCCATGTATGCCCGAAGATGGAGATTCCGGCATTATTCACCCAGGTGTCGACCCGTCCGAACTCACGCATAGCAACCTCGGCCGCGCGCTCTACTGAATTTTTTTGGCCCACATCGCAGACGGCCCTCGTTGCCTGGCCGCCATTCGCGCGAATTTCATTCACCACCTCCCGCAGCGCATCCTCATTGCGAGCCACCGCAACCACTTTCGCGCCTTTGAGAGCCGCCATCCGCGCGGTTGTCAATCCTATCCCGCTGCTCGCGCCCGTGATCACGATCACCTGATCTTGTAATGGTTTAAGCTTTACCTGCATCGTCCCTTTCCTGCTATGCGCACCATCTATAGACGCCGAAGCGTGAACCGTTCATTCCTGCACTTCCCCGCAGTGAGTAATGCCCGCAGGCCCTAGCCCCTCGCTCGTGCACCCCGGAGCAGCCTTCCTTCGTTCCCTCGTAAACAGACTCGTGGCTCGGAAGGAAACACGACCAACGGTCGCGTGGTCTGCAGAATGTGGATCAAAGATCAAAGCTCGCTGTCGTCGTAGGGGCATCTCTCGGACTCGGTTTGGCCTTAGTTCAATTCGCGATCGCAGCTCTGGGGGGAAGCTCTATCATGCTCTCCGAAGGCATTCACTCTGCGGTTGCGGCCGGTAATGACGGCTTACTGCTGATCGGAATGAAAATGAGCCAACGGCCACCTGATTCTCAGCACCCGTTCGGCTACAGCCAGGAAATTTATATCTGGTCCATGATCGTCGCTGTCAGCATTCTCGGCCTGGGCGGCGGCGTTTCACTGGCGGAGGGCGTGAGACAATTATGAAACCACAGCCGATCGAAAAGCCTATGTTTGCCTACATCGCTCTTGGGGCGGCAATGCTGTTCGATATCATCACCCTCCTGACCGCACTGAAGCAATTCCGTGCCGCAACCGAAGGTAAGAGCCTTTGGCGGGCCATCAACACGGCCAAGGATCCAAATCCGCTCGTACTTCTCGGCGAAAACAGCGCCGCCATTCTAGGGCGGTATCGCATCGCTCATAGGAGTGCGACTAAATCAAGCGGGCTTTCTCATCGCGGACGGAATCGGTTCCGTGATCATCGGCCTCCTGCTTGCCGGCTGCGCTGTTTTTCTCATTCAGCAGATTCGTCACCTTCTGATTGGCGAGGCCGTGGAACACGGAATTGCCAGATCCATACGGGAACTTGGAGAGCAGCAACACGATGCCGTCTCCATCCAGAATTCAACCAGCCTTCAACTGGGACCGACCGATGTCTTATTGACTCTCGACGTAACTATCGATGAGTGCAGACCGACGGACGAAATCCTAACGGCGATTTCAGCCATTCAGCACGGAATCAAACAACAGTTTCCGGAGATCAAACGAATCTACATCCAGCCTGTAAATGGACACTAACCCTATTGGGCGATTGTGCTGCACTTCGGTCGTCTACTCTCAAGATCGAAGGTAGCGCCATGCGAGAGAACGTGCAGACGCAGATCGAATAGCGAAAGCGTTTGGTCGGGCGTTCTCTCCGAAACGTTCGTATGCGTCACGCCCTGCCCGTCGGCCACATACACCGCACCGGATCCGATAATCCGAAGCATTCCCGATTCGAGGATCACGGCTGTATCCTCATCGATCCCGATTCCCAGCACCCCGGGATCTTCGGCTACAGCACCAACCAGCCGCTCTATCCTTGCGCGCTGGGCGAAATGCTGATCAATGACCAGGTCAGGCACGAGCCCAAGCCCTCGCGCCATGAAGAAACTGCTTTCGACTTTGTGACTCGATTCAGTCGCGTGAGACACGAGCATGGTGACTCCCATGGCGGACGCACCCGCCGACGTTCCCGCTATCACGCCTGCACGTTCTTCGTAGAGCCGGTGGATTCGATTGAGCATGGGCGTGCCCCCCAATTTGCTAGCAAGCTTCAGTTGGTCGCCGCCCGTGAAGTAAACGGCCGAGGCGTTGTCAACCATCTCGAGGTTGCTCGGGTCGCTTGCACCCTCACGCCCCTGGATTTGCAGATGCCGGATGTCTCCCACATTCAGATCGCCGAATGCCTCTCGATAGCTGTCCCACTGTAGTTCGGGTTCCTCGCTAGCGAGAGTTGCAATAACCAGAATGCCCGATGTGGCGTGCCGTGCAATCTCTTTCAGAATGGTTCGGTCGCCCGTTCTGTCCTCGCGGCCGCCAACCAGTATCAGCGCTCCCCGATTGCCTGGGAGTGTCTTCGGGGGGGCGGTAACGGAGCCTATCGTCCTCTCCTCGTCAAGCTTCCACCAACTCCGACTCGATGTCCTCTACTCGTCCCGGAGCCGGTGTCCGATTCGCCAGGTCGAAGCGATCGCCGCTGTTCAGGACGTGTACCGTAGCACCGAACACCGACATCGCCTCCTCCTCATTCTCGGAGGCATTTGTGTGGGTGATGCTTCGTCCATCCACGATATACACTGCGCCGGAACCAATCACCGCGGCCTGCTCATGGCCCTGAAAGACCAGCGCCGTATCCTCGTCGATTCCCACACCTAGCAAACGTGGATTCTGCGCCACGGCCCCTAGTAAGCGGCCCATCCGACCCCGCTCGGCGAAGTGCTGGTCGATGATGATGCCGGAGATCAAGCCGAGACCCGGCGAGAGGCGAACTGACTCTTGCCCCTGGTGAGACGATTCACTTTCTCCCGCAGCCATCATCACCTCGGCCATCACGGACGCGCCGGACGACGTGCCCGCAATCAGCGCGCCTTCCGTATAGAGCTGCCGCAAACGGTCACAAAGCGGTGTCCCGCCAAACTTGCTGGTGATCTTCATCTGGTCGCCGCCCGCGAAAAAGATCACGGTTCGCTCATCCAGCATTTCCGGGTGGCTCTGCGCCAGGAGTTCTTCCCGGCTTCGAGCATCAAACTGTTCCAGGCGAGCTACACCCAATTCCTTGAATGTTTGTCTGATAGTTCTCCCATTGTTCTTCGGGCTCCTCGCTCGCGATTGTCATGACCATGAGCTTTCCTGCACGCGCCCGCTTCGCAATCAGCTCGAGAATCGGCCGGTGACCCTCTTTCGCCTCATGTCCCGCCGATAACGATCAGCGTCCCCTCCGGACGGAAGGGCGTCGAATCAAGCTGCACATCAGTCTGTCCGCTTTGTTTACGCTCGGTCCCCATGTAATCGGATCTCCCGGTTGCTCTCTTGAAGGAAACTCTCTCGAAACGCTAACTGCCCGTTCCGAACGAAACGCCGGCCTCCGGCAACAACCTCTACGATCTCCAGCGACTCCTTTCGGAGCACGACCAAGTCGGCGTTTGCTCCTTCACTAAGGTGACCTTTAGACGACAGCTTCAATACACTCGCAGTGTTACTGGTTACCATCGGAAGAAGCGTCTCAAGCGCTCATCCCGTGCTGAAGCACGCAAGTCCGGATCTGCTCCCACACTGCTCGGGGACTGTTTATCGCCGCATCGGACGAGACCGTAAGATGACTCGGATCGCCGCCACCGTTCGAGATAGAAGGACATCCATCGAGGAAGTTCGCCATCCACGGTGTCGAGATCAACCGTGACCCCACGGTGGGATAGTTCGATCGCCTCGAGCATGAGTTCCTCTGATCGGTCCATGTGGGTCGGATAAAGCGAGCTGGGCTCAATCTCGTATTCATCCAGAAGAGCCCGGACAGATCGCAACCGCTTCTTGCCGGATCCCACATGGAAATGAGTGACTCCGGATTTACCCGTTAGAAGTCCGCCAACGTACGCGTCTCGCACCAGGCGCGCGAGTTCCCCGTCCGTCGGTTCAGTCGAACGCGCGTCGGAGATTGCAATTTCGCCGGCGCCGATTACTTCCGGCACGAAAAGCATGTCGGTTCGGACGGAGCCGGTGAGCGTGATAGGAGGAACGTTGTAACCGCCGGAGTAAATATACGCCGTGAGCCCTTCCTCGTTGAAAGCTTTCGCCTTCGCAAGCAGTCCCGCGCATTGTCTTGGTCGTTGTGTCTGTTCCAAGACAACCAACAACCGTCGTGATGCCGCCCGCTACGATCTCGCTTAGAGCGATTTCGGGAGTCTGCGAAGCCCAGCCCTCTTCACCGCTACCGCCGAGCAGGTGCTCATGCGGATCGATGAACCCCGGAACAACCAGGCAGTTCTCGGCCTCGATATTTCAACCCAAGTCCGCACGTTCTAGTGCGCCGATATCGACGTCACCGATTCGTACGATCTTGTCCGCAGCAATCAGCAGATCTGATCTGCCGATCGGCTGCGGGGCTGTAGACCTCACCTCCGCGGACAACGATGAACATGGTCAGGCGGCCGTCGTGATGGACTCGGGCTGCGACCGTCAACTGTTCAATCTGGGCGGGAGAAGCGGGTTCGGCACCGTGCTCATGCATCCATTCAAGGACGGCCGTCACAGCATCACATGATGTGACAACTAGTTCGCCCGGAACCATGCTGCACAGCGCTGCCTTGGTCGCCTCCACCTCGTCGAGTATCACGTTTACGGAAGCCTGCGGGTTCTCTTCGACGAATCGTGCTCGCCAGAATCTCTGCCACCTCGCCCGGTCTGCCGCCCGCGAAGATCCGTGTCTTCCCGAATGATAGAATCGATCGTAACCGTGCGCAACCGCGCGGGCTGATTGAATGATCAGGTCTGTCCGCCTGTCGCCCGGAATGGCCAGCACGGCTGTTCGCCGGGACGCGTTCCATTGAGAAATCATGGTCTGCATCGACTCGAGCGCAACAGGGTTGTGCCCGTAATCAATCACCACGATTCCATCCCGGAACGAAAAGATGTTCAGGCGTCCGGTACCGTGTTCCTCCATCCGGAATCCGGCGAGCGCCGTCCGAATTGCGTCCGGGGACAAGCCATAGGCGCGTGCTGCCGCGACTGCGGCCAGGATGTTATAGACCTGGAACTGCGCCGTGCCAGCAATCGTTGCCGGAATCTCATCGATTCTTGCGATCCGGAAAACCTCAGGACCCTTCCGTTCTTCAATCCATCCGCCGACGGCCACGAAAGCCGTCCCATTCTGCGCCAAGATGTTCCAGGATCTTGGGATTTTGCAGATCAGTGGAGAAGTAGACAAAGGTTTTCGGAACTTCTGCGACGCGCTCGTGAGAAGAGATCTGCGCCAGGTGTTCGTCGTCGGCGTTCAAGATGAGAGTTCCGCCGCTTCGTACTCGTTCCGCTACCAGCCTTTTGATCCTGACGATGTCCTCCACGCTCTCGATTCCGTCTTGCCCGATGTGATCGGGGTGGATGTTCGTCATGACCGAGATATCAGACCAGTCATAGCCGAGCCCCGACCGCACGATGCCGCCTCGTGCGGTCTCCAGGACAGCCACCTCGACGGTCGGATCGGAGAGCACAACGCCTGCAGACCACGGACCTGTCATGTCACCGCGTGCGATCTCTTGGCCGCCGATCCAAATTCCATCCGTTGTGGTCAAACCGACCAGCTTGCCGCTCTTCTCCAGGACGTGCCCTATCATTCGGGTCACCGTGGTTTTGCCGTTCGTGCCGGTGATGGAAAGGATCGGAATTCTCGAAGCCTGGTCCGCCGGATAAAGCATCTCGACAATGGCAGCACCAACGTCTCGTGCTTTTCCCTCACTCGGGAAATGATGCATCCGGATTCCCGGCGATGCATTCACTTCGACAATCCCGCCCGATGTGAAAGGTTGGTGAATATCAGGAACCACGAGATCGATGCCACAAATGTCTAGACCGATGGCTGCTGCGGCGCGCTCACAGATTTGTCGCATAGCTGGGATGCACGTCATCCGTAACGTCTCTAGCCGAGCCGCCGGTGGATAGATTGGCACTCTCGCGAAGAATCACCATTTCGGTCTCCGCCGGTACGTCATCAAGTGATCGGCCGTACTTCTTGAGGATGGCGAGCGCAATAGGATCGGCAGTGATACGCGTCAGTGGCTTCTCATGGTCTTTTCCTCGACGCGGGTCCTTGTTTGCCAGGTCGATCAGATCACGTATGGTATGTTTTCCGTCACCCCAGACATGCGCGGGAATTCGTTGTGCCGCGGCCACCATGCGCCCGTTTACGATTACGACCCGGTAGTCCAGTCCCCGCAGCATTTCTTCAACAATCACTTCAGGAGAGATCGCTACGGCCGCATCGAAGGCTTCGCCGATCTGTTCCGGAGTGACGAGGTTTAGCGAAACCCCTTTGCCCTGATTGCCGTCCAGCGGCTTCACAACGACAGGCGTTTGAGCCTGAGAAAGGCAGGCAATCGCCTCTTCCCTGGTTCTCACAACGCATCCATGTGGTGCCGGAAGCGCGGCCTCGCGCAACAACTGTTTGGTCAGTTCCTTATCGCTTGCGATATCCACCGCGATAGCACTGGTCGTGCCCGCAATCGTGCCTTGGATGTAACGCGAGTATTTTCCGGAGCCCAGCCGGACAAGGCTGTCGCGATCGGCGCGGACCCAGGGAATGCCCCGTTGTTCCGCCGCGTTTACAATGGCTTTTGTGCTGGGACCGAGGTCAGACTTTGCCACCGCTTCGCGCGCAGCCTCAATCGCAGCATCCAGCGGATAAGGCCGGTCGTCAACCAGCGCCTGAACGAGTTCCACAGCAGTCTTTAGAAGGGCTTTCATACCTTCCTCAGACTTGTACGTTACTGTTACCAGGTAACGGCCGGGTTCGCCTGCGTCAACGGTCTTGCCTCGGTTCGTCGAGATACCCACCGCATCGGTGAGTTCCAGGGCGACATGCTCCACGATGTGCCCGAAATAAGTACCGCCCCGAAGCCGCTCGACAAAGCCGCCCGGACGGCCCAGCCCGCAGTAGTGCTCGTAACAGCCCGGAAGGAGCTGCAAAAGCCGGTCAGTGAAACCTGGTACCTCGTAGCTTTCGCGGCCAGCGAGGTCCTCCAGATCAAGCTTCATCACCAGAACAGGCTGGTGACTGTATACATTCGGACCTGGAATTGTACGAATATTCAGAATCTTCATTCAGATCTCTACAGCAATCTTGGGTGTAAATTTTGGGTTTTTAAGGTGTGGAAGTGTGCTGGCTAGGACGAGGGCTTACGACAGCCAACGGAGGCTTTCGCAGAAACGATCGCATTCGTCTTCGGTGTTGTAGAACATGAAGGCCGCCCGGACTGCGCCGGGCAAACCCAGGCGGCGCATCAATATGCGCGCATTGAGGGTTCCGCTGCGAACGATGACTCCCTCGCCGTCTAGAGCCAGTTCAACGTCCTGCGGCTTCATCCCCTTGACGTTGAACGAAACGATCGAGACACGGCCGCTGCCGACCCCGACGATTTCGATCCCGGGGATCTCTCTCAGGCGATCAGTGGCGTACTGAACCAGCCTGCGTTCTGCTGCCTCGATGTTGGCGAGTCCGACTTCATTCCAATACTTCACCGCGGGACCGAAGGCGATAATCTCGGCAATCGCCTCCGTTCCTGCTTCAAACTTCTTCGGTAATGGTTTCCACTCGTGGGTTGTGGCGGACAACGAACTGACCATGACCCCTCCGACTTGATACGGTGGCAGTTTCTCCAGCCACTCGCGACGTCCGTACAGCACTCCCACACCCGTTGGCCCGCCCATCTTATGGGCTGAGAACCCGTAGAAATCGCAGCCGATCTTAGCTACGTCGACCGGTAGGTGAGGCGCCGCCTGTACTCCGTCCACAAAGAACGGAATTCGGTGGCGCTTAGCCATCGCTCCGATCTCGGCAACGGGATAGATGGTCCCGAAAACGTTCGAGACGTGCGCGACAGCGATCATTTTGGTTCGCTCGGAAAGCATCTTCTCAAGGCCATCGAGGTCCAACTCACCGGAGCGTGCGACTGGAGCTATTCGAAGCTTCGCTCCCGATCTCTCACAGGCAATCTGCCAAGGAAGGAAGTTGGAGTCGTGCTCCATCTCCGTAACGACGATCTCATCCCCCGGCTGCAGCTGAGAGCGTTCGAATGCGTAAGCGACGAGATTCATCGCCTCCGTCGCACTACGAAGAAAAACGATCTCTTCCGGGCTGCTCGCCCCTAACAAGTTCGCAATCGAGGAGCGCACGTCGGCGACGGCCTTCGTTGCGTTTTTGCTAAGGCTATTCTCCTCGTTCGTATTTGCGTATTCAAACTCGTAAAAATAACGATGCCGATCTAACACCGATCGGAGCTTCAGACTCGAGCCGGCGTTGTCCGGATAGAGAAGCGGCTTCCCATGAATGCTTCGTGCCAGCATCGGGAAGTCTTGCCGGATCCGGTCAACGTCGATTCCGGTCATCGTGGAGGTCTCGAGCCCCATGGTGCTGATTGTTAGATACGCTTCATTGCAGACCTTATCCCTAGGTTTTTAGCCAGTCTTAAGCAGGATCGAGAAACTGCATCCATTCCTAGCTGGCAATAAACGCAGCACCCGTTGCGCTCAGAAGGCTCGTCTTACTCGAAGGTCAACTTAAAAGGGACACGCAACTGTGACGAGCAGAGATCTACTCGCGGGTGAGAAGCAGGAAAATACAAATGGCGCGGCGAAGGACACGCAAGATAGGGCTCCGATCCTCGAAGCGTTGCAAACCCACCTGCGCGCGAGCCCCACTTCTTTCGATGTGCCCGGCCATGAAGCGGGTAACGCTACCCCGCATTCCGTCACGCGTCTCATCGGAAAAGAAGCGTTCGCCGCCGATGCCACCACCCAGAAAGGCCTGGATGACCGGCGGGAGAGGAAACGCGTTCGGCAACGCGAAGAGCGCCTTGCGGCTGAACTCTGGGGCGCGACACACTGTTTCTTTTTGACGAATGGAACAAGCTTAAGCAATCATGCTGCGGCGCTTGCGGCTGCTAGCCCCGGCGATACTGTTCTGGTCAGCCGGAACAGCCACAAATCGCTAATCGGCTCACTTGTATTGGCGAACGTCCGCCTGTTTTCCTGGACCGGATTACGACCGCGCATGGGATATCGACCATGGCGTGCCGGTAAGCGAATTAGAGCAAAAGCTCAGCGCAAATCCGGATACCAAGGCCGTGTTCATCATAAGCCCGACTTATTTCGACATCACGCCTGATACCGAGGCGCTCGCAAAGCTCTGTCACAATCATGGAGTTCCATTGATCGTCGACGAGGCGTGGGGGCCGCATTTCGCTTTCCATCCCGAAATGCCTGTTGCGGCCATCCGCCGGGGGCCGATATCTCCGTTGGTAGCATTCACAAAACGATGGCGGGTCTGGAACACGCTTCGTTCATGCTCCTCAAAAGCGCCCTCATTCCACGGGATCGCTTTAACATCTGTTATGACCTGTTTGAGACAACAAGCCCCTCCGGCCTGATTCTTGCCAGCATCGATGGGACGCGGCGCCAATTCGCCGAAGAGGGTCAGAAAACTGATCGGACGTACGTTCGACCTGGCTCGCTATGCGCGCCAGGAGATTTCGAAGATTGACGGCATCCGGATCATGGGACGTGACGTCCTCGATGGCGACTCCCGGCATTCCATGGACGAGACGCAGGTCCTGCTCGACATCAATGGACTCGGCGTCAACGGGTATGAAGCCGAGGACTGGCTCATACGCGAGAAAAAGCTGAGCCTGGGCCTCAGTGATGAACGTCGCCTACTCGTCATCTTTACCATCGGCCACGACTCGAAGGCCACAGACGAGCTGCTCTCGAGCCTGAAGGCCATGGTGGAATGGGCACGCGACGGGGGCCCCGATAAAAAGGGGTTGCGGCCGGAGATTCCCAAGCTCGATATGCTCAGCGCCGAGCAGGTACTCACACCTGCGGAGGCTTTCTACGTGCGTTCGAAGCGTGTAGCGCTCAAAGACGCGGTAGGTCAGATCACTGCTGAAATGCTTTCGCCATATCCTCCGGGCATCGCGCGAGCTATTCCAGGCCAGCGAATCACAGACGAGCAGGTGCGGTATCTCAGGATCAGCATGGAACTGGGAACGTTTCCTTACGACGCGAGCGATTTAGAACTGAGTACTGTGCGTGTGGTGGCCTAAGTCCTTGAATGGAAGATTCCAACTCAGTAACCCTGCCGCCGCCGGGTTCGGCCGATCCGGTCATTCGGATTTCTCTCAGAAGCCCGGATCAGCTTTTCAACTCCATAGGTCCACCGCCGTTCCGAGAGCGTGACCTCGACGAAGCAGCCGAGCGTTTCATCCTCAATTGGGCAGGCGACGTGAGTCCTGGTTCAGAGGCTTAGTTCCCCGCCGCTGCCTTACTGCCGTTGAGTTTTGATGCGCCGCTTGGTTCGGTACATGCCGGGCGTGCGAACCGACGGCGGACCAAGCCTGCGAGGATAGAGTTCAACAGTATGTCTATAAGCGACATCATCGTGGTCGGCGCCTCCGCAGGTGGGGTAGAAGCACTAAAGGTTGTGGTTGCCGGATTACCTGCTGATCTGCCTGCTTCGGTATTTGTCGTGCTGCATATAGGGACCGGTATCAATGGGCAAAGCTTTCTGCCGGACATTCTCACCAGAGCCGGTCCTCTGCCCGCAGTCCGTCCAGCTGATGGAGAAAGATTCCAGCGCGGAACGATCTACGTTGCCCCTCCTGACTACCACCTGCTTGTGACGCCGGGACACGTTCACCTGTCGCACGGGCCTAAAGAGAACCGAACAAGGCCGGCTATCAACCCGCTTTTTCGTTCGGCGGCCGCTGCCTATGGTGAGCGCGTCACAGGTGTGATTCTGACTGGTGCGCTCGACGACGGCGTTGCAGGCCTGGCGGAAATAAAGCGGCAGGGCGGTATCGCCGTGGCTGAAGATCCGGCCACTGCCCAATTTCCCAGCATGCCCTACCACGCCACAATGAAGGTTGAAGTGGATTTTGTAGTGCCGCTACCGGAAGTCCCGGAAGTTGTTTCTGCCCTTGCGATCACGGAGCGTGGTTCGAAAAAGAGCGAGGAACCTATGGAAAAAGTCCCCTCCCATTTGACCTGTCCTGAGTGTCGCGGGCCTCTTACCAAAGAGCAGCAAGGAAAAATTGTGGAGTATCGCTGCCGCGTCGGTCACTTGTACTCCCCACTGGCAATGGCGGAAGAGCACCGGGTCGCTGTGGAGCGTTCGCTGTGGATGTCCGTGCTTGCGTTGGAAGAGGCCGCGGAGATAGCTGAAGCTCTTGCCTCTGAGCTCGGACCTGATGCGCTAGAACAAGCTCGGACAAAGCGGAAGCAATCCGCTGATTTGAAGGCTATGCTGAACAGCTCTTCACGGGAGCGGTAAGCGATCCTGTCCAAGAGAATCTCACACTGCTGTTACTCGTTGCGCATCGGATGCTCACGGCTGAGTCGGCGGAACTTCAAAGATACCTCGCCTTTGTAAAGCTCTTCCAGGATGCATTCCGGAGGAAGCTGCTGAAGCTTCAGCCAAGAGTGACATGAGCATCCTCATCAACGACCAGACTGTCTTGCGTGCCATACCAACTTTCTTCGCAGCGCCGTCACCCGGAATACGGCTTGGGACAAGTTTCTAGTGGCGGATAACCAGGCCCTGACCAGTGCACAGCGCCGCGGCGCTAAACTCTTCTTTACTCCTGTGGCGGAGGGAGGTGCAGTGTGCTATTCGTGCCATAGCGGGCCAATGCTCAACAAGCAACATAACGTCCCTGATGTCGCCGGTGTGGGTCAATTTTGTGGAAGAGAACTTCTACAACGTTGGAATCGGCGACCACCCGCTTAGGCTTCTCGGAAGACTGGTGAGGAATGATCCGAATTTCCACGACGAAGGTCGGAAAGAGATTACATTTAGAGACGAAGACACCTTAAAGTTTCGCGTGATTACTCTTCGCAAACTCAAGGACGCCCGCACCTTCTTCCACAATGGCTCGTTCACAAAAGTTCGCGACGCCCGAACTTGCATCCAGTCCTACTAGTTGGTAGACTAGTTGGCGTGCAAGGTGCTACTGCGGAGCGGATCTTGAAAGCCGCCGATGGACTGATGATGGACCTGGGCTACTCGGCTTTCAGTTATGCCGATGTTTCCGAGGCAGTTCAAATCAGGAAAGCCAGTATCCACCACCATTTCCCGACCAAGGCTGATTTAGCGACTGCAGTTCTGAAAGCCCGTCACGAACGGCTCGTCGAAGGGACAAAGCTGCTCGACGAACAGATCAAAGATCCTTTGGCTCGGATTGCGGCTTATGTCCACTACTGGGAAGGCTGCATCCGTGATCGCACAATGGAGTTCTGCGTTGCGGTTCTCATGGGCGCTGAGCTGCCTTCGTTACCGGAACAAGTGCAAAGGGAAGTTCGCTTATACTTCAATGCGCTTAGTGAATGGCTGGAGAAGACGCTGCGAGCAGGCGTCAAACAGCGTGTGATCAAACTCCAGCAACCTGCTGCTGTCGAAGCGCAAACCCTGATGGCTGTCGTGCACGGGGCAATGCTCTCGGCGCGGGCAACCGAAAACTGCGAAGTCTTCAAGACCGTCACTGAGGCGGCATTGAAGCGCATCTCCGCTTAGCGAAGCGTTCAGCCAAAGCATGTATAAGCAGACCCCGTTCTCGAGAATGTCCTTCAGTCTTTCACCTACCAACTAGAAGATAGATTTTATGCAAACATCACCTACTACATCCAGCCGCTCACTGCGGAATCTTTACTTCACACGAACGTTCTTTCAAGTACTTTGGGCGGCTGCTGTCATCTTCACGGCTAGTTCTCAGCCACGATGGGCGGCGATATTGCTGATCCTGTACCCGCTGTGGGACGTTGCATGCACGCTATATGATTTCAAGACGTCAGATCAGGCCGGGCTTGCTCGTACCTCCCAGCTCATCAACATAGGCTTGGGAGTTACGACCGCACTCGGGATTGCAGTTACCGTGTTCAATCAGCCCGCCTATGCAGTTGCCATATTCGGTGGTTGGGCTTTGGGTGCCGGTCTGCTCCAATTGTTGGTCGGTCTGATTCGACGCAGGCAGTTGGGGGGACAATGGGCGATGATCCTCAGCGGTGCACAATCGAGTCTCGCGGGGATAGCGTTTACGCTTGGTGGATTGAGCGGGAAGTTTCATATCAACGACCTCGGCGGGTACGCTGTTTTTGGTGCAATTTACTTTATGATCGGCGCTCTCCTACTCAGTCGCAAGCTCTCGCGGATCGCGACTGTGGAAGGTGCGGCGGTGTAGCCAATGGCGGCTGTGTTCTATGCGACCCTTATCGAGGTCGGACGAACACATCCGCTAGTTGCTCGTGAGTGGTCACAACGGATTACGGATCGATCCTAGAGATGAGATTGCCGTCGGGAATCAACTCCTGTTCCAGCTGCCCGACAATTTACGCGGCATTCTTGCACAAGACTCTAACGAGCGGTATTGCACTCAAACTAGAGTTCCACGTTAGAATCCGACGATGCGGAAGTTAGCTAGAAACAAAAACGTCAATTCCGGCAGGTGAACAATTGGCTGACTTGGAAGAACCTACCGCGAAGGAGATCGCGAGCGAGTTGGGCTTCTGGTTGGTACCGTTTCCTATCTGGCTTGTTGGGATAACAACCTGGGGATTGTTACGTCTGGTTCGACGTTGCTTTCGAGCAAAGGCCACACGGCCCGACCCGTGATCGCAACGAGTAGCTTGCCACAAGGCCAGGACCAGCCGAAACTGAAACACGATCTTCCGTATGGGGCAGGGTGACGGGCTATACGGAACAATGTAGCTCCAGCCGCGAGCGCGATGAGTTGGGCCGGAATTCGTGGCCGCATAATCGCGCGACGCCAACAGATATTCTGCTGGGATTCTAGAATAGTGTCGTGCCTGCCAATAAGTGATTAGAACCAGGCATTGAGCGTCCTGTTTCGTACACATTCTTCGAGCAGTGATTGCCAACCCCATCTGACTTGCCTCACGAGGCTGAGCGCGTCGCCGCCATACGAGCCTACGATCTTCTGGATACTCCGGAGGAAGAAATATTTGATCAGCTGACTCAAGCTGCTGCGCAGGTTTGCGGAATGCCCATGTCGCTCCTTTCGCTGGTTGATATGGACCGTCAATGGTTCAAATCCCGTCATGGTTTTGCGTTGATGGAGACCGGGCGCGATCTCTCCTTTTGCGCCCATGCTATTCAGCAGCATCAGATCTTCTCGATTGAGGACACATTAGCCGACCAACGATTCCGCGCCAACAGCCTCGTCACGGGTGACCCAACCTGCGCGCGTATGCCGGAAAGCCGCTGATAACCCCGAGGGACATGCCTTAGGAACATTGTGCGTGCTCGACACTGTGCCCGCACGTTGACGGCGGATCAGCGCTTGGCTCTCGAACGACTCGCTGAAATGTGCCACGCGCCTGCTGTCCATGCGTAAACGGTACAAAGGGGCCGTGTTTGCTAAAGCGGTTGATACCACACAGGACGGCATCGCCATAGCCGATGCGAGTTTGCCGGGATGCCCTCTGATCTTTGTCAATCAAAGCTTCGTGCATCTTACCGGAGTACCGTATTACGAGGCGGTTGGACAGAACTGCTACTTCCCTCAGTCCAGGTTCTTACTCAGAAGAACTCGAGCAGCTACAGAAGCGCCAAGATCGCGGCGAAACTACCAGTGCGGACGTCAAGTTGGTCCGGAACAACGGCGATACCTGCTGGGATCGCATCACCCTGTGCCGGATGTGGATGAGTCTTGCCGGTCTATCTGGTTATTGTTCATCGGGACCTTACGGCGGAGAAGGAGCGGGAGGCTCAACGGCAAAAGCTGGGCACACTCCTTTTGGATTTACCATGCTCAACCCCGAAGAGTAAGTGAGGAACGCTCGAAGCGCACGACTCGGCGGTGCCTCGTCCCGCTCGCTCAGAGCGCGCACGAAACAAATTCGGCAATTCGCTCCCTGACTCAATGGTCAAATGTCTGCAACACTTACGGCCTGCGCTCTGGGGCAAGTCTCTGTGTCGACCAATGATTCTGGTTGACCCCTCGACCCGTTCTAGCATTGCGAACCGTCCTGATCCGGACGGCACTATTAATCGACCCGATCAATGGTTCAAGGCCGCCGCCAGTCTAAACAATCCAGTGCGAATTGTGTTCTCATCGAAAGCGGAAAACCCGAGAAGCAGCGCTCTCGGGTCGTCGGTCTTTAGAGTGTACCGATCTGTCGCACTTACTTCAATGCCATGCCTGGCCGCCGCCTTCTCCGCTTGCCTCGAAGTCCAACCATTCTTCAGAAACGCCGCCGTATAAAGGCCGGCCCTGACATCAGAAATCTCCAATAATCCGTTCAGGTATCGCCTGCCTCCATCGATCAGTGCCGAGAGACGGCGCGCGTACAGATCGCGCATTCGGCGGAGATGCCGCCCCAAATGCCCTTCGAGCATAAAGTCGCAGAGTACAGCCTGATCAGCACTCGAATTGTGAAAATCAGTCCGATAACGAAACGCCAGGAATAGGTCGACCAGTGGTGATGGCAAGACCGCGTATCCGATACGGAGCGTCGGAAACAATAACTTATTGAAAGATCCGATGAAGATGACGTTTGAATTACGGTCCAGGCTCTGTAGCGCGGGAAGCGGCGGCCCTTCGAAACGATATTCGCTGTCGTAATCGTCTTCGATGATGAAAGCTCCGGTTTGAGAAGCCCACTTCAGAACGGCTAAGCGCCGTTCCAGCGACATGGTCATTCCGAGAGGGAACTGGTGGGCCGGTGTTAGATACACGCCCTTGGCATGCGGGCACGTTTTTCGACCAACAGATACCGACAGGCCCTCTCCATCTACTGGAACCGGGATCATCTGCGCTCCAATACTATTGAACGCGATTGTCGCTCCGAAATAACCGGGATCTTCCATCCAGATAGCGTCGCCCGGTTTCAAAAGAAGGCGCGCCAGGAGGTCGAGTGCTTGCTGCACGCCAGAAACAATGATGACCTGGTCCGCGGCGCATCGCACACCCCGCGCCAAGCCGAGATAATCTGCGATCGCCTGGCGCAAAGGCTTGTATCCGCGTCCGTCGTCATCTGATTTCAACCAGCTTTGCAGACCCCGGGCGCGACGTGCGGCAAGCCTTCCCCAAAGCTCAGCCGGGAACTCATTAGTCGCAGTAGCTCGCATCGAGAACGGCCGGTTCCGCTGCATCGCAATCAGGCCCTGCCACGGCTTAGGGCGCACGTAGGCCGAAATCGCGCGGCGAATATAAGCCGGGGGTGTGGACTTCAGGGCGCGTACGGAGTCCGTCGGCTGAACCCGATTTACCCAAGTACCGGAACCCACCCGGCTCGAGACGTAGCCCTCCGCCTGTAAACGTTCAAAAACATTTACTACGGTGCCGCGCGAGATGCCGTACTGGCGAGCGAAATCCCGAGACGCCGGAAACCTGGTTTCCGCCCGAAGCCGGCCTTCGGCGATCGCTAAGCGCAGTTGAGTGTACAGCCAGCTTGTCAGGCGCTGACCTTGAGGCCGATCGTCGAGTGTAAGTTCGAAAGAGCTGACCGCTTTAGCCATTCGCCTTCCATTTGGTCCAAATAACTACGCCAAAATGGCTCTATTTATTGGACCACTTCACGCGTAACATAGTACCCGATGTCCGACTCCCGAGACGCTAGTCAGCACCCCAGCATTCAGAGATGAACTGAACCGGATGCGAGCGGGAGCGTACACCTATTCCGCCGGATCGATAGCTGCCGGCATCCTGGATCTGATCTGGCGTGATTTCGAGCCAGCCCATCAACCCATCCAGGCTTTGGGCGATCACATCCCCGGTCGTGGAATACTCGCGTGCGTCGCTGCAATCTGGTTAGTTGCGGGAGGCGCAGCCATCCTGTGGCGTCGGACGGCTCGGACGGGCGCAATGGCTCTCGCCGGCATCTACCTTGTCTTTACTTTGTTCTGGCTGCCTCGTTTCTATACGGCGCCCCAACTTTTAGGTTTTCACACAGGCGTATTCATCGGGTTACTGGTCGGAGTCGGCCAGCAGCTGATCTTGGTTGCGGCAGCCTTCCTTGTGTACGCTTCCACTAGTAGTGGCGGGCTGGCCTTAACGCACGGAGTGTCGGTTGCTCTTCGTTGTACATTCGGGCTTTCTTCCATCGACTTTGGCTTGGCGCACATGACTGGTACGCAGGCCGTAAGCTCTATGGTTCCGAAGTGGTTGCCTTTCGGGGGCGAGTTCTGGGCGATATTGACTGGCTGCAGCTTCGTGCTCGGTGGCCTTGCAATCCTCACGGGGATTCTGGATGTTCTCGCGGCACGGTTAGTTGCCCTGATGCTGCTGGTTTTTAGCGCGCTCGTGTTAGCGCCGGGAGCTTTCGCACACCCGCACAACCATGTGCCTTGGGGATCTAATGCGTACAATTTGGCGGCCGCAGGAGCGTTTTTCATTTGTGCGGAATCGATCGTTACACGACGCGGATCAAGTCGCAACGCAGTCGGAGTGAATAGGGGCACTATTCGAAAGGGCAATTTGGGAGGAAGATTTGAAGTCCGGTAACCGGCGAATCGGAGCAGCGCCCATCCGCCGGATCAGCAAGCAAAAGCAAACAGAATTTCGAGTCCTCATGTCGATCTGAAGGTCGCCCGTTCGACATCTCTATAGGGCGAGGTGTTTGACCACGAAGCTAGTCAGACCTCAGGCGCGATCCTGACGCTTGAAAGAACATAAACAATGAACATGAAGCCAAAGAACACGATTTGTCTCTGGTTCGACAAAGACGCGGAGGAGGCGGCGCGCTTCTACGCCGCCACGTTTCCGGACAGTAAAGTAACGGCTGTTCACCGAGCTCCCGCCGACTCTCCGGGCGGCAAGAAGACCGATGTGCGAACGGTGGAGTTTACCGTGCTGGGAATACCCTGCCTTGGTCTCAATGGCGGCCCGGTGTTCAGGCACAGCGAGGCCTTTTCCTTTCAGATCGCGACGGACAATCAGGAAGAAACTGACCGTTACTGGAACGCGATTGTCGGAAATGGCGGCACGGAGAGTCAGTGCGGTTGGTGCAAAGACCGCTGGGGCCTCTCCTGGCAGATCATCCCGCGAGCAAGCGAGCCTTCCAGGGAATGATGACGATGAAGATCGACATTGCCATAATCGAGACCGCGCGTCGAGGCTGATGGGAACATGTCCAACCTCCTTGCCACGAGCAATTGGCAAGCTCATCGGCCAGCGGTGTTTACGAAGTCTCGAACCCGGTTAAACTGGCCGTCTGGCGGCAAGCCAATCGAACTAGTGGAGCAGACTGATCGACGATGAAGGCTGATCACCCGTCTCAATTTCGCGGGCACATGCGGGGAGGGCATTCCGATAGTATGAGCAGTATCGGCATGATGATGACGCACGGGCAGAATCCCGCTCCGAGTCCCGATTCGAGCGGCAATTGGAAGGACGCCATCCTTCATGCCTGTATGGCGATTGAGGGCGCTGAACTTGCTGGCGCCGACGTCCCCAAACCGGAGCCGATGCGTAGTGCGTATCTGACTCTGAACAGATAACGACAGCGGAGCGAAGCGAATCTTTCGGCACTTTCCGGCGGAGGCCAAGTGCTCCTGCCCATGCAGGAGAATTTCTTAAGACGTTGAGTCGGCTATTCATCAGCGCTTTGCGAGGCGCGCCAGCTTGCGTCGCAGCTCAGCAAGAACTTGGTGCGCGGCCCCGGTTTTCGATCCGACAAGCGTTCCTGCTGCGCCGACGTTCACGACACCACAGGCGGCACGTCCCGCGCGAGAAGGCTTGGGCGGAATCTCCGGTGCCCTCCAACGTTGATCTCTGGTAGAAAAACGATCAGAGCCATACTGCAGCGTCGACCAACATTACAGCCTCGGCATTCGCGGCATTACAGCGGTTTGCTTACCTGCTGCCACCTGATCAACTCGCCCCATAGCCGTTGCAGGCGAATCATGCGCGCTAACGGCAGCCAATTCAGTAGAACAACACACTTCCACGGCACCTGGAGCCTGCCGCAAACTCACAATCCTCCGCTTCAAACATCTTTCGCCATTCCGGCATTAGTGGCCTTCAAGACCACGTTTTTGGTATTCACCAGGGTTGGCCCCGACAACTCGCTTGAAGGCCTTACTGAACGCAGCGTCCGACTCGTAACCGACCGACCGGGCAACGTCTATGAGCTTCTTGTCACGCCGTTGTAGTAACTGCATCGCCTTCTGCATCCGCCACTCGGTTACATACTCCAATGGTGTTTGTCCGAGTAGCTCTTTAAAACGTGCTGCGAATGCGGAGCGAGACATGCCCCCCGCTTCGGCCAGTGATTCGACCGTCCAGGGTGAATTCACTCTGTCGTGAATGGCATTTAGAGCAGTGCCCATTTGAGGATCGAAAATCGCACGAAGCCATCCTTTGTTGCGTCCCGGCCCCGACGCGATATGCGTCCGGAGTACCTGGATAAACAGAATCTCGGCTAGCCGGGTCGCGACAACTTCAGATCCTGGAACCTGTTCTGCCATTTCGAGCGCCAGCGCCTGCATTGTGTTGTGAAGAGCAAGCGTGCGTGCCTGATCGGCCTTAATCAGAATGAAGTTCGGCAATAACTGGGTGATCGGCTTCAGGCTGGCGCGATCGAAACTCAAGGACCCACAGACGATTGTCGTCGGTGCGCCACCCCCTCCATAATGAGCGACATTGCTGTTGGCCTTGGCCCCGATCTCGCGGAAGCTCCATCTCGGACGTGTTCGCGGGCTGTCGCGCAAAACGATCGAAGTCCCCCGGGCCAGCAAAAAGCAATCACCACCGGTGAGGGGAATCGGCTCCCTGATCCCTTCTACACTCAACCAGCAATTGCCGCGCGAAAGCATGGCGAAATGCGCCAAATCTGTCGGCGACGTCTTCTTGTCGGAAGGCCTGACTTTTTCTTCGGTTTGGTTTTCTTGTATTACGCCCCACGGGGCTGTGGCTTCGAGCCTGTGCAGACCGAAAGCGGTTACGTGCATCGTTCTGAAGATGTCTGTGATCGGGTCCAACAGAGCCTCCTATTCTGGACGAATAGACAAAAAACAAAGAGCTCCGAGCATCTCTTGTCCATCGCCCGGGACATCCACTCTACTGTAGACAATTCTACAAATCTAGCGAAGGAAGTAATCATGGGAAAGCTTGAAGGTAAGGTCGCAGTAATCACGGGTGGATCGAGCGGTATGGCGCTAGCAAGCGCAAAGCGCTTTGTTGAAGAGGGCGCCTACGTTTTCATCACGGGTAGAAGACAGGAGCAACTTGATGAGGCCGTCAAGTTGATTGGCCGGAACGTGACCGGGGTGCGCGGTGACGCGTCCAATCTCGACGACCTCGACCGGCTGTTCGATACGGTCAAGCGGGAAAGGGGCACGATCGACATCTTGTTTGCGAGCGCCGGAAGGGGCGAGGCCTTACCGCTGGGCGAGATCACCGAGCAGCACTTCGATGCCGCCTTCGGCCTGAATACGCGCGGAACGCTGTTTACGGTTCAGAAGGCGTTGCCGCTGTTCAACGATGGTGGATCGATCATCATGACCGGTTCGGTTGCTTCGGTGAAGGGTTTTCCTGGTTTCGGCGTGTATGCGGCGAGCAAGGCAGCATTGCGCTCCTTCGCACGCACGTGGCTCAACGAATTGAAGGGCAGGAATATCCGGGTGAACGTACTAGGCCCGGGGCCGATCGCCACACCGATGCAGGAAGAAGTTCTCACCAAGGAGGCGAAGGAGATGTTCGAGTCCCTGATCCCGCGGGGAAAGATGGGGCAACCCGACGAAATCGCGACGGCCGCGCTGTTTCTTGCTTCCAACGATTCGAGCTTCGTGAATGGGGTGGAGTTGGCTGTCGACGGCGGGTTCTCGGCTATCTGAAGGTGTGGAAATCACTATCAACACGGATCGGAGAAACACTATGAGCTATGCGATTGTAGGATTCGGCAAGATAGGCCAGGCGCTCGCCCACGCCTTTGCCCGCAATGACATCGACGTGACCGTCGCGAGTCGCCGGCCGCCCGAGGCGTTGGCTCCGCGGGCTCGGGTGATTGGACCCACGGTCCTCGCCAAGTCGCTGCGGGATGCACTCGGTGCCGACACAATCATCTTGGCGATTCCGTTCGGGGAACACCGCGAGATTGCGAAGGCCCTGCCGAATTGGAATGGCAAGACGGTTATCGACGCGATGAACGCGTTAGTTCCACCTGAGGAGCTGGACGGTCTCCCGTCCTCCGCCTTCGTTGCGAAGTCGTTCACTGGCGCTAAGTTCGTGAAAGGCTTTAATCACTTGGTTGCGGCCACCCTGGCTACCAATCCGATCGTCGAGGGTGGTCATCGAGTCGTCTTTCTGTCGAGCGACGACGAGGACGCGATCGCTCCCGTGGCGGATTTGGCCAAACTACTCGGGTTCGCGCCCGTCAAGCTGGGAAAGCTGAACGAGGGTGGCGCGCTGGTGCACGCACTCGGCCGCGCCTGGGGTCAACTCATCTTCCAGGATTTGTTCAAGAAGGAGCAGTAATGTCCGCTTAAGTCGGATACAGGTGGTGTAAGCGAAAAGGGAGAGATCGATGAGCATCGAAAAGAATGTCCAAATTGTGAAGAGTTTTCTCGCGGCACTTGGCCGCCGTCATAAGCAAGGTTTGCTGGCGTTATCTGCCGAAGATATTGTGTGGATCATTCCGGGCGAGGACTGGCCGCTGGCCGGCACGCACCGCGGGCATGCGGGATTGGAGAATCTACTTCAGAAGGCTAACGAGACGGTGGAAACTTCCTACCCAAAGCCCCCCGAGTTCATAGCGCAGGGAGACCGGGTTCTGGTCGTCGGCTTCGCTACGGGGAGAATCAAAGCAACGAATAAGACGTTCGAAGATCATTGGGTGTTCGACATTACCGTTCGAAATGGCAAATTGACGAGCGTCCGGGAGTATATCGATACGCAAGCACTGGCGCGGGCGTCGGAGATGGCAGCCAGCCTTACGCCTTGACTCATCGGGTTTTGAAAATGTCCTAGCCGGCAGATCCAAGTTGATCCGCATATCGACGGCTTCGCGGTTTGCCGATTCGGATTTCGCGGTGTCGAAAATAGTGACAGCCCTGTGGACCTCGCTCTATCTCGCATGCTGTCGTTCTGGGTGCAAGAGTGATATCGAGCCAGTTGATCGCTAATTCCGGCAGTCTGGGCTGATGTCGACCCTGCGGGGCAATGAATCTATGGCGCGAGGAAGGTTCACTCCAGCTTCTCGGTAGTAGAGGAGTAATCTAAAAATCAACCTTCCAAAAGGGCACCATAGAAATGAGTATGCGGTGTGCATGCGTGGTTACCCTTCTGGTGCTGGGCTTGAGCGTGTGGGCCCAACTGCCGCCGCGGCAAAAACTTCCAGTGGAAGATCAGCGGGCGTTCGAGATGGAACTGGAACGCCTGGAAACGCTCCTCCCTTCTGCAAATAACAGACCAGCGATCGAGCTGCAAATTGCGAACACATACGCTGCTGGAGGCCAATATTCAGAGGCTATGCAGCGCCTGCGTAAGCTGGTCGGGTTGAAGTTTGGTTTCGATCCTTCCAGGGATCCAGACTTTGCAAAGCTGGGGGATACTGCCGAATTTCAATCGATCATGGATGAGGTATGTCGCCAGACACCGCCCGTCCACAACAGCCGGCTCATTACGACTTTGAACGACCGAGATGTTCGCCCCGAGAACATTGCTTTCGATACTAAGCGGAATGCCTTTCTACTGGGCGACACAGCGAGCTTCGAGCTTGTGAGGTGTTCCTTAGATGGGCGCTGCGTCACGCTGGTGACTGCAGAGGCCGGAGAAAGAGGGTATGCACTCGGACTCAAGCTGAACCGGGCAGCTGATGAAGTTTGGGCCACGTATAACACGCCGACGGGCGGAGGCCTGCGCTGCTACGATCTCGAAACCGGCAAACTACTACGAAGTGCGTCGATCGAGGGGAAGCATGTCTTCAACGACCTTGCCCTCTCCTCAGTCGGGTCGATTTACATTACCGACACCGCCGAAGGTTCTGTATATCGAATGTCCTCCGGAACCTCCGCGCTTGCAAGAATAGCTCCTCAACACACTTTTACAGCTGCAAACGGGATCGCTATCTCTGGGGATGAAAGGCGGCTTTATGTCTCAACGTGGGAGGACGGTATAGATGTGATCGACCTGCAGTCAGGGTCGATTGTGCCTGTGATGCACCCTGACCATGTCTGCCTGGCATTCATCGATGGCCTTTATGCGACTTATGGCAGCCTAATCGCAATTCAGAACGGCCCGATGCTGCCACGGATTGTTGAATTCACAATGAGTGCAAGCCACTCGCACATCACTGCAATCAGGGTTCTTGAACGACGGAATCCCGCCTTCGATGGAATCACTACTGGTGTAATCGTTGGCAACGACTTTTATTACGTCGCGAACCCGCAGACGGACAAGGGAAACGACACTCGCTGGCGTCCTTTGCAGATATTCAGCGTACCGATTACTGCTCAATAAAGGTCGGCCCTGTCCGGGCTGTTGATTACCCGGACATTGGGCAGATTGGAAACGGGTAGTCCGGAAGTGTTTACCAGTCCATGTGGTCGAGGAGATTGCCACGAACAAAGCTTAGAGACCGGGCGGTTTGGTGCCATCAAAGTTTGGATCGTACCCAGCAAAAAACTGGGATTCAAGACTGTCCGCTTCGAGCAAAATACTCCCTGGGATCCTTCGCTCCACTTGCAAGAACTCTCTAGGTCCGTTCACAGCCCGTACAACGGTTCTATGCACCATAGCGTCACCGGCTGTGATCTTGATGTAACTGCGTGCGCTTCGGAAAGAGCGTTGAATTCGGCCACAGGGTATTTGCGCTTGTCGGAAAGAGCCGAGTCGAACGTTATTCGTAGATCGGCAACCTGCTTAGCGAGCCGATTTTCTCCGATTCCACCTTTACGATTCCAGCTTGCTCTTTAATGACCGATTTAGGAATCATAGACGGAAACGGGGCTTGTCGGTCCGTATCCGGCTCACACTTCGCCGAGAAGTCGATAACACAACAGGTGAAATCCTTGCGGCAATGAAGTGTCGTTGATAGCCGGCTCTGGCGGGGATATCGGGCTTGGTCCCGTACCATCAGAGATGTCCATGATCGAGCCTCGAGAGCACTTTGGCGAAATCGACATCTATCTGTTCGATCAACTTCTTCGCGGTCGCGTCGCACCTGGCCTGCGGATACTAGATGCGGGTTGTGGCTCCGGCCGGAACCTGATTTATTTCTTACGTCAGGAGTACGAGGTGTTCGGCGTGGATCAAGATTCAACGAGCGTTGACCATGTACGCCGCCTGGCGGCAACGCTGGCGCCGAATCTGCCGTCCAATAACTTCCGTGTCGAGGCTGTCGAATCCATGTCCTTCCCCGACGCCTTTGCTGATTTAGTCATTAGTAGCGCCGTTCTCCACTTCGCGCGGGATGACAATCAATTTCGGGACATGTTGCAGGGAACTTGGCGAGTGCTGAGACCGGGCGGATTATTATTCTGCCGGCTTGCTTCTTCCATCGGTATGGAGCATCAAGTATTGCGCGTCGCAGGCCGCCGGTTTCTCTTACCCGACGGCTCGGAACGATATCTGGCAGACGAAGCGCTGCTGATTCGAGCCACAAACGATCTGGGCGGGCGAATGATTGATCCTTTGAAGACGACGGTGGTTCAAAACGAACGGTGCATGACGACGTGGGTAGTGCAGAAAAACGGGTGACGTTTGTTGCCGGTATTAGCCCGGGACTACCCACCGCGCAGCGCTCGCAACAAGAAAATCTTGTACGATCTTCTGCTTCGTACCAGCGCAGCAACGCTGCTGCAGATCGTCGCCGTTCCAAAGCATGTTCGTGCCGAGATCGGCTTCCTGAGCGTGCTTCATACCTGGGGTCAGAACGTCCTGCACCATCCACATGCCCATTGCGTGATTCCAATTGGCGGTCTCTCGCTGGATGTCCAGCACTGGATTCGCCTCGCTACGCATTCTTTCTCCCAGTAAGGGTGCTCAGTCGTGTTTTCCGGGGAAAGTTCACGGCAGGACTGAAGAGGGCTTTTCGAAAAGGACAGTTGATTTTTCCAAATAGTCTTCAGCCACTTGCGAAGGAACGGGCGTTCCATTCCTCTTTTCGGAGGTTCGCAGCACGTCCCTTATTACCTGGCCCGCTACACACATCGCCTTGCCATATCCAATTACCGGATTGTCGCCTTCGCCGATGGCCAAGTCACTTTCCGCTAAAAGACTGCGCGAACGACAGTAAGCAGAAGCTCATGACCGTGACGCCAGGAGAATTCCTCCGGCGCTTTCCTCTCCATTCGGAACGAAGGTCAAGGATGATGACTGATGTCAGCAGTTCCTCTCACGACGGAGGCGTCTCTTAAGTGAAATCAGCCGGGCTTGCGCTCGCTGCGCAGCGCTATCGAACTCTCACAACAACCTGTTGCGAAACGGATTCATTCACCACGTGCCGCTATCAATCGAGGAAAGTAACGGGCCGGTCAATGGGGCTTCGAAAGCACCGTTGCCCAGCGGAAGATTTCTTGAATAGTTTTCGCTCGCTCTTTCGCTTTGACAGATAGCTGGCCGCAACGCCTCTGGGCGAAGTCTATGGGCCGGCTCCGAAAAAGGAGCGATATGTACAGCTTTGCTCTAAAGAACGACGGGACTGTCTGGAGTTGGGGCGACAACAGTTACGGTTCACTCGGCGACGGAACGGTTGTCGACAAGACAAGTCCGGTCCAAGTAGGCAATCTGGCTGGGGTCGTAAAGATCGCTTCCGGCTACATACATTCGTTGGCGCTGAAGAGTGATGGGACCGTTTGGGCATGGGGCTACAACGGTCAGGGAGAGTTGGGCGACGGCGGAACAACTTATCAACCGAGCGTGGTTCGCTCAGGCAACTTGACCGGAATTTCCGGTGTCGCTGCCGGGGACAACCATAGTCTGGCGGTCGGGGTCGGACGGATCGGTTTGGGCTTGGGGCTATAACGCCGATGGTCAACTAGGAGACTCCACACAGGTGCGGAAACTGACTCCTTCGCGCCTAACGACCATTTCAGGAGTCGCGGCAGTAGGCGCTGGAAGCGCGCACAGCATTGCCATAAAGAACGATGGCTCTGTGCTCAGCTGGGGCGACAATTCCTACGGGCAACTAGGCAACACATCGAAGACCGACAGCATCATTCCGGTCTCCACTTCGGCGTGCGTCGCGAATCCTACGATCCCTGGCCCCGCACGTAGTTCTATGGCCGGTCGGATCGCTGCCGCTCAGAATTTCAGCTTTGGCGTTTCCAGTGCCGATGCCCTATTGTCATGGGGTGAAAATGCAAACGGACAGTTAGGTGATGGAACAAAGATCAACCATGCCTCTGCGGTGACTGCCGCTGGCCTTTCGGATGCGGCGTCGGTTGCTGCGGGTTTTTACCATGGCTTACTCGTAAGGAACAATGGATCCGTGGCTTCTTGGGGTTACAACGGATACGGCGAACTGGGCGACGGCACATCAGTTGATCGCATCACGCCGATTACGGTTCCCAACCTGAGCAGTGTAGTTGCTGTTGCTGCCGGGCGCTACCATAGCGCCTCCCTTCGAAGCGACGGTACGGTTTGGACATGGGGCTATAACGGGTATGGTCAGTTGGGGGACGGCACACGAACCAATCGCAACAGTCCAGTCCGCGTCTTGAATCTGGATGGCGTAGTCAGCATTGCGGCAGGTGACAATCGAACCTACGCGCTCAAGAATGACGGGACAGTATGGGCTTGGGGCGATAACTCATATGGCGAATTGGGAGATTCGACCGTTTCGGATAGCTTGCTGCCGGTCCGCGTTGCGAACCTAACCGGGGTTGTGGCGATTGCAGCCAGCTCCTCGCACTGCCTCGCTCTTAAGAACGACGGTACCGTGTGGGCTTGGGGTTACGGAGCTAACGGCCAGTTGGGAGAAGGCGCAACAACTTGGCGTAACAACGCTGTCCGCGCAAGCGGCCTTTCTAATGTGGTTGCCATTGCTGGAGGCGACTCGCACAGCCTGGCCGTTGAAAGTGATGGAAGCGTATGGAGCTGGGGTTACAACGCCACCGGCCAACTGGGCAATGGCTCCTCGGTACAAAGTCTCGTACCTGTGCGCGTTTCGGGATTAAACAACGCAATTGCGGTTGCCGCGGGATCCGCTCACAGTCTTGCGCTTTTGAAGGACGGATCGATGGCTGCCTGGGGCTCGAACGCCAAAGGGCAATTTGGTGCTGGAACTGCCAGCGACAGTACTGTCCCCGTGCACGGACCTGCGGGAACTCCCTTCGGGCCGATCTACAACGTAACACTTAACTCTGGCACACCTGGAGCCGGCAGCTTGATCTCTAGTTACCCTTCGCCCGATGGCAACTACACGGTGGGCCGACGGGTTTGCTTCGGGGCCACCCCACAGGTTGGCTACTATTTCAACGGCTTCAGTGGATCCACTCTCGACAGCTCTGGATGCTTAACAGTGAACGCGAGCGGCGTCGTTACGGCCAATTACACGAATCTGGCTCAACTGCGCTTTATCCCGACGACGCCCTGCCGCATCGCTGATACGCGGGGAGCAACCGGTACGTTCGGCGGTCCGATTCTTCCCGCTCAAACTTCCCGCGACTTTCCGATACCTCAGGGCAACTGCAACATTCCTTCGAACGCCGCAGCATATTCTTTGAACGTTACTGTTGTTCCGGAAGAACCGCTCATCTATCTTACGGCTTGGCCCGCGGGGACACCGCAGCCCAACGCCTCCGTCTTGAATTCTTTTGACGGTCGAATCAAGGCGAACGCCGCAATCGTTCCTGCCGGCAGCGACGGCGCAATCAGCATCTATGTTCAGAACAGAAGCCACGTCATTCTGGATATTAACGGGTACTTTGTTTCATCCAGCGATGCGAACGCACTTGCCTTTTACCCGCTGCCGCCCTGCCGGATCTCAGATACACGCTCGACGGCCGGGCCCCTGGGCGGCCCCGGATTGTCCGGTGGACAGGCGCGGACCATCCCGATACTCATGAGCGACTGCGGAATACCAGCCCGGGCCAAGGCCTATTCCCTGAACATGACATCCATTCCTAATTCCACCCTCGGTTATTTGAGCGTGTGGCCAGCCGGAGAAAGTCAACCGTTTGTTTCAACGCTCAATTCGGGAACGGGTGCGGTCACCGCCAATGCAGCTATCGTACCCGCTGGCGCGGCCGGTTAAGCTTCCCGTGCACCCTGAATTGCAGGCGGCCCTCGACGCTCTCCCGGAACCGAACGGTTCTGTGGGCCAAAGTAGACACTTCTTCTGGACGGGAAATGGGACCGTTCGGTCGATGGTACGGGATGCCACCCGGACAATGGCAATCGTATTTCAAAAATCAGGAGTGAAAGGCGCACACGCGCTAGGTTCCGTCATACATTGGCCACCGAGATCCTGTCTGCCGGCGGCAGCGTGCAGGATGCTGCCGATATCCTCGGCAATTCGCCCAGGATCATCGAGAAGCATTACGCGAAATGGATAAAGGCCCGGCAAGACCGGATATCAGCGCTTATGGGCTCGATCTTTGGCACGTCTGTGGCACGCGAAGGAATCGAAACTGTAACTGATAGAACGAAAGGGATTTATTTGGTGGACGGCATGGGGTTCGAATGCATGTCTACCACTGAAGATCAATAGTTTGCACAACTTACGAACCGCAGAAAGCTATAAAACCGCACAAACGGCGTGGATTTGTCAGAAATCTGTCAGACCCCTCCGTTCCACCTCTTAAAACACTGAAGGCACCGTTCGAGCGGTGCCTTCAATGAGAAAGGTTTTGGTGAAGCCGTGCGTGCAATCACGGTCACTGCCCAAAGTGTATCCGAAAGTCCGGAGAATTGCCAACCGAAGACTCGTTCGCTAGCAGCCGGTTTCGGGACATCCCGTCAGGAGCGCCGATCCAATCTCGGCCTCCAAGTAGGAGAAGTCTTCAACCCGTTCAGCCTCTTCGACGGGGCGCTCGTTCCGTCGGAGATCCTGAGGAGCCGCGATCTGCTTCCGTCGGAGAAGTTGGTCTTTGCTCGCCTGCTGCAGTTTGCCGGCGGAAACGGAAAAGCTTGGCCTTCTTTAGAGCGGGTGGCCAACGAGGTCGCGCTTTCCGTGCCGCAGGCTCGGCGCTGCATCAGTTCCTTGGAAAGCAAAAGGTTCATCCGGCGAGTCGCACGTTCGGGGCGCTCGAACGAATTCGAGTTCTTGTGGCACCCCACGTACGATCGAGAACCCCGGTCACCGATGATCGACGTACCCCGATCATCCATGAGTGACCGACCCCAATCGTTCATGAGCGGGGCGGGGCAATCACCCATGATCGGCCGGGGGCGATTACCGAAGATTGGACCGGGGCGATCATCCGTGATTGCCAGAAGAGAATCAATTGAATCATCATCATCAGAAGCGATTCAAGTTGAAGAAAATCAGAATTCAGCAGCGCCGAGAATAATCAATTCGCAGAGGTTGATCGATGATGATCGTGCGCACAGGAAAGAGAGCTCGATGACCCTGAGCAAGAGTTCCTTCTCCGCTTACACGAGCGCCATGGCGAGTCGGTCGATCGTCACGCCATTCTCCAGTGCGTTCTCGGGGATCTGAAGAGCTACTCCGATCTCAAAGCGTTTCTCGAGTTCGAGCAGAAACAGACAACCGCGCCCGAGAAGTTGAAGAACCCAGCCGGCCATTACCGGCGTACCGTGGGCAAGTTCTACGAAGCTCGAACAAAACGTCGAGATTGGGACATTCGTTCCCAAATGCGTGCTCTCGAAAAGAAGATCGAGCGATCCGCAGGGTCGCTTGAACAACCGAAAACTTGTTCTCTGGCACGCTGTAACGGAACCGGCGAATGCTGGGACGAAGCTGGTTCTGTATCGCCCTGCGCCTGCGAAATCGGGCAATCGCTACCGCCGAAAGTCCTCGCCGCGTTTGAGCAGATGAACGCCCTTCAGCAGAAGTCGGAAGGACTGCACAAGTGATTTTCCAATACGGCCTGCCTCCAGGGGCTTCGCCCCGGCGCGCGACAAGGCAGCGGCCCTGCGGGTTTTGGGCGGAACCCCCTTCCGTCGCTGCGCTCCTCCTTCCCCCAAAAAAGCGCAAGCGCTTCCGCCACCCTTGCCCTTGCCGCCCCAGTCTCGCCAGCGACGCCTCGGAGGTGTTGTGACCAACACCTCAACGCACATTCTCCGAAGCAAACCGGGCGGCAAGGAAACGGGTGAACCGATCAGGCTGACGACGGGTCGCTCGATTTACTGCGCGGATTGCCTTTGCGGCCGGCACTTCGAAACATTGTCGGGAGAGTGGGTCTGCCCGGACTGTCACCGTCAGATAGTCCTCGATTGGGCATGCTCGCGCGAGCTAGACCCGCAGAGTCATCGCACCCGCCAGGATGGAACGACAGAGGAGCTTGCGTATGCCGATCCCCTCTGAGCTCCTGGATTACAAGCAGTGGATCCTGTGGCGGCGGACCGAAGTCAACGGCCGAATCGCGAAGCTTCCGATTTCGCCCTGGAGCGGCAAGTTGGCAGCCTGTGACAAGCCGCAAACCTGGAGCACGTACCGGCATGTTTGTTATGCGCGCCGGAAGTTTCGATCAGATGGTGTTGGATTTGTGTTTACGAGTAGCCATCCATTCTGTGGGATCGATCTTGACCAATGCCGGACGAGAGACGGAAAGATCGCGTCGGAAGCGCAGGCGGTTATCGACCGGGTTGCAAGCTACGCGGAGGTATCGCCCTCGGGTGCCGGGGTCCATATTTTGGTGAGAGCAAAACTGCATGGGCGCGGGCGCCGAACCGGGAAACTCGAGCTTTATGACTCAGGACGTTACTTCACCATCACCGGCCAACCACTTTCGACGTAGCTCTGTGCGCATCGAGAATAGACAATCGCAATTGGAAAAGCTGCTTTGTGAGGTCTTCACTTCAGAAATGATCACCCCGATGGTCGCTCACCCTACTATTCTGTTCACCTCAGATCAAGAGCTTATTGAGCGGGCAAAGCATGCCAAAAACGGTGATCGGTTCGCTCGATTATGGGTCGGCGAAACGTCTGATTTTGGTGGCGATCACCGCCGTGCGGACCTCGCTCTGTGTCGCATGCTCTCGTTCTGGTGCAAGGGTGATGTGGAGCAAGTTGATCCCTTATTCCGGCAGTCTGGACTCATGCGCGACAAGTGGGATCGACCGTGTGGGGCAATGCGCTATGGCGAACGGACTATAGCTACATTGTCGGTCGAAGGAGAGTAGCTTCAGACGGTGGTCTCTTGGCATCGCGCCGGATACGGCCTGTTCTGGAAGTGGCGATCCCGACGGCGGCGACCGGGGCGGTCGAAGGTAACCGAAGAGATCCGGGCCTTGATCCGCCGAATGAAGCGGGAGAATCCGACGTGGGGAGCGCCGCGCATCCATGGCGAGTTGATAGCAGTCGGCTTCGAGATCTCCGAACCTACCGTGTCACGCTATCTGCGAGGCCTGAAGCGCAACCCGGCGGAAAGCAAAGCCAGCCAGTGGCTCGCCTTTCTAAACAACCATCGCGAGGTGATTGCCGCCTTCGACTTCTTCACTGTGCCAACCCTTTGCTTCCGCACCTTACATTGCCTTCGTCGCGATTGAACACGGTCGCCGGCGCATTCTGCGCTTCAACGTGACGTTCCATCCACCGGTGATTGGATCGTGCAACAGTAGTTCCCGCTTCCGTGTCCATATCGATACGTGTTGTTCGACTATGAGGCGAAGTTCGGCAAGGACGTCCTCAAGCTCTTGAAATCCAGTGATCCCATCTCTTTGCGCACCAGCGTCAGGAGCCCTAGCAAAACGGAGTGGCGGAACGTTGAGTGGGGAGTGTACGTCGCGAACTACTCAATCAAGTCATTCCGCTCAATGAATTTCATCTCAGACGGGTCGGACGTGAGTATCTTGCTTACACCACCAAGGCCGCACTCCTATTGGCCTCGAGAAGAACACTCCGGACAAACAAGTGGTCGAAGGCCGTTCTTCCCCACAATCCCGAGTCGTTTCCAAATCCCGTCTAGCAGGCTGCTGAAAAGGAGCCACTCCGCCGCCTGTTTACAGGACCGAGGGGTTGTGTGACGGAGTAAAGGCGCGGAACAGGGTCTTCAAGCGGGGATTACGTTCGTATTCGTTTGCCCGAAACGCCGGTTTTGCAGCGTTCGGGCACACGTATCCCTAGGCGGCGGCTGCCTGAAGGTTCCGCATGCGTACCAGGTTGTATGCCGCCGCCGCTAACGTGAACATCCAGCCAGTGCGATCCGGTCCCTTGAAGCGAGTCTTGCGCTGCAGCCCCACGGTTTTCATCCAGCCGAACACTTCCTCGACACGCTTCCGCTTTTGCTGGCTGACCACGTAACCTTCGTGCCGTGTAGTTCGTGCGTCTACCGCGCTACGCCGGCCAGAGTCATTTTGAGCTACGTGCGGCGTCACCTTCATCTCGCGCATCTGCTTGATGAAGCCGGCGGTGTCGTAACCGCGATCGGCACCGAGCGTCACCCGCTGGGAGGCTGCTTTCCCCTGAAGCATCTCCGCCGCTGCTACGCGTTCTGCTATGCCCGTGGCCTGCGTGAGGCGCACATCGACCACCAAGCCGTTACGGTTCTCCGTCAGTACGTGGCCCATATAAGCGAGCTTTGCTTCCGCCCCGCGCGTCTTCTTGAACAACCGCGCAAACGGGTCGGTAAGCGATTGGTGCGTATCGTTCTTTCGTGTTTGCTTGTGCCAGTTGACCGTTGGATTGTTTCCGGGAGCGCGCGGCGGCGGGTTCAGCCTGTCGTCATCGCTCTTCTTGCGCTGGAAGCTCTTCTGTCCAGCCCAGGCCTCGATCAGTGTTCCGTCCACCGTGAAGTGCTCGTCGGAAAGTAACTTCTTGGCCCGTGCCTGCGCGACTACCAGCGAGAAGAACTCTTCGGAAACAGCCCCCTCCAGCAGTCGGTCGCGGTTCTTGGTGAACACCGTCGGATGCCAAACCGGGTCATTGGCCGCCAGACCGACAAACCAGCGAAACAGCAGATTGTATTCCAATTGCTCCATCAGCATCCGCTCGCTGCGCATCGAGTAGAGCAACTGCAGCAACAGTGCGCGCAGCAAGCGCTCTGGCGGGATCGACTTGCGCCCGTCCTCACCGTAGATGGCGTCAAAGCGAGCACTCATCTCCTTCAGCGCCGCATCCACCATCGCCCGCATCGGACGTAAAGGATGGTCCCGCGGTACCCGCTCTTCCAGCGATCCGTAGCTGAACAACTCCTGCTGTTGACGGTCCTCTCCACGCATACTCTTAAGACGTTCCAAACATTCTTAGAGTCACTTGTTTGTTGAGAATTTCAGCATCCTGCTAGGCGGTCTTCATCATCGTTACAGTTGGTGGAAGCCGCATGAATCCGGCCCATTTTGATGACCCACAGGTTGTCAGTTGTTAGATGACAATGGCCGGAGGCGGATGTTTCGAAACTTAACCATAAGCGGTTGGCTCTTCGTTATTCCTAATGCCGCATTCTCGGCCTGCTTAATTTCGTTGTCACCTATGGCGTGGAGTTGGAGGCCAATGAAACCGGCAGAGTGGGTCTTGTAGACCTGCTCGTTCGTGAGGTCTTCTATTGCATGCCCATTCACCCACGTCTGAATCCGGGTTCCCCTCTCGACGATGCGCACCTTATTCCAGTCCTCGGGAACGAAATAGGGATCACCCTCATCCATCTTCTGCTGCGATGACAACCAGTTTGTGCCGAGCGCCTCGCCGTACAGCATCCCTGTGCTTGGCAATCCCTTATACGACCTTCGAATCTCCACCTGTGGGCCATTTACTCGCCCAGCGGACGTGATGTCTGGCGGACCCGGTTCGGTAACGGGTCTTATTTTCGTTCTGATCTGTATACCCGAATTCGTGAGGGGATCGATGTACGTCTCAAGTTCAAGCTCGAAATCTGCGAACTCCCGGAGAGAACACAGGAACGAGTTTGCACTTCCTGCCACGGGCGACCGACGATCGCGCCGTCCTCGACATCGAAATCATGAGATCCATTCATGTGCACCCATCCGTTCAGGGTTTTGCCGTCGAAGAGTTGGATCCAGGCCGAATCCGGAGACTGGCCCTTAGGGTTAGCCGAAGGCGCTTCTTCCTGCCGGTCCGGCAGTGCGAAGGCAATGATGGAATCACCTGATTTCGTCGCATTCTTGCCTCCACCGCCCGCGGCGATCACCACGTATTGCTTACCGTTGATCACATACACGCTCGGAGTGGCGTAGCCTCCCGCAGGCAACTGGTATTCCCACAGCTCTCTCCTGAGTGTGACTCGAATGCGCGAATCTTTTCGTCGGCGGTTGCGGCGATGAGAACGATCCCTCCGGCGGTCGCGACCGCGCCGCCAAAGTTCATGGTGCCCGTATTGCGAATCCCTTTGGCCGCGAGTTCGGGATATTCCCCCAGCGGGACCTTCCACAAGATCTCACCGCGCTGAAGGTCAACCGCATTCAGCGTGCCCCAGGGAGGCGAGATGGCCGGAATTCCATGCTCGTCCGCGAACTCGACGTAGCCGTCGAGCGAGTATCTTGCCGCGGTCGTCCCGCTGGTTGAAACCGGAACTGGGGCGCTGGTTACATATGCGGCCAGAGCATTCAATTCCCTGTCCCCGAATCGCCGAAAAGAGGGCATGTCGTTCCGGCCTCCCAGGATGGTTTGTCTTAGATCTTGACGGTGCAGGTCTTTGTTGAGGAGAGCAGGGACATTTGGTGGTTTGCCTTTTCGATCCGCGCCGTGACAGGCCATGCAATTCGTCTCGTAGATCTGGCGGCCCAACTCCACCCCTGTTTTGCCGCTTTGCGTTCCCCCAGAAGCCGCTGTTGCGCCGCCCTCGCCGTGGACAGGTCTGAGCCGGTTGATAGTCGGCACTTCATTTACATTGACGTAGAGGACGTTCAGGCGCGGGTCGAAGGACCCACCGTGCCACTCCGCGCCTCCTAAATGGCCCGGCATCGTGATGTTGCCTTGAAGGCTTGGAGGTGTATAGATTGATCCGGAGCGATACTTGCGAAACTCTCGAAGTGCATGCTCGTGCGCTTCGGGCGTAATGTTCGTCAAATCCGCTTCCGTCATGCCCTGACGCACCAGCGGCGGTGGCTTAAGCGGGATTGGTTGGCTGGGCCATGTCTCTTCGCCCGGTACGTCGGAGCGCGGCTCAGGGACTTCCTGCACCGGGAAAACTGGTTCACCGGTGTCTCGATCGAGCACGAACACCAGTCCCATCTTCGTGAGCTGCACGACCGCATCTCGCGAGGAGTTACCGTTTCGCAGGGTCACCAGAATCGGGGCTGGGGGATGATCAAAATCCCATAAATCGTGGTGGACCGTTTGATAATGCCACTTCAGCTTTCCGGTCGTTGCATCCAGCGCGAGCACGCAGTCGGAGAACAAATCTTTCCCTTTTCGAAAGCCTCCGTAGAAATCATCCGTTGCAGAGCCGGTAGCGGCGAACACCAGTCCGCGCTGCTCATCGATCGTGATGCCGCCCCACGCATTGGCGCCGCCGAAGGTCTCTCCCTTTGGCCACGACCACGTGTCATAACCGAATTCGCCTGGCTGCGGGATGGTATGGAAAGTCCATTTCAACTCGCCCGTGACGGTATCGTAGGCCCGAATGTACCCGGGCGAAGCGCCAGACGTTGGGTCGATGCGCGAACCCATAATCAGCAGGTCTTTATACACGGCTCCGGGCGAGGTCATTTCCAAACCCACACTTCCAGGGTCGACGCCGAGGTTCTCTCGAAGATCGATATAGCCATCCTTCCCGAAAGACTGAATGAGATTTCCCGATTTCGCATCCACGGCGTAGACTCTGTCTTTGACGAAATCGAATATTCGCTCGCCTTTGTCACCCTTCCAATAGGCAACACCGCGATTGCGCAACCTGGCGACCTCGCCACTGTGATACTTGGCGGGATCAAAGGCCCAGATCTGGCGGCCGGTGGCGGCGTCGAGCCACGGCCTTGAGGCTGGGCGTGCTGAAGTACATGACGCCATTGATGACGACGGGGTTCGCATACATGGTTGATCGCTTTGATGCATCTCCGGTGTGATATTCCCAAGCTGGCCGGAGCTTGTGCACGTTGGTCGCGTTGATTTGAGCGAATGCTAGCGAACCGGCTTCCGCTCGGATCCCCGCGATACACAGGCCAATCGCGGCTGCCGGTATCGACAAGCTATTCCCCGTTCCCCACTTTCCGCTGCTCTGCAAGGGAGGGCGTATGCAGAATGTCACTCGTTTGAGCCGCAGCCAGAAGAACGATGGCGAGAATTTGAAGTGCCCATAACTGCTGGGATCAATGGAATAGTTCGGCGAAGTGTGCGACGGGAAGAACTCATGATGATGTATTCGCAACGCTCAAAAGATCAGTTTCAAACCCACCTGCATCTTGCGGCCGGGAGCTGCAGACGTTAGTTGCCCGAACGTGGGTGTACCGATCGTGCTACCTGGGAACCCGAAATTCGCATGGTTGAAGATGTTGAAAACCTCCCAGCGAAACTGAAGGTTCACAGGCTGATCCTTCACCGTGAACGGCGTTGCGTCTTTCAAGAGAGAGAAATCAAGATTTTCGATCCGGGACCAATCATCGCGTTCCGGCCCAGGTTGCCGTAGGTGAACGGTTGATTGGGCGCAAACGCGGACGTGTTGAAGAATTGGGCTACTCTCGAGCCGCCCGGAACGACATACGGATCGCCGACGAGGTTAGCTCGATCGGTTTGACCCGAGTTTGCCGGTGTCGCCCGTTCACCGGACGCTTCAACGCTCTTCCGGTTGTTAGCGTCAGGATCCCGCCTACACTCCAGGCCCCCAGAAACGGCATTGATGAGAGGGGCGGTATTTGAGCCGAAGCGCCGTCCACGTCCAAAGGGCAAGTCCCATATTTCGCTTAAGACGGAAGGAAAAACGGGTCAACTTGGCGCTATCCAGATACCCGCGCTCCTGGCGAAGATTCGCAGGGTTCTGATACGTAGAACCCGGAGCTGCGCCCTCGGGACTGCTACCTCTGATATCGCCCAGCCCTTTGGACCAGATCCAGGACGCCAGAATCGTGAACCCGTTGGCGAATCCATGTTCCACCTTCGCTTGCATTGAGTGGAAGATCGTGTTGCCCGTGTTCTCCTGTCGGAGAATACTGCCCAACGGCGAGATCGTGACACCGGACACCGGTCCGGCCTCCCCGGCAATGGAAAGAGGGATAAACACGTTAGTGAACCGGCGCCGCTGATTGATGTTTCCTGGGCCTAGCGACGTTACGTAGTTCGTATCCACGAGGTTGGCCAGATGCGTTCCCCGATCGCCGAAATATCCGACCTGAAACAACCAGTTACTTGCAAATTCGTACTGCACATTCGCGTTCCATTGCTGAGAGTAGGAATGTGGCGGGTCGCGCGGCAGAGAAGCGAGAGATACGGATGTCACGCGCTGCAGCGACAATTGATGGGCCGGAATCCCGTTCTTGAACAGTGACGCAGGAGTGACCCCGTCGCTGCTCGTCGTAACTCGAAACGTTGTAGGGAGGATTGACAACGATCGAGCTCGAGTCTCCGAACGGCGAAAATCTCTGGAACGGGGAATAAATCCCGTATCCGGCGCGTACAACTATCTTCTCCGGCACTAACTGATAGGCGAGACCCACGCGAGGCTGAAAATTGAATGGATTGGCCTGCACGAGGCTTGATCCGCCAGTCTGGAGTACGATTTTCGGATTCAGCGGATCGGTGTCCATATCGAAATTCGCCAGCTTATTGTATTTATCTTCAAATGGGCGAAGAAACTCATATCGCAAGCCCAGATTCAATGTGAGTCGCTGGCTGATCTTCCAGGCATCCTGGAGATATCCGGACAGTAGAATGGCGCGGGATTCTACCCGGGTGCTTGTACTGTAAGTGCTGCTATCGACAGCGCCAAGAAGGAAATCGCTGACGGGACTTCCACCAGCATTGGTAATTGAGTTCCTTGTGTACCTGCCGCTGAAAGTGAAAGCGCCCCCCAGATTTCTGGCATTCACGTTATTGGTTTGTAGCCATTGAGACTCAGCCCCGAACTGCACCGTGTGTGCACCCTTAATCCAGTTCGTATCGTTCTTCACTTGACGGTTCTGTCCATTCGACCAGACCGGTTGGAAATTACCCGCGCCTAGGCTTGTAAAACCAGCCATATTTATGGTCGGGTATGTGACGTTAAGCGTCGACGGAGGAACTTGAAGGCCGAACTTTGCGGCCACGTTTCCGAGAGCGAGCGCTTCGGGAGAGAAGTTGATTAAGAATTCGTCTTTGAACCATCCCGCTTTCGTACTTGTGACCAGGCCCGGGGAAACAACATAGGTCCAGGTAAGGCCGGTGCCGTAGCCCTGCACGTTTGTGGCGCGAGTATTGCCGCCGAACGCTGGCGCAGGCAGAGGCGTGGAGGCCGGTATGTCGTCTGTTTGTCTGTTGAAGATCCATGAAAGTTGGTGCTTCTGAGAAGTTGGTAATCCTCTCGCGTGTTGATTCGGCCGACGTCTTCCTGGTTCGGAGGATTGAAGATGAAGTTCTGAGAGGCGTTGCCGTTCTGGGCGTCGGATACAGATTGATGAAGTTATTCGCGACCGGGTCAATTCGGTTTGCAGGGATGATATTCCCTGGGAATACCTGGCTTGTTCGGGTCGCTGGATTGGAGGTCGCAGGATCGTAGATGGGTACGTTGAACGCCGACAAATCTCCTTGTCTCATCGCGAGTGTCGGAATCGTGTTGTTTACAGTTGCGGACTCCCTCCGCTTCAGCGTTTCCCAGGAAAAAAGAAGAACGCCTTGTTCTTAATGGCGGGTCCACCAAATGTGAAGCCGAGTCGTTGCGTTTGAATGGTGGGGTTTCTTGCGGGATCGAAGAAGTTTCTCGCATCGAGCTTCTCATTACGGAGAAAGTCATACGCAGTGCCGTGAAACAGGTTCGTTCCCGATTTCATGGTGAGATTCATACGCCGCCAGCGGCCCTTCCGAATTGCGCCGGGTACGCATTCGGCTGGACTTTGAATTCCTGGATCGCATCGACCGACGGCTTGATGACCTCAGCCTGGTTTGTATCGAACGATGTGTCATCCGTGTTGTTATCAAAGCCATCGAGCAGATAGTTGTTGTCCGTCGTGCGCTGTCCACCAGCACTGAACCCTCCGGCCCTGCTTCCGACGCCGTCGTTGGTTCCCGTTGCCGTACGGCCTTGGCCTGGGGAGGCAGCGTCCCTCGGAAAGCAGAGACACTTGGAGGTAATCCCGGCCGTTCAGCGGGGTCTTCACCCTGCGCTCTTCGATAACGGATCCTTGTGACGCGTCCGTAGTCCGGACCAATTCCGTCGCGGCAGTGACTGTCACCTCCTGGTTGAGAGTGCCCAATTCCATCTGCAGGTTGATAACGGGGGTTTCCTGAACCTGCAACACGATTTTCTGGCGAAGCAGACTTTTAAAGCCGGACGCTTCAGCTTCGATCCGGTACTCACCGGCGCGCAGCGGACCAGAGGAGTAGCGGCTGTTATTATCCGGGTCACGGTTTGCTCTCGATTCGTTGCGACGGCAACGATGGTAATTTTTGCACCCGAGAGGGCTGCGCCCGCAGGATCACTTACCGTGCCGCTGATACTCCCCGTGTCGACTTGGCAAAGGACTGCTCCTGCGCCCATTAGAAAAAGACAAAGGCCGAGCAAACTCAATCGGAACCAACATTTGTAATTAGGTCTTGTAAGTGATGTCATTTTGAAACCCATGTCCACGCGTGTCGGCTCATTGCGCGCCATCTTTTGCTCCGAGCGCCACCAGCTTGCGCGTCGGCCGGAGGGATTTAAAGCTGCGTGTCTGCTCCGTGATCGCGACCTCCGTCGGGAGACGCTCGATCGAAGACGCGCCGAAGAAACCATCCAGACCGGAGGTGTGATCGATCATCCATGCCACGTCTGCGGGCTCGGCGATGGGCCCGCCATGGCACAGGACGAGCACATCATTCCGCTCGCTCCTCCCGGCCTCGACGCACCCGCCGGACGAATCCCGCGGCTTCCTGCATAGTCATCGAACTCTTGGCACCGATTGAACCCTTGGTGGTCAAGCCCGCATGAGCAACGAGCAGATCTGCTCCTGCGCGCGCCATTTGCCGAGCCTGTTCTTCGTCGAAGACGTACGGGCAGGTCAGCAATCCGAGTTCGTGTGCGCGCGCGATCATTTCGATTTCGGCCGCGAACCCCATGCCAGTTTCCTCTAAGTTCAGCCGGAACATCCCATCAATGAGGCCCACCGTTGGGAAGTTCTGAACACCGGCGAAGCCGATTTCCCGGAGCTCGCGCAGAAAGCTGTCCATCAACCGAAACGGGTCGGTACCGCACACACCTGCGAGCACGGGTGTGTGCCGCACCACTGGGAATAACCTCTTGCGCCATATCCACGACGATTGCATTGGCGTCACCGTACGGCATCAAACCGGCTAGCGAACCACGTCCCGCCATTCGAAACCGGCCGGAGTTATAGATAATAATCAAGTCTGCGCCGCCCGCCTCGGCGCACTTAGCCGAAAGGCCTGCGCCCGCTCCGGCGCCGATCAGGAACTGACCGTGCGCGGCGGCGGATTGGAGGTTACTCTTCCAGTCTGGTTTCGTCTGTCTTCACAAATCCCCTTATCGAACGGCACCTGAAGTAACTCCCTTCGCGGTCAAGGCCTGACAATTCGGTCAGCTCGAAAAAGGCCTGTGTAGCGCGATCGGCGAATGCCGGGTCATTTATGTTCGCATCTACTTCGATGACTCGTATGCTCGCCTTCAGTGATGAACGGAGCGCGTCAAAGCAGGCGTGGTCCGCATCCGGATCCCAAAAGAGGCCACCGGGCGAATCAAGCATCGAAACACCCTGGAGCGGAAGAAGAACAATCGCGGCTCCGGCGCATCGATTGGCAGTCTCAGCGATCAAGTTCCCGATGCGGCGATTCTCTTCGACATTCGTGCGCATGAGCGTCACGTTGGAATTCCATTCGTAGAGCAATCGAGAACGATATCTGTCGGGAACAGAAACGGGTGAGCCGAAATTGCACATGTCCACACAACCCGGCGCGAAAACGACCGGGATGGCAGTTCCGGCTGCGATCCCGACGCGCTCGGGCCCGGCACTAAACACTCCGCCGCACACCTCATCCGCCAACTCCGTGGGTGTCAGATCGAGCATGCCTGCCAAGAATCCTTCGGATGCGAGGCGCTGCATGGTTCTGCCACCTGTTCCCGTTGCGCGGAACACCAACACCTCCGACCCGGCACGGTCCAGAATGGATCGCGCTCGATCAATGCAAGGTGTCGTGTTGCCGAACATGGACGCCGAAACTAGCGGCTTCTCATTCCGTGGCTGCAGTCGAACTGCATCGACCATTCCTGCCATTGCGGCCGCAGCGTTGGTATAGATCTGCAAGCTCACGCGGTTGAGTCCTGCCACATCTACAACGGAATGCATCATGGTCAGATCCGTCGAGCCAACATAAGGAGAGACATCACCCGCGGCCACGGTCGAGACCAACAGCTTCGGAACTCCGATAGGCAGGGCGCGCATACCGGCGCTGAGGATCGCGGTGCTGCCTGATCCTCCCATTCCGCACACCCCGTCGAGGCGTCCTTCTCCGCGCAAACGCAAAAGGATGCGAGGCAAGCCCTCTGCCATGACGCGCATCGCGACGGCCTTATCTTTGGATTCGCGCAGAGTTGTGAGGTCCACGCCGCTCGCTCGCGCCACCTCGGCATTGCTCAGA
>CAVSTI010000019.1:0-631524 GCA_963730775.1 uncultured Acidobacteriaceae bacterium | reverse complement strand
CAGGATGCTAAAATTCTCAACAAACAAGTGACTCTAAGAATGTTTGGAACGTCTTAAGAGTATGCGTGGAGAGGACCGTCAACAGCAGGAGTTGTTCAGCTACGGATCGCTGGAAGAGCGGGTACCGCGGGACCATCCTTTACGTCCGATGCGGGCGATGGTGGATGCGGCGCTGAAGGAGATGAGTGCTCGCTTTGACGCCATCTACGGTGAGGACGGGCGCAAGTCGATCCCGCCAGAGCGCTTGCTGCGCGCACTGTTGCTGCAGTTGCTCTACTCGATCCGCAGCGAGCGGATGCTGATGGAGCAATTGGAATACAATCTGCTGTTTCGCTGGTTTGTCGGTCTGGCGGCCAATGACCCGGTTTGGCATCCGACGGTGTTCACCAAGAACCGCGACCGACTGCTGGAGGGGGCTGTTTCCGAAGAGTTCTTCTCGCTGGTAGTCGCGCAGGCACGGGCCAAGAAGTTACTTTCCGACGAGCACTTCACGGTGGACGGAACACTGATCGAGGCCTGGGCTGGACAGAAGAGCTTCCAGCGCAAGAAGAGCGATGACGACAGGCTGAACCCGCCGCCGCGCGCTCCCGGAAACAATCCAACGGTCAACTGGCACAAGCAAACACGAAAGAACGATACGCACCAATCGCTTACCGACCCGTTTGCGCGGTTGTTCAAGAAGACGCGCGGGGCGGAAGCAAAGCTCGCTTATATGGGCCACGTACTGACGGAGAACCGTAACGGCTTGGTGGTCGATGTGCGCCTCACGCAGGCCACGGGCATAGCAGAACGCGTAGCAGCGGCGGAGATGCTTCAAGGGAAAGCAGCCTCCCAGCGGGTGACGCTCGGTGCCGATCGCGGTTACGACACCGCCGGCTTCATCAAGCAGATGCGCGAGATGAAGGTGACGCCGCACGTAGCTCAAAATGACTCTGGCCGGCGTAGCGCGGTAGACGCACGAACTACACGGCACGAAGGTTACGTGATCAGCCAGCAAAAGCGGAAGCGTGTCGAGGAAGTGTTCGGCTGGATGAAAACCGTGGGGCTGCAGCGCAAGACTCGCTTCAAGGGACCGGATCGCACTGGCTGGATGTTCACGTTAGCGGCGGCGGCATACAACCTGGTACGCATGCGGAACCTTCAGGCAGCCGCCGCCTAGGGATACGTGTGCCCGAACGCTGCAAAACCGGCGTTTCGGGCAAACGAATACGAACGTAATCCCCGCTTGAAGACCCTGTTCCGCGCCTTTACTCCGTCACACAACCCCTCGGTCCTGTAAACAGGCGGCGGAGTGGCTCCTTTTCAGCAGCCTGCTAGACGGACGGCGGCGTCTCCGTCTTTTTGATTGTTCGACGAAGTTAGAATCAGAACGGGAGAAGACTGAACCCTTGGCGCTCTTGCAGATATTTCAAAATCACCGCGCCAGACTTGCGCGGCAGATTTAAGTCAAGGATTACGAGATCGGGGCAGTGTGCCTCTCCTGCTACGACCGCATCAATGAACTGCAACGCTTGCGCGCCGTCTTTGATGTGCACGAGTGCGCAGTTAACACGGTGTTCCGAGAGGGCCTTGCGCATCAGGTGCTCATCCGCCGGATTATCTTACACGATCAAGATAATGGGCTTTTTTTCTTCGCCAGTCTTCCTCACTACGCGGACCCTGCTGGAATTGTAAACAGAAACGTAGAACCTCTTTCTGGTTCGGATTCAACCCAGATTCTTTCGCCAGCACGCTCAAGAACGCGCTGGCAAATGGCGAGTTCCATACCTGTGCCGGGATAATCCGCACCGCCGTGAAGACGTTCGAAATGCCAAAGATTTGCTCTTTGTATTGCGGGTGGATGCCTATCCCATTACCCTGAACAGAGAACTCCCACTGATTGTTTCGTCTCACAGCTGAAATATGGATTTCAGGAGGCTTTTCACTGCGGTATCGGATAACGTTTCCAAGTAGGTTTTGAAACACCTGCTCTAATCGGTATTGGTCGATAGCGACCACCGGCAGGGGTCGGTAAGTGACCGACGCCTTGCTCTCTTCAATTGCAGTTCTTAGAGAGGAGAGACTTCGCAGAAGTCTCTCCTTGGCGTCTGTCTACCTGTTCAGTAGCTAATGTTTCGGGTCTGAGAGTTGCATGTGTAAATGCCAGAAGATCTCTCAGCAGCTGGTGCATGCGAGACGCGCCTTCTACGATGGAGCCGATGTACTTATCTGCCGCGGGACCGAGCTGGCCTCCGAAGTCGATCCATCAAGCCCCTTGTACCGGCCAAGGTCAAGGATTACTACAAAAGCGAGTACTCAGCCGCTTCCAATTCCTATTTCTCCCAATCCGGAACTCTTCAAGGACAATGGCACTGTCAGCTCGCTGCCGACTTCGGCCTGACTGGGTCAGTCGAGGCGCAGGCATTCGACCGTGTCGCTGACGGCGAGGCCCCAAGTCAGGGGAGCAACTCATTCGGCATCGAGATACCCATCTCACGCGAGAAGGAAAGGAAGTTGCGCGCCGCGCTGCTTGGGGACCTCACGTTCAATGCTCCGAAAACCGTTTCTCTTACCGCCCTTGTCGAAGAAGACGAGTGCGTCCGCAAAGCTCACCTGCAAATGCTGAACTTTGGGGAAATCAACCAGCCCAGGTTGTCGACCAAGCCGCACGCAAGATCGCGCCTCAGCAGCTGGCGGACGAGCAACGCCGGTAAATGACAGGAGAAGCGTGCGCTCCGCTGTCCGGAAGTTGAATAAACGAACGGCTGTTATTGAGGAGCATCGGATCATCACGCAAGCACTTCGATACGGCCAACGACATATTCTCCTCAACGATATGGATGAAGGACTGAACGTCAACGCGCCTCCCGCGAACTGATCAGTGTCGATCATGTTAGGCCTCCGGCGCCAGGTCATCGCTACACTACGCCCGCGATGATTCGAATGGAACGCAGTGTTCTTTCGCGAGTCATATATATAGGTTAAAACAGTGTTACTCCCATAATGGAAGAGCCGGACCTCGGGCGCTATGAGATTCTAAAAGGGAACGAGCGACGCCAGGCCGTTCTGAAGGGGATCCAGACCACTCGGGACCAGATTGTTGGAATTCAGGGCGGCGCTGGAACAGTCAAAACGACCGCTCTTGAAATTGTGAAAGAGATTGCCGAAGAACACGGCTTTGAAGTCCGCGGGCTAGTAAGCTGTCCCGGTCATAGGATTAGCAATGATTCGTCTGCTTGGATCGGAATAGGACCAACGGAAGCGCTTGGCGACTTTGGCGTAGGCGTGAATTTACTTGCGGATCTTGCGGGCGAGGTCAGCGACAGAAGTGAAGATGCGCGAGCGAGTAGGTCACGCTGGATTTCGCGAACCAGAGTTCCACCTGTTCAGCCAGGACGAGTAAGTCGGCATGAAGTAGAAGCGTAGTTTGGGGTGCTCGGCCAGGAACTGCTGCTCGACGGCTTTGGTCTTGTGGGCCGACAGAACCGCTCGCAACGTCCCGGTCTGCTGCGTTGACTCTGCTCCTGCCGCGCTCGCGGCACTGTGGGCTGCGCACTCCGCCGGCAAACCTTACGAATTGCTGCTAGCCGACGTTTGCATGCCCGAAATGGACGGGCTCACACTAGTCGAAACCATTCGGAAATCCGACACGTTCCGGGACCTTTCCATTTTTCTGCTCTCGTCAGCAGATTCGGTGGCGTCGGTCGACCGCTGTCGTGAGCTGAACATCGCTCGACGGCTCGCAAAACCAGTTGCCCTCAACGACCTGTGGCGGGCGATGGCGGAAGAGATTCAAGGAGCCTCGCAGCCGTGTTCTGAGACGGTTATCGAACCGTCAGCGCCTACGGACGTCAGCCGCGATACCGGCTCACGCAACTTGCAGATATTGCTTGTCGAAGACAACATCATCAATCAGCGGGTCGCGCAGACGATGTTGCAGCGGCTTGGGCACTCGGTCACTATCGCGGCCAACGGTCTGGAACCTATCGATCAGTTCAATGCGGTTGACTATGACTTAGTTCTCATGGACGTCCAAATGCCGGTAATGGGCGGCTATGAAGCTACTGAGATCATCCGAAGATCGGCCCGGGGCCGCGATGCCCTTATTGTCGCCATGACGGCAAACGCGATGCAAGGCGATCGTGAGCGCTGCCTCCAAATCGGCATGAACGACTACATCAGCAAACCTATCAAAATGGATCAGCTCTCACGCCTCCTGGACACCATTCCTGAGCGAATTGCCGTTTAAACGGCCCAGCAAAAAAAGTTTCGCGTTCCGCCTCTCGGACTTCTAGTCACCGCGGCGATTTGTGAATTGGAAGCGGGCTCAACGAAGAAGGCCGTCTGCATAAATTCCAAACTATCTATTGCGTTTCTACATTCCTTCCCATATAGTTGCCAATACTGCTTAGGCGAAGGGAACGCATACTTAGTGCTTGTGTTTAGCCGGCTTAATAAGTTGTTGCTCTCACTGGAAATCACAATCTGCTTTTCCAGATTCGATTTGCTTACGTCCATATGAATTCGTTCCTGAACGGCCTTTCCAAGTTCTTGGGCGCCCTGATAGAGCTCTTCCGACTGCTTCCGAGATTATTAACACAGCTGTTACCCTTCCTGCGCGGACTATGGCGAGCTCTTCGCCGCGGCTTCCGTAAGCCGGATCGCGGTGGATGCTGTCTTACTCTGCCGCCCAGTGTTCATCTTCGTGCCGATCCAATGTTGTATGCGCAGTACTGGTTAATGAGCCAAGGCTTAGCCGTCACGTGGGACAATCCCGATATTCAGATTTATGACGCGGGGAACAACCCCGTGGCCCCTGACAGCTTACAGCTCGATAGCGATTATCAGGTCGAAGTGCGGGTTTGGAATGGTTCGTATTCCGCACCAGCGGTCGGCCTCGGTATCGATCTCTCCTAGATTCATATCGGTTTCGGCAATACCCAAACGCCCATCGGGAAGAACACGACCAATCTCGGCGTCAAGGGCAGCACACATTGCCCGGCCTTCGCCAGGATTCCGTGGCACACTCCCGCTAGCAAGGGCCACTATTGTTTGTTAGCACTGCTCGTCTGGCCTGACGACGCGAACTCCGCGAACAACCTGGGGCAAAAAAATACGCTGGTTGGCGAAACTCACTCGCCCGCTCAATTCACCTTTACTGTGACGAATGACGCAGCTGTGCCCCGGCATTATGAACTCGAGCCGGACATGTATCGTCTGCCAGTCATTAAGCCTTGTCACGATACAGCCCCGCCGCCCAGAGGTCGGCGCGATGTCCCCCAAGGCCGCTATGTCGAGAGCCAAGCCGGCTGGGCCGCCACTCTACGAACCCAGGCTTATGGGGAGTTCGCTGTTTCCGGCGATTGGAATCTCACCATCAGCCCTCGCGTGTTTAACCTTCCAGCTGGCGTGTCCCAGGAGATCAATGTCTCCGCCGAGTACCTCAGAGGAACCTTCATCGGTACACAGCCGTTCAATATCCACGGCTTCGCTACTCCGCCGAATGGGCCACGAAAGTTAGCGGGCGGAGTAACCCTGTATGCGCACGGTAGCTAGCCGGGATTGATGGGTCATGGCATATAAACAATACACACAGTGTTACAACCACACGCCAGGCGACGTACCGTTCCGACAAAAGGATCTCTTTTCGTTTGCTCTGGGCGTTAGTGCACCCGGCTTGATTATTGCGATACTCGCATTCCTCGCCGGTTCCGCCGCTAACATCGTTGGCTTTGTCGCCATCATCATTCAGTACGCGGTCACCATCACGGCGGTTGCAAACGAGTGGCTCTACCATCGTTTGTGCTGTGTTTCGGGGGACCAGTGCGCCTTGGGCACGGTGGAAGCGCCGCCCAAAATCAGTTCTCTACTAGGCGCATTTGATAATGACCAATACTTTGACATGCGCCTTATGCCTCACCGGCACAAAGACGAGTACAAAGCACCGAACACTGCCTGGCAAGCCACTCCTCCCGGGCCGGGTCCTTCTCTCGATGGAGTAACCGAGACGTATCCGCAGAACGACATCTTTCTCGATGGTCTTCAGGGAGGACTGCTCAAACCATACTTCACCGACCTTCCCTACGATCCCGTCACCGAGGACGCCCCGGCAATCGCCGACCTACCGCCAGGAACAGCAGTCTCCCGTTGCACGCTCCACTGCGAAGCCGAGGGAAGTTTTTGGGCCGATATGAAAGCGACGGCCGGTTGGCAAGCGCTCGCCGTGGGTGGAGGAGCGGCTGTCGGCGCTGCCGCCGGAGCAGCAGCCGGGTGTTCCATCGGAGTCGCTTTCTGTGGCATTGGCTGTGTCGTTGGTGCCATCATCGGTGGAATCATCGGAGGCTTAGGCGGCGCGGCTGCGGGTGGTTATCTTGCCGCTAGTGCCGCCTTCAACTCGGATCAGGGCGACGTGAATGACGCCAATGTAGGCGACGAACCCCTGGGCGATCTCGTCGATGGAGATCATGTGGTGGTCTACGGCACTCACGTCTACGACGCCTTCCACGAAGGCTGGCACGAGTTTCACCCCCTTAAAGCGATCATCAAGGCCGGAGATCCTAAAATCTCGAGCCTCGGGTCGCCTTACCTTGAGTGGGATCCCGACTTCCCCCTCACTATGCAAACCCCTGATGGCCTGAGCGTGTTCGATATGCGCGTCGGCCTTGCGTCGCCCGCCTTTAAGGCGGCCGCGATCAAGCTCAAAGACAGCTGGTGTCTGTTGCTGCATGAGGCCTTCGACCCCGCTACCACGCAAACTCAGTCGCGGCCCGAACATCGCTGGACCGTTCACCCGGACGTTGATGGATGTTTACCAGACGATCCGCCACCGCCTATCAAGTGAGGTCGACCTTTAGCAGCATACGGACCTGAGTCTCAAAAGGAGCTACTATGCATTTCATTGAGCAGCTATTAGGACTTTCACCGGACGGCGATACCGGCTTTACAGAACTATTAATCCTCGCGATCCCTCTTAGCGCGTACCTCGCCCTCAGGTTGTTGCGGCGGAAGACAAGCAAATCCGGGTAGATGAGACAAGCGCTGCGCGTGCTCACGAAAGCGGGCGCGTGGTTTGTCATCGGCCTGCTCAGCCTGTGGGCCGCAGCTGCTCTCTACATCGACTCCCGAGTCCCTGAGCTTCAACTACCGATGACTTTGCTGTACGTCATCGGCGTTGTGAGTATCCTTTTTACTCTAGGGCGCAGCGCCTTGAAAGCGGGCCTTTGTCTTACTGCGTTTTGTGTCGTGCTCGCATGGTGGACTGGCTTGCGACCGCCCGATGAGGAGCGGTGGAAGCAAGGCGTAGATCGGACCGCATGGGCTCAGATCCAAGAGAGCCGAGTCACCATCCATAACCTGCGAAATTGCAACTATCGCTCAGAGACGGAGTTCACAGATTGTTGGAGCGACAAAACCGTAGATCTGGCCCAGCTTCGCGCTGTTGACCTGTTTTTCGTTGAGTGGGGCTTACCCTTCACCGGCCACGCGATTGCAAGTTTCCAGTTCGGAGCTCAGGATCACCTTGCTTTTTCCGTCGAGCCGCGCTTAACAGCGACGCAATCCTTCTCAGGGCTTTTCTGCTTCTTTCGCCAATACCAGATCATCTTTGTCGCTGGTGACGAACGCGATCTCGTCCGATTGCGCACCAGCTTCCGCAAGCACGAAGAGGTGTTCCTTTTTCGCATGAAGATCCCGCCGGACGAGGCCCGCAAGCTGTTTTTGAGTTATGTCGGCTACCTCAATCACCTCCACCGTCATCCGGAGTGGTACAACGCTCTCACCAGCAACTGCACAACGACCATGAGCAGGCAAATCATCGGAACTACAGATGATCCGCCGCGCTGGAGTTCTCGTTTCGAGCTTAACACCAGCTTCGACAAGCTCCTTTACAACCGGGGACGCCTCGTGAGCGGCAACTTCTCCTTGGACGAATTGGAAGCGCCGGGAACACATCAATGCCGCTGGTCGTGCAGCGAGTGACTCGGCCGCGTTTTCTGCCTTGATTCGCGCTGGCCGCGTCGGATTCTGAGTGGCACAGCCCCATGATCTTGTTCAGAAAGATCCATGAGGGGGCCTATTTAAAAGCAAGCGTAAAAGGCCCTGCACTCCCGAGTTTGGCCGCTCATCAGCTTTCTCGAAGCGTCAGTCACATCAAATACAGGGATGTATGCTGATGTCCGGGAGACGGATCGAGAGGGCATCCGCTAGGCACAAGAATGAGCAAAACACCTGAAACGCTTCGGAGCTTTCGCTGGTTCGGTCCGGCGACCATGCGCGGGTTCAGCCATCGTTCTCGCATGAAGCAGTTGGGATACCGACGGGAGGATTTCGTCGGCAGGCCGGTGGTCGCGATCGTCAACACCTGGAGCGAGATCAATCCCTGCCATGCTCATCTTCGCGAGCGGGCCGAAGCGGTGAAGCAGGGCGTGTGGCAGGCGGGCGGATTTCCGGTGGAGATCCCGGCGTTCTCCATCACCGAGACGTACATGAAGCCGAGTCCGATGCTGTATCGCAATCTGCTGGCGATGGAGACGGAGGAGAACCTGCGCAGCCTGCCGGTAGATGGCGCGGTGCTGATGGGCGGGTGCGACAAGACGACGCCCGGGCCTGCTGATGGGTGCGATCAGTATGAATCTGCCGTTCGATTTATCTGCCGGCGGGTCCGATGCTGCGCGGCAACTGGAAAGGCGTAGCCGCTCGGCAGCGGAACCGATCTGTGGAAGTTCTGGACCGAACGTTGCGCGGGCACGATCACCGAAGAGGAATGGAACGAGATGGAAGGCGGTATCGCGCGTTCGCCCGGGTTCTGCATGACGATGGGCACCGCAGCGACCATGACCGCGCTGGCGGAAGCGCTTGGGATGACGCTTCCGGGCGCGTCGTCGATACCGGCCGCCGGATTCGAATCACGTGCGCATGGCGATGGATTGCGGAGGACGGATTGTCGAGATGATCTGGGAAGATGTCCGGCCCGTGGATCTCTGACGATGAATGCGTTTCGAGAATGCGATCACCGTGGACATGGCGATCGGCGGTTCCACGAATGCGCTGATTCATCTGGTTGCTATGGCGGGCCGGTGCGGGCTGGATCTTAAGACTTGAAACGTTTCGACGAGATTTCGCAGCGGGTGCCCGTGCTGGCGAATATTCGTCCTTCGGGCAAGTTCCTGATGGAGGACTTCTACTATGCCGGCGGGCTTGCGCGCGTTGATGGCGGAGATTACGGATCTTCTTCATCTCGACTGCATGACGGTGAACGGCCGCACGTGGGCGAGAATCTGGAAGGCGCGCTCGCTGATCAACTCCGAAGTGATCCGGCCGCGCGCGAATCCGCTTGTGGCGAGCGGGGGCACGGCCGTTCTGTACGGGAACCTTGCTCCGGATGGGGCGGTGATTAAGACTTCGGCGGCGGATCCACGCCTTCTGCAGCATACCGGCCCGGCTGTTGTCTTTTCAGAATTACGAGGATTTGGAAGCGCGTATCAATCGGGACGATCTGGACGTTACTGAGGATTCTGTTCTCGTTCTTGCAAAATGCAGGGCCGCTGGGAGGTCCCGGTATGCCGGAGTGGGGCATGCTACCGATCCCTCAAAAGCTGCTGGAAAAGGGAGTTCGCGATATGGTGAGGATTTCGGATGCCCGCATGAGCGGCACCTCCTATGGCACTTGCGTGCTGCATGTCTCGCCCGAAAGTTATGTCGGTGGACCGCTCGCGCTGATACGGGATGGTGATCCGATCTCGTTGAACGTGCCGAACAGAAGTCTTGGATGTGCTCGTCGATGTGGATGAGCTGGCCCGAACAGACGAGCTGGGTGGACACATCCATCGCCCCGCTACAAACGCGGCTATGGAGCTCTCTATAGCGAGCGGGTCACGCAAGCTCACAAAGGCTGCGACTTCGATTTTCTGGCCAGTGATGCGGAAATTCCAGAGCCGGAGATTCACTGACCCGAATGTTCCACGTTGCATCGAGTAGATCTCAACCCGATCCGGCGCTGTTTCCGATGATCAGCACCAATGTAACTTTGTAGGGCATGGACGCACTTCGGGTGGGCAACGTAGAAGCCCAATCGCTCCATTACCGCAGAAATCGGCGCAAGCCCTCTGCCGCGGATTATTCGTTGTTACTAACGAGAGAGAACATGGCCCCCTGCGGATCCTGGCCCTGGATAATCCATCCTCCGCCGGGCACCTGCATGGGACCGTTAATGACCTTCCCTCCGCCCGATGTAACACGTTCGATCGCGGCCTTGATGGATTCGACATTGAAGTAGAAGTTCCAACTTGATACCGGGATTTGAGGAGCCTTAGCCATCATGCCGCCGTCGCCCATTGGGTTGTGTTCGCCCTGATCGAAGATGCGATAAACGCCCATCGGACCCATGTCCATGTCGCTGACTTTACTCCAACCGAAGAGCTTGTTATAAAAATCAAACCCGCCTTCCAGGTCGGTTGTGTAGAGTTCGTGCCAGCCGATGGTGCCCGGGGTTGGGGGCGCGGGGCGTTCCGGCGACGGCATGGCGGGGTGAGGTGTAAAGATGACAATTGCAGCGCCCTGCGGGTCGGACATCACTGCAAAACGAAGCATGCCAGGAACGTCGGTTGCTGGTTTCCATAACTTTCCGCCAGCTTCGACGATCTTTTCAATGTGAGCATCAACGTCATCAACAGCTATGTAGCCGATCCATGACGTGTGTCCGGGAATGTTTAACATGCCAGCAATGCCGGCATCTCCAAGGTTGAAGGTGGTGTAGTGAACACCATCAGCACCCGACATTTCTTTGATAGACCAGCCAATCACGTCAGAATAGAATTTGCCAGCTGCCTTCGTGTCGCTGGTCATGAGTTCGTACCACCCGAATTTTCCTTTTGGCGTAAACATCGGAGATTCTCCTCCGTGACATTATCTGTTATTCTGAGCGGTCGAATAACCACCGGTGTCGCGTTCAAATTTGACGCACTCTCGCCGCTTCGAAGACAGGTAGCTTGGCACGCTACTGGCCTCAGGACAGTGAGCGAGAACTGTAGGAGTATAAACAACTCATGCGTTCAGCAATACGTCTGGTTCTTCTTGTCTCCGTACTGTTGCTGATCTCACCATTCGTCCTCTCGTCACTCCTGATCGACCAGCGAGGTGTCGATGTTGCCGGACGGGTCGTTTCGAAGGACGAGCACATCCTTGTTCACTATTCTTCGTGGACACGGCAACTCGACCTCACGGTAAAGTACGATCCACCCGATGGAGCCGGTGTCGCCTTCATGAACACGCAAGTGGATCCGGATGCGTTCGACAAGCTAAGGCCAGGAGACCTCGTCCCCTTGCACTACTTACGCCAAAAAGATCTTCCGGATTATCCAGGCGTGAGAACGTTGCGAGAGATCCACATGCTCCCCGCCGTACGACTGGCTGACAGGCACACATGGTCGGGACTGGGAGAGATCATAAATGCTCATGTAACGGCCATCACAGCAGTTTTGGGCGTCACTCTGGTCCTGGTTTTATGGCGCATTCTCCGCGTTCCAGGCTTTACGTGGGCGGTTGCTGGGTGCGTTGGGCTTGCACTCGCAATCTCCTTCGTCACCGATTTTCCGCGCCCAATGCCGGCACCCCGAAATAATGTCCGATCGGCAGTCGGCAAAGTTAAGACTCTTGAGCGCTGCGTGTGGCTCTTTCGAGGCAGCCGGCAGAGGGGCTTCCGGGCGGAGCAACCGATTCAGATCATAGGTGTGCAATTCGTCCCCGAAGGAAGAATCGAACCGGTAGTCGCAGTAGATTTGATTGATGACCGCTCTGTTCCTGCGCTCACAGAAAACGGTTCCGTTTCCGTCGAGTATGATGCTGCCGCACCGCGGTGTGCCTACATTCGTGGAGCTACCAGACATTTTCCTGAGCGGAATTTGCGGGGACTTCTAACGCAAGGAATTGCGGTGTTGGCGTTGTTCGCTGGGGTCCTGGTGGTTGGGACTATATTGAGCAAGGGATACCGAAAACTCATTGCACGCCGCGCTACGTAGGACATAGTTCATTCGGTCGAATCAACTGCCGTGTCCGGCCGACCTGCTGCTTGTCTAGCCCGTTCCGGACAATTCCCGTCGTATTCGGCTTTAAGAAGCGTCGGCGGGAGGTTCAGCAGGTGTTATAAGCCGGGACTTGGCAGCATTGATGGCCTTGTTCAATGGACGCAAAGATAAGCGACGCACACGACGTCTTCTTGCCTGTTTATCAGCTCTGGCGCGATCGCCGCTTCGATGTGACATGGAGCTTCCTTTTCACGCTGCGGTTACAACCAAAGTGAATTGGAGGCCAGGATGAGTGGGGAGCAAGCAATCGAACCCAGATCGACTGCCCGGACTGTCACAGCGGAATTGCTGATGACTGCATTCAGTATACGGTAAACATTCGTAGCCACGACGGCTGCGGGAATTTAGGAGAGCTGAGCCGTGTACGTTTCACAAGCAGATGCAACGCCGATTCGGTCACTTCGGATTGACAGAAAAACGCACCAGTCCCTCGACTTAGATTTTTACTGACCATTAAAAGACAGTTATCAAGTCGAGGGACCGAAGGCACTAACAGCGTACGGAGAAAGCAGGCAAGTTACATCTTGCCGGGCATAAGAACATTGTCTATAACATGAATGACGCCGTTGTCGCACACGATGTCGGTTTTCACCACGTCGGCGTTGTTCACCATCACCTTATCGCCCATTACGTCAATCTTGACTGAACCACCGCCCACCGTTTTTGCGCTCTTCATCTTGAGAACGTCCGCCGCCATCACCTTTCCGGAGACGACGTGATAGAGAAGGATACTTTTCAACTTCTCAGGATCCTTCAGCAGACCGTCAACGGTGCCGGCAGGCAGTTTCGCGAAGGCCTCGTCTGTAGGTGCAAAGACTGTAAACGGACCGGCACCCTTCAGTGTCTCGACAAGCCCTGCTGCTTTCACTGCTGCAACAAGAGTTGTGAAGTTACCTGCTGAGACAGCAGTATCTACGATGTCCGCCGCGGCAGCATGAAGAGAAAAAGAGGCAGCAAGCGCGAAGGCGGTTAAAAGACGTTTCATCATCAATCTCCTTACTAAGTTGTTTTACTCGTACGGCTGATTGATGAGAGGATTTCTTCGCCTGGATTAGTTTCTTTTCAAAAATCAAGTATAGGTACGGTCAGAACTGCAAGGAGCACAAACACAGAGTTAGGTGGATTCCAAAGCTGGCAGCAGCCGTGGATGGGGCCGATACAAACTACTGAGAGCGCCGCGTAGCTGTCGTCCGGAATTGGGCCGATTGCTCTGCTATGGAACTGCCGCCGATAAAAATGGTGTATTCAGCGGGCTCGACGACCCGGTGTTTATCCGCACTGAAAAACGACAACTCGTCAAAGCCGAGCGGGAAGTCAACCGGCTTGGATTCGCCTGGTTCGAGAGCGACCCGCGTAAAACCTTTCAGCGTCCGGACGGGTTGCTCCATGCTCGCGCCCCGGATGCTGACGTAGCACTGCACGATCTCCGTCCCGCGACGGTGGCCCGTGTTGGTCACTTTTGCCGTCGCGTGTTGAACATATGTCGTCCCGGCGCTCGTAAGTGCAGCGACGCTGACGGTCGCCACAGATACTCTTACATCTGAATACGCGAAAGTTGTGTAGCTGAGCCCATGGCCGAATGGAAAAAGTGCGCTGTTCGGCACGTCCAGGTACTTGGAGACATATTTGGTCTCACCGGACCCGGTTGGGATCCGGAAACTGCTCCGGGCGTCCCGTGGGGAACTGGCTGTAGTAGAGCGGTTCCTGGCCGACGGCGCGAGGGAAACTCATGGTCAACTTCCCGCTCGGCGCGACGTCCCCGAACAGCGTTTCGACAATGGCAGGACCGGCTTCGACACCGGGGAACCAGACTTCCATGATCGCTGGAACATTGGACGCGGCCCAATCGAGAACCAGTGGCCGGCCCGAAAAAACAAGAAGGACGACCGGCTTTCCTGTGGCCGCGATCGCTTCCAGAAGCTGTTGCTGATTGCCTGGGAGTTCAGGTGCGCGCGTGAAGCTGCCTCACCGCTCATCTCGCTTGATTCACCAAGCGCGAGCATGGCGATGTCGGCGTTACTGGCCGCCTCGGACGCTTCAGCAAAGCCGGCTTCGGAATTGCCGGAGATGTCTGTGCCTTTCGCATAGAGCAGAGCCGTGCCGTTCTGGCTGGCGTGCTGTTCCAGAGCCGCGCGCAGAGTGATCACGTCGCCGAAGTTGTTCGCTCCTGACCATGCGCCGACCATGTCTTCTGAGTCCTCCGCAAACGGACCGATAAGCGCGAGCTTTTTGTGCTTGGTAGTGGAAGGAGCGGGCGCTTGATCAGACCCGGCGTTTTTGAGCAAGACGAAGGATTCCTGGGCGGCGCGACGCGCGAGAGGACGGTGCTCGGGAACCGCGTTCGTTACCTCCGAGCCCGTGGTGAACGGGTGATCGAAGAGCCCAAGCGCGAACTTGACACGCAAAACGCGGCGCACGGCCTCATCGATTGTGGCGTATCGAAACGTCGTCCGGACTTCACGAGGGCGGGAAGCTGCGAGTCGTAAAAGTGCGACATCATGTCGATGTCCACGCCTGCGTTCAATGCTATCGCTGCAGCACTCGCGCCGTCAATCGCGGTGCCGTGATGCTCCAGCTCCATGATGGCGGTGTAGTCGCTGACAATCGGGCCGTCGAAGCCCCATTCGCCGCGCAGTATTGTCTTTAACAGGAAGGGTTCGGCAGTCGCGGGCACGCCATTCAAAGCGTTGAACGCGCTCATCACGGTGGCGGCACCGGCATCGATCGCAGCCTTATAAGGAGGCAGGTATACTTGCCGCAGCCGGATCTCGCTCATGTCGGTTGTGTTGTAATCACGCCCTGCTTCGGCGGCACCGTATCCCGCGAAATGTTTGACGCATGCCGCCACGCTATCGGGGGCGGCCAGACTTTCGCCCTGATAACCGCGAATGTAGGCGCGGGCGATGGCGGCGCCGAGATAAGGATCTTCGCCGGCGCCTTCGGTGCAGCGGCCCCAGCGGGGATCCCGGGCGATATCGACCATGGGCGAGTAGAACCAGTTGACGCCGGCGGTTTTGGCTTCGATCGCGGCCATGTGCGCCAGGGCAGTGATGAGTTCGGGATCCCAACTGGCGGCAGTCGCTAATGGCACGGGGAAGATGGTGCGGAAACCGTGGATGACGTCGGCGCCGAAGAGCAGCGGGATGTGCAACCGGGAGGCGTCGACAGCGGCGTGTTGGAAGTGATTGGTGATCTGCTGTCCGACGGTGTTCAGCATGGAACCGAGTTTGCCTGTCGATGCCAGACGGTAGGAATCGATGCCATTGGGGCCGGGTGGATTTACATTGAGCGCTGCGGTTGTGAGACCCGCGGGAGCGGCCTGCGAAGCATCGTACTGCGTCAGTTGGCCGATTTTCTCTTCGAGCGTCATCTTGTGCAGAAGGTCGCGGACTCGCCGCTCAATATCTTCGATTCATAAGCTGCACGTTCGATGGCTTCGCTCGCCGCCTGGAAGGAGCTTGTTGCTGGGCACTCGACGGGAGACTCACGGAGCATACACCCAATGCCAGCAGAGCCAAAAGGGTAGCCAGTGCAATAGAACGGAGGCGGCTTGTGAAAGGCACGGTGACCTCTTATGGATATGCGCGTCCAGTCTATCGTTACAGTCCGTCTAAAGAGCGCTCGCCTCAAAGCCGTCCGGCGGCCAGCATGCCGTTTTGAATCCGCCCGCACACACGGGATATACTGACTTTCACCGAACAGCCGCTAGAATATGCCGGCAGTTCATTTCGGGGATCGACTCCCACGAGCCTAGTTAGCGCGTGCGGGAGGAGACGTTCGCCACACACCAGTGAAAAGCCAGGAGGGAGATGTTCGTGGGAAAACTCAAAGCTCTCGTATTACTCGTTGCGTTATACGGTTTCGACATACCTGCCATCCAGGCGCAGGTTCTATACGGTTCCATTATCGGTACCGTTACAGACCCAAGCGGGGCGGTGGTACCGAAGGCAGAGGTGAACGCCGTTAATCCGCAGACGGGCGAGACGCGCAACGCAACCGCCGATGATGCCGGCCGGTACACCATCGGCAATGTATTGCCGGGCACATACGAAGTCCAGCGTATCGCGCTCCGGGATTCAGCAAGGCCACGGCGTCGAACGTAACCGCGACCATCAACACCGTCACGCGCTTCGATGTCCAGCTGCAAGTTGGCTCGCAGGCGCAGGCGGTCGATGTTTCCGCGTCCGCCGCGGCTTTGCAAACCGATAAGGGCGACACTCATGCCGAGCTAAGTCCGCACGAGATGGCAAATCTGCCGTTGCCCAATTACCGGAACTTCCAAAGCCTGTTCAGTCTTGTTCCCGGCGCAACGCCGCCGGCCTTCACGAATTCCATTACTGATACACCACAGCGCCCGCTCAGTACTAACGTGAACGGCACCAATAGAAACAACAACAATACGCGCGTCGATGGCGCGGCGGACGTCTTCGTGTGGCTTCCGCACGCGACGCTGTATGTTCCACCGGAGGAAACCATCGAGACAGTCAATATCACCACCGGCAGTTTCGATGCCGAACAGGGCATGGCCGGTGGCTCCGCAGTAACAATCACCACCAAATCAGGAACCAACAGCTTCCATGGCGTGGCGTTCGCTTACTGGGATGACAATCATCTCGCCGCGCGCAATTACTTCTACTACGGCAACGGCACGCCCTTCAGCCTGCACAACATCGACGGAGGCACGCTAGGCGGTCCCGATCGTCAAGAACAAGCTCTTCTTCTTCGGAAGTTGGGAGGGCACACGGGAACGGACGAACTACTCCGCCCTTTCCACTGTTCCCACCCTGGCCGCCAGCGGCAGGGAAACTTCAGCAGCTATGGAACGCCCATCTACGACCCCACAACGGGAGACTCAAGCGGGAGAGGCCGCGTTCCGCATACGCGAACAGCATCGTTCCAGCCTCGCAGTTCAACCCCATTGCGCTAAGCCTGCAAAACTTATTGCCGTTGCCCAATCAGCCGGGGACCACTTCCAATTACTTCAGTTCCGCGCACCCAGGCCCTCGATCGCGACAACATCGACGGCAAAGTCGATTGGAACCGCACCGAGAATCACCACATCTTCGGCAAGTACAGTGTCATGAAGGCGCTGGTGAACTGCCCGTTCAGTCTCGGCAGCTGCCGGCGGCACCGGCCTCTGCAACGGCAACGGCGCAGGCACGGCTCCAACGCTGACCCAATTAGCAACTCTCGGACACAGCTTCATCATTACGCCGAATCTGGTGTTCGATGAAGTGCTCGGGTTCAGCCGCATGGGCCAGCACGGCACCGATCAATTCTTCGGGCAGAACATCGGAACACAACTCGGCATTCCCGGCACGAATGGCCCGGATGTCCGTCAAAGCGGCTTCCCCATTTTCAACATCACCGGGTTCAGCAGCTTTGGTCAAACCGCAAACTACATTCCGTTCTTTCGAAACGATCAGACCTGGACCAACAGCCACAATCTTTCCTGGACTCACGGCGCGCATGAGTTCCGGTTTGGGTTCGACATGATCCGGTTCCAGTTGAATCAATGGCAACCGGAGGCAGGCAGCTTCGGTCCGCGTGGCTATTTCACCTTTGATGGAGGCATCACCGCTCTTAATGGCGGCAGATCGCCCAACCAATACAACGCTTATGCCGCGTTTCTGCTGGGACTGGATCAATCAGTTGGTAAAACGCTGCAAAACCAATATCTGCGCGGCCGGGAATGGCAGTTCGGCTGGTATGGCCGCGATCGCTGGCAGGTCACACGCAAGCTGACGATGGACCTTGGCCTGCGCTACGAGTTATATCCTCTCGTGCAGCGCGACCACAGCGGTTTGGGCCGCTTCGATCTGAATACCGGCAACATCATTATTGGCGGAATTGGGAACAATCCCGAAGGTGCAGGTGTTACGGTAAGCCACAAGCTGTTTGCTCCGCGCGCCGGCCTGGCCTATCGCGTCTCTGATTCGACGGTGATTCGCATGGGATACGGAATCAGCTACGACCCGCTACCAATGTCTCGCGTGTTCCGCGATCCCTACCCGCTGACCATCCCGCAAAGCTTCGTGGGGGCGAATTCATACACGGCATATGCTTCTCTTTCGGCAGGCATCCCGGCTGTCACGGCTCCTGACTTGAGCACGGGTATCGCTCCCGTTCCTCCGTCGACTGTCATCAGTCGCAGCCCCTTCCCAGGCCTGCTGCATCGCGGTTACATTCAGTCCTACAACTTCACGATAGAAAGACAATTGCCGGGTGCGTTTCTGGTCAGCGCTGGTTTCGTGGGCACGTCGACAACCCATCAGTTTGTCGACCACGAGCTCAATTACGGTTCTCCCGGCAGCGGAACCGCAGGTCTTCCGTTGAACGCGACGCTCCACCGCACCGTTTCCACCTTATTTGAAGATGGCTGGTTGAGCTCACATTACAATTCCTTGCAGATCGGCTTCAACCGCCGCTTCACCGGGGGTCTACTCATTAAAGGCGCCTACACGCGCTCAAAGGCTATCGACATGGCCGACGACGACGGACGAGTGGGCCTGCTGTTCAACTACCCTCCCGCAATCGCCCGCAACAGGGCGGTTGCCGGCTTCGACATCCCCAACAACTTTCAAATCGGCGGTGTCTATGAGCTGCCATTCGGGACGGGGAAGACTTATCTCCAGCATGGGTTCGCAGGACACGTGTTCGGCGGGTGGCAGCTCAATGGAACCTTTGGCGCCTACTCGGGTCTTCCGTTCAATGTGACCGCGTCGGGCACTTCGCTCAACGCGCCCAATAATACTCAAACCGCTGACCAGATCCTTCCCACCGTGGCTCAGCTCGGCGGCATCGGGCCGGGTAATCCTTACTACGATCCGAACGCCTATGCACCCGTGACCGCCGTTCGCTTCGGCACGTCGGGCCGTAACACCTTGCGAGCTCCGGCGACCATCAACACGAATCTGAGCATCTTCCGCACCTTCCCAATTAACGAGCGCCTACACCTCCAGGTCAGAGGTGAATCTTATAATCTGTCGAATACGCCGCATTTTCTTGCGCCTAACGCCAACGTCTCTGCGGGAAACTTCCTGGTTATCACGAGCGCGAATACAGACCAACGACAATTCCGATTCGCGTTGAAGCTGTCCTTCTAAAACGTGACCGGTAGGCGAAGGAACGACCGTCCATGAGAGCAAGACTCTGTTGCAGCAGCGCGGCATTAGCGTGTTTTCTGGCCATCGCGGCTTCGCCCCTGGAGGCGAAATCCGGCTTCGATGGCTACTGGGACATTACGGTCCCAAAGGAGCCGCACGGCCGTGCATGGTGGCTCAAAATCGAAGGTGCCGGGAGCGGGAAGCCGTCAGGTGACTTCATCAGCGCTTTCGATGGGAATCTGAATCCGATCGAAGAAATCAGAATAACCGGCGACGAACTGGTGTTCGGGTTTCGACCGAAATCGCGCTTCGCTGGCGGTGAGAACGGGACTCGCCACCTTATCTATTCGGCCAGGCTTTCCGGCGGCAAGCTTCACGGAACATACCAGGTGGAGGGCCAGCCCGGGCCGCCTTTGGAATGGACTGGCGTTCGTGCACCCGTCATCCACGATGTGGACGACGGATCGTGGCGGGATGGCGCGCCGGTCGAACTTTTCGATGGAAAAAGTCTTGCGGGTTGGCATGTGCAGGAGCCAAAGCTGGGCGGAGGGTGGTCTGTAGAGAGTGGTGTCCTCAAGAGCTCAGGCAAGGTCAGCGACCTCGTGTCCGACCGGCGCTTCTGGAATTTTAAGCTTCACCTGGAGTTCAAGGTTCCGGAAGGCAGCAACAGCGGAGTCGGGCTCCGTGCACGCTACGAAGTCCAGATCAAAGGCGATCACGGCGCCCCTCCGGACACTCACAGCACGGGAGCACTGTATAGCCGGATCGTGCCGGCCAAAGACGCCAGCAAGCCCAACGATGAATGGCAGACATTTGACATCCGCTTGATCGGCCGCCAGGTCACAATTGTCGAAAACGACATTACGATCATCGACAAAGGGATGATAGAAGGACTCACCGCCATGGCGACTGATCCAAACGAAGCGGAACCCGGACCGATCAGCCTGCAAGGCGATCACGGGGCCGTTGAGTTCCGCAACATCATCGTTACGCCGTTGGTTCATTAACTGATGAAGAGCAGAATAACCGAAACAGTCCATCCCTCCCGTCGCAATTTCATGGGAGTTTCCGCGGTCGGACTCGCCCTGCCGGGCATAGCGTCCGCCATAGAATCAAAAATATCCGGTGTCCAGATTGGTGCCCAATCGTATAGCTTCCGCGACCGGCCGCTCGACGACATGATATCCGCGATGGTCGAGATCGGGCTGGGCGAATGCGAGCTTTGGCAGGGCCATGTGGAGCCGCGGGGCAAATCAACTGACGCCAGGGACCAATTGCGAAAATGGCGAACAACTGTTCCGCTCGATTTTTTCAAGGACATTCGCCGCAAATTTGATCGTGCTGGAATCCAACTCAGCGCTTACAATTACAGCTTTCGCGATGATTTCACGGATGAAGAAATCGAGCGGGGTTTCGAGATGGCTCAAGCGCTCGGGGTTACCGCTTTGACGGCTTCTTCCACGGTCTCAGCGACAAAACGCGTGGCGCCCGTTGCCGCGAAACACCGGATGATGGTCGGAATGCACGGCCACGATAATCTGGCCGATCCGAATGAGTTCGCGAAACCGGAGAGCTTTGAATCCGCTATGCGCGAATCCAAGTGGATCGGCCTGAATCTTGACATTGGACATTTCACGGCAGCCGGTTACGATCCGCTACCATTTCTCGAAAAGTATCACGACCGCACTGTTACGGTTCATATCAAGGACCGCAGAAAAAACCAGGGTCCCAATGTGCCTTGGGGACAGGGCGATACGCCGCTCAAAGCGACTCTCGAATTGCTAAAGGCCCGGCAATGGAAAATCCCCGCCAACATTGAATACGCCTACAAGGGTGCTGACACCGTCGCAGAAGTGAAAAAGTGCTACGACTATTGCAGAAGCGTTCTTCAGTCGTGATCACCACGTTCAAAGTCCGAAAATAATCACCATGCCCATAAACCGCCGCAATTTCCTTCACAACACGGGCGTCGTCTCCGCGCTGGCATTCGCTAATCAAGGTCAGGGACAAACCGAATCGAAGCCGGTTTCAGCCAATGACCGTATCCAGATTGGCTGTATTGGATTCGGTATCCAAGGCCAAAGCGACATGCGGACATCTGTTGCCATTCCGGGTGTACAACTAGTGGCCGTTGCCGATGTCTACGACGGCCGTCTCACGCTTGCTCAGGAGCGGTATGGCAAAGACGTATTCACGAGCAGAGATTATCGTGAAGTGCTCGCACGCCCTGGTTTAGATGCCGTGATCGTGGCCACGCCCGACCATTGGCATGCTCGCATCGCTTGCGACGCCATGAAAGCGGGCAAGGATGTCTATTGCGAGAAGCCGATGGTGAAGAAGGCTGAAGACGGACACTCGGTGATCGACGCGCAAAAGACCACCGGCCGCATTCTCCAGGTAGGCAGCCAGCGCGTGAGTTCCATCCTGTATGCAAAGGCCAAGGAGTTGATCGCCAGCGGCGCTATTGGCGAAGTCCACATGATTGAGGCGTTCTGGAATCGCAACTCATCTCGTGGAGCTTGGCAATATTCCATCCCGCCCGACGCTTCAGAAAAGACGATTGATTGGGATCGCTTTCTCGGTAGCGCGCCAAAGCACGCCTTTGATCCGGTCCGGCTATTTCGCTGGCGGAACTATCAGGATTACGGCACCGGCATTGCGGGCGATCTTTTCGTGCACCAGTTCAGTGGCATCCATTTCGTGATGAACAGCCATGGCCCGCACCGGATCTCGGCAATGGGTGGCACCTACTTTTGGAAAGATGGCCGTGACGTTCCGGATCTGATGATGGGCATGTTCGATTATCCGGATACACCCGGACATCCGGGCTTTCAGATCAGCTTGCGGGTAAATTTCGAAGCCGGCAGCGGGGAAGGTTCCGATTCGCAAGGCTTCCACTTCGTTGGAACCGAAGGCGTCATGAGCTTATCGGTAGGCAATTCCCTGACCGTGTCGAAGCGCCCGCGTGAACTAGACCCCGGTACCACTGCGGAATCATTCTCGAAAGCAATGGCACAGGCCATTCTTCAGGAGCACGACGGGAAATACCCCAAAGTCCCCCAGACGGCCGCTAGCTTCCAGCCCACGACACAAGAAGTGTTCCCACTTCCGCACGGATATGTCGAGCAGATGGAACATCACAAAAACTTCTATCGAGCCCTACGGGAACGGACGCCGGTAGTAGAAGATCCGGTCTTTGGTTTGCGCGCAGCCGGTCCAGCACTGATGTCAAACGTTTCGTATTTCGAGCGGAGGACAGTGCAATGGGATCCGGAAGCCATGAAGATGCTGAGCTGATGTCGAGGCGCTTAAACTGTAAGCTTTCGTTGACCGCTGTCCGAGTGCTTTTGTTCGGCATCGCGACAGGCCTCCTGCTTTCTGCTCAAGGCCGCGAATACGGGCGATCCATGGTGATCGCGCAGCAGGGAATCGTCGCCACCAGTCAGGCACTCGCATCAGAAGCAGGAGCCGCAGATCCTGTCGCGCGGTGGATCTGCGGTGGATGCGGCCATCGCCGCGAACGCTGTACTGGCCGTCACCGAACCGATGATGGATGGCATGGGCGGCGACATGTTCTGCCTCTATCGGGACGCTACGACCGGCAAGCTCACGGGACTCAACGCATCCGGCTTTGCGCCGCACGCGTTGTCCCCGGAGTTCTTACGACAAAGCCGGCTTCAGCGTCCATGCCCACGAAGGGATTCACTCTGTCACTGTTCCGGGCGCGGTGGATGGCTGGGCAAAATGCATCGCCGCTACGGAAAGCTCCCCTGGAAGGATCTCTGTTCAACTCTGCGATCGCCTACGCCGATGAAGGATTTCCGGTCTCCGAAATTATTCACGAATCGTGGACCGATGCCGTGAATACTTCAAACTGCAGCCCGGTCAACGAATCAGAGCGTCTCTTTCTGCCCGGCGGCAAAGTCCGCCGGAAGTCGATCAATTTCAAGAATCCGGGCTGGCGAAAGCGCCTCCGTCTAATCGCCGATAACGGCCCGGACGCATTCTACAAAGGCGAGATCGCGCAGGCGATTCTCGACGACCTCGCGCAACATCAGGGCGGAACGATGACGGCGGAAGACCTGGCCTCGTTCTCTTCCGAATGGGTCGAGCCAATTTCCATCGACTATCGGGGTTGGAGAGTCTATGAACTTCCGCCCAACGGGCAAGGCATGGCGGCTCTTGAGATGCTGAACATCATGGAGACCGCGCCGGCTACGACGGTGTGCCCTCGACGCCGCGGAGATCCACATACGCATCGAAGCGATGAAGTTGGCCTACTCCGACCTCCAGCGGTACGATGCTGATCCGCACTTCTACTACGTATCCCGTGTCGACGTCCTGCTATCGAAAGAATACGCCAAACAAAGGGCGTCTCTGATCGATATGAGAAGGCGAATTGCAATGTAACCTCGGGTCAGGCCGGTGAATGGAGACACCACATATCTCACGGTTGTCGATCAGAACGGAAACATGGCCAGTTGGATACGAAAGCGTTGCTCGAGCTTTCGGTTCCGGCGTAGCAGTCGAAGGAATGGGATTTCGTTCTGCAGAATCGCGGCTTCGGGTTTACGCTCGAGGCCGAACCATCCCGACGTTCTGGCGGAGGCAAGCGCCCATTCCACACCATTATCCCCGCGTTCATGGAGCGCGGCGATCAGCATATCACGTTTCGGCATCATGGGCGGCCCAATCAGCCTCTTGCCCATGCGCAATTCGTGTCTGACGTGGTGGATTACGGCATGAACGTGCAAGAAGCCTTGGAGACGGCCCGGTGGACGAAACGCTTCCGCGCAAGGCTGTGATGTTTCGATCGAAGACCGCGTTCCCATGAACTCGTTGCAGCGACTCTCGGAATGGGGGCACGAACTCCGCATCCGTCGGGGCTTCACTCTCGAGATGGGTCGCGGCCAGGCGATCCTGCGCGACACGAAAACGAACACCAACTACGCCGGCTCAGACCCCAGAACAGATGGAGCAGCAACTCCCGAAGGACCCGTGCAGCGAGCTTTAGCCAAACAGAACGGACATTGAAGGCCGCTGGCGAGCACTCAATGCAAGTTGTCGCAGCACAGGAAGAACGGTCGATTTCGACCGCGAGAGCGCTGCAGCATCTTAACGGGGATCACGACGCGCCACTGGGATCGTTTCTGGACCAAAATGCCTTCGAGTGCTGCGAGTCACGCGGATACGCTGGCCTTCTCTGAGAAACGGACATGGCTCAGCGGCCAATCCGGACCGAAGCACACACCCCACCGCATCGATATCGTTGTCGGGGAATCGGCGCAGGTTGGCCTCCAAAGCCGATGACCGAGAGCACACCCGGCGTGGTGAGAATCGGAAGGCGAAGGGATGTATCGAGGCGGCAGAACACGTAGCCAGGAACGCCAGGAGAAAGCAGGCGTTCTGGTCCGGCGCCCTTTGCAGGCGTGAACGAACGACGAGAGAGCCAGCATGATCGAGAGTAAGGTGGTATGTGGCTCCGTCGAGTAATCCTTTTCGACAGTCGATCAGGGTTCTGGCTTTATACATCCGTTCGCAATTCATCATTGCCGGCATAGAGACTGTTCTTTATGCCGTCGGGTTAGCTATTGCGCATGTGCCCTGGTGGCCGGCCATTGCCCTGATCGGAGGGTTCTGCAGTTTCATCCCCACTGTAGGGTCCCTCGTTCCCTTGTCTCTAATTGCCATCACGTTACTGGTCGGCCATCGCGATTGGACAGCTTTCGCCCTTGCGTTCGGGGTGTGGTTGTTTATACAAGCCCTCGAAGGATTTGTTCTGCAACCCGTTCTGCTCGGCAAGCCTCTAGGACTTCGCGCCCTTCCAGTATTCCTCGCCTTGCTTGCCGGTAGTTTCTTTTTTGGCCCTTTGGGCTTTATTCTGGCGGTCCCTGTCTTGGCCGTCGCGAATGTTTTCTGGCGTTACTTCCGTGATCAGAAAGCAGAACGCTCGCCCGGCAATCACGGCGCTCCGCGATAGGCCCGTGTCGCACAAAAAACTGCGGAAAGCAGTTCTTAGATCCTCCCGTTATCTCGGATCTGGCGCATGCAACGCCGGCGCGGAATCCGACGCCGCCGTGAGTAATTCCGGGCTTATGCGCTTCCTTTCTGGTAATGTAGCCCCATCGGATTTGAAGCGATAGTACGAACTTTACGTTCAGCCCGAAACTCCCAACCCATTCAGGTGCCAAGTCGACCTAACGCAATATACCCAGGTGGTCGATAACGAAGTTGGAGGATCTATGATTTCCGAGGTACGGAAGCATCGAGCGCATAGAAAGTTCAACCACGGCCGCGGACTCCACCGGGCAAACGCACCGTCTTGCCCGTCCAGCATCAGTGTTGTAGTTCCGTGCTACAACGAGGCGGATGGATTGCGCGAGTGCCACGAGCGACTGAGTCACGTCTTGGCTGAGCTTACGCAATCCTACGAGATCGTCTACGTCGACGACGGATCGCGGGATGGGACGCTTCGCGAATTGGAAGCTATGCATGAAGCAGATCCCAATGTGACGATCGTTGCACTGTCCAGAAATTTCGGACACCAGATTGCCGTATCTGCTGGACTTGATATCGCCGCGGGACAAGTAGTCGTAATCATCGATGCAGACCTGCAAGATCCGCCGGAAGTCATCAAAGAAATGGTGGCGGTCTGGAAACAGGGATATGACGTGGTTTATGGAGTTCGCGCGTCCCGTGAAGGTGAGAGCAGGTTCAAGTTGTGGACTGCCAAAGCCTTCTATCGTGTTATCAATGCTCTGTCCGACATCGACATTCCTCTCGATACCGGTGATTTTCGATTACTCGACCGCAAAGCAGTTGACGCTCTAACGAGTCTCCCGGAACGGCATCGCCTGCTCCGAGGGATGTGTAGCTGGATTGGATTTAAGCAATTCGGCCTGAAGTATGCCAGGGCGCCCAGGTTTGCAGGCGAGACGAAATACCCGCTACGGAAAATGCTCGCCCTCGCTTTAGATGGGATCGGATCGTTTTCTACCGTGCCATTGCGGATCGTCACCGCATTAGGTTTCTTGTCGGCCGCCTTGTCCGCGCTCGGGATTTTCTATGCTCTTGCCGTTCGTCTCATCACCCAGACCTGGGTGCCCGGATGGACCATATCGTTTATTGGAATGTTGCTTCTAGGCGGACTCCAGATGATCAGCATAGGAATCGTTGGGGAATACGTAGGACGAATGTATACGGAGGCAAAGGAACGCCCTCTATATCTCACACGGTCGATCTTGCAGTCTCGGCATCGCGAGACGACACCAAAACTTTCGATGACCCAGTTCCCGATCAGAGCAGTACGGTAGCTGAAGTTCAGATCTACTTCCACTCGTCACGCTGCCGCCGCATCAGCTGTCATTCGGTAGCAGCGGCTATGCTCCGAAGGCAGCGGAACTGCCGTACTCTTGCTTTGCAAAGTACCAGCCTATAGGCTTGAGGCCCGCGCGACTAACGTTCGCACACCGTGTGAGGACATTGAGCCTGCAAGGGTATAGGATCAACCCTGCTCTGGGGTTCGGCGAAAGCCTAATACCTACTCGTGTAGGGAGGATATACCCATTACGACACAAACGCCCTAATCACTTTCCTAAAACTTGTGGACGCGTCAAGCTCGTAGAGATCACGGCCACGACAGATGACTCTAGCTTGACCACTGTCAACATGTTTATGCTTACTAGGAATTTACCGTCCTGCTGCTTTGCTGCGGGTTGTTCAGATATCCGCATCTCGCACAGGCACAGGTCAACATTCTCAGTAGCCGATACGACAACGCGCGTACAGGAGCAAACCTTCAGGAAACGGCGCTCAACACTCTGAACGTCAATGTCAATCAGTTTGGCCGGTTGTACAGTTACCCGGTGGACGGCGGCATCTATGCCCAGCCTTTGTACGTTTCTGGCCTACCTGTCGCCGGTACAGTTCGCAATGTCCTTTATGTTGCAACCATGAACGACAAGGTCTATGCCTTCGATGCAGATCATTCCGGCGTTCCACTGTGGACACGTGACTTCACGGATGCCTCGAACGGAATCATACCTGTCCCAATTGTTGACCTGGTCGGCTCCAATACTCTGAACATTGTCGGCAACGTTGGCGTCGAGAGCACGCCTGTCATCGATCTCTCGTCGAAGACGATGTACCTGGTCGCACGCACGAAAGAGAACGGTTCTTACGTGCAGCGGCTGCATGCGTTAGATATCGTCTCGGGCGCAGAGAAGGCCGGCAGTCCCGTCGTTATCGCCGGCACCGTGCCTGGGACGGCAAGCGACTCGCGCAATGCCATTGTTTCTTTTGATCCCAAGATGCACAATCAGCGAGCCGGATTGGTTTTGACCAACGGAGTTGTCGTGATCAGCTGGGCTTCTCATGAGGATGATGGCCCGTATCACGGGTGGGTTATGGGATACGACGCTGCCACACTCCGGCAAGTTGGAGTATTCTGCGCCTCGCCCAACGGAAGTCAAAGTGGCATTTGGCAAAGTGGACGAGCCCCGGTCGTCGACGACGCTGGCAACGTATATTTCCAAACCGGTAACGGAGACTGGGACGGTCAGGCAGAGTTTGGAAATAGCATATTAAAGCTCGGTGTAAGCACCCAGGGCTTTAGTATTCTCGACTGGTTTACTCCGGACAATCAGAGTACTTTGAATACCGGAGACCTTGATCTCGGTTCGACCGGCTTGATGATGATCCCAGGCACAGACGTCATCATCGGAGGCGGAAAAGAAAGCGTCCTGTACCTCCTCCACGGGACGAATCTGGGCCATGAGGTTGCCGGAAATACCCAGATCATTCAGACGCTCCCACTGAATGGCGGCTACATGAAGGGAGGCCCTGCCTATTGGTCGAGCCCGGCAGGACCGCTCGTGTATACGTGGACGCAGGCCAGTGTTCTGAAAGCGTTCCACTTTGACGGCACGTCGCTCGACGCGGCAGCTGTGGCAGCCGGTAATATCGTGTCCCCGGGTTCTCCTGGAGGCGCCCTGACGGTGTCAGCGAACGGCAGCACGACACGCACTGGTGTGGTCTGGGCGGAACTGTCGAGCAGCCAGAGTGGCAATCACGGAAATGTCGCTGGGATCCTGCGAGCGTTCAACGCGGAGACTCTGCAAGAGCTTTGGAACAGCGAATTGTCGCCAAATCGCGACCGATTGGGAACTCTCGTCAAATACGTTCCACCCGTTGTTGTGAACGGCAAGGTATATGCGGTCAGCTACGACAATGCCGTTGCAGTCTATGGGCAGCTGCCTGGGATACCAACCACGCCGGATTTCAGCCTGGCCGGAGGAACAAGCGCGACGAGCGTGGTCGTGGGTAGTGCGGTCAATTACCCACTGAGCGTCAACGCGCTGAATGGCTTTACGGGGCCGGTTACCTTGAGCGTTGCCGGCCTACCAGCCGGAGCCACAGCAAGTTTCAGTCCCGCCACCGTGTCCGGATCGGGAACGGCCACGGTACAGATCATCACATCTGCCGCTACACCGGTGGGTGCTTATGCACTCACCATCACAGGCACAAGCGGCGCCGCTGTGCATACTTTAGCTCTACAGCTGACCGTCTCGAGTGCCGCTCTGCACGCCACCGCCATCAGCATTGACTTCGTCGGCCTCGGTACAGCCATGCAGCCAAGCGAGGTCGCGGGCGTAGTCGCCAAAGCGAATTGGAACAGCGCCGCGGGTGCGGTCAGCTCACAGGCTCTGGCCTTAAAAGACGAGAACGGAGCGACCACCGGAGCCTCGCTCAGCTGGACATCGGACAACACCTGGAGCACGACGGTCGGAGATGTTGCCGGGAACCTGCGCATGATGAAGGGCTACCTCGATACCAGCAATCTCAACCCCACGCTCGTGACCGTCACGGGCCTGCCCGCCAGTTCCGCCGGCTATGACGTCTACGTGTACGTCGACGGAGACAACCCGGGCGCCACCCGTACCGCCGCCTATCAGATCACTGCCCCGGGCGTGACCCCTTCCACCATTACCGCCATAGACGCCGCCAGCACCAACTTCTCCGGAACCTTTGCTTCGGCAATTGGCACCGGTGGCAACTACATCAAATTCTCCATTCGGAGCACCAGCTTTACCCTCACCGCCACACCCGGCACCAGCACCGATATCTACTCGCGTGCCCCGCTCAATGCAATCCAGATCATCCCTTCCCCGGTCCCGGGGGCATGAATCGAATGATATGAATACAGCCGGCCACGCTTACGCATTTACGCTGTCCCGCTGCTTAAGTAACGGACTACTTTATGAACTCATATACGTAGGGGGTTCTACCGCCTCCAGGACCAAAGATATCGATGACCGTTCGTAGCAGGGGGATCGAGTTTAGCGTCGAATTGAATAACAGTAGCCGAAGCAGCTACTCGCCACAGGTATCGAGATGAGCTATGTCCTGCTTTTAGCTGCGTGGGTGTGTATCCTCATCGCATTTGTAATTTTTTGGAGTTTGTTTTGCGACGATCGCCGAAGATGCGGATACTACGGAGGTGAATATAAAAAGAAGGACAATCCACTCTGAAGCATCCGCAATGCGGATTTTCTGACTTCCAGGCTGGTCATAACCGCTCGATGTTGCGGCGAGCATTCATACCAAGGCAAATCCACAGAACTCTCGGAGGCCGGGACCTTAACCTGTTACCGCTGCTTTGGGAAAGCGGTTTCTGTACTGTAGGAGTATGTGGAGCGATCGTAAACCACCAGAAGACTCGCCCAGAACGACTCCGACCGCCGCCGCCAGACCCGAAACCCCGGTGACGGAAAGTCGTCCTGAGAGAGCAAGACCTGTTGCTACCGCCGAGTCGCAACCTGTCACCACCATAACCAGGAGCATGGTTATCAAAGGCCAGATCAAGAGCGCGGAGCATATGCACATCGCGGGCGAGATCGATGGGTCCCTCGACTTGACCGGCTTCGATTTGACAGTCACCGCCAAGTCCAAAGTACATGCGAACGTAGCGGCGAGAGAAGTTGATGTCGAGGGCATCATTAATGGCAACGTGAATGCGACACGCAAAATCACTGTCCGGACCGGCGGCAAGCTGATAGGAGACCTCCGCACACCGGGTATCGTTATTGAGGATGGATCCTATTTCAAGGGCAACATCGAGATCGTGACCCGCGAAGCGCGACCGGAGGGAAACGAGGCTGAACCGCCGCTTGCTAAGACCGCCGGGGCCAATTCATAGACGAACGAACCCCAGCTACTTCTAAACGTGTCGCGAAGGGCAAGTGCGTCGTCGCAGGCCAACACCGCTAGACGAGGTTGTCCCCATGAGAGGTGTGCTCATCCTGTCCAGAATGACTCATCTCTCTCCGCGTCATACCAACGGAACATACCGCGCGGTCGCGCCCCCCGTAGATCATGAACGCCCTCGTTTACCTGCCCTGTACCTTCCGTCAGTCCTCCCGAGACTTTTACATGCATGACCGGACGCATTTGCAACTCGGGCACGTATAACAATCGGTCACACCTTCGCTATTTGTACGCCTGTTACGAGTCTACGAATGTACACGGCGAGGCAGCAATGTCAACCTATGAAAACAACCAGGGCCTTTCTGGGAGGAACTCAACACGACCGCCAACACTGCTACAAAGGCGTCGCGCACCAATGAAAAGACCCTTAATCTGCTTCGGTTATCAAATTGCCTATTTGTCCCAGGCGCCGGAAAGGATCAGGATTGCAAAACTTGTTGCGGGAAGAGACGTTACGGAACACCAAGTGTTTGGTTTGGGCGCTCAGAAATGAGCGCGGACAAGATCTGGTCGAGTATGCTCTCCTGATTGCCATGGTGTGCTTGGGGGCGACGAGTGCGTTAAGCATTTTGGCGACTGCCATCGCGAACGCCACATCGACGTTGTCGACCCTCCTAAATGGCGCCGTTTCTTGAATCACGTTTGTTGACGCCCTGCCTATTTGGTTAGCGTCGACTCATGCTCACCGAAACCGACATAATCCACATCCCTTCGACCTTATCTGTCGCGATCAAGCCACGTACTCGGTCGTCTGCGGGTCACACCCTAGCAAGATCAACCTTGCCAGGAACGCCTCGGCTTTTTCCCGGTCCCGAAGTTTCTGAATCATGTCCACGGCGTTCCTGGCGAACGCCGCCGCGTTACTCTGCGCTCGCACTGCGTCCCGCTCATCGCCTTCTTTCGCATACCGGGCCGCTTTCTGAGCGAACGACTCCGCCAGTGAAATGGTGTATTCGACGTACTCCTGTTTCAGCGATTCGATGTGCTCGGCTGTCACGGACACCTACTGCGAAATTCGTAGGATCTCGGAAGCGATGGACTGGAACGCGGCACCGAGTTGACCCGCCGTCGGGGCGTAATAATACTTCCCGGTCGGCTGGTTCGCATTGTATTGAGCACTGGTCGGGTCGTTAGCCACACGGCGTAGAAATTTTTCGTCGACTCCTCCGTTGCTGCCGAGCCCAATGGCATAAATCACCGTGCCGTCGTTCCGGATCTTCAACGCAGCATCATCGGCGGCGTTCAGCGAGACGGCATCGCTATTAGCGGATGAGAAGACGATGTGCGCCGAGCTGTCACGCGTCACGGCGGCATAACCGGAAGCTGAATCGAGCCAGTAATCGAAATCCGGAATGAACTGATAGGACTGCCCCAGTTGTGCGTGAGAACCGGTTGGACAGTTGCTGAGGACCTGCAATGCAGTCGACGAGATTGGTTGAGGAATATACGGGTCGTAGATGCCTCCACCATTGGCAATGTAGCCGTCGGCATATGAATACCCGTTGCAGCTTTTCCCGGGTTTTAGTGGAAAGCCTGGCTTTGCTCCCGGCGTTGCCGGGCCCGCCGTGAATCCGTTGGGAACACCATCCGTGAAGAAAACGACAATATTAAGCGCCCCGGGCTCGGCTCCATTTAAGATTTCTTGGTGCGCAAGCGACAAGGCCGCCGCCGACCCTGTATTGTTGGCGCAATTCAGCTGCGCGATCTTGTCTTTCATGCTTGGATTCTGGCTCTTAAACTGCTTAGTCGCTGTGTAATCGACGTTGGCACTTCCGGTGAACGTGATGAGTCCGACGCGGTCTCGTCCATCAACAAAGCGGTCCACAAAGTTCTCAACGTCTGCCTTCATCACCTCGCAGACACCAGCCATGGAACCCGAGCGGTCAACGGCCAGAATCACATTCACATCCCGGCGCGAAGTCACAGCGTCTGCCGTAAGGTGCGCAGTCGGATGGCCCAGCATGCCGAGAAAATAGAGCTGTACATCCGAAGAAGCATGCACATGCATGGTGATGGTGTGATAGCTCGACGGCTTGGGCGGGTCGGGAGCGACCGTTATGTTCGTCGAATTTAAAAGGCCGGTAGGGTAATTGGCGTTGAAGTATTTCGCCGCGATTGCCTGGGCATTTGCAGCCTGGGAACTGGTATCCTGACCTACGTTCAAGGATCGCGCACCGGCAAGAGCTGCAGCGTCAACGGCAGAGGAGAGTCGCGCCTGGGCGAAATACGCAACGCCACCGTCGATCGACAGCCCAATGAGCGGCAGCACGACCAGGGCAAGCATGACCGTGAACAGGATCAACGCAGCTCCGCGTTCACCCTTCGGAGCATTAAAAGATCGATCGCGCATAAGACCCCGAGTTGCTGAAGTCACTCCAGTTAATGACTTGCGAGTTGACGGTCACTTCTGAAACAAACGCATATTGACCCGGTGTGGCCGCTTGTCCGTCAGGCGGATCAAACAGATGCGGAAAGTTTGGCGCCCAAAGGCTTGATTTCACCAGGTAGTCCTGCGGTTGCAATGCCGTGCCTTTCGCGTAATCCGAACCGTCCGGGCTGCCTAGCTTAGAGTGGCCGTAGGTAGAATTCCCAAAGACGTACAAGCTCGTAAACACATATTTCCCGAGGTTCGAACAAACTTTGATATCGGCCGCATCGCAGTCCTGCTGCGTCACAAGCATAATCTTCGAAAGCAAAATCGCGCCATTTCCCGATTTCTGCTGAATCCCGAGGTTCGAGGCTAAACGTGTTAACAAATCCGCGTTCTGGGTTTGAGCAAAGTCAACGCCCTGCGCATACATATGACCGGAATCACGCGTGAGTTGGCTAACCCGGATCGCGTTCACCAGGTTCACGCTGAACACAGCTGTTCCCAGCAGCAGTGGCACCCAGACTAATGCCGAAAGAACGAACTCGATGAGCGTGCTGCCGCGCTCGCGGTCTTTCCCGAGCACGGTCAACTTAGCGCGCTGGGGCCGAGCTTCCATGCGATCCTTCCATCACGTCCGACGAACTCGCTGTCATATAGACCTTGGCCCAATCCTCCCGGAAGAGGGGGCCCAACGTGCTGACCGGCACCTTCTTGATACTGATCTCGATCACGTTACCGCCTGAATTACTTCCAGTCCCGCTCAGCGATTTGGACAGATCGGCGGGATCGTAGTAGGCGATGCTGATGGCATTCATACCGTCGTCACCCGCAAGAAATCCCATTGCATTTTTCTGAACGATATCTTTGAGATAGTCATCCTGGTGCGCCGTTCCGGCCGGCACATAGCCGGAGGCAGCCGCGCGCACACCCACTTGAACCGCATGCTGCAAACTCGATTGCGCAAAACAGATCCAGGCAATATCCATGATCAGGAACAAAAAGCCAAGGAGAGGAAGCAAAACGAGACCGAATTCGATCACCTCGGATCCGGTCTCGTTTTTTCGAAAGTAACTAAATACCCGCACGGAGTGGGATGGAGGCTTGTCTCCAACTACTCCATCATCTTGCGGTTACGGCGCCGCTTGAAGTACAGCATCAGCGTGGCAGCCGCGCCTACCCAAACCCCAGCTTGAACAAACACGTTATCCATAGTTTTCCTTAGTTCTCCTTCTTTCATAAGTGCCCAAAAGGCATCTAGAAATCTCACGCATCAAGCACACCCGGCTTTCGCTAATCGACCGCGCCGAGTGCCGGAAGCAAATTCTTGAACAGTTGCAACATGCCCGGTCCCGCCACAATGACAAGCAGCGCAGGCATACAGAAAAAGAAAATTGGGAATACCAGCTTCACGCCGACTTTCCCGGCGCGCTCCTCGGCGTTGTGTTTCCGTTGCACGCGCATCGCCTCGGATTGCGTACGCAGTGCGTCCGCTACGCTCGTGCCAAACCGGTCCGTCTGAACCAGGATCGCCACCAGCTTCTTTAACTCCTCTTCGCCTGTGCGAGACGCAAAGTTACGTAGCGCTTCAATACGGCTCCGGCCGGCCAGCATTTCCATATTCACTAAGCCGAGCTCTTCCGCAATGACAGGATGGAAGGTCTTAAATTCTCGGGCGATATTTACCATCGCCTTATCCAGCGCGCAACCTGCCTCCGTCGAAATCACCAGCAGATCCAGCACGTCCGGCAAAGCTAGACGGATCTTTTCACGCCTGTTCTCGACCATCCGGCCCAGCACGAAACCGGGAATGAGAAACCCGGCGCCCGCGAATGCAATAGGAATGAGAAGACGGTTCAGCCCCTGTGCATCGATATAGGTGCGCAACCATAGCCCGCACACCAGAAACACTGCGCAAGCGACAACCTTAATTCCAAGAAAGACATTGGCTGCGTGAGCCGCGCGAAAACCCGCAGCCCCCAGCTCTCGCCTTTTTAGTTTCACGTCTGCCGGCGAGGTTGGCAGCAAAAGGCCAAGCTTTTGGAGCAAGCTCGCCACTCCAGTCGCGGGCTTTTCTTCAAAGCCATACTCGCGCGTGACCTGGATGTCAACGGACGTCGCGTCCCTCAGCTGGTCGAGCATGTTGACGGGCTTGGCAAAGCGTACGTAGCCGAACCCGGCAACCACCGCGAACAGAACCAGACCGAACAAGACAAAGGGAAATATCGGCATAAGTCAGACCCTAATCGCAACGATTTTGCGGATGCAGAGAAAGCCGACGAACTGGCCGATACCGGCCCCGATCAGCATCTTCTGCCCGTCCGGATCCTGCACCAACAGCAGCAGGTAACCGGGCGAAGTAACAAACAGCAGTGCTCCTACAACAAGTGGCATGAGCGATAGGATCAGCCCCGTAATGCGTCCGTGTGCGCTAGCCGCCTTGACTTGGCCCTTCAGGCGGAACCGCTCCCGGATAATTCCGGCCATGCTGTCAAGAATCTCGGCCAGATTGCCACCTGTACCTTGTTGCAGCACTACCGCCGAGACAAAAAAGCGTACGTCAATCAGGGGCACGCTCTCCGCCAGATCCAGCATCGATTTCTCCAGGCTGGAACCCAGGTGCAAGTCGTTCAGCATCTGTCGGAAGACGCCGCCTAGAGGTTCCGGCGCGTCGCCAACCAGCATCTCGAGTCCGATCGAAAACGCATGCCCCGCCCGCATGGAACGTGACAGGAAATTCAAAGCCTCTGGAAACTGCTCTTCGAATTTGGCCAGCCGCTTGGCGCGTTTGCTCCGCATGACCAAAAACGGACCGAGTCCGCCAAGGATACCGGGAATGAACGCCGTAGCGAAACTCCGTGAGAAGCCTGGCAATATAAATCCGGCGAACGAGCCTGCAATCGCTGCAATGAGCGTGGTGCTCAGAAACTTCCCGAGTTTCCAATCCATCCCGGACTGTTCAAGCATTGCGCCCAATCCCTGCAAAGCCGGGATCTTGACCAGCGTTTTGCTGAGCGAATCCTCCACTATCTCCGCGCTTAACAGATCGGGACCCTGTTTACCCGGCTTGGATTCTGCGCGGCGTAGCATGGTCCGAATCTGCTGCTTCTGACGCGAAGCCAGAAAGGCATGCCCGAACCCGATACACAGCAGGAGCACGACAAAGATAAAAAGGAAAATTCCGAAACCCAGGATCATGCGGATGTCAGCGCTTCCTCAGCGCACCTCGTGCGAACTCTGAAAGATACTCGCAGGAAGCTCAATTCCCGCAGCCTTTAGACGCTCACTGAACTTCGGCCGCACACCAGTCGCTTTGAAACGGCCCGTCACTCGTCCATCCTTTGATATTCCGGAACGCTCGAAATTGAAGATGTCCTGCGTTGTCACCTGCTCGCCTTCCATGCCCACGCACTCGGTTACGTGCGTCACTTTGCGAGTGCCGTCACTCATACGGGAAATCTGCACAAAGACATCGACCGCGGACGCAACCTGTTGACGGATGGACCGCACGTTCAAATTTGCGTTCGCCATGCTCACCATCACCTCCAGGCGGCTGATCGCGTCGCGCGGGCTGTTGGCGTGGACCGTCGTCAGTGAACCGTCGTGACCAGTGTTCATCGCCTGCAGCATGTCCAATGCCTCATCGCTACGGACTTCGCCCACCACGATCCGATCAGGCCGCATGCGTAGCGCGTTTACCAGCAGCTGTCGCTGCATGATGGCGCCTTTACCTTCAATATTTGCCGGTCGCGTTTCCAGTCGCGCAACATGTGGCTGTCGTAATTGCAATTCGGCGGCGTCTTCGATCGTAACGATGCGTTCGTTCGGCGAAATAAAGCCGGACAGCATGTTCAGAAACGTTGTTTTTCCGGCGCCGGTGCCTCCGGAGATGATAATGTTCAACCGCGCCTTCACGCACCATTTCAGGAGTTCCAGCATCGGATCCGTGATCGACTGATTCCGGATCAGATCGACGGGCTGCAAAGGAGCGCCACCGAAACGCCGGATCGACAGCAGCGGGCCATCCACCGCCAAAGGCGGGATTACCGCATTCACACGCGACCCATCGGGCAATCGCGCATCAACCATGGGCGACGACTCGTCCACGCGCCGTCCCACCCGTGCGACTACACGCTCAATAATCCGGATCAGGTGCTGATCGTCTTTGAACGCGATCGAGGTTCGCTCGAGCTTACCGTGGCGCTCGACATACACAACCTTTGGTGTGGTGACAAGGATGTCGGAGATTGTCTTATCACGCAGCAGCGGCTCAAGCGGTCCGAGCCCGAAGACTTCGTCGAGCACTTCCGCCATCAGCTGATCTTTTTCAGCCAAACTGAGCGGGGTCTTCTCTTCGTTGATCAGCTTGCTGATCGAAGGTCTTATATCCTGACGGGCCTGTTCCGCCGAACGGGTCCCGAGCGCCTCCAGATTGATTCGATCAAGCAGCTTCCGGTGAATTGCAAATTTCAGCTCCTGGTACTGCGGCGAGCTGGATTCGTGTGGAGCAACGAGCGTTTCAGTGGACATGATCGGCTACTTGAACAACGAGAACTTCTTTTTCACTGCGGGCTTCTTCTCAACGCCTGCCAACCTCGTCGTCAGCGCAGAAAGCTGAACCGCGAGTCGATTATTCGGCCGGAGCAGCGTACCCGCCGAGTACGCTTCGTAAAGACTTGGATAATCGTTCGGCAGCATTGCATACAGTGGTCGGCCAAGAACCTTCTGCAGCTCCTGCTGCGTGATGTCCATCATCTTGGGCGTACGGTTCAGGATCACTTCCAGCTTGGAAAGATCCTCGCCTCTGTCCCGTAACTTCTGGGCAATACTCTTCAGGCCGTGGAGGGCCGAGACCTCAAGCACCGAGACCAGAAGCAACTCATCCAGCTCCGAGTAAATGCTGGCCGCCACTTCGTTCAGGCTGCGTCCGAGATCAAGAACTACCCAGTCATGCTGAGAACGCATGAACCGAATGACCTGGCGCAAATCGTCGCGGCTTGGAACGCTTTCGTGCGAGAAGCTTTCCGGACCGGGGATCACATCGAGCCCGGGCTTCCACTCCACAACTAAGGCTTTCCACAAGCTCTCGTCGAGACGAGACAAGTTCGTGACCGCGTCCAACACCGAATACGTGCTGGCGACCTTCATGACGAAGCCCACCATACCCGACGTAAAATCGAGATCTGCCAATAATGTGCGTTGCCCCGTCTGCCGTTTCAAATCAACAGCTACGTGACAGGCAAGGGTCGTCGATCCACAGCCACCCTTGGCCGAAAGGAATCCTATGACCTTGCCGCGCCGCTCCCGGCTGGTGTCGCTCTCGCGCGTCTCCATGACACGCTCCATAGCCGGCACAAACGTCTGGTCGTAAGGCGGATACACGAACTCGCTGGCACCCGCGCGTATGGCCGTCAGGATCATCTGCGAATCATCCGTCGGATGCAGCGCAACGATCTTGGTGTGGGCTGCGCTCTTCTTTACGGCTCGCAAAGCTGCCGTGATATCGGACCGGATCGCATTTAACTCAACCAGCAGAATATCGGGCCGGTCTGTATGTAAAGAGTCCAGAACCTGTTGCCAGTTGCTTGGGTCCCGCTCGGAATATGACGACTCTGATCGCGAAAGAATAGAGGTAATGTCCTGGCGCAGGTAATCGTCTTCGAGCGCCAAAAGCACGTTTGCGGATTTCATAGTGACCTGCTACTTGTCGCCTTTCGGTGGAGCCGGGCGCAGCGGGTGGCGCTGGAGTTGCCTGATTCGATTGCAGATTGGGCAGCGGCTGTACCGTTGTTGCCGTGTTGCCCGCGTCGGCGTTGGGAGGCTCGCTCCAGCCCTTCAAGGTTTCGATAGGAATCACGTCGACCGAAGGCAGTTTGCCTTTCGGATCAGTCGGGTTCTGCGGGGCCTTGCCGGCCGTATTCTTCATGAACGGCTGCGGCATCTTCACCTCCGGCGTCTTCGCGCCCGAAGCGAGTGGCCTCACCAGTTCCGGGGTGACAAGCACCAGCAGTTCGCTGTTGTTCTTCAACAGTTGCCGCGACTCGAACAATTTGCCTAATAGTGGAATACTGCTCAACCCGGGAATCTTGCTCAATTCTTCGGTCGTACGGTTATCGAGCAGCCCGGCAATCACGAAGCTCTGACCGTTTTCAAGCTCAACTTCGGTTTGGATCCGCCGCGTCGCAAGTCCGGGCACCGTATAACCGCTCACCGTCAATCCGTTCGCCCGGTCGAGGGAACTGACTTCCGGTGTTACAGCAAGGCGAATACTTCCCCGCGGTGTAATGACAGGCAAGAAATGAATGCGAACGCCGAATTCACGGAACTGGATAGTTACTTGTCCCACCCCCGCACCACCGCCTTGCAGCGTTGGAAACGGAAATTCTCCGCCTGCAAGAAAGCTGGCCGGACGGCCGCTCACTGTCATGAGGTTTGGTTCTGCCAGGATCTGCACCAACTGCTTCTGTTCGAGTGCTTGAATCGCAGCAGCCAGATTCAAATCTGGCCTGTAAAGGAAAACGTTCATCAGATCGGTGAACGTGACCGTGTGTTGTTGAAAATCGAACGTCGGCTGCTGACCAAACTGCCCGGTGCTTACGTTTCCAATCGTGTTCGTCGCGCCCAGGCTCGTGATGTTCAGGCCCAACTGCTGTGTTGCCGAGCGATCCACATTCGCAAATCGCACCTTCAACAGAATCTGCGGCTCCGCCGGAGGCACCTTTACGTTCAGCAGGTTGACAACTTTTCCCAATGTGGATGCGATCGCCGTGGCCCGGTCGGCCGACGTGACATCATTAGCCGTTCCGCGCAGGAAGACCGTCCCGTTACCGAGTTCAAATGTCACATTCTGGCCGGGCAATTCCCGTTGCAGTTCCGCGCGTACGACTTCCGGTCGTGCGTCATCTACTGTCACGTGAACATCGAACATGGTCCGTTGCCCATGCTGATCCCACAGCACCAGGCTGGTCTCACCGGGCGCTTTGCCGTTCACCAAGACTTCGGTCTTGCTCACCGCAACGGCCTCGGCCACTTCAGGATTCGCGATCGAGATACGCTTTACCCCATTAGCGTTCTCTAAAATGTTCGATTTGTTCAGACCAACAAATAGGTCCGACGAGGCTGGAGCTTCTGCGCGGCCGACCACGGTCAGGCAAGCGCTCAACAGCGCAACTTTCAAAAGAAAAGTGTTCATTTAGTCCTAATTCATCGCCTGTTCGCTTCGCTTAGTTCCGCTGAAGATTTCGATTGTGGGCCCCGCGGGTGCTGGCGAAGGCTTTGGACTTGGAACTCGCACCGCCGCCGGGGAAGCGACTGGCTTCGGAGCGTCCGACAGACCGAACAGCGCAGCCACGGACGTTCCGTGTGTCTTCTCTTCTTTCGTATCGAGCGGGTTACGCAGCACAAGCTGAACCTTGGCTTCGCTGCTCGCCAGACTTAATGTTTCGGCTTGATCGGGCGTGACCAGCAGGTTAACCACCTGGGCATCCTGTGGCTTGCCGTCAGCCGTTTTTTCAATCTTCTGCCCTGCCGACAGGACTTCGATGTTCTGCAAAATGGTCCGCGAAAGAACGCCATTGCGGCCGGAATCGCTGTTGCCGCCAGACACAAGCACATCGACCCTCATCCCGGGCACAACGAACCCCGCGAGACCGACAACCTGATCGATCTTTAAAGCCGCAGCGCGTCTGCCAACCGGAATCATCGACGCGAGCCCGGCTCCAGCCCCGCGCGGAGCAAGCCTTCCCTCGGCAATTGGTTCATTCGGGTAGATCATCGCGATCACCCCGCGTCCGATTGCCTGTTGCATATCATTGACCGCGCCATCCGGCCCAGGATCAGAGGAGTGAATCCACCGGAGATCAGAGTCCTGGATCAGATGCCCCGCCGAAAGCGTTGTTGCCGCAACCAGCAATTTCCGCTTAGGTACCGGGCGCCGTGAAGCTGCCTCTATTTGTGCAACAACGAAGTGGTAAACAAGAAGGCTTGCTCCCGCTGAAACGAGCAGGGCAAACAGAAACACTGATCCGAGACGTCGATTCATAAACTATGCTTTACTGTTCGCGAAACATGGGAGCGTCGTTGGTACAAGCGGCGCTCCCTTTTGCGAAACACTACTTACCGGTTTGACTGTTGGCAGTGCCCAGCTGGGAATTGACTTTGGTCCAAATCCCGCTGATCTGGCTCTTGGTGTTGCCGAGCACGGCAACCGCGGCCAAAGCAACAAACGCCAGGAGCAGTGAATACTCAACCAGGTCCTGTCCGTCCTCTTCCTTCAAAAACGAGCGAATCATTTTGTATGTCTTCCTTTTCTCTGTAGTGACCTCTGCTGCGACATCCGCCAGGACGGATTGACGTGGAGCTGTAGGTTCGTTAAGAAGGTGGGGTACGGAATCTAAGTATTTCTCTGAAATGAGAGGACGACCGACTCAGAAAACTCTGGTGAGGATTTCGGAGATAGTTTGCGATAAGAGCTTATTGCCAGTGATCACGCAGGCGAGAAAGAAGCATGATCCAACTGCAATGGATACGCCGTGTGGCAGGCTTAAAGCGCCAGGACGACGGAAATCAAGCTGTGGATTCGTGCGATACGGCGCGCGCAAGCACGCCAGGTCTTTCAGTAAAAAGTGAAGATTGCAAAGGGTATCCGCTAGCCGCCCTTTGATCAACGCAAACACGCCGGCTGTGGCACCGCCCAGAAGCGCAGTCGCTATAAATATCTCAAGCCAGTTCCCGGGTCCCACGAGCGCACCAACAGCGGCCATCAGCTTCACGTCGCCCGCACCCATCCCGCGCAAAAGGTACAACGGCAGATAGACGGCAAGGGCAAGAAGCATCCCTTCTCCCGCTCTGGCGGTTCCGCTCCACTGGAACAGAAAGGCGTTCAGACCGAAGCCCAGAATGATGCCGGAAAGATTTAACCAGTTCGGAATGCGCCGGAAGCGCAAATCATAACCGGCAGCGATCAGCACCAACAGTGCGAGGCCGACACGGATCCAGATCGTTACGCTGTGCATCAGTGTTTTCGCTTCTCGAACACAATGGCGTGACCGTCATCGAAGATGGATCGCCAGTCACGGCTCTCCTTCAACACCGAGGCAAGCGGCGCGTTCACGTCGAGCAACACCGTGTCTATCTTGAAGCTCTCCAGCTCAGTTCGCCAGCCGTACCGCGCTTCCATTGTGTCCACCCACTTTTTCGAAAAATCGGTGCCGTAAAAATCAATCCGATCATCGACGAAGACGCGCATCTTAGGGTACAAACGATAGATCAGGTACGCGCCCCACTGGTCAAACGTAAAAACGCGAGCGTCGGGGTTCTTTGCAATCACACGCGCTGCGGCTACTGGGAAATCACGACTGTCAAAGTCTGCAATATTCTCCGATGCACGCGGAAGAGCGCCGAGCACTCCGGCGAGCAGAAATGTAACTACTATCGGAACCAGCGGGATTCGCTTGGTACGCTCAAAAATCTCGAACCCGTCTCCGAACGAGAGCAAATCAGAACCTAGTTCGCGTAACCACTTCGCGACGTTCGCCCCCTGAACGCTCTTCAGAATGGTCGTTACCAGTTCGGCCACGGGCACCGCTGCCAGGAATAGAAAGATCGGCAAGCATCGAGCCGACTCGAAGGCCAGGTGTGCCCAGATCAGCACGACCACACCGGTCGCCCAACGACGCCGGCTGAAGCAGAACAGACCGGCACAACCGCCCAGAACCAAAAACGCCTCTACACGCATCGCCAGGTCAGAACGAAAGTTGAAAGGGCGGTATTCGCTGACCATGCCCAGCCCTTTCGCGTCCGAGAGAAAGCGAAAGATATGCTCGTGCAGTCGCCAGCCGTAAGGATTCAGAAGCGTCGCCGCGAGTGCGATGGCAGCGCAGACGAAATATGTTTGCTGACGTCGGACAGCGGGCCAAAACGCTTGAAAGCCTTCGTACGCAATCTGCTGAAACGTATTCACGCCACCATAGGCCAGCAGCAAAGCAATCAGAACGGGAAACGAGCCGTGCAGATCGGCCCAGAGTGCAGCCAGGACTGGCATCCACCAAAGCAGACGCACTCTTCCTTCCTGTGCACGATCAATCAAATGTAGTGCGATGAGAAGTAAGACCCACGAGACTAAATGCGGCCTCGCCAGCCAATGAAAGGCAGTGGCGGAGACTGCCGCAACCGTAATCGCCAGGGCGCGTACATCGTTCTCGGAGTGACGTCGAACCAGCCGAAATAACAGGACACTGACGGCGCTGAGGACAAGGCTGTTAGCCAGAACCACGCCGGAAAGACCCGCGACGTGGTGAATAAGGGCAATCCCGACTTCCCAAAGCCATTCGTGGGCAAACCAAGCGCCACCCGGGTTGCTGAATGAGAAAAAGTCTGTATGCGGCACGGCGCCGTGCTGCAGGATCCACTCACCGCTACGGATCTGCCAACCAGTATCCGCATCGGCCAGAAGCAGCCGCGCGCCGTCCAGTACGAGGAACAACATGCCAATCGGAAACAGAAACGCGATGTCGCTTAAGGACGGTAGAATCCGCCAAAGCCAAGCTCGTTCGCGGACTTCCGCCGGCTGAAGAAGGCCTGCTTCGACGCTGATGCTGCTCATTCGCCGCGCAGCCTGAGCCTGAGTTTGGTTCCGGTGTTGACTGGGTTTTTCGGCGACACGTCAGAAAGAAGTGCCGCTCAGCGCGAGAAGGTCTCAGCGCAAGGATGAGGGAAACGGAAGGGGATTTGAACCGCTAGAAGCGGCTGAATCACCACACTAAGCAACATCAACGGATTCAACTTCATCCGAGCTTCGGATGAGTCGATGCAGATACGCCCGCGAGATGTTCAAGCTTCGAGCTGCCATCGTCTTATTCCCGCGGCAGTCCTCGATCGCCTTAATCGCGATCTTTACTTTGAAGTCACGCAGCAGCCGCTCAAACGTGCCGGCTTGCACAACCTCGTCGGCGTCCACCAGCACTTCCACATCTCGGAAGCGCTCCGGCAGATCCTTGATCTCGATTACTTCTGTGTCTGCGCAGATGATCGCGCTTTGTATGACGTTCTCCAGCTCGCGCACATTGCCGGGCCATTCATGCGCTTGCAGCGCCGCCACGGCATCCGGTGAAAGGTGCGTGACCACCTTGTCGTACATCTCCGAATACTGCTTAAGGAAGCATTCGGCGAGCGCCGGGATGTCATCCGGATGATCCGCCAAAGCTGGCGACTTGATGCTCATCACGTTAATCCGGTAGAACAGGTCCAGCCGGAATTTGCCTTCCGAGATCATTCGTGCGAGATCTCTGTGGGTGGCAAAAATAATCCGTGCCTTTAAAGGAATGGCTCGCCCGCTGCCCAGCCGTGTAAATTCCCGTTGTTGCAGAGCCCGCAAAAGCTTTACCTGCGTTTGCAAACTAAGCTCCCCGATTTCATCAAGGAAAAGCGTTCCGGTCCCCGCCTGTTCGAAATACCCCATGCGAGTGCCCGCCGTTCCGGTAAAGGCACCTTTCTCGTGGCCGAACAACTCGGATTCGATCAGGGTTTCCGGTATCGCACCGCAAGAAACCGCCACGAACGGGCTACCGGAGCGATTCCCCAGGTTGTGGATCGCCCGGGCAATCAGTTCCTTTCCGGTTCCGCTCTCTCCCGTGATAAGGACTGAGTTGTTCAGTGGGGCAACCCGGCGGATCAGATCGTAAACAGCCCGCATTTCCGGGCTCGAGCCAATCAGCCCGTCACAGCGAAGCGGTTCAGCACGTTCGGCACCCTCAGAGCCAAACAGGCGGCGCCTGCTGAGCTCCCGTTTCATTGCCGTGTACTCGTGCCCCTTGCGTATGGCGGCTTTTAGCTCGCGCATCGCTAAAGGTTTTCGAACGTAACTGTGCGCGCCGCGATGAACCAGCTCGGTCGCCGCTGAGCGGCAGGCCTCGTCCGTGAGAACAATCACGGCGGTTCCGGAGCCGATCATCTCCTCATAGGCGCCGACCAACTGCGTAGCATCGGAGAAGTCCGAATCAAAGTCGAGAAGCAGCACGTCCTGCGGCTTGGCTGCGAGTAAAGCAGCAATCTTCTCTCGGTTTGGCTCCGCACTAACCTCAAACTCCCGTCCGAGAGCTGGTGCGAGTAACGACTTTAATTTAGAATTCTGCGAATGTACAGCTACTCGTATAATCGAGGCCGACATGCCACGCTCCGATCGTGTAATTGGGTGAGCTTCGACGATAATATTTTCACGGGGGTCTGATCAACCCAGAGTGGTACTACCGCTAGGGGTATGGGTACCAAGAAAGTACTCTGGATTAATATGCCAACCGGCTGCTCCAGCGAATTTATAATCCATGCAAAGCTTTGAAATAAAAGAGCTTACCCGTGCCGCGCAGCCTTGAAGCAGAGCACTGCACCACGATGGTACAAATCGCCATACCATCCCACCTAGCAATTAGCTTTCCTAAACTCTGCAACGCAGACCCAGCAAATTTTACAGGGTAGGATCGATCGTACAGAATCATTGCGGCGGCGGAACCGTGGGTGCGGGTGCCTGGGCTGGCGTCATCGGCTGACCACCGCCAAGCGCCGTGCCACCTGCCCCGATTACGCCTGGGCTGGTGGAGTTGATCACCAGAGGCCGCTGTTGAAAGCTCTTAAGCAAATCCTCCACCGGAACCGTCTGCGTGGGAGGCTGCACCGGCACGGGCCCTGTTACGTTCTGCCCGGGAGTTGCCATCGCTTTGTCGGTATTCGGTGGCAAAAAAGGTTGCGGGTAGTTCAAGCTGGGGAGTGGCTGTCCGGCCGGAATGGGGCGCACCAACTGCGGGGTAACAATCACCATCAACTCGCTGTTGTTCTTTGTCTTAAGCTTCGAGCTGAAAAGCTTGCCCAAAATCGGAATATCGCCGATAAACGGAACCTTGCTGAGTGTTTCGGTTTCCCGGTTGTCGAGCAGACCGGCAAGAGCAAAGCTTTGTCCTTCGGATAGCTCTACTTCCGTATTCACATTCCGCACTGAGATCCCAGGGACTGTGAAGCCCGAGATCGTTACGCCGTTCGTGTAGTCGAGCGAACTCACTTCCGGTGCAACCTGGAGTCTGATGGTGCCGCGCGGCGTGATCGTCGGAATAAAATTCAGGCGAACACCGAACTGCTGGAACTGAATCGTAACTGCGTTTGTCCCCCCGGCACTCGACCCCTGAACGACCGGATAAGGAAACTGGCCGCCCGCCAGAAAGCTCGCTTGCTTGCCGTTCGTCGCCAGGACGTTCGGCTCGGCCAAAATCTGCAGCAGCCCTTTGGTTTGTAACGCCTCGATGGTCGCTCCCAGATTCAGATCCGGGCGAAAAAGGAACAGATTCAGTGCACTCGAAAGGCTGTAGCTTTGCGTCGTGAAGCCATGAGTCGGGCTCCCCGGCACGCTTGGCACGGTCGCTGGAACGCCTTGCAAGGTATAGCCTGGGATGCTGGCGTACTGTCCCGTCGACGCGGATCCGATCGTGTTTGTCGCGCCCAGGCTGAAGAGGTTGAACCCCAGTTGTTCGCTCGAACTGCGGTCTACGCTTGCGAAACGCACTTTCAACAGAATCTGCGCTTCGGGCGGAGGCACGTTCACATACAGCAGGTTGACGGGCTTCCCAACGGAAGCGGCAATCGATACCGCCCGCTCGGCGCTGGTCAAATCCTTCGCGGTGCCCCGCAGGTACACCTGGTCGTTCTCAACCGTCGCTTCAATCTTCTGTCCCGGCAGTTCCCGGTTCAGCTCCCGCCGCAGCTGTTCGAGCCGCGTAGTAATGGCGTAACGGCTTGGCTGAACCGTGACGTCGAAAAAGAGCTTTTGATTCCCTTGTTGCCAGATAATCAGGCTTGTCTGTCCGGGCGTTTTGCCGTTGACCAGAACCTCCGTCGGCCCAACCGCGGTGGCTTCCGCAACATCTCCAAAACCCACGGATACGCGCTCGATGGGAGTCGCGCTATCGACAATCAGGGAGTTCCCGACGTTGACAAAGAGCTCGTTTGGAGTCTGTGCTTCCGCCGGAGCCGGAGTTGGCGCCGGAGGCGTGGACGCTGCTGGCCGTTGAGCCTGCTCACCCGCACCCTGCAACGCTCCGAACACATAGCTCGGCATGAACAGCACAAGCGCAATGATCCCAACGGATCGTAACTGTCTCATCGTGTCTCTCTGATGGCCTCTACTTCAGTCCGCTTACTGGTGCTCCGTCTGCGGTTCGTTGAACTTTTCCTGGCTGCGCTTGGGGCCGTTCAAGACTTCGATAAGAATCACGCGCGGCGGCGCTTGCACCTGCGGAGCCGGCGCGCTCACTCTCCGGACCGCGGGAGTAGCAGGTTTCGGAGCACTGTCCGCAAACAAGCTCGACATCGCGACACTGGGCGTCTTTGGCGTTTCCGTGTCCAGCGGATTCCGAAGCACTAACTGAATTCGCGTTTCATTGCTTGCCAGGCTGAGTATCTGGGCCTGTTCGGGTGTAACGAGCAAATTGACAACCTGCACCTGTACGGCCTTGCCCTCGTTGTCCTTCTGAATGTTTGTTCCCGCCGACAGAACTTCAATGTTCTGCAGCAGTGTCTTCACTCGCGGCCCCTCCGCGTTCGAGGCGCCTGGGCCGTTGCCCGCAATCAGTACATCGACCCGCATACCCGGAGCAACAAAGCCGCTCACACCAACCACGTCGTTGACCCGCACCGCGCATGCCCTCATGCCCGGCCTGATCGTCGCTGCCAAGCCTCCGCCCGATCCCGCCGCCGCCAGCCGGTTGTCGCGAATCGGCTCACCCTCGTAAACTTGCGACACGACGCCGCGACCCACGATAGTCTGCTGAGACGCGAGCACGCCTTTGGGCACAGCGCCCACCCAGTCACTGGTTTTCAGGTCAGTATCACGGATAACGGTGCCAATCTCCAGGTCTCGTGCGGCTACGATGATCTTCGTAGTTTGTGGGCCCACCGGCTTTCTCTGCGCGTCAACCACCCGGTAGACAAGATAACTAGCCAGCGCCGCCACGAAGAATGCAGACAGGAGAATGGTGCTCACTCTACGATTCATAAACGCTCAAATCCCTACTTTCCTTCCGATACGCAGCCGCCGGGGTACACGGCAATTGAGGGACCAAGCTCCCGCCATTCGACTTCCCACCAAAACAGTAGCTTTACGCGTCGAAGCTCTGATCGATGTGTCAACGGCGGTTTACACCGCGGCTTTGGATCGTATCCGGGTCGACACATATCTCGTTCGAAACGCAAGGCAATGAGGCATTCGGCCGGTTAGGCCTCCTTCTTGCAGAGAACCTCACTCTTGTACCTGCTTTAGTACCGCGAGCAATCCCGGTGCGATGTTCGCGCGCAAAGAACATATGAAGGAAATCTCGTTTATCGACACGCGGCCGCTTGCTCGCACCTCGCCGCTGGCGATCTCGCTGGTCCTGCACGCCGCGCTCATTTTCCTTTTGTCACTCATCCCCAGCAACACCCTCGGCGTCTCTCCCGCTCACGAAAATCGCAAGCACACGGTCTTGGTCCTGAATTTCAGAGATCTGCCGTATCGAACACGAAAGGGAGCGGGCTCCAGCGAAGGAGCGAAATCGGCGGCTGCTCGACCGGCAAGTGCCGGCTTGCGAGCCCCCGCGCAAACGCCTCGGCCTGAACCGGCTGCCCAGTTCGCCAGCGTTGCCGACCCTGGCCTTGCCAACAAGCAACCGCGCCGGGCCTTCGAACTGCCGCCCGATGCACGCATCCACCCGGTGAAGCAGACCTTGGTGCAATTCGATGTGCCGCCAGACGTATTGCTGAAACAGGAGGTGCCCCTTCCGAACGTCGTTTTCTTGACCTCGGAAGCACCTGCCCGGTTCAAAAAGCGGTTCGTGGCCCCTCCGGTGAAGGCGCCTACGGTCAAAGCCGCGCAAAATATCACGCCGGCTCCAGACCTTCCCAATCGCGAACCCGCGGTGTCCGACCTGAAGCTCGCCGCCGCCTGGGTCAAGGATTCGCGACGGCTGGTTCTCCCTCCGGCAACCACTTCGCCGGTCAGGATGCCGCATCCGGAGTCGATCGATCAGGTCCCGCAAGTTGCGCTGCCCGATTCCAATCCGGCCAACACGACCGCCCTCATCGCCTTGACTGACTCTCCTACCAAGCCGGACGGAATGGTGATCGTCCCCCCAGCCAACCAGATCAGCAACCCTGGTCCCTCGGGCTCAGCGGGCAGCGCCTCCGGGGCCGGGCGCGGTGACAAGGGCGAAGGACAAGGCGCTCAGATCGCTTCGGCCGAACGCCGCGGCACGGGTGATGGAAAAGCGACGCTCGCCGGCGTAGGCGCCGGAAGTACCGGAATCAATGCCACCGCGAGTGGTTCCGGCAACGCCGGAATCGGAACGGCCAATGGAGCTGGAACTCGCGCGGAGGGACAGGGAACAGGCCTTGCTAACGGCTCGGGAAGCTCGAACGTTGGATCGGGAACGGGCGCCGCCGGAAATGACGGCACCGGTCTGGATCAGCTGCCCGCCAACGTGACGCGCATCAACTTACCCAAGGACGGCAAGTTCGGAGTCGTTGTCACCGGTTCCTCGCAGGCAACTCCTTACCCCGAGACCATCGGAGCTCTCAGCGGCAAGATGGTCTACACCGTTTACTTGAGTGTTGGACTCCACAAGAAGTGGATTTTGCAGTATTGCCTGACGAAGGAAGCCGCCAGACTCGTACCCAGGGGTAGCGGAACTCCGCTGGAGGCCCCGTGGCCTTTTCTCGTGTTCCGTCCGGACCAGCTGGCTCAACCAGGAGATTACGTCGTCGTTCATGGCGTCATTGATGCCGAAGGCCATTTCGACCAGCTGGCGATGGTGTTTCCGGATGAGTTCGACCAGAAGGATCTTCTGATCAGCTCGCTCAAACACTGGTCATTCCGCCCGGCCAGCCGCGACCGCCAGGCTACGTCGGTTGAGATTTTGTTGATTATCCCGGCAGAGTCGTGACGGATGCTACTAAACCGAAGGAACTGTCAATGCAGACTAACACCGTTACTCGTCGTTTCCTTTCGGGCTTGGATCGGTTACAACCCGGCTTTCGCTGTAAACGCAAGGCCTCAGCGGGTCTCATAACTCCTTGAAAACACGTTGAAAGAAAAGGAATTACGATTGCGCTCATCAGTAGCCGTGGGAAATAAGCACGTCGCCTCGGCGCCGCCGCCCAGTTGGCCTCGGAACAGGGGTTCTGCGGCGGTAGAGTGTGCCCTCGTGGCACCCCTGCTGTTTCTTCTAATCGTCAACGCTGTGAACTTTGGTGGCTTCATTTACTTCTGGATTACAGTCGCAGACGCAACACGCGCTATTGCCGACTCTGTTTCTTTCGGTGCCCTTTCAGTAGGCTCTCCCACGCCGCCTACGGCCACGCAAATCAGTAACATTCTTTCGAACGCGGGCGCGAGCGCTACTTATTGCCTGAACACGAACAACACGACTACTCCAATCTCCGCCACGTGCGGCTTCACTGTGCCTATGATTCCCGGCGATCCTGAAGGTGGGGCTTATACACTTCTTGTTGTCGACGTCAGCTACACTTACACGCCGATTGTTTCGTTATTCAGCTTTCCGACCCTCGGAATCTACAGCACGCTTACGCCGACAAGCATAAAACGGAGAGCCGTCACGAGGGTTCTAAATTGACAGCAGCGCAGGTAAGCACTCGAAGCCGAAGAGGCGAGAACGGCCAAGCCGCTTTACTCGTCGTGTTGGGAGCCAGCATCTTTATGCTGGCTGCTCTTGGTTTGGCTATCGACTTGTCCATGTTGTACGGTCACCTCCAAATGGCTCAATCGGCAGCAGACGGGGCGGCACAAGCGGGAGCACTCAGCTTGTTTCGTGGCACCAATGCCACCGGCCCAAACTCGTTCGCCGTAAGTACACCGGCCTCTCAGTATTCCTGTTCAACTACCGACGGTACTGTCCCGTGCGCTTTCGCGCGCATGAACGGATTCGGGAGCAGCACGGATGATACCGTGACGGTCAGCTTCCCACAAGCCCTCACAGGAGTTAATCTCGCAGGAGGGAATGCAGCCGTTTCGGTCAGCGTCCATCGAAACGTGGGGGCTATGTTCCTACGTTTGGTCGGCGGGTCCGCGCTACCTGTCACGAGGGTGGCAACAGCGGCACTGGTCAAGCTGCCGCTCGCGAATTGCATTACGTCGCTCAATTCGTCAGTGAATGACGCTTTGCATGTCGCTGGTAACGGCAACGTGAATCTCACTGGATGCGGAATCGCGGTAAACTCCGCGTCTAGCTCAGCGTTTACTGTTGCTGGAAATGGCTCAGTTCGGGCGGATGCGATCTCTGTAGTGGGAGGCGCACCCCCTCCGGCAGGCAACGGCACCGTAAGTCCAACCCCAACCACACACGTTGCACCGATGTCTGATCCGCTCCTAACTGTTCCGGTGCCGAACTACTCATCGCATTGCGACCAGACGAACGAAAGTATCAGTAATGGGACTGTCAGACTGACGCCCGGAACGTATTGCAATGGGATCGCGATCTCGGGCCACGGGCAAGTGACTATGGATCCTGGAACTTACGTCTTACTGGGAGGTGGGCTCAGCGTCACAGGCTCAAACGCGTCCCTGGCAGGCAGCAACGTCACTTTTTACAACACCTTCGATGCGTCGCATACTTACACGCCTATCGTTTTGAGCGGAGGCGCAACCGTCAATCTCAGCGCGTCGAGCGGCGGACCTCTTGCCGGGATGCTATTTTTTCAAGATCGTGGCGCTCCGTTGGGAAGCGCGCAATCGTTTGCGGGGAATCCCAGTGTCACTCTCACCGGGAGCCTATATTTTCCGCGAAGTGCCGTAAGCTTTGCGGGAAACCCTAGCTTAACGCTAAATGTGGCGATCGTCGGCGACACAATTTCGTGGACGGGACAGGGATACCTCACCGAGAATCTCGCACAGTCCGGTGCCCCGCAACAAAAAAGGGTTGCCCTAGTCGAGTGAGGCACCTAGCATGCTCCTCCAGACGGATTTCCGAATTGCAAGGCTCTCGCAGAGGAATTGGCGATCACTGACTGCTAGGGTTCTAATAAGCAATGACTCCTTGGCTCGTACTTGAGAGGTCAAAGCCAGGGAAGTAAGACGTTAGTGGATTGTACCGATAGGAAACGGTGATAGCGATCTTCGTTCCCGCAGCACCTGGATTTGACGGGACCGCTTTAACGCAAGCAGGTCCTGCAGGGCACGGCGATGTGGTGTTACAACCCGTACCGGTTTGAACGGTCGCAACGCCTAGATACCCGTTCACAATTGTCGCTATCTGGTCGCAGGTAGCGGAATGGGTCGCAGTTTGAGCTGTCGTGCCGTGGACTGTAGCGTATCGCACGCCTACGCGCGCCGCATTTGCAAGCGTATTGCAGACAAGAACAAAACGACAAACCTCTACAACCCCGAACAATATAAATGTAAATAGAGCTAGAGAAATGAGCGAAAATTCGACGAGACTCTGGCCGCTACAACGCTTCTTCGCGACCAGGGATGCGCTTCTGTACTGCACGGCTATTTCACCACCAGGCCGCAATGCATAATCATCGGAAGAGTCGGAACGTCCAAAATGACAAAACGACTTGGTGATGAAGGCCGTGCCGGCTCAACAATCTGCCGGACGCCCCATCGCTCTTCTCTATTCGTCAGCATAAACTTCACTCCCATCCCGTCTGCGCCATGCCGAACGATCTCGCACGGTACTGTCACGCAGGCAACTGGATTCTCCAGATCCGCTCCGCGCTGCAAGGTAAGCATTAACAACGTTCCGACATAAAACCGCAGTTCGGCTTCCAAATAGGCGCCGGACAGACTTATATCTCGGACCGTATGACGCGTTGACCGTCCGCCCTCCCAGTAAAACGCGGTCACATCGGAAGGAACAATCCGGTCGTACCATCTTCGGTCAGAAAATACCCGGCCGAGCCATTTCAACAACACTGCCACAACACGGACTCACTTGCCTCGTTATGCGGAGGTAGCCTTCTTCTCTGTACCTTGACTCTCCTGCAGGAATTCCTGCATCTTCTCCGGAGAGCAAATCAGCAGTTCATCTCCCAATTGAGTCTGCGACGAAAAAATCGTGCGGCTCGGCAGTTCCAAAACGCTCACACACTGCATCCGAACCGGTCCGATCCGGAAACATCCCATGGATTCCACCAGATCAATAACCCGGTATTTGTCGTCCAGATAGATCAGATCGACCGGAAATGGCACCCCGATCGTGTGGACCCCGTACGACGGGATCACCCAGATGCCCTCGTCCGAGCGCAACCGAACCTTCCCGAGCAGCCCCCGCAGTCTCGTGAAGTGTGTATCCGCAACGTCGACGTTGAGGCTGATGAACGACTCCCGCGTTCTGTTGAATGCACAAACTGTTCTTCGCGGCTTTCGCTTAAACCCGCGCCAAATCCCACCCACTGTTCCCCCCGTTCGAATCCTTTCTTCTCTCGGCATCCGAATTGTTGTTGCGACGCGTTGGCACCAGTCAAACGCGCGCATTGATTCCTCGCACAGTCTGAGTACGATAGCGTTCATGTCTGACCTGCGGATACTTCCAGTTCTTCCCTCTGCCGTGCCCGACAACTTACGGGCACGGAGTACTTGCGGTCAGCGGGGTGCTACCGGACGCGTGTCCGACGGCGCTGGATCAGCACAATCAGCAACACTACGCATAACGCACCAGCGATAATTCGAATCAAAGTCACGTTGTCCATTTTTCGTTCTCCTTTCGATTTAGCTCAAATACTTCTTAAATGTATCCATCATTGCCAGAATGGCAGGTCCCAACGCGATGATAAACAAGGGAGGAAAAATAAACAGGACTAGCGGAAAAACAAGCTTTATCGCTGTCTGTGCCGCCAATTCTTCCACGCGCTGCCGACGCTGGGTCCTGAGCGTTTCGGAGTAAACTCGCAAAGTCTTTGAAATGCTCGTTCCGAACTGATCGGCTTGGATCACAGAGCTGGTCAGGGTTCGGATCACGTCGATATCCACCCGATCTGCCAGGTTCCTCCAGGCGTCTGTTCGGGGCCGTCCCGCTCTTTGTTCCAGAACAACCAACCCGAATTCGTCGCAGATCTCCGGCTGCCCTAGATCGAGTTCCCGGACCGACCGGTCAACCGCGTAATCCAGGCTGAGCCCGGCTTCAATGCAGACGATCATCAAATCCAGAAAATCCGGCAGGCCAAGCCGGATGTTAGTCTGCCGCTGCTTGATCCGTCGGCCCAGCCAGAAGTCAGGGGCGAGGTACCCGATACCCAGCGCAAGAAGGCACGCAAAGAAGGGCGACATATAGCTCATTGCCCCGCTCGTGGCCACAAAGAGGCACAACAAGACCGGCACCAGCACCTTGGCGCCGTAAAACAAGCTAACCGTCGAATCTTCCCGGAAGCCCGCCCGGATGAGCCGCTGCTGCACCACCGACAGCTCCAGCGGACTCTTGGGCAAAACCTTTTCGAAGGGCTGCACGATCGCTTTTACGGAATCGGCAGCGCCCTTCCTGGTCAGTAGACTCGACCATTGCCTCTGCGGTTTGGAAGAGGTCACATGGGACAGCCGCTGCAACATCGACTGGCGGTAGAAGACCAGCAGCCCTCCGGTGGCGAGTAGGACGAAAACTGCTGTAAATGCAAACAGAGCAAGTGTCATACAAGCCTCAGACTCGAATACGAACGATCCTTCTGATCACGAGGGCGCCCGTTATCGTCATGCCAGACCCGATCCAGAGCAGCTTCACGCCCTCCGGCCGGGTCCAGAGAAGGCTGATTACCTCCGGATGGACGAAGTAAAGAAGCAATCCCAAACCCGGCGGCAGCAGCGAGAGAATCCATCCGGTCAGCCGGCCTTGTGTCGTTTTGATCCGGATCTCGCGCTTGAGCCGGAAGCGATCGCGGATGAGATGAGCGCATTTATCCAGAACTTCTGCTAAATTGCCGCCCGTTTCCTTCTGCACCAGGATGGCCGTCGTCATGATTCTCAGATCGGGCAAAGGAATCCGCGCGGACAGATTATTCAAAGCATCCCGCAATTCCAGACCGTAATTCTGTTCGTCGAAACACAGCCGGAATTCGTGGCCGATCGGATACGGCGCTTCCCTGCCGACCAGTTCCAGGGCCGAAACGATGCTATGCCCGGCTCTCATACCGCTAACCATCAGGTCCAGCGCTGCCGGAAGCCCTTCCTCAAATTTCTGGAATCGCTTGTCACGCTTTCGAAGCAGATATCCGATGGGGGCCGCGGCCGGAATCAAAGCCATCAGAGCCGCCAGCACCAGGCTATTGACTTTTAAGGTGAGCAGGAACAATGAGGCCAACCAGACAGCGACGACGAGTAAAACCACCGTTCCAGGTGTCCAGTCGGAATCTGCCTGCGCCAGGAGATCGCGCAGCGAGCTGTTCAGTTCCATCCGGGCGAGCAGGCGATTCAGCAAAGGTATCGCGCTGAGCCTCTCTTGCTTGCGAACGTCGAGAACATCGTCGTGAAGTACGTTTTCGGATACGCCGACAGCGGCGTCCAGCCTGCCGGTTGCACGCTTCGACCGTTCGGCTTCCGCCGATCCCATCGCGGCCAGAATCAGAACCGCGATCAGAAAAACCGCCCCAAATACCAATCCGGCTATGAGCATGGTCGAAACTCCCGCACTTCAGCTCACCTCCATGGACGTCTCGAACAGCGAAGAGGGCAGCAGAACGCCCGAAATACGCAAGCGCTCCAGGAATTTCGGGCGAATCCCGCTCGGTTTGAAAGCGCCAATGACTTTGCCGTTCGGCCCGATGCCCTTTCGTACAAAGCTGAAAATTTCCTGCATGCTGATGACGTTCTCGTCCATTCCGGTGATCTCCGAGATGCTCATCACTTTTCTCGAGCCATCGCTCAACCGCGCACACTGAACCACGATGGTGATGGCTGATGCGATCTGATGCCGAACCGTGCGTTCGGGCAGGTTCATGCCGATCATGGCAACCATTGATTCCAGCCGGGAAAGGGCGTCGCGCGGTGTGTTCGCGTGAATGGTGGTCATCGAGCCTTCGTGACCCGTGTTCATCGCCTGCAACATGTCGAAGGCTTCTTCGCCGCGCACCTCGCCCACGATAATCCGGTCCGGCCGCATTCTCAAGCTGTTGATCAGCAGCTGCCTCTGCCGGATCGCACCCTGTCCCTCTACGTTGGGAGGTCGCGTCTCCAGTCGTACCAGGTTTTCCTGCGCGAGTTGCAACTCCGCGGCATCCTCGATCGTTACCAGGCGTTCGCTCGGGGGGACGTACTGCGAAAGCATGTTCAGGAACGTGGTTTTTCCGGCGCCGGTTCCTCCCGAGATCAGAATGCTGATGCGCGCCCTTACCGCCTGGGACAGCAGCTCCAGCATCTCGGCGGAGGCGCTCTTCAACTCGATCAGCCGATTGGAGGTGAGAGGGCCGGTGCCAAAGCGGCGAATGGAAATGGCCGGGCCGTCCAGGGCCAGCGGTGGAATAATCGCATTCACACGAGAGCCGTCCGGCAGCCGCGCATCCACCATGGGAGACGACTCGTCCACTCGTCTGCCCACTTTCGACACGATGCGCTCAATCACCTGCATCACGTGCCGGTCGTCGCGAAACACCACATCGGTCTTTTGCAGAAGACCGCCGCGTTCCACGTAGACGAGGTTTTTGTTGTTGACGAGAATGTCAGAGACCTTTGGGTCCCGAAGCAGCGGCTCGAGCGGCCCCAGGCCAAACACTTCATCTAACAGATCGGACTGGACTCGCTCTTTCTCGATGGCGCTGAGAGGCTGCTTCCGCTCGGCAATGATCTCCTGCACCAGATTGGCGACGGCTTGCCTTGCGCGATTGCCTTGCACTGTCGCCAGCCGCTCCAGATCCAGCTTGGAGATGAGGGAGCGATGAACGTCAGCCTTAAACTGTTCGAAATCCAGTTTTTCCATTCACTTCTTTCCGCCAGTACCGCTAAGTTCTAGCCGAACAGGCTGAACTTCTTTCGCTTCACTTGCGGCGCTGCTTGCCCTGCGGCTTTGCGCGCCATGTCGCCAAACACCTTGGATATCTGGCTTTCTTCTGATGCGATGGCGACACCGGTATTCTGCGCGCGCCGTGCAGCCGGATAGTCATTCGGAATCTTCCAATGCGGAGGACGCGTCAGGGCCTTGGTGATGGCCGCTTCATCGATTTCCAAAGTGCGCGCCACATAGCGGTTCAGAACGATCTCTAGATGTTCGGGGGCAGAATCCTGAAAATAGCGCCTGATAATCCGGTTCGCATTGCGCAGGTCCGCGAGACTCACTTGAGCTACGAGATAAACCGCGTTTGCCGCTTCAATTAACGTTTGGTGCAGCTCGCTTTGGAGCGATCCCGCATCCACCACCACGTAAGGAAACTGTTCTCGCGCCAGCGTAACCAGGTTCAATACGGCTTGATGCGACACAACTCCCGTCGCAATCTGGTCCGAAGCGGCCAGCACGGCCAACCCGGAACTGTGCGTCGTCAGCAGCGCTGAAAAGAACTCCGCATCCAACCTTGTTGCCTCTCGCAGGCCATCCAGAATGGAGAACTTCGGTGTGAGTCCAAGCGTGAGGGCCGCATCGCCCAACGCCAGGTTCAAGTCCACTAAGCCGGCCTTGCCGCCGCAGTGCCTTGCCAGAGCCACCGCGAAATTGCTGGCCACGGTTGTCACGCCGGCGCCGCCTTTTGCGCCGATGAACACGAACAACTTGCCCGTGATTTTCTTTTTTGGGCGGCGTACTTCGTCGCGACGCGCCGACGCTCGTACCAGCGCCTCCGCCACCGCATTCGGAGCCAGAGGCTCGGTCAGAAATTCGCGTGCTCCTGCGCGCATGCAGCGCACAAGCAACTCGTGATCGGCCCGGGCGGAATAGACCATCACAGTCAGTCCGCTCGAAATGGCGCAAATGTTCTCTACCGCGTCCAGCGCCCGCTCTGGATCGGGGTCCAGATCGATGACGACCGCATCATGATCTGCTTCGACGATCCCGCCTAGTTCATCTACCTCGGGGTATTTTGCTATCTCGCACGCCACCGTCGCCTGCGAGCCCGCCATCGCTTGCGCGATTCCCTTGCGCCTTTGCTCGTCCGGGCTAATCAGAACGAGCGACAGCGACGCCATCCCTACCAGCTCAGTGTCCGAACTGTATGCTGACATCACAAAACATGCCTCTTCTTTGCAACTAGATCAGCTTCATTGCAACGATGCCGTCCAACCCTCAAGAGTGCGCCCAGAACGAAAAAATGGCGCCCACCGCAATGGCCGGAGCATAAGGTATGCTGCGTGCACCCGGACTTTCAAGCGTCAGGCTTTGGTGCGTCCGACTTCGTCGTGCCCAGCCGAACGCCAGGTTGCTGGCTCCGTCCAAAGACTCCCGGAGAAAGCCGCCCGCCATTGCCCAACCCAGGGCGATCACGCCCCCGGCCAAGCCCATCATCACAAGCGCCATCACCAGTTGAGTGGGTCCAATCCAGGCGCCCACAGCCATGCAAAGCTTTACGTCCCCCATTCCCATGCCGCCCAACAGGTACAGCACCCCGAGGATGCTACCGCCCAGCAACGCACCTTCCAGGCTCCGTCCCAGACCAGCTCCGCCGCCATTCAATGCCGCCGCGATGAGAGCTGCTACAAATGACAGGCCCACCAGCCAGTTCGGAATGCGCCGGCTTCGGAGGTCGGTAATGGACGCTGTAAGCACAGTGACGACAGTCGGCCAGAAGACAGCAAAGTGCATAGGGAATAATGGAACTCGGTTTCCTGGGCAATTGACGAGCCAAAGGCCTTACGCCGCTTTCACTGGAAGTGTGAGTCGGTATGTCGCAATTTTTCCATTGAAGTGTCAACTCGCGTTTACAGTCCCGGGCTCGAAGTGATGGGGCGTATACGATTGACGACCGTCCGTCCGCGGTAAGACGACGTATTACTTGAAAGTCGTCCTCGTTAGCTCGTAATTGTATCGGCATATAAATGCGCGCATCCGTGCAGATGGAATTTACTGAAACAGAAGCTCTAAAGTGTTGTTCGAGCTGGCCTGGGTGCGCCCGCGCCAAAGTGCAGCCGGGTTGCTCCTCCGTTTGGCTTCTGTCGTGCTCATGGAGACGCTGACTTGACTCACAGGTCAATCCCGGATCGAAGGAAACGCCAACGAATGAAAAACACAGTATTAAAGTGGTACGTCAACTCGCAAATGATTCGCGAGGCTCTCAAGGACGAAAAAGGTCAGGATCTCGTCGAGTATGCTCTCGTCATCGCCGTGATCTGTCTTGGAATTGTCAGCGGTATGGGTACTCTGGCCAATGGCATCAACAACGCCATGACTACAGTGAGTGGCAAGCTTAACAACGCCGTGGCCTAGCCGCATTAGCGGGATTAATGCATATGAGTGACTTGTTGGTCCGTATTTACGCTTGGACTGACTGGTTCGAGCGACTCCTCAAGGAGGACCGGGGCCAGGATCTCGTGGAGTATGCGCTCGTGATCGCGGTCGTCTGTCTTGGCATTGTTAGCGGGATGGGAACCCTCGCAAACGGTATCAACAATGCGATGACCACGTTATCTACCAATCTGAACACCGCCATAGCTTAAGCAGTGTTGCGAGGGAGCAATCCGGAAGTCGCTGCCGCTCCTTCGCTGGGTCCTGAACAGCAAGTAAGTTTTCAATGACGCCGTCGCCCTCAGGCCATGAAGTTTCCCTGTTCCTGGTCGAACTGGGTTTGGTTCTCCTCGCCTTGGCACTGGCGCTGTGCTGCGGCCGGCGGAAATCTCGATTCTTCTCGAGTATCGAACGGCTATTCCAGCCTTTGGTCCACCGTCGCGCGCTGTCCGTCATCGTCGTCGGCGTGCTCGCTGCGGGCATTCGTCTTCTGTTCCTTCCCCTCATTCCCATACCTCAACCGTTCATCACCAGCGATTTCAGTTTTTTGTTAGCGGCGGATACTTTCGCATCCGGACGACTGGCGAACCCTACCCATCCCATGTGGGTCCATTTGGAAACCCTGCACGTTTCGCATCAGCCAACCTATATGTCGATGTACTTCCCGGCGCAAGGGCTGGTGCTGGCTGCGGGAAAACTGCTTGCCGGGCACGCATGGTGGGGAGTTTGGGCCAGCGTTGCTCTCATGTGCGCCTCCATCTGTTGGATGCTCCAGGCGTGGCTTCCTCCCGGTTGGGCATTTCTCGGAGGCGTGCTCGCTGTCTTGCGACTCGGCCTGTTCAGCTACTGGATCGACTCCTATGCAGGCGGCGCAGTCGCTGCGGTCGCCGGCGCGCTTGTCTTTGGTGCGCTGCCGCGCATCCTCCGCCATTTCCGCACCCGCGACTTCTTCTGGATGGCCTTGGGAATCAGCATGCTGCTCATCAGCCGGCCCTACGAAGGGGCCTTGATCTGTGCACCTGCCGTCGCGGTCCTCTGTTTGTATCTATTTTCCGCAGGCAGAATTGGCAAACAACTGATTGGCACACGATTATTGGGCGCACTCCCGCCCATGGCAGTTCTCGCTCGTAGAATGGCGCCAGCCGCCGCGGTTCTGCTACTCGGCATCTCCTTCCTGGCCTACTACGATTACCGCGTCTTCGGGAATGCCTTTACCTTGCCCTATACGACCAATCGGGCAACATACGCCATAGCCCCGCATTTCCTTTGGCAGTCGCCGCGTCCCGAACCTCAATATCGACACGAAGAGATGCGCAAATTCTATGCGGGCTGGGAACTGGACTGGTTTCTGAAATCGCGCACACCGGTCGGGATCGTGAAAAACGACATTCAGAAAGCGTTCATGGGCGAATCCTTTTACCTCGGCTTCGCTCTCGCGCTACCGCTCCTGGCGTTCCCCCGTGCGCTTCGTGACAAGCGCATCCGATTTCTTTTGCTCACGGCGGGCGTGTTTGCTATCGGCATGAGTATTGAAACCTGGCTGCTTCCCCACTACGCAGCGCCTTTTACCGCAATTCTCTATGCCATTCTTCTTCAATGCATGCGTCACTTGCGTGCGTGGCGTCCCGGCGGCCGTCTCGCGGGAGTGTTTCTGGTGCGCGCTGTTCCCACTATCTGCATCCTGCTAGTCGGTTTGCGCCTGTATGCGCAGCCGCTTCACATCGGTCTCGCTGGAGAGACATTTAGCGGCAAGAGTTGGTTCGGAACCGCGCCACGCGGCCTCGCTCGCGCGAATGTGTCACGACAACTCGAAATGAAGCCCGGACCGCAGTTAGCAATTGTTCGCTACTCGTCTACTCACGATCCGGTGATTGAGTGGGTCTACAATGCTGCGGACATAGACGGATCGAAAGTAGTGTGGGCACGTGACATGGGCACGGCGAAGAATTGTGAACTTCTTCGATACTTCGGGAAACGCCAGGCATGGTTGGTCGAACCAGATCTCAACCCTCCTCGCATCTCTCGCTACCCGGTCGAACCGGACCCGCCGTCGTCACAGAGTGCGTTGAATTTGGACCTGTCAAGTCGATGGCAAAGCGATCGGATACGGAAGCAGTAGCCGCCGAAACGTTGGCGCCCAAGGCGATCCCGGGTGCAATCGCTCAGCGCTGGATCCTCAAATTAAGTTCATCGGTAGAACGCCAGGAACTTAGTTCATCGCCCTTCTTGCCCTTAGTGGCCGCGTTCTTTTTCTATGTGTTCGTTGCCGTCGCAAGAAGCATGCGGCCGCTGTGGCACGACGAACTGTACACGTACTATATAGCGCTCTCCCCCACTCTGGCGCACTTCGTCGCCGCTCTGACCAGGGTCGATCTCAATCCACCGCTACCGTATGTACTTACCCGTTTGTCGCTGCATCTGCTTGGTGACTCAACCGATTGCCTGCCGCGCGCCGTTCCTTCTGGCCTTTCTAGTCGGCAGCATAGGTCTCTATCGATTCGTTCGAAATAAACTTGGCCGTTATTACGGCTTGACCGCCATGCTGGTCCTCTGGTGCTCACCGTTTTTCCAATATGCGACCGAAGCCAGGCCATATGCACTGATCCTCGCGTTCTTTGGCGTGGCCGTACTTGGCTGGCAGGCGGCAACGGAGACGAACGGTCGCAAACGGCGCCTCGGCATCGTCGTGATGTCTTTCGGTGTCTGGGGAATGCTAATGAGTCACTGTTTTGGCCTCATTACGGCCGGAGTGATTGCAGGGGCGGAGCTCGTACGCTCAGCGGAGCGGCGGAAACTCGACTGGCCGATCTGGGTTGGCCTTGCCTTGCCCGCTCCGTTTCTGCTCGTCTATATACCGCTCTTTCACAAGCTGGAGAATTGGACCGTACTTCCACCAGAGTTCCAGGCTTCGCCGCTGAAGATCGTTGATTTTTATTCCGACTTGCTCTCGTCAACGGGCGGGCTCCTGCTGGTTGCTTTGGTTCTAGCTTTGTTTGTCGGTCGCGCAACTGCAAGTTTCGTGAACTCAGATGCACGACGAATCAGAAAGCAGGACGTCGGGCTGGTCGTCGGATTATTCTCGATTCCCGTGTTCGTCAACCTGTTCCTCATGCGAAGCGGTGGCGCTTTCTTCCCGAGATACTGCATTGGGACAGGTTTCGGCCTGAGTATGTTGTTTGTATTCGTCCTGGCCAAATTGACTAATGGGAGCCGAACCGCTGCCGCCACAGCCGCGGCCTGTGTTTTTGTTGGCCTGCTAGCCGGCACGGCATCGCAGGTTCTACATCCGCCTCAGCGGCCCATCGTGAAGACGATCTCCGTGAACGAACTGGACAGCCATTTGCCGTTAGTGACCGCTAGCGGTCTAACCTTCTTGGAAATGAATAATCGCGAAGATGCCTCTCTGGTATCGCGGCTCTTTTACCTCACCGACCGTACCGCCGCGATTCAGTATGCGCACGCGACCATCTTCGAAGGAACGCCAGATCTGCGGGAATTCTTTCCGATACGAGGCACGGTCGAGGATTACCGTGCTTTCACACGGCGCTCGCCCCACTTTCTGGTACTCGGCACGCCGGATTACCCCGAAGACTGGCTGATCCCAAAGCTCATCGCCGACAAGGCCGAACTCAACTTTCTAGGCGAGGTTAAACCAGGCTACAAAGATCAGATGTTGTTCGAAGTGAGAATGCCCGGACAACGCCAAGATCCTCTATAAGACGCACGGGCTACCAGCTCGACAAACCGGGCCCTTCGGCAAACTTTCTCGCCTCCTCACAATCACAGCTCGCCGGAACGGTGGTGTCCAGGCGGTGTACGTGATCTTCGGAAGCTGGTCCTCGGCCGGATCGGACGCCCGTCCCGTTACGGCGACGTACTGCGGCCGCAGTGCCGTTGCGTAAGTCCAGAACCAGAAGTGATCTGTCGTATTCCATTCGAAGTGGTCGCCGTAGCGAATCGGAGCCACAGTCCCGGCGATTTGCAACTGAGTCCAGCCATCGTACTCAAGACCGGCGGAAATCTTATCCCTGGATACACCTGATCTTTCAAGACTCTGTGCGGCCTGGACGCGCGCTCGCGAGGCACTGGCGTAATCATGGGTGATAACGATACCGTAGACGGCGAAGGCGCAAAGGCAGGTCCACGCTGCAACTGGGATGCTGCGGCCGATTGCCTGGAAGCGGCAAAGAACTGCGATGACCAGAGCAGGTATCAGCGGCAGTACGTACCGGTCGTGAACGAATCCTGTGATTGCCCCGGGAAAGAGAACCGGCAGGTAGGCGCAGGAAGAAATCAATAGCACCATTCCTGGGATTCCTGGTAGTCGCCTGGGCAAAGCTCCCCAGAAGGAAACGATTCCGCTAAACGCGATCAGCACTCCAAGCGCGATTCGCACGGCAGGCGTTAACAGCGCAGGTCTCTCGCCCAGCCCATCTCCGCCCGCCGGGAGCAGCCCATAGCCAGACAGCACAGAACTGGCAAACGGAGCTGCGCCGCCTCCCGCGAGTATGCAGCCCGCCACCGCGAAAGCCGAGAGGACGACGGCCCCGAGCAGTTTCGGCGCAGCCATTTTGCGCCAGCATGGAACGAAACAACACAGCGCGGGGAACACGACCTGCAGACCCGTAAGAAGAAGGCTGAGCAATCGGCCAAACGTCGGCAGAAGGTTCTCATTGAATAACGAAGTCGCATGCTGCCGCTGCAGATCGAGTCCGGGATAGAGCTGTGAAAAACGCGTCACAAGAATCGCGATACAGGCTGCCAAAAGGACGTAAGCCGCAATGGCCTGGACTACGAACGACCGTTCTCGTCGTCTCATCCAAACGAGGTAAGGAATTAAGGCCAAAGGAGCGGTCCAGACCGACTGCCGGTCAGCGCCGCCAATCAGCCCCGCTATGCTCACAATCCAGAGCCAGACGGCCGCTCTTGTAGTCGTGCCTGCTTCGGCACTACACATTGCCGCATAGATACAGGCTGCCGTAAAGAAACAGGCATACGGCTCGGTCATGAAGGAGGCCGCGAGCGGAACGAAGAGGGGAGACGTGCCAACGACCATCGCCCCGAAACATGCAAGCCCTGGCCGCAGCCCAGCTTTCTTTCCGAGAGCATAGGTGAACCAGACGAACCCCACGGAAAAGGGAAGCGTGATCAGCCGCAGAAGGTCGAACGAAAACCCCAATCCTCGTATCCAACCCGCCCCCCAGACCGCCTGGACGATCTGCATTGCCGGGCCCCAGCCGTTATAACGAAGACGCCCTGTTTCGGCGAAGTTCAATGCGACTTGTGCGTACGACCAGTCGTCATCGAATCCCACCCCGGAAAAAGGATGAGCAACCCATACCGAAATCAGCGGTATGGCAAAACACAGGGCGATTCGCAACTTCTCGCCGTGTCCGCGCTCACCAGCAGCGAAGATCATTCAAATGCGTATGGAAGCGCTAATGGGCAGAACTGCCTTGGTTCTCGCGCGTAAACACCACGGAGAGATCGTCCGAATACACCTGCTTCCAGCCGGGCAACAGCGGCATCACGCGAGCCATAGGAGCATTCCGCGCCAAAAGGCAAATCCGAATAGCATATTTCTCAAGTAAGTGTCGCGGGTCCGCTTGAACCAGGGTCCATCTGACGTAATCCTCCAACACCCCGGGCGCCTCGTACAAATCAGCCCTTCCGTCGATGAACACCTTGCGCTCCGGGGCAGCCCAGATCAGATACCCGCCGAAAACGTACTCGTTCAGCATCCGTCCTGTCACTCCGGAGTTGCGCAGAAACTGTAACGCCTTGGCAGGATTGGCCTTTTCCACCTGCTGCTCTAAATTCTGATGAGTGGGTATCGCCACCGCAATCACGCCCGTCACCAGCGCAAGCATGATCCCGCTTGCCACGGCGCTATCCCGCCGCGGATCGTACCTGTCCCAAGCATCTGCAAGTAATCGGCACAGCACTGGTGCGGCGAGAATGCCGAACACGAACAACATCCGCTCATGCCGGATCGCGAACAAGAATCCCAGTGCCACAAGACATAGTTCGGACGCGAGCAAATCCACGCGCCGCATAAGCGGAACGAGAAGAACCAGCCCAGCTACGGCCAGAAGGATCAATCCTCGGGGATCGCTTACGTTCGTCTGTTGCCATTCCTCCACAATCCCCACGCTCAGGGTACGGTTCAGCATCAGATCCACTGGATACCAAAGCAACTTCAGCCCGAGCGGATTCGCGCAGAGGGCAACTACCGACAACCCGAACGCGATTGCAAGCCCAATTCGCTTCTCTCGAGGCCAGGCATTCGAACGTAAGAACCCCGATCTAAAATTCAAAAACGAGAAACATACAAGCACGCCCAGCACGACCAGTCCGAATAGGAATGACCCGTGAGAATTCACCCACAGCGCAAACACAACCGGCAACGCCAGGAACCATCGCGTGCTGCGGGTTCGTCCTAAGTGAACGACTAACAACTCGCAGACCAGCAGCAGATAGCCCAGCATGTGAGGGCGGATGGCTAAGCCTATGGTCGAGAACAACCAGACCAGGACACCTCCGAGAAAAGCCACTTTGCAGTTACCCGAGTAGCAGCTGCAAAGGACATAGCCTGCAAGGACGAGCAGAGCCGAAAGTGTCAAAAATCCAAGCATGAGGCCCAGATAGCCGCCAAGTTTCCAAACGCCAAACATGGCCAATTCCGAAAGCCATTCTTCCGCAATAAACGGGTGACCGGGTGCTGTGAAAGAGAATGAGTCGATCCGGGGAATCGAATGCGTGATCCAGATGAGTTCTCCCACCTTGAGATGCCACCACATGTCCGGATCACTGAATCGGGTCCGGATAGTAAACGTCATCAACAGAACAAGCAGCGCGCCCAGCACGACCGGAAAAGACAACACCGCTCGCACCAATGCCGGAATCCGCCGCTCCTCCAGCAGAATTGTGGGCGTTTCAGGCAGACTCGTTGCAGCGGACATCACATTGGTCTGTGCAGTTCCTTCGCCTAAGGACGCGCCAACGGTCAACGACTTACGTCCGCGCGCAGGCGAACCTGTAAATCCCGGTTTACAGGTAGCACTTCTCGTATACAGCGTCGGCGGTCAGAGAGGCTTCGAAGACGCTGCGATCAGTCGCCCATCTTGCAGGTCCAGAATCGTGTACCGTGTATGTTCCTTATTCAGGTAGTAATATCTTTCAACTAGCTGCCCATTCGAGGAGAGCGTCACATGCGCGGCGGGATCACCGAAGCCTGCCCGGATGTCAGCGGCACTGGTACCGGCGGGAAGATCTTTGGGTTCGGGGAAAGGCTGACCTTGATAAGGAACCTCGACCACGGTCACTCCGCCGAGACTTAGTTCACTTTCCTTCGCGCGAGACGGCGCTGCAGGTTTGGTTCGCGTTGACCCTGCTTTAGTCGGCGCATCAGGAACGCTCACCGCTGGCGGCGGAGACGCATCCAAAACGTAATGGCTGAGAAAAGGAACGTGATCCGACAGCCAGACTCTGTGATCCCAGACACCTAAAACGACCAGTCCCAGAAACGCTCCGAATAATAATTTGTCAACGCCCTGCAAACGGAAGAACTCCTTCAGACACTGATCATCTGCTTACAATTCAGCACAGACGGGTGGCCCCCAATGCTCTTGAAACGCAGAATGATGCAATTTTAGGCCCGTGGATCCCGCAACGGTTTCCTCCGACGGCTATGCCTTCCTGGTTGGATCCGGCCGGTAGAGCAACGGATGTCCTTGAGGCGTAAATAGCTGATAGCCTGGATACGCAATGCCTTTCCATCCCGAATTTAGTGCGCCGGCACAGCAGTGGATCGATGCTGGCTTAGCAATCCGTACCGGAAAGGGCGAAACCGCGAACCTCGCCGAGATCGCCTTTTCAGAGGCTCAGGCGAACAAACTGCTCTTCCTGACCGGTCAAGGCGCCATTGCACTCGATCGGGAGGCGAAGCATCACCCGCCGCCTTCGCCGTCTTAAACTTCGCAAGTTGGCGGAAGCGCATGTGAGTCGAACACACCATCGCCCTTTACGAACGATCGCCGGTTTTGAAGACCGGGAGGATCACCGGATCCCACGCGCTTCCTGAACAGCCAAAGACCTCTTCCTCACTAGATAAGCACGTTCCCAAGGAGACTTTCCCTGACCAAGCTGACACAAATGGTGCGCGCAGGCGGCTGCGCCAGCAAACTCGCCCCCGGTTCGCTCACACAAGTGCTTTCGGCACTCCCCAAGCAATCAGACGAAAATCTGCTGGTCGGGTTCAACACCTCTGACGACGCAGGCGTCTACCGCATCTCGCCCGATCTCGCCTTGGTCCAGACCGTCGATTTCTTCACGCCTCTTGTCGATGACCCGTTCACCTTCGGTCAGATCGCCGCGACCAACGCACTGAGCGACGTTTACGCGATGGGCGGCTCGGCTCTGAGTGCGCTCGCCCTCGTTTGCTTCCCGGAAAATGCAGACCTGGGAATCCTGGAACAGATCATGCGCGGCGGTCTCGCGAAGATGACGGAAGCGGGCTGTACCGTCGTCGGCGGCCACAGCGTGCGCGATCCCGAAATCAAGTTCGGCTATGCCGTCACAGGCACAATCCATCCGGACAAGGTCTTTACCAACACTGGAGCACGCCCGGGAGATACCCTGATCCTGACCAAGCCGCTCGGCACCGGCGTCATTACGACCGCGCTGAAACAAGGCAAAGCTAAGGACGAGTGGCTAGAAGGCGCTGTCCGGTCGATGACCACCTTGAACCGGTCCGCAATGGAACTGATTACGAAAAACAACTTCGCGGTGCACAGCGTCACGGACGTAACAGGATTCAGCCTGATGGGACATGGCCGCGAGATGGCCCTCGGCAGCAACGTTACGCTTCAGATCGAACCCGGAGCTGTTCCCGTGCTCGAAGGAGCTCTGGAGGCGATTGCACTTGGTGCCATTCCCGGAGGCTTGTTAAGCAATCGAGCTTTCGCGGAGTGCCTCGTGGTTGATGCGCCCGGCGCAGATGTCCCGGCGGACCTGCGAACGTTGCTGTTCGATCCTCAGACGTCGGGCGGCCTACTCATCGCGATCGAAGAGAAGGAGGCCGCTTCGCTCGAAAGAAAGCTTTCAGGAGATCGGCTTGCGAGCTGCCATCATCGGCACCGTCATTGACCCCTATGAACAAGACGGAAAAACTTGGGCCATCCGCCTCGTTTAGCATCGGATATGGTGAAGTCTGAGACAGCAATGCCATCCCACGGCTCTCTCTCGTTGCTTCTAACTCCGTTGCAGGATGCCTGACGCGCTGACAGTGGCCTCGCTCTATCGACTCCTTCCGTCTCTCGACAAGCTCCTTCAATCGCCGTCAATGGAAGGCACACTAAACCGCTATCCGCGGAGCGCAGCCGTCCGTTCCGCACGTGCCGCTTTGGCCCGGATCCGGGCCGAGATCAGTCTGGGAACCGCGGACGAAATCAGTGTCCGCAACCGCGTCACCGCGCTTCCCAGCACAATTGCCGCCGAGATGGAGACTAGCACCCGATACTCGCTTCAGCGGGTAATCAATGCAACAGGCGTGATCCTCCATACCAACCTGGGGCGAGCGCCTCTAAGTCGGTCGGCTCTCAATCACATCTTCGAGGTAGCGCGCGATTACTCGAATCTCGAATTGGACCTCCACTCCGGAAAGCGTAGCCGCAGAGACGTGCACGCAGAGTCGCTCGTCCTGCGAGTGCTGGCGGCGAAGACCGGCATTGAACCAGGCTCGCGCCGCGTCCTGATTGTTAACAACTGCGCAGCCGCTACTTTTCTGGTCTTAAATTCGCTCGCGGATGGCGGTGAAGTTATCGTCTCGCGTGGCGAACTGGTCGAAATCGGCGGCGGGTTTCGGATTCCTGAAATCCTGCGCAAATCAGGTGCAGTCCTGCGCGAGGTTGGAACTACCAATCGGACCCGGCTGACCGATTACCAGTCGGCAGTGTCGGACCGCACAGCTCTGATCTTGCGAGTGCATCAGTCCAACTTCCGTATCCAGGGCTTCGCCGAACGGCCGCAGCTTGGCGCTCTGATGTCGTTCGCAAGGCAAACGAATGTGCCTGTCTTCGAAGATCAGGGCACTGGGCTCATGGTCGACTTGAGAACTGCTTCGGCCGTTGAAGAGTCCTCGCTGCACGACAGCTTCAAGAAGAGCGTCGATGTCACTGCGGCAAGCGGGGATAAGTTGCTAGGCGGTCCACAATGCGGAATCATTGTGGGTCAACCACAACTGATCGAGAAGATCGCGAAGAACCCGCTGATGAGGGCCTTCCGCGTTTGTAAGCTCACCTATGCCGCGCTCGAAGGCACCCTGATGGACTACTTGACCGAGAATCTGCAGAGCATACCTGTCACACGCATGCTGGCGCTTAGCGCAAAAGAAATCCGCGACCGTTGCGAACGGTTGGCCGGTTCGTTGCAATGTGAAGCTCTGACGGTCGATGTTGTTGCTTCAAACGCTCTGATCGGCGGCGGCACCACACCGGGCAAGAAGTTGAACAGTTTCGCGCTTGTGGTGCGCCACGTATCGCTTCCGCCCGACCAACTCGCCGCACGCTTGCGAGAAAGCGATCCTCCGGTCATTCCACGAATCCGGAAAGACAGCGTACTTCTCGATCTCCGCACGGTCTCGCCGGAATCGGACATCGAGCTGGCGCAGGTGCTCAGATCGCTCGACTCTGAAGCTCGGTCGATAACAATATCCTGATGTCAGCGCCGGTTAGCAAATCGATCGTCATCGGAACAGCGGGCCACATTGACCACGGCAAAACCGCTTTGGTCCGCAGACTCACCGGCGTCGATACTGACCGGTTACCGGAAGAAAAACGCCGTGGCATCAGTATCGATTTAGGATTCGCTTCGGTCGAAACCAAGGCGGCAAACGGTGAAGCCGTTTCCCTCAGCTTTGTGGACGTCCCGGGCCACAAGGCATTCATCCGCAACATGCTCGCGGGATCGGGCGGCGTTGATTGCGTCCTGCTCGTCATCTCTGCCGAAGAGGAAGTAAAACCGCAAACGGAAGAGCATCTCGCCATCTGCAGTTTGCTCGGCATCCGGCGAGGCCTTACCGTGTTATCCAAAGCCGATGCAGTCGACGCGACCCAACTCGCGAAAGCAACGGCCTCCGTCAAAGCTTTTCTTCAACACTCCTTCTTAGCCGCAAGCTCCTGTGCTGCCCGTCAGTGCAAAAACGGGCATCGGCATACCCGAATTGCTCTCGAACCTTAGCGCGCTCGCGCAGGACACTCCCGCGCATGATTGGCAGGCTCTTCCGCGAATCCCACTCGATCGGGCATTCACGCTGAAGGGCTTCGGCACCGTGGTTACCGGAACCTTGCAATCCGGAACCGTGTCTCAGGGCGACTCTCTCGTTGTGCTGCCCGAAGGCCACAAAGTAAAGGTGCGCTCTTTACAGGTTCACAACCGGGAATGCGACCGCGCTTCGGCTGGTTCGCGGTTGGCTCTGAACCTGTCTGGAGTAGATCTCGCTGAGATCCGGCGCGGTGACATGCTCGTCGCCCCGTCTACCTTTGAGGCGGTGTCAGAAATCGACGTTGAACTCAGCCTGTTGGGTACAAGTCCCGCTTTAAAGGACAACTCTGAACTCACGTTTCATGCCTTCACTTCGGGTTTACCGGCGAAAATCTCGCTGTTCGATCCGCGAGTTTTGCAGCCAGGCGAAACCGGGCTTGCAAAGATCAGGCTAAGCACGCCTGTCGTGCTTCTCCCGGGTGATCGCTTCGTGCTCCGCCAGCCCTCGCCACCGTTGACGATCGGCGGCGGAATCGTGCTTGATCCTAGCCCCGTTCCGAAACTTTCGAGAAAGAAACGGCTCGAGTGGCTCAAACGTTTTCGCGAAGCGTCGCTCGATCGGCAAGTGCTACTCCGGATTGAACGACGCCAGGCCGACGGCATCTCCGCCGCTGCTTTGACGCGTGAATCCGGTCTCGCTCCTTACAAGCTCAAGCAACTGATCGAATCGCTCACAGCCGGAAGACAAGTCGTTAGCATCAACGGAACCCATTACGTCGGAGCCTCGTTAGTCGGCTCCGCGCTGAACCGCGTACTGTGCGAGGTCCAATCCAAAATGACCGACGTACTCAACCCAGGATGGAAGCGCTCCGAATTGAGACATCGCGCTGGCTTGAGCGAGGTCGTATTCCACTTCGTTCTTCATACCCTGGAGCGAGCAAGAAAAATTGAACTCCGGGATGATCGTGTAGTCCTGAGCGGATCGCCTGCTCCTTCCGCGACCTCGGCGGAGTCGCAGAAATTGGCAGCGTTGGCTCGGACCTACGCAACTGCAGGAATGAACGCGCCACTCCTCCAGTCCGTAGCCGGGTCACTCAAGGTCGATGAACCGGAACTTCGCAGGCTCATGACCGTTCTGTTGCGCGATAAAGTGCTTGTGAAGATCGGCAAAGAGGATCTCTACATGCACCGCGACGCCCTTGGCAAACTCTACGCCCAGGTTCGTAGCCTGCGCGGACAACTCGTGGATGTCGGCAAGTTCAAAGAGTTGACGGGGTTGTCGAGGAAGTATGCGATACCTTTGCTCGAGCACCTTGATCGCGAACACATCACCAGGAGACAAGGCGACGCGCGCCTCGTCTTATAAGGTCAAGCCGCAGTTCGCAGCTCAACTTTTAACCAACCGGGCTCTCTCTTATCGAAATGCCGATAGGCTTCGATCACGTCAGTGAGGGCCTCGTGCTTCGTTAAGATCCGTTCCGGTTTAATGACGCCCGAACGAACGATCTCGAGAAGTTTAGCCGCATACCGCAGGTGATTGCAGTTGCCGCCCTTGACGGTGATGTTCTTATTCATTGACATCCCCACCGGATAAGTGTTCGCAGTCTCCGGGTACACACCGGTCAAACAAACTGTCCCTGCTTTCGCGACACTCTGCAACGCCCACATCAATACCTGCGACGGAGCATCTCCCGGGATCCAATTACCGCCGTCCGGGTTCTTGTCCGGCGAAATTTGCTTCGATTCTCGTTTGAACTCGTCCGCCTGTGACTTCGATTCCTTCGCCGCGGGACCGCTTTTCGGCATAACCGCATCCACCCCAACCGCATCAATGACGCGATCCGGGCCCACGCCGCCGGTCAATTCCTTCAGGACTTCGACTGGATGGTCCTTCTCGAAGTTGATCACTTCCGCTCCCAGGCTTCTCGCGACGGAGAGCCTGTCTTCCACTCGATCGATTGCAAAGATGCGCCGCGCGCCCAGCAGACCTGCACTGGCAATGGCAAACAAACCCACCGGCCCGCATCCAAAGACTGCAACCGTATTTCCTGGCCTCACTTCCGCTTCCTCGGCTGCGAAATAGCCCGTGGGAAAGATATCCGAAACTGGAATGGCCTGTTCGTCGCTGATGTCATCGGGCAATGCAACCAGAGTAGAAGCTGCGAACGGAATACGCGCGTACTCGGCTTGCAAACCTTGAATGGGCCCTGTTTGTTTGGGACCACCGAAGAAAGCTGTGCCCGCGGACTTGCCATTCGGATTTGCGTTATCGCACTGCGCGTTATATCCTGCCCGGCAATACGAACAATAACCGCACGCGATCGTCGAAGGAATAAGAACTCGATCCCCGGGCTTGTAATTCCTTACTTGCGGGCCCACTTCCTGCACCACGCCCACACCTTCATGGCCCAGAATGGTTCCCGGCACCATCCCGGACAGCGTTCCGCGCACCATGTGCAAGTCCGTGCCGCATATTGCACTGCGCGTTATCTTGACAATCGCATCCTTCGGATCCTTGATCTTAGGATCGGGTACGTTCTCCGATCGTATGTCGCCGACGCCGTGCCATACAACAGCTCTCATGCTGCACCTCGCACATCCGACGCGGGCCTCATCCCCGAGTTACCTGCGAAAATCTACCGACTACTCAACTTGCTTTCTTGTGATCCCATTGCAATATGAAGGCTGCCATCCTCACGAATCAACGACCCATCAGCGAGCGCCCGTTACGCGTAGTGGAACATGACGAGCCCGCAGAATCGCCGGGCCGGGTGAAGCTTCGGGTGCATGCTTGTGGAGTTTGCAGAACTGATCTGCACATCGTTGAAGGTGAATTGCCTTTGCGCAACGGCAACCTTGTCCCGGGCCACCAGATCGCCGGCGAGATCATTGGTGGCGCCACGCCAGACTTGCCCTTGGGCACCAGAGTGGGCGTATCGTGGATTGGCGGAACGGACGGAACGTGCGCCTATTGCCGAAGCGAGCTGGAGAACCTCTGCGATTCACCCACCTTCACCGGCTATTCGGTCGATGGTGGCTACGCCGAGTTCGCCACGGCTCGCGCGGACTTCGTCTTTCCACTGCCCGAGAACCTCGATTGCCTCCATGCCGCCCCATTGTTGTGCGCCGGCATCATCGGCTTTAGAAGCCTTCGCGTCGCTGGCGTTCAGCCCGGCGACCGCGTTGGCCTCTTTGGATTCGGAGCTTCCGCCCATCTCGCGATTGCCGTACTGCAAGCCTGGAACTGCGAGGTCTACGTATCAACCAGAGGCCAGTCCCACCGCAACCTGGCGGAATCCCTGGGCGCTACCTGGGTCGGAACCGAGCATGATCAGCCTCCCGTTCGCCTCGATCGCGCCGTGACCTTCGCGCCCAGCGGCGACGTCGTGGTCTCAGCACTCGCAAGCCTGCGAAAAGGTGGCGTTGTCGCGATCAACGCGATTCATCTGGATCGCATGCCGCAGTTCGATTACGACACGCTGCTTTGGGGAGAACGACAGATTCGCAGCGTCGCCAATATGACACGCTCCGATGCGCGCGACTTCCTCGCCATTGCAAGCAAGATCGGCCTGAAACCGAAAGTGACAATCTTCGCTCTTTCCGACGTTAACGAAGCCCTTCAGGCGATCAAGAACGATGCCATCGATGGCGCTGCTGTTGTTTGTCCTTAGACAAGTCGGTGTCAGCGCTCTTCGGTACCGAGTCTCGCTCGGCTGACTTCGAGCAGTGAGTCTGCTCCTGAACACGAAAAGACCGCCTGACTCCGGGCTACCTCCTGGCACAATGAAGACCGGTACGAAGTAGCGAATGCGCATATCCGTCCTTTTCCTCATCGCCCTAACCCTGCTCAACGGACAAACCGAAAATCGTTTTCAGCCGGGCATTCGGCCGTTCGTCAGCGTCAACGATCCCCAAAGCGCCCTATTGCATGTCCGTGTCATTGATGGCACAGGAGCGCCTGCGGCGGAGGACCAGACGATTGTCATCAACGCTGGCAAAATCGTTGCCGTCGGGCCTTCAGCGTCCGTCTCCGTTCCCACCGGTGCGCGCCGCTTGGATTTGACCGGCCATACCGTCATCCCGGGCTTGGTCGGCATGCATGAACATCTGTTCTATCCGTCCGGAGAGGGCATTCCGACTTACAACGAGCAGGCGTTCAGCTTTCCTCGATTGTATCTGGCCAACGGCGTCACCACAGCTCGCACGGCCGGCAGCATGGAACCAGTGACGGATTTGAAAGTCAAAGAGCTCATCGATGCGGGGAAGATGCCCGGGCCCAAGATGTACATCACCGGGCCATACCTGGAAGGCCGCGGCGACTAACTTCCTCCAACTGCTTCCGTTGCGTAATCCGGACGATGCGCGCAAGACAGTCGATTATTGGGCCGACATGGGAGTTACGTCCTTCAAGGCTTACATGCACATTACGCACGCTGAACTGTCCGCCGCCGTGGAAGAGGCGCACAAGCGCGGGCTCAAAGTCACCGGACATCTGTGCTCTGTTGGCTTCCGCGAAGCTGCGGCCATCGGCATCGACAATCTCGAACACGGCCTCGTAGTTGATACAGAGTTCGATCCCGGCAAGAAACCAGACGATTGCCCCTCGCAAACTATCACGCGTGCAGACGTTCGTCAAACTTGATCTGAAAAGCGCTCCCGTCCGCGAGACCATTCGCCGACCTGGTACGACCATAACGTCACGGTCACTTCAACGCTCGCGGTGTTCGATGCCATGGCGCCGCATCGCCCGCCGCTCGATCCCCGGTTTCTGGAGGTGCTCACTCCGCAGGGAGCCTTGACTTACATGACTGCGCGCGCCCGCGCAACTGACGCAACGGACAGCGAGACTCTGCAGCAGCTCAAACAGGAAGAGCAATTCGAATACGATTTCGTCAAAGCCGGAGGCCATCTGATGGCCGGCGTTGATCCGACCGGAAACGGCGGAGCAATGGCAGGATTCGGCGACCTTCGCAATCTGGAGCTGTTGGTCGAAGGCGAATTTACGCCGGCTGAAGCTGTCAAGATCGCGACTCTGGATGGCGCGCATTGGCTGAAGATCGACGACAAAGTCGGGACGATCTCCGCCGGGCAAACAGGCGGATCTGGTCGTGATTGCAAGGCAATCCCGCCGCGAAAATCTCCGACGTTCGCAACGTGAAGATTGTCTTCAAAGACGGCGTAGGATATGACCCCGAGAAACTGATCCAGTCAGTACGCGGATCCGTCGGGCTCCACTAGTCTGCGCTCATTCGATCGCGAACACTTCGAAAGTTCGCCGTGCCGGTTTCAGCAGCAGTTCCGGCAAAACAGGCCCTCCGCCCTCGCGCTCCAGTTGCGTTCGGTGGCACAAGAGCGCCTCACTTTTAGTTCGAAGCAAATGGTCAGTCAGATTGAACCGCCGCAGCGATAATCCTCGCAGATCGTCAACACTTCCCCAGTGCCACGTCCAGAAGAAATAGGAGCACACGGTCGCCCCCGCACGTTTGGCTAATCGCTCTGCAACTCGACCGCAGGCTTCGTGATCGGGATGGTGATCTCCTTTCCAGGGCATCACCACGAGCATGTCGCGCGAAATGCTGGAAGCTAATCGTTCTTCGAGCTGTGCTTCAAAGCTGGCCACATTCCCGTCCGGAAAGCGGAATCTCGTAATGTAGTCCCGCGGCACGGAAAGCCGCTCCAGAGCGCTCGCTTGTTCTTGCTCTCGTTGCGGACCCAGGCCCGGCGTATCGCCATATGCCTTTTCTCCATCGGTAACAGCCGCAACCAGCACGTCTACCCCGCGGGATCTTTGCGCGGCGATCAGACCTCCGGCCCCCAGCGTTTCGTCATCAGGATGAGGTGCCACGACCAAAGTCGGCACACTGGGCGGCTTCCACTCCGGCATGTCGCGGAGAACCGCAAGCCACTCCGCTTCGGGTACACTCGTTCCCGCCACTGCCGTTGGCCTTTAGCTCTGACGCACCTTAACAAGCACATTGCCGCCTTCGATCTTCACATCAAAGGCAGGCTGATTGTTCGTCGCGGGTCCATCTTCAACCCGTCCGTCCTTCACGCAGAAACGCGATCCGTGCCAGGGGCAAACAACCGAGTCGCCCTCAATCTTGCCCTCCGAGAGCGGACCGCCCATATGCGCGCACTTGTCTGCCAGCGCATACACCGCGGTCGGTGTTTTCAAAAGGAAGACATCGACGCCCTCCACGTTGGCCTTTACGGGCTTGCCTACAACCAGTTCCGATTCCGCAATAGCGACCTTATAGTCTTTGGGCAGCTCTTCTTCGATATCGGGCGCATGATTGACCCCGACTTTCTGGGTGTACGACAACTCTCCGCCAAGGTAAGCACTCGCAAGCACCAGCCCAAAGCCCAGAAAGCCCAGCGCTTTCCCGATTCCGCGCCGCTCTGCCCGGCGTGCCACCACTGATCCGGTATAAAACGCCGCCGCCCCAACGTTCAGCAGTCCATGCACGGCCCCGACCCGCTGCGCCTTCCCGTGCGTATCGCTCCAATCGGTCATGCCGCTCATGGCCGCGGGAAGCGACGCAAGCAATCCGAATAAAACGGCAAAATCAGCACCGGCTTTATAGTGAGAATCGCCACGTATCTCGAGCAGATCCATGGCCGCAGCCACAGTCCAGCTCCCAACCGGAACATCGGTAATCGCGCTGTGGAGCGGATGGCCTAACCAGACACCATGCAGTGCGTTCTTGACACGCTGCCCCTTCTCGCCCCCCGCTTCGTACGCATCTTTAATCAACTCGGACGCTCGATCGATTCCGGGTTGCAGCCACTCCTGCTGGTCAATCGTGGTCAGAATCGCATTCTCAGCCATACGTACAACAGACGCTGAAATGGCAAGATTTCGTCAAAGATTTCGTGCGCCGGCTTTCCACATCCGTCACTTAGAAAAGAGCTTCAAATCAATCGCGTCCCCCATCATCCGGTAACCTTCATCACCAGGATGCAGGTGATCGCCTCCATCTGCCGCGCTAACAAGATGCGAGGTGTTCTGCGGGTCGCGGGTTGCGGCATCGAGATCGACGAAGCCATCCAGTTTCCCGCCGCTGCGAATCCACTTGTTTACTGCCTGGCGGTCGGCTTCCCCAGCCTCGCTAAAATACGGAGCGCCTTGGAAAGGTAGAATCGTCGCGCCATACACAAGCACATTGTGGGCATGCGCCCGGGCGACGATCTGCTCAAAGGCGGCAATCAGATCGCTCGCATGCACCGGCTCTTCGCCGCGGCTCTGCGCGCGCGCACTATTCCCGATATCATTAATGCCCTCCAGAATAATCAGATAGCGAACGCCATTCTGGGCCAATACGTCGCGATCCAGGCGCGCAAGTGCACTCTGGCCGGCGCCGTCGTGCAGAATCCGATTACCGCCAATGCCGACGTTCAACACCCCAACGTGCGAGGTCTTTTTGTTCGCCTGAAGACGGCGCGCCAGCACATCGGGCCAGCGTTGGTTTTTGTCGGTCGTCGACCTGGTTCCGTCCGTGATCGAATCGCCCAGCGCAACCACCGCATCCGCTGACCGCTCCGCCTCAACGTCTACGGCACTCAGGAAATACCAGTGCTCAATGTGCGTACCGGAACTGAGGTCGGCACTCGCGACCGGGTTCCCTTTCCCCAGGTAAGACGTTGCGTGGGAAGCACTGTGGATTGTGATGTCGGTCGGAACAGCATCCACGGTCATACTGATGGCTAGATCTGCGAGAGGCGCCAGATCGAATTCCACAGGATCCGACAGGAGAGGCGCACCGGCCGGGATGATCGCGGACGCTTGCCCGTTGAACGTAACGGCTTTGTCGGTCTCGGGCTTGATTGCACTGGCACCCGTGCTCAATGCGACATGCACCGAACCCAATTTCAACGGCGTCGTCCCGAACGTGTTCGATAATTTCACTCGCAGTCGCTTGCCCCCGATGGACACGTGAACAATCTGCCGGAGCGTACTGCCCGCGAGCTCTGGCGCTGGTCCCGCCTGTGCTGGCGGAACATACTTCATCGGAGCGGTCGCCCAGGTCCCAACCCAATGCTCCCCCGCATCCTTCGCTTCTAGAACGGTGTTGGAAGCAAGCAAAACGCACGAGAAAACGGCAAGGAGAACCCCCGAATCACAACCGAATTTCTTGCGCCGAACAGCCAATTTGCAGAGTATTTGCCACATCGTCATGCGAATATCGCAGTCGATAGCATATAACAATCTCTATGCCGGAACGGTCAGACGGTTTACAACAACGTGAACTGCTCCAGCAGCTTACACATCTTCAACGTATTGCTGAAAAAAGAGCGCTTCGGAATGGCGATCCAGCATTCCCGGCCGAGTCCGATGAATTAGTCGGGCGTATTCAGCAAATCATCGACGCAGTCGGGCCGGCGGACCTCGGCCCGTCCCTCACCATCTCGGCTGATGAAAGGGATGTCCCACCCGCACCGGACTTCTCCTCCTCGCACGGCTTGCATACGGCAGATTTGTCTACACTCCGCGACCACGTCATCAACCTGAACAACGGGCAATTCTCGCAGGACGATCTATACAGCACCCGACCCGAGGATGTAGACCGAATCTTTCAGCAAAGCATCCCGGCCTGGATAAAACAGCTCGCTGACCGGAAGCCGAACATCATGTTCTACGCTCACGGCGGGCTGGTTGACGAGGTCTCCGGATTGAACCAGGCGCTCGAGCAGATCCCGTGGTGGAAAGCCAACGGTGTTTATCCGATTTACTTTGTGTGGCAGACCGGGTTCTGGCAAACCATCGGTCACCTGCTACAGGGCATTCAGCAGCGCTCCCTCGCTTTCGGGGCGCGCAACTTTTTCGATTCCACCACAGATCCTGCCCTCGAAGGTGTAGCCCGCATGTTAGGTGGCCCTCTGATCTGGGGCGGTATGAAGCGAACCGCAGAATTGGCGTCCAGCCCCGGGACGAGTAGCTCGCCGCAAGGAGGTGCTCATTATGCTGCCCAAGCCCTTGCTGATCTCCTGAAGAAGACGGAAGCGGCGGGCGCTTCAATTGACATCCACGCCATAGGTCATAGCGCGGGTTCCATCTTCCATGCCTACTTCATACCTGCCGCTTTGCACGCGGGAGTGAGCAGGTTCAAGACTCTCCAATTGCTCGCGCCGGCCATTCGAGTCGACACGTTCAAGAAAACGCTTTACCAGATAGCGAAAGATGGTGCTGGCATAGACAAGCTCGTCATGTACAGCATGAAAGAGGCTTTCGAGAAGGCTGACACTTGCGACAACGTTTATCACAAATCTCTGCTCTATCTCATCTACTACGCCCTGGAAGATCAGCGCGGCACGCCGATCCTTGGGCTGGAGGAATGCGTGCGGCGAGATAAGGACCTGAACGATCTTTTCGGATTAGGCAGTAGCGCAGGGATAGCTCAGGCTATCTGGTCTGAGACACCCGTCACAACGGGACTGACCGCTTCGCGGGCGCTCAGCCATGGCGGATTTGATGATGATGCTTCAACGATGGGAAGTGCCCTTCGCCGCATCCTCGCGGTCAACGATGACACTATGCAGATCAAGACCTCGCCTCCGTTTGCGCAAGGCGGTCGCTCTATCGCTCTGAAGCAACGGGCGCTCGCAACTCATCTGATCTCCACCGCGTTGACGGACGGGGCTATCACACGACCGTCAACCTTCTAGCCCGGCGCGACGGGTATCGTTTGGACTGGCGTGGGACCGCGGCGTGCGGCCCCGTTGAAATCAACGCCTGCAATTTGCGGCAAGAGAGCGCACGTACTGCGAACGTCCGAGGAAAAGCCCGGCAAGTCCCAGCAGCATCAGAGACGACGGAGCAGCTTCAGGCGCAGTGGAAGGGGCCAGGCTTTCCACCAAATTACCCGCAACGGGTTCCGCCCCAAAGGGATCGCCTAAGAATGCGAAGTAGCCTCGTTCGAAGCCGTGTGTTGTGCCTTCTGCAGTGAGGGTGTACACCCACGACATGGTGTCGCCCGGCTAGATCACACCCAGGTCAAGATCCAGTTCCACGGGATCGAGAGTAAAGCTCGGGTTGAAATCATCGCCGTTGAACTTGAGAGTGGGAGTGAACTCTAGCGGATCTGGATGCTCGATGATTCGGCTGTCGAACAGATTCAAAAGGTCACGGCCCGAGGGGACTTGCGTTTCGAATTCACGCAGGCCGTATTCAAAGATGCCCTGCGAGATGCTGCCATCCGGGTGCGTAATTGCTGCATCCACCTCAGCCCTGGCCTTCGTCGTCTCGGTTGCACTGGGCCCCCACTTCCGTCCGACCGTGCCAATGAAGACGCAAATGCACCGGAGATATTTACCGATCGTCAGGATGCGTTAACGCCTGTATCCGAAATGTGAAGAAGTTCAGAGCTCTGCAACGGGTTGGCTATTGCGTCGAACACTGGCTTGGAATCATGAAAAACTGTGCCGCCCGGCAGAACGGACTCAATCACATTGGAGGAGAAATCAAGCGAAGTTAGTTGATGGTATCAGTGTTTAAACTGCGGCCGACCAAGAGCGGAATGCACGTGGCCAGGAGTGGCGCGATCGATTCGAATTTGGTTTCATTTCTCACCTGCCTGGATTTGCGCTTGACGATTTGCCAAATCCAGAGTGGGGCGTTAGACGTACGCTCCTATGTGGTTATCCGTGAATACTGTCAGCGGAAGGTTGGGCGGGATGGGTGCGTTCGCGGCATAGGAGAGCGTAATCTTGGCCTTGATTTCGTCCAGATTTTCGGAGCCGTCCGGCAAGAAAGCCGGATGTTCATTCAACACAGACTTGGCCAGGTTATGACTGCGCGAGCGCAAAACGGTACCGGTCGTTGAGTTAAGTGCAAATTGCGCGTGCTTCGGGCCGCTAGCAAATGCGAATAGTTCGGTGAGTGTGCCGTTATCGTCGCCCATCAACCGCATATCCTCGTTAAAAACTGCGGCGGCGGTTTTTTCGGTCGGCCCTCGCGTCAGTTCGTAATTTACGGTTACTAAAACTGTAGTGTCGTCGACGTTATCGATCGTGAGCGTCTGATTTGCAATGGTTGCCATCTTGTTCTTCCTTTGGAAATTTGGTTAGGCAGGGCGCTATCGCCCTGCATCAGGAAGAACGAAGAAAGAGGGTGCAAATCGGACATGAGCTTGGCGCCTAATTTAGACAATTATATAGCTGACTCACCAGAACCTGATAGCCTGTGAGGGTGATTGATCTTGAGGTTGCAAGACCTACGTTTTTCTGGACTGATGCAGACGCAGGAAGGTGGATTGAAGATCATCTTTCGAGTCCCATCATTTCCGGAAATAGATTAGCGTTTGATTATCCAAGCGAGAACTGGACGCGCGACCAGGATTTCATGGAGATGAGATTAGAAGATGATGGGTACTATCATTGGCGCAACCGGGATAGTCACTATTTCGGCGTGAGAGGCGATAGCCCGAGTCATGTGATTCTAACCGGGATTTGGCGAGACTCTACCGGCCGGGGCGTGTTCGTTGCGGTGCTTCCAAAGCCTGAAAGATAAAAGTCAACCCGGCTGATTCTGTTTACGCGTCGTTCTCTTTCGCGTCGAGTTCCTGTCGTACTCGGTAAGCATCTCATCGAGTTCCTTCTTCGGAACCTTGATCAGCTTCCCCATGACACTTTTGAAACGCTGGAAGTCCGGCGTGCGCTCGAACTTCTCATTGCGTTTCTCGGACTCGGTTTTTGCCTCTGCCACGATACCGTCAGGGTAGCGCTGTTCTCGGACGTTATTGCGCGAAGATTCTCAATTGTTCTGGGCGCGTAATATAATTTTCCCCTGCATGGCAAAGATAACGATTGGGTTCTTCCGTCCGACTCGCCCGTTATGGACCAAATATCCGACAAGCTGAGCGAGTTCGCAGCTCAACCGAGACCGTTAAATGCCTCTAGGACGGCAACGCTCGACGAGGATACCCCGGTTCTCTTCGGAATATCCAACGACTGCCGGATGGTGCTTTTATGCTCGACTTTACGCGTATTCGCAATATCCCTTCACTCTCCGTTTCTGATCTTTCCGGAAACGAAGACCGAGTGACTTTCGCTGGCGAGAAACGTGCCGCTGAATACACGGCAGCCATACTCGATCCTTTGAGCCGTGTTCTTGCAATCCAAGAGAATGCATACGGCATCTCACCAGCCATGGTGGCAAAGTACTGGCAAATTATCGTTTCCGATCTGGCTAGGTTTAGGTTTGACCCGATACTAGAGCAAAGGGCGGCAGACCTACTCATGACGTCAGGTGGCTTTTCCAGATTTTCGTTGCGCTTAGCGCACATGGGAATAGAGAGTCAACTTGCATCACTGGGCTTGCCAAACGACGAAGTTCTAAGGTTGATAAACTCGTACGCGTCGCCAAACATTGCGATTACTTTTAGTATTGAACCACGAGCAGATCACGCCAGTTTGTCCGTAGACCGTGTTCGAGAGTTACCAAGAGCACTTGTAGGGCTAGGGAAAAGGCATGTCAAGAAGCTTTCCCTTGTCACGGAAGATGAAGAGGGGCATCGCTTTCCGGTAAACCTTTTGCGGGATAGAATTTTTTTTCAGTACCAACTTTCACGCGCCGAGAGACAGGATCTTACAGATGAAATCCGCTATTCAATCGTCCGCGACGGATGGGAGTCCAGGCAAAACGAGCTTCGATCCCGATACGAAGGGGTTGACTAGTTCGCAAGCGCTTGAGATCGTATGGCCTTATATGGCTGGTGTGGGCTCCGCAACGGTATGCGCAATCTCCACAGATCGATTCGGCGTACCTTCGTCAATGAAGGGTAGTCTGTCAGCAAGTGCATCTGCGGCAGGTGTTTTCGCTGGCTTCATGCTTGCAGCGGCCGCGATCCTGGCCAGCATTGGAGATCGGCCCTTCATCAGAAAAGCTAAGCGAGCCGGAGTGTACACCGCGCTTGTAAGGTTCTGTTCGTCGCAATGCGCTGGTCCATCGCCACCGTGACATTGTCGATCAGCGTTTTGATTCTCAACCCTGACTGGTATCGGCAATGGCATGCCATTGCCGTAGGGGTGTGGGCCTTTGTAGTTTTCACAGCGCTTTATTCGTCATTGCGAGCCCTTACGACATTCGCAGCCTTGATGATCTACGTGGCGGAAGATTAACTTGCCCATCACTGCCCTATCGCCGATCGCACTGGAGCGACAACATTGTGACGGTGCAACTGGCTGCAAAATACCAAGCGAGCAAATGGCGGGACTTCCACAACAATCGAACCTGACCGTAGCCTGATCCACTCTTCCCTCTCCCAGGCAACCGATACGGAAGCTGTCACGCTTCCTTACCCGCCTTGCCCGTGAGCTGCTCGAACGTCAGCCGCCGGCCTACGATCTGCTTCAGCACAACGATGAAACGCTCCCCGTCCATCAACTGCCGACTGTTGTAGCGGAACGATTGTTCGTCAAGATAACGGAATCGGTGGTATGGCTCCACGCTCACATAAGTGCCGTTGATGCTCCGCTTGAGTAGACTCCAGAAGTTTTCCAGACTGTTCGTGTGAACGCGGCCGTCAACGTATTGAACGGCATGGTCAATCACGCCATGCGCGTACTCTTGAGCAAGGCAGTTATACGAGTTGAGAGCGTCGGTGTAGAGTGCGGACCCTGCTTCGACATGCTTCCTGACTTCAGCGCCTGAAGGGTCTTCTTCTTGGTCCCAGAAATGACCTTCGTTCGAACTTTCCCGCCACGCTCCAGGATGCCAAGTACTGCTGTTTTATCTTTTCCACGCGAGAAACTGAAAATTCCAGACAACCGAACCGTCAGAATCGTCACCACAAATTGGTCGGATGACCGGTTCTTCCTTTCTCTTGAGGGTTTCTTGACGCCATCGTCCTTGTGGGTCGGCGATGCAAGCGCGGGTACTTTGTCCCAATCTAAAGCCTTGCCACCGCAATTTCGATACTTCGCACGAGATCGTGGAGCAGTTGCAAGCCGTTTCGAAAGACGGCACAAAGGTTCCCTACTTCGTCGTGAGGCCCAGAGAGCTGGAATATGGCGGCTCAAACCCAACCCTTCTCACCGCGTACGGCGGATTCCAGATCTCAAACACGCCGACGTATAACGCCGTCATTGGAAAGCTCTGGTTGGAGCGCCGGGGCATCTACGTCGTCGCGAACATCCGGGGAGGAGGTGAATTTGGACCTGCGTGGCACGAAGCGGGTCTGAAAACTCATCGTCACGATCTACGACGATTTCGCCGCCGTCGCCCAGGACCTGTTCAAACGAAAAATCACCTCGCCGCGCCGGCTCGGTATCACCGGTCTGTCGAACGGTGGCTTACTGATGGGAGTTGAGATGACACAGCACCCTGAAATGTGGAATGCCATCGTCATCAACGTCCCACTGTTGGACATGCTTCGGTATGAGCACATTGCTGCCGGCGCGTCCTGGGTGGCAGAGTATGGATCGGCGGCAGTCCCGGAAGAGCGCGCATTTCTGGCATCCATCTCGCCCTACAATCAGCTGAAACCCGACGTGAATTATCCCGAACCCCTGATATTTACCACAACCAAAGACGATCGGGTCGGCCCGGTACATGCCCGCAAGTTCGCCGCCAAGATGGCAGAGTTCAAGAAGCCGTTTTTTTCGAGGAAATTACTGAAGGCGGCCACGGATCTGGAGCGGACGCGAAAGAACGGGCGCAGACAAACGCTTTATCGTTCACATATCTGACCAGGAAGTTAATGAACTGAAGAGCGGCAGCGCCGGCCAAAGAAAAAGGGCGCCGCAAAGGCGCCCCGCCAACTGAGACCTCAGCGAAGCTCTAATGATCGTTTCCGTGCCCGGTTGGCAACGCCGGCAACACCTGCGTACCTTCCGCACGTACGGCATCCAAACTGGTTGGATCCAAGCCAAGCACCTGCAGCACAGTAGGAGCTACTTGGGCCGTCTGCACCTCGGCCGTCACCGTCTGCGCAGTAATGGAAGGCTTGGACAAGAGCAGCATGAAGTTGGTATCGTCGTGCGCGAAACCGCCGTGTTCTTCCTGCTTTTTAGTCCTGCCCGTGTAAATTACTCCAGCGTTGGGCGCAACGATGAAGTCCGGCGTTCTGGGATCTCCAGTAGGCGGTAGCCCCGGTCTGTCGAACATAGAGCGTAGGCTCTGTCCGTAGTAGATCTGTCCCAACCCGATCGCCGAACCATTCGCTTCGAGCAGGTTGACAGCGCTCGTCGTATCACTGCCGGGCGCAAACCACAGCAGAGAAACATCGTCTTCCGTTGGTCCAATACCATTGGGATTCAGTGGTGACTCGGACAGCGGCAGATAGCTCGGCAGGTTAGTCGCGATCAAGGTGGCTGGTGTCTGCCCATTGCTGCCCGAGTGACCGGGAATCGGGAAGAAGCGGTTCGGATCAACGGGCGACTGACCGTGCTTCGCCGTAATGATAATCAAATGTCGATTGGTACAGGCCGTTCGCCTTCAACGCGCTCACCATCTCTCCAATGGCTTTGTCGACGAACTGAATCTCCGTCAGAAGGTTCGATGACGGCGTGCCTTCGGCGTCCACATATCCACCCTTAACGCCGCCCTCAATCAGTTTCTGGCCAACACTCACAGCCTGGAAATTCATACCGAAGATGGTTGGCACCTTGGTACTGGCCGTACCGAGATGATTCTTTCCGGCAATTTCGTTTAGAATCGCGTTCACCTTAGGGGTGTCGTAGCATCGGATGTCAAGGAAGCTGTTTGTCCATGCGCTCACGCTCGACGCCACATCTAAATTCGAGCAGGCTTCGCCGAGCGGCGTTGTGATGGTGCGAACGGCTTGCTGGTTGGCCGCCAGCGTCACATCCGAGTTGATTTCCGGAGCGTAGAAACCATCGAGATTTCTTCCATTGCCGGGCCCCGAACGGAAGAATACGCGGGATGTTTGTCGGACCAGGCCGTATAACCGCCGTTCTGGTGAATTACTCCGAACATGGTATTGGTACGCACGAAATTCCAGGGATAGACCGGGTTGCAGCCTTGGTAAGGATCGCGAATCAGCTTCGTTGGATCGATTGAGGCGGTACCTCCGTCAGTAGCTGTCGCTCCCGGAGCACCACCGTTCAGCAGTGCTTGGTTTAGATCGATTCCTTCTTCGTATTCTGTCGTCGTTCCGTTCGGTTGGCCCGCTGTACAGGTGCCGCCGGCAAGTCCGTTCCCGGTTGTGTTCTGCGGTGGAGCAAGCACTCGATCATACGCGACATCATAGTAAACGCCAAAGCTGCGAGGCGAGCCTCCGCTGACGATCGCAGTAAGTCCTGGAAATGAATCGGACGGCTTGGACGTACTTGCATTGCGGTAGTTGATACCAGTTGCGCCGAGCGCGGCCAAGCTCGGACAGTAGGGTGCTCCTCCATTCGAGCCCGCTATGCCTGCGGCGCAATTCAGGTAATCGACCGCATGCATTCCGTCAATACTGATGAGCAAAACATGACGGGTTTGCTTGTCGCCCGCGTGCTCGTTATCTTCATTACTGCTAGGCGCAGCTACGGATGAAGTCAGCGCGCCAGTGACGGCTACAGTTAACAAAGCCTTTTTTAAAGACAAGTAATAAGAACCTCCGTCTTTGTTCATTACCCGTCCGGAGTTACAGAGACGTGACAATTCCAGTGGAAGCCGTCACGCCGCGCAGCGACGAAGAAAACTTCGCTGGATTGGCCGAACAGAGCCGTCCCGCCAGGCGGTGCGACCGCCAGCCATCGCTCAACAGTACCGTCAACAGCGCGTCGTGACTTAAGCGGAACCCGAGCTTGTTCAGGTAAGGCCGTAAATTTGCATCTTGATCCCGACGTACGCTGGCCGGCAAACCCAGGTAAAGCCCCGAAGCACTAAATGATTCTCGTCCTCCCATAAGCGCGAGAGAAGGCTGCAGATACGGCAGCCCACATGAGGCCCTTCCGCCCATCCTGTTACAATCCCCAATGATGTTCACCGGGATCGAGCATTTCGCCATCGCCTCCCCCAATCCTCAACGGTTGGCGGAGTTTTACGTTGCCACGCTTGAATTTGAAATTACCTTCGAGTACGCCGGCAACTACTTCGTCCAGGCGAAAGATGGATCGCTCATCGAAATCATTCCTGCCGAAGGGGACCGGCCCGAATCGGGAATGCGGACACCCGGGCTGCGCCACATCGCTATCTCGATCGACAACTTTGACGCTGCGTACGAGCAACTGCAAAAACAGGGAGTTAAGTTCGAAGGAGAGCCCTACGAAGTACAGGGAAACCGCCTAGGTTTCTTCAAAGATCCCGATGGGAATCTTTTGCACCTGATCTATCGCTCGAAGCCCCTCAAATAATTGTTCGACCGCGTCTTCAAGGCCTTCCGCTACCGCGATTTCAGGCTCATGTGGTTTGGTGCCTGCACGTCGAGTGTAGGCACGTGGATGCAGTCCACCGCTCAAAGCTGGCTCGTCTACAAGCTCTCAAACTCGCCTGTTTACCTCGGCCTGGACGCGTTCTTTGCGCAAATTCCGATCTTCCTTTTCTCTCTGCTCGGCGGCGTCTATGCAGACCGGAAGAGCCGCCGCACCCTCCTCATCATTTCGCAGTGCATCCAACTGACCTGCGCGTTTCTCCTCGCCATTCTCGCGGGCACAGGAGTCGTCAAGGTCTGGCACATCTGGTGCCTTTCGTTCACGGTCGGAACGGCGCAGTCGTTTGGCGGGCCTGCTTATTCGGCGCTTGTTCCCTCGCTGGTGGAAAAGAAGGACGACCTCCAGAACGCCATTGCTCTGAATTCCATTCAGTTCAACCTGGCTCGCGTAGTCGGCCCTGCTCTCGGAGGTCTGGCTCTCATTAAGTTAGGCCCGTCCTGGTGTTTCACCTTGAACGGGATCTCCTATCTCGCCGTCATCGCGTCGTTGCTCGCCATCCACACCAAGTTTGTTCCGCCGAAAGTACAGCGATCCGTTCTGGACAGCATGCGCGAAGGAGTTCAGTTTCTCTGGAGCCGCGAAGGAATGGTTGGCTTAGTATCGATCGGGTTTCTCGTCACGCTTCTCTCGTATCCCTTGATCACGTTCCTGCCCGTCATTGCGCGCAATGTGTTCCACCGTGAGGCTGATACTTTCACGTTATTTCTGTGCCTCTCCGGAGCTGGTTCCGTTGTCGGAGCCCTGACCGTGGCTGCCATGCACAATCAGAAGGGTCAGGTTCGGCAGTCCCTGGCTGTGATGCTTCTGCTCGGGGCATTCCTTACGGCAATCGGTTTCTCAACGAGTCTCTGGCTGACTTGCCTGTTTATTTTTTGCGCGGGCATTTTGCTCATGATTGTCTTCGCCGTCAACTCCTCGCTGGTCCAGACACACACCTCAGATGCCATGCGTGGACGCGTTATGAGTGTCTACAATCTTGCGTTCCGGGGTGGCATGCCGCTGGGCAGTCTTCTTTCGGGACTGATTATGAGTCGAACTTCGGCTCCCATCACGATGGCGGCAAACGGAATTGTGATCGCCGTGGTTGCCGTCGCGTTTCTCCTGGCCGGCCGCAAACTTTCGAAACTCTAAGGCTCGGGGGACGTCACCCCTACAATGAAGGCAAGTATGTGGAAGGAGGCAATCGTCGGCCGTTTTTCGAAAGTATTTGTTTTTCTTTGCTGCTGCTTGATCAGCGTGGTGTCTATCGACGCTCAGACCGTGACGGAGCTCGAAGGGGCACGAGACCGCGGAGACCTGGCCGCCATCGATCGGCTGATTGCTCAGTCCAATAGCGGTGCCAATGCTCCTGAAGGAGAGTACAAGCTTGCGCTCGCTTATTCGTATGGCGCCGAAGTCGCAATGGAAAAGCGCGACAAGAAAAAATCGGAGGCGTACGCCGAGAAGGGTTTAGAGTCGGCGCAAAAAGCGGTGTCGGCCAAGGGAAACGACGCCGAGTTCCATCGTTTGCAAGGTGCTTTGTGCGGCCAGGTGATTCCCGCGAATCCTTTCATGGGTGCACTCAAGTACGGACAATGTGCGCGCGAAGAGATCAATAAAGCGATTCAGTTGAATCCAAACCTCGCGCTGGCGTACGTGACGAGAGGCGTAGGCAACTCCTACCTCCCCGCATCGATGGGAGGCGGGGTCGACCTTGCACTGAAAGACTTCGACAAGGCCATCTCCCTCGACCCGAAGCTCTCGGACGCTTATCTCTGGAAGGGAATCACCCTTCGCAAAGCCAACCGCATCGGCGAAGCACGACAGGCGCTCGAACAAGCCGCCAAGCTCGCTCCGAACCGAGTGTGGATTAAAGAGCAATTGCAAAAACTTCCTCCGCAGTAATGCGCCGCTGGCTCTCGGTCGCGTTAACGATTGCTGCGATTACGCTGCTTGAGTTCCACCTGTTTCCCGGCCACGCGTATCTCCGGTCCGACTCTCAAACCTTTGTTTCGATGATCGAGAGGCTGGCCGCGCCTGCCTTTCTTTCGCGCGATTTGGTCGCCACGTCGCCGCATTTAGCTTTCACGGCCTACGACGAAATCACACTGTTCCTGCACCGTATCAGCCATCAGGATTTCTACACTGTTCTCGCCTGGCAGCAGTTGGCCTGTCGCGCGGCCGCCGTTGTCGGCGTGTTTCTCCTCGCCTCCTCTACGGGGATCAGGGATGTTCCCGCATTACTGATCGCCGCCTTGGTCAACCTGGGAGCATCACTTCCAGGCCCCTCTGTGTCCCTCACGGAACTCGAGCCAGTGCCGCAGGCGATGGCCTTCAGCCTTTGCCTTCTGGCGGTCGGGCTTCTGGCGACGGAGAAACCGCTGTTGTCTGGTTTTGCAGCCGGCGTTGCGCTCATTTACCAACCCTCGACCGCGGCGTTCCTGTGGGCGGCCATCGCCTTCACCTTCGTTTTTAACCGGAAATTGCGTCCGCTGTTGCGCCCGATGCTGACGATTCTGCTCGTCTTCTTGTTGCTGTTGGCAAACCTCGCACAACTGCAACCAGGTATCGTGGACGCGGAAGCTTTCTTTCGCCGCATCTCACCCGAGTGGCTGCGGATCTTGAGGGAACGCACGCCCGAAGTCATGGTCACCACCTGGTCCGCCAGGACGTTCCTGTTTTACCTTGCCGTGGGTCTTGGTGGAGTTGTGGCGAGCAGGCGCGTTTGGCCGCACTTCAACCGGCAATCGAGATGGATAGGCGCGATTCTGCTTTTGGGCGGTTTGCTCAGCGCGCCGCTGTCGGCGATCCTGCTCGAGGGATTTCGCTGGTCACTCATTCCCCAGGTGCAGCCGGCCCGGGCGCTCCTGTTCACCGTCGGTCTTTCGCTTGCCGCCGCGGCCATTGCTGCTGCGCGCGCCGTCTCCGGTCGAAAATACATCGAGGCAGCGGGGTGGTGCGCCTTTGCCCTTGCGGTCTCAGTGGGAACTCAGGTCCGGCATCGTGAAACAACCGTGCCCTCGGTCGGAGAGTTAGCTTCGTGGGCGAAGGAGAACACCTGGGGCGGATCGATGTTTCTCTTCCCCGACGCGGGACGAGCTATCGATCCAGGGATTTTTCGCGCCCAATCCATTCGCGCCGTCTATGTTGACTGGAACGGAGGCGAGTTGTCCAAGTACTTCGAAGACTTCGCTCTCGAATGGGACAACCGATGGCAATCGACGATGGCGGAACCCTTCTCCGCGCGAAAGCTTGAACAATCGCTGAATCTGCCGGTCGACTACTTCGTTCTCCGCCGCGAAAACGCACTCGCTCGAGTCCGCCCCGTGTATAGTACACGCGACTATGTCGTGTATGAACGACACGATTTACGCAACGAAACAACGCCGCTGAAGCTGATTAGCGGACGCAACTTCTAGCTACTGAGGTTGATCCCGAGCTTCTTTAACTCTTCTGAATAGTAGCGTTTGTGAAGAATATCGAACTCTTCCCCGCCCTCGGGAATGTCGCGCTTCTGGGTGCGAATCTTGTCACGCGCCGCACGGTCGATTTTCTCTTCCAGCTGGAGAATATCCGTCATTTCCCGAACCAGCGCCAGGCGCAATTCGTTCGGGTCTTTGCGCACCCGAAAATCGCGAGACTTCCGCATTCCCGCCACAATCTTGTGGGAAATTTCGTTGACTCGATCACGCGACAACTTCATCGGGTCGCCCGTGTCGCGTCCGGCTGCCCGGGTCATCTTACGCTTCGCCAGCAGCTGGTTCTTGATTTTCCGGAACATCTCCTGATACGAGATGTTCTCCCGCCGCATGTACTCGCTGTAATCGTCCAGCAGGTCGCGAACTTCGTCGTTCAGGCGATCTTCCGCCGAAAGATCCTCGTCGATGATTCCTTCGATGACGGTCGCGGCTGTTGCCGGATTGCTGGTTTCGAAAGCAGTTGGACTTAAACGGCTGACAAGTTGACGTGATAAGTAACCAATGAATTCGCGGGCCAATAGCATCCGTGGCCTAGTTTAACAACCGGGAGCTTAGTTCGAAGCTTCTTCGTCGCCGCGATGGTTGTCGATAAACTCGCGATCGATCTCCTGGCGGCCCGCGAAGCCGTCCTCGACGTTATGCCAGAAGCCTATTCCGGACTCGCCAAGACGCCAGCAAAGGTAGACCTCCCGGTCTCGGTAGAGCGTCGGGAAGTCGATCAAGCCGGTGTCTGGATCTTTGATTTGGATTCCCAGTTCCGTAAGCTTTTCAACCACAGACTTCAGCGTGCGCGCCGCGGCTTCTTTGCGGGTTCGCGACGCAAGCACCCGTTCCCGAGTCAGTGTGATGCCACCGAGAAGCGTGATGCGGTGCTTCAGCTCGTCCAGTTCCGAATCACCGGAGTCGTAGTCGCGTTTCGCCTGGACCATGCTCCGGACTAAACGCTCGACTTCGGGAAGCATTTGCTCGGCTTGTAGCAAGCTGAAGAAACGTGGCACGCGGCGAACGCCCCGAGTATAGCAAGCACCACGTATGCTGAAACTTGCGAATCGGCATCCACACTTCTACCGCGGGCTCGCTCGAAAAAGCGGCCATCAAGGCCGCCGAACTGGGCGCGAATACGTTCCAGATCTTCTCCGCCAGCCCGCGCATGTGGCGGACAAAGGCGCCCGATCCCGAGAAGATCGCGCTCTTGAACCAGCACCGCGCAACAGCACGATCTCTACCCGCTGGTCATTCACGACAGCTATCTGATCAACCTCGCTGCCCCGCCCTCCGTCATCCGGGAGAAATCGATCGATGGTTTTCGCGGAGAGCTGGAACGGGCCCTCCTGATCGGTGCCGATTACCTGGTCGCGCACCCCGGCAACTACAAAGGACTTACGGTCGAGCAAGGGATCGTCAACGTTGCCGAAGGCATCGCGGTTGCCTGGCAAGCGGTCGACAATACGCTGAAGAAGAACGCGAAGCTCACGATTCTGCTGGAGAATACGGCCGGAGCGGGCGCGCAGCTCGGCGGAAATTTCGAGGAGTTAGGGACCATCCGGCAACTTGTCAGCCCCTACCTGGATATCCCGATTGGCTTTTGCCTTGATACCTGCCATTGCTACGTCAGCGGGTTCGATATCTCCACCGAAGCCGGTCTGGAAGCCATGGTCAGGGACGCCTCGGCCACTCTGGGCCTTGACAACATCCCGGTCATGCATACGAACGACGCCAAAATGGCGCTTGGTTCACACTGCGACCGGCATGCGAATATTGGCGCTGGATATATTGGTTTTGAAGGCTTTCGGCGCATTCTCAACCATCCGGAGCTAGCGGGAAAGCCTTCATCCTCGAGACTCCCGTCGACGAACCGGGTGACGACCTTCGAAACGTGAAGGCACTGAAGGAGCTTGTATCCCAGAAAAAGCGTTCGACCCAAAGGAAATCGAGCCGAAGTGGCACAGCCGCTGGGCGCAGAATCCGACGCTCTACGTAGCGAATCGCCCCGATAAGCCCAAATACTACGTCCTGGAGATGCTGCCGTATCCAAGCGGCAAGCTGCACATGGGACACGTGCGCAACTACTCCATCGGCGATGCGCTCGCGCGCTATATGTGGATGCGCGGCTACAACGTGCTGCATCCCATGGGCTGGGACGCCTTTGGTCTTCCGGCCGAAAACGCCGCTCTGAAGCGCGGCCTGCACCCGCGCGACTGGACGCTCAGCAATATCGCCAACATGAAGGCGCAGATGCAGCGGCTGGGGTTTGCCCTCGACTGGAACCGCGAAATCTCCACCTGCGAGCCCGAGTACTACCGCTGGAATCAGTGGTTCTTTCTGAAGATGTATGAGCGCGGCCTGGCTTATCGCAAAGAAGCGCTGCTGAACTGGTGCCCCGAGTGCGCGCACCGTGCTCGCCAACGAACAGGTTGTAAATGGCTGCTGCTGGCGTCACGAAACACACCCCGGTCGAGCAGCGCGCCATGCAGCAGTGGTTCCTGAAGATCACCGCCTACGCTTCGGAGCTGCTCGACGACATGAAGCAGCTCGAGGGTGGCTGGCCGGAGCGCGTTCTGGCCATGCAGCGGAACTGGATCGGCCGTTCCCAAGGCGCTGAAGTCGATTTCACGCTGGACGGCAGCGGACGAGAAAATTCGCATCTTCACCACCCGCATCGACACCATCTACGGCGCGAGCTGCCTGATTCTCGCGCCCGAGCATCCGCTGGTCGATCAGCTGGTCACCGATCCGGACGACCGCATCAAGTCAAGGAAATGATCGAGCCACGGCCCGCCAGGAGCCGGGCGATCAGGAAAAAGTCGGTCTCGGCACGGGCAGGCAAGCCGTCCATCCGTTCAACGGGTCGAAGATTCCGATCTGGGTCGGCAACTTCGTCCTGATGGGCTACGGAACGGGCGCCATCATGGCGGTTCCCGCCCACGACGAACGCGATTTCGAATTCTGCCGACCTATGGGATCCCGGTGCTGCCGGTCATCCGGCCCGCAGACGGCGTCTTGGCAAACGGGGAAACGATGACGGAGCCATTCCTCGATTACGGCATCGTCGAAAACTCCGGCGAATGGTCCGGGCTGCCCAAGCGCCGAAGCCCGCCAGAAAATGGCCGCTTTCGCTGCGCAACACGCGTTTGGCGACCGAGTCCACGACCTTTCGGATCAAGGATTGGGGCATTTCTCGCCAGCGGTACTGGGGCACGCCGATCCCCATGATCCATTGCCCCACCTGCGGCATGGTGCCGGTGCCGGAGGAAGACCTGCCGGTTCTGCTTCCGATGGACGTCAAGATCACAGGCAAAGGCAATTCGCCGCTGGAATACGTTCCGTCGTTCATCAACACCAACTGCCCGAAGTGTGGCGGCCCGGCCCGGCGCGAAAGCGACACCATGGACACCTTTGTTGACTCGTCCTGGTACTTCTATCGCTATTGCGACCCGCATAACGATAAGGCGCCGTTCGATTCAAAGATCATCGGCGACTGGTTCCCGATCGATCAGTACATCGGCGGAGTCACCCATGCCATCCTTCACCTGATCTACTCGCGCTTCTGGACCAAAGTCATGCGCGATCTGGGCCTGATCGCGAATAGCGAGCCGACGAAGAACCTGTTCACCCAGGGCATGGTTCTGAAGGATGGCACGGCCATGTCCAAATCGAAGGGAAATATCGTCGATCCGGACGAAATGGTCGAGCGCTATGGTGCCGACACTTGCAGGCTCTACACCCTTTTCGCCGCTCCGCCCGAAAAAGACATGGAGTGGAGCGAGTCGAGCGTGGAAGGCCAACATCGCTTCCTCGGCCGTGTCTACCGGTTTGTCACCCGTAACGCGGGCGCACTGGGACACCGGCGGCCAGAACAATGAGGCGGACCGGCAGGCATTACGGAAACTGCATCAGACAGTACGCAAATCACGAACGACTTCGACAGCCGCTGGCACTTCAACACTTCGATCGCGTCGTTGATGGAGCTTGTGAATGAACTCTATGGCCTGGAGGCGGGGCTGTCCGGCAGCGTTGCGACACAGTCTGCCAGAAACTCGTCCTGATGCTCGCACCGTTTGCGCCGTTTACCGCTCAGGAACTGTGGTCGGAACTCGGGAAAGACGGAGAAGTCTTCCTGCAAGCGTGGCCCGATTTCGACCCGGAACTGGCGCAGGAGGAGCTTGCCGAGATGCCTCTCCAGGTCAACGGCAAGTTGCGCGGGCACTTGCGGGTGCCTTTGGGACACCAAAAGAAGACCTGGAACAGCTGGCTCTGGCGAACGAAAAGGTCAAAGTCTTTACCGACGGCAAGCAGATCGTTAAGATCATTGTGGTACCGGACAAGCTCGTCAATATCGTCGTACGCTAGAACACCGGTACTGCCTGGCAGGGCAATCCCTATTTCTGTACGCCGGAGAATCCAATCGGCGCCCGCCGACGTCTACTAAAGTGGAAGTAAGTCCGAATTCCACGAAGTAATTCCGGTGAGCTAGCAGTTTGGTCAGGCAAATCTGGCTGATGCTGTTTTACCCTAAAGGGGAAGGCGGGAGTTTGAGCGCTGAGAATGCGATCTGGGCGGATTCTCTTACGAAGACGTATCGGTCCGGGAGGACGACGGTAACGGTTTTCAAAGACTTGTCTATCCGTGTGCCCAAGGGCGAACGCCTCGCGATCATGGGCGAGTCCGGAGCTGGAAAATCGACGCTTGCTCCACCTCTTAGGCGGTCTGGAGCGGCCTGATAGTGGTCGGATTTCTTACGCCGGGAGAGAGATCACGAGCTTGGGTGAGCGCGAACTTGCTGAGTTTCGAAATTCCGGAGGTTGGGTTTGTTTGGCAGAATCCCTCGCTGCTGCCGGAGTTCACGGCTCTCGAGAACGTCTTGATGCCTCTCCTGATCGGGGTGTAGCGGAAGAAAAAGCCAGGGAGGCGCGGTTCCGTGCCTGCGAGAAGTGGGGCTGGAATCACGCGCGGCACACTTGGCCGGCGAACTTTCGGGCGGAGAACAGCAGCGGGTCGGGTTGGCCCGAGCATTGGCCGGGATCTCCGCAGGGTTTTGTTGGCCGATGAGCCGACCGGCAGCCTTGATTTTCGAACTGGCGAGGCGATCATGGCTCTGCTTCAAGCCGTGCATCAGTCGCATGGGCTTACATCGATTTTTGTGACGCATAATCACTCGTTCGCTCGAGAGTGCGATCGGGTCTTAGAGTTAAGAAAAGGCAACCTGCAAAATCCGGCCGATATGGAACTGCAGGAAGCGGAAGTGTTTCAAGACGCAACCCGTCTTGACGGTGGCACCTATGTTTGAACGATATACCGAGAAAGCTCGCCGCGTCATCTTCTTTGCACGATACGAAGCGAGCCAATTCGGAAGTCCTTACATCGAGACCGAGCACTTATTGCTCGGTCTCCTGCGAGAGGACAAGGCGCTTGCGAACCGCTTCTTGCGGTCTCACGCGGCAATCGAATCGATCCGAAAGCAGATCGAAGCTCACACGACAGTACGGGAAAAGGTCTCGACGTCTGTCGATCTTCCCCTGAGCCATGAGTGCAAGCGCGTGTTGGCCTATGGCGCGGAAGAAGCTGAGCGGCTCAGCCATAAGCACATTGGCACGGAACATCTTCTGCTTGGCTTGTTGCGCGAAGAGAAGAGCTTTGCCGCCGAAATTCTCCACGAAAGAGGACTGCGGCTTTCGGCGGTTCGCGAAGAGATCGCCCGCTCGGCCTCGGAGAAAACCTCGGCAAGCCGGCCGAAAGAAAGCTCGCTGCTTGCTGAATTCAGCCGCGATCTGACGCAAGCCGCCGTCGATGGCATGCTCGATCCGCTGATCGGGCGCGATTCGGAAGTGGATCGCGTCGTCCAGATCCTCTGCCGCCGTACCAAGAATAATCCGGTACTGATTGGCGAACCGGGCGTCGGGAAGACGGCCATTGTGGAAGGCTTGGCGCAGCGGATTGCGGATGGCGACGTTCCGTCGTTCCTGTCCGACAAGCGAATTCTTGCGCTGGATCTGTCGCTGATCGTCGCCGGCACGAAGTATCGCGGCCAGTTCGAAGAGCGTTTGAAGACCATCATGAAGGAATTGATGGAGAACCAGAACGCCATCATCTTCATCGACGAGTTGCATACGCTAGTCGGCGCCGGCTCGGCCGAGGGTTCGCTTGATGCGGCCAATATTCTGAAACCGGCTTTGTCGCGCGGCGAAATTCAGTGCATCGGCGCAACCACGCCCGCTGAATATCGTAAATCGATCGAAAAGGATCGCTCGCTCGAACGCCGATTCCAGGCCGTGAAAGTACCGCCGCCGAACGAGAGCGACGCGATCCGGATTCTGTTCGGAATCAAGGAACGGTACGAGAAGTTCCATGCGGTGGCCTACACGGATGAGGCGATCGAATCGGCCGTCTACACCTCCACGCGCTTTATCCCGGATCGTTTCCTGCCGGACAAGGCGATCGATCTGATCGACGAAGCGGGCGCCCGGGTGAAGCTGCGCCAGACGACTCTGCCGAGCGAAGTCGCCGATATTCAAAAGCGGATCAAGTTCATCGTCCATCGGATGGAGAATGCGATCGCGAACCATGAGTTCGAGAAGGCGCGGTTCTACTCCGACGAAGAGCGCAAGGAACGCGAGAATCTGCGGCAGCTGCGCGAGAAGTACAACCTGGACGACACGTCTACCGGCGTTGTCTCCAAAGACGATATCGAAGACGTAGTTGCGCGCTGGACCGGTGTGCCGATGACTTCGATCAAGGAAGAAGAGATCAACAAGCTTCTCCGGATCGAAGAAGAGCTGCACAAACGCGTCATCAGCCAGGAGAAGGCGATCTACGCGCTGTCCCGGGCCATTCGCCGCAGCCGTGCGGGCCTGAAGTCGCCGAAGCGGCCTTCCGGTTCGTTCCTGTTCCTTGGGTCCGACCGGTGTTGGTAAGACCGAAGTGGCCCGTGCGCTTGCCGAATTCCTGTTCGGCAGTGAGAAGTCGCTGATCCGCTTCGATATGTCGGAGTTCATGGAGAAGCATTCGATCTCGAAGCTGATCGGATCGCCTCCGGGATATGTGGGCTACGAAGAAGGCGGCCAGCTGACCGAGCGCGTCAAGAGAGCTCCGTACTCGATCATCCTGCTGGACGAAATCGAAAAGGCGCATCCGGATATCTACAACATCCTGCTGCAGGTCTTCGAAGACGGCCAGTTGACGGATGGGCTCGGCAACACGGTCGATTTCAAGAATACGATCATCATCATGACCTCGAATCTGGGAGCACGATTCCTGGATAAACGTGGTCAGATCGGGTTCTCGGCGCCATCCACAACGGGCATTCCGCAAAAGATCGAAGATCAGGTATTGGGCGAAGTAAAACGCGCTTTCAACCCTGAGTTCCTGAATCGACTGGATGAGGTGATTCTGTTCACTTCGCTGGTGGACGAGGACCTGATCCAGATCATCGACCTGCTGGTCGAACAGATCAATAGTAATCTGGTGGCCAAGCAGATCAAGATCCGGCTGGAACCCGACGCGGCCAAGTACATCCTGGATAAAACGTGCGCGGACCGGAGCTACGGAGCACGACCGCTGCGGCGTGCACTCCAGAAGTACATCGAGGATCCTCTCTCCGAGGCGTTGATTCAAGGCTCTCTGCCCCGGCCCGCCGAGCTGGTCATTTACCTCAGCGAGAACGGGATTTACTGCAGGCAGGTAGGCGACCTCGAAGGGCAGCCTGTGCCCGCAGGCGGCGTAGAGGAAACGGCGCCTGCGGCCGGTACACCGCTGTACATCTTCTAACAACCATCACAACCAGAGCGAAAGGCGGGACCCAAATGGGTCCCGCCTTTTTCGTTTCAGGGACCAAGTACCCGGTAGGGAAAAATTCGTTTTGTTCGCATTGCAGCCGCCTTCTTTGTACGTTAGAGTACAAAGGCGTGCTTAGGAATCTTCTTACTTTTTGCGGTGTAGCTGTCTTGACCAGCGTCATGCCCGTGCCCTCTTTCGGAACCGTGGTAACCAATACGGTCTGTACAGCCTCATTTCTGACGTCGAGCAATTCGAACAGCGGACCGGCGTCGTGCAGCGCTTCCGCAGTGATCCCGGATCATCCGGAGTTTACTGTTGCCATATCCCTCGCATCGATTTCGAATACGACGACAATGGGCGATTCGCTTTCGAGCAGTTTCGTGTACGACGTATCCTCCGGTGGGGCGGAGGGATCAGGTACGGCGACGGCGTCCGGGACCAATACGGTTCAGCTTACGTCGGGCGGCCCAGTAAGACCCGGGTATCTGTCGATCAGCGACGACTACTATTCATTTACAGGCTTCGCGGCCGGAGCGACTACCACTGTGAGCGTCGGTTCGTACAGCCAGACTTGCACCCAATACCCTAGTTTCCCCCCTCCCGTTGATTGCAACGTAGCTCCGCAAAGGCCGGGGGAAACGGTGACGGTCCCGTTTACTCTTGGACAGCCGTTCACCTTCAGCCAGACGACCACCGCTTCTGCCACCTTCTCCCACGTTTTGAATGGGCACGCAGCAGTGCAACTGTCCCTTCTTGAGGCGGATCCCAGTACCGGGAACTTGCACACTGTTCCCCTTGTCCTGGCAGATGCTCCGGAACCACAGAGTTTTGCGCTGTTTGGGTTAGGCCTGATCGGCTTGGTTGTCCTCCGGCGCCGGGGGCAAAGAAAACCCACCGTACCGCAGGAATAGCCTCGATCTAAGCTTTCGGAAACCGCGGGGCTTGGGCGTTGTCCAACTACGGACGGCGTGATGCCGGCGACAGAAGAGGGCGATGATCCATTCAATCTGGCTGACCTTGGTACTTCTAGGCAGTTTGGCAGTTCCTTCCCTGCGTACTGATCAGGGAGAGGTCGAAATACACGCGCCGTACGTCACGACGCCCCTGCCGGTAGTCGATGCGATGCTGAGACTCGCGGGTACCAGGAAAAGCGACGTGGTGTACGACTTGGGCTGCGGCGACGGTCGGATCGTCATCGCCGCAGCAAAACAGTACGGAGCGCGAGGCGTAGGCGTCGACATCAATCCCGAGAGAATCCAGGAAGCACGGGCGAACGCAAAACGCGAAGGCGTAGAATCGCTTGTCCGGTTTTCAGCACAGGACGTTTTTGACCTGGATTTCCGGGAGGCGACCGTGGTCGCCATGTACCTGCTTCCCAACATGCACCGTAAGCTCTCGCCTAAACTGCAGAAGGATCTACGGCCGGGTGCACGAATCGTCACTCATACGTTCGACCTTGGTGATTGGAAGCCTCATCAGACGCGGAATATCAATGGAGAACAGATCTTCTTGTGGCGAGTAGGTACAAGACTTTAGCTTGGTTCGCCCATCAGATCTCAAACGCTGTTAGAGTAGGTCCACCATGTCTGTTACAAACACCGCCTCGGAGCTGATTGGAGCGGTTTTGCTCCTGGCATCACCGGTCGTGAAGGTCTTGTAAAGAGTTCGGTCGTCCCCGTCAATGGCGGTCTGGATGCTTGGGAATTCTCGCGTTCCGAAATAAACTCCCCATGTCGGGCATGTGCGTCTACCCGCGTGCCGGTACAACCAGATGACCCGGTTGTGAACCGTGTACCGCTTTCAGAGGGATGGATCTGTCGAACGTGACTAACCGGCCATGATGACGAACCGCCAACCCAAGCAAATAAACATCGGTTAGCTTCTGATGTCCTCCGATCATCGGCCATCGAAAGAGTGTTTCGTCCATGATAGAGACATCATCCGGCCAAAAATGGTGATCCGCCGTGGAGCAAAACTCAAGAACCCGCTCCGCGACTTCGGACGGTGTGGCTGTGATCGTCGGATACGCAGGATTGCTAATTACCCGGATACATCCGTTGATCGTGATGGGACAGCTGGCCCATCCGCGCTTCTTATTTAATGCAAACCAGCGGTGGGCATCTTCGTGGTGGACGTGGATGGGATCAAACAGAGCGACGAGAACATTTACGTCCAGAAGTCCGATGCTCACCGCTAGTCCCGCAAGTTGTTGACAAGCTGCAAATCTGGCCGCGTGTTGCCTGGTGTTGAAGCAAAGACTCGAACTCCATTCCGGATTTCGGACTCCCGAGCGGGAAGGGACCGGCGTGTCAAATCGGAGATAACCTGGCCTAACGTGACGTTCTGTCGATGAGCCAACTCCTTCAGTGCCGTGAGCAGATCATCATCAATTTCGACGGTTGTCCGCATAGGTGAAGTATAGCATCAAAGATAATGATGCGTGATGCAGACACCTACTCAACCGACCCGAGCGAGTCTACCGACGAATCGAGTTCCAGCGCTTTACGCTGCCCGTCGGCACGAGCAGCGTCGAGATCCACAGGGATCAATTCGCCGCAATACGGGCACTTTGGACGAGGGTTTTCGGTCAAAGAATCCAGGCTCAGGCTGGTTATCTGCTTACAATTCGGACAAGTCAGGTGGATCAGCTCGGATCCGATAGAGTCAGACATCGGTTTCACTATAGACCTAGGCTGATGGGCTTCGGTTGCTACATTCGGGGTGAGGCATCCGCACGTGCAATCCGCCATTCACGATTACGTCGAGCAAAACAAGTCCCGGTTTCTCGACGAGCTTCTCGCATTGCTTCGCATTCCGAGCATAAGCACGCTGCCGGAGCGCAAAGAAGATGTCACCAGAGCGGCGACATTCGTTCGTGACAGCTTACGGCAAGCGGGTCTCGAGAATGTCGAACTGATCCCAACGGCAAGACATCCGCTGGTGTACGGCGAATGGCTGAAAGCTCCGGGAAAACCGACCGTGCTTTGCTACGGGCACTATGATGTGCAGCCGCCCGACCCTTTGGAGCTCTGGAAATCGCCGCCATTCGAACCCACAATCGAGAACGGCAACATCTACGCGCGTGGCGCCAGCGACGATAAGGGCCAGATGTACATGCACGTGAAGGCGGCAGAGACTTTGCGCGCTGTTAGCAATGGTCAGCTCCCGGTGAATCTCAAGTTCCTGCTCGAAGGTGAGGAAGAGATCGGCGGCGAGTCGATCGCTAAATACGTCGCGGAGCAGAAGGCCAGGCTCAAAGCTGATGTAGCGCTCGTGTCTGATACAGAGCTCTTCGCCGATGGGGTGCCTACACTCTGCATTGGTCTGCGCGGGTTGATCTACATGGAAATCGAAGCAACCGGACCCGCGCGGGACTTACATTCGGGAATGTACGGTGGCGCCGCTCCGAACGCTGTCTACGGCTTGGTCCAACTCCTTGGTACAGCGAAAGACGCAGAAGGGCGGATCCTCATCCCAGGTATCTACGACGGGGTGAGGGCGCCCGAACCCGCCGAAGTACAAAGCTGGCAGCGCTTGCCGTTTTCTGAAGAGGAGTTCCTCGAAAAGGAAGTCGGAGCTGCTTCCCTTACCGGCGAGCCGGACCAGAGCGTGCTTGCGCGGATCTGGGCACGGCCCACGTTCGAAGTTCACGGCATTGCCGGCGGATTCACCGGGGCGGGCTCAAAGACCGTCATCCCTGCGAAAGCGCTCGCGAAAGTGAGCATTCGCGTTGTGCCGGGCCAGGATCCTCAGCATCTCATCGATTGCGTCCGGAATTGGATGGAGAAGAACACGCCGGCCGGTATCCGAACCGAACTGCGCGTCCTGGGAGCCGGCCCGGCCAATTCCGTGAACCCGAGCCATCCGGCCATTCGCGTCGCGGCCAAAGTATTCGGCGAAGTGCTCGGCCGTGAGACGGTTTTCGTTCGCAGCGGAGGTTCCATTCCGATCGTCGGAGAATTCGCCGAATATCTCGGCATCCCAACCGTGCTCATGGGATTCGGATTGCCCGATGATGGCCTGCACTCGCCGAACGAAAAGTTTCGCGTGAGCAACTTCTATGCGGGTATCGAAACGATCGCACGCTTTCTGACCGAGTATGGGGCAAGCGTTTAAGCGTGCATCCAGATAAGCGAGCTCCATTGGGAATGCATGCTACACTTCGGACTAAATGCTGAAAGACCTTGCCCTCGCGCTTCGTCTTCAAGCTGTCGATCGTAAGATAGCGAGCCTCGAAGCGGAGATCGCAACCCTTCCTAAGCACGTAGCCGAAATCGAGAAAAAGCTCGAGGCTCACACGCGCCAGCTCGAAAAAGATCGCGCCGCCCTGGCCGCAAACGGGCGTGACCGCCGCCAATTAGAAGGTGAAATCCAGACGCAGCAAGGAAAGATTTCGAAGCTGCGGGACCAGAGCCTGCAGGCGAAAACCAACGAGCAGTATCGGGCCTTCCAGAACGAAATCACTTATGCAGAGGGTGAGATCAGAAAAGCGGAAGACCGGATCATCGAGTTCATGGAAGGTTCGGAGGCGCTGGACAAGAACGTTGCCGCTTCTGAGATCGAGTTAAAGAAACAAACGCAGCACGTCGAGGCCGAAAAGAAGAGCGCTCGCGAGCGGACCGCAATCGATCAAAAGCAGCTTGCCGAGGTCACGGCCGAACGCAAGGCCATCGTGGCGGAGATGACGCCGAACTTCTACACGACCTACGAAAGAATACGCAAGAAGACGAAGAACACGCCGATCGCGGATGCTACCGACGGGCGCTGTGAGGCCTGCCGGATTGCTCTTCGCCCTCAGTTGTTCCAGGACTTGCGGCGTGGAGACCAGATTCTGCAGTGCGAGAGCTGCGGCCGCATTCTGACCTACAACCCCGTCGTCGACGTCTCGGGCGACCTCGCCGCATCCCAGCAGACCGCCTGATCTACAGCGCGTTTCGGCGGCACGAATCGTAGATATTGAGCACCAATTCCAGTGCCCGATACCCCTCTTCGCCGTTGACCAGCGGTTCCCGATGCTCTCGAATGGCGTCGGCGAAATCCAGAAACTGCCGCTCGAATGAAGTCACACTGATCGCCATGGGATCGGAGGATCCGGAGGCTACATTGCTTTCGAGCGGAGCCGGATCCCGTTCGTTCGCCTCCTTATCGTCCAGCACGTCCCAAGTCGTCAGGCGGTCACCCGAGATGATCGCTGTGCCCTTCGTTCCGTGAAACTCGATTCGCTCGGTATAACCGGGCCAGAACGCAGTGGCGGCCTGGATCACACCCGTGGGACCGGATGCATACTGCAGCAGCGCATTGATCACATCTTCCGACTCGATCTTGTGTCGGGCGCCAATCTGCCACATTCCTTGTACTTTGCTGACCGGACCCATCAGGTAGAGCAGCACGTCCACCTGATGAATGGCTTGGTTGATGAGAGCGCCGCCGCCTTCCACCTTCCAGCTACCTTTGATTGGCCTTGAGTAATACTCGTCGCTTCGGAACCACTTCACGTACGCGTCGGCTTCGAGCAGCTTACCCAGGCGTCCGGCGGGCAAGGCTCGTTTCAGGAAGATGGTGGAGTCATCGAACCGGTGCTGGCTGGCGACACCAAACGTAATCCCCGCCGAGCGAGCGATGTCAACCATCTGTCTTGCCGCTTCGAGATTGGTAGCGATCGGCTTTTGCACCTGAACGGCTCTTTTGATCTCCGCGCAGATCTGCACCGGCTCCAGATGAGAATCCGGGAATGTGCAGACGTCGATAAAGTCCAGACCGTCCTGGCGGCAAAGCTCCCGGAAATCGGGAATGAATTTCGCACCCCATCGCTGCGCGAACTGCTCACCGCGCTCTACCGTTCGATTCGAACACGCAACCAACTCAAATCCGATGTTCTGGTATGCCTGCGCGTGCTTGTTGGCAATGGCGCCGGTTCCAATCAATCCAACTCTCATCGCTTAAAGACCCGTTTCCGATCCGCAGATGCTTACGTCCAACCCTGCTTCGCGGAAGAATGCAGCTTTCACGGCAAGCGCGCGCTTCGCAGATTCCGCGTCTGGCGCATAGGCGACTTGAATATGGTTGGCTTTATGGCGCGCCATCATCTGGTCTCGCGTAATACCGTAGAGCACGCCGTGCATCATAGGCCATTGTGGTGTCGTCATGGCCCATCGCCGTTCCGTTTCCTCCCGCGGCAACTCAGCAACCCGAGCGCGTCCCAGGTCAGCTTTCAGCACACCACGTGTCCACGTACACGCGGCTCCAGACGATCTCCCCAGGTTTCGCAATGCCCTTCAACGATCCGCCGCCAAGCCGGAAATACATAGGAGGCTGGCGCTCGCTTACCGATCCCTTGTATCCGTCGATATGGTGAGCCGGGGGCGCGGCGCCCGAGATTTCAAACACCCACACAAAATCGTCGCCGTATTTCTCGCCGTATCGCACGTCGTGAAGCGTTGTTTCGGGCGAAAGCTGTAGCGCGTTCCATACCCGTTTTGTGACGAGTGCGTCCAGACCCGCACACTCATCCACCTCGTTGAAATGCGGGAGCGGCTGCCCGTCGTAGAGCGTGCGGCCATCTGCTGACTTAACCGGCGGGCGGTCGGAATTATTTAGAAGTCCTTCGACGAGGTCGGACGCCGGCGCGAGGTCCTTTAATCCCTGCTGATATTGAATTCCAATGGCATCGCAACCGAACTCATCGGCAATGCGCAACGCGGCGATGTACATCTTGCATTGTTCCAGGATCTGATCATCAGTCAGATCCGTTTCCGGATTCGCTCCGGTCTTGAACTGCAGGCCTTTTCCGTCGAGCCACGCGCGAACAGCTTGAGCTTCTTCGTCAGGAACGGTTCGCATAGCGGCATACAAGCCGGATTGGCTCAATCGCTCCTTGAACACGCCGGTCGGGTTCAGGAGGTGGTCGGGAACAATAGCGTTGAACATGCCCATACAGCCTTCATCGAACACGCCCATGATGGCTTTGTCACGCTTCAACTGTTGCGCGAGGGACCGCCCAAGCTCTTCGCTTTCCCGTGGCAACTGCAGGCCTTGCAATGGCCGCACATGGGAAGTATCGTGCTCCACAGGCTCTCCCTTCAGCCACCTGCCCAGGCGCGAAAGAAAGTATTCGTCCGTGAAGTCTTCTGACCAGAGAGTTGTGTACGGTACGCCGGCTTTAGTGAGCGAGCCGTTCAAGTTCAACATCCCGACCAGGCCCGGCCATTGGCCGCTCCAGTTTGCAACCGTAAGGATCGGGCCTTTGTGAGTGGTTAAGCCGGGAAGCACGTGATGGCTGTACTGCCACACGGCTTCAACCACAATGAGCGGCGAGTTCTCGTCGATGTGACGGAACACTTCCATCCCGTATTTCTGTGAATCGATAAATCCGTGCTTTTTGACCGGATCGTAAGGGTGTGCGCGATTGACCGAATACCCAAACTTCTCGATGGCACGTGTCAGCGCCCCTTCCACCGACTGTTGGGCCGGCCAACAAACCTGGTTTGCTGACAGACGCAGATCACCGCTCGCGACGAGCGCTATGCTTCCTGGCATGTTTTTCATTCTTGCAGAGCACGCGCGCGCTCTGTTCCGGGAAGCCGGATCTCAGTAGTTCCAGCCGAGCGAAACCTGGTAACTGCGGGGCGTTACCCAATGCGTACCACTGAAGGTGGACAGGAAGTTGTAGAGGGCCGCCTCGTTCGTAATATTAACGGCCGTGAACTTGATATTGGTTTTGATCTTCTCGCGGTGGAAGACGTTGTCGACTCCGACGCCAATGTCGAAGAGATTCCTTGCCGTGATACGCGGAGGGTTATGGTCGGGATCAAAGGCTCCGGCTGGCGGGATCGTAATACGGGTAGCGCCGTATGCTCCCGGGCATGCTGTGATGCGATTGCCGAGGCTCGCGAAGTTGTTACCGCAATAGAAGCCAATCGCCGACTGCTGGTCCGCGCTCAGGCTAAGTGCGTCGGCCAAATCCGTTACGCTTCCGGCCACCTCTCCGCTATCGAACCGCCATGTGAATGCCGCCCAGGGACCATTTTTCTTGTACTGATATCGGATGTAGGTTGTCTGCTGGAACGCCTGGTCGTGATCGATGCGGAAGACTTCTGCCTGGAGGGGAGAGTTGAACAGAAGCCCGCCCACTTCGGGACCAAAGAACCTTGCTCGAGTATGTCCGAAAGTCGTGTACGCCTGAAACCCGTGGATCGTTGAGGTCGAAATGCGCGCCGAGAATCCGTCGATCTTCGATTCGCGCCAGCTGATCGGGAACGCAACAGGAGTGTTGAAGAGAGTATCGAAATCGAATGCATTCTTCGTGAACTTCCAAAAATAGTTGGTATCGACCTGAACGACCTTCTTCAAGGATTGTTGGAACCCAACACTGAACTGGTTGCGATGGCCGGGCCGGATGGGAGTGCTGCCGAAGGGGTCAAACGCACCCGTCTCTAATCCCCCCAGTCCGGTCTGGCTGGAAAGCACCAGGTTTTCGTTGTAAGGTGTCTCCATCGTGCGCGTATAGGAAGCACGCAACACAGTTCCGGTTTGCTTAATCAAGTAAGATAAGCCAACACGAGGCTGCAGAAGCTTATCCTTTGAGATTCCGTCGTAATTGTCGAATCGCAGACCCAGATTCAAGGTCAGGTTTTTTAGTGTTATCTGATCTTGCGCGTAAACATTCTGCTGATTGATGTTCGCCCCGCCGTGAAACAGGAACGGATTTCCTCCACGACTCAGGTCGAGTGGGATCAACCCGACCGATAGATCCGGATTTGCCACGTACCCAGCTCCTCCACAGCTGGCAGGGTTTCGAATACCCGGCGCAAGAACCGGATCGCCACCCGCGTCCAAACAGATTGGATTGAACGACGGATCCGTTATGCCCAACCCAAAGTTCTCGCGCAGGCGAGTCTGCATGATCTCCGTCCCAACCTTTACGTTGTGAATGCCGTTTGCGTACGAGAAATCGGCGCGTGTCCCCCAATTGGTTAAATGCCTGTCTTGGGAGAGTGTTGCCGGCGTGTCGAGGAAGACATCTCCGCTGGGATAATAGTTGATACGATCCTGCCGGTAGAACGGGTTGACGGTAAGAAGCGTTTGGGCGCCGAACGTGTGCTGATAACCGAGCGCGAAGCTTAGCGTCCGTGCCTGCTGCCGTTGATCCTGATCCAGCTGATCGTAAGTATTCGGAATCTGGAACCAGTTGCGAGCAGCAAAGAGATTCAGGTGCAGCGAATCGTGAGCCCCCGGTTGATAATCGACACGGTCGAAGAGCGTTTCGTTATTTCCTTTGTCGTGAAAGGGCGTAAGTTCAGGGGTGTCCAGGAATCGCCCCGTCCGGCTGAAGTTTGCGACTAGGAAGTTGCCCCACTTGGCGCCGCCGACACCAAACGTTGCTTCTTCACCGACGCTGCCGAACGAACCATAATTGAAGTCCAGGCTGGCCGTTGGTTTCTGACCAAGTCCTGAGCGTGTCACGGCGCTCACCACCAGGCTAGTCTTATCGCCATACTCCGCGTTGGGAGCGCTGGTCACCATCTCGAGCGATTGGAAGGCGTTCGGCGGCAGCTGCGTCGAGAAGGTCTTGCTTTGCTGGTCAGAGATGGGCTGGCCATCGACAACATAGCTCGTTTCTCCGTGGTCGCCTTGCGGGTGAAAGAAGCCGTTCGAATCGGCAACCACGCCGCCCGAGGTCAGGGTGATTGCATCGCTCAGCCCCTGGCCCGCCGATGAAATAGGAAGGCGGTCCATAAGGTTCTGATCTACATCGGTGTGGGACGCGGGCACATTTTCGAGAGCCTCGTTCGTTGCTTCTACAGTGACCTGTTCGACCGATCCCGCCAGGCTTAAGCTCGCTTTGATTTGAATCGGGACCTGCGTGTAAACAGGAACAGTCTGCTCATATTGCTGGAAGCCGCTGGCCGTGACCTGCAGCTTGTATTGATTGGGTGGCACATTCAACAAGCGGAACGAGCCCGTGTTATCGGTTTTCGTTGCCTGCTTGTAACCAGTCACAGAATTGGTGAGGGAAACGTCCGCACTGGGCAACACAGCTCCGCTCGGATCGGTAATCGTGCCTTGGATGGTTCCAGCGTGTCCGGTCGCCTGATTCATAGGCGGAGCGGACATGGCAAAGCTAGCTAAACAAAACGAGAAACTCTGAAGGACAGCAAACCTGAATATGGACGACAAAACACTACTCCTCTGGGCTGACGGGCATAACACAAATTTCCGCAAACAAAACGCACGCGGAAGCCACGAGAAATGGAATGAGGAGTTACTGAGGAGGAGCTCGGGGAGAGCGAGTAAATGACGGAGCTTCTGGAACCCACAGATGTTCGGTGGGAGTATCAAGCCGGCCCAAAGCCGCAAGGTTCAGCTTGCCCGCATCACTTGCGATTGGAACCGTATCGGCGCTCTCATCACTGGCGTGACAGATGAGGCACGTTGTGTCCTGAGCGGAGGCATGTTTATGAACCGTTCCCGCAAAGGACGCGAGCAGTAAGGCGACAAAGCAGACGAGTGTGACAAAGCGAGTCCAACCCCTTTCTTTGGCAAACCTGTTCTGCACGTATTCCCAATTATACGAGGAGCGGGGCGAGTTTAATCGCGTAGGTGTCGCGGGAGTTGCGATTATAGCCCTGATAGCCCGTATTAAAACAAATGATGACATCTTTGTCGGCCAGTCGTTAAAATAATGCTATGCAGTCCAGTAAACCTTCGAAGAAGTCCTTGAAGAAAGAGGAGGAAAAGGTCGGCGAAACGGCTCCCATCATCGAAGCCCCAAAGAGCCGCGGCCGCTCTTCAAAAGCGCCGAAGGAAAAGCTCGAAGCCACCTCTGGCAAGGTTCATCGAAAGTCTCCCGCACCCCCTGCGGTCCGAGTTGAAGCCAACGATCCCGGTCCAGCCAAAGCGATGGCGGCGGCGGCCGGCATTGGTGCTCCCAACGGTGGAATCGTTGATTCCGTGGGTGTGATGGCCGCTGCGCCGGTTACGGATGCACCGATCTCGACGCCCGCTTCCAAAGTGGCGTCTACCGTTTCGCGCGAAGAAATCGCTTATTTGGCCTATTCTTATTGGGAAGCTCGCGGCTTCAGTCATGGCATGGCCGATGAAGACTGGATTCGCGCCGAAGCTGAACTTCTCGCCCGCGGCTAGGCTGCCTCGGCATCGGGCAACGCAAACCTTTCCGAATTTGCTCCGTCCAAACCAACAGCGACGCACGTGCGTCGTTCGCTAGGTTCCTGGATCCATATCGTTTAGAGTTGATTCAGATACCGTCGTATCTATGGGCGAGCTTGAATCAGAAGTAGTCCCCCAGGTAGGGGCGACCACGCCGGCTGCGCTGCACACTGCTCAGCAGAAATCGTTCCTGATCGGAACCATTTCGTGGTTTCGCGACCTCATGCTCTCCGTTCTGATCGCCGTGCTGGTGATCTTATTCCTCTATCGTCCGGTAAAGGTTGAGGGGACAAGCATGATGCCGAGCCTTTTCGACCAGGAGCGGCTGTTCATTAACCAGTTCACTTACAAGTTCAAGCTGGGCGACATCAAGCGAGGCGACACGGTCGTGTTCTGGTATCCGGAGGACACGACGAAGTCGTACATCAAGCGAGTGATTGGATTACCCGGTGATTCGGTTGAAATTGACGACGGATACGTTGTGATCAACGGGAAAAAGCTCCAGGAGAGCTACGTTCCGCCGGAATACCGGGACGATCGTAGCTATCCGAAGCGAACTGTTCCTCCCGACGAGTACTTCGTGCTCGGCGACCACCGCGTGTCGTCCAACGACAGCCGCTCGTGGGGCTTTGTGCCTCGCAATTACATCTACGGGAAAGCCGTTTTCGTCTTCTGGCCGCCGGAAAACATGGGAACCGTCCATTAACAGTTCGAACTGGTCAACGAAAGCGCCCGATAACCCATAAAATCAGGCTACCGAAAAGGCTCAACAGCAGACATGTGACCAAGGGGAAGTAGAAAGTGGAGTTTTTCCCGTGTAGCGTGACGTCTCCCGGGAGCCGGCCAATGGGCAGGTTCAGCCTCTCAAGCGCCACGAAAACGGCACCCAGGCAAACCAGCAAAAGACCGGCGAAGATTAGCAGACGCCCGACGCTCACCTCTCCTCATCATACGGCTCCTCGGACCTTGTAACTGCTTGTCCCGCATTGGGGTAAACTGGCCGCTGAGCAGCCTCGTCCGCCATGAGCGACCAAACTACTTTCCATCCATCTCCCGAATTTTCGGCGCGATCCAACGTCAAAAGCCTCGATGAATACCGCTCGCTGTATGAGCGGGCGCAAACGGATCCTGAGAAGTTTTGGGGGGATCTGGCGACGAAAGAACTGACATGGCTCCGACCTTTTGCACAGACACTCGAGTGGGATCCTCCACAAGCTAAGTGGTTCGTTGGCGGCAAGATCAACGCAGCTTACAACTGCATCGATCGCCACCTTCAGACGCACCGCAAGACGAAGCCCGCCATCGTCTGGGAAGGGGAACCCGGCGACCGACGGACCTTGACCTACCAAGACCTCTACGATGAGGTCTGCCGCTTCACCAACACACTGACGAGTCTCGGGTGCAGCAAGGGCGATTGCGCTGTTATTTACATGCCGATGATCCCCGAACTGCCGATCGCAGTCCTGGCATGTGCCCGCATGGGGATTACTCATAGCGTTGTGTTTGGCGGGTTCTCGGCTGAAGCGTTGAAGCTGCGGATACAGGACCTTGACGCCTCCCTCGTGATCACAGCGGACGGAGGTTGGCGACGTGGTAAAGAAGTGCCCCTGAAGGGCGCGGTGGATGAAGCGCTTACAGAATGTCCAAGCGTCAAGAGCGTTGTGGTCTACCGGAGGACGGGGTCGTCGGTGCCCATGAAGAAGGGCCGGGATTTCTGGTGGGACGAGCTTGCACGCGAGTATGCCAGTACTCCGCCGGGCCAGAAGAGTGCCGAAAACGCACCGGCTCAGGACCTTGATCCCGAACATCCGCTGTTCGTTCTCTATACATCCGGAACCACCGGAAAGCCAAAAGGAATTCTCCACAGCACCGCGGGTTACCTTCTGCAGACGATGGCGACCATGCGCTGGGTCTTCGACCTGCGCGAGGACGACGTGTTTTGGTGTACGGCCGACATCGGTTGGATCACCGGTCATAGCTATGTCGTGTATGGTCCTTTGGCGGCGGGCGCAACGGTGGTTATGTATGAGGGAGCTCCCGACTACCCGGCCTTCGACCGCTTCTGGAGAATCGTCGAAGACCATCGGGTCACCATCTTCTATACATCGCCGACCGCGATTCGCGCTTTGATCCGACAGGGCAACCAGTGGCCTGAAGCGCACGATTTGTCGAGCCTGAGGCTGCTGGGATCGGTCGGCGAACCAATTAATCCGGCCGCGTGGGAGTGGTACTACAAAGTCATCGGGAAAGAACGCTGCCCGATCGTCGATACCTGGTGGCAAACAGAGACGGGCGCAATTATGATCGCGCCTTTCCCTGGCGCGACGCCGCTGAAACCCGGTTCCGCGACCTTGCCGCTCCCCGGCACCGTGCTCGACATCGTCGATGCCGACGGCAACATCCTGGGGAACAACAAGGAAGGCTATCTGATCATTCGCAATCCCTGGCCCAGCATGGCCCGTAGCATCTGGGGTGACCCGAAGCGATATCAGGAGCAGTATTGGTCACGCGTCCCTGGCGCCTACTTCACCGGCGATGCAGCCAGGCGAGATGACGACGGATACTACTGGATTCTTGGCCGCGTGGACGATGTGATGAACGTCAGCGGGCACCGGCTGAGCACGATGGAGGTGGAGTCGGCCCTGGTTCACCATCCGTCCGTAGCCGAAGCCGCCGTGGTTGCGAAACCTCACGAGATCACAGGGCAAGCCATTTGTGCGTTTGTCACGTTGAAGAAGGGGGATTGGGACGTTGAGGCCCTCGGAAAAGAATTGCGTCAATGGGTGGCGACCGAGATTGGGGCCTTCGCTCGTCCGGAGGAAGTGCGCTTCACAGAAGCTCTTCCCAAAACTCGCAGCGGCAAGATCATGCGCAGACTCCTCCGTGAACTTGTAACGTCCAACGGCGTGACCGGAGACGTAACAACCCTGGAAGACATGAACGTTATGACGCGTCTTGCAACGCAGCGGGACGACGATTAAAGGTTAGAGGCCGGAGATATGGGTCCCCGGCCTGAATTCAAACTTAGCTCTCGAGCTTAGCGTCCAGCGTAATCTCGGTTTTGAACAATTTCGAAACCGGGCAACCTTCTTTGGCTTGTTTCGTAGCGCGGTCAAAGGCCTCTTGCGATGCACCCGGAACCTTGGCCACCAGCTTCAGCGCGCTCTTATTGATGGCGAAACCCTCACCCTCTTTGTCGAGCGTAACCGTGCAAGTCGTTTCCAGGCTCTCTGCCTTTAGTCCTTCAAGGCCCAATGTCATGGACAAAGCCATGGTGAAGCATCCCGCGTGCGCGGCCGCCAGAAGCTCCTCGGGGTTCGTATTTCCCCCGTCCTCGAAACGATCACGGAACGAGTACGGCGTATTTGAAAGAACACCACTACCCGAGGAAAGCAATCCCTTGCCTGATTTCAGATCACCGGACCACTGCGCCTTCGAATTTCTATCCATTTCAATCCTCCTGTTTCCGGAGGTGAGATGCAATCTGCGCCCGAAGTGCCGCAATCAAAACAGCTAAGCGATTCTTTCGATCGATGAAATCATACGGCCGGGATTCTCCGGTTCGCGCCGGTAAGAGAAGAAGTCGCTCGCCGAACATACCGTGCAGGCCCCGAGATCGAAAATATGGTCGGGGAGTACCCCGCCCTCGATCAGTTGGTCACGATTGGCGGCAGCAAGATCCAACTTCCACTTGGAGGCGCCCGCGCTCTCGGTTGTGTAGTTCTTTGAGAATTGTCCCGCTACATCCCCGCTTACTTCGTAGCAGCATTGGCGAATGCAGGGGCCAATCGCCGCGCGGATGTCGGTCGGCTCACTTCCAAACTGGTCCTGGAAGACTCGAACGGCGCGAGCGACGATTTGAGCGGCAGTTCCCCGCCACCCGGCGTGAATGGCGCCGACCGCCCGATTATTCGCGTCCAGCAGTAGGATCGGAACGCAATCTGCGGTTCGGATGCCGACGGCTGTTCCGATTTCGTCCGTGACCAGACCGTCGCCCTCCGCTTCACGGTCGTGAAGCCCGCGGGCGTTGCGGACGATATCCGAATGTATCTGCCGCAAGGTGACGTGGACGGGCGGATTTGCGAAGCGAGTGCCGAACCCATGCTGCTGCCACGAAAACTCGTCGAAAGCGCAGCAGCGGTAAATGCCGTCCTCGCCCCGTTCAAAGGCGCTCACCGAGCGCCGACGGGCTCACTCGACAGTTTCCGCTCGATGTCGGCGCGATACCAATCGAGCGTCAGACGAAGCCCTTGTTCGAAGGAAAAGCGTGGTGCGTGTCCAAGCTCCTTCACGGCCGCGGCCGTGTCTGCCTGCGAATCCTTCACGTCTCCTGAGCGCGGCGGGCCGTAGTTCGCGGGTATGTTTACTCCCTCAATCTTCTGCAGCAGGTTCCAGGTCTCGTTTAAGGTGTACCGGTTCCCATTGCCTGCGTTGAAGACCTTGCCCGAAACGCTTGCGGGCGCCGATGATGCCTTCAGAAGCAGTCCGACCACGTCTTCGACATAGGTGAAGTCTCGCGACTGTTCGCCGTCCCCGAAGATGGTGGGAGACCGCCGTTCGATCAGGCAATTAAGAAAGATAGAAAGGACGCCTGAGTAAACGCTCGACGGATCCTGCCGAGGCCCGAACACATTGAAGAAGCGTAGCGACACAGTCTCGAGTCCGAAGCAGCCGGCAAAGACGCTGGCGTAGTATTCGCCCAAAAGCTTCTGAACCGCATAGGGAGATTTCGGGCGTGGGGCCATCGTCTCCACTTTGGGCAGTACCTCGGTATCGCCGTAAGCAGAGGACGACGCCGCATAAATCACACGGCCGGCCTTTCCTTCGGCAGCCGCACGAAACACGTTGAACGATCCGTCGATGTTCGACTCGTGACTCGGAACTGGCTGCAGGATTGACTTCGGTACGGATGGCAACGCGCCCAAGTGAAAAACGCGCTCGGCGCCCGCTATGATTGGCGCGATCCCGTCGTAGTCCCGAAGATCGACGCGATGAACCGTGACTTCGCGGGCGACTTCCTGAAGATTCTCCAACTTACCAGTGGAGAGATTGTCTATAACGTGAACAGGCTTTCCGTTAGCAATCAGTGCTCTCACCAATGCGGAGCCGATGAACCCGGCGCCGCCGGTGACAACAGAGTGACTCATACAGTCTGAATAAATGCCGCCTCCGGCATGTCCTTCTTTAAATGATTGATCGCGGACCTGGCGATCTCCACGCCGTCCCGGCTCAAATCGAACACTTCAAGTGAGACCCAGCCGGTATACTTGACCGCTGATAAGGCGCTCAGGAGGGCGTCGAAATCGTAGTCTCCCTTTCCCGGTTCGCGGCCGTCCATCTCGTTCACGTGCACGTGCTTGATATAGGAGCAGTAGCGCCGTATCAGTTCGGGATGCGGGCTCGGTTTCCGCAACGGCGTTATGCGTATCAAACATCGTCTGCACAGCCGGGCTGCCAATTTGCTTCACGATGCTGACTGCGTCATGTAGGCAGGTAACGACGTTGGTCTGGTCGGGCGACAGCGCCTCGACGAGGATCTTCACTCCGCGACTTTCGGCGTGAGGCGCAGCGTGCGCCAGTTCGTGAGTCAGGATGTCGGTGGCTTCGCGAGGAGTCATGCCGTCTACTGCCGATCGCTGTTTAGGCGACCCGAGTACCATAACGCCATTGTGTTCGCCCGGGCAAATCGCGAGATCCGCACACAAATCGATCAGCCGGTGCATGTATTGCCAGGTTCGCATCCGGGTTGATTCGTCCCGGGTAGTCATATGCAGCCCGGGCGGCATGGCCGTCAACCAGTGCAGGCCGGCAAAGCAGATGTCGTTCGCTTCCATGCTACTTCGAAGCTCGGCGCGCGCCTCTGTTGAGAGTGACCCCGCGTCCTCGGCCAGCGTGAACGGCGCAATCTCGATCGCCTCATAACCCAGCTCGCGTGCTTCCTTGCAAGCTTGGCCGAAGGGCATTTTCCCGAATATCTCGTTACAAACCGCGAATCGGTGAGGAGCCATTAAGCCAGTTTAACCTTTCCACAGGCTTGGCGCGGACCTATGAGTTTTGCTCTGCGATACTCAAACGTGTTCATGGCTAAGGACGAGGTACTTCTCGAATCTAAGCTTCCCCTTCCGCTAGTCGGGCGCGGCAAGGTCCGCGATATTTACGACCTGGGTGATCGGCTGCTGTTCATCGCCTCAGATCGCATATCGGCATTCGACTGCATTCTGCCAACGGGAATTCCCGGCAAAGGGCGCATTTTGACTCAGATGTCGCTCTTTTGGTTCGACTTTCTGCAGGATTTAGTACCAAATCACCTGGTTACGGCCGATTTCGAAACCTACCCGTCAGAGCTCCAGCCGTTCCGGCACTTTTTGGATGGCCGCTCCATGATCGTGAAAAGGGCGCGCATGGTCGAGGTGGAATGTGTGGCTCGTGGGTTTTTGGCGGGGTCCGGGTGGAAGGAGTACCGGGAGACCGGCCGCGTTTGCGGTATTCCGCTGCCCGCAGGGTTGCGCGACGGAGACCGTCTGCCGGAACCGATCTTCACGCCCGCGACGAAAGCGCAAACGGGTCACGACATGAACGTGCCCTTCGAACACGTGTCCAACCTGGTCGGAGCCGAGCTGGCCGGCCGGCTCCGAGAGCTCACGCTTTCCATCTACAGCAAGGCCGCCGATCATGCAAGGGAACGTGGCATCATCCTGGCGGACACAAAATTTGAATTTGGCTTTGTCGCCGACACGCTGGTGCTCGCTGATGAGGTCCTGACGCCGGATTCGTCGCGCTGGTGGCCTGCCGATACCTACGCGCCGGGCGGACCGCAAGCGTCGTTCGATAAGCAGTTTGTCCGGGATTATCTCGAGACGCTCTCCTGGAACAAACAACCGCCCGCTCCTCCTCTTCCGGACGATGTCGTTCGAAAGACGAGCGCGAAATACACTGAAGCCTACCGCAGGCTGACCGGCCGTGAGTTGGACGCGGCCCCGTCTCCGAGCTGAAGTGACTACCATGCTGCTTTTGAACTGGTTGGATATCTCGCTGGTTCTGGTGATTCTCTGGTCGGCCGTTTCCGGCCTGCGCGCAGGTCTGGCGCGTGTGGTGATCGGGCTCGTGGCCACCGTGGTGGGCTTAGTTGCCGGTTTCTGGTGCTACCGCCTGGTCGCGGCAAAGCTTCTGCCGTGGGTGAAAACAGATACGCTTGCGAACATTCTCGGCATTTCTGCTGATCCTGTCGGCCGCCTGATCCTGGGTACGCTGATCGCATCTCATGCTCTCCAGCGTTTTCAAGTGGATCGGGCTTTCCTGGTTCAACCATCTGCTCGGCGGGGTCGCGGGTGTTTTGCGCGGTGCGCTGATCGTCTCCGCTTTGTTGGACTTCTTCGTCGCCTTTTCGCCTTCTCCGACTCCCTACGGTACTCGAACACTCGCAGGTGTTGCCCATACGTCAGCCAACTCTCCGGATGGCTGGTGGATTTGGCGCCGCGCGAATTGAAGGACGCGTTCACGCAGCAGATCCAGAATCTGCGGCAGATCTGGAGCAACCCGCCGAAGAAAAGCGATGCGGAAGTTTAGGGTGACGTTGTCGGAACCGAGCTATGGAGTTCACCTGACTACCAATGTTCCGACGTTTCGATCATGAGCAAGCAATGGAGCCGAACTGGACCGTTTCTCCGTCGCCGCGAAGGGCTACACGCCTGCCCATTTCTAAAAGCCGACGGACGCGTGGCAGCTTGTTACTTACAGTCGTGCTGTTCGGCACCGTGCTGTACGAGCTATTCGTGTCCTTGAACTCCGTCGCTATTCACGAACCGCTAAGCCATACGATCACGTATCGAGTCGGGGGAACTAAGTCATCGGCGACGGTCGGAGTGGCGGATTTTGAGGGCGGAACGTCGAAACACACGTCTGTTCCTATCCCCTGGGAATTACACGCGCAGAGTCCAGATCGGAAACACGCTGTATGTCTCAGCACAGGTGGAGGGACGCGGCAGCATTCGGGTCGAAATCTGGGTTGACGGCCGTCTGGTGAAAGCGAACGCGAGCCAAGGCAAGAATGCGGTCGCCACCGCCGCAGTCAGGCTTTGACTCCAAAGTGCCGTGTTGGGCTCGCCCATTTGCGAAGATCGAATTTGCTGCTTATTTTCGATCTAGACGGCACTCTGATCGACTCGAGCCAGGATCTCGCCATTTCCATGAACGCGACCCGCGAACACATGGGATTGCCGCCGCTCGATCCTAACCTGATCTTTTCTTACGTCGGCAATGGCGCCCCTACGCTTGTGCGCCGCGCCATGGGGCCGGGCGCTTCGGAAGATGCTGTTACCGAAGCTCTTAGCTTTTTTCTCAAGTTCTATCGTGTACACGCGCTGGAACATACGCGACCTTATGACGGCGTTCCAGAAACGATCAAGGCGCTTGCGGACCAGAATCACACGATGGCTGTGCTGACAAACAAGCCCGTACGCATCAGCACCGATATCATTGCGGCACTCGAGTTGAGCAGCGCATTCCCGATAGTCTACGGCGGCGATAGCTTCCCGATGAAAAAACCCGATCCGATGGGCATCCACAAACTTGTCGAGGAGACGGGAGCGGCGCGGGAACAAACGATGATGATCGGCGATAGTGCGGTCGATATCCAAACGGCGCGCAACGCCGGCGTTGCGAGTTGCGGCGTTGAATGGGGATTTCAACCTGAGAGCTTTGGAGACATATCCTCCGGACTTCCTGGTTCGCAGACCGCAAGATCTCTGGAACTGCTCGCCTCCAAGCCCCCCAAGATCTGCAGTCTTAGGGAAGCTCGAAAGCAACGTAGAGCAACGTTCCGATCGCTCGACGAGCAGGGCGACGGCATCGCCCGTTTTGAACTGCCTCATGGCTGTCCTCAGTCCGTCGAGATCGTACATGAATTCGTTGTTGACCGAATGCACAATGTCGCCCGGCTGCAGACCCGTATTGACTACCGAAGGCGACTGAATCCGGCTAACCATCACCACTCCAGTCGGAAACCGCAAGGATCCGAGGAGTTCGTCTACCTTCTTGTCCACGGTCAGGCCGATGAACCCGACGCTGGGGATCAAATTGTTCTCGGAGTCGATCATATCGGCGAGACGATCGGCATCGTGAGGCGCCACTATCGGCATAACGTTAAACGAAAGCTGGTCACTGCCCCGCAAGACTTGCACCTTCACTTCCCTACCTCCGCGATGCTCGAAGAAGAAGCCGAGGAGCGCCGGAACGCTTTCGATTGACCGTCCATCGATCGACAGCAGAACATCATTCACTTTCACACCGGCCGTTGCCGCCGGTCCATCAGCCGTCACATCACTGATGAGAACACCCGAAGTCGCTTTGAGCTTTAGCGCGTTCGTCAGTAAGGGAGTGATCGCCTGCAGTCCCACGCCGATGGTTGTGCGATCAACATGTCCACGCTTTCGGAGCTCGGGCCAAACCCACTTGATCAGTAGGCTGGGGACAGCAAATCCGACGCCTTCGTTGCCGCCCGATTGCGAAAGGATGAACGTGTTCAGGCCTATGATTTCACCTGCTGTGTTAACGAGCGGCCCTCCGCTGTTACCAGGATTGATGGGCGCATCGGTCTGGATGTACAGAAACGGGCTGTCGGGATCCGGCTGGCGCGCAATAGAGCTGACCACGCCCATGCTCACCGAGTTCTGCAGTCCCGACGGGCTTCCAAATGCGAACACGACCTGACCTTGGCGAAGCTTGTCGTAATCAGCCAAAGCAAGGGCCGGCAGCTTGCCTCCATCGATCTTGATCAGAGCCAGGTCACCCTCCTTGAAAATTCCCACTAGCGTCGCTTCGCGTGGTTTGGTGTAACCCTGCGCAATCACTTCAGCAATCGATTGCTGACCTGAAGGTTGAAGACTGACTAAAATTTTTTGCGCCGCCTGAACCACGTGCGCGTTCGTGACGATGTAACCTTCCGGATCGACGATGACGCCCGACCCGATTGCCTCCTGCTTTCCGGCCACAACGTCGGTGTTACTGCTCTCCTCGGCCCTGTAACGCGTCACCTGAATCTTGACAACACTAGGCGAGACACGTGCGGTGAGGTTCTGGACAGAACTGCTGAATTCCTCCAGCTGCGGTATGACGGCCGGAGAGGCGGCGGTTACAAAAACAGCTGCGGAGAGAAGGGCGGCGCGGACAAGTACCCGCGCGAATGGTTTGCAGTTCATTGTGATCACTATCGGTTACCGTCTTACCTTGAACGCGAGTATTCGAAGCGAGCGGCTCGGAATGTATGCACGCTCACTTGCACTTGGACGTTTTCCGGCATCACGAAGACACCAAAAATCTTCTATGACGACGGTGGTCGCCGCACGTCAGGGTATCCTTGACGGCTCATTCATGGTGACAGAAGCCAAGTAGTTCACATTGATGTATTCAATTCAGCGCTCTCGAGGAGTAGAATGATCGACAAATTGCCTCGGACTTACCGGGAGCGTGGGAGGCGTCGGAGCTGCTACTTATCACTGCAAGGAGCATCTATGAATAGAAATCCGTCATTTCACACTATCTATCTCTTGCTCGCTGCAATCATCGGCACGTCAGCTCCTGCTATACGAGCCGCGCCGATACTGTCCGGCACCGTCACGCAGATTGATTCAACCTATACCTATTCTTATGCGCTGAACAATACCGGCGGCCCAGGCCCAATTACTCACCTCGACATCCTCATCAGCAGTGCTCCCTATCAGCCATTCACTCTGACCCAACCGGTTGGACCTCATACGGAGCATTTTCTGCAGCATCGCAGGCCCGCCCTACAACGAGGGCGGACTGTTTTGGGAGTGGTACGATCCCGCAGGTTTACCAGTCGGCCAAGCGCTCAGCGGCTTCTCTTTTACCGTTGCTAGTCCTCCCGGCACAGCAATCCGTAACGATTACTTCTTATATTGCGTTGAGTGTTCCGCTGTTGCCGAATACGGCAATGTTGTGGCCCCGCAATTATCCACACTGCCGTCTCCCATCCCCGAGCCGGGTTACGTTTGGCCGATGCTTCTGGCGGCCGTCTTTCTGATCAATAACGCAATAGATCGGGCGGGCGGAACTGGGCGGAACCGTCACTGAGATGTTCCTTGTTCGCCCAGCTGAATCGAGCCATGGCTCGCTGGCTTCATCTACGGTACTGCAGCATCACTCTACGACCAACAGCAAATCGCCTGCCTTGACGCTGTCTCCAGACTTGACCGCGAGTTCCCGAACAACACCGTCTTTGGGCGCATAGACCGTCGTCTGCATCTTCATCGCTTCCATCACCAGCAGTCCGTCGCCTTTCTTGACCGGCGTGTCGACTTTGACGTGAATGGTTGTAACGGCACCGGGAATAGGAGCGCGCCACTTCGCCGGCTGTTTGCCGGATTCGCCTTCCTTTGAGAAGTGGCAACCTCCTTGAAAGCTTTATCGCGAATCTCAATCTCTCGCGGCTGGCCATTCAATTCGAAGAACACGCTTCGCATGCCGTCCGGACGCGGCTCGTCCACAGTCAACAGGCGGATGATGAGAGCCTTGCCGGGCTCGAGATCGACCGTGATTTCGTCACGCTCCGCCATCCCGTAAAAGAATTGCGGCGTCGGCAGCACTTCAAGATCGCCATATTCCGTGCGCGTGGACGCGAACTTCCCGAACACGTCCGGATACATCAGGTAGCTCATCAGGTCTGTCCGGCTCGCCGTTCCGTATTGGTCTGCGATATCGGCTGCCGCTTTGTCGAGATCGGCAGGCGGAAGCTTCTCTCCCGGTCTGCCGGTCTCCGGAGTCTTGCCGCGAAGCACGATTTCGGCGATGCGCGGCGGCCATCCTCCTTCCGGCTGGCCCAGCGAGCCCTGAAACATGTCGATCACCGAATTCGGCAGACTGAGTTTATGGTCAGCGGGCAAGTTCTTGAACTCTTCGATGCTGATCCCATGGCTGAGAAGAAACAACGCCAGATCGCCCACGACTTTGCTCGAAGGCGTGACCTTCACGATGTCTCCGAACGCAAAGTTGACGTCCGCATACATGCGCGCCACCTCGGGCCAGCGGTCTCCTAAGCCCATCGCTTCTGCCTGCTCTTTTAGGTTCGTGAACTGGCCGCCAGGCATTTCATGGATGTAAACGTCTGCGCTGCCGGATTTCGGCGCATTGTCGAACGGCGTGTAGTACGTGCGCACGACTTCCCAGTAATCAGAGCACTTCGTCAGCGCGTCAAAGCTAAGGCCCGTATCGCGCTCCGTGTGTGTGAGCGCAGCCACAATCGAGTTCAGGTTGGGTTGGCTCGTGGTGCCGCTCATGGCGGAGATGGCGCCGTCCGCAACATGCACACCTGCATCCGCGGCTTTCAACACCGTTGCCGCGTTGATCCCGCTCGTATCGTGAGTATGGAGATGAATGGGCAACCCGATCTCCTCCCGCAGGGTCTTCACAAGCTTGTAAGCAGCGTAAGGCCGCAACAATCCGGCCATGTCCTTTATGCCCAGAACATGTGTACCCATGCTCTTGAGCTCTTTCGCCAGCCGGAGGTAGTAGTCAAGCGAGTATTTTTCCCTTGACGGATCAAGGATGTCGCCGGTATAGCAGATTGCCGCTTCGCAGAGCCGGCCCGTCTTCAGAGTCGCCTCCACAGCGACTTTCATGTTCGGCATCCAGTTGAGCGAATCGAAGATGCGGAAGATATCGATGCCTTGCGCTGCCGATTCCGCGATGAACTCGCGGACCACATTGTCGGGATACGCCGTATAGCCCACCGCATTCGACGCCCGCAGCAGCATCTGGAAGCAGATGTTCGGGATCTTCTCTCGAAGAGCGCTCAAACGCTTCCATGGGTCTTCGAGCAGAAAGCGCATGCTGACGTCGAATGTGGCGCCGCCCCACATCTCAAGGCTGTAGAGTTGCGGCAACTCTCTCGCCACGTAGTCGGCGATCCGCAGCAAATCGTAGGTTCGCATCCGCGTCGCCATCAGAGACTGGTGCGCATCGCGAAAGGTAGTGTCCGTCAGTAGAAGCCGTTTCTGCGCTCCGGTCCATTCGGCAAACTTCTGCGGTCCCAGGCGATCCAGCAATTGCCGGGTTCCTTCCGGAATCTCGGTGCGAGTGGATTGCGCGACAGGAGCATGGCGAATCACAGGCGGCCGCGGCCGGTTGGCCACCTCGGGATTACCGTTCACGATCACATCGGCTAAATAACTAAGAAGTTTCGTCGCTCGATCGCGCGTTGCCTGAAACTCGAACAGCGACGGCGTTTCGTCCAGAAACGACGTCGTAGTCTGCCCCCGCTTGGAACGTCGGATGTTTCACGACATTCTCGAGAAACGGAATATTAGTCTTGATGCCCCGTATTCGAAATTCGCGTAGGGCACGGTCCATGCGATCGCACGCTTGCGGAAAATTATTGCCCCATGCCGTTACTTTCACGAGCAAGGAATCGTAAAACGGGGAGATCACCGCGCCGCCGTAGGCCGAAGCTGCGTCGAGCCGGATGCCGAAACCCGCGGGAGAACGATAGGTCGAGATCTTGCCGTAATCCGGAGTGAAGTTGTTGGCCGGATCTTCGGTTGTAACTCGGCATTGCAGAGCTGTTCCATGCAGCGGCATCTGCGCCTGCGCGGGCATGTTGATCTCCGACCCGAATAAACTCCCGCCCTGCGCGACCAAGATCTGCGTTCGAACGATGTCGATCCCGGTGATCACCTCCGTAACCGTATGCTCTACCTGAACCCGCGGGTTCACTTCGATGAAATACCAGTCGTGGGTTTCCGCATCGACCAGGAATTCGACTGTTCCTGCGTTGTAGTAATTCGCTGCCTGGCCCAGCTTGACCGCTGCATTGGCCAACTCCCGGCGGACACGTTCCGGTAATCCGATCGCTGGTGCAATCTCGACCACCTTCTGGTGCCGCCTCTGCACCGAGCAATCACGCTCATACAGGTGCACGATATTCCCGTGCTGGTCCCCGATGATTTGAATCTCAACGTGCTTCGCCCGGCGGATGTAGCGCTCAAGAAATACCGCGTTGTTGCCAAACGCAGCGCCCGCCTCCTGGCTCGCCTCCTGCAGCTTTCTGTTTGAAATCGGCCGGCGAATCCACAACGCGCATGCCGCGTCCGCCGCCTCCAAATGCCGCTTTGATGATCAGCGGGAATCCGATGGATTGGGCGATCGTCTCTGCTTCCGGGCTCTCCGGGTCGACGGGGTTCTCGGTCCCCGGCACAACCGGAATTCCGGCCGCCTGTGCGAGCTTGCGTGCTGCTGTTTTATCGCCCAAACGTTCGAGGATTTCAGCGCTGGGCCCAATGAAGGTGATCCCAGCCTTTTCGCATGCCAGAGGCAGGGCCGGGTTTTCCGAAAGAAAACCATAGCCAGGATGGATTGCATCGACCTCTTTTTCGACCGCCAGAGCTACGATTCCGTCCACATCCAGGTAGGCCTGGACAGGGCCTTTACCCTGCCCGATCAGGTACGCCTCGTCCGCCTTGAACCGGTGTAAGCTCAGGCGGTCTTCCTGGGAAAACACGGCAACGGTTCTCAGCTTCAGTTCGTTGGCCGCTCTCAGGATGCGGATGGCGATCTCGCCGCGATTTAATGCAAGCAGTTTCTTCATTGCTTAAGAAAGAGAGGATTAGATTCGACGGAACATTTCCCGTTCAAATTCGTACCTCCATGGTCATACAGACCAATTTGTCTGGAAGGAAAGATTGTATGGGAAGAGCATTGGCGCTTGTCGGTTCGGTTTTCGGTATGGCTCTGCTCTGTGGCTGCGACGCAAACGAGGGCTTCGGGCAGGTCACGGAGGACTTCCACTATTCTTATCCACTGCAGCCCGGCGGACACCTGGACCTGACAAACACGAACGGATCCATCGAAATTTCGGGCTGGGACCGAGATTCGATCGATGTCTCCGGGACGAAGTATGCATCCGAGCAATCAGCCCTGAATGATATGAAAGTCAGTGTTTCGGCCAGCGGCGATCACGCGACGATCGCGACCGACATGCCGAAGACTTACTGGCACGGCTCGCGCGGAGTGCGGTTCCACGTCAGAGTTCCGCGAAAAATGCGATTGGAAAGGGCCGAAACTACTAACGGCGCGGTAACGGTAGAGGATTTGGAAGGAGGAGGGCGAATCCGCAGCACCAACGGCAAAATTTCGCTTGCTCGCCTCACGGGTGACTACGACGTCCAAACGTCAAACGGAAGCATTCAGCTGGAGGATTGCGAAGGCGTGGAAAAGGCCGAGACGACGAACGGCGGAATCCGCGGCCGCTTAAAGCAGGGCGCTATTCAGGCTCAGTCCACGAATGGCACGCTCGATCTTACGGTCGAGAAGCCGGCGGAGTCGCGGCCAATCCGGCTTTCTACGACGAACGGAAGCGTCACACTGGCGATATCCGAGTTCCATGGCAACCCCATTAGCGCTGAAAGTTCGCATGGAACCGTCACTCTTCGCCTTCCGAACGATACCAACGCGAATCTGGAGGCAGAAACGAGCATGGCGAGCATTTCGAATGACCTTGCGATGTCTTCCGTCCAAGAGCGCTCAAAACGCGCTTTGAGGGGGCGACTTGGAAACGGCGGGCCCTCCATCTCAGCCAGCACCAGCATGGGAGCTATTCGGATCCAGCGCTACTGAGCATCACCAGCCTTCGGGTGAGGGCGAACATACAGCGGATATCGACAATCGAATTCACCTTTTCCGTTCGAAGCACTTGCCGGGCCGCCTGCGTCCTAGGGATGCAACACAACTATGTCCAGCCCACTCGATCCTATCCGGACGGCCCCGCTCGCCACTCGATCCGATATCGAAGCAACGCGACCGTAAACGGCCGGCGAAACCTTTCGCGTGCGAGTTCTGCGAACAGCCAAATTCATCGTCCCGGCTGCGATAGGTCTGCTGAGCCTGGCAATTGCGCGCGATGAGCGGCTTGGCTCCGTAAACGATCTATACGACGGGAATCTTTCTTTGCCCGTTGAGGTGAATACCTTTCGGCACATCGACCGGGTGTTTCCTTCGGCCACCGTCCCACGTGGAAGCAAGGTCGCTCCGCTGGCTCGTTCGCCGCGCCAGTTGGCCGATATCAGCTTCGAGTCCGCGGGCCAGCAGCTTCGGCTCGCGGACTACATACGGCTGAATCGTGTCACCGGATTGTTAGTTTTAAAGAACGGTCGGATCGCGCTCGAGCGTTACGAACTGGGCAACACGCCCACGACACGATGGGTCTCCTTCTCCGTCGTGAAATCAATCACGTCGACACTCGCCGGCGCCGCTTTGAAAGATGGTCTTATCAGTTCTCTCGAAGATCCCGTGACGAAATATCTCCCGAAGCTACGCGGCAGCGGCTACGACGGCACGACCGTACGAAATATTCTGCAGATGGCTTCGGGAGTGCGCTGGAACGAGGCGTACGCGGATCCGAGTTCCGATCGCCGACGCATGCTCAATTTACAGAATTCGCAGAAGCCGGGCGCTCTTCTGGCATTCATGGCCACGCTGCCCTCCGCTCATCCTCCTGGTACGTATTGGCACTACAACACCGGGGAAACATACGTGCTGGGAGCTTTGGTGCGCGCCGCGGTGAACCGATCGCTTTCGCAATACCTGTCGGAGAAGATCTGGTCCACATTCGGGATGGAGGAAGACGCGACCTGGTGGACGGAGTCGCCGGGCGGTGTTGAGTTCGGAGGAAGCGGATTTGCGGCCACCCTGCGCGATTATGCGCGGTTCGGCGAGTTTGTCCTGGAGGGCGGAAAGTCTGGAAACAAGCAGGTCGTTCCCGAAGGCTGGTTTCCCGATGCGGGTCAACCGAAGCGGGTAGGCGATCATCTGGTCCCATACGGGTTTATGTGGTGGAGCGAGCCGGGCGGCGCCTTTCGAGCGTATGGCATTTTCGGGCAAAGCATCTACATAAACCCGAAACAGCACGTTGTGATCGCGGTCTGGAGCGCTCAGGAAAAGCCCACCGGGGCAGCGCAAGCCGATGATGTGGCGTTCTATCAGGGCGTGATGCAGGCTCTCGGCAGTTGACTGATTCACAGTGTCATCGACCCAGCGCATCGCGACCGCAGGCGGTCAGATCGCGGTGCGGTGGAGCAATGCTGCAAAGCTGTGCCAGGCCGGTGTCATTCCGATCGGGACGGCGAAGCCATTCAAAACGAAGGTGAGTGGGAGCGCCCACATCGTTGACCGGTGGATTCGGCCAAGCGAAACGAGATCATAGGCGATCACCAGGACAAGCAGGAAAACTAAACCCGTCAGAGCGCCCGCAGCCGGACTGAGTCCGACCGCATTCCAGTGGAAGCGCCCAAATGCCGCCTCAACCAAACTGACCGTTGCCAGAAGAATAAGGCGTTTGTGCGCGGGAGGATTGCGACGAGCTTTCCACGACGCAAAGATCACGATCGTGAAGCCTGCGATGCCCAACAGTGGAATCGCAAGAGAGACAGAAGTATCGAGGGGACCGATCATCACTCCTCGCTTGAAGGCGTCCAGCGCTGCAATTACGCCCAGAACAATCATGATCGGAGGTACGCAGAACGCGACCGTTCCCAACGCGCGATGCCACCGGATTCGCTTCGCAGAAATCAGAGCCGATTGGACAAGAAACAGAAGCATCCAGATGGTAAATACAGCACCGTGAATGTGCAGAATGGGGCTAGGGAGCGGCGCCTTTACGAAACCTGCTCCGTAGTAGCTGGGTGAGAAGCCGACCAGCACGATCAGGCACATGAGAACCGCCATGCCGCCAAAGAACAGACGTTCCGGAATGCGATTGACAGGCCTGTAGACCCGTTGTTTAATGACCGCACTCGGAGTGCCTAATGCATCTGTTGCCACCGTGATCTCCTGTCGAGGCGGTCCCTTGTGCGCAGCGGACGGGCTATTGAGCTCGCTCGAGGGTCTGCTCTCGGGGGTTGGAGAAGTATACCAGCTTTTGCCCGGCTCGACCGGTGGCGGTGCGCGGAGTGGCTCTACACTAGGAGCGTGAAGATCTTTGCTTTTCTGTCCTTGGGGCTCGGCTTAGCCTTCGCGCAGCGAGATGGCAGCTTCGACATTCGCTTCGAGCCGACGGCGATATTGCAAACCGGTGTTCAAATTCCGTTTAGCATCAAAGTCGCTGATGCCCGGCATAAACCAGTACACGCCGCGAAAGTGACGCTGCAGATCAACACCAAAGACCCAACCGAGACCAAGGTTTTGCCCGCCACGGAAACAGACCCGGGAACTTATATTGCGAAGCCGGTATTTCCTCATTCAGGACAGTGGGATGTCTACGTTGAAGTTGAACATGATGGCGCCAGAACCGCGCGGACCAAGGAAGTGCTCGTTCCCTAGGTCATCTGATCGCCTTTAGCATTCGATTCCCAGCAGAACAGGACCGCTCGGCCAACCGAAGGCGCGCTGAACCGTCGAAAGTGACATGATCAGCCGGAGGAGCGTTTTGTTTGCGGCGCTTGCACCTGTGGATAACCAGATGGCGCGTCTTCCGGGAGGCACGTTCCGCATGGGCTCCGACGTCGCGGATCTGAACCGGCAATTCCCTTCGGCTTCGGAAGGGCTCCGATCCATGTTAATGACCGAAACGCCGGCGCACCAGGCCACGATCACCGCCTTTCGGCTTGACCGCTTTGCAGTCACGAATGCCGAGTTCAAGCAGTTTACGCGATGCGCACGCCGATTGGCGAAAGGAGCGCATTGGTGGTGACTACCTTCACCATTGGGACGGAAACGAGTTCGCGGAGAGATACCGTCAGCTGCCTGTAGTCTTTATCACCTGGCATGCGGCAAGAGCTTATGCTGCGTCCCTCGGGAAGCGTCTGCCCACCGAGGCAGAATGGGAGTTCGCCGCGCGCGGAGGACTGCGCAATCCCAAATACCCGTGGGGCGATGAAGCGCCGTCGCCGGTGCGGGCAAACTATCGTGCTTCAGGCATTGGTGCGCCAGTACCCGTGGGAAGCTACCACGCGAACCCATACGGACTCTTCGACCTGGTGGGAAATGTCTGGCAGTTCTGTATGGATGCTTGGGGTCCGTATCAGGCCGATCCTCTACGCCAGTCGAAAGAGGACCTGCTTCGCATGGCGCAGGTCAAAGCTGAGCGACGGTCGATACGGGGCGGAAGCTTCGACGCCGATCCGCTGAACCTTCGTGTGACGGCCCGCGATAGCCACAGAATCGATCATCCTGTCGCTCACGTCGGGTTCCGCTGCGCCCGGAGCGCTTAGGTGAGCATCAATCACAGGTCCTTACGATAATGCACGCATCGATCCACGATTTCGAAACCAAGTGCCTCGTGAGCGCCTTGCGACGGCGCATTATCGATCCAGGTATCTGACGCGATCTCTTTGCAGCCTTGCATTCTCGCCCAGTCCTCTGCCGCCGCGACTAATCGAGCGCCTACGCCCTTTCGTCGATAAGCCGGCGCTATGTACCAGCCTTCCATATACCCGACTGGCCGTGAAGGATCACATCCGTCCGCGTGTGATCTCAACCCAACATCGAGGAACCCGATGCATCCCTGCTCCGGCTGGTCGGCGACGAGAACGACATTAGGCAGATGACTGGGGGGCTTGCCCTCGAGCAGCGGCCTGATGTTTGCCGCATGCTCTTCGACGCTTGCATCCGGCCATAACTGGTGGCACATGGTCGCAACATCAGTCAGATCTTGTGGACCAGCCTCGCGTATCGCTACTCGATCCATGGAAGAATTCATGGCGCCAGCACCGTCTTCGGGATCGAGCCTTTCTCCATACGTTCGAAGGTTGCATGGATCTGTTCGAACGAGATCTGCCTGGGCTCGGCGGATCTCAAATGGCCCGCTTCAAATAACGGCCGTAGTTCACGATAAATGTCGGCCGTCTGCAGAGCACTAACGAGCAGCGAATTGATTCCAAGTAACTGAAGCCTTCGACGGTAGAGATCCCGCAGGTCAAGTGTGACCTTTCCGTCGCCTTTCGCCACAATCACCGCCAGCCTTCCTCCCGTTGCGAGCGACTCGATAGCGGCCGGAAAAATGGGACCGCTCACCGTATCCAGGCAGACATCGACTCCTCGACCGCCTGTTCGCTCTAATACTCGCCGGACGATATCGTCGTCGGAGAGGATGATATCGACGCCCTCCAGTGCCGTTTGCTCCTTCACGAGTCCGAGCACTCGTAGTCCTCTCTGTCGAGCAATCTGGCACGCCGCCGAACCGACAGCTCCCGCCGCTCCGGTGATCAGTGCCGTCTCACCTGGTTGTATCCTTGCCGCCTGAATCAGCGCCTGATAGGCCGTCGCGAAGGGAACACCAGCAGCAGCGGCCGCTGCGAACGACAGGTTGGCAGGTTTCTCCACGAGCGAAGCCACAGGCACAACTACGAACTCCGCATAGGTGCCATCCTGCGAGAAGCCCAGTTCCGCGCCGCTGCCCCAAACGGGCCGGCCCAACCAGTCTTCGGGCCCTTTCTCAACCACACCCGCATAATCCCGCCCTGGCACACGGGGCAGCGTTGTGTAATGAAACGCGCCTTTGATGTTCATCAGGTCGCTCGGGTTTAGCCCCGCGGCCCTGATACGAACTAACGCAGTGTTCTCGCTCAGCTCGGGGGTCGGCGCGTCTTCAATCTGCAGTGCGTCCAACGAGAAGGAATGGAGAACTAATCTCTTCACGTCTCATTATCGGTAAGTTTTAGAGGCAACGGCTTCGCCAGCAAGAGTCTAATCGATATGGAATCTAAAAAGTCACTGATGCGGGATTTGAAGAGCGCTCCGGATTCTGAAGGCGACCGGCGGGCTGGCAGTGTAGGCGAAAAGCCTGAGTTGGCTGGAAGTCGGGATAGCGCCGACCGTTCCGGAAAGTCCAGGCGAGCGGAGTCAGATTCGGAGGCAAGCTCCTCAGATCCGATACTGGGTGGCGAATAACTGCGGTTCCTTCCGGATTAGCAGGCGGCGCTATTGTACTGTCGGCAAAACCAAGTGGGAAGGCAGTTTTGCTGTGCAATAAACCCGCTGGATGGCTGTTACGAAGTCGCTTGCTTTTGCCGTGTAAATGCTGGGCACGAACGTCTGCGGGTTACGGTCGATGAGCGGGAACCACGTCGACTGCAACTTGCACCATCAGGCGGTGCCCTTTTCGAAAGACGTGATCGTGATCGCGCAGCGGGATGGCAAATTCTGTTGGCTGATTAGGAACGAGCGCCTGCGGATGCTCATAGCTCTTGTTGTACCGGCCGCGCCGCACTTCCATTGCGATCGGCAGTTCATACCCGTTCAGTGATTTCATGAACTCGCCCGGTTCGGGACCCTCCTCGGGCGTCCATGGATTCGGTCGGCGTTCTCGGGATAGACATCAATCAGCTTGACGATGAAGTCGCTGTCCGTTCCCGAAGTCGAGGTGAATAAGTCCGCGCTTAACTCACCTGTCACCGCTAAGTCGTGATCGAGCGGAGCGCTGACAAAACTCAGGACATCCGGCCGATGGTCGACGAACCGCTGGTCCGCCACTTCCCAGGAGGTCCAGTCTCCACGCGGATAGGTTGGCGAGATGGGGCGCTGCCGGTACGGCACCGGGTTCGCGGGATCGGAGACATACTGAGCGTAGTTCTTCTCGTCCCGATCCCGGCGGGTCAAAAGACAGGCGTCCCGTCCGCATGGAAATAGACATTGTTACGGCTTCGCGATTCCTTTGGCGGCCATTGCTGATACGTATGCCAGGTGTTCGATCCCGATTGGAACGTACTCGCCTTCCAATTGAACTTATCGCCGACGGCCATGCAGATAAGTACCGGAAGAACGGAGCCTCGATCTTCTCGCGAAATTCGCGCGCGGTCTCATGACCGGCGAACGAGATCTCGCCTATCTTGTCGCCTTTCGCTCGTCTGCCATTCCCCATGGAACCAGGGCCGGCCACGATGAAATTCTGTCCCTCGGGATCGTTCTCCTGCGAGTGGCGGAAGATTTGCCATGGACCCCACGGATCTTCCTGGTCCCAAAATCCGGCCACATTCAGGTTTGGAACGGGCTGCCGTGCAATTGGTTCACCCATGCCTCTCGACGCCAGAACTCGTCATAATTCGGATGTTCCACCGTGTCGGTCCAGAACGGAATGGAGCCGTGCAGATACTTCGAATTCAGGTTAGAAATCGGCCCGACATTCAAATACCACTGATAGGTGTCGTAAGTGTCAAACGCAGAAGTGAGTATTGGCGTTCTTATCAGACTGCTCCATCACCGAATATTCGAAGGCATAACTGAGACGCAAAGCCCCAAACCGATGCATGTCATCGTTCATCCACTGATTAACGGGCGACGCCTGCTCAGAAACCGCCTTCAATGCCGGATGTGGATGCAAGCAGAGTCATTCCGGCTGTTAGACCCAAGTACGATACGCCCCAGATTCCCACGTCGACCGTTATTCTTCGGAACGTTTCTTGACGAGCCACTCGATGGTGTCGTAAGCGTCCGTTGTCTCGTTGGTGGCTTTGGGATCGGCCAGATTCACAAAGGAGGAAAGATGGAATGTGCCTTCTGACTTAAATCGGCCCGCGCAGATTCTGGGAGACAAATACATAGCCATCGGTCATCAGCTCTTTCAGGTTGTCTGGGACAGCTTCGGAGGCGCTTTGTCGGGGATGCCGTAAGGAGTGCGCTGCAGGAGAATCGGAAGCGGCTTGGTCTGAACAGAAGGCGTGAGGATCACGGTCTGGAGCCGTACGCCGTCTCGCATCGGATCATCACTTCCTGAAATGTGAAGGGCGGCTTTGCCTTCTCAGGATTGACATGGGAGACCTGACCAAAACACAGCGGAGAGAAACTCAACGCTAGGAAGAAGCAGTTCAGCGATCGGTCCACAAAGCAGCGCGCATTCCCTTCCACTTCGAACTTAGATTGTGTCAGGCTAACACGGATCCGTTGAGCCGCAAAACGCGCGGGCTCCGATTGGTTTCGCTTCTGGACGAGCAGCATCACGGCCTGACGCCGGAAGAAAACGCACGAGTGCGGGCCATCGGAAAGCGTGAGTCCAATGATAAAATTGCAGGGCTTCCTCCTAGGGTCATTCTTAACGTCCGGTAAGCATATCCGTTTAAATTCCTCATAATGCGTCAAAATCTCACGACCGTCGTTCTGGCGGTATCTAGCTTCCTCGTCACCGATCGGGCTTTCGGCCAGACAAGACTGTTACAACCGCTTACGCGCCACGTTCGCCAAGTGACGCGAACAGGCGAGGCGCCTCTGGTTCGCAGAATGGCGCCAGATCAGACTATGCAGCTTGACCTCGTGCTGCCATTGAGCAATCAGGCCGGCCTCGACGCGTTTGTCAAAGCGGTTTATGATCCGTCCAGCCCGTCTTTTCACCACTTCCTCACGCCCGCCCAATTCACCGCTCAATTCGGCCCGACCCAGGCGCAGTATGACGCTGTGGTGAACTTTGCAAAAGACAACGGATTCACTGTTGTTGGCGGCACGCGAGACGGAATGAACGTTCAAGTTACTGCGCCCGTTTCGGCCATTGAGAACGCGTTTCACATCACCATGGGGGTGCATCAGCATCCGACAGAGAATCGCACCTTCTATGCGCCCGACCGCGAGCCTACCCTCGCGCTTCCGTTCCAGATTTGGCACATCTCGGGCTTAAATAACTATTCAGTGCCGAAACCCATGCTGAAGAAACGCAGCGATTACGCGCAAGCGCATGGTATGAGTTCGGCAGATGTAGTGACACACGCGACAACCGGCTCGGGCCCATCGAACTCATTTCTCGGAACGGATATGCGCGCGGCCTATTACGGGAACGGCGCCCTGACTGGTGCCGGCCAGACTCTAGGGTTACTGGAATATCAGGGCACCAATCTGAATGACGTAGCTTTGTACTATTCGAAGGCTGGCCAGACCCAGCCGGCAACGCCGATTCAACTGCTTTCAGTCGACGGCACGAGGACCACATGCAACGGGAATTGCGACGACGCGGAGCCCACGCTCGACATTACGCAAGCGTTGGGCATGGCCCCCGGCTTAAGTAGACTCATCGTTTACATCGGCTCGAGCGATACCGCGATGCTTAGCGCGATGACGACGAGTAACCCGCTTCCGATGACGATTGGCTGTTCATGGGGCTGGAGTCCGGCCGACCCCAGCACTTTAGATGTTTATTTCAAGAAAATGGAAGCCCAGGGACAGACTTTCTTTGTTGCGTCGGGCGATAATTCCACCTGGACAACGAAGAACTACGAATGGCCGGCCGACGATCCGTATGTCGTTACAGTCGGCGGCACGGACCTGATGACAACAGGACCCGGCGGTAGCTGGATGAACGAGACGGCTTGGCTTGACAGTGGGGGCGGAATTTCAACTGACAACGTCGCGATCCCGTCCTGGCAGCAAATTCCGGGTGTGATCAACGGGTACAACAATGGATCGACAACGCTGCGCAACGGGCCTGATGTTTCGGCTAATTCAGACTTTAGTTTCTTCGTCTGTGCGCGCGGCACCTGCAGCGCAAACCAATACGGTGGTACCAGCTTTGCCGCGCCGATGTGGGCTGCATACATTGCGTTAGCGAACGAGGCTGCCGTCAGTAAAGGGGGAGCCGCGGTCGGCTTTATCAATCCGAGTATCTACGGGCAAAATGCCGGCGATGCGACCGCGTATGCAAATAACTTCCACGATATTGCGACGGGTGTCTCCGGCAGCTATGCGGCGGTGTCGGGTTACGATCTTGTCACTGGTTGGGGTAGTCCGACGCCCGCACTCATCGACGCACTATTGGGTCAGTCATACGCCGTCTCGACCTCGCCATCGTCTTTAACGATCGCTCCCGGCGCTACGGCCACAACAACGGTCACTGTAAACGGTTGTTGCTCCAGGTCGTCGCTATCTGTTTCTGGTGCGCCGGGCGGGTTCACAGTCAATTTCAGCCCGACTTCCATCACTGGTTCCGGCACTTCCACCATGACGATCTCAGTGGCATCGAGCGTGACACCGGGTACCTACAACCTCCCCGTCAGCACTGAGGCCGGCACGACGAACGTTTCGGTAACTGTCAGCGGCAGCAGCACCAGTTCTCCTGTAGGCCTAAGCCTATCTGCCAGCCTGAATTCGACATCACTGAATAAAGGTGGGAACACACAGGGCACCGTGGTCGCGACGGGAAACTTCAGCTCACCCGTTTCTCTGTCGGCTTCGAGTTCGCCCAATGGGCCTAAGGTGTCGTTCAGTTCAACCACGATCAATGGTTCCAACGGAAGCTCCGCGATGACCGTTACGATCCCGCCTTCAACCAAGAGCGGCAATTACACGATTACGATCTCTGGAAAGAGTGGCGGCACCACGGCTGCAACGACAGTTCAGTTAAAGGTGAATTAGGCCGCGATTGTGCAGCGCAGTCTGACGAACTAACTGCCGTTCTGGATCGAAAAAACGGCTACCGTGGCTAGCAGGTTAGGAGCGAATTTCACCTGTCGATGCCCGCTGACAAAGATCTGACGTTCGATGCGCCACTTCTGCGCCTGGCAGAGGAGGATAAAGTCCTTGACGGTCAGGAAGTGAAGGTTGGGCGATTCGAACCAATCGTAGGGAAAGAGTTTCGTCCGGGGCGCCCGCCCGCTGAATAAGTGGGAGAAACGAGTGCTCCAATGACCGAAATTCGGGAACGCCACAATCGCGTCGCCGTCCCACGCGCAGCATCTCGCGCAGCACGCGGAGCGGATAACGCATCTCCTGCAGGGTCTGGCTCAGAATGACAAAGTCGAAAGTCCGGTCCGGGTAATCGGCCAGCCCCGCTTCGATATCGCTCTGATACGCCGAAACACCTCGAGCAATTGCTTTCTGGATCTTCTTGGGGTCGATCTCGACGCCCTGCGCCTTCACGCCCTTGTTCTCGCGCAGCCAAGCCAGCAGTTCGCCATCCCCGCACCCAAATCGAGCACCGTCGATTCAGGAGTGATCATCTCCGCGATGAGCGCGAAATCCGACCTGGTGGAGATCTGCGGGTACCGTTCGGCATCGGCATCGCTCAGAGCGTTTTCGCTGCGACCGGCTTTTGCCGGCCGCGCCTTCCCCGACTCCTCCCAGAACACGCTCTGAAGAAACCCCGAGATCACTTCGCTCTGTTCAACCGTTTCGAGCAGAAAGGCATCGTGGCCGTAGGTGGATTTCAGTTCGCAATATGCGACATCCAATGATCGGCTACGCAACGCGCTCACGGTCTCGAGCGACTGATAGGTCGGATACAGCCAGTCAGAGGTAAAGCTGATCACCAGGAATCGAGCACGCGCGCGCTCGAACGCTGCGCCCAGGGTGGCGTGGCCCGCTGAGAGGTCGAAGTAATCCATCGCCTTCGTGATGTACAGATATGAGTTCGGGTCAAAGCGGGTGACGAACTGGCTGCCGCGATAGCGCAGATAGCTCTCCACTTCGAAGTCGACTGAGAAATCGAACCCGAACGCATCCTTGTCCCGCAGGCTGCGGCCGAACTTCTGGCGCATGGACGCATCGCTCATGTAGGTGATATGGCCGACCATGCGCGCAATGCGCCAGTCCGCGGCCGGGCGGTTTCGTCTCGTAGTAGTTGCCTTCGTTCCAGTCCGGATCGGCCATAATGGCTTGCCGGCCGACTTCGTTGAAGGCGATCTGCTGCGCGCTGTGGCGGGACGTGGCGGCGATCGGAATGACGGCGGCTACCGCATCCGGATAAGCGACGGCCCATTCGAGCGCCTGCATGCCGCCCATGGACCCGCCGGCTACCGCAAGCAGTCGCTCGATGCCCAGATGCTCGACCAGCGTCTTCTGTAACCGCACCATGTCGCTGATGGTGATGACAGGAAAGCGCAGCCCGTAGGCTCGACCCGTAGCGGGATCGAAAGAGCCGGGACCGGTTGTGCCCTGGCATCCGCCCAGAACGTTGGAGCAGATGACGAAGTAACGGTCGGTGTCGAACGCCAGGCCCGGGTCCGATCATGGAGGACCACCAACCCGTTAGACCCGGTCTGCGGCATGGATGCCTGCAGCGTGGGCATCGCCGCTGAAGGCGTGCAGAACCAGGATGGCGTTTGATACGGTCCGCGTTCAGTGTCCCGTAGGTCTCGTAAGCGACATTGACGTCCTTAAGGGTTACTCCGCAGTCAAGCGCGAGAGAATCGAACGTGGCGCGTTGCGTTTCGACGGTAAAAGCTGTTTCGACTGTGGTTGCTGACATGGCCCCGAGGACAACGAGGAGGTCTGATTTGCACGATACCATGTAAGTCTGCCGCGGCAAGGCACTTGCTCTGCGCTTTCAGACATCAGTTACCGGCCCCACACAGAACGACAGACACGTAGAACCCCTGAGTCGATGGGAGCCAATCTCTCGTCTTGGGAGTAGTCGACCTTCTGCCAGAATACAGATAAGTCTTTAGGAATGTTTTACATATCGACAAAATTTACCAGGCTAATTCCGTCGTAATCCATACAGCTTATCCGGTAATAGAGCGCAACCCTGAGCTTGAGTTTTCAACGCCTTAGAAACCGGTCAGCTCGCGATCTGAAGTGGCATCTCGCGTGCTCATCATTTAGGCACACACTATGGCATCCGCAGCTCTCTCCCGGCCCCAGACTTCTGTATTGCCCCTTGGCGACCCTTGTGCTCCGGTGAGCACGCTGTGCGATCAACTGTTGGCCCACATGCTGGATTGCGACTTGTGCCTTGATCCTGAGCAACCAGCCTGCACAACTTGTATGAATCTGCAGAGCGAAATCCAAGCTCACGGCGGCCCCCGCAAAGGTGTTGTGTTCGCCGTTTAGACAGTCCTTTCGGTCTTGCCTGACCTAGTTGTCACCCGAAGGGAATAGCCGATTGGGTAACAATCAAAGGCTATTCCGACCAAATGGTTTGTGAAATTTCCTCCCTCGCTTAGCGACTCATTTACAGGGATTAGCCCCGTTTATAGAACGTTCGCCAAGCGAAAATGCAGACAGCGCCGTATCGTTTTCAACTTCTCGCCCCTCCCGGCACACCATCGTCGAAGGTCTTAGGTGATATCAGTTCCAATCCTGATGGGTACGAACATTATCTGAGTTCATTGCAAAAGCTACGCGCTCAGACCTATCTTGCGGATGGAGCGATTGGACCGAAACAACTGGACGAAGAAGGCCGATTCCGCATGCACCGGGATGGAGAGTCCTGGCACTTTCTCCTAGTCAATCCGGAGGACGAAGCGATCGGCTGCGTCCGCTACCTCACTCATTCCCCGTCCGCCTGTGTTGACGATCTGTCCGTCAGTCGCTGTCCAATGGCGAACGATCCAGTGTGGGGCGCTAAATTTCGTGGGGCGCTCGAAGCCGATCTCATGTTTGCTCGTCAAAACTTGCTGACCTTCGTTGAGGTGGGCGGATGGGCCATTGAAAGCAGCCACAGGCATACCAGGGCGGCGCTTGAGGTTCTTCTCGCCTCGTTTTCGTGGGCAAGGATGATCGGAGGTGCAATTGGTTGCTGCACCGCAACGTTCCGGAATAATTCGGCCGTCATGCTTCGGCGAATTGGCGGGCACAGCATTGAATACAACAATGAAGCGATCCCGGCCTACGAGGACCCAAGCTACGGATGCATGATGGAAGTTCTCCGATTCCGCTTCCAGAACTTCGATCCGCGTTTCCAGAAGATGGTGGACAGCATCTACGCCCGAATTGCCGACCAGCAAACGATTGCTGCATCGCTGGAGGATGAGGTTAGTCAGCAGGAGGCGATGAAGACTTCGAGTGGTCTTCATGCCCTGGGTCACGCTCTTCAATCCGCCAACCAGAATGTCGCCGCCACGGCCGGCGCTTTGCTTTCTTCTTAATCCCGCAACCGGACGCACCTCGTCTCGTCATGCAAACTAGAGCGATATGGACGAGCGCGGCTCCCGTGTCGCTTTCGACTGCAAAACCGTCCTCGCTTTTGCTGCGATCTATATCGTCTGGGGCTCCACGTTCTTCGCCATCCGAATCCTGGTTCGGACGGTGCCGGTCTTTCTTGCGGCCGGCTTGCGCTTTGCAATCGCGGGGCTGATTCTCTTCGGTTGGATGCGGTTGAGAGGCGGCCCGCCGCTCAGCCGCCTTGAGTGGAAAAACGCCGCCATCCTTGGGGCATTGCTATTTCTCGTCCCCTATGGTGGGCTTTTCTGGGCGGAGAAGACGCTTCCCTCCGGAGTCGCGTCGGTATTGGTGGCTACCATCCCCCTCTGGACGGCGTTTCTTGAAGGGATCGTTTTCAAAGCGAATCGGCTGCGCCCGATGCAGTTGCTAGCGATTGCATTAGGTTTTGCCGGTGTTGTGGTGGTTGCAACAGGCGGAGATCGATCGGGCGGACGCTTTGCGCTTCTTCCCTCTCTGGCTTTGATGGCTAGTGCGCTCTCCTGGTCAGTGGGGACGGTGGTCTCGAAGCGGCTCAAGCTTCCGGATTCAAAGGCTATGAGTTCCGCGGCGCAGATGCTCGGCGGAGGCGGCCTCCTTCTGATCTTTTCTGCGCTCACTGGGGAATTCCGGGCTGCGCCCACGCCAGATCGTACCCGCGGTTTTCGCCTTGGTCTATCTGATTACGGCAGGTTCGATCGCCGGATTCACCGCGTACACCTGGCTTCTCGGACGCATGCCCGCCACAACCGTCGCGAGTTATGCTTATGTAAACCCTGTTGTCGCGTTGCTGCTGGGCCACGTGTTCGGGGATGAAGAGATCTCCGCCCAGACCCTTTGGGGCTCTGCGGTCATCGTGGTAAGCGTCATCCTGCTGCTTCGTGCGCAAAAGGTGAGAAGTACGCCCATGTCGGCGAGTGTTAGTGTGCGGACGTGAAGGCAATCTTCGATATCAAAACTCAGTCACTCCTTACGTTTGTGTTGCCGGTCGCGATGATTGCGGCCGCTGCGCCCCCTCGCGCGGACACTCCGCTACTGTCCTATGCCGGAACCTGGGCTGTGACCAGAAGCAATGCGAGCCCCGGAAGCAAGCCCGAAGAACTCCGCAATGACTGCAATTCCGTCGGCAAATATTTTGCGTGCGAACAGAATGTCAACGGGAACGTGACCGGCCTGCTCCTTATCATTCCGGCCAGTCAGGCGGGTCATTACAATACCCAGATCGTTTTGCCGGATGGCCGTGCCACGGGCAAGGGAGAGCTGGCGATCTCCGGCAATCAGTGGGTCTTCTCGAGTATCTGGAATTCAGGCGGAAAAACCATGCGATACCGGACAACAAACACTTTTTCAGATAAGAACCATATCCACTTCCAGCAGGAAGAATCGAGCGACGGAACGCATTGGCAGGTGACGGGAACCGGCGATGACGTCCGAATCACAGGAGCCGCCCGACGCTAGCGCCCGATGCGGAAACTCATACTAATCACCGTACTCGTAAGCAGTTTGTCATCGGCGCAGCAGCCGCCCGCGGCGCCTGCTCCGAATCAGGCCGCCGGTGCCGCCGCTGGGGCTTTAGCGGCGGCACAACCTGCCGGCGCGGGCGGCTCGGATCAAGTCCTGAAGCGGGTCGACGACGTTCTCTGGTTCACTCGCATGTCAGACATCGCCGACGTGGACAAGATCGAATTCACCAGTTCCCCTCCGGCGCACAGCCCGAATCCAAAAGCGCCCGGAGCGGTCAACCCGCTGATCATCCACGCGTATACATTCATCCCGAAGAAGCTGGACCGTTCGAAAAAACAACCCTTCATCACGTTTGCGCATCAGGGCGTACACGCTAATTTTGATACCAGTGACTTACACGTGATCCGCGAACTTGTCCAACAAGGTTATTCGATCATTGCGTGTGACTATCGCGGGAGCACCGGGTATGGGACGGCCTTCTACCAGGACATCGATTATGGCGGACGCGAGATCGACGATGTCTACAACAGCACGCAGTGGATGCTCGATACGTACAGCTTTCTTGATCTGAAGCGAGCAGGAATGATGGGCTGGAGCCACGGTGGTTTCATCACCTTGATGAACATCATGGAGCATCCGACAACATATTCCGTGGCGTATGCGGGCGTTCCCGTGAGCGATCTGGTCGCGCGTATGGGCTATGAGCCCGAGGCATACCGGCAACTTTACTCGGCTCCGTACCATATCGGAAAGACCGTGCGGGAAGACATCGAGGAATACCGGCGGCGATCTCCGGTGAACCACGTAAAAACTCTGCAGACACCACTGCTCATTCACGCCAACACCAACGACGAGGACGTGAATTATCTTGAGGTGGAACACCTGATCCAGGCGCTCAAGGCCGAGGGCAAGAAGTTCGAATCCAAGATCTATGAGAACGCGCCGGGTGGGCATTACTTCAACAGGACAGATACGCGAATGGCGCGCGAGTCCCGTGCGGAGATTTACCGCTTCCTCGCCGGCTACCTGCACCCTGCAAACCCACAAGAGTAACTTAAGCAATTCTTCGTGCGACTATCTAATACTCGTTTTGAAACAATGATGAAATCTGTCAGATTCTCCCTTCTAGGCTCCGTCCTCATGGCAAGCCTGGTGGCGCAGTCTTTCGCAGCCCAACCTGCGTCAAAAATCACGACACCCAAAGAACAGTTCGGCTTCAATCTAGGCGATGACTACCAGCTGACGAACTACACCCAGTTGACCGACTACTGGAAGAAGCTTGCCGGCCAGACGGACCGGATGCGGCTCACGACCATCGGCAAAACAGCCGAAGGGCGTGATCAGCTCATGGCGATCGTGACAGCGCCCGAAAATTTCAAGTCGTTGGATCGGTACCGGGACACGACGCGGAAGCTGTCTCTGGGAGAAGGATTGACGGATGAGCAGGCACACGCCCTCGCCAAGCAAGGTAAAGCCGTGGTCTGGATCGACGGCGGGCTTCACGCGACCGAAGTCGAATGCGCGCAAGCTCTGACCGAAATGGTCTACCAGATGGTAAGCCGCTCGGACGAGGAGACGATGCGCTTACTCCACGACGTGGTCATCCTGTTCGTTCAGGACAATCCGGACGGACAGGAACTGGTCGCTAATTGGTACATGCGGAATTCCGACACAATGAAGCGATCGACCGAAGGCGTGCCGCGCCTCTGGCATAAGTACATTGGGCACGACGACAATCGCGATTTCTTCATGAGCAACATGCCGGAGTCGACCAACATCAACCGCGTGCTCTATCGCGAGTGGTATCCGCAGATCATGTACAACCATCACCAGACGGGGCCTCCGGGCGCGGTGATTTTCATGCCTCCTTTCCGCGATCCATTCAACTACCATTTCGATCCGCTGATCATGATGGAGCTGGACCAGGTCGGTTCGGCGATGCATAGCCGCATGGAAGCGGAAGGTAAGCCGGGCGCCGGCATGCGGAGCGCCGCCACGTATTCCACCTGGTACAACGGCGGACTTCGGACGAGTACTTATTTCCACAACATGATCGGCCTGCTGACCGAGATCATCGGAAACCCGACACCGATCGACATCCCGCTTGTGCCAACCACGCAATTGCCGCACGGTGACCTGCCGTTCCCAATCGCGCCACAGAAATGGCACTTCAGGCAGTCGATCGAATACTCAATCACGGCGAATCGCGCAGTTCTCGATTTCGCTTCGCGCTACCGCGAAACACTGCTTTACAACTCGTATCGAATGGCGAAAAACTCCATTGAGCGGGGCGACAAAGATTCATGGACCGTTTCTCCGAAGCGGATCGAAGCGCTGCGGGCCGCCGCGGCTGAGTCCAAGACCGGTTCGACAGTCGAGGTCTCGCCTTTGGCCGCAGGACCCGGTGGTCGTGATGCGGTACCGGCGAAGCTCTACGAAACCGTGCTGCACGACCCGGCGCTTCGGGATCCGCGCGGCTATATTATTCCCGTCGAACAACCCGATCTGCCAACGACCGTCGTGTTTCTGAACACGCTGATCAAGAATGGCGTGACGGTGCACCGGGCGACGTCGTCCTTCCAGGTCGGCGGCAAGACCTACTCGGCTGGATCGTACGTGGTGAAGTGCGCGCAAGCGTACCGGCCGCATGTCCTGGACATGTTCGAACCGCAGGATCACCCGAACGACTTCCGCTATCCGGGTGGCCCGCCGGTCCCGCCGTATGATGCAACCGGCTATACGCTGGCGTTCCAAATGGGCGTGAAGTTCGACCGCATCTTGGACGGCTTCGATGGTCCGTTCGAAAAAGTGAACGACCTCCTGGCACCTCCGCCCGGTACGATGACGGGCCCCGCGGATCCGGCTGGCTACCTGATCAGCCACCGGGTGAATAACTCGTACATCCTGGTGAATCGCCTTCTGAAACAGAACGCGGATGTGTTCTGGCTGAAGTCTGCACCTGCGGGTGTTAACGCGGAGGAGATGGGAACAGGCGCGATCTGGGTTCCTGCGTCGTCTTCTGCCAAGCAAGTTTTGACGGGCGCGAAGCCGCTCGGCGTGAACGTAGTGGCCGTCAGCAAACGGCCAGTCGGCGAAGCCATCAAACTGAAGCCGATCCGCATCGGACTCTATGACCAGTACGGCGGCCTGATGCCTGCCGGATGGACGCGCTGGCTCTTTGAGCAATACGAATTCCCGTTCAAGGTCATCTATCCGCAGGATCTCGACGCTGGGGACCTGGCGAAAAGCTTTGACACGATTGTGTTTACGGACGGTGCTGTTCGCGCGCCCGGCACGGGCCGCGGCGCCGGATTCGCAAACCGCCAGCCTGCCCCGGACACCATTCCAGAAGAGTTCCGCCACTGGCTTGGACAGATTACGCGTGAAAAGACGATCCCGCAGATTCGCCAGTTCGCGGAAGCGGGTGGGGCGATCGTGACCATTGGTTCGTCATCGGCGGCGCTGAGCTCGATGTTGGGGCTGCCGGTAAGCAGTGCACTGGTAGAACAAACGAGCGATGGCAAGACGCGGCAGTTGCCGCCGGAGAAGTTCTTCATTCCCGGATCTTTGTTGACGACGAGCGTTGACAATACCAGCCCGATCGCCTACGGCATGCCGAACCAAGTGGATGTGTTTTTCGATAGCAGCCCGGTATTCCGGCTGAAGCCGGATTCCGGACTCAAAGGGACTCACCCTGTTGCCTGGTTCGCCAACGCTACCCCGCTGCATAGCGGATGGGCATGGGGCCAGCAATATCTGGATGGCGGTGTGGCTGTTGCCGAATCCTCGCTCGGGGCCGGCAAGGTCTTCCTGCTCGGACCGGAAGTGGCGTTCCGAGGCCAGCCGCACGCTACGTTTAAGTTCCTTTTCAACGGCGTGCTGTTGGGCGGCGCAAAGGACATTCAGGCCGCTCCTACGGAGTAGGTCGGGACCTGCGGGAGAACCCCCACCAGCAGATTGTGCCGGCTAGGACACTGATTCCGATGCCGGCCAATACGTCGGCGGTGTAATGATAACGCCCGTAGATTGTCGCGAGCGAAACGCTACAGGCGTAAATCAATAACGCCCAGGCGATCCTTTTGCGCGGCAGAACGAAGAACGCGCCCCAGGCGGCCGCAAACGCGGAAGATACGTGCGCGCTGGGGAATACTCCGACGTGTATCGTGCCCTTTTTCAGAATCCACAGATTGAGGGTTCTCGCCCAGGTGGTCACGGTGGGCATCACGGCTGCTGGAAAGAGGAGGCGGGGCGGTTGCGACGGGAAAAATGGGAAAAGCGCATAGGCACCGAGTGTTCCGACGAGATAAAACGTTAAGAACACGTCGATGCATCTGCGATTTCCGGTTGCGTATAGCAGGCCCACGCAATACGCAGCTAGACCATACACGACGAGGTAGCAGAGTTCAAGGTAGAACGGAATCAATGGCCCGAGGGACTCGAGCGCGGCACGCACATGCCAGCCCTTCAATAAACGAACATCCTGCCGAATCCACTCGCTCTCGAGATGGTGGTCGAACGTCCTAGGCAGGAAGATTTCCATCTCCTGGAAGGCGATCAGCGTTAGAAAGATCGGCATCCAGTCCCGGATCTTCCCAACCGTGCTTCCAAATTCGGTCCTCTCGCCCCAGGCAAGCGCAAGCTGCAGAGCAAAGACCGCAACCGCAATCAAAACAGGTTGTAAGTGCAAGTGCGGGCGATCGGGAAAGAACGGTGGCAACAACGCGACATAAACGAAGTACCCGACCAGTACCCACTCCGACGTCCGAAATGAGCGGATCAGGTTCTTCGCGTTCAAATAGTTCCTGGAGCGGTTCGGTAATTCCGGGGCTGGAAGAACAGCGCAAAGGCGGCCAGGATTCCGGCCCACACAGCCCAACTTGTCAGGAACCGGTGTTCAATGAGAATGCCCGAGATGATCGGAGTAGTAATCTGGGCGATCGACATTAGCGACTGAGTCAGGCCGATGATCAGCCCTTGTTCGCGTCGCCCGGCTTTCTGCGTGATCAGACTGGTCAGCGCCGGTCGAAGCGCCGCGCCTCCAATTGAGGTCAAACTGCTCACCCAGATCAACTGCCAGATCGTGTGAGTGAATCCTACAGCGGCATATCCGACGGCCGCGCTGAGAAACCCGATTTGGACCATGCGCCGCTCGCCCACCCACTTCACCAGGCGTCCGACCAGTCCACCTTGCATAATGATCCCGATGAACCCGCTCAGCGCGAACAAGTAACCCACTTCTTTTACGCCGACTGCATGGCCGTGCCAGGTGTACCGCCGCTCCGCAAAGAGAGCGAAGCCGGAGATGAATGTGGCGAAGGAGAAGGAAAAGAAGAGCCATTCGGCGAGAAGCTTGGCCAGTTCCTTTTCCTGAAAGAACCGACGATACTCTCCCCACGAGAGCAAGGACAACCGCCGTTCACTGGGCGTGTGATCGCCACCCATCGTGGCCGAAATGGCCTCCGTCTGCTCACGATTGGGCAGAAAGAAGGTTGTACACAGGATGGTTGTGAACGAGAGGGCGCAAGCCGCAAAGATGGGGGCCTGATAGCCAAATTGGGCTAGAAACCCGGAGATCGCCGGACCGATCAAAAACCCGAATCCGAACGCTATACCGATGATGGCGAAGGACTTAGCCCGGTTCTCCGGACGTGTCACATCGCTGATGTAAGCCTGTGCAATCGTCAGGTTCCCGGCGGTAGCACCATCGATCGCGCGCGCGATAAACAGGATGGGCAGGCTGTGAGCAAATGCAAGAAGCAGGAATCCGAGCAGAGTGCCGGCCTGACTCACGATGAGGATGGGCTTCCGGCCGAGACGGTCGGATATCTGGCCGAGAATTGGGCCTGAAATCAGTTGACAGACAGCGTAAGTAGAAACAAGCGCTCCTACGATCGCCGGGGTTGCCCCGAGCCGCTCCGAATAGAACGGTAGCAACGGAAGGATGATGGTAAAGCCGAGCACATCAACTACAACAATCAAGAAGATCGGCAGGAGAGGAGAAGCTAATCGGCGCTGAGAAGCAGGTTCTGTAATTTGCGTCGACACATCCCAAGTTTAGCGGGGCGTGAGCATTGGGCTGTCAAAGCTGGAAATCGGCAACGTCTTTCGCGATCATGAGGGCCTCGCGGGTCGGCACCACCCAGATAGGTAAAGGTGCATCGGGCGAGGTGATCGGCCCCTCGCAGTCGACCAGTTCCCTGTTCCGTAGCGGATCGAGATTCACTCCGCACCAATTGAAGCCCTCGAAAATCTGCTCTCGAACGGAGGGCGTATTCTCTCCGATACCACCGCCGACAACGATTGCGTCGGCGCCGCCCAAAACGGCAAGGTAAGCACCGACATATTTCCGCACCCGGTAAGAGAACATCGCGAGGGCTAAATCGACAGACGGCTCTTCGGCATGATCCCGCAATTCACGGGTATCCGCGGAAAGCCCTGACACGCCTAGCAGCCCACACTTCTTGTTCAGGAACGTCTCGACGGCTTCAGCATCCAGGTTTTCTTTCCGCATGAGATAAGGCACGATTGCCGGATCAAGATCGCCGGATCGGGTTCCCATCATCAATCCTTCCAAAGGCGTGAATCCCATAGAGGTATCCACAGATACGCCATGTCGGATCGCCGCGGCAGAAGACCCACCCTCCAAGTGCAAGGTGATCAACTTGCATCGGCTCACGGGGCGATTAGCCAACTGCGCGAAACGGATCGTCAGATAACGATGGGAGATACCGTGAAAGCCGTAACGGCGGATTCTATGCCGATTGGCGATATCGAGCGGGATAGCATACAGTGCGGCTTCATCCGGTATTCCACGATGGAACACCGTATCGAACACTGCAATCATTGGCAATCTGTCGCCAAGCCGATCTCGAGATGCCCGGATGACGCTTAACGCTGATCGGTTATGCAGTGGAGCCAGCTCTTCTAATTCCTCGATTTGGCTGAGTACTTTTTCGTCGATCAGCGCAGGTCCGCTGAAAAGATCTGCACCATGAACAACCCGATGCCCGATCCGTTCGATATCGGACGGAGTAGATAATCCATATTTCTCTGCGCCGTGCGAGTCGATCCAGTTAAAAAGGAGCTTTGCTGCGTGTCCGTAGTCTTCAACTTTGGTTTGCTTTTCTCGACTTCTTTTCCGCTTTTGCTGACAGAGAAATTAGATTGCGGCTTTCCTATATCGTCATACGCACCCGAGAAAAGCCTTGATCCCCACCGGGTCTCCTCTTCTGGAACCTCCGGATTCGGCGCTGCATCAATTAGCTCGAACTTTAACGAATTACTACCAGAGTTTAGGACTAAGATCTTCATAGGAGCGAATTGATCGCGCGGCTGACGTCAAATTTCTTGATGTAAAATGCTCAACCCGGCACATCTACATAGACCAGTTCTGCAAAAAATACCTGTGCGAGCATCTACTCTCGCTTAAGTCTATACAAGCATTGGGTTTTCTTTTTGGCAATAGCCGTGCTTTATATCACTTAGATTATGAGGCTAACTGCGTTTTTATGTTTGCTTGCGGTGCCGGCGTTGCTTCCGGCACAAGAGGCTAATCCCACCCAGTCCCCCAACCGCGGCAATTCGCCTGGCGGCCCTAATCCGATTTTCAAAGTAGAAGTAGTGTCCCGGTCTATTCAGGCCGTCAGTTATCGGAACCGCAGCGGATGGACAAAGATCGATTTTCAAGGTACGTCCCTTGCACCACAAGCCAAAGGCACAGCCGATGTCAATAGCCGGTTGGGTCACATGGAAATCAAGCTCGACGTCAAGAAACTGCCTTCACCCACTAACTTCGGGCCTGAGTTTCTGACCTATGTTCTTTGGGCAATTACGCCGGACGGTCATTCGGCCAACTTAGGCGAAGTTGTGCTGGATGATGACGGCAACTTCAAGGGCAATGTCACGACTGAGCTTCAATCGTTCGGTCTCATCGTGACGGCAGAACCTTACTTCTCGGTTCGGCAGCCGAGTGACGTAGTTGTCATGCAGAATGTTGTCCGGCAAGACACACTCGGTAAGTCCGAAGTAGTAGATGCAAAGTATGAGCTGCTGAAACGCGGCGAATACACCTATCGGGTTCCCTCCGGACAGTTGCACCCGATCGTCATGAACGCCGACAACAAAAAGACCCCGCTCTGGCTGTATGAGGCAATGAACGCAGTTCAGATCGCCAAGTACGCGAAGGCGGACGAGTTCGGCGGCGACACGTTTCAGAATGCGACGGCGCTTTTGAAACAGGCTCAGGATTACAAAGACCGCAAACAGTGGAATCCGTCCATCATGACGGCCAAAGAGGCTATTCAGAAGGCAGAGGATTCGCGCATCATCGCTTTGCGCAAACAGCAGCAGATGGCGCTTGATCTCGAGCGTCAACAAGCGGCGGAGCGGCAGGCCGCCGACACAGCGACAGGCGGAGTTATCTCACCAGCGCGCAGAAGAACAAGCTCGTCAGGCTGCGTTGGCGGAGGAGCAGTCTCGGCGTGACGCGGAGCAACGCGCCGCAGCAGAGAAAGCGAAAGCCGAAGCTGATGCTCTGAGGGCGCAGGCCGATGCGGCGCGCGCTCAGGCGACAGCGGAAGCAGAGAAGGCGGCCCAGTCCGCCGCAGAAGCGGACCGCCTCCGTCAGCAGGCGGTGCAGGAAAAGGATCAGCTGCGAGCGCAGCTGCTGCAGCAGTTCAACGCCGTTCTTCCGACAACTGAAACTCCTCGTGGGCTAGTCGTGAATATGCAGGATGTTCTGTTCGACACCGGCAAATACACACTGAAGAGCCCGGCCGAGCTAGCGCTTGGCTAAGATCTCGGGCATCATCATCTCCCATCCCGGCCTGAATCTGCAAATTGAAGGCTACACGGACAGCACCGGTAGCGCCGACTTCAATCAGAAGCTGTCCGAGCAGCGAGCCAACACCGTTCGGGATTTTCTGATGAAGCAAGGACTCAATACACAGAACATGACGGCTGTGGGTTACGGGTTGAACTACCCGGTAGCGCCCAACGATACCGCTGCCGGTCGAAAGCTGAACCGCAGGGTTGAGCTGGTTATTTCGGGCGAGGTAATCGGGGTTAAGATCGGCACGCCGCCGACTACGACTCCCGGCGTTCCTACTCCACCTTCCGGAAACGGTACGGCTCTTGGCCGCTAACTGAATTCAGTAAGACAACGGAGAGCCGCCCGCAAGGGCGGCTCTTTTTATTTGGATCTGTTTAGAACCGTTTGACGAGTACGATGGTGAAATCGTCGCTGAAGGCGGTTGATTCGCACCAGCGGCGAACGTCTTCCGAGAGACCAAGAACCGCTTGCTCCGTGGTCACGTGGCGATGATTCCGAAGAAAATCGGCTAGCCCTTTCTCTCCTAATTCCTGCCCTTTGCTGTTTCGAGCTTCCGTCACGCCGTCGCTGAATAAAACAAGCAAGTCGCCGGGCTCGATTTTCAGCTTACGCAGCTGGTAGTTCGCATCAGGCATGATCCCAAGCACCATGTTGCTACCGCTCAATTCCTCCAATGAGCCATCGGAGTGTAAAAGGAGAGGATAATTGTGCCCGGCGTTGCTGTATTCGATAGCTCCCGTTGCAGGATCAAGCAAAGCGTACAGAAATGTAATGAAGCGGCCTGCGACAGAACGCTCAGTCAGGCTCCGATTCAACGCTTTCATGGCCGCATCGGGCGCCGGTTGAGTTTCCAGCAGCATTTGAACGCGCGCCTGGAGACTCGACATCATCAGGGCGGCCGGCAAACCTTTGCCCGCAACGTCTCCAATGATCAGCGCCAATTTGCCGTCGTTGTAAGGAGCGAAGTCGTAGTAATCACCTCCAACGGTGCGGCAAGGAATGTTCAGTCCAGCAATGTCATAGCCGTCCACGGACGGCGCTTCGGCCGGAAGCAGGTTTTGCTGAATCTCGCTGGCCTGTGCGAGTTCCAGCGAAATGAGCTGTTCCTTTGCTTCCACCTCCGCGAGCCGAGCGTGTTCAATGCGGATGGCAGCTACGTTTGCCAGAACTGTCAGCAGTTCAACGTCATCTCTCCCAAATGTCCGGACCACATCACCGTTGTCCAGATACATCAGCCCGATAACTCGATCTCCCGTCTGTAACGGAACAGCCATGACGCTACGAACGCGATGCTTGCGAATGCTCAGCTGTTTCCGGAAGCTCTCATCCGCTAGTGCGTCGGCAATCACCAGCGAACATTTTTCTTGAAGAACGCGGTCACGAACCGCTGTGCTGATTTCGAAGCTTTCGCCTTTGCTCGCACGGACAATCAAACCGTTCTCTTCGACGGTCAGAATGACTCCGCGTTTGGCTTTTACAGCCGATAGCCCCAAATCAAGAATGACGGAGAAAAGCTCCGATAAGGGGCGATGGCCGGCAAGTTCCTGGCCGGCCCGGATCAAAGCCTGTATAACTCTCGACGCGTTGAAAGAGCCCTCACCGCCACTTTCTCGGGAAAGTTCACCGGTTCTGCTGAGCGCCTTATCCAGACTTGTAACGAATGTCGTTCCCGGATCGGGTAACGAGGATTTAGGCTGAAAGAACGACACGACACTGGAAATGTCGCCGTCCGACACATCGATCACAAGATGGCCGGCATAAATCCGGTCGCCGCCCCTAAGCTTGTGGGGAGCTTTGATCGACTCTGAATTGACAACCGTGCCATTGTGGCTGGCGCAATCCCGCACAAACCAACTCTTGCCATCGAACTCAAAGGCAAGATGAGAACGAGATAACCATGGGTCATTCGGGTAAGCGAGTTGATTATCGGTAGAGCGTCCGAGATTAACTCTGCCGTTCTTCAGCTCGATTTTCCGGCTCGATCCTTCCGGCCCCGAGATGGTCAGTTCCAACACGAGAAATATACCGCGGGTCAGTTAATACCCGGAAGAGATGGAAACGACCTACGCTGAAAACTCTACGGTCTGCAGGAATTTGGGCTTTTGTCGTGCGCTGACATTCTGTTCGAATGCATACGCATATTTGAGCAGTTTAGGCTCGCTCCAGGGGCCGCCGAAAAACGACAGCCCAATCGGCAGACCGAAATGAAAGCCGGCGGGAACCGTGATATGCGGATAACCGGCTACGGCGGGAGGAGACGCACAGCCGCTTTCGGTATGGTCGCCGTTCGCCAGATCGGTCAGCCACGCCGGGCCTGCCGTCGGCGCCACAATAGCATCAAGTTTGAACTTCTTCAAGACGGCATCCAGGCCTTCCTTCCGAGTAAGCTGCCGGTTCGTCGCAAGAGCTTGTCGGTAAGCCTTTTCCGTAATAGGTCCCTTCTCCTGCGCCTGTTCCATCAACTCCTGTTCAAAGTAAGGCATCTCTTCCTGCCGATGTTGCTGGTTGAATCGTATGCAGTCAGCAAGCGTCTTCACGTGTGCTTCTCTGCTCGAGAGATAGCGATTGAGATCGTGCTTGAATTCGTAGAGCAGGACTTCGACTTCAGTCGCGCGCCATTCCTCGTAAGAGGACAACTCCACGGAATCAACGATCTGCGCTCCGAGGCTTCTCATCGCATCGATGCAGTTTTCAGCAAGCTTCAGAACCTGAGGTCCGCGGTGAAAGTACTGGCGGGCAACTCCGATGCGCGCTCCGCGTAGTCCATTGGGATCGAGGAATTGAGTGTAATCGGAGCTGCCACGGTAGGTTCCCGGCGCAGGATCAGATGGGTCAGGGCCCGCCAGAGCTGACAAGAGAAGGGCTGCATCTCTGACTGTGCGAGCGATCGGGCCTGCTGTGTCCTGACTGTGTGCGATCGGAATGATGCCGGAGCGACTGATGAGCCCTAGCGTAGGCTTGATGCCGACCACACCGCACATGGAGGAGGGACACACGATTGAGCCGTCGGTCTCGGTGCCTACTGAAAGAGCACAAAGGTTTGCTGAAACGGCAACGGCAGAACCCGAACTCGATCCGCAAGGATTGCGATCGAGCACGTAGGGATTTCGGGTTTGACCACCTCGCGCACTCCACCCGCTGACGGAGTGCATCGACCGGAAGTTGGCCCATTCGCTGAGATTGGCTTTGCCCAGAATGACAGCGCCCGCGGCTCGTAGCCGTTTGGCAACGGCAGAATCATAAGCGGTTGGCTTCCCCGCCAGCGCAAGCGAACCCGCCGTTGTCTGCATTCGGTCGCCGGTATCGATGTTGTCTTTCAATAGGACCGGAACGCCATGCAGCGGACCGCGCGCGCCTTTGACCCGGTACTCTTCGTCGAGTGCGCGAGCAATGGCCAAGGCATCGGGATTGGTCTCAATGACGGAATGAAGTTCCGGCCCCTGGCAATCCAGATCTTCGATGCGGCGAAGATAAAGCTCCGTGATTCTGGCGCTTGTTGTCTCGCGATGGCGCATCCGCCGCTGGAGATCGGAGACGGACAATTCATCCAGTTCAAAGCCAGGCTGTTCCCTTGGAGCAGAGAACGTCTTGCGAATCGGCAAGGCAGCAGCGGCCAAAGCCGTCGCGATGAAATTGCGTCGGTCCATTCCCGGTCACTCACAGGTTACGACGCAAAGAGCCGGAGCGCACTAATGGAAATCGTGTGATCGCATGACGGCGGAGTCTCGGAAGCTCAACTCCTCAATCTCACCGGCTTTGAGCGAAATCACACCCATCTGGCTCTGGAGCACGCCTTTAATCAACACATAGGGAGCTGTTGTACAGATCACGCGCCTGCGGTCGAACAGGTCCGGGCGAACGATTATGTTGATAATTCCCGCTTCGTCTTCCAGGCTCAGAAATACGAAGCCTTTTGCTGTGCCGGGACGCTGCCGGGTAATGACGCATCCGGCCACTTTCATGACAGTTCCGTCTCTTTGCAGTTTTGCGGTCGTCGAATCGAGCACTCCCATTTCCCGCATGCGAGGACGATGAAACGACATCGGATGCCGGCCGATTGTTAATCCGCTATTACTGAAATCTGCACATGTCCTCTGGCCCGGTGTCATCGGTGCGAGTGGCGAATTCGATGTGTCCACGGCAGCAGTCTCGAGCAGTTCCCCAATAGGCCGGACAGCTAGCTCTGCCTGCCACAAGGCACCACGGCGATGACGGTCCGTCTTGAACCTGGGAAGCGCATTTAATGCTCCTAGTTCCGCCAGTTTACTGATTTCGTCTTTTTGCAAATCAGGCACACGGTTCACCAGATCACGCAAAGAGCGAAAGGGTTGAAGCTTACGTTGCCGCTCGATTTCGCGGGCGGTTCCGGCACGTAATCCGCGGACGTAATTTAGACCCAGGCGGACCCACTTCTCGTCGTCATCCACTTCCACGGTGCAAAGGTAATCGGACTGCAGAACGTCCACGGGACGAAAGCGTTGTCCGTGCCGCTGCGCATCTTTCACCAGCGTGGCCGGTGAATAAAAGCCCATGGGTTGATTGTTCAGCATGGCGGCCGTAAACGCCGAGAGGTAGTGGCACTTGAGATAGGCGCTGGCATACGCAAGCAGCGCAAAGCTGGCCGCGTGTGATTCCGGGAAGCCATACAAAGCAAACGATGTAATGGCCTGCACAATTCGTTCCTGTGTTTCACCGATGATGCCGTTCCGCTCCATTCCTTCCCGGAGCTGCTTTTCCACCTCGCGCATGCGTTTCTCAGATCTCTTAAATCCAAATGCTCGCCGCAACTCTTCCGCCTGACCGCCCGTAAATCCCGCCGCGATCATGGCGATGCGGATGAGTTGTTCTTGAAACAAAGGAACACCTAAAGTCCGCTCCAGAACCGATTCCAAGGAAGGATGAAGGCTAACGGGTTCTTCTAATTTCTGCCTGCGTTTCAGGTAGGGATGGAGCATCTGCCCGACGATCGGTCCCGGACGAATGATGGCGACTTGCACGACGATGTCGTAGAACCGTACCGGTTTCATTCGCGGCAGACACGACATCTGCGCCCGGCTTTCAACCTGAAACAGGCCAATGGTATCGGCCTTCTGCAGGCATTCGTAAACGGCCGGGTCATTGTCCGGCAGGTTGGCCAGATCTACTTCTTCTCTATAGGAGTCTCTGATGATTTGGATGGACTCCTCGAGCACCGCCATCATGCCCAAACCCAACAGATCGATTTTGATGATGCCCAGATCGGCGCAGTCATCTTTATCCCACTGAACAACCACACGGCCCGGCATAGAAGCCGGCTCGAGCGGAACAACTGAATCAAGCTCGCCCTGGCAGACCACCATACCGCCCGAGTGCTGTCCCAGGTGCCGGGGCAAGCCCATAATCTCGTCCGTCAGCGAAAAGAACTTAGCCGTTCGCGGATCCCGCAAATCAAAGCCGCCCTCGCGAAAGCGGTGCTCGAGTTGATCCTTACTGTCCCGCCACTCAAACGCATTCAGCTGACTGGCTAGTTTCGCCGTATGCGCTTCGTCAAACCCAAGTGCCTTTCCGACATCTCGAACAGCTGACCGTCCGCGATACGTGATCACGTTGGCCGTCATGGCCGCCCCTAGTTGGCCATAACGCTTGTACACGAACTGGATCACACGCTCCCGCTGATCGCCGCTCGGGAGATCCAGATCGATATCCGGCATTTCATCGCGTTCGTCGGAAAGAAACCGCTCGAACAGCAATTCCATACGCACCGGATCAACCGCCGTAATGCCCAGGGCGTAACAGACAGCACTATTGGCGGCAGAGCCACGGCCCTGCACCAGAATATTTTCGCGGCGGCAGAAATCCACCAGATCCCAGACGATGAGGAAATAACCGGGAAGCTGCCGGCGTTCGATCAGCGCTAATTCTTTTTGGAGCTGCGGTCGGACTTTGTCCCTGAATTCAACATCTGTATAGCCTTTGAACCGGTTTTTTGCTCCGATTTCCGTCAACTGGCACAGGTACGACATCTCTGATTCGCCCGCGGGAACGGGGTAGCGCGGAAACTGATAGCCAAGGTCCTGCAACGTGAACTGCAGCCTTTCCGCAAGCGCGTAGCTGTTGCCAATCGCCTCGGGTAGATCAGCAAATAATGCGCTCATTTGCTCGGATGTCTTCATGTGGCGCTCCCCATTGCTGTTCAGCAGAACGCCCGCTTCGGAAATCGGCAGTTTCTCCTTCACACAGGTCAGCAGATCCTGCAAATCCCGTTTTTCAGGGGTCGCGTAAGCCACACCATTCGTGGCAAGAAGCGGCAGCCTTATCTTGCGCGCCAGTTGAACGAGAGCCTCATTACGCGCCTCTTGTTTACGACAAAAATGCCGCTGCAGCTCAATGAATACGTTTTCCCGGCCAAAGATCTGCACGAGTGAACGAACCAACTTCGACGCTCGTTCTTCTGCATCCGGACCTGTATTGTGCCGATAGATCCGGGCCAATGCCCCTTCGGCACCTCCTGTCAGGCAGATCAGACCCGCCGCATGCTGCTGGAGGTCCTCTTCGGTCGCCCAATGCCGTTCCCCCTTACCTTTGTCGATGTCACGCAGCTTGGTTTTAGTAATCAAGCGGCAAAGATTCCGGTACCCGGTTCTGCTTTCTGCCAGCAGAGTGTAACGGCTATTGTGTGGGTCGTTCACCTCGGCGCCAATCAATGCGCGCAAGCCAAGCTTTTTTGCCGCAAGATGAAATTGAGGCGCGCCGTACACGCCGTGCGCATCTGTAACGGCCATCGCAGACTGACCCAGCTCCGCGCAACGGGAAGCAAGTTCTTCCGGAAGAGAAGCACCTTCCAGGAACGAAAACGCCGAACGGGCATGTAGTTCTACGTATGCCTTTTCTGCCTTCGCCACTTATCCATGATAGGCGAATAAAAGGAGAATACGTGGCGGGATTCTTTGCCGTGTTAGTTTCGGTGAGTTAGGAGAAACCGATGCGTGCAGGGCTCTTCACTCGCGAGTATCCGCCCCATGTGTATGGAGGCGCCGGCGTTCACGTGGAATATCTCAGTCGCGAACTGGCGAAGAAGATCGAGGTGGAAGTCCATTGCTGGGGATCGCAGCATGAAGACGAAGGCAACCTGCATGTCCGTGGCGCTCAGCCCTGGTCTGAGATTACCGACGGCACCACGGGAAAGTTCAAGGCAGCACTCGAAACCTTCAGCCTGAACCTGACGCAGATCAAAGCGCTTTCGGGTGTCGATGTCGTCCATACCCACACCTGGTATGTTTCGATGGCCGGGTTTTTGGCGAAGAAGCTTTACGGTGTTCCGTTTGTCCTGACAACCCACAGTCTTGAACCGCTGCGCGCCTGGAAAGCAGAACAGCTCGGCAGTGGATATGCCATGAGCTCCTGGATGGAAAAGACGGCGATCCTCGATGCGGACGCCGTGATTGCCGTTTCCAACGGAACCAGACAAGACATCCTCCGGGCCTACCCGACGATTGCACCGGAACGCATTCATGTTATCTACAACGGGATTGATCTGGATGAATACCAGAGGACCAGCGAAACTTCAGCACTCGTCGAATACGGCGTGGATCCGAGTCAGCCTTACATTCTGTTTGTAGGCCGAATCACTCGTCAGAAAGGCGTCACTCACCTCGTCGACGCGATCAGCTATTTGCCGCAGAACACGCAGGTTGTGCTTTGCGCCGGTGCTCCTGACACCCCGGAGATTGCGGCGGAGATGCGGGCCAAGGTCGAAGAGGTACGGCTGACGCATCCTCGCGTGATCTGGATCGAAAAAATGGTCTCGAAGCCCGAGGTCATCCAACTGTACAGCAACGCGCGCATTTTCTGCTGCCCTTCCGTTTACGAGCCGTTCGGCATCATCAATCTCGAAGCAATGGCGTGCCGAGCGCCCGTCGTTGCCAGTTCGACCGGTGGCATCAAGGAAGTCGTTGTGGATGGTGAAACGGGCTACTTAGTTCCTTTTAAACAGGATCCTGTCACCAGTTTCCCGACCAACCCCGAGCAATTTGCGCGCGATCTGGCCGCGAAGCTTACTATTCTGCTGAACGATCCGGCCCGCTGTCGAACATTTGGCGAAGCCGGACGCAAGCGCGTCGAGCAGACCTTCAGCTGGACCGCGATTGCCGATCAGACGATCGAACTGTATCGCCACCTGATTGAAACAAATAAACCACTGAAAGCTCACGCGTAACCGCAAGGGCTCTCTATCGGTCCATGAGCGATGGCCAAAAATCGATCTGTTGTAGAACCCGAAGTTCCAACGATTTCGACAGGCGGAGAAGCACCAGAATCGCTTTCCAAGCCCCACGGAGAAGGCCGGCGCCGCGTCATCATTGAGGGAATCTCTCCGGAAGTGGACGGAGGACGCTTCCCGGCAAAACGCACCGTTGGCGACCTGGTCCGCGTAGAAGCTGATGTATTTACCGATGGCCACGACTCCGTAGCTGCGGTTGTGCTCTTTCGACACGAGAACTCCGCTTCCTGGAGCGAGACGCCAATGCAGGCGATCGTAAATGATCGGTGGTTTGCCGAGTTCCCGGTGACCCAGCTTGGCCGCTATCGCTACACTTTGCATGCCTGGGTTGATCATTGGGAGACTTGGCGGCGCGACCTTTTGAAGCGCATTGCGGCCGACTCCGACACGCCGCTCGATTATCTGATCGGTGCCGAACTGATCGGAGCGGGCGCAGAGCGGGCGGCCCATCGCGGCAAAACAGAAGATAGCCGCTGGTTGCGGGAGCAGGCCGATCTCCTGTCAAAGGATCGCGGCGAGAACAAAGAGGAGAACCGGTCGATCTCGGTTAGCGTTGCGCTGCATCAGGCGATGCTTCGAAATCCCGACCGGCAGCTTGCGACGGAATTAGATCGCGAACTAATCCTCGTTGTGGATCCGGTTCGAGCCCGATTCAGTTCCTGGTACGAATTCTTTCCACGCTCGGCCTCACTCGAGCCGGGAAAGCATGGCACATTTGCCGATTGCGAAGCCCGTCTGCCGTACGTTGCAGAGCTCGGGTTCGACGTGCTTTATTTCCCTCCCATTCATCCGATTGGAACGAACTTTCGCAAAGGCAAAAATAATTCGGTAACCGCCGCCGAAGGGGATGTCGGTAGTCCTTGGGCCATCGGGTCGGCGGAAGGCGGACACAAATCAATCCATTCTCAGCTCGGCACTCTCGAAGATTTTCAACGGCTGGTGAAGAAAGCCGCGCAATACGGAATTCAGATCGCACTGGACATTGCGTTCCAGGCCGCGCCTGATCATCCCTACGTGCAGGAACACGAAAGCTGGTTCAAGAAGCGCCCGGACGGCACCATTCAGTACGCAGAAAACCCGCCGAAGAAATATCAGGACATTTATCCGTTCGACTTCGAATCGTCCGACTGGTTCGGAATGTGGCAGGAGTTGAAAAGCGTATTCACGTATTGGGCAGAGCAAGGCGTCCGTATCTTCCGGGTTGATAATCCGCACACGAAGGCGTTTCCGTTCTGGGAATGGGCGATCACAGAGATTAAACGCGAATACCCGGAGGCGCTCTTTTTGTCCGAGGCATTTACACGTCCGAAAGTAATGTATCGCCTCGCAAAGGTCGGGTTCAGTCAGTCGTACACCTATTTCCCCTGGAGAAATGGCAAGCGTGAGATCGAAGAATACTTGACCGAGGTGAACAAACCGCCCGTCGTTGATTTTTTCCGCGCCAACCAATGGCCAAACACACCCGATATTCTGACTGAATTTCTCCAGCTCGGCACCAGGGCTGCATTCACAGTTCGCTACTTGCTGGCTGCAACGCTGGGCGCGAACTATGGCATCTACGGCCCCGCATTCGAACTGCTGGAATCGCGTCCGCTCAGGCCCGGCAGCGAGGAATATCTGGACTCGGAGAAATATCAGATTCGCGAGTGGAATCTGGATCGCCCTGACAGTTTGCGCGAGATGATCAGCCTGGTGAATCGTATTCGCAAAGAGAACGAAGCGCTTCAATACGATCGATACATACAATTTCACCCGGTTGACAACGACATGCTGCTTTGTTTCAGCAAGCGCTCACCAGATGAAAAGAACCTGATTGTGGTCGTGATCAACCTCGATCCACATCACAGACAATCCGGATTCATTGACCTTCCTCTGGATGAAATGAAGATTGAAGTTAACAGGGCGTATCAGGCTCATGATCTTCTGACGGGAGCTCGTTACCTCTGGACCGGACCGAAGAACTTTGTTGAGCTGGATCCGGCTAGCGTCCCGGCCCATATTCTGCTCATCAAGCATCGGACACGAGTCGAGAGCGATTTCGAGTACTTCCTCTAACGTTTCGCGCTCTTTAGAATTCATACGATATGGCCCACTCGGGAACCTCTTCACAATCTGCGATGGCTTCGCTGCCGATCCTCAACGTTTCTTCCTTTCAATCGTCGTTTTCTGGTGAATCGCTGACAAGATTGGCGGATCTCCTGCCGGAATTTGTTCGATCGAGACGCTGGTTTCGCGCGAAAGCACGAACGATCTCTAAGGTCACGGTTGAAGACCATATTCCTTTTGCAAAAGTGGATTCATCGCTTCTGGTGCTTGAAATTACGTACCAGGATGGAGAAGAAGACCACTACCTTTTGCCGCTTTCGCTCGCTGACACGTCGGAGACGGACCGGGTGGCTGCTCCAAACTTCGAACCGCTTGCTGTCCTCGAGTCTTCGGGAGAGCGACGTGTCCTTTACAGCGCGCTTGCCAATCCTAAATTCCGCAGTGCAGTCCTCCATGCGATAGCGGAAGAAGCAACTTTCGGCGGGCAAAGGGGAGAACTTCTGGCCACCCGCATTCACTCTCCTTCTGAGCCGGATCCGGAGCTCGATCCTACTCTCGAGAGTTCCGTCTCCCGCGCAGAACAAAGCAACACGTCCGTTATCTACGGCCAGCAATTTATTTTGAAGCTGTTCCGCAAAGTGGAACCCGGTATCAACCCCGATATTGAGATCGGAGCATTTCTTACCGAGCACGGATTTCGCAACACGCCGGCAGTTTTGGCGACCTTGGAATACCGCAGCGGGAACGAAGTGTACGCCGCCGGCATCCTTCAGAAATTCGTCCCCAATAAAGGCGATGCCTGGGGATATACGCTGGAATCACTCGGCGGGTTCTTCTCACGTGCTCTGAACGAACGCGAGATTGCGAGTGATGCATTGCGCAACCTGGTAGGAGACTACCGGGAATCTGCCGGTCTATTAGGCCGACGGACCGCGGAGATGCACCGTGCGCTTTCCGGTTCGCGAGATAGTGCGGACTTCGCTCCTGAGCCGTTTTCAGAGGCCGACGGCAAGAAGCTACAGGCGGAGATGCTGAAGCAGGCCGACGCCACATTTAACTTACTGCGCCAGAAGGAACCTTCGCTCTCAGGCGGGGCGGGTGAAGCTGCGCGGCAGATGCTCGCGTTGGAAAACGAGGTGCGCGAACGTTTCGCTCCGCTCGCGGAAGCAAAGGTGGGCGCCGAGCGCATCCGCTTTCACGGCGACTACCACTTAGGGCAAGTCCTCTTTACGGGCGACGACTTCATGATCATCGACTTTGAGGGCGAACCCGCTCGCCCGCTGCATGAACGTCGCGAGAAAACGCTCGCCTTGCGTGATGTCGCCGGCATGGTTCGATCGTTTCAGTATGCCGCTTATGCCGCGCTCTTCGGACAAGTTCCGGGCGTGACGATTGAGCCCGGCAACGACGACAAGGTTAAACAATGGGCCGCACTTTGGAACGATGCCATCAAGGCTGAATACCTGAAGAACTACTTCGAAACGGCAGACGGCGGAAGCTTCGTTCCCGGCGACCCGGCCGAGCAGAAAAGCGTGCTCGATGCCTTTCTCCTGCACAAAGCGCTTTATGAAGTCGCATACGAGTTGAATAACAGACCAGAGTGGGTCCAGATTCCCATGCGTGGGATCCTGAGCATTGTCCAATAGCGATCACATGGCACAAACAAGCCGCTCCATTAACGAATCCGATGTTTACTTTTTCCAGGAAGGCACTCACTCAAAGCTAGCGGACATACTGGGCGCGCATCACTTCGCTGATCGCGGCGGCACACAGGTAGGAGTGTGGGCGCCTAATGCTAAATCCGTGTCTGTGATCGGCGATTTCAATAACTGGCAACCCAATCAGCACCATCTCCAACCTGCCGGTGCTGGTTTGTGGCAGGGCTTCATCAGCAATCTGTACCCGGGAAGCCGCTACAAGTACCACATCGAATCATCGAGCAACGACTACGTGGTTGCCAAAGCAGATCCCTTTGCATTCCTGAACGAAACGCCTCCCCAGACTGCGTCGGTCGTTTGGGACCTGAACTATCAGTGGGGAGATGAAGCATGGATGGCTAACCGGCGTACGGCGAACAGCCTCGACAGTCCGATGTCAATCTATGAAGTCCATCTGGGCTCATGGCGGCGCGCAGAAAACGGACGTTTTCTGTCGTACCGCGAACTGGCTGACCAGCTGATTCCGTATGTGAAGGAGATGGGCTTTACTCATGTCGAGTTTTTGCCCATCATGGAACATCCGTTTTATGGATCCTGGGGCTATCAGACGACGGGCTTTTACTCGCCCACGAGCCGCTTCGGATCACCGCAGGATTTCATGTACCTGGTCGACCGGTTCCATCAGAATGGGATCGGGGTGATTCTCGATTGGGTACCGTCGCATTTTCCCAATGACGAGTTCAGCCTGGGTTTCTTCGACGGAAAGCATGAATATGAACCGGCAGACCCAAGGCGCGGTATTCATCCGGATTGGAACAGCTTCATCTTCGATTACAGCCGCAAGGAAGTCCGCAGTTTTCTGATCAGCAGCGCGATGTTCTGGCTGGATAAATACCATGCCGATGGACTGCGCGTGGATGCAGTCGCCTCCATGCTCTACCTCGATTATTCAAGAAAACCGGGGGAATGGATTCCGAATGAGAACGGCGGCCGGGAAAATTACGATTCGATCGCATTCCTCCGCTCGATGAACGAGATCGTGTACCGTGCTCATTCCGACGTGCAGACGGTGGCGGAAGAATCGACCGCTTGGCCGCTCGTCTCAAGACCGACCTACGCTGGCGGTCTGGGCTTTGGCTTCAAGTGGGATATGGGCTGGATGCACGACACGCTGCGCTACATGTCCTTCGACCCCGCTTATCGGAAATGGCATCACGGCGATTTGACTTTTCGCATGGTGTACGCGTTTACCGAGAACTTCATTTTGCCGTTGTCACACGACGAAGTCGTTTATGGCAAGGGCTCGCTCCTGAACAAGATGCCCGGCGACAACTGGCAGAAATTCGCGAACCTCCGGCTGCTGTTTTCGTACATGTACTCCCAGCCCGGCAAAAAACTGGTCTTCATGGGAGGCGAATTCGGGCAATGGGCGGAGTGGAATCACGACAGCAGCCTGGACTGGGCGCTGCTTCAGTTTCCGACTCATTCCGGTCTGCGGCTACTCGTGGGAGATCTGAACCGGCTCTATCGCTCTGAAGCAGCATTGCACCATGGAGAGTACAATCCGGCGACATTCGAGTGGATCGATTTCCATGATGAAGAGCGGAATATCGTGAGCTATCTGAGAAAGGGCGGATCAGCGGACCAGCTCGTTGTCGTGGTTTGCAACTTCAGCCCGGTTCCGCGTACAGCCTACAGAATTGGTGTTCCGCGTCGGGGCTATTGGCACGAGATTTTCAACTCGGATGGCTTGCCTTACGGCGGAACGGGAAAAGGAAATTGGGGCGGCGTGGTGACAAGTCCGTTCGCGTTACATGGCCGTCATTATTCAGTTACGGTCGATCTTCCGCCGCTAGGAGCCGTCTTCCTCCGTTGGGAAAGCGAGGAGGCACCGACCGGCACGTAAAACCGCGGGAAGATTGCGATAATCGTTTTATTCGTTTCGTGCAAATCATCGAAGAACAATCTCTAGCGGAACGCCTGAAGCCGCGGGTCGCGAGAGAAAAACAGTTTGAAGCGTTAGGCAGAAGAATTCGCAATAAATCTCTGCTGTTTCGCTACGAGAAAGTCTGGATCCGTCCGGTTTTGAAAATCGGATTAGGGATGATCGGACTCTACAAGCGTGGTCTGGAAAACGCATTACGGCCTGTGGTGCGCAATCATGGAAGTCTGGTCGGAACGTCTGCCGGCCGCATTCGATGGTTATAAGATCCTGCATGTCTCAGATCTGCACATCGATGAAATGCCTCTTTTGACGCTCAAGCTTCAGGAACTTCTGAGCGGAATCGAGGCGGATGTTTGCCTCATCACTGGTGATTACCGATTTGATGACGAGGGCACCTGCGAGCACATTTACCCGCAGGTACAGAAGCTTGTTCCTTATCTGATGCGGCCCGATGGGGTCTACTCCATTCTCGGCAATCACGATGTCTCCGAGATCGCTTTCGCGTTGAACGACATGGGCATACGGATGCTTGTAAACGACTCGATCGAGATCCGGCGCGGTAACGAATCGATCTCGGTTGTCGGTATCGATGATCCATTCGATTACAAGACCGATGACTTACCGGGCTCTGTTGCGAACGTGCCGGCTCAGAAATTTAAAGTCTTGCTGGCGCACACCCCCGAGCTGTATCAGCAAGCTGCGGATCTTGGAATCGATCTTTATCTTTGCGGGCATACGCATGCGGGCCAGATCCGCTTTCCGATTATTGGAGCGCTTCGAAACAACGCGAATTGCCCGACCGAGTACGCCTACGGCCCTTGGCGGCACGGAGCGATGCAGGCGTACACGAGCGCCGGTGTGGGCTGCTCCTCGCTTCCCATTCGGTACAACTGCCCTCCTGAAGTAACTCTTATCGAATTGCGGCGCGGCCAGAAGCCATAGGGCTGAAATACCCGGGCCAGGTTCCCGATACAATGAGCAGCGGTGCCTCTTGCAGTACCGGCTGATCCAAGACGCTCAGTAAGTTTACCTGGACGCGCACTACTGTCACCTGCTAGCAGGCACAACATACAAGGAGAGGAATACCGTGGCTAGACTTACTGGCAAGAAAGTTTTGGTAACAGGCGCGTCTTCCGGCATCGGTGAGGGCATCGCGATCCATTTCGCTCGAGAGGGTGCGTCCGTTGCGATCAACTATCACAGCGGACAAGACCGAGCCGAGTCGGTGAAAAAGAGAGCAGAAGAGGCGGCCCAGAAGGCGGGAGCTAAGGTCGACATCATGACGGTGAAGGCCGACGTCTCAAAAGAGGACCAGGTGAACGCCATGTTCGAGAAGGTTATTGGACAGTTTGGCGACCTGAACGTTCTGATCAACAACTCCGGAATTCAAAAGGCGGTTCCCAGCGAGGAACTGGAAATGCCGGAGTTTGACCGGATCATTGGTACAAATCTTCGTGGTGCGTTCAACTGTGCGCGTCAGGCGATCCGCCAGTTCCTCTCGCGGCCGGGTGGCGGTGTCATCGTCAACAACTCCAGTGTTCACGAGATCATCCCGAAACCCACCTACCTGCCGTATTCCGTCAGCAAGGGCGGCCTGGAGAATATGACCCGAACGCTGGCGCTCGAATATGCCGAGCGCGGGATTCGTGTCAATTCCGTCGGTCCGGGAGCAATCGTCACTCCGATCAACGCTGCCTGGATCGACGATCCCAAGGCCCGGGCGGGTGTCGAGAGCCATATCCCGATGGGGCGCGCCGGAACGGTAGAAGAAATCTCGAATGTGTTCCTGTTCCTCGCTTCCGACGAGGCGTCCTATATCACGGGCCAGACGTTATATGCCTGTGGCGGACTGACGCTGTATCCGGAATTCCGGACCGGCTGGTCATCCGGAACTGAATAACCAGGGTTGAACTGCGGCGCTGGGGCTTGCGCGCTTAGACCCTGTTGATCAGGCTAGCGACATACCCGGCGCCGAACCCGTTATCGATATTGACCACCGTTACGTTGCTTGAACAGCTATTTAACATGCCAAGTAGAGCAGCGAGACCGTTGAAGCTGGCACCATAGCCCACGCTGGTCGGCACTGCGATCACAGGGCATGAAACAAGACCGCCCACGACACTCGGAAGCGCACCCTCCATGCCGGCGCAGACAATGGCCACCCGGATATCGCGCAACCGGTGACGCTGGTCAAGAAGCCGATGGATACCCGCTACGCCAACATCGGAAATCGTCTCAACGATGTTGCCCATCGTTTCGGCGGTCAGCTGCGCTTCCTCGAGTACCGGAATGTCGCTAGTTCCCGCGCAGAGAGCAGCGATCTTTCCTTTCCCGACAATCGACCGATCTCTCCAGACACGGACGACGCGGGATGCAGGAAAGTGTTCCGCATCCGGAGCAATCGCCTTCACTCGGGCCGCCATCTCAGCACTGGCGCGCGTAACCAGTAGATTTGAAGATTTCGCCAAGAGCGCCGCCGCGATCTCGGCAACCTGCCCAGGCTCTTTGCCCTGCCCCAAAACCACTTCTGGCATTCCGTGCCGCACGGCCCGATGGTGGTCGACTTTAGCGAAGCCCAGATCCTCAAACGGCAGGTCACGCAGGCTTTGGAGTGCATCATCGACGGGGATTTCTTTGTCTCGCACACCCTCAAGAAGGTGTTGCAATTGCTTGGTATTCATTGTCTAGCGCAACGGCCTCGCGTTTGCATCTCTTAAAATGGTAGCGTTCCCTCCGATATGACCGGATTCTGGCGGCGCCTGCGCCTCACACTCGAGATGATTAAGTTCGAGCACTCTGTGTTTGCGCTGCCGTTCGCCCTCACGGGCGCCATGCTGGCCTGGCGTGAAAGCCAATTCCAGACGGAAGGTTTAGGGTGGCGATTCTTTTGGATCGTGGTCGCTATGGTCTCCGCTCGCTCGGCCGCTATGACGTTCAACCGCATTCTCGATGCCGATATCGACGGGCGGAACAGAAGGACGGCCTCTCGTGCACTTCCGGCGGGATTGTTGAGCGCGCGCTTTGCCTGGGTATTTACGCTTGTGTCGACGCTCGTATTCTTTTGGGCGTCACAGCAGTTGGGCCGACTGTGCCTGGCATTGGCACCAGTTGCGCTCGCCATCGTTTTTACGTATTCGTATGCCAAGCGGTTCACCATGTTTGCCCACCTGTGGCTCGGTTTTGCGCTCGGCATTGCTCCCGCTGCGGCTTGGATCGCCATGCGCGGCACGCTGGACGCCCGGATTCTCTGGTTGACGGCGGCCGTGATGTTCTGGACCGCAGGATTCGACGTTATCTACGCCTGCCAGGATTTCGAGTTCGACTGTGCCGAAGGGCTGTGCAGCATTCCCAGGCGATTGGGTGTGAAGAACGCGCTTCTGGTTGCAAGAGCGCTGCACGTGGGAATGATCGCGTGCCTCTTGTCGCTGGTATATGCCTTCGGTCTCGGCGCTTTAAGCCTCACCGGTGTGGCCGCTGTCATTGGCTTGCTCGCTTACGAACACGGGCTCGTGAAGCCCAATGACTTGTCGCGAGTGAACGCTGCTTTTTTTACTGTGAACGGCTACGTCAGCCTGCTTTTCTTCGCTTTTTGGACGGCTGACATCTTGCATCATCGCTAAGCAAACTTCTTATGATTTCTCTTTTGACTCCGAACGCAACGCCCGTTATCGAAGATCGCCGGCTTCGCCCAATACTCGAGAAAGTGGAAGCTCGCGAGCGTTTAAGCTACGAAGACGGCGTGACTCTGTATCCGGAGCCACGACATCCTGGCTTTGGGGCACATGGCGAACCTGCAGCGGGAACGCTGGCACGGCGACGTCACCTACTTCAACGTCAATCGCCATATCAACCCTACCGATGTTTGTGTTGCGAGTTGCAGATTGTGTGCTTTCGGCAAACGAGCGAAGGATCCTAACGCCTACACCATGTCCATGGACCAGGTATGGGAGATAGCCGGAAAGGGTTACGCCGAAGCGGTCACCGAGTTTCACATTGTTGGCGGCCTTCACCCCGAACTGACCCTCGACTGGTTCTGTGAAATGATCGCCGGGCTAAAACTTCGGTACCCGGGTGTTCACCTGAAGGCGTTCACGATGGTGGAGATTGCCTTTTTCGCGAGGCGGGCGAAGATTTCGATTCGCGAAACATTGCAGCGGCTGAAGGATGCCGGAGTGGATTCCATGCCGGGCGGCGGAGCCGAAATCTTCTCTGAGCGCGTTCGAAGGATCATCTGCGATCACAAGATCGACGGCGACGAGTGGATTGAAACCGCGCGGGCGGCACACGACATTGGCCTTAAAACCAATTGCACCATGCTCTATGGTCATCTGGAGAATCCGGAAGATCTCTCTGATCACCTGGTGCGCTTACGAGCGCTGCAGGATGAAACAAACGGGTTCGTGACGTTCATTCCGCTCGCCTTTCACCCGGCCAATACGGCGCTTGCGCATCTGTCTACGACCACCGGATTCGAAGATCTGAAGCAAATCGCGATTTCCCGTTTGATGCTCGACAACATCCCGCACATCAAGGCGTACTGGATCATGATGACGCCTAGCGTTGCCCAAATCGCGCAACGATTTGGCGCTAATGATATCGATGGCACGGTTGTCGAGGAGAAGATTTATCACGATGCTGGGCGCCAAAACAGCCCAGCATCTAAGGCGTCAGGACATCTTCCGCCTCATCCGAGAGGCAGGCCGCGAACCGGTGGAGCGTGATACGAGCTATCGTCCGGTCACAAGGACCGAATCGGCGTTTACGGTGCTTGTGTAGGGGAACCCGCGGGGATCTCCCGATCTCCGCGTAAGCCTGAGGTCAGCTTACCCAGCAAACCGGAGGGCTTCTGCTCGTCGGCAGAGGTGGATGCCGCCACATCGGTCAGATTAGTGCGAAAGTAAGACTCGGGCATGCAAACCGCGCCTTCGCGCACCATGGACAGCAGCCACTCTTTTCCGCTCTCGTCCGTGCTGCGCAATTGCCGGAGATCCAAAACAAGTTTGCGATCGCCGAACGTGCTCTTTGCTGTCTGCCAACAGCCGCTGAGTTCTTTTACGTCCGCTTCTCGAAGCTCACCAATCAACTGAAAGCGAAAAGCCTCGGTCCCGTCGTGGATGTAGTACTTCAGCGCCGAGACATAGGGACGAGAATTCTGGTTAGAATCGCTCGCCTGGTTGCCGGCCTCGGTTTTCGTATTCTTCGCTCCGACCATCTAAATCCTTTGGACTGCCACCGGTTACGCTGAGTTGCAGTTTTCCCAACCAAATAGAGCAACTCAGACAGTTAGAACCTTCTGTCTTCAGTCGAAGCAGAACAATTTGCTTCTCGTTCAGAGAAATAAACCAGCAAACGGAGGATATTTGTTAAGAACTGTAGTTTCGGTTACCTCAATTTAGCATGATGAGAGTAGACCGAAGAGCGCTGGTGAACGAGCCGGGCTAGAGCGATTCCAGAAACTTTGTGTCGAACTCTCCGCGAACAAACCGTTCGTTCTGCATGATGCGTTCATGCAGAGGAATGGTTGTGTGGATGCCTTCAACCACGAACATACTGAGCGCTCTCCGCATCCTCTGGATTGCTTCCGTGCGATCGCCCCCGTATGCGATCAGTTTGGCGACAAGCGAATCATAATAGGGCGGAACGACACTATCGGTGTAGGCTGCCGTATCCACCCGAACTCCAATCCCGCCCGGAAGGTTCAGTCCCGTGATGCGACCGGGCGAAGGGGCAAAGGTTTCCGGATGCTCGGCGTTGATCCGACACTCGATAGCGTGACCCTGGACGGTCACGGGGCCGCGCAGGATGGAAGACAGCGGTTCGCCGGACGCAATCCGGATCTGCGACTTTACCAGATCGATTCCGGTTACCAACTCAGTAACGGGATGTTCAACCTGGATTCGCGCATTGACTTCGATGAAATACAAGTTCTGGCGCTCATCCATGAGAAACTCGACGGTCCCGGCATTCGTGTAGCCGATTGTTCTTCATGGCCGCGACGAGTGATTTGGACGATACGGTCACGAAGCTGTTTGCTTACGCAGGGTGAGGGCGATTCTTCGACCAGCTTCTGGTGGCGGCGCTGGATGGAACACTCGCGTTCGCCCAGAATCGCGGACGTCTCCGTGTTCATCGGCAAGCACTTGGAACTCGATATGGCGGGGAGCTTCGACCAGCTTCTCCATGTAAACGTCGCCGGAGGAGAAAGCCGCCGCGGCTTCGGCCTGTGCCTGCGCAAGCAGTGATGCCAGATCAGCTTCGGCGCGCACAATCCGCATGCCGCGCCCGCCTCCGCCGGCAGCGGCCTTGAGCATCACGGGAAAGCCGATGCCCCGAGCTAGGGAAACAGCTTCTTCGGCGCTTTTCAGGACGCCTTCCGAGCCAGGCAGAGTCGGAACCCCAGCTTCCTTCATCAGGGCTCTGGCGCGCTGCTTCAGTCCCATATCCCGGATGATCTGCGGCCGGGGACCGATGAACTTGATTCCGGAGAGTTCGCACACCTCGGCGAAATCGGGATTCTCGCTGAGGAAGCCGTAGCCGGGATGGATGGCATCAGCGTTCGTGATCTCGGCGGCACTGATCACCGCAGGGATATTGAGGTAACTAAGAGAGCTCTTGGCCGGACCGATGCGGATCGCTTCGTCCGCAAATCGCACGTGAAGACTATGCTGGTCTGCTTCTGAATAAACAGCGACCGTCTTGACACCAAGGTCACGGCAGGCACAAATGATCCGGAGCGCGATTTCGCCCCGGTTTGCGATCAGGATTTTGCGGAACATGGATCGTGTCAGGCGCTGAGCGGACGTATGGTGAACAACGATTCGCCGTACTCCACAGGCCTTCCGTTTTCGACCAGTTTCGCCGTCACGATCCCCGCCACTTCCGCCTCGATCTCGTTCATCAGCTTCATCGATTCAATGATGCAGAGAACACGCTTCGGCTCGACACGATCTCCGACTTTGACGAAGGTGGGCGATCCGGGCGCCGGAGAATCGTAGTAAGTGCCGACGATCGGGCTCTTAACGACAATGTCGTTCTCGCTTCCTGGCGCTTCGGCGGTCGCTTCACTCGGCGCAGCCGGGATGGCGCTCGGAGTAGCGGAGCCCATAGCTTGCAGTGCGGCAGGCGCAGCCGGGCCCATGGCCATCGGAAGAACAGCGGGAACAATGACGTCCTGAGTGGGTGCGGTTGCTCTGCGGATGCGAACGCGGCTGTCACCGCGCTGGACCTCGAGTTCCGCGATGCCCGTTTCCTGCAGCACGTAGATGAGCTGTTTGATCTCGTCAATCGTCATGATTGGCTCTCGCCGTGGCGAGCGGTCTTCCTAGGATGTCACCTATAGAACAACTAATTCTTTCGGCGTCGGCGTAAGAGACTGGCATCCATCATCTGTGACAACCACCGTGTCTTCAATTCGAATACCGCCTACACCAGCCTCGTAAACTCCCGGTTCTACGGTGATGACCATGCCCGCTTCGAGCTTTGTCTGTTCCTTCCGGCCCACACGCGGGGGCTCATGTATTTCGAGACCGAGTCCGTGCCCGGTAGAGTGGACGAACAGGCGATCAAGGCCATAGCCGCGCAGAACCTTACGCGCAGCGCCGTCAACACTTCCACACAACACTCCCGGTTTGATTGCGTCAATTGCTGCAAGCTGACTCTCCAGAACGGCACGGTACATTTGCCGGGTTTTTCCAGCCAACTTGCCCACAGCAAAAGTTCGAGTCATGTCGCTGGCATATCCAGCTACGCTCGAACCCATATCAATTAATAATAAGTGATCGGTGCCAATAGCTTTTCCCGTGGGCCGAGCGTGAGGAAGCGCGCTGCGCTCCCCGGCAGCAACAATGGTCTCGAACGATGGCCGCTCGGCGCCGAGGCGACGCATCCGGTACTCGATTTCCGCCGCAAGATCCATCTCTGACATGGACGGCTTGAAGCGGCGAAGAGACTGATCCAGCGCTTTTGAATTCAACTCCACCGAGATCCGGATGGCTTCGATTTCCGCGTCCGATTTCACCATGCGCAGCTTCTCGACCACATTTGCGGCCGGCTTCAAACGGACGTGAGGTGCGGCTTCCTTTAATGCCCTGTGCGCTTCAAAAGTAATGTGCTGGGACTCGAACGCGAGCGTTCCGATCTTCAAGCGTTTTGCCCATTTAGCAACCTCTTTGACGAGCGGGCCTTTCACAATGCGAACCTCGCAATCCGCCTCTTGCGGCGCTTGCAGTTCGTATCGGGGATCGGTGAAGAGAATGGCGCGGTCAGCGGTGAGGAGGAATGTCGCGTTGCTTCCGGTGAAACCCGTCAGGTATCGACAGTTCGGAAGAAAACTTGTCACGAAGGCGTCCGCTCGCGCTTCTTCCAGCGCGGGCAGAAGCTTCGAGCGGCGTTCCGCGAATTCTGAAATCGAAAGAGTATCCACGTTAGGGTTCCAACAGCAGCTTGCCGGATGTCTTACGACCCTCTAGATCCTGATGAGCGGCAGCCGCCTCCCGAAGAGGATAAACCTTGTAGACGCGGGTTTTGAGCTTTCCTGACTCAATCCAATTGAAAAGATCGGAAGCTCGCCACGTTAGCTCCGCTGGATCGCTGATATAGTTCGCCAGGCTCGGACGTGTCAAAAACAACGAGCCCTTCTGAGTTAATGTGAGGGGCTCAACAGGCACCAACGGGACCGCTCGAATTACCAAAACTCACCATCATGCCGCGCGGACGAAGACAGTCCAGGCTCTTAGCAAACGTGCTGGCGCCGACGGAATCGTACACAACATCTACGCCGCGGTCACCGGTAAGTTTCTTCGTCTCGGAGACAAAGTCTGCTTGCGAATACAGGATGACGTGGTCTGCGCCGTTTTGCTTTGCCAACTGCGCCTTCTCTTCGGTGGAAGCCGTTCCGATGACGGTAGCTCCGAGGAGTTTCGCGATCTGGACGAGAAGAAGTCCTGTTCCACCTGCCGCAGCATGAATGAGGCAAGTCTGGCCCGATTGGAGTGGAAACGTGGAACGCAACAGATAGTGGGCCGTCATGCCCTGGAGCATGATGGCGGCGCCATCGTCGAAGCTGACTGAATCCGGCAAAGGGACAATCACTTTGGCCGGTACGGCCGCGTACTCGGCGTAAGCTCCCCGGGCCATGGCGTAAGCAACTCGTTGCCCGACTTTCAACGACACTCCCGGTCCTACCGCGGTAACTACACCAGAAGCCTCGCTGCCCAGCCGGATCGGAGATTCCGGCGCCTTGTAGAGTCCGCTTCGGAAATAAACGTCGATGAAGTTTACTCCGATCGCCTCAACCTTGATAAGCGCTTCGCCTTCGGCGGGTTGGGGATCCGGGAGATCAACGTAACGTAGATTTTCGGGACCACCGACGGAGTCCGCAACCACAGCTTTCATACTTGCCGATGATAGCGTGCGCTAGCACGACAGCAAGCAACGGATCTAAGCCGACGAACCAGTTTACGCGATCAGACGGCCCAGCTGTAATCCCGGGACTGATTTTCGGCCGGCTGCTTTTCGCGCATGCGAATGAGTTCCAACCGAAGGGCATCGACGAGCGCACGCCAACTCGCCTCGATGACGTTATTGGAGACGCCGACCGTTGACCAGCTCATCCGGTGATCGCTCCACTCCACGAGCACGCGGACTTTCGATTCGGTGCCGCCCTTGGCTCCGAGCACTCTTACCTTGTAATCCGTCAGACGAACATCGGCGATGGCCGGGTAAACCGACGCCAAACACCGGCGAAGACAGATATCCAGGGCGTGCACGGGACCAGAACCGGTGGCCGTGTGGGAGTGCACATCACCATTCACTCGCAGTGTCACAGTAGCCTCAGTAACGCTCTCGTCGTTTCCGGGAACTCTGTCCGTCTTGCTTCGATCCAGCTTCGTAGATACTTCGTAACCAACTACATCGAACGGATGAAATTCAGGATGGGCAGCCTGCCGCACGAGTAATTCGAACGTGCCCTCCGCCGTCTCGAAGTCGTATCCTTCGTGCTCCATCATTTTGATGCGCTGAAGCAGTTCGTGCCTCGCATCTTTCGGAAGGTGCTCTCCGAGACCAAGCTTCTCGAGCTTGTAGTTCACGTTGCTTCGCCCGGAGAGATCACTTAAGAGAACACGCTGGCGATTGCCGACTGTTTCCGGCTTGACGTGTTCGTAAGTCGCCGAGTCTTTCAGAACCGCGCTCACATGAATGCCGCCCTTATGAGCGAAGGCACTGCCGCCGACATACGCCTGTTCATTCCTAAGCGGAAGGTTCGCCAGCTCAGCAATAAATTTCGCAACAGAGGTGAGGTGGGCAAGGTTTTCAGGGCCAACGGTCGTATGCCCCAGCTTCAGTTCGAGATTTGGCAGTACCGAACACAAGTTCGCGTTTCCGCAGCGCTCGCCATAGCCGTTCACGACACCCTTGTACGTGCGTCACTCCGGCTTCAACAGCCATGATTGTGTTTGCGACCGCCACTTCGGAGTCATTGTGGCAGTGAATCCCGAGCACGCCGTCAAAACGCGTCCGAACGTCGCTGACGATTTCCGCCAGTCGCTGCGGCAAAGTGCCGCCATTGGTATCGCACAAACAGAGGACGTCCGCACCGGCACGCTTCGCAGCCTCAAGTGTTTTTAAGGCAAAGGAAGGATTGGCCAGATAACCGTCGAAGAAATGCTCCGCATCGTACACAACTTCCCGGACGTGCGACTTCAAATAGCCGACCGTATCCGAAATGAGCGTAAGGTTTTCCTCGAGCGTGATGCCAAGAGCCTTCTGGACATGGAAATCCCACGTTTTGCCGAAGATCGAAATGACTGGGGTCTGGGCCGCGATCAATTCAGCCACATTGGTATCGACCTCGACCGGGTTCTTCGCAAAGCGGGTAGCGCCGAAAGCGGTCAGCTTTGAGTGCTTCAGCTTCAGGTCCTTCGCTCGTGTGAAGAATTCTTTGTCTTTTGGATTTGAGCCGGGCCAGCCACCCTCGATGTAGTCGATTCCCAGTTCGTCGAGTTTTTCGGCGATCAGCAGCTTATCTTCCACCGAAAAAGAGACAGACTCGCCCTGAGTGCCGTCCCGCAACGTCGTGTCGAAAGTGAAAATCCTCATCTGTTGTACTCAACCTTTACCGCTGCGCCCAACCCGTCCGATTGGGCGCTATAAATGTCAAAAGGCCACCGACTGGTTTTGATTACCTGCCGGTGGCCTCAGGGAAAAATCGATCGAAGAGGTCTCAGGCGGGGCTGCGAAGAGCCACGCTAATTAGAATCCAAATGGAAAGCCTGAGCGCCATGCTAAACGGGGATCGTTCTTCTAGTATAAACAGTCCTGATCGGATCGCAAAGTCTGGTACGCGGGTCACGGCTTCAGATCACCAGGCGCGAGACCAACGCGGGCCCGACTGCTCCGGCGAACGGAGCTTGGAATCGACTCCGGCCTGTAACTCAAGCTGACGTCCCAGAAGCCAGAGAAGGTCGGAGAGACGGTTCAGATAAGCCAGAATCGCCGGGTTGGTCAGAATTTTGTCTTCAAACAGCGCAACAGCGAGCCTCTCTGCGCGCCGGCAAATCGTGCGTGCAACGTCCATAGCGGCAGATTCAGGGATCTCGCCAGGAATGGACCAGTCGCCGAGAATGCCGGGTAGCGCCTCAATCCGGTGCACGTGCGCTTCCAGGGCGTCCGCCATGGCGGGCGTAATCTCCGGAGCTGGCTTTCGCGACTCGGGCGCGGTGCCGATGGCCGACCCGACCTTGAATAGCTCCCGCTGAAGCTGCTTGGCAAGATCTTTCACGTCTGGATCCGGAGTAATCGAACGCGCAAAGCCGAGCTGCGAAATCAATTCATCAATGGTTCCGTAGCAGTCGACGCGCCGGTCCGCTTTCGACACACGCACGCCGCCCGGCAGACCCGTCGTTCCGCTGTCGCCTCTTTTTGTCGCAATACTCATTTCAATTCCCTTCCCCTGAATCGGGTTGCTTATCGGACACAGAAGCCTCGGCGAATGTCGCCATCTCACGATACAAATGAAGACCGGACCGAAGGACACTAATGGCGAGCGCCGCACCCGTTCCTTCTCCCAGACGAAGGTCCAGATTCAGGAGTGGCCTGCGACCTAGAGCCCTTAGCACTGGCGCATGCCCAGGCTCAGCGGACTCGTGCGCAAAGAACACGTAATCGGCAACGTACGAACAGATTCGCTGAGCAGCTAGAAATGCAGCCGTACAGATAAACCCGTCGATCATTACCGCGAGCTTTTTCGCAACCGCGCCCAGGACGAAGCCGGTCATCATCGCGATTTCGAATCCCCCGAAGTGCGCAAGCACCTGAATCGGGTTCATCGTTGTGAGTTCGTCTTTGTAGCGGGACAGCGCCTTCGAGATCACCCGCCTCTTATGGCTAAGACCGGCATCATCCAGGCCGGCGCCTCTGCCTACAGACTGCTCGGGCGGAATACCGAGGTAAGCGCTGAGGAGAGCACTCGCCGACGCCGAGTTGCCAATTCCCATGTCGCCCAAGCCCACCATCTCGAACCGCGTAGCCGCTTCCCCTGCCAGCGCGATACCGGATTCCAGAGCTTCGCGCGCTTGTGTTGCGTCCATGGCGGGTCCGTCGAGGAAACTCCGGGTTCCCTCAGCGATACGCCGGTCCAGTACCCCGGGGATTTTAGAGCCGCAGACACCCGCATCGACGATCACGGTCTCAATGCCCGCATTGCGGCAAAGCACGTTGATCGCGGCTCCGCCCGCGACGAAATTCTTCATCATCTCGCGAGTAACGGCTTGGGGATATGCACTAACATTTTCTTTTGTGATTCCGTGGTCTCCACAAAAGACATAGGTGGCGACCGCATCGAGGCTAGGATCGGACGTATTCTGGATTTCCGCCAGCCGCAGGATCTCTGTTTCCAGCCGTCCTAAACTGCCGCGCGGTTTTGTCAATGAATCCCACCGCGCTCGGACTTCGGTAGTGATCGCCTTGGAAGGATTGAAAGGCGGAATGCTCGCCAGGGTTTCTTCAATCAGGGTCATAGGCAAGCTCAATGATTTCGCCGTATCCTTGCGTGAACTGTGATGCAGGCAAACCCGTTACGAACTGCGAGAGAGCGCCGTTGACCCCTACGTGAGCAATGACCGCCGCAGGAAACGGGCCCTGACGTATGCGGTTCCAAGCCAGGCGTATACGCTCCACGAAGTCAGGCCACGACTCACCACCAGGCGTGGTGACTTCCAGCCAGTTTTGCAGCTTCTGCTTCGAGAGATCGGGCCACTGCGCTTCTATTTCTCGCCACGTCTTTTCGGTCCAGTGGCCGAAGTCGATTTCGCGAAGCTCTGGAACAACGATGACGCTTGCGCATTCAAGACACAAAGCGGTTTCGCGCGCACGGCGCAACGGACTCAGGTACGCGACTTCGACGCGCAAGGCCGAGAGCGTTTGCGAAATGCCATCGAGAGCGCCCGGGGCAAGCGGCGGATCTGCTTGCCCCAGAAACGTTCCTGATCCTTCCGGTTTTGCATGTCGGATCAAGTAGAGCTGTGCCATGCAAGAACCACGAGGTTGGCGCTTTCTACCGTCAGGCAGGTTGCCCCGAGACAATCCCCATTGACGCCACCCAATCGACGCGTGAAATAGAACCGCGCAGCGACTATGATTGCGGTGGTTGCGAACAGCATCGGCACGCCGCGCCAACCGCATAAGCTGGCAGCAACCACGACCTGAACCGCCACGCTGACGGAAACGACAGGTGTGAGCGCTTCTGAAAAGGAAGCGCCAAGACCGCGGCCGACGGGTACCGTGATTGCACCGAGCACGACGAGTGAAGAACGAGACAGAGCCAGCGAAGACGCCAAGCCGAGCACCGCGTTCATTTGCATGTGCTCAAGAGCCTGCCATCGAAGGCAAATACATAAGATCAGAGCAACGGCCCCGTAAGCTCCGATCCGGCTGTCTTTCAGAATGGCCAACATCTTCTCGCGGGTTCTGCCCGCCCGGAGCGCATCGGCGACATCGGCCAACCCGTCTTCATGCAATGCTCCGCTCAGGATGATTGCCGCTGAAACACGCGATCAGGGCCGCGAATGAGTCGCCCAAAGGCCTTTGGAAGAATTTGAATACCAGCCCGCAAGTGGCGCCGAGCGCGGCTCCAACCAAAGGGAAAAAAGGAGCTGCGCGTCCAGGTACCGCTGTTCGGCCGGGAATGGGGACAACGGTGAGGAATTGGAAAGCACCGAGCAGTCTGCCGATCATTTGATTCGCAGACCAATGCCGAAAACCATCCAGTACACCTCGTCGGCGCGTTCCGCACATTGCTGGTTAAGCCGGCCGGCGTGGTCCCGAAACTCCCGTGCCAGCGCGTTCTCGGGGACAATGCCGCAACCCACCTCATTGGTAACCAGAATCACGTCGGTTACCGTCCGGGTTGCCGCATCCAGCAGGTTCTCCGTTTCCCGTCGGATGTCACTCGCCTGCCCTTCCAGCATTAAATTGCTCAACCACAGGGTCAGGCAGTCTACGATGATCGCGTCGTACAAACTCTCTTCTTGCCGGAGGCGGTCGGCAACACGAAATGGCTCCTCCCAGGTGACGATGTCGGTCCCTCGCTCCTGACGATGAAGCTTGATTCGCTCTCGCATTTCGTCGTCCCACGCCTGAGCCGTAGCTATAAATCCAAGCCGGGAGCCGCACGCACGTAAACGCCTCAACGCCTCTCGGCTTTTACCGCTGCGACTGCCCCCGCCGATCAGGATCATGCAGGCAATCTCCTGTTCCTGCGGCGCAGCATCCAAATGAAACACGGGCCACCGACAAAGGCCGTGATCACGCCGACAGGTATTTCAACCGGCGCCAGTACCGTGCGAGACAGAACGTCCGAGAGCGCAAGAAATGCACCACCGATGAGAAAGGACGTCGGTATCAAGATGCGATGGTCGGCGCCTACCCACAGGCGCATTGCGTGCGGAACAATCAGGCCGACAAAACCGATTGGCCCTGTCAATGCCGTCACCGTTCCCGTCAGCACGGAGCCGCTGATACAGCCCAGCAGGAGAAGCCTGCTCGTCGAAACACCTCGTGTGGTTGCCCAGTCCTCTCCCATAGCCAGAACGTTCCACTCTCTGCTGCGCCAGAAGACAAGAACGCAAACAGGTAAGAGAGCAATGGTAAGCCCAAGCAGGCTGGTATAAGAAGGCGCATCCAAGCCGCCGATCATCCATCGCATGATGGCAAACGATTGCATAAAGCCCGCCAGGTTCGACAGGAATAGAATAACCGCGGCGCAGATACTGTTGATTGTTATCCCGGCCAGGAGTAAGCCCAGCGACGACATGCGGCCCCCCTCAGACGCGATAAGAACTACCAGGCCAAGAACGACAGCCGCGCCTGCGAACGCCGCCAGACACACGGCCGAAACACCACCGAAGGCAGTCCACCCGAAACAGATTGCCAGTACAGCTCCGAGCGATGCACCGCCCGCAACACCCAAGGTATACGGTTCAGCTAAGAGACTCTCGCAACAACGCCTGAAACAGGACACCAGAAAGACTTAGCGCTCCACCAGCCCAAAGCGCAAGCAGCGCTCGAGGTATGCGCAGGGATACCAGAATTTCATGGTCCGGCGACAAACCATGCACCGCGCGAGAAAGACTCAGTGATCTCGATCCAATCAGGACAGAGGCAAGGAACGAGGCCAGCAGTATGGCACAGGAGACGAGGAGTATCGCGAGCCAGTTCCGCCTAGCTGCCATAGGTGATCCATGGCTTGCCCGATGCGCTGCGATGCACTTCGACCGGAACGGAGTAAATCTCTTCGATGAGGTCGGGTCCGAGGATCTCGGCGGGTTGCCCGTCCGCGCGGATTTTCCCGTGATGCATCAGCAGCAATCGGTCCGCTTTTCCAAGGGCTACGTTGAGGTCATGCGTCACGGCAACCACTAGCAGGCCTTCTCGGCTTAATTCCTGCAATAAACGATAGAGTTGGACTTGATGATACAGATCCAGATGGGCGGACGGCTCGTCGAGCAGCAGCACCTCCGGCGCTTGGGCAAGTGCCGACGCAAGGAGAACCCGTTGCTTTTCGCCGCCGCTGAGAGTGCGGAACTCGCGATGGCGAAACTCTGCGGTTTCTGTCTGCTCCAATGCTTGTTCCACTGCCGATTTATCTTCTCTGGTTTCATACAGGCCCGAACGATGCGGCATGCGTCCCATGTATACGACGTCTTCCGCAGTAAACGGAAAGTTTGCGCCACTCTCCTGCAGAATGACAGCCACGCGAGACGCGAAATGCCGCCTGCTCCAACTCTTGATTTCCCTGCCCCTAAAACGGCAGACACCACCCGAAGGCGTACGCAAGCCAGCAAGAACAGAAATCAGCGTGGACTTCCCTGCGCCATTCGGGCCGGCGATGGCAACAAACTCTCCGCCGTTTAAAGCTAGCGAGACAGAGCGCAAGATCTCGGCAGTGCCGTAGCGGATGGAGACGTTTTGTAGCTCGAATACTGTCATGGCCCGCTCTTGGGATGAAGCATCTGGAGCAACGACTCGGCGGCTTCCGCGGCCCTTGGTCCGGGTATAAGGAACGGGCCTGGCGGTATCGCGTAGACCCGGCCATTCGCCACCGCTCGAATGCCGGGGTGCTCAGACCACAACTTGAGGACCTGATCCCGCTTTTCTCTCTCCTGACTTGCCAGCTCCAGAATGACGTCCGGATTGCGAGACAGAATCTCTTCAAGAGAGATGCGGGGATAGGGCGATGCCGAATCCGCGAAGATGTCGATGCCGCCTGCGATCTCGATCAGATCTGAAAAGTACGAGTGTGCCGCACCGGCGATAAGACCTTCCAGGCGATTGCCGGTATGGCCGACGATGAACGCCACACGCGGTTTGGGCAGGCCCGCAGCCTGCTTGCGAACCCGGTTAAATCTTGCCTCTATTGAAGTGATCAATTGCTCGGCGGCTTGCGGCGAACCCGCTGCGCGGCCTATTTCACGCGCTCCCTCAAAAATTCCACCAAGGTCATCGCTGGGAACTTCGACGTACTTGATATGCAATCGATTGAGCTGATCGGGCAACGAGCGGTATTTATTCTGGACGATTACCAAGTCCGGATGCAGAGCGACAATGACCTCCACATCGGGGTGAAGCAGAGAGCCGATCCTTGGAAGCTTTGCAGCTTCCGGTGGGAAATTACAGAAAATGGTGTCGCCGACCACTCGAGACCCCAGCCCCATGGCGAAGAGAGTTTCGGTGATACTCGGAGCCGTGGAGACGATGCGCTCCGCCCCTGCAGCCCAGGCACTCACGGCCGCAAGAAGCAGAACGATCAAGCGCACGGGAAAGACCTCCACCCTTCGAGCAGACGGTCGTTCTCGTTTCTCGTGCGTACGGCTATTCTGACGGCTTCGCCCGGCAGCCCGGGCCAATCTGCGCAATTGCGTATCAGGATTTTGCTCTGCAATAGGTGATCTACTAAATCGGCGGCGCGGTATTGGAGCGAAACGTAAATGAAATTGGCATCGCTTGCATGAGGCACCGCACCGCGCATCGTTTGAATTCCGGCCGTCAGGAAATGACGTTCTTTTCGCACAAACTCGACCGTGGAATGAGCGTGGCCTTCATCGCTGAGAGCCGCAAGCGCCGCCTCTTCCGCGAGCACGTTGACCTGCCACGGTTCCCGGCGTTTGCGCCATTCCCCGACGACCGAGCTATCTGCCACCAGGGCTCCCAGGCGAAGTCCCGGCAGCGCATAGAATTTCGTCAGCGAGCGCAGCACAATTAAATGCGGAAATTGCGCAATCAGGGTTGATGCCGAGATCGAATCGGAGAACTCGAGGAACGATTCATCGACGATCAGAGGCTCCGAAGACTGCTCCAAGCGGTTGCGAAGCAGGGCAAGCGCCGTCGTCATCCCAGTCGGATTCGCCGGTCGTGTCACAACCAGAACGCCATCACGCGGCCACGTTTCCGAATCGTGCAGGCTCACCACGTCCGCATCAGGAAAAGCTCGATGAAATTCTGAGAATACAGGAGCGGCCAAGATTGACTCGGATTTCGGACACGCGTGCGAGAAAGAAGATCAGTTCCGTCGCACCGTTTCCCAATAGAATGCAGTCCGGATGAACGTTCCATTTCTCTGCCAAGGCTTCTCGGAGGCGTCTGGGTTCGCGCTCGGGATAGTGTTGAATTCGGTCAAGCGCCCGGCAGATCGCGCCCCGAACGCCCGGCGCCGGTCCAAGTGGATTGATGCTGGCACTGAAATCAGCAACGTCGCGCCAGTCCCAACCCTGAGCGGCCGCAATCGCGAAGATATCGCCGCCGTGAGTCATTTCCGCCGACTCCACTGACACAGCGCAGCCACGAATATCGCCTCGACCGCATACAGAAGAACCCGAACTTTCTTATACGAACGGCTGTCGAGTTGTACGATGGGGTCTCCTAAAGTTGCTTTCCGGCTTGGCACTCCGCCGTAGAAATTCAGACCTCCCAGTTGCACGCCGAGCGCTCCGGCGACGGCCGCTTCCGGAAAGCCCGCGTTCGGACTTGGTTGGTTTCTCGCATCGCGCAGTGTAGTCCGATACGCGCGAAGAGCCGAAAAGCCGGGAACGAGTGCGGCTGCGCACCAGACGAGAACAGCGGAAAGACGCGCGGGCACATAGTTCGCCAAGTCATCCATCTTCGCGGACACAAATCCAAAATCACGATACCGTTCGTTGCGGTATCCCACCATGCTGTCGAGTGTGTTGACCGCCTTGTAGGCCGCCATAGCCGCGGGCCCACCGATCGCAAGGTAGAAGAGCGGCGCGATCACGCCGTCGCTCAGGTTCTCTGCAACCGTCTCGATCACTCCTCGCACTATGTCTCTTTCGCCAAGATCAGCGGTATCGCGTCCGACAACGAGCGAGAGTTTCCGTCGCGCTTCGGGAAGATTGCCGCTTTCAAGTGCCAACATAACTCGACCGGCATGAAGGTCTAAGTCCCGGGAAGCAAGGAACGAATAAATCCAGTAGATGCGAAGGAAACGTGGCGCGATTTTGACCACCAACACGGCTGCGCCCACCACCGTGATCCAGAACATTGCGCCCGCAGCCTGTAAGGGAAGACGCGTCTTTCTCCAGAATTTCTCGGCCGCATCGGCGAAGCAGCCAATGGCGCGCACCGGATGGGGCATCCACTGCGGATCTCCGCAAGCGAGATCCAGAGCGACTCCCGCCAGCAGTTCACGCGTCGTCACCGACAAAGGTACAGTTCCTCGAACCGTTTCTTATCCACGTTCGCTTCGAACCAATCCGCCAATTCTTCGTAGACGCTGTTTCGATCGGGCAGTGCCGCCATCGGTCTGCCTAGAAGCTCCGAGAGAACGGCGGGATCCTCCAACGCTCCATGCAGGTAAGTGCCGGAACATCGGACAGATCTTATTCCATCCTCCGTTCCGTCTTCCAGCGTCGCAAACGCAGTTGCCCCGACGGGACGAGTCGTCTGTCCCATGTGGATCTCGTAAGCATCAAACACGTGGCCCGAAGGGGTGGTAGCCCGTACGACTCGAGTCGTCTTTTCTCGCGAAAGACTCGTGCGGGTATTGATGAGATTGAGTCCAGCCGCTTCAGCCGCGTTTGTTTCCACCCCAAAAGGATCTTCGATGCTTTCGCCCAGCATCTGGTACCCGCCGCAGATGCCGATTACATGCGCTCCTTTTGCGTGTTGATCAAGCACCCATTCGGAAAGGCCCGTGTGGTGCATCCAGAGCAGGTCGCCAATGGTGTTTTTCGTTCCCGGCAGAATGATGCAGTCGAAGTGCGTTGGAATCGGTTTCGAAACCCAGCAAGCGTCGGGAAGTAATCGGAAATCGGATACGTTTGAGACGTGCGGCAGGCGGACAATTGCCACGGGGCTCTCTTTTCGGGAGTTGACATCGCTTTCAATCGACAGCGCATCTTCCGGGTCGAGCTTAGAACTGTACAGATGTGGGAAAACGCCTAAGCAAGGCTTGTTGGTCTTCTGCTCGAGAATGCCGACACCGGCGGTGAAGAGCGTTGGATCACCGCGAAAACGGTTGACCGCAAAGCCGCGAACAAGCGATCGCTCCTCGGCATCGAGCAGAGAAAATGTTCCTGCGACCGCCGCGAACACACCGCCACGATCAATATCGGCAACCAGTAGAACCGGAATTTGAAGCCGTGTGGCTAAACCCAAATTCACCAGGTCGGTGTTCTTTAAATTCAACTCCGCTATGCTGCCGGCACCTTCCACCACGATGAAGTCATGTTTCTCTGCCAGTCTCGAATACGACGCAAGTACACAATCGAGGAGCGCCGGGAAGTTCTCATAGTATTCACGCGCGCTTAGGTTCTTCCAGACCTTTCCGTTTACCACCACCTGACTTCCGCAATCGGAGTTAGGCTTCAGCAGAATCGGATTCATGTCCGGTTCCGGTTCGAGAAAACACGCCTGGGCCTGTGCCACTTGCGCCCGTCCGATCTCGCCTCCTGCCGCGCACGGATAGGAGTTATTCGACATGTTCTGCGCCTTGAACGGCGCAACGTTGTAGCCCTGTCGTCTGAGGGATCGGCAGATTGCGGTGGCCATCCAACTCTTCCCGACGTGGGAAGCCGTTCCGCCGACCATTAGTGCGCGTGCCCTGCTCATGCTCCGAAAATCAACACCGTAGTCAGAACGAGTAAGTTACGCCCGCGACCGCCCATCGCCCAGGTGTTCGGAATCCATCTTCGTAGTAAGTCTGGTTCGCCAGATTTTTGACGGTTGTATAGAATCGCATGCGCGCAGACTCTCCGAGCGGAAGCGTATAGCCGATTGATAGTCCGGCCTGGCGCGGACCCGGAAACACGAACGTACGGCGACTGAACGGGAACAGATAATCGCTCGCGGCAAGAAAGTCGAACGCCGCATCCCATCGCGGCCCGAACTGCTGGAGCACCAGAAGGCTGTACGTATGGGGGAATATGCGGGGCGTCTGCAGTGTTCCATCTGCAAATTGCGAAAAGCGGTCGCGGGAGTTTGTGTACGTGTACGAGGTTCGGACCTGTGTGGATCGCCAGGGCTTCGCTTCGGCGGATATTTCCGCACCCCGTGCAATGCCACCCCCGGTATTGCGATAACCTTGCGATCGTCCAAATGGATCCGTTCTTGCGCTGATCAGACCGCTGAAATCGAAGGCAATGACTTCTTGCAGCCGCGTATAGAAGTACGACGCACTCACCTTGAGTTTTTCGGAGGCAAAATATTGGTCGATGCCGCCGTCTATCCCAATCGAGCGCTCCGGCCGCAATCTCGGGTCACCGTACGCCGTAAAGCTCGCTCCGTCGAAATAGGTTCCGAAGCGCTCGTAGAGCGACGGCACACGGTACCCATTGCCGGCATGCGAACGGATCTTGGTGCGGGATGTTTTGAAGAAGTAAGCGAGCGAGATGTCGCCTGTATAGGCGTTCGGAGGATTGATCGCCGACGCATTCGCGTAAGCGGGTAGCGTCCCGGTAAAGATCGGCTGGTTCAACGTAAACAGCTGCACCCGGCCCGAAAGCGAAATTTGAAAACGGTCCTGGAAGAGCCTGATCTGATCCTGCACGTCAAAAGAATTGCTCTTTTCAGCAACACGGGTATTCGACGTGATTGTCAGGAGCGGGTTCGGATTACCGTCAGTGGCAGGCGTGTTCAATAACTCGCGCTCGAACTCGTACCCCGCTGTGATGAGCTGGTGGCTGCCGCCCAGAAGATTGACACGCGCCTGCAAAGTATCGATTCTTCCGTTATATTCGCTTGAGGTGCGATAGGGCGATTGGAACCCGGGTCCGAGCGGTCCATTCACTACATCTCGATCCGACACCAAGGCCTGGTAGCTGACGCGATAAGAAAGGGGAGCGCTGACCTGGTGGTCGATCGCAACCATCGTGGAAGCGAAACGGGAGGTCCGGAAGTAATCGGGATCATCGATAGACGGAATGAAGGTCGCTCCGTTCAAAGCATACGGCAAATTCTGCGACGCTAATTGCGACTGTTGAAAATTGAGACCGATGGCTGGAACGTAACCGGTTGGCGGCAGTGTGCGTGCCGGCGCTGCCGCGGGCGTTTGATTCAATCGGACGAATCCGTCTGTTGCCAGCAGCCTGCCGCGCAGCACCAGCCCGGGACGCAGGGAATAATCGACTCTTCCGTTTCCAGTGGTGTTGCGGTAATCGTCATCGTTATCCACACCGCGCGTCACGTTCAGATGGCCGACACCTGCCGAGTAATTGAGCTTGTTGCTGAACGCACTCGCTCCGAAATGCGCAACGCCGCGAAACTCGCCGAGCCCACCGCCATCCGCAGTGAGATCACCGTGAAATGGGCCGGTACCCGAATCAGTCACGATGTTGATCACGCCGCCTGTTGCGTTGGTTCCGTACAGAGACGACCCGCTCCCACGCAACACTTCGACTCGTCCAGCGTCCACCGAGAGTAAATCACCAAGGTAGGACTGTGCGTCGCCTTGTGTTGCACCCACATCGCGAAACCGCATGCCGTCCATGAAGGACCGCGGTGTCGAATGTGCGCAGGCCGCGGATCTGAACGGTGGCCAAGCTGCCGGGTCCGCCCCGTTGCGAAACGCGAAGGCCGGGCAACTCGCGTAATCCATCCACGATCGACTCGGTGCCACGTCGCATCAGTTCATCCCGGCTGACAACATCGACCGACTTGGCCGTTTCGTCCAAGGACTGTGCGGTGCCGGTAGCTGTGACAATGACCGTGTTTGCCGTTTCTGCAAGCTCAACTGCAACGCTGGAAGCTGCGAATCGGGGCCCGTCAGAGTGACAAGCGTTGGAGAGCCAGGAAGCGCAAGACCCGGAGCTTCCACCCGCAAAAGTATTCGCCACGGGGCACCACGATAGTGTACTCGCCGCGTTGATTCGTTACGCTCGAGAAACTGGTGGAGGCATCACGGCTATCGAGCCTGACAGACGGCTTTCGGAACTTGCGCGCCCGAGGGATCGGTTACGTGCCCGCTAAGCTTGACTGTTGAGCTCTGGGGATATGCTGCGAATGCAGCTGCGAATAAGCAGAAAATACGGAAATAAGACTCGAATGACACACCATGCTCCTTCCGGCACAGCCTCGTCGAGACTTACTCAATCGGAGGAGAACAACACTCGCAACAGACAACATCTCCTGTTCTGGAGTTGCCAACGGGGAATGGCGTGAAATGTCACGCAGCCTCTCTCACGAAGGCGCAAGCTCGATAATCCGCTTTCTCTGCGGGCTGCTGGCAGGTCTTCGGACTTACAGGCTCTTTTCCTGTGCGAAGTATTCCTACTTACCTCCGCTTCCCAACCCGGTGCGGCCAGTGCGTCAGGTGAGGTTTTCGTTCCTGTTTACCGCTGCGGGACAGTTCTGGATTCCACCAGATTCCCTATTTCTACTCCGGGGTTGCACCGGGTACCAACAGCATTCGTGAGCGTACCACATACGGAAATACGACAGGAGGGGATCGGCGCTGAGAATTCTGAATGTCGCTTATCCGCTTCTCCCAGTCGGACCCGGCTCCGCGGGCGGCGCCGAACAGATCCTACACTTACTCGACCGAGGCTTGGCCGAGCGGCGGATCGAGTCTCTGCTTATCGCGTCAGAAGGTTCAGAAGTAGCCGGCAGACTCTGGCCGACGCCGGCAGCGAGCGACAACATCACGGAATCGGAGCGCTCGGAGGCACAACGGCAACATAAGCGCACGATCGAAACGGTGCTGGCGAGTGAACGGGTAGACGTGATTCACTTTCACGGACTCGATTTCGGGGCGTACGTACCAGACACGAATAGCCCGAAAGTGGCGACGCTTCACCTTCCACTGCCCTGGTACCAGGCCGGTTCGCTCGAAGGTCGGGATGTGCACCTGGTGGCCGTGTCCGATTCACAAGCCGCTTCGGCCACGGCTGTTGCAATCGACAGAGTTGTGCGAAATGGGATCGACACTTCGAAGCATGTGCCGTCTAACGTGGAACGAAGCTCGCTATTGTGGCTAGGGCGGGTTTGTCCCGAAAAAGGCACGCATCTTGCGATACAAGTGGCACGCCAACTCGATCTTCCGTTGATCGTGGCCGGACCCGTTCACCCGTTCGCGTTTCACCGAAACTATTTCGAGACCGAAGTTCGACCGCTGCTCGATAGCAGGCGCATCTACGTGGGCCCTGTTCGTCTGGAGGAAAAGGCACGGCTGTTGGGCAGTGCGCGCGCGTTGCTGATTCCGAGCCTGGCCGCGGAAACCAGCTCGCTTGTAGCCATGGAGGCGGCGAGTTCAGGCACGCCTGTCGTCGCGTTTCGCTCGGGAGCGCTGCCAGAAGTGGTGCAGCATGAACTCACCGGCTTCATTGTCGATGACGCACAAGGGATGGCGGACGCAGCCATGCGAAGTGACGCGATTCAGACGTCAATATGCCGGGAGTACGCGCTCCAGAACTTTTCGTTCGAGCGAATGGTCGACGGCTACATCAAGCTATATGCCGAGCTGGTCGGCGAGTAATGATGAGCCGGCACTTAGGGATGCATTGCGCACCCCATGATTTCTTGTACGGCTCGTCCCCCCGCAGAAAATTCCAATGAGTATGTTCCGTGTCATAGGCGTACCGGATGCATTTGGACAGCAGAATTCGGCCGAATCCAAGATGCTCGTGTTCGGGGTCAAAAGCACTGAAATAGCCGTACAAACGCCCGTTCCAGGAGAACGCGAGAATCGCCGCAACCACACGCTCACACCAGCGCAGCGTGAAGAGGCGGAGAAGGCCGCGTTTGGCAAGTGCCGCGGCCGCAGAACGTATGAACCCAGCAGAATGATTCGCTTCCACCATGCCCGATTCTCCACGGCTTCGCCAGCGCGCTGTGTGGAGCGAAAGCAGCGCATCAACAGCATCTTGGCCCGCCTCATGATCGACCTGGAAATTGAGGGGCCCGAACCGCTCAGCCTTCTCCGCATAACGTCGGACGTTTCTCCGCATCTCGCTTGACCGGCTCATCCAATACTGGTCGAAGCTTCCCGTCAGCGCGACTTCGCTGCAGATCGTGTCGGGCACAGCCTTTACGTTCAATTGATCAAGTTGTTCAAGCTTAAGCAGAGGACTCGCCGCAGACAGGTCCTGCCAGTCGCAGAGGTCATAATCCGCCTTGGCGAGATAATCGCCGATGGCAGATATACTGTCTTCCGCACTTTCCTCTGCTATGAACGGCTCCAGGTAATCGGTAATCCCTGTACCAATCAAAGTCAGTTGCCGAGCGTTTTGCCAAGTATGCCGGAAACACGGAACGAATCCGACGATCGAGGCATCCTGCCAGGCAACGAGCGTCTGGAGATCACCGCTTCCGAAATGCTCCCACCAGGTGAGGAGCCATTCTGGCAAATGAAACGGTGTTGCTTGCTTCCACAGGGAGACCCGGTCCGACCATGCCGGCGTCAGGTCGCGCAGCCTACGAATGTCGCTGACAACTTCTAAGTGGACACTCACGCCGAAAGTACGGGGGTTTGTCGACTTGAATCCAGTAAGCGCAACGCTTCACGATAACCATTTAACGTGCCGACGTCCACATACGCTTCGCCGCTTTTTAGTCCATACGCACGTCCGCCATCGCTCATATACGCGTTGATCAAGGTGCCCAGGTATTCGTCTTTTCGATGTAGCCAAAGAGAGTGGAGACGATTGAACGTGGCGCCGGGCATTTTCAACGCGCCCCAAATCCAATGCGTTGACGCGTTTGGGTGTTTTACCTGAACTTCCAGCACCTCCCCACTGTCGGAGGTCACCACGGCATCGAACCGGTCAGGGTGCTTCACGGGAAACAGGAGAAACGAAAGTTCCCCATCGGGAAGATCTGCCAGCGCGGTATCCGGAAACCAGATTGTATCCGGCAGGCCGATACAGACCTGTTCCTCCGGATGGATCAGCGGAAGCGCCCGGAACAAGGCGTCGCACAAACCCGCTGGTTGCGGCTGAACAGCGTAGAAGATACTGGCCGAAAGAGCATGGGCCCCGAAGTAGTTAAGAATGTCAGCCTTCCCCGGCGAGATCACGAAGCAGATTTTGTCTACCCCTGCCTTCACCATGCGCTCGACAAGATACTCGCTGACAGCCCGCGGGCGCTCGTTCGAACCCTCCAGATAGCTTCCGACGGGCAGTAACTCTTTCGAGAAAGCCAACGGCTGTATGCGGCTGCCTGTTCCGGCCGCCGGTATAATTCCCCACATACTATGCTCTTTCCGCGGTGAGCTCTCTCGGCTCGGAAAATGAACTACTCTCGTCGGGCAACTGATCGAGCAGGGTCATCAGTCGTGATGCACGAAGCTCTGCAGTATGGCATGAAAGGGCCCGCTCTCTGGCCCGGGAACCGATGCGGCTAAGCTGATCGGAGTCGCTGGTGACAGCCTCCATAGCCTCCGCGGTCGATCGGACGATCATGATCTCTTCGCCCGGCGTAAAGAACGTGTCGAGACCATCCCAATCGTCGCTCATCACCGCCGTGCCGCACGCGGCCGCCTCGAATAGCCGTCCGGATGGGCAATAGCCCATGGCAGCCATCGAACCTCGGGTGATGTTTAGCGTAATAGGACATGAAGAATAGAAGGCCCGGTGGTCAGAAGGAGATACGTGGTCGATCAATCGAATGTTCTTTGGCCACAGTTGGGTTCCCTGATACATCGCTCCTCCAACCAGAAATTGATGATGCTCGAGTTTCTCCGCCGGCTTTACTAACAGGTCCATTAAAGCTTGCTGACGATCTGCCGCGTAGGTTCCCAGATAGGACAGCTTACAAGCAAATTTAGGTTCCGGAGGAACCTGGAAGTAAACTTCGGGATCGACCCAGCCATACAGGGCTGCAGCTCTTTTCGCACCCAAGAGGTTGCGAAGCCGTTCTAATGCGAGTCCGCCCGTGTAACTAAACACGATATCGAACCCGGCAAAACCGCCGTTTGGAAGGTACGGAACAGATTCACCCTTATCCAACTGACTCAACGTCACGGGCGTGTCCATGTCGTAGAAGGCTTTACGCCATAATCGGGAGTCGCGAACCAGTTCGGAAGCCGCTCTCCCGTCTTGACAATAGGAAGTGACCATTCCGACGTCAGCATCCGACAGTTCACGGCACGCCTCTTGAACAATGGCGTCCCAATCGGAATAAAGGTGGATCGTTGCAGATGGGAGGGTTGCCAGATCCCGGTGAGCAGCGTAATACGGAGTATCTCTTTCGAAGAAATGAATCTCGTGGCCCATATGGTGCAGTGCCCGAAAGAGCCCGCGAAGCAGAGTGGCGTGCCCATTTCCCCAGGATGAAGTGACAGACAAGCCGAAGATAACGATTTTCATCGAGCTAGGAGAGCCTACCGAACTTTGAATTTATAGAACATCTGGATACTGACATTTCCGTTGAAATCCCGCAAACCGACCCCGGAGAATTTTGGCGTGATCGCCCATTCCACCCTGATGATCTGAGAGTTAGTTTGCGTGACATCCGTGATGTAAGTAAAAGTAATGTTGCTCGCGATCTTTTGTTGGAGAGTGACCTTGGCGGTTGGCTGGCCATTACTGCCCGCCACAGATGGGTCGATCTTTAGCGCGCTCAGCCCGAACACCCGCTGCACCCGGCTGGCAAGTGGATTCGCGACCGCCTGCCCTAAAATCGCGGATGTGCCCATTTGGCTGACGGACTGCTGCGGAGGTGTAGGCTGATGAGCGGCGATCGTCGGGTCATTCGGCGTCGTATTCGTCGCAAGCAACTGTACAATTTGTGAAAATGTGAGTGGCGGATCAGACCGATAGCTCAATTGAAGGTTATCGATCGGACCAGAAACGCCGAGAACAACATCAACGTTTTGAGCAATGGTTTCCAAGGAAACGTTCAGGACGGGCTGGATCGCGTTCGGGTTGTAGAAGTTAACCGTTCCGGTATTGACCGTGTATTGGTTTCCGAAGAAGACCAGTTGACCGTCCGTGACGGTTACGCGTCCCAGCATTCCGGGAGCAATCGCCGTGCCTCGCACCGCAAGGTCGGCTTCGATGGAGAGTCGATCGGCATACGTGGTTACAACACGTAAATCCGGAGAAGTCAAAATCCTCAGGTCGATTCGCATTCCGGCCAATAAGGGCGAAGGAGCGCTCGGGACGGACGGAGGAGTTGACGCAGTGGAGAGAAACGATCCGGCGTCGCTCGAGGCGCCATAAGCGATGCGTCGGATGGTGACTTTCCCGCTGACGAGAGATCGCCTGCTATTGCCGACCAACGAGACCTCAGCATCAGAAGTGACACTGATCCCGGAGTATCGGGCGCGGACTTTATTCGCAGTGGCCTGGAGATTGAAGTTAATCGCGTTCCCGGTATAACCGACAAACCCGGCTAAGGCTATCTTTCCACCGCCGCTTTCACCCGACAGATTCTGAATCGTCGCATTCGCGCCGTTCAACAGGATCACGCCGTTGGCATTCGAGAGCCCGTTTGGAGAATCCGTGTAATTAACGTTCGCGTTCTTCAATTCGACGCGCCCGTTGATCAGGGGATTCGAAGTCGTACCTCGAATGACTGCATTCATGGCCACGGTTCCCGAGGAATAGAAATCCCGATCAATGTCCTGGAGGACGCCCAAGTCAGCGTTAGCGTCCACGTTCAGGGAAAGGGGCGACCGCGTCTCGGCAAGGTTAAGGCCACCGCTTGCCTTAATGGTTGTACGTGGTCCCGTAATCTGAAAATGTTCCACTTCAATGTTCGAATTGTTGAGCGCCACAACAATAGGGCCATCGTTATGAAAATCGACAGTTCTCGTGGCCGGGCCTCCGGTTGGGGAGCCCTTTGGACGCGTGACAAATTGAAGCTGATCCAATTGAAGCCGGGCCGTTAAGCCGTCCGTTCTGAGCAACGGACCCTTGAGTGAGGCTTTCCCTTCAACGACGGCTTCGAATAGGGGTCTCACCGCCGGGTCGGCTTCGATGAACGGCGCCAGGTTTGAGTAACGAATGTTGCCGAAGGTGAGGCTTGCTTCGGTCTGATACTCGCCCGTCAGCTGAGACGTACCGGCCAGTCGTATCTTGCTCTTGGCAAGGTCCGAATCGAATTCAAATTTCAGGTTCTGACCGGTGCTCTTCGCGGTAAATTGTGCCTGTCCTAGATTTGCTTCGCCTACTCTCAGCCGGTTCGCCGACATATCGGCGTTTAATCGGGTAAAGAGCAACTCGCGCCTGCCGTTCCGCTGTAGAACGTCTCCGGACAAGTCCGCCGCGAGTTGTAAGGTTCCCGCAAGCCCGGGTTTCGCCTGCACCACGTGATGGACCTTAGCCAATTGAAGCTCCGAACTGTCCACTTTGAGGGTTAGCGCACCGGAATCGAGGCTCCCGGCAGGATGAGAATAAGAGCCGTTCAGAGTGACACTGCCGGCTGGCATTGCAAGTTGAATCGACGGAATCTGGATGGACGTATTTGCGTAGTGAACGCTGCCGCCCAGCCGGTCGATAGGCTCGCCGTATACATTCGCGCGCGCAAACTGAAACTGCAGATTCGCGTCGGGCGCTTGCATTGTCCCGGCTACGTGCGCATCGGCCGAGAGTGTTCCTGTCACCGGAACCGCACCCTGTCCAAGGATCCCGAGCGCCTTTTGCACTGTCAGATTCCGGATATGTGCATCCGCCACCGTAGGGTAGTTGACCGCCAGCGTTGTTGTGCCGTTAACAGCCACATCTGAACCGGCGAAATTCGACCGAACGTTGTAATTCACAACCTTGCCCGAAGTCCGAGCGGTTGCGGTTAGATCACCTGCATCCTGATGTTCCAGACGCAGCGATTTTGCATTGAAGTCTGCACTTACATTCGCCAGCGCGAATTGCGTCTCACCTGCGGCACTCCGCAGGTCGCCCGATGCATCGGCCGAAAGCTGGATCAGACCCGCGCTTCCCGGCGATTGCTTCTGCAAAGCAACAAGATTCGCAAGCTGAACGTTGTCCGTCCCAAGATGGACTTGTGCGTGCCCGGTCAGAAAGCTGTCCCGGGGATGCTGAAAGGTCCCGTTGGCGGCGATCGTTCCGCCTCCGGCAGCAACCTCGAACCTGTTCAGGGTGATTAGCTGATCGGCGAGAGTCGCAACGAACGTAACATGGTCGACAGGCTGGCCATACGCGCTCGCATTCCCCACCTGCAGATTGGCATTGCCGAGCGGATTGCCGTAAGTGCCATTAACGTGTATATCTCCGTTCAGCTGGCCTGTTGCCGGTATGTTCGCTTGCCCAGCAAGAGCGAGCAAATCAGCAACCTCGCCGTTGCGCAGAGTGACGTTTGCGTTCAGGGGAGACAAAGGCAACGGGCTCCACTTTCTGAGTCCGATGTTCGCGTCAAATCCGGTTCGTAAGTGCCCACGGGTAAGTGTCCCGTCGGTTACCGTAGCTTGTGAAGATGAGGCGGCTACGTTCAACGCGAGTTGGTCGAAAGATCGGCCTTCGACAGCAAAGTGGTCAACGGCTAAATGGCTTGCAATTTGCGGAGCAGAAAGCTTTCCCTTCACTTGTGCTCGCAAAGACAGCGCCCCGCCCTGTAAAGAGACGGGCAGCGAATCGGAAGGCTTCGCAGCACCGAAGTTGGCGGCCGGCAAAAAATCGTTCAGATTACGCGAATTCAGGTCTAAAGTAAGTTCTCGATTGAGAGTGCCCGCCAGGTTAATCCGCGAATGCGGCATCGCAATAAAGGACTCGCCAAGGTCAATCGTATCTTTCGGACCGTTGTACCTCACCTTGAGCCGGCCACTCACCGGGACTCCGCGAACTCCTGGCACGATCGTCAGATTCGTCTCGGCCGCGTAGCCGGACGTGCCTTTCGCCTTCAGGTCGCCGCGCGCCCGGATTGAGCCCTGCAAAGACCCGTCGTACCCCAATGGCTTACCGGTAGCCGAACTGACAAGAACGGGGAGGGAGAAGTTGCGCAGCGTGCCCTCGACGCTCAGGTCTTGCATCTTTTCGAGAAAGATCTTCGCAGCCAGAGAGCCGCCCGCGAGATTTAATCTGAGCCCATCAAGGCTGACCAGGAAGGGGTCGGCATGGAACGGCGAATAGAGACTTACATTGCTTAGCCGTGTTGTCCCACTTTGGACTGAAACGCCTCGGGAGTTCAACGTACCGTCGACGCGTGTAATTATTGTGCGCGTCCAGGCGCGCCGTGCCGTTCGCCTGCAGTGCTCCGGTTGTCTGAACGTCTGAGACAGCCAATAAAGCAGCCAGCTCATTCAGTGCAAAGTTAGAGTTGAAAGCAACAGCACTGCTCTTCCCTGGCTCGAGCGTTCCGGACGCCTGAAATGTCGTTCCACCGAACCCCAGGTGGGCGGTTTCAACCTGCACGACGTCCGTTTTGGAATCCATCCGGACGGAAGCTTCCAGGTTTAAGACTTTGGGCGCCAGCCTGGATTGAAGATGAATCGGAAGCCCAAAGCTCCTTTGCATCTCCGGCATCGACACGGCCATGTTCACTCGTGCAGAGATCTTCGGCGCGTTCATGTTCTCGAGGGAGGCATTGAGCGTTATTTGCGACGCATCTGTGTTGACCTTTACATCCGAGAGCCGTACTGCATCCTTTTCGAGCGTAATCGGAACGCTGACGTGGACGGGCAGCGTCGGCGCGTTCGCTCCGCTTACGATGAGCAAAGGATCGATCGTGAGTTTTCCCTGATAGCTGGGATTCAGTTGGTTGTAGTCGAGCAGGACGCGAAGATTTTCGCCCCTGGCGCTGAATGCGGTTTTTTGCTGCGCGTATTGAAGCAGCCCATTCTGGATGTTGAACTGTCCCACAGCCAGATTCACCACAGTCTCCAAACCCGACTTGTCACTGGTGGATTGTTTCTTTACCTTCGGCTCCGGGATGTTGGTCTTGCCGTCGGCGAACACAATCAGGTTGACCTGAGGCCGTTCGATTCCGAGATACCGAATATCGACAACTTTCTTCAACCCGGAGAAGAGCTTTAAACGAACCTCCAGTAGCGCGACCCTCGCCAGGGGATCACTGCCTGTGGGCTCAGTACCGTGCAGCACGAAGTTCCTGATCCGCGCTGTGAGGTGAGTCCAGTCGAACTCGAACGCTCCGATTTCTACAACTCCGCCCGTTGACTCTTCCGTGACGGCAACGATCTTCTGGCGAACGAAGTTAGAGAACCACGCACTCTGAACCACCAGGAGAGAGCCGATCAACAGAATGAGAAATAGGCCAGCGAGGAACCCGGCGATGGTGAGAAGGAGCTTTTTTCGTTTGCTCATCGCAGACTCGCCTCGACAACTTCCACTTTCCCTTCCTTGCGACGATCATCCAGCCAGGCGAAGAATAGCTGGTTCACCCTCTCGCCCACCAGGATGTCGCGAATCTGCTCACGCAAGGCGTCGAGGGAGCTATCTGCAGGATTGGCTTTTCGCAAAGCAGATGAATGATCGCGGTAATACTGTGCGATCTCCTCGTCTTTCACTAGTACTGCCGGTCGGAACCGTAGATCGATAAACCGAAGCACAGTTAATTGCCATTGAAACTCAAATCGAAGGTCGGGCTCCACCAACCCATAGCGTGCCAGCGCCTGTTGGAATGCGGCCTGAGTTTTGTAGCGATCCTTTACCAGTTTCGCAATTTGCGCGTCCGCCTCGTCCCAGCTCGCGCGAGGATACCCACCCACCTGAATTTCCTTTCTGATGAACGCCTGCTCTATCAAACGCTTCGATGCATCGCGGCGGGCTTTATTGCTTACATCAAGCGGCTCGTCATTGAGAAGCTCAGTGACGCGCACAATCCGGTCGATGTCGCTGTCCTTGATGATTGCGTTTTCGACTCTTACGGCAATCCGGTCTATAATCACGCCGAACACTGAACACGAGACAAGAAGGGCAATGATCGACGCGCGGTGAAGCATATTAGAATGCTTGCCCGATCGAGAAGAAAAACTGGAATTTACTCAAGCGCTGAGGGCTTGCGGTGCAATTAGGAGTAACTCCGATTGTTGACGAATTGCAGCCAATAAGATCCTGGATAGTCTCGTTCCGATTGAATCCGAGATACGACGGCGGGTTAAAGGCATAGGACAAGTCAACGCGAACCGGGCCCAGAGGTGTCTTATACCGAATCCCAAATCCCGCAGCCTGTACTGCGTAATTGAAATCCTGGTTTCCGTTTTGCCGGTAGCGAAGCGAGATATCCCCAAAATTGCTATAGATGTTGCCCATGTCGTGAAAGAAGACACCGCTGATATTCGGCCCTAGCAGCGGAAATCGGAGTTCCAGGTTATTGAAGAAAAGCCCGTTGCCTCCAATCGGAAACCCTGTCGCAACAGCGCCGGCCGATCCAGGCGTAGACGGGGTTCCGATATCTCGCGGGCCGGCCTGGTTGTCCCCGAACCCGCGCATAGACACTCCGCCGCCGCCAAAGAATCGCTCCGGCAGCGGTATGGACTCAAAACTTGTCAGCCCAGGCACGATATTAAACGGCATAATCGCACCAAACTGAGTTTGCCGGGCAAATACAAGATTTCTCCCGATGGACGTGTAAGTAGCGTTGCGCGCTAACACTCGGTAGAAGCTCCGCTGCGATCCAAAGAAGTTCCCGGTAAGTCCCGCATCGACCGTGTTCCAGAAACCACGATGAGCGTCCGCGGGATTATCTCGATGGTCCTGTATATAGCTCGCCGACAGGAGACCGATTCGCACGGGCTGTAGCAGAGAAGGAATCAGCAAAGAAGGAATTTGTATGTTTCCCGTGCTAACGCGCCGGTACGCGAACCTTGCCAGGAAAGTGGAAGCGCGATTAAGACGTTGCGACACCTGGACCGAAGCTTCAGCGCGTCGCGAAGAGAACGTCTGGACATCCTGGGTTGTGTTGTACAAAACGGAGAACGTCAGCGTTCGGTCGAATGACCCGAACAGTCGGGGAACGATGTAGTTGATGCTCTCGCGCTGTTCTAAAGTCGAATACCGTGTCTGGATGGAAACCGTCTGCCCTCTTCCCATGAAGTTGACGCGGCTCACATCAAAGGCAACGATCGGGGACACGCCATTTGCGCCGCCGGCACTGCTAAGGGTGTTTGTCGTCCCGCCAAATCGCCCCACCTGTAACCCGAATCCAACATTGAAGGAATATCGGGCGGCCTCGTCGACATCGTACAGAACCGTCTTGAACAGATTCGTTCCGTCCGGGTCCTGAATGGCGGAATCAACGCTTGCAAAAATCCCCAAATCGTTCAAGTTCCTGGCGATTCCATTGACCTTCGCCATTGAGATCGGTTCTCCCGCCTTGAGGTCGATTCGCCGTGTCACCAGCGAAGGCCGGGTTCGGAACAGGCCGGAGATGATAACTTGCCGCACGAACTCTCGCGGACCTTCTCTGACCTGGTACAAAACATGTACGGTCTGGGTGTCCGGGTCGGGAGTCGTCTCATACCGGAACGTGGCCGCCGGGAAGCCATTCGAGTAGTAATAATCGAGAATCCTATTCCGGTCGGTCGCAATGTTGATATCGGAATAGGGCTGCCCTTGCGCCGACGTAAGCTCGGGCATGATGGGAGTTAAGTCAAGCCGGGAAGCCCCTTCCACTCGCAATCTGGATACCGTCCATTGCGTCCCCGAGTTAATCCGGAACTGGACGGAAAGGTCGCTCTGTTTCCCCTTGTAGTTTGTTGCGACGGTCGAGGTGACTTTTACGTCGCGAAAACCATTGGCCTGGTAGAGATTCTCGATCGCCTCTTCATCTTTCTTGCGAAAGCTCTCACTGTATCGGCCATAGCGAAGCGCAAGGGATTTCGTGCGCAGAAACATACGCTCTTCCAGCGTTTCGGGCAGAAAATAGTCATTGCCGACGATGTCAATATGGGCAAGCTTCCGCCTTGGTCCGGTAGCGATGTAGTAGTTGATTACCTGTTCGTCGCCTTTGGGCGCCTCGCTGTGGAACGTCACATCGACATCGGGGTAGCCCCTCGATTGAAAATAATCCCGCAGATTATTGGCACCCTCGGCCAGAAGATCGTTATCGACGGAGCCTTCCTGGTACACCGGAACGTACTTGCGAAGCTTTCCTTTCGAAATCTTTGCTTCGAGCGCCTTGATGGTGATCTTCGGACCCGCGTCAATGTTGATGTGAGGAGTGGCGCGGCCGCGATCGGCATCGTAATCGAGGCTTTGCAGGTCAATTGATGCGGTAAGCCGATTCTTCTTCGCGTACTTCTGTTGAATGCCGTTAACGCCCTTATCCGTTAACGACTGAGTAACCTTGCGCCAGCGATGAACCAGCGGAATGCGCCAGCCGGTCGCGCGGATAATCGTGCTGTCCGAGAGTTTGGTATCGCCGCTGATATCGGGCGTATCGTATTTCGCCCGCTTGCCGGAATCGACGAGAAAGCGAATCGTAACCTGATTGGTCTCCGGATCCGTGATCGTCGCTACGTTCACTTTCGCGTCAAAAAGACCGTTGTTTCGCAGCTCTTGTTCGATGTTCTTTTGGGCGGTAACCAGGTCCGCTTCATTGAACGGCGTTCCCAGGTTCATTTGCGAATTGCTGATAATGATGGCTCGGCTGGGCGGATCGCTGATGCGGCCCTGGGCACCTACATGGCCGATAAAACGCCGCGGACGGGTAATGAATGTGACGGTCACTCCATTGCCGGATTCCCGGGCATCTACCTGCAGGTCATCGTAGAGGCCGGTCGAATAGAACCGATCCAGCGTGGCCGCGACTTGCCGAGGATTGAGAGGTTGCCCTAGCTCCACGAGTTGCATCCGCGCGAGATCGCGGGGATCAATCGGCTGGCGGGCCGGCCGGTATTCGATCGCACTGACCGTTTTCCCTATCACCTGCTGGCCGTACACTGGTACAACTACCAGAAACAAAGCGAGAAGAGTTGCTCGGAACTGAATTTCGATCCTATTCATTACCTGTCGGTCTATAGTGCTGTTTCTTCATCGACACACACCCCGCCCGCGGCATCTGGCTGGAGAGGTCAAACCTAGGACGCCCGGAAGCTTTTATCTGTTTCTAATGTTGCAGACAGCCGTTCTGCGCTATCTAATGACTAGCCAACACTTATGACGTTTAAGGAGTTTGTCAAACTACTGAAGACTTCCGCCTCGAAGTGGAGCGATTGCAACGCGCCGCGTTTAGGAGCTTCCCTTGCATTTTATATGTTGCTCTCTCTGGCGCCTTTGCTGATCTTCTTGGTTGCCATCTGTGGATATGCGTTTAGCGCTGCGACAGCTCAGGAGAAGCTGCTCGTACAGGTCAACGCGCTGGCGGGACCCGCCGGTGAGAGAACCGTGCGCATGCTCATCTCTAACGCGGCACAACCGAAGAGCGGAATCTTTGCGTCCGCAATAGCATTTGCTACCTTGCTGTTCGGTGCTTCGGGAGTTTTCCTCGAGTTACGAGAGTCTCTAAACACGATCTGGAGCGCGCCTAAACGGGTCGCCTCCACAGTGCGATCGTTTATTCGCCAGCGGCTTTCCTCGTTCGGCATGGTGCTTGGACTTGCCCTGGTGTTAATGGCATCGCTGATTTTGAGCGCGGCATTGGCTGTTGTCCAACGTATTTTCGTCGGCGTTTTCCCCGTCCACTTGGCTCTTTTGAGTGAGATCGTAAATTTTTCCCTCTCGCTAGCGGCAATCTCGGTTCTCTTTTGCCTTAATTTTCAAATACGTGCCTGATGTGCCGGTCAACTGGCGCGACGTCGGCATCGGCGCCGTATTCACCGCCGTTCTCTTTATGATCGGGAAACTGGTCTTGGCGGTCTATTTCGCGACGGTAGGGGTCGGGTCCACCTATGGTGCGGCCGGTTCGCTGGTCGCGCTGATCGTTTGGGTTTACTACTCAGCTCAGATTTTCTTCTTCGGTGCCATCTTTACTCACGAATACGCGATGAAGTGGGGTTCCCGGGCGGTCTCCCGAACATCGGACAATGCCCCGCGAACGGGCCAACTCAAGGTGCGAAGCCAAACGGCCTAGCAGGTTGGCCGTGTACGATTTGAGGCCGATTCGGGCTGAAATCTACGTTAAACTGGAGTTTCCCCCTCTACATGATTTCAGTCAGCAATGTCAGTATGCGCTTCGGCGGGAAGATCCTGTTCGAGGACGTGACCACCTCGTTCCTGGATGGCCGGCGTTATGGATTGACCGGACCGAACGGAGCCGGCAAATCCACGTTTATGAAACTCCTTTCGGGCGAGTCAGAGCCCCAGAAAGGAACCGTTGTCCGGCCGAAGAAACTCGGCATTCTCCGCCAGGATCAGTTCGCATTCGACGAATACCGGGTCATCGACACGGTTATTATGGGCAATCTTCCGCTCTGGAAAGCGCTGGAAGAACGGGAGATACTGTATTCCAAAGCCGAACTGACCGATGAAGACGGGATGCGGCTCGGCGAGCTTGAGGGCGTTGTGGCCGAAGAAGACGGCTACACTGCCGAGAGCGACGCAGCCGTTTTGTTGGACGGTCTCGATATTCCGGAGCCCTTTCACAACCGTAAAATGGGCGAGCTGCAGGGCGGCCAGAAAGTCCGCGTGCTGCTGGCCCAAGCTCTTTTCGGACATCCCGAAGCGCTGCTGCTCGACGAGCCTACCAACTATCTCGATCTGGAATCGATTCACTGGCTCCAGAACTTCCTGACGCACTACAACGGATCTCTGATCGTAATCTCGCACGATCGCCATTTTCTGAATAGCGTCTGTACCCACACCGCGGACATCGACTACCAAACGATCATTACCTATACGGGCGGTTATGACGACATGGTTCTGCAAAAGACGCAGGTCCGTTCGCGCATCGAATCTGAAAACGCCCAGCGCGAGAAGAAGATCGCGCAGTTGAACGAGTTCATCGCCCGGTTCTCTGCCGGAACCCGTGCCAGCCAGGTAACTTCGCGCAAAAGGGAAGTGGAGCGCCTGCAAACTACCGATCTGGCGCGGTCCAACATCCAACGCCCGTTTATTCGTTTTGAAATGAAGCGGCCCTCCGGCCGGCATGCGCTTGAGTTCAAAGACGTGGCGAAGGGCTACGACGGACAACCGGTGATCAAGGGATTCTCCGCCGCTATACAGCGGGGTCAAAAGATCGCTTTGATGGGCCGTAACGGTATGGGTAAAACCACCCTGCTGAAGGCGTTGCTCGCCAATGCACCGGGCGTGGACGACAAAGACGTCGGCCTCGATTCAGGCGTTGTCACCTGGGGGCACGAGGCCCAGGTCGGGTACTTCGCGCAGGACCACCGGGAGACCATCCGGAACGGCACAACGGTTTCGGAGTGGCTGCACGATTTCGATCCGCAAGCTTCGAAAGAAGAAATTCATGGCCTGCTGGGACAGATGTTGTTTCGCGGGGAAGAAGGATCAAAGCCGACCGATGCTCTGTCGGGAGGGGAAGCCGCTCGTCTGATTTTCTGCAAGCTGATGTTGCAGAAACCGAACGTGCTGGTCTTTGACGAGCCGACGAACCACCTGGATCTTGAGGCGATCAACGCTTTGAACCAGGCGCTGCAAAAGTACGAAGGCACTGTGCTGCTCGTGACCCACGACGAAGACCTTGGTCGACGAAGTCGCCACTCGAATCTGGCACTTTTCTTCGGATGGAATCGAAGACTTTACCGGACCTTACGCCGAATACATGAGCGCGGCGACTGCGCGGTAAGGCACGAAGCTCTAGCGTATCAAAGCGAAGAGACGAGAACGGTGGCTTGCGCCTCGCAGGATTGGCCCAAGCCGACCGGTCCGACCTTTTCCGCGGTCTTGAACTTCACGGATACAGCGTCGACCGGGAGGCTAACCGCTTTCGCTAAGCTCTCCCGGATCGCCACCCGGAAGTCCTTCAGCTTAGGCCGTTCGAGAATGATCGTCGTATCGACGTTCACCAGGCCATAGCCCTTTTGTTCCAACAACTTGACGGCGTGCTGAAGAAACTGCAAGCTGTCGGCACCCTTCCATTCCGGCGCGGTATCCGGGAAATGCATACCGATATCGCCCAGCGCCGCCGCTCCCAGAACCGCATCCGTCACCGCGTGAAACAGGACGTCAGCGTCCGAATGACCCGCCAGGCCGAACTCACTCGGAACCGTTACGCCGCCCAGAATTAAAGGCCGACCGGGTTCGGTCCGGTGAACATCCCACCCCTGCCCAATCCGAAAACTCGACATTATTGCGATTCGAACCCAAGCTTCAGGAAAAGTTCAGGGCGGTAGATCCTTCCAATGTCAGATACAGGCGAGCAAGATCCATGTCGCCAGGCTTGGTGATCTTGATGTTTCGATCGGTACCCAGCACGACCGAGACTTCTACCTGCTCCAAGCGCTCGACCAGGGAAGATTCGTCGGTACCGATGAAGAGGTCCTCTCGGGCTTTTTCGAAGGCTCGCCGTAACAGACCCAGGCGAAACACTTGGGGTGTTTGCGTCAGGATGAGGCGTTCCCGTGGCAGAGTTGATCGCACTTTGTTGCGGTGAACCTGTTTTACGGTATCGACCGGAACGATCCCGACAATGGCGGCGCCGGTTTCAGTGGCCTCGGCGATCACTTTTTCGATGATTTCGCGTTCGATAAAGGGCCGGACGGCATCGTGAACCGCGATCAGGTCCTCTTCATCGTGGTCCGATAAGCTCGTCAAGCGCCTTCTCAACCGACTGTTGCCGCGTTTCTCCCCCTTCGACGAGGCGAACGGCTTTGGTGAACCCCTGGGCGGCGAATAGTTCTTCCGCCCAGTGCAGATCGTCTTCGCGCAACGCAACCACAATCTCGGAGACGATCGGAGTGCTTACAAATTTCCGGACAGTGTGGATCAGGATCGGCGAATTGTTCAGCAGCATGAACTGCTTACGGCTCACGCCCGTTTTTTCCGGCGCACTCCGGCCCATGCGCGTACCTAATCCTGCAGCCGGGATGATGACGGATACTTTCATGGAAAGTCACCGTAGGTCGGCGACAAGAAAAGCCTCTACGAGTGAACTTCCATGATAGTTGACGCTGGCCTCCTCTAGCGAGGAGCGGGCAACGTCAAAGGAGCTGCCAGACGGAAGGTCAAGATCGTCTCAGATGGAATCTTCACCTGCTGGCCGTGGGTCAAGGCATTCCAGCCGAAACCGGCACCGCCGCCGGCAGCGGACCCGATTGCCGCACCCTTGCCCCCGCCCGCAATGGCGCCAATGACGGCACCGGCAGCCGCGCCGATTCCGGTCTTGACGGCGGTCTGTTTCCCGCGAGCTTGTCCGGCGTCCGCATAGGTGCTGCTATTGACCTCGTACGTTTTGCCGCGATATTCGATGCTCGTCACTCGAACGGAAAGTTCGCTATTTCCTTTGATTCGGCCAGCCGCCTGCACGCTTTGAATCTGCAGAGTCGCCGGAGCACCCGCGGGAACGATCACCCGTCCTTCGGACGTGAGTGGAGCATCCAGCGAAGCGCGAAAGGTCTGGCCCACGGTCGCTTTGCCGGAATCGATCGCGTCAGCGGTACGAATTGAGACCCGATCTCCTGCCGGAATTGTGACCTCGGCAGGCGCCGCTGGTCTTCGTCTGGGTTCTGCCTCTCTCGCCGTTTCCGCCGGTGTCGAATTCGCAACCGCGGGTTCGGGCGTGGTGCGAGCGGGTTTCACATCCGGTGCCTTGGAGGCCGCGGTTGCATCGGGCTTGTTTGCAGAACTGCCGGAAGAGGAACCGGTCAATGCATTCCCGGGAGTGCTGCCGGGTTGAGAAGAAGGCTCGTTCGCAGCCATTGCACCGGCCGCGCCATTGACTTTCATCTGATCGTTGACGCTGCGAACACCCGCCGTGCCGTTCGCGATCTTCATGGCCTGCAGTTCGACATCCGAGCTAGGCACATCACCGGACAGGGTCACCACGCCATCCTTCGCGTCAACCTTCACATTGGCTTGGCGCGTCGTGTCATCCCCGTAGAGCTTGGATTGAATGTTAGTTACGAGGGACTGGTCGCTACTTGCAGATTTCGGACCACAGCCAATTGCAATGGTGCTCAAGAGAACTGCGGCAACGCCAATTAGTTTCGATGTGCTCATGGGGCTCCTAATAGTTTCCCGCATTTTGGCAAACACGGGGCAGAGGCTTGTACAAGCTCTTAGATACCCGCTTCACAGGCGGGAATTAACAAATTCTTCAACGTTCGACACTTTATGACTATGTCAAATCGACGGACTCATGTTCGCGGCCTGCGTATCGAGACCGACATAACATAACTCACAACAAATCTATACTGAAAACAACCGGATGGCGAGCAGCACGACTCACCTCAGCACAGAACAGTACCACGAGAAGTACGCCGGCCAGCCGGGGTATGAATACTGGTTTGGCGAGGTAGTCCGAAAAACGGTGCCGACCTGGTTACACGCTCTTGTAGTTCCGAACTGGAGCTCCGTGTAGATCCGGATTGGGAGCCGCGGCCGGATGTTGTTGCTTCGTTGAGCATTGAGGAGCCTTATCGACAAAGCCGGTAGACGTCGTTGCCGAGGTCTTGTCGCCAGACGATCGTATGGACGCTCTGTTCGAGAAGTGCGCTCAATACGCTCGTATCGGCGTATGCCAGATCTTTGTGTTCAACCCTCGCACTCACACTGCGTGGCAATGGGACACTGCGACGAGAAACCTGGAGCGGATGGACCAACTGAAACTTGGGAACGGCAGCGTCATCGACTTAACCTTGCTCTGGAGTGAACTGGAACGGCGGCGTTTGCTCGGCCGTGCAAACCATTAACCCTGCTAAAATCGGGCAACTATCGTGGACTTGAACAGGTTGGTCTCCCGCCGAGCCATGATGAGTGGTTTAGCTGCGCTTGCAGGGCCTGCTTTTGGTCTGGCAGATACGGACGCAAGCTATCGGCGAGCGCTTGGAAGAGGAAAGAAGGCAAGACGGGCGAGACCTTCAAGAGCGCTCGCGGGCCCTTGACGCTGCTAACCCGATTTTCGCCACGAGAGGGAAACTGGACCATCGGCAGCGATCCGACCTGTTCTTTAGTTGTGCCAAGTTCGACCGCTCCGCGCCGGTTCGGCGAAGTCAATATCAAGCCGGGCAAAGCATTTTTGCAATTCGCGCCAGGAGTGCACGCCACGGCTGATGGCAAATCGGTCCGTTCACTCGTTGCGGATTCCCAGGTAACGAAGCCGATCACTGCCGCGGTCGGAGAACTTCGCTTCCATTTGTATTTCATACAGAGGAAACCAAGTGCAGATCAGCGTTAGTGATCCGAATTCGGCTTTGCGACGGGAAGCGCAACCGCTCTCGTGGTTTCCGATCGACAAGCGTTACCGCCTTATTGCCGATTGGGTTCCTTTCCCTCAGCCCAGACAAGTCATGTTCCTCGACAATGACGGCAGCAGCCGGGAACGAAGCCTCCCGGGTTACGTCAGCTTTGCTGGTCGATGGCAAAAAATTGAGCATGACGGCCATTCTTCGGCCGGATAACCCGAAATTATTCTTTGTGTTTGGTGACACAACCAACAGTCACGAAACCTATGGAGCCGGACGATTCCTCGAAGCGGACCCGCCCGAGAACGGTAAAGTGACTCTGGATTTCAACACCGCACACAACCCGCTCTGCGCCTACAATCACGAATACCTTTGTCCGGTTGCGCCGAGAGAGAATCGTCTTTCGGTACCCGTTCGAGCCGGGGAGCGGAAGTACCCCGGCAGCCATACCTAAAATCAGAAGCGAGTGTCAATTGATCCTGAACACGTAGGCGTACGGGTTCGGTTTTGCTTCGGGTAGGGTTAGCGCGAGGCCGTTCGCGTCCTGCTTGAAATTGAACTGGGCCGTGGCCGAGCAGTTCCACCCTTTGCACCGAACGGCGGTACTGGGGCGAATTCTCCCGAAGTGTTTTGATCAGAAGATGTCCGTCGGCGGGCCAGCCGAGCGCGGTGGCGTAGAGCGTGTCGCCCTTGCTGGTGAAGCGGATATCTTCGGACGTATAGGCACGCGCGTTTCGCTCGTTGAAGTCGGTTGTTTTCTCGGTCGCGGGCGGTCCCTCGCCCGAAATGGCGAACGGTCGGGTGCCGTAGATGGCTTCGCCGTGCGCCGGGATCCAGGTTGCGATCTCGGATAAGAACCGCCGCTCGTCTTCGTCGATCGTGCCATCGCCTCGAACCGGGATGTTCAACAGCAGGTTGCCGTTCTTGCTGACGATGTCGATCAGCGAATGGATCACGGTCTGGGCCGTCTTGTATCTGTGATTCTCGAAAACAGCCCGGTTGTAGTGCCAGTCGCCGATGCAGGTGTCGGTCTGCCACGCATCGGCGAGGATGTCGTTCGCGCGGCCGCGTTCGATGTCGAGCACGACAGCGCCCACGTGCTCGGGCTTTAGCTTCTTCGAATTGATCACCGCTTCGAGCTTGCCTTGCCGCGCGATGTTGCTGTTGTAGAAGTGCGCGGCGATATCGAGGCCGGCCTGTTCGAGCGGAAGTTCCGTGTCGTCGAAGTAGAGCAGGTCGGGCTGATACCGGTCAACGAGATCCTGACAGCGGAGAAACCAGGTTCGAACGAACTCCGGGTTATTCGGCGGTACCGATTCCGTCCAGATCCGGTCATGCTTGTCATGCCATTCCTTGACTGCCGCAATCGTCGTGAGGCCGTCCGGCATCACCATGTTGCGGCCCGTGTAGAGTTCTTGCGGATCGAGCCCGTCCCACCACTTGCCTTTTCCGTCCTGTTTCGTCAATTGGTAGGCGTCGTAGCGAACTCCGGCCTGCGGCCCTTCGCCGTCGTAGCCGTAGGCCGTTTGAAACCAATGCCACGCGTGAGCGGAGTGATTTGTCACGCCGAACCGCAGGCCGCGCTGCCGCGCGAGTTTCCCCCACGTGCCGACGATGTCTTGCTTCGGCCCAATCCGGACGGAATTCCACGCGTGGTACCGCGAGTCGTAGCAATCGAAGTTGTCGTGGTGATTGGCAAGCGCAACGAAGTATTTCGCCCCGGCCTTGACGTAGAGATCCATCAGCTCTTCGGGCTTCCAGTTCTCCGCCTTCCACAGATTGTCGATCTCCATGAACCCGAAACGGGATGGATGACCGTACTTCGAAACGTGGAAATCGTAGGCCTTGTCGCCCTGAATGTACATGCGACGGGCGTACCAGTCTCCCTGTTCGGGCACGCACTGGGCGGTCCAGTGAGCCCAGATGCCGAACTTTGCATCCCGGAACCACTCGGGAGCTTTGTAACTTTTGAGCGAATCCCACGAAGGGGCAAACGGGCCCTTGGCGATCTTTCTGGTGGGGTCCGCTCCTCCCGCCGTTTGTCCGAGGGCGGCGAGCGGTGGAAGCAAACCAGGCAATGAGATGCCGGCCGAAAGCTGTTTCAACAGAGAGCGGCGTCGAATCGTCATACAGAGGGTGCGGGCGCCTCTATCCTATCCAGAATCGTTAGGGGTTGGCTAGAAACGATACAATCGAACCAAGGTCCATGGCAAATCAGACCACCGCAACCGTGAATACACCGCGGGAAGGAGGACGTCGGACGCCGCGATAAGACGAGAGCCTGTTCGGAACAGTATTGCTGAATGGGCAGTCACGATCCTGCTTCTGCTTTTCGGCACGACGACGCTGGTCCAAGCCTTCGTGATTCCGACGGGTTCGATGGAAGACACGCTGCTGATTGGCGATCATCTTCTGGTCGACAAGCTCGCTTACGCGCCGTCCGGGCCGTTCAGCAAATATCATCCTGCCCTACGAGGAGCCGAAGCACGGCGACATTATCGTGTTTCGCTATCCCGGTTGATATTTCGCAGACGTTCGTGAAACGCGTGATCGGCGTTCCCGGTGATCATCTCAAGATGATCAACCGCATCATCTACCGGAACGGCGTTCAGATTGAACGAGCCGTATGTCTATCACAAGTTCCCCTACGATCCGGGCCGGGATAATTTTCCGGGAGAGCCGACATATTTCGCAGAGGGCCTGCAGGCGCAACTACAGCGGGACATGCTTGACAACCATGTGAAAAACGGCGAATTGATCGTGCCGCCGGACAGCTATTTCGCGATGGGCGATAACCGGGATAACTCGCTGGACAGCCGGTATTGGGGATTTGTTCCGCGCGACAACATCATCGGTAAGCCGCTGATCATTTACTGGTCTTATCGCGCCTCTACAGAAGAGCTTGCGGGCGCATCGGTGGGCTCTCTGGTGAGTCACTTCGTCGACCTGGCACAGCACTTCTTCTACGCGCACCCGGTGGGAGCGAACGCTGCATGTGATTCGGGGATTTCCGGACTCGCAATTGGCGGATCATCCGCTGCCGCTGAAGACGGGATTGGCGAATCCTTAGAACCGTTCTGCCGGCGACAGGATTGTGCCCCGTCGAACGAGGGCGGTTACCCCACTGCCCACTTCATCATCCCGATTTGTGACTCAGGAGACGCTGGGTAGATTTCATGGCGAATGCTCGTTATGCCCTCATCATGGCCGGAGGACGGGGAACCCGGTTCTGGCCACGCAGCCGGAAACGCAGCGCTAAACAGGTGCTGCGCTTCTTCGGCGAACGCAGTTTGATTCAACAGGCCGCCGATCGCCTGCAGGGTGTGATTGCCGCTGAAAACATCTGGGTTCTGACGAATGACTTACCTGCAAGCGGAGATTCGTAAGCAACTGCCGCAGATTCCGAAGGCAGCAGATTATTGCAGAACCGTCACAACAAAACACAGCGCCCTGCATTGGGCTGGCTGCAAAGATCCTGACGGACGCCGAACCGAATGCCGTCATGGGCGTGTTTCCCGGCAGACCATCTGATCACCAAAGAAGCTCGGTTTCGCAAGTTCGTGAAAGCCGCATACAAAGCAGCGGAAAACGAGCGAAGTGGTGGTTTTGGGCATTCAGCCTCGCTGGGCGGAAACAGGATATGGCTATATCGAATTCCCGAAGAGTGTCGCGCCGGGTGCGCTCGAGCCCTGCGCCGTCAGGAGCTTTCGCGAGAAGCCGGACGAGAAGACCGCCAAGAAATTTGTGAACGCCGGGAACTTCTTCTGGAATGCGGGGATGTTCTTTTGGAAGACCTCTACGGTGCTGGAATCTGATGAGACGGTACCAACCGAAGACGGCCACGCTGCTGGCCAGTTTGCCACCGTTTCAGAGCCGCAAATTCGGGAAGCAAATTGGCCGAAGTCTATCCGCTTTGCGACAACATCTCTGTCGATTATGCGCTGATCGAGAAAACGAAAATCGTGATCCGGCATCGCGCTTGATGATATTGGCTGGAATGACGTTGGCAGTTGGGAAGCGGTTTACGAATTGGCAAACAAAGACAAAGACGGCAATGCATCGGGTGGAGAACTCTCTTGCGAGGCAGTAGCGGGAATTACGTGAGCGCTGAGAAAGCCTGTGGCGCTTGTTGGCGTCGAGAATCTTGTCATCGTAGACACTCCCGATGCTTTACTTGTCGCGAATCGGAGCCGATCACAAGATGTCAGCAAGATTGTGAAAATGCTCGACGCTCAGAAACGCGAAGAACTGCTCTAATCATTCCAGCGAAAGTGCCCATAGTGAAGCGTGTTGTACTACTGATCTGCGGAGCAGTATTCGGCGCGCTTACAATAGGCACGGCTTTTAACTCTTTCCGAAACTGGAACCTGAACCGCCTTCATCCCGCTCCGGGCAAGATCGTCAGAGTTGACGGCTATCCGATGCACATCTACTGCATCGGAAGCGGGGCGCCCACCGTAGTCTTGGACAGTGGGCTTGGAAATGATTGGTTGATCTGGCAGAAGGTGCAGCCTGCGATTGCCAGAACGAATCGGGTTTGTTCGTATGATCGAGCCGGCATTGGATGGAGTGCTGTGCGGCCTGGATCCAGGGGAGCTCTGGCCATTGCAGAGCAGTTGCGTATGCTGTTGCGAACGGCCGGTGTTCACGGTCCCTTGCTACTGGTTGGCCATTCCGCGGGAGGTATGTATATCAGGGCGTTTACTGGGCTGTTTCCGGCAGAGGTGGTCGGCCTCGTTTTCGTGGACGCAGGGAGCCCCGAGTTATTTCACGAACTCCCGAGCCCGGAAATGCGAAAGCAGGAAATCGCGAGGCGTCACCGGGAAGCGCCCTGGCTGTACCTTAAAGTGGCAACAGGACTGTCCAGGCTTACCGAAAACTACTGCAATCCCAACACGAGCCAACGGATTCCGGCGGTCGAAGACTTAGCACGAGCGGAAGACTGCCGCGCTTCGTATATGAATAGTTGGCTGGGAGAGTGGGATGAGTTCGAATCTTCGTCGGAACAAGTAGCGAAGCTGCCCTGCTGCGATTCCAAACTATCAGTCATCCTCTCTAGCGATTCCAGTTTCTCGAGGGAGCCTCAGCAGGAGCGGATTGGGAAGACGTGGGATGCGGTCCAGGAACAGCTAAAACATCTTTCCGCGCGCAGTACCAGGATAGTTGCCCGAAACAGCAAACACTTCATCATGGTGGATCGACCCGACCTGGTTTTGGCAGCGATCGAAATGCTGAATCATCAATTAAATGGCTTACCTGGAGGCATTCAGCCCGGGCGTACCGAATGGCGTTGATTGCGTGCGGCCGCTGCCGCGAAAGCAAGTAGTCGATCAGTGCGCCGGTCTCGAGGACAATGGCTTGGCGGATCTCTGCGCACGAGCAATGATGTAGGCCCGTATTGCTTTCATATCGTCAGGGGTGAGTATCTGCTGAAAAGACGGCCTGCCCTCGGCAGCCCGACTCTCGTCGGGAACGATCGATTCTAGCGAATCGAGTACCGCCTTCTTGCACCAGCGGTGTTGCTTCCAGTGCGCGAGTGGTGCCGAGTTCCTGACTCCAAACCAAGCCGAGCCTCGGTACTGTTTTCTAGTTGATTTGGTCGATCGGGCTAAAACGCTGGCCGTCCGGATTGCCCCCATGGACGGAGCAGTCCTGGCGGGCAGCGGCGACCCCTCAGCATGATGACTTACGGCCGTTTCGCCCCGCGAAATACCTTCGTCAAACCAGAGATCGCTCGATCCGCATCGCCTTCCGTCAGGATGTAGGGCGGCAAGAAACGCAGGACGGTGTCGTGCGTGCAGTTAAACAAAAGACCGTTCTTGATCCCGTCAAGGACGAGTTGCTTGCACGGGAAATCAATCTCCACTCCGATCATGAGGCCTGAACCTCTCACCTCTTTGATGAAGGGGAACTTACCCATCAGCTCTGTCAACCGCATCCGAAAGTAACTGCCAACCGAGTTGATGGACGGCAGCAACTCATCGAGGATGTCAAAGAACTCGAGAGCGACCCGACACGCCAGCGGGCCGCCACCGTACGTCGATCCATGCATACCGGGCTTGATCGTAGCTGCCGCTTTCTCGTTTGCGATCACCGCACCCAGGGGGATTCCGCAGGCCATGGGCTTTGCCGCAATGACGACATCGGGCAGCAACACCGGATCAAGCAACTGGTAGGCAAAGTAAGCACCGGGGCGCCCGACTCCACACTGAATTTCATCGAAGACAACCAGAGCGTTGTACTTCTCGGCCAGCTCTTTGGTTTTCCGTGCGAACTCTTCGGAGACGGGATTGATGCCGCCTTCGCCTTGGATAAACTCCAGGACAACTCCGGCTGTCTTCTCACTGAACGCGGCTTCAAGTGCGGCAACGTCGTTCCGCGGCACGAACTTCGCTCCCGGCAGAAGCGGCTCGAAATCCTTCCGATACTTTGGCTGCCCAGTGATCGAGATCGCGCCCAGCGTGCGGCCATGGAAGGAGTTTTCAAGCGAGATGATCTCGATCTTGTCCCCGCCCACGGAGTTCCCATGAGAGCGAATCATCTTCAAAGCAGCTTCCATTGCTTCCGTGCCGGAGTTGCAGAAAAAGGTTCGCTGAAGACCGCTCGCCCGGGCAAGCCTTTCCGCCAGCCGTCCCTGATACTCGTGATAGTAGAGGTTCGACGTGTGCAGCAGAAGCCCGGCCTGCTCGCGCAGCACCTTCGTGATCCTCGGATGGGCGTACCCGAGCGAATTCACGCCAATGCCGCTGATCAGGTCAAGGTACCGGTTGCCGTCGAGATCGTAGAGGTAGCAACCCTTACCGCGGTGGAGAGCCAGCGGGTAGCGCGCGTAGTTCTGAAGCAGATATTGCGCTTCGAGTGCCTTTATCTGATCAAACGGGGACAAGACCTCCGGCTCCGGAGTGGTAGTGGCTGCCATCTACTTATCATAGAGACCACCTCGGAGACCACTCTCGCGGGGAGATCGCCCCCAACGGAACTCACTTTAAGACGTAGTCGAAATTTACCAGGCCATTCCGATAGTCGAGGTCGAGCCGAAACATGGCAAGCACCGGGAGGCCCAGGATGCCGGACATGCGCACCTCCTGATGTCGCGGTGAGTTGTTCAGGTTAAACGCAGTGAGGCCAAGGTTCGATTGGCGAAAGCGTGCGAACGCAAGTTCAGCCTTGTCCGCTTCGAACACGTCCTTCACCTGGCCCGAAACGCCCCGGACGTGCATATATTCGTCGCCATGCAGCTTTGTCGATGAGCGCGCGAAGGTCGAATCAATGTTGGAGAGAGAAGCGCCGGTATCCAGCAGGAAAAGACCCACGCTCTTTCGATTCACCAAGGTTGAAATGTACAGATGGTGGCCGAATCTCCAGACCGGCGTAAAATTCTCTTCTCCCGCTGGGACCGTCCGGTCGTAGGAGAGCGGAGTTGGCGGCCTCGAGGGGAGGGGCGTCAGCTTCATTTCGTGGCGCTGGAAATCAAGATGGATCAAATAATTCTCGAAAAAGTCCGCTCCGATCAGCCCGTCTTCGTCTCCTGCGATCCGGTCCTTTCCTTCGAGCGCCTCAAATACGCACGTTTTGTAGCTGAGCGCGCCGACCGAACACGTATCAGCCACGGCAAGAAACCCTTTGCGAATGCCCTTGTCCCCGATTCCCCACGCTTCGGTAGAGCCGACGTGATTCAGTCCTGCTTTGTCGACCGCGCGCTGGGTAATCACGATCCCGCTTGCGCCGGTATCGAGCAATAATCGCAAGCTCCTGCCGTTTTGAATCTTCATCTCGAGGCCGAGGCCGCGCAGCATGTTCGTCCCCGACATGAGGTTGACCAGATGCAGCGTTACCGGCTTGGGCTCTCCTTCCAGTTCGTAGGCCTTGTGTTCCTCCATTTCTCTTTCCACTTCCGAGGAAGTCTGACGTTCTCGCTCGTAGTTCTCGTAAAACCAGGGATGTTCCTGAATGAATGAGCCGAATTTTTGCTTGCGAAGTTCCGGGGTGGCGTAACGAAGGAAGGCGTATGTGATCAGTGCATCATCCGGGTCGAGTTCATGTGCCCGCAAACACATCAGGCGTGCGGATCGATACATGGAGGCGGCCCGGTAGATTCGGTAGAGTCCGTAATAGGCGCGAGGCGTTGTTTCCGTGGTTCTGAGCGCGCTCTTGATAAGCTTCTCGGCCTCGCCCATTTCACCTAAGTAGTAGTGGAACTCCCCACGAGCGGCAAGCGCGTCGGCTGAGTTGGGGAAGCGTTGCGCCAACTGTTGGGACAACTCGCTCGCCTGCTCAAGCCTGCCTTCGTAAACGAGAGCGGATAACAGAGCAGCCGCGCCCGGGGCATCTTCCTTATTTGCGGCGAGCTGTGCTTCGAGCAGAGGAATGGCGGACTTATAATCGCCCGACTTGAAGACCTCGACGGCAGGTCTGGGCTCCGCTAGCGCATTCAAACAAAGCGAGAAGAGCGGGAAAAGAAGAACAGGAATAAGCGGCCGCATATCGGAATATCGGCGAAAACATCTTGCACTTTATCACCCAAAAGGAAGAGGCGCCCTCCAAGGAGCGCCTCTCGACGAACCGGCACGTCACCTGTCAATAGATGGTGATCGTACGCGGCATGGGTTGTATGTTATTCGCTTCGTTCGTTTCGGCGATAGCATTACTCGGATCGAGCAGGAACCCAAGATAGTAGGTGCCGGGTGCGATCCACGTGGGGATGTAGAGGGTTCGGGAGAACGTCCCAGTAAAACCGGAACTGCCCCACGCACCGTAATTCATGCCGAGGAGAGTGTCTCCCGTACTGATGATGTCGTTCGTTGAAAGATAGAATCCGACATCGAACGTCTGGCTCGACGTACTCAGGTTCGAGAAGGTGAAATCGACCGTGGCGTAACCTCCTCGAAAAGCCCATATAGGACTTGAGATCAGATCGGACGTTCCCGAACCGGTGCTCTTGAGGGCAGAACCCGCGATGTCCGTTTCAGTCGTGCCGTCAGGATACAGGGATCGAGCACCGAACCGATCGTCGGCGTTCGGATCGAACTCCTTGTAGTATCCAAGTGGTCCGCCGTTCGGATAGATGGAGTTCATGGTCGCCATCCAGCGGTCTTCGTGGTTCAACCCGAGCGCGTGTCCCAGCTCGTGTAGCGCCACACCTTCGAAGCTGTACGGCGAACCGAGATTGCTGTAGCTGAAGCCGCCGGTGTTCCAGGACTTGCTGGTATTGAACGCGATATCCGTCTCGTCAATGCCATAGTTCCAACCGAACAACCAGTAGCAATGAGAGCGGACGTGAGTGACGGCGAGCACTGTGCCGGTGCCGGTCTCCGAAACGTCAAAGTAAATCTCGTTCCGGCCATTGCTTGCATTGTGATTTCCGTCAGTGTCCCGGCCGACGTAGAAGTTCAGACCAGAACCCTTCACGTTGTTCCAATGCCACATGGCACTTTGTAAGTCGGTATCCCAACTGCTTCCAATTGGAAACGAGGTCGTGCTGATGTACATATCAGCACGGCTACCGTTCCAGCGGATGTTATTTCCGCTGCAGGTGTTCCATTGGGCCGCTTGCATGAGCGAACCGGAGAGCGCAAGAACCGCCAGGGCCTGTACGCCGACATTTCTAACCAAAGACAAGATTTCGAATTTCATTGTTAAACCCCAAATTCCCTTTCTCTTTGCTCTAAGCCCGATTACGGCCGGTCTTTCACAGGCGCAAGGTCGTTACGTTTCGGAAGGACCGGTGCTCCTGGTTGACCCGCGGCATTCACGGCCGGCTTCCCTTCCAGGCTGACGTCCGCATTTGCGTCTGGAACGCTGAAGTCCATGGAACGAACGCTCAAGAGTGCGCTCTTGCTTCCGCGAAGCGACGACGAGGTTCGAACCAGGTTGCGAAAGGCGACAGCACTAAGCGTGGGAAGGTTCTGGAAGGCACTCACCTGCGCCTGAGCGGCTACCGCCCCCGAAACGTTGCCTGGCTGTCTTGAGTCACTCGCACCGGCGCTGCCTTCATGTAGGTTCTGCGTGGCCGCTACCGCGGAGTTCTGGCGCAGGATCGTTGCTTCAGATTGGGCCACGAGATCGCGGAGTACCTGCGCGTTCTGGACGCCGACGACACGGTTGCCGTCAGCATCCTTCACAACGTCGAGCGAAGTGGCAGGATCTTGAGCGATACGGAACACGCCCTGGCTCCATCCGACGATCGGCACCATGTTCTTACCGTTGCCGCTGACGAACAGAACAACGTGCTCTCCTTCCGTGAATTCGGGGCTGCCGATTACGTGCGATATGTCGCTATCCACCTTCCCGCCCTTCAGCCGGATAGTTAGAGTTGAATCCTGATAAGACCCGCTCAATACCTCGAGCTGATCGAGTGTCACGAAGGTGTAGATTTCCTTGTTCGCGTTGTACTGCGAGTTGACGGACACGACATGCCCGGCGACTACGCCATCAGCTTCCTTCATCAGGTCGTTGAAGCTTTTATACAGCAGAGTAGTGGCTGATGACGGGAGCGACAGCGAGGTGAGCGACAACACAACCGAGAGCGACGCAACGGTTGCCCGCCCGAATAGAGAGTTGCGAGTCATAAGACCGCACACGCTCTTCAGATTTGTAACTGGCATTCTTACTTTCTCCTTGAGGCTGAATCGTTAGCGCCGACCTTACGGTTCGAGCGCGAAGAGTATCCGTTGGAATAGTGCCGAGGAGAACTGGGGCGTTACTCGGAGGGGGTCTGGAGCCCGCCTGGTAACGAAGATGCTAAGTGCGCAGGTTTCGATTATCTAACTGGTTCTGCCGGAAGCGTTACAAGCCGCGGAGGAAAAACTTGCTGTTAACCAATCAAAGCGGACTCAATCCGGGTCTCGATGATGCGATCGGAGTGGAAGTCGTGAAGCTTGAGGAATCCCGCCGCGGCCATTTCGAGCGCCTTCCGCGGCATCAAGCCGATGAGTTCGCTTTCTTCGACTTCTACGCCGTGTTGAGCCGCCAGGCGCGCCACTTCCAGGAACACGACGTGAACGGGCGTTTGCTCGAAGTCGGTCAGGTTCATCGAGACTTGCACGAGGCCGCGGCTCGGCAGCGAAAGCCCAAGCGCTTTGACAGCCGGGAACCCGCCGCTGCTGGTCCGAATCGCGCGCGCGATCGCCTTGGCGATCGATACGTCCTCGGTCCGCAAGTTGATGTTGTAGGCAATCAAAAACTTGCGCGCTCCTACGATGACGGCGCCCGCCGTCGGATGAAGCTGAGGACCGCCGATGTCCGGGCAGCGCGATGGATCGGATCGCGTTGCTTCATTTATGCCCTCGAACTCTCCCCGCCGCACGTGTTCCAATTTCAGCCGCTCAGGCTGTCGAGCGGCAGCTTCGTAGAAGTATACGGGAATGCCAAGTTCGTCCCAGATGCGCCGGCCCGCTTCGTGCGCCAAATCGATGCAGTAAGTAAGAGGAGTATCTGACAACGGAACGAACGGAAGGACATCCAGAGCGCCCAGCGCGGGTGGACGCCCCGATGTTCATTCAAGTTGATCCGTTCGGAGGCGACCCGAGCAGCCCGCAGCGCGCTTTCAACAACCGAATGTCCCGGTCCGGCGTACGTGATCACACTTCGGTTGTGGTCCGGGTCGCTTGTTCGGTGAAGGACAACGGAGCCGCGAACGGATCGAATCGCGGCCTCGATCGCGTCCACGATCTCGGGCGAACGTCCTTCAGAGAAGTTTGGAACGCATTCGACTAGAAGATTGCGACTCAGAAGGTGCTCTCCATTTGGTTCTATTCAAGGCGATTGCACCCGATCGAAACACCATGGCGACGTGATTGATTCCGAACTGCTCCGGAATCTCCCGGTAGTCGGGCACGTTCAGGATGATCAGGTCCGCCTGCTTGCCGATTTCGAGTGTACCCGTCTTGCCGCTGCAGCCGATCGCGTAGGCGGCGTTCACGGTTGCCGCCGCGATTGCCTCCTCCACAGTAAGCCCCAGACGCGTGACCGCAAGCGCAATCGACATTTGCATACTGAAGCTTGCGGCCGTTATGGAATGATATCCGCTCGAGAGCGCGACGGCCACGCCGGAATCCACCAGATCGCGACCGATGGTGGTGGGCGGCCCCTCGAAAACATGCTTACCGGCGGGAAGCACTGCCACGCTGGAACTATCGGCCAGGATCGCAGCTTCGCTGGCGTTCGGTTCGCATTTGTAGAAGACGCAGCTCGGTTCCAGGCGTCTGATCATGTCCTCGAACAAACGCGGACTCCCACCCGACCAGATGACGTGAAATTTCGCACCAGCAGCCTTCGCCTCGAGTAGCAGGTCAAGCTCCTCCAGTTCTTCCGAAAGTGGTTCAATCGCTATCGCGTGGACGAGGCCGCGACCGAGCAAGGTTTGTAGCGTTTCCCGCAGGTCGGTGCGGGCCGCCTCGCCGACCAATGGGCGCTGGCCAATTCGCCAACTCCGGAAAAGACGAACCGGCGTGTCGCCGATTTTGGCTATCTTGCGGAAGACCGAGACGTCGGAATGATAGTCGACACCATCGGCGCTCGCCTTCACATCAGCGGTGACAGTGCCGTGAATCAGACATCCTCTCATCAGGGTCAGGCTGTCCTCGTGAAAGTCGGAAGCGCGCTTGGGTTTGTGGCTGGTGCGGGAACGGCTGAGACTGATGTGAAGCCCGGCGTCCACGAAGCTCGGCATCACCACGCGGCCATGAACGGGAATTTCCAGCGCTCCGCGCACTTCTTTGAGGTTCTCCAGACGGCGGGTACTTCCGACGGACGCGATCACGCCGTCCCGGATGAGAACGGAACCGTCCTGGATCAGGCTTAAGTTTCGAAGGTCGGCACCACGACGGGCGCCGGTCGGGCCGCCCAACGTCAGCAGTTGTTTGGCCCCGCGCAGCAGAATGGGTTGCGCCAAAACGTTGGTTGCTTCGCGAGAGCTTCAGCTATACGGATTGCCGACGTGGCGAGCCAAGCCCGCGAACGCCAGGTAATCCTGCAAAAAGGCGTACGCGGTGATGGCAACCGCGAAGCCGGCCAGCACTTTCCAGAGCTGCTCGCGAGGCGCGTTGGGCAATCCGGGCAAACCGGCCAGGAGCCCCACCACGAAGCCGCCAGCCAGGCCGCCTACGTGAGCCGCTATATCCGTGTTGAATCCGGGCAAAAAACTAAACACCATGGCGTACACCGCCCAGCGGCCGTAATAGGAGCGCACTGCTTGCGTCATCGGATCAGACCGCTGACGCAGGCCCATGGCAAGCATGATTCCAATCAGGCCGAAGCAGGCAGCCGACGCGCCGACGGATGGCGACATGGGGTGCCACAGCGCGCTTAGCCAGAAGCCGGTGATCGTCGAGAAGATATAGGCGAAGATCAGGCGGCTCGTTCCGTAGAACTGCTCTACCTCGCTCACCAGGTCAAATAGCACCCAGGAGTTCATTGCAATGTGCAAGAAACCGCCGTGGAGAAAGCCGGCGGTAATCAGGCGCCAATACTGGCCCACGGCGATGTATGGCGCAAATTTCGCACCCATGTCCACCAGAGTCTGTGGATACAACGTATCCAGAGGCCCCTGGTAGCGCTGGTGATTGACGATCAGTTCGAGCAGGAAAAACGTGATATTGAGGACCAGTATGATGATGCTAGTCATGTTGGCCCGTGGCATGGACGTTAGCCCGATTTGAGCGCTGCGCAAATCGATAGCACGCGGACCCAACTGGGCTTCGCAGTAGGGGCACACACGGTCGCTTGAGCTGATAAAGGCCCGACAATTCGGGCACATACGGCGCTTTTCCACGGCTCCATTGTAGCGACGGGTCGAGATTGCGCCTGATAAAATCTGGGAAAACTCATGAGCAAGACTGAGGAGGAGTATCGCGCGGATCTCGTTCGGGTTTGCCGCCTGATCTACGAAAAGGGTTGGGTCGCCATGAACGATGGAAACGTGAGCATCCGGCTGGATCAAGATCACATCCTCTGCACGCCGACCGCGGTCAGCAAGGGACAGATCGAAGCCGACGACCTCATTGTCTGTGATTTAACGGGAAGAAAGGTGGAGGGCCGGCGTGAGGGCACCAGCGAAATCGCCATGCACATTACTGTGTACGGGATGCGACCGGACGTATTCTCCGTCGTCCACGCCCATCCTCCGGTCGCAACAGGGTTTGCCACTGCGGGCCGCGCACTCGATAAAGCCCTTCTGCCCGAAGTCGTGATCCAGTTAGGGGCGGTGCCGCTTGCCGCCTATGGGTTACCCGGCACGCCTGCGCTGAGCGACGGAATGCTTCCATACATCCCGAACTACGACGCGGTTCTGCTCGAAAATCACGGCTGCACAACGTGGGGTGCCGACGTCTGGAAGGCGTTTTTCCGCATGGAGATGGTGGAGCACTTCGCCCGGATCACGTTTGTCGCGGAGATGCTGGGCGGCGCCAAGCCATTGCCACGGGAAGAGGTGGAGCGATTATTCGCCGCCCGTAGCCGCTACAACGTCAGTTCCAAGGCGAACATGGAGCCCGGCATGCCTTTGGTGGCGGAAGATGTACTAGAGCCGCAGCGGTAGGCTGGCACGGCGTGCGGGCTTACGTCGCTTGATCTGGAAGCAGTTCGCTGGCTGTGAAAGTACGTGATCTACTCGAACAACTCGACGGAACGGCCATACTTGCGTACGATTACTGTCGCGGGACACCTTGCGCAGGATGTTCCTAAAGGAACTCTGGCGGCTATTCTGAAGCAGGCTGGACTAAAGAAATGAAGCGTTACGCAGTTGTGATTGAGCGGGGCAGCACAAGCTATGGTGCCTATGTAACCGGATCCGCCCGGCTGCGTCGCCGTTGGCCCAACAAAAGCCGAAGTAGAGACGCTCATCGCCGAGGCGATTAGTCTCCGAATTGAAAGCCTAGTAGAAAACGGTGATCTCGTTCCGGAGCCAAGCTCGCAAGTCGAGTACATTGTGCCTGCGGCCCAGACGTAGAGACCTCACTCTGCCCATAAGTTCTTTTTATACTTTGATTCTCTTGCATAAAAATCTCTTCTAAGCTACTTTGAGTCATATCAGAGTGATAGTCTTTACCTGGACTCGCACTCTGTAGCGAGTTGCCTGGCTGACCAGCCAGGTCTCGTGGCAGCTGTTATGTAAGCTGCCTCCCATTCACCTTCTACATCAGGGCCGTGGCCGCCTATCCAAGTCCGTCGGCCCTTTTGTTCAAGGGCAAGCAGGTGACGACAAGCATGGCCAACAATCTTCTTTCCGGCGCAAATATCCTTCTCAATTGCCTTCTTCAAGAGGGCGTGGATTGCATCTTCGGGTATCCCGGCGGTGTCACCCTTCCTCTGTACGACGCCCTTTATGACCACGAAATCCGGCACGTGCTCGTCCGGCACGAGCAAAACGCCGCATTTGCTGCTCAGGGATACGTTCGGGCGACCGGAAAGGTTGGCGTCTGCTGTGCCACATCCGGTCCGGGGGCAACCAATCTTGTGACCGGATTGGTGGACGCCATGATGGACTCGATTCCGATTGTGGCAATCACCGGACAAGTGTCCACGAAGCTGATGGGGAGCGACGCGTTCCAGGAAGCCGATACGTTCGGGATTACGCGTTCCGCGACGAAACACAATTTCCTCGTCAAAAACATCGCAGATCTTCCGCAAGTCATCCACGAGGCTTTCTACATCGCCGCCTCCGGCCGTCCCGGTCCCGTGCTCGTCGACATCACCAAAGACGTATTGACCGGTCAGGCACACTACTCGCCCGTCACTGAGATTCATCTTCCGGGATATCGCGTGTTCAGTGAAGGCCACGGAGGACAGATCCGCCGCGCAGCCCAGATGATGTGGGAGGCGGAGCGTCCGCTGGTTTATGCCGGAGGCGGAATCATCGCGGCAAACGCCAGCAACGAATTGCGAGAACTGGTTGAGCTTCTCGATGTTCCGGCCGTCTGCACCCTCATGGGCTTGGGCGGTCTGCCGAGCAGCCACCCGAATTTCATCAGCATGCCGGGCATGCACGGCAGCTATGCCGCCAACATGGGCATGACAAACGCCGACCTGCTGATCGCTCTCGGTGTTCGTTTCGACGATCGGGTGACAGGACGCTTAAACGCGTTCGCGCCTCACGCGAAGATCATCCACGTCGACATCGATCCCGCCGAGATCGGCAAGAACCGCCATGCGGATCTGCCCATCGTCGGCAACGTCAAGAAAGTCCTTCCGAAACTGGCGGAGGCGGTCCGCGAGGCTGCTCCGGCGATGAAGGACAAGAACTCGCGAGCGCGAGTCGAATGGTGGAAGCAGATGCGCGCCTGGAAGGCCGACCATCCGTTCTCCAGCGAGAGATCCGAGTCGGAAATTAAGCCGCAACATCTGATGACCGAAATCGACCGCCTGTCCGGCGGCAGGGCCATTATCGCCAGCGACGTTGGACAGCACCAGATGTGGGCAGCGCAGCTGATCCGTTACGAGGAACCGCGCCTCTGGATCAACTCGGGCGGTTTAGGCTCAATGGGCTTCGGTCTGCCGGCCGCGATTGGGGCGCAATTTGCCCGTCCCGACAAACTGGTGTTCGCCATTGTTGGTGACGGCGGTTTCCAGATGTCGATTCCTGAGCTCGCGACCATCGCCAATCACGCTCTGCCGATCAAGATCGTTGTCATGAACAATGGCTATCTCGGCATGGTGCGGCAATGGCAGGAGCTCTTCTACAACAACCGGCTGAGCGAGGTAACGCTCAGTTCCTTCCCTGATCCGGAGAAGCTGGCCGGGGCGTACGGTTTCAAAGGCCGAACGGTCGACTCCGTCAGTGAGATGCCGAAGGCGCTCGAAGAAGCCGTCGCGGAGCCTGGTCCGTATTTGCTGAACGTCAAGGTCACCTCGTTTGAGAACGTCTATCCGATGGTTCCCGCTGGCGGTGCGCTGAACGAAATGGTCCTGAGACCGCCGCAACCGGTGGAAGTGTAAGGGAGGAATTTCAGTGCAACAAATCATTTCTCTCCTGATGGAAAACAAGCCCGGCGCGCTGATGCGCGTAACCGGTCTGCTAAGCCAGCGCGGTTACAACATCGAAACGCTGACGGTCGCCCGAACGCTGGACCCGACGCTTTCCCGCATGACGATCAGCGTGGACGTCGAGTCGAACATTCGCGCCCAGGTCATCAAGCAGATGAACAAGCTCATCAACGTACTGCAGGCAACTGACGTTACGGATGGTCCGGCAGCCAATCGCGAGCTGGTTTTGCTGCGGATTCGGACGAGCCAAAGCACGCGGACTGCTGTTCTGAAGGAAGCCGAGATATTTCAGGCTCGCGTGGTGGATTCCACCACCGAAGGCTTTGTTCTGGAAGTAACAGGCGATGGCGAGAAGCTCGACGAATTTGTCGACGTGATGAGAAGCTATGGCGAAATCGAAGTCACGCGTTCCGGTGTGGTTTCCATGTCGCTCGACAACAAAAAATTGCGCCTATCTCCACCCATCCCTCGCGGTGCGGCTCCCGAGGAAGTGCTGGAATTGCAGGAAGCAGAGTAGCGCCAGCTACTCCGTAGACAGAGTTTAGAAAAGATGCCAAAGAGATACTACGAACAAGACGGAAGCCTCACGCCCCTTCAGGGCAAGACCATTGCAATCATCGGATACGGTAGCCAGGGACACGCACACGCGCTCAATCTGCGCGACTCCGGTCTTCAGGTTGTGGTTGGTTTACATGCTGGAAGCAAGAGTAAGGGTAAAGCGGAAGGGGCGGGGCTGCGCGTCTTGAGCGTAGGCGAGGCAACCAAGGCAGCGGACTTCATCATGGTCCTCCTGCCCGACCATCTGCAGGGCGAAGTCTATCGCAGCGACATCGCTCCGAACCTGGCAGCCGGCAAAACTCTGATGTTCGCGCACGGCTTCAACATCCACTTCAACGAAATCAAGCCGCCTTCGGACATCGACGTTTCCATGATTGCGCCGAAGGCTCCCGGCCACCGCGTCCGCGAGTTGTTCGTGGAAGGTGTGGGCGTTCCTGCACTCGTCGCCATTGCCCAGGACGCTTCCGGGCGCGCCTTGGAGAATGCGTTGGCCTACGCGTTCGGGCTTGGCTGCTTGAAAGCGGGCGTCATCGAAACGACCTTCAAAGAAGAAACCGAAAGCGATCTGTTTGGCGAGCAGGCTGTCCTTTGCGGCGGCGTCAGCGAACTGATCCGTGCCGGATTTGAAACGCTCACTGCGGCAGGGTATGCGCCCGAGATTGCTTATTTCGAGTGCCTACACGAGCTGAAACTGATCGTTGACCTGATCTACGAAGGTGGCTTGGGCTACATGCGCTATTCCATCTCAGATACCGCAGAGTACGGTGACTACACTCGTGGGCCCCGCATCGTTACGGAACAGACCCGCGCCGAGATGAAGAAGATTCTGAGCGAAATCCAGTCAGGCGAATTTGCTCGCACCTGGCTCGATGAGAACAGAACCGGCCGCAAGAACTTCCTGAAGATGCGTGAAGAGGCGAAGGATCAGCCGATCGAACGCGTCGGGGCGGAGCTCCGGGCCATGATGCCGTTCCTCAAGAAGCGCAAAGAAGCCGGCGTTCCCGAAGAAGTCGCGGCCAACGCTTAGTCATAGTTCAGGCTACAGGAGAAGCAAGCCGGCAATACGTCTGGTGACGGCTTCTCCTGGATCAGACTTTCCGCAGATTCTGTCTTGCTCGATGAATAAACTGCGGCGAGCTTGCGCTTTCATCGAATCTCCAGATCCTATATGAGTCGAGCATGGCCAGGAGGCGTGCATACAATTTCACGTGCGCCGATTCCTTGCTGGCATATACCTTCTGATAGTTTCCTTCGCCCTCTTAGTTCGAAGTCAGCCACCTGGAAGCCGATCGTATACCCAGGCGATAGGCCTTATTTGTAGCTTTTGGGTTGCCTTCAATCAAATTCAGATTGGGTGGCCCGATGTACGAAAGAAGCGATTGGTGGGCACCCCGGTTGTTGAAGCGATTGAGGCCCACACTGTTCCGCGAACAGATACGAAAAGCAGCCGCTTTGTCCTAAAAAATTTGCTGATTGGTGTTGCTTTCTGTATCTATGCATTTGCGGTCTGGAAAGGTTGGTAGCAAGCTAGCGAGGCTAATGGCACCACTTCTGTGTAGGTCGAGAGTTCCCTGAACCAAGTTCTGCAGCAGTTTTATCCTTTGGGATACTTGGTTTGCCTTTTGATCTGGATGAATGATTCCTGTTCCGGCGCGGTTAGGCTTTGTCTTCGCGGTCCTCGTATGAGAGGATCAAGTACTCAGTACAAATCCTAGTTCGTTGGAGGCGCCGGTGCCCGTTCTCGTTGTTGCGTTCCTCATTGGAGTTGTTGCAGGTTTGCGTGCCATGACCGCGCCTGCTGCGGTAAGTTGGGCGGCTCGGCTCGGGTGGTTGCACGTCGAGGGCACTCCGTTCGCGTTTCTTCATTACACGATCTCGCCCATTATCTTCACGGTCCTTGCGATCGGCGAACTCATCAACGACAAGTTGCCGAAAACACCGAGCCGAAAGGCCCCAGCCTCCTTCGGAGTGCGTATCGTGATGGGTGCATTTAGCGGAGCGGCTGTGGGAGCGTCCGGACAGAGTCTTTTTGCTGGCCTTATCCTGGGGGCGTTGGGAGCGGTTGTGGGCACGTTGGGCGGCTACGAAGCGCGGGTTCGCCTCGCGAGGGCTTTCGGCGGTAAAGATCTTCCTATCGCCCTACTCGAAGACCTCGTTGCGATCGCCTGCGGGTTCCTGATCGTGTCGCAAGCGGCTTAGCGGCACAAGCCGTTACTTCGCTGCCGTATTCATCCACGCCTCGGTTTGTTCGCGTGAGACAACGCCCCTGACGGCACCTAATTCCTGCACGCTGAACGCCGCGACCGCGTTTCCGAACTCGCCTGCTTCGGCCCAGGACGCTCCCCGCTGGCGTGCGTCAAGGAAGCCAGCCACGAAGCAATCCCCGGCTCCCGTTGTGTCTTTCACGGGAACTCGGAAGGCAGGACAGATAATCTCGTTCTCGTCGGTGTAGATGGCGCACCCGCGGCCGCCCAGCTTCATCACCGCAGTTCGAACACCCTTTTCGAGCACCACGCGGGCACCCTCGGCAGGATCTCTCGAACCCGTCACCATGAACGCTTCGTCTTCATTCATGAAAAGAATGTCGAGTTGTTCGAGACAAGGTGCAAGCGCGCGCATCCACTCCCCTTCCGCATCCCAGTTCGTGTCCAAGGACGTGGTAAGCCCGGCGGCTTTTGCGCGCCTGAGCATCTCCGCTCCGTGAACGCGCAAATTGGGAAGAATGTAAAGGCTGGCGAAGTGATAATGCCACGCCTCATTGAGCAGCGACGGAGTAAATTGCAGAGGCTCTGAAAAGGCACTCTGGCTTGCGCCCAGCCGGTGCAGAAACTGACGGTCACCCGCTTCGTTCACCAGCACGACCGTTGTGGCCGTTGGCGCGTCCGCACGCATCACGAAATCGGTGTCGACCCCTGATTGGCGTAACTCGTCGAGCACGAACTCCGCCTGTGAGTCGTTGCCAACCGCACCTACCAACCGGACGCAAGTGCCTAACACAGCCATCGCACGCGCCGTGTTGGCAGCATTGCCGCCGACGTGGTACTCAATCGATTCCACCCAGCGCGTCCTTCCCCACGCCGAGGATTCAAACGGGTAAACCAACGTGTCGTAAACGATGCTGCCCGAACAGATGATGCAGGGCTGCTTCATAGGCCGAGTCGTTCTTTCAAAGCCTCCACGCTGGATCGCGGACTTGAGAGCACCGGAACCCGCTGCTCGATCGACGGCACTAAGCGCGCCATGCTGCCTTGGGCCAAAACCACCACATCGTTCTCGCCCATAGCCTTCTCGATCTCGGCCTTCAGCAGCCGGTCGTGTTCTTCAGCGTTTCCGGCGATCAAAGCGTCGAAGGCGGTGTTCACCAGGTACCGTTTGGTTGTAACGCTCTTCCCGGCTTCGTCTGCTTTCCGTTGGATCAATCGCTCGGTCGGATCAAGCGTGGTTCCGACTGTGGCCACGATGCCGATGCGGGAGCCCTGCTGTACGGCCTGGATTGCCATGCGGTTGTCGATTTTCACGACCGGAATAGTTACCGTTTGAGCGAGCACGTCAGCCGCTTCGCCCACCGAAGAACAGCAGTTGAGAATAGCATCCGCGCCCGAGGCCTCAGCCAGCATTCCGTAGCCAACAATCCTGCGCGTCACCGGTGGCGTCAAGCCGCCCGCCGCACGAACGTCATTGAGCAAGCCATCGTCGACCACGTTCACAAGGCGCACATCCGGTAAGAGTTCAGGAAACAACTTCTTGAACACATCGACCAGAACCGGACCAGTATGAATTGCAAAAACGGTTTTCATGGATAGAAGGTAGATCAGGGTTTCAAAGACTCGATTGCGCTAATCGCGCGGCCGTAGAAATCATCGCTGCCAAAGTTGCCTGATTTAAATACCACCGGCAGCGGCGACGCGGCAATTGTCACGCAGAGAGGCACACCAGGCTCGATATTTGTGCCCACCCGGAGCGCTCGGAACCCGAGCACGCGCGCAATGGTGCTGGCCGTTTCACCGCCCGCGAGCACAATTCCTTTCGGAGGCGCAAGGCCCACTGTTTCTTGAACAACCCGGGCCAGGCCGGCAGCAATCCGCTCGCCCGCTTCAATCCCGGTCTTTCCTTTTTCCTTGAAGAAGCGATGGACTTCCTCACGGTTGCGAGTGATTTTGAGCAGACAAGTCGCGTCCGCTCGCAACAACTTGCAAAGCTGGACCGGCACTTCAAAATCCTCGCGCGTGGCAAGTTCCAAGGCATCCAACGCGAAGACCGTCCCGCCATTCTCCGCAAGCCATTCATTCTGGCGACGTGTCGCGTCAGAGTAGCTCCCGCGACCACAAGAAAACCTCTGCGGGCGCCGTCGGACCCGGTCCGAAGACGATCAGCCGCTTTTGTCTTCCACGACAACGGCAACCGGATGCCAAGAGCCGAACTGCCCGTAACGAGCGGCAGTTCCCCAATACCCTCGGACAGGATCTCCAATTCGCGATCGGATGTGCAATCAAGAATCGCGATCTCGACACCTTCAGTGCACAGCTCTTTCAACCGGCTACGCACGCGCGCCGGTCCTTCTTGAACGTGCTGCAGTGCGAGAAGACCAACGCGTCGCTTTGTCTGGGATTGCAGATGCTTCACCAGGTTTGATTCGGTCATCGGGTTCAACGGATGATGTCTCATTGATGAATCCGAAAGCAGCTCGCGTTCAACAAAATGATGCCCCATGTACGTCGTGCGGCCATTCACGGGTAAAGCCGGAAGTGCCACGGTGAACTCCGCTCCTGTCTCGTCCATCGCTGCATCGATCGACTGACCGATGTTGCCGGCCGGTGTGGAATCAAACGTACTGCAGTATTTAATTTCGAGGACGGCGGGGTTCGCAGATTTGAGTAGAGCCACAGCCGCGCGCGTCCGCCTGTACGCCTCGCCGGGATCGATCGAGCGCGACGCTGTTCCAATCACTACCGCGTCAGCATCTCTTGTGGCGTGCGCAAACTCTTCCGGCGCGGGTTGCTCAAGCAACAGGATGGCGCGCATTCCTCGTTCGGCAAGCATGCCCGCCAAATCAGTCGCTCCGGTATCGTCATCTGCAACAGCTGCGAATGCGAGAGCCATTATCTATGCGAACCGTCTCCGCAATTCGGCTACCTGTTCTGAGGAAAGCGCCTGTCCACGATCACCAAGAATGAAGTAGAGTTTGGCAGTTTCTTCTATCTCTTCGGCCAGCGCCGCCGCTTCAGGTAAAGATGCGCCCACTGCAATGGAGCCGTGATTTCGAAGCAGAAGTGCCGGGGTCCGGGCAATCCTCTTTTCCACTTCGCTGCCCAACCCGGGATCACCCGGCGGCAAATACGGCACGACTGGCAAGTTAGGGATGCGCATTCCATAATAAGGCGTCAACACGGGCAAAGCATCTTCCACATCCAGGTCCGCAAGGCAGGATGCTGCCGTCGCGTATGTCGAGTGCAGGTGAACCACTGCATTCGCTTGCGGACGAGCACGGTAAACAGCCAGATGAAACGGTAGCTCCTTTGTGGGCTTCGCAGACCCGGCGACATTGCCTTTAAGATCACAGCGGGCAATCCGATCTCGGTCTAAGTTGCCGAGCGAGGATCCCGTCGGTGTAGCAAAGACAGTTTCGCCAACGCGAACGCTTACGTTTCCCGCCGTTCCGAAGCTGTAGCCCCGGTTAAACATCGAGCGGGAGACCTCTATCAATTCATTGATTGCTGCTTCTTCAGAAGAGTTACTCAACTTCGACACTCCAATCGGCCGTCCCAATCAACCTGTTCTACGCGCCCCACAATAAAGCCCCAGAAAAGCGCCCCGGCTAAGACGATAAACGCGGAGATAACAAACGCCAGTCGGGAGGATCCGCTCGCCTCAACGATGGCTCCGGCTAGCCACGGGGCGATGATGCCGGAAATATTTCCGATTCCATTCTGAAGGCTCGTCCAACGCCCCGCCATCGAAGGACCTGCAAGGGTCTGCGTGATGGCCCAGTGGTTTGAAGTGTAAGCGCCGAATGCGATGCACGCGCACAACAGGAGAGTGATGGAGATGACTATATTCGCCGTAAATGCAACCGGCAAGATCACGGAGGAACCTGCCAGTCCCGTCACAACAACGGACTTTCGAACTTTGGTAATCGAAGCTCCGCGGGCAATCAAACGGTCCGAGATCCACCCGGCGAGAACAGTTGCGCTTGCCACAGCAGTCAGCGCAACAGAAACCACGCTTGCCATCCAACCAATCGTCATACCTCGCTCTTTCACCAGGTAAGAAGGAATCCAGGTGAGGAGAAAGAACCAGAAGTAGTTTCCGCAGAAGTGCCCGAAGAAGGTTCCCCACGCGGAACGAACCCGGACCAGACTCATCACGGAATAACGTTTGTGTGAGATCTGGGGCTCAGAGCCTTTCGAGCGGGGCGCATAAGCAAGCCACGGAATAATCCATACCAGGCTGGCGGCGCCGAGCACGATGAAAAACATTCGCCATCCGATACGGAGAAGCAGTACACCGCCGAGAGCGGTTCCTAATGCCGGGCCCATCTTCGAAGCCGCGTCCAGCAAGGCATTCGCGCGGCCGCGATGATCTTGCGGGATGAAGGTCGCAAAAAGGCGCGAATAGCAGGGATAAGCAAGCGACTCGCCGGCTCCAAGAATGAGCCGGCACACGAATATGCTCTCGAACCCTGACAGCAGGCCGGTCGCAATGGTTGCAATCGACCAGAGAAGGAAACCTGCGGTAAATACGTGGACAACCGGAAAACGATCGGCAAGCCAGCCGGCAATTCCAAGCAGTTGGAGTAGCGCATACGTCCAGAAAAACGAAGAAAGCAGCGACCCTAATGCCGATGGAGATAGGGAAAGCTCCTTCTGGAGCAAGGGTGCCGCTATCGAAAGATTGCTGCGGTCAACATAATTGATGAAAATCGAGGCGATCAGGAGCAGAAGCAGGATCCACTCCCTGCGGGCCATCCTATGAACGCCCGCGCCGGAGCCAGGCATTATGCGTCAATGTTCCGGAACCATGTGCGCCATGGTGTCGCGTGGGCAAGCAGCTTGTTGATCGCACGCACGTTCTCAAGCCCCGAGCCATTCAACCATTCGAGTAAGGCGTCAAGGTGGAAGTCCGTGGCCGACCGGGCATAGGCGCGAACGCCGTCCTGCCAGTTTGCTCGCCCGCAAAGCACGCCGGAGAAGCGCGTCTTTGCTGCCAGGGCCAGGCGCAGGGATTCCAGAAACTCGGGACTGCTCACACCCGCGCTCAGGAAGATGTAGGGCCGTTTGGCGGCCGCATCGGCGACGCGAAACCAATCAAGCGCCTCTTCGATGCCATAGGCTCTCTGCCCACAATACGTTTCGCTCCCTTCCACATACGAAGCGACAACGGGGAACTCCACTTTCAGGACATCGACCTTGTAAATGTCCTTCGAGAATTCCGTGATCATGTCGACGACCCACTGCGGCTTTTGCTTCGCAAACTCGAGGCTTCGCGGGTCCAGACCATTGGGATCGTAAGACACGGGCTCTAAGAAAAACGGCAGATCGAGCGAATCGCACTCAGCCCCAATGCGCTCGATGAGCGCAAATTTCTCATCGTTTGCAGCCGGAGGATCGTCAGGTGAATAGTGCAGGAGAATTTTGATCCCCTCAGCGCCGAGATCGCGCAGCCGGCGCACCGATAGGTTCGGCATCAGCGCAAGCATGCGATGGGGTCGCGGGTTCTCATAGCCGTCCATCTCGTACGCGAGAAGGAGTCCGCAATGAGACGAGCGCTTTTCCGCTGCGTCAATGCCGTATTCGGGGTCGAGAAGAATGGCGCTCGATTCTTCGGAGAGAACTTGTGTCACCGCCGACTTGAACTCGGCCAGGCGTTCGTCCGGTATATGCCCGATGTCGGTTTGCGCCGCTTCCGAGATCATACGCCGCAAACTCTTGCGCTGATCGATAGCGAGAGCTTCAATTACACCCGCGGACGTCGACAGCGAGTCGAGGCGTTCACGTTTAGCTTTTGAGAGAGTCAGTAATGACATGTGTCGCGGGAAGATAGCGCGCAGCCGTCCCGCAGCATTGTTTTGGCAATTACCAGCACACGCTCCGATGCACGGCAGAGCGCTCGTACTCGCCTTTTGTAGTCATAGCATACAGATTCGGACGCTGTCCATGGAATCGAATGGAACCGGAATGGGCATGTAATAAAGGAGACATGGAAGAAGCACTGGATCAGTCCTCCACTCCCCCCTCTGCGCAGGCGAACATTAGCGCCGTGGTAAGGCTGGAGGAAGAAGCACGACGGCAGCGTAGCGTCTCGGATCGCCTTTCCGACGCGATCGCTAATTTTGTTGGGAGTATTTCCTTTGTGGTGCTTCACCTCTGCTGGTTCGGCATCTGGGTACTTCTGAATACGACGAAACTCTTCAGCGCGTTTCGGTTCGACCCTTATCCGTTCGCCCTGCTCTGCATGCTGGTCTCGCTGGAAGGAGTTTTGTTGTCAACATTCGTGCTCATCAAGCAAAATCGCATGAGCTTGCGTGCGGATGAACGTAGCCATCTGGATCTCCAGATCAATTTACTTTCCGAGAAAGAGTTGACCAAGATCCTCCAGCTTCAAAAGCTTATCTGTAGCAAGCTGGACATCAAAGAGGCGGAAATGGATTTCGAGGTGGAAGAGCTCAGTAACGTGACCGCGGTCGACAACATCGCTCACGAATTGAGCCGGCGGCTTCCCAAGAACTTGTAATCTATCGCTGGTGTTCCGCTTCACCAATAATGCGCAACCAGGATCTCTGGAGCTCCCGCCGTCATCCCGACGATGTTCGACCGGAGCACGATCTGCAAGTTCTTGCTTTCCCATCCTTTTGGTGCATTCGCGAGAGCCTTTTCGAGGAGCGCCGGAGAAGCGATCAGTTCACCTGCCGCCCGGCAGCCGTACTGCGTAATCCCTGACGCTTCGATCACCACTTGGCCCGTATCCGATCGCAAAAGGCGCGTGACGACCGCATAATCCACCAGTTCGCGCCCTTTCGTGTTGCGCTCTAATTTCCAACTTACTCCCGGGCGTTGACGATCCAGAATCTGCTCGCCCGTGTTCTCGTCGAAGTAAAAACGCAGATCCCGATTGAGCTGTAAGGTCCAGCGGTTCGAGAACGCTCCGATCAGAATCGAGGGGTACGCTCGCAGATCCGCGTACGACAGATCACTGCCGATTCGGAGCGTGGAAGGCTTTCCCGCGCGCTGCCAGGAAACTCGATAACATTTGCACGGACTGGGCGCCGCCAACTCCAACAAACTGGCCCTGAACAGAAACCAGATCGTCACCGGAGATCGCATCCCCTGGCAGGAATTGCACCGCTCTCGGTTCCGGATCGGCGGGCGGCGGATGTTTTCGGAAGTATTCTTCGCGGAATTTCGAGGACAACGTAAACACCTGGGCATTTCCCAGGCAAAAGAGAACTGGCTGAGCATTCGCAATCACCGGCGACCAGAACCGATCTAGCGCCGAGGTCTGCTTAGAGCGGTACACCGTAATCGTCACCGCGCAGATGGCAGAGAGCGCGAACACTGCTGCGACAGCGGTCCATCTTGGCCCACGAGCGACTCGTTCTTTTTCGAGCTTCTCGATCTTTTGATCGTTCAGGGCCGGGACGGCAGGGGCAACCGGGTGAGAGATGGGGAATGAAAACTCCGGGACATAGGAACCGATAGGCAGTTGGACACGGATCTCGCGGTCCCGGCCGGGAGCGCCATCGTAGTACTGGGCCAGGCGTTTGCGTACGTCGTTCGCCCGAACTCGCACGATGGAGTCGCCGCCGGTGTCGTAATCGGCATCGCGTCCGAACACCTCCGCCCCGATCACTCGCTCGCGCAGAAGATCGTACGACCCGGCGATGGAGTGCTTGACCAGATAGCTCAATAGCTGCTGGCATCGCGGGCTGGCGCTGAATGCGGAACTCTTCGTGATCCGAACGAGTTGCTCCTCTACCTCCAGCTTCCGCGCTGGCGGAAGAAGGTCGGGCCGCTCTGCAGAAGTTGCACTCACAAACTCACCACATCTCGAGACTTTACTAGAGTATATGCCCCGTTACGAGCCCGTTACAAACCGTTATGAGCGTTTCGTTCGCCCCCTGTTCGCGCTTACTGTGAAGGCACGCATGGCTAGAGTCTCACTGTCCTTGGCTTTCCTGTGGGCCCTCCCGCTGTTTGCGACCGATCGTACGTTCGACGTTGTGGTCTATGGCGGGACAGCCGGGGGTGCCATGGCCGCCGTGGCGGCAGCCCAGCACGGACTCAGCGTGGCGCTGCTTGAGCCCGGCAATCACGTTGGGGGAATGGTGTCAGGGGGGCTCAGCAACAGCGACGTCGATCGCCAGGAACCCTTAGTCGGAGGGTTGACCCTGAAGTTCTTCCAGGCGATCGGCCGCCATTACGGAAAGCCGGTTGCTTGGGCATTCGAACCCCACGTTGCAGAACAGACATTCACCGAGACCTTGCGAACAGGCCCGCGTCCATACATTCTTCCGAGCCCGGCTCGCCAGGATAACGAAATCCGGTTCTCGGATCGAATCGCTGTCGACAGAAAGCGGCGATACGTTCTCCGCAAAAATCTTTCTCGATGCCGGTTACGAAGGCGACCTGATGAAAGCTGCGGGGGTGTCTTACACGGTCGGACGAGAGGGCGTTGACAAATATAACGAGTCCTTAGCGGGCCGGCAGGACCTGTTGCCCGGGAGGCATCAGTTCGTCTACCCAGTGTCCGCAGCAGCTCCTCCCGGCGCCGCCAGCGGCCAACTGCTTCCGTACGTGGTGCCCCAAGCGAAGGTGGCCCCGACCGGGAGCGGCGACGGTCACTTCCAGTCTTACTGTTTCCGGTTATGCCTGACGGAGGTTCCGGACAACAGCCTGCCAATCGAAAAGCCCGCCGGTTACCAGCCATCGCGTTTCGAACTGGTTCGCCGGTACATCGAGAGCGGAAACGGCGCCTTGGGCCTGCGTGATTTCCTCGGTATCGTCAAAATCCCAAACGGCAAAGCAGACATCAACAGTACCGGCCCAGTGTCGACGGATCTTCTGGGCGCGAGTTGGGAGTATCCGGAGGCCTCGTACCAACGCCGCCAGCAGATCTGGGACGAACACCTGACTTGGGCGCAAGGTTTGCTGTACTTCCTCCAGAATGATCCGAGCGTGCCGGAACAGCTTCGTTCTGAAGCGCGGCATTGGGGACTCCCCAAGGACGAATTCCCGGATACGGGACATTGGCCGCATCAGCTCTACATTCGCGAGGGGCGCCGGATGTTAGGCGAATACGTTCTGACCCAGCACGACCTGGAGGAGAACCGCGAAAAGTATGACGCGATCGGAATGGCCGGCTACAACATCGACATCCGCGAAGTGCAATGGCTGACTCACAAGGTTTATCACTTCCCAAACGTAATCGACCAGGTCTTCACAGAAGGCTACCTGAGCATGCCGGTGGAGCCCTGGCAGATTCCATACCGCGCGCTTCTTCCCCGCCAGGAGCAATGCTCGAACCTGCTCGTAACAGCAACGGTTTCGGCTTCTACGATTGCGTACGCTTCGTTCCGCATGGAAGCGAATTACATGATGGTTGGCGAAAGTGCCGGCGTGGCTGCCGCGTTGGCGATCAGAACCAATCGCCCGGTTCACCAGATCGATATAGCCGCCCTGCAGAAGGAGCTGCGCGATCGAAATCAGATTCTTTCCGTCACTAAGTCTCAGGATTCACGAAGAGGTCAACTATGAAACAACTCAAGTTCGTTGTGATTGCCTTGTTGGCAATGCTGCTCCTGCCGAATAATGCGGCCTGGTCGCAGAGTTTTCAGGCTTCGATCACAGGAACCGTCCGGGATCAGTCGGGCGGTGTCGTACCAGGGGCGCAACTCACCGCAACTGAGATTGCAACCGGCACCTCGTTAATCACAACCAGCAACGAGGCAGGTGTGTATCGCTTTAACGGCCTCAAGCCCGGCCGATACAGGCTTACTTCTTCCGTGGCGGGATTTAAAAAGTACGAGCAAAGCGAGCTGACGCTGCAGGTCAACCAGATCTTACGAACTGAATCCCGAGATGCAGCCCGGACAAACAACTGAGCAGGTTACGGTAAGCGCTGCGCCACCGCCGCTCGATACGGCGAGTGCCACCGTGGGCCAGGTTGTTACGACACGCAGTATCGAAAATCTGCCGCTGAACGTTCGCGACCCGCTCGCGCTAGTCGGGCTCACGCCGGGAGTTACGTTTGGCGGAAACTTCGGAAATGGCGGCGGTACCGACGTCGGCCGTGGATTCTACAAGTCCGATTTCAACATCGGCGGCGGCCGATCCGGTTTTCAGGAAGTACTGATAGACGGTGCGCCTGACACCACGGGCGACCGCGGCCTGAGCGTTGTTCAACCACCGGTCGATTCCGTGCAGGAGTTTAAAGTCCAGGCAAACAGCTATGACGCACAGTTCGGCCGGACCTCCGGAGGCGTCGTGAACCTTGTCACAAAGGCCGGCACGAACGATCTGCACGGGGTTGCGTATGGCTTCGAACGGCACAGCATCTTCGACGCGAATAATTTTTTCAACAATCGCTCCGGCGTCGCTCTGCCCTCATTCAAACGGCACCAGTTCGGAGGAAATCTTGGCGGTCCCGTCATCAAGAACAAGTGGTTCTTCTTTGGCGACTACGAAGGCCTGCGGCAAGGGTATCCGCAGACAAGAATCTCAACCGTCCCAACAGCTTTGCAGCGCACCGGCAATTTCTCCCAGACGCTTGCGAGCAATGGGCAGATGATTCAGATTTATGATCCGCTTTCAACCGTGACGTTGGCAAACGGAACCCGACAGAGATCGCCGTTTGCAGGCAACGTTATCCCCTCGAATCGGATTGACCCGGTATCCGCCGCTACGGTCGCGCTTTATCCGCTCCCAAACACGCCCGGGTCAGCCATAACAAGCCAGAATAATTTTGTTTACTCGTCGCAGTCCATTACGAACAGCGACAAGTACGACGTCCGCTCAGATCTGAACATCTCCGAAAATACGCGTTTGTTCGGGCGCTTTTCGCGGCAACAGGATACGCGTCTACAACCCGGGGCCATGCCCGCTCCTATTGGCGGTGGTCGATCCGTCAATGATCATTTCACCCAGGCCATGATCGATCTGACGCACGTGTTTTCGCCGACACTGATCGGGGATGTGCAGTTTTCCTTCAGCCGCGCTTTGGGTGTGCAGTATGGTCTTTCACAGGGCTTTGACTTAAGTGCATTGAAGTTGCCGGCTTACTATACGGGCGTAGTAGCGAATCAGTTCCCGATCTTCAACATCGCGGACGTCACAGGCACCTCGAACGGAAACGGCGGGAACGGAACTGGGTCAGATGCGATTGTCTCCGCGCAACCGCGCAACATCTTCTCGACCCTGGGCAGCATCAGTTATCAGGTTGGCAAACACAGCTTAAAGTTCGGCGGCGACTGGCGCGTGATCGACTTCAACGAAGGCCAAAATGCGAATCCGTCCGGCACGTTCGGCTTTACGCGTGCCTATACGCAAGGTCCCAACGCGTTGACAGCGAGTCAGACATCCGGCTTCGGATTTGCTTCCTTCCTGCTCGGGGATCCTGCAAGCGGAACCGTCAACCGCATCAACAACATTTCGACCCAGGGACTCTACTACGGCGCTTACATTCAGGATGATTGGAAGGTCACGGACCGGCTGACATTGAACATCGGACTGCGATGGGACATACAGATCGGTAATCGCGAAAAATACAACCGGCTTGCGTACTTCAATCCGGATGCAATTAACCCGCTTGGTGCACAATCTACAAACCCCGCTTATACCAATCTGAAAGGCGTTCTTTCCTGGGTCGGGCAGGGGAATCCTCAAAATCAGCAATCGACGGACTGGCGCGACTTCGGACCTCGGTTTGGGTTTGCGTACAGTGCCGATAGCAAGACTGTTATTCGTGGCGGCTACGGCATATTCTTCGTGCCTCGCATCGTTTCCGGCACGAATGGGGGAGCGGTGGAAGCCGTGCGCACCACCACCATGCTGGCGTCCGTCGACGGCGTGATCCCCACGAATACGCTCAGCAATCCGTATCCCGGCGGTGTACTTCCTCCTCTCAACGATCGCAATCCGCTTGTGAACGTTGGCCAGTCCCTGACAGCGCCGATCTACGGCTTCAAGAACGCGTATGTGCAGCTCTGGAGCCTCGGCTTTCAACGCGAACTCGGAGCAGGCATCGTTCTCGACATGCACTACTGGGGCAACAAGGGCCAAAAACTGCCGAATACCTGGAATATCGACCAGCTTCCAAACCAATACCTGGCACAGGGGTCCCGGCTGACCTCGACAGTGCCGAATCCATTTCTCGCCTTGAACCTGGGGGGCGCCTTTGCCAGTCCGACGATTTCGCTCCAACAGTCATTGCTTCCCTTCCCTCAGTACACCGGCGTTCAGCAAGTCTACTCACCGACAGGTAACTCGAATTACCACGCATTCACGGCGCAGGCCGAGAAACGCCTTTCCACGAATCTGACGTTCTTGGGATCCTATACCTGGGCCAAGGCAATTGACGACGTGCGCACTCCGCTCGACATCTACAATCGTGGTCTGGAACGGGGCCTCTCGGGGTTTGACATACGCCACATGATTCGATTGAGCGGAGTGTGGTCAATGCCCTTCGGACATGACCGCCAATATGGGAAGAACTGGAATCCGGTTGTGAACGCAATTCTCGGTGACTGGAACTTCGATCCGATTGTGAACCTTCAGAGCGGATTGCCGGTCTCGGTCAGCCGTCCCTCGGTGAATAATGGTCAAAGCGCGAAGCTGGACAACCCGACCATTAATGCCTGGTTCAACACCAGCGTGTTCACGGTAGCTCCGGCCTTCTCGTTCGGTAACGTCGGCCCCATTCTGCCCGATGTTCGTACCGACTTCCAGCGAAACATTGACGCTGTTCTCGTGAAGAACTTCGGATTCAACATCGTTGATCACAACGTTACCGCGCAGTTTCGGTGGGAGGTTTACAACGTGTTCAATACACCTGTCTTCGGATTCCCCGGGACTACGGTAGGGTCGCAGACATTCGGCCTCGTCTCATCGACGATCAACAGCCCGCGCGATATGCAGTTTGCGCTGAAGTTTAGATTTTAGGCGCGTTTATTTCGGAGTAGTGGTCGTGGCCGATGATGAACCCTGCTCAGGCCTTTGTAGCGATGACCTCAAGGTATTCGCTCGCAACCGAAGTGGTTCCGTCTTTTGCGTCGTTCTGTTCTTCCCAGAGCTTCTCGAGATCTCGCGCGTAGGCCGATCGCGTGGCTTCATCGAGCTTGGAAAACGCGACGCGAGTCGGCCCAAAGTACTCTCGGAACAACTGCACCGTTTCCTTCGGTGAAAAGGGGAACGTCATCGCGAATGGCCGGCGCTCCATTTTCAAGCTGGACACGCCGGCTCCAAAGCGTTGCCGGACGGTCGCTTCGACACCCCACAAGACCGGTGGAGGCACGCCTTCAGGAGGCGGCAGGTAACGAGCTGAGAGTGCGAACAATCTCCCGGCGAGGCTGTCGGGGGTCCAATTTGCCATCGCGATGGTTCCACCCGTTCGACAAACACGAAGCAGCTCGGTGGCGACACGGTCCGGGCGCGGAGCGAACATGGCGCCGAACATACTCATCACGAGATCGAACTGACCATCGCGGTACGGCAATTGTTCCGCATCACCTTCCTCGAAGGTTGCGCGAACACCCTCGGCATCCGCTCTCTTCCGCGCTTGTTCGACCAGGTTCGAAGCGATATCAATCCCAGTCACATCTGCGCCGCGCTGCGCTGCCGGAATTGCCAGATTTCCAGTCCCGCAAGCTACATCCAGCACTCGCATACCGGGCGTGATCGGAAGTTGGTGAACGAACTCTCCGGCATGGGGAGCGGAGTACCTTGCAATCTGGCCAAAATCGCCAGCCATCCAAGTGCTGCGCATGGCCGCTTTCAACTGCTCAAACCCGACGGGGGACTGCTGGGACAAGAGGCACCTCTCCGCAAATCATTCTAAGTAAATTTCGATCTTTTTGCTGCTGTGAAACCAGTCACAGAAAATGCAAATTCGTCGCCGTGATGGAACTCGTTTGTTCCGTGCATATTAGGACCGGCATAGGCGTCGCTTGAATTCCGGTCTACGCAATCGCCATGCTGCACTCGAATCGGCTGTTTACCTCGAAAGCAGCTTACCCAAACGGCATGTACATTTCGCAATCAGTCGGAAAAGACGGTGTCAATCAGCAGGGAGATGTCAGAACCATCCAAGCGCTACTCAATTTCAATCTTCACCGGCTGGCCCCGCTCGACTGTTTGAAGACTGACGGTTGTATCGGGCCTGCTACGACCGACGCGATCGCCCAGTTTCAGAAGAGTGTTCAAGGTTTGGCTTCACCGAACGCGAGAGTTGAACCGAACAGCGAAACTCTCAAAGAACTCAGAAAGGCTGTTCCTTCCCAAGTGTCGGAGGTGCTTCTGAGCGCGTTGATGCCGGATGCCAAAAAAGCGGCGATCGACCGTTACCTGCAGCCGCTTATGCTCGGAATGAATGCAAACGGAATCGATACTCCGCTGCGAAGAGCGCATTTCCTTGCGCAACTTGGTCACGAGAGCTGTGATCTTCGATACTCCGAAGAACTGGCGAGTGGTGCAGCCTACGAGAACCGAGCGGACTTGGGCAATACGCATCCGGGAGACGGCCCGAGGTTCAAAGGCCGCGGGCTGATTCAGATCACCGGCCGGTTCAACTATGCTGCGTACGGCAGGCACAAGGGCCGGGATTTCGTCACAGCGCCCAATCACGACCTGCTCGCAACGGACCCGGAGCTTGCTGTTGATGTTTCCTGTTGGTTCTGGACCAGGCACCGGCTGAATGCATCAGCAGATGCGGACGACATCCGCGGGCTGACAAAGTTGATTAACGGCGGCTACAACGGGCTTGCGGATCGGCAGGCCAGGTTGGATCGCGCTAAGTGCTTTTTGGATGTGCCGGCTTAGTTTCGGGCATCAGCACCAACAGAACGGTGAAGCCCAGCAGGGCAACGGCCGCAAGCGCACAAAACACCGGTGGAAAGCCGAGGCGCTTGGCCGCCGATCCCGCCAGCAAGTTACCAAGAAACGCTCCAACCCCCAGAGCAGATTGCATCATCCCTCCTAGCGCGTTGAATCGTCCGGTCCCCTTCGCCAGATCGGCAACAATCAAGGTAGTAATTACGCCCGAGATCCCTGTGCCGATTCCGTCGAGTATCTCGACCCCCACGATGTAGTTCGGATTCGCCGACATGGCGAATAGTGCACCGCGTAGCGTGAGTGCACCGAAAGCAACGGCCAGGAGCAGTTTGCGCCCCACTCGATTCGCACTCCAGCCGCTGAGCCATGAAACCGGAATCATGACGAGCTGAGGCAGAACGATGCAAGCCGTCAGATACAACGATGCCGCCCTGCCGCTATCGCGAGAAATCTCTTCAGTCGCGAGCGGCAACAACGCCGAGTTCGTCACATGGAACAGCAGGACAACAACCGCAAAGATCAGCACAGCCGGGCTCTTCAACAAGCTTGAGGCTTTCGCGACAGCGTCACTGCCGGATTCGACATCCGGCGCTTCCCGCGCTACTGCGTGGTCGACGTCAGATTCGCGGATCGCGAGAGCGGAAAGCGAACACGCCACTCCCAAGGCAGCAGAACAATAGAAGATCCACTCCTGGCCAATTCGAAATCCTGCATAGCCCGCGATCGAGGCCGTCAGCATATTGCCGGCGTGGCTGTATGCACCGTTCCGGCCCATCCGCCGGCCAAACGCATTCCGCCCGACCATTCCCAGCGAGAGAGCAGAGACCGTTAGGGTTGCAATTGCCGTGGCAGCACCGATCCCGATTTGGTTCAGTGATTGAGAAATGACCCCAGGCGCCCAGACAACGAATGCCGCTCCGAAACTGATCGCGAGAGCCACACCGGCCATAATCCAGCGTTTGAGAGTTGTGCGATCGATCAGCCAGCCTGCGGACGCTTGCGTGAGGACAGATGCTATCTTCTGTGCCGCGAAAACAAACCCGATCTGTTCGGGATTCCAGTGACGAACGCCGGTAAGGTAACCGGCCATGAAAGGTCCAACGCCCGTCTCCACATCGGACAGAAAGAAGACGACCCAGTCGAGCGCTCTCTGGCTTCTTGGTTTTTCGGGATTTAAGATTTTCGAGGGGGAAAGTAGTCCCGACTGGACTCGAACCAGTGACCCTTTGCTTAGAAGGCAAATGCTCTATCCACCTGAGCTACGGGACCGCAATTACCTCAAGTTTATCAATTTGCCGAAATCATCGGACCGCCGGCGACACTCTTTTCAGACAAGTCTCCATGCCACACTATGTTTCGGACGCTGAAGTTCCGAACCAATAAGAGGCACGATGAGAATTCTGTCAACCTGGGCAATTTTATTTGCAGCAGCCGCATGTCTCCATGCTGCGGACGCGAAAGTCGATATTTACACCCCCAAAGAAATGAAGGGCGTCGCCGAAAAGATTACAAAGAAGGGCGGGCAATTCGTCAGCCAGGAATTGAACCGTTATGGCGACCACTACACCATGCTGGCCCACCGGGAACAGACCGGTTCGTCGGAGGTGCATCAACACGAGGCAGACATCTTCGTCGTGGAAGAGGGAGCGGCGACGATTCTGACCGGAGGGACGCTGGTGAACAGCAAAACCGAAAAGGCCGGTGAGATGCGTGGCACTTCCATCAAGGGTGGAGAGCGTCACCCGTTGTCCGCCGGAGACATCATCCACATCCCTGCGGGCTTGCCCCATCAGTTGCTCGTCGAGAAAGGGCAGCCGTTTACGTACTTCGTCATCAAGGTCACCGGGCAGTAAATGGTGATCGCGGCACTTTTGACGCTACTCGCATCCGCTGGCGTGGCGATTGGAGTGCTGCTCGGCCGATCACGAATACTTTCAGCTCACTTAGGGGCGGCGGGTAGCGGATTGTTGTGCGGTATCGCCCTGTTTTGGCTTTTACCAGAAACCGCCCAGATATCGGGTTGGGCGCCTGCCCTGGCACTAACGGTCGGATGCGGTCTGGCCCTAGGGTTACTGGACCACTTCCTGGTGGATGAGGGTTGGGCGAAGCACGAGAGCATCGTCAAACCACTTCTGATCGCGACGGCAATTCACAGTTTTCTCGACGGCTGGAGCGTTCGCGCGACAGCTGTCAACGCGCTGGCCGCGGTGGCCGTTCCCATCGGGCTGGCTCTGCACAAGGTTCCCGAAGGCATCGCCCTGGGCTGGATCGTTCGCCGCGCCATCGGATCCACGAAAAAAGCTTTGATTGCGGGCTTGGGAGTAGAGTTCCTTACCCTGGCTGGAGCCTTTCTCGAACCGAAGGCAGACCAGACTGGAATCGCCAATTTTGGTATCTGGTGGATTGCCGGCGTGCTTGCAGTCATCGGTGGCAGCTTCTTGTTTCTCGCGTTCCACACGGTCATACCCGAACGCCGTAGACTCGGCGTGATGGCGATCTTCTTTACGACACTAAGCCTTGTCGGCGGGGCCGCCGCGCTCAGGCAGTAATCGGCGGCGGATGCTGTTTGTGGAAGTCGGTGCGCCTTTGAAATTCTTTCGCGAACGAGAGGATGCGGTTTTCTGAGAACGGGGGCCCGACAACCTGTATGCCGATCGGCAGTCCGTTCACTAATCCGCAGGGAATCGTAATTGCCGGGAGACCGCACAAGTTGCTTGCCGGTATAAGTCCGGACCCGACACCCCGTTGTTCCGGTCGTTTTGGTTGAGTCTCGTCAAAGGGACGATCGGCTCGATCAGCCAGGCTGAACTCCGTTGGCGCAATCAGCAGATCCAGATCGGTGAAGAGCTTTCGGAATGCAGTCTGGATCTGAGCACGAACGCGCATGGCCTTGAGGTAATCGAGTGCCGAGTAGTTCATCGACGCCTTGAGGCCTGCGATCTGATCCTGATCGGCCAACCCATCCACCTGACCGCTGCGAATCAACACCTCAAAGATAGAGGCCGCTTCCGAGTCGATGATCGTTCCGATGACCGGCCGGTATGGGAAATCTGGAAGACGGGTCTCCACCATCTGACCGCCCATTGCTTTCACTGTCGCGAGAGCGCTCGCAAATGCCGGGCGCAATGGCTCATCCGGCCATTCCGAGAAGTCAATCTCAGCGAAGCCAATTTTCAGGTCGGAAGTCTTCTGGTACCACGTCGGCGTGTAATAGAAGCTCTTGCCTGCTGAACCCGGATCGTCCGAGTCCTTTCCAGCGATGACATGGAGCACCAACGCGCAGTCTTCAGCCGTGTGTGCAAAGACCCCGATCTTGTCCAGCGTCCACGAAAGGGCCATGGCACCATGGCGACTGACTAAGCCATACGTGGGACGGAATCCAGTCACGCCACAGAAACAGGCGGGGTTCAAGATGGAACCCGATGTTTCAGACCCGAGCGCAAACGGCACTAATCCAGCCGCAACCGCCGCCCCGGAACCGCTCGATGAGCCTCCGGCCCAATGCTGCAGGTTCCACGGGTTCAGCCCCGGGCCCTGCAGCGAAGCCGACGCCGAACTGTAACCCCCGCCGCCGGCTAATTCGATCATGGAGAGCTTTCCGATCAAGATCGCGTCGGCGCTATCCAGGCGATCGACCACGCTCGCGTCTTTGTCGAAGCTTTGGTTCTCGTAAGGTTTGGCGCCCCAGGTTGTGGGATAACCGGCCACAGCGATCAGGTCCTTCACTCCATAGGGAATGCCTTGCAACGGACCCCGGAACCGCTCGCGCTTGAATTCGTAGTCGACATCGCCCCAATCGTCTTTGGCCCGCTTCATGGTCGAGCAAGCGAGGGCATTCAACGTTGGCCCGATCGTCTCCAGACGCTTACCAAAAAACTTGGCCAGTTCGCTCGAGGTGATGCTGTGCTGGCGAAGCGCTTCTCCCAGCTCCGGAATCGTTGCGAACGGCAGGCTGCTTTCGTCGAGCTTTGATTGCGGCTTTCCCATGGGTTACGGCTTGAAAACGAAAGACGGCTCCACATCCATTGGAACTTCGAGTCTGAGCCAACCGCTCGCTCACTTTCCGGATGTCGTCATTTGCTTTCTTTAGTTTTTCGTCGGCGGTGCCTGTCGTTTGGGACGGAGCGGGCGAGCCTACTGGCGGTGTCTTCTGTGTGACCGGAGGAGCAGCAATCTGCGCAGCGAGCGGCGTGGCACTGAGCAGAGCGGCCAGCCGGCGCCGGGTCATCCTTGACTCCGAACCAGACAGGGTGCGCATGCCGACATTATAGAGGTCGGGCCTGTAACCGGATTACTACGGCGGTCGTATTAACATCTTCGTTTGACTCCGGTCCTCGTACGACGGAGAGGTCAGGAGGACTCACCCGCATGCTTCTACCGAGCACGTCCAGCCGTCGTTCAACACTTTTTGTCGCCGGCGTTGCTCCGTTATTTCTTGCCTTTTGCCTAAGTGCACAGGCACCACCATCCAAACCAAGCGCGCCGAAACCCAACGAATCAACGGATCCGATTCTGCGCGGATTCGAGTTTCGCTCAATCGGCCCCGCGGTCATGATGGGCCGCCTGGATGATATTCAGGGCTCCGAGAAGGATCCGATGATCATGTACATCGGATTCGCAACCGGCGGGCTCTGGAAATCGACCGACGGCGGAAATCACTGGCATTCGCAATTCGACAACATGCAGAACGAGTCGATCGGCGCCATCGGCATCGCGCCTTCCGACCCGAATGTTGTTTATGTCGGAACCGGCGAGGCCAATAACCGCCAGAGTTCTTCCATCGGCGATGGCGTTTGGGGCACCACCGACGGCGGCAAAACCTGGAACTCACCTAGGACTCGAGAAGACACAATCGATCAACCGCGTAGCCGTCGATCCGACCAATCCGAAGATCGTTTTTGTCGCGTCACCAGGCCATCTGTTCGGTCCGAACGAAGAGCGCGGGCTGTTTCGCTCACAGGATGGCGGCAAAACCTGGAAGAACCTGAAGTACATGGATCCCGATACCGGATTCAACGATGTTGCCATCGATCCCGTCGAACTCCAAAGATCGTTTATGCGTCCTCGTTTCAACGCCGCCGAACCTGGTATGGCTACAACGGCGGCGGGCAGGACAGCGCGCTCTGGAAATCGACGGATGGCGGTAACACCTGGACCAAGTTAGACGGCCCCGGCTGGCCCAAGCCGAAGGACGGACTCTACGGGCGTATCGCCATCTCCATCTTCCGAGCGAATCCGAAGATTATCTACGCGCAGGTAGAAGCCGGCGCGAGCGCGGGCACGGGCGGCGGCACACTGGCGGAAGGAGGGCCGGCGCCGCCCGGATTCCGTCCGAATGCACAGGAGATCCTCCGGACCCGCTGGTCAAGCCGGCCGCAGGCACGCCCGAAGCTGCAGCAGCGGCAGGCAATCGGGGCCGCAATCACGCCTCCTCCTAATCCGAATGGCAGCGGCGTTTTTCGGTCGGAGGACGGCGGCAAAACCTGGACGTTCCAAAGCAATCAGAACCAGCGGCCCACGTATTTCAGCCAGATTCGTGTCGACCCGGTGAACGACAAAAAGCTGCTTGTGGGCGGCACGCCCGGCCAAATGTCCCTCGATGGCGGCAAGACGTGGAAGGGGCTAACCGGCTCGCACACCGATTACCACGCTTTCTGGATCAATCCGAAAGACCCGCGGGTCGTTGCGGTCGGCCACGATGGCGGCACTGGACATCAGCAATGACGGCGGGTTCACCTGGGACTACCATAACGATATTGCCGTCGGGACAGTTCTACCAGGTCTCCGCGGATATGCGGCATCCGTATTTCGTCTGCGGCGGTTTGCAAGACAACAATGCCTGGTGCGGCCCGAGCGCTCTTCGCATCCACAACCGGCGGCGTGAATACCGATTGGTACACGGTCGCGGGAGGCGATGGCTTCTATACGCGCCAGGACCCGACCGACTGGGCGATTGTCTATGCGGAATCGCAAGACGGCAACATGAACCGGCACGACCTGCGCGCCGCCACACAGAAGAGCATCAAGCCTACCGTGGCACAACCCCCGGCAGCCACGCCACCGGCCGCGACCGTCGCGAACGAGAATCCCACTCCGGCCAATCCGACCGCTACGAATCCGACGGCGGGTTCCGCACCGGCCGAAGCAGCGACGCGCAGCTCGCGCCGGGCGTCCTGAAGCAGCCGCGGCAGGCGGCGGAGGCGGTGGACGATTCGGGCAGGCAGTGCGCCGCCGAATGTGGTGAATGCGCCGCGCAAGCTCGATCCGTTCCGGTTTTATTGGAATGCGCCCTTCGAGATCTCGCCGCATAATCCGGCCGTCCTGTACATGGCGGCGCAATACTTCTTCAAGTCGAACAACCGCGGCGACACCTGGACGATGAACACCACCGATTTGACCAAGCATGTGAATCGGTGGAACTCCGAGATGCCGATCATGAATTTAGCCGGCGACAAGCCAATGGTGGCGAAGCACGATGGCTACTCATCCAGTTCGCTGGCGACGCAGATGCGGGAGTCTCCATCGAAGCCGGGCGTGATCTGGATCGGCACGGACGACGGCAACCTGCAACTCAGCCAGGATGGCGGCGAGACGTTCACCAACGTCTACGGCAATATCACGGACGCGCCAAAGGGATATGTGCAGATCTCGCGCATTGAACCTTCGCACTTCGATCCCGGAACGGCTTATGTTGCGCTCGATGCGCATCGCCTGGATGACTGGTCGCCGTATCTGTACAAGACGACAGATTACGGCAAGACCTGGACGAACGTGACCAGCGATCTGCCGAAAAATGGAAATATCAACGCATTGCGGGAAGACCTCGAGAATCCGGACCTGCTCTTTGTCGGCACTGAGTTTGGGATGTACGCAACCCTGGATGGCTGCAAGACATGGAAGAAGTTCATGTCGAACCTGCCTAGCGTTCGCGTGGACGATATCTTGATTCATCCCCGCGACCGCGATCTGATCGTGGGAACGCACGGACGCTCGATCTGGATCGTGGATGATATCAGTCCGCTGGAACATCTGAAGGAGGCGGAGAAGAGGCGATCTAACGCTGTTTGAGCCGCGTCCGGCGGTGCTCTGGAAGAACGATGCGCAAGTCGCAGCGCCATGTTGCGAATCGTGAGTTTGTCGGAAAAAATCCGCAGGGCGGCACGGCCATTCACATCCTGGCGAAATCCGATATCGGAGCCGCGAAGCTCGAGTTCCTTCAGAACAAGAAGGTCGTCAGCACCATGGACGTTGCGATCAAAACCGGCATGAACAGCTTTCAATGGAACATGCGCGGACCGGCGCCACCGGCAAATCAAAACGAGAACCGTGGCGGCGGACCAGGTCGAGGAGCGCCTCCGGAACTCGTGCCGGACGACCCCAATGCTCCCTGGACTGCTCCGGGCGCCACTCGTCCGGAGCATTCAACCGAGGTGCCCTTTGTCCCAGTGCGCGGCGGGGGTGGGTTCGGGTTCAATAATGCGCCGCCACTCGGACCGTTGGTGGAACCGGGAACCTACATGATTAAACTGACGGCTGGAGGTCAGACGGTGATGTCTTCCGTTGAGGTATTGGAGGACACCTGGATGAGACCTCAATAGCTTAGTCGCGAGGCGTTACTGCGTTGCGGAGACGGAATGCGCGTTTTTCGGTTGGAGAACGCGCACCGTCTCGTTTTGCGCTAATCGCGATGCCAGTAGCAGGACAATGCCGCCGATGATGTAAACGCCCGCAGTGAATCCGAGCGCGGTGCTGAGGCCGACGCTCTGCGACAAGTAGCCGATGGCAACGGGAGCAAGACCGCCGCCGCACAGCCAGCCGATCATGTTCATTACGCCCGCCGCGGTTCCACGCGCTTCCGCAGGCACGACATCGAACATGGAGGCAAAGATATTCGCGTCGTAAAGTCCCTTGCACAACCCCCACGCCACCAGGGCAAAGGCCAGTACGGCGGGTTGGCGCGTCTGAGAACACAAGACGATGAATGGTGCACCGCAGAATAACGCGGCCGATTGAACAGCCGCACGTCCCCCCAGCCGCTTTTTCTGCATGATGTCGGCGAACCAACCGCCGAGGGGTGATCCGCACATGCTGGCGAGTTGAATGAACAATGTCGCCGACAACCCCGCAACAGCCACGCTCAATCCGAACCGATCATAGAGAAACTTCGGCATCCAGGAAAGCAGAACCATCGCCACGAAATTGGCGCAGCAGAAGCCGAGCAGCAGCAGGAGCGCAGCCGGCGACTTGCTGATGTAAGAGAGCACCTGAAGCAACCCCGGCCGTTCTTGAACCTCTATGCCGACCGTGTGAGAGCGTACCGGCTCGCGAAGGAAGCGCATGAGAACGAATCCAAGCAGAAGCCCCAGGCCGCCGAAGGTAAGAAACGACCAGCGCCAGCCATATTGTTCACCAATCAGGCCGGCGAAGAAGCCACCGGCAATGGTGCCGACGTAAACGCTGGTCTGGTGAATACCCATCGCACGTGAACGCGTCTCTGGACCATGATAGTCGCTCAAGAGAGACATCGAGGCCGGATAGTAGAGGCTTTCTCCCACGCCTTCAGCGGCCATGAAGCTGAAGAGCTGGCCAAATCCATGCGATAGCGAAGTACAGGCGGCAATGCTGCTCCATGCATAGAGACCTCCCAGCACAGCGCGTTTGCGCGAAATGCGATCCACGAGGTTGCCGGCAAATGGCGCGAGCAAACCGTAGGTCCAGGCGAAACCCGAGGCGAGCAGACCCAACTGCACCGGCGAAAGGTGCATCTCGCGTTCCAGCAGTGGAAACAAGGTAAACAGTGCAGCTCGGTCCGCGTAGTTGAAGAATGAAACGGTCCAGAGCATGGCGACTACCCGCCATTTGTATTCGGCCAGCGGTCGAACGGAGAGCGGCATCGCTAGTACATCGGTCGAGGACCAACCGATGGTCTCCACTTGTTGAGAGCCGTCAGGTAGCGTTCCGCGCCCGCGGCCATCAGGTTGATTTCAGTTTGCGCCTGGAAGAACGTGAAGCCCTGGTCCACGAACTCTTGGTAGTACTGCGCATCCACAAGAGGGCGGCCGACGGCTTTCCCTGCTCTGTGTGCCGCCTTCACAACTTTCCTGATTGCGTCCTGCAGTTCCGGAGGATCCTGCCGGCCGCGAAAGCCGAGAGAGAAGGACAAGTCGCTCGTTCCGATAAACAGAACGTCGATGCCCGGCGTATCGGCGATGGCGTCCAGATTGGCCATGGCCGTCGTGTCCTCAATGTTTGTGATGACGGCGATATTCTTGTCAGCGAAGTCGTAGTAGCCGCCCGGCGCAGGCCAGCGGAACGTGGCAAGGCCCGCACCTGAACCGCGTCCTCCCTGCGGTGGATAGCGACAGGCGGATGCTGCTAGCTTCGCCTGTTCCGCAGTGCTCACGAAAGGAAAGATAACTCCGAGCGCGCCCATATCCATCACTCGCTTCGCGGTCCAAAGTTCAACGACCGGTACGCGAATGAACGGCATCGCGCGTGCACCGCGGGTAGCGAGGATCATGTTCCGGGCCGTTTCGAGCGTGATGGGAGAATGCTCCATCTCGATCCATAAGAAATCGAAGCCCATATCGGCCGCTTGCGCCGCGATCTCGACGCTAGGTGTAGAAAGCGTCATTCCAACCACGGGTTTTTTCTCGCGAAGGGACGTGAGAACCGGATTTTCCCAGGGCACCGGTGCCTGCTGTTCTTGCTTCATCCGTTCACTTTCCTGAGCAGCCAGACTTCGCAGACCTGGCAGCCTCGGCCATTCCCGCCCAGGCCCTGTTCTCGCGTCCAGCTTAAATTCAGTTCGCCGCCTTTGGTCGCGTCTTGAGGAATATCAAACTCGAGCGGCTTCTGTGGCGTCGGCCTTTGCAGCAGAGGGTGAACTTCGTACTTCTCATTTGCAACGAGCCTGATCCTGACCTGTTTCGCCTCCGGAGAATACACCACGCGTACGCGATATTGCGATTCGGAGTCCAGATCTTTGTACTGCATCCGGAGTGGAGCATCGAACAGCGATCCACCCCATCGCTTCCATGCAATCGGAGCACTGCTGCCCAACCGGTCAGGATAATTGAAACCGGTCAAAACGGAGGCGCGAAACTCCGGATCTTCGTTATATCCGGGACCGAGAAGCACGTGCGGCCGGTTGCTCGGGTTACCAGGCTCATCGTAGAATCCTCCCGGGCCTGGATCTTTGCGCGCGAGCAATTGGCGAATCGCGGTGACTTGTTCGTTGGCGGAGGCAAGCCTGCGAATGGCAACAATCTGGGCTCGGAGCCAAGACACATCGGAGATGGGAGATTCCAGCGTTTCTAAATTAGCCGCCCGGTTGACAGCTTCGCCCGCATAGCGATCGACGGCAAGCTGCATCCGGATACTTTGGAATAGGGCTTCCCCCAATTCCCGTACACGCATTCGGAGAGCCGTGCCGGCCGGTTCGACAAGAACTCGACTCAAAACGTGATCAGCATCATCGAGCAGGATCGTCGGGTCAAGGCCGTTTGCCGGTGCAGAACTCAAGGGCTGGCTGATGTCGAGCGGCTCAGGGGCCCAGCCGATCTCAGTTGCCCGGCCCAGAACGTCATATGCCTTTTGCACCGCACCGTTTTCGTCTAGCAGCCTGCTGCGTAACGAAGCATCGTAGTAGGCGCGATAGAGCCCTTGTTGGAAACGCCAATTCTGAAGCACCGCGGGAGGCGCTTTCGTTTCCATGTCGCGAAAACGGGCCAACGTGACCGGTACGGAATCGTTCGTCGCCAGCGGACCGCGCCAGTTAGTCTCGAGATCGAGCAACCCTTGCGCGAAACCGTCTGCAAGCGGCTGTCCGAAGAAGTAGCGGCTGAAGTCGCGCAGCACATCGGCGACGTGAGCGTCGGGATTCCATCCGAGCGCGCTCCAGACAAACTTGTTGACATCGTCGTTGCAGCCTTCCGAATACGTGATGAACCCGTTCGTGTCCGGCGAGTATCGCCGCAAGATGTTGGCCTGGTCCACCGGTCTGGGATTGATCACTTCACGCCCTTCGGTGTGAGCAAAGGCGATATCCCAGTCAGGTACCGGATACTGGCATTGCACGCTATGCGTGATGTCAGGGTAAAACCGGATCGGATAGTTCTTCGGTACGCGCGCGCGCAGTTGCGGCAGGCTGAGCCGCGATTGCGGGCCGAATACCAGGCCATCGAGCCAAGTCGCTGTATGGCGATCTCCGATGATCTGGAAGAAATCGTTCATCCAGGCTTCCCGGAAGCCTTGCGGCGACATCCACATCTGCGCTTTCGGATGATAGCGGCGGAGGCTGGCCTTCTGCTTCTCGAGGAAAGACAGCATCGCGCGAGGTTCGGTGTGTCCGGGATCGCCGCCGGGCACAAAAAGCGCGTCGATCCGAGGCAGGATCTTGTAAAAGTGCTCCCATTCCGCCAGCGCGGATTCGACGGTCTTCGGATCCGCATAATCCGGATCCATCGCCGGATACCAGATCCAGACGTCAAGGCCGTATTCGTCGCAGATGCGCGACATCTCGACCATCATCCGCTCGGGCGAAAGCGGGAAATGCGGACTGTCGGGTTCGTCGTCAGAGCGCGGCGGAATCAACTCGACGGCGTTGGTGCCAAACATCGCCAGATCGCGAATGTACTGGTCCCAGATGGGCACATCCCAGGCGTCGTAAGCATTCGTCTTCGGACGATAACCGAGCTGGTGACCGCGCAACGGATACTTCGGCGACGTGGTCCCAGTGACATGCTCGACGTTAAGTGTGGCCTTTTCGCGTCCGAACACTCCATTACGCAAAACTTTGCCCACGCCGAACAGCAGCCCCCGTTCATCGGCGCCGATGACGCTGAGCCAGCGTCCGTTCGCATCCTGGCCGGAGCCGATCGCGTAGCCCTCGGGCGCTAGCGACCCGACGGAAGAGAGCGCGGACGATACACGGCCGCCTAGTGTGCGTGCGGACTGCCGGGTGGCGGCGTAAATCGTGAATTCGGCGGGTCGCGAAGCTCTCGCGCTCTGGATCGCTGGCCGTATTTGAGAGCGCTTCTCAATCTCCTCGCTCAACACGGCAAGCGCTTTCTTCTCGCGCGGCGTACCTGCGTCTGCGCCAATGATGACGCACTTGCTAAGGTCGAAGTCGCCCGCGGTCGCGCCAAAGCTGAGGAGAGGAGAAGCGGCCCAGGCTGCACCGGCTCCCTGCAAAAAGGTTCGTCTATTCATCGAAGTACGTGGATGGTTTATTGGTTTTTCGGAACAATCACTGCCGGATCCCAGATGGTGGCGCCAATGAAGCGCTCCGCGTCTTTTTGCTCGTTGTAGTAGTAGACCGTAACGACTTTGCCGTCCGGCCGAACGGTACTGCGGGTATAACCGAGATCCCAGGTTCCGCCGTCCTGGCGCAAAGTAATCGGTTCGCTCCAGCTTTTGCCTTCGTCGCTGCTGATCACGGTGCGAATACCGAATGGCTCGGAACGGAACCCGTAGGTGATCGCCAGCCGCCCGTCTTTCAACCGCAACAGATAAGGTGGATTGCCGCTGTGTGCACCTGTATTCGCAACGGGGCGCCCCAGCGATCGCCAATTCAAGCCATCATCGTCAGAGCGAAATAGTTCGACCGAGCCGGTATGGCGGACTGCCGTGAGGATCGAGTTACGCGAGAGCCGTAGCGAAGATGGCATGATCGCGAAATCTTTTTCGTCCGGCTCGGGGCCGACAAAGCCGAGCATCTTCCAAGTCTTCCCGCCATCCTGCGTGCGAACACAGATCACGCGGCCTTCGCGGCCATTCGATTTGGCTGCAGTCAGCATCGCGGTCATGTCGTGCGTTCCGTTGACGAGATAATCCGTGCGCGCGGCAATGCCCTTCTGGCCGAAGTCCGGCAGGCGAAAGGGTCCATGCCAGGTTTTCGCCCGGTCGTAGGAATAGTAAAACCGGGAGGGTCCGACGTTCACATCTTCAAGACGCAGCGTGAAAGCGAAGTTCGGGTTTGTAAAGTCGATCCCGCCCGGACAATCCGTGGCTTCTTTGCCGCCAGGCTCCGTATGAACCTTCGCCACCATTGCATTCGGAGGAGGCTTCAGACTTTCCGGATGCTCAATGCTCCACGTCTCACCACCGTCCTTGCTTCGTGCCAGAAGGTGCTGTGCCGGGCGATCCCAGTCGATCGAATGCCGGCTCTCACTGAAGTGAAAGTAACCGGATTCAAACCCGACCACGATCTCGTTCCCCCATGTCCAGATGCCGTGGTTTGCCGGCCAGCCCGCATAGCGCCCGGCTTCGCGATACACAACAATGTTTTTGAGGCCCTCAGCCGCGCGCAGATCCATCCGCGACATGAAGCCGAGGAACAGAGAGGCGACAATCAGACGACAAGAGTGTGACAATCGACTCCTCAAAAATGGAAACGAAGCGCGAACTGAATCTGCCTGGCGTTCGTGATAACTGAGGTAATCGTTCCCTGCGCCGCAGATCCGATGCTGTTGTTCGGCAAACCAAAGTTAGCGCGGTTCAGAACGTTGAAAAACTCCGAACGAAACTGAACACCGGCTTTTTCGGTGAAGAGGAAATCCTTCCCTGCACCCAAATCCCATGTGGCCAATCCGGGGCCAATCAGCACGTTGCGTCCCGTGTTTCCGAACGTGTACAGGGCAGGCGCTTTAAAGCACGAAACGTTATAGAAGGCGTTGAGACTTTGCTGGTCGCTCGGTAAGTTGCCATCGCAAACACGATCCGGTCTCGTGAACGTCCCTGTGTTCGCGGTGGGAGTGGAGAGCGAAACAGAAAAGGGTGCGCCGGACTGGATGGTGGCAATGCTGGTCAGCTGCCAGCCGCCCACGAGAGCATTTTCAATTCCTCTTGCGCTGCCGAGGAACTTGCGCCCATGACCGAACGGCAGCTCGACAACCGTGCTCAAAGTAAAGCGATGTTTGTAGTTGAAATTCGATGGACCATAGTCTGCCGAAAGATTACGCGGATTCTGAATGTTGTTACGAGATTCGCCCGACGACGAATTTCCACCGGCACCTTCATCCAGGCTCTTGCTATAGGTGTAAGCGGCGAGAAGCGAAATGCCCTGGCTGAGCCGCTTCTGAGCTGAGGTTTGCAGTCCGTTATAGCTCGACGGACCGCGAGGCTCCCAGGACGAGATCGTGGCGTAATTAGGATAGGGACGACGCGCCGGCACTGAACCCGGCCCTGGAAATGCAACGTTCTCGTCAAGGGCGATGTTCAGGTGGGTGCCACGCGTGCCCACGTATGCCGTACTGAAGACCCACGACGAGCCGACCTGCCGCTCGACCGTAAAGTTCCACTGCTGAATGTTCGGCGTCAGGTTATTCGTGGGCATATAGACCACAGTCGGCAGATTGCTGGTGGACAAGGTGTTGGGGATACCTGTCGAGGTGCTCAAACAAGGCGCAGTGGCGCTACAACTGACAGCGTATTGAGCCGCGAATGGGTAATTGATGAACAGCCGGGCTGAGCCGCCCGTTCCAACTTCATTGAAGTAAAACAATCCATAGGCTGCTCGAACCACAGTGCGATCGTCGACCCGGTAGGCAAGACCCACGCGAGGGCTGATGTTGTGCTTTTGAGTTTCGAGGATGCTGGAAGAATAGCCATTTTGCCCCGCTAGAACGAGCGTTCCGCTACCCAGGAGAAAATCCGATTGCCGGTTGTAACTCTCCGTCAACGGCGTGAACACGTCGTAACGCAGCCCAAGGTTCACGGTGAGCTTGGGGGTTGCGCGCCAAGTGTCCTGCGCAAACGCGCCGTATTCTGTGTATCGCTCATACGGCACGCCGCTCGGCGCCGCCGATTTGGAAGAACTCGCGGGAAGCCCGAGCAGAAAATCTGCGAATCCGTTGCCGCCCGCTGAACTGGCGGGGTTATTGCTATAGCTCCCGGTGAAGCTCAAGGATCCGGAAGGCGCACCCAACTGGAAAAACCCGAATCGATTTTGGATCACACTGCCGCCGAATCGGAAGGAATGAGCACCCTTGGTGTACGAGATCGTATCGCTGATCTGAAAAGTGTTCTGAGGGATGACTTCCGGCAGATTGCTGGCGCTATAGCCCTGATAGCCGGAAATACTAAGAGACGCCATAGCGCTCGAGTTCGCATCCGTATTCGCGCCCAGCAATCCGAGCCGCTGCGCGATATTGGAGCCGAAATCAAGAGGCGTCACGCGTAGAGCAAAACGCGTGTATCCTAAGGGCCAACTGGTTCACGACGGATGGGCTGAATTGATGAATCTCCTGGATCGTCGCCTGATCACTCGGCGCGTGGTTCAGGCGCAAAGATCCTGCCGTCGCCGTACCCTGTGCGAATGCCAGAGGATTGATTGCGCCGTTCGACCAGCACCGGCGTAGTCGGGGAACGTGGTGTCGGCGTCTCCATGCGTGTAACGCACGAACATACTGTCTCGATCTGAGAAGTTCTGGTCAACGCGTACGTCGTATTGGTCTTGCACCTGGACGGCGAGATTGTTCAAACGCAAGTTGTTCCGAATACCGGGTAAGTTCGGCGGAGGGAGTATCGCCAGAAGGTTCCGCGCAATCGGGTCGATGCGCGTTGAAGGTATTACATTACCCGCGAAGAGTTGGCGGGTGTTCGTGGCCGGGTTGTAAGTGTTGGGATCATAGAGGGTTGCTACGCCTGTGAAATCGCCGCCGCGCATGGCTGCTGTCGGCTCGGTGATCAGAGAAGTGCTGGCACTGTGGACGCGAAGACCTTGGTAATCGCCAAAGAAGAACGTTTTGTTCTTCTTGATTGGACCGCCTAACGCGCCTCCAAACTGATTTTGCTGGAACTGCGGCTTCTTTGCATCGAAGAACTGGCGCGCATCAAATGCGTTGTTTCGCAGAAACTCAAAGGCGGAGCCGTGGAACTCGTTCGCGCCCGAGCGCGTGATCACGTTGACGACCGCACCTCCGCTGGCAAATTCTGCGCTGTAGTTGCCCACCTGAACCTTGAATTCGCCGATGCTCTCCAGGTTGGGAAACACCTTCACTGTTCCCACCGACTGATCGCGATCATCCAGACCATCGATCATGAACGTATTGAAACTGCCGCGCGAACCCGAAGCCACGATCTCTGCCCCGGCACGCTGTGTTTCGTTGCCATTTCCCTGCGTTCGAATGCCACCCACAGGCCCGGGATTGGTTCCTGGAACCAGAAGCGCAAGTTGCGAAAAGTTGCGCCCGTTCAGCGGTAGCTGCTGAGTCGAGTGCTCGGTCAGGACGTTGCCCAGTTCAGTGGACTCAGTGTTGAGCAGCGGCGCACCGCCTTCCACTGTTACCTGTTGCTGCATATTTCCCACCTGCAGCGTGAAGTCTTCTTGTATGACCTGCTGAATCTGCAGCGCGATATCTTTTCTCACCGCACTCGAGAATCCCTGGGCGCTGACCTCGATGGAGTAGATTCCCGGCTTCAGCAATAGCCACGGTGAAGTAGCCGTCCGACGCGCTTTGCTTCGACGTCACAATACCCGTTTCCTGCTCGGTCACTTTGACAGCAGCATTCGGTATCGCGGCACCGGTGGCATCTTTAACCTGGCCGGAGAAAGTGCCGGTCGCATTCACCTGACCAAACGAGAGCGCAGCCGAACAGAAGAGAGTAAGCGCGGCTAACAAGGCCGCTCGAAAAGTCTGCATGGTACTTCCTTTCAAGTAATATCTGGCAACAATCGATTCAATCGGGAACGGAACTCTTCTCTTTCCTCTTCGCTGAATGGGCGCGAACGGCTCCGCTGGTGTATCGCGGCAAACGCCTAATTCGGCAAGTGCAGCTTTAAGGCCGCGAAAGTAACTCGTTTCGGGAGCGCCGACGCTGTAAAGCGCTTCAGAAATACGCACGACTTGCTCCTGCATGGCTGTCGCCCGCGTTTTTTGATCGTCGATGATGGCCTGGTACAGATTCACGAACAGCTCGGGGAACATGTTCGCCCCGCCGCAAACGCTTCCGTCGGCACCGGCCTCCATGGCGGGCATGAGGATCTCTTCCGTCCCAACCATGATCGTGAACTCGGGTCTGCGACGCTTTATCTCGCTTACCTTGCGCGATGTAGTCCAGGCTTCCCGTTGCTGTTCTTGACGCCAACGATGTTCGGGATGTCCGCCAGACGCTCCACTGTCTCAACCGTCAATTCGTGATGCGCATTCTGGGGAATGTTGTACAGGAACACCGGCAAATCAGAGCGCTCGGCGAACTTGGCCAGGTAGCGAACCAGGTCTGACTGCGTAACAGAAAAGTAAAACGGAGGACAAATCGCTACCGCCGTTGCTCCCGCTCGCGCCGCGAAACGCGCGAGTCGCAAGGAATCCTGCAGACAGGTATCAGAGACGTTCACTACCACCGGGAACCGCTTGGTCCTGTGAGGTGACAGCTTTCCTGAACAATGGCGTGGCGAATGTCGGAACTAAAGCTGTGAACTCGCCCGTACTGCCCATCACGAAAAGGCCATGAACGCCGCCGGCGATCACGCGCTCAATCAGCTTGGCGTAGGAAGCGGAGTCGAATTCGCCCCCCGAAGTAAGCGGGGTTACAAGCGGAGGCACGATTCCGTGCAACAGCCCTCGTGATTGATCTTGCTCTATGGAATTCATGCCCTGGAAGGCGAGACGAAAAACCTGGATGCAACTATATACAATTGTCGACAGGATTGTCTACTTGGTGTTTCCGCCCTCCCCTATACTTAAGGTCTAGTGAAGCGCACCGCTCCGGCCACTCACACCCGCGCAGATCGATCCGTTCGCGAGCGGGCCTACCTGCTTATCCAGCAAAAAATCGCACGAGGCGAATTGCCGCCGGGCAGCGCCGTGTCGGAGGTTCCTCTGGCACAGGAACTCGGCAGCAGTCGTACGCCGATCCGCGAAGCATTGGGGCAGCTGGTCGCGGAGGGCTTACTCGAACAGACTCCGAACCGCGGCACCGTTGTTGTGCAACTCGGACGTCAGGACATCATCGATCTGTATGAGCTTCGGGAAGCGCTTGAGGTGTATGCGGTGGGCAAAGTGGCAGCCCGCACCAATACGCCGCAGGACCTGCAGCGGCTGCAAGGCTTTGCTGACCAGATCCTGGCACTGAGGGACGAGTTGCGCAATTCGAAGCGAGACAAACTCGATGGGAAGCAGATGAATCGCTTCATCGCGTGCGATCTGGGCTTTCACACGCTGTTGCTTCGAATTGCGTCAAATGCTCGCATTCTGAAGGTGGTGAATGAAACCAGGCTTCTGATCAGAATCTTCGCGATCCACCGCGAAGGGCACGACGTTCCGGCGCTGAGCAAAATCCATGGACAGCATCGGGAGATACTCGAGGCGGTTGGCGCCAAGGATTCGGCTCGGGCCATGGCTGTGATGTCGAATCATATCCGCGAGAGCCAAAGTGAGCGGCTGAGCGAATACGACGAATGGGAGCACGAATCGTCGCTGCGCGAGAGTTTACCCGCTTTTTTCAGCTTTCACAGCTCGCCCGAAACGACGTAGCCTTTACTTGGTGGGCGCCTGGCCGACAAGCGCGGCAGCCATCACCGCTCGAGGAGCAGATTCTCCGGTCCAGATCTCAAACTGTCGAGCAGCCTGTTCCAGCAGCATCTCCGAGCCGTGAATTACCGTTGCACCTTGCGCCGCAGCACGCTTCAGAAGAACCGTATCGTGCGGGTTATAGACCATATCTAGAACCACGTCCCCGGGTATCCGATCCGGAAACAAACAAGCATCACCCTTGGGAGACATCCCGACCGGAGTGGCATGCACCAAGCCATCGAACTGCTCTTTTGCAGCATCCTCCAATGACATGGCCTTGCCGCGGACCGCTCGTGCCAGATTGCGGGCTCCTGTCAGATTGCGCCCGGTGATCGTCACAGTTGAACCGGCGTCGCATAAAGCGATCGCTGCCGCGCGTGCGGCGCCGCCATAGCCCGCGATCAGCACCGATGAGCGGCGCAGATTCAGATGGCGGCCTAACGGCTGAAGAACACCGTCGACATCTGTGTTCGTGCCCCGCCACTTCTGGCCCTTTCTCCACACCGTGTTGACTGCCCCAATGCGCTTTGCAATCGGCTCGACAACATCCAGATAGCGAAGAATGCGCTGCTTGTGCGGAATGGTCACGCTAAAACCGGAAACAGGAAACGCAGCGGCCGTTTTCATCCAGTCGGAGAGCTGAGCGGACGGTATAAGGAACGGCAGATAGACGGCGTCCACCCGGCGAGACTGAAACGCGCGATTGTGAATGAGCGGCGACTTGGAGTGCGCTACCGGGTCAGCGATGACGCCGTAGATTTTGCTTTGGCGTTTTAGCTTTTCGCAACGATACAGGCCGCGCATGACCTTGGACGAAATCTGGCCAGGCGCGGTGCCGTCCGCCTCATCGGGAGCAGCGTAGGAATAAACGCAGCCCGAGGCGGTGGCGAGCACACGTGTCGGCATCCCGATCTCCGACATCGCGAATGCGACCACCGGCGTGGCACCCAGGCCCTCGCGCGCGAACTCCATGATGCGCAAGTTATCACTGGGCTTTATTGCTGTCGAGATCACCTTATAAACGTCTGCAGGAACCTTTGCAATCCGTTTCAGGACGGGGTCGAGCGCTGGCGTGTTCTTGAAATTGTGATACGAAACCACAACCGGCGTACATTGCCGAAGTCCCGAAACTGCCGGTATTGCCTTTTCAGCAGACTCAATCTCGAGATCGACTGCCGTGGCTCCAGCTCGCGCGGCATCGCGAAGGACTTCGAGCTGCTTGTCGATCGATCCGGCGAACCCGCCGTGATTCAGCTTGTGGCGGCAGGTTGCCAGCAGGTAAGAATCAGGATAACGCCGCTGAAAAGCCTCGATAAAACCGAGACCTGAAGCGGGATTCGTCAGGTAGTCTAATCGCACTTCAAGGAACGTGTTGCCGTCCTTGTATTCGCGCTCCGCCGCCCGCATGAGCTGCGCAGCTGTGGGAAAGCCTAGCGCTACACAGAGACGGGGTAACGACCGGGGAAGCGAAGGCATGACAGCGCGATTCGAACAGGATAGCAGCATGCTACCCTCGTCGGGTGTCAGCGCAGACCGATCCATGGATTGAGTACTGCCGGCGCTTGAATAAGCACTACCGGCAGGGCAATCTCCGCATTCTGGCGGGCGCCGGATTGTCTATCGATTCGGGCTTTCCCACCTGGGGAGATTTGAATCGAGCCTTGTTGCGGAAATACATCGAGGAAGACCTGGGGCGCGACCCTAAAGCGCAGCCCATCATCCGTCAACACCTGGACGAACTGGTTCAGGAGCTCTACTCTTCTATCGGCCGGGAGGCCGCCGCAGACTTCGTATGGAATTCAAACACGCGTGAGAACTTCTTCGAAGATCTGCGCCGCGTCCTTTACAACGGCCGCGAGTTGGCCGATCTGCCACTTACGCCGGTTCATCTGCAATTGACGGCGATGAATCGTGCCGCGGTGTTCACCATGAACTTTGACCCGCTTCTCGAGTTGGCGCGGTATCGCGCCAGCGGCGGGGAGTCGAAAGACCCGGATCTCACGCCCTTCCGGTCGGCAAATCCGCCGCCCAAGGGCACCGCACCCGAAACGGGCAAGATCTATCACGTACATGGATGGATCGATCCCGATGGCATCTGCGGAGGTTCGTTCGTCCTCACAGAATCCCAGTACTTCGAGCTTTTCAGCCGCCAGGCGCAAAGGCCGAACCAGATGCTCGACTATGTATTGACCTCCGGGGGCGCTGTCCTGATTCTTGGGAATGAGCCTGGCGGACGTCAATCTGCGGCGGCAGTTGTATATGCGCGCCAACAACCGCATCTCCGATTCCACGGAAATCTATGCGGTTCTCCGCGGCAACGGAACGCAGCTTCTGGACACTTACCAGACGCTTCACTGGGCGAATCGCGGCGTACGGCTCATTTATGTCGAAGACTACGACGGGATTTCGGCCAAGTTGCGCGAGATCAAGTTTGGGCTTCCACCGGACCCAACCGGGCCTTCGCCCTGGATGAACGAATCGCTTCGCTGGGTGAATGAAAATCTCCCGAAAGAACTGATCTTTTCGGATGCCTGGCAGGCGATGGCAAGGGCTACATTGCAGGAATTCGTTTCACAAGTCAGGGAAAGTTTCGCCATCAGCCCGCAGGAAGTGATCCATGTCGCGCTGATGGGACAAGCAGGCGCTCAACAGATCGCCACCTTTGTCGATACTCGCCACAACTTCAACGGTAAGGAAGCCGAGGAGTACGCTCGGCAATTCCGGTTGCGTGTTGGTCACAGGAAACCGCAAGGAGTCTCCGGTGTCGCCTTCTCGCAGGGCAGACCTTATGAGGTACTGGACGATCCGGAGTTTGCCGACCAGAATTTCACTCCCGCCATGAAGCAGTTTTACGATCGTAAGCTGCGCAATTGGCGTTCTCTTATCGCTATGCCGATCCTCGAAACGCCCGACCAGTTGCCGGTGTTGGTCGCCGCGATCAGCTCTAACTTGGGCCATCCCTTTTGGACCGGCAAAGGAGAAGAAAAGGAGAAACTCTGGCGCTACGTAAGTCAGGCCCTTGAACTGGTGGTACGCGACTTAGTAACTTCTTCTTCAAAACCGGTTTAGCGAGCCTACAATGAGACTGGAGATTTCATTGGGCAAATTAACCTGGGAGCAAGCCCGCGCACTGGTTGCGAAGGCCTATCAACCCGAAGCGGACTTACACCCCTCGATTCGCCCGATCAAAGCCTCACCACTCTCCACCGAAGACACCGATTTTGCGCGGGAATTTCTAAAGAAGCTCCGCCGGCGGCTGAAAGCCCGGACCAATGGTGACGACTGATTCACGTTCGAGGGCTATACGATAGCGGGGTGAAGCGCCAACAACTTCCGGTCTCCCTGATTTCCACGCTCGTTTTTTTCTTGCCCTCTCCACTTCCAGCCCAAACAGATACGAATTCGAACACCCAGAGTGTCATCCAGGTCCTGCAGGCGGCTCAAGCGCAGGCGAAAGCCCACGGCGCAAGTTACATTCCGGTCCTGTCACCGGTTGACCGGCTGGTAACTGGCGAAAAGCCGAAGGTGGACAGCCGGGCTGTGCAAAAAGCGGGCTTCCCGGTCGTAGTCTGGACTGTAAACGATCCCACTGTGATGGCTGAACTGTTGGCGAAGCGTGTCGACGGGATCATTTCGGATCGGCCCGACTTGCTTCGGGAGGCCGTGTCAAAAGCTCGAAATCAGCCGGAAAATAGAAATCAGAGCGGTTATTTCGATCGCTTCGATGCCGAAGGGCATCGGGGAGGCCGGGACCTTCGCCCAGAGAACACCTTGCCGGCGTTCGAATCTGGTCTCGATCAACTGGTCAATACGCTCGAGACCGATACGGGCGTTACAGCGGATCGAGTGTCACTCATCAGCCATGAGCCATTTATCAACCCGCAGACCTGCAGAAGAGCTGATGGCCAGGAATACACAACGGCTAACCAAATCCTGATTAAAGATATTCGGATGGCTGATGCACAGAAGGAATTCATTTGCGACAAGGTGTTCCGCGGACCCCAGCAGCGGAATGATTTGTCGCTTTCTCCTGTCGCGGTTGCGTTTGCCAGGCAAAACGGGCTGCGCAGCCCTTACGCTCCAACACATGCCACTCAGCTCTTTGATTTTGTCCGATTTTACGTATCGTTTTACAAATCAGGAGCGGGCAAAGGGCAACCGCATGCCGACGAGCGGTGGAGAAACGCCGAAAAAGTTCGCTTCAATCTGGAAACGAAGATCGATCCCCGGCCGCAGTACGCGGGCCGGACGTTTGGCCCCGAAGTTTTCACCGAGACCCTGGCGAAAACAATCGAGGCGGACGGTATGGAATCCCGTTCCGATATTCAAAGCTTCGACTTCCGGACTTTATTTCTCGCGGCGAAGACTCATCCGAAAATCCAGACGGTGTTCCTGATTGAATCAGTCCCGGTTCCGGCGGGTAGCACTGCTGCTGGCGGACGGGAATAAGCGCTTGTCGTTTAGAGCCTGGGCCGCTTTGCGAGCCTGTTCGGAACTCGGATTCGTTTGAATCAGAGAGCGCAGTTCCTGGACTGCCTTGGTACGCTGGCCGTCTTTCGCGAGCGACATGCCTTTCAAGTACTTCGCGTCCGCCGTCTTGGGGTTGTTGGGGTAACGCTCGAGAACTGCGTCAAACGCATCTGCGGCAGCCTTGTAGTCGCCTTTCGTGTAGCTGATTTCGCCTAGATAATATTGGGCGCTTGCGGCGAGTTCCGTATTCGGAAAGTAAGTAAGATACTGCTGATACTCCTGAACGGCTAAGTCCAGATTGCCGGTTTGCTGATCTCGCCTGGCATCGTTGTACGTCTTCTCGGCACTCACGCCCATGGGCGGGATGTTGGAAGCGCCAGGTTGTCCGGGAGTACCGGTGGCGGCAGGCGCTGGCGGCGGGCTCTGAAGGATTTGAAGCTGATTTTTCAGATCCGTCATTTTGGCATCCATGCGCTCCAGACGAGCGGCAAGATCGGCAAGCGCATCGCGCAGAGCCTTCGTGTCCTCGCTCATCCCCTCGACCTTCGTCGTGAGACCTGTTACGGGAGTAAGCGAACGCGTTACAGCGCCGCTCAGCGATTCCTGCATCGAGGCAATCAGCTCCGCATTGTGGCGAGTGTCGCCCTGAATGGTCCGCATGGACTCAGTCAACGCTGCGATCTGCTTATCGAAGTTCGTCTGCATCGCGTCCATCTTTTCCTCAAGCGCGCGTTGCAGGGCGATAAGGTCCTTATTTACCGCAAAAGAATAGCTGGAACACAGCAAAGTTAGGGCGGCGAGCCGCAGGAATTTCATAGGGAGTAGTCTCCAAAAACGATGGGACGGCGTTGTGAGCCGTCCCATTGAGGCCTGGTACTAGTTTAGAAGAAAACCGGCTTACTGACCGGCAGAAAAGTGTGCGCGCCGGTTCCGGGCATAGCACGATTCATTCGGATCGGTACAGACGGGTCGTTCCTTGCCGTAGCTGACGGTTTTTAGCTTGTCGCCCGGAATGCCCATGCCGACCAGAGCCTCACGAACAGCGGCAGAGCGACGATCACCCAATCCGATGTTGTACTCCGCGGAACCGCGCTCGTCACAGTGACCCTCGATGGTCACCATGAACGAAGGATCCATGGAGAAGATCGTCTTCAGAGCTGTCGCGTCGGCACTGAGAGTAGTCTGATCTTCGGACCGTATGTCGCTCTTATCGTAATCGAAGTGAATATCCTGCACCTGGCGCGCCAGGATCTCGGCAGGAGTGGATGTCGCGGCCGGGGGCGCGGGAGGCGGAGGTGGTGGCGGCGCACTGACAGTAACTGTCGCGTCGCTTTCAGCAGTGCCGCCGGGACCGGTGGCGCTCATGTGGTACGTGGTTGTCGCTGTCGGATATACGGCGCGGCGGCCATTGGGACTTACTTGCCCGATTCCGTTATCGATCTGCACATTCGTCGCATCGTTAACAGACCAGCGAAGGGAGGATGGCTGACCCGAACTGACAGTTGTCGGCTCAGCAGTGAAGTAATTGATGACGGGTTTGTTCGCAGGCGGAGCAGGCGCCGGTGCCGGTGGTGGCGGCGGTGGCGGCGTCTTCTTCTTGCAACCCGCGTCCAAAATCAGCATGAGCGCTGAACACGAGATCAGCAGTGCTCTGCATTTAGTCATTGAGTTTAACGATCCCTCCTAGCAACTTATAGCTACTTTACGCCATTTATTGTTCTGCATTTACCCAAACCGGCTTTTCATTACTACCGGTTTGTGTAAGTTGGTGCTTAGCGGTTCCGTCCGCGTTCATCACCCAAATTTGAGACTGCCGTCCCCGTTTTGAGGCGTAAACGATATGTGCGCCGTCGGGCGCCCAGGTTGGGTTTTCATTTCGGCCCTCATTTGCGGTAAGTTGGGTGGTTTGCCGGGACGCTACGTCCATCACGAATATGTTGTAATTTCCGGGCTCGAAGCCCTTGGTCCAGGCAAACGCGATATGTGCGCCATCGGGATTCCAGGATGGATTTGTCGCTTCTCCAGTGCCCGCGCTGATGCGCTGGACATCCGTCCCTTCCATGGTCATCTGGTAAATCTGCGGCATTCCGCCCCGTCCCGACACATCGACCAGATCCGCTCCCGTCTTAGGGTTGATCTTGGCTTCCACTTCAATGCCGCCTGAAGCGGTAATACGGTGGAAATCGCTGCCATCGATGTTGGCCATATAAAGCTGGGCAGGACCGCCGCCAGCCGTTGACGAGAAAATCACTCTCTTCGAATCCGGCGTAAACGTAACAAACGAATTCATCGATGCCCGTTGATTATAGAAGGGCAACTTACGCCCAGTGTCAATAGACACCATCTGGATTGCCGGAAAACCTGATGCATAAGTAGTAAATGCGACGGTCCTTCCGTCGGGAGACGCCGAGGGAAAGCTGGAGAGCGACCCATACCGAGTTAGTTGGCGCTCGGCGGTACCGTCCCAATTCATTACCCATATCTCCTTTGAGCCTGTTCGATCGGAGACAAACACAATACGAGTGCCGACAAGGCTTTTGCCGCCAAACTGCGCGAGTATATCAGCTGCATAACGGTGTCCGGCATCAATGGCCCCCGCTTGATCGAGTGATGCGGTGTAGACCTTTCCGAATAGTTGAGCCTGTTGGATGGTCGCAAGATTTGTCGCCGTGCTGTAGAGCCAGCCAAAAGCGACGAACATGCCGCGATCCTCGGCTCCATATCCAATGCCGAGGTAATTGGCGCTGACGGGCGGCAAGCTCCAGTCCGTCAGTCTCTTTGCGAGGATGGCGGTTGTTCCGGCGGCCGGGGGTGCAACGCCTGCGATCAAATCCGATGGTTGTTGTGGCGGCTGGAGCGGATAAGAAGTCTTGGGGATGAGATTCAGAACGGGCGAATTCGCAAGATCGTTCGCAACGGTGGTATTGAAGACGGCAATAAGCGGCGCAGCAGCCCCAGACGCCAGGAAGTCTGTCACCGCAACCCGCGGCTTGCCGGGATTCTTCTCGATTTGACCGCTAATCTGCTGGCCGACGAGCCACGTGACGCTGCCAGCAGCAGCACCGATCATGAGGAGAGTGAAAGTGAGATTTCGCATTAACGCAGATTGAATGTGAACTGAGCCGTGATAGAGGAGTCCGTCACTTGCGGCGGAAGAGGTGGCAGAGTACCGTCTGCTTGAAGAACGGCGCGGAGAGCGGTATTGTCGATGTTCGGGTTCCCACTCGATTGGATCACACGAGGATTCCGAACGTGGCCGTCGCGCAGGATGGTGAAGCTGACCATGGCGGGCGTCATTTGAGAGCGTGAATCCAGCCCGTTCGTCGCCCAGTTCTGAGCAATGCGCTGACGGATCAACTCCGCATATGCACCCAGCCGGCTGTCACCCAGCGGTGTGTTGGGTCCGACCCCAACCTGTCCGCCGCCAGTCGGAGCGCTGTACATAGGGTTCGATAAGGCTTGCGAACGGCTGTAGACCTGATTCGAAGGCGCGGGTGTCTGATACTGTTGCTGCCGCTGTGGCCGGTCCGCCTGCCGTCTGAAGCGATCGGGGATAGGCACGGCCTGCTTGTCGGGAACCGCTTCTTTCCGGATCGCATCCTGTTTAGCGGCAGCGGTAGGCGTGTTCGATTGGGTATCGTTCGCCACCGGGTTCGGTGGGGCCTGTTGTTGCGGGATGGGGATATTGTGAACGGGGGACACGGTGGTCGCCGGACCTCCCGCTGGATTCACCTCGCCGAAGGTCTCGCGGTGGCGATTCATCCAATACCAGCCGAACACGATGAGCGCCAATACTCCGCCATGAATCAGAAGCGACCCGAAAAATGGAAGCGCAACCGGATCTCGTTGATCAAGAATGTCGACCGACTGAGCTGGCATAGACAAAAAGCCGGATCACCGGCGCTGGCGAGCGGCGGAGTCGATGGGTGCCGTCACCATTCGTACCTCGAATTTAGCTTCCCCTAGTTCGGCCACTATCTGGGCGATGGGGTCCCAAGGCGTCTCTTTATCGGCGCGTACGTAAACGGCCGTCGCATTTCGAAAACGCTCGTGAATCCCCTGGGCGAGAAGATTGATGTTCATCGGCTTCTCATTCAGAAGCAGCGTTCCGTCCTTCGAGATGCTCACAACGGGCAAATCCTGTGCAGTGCTTTGAACCCGGCGGACGCGCGGGACCTGGATATCTAATCCAAACTCCATCACATTGGCGGTGATCATAAAGATGATCAGAAGAACCAGAACAACGTCCACCAGCGGGACCACGTTGATCTCAGAGATGGTCGGAGTGCCACTGAAACGGCGTCCGCGGCGCCCTCCGTTATTGCCGAAGCTGAATGCCACGCTTCTTCTCCTGCTTAGCCGCCGAAATCACGTTCGGCTAAATTCTGGAACTCGATAGCGAAATCTTCCATGCGCGTACCGATCTCTTTGATCCTCGTTCCGAATAAGTTGTAGAAGATAGCCGCGGGAATAGCGGCAGCCAAACCGACAGCCGTCGTAATGAGTGCCTCCGAAATACCAGGAGCGACCGCGCGCAAGCTGGCACTGCCGGCATTTCCGAGCCCCTGGAACGCGTCGATAATTCCCCACACCGTGCCAAACAGGCCGATGAACGGAGAAACGGACGCAATTGTTGCCAGCCAGCTCATGTTTTGTTCAAGCTTCGTGACTTCCTCGCTGATTCCAAGCTGAAGGCTACGCTCAACGGCGGCCTTATTGACCAGCGCACCGCGCTGTTTCACTTGTCGCTCGATTTCGGTGTATCCAAAGTCGAACACGGCTACCAGGGGAGATGCGGTGAACTGCTCGCTCGCCACGGCCACCGACTGCAGATTGTTCGCCTTTCGAAAGGCCCGCAGGAAATTCCGGTTATCTCGTCGTGCCCTGCTAAAGACACTGCCCTTCGAGAACACAATTGTCCATGAAAACAGCGAAAACAGCAGGAGAAGAATGATAATCGCCATCGGAACCGGACGGAGGTTCCCAACCAATTCCCAGAGGCTAAGGTCTGCCGGGACTAAAACGAACGGCAATATGAACTGTTTCCTTCCATCGCTTTGGTTTCATTATAAGAACGGCGAGTCAGTTCTTGTCACTTGTCGGGCGTAATCGACTCTTAAAAAGATAAGGAGACCTCTTGTGAAGACAGTCGCCCTGGTCGCGCGAATCTTAATGGGTGCCATTTTTCTCGTGTTTGGACTGAATGGGTTCTTTCACTTCATCCCTGCGCCGCCGCCTTCCGGATTGGCGGGAGAGTTCAGTCACGCGCTGTCGGCCTCCGGTTATGGGTATTTCGTATTCGGAGTACAAGCGATTGCGGGCTTTCTACTGCTCATGAATCAGTTCGTGCCTCTGGCGCTTGTACTGCTTGGACCGGTGATCGTCAACATCATCGTGTTCCACCTCTCCATGCAGCCAAGCGGGCTTCCACCCGGGCTTGTGGTCACGGTGTTGTGGATTATCCTGGCTTACCGCTGCCGCAGCCTCTTTCTGCCGTTCCTGCGAAACCGCTCCGCAGATTGACAGGGGGATTCCGTTGCTGAACCTCAGCGCGACCATACACGAGATTGTCCAACGGTCATTCCCGCTGCTGCGGAATCTCAAGGTCTCCTGCGAGCTGACGGATGCGGCGGAGGATTATCTCGCGGGCCTGGATTGGCGAAACTCTGAGCGGCGAGAGATCATTCTCACCTTCAGTGCTGAGGATGTGAAGCAAATGCCCGATACCGCACTGGTTGGCTGCATTGTTCACGAATTGTGCCACGCCGAATATGACCTGGCGCTTTCCCCTTCTGTGTTCGCCTCCAATGACCAGCGATACGCGTCAGACCCGGAATTCCGTTCGACTCACGAGCGGGAGATTGACCTGGCTGTCATCGAAAAGGGCTACGGGCGCGAACTGCTGGCTCTGCAGCTGTACCATAACGAGCACTACGAGGCATACCAGACCTCGGACGGACTGACCCGAGAGGAAACGGAGCGCATTATGAGCGGCCTTACTGAGAACTAAAAGTACGCCTCACCACGCGCGCACGCCGAGTTACCCGTTTTCTGCCTTACCCTGAGAAAATAGCTGTAATGCTCAGCAATGCTCTCGCGGTGCTCCGCAAAGAATCAACGTCTGTTCTGAGCTATGGCGGCCTGGTTGTTCTTACCGCTTTGATCTATCTGGGTATTCGAGCGGTGGGCGACACCCTTGTCGCGCCCACCTTGCCGGACGGCCCCGGCCCGGCAAATCGGTTTACCCAGGTTCATGTAAACGACTTTCTTCATGTGCTCCTTGCGCTGGCCCTCGTCATAGCGTCAGCCCGCGCTCTCGGGGCGTTGTTCCGTCTTGTGCAGCAGCCGCCGGTCATAGGCGAGATGATCGCCGGAATTATGCTCGGCCCATCTCTCCTCGGGAGGGTAGCGCCAGGTTTTGCGTCGTATATTCTGCCGCAGTCGATCGCGCCGTTGTTGAATGTGATCTCGCAGTTCGGGGTCATCTTATATATGTTTCTGGTCGGCCTCGACCTGGACGTGACGGCTCTGCGAGACCGGGCTCGATCAACCATCACTATCTCGCATGCCAGCATCGTGGTGCCGTTTTTGCTGGGCGCCAGCTTGTCTCTCCTGCTCTATCCCTATCTCGCAGATAGCAGCGTCTCCTTTACTGCGTTTTCGCTGTTCCTCGGCGTGTCTATGTCGGTCACAGCCTTCCCTGTGCTGGCCCGCATTCTGACTGATCGAGGCATTCACAAAAGTAAGATGGGCGTGCTCACCCTGGCTTGTGCCGCGATCGATGACGTGACCGCCTGGTGCCTTTTGGCGTTTGTGGTCAGCGTCACGGCCCATGCCGGCAACGCCACCCGTACGTTGCTGATGGCAGTCATCTACATAGCGGTGATGCTCTTTCTTTTGCGGCCATTGGTGATACGGGTAACGAAGTGGATGGACAGCAAAGGCCGTATGACCCAGGGAATTCTCGCGACGGTTCTTCTCGGGATCTTGTTCTCTTCGCTCGCAACCGAATCTATCGGTATTCATTCCATCTTTGGAGCCTTCGTGCTTGGGGCTATCATTCCCAACGGCAGCAAGCTGGCCCGACAGTTAACGGCGAAGCTGGAAGATTTTGTAATCGTTTTCCTCCTCCCGGCGTTTTTTGCATTCACAGGGCTGCGTACGCAGATCGGGCTCGTCAACGGTTTCCGCGATTGGGTGTTTTGTCTGCTGATTATCGTGGTCGCGTCAGCGGGTAAATTCGGCGGCAGTGCGCTAGCCGCGCGCTGGAGCGGGCTCTCGTGGCGGGAGTCGTCCGCGTTAGGCATCTTGATGAATACGCGCGGCTTGATGGAGCTCATCGTGCTGAATATCGGCCTCGAGCTCGGCATCATCTCGCCAACCCTCTTTGCGATGCTCGTTCTGATGGCGCTTGCCACCACTGTTGCGACCACCCCGATCCTCCATATGATCAGTTCCCGCGAAACGTTCAGCACCACCGCTTCTCCCGCTGGCGTAAAGGACGAGGTGCTTCAGCCTCTTTAGTGTTTCCGCCTCCCGGATATTTACACGGAATCAAGAGTTCACCCTTGCCATCTAATGCAGGTATGAGCATGGAAAAAGTAAAGCTCGGGTCGCAAGGCGCCGTGGTCTCACGCATGGGACTGGGATGTATGGGAATGAGCGAGTTTTATGGCGAGCGAAACGACGAAGAATCCTCCGCCACTATTCTTCGCGCCCTTGACCTCGGCATCACTTTTCTCGATACCGCCGACATGTATGGGATCGGCGATAACGAAGAATTGATAGGAAAAGCGATTCAGGGACGCAGACATGAAGTTTTCCTGGCAACAAAGTTCGGCAACGTACGCAAGAAAGAAGACCCCGGTTTCTGGGCCATCAGTGGCAAGCCGGATTACGTTCGAAGCGCTTGCGATGCGTCATTGAAGCGTTTAGGCGTCGATTACATCGATTTGTATTACCAGCATCGGGTCGATCCGGAAACGCCGATCGAAGAGACCGTAGGTGCAATGGCTGAGCTGGTCAAGGCGGGAAAGATCAAATACGTCGGGTTGTCCGAGGCCTCGCCAAACACCATCCGGAGGGCACACAAAATCCACCCGATTACAGCACTACAGAGCGAGTATTCGCTTTGGGAGCGCCACGTAGAAGAACAGATCCTGCCGACCGTTCGCGAATTGGGAATTGGGTTCGTTCCGTACAGTCCACTCGGGCGCGGCTTTCTGACGGGCACAATCAAAGATCCCAAGAACCTGGGCGACAAAGATTTCCGGAGCACTCGCTACCCGCGATTGTCCGGAGAAAACTTCGATAAGAATCAAGCCCTGGTCGAGCGTGTGCAAAGCCTTGCGGAGCGCAAGGGCGTGAAGGCGGGTCAGCTTGCCTTAGCGTGGGTTTTGAGTAAGGGAAAGGATATCGTTCCGATTCCCGGTACAAAGCGCAGGAAGTATCTCGAAGAGAACGCTGCCGCTGCGGACATTCAACTCACTTCGCAAGATATTGCAGAACTCGAGGCCGCAGTTCCGCAATCCGAGATTGCCGGAGATCGATACTCCGAAGCGAGCATGAAGACGATTGATAGATCCTAAGCGGAGCTGACTTTGCGCGCTTTCTCCGCATTCCTGCTATTCACCTCGTTCGGCTTGTCCCAAATCCAGAGTTCTGCTCCAACCTGGCTGGATGTCCCGTTTGTGCAACAGGTGAAGGCAGGATGCGGATCGGCTGCGGTAGCGATGGTCGTCGAGTATTGGGCGCGTCAGTTTCCCGGTCTTGACAAGGCGCAATCAGACGCGGAAAGAATTGACCAACTGCTCCCTCCGACCTCGCCTAAAGGAATCCAAGGCGATGCACTCAAGCAGTATCTGAACGGGCGCGGATTTCAGTCGTTCATCTTTGATGGTGAAATCTCGGATTTGCAGAATCACTTTGCGAAAGGCCGCCCGGTGATTGTCTGTTTAGCGCCGAAGGGCAATCGGGGACTGTTGCACTACGCGGTGGTTGCCGGCCTGGACGAGAGAGATGTTTGGTTGAACGACCCGGCACGAGGCAAGTTGTTCCGCGAAGACGTGGAGCGTTTTCGTACGGAATGGCACCGAACCGGTAATTGGGCTCTGTTAGCGGTACCGCGGCCGGCTCAGTGAACCGTGCCGCCGCGGCACTGACGCTGCTGTTAGCACTCTTTCGTCCGGGCGGGATCAACGCTCAATTGGCGCCGTCGACATCGCAACCCTCCTCAGCGGATGAGCGCGTCAAAGTTTTATACGACGCGAAACGCTTCGCGGAGGCTGCTAAGTTAGCCGAAACAACGCCGTCTGCCTTCCGCCACATTGCTGTATTACGGGGGGCTTTCGCTTGCTCGGCTAGATCAGCTTCGGGTGGCGGGAGAGATGTTTCAACGCGGCTCCGAAGCGTATTCCAAAGACAAGCGTTTTCCGCTTGAACTGGCGGGTATTGCTTATCGGGAAAAAGATACAGCGGGCGCCAAGCGGTTTCTCCACCGGGCGCTGAGCCTTGACCCGCGTGACGAGTACGGTAACGATTTCCTCGGCACCTTGTACTCACTCGAAGGAAATCTTGCCGGCGCGCTGTTCTATTGGAATCGAATCGGCAAGCCGGTGCTTCAGAACGTACACTACCAGCCGGCGCCTCCCTTTGAATGCCGTGCTGCGTGAGCGAACGTTTGCTCTTTCGGGCGGACAGCGATTTACAACAGATCGCCTTCGGTTTGCGGAATCGAACATTGATCGGCTGAACGTGTTCGCGGACGTGCAATACGACCTTGTTCCGCGAAAGCAGGATGACCGTTATGACCTCCTGGTTCGAACCGTTCCGGTTGCGCCGCCACTTGCGGGTTGGCTGGGCCAGCTGCTGCCGTCCCTTCGCCAGTTGCCGTACCAGGGTCTGGCCTATGACGCATACAATTTGCATGAGAACGCCGTCAACCTGAACGTTCTTGGCCGGTGGGATCCGGATAAGCGTCGTGGTTCCGCCGAACTCAGCGGTCCATGGCGCGAGAATCCTCGAACGGAGTATCGGTTTTTCCTCGATCTCCGAGATGAACGTTGGAATCTGAACAAGAAGTATTTTTCGAGTGCCGGCGGACGGAATGGTCTTCTGCTTCGGAAGGCGCAGGCGGGCGGTGATTTCCAATTCGGACTCTCGTCGAAGCTCCAATGGACCCTGGGGGGTTTGGTCGCATACAGGGATTACGGAAATAGTCCGTCCGACCCGCTGTTCGCCCGAGGGTGGAGCGTGGAAATGAACAATCGTCTCGATTGTCTACTCTGGTCGTGGCCGGATCACCGGCTCCGGATCGACAGTTTCGCCTCACTGCGTACCGGACAGTTGTTCTCCCAATCGCCCTCGCGTCTGATTACGACTCGTGTCGGAGCGAGCGCCGTCTGGTTTCCCCAGGCGCAAGGCGACCGGTATCTCCTGACCACGAAATTGGGAGCCGGACGGACGTTTGGGACCGTCCCCTTAGACGAACTCTTTATTCTCGGAATGGAGCGCGACAACGATCGCGATCTCTGGCTAAGGGGAACAGTAGGCACGCGCGACGGGCGGAAAGGTAGCGCTCCCATGGGCACTCAATACGCGATCTCTCAGACCGATTTCTCGCGCAGGGTCTTCGAACTGCCGTTTGTACGCGGGTACCTGGGGCCGTTCTTGGACGTGGGCGCGGTCGGCGATCCCTTCCACCGTTATGGCTCGCGCGGTGTCTTGTACGACGCCGGGATTAAAGGGACGATTAAGACGCTTGGCGCGGTAAAACTCACGCTCGTGTATGGCCGTGACATTGTGAACGGGCGCGGAGTCTTCTACACCGCAGTTTCGAGATAAGGACGATTCACTCTCGCTCAGGCAACAAGCGCGACGACAATGATGATCACCACGATCAAGCCGATCAGAGCCAAGATTCCGACGATCAGGCCGCCCTGCACGTCTTTTTCGGAAGCGCGCGCCCTGTCCGCGAGGCGGGCAAGTTCATCATCGCTCAGAGTGGCAACCGCGCGCCGCATCTGATCCTGGTTCACGTTGCTCTTGGCCAGAGCGTCGGCGGCCGCAGGATACGAGAGTACGCGCTCAATATCCCCGATGTTCTTGGCTCGGTTCTCGCTGGCCGAGCGGGCCTTTTCATGAAGTTCCGTGAGCGGCAGGACATGGTCATCGGCCCACATCGGAACAGGCATTATGGTGGCGGCACTCAACAGCACCGGCAAGCCAATAGACAGTATTCGTTTACGAGACAACGTAGCAAGACCTCCTGGACGTTCGGGAACAAGGCCCTGACTCGTGGATGGGAAACCGGGAATAATTGTTACGGGTTCCGCGCGGGAAGGCTCAACTGCATACTATCTTTATGTCTTCCCTACGCTGTATCTTTCGCAGCGCAGCCTTCGGCGCCTTGTTCACCGTGCTTGCACATGGCCAAGATCCGGCAGCGCTCATGAACGAGCCAACGATTAAAACCGCTTTTCAGGCCATTGAACACAACGAACCACACATGCTGGATGAGCAAGCCCGTGTTTGCGAAATTCCAGCCCCGCCCTTCCGCGAAGAACAGCGCGGCCTTGAATTCAAGAGACTGTTTGAGAGTCTCGGATTGAAAGACGTTCACATCGACAAAGCCGGCAACGTGATCGGCACCCGTCCCGGCCAGACCCCTCGACCCAATGTTGTTCTGGCGGCACACCTTGACACAGTTTTCCCGGAAGGAACGAACGTCAAAGTCACGCGCGAAGGCAACATCATGAAAGGCGCCGGTATCGGCGATGACTGCCGCGGCTTGGCGGTCTTGCTCGGCGTCATTAAGGCCATGAACGACGCGAACGTGAAGACCCCGGGAACAATTACGTTCGTCGCCGACATGGGCGAAGAAGGCCTGGGCGATCTGCGTGGCATGAAGGAACTGTTCGGAGAAAGCCTGAAAGGCCAGATTGACCGTTTCATCTCGATCGATGGCCTGGGAATGAGCATCACCAATGTCGGTGTAGGTAGTTATCGGTACAGGGTCACGTTCAAAGGTCCTGGCGGTCACAGCTACGGAGCCTTCGGGATGGCGAACCCCATCCAGGCGATGGGCCGTGCGATGGCGAAAATCGATGCCTTCGAGGTCCCTACCGAACCCAAAACCACGTTCAATGTCGGCCGGGTCGGTGGCGGCACGTCGGTGAATGCGATTCCCGATGAGGCCTGGATGGAGGTGGACATGCGGTCTGCCGACGTAAAGTCGCTTGACGCGGTGAACGCGAAGTTTAAGGCGGCTTTGAACGAAGCTGTCGATGAAGAAAATAAGCGGTGGAATAACCGCGGTCCGGTTTCGGTGTCTCCTGAGATGGTGGGATTGCGGCCGGCCGGGAACACGCCCGCCAACTCGCCCATCGTGCAAACCGCGCTCGCCGTTTCGAAGGCTTTAGGCGTGAGCGGCCGGGTCGGAGAAGGCTCAACTGACTCGAACGTACCGATGAATATGGGCATTCCCGCGATCACGATCGGCGGTGGAGGAAAGGGCTTCGGGGCGCATTCCCCGAAGGGTGAAACCTACGATTCAACCGATTCCTGGAAGGGAACGCAACGAGCCTTGCTGCTGGTTGTGTCGCTCGCCCGCTAATCAGGGAATTCTTGCGAAGTGATTGAGAGGGCCGATCCCGTTTCCGAGCGGGACGGCACTCTCGATGGCCGCTTGAATGTATCCTTTCGCGGTCTCGACAGCGGCGTTTAGTTCCGATCCTTGCGCAAGGCAGGCCGTGATTGCCGCCGAGAATGTGCATCCCGTGCCGTGCGTGTTTACCGTGCTGATGCGCGGGCGGGAAAATCGCTGGACAGAAGAGCTCGTAACGAGAACGTCGACTGCATCGCTACTCGCGCGATGCCCTCCCTTCACCAACACCGCGCGGCAGCCGTGTTCAAGCAGCAGGTGGGCAGCGCTGATCATGTCTTCTTCGGAATGAATGCTCGTGCCGGTCAGTGCCTCCGCCTCCGGAATGTTCGGCGTGACCAAAGCGGCATGAGCTAGCAAGCGTCTTAATGCCTGTTCTCCGTCGCTCGACAGAAGCCGGGCACCATGCTTGCTGATGAGAACGGGATCAACGACCAGCGGAAACTCGAACCGGGCGGCCAAACGAGCAACCGACTCAATTACCTCGGCGCTGCCCAGGGCTCCGGTTTTGGCGGCTTGGGGAGGGATGTCAGAGACCACCGCTTGGATCTGCTCGGATACCAGATCCGGAGGCAGCACTTCTATTCTCGACACGCGCTGTGTGTTCTGAACGGTGGCCAGCGTGATCACTGCTTCGCCGTATACACCAAACTGATGAAATGTCTTCAGGTCTGCTTGAATACCGGCTCCACCGCTTGGGTCGGAGCCGGCAATTGTGAGCGCTACCGGTGGCAAATTCCACGGTAGCGTAACCCAGACCCATCGCTATCCGATTGTCGGGGAGAGTTGCACCGATCTGGTAGATTTTCGAAAACATGGTCGATACCAAAGATCCTTCCGAAGCTGACGCGTTCATAAGGAGTGAAGCCGAAGCCGGTCGATTCCGAGGAGCGGTGTTGGTTTGCACACGAGGCGAGATGTTGATCCGGAGCGGGTACGGGCTGGCCAACGAAGAATGGGCGATCCCCAATACTCCAGAGACAAGATTTCGAATCGGATCCGTCACCAAGACATTTACCGCTGCCGCCATACTGCAGGTTGCGGAAGCGGGCGCCATCGACCTACATGGCGAGATTAGCCGCTGGCTGGACGACTTACCCCATCCTGGCGGGGGTTCACGGTCCATCAGCTTCTGACTCACACAACCGGCCTACCAGATCATCTGGCCGTCCCCGATCATTGAGAGGGCTTCCAATTTGCCTTACGCGCGCTACCTCGGTGAAAAACTCTTACATCCCGCGGGGCTCGGGAACACCGGCTATGACTCTCATTCGCAGATTATCTTGAGGTGTGCTTCGGGATACATCCTAAGAGGCAACACACTACAGAACGCTGAGTTTCTGGATATGAGTGTTCCCTATTCGGCAGGCGGTCTCCGCTATGGCTATGGCTTGTTTCTAAGTACAGTTTCCGGACATACTTGCTTCTTTCACAGCGGTGGCGTAAATGGCTTCATCGCCATGCTTCAGTACTTCCCGGAGCTGGACGGATCCCTCGTCGTTCTCTCGAATCTTTATGATCCGCCAGGCGTGCAGGCAGTCCTTCAGCATGCTTCTCAGCTGATTTCCAGGTAATGGTTTGAACACCGGCTTAGACCATTCACCGCTTTACTGGAAAGCCGGTGTCTGGCTGGTCGTACCAGCCGAGTTTGTGAGCGTAAATGCCACGCTCCCTATGTCCGTCACTTGGCCCGTCACGGGAAACATGGCTTTGAGCGAGAATGCACCGCCAGCCTGGTTGCTCGTGAAGAATAGCTGTTTGAAGGCCGAACTGGCGTCGACCGTCAGGGGCTTGTCTGTCATCGGTTTCCCGGTCGTGTCGTAAAACACAAACCCTAGCTGCCCCAAGCTGTAGGTGTTGTCGTATCCGGTCATCGTGATCACCAGGTTCGGGTCTTGCCGCACGGCGGTGATGGTCGACACCTTGACCTGTGCAGGCGTGATCGTAAACGACTGCGAGTACGGCGCCTTGTTAGGGAAGGTCAAGGTAAATTTAATCGTCCCGGCGGTGGTGCCCGTCTGAAAGGTCAGCGCAGTCTGGCCGGAATACGTGCCCACCGTCCCGCCGTTCGCAACATTGATCTGTAACTGACGTCCATTCGTGGTCGTAAATGCCACCGCAGGATCATCGCTCACATTGGCAACAGACGGAGTGAACGTCATGGTCAAAGTGCCGATCGCGCTGATTGTCGCAGCCGTCGGAAAGCTGACCGACAGGTTTGCCTGCTTTTGATTCACCAATGGCTGAAGATCGACGGAAAAGGACGGATCCGGAAGCGGCGACGTGATCCCCTGTCCTGTTAATGCAAAGACGCGAGTGCCTACCGTCAGCGCACCATTGAAGGTCCCCACAGAAGCAGCATTGAAAGTGACCTTGAAAGTGGCGCTTGCCCCAGGAGCAACGCTGAATGGAACCGACGGTGCTTCCGTGATGCTGAACCCGGTTCCTGACACAGACAGGGTTGAAACGGTTACAGCCGAAATCGTTGTCTGCGGATTGCTAATGCTGAACGTGAATGAGTTGCCTCCGCTTCCACCAACGATGGCCTGCCCCAAGCCGATCGCTGTCGCCGCCTGCGCAGTCAATCGCACTCCGGTCGAATCGACATAGGTGATCACGAGCGAACTGAGGTCGCCAAGGACGCTCGAGATTCCATTAGCCTGCAGCGGATAGCTAGCACTCCCGACCAGTAAGTTCGATTGATAAGTGGTTGCGGTTCCCGGAGCGAATGTAACCGTGAACGTAACGGAACTCCCCGGAGCTAGCGTCGTCGGAAGAGAGCTCAGTGCAAATGGGCTGTTCGGATTGTTGAAGGCGATGCTCAGGGAAACCAGGCTTTGCGGATTGATCGCAGAACTGCTGCCGTTTGTCAGGGTGAAAGGAATCTGTTTCGTGTTGGTCGTCAGCGTGTTGGGAAAGTTGATGGGACTGGCGCTGCTCGGCTGGAGTGTCGATCCGTTGCACTGTGGAACATCCGGATTACTGCACGACAAAGTAATCTGTGGAGCCGTCCCATTTCCGGCAGCAGTCGTCATCGGAATGGAAGTACCGCCGACACTAGCCTGCAAATAGCCGAAGCTGATTCCCGTTGCCGAAGGGGTGAAATTAAACGTGAACAGCTTGAACGCGCCGGGCGCTATTGTTACGTTCAGTCCGCTACCCGTCACGGTGAAGTATGGAGTGCTGTAGCTGGAACCTGCGTTGGCGCCCACGTAGACAGCATCAACGACCGTTGCAGCCGCACCTGTATTCACCATGCGGATCACCGTGCTGCTCACGGAGCCGACCGGTGTGTCCGGAAAACCATAGGATGCGGATAACGGAGTCAGAGCGCTAACTGGCAAAGCACCCGACGACGAATCGATGTAGAACGCAAGATTTTGCGCTCCCAGGCAGGAGCAAAATAAAGCTGCAATAGCAAGAATTCTCATTGGGCGGACTCCGGGGATGCGCCGCTTGCGGATGCAAGGCCCTTTCTAGGAGCAGGAAGCCGGTACAAGTGGAGTTCGTTACCGTCGAGATGGAGAAGCCAGTCCTCCCCGGGCTTTTTTGTGCTTAGATGCAAGCATTGGGTCGAGACTTGTGCAATTTGAAGACTGCCGTCAACCGGAACCCTGATGGTCTGGAGAGTCTCCCCTCCCTGCGAAAACACGGAAAGCTCCCCTTCCTTGAAGCCCAGAATTCGATCACCGATTTCGAATGCGTACCCGAGTGCATTCGGCACCGCGCTTGAGCTCTTGAGCTCCCCGGTTTGAAGAGAGAGGCGGTAGCGAACCACAGTGCCATCCGGCTTCGAGACCAATAACGAAGCCGTCCTGGCATCGAGCTTTCGGACAGAAGTAACGGCCTCTTCCTCCCCAACTCCCGACACCGTCGTCCTCACAAATGACTCGCCGTTCCAATGCACCAAAACATGCGACTTTGGCAACCAGGCAACCGCCGTATCCAGACTTCCATCGACGCGGACAACCGCGTCAGAGTCTTCGACCGCCGTCGTCGCAAGTGCGACGAATTTCGGATCGACGAGAGCCAAGGAACCTGAGTTGAAAACCAACCCTCCCGCGACCGAGAAACTTGCCGCTTCCGCCGGCGCAAGGACCGTACGGCCGACGATGTAGTTGCCCTCCAGACCGTAAATTCCTCGGACACCATCGTTGGCATACCGAACGTAGCCGACTGACGGGATCGCGACCTGGCAGTTCGCGGCAATAGAGACGAGAAGGCCGAGACAAATCGGCAAAACTGGAGAAAGCTTCATAGGACCGGCGATAGGCAGAAAGGAATACTAGTGGCCGATATTGATCGTTGGTGTGCCGATCGTGCTCGTGGAACTGGACGTCGCAGAATTGCTGCTACTGCTGCTTCTGCCGGATAAAGCGAAAGCAGCGCCCGCACCGGCGGCCGCCACAGCAGTCCAGATGAGCCATTTTTTCAGGCTGGAATGGTTTGAGTACCCTTCTGGGGAGCTTGAAATGGAAACAGACGAGTCGGAGCTGGACCGGAGCGAGTTCGATGCAATCGAGCCCGGCTTCGAGAAGTTCGAAATGGAAACGGAGGGTCGATCGGCAGGAACGATGGCCGCAACTTCCGGCGCCGCGACAGGAGCGGGCGCATTCGGCTGGTCCGTAGCGGCTGGGACATCCTGGCGTAGGAACGGCGGGGGTAGCTACCGGGATGGAGGTCTCGCCGTGGCTTCTTCAGCGACGAACGGCCGGGGCGGCGCTTGGCACGGCGCATCCGACAATCTTTTCTTCGAAAAGCAGGCCCGCATGGGTATTACCCTTGGTCGCGGTGATGCGCACGGGCACCGAACCGGAACTAGCGATCCAGTGGATCCCATCGACATGCGCAATTCCCGAGGCGTCTGTATACGCTACGGCAGAGTGAGCGCCGTCGGCAAATGTTCCAGATAACGTGTTGTCCGGCAAGTCGGAATGCAACAGCGGCGTCCGAAACCGGACGACCGTTTTCATCTTTGACCTGCACGGTCAATCTGTTAGGCGGGGGAAGGAAGTTCCTGGCGCTTTAGGCTCCTCAACCACCCGCAATTCGAGACTTAGAGGCTTGTGAGTTTGGATCTGAAGCGGCTGGGACGGATTGGGCCCAGACGGGAGATATAACCAAGCAAGGAATTAAGAATAGAGGTATACCGGATGTCCGGAAAATGTGTTTCATGTGCCTCCTTAATCCGATTGCGAGAAAAAACAGCGAAACCGGAACCCTGGAAGCCCAGGAACGAATCAGACTGCCTTAATCAGAACAACGGTTATGTTGTCTGGACCGCCAGCGTTTTTTGCAGCTTCCACTAGGTAGTGGCATTTCTCCGGAAGAGTCTTAGGGTATTCGAGCACTTCCCGCAAAATATTTTTCTCGATCACCCCGTGAAGTCCATCGGAACAAAGCAAAATCTGGTCTCCAGGCCGAATATGCAGTTCCTGAGAGGGGATACGAATCTCATCTGCGGAGCCCACAGCCATGGTAAGAACATGCCGATACGGGTGTTTTTTCAGCGATTCCTCGCTCAGGCCGAGACCCGTCCCGACCTCCGCCACCCAGGTCTGGTCACGGGTCAAAACCGTGAGGGCTGTCCGCAGAACAATGATAGGCGCGGCTATCTCCCACACTGCCGATCTGGAAATGGCCCTCGCCGATTTCACGAGCAGCAATCAGGGTTGTTCCCATTCCCTGGAGTTCCGGGTTATCCCTCGCAGCCCGCCGCACTGCCGAGTTCGCCTCCACAAAGCCCTGTTCCAGCGTTGCCAGTGTCACGAGCACCGGGAAGGTGTCGGAGAAACTCGTACAGCACCTCAGCACGCTAAACGCGAAGCATACTCTCCACCATTGGCACCGCCCATTCCGTCCGCCAGGATGAAAACCCCTGATCGGCAGGTCAATAATGAACCAATCTTCGTTATTTTTTCGGACACAACCCGGGTCAGAAAGTCCGGACACTTCAACCATCAGTTCGTCCGATCATCAAACGGGAAGTATCTCACGGCTAACCAGATCTCAGTTTGAGCCCTTTGGCTGGACCATGGCCTTTAGTTGCCGGAACGCGACCTGATCGAAGTTCTGTTTAAGCCGGAATGGCACCGGTCGCGAGCCGGTAACGCCAGGGTCCCGCAGCCGTGCTCGCTCCAGCAGATTAGCCGTTTCGCGGTCATCGGGATCCCGATCGGCCACTCGCCCAAACAACTTGGAGGCTTCTTCGAAAGACCCGGTCTTCAGGAGGGCAAGACCGTTATTGAATTGATAGACGGCGTCAGCCGAGTCTCCGTCCAGCGCGCGACGCAGGTCGTCCATTGCGGCCGGTGAATTGGTTTGGCTTTCGGCCGCTCCCAGATTGTTAAATACTTCATTCAGCGGGTAGGTTTTCCCCACCTCTCGGAAGTAGTTCGCGGCGGTTGAGAAATCGGCGGCGCCATACGCTGCCAAGCCCATTCGGAAGCGCGCTTCGACGAAGCGCGGATCAGTAGCCGGGATACGGCCGAACCAGGTGAGCGATTGCCGGTATTCTTTTTTGTCAAGCGTGATCTTTCCCAACTCGAATGCTGGGCCGGCAAAACGCGGGTCAATCGCGGCGGCTTGGGTCAGCCATTTCTGCTGTTGCTCTCCACGGGGCGACAGCAGCCCGCGAGTGTAGCTTTCTTCTGCGTCAAGACGAATGAACTTCTGTGGAGTCAGGAACTGTTCAAGGGGCAGAGCAAGAGCGGGATCTATATATTTCAGCGACTGCCACGCAAGATGCTCCTCCAATCGCGAAAGATCTGCGATATTTCCTGTTTCGCTCACTTCCGTACCATCGCGCATTTTGCGGAGGTCCAGGAATCGCGCGGTGATCTGTATCGAACTGTCGCGGATGGCACTGCTGCCTTCAGGAAACTTGAAGTCGTAACTTCCATAGCAGACGAAGTTCACGTCAAGGCTTTGGCCCAGCTTGATGAGGCTCGCCTTGGTGAAATCGGCATCGGGTCTCAACGAGAGACGGTGCAGAGCTTCCGTTTGGGATTCCCGGCTCAGTACGATCTGATTACCGGCGCTGAACTCGACACGAAGCCTTTCAGCAATGCTCTCGCCCACCCAGTTCAAATCGCTTTGGCGAGAACCGTTGTGGAACTGTAGAACGAGAACCGTGGCCCCGGGCGCAAGAAGAGGAAAGCCTAGAAGTATGGTGAGAGGGAGGAGACGCCCCAAAAGCACGTCTCCATGCTAACAACCGGACCGGTATTTAGAAGTTGCTGGTGGTTGCCTTGTCTGCCCCGCCGAACACCAACTTGGTGTTTGTGCCGCCGACGCGGATTTCCTGAAGATTGTTGCCGTCTGTGTACTGTACCTGCGTGGATGGGAACTTTGATTGGGCGGTTTCGGTCTTCACCGGAACTTCAACCGTTGTCTTCCCTTGTTTCAGCACCGCTGTATTGTTGTCCTTCACTTCGATCTTGTAGTCGCCGGCCTTGACCTGCTTGCCGTTAACTGTTGCGTCTTGATGAAGTGAAACTTTGTAGGTGCTGGCGGCGCTCAGTGTCATGACGCCGGCCGTCAGGAAGGCAAGTGTGATTCGATTCAACATGGAACTGCTCCTTTTTCTGTCCGCAGTCGAGGCGGACTGACTACACAACGCACGAGTGGTGGTTGCTTTTCCACCTGTATTACGTTGTCTCAGACGTGAAAGTTTCCCCCGGGTTAGTTACAAATGCCTTTTTTTTGCTTTGGGGTTCCCAATTGCCCTAAAAACGTACCGGCAATATCGAGCGCCGTACGCTTAGCCTTATCGCTGGACCCAAATTCATTAATCCATTTAATATGCGGATCGGCACGAAACCACGTCATCTGCCGTTTCGCATAATTGCGCGTCTTCATCTGACAATCGGCAATTGCAGTTTCGATCGGCCACTCGCTTTTCAGATACTTGACAGCTTGCGCATAACCTAACGAACGCAACACTTCGGAATCGCCATCCAGAGTCATGAGCTGCTGTGTCTCCTCTACAAGGCCGTTGGCGAACATCCACTGTGTCCGGTCGTTTAGCTTTTCATAAAGGAGAGCTCGCTCGGGATTCAGGCCAAGTTTTAGAATTTGAAACCCGGTAAGGACATCACGGGCGGTACGCTGAAGAGCGGAGGCGGGACGCCCCGAGGTGTGGCAGAGCTCGACCGCGCGAGACATCTTTTGCCGGTCGTTCGGTGAATGCGGGCTGCGGATTCGCTGTCGAATCGCCGCAAGTATCGCAGCAGGACCTCCGGCCGGCGGGCAGCAGCCTGGGCGAGGCGATTCCGGAATTGTTCATCGCGCGGCGGCGCCGGCGATAACCCTTCGAGCAGAGATCTCAGATATAGTCCGGTTCCGCCAACAATAATAGGTACGCGGCCTCGTCCGACAATCCCGGCGATTGCTTGTCGAGCAAGTCTCGCGTATTCGCCTGCCGTTACTTTCTCCGTCGGCGCGGCGACGTCAAGCAGGTGGTGTGGGATCCCCTGTCGCTCCCCGGGCAAAAGTTTCGCAGACCCGATATCAACGCCCGAGTAAACCTGAACCGAATCGCAACCGACGATCTCTCCGTTCAGTTCGCGAGCAAGATAGAGACCAAGTTCGCTTTTACCAGACCCGGTGGGGCCAATAACCGCAATCAGGGGGGTAGGGTTGGTAGTCAATCGGCACTTATAAAGGATGGCCGCCGAACCATCATAAGAAAGGGGAGTCCGGGGTAGGGGCCGCCAAAACAGGGCTATACTAAAGGCTAACAACTCCAGCCGGGTTGTAAAGCCCCTAACGTAAAGCGGTGAAATTTTGAAGTTGAATTGTCTGTGTAGTCGCTTTGTCCCAGTGCTGCTGACCTCTGCTCCCGCTGTTTTGATGTTCTCTTCGCTCGCTTACGGGCAGGCACCGCAGGACAAAACAGCCGCTAATCCGAATCTTCCCGCCCCAACGAAGCAAGCCGCTTCTTCAAAAGCCTCGGCCTACTATCATTACTCATTAGGCCACTTGTACGAAGAACTCGCAGAGGCGAGCGGAAACAAGAGCGAGTACGTCAACAAGGCCATTGAGAACTATCGCTTAACGATCAAAGAAGATCCCACCACCTCTTTCCTGGTCGAGGACATCGCGGAGCTGTATCGCATGTCCGGCCGGATCCGCGAGGCCGTTCAGGAAGCGCAGGATGCGCATCAAAGCAAATCCGGATGACCTGAATGCCAGACGCGTATTAGCTCGGATCTACACCCAGCAGATTGGGGATGCGCAGGCCAATCGTATCGACGAAGGCATGGTGCGCAAAGCACTCGAGCAGTACAAGCTGATATCGGACAAAGATCCGAAGGATCTTGACAGCCTGGTGATGGTAGGCAGGCTGAACCGCGTCCTCGAGAACTCAGTCGATGCCGAAGCCGCCTTCAAGAAAGCTCTGGCGGCGGACCCGGATAACGAGGATGCCGTGACCGGTCTTGCCAGCGTCTATACCGATCGCGGCGACGCCAAGGGCGCCTCTCAACTTCTCGAAAAGCTGACGGCCAAGAAGCCCTCCGCCAAAGCCTATGTCACTCTCGCCAATAACTACGAGTCCATGCGCGAATTCGCGCTGGCAGCGGAGGCGTACAAGAAAGCAATCGAGCTTGATCCGACACACACGGAACTGAATCAGGCGCTTGCCCAGAACCAGGCGCTAGCGGGGAAATTCGACGACGCGATTGCTACTTACCAGGCGATGGCCGACGCGGACCCGCGCCAGGCCCAGCCTTACCTGGGAATGGCCCAGATCTACCGGGAGGAAAAGAACTTCGCAAAGTCCCGCGAGATGCTGAACAAGGCCAAAACGCTTGAGCCGGACAACCTCGAAATCCGCTATAGCGAAGTGGGCCTGCTCGAGGACGAAGGAAAAATCAACGAGGCCGTTTCAACCCTCAAGGGCATTCTGGATGCCACTGCGCGGAAAACGTATAACCCGACCGAGCGTTCCTATCGTTCACGAATGCTGGAGCAGTTGGCCCGGCTTTACCAGACCAGCGAGCAATACGACCAGGCAGTCGATTCATTCCGTCAGATGGCGACTCTCGATCCCGACCTGGGTTCTCGGGTCGAAGCTCAGATCATCAACACCTATCGCCTCGCGAAAGACTATCCAAAAGCGCAGGCGGAAATGGATTCGGCGGTCAAGAAGTATCCGAACGACCGCATGCTCGCCGAGGTGCGTTCTCAGCTTCTGTCCGACCAGGGCAAGAACGATCAGGCTGTTGCCGAATTGAAGAAGCTCCTGGACGGCAAGAACGATCGCGAGATTTATCTGGCTATCGCCGATATCGACCAGAAAGCAAAGAACTTTGCCGACTGTGAGAAGAACCTGGGCGAGGCCGAAAAGCTGTCACAAACCAAAGAGGACAAAACGGCTGTTCTGTTCCTCCGCGGTGCCATGTATGAGCGCCAGAAGGACTACGACAAAGCCGAGAAGACCTTCCAGCAGGTGATCGATTCAGACCCGAGTAATGCTTCCGCTTTGAACTACTTGGGTTACATGCTGGCAGATCGCGGCGTACGTCTGCAGGAAGCGCAGGGCATGATTGAGCGCGCTATGAAGCTCGATCCGAACAACTACGCTTATCTGGACAGCCTGGGTTGGGTCTACTACCGGCAGAACAAGCTTCCGGAAGCCGAGCAACAACTTACGCGTTCATTGCAGATCTCTTCTAAGGACGCAACCATCCACGACCACCTTGGGGACGTCTACTTCAAAGAGGGCAAGATCAAAGAAGCAATTTTGCAGTGGCAGTCTTCCCTGAAGGAATGGAATAACGGACCAGCTGCCGAAGCGGAGCCCGAGGACGTTGCAAAAGTCCAGAAGAAGCTCGATACCGCTCGCGTGAGATTGGCCAAGGGCCAGACGGCCAAGCCCCGCTCCAATTAGCTTCCTGGGTTCAGATTTTCAGTAGGGCCCGGAGCCGCTTTGTCTGAATCCTGCTGACCGGGATTTCGGTCTGTTTTTTGTCGTCCATCCGAAGCTGGAAACTCGACTTAAACCAGGGGATTACTTCCTTGATTTTATTGATGTTAACCAGGAAAGACCGATGGACTCGCCAGAACAGATTCGGATCCAGATTCGATTGCAGTTCCTCGATGGTCCGGTAATTCGATTGTCCTTCGAACTGGGAGGTCACTACCGTGATCAAACCATCGTCGATCGTTGCATAGATTAAATCCTGCGCATCAACGATCAGGTTCCGGTTGTTCGACCGAACGAGCAGTTTGCTCCTTTGCGGCGAAGGTTTGGCACCGGACAGATCAGGGAGCTTCTCGTTCGCCAGCCTGCGCTCTTCCACAATGCGCTTCGCCCTTGCGACGGTTTCGGAGAGCCGCTCTTTTTCGACCGGCTTTAGAAGGTAGTCGAGAGCATCCAGCCGAAAGGCCTCCAGCGCGTAATGATCATACGCGGTAGTAAGGACAAAGTGCGGAGCCTGTTCGAGTTTGTTGGCGACGGCCGAGATTACCCCTAAACCATCGAGTCCGGGCATCTGAACGTCCAGGAACACCAGCTCGGGTTCCGTTTGTTCGATCAGCTTTACCGCAGCGGGACCGTTTGAGGCAAAGTCAAGGATCTCGATCTCCGGGAAGTCCTTCAAAAGAAAGGCTAGTTCGTCCCGGGCAAGTTGCTCATCGTCAACGATGAGGGTCGTTACGGTGCCAACTATACCGTGCGACATCGATTGCTAGTATACCCTAGCGTTCCGGGATTCACGGTCGGAGCCAGACAGTCGAGCGGGGCAAGCCTTTACGTACTTTTAACAATCCTTTAGCGAGTACCACAACTGAACGTTAAACCCGCAACGCCCTTTGAGACGTCTTATATTGTGTGTTAAACCAAATTCCGCCCGGCCAGAATGGGGCACCGGCTTCGAAGCGGGTGCTCGTCATTGGGGGCACCCAATTTATCGGCCGGCTTTTGGTGGAAGAACTGGCGGGGGCCGGCCACGAGGTTTCCGTCTTGCACCGAAAGCCGAAGCATCCATTCGGACGCAAAGTGCACAACCTGGTAGCGGACCGGAACGACGCGAAGTCGGTTCAGGCGGCAATCGGGAAGAGCCGCTTCGACGCCGTCTACGACATTGCCTACGACTGGGAGCATGGGACAAACGCTTCGCAGGTGGAAGCGACAGCCTCTCTGTTTGACGGCAAGGTCGGCCGCTACATTTTCATGTCAAGCGTGGCTGCTTACGGAGACGGGCTGAACCATCATGAGGGCGACGCTCTAGCTCCGGACGATCATCCGAACGTTTACGCAAGGAACAAAGCCATGTCGGAACGTGCTCTGTTTCGCATGTACCAACGGTCCCACTTCCCAATTGTCACGCTGCGGCCGCCGTTCGTTTACGGTCCGGGTAATCCGTTCTATCGGGAAGCCTTTTTTTGGGATCGGCTTCGGGTGGGCAGGCCGATCATCATTCCGAGTGAAGGCCACCGGCTGATGCAGTTCATTTATGTGAAGGATCTGGTCGAATTGGCGATCAAGGTCTTAGACCTGAGAAACGTAATTGGCCATTCGTTCAATGCTGCCAATCCCCGGGTCATCACCCAGCATCAACTCCTTCTTGACCTCGCCCGCGCTGCCGGAGTGGGCAAGCCGCAGATGATTTCACTTCCGCGTGACTTCATCCAGAGGGCGGGCGGGCAGGCTATTGGTGAAAGGCTATACTTCGGCTACTACTACGACGTACCGGCCATCACGGAAATAGTCACAAAGGCCCAAAGAATGTTGAGCTTCCGGCCGACTGACTTCGCGTTCGGGCTCAAGGTGACGTTTGAGGACTACCTGAAGAGACGGCCGGCGCTTCGCGCTGATTTTGGGTTTGAAGACGAGTTATTAACTCGCGCCGCCGCCCACCAGCCAGCTCCGCGGTCCGCTTAAATTCGCTCCAGGGCCGACGCTTTCGCCAGTCCAGCATGGTTCTATTACGTCCTATGCTGGAATGGTGATATGAAACTTCACTACCTCATCGTCCCCTTCGCCTTTGTGGGCCTCCTCTCGGCCGCAGGTCTTTCGCCCGAACAGCAGAGCGCCGGGCAAGATTTGAAGGATGCCGGGAAGAACACCACAAGCGCCGTTAAAAAGGGCACTACCAAGTCGACCAAAGCTGTCAAGAAGGGTACACACAAGGCCGCCCACGCGACCGAAAAGGGCGCGGGAAAAGTAACGGATAAGACCAGCGACACCACCAGCCATTAATTCACGGCCGGTCTCGGCACAACCCGCTCCGAATGGACGCCAGCCTTCATCATCAGAGGACTTTTTATGAGATGTTCAAGACACGAGGAGTTCGTTTGTCCGGCGGTTGCCTCCAATGCCTGATTACGATCTGGTTGTAATTGGATCCGGTCCCGCGGGCCAGCGGGCCGCGATACAGGGTGCTAAGTCGGGTAAACGAGTAGCGCTGATAGAACGCAGGGAAGTGATCGGTGGAGTTTGCATCAACACGGGAACAATCCCAAGTAAGACGATGCGCGAAGCCGTCCTTCACCTGTCCGGGTACAACTATCAAAATATCTATGGTGTCAGTTACCGGGTAAAAGAAAAGATCACGATGGCTGATCTCGCGTTTCGCGTGCAGCACGTGATCAAGACCGAGATCGACGTAACCCAAGCTCAACTCTCCCGCAACGGCATCGAGGTAATCACCGGTGTTGCGAGTTTTAAGACACCGACGACGATCCAGGTCGCCGGCGCGCGCGGAATGACGGAGGTAAATGGCGATACCGTCATCATCGCAACGGGCACCAAACCAGCGTACTCTCCTAAGGTTCCTATCAACGGCCGCACCATCTTCAACAGCGATCAAATCCTGGAAATGCCCAGCGTTCCAAAGACGCTGATCGTCGTTGGCGGCGGTGTGATCGGCGTTGAATATACCTGCATGTTCGCAACCCTGGGCGTGCGGGTCACGCTGATTGAGAAGCGACCGCGGTTGCTGGAGTTCGCGGATGCCGAGATTGTGGAAGCACTCTCTTACCATCTTCGCGATCATCGCGTGACCATGCGAACCAACGAAGAGGTCGAGAGCGTGGAGGAAACGGCTGGCGGAACAGGAGTAGTGGCAAACCTGGAAAGCAAGAAGAAGGTCTCGGGTGACTCACTTCTTTACGCAGTCGGCCGCCAAGGCAACGTCGACGAACTAAACCTGCAGGCAGCGGGACTGGACGCCGACAGCCGTGGGCGCATCGCAGTAGACGAGAATTATCGGACAGCCCAACCCAACATCTACGCTGTTGGAGATGTAATCGGGTTCCCGAGTCTCGCCTCCGTTTCCATGGAACAGGGTCGGACCGCGGTGGCACGCGCCTACAACAAGGCCGTTTCGTCCAACCCAAGCTATTTCCCGTTCGGCATCTATACCATTCCGGAGATTTCGTTCATCGGCAAGACAGAAGAGCAGTTGACGGACGAAGATGTTCCCTATGAAGTCGGGGTTGCTTACTACCGTGAGATCGCGCGCGGCCAGATTCGAGGCGATACGACAGGCAGACTGAAGCTTATTTTCCATCGGGAGACTTTAGAGATTTTGGGTGTTCATATCATTGGCGAAGGAGCGTCGGAGCTATTGCACATTGGTCAGGCCGTCATGATTCTCAAGGGCACGGTAGGTTACTTTGTGGACACTGTGTTTAACTATCCAACACTGGCTGAATGCTATAAAGCCGCGGCATTCAACGGACTGAATAAGCTGTCTCGTTAACTGGCAACCAACATGGCGCAGGGAATCGGCATTTCAATCACGGACCGGATCGCAGCCGGGTCGATCGTCAACGACGCAGTTGCGGGAGAACTTGTTATTGAGGGAGAGAGCGAGCATCACTCAGACTCCTTAAGGGGCTTTCCGGCGGAAGTTATCGCGGAAAAGGTAGCGAACCAGGTCAAGCGTCTCTCGTTTTCTGAGACCCCGACACATGTAGGAGTAGCGGTCGCGGGCATCGTGAAAAACGGCTACGTGGAAGACTCTCCAAACCTGGCACAGTTCAAAGGCGTTCACGTTCAACAGCTCATCACGGACGCGCTGAGTCCGCAATTCGGAAGGCTGCCGGTGATGGTGATGAATGATGCAGACGCGATGGCGGCCGGAATGGCTGCCATGCGCGGGCACCTCGACCGGTTAGTCCGGCTGTGGTATCTCGGCACCGGAGTCGGGTACGGCCGGTACCCCATTCAGGACGGAATCTGGGAAAACGGCCATACCGTCGTGAGTCTTGATCCCAAGGAGCGCTTTTGCGGCTGCGGCGGGTCTGGACACCTGGAAGGCGTTATGGGCTTCCGCTCCATGCGACTCCGGTTCATGGACCTTGAGCCCGACGAGGTGTTCGAACAGGCCCAAGAGGGCGAAACCCGATGCGTGGAATTCGTGAAGCTATGGCATCGCGCACTGGCAGCGGGAACGGCGAGCAGCATTCACGTGAGCGGCGCGGGCAAGTTCTTTATTACTGGACCCGGCGCGCGCTATGTGAATCTTTCACTCCTGAGCGAGTACATGCAGGAGATGGTCAAGCTCAGTCCGCTTCAGAGCTACTCCTTCGAGATCGTCCCCGGCGGCGAGGATATCGCGACGATTGGTGCGGCCGTTAGTTCTGCGCAGGCTGCAAAGATTGCCTGACGGGGTTGGGCTATCGACTCGCCTGTACGCCGCTTGCTTCGCGCGCTTTCAGGAATTCGTCTCCGCTCTTCCAGGTGGGCAGACCCGGCTGATTCGCAACATCGAGGCCTAGCGTTAAACCGAACTCGGCGACTTGTTCCATGCCCGAGAAGTCCCAGCCTTCGTGGTATTCGTCTGAAGGCTGGTGATAGTGTTTCTCGTTGAACTCCTTCAAGACATTGGGGCCGTAATCGGCAGGCTTCCCGATGTAGTCCGCTCCTTCTGAGATTGAGAACGCCGGGATGCCGACCCGGGCCAGAGAGAAATGATCGGAGCGGTAATAGTGGCCTTGTCCGGGTTCCGCGTCAGGAGCAATCTTCATGCCCAGACGTTTAGCGTCACGCTGAACCAGCGGCCATAATGTTGTTCGTTCGGCGCCCGTGACGAAGACGTCTCTGGTCTTCCCGAAGGGGAAGAATTCGTCAAAATTCAGGTCCGCCGCGATCCGGCCCGCCGGTGTTTCTGGATGTTCCCCATAGTATTGAGATCCGAGGAGACCGGATTCTTCCGCCGTAACGAAGACGAACTCTCCAGTTCTCTTCGGCTTCTCCGGCAAGGCCGCCCAGAGGCGGGCCATCTCTAAGAGCACTGCACAACCCGTCGCATTATCCTGCGCGCCGTTGTAGATCGAATCACCATTTACCGGGGCACCAACACCGAGGTGATCCCAATGCGCAGTAAACAGCACAGTTTGCGATTTGAGGTTGGGGTCCGATCCGGGCACTCTTCCGACGACGTTCACGCTCTCGAAAGACCTCAGCTTTACGGGAAAGTGCCCTGTCAGGCGAACACCGAGGGGAATGGGTCGAAAGGACTTCTGATTCGCCAGCGCGAGCAGTTCGTCTAGTGTTTTGCCTGTTTGTGCCGTCAGTTTCTCGCCGGCCTTTTGCGAGATCCATCCTGCGAACTTCAGTCCCGATTCGCCTTCTTTCAATTTCAAAGCCGGATGCTCAGTTTCTGGAGAACTGGAGACGACGCCCCAACCGTAGCCCGCGGTGGCGTCAGTGTGGATGATCAAAGCCGCTACAGCTCCGCGTCTTGTCGCCTCTTCAAACTTGTACGTCCAGCGGCCGTAATACGTAAGCGCCGGCCCGCCAAAGAACTTCGGATCGTCCGACGGTGGCTCGTTTGTGAAGTAGACCAGGACCTTGCCACGCACGTCGACGCCTTTGTAATCGTCCCAGCCGAGTTCCGGCGCCGAGATCCCGTGACCGACAAAAACAGCCTCTGCGCTGAAATCGTTTTCTGCCTTCTGCGAGAGCGGAATTCCGGCGTAATCCGTCTGCAGCGCAAGCTTCGCCGTGGCCGCCGTTCCCTGAATGCTGAGTGAAGCCGAGGGAAGAAGTTGTGATCCGATGAACGGGACCTTTTGGAAGTAGCTCTGGTTATCGCCACCGGGACTTACGCCTTCTGCCTGTAGCTGGGACGCGATGTAGCCCGTCGCTAGCTTTTCGCCGGCAGTACCGACGCCGCGTCCGGCCATTTCGTCGCTGGAAAGGTATTGCACATGAGCGCGTATTCGTTTGCCCGAAACGTGCAAGTCCTGTGCATTCAGAACAGTGGAGAGAAGGACGGCAGCAACAACGAGAAAACGCCCCATGGGACCAGTCTACTGTCCCGTTTGGATTGCAAACGGACCGCTATCATCAAAGTGACCGTTGTTTAACGGTTTCAGATGAACAACGTCGGCAAGCTCAAAATCTTTCTCGGCTACGCAGCGGGCGTAGGTAAAACCTATCAGATGTTGGAGGAGGCGCAAGAACTTCGACATCGCGGTGTGGATGTGGTGATTGGCTATTTTGAGCCACACGGCCGGAAGGACACCATCGCAAAAACGGAAGGTCTGGAATTCGTGCCCCGCAAGAAGGTTGAATACCGCGGCTCCGTATTTGAAGAGATGGACACGGACGCAATCATCGCGCGCAAACCGCAGGTGGCGGTTGTCGATGAATTCCCGCACACGACTGTCCCGGGTTCTCCGCGCGGAAAGCGATGGGAGGATGTTCTCCTCATCCTCGATCACGGCATCGACGTGCTCACAACCATGAACGTGCAGCATCTCGAAAGCCTGAATGATCAGATGGCCCAGATCACCGGAGTGAAAGTTCGGGAGACAATACCCGACTGGGTAGTGAAGAAGGCTGACGAAGTGATCATGGTTGATTTGACACCGCGAGCACTTCTGAATCGGCTTGAACGCGGGGTCGTTTACCCGCCCGACAAAGCGCAGCGGGCGATGCAGAATTTCTTCAAGGAGTCGACGTTAGTAGCTCTTCGCGAGATGGCGCTCCGGCAAACCGCGCAAGAGGTTGAGGATCGCATCGACCACGACGAGGCGCTGCGACAGGACGGCGAGGCGAGCGAAGGAGAGAACCGTTCTCACCGGCTCGACGACGCCGTAATCATCTATGTGAGCGACGATCCGACAACGGCGATGCTCATCCGGCGAGGTAAGCGTGTGGCGGATGTTCTACAGGCCAATTGCTTTGCTGTTTTCATCACCGATCGACCGGACATCCAGGCACTTCCGGCTGCCAAGCGCGAGGCGGTCGAGCGCCATTTAAGCTTTGCGCGCAACCTTCACATCGAGACATCGGTACTTCACGGGTCGGATCATGCAAAGGCGCTGGTCGATTTCGCCAGGCAGCATAGCGCGCGGCAGATATTTCTTCCGCGGCTGGTTGGGAGAGGTGTCGAGCGATTACGCGGCAAAAGCCTGGTCAACCAGGTGGTCGGGCTGGCAAACGACATGGAAGTGACGATCGTTGCTGACCGAAGACAAGGCGAGCGGCCGAACCGCTAGCATCTCGGTTCATTTCAGCTTCACCGCCGCATCGCTCAGGCCGTGCTTCGTCATGGCCTTCTCGACGTCTGCGATCTCAATGGGAACGAATGCCGAGAGATTCTCATAGCCGGTGTTCGTGATGAGCAGCATATCCTCAAGCCGTATTCCTAGATGCAGTTCGGGAATCTGCATCGCCGGTTCAATCGTGAAGATCTGACCCGGCTCCAGTGTCTCCGTGAAGCTGGGTACGTCGTGCACTTCTAAGCCGACGTTGTGGCCAAGGCTGCGGGCTTTGCTGTTGCGATAGCGTTCCACAAAGCGCGTAGCGGCGGACTTGATCTTGTCGTCTGTGAACGTGAACCCTGCCATGACGGCATCCATCTTACTGACTGCCTCGGCGATTACGTCGGCTGGTTTGGCGTGCACCCTGATCGACGTCATCAGCGCCTGATACAGCCGAAGATAGATGCCGTAGTATTCGCGCTGCCACGATGTAAATTTGCCGTCGGCAGGAAACACGCGGGTGACGTCCGACGAGTAGTTCTTGTAGTCCGGCGCGTAATCGAATTGGACGAGATCACCTTTCTGCAACTGCGCAGTGTCCTTGTGGTAGTGAGAGTAATAAGTGTTTGGACCCGTCGCGATCAGCGCGAAGTAAGAAGGTCCGTAGGCGCCATATTTCTTGAAGACGTACTCGGCGTCCGCCTGTAATTCGTATTCGTACATTCCCGGACGTGCATCGCGCATGGCCTCGATGATGGCCAAACCGGTGATACGTGTCGCCTCGCGAATCACTGCGATTTCAGCGGGGCTTTTGATGCTGCGAAGCCGATCCAGAACAGGATCGAGATCCTTTATCTCGCTCGCCGGCGAGGCAGCCTTCAGCTTTTCGCGAAATGCCTCTTCGCGAGAAGCGCGACCATCCCACTCATCGTTTTTCGTCGCTCTTGCCAGAAGTATCGTGTCGCTCGAAGATGACGATCCAAGCACTTCCGGACGAAACGGAGTGTAAACGGCAACGCGATCTTTAGCGACGTCCGCCACTACGGTTCTAAAATCGTCGCGAGGCAAAACGGCTTCGATGCCTGTGGCGCGAACCGCTTCCGGTCCAGGATAAAGGCCGGGGCCGAACATCATCTTCTCCCGACGCTCGTCTCGCGGTTTCAGAAAGAGAGTTGACGTCTTCTTTCGGCCATCGATCAGCAGTATGGCCCGCGGCTCCACGACACCAGTTAGATAGAAGAATTGATTGCTCTGGCGAAACGGCTGTTCCCCGGGCCGCTCTGTGGTGCCCTGCAGAATGGCCACACTGTCCCCAATTGCTTTCATCACCGCCGCGCGGCGTGTAGCGTACTCGCCCGGCGGGAAAACGTCCGTAAATACCGGTTGCGAAACCGACGGCGCCACGCTGAACGCCGACACCGTCAGAACTCGGAACAGGTTCAAAGCTCTGCCGGTCGCGCCTGCCGAAATGGGCATGCCTCTTAAACTAGCAAGGGTGAGAGTACAGTTAGCCCTGTTTGCCGTCGTATCCGCGCTTGCACCATCGCTCGGCGCCCAGACTGGTACCGGAGCAGGCGAATGGCGATTGTCGAGTCCGAACGGGGACGTAACGTTGCGGGCCCAATTGACGGGCGCGCTCTCCTACGCAATCTCCTTTCGAGGACAGCAGGTCATTACCGACTCACGACTCGGGCTCGACTTCAGCGACGCAAAGTCGGGCGCAAGAGCTAAGTGGACGTTCCTCAAGGCAAACGAAGCCGCGAACGATACAAGCTGGTCGAATCCTTTCGGGAAGAACAATCCAGTACGAGATCACTACAAAGAACTGGAGCTGGCGTTCGCGCTTTCGGAAGGACCGGTTCGCAGAATAGATCTTGTCTTTCGCGCGTATGATGACGGCGCGGCGTTCCGCTACAGGATGCCCACCGACGGACAAAGGCGATCGCTGATGCTCGTCAAAGAGGAGACAGAGTTCCGCTTCCCTATCGATCCTACTGTTTGGGCTTCCACCTACGAAGGGTTCAAGCATCCGTATGAACATGAGTACCCAAAAGCGAAACTCTCCAGCATCTACCCGTCAAGTCTGATCGGCCTCCCTCTCCTGGTCCAGGCCGCGCCTACCGCGTTCGCAGCTCTTGCCGAAGCGGACTTGACGAACTGGTCCGGTCTTTACGTGAAGCGGGTTTCGACTGGATCAGGAGCCACTCTGGCCGCCCAACTCTCGCCTCGGCTTGACGGCTCCGGACTGGTCAAAACCGAGACTCCCGCTCAATCTCCATGGCGGGTCGTCATGCTGGGATCGACCGCTGGGGACCTGATCCAATCCGATCTGGTCGTGAACCTAAACCCGCCTTCGAAGATCGCCGATGCGTCCTGGATTACGCCCGGAAAGATGGCTTGGGACCACTGGTGGAGCGGCGACGTCAAAATGGACAACGAGACGGAAAAGCGATTCATTGCGTTCGCCGGCGATATGGGCTTCCCTTACCAACTCGTCGACTGGCAGTGGTACGGCGAGTTCAACAAACCGGGCGCAGACATCACGAAGCCGGCCCCGCAGTTGAACATGCCCGAGTTGCTCCGATTTGCATCCGAGCATCACGTTCGATTGTGGCTCTGGCTGCATTCAGGAGATGTCGATCGGGCGCTAAAGACCGGCACTCTCGATGAGGCATTCACGGTGTACCAGAAGTGGGGCATTGCCGGAGTGAAGATTGATTTCATGGAGCGCGACGATCAGGAGATGGTGAACTGGTACGCGACCGTGGTGGAGAAGGCGGCACAGCATCATCTGATGATGGATTTCCACGGTGCGTACAAGCCAACCGGTCTTCGACGCACCTGGCCCAACCTGCTCACACGAGAGGGCGTTCTCGGAAACGAATACAACAAGTTCAGCGGGCGAGTCACGCCCGAGCACAAGTTGACTCTTCCATTCACAAGGATGCTGGTTGGCCCCATGGACTACACGCCCGGCGGGTTTCTGAACCGCAGCCCTTCAGAGTGGAAACAGACCACGCCAACGGAGGTGATGGGAAGCAGGGCGCAGGAGCTTGCGATCTTCGTTGTGTACGAGAGCCCGCTCGAGTGCGTTGCTGATGATCCGGCACATTACCAGAACCAGCCGGGCTTAGACTTTCTCCGGGTCGTACCAACAGTGTGGGATGAGACGCGCGTCCTGGAGGGGGCGGTCGGGAAACATATCGTTATCGCCCGCCGAAGTGGAAAGGATTGGTTTGTGGGCGGCATGACCGCCGATGACGCTTACTCGATCGACCTTTCGCTCAAGTTTCTGGGCGAGGGGGAATTCAGCGCTAGCATCTTCTCGGATTCCACCGATCCCCAATCCAGCTACGAAAGCTTGACGATAGACAAGCGGAACGTTCGGTCGAGCGATTCACTGCCAATCAGGATGCGCCCGGCCGGCGGGATTGCAATCCACTTCCGGGCTCAGTAGCTTCGGAAAGCTGAACTTACTTTCACTTATTAACTTGGCGAACCAGCCAGACGCCCCGGCATATCAGCAAGAACGTATGCCAGCACGGAAAGCAGCGCGACGTTGCGGCAGAAATCTTCGCGATTCACTTTGTCCACGGTATCGGCTTGCGTGTGATGCCAGTCGAAGTAGTGCGCCACGGTCGTAGTCGGCGCCAGCATGGGGACTCCCAGGATTCCAAGCGGCTCGATATCGCTACCGCCACCGCCCTGAGTAACGCGGTCAGCTTTCAATCGCCTGAGTAAGCTCGCAATTTCTTTGCATAGTTTCATTGAGCTTTGTTCTTCGGCCGTCAGTTTCCGTTCCGGAGCCGAGGGAGCGCCAGGTTCAGGGCGGCTGGGCGCGGGCTCCGGCCCATATCCGATGCCCACCGGCGTTTCAGCGCCTTCGTCCATCTCGATAGCCGCGACGTGATTCTTTATACTGTCACCGGCCCAACGAACATAAGCTTGTCCACCTCGCCCGCCATTTTCTTCGTTCACCCAAAAGGCGATACGGATCGTACGCCGGGGCTTGAACCCGAGTTTCTGGATCAATGCTGCCGCCTCGAGCGCAGCCATGATTCCCGAGCCGTCATCTTGCGCGCCTTGCCCGACATCCCAGGAATCGATGTGTCCACCCATCACGACGATCTCTTCCGGGTGCTCGCTTCCCCGAATTTCACCGATCACATTGGCGGCATCCGCATCAGGCTCCATGTGCGCTTGCATGGCCAGATGGATTTTTGGGACGGCGCCGCTCGCCTGCAGCCGGCTTAGCAAAGTGGCGTCTTCGATTGTTATCGCGGCTGCCGGAATCTTTCGAGTCTCGTCCGCATAGCGAAGAGCACCTGTGTGCGGTAATTGCATGGCAAGCGGGGTGATGGACCGGACCAGGACGGCAACGGCGCCTAGCTTTGCTGCTCGCGACGGCCCCGCTGAACGATAGGCAACAGTTTTGTCGTAATCTTCGTAGGGCGCGTTGAACACTACGATCTTGCCCGACACTTTGCTCCCAAGCTTGTCGAGTTCATCAAAGTTCGCCACCACCACGACATCCGCGGTGATTCCCTCCGGGGGCGTACCAACGCTCATCCCGAGCCCGAGCATATGCAGCGACCGCTCCACAGGCGAAAGGATTGCTCCGGACTCGTCTCCTCGAACCCAGCGAGGCACTTTAACAGGAGGAGTCGAAACATTTACGAGGCCATCTTTTTTCATCTGCTCGGCGGCCCATGCAATCGCTTTCGGCAGGTTCTCTGATCCGCTCAGACGGTTGCCAATCCGGTCACAAAGATACGTCAGATTTTCATAACCGGCGGAGTCCGCGAGGGAAGCGCTAATCAGTTTGTTCGCCACGTCCCGGTAGTGCTTTTCGATATTGAGGTCTTTGGCCGGGGCGAGCTGGAGGAGAACTGTACAGCAGACAACAATCGACACGAAGCGAGAACACATATTGGTTATGACAACACAAGCATGCCTTTTTTCGGCTCCATCACAATATTTGCGGCGCTCGTCCGTCTACTGACATAGATGGAGGTAATACTGGCTTCCGACGGAGATGCGGCCGAGCAGAATCGGCGGCTTTCGGATGTCATTGCGCGTGAACAGTCGCGCCTCCGTCAGTTCATTCGAGCACGAGTGCGCAGCGATACCGACGCGGAGGATATCTTCCAGGAAGTTTTCTACGAGTTGATTGACGCGTACCGATTGACGAAACCGCTCGAACAAGTTGGGGCCTGGCTGTTTCGCGTGGCGCGGAACAGGATTACAGATCTGTTTCGGAGCAGGCGCTCGATCTCGGTTGAGCCGGCAGAGGCGCGCAGGGCGGCGGAGGAGGATGACTTCACTGACTGGGAAGAATTACTTCCTTCGCCGGATGCGGGTCCGGATGCTTTGTTTACTCGTAAGGTACTGCTGGAAGAGCTAGGCGCAGCGCTTGACGAATTACCCGAGGAGCAGCGCAAGGTGTTTGTTGCCCACGAAGTGGATGGACAGAGTTTCAAAGATCTGACGGAAGAGACGGGTGTTCCCCTGAATACATTGCTGTCCCGTAAACGCTATGCCGTTCTGCACCTTCGCCGTCGGCTGCAGTCGATTTACACCGAATTCGGACGGAGTTGAAATGAAGTTGAAAGGTTGTTGAATTTATGCGAGCCGTTAAGATTGCCTTTTTCGCGGTTACTGTTGTAGCCATTCTGAGCTTTGCCCTGATGGGTCTTTGGAACGTATTGATGCCGGATATTTTCGCTGTTAAGGTGATTACCTTCTGGCAAGCGTTGGGTCTGCTGCTGTTGAGCAAACTTTTGTTTGGCGGTTTTCGTCCTTATGGTGGGGGCGGAAGGCATTGGAGGCGTCGGATGGTTGAGCGTTGGGAGAAGATGACACCCGAAGAGCGGGAAAAGTTTAAGCAAGGCATGCGATATGGCTGCCGTGGGAGGAAGGAAGAGTCTCCCTCTGATCAAACCGTAGGAGCACAGGCATGAATCGCACTCACTTGACCAGGACTGAGCTTGCTTCCGCGATTGCACGCGGTGTACGCCAGCTCGTTTTCATCGGAACTCAGAAACCCGTGGGCTTGGACGTTCCAAATCCCGCCGATGGAGGGTTGCAGTTGTTCACGGTCGACGAGGAGGATCCAGTTGGCTCCGCGGCCACTTTCATTCCGACTCAGTTTCAATCTGAAGAACTTGCCTCCGCCTTAAGCCGATCCGATTTTGACAAGTTCAAGGCAAGTTTATTTATCTGGCTGGGTGACGCAAGTTATCGGACGATAGATGCTGCCCTTTCGACGCTTTCGTTCATTGCTTCTCTTCCCAAAGGAACCGGTCTCATATTCGACTATGCGGCAGAACGTACGTCAGCAGCCTTGTTGGCCGGAACGGCACTGGACGCATTCGCGAGCCGCGTCTCATGTGCTGGTGCGGTGAAGCACCTGATCCAACCACAAGCGGTAGCAGCGATGTTGCGCAGCCTGGGTTTTGGACAAATGACCGATCACGTTGATGAGGAATTCGCTCAGTTGGATCGCCATATCGTTACTGCGCTTGTTTGACGCTCACAAGTAATCTGATTTTAAGGCCCCTGTAATCCAATCGAAACGGCTTTCTAGTTAGTTTCGAGGGGGGTATCAATGGGTCTCAAGAGACTATTACTATTTGCATTTCTTTGCAGTTACGAACTTTTAGCTCAGACAAGCACAGGGCGAATTTCAGGAACGATCACCGACCCGAGTGGCGCAGCCGTAAAAGGCGCATCCGTGGCGGTCGTGAACGAGAGAACCAACGAGGAACGCCGGCTAGAATCCAACGAGGACGGCAATTTTACCTTTACCGGGCTCTTACCTTCTGATTACACGCTGAAGGTTGCTCAAGCCGGTTTCTCAAATTTCGAACTGAAGGGCTTGCCATTGCAAGTCGGCCAGGAAATCAGACGAACCATATCGCTCGCGGTTAGCGCAACCAATTCTGTCGTCACGGTAGAGAGCGGCGCAATTTCGGCGATCGATCAGAGTGATGCAAAGATCGGGGTCAATGTAACCGAGCGGGAAGTCGCCAATCTTCCGTTGAACGGACGGCAAGTAAGTCAGCTTTACTTGCTTACTCCTGGGGCGGTAAACAGCGGCAGCGGAACGTACGACAACATTCGTTTCAGCGGCCGCTCTAATCAGCAAAACATCATCCGGTATGACGGCGTGGAAGCAAGCTCGATTATCGATGCTTCGCCGGGCAATCTCAATGGTGAGACGACGTCCAACTTCCGACTGCAGAACAGTCTGGAGAATGTGCAGGAATTCCGGGTCGATAGCAGCAACTATCCGGCCGAATATGGTACCGGGACGGGCGGTCAGATCAGCGTCATCACCAAGTCGGGCTCGAACGATTGGCACGGATCCACTTTCGAATACGTCCGCAACAATTGGTTCGACGCACGCAACTTCTTCTCCGGCTCGCAAGTCGACAAGCTGCGTCTGAACCAGTTTGGCGGTTCGCTGGGAGGGAGGATCATAAAAGACAAACTCTTCTTTTTCGGGAACTACGAAGGATTACGCCAGAGGACATCGAGTCCGTTTAACGAAGCGACGTTAAGTGCCTTTGCAAGATCGCTGGCCGTTCCAAGCATTCGCCCGCTCTTATCGGCCTTCCCGACGGGTCTCGCCCGCACGAGCGATCCCCTGATTGATCAGGTCACGGTCCAGGGTCCAGGTTTAATAGACGAGGACTATGGTGCAATCCGGTTCGACTACAACATCAGTGAGCGCTACAAACTGTATGTCCGGTACTTCCGTGATCAGGGCACGTCTTCCCAAACCCAGAACTCGACGCTCAGTCAGTACAATCAGACCGTCGTTCCTCAGAACGGCGTGGTAACACTCACTCAAACCCTTACACCGACGATCTTGAACGAAACGAAGTTCGGTGTGAATTCAGTGAAGGAGCGCGTGTATGGTCGCCCGGGCCCGAGTCCCGGTGTGGATCTCTCCGGTGTGACTCTGAACCTCACCGGCGGCACAGCTTTACAGGGTATAGCCGGGCAGGCTGGCACTACCGGGTTCGCACTCCCGACCGGCCTCATCCGGCTGTCCAGTTCGTTTAACGGTCGCGGCGCTCCATACACCAACTACACGCTTTCCGGGATCGACAATCTCTCGGTTCTCAGGGGCAATCACAGTATGAAATTCGGGGTGGAGTTCCGCCCGATCACGCTTTACAACGACCAGCTCGGTGGAACCACGTACAGCTTTGCCAATCCGACCGCATTCTTAAACAATCAACCCAGTTCCATCGCTTTCAATGGTGACCTGAGCGCGCTAAGTCCCTTCACCGGGCTCGCCGGCAATGCGAAGCTGCAGCAAACTTACTACATCGGTTATGCGCAGGATGAATGGCGAATCCGGCCTAATCTAACGATGAACTACGGACTGCGCTACGAATACTACGGTGTTCTGTCGGAAGCTCGGAATAAGAACGTGGTATTCGATATGCTCAGCGGCAATATCATTCCGCGGAGCTCAGCAGACTGGTATGGAAGCTCGACGAAGAACTTCGCTCCGCGTCTCGGGTTCACCTGGTCGCCGACGGCTGCGAACAACAAGACTGTCGTTCGCGTTGGAGCTGGCTATTTCTACGGTCCCGGCCAGACGGAAGATCAACTGCAGCCGGAAGCTAACGATCGCATCGGTACGACGATCAGTTCAGGTCCTCTGCTCGCCTACCCGCTCAACATTCCGTCCGTTTACGCGAACTACAACGTCAACAGCCCGACCTTGGGTTATCAGCCACGAGCTTATGGGCCTGGCTATCACATTCCCGAACGAGTGCTTTCGTACACGTTCTCCGTACAACAGGAGCTGCCAGGCAACTTCGTGTTCACCCTCGGATACGTGGGCAGCCAGGGAAGAAACCTCTTCCTTCGCAGCATCACGAATCTGATTACCAACGTAGGCACCAACCCGACAACCGGGGCGGCTATCGTCACCCGTCAATTCGGGGATCGCTTCGCCGAGATTGATTACAAGACAAGCGGCGGAACCGACCACTACAATGCGTTCCAGATGGGTGTCAATCGGCGCTACTCTAAGGGCCTGACGCTCGGCGGGCAATATACCTGGGGCCACTCCATTGGTACCAGCGCAGGATCCAACGAAGCAAATACCGCCGGCAATCCCTACAACTTCGGAGCGGATTACGGAAACAATAACTTCGATATCCGGCAGAGCCTGAATCTGGATCTTCTGTATGATTTGCCCTTCGGGAAAAGCCGGAAGTTTGGAGCCAGCGCGTCCAAGCCGCTCGATCTGATGTTCGGCGGCTGGCAGCTCGGCGGAATCCTGAATGCCCGCTCCGGAGTGCCGATCGACGTTCTGATTCAGCGCCCGGACGTGGTTTATGTCGATCAGCGGAACGGTGCTGTGTATCAGAATCCGCTGACCGTCGGTGGCGCCCTTGTCACTCGGGCGGTTGTCAACGTTCCGGGCGGCGGGAACACCCGTAACGTTCGCCGGCCCAATGTTGTCGCCGGCGTGGAACCGCTCCTCTATAACAACGGCCTTGCGTATGTGAACCCGGCGGCTTTCTCCGTTCCGGCCCCTGGCACGTTCGGCAACTCAGCACGTAACTCGCTGGCAGGTCCGGCGCTTGCCCAACTCGATCTGACGTTGAGCAAGAAATTTGCCGTAACTGAGCGCTTCAACATTGAGATTCGCGGCGAAGCTTACAACATTACGAATCACGCGAACTTCGCAAATCCGGGCAATATCAGGCTCAACACCGGCTTGCCGACTGCTCCGGGAGCGACGGGTATCCAGCCCGGAACACCGTTCTCGGCATCAAGCGCCGGCGGCACGTTCGGGCTACTCAATTCGACTGTGTCCAACCAGATTGGATTGGGCACTGCTCGTCAGCTTCAACTTGCATTGCGTCTAAATTTCTAGGCCACTTAGTATCAAAGGCGCTGGCTTCGGCCAGCGCCTTTTTTATTGCGACAAACCCCCACCGAACTTCCTGCCAAAAAACTCAGCCGTCGCGCGATACGCTTCCGCCCAGTGCCGCTGCAGCAGAAAGTCGTGTATCTCGTTGGGGAAAATCAATTCCTCGAACGGAGTCCCTTGCTTCCGAAGGGCTTCGACGAGCATGACCGTTTGCGAGAACGCGACGTTCCGGTCATCGTCTCCGTGAATCAATAACACGGGAGCCTTCCACGCCTTCACCGAAGCCATTGGAGACGAATCGAACGCCAGTCTGGCCGCACGAGCAACGGCTTCCACTGCCTCCGGATTTCCGCCGACATCACTGGTCGTATCGAAGTTACGCAGCGTACTCCAGTCGTGAACGCCATGGAAGTCGACACCCGCTGCAAACAATTCGGGGGCACGGGAAAGAGCGAGAGCGGTCAGATATCCGCCATAAGATCCGCCCCAGACCCCGATTCGCTTCGGATCCACATCGGGCCGCGATTTCAGATACAACCCGGCACCAATCACATCGTTGAACTCACTGGCGCCTGCTGCTCCGTAGTTAGTGGCTTCCCGGAAATTCAACCCGTATCCGATGCCGCTGCGATAATTTACCGAAAGAACGATATACCCCTGGCTCGCCAGAAACTCGTTCATGGAATACGCATTCGAGTAGTAATACATGTAATGCGATCCAAGAAGCATCTGGCGGCGAGAACCACCATGAAAGAAGATCAGCGCCGGCATGCGTTCGCCCGATCTCGCCCCTGCCGGCATGAATAGCTGACCATGGATCTGCATGCCATCAGCCGCCGTGATCATCACCGCTTGCGGTTTGACGAATGACTTCGAAGGAAACTCTGTGGGAACGGTGGAAGGAGCAAGCGCAGCCATCTTCCCGTCGGCCGTTCTTACCATTGCGTGCGAGCGTTCGTTATAGCTCGACGCAAGAAAGGCAAGGGCCGATCCGTCGGCAATCGGAGCAGGATTCCACTCGATGTTCTCCCCCGAGGTCACTTGCTTCGGAGCACTCGCGCCCGACGGATCCGCCACCCATAGATGACGCCGGTCGATGTCCTTTATATTGGTCGAATAATAAACAGCCTTACCTCCGGAACTCGCCATGACGTGCTCTACCTCGCCCTCACCTGGCGTCAGTTCTCTGGGTGCGCTATGTCCCGAAGCTGGAATGCTGTAAAGATGGCACCAACCTGTCTTTTCCCACGGGAAGACAATATGATTGTCCGCCGTCCAGATTAACTGCGAATCAGCTACAACGGGATGCCACAGGCTTCCCGAACCGGGTTCGGCGCGGAACAGCTCTTCCGCCGAGTTCTTCGCCACATTGAAGGCTCGGATCGACCAAGGCTCGCCACTCCTGCGCGGCACGAACGCATAGATGCGACTCTGCGCGGGCACGCGGGTGTACGCCAAGGTGCTGCCATCGGGAGACCAGACCGGGTTGGAGTCACGATCAACGCTCCCATCGAGATAGCGGAGGGATTTGTCTGCCGGCGTATAGATGCCGATGAAGCTGTGCTCGCGGCGAGTGCTGACAAACGCAAGATAGCGCCCATCCGGGGACCATTGGAGGTCGCTGGCGGCGCCCTTCTGAGAAACGGCCAAGGTTGGCTCCTGGCCGCTGGGCTTCATTAGATAGATCTGCCCCGCTCGCAAGAACGCGACTGAATCACCCTTAGGCGAGATGACCGGCGCGTGTCCCTCGGTGAGTTTCTTCGCCGGAGAACCATCAAGCGCCGCGGACCAAACTGATTGGTCTGGTTTTGCCGGGCTGAGGTCGGGGTTCGGATTGTCGCCGTTCGTTTCGAAATCGCCACCACGCGCGAACAGAAGATAGGAGCCGTCTGGAGACCAGACAACTTCGGCGATTTCCTGCCCATCATCGTTGTTGAACGCGGTGATCTTGTGCCCGTTCCAGTCCGGACCGGACGCCACCCAGATATTGCGCTGACCGCGCTCATTCAGCAGCCACGCAACCTTGGCGCCTGTCGGTGAGGGAAGTGGGGATGTGGCAAACGGGGCGCTTAAGGCATTGTCGATCGTGAATGAAGCCTGCCCGCCGAAGCATGCCGCCGCGAGAAGGATTCCGAGTGTGAACCGCATAAGCGATTCTACAAACTGCTTGGTTCACATAAAAAGAAAAAGGGCCAGATGGCGAACCATCTGACCCTTTGTCTTCGTTACTTATCGCCGTTTATTTCGGGCAGCCAAGCGCCTTGACCTGATCTGCAGGCAAGGGCTTGACGTTCTTCACAGCCGGAGGCATTGAGGAACTGCCGCGCGGTACCAGGTAGACTTCGACCCGGCGGTTCTTGTCCGCGTCGGTCGTCTGCGAGCCCTTGCGTTCCTTCACGTTCGAAGTTCCGCACTGGCCAGGTCTGGTCTCGGAGCTCTGATCGGTACCGACCCAATCCACTCGGATTCGGCTCGGATCGATCGTGCCGCAAGTGCCGGTGCCGCCGCTGAGCACAGCAGCCGCATTCATGACTCGCTGCTCATCGAGCGCCGTCGGAGGCGTTGCCGCGCACGGCGTCTGCCGCGTGCACGAGCCGCCGGGGCGTTTTCAGCCTCGTCGCTGTCGCGATGACCAACCAGCACTACGTCGTACTCACCGCTGGAGAGCCGGTTCGAAGCGTCGTCGATCAGGAGGCGTTTGCCGCAGTTGTTCACGCGAGCGTTGTTCTTCGCGAACACTACGTCATCGAGCCGTACGAATTGTGGCTCACAGTTCACAGTGATGGTGGTCGATTGTGAAGCTGTCTTGCCTGTTTCGTCGGTTACGGTCAAGGTGGCAGTCACTGTCTTGCTTTGTGCCTGCGCTCCGCCCGCAAAGTTCAGAGTAGAAGCATCGAAGGTTGCGTTCGCGCTTGTGTCGCCGGTGACCGATCCCTCGCTCACGGTCCACTTGTAGGTCGGGGTTCCGCCGCAAGCAGAAGGTGTGGCGCTACCGGTTAGCTGAGCGGTATGGGTACCGTTCGTATTCGCTGCGCAAGCCAGCGTATTCGGGTTTGCCGTTACGCTCGTTACCTGCGGAGCACGATTCGTTCACCGTCACCGTCGCGGTTGCCGTCACAGGCTGAGGTGCCGGAGGTGTTGGCGGCTGCACCCAGCAACGAACTGGGAACTTCGCCGGTCTTTCCATCGGCGGCGGTGGAGGCGTGGTGTCCTTCACCGTCAGTTGAACGTTGAAGCTGCCCGTGTTGTTCGGTGTGAACGTGAAATCAGGACTGTCGCTTCCCTGCGCTTGACCGTTCAGGGTCCAGGCGTAAGAGAGCTTCTGGTTGCCCGTCGGCCTGCATATTTGCGTGCAATGAAACTGGCTTGCCTTGGCAAATTGTGCCCTCGCCACCCGAGATAGTCGGTGTCGCCAGCGGAGCAGGCGGCGGCGGTGGCGGCGGCATCTCCGGACACTTGCTCTGCCCGAGGTACCACACTAGACCGATTGTTCCCTGAAAGTTGTTGATCGACGACTTCGATGGGATGTAGATTCCGCCCGTATTGTAGTTAGGCAGCCCATAAGTAGGATTTCGCGACGTTATGCCGCGTGCATCGATTCGAAGCCCGAAGTGATCGCTCAAGTGGAACTTGATACCGCCACCATAGAAGAACCCGACCTGCAGATTGTCATTCAGGTTCGCCGAATGGTAGATCGCATTAGTCGCAGGCTGCCTGGCGAGGCCCTTTGCCGTTGCGGTGGGAGTAAATTGAATGCCCGCGACACCGGCCGTCAAGTAAGGCTGCACACGGGAGCCGCGCGGAGTCAGGTTAAATACCGGGACCCAATCCGAATGTATAGTTGCGAGATCCGAAGGCGTACGCAGGAATCGGCGTCCCTGTGAGACCGCCATTCCCTGCCGGATACGTGCCGGTGGAGCTTCGAAACTCGACGTTGGCTTGAGAGAACTCGAAAAAGCCCTCAATGCCGAAATACTTTGCCGGATTCACGGCGACGCGGATACCGGCAATTCCGCCAGTAACCAGGTGGGTCGTCAGGCCCTTATTGACCTGTCCCCACGTACTTACGCCGCCGAACGGATCAATTTCGACCAGATCCGGATATTGGTCCTCTCCTCCGGACGACATCGTCCGCCGTTTTCTTTGTTCCCGTGTCCTGAGCTAATGCAACTGAACTAAGCGCCAGCGCACCACAAAGGATCACAGATTTAAGCGGCCTAAATCTAAGCCGAGTATCCATCCTTCTCCTCCAAAGCAGACTACAAACCTATTCCGATTATTGATGATTGTTTCCCAAATTTGATTACAATCAACGAAACAAAACCAAACAGACCGGCCCAGTGAGTAAAGCTCCCGGGGCAATCTGTCATAAAAGTTCACGTGTTGTATTTCGGGTTAGCACTTTTGTCGATATGGGAAGAGATTTCTGACGAGACCGGCAGCTAAGATTCCGAAGCGTCACTAACATTCATCCCAACAGTGCTGGTATGACAACCAGCCAACTAGTTTTAAATCAGCCTTATGCCAGATTACGACTTTTCCCCAACACCTTACAAGCAGTTAAACCAATGGTAACTGATTGCAATTTCTGAGTGTTAGGCCAGAGCTCAATTGCGGTAAACAATCCCGAGTTCGCCGGCAAGACCGAAGATTCGGCTCGAGGAAGGCGTCAGGCTTCCACAATTGGCGGATTCGAGTGACAGATAGCGTGGTGGGCAAGTCGGTCCATGACGCCGCGCGATCCTTACTCTGATACAGGCGGCCGTATTCGACCGCGTACACGGTATCGGCACTTTCGCCAAACAGAACGGCGCTCACAGTCGACACAGGCAGGCCCGCCGGCTTCGAGATCCACTTGCCCCCCGGTTGCGAAGAGTACAGGCCGACTCTTGTTGCGACGACAAAGGTCGGATCATCTCCGTCGGAGATCGCAATGTCGTTCACGTCGGAAGAAGGAAGCGGAAATTCAAGGGACTCCCAGTGCTCGCCTCCATCCTTCGACAAGAACAATCCGTTGGCAGCTCTCGCAATAAGGGCGGGCGAAGTACCGCTTCCCAAGTAAAGCGCCGTAACCGCGGAAGAGCCCTTGATGTCGGCCAGCATCCAGTGCTCTCCGAGATCAGTGCTGCGGAGCAAGCCTAAGTCGGTCGCTGCGAAGATGACAGACTTTGGCCCGGAGCCGATGACATAAAAGCCACTAACATCCGAGACAGAAACTTCCTTGATGACCGGTTTGGGCTTTACGGGACGCGCGGCAGCTCTCGTCCTTGATGCGGTCCCGGAACGGCCAGGGGTGCGAGTAGACTTTCCGGTGATAGGTTTCCTCGCCGGTGGCTCAGCAACCGGGGGTGGAGGAATAACCAGCCGAACGGGCAGAACCTTCCAGATGATCCCGCCGTCTACCGATTTGTACATCTGCCGGGAACTCGCCGCCAACAAGAACCGGTCATTGTCTGGCAACCCCACGACACTCTTCAGGTGAACGCCGGCAAGCGTACGCGGTGAAGATGTTTGAACCCACGATTCACCCCGGTCAACGCTGGAGAAGAACCCTGTCGACTCACCTTCCTGGGTTTCGATCGCAATCAATTTCGGCCCGGAGACAGTAACAGCGCTAATCACACGGTCAACAAAGCCGTGGTTGATAGGCGTGATGTGCTCCCCTCCGTTTTCGCTTTTACCGATGCCCTCATATTGCAGAGCCATGTAAATGACCTGGGGATTTGTGGGATCGAAGGCCATCGAATTCGCTTGCGTATTCGTGAGCGTCTTCCACGCAGCACCACTATTCAGGCTTTTATAGAGCCCCGTTGTCGTCCCGGCATAGATAACTGACGAACTGACGGGATCCTGTCGGATGACATGCGTCCGCCGCGACGTGTTCGGAATTCCCATTAACTTCCGCCACAAGTCGCCGCGGTCGCCACTCGCATAGATACCGCTGCAAGCGCTTGCCAGTATGTTTTGGGAATTCAGAGGATCCACGTAGATCGAAAAGACGTCTGAATCGTCGATCATTCCGGTATGAATCGATGACCAATTCTTGCCGCCGTCCATCGTTTTCCAGGGCAGATGGCTTGTCCCGGCATAGAAAATGTTCGGGTCTTTCGCATCGAACGCGACGGCTGTGACGCTATCCATTTCTGAATTACCAGGATCGGAAGCACGCGTCCAGGACCGCCCGGCGTCGTCGCTCAGCATCACGCCGCCGTGCGCGGTACCTGCAATGAAACGGGAATGCTGGCTAGGAGCGTACGCGATCGCTCGCACGCCCAGCCTGGAAACTTCTTTGACTGCCGACCACGACTTCCCCGCATCGCGGCTCTCAAAGAGCCCGCCGCCCTCCGCAGCAATCACGCCGACCAGATAGTGGTTTCCGTCCTCCGGATCGATGAGGATGGAAGTCAGTTCGCTCAAATTGAGCTTTGGAAAGGAGACCAACTGCCAGTTGGCGCCCGCATCCGAGCTCTTGAACAGGAGCGAACTCATCGCTCCTGCAAGGATATTCTTGGAGTTCGACGGATCCACCGCGATACTCGTCGCGGTACCGCCGAACGGACCAGCTAGCGTCCAATCTCCGGAAACATCGGCAGCGAAAGCTGCGGAAGCAGCGCACACGACAGCGATCGCCATGAGCCGATGGCACTTCAAACTTCTAATCATTTTGGGAGCGTTCTGTTTGATAGACCAGAAATTCCAATTTTACGCAGAAAGATCCGGCATTGACATTTGCGCTCGAAACCCACCCTCAGCTATTCTAAAGGAGTAACTTTTAGAGGTAGGTCTACGTTCATAGATGGCTAATACAGTATCGTCCCTGAAGCGCGTCCGGATAACGGAAAGAAAGACGGCCGTTAACCGCATGCGTAAGTCCAGGCTCCGACACCAATTGAGGGCGATGCGCCGCTTGCTGGAAAGCAAGGATGCGAACGGGGCTACCCAAGCCGTCCCGAAGACCTTCTCGATTGTAGATAAGGCTGCCAAGCAGGGCATTATCAAGAAGAACACTGCAGCCCGTTATAAGAGCCGGCTTACGCTTCGTTTGCGCGCAATTTCCGCTGCCGCATAGGCCATTCTCTTTCCCGCGATCCGCTCTTCCCTGGTCCTCTCTGACTGTTAGACTGGCTTAGCATATGCTGAGCTGTCGCGCCTCGTTCTCCTGGGCGCTGGCTTGTCTTGCCGCGCTCGGGTTCAGCGAACGGTCCATCCTTGCCAAAGATCCCGTCTCGGCGGAGCACGGCATGGTCGTCGCCCAGGAGCCAACTGCCGCGGATGTCGGCCTGAACGTCCTGAAAACAGGGGGCAACGCGGTCGATGCGGCCGTAGCGGTTGGATTTGCGCTTGCCGTCACTCATCCGGTTGCAGGCAATCTGGGCGGCGGCGGCTTCATGCTGGTCCGCATGGCCGACGGCAGAACCGACTTTCTCGATTTTCGGGAATCTGCTCCCGGCAAAGCCTCCCGAGACATGTATCTGGACAAGGACGGGAATGCCACCAAAGACAGCATCTTCGGTTGGCGATCGAGCGGAGTGCCGGGCAGCGTCGCAGGGCTTGAGTTCGCACAGAAAAAATTCGGCACCAAGCCGTGGTCTGATCTGTTGAACCCCGCCGTCAAACTTGCTGCCGACGGGATTACAGTGAGTGGACCGGTCGCCGCCTCACTCGCCGGACAACACAACCCGCTCTGGCAGGATCCGGAATCAAAACGCATCTTTCTACGCGACGGCTCGCCTTACAAAGGCGGCGAGGTGCTGAAGCAGCCCGAGCTCAGCCAGACTCTTGCACGCATCGCCAAATTCGGCTCGGCGGATTTCTACCACGGCGAAACAGCCAAGCGTTTAGCGAGCGAGATGGCTTCGCATGGCGGCCTGGTCACCGCCGAAGACCTGGCAAATTACAAAGTCGTTGAGCGGAGTCCCCTGCTCGGCAAATACCGCGGCTACAACGTAATCACCGCTCCGCCGCCTAGCGCGGGCGGAATCGGGCTTCTTCAGATCATGGGGATGCTGGAAGGGACCGGCTACGCGGGCGATGGTCCGGACTCAATCAAAGCCGTTCACTTCGAAGCGGAAGCCATGCGGCGCTACTACGCCGACCGCAGTGCGTATCTCGGCGATCCCGACTTTTATAACGTGCCCCTGCGCCAGCTTTTGCAACCCGCCTACCTCGAGGCGACGACGGAAGACCATCGACCCCGCGAAGGCGACGCCCAGTGCAGCCGTAGAACCCGGGCTGCCGCGCTCGGTCGAGGCTCGGATCGAGTGGCACGAAAGCGATCAAACGACGCATTACAACGTCGTGGACAAAAACGGTAACGCCGTCGCTGTGACCTATACGCTGAACAATTCGTATGGCAACGGCATCACGGTTCCCGGCTTGGGTTTCTTGTTGAATGACGAGATGGACGATTTCGCGGCCAAGCCAGGCGTGCCGAATATGTTCGGCTTAGTGGGCGCTGACGCAAACGCGATCGAGCCGGGCAAGCGGCCCCTGTCCTCCATGACTCCGACCATTCTTCTGAAGGATGGCAAACTGTTCATGGTGGTGGGCGCACCTGGCGGCTCGCGCATCACGACCGGAGTTGCAGAGGTGATCCTCGACGTGATCGACTTCGGAATGAACCCGCAAGATGCCGTCGACCTTCCACGCTTCCACCATCAATGGAAGCCCGATATCTTATACCTGCAAAACGGATTTGATCCAAAGGTACAGGCGGCTTTGACTCAAATGGGGTACGCAATCCAGCCGATCGATTCGGTTGCGCGGGTTGAAGCCATCGTAGTCCGCAACGGAAAACTGGAAGGTGGCACCGAATCGCGGATGCACGGCAAAGTTTCCGGTTACTGATCCCTCCATCTCCGAACGGACGCCACCATTAATTTCGAGAGAACAATTTTAGATGCAGCTCGTATTGTCTACCCACCTCTTCGTGCGCCATCGCCTGACCACAGTCTGGCTCGAGCGCGTGTGGGACGCCGGCTTTGAAGCAGTCGAAATCTTTTGTGCCCGGCAGCATTTTGATTACCGGGATAAAGCGCAGATCAATGAGCTCGGCCACTGGTTCCGTGATTCGCCACTGAAGCTTCATTCGATTCACGCGCCCATGTATACCGATGACGTATGGGGACGCTCCGGTCCGCAATCGGTCATCGACATCACTGAACCCATCAAGGGAAAGAGAATCACGGTCGTCGACGAAATCAAACGCGCCCTGGAGGCAGCGGAGGTCGTGCCGTTCCGTTACATGGTGCAGCACGTAGGTGTGTCAGGCCAGGAATTCGATCAGAGGCGCCTCGATTCAGCCTTCTCTTCGCTGGAAGAGCTGAAAGTATTTGCCGGGCAGCGAGGCGTCGAACTGCTGCTCGAAAACACTCCCAATGAACTTTCCACGGCGGAACGATTGAACTTGTTTCTGAACGAAACCCATCTCAATCTGAATTACTGTTTCGACATTGGGCATGCTCACATGGCGCACGGCGTAGAAGATCAATTCGAGCGAATGAAGGACCGCATTCGGTCCACCCACCTGCACGACAACGACGGAGTCTCCGATTCTCATCTTTTCCCGGGCAAAGGAACGATAGATTGGGGAAAGGCGATGGAGTTGCTGGGTTCAGGAAAGAATCAGTACCCACTCCTCCTTGAACTGCGAGAGCCGGCCGGAATGGAACACCCCATCGAAGAAGCCAAACGGGCTATGGACGAATTGACGAAGCGGTTATGAGTGAAGAGCTGGAACCAAAAACGCTAGACGAAAACGAATCACCGGCTGCTGCGCCGGTCGACATCAGCATTCACGACGCCAGCCGGCACGTGGGCGAGCGCGTTCGTATCCGTGGCTGGCTCTACAACCTGCGCAAATCCGGCAAGATCGTTTTCCCGCTGATCCGCGATGGCAGCGGCCTCATGCAGTGCGTTGCGGTCAAGAGCAATCTTCCTGAAGACCTATTCAATGCGCTCAAGGGCCTCACCCAGGAAAGTTCCTTGACGGTGACGGGGACCGTGCGAACTGAGCCGCGCGCCCAGGGCGGTTACGAGCTTGACGTGGATGGCGCGCAGGTAATCCAGCGGGTTTCGGAAGAGCACCCCTACCCGATCACACCCAAAGACCATGGTGTCGATTTCCTGATGGATCATCGGCACCTCTGGCTGCGGAGCCGCCGCCAGCATGCCGCCATTCAGGTTCGCCACGCTGTCATCAAAGCAATCCGGGATTACTTGGACTCGCATGACTTCACGCTCGTCGACACCCCGATCTTCACGCCCGCAGCATGCGAAGGCACAACCACTCTCTTCGAAGTCGATTACTTCGAAGATGAAAAGGTCTACCTGACGCAATCGGGCCAGCTATACAACGAAGCCGACGCAATGGCGTTCGGCAAGGTCTACTGCTTCGGGCCGACGTTTCGCGCGGAAAAATCGAAGACGCGTCGCCACCTGACCGAGTTCTGGATGGTTGAGCCGGAGATGGCCTACGCGGATCTTGATGAGGTGACGCGCGTAGCCGAAGAACTGGTCGTCTCCGTCATCGGCCGGGTGCTCGAGACCCGCAGTGAACAATTGAAAGTTCTCGAGCGCGACGTCTCGAAGCTTGAATCGATCAAAGCTCCCTTCTATCGCATGAGCTATGACGACGCCGTCAAAGATCTGCAAGGGAAGGGGAGTGAGATTCAATGGGGCGGCGACTTCGGGAATGCGGATGAAACGCTGCTGACGCAAGATCTCGATAAGCCGGTCTTCGTGAGCAAATATCCGAGCGCGATCAAAGCCTTCTATTTCCAGCCTGATACGGAACGCCCGGAACTGGCGCTTGGCGTCGACATGATTGCGCCCGAAGGATATGGCGAGGTTATCGGCGGGGGTCAGCGCATTCACGATCTGGCTCTTCTTGAGGCGCGGCTGGCGGAGCATCATCTGCCGCGCGAAGCCTTCGAGTGGTATCTCGATCTGCGCCGGTTTGGTTCGGTTCCCCACGGCGGCTTCGGTATGGGCGTCGAGCGCCTGGTTGCCTGGATCTGCGGCCTGGAACACGTGCGGGAAACGATTCCCTACCCGCGCATGCTCTACCGCACTCGTCCGTAAGCACGCCAATGCGCGAGTCGAATATCGCCATTCTGGGCGCCCCTCTTGATTTGGGCGCCGGTCGACGAGGTGTGGACATGGGTCCGTCCGCGCTTCGCCTGGCCGGTTTGAACGCCAAACTAAGCAGCCTTGGCTACACGGTCGACGATCTGGGTAACGTCGCTGTGGAGCAGCAGGAGAGCACGCCTTCGGTTATCGAAAACGCTAAGTATCTGCCGCAAATCGCGGCCACGTGCGAGCGCCTGGCTGCCGGAGTGCGGAACGCCATGGAGAAGGGAAAGTTTCCCCTCGTCTTAGGCGGTGATCATTCCGTTGCGGTCGGAACCGTATCAGGGGTCAGCGAAGCTTTACGCAGCCGTTCGGAGAAGCTTGGCCTGCTCTGGATTGATGCTCATGCCGACATGAATACGCCTGAGTCGAGCCCGAGCGGAAACGTGCACGGCATGCCGCTGGCCTGCTGCATCGGTAGAGGCCCCAAAGAGCTCACGAGCATCTTCGGGTATTCGCCGAAAGTGGACGGCCGGAATGTTGCGATCATCGGCTTGCGAGACGTTGATATCCGTGAACGGCCGAACGTGCGCGAATCCGGCGTCACGGCCTTCACGATGCGCGATATCGACGAGATGGGTCTGTTGAAAGTGATGCGCGAGGCCATTGCGGTCGTGACGAACGGAACAGCAGGATTCCACCTATCCTTCGACATGGATTTCGTCGACCCGATGGAAGCGCCTGGAGTTGGGACGCCCGTCCGTGGCGGCGTTACGTATCGCGAAGCTCACCTGGCAATGGAGAGTATCTGTGACTGCAAGAGCATGGTTTCGATGGAGCTTGTGGAAGTGAATCCGGTGCTGGATGAAGCGAACCGAACAGCACTTCTTGCTGCGGAACTGATTATGTCTGCTATGGGTAAGCGGATCCTGTAGACCGGAAGATCCAACCTAATTCGACGCCGGCAACAGTGCTTCAGAAGAAAACGGCGAAGCGGGAAGGTTCGCACCGTTATAGAGATTGACCGTCGGCACATCCTTCCAGCCATACCGGACGAAGCGGGGCTCGGGCACTTCCGGGCTTGACACTAACACGCTTCCACCAGTGATACTCGCGGTTGCTGGTCGATAAACGTGGTCCGCACCGGCCACCTCGAATCCTTCGAGCGCGCCTCCGCCTTTGGTCGTCAGCCCGTCCGCATGATCAAACCAGATGTGCATGTCGTGCCCCTGCCTTCCCGCCTCTCGAAAGAGTGGACCGGAAAACTCCAGCTTCTCTCCGTACGCGATTGATCGAGCCGCGAGCGCCAGCCTTTCTCCCACGGATTGCTTATCTGCTGGGTGAATGTTGCCGGGATCCCCGACATCAATGGTCACAGCCATCCCTGTGTTCGCCAGATTCAATGTTCTTCGCTGGGCGTCGCGCACTGTCGGCCATAAGTCGTTCGGCGAAGCCTTGTAGTTCGCGAGTTGCACGAATAAAAACGGGAAATCACCTCCGTGCCAGTGACGCCGCCAATCTGTGATCATCGCGCCAAAAACCTTGTCGTAGATGGGAGCCCGCGCCGCGCCCGCGTTCGACTCGCCCTGGTACCAGATGGCGCCCTTGATTGCATACTCCGTGGCGGGCGCGACCATGCCGTTGTACAGTGCGGCGGGTGCCCAGGACAAGGGCTCCGGACGCCATGCATGCTTCGGCTTCGGTGCATGCTCCTTCTCTGCGGCTTCGTCCCCACGCTTGTCCGCCGCTTCTACCAGAGACATATCCGTCTGAGCATCCATCATGGTGCCCCAGGCGGAGAACACCGGCATCAACGAGGCGTCCGACGTCAGCCCCTCGAAGCTCGCCCATGCTTCCGCGGGTGTTCCACCCCAGGTCGAGTCGATCAAACCTACCGTCACATTCTCCTTCTCCGAAATCGATCGTCCGAAGAAGTATGCGACGGCCGAAAAGTCGGCAGCAGTCTGCGGCGTGCACGTAGTCCAGGTGTCCTGGTAATCACTGAGCGGATAAGTCGAGGTCTTCTTTTGAATGCGCAGCAATCGTAGCTTTGGCTGATTGGCGGACTGGATCTCAGCCTCGCTGTTCTTGATAGAGGCGTTACCCGGGAATCCTTTCAAAGGCATTTCCATGTTGGACTGCCCCGAAGCGAACCAGACGTCACCGATCATCACGTCCTCGATGCTCAAGGCGTTCGAGGCCTTTACATCAACCCGAAAGGGCCCGCCGGCCGCGCGAGCCGGCAAATACAAGCTCCACTTGCCAAGTTTGTCCGACGTAGCTTCTGCGCTTTGACCCTCAAGGCTTACAGTCACCTCTTCGCCTGGATCGGCCCAGCCCCAGAAGTGTATGGGCGCGTTCCGCTGCATCACCATGTGACTACTCAGAACTTTCGGTAAGCGCACTTCGGCACGGGCCGAAGCACCGGTGAAGAGTGCTGCCGTCAGCAAACAAACGACTAATCGCATCGGCCTGATAATATCGCGACCGACTTGCGCCCGCGACAGGTTAAATCGAGGTTACCCGCTCTTCCGAGCTAATTGCGCCGCCAGTTCTTCAACAGCGCGATCCAACTGCTTGTCGTGGCCGGCTTCGGTCTCGCCCGGTAATCGTTCGACGAAGACGTCCACCGGTCGCGGATGCATCTCCATAGGCTGCCCGTCTCCGGTCTGGATCCGGATGCCAGGGACGCGGATCACCGATCCATCGATAAGCGGACGATTGCTCGTGTAGATGATCCATCCCGCCGTGGGCTCACCGATGACTTTGCCGAGCTTCAGCTCGCGATAACCTTCCGTAAAGTCTTCAGCATCCGAAAGAGAGTTTTGGTCGGTCACGAGGATGGTGGGAAGTCCTAGTGCGCGTTGTCCGAGTGCGGGCCGCGCCGGAGTTGTATCCAACCCACGAGGCGTCATCAACAGGTAATTCTTTCGCGTGAAAACATCGATCGCATACTCATTCACAAAGCCACCATTGTTGCTTCGAATGTCGATCACAACGCCTTGCTTAGTCTGATTCTGCACATCAAGATCGATATACAGCTGAGTCAACGATTGCGAAGACATATCAGCGATGTGGACATACCCAAGCTTTCCGCCACTCACACGCTCAACATAAGCCCTATTTGCCTCAACCCAGGCTCGGTAATGTAATCCCTCTTCGGTCGAACGAGAAACGGGCCGAACAATGACATCCCGCTTCGCTCCGCCATTTGCACCTGCGATCTGCAGCACGACCCGGCGGTCTACTTTGTTTTGCAATAACGAATCGAGGTTTGTATGCGGGCCGATCTCTTCGTGATCAACCGCCAGCAACTGTTCGCCAGGCTTCACTGTCCCCTCCAAGGCCATCGGCGAGAGCGGAATCACTTCACGAATAATAAGACCTCGGCCGGCTTCGTACGGCTCGCGTTCAAACCGCAGCCCGAGATGACCAAGAGGCGTAGGCGCCGGCGAAAAAGGCGATTGAGGAGCAGCCGGACGCTGGGTAGGCGGGGCGGAACTGATGCCCGAATGTGACGCATTCAGATCGCCGATCATCAGGTTCATGATCCGGCGCATCTCGTCCGGCGTATGTGCCCCGGCGATGTAGGGCGCGTAGCGATCATGGAGCGCGGACCAATCCTGGCCATTGAACTCCGGATCGAAGAAGCGCTTATTCAGAGATCGACCAGCCCTCGTCGAAGGTCACCATCTTCTCCAAGTCAAAATCGACATCTAACGATGCGGTCACAGCAAGGGGCTTCGGAGTATGGGCCTCCAGGGACATGGAGTTGACGTGACCCGCGTCCAGATAGAAAATCTGTTTGGAATCCGCCGTGAACTGCACGTCTGATTTCGGTGTCGCCGTCGAAGTAAGCTGATGGACGGATCGCGGCGTGGTAGAAAGTTCGTCCAACGAATACGAGTAAATGTTCTGCTGATTGCCGGTCTGCGCTAAGAAGACAAGGTTTTTGCCGTCGGGGCTAATGATTGGCTTCCCGCAATCGAAACCGAGAGGGACGAACGTTAACCGCTGGCGGATTCCCTCGAAAACAACTTTGACCTCGGCGGGCTTCTTCGCGGGTTTGTCGCCGAGTGTTGAGGGCCCCGCCGGATTTTCTGGCGTCAGCGGAACCTCGGAAGGCTTCGAAGGCGGCACACCCGGCTGAGTAGCCGGCATTTGATCCGGACTCTGCTGTGTCCGGAACAATTCCCGGAACTGATCTTCGCGATAAGCGGGTATGTGCGGCACTAAATCAACTCGAGCCATCTGCGAAGGCTCGCTGCGCTGGGCTGTATCGAAAAGCAGATAGCTCCCGTCCGGCGACCACGCGATGCCCGAAGCAGTTTGGCCATTCGCCAGGAAGCTAACCGGCTGTGCGCGAGTGCCATCCGCGCCGACAATATGTACATTGCGGAACGATTTGGCTCCTTCCTCTGTGTAAGCAATGAATTTACCGTCGGGCGACCAGGCGATCACGGGAAACTGAAAAACACCTTTGGCGAGGCATTCGTCTTTGCGTGTCTCCAGGTTGAGCGTGTGCAGCTCTTTTTCTCCGCGCACGAATGCGATCAGCTTTCCATTGGGCGAGTACTCGGCTGCACTGTCGTCGTCGCTCGTATTGGTCAGTTGGCGTTCCGAGCTCTTGACCAGGTCGTATTCAAAAACCTGGTCGTATCGATTACGTCTCGACAGGTAGAGCACGCGGTTGCTATCGGGCGACCATCTGATTGCTCGCTCGGGCGCAGGTGTAGTTGTCAATCGCTGAGTTTCGCCCGGCTCCGTTGCCGACCCGGCGAACACCTCTCCATGCGCGAGCAAAGCAACCTTCTTCCCGTCCGGCGATAAGGCCATGCCGGAAAACTCGGTGAACTGGCGATGAGTGACTTCGGGTGTAGCAGGCGCGCCGCGAAGTTCGATAGGAACTTGCGCCGCCCGGCCGGAATCCGTTTCGAGTTTCCAGACGGTGAAGTTCCGTTCAAATACGATCTCGCGGCCGTCGTAGCTGATTGCGGGCCACAGCAGGCGGCCATCGCGAAAGCTCGTCAGCTGTTTCGGTGCTGCCTTCTCGTCAAGCGGCTGTCGATAGATGTTCTCCGAGCCGGAACGGTCCGAGGTATAGAAGATGGATTGTCCATTGGCAGCCCACATAGGCCAGCCTTGCTTCGCGTCCTCACGAACGATGCGAGTGTACCGGCCTGACTCGGCCACCGGCTTCACCCAGATTTCTGTCTCGTCGATGTGGCTATGGCCGTGACGCCACCATTGCGCGAAGCTCATGCCGCCCTTTGCAACGAATGCAATCTTGCGAGCCATCCGGTGACGGAGCTGCACGAGATTCGTTGTAGTAAGCTTCGCGGCTCACCGGCAGCGGAGTGCCGCCTTCGACGCTGACACGAAAGATGTCGTTGTTCCGGCCAAGATCATCGGCCGGAGAACTGAAATAGATCCATTGTCCGTCGTGCGACCAACCATCTATATCCTCCGGCGCATCGCTGTACGTCATGCGTTTCAGTTGACCGGTGGCCAACGTGAGGACGTAGATATCACCATTGCCGGTGCGCGTGGATGTAAATGCGAGTTTCTTGCCGTCGGGCGAGAACAGCGGGCGCGACTCGCTGGCTGGATGGGAGACAAGCAAATGTGCTTCGCCACCCTTGGCTGGAACGATCCAGATGTCTCCACCCGAGACAAAAACAATTTCGCTCCGATCCGGCGAAAGCGAAGGCTCGGCAAGTGACGGCAGCGACTCGGCTCCCGCGCCCGGCATAGATTGAATGAAGAGCGCTGCTAGTGCAATCGCAGTCGACTGGAGCCGGATTCGCATCAAAACAGTCTACTGCTTCGGCACAACACGTCCGCAAAGCTTTTTAGGCGGGAAGCTGCGAGAGTCTCGCCTGCAGTCGCGATACAACGTCGGTGAGCAGCACTTCTTCTGAGGCTTTGGTCTGCCGGTCCACGAACTCCACTTTGCCGTCACCGATCTTCTTCCCCGCGACGATGCGGAACGGAACGCCAATCAGATCAGCGTCCTTGAACTTAACGCCGGGCCTCTCGTCACGGTCGTCCAACAGGACGTCAATGCCGTTCTTCAGACAGTCCTGATACAGCAGGTCGACCGCTTGTCGCTGTAGTGCATCGGCGTAATTCACGGGTGTCAGGACAACCGTAAACGGTGCGATCGCAGGGGGCAGTTTCATGCCATCTTTGTCATGAAACAACTCAATGCCGCAGGTAAGGATTCGCTCGATCCCGATGCCGTACGAACCCATGATCGGGGTTATTTCTTTGCCGTCCTCGCCGAGAACTCGCAAGCCCATCGGCTCCGAATAGCGGTAGCCCAGCTTGAAGATGTGGCCCAATTCGATGGCTTTCGTCAGTTCCAGCGGGGATCCGCAGCGAGGGCACGTATCACCCTCAGCCACCTGTCTCAGGTCGAAATATTCGGGCGAGAAGTCTTCGCCCGGCGTGACGTGGCGGAGGTGGTAATCGTCTCGATTGGCCCCGGAAATCATATTGCGCCGCCCCTGCAGCGCACTGTCTGCAAGCACGCGCATGTTCTTGACGCCAACCGGACCGAGAGAACCAGCACTCGCGCCAAACCACTCCACAATTTCGGCAGCCTGAGCCGGACGCAAGTCGGTCGATTTCAAGACGCCCGCCAGTTTCGTTTCACTCAACTGGTGATCGCCGCGCAGCATGGTCAGCACGGGTTTCCCATCCGCAACCATCACCAGACTCTTCATCTGCGACGATTCGGGCAGCTTGGTGAAGGCGGAAAGATCTGCGATGGTCTTTAATCCGGGCGTGTGAAACTCTTCGGGACTCAAATCACCTTCCGGATCGGCCGCAACCGGCGCGCTCGCTTGGGACGTGGCCTTTTCCAGGTTGGCCGCGTAGCCGCAATTCTTGCAATGGACGACTATGTCCTCGCCTGCGTCCGACCGGATCATGAATTCGTGAGATTGCGATCCGCCCATGGCGCCCGAATCCGCCTCAACAATGATGTACTCGAGTCCGCAACGGTCGAAGATCCTGCAATACGCGTCGTACTGATCCTGATACGCCTTGTCCAGTCCCGCAGCATCGATGTCGAACGTGTACGCGTCCTTCATGATGAACTGCCGCACCCGCAGCAAACCCGATTTAGGCCGAGGTTCGTCGCGGAACTTCGTCTGAATCTGGTACCAGACTTGAGGCAACTGTTTGTAACTGCGAAGTTCGCCGCGCGCGATCGTTGTCACAACTTCCTCGTGCGTCATGGCAAGGCAGAAGTCGCGGTTCCAGCGGTCCTTCAGGCGAAAAAGATTATCGCCCATGATCTCCCAACGGCCCGACTCCTGCCAGACTTCCGCAGGATTGAGTGCGGGCAGCAGAATCTCCTGTCCTCCGATCGCGTTCATCTCCTCGCGCACGATCGTCTGAATTTTCAGCAGTGATCGCTGAGCAAGAAGTAGATAGCTATAGATTCCGGCGGAAAGCTGGCGCACGTAGCCGGCCCGGAGGAGAAGCTGGTGACTGATGACTTCGGCTTCTGCAGGTGTCTCGCGCAACGTGGGGATAAAGAGAGAACTCCAACGCATCTGGTCTTCTCATTATGCGTGGTGGCGTCCCCTGCCTTCGGTCTTTCCCAATCGGATTTAAGAGACAATGGAGACATCCGATGAACGCACAGAACGAATTGGCACGCCCGCTTGCGGAAGTAGATCCTGAGATTTACAAGGCGATCCAGAACGAAGCGGACCGGCAGAATACGCGGCTTGAGCTAATCGCCAGCGAAAACTTCACCTCGGAAGCAGTTCTGGAGGCGACCGGGTCAGTGTTCACCAATAAGTACGCCGAAGGGTATCCGGCGAAGCGTTACTACGGCGGGTGCGAATACGCCGACGTTGTCGAAAGCCTGGCTCGCGAACGCGCAAAAAAGCTGTTCGGTGCCGAGTACGTGAATGTCCAGCCTCACTCGGGATCGCAGGCTAACGAAGCAGCCTACGCGGCAATATTGCAGCCCGGCGACACAATTCTTGGAATGAATCTCGCGCACGGCGGCCATCTCACGCATGGCCACCCGCTTAATTTCTCGGGCAAGCTGTACAAGGTGGTTGCGTACGGTGTTCGCAAAGAAGACGAGTTAATCGACTACGACGAAGTTGCGAAGCTGGCCCAGGAACACCGACCCAAAATGATCATCGCGGGCGCGAGCGCTTATTCGCGGATCATCGATTTCGCTCGCTTCCGCGAGATTGCAGATTCTGTTGGCGCATTCTTCGTGGTTGACATGGCTCACTATTCCGGGCTCGTGGCTGCGGGCGTGTATCCGAACCCCTGCGAGCACGCTGACATCGTCACCTCAACGACTCACAAAACCCTGCGAGGTCCTCGGGCGGGCATGATTCTGGCTCGCGAGAAGTTCGGGAAAGATATCGATCGCGCTGTATTCCCCGGTGCGCAAGGCGGGCCGCTGGTTCACGTGATCGCAGCAAAGGCTGTCTGCTTTCTCCAGGCTCTCTCAAGCGGGTTTCGGGACTATCAGACGCAAGTCATCAGGAATGCACGTGCTTTAGCAGCCGGACTGCAGAAACAAGGCTTTCGCGTTGTCAGCGGCGGCACTGATTCTCATATGTTCCTGATCGATGTATTTTCGAAGGGCGTGAAGGGCAAAGAAGCCGAGAAAGCGTTGGACGAAGCGTTCATCACGGTGAATAAGAACGCTATTCCCTTCGATGTGAACCCGCCACTCAACCCGAGCGGCATCCGTCTGGGCAGCCCCGCAGTAACGACACGTGGATTCAAGGAAACTGAAATGGAACGCGTCGCCCAACTGATCGCAGACGTGTTGCAGAACCCGAGCTCGCCCGAGGTGATCGCCGAAACACGAAAAGGTGTGGCGGCCTTAACGGACAAGTTCCCATTGTTTAGCTCGAAAAGAGAACTTACAACAGCTTAGGCGAGCTTCCTATTCGTCTCTACGGGGATCAAGGCCGAGTTGGGCCGCGATCTCCGCTGGGGCTTAAGCTGCTTATGAAGCTCAGCCCTTGGCTGAACCCTGAGGAATGGTGAATACTGGCTGGGAGGCAGGGACTCGAACCCCGATACGCAGATTCAGAGTCTGCAGTCTTACCATTAGACGACCTCCCAAGCGTACAGCCTCAGTGTAACAAGGGGAGGCCTCGCACTTCTCAGTTGGCAACGTCGAACGGCAAAATCGAAAACGACGCGGTCAAGTCAAGTAAACCGGATGGCGACTTCACTTGCGGCCCAAGCCATCCCAAAGCGCCATCAGTATCGACAGTGTTCATCGATTGGACCGGAGCACTTTCAGGAGGGTTCGTTCCGTGGCTCTTGGGAACGGCCTCGGTCCCATATAAACCCACCAAAACTACGGCGAGAGCCGCTACATAGAATGGGCGAAATCTTCGACTCATTGCTTACCTCTATCCGGCAACTCCCAACTCATCGTTCCTGGTAGTTCGACGTAAGAACACCTCGATTGGCTTCAGAAACTTGAACGTGCCCTCATATACAGTGACCTTATGCCTTCGAACAGCAATGAGATGATCACCCTGGCGTTGGACGTTGGTGGGACGGGCGTGAAAGGTTGCTTGCTGAACGAATTGGGCAGACCAATCACGCCGCGCGAGCGATTCGAAACTCCTAGTCCAGCCACCCCGGATGCCATCATCGAGGTCTTCGATACGCTCGCCAGAAACCTTGGCACCTTCCACCGGGTTTCGGTTGGATTTCCCGGCGTCGTCAAACGAGGTGCGACTCTCACGGCGCATAACCTCGACCCAACCTGGATCGGTTTCGATCTCCAAAAAGTGCTTTCCAGACGCTGGCGAAAACCAGTGCGGGTGGCGAACGATGCCGCCGTTCAGGGACTCGCCGCAGTGGAAGGGAAGGGTGTCGAGCTAGTGATTACACTCGGCACAGGATTTGGTTCCTCGCTCTTTATCGATGGGAAACTTGTGCCCGGTCTGGAGCTCGCACATCATCCATGGCTGAAGAGCAAAACCTACGAAGAGTATTTCGGACGGAAGGGGCTCAAGAAATTGGGACGCAAGCGCTGGAACAAGCTCCTGGAGAAAGCCATCGCGCAATTGGAATTTCTCTTCAATTACGACCACCTCTACATCGGTGGCGGGAACGCCACGAAGATCGATTTCCAACTTCCTAAAGGCGCGACACGAGTACCAAATGAGGATGGTCTTATCGGCGGCGCGGCACTCTGGAAGTTCTAAATCCTTATTTGATCAGGAAGGGCCACCGCGGAACGAAGTGCAGGCCGTATTTGTAAGCAAGGTACGCAACAACGCCTCCGGTAATCACGAGGAGACCGGCGATGAACAGCGTAGTAAGCTTCCACGGAATGCCTTTGCCTTCGCGCTTTAGTACGAGTAAATAGCTCGCAAACACCCCGACGAAGAACAACATGACCATCGGGACCGCGAAGATCATCATGTTGATCACGTCTGGTGTCGGGGTGACAACGGCCGCCAAGACTACGATTCCAAGAATCGCGTAACGGCTGTGGCGCACTAAGAAGCGCGGCGAGGCAAGCCGGAGTAGCGTCAGGAAGAAGATAACGACGGGTAACTCGAAGACAAGCCCTACACCCAGCGTTACGTTTACGAACAGGTCGAAGTATTCGCTGATCGACACCATTGGCCGAACGCTAATATCCCGCCCGATCCCAAGAAGGAACTCGAGACCGTAACGGAAGGCGACGAAATAAGCAAACAGGCCACCGGTGATAAACAGTCCCGCAGTGCTGAGAATAAAGGGAACTGCGAATCGCTTTTCCCGTTTGTAAAGGCCCGGCGAGATGAATGCCCAGACCTGGTACACGATCCATGGTGAGGCCAGGAAAACCGAGACCAGCAACGGCATGTAAAGCCAGATGATGTTGAACTGCTCCATCGGCTTGATCGCTACCAGCTGATTGTCGGGGGGATTGAAGCCCAAGTGGTTCAAGGCCGAAACAGCGGGCTCGGCCACAATTCGCCAAAGTTCTTTCGTGAAGAACATGCTGACCAGGAAGGCAACAACCATTCCCACGAGTGCTCTCAGAATGCGAGTGCGGAGCTCTTCCAGGTGCTCCATGAACGACATCCGGAGCATGCCTTCTTCCTCCTCGTCTTCCTCTTCCTCGGGAGGAGGAGGCGGCGGTGGTGGAGGGGGAGGTGGATTGACGATAACAGGAACTACTGCAGTCTCTGGCTCAGCGATCTCGGCTGTGCTTTCGATCCTGGCCGGCTCCATAATGCTCGGCTGCTCCGCGATGTCATGTGCCTCGGTTGCGGTGAATGGCGGTTCGACAGCTGATGGTGCCTGTTCAGGCGCGGAAGGCTCGGGAACAGATGGAAGAGTCGAAATGTAGGGTTCGGAGGAACTGCTGTACGCGTCCGCTGGAACGGTACCGACTCGTGGAGTGGGGTTCCATCCGGTATGCCCGTTCGGGGACTCTGAAGGCTTTTCGCCCTCGGGTGCAGCGTCGCCAATCGAGCGTTCGCGCTCTTCGAATTCGTCGGGCATCAGAGCTGCAGCTAGTCTCGATGTTCCTTATCCGCCAGTGCCGTGACCGGTTGCACGCCGTTCGAGCGCGGAACCGTGTCAGCCACAGGCGCATGGGCTGGAGGAGTTTCCGTGACTGCGCCCGTCGTGCCATTCGGTGAACTCTCTATTGCCGTCGCAGGAACGTGGCTGCTGGAGTCGGCGGATGAGATCTGCTCAGTCGAGGAAGATCCGTGCGAGTAGTCTTGCTGCCCATAGTCGTCGTACGGATACGAATAAGGCGTCGAGGAACTGCTGGTACTCTCCAGGCGCGTCTCTTTCTCGATCTCGTTCATGTGAGACTCGAACGTTGCCTTTAGTTCGTTCTTCGCCCGCCTGAATTCACTTAAGGCCTTCCCAAGCGTCTTTCCCAATTCGGGGAGCTTCTTAGGACCAAACAGCAGAAGCGCGATCACAAATAGCGCGATCATCTCCTGCATTCCAATCGGTCCCATTTGACTCTCCTTTCCTCCGCTTGTAACGACGACCATTATGATATCTCGAACTTCAGCTGAGACCGCCGAAGAGGCCCCCGAATACTGCTGATATCATCTGGATCGAACCAAGTTTATGGTGAAGCTCCTTACTCGTTTCGATTGCCTTAGCGTGCTGGTTTTGCTCGCACCCTCCCTGTTCTCCGGCGCTGCTTCGGCACAGGTGGAAGTTAAACAGTCCAGCCCCGATCAGATCTCGATTTCCATCAACGGCCAGCCGTTTTCCGAGTTCTACATGGGAGCAACGTATCCCAAACCTTTCCTGGCGCCATTACGGAGCGCATCCGGCCAGATTGTCACGCGCAAGTATCCGATGGAGAACGTATCCGGTGAGTCGCGCGATCACCAGCACCATCGCGGATTGTGGGTCGGGTATGGAGAGATCAACGGAATTAACTTCTGGGAAAACGAGTTCAAGTATGTCAGCGGTCAGCCTAAGAACTACGACACCGCAAAGATCGGCAAGGTCGTTCTTCGCAAGGTGAATGATGTGAAGTCGGGGAAAAAGTCGGGCAAGATTGACGCGACTTTCGGATGGCTCGGGCCGAACGATTCCGAATTTATGGAAGAGCACCGCACGATGGTATTTACGGGGGGCGAGGACACACGGACTATCGATGTCGATTTCACCCTGGCCGCGAAGCAGACCATGCAATTTGCCGACACGAAGGAAGGGTTTTTCGCCATCCGGCTCGCAGACAGCATGATTGAGAAAAACGGCGGGATGATGACGAACTCAGAAGGCGCTCAGACCGAGAAGAACGTGTGGGGACAGAAAGCCAATTGGGTCGACTATGACGGAACGGTAGACGGCAAGAAGGTCGGAATCGTGATTTTTGATCATCCTAAGAACTACAATCACCCGACCCGGTGGCATTCTCGAGCTTACGGCCTGTTCGCCGCAAACCCCTTCGGACTAAAGGATTTCGATCCGAAAGCAAGCGGCAACGGCGGCTACACTCTTAAGGCTGGCGATTCTTTACGATTCCGGTATCGGGTCATCATCCATCCTGGCGACATGCCGAAGAAGAATATCGACAACCTATACGCCGAGTACGCAAAGTAAACTCGTGGCGGCGGAACCTGGACAATCCTGCCCCATATGCGATAGACTCCTGATCAGGAGACTATGGCGCTACCACAGCCGACTTATCCCGCCACACGGTGGAACCCTGCTCCCCTTGTCCTAACTTCAAAGTCAGATCGGGAGCGACTCAGCCATTCGGCGTTGCGGGCCTTCTTCAATCTGGCCAACTGCTGGCGGATCCGAGACGAGGATGCACGTGCTCTGCTGGGCGGAGTCTCTAACGGACCGTACTACAACTGGAAAAAGCAGCCGGAGCGTCTGCTCGATGCGGACGTCCTCACCAGGGTTTCTTACCTGGTCGGCATCTTCAAGGCTTTGAACATCTTATACGGTGAGAAGCTTGCCGACACGTGGGTAAAGCTCCCGAACACGAACCGGCTGTTTCAGGGGCAGACGCCGCTGGAATTCATGGTTCGCGGCGGGATTCCCGCGATGCAGATTGTCCGGCGGTTGCTCGATGCAAGACGTGGCGGAATGTGAGCGAACCGGTTGTTTTGCCGCCCGTAAGCCTGATTCGGCGCTACGACACCCATCGCCTGATCCCTTCTAAATACAATCGGGATCTCGCGAGCGTGCTCGTGAGGCTTGCGGAAAACGACGAGCACCTGCACGACGTCTTCGAAATCGACGGCATCACCAATGATCGTCTCTGGGGGGAAGACGGGCTTTTACCCGAGATCAGCCGGGACGAGCTGGTCTTTGGAATCCCCAACGCGCATGTCATCAATGCAACATTCACTCACGCGCACCCCAATGGATCTCGATTCAATGGACCGGACCGTGGAGCCTGGTATGCGGGTTTTGATCTCGAGACCTCGCAAACCGAAGTCGCTTTTCACAAGTCCATCGAATACGCCGAAATCAATGTCTTCGAGGACAGCGTCACGTACGACGATTACCTGGCGGACTTCAGTGGGAGTTTTCATGATCTGCGTGAAGCGGAAGGATTCGAAGCCGCGCTTAACGCGGACAGCTATATTGCCTCCCAGGTACTTGGCGAACGCCTGCTCGAAGCTGGATCACTAGGCGTTGTATATCCCAGTGTCCGGCGCACAGGCGGCACTTGCCTTGCGTGCTTTCGCCCAGCGCTTGTCGGCAATGTGCGGAAAGAGAAGCGGTATCGCTTTACGTGGGCGGGAGAGCCGACGCCCGAGATTGCTTGCGAAAGCGTGGCTTAGGAAACCGCTTGTTGGTGTTTCACGATCCGCCTGCGCACGTTTCCGCCTATCTATTCCTTCCGATGGTCTGTCTCTGCAGCAAGACGGCTTCGCAATTGTTGCTCAACTTCCGGGTTCAGCCGGAAGGTAGTGGAACGAAGGCTCGTAAGCGCTTGTTCAAAATCGAGAAGCCCAGCCAGATGGGCATCGGCCAAAACTCCTATCGTGCCAGTCACCGCAATGTGCCGCCGTTTGGCTTCGACACGACCAGCTAGATCATCTATTAGAAGTCGGTCAGCACGGACGGCAAGTGCGAGCGCAATCGCGGCCCGTTCACCTGGGTCGAGGAACTCAAGTGCAGGGTCAAATGCCTCGTCATCTTCGATTTCACACCAAATGGGAGGGCACGCTGCCCACCCACGAACGCTGGCCGGAGCACCGGGGTGCCGCAGTTCCTGCAAAACGGTCCCGGGCACAACAACCCGGTGGTACAAAGACGGGAGCACGTCGACAACTCCGATCAGGATCAGGTAGTTTAGTGGGCTGGCATCAGCCACAACAATCATGCAGCGCTGTCAGTTTGCTGCTTTACGCGTGCCGCACGGATAGCCTCGAGATCGCTCTCGAATTCCTCTAGCGTGTAGTCGAAGACGCCATACTCTTTTAGGAAAGCGTCCAAGTCCCAACGCGACCGAATCCCCAGCAGTTGACGAAGCTGAAAGGCGGACACACGACCATTGCGATATGCCTCGACGCCCCACGCCTCAAGCGCAGCCCGAGCCGAGTCTCGGCCGGGAGGCGTCAAAAATGCCGCGAATTCGTCCGGAATGTCGAGATCGATGCGAATAATACCTCAACCTAACATGAGGAATCAGATAAGACAACGCGCGGACGACAACAAACACAGGTTCGTAACGTTAGGCTTAAAGCCGTTCCGGCTCTTCCCAACGGCCGGTCGTGCCTGACTTGAAGAGTGCTCCCATGACGGCCATATTCGCGAAAGCGTCTTCGAGGGAAACAGGAACGGGCGCCTTCCCCTCCATCGCTGCCGCAAAGGCCTCTCCCTGCAATTGGTACTGATCGCAAGCTCCGAATGTTTCGGTACGGGCATTACGGCCGCCAAGCTGACTCCCGTCGTCGATTTTGATGTGGGCGGGTTCGTCTGGCGGAGTATTAAACGGAATCCCCATTTCGATCCGACCTGACGTGCACAGCGCCTCGAAACTTTGGGACGGAACCAACTGCGTACTGCAGCCGAAAATGGCCTGACCGGTTTCGAAGTCAAGGATCCCAGACGCCAGCGATCAATGCCCGATTCCGGATCGAACTCAAACAGACCTAAGACGCGTTTCGGCTCGCGGCCAAATAGAAACCGCGACATAGTAACCGGGTAACACCCGATATCCATCAATCCGCCGCCGCCGTACTCTTTAATATTCCGGATATTCTCGGCCGCTTTGTTGAAGTAACTGAACTTACTGGTAATCAGCTTTAGCTCGCCGAATTCGCCGCTTCCAATCAACTCACGAGTTCGCAGCCACTGCGGATGGGTCCGAACCATGAAGGCTTCACCAATGACTACGCCGGTCCGGTTTCGTGCCTCGATCAAGGCACGCGTTTCTGCCGTATCCATTGCAATCGGCTTCTCGCAAAGAACATGCTTACCCGCCTCGGCGGCCTTCACCGTCCAAGGAACGTGCAAGTGATTCGGCAGCGGATTATAGATTGCGTCGATATCCGGGTCGGCGAGTAGTTCCTCGTATGAACCATAGGCACGAGGTATCGCCAAGCTTTCGGAAGCCATGCGCGCTTTGCTTGCGTCCCTCGATGCAATAGCAAGAATTTCGAGCGAAGTGCTTTTCTTCATGCCGGGAATTACTCGCCTCAGAGCAATCCCAGCCACACCCAGTACTCCCCAACGGGTCTTAGAAGGCATTGCCATCGAGTTTCTCATGGTGCGTTCCGAAAGGCTCAATATTCTGGTACAGTGAACGCGTGAAGCTGTACGATTTGAGCCCTGGAACGGACTGTCCCGAGATTGTCCGAGTCATCATCGAGATTCCGAAAAACTCATCGAATAAGTACGAGTATGATGGCGAGCTCGAGGTATTCAGATTAGACAGAGCGCTGTATTCACCTCTTCACTATCCTGGCGATTATGGCTTCATACCGGGAACGCTGGCAGAAGATGGCGACCCGCTGGACATCATTGTTCTCGTGAACGAGCCGAGTTTCACCGGCTGCCTGATGGAAGCTCGCCCGGTCGGCGTGTTGAACATGGTGGATTCGAAAGAGAACGATCAGAAAATTCTGGCGGTACCAAATCGAAATCCCCGGTTCGACAGCATCCATACGCTTGACCAAGTCTTCCCACACAGTTTGCGCGAGATCGAGTACTTCTTTTCGATTTACAAGGAACTGCAGGGCTCGAAAACGGTGATGGACGGATGGGCCGGGCCAAGAGAGGCCCGGCGGGTCATTGCGGACAGCCGCCAGAGTTACCTGGATCGGCAATTGAGCCTGACCGCCAGCCAGCATCCTCAACTGACGGCCGTTAACCGATCCTAGGCGAAGTTATCGTCGAATCCGCCGCCGTCTCCCGAATCCAAATCGGAGGCGTCGTCCACGGAAGTATCGTCGAACTGGCCGGAATCGTCGTTTGCGCCCGAATCCGCAAAATCGCGATTGTCATTTAGATCCAGATTCGAGTTGTCAACTCCGCCGCCTGCCCCGCCCGGGTTGTCATAGTAGTTGTTGACGACCGTTTCTTCGACCGGCCCACCGCCGCCAAATCCGCCTGCACCATAGCCGCCGCCCATTCCGTAACCGGGGTGAGAGAACATTGAGCGGATTCCTTCGAAAGCCAAAGCTCCCGCAGCCACGCCTGCAGCAGTCTGGGCCGCGCCACGCAAGAAGCTGGGGGCTCCGGAGCCCGGTTGCGGAGCACTGCTGGCCTGGGCGTATCCAGGCTGCGGCGCTCCGAAATTTCCGGAAGAATTTTGTGCTGACGGCTGCGAATAGCTAGCGCCTCCGCTCTGTCCCAGGAAGGAGCCGGAACCGCCGGATTGTGGTTGCCCCGACCGCGCCTGAAGTTCCTGAATCTGGCGCTTGGCCTGCTCTAGCGCGAGGTTTTGGATCAGAACGGTTTGGGCCATCAGGTAGAGAGCATCCGGACGCTTACCGATTTGCGTGCGAATGAATTCTTCTGCTTCCGGGTCCCGCGGTGGAGGGGGGGTTTGCGCGACTTTGTTCGCCAGATCGGTCAACATTGTGCGTTCGTCTTGGGTCATAGATGCTCTTTCAAAAGCCTCGTCGAGTTATTAGACGACTTCCGCCCCAATCTCGTTCACTTCCGCTGGTCATTCCGCTTAGCGAGTCCGGTGCTTGCAACTGAACCGAGCGGGCGTGACACTGTAACTAAAGGCCCCGTCGCCCTTTAAAACATGTCCCCAAGCCCTGCAGTCGATCATCTTCAAGCCGCCGCGCTTCTCGAAAACGGAGCCGAGACATCGGCAACCGAAGCCCTTACCCTGGTTGAGCTTGAGGTCAACCCTTGGGAATCTGCCATACATCGCTTCAATGAAGCCGCTGAGCTCTTGCAGTTGGACGATGGAATGCGAAAAGTGCTCGAACAGCCCGCTATGGAGCTGACGGTGCATATCCCGGTCCTGCTCGACGACGGTCGCATTGAGGTCTTCACGGGCTATCGAGTCCAGCATTCGATCGCTCGGGGGCCTGCAAAGGGCGGCATCCGTTTTGCGCCCGATGTTTCGCTGGACGAAGTGCGCGCACTTGCAGCCTGGATGACCTGGAAATGTGCTGTCGTGAACATTCCGTTCGGCGGCGGCAAAGGGGGCGTGATCTGTGAGCCGCACCTGCTGAGCGAAGGCGAGTTGGAGCGAATCACGCGACGCTACACCGCGGAGATCGGCGAGTTTATCGGTCCAGAGCGTGACGTCCCGGCGCCGGACGTCAACACTAATGAGCAGACGATGGCGTGGATCATGGACACCTACTCCATGCACAAACGGCACACGGTGACCGCGGTTGTGACCGGGAAGCCACTCGAACTTGGCGGCTCGCTCGGCCGGCCGGAGGCAACGGGAAGAGGATGCATGATCGTCACTCTCGAGGCGCTGAAGCGTTTCGGTCTGGCGCCCGAGCAAACCAGGGTCATCATTCAGGGCTTCGGCAATGTTGGCGGAATGGCAGCCAAGCTGATGACCAAGCGGGGCTTCAAAGTAATCTGTATCGCGGAATACGACGGCGCCGTTTACAACGAAAACGGCCTCGACATCGAGGCGCTGATGGAGCATCGCAATGTGACAGGCTCAATTGCTGACTTCGCAGGCGGAGAAAATGTCGACCGGGACGAAGCAATCTTGCTCGATTGTGATGTGCTGATTCCGGCTGCTCGCGAAAATGTGATTACGTCTCACAATGCCCATAGAATCAAGGCAAAGATTTTGTGTGAAGGAGCAAATGGTCCGACGACCTTTGTGGCCGATTCCATCCTGGCCGGAAACAATGTTTTCGTCATCCCGGATATCCTGGCGAACGCCGGGGGAGTTACGGTATCGTACTTCGAATGGGTTCAAGACCGGCAAGGTTATTTCTGGAATGAAGGGATGGTCAACAGCCGTCTCGAAGAGATTATGGTCGCCAGCTTCAATGACGTCACAAAGTACGCTGACGAGCACAAAGTCAATAACCGAACCGCTGCTTACATGCTGGCGCTACACCGGGTTGCCAGCGCCATTCGACGTCGCGGCCTATATGCGTGAGACCGTCTTTTCTGGCAAGTGAGTTTTTATCTTTGAATCCTGAGTCTGTCTTTACGAGATGACGGTCGAACCGTCAACGCCTTTGATGCGGCAATATGTCGCCGCAAAGAAACAGGCGCCTAACGCACTCCTGCTGTTTCGCCTCGGTGACTTTTATGAATTGTTCTATGACGACGCAGTCACCGCTGCGCGTGAGCTTGAGATTACACTCACGGCCCGGAACAAGGAACGCGGCGATGCGGTTCCGATGTGCGGCGTTCCCTATCACGCAGCCGACGGCTACATCTCGCGACTGATCCAACGCGGATTTCGCGTGGCCATCTGCGAACAGATGGAGGAAGCCGGTCCGGGGAAGAAACTCGTTCGGCGTGAAATCACGCGCGTCATAACTCCGGGAACGGCGACCGGTTCGGACCTGCTTCGATCTCACGAGAACAATTACCTGGCCGCGGTCTTTTCCCGGAATGGCCACAGCGGACTAGCGTATGCGGATTTATCTACCGGAGAGTTTCGAACCACCGAAATCGACACCGCCGAAGTGCTTCCAACGCTGGAAAGCCTGAACGTGCGCGAGGTCGTGCACCCGGAGGGAGAAGCCACCTTCGGCGCGGTGTCTGGAAACGCCGGTCGAGCCGTGGTTCTTCGCTGGTGATTACGCTGGGCGCTTACTCCTGGAGAACTTTCGACTGTTGTCGCTTGACGGATGCGGCCTCGCCGAGCGTTCACTTGCGACCTCCGCGGCCGGTGCTCTGCTTCAATACCTACGCGACACACAGAAGTCGGCCCTGGGTCACCTGAATCCGCCGACGTTCTATCAGCGCCAGGATTCGATGGTGATCGACGCCGCCTCCATCCGAAATCTCGAACTGGTGGAACCGTTGTTTGCCGGCGAGAGCCGGGAAGGAACACTGATTTCGGTTCTGGACAAGACGGAAACGGGCATGGGCGGCCGATTACTGCGGCGACGGCTTTTGAGTCCATGCTGCGATCTGGCCGAGATCGAGAGACGTCTGGATACCGTCGGCGAACTGGCGCAGTAAGACCATCGTTCGTGCGGATCTTCGCAAGCTCCTGGGTGGAGTGCAGGATCTCGAACGGCTGCTCGCGAAGATTACGCTCGGCTCGGCGAATCCGCGAGACGTGTTCGCACTGGGCCGCTCTCTTGCTCAGCTTCCTGGAGTACGCGCTTTAGTTGACGGACTCGAAAGCGCTGCGTTCGGGCACCAGATGGAACTGGTGCCCGAAGTACGCGAAAGGATTCTAACTGCTATAGCGGATCAGCCCCCGGTAGATCTGGCGGACGGAGGAACCATTCGAAGTGGCTTCCACACGGAGTTAGACGAATTACGCGACATCAGCCAGAACAGCAGGCAATACATCGCCGCGATTGAATCTCGCGAACGGGCCCGTACCGGCATCTCATCTCTGAAGGTGCGCTTCAACAACGTTTTCGGCTTCTATCTTGAGATCTCAAAGGCGAATCTTCAGCATGTGCCAGCCGATTATGAGCGCAAGCAAACGCTTGCCAACGCGGAAAGGTACACTACCCCCGAGCTGAAGGAGCTGGAAGGCAAGGTTCTGGACGCCGAAGAAAAGATCTTGCAGCTGGAGCGGGAGATCTTCGGTGAACTGCGTTTGTTTACGGCCGGCTTTGCAGCCGAGATCAAAAGCGCGGCGCAAACGGTAGCCGAGCTTGACGTGTCGGCGGCACTCGCCCAGGTCGCGGCGGAGAACCGCTACAAAAGGCCTAGATTTACCGATTCCGGTGAAATGCGCATCGAAGCCGGCCGGCATCCGGTGGTCGAACGGCTGCTGGAGAAGGAATCCGCCCGATTTATCGCCAACGATCTTTACCTCCATTCCGAGGGCGACAGCATCGCTGTGATCACAGGTCCCAACATGGGAGGTAAGTCAACTTACCTCCGTCAGGCGGCTCTGATTCTCATCATGGCGCAGGCTGGTTCTTTTGTCCCGGCTGAAGCCGCACTCTTGCCCGTTGTTGACCGCGTATTTACCCGGATCGGCGCCGCAGACAATCTGGCGCGAGGACGATCCACATTCATGGTCGAGATGACAGAAGCGGCGACCATCCTCAATACGGCCACCTCTAACAGCTTCATAGTATTGGATGAGATCGGTCGAGGAACGTCCACCTTTGATGGCTTGGCGCTCGCCTGGGCCATCGTTGAGTACATTCACGATCGAATAAAAGCGAAAACTTTATTCGCAACCCATTATCACGAGCTGACGAGCCTTGCTGAGCAACTTTCCGGCGTAGGAAATTTACATGTTGCTGTAAAAGAAGCAGATGACCGCATCTTGTTCATTCGAAAGGTAGAACCGGGTGCGGCAGACCGTAGTTATGGTATCGAAGTCGCTCGTTTGGCAGGACTTCCCTTGCAAGTAATCGAGCGAGCGAGGTCAGTTTTATTGCATCATGAAGTAAGGCAGCACTCGGTAACAGAAGAGTTAAGCCCGGGCGATGATTCAGCGCCCATACAGATCAGGTTATTCGAGCCCGTGAACCAAGGGCTCGCAGATCGGGTTCGGAGCTTGGATATTAACCAGCTTAGACCGATCGATGCTTTGCAGATTCTGCAAGAGTTACAGCAAGAGTTGCTAAAGAGATGAGAATAGCAGGTATCATGAGCGGGACATCGCTCGACGGCATCGATGTAGCAATCATCGATATTTCCGGCTCGGGGTTTAAAGCCAAAATCAGTGTCCTGACGAGCCACTCCGTTCCCTATCCGAGAAAAGTTCGCGAAGCCCTTCTCGCGGTTTCTAATACGAACGCGTTTACAGGCGATATCTCCCGGCTTAATTTCCTGTTGGGCGAGCTCTATGTCGAAGCTTTGGAAGAAGCTGCTGAACGAGCCGAGATCCCACTTGACAGCATTAAGCTAGTCGGCTGTCACGGGCAGACCATCTTTCACGAAGGCCAAGGATCTCAATATCTCGGCAAGAAGGTGGCGAGCACGTTTCAGATCGGCGAATCGAGTGTCATTAGCGAGCGACTCGGTATTGACGTGATCTCGAACTTCCGCGAACGCGATATGGCGGCCGGCGGAAAAGGTGCGCCGCTGGTGCCTTATCTCGACTACATGTTGATGCGGCATCGTGGGCGTGGCCGGGTAGCTGTGAATATTGGCGGTATCAGCAATCTCACAGCAATTCCGCCGAACACCAACACTGACCGTGTGATTGCGTTCGATACTGGCCCAGGCAACCTGGTCATCGACCAGCTCGTAAGCCGCATTACCCAGGGCAGGCAAACGTTTGATCGCGATGGCATGATTGCGGCGTCGGGTGAAGTCGAGCCAAAGCTGCTTGCAAAGCTGCTGCGCGACAAGTATTTTCGGGCGAAGCCGCCGAAGACGGCCGGTCGCGAGCAGTATGGCACCGATTTCGTCACCAAGCTGCTCGATACCGAGGCAAGCAGTGAAGACCTGATCGCAACTGCTACTGCTTTGACGGCCGAAAGTATTGCGCTCGGGGTTCGCAACTTCGTACTTCCGGAGATGCGAGTCGACGAGATCTTCGTCTCGGGTGGCGGAACACACAACGGCACGCTGATGAGGATGCTCCGCAAGGCTCTGGATCCCATTCCTGTCATGGAGACGAGCGAGGTCGGCCTCGACGTAGACGCGAAGGAAGCAATCGCGTTCGCGGTCATGGCTTACGAAACGGCCCATTCACGCCCATCTAATGTTCCGTTTGCGACCGGCGCTAGAAAATCCGTTGTGCTCGGGAAATTGACGCCAAACGGATTGCCGCAACGCAATGGCAATGCTTTAGTGGCGACCGCGAACGGAGCGCCCCGCAACGGGTCGGCTATGCACACGCCGAAGCCGGCAAGGACGCCCAAGGTAGCCCGGCCCGCAATGGCTCCCAAGGCTAAAGCCGCCGCCCGCTAAATTACTCGACCTTTCGAGGTTGAAAAAGCCGGATGCCTGACCGCAGGCATCCGGCTTTTTTTGTTTGGCGTCAGCGGCCGATGCTCCGCTCCTCTTCAGGGTTCAGAAGGTGAAGAATGAGGCGGAACGGCATGCCGGAGAAGTCAGGCTTGTTTTGGATGTCTTCTCGGATATCAAGCATGGCTCGTTCAAGCAAGTAGGTAGTCAGCAGAATCTCCTGGTGCGCCTGAGACTTGGGCATGTAGGGCGCCCGGCCCGCTACCTTCCAATACTCCTGGATGAACACGGCTGTTACGCGCGCGAACCAGACCCTGCCTGCGTTCCGCAACCGTACGGCATCTTCTTCCCTCTCCAGCCTTAATTGGTGTATGACGGATTGGGTCGCGTATCCAAACGAGGCGAGCATACTTGAAACGTCGCGCAGAGGATTGCGTTTGATTCTGCGTTCGCTCAGGTGCTGGGTTGGATCTCCTTCCAAATCGAAGATCGAGATATCACTTTCGGTCACCAGAATGTGGCCGAGGTGAAGCCGTCCATGGAAGCGAGTTCGTAGGGAGTCGATTCGCTGCTCGAAGATCGCCTTGAATTTGGCAAGTATCGCGGGCTCCTGCTCAACCACCTTGGCAGCTAATGGTCGAACGTCGGAGGCCATCTCGGACAGGTGCTGCCGGATGAACTCGAGCCGGCGAGTTGTCAGGCCGATGTAGCCGTGATAAAGGCTTTGGCGATAGAAATCGTTGAATGGTTCGGGCGCGAAAGCCGGGTCCGAGGTCGGACGGGACAGGGCCAGGTGCATCTCTGCAACACGCCGCGCCATCGTCCGGACCAGCACCAGGTACGACGCGAGTGATTCGGGAGCGTCGTCCGCTTTCGAAGAAAGGATAGTCGCGAGAGAAAAAATTTGATTGGCCGCCGGCATATCCGCCGCTGACGTGTTATCAGGATTGCCAAGGAACTCTCGCAGGTGTGCGCCGGTTACAGTCCAGGCATCGCCGCGGTTCGACACAAACCCATGAAGAACGCCCAGAGTGATCGGCTCGGCCCCTGCAGTGTGATAAACCATGTCGCCGGCGAAGGGAACCACAAATTGAAGCGATTCCTCGCCACCCCCGTTTAGCTTCCGCCCCATTTCAACACCGGAGTGAGGCCCAGGCTCGACGTGACGCAGCAATTTGAAGACGAATCGTTCTCCGAATCTGATCGAAGTATTGAATTGGGAGCGCATTACCGCGGGGTCCAGATTGGGATGCGTGCCCGCCCATATGTTTCGGAACAACTGGTCCCGCTGCGCCGCCAAAACACCAGCCTCGCCACGCAGCCGCTTCCGCTTTGCAAACGCTTCAACGAGAGAAGAACAGAATGCCGGGTCGGCAGTTGCATCGTAGAGAAATCCGGAGGCGTTGCTGCCTGCCTGCACTTGTGCAATGGCGAATTCCGGATATTTCGCGGCGGCCTGCTTACCTGCTTCTCCTGATTCGAGGGCAAGCGGCAGTTGATAGATCTCCGGATCTCCGCTTGTAAACTCGGCGTGCAAAAGGAAGATGGCTGCGCGCCCGGAAATCACCTGCATAAGATCGAGGATGCGAAGCGAACGGAACCGGCGATCTTTGCTTCGGAACCAGGAAGCCTTTGGAAGGAAAGAGGTCAGTGCTTTCAGAAGGCTGGTATTGCTGGTCTCCATACGCCAAATGTCTGAGAACGCCGCCATCGTAATGAGCGGCAGCTTCTCTTCACGAGATTCGAATTCCGGAGTTAAGGCTTGGACCGGGGCTGCGCGGTGCTCAAGCGCAAACCAGAAGAAGGAATTGGGCCCAAGCGTCAGAGGATAGTAGCTCTCACCGACAGGAGGGAAGTCCGTTCTTCCAAACATCTCGACCGGCGTGTAGCCTTGGAACTTCGAAAGATCGAGCTCAACAGCTTGAGCGAAGCGAGACAGGTTCGCAACCACCAGAATGATCTCTTCTTCGTACCGCCGGATAAACGTGAGGACGCGCTTATTGGACGGCAGAAGGAATTCCAGCGTGCCTCGGCCGAATGCCCGGTACTGCTTGCGGAGTGCGATGATGCGCTTGGTCCAGTTGAGAAGCGAGTTCCCGTTCTCCTGTTGCGCTTCGACATTGATGGCTTCGTAGTGATAAGCCGGGTCGATGTTAACGGGAAGATACAGCCGCTGCGGGTTCGTAGCTGAGAAACCCGCATTCCGGTCAGGGCTCCATTGCATGGGCGTGCGAACACCGTTGCGGTCTCCGAGATAGACGTTATCGCCCATGCCGATCTCGTCGCCGTAGTAGAGCACCGGGGTACCGGGCATAGAGAACAGCAGCGCGTTCATCACCTCAATCCGGGCCCGGTCGTTCCCCAGCAGAGGAGCAAGGCGGCGGCGGATTCCGAGATTGATGCGCGCGCGATGGTCGGCGGCATAAGTCCGATACATGTAGTCGCGTTCTTCGTCCGTGACCATCTCGAGCGTCAACTCGTCGTGGTTGCGCAGGAACATCGCCCATTGGCAGGTTTCCGGGATCGGCGGCGTGCGTGCCAGGATTTCAACGATCGGCAGACGATCTTCGAGACGCAGTGCCATAAACAGGCGCGGCATCAACGGGAAGTGGAACGACATGTGGCATTCGTCGCCTTTGCCGAAATAAGCAACCGCATCTTCCGGCCACATGTTGGCTTCCGAAAGCAGCATCAGGTTGGGATAGCGTTCGTCGAGGTGCCTGCGCAGTTCCGCAAGAAAGGCATGCGTTTCGGGCAGGTTTTCGCAACTCGTTCCTTCGCGCTCGTACAGGTAGGGAATAGCGTCCAGACGGAACCCGTCCACACCCATATCCGCCCAAAAATCGAGCGTACGCATGACTGTCCGGCGGACCAGCGGACTATCGAAGTTCAGATCCGGTTGATGCGAGAAGAAGCGATGCCAGTAGTAGGCTTTCGCAACCGGATCGAAGCTCCAATTCGAAGGTTCAAAATCCTTGAAAATGATCCGCGTTCCCGAGTATTTATCGGGCGTATCACTCCAAACGTAGAAATCCCGCCAGCTTGAACCAGGTTCCGCTCGTCGAGACTTCTGAAACCACTCATGCTGGTCCGAGGTGTGGTTGATGACAAGCTCGGTAATGACACGCAGATTCCGGCGGTGAGCTTCCTTCAGAAAATGCTGGAAATCACGCAAAGTCCCGTAAGCGGGATGCACCTCGCGGAAATTAGAGATGTCGTACCCGTCGTCTTTCCAGGGGGACGGGAAGAAAGGCAACAGCCAGATTGCCGTTACACCAAGATCCTCAAGGTAATCCAGCTTTTCCGCCAAGCCCCGGAAGTCGCCCATTCCATCTGCGTTGCTGTCGTAGAAAGCCCGTACGTGCGCTTCGTAGATGATGGCGTCTTTGTACCAGAGGGGATCATTTTGGCCAAAGGCCAGAGTGTGAGAAGGCTGCATGCTCGCTTCGCGTGTTCAAATTGAAAGGGAATCGGTGTACGCGCTCAGACGGAACGCTGATCTCGCGAGACACCCCCGAACTTGATGGTAATCCTTCGACCGAGGCAATCCTCTGTTGTTACATCGACGACTCAGCATGCCGGTAGCGGTCATTGTTCAGTGACGAACCCTCTCCATTGACGCGCTATGGCGAAGATCGTTCTGAATACTTTCGGATCCTTTGGTGATTTACATCCATTTCTCGCGGTAGGGCTTGAGCTGAGGCGTCGCGGTCACCGCGTGGTCGTCGCTACCTCAAACGTGTATCGGGACAAGATTCTGGGGGAATCGCTCGAATTTCATCCGGTACGCCCGGATGTGGGTGAGCTTCTCGACCGGCCGGACATGATCGCCAAGCTTTGGGACAGCCGGCGCGCCACGCAGTTCCTGGTGCGCGACTATCTTGCGCCCCGAGTGAGCGAATCATTTGAGGACCTGCGAGCTGGTTGCGGAGATGCCGACCTGTTGCTGACGCACTCAGCCGCTTTCGGAGGGCCGATCGTAGCCCAATTGCTTAAAATACCGTGGCTGTCCGTGATCCTGCAGCCCGCCGCGATGTTCTCAGCAGCAGATCCAGCCTACATCCCGGAGGCGCCATGGCTACGCCACCTTCTTCAATTTGGCCCTTTCTTCTTCAAGGCACTGATGCGGCTTGCCGATCCTTATGTCAGGAAATCGATCAAGCCGGTTCTGCAACTCCGGGCGAGCCTTGGATTGTCCAACCGGGTCAATCCCCTCACGTACGGCCAATATTCTCCCTACGGCACGCTGGCGTTGTTCTCCCGAGCGATGGCAAAGCCGCAAGAGGACTGGCCAGCGAAGACAACCCAGACCGGGTTCGTCTTTTATGACCGGCTTGGAAAAGGCTTTGCGCTTGGAAGCGAAACGAGGGCCAGACGTCGTGAAGGGGCGTTACTCAGTTTCCTGGAGGGCGGCGAACCGCCTATTCTCTTTACGCTCGGTTCGTCGGCCGTTATGCATCCGGGCAATTTTTACGCCGAGAGCTTTGGCGCGGCGCAAGAACTAGGGCGGCGCGCTGTGCTGCTGGTTGGCCAGTCGAATCGCAGTACACTTCCAGCCGCTCTGCCGGCATCGATTTACACTGCCGAATACCTTCCCTACTCCGAGATCATGCCCCGCGCCGCGGCCGTAGTGCATCAAGGCGGAATCGGGACGGTAGCACAGACGTTGCGTGCAGGCCGGCCGATGCTGATCGTCCCTTGGGCGCACGATCAGCCGGACAATGCCGAGCGAATCCGAAAGATTGGTGCGGGACGATGGCTTCGGCGAGATCGATATCGCGCTCGAAGCGCGGCCGGAGAACTCGAGCAGATCTTGAAGAGTTCGAGCTACGAAGCCAAAGCCCGAGAGGCAAGCGACATCATCGCAGGCGAAAATGCAGTGGAACGGGCCTGTGACGTGGTCGAGGGGGTACTGCGGTAGAACCGCTCATTTTCCGTTACTGGAAATTCCTGATGGTCTATATAATGGCGGGACTCGGGCGCTATTGACGCGCGAGAAGGTTACTTCTGCTCCCAGCATATTGGTCATCGGAGGCCGTTTGCCCCTCTACGCAAAATCCAGACACTGCATTTCAAGTAAGTGCCTGATCGCATTCTCGTTCCTCTGTCCGGGTGCCTGCAATCTGGCGGTTGCCCAACCAGAGCTTCAGTACGGGATTGCGGTTTCGAAGAATGTGATGGTCACGATGCGGGACGGAGTCCGCCTGGCGACCGATATCTATCTGCCCACCCGGAATGGCCAACCCGCTCTCGGAAAGTTCCCGGCAATCCTGGAACGCACCCTTTACAACAAGGACGGAGGAGTCCCCGATTCGTCCGGGCACATTCCACCATCACCTGCAGAGTATCTGGTGCTGCACGGGTATGCGGTCGTATTGCAGGACGTCCGGGGTCGATATCGGTCCGAAGGCCACTGGCAGCCAATCAAAGACGATCCCAACGATGGATTCGACACCGCAAAGTGGATCGGTTCTCAATCCTGGTCAAACGGAAAGATCGGTACGACAGGAACGTCTTACAGCGGCGGCACTCAGCACGCAATGGCTTTGGCCAACGCTCCGTTTCTGGAGGCGATGATACCCATCGACGCGATGTCGAACTTCGGCCGATACGGAGTTCGTCACAACGGCGCTTTCGAGCTTCGAATGTTTAACTGGATCTTCGGGCTTGCAAACGCTGTGGGCACCACGAACGGGCCATTGGCTGCTGCTCGCGCGGCTGTGCCGGCAGAGAGCGCGAAAGAACTGCTCGACCTCGGCAGTCACACGGCTGAATACATTCGAAATCTTCCGCTCCGGCCGGGATTGACACCTCTGCGTTTTGCCCCGGACTACGAAGCGTGGCTTGTAGAAGCGATGCGCCACGGCGATTACGACGATTTCTGGAAGGACTCTGGAGCGAGCGTTGTCGATCACATCGCCGAATACAAAGACATACCGGTCTATCACGTCACCGGCTGGTATGACTCATGGGGTTCTTCCGTCGCTAACTTGAATTACATCGAGCTGAAGAAAGCGAAGAGAAGCCAGCAGCGACTGATCATTGGGCCATGGACACACGGCGGACAAGCCCGGTCCTTCGCCGGCGACGCACAATTCACAGCCGACGCCGCGCTCGCGGTGGATCCGTGGCGGGTTCGCTGGTTTGATCACTGGCTCAGAGGAGCCGATAACGGTGTTGATCGGGAGCCGCCGGTCCGGATCTATGTAATGGGCGGCGGAGACGCTCACAAGACCACGGAGGGACGCGTCTTTGTCGGCGGTCACTGGCGGAATGAACCCGACTGGCCGCTAGCACGGACCAGGTACACGCCTTTCTATATTCATGCAGACGGCACTTTGTCTCCGGAGAAGCCTGCCGGCGAAGGAGCAATAACCTATTCCTTCGATCCACGCAATCCAGTGCCGACTTTAGGCGGGAATGTATCTTCGCAAGGTACTCTGATGACCCAGGGAGCGACGGACCAGCGATGCCGGCCAGGACTGTGGCTTTGTTCCGATTCCCGGCCGCTATCTGCCAGGGACGATGTTCTCGTCTTCCAAACCAAGCCGTTGGACCAGAACATGGAAGTGACTGGCCGGCTGGTAGTCACGCTCTGGGCTGCTTCCGATTCCCCGGACACCGATTTCACAGTCAAGCTGATCGACGTCTATCCGCCCAGCGCCGATTTTCCCGCCGGAATCGATCTGAACGTAGCTGACAGTATCGTCCGGGCACGTTACCGAAACCATCTTGCAAAGCCGGAGTTCCTTCAGCCAGGGCAGCCGTACGAATTTACGCTCGAGATGTACCCGACGTCGCTCGTTTTCCAACGCGGCCATAAAATCCGCTTGGATATATCGAGCAGCAATTTCCCTCGCTTCGATGTAAACCCCAATACCGGAGAGCCGCTTAACGGCAATAGACGGTGGCGCATTGCCGAGAATACAGTGTTTGCTGATTCCCGGCATGCGTCTCACATCGTTGTTCCCGTCATCCCGAGCGGCAAGTAGGTCGAACACCTAGGCCGCGAGCTCGGGACTCAGAAGTTGTATTTCAACGCCAGCTGAACGTTGCGCGCCCCTTGCGAGCCCGTGATCACGCCAAGCGTGGATCCGAGTGTGCGGCTCGGAGCGCTGAGAATGGGCGTGTTCGTCAGGTTGATGAACTCACCACGGATTTCGAGGTTCTGATTTTCAAACGTTGTGAACCTCTTCGAAAGGCTGAAGTCCAGCGTCTTCAATCCGGGACCGCGGATCGTACCGACACCGCATGTGCCGAACCCGGAGGCCTGCTGAACATATGGCGTAGGACTGAACCATTGATAGCCGCCGCCTAGCGCCGCCGGCGCATTTTGCTGACCCAACACCACGCCCGGTGCTACGCAACTGGCACGCGCGCTGCGGGCTCTGGTTCCAGAGCGGTCTACCGCATTGATGGTCAATGGGAACCCACCATGAAGACTGAGAATAGCGTTGGTCTGCCAGCCGCCAACCACAGCGTCCACGAAGCGGTTCATATTCTTCCCGAAGGCGCGGCCGCGGCCGAATGGTAAGTCGTACGTAACATAGCCCGAGCCAATGTGCTGCACATCGTAGAAGCAAGGCCCCCATTCCGAGGCTTTGTTGTAGAGATTCTGCCAGTACGCCGAGGCAGCCGCCGACTGCGCACCGGTTCCGCTCACGCCGTAGTAGCCGATGGAATCCGTCATGCACTTCGACCAGGTGTAATTCGCTTGCAGCGACAGGCCCCCAGCCAGACGCCGCTGCAGAACTGCCTGAAGCGCGTTGTAGCTCTGGTTGCCATCGGAAGCGGTTCCGGAGATCTGGCCAATCTGGTTATAGACAGCAGGATTGCCGGCAAGATAGGGCCCATTCACAACACCCGCCGGTGTAAGCTGCTTCTGGAAGTAGGGCGTGGCCACCATGAGATGCGTGACCTTCTGCCCAACGTACCCGGCCTGAAGTGTCGTGGAACTCGATAGCTGTTGTTGCACGGTGAAATTCCACTGGTTCGAAAGAGCGGGCTGAACGTTTGGATCCCATACCCGCAAGGTCACTGCCTTATAGCAGGCCGCAGCCGCCGAGAGAACGCCGGCGGTCGTACAGGTGCCAGAGCCGTTGATCGGGTTATAGCCTTGGTCGAGTGTTGTCGTAGGAACGCTCAAAGCTGTGTAGTCGGCGTTATGCTCCGACGAAAACGGCGGATTGATGGTGGGGCGCAGATTGGTACCCGTGCCTTCCAGATAGGTCGAAAGGGTATAGGCGGCCCGAATCACTGTTTTGCCGCCGCCAGGGGTCCAGGCCAGCCCGATACGCGGCTGATAATTCCCTATTCCCGTGTAAGTGTTGTAGAGCGCTCGCGAGTTTCCGTTTTGTCCGGGAAGCAGTGGTGCCCCAGAGAACAATCCGAAGTTCGTCTGGCGATCGTACACCTCGACCCAGGGCGTGTGGATCTCATACCGCAGCCCGAGATTCAGAGTCAGATGGCGAGCAGCGCGCCAATCGTCCTGGAAATAACCGGCAAAGATGTTGGCTCGCTGTCCCCAAGTGCCGCCCGAGGTGCCGGTGCCAATGGTCGATGCATAACCAAGCAGGAAGTCACTCTCGGCGCGCCCGCTGTACTGGCCATTGAAGGTGAAGGTTCCGTTCAAGCCGTTATTGCCGGAATAGAATGTATTCACTCGTTGGCGCCAGCCTTGAAACCCGAATCGCATGGTATGGGCGCCCTTGGTCCAGATCAGGGTGTCCTGATATTGAATGACGGTATCTGCAAAGAGTTGGTAAACGTTCGCCGCACCAAGGTTGCTGATGAAGGTGTTGTTCGAGAAGGTCATGGATGGCAGGAAGTCCTGCGGTACGCCCGGAATCCCAACCTGATTCGCCAGATTCGGCAGGCCATTCGTAGCGTTGCCGTTGTTGATCAGAACATAGTTGACGCCGATTCTCGCGTCATTGACCAGGAACGGACTAATCGTGCGCGTATAATCCAGCACGCCATTGTGCGTCGGATATTCGTTGAAGGAATTGTATGTGAGGGGCTGGCTCCGCACGACAGGCACGGATTGAGCACTTCGAGAGTACCGCCCAAAGAGATGGTCCTTTTCGCTCAACGTATAGTCGACTCGCGCATCACCCTGATTGACCGTCGTGCTGGTTGACGTTAGGTTGACCTGGTTGTTGGAAAGGTTGCTGTTGATCGGCAGCGGATAGGATGGCAAGTTTGCAATTTTGAGTGCGGCGCCGCTCAGTTGGGAAGCAGGAATGACGTTGTTCGGGTACGCAATGCCAGTCAGTGGGTTTTTGATCGTGATGTTCTGCGCAAGGAGTTGCGAGAAATTGCCGGTGCGTTCGAGAGGTGTGAGGACCGTGAAGGCGCCTGCGGTTGGTGTTACAAGACGGGCGCCCTGATAATCGACGAAGAAAAACAGCTTGTCCTTTTTGATCGGTCCGCCGAGAGTGCCTCCGAACTGATTCCATCGCACGATAGGCCGCGGAGCTACCGGGTTACCTGCTGCAGTCCGGCCGAGCAGGTTATTCTGCCACTGGTTAGCATTCAGGACATCATTGCGGAAGAACTCAAAAAGATCGCCGTGGAACCCATTGCTCCCTGCTTTGATGGAGGTGCTCACGATGCCGCCCATGAAGTTGCCGAATTCTGCAGAGGCGTTCTGGGTAATTAAGTTGAATTCCTGGATGGCGTCGCTATTTGGTGCGTACCCAACGTTGTTATCGGAGACCTGGTTGTTATCAACTCCGTCAAGAAAGAAGTTGTTCGATTGCTCGCGGTTGCCGTTGATGTAAGGGCGAGCCGTGCTACCGGTGGTCTGTCCATTCTGGAAATTCTGTGGATTCGGGTGAACGCTACCAGGCGCGAGCAGCGTAAGCTGCACATAGTTGCGCGTTGCCAGCGGAAGCTGTGTATTCGTTCGGGAGTCGATTACCGTTCCGAGCTGAGTTGATTCGGTCTGCAACAGGGGTGGAGCGGCGTTAACCTCGACCGTATCGATCACGTTGCCCACCTTAAGGGCGAAGTCGATGCGCGCGATCTGATTAAGTTGTAACTCGACAGGAGATTGGACGGATTTCTGAAATCCCTGCTGTTCGACGCGAACCTCATAACGGCCAATTGGCAGGCGCGTGATGTTATAGATCCCGTCGCCGTTACTGATGGCCGGCCATTCGGTTCCCCGGTCCAGATCTTTTGCAATCACCTTGGCGCCTGCAACGGAAGCGCCCGAAGGATCGGTGATGGTTCCAGTGACGCTTGCCGTCACCTCCTGCGCTCCGGCACGTAGGCCCGAAAGCGACACAAGACTGAGAAGAAATAAGCAGATACACTGAATGGCGCGCCGGCGGCTGCCTAGGCAAACCAGGTACTCGAACAGCAATTTAGACCACCCTTTCTAACCTCAACGCAACAAAGCTGTGAATGGGCTGATTCTAAAAGGGAATTGCAATCCTGTCAAGACTAAACACCACGTTTGCGTGAACACGACGACATTTCCCGACGAGCTGAGCTTCAGGGAAAGCCGATGATCTTACTCGGTCGGAACCGGGAAGTTATCCTTCGTATCGGCAATCCATTGCCTGAGTCTGTTGAGCAATCGCTTCCGTTCCGCGCGGAAAAGATTGTTCTGAGCTTGGTTCGCCTCTTCGTATGGATCTTCGTTCAGATTGAAGAGCATCCAGGTGAAGTTCTCGACACAAACCAGTTTCCAGCCATCCGTCGTGACGATGCCTCGATAGGGTACGTTCGTTGTGTCCGGATGCCCCGGAGAAACAATCTGCTGCAGATACGCCGAATCGGGCTCTGATCCTGCTGGTTTGTCGATGCGGTAATGCGAGTAGTCCGTGCCCTGCATCCACGCAGGTTTATCAATTCCGCAGAGGCCTAAAGCAGTAGGCGCAATGTCCACATGGTTCGACAGCACCGGCTTTCGTCCCGTTCGCCATTTCCCATAGACCGGCTGCCCGCCTGTAATGATCATGGGTGTCCTGATCGATTCTTCGTAAGGATTGGTCTTGCGGAACATGCCATGGGAGCCGGCCATCTCGCCATGATCCGCAAAGAACATCACGTGGGTATTCCATAACAGTCCCGAGTCCTGTAGGGCAGCGATAACCCGGCCGTAATTCCAGTCGAGATTTTCAATCTGGGCGTAGTATCCCGCCAGTTCTCGCCTGGCGCGGTCTTCTACTCGCGGTACGTGGGCCACGTTCTCTCGCAACTTCAGGCGAGCCGGCTCGTAATTGCGCATGTATTGATCGGGTGCCACGTTTGGATCGTGCGGAGGCTCCACGCTCAGAACCGCGAAGAACGGCTTACCGTTGCCGGTTTTATTTTGCTCGGTTTGCTCCTTGACATACTTCAGCAGCAAGTCGGTCAAGGCATCTGTTTCATAACCCGGCAGCCGATAGTGAAAAGCATCTTTTCCGCTACCGCCATGCACCCAGGTGTCCCATTGGCTGTTGTTGTTTTCGTATCCCACCCACGTCTGGAAGTTTCCACGGCGATTTGGATCGGTGATGAAGAACGCCGCCCGCCCCTGCGACTCATGGAACCCGCCGAGATGCCATTTACCGAAATACGCTGTGTTGTAGCCACTTTGATTGAAGACGTCAGCGACGGTGGGCATACCGGCCGGAAGTGGATATTCGTGACCCGGAACGCACTGATTGGGATAGCGGCTGGTGAGCATGGAGCCGCGGAAGGGGCAGCAAAGAGGAAAACCCGACAGGTTCTGAGTGAAATTGACGCCATTCACTTCGGCCCGGGAGAGCGAAGGAGTCCGCGAATTGGGATCGCCGTTCATGCTAAGCGCCTGGGCTCTCAACTGATCGCCCAGAATCCAGATCATGTTCGGTTTAGCTGGCAGGCCAGACTCAGGAATGTGATGGCCGGCTGGAGCACCTGCGTACGGAGGCCCGCTGAGAGTCGAGTTTTGCGCGCCACCTGCTTGCCTGTAATAGCCTTCGAGCGAAGCAGCTGCGCCGAGCCCGGCAGCGCCTAAAAAGGATCGTCGGTTCATATCGTCCTCAGAAAATGAGCTTCAATGCTACTTGCACAATGCGGGGCTGATTAGCCTGCGAACTGACCGTAGCGAACGCATTCGAGCCAAAAGTGGTGTTAGGCGGCGAGAATACGGGCGTATTTGCCAGATTAAAGGCCTCGCCCCGGATTTGCAGGAGCAGGCGCTCTGTTAGATGCGTGTTCTTGTGCAGGGACAAGTCTACCGTTCGCGTGTAGTCACTGCGAAGCCCGTTCAGCGTGCGCGGTGTCGTCCCGAACGTGTAGGAAGGCGGGTTGCTGAACACGCTTGGGTCAAACCAACGGGTCACAGTGGGATTGGAAACCGCCGGATTCAAGCCATTCCAATTTGGCCGTTGTCCCCCACCTTGGGAAAACGTTCCGTTCACAGAGGAGGTGATACCGAGCGGACTGCCACTATAAAAAGAAGCCAGAACGCCCAATTCCCAGCCTCCCAAAATGTGTCCGGCGATCCCTTGCTGGCGGCGGAAGAATGGCAGTTCGTAAACCGTGTTCACGATAAACCGGTGGGTCTGATCCAAGGAAGACGGGCTCCATTCGGCGCGAAGGTTGTTCCAATCTTGAATCGTTCCTCCACCGAGTGTCTCGCCGGAGAAGGCGCCCGTGCTGTAGTCGAGCATCTTGGAATACGTGTAAGAGGCTAACAACGTAAACCCGCTGGCATACCGCTTTTCAAGCTTCACCTGAAGAGCGTCGTAGCGCGAGGATGCCCAACTTGCTCCTACCGCGGTAACGCCGGTGAACTGTGGATATGGTACGAGCAGTTGAGCGCGAGCTACCGTTGTGGCGGCAAGCGTACCGACCCCGATGCGCGGGTAAAAGGGGTTAGATACCTGGGTCCGTAGCGCATCGCCCAGCGCCAGCGTGGAGTCTGGAAGCTGGTTCAGCGTTCGATTGGCGGGAAACTTCAGACCGTGCAGCCCTACGAAGCCCACATCGAGTAACCATCCGCCCGGCAGTTCTCGTTGCACGTCAGCATTGAACTGCTGCGCGTATCCAGTCACGGTGTTGCGATCGTAATAAGAAACAGATTGCCCCAGTAGAGTCCCATTGCCGAGCGTGCCCGTGTTGACGACCGTCAGACCGTTCGGATAAGGGTTGCTGAGAATGTTGGCTGGAGTGACGCCGTCCAGGCTGGGCACCATGTTCGTTGCCGCCGTGAAGCCACTAATGCCGTAGTTATTTGGATTGCTTCCAATGCCCCAAAGCGAGCCGTAGAAGATGCCTCCTCCGGCACGGATCACCGTCTTGGGAGTTATATGCCAGGCAAAGCCGATTCTCGGTGCGAAGTTGTTGGTATCCAGCTTCGCCTGTCGCCGTGGATTCCCGTTTACGCCGGGAAAGCTAAGCGCCCCGTGCAAATTGAGCCCCGGTGGGTTCACTGCCGGCGGCAGAGTATTGTCGAAGTTCGTCAGTTGGTTGTATCGTTCCGTGCGGGGGGTCTCCAGTTCATAGCGAAGTCCAAGATTGAGGGTGAAGTTGCTGCGAACCTTCCAATCGTCTTGTAAGTACCCGCCCCAATAGACCGTCTGCATTGCGACCGCAGGAGATGGCGTTACGGATCCGCTGGCCGGCGTTCCAAGCAGGAAGGATGCGAATGCATCTCCGGCGGTAGCGCTCGTCTGCGCGGCGTTTGGCCCTTGTGTAAAACCGCTGGTGAAAGTGAAGTTGTCGCTATCGTCCGAACTTTGAAGAGTATTGAATCGAATGATCCTGACTTCTCCGCCCATCTTTAGCGTGTGTGCGCTCAGTGATTTCGACAGGCTGGCTTGCAGAGCATAGTTGTTCATGCCTTGCACGATGAGGCCGGTCTCGCCCAGCGCGCTGGTCCAGGCGCTATTCGAAACTGAGCTATTGACCCCGTAGCCAGTGATGTTGATGACCGGGAAAGCCGCCGGCGCACCAACCAGGGCGGCTAATCCGGAAGGAAAGCCAAGCTGGGTAATGTCAAAGCCTTGGCTGATTGGTCCCCGGACGTTCCCAAGGCGCGAGAAAGAAGCACGCAACGATCCGACCAGCGAAGGTGAAAAGACGTGATCGCCCTCTGCCACCACATTCTGGCGCGAGAAATCCTGCGGTCCGAAGCCCGGCGATCCGGGATTGTTCGGTCCATAGGGAGAAGCGCGTGCATAAGGAGAATCGTCGTAAGAGTAGCGAACGAAAGCTCGGGTAGCGTCTGTGAAGTTGTGATCCAGCCGCACGCTATAGGTGTTCTTCTGAATGTTGTTCGAGCTTACGTTCGTGTAATTGTTCTGGCCCGTGACTCCAATTCCGTTCGAATTAGCACTTGGGAAAAAGGAGGCGAGTCTTAGGGCAACCGGATTCAAACGGTTTACAGGTATTATGTTGCCCGCAAACGCACTTCGCACGAACCCACTCCCATTCGGGTTCCGGACCGTGGAGAACGGATCATAGATGGTCACTTGCTGGCCTGCCGAATTTAAGTCACGACTGAAATTACCCCCAAGCTGGGCGGCTGTCGGAACGGTCGCGGTGTAGGTGACGCCTTGGATGAAGCGCACCAGTTCGGTGCTAAGGAAGAAAAAGGTTCTGTTGCGGACAACCGGGCCGCCCAGCACTCCCCCAAACTGATTGAACTTCAGCGGAGGTTGTTTCTGCCCGGCCAGATTTGCAAACCAGTTACTCGAATTCAATTTGTCATTACGCAGAAACTCGTACACGGTGAAGTGCAAATCGTTAGTGCCCGATTTGGTGACTACGTTGAAAATGCCGCCCGCTGCCCGGCCATACTCCGCACTGAAGCTGCTTGTGTCCACCTTGAACTCCTGGACCGAGTCAGGATTCGGATAAATGATCGGTTGATTCTGTGCCGCCGCCGTATTGGGCGCTCCGTCGAGCAGAAACTCGTTCGCATTGCCAGGCGCACCGTTAATCGAAATAGATGCGGTGCTGATGATATCGACAGGCACGTCGTTCATGCCCCGCGCCGTTCTAACTCCGGGTACAAGTGCGCCTAACGAGTACGCGTTCCTGCCGAGCAGAGGCAGGCCTACGATCTGTTTGGATTGCACAACCTGACCAACGGCGTGGCTCTCCGTGTCGAGCACCGGAGCTTCCGCCGTGACGAGTACCTCTTGGTTTACCGAGCCCACTTGCAGGCTGAAGTCGAGACGCAAGTCCTGGTTGACCTGGAGTTCTAATCCCTTCCGCACTTCCGGTCGGAAGCCTGCGTGCTCAACCGAGACGGTGTAGCTTCCCGGAAGTAGAGCGGGAGCGGTGTAGAAGCCTTCTCCGTTCGTTTCGAGCGAGCGGTTTACGCCGGTGGCTTCCGCGGTTACCTTCACTGCTGCATTCGGAACAACGCCGCCGCCCGTATCAACAACTCGCCCCGTGATCTGCCCCGTCTGAGCGTGCGCTGTGGGGACGAAGACGCAGGAGCCCAGGAAGAGGGTCAGACCTACGTGAAAAAGAAAAGCCGAGTTCGGCTGCCGATACATGAATACTCCAACTTGGGAATGATGTTCTTGCGCGAGCAGGCAATGCTGACGCCGGTATCGGTCCATCTGCTCAAATTTTGGGAGAACGACCCTCGCAAGTACTAGCGAGCATTATATGCGGTGGAAGATAACGGACAGAAGAATCGGCCGGACCAGCGTTCTCAACAGGCACCTAGGTCTCGAGATGGGAAGCTGCCGCACTCGTTTCGGTTAACGAGTTAAGAAATAAGTTCCGTCGCGTGTCCAATCGAGCGCCCTTTTGGGCCTAGAATTCGCGTTAACCCTGTGGACCTCGGTGTGCTTTGGAAGGCGAAGCACAGCCGATCTATAATGATGACCCGACAACTTATCGCGAGGGCGTAAGAAATGACCGCTGGACTACAAAACCTGAAGCATGTCGTAGTACTCATGATGGAGAATCGCTCCTTTGACCATATGTTGGGATCACTTCGGGCGGAGGACCCGCGGATCAATGGGCTGACGGGGAAAGAAAGTAACCTCGACACAACCAATGAGCCCGCCCCTGTAAAACCGCGACGCGGAGTTCCAATCACAGCTCGATCCCGATCCGAACCATCACTTCCCGGCGGTTCACCAACAGATTTTCGACGGTGGTCCTATCGACAAACCCGCTATGAGTGGCTTTGTGAAGAGTTATTTCGGCGAGCGGAAGGACGTGGACCATTCGCGCAAGATCATGTATTACTTCCCGAAAGAGAAGCTGCCGGTTCTTACAGGCCTTGCAAGAAACTTTGCTGTGTTCAACGGATGGTTTTCTTCCATACCCGGTCCGACCTTGTGCAACCGCGCCTTTGCCCATTACGGCACGTCTTTCGGGCAGGTGAGCATGGATATTTTCTACTACCACCCGGAGCCGCTGAGCATCTACCAGCGCCTCGTCAACGCAAATCACGCGGCCAAGCTGTACTACTTCGATGAAGCAAGTTCCACCATGGAAGTCGTCAACCTGCTCCAGAGTCAGCCGCAGTTATTCGGTACTTACAAGCAGTTTCTTGAGGATTGCAAGTTGGGCAAGTTACCGCAATACAGTTTTGTGGAACCCAACTACACAGACCATGAGGATGCCGGAGGCGAGCAGGTTGCGTGCGATCAGCACCCGGACCACGACGTTCAGCAGGGTGAACTCTTCATCGCTCAGGTCTACAATGCGATTCGTGCGAATCCGGACTTATGGAAGAGCACCGCAATTCTGATTGTGTACGACGAACACGGCGGAATCTACGATCATGTGGCTCCTCCCGCGTGTCCGAAAGATGGATTCAAGGCGACTCCGGACCAGACTGGCGTACCGGGTCTGACTTTTGAATTTGACCGTTTGGGCGTTCGGGTTCCGGCGATTCTCGTTTCGCCTTGGGTACCGAAGGCCACCGTGGTGCCCGGTCCGGATGAACCAGGCGGACGGGCCTTCGAACACGCATCCATTCCCCGAACCGTCACCAAATTCTTTCTCGGTGATTACCCGGAAGCAACCCGCCGCGAGCGCCTGGCAGACACATTTCTCGACCTGCTATCCGATACAATGCGGCCCGACTCCGATTGTCCGGTATTCGATATCTAAGGAGCTGATTGTCGTGTCCAATGTCATCAAAGTTCCCAAGCCCGGTAAGACCGCCTATAATCCCGGCCGGCCTCTCGAAAAGAATCTGCTGATCCATGCGCAGGTCAGACATTTCAAAGAGGCCGAAGCGCAATTGCCCGCAGAACAGCAGACCGGTATCGACCTCAGCGCAATCAAAACCGAAGGACAGGCAAGTCACTACATCAGGAAGGTCACGCGCGCCCTTCACGAAAGTGGTGGAAAAGCCGCCCGCAAAACCGAGGTCGCGAAGTGAAGCTTTGGACGGCTCTCGCGGCTTCCATCTTGTTCTCGACCCCGGTTTTCGCACAGGAAACGGCGCTTGGTGCCGACTTTCGGAAAGAGGGCGAACGATTTGGCGAAAGTTGCGGGAGCTTTAAGCTCGCGGGCTGTGCCCAGTTGTTGTTCACCGATCATCCGCTCCACATTGCCGTCGGCAGCCTCGCTCCGCTCAACGGCTTCGGCAGCGGCATCGCTTTCACCACGCACTACACGCCAAACGAAAGCTGGCGCATTTTCTGGAACGCAGATGCGGTAGCGACGCCGAACGGGTCGTGGCGTGCCGGAGGGTACATGAGCGCTGTTCTGATCCGGCGCAGGACGATTGGCGTTCGCACCGGTTCCTCCAGTACTCGCGCCTTAAGCCCGGCGGGCTTACCCGAGATGCCGGTGTTCCACGCGTACGTGCAGAACACGTCTCTCAACAGAATTTCTTATTACGGCTTAGGGCAAAACACGACGACGACCCATACGCTTTTCGGCATGAGCGAGGCGATCGTAGGAGGAAATGTCGTTTGGCCGGTATCGCGGAGGTTCAGTTTATCCCTGCTTGGAGAGGTCAATGGGCGCTTCTCATCCGTTCGTCCGAGCCGCCAAACCGGCGAGATTTCGATCGAACAAGCCAACAATGAAACCACTGCACCCGGGCTGTCAAATCAGCCGGGCTACGCTCAATTCGGTCAGGGAATCCGATTCCGGCCGAGCCTGGTGAATGGTTACGTGCGCCTCGACTACACGGCGAGTTTTCAGGAATGGATCGCAAGCAACTCGACGTTCTCGTTCCGGCGGTTCCGGGCAGACCTCTCGCACGAATTTCCCCTTTACCGGAACACGCGCTCGCTACTGCCGAGAGAATATAACGGACCGGATACCTGTTCATCCGATCCCAATGCGCTTCGTTGCCCGCCAATCAGTCGCAACCTGGAGGGCAGCTTCGGGTTCAGGCTGCTGTACACGTCCTCCTACACATCCGCGGGAAGTGTTGTTCCGTTTTACCTCGATCCGACAATTGGTGGCTCAGACCTGAATGGAATGACTCTTTTGCCGAGTTACGCCGATTATCGTTTTCGCGGCCCGAACATGTTAGTCGTGCGCGGCAGCTTCGAACATTCCATTTATAAGTGGCCGATTGGAGCGAAGTTCATGGTGGACGGAGGGCGCGTAGCCTCACGGCCCGGCGTGTTGGGTTTCAACCACTTCGCTCACGGCTATGCTGCGGGTCTTACGGTCCGGGCAGGCGGCCTTCCCCTCATCGATTTGCTGTTCGCGTGGGGCGGCGGCGAAAGCACTCATACAATCGCTAACGTCAGTGCTTCGCTGCTGGGCGGGACCGCCCGGCCTAGTCTTTACTAGCCTGCAGGCTAAGGAAGAGAATGCGCCGCGACCGCTCTCCGGCTTGACTTTCAGCGCTTCAGAGACAGCTTCGGATGCGAACTCTGCCAGCCCATTTCCCACCAGAAAATGGGGCCGATTGCACTGCACCTTCAAGGGAGAACGGATTCCGCCTGAGGCATCGACCAGGTAGAAGATTGCCTGCGACTGGAAGTAGTCGTCCTGATCATTTGAAACCAGCTTCGTGGAAGCGCCCGAGGCCGGTCGACGCGACAATCGGATCTCCGGGTCTACGGCTTCGAGAAGCGGTTGACTGGGCGGCTCACCCGGCTTTCGCACGGCGGCCCGGTGATCAGGGGCAAGCATGATGCCGCAGGCTTCCGCATCCACACTGACAGGCTGATTGGCAGCATGGGTCACGAAGTAGGGCTTACTTCCCTTCTCGTGCGAGTTCCAGCGCTTCTCGACTAGCAGAGGGGTTTCGGATAGTCGGCTTACGATACCGGTGGTGGCAGGAGTGTAGGCGAACGATAAGTTCTGGAACTGCTGTTTCACTTCAGAGATGACGGCCGGATCCTGATTCAGGGACATCACCTGATTCCAATTGGTGGGCGTCCCGCCGACGAAAGACCCGTCCGGCTTTTGACACGGTGTCTCGGGACAATAGCCTGCGTTGGCCAGCACAGTCAAACCCGGCCTCGTCGTTGAGACTCGGAGATTGCGCCACTTGCGCGCATTGGTTACATCCGTGGCATCGAAGGTCAGCGCATAGTGACCGCGAATGTTTCTGGCGATTTGGGCATAGACCCGCTTCAGGTCACCCGCTTTGGCGCGGTAGACCTCTCCTCCAGAATCTTTTGTGATTCCGGCTAACCTTGGCACGTTCGCGTCGGGAGTGCCCGAGTCGAAGATCACGGAGTAAATAACGACTTCTTTGCCGAGAACTGCGGAGGCGATATCAGCCCACTGATGTGTTGAGGAGTTTTCTCCGGCATCGGTGAACACAACGAGGAATTTAGATCGTTTGGACGCGGGCATGCCGGCGGCAGACTTCATCCTGCGGAACTCGCTCGGAATCGGACCTCCGTCATTCACGTTTGCTTTCACCGCGACCGGTTGAACCGAAACGTCGCCAAATGCCTTTAGAACGGTGGAAAGGATCGCATCAATCAAAGCTGTTGATCCGCTCGGGCGTAACCGGCTCACGGCGCTCTTGAACTCTTTGGGATCGGGAGTCCTGTCGACCAGCACTTTCGCGGTCTCGCTAAACGGGAGCAGGGTCAGCAACACGTCGCCACTCGCGTCGTTTGATTCGCCGCCTACTAAGTCAGCAAAATCGACCAGAGCCGCCCGAAGTGGTTCCAGGACTTCCATCATGCTGCCGCTCACGTCGGCTGCAACCACAATCTGCGAAAAGGACACGTCGCCGGAGAAGCTGGTTATTTTCCGCTGCAAACCTTCATCTTCCAAACGGATTTCTTCCCGAGTAATGCCGGGAACCAACCGGTTCTGCTTGTCGAGGACTCGGAATACAACCGAGACTTCCCGTACCGTGGACCGGAACGTGGGCGTTTGTGCGCCGATGCCGAGTGCCACTACCGTGACAAGCGCGAACGTGTGAAACCCACGAAGATGCATTTTGCGGTACGTCTTCACGTCTCGTCCGTTTTCTGCGCATCGAGATGGTCGTTCACCTCGATGATGTCCTCCAGCGGAACCTCCACAATGTACGCTCTCAAAGGGCTAAACAAATCATCTTTGGTTTCCATGTATGGTCCCCCGACGTTGTCGTACCAGCGCCGAAGCGCGTTCTTCTTGCCCGCAAGCTTCTCCGTTCTGCTTCCGGCATAAAAACGCACGATTGCGGTATGAGCGTTCGAAGCTTCAATCTGTCCCACTTCGCCGGCCGGAACGGAGCGCGTCCCCTTGAGTGTTCGGATGCTTTCGCGTTGATCGACTCCACGCACCAGGCCCACGAAGTGGCCTTTGATGTCCCTGCGCGACAGCACCCACGCAGTGCGCACGAACTCCGGTGCAGAAACGGCCGTTGTTGCAGGCTTCGGAGTCCTCCCCGAATCCGCGGGTTCGGTTGTCGCGATCGAGTTCCAGACATTAGCATTTGTTTTCTGTCCAGGCGGCAAGTCTGGCTGCAGCCTGGCAGTCTCGCCAACGATCGGATACAGTTCGCGGACAGGTTGAGAATCCGCGTCCGGAACAAAAGAATAAGTCTTGGTCCGGCTTACGAACAGGTTCGGCGATTCGCCGCACGCGTCTTCACGGATAGTCTTCAGGTGCTTGCGCTGCAAATGGAAGCCGTAGGGTGTGCCCTTCGCGAATACCTCACTGGAAGTGATCCAAGCGGCCTCGCAACGGCGCTCGGGGTCCCCTGCATTCACCTCGATCCTGGTAACTAACTCGCGATCGCTGTTATCCCCGTAATGGACCAGGCCAGGCTGGAACACCGCTCCGCCAGGGCAGCGGCACCAGTTACTCTGCGCTTGAGCGATCAGAGGGCAGAGCAAGGCTGCGCTGAAAAGACCCGTGATCCGGCAACGATGAAGAATGCTTCGTGTCTTGATAAATGCGCTCACGGTTACCTCGAAGATGGACCAATGGAAAAGACCTGAGAAAGTATTTGCTTGGCAGTATCGAGCAGGGTCTCTTCGATCACGGCCGAAGGGAACCGGCAGACAACCGGCATTGCTGGGCCGTCTTCCGACTTGAGTTGTAGCCGCACATCAACGGCGAAGTATCCCGTGGGGACTTGGGGCGAATGCTCCGGCTGAAAGATAGCGACGTTAGCATCGGTAACGCGAAAGACACGAGAGCCCGCTGCACTCGGGCCGTGGTATTCGCTGACGAAACATTGTTTGTGAAAATAGTGCGGCGCCGCGGTTCCCCGTCCATTCTCGTCATCGAGCACCAGCACTCCCGGTATCGCCGTAGCAGGCTGCGGATCCTTTAACGTGAACGTCAGCCGCAGCGCGGCTTGGCGGATATCGTTGTCGAGACCAGCTTCCTTCGCGCTCTGGAGCATTTCGTCCAGAGCGGGCCCAGGTGCGTTGTAAATACCCGGGAGAACCGTGGTGCCGGCGAATTCACGCTTTCGCGCATCGTCCGACTCATCTCCAAAGCGGGTCCATTCGAGTGAATACTTGTCGAAGAAATGGTTGATTTCCGCCATATCGTCCGACGCAAGGACGAATTTCTTCTGAGGAGGCTGGTGCTTCCTGAAAGTGGAGGGCAGCGACCGGAGGTAGGCCGAGAAGGGCATGGGTGCCGAGTGCGGCAGCACTTCGACTAACCAGAGCGGTCCATCGCGGAATCCGGCGCGTTTTTCTATCCGCCCCAGGCTGCCGGCCCAAACCGTCAGCTCACGTTCTGAATTCGGAGGCGGCCCGGCGCTTCCCGCGCCCAGATCGTCGACAGCAGGCGCCACCTTGATCTGCCTGCGCACCATGAAGTAGGCCCCCTCTTTAAGATCATCGGCGTCAAACCCGGTCGAGGCTGGATCTTCCTCTGGTTCGTCTGCCGGCAACATGCGGATCAGGTCTTTGCCTGTGAGGTCGTCATTGCGGCGATCGCCCGGGCTTTCGGGAGCGTCCGGCTGGGCTGCGGCTCCGTTCCCCGACAGCGTTTGCGCAGCATCAATGTCGCTCAAGGTGACCGCGGTTCCGTCGTCTTTGAAGAAATCATAGGACTTGCTCGGCTGTGCGAACTGAATCTTTGTCTGGCAGATGTCCGCAATCGTGCCCCTCTTCCGGCTTTCTCGCCGAAGAAAAGGATGACCGGTTAGAACCTGGAGCCGGACCGTCTGGCCTACCACGGTCAGGTCTTTGCACCGAGGAGGACCCGGTTGCACGAGATCGCGGTGAAAACCAGTGATAACGATGCGAGCACTGTTTTTACCGAAAAGAGAGGATCCGATCGAAAACTGTCTGCCGTCCGGACATGAGCAACTGGAACGCCCTTGCTCCGATTCCTTCTGACCGGCCAGTCCCGAAACGCAGGCCAGGAGAGTCAGCAACAACGACGCGGCATGCCTGCGGGCAGTGCATCCGAACTGGGACGTGCACGACATACGTGGAAAATTCCCCGTACGAGAGTTATAGACCTGCTGCGCGGGCGAGTCAATACGGGATGCACGCAGGAGACCCGAGACGCAAGGCGCCGAACCGGGCATTCTGACAACCCGGAGGGGAATTTTCCGGCGTGTCGTCCTGAGTATGTTTAAATGGTTCGGCTTGGGGGCGACGCGGTGATCTCGCGGTCTTGGCGAATTTTAGTCCTCTCTTTGCTGTTAACCGGCGGTGGTGAAATTTTGCTCTCGCCGTCACAAGCACAGACTCTACCCAAAGACCCCGAGCAGCGGCGTCCGGAACCAATCGCACCACCCCACAGACCAGCGCAGCAGGGCGTCCGTCTTACAGTGACCACCGGGTTGAACTTCGTCGTCAATGGAAAGTACAAGTACGACACCGCGGTGACGATGCCGGACGGCAGCGCTCTTCGTTACAGCGGTAACCAGAGAGCATCGGGCGGCGCTCTGTCGCTGGGAGCGGCAGCGACACCTGGCGGGGCTTTGCGCCGGTTCACGGTGGGCTTTGACTTAAACTTCGGCGGGTTAAGCGTAGCCGGCCATCCAGTGGTTCCCGCCGGTTCGGTTACTCCCTTCTCGCAGAACAACCTGAATACGCAGGTGGCCGCAAGATCGCTTGTAAATTCACACTGGCGTCCGTTCATTTCGCCGTATGTCGAGCACGAAATAGGCTCAATTTTTCAGAACCGGGTCCGTTTGGGGTATCAGTACTTCAATACGGCCGCGTTGGTGAACGGTTCGTTCGCGATCGATCAGCCTCGCTCCACTCAGGCCAGCTACTCTGTGCGATTTTCCCAGGCGTCGAACATGGTGCGATTGTCCGTGCATAACGATTCATGGTTCGACGACACAGACCCAGATCAGGCACCACCAAAACGGAGAACAGGAATTGTCCAGGAAGGCGGCATCCTTGTTGGAACAGACGCAACCATTGTCGTGTTCGTCAAGGTGGGCCCAGTCTGGACGTTTTAGGTGGTCAGTTCGAAACGGATGGGAACGTAGAACGGAACGCTACTTTCTTGGTAATCCCGGTACGGCTGGCCGTATCGAGCCTCTAACCGGCGTTCCTCATTCATCGATCCAAGCAGCAGATACGCCGTGCTGACAACGTTATACGCAAGAAGGTTGGTCGATACACGAGGGTTGAACCAAAGGATAGGCAGGGGCGCCAGGTTCAAGGGATGTCTGCTCAGCCGGAAAGGCCCGCGCACGAGCATTGTGCTCCCCTCCAACATGGGACCTTGCGCTTCGGGTTCGGGCAGTATCGTCTCGGCGCCCCGAAGCAGGGAGATCAACGGTCGTACGCCCAGGATTTCGGGGAATCCAACCTGGTATGCGGCGGCAACCGCCCAGCAAACGCCGGCGAATTGGATCAGCCGAAACGGGCACGGAAGCAAGCCCTCGGGCGTTGACGATGAGCTTTCCGGGCTGCCGCCGGATATAGCCGACAAGAATCAGCATGGTCCCGGCAGACTGCAGTAAATAGAAGGAGCGATATACGCCGTTTCGATGCCGTGTACCTAACGTCCGGCTTACGGTGTCTTTCGCAGTCCGGCTGGCAAAGAAACTATGGACGGCTGCGTACAACAGGGTCGCGACGGCTGTCTTGAAGAATCCTTTCAGCCAGCCGCCCGAACCCATTTCGTCGCGTACGAACTATCGAGGCTTTCTCACGAGCCGGCGGCCCTTCTTGATAACTCCCGGAGTAGAAGAGAAGGCCTGCTCCACAAGCGCCATCTGCTGGTCGTTGTGGACCTTGTGTGCGCCTGTTGCGGGACTTGCCGCAGAGGGGCGTCCCACATACCGAAGCTGCCGTTTCGTGGCACCGCGGCCGATGAGCGATTGCACCTGTTCTTCCACGAAGTACCAAGCGCCCATATTCTCCGCTTCTTCCTGCACCCAGAACATCTCGGCTGCATCCGAGTAGCGGCGCATCACGTCCGTCAATCGCTGCAGCGGAAACGGATAAAGTTGTTCGAGCCGGATGATGGCGATGTCCGTCCGCCCCAGTTCCTCACGCTTGTTCACCAGGTCGTAGTAGACCTTCCCGGTGCAAAGCAGGATCCGGCGTACGCCATTCCCCAGGTATTGCGAGTCGCCAATCACTTCCTGGAACGTACCGCTCGTCAACTCTTCCAGCCGCGAGGCAGCCTTCGGATAGCGGAGGAGGAACTTCGGTGTAAAGACCACAAGCGGCTTACGAATGCCACGGCGATCATTGCCCCCGTACATCTGGCGACGGAGCAGATGGAAGTATTGCGCCGCGGTCGTGCAGTTGCAAACCTGGATGTTGTTTTCAGCGCAGAGTTGCAGGAAGCGCTCAATGCGCGCACTTGAATGCTCGGGTCCCTGCCCTTCGTATCCATGGGGCAGGAGAAGCACGAGACCGCTTGGCTGGTTCCATTTCACTTCCGCCGAAACCAGAAACTGGTCGATGATGATTTGAGCGCCATTCGCGAAGTCGCCGAATTGTGCTTCCCAAAGCACCAGAGTCAATGGGTCGGCGACGCTGTAGCCGAACTCAAACCCCATGGTGGCGTACTCGCTGAGGAGACTGTCGACGACCTCAAGTCTGGCCTGATTCGGACTAAGGTGCTGGAGCGGGATATAGCCCTCGCCCGTCTCGTAATCGGAGAACTGCAGGTGGCGCTGGGTGAAGGTTCCACGCGATACGTCCTCGCCGGTCAGGCGAACGGGCGTGCCTTCGAGAACAAGACTTCCCAACGCAAGCGTTTCTGCAAAGCCCCAATCGATGGCAGCACCCTTCAGAATTTCTTTCCGCTTCTCAACGAGGCCTTTCAGCTTCGGATGAAGATTGAATCCTTCGGGCAAAACCGTACACGCTTCCACAATCCGGGCAATCGTGGCTTCATCGACCGCAGTGGAAGGCAGAGGTTGGTGAACCTGCTCGTACGGCGCGTCGGCGAATTCTTCAATGACAAACTCTTCGCGACGCTTCTTCGCCTGCTCGTAGGTCTCATTCAACTTGTTGCGGGATGCGCTTCGTAAGTTGGTGACGCCGTCCTTATCAAGGAGCTTTTCGCGAGTCAGACGCTCTGCATACTGTGTGGCAACGGTTGGTGTGGCCTTAATCTTCCGGTACATCACCGGCTGGGTGTAGCTGGGATCGTCGGACTCGTTATGGCCTTGCCGCCGATACCCGATCACATCGACGACGACATCACGATGGAATCGTCTGCGGTAATCGTAAGCAATCTGCGCTACTCGAAGACACGCTTCCGGATCGTCCGCGTTTACGTGGAAGATGGGCGCCTGCACGGCAAGAGCGACATCGGTGGAGTACACGCTGCTGCGGCTATCGAGCGGATTGGTGGTGAAACCGATCTGGTTGTTGGTCACCACATGGATAGTGCCGCCCGTCGTGTAGCCCTCAAGCTGCGAGAGTTGCAGAACCTCGGCAACAATTCCCTGGCCGATGAGCGCTGCATCCCCGTGGATCAGAACCGGGATGACGCGTTCGCGCTTTGTGTCGCCGGCGCGGTCCTGCTTGGGCCGAACCAAACCTTCCACTACCGGGTCAACCGCCTCCAGGTGGCTCGGATTGAACGCGACGGACACGAGGATTTCTTTGCCCTTCGTGGAGCGATGGATTCCGCTGGCGCCAAGGTGGTATTTCACGTCCCCTGAACCTTGAACAGTTTCGGGATCAGGCTCCCCTTCAAACTCCGAGAAGACTTGGGCCATCGATTTGCCGATCACGTTCGCCAGAACGTTCAACCGGCCGCGGTGAGCCATACCGATGACGGCCTCGAGCGAGTCGTCGTTCGCGGCGCGCTCGAGAACCTCGTCAAGAACGACAATGGTGCTTTCCAGACCTTCCAGGCCGAAGCGCTTTTGACCCACGAAGCGCGCCTGAAGAAACTGCTCGAACTCTTCTGCCTGGATGAGCCGGTTCAAAATCCGGCGTCGGACAGCCTCGTCCAGCTTCCAGGAATTCGTCGAGCCTTCCATGTACTCCTGGAGCCACTGCTTCTGGGCGGGGTCCTGGATGTGCATGTACTCAACGCCGATCGATCCGCAATAGGTGGCGCGCAGACGGTCGAGAATTTCGCGAAGAGTCTCGAATGCCTGCATGTAGGAAGCAATGCCGCCGCTAGGAGCCTTCACGGCACCAGCCAGGAACGGGCGATCAAGATCCCATATCGAGAGGCCGTAGGAAGCCGGATCGAGTTCCGGATGGTAGGCGGGGTCGGTTCCAAGAGGGTTCGTATTCGCGAGCAGGTGGCCACGAATGCGGTACGAATTGATGAGCTGAATGACCGCGGCTTCTTTGGCGACGTCGGCGTTCACCTGGGCATAACGCCCGGGCGTAATCTGCTGATCCGATTGCCACCGGATCGGCATGTATGGAATTTTCAGATCCCGGAAGATCTCCTCGTAGAAGCCGTCTTCGCCCTGAAGGAGTTGCTGCAGCTTGGCCAGGAACGCACCCGACTCGGCGCCCTGGATAATGCGGTGATCGTAGGTGCAGGTGATCATCAGCACCTTGCTCAAACCGAGCAGGGCACGGGTCTCCTCGCTGGCGCCGGCGAATTCCGCGGGGAAATCGATCGCTCCCGTCGCGATAATGGCACCCTGTCCGGGAACCAATCTCGGCACGGAACCGAGTGTTCCGACCGTTCCGGGATTCGTGAGTGAAATTGTGGTGCCCTGGAAGTCGGCGATTTGCAGCTTGTTCGTGCGGGCGCGGGCCACGATGTCGTCGTAAGCCGCCGCAAACTGCCCGAAGTTCATTCCGTTCGCGTTCTTGATGTTCGGAACCATCAAAGAGCGATTGCCGTCTTTGCCGGCCACGTCCACTGCCAGACCGATGTTCGCCTGAGTCCGTACGACACGGAAGGGCTGCCCCTCGTTTTCGGCGAACGCGTGATTCAAAGACGGATTGGACTTGAGAGCCTTGACGATCGCCCAGGCAATCAGATGGGTGAAACTGAGCTTGCCCTTACCCTGCAGTGCTCTCTGCTTGTTGATCAGGTTGCGATTCTCTTCGACAACGCGAACCGGTACCTGGCGCTGGGAGGTAGCGGTCGGAATCGAAAGGCTCGCCGTCATGTTCTCCACAATCCGGGCAGCAACGCCTCGGAGTGGAATCAGTTGATCGCTTGCGCCGACCGCTTTCGAGTCCTGCTTCGCTGGAGCAGGCGAGGCGGTTCTGGTGATCTCGGCAACTCCTGGCGCAGCGGACGGTCCGGGAGTCTGGACGGAACGGGTTGCCGATTCCTGCGGAGCCGGCGTTGGCTGGGGCGGCTCTACACGGGGCGGTTCACCTGTCGACGGTTCGCGTTCCGGCGTTACGGGAGCCGGTGGCTCCTTTGCGGGTGGAACTTCCACTGGCGGATCCTGCTGGGAAACCGGAGGACCAGTCGGCACATCGGGCTCCGAAGCCGCCGCAGACCCATTCCGCAGCGCGGAACCGGACGACGCTGGTGGCTCCTCGACCGCTGTGGCCGTGTTGCCGTTCGACGCTGATGATCCGGCGCCCTTGTTGAACACATCGACCCAGCCGCGGTCGACACTCGCCCTATCAAATTGATACTGATGATAAAGTTCTTCTTCTAGCCAGCTGTTTATGCCCGACGCGGGGTCTTGTGCTTGCGCCATTGTGATTTGGTGAGATCTACGTGAATTGGAAGGTCAGGAGCGGGTCCGGCAGACGCACTACTCCAGTGTTAACTTATCCGTAAATTTCATTGTAACGAAGTACACACCGGTCCTGACCCGGAGCGAGCTCAGATTGGCCCGCTCGACTAGCGGACGAACGCTCGGAAGAGAAACCATGCGGTCAGCGCCCAGGCATAGACCAGAATCGCGATTCTGGCATGATCCGCGTTCATGCGTTTGACCGCTACCGCCCCGATGTAGCCGCCCAGAACACTGGCAACCAACATCGGCACCCCCGAGGAATAGACCAGCGCCCCCCGCCATGCAAACAGAATCACCGCGAGGATGTTGATCACGCAGCTGCAGACCATGCGCAGCCCGCTTGCGGAGTGAATATCAAGGCTGCTCGCGACCAGGTACAGAGCAATCATGAGGACGCCCATGCCCGCCCCGAAATAGCCGCCATAGATGGAAATGATCGTTTGTCCGACCAGAAGAGCGCCCAGCGACTCTGCGCCGTGGTGTTTCACTGCGAACCTTCGTATCCAGGGCGCGATCGTGAAGACAAAGGCCGCAACAAAGAGAAGCCAAGGCACGAGCGCCGAGAACGTCGCATTCGAGGTGCTGAGTAACAGAACGCTTCCGATCACCGAACCGATCAGGCTCGCCACGGACATCAGCAACAGGAATTGCCGCTTTGTAGCTCGCACCGTGTCGCGGTACACCCAGGCGGAGGCGATCGAACCCGGCAGCAGAACCAGGGAAGCAGTTGCGTTTGCCTGAACAGGTGCAACTCCAGCCAGGAGCAGGGCCGGAAAGGTGATGAAAGTGCCCCCGCCCGCGAGCGCATTGGACACACCGCCCAGGAAGGCCGCTACCAGCAAGATAAAAAAAATCAAAGGCGAATGAGTCACCGAGTCCTTGGGGCCGCAGTTGGATTGTGTTCCAAGATCAAGTTCAAATCAATGACGGAGAAGAGCCACGATGTCGTCGACAGTAATAACCCCGATGACATGCTGGTCTCTGTCAACGACTGGCAAGGCTAGTAGATTGTAACGGTCGAACATCTCCGCCACTCGATCCTGTTTCTCCTCCAGCGGCACACAGAGCAGTGGATCCGAAGCGTAACCTTTGAGTGCGGCCGACCCGGGAGCGAAGAACAATCGGGCAATCGGGACCGTGCACTTAAGCAGTCCGTTCTCATCCACAAGAAAGATGTTGTGGAGATATTCGACGCTCTCGGCATCTTTTTTCAAGTCCGCAAGAGCATCGGCAACCGTCGCGTCCTCCGGAAGTGTCAGGAAGCTCGTGTTCATGAGCCCGCCTGCGGTATCGTCAGAAAACTCAAGCAGCTCTTCGACGTCTTCCTTCTCTTCCGGACTCATTTCGTGCAGGATCTCTTCAGAGCGCTCGTCTTCCATTTCGTTGAGGAGATCGGCCGCTTCAGATGGCTCCATTTCCTCCAGGATGTCCGCCGCCTTTTCCGCCTTCAGAGACTCGATAATCCGCATCTGGACGTCCGGCTCAACTTCGCTTAGCAGCTCAGCCGCAGCCTCGTTATCCATGGTGTTGAACAGAGCTTGCCGGTCCTCATGGCCTAACTCTTCCACAATGTCGGCGAGATCCGCCGGGTGCATGTTCTCGAGCAGCTTGTTCGAGATGTTCAGACGGACGCGCCGCTGAGGATCGGGTTCGAGAACATTGCAAAATTCCCATCGGATCGAGTTTGTCGGGATCCGGCTTTGCAGCTTCCGAATCAGTTGAGGCGGAACAATGCCTTGCAGAACCCGGCGCAGGATGGAGCGCAGCCCGATGTCAATTTCGAGAATATGGAGTACGTCGTGGTCGTTTTCCCTTTCACGCAGAAAGGTCACATCGTTCACCCGAACGACCTTGCGTCCATGTGCGTCAATAATTTGCTGATCTAGTAAATCCCGCACCATTCGGAGCATGTACTCGTCCGAATGATAGGGCGTGAGACTCTCGTTATTGAGATGTATACCTTCGGGAGTGATCTCGCGAATCTGATCGTAGCGGATGCTCAACCATGCCGGGCCTGCGCCGACCAGGTAACGATCGAGGCGCACGGGATCAATCAGGGGGACAAGAGCGGCGTCCCGAAGAGTACCGATTAGCCGGCCTTTCAGGTCGAATACTCTTACGCCGAGCAGCTCCGACAAGTAGAGAAATTCTTCCGCCATTGTTACCGATTACGCGCATCCAGATGCTGACGCTGCCCCATAGTAACCCGTACTCTCGCGCATGAGCGACACGACTAATAGCAGAGCCTCGAACGACACGCTCACCCTCTACGACTTCTTCGGGAAGGGCGGCGTCCTCTCGCGCTCCCATCCTAATTATGAGTATCGACCGGGCCAGTATGAGATGGCCCGCGCCGTTGAATCTGCGTTACGGAATCGTGAACATCTGATCGTGGAGGCAGGAACAGGAACGGGCAAAACCTTGGCCTACCTGATTCCGTCCATCCTCTCCGGCAAGCGCGTCGTCATCTCCACCGGCACGAAGAATCTGCAGGAGCAACTGTTCTTCAAGGATGTCGCGTTTCTGCAGACCCTCTTCAGCTCTCCCCTACCGGTGTGTTACATGAAGGGCCGGTCAAACTACGTGTGCCGGCAAAAGGTGTACGATGCCGAGCGCGAACCGATCCTTCAGGGGCTTGAAGAGGTTCGAGAGTTCAAGCTGATTCGCGAGTGGGAGCAAACCACAGCTACCGGAGACCGCAGCGAACTACGAGAGCTTCCGGAAAACAGCAGTTTGTGGCCGAAACTGGACGCCCGCAGCGACATGTGCTCGGGGTCAAAGTGCAAGCAATTCGACCGATGCTTCATCACCGAGATGCACCGTCAGGCGGCCCAAAGCAACATCATCATCGTGAACCATCACCTGTTTTTCGCCGATCTTGCAGTGCGAAATCAGGCATTCGGCGCTCTCATTCCCGAGTATTCGGCCGTGATCTTCGATGAAGCGCACGAGATCGAAGACATCGCCGGCCAGTACTTCGGAATCAGCGTCAGCAACGTGCAGCTTCAGCACCTGGTTCGCGACATTGCGGACATCTCGCGCCAGAAGATGTTTTCAACCCCGGAGTTGGACCGCAGCCTGGTGCAGCTGGGTGAACGCGTGGAGGTCTTCTTCCAACTTTTCCCGCGCGAAGGACGCTTTGCGTTCAACAGCCATGAGGCTTTCCTCGAAGAACACAATGACGTCTATCGGGAGCTGCTGTTCACTCTCGACCTGGTTTGTGGCCGCCTCGAGATGGCCCAGGGAAGCGTGGAGGCAACGCTACCGCTTGTCCGCCGGGCTAAACTTCTTGGGCAAGCGTTGCAGTTTTGGGTCGAAGTTCGAGATTCGGCTTACGTCTATTGGACGGAGCGGCGAACACGAAGCATCTCCCTCCAGGCGATCCCGATCGACGTCTCACGGGCATTGGCAGCCAGGCTCTTTGATGTCGTGCCCTCGGTAGTGCTGACTTCGGCAACTCTAACCGTCGCCGGCACCTTCGAGTATGCGCAAACCAGGCTTGGGCTGCCTTCCGCGAAAACTCTGACCGTCGAGAGTCAATACGACTATACGAAGCAGGTTCTCCTGTACGTGCCGCCTCAGATGCCCGACCCACGGAGCCCGGATTTCGCGATCCAAGCGGCCAAAGAGATCGAACAACTCATTCTGGCATCGCGTGGACGAGCGTTCGTTCTATTTACGAGCTATGCCCAGATGCGGCAAATCTACGACCTGCTGAAACGCTCACTGGATTACCCCATGCTCCTGCAAGGTGACGCCCCGCGAAACGTTCTGATCGAGACGTACCGGTCGACGCCGGGCGCGGTCCTCTTCGGAACCTCCAGCTTCTGGCAGGGGATTGATGTGCAAGGAGAGCAACTCAGTTGCGTGATCATCGATCGGCTGCCATTTGCCGTCCCGTCGGATCCGGTGATTGCGGCTAGATCCGAAGATATTCGGAGGGCCGGTGGGAATGCGTTTTACGAGTACCAGGTTCCGCAAGCGGCGTTAACGCTGAAACAGGGTTTCGGCCGCCTGATCCGAAGTGCGTCCGATCGAGGGGTACTCGCGCTGCTGGATAATAGGATCGTGAAACAGCGTTACGGAAGAGTGTTTTTCGATAGTCTGCCCGCGTACGGCTTCACTTCGAAGTTGCGAGAAGTACAAGAGTTCTTCCATGTTTGAGGTTTGCGTGGAGCACACATTTGCGGCTGGACATGCGCTCCGGAACTACCACGGCAAATGCGAGAATGTGCACGGGCATAACTACCGCGTGCAAGTGGCTGTTGAGGGGCCGGCGCTCGATGAGAACGGGCTGCTCTATGACTTCGCGGAACTGAAGAAGCAACTGCGGGCGACAAGCGAATACCTGGATCACCAGTTCATCAACGATCTTGTGCCGTTCGTGGAACTGAATCCGTCGGCGGAGAACATCGCAAAATTCTTCTGCGACGAGATACAGAAGACGCTTACCTCCGCGATGATTTCTTTTGTGAAGGTTTGGGAGACCGATACGTCTTTTGCAACGTACCGGCCACGGAAAACTACTTAGTTAGCGGCCGAAGAATTCAGCGTTTTTGGGCCCGAAATCGGCCCATTTCTCAGGCAGGTCGTCGGCTGCAAAGATGGCCGAGACAGGGCAAACTGGAACGCACGCGCCGCAATCGATACATTCGACCGGATCGATGTACAGCATCTCGACCCCTTCGTATTTTTCCTCGTCCTTTTTGGGATGAATGCAGTCCACCGGACAAGCGTCGACACAGGCGGTGTCTTTCGTTCCGATGCAGGGTTCCGCTATAACGTATGCCATCTTAGTTTCGGTTTCTCAACAGGGCGTAAATCTTAGAATTAGCACAGCCGACCGAATCGGAACAATCCGGGTGCTTGGGAGTGGCTTAGAAAAGTCCCTAAGCGCGTACAATGACGGGAGATGAGCGCAAAAGTGCGTAAGGCCGTTTTCCCGGCTGCAGGACTCGGAACGAGATTCCTCCCGGCTACGAAAGCTTCTCCCAAGGAAATGCTACCGCTGGTTGACAAGCCGCTGATCCAATACGGCGTCGAGGAAGCGGTTCAATCCGGCCTCCAGCACATCGTCATCGTTACCGGACGGGGCAAGTCTTCCATCGAAGATCATTTCGATGTCAGCTTCGAGCTCGAGTATCTGCTCGAATCCAAGAAGAAACTGGACATGCTGGCACAGGTGAGAGCGATCTCCGACATGATCGACGTCTCCTACGTGCGGCAGAAGGAGGCCTTGGGATTAGGGCACGCGGTCCTCCGTTCCAGAGAACTAGTTGGGAATGAGCCCTTCGCCGTCGTTTTGTCCGACGACATCATCGAAGCCAAGGTGCCGTGTATTCGGCAACTCTTGGACGTATACGCGCAATATGAGGCGCCCGTCATTGCATTGATGGAAGTGCCGCCGGATCAGATCTCCGCGTATGGCGTCGTAGATGCCGAGCTTGTTGCTGACGGGACGGACGGAGGCAAACTGTACCGCATCCGCGACATGGTAGAAAAGCCGAAAAAAGAGGATGCGCCTTCTAATCTGGCTGTCATCGGCCGTTATCTGCTGACACCGGATATTTTTCAGTGCATTGAATCCATCGAGCCCGGTAGCGGCGGCGAACTGCAATTGACAGACGCGTTGAAATACATGCTCCGAAACCGGCCTGTCTTCGGCCTGAAGTTCGAAGGAAAGCGCTTCGACGCCGGTGACAAACTGGGATTCCTGAAAGCGACTGTCGAGTTCGCACTCGCGCGGCCGGACCTTGGAGAACCGTTCAGGGAATATATGAAATCTCTGAAGTTCTGATCCCAAGGCGCCGAACACCGCCAGCTACTTGCTCCCTGATAAAAGCTAGAATCAACGGTAACAACTTTTTACCCTATGCAGCCAATTTCGCGCCTCCTTACGGTCAGTGTGGCGGCTGCCACCCTTCTCGTTGCGGACGCTCAAAAGAGCACGATCAAAGTCGAAGTGAAAAACCAGTTCGACAAGCCGGTAGAAAACGCGTCCGTCATCCTCGACTTCCTTGGATCTCACCAGATCGCAAAACTCGGGAAGCGGAAAGCGACACACTGGGAAGTGCATACGAACCAGCAGGGCATCGCTACGTTCCCTCCGGTGCCATATGGGACCGTTCAGCTGCAGGTAATCACAAAGAAGTATCAGACATTCGGCGAGAAGTACGAGGTGGATTCCGATGCGAAGAAATTCGACATCAAGCTGAATCCGCCTCAGAGCCAGTACAGCGCTCACCCTCCGCTGAAGCCCTCGGACCCGGGCAAAAAACCTTAGCCTGAGACGGTCATCGAGCAGGTGACCATTGAGTCCAAGTTGGTACCAGTATCTATAGACGTTGGGCAACTTTCGATGCTAAAACGGGACCTCCGTGGATCTTGTTAAAGCAGGGTTGACCGCCGCAGGTGTTTGGCTGGCGATGGCCGGATTCCGGCACTACAAACAATTGACCGTCTTTCAGCGTGCAGCGTTCTTGATTGCAATCGCGATCACGGCTATTCGCGGATGCGTTCGAATTGGGTTGACCGTGGCGGGAAATACGCAGCAACCGCCGTTCTGGGACTTCTTGCTCTTTTGGGTGAACGGAACGATGGCGCGGCGTGGATTGAACTTCTATGACTCCGCGCTGGCGATGCAAGTAGCCGCGCTACATCCCGATCTGGCATTTGACCAGATAGTGTTTCCGTTTTTGTATCCGCCGCCCTCGGTACTGTGGTTCGTGCCGCTTGGGTGGATGGACGCTCACACAGCCATAGCCGTTTGGTACGGAGCACAGCTTGCGTGCCTTGTGACGTCTGCCGTGGTGCTCAGCCTGATTTTCTTCGGCGAACTCTTGCCGATCGGCTTACCCTTGACGACGGCGCTGTTGTTGCTGATACGGGCTACTTACTGGAATCTCGAACACGCACAAACTGTATTTCTTCTTTTGCTGTGTCTTAGCCTGGGGCTGTACGATTGCAATAGGACGCGCGGAGGTGTCTGGCTGGGGCTGGCAATGCTGGTTAAGCCATTTGCGGCCGTGATGATGCTGTATCTTATTGTGTTCCGGAAGTGGCGGCAACTCCTGGCAAGCCTGGTGACTGTTGCAGCGGCAACCCTGGTTACGTTTCTCATATGGGGCACCGGCGTGTTCGCCAGTTATGCCGCGATTCGATTTTCCCTGCTACCGAGGACATCTTTTACAGAGATGGAGAATCAGTCGCTGCTCGCGTGGATCCTTCGAATTACACAAGCTCCGAACAATATCCCGGGTTTTTATGTGCTAATTGCTGGAATGTGCTTTCTGGTGCTAGCTTGGCGGCTACTCGCAGCCCGCCAGACAAACGAACTAACAGGATTTGTCTTGGCACTCACGTGGGGGATACTCCTTTATCCGGCGTCTCTGCGTTCGTACCTTGTGCTACTGATATTGCCGCTGCTCGTCCTGTATCGTGCAAGGCTATGGATTCCCGCCGCGCTTGCGTGCGGGCTGATGTATCCGCAACACGGGGATTATGCAATGCTAGCCACCGCCTTAATTGCAGTGACGCTAACCGTGCGCATGCCTGGTGCTGCGGTCGAGGCTGCACCACAAGCCGAGAGGCCGCTGGCGCAGAGCGCCTGAAGTGCTGCTTACATCCGGGTCGCGCGCGAATCGACCGCGATCGCTTCGATCTCGACTTGAACGTCGCGAGGAAGCCGAGCCACTTCCACGGTCGAGCGCGCTGGCGGATCTTTCGGGAAATACTTTGCGTACACCTCGTTCATGCGCGGGAACTCGCCCATGTCCTTCAGAAACACGGTTGTCTTGACCACGTCAGCCATCGTCAGGCCGGCTCCCTCCAGGACAAGGCTGACATTGTCGAGAACCCTCGCGGTTTGCTCTTCAATGGATCCGTTGACCAATTGGCCGCTCTCGGGGTCGAGCGGAATTTGACCGCTGAGAAAGACAAATCCATTCTGGCGAACCGCAGTCGAGTAAGGCCCGACTGCCTTCGGCGCTTTGCTGGGCGTGATCACTTCTCTCATCGTTCTATTTTGCACTTGCGTTCTTCGTTCCGGCCGGACGAAGACTACGCATGCTGCCAACCAGACTTTGGATGTCTTCGGCTCCTAGCCGCTCCATCTCGGTCCGGAGCTGCTCGGCCACCAGCAGAGGTGCGCGTGGATCGATGAAGCTGGCAGTCCCCACCTGGACAGCGGAGGCGCCGCCAATCAGGAACTCAGCCGCGTGTCTCCCGTTGCAGATTCCGCCAAGCCCTACGATCGGGATTCTGGAGGCCTGTGCCGCTTCGTATACCAGGCGCACAGCAACAGGCCTTATGCCGGGTCCTGATAATCCGCCGAATCCGGCTCCTATTCGGGGGGACCGGGTGCGGTTATCGAGAGCCAGAGAGATGAACGTGTTCACCAGCGAAATGCAATCCGCTCCCCCATCCTCGACCGCCTTGACGAACGGCTGGATGGTCGCGACATTTGGTGAGAGTTTGACAATCAGCGGTCGTTTGGCGACCTGCCGGGCTCGGAGCACAAGATCATGCGTCGCCTTGGGATCACTCGAGAAGAAGATCCCGCCCTCTTTCGTATTCGGACAAGAGATATTGAGCTCATAAGCAGAAATTCCCGGTGCATCTTCGAGCCGCTCGAGAACCCCAAGGTAGTCCTCGATGCGGTAACCAAACACGTTGACGAAGATGGGAACGGAATAGCGGCCGAGCTTAGGGAGCTTGTCTCGCAGAAAGGCATTGACACCGACGTTCTGAAGCCCGACCGAGTTGATCATGCCCGCCTCGGTATGCCACAACCGCGGAGCGGGATTGCCGGCGATCGGTTCTAATGAAAGGCCTTTCGTGACGATGCCGCCAAGCTGGTTAAGATCCAGCAGGCTGGCGAACTCGAGACCGTAGCCGAAAGTTCCCGAGGCCGCAAGTACCGGATTCCGAAGTTTGATCCCGCAGAGAGTGGTTTCGAGACGGCTCACCATCTCCTGCCGTTAGCGAACCGTTCCGGCGAGAGCGGGTTCGCCCGCGGCAAGAGCTTGAGCCAGGCGCGTGATCAGGCTCCAGGATTCGCGGACGTCTCCTTCGGTCGTCATGAAATTGCCGATTGCGAAGCGTAGAACGAATCGTCCATCGAGGACCGTATGCGAGAGGAACGCGGAACCAGTGCTGTTCACAGCCGCCAGTAACTGCTGATTCAATTCGTTGCTGCCCCGGTGCCGAAAGCAGACCAGCGATAAGGGCACTGGCGCGGCAAGCTCAAAATCGGCAGAGGATTCCACGAGTTCTTTCAGAACCTGCGCCAGCCGCAAAGATTCGCGCAACATCGAAACGATGCCTTCGCGGCCGTAATAGCGGAACACATACCAGAGCTTTAGGGCTCGGAATCGGCGCCCAAGTTGGACACCGTAATCCATAAAGTTGACAGCTCGGTCGTCTTCCGCAGTTCGAAGATATTCCGCAGAGAGAGAAGATGCCCGCTTTAAAACATCCGGGTGCCGCGTATACAAAACACTGCAGTCAATGGGCACATATAGCCATTTGTGCGGATTAAGAACAAGCGAGTGTGCCCTTTCCGCGCCGTGCAGAATATGACGCATTTCCGGAACAACAGCAGCGGGACCGCCGTACGCCGCATCGACGTGCAGCCATATGTCGTATTTTTCGGCGATTGCGGCGATTTCCGCTACGGGTTCGATCGCCGTGGTGGAAGTGGAACCCACGGAGGCGACAACAAAGCAAGGACGTTTGCCTGAAGCAATGTCCGCCTCGATCGCCTCGATCAGCTTTTCGGGACGCATCCGAAACTGACTATCGACCGGAATCTTGCGAACGTTGTTTTGCCCAAAACCCAACGTGATCGCGGCCTTCTCGGCCGAAGAGTGCGTATGTTCCGAAACGTAAATCGTGAGACCCGCGCTCATTCCGTCTTTTCGGCAGTTTGGATCAATGTACTCGCGAGCAGCGCCCATCGCCTGCATAACGCCGACCGACGCCGTGTCATAGATGATGCCGAAAAACTGATCGCTCAGGCCTACCCACTCGCGCAGCCAGCCGAGCGTAACCTGCTCGAGCTCCGTTGCCGCCGGTGATGACTTCCAAAGCATGGCGTTCACATTGACCGTGGCCGTGAGCAACTCTGCGAGAATGCCCGGCGGTGTTGAGGAGATGGAGAAATATCCAAAAAAGCGCGGATGGTTCCAGAGCGTCAAACCAGGCATCAGCAGCGACTGAAAATCCCCGAAGATCGCCTCAAGCGATTCACCTGTTTCGGGCGCAGACGCAGAGAGCTTTGCGGTTACTTCGCCGGGCTTCGCACTCGTCGTTACCGGGTACTTTCTCGGATTCCGAAGATAATCGGCCACCCAGTCGACGTGTTTATAGGCTGCCAACCGAAACTCCTCGACGGCCGCATCAGTCGATTCGACTTCCGACATTTCCTTCTTATCTGATTCCACAGGGTCTCAGCCACCATCGTACGCTGCCCGGCTCGATAGAAAGGGTGATTTTCTCAGACGTGTTCTTGAGGCGGCCAGGGCTCCGGAAGGCGAACCCCTAGCCAGCCAATTGCATCCTCGAGAACGTGAAACACGCGTGCCGGTACGCCCGCCAGGCTCTCTGCATATCGAGTAAAGTCTGTGAACACCGGCTCGTTTTGCGCGACCATCGCGACGCCAGTCGGAGCGCTACTTCGCACGTCACTTGCGATCGCGCGCAAGAGAGGCGTTCCGGCCCGCCACTCCAAAGAGTCGGAGGCTTGAATCAGACGAGCAAAATGGGGAACAAAGGCCGGCTCCGCCCAAAGCCGTTGTGCCTTTGTGCCAAGCTCCCAATCATCAATCGCACCTGACAAATGCATGAAGATACAGTGCTGCTCGACGTCGATGAAGTAGCACAGGGGCACGATCCAGTGTAAGCCGCTTCTCTCACCCGCGCGGAAGGGAAACGTACGTCGTATGCTCGCAACACCTTGCGGAACAAATATCTGCCTCCGCGTTTTCCATCGGAAAGGCGGCTTGTGGTGAATGAGCGACGACAATCTTACACAGCGAGTTCGCCTTGAATGCTTCGCTATCGTGATGCAAAAGTAGGCCGCAAAAAGAAAGCTGAGAAACACTCGGCAGCATGCAGTTATTGAACTACTTAGATCCTGCAATTAGTACAGCGTCTCTTTTACCGCCGGTAAGAAGATAAGGAACCCGACGCGTTCCGGTGTTACAAGCTCAGCAACAACTTACGCCAATACCCCTGTTTTGGCGCGTCTCGTGCATACCTCACCTTGGGGAGAAGATGAGCATGAAAAGAGCTTTGTTAGTTGGATTGTTAGCGTCATCTACATTTCTCGCGACAAACGCAGATCCGCAAAGTACGCGTAACACCGATTCCCGACATTATGAAAAGAAACAAACCAAGAAGAAATCTGCGGAGAGAATCGGCGGAGGAGCAGCGGCGGGCGCGGCAATCGGAGCCATAGCGGGTCGAGGAAAAGGTGCTGCAATCGGGGCCGGCGCTGGCGCCGGGGCAGGCGCGCTATACGATCATCACGAAAAAAGCAAGGCCAAGGAGAAAGACGCTTACCGCTCGAACTACGAAGAACGTACATCCAAGCATCGCGATGATCGTTCACGATAATCCTGGCTAAATTGTCTGCCCCTAAATAGATCAAGGCCGTGGTTGAACTAAGTTCCGCCACGGCCTTTTTCTCTGGGAAGGTCGTTTGTAATTATAAAAAATCTTTGTGTCCGCTTCTCAGCCCGCGAGCACACCAACGAAGGATGTCGCCGCAATCTGCTGCCTCGACGGTCTCATTCGCTGCTTCTGCTTCCCAAAGTTCCAGACCACACTACTAAAGAGACTTTTTAGAGAAGTTGCATTTCACCGCCGGACGCCGACGCGTGTACTTCGCGTACCAGGTACCTCCATTTGGATGAATCCGACGGATGAACCTCCGACCAGAAGCGAAATATGCAGATTTTTAGGAGTCGGTCTTACGATCTGCGTGCAATGCTTTTTTCCACCAGTTCGCGCGGATCGACCAGATGCTGCGGCTGGAAGTGCAAGCTGGACCATTGGCAGTTTTCCTCCAATTGGATTCCCAGGAAATATCCGATTTCGCGGAAGACACAATAACGAATGGTTCCCCACAATTGTCCGTCACCGTAGCGCATGATGATCCGTGTGCCTGCCGGAATCGGCTTCTCAACGTGAAGGCAAATGCCCGAAAGTGAAATGTCTTCCAGATTTGCAATCCGGCGGTGATGTCGGCCGCCCTGCTCCCAAAGCACTTCCACCAGTTCCGCACATAACATCCGGTGATCATTTCGTCTTTCTTGCATACAAACTCATCGGACCGGGAGAGCCTGTCGCAGCAAGGTACGCGGCTGCCGGATTCATCCGAGCCGGTCACTGCAGTACGGTGTAAGTGTAGGCCGGAGATCGAGAACCCGAGTTCACGGCTGGTTCAATGACCAATACCTCTCCCTCGCTTCCCCAACCCGAAATTCAAAATACGCGCTTCAGCGTGGTAATCCGGGTGGCTTTTTCATTGCCCTGGTGATTGTGAGCCGGTTCGCCGTAACGGTGCCGCTGCTTGCTGTATTCGGCGCGATTGTGGCAGCTTCGGTTGGGCTCTACTTGGCCGGAATCCTGGCCAACTTGTCCACGATGCGCGTGTTCGACCGCCGGCCGCTTGCTGATATCGGCCTCCAGGTGAATTCTGCGTCCGGCCGCAATCTTGCGCTCGGAGTCCTGCTGGGCGGTGGGGCTGCAGCCCTGATGCTATGGGCACCACTGCTGGCCGGTACCGGCCACCTGGTGGCTAGAGCCGACGCCCAAACCAGTATTCCTTCGCTCATCTTCTATTTGGCCGCTCTACTATTTGCCGCGATGGGAGAAGAATTGATCTTTCGCGGGTATGCCTTCCAGTTGCTGGTCGAGAAGATGGGGCCTTTTGCGACTATTCTGCCGGTCAGCGTCCTCTTCGGGTTCGCTCATGGAATGAATCCGAACGCTTCCCGCCTGGGAATCCTCAACACCGTAATCTGGGGAATCCTTCTGGGCTACGCGTTTCTGCGCACGCACGATTTATGGCTTCCGATCGGCCTGCATTTCGGCTGGAATGCGGTACTTCCGCTGTTCGGAGTTAATCTGAGCGGGCATACAATTGATGTAACGAGGTACACCTACCGATGGGATTTGATGCCTATCTGGAGCGGCGGAAACTACGGCCCAGAGGGCGGTCTGTTGACCACTATCTTTGCCGTCAGCCTGTTCTTTGCGCTGATGAAGGTTCCAGTGGTTCGCCAGGAGGCGCGCGTCGCGCCCAGCTTAAACGATCCCTTCTGATTCCGTCGATCGCACTGGCGCTTCTCTGCGTAGGACCGTTCTCGGCCAAAGCAGACAAGCTCAGCTTTGATGACCGACTCGAAATCGAACGTGGCCTGAGCGCCGAATACGCGACCATGCGTGTTCCCTTACCCCGGGCGAAAAAACCTTTGCCCTTCCTCAACCCCGGCGGGATCGACCACAAAGTTTGGGACAAATCGATGCAGGAGAATGGACCGGCGGCCCGGCTAGGGGACGAAGTGCAAATCACCCGGGTCGAGATTGAGTCGAACAGAATCCTCCTCGAGATCAATGGGGGAACCAGATCGGGCCACTGGTATGACCACGTTCAGGTCGGAATGGGGGGAACCATGTCGGGCGCCGATCCTTACCCCAATCAGAATGGACAAACTGCGCATGGGTCTCACGTCGCCCTCGTGTTTCCCAAAGGAGTTCCCTCGATAAAAGCAGCCGAAATCAGGGACATGCTCGCTCCGATCTTCGATTTCTCAAAGCATTCCGCCTCCGAGCAGTACATGGACAAGCTCCCCGAGCCCATCAAGAAGGCGATCAAGGAACAACGAGCCGCAGAGGGCATGGATAAGGATCAGGTTTTGCTGGCCCTGGGAAAACCACGCAACAAGAGCCGGGAGACTAGTCGGGAAGGCGACGAACTGGAAGACTGGATTTACGGAGATCCCCCGGGGAAAGTCACTTTCGTACGGTTCAGCGAAGGGAAAGTAGTCAAAGTAGACCAATCGTACGCAAACGTCGGGGGAACCACGGCGCCTCCCCTGCCAACGGTCCGCTGAGAAAAGAAAGCCACCATTTCGATACGAATTTGGTGAAGGTCAGCGTCGGGCTTCGAAAGGAGTTCTGTGCGGTTCAATCGGTTTTTCTCTTTGTTGTTCGTAGCCCTGGTTGCTCACACGTGCGGCTTTGCGGCGGATCAGGTTCCGCGCTTCGAGTTGGTACGCCAAGGTCTACCTGAATCGATCAATTCCGTGGGGGACGGGTTCGGCCGGTTCACGAAATGGGCGCACGGTGCGTATGTCGTTATGGATTGGATTGGCGGCGAGGGGCCCCTCTTCTATACCCATGATCGGGAAGGACTTCGCACTCAAACCGCGAAGGTCAACAATCCGGATACCGGCTACATGTATGTGTTCCATTACGACAGGGAATCGAATGGCACGATCGTGTTCACCGGCCAGATCGAAACAGCGTATCGGGTGGAGTCTCCTTTCCTCGGCTGGACTTCTCCTGACGGGCAAAACCAGAGAATCCTGCAAACGGGCAACTATTTTCCCTACGAACTAGCGGTCGCGCCGGACGACAGCATCTGGACGCTGGGTTACGAGATGGTCAACCTGAATCCGGCGGACCCGGCAGTTAACCGCGAAGCGAACGTGCTGAGGCATTTCAATCCTGATGGAACTTTGATAAGTTCGGCCCTGCCGCAATCGCAATTCGACTCTTCCGAATTTCATCGGATCGCCACCGGCCTGCTGACCGCATCCCAGGATCGAGTCGGCTGGTATGGTCAGGGTCGTCAAGAACGCCACCTACACCGAAGTTGCCTTAGGAACCATGGCAAAGACGGATTACCCGGGCGCCGGTGCCGCCGGGCCGGCTGGTAGTTCCTGTATCGATCGCTTTTGGAAACGGCAATCTACCGGTTGTTTCGGTCCAGGACAAGTCGCCTCGAGCCCGGACCATTTATGCCCTGGACCGTTCCCGGGCGACCTGGATGCCCTTGGACGTTCCACCTATGGGCGGTTTCAAATTCACCCCGCACCTGGTCGGAAGTGACGGAACGCAGCTGGTCTTCAAGTACGGTCGGGAGGCTGGATTTTTCAGCGTCCACCAGTAGAACCGGTCTTCCGGGAATCCACCTCATTCGGTATTTCAGCGGGTGCCCGACCCGGGTTTTGACCCGATCGGCAAGGCTCGATGCGAGCCCTCCGTAAAATAGAAGTATCTATGGCAACCAGAGTAGGAATTAACGGCTTCGGCCGTATCGGGAGAAATGTTGTCCGCGCTGGACTCAACAACCCCGAGATCGAGTTCGTAGCCGCCAATGACCTGACTGATACGGCAACGCTCGCCCACCTTTTAAAATACGACTCCATCCTCGGGCAGTTCAAGGCTGAAATCCGGGCAGATGGCGATACCCTCCGCATCGGCGATAAAGCGATCAAAATCTTTGCAACCAAGGATCCGGCGGAGATCGATTGGTCCAGTGTAGGGGCCCAAGTCGTTGTCGAATCGACTGGCCGATTTACCGACGCGGCGGATGCAAAAAAGCATTTACGCGGTTCCGTGAAGAAAGTCATTATTTCTGCGCCCGCGAAAGGGGAAGACGTCACGATCGTTCTTGGCGTGAACGAGGGCGTGTATGATGCGGCAAAGCACACCGTGCTCTCGAATGCTTCCTGCACCACGAACTGTCTCGGCTCCAGTCGTTAAAGTCCTGAACGATACGTTCGGTATCGAGAAGGGCTCGATGACCACGATTCACAGCTACACGAACGATCAGCCCGTTCTTGACTTCCCGCACAAAGATCTGCGCCGTGCGCGAGCAGCGGCTCTTAACATGATTCCCACGTCAACCGGCGCGGCGAAGGCCATTGGTCTCGTGCTTCCTGAACTGAAAGGGAAGCTCGACGGCTATTCGATGCGGGTCCCTACGCCAGATGTCTCGGTTGTGGATTTCGTGGCCGTTCTGAAGAAGGAAGCAACGAGTGAAGAAGTAAACGCGCCTTGAAAACGGCCGCGGAAGGCCCTCTGAAGGGCATTCTTGCCTACACTGAAGAACCGCTCGTCTCGACCGACATGCTGCACAACCCGAACAGCTCCATTGTTGATGCGGAGCTGACGAAGGTGCTGGGTGGAAACCTCGTGAAGGTTGTCGCCTGGTATGACAACGAATGGGGATACTCCAATCGCGTTGTTGACCTGGTTCCGTTCCTTGCTAAGAAAGGCCTGTAAGTAGGACCCAAAACAAGCCCAAGTCAGAGTTGAAAAACCAGGGCGCTTTCCTGGCCGAGTAATTTGGCTGAAACAAGCGGCAGTTACACTGTTCGCTGACCTCTCGGGCTTATGCGACTCCAACAATTTCTGACTTGGGCTTTTTGGGCCTGTTCGGCCATTCCGGCGGCGCACGGAGCCGCAGTTTTGTTGGCCAGTAGTCTTCCTGGAACAAGTACTGACCTTTCCGGTTTAAGTGCTCCGCTTGAGAATGGCGTCGCCGGAAACCTACTCGGCGGCTTTGGATCCGGCATCGCGTATGCGGGAAATAACACTTTCCTTGCGGTGCCGGACCGGGGTCCCAACGCAGTTTCGTTCAATCCTTTGGTGGACGACACCGTTTCCTACATCGACCGGTTTCAGACCTTCAAGATGACGCTGACGCCGTCCTCCGGACCGTTCCGTTCACTCTAACTCCCACTCTGACCGCCACCACGCTTCTCTCCAGCTCAACCCCACTCACTTACGGCACTGGGGCGCTGGGAACCGGCGTCTCAGGCGGCGTCAATTACAGCTCGGCTCTGGTGTCCCGGCCTTGAACTCTGTTAATAATACGAATTACTTTACCGGCCGTTCCGATGGTTTCGCTCCCACGAAAAATTCCTCACTCTTCGAAACGCGCGTTTCGATCCTGAATCCATCCGCGTGTCAAACGACGGGAAGAAGCGTTTTTATCTCGGACGAGTACGGCCCTTTTATCTACCAATTCGATCGAGCGACCGGACAACGGATCCAATCGTTTGCTTACCCAGTTACTACGGCGTAACCAACCTAAGCGCTCAGGGAAACACCGAGATTACCGGAAATACAGCGGGCCGCCTGGCAAACAAAGGGATGGAAGGTCTCTCAATTACTCCGGATGGAAAAACGTTGGTCGGCGTTATGCAGAGCCCTCTTATCCAAGACGGAGGAGCCAACAGTAAGAACATCAGAATCGCCACCGTTGACGTCGCTAGCGGATCTAGTCACTCACGAATTCGTCTATACTCTTCAGATCGCAAACAATACCGTCAGCGATATCGTCGCGATCAATGATCACGAGTTTCTGGTCGATGAGCGCGACGGCCAAGAGCGGCTCGCCGGCGCCGTCAAGCAGATTTATAAAATAGACGTGTCGGCGCCACCGACGTCAAGGGATATGACAGTTCTTCCGTCCTCGTTTACTGCGGTCTCCAAAGGCTCGACTCCTTTTATCAACTTGCTTGATCCAGCGTTTGGTTTAAACAATGCCGAATTTCCGGCAAAGATCGAAGGAATGGCATTCGGGGACGACGTGGTCGTGAATGGCGTGCTCGAGCATACGCTTTGGGTGACCAACGACAACGATTTCACCACGACTGAAACCAATAACTTCTACGTGTTCGGCATTCCCGCCTCTGATTTGCCTGACTACCAGGCGCAAGCAAATCGTTCCCGAACCGCAAAGCATCGGCCTGCTGTGCTTAGGACTGGGCACTTGCTTCGGTATGTCGTGCGCAGAGCACGCGCCAGTCAAGAATCAGGGTTCCTACCTTGCGATTACTTTCTGAGTCGCCGGAGGACGGCGTGGTGAATTCGCCTGTGGATGCGGTTCCTCCCACATCGCCCGTTAGAGCTTTTCCTTCGCGATAGACAGCCTCAACTCCCGATTGCAGACGATTCGCCGCTTCGTTTTCGCCTAGATGAGTCAGCAGCATTACGCCGGAAAGCATCATCGCTGTCGGATTCGCTTTGCCTTGGCCGGCAATATCGGGAGCGCTTCCGTGCACCGCTTCGAACACCGCGTGATTCTCGCCCATGTTCGCGCCGGGAACGATTCCGAGTCCACCGACCAACCCTGCCGCAAGATCCGACACGATGTCGCCGTACAGATTCGGCAGCAGCAGCACATCGAATGTCTCCGGACGAACGACTAACTGCATCGACGCGTTGTCGACAATCAGTTCCCGGTATCTGATCTCGGGAAATTGCGCCGCCGTTTCCCGGCAACAGCGCAGGAACAAGCCATCCGCCAGCTTCATGATGTTCGCTTTGTGGATCGCGACCACTTGCTTTCGGCCGTTCTTCTGCGCATAGTGAAACGCGTAGCGGCGATTCGTTCCGAAGCCACGCGCGTAATCACTTTCAGGCTCGTGACCACGTCCTTCACCACTTCATGTTCCAGGCCCGAGTACAAATCCTCCGTGTTTTCTCGGAAGATCACCATGTCGATCGCAACATCCTGGAATCGCGTCTTGATGCCCGGGCAGCGTTCGTACCGGCCGCACGTTGGCAAACAGATCCAGCGCTTTTCGCAGCTGCACGTTCACGCTCTGAAAGCCGCCGGCGACCGGTGTTGTCACCGGCCCTTTCAAACCGACATGTGTTTCGTTTAGGGAATCGAGCACATGCTGTGGCAACGATTTGCCGGATTCAAGAATGATCGCTTCGTTCAGCTCCACCCGGCGCCAGCGAGATATCGACGCCAGTCGCATCGACCGCGCGAACTGCAGCTTCCGCGACTTCGGGACCGATTCCGTCGCCGGGGATGAGAGTGCAGTGATGGGGCACATCTTCGATTCTAGTCAGCCGGTGCATCTCTGAATGCCGGCACTTGTCACAATGAGCATTGATGCCTCGGATTGAACGCGCGCTGCTGAGCGTGACGGACAAAACTGGATCTGCTCGAATTTGCGAAGGACTCTGCACTCTTTTGGGCGTGGAGCTTATCTCCACGGGAGGAACCGCTCGACTTACTGCGAGAGAACGCGATTGCCGGTGTAGAAGTTGCCGAGCTAACCGGATTTCCAGAAATGCTCGACGGACGAGTAAAGACGATCGATCCGCACATCGCCGGGGGAATTCTCGCGATCCGCTCCAAACCCGGAGCATATGCAGAGCCTCGAACAGCACGGTATCCGCCCCATTCAGATGGTGGTGGTGAATCTGTATCAGTTCGAGAAGTTTGCTTCGAAGCCGAATGTCACTCGGGAAGAGCTGATCGAGAACATCGACATCGGCGGCCCGACGATGATCCGCGCTGCTGCAAAAAATTTCCAGGATGTCGCAGTCGTCGTGTCTCCGTCCCAATATCCTGAGATCGCGGCGGAGCTGCAGACAAGTGCTGGCGGGCATTGAGTGCCGCAACCCACTGGCATCTGGCGCAGCAGGCCTTCCTGAACACTGCGGCCGCATACGACACGCGCGATCTCACAGCGTCTGCTCCAAATTTCGGAGCCGGGCCAGATACGGCCGAACCGACACAATCCGAGACTTTGCCCGCTACTCTTCAAATTTCGGAGCCAACTCGCACGGTGAGTCTTCGGTATGGCGAAAACCCTCATCAGAAGGCCGCGCTTTATCAGCGAAGTGATAAGGGAATCGGCGGCGCAGAGCAACTGCACGGAAAGGAGCTCTCGTTCAACAATCTTGTTGATCTCGACGCGGCTTGGCAATTGTCCGAAGAATTCGAGCGTCCCGCGCGCCGCGATCATCAAACACACCAACCCTTGCGGCTGTGCCGAACAAGACTCTCTGGCGGAAGCGTATCGGAAGGCGCTCGAAGCCGATCCGATTTCTGCTTTCGGCGGAGTTTTGGCGTTCAACCGCGAGCTGGACGAAGAAACGGCCGCCGAAGTCAGCAAACTGTTCGTCGAAGCAATCGCGGCGCCTGGGTTCTCGCCCGAAGCGTTGCGGCATTCTGACCGCGAAGAAGAATCTGCGCCTTGTCCGTGTGAAGCCTTCTCGAAGTTCCGGAGCTTGTGATCAAGTCCATCACCGGAGCGGCTTCTGGCCCAAACTGCCGACATGCCGGGAAGCTGGACGAGGTCCAGCTGCAAGTCAAATCGGCTCGGCAGCCGACGCCGAAGAGATGGGCGGGCTTGCTTTTCGCGTGGAAGGTAGTGAAGCATGTGAAATCCAACGCCATCGTGTACGCGCGGGCCGGCCAGACGATTAGCGCCGGAGCAGGCCAGATGAGCCGTGTGGACTGCCGTGAAAGTAGGAGCGATGAAGGCTGTGCTTTCGTTGGAGAATTCTGTTCTCGCCTCCGATGCTTTCTTTCCGTTTCCCGGACGGCGTGGAAGAGGCTGCACGCCACGGCGTTACCGCTGTCATTCAACCAGGCGGTTCCGTCAATGATGCGGCTTGATCGAGGCGGCCGACAAGCACAACTATAGCGATGGTCTTTACCGGCGTGCGGCATTTCCGGCACTAGTTGCGAAGGGCCATGGCAGACGCCCAATCAGCGGGAAGCGTGCCGACTTCCAGCAGCTTGCCCTTTTCTAGGTGACGCACGGTTTTCGCGAACTTAGCGGCGTGCGGATCGTGAGTCACCATTATGATCGTTTTGCCGTACTCTCAGTTCAGGCGGCGCAGCATGGTCAAAACATCTTCGGCTGCCGCGGCATCGAGGTTTCCGGTGGGCTCGTCAGCCAGAATCAGGTCCGGATCGGTGACGATCGCACGTGCGATCGCCACCCGCTGCTCTTGGCCGCCGGAAAGCTGCTTCGGCAAGTGAGTCAAGCGATCGCCTAAGCCAACAAGCTTGAGCGCGGTCTCGGCATGCTCGAATGCGCTCTTTCTTATTCAGATTGGTCAGCTTCAAGGGAAGCTCGACGTTTTCAAGCGCGGTTAAGACGGGCAGCAGATTGAACGACTGAAAGATGAATCCGATGTGTTCATTACGCCAGTGAGCAATCTGCTTATCCGTCATTCTCCGCAGATTGGCGCCGAGCACTTCAATCTCTCCGTCGCTCGCTTTGTCCATCGCAGCGATCAGATGCAGAAGCGTGGATTTCCCCGAGCCTGATGGCCCCATCAGAGCAACGAAGTCGCCTTTTGCGATTTGAATATCGACAGCGTCGAGTGCGATGACGTGAAACTCATCTCGCACAAACTCTTTAGTTAGCTTTCGGGTAACGACAACAGATTCGCTCACGCTAATCCTTCCCCGAAGACCTGCCGCGAACTTATTTCGACTTCGACCTTTTGCCCGTCCTTGAGGTTCGCCGGGCGGACCGACAATGAGTTCCTCGCCGCCGATCAACCCGCTCCTGAATCAGAACGCCATTCGGAGCAGACCCGGCGCTTGTGACCGAACGCTTCGAGCATGCCCGTTCACGACGACAAACACACTTCCGTTCTGGATAGCGCTCGCCGGAATGACAACGGATCGCTTGCCCGTCCCGGAGCTATCGCGCTTTTCGTTCGTTGAAAAAGTTAACAGTCGCGTTCATGTCCGGCCGGAGATACTGATCCGGGTTCTCGCACCCGAACTTTGACCTGTACGGTTGCTTTCGCACGGTCCGCCTCCGGCGAAACTTGCTCGACATATCCTAGGTAACGGCGATCCGGGTAAGCATCGGTCGTGATCATTCCCTTTTGCTGCGGCCCGAGCTTTGGGAAATCGTTCTGACTGATGTCGAGTTCCACCTGCAGATAATTCAGGTCGGCCATGGTCACGAGATAGCCCTTCGCACCTTTATCGCCGACGAAGCCGGTTGTGACAAACTCGCCCTTCTCGACGTTGCGATCCAGAATCGTTCCGGAGACCGGCGCTTTGATGACGGTGTTATCCAGTTGGGTTTGCGCGTACGCAACAAGCCCCTTTGCCTGGTTGATCTGTCCGATGATTTGGTCGCGCTGTTCGCTTCGAGGGCCAAGTAGAGCGAGATCCAGCGTGCGCTGCAGGCTGGCCACTCGCGATTCGCTGCTCTTGTACTTCGCTTCCGCATCATCCAGGGTTTGAGGCGAAAAGCACGCCCTGCTTCACCAGTTCTCGCGTTCGGTTCAAGCGAGATTTTGGCGTTGTTCAGGTCCGCTGCTGCCTCAGCACGTCCGCCCGCGCCTTTTCTATTTCTTCCGGCCGGGAGCCATTCTCAATTTCCGCGAGTCTCGCCTCGAGATTCTCCAGCTGGCCCTTCTGTTGCGCCAGTTGAGCTCGATATTCGTCGTCCTCAAGCCGGACCAGGATCTGACCGGCCTTGACTTTGTCACCTTTGTCGACCTTGATCGAAGCAACCCGGCCGTTTACTTTCGAAGCCACTTCGATCTTGTGCGCAGCAATGATATAACCGGTCGCTGTCAAGATCACATCTTCGTTCCCGGCCGAAGCAGCGTTCGGCGATTGCACTTGCACTGTATGAACCTGTACGCTCGCATTAGTTGCTGGTAAGCGACTGGCAGCACCGACAGCCAGAAGACCGATAACCGCGGCCAAGCCTATCATTTTTCTGATCGGTTTGGTTCTTGTGTTTCTCCTCGCTTCCCGATCGATGCGAAGGCGCTTTAATTCTGTTTCCATGTATAGAACTCGAGAGCTACTTCATTCTGCCGAGGTCAGACCTCGCGCAGTGCCACCAGAATCTCCTTTCGCGCAGCTTGTCGTGCCGGAAGCAATCCGCCGACAGCTCCGAGCAGAAGCGAGAACACCAACCCGATCAACATCAGGCCTGGCCCGATTCGAATCTTAAACGCCGTTTCGCTAAAAGTAATGAAAGTTGCCCAAGCCGGTCGTCACGGTATTGAGCGGAAGCACCAGCAGACACGCCAGAATTCCGCCGAACATCGAAAGTAGAATTGATTCAAGAAAGAAGCTGAGAAGAATGCTTCCTTTCGTGAATCCAAGGATCCGAAGAGTACCGATCTCTTTTCCACGTCGAGCAACCGCGGCATACATCGTGTTCATCGCGGCGAATGCGCTACCGACGGCCATGACGATGCAGATGAAGTATCCAAGAAAACGAATAGGCGCAGCCGAGACGGTTTGCGCCGCATAGTATTCCTTTTCATTCAGGACGGTCACATTGAGCCGCCGGTCCGATTCCAACGAGTTCTTCAGCGCGCCGCTGTAACCTCGTCTGTGGCTCGCAACAGAGCCTGAACTGTAAGTGTCGCGTCGATTGAAATCTGCCGCGACTTGGGCAGCGTCGGCGAACGCTTCGCTATCTACCGCACTGCCTTCGCCATCCATAATCCCAACCACGGTCCAGGGCCTTTTCCGAAATGAATCGTTTTGCCCGACTCGCGCAGCCGGATATCGTTTTGCGAGGCTTTGACCGATGGTGATCTCTCGTTGGCCGGGGTGAAACCAGCGGCCGGAGCTGATCCTTGATCTTCCGCATGGCACGCCGGTCAGCGTAATCCCACGCAGGTGGCATTGGTTCCGTCCGGATTATCGGGCGTCGGCATGTTTATGATCGTGACCACTTCGATCGAAGCTCGAGGCTGGCCGTTCGCGTCTTTCGCGATACCGGGGAAGCTCTTGACTGCTTGAAACTGCTCCTGGGTGAATAAGCTGGTCGAGTTCCGCATTGCCGCCCTTGCGCAAGACGAGCAGGTTGAGCGGATCGCCGCTCGCCGCGAAAGCTTGCGTCAACCCGGAGACGAGCCCAAGAACCGCGAGCAGTACCCCAACCGTCATGGCGATGCCCATGGCCGGTCATGATGGTCGTGGTCTTCCGGACAATCAAATTGCGGACGTTGTACGAGATTGGAATCGCCATGAGCCGTTAACCCTAAACCGCAGCGAATCGAGGATATTTGTCCTCGCGGCATTCCAGGCAGGAATGAAAGAGCTGAGCAATCCCAGAAGAATGCAACTCCTAACGAGACCGCCGCAGTAAAAGGCGTTATCGACAGATTGTGCAACTGCGCGACGAATGCCGATCCGGCCTTCCCGACCACCAACGGCTAAACGGCCGCCAGAAATAAGCCGATCACCCCGCCGATGAGAGAGATGCGTGACTGCCTCGCGATGATCATCCCGAGAATTGCGTCGTTGCGTGAAGCCCAACGTCTTTAGTACTCCGACTTCCTTGATCCTCTCGCGCACGGACATGGCCATTGTGTTTCCGGAAACCAGAAGGATAGTAAACGTAACAGCCGCACTGATACTCAACAGGAAAAATCTGATATCGCCCGAGGAACGCAACAAAGCTAATCGTGAATTGCTGTTCGGACTCAGCTCTTCGTCGGGGGTGAGGAGTTTGCGAACATGGCGTCTACGGCTCTTGCGATCTTTGGTACGTCCTCCGTGCTGTTTGCCAAAACCGCCATCGGTGCTGATTCGATGTTGCGGCGCGCCAGGGGAGCGTATCACGCAGATATCCAATGTTGAAGAATAGAGCTTTGCGCAGCGTCCGGATCTTCGAAAACTCCGACCACTTTCAGATCGAGCGTTCCTGGGTAAATATCACCCTGAACGTCATTCGGTCTCCGATCTTCAACCCCAGACTGTCGGCCAGATCCTTTGAAACGATGCATCCCGTTCGCGCAGTGAAAGGAACGCCTGCTTCTGGTCTGCGGGCATTTCCAATTGAGTTCGGATGTTCGAAGAAGCGAACCGGCTCGACCCCAAATCTGGCGAAAAAGTTCTTCTGGTCCCGGTTGTCCTTATATGTTCCGCCGTACCAGTTCCATGGCGTACACTTCTTTCACGCCCGGTACTCTGCGGACTTTTTCTTCATAGGAAGCCGGAATCGGCTGCGCAAGAGAAACTTTGTGCCGCACAACCAGGCGAAGCGCCTGGCCGGGTGTTGCGTCCGAATGAAAAAGGGCGTTATAGATGGCGAGCAGGATGCCGAGCAGGCAAAGCGAAACCGCGATGCTCGAAATCAGTCAGCAAACTACGCCGCTTGTTGCGCAATGTATTTTTGAATGCAACGGACGCGTAGCGGAACACCCGATCCTCCTTCTGGCTAGGGTACCGTAGACTAGCGGCGAATTCCATAGTGCCGTCCCGACACCGATGCCGAATCATAGCGGCTAGAGGAAAGACGAATTCCGGTGCCGTCAGTTCAAAAAACGTATCCTCTTGCCGAAGATGCGCAAGGGACGAATACTTCATGCGGTTGGCGTTAGAGTCAAGCGCATGAGGCAGAACGGGCGGGAGAAATCCCGGTCGGTGCGGTCGTTGTACTTGAGGATGAGGTGGTTGGGCTCGGATCGAACAGCCCGATTGGGACGAACGATCCGACAGCACACGCGGAGATCTTGGCGCTACGGGATGCAGCGGGAAGGTCAGCAATTATCGTCTTGAACGAAGCCACCGTGTTCTGCACGCTCGAACCTTGCGTCATGTGCGCCGGCGCGCTCGTCGCCGCACGGGTGAAAAGGCTGGTTTTCGCAGCCAGAGACATTCGTTTCGGCGCAGTGAGAAGTAAATTCCGTCTTGCGGACTCGGAACTACTGAATCATCGCGTCCAAATTGAAGAAGGACTACTGGCTGCTGAATGCGGAGACTTGCTGCGCGCATTTTTACAGCGGGCGCGCCAGCGGTCAGCCCTCCGGTTTGGGCCAAGAATCTTGAGGAGGTGCGGCGGCGAACTCACAACAAGATCGCAGTTCGCACCTCGTCATCATTATTTGCGCGAGCACAGGATAGTTCCTATGCTGCTCTCCTTGCCGGATACTTACCGGCGCGCTTCGGATCCTGTTGGTCCTCCGTTGCGGCGGGAAACTGGGTAACAGGTTTCGTTTCGCGGCGAATGGTGCTATTGAAGTACTCGTCCAAAGGGAACAGAGCAAAGGGTTCAAGCTCGCGGAAGGTGCGCCCGAGCTTCTGCTCTATCCTATATACCTCGTGGAAGAACGCACCGCGCTCCATTCCTAACTTACGGCAGCAAAGCTTCCAGTCCGCTCCAAGGAGAAAGTGATTCGTGAAGATCTTATGTTGATTTTCATCTAGCGTTCGTTTGCTGACCAGGCAAAAGTCCGCCATAAACTCTTCATTTTTCAGTCCCCAAACGGATCTTCTCTGCCTTCCCGGGTTGGCCTCCAGAGAAACACGGCTGATATATTTCTCCTTTGAAGCGCATTGGCGGAACCGGGCATGGCACGCTCTAAAGATTGCCCGAAATACACAATTGCAAGGGGTTGACACCCCTGCGCGTCCAGGTCTCAATCCAAGACCGTAACAGTGAGTGCAGGACTGCTGAGCTAGGGCAAGAGTTTCTGATCGGGTCCACTGCATTATTGTTTCTTTTCTCTCCAAATCCCCCGAATTTATTAGCGTGCTAGGGGGCGCTGTCAGTACTAGAAACAACTTACAGTACTAGGGGAATTGAGGCTAATTAAAGAGATAATATTTGCCGCTTACTCCTGAGATTAGTTTGGAGTATCCCTACAAACCGTTGTAACTACGGAACTTCCACTTACGGTTAATGATTAATTGATCGTTGTAAATTTGGGACATTTAGGGAGAAAATACAGGGGCCTATATCAAATTGAAATCACGCCGAGGAGAAGAGCCCGTAACATTTGCCATCCTGCAGGCAGTGCTGATAGCCCTCTTAAAAACCCGAATTAACAACGGACATTTCACTGAACGCGGACTGGCGCGAATTTTGGGAATCTCACAACCTCAACTCCATAACGTGATGAAAGGAAAACGCCGACTGCAAACCGAACTTAGCCGACCGGATCTTAGACAAGTTCGGCCTGGACGTGCTCGATCTGATCGATGCCCTGGAGTTCTATCGGCATCCGGGCGAAAATCCCAACCCGAATATCTTCTTTACAGATCAACTCGCCCTTGTTAGTCCTCTCACTCCGCTTCAACGAAGCCGGACGAGTAAGAGAGACCCTAGCGGTTTATAAGCTCACCTGCCGGAATAACCGCATGCGCGTAACTCGGAAATTTCTTATCTAAAGCTCGAACTGGCGAGGCAATCGCCGTCGTGTTTCGATCCGGAGCACGAATCCCGATCTGAAACGCTTGCACGGCCTTCGCGCCGATTCATTCTGAATCAAATTGCAACTGCAGCACGCAGAGTTGCGGCGCTCACAAATCTAAGGCGAACAACGCAACTAACACTCAGGCAAAGACTTACGGCAGCTTAAACGACAGTCGTGGCAGGTGGTAGGGTCCTTGCTTTTTCTAAAGGCGTGAACGCCACCCTCCAGACCGCCACCGCCCAGATCTTCCCGCAGACCTTCGCCACTCGTGACGAACTCATCACCGAGCATCTGTATCTGGTGAACTCGATCGCTGCGCACGTGCAGAAGTCGTTGGCAGTGCATGTGGAACTGGACGACCTGGTTCACGCCGGCATGATGGGCCTGTTCGACGCGGCCACCAAGTACACGACCGACAAAGAAGTTGCTTTCGGCGCATACGCCAAGCATCGGATCCGTGGCGCGATCCTCGACGGTCTTCGCCAGCTCGACTGGGCTTCCCGCGATCTTCGCAAACGCTACAAGCAGGTTGAAGCAAAGCGCAAGGAACTCGCCGAGACACTCAAGCGCGAAGCGACGGACGCCGAAGTTGCAGCGGCATTGGGAATGGACAGCAAGCGCTGGCAGGGTCTGATGGTCGATTTCCGAAACATGGGTTCGGCCGCCGCCACTCAGTCCCGCACCGAACGCGAAGACGATCAGCCTTTGCAGGACGCTCCCTGCTCTCCCGCACACGGTCCTGATCAGGTGTTCGCCCGCGCTCAGATGCGCAACAAGCTCGGCTCTGCCCTCGAGAGCCTGCCGAAGCGCCATCAGGAAGTCGTCACCATGTACTACGAGCAGGAACTGACCATGAAAGAAATCGGCAACTTACTCGGTGTAAACGAGAGCCGCGTATCTCAGATCCACAAGAGCGCTCTCGTTCGCATGCAGTCGGCTCTTCAGGGCAACGGTGTCCGCTCCGCTTCCGCTTTCGTCAACTAAAGCTCATTGTTCATTTCCATCGTTTGCCGGCTCAGAACTTTCCTAACTAAAGGTTGTGGAGCGAGCAATCCCGGTCGTGTTTCGATCCGGTGCACGAATCCCGATCTGAAACGCTTACACCGCGTGTCGCGATTCATTCTGAATCAAATTGGCAGCCATCGCAGGTTTGTGTACGGCAGCATAAATCGACAGACGCACTGTAAGTAACGCTGCAGTAAACGACTTAGCTTCACTTAAACGACGATCGTGGGGGGTGGTAGGGTCCTTGCTTTTTCTAAAGGCGTGAACGCCACCCTTCAAACCGCTACCGCCCAGATCTTCCCGCAGACCTTTGCCACTCGTGACGAACTCATCACCGAGCATCTGTACCTGGTGAACTCGATCGCTGCGCACGTGCAGAAGTCGTTGGCAGTGCATGTGGAACTGGACGACCTGGTTCATGCCGGCATGATGGGCCTGTTCGATGCGGCCAATAAGTACACGACCGACAAAGAAGTTGTTTTCGGTGCGTACGCCAAGCATCGGATCCGTGGCGCGATCCTCGACGGTCTTCGCCAGCTCGACTGGGCTTCCCGCGATCTTCGCAAGCGCTACAAGCAGGTTGAAGCAAAGCGCAAGGAACTCGCCGAGACACTCAAGCGCGAAGCGACGGACGCCGAAGTTGCCGCTGCATTGGGAATGGACAGCAAGCGCTGGCAGGGTCTGATGGTCGATTTCCGAAACATGGGTTCGGCCGCCGCCACTCAGTCCCGCACCGAACGCGAAGACGATCAGCCTTTGCAGGATGCTCCCTGCTCACCCGCACACGGTCCGGATCAGGTGTTCGCCCGGGCTGAAATGCGCAACAAGCTCGGCTCTGCCCTCGAGAGCCTGCCGAAGCGCCATCAGGAAGTGGTCACCATGTACTACGAGCAGGAGCTGACCATGAAAGAAATCGGCAACTTACTCGGTGTAAACGAAAGCCGCGTATCTCAGATCCACAAGAGCGCTCTTGTCCGCATGCAGTCGGCTCTTCAGGGCAACGGCGTCCGCTCCGCTTCCGCTTTCGTCAACTAAAGCTCATCGTTCATCTCCATCGTTTGCCGGCTCAGAACTTTCTTAACTAAAGGTTGTGGAGCGAGCAATCCAGGTCGTGTTTCGATCCGGTGCACGAATCCCGATCTGAAACGCTTACACCGCGTGTCGCGATTCATTCTGAATCAAATTGGCAGCCATCGCAGGTTTGTGTACGGCAGCATAAATCAACAGACGCACTGTAAGTAACGCTGCAGTAAACGACTTAGCTTCACTTAATCGACGATCGTGGCGGGTGGTAGGGTCCTTGCTTTTTCTAAAGGCGTGAACGCCACCCTTCAAACCGCTACCGCCCAGATCTTCCCGCAGACCTTTGCCACTCGTGACGAACTCATCACCGACATCTGTACCTGGTGAACTCGATCGCTGCGCACGTGCAGAAGTCGTTGGCAGTGCATGTGGAACTGGACGACCTGGTTCACGCCGGCATGATGGGCCTGTTCGATGCGGCCAATAAGTACACGACCGACAAAGAAGTTGTTTTCGGCGCGTACGCCAAGCATCGGATTCGTGGCGCAATCCTCGACGGTCTTCGCCAGCTCGACTGGGCTTCCCGCGATCTTCGCAAACGCTACAAGCAGGTCGAAGCAAAGCGCAAGGAACTCGCCGAGACACTCAAGCGCGAAGCGACGGACGCCGAAGTTGCCGCTGCATTGGGAATGGACAGCAAGCGCTGGCAGGGTCTGATGGTCGATTTCCGAAACATGGGTTCGGCCGCCGCCACTCAGTCCCGCACCGAACGCGAAGATGATCAGCCTTTGCAGGATGCTCCTTGCTCGCCCGCACACGGTCCTGATCAGGTGTTCGCCCGCGCTCAGATGCGCAATAAACTCGGCTCTGCCCTCGAGAGCCTGCCGAAGCGCCATCAGGAAGTGGTCACCATGTACTACGAGCAGGAGCTGACCATGAAAGAAATCGGCAACTTACTCGGTGTGAACGAGAGCCGCGTATCTCAGATCCACAAGAGCGCTCTTGTCCGCATGCAGACGGCTCTTCAGGGCAACGGTGTCCGCTCCGCTTCCGCTTTCGTTAACTAAGCGGACGGCTTGACACTGATCATCAGGTGCTGCGGCGATTGTGGGACCGGGATGAGTTCGTTTTCCTGAAACCCTGCCTCACTCATCATCCGACTCAATTGCTCTCGAGTGTAAGCATCACCCGCAGGCGTCAGGCCCAGCATCATCATGCTAAATGAAGCTGGTATCGGCGGGCTTACACGATCCTGATTCGGCACAAACTCCAAAGTGATCAACCTGCCTCCGAGGGTCATGCTGCGATGTATCTTCTTCAGGAGATCCGCACAGACCTGGGGATCGAAATGATGCAGGAAATTCGTCAGTAGAACCAAATCGTAGTTCGAGCCAAGTTCCACGGTGAAGAAATCACCTGCAAGTTCCTGATACCGGTCTGCGATTCCTGCTTCCGTTGCATTCCGCCTGGCAAGCGTCAGCACGTTTGGCCAATCTTGCGCAACCAGCTGGGCTCCCACGGCAACGCGCGCCACAGCAATCCCGAAAAGGCCATGACCGGCTGCAATATCTAAAACATGACGCGGCGATCGATCATCCCTCATTGCCTGACTTGCGACGAATTCTGCGGCTCCCCTTACGAGAGGAGTCATGCTCTCAGCGAACGTGACCCAGGCATCAAACTCCGGAGCTATGAACCCTTCCTGCCCAAGCTGAGTTGTTCCCTTTCGCACTGCTTCGGTGAGATTGGCGAAGCCGGCCATCACCTGAGGTGAATTGAGAAAGTGGACGAGAGATGCCATGGACGCAGGCGAGTGGCGGTTGAGAAAGACAGCACTAGTCGGACTAAGCTCGTACCTCTCGTTCTGTTTCTTGAGGAAACCGTTCAGCGTAAGGTAGTCGCAGAGGATCCTGATGCCGCGAGTCGACGCGCCGCAACGGCTTGAAATGCCGGCCACATCGGCTTCGCCGTCGGCGATTGCGGTAAATACGTCCAGATCGATCGCTGCCCGTAGCGCAGCGGTTTTCTGATGAGCGTTTAAAGCATCCCAGACAAGTCCCGGATTGGGTTGTTCACCGCTCTGCATAGTAGGTTGCACTGTTTGGTCCCCAGGGAGAATTGTTATCACAAACACTCCTCACCGGGAACGCAGTGAGGTACTGCAGAAACAGGCGCGTTACTGCACCGACAACGAATACGGCATCAGACGAAGCATCCCGCCCTTAAGGAGCGCATTGCCCGGAAGAGCAGGAAGTACCGTGCGCAGCTTTCGGTTGACAACATCTTCAGCAACAGAGGAATTCGAGGAGTTGAAAAGCATGTCCAGCAAACTCTGCCGGGGCGGGAATGTCACGAGTTCCGTTTCACCCTTTTCGCTGAGATGAGCCCTCTTCCTTACCAGAGCAAGAGATTCATTCAATCCGCCCAACTGGTCGACAAGCCCGTTCTGCCGTGCTTGCGCGCCCATCCACACCCGCCCTTGCGCAAGCGGGTCGATCTGGTCGTACGTCTTCCTTCGCGCCGAAGCTACCTTTGAGACAAACTCTTTGTAAGTCCATTCGATCGACTCGTGCAGCTTTTGCCGCGCAGCATCAGACAACGGCGTGCTCAAGGAATCCAGATTGGCCAGCTTGCCACGTGTAATGACATCCTGCTGCAAGCCCAATTTATTGAAGAGACCGCCGAAGTTTGGCCGAACGTACAGGACGCCAATCGATCCCGTAATCGTATTTGGATAGGACACAACGGGATCACCGGTCATGCTCATGAAGTAGCCGCCCGAAGCCGCCAGATCGGACATTGAAACGACCACCGGCTTCGCTTTGCTCAAGAGTTTCAGTTCATGAAGAATCTCGTCGGAAGCGACTGCATCTCCGCCCGGCGAGTCAACTCGCAGGATCACGCCTTTGATGCTCTTGTCGTCCCGAACCTGACGGACAATTTTGCTGAAGGCACCGGAGGAGATCGAAACCTGCGAGTTGAAGCCTCCCTCCGCCTCTCCTCGGGTGATTTCGCCTTCTCCCACCAACATCGCAATCCGGTCGCCCCGGCTTGGGACAGCGCGGAAATAGGTGCGGAACGGAAGCCGGTTCAGATCTCGCAAGTCCGGTTTTCCTTTTCACCTCGGCGAAGACATCATCCTCGTATCCAAGCTCGTCAACGAGCCCTACAGCTTTGGCTTGAACAGCCGTGAATGGTCCCATATCGATCAGGGTCCGGATCGCATCCGCGTTCTTGTGGCGCGCTGTTCCGACCGTCGAGCAAAAGTCGCCGAACAGCTGATCGAGCACCTGGTTCAGCACCTCTCGGGTTTCGGGCGACATTCCCGTCTTGGTGTAAGGATCGCCCGCATCTTTGAACCGCCCGATATGGTCCACATCTACGCCGATGCCTAGTTTGTCCAGCGTGTTCTTGTAATAAGTCTCTTCAATACGGAACCCTTTCACCTCCAGCGCATCGTCGGGAGACAGAAAGATCCGGTCGGCAGCCGAGCCTAAGATAGTACTCTTTGGATCCGGGGCTTTGAAGGAGCGCGTAGACAGGCTTTCCGGACTTCTTGAAGTCGTCGATATCGTGACGTATCTCCTGCAACTTCGCCCACCCGATCGTCAAGCTTCGAGGCTGGATGAGCAGGGCTTTAATGCGATTGTCGGATGCCGCTCGATGCATGGAATTCCAAACATCGGCAACGGTGGGGGCGCCTTGCGACTGGAGAAAGGGAACGGCGAAATCGACTGGCGAGCTCTCCGGAATCTCGCCGGAGATGCCGAGAACCAGGACGGCATTCGGCGAAATAACCGGTTGCTTATTACCGAAGAGCTTGCCAACGGCGAGAACGAAAACAAACGCGACCAGAACGACAACAGCAACACCAACGAGAACACCGAGAAGAAATTTCGCCATGTTTTGAGGACAACTCCTCAAACGAAGCGTAGCAAGTCAGCGACGATGCCCCGATGGAAACGGATCAGGCGGAGACCATGCCTTCGCGAACGGCGTAATCAATCAAACTCGAACGGTTATGAATGTTCAGCTTACGCATCAGGTTCAGCTTGTGCGCTTCGACAGTCTTAATGCTGAGCGACAGGTCCTGTGCGACTTCCTTCACCGTCCTGCCTTCCGCAAGCATTCTCACGACCTCTTGCTCGCGGGCGGTCAGAGAGTTGGCGCGAACAACAGGAGGCGTTCTCTCTGCGAGTGCACGCAGATCGGGAATGGTGGAAGAGAGTTCGGCGGGATCACTTTCATTTACGGACGCGAGCTGCCGAAATGCATGGACGAACTGTGCGGGAGAACTGTCCTTTAACATGTAGCCTTTGGCTCCTGCTTCAATCGATTGCTGAAGATTCTCGGGGTTGTCATTCGCGGTCAGAACAAGCACCGAAAGTGCCGGGTTCGCTTTGCGAAGAAAGTAACCGAAATGCCGGGCGTTTGGCCCGAGCATGTCCAAATTAATCGCAAGCACGTCCGGATTCTCGGACCGAACCTTATCCAGTACCTCGGTACAGTCCACGGCATCATCGAGCAACGTGAAATCCGGCTCCCGGTTGAGAACTGTTCTGAGGCCACGCCGAAACAACAGATTCTGATCCGCGATAAGAACTCGGGTTCTCGGCCTGCCTGCGTCTAAGGTGCGTCTTTCGGTCACACCGGACTCATCGGCACTTTCGAGCTTGAACAATAGAGGCGGGAAGAGGGAGAAGCGGAACGAAATTAAGAGCCGGAGGCAGCCGGGTTGCGGAGGAGCTTCACCAAGTCGGGGTCGTCCACCTTACGCGCACGATCCAGCGCAGTATTTCCGGAGTGATCGGTGATCTTGAGATTCGCGCCTCGCGTCACAAGCACCCGCGCGGCCGGCAGACGGTCCATGGAAACCGCCAGCATGAGCGGTGTTGCGCCTGATTCACGATCCTGCACATCGATGTTTGCTCCGTGATCAAGGAGAATGTTGATCACATCGGTGCTGCCCCCGAGAGCCGCATCGTGAAGGGGCGTGCCCCCGGTGCGGTTCAAAGCGCTGACACTCGCGCCACGTTTGATAAAGAGCTGCGCGATCTTTTTCTGATTTTTAAGCGCCGCGTCGTGCAGATAAGTCGAACCGGACGGGGTCTTTTGGTTGATATCGAACCCGCCATCCAGGAGGGCTTGTGCGATTTCGATTTGACCTTTCAGCGAGGCAGATTCCATGGCTTCGTCGCCCGCCCGTTGCGACGCGGCCATCGCGTTCCCCACTTTCAAAAGCAAAGCGACAACCGCCGGGTTCTTGTATGCCAATGCGAGATCGAGCGGAGTCTGTCCCGAGCGGTCGCGCAACCCGGGGTCGGCACCTCTGGAGATCAGCAGATCTGCAATGTCGACGTATCCCTTGATACACGCTTCGTGGAGAGCGCCCCTGCCGTCCGGATGAACATACTCCAGCGATGCTCCGTGATCGAGCAGACGTACGTACCGCTGCTGCGCGATCGTGGAGAACAGCCTCGTCCAGAGGAGTTTTCCCGAGATCGTCCGTTGCCATCAGATCAGCTTTCGCTTGTATGAGGTCCTCGAGCACCGGAACTGAAGAACGGCGCCGCTGCCAGATGAAGCACGGTTTGTCCACCTCGGTAGCGCATGGATAGATCCGCGCCGCCCTTCACGAGCAGTTCCACAATGTCCGCCCGGCCCTTCAGGACCGCATATTCAATCGCTGAAGCGCCTGCTTCACGATGGATTGCGTTCACGTGGGCGCCGTGGGCAAGAAGCAGCGAAACGATTGAAGCGTGCCCTAGCCAGCATGCCGTCAACAAAGGCGTACCGCCGAGAGCATCCAGAGAGTTCGGATCCGCTCCGGCGTCCAAAAGACGACTTACTTCCTGGACATTCCCGGCCCGCACGGCTGCATGCAGGTCGAGAGCCGCTGATGGTTTCTCAGATGCGGCAGGTCCGGAAGCTTGCTGTTGCCGGTCAACGGCGCCAGTCGTCTGAAGAGAGGGTATAGCGGAATGAGACCAGAGAAGGAGAGCAACGGCGAGCGGAGGCTCCCACATGGGAACAGCGTAGCACCGGCACAACAAGAAAAAAGGGGAGCACCTAGCGTGCTCCCCTTGTCAATCTCGAATGTTCGCTTACCTGCGTCTTAGGCAGGTTGAAGATGTTTCTCTAACATCTTCTGAAACTCCGGTTTGCCGATTGCTCCGACCTTTTGCTCCACAATCTGTCCGCCTTTGAACAGGAGGAGGGTCGGGATGCCGCGGATTCCGTACCGGGCCGCCGTTTGCTGGTTCGAATCTACGTCGAGCTTGCCGACTTTGACCTTCCCGGATACTCACTCGCAACCTGGTCGACGGTCGGACCCATCATGCGACAAGGCCCACACCACTCAGCCCAGAAGTCCACTAGAACCGGGACCTCCGAAGAAAGCACATCCTGGTCGAAGGTTGAGTCGGTGAACGTCAACGTGTCATTTCCTGCCATATCGATCTCCACGTGTTTGATGGTCTAGCGAGCGATTTGATTCACGGGAAATGTGCAGCAGCCCACCAGCGGCATGGCTGCTACGGCTCATCCCGGAATGTTGGGCTACACTGAGCAGAAAGGCCACTTGCGCATCGTTTTTCCTACCCGTTTTGCCCCTATCGCTTTCCTGTTGATCTTCTCACACGCTCAGCTTGTGGCTGGATCTGCGGGATCGCCTGCTTCGCTTGGGGCCGACGCGGGAGAGAACGGATTTGGCGTCAGCCTTACGCTTTTTTCAACCCTGGCCGCGATCAATGCTGCCGGCTACGATGCCGGGATCGATTCACCGTTGAACGAACACTACAAGGTGCGGACCCAGGTAAGAGAAGAACTTGCAAAGCTTAAAGTTCCCTCGCTGCTCGAACTGAAGTCTTTCTACAGGGCTCATAAGCGGCCGACCGAAGCCGCTGATCTGGGGCAGTACATCTCGTTTGCGATGCTCGCGAAGGGGCCGCCGAGTTTCGAAATACCTGAGGGCGAAACACCGCCTGACGTCGAAGCTCTTGCAGGATTAAGCGAACTGCTCGCACGCTTCTATAAGGAAGCGAATCTGGAAGGCCTGTGGAACCGGGCCCAACCGGCGTACGCGGCCGCCATCGCTGAATATCAGGACCAAGTCATCAGCACACTCTTTGAGACGAACGGGTATCTGCGCAATCCCTCGGGATACCTGGGCAGGCGATTCCAGATCTATCTTGACCTCTTAGGCGCTCCGGATCAGATTCAGGTTCGCAGTTACAAGGACGACTACTTCATGGTCATCACTCCCACAACTGCGCCTGTGATCGATGAAATCAGAGATGCCTATCTGGCTTACACTCTGGATCCGCTGAGTTTCAAGTACAAAACGGTGATCCTCACCAAAAAGCCTCTACAGAAGTACTCGGACGCGGCGCCCGCCCTTGATCTCGCCTATAAGGACGATTGGTCCCTGCTGGTGACAAAGTGCCTGACTAAGGCAATCGACAGCCGGCTTCTCCACGGCACCCCGAGAAGAAGCAGGCATTCGTGAACCAGGCCATGCGAGAAGGGTTTATCTTGACGGCGGCGTTTGCTGATCTGCTCCCCGCGTACGAAAAACAGCCCGATGCCATGCGGCTGTATTATCCGGACCTGATTGCGGCCGTGGATGTGAAAAAAGAAGATAAGCGGCTCAGGACGGTCGAGTTTGCACAATCGTCTGCCGTCGCGAGTAATTGCGCCTCCGGCCAAAATGCAGATCGACCCGGCGGAAGAGTCCCTGCAGACCGCGGACGGGTTGATGGAGCAAACGAGACTTCGAACCGGCTCGCAAACTGTATAAAAACATACTCGAGCAGACCGATGATAAGGCGAAAAAAGGCCGAGCTATGTACGGTCTGGCCGTAATCGATCTTCAGGAGAAACGTTGGGAGGAGGCGCTTAATCTCTTTCAACGTACGGTTGAGGCGAACCCGAATCCGTCAACGACCGCTTGGTCGCACTATTATCTGGGTCAGCTAGCTTGAAGGCGGGCGATTCCGATAAGGCGACCTCCGAATTTAAACAAACAATCGCAACGGAAGGCGGTTCGGCGCGAGCACGGGAAGCCGCCGAAAACGCTTTACGTAGCAGCTCAGGAGAAATCAAAAAATGACATTTCCTTCCTCCGGCGAGCTTTTCGTGACAACCACGGTCACCTGCGGACTGATGTACGGCCAAGCGAAAGCTCCGCAGCCCAAAAGCCAGAAAGAACGCGACGCCCTCATGAAGGTGCAAACGGCAGCACAAGTCCAACAATGCGGATGAAGAGCTTCAAGCCATCGACTATGTCCTCGAGAACTTCGACAACACCGACTATAAGGTGATGCTTCTCACTATGGGCATGGAGGCCGCTCAGGCGAAGGGCGATGCGGCTAAATCGTCCGTGTATGCCGACCGCTTGATTGAGGCTGATCCGAACAATATTGCTGCTCGCGTTCTGCAGGCGGAAAGCATCGCTCAACGGACCCGAGAGAATGACCTGGACAAAGAGCAGAGCCTGAAAAGGGTGGATGAGCTTGCGAGCAAAGGCCTTGACTTACTTAAAAGTACTACGGCGCCTCCCCAAGGAATGAACGACCAGCAGTGGGCCGACCAAAAGAAGCAGTTGACGTCAGAGGCGCACGACGCGCATGGGTCAGGCAGCGGACTTCAGAAAGAACTACCCGGAAGCGATCAAGCACTATCAGGAGGCTTTGGAGGTTCAGCCCACCAATTCTGTAGCGACAGCTCGCCTGGCAAAGGCTTATGTCGGCAGCAAGCAATATGATGAGGCCATTGCAACGGCTGATAAAGTCGCGGCTATGGCTGATGCTCCTGCCGTGGTCAAGCAATTTGCTCAACAACAGAAGGATGCAGCCACCAAGCTGAAGGCCTCGGGAGCGAAATAGCGGAAGTAGCCACGTTCCCGATGTCCGCAGGACTTGAGCTGCTCGAAGAGAAACTAGGGTACCAGTTTCAAGACCGCAGCGTTTTACTCCACGCTCTGACACATCGTTCCTGGAGCGTGGAGCACCGTGACGTCTCGCCGGCCCGAAGCGATAACGAACGCTTCGAGTTTCTCGGCGACTCGGTGCTTGGCTTCGTCGTCAGCGAAGCATTGCTCGAAAGCTTTCCCGAGGAGAGCGAAGGCCAACTGTCGCAGAGGAAAGCTCACCTCGTGAGTGCGATTCACCTGCATGCCTGTGCTCTCGACGTCAGCCTCGGAGACTTCCTGCTGCTTGGAAAAGGAGAAGAGCAGAACGGCGGCCGACGAAGGCGCACCGTGCTTGCGAATGCATTTGAAGCGGTGATCGCGGCCATCCATCTGGATGGGGGACTAGAGCCCGCGCGCGCGTTCGTCCGCCGAACCGTTCTACACCAACATCGAGAGGGCAATCAGCCCGCCTTAGACACGTCCCTGAACTACAAGAACGTTCTGCAGGAAGAGGCCCAGGCCCGCGGTCTTCCTCTCCCGCGCTACACGATCGTGAACACTAGCGGTCCGGAACATGCCAAGATCTTCTTGATCGAGGCTTCAATCGGCGATCAATTTACCTCGCGTGCGGCGGGCTCATCCAAGAAGGCTGCAAGCCAGGACGCAGCCCGGCTGCTGGTAGAACAACTGGAAAAGTGATCTAAACGGCCTTTTTCGCGACAGCGAGAGGTTTCTTTCCGGGGGGATCCTGGAGCAGTTCGGCCAACTCTTTCAGCTCGCGGCGAACTTCGGAAAACGCAATAGGCACGGTGAACAACTCACCCTGGCTACGGGCGTTAGGAGCCGAGGTTGTGCTCCGCCTGGCCTGCGACTCAAGGTATTTGCGAGCGCCCTCGATCGTAAAGCGCTTCTCGTAAAGAAGCCGCTTGATCTCAAGAACAAACGCGACGTCCTTGCGCCGATAGACACGATGACCGGTTCCCGACTTTTTCGGGCCCAAGCCGCGGAACTCTGCTTCCCAGAAACGCAAAACGTGCGGCTTAACGCCCGCAAGCTTTGCTACCTCTCCAATTCGAAAGCAGAGCTTATCCGGTATTTCGGGTTCGACAACTGGGTTGACTGCCAAATCTTCCATTTGGAATCGAGCCAGACTGCACCCCATTTTATCTGAGTTTCGAAGCGGTTACGTATAAACTCTTAAGGAAAGATAAGACTCGAGTCCCAGAAGACGTCTACAAACCACATGTTCCGAACGCATCGTCGCAATTCCGCAGGCCCGTCCCTGCTCATCCCGGCTCTCGCCTCGCTCCTCGTAGGGAGCAGTTTGCAAGCTGCAAAAGTGGAGAAGGCGCCGTTCGGCAAGACGCCCGATGGCCAGCAGGTGGAAGTGTATACCTTGCGCAATGCTTCCGGTATGGAAGTGAAAATCGCCACCTACGGTGCAACAATCGCGTCCGTTACGGTTCCAGACCGCCAGAAGAAGATGACTGACGTGGTGCTCGGCTTCAAAGATGTTTCCGGCTACACCGCCAAAACCAATACTGCGTATTTTGGCGCTTCGATCGGACGTTACGGGAACAGAATCGGAAATGCCAAGTTCACAATCAATGGGAAGGAATACCACACGCCCGTCAATGACGGACCGAACACGTTACACGGAGGCACGAGAGGCTTCGACAAGTATGTCTGGGCGGCAAAGGATGTCTCCGGCGAAAATCCCGCACTCGAATTGCAGATTGTAAGTCCTGATGGCGACCAGGGCTTTCCGGGCAAGTTCACCGAGACCGTTCGCTATACCCTGGGCTCGCAGAATGATCTGCGTATCGACTACTCGGCGCAGACGGACAAACCGACCGTTCTGAACCTGACCAATCACTCGTACTTCAATCTTGCCGGCGCCGGAAGTAAAACCGTCCTGGACCATCGCATTCAATTAGCGGCTGATCGATTCACTCCCGTGAGCGAGACCTTGATTCCCACCGGAGTACTGCAACCCGTGAAAGGCACGCCGTTTGATTTCCGCTCGCCTACACAGGATCGGGGAACACATCGACGGAAAAGATCAGCAGCTCACGTACGGGAAAGGCTACGATCACAACTTCGTTCTGAATACAGGCGGTGACCTGACCAAGCCGGCAGCAACCGTCACGGAGCCAACCTCAGGCCGCGTCCTGGAAGTTTTCACGGATCAGCCGGGCATCCAGTTTTATACGGGCAACTTCCTGGACGGGAAAAACGAGGGAATCGGCGGGAAATATGAGTTTCGTTCGGCATTATGCCTGGAGACTCAGCACTTCCCGGACTCCCCGAATCATCCGAACTTCCCGAGCACTTTGCTCAACCCCGGCCAACAGTTTCACAGCACGACGATCTATAAGTTCTCGGTGAAGTAGCGGACGAGAGGCTTGCTACGTTCGTTAGATCGCTGCTCCGCCGGACACGAAGATCGTTTCGCCCGTGATCCAGCGGGCATCGTCCGATGCCAGGAATGCAACCGGGGGAGCTATGTCTTCCGGCTCGCCGGCGCGGCCCAGCGGTGTCGAGGCGATTGCGCCTTTTTCAAAGTCGCTGCCCACAAATCCCGCGGAATGGGTACCTTCCGTAACTACAAAGCCCGGGTTGATTGAGTTCACGCGGATGTTGCGCGATCCCAGCTCTTTTGCGAGAGTCTTCGTAATGGTGTCCACGGCGCCTTTGGTAGAGGAGTAGACCGAGGATGTAGCAGGAGCCAACGTGCTGACGATGGAACTGATATTCACTACGCTTCCCCCTTCCTTTGGGATCAACGGAAGAGCTGCTTTCGTCGTGAGAAGCAGGCCGAGAACGTTCGTGTCGTATTGGCGCTTGTAGTCTTCAATATTCAGGTTCTCGAGCGCCCCGAAGCTATAGACCCCGGCGTTGTTCACGAGAATGTCGACCTTTCCATAAGCTTTCTTTGTCTCGTCAAAGAGCTTCTGGATTTCCTCTTCCTTCGAGACGCTTGCGCCGATTGCAACCGCCTTCCCGCCCGACTGCGTGATTTCGTTTACAACCTTCTCGGCGCCTTCTCGGCTGGTGGAGTAATTCACGACCACGCTCGCGCCATCTGCGGCCAGTCTCTTTGCGATGGCCGCGCCAATCCCTTTAGAAGCACCAGTGACCACAGCCACTTTGCCTGACAGCTTGCTCATTTCCTTCACCTCGTTCTGACCGAAGCTTTTCACTTCGTCATTTCTATGTCTATCGAAATGATGTCGCCAGACTCGAAAGGATTCAGAGGCGCAGGTTAATTCGCAGGCCCCACTGTGTCAGAGCGAGGAAAGACGCTTCAGGTAGGCCTTCCACACATCCCGCCGAAGCGTGAGGTAGGCGTACTTCCGGTCTCGTTCGATTTCCACAAGGCCGGCATGGTCCAACTCTTTGATGTGGTGCGACACGGTAGCCGGAGCCAAGCCGGTCCACTCACCAAGACAAGAACAGGTCGGCGCCTTATCGGATGCCGCAATACGCTGCAGCATCTCGAACCGCTTTGGATCTGCTACTGCTTTGCTGATAAGCGTAAACTGCCGATCGTCGAGTTGTATGTCGCGATCGCTCATTACCTAGATACCCGCCTGAGCGTCATGGCATCAGGCCGTACCGAAGCGCTGCGCAACTTTTTCCAATCGTCGGTAACGTGTATCAGCTTGCCCGTAATATGATTCGACTGCTCCGAGGCTAAGAACTTGATGTGATCGAGTTGAGCTTCAGGAGAGGCACCACCGCTTCGCCGCGTCTCTTCCGCAGCCTCGACAACGCGGCTCTGCAAACGGTCGCGTGCACTGATAATCTCGTCCGTAATGCTCGTGTAAGCCGCCCCGGGATCGAAGCAGTTCACTTGAACATTGTGGTCCATGACCTCGGCAGCGAGGGCTTCGGCGAACCGCACGATGGCAGCTTTCGAAGTTGTGTAGGCGGAGAAGCTCGTATTCGGGCTGGAGTCAAGGTCGCACGCGAGAGCGATGATCTTGCCGGAACGTCGTTGAACCATGTCCGGCAAAACAGCTTTACAGGAGTTGACGACGCCCAGAAGGTTCGATTCGATGGCTTGAGCCCAGGGCTTGATTGGTGAATCGATAAACAATTCAAGCGGACCCAGTTTTGCGGCGGCGCAAATCAGAACATCGACGGGTCGGCCAAAACCAACGCGGGCACGTTCAACGGCGAGAGTCAGTTGCTCCGGGTCGGTGACGTCGGCGCGGATGCGAATGGCATTGCCCCCGGCCTGTTCAATTTCGATGTGGGCTAAATCCAGTTCAGCTTTGCTTCTGCTTAGAAGGGCAATCCGCGAACCCATACGTGCAAAGGCCAGCGCGAAACGTTTTCCTAATCCCCTTCCAGCACCTGTTACAAGTATGGTTTTTCCGCTGAACTCGCTTTTTGAAATAGTCACTTTGTTTAGAATTTTGGCGGCAACTTGGGCACCGCAACTCCGACCCCAGCATAAAACAGGAAGGCACGGGACCGATATACGAATCACCTCGAGTGATTCGCTGCGGCACTCTGAAGTGCGTTTTCATTGCCATTTCTGCGCTATACTCCCTTTGGACGGGTTCGCAGGGCCCACAAACTTATTAGCTGGAGGCTGATGAGCAAGGAAGACAGTATAGAAGTAACGGGAACGGTAGTCGAAAAGTTTCCCAGTGGTTTATTTAGTGTGCAGTTAGACCAGGACAGAACAGTGCTCGCCCATTTGGCGGGTAAGCTCAGACGTAACCGCATTCGTGTGCTTGCGGGCGATCGGGTGACCCTAGAGATGTCTCCCTATGACCTCACCAAAGGGCGAATCACGTACCGCCACAAGTAGTCCTTCGATCGTTCACTCCGATTCGCCTCGCCGTTTACTCTTCATCTTCGGAACAAGACCGGAAGCCATCAAACTTGCGCCTCTGGTAGCCGAATTTAGAAAACCTGAGTACAGCGGGTTCAAAGCAACTGTTTGCGTGACGGGCCAGCACCGCGAGATGCTGCACCAGGTACTGACGGCTTTCAGTATTCAGCCGGATTTCAGCCTGGATGTGATGGTTTCGGGCCAGACCCTCAACGGGCTTAGTTCGCGTCTTCTCGCGTCGCTTGGCCCCGTTCTCGAGGAAGTACGGCCGGCGATGACGATTGTCCAGGGCGATACAACCAGCACGCTGTGTGGCGCTCTCGCGAGTTTTCATCTGCGTATTCCGATTGCGCACGTGGAGGCGGGCCTACGCACGTTTGACATGTTCTCTCCGTTTCCGGAAGAGATGAACCGGATACTGACAGACCGGTTGTCGACACTCTACTTCGCGGCGACCGACTGGGCAGCCGACAATTTGCGCAACGAGGGGATCGCACCCGAACGAATCTGGGTCACCGGGAACACCGGGATTGACGCCGTGCTCGCCACGCGAGACGCTCTCGTCCGTGGAGATCTCCCGGGTGCGGACGTTCGGCTGGACGAAAGCAAGCGCCTCGTCGTCGTGACATCGCACCGGCGGGAAAACTTCGGAGCTGGCATCGTGACCATTTGCGAGGCCGTCGAATCTCTTGCGGCACGTCCGGATGTTCAAGTTGTCTGGCCCGTACACCCTAACCCCCAGGTACAAAGTGTTGTTAGGAGCCGGTTGGGGCAACTGCAGAACATTTCGCTGATCGAACCCTCCGATTACGTTCCGTTCGTCGATCTGATGCGGAGGAGCCACTTCCTCCTCACCGATTCGGGCGGGGTTCAGGAAGAGGCGCCATCGTTGGGGAAGCCGGTTCTTGTGCTTCGGGAGAAAACGGAAAGGCCGGAAGCAGTTAAGGTGGGTACGGTAAAACTCGTGGGAACGGATCGGGACGCAATTCTCGACGAATGTTCCCGTTTGTTGGATGATTCAGCCGAATACGTTCGGATGTCGCGCCTTCACAATCCCTACGGCGATGGCGAGGCCAGCGGGCGTATAGCGAAACACATTACCGACTATCTGGCCCAGATCGAGCCCGGTTCGGGCAGCAACTAGGTCGGCTACAAAGAATTACCATAAGGATTGTCCTCGCTCCAGACATTCCGGCGTGCCGCTCCGCCAAGATCCAGGCCGAGTCAGTGGCCGCAGATTTACTTCGGGATTCTTTCTACGTCCTTGGGCACGCTATTGCTCGAGTTGACCCTGACACGAATCTTCTCAGTCGTTTACTACTATCACTTCGCATTTCTTGCGATCTCCATCGCGCTGTTCGGGCTGGGAGCCGGCGGAGTCTTCTCGTACGCGGTTTCGAACTGGCGCGGTTCGATGTTCCAGAAGATCGGAATCCTGGCGGCATCCAACGCAATTGCCTGTGTTCTTTGTCTCTGGTATCTACTTACCCAAACCGGCGAATTACAGGCTGCACAATTAACGCTGGCGTATTTTGTTACCGCGACGCCCTTCTTCCTGTCGGGCACGGTCCTGTCGCTGGTCATCTCCGAAACGCTTGAGCGTGTAAACAAAACCTACTTCTTCGATCTCATGGGTGCGGCAACGGGCTGCCTGGTTCTCGTGCCGCTGTTGCATTGGATTGGGGCCCCAAGTACGGTGCTGGTGGCTGCCATCCTGTTTTCGGTCTCTTCGGCGATCTGGTTTCACCTGGACGCTTCCCCTCGCGGCCGTGCGGCCTCCGTCATGATCGGAATTCTGCTTGTCGCGCTGATTGCCGCGAATAACAAGAACCCGCTTCTGGACGTGCGCTACGCCAAAGGACAGCGCCTGAAAGACGAAGAATTCGTCCGCTGGAACGCGCTCTCCCGTATCGCGCTAAAGCCGGAACCTGGGTCTCACCAGAAGAGCATCGTCATCGACGCGGACGCAGCAACGGGCGTAGCGCGCTTCAATTTCGAGCACCTCTCGGACAAGGAAAGAAACGATCTCGCCTATCACGGGCCTGGTGTTCCTTATCTGCTTCGGCCCGCAGCGAATACTCTAGTCATCGGGCCCGGAGGAGGCTGGGATGTTTCTCGTGCTCTCGCTTCGGGCAGCAAACAGGTTACAGGCGTGGAGATCAATCCGATCATCGCCAACACGATCATGCGGGAGAAATTCCCGCAATACAGCAACCATCTCTATTCCCGGCCCGAGGTCAACATCGTGGTGGAAGATGGGCGGGCATTCGTTCGGCGTTCCAGTTCCCAGTTTCAGGTCATCCAGGCAACTCTCGTCGACACGTGGGCTTCGACGGCCGCCGGCGCTTTTGCATTATCTGAAAACAACCTCTACACCACCAATGCCTTTTTCGACTATCTTTCGCACCTGACGCCCGACGGAGTGCTAGCGTTTACCCGCTGGGGATTTGATCCTCCTCGTGAGTCTTTGCGGGTAGTGGCACTGGCTCGGGCCGCTCTTGAGCAGATCGGCGAGCAGACGCCCGCAAACAATGTGGCGGTTCTCCGGGAAGATGCTCAGAAGCTTAGTGGATGGGGCGCGCAGGACACCATTCTGGTGTCGCGCAAACCGTTCACCGCATCCGATGTGGCGTTGCTCGGCAGCCTGCCCGGACGGAGCCAGATGCAAGTGATCTATAGGCCGGGTGCAGGCGACAAAACCCCTTTCGGGCAACTCCTGCTAGCGAAAGATCTAAACCGCTTTTATCAGAACTATCCGTTCGACGTTCGGCCCGTCTCGGACGATCGACCGTTCTTCTTCTACACGGTGCAGCCTCGCGATCTTTGGGCGTTCATCTTCGATGCATCCCGCGCAACCGCCGATTACAAAGTGAACTCGGCGCTTCCGGTACTCTTCGCGCTAATCGGCATCAGCCTGCTGGCAACCGCCGTGATCGTATGCCTCCCACCGCTTTTTTTGAAACAGCAGGTCCCTCGAAGCAGGCAGAGCCTGATCACTTTGATGTACTTCCTGTTCATCGGCGCCGGTTACATCCTGGTCCAGGTTTCACTGATTCAGAAATTTGTGCTGTTTCTCGGGCATCCCACCTATGCGCTGACCGTGGTTATCTTTTCTATGCTGCTCTCAAGCGGATTGGGCAGCTTCTTCAGCAAGCGTGCGGTTCAGTTGCAGGTTTCGCGCCTGGGTCTTGCGCTGATCGTGATTGCGGCAGCTGTTTCTGCTCTAAGCCTGCTAGTCACGCCTATCGCTGACTGGGGTGTCACACTCCCGTTCACCTGGAAAGTCTTGATTACCGTTGCGCTGATTGCACCCGTCGGATTCATCATGGGCATGCCGTTTCCTACCGGCCTTGGTCTGCTGAAGAGCGTCATGCCTTCCGTGGTGCGTTGGGCGTGGGCCGTGAATGCAGCCGCGAGTGTGCTGGGATCAGCCGCCGCCATGTTTCTCGCCATTTACTTCGGCCTGAGCATGACCTTGCGGCTGGGCGGCTTATGTTACCTGGGCGCGCTCGCCTCACTCCTGCTGTCTCCCATGCGCGGGAGAACGCCGGAAATAAACCCGGCGGCGTGGCCCGACAGCCAGGAGCAGCGTGTTGCCGAAGGATCTATTTAACGGGAGCGATCACTTTCAGCGCCGCTTCCAGCGCCTCAACGAAGAAGTACTCGCCCCACATCACGGATTCATCGATTCCCAGGCCTTTGTGAATGTGGTAGGCGCCGCCTTTCAGAATGCCTTCCCACTCGGGTTCATTGATCGCTAAGAAATCGTTGCAGAGATTTCGAAGGATATGAACACCGGTAGACCAGTAGAAATGGCCTTTCATCGGATCCGAGATCTGGCGGCAGAGCTTGAACAGACCCGCTGCGGCAATAGCGCCCGCCGAAGCGTCCTGCAATGAGCGGTTTTCAAGCGGCGCGTTGTAGTCCCAAGGCGGAACTCCATTTGCCGGAGTATGCGTGATGTAGTAGTCCGCACAGGCCTCTGCCGTTTGCAGAAACCGCGGATCGCGGCTGTACTCATAAGCGCTCGAGAAGCCGTACAGGGCCCACGTCAAGCCTCTCGACCAGCACGAATCCCCGCGATAGCCCTGGTGCGTCGTTTGACGTAAGAACTCGCCCGTTTCCAGATCGAAGAGTCCCTCCTGAGCGACGGAGCCGTCGGCGCGAACCAGACAGCGCCGGGTGGTAATGCAGTGCCGCACGGCAATATCGCGTAGTCGCTTGTCGTTCGTTTCGCGAGCCGCATAGAAGATGATCCCGACGTTCATCATGATGTCGATGAACAGCGAATCGCGAGCAACGAATGAGCTCAGGTATTGCCCGTCCTCGTTGAATCGCTGGGCCAGCGTTCTCCCCGCCTGCAGCATTACTTCTTTCACGGCGATGTCACGCGTGAGCTTGAACCAGGGATGGTAAGTGGAAAGAAAAATAAAGCCCAGATCATGAACGTCGTTGTCGCTCTTGCGATGCTCCAACGGTTTGCTGTAATGGATCGCTTTTTCGAACCAGAACTTATATTCGGGCTGACGGCCGAGATATTTCGTGAAGGTCCACATCATGCCGGGCAGGAATCCGTCGCACCAGTGCGTCCAGGCCGCGCCTTCGTGTTTCCACTTGCCGGCCAGCGTGTACATCGGATAAAAATCCGGATGGTTCTCGATGAGCCGTCTGACTTGCTTTTGAGCAAATGTCATCGCATTTTGGAACAGCTCTTTATCCGAATCGTAAATGAATTGGATCATCGCAACACCGCGATCACATTATAAGTAGAGGTGGCGAATGCTCTGCTACCATCGGGGTTGCATGGCGACTAAAGTGACGATTGTGAACAACGGCCCTATTCGTATCGAGGGCGAATTTACAATCCAGGATTCGGAAGGTAACAGCTACGGATTAGGCGGACGCTCCGTGATTTCCCTTTGCCGGTGCGGCCTTGCCGAGAACAAGCCGTTCTGCGACGGTACGCACGGAAGAAACGGGTTCAATTCACAGTGCAAAGCTCGCGATCTCCCTCCTCCGAAGCCGAAGCTGTAACTGCTCCGCCACCCAAGAAATCACCGCGCTTAATTGAATTAGACATCCTGAGAGGATTTCTCCTCCTCTGGATGACATTCACTCACCTGCCGACGAAAGTCAGCGTCATCTCGAATCAGACGTTCGGTTACGTGTCGGGAGCGGAGGGGTTTATCTTCCTCGCCGCGTTCATGGTTGGCCAGCTGGAGTTTCGCCGTGAACTGAGCAGAGGAGAAGTAGCAACCGTACGTGACCTGGCGAAACGGACAGCGCGCGTGTACGCGTACCATTGCGGGTTGCTGGCGATTGCGTTTATCGTATTCGCGCCCATTGCCGTCAGGCTTCACCGGCCGGCTATTGAGAATCTGCTGTCCTACTATCTGCGGGATCCGAAGCCTGCTGCTATCGCGGCGGCCCTTCTCCAATATCGCCCGTCGATTCTCGACATCCTTCCGCTGTATGTGATCTTCATGGGATTCACGCCTCTGGCTCGCCGCGTCGCTCGCCAATGGGGTTGGGAGCCCGTGATCTACACCGGCTTCATCATCTGGGTTGCGGCGCAATTTGGTTTGCGCAAATTTATGTTCCGCCATGTCGTTCCGTTCGGGATCGCGGTACCGTTCGATTCCACCGGCGCCTTCGACATATACGCGTGGCAATTGCTTTGGGTCGTCGGCTTGGCCCTCGGCAGCCTTAACGCGGACCATCTGGCAGGCATGGCCGCCAAGAAGGCGGGCGAATCGGAGGAAGGGATACCACGCTGGCTGATACGGCTCAGCTTCGCCGTGGCCGGAACGTTTCTCGTGCTTCGGTATAGCCCGGTTGAACGATGGATCGACCCGAACCTTCTTGGTTGGCTGATCGATAAATGGCACTTGGGCCCGGCGCGTGTGATCAATTTCTCGGCGATTGCCATTCTTCTCGTCCAATACGGAAGCCGAATCACCAGGGTCTTTACCTTTCTGACACCGCTCGCGTCCTTGGGACAGGCATCGCTCGAGGTCTTCTGCGTTCACGTTCTCTGCTGTCTCGCGGGAGATAGCTTGAGCTTCACACCGGATCCGACACTAGCGTGGCCAGAACAGGTTGTGCTCTTGGTAGCCACGGTAGCGGCGCTGTTTTTGACTGCGCATGCAAGCAAGCTCTGGAAAGAGAGCAAGCGAAGCCGGTTGGTTACGCAACCCGCGTAATAGGCTTACCCGGCCGCAGTGGCCGTCTCGGAAAGAATACGAATATCGGGAAGATTGCGATAGTCTTCCGCATAATCGAGACCATAGCCGACTACAAACTCATCCGGGATCTGGAAGCCGATGTACTTGACGCCCACGGGCTGAATGCGGCGGTCCGGTTTGTCTAGAAGCGTCGCAATCTCAAGTGAACGTGGTTTTCTCTGGTGGAGAATCCGCGTCAGATAACTCAACGTGACTCCACTATCGATGATGTCTTCGACGATCAACACGTGGTGACCTTCGATGTTGACGTCGAGGTCTCTTGTTACTTTGACTTGCCCCGAGCTGCTTTTCTGATTGCCATAGCTCGAGATGCCCATGAATTCGATGCGTACCGAGGTCCGCTTCAAAGCTCTCGCCAAATCGGCCACAAAGATGAAAGAGCCTTTCAGAATCGAGACCAGATAGATCGGTTCATCCGGATAGTCGGCTTCAATCTGGGCGGCCATCTCGGCAATGCGCTTTTGTATCTGGTCTGCGGAGATCAGCACTCGCTCTGCGGGGGAATGCATTCCCTGCAATCTTAGCGGAGTTTCGGAGAATACTCGGCGTGAGCGGCTGTCGTAGAGCTCAAGGCGGTTTGCAGTCGTGTGCTGCCCAGCCCGATGTGGATATGGGGAGCAGTGGCTGCGCCCGCAACCGCGGTACGAAACGCAAGGTATGGCACGTGCAATCGGGCAAGCAGATTCAGAAGCCAAACGCCCTCGGGTTGACTCGGACTGAGCGCCACGTCAACCCGGTTCCTGTGATCCAGGCCGAGAGATTGATGGGTCAGAGTTTGTCCGAGCGCACTGATCGGCAGGGGGCGGTGGAATTGCTTTTCAAACTGGGCCTGAATGGGCGTCAAATCGCCGAGCGTGAAGGCCCCGTTCCCGTCCGAACGGATCACGGAGTTCTTCAAAGACGCTGTTTCGCCCGATTTGGCGAGCTGCCGTTCGTTCTCCGCCATCGCCGCAAGTTCTTTCAGGAGGCGAACGCGGTCTGTCGCGTACCCTAGGATTCGCTGCCGGTCTTCCAATTCTCGGGCTGCGCTCTCGGCGTCTACTCTCGCAATCGCTCCGGAGGCAAGCAGCTTTTGTCGGTCATCGAAAACGGCACGCGCCCGGTCCACCCGGTGCTGTGCGGCGGCGAGCATTTCGTTCGCTTCCTCTTCAGTCATGGTGCCGGTCGGTCTCATGCCAAATAGGGTTCGGCTAAGTACCGCTTCGTCTTCTGCATCCGCCACATGATCGCGTGCCTCATCAAGTTTGACCCGCGGCAAGGTGCCATCCGCAACCAGGCGCTCCGTCCGCTCCAACTCCGACTTTGCGCGCTCGACCTGGGCCTTGGCCAAGGTTTCCGAGGCGAAAGAAACGGATGTGGCGCTCTGGGCAGTCATCCTTTGCACTATGCAGAGAAACGCTCCGAACGTGATCAATAACGCGGCAAACAGCCGGAAACGGCTGCGGTAGCGATTACTCATGTTGTTGAAAATGTAGTACCCTGGAACCGTGGAGATGGCATAGACGACCCTGCTGAAACGTTCTGTCAAACTCGATTCCGAACCCCTAGAAAATGTTCCTGGCTGGCGCCTTGCGGTCACGGCTGCTGAAGCGAAAAAGGCTTTCGACATCCGTGTTTTGAACTTGCAGGGAGTGACCTCCTTTACTGATTACTTTGTCATCTGTTCGGTTGCGAATATCCGCCAAGGGCAAGCAGCCTGCGATGAGATTGAGTTGACTCTCAAGAATCAGGGGGAAAGGGCCATTAGTATCGAGGGCTATGACACCGGAGAGTGGATCCTAATGGACTACGGAGATTTCCTGGTGCATATCTTCTCTCAGACGGCTAGGTCCTACTACGATTTAGAGCGCCTTTGGAGAGGTGCTGAGTCGGTTGATCTGCCCGCTGGTACTAGTTCTGATCCTGGAACTCCGCGACCTTCTAGCTCAGCTGCTAAGTTAAAGTAAGTTGCTCCTGCGCCGAGGGTTACGTTCAAGCTGGTTGCAAGCCGATCAGGACAGCGGTCCATAATTTTTCTTCGCTTTAAGACAGGGAAGATTCAATGCTAACGCCTCGTCACTACGACGTTCTTCACGCGATCGTACATAACTACATCGAAACGGGTGAACCGGTGGCATCCCGGATCATCGCCCGCCGCTATCCGATGAGCCCGGCCTCGATCAGGAACATGATGGCGGATCTTCTGGAGCAGGGCTACCTGACCCAGCCTCACACCTCAGCGGGTAGGGTGCCGACGAGCGCGGCATACCAGAGTTACGCCAAAACGTTGGTTGGCAGCCGGATCGTACAGGTGGAGCTGGAGCGGCTTAAAGACGAAATCCGGCGTGAGGGAACGGTAGAGGGCCGCATCGAGAGATCGTCGCAGCTTCTGACCGAAATCACGCGCAATTTCGGTATCGCCGCCGCTATACCGACCGAGAACCGCATTCTCGATAGCGTTGAACTGCTATCCCTGCCCGACCGGCGCGTCCTGATGGTGGTCGTGACGAAGGACGGGATGGTGAAGAACAAGGTCATCAATATTGACGACCACATCCCACAGGATGAGCTCACCTCGATCAAGAACTACATCAACCGCAATTTCAGCGGCTGGGTGCTGCAGAACATCCATCGCGAACTGCGACTGCGGCTGGAGCGCGAAAGCGCGGCATACGACGCCATCCTGCAAAAGGTAAGCTTTTTCTACTCTAAAGGCCTGTTGGAGCTGGGTTTAGTCCCCGAGATCCATTTCGATGGAGCCGAAAATCTGATCGGCCTGGACCTCCATCTCACCCGGGAACGGATGCGAGAACTGTTCCGGGCGCTCGAAGAAAAGAAAAGAATTCTACATTTGCTCGAGCGCTTCTTTGAGGGGCGGGATGGCCAGTTCTCGGTACAGGTTGGACTTTCGGACGTTCACCCGAGCATGAGCGAGCTCTCCATGATCGGTGTGCGGCTTGAGCTCTCAGGCGGACTCATGGCTCACGTTGCCGTACTCGGTCCGATGCGCATGAACTACAACCGGGCGCTCTCCGCAGTGCTGCACGTCGGGCAAGCCTTCAAGACAGCAACGATATAAACGGCTCTGCGGCGAAAGCCCAGGTTCGCGAACGTACGGCAGATTATCGTGCGGCGTTTGCGCTAGAGCCGAACCGGTGGTCTAATAGGAGTAGGACGAACACCAAAGTGGGCGAATAGCCCACTTTTTTATTGCGAGTAATCATGCCGGCAGTACAGAACCACGAGCTCATGGACCGGATCTCCGAGTTGTGCACAGAGGCAACTCAGTCAACCGGAATAGAGGTCGCCGACGTTCAGCTCCGCGGCGCCGGGAAGGCTCGCCTCCTGCGTGTCTTCATTGACAAAGCCGAAGGCGTCACCCATGCCGACTGTGAGTTGGTCTCCCACAGGCTTGGAAAGCTGCTTGACGAGCACGAGCTTATGCCGGAGGAGAGTTACACGCTCGAAGTAAGTTCGCTGGGAGTTGAACGAAAGCTCTCCACCGAACGAGATTTCGCCAGGGTCGTCGGGAAACCGGTCTCCTTGACTGCTCGATCCTCACCGGAGAAAAGCGAGCATATTGAGGGGAAGCTTGTTTCTGTCAACGCTGGCCAGCTTGGAATCGAAGTTCGCGATGGGGAGGTTCGACACATCCCCATGGAACAAGTGCTCCGAGCAAAATCGAAGTTCAGCTGGTAGCGTTTCTTCACTCGCATTTATCCTTGAGTCGTCTTCTTTTTAGGTTTGTAAGAGGTTTTACTTGGCTTCCATCTATCAGTCCATCGAGTTATTGAGCAAAGAAAAGGGCATCGATCCGCAAATCGTTCTGGATGCGGTGAAAGATGCAATGCTGGCCGCTGCCCGGAAGCATTTCCGCTCCCAGGAAGACCTCATCGCGGACCTGGATGAAAGCACTGGAAACATCAACATCTACAGCATCAAGCAGGTAGTGGAAACGGTCGAGGATCCGTACAAGCAGATCAGCGTTAGCGCAGCCAAGAGGATTTCGCAGGGAGCCCAGGTCGGGTCGGAAGTTCGGGAACCGAAGCCGACCGAGGCCTTAGGACGAATCTCGGCTCAGACGGCGAAGCAGGTGATCCTTCAGAAGGTCCGCGAAGCCGAGCGCGACAGCGTGTTCTCCGAGTTCCAGGGCCGTCACGGCGAACTGGTCAACTGTGTCGTCAAACGACTCGAAGGCCAGGACTACATCGTGGACATGGGTAAGACCGAAGCACGGCTCCCGAAAAAGGAGCAGTCGCGGATCGAGAGCTTCAGCGTCGGTGATCGCGTGCGCTGCGTGATCAAGGGTGTAGAGCGCGGCGGCAAGTACTCTGGCGTCCTTGTTTCCCGGGCCGCTCCGGAGCTGGTCATGCGCCTGTTCGAACAGGAAGTGCCCGAGATCTACGACAACACGGTATCCATCAAAGCTTGCGCGCGAGAAGCCGGTGAACGCACCAAGATCGCGGTGTTCAGCCGTGACCGGGACGTGGACAGCGTGGGTGCTTGCGTCGGCATGAAGGGAATGCGGGTGCAATCGATCATCCGTGAACTGCGCGGCGAAAAGATCGACATCATCGAGTATTCGGACGATGCCGTTCAGTACATCACGAAGGCGCTCAGCCCTGCTAAGATCTCGCGAGTTACGATTCTCGACTCCGGCGACAAGCATGTCGAAGTGGTCGTGGACGATCTGCAACTATCGCTCGCCATCGGCAAACGCGGTCAGAACGTCAGGCTGGCAGCGAAACTAACGGGCTGGAAGATCGATATCAAGAGCGAGGAAGAAAAGCGTAGAGAGCTTGAATCCCGCCGAGAGGACATCTTGATTTCGGGAGCGCCGGTATCGGTTCTCCTGGACCACGGACTGGAAGAAGTGATCGTCGAAAGGCTCATTGGCGCTGGCATCGGCACGGTGGAGCGACTTGGTTCCATGACGCCAGAGCAACTGGAGGCCATACCTGAGATCGATGAAAGCGTAGTCGAACAGATCCAGTCTTCGGTGGTCTCCTTCTATGGGCAGTACGAACCTGAAGAAGGCGGAGAAATGCCTGGTTCGTTTGACGAAATTGGTGAAGAAGCGCCCGTTTCGCCCGAGGCAATAGAGGGTGCGATCGACGAGACTTCCGGAAATGAATTAGAATCGAGTGTGCCGGAGGACAATGCGGATGTTTTCGAGCCCCTGGAGACGGGCGTTCTCGAACAAGACATAGCGCGTCATGAGGCAGTCGAAGTTGAGCATACCGATGAAGGTGACGTGCTCGATCTCGGCAGAGTGGAAGGCCTGTCCGGCGCGCCCTCCACGCTTCGGAGCGATGTGTCCCCGGACACCGCCCCGGAGGACGAAGAGTCTGATACCATCGGATAATCCGGCTCATCTGTCCAAGTCACGGCTTATTAAGGAGTTACCTTAGCAGTCTTCTTCTATGAAGAAAATTAGAATCAACGAGTTGGCACGGGAATTAGAGGTCAAGCCAGGCATCATTCTCGATCTCTTGCCCGAGTTGGGTGTGCAGGAAAAGAAGACCCATTCCAGCTCCATCGAAGAAGATACCGCGATTGCTCTAAAAGAGAAGTTGGCGAAATCTGGCTTCTTGGGCTCCTTTCCAAACAGGGCCAACGGACATCACGACGGGGAGGACGGCGACGGCTCGGCAGAGACGTCCGACGAGGCGGTGCATACTGAGGCACCTGCCGCGCCGACGACTCCCGCAGCAGCTTCACCAGCCGCCCAGGAACCAGTTAGTCCCGCGACACCGTCCGGTCCGAGTTCCTTTACGGCCTCACAACGTTTTCCATTGCGAGTTCCGGTGCGGCAGGCTCCGCCTGCCGCGGAGCCCGCTCCGCGAGGAATTGGTATTCCGCCTTCAACGGCGCCGACTCCTTCTCCCGTAGCGTCAGCTCCCACCGCAGAGACAGCAGCGTCGGCTCCGGCCGCGCCAGCGCCTGAGCCGGAACGCCCTGCCATACGATTTCAACCGTTGAGGCCGCCCCTCGGCGCAGCGGGAAACCACCCGGCTCCAGGTGCTCCGGCGCCTGCTCCGGCCGTTCCTTCTCAGCCCGCGCCTCAAGCCGCGCCAGCGCCTTCTGCTCCAACGAGCGCCTCAGCGTCTGCCCGGAGCTCCGAGCCATTCTTCGCGCACGGTTGGGGTTCCCGCAAGACCGTTGCCGTCAACTCCGGCAGCGCGACCGGCTCCTCCGTCGTTAACGAATGCACCGGGCCCGCGGCAGCCATTTCCCAGAGAGACGCCTAGGGTACCGCAGCCGCCCGCTGCCGTGATTGCCCGGCCACCTCAGCCCGCGGCGCCTTCTGCGCCATCGCCGGGTGCTCCGCCACCCATGCCAGCCCGGGCCGCCTCGGCGTCCCCTGGCGTTCCGCAAGCACCTGCAGCGCCACGGCCGCCGCAAGTACCAACACACGTCGTCGCCCCAGGTGGCCCACAGGCTAGTTCTGTTCCGGGCTCTCCGATTCCATCGCGCCCCACGCCTCCTCGGCCGACGTTAACACCTGGCGCTCCCATCGCACCCAGGCCATCCGGCCCCCGGCCTCCACTTGCCGGCCAGCCGATTGCCCGGCCAACGGTGCCGCCGCGCCCGGATCTTGTTCAAAGATTAAGACAGCAGCAGACTCCGCCGCGCCCAGGGCCCGCAGCTCCGGCACCACCGCGTCCGGGTGCCCCGCCGCCCCGTTCGCCTGCTCCGGGTCAACCGCTGTATCGTGGTCCGATTCGCCCCGGGCAGCCACTCATGCGTGGACCGGGCGCTCCAGGCCAGCCCAGTTTCCCCGGCCAGCAGAGACGTCCCGGGATGCGTCCGATGCATCCGACCTCGCTCCGTCCGGAACAGGCGACGCCGCCTCCTACTGAGCAGCAGCGCAGACATCAGGCGAAGCCAGTCGGCAGACAGGGTGCCCGCAAACGCGACGTCGAAGAGGGAAATCTTCGCGAACGCGTTTCCAAACGCCCGGCGTTTGTCGAGCCGCCTCCGATCGATCGCGAAATCACGATAGCCGAAGGTATTACGGTTCTCGAACTCTCCGAGAAGCTTGGTGTCAAGGCCAACCTGGTCATCAAGAAGCTCGTCGAGAAGAAGATTTTTGCAACGATCAACCAGACTCTCGATGTAAAGCTTGCCGAGCAACTGGCGCGCGAGTTCGGTGCTTCGACCAACCAGGTCAGCTACGAACAAGAATCGACCCAGGATATTGAGCAGGCGGAAGAAACCAGCGACCTGGTCCGTCGCGCTCCTGTAGTTACCATCATGGGACACGTCGACCACGGTAAAACCTCGCTCCTCGACGCCATTCGCGAAACGAATGTGGCGGGGCGCGAAGCCGGCGGTATCACGCAGCACATTGGTGCGTATCACATCGAGAAGAACGGTCGCAAGATTGTCTTCATCGATACTCCCGGCCACCAGGCGTTCACCCGCATGCGTGCTCGAGGCGCTAAGGTAACCGACATCGTCGTCCTCGTTGTTTCGGCAGATGACGGCGTCATGCCTCAAACTTTGGAAGCGATCGATCATGCGAGAGCTGCCAAGGTACCGATGATTGTGGCGATCAACAAGATCGACAAACCAGGTGCTCAGCCCGAACGCGTGAAGCAGCAACTTGCTGATCGCGGTCTTCTGGCTGAGGATTGGGGTGGAGACGTGGTCATGGTCCCGGTCTCGGCGAAGGCTCGCCAGAACCTGGATCTTCTGCTCGAGATGATCCTGCTGGTTGCCGATATCCAGGATCTGAAGGCCAATCCGGCGCGTCCTGCGATCGGCACGGTGCTTGAAGCCAAGCTCGATAAGGGCCGCGGACCCGTGGCAACCGTATTGGTTCGCAACGGAACGCTGCGAACGGGCGACTTCTTCATCTGTGGAGCGCTCTTCAGCAAGGTCCGCGCGATGTTCGACGATCGCGGCAACCAAGTGAAGGAAGCCGAGCCGTCCATGCCGGCCGAGGTGATCGGCCTCGAGAGCCTTCCCGAAGTCGGCGATACGTTCCAGGTGGTCTCGGATACGTCCAAGGCTAAGCAGATCGTCATTTATCGCGAGGCGAAGGCCCGCGACGCCGCTATGGCGAAGGGCGCGCGCGTAGCGACGCTCGATTCGCTCCACCGGCAGTTCAAAGAAGGCGACCTTAAGGACCTCAACATCATCATCAAGGCGGACGTTGGCGGCACCGCGGAAGTACTTTCCGACAACCTCCAGCAACTGTCGAATGAGAAGGTTCGGGTACGGGTTCTCCATGCCGGCGTCGGTGCGATTACCGAATCCGATGTTCTGCTTGCTTCTGCTTCAGACGCCCTGGTGATCGGTTTCAATGTGAAACCTGAGCGTAATGCTCAATCCACGGCCGAGCAGCAGAAGGTTGATATCCGTCAGCACAACATCATTTATGAGCTGATCGACGATATCAAGCTCGCTATGACCGGTCTTCTCGATCCGGTTTACAAAGAGACCCTTCAGGGCCATGCGGAAGTTCGCGAGACGTTCCGTATCAGCAAAATCGGCACGGTGGCGGGTTGCTTCGTGACGGACGGGGCGATTCGGCGCGACAGCAGCGTCAGGCTCCTTCGGAACGGCGACACCGTTTACACCGGCCGCGTAGAGGCGCTGAAGCGCTTCAAGAACGACGCGTCCGAAGTCAAGAACGGACTCGAATGCGGTATTTCGCTCACGAACTTCAATAACATTGAAGCGGGCGACGTGATCGAGGCGTTCACGACGGAACGCATTGCACCACAGCTGCCTGGGGCTCAATAAGCCCCGGGTAGCACCTTTTCTCTCGATCACGACAACTCCATGCCTTCGATAGGCGTTTTGACTCTTGAACTCTGGGTGGAAGCTTCACATTCGCTCAAAGACAAGCGTCAGGTTGTACGCAGCCTCAAAGACCGGCTGCGCGAAAAATTCAACGTCTCGGTGGCGGAAATTGACGGGCTCGACTCATGGCAGAATTCCGTGATTGCTGTCGTCACCGTTGCTAATGACCGGACCTATGCTGAACAGGTGCTTCAGGCGGCCGAAACGCATGCAGCTGACCTCTTAGGAGGTACTCTTCGCGCGAGCGGGATGGAATGGCTGTAACTCTGCGGGCTGCTGCATGCCTGGAAAGCGTCCTACACTTTAAGAAGAACGACATGGATCCCCATCGGACAGAGCGAGTTTCAGAAGCGCTGCGGGAGGAACTGGGTGAGATGATCGCCTACGAACTCGCAGATCCGCGGGTCGGTGAAGCGACAATCACCGAAGTTCTGGTGACACCCGGGATGAAACACGCCCAAGTACGGCTGCATTTTGCCGATTCCAGCGTTCCCCAGGAAGAGACGATCGCCGCACTGAATGGGGCCAAGCATTTCCTGCGAAACAAGCTTCGGGAGCGCCTGACACTGTTCCGAATTCCGGAGCTCCATTTCGAGGCGGATGTGGAATCAGGCGCTACGGGGCGAATGGACCAACTCCTGAAGCGCATCCGGCGGGGCCGTCCCCGCGACACCCAGCCATAATCTCTCGGCCAAATCAGTCTTCATTTCCCCTGTCCTGTACTATCTGTGCAAGCTTCTTTTGCACAGTGCCGGCGCATGTTACCGAGCGTTGACCTCGAATTTGCCTCAGTCGATACAATAGGGACAACTTTCACCTTCCATGCTGGCGGCCATATTTGCGGGGTTAACATTTTGAATCGGTCAGAGCGTCACGGGACGGGCTGTGCATGGCTTCAGTAAATGGCAGATTTCTTGATGCGTGCCGCCGTCGCAGCACGGACGTTCGGCCGGTGTGGTTCATGCGGCAGGCTGGCCGCTACCTCAAAGAATATCGGGATGTTCGCGGAAAACACAGCATACTCGAAATCTGCAAGAACCCCGAGCTCGCCGCCACCGTCACACTTCAGCCAATTGACTTGCTCGATGTAGACGCGGCCATCATTTTCGCTGACTTGCTGCTTCCGGTCGAGCCAATGGGCCTGAAGCTGGAGTACATAAGCGGCGAAGGTCCGTCCATCGAAAACGCCATCACCGAGCCCAGCGATATAGACGAGCTATCGACCGAACGAACGGACGAACTCGGCTACGTGGGCGAGGCCATCAAGACTGTGGTCCGTGCGCTGAACGGCCGGGTCCCGGTGGTCGGCTTTGTGGGTGCGCCGTTCACGCTGGCGAGTTACATGATCGAGGGCGGAGCATCAAAGACCTTTGTCAAAACCAAGAAGCTGATGTTCGGCGACGAAGTGATGTGGCGCCGGCTTATGGGCAAAATCGTCGACGTTCTTGGCGATTTCGCCAGCCTTCAGGTTGCGGCCGGAGCACGCGCCATCCAGGTTTTTGATAGCTGGGTAGGCGCGTTGATGCCGGAAGACTACGTCCGGTTCGTTCAGCCCTATTCGCGGGCCCTGATCGAGCGGATTCGGGGTTACAGCGTGCCGGTCATTCACTTCGGCACGGGTGCCAGTGGATTTATCCGCGAACTTCATGCTGCCGGCGGCGACGTTATCGGTGTCGACTGGCGGATGAACATTGACCAGGCATGGATGGAGATCGGTCATCGCGCCGCTATCCAGGGGAATCTGGACCCGGTAGCGCTGTTTGCTCCTCTTCACGAACTCCGGACGAAAGTCATCGACCTGCTAAAACGCACAGGCACACGCCCGGGCCATATCGTGAACCTGGGCCATGGAATCCTGCCCGAGACTCCGGTCGAGAACGTCAAGGCCGTGGTTGAGATCGTCCGCGAGTTCCATCGCTAGATTTCGTCCGTGAACAGCAACGTCATCATCGTGGGTGGAGGCATCTCTGGCCTCGCGACTGCGTACTACCTCAAGCAGCACGGCGTCCGGTCCACCTTGGTCGAAAAATCCGCACGACTCGGCGGCCTGATACAAACCAACATCATCGAAGGCTGCGAGCTCGAAGCCGGTCCCGATAGCTTCCTGGCAAGCAAGCCCGCCGCCTCGCGTTTAGCCCAGGAACTGAGCCTTGGCGACGAGATCATCGGCACGAACGAGAAAAACAGGCGAACATACGTGGTCCAAAAGGGCCGCCTGGTGCCAATTCCGAAAGGGATGGTAATGATGGTTCCGGGAAATTTGAAAGCGGCACTGTCGTCGCCGCTATTCGGCCTGCGTACCAAACGAAAGTTCCTCTCGGAGGTCTTCTCCAAGCCACGTGAGCGCGACGGAGATCTTTCGGTTCGGGAATTTGTATGCGACCACTTCGGTTCGGGCGCATTGACCTACCTGACGGAACCGCTTCTGGCCGGAGTTTACGGGGGTGACTCTTCTGTCCTCAGCGCCAAGAGCGTTCTGCCGAGATTCCTTGGCTACGAGCGGCAGTTCGGTAGTTTGATCAAGGGTGTCCGGAACGAAAAAAGCGCTCGAAAACAATCGGGGAAAAGCCTGTTTCTGTCGTTTCGGGGTGGTATGGGCACTCTCGTCAATGCGCTCGCGAAGGAGATTCAGGGGTGGGTCCGAATCGTTACCGGAGAGGTTTCCGATGTGGCCCGGCAAGACGGAAAGTGGACGGTTACGACGGCCGGCGAAAACGTGGAGGGCGAGGATCTCGTCCTGGCTTGCCCGGCTCACACAAGCTCCCGCCTTCTCTATTCGCTCGATCCGAGGCTAAGCACTAACTTAGGAGCGATTCCTTACTCCTCGGCGATCCTGGTGACGCTACTGCTCGATCGGAGTACATTTCCACACCCGCTGAACGGCTTCGGTTTTCTTGTTCCTAGAAAAGAGCGAAAGACGATCGCGGCAGCCACTTGGATCAATACCAAATTCCCCTCCCGAATCGCCCCGGATCTGGTTGGGATACGCGCCTTTATCGTGGATCCGGAGGCCCGGCGAGAGCGCAATACGCCGCCGGCTGAATTGACTGCGAAATGTCTCCGGGACTTGGAGCGGCTGATGGGCGTCCAGCAAGCCCCGATCTATTCCGCGGTAACGTCCTGGCCGGACTCGATGCCCCAGTATGTTGTCGGCCACGCTAAACGTGTGGAGGAGATAGAGGTCCTGGTCCGAAATCATCCGGGCTTGCACCTGGTCTCGAATTACTTGGGCGGAGTGGGTATCCCCGATTGCATCGAGCGAGCGCAGTCGATCGCAAACCGGGTTGCCGAGACGTCAAACGTTAAGTAATTCTCATCATTTAGACGCATTAAGAAGCATTAAACGGTGTCTATTCTTGGCCCAGGATGACGTCTGATTCAGTGGACTGTGGAGGCTGACTTCTCACAGGCAGGAGATTACACATGAAGACTTTAGCGGTAGCGTTTTTGTCCGGCGTTCTGGCCATGCCCTTACTCGCGCAGAAAGACGCCGACGCGCGTCTGAAGGCGGCGACCGAAGACTTGCAGGAGATGATGAACGCTTCGGATAAAGGAATCCCACAGGATCTTATTTCGAAGGCGTCATGCGTCGTCGTTGTCCCGAATTCGAAGGCCGGTGGATTCATCATCGGAGGCCAATACGGGAAGGGCTTCTTTACGTGCCGAAAATCCAGCGGCGTGGGTTGGAGCGCTCCCGGGGCGTTGAGAGTTTCTGGCGGTAAGTTCGGACTTCTCATCGGTGGAAAAGAGACGGACGTAATCATGCTGGTTATGAACCAGACCGGCATGGAACACCTGCTCAGCAGCAAGTTCAAGCTAGGCGGGGAAGCGGCTGCGGCTGCCGGTCCAGTCGGGAGAGATTCCACTGCCATGACCGATGCCCAGCTACATGCGGAAATCCTGACTTATTCCCGTTCGCGCGGCGTTTTCGGCGGCCTTGACCTGGCGGGTGATGCGGTCACTGAAGACAGCGAAGCCAATCGCGAGTTATACGGCAAGGACATCAGCAACAAGCAGATCCTGAATAGCCATCTGCCTGTCCCAGCTGCCGCTCAGCCGTTAATTCATACTCTCGATCGCATTTCTTCGCGCAAGTAGCTCGATCTTCGAGCCCGGGCCTTCCATGCATTCGGAGGTCCGGGCTCGGTTCGTTTAGAGACAATGGTGAGTTGACGTTGTCTCGCATTAGTTTGACCCTTCTGGTCGCCTTCCACCTATTGGCTGCGAGTGTCGCAGAAGCACAAGGTCTGAAAGCTGCTGACGGTAAGAATCCGGCCGCGGCAGAACCTGCGGTGCCTTCCAAAGACATTCCGGTCAATGATCTTGAGCCTCTCCTTCGACAGTTCGTACAGGTGCTCTCCACTATTCAGAGCGAGAGCGCCGACCAGCCGAATCCGGACAAGGCCGTTTATGAGGGCGCTATACCCTCCATGCTCCGGGAGCTTGATCCGCACACTCAGTTCTTCGACCCGGGACAGTTTGAGCAGCTCCGGCAAATGGAGTCTTCGGAACAAAAAGGGTTTGGCAGCGTAGTTTCCGTTCTGCCGGGGCGAGTTCTGTTCCTGCAGACCCTGCCGGGAACACCGTCCAACAAGGCCGGAATTCAAGCTGGAGATGAACTGGTCGCGATCAACAATGTGGCGATACGAAGCCTGGAGCCGGAGCAGATCATCCAATTGCTAACCGAAGCCCGCCAGCAGAAGATCACGGTTTTCATTCGCCGGGAAGGGTCAGCCCGAATCTTGCAATACTTTCTGACTCCGGAATTGCTCGATTCTCCGAGCGTCGATCGCGCTTTCCTGTTAGGACCCGGGTTTGGGTATATACGAATTGCAAGCTGGGACCCGCAAACGGCGAAGCAGGTTCGTGATGGCATTGATAAGTTGCAGAAGCCTCCTCTCCGAGGATTAGTCATCGACTTGCGAAACAATCCAGGCGGGGTTGTGACTGCGGCTCTGGACGTGGCATCCATGTTTCTCCAGCCTGGTCAGACCATCCTGACGGCGAAGGGGCGCACCAGCGCGGTCGAAACGGCAACCGTGCCCAAGAACGCCTCGCCGTACGGTTTTAAGTTGTCCGTCTTGATCAATGAAAAGACGGCAAGCGCATCGGAGATCTTCGCCGGCGCACTGCAGGATCATGACCGGGCCACCGTTGTGGGTGAGACAAGCTATGGCAAAGGCTTGGTACAGCGTGTGATGCCTCTTTCAGGCGGCGCCGGGCTTGCGATTACGACCGCGTTCTATTACACGCCAAGCGGACGCTCTATTCAGCATCCGCTGAAGAACTCAGCGCTATCGTCGACATTCGGCGGTGCGAAACCCGAGGGGACTGCGCCCGGTCCCGTCTATAAAACGGACAAGGGACGAGTCGTCACAGGCGGTGGCGGGATTCAGCCCGACCTTCGGGTTTCACCCCCAACAATGACCCGCCTGGAAGCCGTGTTGGATGGAAGCGGCGCCATCACATCCTTCGCGACTCAATACCTGACGAACCACAAACTCGAAGCTACGGAGTTCAAACCTTCTGCCGAGTTGCTCGACGAGTTCAAAGTTTATCTTTCGGCCAGAAACATTCAGCCCAGCCTGTCCGAGTGGAGCCAGGAACGCGTGTGGGTGAGTAATCGGCTGACGGAAGAGATCGTGACGCAGGCCCAAGGGGTCGAAAAGGGGGATGAAGTACATGCGCGGATCGACCCTCAAATTCAAGCAGCTTTGAAAGCGGTTCGGGAAGAGGGAGCCCCGTCGCGGAGCGGTGAGCATTACTCATAGAGTCGAAATTCGGAATCCTCTAAACTGAATTAAAGAGTTGCGGCCCACAAACCGCGCCGCCTTTCGCAGTAATTACGCTTTTCACTTCCGATCCACTAACAAATGAACGTTGTACTAGCCGGGGATTTCTCCCGCTCTTTTTACGCGCGACTACTCTGTATTTGCCTTCTCCTAGGATCGGCGCCCTCTCTTTTCGGACAGGAGAGCTTTTGCCGGTTAAGTGCGTTCACGGCTGTTCGGCTCCTCGACTCACTCTCGCCCGACCGGGCTGGAACTCAGCAGCAAGATAATGGCAATGGCACGGCCAGCCGGCAACACGCCGCGCAATAGCGAACCCTGGTCAAGATGCGGTCCCACTATCCAAACGTCAGCCCAAGCGCATTCTGGGCATCATGCCGAATTACCGGGCGGTGAGCGCCGGTACGATTCCGCCGCCACCAACGCTTCAAACAGTCGTTCAAAATCGCGACTCAGAACAGTTTCGACTACTCAGCTTTTCTGTTCATCGGCTTCACTTCGGCAATTGCCTATGGCCAGGATGCGCATAAACAACTGGGCGATGATGCATCCGCTTATTGGGGTTATTATTGGCGAGGCTTTGTTGATAAAACAGACGGGAATTATCTGGTTATCACTGTGATGCCGACGATTTTTCGCCAGGATGAGCGTTACTTTGCACTTGGAAGCGGCAGTATCGGCAAGCGGGCGCTGTATGCCGCCAGTCGCGTTCTGATTACGCCGGATTATCACGGCCACAATAGTTTCAATGCATCCGAGCTAGTGGGAAGAGCGATGGCACAGGGAATATCGACTACGTATTATCCGAGCGCCGACCGGACCTTGGGTGCATTGGCAACCAGATGGGGATATGCCATTATGCGTGATGCACTGACCAATGTTTTCCGCGAGTTCTGGCCTGATATCTCAGCGCATGCGTTTCATCGCCATGATTAGACGAATGCAGTTGAAGGTGCGAGAAGCTCACGACGAAGGTGCGTTCTCAGATGCCGGTTTTCGATAATCTCCGCGACTGAAATACTTCTCGAGCCAAACGTACAAGCAGATGAACAGGTAGCGGCTCCCCATCTCCTTGATCTTCAACTTCGGGGCCCCCGATCTCCGGTTGCGCCAGGTGATGGGGATGACGGTCCAACTGTAGCCGCGAACGATCGTTTTGAGCGGGATCTCAACCGTGAGGTTGAAGTGCGGCGAAAGAAGGGGGCGGCATCCGTCGATTACCGTTTTTCGATAGGCCTTGAAGGCATTGGTGGTGTCGTTCAGACGGATGTTGAACATCAGCCGAATGAAAAAGTTTGCGAGGCGGTTGATCTTGAGCTTGAGCCAGGGGTAATCGATGACGCCTCCGCCGCGGATAAAGCGCGAACCGAAGACCGCGTCCCAGCCCTCGTTCAACAACTCCCAATAACGCACCACATCTCGGGAATCGTCTGATTCATCCGCCATCATGACGACGATCGCGTCGCCTTTGGCATTGTCGAAACCGCAGATAATTGCGCGTCCAAATCCGTTCAGACCTTCATTCTGGACGGGATGAAGCGTAGGGACGCGCTCCCGTGCCTCCTGGAGGATGCTCCAGGTGTGATCTCTGCTGCCATCGTCCACGACTACGATTTCGTGGGGAATGTTGTGGAGGCGCAACTCCACATAGAGCTTCTCGACGGTAGAAGCGATACAGCCCTCTTCATCTCGGGCAGGAATAACCACACTGAGACGATGAAGCGGCTCAAAGGATGTCGGCGGGGCGAGTGAGGCAGGTTCCGACCGGCTCATATTGCACCACAGAACTTCAGCCAGCCTGGGTTTCGATCGGCGTGGTCGGCGATTTCGTCCAGGATGGAAGCCAGAGTTCGGGACGGTCGCCAGCCTAACTCTTTTGCGCTTCGGGCGCTGTCCATCACCACCCAGGGGATGTCGAAGGGCCTGGGCCGATCGTCGGATTCAGGGCGATGCACTCCGAACCGGGCGTCACACCATGCCGTCAACTGCGCCAGGGACATCGAATTCTCACGTCCACCACCGGCATGAAATATCGGATCGGCGGAAGGTTCATGTCGAAACTGAATTCGTATCAGGTCAGCGAGGTCGTCCGGGTGAAAGGCGTCTCGAACCTGAAATCCTTGGCCGCCGAAGCCGATGTACCGAAGTCTTTGCCTGGTGGCGTGGGCGTGGAGCCAATAAGAGAATATGCCCTGCTCCGCCGTTCCAAACTGGCCGGCACCGGCCAGCACGCCGCATCGATTGATCCAGACCGGAAATCCAAAGGTGGATCCGTAATCGGCGGCCATTATCTTCCGAGGCCAGCTTTGTCGCTCCGTAAAGGGAAACCGGAGCTTGCGTCGGAAACCGTTCGGATAAGCCGTCCGCCGACACGCCTGGGGGAAGGACGGCGTCCCCGTCAAGTACGAACCCGCTGTCTCTGACCTTCATGGGTAAGTTTGCAAGCACCGGAATCGAGTAAACGCGGCTCGTACTCAACAGCACCAGGCCGGAGCGATGTTCGCGGCAGTATTCAAGCAGATTGAGGGTGCCGCCCAGGTTGTGTTCAGCCAATTGCCTTGCGCTGGACTTCCCATCGACACCAGCCAGAACGCTCGGATTCGCAGCGGCATCAATCGTCCAGTCGCTCGCCGGTAGCTGATCTACATCGCTCCTGACTCGCAGGTCACCATGGATCACTTTTATACCAAGCGAAGAGAGCGCCTGCCGGTTGGTCTCCGAACCGGGGCGCAACAGGTTATCAACGCCGAAGATTTCAATCCCTTCGATTCGCTCCTGCAATGCACGCGCGATACGACTACCAACGAAACCACAGATCCCCGTTATCAGGAGCTTCATGGTTACGGCGTGGCGATGAGAGTCGAAGCGAGCTTCAGCCGGTCACGCCAGGAGCCCACGATCTCCTCGAAGATCTGCCGCAACGGTCGCGTGATTCCCCACTGAGGAAAGTGGCTTTTAATCTTCCGCAAGTCGCTGTAGTAGCAGATGTGATCGCCGATCCTGTTCTCTTCCACATACTTGTAGCGTTGCGGAATTCCGGTCAGCTCTTCGACCAGCGAGAAGGCCTCGAGGATAGAACAGGCATTCTCTTTCCCTCCGCCCACGTTGTAGACCTCAGCAACTCGGGGCTTCTCGAAGAACGCCACGATCAGGCGTGCAACGTCTTCGGAGTGAATGTTGTCCCGAACCTGCTTGCCCTTGTACCCGAAGACCTTATACTCGCGTTCCTCGACATTACAGCGCACCAGGTAGCTTAGAAATCCGTGGAGTTCTACGCCCGAATGGTTCGGCCCGGTCAGGCAGCCACCACGAAGGCAGCAGGTCGGCATGCCAAAATACCGGCCGTATTCCTGGACCATCACGTCGGCCGCTACTTTCGAGGCTCCGAAGATGGAATGCTTGGATTGATCGATGGAGAAAGTCTCCGGAATGCCATGCTCGTACGCCGGGTCAGCGTAATCCCAGCGGGTGTCCAGCTCTTTGAGGGCGATGGTGTTCGGCAAATCCCCATAGACCTTATTGGTCGACATGTGAATGAAGGGAGCTTCCGGCGCGGCCTGGCGTGCACCTTCGAGGAGATTCAGAGTACCGACCGCGTTTGTATCGAAATCGGCGAACGGGATGGCAGCGGCACGGTCGTGGGAGGGCTGAGCAGCGGTGTGAACGATCACGTCCGGCTTGACGCGCTTGACCAGATCGAGCACCGATTGGCGATCGCGGATATCCACGCTCGAGTGATCGTAGGACTGGATCTCGCTTTTGAGGCGCCGAAGCGACCAGCTCGTATCGCCTTCCGGACCGAAGAACACTGCCCGCTCATTGTTGTCGACACCGAACACTTTGAAGCCGGAGCGGCCAAGAAAAATGCTGACTTCAGAGCCAATGAGCCCACAGGAACCGGTAACTAATGCTTTCTTCACTGTTCTCCCTCAATGTTAATTGACGAGTGAAGGGAAACTGGCCAAATTCGAAGCCGGGTTGACTGCTAAACTCCTAAATTCACCCACCTTCGGCCCGTTGTATGGTATCTTCCCCGCCAGTGTCGGCAGTCGAGACGTCTACCGAGTTCCAAGCTAAACTGCAGCAGATAAAGGCTTTTTGCTGGCAGCTTGTTCTGACCGCGCTTAGCGTGTGGCTATTGTGGAACGCTGCTCAAACGATCGGGCGCGTCATCGACTACTACACGCCGCTGCCCATGTGGGATTATTGGCGCGCGGTAGACCACCTTCCTGCGTATAAGACTCTCCACCTGGCCGTGTTCTGGCGGCAACATAACGAACATCGCATCGTTTTCCCGGAGATCGCGTTCGCACTAGACATGCTGGTTTTGCATGGCCGCATGATTCTGCCACTGGTGCTGAGCTTCCTGTGCTACGTCGCAACCTGGATCGTTCTATCTTTCACGGTATTCGCGGACAAGACGATAGACCTCAAGATTCGCCTTGCCGCGATCCTGCTTGCAGGCGTCGTCGCTCTCTGGCAAAGTGCCGCGAATGTACTGGGTATTCCCTTTCTGCTTCAGTGGACACTGATGCAGCTCGCGGTCGCGCTCACGTTCTTTTTTTTGAGCAAATTGCGGTCTCGATCTTCCACGGCGACGCTTTTGGGGACGATTGCAGCCGCCGTCGTCGCTACGTACTCGTCCGGAAACGCATTGCTGCTATGGCCACTCGTGCTGTGTGTCGCGGTTCTGGTTCGCATCGGGAAGCGAGACCTGCTCATTCTCACTGGCGCGGCGGCGGTAACGCTCGGCCTGTATTTCGTCGGCTATCACTTCACGGGCGACCTGAAGCTGAGCAATTTCATCCACCATCCGGTTTATTCGCTCGAGTACATCGGCGCCTATTTGAGCATGCCTTTCGGAGGCATGCGGACACCGATGTTCGGCGTACGACTTGGGCTGTTTGCCTGTGCGACAGTCGCGGTTCTGTTCGTCGTCGCCGCCAGGACCAGGAGAGCGCTCTCGCCCCCGAGCGTGGTGTTGTTCAGCTATTGGGTGTTTACCCTTATGACGGCCGCTCTTACAGCGGGAGGCCGTATGGATCCAACGGATCAGAGCTTTATTGCGGCCGAAGCATTCCGGTACCTCACCGTGCCGCAAATGAATTGGGCCGTGGTGATTCTCCTGCTGATCTGGACCTTATCTGAAGTGCGGATGATCAGGCAGTTCATGCTCGTCCTGGTAGCGGGCGCAGGCTTATTCTTTTTCGTTGCCTTCGCGCAGCTCATACCCTGGTTGGACGGCATCGCCAATTTCTTTACCGAACAGCAACTCGCGGCGCTCACGGTTGAAGATGGTCTCCACGATACGTATTGGATTAAGACCAAAGTCTTCCCCAACATCCAGTTCTTTGACAATGAAAGTCAGGAACTGAAGGCTGATCGGGTCAGCATTTACCACCGAGGGCTCAACCGGTTTCTGGGGCATTCGAAGGAGGAGATCGGCCGCGTTCAGACGGTCCCCTTATCTGGGATGATTTCCCAGGTGTTGCCGGTTGAATCGGGTTATCAGATCAGCGGTTGGGTTGATACATCGAAGTGGAGAAGGCCCTACACGTGGCTGGTGCTCGCCGATGAAAAAGGAACAATTCTTGGTTTCGGAAGGCGCTTTGCGGCAGGGCTGCCAACAGCGGCGACCAGCCCCACCGTACCCAGTGGACTTGCTTGGGTTGGGTTTATATCATCCCGTTCGCACCCGCAAAAAGTTTACGCATACGTGGAGGCACCTCGCGGTAAGGCGCTCTATCCTCTAAACGGTCCTGTCGAGATCGTTCCCTCCGAAATAGGGCCGTCAAAGATGACCGGCACCCCGATCAGGAATTTCGGCTGGGAAAAGGGCCCCGCGTCCGGACCGCAGACGCTTCCTGCCAAGGTCGATTTTGGAGAGCGTCCCGATACGGCCGTTATCAGCACCTGGAACGGTTCGGATGCGAATGCTGAGACGATCCGCTCGGCGCCGTTTGCCAGACCTGCGAGGGGATGTGTCTTGATTCCCTTTCTCCATGGTCCTTCCGTGGGTGGTTTGGCGCTACGGATCATGAATGCCAGCAAGGGAACGCCAATTACCCAGCTTCCACTGCAGCCGGCCGACCAACAGTGGCAATACTGGCGAGTTACGATTGACCCCTCGGTCGAGACGCTTGCAGTGGAAGCAGAAGACGCAGGTACGGGTTGGGGCGAGTGGATTGCGATCGCTACCCCACAGGTCTGCCCGTAACGCGCTAAATAGGGCCCGACCGTGCCCGTTGGAACTCACAGGCGCCGGGGAACATCAAACGGTTAGCGACCCTTTCGGGGAGCGAAATCGTCTCCACCTTGTTACCCCTTTTCATGTCTTTTGTGCTTAGTGCATCCCTGCCCGCTCAACGTACAAGCGAGCGGATCAAATCCGTCGAGTACTCGAGGATCGACGGAGCCCCGTTGTACTTCGATGCCGCAATTCCGGAGGGACCCGGTCCTTTTCCCGCAGCCATTATCGTGCACGGAGGAGGCTGGGTCCGAGGTGACCGCCTGACGGAGGTTCAACCCCTGTTCACTCCGCTCACCAATGCCGGAATTGCATGGTTTTCAATCGACTACCGTCTGTCGAGCGATTGGACGCAATTCGGCACGGCCATCGAAGATGTCGAGAACGCATTGCGCTTTGTGAAGAAGCACGCCGCCGAGTATCGGATCGACCCCAACCGGATCGCGTTGGTCGGCGAATCGGCTGGCGGTCAACTCGCAGCCATGGCGGCTCTTAACGCAAAGAGTGACACCCGCGTGAGTGCGGTTGTCGCCCTGTACACACCGACAGACTTGGTAGATCTGGCTAAGAACTCCACTTTAGTACCGCAACAGCTGCGCGAATCCGTGCGCGGTACGCCTCTCGAGTTCCTCATGATGGCACGCCTTCGGCAACTCTCTCCGCTGTATAACCTGAGAGCCGATGCGCCGCCGTTTCTGCTGATTCACGGAACCGGGGACCGCCTTGTTCCTTATGCCCAGTCCCAAGCCATGTGCAGCCGGATGAAATCGGCTGGAGCCAGCTGCGAGCTTTATACGGTCGAGGGCGCCGGTCACGGAATTCGCTGGTGGGAAGGTTCGCGGCCGGAAGTGTCGGCAGCCTACAAGGACAAGATGGTCGCCTGGCTCAAAGCTCGTCTCTTTTCCAGGAATTCTTCGTAATTGCATTATCCGGTTGCCCGCCCTGCGGGCCGGGATGTCACGTAACATTTCGGGTCCGGAGGAATCCAACATTTCGGAGGCTTCAAGACATGGAAAAGGAACAGGTCACCGGTAAGATCGACGAGCTGAAAGGCAAGACGAAACAGGCGGTGGCGGGCGTAACCGGCAATTCCAATCTTCATAACGAAGGTGTCGTTGATGAAGGTAAAGGGAAAGTCAAGCAAGCCTATGGCGACTTGAAGGACGCGATCAAGGGAACTGATCGCGATGCCGGAACAGATATAAATAATAAGTAAGTTGAACTGCTCGCGTGTGTTACGACGCACGCGAGCATTCTTATTTTCCCCGCCGACCCCGGCCGCCAGGCCTGCAATCTGACCCAACCCCTAGAACGACACTTTCAGGGCCAGTTGGACGATCCTTGGATCGCTCGCGCTCAGGATGTTCCCGAACCCCGCTCCGCTGACCGTAGTTACCGGGTTCAGGAAATTCGTGTGGTTAAAGGCGTTAAAGAGCTCCCCGCGGAATTGGATTCGCCATCGCTCGGCAACAGGAAAGTTCTTGAACGCTCCGAGATCCCAGTTAAACAATCCCGGACCGCCAAATGCACCCTTCCCGATATTGCCGAATTGGCCGATCGCGGGTAAGGCGAATGCTGTCGGATCCAGAAAGCTGACGCAAGGTGCGGTGTTGGCACAAGGGCCGGACTTCGAGGTCTGCGTGCTGATCATCTGTCCACGATCCGAGCCGATTCCCGTTTGGGACTGATCCTTCCCGGCATAGAGCGTGAGAGGCGGCCCCGTTTGGGCGCTAACCACCCCCGTTAGCTGCCAATTGCCGGCCACTCCACGAACGATAGAATTCGCCTTTTTCAGCTCCGGTAAGAGCCAAACGAACGAAGCTACGAACACATGTCGATGGTCGAAATCGGATCTTCCCTGGTCATACTTCTGGAAATTAGGCAGGTACAGCGGAAGCGTGTAATAGCCTGCGGTACCAAATGACGCAGCGTCGGTGCCGACCGGGAGATTGTCCAGGCTCTTCGAGAACGTGTAATTTGCAGTGATCGTGAACCCTCGAGACAGCCGCTTGATGAGGCTGAGTTGTGCAGCTTGATACCAGGAGTTGCCGGCCTCCATCGCTTGGTAAACGTTGGTGAATCCCGGGTAGAGACGCCGCGCATCCGTGCCCAAGGTGCTGCCAGGGATGTAGCGAGTAGGATTCTGGTCAAGAGTGGTCGTCATGTGATTGGCTCGTGAAGCAACGTAGGCGCCACGGACCAGCCAATCACGCTTTATCTCCTGTTCCAGCGTCAAATTCCAGTTGTAATTGACGGGCGTGGTGAATTTGCTGTAAGGATCCCAGCTATATACCTGCACGGGAGGCGTGAACACCGCAGCCGAGGTCGGCGGGAACTGAGCCGGGAACGGGTTTGAAAGGCCCAGGTAGGGGTTACTGAACGGACCTCTCGGCGTGGTTAATGTCACGGCCGTGCTGTAGGGAGCTTCTCCCAGGAAGCGATTGTTCGAGAAGGCCGGGATGCGCGAATCGTAGAACACCCCTCCGCCGCCGCGAATACTAGTTTTTCCGGTTCCGAACACGTCCCAGGCGAACCCGAATCGCGGAGCCCAGTTGTTATAGTCGCCTGTCGTTCCATACTCAGGAACCCCAGGATCTCCCGCGTACATCACTCCGGGCGGAGCATTGGGGAAAACCTTTGAGCGGACTCCTTGCCCGTAAAGATCCGCGCGGAAGATCGAGGCCTGGTGATAAGCATCCTTCCAGATCTGGGAAGGCTCATAGCGGATACCGTAGTTCAAGGTGAACCGACTGGTGACTCGGAATGAGTCCTGCGCGTAGAAATTCACCATGAAATAGCGGTTCTTTACGTGCTGGCCCCACGCCTGTCCAAATGTGCGCATCTGTCCCAGCATCAGATCCGCCAGGGCCGACCCGGTCGTGTCCCCGGAAAACGAGAATGTTCCGGGTACGCCGGTCGCGTTCACTGTATTGAGGCGGTCACGTTCAATAATGCCGCCAAATGCATAGCTGTGCCGGCCGCGAACCCAACGGAGGTCGTCCGACCAGGAGAAAGCGGTACGGGCCCACTTCGTGCTGGGTAGATCCCCTGTGCTGAAGTAGCCGGTCACGGAAAGGCTCTGAATCTGCTTGATGGGTGGTTGATAGATATTGACACCAAAATCGGCAACACTCGGAGCGTCCGCAGCGGGACCGCGAGTCGAGACAATTCTCGAAAATCCCATTCGGAAATCATTCAAGAGGCCCGGGTTGAAGATATGAACCTCCTGCAGCACAGCATTATGCGAACTGATGGTGGAGCCATCTTTGTAAGCCAGCAGGTTGCCGCCGAATGTGGGAACGCCGAAGTAGCGGTCGTAGTAATAACGTCCGACAAGACGGTCTTTGGAGGAGAAGCTGTGGTCACCGCGGAGGATGTATTCGTCGTAGTCCTGCGAAATCGGGCGGTCGAAGAATACGCCGCCGTTTCCGCCAACTCTCGGAAGAGAGCTCATCATCTTCAACGCCGCTGGATCGAAGCGGCTGACCGGGATGATATTGCCAGGGAAAACTGCACCGGTCGCGGAAGCAGGGTCTTTGATTGCGACGACGCGACTTAGCGGATTGTTCGGGTTGTTCGCCTGTAACATCGCCGAAAAGTCGCCGGCAAGGTTCGCGGTCGTCGGAACGAACGCGTGCAGCCCATTCTGGTCGCTTCTGATGCGCGTGCCCTGATAACCGGCGAAGAAGAATGTTTTGTCTTTAATCACCGGGCCGCCGAAGGTGCCGCCGAACTGGCCTCGCTTCAGGGGATCGCGGGCCGCGGCGAAGAAGTTCCGCCCGTTGAAGACCGAATTTCGCAAGAACCCGAAGACATCGCCGTGGAACTGGTTCGTTCCCGACTTGGTCACGATGGAAACGACACCGCCAGCGTTTTGTCCGTATTCAGCGTTGTAATTGCTCGTTTGGACGCTGAATTCCTGGAGCGCATCGGGAAATGGAAACGGCTGGTTGACGTTGCTCATGTTGTCAATGTTCGGTGCGCCGTCAAGGAAATAGCCGATCTGGTTCTGCCGGGAGCCGTTGGTCGAGATAGTCACGGCGGCGGGGAAGGTTTTTGTGGGACCTTGATCCGCGTTATTCGACGGAGCCGTAACCGCGCCCGCGACAAGCGTCGTGAGTTGCGCAGCGTTCCGCCCGTTCAGCGGCAGTTCCACCATGCGCGAGGAATCCACGACTTGTCGCAGGGTAGCTGTCGTCGTATCCACCTGTGCAGCTCCGGCGTTCACCGTCACGCTCTCGCTTGTCGATGCCAGCACCAGGCCGATGTTGACGGTTAAGCTCTGGCTTGCGAGCAGAGTAATGCCTGTCTGGCGAAATTTGCCGAAACCGGGCTGTTCCACGCTCAGCGTGTATTCTGTCGGCCGTAGAGAAGTGAGCGTGTAAAAGCCTTCTCCGGTGCTTACGGCTGTTCTGGTCAGGCCCGTTGCAACCTCGGTTGCCGTGACAGTGACCTGAGCGATTGGCGCATTCGAAGGATCGGTCACAAGGCCGGTGATGGTGCCGAATCCCTGGCAAAAGATGAAGGGCGCAATTGCGAGATGAACGAACAGGGTCCGCGCAGTTTTAATCCACATAGGTCGCCTCCTCACGGCGGCAAGCTCTCGGCAGCGTTCCATGCAGTGGAACTTCGGCTCGCTGCGAAAGTCTGGTTGATTCTGCTCTAATCGCACCGAGCTTGTCAATTCAAAGCCAAAGTCGCCAACGGCTGTCCCACTGTGTGAAACTTCCACATTTGGCCGGCGCGTTGTGCTGGGATAGTATCTCCGAGGAGATCCTTGATTGGGAAGTTATCGCCTTAGAAGCCGGCTTCTGCCGTTGATGCTTGGCGTTTGCCTGGTGGCACTCGCGCAAGTGACGAAGCCCAAGAATCCGCTTGGCAACAGCCTCGAAGTGGTTTCGCAAGGGCACGAGTTATATAACAAGTCCTGCACCGCTTGTCATGGCCGGGATGGCACTCAGGGCGATCGTGCACCCGCGTTAGGGGCGGCTCGCCGCTATTTTCGGCTTAGCGAAGCTGCCATTTTCGATGCTATTAAGAACGGCATTCCTGGAAGCGCGATGCCCGCGTCCGGCCTTGCGGACCAGGACATCTGGCGGGTGGTTGCTTACATCCGAAACATCCGAAGTACCGCATCTGACAACGAGGTTCCCGGCAATGTGCAAAATGGAATGGAAATTTACCAAGGCAAAGGGAATTGTGTCTCCTGTCACATGATCCGGGGCCAAGGAGGTCTGCTTGGGCCGGATCTGTCCAGCGTCGGCGCGCAGCTTACGCTTGCTCAGATACGCGATGCTCTGACGAAGCCCGTATCACCGCAAGAGGGCTACGTGCCCGTGAAGGTAATCACACGAAACGGCGAAGTGATCCAAGGCGTGGCCAAGAACGAGGATGCATTCTCAGTAGATGTGCTCGACGTGAAGGGCAAGCTTCACCTCTTGACCAAAGATGAGATCCAGAAGGTGACGCACGAACCCGAATCGCTTATGCCCCATGACCTCGACAAAACACTCACTCCATCGGAGTTTCAGGATCTGATTGCCATGCTGAGCCGGCAGGCGCGCACGAAAGTTCATCGCGAGCAGCAAGGCGAGAACGAGGTCGGACGATGATAACGAAGGCGATTCGCATTGTCCATCTGCCTCGCTACCGTTCTCTCCGCCCAGATCGGTGATAAACAACTTCGGCAGCCTCTGGGAGAAAACTGGTACGAATACAACGGCACTTACGATAGCCGACGACATAGTGAACTGAAGCAAATCAACGCCTCGAATGTCGAGTCGCTGGTACCCTCCTGGATTTTTCATATCCCAAACGCCGCACGACTGCAGAGCGTGCCGGTTGTCGCCAACGGGATCATGTATGTGACTCAGGAGAACGAGATCTATGCGCTCGATGCGAGGACCGGCCGTCAGATTTGGGATTATCACCGCGTTCCCGCTTATCAGCGCGCGCCAAACCGTGGAGTTGCGATCTGGGGAGATAAGGTCTACTTCACGACTACGGATAACTATCTGGTGGCGCTAAATGCCGTCAGTGGAAATGTGGTCTGGGAGAGTAAATTCGCGGAATACAAAGATGGTTACTGTTCACCGGCCGCTCCATTGATTGTCAAAGGCAAAGTGATCGTCGGCGTGGCGTTCGGCGACCGGGGACTGAATGGCAAACTCGATGCGCTCGACGCGACCACGGGCGAAATCCTGTGGACATTTCACTCCATTCCAGGCCCCGGTGAGCCAGGAAACGAAACATGGCCAGGAGACTCCTGGAAAGCAGCTGGAGGCGATACGTGGCTGACTGGCAGCTATGATCCCGAGTTGAACCTTCTCTATTGGCCGATAGGCAATCCATCACCGGATTTCAACGGCGACGTGCGCCAAGGCGACAACCTTTATAGCGATTCGGTGGTTGCTCTCGACGTAGATACAGGCAAGATGAAGTGGTATTTCCAGTTCACGCCTCACGACACCATGGATTGGGATTCCGTCGAGATACCCATGTTGATCGATGCAGTGTACGAGGGCAAGCCGCGCAAGTTACTTGCTCACGCGGATCGCAACGGCTTCTACTACTTATTGGATCGGGAAACCGGTAAGTTCCTGCATGGCTCTCCCTTGGTAAAGAAGCTGAACTGGGCGAGCGGACTTTCTCCTGAAGGCAGACCGATTCGCATTCCCGGGATGGAGCCCAGCCTGAAAGGCACGAAGATCTGTCCGAACTCTTCCGGTGCAACCAATTGGATTTCGCCGGCCTACAACGCCGATACCGGTTATGTCTACTTTGTTGCGATGGAAGGCTGCGGTGTGGCGAGCAAGAACACCGAAAGCTTCCGACCCGGCGGTTTTCAATATCGCGCGACAGGAGACGTTCCCGCACCTGACGAGAAGTCGCGGATCTTTGTTCGTGCCATTGATATGCGAACGGGCGAATTGAAATGGGAACAGGAGCGCACCGCTGCCCATAACTTTGGTGGCGGCTTGTTGTCCACGGCAGGCGGTATCGTCTTGTCCGCGGATTTCGAAGGTCAGTTCGCGGCCATGGAGGCGAGGACCGGTAAGGTTCTCTGGCACTTCAACACGGGCCAACGGCTAAATTCCGGACCCATGACTTACAGCGTGAATGGGAAACAATACGTCGGGCTCACGGCCGGCAGCGACGTCATCAGCTTCTCTCTTTTCGACAAGAAATGAAACTACTTTTTCTGTTCGGTGTGCTCTCCGCAGTTGCCTGGACTCAGAATCGCTACGCGGTAAGTGATGAAGCCCCGCTGGTTGTGCTGCGGGACAATGTCGCGGGGATTGAGGCGGCGGTCGCACCGCTGGCGGGAGGCGAACTAAGTAGTTATCGTGTGCGTCGGAATGGCGAGTGGACGGAACTGCTGTATCACGCACGCGATTACTCTTCCAAACAGGGGTTCGCCGGTAAAGGGCCGGTCCTCTGGCCGGCTGTAGGCGCGCAATATCCCGTTGGTGAGTCGCCGAAGCAAAGTTGCGGAATGGGTTCCTTCGTGGTGGCTGGGAAGACCTACCCGATGCCTTGTCATGGGTTTGCGAGAACGCTTCCCTGGAAAGAGGTCGGCCGTTCGACGAGCAATTCAAGTGCTCGGGTGACCGTGGAGCTTGGCGATTCTGATCAGACGCGGCAGTTTTATCCGTATGCGTTCAAACTCGACGCGACCTATGAACTGTCCGGCGGCCATCTTACGATCGACTACGTCACGAAATCGGACGTAACGAATCAACAACCTATGATTTTCGCCATCGGAAATCACATTGCATTCAAGATTCCCTTCATTGAGGGAACGAATCCCGCCGACATGACCATTCGCACACCCAATACGGTTCAACTGTTGCGCGGAGCGAATGGATTGCCGAATGGCGAAAGTAAGATGAATTCGTTCGACAACGCAAAGCGCCTTGGCGACTTTGATGCGAGTGTCGCCCTGCCGCTTGCCGGCTACACGAGTACTCCGTATGCGCTGCTTTCTGATCCGCAGGGTCTGGCGGTTCGGGTTGCTCAGCAGTCAAGCGCGCTGCTTCCAGAACCGCTGGATCGGTTCCATCTGTATGGCGGACCAAAGGTGGGTTATTTCTGCCCGGAACCGTGGTTCGGCCTGATCAACTCTCTCAACACCAAGCAAGGAGCCGTTACCCTGAAACCGGGCGAGAACTTTACCTGGCGAATTGAACTTTCGACCGAAGTACCGCCTCCTGACCTCTCGAAAGCCTCGCCAGGAGTCGAGCGCTTGGCGGGTGGGTTCGGGTTCACGGAGGGCCCAGTGTGGACACACACGAATGAACTAATTTTCAGCGACCTGTATAACTCGCGTGTTATGAAATGGAGCGGCGCCGGCGCTCCGGACATCTATCGCAACTTCTCCAACACCACAAACGGTAATTCGATGGATCCCGAAGGCCGCTTGTACAGTTGTGTCCGCGACAAGCAGGCCATCATGCGGCAGGAGAAGGACGGGAAGCTGACCGTGATCGCTTCCGCCTGGAAGGGCAATGCGCTCAATTCGCCGAACGATATCGTGGTTCGCCGCGACGGTCAGGTTTACTTCTCGGATCCGGTCTCAAAAGGCGTCCTGGCACCTCAGAAGATCGGCTTCGCCGGTGTCTTCCACGTGTCACCTTCCGGCGAGATTTCAGTCGTGACCGATAAACTTGCCCGGCCTAACGGAGTTGCCATCACGCCGGACGGCAAAACGTTGTACGTCGCGGATTCAAGCGAGCGTCGGATTTACGCGTTCGATCTTGATGACAAAGGCGCGGCCACCAATCAGCATGTGGCCATTTCTGATATTCCGGGAACGCCGGACGGACTTCGGGTGGCAGAGAACGGGAATCTTTACGTCGCATGCAAAGGAATAGGCATTTACTCGCCGCAGGGCAAACTGCTTCAGATGATCAACTTTCCGGAAACACCGACAAATTGCACATTTGGAGGACCGGATCTGCGAACCCTGTACGTAACTGCCTCCACTTCGATCTACCGCGTTCCCATTCCGGATCGCGGGGCGCTGCTGTACTAGAGCAGCTCTATCCGGCTGGTCTATTTAGGCGGCGGCTGCGAACTTCGAGAATAACCGAACACAGCGGATCGTTTGGCGCCCGCACGGTGCGCCGAATCGCTCATCGGATGCACTCCACTGGCGTCGATCCACCGATTGTAGAAATTGAACAAAGCACAAACGGTAATGGCGTAATAGATCCCCTCGTCCGTGTAGCCCGCCTGGTGCAGCGCCTGAATATCAGGTGGTCCGATCGAAACCGAGTCTTCGTTCACTTTCCTGACAAATCTCATCAGTGCTTTTTCGTTCTCGAGCAGCGCCGAGGTTTCGAGATCGGCAAGAACGCCGCCCACAAGCTCCTCGCTTCCGAGCAGTTCCGCCGCGACCGCGGCGTGGGACTTCGTTCAAAACGGGCACTGGTTAAGGCTTGACGTGTATGCGGCAATCAACTCCCGAAGCCCAGGCGTGAGTGGCGAGGCTTCGCGCAACATCGCCTGCGTAAACCGTTCTAAGTGCACAGTGGCATCGATCTTGTACGAAAACATGTGCAAGATCTGGGGGTAGTCCGATCCAACGCGCTTGAGTGCTTCGATCGACTTGCTGTAATTGTCTTCGCCCTTGTGAGCTTCGACGTCCTTCAGAAACATGGGTTCCATGCGGCAGTGGCTCCTATTAAATCAGAGATCCCCATTGTCCTGGATTTCGCTTGCGCCCTGTCACAGTTGCTGGTCGGACCCGCCGGCTTCGATTGTTTGCAAAACGACTTTACAGAATCTTAACCAACCGAATCACCCCGGCATTCGTCACCTTTGTTCGGACCGGTATCGAGACAAGAACGAGCTGGGAGATAACCGGCTAATAGGTTTCTGAGATGCGTGGTTCCGTTCATCCCAACTTGGTAGTAGTGAGACAGGTGTTTAGACGCAATTGCAAATGTAAGCCCGAGACATTGAAGATCCCTTTTGCCGTTTTGGCAGGGCTGTCTCTTCTGCTGGGCGCTTCTGGCCCGAGTCTGCGTGCCGCTCAGGCTCCGCATCGAATAAAGAGCGAAATCAACGACAATGAGACGTTCCGGGTAGTGGGCAACACCCGTCCCATGCTCTCTTTGGCAGCAGGACCAAGGCGCGGTCAGCAGCGCGCAAACGCTGCCTCGGATGTCCATTCACTTCGCGATGTCTTCCCAACAGCAGGAGGATCTCGATGCCCTGCTTCGCCAGCAACAGAGTCCGGACTCGCCGCAGTTCCACAAATTTCTGACACCCGAAGAGTTTGCCGATCGGTTTGGCCTCAACGCTGGCGATGCGGCGAAGATCACGGATTGGTTGCAGCGCGAGGGATTCTCAGACGTCCAGGTTGGTCGCAGCCGAACTTTCGTCAGTTTTGCCGGCACAGCAGGACTCGTGGAGACGGCCTTCCACACCTCCATCCACCGCTACTCGCTGAACGGCGAAACTCATTACGCGAACGCGAGTGATCCAGAATTGCCGCAAGCCCTGCAGGGAGCCGTCCAGAGCGTACGGGGCCTGCACAACTTTCGGATGCGACCGCATGGCATTCGCAAGTTGGAGCCACACTTCACTTCAAGCATTTCCGGCAGCCACTTCATCACGCCGGACGACTTCGCCACTATTTACAACATCAAGCCGCTCTACCAGTCTGGCATCGATGGAACCGGAGTTAAGATCGCCGTCGTTGGCCAAAGCGATATTCAATTAAGTGATATCCGGGCATTTCGAACGGCTGCTGGTCTTCCTCCGAACGATCCTACGATCGTGCTGACTGGTAGTGATCCGGGACTTCAATCAAGCTCGGGCGACGAAGGGGAATCGGACCTGGACCTGGAGTGGGCGGGCGCCGTTGCCAGGAACGCCACCATCGTGTTTGTCACCTCTACTAACGTGGATACCTCCGTCACTTACGCAATTGATAACAATGTTGCCCCGGTTCTCTCTATTTCGTACGGCCTTTGTGAGTCGGAGACGGGCCGAGCCGAATCCAACACCGAAGCTTCGCTCTATCAGCAGGCCAATGCTCAGGGCATCACGGTGCTTGCATCCTCTGGCGACGGGGGCGCTGCGGATTGCGATACTTCTTATCCAGCCCGGCGCGGGCTCGCGGTGGACGTTCCTTCCAGCCTTCCTTACGTGACGGGCATTGGAGGAACCACGTTCAATGAGGGTTCCGGAAGCTACTGGAACAGTACGAACAACAGCCTTTCTGGTTCCGCAATCTCGTACATTCCGGAGGTTGCCTGGAACGACTCGGCTTCGGTCAACAGTCTCTCTGCAGGTGGTGGGGGGGCCAGTATCTATAACGCCAAACCTTCCTGGCAGGTTGGCGCAGGCGTGCCGGGTGACGGTGCACGAGACGTGCCTGACCTCGCGTTTGCCGCCTCTCCCAATCACGACGGGTTTCTCGTATGTTCGGATGGCGGTTGCGTCAACGGCTTCCGCAAGGCCGACACAACTCTAGACGTAGTAGGGGGAACTTCCTGCGGCGCTCCCGCCTTCGCAGCTATCGTAGCCTTGATGGTTCAAGCCTACGGTGCGCAGGGAAATATCAATCCGCACCTTTATTCGCTGGCTGGCAGTTCGACGGATGTGTTCCATGACGTCACCTCCGGAACGAATGCCGTCGCGTGCCGGACCGGCACAACGAATTGCACAAGCGGAACCATGGGTTTCGCTGCCGGGGTCGGCTATGACCAGGCGACCGGCTTGGGATCAGTGGATGCGGCACATCTGCTCAATAGATGGAGCGCTGCTGCATCGGCACCCGTCACGACAACACAGGGTCCCTTAAGCTTCATTCCAGTCACCCCTTGCCGTGTGGCGGACACAAGGGCCGCGCTCGGCACGTTCGGCGGTCCGGAGTTGCCTGCGGGTTCAGTGCGGGAGTTCGATATACCGGCTAGCGTTTGCAGTATCCCGAACGCGGCAGTCGCCTATGCAGTGAACGTTACGGTTGTGCCCAATGGGCCCCTTAATTATCTGTCGCTCTGGCCGACCGGACAGCAGCAGCCCCTTGTTTCCACTCTGAATTCGGATGGCCGCATCAAGGCCAATGCTGCGATCGTGCCCGCCGGGCTTAACGGCGGCGTAAACGTATATGTCACAGATCAGACGCACTTCATCATGGACATCACCGGCTACTTCGTTCCGTCTGCCGGCTCGTCGGGGATGCAGTTCTTTCCGCTGACTCCGTGCCGGATCGCCGATACGCGAGGAACTGCCGGCGCGCTCGGAGGACCTTATCTCTCCGCCGGACAAACACGCGATTTCCCCATACTGTCGAGTGCGTGCAACGTGCCCTCGAATGCACAAGCGTACTCTCTGAACTTCACGGTTGTTCCTCGGGAACCGCTCAACTATCTGGCGGGTTGGCCCTCCGGGCAAGGGCAACCGCCAACCTCGGTCGTAAATGCCTCGACAGGTTCTGTGACCGCAAACGCGGCCATTGTTCCTGCTGGCGCGAATGGAAGCATTACCACCTTCGCGAGCAATAGCACGGACCTGGTGATCGACATTAACGGCTATTTTGCACCGCCCGCGACCGGCGGATCTTACTTTTACACGCTTGCACCCTGCCGAGTCATCGATACCAGGAACCCTGCCGGCTCCCTGCCATTCAGTAACACTCTGCCGATCAACATCAATGGCAGCGGTTGCGGAACCCCGGCGACCGCTCAAGCCTACGCGCTCAACGCTACTGTTGTGCCGTCAGGCGTTCTTCAATATCTGACATTGTGGCCGAACGGCCAAACGCTACCTGTCGTCTCAACGCTGAATGCGGACGCTGGTACCGTGACTTCCAACATGGCTCTGCTGCCGACGGCGGATGGATCGGTCAACGCCTATGCGTCTGAACCGACTTATTTGATCCTGGACATCGCGGGCTACTTTGCTCCTTGATTCCCGACGGTGGGAGACTATCGGCTATTTTGCTGTAACCGGCGAAACGAGTCCAAGTAGTGGGCTAACCATTGCTGGCTGGGACTTCCCGACTCGGGATCCAGGTCCTCGGGCCATTCCTCGTACAGGAACTGGATGACCAGCGGGTTACTGCTGAGGCGGGCCAGTGTGATCCTGTTCGGGGCAACCTGGTAAATTGGCGCGCATGACACAAGCCCGGCGATGTAGTCAGGCGCATCCGGCTTGATGACGAAATCACCCCAGAGCGGCATGACGTTGGTGAAGCTTCCGTCTTGCAGACACTGACCACGAACCATGTCATAGAACGAATCGGGTTGTATCTTGGCGGCCAGCACGGTCCCTTGTCCATCAAAACTTAAGGTGAAGGCCCAGCGGGCAATGAATGCGGACGAGGGAAGGCTCTGAGTAGTACACCGGCCACTTAAGTCACCAACTGGCGTGTGCCCGGTGAAAGAGCAGGTGTACAACTCTGAGAGATCGTCTGAAGTACTGAGCATGGGAACGACCAGCATGAGTGCAACAATCTTGAACGGATTCACGTTTAGGCTCCTGCATTGCTGATACTGCGCATCGAGCAAATTTATTCCATTTCGTGATTACGTTCCAGGCCGTTATCCAGCAGGCGCTCAGTGGGCGTCGTAGTGGATCAGCCCCACTCCCAGCCGCCGGTCTCTTTCAGTTCGGCAATGGAACGTTCGACACACCGACGTTTCTCGATCAAAATCCAGTTTGCAAATTGCACGGTGAGGCCCTCATTTGCAACCTCATGGAGTAAGGATAAGATCTGATCCAGAACACTGTCGCCACGGAGCGCTTTGGTGTCGATTTCAGCATCGAAGCAGAACGCGCTGACCCCGCTATGATCCAGGCATCGGACCGCAACCAATCGCAATTGCCTGCGGTTCGCGCCTTTCAGAGGCGACTCGGTTAAGGCACGAGACGTACCCGTTGGAACGGACTGACGCTCTACCTCAAAAAACTTGGTGATCTTCTCTATGCCTACGGCTTCGTCCGAGCGCAAATCGAAATACACGATGTCTTTCAATAAGGCTGGCAACTCGCCGCCTTTAAGAAGCACCGGGAGAACCGGAATTTTGCCGGCGAGCGCACTCATCCATTCGCGATTTACCCAATCCGATTTCCCCGATGCCTCCGAAAGCAGAAGAAGCACATACGCTGCGCTGGCAACACCTTGATTCATTCCTGCGATAAAGGACTGACCCGGTCGAATCTCCTGCCGATCGATCCAGGGCTCAAGCCCCTTGTCGGCGAGCCTGTTGCTGAGGCGCTCAGCCACTTCTTCATCGGAATGCGAATAACTGATAAAGATCTTTCCCGCCATTGATTCACTCCAGTTCGGTTCCGGGTAAGGTCGTGCTCAAGACTGGCTTCCTATCAGAACGAAGCCTGCCCAATAGTATGGGTTACCCCAATTCGGCGCGTTGTAAATACCGGCATTGGTTTCGCCAACGAGCGAATGTAATTCGGATCTGGCCCGATCGAGCGACATGTCTCTTAGAGTTGCCTGCGCACGGTTCAAAGCGGAAGCTGGGTCATCTCCATCTCGCAGAAAACGATAAAAGTGCTGCACGAAGATCAGCGTCGCGCTATCGTCGACTTCCCAAAGACTCATCACAAGCGCTCGAACTCCGGCGCCTAAAAATGCTCTAGCCAGCCCAAGGACATCGTCGCCGCCAGTCACTTCCCCCCGGCCGGTTTCGCAAGCGCTTAGCACAACTAAGTCGGCGTCAAGCTTCATCCCGCTAAGCTCGAGGACGCTAAGGTTTTCGCCGTTCGCAAGGAGGATGCACGATAATGCCGGTTCGGCGTCAAGGTGGCCGTGGGTGGCAAAATGCAGCACGCGCCGCACTTGCATTAACTTCACCACCCGTTCGCGGCTCGCGTTTTTCCCTATGAGAGGCGGACTTGCGTCGGCAAAACAAGACGCAACCATGGAAGCCTCAACCTCGGCGTAGGGCAACTCCTGACCTCTGGTTCCCGACGGGTTGTCCAGCCTCATGTTGGAAGGATTCCCGACGGCAAGCGCCGACTCCCCGATTCCGCTCCAGCGCCGTGCGATGTACTTCAGAATGCTGGCCGTCGGCAGATAACTGAGCGTGTGCCTGGCGCCAAACAGGTGGCCATCAAGCGGGAGCAAGTGGAAGGGCAGGTAATGCGCCGCTCCGTGCGGCACAATCATGACTCGGCGAAAGCCTTCGAGAGTGGGTGCTACGGGCTCCAGAAGTTGTCGCGCAAGTAATGCCGCCATCGGCTTCCCTGAGCTCTGGCCCTCGCACAAATCACGCAATTTCTGAATGGCGAATGTCAGTTCCTGAACACGGATTTCTAAAAGCCGGGAAGCAATCATACCCTCGTTGCTGATTACCCAGATCAGCACTTCATCGCTGAGGAACGTGTACTGGAGCAGGCAAGTATCGTGCTCAAGTAACTGGCTGACTTCGTCGAGTTCCATCGTTCGGCCGCGAGCATCCGATGTCCTGGCCTCATCCGATTCGAGGAGTTGCCGTTCCAGGACTTCGAGCTCCCCTTCGGATTGAGCAATGCTTTCCTTTAGGGTGGCAAGATACTGCGTGTCTGCATTTCCGCTCTCAACAGCCTGCGCAAACAGCCCTTTCCACGTGGCCATCCGCTGGCGAACGCTTCGAGCCGCCAGCACTCCGTCGCTCGCGGATTGATCCGATGCGAGCAGATCGAGCAAGGCCCTGGCGCGTCCCGCCTCGGCGTAGCTAAACGCAAGGCGCGCGCAGGAGTTTGAGGTGTTTGCGTCGCCCGCGAGTTGTGCGGCTTCCTTCAGCTTTAGAGCGACCCGTGCGGCATTAAAGTAAATGAAACGCGAACTACGCTGGCTCGCTAGCGCGATTTTCAACTCGTCGTAACTGAGGAGCGCCCGGTTCCGCTCGAGCCTGTCAATGCCGCGGTTGTACCACTCCAATGCCGTGTTGTATCGGCCAAGACCTTCGAAGGTCTCGCCATAGTCACTGGCGGTTTCCCAAGGCGCATCCGTCTTCGTCCACCAATCTGGACCACCCAGTTCCTCCACTTTGCTGAAGTACTCTAGCGCTTTGTCGTACCGCTTGCAGCGCAGCATGAATGCGGCCGCAAGCTCATTATTTCTCTGCTCCTGGGCCGTCCGCTCCTGTTCGCCTGTCGGGGAGGCAGAGCCAAGATACTTAACGAGATTCCCAACAAATCCGGCATTGGCGCTTCCACGGTTCATGAATCGCTCGTATGCCGCCAATGCTGCGTGGTAATCGCGCTTTTGCCCGAACACCACGGCTTCCAGGAAATCTCGGTCGGCAACGCGCGCGGCCCGGGCACCGTTAAGAGCCGCCGCGAAGTCCTGCTCGGCTTCTTCGCCTCTGCCGCGGGCTTTTTCCTTCAACGCCCGATACAGGGGAGCAGTGACCCGGCCCGTTTCGACGGTAGAGGCCGCGAACTGATGCACGACCATGTCCATCACCTGGTCGGTCGTGTCAGGTGGCGCTTGCTCGATTGACCCGGCAACAAACCGGGCGACGAGTTCACCCAGGCCGGACGGCATTCGGGCAGGCTCCGTCGTGACCGGAACCCAGGTGGAAAGACTCGTCACGATCCGCTCGATTCCGTCCGAGTCCATTGCGGATTCGTAGAGTTTATACAGCCTTGCGTCTATTTCTGCGCGCGACCTCCTCAATTGAGCTTCCAAGGTCGGGTGAGCTTTGGCCGTTTGCTCTAGAAGAGGCGAGGCCGCCTCATATGCTTCAATGCTTGCCGAACGGGCGCCAATCGCGCTGTACAAGTTCCCTATGTCGATGCATGTGTTGGCCTCGTTCAAGGACATGCCTACGCCTTCATAGAGTGCCTTGGCCATTCGGTAACACGCCGATGAGGTCTGGTAATCACCGCGCCGCAGGAGAAAATGGCGAGCAACCCTTCCGGCGAGCAACCCGAGGCCGGTCACGAATGCAATACTTCCGGAACCTGCGCCCCGCTGACCTATGTCACGCATGGCCGCGATATCTGCATAGCGATGAGATACTCCGGTACGCGCCAGCAGAGCGGAAACCCGCGCTAGATTCCCGAGTAAATAATCCCCAAAATCCTCAGCGAGCTGCTGCGATTCTTCAAAAAGGCTTGCGGCGGTCTTGAAGTCGTTGTCCAGAATCGAAAGCCACGCATGGCGCAGCTTAACCGCTGCACGGCCTCGCTGCGCACCGGCACGCGAGAAACCGGCCTCAGCCAAATCGTAGGCTTCTCGTGCCTTATTGAGGTCCAAACCTTCGAGCAGAAACTCACGTTGCTCATCGATCCACGTCAGATTGGAACCATCGCCAACCCCTTCCTTTAAGATCAGGTTCCAAACGACCGGGGAACTGCACGATGCGGCATTCCAATCTCCCCACGTCATCTGGCAACAGGCCGCTCCAGCTTCATCGGTGTCATTGGCATATAGCTGCAGCGATCTCTGGAGCGCCGGAACCGCGACGTCCGCCAGTCCCGCCCTGCGGGCCAGATCAGAAACGAGCAAGTCGACAAAAGCGAGAACGCGCTGTCGTGTCCCCGCATTCGCAGCCGTCTGCTGGAATTGCCACGCACTTTGAAGCATGCTACCGGCCAACTCGCGCCGTTGCTCCTGCTTCAAGGAGGTCAGGCTATTATCCAGGACCTGGCGATGGACAGGCATCATGCTGAGGACGTGGAACAGGAGCGCCGACTGCATGTGCGTCGACGCACCGCTGGCCGCTGTCCGCAGTTTTGTGAGCCGCGTTTCCTGCCGGCCCGCAAACGCGACCCCATCCCAGCGCTGCTCGAGTTGGGTAGTGAAGATGCCCCCCATCGGCCCAAGCCGATACTGGTACATCTGCGTCACGTGATCGAATGCGAACGCGATGTACTGTAGATCGGGCTCGGCAACGGCGGACGATTCGGCCTTCTCAAAATTGAGGTGGGCCTCCGTGACATCGCCTTGCAACATCTGCACGATTGCAAGTGCGATCAGCGCTCGTACGCGACTAGGCGTATCGGAAGCATCTTGGAGAGCGGAAGTGCAACGGAGCGGGCCTGGGCAAAGTTTCCTTTGTACTCTTCCCATATAAAAGAGCCGCCGAGAGTCTCGCCTACGATCGGAATCTGAAAATCGATCATTTCGCTCCTACTTCACAGCAGAGAATTCGTTAGATCTTCCAGAAGCTAGGGAGCTTATTATACTTGGGCACCCGGGTGTAGTGTTTCAACTAACCAGCTGCTCAACACGACGGGCCGCGAGGGCGGTGGCGATTGCTCGTCTATTTACTGAGCTTGGTTTCGACTGGGTGCGATCTGGTTCAGGCGGATCCGGACAGATCGGGCCCATTCAGGGAGCTCACTCGGCGGTGCCTGTAAGATTGCGTCGTTCAGCGCGGTTTCGATCGCCTTGTTTTCCGGGTCCAGGTCCTGCGCCTGCTTCATCTCTTCTAAGCCGTTTCGCCATTGGCCCGACCGGAGGAGTGCAACCGCATAGTTCGATCGAATCCCAGCATGTTTTCCGTTTAGTGCAACAGCCTGCTTATAGAGCTCGAGCGCGTCCGTCAGTTTTCCCGCCTTTTCGAGTTCTGCGCCCTGATTGTTCAGACGCAAGGCCGAGAGACCATTTTGGCTTTCAAGATCACGGCGCCGTATGACTTCACTGAGCTTGCGCCGCGTTTGCGCAGCTTCTTCGAGCCGGCCTAACCGTTGGTAGGCTGTCGCCAGAGCGTTCAAGCTCGACTGGTCGTCAACATTCGCCCGCGCTGCTTCTTCCAGCGGACCGAGAGCGTCTGCGGGTTTGTCCTGCCTGAGATATTCGGCGCCCAGGCGATATTGGGCGACTGCATCGTTCGGATCGAGTTTTGCGGCTTGAGTGAATGCGGCGATTGCTCCGGCATCATCGAGAAGCAACTTTTTCGCCTGACCGAGATCGGACCAGGCAGAGGCGAACTCCGGCACTATCTGCACAGCCTGCGCAAGATAATCCGCTGCCTTCCGCGGATCACCTCCATTCAGTTCCAGTTTTCCTAGGAGATAAGCTGCGTCAGCGGCGTCTTTGGTCTGTCCCAACAAAGCCATTGCGCGGACCGCATGTTGCTTAGCCGCGTTCTTTTGGCCGGATTCGTAGAATGCCTGTGCGAGATTGCTTTGGGCAATGCCGAATTTTGGATCGGCGAGGACGGCTTTGTTGAACGCGTCCAGAGCCTCTCGCTTTCTTTTGAACCGATTGCAGGTCTCTCCAAGTGAGTTCCAGGCTTCTGCAGAGTGAGGACGCTGCAGGACCGCTATATTGAGTTCCGCCAGCGCCCCGTCCTTGTCTCCGTCTTCCGCCAGCAGGTTGCCGTAGAGCAGATGGGCATCAGTGTTCTTTGCATCTGATACCAGCAGCTTTCTAAGCACGGCTTCAGCTCCGCCGCGATCCCCGCTCGCAGCCAATTGCCATGCCAACTCCAGCGGCTCGGTTGCCGGGAGCAAAAGAAGTAAGAACGCAGCAAACCACATGCTCAACCGAATGCTTGCGCCCGAGTCAATCCTGAACCTTCTGTTATATACACCAATCGGTCAGCAGCAACGTTCGCGATTCGTTCTCTCGTTCCGGATGGCCATCGAACCTCAATATCGGCAACAGACGCAGAGCCCAAGCCGAAGTGCAGCCTGCGATCATTGACCGAAAGATAGGACGATTGCCCTGTTACGGCCTGGCTCTGCGTTCTACCGCCCGACCTCACATCAACTCTCGCGCCAATCGCACTGCGATTCGACTTGGTACCCGTCAGCTTTATCTTCAACCAATGTCCACCGCCTGTCAGATCATTCCGCAGCAGAGACGGCGGTTCGTTCAGATTCATGATCAGAATATCCAGATCACCGTCGTTGTCGAAGTCGCCGAATGCACAACCACGGCTACAGTGCTTGGCCAGAATGGCGGGTCCAGCCTGCGTCGTCAGTTCTTCAAATCGACCGTCGCCAAGGTTCCGGAACAGGATGCGAGGCACGCGATAAGGCTCGCCCGGATCATTCTGTAGCTCAGGGTAGATCCCTCCGGCGGCCCAGAAAATTTCAGGCAATCCGTCGTTGTCCAGGTCCTCCGTTCCAACTCCCCAGCCGATAAATCGTGTCTCAACGCCCAAACCGGAACGTAACGTCTCATCCTTGAATTCGCCAGAGCCATTGTTGGCGTAAACGACTGGCGTGTCCGCCGCGAAATGTGTTTTTACGATGTCGAGTTTGCCAGACGCATGTAGATCTCCGATAGCAACGCCCATACCGGCTTGCTCCATGCCGTCTTCGCTCAAGGCTATCCCGCGCTCCATCGCCTGCTCGGTAAACGTTCCGTCGCGGTTATTGTGAAAGAAAAGACTTGGAGTCGAGTCGCAGGCGAGATACAGGTCGGTCCATCCGTCTTCGTCCAGGTCGGCGGCAACAGCCGTCAACCCGTAACCACCCTCGACCTTACCAATGCCTGAGCTTGCGGTCACATCGGTAAACGTCCCGTCGCCGTTGTTGCGGTACAGCGAATGCTTTCCGTATGGGAGGCCGCGCGGTCCACAGAACACGTTCTCCGCATTGCATTCCGTCGAATGTCCCGCCCTGGGTACTGCGTTCAGATCGAACGTGACGTAGTTTGACACGAACAGATCGAGCTTTCCATCACGGTCGAAGTCGATGAAGGTGCATCCCGAACCAAACCGGCTCTCGTTCGAGAGGAGGCCGGCGGATTGAGTAATGTCGGTGAAGGTTCCGTCGCCATTGTTCCGGTACAGGTAATTGCGGGGCCAACCCGTAATGAAGAGATCTTCCCACCCGTCGTTATTAAAGTCACCGATCGTGACGCCAAATGAATAGTGTTGACTGAACAGACCCGCTTTCACAGTCACATCAGTGAACGTGCCATCGCGATTGTTCCTGTAGAGCCGGTTGGAAGCATTCGCGGGTGGATCGACGAAGCGGGAACCAGAAAGCACCAGGATATCGAGCCAGCCATCGTTATCGTAATCAACGAACGCAACCCCGCACCCCATTGCCTCGATGACATAGTCGGCGTGGTCGCTGTGGCCACAGACCGAAAGCTCGCGCAGACCCGCACGAGCAGCGATGTCGGTGAACTTCGCTCGAAACGGCAGGGACGAATGTTGTCCCGGCCGTTGAGGCGTCACATGCCTCGACGCCATGCCGCCCGGGCGGGTCTGGCCGAGGAGGCTTCTCGATGCGGAAAGACATGTGACGCAGACAGAAAGCAGATTCCGCCTGGTGAGCATCTACGACGAGCTTATCGCAGCCTTTTCGGTTATCCTGACTCGCGACTGCTGACCATTCCGTGCTAGAAGATCAGTCTGAAGCCAAGCTCAATCTGACGTCCTGCCTGGTTTCCGTACGTCGCAGTTTGCGCGCCGAACTGTCCCGCAGGCGTTCCCTGATAAAGCGCTTGGCCAAAGTAAGGACTGCTCTGACTCACTTCAGGATCGGCAAGATTCAGCTTGTTTGTGGCGTTGTAAGCGGTCATCTTCAGCTGTGCCTGCCACTTCTCGGTGATGTGAAAGTTCTTCAAGAGGCTGGCATCCAGATTGAAGAAGCTTGGCCCCGTAATACACGAATACTGGAGCGGATTGCTGCGGATGGTGTATGCCTGTCCGCTCGGCAACGCTTGGAACGCTTGCGGATTGAAGTAGTAACCAGCCGGAACGTTCTGGCAGGGGTTGCTCACCACCGTCAGATTTGCGAACCGCGGATAGTCGCCGGTGTAGAAGCTGAGAACACCTGTCGCTTGCCAGCCGCCGATTACGGCGTCAACAGCCCGAGGAGCATCCCCAAAGAACTTCCGACCCTTGCCGAACGGCAATTCATAGCTGCCCGCACTTGTAATGCGATGATGCGGCTGATCGCTTGCCTGCCATGAGAGTTGGTCAAGGTAAGTCCCAAGATCGTTGAAGTATTGCTGATACTTCTCACGTATGTAGATGTACCCTAGCAGGAAGTTGTAGCCCCGGCTGAAGCGTTTCTGTATCCGGACCTCCAGGTCCTGATATTGTTCGCCTGCGCCAAGCGTATTGAGTTGATAAATTCCGCCGTAAAGCGGGAACGGACGCAGGAGTGAACCAAGGGAAACAGTCGGCTGATTGTAAAGCGGACCGGGTATCAGGGTTTGATTGGCGTAGTGGTAGAAGGGATTGGATACAAGGTTATTGAGCGTGTTCTGGTACTGCGCTTGTATACGCGGATCAATTGTATTGAGCGAACGCGTGTAGTGCTGATTGCCGTAATTTCTGAAGTACGTAACGGTGGCTACGAGCTGCCCGGGGAACTGGTGCTCCACCGTAAGATTCAGGCGATGATTGTAAGCTTTTTGGAAGAACTGAGGGTAATAGAGAACATCAGTCCCGCCGCGTCCCAGATTCGATCCTATGGCCTTGCCGATTGGCGGGATGAGAGGGTTGGAAGCCGGATAGGGATTCGATAGAGTCGCCTGCGGAACACCGTTCAACAGTGGCGCCGTGTTCTGGATAGAGTTGATGCCGTTATACGGCGGCTCCAGGAAACTGAGCGATTCATAGCCCGTGACGCCGCTAGGGGTGGATGCAAAATTGAATTCGGTCGGCACCGAGTAGCGGGCATACCCAAACCGGATAGCGGTCGTATCGTTGAGCCGATAGGCAAACCCCACTCTGGGTTGAAGATTAAGCTTCTGGGTCTGCCACATGCCTGGGTTTGAAGCGCTTGTGAATTGCCATTGCCCATTGAATCGGTAAGGATTGCTACCCGCTATGGCAAGAGCCTGGGCCGGAAGTTGGGGAGGATTCGCCGCGATAGCAGGGTCAATCCCGGAGAGGTCGAGACCGCGAGAAAGGTTGTGTTCGGGATCGTGCCACGCACTCTCGTACTCGTCTCGCAACGCCAGATTGATGGTTAGCTTACGGGTAACCTTCCAGTCGTCTCCGATGTACATGCCGTAAAAATCGGTCAGCGGATTTGGCGCGGGTCCTCCGATCATTTGAGAAGTGCCGTCGAGAGCGCCCAACAGGAACGTCGCGAAGGCGTCTCCCGATTTCGTCAGGTCAGGACTGTTGAAGGTATTCGCCGTCAAACCTTGGTTGAAAAAGAACTGCGATGTACCGCTTACCAGGGTCGCGCCCCCGGAGCGCCGATATTCGAAGCCGGCCGTCAAGTAGTGAGAGCCACGCTGTTGGGAACCCTTCACACTGAACGATTCCGCCGCTGGCCTCTGATTCCAGACATAGTTGGTTCCGCCGAAGCTATTGCCGCCGATGTTGATGCTCGGGTAGTAAATAGGGACCCCGGTCGAGACGTTCTGATAGCTCTTGTAGAAGTTGTTGCCATTCGGCCATATGCCATCCCAGCCATTCGACAGCTGGTTCGACGCGAACGAATCAACCAGGTTGTACCAGGTGCCGTGGAAATTGATGACCGTGCTTGGACTCACTGACCAGACCGCATCTCCTATGGCCTGGTTGGCGCCTCGTTCGCTTCCTTGGGGCACGTAAAGTTGAGAACCGTTCGGAGTGGGATTACTGGTCAGGTCGGTCGTGTAATAACGGCCATAGAAGCCCGACACCCGCCATTTGTCGCTGATCACGTAATCGACGCGATCGGACCAGTTGTAGTAGTCGTAGCTATCGAGATAACCGCGTTGGAAGTTATTGGTGTGGTTGTAGCCTGTGTTCCCAATGTTTGGGTCCCAAAGATAGGAGGCCAATTTGGCGGAGAGCGGATCAATGCGGTTGCCGGGAATCCGGTTACCAGCGAAGGGAGTCCGGGTCACGGCGCCTGTCAAGGGATTCACAACGGTACTGAACGGATCGTAGATCGGACGTATGGAGCCATCCGCGGCAAGCGTCTGAGAGAAGTCTCCAGTTCTCTCCAACGGGGTCGGAATGGTTCTGGTGTAGCTTGCCGGGGAAGCAATCTTCCAATATTCGACTGATGAGAAATTGAAGATCTTATTCTTCCAGATCGGATTGCTCAACGTGCCGCCGAACATATTCTGCCGCTGCGCGTTTTGCGTGAACCGGGTCCGGTCGGCCTCTGCACTGAGCCACGGATAACGACCGAGGTAGAACAGCGATCCATGCCACTCGTTGGTACCGCTCTTGGTGCTGACGCTGATAATCCCTCCGGCACTATGGCCGGCGTCCGCGGATACGCTGTTCTGGGAAACGATCGTTTCCTGTACGGCATCCTGATTCGGAGGATACGCGTTTTTGTGGCCGATACCAATGGGAGCGCCATCAAGAAGCAGGTCGTTCTTCAGGTTTGTACCGCCACCCAGGTCGACGCTGTTCGCTGCCCACGAGTTGAAGGGCTGCATTTCACCCCGCGTATTGATCGCTGCGGGCTCGAGCAAAGTCAACTTGAACGGATTGCGGTCCAGGCGAGGAGTATCGTTCGCCATTTTAGTGTCAATGGTGAGTTCCTGGTTGCTTGAGTTAAACTCAACCGCCGGCGGCGTAGCTTCGACTGTGACGCTTTGCTTGAGTTCGCCGGGCTTCATGCTCACGTTGACGGTGACGTCTCCCCCGGATTGCACGGAGATGTTCTCTTGAGTGAACTGGCCAAATCCGGGAGCCTGGACCGTGATCCGGTATGTACCGGCATTCACGTAATCGAAAATGTACAGGCCTTCCGCATCGGATTGCCGGGTGGCAGCGACGCCCGTGTTGACGTTCGAAAGAACAACGCTCGCTCCCGGAATCGCGCCTCCTGACTGGTCGGCCACGACTCCTCGAATTTGAGCCCTATAGCTTTGGGCAAATAAGCCTGACGTGAAAAGCAAGGCCAAGGCGGCCGCGCGATACTTTTCATCCTTGAGCAACTTCATGGTTCCCCCACCTGTGATTCGACACTGACCGTATGTCATATCGAACTTTCGACGTCAAAGTCAATAGGAATCTTTGAGTTCCGGCGATTGGCCGCATATTCGGCCAGAATTTAAAGACAAGCGTGTTGCCTGCTGCCACGAACTAATTTACGATTCTGCTTCCCGATTGGCACGATCCCGCAGCGCACGCATATACGCGATGCTGTAGGCGATCCCGGTTTCATTCAAGTTGCCCGACGGACGTGGAGCGCTCGTGCCAGCTGATCCGGACGCCAGAAACCGAGGATGCTGTTGCCATGCCGCCCAAGCCCGGAATGTGGTCAGGGATCACGATCCCGTCAAAATTCACCTCCCGCAGCGCCTTCATGATCTTGTACATGTCGTAATAGCCGTTGTCCATGAACGTCTCAATGAAGTGAGGCAATGGAGCGCTCACGTTGCGGAAGTGAATCTTGAAAATCTTCTTTTGGGCTCCGAAGTAGTGGATCATCTCGGCGGGATCTTTGCCGGTCAGTCGCTTGCCACCTTCGAGCCAGGTCCCACAACAAAGGCAGAGACCAACGTTCGGACTGTCCGCGATCTCCATTGCCCGTTTGTAGCCGTCGAAATTGCCGAAGATGCATCGCGGCACGCCGGCGAGTACAGGCTGCGGCGGGTCATCGGGGTGAATGCCAATCCGAACTCCCGCTTCTTCTGCCACGGGAGTCACTTGCTTGATGAAGTAAGTGTAGTTCTCCCAAATCTCTTCCGGAGTGAAGACGCGGCCATGAGAAAGCGGCTCTTTATAGACTTTCCCGGCCCAGACTCCCTGCTTTGGGGGCTCGCCAAGTCGAACTCCCGCGTGTCGCAGCCCTCGAATCGTTGCCCGGCCGCTACTCCAAATCCCGTTGCCCATGTGGGCATAGGTCGTGTAGTGAATCCCGGCCTTGCCGAGATAGCGGAGATAATTTTTGTACTCCTCGATTTTGCGATCTCGTCCGGGCAGATTCAGCGTCACTTCGGGCATGTTGTGGAGACTGCCGCTAGGACCAACTCCGCTGCCAATGTTGTAGACCTTTATATTGGCTGACTCGTACCTCTGTCGGATCTTGATGAAGCTTTCGGCGTTGGCAGTCTCTACCGTAGGATTGACACTGACGTACTCAACTCCGACTTGCTGGAGGAACAGCAAATCTTCGTCGGTAGGGTCAATCTTGTAAGTGGTGGCTATCTTGATTCCCGGTGGATTGGGATAGGTTTTTGCGGAACTCTTCGCAACCGAATGACAGCACCGCTGCTGCACCCAGCGCCATCTGCCCGAATTCTCTTCTCTTGACTCCGGGATTTGGATTCTCTCCGTTGATCCTGAAGATGTCTCGCCGAGCAAAGTTCCCATCCCTGTCTCCTCTCGCAATCTCGAATGCCCCTGATGCCAGGAGGAATTCTATCGTGGAGACCGTTCCGGTTCGTGCGCGATACGATCACGTTTCTGCGAAGAGCAGGGTAGTTAGTTCCGAAGCGGTGATTATTCGAGGAATTCCGAAGGCCAGAATGTCGGAGCCCGCCGGCTATCGCAATGTATTGCTTGCCGTCGAACGAGTAAGTCATTGGAGAAGCTCTCCATGTCTGGTTGGTCTGGAAGCTCCAAAGAGGTTTTCCAGTCTAGAGCGTCTGCTGCCATCAGTTCACCGGTCTCCGCGCCAAAAATAACGAGGCCCGTCGCCGTCGCCAAGGTCCCACCCCAGGAAAGTGCCGGCCCGGGTTGCGGAAGTTCCCAGGCGATCGGCGCCGGTTCGTATGTTCAATGCCCTTAGAATTCGTGCCGGTTTTGGATCCGGCAGAATGTTCTGTGTTCCGCCGAGGAAGCTTTTCCCCGGTTCCCAGACACCTCCCTCAGTTTTCTTGTAAATGCTGCATTTCTCGAAGGTCTGCAAATAAAAGAGCCCTGTGTCGGGATTGTAAGAAGGCGAGAACCAGTTCGTGGCGCCATCCTGCGATGGGCAGACCTTGGTTCCTGAAGCCGTGGGAGTCTGGTTCGGAAGTTTCACCGGACGGCCATCAGAGCCGATCTTGCTTGCCCAGGTTAAATTCCTGATGAACTTTTGGGTTAGGAGTAACTTACCGTCGACCCGATCGAACACATAGAAGAATCCGTTCCGATCAGCATGCAGCAGCAACTTCCGTTCGCGACCCTCCCAGTTGGCGTTCACCACAATGGAAGTTTCGGTGGAATCCCAATCCCATAAGTCGTGGGGCGTGAACTGGTAATGCCACTTCAGCTTCCCTGTCTTCCGGTCGAGAGCCAGGATCGAATCCGAGTAAAGATTGTCTCCTTGCCTGAGATCGCCGTTGTACTCCTCGCTGGGATTTCCGGTCGGCCAATAGACTACATCCAGTTCGGGATCATAGCTTCCCGTGAACCAGGTCGGAGCGCCTCCATGAGCTGGCTCCCGCCCTTGCCAGGATTCATATCCGGGTTCTCCAGGTCAGGGGACCGTATGAAACCGCCAGACCTCTTTTCCCGTTACCTGGTCGAAGGCCGCAATCACACCGTTTGCGCCGTGCTCACCACCGCCCACGCCCGTTATGACGAGATCGCCAGCGAGAAGCGGCGCCGATTGCGCATAGTAGTTCTGACGCCAGTCCGCAATTTCCGACTCCCACAGCAACTCTCCTGTCATGCGGTCCAGGGCGAGTACGTGAGCCCGGTCAGTTTCGAGGAAAACTCGGTTTCCAGCGACGCCTACGCCTCGATTACTTCCACCACCTGCTGTCATGCCCGCCTGGCGCGGCGTTTCGAAATGCCAGATCTGGCGTCCTGTCCCAGCATCCAATGCGTAACATTGATTGGCGGCGGTTACGTACATGATCCCCTCCGCCACTACGGGCGTGACTTGCAAATGTCCGGCGTTCGGAACTGTGAAAACCCATTTAGGTGCCAACCGGCTGAGATTGTCTTTATTGATCTGGGTCAGCGTGGTGAACCGATTTCCTCCGGTGTCGCCATTATAAGTAGGCCATCCAGTTCCTGACGTCGCTTCCCGGTACTCGGTCTCCCGAACGGCGAAGAAGGTGAACTCTGCTTATCCGCGGTACGGAGTTGGAGATCTTCGAAGCCTTCTCCCAGTACTTGCCCCTCCAGTGTTCCTCGACCGGTAACATGTACTCTCCGTGTCTCAATACATTCACCGCGGCTTTGAATGCCGCGCAAGTAAGTGACGAGGCTAGTAAGCGTAGGTTCGTCGAGCTTACTGGCAGGCATGCCTCGAGTGGGAATTCCGTTATGAATCAGAGAAATCAGTTGCTGATCGTCCCGGCGGGGAAGTCGCATCGAAGAATTGGTGGACCCATCTCGCCTCCATTGCCATCGCCGCCGTGGCAACGCGCACAGATGGTATCGAAGGCCCGCCTGCCCGGATCGGGTGTTTGCGCGAACAAGTTCGAGGAGAGAAAGAGCAGCGATACAACGGCAAGAATCCGCATTCAAAAACTCTTAACGGCTCCTTTGGAATCCGATTGCTTGCTCACGTCGAACATGTCTTCCCGCATCAACCATAGATACCTCAGATGATTTTTGACGAGATCTGACGGCTCGGAGACTCAAGTGTTCCAAGCCACTGCGGAACGACGCCGTATCGGATATTCCCGGGGACGCACACACGATCCCTACATCGAGCGAACTCTCACTTCGTGAGCTTGTGCTCCTTGAGGATGGAAATCACTCTGTCCATGGGCAGTGCTTCTACCGTATGTCCGTTGCCGGTCACCGTCGTAGCCTTGAACATCGAGTTATAAATGGCTTCCTCAGTCGCCTCGATGGAGGCTTCGAACAGAGGAGACATCCCATCGTTGGTGAGAACCTCAGTTTTTCGGGTCGGGGATGGATCCCCGATGTGAATCCGGGCCTGGGCGGCCGTGGAGAACGCGATGGCATAGTCTCCGCTACCGTTTGAAGCAGAGCTACCTGTCCTGCCCATCCCCACCCACGCTCTCGCTGCAAGCCGCTTGAGATTGCGTGCGTCCAGCGGAGCATCCGTCGCAACCACCATCATGCAGGAGCCGTCTGCTTTATCCTTTGCCCCTTCAACCTGCGCCGTTTTGTTGCGGAGATAATACTGCCCAAGTTCCTGCCCTACGGGCGCACCGTTTACCGTAAGGATTCCACCGAAATTGGATTGCACCAGCACGCCGACTGTGTATCCGCCGAGCGTAGCGGGAAGGCGGCGTGAGGCACTTCCGATGCCGCCCTTCCAGCCGAAGGCTACGGTGCCAGTGCCTGCTCCCACGGTGCCCTCGTCTACCGGGCCGATTTTGGCGTTTTTAATTGCGTTGACTACATCGTCCGGAGCGATGTGGCGGCCTCGAATGTCATTGAGGTAGCCGTCGTTCGTCTCTCCAACGATCGGGTTGATAGAAAGTACCTTCTCATTGCCCGGAAGCGACAGCATGTAGCTGATCAGGGCGTCGGCAACGCGCGGCACACTGATGGTGGAGGTCAGAAGGATGGCCGTCTCAATCTCCCCCATCTCGTCCACCTGTGTCGACCCGGCGAGCTTACCGTATCCATTGCCGACGAAGAGTCCAGCCGGCACTCGTTCCTGAAATAAATTCCCGGCGTGAGGCAGAATCGCCGTGACACCGGTACGTACGCTCTCGCCTCGGATGATGGTCGTTTGGCCGACTGCCACACCCGCGACATCTGTGATTGCGTCGGTCGGCCCAGCGGGTAGCACCCCAACCTTCAGGCCAATGTCGGCGGCGCGGGGACGCTTGGCTGAGCTTGCACCTTGTGCTCCAGCCGTGCGACAGAGAAGCATGAAGACAGCGATTCCGCAAAGCTTTTGAAACCAGACGCACACAGATTTGCCCCCCCCCGAGCGGAGGCAAGTATATGCCCCGCCATTCATTATCAATCCGCCCAGGATCGTTTGGACAGCCCTTTCGGCAGGGCAGGAGGACACGAAGTTCAAACCGAGTTAATACAACTTACATAGCTCTTGGAATATGTCCGGCGTCTTCCAGCTACTTGTCCTTCTGTTGCTAATCGATCGCTCTGCGGGTCGGACTGAGCCGAAAAAGCCATTCGTCATTACAAATTACGGGGCAGTCGGCGACCGCAAGGCCATCAATACTGAAAGCATTCAAAGAGCCATTGACGCAGCAGCGAGTGCTGGAGGGGGCGCAGTAATCGTTCCCGAAGGCACGTTCGTTTCGGGTGCGATCTTCCTCAAACCAGACGTTCAACTTCGCATCGAAAGATTCCAAGAACTGGGGGCCGGCACGCCAAGCTACTTGCGTCTTATTTGTTGACTGAAAGCCGCTAATTAGAGGGTTCGCAAGCCGCTCGCACGATCAACAACAAACCCGCCAAGGTGACGAAGGCTCCAGCAGCATGTGCGACGCGCTCACCCGGCGGCGCAAGTCGTTCGGCCGTGATCACAGCAGTGACGAGCGCCATTGCACGCAGGTCCATGGCCCCGATAACCAGGAGAGCCGCGGTCAGGTTGGCACAACTCAGGCCGCAATGAAGTCCGAACCGAATACCCGCCCGCCAAGCTACCTTTGCATCTGCGGTCACTGGGGAACCGTGCGCCGGCATGCTTCGGCAGCGGGCGAGGTGATGTGCCTTCCACGAGGTGAACTGGACTGCACCGAGGAGGAAAATGAGGACTGCGGCGATAACCGGAACAGCACGTGCCAATACCGGTTGTTGCATCTCGAGGGTAGCCAGCAGCACGCCAATCGGAAACACAGCTAATCCGAACAGGGTCCAGATCGAGAAATAGCCAAGACCAGCTATCAACGTGAGAAGTCCCAGGCGCGATCCACCCGTCGAGCGAACCGCTTCACGGTAGCGCCAAAGCATAGGGATCAGGGACGGCAACATCATCGCGGCCATCATGACGAACCACATTGCCATGAAAGACACAGTCGCCTCGATCCACGTTTGTCCGGGCATCCGCATCCACATCATTGACATGGTCCAGCCTCCCGGCATCGGCATCCCTCCCATTGCGGACATGGCTGCGCACCAGATGGTTGTCAGGGCGGCGCTGGCGGCGAATAGCGATGCGGAGATCACGAGGAAGGCACGATGAGCAGCCCACGCGGAATTTACATCAAAATTACTCTGGTCAGAGGTACGAGACTCGAAGTCGCGAGGGAGAAGAGTTGTGCAAGTCATGATACTGCCTTTCTGCGATGCGCACCAGCAGAGGACTTCAGCATTGGTCGGGCCGGAGTACGTATCCGGTCCGTTGGGGAATGAATGAAGCCCTCCTGTTGTCCCTCTCGCTTTGCTTAGCTCGCTTTTCCCTCTGCCTCGCGGTTACGGAACGCCGCTTCCCCAGCTTCGGCCACCTCGACCCACTTCGGGTCAGGAGAGGCCGCGACCTCATAGTTGTCGTGCCAGTTCCACCACTTGTACGGCGGAGTCTGGGGATACCCTTGCGGCGAGTCCTCCCAAGTCTCCTGACGGCCGAGCGGCGTGACGTCGAGGTAACTCCAGGTGGTCCCCATCGCCTCGTCGCCGCGGTTGTTGATGAAGTATGTGCGAAAGACTCGCTCTCCCTCGCGGAAGAACACGTTGTGTCCGTGCCATTCATGGACACCGAAGTCCGCGTCAAAGTCGTCGGGATGGTGTACCACGGCATCTCCCAGCCCATCCGCGCTTTCAATCGCGCGATGTCGACCTGCGGCGCGCGTGAGGCGTAAACAAGCGTCGTGTCGCGCGCGTTCAGATGAGCCAGGTGTGCGACCTGATCGGCGCCGAGCGAGCAACCGCGGCACGCGTGATCGGGCCATCCAAATACCCCGGGCTCAAAGAAGGCGCGATAGACAATCAATTGTCTGCGCCCTTCGAACAGATCGAGCAGACTTACTCTTGCCGTTGGGTCCGTCGAACTCGTATCTTTTCTCGACGGCCATCCATGGCATTTGTCGACGCTCTGCCGCCAATGCATCACGCGAGCGCGTAAAGGCCTTCTCCTTCACCAAGATTTGCTGCCGCGCAGCCTCCCACTCCTGCTGCGACACGATGGGAGGTGTGTTCATCCCGCGGTGCTCTTTTCCTTGTTCGTTGTCTCTCTCTTTACTTGTTGCGTTCTGTGCCGTCATATTGCTTCTTCTCCTTCCTCTGATTTGGTGTTTGCGGCGTCCGGCCTACGACCGGATGTCTGGTGGTCATGTACAAATACTGATGCAGATATCGAACGACCTGGGAGTGACAAGTTTGGCAGGATTCTGATGGATTCGCTGATTACAGCCGCAGCACGGGCGCTTGCGTCGGGTGATCCTCTCGGCGCTTTGAAGCGAGTGGCATTGCGCGAAGATGCGCCCGCACTTGCACTTCGAGGCATAGCAATGGCGCAGCTCGGCGATCTCGCACGAGCAAAGGAGCTGCTGCGGAGAGCCGCACGCTCCTTCGGTCCGAAAGAATCCGTGGCACGCGCAAGGTGCGTTGTCGCCGAAGCCGAGATCGCATTCGCTTCGCGCGACCTGGGCTGGCCTGCGAAGGCACTCGATGCAGCGCGCCGAACGCTGGAAGAGTATGGCGACTGGTTAAACGCAGGGCATGCACGGTATCTGGAACTCCGACGCCTTGTTCTCATCGGCCACCTGGATGAAGCGGAGCGCATGCTTGCTGGTCTTAACTCAACGTTCTTTCCGCCCGCCTTGAGGACCGCCCACGAACTTGTAGTCGCAGGGATCGCGATGCGCCGGATACGCACGAAAGCGGCGCGTGCGGCACTTGCTCAGGCCGAACAGGCCGCCCGGCAAGCAGATATTCCTGCTTTAACGGCTGAGGTTGAAAACGCATCGCAGATCCTGAACACGCCGGCGGCGCGACTGATTGAACGCGGTAAGGAGCGAACACTCGTGCTTGAGGAAGTCGAAGCCTTGTTCGCATCAGAAGCGCTTGTCTTAGACGCTTGTCGAAATGTCGTGCGTCATGCCAACACGGTGGTTCCGCTCGTGACACGTCCTGTGTTGTTCGCGCTCGCACGCGCCCTGGGCGAAGCATGGCCGGGCGACGTTCCAGAGACCACCTGATAGCTCGCGCATTCGGGGCGAGATCCGTCGATGAATCGCATCGCATGCGTCTGCGAGTCGAAATCGGGCGGCTTCGCAAAATGCTTGCACCCCTGGCGAATATCTTTGCGACCAGACGAGGTTTTGTGCTGGCACCACGGTCCGCATCCGACGTGGTCGTGCTTGCAAGGCCGGTGGAGGAAGAGAATGGGGCAGTGCTCGCCTTTCTCGCCGACGGGGAGCCGTGGTCGAGCTCAGCCCTGGCGATTGCGCTTCGTACAAGCCAGCGTTCGGTGCAGAGGGCGCTTGACTCGCTAGCCGAAGCAGGAAAGGTGCAGTCGTTTGGGCGCGCGCGGGCTCGCCGCTGGATAACGCCTTCGGTGCCGGGATTCACGACGACTTTGTTACTCCCACGCTCCTCTGCCTATTGGTGAATAGTGTGAGTATGAAACGTTCAGCCGCCGAAATCGTTCGCGAGTATGGTCCCTTTCCAGATGCCGATCACGTGCACGGAGTCACGTACGACGGTCAGCAGGTCTGGTTTGCTTCCGGAGACAAGCTGAACGTCTTCGATCCCGAGAATGGAACGGTCATGCGTTCGATTGATGTCGCCGCGCATGCAGGAACAGCGTTCGACGGCGAGCACTTGTTTCAAATCGCTGAGGATCGCATTCAGAAGATCGATCCGAAAAGTGGCGAAGTGCTGGGCACGATTCCCGCGCCGGGTGGCGGTGGTGACTCAGGTCTGGCTTGGGCTGAAGGTTCACTCTGGGTAGGAAATTACCGCGAACGGAAAATTCATCAGATTGATCCGGAAAGCGGCGCGATTCTTCGGACTATCCAGTCCAACCGCTTTGTCACAGGGGTGACGTGGGTAGATGGAGGCCTTTGGCACGCGACATCTGAAGGCGGTGAAAGCGAGCTGAGGCACGTCGACCCCGGTACAGGTGAGGTTCTTGAAAGGCTGGAAATGCCCCGCGGAATGCACGTCTCAGGGCTTGAGTCCGACGGCGGCGGTCAGTTCTTCTGCGGCGGAGGGAAAACCGGAAAAGTCAGAGTAGTCCGGCGACCCCGGTGATCATCATGCGGAAGGATTCGGACTCGTTGCTCGAAACGGAGAAACGAGATCTCTTCAATAACCCACCGAAAACCGGCTGCGCTCGTGCCTGCGCTGTTCAAGTTCGTCTACCATTGCGATGGCGTAGTCTTCCATGGAAATCCGGCTTTCTCCCGTCTCGCCAACGACAAGGTTGTCCTTACCCAGGCGGAAGCGCCCGGTTCGCTCGCCTGGCGCAAAATAGGCAGCAGGAGACAAGCTCGTCCAGTTGATAGTTGATGCCTTGAGGACTTCCAGCGCTTTGGAGTGCGATTGCGCGATCGGCATCCATTCGGAAGGCAGTTGACCGGATTCAATCAAAGTAATGCCGGGAGCGACCTCAAGGCTACCTGCGCCGCCAACCATGAGAAGGCGCGGATTCCCACTCCGACTGACCGCCTCCACGAGTAGCGCTGTAACCGTAACCAGTTGGTCCGTATCCTCGAGAGGTGGTGCATACGCGCTTATGACAGCATCCGCGCCGTGCATGGTTTCAGCCATCCGGCTCACATCTGACAGATCGTCCACGGATACGTCCAAACCTTCTTGCGGCTGTAGTTTGCCTTGCTCGCGCGTGACAGCCCGAACGCGGTGTCCGCGCGCCAGCAGTTCGCGCAAGATGCGGCTTCCCGCTTTTCCCGTAGCTCCATAAAGAACGACTTTCATGCCAACTGTCCTCGCCACTATGTCGTCCGAATCCATGGTTCGCCGTCCTTGGGTGGCGTTACTGTTGCCCAGAGTTCAGCAATCTTATCTCCTTCGAACCGCCACTCGACGAGTCCGTGGAATTGCATTCGCTTTCCGGAGGCAAGGTCTGTCCAGTGCCAGACATTCCGACACACCACTTTGTCTCCTTCGGCGAGAATGTCTTCTATCTTGACCTGAAGGTCGGGCATCGACTCATAGATGCGCAGCATCATCTGTTCATCCCCGTCGACGCCGGTGGGCTTTCCGCCGGGTCCATCGTGGTCGTAGAAATCTGGAGTCATGTTGTGCCTGATAACTTCCGGCTTTCGGTTGTTCACAAAATCCTCAAAATGCTCTACGACAAACCGCTTCATCTCAGCTGTGGACAGTTGAGTGGACATGCGTCTGCTGGCTCAGGTCGAGCGTACCATCGGATTGCGAGCTTCGGAAGTACGCACATTTTTGTAAGCACGCTGCGATGGAGAGGAAATGAAACAGCATTTTGGATGCCCGGTGCAAGCTACCGCAAACTCCCTCGCAGGAAAGTGGAAGGTTCTTATTGTCTGGCACCTCTCATTCCGATCCCACCGATTTAGCGAATTGCGCGCGTTGCTGCCGAGCATCAGTGAGAAGGTTTTAACAAGTCAACTGAAGGAAATGGCCCGGGACGGTATCCTAAAACGCCATGATGCAAACAAGGTGCCGCCACGTGTCGATTACAGCTTGACCCCTGCCGGCAATGAACTCATTCCCATCATGGAAGCTATGTGCCGGCGGGGAAGCGAGCATCTGGGTGTTCCGCCCACGCTCCCACCCCGCTCTGATCTTTCAACTGCGCAGCGTTCTGCCTGAGATACACACGCATCGCGGTGGCGAGCTTTGACGGCTGCTTCTTCAAAAAACGGTGCTGTGTGTCGGATTCGGAAATTTCGTAACTGGTGCCCGGGGCGGGACTTGAACCCGCACTCCGCTTGCGCGAAAAAGGATTTTAAGTCCTTTGCGTCTGCCGATTTCGCCACCCGGGCTTGCGGAGGCTTGCAACAGGCGATTGGGCCCGCGCTGCCTATGAAAAACATGATAGTAGATAGGGCTTGCTCTTTCGTCCTGCAGTAAACGCAGCTCAAAATTGAGAGCGAATGCCCGATATTGAGGCCTCAGGACCGTCAATAAAGCTCTTTTTCCCGCTGAATAAGGGGGTTGGAGCAGAAACTGCATAAAAAGTGCCCTATTTCTTGTGGTTTTCGCTTTACAAGACAATCTCGCTTCCGTATGATCGAGTTGACTAAAGAAGAGCTCAAAACATTTTGTAGGCTTCGTGTTTTAGCCGAATCTACCGGGTGTTTGCCAGGAGCGGACTTCTACTGTAGTTCATTTTTCAGGAGGTTTTTAGTTGGCTGAAGCAAAACGCATGACGCAAACCGCGATCATCAGAGAACTCGCGGAAACGACCGGCATCAATAATCGAGTCTCAAAGCAGTTCGTCGAGACGCTCGCTGAGCTTGCGGTACGCGAGACGAAAAAAAATGGCGTGTTCATTCTGCCGGGGATCGGCAGATTAGTTCGGGCCGATCGTAAAGCAAGAACAGGACGCAATCCTGCGACCGGGGAAGCTATCAAGATTCCAGCAAAGAAAGTTGTGAAATTTCGGGTGGCGAAGTCGGTAAAAGACGCGATCGTGCCGCCGAAGAAGACAAAGTAGCTTAAAACAGATCGTTCGAGCGAGACGGGCCGCCGCTGAAGAGTGGCGGCCAATCGCTTCTAAACCTGCTTCTTCTGCTTGTCTGCCGCCTCTTCTTCTTCGTTCTTGATGGCGCCTTTGAAGTGCCGAATCCCTTCACCCAAGCCTTTGGCCAGCTCCGGAATCTTCTTTCCACCGAAGAGCAGAACAACGACGAGAATAATGACGAGCAGTTCAGTTGGGCCAATGGATCTCAGCATCGACTCTCCTTTAGAGGACGCTCTCATTGTAGAACGCTTTTCTTCTGTCCGTGATGTCTCTCACCGCCTCTTGCGTCTCGAAAGGCTACCTTTGAGGGAGAGACATGCTGCGTCAGTCCGTTTTTCTCCCGCTTCTTCTTGCAGTCGAGCTCGCTTGCGGCGGCAAGCCTGAGTCAAAGGGCGCCGCGCACCATTACCCGGTAAATGGCCGCGTCATGGCTTTGGACGCGAAAAATCACACGGTTTCGTTGGATGCAGCAGCTATCCCGGGCTACATGGAAGCAATGCGAATGGACTACCCTGTTCCTTCGCGAGAAGATTTTGATGCTTTGCACGTCGGCGACAAGATCCAGGCCACGGTGAATGTGTACGATTCGGGCGATTACGACCTTTCTTCCATCCACAAATCAAACCCAAGCAAATGAGTGTCGGCCGGTACGCGGCGCGGCGCGATCCGTACCTTGTCCGTGATCCAGATCGGCAATTCAGCTCTCGTCGGCAAGCGCAGCGATATCGTCGCGGCTAACACGACAGATTCGCCAGTCCTTGAGGATTTTAGCTCCGAGATGTTCGTAGAAATCGATAGCCGGCTGATTCCAGTCGAGGACATGCCAGTTTAGGCGTGTGCAGCCCCTTTCTACTGCCTCGCGGGCAACGGCTTTGAGCAAAGCTTTCCCAATTCCCCGGCCCCTCAGGTGTGCGCGGACAAACAGATCCTCAAGGTGGATACCCGGCCTCCCGTGCCAGGTCGAGTAGTTCATGAAGAACAACGCAAACCCGGCCGGTTCCTTTTCCCACTCGGCAATCAGGCAATGAAACAGCGGGGCCGGCGTATCGAATCCATCGCGCAACAAGTCCTGCTCGGTCGCCATCGCCGCGTCCGGCTCGCGTTCGTACTCGGCAAGTTCTCTGATCAGTTGCACGATCAGCTGGACGTCGCCACGATGTGCACGCCGAACAGCGAGCGATTGTGAGAAAGCGGAGGTCACCCAGCCAGCCTAGCGTGCATGCATAGAGAGAAGCCTCTGGGCGCCATTGAGCTGAAGCATCGCCAATTTACGCATATGTGAGTGAAGGCGGAAGAAGGAATGGCAACCCTGGTGGGAATCGTTTCAATTGTGGTCAATGTCACTGTGTCGTTCATGACGGACGGGACATGGAAAACTGCAGGGTCGGGATTGGCGCAAGTCTACTGGAATTATGTGAAGCAAGGTAGAGACTCGCCACTCACGGCAAGCCAATCGCCTGCCCGAAGACGATCGCGGATCTCTTGGAACGCCACGGCCGACGCGATAGGCTAAGGAGCCATATGGATCTATCGCGGAGAGAGCTTCAATTTCTTGTTCCCCTGTTAGCGGCAGCTCAGGTGAAAGCCGAAGATCAGCCGGTCAGGCTGGATTCCAAAATCTACCGTCCGGATCAAAGCACAGACCTGCATGGACAGCCCGAAGAAGGGCGGCCGCATCTTCTTCGGAACGGAGCATTCCGGTTTCGCCCTGGAAATGCATCAAACTGTGCTGGGCCCCGGAGTGGCATCCCACGAACCGCATAAACACGCCCACGAGGAGATCATGATCGTGCTCGACGGTACGCTCGAGACCTACGTGGAAGGAAAGACCGATATCGCTGAAAAGGGTGCGATCATCTACTACGCCTCAAATCAGATGCACCGGGCGCGAAACGCCGGCAAGGTGCCAGCACGCTATTACGTTCTCGAACTGCGCGGGCATAGCTCTTAGGGTTCGAAGCCTCGCTTAGATCCGGAAAAACTACGGGACATTCATTTCCCGTGGTAGCGGCGTCTCACGGACGAGAACAAATGGCTACATCTTCTAATTCCAAAGGGCAGTTCGCGCTCGTGACGGGCGCATCTGCTGGCATCGGTCATGAGCTTGCGAAACAGTTTGGGAAGAACGGCTTCGATCTGTTAATTGTTTCGGCGGGTGACCGCATCAATGCTACTGCGCAGGAACTGCAGGGCGAACTTGGTGTGCAGGTTCGCGCAGTTCAAGCGGATCTGGCAAGCCACGAGGGCGTCCATCAACTGATCTCCGCCATTCAATCTGCGGGACGCCCCCTCGACGCAGCGGCGATTAATGCAGGCGTCGGCGTGAGCGGCCGTTTTCTTGAAACGGATCTTGCCGAAGAACTGAACATGATCGCCCTGAACGTTACGGGTACGGTCCACCTTGCCAAGTACATCGTGAAAGACATGGCGGCCCGGGGTGCCGGCCGCATTCTTTTCACTGCCTCCATTGCGGCTACCATGCCGACTCCGTACGAGGCTATTTACGGCGCTACGAAAGCCTTCGTTCGCTCTTTCGCCCAGAGTATTCGCGAGGAACTAAAGGACACCGGTGTTTCAGTCACGGCCCTTATGCCCGGTGCGACCGAAACCGAATTCTTCCATAGGGCGGGAGCGGACGACACGAAGCTGGGCGCAAGCGAGAAGGACGATCCCGCAGAGGTGGCCAAAGAGGGATTTGACGCGTTAATGGCTGGAAAGGACCACATTGTCGCGGGGGCCTTCAAGAACAAGGTCCAGGCAGCCGTCGGCTATGCACTTCCCGATCCTCTTGTAGCAAAGGCGCACGCCAGCCAATCGGCACCCGGCTCCGCTAACAAGAAGTAATCAGTTGAATGGAAGGACGGAGAACGGCCGGCTCTCCGTCCGTTTGCTCTCGTGTGCTTAGCGTGCAGAATTCGGATCTTCACCACCATACAGCCAAAATCGGCGACCTCAAGATGCACTGGGTGGAGGCGGGGCACGGCCAGCCTGTCGTCCTGCTGCACGGATTTCCCGAAACCTGGTATTGCTGGCGTCACCAGATCCCCGCGCTCGCAGCCCGTTACCGCTTAATCATCCCGGATCTGCGCGGCTACGGTGAAACAGAGAAGCCGCCCGGGCGGATATGACAAGCGCACTATGGCGAATGACATCGTTCGGCTCCTGCAGCACTGCGGGGTTGCTCGGGCCGCGATCATTGGTCACGACCGGGGAGCGCGGGTCGCAACGCGACTGGTGAAAGATCATCCCCAATTGGTCGATCGCTTCGCCGCTCTCGACAACATTCCGACCCGCATCATCTTCGAGCGAATGAATGCCGAGGTGGCTCGTGGTCATTGGTTCTTTATCTTCAATAACGTGCCCGACCTGCCCGAAGCGCTCATTGCGGGTCGAGAAGAGATCTGGCTCCGCTTCATCTTTTCGAGCTGGTGCTACAACCCCGAGCTTTTTACGCCTGAAGAGATGTCTGTTTACGTCAAAGCCTATTCACAACCCGGTGCGCTTCGGGGCGCGTTCAGCGACTATCGGGCGGGGCGCGAGGACGTTGCGCAGGACGAGGCCGACAAAGACGTCGCCATCCGCTGTCCAACGCTCGTGCTCTGGGGAGAAGACTTTGCGATCGGCGGAAAGATGTGGGACTTTCGCGAAATCTGGAAAGAGATGGCGGAGAACCCGACGTTCGTATCTATTCCTCAGTGCGGCCACCTCCCTCACGAGGAGCGGCCCGATCAGGTTAACGAGGCCCTTCTTAAGTTTCTCGATTCCTACCGGCAGTAACGGCGGCTAGGATCCCGGCTCGTACGTCAGCAGAAACTGAATCAGCGCGCGTTGCTGAAGGTCGGTGTAGCCGGATTCCGCGTCCACCCAGTAACTGTGCCCCACGCCCTGTACGTTCATGCGCTGTAAAGCGGGTGATGATTCGTTCGCCGCAACCACACGAGCGCGCAGATTGCGGTCGACAAGCGCTCTCAAACTGTTAAACGGATCCGGCATCCGGTTGACGTCTACCGTACCCGGCAGCCCGAGTTCCTTGTCCGGGTCTTTGCCAACGGCCACTCCGCCGTCGTGCAAGTAGGGAGCACTCCAGAAGAGCCCGACTAGAGAAGGTACTTTGTACCCGCCTCCCGATCCGTTGTGAGCCCAGGCGAGATCAACCTGCTTCGGATCCAGGCCGTCAGTGGGAACAGTTAGGTCCTTGGGATGCGAGGGAAGCGGCACCGGCGTGTCGAACGTATAGATCACTGGCGCCGTAAAGTTCGATTCCGTCTTTGCAAGGGCCAGGGATCGGGCCGAATTGGTTCCAACCTCGCCGGATGCAACGATCGAATGGTTGCTGAGAAAAGGGCCGGCGTGACAACCGGAGCAGCCTGCGCGCTGAAAGATCTGCCTGCCAGACTCTTTCGTGGCGGTATCCACATTCAGTCGAGACGACGGCGGAACAATCGTGTCCTGCCAGGCAGCCATGGCGTTGTTTTGTTCCCAGAAACGATAGCCGGGCGAGCTGGTGAGGGTTCCGTCGGGTGAAAGGATGGTCCCCTTCGGATATGTCGGCGGTAACACAACTTGATTCAACCCCGGGCCGCCCTTCTGGCCATTCAATGCGGCCAGAAACTCGGAAGGGCGCTGTGGCCGAGCAGGCTGGAATCGGTAGCGGCTGCTAGGCGGCGTTCTGCAAAAGGATTGCCAGGTAAACCTCCTTGTCGAGGTCGAACAGGGTGCGGCTTGAATCGGCCAGCAGCAGGGAGTCAGAATTCAGCGCATGAACATTGTTGTTTTGGGAACTGAGGCCCCGGAAGGGTCCCGCCATGAAGTTCCCGCTCCAGCCGTACGGGTGATTGCCCCACGTGAATGAAACTGGATTCTGCGTAGGATCCGCCTTCATATCAGTTAAGGAATCGAAGTTCCCGCGGGGCCACATCAATAGCGCGGTATCGACTGCATTCTCGAGAGCCTGGACGGCCGGCAGGGGCGCTCGTTCGCCGCTCGAGGTAATAGCGGTGCGAGAGGGGTCGGCCGGTACGTCTCGAAGCGGGGCAACGTCGGTGTGCATGAAGTAAGCAGCCGAGTTCGTAGCGAGCGCCAACAGTAAACCCGCATTGAAGTCCTGATTAGGAGCCCCTTCCACAACTTCTCCTGACTGAGCATCTACCGTCGCATGGCACAACGCACAGGTGATGCCGACACGAACCTGCCATTTGGAAACCGACATCGTCATTCCCAGCGGTACGGGAGCACCGCGTGGGACGTCCAGACCGGTATCGAAGTACGAACCTTTCTCGAACGTGCGGTCCCCGATTCGTACCGTCTCTGGAACTTCGACCCGCAAGTTTGTCGTCCATCCACCTCGCAGTGCCAGAATTGCTTTCGTTACATTATTCAGCCGAAGCGGGCCGTCAAGGATACCTACGACATCGGTCAGGAACACCTCGTTTCCGAACGTTTCCTTGTAGAACGAACTTCTGCCCAACTTGAGGACTGTGTGTATCCACTTTCACTGCGCCATTTGCCGGTGAAAGTTGTGTCTTGCCTTCGGGCGTCTGCAGTAGCTTTTGCGCCTCTTCGTGGGTGAACGTCCGGCCCCACAGATCGTAAGCTTCAGGACTGGGGCGGGTGCGACTGAGAACATTCGCAGGCCCAGGCTCAAACGCGTACTTCAACCCTGTAAACGTGAGGGCGCCGGCGATAACGGCAAAAACGAACAGCGCTAGCAAGGTCCAACGAATAAGCCGCCGCATGAGGTACCTAAGCATGTGGATGTCGACGCGAGCGAAAACTTTCACCTGCTGGATACACTGATGGCCATGGATTCGGCGACTTACCGCTCCACGTTTGCGAGTCTTCACACAAGCGGATGCTTCGTGATACCCAATCCCGTGGGATATCGGATCTGCTAAATATCTTCGGCAGCTGGGATTCAAGGCGGTAGCGACTACGAGCGCAGGATTTGCGTTTTCAAGAGGACTTCCCGACGGAGTAAGCGGCGTGGACCGCGACGAGATGTTAGCTCACATCGCGGAGATTGCTCGCGCGGCCGAACTTCCTGTAAATGCCGATTTCCAGTCGGGATATGCAGACGCGCCCGAACAAGTGGGCCAGAACGTTAAATTATGCGTCGAAACAGGCGTTGCTGGCCTGTCGATCGAAGACGCAACCGGAGATGCCGCGACGCCGCTCTATGAACTTGGCCAGGCAACGGATCGGATCCGGGCGGCGCGCCGGGCGCTGGACGAAACTGGCTCAGGCGTTTTGCTGACGGCTCGGGCCGAGTGCTATCTGGTGAACCATCCGAACGCTTTCGACGAATCTCTGCGACGACTGACGGCGTACGCTGAGGCCGGGGCGGACGTACTCTATGCGCCGGGCGTGACGGATCCGAAAGAGATCGAACAGATCGTCACGACAGTGGCACCGACCCCGGTGAACGTCCTGGTCAGCGCCAACACCGGATTGAAGGTTGCCGATCTGGCCGCAATGGGTGTCCGTCGCATCAGTGTCGGCTCCTCTCTTGCGAGGAGTGCCTGGACCGGGTTCATCAAGGCAGCAAAGGAGATTGCGGAACAAGGCACATTCGGAGGATTCGACGGGATGGTTCCGTTCAGCGAGTTGAACTCTCTGTTCCAAAAGGAACTCTAACCCGTCTCCCGCCCGCTTTCGCGAAGTTTTTGGTACCTGTTACCTCCAGTGCGTCATTCCTGGTAAGGATTTTTACGCGGATAGCGTCAAATCAAGTAGCCGGGGTGGTGCGAAATGTACATCTTGTGGAGTAGATGCGGGTTGACGCGGTTGATGATGGTTGCGTTCCTCGGAACGCCTCCGGTCATGTGGTCGCAGCGCCTCAGCGTTGAGAAGATCATCGCAAACTCGGTAGCGGCCAATCAAAGGGACTTCGAAGCCAAGACCCACTTCAACTGGAAAGAGCGTGACCGTACGGCGGCCGGAGGTTCCAAGACTTCGGAGGTGAAGATGATCGACGGAACCCCGTATTACCGGCTGATCTCCCTGAACGGAAAGCCGCTCTCTCCTTCTCAACAGGCGCAAGAGAAGAAGAAAGAGCAGCAAGCTGCGGCGGAGAGAGCCGCCGAAAGCCCTGAGAAACGGCGTGATCGAATCGAGAAGTTCGAGAAAGAGCGACGTCGCGACGCGGAGATGATGGCACAGCTAACCAAGGCCTTCAACTTCACTCTTATCGGACAACAGAAACTGCGCGGCTTCGATGTTTGGGCGCTCAAAGCAACGCCCTGCAAGGATTACCATCCTCCAAGTATGGAGACGCAGGTCCTTACCGGGATGCGAGGCCAACTCTGGATCGACCAGAAAACGTTTCAGTGGGTGAAGGTTGTCGCCGAAGTCGTGCATCCAGTTTCAATCGGCGGTTTCCTTGCCCAGGTAGAACCGGGTACGCGCTTCGAGTTGGAGAAAGCTCCTGTGACGGATAACGTCTGGTTCGCATCTCACTTTTCAATGAAGTCCGATGCGAAGGTTCTGCACTTCTTCAATCATTCATCGCAAGATGACGAATCCTATTTCGACTATCAGAAGATAGCCGGAAAGTAACCCCGCTCGAACTCGATGTCCGCCGATATTCGGATTGGCACATCCGGCTGGCACTACAAGCACTGGATCGGCACCTTTTATCCACAGCGCTGGCCCGCATCAAAGATGCTTGGCTTCTATCTCGAGCGCTTCGATACGGTTGAGATCAACAACAGCTTCTATCGTCTTCCGGCCGAAACTGCCGTTACAGATTGGCATGCTTCCACGCCCGCGGGGTTCTGCTTTGCAGTGAAGGGTAGCAGATTTATTACGCATATGAAGAAATTGTCTGATCCGGTTGCCGGCCTGGAAAAGTTCTTCTCCCGTATCGATCTGCTTCGCGAGAAACTGGGCCCCGTGTTATTTCAACTGCCGCCGCATTGGGAGGTCAATCCAGGCAGGCTGGAAAGCTTTCTCCAAGCTCTGCCGGTGTGGCACCGTTACGCGTTCGAATTCCGCAATCCGACATGGAATACGCCTGCGGTGTTGGAGCTCCTTTGTAAGTACAACGTAGCTTATTGCCCATTTCACTTAGCCGGTTATCAATCGCCTATCGAGATCACTGCCGACATTACTTACATACGGCTGCATGGACCGGGAGGCAAATACCAAGGCAGTTATGACGATGCTGCCTTACGGGAATGGGCAAACCGAATAGCAAAATGGCGCGGCGACTTGAAAGCCATTTATGTTTACTTCGATAACGACGACTCAGGATACGCAGCTCGCGATGCACAGAGGCTTCGTGAGATGGTGCAAAGTAATTAGCGTCACGAACCGGATCGGCCAGCGTCTTTCGCACGACAGTTTGCGTCGCGACTGTGGTCAGACTCTTCTTACCTGCTAGCGTCTTTGCTTCACAGTCAGGAAGTTCTTAGCCACTGTTCTCTTTCGACCCAAGCACTCCTTGGAGTAGTTCAGCAATTTCGAACCTCCGAGGTGTCCCATCAATCGCGTTTGTTTGTCGTTTGTTCTTTTACTGTCTTCGTCCGCATGTGTGACGTTGAATGCGCAGGGCCTGAGCGCCGAATACTTCGTTGACACGAACGGGTCCCACTTTCAGGGCCAGCCGGTAACGACGCGCGTTGATCCGACGCTAAGCTTCGATTTTGTCCAAAGCCCTCCCTCGAACATCCCAAGCGCCACAAACTTCTCCGCTCGATGGCGAGGAAAGATCAGGCCGCGCTTTTCCGAAACATACCTGTTCATGACCCTCTCAGATGATGGGGTTCGCGTTGTTATAAACGGGCAGGCGGTGATCGACAACCTCTCGTATCACTCTCCGAGTTGGGACTGGAATTGGATTTCTCTCCAGGCGAACCAAGACTACGACATCGAAGTCGATTACTTTCAGGGCATCGGCGACTCACAACTGCAACTCTGGTGGCAAAGTCCCAGTCAGAGCAAGGAAGTAGTTCCTTCCTCTCAGCTCTTTCCCCCGACCCCACCGGTAACCGCGACGACAACGAGCACAGGACCATTCACGTACTATGTAAATCCAGCCGGCTCCGACGCAAACACGGGCCTCTCAGCTGATACCGCATGGGCCAGTATCGCGCGTGTAAACGCACAACCGCTGAATCCGGGTGACCAGGTTCTGTTCGCCAGGAGCGCAAGCTTCACCGGTAGCCTTCGACCTGTGGGTTCCGGGACTCCAGGGGCACCGATCACTCTCGGTGCGTACGGTTCAGGCTCTCTTCCGGTTATCAATGCCGGCGGGCAGGAGGAAGCCCTTCGCCTGTTCAATCAGGAATATTGGGTCGTGGACTCACTGGACCTCACGGGCGGTCAACAATATGGAATTTTTGTTAGTGGAGACGCAGCCTATAAGGTTCTGCACAGCGTTCACCTGAGCAATCTGCGCGTTCACGATATCTATTCAACGCCCCGCTGGGATAGCGGTTTGGTCATGATCTCTCCCATCGGCGATCACCTGACGTTCGATGATGTGCTCGTCGACAACGTGAGCGCCTTCAATACGAACCTTTGGTACGGCATTCACGTAGGCTTCAACTTGTGGTACGGCTATCCGACGAATCCACCGATGACAACGAACGTCGTCGTTCGAAACTCCGTCGCACACCACGTTTACGGCGACGGCATCACGGTCGCGCAGTCTCAGAACGTACTGATCGAGAAGAACCTTGTCTATGAAACCGGACTAGCGCCCGCCGGAATCAGCTACACGCCGAACGGAATCTGGACATGGCAGTGCGATAGAACGACCATTCAGTACAACGAAGGGTACGCGACGCATTCGTATGCGTGGGACGGAGGAGTATTCGATGTTGACTGGGGTTCAACAAACACGACCATCCAATACAACTATGCTCACGACGCAGACGGCTATTGCGTAGCAATCATGGGCGCGCATCACGTAACCACCTCAAACAGCATCGTCCGTTTTAACATCTGCTCCAATAACGGGCGCAAAGCGTCTCAAGTTGCGCAGCAGGGCGACATCTTCATCACAACTTTCGACGGAGGCGCAATCGACGGCATTCAGATCTACAACAACACCGGATACTGGAACCCGGCCGCGGATGGTGGGTGGATCAGGGGACGCGGCGTCAATGTGACCGGCTCTCAGCCCAGATTCATCATGAACAACATCGTGTACTCAACGACGCCAACCATGCTGGATCTGGACAACTTCATCGGAATGGACCGCAATCTATACTGGCTGGCGGGTTCAGGCTTGCCGGTTTGGCGGTATGGCTCAGTCGTGACGCAGAACATGGACCAATTTCGAAACTGGACAGGCCAGGACTGGAACGGAATGTTCACGGATCCCCGCATGCACTCTCCGACTTACTCTGCCGCGGGAAGGCCCAGTGATGCTTTCGCACTAGAAGGCAATTCTCCGGCGCTCGGATCGGGATACGGGTGGGACATGGGAGGAGTCGACTTCTTCGGAAACTTTGTCCCGAGCGGCGGTTCTATCAATATCGGCGCGAGCAATAACCGATAAGAGAACGATCAGAGTGTGGACGCGTCCGGTCTGTTCCGGGCGCGTTCAGCGAATCGCTTCACTCGACTGCCGATGTGAGCGGCTGGAGAGAAAACCGAGTTTTCGGAGCTTTTCCTCCGCAGCTATAATTACAAAGTCGAACAGGGTAGTCGTTGTCTTTAAGCCAGAACTTATCAGAAATGGAGCGCACCAGAGAGGCATACTGGCGCGCATATCCTAAAACATCTCCCATCAAGCTTCTGTGGCGAGCGCTTACGGTTCGGCATTGCTTTCACGTGGTGCCGGGCGAATCAATTCTGGAGATAGGCGCAGGTACCGGGCTATGGACCGAGAAGCTCGCCGGCGTGTTCAATGGCGAAAACCCGATCAGCGCGGCTGTCTTCAACGAGGAATTCCTCCCAGCAGGGAGAGAGAAGAACCTCCCCGGAACGCAATTCATCGAAGTCAAGGACCTGAATAGCGATCTACCGGCCGAAAGCTTCGATTACGTGGTTGGCACGGCCATTCTTTGTCACACCCTGTACTCGGAAAATCTCGGCGCTATCTACCGCCTGTTGAAACCGGGCGGGCAACTTCTTTTCTTCGAGGCCAACTACTGGAATCCGCAAGTATTCGTTAAAACAGTCGTGCCGCCGATCGGCCATCTCGCGGGAAATGCACGGTGTCAAGTAGGAATGCGCAAGTACGATCTGATGAGAGAGGCTTCCCACCAGGGCTTTACGCACGTTCAGGTAATTCCCTACGACATCATCCATGCGCTGACTCCCCGCTTTTTGATCAAGTGGCTGCGAGCAATCGCCTTCGTTCTCGAGCACACGCCCTTTGTTCGCGAATTCTGCGGAACTCTATACATCTGGGCTAAGAAGCCCGGCGATGAACAGGCCCGCCGCCCGCAGGTGTCGCTGGATTTTCACAGGCAGTTGTTCGGGTCCGTTTCCGTTGTAGTGCCTTGCCACAACGAGGAGATGAACGTTCGCCCGTTGGTGAATGCACTTCTCAAAACTTACGACCGATACATCCTCGAGATCCTGCTGGTGAACGACAACAGCAGGGACGGAACCGCATCCGCAATCCGGGCACTCAGCGCTCGAAGATTCGCGGGTTCGATTGATCGATCGCAAGCCGCCGAACGGCGTGGGACGGGCGTTGCGAGACGGGTATGCTGCGGCAAAAGGGCGTTACATCCTCACTATGGATTGTGATTTCGTCCAGATCATTCCCGAGTTTCGCGACTTGTTTGCGGCTATTGTGGAGGGTTATGACGGCGCAATCGGCAGCCGCTTTTCACACGAATCAGTCCTGATCAACTATCCTCTGCCGAAGATCCTGGCAAATCGCGGCTTTCATCTGTTGCTGAACCTGTTGCTCGGTCTCCGAGTCCGCGATGTCTCAAATAATCTGAAGCTGATGCGCTCTGATGTGCTTAAGCGGATAGATATCGAGGAGAACCATTTCGCTGCGAACGTCGAGACCGGACTAAAACCAATCGTCGCGGGGTACGCGATCAAGGAAGTACCCATTTCCTGGATCAATCGAACGGCGGAGATGGGAACATCTTCATTTCGGTTGATACGGGTCGCGCCACAGTACGCAATGGCACTCTTTCGAATTGTCTGGAAAGCATGGCGAAGCCGTTCGGCGAACCGGGGTCGAACATCACTTCCGAGAAGACCCGATCACTTCCTGCCTGAGAAGCCGGAAGCAAGACAAGACGAACTGGTATCTCGCTAGTGCTCGGGGCCTTGGCCTCCGGCCACTCTGAGCTTTTCCGATGAATGAACGTATCAGCATTTAGAACCGTATTACGTCGCGCTTATAATGCGCTCGCCACGATTGAACAGAGGTGGCCGTACCTCCTGGCTCTGGTCATCCTGTTATTTCTTGTCGTGACTCTCGTCCTGGACGCAAAACGGCCGTTGTGGAACGACGAGCTCTTCACTTTCTACATCTCCCGTCAGTCAAATCTGCGCGGGGTCTGGAACGCTTTGCTGACTGGGGCTGAGCAGCTGCCCATCTTTTTCTTCGTCGTTGTGCGGCTATTTACAGGTGTTCTCGGAAATAGTTCGATAGCCCTCCGCCTACCAGAGACGCTCGGGTTCCTCGTGATGAACGTTTGTACTTTTGTCTTTGTGCGCAGACGGGTACCGGCGTCATACGCTCTAGTCGCCTTCTTGTTTCCCGCCGTGACCGACGCCTACTATTTCGCATACGAGGCAAGGCCCTACGGGTTGGTGATGGGTTTCTGCGGGTTAGCAATGCTCTGCTGGCAGAACGCGGCAGACGGCCTCCGCCGCCCGTTGTCCCTCATCGGAACGGCTGTGTTCCTGGTTTGCGCAGTGAACTGCCATTACTACGCGGTGCTGTTGCTTTTCCCGTTCGGATTGGCGGAGCTGGTCCGATACTTCGACAGGAAACGATTTGACTGGGCGATGTACTTCGCAATCGTGTTCCCGCTCTTCACGCTGGCTCTCTCCCTTCCGGTGATCCGGGCGGCTTCGAATTACTCTTCGCATTTCTGGGCTAAACCGAGCTGGACATCGCTCGTCAGCTTCTACAGCAATCTACTGATCCCTGCTGGCTTGGCGCTGATGCTGTTTACCCTTGTCGCCGGGCTTGCCGTTTACTTGCGTAGCGATCGGGGTCCCGAACAGATATGGATACCCCGAGCGCGTCCGCACGAGTTCGGTATCGCGCTTGGCTTTGTTCTGTTACCGACCGTGGCGATCTGTCTTGCGAAGTTCGTAACCGGTGCCTTCACCTCCCGGTATGCCATATACTCCGTGATCGGCTTGAGCATTCTTGTTACTTGGAGTCTCGCGCGGCTCGGCCGCTTCGATCGAGTGCTCGGGCTCGTTCTCGCCGGAATCACGCTTGCATGTTGGTTGATGGTCGGACTGCGAAACTACGAACAGTTCGTATGGAACAGAGAAGCTCAAGGCGTGACCTTCCAATTTCTCGCTTCGAATGCCGGTGACTTGCCCCTTGTGATTGCGTCTCCCCATCAGTTTTTTGTGCAATCCCATGCAGCTGCGGCCGAACATCGGGGCCATTTCGTTTATCTCGCAGATGTACCGCTTGCACTGCAATATACGGGAACGGATACAGTGGAACGCGGACTGCTGGCCCTTAAGAACTATGCGCCGTTGGACGTTGAAGATTACCGCTCGTTTGCCGCTACTCACGACAAGTTTTTGCTCTACGGCTTCCCCGATCCGTTCGGCTGGGTCCTGCAGGATCTGTCTCAGGCAGGCCGCACAATTTCCGTGAGGGGGCGGAATGGTGACAGCCTGTTGTACCTCGTGGAACGATCGAGCGCTTCAGCCGTTTCGGCTGGATCGGCGCGCTAGACCAGTCGCAATTGCACCGGCTATTGCGAACGTAATTCCCAGGATCGTGGCGACACGAGCCGGCCGATATTGGATCGCCGTTCTGGTAATTACGTTCAAGAAGCGCAAGCCATCTTTGCCTACCTTGAGTTTTGAATCACCAACTCGTTCGTGGTACGGCATGTCGATCTCAATCAGCTTCACCCCTGCCTCGCGGTCGAGCAGCGCGCGGGCGCTCATCGCCGGCGTAAAATGCAGTCCGGCAGGAAGGGGGCGCAATCGCTTATAAGCTTCGCGACGGACGATTCGCATCCCGCTCGCCGTATCACGAACCCACCGACCGGAGAGCAAACTCAACAGCCCCGCGAACAGGACATTCCCTGTTCGGCGAATCAGCGGCATTTCTGAGTTCTCGTTCAGTCTGCAGCCGAGAGCGACATCCGCTCCTTCTGCCACAAGCGCCTGAGCGAGATCGCCGAAAAATCTCGGCTCACAGGTGCCGTCCGCATCCAGAAATCCCAGGAGGTCAGCATCTGACTCAAGCCATGCCTGTTGGATGGCCGCGCCGTACCCCCGGTTCTCCTCAAACACGATCAGCTTGATCCGATCCGTGTATTTACGCGCTAGACTAACGGTGCGGTCCGTTGATCCATCACTTACAACGGTGATGTCGACCTGAGTGATCGGAGAGCGAGCCGTGATATCGGCCCGAGCTTGAAGCGAGCGCTCAATGATGGCCTGGATGCTTGCTTCTTCGTTCAGTGCTGGGATGGCGATCAAAAGCTTCATTCGAATGGAAGGTAAAAAGATTCTCCGCGGAAAATTGCGAACGGTTGGATTGCGCAGGTGTCAGTATTGACAACGCTTTCCTGTACCAGTACAACACGATCTCTTGACATAACTCGTTGCTCTCGCAAGGGCAACTCAGAGTAGGAATGCTTCGTCACTGGGCCTCTGCAACGTACTTCTGCCAAATCGTCGAAACGGTCTTGACCGGCCTTATTGTTTTTTCAGCGTTCATCGCCCCGCGATTAGGAGCAAATTGGTTCGGTCGAATTGAGAGTAGCTTTAGCCGACTGGCAGGCAAGCCGCGGCAGACAACGATAGGCACCGTTGCGTTCATTATCGTAGCGCGTCTTTTGCTGATTCCAATGATGCCGGTGCCTCGTCCTTCCATCCACGACGAGTTCAGCTACCTTCTTGCGGCAAAAACGTTCGCTGCTGGGCGGCTTACAAACGTGCCGCACGCTTTTTGGCAGCACTTCGAGAGCGTACATATCCTGCAACAACCCACCTATATGTCCATGTATCAGCCGGGACAGGGTCTGACTCTTGCCGCTGGCATATGGGCTACCGGACAAGCTTGGTCCGGTGTACTCGTGAGCGTTGCACTGCTTGGAGGTGCTATCTTCTGGGCACTCTCAGGCTGGTTCCCGGCCCGCTGGGCATTGGTGGTTACTGCCTTGGCAGCGATTCGCTGGCTCCTATTTAGTTACTGGATGAACAGCTACTGGGGTGGAAGTATTCCAGCGCTCGGAGGTGCGCTCATCTTCGGAAGCATACCTCGCCTTGCGCAAACGGCCAGAACGAGAGACGCTCTGCTTTGTGGTTTAGGACTTGTTCTCCTGGTGGTTACGAGGCCATACGAAGGTTTCGTTATGAGTCTGGTTTCGTTCGGCGTTCTGGTCGTTTGGTCGCGGCAGAGCGGAATGCTCCAGCGCCTATACAGCCCCGCTGTCATTGCTCCTCTTCTAGGAATCCTTGCCCTCACAGGAGCCGCGTTATTGCACTACAACGGCCGGGTTACCGGCCATCCCCTGACCCTGCCCTATGCGCAAGATCGGAATGAGTACGCCATTGCGCCCTTGTTTATCTGGGGACATATCCGACCCGAACCGCACTACGCAACTACGTCGTTGCGCAAGGTATACGCCGCTGAAGCCGAGCTGTACGAGAAGTCACGCGAGAACCTCGGCGTTCCGGAACTGCTTCGCAAACTGAAGAACTTCTGGGTGTTCTTTCTCGCCCCTCTGCTGTCAGTTCCCTTCATCGCGTTTTGGTTTGCATTCCGAAGTAGCGGAGCTCTCGACGAAATGCGCACACGACGATACCTCCGGACGATTCTGATCGTCATGCTCGTCGCTGTGGTCCAGACCGTCTGGTTTTACCCGCACTACTTTGCCCCGGCATTCGCGCCGTTCCTGGCAGTGCTGCTACTCGGATTCAAGGAATTGCGGCGGTGGCAGTGGCGCGGGCAGCAAACGGGCGTTTTCCTGAGTCGTGCGATTCCAATCGGATGCTTACTGATGGCTAGTATTCCTGCTTCGGCACATTGGTTGGGCTGGCGTCTGAGTTTCTGGCCGCTGCAGTGGGCGCTCGGTTCTCCCCCGGACATACAAGGGCCGGAGATCAAAGCTGCGCTGTTAGCCGAAGGCAAAAAGGCACTTGTATTCGTCGAGTACGGCAACAAGCACGACCCGGGTTCGGAGTGGATCTACAACGATCCGGACATCCAGGACTCGGCGATCGTCTGGGCACGAAGCGTAAACCCGAACTCAGATACTGCATTGATCAGGAGCTTCCACGATCGAAGTGTGTGGATCTTGCGACCCGATGAGCACCCGGCGAAACTGATCCGCGTTTACCCGCCAGACAGCAAAACAGATGAGATCAGCCGACCTTCTTCTATCTGGTGACCAGATTGCCCGAGAGCTTGGCAACGCCAACGCGCGCGTACAGTTTTACCGGGCTGCCTTGCTTTTCATAAACTAACTTCCAGTGATCGGGGCTTTTCTCGACCAGCTTTGGAAAATACGTATTGAAGTTATCGTCCATCAACAGCTGCTCGATCACGACAAAGCTAACCGGGACGGTATCAATCAACCTTTCGGCTTCTTGAGGATTTCGCGTCAATGGCGGCATCACCGCTTTGAAACCCGAATGCAGGTAGACCCATTGCGGCATCGTCACGGCCAGGACCGAGTTCCGGTCGGCACGCTCTTTCAACCAATCCAAGGCATCCTGTGTATCCGGATATTCTCCCGAATAGTGCAGCAGGTTGTAGGCTTGCAAGCGGCCGCTCGCATCCTTATAGAAGGCCCGATCCAGAAAATTGCGATTTCCGCTTTGCAGAGCAAGGCAGCATTCCCCGAAAATCAGGGCCATTCCGACGATCCGTAGCGACTTCAGTCTACGCGTGATCACTTCCGGAAGGAGGTGGCGATTCGCCGTTCGAAGGTCGCTGAAGGCTGATAGGAAAGCGAGCAGAAGCAGAGGAAGAATCGGGGCAAGATACCGTGCGAACTGACCGGGCCAAGGTGTCGTGCAAATGGCAGCAACTGTGAGCAGTATTGCCCAAGCAACGAGCCATTGCCTTTCCATCATTAGACGAACGAGGCCGATGAGCACCACCAGTCCGAACAGGTACAGAAGTATCTTGTACGACCAGTGCGGAATGACTGATCGTCTGAATGCGCGATTCAGGAAGTTGACATGCGCTTTGAAGAATCCTTCTCGAGCGGTGATCGATTGCCCCAAGGTGCTTGGGATCCATACGGCGTTTTCAATGAAGCGTTTTGAGAGGTCACCCAACGTGACATTCCCCAAGTCTGGCCGAAACGGATCTTTCAACTTCATGTTCGCGGCATAGCTGACGTTGTAGAACATCGAAGGGTCGCGCTGATATGCGTAGTAAGGCCGCTTATAGTCCGGTGCGGACTCCACGGTGTGCACGTAGGCAAGCCACGCAAGGACCGGAGCCAGCGCTATAACGGCTCGAACTCCAGCTATACGGAAGCGTTTTCGGAAAAATGCGTCGGCGATCCAGGCCAGAAGGAGTGCAACTCCCATTGTCCGGAGCAAATATCCCGCAATCGCAAAGACAGGGCTGACATAGCGCGTCCAGCTTTCCCCATCCTTTCGCAAATAGGACCAGGCAAAAAGGACTGTTGCGAGTCCAAACGGAAGCTCCGCAAAGCACAACGTGGCCAGATAGTACATGTCGTAGCTCATCATGCAGACGGCTGCGAGCCAGAAAGCGTATAGCCGTGAAAGGGAGATCCGCGCAAGGAAAAAAGCCCCGCACACATACCCAACGGAAAGCAGGATCCACGTCCGGCGGAGCCAGATGGCGACCTTTACGGGATCGCTCGAAGATAGTAGCTTTTGATGCACGGCAACAATTGCAGGCAGAAGTGGAGGATATTGGTCGGCTCGGATTTCCCCTGGTTCGTTGAGAAGCCGGTATCCTTTTCCTTGCGCAAGAGACGTACCAAGGATGTAGTAAGTGCCACCATCCCAACGGAGATCGAGTGGGCCTTTGGACCGTGGAATCCAACTCAGAAGGGTCAGGATGCAGAGTGCAATCGCACAAAGTGCGTCGGCCCAGCCCAACGCGAAATGCTTACGCCCAACGCTTTCAGACTTCGCGGGTGCCGTATGCTCAGCAGCTACAGTACGGACGGCCATTGGTTTGATCACTAAACTTCCATGATCGCGAATCTCGAAAGTCGATGCTAGCTGTACCGGTACGTTCCCCGTGATACTCCGTCCTAACCGTAGTGCAATTGCGGTTTGGGTCGATGGACCGTAAACTCAAGAAGGGTGGGATTGCAAAGTATTTTAGTTACCGGAGGTGCGGGTTACATAGGTAGTCACACGGCAAAGGCTCTCGCTGCTGCTGGATTCATGCCTGTCGTGCTTGACAACCTGTCTACAGGGAATGAATGGGCCGTACGTTGGGGCCCGCTGGTGAGGGGCAACGTAGCCGACGAGTCGTTGGTACGGCGCACGATTGAGCGGTATGAAATCCGGGCAGCGATCCACCTGGCGGCAAGTGCTTATGTGGGTGAATCGATGAGCAACCCCCGCAAGTACTTCCACAACAACGTTAACAACACCTTAGCGTTCCTGGATACCCTGCTCGCCTGTGGTGTTAACCGACTAATTTTCTCGTCGACCTGTGCGGTTTACGGAATCCCCCAAACGAAATTTCTGGATGAAGATCATCCACAAAGACCAGTAAGCCCTTATGGCGAAAGCAAGCTCTTCATTGAAAGAGCATGCCAGTGGTACGAGACGGCTTACGACTTCCGCTTCGTCTCCCTCCGCTACTTCAACGCCGCCGGAGCTGATCTCGCCGGGGAGATCGGCGAAAGCCACGACCCGGAAACGCACCTGATCCCCCTGGCAATCGCTACGGCATTGGGCCAGCATCCCGAGCTCAATGTTTACGGAACCGACTTTCGGACCGCCGACGGCACGGCTGTGCGCGACTACATTCATGTTTCGGATGTCGCTGCTGCCCACGTCTCTGCGCTGAAATATCTTGGGGCTGGCGGCTCGAGCGCTCAACTGAACCTCGGTACCGGCAGAGGAGTTTCCGTGCGCGAAGTTGTTGAGATAGTAAAGCGGATTTCTGGCAGATCTGTTCCGACGCGAGAAGAGCCCCGTCGCCCCGGCGATCCGCCGATTTTGATAGCCTCTGCTAAACGAGCCCAAAAAATACTGGGCTGGAAACCCGCGTTTCAAAACATCGACTCCATCATTTCGACGGCTTGGAACTGGAGCGTGTCACAGGCCGATCGCGGAAGCAAAGCAGCTGTTGTCTGTTCGGAAGAATTGAAGACGGCTTGATCGGCATCAATCGCTACCAGATCAACCCTGAGATCATTTAGAGCGCGAATCGTCTGAACTAAGAAGATTCCGATTATGATCCAGATTTTTCCGGACAAATTGTCCATGTCTGTAGCGGCGGCGCGCTATGCAGCTTCGCGACTCCGGCATCAACTAAAACGAAGGAACGAGTTCGCCTGGTTGCGGCCACCGGGGCGTCGCAATTGTCATTCCTGGATGCGTTGACACGCGAAGATTCGCTCAATTGGAGCAGTGTTGAGCTCTTCCACCTCGACGAGTACATCGGAATCGGCCCGGAGCATCCTGCCAGCTTCGCTCGCTATATTCGGGAACGCATCGTCGAACCATTGGGCATTTCCCGCTATCACTTGCTCAATGGATCCGGCGATCCTGAGAAGGTGATTTCAGCCGCGAACGCCGCAATCAGCAGTGGACCGGTCGACCTCGCGTTCGTTGGCATTGGCGAAAACGGGCACCTCGCATTCAATGACCCTCCAGCCGACCTGGAAACCGAAGATCCCTACATCATTGTGGAACTTGATCTCGCCTGCAGGCAGCAGCAGGTAAACGAAGGATGGTTTCCTACCCTCGGCGACGTCCCGAAGCGGGCCATTTCGATGTCGATAGGACAAATACTCAAATCGAACGAAATCATCTGCGTTGTTCCTGGCTCACAGAAGGCCTCGGCAGTCCGTGCCGCTCTGGAGGGTCCCATTTGCGCCGAAGTTCCTGCGTCGGCGCTAAGGAAACACCCGAATGTGTCTATCTTCCTGGACAGTGATTCCGCTTCTCAGCTCAGCCCTGCTAGTGTGAGCGCGAAGTAACAAGCCGTCAGAGGAGGGATAGATCCGATTCGAATGCCTTCCGAGCCTGGCGGGACGTCGATTTCGATCGGCAAACCCGAGAGTTGCTCCTTGAGATGCATGGAAGATCCGCGCGGGACCGCAACCAGATCGAGAGCGCTTTGGGGCACTCGAATCTGCACATCCAGGGTGTATCGACCGTGGAAATTAGCAACCACCAAGAATCGCTGGCTTGTGCTTGGGTCGTAGCGAAGAAACGCATATAGCCAATGCCCGCTGACGGTCTCGCCGTCGCACCGGCCAAACTCCGGATTCTCCAAATTGGACGGGTTAAGCGAATAGAAGTGACCATCGCGAAAGGCCGGCTCGTCTGCCAGCGCAAGCAAGCGGGCATAGTAGCTGCGAAGCTCCCGCTGCTCATCTGACAGTCCTTTGCCATCGTAACGATGATTGTTCACCCATTTACTGAGCTCGGGCATGAACCAGTAATCAAAGATCGTCGTTCTTCCGTCGTCTCCGCTGAACCCTGACGCTCCGACTGCGGGCTCGCCAACTTCCTGCCCGTTATAGAAGAGAATGGGACCGCGCTGAATTCCATACAACACGGCGGCAGCTACCCGCCCAACGCTTGCGCCGAATCCACCCCAAGCAAGCGGGGAAGCGAGCCGAATCTCATCGTGATTCTCGGCGTAGCAAACGCTGTTCGACCAAACGAATTCACCGCCCAGCGTCTCATCTATGTCGTTTGCCCACTTCGGCCCCATATATATCTGTCGAATGACCGAGTAAGTATCGTGCCCATAAACGGCATCGAATCCGGTCTGGAGCAAGCCCGTTGCGGGAGACGCTTGATTCAGGGCGAGCACAGTCGCATCCTGCGAGGGCACGACAAGCATGTCGTTGTACGCTTCGGCCATAAAAAAGACCTCGCGATTGCGATCCTGCGCTCGAGCTATCGCCCACGCCCAGAACTCCGGTGGAATCATGTGTGCCATGTCGCAACGGAAGCCGTCCACGCCATGGGACTGCCAATACCCGATCACCGCATCGAGTTTTAGCCAGGTATCCGGAACGGGAAGCTGAGGAGCCCGGGCATTCGGAAACCGTCGATCGTTGGCGTCATGCGCTCGGAAATCGAATCCGTAGTTCAGCTTCACGGTTTCGTACCAATCCGTGATGTCAGGCGTCCAGGTAATGCGGTTGTTTCCTGTTACTCGTCCGAAGCTTCGCTCGCCTTCAAACAATCCATCACAGTCACTCTGTACAGCGCATGTCGAGCTGATCGCTACACCTGTCTGCGGGTCGAATGTCGGGAGTCGAAGAGGCGGGCCGCCACCTTCGTCGTCACGACTGAGGTAGTAGAAATTGTTGAATGGGGCAAAAAACACCGACTTGTGATCGCTCGCCCCGAAATCCAGATCGGGTCGAACAATAGATTCGTAGGCTCTTGAGACGTGATTGGGTACGAGGTCCAGGATGACCTTCAGTCCTTTGGCATGGATCCGGTCCACCAGGCTGCGAAACTCGGCAAGGCGATTTTCCGGATCAATCGCCAGGTCCGGAGACACATCGAAGTAATCTTTAATTGCGAAAGGGCTGCCGGCCAGTCCTTTCATCAGATCCGAATCGTCAGGCTCGAAACCCAAATTCGGATACGCGGTTGTGCTCGCATGGCGTATGACTCCAAGCAGCCACACGTGGGTGAAGTTCATCTCGGCGAGCGAAGAAAGTGCCGCTTCATTGATGTCGGCAAACTTGCCGCATCCGTTTTCCCTCAACCGTCCATTCAGTTTGCCCGCGGTGTTGATGTTGCCGAATAAGCGAGGGAATAGCTCGTAGATACGAACGCGAGACGGACAGCGGAATCGGCGCATCCTCTCGCATACTGTGCTCCCGCTTGCGTCTCGAGTGACTTGGATAAACGACCCTATGACACGGTCGCCAGTTCCTCCCATGGCACTCGGGTCAGTTGATCCCAGCAAGGTTCCCCACCCGGAGTTCACCTGCAGGTCCTTCACATAAATGACAAGGCTGAGCGGGCCTGGATTGTCGATGGGAATCGAAAGCCGTCCATAAGATTCTGATTGCGAGTAGGTTACGTCCGGAGCAGTCTCTCGTTGACTCCATCCGGCGTAGTCCCTCCATATCCGCCGATAACAGCTGCCCTCGATCACATAGAAAAGCGACTTTGCGGGAAAGGGAAGAAAGACCGTCGAGCCTTCCCACGCTTCCTCGAAAGGAGCGATGAAGGAGCCCATACCCGCGCCGGTTATCAATCGCAACGTATAACGAATGAGCGGCGGAACCGGAGTAGGTGATGTTGAGTGACTCCGATTCCCGCTCGACTGTGACCTCGCCAGCATCTCCAATTGGAAACATATTGGGCGAGTGCATAATCACCTCATTATCGTTGCTGAACTGAATAGGGAATCTGCACTCGAATCTCTCCCAAACAAATGAACCGCGTCTCTCCTTCTTCTTACGACCCGATCGCCGAGATGTATCACAAGCTTTGGGCAGACTGGTATTTGCCGGCCGCGCGCCCCGCCCTCGAGCGTCTGTTTTTCTCCCAGAGTGCCCCATGGCGCAAGGGTCCTGGATGTTTGCTGCGGATCCGGGCATGTCACTCGCGAACTCATCTGGAAAGGTTATGCGGTCACTGCGGTTGATGCTTCGGCCGAGTTGATCGCAATTGCCCGAAGAGATTGGCCCGCCGTTGATTGGCGTGTACAGGACGCGCGCTATATGGATGTCGGGCGATCGCAGTATGCGGCAGCTCTTTCGACGTTTGACTCCTTGAATCATTTGGCCAACATCAATGATCTCGAGAGCGTCTTCGAAAGCGTTCATCGCGCACTCGCGCCCGGGGGCCTTTTCGTGTTCGATATGAACCTCGAAGAGGCTTTTCTTTCCGATCACCGCCGATGGACAGCGGAGGTAACGCCGGAGTACGTCAGCCTGGTTCGGGGATCCTATGACGATGTGACCAAGATCGCGCGCACGGAATTGATTTGGTTTGTTCCTGCGGAGTTGCCCGACACGTGGCGGCAGCACCGAAGCGTAGTGGAGCAGAGAAGCTTTCCGGAAGAGGAAATCACAGCGCGCCTCCAAAAGGCCGGGTTCCACAATCTCGAGATCACCGCCGCTTCTGACGCGGGCATGGGCGCCGATCTCGGCTACGGCCGTATCTTTATCAGCGCTCGTGCTTAGGCGTGTGGGAAGACTCGGACGTCAATACCCTCGGCCAGGCTGATCAGGCGTTCCAGTTCGCCTCCAAAGGCCCGTTCCCACCAACTCTCGCGTCCCTTGTGACCAATGTAGATTTGAGTGATTCCCTTCTGCCGGGCAAACCCCAGGATCGCGTCGACCAGATCGTCGCCTTTGAGTACGGCAATCTCCGCTCCCTTAGACTTCGCGTACTCGACCGCATTCGTCACACGGGCACGCTGCTCCGACGACCAATCGGGGCGATTCATATGAGCCGCAACCAACTCGCCATGAAAACGATCACGATTCCGGGCGCCACTCTCCAGCATGCGAGGCGCATCCGCGCCCGGAGAAAGCCAAACAAGAATCCGCTCTTGTGTTCCCCACGATTGTTCGATTCCGTTACGTTCCAGATATCGACCCAATTGCTTATCAACTACGTCCGCAGCCAGCAGGAGGGCCAGTTCTCGTAGCTCCGAGAGCTGATTCTGCGATAGCAGATGTGCCTTTACCGTACTGCCGTCATCTGCGATCGCTTTACAACTTTCGGGCGGAACATCCACCACTACGATTTCGTCGGCGGTCTGGATAAAGCTGAGCGGGACCGTTTGCGCGATGTGCTTACCGGTGATCGATTCCACTCGGGGCCTCATCTCCTCGATGTGCTGTAAGTTGACCGACGTGATGACCGAGATGCCCGCGTCGAGGAGCTGTTCCACGTCCTGCCAGCGCTTGTCATGCGGGAAGCCCGGTGGATTGTCATAGGCCAAGCCGTCCACCAGACACACCTTGGGGCGCCGCTCCAGAATCGCCTCAACATCCATGGCGTCGATCTTGCCCACGCCTTTCAATGGGATGACGTCCAGAGTGGAAACTATCCCCTGCAGCTCGGGAGAAAGACGAGGCTGGATAGCACCGACAATTACATCCTGGCCGCGCTCGTGGCGCCTGCGGCCTTCGTCGAGCATGCGGAAGCTTTTTCCAACTCCCGAGGCATAACCAAAGAATACTTTGAGGCGACCCCTTGCCTGGTGTTCTTCCTCCGACTGCAACTGCTGAAGGAGCTGTTCCGGGGTCGGCTTGCGTTCAATGACAGCAGACACGTCTCTATTATCGGACGTTTGACCAGGCTATGAATGCCTTTTAGCGGCTATGGCGCAACCGTACTCACGAAATAATCACGCAACGTGTGTTATGCTCCAGTTATCCGACGTTGCCTGTCAGAAGGGGACGTAGTTCAGTTGGTTAGAACGCCGGCCTGTCACGTCGGAGGTCGCGGGTTCGAGCCCCGTCGTCCCCGCCATTCCCTCCTCCCAGCAGCTTGCGATCGGCAGTAGCGATCGAATCCAAACGGGCTTACCATCGTCGGTAATACTAGAGTCATGACACCCGGGCAAGCCCAGCCAAAACTTCAACTCACGAATACGCAGGACTACCGCGAGAGTTATGCGAACAGCGTTCAGATGCGGGTAAGCCTTTGGGATTTTTTCCTGATGTTCGGAACGGTAAACCAGACCGCTCCCGACGCGGTCACGATTCAGAATTTTCAAGGCGTCTACCTGAGTCCTCCGCAAGCGAAAGCTCTCTCTAACCTTCTCCAGCAGAACTTGAAGCAGTATGAAGCCGCATTTGGCGAGATCAAGCTGGAAGCCCAAGCGCAAGGCGACGTGATCCAATAGTTCGCTGATGCCGACGCAACGCCGGCCGCCCATGCCGAAACTCCCTCCGTTCGCGCTTGAGAGGGAGAAGTCGAAACGAAAACGTCCGTACTATCTGCTGATCTTCTTCTTCATCTTTGCGCTCCCGCTGTTTGCGGTGCACATCGGTCTGCTCAGCTTGCCTTTCTTCTGGGATGAACTGGGCCAGTTCGTGCCGACAGCGCTTGACCTTCTGCGGGATGGTGCGCTTGTTTCCCACTCGGCCATTCCCAACGTTCACCCGCCCGGCGTGGAAGCGTATCTGGCTCTAATCTATAAGATTTTTGGGTACAGCATTCCGATCACCCGGGTTGCAATGCTGCTCGTCGCGAGCGCCGGCCTGCTCGTCTTGTTTCTTCTCTCCATTGAGCTAAGTAAAGGAAGCAAGGGCGCGCCCGCATTTCTACCTCCCATTCTCCTGCTCTCGTCGCCTCTGTTCTTTACTCAAAGCATGCTGGCCCAGCTCGATATGCCGGCGATGGTCTTCACGCTTGTCTGCCTTCTTCTGTTTATCAAAAGACAATACGCGCTGGCAGCAGCCGCGAGCGTTGCTCTGGTACTCATCAAGGAAACCGGCATCGTGGTCCCGGCAGTTTTCGCCGGCATTCTTCTCTACCGGCGCGATTGGAAAACGGCTGCTTACTTTTCGGCACCGCTGGTATTCCTGGTTGCGTGGCTGATTCTGCTTCACCGGGCAACGGGCAACTGGCTTGGTAATCCGGGATTTGCGCATTACAACGTGACATACGCGCTTCATCCTGTACGCATTGCGATGTCCTTGAGCCGAAGGCTCTACTATGTATTTCTGGCGGAATTCCGGTGGGTGGGCACGGTGCTCCTCGCGATCATGCTGGTCAGGGATAAGCCGCGGTTTTTTCGGAGGCCGGAATGGGTGGCGACGCTTGCGGTCGGGCTTTGCACCCTGGTTCTTGTCTCGGTTCTGGGCGGCGCAGAATTAGAGCGCTATTTGTTGCCCGTGCTTCCGATCTTCTACATAACCGTCAGTTTGGCTCTGAGTTCGAGAAGACGTTGGGTCGGGATGTCAGCCACCGCTCTGATGACGCTCGGGTTGGCGGTGAATCTCTTCTGGAATCCACCGTATCCCTTCCCTTTCGAGAACAATCTGGCCATGGTGGATTTCGTCCGTCTGCAACAGGCAGCAGCTGAGTTTGTCGAGCGCAGTTTGCCTGGCCAGCGTATCGCGACTGCATGGCCATATACGCAGGCACTACGGCATCCCGAGTACGGCTTCGTTCAGCACAAGTTGACGAGCGTTGAGACGGGCGACTTCAGCTTCCAGTCGATCGCGGCGCTACCACCGGGAAAGTTCGATGCTCTGATCACCTACACCAGAACCTGGGCGCCCGAGGAGAGTGTTCTATCGATACCAATCGTCCGCAAGTTTCTGGAGCGCTACTACGGATGGCAGCACGAGATCACTCCGGAACAATGCTTACGGTTAAATCTTCAGGCCGTGGCGGGATGGAAATCTCGAGGACAGCAGATCACGATTTACGTCCACCGAAGTTCGCCACCTATGAGCGGAGCCGTATTGTAGCCCTCCCATGCCGATAGCACATTCGCGGCTCGCTCTGCGCAAAGCGTGGTGGAGCGTTGTCGTTCTGTTCCTTGTACACGGGCTAGTGGTTTCTACGTGGATCTCTCGCATTCCCGCAGTACAGGCCAAACTTCACCTGTCGAACGCTGTCCTCGGGATGACCCTTCTGAGCTCAGCGGTCGGCGCCGTCCTCACCATTCCCGCCGTGGGATACCTGATAAGCCGGTACGGAAGCAAACGCGTCTGCATCTTCAGCAGCAGTGCATTCTGCCTGGCTGTCGTCCTCATGGGTTTGGCTTTTGATGCCGTCAGTCTTGCCGGGGCGCTATTTGTCTTCGGAGCCCTTGCGGCCGCGATGGATGTTTCCATGAACGCGCAGGGTGTGGAAGTGGAGAAAGGCATGGGACGGCCCACCATGTCGCGCTTTCACGGAATGTTCAGCCTGGGAGCGATGGCCGGTGCGGCGGCTGGAGGTGCCGTTGCCGCCAGCGGGGCTCCCGTTCCGCTGCATTTCGCCGCAAGTGCAACCGCAAATCTGGTCGGCGTCGTTCTGGTGTCGCCGTTGCTGATGCGAGATGTTTCGGCCGCGGTTGAACGGCAGCACCGGCTTCCTTTCCGTCAGATCCCGAAGGTTCTCCTGGCGCTAAGCGCGATTGGATTCTGCATCCTTCTCGCGGAGGGTGCAATTGCGGACTGGACAGCCGTGTACATGCGCCAAGTCCTCAAGGCGGGCGCCGGAACTGCAGCCGCGGGCTACTCAGTTTTCTCGGGCGCCATGGCAAGCTTCCGTTTTTTGGGTGACTTCATCACCGAGCGCATGGGGCCACTTCGGACCGTGCGCGGCGGATGCCTCGTCGCTGCAGCCGGATTGATATCGGCTCTGGCCGCGCCTTCTCCAGGGTGGTCAATGCCGGGATTGGCTGCCACTGGTGCAGGTCTGTCCGTGATCATTCCCCTGGTGTTTGGTTCAGGCGGGCGGGTTCCGTCGGTCAGTCCGGGGCCGGGAATCGCGACTGTCACCGGAATCGGCTACGTTGGTTTTATCGTCGGGCCGCCAAGCATTGGGTTCGTATCGCAAATTGTCACGTTGCGGTACGCGCTCGGGATTGTTGTTGCTTGTTGCCTTCTGGCTTCGCTTCTGGCCGGGTTCATGCGGCAACTGGAAGGGCCGCCATCGAAAGCTGTGGAACCTGCCCTGAGCTGATCAATCCCCGGTAAGCCGAATGCTCTTTGAGTAGCCGGTCATCTCCAGGTATCCCACTCCCGACACACCTCGTGACCCCATCCGCCCCGCGTATTCCACCGCGCCTTCCCAATATGTGGGCGAAATCGGCTCACGGCTGAAGAGTTCCTGATTAGGAAGTCTTGTTTGCTCAGTTAAGTCGAGTTGCAGTGAAGGCACGGAAATGCGCCAGCGCACCGGATAGCGCTCGCCCGATGCGGAACTCTGCCACCATTCGAGCGGCGTAAGGGTGAAATCGGAGCCGCTCAGAAAGCGAGACGCACCTTTCTCGTCGACGTATGTTCCCGAAGAGAATCGCTGTGAACTCCCATCTTTTCTCCGTAGGCGATACAGCATAAGTTCCTGTCCCGTGTCGAGCTGGACTGCAAACCAGTCCCAGCCGGCGAGTTGAGTGTCGGAAGGCTCGGTGAAGAACTCGTGGTCCATCCAGCTGCTTCCTCGGACAGCGTAGCGCTTACCTTTCCAGTCGAGAGTTCCTGAAGTATCGATCCTGGTGAAGGAGATGTATTGAGACGCTTCGCCCGCAAGCGGCCCTTTCACACTGATTCCATCCCGCCCGTTGACGACCGGCGGCTTACTGGGCCGGAGAGTTAGCCGTAACGTTCCAGATTCCGCGATTGCCTGGAGCTGCTGCACGGCCGAGCGCTCGTCCGACCACTGCACCTGCCAGTTTCCGTTCCAGTAATGACCTGTCTTCTCGTCGGCGCCGGCAAGACCCGGACCGCTACGATTCAGTCGCTTCGTATGGAAAAACTCGCTGCCGTCGAGATCGCTAAGTGCGAAATGAGCCAGATACACCTGGTCGGGCCGCCACGTTCGCGGAAGATCGGATGTTGCGTCGAGGTGCACAGCTTGACGGAAGAACGTGAGCTCGTAACCCGAACCGGTGGCCGTCCTCTGAACGCAGATTGCCCGTGTAATACCACCATTCCGTCTGGAAATCGTTGTGCGAGAAGTGATCACGAGGAAATGAATAGGGATAATTCGCGCGGGCTGTTTTCCATTCCTGCGCTGCAAAAGCATAAGCACACAGGAGGAGGACGCTGCCCAAAACAAGGATGAACTTACTCCTCATGAATCGCCTCGATCGGGTTCAGCCCAATCGCCTTCTGCGCCGGATAGAAGCCCGCGATCACGGTTGCGACGAAAACACCGGCAACGGCAGCGCACAACAGACCAGCCGGCCAGTGGAACTGGATCGTCCAGCCGAACGATTGCTTGTTGATGACGAAGATCAGAATCAGCGAGAGAAACGTTCCCAGCACAAGTCCGATTACGTTTGCGACAAAGCCGAGGAGGCCCGCTTCACATAGGATGACCCGCCGGATTTGCCCACGGTCTGCGCCCAGGAAACGAAATATGGCCAGCTCACGGCGACGGTCGATCACCATCGCGAGCAGTGACCCCGCAATGCCCATCACCGCGACAAAAATCGCGACGGCTTCAAGCGCGTAGGTAATCCGAAACGTACGATCGAAGATCTGGATGGCAGCACGCCGCAACGCTGAACTGGGAAAAACCAGCACCGAACGCCCGCTCACAATCCGGTCGATTCCGGCTCTCACGTCGTTTGCGCTTGCATTCTCGTTCAGATACACAGCGAGGGTAGAGAGTGCCCGGCTCGGGCAGGTACTTCAACAGAATCGCTCGATCAAGAACGACAAAACCGCGCTCAGTCGAGTAATCGTAATAGATCCCAAGCACCTTTAGTTTTCTCGTCTCGCCTCCGATCGGCAACCTCAACTCAGTGCCCGGATGCACGCCGTGTTTATTAGCAAATGGTTCGCTGACGATTGCAAAATCGCCCCGAGGAAGTTGCGCGAGGATCCTACTGCCATCTTCCCCGGGCAGGAATCGAGTGGCAGCAGCGCGTTGCAGCTTGCTCGCTTCACTTCCCGCCAGATTCGCGGGCAGGCCCTGGTACGAAATCGGATAAGAGCGAAAGCGGTCAACCGCAGCAACTCCGGGCAGCCTCTCGATTCCGTCGGCTACGTCTGCACTCATCACCGGATAACGGTCAGCGCCGGCGGGGGCCGCAGGACGTAAGTAAAAGTCGGCCTTCAGTTCGTTATCCATCCAGACTCGGACGGTGTCGCGGAAACTGCCGACCATGATGCCGATGCTTGCGGTCATCGCCACTGCTGTAGCCAACGCGGCAGTCAAGATAGAGGTTCGGGCAATCGATCCGCGCAGTGAGCGTGTTGCAAGCTCAGCCTCGATGCCAAAGACTCTTGCGATCCAGCGGTGGGCGCGTGCAACAAAAGCAATCCAGATATTTGGGACCGCTAGCGAGGTACCCGCGACCAATAAGATCACGGACATGTAAGCGAAGATCGGCTTCCCATGAACCGGACCAGGCTGCGTCAGCATGGCTCCAAGAAGCAAGCGAGCCGAGAGCGAGCCAAATTGTATGGCGAGAGCGGACTGCGGCAAGATACTGCTCCCGCCCTCGTGCCATCGCTTCCGTGGGCGATATCTGTGCCGCTTCCCAAGCTGGCGCAATCGCGGCTAACAGAGAGATCCCGAGCCCCAGGCCGATCCCTGTCAGAAGTGCTGCAGGTCCCATTTGGATGCGCGCTGGAACACTGCTGACGTAGAGCGACTGAACGGTAGTTCCAATCAATGCAACTGCCCCGAGTGCAAGCAGCCGGCCTAACACCAATCCCAGGCCCGTTCCGGCCGTGGCAAGGGCCAAGGCCTCGGCGAGAAAGCCGCAACCAACCAGGAGTTTGGAGCCGCCGAGGGCGCGAATAACACCGATCTCGGTCCGGCGCCGGACGACAGAGATAGAAATGGTGTTGTAAATGAGAAAACCACCAACCACCAGCGCGATATAGCTCAACACGTGCAGGTTCCAGCGGAAGGCGGCCAGCATTTTCCGGTTCTCGTCCGTTCTCGAGCCGGCCGGGTTCACTTCGGCTGAAGGCGGTAGCGCATGGCGCAGGATCTCACGCCAATGTTCGACCGATTCGCCGTTCGGAATCGATACTTCGACCGCATCGAGCCTTCCCTCTTCGCCCGTCAGTTTTTGCGCAAGTCCGATATCGGCAACAATCACCCGGTCCTCGCCAACCGCCTTCGTAAAGGGAAGCAAACCGGCTACTTTCACCCTATGCATCTCGTCATTGATGAGGAGTTGGACCTCGTCGCCGGGTTTGAGCCGAGTGCTACGGCCCGCCCAGACGGTGTTCTCTCCGAGATCTGCCACGGAGCCGAGGGGAGCAAGGGGACTATTGCCACCGCTTCCCAAGCTCTGTCCGATCAGGTCTAGACCAAAGAACGGTATCGCTTCGCCCTTCCCACCGACAAATGCGAAGCTCTCGATGCGTGGGGTAAACGCAAGTGGATATGGAAGTTGGACCAGTTTTCCCAGCAAGTTTTCATCGACACCACCCGTGGACGTAATCAGCAGGTCCGATTTTCCGGCGAGCGATTCGAGCGACGAACGAAAACTTCCGGCGGCCGCATCGCCGGCAAGGTCGATCGCAACCACAACGGCAACTCCGAGGGCCACTGCCATTACCGTGAGGCTCGTACGCAAAGGTTCGCGGCGGAGCGGGCGGAGGATGAGCCTTGCGAACAGCGGGAGAAAGTACTTCATGCCAGAATTCGAGCGGGCTCGGCATTTTCGACCGCAATGATGCGCCCGTCTCTCATCCGTACGATCCGGTTCACAACCGCGGTGCTCTCCAGGCTATGGGTTGCCATAACGATCGAGACCCCAAAATCGTCCGCTACCTTCCGCAACAGGTTGAGAACGAGCTCGCCCGTCCCGCTGTCGAGATTCCCGGTGGGCTCATCTGCGAGAAGCAATTGAGGCGAGCCTGCGAGAGCTCGTGCGATGGCGACTCGCTGCTGCTGGCCCCCGGAAAGTTGATGCGGATAGCGATCAGAGTACGATTCCATCTCGACCCACCGCAAGCGCTCGAGCGCCGTTGCCCGGCTTTGAGGCGTTCGCGCCAACAACAGGGGAAGCTCCACATTCTCAAGCGCAGTCAGCGTATGCAGCAATTGGAAAGATTGGAAGATAAAGCCGATCTTTTCCCGGCGCATCCGGGTGAGCGCGCTGTCAGTCAAGCCGGACGTGTCGACACCGTCGATGAGCACGGTTCCCGAAGTCGGGAAGTCCATAGCTCCGCACATATTTAAAAGGGTCGACTTCCCGCATCCGCTCTTACCGACCAGCGCCAACAAACTCTCCGGGGCGGATCACAAGCGAAACGCCGTCAAGTGCTTTCGCCGGCGTTCCTCCCGTCTTATAGATTTTCGTTACATCCCGAAGCTCCACCTGCGCCATGCTTTCAGGATCTCAGGGGCTAAACTCGGAAGTGCTTGCCTACCATTCTCGTTACCGGAGGAGCCGGTTACATCGGTTCCCACACTCGCTACTTTCTTGAAAAGCAGGGTTACTCGGTCCTGGTCGTCGACAACCTGGGCCGTGGTTATCGTGAGGCCGTCCCTCCCGCAATTCTTCATACCCTGGACTTACGCGAAACGGATAAGCTGGCCGGGCTGTTAAGCAAACACAATGTGGACGCGGTGATTCATTTCGCGGCGTATATCGCGGTCGGCGAATCCACAAAAGATCCGCTTCTTTATTTCGACAACAACGTAGGCGGCACGCTGTCACTGCTCGATGCCATGATGAAGACCGGTGTCAAGCGCCTGGTTTTCTCGTCTACCGCCGCGGCTTACGGAACACCTGCTCGGGTGCCGATTGTTGAGGATGAACCCTACGCCCCGATCAATCCGTACGGCGAATCAAAAGTGATCGTCGAAAGGATGCTGGAATGGCTCGACCGCTATCAGGAATTTCGTAGCATCCGTCTCCGGTACTTCAACGCTTGCGGAGCCGAACCGGAAGCTGGCCTTGGCGAGCGCCACGATCCCGAAACGCACTTGATACCGCTTATCCTGCGAGCTGTTCAGACAGGCTCGCCCGTTACTCTTTTCGGAGACGATTACCCGACCGAAGACGGGACGTGCATTCGTGATTACATACACGTGAGTGACTTGGCCGAAGCGCACATCTCCGCGGTTGATTACCTGTTGAAGGGCGGCTCCTCCAACTTCTTTAACGTGGGAACGGGTTCGGGACATTCCGTGAAAGAAGTCGTCGGTTCGGTGGAACGAGTGACCGGCAAGAAGGTTCCCTTCACGATGGGTCCCAGGAGAGAAGGAGACCCGGCGTCTCTCGTGGCCGATTCCAGCAATTTGCAAAAGACGCTTGGCTGGAAGCCGAATCGCGCGGATCTCGACAGGATCGTTTCGGACGCCTGGAAGTTCGCGCAATCTCTCGGCTAGGCGAAAAGACGAAGTCGATTTGAAGCTTCCAGGCCGGGACGAAAGCCTGGAAATACGCTCGCGAGCTCGCGATTGCCCAACTGAGTCGACACAACTTGAGAGAGAACGCTTCGAAAATCGGTAGTGACGTTCAGGTCACGCGATTCGTAGAGTTGCTCCGTGGCAAGTCCCGGCCAGATCCCGTGGACACAACCGCCACGCACCTGTCCGCCGAGAACAAACATCACGTTGGCATGGCCGTGATCGGTGCCACGATTTCCGTTTTCTCGCGCGGTGCGTCCGAATTCAGACATGGTGACGAGCGTTATGTCTTCCATTCGGTCGCCCATGTCTCGTGAGAAGGCAGAGATGGCGTCTGCGAAGTCGCGCAGAAGATTTGCAAGCTGACCGGTATGGGGCTGCGGCCCCACCTCGTTGCACATGCGTATCCCAGCCGCCGACGTCCGTGAACGCCACTTCCAAGCCAACGTTCGCCTTGACCATGCGGGCTATCTGGAGCAGGCTCTGACCAAGTCGTCCCTTCGGATACTGCGCATTGTTCGCCGGCGTATAGGGTGTTTTCTGGATGGATTGCATGATGCGAATCGCATCAAACGTCTCACGCGCCGTCCCGTTCAGCACCCGGTCGGCTGATGTGCCGTACATGCTTTCGAAGATGGTGGCTGCGCGCGCATCCTTCACCTGGAAATCTCCGATATTGTTCAGGACGAGAGCTTCGTTCTTTCCGCGGAGCGAGCTGGGCAGATCTGTCCCAACGCTGATGGCGCGCAGAGCCGAAGGGTCTGGTTCTCGGGAAAGCGCACGATTCAACCAGCCGTCGGTTGTCGCTTTCCGGCCCGGCGTCCCCGATTCCATGTAGTCCTGCGCGTCGAAGTGCGACCTCGTCGGATCGGGCGAGCCAACCGCTTCGACGATCGCAAGTTGCTTGTTATCCCAAAGCGGCTTCAAGGAGCGGAGTGCCGGATGCAGACCAAAATGGCCATCCAGATCAATCGCGGAGGTTCTCGCTTCCGTTCGGTCGTGGAATAGCGATGGTCGGCCGCATCGCGTAGTATTCGGATTCAGCGTGCGGAACGACCACGTTGAGTCCGTCCACAGCTCCACGCTGAAAGATTGCGATCAGGACTTTCTTGCGTTCTCCCGGAGCGTCTTTCGCGAACACCGCGCGCGTGAGCCATGTCGGTACGGATCCCAATCCGACCATCGCCAACGCTGAATTCTTCAGGAATACTCTTCGTGATGCCATTAGTTGCTTCTCTGGAATGAACTCAGCGATGCTGGAACTCCGGCGATCCAAGCGCGATTCCGGCGACCAGGCTAGGGAGTTGTGGATCCGGCAGTTTCGCCGCTGATGCGAGTTGCGCCCTCACGCTTGGGTCATTCACTATCTTTCCTATTGCGGACATTGTCTGTGGGCTGGGATCTCGCTCGAGAAGCGATCGCGCAAAGCCGATCGGATCGCTGGTTGCCGAACTCGCCCATCCAGGTAAATCAACCGTAGCGCCGGGATAGCGGTTGTGTGCCAAAGCCAAGGCGAAATTCATCCGATCGAGCAAACCGCCGGAACTTACCCACTCCGAGTTCTCCGCGCTGTAGCCTGTCGGCTCAACCTTGCGATACAACGGTTCGCCAAGTTTCTGAAATTCGTTCGCCAGTGCATAGCCGGAAGTCAGATCCGCATTCGTCACTCGCAGAGCGCTCGCGACCATCTCGAAAGGCGTTTTGATTTTGGCGTTGTATGCTCCCTGCGACCAGAACTCGGGCGAGGTCAGCATCGTTCGGATGACTTCCCGTAAATCGCCTTTGGTTTTCTGGTATGTCTTGGCCATGTGCGCAACGAGCGAAGGGGGAGGATCATCAGCCACGAAGCGCTGAGCCAGCTTAAGAGAGATGAACCGAGCCGTGGAAGGATGCTGGCTAAGTATGTCGATGACCCTCAGTCCGTCACCCATTCCGCCGCCTGCCGGAATCACGTGCCCCAGGACAACTTTCTGCCCTTTATCGTGAACTTTGTCGTTGTATTCGAAGGTACCGCCCTTTTTGGGAGCGGCGATTCCCCAACCCGTGAAGCAGCGCGCAACTTCCACTACGTCATGCTGCGTGTAACCGCCGTCGACGCCAAGAGTGTGCAATTCCAGCAACTCGCGGCCATAGTTCTCATTCAAGCCACGCTTCGGTCTGCCATTAGACCGCGCAACGCCGTTTGCCCGATCCGGCGCGACCGATTGCCAGTTATCGAGGTAGAACAGCATAGCCGGACTTTTTGCCGTTTCGAGCAGGAGATCGTGAAACTTCCCCAATACATGGGGGCGAATCGCATCCCGTTCATACGTCGGTACCGTGTAGCGGTCTGCGCCTTTATTCAGGAAAACATTGAAGTGGTTGTACCAGAAATCTACCAGCAACTCCTGGATTTGGCGGTTGCTATAAACGGCTCTCAACAGCTTGCCTTCGGTCAAATCCGTGGCGACCACGTTTTGAGGAGAAACGGAGCGCATCAACTCGCGCCGCAGCGATACCGGGGCGAAAGCAAAAAGCCGCTGCCGTTCCTGGGGCCGCAGAGCCCAGACGAAATCAGTCTGTTTGTCAGGCGCCAGCGCTTCCAGGATTTGCTTCTTCTCGTCCGGTTTGCCACGCCTCAGCGTTTGGATCTGTACCGGCGTGAGGATGTCCTCCAGGCGAGCTCGGCCATCAAGGTCCGACAAGTCACCAGGACTCTGCGAAGGAGCGTCCTGGCCCTTCCGCTGCAAGTATCGCTCGACTAAATGAGTAAGCAGTATCCGGAGTTCCGGATCATCGGGCAAATCTCCCCGGCCTCGCGCAATCGCGGCAATCAGTTGCGGCGGAGGATATCGCAGGTAGGCCTCGCGAATCGTCAACTGCAACGACTCCAGCGGTTGGAGCCGCTCGATTAGGACGGGATTTTCCGGGATTTGTTCTGGATGAAGCTGCCGGTCGACCCAGCGCTTCAGACCCATGCGGCTGACCGTCTCGAAATCGCCTGCGCGTGGCCCGAACGTGAGCCGGCTCAAAGCGTGCCGAATGGTATCCGGTTTCGACAGGCGGATCTTGAAGGGCGCGTAATTCCCTGGCTGCGCAGGTTGTTTTGGAAACGCGACCGCCACCACCAGAGCGCACAGACCCAACCGAAGGGCAAAAGATGTGCGGCGGAACCACGGGCGCATATCTTACATAACGGTCAAAAGACGTCGAAGTTGACCGGAAAGACCGTGATCGCGTACTGATCAGACCGAGAATTGCCGCTTAAGTTTAGTGGGGTACGTCATCCCACCACCACAGCGGCGGCAATGATTTACTCTGCGGCCAAACTTCGTCCAATGTGTCGCCCTTGTAAAGAACGCCGTCCTTCATCACGTATTCGATATTTGTCGTGTTGTGGATATCGGCCAACGGACTTTTCCGAAGTACAACCAGGTCAGCGAGTTTTCCCGGCTCGACACTACCGAGATCCTGTGCGAGACCAATGGCCTCGGCACCGTTGATTGTCGCAGCTCGAAGAGCTTCCATATTGGTCAGTTTTCCCGCCTGCATTGACCAAAGCTCCCAATGGAAGCTCGTCCCTTGAAACTCTCCGTGACCGCCTACACATACTTTTCCGCCAGCGCGCATGATCGGCGCCAGGCTCTCGGCCGCCCGGCTATAAACATACTCGTCCGGACGGAACCACCGCATACGGGTGCCCTTCGAATCCACAATGGCGTGCGGCGTAAAGCGCCGAACCTTCGCATCTTCATGCAGGCCCGTCGTTTGAAAGAAATGCTCCTCCGATCCCGGACCACCGTAGCCGCCAATGATGTACGTAGGAGTGTAGAAGATGCCCGACTGAGCGATGAGATTCGTTACATCCTTGTATAGCGGCGTGATCGGAAACTGATGTTCGTTCCCGCCGAAGCCGTCGATCGCATGCGTCAAATCCAGGGGGAGATCCGCTGCGCCTTCGGTGGTGGGCATCATCTGGAGCCGGCGGCACGCCTCAACGACGAATTCCCGCTGGCGCCGGCTGCCAACCATATAGGACTTGATCATCGTCGTGCGGTAGAAATCTTTATACCGGCGAATGACATCCGCGGCATCGTCAACCGACTGGAAATCGTTGACATAGAAGATGCCCGGGCCGGTCGAATAGGCCCTCGGACCGATGATGGCGCCCGAATCAACGAGATCCTGGTAGGCAAAAATGTCGTTCGTGGACGTCTGCGGATCCCGGCCAGTCGTAATCCCATAAGCAAGCGTCGCCAGGAAGTCCCAATTCTGGAGGTCTAGTACGCCGCGCCGGATCTCAGTCCAATGCGCATGATTGTCGATGAAGCCCGGCACTATCGTCCGGCCGGACACGTCCATTACTTTGGCGCCCGGCGCGTGGCTCCGATGGGGGCCAACACTTTGGATCCGGTTGTCTCGAATCAGGATGTCCGCGGACTTGAGCACTTCATCTCCGCGCATCGTAATAACGTCAGCACCGTGGAGAAGAATGGCGCCCTCGGTTTTGGCCCGCGGCACTTCAATCGAGATTTTGGTTTCCACGGGACGCAGCAGCCTCGCGAATGCCGGGCTGTTGTGTTTCGCGTCAAGGCCAGTCGTTCCCTCGGTCTTCTCGGCTACAGCGGGGTGAGCCTGTGCGGTAGCAGAAATGGCACTCATGTCCAGAGTGAACGCGGAGGAACCCACAGTCCAAAAGATCTGGTCGCCGTGATTGGACCACTTCGATTCATCTGCCCCGATGCTTGTCAGCCTCACTACCGAAGCCGAAGGCGAATTCACGTTGATGACGGGGGATTCGCCGCCGACCATTGGAACATCGGCCAGATATAGTTGACCGCGGTACAGGATGAGCGCTCGTTTCGCGTCCGGGCTCATTTGCAGTTGCACTACCGGCGAGAAATCGGCTCCCCAGGCGTCTTTCCCTTTTAGCTTGAGGTGAGAACGGCGATCCGTGCCATCCCAGCGCAGGGAAATCAGTTCGTAGTCCGCCGCCAGCGGCCCTTGAGAACGGCTCTGGGTTAAGTAGACCCGGTCATTGTTCGCGGTGAAATGAATGGAACTGAATCCTTGTCCGGCGGCGATGACGGTCGCCTCTCCCCCGGCCGAAGGTATCCACACAAGGTCCGACGTCTCCATCCCGTGTCCCCATTCGTTCGGCTGGATGGTCGCTTGAAACCGGGACGTACGCAAACACGTGATGCGGGAACCGTCGGGAGACCAGGCAAGCGACCGGAAGTAGGCCGAGGTGGCAGTCAGTTGTTGAGGCGCGCCGGAACCGTCGGCGCGGACTTTCCAAACGGCGCCCTGCTGCTGTTCCCATGTCACATAAGCAATCCATTGCCCGTCCGGAGACCAGGCCGGTTGATATTGGTGTCCCTCTCCCGGTACGACTCGTTTTGGCTGCGGATCACTCAAAGCCGCCGTGTACAGGTGGGCTAGAGCGGAAAAGGCCATCTGCTTCCCGTCGGGCGAAGGAACAGCGCCCGCAATGATGCGCGTACGAACAGGGCCTGTTTCGACACGCGTTTGGAAATTCAGCTTTGGCCCAAGCTCTCGGTTGATTTCGGCGGTAAACGGGATGATCGCGTCCGACTTGCTGTCCACATTGAGCCGGTGTAGTTTGCCCCCGTACGAGACGACAATCTCCTTCCCATTTGGCAGGAACGCATAGCCCGGAAGCAGGTCTCGGCTGGAAAAATAAGACTCCTGGTCGTCGTTCTGTACCGGGTATTTGAGCCACGTATCTTCACCCGTTTCGATGTCGCGAATCCGCAGCGCGGTTTCAGCGTCGACCCGCGTGCCATAGACCAGCTTTTTACCGTCGGGCGAAAGAACGGGCCGGATAGCGCTGCCGCTAACCGAGGTCACAGGATCTTCCTGGCCGGTGACCAGGTCACGCCGCGCAATTTGCCAAAGCGGAAATTTGACGTCGCTCGAGAAATAGCCGTTCTTCTTGGCGTAGTAGAGATAGCGGCCGTCGGGCGCGACCGCCACGCCCAGCGCATTATGCCAGGCAGTACTCGGCTGTGCCTCGCTCGTCTTGCTGCGTGTGATCTGAACTCCGGAGCCGCCCGCCAGGTCATATTGCCAGAGCTCGAAAGCGGAGTTGTAGAAATGCGGCTTCTTGTGAGACACGATCACCGCACCGCCGTCGCTCGACCAGGCGGGCGATACGAACATGGCGTTGTCTTCGTTCGTCAAAGCGTGTGGATTGGAGCCATCGGCGTTTACGATCCAAAGGTTGTCGTCACCAGAGCGGTCGCTTACGTAGATGATGTGTTTCCCATCGGGCGAATACCGTGGCTGGCTATCAAAACTCAGCCCCGACGTAATCTCGTGAGCCGTGCCGCCCTCGAGCGGAAGCGTGTACAGGTGACCCAGCAGGTCGAAGACTATGGCCTTGCCGTCCGGCGAGGCATCCACAGACATCCAGGTGCCCTCATCGACTGAGAACTTCAAGGATCTGGCTGGTTGGAGCGGAAGACCTTTGCCGCTCTCTTTCTGCGCCGCAGTTGAGGGAGCATCCGATTGAAAGGCTTTACCTCCGGATGCAAGAGCGAGGGCAACAAAAAAGAAAGAGCACAACCCGGTTCGGGTTGTGCTCGAGGAGGGAGAGAGCATGTGAAGGAATTCTAGAAGCTGAATCTTGCGGCCACTTGGATCTGCCTTGAGGTGCCAAATCCGATTGTGCGGCCGAGCGTGTTGAAGATCTGGCCGAAACTCGCGCTGGTCCAAGTCAGTGTGGGTTGATCGAAGTTTGGATGGTTGAAGACGTTGAAGACCTCCCCTCGAATCTGCAGCTTTACCCGTTCTGTTAGAGGCACATCTTTCAATGCGGAGACGTCGACGTTGACAAGACTTGGACCGTAGACGATATTGCGCCCGGCGTTGCCGAATGTCCCCGTGGCTGGAAGAGCAAAAGCGGCACGGTTGAAGAAGCTGTCAACCGACTGCACAGCCGGATAAAGGCTGACACCGGGAACCAGGTTCGGCCGCTGGTTCGCTGTGTTGAAGTTACCCGTCTGGCTGATCGGAATGACGACGTTAGCCGCGATTCCGGTGCGAGCATTCCCAACAATGGCAAGCTGCCAGCCACCGATAATGCGGTTCGTGAGACCGCTGGCGCTTCCAAAGAAATGCTGGCCCTTACCGAAAGGCAGTTGATAGAAAACGTCGAAGGACGCATTGTGGCGCGAGTCGCCCGAACTGTTGCCTCGATCTGCGCGGAAGTTGTTCAGATCCTGAGGCGCGCCGCTGTAGTTGGTCTGATCCTGGACATCATCAATCGCATGCGACCAGGTATAGTTGCCCACAAACTGCAGGCCATTATTGAACCGGCGATTCAGGCTCACTTGCAGCCCGTGATAAACGTTCTGTCCCGAAGCGTCCTCAAGGTTGATGTCCGAGAAGAGCGGGTTCGGACGGCGGTTAGTTGCCGGGTTAATCAGGTTGACGTTCAAGGCACGTCGCAAGTTAAGCCCGTGATTCCCAACGTAGCCAACCTGCAGAGTCGTTCCGCGGCTGACCTCATACGCCGTGGTGAAGTTCCACTGCTGCGAGTAGATATCGGGCTTGTTCCAATTGAATCCGGCAACGGTCGGCAGAGGCGCAGCCGCCACATTGAGGAAAGGCGTCAGGGGATAGCTCAGGTTCGGAGAAGTCGAACTCGTTAAGGACGCATTCCCGGGAATATTGTTCGTCGGAACCGAATAGCTTCCGAAGCCCACCGGGTAGGCCTGATAGTAGATGCCATAACCGGCGCGAATGATCAGTTTCGGAGCAGCCTGCCAGGCTAAGGCAAAGCGCGGCTGGAAATTTGTCAGGTTCGCCTTATAGAAATCGCCTCCCGGAGGAGCGAGCCTTCCCGTTCTCGTATCGAAGGTTTGCGCACGGTTTGCCGGGTCGAACTGCGGAAGGAAAACGTCATAGCGCAACCCGTAGTCGAGTGTAAGGCCCGGCCGCACCTGCCAGGTGTCTTGGAGATAACCGCCCGCGTTGTATGTTCTAGTGGCGCTGCCCGGATTTGAAACACTTGCCGTCGCAGAAGTAGCTGTATTTGCCATGAAGGCCGCAATCGTCTGGTAGAGAATGGTCGTCGTTCCCACCGAATTACGGTCTGTCTCCACTCGGTAAGCAAGGCCTCCCCACTTGATTGCGTGGGTGCCGATGACATAGCTCATGTCATCGCTCATCTGGTAGCTGCTATTTGCTGAGAAGGAGGTTCCGCGGGTGCCAGGAACGATCGTCAGTTCGCTGATTGTTACTTGCGGATAGGGCTCAGCGGTTTCAATCGTCCCGGCAAAACGTTGCATGCCGGCGAGAAATTCGTTGATGAAATGCGGATTGAAGATGTGTTGCTCGTGCAACGCGATGTTGGTCGTGCGAATCGGCACGTTTTGATGATCGTTCACACCCAGGGCGCTCGCGGTCACACCAAATAGCGGGCCATTCACTTCCGTATCGTTCATGTTGAAGCGGAAGAACATGCTGTCACTATCGTTGAAATTGTGATCCAGCTTGACACTGCCCGTGTCCTCTCTAACGCTAAGGGCCTGCACAGTCGTGTAATTGCTGATCATCGGATTCGAGCTCGCCGATGTTCCGATCGGGTATTGGTTCACGAGATCGGCAAGTACCGGGGACCGCGTCAGAATTTGGGTCCGGGCCAGATTACTGAGAGTCGTGCCGGAACCGGTGACACCGATCGATTGCCTTGAGCCTTCATAATTTACAAAGTAAAAGGTCTTGTTCTGTTTGATGGGGCCAGCCAGGTTGGCACCGAAGTCGTTGTATCGGAATGCAGCCTGAGGCGCAGGCTTCTTGTTGAAGAAGTTACGCGCATCCAGGAAGTCGTTCCTCAGATAGTCGAATAAGGTTCCGTGCAGCTGGTTGGTTCCACTCTTGCTCGCTACGTTCACGAAACTTCCAGCGGCTCGACCATACTGCGCCTGATAACTGGACGTCTGAACACGAAACTCGGCAATCGTTTCCTGGCTTCCGGTCAGTAATCGTGCGCCGCGCTCGAATCCGTTTGCCATATAAGGCTGATCGACCCGCGTCGCGTCAACTCCGTCGAGAGCAAACTGGTTGTGAACGCCATGCTGACCGTTAAACGTCATGTCGGCAATGAAGTTGCTGCGCGGTACTGCGCCGGGTGTTAGAAAGCTGAACCTGGCGAAGTCTCGGCCGTTAATGGGAAGTTCGTGAACCTGGGTACTGCTCAAGTTCGCACCAGGTTGCTCACCGACCGCCTCGGCCTGCCCCTGCACCTCGACAACCTGATTCACCACACCAGGGTTGAGCGAGACATTTACGGTCGTGGTTTCGGCCACCGTCACAACAATGTCGGGCCGCTCGATCGTCTGAAATCCTTGCTGCTCAACCGTGACCTTATAGGTACCGATTGGAAGATCCGTGACAACGTATGTTCCGTTCGCCGTAGACGTTGTGGTGCGCCGCTGCCCGGTGTTTACATTTTGAGCGGAGACTTTCGCATTAGGAACGGATGCGCCGGAGCTGTCGGTTACCTGTCCTATAATTCGTCCGGCAGTTTGAGCAAAAGCTATTGATGCGAAAAGGACAGGAAGAAGAGTAAGTAGGCAAAGTAACTTACGCAATGAATTACCTCTTGTGCTGGGAAACAATCTAAGGCAGATGCAGAATGTCCGACGGGGACGTGTTGACGCTAGAAAAGCGGTCAATACAAAAGGGGAATTACTGAGCCCGAGAATCCTAACCTGTTCACGCAATAATAGCAGAGAACTCCTGTTCTGGGCAATCCGCGTTGAATTCGATCGAGCATGAGCTGGCAACCTTCGCGTTGCAAACTCTTTCTAAGGATCACTCCCGCAACTCCAATGAGAACCGCCGCACTGCTCTTTCTAACGACGGCCGCACTGGCAAGTCGAGCACCAGCCTATGAGCTGAAAACGATTGCGCCTTCTGACATTGCGGACATACGGCGCGTCAGCGATGCCCAGATCTCCCCGGATGGGAAGTCGATCTTATACGTGGTGGATGTACCAGTGAAGCCGGGTGAGCACCGCAACGCGCACATCTGGCTTGTTCCAGCTGACGGCCACGCACCGGCTCACGCTTTTACCATGAGCGCGGGAGCAGACACGTCACCTCGCTGGTCGCCCGACGGTAAGCTTGTTGCCTTCCTGTCCGATCGGGTCGATCCGTTGCAGGATCCGAAAGGAACCGAGAGCAGGAAGAGGCTGAACGGTGCAGATGGACGTGACGATTTGGCCGAGTGGGCGTACGCCGAAGAGAAGCACAAGCATGACACCCAAATCTGGGTTATACCCGTCGGCGGCGGGGAAGCTCACCCGCTTACCGATATCCCCGGCAGTGTTCGATCCTTCAAGTGGTCGCGCGACGGACGCTTTCTTGCATTCGCCCGTACAGACGGAGACACAAAAGAAGAGCGGGACCGCAAAGCTCGAAAGGCTGATCACCTGCTCATCGACCGTGATTATCACTTCGATCGCCTCTGGATTTACACGCTCTCCGATTGCACGACCCGGCTTGTCACAAGGAAAGATACAAATGTCGATGACTACGATATTTCGCCGGATGGAAAGAGCTTTATTGTACGGGTTTCCGATACGCCGCGCCTGAACGATTTTTGGTACCTCTCCAGGGCTCTGATCATTGATTCAACATCGGGAGACACGACGAAAGTGCTCACGGACCACGCATCCTCGAAGGCGGTTCGGTGGTCACGCACCGGAAACAAGGTATTTTTTGGGGAGAAGACAACGCGCGAGATCGCTGACAACACTTTTCTCGTGGATCTCGACACCGGGAAGAAGATCGAAGTGGGTCCTAAGCTGAATGCCACGCTTCACGGCCTCGAATGGAGCCGTGACGGCAGCACCTTGCTGACCGAAGGCGTGGAGGGAACCCGTAAGTTCTTTGCGAGAGTCGATGCGGCCACGGGGGCCGTGTCTCACCTTGCCGAGATGGGTTCAAACGCCGGCAGTTTCACGCAAAGCGATGACGGATCCGTCGTTGCTTATTTAGGAGATTCTCCCTCGCAGCCGAACGAAGTGAATGTCTATTCGAAGGCGGCAGGCACAAAGTGCTTGACCGAAACGAACCCACAAGTCAGCCAGTGGAAGCTGGGCAAAGTGCAGGAGATCTCGTGGACAAGCAGCAAAGACGGCACAAAGATCTACGGCGTTCTTGTCCTGCCGCCTGACTACCAGCCGGGCACCCCGCACAAGACCGTGGTGCATGCGCATGGAGGTCCTTTCGAAGCCTGGCAAACGGGATGGCTCGGCGGCTGGTATCAATGGGAACAACTTCTCGCTTCTCACGGCTACGTCGTTTTGGCCCCGAATCCGCGAGGCTCGCAAGGCCAGGGCGCCGCATTCCAAGAGGCGAATTTCCAGGACTGGGGTGGCGGTGATTTCCAGGATGTGATGGACGGAGTCGATCTCCTGATCAAGCAGAAGATTGCTGATCCTTCACAGCTTGGAATCGGGGGTTGGAGCTATGGCGGGTTCATGACGTCCTGGACCGTCACACATACCGACCGGTTTAAGGCCGCCGTCGTCGGCGCCGCTGTCACAGATCTGTATGGCATGAGCACCACAACAGACATAGCGCCCAGCTATCTGAGCGAGTTTTTTGGAAATTTTGTGGCGAATAGAAAGATGTACGACGAACATTCACCTATGCGCTACATCGAACACTGTCACACTCCGGCGCTCGTGCTCCACGGCGATGCCGACGAGCGCGTACCAACCTTCCAAGGCGAAGAGTTCTACAAGGCGCTTCGCATGCTGGGTCGGGAAGCCCAGTTGGTGCGCTATCCCCGCGAACCGCACATTTTCACGGAGCGCGAACACCAGATCGACTCCATGCAACGCATCGTCGATTGGTACGACTCGCACCTGGGCAAGTAAACAAGGAACTCATATCAATGACGACCCGTAACGTACTGGCTGTTGTTCTTCTTATCGCGACATGCAACCTGTTGGCCCAGGAGCATGAAGAAAGACCAAAGCCGCAGAAGAATTTGCCATTGAAGTCCGAGCGCGGTATCGATTTCGATACGGACGAAGGCACCTGGGTCTCGCTTGATGTTTCTCCCGATGGGAAAACGATCGTCTTTGAGCTACTGGGTGATCTCTATACGTTGCCAATCGGCGGTGGTGATGCAAAACCCCTGCTGACAGGCATGGCCATGGAAACTCAACCCCGCTACTCGCCGGATGGAAAGCAGATCGCGTTCCTCAGTGACCGCGACGGCTCGGAGAACGTTTGGGTGATGAACGCGGATGGCAGCAATCTGCGGGTTCTGAGCGATGAACGTCGCGCTGAGTTTGCTTCGCCCGCGTGGACTGCGGATGGCCAGTTCGTCGCCGTGTCGAAGACCGGCAGCCATCTCGGTGCCAACGAGTTGTGGCTGTATCACAGGAACGGCGGAGGTCCTGGGATGCAGATGACTAAATCCAAAGCTAAGCCGGACACGCCACGTGAGGAATGGAACAACGACCTGGGCGCAAGCTTTTCGCCCGATGGCAAATTCGTCTACTTTGCCCGGCGCAAGCGAAACTTCTCGTATAACGTCACATTTCCGCTTTGGCAGGTAATGCGGCGAAACCTGGTGACAGGTGATGAAGACAGCATCACGAATCTTGCAGGCAGCGGCTTTCGTCCCTCGGTGTCTCCGGACGGCAAGTATCTCGTCTTTGCTACCCGCTATGAGCAGCAGACAGCGCTTCGGGTTCGTAATCTCAACACCGGCGAAGATCGTTGGCTTGCCTCTTCGGTCCAGAGAGACGACCAGGAGTCTCGAGCAACTCGCGATCTACTGCCCGGTTACGCATTCACTCCGGACAGCCAATCGGTGGTTCTCAGCTACGGCGGGCACATCTGGCAAATACCGGCAGCCGGAAGCCAGAAGGATGCTAAGCAGATTGCGTTCCGGGCCCATGTCCATCAGGATCTCGGACCTCTTCTCGATTTCCGGGCTCGCGTCGAGGATGGAACATCCGTCAAATCGCGACTCATCATGGAACCAACCTGGTCACCCGATGGCAAACAGGTCGCCTTCTCGAGCTTTGGACATTTGTACCGCGCGAACGCTGACGGGTCCGGCGTACAGCGGCTGACGAACTTGTCGGAGAACGAGTACCAGCCTTCGTGGTCGCCCGACGGGCAAACGATTCTCTATGTCACCTGGACATCCCAAGGCGGATCAATCAAGTCTGTTCCCGCCGGCGGAGGAGCGCCGGTCTCGCTCACCAGAAACAGCGCCTTCTATCGCGACCCGGTCTTCTCACCGGACGGCAAAGAGATTTACGCACTGCACCTGGCCACAGAAGAACGCTTCGACATGGAATCCGAGTTCGGGAAGCCGCAAGGCGGCCTCGACTTGATTGAGCTCCCAGCAAGCGGAGGTGAGTGGCGAACTGTCCTTCCGTCTCGTGGTACCGGACGACCGCACTTCGGCCCCGAGAAAGATCGTATCTATCTCTATGGGCCAACTGGCCTCCTGTCGATCCGTTCGGATGGCAGCGATCAACGAGTGTTAGTGAAGGTGGTAGGGCCGAATCCGGATGCCGCACCCGAACCGCCACCCGTTACCGACGTCCGCCTGAACGAAAAGGGCGATCTGGCGCTCATTCTTTTAGATCGGGAATTGTGGCTTGCTCCTGTGCCTCGCGTGGGAGGCACACCTACCGTAGATCTTGGTAAGCCGGGGGTAGCCATGAGGCGACTCACGCTTGTCGGCGCGGACTCGTTCGAGTGGAGCAGAGGCGGAGACGAAATTCACTGGTCCATTGGCGCCACGGGCTTTCGGATAAGCACGAGTGCGGTTCCTCTCCAAACCGGAGAATCGGCAAACAGCGCACTAGGCTTGCAGCCTCAACAGACCGCGTTCGCCGTCGAGGTTCCCGCGAGCAAAGCCGACCGGGGTGATCGCACTGCGAGGAGCAACGGCGATCACGATGCATGGAGACGAAGTGATCCCTAATGCGGACATCGTCATCACCGACAACCGGATTACCGCGATCGGAAGGCGTGGAACCGTAACAATTCCGGCCGGCGCAGCTGTGAAAGACATTCGAGGTACCACCGTAATGCCCGGATTGATCGACATTCACGCGCACTGGACGGAGATCCGGAGACGGGTTCTCGATCTAAATGCATGGCCGCTTCTTGTGAACCTTGCGTACGGGGTCACAACGGGGAGAGATCCGCAAACCTCGACGAACGACATGTTCGCCTATCAAGATCTGATCGACGCCGGCGCGATGCCCGGTCCACGCGCATTCAACACCGGCCCCGGTATTTTCCAGACCACGAATTTCAAATCGGCGGAAGATGCAGAGCATTTTCTGGACTGGTACGCCAACTATTACCGCGCCAGCACAGTGAAGTCGTATACCGTTGGCAATCGGCAACAACGGCAATGGGTCATTCAGGCATCGAAGAAGTTCCGCCTGATGCCGACCACTGAGGGAGCTTTGGATCTAAAGCTCGATATGACTCATGCAATTGATGGCTTCAGCGGCAATGAGCACGCGCTGCCAATCGTACCGCTCTATCGGGATGTAGTGGAGCTTTTCGCACGCAGCAAGATTACTTACACGCCAACCCTATTGGTTGCGTACGGCGGTCCATGGGCGGAGAACAACTTCTTCGAAGAGAAAGACTGGTACAACGATCCGAAGCTGCGGCGGTTCTTTCCGCCTAACGAGCTCTGGCTCAGGACATCCCGTCGTCCCTGGTTCCAATCCCGCGAACAGATCTATCCACGTCTGGCCACAGAGGCCGGCAAGATACTTGCTGCCGGCGGGCGCGTTGGCCTGGGAGGCCACGGGCAGTTCCAGGGTCTGCAATGTCACTGGGAAATGTGGGCGCTCGCTTCGGGAGGTATAAAGCCTCACGATGTACTCAAGATCGCGACAATCAATGGAGCCGAGGCACTTGGATTTGATCAGGACCTGGGCACTCTGGAACCGGGGAAGTTGGCGGATCTTCTGATTCTTGACAAGAATCCACTCGAAAACATTCGGAATACAAACACGATCCATTACGTGATGAAGAACGGCGAACTGTTCGAGGGATCGACGCTCAACCGCGTTCTGCCGAATCCGGCGCAACTGCCTGCTCTATGGTGGTGGAACGATCGTCCGGATGGCGCGCCACTTCCGTCTGCAAACGAGCAGGGAAAGTGATTCGCGGATCGTTCTCAACCAGCACTGAGGAGGAGCGTTTTGTACGTGCGGCGAGCATGCTCATAGGCATCCTTCGCCGCAGCAATCTCATTTCCTGAAATCTGCGAGGCCTTTTGGCTCCAGCACTGATTCACTGCCTCAAGGCACCACTGCGTGCTCGCTCTCAACGGCCGCATGGCCTTCCCGGCGACTTGGACAAAGATTGGGTTCGTGTGGGAGGACGGCAGGATCCTGATCGCCATCCAGCCGCTCTCAGTTACGGGTACATTGAATTCGAGCTTTCGCAGAGTGCCGTCGGCCAGCAGGCGCTGGCTAGTGACTGGCCTGCCGTTCCAAACTAACTCAACCGAAATTTCACGCGTCTTTCCCACGCGGGCCCGTTCTACGTCCCAATACGGTTGTTTGTCGTAGGCTGCTGGCAGGGATTGCGGAACGTTCTCGAGATACGCGGCCGCCTGAACAGTGACCGCGACATTGCCGGGGCTGGAAAGCTGAACTTGACTACCGTTCGTTCCCAGGCCATTGCCATTCGCCGCAAAGTTCATGAGGTGGCTCTTCCCATCAGAGACATAACTGCGGCCATCAACCAGTGACTTGAGCCAACTGTTGTAATTCAACTTGCCGTCTACGTACGCATATAGGCGTCCTCGTCCGACACGGTTGTCTGTGATGCACGGGAAGTCTGTTTCGCCAGAGATCCGGGTGCGGAATCCAGCGTTCAGCGAGTGATACCAGATGTTCAGTTCCCAGATGTACGGCGTGTCACCGGCAGAGATGAAATCCACCGAGCCTGGATGGGTCACATCGACAATGAATTCGTTCGCTCCGATTCCATCGAAAGCGGGCATCTCATAGTTCGGCAGTTCTGAGCTTTTTACCGACAACCCCCAACCGCTATGAGCAAATCCGGTGAGCGCGCCTTGAGACTTGGCCCATTTCAGAATCGGCAGATTCCAGGTGGGCCAATCCTCAACCCGTTTCGCGCCGGGATAACTTTGTTCTTTCAATCCAAGCAACGTCAAATGACCGCAGTGGCTCGAGGGGAAGCCCGAAACCTCGAGATCATAATGCAGTAACGTCTCCGCCGTAGAGAGAGGGTCGTCGTGCCCAGTGAAGAATTGCTTCTGGTGGTAATAGCAAGGCGCCCAATTGAGAACACACCCAACGCTCAGGTGTTCTCCTTCCACCTGCCGCATCATCACGGCGGGATCGACGCCTTCGGTAGGCGTCACGTAGTGAGAACAACCGGCTGCATGGATGTGGTGATCGCCCGGATACCAGCCGAGTTTTGCGGGATGGATCCATCGTTTGAGCTGGAAAGAGAGTGGTCGAGAGTTTTTGTCCCGAAGGTCGAGCCGTCTCAATTCACGTATATACTCAGGCCCACCCGTGCACTCGATGTCATACAAGCCGTCGGGCAGCCGGATGGTTTCTCCATTTCGGCGATAGACCTGAGGCTGAAAGAAGAAGTCAGGAGCCAGACGCTTCGAGGGGTTCGGGTACATGCGGCCGAGGTGATCTCTGAAGAGAAACGACGCAATCGACGGCGCGCCACCGTCATCCGTCACTTGCAGGCGCATCTCGGGGGCCGGCTTGCAGTCAAACAATACTTCGGCCTGCTTATCCGAACCTATGTCCTGCGTGCCCGGTCCAACGTCAAAGCTGACCGTTGCGAGCCGCTGTCCCGCGTCGCGACTATAGATTTGGAGAATCGCATACTGGAGAGCGAGACCCGAAAGCCGGGGCGTAAGAGGTTGTTCATTGAATAGCGAGATCTCGGCCCACCGGTTCCTTACGTCCTCAACAGTTATCCGCTCGGTCGGCTCGGGACTCTGATCTTTCCAGGCCGAGAAGTACACAGGCTGGCTGTTAGGACTGTGGACCTGCAAGGTGCCGGTCACACCGGCCTGATTCTTCACCTTTACCAGAAAAAGACGTGTGCCCGCCTCGATCAGTTCTGCGGGAGCGGCGCCCTGGACTACGTGAACACGACTTTCCGCATCAATTGTCACGACAAACAAAACTCTGCGGTCAAGAACCCCTTGTAAGTCAGTGATGGCCGCCGTTTCATCCGTGCTGCTTAGCAATTGATCGATGCGGTCCCTATCTGCCGTTGAGAGCGGTTCACCGAGGAAATCGAGGGTTGTCTCGAGTTGACGGACCTGCTGAGCCAACGGCTGAAGCGAGATCTCACCGTGCGGGACCAGCGCGTGATTCGGTTGCCCGCTAATCCAATTAGGCGTCCAATGCCGTTCGACCGTCTGCCCTGCCGGCTGCTCCGCCGACCTCAGGGCGGTTGCGGCGCCCAATCCCCCCAGGAATGTTCTGCGCGATAGAGCCACGTTAGTTCACAACTTCCTTACGCTACGTTTCAATAGTAGAGCTTTACTGATGAGCTGATTGGGGTCCGAGGCCCAGATGCGCTTTGTGCAATCGTGAATACTCGCGCATGGCGATAGTGGCTTCGCTCGGACCTGCCAAGCTTCCGCAGAGTTGTCGCCAGCAAGTAATGCGTGCTTCCATCGCTGTCGTCGTTCTCTGCGGCCTGGAGTTCCCCAATCGCCTGTTTTTGCTGTCCGCGGTAAGCATAGATCTTCGCCAGCACCACATGTGCTGTTGCAAGATCCGGCTTCAGGCGCAACGCTTCACGCGCGAAGGGCTCTGCTTTATCGAAGTTGCCCATGCGCACCTGGATAGCTGCAATCAGAGTGTCGGTATCGGGATCGTTTCGATCCAATTCCCGAGAGTGCTCGGCTGTTTTCAAGGCGCTTTGATCGTCGCCCCCGGCGCTTTCCGCTGTCGCAAGACCGGCCCAGGCTGCGGCAAGCTGAGGAGCTTTTTCGGTGGCCGTTTTATACTCGCGGACGGCTTCGCCGTATTGTTCCGCAATCCGAAAGGATTCGCCGAAGATCATGTTCGCCTGCACGGATTCCGAATCCAGTTGCGTTGCCATGCCGACGGAACTTTGGAAATCGTTCATAAGGGCTTGCGACTGCCCTGTGCCATGCCCGGAATTCTGGCGCGCAGCCTTCAATTCCGCCTCGGCCAGCAGGCGATCGGTGATGCCGCGGCCGTACCAGGCCTGTGCATTCTTAGGGTCTAGGCGAGTCACGCGCCGAAACATCTCGTTGGCAGAGGAAATCCGATTGCATGCCACGTTCGCCCGGGCGAGCGCGCTGAGAACCAGCACATCATCGGGTCGTGCCCTGTTTGCTCTCGCCAGGTAAGACAAGGCTTCTCTGGGCCGCTGCAGATTCATCAACGATAGGCCGTAGAACAGAGTGGCGGGCGCAGAATCAGGAGATTTTGACAGGGCGGCGCCAAACTCTTGTGATGCACCGTGGAAATCCCCCGATTGATAGAGAGCGATCCCCAGATTCGTGCGCAGTTCCGGGCTATCTTCGCCGTTCTGGATCAGTTGACGAAAGGCAGTGATCGCGGCCGGGAAGTCGCCGCGACGTTCTGCCTCAACGGCCTTTTGTGCGAGCACCTCATTATTTACTTGGGCACCCGCACAAAAACATACAAGCAGAAGGATGGCACACTGCTTCATCTATTCGAGTGGCAACAGCATGCGGAGGGCTAGCTCACCAGATGAGTTTCCCCGCCACTTGGATAAGTCGCGGATTGTTAGCCTGTGAGGTAACCTGTCCCACGGTTTGTGATCCTATCGACGTGTTGGGAGCTCCAAACTGAGGTGTATTCAAGAGATTGAACGCCTCTCCTCGGAGTTGAAACTTAAAACGTTCGCTCTCGCCGAATCCGAAATTCTTGAACAGAGCGAAGTCAAGGTTGTGAATACCATCAGTTCTGATATTGGGAAGCGTTCGAGCGACGTTTCCGAACGTATACGGTGCTGGAGCTCCAAAACAAGACGTTGTGAACCATTGGCTCAATCTGCTTTCGCGGGAGCCGCTGGGAGCATAGCCGTTCGGACAACTTCCCGCGAGATAATTGGGCCGTGAGCCTCCCCCGAGGTCGTGCGTGTTGTTTGTCGATGTGCCGAGCGCCAAAGGAAATCCCGTCTGGAACGTGAGAATGCCGTCCAGTCCCCATCCTCCCGCGACCGCCTGCACAATGCCATGGGCATTCGACAAGAACTTCCTGCCTTTGCCCACCGGGAGATCGACGACGTAACTGAGCACTACGCGTTGCGAGACGTCGTAGCTGCTGAGAGACTTCTCCAGGCGAAGATTGCCCCAATATTGCGCGCCTGCCGGTCCGCTCGATTCAAGCCATGGCGAAAGCGTTTCAGTATTGCCGATGAGTTTCGAGTTTGTATAAGCCAGTAGAGCCGTACCTCCTGCGCCGAAGCGTTTCCTGACCGAAAGCTGGAACGAATGGTAAGTGGAATCACCGCTCCCTTGCGATGCCAAAGTAACAGAGCCGAACTGCGGAAACGGACGCAGTAGTTGTCCCGCGGAGATCGTTGCGGTGCTGAACGGCGACGACCCAGGGACTTTGCCCGCAAACGGGTTCGCGACCGTTTGCAGGAGAGCGGAGCCAAGCGCAAGGTACGAGGCAGGCAGGTAGTTGATCGACTGTGTCTGGAACGGCAGGTGCGTGCCTTTCGAACCGGCATATGCTGCATCAATCAGGAAGTTCGGTCCGAACTGCTTCTGAATATCGAAATTCCATTGCTGGGCGTAACCGAGGAGATTGCTCGAGACCTGTGTCGTGATGCCCTGACCATATAAGAACGTATTCGGGTCTGAATTGCGCTGTGGCGCCGGGATGATTCCGTTCGGGAACGGATTCGCCAGAGTCGCAAACGGAGTAACGCCGCCGTTCAATGACGTGTTCATGGACTCGGTAATCGCATTGATCGAGTCGTGGTCGGGAGCGGAAAAGAGATTTGTATCGATGGGAAGCCAGAAGATTCCATAACCGGCCCGGATCACTGTGCTCGGAGTCAGTGAATAAGCAAGCCCCATGTGAGGCGACCACTGGTTATACGCGGTGTTCACGGCGCTCCGATCGTGTCGTCTATAGGAAGCCACAAAATTAAGAGCCCCGGAAAGCGGGAGCCCTGTCGTAGCTGTCAATGGGCTTGTATCACCGGGAAAGAACACGCTAATCCGATTCAGCCGTTCCGTCCAAGGGCCCGTCTGTTCATACCGGATGCCGAGATTAAGCGTGAGCTTCGATGTTACCTGGTATGTGTCGGAGATATAGGCGGCGCGATAGACCTGCTGGCTGGCTGTAAACGCGGGCTCCTGGACCGATCCGGTCTGCGGAGTGCCAAACAGGAAGGAAGCAAAACCAAGACCGCTTCCCGAACCGCCTTGCGGATTTGCTCCAGTGAACGTGGGATTGAACGTATAGGTTCCAGTTCCCTGGCTCGTCTGACCGTAATTGCTTCTCGCAATCCGAACCTCACCGCCTGTTCTGATCGTGTGCCTTCCATGAACGCTGGAGATACTGCCGCTCATTCCGATGCTGGTGATTCCGGCTCCGATGACACTCCCCGTCTGCTGTCCGCAAAACTCGTTGTAGAGATCGCTTGTGCAGATATTTGGAAGTGTCCTGACCTGATCAGCGACTTGCGTATTAAAGTAACTGGGCCAGCCGATCGTCGTAGCATCAAACCCGACGCTTTCGGGTGTACGCGCATACACGAAGCGAAGAACGTCTGCGTGCAAATCCATAACCGTCGTCGGTGAAAGGGTATTCGTGTAGCTGAGAACGGCCTGTTGCGTCGAATAATTTTCGGGAGTGCCAATGTTGCCGGCATAGGTTTGATTGCCGAATGGATCACCTGCGAAATCGACATCCGCCCATTTCGTGTAGCGGAAAAAGAGCCGCTGGTTTTCGGTCAGGCTGTGATCCAATCGGATCGTTCCCTGATCTGTGTTGCCGCCGAAGCTGGCGTTCCCCGCCCAATTGTTCACAAAGCCGGCGCCCGCCACATTCGGCAAAGCCCAGAGCGAGACCAGGTGTGCCGCGACAGGATCCATCTGACTCGGGCAGATAACGTTCAGCCGCCCATTGCAACTCGCCTGCGCTCGCGTGTAAGTAGCAGTAGAGCCGGTGCCAACCTGAGTGGTGGTGAACGGGTTGTAGATATTGGTTCCGAGCCCCGAGAAATCTCCGTTGCGTTGCGCCTGGGTTGGAACCGAAAGCAATAGCCCCTGGCCTTGCCTCAGCCGGAAACCTTCGTAATTCACGAAGAAGAATGTCTTGTTTCGGCCGTTATAGAGATGCGGGAGAACGCACAGGCCCCCCGAGTGTCGCTCCAAACTGATTCTGAGTGAATGCGCCGGTTGGCACTCCGTTCCGATTATTGAAGAAGTTATTGGCGTTGAGTTGTTTGTTACGCAGAAACTCGTATGCGTCGCCGTGAAGGTCGTTCGTCCCCGCCTTGGTGCTCATGTTCACAACCCCGCCGGCGAATCCACCATACTCCGCGCCAAGGTTATTCGTTTGAACCTTGAATTCCTGAACAACCTCCTGTGAGGGCAATAACTCTACGGCATGGCCGAATGGGGTGACCATTGTGGCGCCGTCCAACAACCATTGACTCTGGTTTGCGGTCCCGCCTCCGATCTGGTAATTGCCATAAGCCGAGTTGTTAGTCCCGGCTCCGTTTTGCTGAGCCTGGCCTTGGGGAACGACACTGGGCGCGAGAGCCGCAAGAGACAGCGGATTTCGTCCGTTTAGGGGAAGCTCGTTAACCTGTCGCGAAGAGATGACCTGTCCTAACGAGGCATTATCTGTCTGGACCATTTGTGCGCCAGACGTGACCGTAACCTCCTGTTGCGCTTGCCCAACTTGCAATGGGAAATCCGTACGGACGCTCTGGGCGACTTCGACCCTGACATCCGGATGTACCTGTCTCTGGAATCCTGGTGCTTCGACGGACAACTCATATGTCTGAGCAGGTAGAACGTAGGTGAACAGGTAGAAGCCCGTTCCATTTGTCTGAGTGGTCCGGGTGACGCCCGTGCTTGGATTTTTGAGGACGACTTTGGCGTTAGGAACACCAGAGCCTGATGCATCCGTGACGTAACCGGACATGGTTGCATCGGCACTTTGCGCGATCAACTCGCACGCGAGGAGTAACAATGACAGAAGAAGTACTAGATACCTTTTCATGATCCCTTTGCAATGGACTAAGTGCTGCCTTCCGGGCAGAGCTAACACGGGTATACTGCGCCCGGCGATCTCATGTCAACGTAAATATTTGGACAGAAGGCAGCACGCTGGGATAAGTTCCTGCGGCACGTGCTTACGTCGAATCCGACCTAATATGTCCGGGGTAGATCCGTCGCAGTCTCAATCGGGATTACACACCGGCGGCTCTCAACGCAGCAAGTACGCGTTCATCACGAAAAGGAACTCGTCGAATGCGAACACCGGTGGCGTCGTAGATTGCGTTGCCGATTGCCGCAAGCATCGGTTTGAGAGACGCCTCACCGGCTCCGTAGGGCGGCAGGTCAGGACGACTCGGATTTGGATCGCCGTTTACGATCACAACGTCGATACGCTCTGGAATGTCGGCATGGCGGAGAGTGGGGTGCGAGAACCAATCCACGCTCGTTACCTTCTCGCTATCGAAGCGGACTTCCTCGTGCAGAGCGCGGCTGAGACCATGGAGCGTGGCACACTCGACCGTATGCCGCAGCCCGTCAGGATTGACGACCAGCCCGCAGTCGTGGGCGCACACAAGATGCTTTGCCCAGACATGGCCAGTCTGGCGATTCACTTCCACTTCCGCAATCTGCGCGACGACGGTCTGGCCTCGGAACGAATAAGCAACGCCCCGACCCGTAAGAATGTTCTCCTTTCCAACTGGTTTCGGAGAAGGCCGTGAATCCCAGCCATAGGTCTTGGCGGCGGCTTTCAGTACCGCAAGCGACCGTGCGCGACGGAAGCCGCCGTCGTCCTTTGTGCCCGCCTCTATCATTTTGATCCGGAATTCGAGCGGATCGGTTTTCGCTGCCGCTGCCGCTTCGTCAATGAAGGATTCTGCTGCAAAGGTAGGTTGTGGTCCGTTCGGATCGCGCAAGTTGCCCGTTCGAAGCGGCGTCTCCCACAGGATTGGCAGCCCAACGACCTCCCCGATCATCTTGCGATGGGGAATTGCATACATATCAGACGGCATCGAAGAACTTCCTGCTCCAGGTTTCGCGCGTCTCGATCCCATCAGTTGTGAAATCAGCACGGTATCGGGCTCGTTGTACCCGACGTGATTGTGGTCGCACGAACGTGCCCGGTATTCATACCCGACTAGACCGCCCTGCTCATCAAGCGCCCCGCGCATGTTCACCAGGAACGCCGGACCCTTGGTATCCCACGCCGTCTCCTCATCTCGCATCCACTGCATGCGCACGGGCCGGCCGATCTCGCGGGCAATCCAGGCCGCCTCGAAAGCCGCGTCCTCCGCCGCTGACCGGCCAAAACCCTGCGGACCCATCATCCAGACCACGCGTACCCGATCCTGCGGCATGCCGAGGAAGGTAGCGATACCCCGCCGCATGCCGTACGATTTCATGTCGTTGGTGTAGACGGTCATCTGACCGTTCGAGGGGTCGGCCAAAGCATGGGCGCCCGCAAAAGCAGTGTGCCCCTGAAACGGTATCTGGTATTCGGCCTCGATTATCTTTGCGGCGCTCGAAAAGGCAGCATCGGGATTTCCCACCACCGTGGGACCGGATTCCGCGCCCCGCATTTCTGGGTTCGCCACTGCCGGTGGGCTGGATGGGGCAATGCGTTTTCCAGAACTTTCTGAGGCTTGCCCTCTCGATGCGTTGCTACGTAGTTCCGAATCACCCTCAACAGCCGGTTTGGCGCCCCGGTTCCGTCTGTCGCTCTCCCCCTCGGAAGCTCGCGGTCCCGGAGTTTGGACAGGAGTCGCGGCCCGCATGTATTCGAAGAGATTCTCGGATGTGGGGAACGGAGACGTGGACGGCTTCTCCCAACTCGTTTTCAGCTGGCGAGCGGCGCGAATGGCCTGCTCTTCGCGTTCGCACACAACCGCCACGTAGTTTCCTTTGCTCACTACCTTGATGAATCCCGGCAGCGTCTTTACGGAGGATTCATCAATACCCGTCAGCTTTGCGCAAGCAAACGGAGGTTTGATGTTCCGCGCGTGGACCATGCCTGGAAGCTTCACGTCCACGGCCCACTTCAAAGAGCCATCCACTTTCGCTGGGATATCGTCGCGCTGAATCGATTGACCCGTGTATCGGAGTTCGGGATTCGATTTCGTTTTTGCCTGACCCGCAACCTGGTTGATGTTATTCCCGACCAAGCTAACGTTGAACTTCTTCCCTGCGATCAGCTCGCCATAGGTAACGCGCTTCGACGAATCAGCTTTTGGCTGTGATCACCGCATCCGCGACGGCTAATTGATCGGATGGCACTCCGAGATGCGTCGACCCCATCTCGAGCAATACACGACGCGCCTCCGCCGCTACGCGCCGCATTGGCCACGAATCCCTTTCTATGGCTGTCGACCCCCCCGACCCTACCTGGTCAACCGTGATATCCGTGCTCCCCATGATCAGAGCGGTCTTATCGAATGCGATATCCAGTTCATCAGACATCAACTGGCGGAAGCATGTCCCCGTACCTTGGCCAGGGTCCGTTTTGCCGACATAGAACGTCGCAGTATTGTCCTCATGGATCACGATCCACGAGTCGACTTGGTGGAAGTCGGGATCGTGATAAGGGCCTGGCCCCTGGACGTTGCCGTTGCTTTGCCCTTCCGCCTCCGCGATCGCAGCCCCGCCGAATACGCCAAAGCTCACCGCAAGCAGTCCCGCGCTCTTGAGAAAGCCACGTCGATGAGTAACGAGAACGTCTTCGATCTGCTTTGGGATTGCTGTCGAAGAGCTCATGCCACCACTCCCTTCTCTGTGGCGGGTGTGGAATCGGCCATCGTTCTTATTGCACGCTTAATTGCAGTCTGAACTCGGAAATAGCTCATACAGCGACACAAGGTTCCGTTCATTGACTCGCGGATCTGGGCCTCGGTCGGATGCGGATTCTTGTCCAGCAGCGCCTTCGCGGTCATGATCTGTCCGTTCTGGCAAAATCCGCACTGCGGAACCTGCTCATCGATCCAGGCCTGCTGCACCGGGTGTAACTTGCCATTCGAAGCCAAGCCCTCGAGTGTGGTGATTTCCGCCTTCACCGATGAAACAGGCGTGATGCAGGAACGAATGGCATCGCCATTGATGATGACCTTGCATGCACCGCACTGTCCGAGTCCGCATCCAAAACGGGGACCATGAAGGTCCAGATCATTGCGGAGCACATAGAGCAGGGGCGTATTCGGTTCGACGTCCACCGTATGGGAACGGCCGTTCACTTTAAGTTCAATCTTGCTCACAATCCGATCCTCCTGTGTCAGCCTGAACTGATCAGCACCTCGAATGCATTTATCGTATCCGTCCGCGAGGAGGCGAACCAGAGTTTCTGGAAGGGAATTTAGGTGCTTGTGCCGGAATAGCACCCGCAGAGCCGCACAGTGTTGCTCTAACGCATGTGAAGGCCGAGTTCGACCGCAACTACCTCAACGGCCTCTGTTCCGCAGTTCATCACAACAAGGCTGTTCCAGCCTTCTTTCACGAGGTTTGCATTGAATTCGAAGTTGAGACCCGTGTTACGGATGGAGTGATCCGTAAAGCTACCAGCCGGAAAGAGGAGTTTTCGAGACGGCATCGATTTGAAGTTTGGCCAGCAGCCGTTGAAGCTGACTCCAACGTTCGCGCCTCTGGCATCTTCCGGAACCACGAGCTGCACAATGAGCTTCAGCTTGCCCCCGGGCTCAGCGCACATGGAAACGGCAGCTCTCTGCGGCTTCCAACCGCCAGTTGGAACGGGACCGTCTCGACCGTTTCCCACCCGTAGAATCCACCCGCAGGAACACTGGCCATGCAGTATTGCTTGGGTTGGCCGCGTAGCTTCGTCAGATCGTCCAGGTCACTCAAGTCCGCATACTGGCTGCGCACTCCGGGTATCCGAACCTGATCGGCCACATAAAAGTTGAATGTTTCGATCCCAGATGCGCCCAAGGCTAACTTGCCGGCCGCATTTCCTCGAAGGATCTCAGGGCAGGATGCGGCATACCGGAAGCTCTCCTGCTCAGAAGCTAAAGAGGGAGCGGCGGCCACCTTGTCCCCGAGTTGCTGAAGCCTTGCCTCGTCCAGCGATCCCTTTATCGACCGAGCAGCCCGGCATCTGAGAAGATTGGCGGCTCCTTCGATCACTCCGTAGATAGCAACGTCGCCACCCAATTCTCTCCGCAGTTGATCGATCGGACTGTCCCAGGTGCATTGCCAGTAGCTGCCAATGCTGACGAAGTCAATGAGGCCTTCCCCAGCCCATCGCTTCACGTCAAGCCCGATCTGTTTTAGATACGGTAAGTTCGCCGGAATTCGCAACCCGACCGGCAATCGCCTCGATCCTTGTTGAGCGATTGCTCTGACCTCATGCATGAAGTAAGTCATTGCAGCCGGTCCGTCCTCGGAGACGGGTGGCGGCATGCAGAGTGGATCTCGTAACCAGTCGAGTTCCACGCCTTCCGCTCCGTATGCAACCTGCTCTCTGACAAAGGCGAGCATGTACCTGCGCACTTCGTCGAAGGCATAGTTCAGTCCAATGAAGTGAGGCGGAACCGCTCCTTTGATCGGGAGTGTTCTGCCTTCGAACCGATATCGGGCCTGCCGATATAACGGCCCGCTGTCGAATGCAGCATCGGGATCAGCTCCGGCGTGCGTATCGTTCATGCGGATCGAACTCCAGATCGTGAGACCCTTCCGTTTCGAGTATTCGATCGTTTCGCGGAACCAATCTACGCCGGCCTCGATCAGGTCCAAATACAAATCGTAAAAGGCCGTAGTCTTGGTAAGGGTCTTCTCGAAGAGGTTCGGCGGTGTACCCGACGCTCGCACACTGGACCGGAAGAACTCTTTATCACCGCGACGATACCCGTGCAAGATAGTCGGTAAATTCCGGCTCGGGTAATACGCTACGTGCACGCTTGGATTGATCACGAACGTGTCCACACCATTCGCGACGAGATTGTCAATGAAGCGGTGAATCGCTTTGGCCGAGTACGGAAGGCCTTCCGGCTGCCAAATCTCGGGATTGTAAAAGTAGACGCAACAGTCCCCATTGAAAAGATTCCGATGGACCTGGCCACTCTTGGGGAAAGCACTTTTCGATGCAAGCGCGCCTGGCAGACCTAAAAGGGTCGAATGGAACGACCTGCGAAGCATCACTCCAAAGAGTACCGGGTCATTGGCACCGACCACTCCTCAACAGAGCGAGACATCCAACAGAGAGGACTTGGAACGGAGCTTAGTGACGGCGTCGCGCGACATCTCTTTGCGCGATTATTCGCTCGGTGTAGTGCCTGACCTCTTCCGAATCGAAGCGGTTGAGTGACCACGAATCGATATCGGCCGTACGAGGTTTACCGTATGTCACGTAGTCGGCGAGGAGCTCTCCAACGCCTGGGTTATATGCAAACCCACCCGAGTGAAAACCCAGGGCAACGAACAACCCCGGAATGGCCTGGACGGGGCCGACGATCGGTTCGCCATCCATGGAAAACGTAATCAGGCCCATCCTATCGGAAACCCAACCGACATCCGAAACCGGGGGCAGTAAGGATGACAAATTTGCTCGCAAACGTGCCCGCAGGTCTTCTTTGGCCCGAATCTCCGAAAGGTGGAAGTCGAGGCGGTCGACAGCGTATTCTTCCCGTTCGGCGGTTTCCAGGCCGGCGAGAATTGCGCCGTGTCGACTTGGTCTGAAGTATACTGAGCTGGGATTTGCATTCACCGCTGGGACGGGTATTGGTGGAGAAAGCGCCTGGCTCACGTAGCGCTGGTGTACGAAGCTCTTCACCGGCATAATTAGGCCCGCCTCTTTCAACAGAGGAAGAGTCCATGCGAAAACGGTTGAAATGACCACGTCCGCCTCGATCGATGAGCCCGGAGTCTGAACGCCCGTGACACGGCCGCTCTCAAGCCGGAGCCCGGTAACGATCTGTGACTCTCGAATATTCACTCCGAACTCTTTCACTCTGCTTGTTAGCGCCGGAATGTATTCGTCTGGCTCGCTGTAGCCACCTAGGAGATCAAAGAGGCCGATCCAGTCTTCGGGAACGTGGATTGCCGGCCAGCGGCGTCTGATCTCATCAGGGTTCATGAGTTCGTAAGGAACGCCGAGCCGCTCATACATTGGCAGAAGAGTCTTGCGCCCGTTCCACGAATCAGGTTCGAACAAGTTCAGGCAGCCGCATTGATGAAAGGAATAGCCCGGCAGAGTTCGCGAAAGCTCGCGGTAAAGTTGCAGGCATCTTTTCCTCACTTGCACACCCGTTTCGGTCCAGAGATGACCCGTGATTATGCCGGCCGCGCGTCCACTTGAGCCGTCGCCGACAGGACCTTTGTCGACCACAGTGATATGTCCGACCCGCTGCCGAGCAAAATGATAGGCAGTGCTGAGCCCGGTCACCCCGGCACCTAGAATAAGGATCCTCATTTCATTCAAAGCCGCCTGGCTCGATTAGACGGCGGATAGAGCTCCAGGTTGGAGATCCCTGTGAGGAAAGGAGCGAAGCCGTCCACAACTCTGGATGTGTCAGATTGCAGGACACCTGGACAAATTGGAATGCGGCCGCAACTCCACTAGCCTGGAGTCGGAGTAGTCCGCGGCGCAAACTGACCTTCATGACAGGACAAGATCTCTATCGGAGAGCCCGCGCGCGAATTCCAGGCGGGACACAACTACTCTCGAAACGACCAGAGATGTTTCTTCCTGGCCATTGGCCAAGCTATTACTCGCGGGCTGAAGGCTCCCGGGTCTGGGACCTGGACGGCCGCTGCTTCGTGGACATGTCTTATAGCGGCATCGGCGCATGTGTATTAGGCTACGCCGATCCCGACGTTAACCAGGCTGTACATGCCGCAATCGACGCGGGAACCATGACGACTCTCAACTGCCCAGAGGAGGTCGAACTCGCCGATCTACTGTGCGAGATCCATCCTTGGGCAGATATGGTGCGGTTTACACGGTCGGGCGGGGAGGCAATGGCTGTCGCCATCCGGATCGCCAGAGCTTACTCGCGGCGGGACAAGGTAGCGTTTTGCGGCTATCACGGGTGGCATGACTGGTATCTGGCCGCGAATCTTGCTTCTGCCGATCACCTGGAAGGCCATCTTCTGCCCGGTCTGGATCCAGTCGGCGTGCCTAAGAACCTGGCCGGCACGGCACTGCCATTTCGCTACAACTGCCCGGAGGAACTCGAAGACATCGTTCGCGTCCATGGAAGGGAACTGGCGGCGGTTGTCATGGAGCCGATGCGCAGCCAGCATCCCAGGGATGGTTTTCTCCACCGGGTAAGAGAACTGACTCACGGTTGCGGTGCGGCCTTGGTTTTCGATGAGATCACAGCCGGGTGGCGAATGAACAGCGGTGGTCTTCATCTGCTGCATGCGGTCAATCCAGACATTGCGGTGTTCGCCAAAGCGATCGCAAACGGCTTCCCCATGGCTGCTGTCATCGGAACCGCTACGGTGATGGAGGCAGCACAATCCACCTTTATCAGCAGCACAGCCTGGACAGAGCGCACCGGTCCGGCCGCTGCTCTCGCCACAATTCGAAAGCACCGGGCGTTGCGCGTTCCAGAACGCTTGATCGCTTCGGGCCAGAAGATTCAAGATATCTGGTCAACAGCGGCAACCGCCGCCGCACTCCCGATTACAATTAGCGGACTACCGCCGCTTTCCCACTTTCAATTCGATTTGCCGGATGCGCAGGCTTGCCGGACCTTGTTTACGCAGTGCATGCTCGAACGAGGCTTCCTGGCAACGAATGCTTTCTACGCGAACTTCGCACAAACTGAGCAGGAGATTGCGGCTTACGCCGAAGCCACAACAGAGGCTTTTGGCGAGATAGCTCGAGCCGCAAACACAGGAACAGTTCGGAGCCTTCTGAAAGGCCCTGTGGCACATACCGGCTTTTCTCGCCTGACTTGAGAATCACTAGATGACGATGGAAAAGAGACCGCTAGGTAAAACGCAGATCCTCGTCCCTCGATTGGGTTTGGGGTGTGCAACATTCGGTCGGGAGATCGACGAGCAGACGTCTTTCGCTTTGATGGATTACGCCGTTCAACACGGGATAACCTTATTCGACACTGCCGAAGCCTATGGAGGCGGGCAGGCCAGGGAAGGTAGAAAGAAGCGATTCGGTATCGACGAAGAGCGCGAAGTCAGCGGGGAATTCCATTCATCCGAGAAAATCGTGGGCCGTTGGTTGCAATCGCGAGGAGCACGCGAAGGCATCATCCTGGTGAGCAAGATCACGACCGATCTGACTCCGGACCATATACGCTCTGCCCTGGAAGCAAGTCTCGAGAGACTACAAACCGACTTTCTGGACGCGTATTTGTTCCACCGCTACGATCCCGCTGTTCCTCTCGACGAGTCGATGGACGCAATGCATAAAGCCAAGGCATCGGGCCGGATTCGAGCCGCCGGGTGCAGCAACTTTACCTTGGCGCAGTTGCGAGAAGCGGTCGAAATCAGCAGTCGGGAAGGGGTGGGCAGGCTCGAGGTCAGCGAGACTATCTTCAACCTGATTGATCGCGGCGCGGAGAAGGACATCCTGCCCTTCTGCCGTGAGGAGACCATGAGCTTTTTCGGGTACAGCCCCCTCGCGGCAGGCTTTCTCACCGGCAAGTATCTGGGTGTAGACCGTATTCACGGGTCGCGCTTTGACGTGATGCCCGACTACAACCACCTCTATGCGGGCCCGGAGAAGAGCGAGGTTGTATCAGAGCTCCTGAAGCTTTCGCAGCGGACCGCTATCCCGGCTCCCCAACTCGCCACAGCTTGGGTGTTGTCTCATCCGGACGTAACAACAGTGCTGGTCGGCGCACGGTCTGTCGATCACCTGCAAACAGCGCTTCGAGCAGCTGATCTAGCCGCGTCGGGAATGTTCCCGCAGCTTACATCTGCATGAACGACCGCGAAGACCCGAGAGTGGAAGCCTCCAATCTGTCCACAAATCCGTTCGATGCCGACCTCTTCCGGCGCGAACTAGAAAGCTTTATTCCCGACCGGATTTTCGATGCGCACGCTCATCTCTACCGGCGAGATTTCTTTCGCGGCAGCGTACCTGCTCTCGTCGCGAGGTTCCCCGAGTTGGGTCTGAATGAATTCCGCCAACTGATGCGAGAGCTCATTCCAAACCGGCAAATCGGCGGCGGCCTGTTTTTCGGTTGGCCCGATCCTGAAATCGACATCGAACGAAACAACGAGTTCGTCCGCGACCAGGTATCACGTGACCCAGGCTCAAGAGCGCAGATGCTGATTACTCCGGAGATGGACCCCGAATTTGTACGCGAACGCGTCAAGCGGGACGGTTTCGCGGGATTGAAGTGTTACCACTTGTATGCCAGCGAGAAGCCGACCTTCGAGGCGACGATTCCTTCCTATCTGCCGGAAGCACATGTTCGTATCGCTCACGAAGAACACTTGTCGATCACGCTGCACATGGTTCGAGCCCGCGCCATGGCGGACCCGGCGAACCAGCAATGCATTCGCGCTTGGGCTTGCAGGTATCCTAACGCCCGCTTTATCCTGGCGCACGCTGCCCGCGGGTTTAATCCGTATCACACCATTGAGGGCATTGGCTCCCTGAAAGGACTGCGCAACGTCTGGTGCGACACAAGCGCGGTTACTGAATCGGGAGCATTCGAAGCCATTGTCCGCACCTTGGGCGTGGAGCGACTTCTTTACGGGAGCGATGCCCCTGTGAGCCACATGAGAGGCCGTTGTGTTGCAATCGCCGATTCGTTCCTCTGGCTTTCGGAAGCGAATACAAGCTTCACCGCCACGCATGCCGATGTGCGTCCTGCCCTGATCGGCTTCGAGTCTCTTCGGATCTTGAAACTTGCTTCCCTCAACCTTGCCTTAACTGACGGCCAAGTGGAGAGAATCTTCTGGCACAATGCGGCCGAACTGTACGGCTTGAACTAAACCCATGCCCAAACCGAACCGACGCCACTTTCTGAAAACCACAGCGGCCAGCTTGGCGGCCGAAGCCGTCACATATGCTCAAACGCCCAAAGCAGAGATCCGTATTCTCCCGATTGAGTTCGGTCGCAACAAGATGGTTTTCTGCGACTGGGAGTTTGTGGACGCGGGCTATGGCCTTGCGTTCACCGCGGCCCAGCAACGAGCCAATCACGAACGGTCTGTGTTTATGCCTAGAGGAGTGCGGCTCCGTACCGGTCGTCCCAAGCTGACGGAACAGCCCGTCATTGTGCCAAACACGCCTACCGACGGCGTCAGCATGGGCGCCTACTGCACCCTGATGAAAGACGGAGGCAAATACCGGCTTTGGTATGAAAGCTACCTGCCACAGCAAGGTGCCGACGAAGAGGCGCAGATCTGCTACGCCGAATCAGATGATGGTTTCACCTGGAAAAAACCCAAATTAGGCATCATTAGCTACAACGGTTCCGACGCGAACAATTTGGTTTATCGCCATGGCCATGGCGCCACCGTATTTATTGACCCGAGCGCATCCTCCAGCGAACGCTACAAACTGATTCATCTCGATAAGGTTCCTCTGCAGGTTGTGAATGGAAGGCAAAGTAACTCTTTTCTCTTCGGAGCCGTATCACCGGATGGAATCCACTGGAAACGTCTGACCGACCCTGTCATCAAGCACACGAGCGATACGCAATCGGTGATGAGCTACGATGCCTCCACAGGCAAATACGTCGCCTATCTTCGTGGCTGGGAACCACAGACGCGAGCGGGATATGGGGGACGCCGGATTCTTGTTCGAACCGAATCTGCGCAATTCGGCAATTTCCCCGAACCGGTCCCTGTTTTAGCGCTCGGTCCACAAGATCCGCCCGATGCAGACATTTACACCAGTGCTTACCAGGCGTGGCCCGGTGCGATGCGCGCTCACCTGATGATTCCAGCGATTTATCACCGTTCCTCGGACCATGTCGACTTACGCTTGGCAACGAGCCGTAATGGAGTGCGCTGGAACTTCACCCAGGGTGAGCCGTTCGTCGCTGACGGCGAGCCGGGTTCCGGTTTCGAAGGTACAGTCTATGCCGGGCAAGGCACGGTGCCGCTTGGGGACGGGATGTGGGCCTTCCCTGTAGCCCGTTATCACCGTACCCACAACATGGCGTTTACTCCCACAGCAGCGAAACCGCGACAAGGCGGCATTTCGCTCGCGATGTTGAGAGAGGACGGTTACATCACTCTCGACGCCGAAGACGAGGGCGAGTGTTGGACTCAGCCTTCCACCTTTGACGGAGTACAACTGAAGATCAATTGCTGGGGTGAAACAGGGGCCCGTGTGCTGGTTGAACTCACGGGCGAGAACGGCACGCCGCTGCCGGGCTACGCTCTTGAGGATTGTGATGGACTGACAGGTGATCAGCTTTGGGCAGCGATGCGGTGGCGCGGAAATGCCGACATCAGTTCATTGCGAGGTAAATTGATTCGGGTAAGGTTTGTACTTCGCCGAGTTCGCCTACATGCGTTTCGCTTCGAGTGATCTAGCTGCCTCATCACCTTTCCCGCCACGCTCGTGAATCTCGAAAAGACGGCACCTCGTGACTTTCTCCAGTGTTGTCCAGCCAGCAGGACAGGAGTGTTTCGAGCTGCGTCCGGCTCCGCCCGTTCATGTTAGTTTGATCTGGGAACCACCGCGAAGCCAGCCAAAACGTAATGATTGTCGACGTTCACAGCCACCTTTTCAAATACCCCGGACACTTTACTCCACATTTTGTCGAGCAAGCGAAACGCGCTCGCAACGGTGTTGAAGTCGATCTCACTGTGCACTGGGAGGAGTATGCGGCCACTGCTGCAAATTGCCGTTGGAGCATTGTATTCGGAGGCAAAGCAAAGCTTTCCGGCGTCTGGGTTCCGGATCAGGAGGTCGCGCATTACGTCGGCCAGCATCCGGACCGCCTGCTGGGCTTTCTGAGCGTCGATCCCACTCAACCAAACTGGCAAGACGAACTGATTGAAGGCCACCAGAATCTCAAGCTGAAGGGCGTTAAGCTGCTGCCTATGTACGCAGGCTTTGACCCGGGCGCCAAGGAACTCGACTTCTTTTGGGAGTACGTTACCAATCATGGGCTGCCGGTGCTTCTGCACACAGGAACTACCTTCATCGATAAGGCTCCACTGCAATACACTCGTCCGGTTTTGATTGACAACGTTGCAATCCGCTATCCGGATGCGAAGATCATCATGGCGCATCTGAGCCATCCTTATGAAGGCGAGTGTGCAGTAGTGATCCGGAAGCATCCTAACGTATACGCTGATTGTTCTGCACTCTATTACAGGCCTTTCCAGCTGTACCATTCGCTGATGCTGGTTCAGGAGTACGGCGTCTGGCACAAGGTGCTCTTTGGAACCGACTACCCATTTACAACGGTGGACGCTAGCATCGCGGGAATTCGGGGGCTAAACAACATGCTGGAAGGCACTAAACTGCCGAGGCTCGACCCCGATCAGATTGAGCAGATGATCGAACGAGACAGCCTCCGGCTCCTGGGTCTTCAACCGTAAGGATCGATTTACAGCATGGTCAAAAGTAGAGTTCTGCGCAAGCTGCGGGAAGGCAGCTTCGTCAAAGTAGCCGGTGTCAGTCGTGTGACGGACCCGTGGCTGGTCGAGGTGATCGGGTGGATCGGTTACGACGTGGTCTGGTTCGACATGGAGCACCGCGCATTCGGCTTCGACAAAATCGACCCGATATCGCTTGCGTGCCGAGCGAACGGTATTGACCTGATGGTGCGCATCCGCAAAACCGGTTACGACAGCCCGATGAGAGCGTTGGAGTTTGGCGCCAATGGCCTGATGATTCCTCATTGCCGCAGTGCTGAAGAAGCCCGACAGTGGGTGGAATGGGTCCGCTTTCCGCCAATCGGGAAGAGAGGCCTGGATGGGGCGGGCGCGGATGCTGAGTATGGTTTCGCCGACACGAAACAGCACCTCAAACACGCGAACGAAGAAGTCTTCTTGGCATTGCAGGTGGAAGACAAGGAAGCTGTCGACTGTATCGACGAGATCGTCGCCGTCGACGGATTCGATTTAATTTTTGTCGGTCCGGGTGATCTTTCGTTGAGCTACGGAGTGCCCCTGCAGTTTGATCATCCGTATATTCAGAAAGCGTTCGAGCGCGTAGCTGAGGCGACGAAGAAAGCTGGTAAGTGGTGGGGAACGACAACCGCGAATCCGGCGGCGGCACAACGAGCCATCGATATGGGCGCACGGATGGTTACCGCAGGCGGTGATCATGGTGCATTGGTAAACGGCCTGAAAAGCTCGTTTGCTCAGTTCGCCGAAGTCGCGATCAAAGCCTGAACTCGAACTTATCGATGCAAATTCGACGCGCTGTACTTCACGGGAAACGCGACCTGCGAATTGAAGAGTCAGACCTCAGTGCGGAGTTGAAACCGAATCAGGTACTCGTCGAAACGGAGATTTCAGCCCTTTCCACAGGCACAGACCTTGGTAATTACCTAGGCGATTCGACTTACGTTCCGGGTGCGCCCGGGTACCCGCGCTGGGTCGGCTACTCCAATGTAGGGCGAATTACCGCAGCCGGATCAGAGGTCAAGAAACTTAAGACTGATGATCGCGTCTTTTCAAACCGGCCTCACCAATCGGCGTACGTTGCGAGCGAGGACGAACTGCTGGTCCGCATACCGGAAGAAGTTTCCTCGGAGCAAGCGTCGCTGTCTTATTTAACCGGATTGGGCCTCGCGGCTCTGAGGCAAGCGCGCTACGAAACGGGAGAGAACGTCGCCGTTGTCGGCTTAGGCGTGATCGGATTGTCGACCGTCGGACTGGCAAAGGCGATGGGAGCAAATGTCATTGGCGTTGCGAATTCGGCCATTCGCGCCGCTGCCGCGCATAAAATGGGCGCGCTCAAGTGTTTGCTCTCGTGTTCCGGCAACCTTGCCGAAGCTGCCCGTCAGACGTTTCATGGCGCCGAGGCCGATATCGTCATCCTGACGAGCAATTCTTGGGAGTCCTATTTCCTCGCTTTGGATCTGGTCCGCTACGGCGGGCGCGTCGCCATACTCGGGTTCCCTGGCCGCGGTGAAGGGATCCCCACTCGCAATCCGCTAGATCCTTCTCCGTTCTACTCAAAGCAACTGACGCTGCTGGGCGCCGGCTTTTCTTCTCGTGTAGAGTGCGGTGCCCAGGATTTGCGGTTCAATCTACGTCGCAATTTGGAGTACATTCTTGATTTAATCGCATCCAAACGCCTCAATCTGGAGCCGCTGATCTCTCATCGTGTGCCTTATCAGCAGATGCGGGATATGTACGAATTAGCGACGGAGCATTCTAAGGAACTGATTGCTGCCGTCTTTCAATGGACCGAAACCGTAGCGGTCTAACCCAAGAGTTCAAACCCACGTGCTAACAGTTCTGATCGATGTGCCGGTGCACCAGGAGTCCGCCGCGCGTCTTGCCGCATTGCCCGGCGTCGATGTCAGGTTCGTCGATCATCCTTCGGAAGAGCGCCGCTCATTGCCGACGGATCTGATCGCCGACGTGGAACTGCTCTTTTGCACGCGCCCGCCGACGAACTTTGTCGAGATGACGAACCTTCGGGTTGTTCAAATTGCGTCTTCCGGTTACTCCCAGTTGTTCGGTTTGGGTCTTGTCGAACGCAATGTGCGCGCTTGTAACGCGAGAGGTGTCTTCGACACGCCCATTGCCGAATGGAACTTGGCCATGATGGTGGCGCTCGCGCGAGATCTTCGCGGCATGATTCGCAATCAGGACGCCCGTGTTTGGGACCGGTCTGCCACTTACCAAACGGAACTCCGGGGATCTACGGTCGGTATTTGGGGCTATGGAGGAATCGGCCGGGAGACAGCTCGCCTGGCCAAAGCGCTTGGATTAATCGTGCATGTGATGTCCCGTGGGCCAGTGGGACGGAGAGAGAACGTGTACGCGGTTAAGAACACCGGTGATCCCAACGGCGACCTGCCGGACCGCGTATTCACGACCGGAGCGGAAACGGAGTTTCTAAAAGGGCTTGATTTTCTTATCCTCGCTCTTCCTCTTACCAAGGATACGGAAGGCTTGCTGGGCGAGAGGGAACTGCGTTCACTTCCAACCCCAGCGTTCTTGCTGAATCCAGCGCGCGGACCCATCATCCAAGAAGGCGCTCTCTTACGCGCTTTACAGGAGGGTTGGATTGCCGGCGCGGCCCTCGACACGCACTATCATTACCCCATGCCTTCGGAGCACCCGCTCTGGACGCTTCCCAACGTGATCTTCACTCCACACATCTCGGGATCCTCGCTGAGTACTCATTTCACCAGTCGTCTCTGGGATATCTTTGTCCAGAACACCGAGCGATATATGAAGGCGCAACCGTTACTCAACGAACTTACTCCCGCCCAGTTGAGCGGTTAGTTTTTGGGAATCTCCCAAACGATCGCGCGAGCTCGCGTACTGGACGGCGCGGTCTGCGCATCATCAACTTGGTAATAAATAGTGACGATCTTCCCATTTCGTAACTGAACGGAACTCGGGTAACCACAATCGGTGCTGGCGGCATCATCGGCAAGCACGACACCTGATTTCTCGTCCCATGTTTTGCCGCGATCGTGACTCAGAACCGCATGCACGCCGAAAGGCTTGTTGCGTTCACCGTACGTGAGCAGAATGTCGCCGTTCTTCAGCTGTAAAAGATCGGCCGGATGCTCTTTATATCGCGTGATCTCAACCGCATTGCTCCAGGTACGCCCGCCATCATACGAAGCGCTCGTTGCCAGATGACCACCGATCTCCGATCGCATGGCCGCTAGAACCTGACCTCCCGGCAAACTCACAAGGGCCGTTTCGTCGTAGTGTTCCCCGATCAGTACCGGCTCGCCCCAGGTTTTCGCATTGTCGTGTGACCGGAAGACGTATTCCTGGTGACCACGGTCGTCGGCAAATTGGTAGTAGACAGACATCAAAACTGTGCCGTCGGGAAGTTGAGCCAGCTTGCCGTAGGGCGAAAGACTACCGCCCTTGTTTTGAAGCTCATGAATCGCTTGGCTCAGCTCCGGCTTTGTCCAGGTCTTACCGCCATCGCTCGATCGAACCAGGTAAACGCCTTCTGCCTCTCGCTCGGAAGCCACCTTGGCGAGCTTAAGCCCAGTGGAATCGTAGCCGTGCAGGACGGCGTACGCCAAGATGATGTCTCCGTTCTTCAGTTGCCCGAAAGCCGGGTTACGGTCGTCGCCCGGGCCGTCCACTATTGTTTTGGGCTCCGACCACGTTTTCCCACCGTCCTTTGAACTAACGAGGTCGAGCCGACCTTTCACTCCGATATGCGGTGCTCCTCCGCGCAAAACCGCCATCAACTCACCGTTCGCCAGCTCAATGAGAACAGGAAAGTAGCCAGCGCCTTTGACCACGTCAACGTGAGGAAGGTCGGTCAATTGATGCTGGGCCCGAAGCGCCCCTAAACAGCAGAGGCAAAGGGCACTGGTCTGAAAAATGCGTTTGATCATTGATTCGATGGGGCTGAAGCACTCAGATTTCGAAATTGCTTCAGTGCCGCGGCAGACTTCTCGTTCTCGCCCGATTTTTTGTACGTCAGAGCCAGTTGATACCAGGCAGTTGAGTTCTCGGGTTGAAGCGCGACGGCCTTCTCCAAGTTGCGAACGGCTTCCGCTGGTCGTCCCTGTTCATTTGCAATCTTGCCCAGACTCAAGTAGGCTTCGCTGTCTCTCGGATCTAGTGCTAATGCGTTCCGAAACGCCATTTCGGCTTTCACCGGCTCTTGAAGCTTCAACCAGTTCCGCCCCTGTTTGGTCCGATAAGAGGCGTTTTGCCCATCGAACTTCGAGGCGACCGCATATTCGATGGAAGCCTTCTCGTATTTCCCCGCTGCCGCATACAAGTCCCCAAGCGCCGCGTGAAGGTCAGGGGCATCGGACTGGAGGCGAACCGCGACCCGGTATTGCTCTTCCGCTTCGGCGTTCTCTCCGGTCGCATAGTAGGCAACACCCAGAGCGGCGTGCAGTTCGGCACAGGTCGCGCATTTCCCGATCATTGCCGTAAGCCTGCGGATCGCGTCGCCTGGTGAACCGTTCTGAATGAGAGCTATCGACAAGTCATAGAGATAAGCTGGGTTCGACGGATCGAGCGAAACCGCTTTTTCAAGATCCGTTTGGCTATCGCCCTCGCGGCCCAGTTCTCGCTTATCAGCGCCGGCTAGTGCGTAGTAACTCGCGTCGTGCGCTTTGACCTCTAAGCGTTCCAACGTCTGCAAACTGGCCTCGTACGCACCTGTTCGGTAGAGAGCCAGCGCGAGGTTATACGAGAGTTCTTCTGCGTTTTCCAAATTCGGATCGAGCTTCAACGCTTGTCGCAATTCAGCGATTGCCAGCGTGTACTCGCCGCCGCCGATCGCATTGAGTGCCAGGTTGGCATGCGCGGGAGCATATCCGTTATCAATAGTGATTACATTTCGAAAGCAGGCCCGGGCCTCTTTGTGCCTGCCTTGTCCGTCGAGGGCGACACCCTTGAGGTTCTGGGCTTCGATCAGTCGAGGATTGATCCTCAATGCTTCTGAAAACTGCTTCTCCGCAGCGGAGAATTGTCCCGCCTGCAGATAGTGGATGCCCTTGTTCGCTGCCGCCTCCGCTGTTTGGGCGTACGCTGCGGATTGAAGCAAGAGAAGTGAGGCGCAAATTACAGTCACGATAACTCACGAACGACTACCAATACAGTTTCATCCCGAGCTGATTCAGCCGAGGAGAACCAGCGGTGAATGTGAGTCCGAAGTTCGGGCTATCGACGGCCGTTGTCGGATTGGCAAAATTCGCATGATTGAAAGCATTGAACGACTCAAACCGGAACTCCAGGCGAAAGCGCTCGTTCACAGGTATGTTCTTGCGAAGCGAAAGATCGAAATTAGTGAAACCGTTCCCTTGCAAAATGTTTGGCCCCGCGTTGCCAAACCGGGGAGCTTGCGCGGGATGAGCGCTTGTCTTATTTGGATAATCAAACGCCGCAGCAGACCATCTCGCCGAGGTGACGCCGCTTCCTCCCAGAAGAGGATCGGTCAACAGGTCGGGGCGGCAAGTGATCTGGAATCCGCTGTTACAGTTCGCCGTACCGATTGTCGGACTGAAGAACATTCCGTCTGCCGCTGTCACGATGCCGTTTAGCGGACCACTCCCGAATGAGTTTATCCACCCATCCATGCGTGCCCGAGCCAACTAGTTTGCCCGCTCCAAACGGCAACTCGTAGGTGAAGGTCGTGACGAATCGATGGGGAACATTATCCGACGTCGGCCCATTTTCAACACTCAAGTTCAATGGATTTTGAACGGCAGCATTCGTACCGGATGCCATGATGCCGCCACGGCTCGTCAAAGCCTTGCTGTAGGTATAAGAACTCTTGAACGTCAGTCCGTGCGAGAGACGCTTCTCGGCGGAAACGATCAGCGCGTTGTAATTGGCGTTGGCACCACTGCTGAATCCGTAGACTCGTCCCCACTTGGGATAAGGAACACGCGTTGCTAGCGCACTAGCTGCCGGCGTTGTCGTATTGTAATCGAACAAATTGTAAAGGTGCGTTGTTTTCGACCCCATGTACTGTGCTTCGAAAACGAAGTTGCTACCAAACTGATGGGAGATGCTGGCACTCCATTGCTGTGTATAACCGTTCAGGAAGTGGCTCTCCGGACCAGTCAGGAGGCCAAAGGTCGCAGTCCTTAATGCCTGGTCAACTGGAACACCAATCTGGCCTGAGTAACCCAGGGTCGGCCTGGTTGCGGCAGAAGTATAGTTCGCCCAGTATTGGGACGGCGGACCGGTTTGTGCGTTCTGCACGAGGTTGATGGTAGGCGGCGAAGAGTAATACCAACCGTAACCGCCTCGCAGTACCGTGGATTCATTGCCGAAGGGCCGCCATGCCAAGCCGAGTCGGGGAGCAATGTTGTTTTTATCCGGTGTATATTCCGTGTTGCGGTTCAACAAGGCAACCGGAAGGTCCGGACGATTCGCCTGGTACCAGGGCAGCGCGGTCGTGTTCTGACTCGGATAGCGCAATCCTCCCAGGGCCGGATCAAAGATCGGCGTGAGTCCGCTCAACTCAACCGGCGGCGAATAATACTCGTAACGCAGACCTACATTCATCGTCAGGCGCGGCGTGATTTTCCAGTCGTCGAGAACGTAATAGGCTTGGCTCGTGGCGCGAAAACGTCCTTGCTGATTGGGTGACAGGACCAGGAACTCTGACGAGGGATCGCCGAGCAGAAAATCGGCGTAACCATCGCCGGTGAATTGCCCAGAGAACGTATAGGAGTTGTTCTGGTGGGTTGCAATCGCGGCATCAGCCCTGATGCGGCGGATATCAACGCCCGCCTTGACCGTATGCGATCCATGAATCCAAGTGATCCCGTCGTACCACTGAAACGTGTTCACGGTCAGGAACCAGGGTTGACCTTCCGACAGGCCCGTAATTCCGGTGCTTCCCAACGCGATTGCCTCCGGAAACCCGGCATTCGGTCCGCTTGTGGCAGCGAACGGAATCCCGACAGTAGCAGCGATTGGGTTTCCGGTATTTTGACCGGCAGTTCGATTCACCGTGCGACTGTAACTGAAGTGAGCTTCGTTCAGCAAGGTAGGTGTGAAACTGCTGGTCAAACTGACAACAGAGTTCTGAAACCGCTGCGGTTGGCTCTGGCCGCCGACCGTGGGAAATGTGAGCGGCGCATACCGGCTGTTGCTTTGGCTTCCGTACCGGCCGGTCAAGCTCTCTCCGCGAGAGATGTTGTGGTCCACTTTGATCAGGTAGTTGTCGGAATCGTTTATTGACGAAAGATTGTTGCTGAAATTCTGCAGCGCAACCGGCGAGTTTGGCGCAGGATAATACTTCAGCAGAGCCGCAGAGATCGGGTTGATCCTGTTCGCGGGAATGATGCCTCCTGCGAATGCCTGGCCAGTTGTCGGATCAAGTATTCTTTTCCCTAGCCCGGACAGGTCTCCGCTTCGTTGTGCGTCTGTCGGAACGTTGCCGCTTCCGTATTGACCCTGACGAATGCGCGTCAGATCGAAATCTCCGAACACAAATGTTTTGTTCTTAATGATCGGAGCTCCGGCGGCAACGCCGAACTGATTCTGGTGAAGTGCCGCAATATCCTGGTTGGGTTTCAAGAAGTAATTTCGTGCATCGAACGCATTGTTGCGAACAAACTCCCAGGCGGCGCCGTGAAAATCGTTAGTTCCGGACTTCGTCACCACATTGACTACTGCACCGCCGCCCGCTCCGTATTCCGCGGTGTATTGACCGACTTGAATTCGAAATTCCTGAACAGCATCGACGCTCGGCGACAAGTTGTAGGTTTTAAAAAAGGCCTCCGTATTGTCCGCACCATCGAGAAGATAATTATTTTCAGCCGCTGGTAATCCTGCGGCCGAGGGGGCGAAGCCCTTATTCAGGATTCCGCCTTTCGCGTTACTGGTGCCGCCTTCGTCGATGCCGCCGGTCAGAAGAGTCAATTGCATGAAATTGCGGCCGTTCAGAGGCATGTCAAGGACGCGCTGCTGAGAAATGACCGTGCCTACTGTTGCGTTCTCACTGTTGACCAGCGGCGTGGAAGACGTGACCGAGATAGACTCGCTCACTTGGCCCACCTGGAGGGCGACGTTTACACGAGCTTCTTGCGCAACCTGGAGAACAATGCCCGATTGCACCTCCCGCTTGAATCCAGCCTGCTCAGTCTCTACTCTGTACTCGCCCGGTGCAAGCGCCGGAATGGTGTAGACACCGGAAGCATCAGATGTCGCCTCATGCGACTGGTTCGTGCCGACGTTCACGGCGCGGACCTTCGCGCCAGATACTACGGCGCCGCTCGAGTCGGTCACGATACCCGTCAAGGTTGCATCTACAACTTGTGCCGACAGCGCGCAAATCGAGAGGAAAAGAATTGTAAAGTACCGCGCGAGAGCTCTACGGAAAAGGGCCATGTGAAATTCGCCGAGGATTGGCGTTGCGGCGAGTATAACGGCTAACTCCGCGGCCGAGAATACGAAGGGTCCGGGCAATGCGGTTGGTATCCAGCCGATTGGATTCTGGCGGGGACTAGTGGTTTGCCGGCGGACGAACTCCCAGTTCTACGCTTACGATTCGCTGGCTCCCGTTGGACGATGCTTTTCTGTTCTCACTGTTGATGACCAGGATGCGATTCCAACCCTCTCGGATTTCGTCGGCCGAAAACTCGAAATTGTAGGCCCGATTCTCGGCCAGATGTTCGGTATAGGGACCGACCGGAAAGAGCATTTGCTGCGTGGTCACCTTACTGAAGGTCGGCCAGCAACCGTTTACGCTCACGCCTAAATCAGGCTCAACTTCAGTTTTGGCCACGACCACCTGTACCGTCAGCCTGTGGCCGGCCGGCTCCCGACACATCGAAAGCCGGAATTCACGGCGACCTTTGGGTTCAATCACGCTTGGGATGGCTTCAGGTAATTCCCAAATCGAGGCGGAACTGGCATAGGGCGACTGCAAACAGTAGTGTTTCGGCTTTCCCCGCAGATCTTCCAAGCTGTCGATCTTCCGGAGCGCAGCATACTGGCTCCGCAAGCCCGGCAATTGCACCTGATCAGTGCAAAAGAAATTAAATTGTTCGATGGCGTCAACACCCAAAGCAAGCTTTCCGGCGGCATTGGCCCAGAGCATTTCGGAACTGCCGGACATATACCGGATGCCAACCGCTGCGAATGAGGCGCTGGTCACCGAGACAGGTTTTCCGGCAAGTGACGGAGCATATGCTCGTACCCAATTGGGCGCATCTTCCACAATTCCGTAGATCAGGACGTCGGGCCCTACCTGCTCCCGCAGTTCGTCGTATGGCATATCCCAGGAGGTCTGCCAGAAGTTGCTAAATCCGATGAAGTCGATCAGGTGTTCGCGAGCGAGCCGGACCACATCCAAGCCAATCGAACGCATGTAGCCGAGATTACCGGGAATGCGTAACCCCAAGGGGAAAGGCTTTCCAAGCTGCTTCCCACGAAGATCAGTCCGGCGACGTACTTCGCCCATCCAGGCCGTCATGGCGTCCCACTGAGCCTTTCCGGCGGGCGGATTACAGCAGAGCGGATTGCGAAGCCAATCTAACTCCATGCCTTCGAAGTCATAAGTTTCGAGGTGTTCGCGGATATGACTCATCATGAAGCTCCGCACTTCAGGCGTTTCGTAGTTGAGTCCTGCCCATCCACTCACAGGCTTGTCCTCGGGGTTAAGCGGTCTTCCTTCGAGCCGAAATCTGCGTTCCTTAAACAGCGCGCAATTGAAGTGGCTTCCGGTTGGGTTCCCCGCACCGTGCATGTCGTTCATCCGCACCGAAACCCATGGGCTGATGCTTCTGCGCCGGCACGCTTTAGAAGTCTCAGCGAGCCAATCGACCCCGCCATCAATCAGATCCTGGTACAGGTTGAAGAATTGCACCTGGTGGTCCAGGTATGCATCCATCTTGTCTGCAGAGATTCCAGCTCCGATTGCGTGCCCGCGAAAGAACTCCCGGTCGCCGCGCTGATATCCATCCAGGATGGTCTGAAGCTTCTTGCTCGGATACCAGGCCACTTGCGCGTTCGGATTGATGAGAAAGGCATCTACTCCGCTGTCAGCCAACAGGTCGACGAAGCGATGTATTGCCTTGGCCGAATACGGGCCGCCTTCCGGCTGCCAGAGCTCGGGGTTATAGAAATAGGTACAGCTATCACCGTTGAACAGATTCGTGGGTTTTCGCTTCGGAGACCCACTCGAGACCGAGACGGTTCCGGCAATGCCTGCTGCTCGTAGCAGACTTCGTCGACTGACCATATTAGCGATTCGACAGAGTTCCTTGCATCAGCCGTTGAGAACGGCTACGCACTTTGTCCTCACCTCCGAAGCCCCATATAGCACCGTCACCGAAAACAGCTTCCATGCCCATGACGGCAAAAGGCAACGAATCTATCTGCTCATACCGGTCCTGCGCGACGTCGTAAACATAGACGTCGCTGGAAAACGCAGGCGGGGAAGACGCCGGTCCACTGACTCCGCCCAGAAGCATGATTTTGCGTCCACCGAGAGCGACCGCCGTCATACCGCGCATCCCGCGAGGAAGCGCTGCCAACGCCGTCCAATGGTTCGATCTCGGATCGTAGCTGTAAGCCTCACCCCGATTGCGAACCTCGCCGGAGGCACTCGCCGTACACCCCCCGAATAAGTAAGCCTTGTCCCCAACTGCAGCGAGAGCAGGCATTGCCCAACCTTCGACCGGCATCGACCCTGCACGCACCCACTCTCCCTGTTCCGTTCTCTTCGAGACCGCGTTGGAACATTCCCGCAAATCGGCGGCGTCCTTGCAGCCACCGAAGATGTACGGCGTACCGCCCATCATCTCGGCTTTCGCGAATACGGTGGGTGCGGGCATCAGGCCAGACGCCTCCCATTGGGCACCGTCTCCACGTAATCGCCAACAGCGAAGAGAAGGCCCGTTTTCATTGATCCCGCCGAGGATCTCGATCGTTTTGCCATCCCGCAGGGAGGGACCGTAGGCAAGGCTCTCGGGCAGGCGGGGCCCCGGGCTCCAACGATCCTCGGCGATATTGTAGATCGCAGCGTCTGAGAGCCAATGCTTAACCGATCCTCGCCACGTGGTTCCGCCGGCATAGACCAGCTTGTCTTTGAAATGGACCAATGCCCCGCCCGAAATGCCCTCTGGGGCACGCGCACGGTCATTCCAGTGAATCTTCGGGATTGAAGCAGCCAAGGCCAGACTCATTCCTGTGATTGCTAACCCCTTCATCTGCAAAACCAATCGGAAGTTCAATGCGACAGGCTGGATGCTTTGCCCGAGCACCCGGAACGTGCGGGTACGATCGACGCCCGCGGGCACTGCCTCTGTGCTCGCACCACCAGCGGAGTAAACCACATAGAGCGTCCCCTTCTTCGCCTCCACAATCGATGTGTAGGCACAGGTCTTCTCCATAGACAGCCGGGTCACTTGTGTCCAGCTTTCTCCGTGATCTGCGCTGAACACGACAAAGTCGCCGTCGTCTTCATAATCCGGTTTATGTCCAAAAGAAAGCGCCAAAGTTCCATCCTCCATCTCGATCACGTCCGGGTCTGTGCCCGTGATGTCGCGCCAGTGCCCGTATCGCGAAAACATCCAGCGCAACGGATGTGCCGTCGACCACGTGTGGCCGTTGTCATCTGACTCCGATTGATAGAGCGGGTTGATTCGGCCCGTGCGCATGATGCAAATCAGTCGGCCCGCGTGTGGTCCTTGCGAGAGGCGAACGACAGAGGGCTCACCGAAGCCTTCCTGTTCGACAGGTGCGGAAGCGATGGTGGACACGTACGACCATGTCTTTCCGCTGTCGCGTGACTCCACCACGAAGCTCCGCATTCGTGACAATGAAGGGTTGTATTCCGAAGGAATGTTGTCGCCCTGAAAACGCCCATACACGGCGGCGAGAAGGGAGCCATCCGGCATCTCCAGTACCGATCGGTGCCACGGGATAGCCAGGAACGGAGTTCCCTGGTCACTCGCTCCCTTTTCTTCGTATTGCGGAACGCTCAGCCGGAACGGTGCCGGTCCGCTCAACGTTTCCCATTTTGCGGTGGATTGCCACACGCGACCTTCGTACTCGCCATGGCTCACCTTGTGCGCGATGTATTCGAACAGTAAGACTCGACCGTCTCGCAGTTGCAGGGCCGAGCCTTCGAACCACGGCAGTTCCTTAACCGAAGCCCCGGCCTCCCATGGCTGCCAAGTTTGTAGCCCATCGCGCGAAACGAGAAATGCCGGGTCCTGTTGCTGGTATTCGAAGCCGCCGGGGCGGCGATACGTTCTACTCCCTTTGGAGACTTCGAGCAGGGCCGACCCGTCTGCGAGCTTCCACAAGAACGGAAACATTGCCCCTTCCCGGATGACCTGCGGAGCGGACACCTGAAGATGGAACGGCTTGATTGTTGACGGATTCTGAGCGGAAGCCATCAGGCACACCGCGAGGAACCCGAAAACAAGGCGCATGAAGGAACTCTATCGTTGAACGGCGAGCGCCGCTCTCAGCTTTGCCCCGATTCAGACCCGCTCATCCAGCACCTTGGACGCCAAGAGCGTGCGCGGAGTGGTGGCCCATTCTCTGCGGTATCGTAGGGCGAACGCGATTCAGTATGAGCATCACACGACTCTTGTGTATCGCTATTGTGTCCGGATGTGCCGTCAGTAGTGCACAGCAGGCGTCCGAACCGAACGCGGAGACATATGCGCGCCAGAGTTATGATCTGGCTCGCCGAGGCTCGCTGGCCGAGGCGGAGAACGAGATGCGCGAGGCCATTCGCCTTAGACCGCAGAATCCGCTGTACCACTCGGCTCTTGCCGGCTTGCTCTCCAAAGATAACCAGCTCGCGGCAGCGAAAACCGAATTAGAAGCGGCCCTGACTCTCAATCCAGAGCCCAAAGCGCGAACCGTGATCGAAGGGCGTCTCCTTCAGACCGATTTAAACCTTGGCGCGGCGCTCGCCCGGGCAGGACATTACCGGGGAAGGCTTAACCGTCGCTACAGATGCCTCGAAGCGCTTCGCGGAAGACGCAAAGGTGTGGCAGATGTTGGGATACTTCCAGCAGAAGCTCCAACTCAATCGCCTCGCGGTTCAGTCTTACTCTTCAGCGATCCAGCTTGACCCGGCTTCGGCCGAGTCGAACGTCGGTCTGGCAACAGCGCAGTTTGCGGCGGGAATGGAGGCGGATGCTGTTCGAACGCTGCAGGCAGGTATAGCCAAGTTCGCCGAAGATCCGGCACATTACCAAGCTTTAGGCGTGGTGCTGCTTCGCCTCTCAGAATCCGGCGAGGCGACTGCGGCGCGTTCTCGAGAGATGTTTGAGAATGCCCTTCGTCTCGACCCCTCTCTTCCAGAGGCGCATTACGAATTAGGCATGTTTTCCCTGGCAGAGAACAATGTGGCTGCGGCCAAAAATCATCTTCTGGCTGCCGAGATGAGCGCTCCGAACGACAGCCGGATTCACTTTGCGCTCGCGCGGCTTTATCGCAGAGAAAGGCTCACAATCGATGCAGAACGCGAGATGGAGGCATTCGAGCGCACAAAATTAGATGGGCAGAACGGCTCCGTAGCACGTCTACGAAAAACGCCATGAGCCTGCCCCGTTTGTTGCTATGGACAGCGGTGGTGCCCATGGTCTTGTTTGCGTCCGTAAGTTCCTGGACAGCGTTCGTCGATGGGACGGAAAGCTCGGGAATTACATGGCGGCACTGGAACGGAAAATCCGCGGATCACTTCCTGGTCGAGTCAACTACTGGCGGCGTCGGAATTCTGGACTTCGACAATGACGGGTTCCAGGACATTTTCCTCGTGAATGGAGGAAACACACCCGCACGAAAAAGCTCAGGGCCGGTGAGGTGTGCACTCTATCGCAATCTGGGTAACGGGAAGTTCGCCGACGTTGCGGTACAGGCGGGTGTTGCCGACCTGCCCTTCTATGGAATGGGCGTAAGCGCGGCCGATTACGACAACGATGGGTATACCGATCTCTACGTCACCGGGTACCCAAGAAGCACACTGTTCCATAACAACGGAAACGGCACATTCTCGGACGTTAGCGCCAAGGCTGGCGTGCAGGACGAAGGCGCTTGGGGCGCGAGTGCGGCATGGTTCGACTATGATCGCGACGGCCTTCTCGACCTCTTTGTCACGAACTATGTTCAGTTTTCATACGCCGATCACAAGCAGTGCCTTTTCGGCTCAGAGCCGACGTATTGCGCCCAAACGGAATATCAAGGTGCGGTATCCCGGCTGTTCCACAATAACGGCAAAGGTGCCTTCACCGATGTCACGACAAAGGCCGGTCTTGGAACTTTGGGCGGCAGAGGTCTGGGCGTAATCGCAATCGATATCGACGGCGACGGCTGGTCTGATTTGTTCGTCGCACGCGATGCTTCCCCGAATTTAGTTCTGCTCAATCGCCGTGATGGTACCTTTCGGGACGCCGGCATTGAACGGGAGATCGCTTACAACAGCGACGGCGTTGCGCGCTCCGGCATGGGCATTGATGCGGCCGACCTTAATAGTGACGGACGTCCCGATTTCGTCGTCACAAACTTCGATCACGAGTACCATGCGCTTTACCTGAGTACAGCGGCGGGACAGTATCAGGAAGCAACTGTGTCTTCCGGATTGGCTCGTTACACGCGTCCGTACGTCGGATGGGGTGTTAAGTTCTTAGACTTCGACCATGACGGTGAACCGGACTTACTCATTGCGAACGGTCACTTACATGAGCAGATTGAGAAGTCGAATAAAGAGGTACATTACCGCGAACCGATTCTTCTGCTCAAGAACGATGGTGCAGCCAAATTCGAGCGTGTAGCCGTACCGGGCAATCCGGCTTTCGAGACAGGGATTCTCGGTCGAGGACTCGCGACCGCCGACTTCGACAACGACGGATGGGAGGACGCAATCGTAATGAACCTCAATGAGCGTCCGGTTCTGCTTCGCAACGTGACCCGGAACACCAATGGTTGGCTGGGCATCGCACTGCGAGGCACAACGGGCAATCGCGACGCCATCGGAGCGCGGCTAACACTGCATGCGGGCGGCAAGACCGCCACACAATGGATCGCAGGTGGAGGAAGCTTTCTTTCGAGCAGCGACAAACGCCTGGTTTTCGGTCTCGGAGCTGCAACTAACGTGCAATCGGCGTCTCTGGATATCCAGTGGCCGAACGGAGAAAAGCAAACTGTTTCGAATCTCAAGTTGTCCTCCTACAACGTGATCTCCGAGCGATAGATACGCGTTCGGTCCAAGCCTCTGGACGCCCTTCGCTAATCAAAATCGTTTTGTTCACGTCGGGCCGGTGCTTCGGTCTATACTCGCCGCATCATGCAATGGACGCGCCGTTCTGCTTTTAGCCGAAGTGCAGCTTTCCTGGCAGCTACGCCGCTCGCCAAAGTTGGACTCGCTCAAACGGATACGTCTCGTCTACAAGTGGGCTGCGGCTCGGGTCAGAACGTGCCGTCCATGGTGGAAGCCGATGGCAAACTGCGTTTTGATTTCGGCGAAGAGCGCATCGTGCTTGACGGCGGCCTGCAGCCGTTCCTGTTTTCCACGGCTTCGGGAACTCTGATCCTGCAAGCTCAGTCGCCGAATCAGCCGTTTCCATCTCCGCGGATGCACTATGCGTATGCAATGACCACATCGGTCTCCCGTGACGGCGGAAAAACCTGGACCGTCATCCCGCTGAAACCGGGCGAGAACGGGTTGAATCTGGAAGGGGGCGCCGTGCAGTTGCGAGACGGCCGCTTTCTCGCGCTCGATACATATGTAACGCCGGGCAAACGACCGGACGAAGGCATCGGTCAGCTATATGTCTCCAAAGACGACTGGCGGACCGTGGAACGGCCCGGAGGACGTAACGTTCGATCTGCCAAACATCGACTTCTACGTTTCGAAGGACGATGGCGGCCATCCCCATGAAGCCGAGCGTCTGCATCGCCGAATCCTCGAAATGCCGAATGGCGACCTGCTGACCAACATCTACGGCTGGATCAAAGGCGACAACACGTCCGCCACCTATATGCCCAGCATGAAAAAAACGCGGGTGATGCTAGTCCGCTCGACCGACGGCGGGCGGCATTGGAAGCTGGTCTCGACCATTGCTGTCGACCCAAGCATTGGCACCGAAGGCTTCGGCGAGCCAGTGATGGCGAGGGTAAGCCGCGGTGCGCATGCCGGTCGTCTGATTTGCCTCATGAGAACCGGGCGCGAACTGTTCGAATCTTTTTCCGATGACAGCGGCGCGACCTGGAGCCCCGCCCGTCCCCGCGTCTTCGCCGGCCTGGACATCAATCGAACCGAGCTTTGGGTCGACATGTTCCGCAATGTGAAGGGGCGCGGTGGAAAGATGCTCGACGAGAACAACCCGGACGACTTGCGAGGAGCGGTCGTCGATCCTGACCTGATCGAATTGCGCAACGGCCTTCTTGTCGCCGCCTTTGGCATTCGTGTACCCCAGAAGGCGTGCTGGCCGCACGGCCAACATCCTTGGAACGGTAATTATCTGGCGGTTAGCCAGGACGGCGGAACCAGCTGGGGAAATGTAGTGCGCCTTACTTCAGGAGTTCTGACCACGCACTACATGGGCATTGCGGAGACCTCGGCTGATAACGAGATTTTCGCCACCTATGACTACGGCTACTGGCGAACAACGCCGCGCTACGTCTACGGCCGGACCGTCAAAATCGCCGTCAAATAATCCCTTCCTCACGGGCCCACCTCAAACCAATCAAACTGCAGGCGCGCTGCTAACTGTTGACAGTTTCGTGTCGCTTGTGTACGATTGCCTTTCTATTGCATGAATCGTTTGCCCCAGCTCAGGCCGGTTTCCATGCGCGAAAGCGTCGGTGAAGCGGTACGCAAAGCACTTCATCAGCGACGGTTCACGGTCGGCGAACCGCTTTCGGAAGCTGGTCTGGCGGCAGAAATGGGCATCAGCCGGGGACCCGTTCGAGAAGCCTTACTGGTGCTGGTGCAAGAGGGGCTACTAACTCACTCGCCCAATCGAGGTTTTTCGGTCGTCAACTTCACTCCGGAAGACCTTCGCGAAATCAACGAAGTGCGGGTTCCGCTGGAAGCAACAGCGTTGACGCTTGCCAAGCCAAAAATTCTGCCTGGAGATTTGGACCGTCTTCGCGACCTACGCGCAGAAATGGTCACGACCTATACGGCCGAGGACCTTTTCGGCTCCAGCAGGGCCGACATAGCGTTTCATAAGCTGATTTGGGAGCGAACGGGAAACGGACGGTTGAGCGCGACGCTGAATACGTTGCTGGCTCCCTTCTTTGCTTATGGATCCCTGTTCAACATCGGGCGACCGGAATTGACGCCGGTACTGCTTGAACAAGAGCACCAGGCGTTCATTGATTTCTTGGCCGGTCAGGAGAAACGTAGCGCAGAAGAGTGCGTCCGTTTCCACCTGAGAATTTCGACACTTGAAAAGACGAACTGAATCGAACACAACCAAATGCTGATTCTCTGTTGAATCTGAATCGATCATAAAGGAGAACACGATGCCTGCCATCAAGACGCGCACCGTCCCATCGCTGGATAAGGCGCTTTGCATCTTAGAACTGCTCACGCAATCGCGAGCTGGCCTGACACTGCCGGACCTGGTCGAGCAATCAGGCTTAGCAAAGAGTTCAGTTCACTACCTGCTTGTCACGCTGGAACGCCGGGGCTATGTCCATCGGAACGGAAGAGCTGGGCGATATTTACTTGGCACTAAGCTTTTCGGCCTCGCCAACTCAGCGCTGCGGGGACTAGGACTGCGTCAGAAGTCAGCGCCACTTCTGGCAGGCTTGCGCCTCAAAACGGGTTTGACGGTTCACATGGGCATCCTCGAAGGGAGTGAGGCTGTCCTCATCTCGAAGCACGAGGGACAAACTTCGCGCCGGCTGGCCACATGGCTTGGAAAGCGGATGGAGATGCACTGCACCGGGTTGGGAAAAGCGTTGCTGGCATTTCTCCCCGAGATGGAAGTTGAGAACATTATCCGGACGCATGGCTTGGGTCGCCACAACGAAAACACCATCTGTACCTCCAAGCGTTTACGTGAGGAACTCGAGCGCATTGCACGCTTGGGCTACGCTGTGGACGACGAAGAAGATGAATTAGGCATGCGGTGTATCGGCGTGCCGGTGTTCGATGGGGACGGCCGCCCTACAGCAGGCATCAGCGTCGCCGGGACAACGTCAGAGATCACGCCCGACAATATTGTTCCGCTCGTCGCAGATCTGAAACGGACTGCGGCCCGCATCACTACCCTCGTGTTAATACCCGAGGCCGATGCTCAACTCGCGATTGATGATGCTGTCGCGCTACACGCCGCTGCATCTTAAACCGGCCAGCTTTCTCGCTAAGATCTGCTGGCATTCAAGATACGCTTTTTCGCTAATGCCCTCGTAGGGAGACAAAAGCCGCAAGGGCATAGGAAATCCGCTCAGCCGAAGCAGGGCTTTGTCGTAAGCGCCGTCGATCCGACTTTCGCGCAGCATAGGCGAGATCACGTCATAAACATCGGATAGGTAGTCCTTCTGAAAGGGAAAGAGCTCGGAAAAGTTTCCGTCGCATCCGAGGCGAAACAGCTGGTGCGTTCGTTCGGGAAAGAGTGGTGCGAATGAGCTCAACAGTGAGCATTGTCCGTATAAGCAGCCCGTTGGGAAGGTTGCTTCTCCGAAGAAATGCTGCAATTCGGGCGCCTCTCGCATCAGTGCGGCGGTGTGGTTGAGATCGGGACTCGTGTTCTTGGTCGCGACCAGATTCGGAATCTCGCTGACGATATGCCGGTAGTCAGTGCCGGTGAGAAGACGCTTCGTGCGGAGGAGATTGTAATGCAGAAAGCGGGCCTTCGGATAAGGAAGGCAAACACCGCGGAAAAACTGCAACACCTCCCGATCGTTTAGCGCTCCCCAGGAAGGCAGCGAAATCTGGAACTCGTCGAACCCTATGCTCGATGCGATCTCAATTCGCTCCCGGACGGCCGCCGTGGAAAGCCCGATGACACCTACCTGGGGATGAACCGATTCCGCCCGGGTCTCCTCGAAGAAGACTTGTGCAATCTGAGAGAAGCGCTTGGTATCGACGGCGTAGCCTTCGCCTGCCGTACCAAAGATGTACAGGTGTTTGAAACCAAGCTGGAGAAAGTGGCGCACCTCCTGCCGAAACACATCTTCTGCCAGCTGCTCATGCTCGTCCCACGGCATCTCACAACTGACTAGAACGGCTCTCGTGCAGCGCGGCTGCCGGGCGTCCACTCAGGCTTTCCAGACTCGTTCGAAAAGACGCATCCAGTTGCCGTGAAAAATAGCCGCAACATCCTCCGCAGAGTAACCTTGTGCCCTGAGAAGCGGGTCGAGCTTTTGTAGATCGGCGATGGTATCGAGATCCTCCGGGCACTGTTCCGTACCGAAGCCGCCGTCGAGGTCACTACCGATTGCCACGTGACGCGTATTCCCGGCTAGCTGGCAGATGTGATCGATGTGCCGAACAGCATCCGCGAGTCCGACACGTGGATTTTGCTCTCGCCCAATCTGCCAGCCAGGAACCATCATCCAGGCGTCGAACGCGGCACCGATGACGCCGTCCCGCTCGATCAGCAAGCGGATCTGATCATCAGAGAATTGGCGGCCATCGGGCGTGATACTCCGGCAATTGTTGTGGCTCGCGAGAACCGGTCCAGCGAAAACGTCAGCTGCTTCCCAAAAGCTTTCGTCTGATAAGTGAGTGAGGTCGAGAACCACCCTCTGCTGCTCCATTGCTCGCAACAACTCGCGACCTTTCGGGGTTAACGGGCCGGAACTGCCGGTGCCATGGGCATAAGCGCTCGGGCCGTAGTGGGCCAATCCAATTACTCGAAGTCCATCCTCCACCCAGCCGGCTAGATGGTCAGGCGAAAGAATGGGGTCGGCCCCTTCCATGCTCAACAGGAACCCTAAAGGGGCTTCTTGCGGACGGCTCTGCCACGCCTGAAACGATGCTTCGATCGATGGCCAGTCGTGCAGCATGCGGCATACACCGCGCTCCTCTAGAAGCTTGTAATAAGCGAGCTGTCCTTGCGCGGTGGCGCAAGCAGCCTCCTGAGTCCGGAAATCAATCGATGATTGACCTTTGGGATTGCAACGAGCCAGGACAGTAGCGAGCGCAATCCCGATTTGCCCGCGACGCATCTCGGGCAGGGATACCGTTCCCTTGCCGCGAGCTTTCCCCGTCATTCCTGCTTCGGATCGTCGAATTTCATCGACAGTCTGGTTGAGGTCGCGATTCCATCCCAATGCGTTCCAGGAGAGATCGAGATGTGCGTCAATAATTAGCATTGGGGATTACCTGACCTTCCCTCGACCGGCCACTTCCCACGAGCCTTCCACAATGCCATTGCGGTGGTACCAGATGCGGTCGTGCATGTTAACGCATGCACAAACGTGGTTCGGAATAACGCTGAGCTTGTCGCCCACCGATAACTTTGTATCTGAGCGCGAAATGTCGAGCTGTCCGTGCTCCTCTGACATCGACTCGAACACGATCGAAGGGTCCTCCAATACTTCGCCGAAACCGGCTTGCGTCCCGGAAAGCAGGCGATCACTGGAGAAGGTTTTTGTTCCTCCATCGAGGACAGCACGCCCAGGCACGGCCGTGCTGACAACGGTAGTCACAACGCGGACTGCGCATTGATCTCGTTCGCAGGCTCCCACGCCCATCGTGTTGCGATCATTGAATACGTACGTCCCGGGGCGAATCTCGGTGAGGGATTGTACAAAGTGGCTGCTGAAGGCTGTTGGTGTGCTTCCCGCGCTCACGACTTCGCATTCGAAGCCTGCGGAAGATAGGCGGCTGATTGCAGCGTCGATCTTTTCGGATGCCGCTTGTAGTGCATGTGCCTGTTCATTGGGGTGGTTCCAGATATGTCCCGGGTAGCAGGTGAGCCCCGCGAACTTCACGTGCGGAAGCTTTGCAATCGAAGCAGCCAAAGCCGTCACATCTTCCGGCGAAGCCACACCACATCGCCGCATTCCCACGTCCATCTCGACCAGCAGCTGAATCGTGCTTTTGGCTTTCTGGGCCGCATTCGAGATTCCTTCTGACGGTTGTCAGGCTGTCGACGGCTACCGTAATCTGGCGATCGCGAGCCAACTCGGCCAAACGGTTGACCTTCGCTTCACCAAAGACAGGGTAGGCAACCAGAATGTTGTCGAGCCCGCCGGCAGCCATAACAACCGCCTCGCACGATTTCGCGACCGTCACGCCATGGCAGCCCGACCGGATTTGCATCTGCGCGATAGCGGGATTTTGTGTGTTTTGGTGTGCGGCCGAACCTTCAAACCGTGCTTGTGGGCATAGTCGGCAAGCCGTTTAAGGTTCTGCTCGAGCACGTCGAGATCAACGACGACAGCAGGTGTCTCGAGCTCTGTCACTTTCATAAACTAAACCGATTTTATTGCTCCGGCCTGGTATGAAGCCAGCACCAGGCATCTCGGCATCCTCAATACTGGACACGCTTAACCCGCCCTAAACCTCCAAGCAGCTTTGCCATGCTAGATTTGGTGCGTCTTTTATGGACAGTGAATGCATCGGGGTTGTAGGTCTCGGGTTTTTGGGTCGGGGCATCGCGACGTGTTTTTTAGCTCATGGATTTCGCGTGGTCGCATACACGACCGGTGAGAACGAGTACCAGATAGCGAAGGATTACATCGCGAAAGGAATCGGCGAACTGATCGACCGAGCTTCCTTTCCGGCTTCGCTCCGGACCGAGTGGCCGGGCCGCTTTTTAGAAGCAAGTGGCTACTCCGACTTTGCGCAATGCGATTTCGTTGTTGAGAGCGTGTTCGAAGATCTCGGGGTAAAACAAAGTGTCTTTGATCAGCTCGAAGCCGTGCTGAAAGAGTCGACACCCGTCGGGAGCAATACTTCTGCGATTCCGATCAGTCTGCTACAGAAGAACCGGAAGTTTCCTGCACGTTTCCTCGGGATGCATTGGGCCGAACCCGCCTATGCCACACGCTTTCTAGAGCTGATCAAGGGTGATCAGACATCCGATACTGTTCTTCAGATAGCGGAGGGGCTGGGCCGCCGGACCGGTAAAGAGCCGAGCATGGTCCAGGAAGATGTTCCGGGCTTCATTGCAAACCGCTTGGGCTACGCGATGTATCGGGAAGCGATTCATCTGCTGGAGAGCGGAGTCGGCGATGCCGAGACAATCGATCGTGCGTTCCGGAACGCTTGTGGATTATGGGCCACACTATGCGGTCCGTTTCGCTGGATAGACATTACCGGCGGACCGGCTCTCTACGCAAGGGCCATGCAACGAGTTTTGCCGACACTGAGCACGAAGAGCGAACTTCCGGAGACGTTGAAAGCAATGCTGGCCGAGGACCAACGCGGCGTAATCGACGGAAAGGGATTCTACGCGTATGAGCCCGGTGATGCAAGCCGTTGGGAAGCTCTTTTGCACGAGCACGCGTGGGAGGTCAGGCGCCTGCAACAGCGGTACCATCCTCTACCGCCGCCCGGAGACGCGTAGCCCACCCAAAGATCGGTCCATTGCGGTGGATATTGCTAGAACTGGCGCCCGCTTAAGCGTGCGCAGTCACGGAAGATCAAGAGTAAGGCGATGGAATCCACAACGCACAGCAACGTAAAAGAGAAATTTGAACAGGACGGCTTCGTTGTTCTGGAAGACGTCTTCTCGAGTTCAGAGATCGGCGCGATCTCTGACGAAGTAGACGACGTGATCAGCGGGAAGGTCTCGTACCTGCCTGAGAGCGAAATCGTTTATGAGCCAGACTCCTCACCGAAGCGCGTTCGCAATGCTTTTCGTCTTCACCTGTACAACCAGAAATTTCTGGACGCGGCAAAGCACCCGAGTCTGATCGACGCTCTAACGTCACTTCTTGGCGATCATCTCCGGCTTTATGGCAGCCAGGTATTCGCAAAGCCTGCCCGTGTAGGAACTGTGGTTCCGGCACACCAGGACATGCCCTATTGGCCGTTCGAACCGTATGAACTGGTTAGTGCCTGGATCGCATTGGACGATTCCACGATTGAGAACGGCTGTGTTCGGTATGCCAAAGGTTCTCATAAACTAGGCATGCTTCCGCATGGGCCGTCTGGTGTGGTTGGCAACTCGCTGGGCCTCCTGAGCGATCCTCGCGTAGCTGCCCTTGAGGAACAGCCCGTCCAAGTGCGCCGTGGCTCATGCATCTTGCACCATTCCCTGACAGTGCACCGCAGTGAGCCCAACAAAAGCGATAAACCGCGCCGTGGCCTGATCTATGTCTACATGTCTGAAAACGTGAAATTGACGGATCCAGCAAAGCTCAATGGTCCCGCCAATTTCCCGTATGTCAGCTAGAGACTCCTCATCGTAAGACGGGCTGTAGAACAGCCTTGCGCAGGGCCGAGAGCGTTTCTTCTATCAAAGTTTCGGTGTGAGCCGTTGAGATGGACCACTGCTTTGTGGCCAGCGGGAATGTGAAGATTCCCTCTTCAATTACGGAGCGGCGCATGGCAACATCAGCTGCGAAATCGTGATTCTGCGCAATGTCATGCCAATCAACAGGTGCATGATCCATGAAGTAGATGCAGAAAGCAGAGCCCTGCCGGACGAGAGTAAGCGGTGTGCTCGCTTGTTCTTGAATCGACCGAAATCCCTCGGCAAAGAAGCTGCCTAAGGTTTCAAGGCGCTCGTACACTTTGTTTTCGGGGTCTTCCAAGTGCTCGATCGTGGCAATTGCCGCCGCGACCGGAACGGGATGGCCGTTATAGGTACCAGCCAGAAACACACGGCGCTTTGGATCCGGATCGCCGAACAATGACATGAGGTCTGCTCTGCCGCCGATCGCGGCTACGGGGTAGCCGTTTGCAATCGCCTTTCCGTAGACGGCTAGATCGGGCGAAACACCGCACAAACTGGAATATCCTCCGATTGCATGCCGGAAGCCAGTCTTGACTTCGTCAAAGATGAGAACTGCGCCGTATTGGTTCGCCACTTTTCGGACCCCTTCCAGGTATCCAGGCAGCGGCTTAACGATGCCGATATTTTGCAGGATCGGTTCGGTGAGAATCGCGGCTATCGGGTACTTCTGGCAGACATATTCGAGCGATTCGAGGTCGTTGAAATTGACGACGTGAATCAATCCAAGGTGCGCTTGGGGAATGCCGGCGCCCAGCGGGATGACCGGGTACTCACCAGGCGACCGACGCGGACCCAGGGCAGAAAGGGGTGTCATCACGTTGCAGGCGACGTCGTTATGCCAGCCGTTATACCCGCCCTGCATTACCACAATGTGGTCTCTCGCGGTAAACGCACGCGCCAGGCGGATGGCCTGGTAGGTAGCCTCACTTCCGGAATTCACAATCTGGACGGAGTCGACGAACGGTATCGACCTGCAGATCAGCTCGGCGAGGCGGCCTTCCAGACGCGTGGTATTCGCTCCAAACAGGCTCGCGCCATCGTCCAGCGTTTGTTTCACGGCGTCATTGATGTCTTTGGCATTGTGCCCGAGTAAGTAAGGTCCGAACGCAGCATGGTAGTCGATGTAGCGATTGCCGTCCGCATCCCAAAGATAGGCGCCATCCGCCCGCTCGAAAATGAGAATCGGGTCCGTCTCCCGGTTCAGCGAAAACATGCCACCTGGGATGTATTGGCGATTGTTGGTGAAAATCGCCTGAGAAGCGAGAAGGCTCTTCATGACGCCAGCAGTATAGCCATTCGCCAGCCCCGCCAAGCTTGGTTCAAAACCGATTTTCCGCCTTGCATCCAGAATGCTGGACACGTCGGTTTGCAATCGACTGGGAACGCGGTAACGCAGGAGAAAATAACAGTGGGACTGAACGGATTCGAGCACTGAAGCGGAACAGCGAAGAATGCATCGTAAGCGTCTGGGGAAAACAAATCTACAGGTTTCGGCACTCTCGCTCGGCACCGTGGAAATAGGGCTTGATTACGGGATTTCAGAGCAGGGTGAGGCTCGACACCCGTCGGAAGCGGATGCTCACAAGCTGCTTCATTTCGCTCTTGACCGGGGAATCAATCTTATTGATACGGCGCGCGCCTATGGCGAAGCCGAAGCGATCATTGGTCGCGCCCTGAAGACCCGCAGACGGGAATACATTTTGGCAAGCAAAGTCATGCCGCGTCCTGGAGCGCCTTCGCTCGTTCGAGCGCAACTGGAAGAAGGCCTCGCCGCGCTCCAAACCGATCACGTTGATATCATGATGATCCATTCACGCGCTGATCAGATTGAGCCCGACGAGGAGACCTTGGCGCCTCATTGCGCGAGCACAGCGCGACGGACTGGTCCGTTTCATCGGAACGAGCGTTTATGGGCCGGAAGCTGCCGCGCGGGCAATCGAATGCGGATGGTTCGATTGCATCGAAGTCGGTTATAACGCTCTTGACCGCCGTATCGAATCGCATGTCCTCGAACTTGCCGAACGAAAAGACGTCGGGGTTATTGCCCGTTCCGTTCTATTGAAGGGCGCGCTGTCCGAACGCTACACCTTTTTGCCCGACGAATTGTCGCCTTTAAAGCGTTGCGTTTCGGAGCTTGCATCGATTGCCGGATCGGTTCAAAAATTACCTGAACTCGCCTATCGCTACGTCTGTAACCGTTCCGTTCCGCATAGCGCATTGGCCGGTACCGCAAGCGAGGCCGAACTGGCGGCCTGCATCGAGTACCTGGCGCTGGGTCCCCTTGCCTCCGACCAGATTGACGCAATTCAGAGTGTTCGCCTGAAGGATGAGACGTTGATGAATCCTGGCAACTGGCCGCATTGTTAGCGCCTCTTGTGGAACACATGCCGTCCCGGAGAGACAAGTGGCTCGTCGTTGCTTTGTTGTTCCTGGTGGGCGTCATCAACTACGCGGACCGAACATCAATCACAGCCCTATATACCCTCCTCAAGACGGATCTGGGCTTCAGCGACGTGGGAATTGGGGCCATTGGCTCACTGTTCCTCTGGAGCTATGCTCTCGCTTCCCCCCTTGCAGGACACATCGGAGACAGGACCAATCGAGGCGCGGTCGTAATTTGGAGTTTGGCTGGTTGGAGTCTGGTTACGATTCTCACCGGCCTTACTGCAACTCGCGGTGAGCTACTCGCGATGCGAGCAGTACTGGGGCTCATCGAATCGCTCTATTTACCGGCGGCTTTGGCCCTTGTGGCTGAATATCACGACTTTGCCACCCGAGCTAAAGCACAAAGCATGCTGAGCGTCGGGCAATATCTGGGAATGGTTGTGGGCGGAACTCTGGCCGGTTTCCTGGGTGAACAGCAGGGATGGCGATCGCCCCTGTACGTGCTCGGCGTGGTCGGATTGGCGCTTGCATTCGTCTGCTGGCTCTTCCTTCCGCGCGGATCAGCCAGTTCTGCAATCGCAGAGCGTCGCAAGCAGGCGGGCGAAGTGTCTTTTTTGGCAGGACTTCAGTCTCTGTTGCGAATACCGTCATTCGCGGTTCTTGCCGGAGCGGGAGTTCTGACCGCGATCGGCGCCTGGATTTTTATCAACTGGCTGCCGTTGTACTTTCGAGAAAACTTTGGTTCGAGTCTTGCGGAAGCCGGTTTTCTTGGATCTTCTCTTGTAAGCATCAGCGCTGCCGTGAGCCAGCTTTTTGGCGGCGCGATATCAGATGCCATTGCTAGAAAGGGAGTGCATCGCCGGCTTTGGATGAATGCCTTCCTGATTCTGGCTGCCGCTCCAACGCTCCTCACGTTTGTCGTCACCAGGAACCGAACAGCGGTGATGGTAGCGCTTGTGCTCTATTCGGCTTTCCGCAACGCTGGCGATCTTAACTTGATTCCTTTGCTGTGCGATGTTGCCGGCAAAGAACGGATGTCCATCGCTATCGGCGTCACGAACATGCTCAACACGCTGGTGGGAGGCGCCGGGATACTCGCAGCAGGCTTCCTGAAAAGCGGCTTCGGCCTGACAAGTGTCTTTACAGGAATCGCTGCAATCTTGCTTCTCGACGCCGGACTCCTCTTTGCGGGATGCATTCTTTTCATTCGGCGAGACCTTGAGCGTACATTACCCGAACAGAGCCTTGCGGCGCAGCCTTCGTAGAGATCGTCCAAGCTTTTGGACAGTTCGCTCACCAAGCGGTCATAAATCGTCCGCTAAGACGAGTTTTTGCCTAGGATAGAGAAGCTTCTGGGTTCGGTACTCGACGACTAACTGTTTCTTCGCCATTGCGCGGTGTAAAAGCTTCCCTTCGCTTTACAGCCTGCGCGCCCCACGCCCCACTCGATGCGGACGACGAATCGACCGTTCGACTGCGAAAACCCGGAGCTGGTCAAGATCCTCGCCGCTCTTGAAGATGAAGACGGAGAGACTTTCAGGAGATCTTATGATGCATCGCTTCTTTCGACGAACCAATCTGCTCGGCTTATCAGTGGTTTGCCTGCTCTTATCGACGGCCCTTTGTTATGCCCAGGCAACTTTCGGCACCATTTTCGGCACTGTCACCGACAGTTCCGGGGCGACCGTCGCCAATGCCGCAGTCACAATCACTAGCGTAGAGCGAGGCACAACCAGAACTCTCCAAACGAACGGATCTGGCGAGTATACGATTCCGGATCTCGATCTGGGCACGTACACGGTGAGTGTCCAGGCACCGGGCTTCAAGACGGCCACAAGTCCACCGGTCGCAGTCACCGTGAAGGCACGCATTCGGCTCGATCAGCAATTGCAGGTTGGCGAAATGTCGCAAACCGTGAGCGTGGAAGAGACATCGCCCTTGGTGCGAACAGGCTCCGCCGAGGTCAGCAATGTGATGACACGGGAGGAATTGCATAATCTTCCGGTTCTCTCCCGCAACATCCTGAATCTTGCTTCGCTGACCGCCGGCACGAACGGGGGAAATGCGAGCGGCAGGCAGGCAGGGATTTCAGGGGCTGAACTGGTCGTGAACGGTGCCTTCGCGGAATCGAACAACTTCATCATCGATGGTGTGTCGGACAACATGGAGTTCAGCGGTACGGTCGCGATCCTGCCTCCGATTGATGCCATCCAGGAGTTTGCTATCCAAACCAGCCAGTATTCTGCGGAATTCGGGCACTCCGCAGGTGCGGTCGTCAATATGGCCCTGAAGTCGGGTACTAACCAGCTACATGGCTTTGCTTATGACTACCTGCAGAACGATGTTCTCAACGCGCGAACCTACGATTTCACCGGTACCAACCCCGCCAAACCGCCTCTGCGTCGTAACCAGTTTGGATTTGGCGCCGGAGGCCCGCTAAAGCGCAACCGGATCTTCTGGTTTGGCAATTACGAAGGGTTGCGCCGTCCGAGCTCCGCGATCAATCAGTACATAGTCCCCACGCTGGCGCAGCGCTCGGGCGACTTCAGTCAAGCTGGCTTCACCGTTTACGACCCCGGGACGGCTCGCCTCGATCCTCTGACCGGGCAAACGGTACGGAGTCCGTTTCCAAACAATAGAATCCCGAGTACGAGATTTAGTCCGGCCGGAGCTGGATTATTAGGCTACTTTCCCGTCCCCAACATTCCCAATGCTGCCTCGGGCGCTTTCAACTTCATCACGTCACAAAAGACGAACGAGACGCTCAACAACTTCAACGCCAAAGGCGACATCAATCTCACTTCCTCGTCCACGTTGGCGATGCACATATCCCAGCAACGAAGAGCACTCTCCAACACAGGCGAGTTCACCGACGGGCGCTTAGGTGTAACAGACAATGTGAATGGAGACAACGCCGGGATCAGCTACACGCACATTTTCAGCCCTCGCGTGCTGAATGAAGCGCGTGTCGCGTATAACAGGCTGGATTTCCCGGTGACACTGGCTAATACCGAAAATGTCATCGACCAGTACAACATTCCCGGTTGGCATACGCTCGACTTCGGCCGTGGTTTCCCGTCGGTCAATATCACCAATCTAAGCAGTGCCGCCCCCGTTCGCCCTATCCAGGTGTTTCCGCCGCCGTTCACCTTGGTTGAGAACACGTATCAATACATGGATTCGCTCTCCCTGCAACTCGGGTCACACGCCCTCAAATTTGGCGGAGAGGTTGACCATATCCGCGAAGATCGGTTTCAGGATCGCAGCGGCGGCGGCATATTGAACTTTAGTGGCTCTTACACTACTCAGCTTGTCGGACAGTCGGCTGCCAGCCCCCGGAACGGGGTGCCCGACATGCTCTTGGGTCTGGCGAGTGCGCTGACAACCCAGTACGCCTTTGACGCTGTCCGCATCCGGTCCTATACGGCAAGTGGGTTCATTCAGGACGACTGGCGAGCGACACCAAAACTGACGATCAATTTAGGTTTGCGCTACGACTTCTATCAGCCGTATCACGAAAATCAGGATCGCTTCGCCAACTTTGATTTGAGCACCGGAACGAGATTGCTCCCGGATAGCACGCGTTCCGTGGTTCAAAACACCCTGGGGCTGCCAAACGGCAATCTGCCTGCGGGCTGGGCGTATGTGCCGCTGGAACAAGTGATGCGCAAGCCGAATTACAAGGACTTCTCACCGCGCATCGGTTTAGCCTACGCTGTGGCCAGAAACGTCTCCGTGCGGGCCGGCTACGGGATTTTCTTCACGCCCACAAGTAACAATGCCTTCAACAATCAAGGCACAGATGGAAACCCGTTCTTCTTCGATTTCACAATCAACGGAGACACACAGAATCCGGTCCTGCTCACATCGGGATTTCCAAGCAGTGGCATCAACAGCGTCTTGGGGTCTACGTCTTTCGGCGCCTATTACGGTCCTCTGAACAGGCCTGATCCGTACTCGCAGAAATACAGTTTCAATGTCGAATGGGCACCGAAACCGAGTCTCCTTCTTGACCTCGGCTACGTGGGACAGCGCTCGCTTCACTTCCCGACGCTGGAGTTGGGCAACCAGGCCCAGCCCGGGCCGACGCCGCTGGTGCAAAGGCTACCTTACCCGAACGTTGGAACCTTCTACTTTTATGTTCCGGCTGCTATCAGCCAGTACCACGGTATGACGGCTTCTGTGACAGCAAACAACTGGCACAACATTGTCATGAAAAGCGCGTTTACGTATTCGAAAGCTCTTGGTTACAACACCGCCTCCGACGCCTCCATCACTGACCGATTCAACCTGAATTACGACTACGGTCCAATCGAATTCGACATCAAGTACCGATGGGTCACCTCGTTTGTCTACCGGATACCAACCTCACGTTCTTTGCCGAAAGCGGCCCGTGCAGTCATCGGCAATTGGGATGCTTCGGGCGTGCTGACGGTACAGTCGGGGTTCCCATTTACGGCGACCTATCCTGGTGGCGTGCTAAACATCGGTTCGACAACTGGTACCGGAGATCGTCCGAACGTGATCACAAACCCCAACTACCCTGGTGGGGGCACGATTCGGAACTGGTTCAACACGTCCGCATTCCAGGCGCCACCGTCGTATGTGTGGGGCAACGAAGGCAAGAACATCTTACGTGGACCCAATTTCACCAATCTCGATCTTGCGGTTCAGAAGCGTGTGGTGTTGCCCTGGGAACGTCACACACTCACGTTCCGCATGGAAGGCAATAATCTGTTCAACCATGTTGAGCTTGGATTGCCTAATGCGAGTTTCGGCACCGCCACATTCGGCCAAATCACAACTCTTGCCGGTAATCCGAGAACGCTGCAAGCGGCCCTGCGGTATGAATTCTGAGGGAACAGTCCGGAGACTCGGTATCCTGTAACTTCGCTCAAATGACACCACAAAAGCTCGCGGAAGGCTTGGGAATCAGTTTCGATAAGCAGACGCCCGGTTATTTGAACCTGTGTATCCGCTCGGGCAATCAATTGATATGTTCCGGACACGTTAGCACGTTGAAAGGCAAGCTAGGCGCCGGAATCACCACGGAGGAGGGTTATGCGGCCGCTCGGGAGTGCGCCGCAAAGATCCTGAATTCAGTTTGGAACTCGCACGGTACTCTGGACGGATTAAGGGTCATCAAAGTCTTGGGGTGTGTCAATTCGGAGCCCAATTTCACAGATCAACATCTGGTGATCAACGGCAGTTCGGATCTCTTTCACGAGGTCTTCGGAAAGACGGGCGACGGGTACCATGCTCGCTCAGCATTAGGATTCGCGTCGCTCCCGACTGGTGCCGCTGTCGAGGTCGAGGCCGTATTTGAAATCAAGGGTCAGTGAAACTCAGATCGGCAGGATTGCCGGATAACGCTCCCAGGCTATTCGTAGTGTCGTGCTTCGATGCGATCCATGGGGCGGCTATGACCCGGGCTGAAGTGTCCAGGTCGAGTTCTTTGAACATCTACCCGTTACCACCGGCAGATCTCGAACGGCCAAGAAATCCGGCGTGGTTCCGAGTATCTGTGTGCCCCAGTTGTTGGCTTTACAAACGACCTGGGCGCCACTTCGAACAGTCGGACTCGCGAGATCAAAGCCGTCACATTCTCTCGTTATGCTTTCGCATCGCCACCCTCGGCTGCTGGCCACCTGACACTTGATTCGGGTGGTAATCGAGTACCTCTCGCTTCAGTTGCTGTAGAGCAGAGACAGTTGAGTGTTTTCGAGAGCACTGGTACATCGAATCTTGCCGTTCCGGATCGCAGGACTTTTCAGTCGCCTCCTCGTCGTAGAGCGACAAGCTGAACATAGTCCCCGACTAAGTTACGCTGGCAATCCATGTTGCTTCAGCTCCATATCCGTTTACGTCAACAGCATTATTGAGCCAGATCTTGAAACCCGCATGAGTGCGGCGGATATTAGGGCCGACGAACCTGTAAGTTCTCTCTTGTGCGAGTAATTACGGCAAGATTCGCGCAACGACGAGTGCAACGGCCGTTGGCGTTCGGTCCCGCAGCTCTGTGTGCAGCACAATCTGGAAGTGCCGACCATCAGCGGGAGAAGCCATCCGGTTCAGGGCCGCCCCCAGGCTGCGCAGACTTGCGGGATCCGTTAGATATTCCAGGCCCATCTGCGTTCCTTCTGTATTCACGCCGTTCACGAGCGCTAGCCGGTGACGGCCATCCACTCCGCTGATAAATGAGATAAGCGCGTAATCCTCGACCGGCTGACTGGTCCCTTCCGGGTACTCCGGATAGTACTCAGCGCGTTCGCCGCTGGTCGGGATGCACGTTGATGATGCGGCGAGGTTTATCGACTGTGGTGGTGGACATCCTTAACGGCAGCTTTTGCAGAATAGGATCCACCCAAGTGTTTGCCTCGTCATGTCCCAGAAGAACGATATTCTCACTGCGGAAATCGTCCCAATTGAGGAATCGGCTCTCCGTAGCCCGAACGGGCACTCTCGCTTTCGTAAACATGGAACTAAGCTTGATGCTGCCTAGCGCCTCGCCCATTTTGGCGTGGCCCAACCCGGGAAAGAGATAAAGAAATCCGCCGGGCGCCAAATTCGAGTTGCCGCCGTAGTTGTTCGCTCTCGCTCGGTCCCGGTGTGACTGCAATCCGGTCGACGATGCTGTGGGGAGCGTAGGGCTTCTGCACCTGCCTGATGGAGGCCGTCATCGGGGTGCTGAAACAAATGACGGTTTGTTGCGGGTCAGACAGCCACGCGCCCCAAACCTTGACAAAAGCGGGATCAAGGCCATCCGGGTCTGTCCGATTCCGCCCGACAATCCAGCCGACTAATGACCCTGCCGCTCAAACAAATAGCGGCAATAATCAGAACCGAATGTTTCCGGAAACGCTCTTTCGAGCCGAGCTGTCCGGTTAACTCAGGTGCACTCAGGTAAACCGCGGCGTTCACTGGAGCGGGTGCCGTCGTCGCCTCTTTCGCAAAGCAAAATATCGGAAGGTATCGCCCGACCGGCAGGTCGATACGCACCCCATCCGCCCGGCCTTCGTGGAGGTAATAATCTTGCAATTTCTGCCGCAAAGAGTAGGCCTGCCGCCGCACCACCGAATCCTCGCTGGGAGAATAATCCTCTCCGCGGTCGAATACCTCATGGGCGATCAGATACTCGTTGAGCTTGGCCCCTTCGCCGGCCAGCGCCATCTCGCAGATGAAGCGCAGAAAGCGGGATTGCCTCTCCGATTTCCGGAATGCCGCGCTCCCAAGTAGCAGATCCAGCTCTGCGCGAACGCTCTCCTTAGACACTGCCGCCTTCCCATCGGCAACGCCGTTCTCCGGCATATAGTCAGCCTCACGCATCTACTCGGTCGCAAAGTTTCGCCCTCTGATCGAGGGTGCGAATTTTAGCAAGTCTATCACCCGTTAATCCTGAGCACGCACTCTCTCCAACTCAATTTGGAACCGTTCGAACTGTTCGCCACGTTGTTTGTGTGAGTTCGCCGGGTGATAATCAGCGTGCTGCGCACAAGCTTATTCCACTTCGTGCGCGTCGTGGATCCTTACTTCAACCTTATGAATCGTAGAAATTTCCTTCACGGCGCTGCTGCAGCCGGCTCCGCATCGCCGCGCTGAACCAGACAGTTCACGCAGCTGCCGCGGCCAAAAAAATGATCGGCATGCAGGTGGGCGCTGTCTCGTTTGTCGACGAGGGCGTCGAGCCGGTGCTGGACATCCTACAGAAAGATGCCGCCGTCAACACTCTGTTCGTCGCCACCTTCACCTATGGGCGCGGCATCGCCGGACGGCAGGTACCCGGTCAGCCGCTTGCCCGATCACGGCAAGCATGAGTACGACACCAACACCTTTCATGGGGGCAGCTATACAAAGGTTCAATCCGCAGTACTACAAAGACACCGTCCTCAAGGATTTCCGGGCTCCGGATTTCGGCAACTACGACGTACTGGAAGTCGTGTGATTCCCGCCGCCGCAAAGCGGGGCATGAAGACCATCTGCTGGTTCGAGGATGTTTTCGGGCGGACGTCCCGAACGTTGCGCAAGCCGCAGGAAAAGGATCTCCACGGCCGCAACGCCAAAACTCTTTGCTTTCAATAATCCGAACTATCAAAATTGGCTTCTGGGCACGGTGGAAGATTACTCGCGCTCTTACGATATCGATGGAATCATGTGGGGCTCGGAGCGCCAGGGCGCATTTTCAAATGCCCTGGGAGCCAGTCACGGCGGCGGGGCCAGCCAGCCCGGCCTTGTCACTTGCTTCTGCCAGTTCTGTCAGGCGAAAGCCAAGGCTCGCGGCATCAGCTTCGAACGGGCGCAGAAGGGATTCCTGGCGCTGGAGAAGTTTGTCGAGGCAGCTCGTAAGGGCACGCGTCCTGTCGATGGGTATTACGTCCAGGTGTGGCGCCTGATGCTCCGCTATCCGGAACTGCTGGCCTGGGAGATGCTGTGGACGGACAGCCTGCGCGAAACCTACGCGCGCTCTACACCAGAAGGTGAAATCGGTCAAGCCGTCGATTGGCATCGGCTGGCACATCTGGCACAACAATTCGTTCAATCCGATTTACCGCGCCGAGCAGGATCTGTCCGAGATCTCGAAATACTCCGACTTTCTGAAGATGGTGATCTATCACAATTGCGGCGGCCCGCGCATGGCGGAGTACATCGGGCACGTGGATAAGACGATCTATGGCGATGTGCCTGGCCAGGAGCTTCTCGATTTTCATTACCAGGTGCTGAATTATAACGAGAAAGACCTTGCCGAGATTACGAAGCATGGCTTCTCTGCCGACTACGTGTATCGCGAGGTGAAACGCGCACGCACGGCGCTCACCGGCGGCAAAACCCAGCTTTGGCCAGGCATAGACATCGACATTCCCACCGGTGCCAAAGAAAGCAAGTGTTCGCCCACCGGCACCAAAGACGCTGTTCTTGCCGCCTTCAAGGGGGGCGCTGATGGCGTCATCCTTTCACGCAAGTATTCCGAAATGCTGCTGCCTAACCTTAAGGGCGCTGGTATTGCGGCTCATCAGCTCGGAATCGCGTGATGACGAACTTTTCGTTGTCCCTGTCTCGACAACTCGCTCGCAGCGATCTGTCTCCTGTTCGGAGCGACGGCCTTGTTGGCCCAATCCAATTTCGGCTCTATCTCCGGACAGTCAGCGACCAGAGCCACTCTCCCGTCGCGGGATGCAAAGTGACGGTGAAAAGCCTGCAAACGGGAACGGAGTCGAGTGTCGAAACACTTGATTCCGGCCTGTTTACGTTCCCCAGCTTGGCCTCCGGCCTTTATAACGTCTCTGCGGAGAAAACGGGTTTCAAGCAGAGTCGGTTCAACGAATGTTTCGCTTGATGCCGCATCCAGTCGCACCATTAACTTCGACCTGCAATTCGGAGCGGTTAGCGAATCGGTTAACGTCTCCGCGGAAGTGGAGCAAATTCAGTCCTCGTCAGGCGACGTTGGCCGCCTCATCTCCGAACGGCAGCTAAGCCAAATTTCCTTGAACGGACGAAATTACTCTCAGCTTCTGCAGTTGATTCCGGGGGCCGTCACTAACACGCTGGACCCCTTGACGCTAAACCTCTCCACAACAGGACAAAACATCAACGGCGTGCCAAGCAACTCCTCGCTGTTTACGCTTGACGGCAACATCAATATGGATGATGCGGGAAACACTAATACTTCCGTGCAACCAAATGCCGACGCGATCGCCGAAGTCAAGATACTCACGGCGAGTTACAGTGCTCAATTCGGTGGACGATCAGGCGCCCAGGTCAACGTTGTGGTGAAGACGGGCACCAAAGATTTTCACGGCACGGTGTTTGAATTCCTGCGTAACAGCAAATTCGATGCGCGTTCCTTTTTCGCCAAAGACGTCAACCCGCTTCATTTCAACGATTTCGGGTTCACCGTAGGCGGTCCCGTCTTCATCCCGAAAAAGTGGAACTCGCAACGGGACAAACTCTTTTTTTTTGCCAGCCATGAATGGCGCTACAGCCATATCGGCGCGACGCAGATCAATACCGTCCCTACGCTGGCTATGCGCAATGGCGATTTCCGGAATTCCGGTCTTCCTGCGCCTGTCGATCCGAACAACTGGATTCCATTTCCCAATCAGATTGTTCCCGTTTCACGGTTCTCCGCCAATGGCCCGCGTCTGCTTTCGCCCTATCCGCTGCCAAACTTCACCGGCGCGGGAGGTAACTACAGCATTTCTGCCGTGAGCAAGACTGATCCTCGGGACCTGATTGTGCGCCTCGACTACATCCTTTCACCGAAGACGCAGATCAGCTACAAATTGACGAGGGACTATTGGTACGTCTACAACGCATACCAGGGCGGAAACTTGGGAATTACTCCGGGTACGCGCTCGCGAGAACCTTATGTTACCTCTGCCTCTGTCACCAGCGCCTTCTCTCCGACCGCGCTTAACATCTTCAGCTTCGCCATTACCTATGACTACATCGGTGCGGTTACCCAAACCAACCTGATTAGCCGCGCGGCAACGGGCGTTAACTTTCCCCAGGTGCTTCCGATCAACGGGAACGGCGGACAATTCCAACTGGGCCCTAATCTGAGCCTCACTGGATTTACCGGCTATACCGCTGGCGATCGAATTCGGCATGCCAACGCGATTTTTGAGTTCCGCGACGATTTCACAAAGGTGTTGGGCTCCCACACAATCAAGTTTGGCGGGCAGTTCATCCGTAGTCGAACCAACGAAAACATCAACTCCGGCGAGACTGACAACGGCGTCGCTACCTTCAACACGTCGGCTCTTCATACTTCGCGCAACGCTGTCGCAGACGTTCTGCTCGGGAATTTTCAGACCTACACTGAGGCCTCCGGAAATGCCTTCTACTGGGGAAGATTTAAAGAAATCGACGGCTACGTGCAAGACAGTTGGCGTGTGAATTCGAAGCTGAGTGTGGAAATCGGCCTTCGCTACAACTTCATGCCGCCCTTCTACAACGCCCTCGGAGATAGTTCGGGCTTCTCACCTGCTGCGTACAACCGCGCTCTAGCGCCCGTCATCAACCCAGCTCTCGGCAACATTGTTCCGGGCACCGGAACAGCCTACAACGGCATCGTTCTATTCGGTTCCTCATTCCCCGATGCGGCGCAAGGGCGTCTACCACAGGTCAATGATGCGTCCCTGAAGAATTTATTCCGGGGTTACCCATCGAGCGGCCGTTATACCAACTGGGGCGACTGGGGTCCGCGCCTTGGGTTAGCGTATGACCCTTTCGGCAAGGGCCGTACGTCTATTCGCGCCGGCTATGGACTTTTCTACGATCGCCTCAGCACAAATCAGCTGGGACCTGCGAGTACGAATCCGCCCTTCTTCAGCAACGCAAACGTATTCGATGGCAACATCGATAATCCGGGCGGGGCAACCGCAACCAGCTTTCCCTTGAATCTGACGTTCTTCTCGCCTACCTTCAAGGACCCGAGCATCCAGTCGTACAACGTCGGAGTACAGCAGCAATTGCCGGGCAACATCATCATGGATGTCAGCTACGTCGGCAACGTCGGTCGCCATCTGGTTCGGACTCTGAATATCAACCAGCTTCCGGTGGGCACGCGCTTGAGCGCCACCAACAGCGCTATCAACGTGAACGCATTGGCTCCCTATCTGGGATACGGAACCATCAACATGTTCGACAGCAGTGTCAACTCGAACTACAACAGCCTGCAGGTAACCGCCAGCCGGCGGCTCAACAGCGGCTTCTCCTTCACGGTTAACTACACGTTCTCGAAAACGCTCGACGACAGTACGACACCGCAGAATTCGTACTATGCTCGTTCCGATTACGCTCTCTCAAACATCAATCGGAAACACGTGTTTAGCGCCACCTACATCTATGAACTTCCGTTTTTCCGTAGGAGCACCAACGGCTTCCTGAGGACCACGGTTGGCGGATGGGAAGTGGCCGGCGTGACCCGGGTGCAGTCTGGCGCTCCTAACTCAGTGGTGGTTCCGGTTGACGTTGCCCGTATCGGCGTCAGTCAATCGCGTGCGACTTTGGTCGGAGATCCCAGCCTGCCTTCCGACCAGCGAACGGCCTCTCATTGGTTCAATACCGCCGCATTCCTACCCAGCGGCCAAATGGTGCAAGGGCAGTTTGGGACAAGTGGCCGCAACATCCTGATCGGTCCAGGCTTCATTTTGTCAGACATTTCGTTGATCAAAAATTTCAGAATTCGAGAAAAGACGAATCTGCAATTCAGGGCGGAGTCGTTCAACTTCTTGAACCATCCTTCCTTCACAACGCTGAACACCACCGTTAACTTCAGCGCCACCGGACAGCCGACCCAGAACTTCGGAGCGGTAACAGGCGCTGGTCCGGGCCGTGTCATCGAACTCGGGTTGAAACTCTCTTTCTGATGGCATGACAAGACCCTTGGCGGTCGTATTGCTGATTTGTTCCGCGACGTGCGTGGCACCTGCGCAGGACGCTGCCATTCCCCAGCAGCCTGCTGCAAGGCGCTACTCGCCATGGCCGGATTATCCAGCCGAGGTGGTGACGCGTGGGCGTGAACAATTTGGCAAGACTTGCTCTTTTTGCCACGGAGTAAGCGCAACGGGAACTTCCAACGGTCCGAATCTTCTTTTGAGCGCGCTCGTCCGTCACGACGAGAATGGAAGCCAGATCGGTCCGATCATTCGACAAGGGAGGCCGGAGAAGGGGATGCCGGCCTTCAACTTCACCGACGCTCAAATCTCTGACATCTCGGTTTTTCTACATTCGCGGTTGGCTGCTTCCGACCTGAAATCTGCAACTCGCCCGATGGGCGATTATTCGGTGGACAAACTGTTGACCGGCAAACCGGAAGCGGGAAAAGCTTTCTTCAACGGCAAGGGGAAGTGCGCAACGTGTCACTCTCCTTCCGGCGATCTCGCTGGAATTTCGCGGAAGTATCCGCCCGTTACCCTACAGGCTCACTTTCTTTATCCGCCCGACAGGCGATTGAAGGCGACGATCGTCGACCAATCGGGCAAGCAGTTTATTGGTCCCGTGAAGCTTCTCACCAATTTCGATGTTGCCATCATCGATTCCTCCGGCTGGTACCGATCGTGGCCACTATCCTCCGTTCAGCTAAAGCTTGACGACCCTCTTGCCGCTCACCGGGCGTTGCTTGACGCCTATACGGATACCGATATACATAACGTATTTGCATATCTGGAGTCGCTCAAGTGATTCGGCTGCTGATCACATTTGGCGCGCTGATCGGCATTGCCTGCTGCCAGGGGCTTGACACTCCGGCGCTTCTCGATCCGAAGGGCGAATGGCCTTCTTTTAATGGCGACTATAGCGGGCGAAGGTTTAGCTCGCTTGATCAAATCAATCGTGCGAACGTGTCGTCGCTGACCTTGGCGTGGGCCTTCCAAACGCACGGTGAAGCGCTCAAATCCACGCCGATCGCGGCAGATGGAATTCTCTACTTCACTGTCCCGAACCATGTCTGGGCCGTCGACGCTCGCACAGGCCGTCAGGTCTGGCATTTTCAACGGCAATCTGGGGGGAATTTCATTGGACAGCGCGGTGTCGCCATGTATCGCGACCGCCTTTTCTTTGGCACGCCCGACGCCCATCTTATTTGCCTCGACGCTCACAACGGAAAGAAGCTTTGGGATGTGGAGGTAGCGGATAGCGCTTTTGGATATTTCATTAGCGCAGCTCCCCTGGTCGTCAAAGGCCGATTAGTTATCGGGATCTCTAACGACCAGATCGATATGCGCGGCTTTCTCGAAGCACGCAGTCCCGACGATGGAAAAGTTCTCTGGCATTGGAACGCCACCCCTGACCCTGGCGAACCAGGTTCGGAGACTTGGCCCAATAAGGAACAGATGGCCCGCGGTGGCGGCGCCGCATGGATGACGGGAACCTACGATTCCGAACTCAATCTTCTGTACTGGGGCACGGGAAATCCCCATCCCGTTCTAGCGGGTAAAGTGCGTCCCGGATCAAATCTTTACACTTGTTCGATCGTTGCCCTGAATGCCGATACAGGCAAGATGGCCTGGTACTTCCAAGCGTCGCCCCATGACACGCAAGATCGTGATGCCAACGAAACGCCCATCATCTTTGACGCGAACTTCCGTGGACAGCCGCGAAAGCTTCTCGCGCAAGCCAGCCGCAACGGTTACTTCTTTGTTCTCGATCGGGTTACCGGCGCGAACCTTCTTTCATCGAAATACGGTGGGGAGAACTGGTCGTTAGGAGTGAACGCGCGCGGCGAACCGATACCGAATCCGGCCAAAGATCCGCAGATTTCGGGGGCGCTCTTTGAAGGTACCGGCACAAACTTCTGGGCTCCGAGCTTCAGCCCGGACACCGGTCTCTTCTATGTGAATGGTCACCATTCGTTCACGGCCACTTATTACACGGTCAATGATGCGAATGAACAACAGGCGTCTGATCATCAGGGCGGCGCCAACACGCCTCTCTGGTCCGAGTCCATGCTGGCTGCCATTGATTACCAAACAGGGATGGTGGTCTGGAAGCGCAATCGTCCCCCTGTGGCGGGCGGAGGCGCGACCGGCGGTGGACCCGGAATTCTGACCACCCATGGAGGTCTATTGTTTACCGCTGATAACTCTGGTGATCTCCTGGCGCTCGATAGCGAATCGGGCAAGACGCTCTGGCATGTCTATGCAGGTGGAGCACTCACCGGAAGCCCAATGACCTATGAACTGGCCGGACGGCAATACGTGCTTACTGCGGTTGACGGGGTTCTGAATGCTTGGGCTCTGCCTATCAAGGAGCAGCCTAATTGACTGCGCTTTCATGTCCCACATGCCCTGATTACGGTAACAATCTTTGGGGTTACTTTTATAAATACGGACAGGCTGTTATGATCCCGGTGAAACGTACGGACGGCTTCCAGGTCTAAAGCGAGGTTCAAATGAGCATTTCCAGGCGAGGATTTATAGGCACGAGCGCGGCCCTTGGCGGTCTCGCATCCAGCTCGACGGCGACGCCGCCCGATGCCGGGAAAAAGGCTGTTCTGCCCACCAGAACTTTGGGACGCACAGGCGCCAAAGTGTCCCTCTTGGGATTTGGATGCGGCAGTCGATTTCTCGCTTACAAGGAAGACGACAAAGCGATTGAAGCGTTGAACCACGCCCTCGATCTTGGCGTCACCTACGTTGATACCGCGTATGCCTATGGGAACGGCAAAAGTGAAACGCGAGTAGGAAACGTGATGAGCACTCGCCGGAAAGAGGTGTTTCCTCGCGACCAAAATGCAAGAGCGGGATGGCGAGAAGGTAAAGGCCATCATTGAAGGCAGTCTGAAGCGCTTGCAGACAGATCAGCTCGACTTGATTCACATCCACGAATTAAAGGGCGAGGACGATCTCGCAAGGATTGAAGAAAAGGGCAATATTCTCGATGTCCTGATGAAGCTTCGCGACGAGAAGGTAACGCGGTTTATCGGTATCACGTGCCATCATGACCCGGCTGTTCTAAAAATGGCATTGGAACGTCATGACTTTGATTGCACCCAATTTGCCTTGAACGCAGCGCTCGTGGGTATGAAAGCCGGTCAGGGCAAGATGGTCATCGATCCCGAAGTCAAAACCAGCTTTGAAGCGTTGGCTCTTCCCGTCGCCAAACGGAAGAATATGGGCATTATCGGCATGAAGGTCTTCGCAGCCGACGGTTTGGTTGGCCAGGCAAAGCCGGAGGAGTTGCTTTATTACACGCTGTCGCTGCCGGTTTCGCTCGTCTCAGTCGGCATGCCGACACTGGAATATATTCAGCAGACCACAACTTTGGCGCGTGATTTCCAGCCCTTAAAACCGGACCACATGCGCGAATTAAGCAGCCGGCTTTCCGGCGCAAACAAAACGGCGCTAGATCTCTACTTCCATCACCATCGCGACGAGTTCTTCAATCCAAGCCTAGACGCCTAAGCGGCGTTCGCCCTCCATGGGAAAAGACCTTCCAAGCCGCCGGTTGTTCTTAGCCGGAGCTTCCGCTCTTGCTGCGGCTCGCGCTTCCGTCAACGGGACGCGGCGACGGCAAATGGACACGCTGTTCCCTGGTCAGCAGGAACAGAGGCGCCCCGAACAAAGGCTCCTCTCAACACCACCGACTGTCATCACCACATCTACGACTCGCGTTTTCCGATGAAAGCCCAAACGGCTTCTCCTCCGGGTGACGCCACTGCTTCTGACTATCGTTTGCTGCAGAAGCGCATCGGGATCACGCGACACGTGGCCGTCCAGCCCTCGCCTTACGGCTTCGATAACCGCTGTTTACTCGACGCCTTACAGCAGTTTGGATCTGCGGCCAAAGGAATTGCGGTGGTTAATCCCGAAGTCTCTGATGCCGAATTGGCGCAGTTGAACGCTTCGGGCGTTCGTGGGATTCGCCTCACCTTGGCAAACTCCAGCGCGACAAATATCGAGATGGCTGAGCCGCTCGCCAAGCGCATCGCCGCCACTGGGATGGCACGTTCAAATTAATGGGACTACCGAGCGGATTATGTCGGCGATGCCAATTTTGAAACGCCTGGCTGTCCCGATTGTGTTCGATCATCTTGCCCATGTACCGAACGCCAATGGTCCAATGTTTGAGTCCGTAGTCGGGCTGTTACAAAGCGGAAAAGCATGGCTGAAGCTTTCCGGCGCCTATCTCGACACGAAGATAGGTCCGCCATCCTACCCAGACACGTCTGAGATTGCAAAGGCTTTCTTACGTGAAGCGCCGCGGCAGCTTGTATGGGGTAGCGACTGGCCCCACCCGTCCGTTCGTGAGAAGCCCGATGACGCTCTTCTCTTCGACTTGCTCGCTCATTGGACCAGTGATGAGGTTCTTCGAAAGCGATTTTGGTAGACAATCCCGCCCGGCTCTACGGCTTTGCTTAGGAATGATGACACCGTAACACCTGCGGTTGTTACTCGCTGTCTCTCTCGCAATCGGATAAGCTACTGCCAATCAAGTTTTGCTTCGCGGTGGACGGTAGGTCTTCGCATCGCGTGAGCCTTGTCCTCACAATCTATGAGCCCCGAGTTCGACCGACGAGCATTTCTAAAGACAGCCGCAGCCGCCGGCACCGCCACTGCTTTGGGCGGCAGCCCTCAGGCTCCCTCAACGGGAACTAAGCCGATTATCGGCATCCAAATCGGTTCCGTTTCCTTTCTGGATGAGGGCGTCGAGAAAGTCCTCGACATTCTGCAGGAAAAGGCTGCCGTCAACACCCTGTTCCTTGCCAGCTTCACTTACGGGCGCGGGATAGCCGGACGTCAGATCAAGGGTTTCCCTTTTCCGGACCATGGGAAGCAGGAATACGACGACAATTTCCATGGGGGCAACTTCGCCACTCCGCACCCGCAGTTCTACAAAGACACTGTTCTGAAAGAGACCAAAGCTCCGGATCACGGCAACATCGACATCCTGGAGATGGTGATACCGGCCGCGAAGAAACGCGGAATCAAAACGTATTGCTGGAGCGAAGACGTTTGGCGTCCCGACGTGCCGAACGTCGAGAAGTGTCAAGAGGTCGACCTCTCCGGCCGCAGAGCGCGCACCCTTTGTTTCAACAACCCCGATTACCACAATTTCCTGCTCGGTCTTCAAGAAGACTTCACCCGCTCCTACGACATTGACGGCATCATGTGGGGCTCCGAGCGGTACGGCGCCTTCTGTAATTCGTTCGAATCCATCCACCGCCCGAAGGGCAACGATCCCGCCCGTGCCACTTGCTTCTGTCAGTTCTGTCAGGCCAAGGCGAAGGCGAGGGGCATTCGAGTCGATCGCGCGATGGAAGGCTTCCGAGTGCTGGAAGCTTGGGTGAACGACACCCGAGCCGGCAAGCGCCCTTCTGACGGTTACTGGGTAAGTTTTTGGCGTGTCCTGTTTCGTTATCCCGAGTTGCTGGCGTGGGAAAGCATGTGGAACGACAGCGTTCATGAAACGTACGCGGCCATTTACGGAAAGGTGAAGTCAGTGAAGCCGGAGGTGCAAGTTGGCTGGCACGTCTGGCACGCTCACAGCTTCAGTCCCTTCTTCCGCGCACAAACAGACTTGCAAGAGATCAGCAAGCATTCCGACTACCTGAAAATGACCGTCTATCAGAATGCAATCGGTGGTCCCAGGCTCGCGATCTACATGGACACTGTCAGCGACACGATCTTCCGTGACATGCCAAAAGACTTGGCGCTCGAATTTGAATACCAGGTGATGAATTACCGGGGGCCCAGCACGGTGGACCAGCTCTATCGGAATGCTTTGCCGCCCGACTACGTTTATCGCGAGACCAAACGATCGGTGGAAGGTGTAGCGGGTTCCAAAACGCAGATTTGGCCCGGTATTGACGTCGACATTCCGAGCGGCGACATTCCGCCTGAGGCCCACTACATGAAGTGCACGCCGCAGAACACGAAAGATGTAACCTTGGCCGCTTTCCGAGGCGGCGGGACGGGACTGGTGATTTCTCGAAAGTATTCCGAGATGACGCTGGCTAATCTCGCGGGCGTCGGAGATGCGCTGCGCGAGCTGAAAATGGCCTGACTCTTTCACTTCTTTGACGACCTGCAGCATGCTTGCTCTCGTTGAGTAAGCAACTAGCGAATGGAGCTTAAGATGGGACCTACCAAGTTAGTTTGTTCGTTCATAATCGCGACTGGCCTGTGTTTCGCCCAGTACAACAGCGGCCTGGAAGGCACGGTGGTGGATCAATCTGGGGCGGCGGTCGCGAACGCGCACGTCGTAGCGACGAACCAAGCTACGCAAGTAGCGAGGGAAACGAACGCAAACGACAGTGGCTACTTCCGAATCCCGGAACTCGCGCCGGGAGTCTACGGCGTTGTCATCCGGCTCGCCGGATTTCAGGGCTGGGCCCAGACCGAAATTCAGGTCGATGCCAACCAGATAAGAACCCTGTATCCAAAGCTCCTGGTTGGACAGCAGAAGGCGGAAGTGGAAGTATCCGCGCACGCGGAAGCCATCGAAACGGGACAGAGTTCCGTTGGCACCAGCATCACGCAGAAAACCATTGCGGACGCACCCATGCTGGGGAGAAACATCTTCGGTGGCGTTTCGTTTATTGCTCCGGGCGTAACCGGCTCCGGCGTTCTGTTCGGAGGCGGGGCCTCAGGAAATGCAGGCCAGGATAGCTTCCAAACGCAACCCGGTTTTCAGATCAACGCAATCGGGCAGCGGCAGGAGAATAACGAGTACCAGGTCGACGGCTCGAGCGTGAATGGAAACTCGCGCGACGGCATTTCAAACTTGACACCGCAGCCCGATACGGTCCAGGAAGTTCGCGTGAGCGCAGTGTCGTTCAGCGCAGAACGCGGCCACAACAGCGGCGCTTATATCCAGGTTTATACCAAGTCCGGCACTAACAATCTCCACGGAACGATCTCTGAATTTCACACTGACAACGCGCTAACAAGCCGCACCATCTTCCAGAACACCATTCCCGCTTTCCGGCGCAACGAATACGGAGGAACGCTTGGCGGGGCAGTCGTTAAGGACAAAACGTTCCTGTTCGGGTCTTATTACCGCCTCAGCTCCTCTAATTCCCAGACCGATGTAGTTACCGCCGAGACGCAGCAATTCGTTCAATATCTTCAGCAGTATTATCCCAATAACGTTTCGACGAAAATACTCACCTCAGCTCCCATCGGCGCCTATCCGGTCACTGGCTCTGTCACTGCCGGGCAACTCGTCTCGTCTTCTCGTTACGCGCCGCCTTCTACTCTTCCGCTGAACACTCCCATTCTCGGGACGAGTATTGTAAACGAGACGGTCACCCGTCCCGCGCAGCAGTGGAACACCAGGCTAGATCAATATTTCGGCCAAAAAGACAGGCTGTTCTTCAATTACTACAACACCATCTCCAATGCCCAGGCCGCCAATCCCAGACCGGCGCAACGCATCATCCAAGCGAATCACGGTATGTACGGGAAAGTGGACTGGACCCACACGATCACGCCATCGCTTTTGAACGAAGCCTCTATGACGCTAGTGCGCGTGGATGGAATTACGCCGCCGACTCCGACGCCTAGCCTGCCGAGCGTTACCATCCCCGGCATGCAGAGCTTCAGCCAATCTCAAATTTCCTGGGCTCATCCTAATTACAACTGGTACGACGTTGTTTCCTGGCTGAAGGGGAATCATAGTTTCAAGTTCGGCACCTATATCGATCGTCAGCACGATTTGGATAACTTTACGCCGAGCTATGCGCGTCCGACCTTCACCTTTGCCAGCCCACTCGATTTCGCTCAGGACCTCCCGCTCACCCAAAGCGGGCCTGTTATCGACACCAGGACGCAAGCACTGGCTCAGAACGTGTACACGCGGATCAACATGACTTACCTGAGCGGGTTTGCACAGGATGACTGGAAGGTGAATCGCCGATTCACTTTAAACCTCGGTCTTCGCTACGAGTACTATGGCCACCTTGCTCATATCGATCAGGGTGGGAGAGACTCTCAGTTCTTTATGCCGGGAGCCGGAACAACATTCAACCAGCAGATCGCCAGCGGAGTCATGCGAACCTCCCAGCTTGGCTTAGTGTCAACGAATACGCCGCAGGGATTCTTACCGCGAGTTGGCTTCGGATGGGACGTCTTCGGCAACGGAAGCCTGGCGGTTCGCGGCGGTTGGGGCACCTATCTCAATCGGCTCGGTGATCTGGCCTACGCCGTCTATACAAATCCGCCGTTCGGTTCAATCTCTCTCGACGTACGGAATGGGCAGAAGCTGAATTTCGCTTTGGGCTCACCCGACGGTTTGTCATTTCCTTTGCCAACGGGTTTGACCTTCAATCTGAACTCTGCAGGCGGCCTTGCGGGAACCCCGGTCAGCGTTAAGGGATTGGGTCCGAACTTCAGCATGCCGGGAGCCCAGATCTGGAACTTTACGGTTGTGAAGCGACTCACCAGTTCGGTGATTGTCGAAGGTGACTACATGGGTAGTCACGGCTATAACCTGTTTGTGCAGACGAATGTCAACCGATACGCCGGCGACCTTCTCCAACATAGCGGCACTCTGACCCGGCTGAATCCGAACTTCGGCGCCATCACTTACGGACGAACGAACGGCTACTCCGACGCGCACTACGGAACGTTCCTCGTCAGTAAGCGATTCTCGCAAGGCTTTTCCGCCAAAGGAATCTACACTTTCGGCAAAGGCACCGATCTTACCTCGAGCAACGATAACGGCGTAGCGGGTGCGGAAAACATCCTGGACGCGGCGAATCCTGGATTACAGCACGCGCTTTCTGACTTTAACGTCTCTCAACGAGTGACCATCGATAGCGTCTATAACATTCCGTCGCCGATCAAAACGGGAATCGGAAACAAAGTTCTGGGCGGTTGGGAGCTGGCAGGCATCGCCATTTTCCAGTCGGGTTTGCCCTTCAGTGTGATCAGCACGGCCGCTTATCCACGAGGCGACTACAATGCGGACGGATTCAACTACGACTTTCCGAATACGCCATCGTTTGGGAATCACGTCTCCGTGTCGCGCAGTGCTTTCATCACGGGATTGTTTCCCGCCTCAGCATTCCCCGTTCCGACTATCGGTCAGGAAGGGAGCCTGGGACGCAACACCTTCAACGGGCCCGGACTTGCCAACGTGAACATGAATATCATGAAGACGTTGCGTATTCCCTGGTTCGTCAAGGAAGGCGCCTCATTCCAACTTCGCGGGGAAATCTTCAATCTCTTTAACCGGGTCAACCTGCTGACCCCCGTCAACGATCTTTCGAATGCGTTATTTGGAAAATCGACGGGCCAAAGCCTGCCCCGATCTGTCACATTTGGCGCTCGCATCCAGTTTTAGCCCGAGGTGACCGGTCGCAATGAAGCTACGTTTCGGCCTGCTGGTGATTCTGGCCGGCGCTGTCTGCTTCTGCGACGATCTTTCCGAAGCATTGCGCAGTAAGCGATTACGAAGACGCTTTGGCGCAATGCGAAACCCTTTTGAAGACGAATCCGCGCGCGCAATCGGTATGGACCGCTCGTGGATGTATGCGCTGGAAGGCTTGGGCCAGGATCGCGAGAGCCTTAGTTCCTTCGAGACGGCGCTTCGGTTCGCGCCGGATATCTACCGGCGCTGAAGGGAGCGGTGGAGGTCGCTATCGATCGCACGATCGCCGCTCATCGGCCTTACTCGATCAATTGCTACGTGTCGATCCAGCCAATGCAACCGCGCACGGCATGGCGGGCGTGCTTGCGTTGAGTGGATGTTCATCGGCCGATCGGTACTTCCAACAGCAGGTCCGACCTGGCGAAGAACGGCTCGGCGTATTCACTCTATGGCGCTTGCCTGCTGACTGGAACATCGAGTGCAGGAAGCAATCGCAGTTTTCAAGAACGTGTTATCCAATGGGTCTCTCGGGCCTGATCAGGCCAGTAGGACCTCCGATCTGTTACGACCTGCTTGCCTCGGCGGAAGCCCAGGCCGGGCAGACCGAAGACGCGCTGGACCATCTTCGCCAAGCCATCAAGCTTTCACCGAAAGAAGAGCGTGGCTATTTCGAATTGGCAGCCTTTTGCATTCAGCACGACAATTTGCAGACGGCAGCCGATGTGATACGCGCTGGCTTACAAAACGCACCCGATGCCGGTCGACTACGCGCCCTTCAGGGCGTGATCGATGCCCAGTCCGGCCGTTGCGACGAAGCGGCTGCGCAGTTGGAGATGGCAAATGCACTCGACCCGAAGTCGGAGCTTGGTGCCGCCGGATAGGAGCGCTGTACCTGGAATCAGCCGGATTCAGCAGCCGCGGCGCTGCGACATCGGCTGCAACGAATCCTGACGACCCTACCTTAACTAGCGGAGGCGCTCATGCAGCAACTTCTGGGACTGGATCGTCAGGCTCCGACCAAGAGGCGCGCCAAGCTTTGCTGAATCGCTGCGGTCTAAGCCGGATTTGCAAAAGCGCACGCATTGCTGGGAAGCTCTACATTCGCAAGGGCATGACAAGAAAGCGACGAGAGATTGCGAGAAATATGATCCGTCAAATCGCCTGCTCTCAGTCAGCGATTGCGCTCCGCGACGGCGACAAAGCCGCAGCCGCCGCTCCAAGCTGAGGGCAATCGTTCTGGCGGAGTCTAACGCTGAGGCTGGTCTGAGTCGAATGCGATCTGTGCAATTAGGCGCTCGGTAGGCGTGCTTCTTTCCACTGGTTCCAACTATTAGCCGGTAGAACCAGTTCGTGCAATCTTTGCCCGATTGGAGGTTTTCCAATCCTCGAAAGCAGCACACGAAAGCGAGGATCCTGCCGAACCTTGTCGTAGATGGGATCCACCGAAAGCCAAAGCAATTCGGCGTCATGCTCCTCGTAAGCGCGCTCAAGCCACTCGAAAGCGCTGTCCAACTCTCCAATGGCGGCGAAAAAAAGTGCAAATTCCATTGCGGAAGGCTTTGATTTTCGGGCCTCAATCGAATTCGCGAAGACCCTACGCGCATCCTCCGTCTGTCCACTCGCGACCAGGGCGCTGGCCAGCAGAACGGAGGCGCGACCCGTTCCTTTCGTAAGCGCAACAGCCGATTGTAAATGTTCTACCGCAGCGGGCAAATTGCCTTTCTGCAGATTAGCGAGGCCACAGAGCTGGTGTGCGCGATAGAAGTCTGGTTGCAGCGCCAATGTCCTTCGACACTGCTCAATTGCCTCATCGTACCGTCTGGAGAAATAGAACGTGAGCGCGAGGTCCGCATTGGCATTAGGTGAAAGCGGATCCATCCCTACCGCTTGCTGTAAAGCAGTGACCGCCAGTTCCTGCTGGCCTGTAGCGGCAAGCAGCCAGCCGTACCACTGGCGGGCCGGAGCGTAATCGGGATTCAACAGGATGGCAGTACAAAACTCGCGCTCGGCGCTGCCCCAATCGCGACGGTAGTGCAGATCCACAAATCCCAGCGAGGTGTGTGCCTCGGCAAGAGAGTAATCCATGCGGACGGCGTCCAAAGCTGCAGATCGAGCGCGCTCCCAGGATTCCTGATGCGGAAACACATCGTAACGGGCGCCCAGACTATAGGCATCGGCCAAACCGGAGTAGGCGAGCGCGAACTCCGGACAACTGCTAATCAATTGCCGAAAACACTCGACGCTCTGATGAATTCCGTCGCGCGTACGGCTATTCAGGAACATGCGGCCTTCTGAATACAAGGCGAAGGCGGAATGGTCGTTTCTCCTATCAACCCCTGTTCATCTCGCGATGAGGGTTCCGGAGGTAACTTCGCACTCCGGCTGAAATCTGCGCGGCGATGCGCTTTTGCGCCTCAAATAGGCCTCGGACCTCCACTTCGCAGGCATGCGACCACACACAAAATCGCTGAAATCGCGTTTACAAGTCGGATGTAAACCCGGACGCTTGTATTTTCCGGAGCGGACGGCGCCCTCGAGTATGTAGTCCACGTTCACTGGCCGCCTGGAACTACATCCCACGCGCGAGCGGAGACGTACAGGCCACTACCCTAACTTCGTCGGCTCCGCTGAGCAGGTGAACCAGTTCGTCCGTCAGCCCCTCGATAAACCCCTCCCTTGCCTCTCCAGAAAGCTGACGACCGCAACCCTCACCGGATCCCTTAGAGCTACCGCAGCTTCACCTTGGCCCGATTCAGCGGGATCTAGATAACGGAAAGTCGGAAGGTAGCCGCGCGCTGGGATCTCAATCCTTATAAGGTCGTTACAGCCGTCCCCGGTATAGTAGGCAACTAGCTTTCTGGCGAAGGCGGCGAGCCTCCACTCGAACGATGGGATCGATGCGGGAATCGTAGGACGGATCCCGATCGAAAACGTCGATACCGATGGAGTATTCCTTGAGATCGCCTGCCGATTCGTTGACAGCTTTCTCAACGAGAAACCGAAGAAACCTCGAAAGCCGGGGAGAACGGCTAAAAGACTGGCTGGCCAAAATCTTTTCCAGCCAATAAAGCCCTTCAGCGAAGCGGGGGTATCAAACGGCTTCTCCTAGTCACGGTCGACTGGGCGCGAAAGCAAGAGTTCCCCTGAATCCCACTTGAGGAATGCGCAAGCGCCGAGAGCCGCTTTCATGTCACCGTAACAGCCTTCATCTTACTTTCTTGTGACGAGGCGTTCAAGTATCCTCATTGCACGTACGTCCAGTACATGGCCATACAGCTCGTGTATCTGTCGGTTGAACATTCAGGAGTCTACGATGCCAAAGCTGCGCCAAGTCGCCTTCACTTGCATTCTTTTAACTTGTTGCGGAGTCCCCGTTTGGTCACAATCAGCAAACGCGACATTATCCGGAACCATACGCGATCCTTCCGGAGCCTCTATCCCGAAAGCAACTGTGACGGCGATTCACACAGCAACCGGACAATCGCGGCAAGCGGCCACCGGTGATACGGGAGAGTACACCATTCCAGACTTGCCGATTGGCGAATACCGAGTCACCGTAGCGGCTGCCGGTTTCAAGAGCACGATTGTTCCTTCCGTAACGCTGCAGGTGAACCAGGCAGGGCAGTTAAATCTGGCTTTAGAAATTGGCGCTGCGTCAGAGCAAGTCAGTGTTTCCGAGCAATTGCCCCTGCTTTCCACCCAATCCTCCTCCGTAGGCCAAGTGGTTGAGAACAAATCGATAGAAGGCCTTGCCTTGAATGGACGTCAGTTCTGGAACCTGGTAGCGCTTGTGCCCGGTGCGAGCTATACGCCCGGCGGCCAGGGAACCAGAACGGGTGGAGGCTCCATACGATCGTCCGCAGTAAACGTGCAAATTAATGGAACGGGCTTTATCTACAATGGGTGGCTTCTCGACGGAACCGACATCACGGAATATGAACAGGGCGGCACCAACATCCAGCCAAATGTTGATGCTCTTGCCGAGTTTAAAGTTCTCTCCGCCAACATGCCCGCAGAGTATGGCCGCACGCCCAATATAGTGAGTGTGATTACGAAGAGCGGCACGAACCAATTCCATGGCACCGTGTTCGAGTTCCTGAGGAACGATGCTGTCGATGCCCGCAACTTCTTTGCGGCCTCGAAAAACGCCTTGAAGCGAAACCAGTTTGGTGGCGTAATTGGAGGGCCGATCAAGAAGGACAAGATTTTCTTCTTCTCCGACTTAGAGAGCACCCGGCAGCGGCAAGGCATCGTATTTAATGACACCCTTCCCACGGATCCCATGCGAACCGGGAATTTCCTCGGCCAGAGAGCTATTACGGATCCCACCACCGGAAGGGCGTTCCCAGGCAACGTCATTCCGACAAACCGCATCAGCCCTCAGGCGCATACTTCCTGTCAATATATGCCAACCCAAGGACAGGGCGTCTTCAATGCCCCGCAAAGCCTCGATTTCTATAAGGCGGACATGAAGGTAGACGCCGAGGTGACCCATTCGGACCACTTGATGGCCAGGTATTCGGTTGCCGACAACCTCGAGAGTGACCCCAACCAGTACCCCGCGTTGGGAATTCAACCTCTACACAGCCGGGCCCAGAACATCGCGCTCACCTGGACCCGGATTATTAGTCCGAAATGGCTTAACGAAGCCCGCTTTGGCTATTATCGGGACTATTTCCTCTTTGGTGCCGTCCTACCCGGGACCAATTTCCTGGCGCAGGCGGGAATCACTGGGTTTGAACAAACGCAGCTCAGCCCAAGTTTTCCGCTCATCTCGCTATCCGGCTATTCGGGATTTAACGGTTCCGGCAGCAACAGCTTGCCCAAAGCAAATCGGATTCGGACCTGGCAGTACTCCGATACCGTGAGCCACAGCAACGGTAAACATGACCTCCGATTTGGCGGCCAGCTTTATCACCAAAACCACGGCTTTTTCAATGGACAGTCTCAAGAAGGTCAGTTTGCCTTTTCGACGAACTATACGGGTAATGCCTTCGGCGACTATCTGCTCGGTCTGCCGACTAGTGTCTTTCGCGCCTATCCGCTTTCCTTGTACGGCAACTACGCAAATCAGTGGGCGGGCTTTCTTCCAGGATGATTACCGCGTCTCCCACAATTTCACCCTCAACCTCGGGATTCGATGGGCATACAATCCCTTCTTCAACGGCGTGAACGGCCAGACGTCCGGTTTCGACTATGCCACTGGAAAGGTGATCGTTCCTACGGACAGCAACGGCAACCTTGTCAATCCGATTGCTCAGCCTGTGACCCCGCAGCTTGTTCCCTTGTTCAGCGATCGAACGCTGGGAACGAGTCAGCTCGGATTGCCTCAATCCATCCGGAAAACAGGCTCCGGCCAATTCCTGCCGCGGTTCGGCTTTGCCTGGCAACCGGGATCTACGAGCCGAGTGGTTGTTCGGGGAGCGTACGGCATTTTCGATGAGTTCTTCGATACAAACCTGAGCCTGCAATGGGCGAAGGCGCCGCCTTTGACCATTACCCAAACGATCAACAACACAACGCCAACTCCGTCGTTCACATGGGCGAATCCGTTCCAAAATCAACCCTTGGTGGCGGCCAACCCCAATCCCGGAAGGCCTTGCGCGGGAACGACATTAGTTCTGAACACGTGCGTAACTCCGAACGTCTTCGCGGCGCCGGTGGAACTGCAGCACACTTACATCCAGCAATGGAACTTCTCCGTTCAATCACAACTGCAGAACAATTTGTCTTTGAACCTTGCCTACGTTGGCAACAAGACGACACATCAACAGCTCATCTCAGTACCGGACAACGTTCCTTCCCCTGGCGCCGGTGCGATCCAGGCCCGCCGTCCCTACCCGCAGTGGAGTCAATTATCAATCGGGGAAACGAACGGGTACGGAAACTACAATGCTCTACAGGCGACTCTGGAACGGCGATTTGCAGGAGGGTTTCAAATGCTGGGATCCTACACCTACAGCCGGTGCATGGATGTCGGATCGAATCAGAGCGGCCCTATCACGGTGGCATTCTTGCACCAGAATTACGCGCCCTGTGACTACAACCTGAAGCACAACCTGACCGTCAGCTCAGTTTATGAACTGCCTTTCGGCAGAGGCCGGATGTTGATGAGCAACGCTAATCGAATCGTTGACGGGATTCTGGGGGGCTGGGGCATTGCGGGTATCCTGACTGCCCGTTCCGGCTTGCCTTTTACACCGGTCATTTCCGGCGATCGAGCCAATACGGGAGTCGGTAATCAGCGGCCGATTACAGTAGGCGATCCGTCGGTGGCGAATCCAACCCCGACAGCCTGGTTCAATGTAAACGCGTTCGCGCAGCCCGCTCAATATACATACGGGAGCTCCGGCCGCAATATCCTCCTGGCAGACGGCCTCAAACAGTTGGACATGACGTTGAAGAAAAATTTCCGGATCACAGAATCGACAGGGCTCGAGTTCCGGACCGAGGCGTTCAATCTGTTCAACCATGCGACATTCGCTGCGCCCAACGCAACCATTGGTTCGGCTTCAGCGGGCGTAGTCACGAGTACCCTGAACTCGAATCGCATCCTGCAGTTCGCGCTGAAACTGTCCTTTTAATACGATCTGGAATCGCTTTCTTGGAAAGGCAATAAAAACAAAAGAATGCCACTCGACCTGAATCGCCGCGACTTCCTGACGGCTGCGGCCGCCGGAGCAACTGCTCTCAAAATGGAGGGCGCCCAGGCTCCGTCTCCTGAGAAGCTTCGGTCCCAGCCGGTGATCGGAATCCAAATTGGCTCCATCTCTTTCCTGGATGAGGGAACTGAGAAGGTCATCGACATTCTCCAGGAGCGTGCGGCTGTTAATACGCTCTTCATCGCGACCTTCACGTATGGCAACGGCATTGCGGGCCGGCAGCTGAAGGATCATCCTCTTCCGGACCATGGGGTCCAGAACTACGATGATCATTTCCATGGCGGTAATTACGCTACGCCTCACGCCCAGTACTACAAGAACACGATCATCAAGGACACCAAGGCGCCGGACCATGGCAATGTCGACATCCTTGAAACAGTCATACCCGTTGCGAAGAAGCGCGGCGTTCGGGTTTTCACCTGGAGTGAGGATGTCTGGAATCCGAGCGTTCCTAACGTAGACAAGATTCAAGAGCGGGATCTGTACGGCCGAAACGCCCGGACCGTCTGTTTCAACAATCCTGATCACCACAACTTCCTGATGGGGTTGATGGAAGATTTCACTCGCTCTTACGACATCGACGGCATCATGTGGGGATCGGAACGCTATGGACCGTTCGGAAACATGGTGGAGTCGGTACACAACCGAAACGGCAACGATCCGTCTCGCGTAACTTGCTTCTGTACGTTTTGCCAGGAGAAGGCAAAGAAGCGTGGAATCAATGTTGATCGCGCTTTTGAAGGCTTTAAAGCGCTGGAGACGTGGGTGAAGTCATGCCGGGCGGGCAATCGTCCGCCGGACGGCTATTACGTGACCCTTTGGCGCATGATGTTCCGGTATCCGGAGCTTCTTGCGTGGGAGACGATGTGGAACGACAGTGTCCACGAGACGTACGCCGCCATCTACGGTCTTGTGAAGTCCATCAAGCCGCAAATGCAGGTAGGCTGGCATGTGTGGCATGCCAACAGCTTCAGCCCTCTGTTCCGGGCTCAGACCGATTACGCAGAGCTGAGTAAATATTCCGATTACCTCAAAGCCACCGTGTACCACAACCTTGGTGGCACGAGAATGGAGACGTACATGACGAGCAATCGCAACGTCATGTATGGCGACGTTCCCATCGACGAGGCGCTCCAGTTTGAATACCGCATCATGAACTACCGTGAGCGCGGCTACGAAGAGCTTCCTTATACGGGCTTGTCTCCGGACTACGTTTATCGGGAGACAGTGCGTTCAGTTGCCAGCGTACAGGGAACCAAGACGGAGATCTGGCCAGGCATCGATGTGGATATCTCCAACATGGATCCGAAGTTCAGTCGCTGTACTCCTCCCGTCATCAAGGAAGTCACCAAAGAGGCATTTCGCGGGGGCGGCAAAGGATTGGTTATTTCTCGTAAGTATTCCGAAATGAAGCTCGCCAACCTGAGCGCTGTTGGTGAGGCCCTGCGAGAAAACAAGATCGTCTGACCTGGAAGGCATGCCCAATTCATGAATGCCGAAGGCGAAGAGCCGCTGCTCAAAGACGTAATCGATGCCCACGTGCATTGCGGCCCGGACAGTATCGCGCGTAATATCGACGGGGTCGACTTAGCCCGTTTGGCAAAAAGGCTCGGAATGCGTGGCTTCGTAATGAAAAGCCATTTCGAGCCTACTGCGTCTCTCGCTTACCTGGTCAGGAAGGCTGTTCCCGGGATAGAGGCGTTTGGCGGCGTCAATCTCAACCGATCAGTGGGCGGCATCAATCCGGCAGCGATCGATCGAATGGCACAGGTCAAAGGCCAGTGGGGTCGCTTTGTATGGATGCCTTCCTCCGATTCCGAAAGCCATGTTCGATTCCACAAGGAAGACCGTCCGTTTGTTTCTGTTTCGGAGGATGGTCACCTTCTACCGGAAGTGAACGAGGTAATCGGTTTGGTCGCCAAGTACAATCTTGTTCTGGCCACCAGCCATGCCAATGCCGGAGAGAACCTGCTGCTTGTTCGGGAAGCTCGTGAGCAAGGGGTAGCACATATTGTGGTGACGCACGCGATGATGGCTCCCTGTCACATGACAACCGACCAGATGATCGAAGCTGCAAACCTCGGTGCTTATATCGAATTCTCTTACAACGGTTTGATCGGACCGCACAAGGAATATGGAATTGCCGACTATGCGGCAGCAATCCGATCCATTGGTCCAGCGCGCTGCATTCTCTCCAGCGACCTGGGGCAAATAGTCAATCCAGTGCATCCGGAAGGCTTATTGCAATTCTTTCGAGCTTTACTCGCGGAGGGTTTTGCCCATTCCGACATTCGACAGATGGCGGTCCACAATCCAGCTCATCTTCTCGATTTGGATCCCATCGGCGAATTGGTCGGCCTACATTCCGACGGCGAAAGCAGATTGAGTTCTAGTGAACAGCGGTGACGCCGCCGCCCGTGATCTCTGCTGAGTTAGAAAAAGAAACGTACGCGACCGTGACACGGCGGTTGATGCCGATGCTTTTCATTTGCTACATCCTGTCGTACATCGACCGGATCAACATCGGCTTCGCAAAGCTCCAGATGGCGCAGGATCTTCGGCTGAGCAATGCGGCCTATGGTGCGGGTGCCGGCATTTTCTTTGTTGGCTATTTCCTATTTGAGATCCCTGCGAATTTGCTGCTGGTCCGACTTGGCGCGAAGGTTTGGCTGAGCGCAATCGTAGTTGCCTGGGGACTGGTCTCCACGTGCACTGCCTTCGTGCATTCTGCGCCTGAGTTTTACCTTGTTCGCTTCTTATTGGGAACGCTGGAAGCGGGGTTTTTCCCCGGTGTGATCTTCTATCTCACTTTCTGGTACACAAGGCAGTATCACGGTCGCATCATCTCTCTTTTTATGAGCGCAATTCCGTTGTCGGGTGTGGTCAGCGGCATCGTATCCGGTTGGATACTCGGCCACATGGTCAGTGTTGCGGGATTGCAAGCTTGGCAATGGTTGTTCATTCTGGAAGGCATTCCTCCGGTCATCGCCGGGCTCTTCGCTTTCGCGCTGCTTCCTGATAACCCTGCCAAAGCCAACTGGCTCCGTCCCGAACAACGAGACTTACTCACGGGCTTGCTGTCACAAGACGAGAACTGCCAGGCAGGACACGGCTCGAGCAAGGGAAACTTGTTCGACGCGTTGAAGATGCCAGCTGTCTGGCTACTCTGTTTGGTCTTCTTTGGATTCGTTATGGCAAGCTATGGCATTGGATTTTGGCTTCCGCAGATTTTATCGGAGACATCCAGCAAAGATCCGTGGGTGATCGGACTGTTGTCGATGATTCCTTGGGGCGTAGGCGCAGTCGCCATGATAGCCGTTGGCAGGCACTCTGATGCAACGGGCGAAAGATGCTGGCACGTGTCCGCTCTCGGGGCTGACAGCCTTCATCGGATTTGCTTTCTCTGCCATTCCCCATATGCCGCCGGCATTCGGGCTGGCCGCATTGACTGTTGCAACAGCCGGCGTCATGGCGTCGATCGGAACGTTCTGGTCACTTCCTGCAGCACTGCTCCGATCAATGGCGGCCGCAGCAGGCATCGCCTGGATTAATTCCGTCGGAAGCCTGGCAGGGTATCTGAGTCCTTACTGGGTTGGAAGCATTAGAGATGTGACTGAAAGCATGACTTGGCCGCTTCTTCTGTTTGCCGGTTCTTGTCTGATGTCCGCGCTTGTCGTGTTGGCAGTGCGCCCCCGCAATCGTAATCTGGCCTGAAAACTTTGCAACAACAGATCAGTGCTTATGGAAAATCGATTTCCGCCATCTGTTTGTATTAAAGCTATCCGTATAGTGGTTCTCGACTGCTAAGATATACCGGTTTCATCCACGAATCTGCCGATGTCTTTTGCCTTTACACGTTTGGCCTTGGTTCTGATGACTATCCGACTGGTGGGCCAGCGCGTGCCCGAGGCAAATGATTGGCCCATGTATGGCCGAGATGCTGGATCCACCCGCTTCTCACCGCTTGATCAGATCAACAGAGAAAACGTCTCTCAACTGAAGCGCGCCTGGACCTATCACACGGGCGAGACCGGGCGAGGATGGGAAACAACTCCGATCGTCGTGGACAGTATTCTGTATCTCTCGACTCATAACCAGAACATCGTTGCGCTCGACTCAGAAACAGGTAGAGAGATCTGGAAATATCGGAATCCGCACCCGACGGGAAGAGAGCACAGAGGCGTTTCCTACTGGCCGGGCGAACCGGGAACTCCGCCCAGAATTGTCTTTGGAACCGGAGACGGCCGGCTTGTTGAGCTTGATGCTAAGACTGGATCGCCAGTGCTTGGCTTTGGCGACAACGGGACGGTAAACCTTCGAACTGGCTACACGGAGAAGTTCCCGAAAGCGCCCTATGCGGTAAGTTCTCCTCCGACGATTTACCGCAATATAGCCATCATTGACCCCGCGACACAGGAGAGACCTTCGTTGGGACCGAGTGCGGATATTCGTGCGTTCGATGTTCGGAAGCGGAAGCAGCTTTGGACGTTCCACACCGTACCCAGGCCAGGAGAGCCTGGCAACGAAACCTGGGGGCCCGATGGCTGGAAGGATAGGGCGGGGCCAAGTCAATGGGGCGCTGCGACGCTCGACCCGGAACTGGGCCTTGTCTTTCTGCCCACAGGAAATCCGGCGGACAGCTTATACGGTGCCGATCGACATGGAACAAACCTGTACGCGAATTCGCTGATCGCTTTGGACGCCACAACCGGGAAACTCCGATGGCATTTCCAGATGGTTCATCACGACATTTGGGACTACGATGCCGACGCACCACCAGCCTTGATAACAGTGAAGCGGAACGGAAAAGTTATTCCGGCCGTTGCTGAAATCACAAAGATGGGCCTCCTCTTCATCCTGGATCGAAGCACAGGAAAACCGATCTTTGGTGTGGAAGAACGGCCGGTGCATCAAAGCGAGATTCCCGGCGAACAGACTTGGCCGACTCAACCGTTCCCGGTAAAGCCACCCTCTTTAGTGAATACCGAGATCACGAAACGAAGCCTTACAACCCGCACGCCGGAAGCTCAGCAATTCTGTCAGGATTGGTTCAGCCGTCTCTACTACGCAGGCCCTTATACACCCTGGAGCACGAAGCCCACGCTGATCATGCCAGGAACAATGGGAGGAGGAAACTGGGGCGGCGTTTCGTTCGACCCGCGTCTGGGTTATGTGTTTGTGAACACGAGCAAGCTTGCTGGTACAGGCCAGCTGGTGCCGACAGAGCCCGGGTCGCCTGCGGCTTACCGCAACGAAGGCGGATACACGCGATTTCTCGATCAGGAACAATATCCATGCACAGCTCCTCCCTGGGGCGAATTGAGTGCGGTAAATGCGAATACAGGGGAGATCGTATGGCGCAGACCGTTGGGCAACTACGACGAGCTTGACGCGCGAGGTCTTCACGATTGGGGAACTCCCAACATGGGCGGATCCATCGTGACCGCGGGCGGCCTGGTTTTCATTGCCGCCACGACGGATGCCAAGTTTCGAGCGTTCGATTCGCACACCGGGAAAGAGTTGTGGGTGACGAAGCTAGAAGCGACGGGAGACACGGTTCCTGTCACTTATAAGAGCCGAAACGGCCAGCAGTATGTAGTAGTGGCGGCGGGCGGTACGAATCGATTCCGGATGATTGCGAATACGGCAAACACGATGTCAGACACCTTAGTTGCATTCTCTTTGAATGGCGCTGACAACGCGCCTTTGCTGCCGACCGAAGCGGCAAACACTACTCCAATTCCGTCACCTCAACATTTGGAGCCGCGTCCAGGTGATCGCAATTCGGCGGATGATCTACCGAACGGAGATGGAAAAGCTGTCGTGCTTCGTGTTTGCACTAAATGCCACGGTCTTAGCGTGTTCAGCAACCTGCGCATGAACCGCACCGGCTGGGCAAACGAAATAGCTTCCATGGTTGAGAAAGGTGCCACGGGAACGGACCAGGAGCTCAAGACGGTCGTCGATTACTTGGCCGCGAACTTTCGCTAATCGACGAAGCCGGCTAGAATGTTCGTCTGTTTCTTCCCGACCCAGATTCGTCGTATTGCTAATCGTCGCAAGGCTGCCGATTGAACCATCACCACCTTTGCCGAACGGCAACTCCCACACGCTGGTCACGTGAAATTCGTGTATCGGTCGAAGCTGGTCAGTGCCCGATTCAAGGCGAGTGGGCTTTGGCACCGATGCGATTTCCGGACCATCACGCAAAGTCGAATTGCGGCGAAGCGCATTCTACGTGAAAGTGGCGTTCAGAACGAAGCTAAACCTCACCGGCAACCCGCTGCGAAAGAATTATGCAATCGGCTCGCTGGCTTAGCAACTGCTTACTTGGTGTTCCTTGTAACCTCGCGTGACGCGCCGAGAACATGCGTATCCTCAATAACCGCGACGCGAACGCCTAACCGCCCGGCCGGTCGGACCCCTCATACAAGATCGACGCCTGTGGGGAACAGCGTAGAGGTGAACTAAAACGAGTATGCGGTCGGCAGCTTTGAGGTCGGTTGAGGGCGGTCTTCAAATTGGAGTCCGCAGTCGCACAATAATTTGGCCAGGGAGTTCAGGTACGGACCCTCTGTAACGAGTAAATCGAGCGTACGAATCGGGCTCGGCAAGGCTTGAAGGAGTTGCGGAGTTCGAAGAACTCCAATGGAGCTGCCTAAGCGATTGAAGATATTAAGCGGAAGACGGGATTCGAACCCGCGACATCAAGCTTGGCAATACAGTAGTCCGTTGTAAACAAAGAACTTTGCGGCAACGGCGGTGAGTTCTGGCAAACTTGGCCACGAACTTTCAGTCATTTACAGGCGACTCGCTCGTTGATGCAGTAATCGCAGTAACCGTGCCGGTTGCTGCAAGATGCCTCTTTCGGTTCGACTCTTCAGTCGCAACTGCGCCAAACCACAGGCGCGTTCTATGAGGAAGAGTTGTTGAACACACGCACTGCGATGGAACGGATCGGCACCGTCGTGCAGCGAAGTCACTCGGAGCTGCTGGTATCGAAACGGACGCTCGAAGGAGTCAAGAGCATGGACTTGGTTGGATTCAACGCGAACACGCGAAGCAGACTCTCTGCTGCTGCTCGCGGCCCTCCGTTCTATGTGGGCTGCCAGTTCGCCGCCTATCCAAGAACCAACTTTTCTATCTGCGGCGCAATGGTCAGTTTGTGCTTCAGGTAACTGGAGATCCTGACTTGAGGTACCTTTCGGTAGGGTCGCATCCTTTCTATCTTCTTGGCCACCCTTGCGGTCCAGCACATGAGCCCCATAATCCAGTTCGGAGCGCTGGCGGGATGCTGGAGACCTTCGGCCTGCACAGAGGAGTCATAGAGTACCGTCGTTTACCGCTGTTTTTCAGAACGGGAGGAGGAACGTGTTCCTCTCTCCGGAGGCTTGTGTTGGCTGCGCAATTGAGAAATGCGGCGTATGCTCGCCTACGGTAAGTTCCGGGAGAAGCTGGGTGAGTGGCTCAAAATGATCCCGACCACGTGGCCGACTGTCCCGCCAAACTTTCATCCGATGGGCCGGAGCCTAATTGTGCGGCGCGCGGCGGCACTCATTGAAAAAAGCGCATAATGGCTGCGCAAAACTTTGTTCCGCCTGAGACGATGAGTCGTCGCCTTCGCTTGGCCCAAATTGACGCCCTTGTCTCGGACCGACGCGCGGGTTGGGCAACTCTCAACCTGCCTGTTTCAATCGACAACTCGCGATGTATCTGGCCGCCCGAGTCGACGCTGGAGCACTACGGCGATCGGACGCTTCTATGATGGCCGGGATCACTCAACAGGTTGTCATGCCATTCAACGAATCGAGTCACTTAAAGAGACAGACCCAAAGTCGATGGTCTTCTCGCCGATTTGGAACGCCATTTGCGGCTCTTGAGCCGTAAGTCTGTCGAACCAACGCTCGATGGACGCCAAGCCGGGTCGACCGATGGCAAACCTCTTTTATATAAGCCAAACCCATCACGCGAGCCATTCGGAGCGCCAATTCGGTCATTCTCGACTTGTCCTTGGTCGGCCCGAATAGTTGCGGCGCTTGGAACCATTCAACTTGTGCGCGATCAGTTCGCGGCCGAGGCGATCTGGCGCAGTTCTTTCCGCGAGCCGTCTGCCGACTTCGGCCAGGGTCACCCGTTGTGAATTAGTCAATCGGAGTCGGGCTGGCAAATGAGAGCGCAGAACCCTATTCGGCCTATCAGGTATTCATTCTGGAGGAGAGATTGCGGGTTTACAAAGCCGGCGGTATATGCCAACAGCCGGGCTACTTGCGTGCTCCTCAACGAACCGCATCATCGTACTCCTTCTCTCTTTCTGCAGCTGGCATCTTCTGAAAGCCGGGAACCTGAAGCACGTACCGGCACGTGTTCTTCGCACCGCAACTTTCCACCGGGATGTCGGATCTCACGGCGTGACCGTTAGCGGCGCAGTTTTGATGGTTCCGTTGTAGAATGCGGCCAACGTTTCCTGTATGTCTGCTGCTCTACTTGCGGTTGATAGGGTAAACGTGCCGGTTGTCGAACCCCCGGGTACGGTGATTATAAGCGGAACGTAGGCGGCAGCACCTGTGGTCCAGAGTTCGACTGGCACGCCGCTGGCGGGCGCAGGCGCGCTCAGCGTGACCGTTCCGGTTACCAGGGTTCCCCCCTGGACAGTTGCCTGACTTAGCGAGACATTCAACAACGAGATACTCGCCAGAGGAGTAATAGTGAGGTCTGCCGATTTAGTCACGCCCTCAAGACTTCCCATGACCTTGATCTGCGTCCAATAAGCAACATAGGAAGTTGAAACCGCAAAGTTGACTGAGCTGCTGCCGGAAGGAACTATCACCGATGCCGGAACGCTTCCAGCTATATCGCTGCTGGTGAGTGACACCGTGACGCCTCCGGTGGGAGCAGCGCCTGTCAAGGTTATGGTCCCCGTCAAAGATGTACCACTCGTGACGATTGTCGAGCTGACAGTCAGTGATGAAATACTGACCACGGGTGCAGGCAGCAGTGTGATTCCTGCATCGATGCTGCTACTCGAGTATTTCGCCGTTATAGTAGCTGCCGTTGCCGTTTTTACTGCGGCACTGTTTATAGCGAAAGTTGCTGTGGTATCGCCCGCGGATATCGTTACGGCGTCAGGAACGGTGACAGAAGCACTACCGCTCGTCAGCTTCACTAAAGCACCGCTGCCTGGAGCAGGAGCACTCAACGTTACAATGCCCGTCGAAGACGTGCCCCCGGTAAGACTAGCGGGGTTTACGGAAACAGAGGATAGGGCGGCTGGCGTCGGCGTAACCGTCAGGACGGCATTCTTGCTGACAGCATTGTAAGTCGCGGTAATTGTTGCGGTAGAAGATGCAGACGATATTTTCGTCGAAAGTTGGAATGTAGCCGTTGTCATTCCTGCAGCAATCGTCACTGTTCCTGGAACCGAAACTGCGGAGTTGCTGCTCGATAAAGACACCAGGATCGGATCACTTGCTACAGGAGCACTTAGTGTGACCATTCCTGTCGACGTCAACCCAGCTGTCACGTTTGAAGGGTCCAAGGTGATTGATGAAGGTGTTACGCCCGGGTTCGTCGCTAGCGACAGCATCGCGGTCGAACCGGCCGCCATCACTACATTGTCTTGAGTTTGCGCCCCATAGGTTGAGCAAGTGACTTGCGAGCACGCTCCCGTGACCGGAATAGTAGCGGCTGTTGTCGTCGTCAGCTCGACGCCTACACCTGGTGTATAAATGCCAATCACTCCGGAGTTGTTAAAGCTCGCACGGGCTTCCAAGAGAGCTCCGATGTCCTCCATGTTGAGGGTCAACGCTGGAAGATTAAAGAGCTTTCTGTACTTGGCCACCGTATGATCGATCAAATCGCTGTATAGGGAGTGTGTACCGTCATACGTTGCAGTATTTGCTATGTGGAAAGCCAACAAGTAAGGCGAATACGTCAACATGTAGTTTTGAAGAAAGACTTGGCTTTCGTTGTCGAGAATCTGAGTGTATGTCTGATCCTGGTCGTAGCTTCCGTCCCCGTTTAGTCCATGCATTTTGTTGTACTCATCGGGCCACGAGCCAAGGACGCCAGGATATGGACTGGAGACATCGTCGTAGAGGTTATTGTTGAACCGCGGGATATGAAGAATCGAGGGGGCAATGCTATTGGGAACTCCAGTGTTGGGCGAATCAGGATACTGGGGAAAAACGATGTACTTGATGCCGACCTGGGCAGCTGCTTGCAGGAAAGCAGGGTCGGCTAAGCCGCTGTTAAACGGTGTCACCATTGCCCGAGTGTCCAGAGTAATTCCGAGAGTCGGGGCAACGGCGATATTCTGGGTGAGTTCGGAGAGCGACTCTGCTAGGGTGGCTGGCACGCAATTACCTCCTGAGTCGAACGAGTAGCAATCGAGATTGGCATGATCCCAAGTGTGACTGAGCCACCAGAACTGTGAGTTTAGGGATTTGATAGCTGCAAATATCGGGTCCTCAGGGCTGAACCAGGTTGTTCCAACGCCGTTGTACGCGAATGTTCCGCGGTAGGTCTGAAACTGAGGATCAGACTGCAGGTTGGCTTGCCATTGAGCATGCGCTGTGAGATCCGGACCCGTCATGAAATAGGTCGGACAAGATCCGTCGCTCTCGCAAGACGGATGCAGCTGCGGTGCATATAGCCAATTGCCGAGCAACAAGTCATCGTTCTGGAGATTGAAATAAACACGGCGCGATCCAAGGAATACGCCCTTTGTTACCCAATTGATCACTCCATAACCGAAGGCTTGGGAGTGCAGCAATTCCGGCTGGTTGTCCATGGTCAACGCCAGGGTCTCGCGACCATCCGCAGTCGTGTGGGTAGCAGCAATCGTGTACCCTCCCGTTATCAAAAGGGGAGTTGTCGTCTCATTTGCCGCGGCTATCGGAGTAGCGCGATAGACTCGAATCGTACCAGTGCCTTGCCCCCCAACTGGGATTGTGTTGTTCGCATTGAGATAGGAAAAGACAGAGGCGCCGGCCTGAGTCAGCGTGACATTTAAGGGACTAGCACCGCCAACGTCAGTTCCCGAATCTGCCGGCACTAAGCCCCACTTCGCAGCTGGAGCTGTATAGTAGCTCGCAATACGAACACTGAATTGTGACGCATATGTACTCAGTTGAGTCCAGTCTGCGGACGACAAGCAAGACGGAGTGCAGGCCGCAAAACTACTGTCTGTAAGAATGATTCCCTGGTACAATCCTCGACTGGTTGCAGAATCAGACAGTGTAACGGTGGAGAGCCTGTTGCCGGATGCATCCGGAGTGATGGACGCAAGCTCAATTGGCTGAAAAGGCACTCCGACCTGTGCAAGATACGTCGAGATTGACTGGTAACTCTGCTCATCGAAGCTGCCCGCCAGGACTAGCATTTTCATGACTACGGGTTGGGTGGCGTGCAACGGTCTCGTCCCGAATGCCAATGCAAGCCAAGTCATGACGAAAGCCGCCGGTAGTTTCCTTAAAATCATTACGGTAATGTAATCTCCTGCTCAGGTGATGATGTATATGGTCCTGTCTGATGGACAGGCCAAGCGAAGTCAAGTATGGGCGCGGTGTAACCGGGCCATTCAAAAAATTAGATCAAGGATCACGTAGACCAGAACTGATCGGCATTCTGTCAGACAGGTCTACAGTCAAGTTGGAGCAATTATGCAGAGGGGCTCGTCCTAGTCGAGCGTCTCCTAGTGCGAGGCGTCAGGAGCTTTCATCTGAGTGCCGACGTAGGGCAGCGTCCAGTGTGACGAGATGGAGTTGAAATCGTTCCATCCACCGCCAGCGTGAAAAAGTCTACAATATAGAACCTTGGCCGTGGATGGAAAGGGCTGGGACTTGGTGCCGGGTTGGGCGCCCAGGAACACCTGACACATACGAGAACGGTGGAACGTCGGACAACACTACGGTGTTTGCTCCAATTACGCTCCCTTTTCCTATGGTGAGTGTTCCACCTTTGCACAAGATCTTGGCTCCAGGCAGAATGGTCACACCATCTTCGATGACGATTCGAACAGGGTTTGCTTCCATGTTACGCATGTCAAGGTCGATGCTTCCATGCGCAATCTCCACTTGGTTATAGATGTCGCAATTGCGTCCAATCTCAGCTCCAGGGAAAATGGCTATACACCATCCTTGGCGGCGCAGTCTGGTTCCTTTTCCGATGACTGCTTCCGGATAGAGGAGGCACCGAAACACCACGAAGATAAGCATCTTCAAGGCATACGGCATTAAGGGGACACGGTGCCTATGACACAATGAGGCAAAAGAATGCAAAAACAAAAGCATATCGTTACGTTTACGGGCGCTTGCTTCGTTGCTAAGGCTTCTTCAAGGTCGCCCAGTTAGCGAATTGAAGCCAATTCGACTACGGCGAGCTTTTCTGTTCCTCTTGCGGTCGAGTGACTTAATGGCCTGCACTGGGCGGGTACACCTGCGGCGAATGAGTAGGGCGGAACGTCCGAAACAATCACCGCATTTGCGGCGACTACGCTGCCCTCCCCGATGGTAAGAGTTCCCTCTGCGCAGACAATCTTGGCTCCAGTGCAAACGTTCACTCGGTCGCCAATTATGAACCGTACGGGGGCATCGGCCGTATCGCCGCACGTGCTTGTGATCTCTACCTGGTTGTAGATGTTGCAGCCCTGGCCGATCTCCGTATTCGGATGTATCGCGAGACACCAACCGTGATGCCATATTCTTGTTCCTGATCCGATCCGGATACTTGCCGGCAGAATACAGTTGAACAGCATGAACATTAAGGCCTGGATCATGCTGGGAATGAGCGGAACTTTATGGAGATAGCACCATCTCGCAACGGCATGAAGACGTAGATGCATTTGAATTTATGACCTCAAGAAAACTGGTGAAGTTGTGCTATTGTGATTTCCGCCCCCACAAGCTTGGGGGGCAATGGAAATCACTTGCGTTGCCATCCGGAAGATCTTCTCTCTCAGGTTTGCCTCGAACCGAGAGCAGCGCTCCGATCTATGATCGCTGCTCCACTGGATCCAGAACTCTGAGACGTTTACAATCTTCGTCGGGTCAGGCTCCGGCTGGCCGGATCATCGCTTGACTCGGCTCGGCATCGGAAACAGGGTAACCCGAGTAGTAGCTGTAAGCAGATGTCTTGGCGTTCCAGTCGTTCAAGATGATTCCAAGTACTCGAGTTTGATCTTCCACGAAACGACGATACGCAGCGTGAACGGCTTCGCGGCTCGTTTTTCGTGCTCGAGCGATCAGTACCACGGCATCGGCGAATCGGCCCATCACGCGTGCATCCGGCATCATCAACATTGGCGGAGTGTCAATTAGCACCATGTCGAACTGAGTTCGGAGTTGCGAGATCAGTCCGGGCATACCGGCTGAAAACAGAAGGTCTGCTTCGGCTTGCAAACCTGGACCGCTTGGAAGAACATGCAAGTTCGGAACGCCGGTTGCACGGACGAACGAATCGACAGTCTTCTCGTTCATCAGCGCGCGCTTTAGCAGGTCAGTTAAGCCGCAGCTATTGTCAAATCCGAACATCTTGTGAAGTTGTGGGCTTCGGATATCGCCATCGATAAGGAGTACTCTCCGATTCATCTTGGCCAACGTCATAGCCAGATTAGCCGTAGTCGTCGTTTTGCCTTCTCCTGGACTTGCGCTGGTTACAACCAGCACTTGCTGTTTGGCGCCCGTGAACAGGATCGACGCGAGCACCGCTCGGAAGCTATCAGCGAAAACCGGAGATTGCAGGCTCTCCAAAGATGGTATATTCTCGTTGACCGTTTGCCCAGATGGTAAGGGCAGAGATCGCGTGTTGCGCCGAGACGCAACTTCTGCCGTCGGTATCACTCCCAATTCCGGTATTCCCAACAGCATCCCCGCATCACCAGGTTCGCGAACGCTTCCGTCCGTTTTGCTCCGAATGATTACGAAGATCACGCTTAGTAACAGTCCAGCCATCAACCCGCCACCTGTGTTCAACGGGAGATTGGGCTTGTAGGGTTGGGTGGGCGCTTTGGCAGGGTCCAAAATGCGGACGTTGGTCATCTTCATGCAGACGCTATCGTCGACTCTTTGACCCGTTGCAGCATAGTTTGGTAAATCTGGCGATTGGTATCTACTTCGTGCTTCAACATGTCGTATTGGATCGACTTTTCTGAGTCGCTCGTCACCACATGTGTTTGACGGGCATATGCCGAGGCTAACAACTGCTCGCGGCGTTCCGATTCCTGCAGTTCGTTATCGATACGGTTACCAATGGTCTGGCGTTTAGCCGAAACTGCTGCCTCAAGGGTCTGAATTTCTGCGTGAAGCTGTTTCGCCCTCGTGTAATCCGGTTTGAATGTCACGCCTAATTGAGCTTCTTGTCTACGCAGGTCCGTAAGCGTGGACTCCATAGAGCGCAGATTGTTATCGTTTAACACCTCAGGGACTGTTTCGAGGGCCGCCGAGCGTGCAATCTCTGATCGCGATTGTTTTTCAACACGATCCGCTTGCGCTTTCGAGAGCTCCATCTGGAGTTCTCGAAGTTTATCCTCGGAGATATTCTGCTTCTCGCCCGTATACATCAAGCCCGCTTGCCGTGCATAGGCTTGGAGAGCGTCTTCTGATTGACGAAGTTTGGCGCGTTGATCGTCAAGCTGACTGCCCAGCCACTCGGACGTTCGATGATTGATTTCCCAGCGAGCTTTTAGATTCTGTTCAATGTACTCTGCTGTCAAAGTGTTAACCAGGCGTGCGGCCATAGATGGATCACTGGCATCGAAGGAAACATCAACGATGCGTGTCTGTCCGGATTCACTCACCTTCAGGTTTTTGGAAGCCTTGTCGGCGAGCGTCTCCTTTCTGTTCTCGGCCGGGGCTGACGCAAAAAGTCGACTTAATAGCCCGCCGTTTTGCGCATGTGGTTCCAGGTCCCGGTCGGATTGGATGTTCAACTTCGAGAGAACATTTTCCATCAGAGTCCGGCTCTGCAGTATCTTAATCTGAGTTTGAATGTCAGAAAGCGGATCTGCTGTTGGAGCTTCGGGCGTTGGGTTCAGAATCTTGGACGCGTCGCTCTTGACGTCCTGAATTTCGAGAGAACTATTAGCGCGGAATGTCGCAGGCTGCATCAATGCCAGGCCTGCGCCGAGGAGTAGACCTGCAGTGCTGCACAGCGCAAGTACTTTCTTGTTCCGGGTCAGAGCACGCCAACAATGGATGATGCTTCCAGACTCCGGTTCGGCCAGAAACTCCGGCTGAAGGGCCGCGCTTTCCCGGACGGGCGCAACCGCAGTCCAGTATTGGGTGGGTGTCAATAATTCTTTGCTCATGACCTGAATCTCTCTATCTCTATCGGCCATAAATCGCCATTCCGGTACCCGCTTGGATTGCAGCTTCGAACACGCGCATGGAGGTGCTCTTTGCCACGCTTGTGGGGATGAAAAGAATATCGTTTGCCCGAAGCGAAACATCCTGCGCTCGACCGTCTAAGATTTCTCCGACGTTTACGCTGAGCTCCTTACGTTCGCCGCCGGGGGTGGCCTGCCGAAGAACGCGTGCGCGCTTTACTGCTGCCGCATGATCTAAGCCTTCCGCCAGTGAGACTGCCTGCAGTACCGAAATCTGCTCTTTCTCGGCCAACGGGAAACCGCCGGGCCGTTTCACTGCGCCGACCACATACACGAGCTCCGCTTTCGGAACCGTAATCACGTCATTTGAAAGCACTTCGATATTGTCGTGCGGATCCTTTGCTTCCATAACGTTCCGAACGTTCAACTCGCCGATGTAGTACGCGCCGCTCGCGTCCTTTGTTGTATTGGGCAGGGGCAATGGACCGACGGCAATCTGACGGGTCAGATTTATCCTGTTACTTGCATCCGGGTTTAGCCCTCCGGCCAAGGACAGAACCTCGAAGAGCGTCTTACGACCACTGACCTGGTAGACGCCAGGACTTCTGACCGAACCCAGCACCGAAACGGGATGGCTCCGGTACTCAGCCACCGCCACCGTCACTTGTGGCTCATTCATCACGTTGGACAGATGAACCGCGATTTCCTTCTCCAGCGCCTCGACAGATAGGCCGGCCGCCTTCACTCTTCCGGCTAGCGGAATTCGAATGTTGCCTTGATGGTCGATGCGAACGCTACCGAGCACCTTGGAATCCAATTCCGGGACATCCGCTACATGGACCGTGATAGCATCGTCCGCCGCCAATACATAGCTACGTTCTTCAGCCTGCTCTGGCTCGGCAAAGACGCACGAGCTACCGAGCAGTAGAGTTACTAAAAAGCACGCAAATATTTTCATTCCATCCTCCACAAACTATTGCTGTTGATTGTTTTCGCTTCACGAGGCCGCCGGATCAAACCCGACTTGTGCCTTGAACCGCGCTGACTTGTTCCGTTAGGTCTTCAAGTACGGCAATTACTGCTTCTAAACGACGCCAGAGACGGTTGATATCACAGTCCACGACCGTCTGATTTGGATCATCAACCTTTTCGTTCAAAACGATCCAGCGCGCGAATAGTGGCACACTTCGAAAGCCTTGTCGTCTACTTGCTACCTCCACCGCGCCATACTCGTCGTCTGATACGCGGAAGCTAATGATTTTGCTGCGATTATGTGCCTCGAATCCACTTTCGTGACGAGATGAATGAAATTCCATGATGTTCACTTCCGAGGCATTAAGCTTTCGGTTCAGAAACGGAGATCGCCTCTTCGTCTATTTCCAACGAGGCAGATTGGTTCAGCAGCGTGATAGACACTACGAGCTTTCCTTGTCCCAGATCGTTCCTGACCAAGACACCTTCAACGCCTTCGAGCGCACCATGTGTCACTCTGACGCGCTGACCTTGTACGAAACCAGGTTCGGCCTGCGCGCCAGCTTCGACCATTCTTCGGATGCTATCGATCTCACCTTCGTCGATCGCCGCTGGACCATTCGTACCGACGATGTAGTCAACGCCAGGCGTACTTATGATGGGAAGCTTTTGCCCCGGATCGAATTGACAGAACAAGTAACCCGGGAACAGTGGGACAGATACTGTTTTCATTCGATCGCTGTAGCGTCGTCGTTCCTGCTGCATGGGACAATACGGCGAGTAAAGCTTCCGCTTAAGGGCCGACATCACGTTGATCTCTCCACCACACCTCACTTTCAGCGCATACCAGGACGGTTCAGCTTGGGTTTCAGGTATTGCGCTCGACGGAGAATACCTTGGTTGGTCGTGATGGTTTCGGAGACAGGCTTCGCCCATTGTTGTCACTTCTACTTTCTGCTGGCTTCAAGCGGCGGAACGACTCGTATAACAAAGGCCTGCTGTTTATCCGCTGCAGGGCATTACGAGATGATCTGCTCACCGTGAGCTGTCGTGGTATGACCTGAATCTAACAACCGCCGTATACTGCGTCAACACGCGTTCGACGCTCCTCGTACCCCATCTCCGAACCTTAGAACAGAACTTCACGCAGAGATACACAAATGCCTTAGCCCCGCTACTGTGGGCGAATATAACCGTGTTCATTCATTGAGTACCTTTGCGGAAGGACAGCATTCGGCGCCCAAACCAATCATTCTGAGCCTGTTGTGTTCGGGTGCGCGGCCCCCATTTCGCATTGCGTCCTGCCGGAGAAATCCGATGCAAGCAGGAATAGCTTAGTCAATTCCCTGAATGCAATGTGGCGGCTACCACTTACTTGCCGCATAGCATACCTCAACGCGGTCTTTGCGTTCGACCCCGCCGATGCGAGTGCGGTCCACCCACTCTCGGCCCACTTGGCTGGCTATTTGTTCTCGCGCGTGGACCAGTTTGGGGTCTCGATACTTCCCTCAACACCCGATAAAGCATTTATGCTTGCTTCCGCCTTAGCTAAGTGCGTGCCAGTTCTGTTGATGCCGCTTGGTCTAGCCGTGCTTATCCTGCTGGCTTCGTTGCGATCGCGGCGGCGTGCCTTAATCCTGCTGCCAATCGTTATTCTTTGCGTGTTTGGCACGCCGATGACATCCGACCTCGTCATGCGCACTCTGGAAGATCACTACCCTTTTAGGATCCCGGGCGAATGTCCGCCATCAGATTCAATCTTTGTCTTTGGCGGGATGCTTGGCCTTCGTGATCATGGAAACGCCAAACCGGACTGGAATGGCGCGGCCGAGCGATTTGACGAGGCAATTACGCTTCAAAAGTCAGGAAAGGCTCCTCTCATTGTTTTCAGCGGTGGTCCTGAAAGATACGAAGGGGGCCCGACGGAGGGGGAGATTCTCAGAGCTGAGGCGATACGGCGTGGGGTTCCAGGCAATTCTATTTTGGTCACACAAAAGACGTGGAACACCGAATCTGAGGCGAGGAATCTTTGCGCTCTCGCCCGGCAGCGAGATTGGAGGCGGGTGATACTCGTCACTTCCGCCTATCACATGCCACGTGCTGCACTTTTGAGTGCCTCCTGTAAGGTTGAGCTTGTCCCCATGCCGGTGGCATACGAGACCCCCGCACCCGACACGTCGTGGGCTTATCGTCGACCCGAGTATTACCTCCTCCAAGGACAAGCGCTTGCCACTTCGGGAACGGCTTTGCACGAATACTGGGGCATACTGCTTTACCGCCTGTTCAAGCACGATTGAGAAATCGTCGCCATCAGCTTACGGTTTGGGCAGCAAATCAGACCACCTTCCGTGGGGGTTACGGGCTGCTCGTCTTAGTACCTTTATTCCCCCAAGGGCAATATCGTGCGACGCGAGACCCTCGCTATTGTCGACCAGTAAGCGTCAAACACTATGGTCTCCTTACGCCTCCTCCCCAAACTCTGCATGGGCGTTCTAGTCGCCTCATACGCGGCCACAAGCATGTACGCGGCTCCACCCGTTGTGATGAAAGTCCTCGTGCTTGCTGGAACCACGTCGGAGAACAGTTATCAATCGATCACGACCTACTTGAATCAAGTAGGAGTGCCGTATCAAAGTACCGCGCTGAAGAGCATTACTCCAGATTCGTCCGGCAATAGAATGTCAAAGGTCAGCCTCACTGATTCAGCCGCTGGCCGCGGGTTGTACCAGGGCATTATTCTGACCGATAGTACGTTTTCCGCTTGCAGTCCGTCCTGTATGTCTTCCGCAGATTGGACCACATTGAACAACTACGCGGCACAGTACAGTGTGCGAGTGGCGAGTTACTATACCTCGCCGCAAGCACAGTGGGGGCTGCTTCCAGTCGATAGCGGGGTGGGCTATTCGGGTACGAACCCGCTGAATGCGAGTCTCACGACCGCCGGATCAATGATTTTCTCGTATTTAAATTCGGCGAACTCGATCCCTGTCGGCGGCCAGGGCACGGGTACAATCAAAGCGTTTCGAGCAACGACAACGGCCGCCACAGGTGAAACCACAACGCCGTTGTTAACCTCAGGGATATATACATTGGCGGCGACTCACACGACGACTGACGGGCGCGAAATCCTGGCCCTTACGATGGACAATAGCCCGACGCTGATCCATTCTGTAGCTTTCGGGTACGGAGTCATCAACTGGGTAACCAGAGGCATCTTTCTTGGTTCGCGTAAAGTGTACTTGAATCCTCAAGTTGACGATCTCTTGTTGGGTAACTGGTTGTATTCTCCGCAATCTCATCCATCATGCGAGAGTAATGGAACCTGTCCGACGTACTTCATGTCAGGGCCAGAATTGCAAGCGCACGCTCAATGGCAAGCGACCCTCCAATCGGATCCTCAGTTTCAGAGCTATCGAGGCACATTCGCCTACAATGGCGTTGGCACGACTTGGTTCAGCGCGAGCGATCCGGTCTTTGCGGCGATCAAGTCTTTAAATTCGAATTTTTGGTGGCTCAGCCACACTTGGGATCACGCCAACTTGGATTGTTACTCAACTAATGCGGCAGGCAATTGCGTCGGAGCAACGATGGCTCAGTCCACTTCAGAACTCAGTCAGAATATCAATGTCGCTTCAACGCTCGGAATCACCCTGGATCGTACCAGCATGGTAACTCCGTTTAATGGCGGCCTGACAAATGCGAACTTTATGAATGCGGCGGTGCAAGCTGGTTTGCAGTACATCGTAACGGCCGAAATACCCGACTCCGCCAACACGGGCATTGTTGACACCGTGAATTCGAACATTTACCTGATACCTAGAGTGAAGTCTGTTTTTGACGATGCCTCGACGGCACTGACCGGTGTGCCTGGTTCATACACAGACGAATACAACGCGATATATGGACCTAACGGGACTGAGCCGATCTACAGCCAGAACCAGAACTATTCACAAATTGTCGACAATGTAAGCAATAGCCTACTCATCAACAACGTCCTCGCCTACGAACCATATCTGTTGGCCTTTCACATCGCCAATCTGTCACTCTACGACGGAACACACTCGCTGTTTACGGACGTTCTGGGTGCCGTCATCAGCAAATATAAGAAGCTCTATTCGCTCCCGGTGATGACGGTGGACATGAAGGATTTGGCGCCTGTCCTAAAGGCGCGCTCGAGCTTCAATGCGTCAGGAGTTGTCGGTGTCTACACTCCTGGCGTGAGCGTGGTGCTGACGAGCACACGTGCTGCCAGCATCCCTGTCACTGGAATCTGCTCCCAAGCAAGCTGTGGTACCTATGGGGGCCAGATTCAAGATTTCGTCACTATGGCGGCAAACTCCACCGTAACGCTGCCGATCACTTCAGTGGAGGGGGCCACGCTTTCTTCCTTTATTCTCAACCCGACGAGTACCACCGGAGGTGCTTCTGTGACCGGAAGTGTGGCGCTGAGTGGCGGGGCTCCTTCGGGGGGTGCAACCATTTCGCTCGCGAGCAACAACGGTTCCGCAACAGTACCTGCTTCGGTCACGGTTGCAGCCGGTGCGTCAACTGGTAGCTTTACAATTACAACCGGTTCTGTGTCGTCCCCAACCAACGCGACCATTAGCGCCAGTTATGGCGGGCTCAGTAAGACGGCGGCCCTCACTATTACGCCGGGCTTGAGCGTTGCTCTTTCGTCCGTCGCTGTGAGCCCCGCAAGCGTGTCCGGTGGCTCGTCCGCAATCGGGACGGTAGCGTTATCCGGTGTAGCTCCTTCCGGCGGCATAACAGTAAGGCTTTCAAGCGCGAGTTCGTCGGCCACCGTACCGGCATCGGTTGCGATATCTGCTGGAACGAGCAGCGCCAGCTTTGTGATCTCCACCAGTGCCGTAAACTCGACGGTCAATGTCACAATCACCGCCAGCGACACCACAGTAAGTAAAAGTGCGAATCTCAGCGTGACCCCGGTCGCGACTGCGGCAGCTCTTTCTTCTGTTTCGGTTGCTCCCACGAGCGTCGCGGGCGGAACAGCCGCTATCGGCACGGTTACGTTATCGGGTTCAGCGCCAAGTGGGGGCACTGTAGTGGCGCTGTCGAGCAATAGCACCTTAGCTACCATGCCGGCGTCCATTACGGTGCCTGCCGGAAGCACGAGCGCCACCTTTTCTGTGAACACAAGTCCAATTGGCTCAACTAGGGTCGCGACCATAACTGCCAGTCTCAACGCGCTAAGTAAGACTGCTTCTCTCACCATCAATCCTTCCGGGAGTGTCTCTGTAGTCTCGGTTTCTGTCAACCCGGCCAGCGTTACGTCAGAAACCACGACGACTGGTACGGTGACCATCAGCACCCCAGCCCCTGTTGGCGGGATCGGTATTGAGCTATGGACCACGGGCACTGTCGCATTTGTTCCAGCCGAGGTGATCATTCCGGCAGGATCCACAACAGCAACCTTCGCGGTGAATACGAACTACACGACTGCTACTCTGCACGACACGATCACGGCCTTCTATAACGGCGTCAGCAAGACTGCTGCATTGACAGTGTTGCCCTAAAGCGAGGAATGGGAAAGCATTGTCATGGATCTGTTACCAGCCATCCCGGAACGTTCACGAGAAGCGTGAAGATATCCCTAGGAAAGGATCCCGGGGTGGCTAACACGCACAACTTCTTCCGATTGAAAAAGGCTGATTGTTGGGGTGCGAGCGCGATCGGAAGGCAGGGCTCAGTGGTTGATTACGGAAACTGTTCGGCTTCGCTAAATAAAGCCATCCGGAACGCAGCGGAGGGAAGCCGCTGGGAACCTGAAACGCACCAGCATCTTGTTTCAGAGCTCTGGATGACCAATAGCGGCACTGAAGTATATGCGGGTATGTCCGCGAACTCTCCTAGTGATCAAAGTAAACTGACGTCTCATCTACCGTGCGGGGCAGTACTCTCTGTGCCCGTTGATAAAACCTGTTGGGCTGCGGCATACCGGGGAGTTGTCGGTCTTGTGGATTCCTAGGCTGATCGACGTCGCAACCCCGACGTTCGGCGATATGGTATGCGAGTGACTGGAGGGGATCATTTCAAGCAAAGGCAGTAGGAGTTCACGTGTGACTGGAATCGTGATGAGATATCAGCCCTTTTGGCAATTTCTTCATCTCCTTCCAGACAATTGCCACGACCACACCACTGCGGCTTGAACCTCCTGGATGTTAGAGAGGGTCTTCGTATTGAACCGGCTCTCTTCGGAAAGCGGATCTCTTGTGGCGAGCACCACGACGGGCAACCTCTCGTCAATAAGCGCGTTCGGTCCGGGCTTCAATCACCCGCAGCATTCGTGCGGATGACTTCTGCGAGGTTGCGGAGCCTGCCTGAAGCGCGACGCACTTCGAGACACTTTGCGTCCGAGAAAACAGGTACCCTGGACCTGTCCCCTTGGCTGAGACAAACAGTTAAGACACTGTTGGCCGTTCGATGAAAAAGCATCGACCGGCAAGACGACTTTAGCGCAGAATGATCTGCGGTTGGCGAAGCGGAAGCGGACCCTGCTGGAGAGCAATCCGCCAAGGAATAGCCAACTGGAAACTCATCGAGACGATGAGGCCGGGGACGGCGTTGCACCGTTCCCGGACCAATCCAATCAAATCGGATCGAAAGATTTCCCGATGCCTTAGAAAACTCATACAGAAAGCTGCCGCGCAGCGGCCTCCTTTTTTTGTGCTGGCGAGGTTAGCCTCGAACTCCGCAGGCGGCATGTAGCCGAGAGCGGAGTGAAGCCGTTTTTGGTTGTAGACCTTTTCCAGGAAGTCGCCGATTCGCGACCGCGCCTCGGCAGATCCCGGTATTCGTTGCGGTGAACCTCCTCATATTTCAGGGTTTTCATGAACGATTCGCACGCCGCGTTGTCCCACGGATTGCCTTTGCGCGACATGCTGATCTGAAGCCGTTTTCTTTGAGCAGGCCGTGTAGTCGCCGCTGGCGTATTGCGAGCCGCGATCAGAATGATGCACCAGACCCGGCTGCTACCCGCCGCGACAAGGCCATTCGCAGAGCGCTCAGCGTCAGTTCATCTTCCAGCGTCCGGTCCAGCGCCCAGCCGATCACGCGGCGCGAGTAAGCGTCCAGAATGACAGCCAGAAACACGAACTCTTCGCGCAGCCGGATGTAGGTGATGTCGGCCCCCCAGAGCTGATCCACGTCGGTCAGCACCATCTGCTGCGCCAGGTTCGGGTAGACTTTCCGCCCGTGGTTGGAATCGGTCGTCACCACGAACTTCCGCTTCCGCACGCAGAGCAGATTGTCTTCGCGCATCAGCCGGTAGACCCGTTTCCGATTCACCGTCCAACCGCGGCGGCGCAGCTCCGCGGTGATCCGCCGCCGTCCGTAACTGGGCCATTCCAATGCGATCCGCTGGATCGCGTCGCGCAGATCCATGTCCGCATCAGCGCCCGATGCGGCCTTCTCGTCGAAGCGATAGTAGCTGGCCCGGCTGACCCGGGCCAGCTTCACCATCCGCTCGATCGTCAGTCCACGGCCGGCCTTCACTTCTTCTTTGACCTTCCGGAAGACGGCGGATTCCCAGTCAATGCCTGCAGCATCCGCTGTTCCTCGATGCGCTGCAAGCACCCCTTCAAAAAATCGATCTCCAGCGCCTGCTGGCCGATCTTGCGCTCCAGTTCCGCAACCCGGCCCTCGGACCAGCGCTGTTTCCCATTGCCAGGAAACGCGTTGCCCGGCGCCTGCCGGAACTCCCGCCGCCACCGGTGCAGCACGTTCGGGTTCACTTCCAACCCGCGCGCCACCTCCGCAATCGATATCCCTTGTTCCAGCCGCCGGACGGCGGCCAGCTTAAACTCCTGCGTGAACTGCCTGCGTGACAATCCCATGACTCAATTCTCCATTCGATGAATTTTGAGTCTTAACTGTTTGTCTCAATTTTGGGGACAAGTCCACCCTGCTGAGTGATAACTCTATACTCAATTCGAAGCAGACCATTGACGACCACCGGGACTGGCTCCCGACGGCCAATTTAATCCACTGTTCCGCACACCTGCTTGTAAAGCCGTTGCTCTTGTTCGGTTTCACCTGCAACTTGGGACCTTCGGTCGCGGGGCTGCGAGAGAGTTTCCCTAGCAACTCCTGCAATCCTTAACGGGAACTTCGTTCGAAGCTTGAATGTGAGCTTTCAGCACCAGTATTGGTATTCCGTTTGGGGCATACGACGACAACTGAAAGCAAGCTACCTGCCTGGTATGCATCTCCGTTGAGCGTTACACCCCAACTCTGCCGATCTGGTTCCCGCCGGAGCAGATTGTATGCTTCAAAGTGAAGATCCTGAATGTTCTTCAAACCAATCCGTCCGTCTGTGACGATAAAAAGCTGAACTCTTCGGCGCTTCGATTAGGGGAGGCTTCGGAACGCTACAAACTTCAACACAACTTCTATGGAAATCGATAACATCCTTGATCCGATCCGCCGGGTCCTCGTAATAGGGGGGCTCGGACAAGTAGGACAGTTGCTCGCTCAATCCATGCGTGCGAGCGGACTTCGAGTCACAATCTCAGATTTTCGAACATTAGCTGAGAGTTCAACGTCCGACGAACGAGCGCCCAACTACATACAGGCCGATGTTAGGAATCCATCCTCCGAGCTGGTGTCGGAATTGCGATGGAGTGATTGCGTCTGTCTCTGTTTGCCCGAACGAGTCACATTGGATGCTGTCAATTCGGTTTTACCGCAACTCTCAGAGGGAAACCTGTGGGTGGACACGCTTTCCGTCAAGTCCGAAATCGCCCGTGCCTTGCATCCATATGCCGACCGTAACGAACTGCTCTCGCTGAATCCGATGTTCTCTCCCGCGTTAGGCTGGGCTCAGAACGCCGTCGCAGCGGTGGAGATCAAACCCGGCCCGAAAACTAGAGCACTTCGTCAGCTGATGTCGTCGTGGGGAGCTCACCTCATACCGATTGGTGCAGCCGAACACGACCGACTTACCGCCGCAATTCAAGTCGCAACCCATGCTGCTGTTCTCGCGTTCGGCCACTGTCTGGTCAAGTTAAACTTTGAAATCACCAAGGCAGCCCAGCTTGCAACGCCTCCCCATCGGTTGATGCTCAGCCTGCTTCACCGCATGACTCAGCAAAATCCGGAGGTGTACTGGGACATTCAAACTTGGCATCCCCACGCCAGTCTCGTGAGAGATCAAGTCGCCGAAGGTCTGACTAGACTGGAGCAATCATCAAGTGTTGATGGCCAGGGGCAGTTTGAACAAATGTTCGCAGAGATGAAGAAGGTTCTCGAGCCCGAGTCGGAAGTTCTCCGAGAGTGGGCCGGGCATTTCTTCTCCAAGGTAAACCCTAAGCTCAATCCGTAATAACCGGGCATGTTGATTTGGTCTGCTCGATGATCGCGTCCTCCAACCTACAAGCCTCCGAAATGATAACGGTGTAGAGTTCCTCTGCGAATTGTTCCGACAGACCGTTCGCCACGGCGCGGGCTCTCGCCTTTTCTTTAACTTGAGCAACTCGTCCCGGTTGCATCATTGGAGTGGCCGTGCTGGCCTTGTAAGCGGCAATTTCGCGACAAACATCAAAGCGCTTAGCGAGAAGCGCCATCAGTCGCTCATCCAATTGGTCCAACTCGCTTCGAAAGATCGACAATTGATCCATAGAGTTCAAGGATTCGGCACGTCAGAACCGCCGTATCTCATTTCTTCAAACGTAGCAAAACGTACGTTCCCGTTCCAGCAGGATTTCTCACCTTCGTGGCTTGATTTTTTAAAACGATAATGGCCGCTGTCTGAATCGCTTTCCGGCCTGTACGCCGCGCGAACTATTAGAGTGATACAGACCCGCCTGTTAGTTGATTGACCAGGAGATTTGTAAACGGTCATTTATAAGTACGCGCGGTGAAGGCGTGCTTAGTTGGCATCGGTTTGCGAACCTTGGATTGGGTTCTAGCCGTGGCCCACTTCCGGAATCAGCTTGCGCCGATGCTCTTGTCCCGAAAGCGTCCGCTGTGCGAGTCGATTCGCCCGTTCTGGATGGAGCAGTCTGGTCGATCGAACACACGCAGCACCCGATGCTCTCGCGCAATGACCTGAAGGTCGGCTGAAGATGCCGGCGTCACGATCTACATGATCTCCGGCGAAGCGGCGCGGTGAGCCAATGTGATTGAATCACTGATTGCCAGATGAATTCCTGTGGACGTTAATGATCATCTCGTCGGCTGTGGCCTTTAAATTGGACGCATGGTGCACATAGTACGAGATCGAAAGTTTAATGGCTCAATATGAACCGTCCTCTCGCAGAACTCGCACAGATGCGGGCAGGCTCTACCGTAGGAACGAATGACCAGGAGGCGGAGTATCTTCGCAAAAGTATCTTTGCCTCGATGCAAGAGGAACTCTGGGCGCTGGACCGAGCGCACTACGAGTCAGCCTAGAAACGAACTGAATAGGTTTATCTCTGTGATTCATTCCGCAGTACATTCTGCGATCGAGGATATGGACCTCAGTTGCTGCAATAATTTGGCTGGCATCGCCAACCAGTGAAGCGTTGTGGACTTTGCTGCAAAGGCCAGCCTTAGATTGCTTAGGTTAGATCGCGGACGGCAGGGGAGGGAAGCTTCTACCGAACTCGTTTGCCGCTGATTTCTGCAGACCAACGTCCTATTTTGTTCGACGAAAATCCAGTTGACGTGTGAGGCAAACGGCCACAACCGCTGACGGCGCCGCCGTTGCATTGGTGCAAGCAGGTGCGCCTCTCAGTGGGCCAGAACGCAGCGGCAGGATCGCCCCGTCCGGTCGACAGCTTGTACTGGGTCTTGTCATCACGCTCAAAACGATCCTATGTGTGGATTTTTGCCCAGTGCATCCGAGGCAAAGTCGGGGGGCCACTCCTACTTCCCTCGATGCAGGTATCGTAATATTTCTGCCAGCTGGCGCTTGCCCCTCTCCCGCACGGTCGGTCAAGCCCAACTCGCCTCACGCTGGCCGCGAGGCGAGAAAACAGGCGGGTGCACAGAAGGGAAACCTGATGCCTCTTCTTAACCTTTAGGGCAGTACGCCGCTGAGGTCGAACGGTGGTGGATTGCTTTGAAGTTGAGATTCGGTGAGTGTCGTCACAGCAAAGGATCGCCAATCGTTCGTGACAAACTTCTGTTTGCCGGCCGCAATCCCGGGATTGTTGGCGATGCCCGGACCGCTGACGGACGGATAGTAGTCGGCTCCCGTCGAGGCTAGAAAGTGCGCATTCGCTCGATCGTCCGGGCCGGATGGATTGTCGAGCACCAGCCTCATCTGGCAGACCCCTGCCCACCCGGCCAGATCGTTTGGAAGAATGGCGAAGCGATCCGGGTAAAAGTGCAGTACGTCCCCGTCGATCGGCACTGCCGATCTGGACCCATCAGCTTCGGTACGAGAACTGATCGACGTAGGACCCCAGGAATAATCACCCGCATATAGTTCGATCTCGGGCGCATTTGACTTCGTACCAAGAATCCAGGTTTGTGTGCTTTTCTGAAGCCAGTGGATTTCGCATCCCCGAATCGAGACGCGCGTGTTTGTGGCGCTTGATCCGGATGACGCTACGTAGATCACGCCCCACTGCACCGCAGCCCCATTTCCGGCCGGGTTGTTTCCCATGTTAATTGTTGGGTCCGTTCCCCACGGCCAGCCGGCAGGTTGTCCTTCGCTGTGACCTGTCATATCGGCTGCAATCTGTTCCGCAACACTCAGCGAAGACGTGGGCGTTGGCGTCGAAGTTGCCGGCGGGGGGGTGGTTGGGGTTGGGATCGGATTCGATCTCCGCCTGGAGAGAGAACCGGTTGGGGTTCGCGATTGAGCACTGATCATACCGCTTGTGCACACTAGGAGCGCAATTGCGCAAATAGCGTTCTTCATGGAAATCTCCTTTGGTTTGTTGTGCCAGAACGCAAAATCACGCCGAGATGTACATCGAGGCGATCTGGCCAGCTGTGCCGACCGCTTACGAAGCGGTAGGGCACCGTGCCCTCCAACGCGGAAGACAAGGCGCAGCTTGGCGGCTATGGGCCACATTCATAATGGTTACATCAATAAAGAAACCATTTATATACGTTGTGAATGCAACCCACATCAGAAATTTATGTACTTCAGAAATGGTATGTGCGAGAGACCATGATTTCAACACCGACCAAGTACTGTAAGATCCAGGACTGGCAATGGGAAGGTTTGCGGGCGTCGCTTTTTGCCTCAGGTGAGCTTTCGATTTGTTACCGCGCTCCCGGCATTGGCCCGAGAGATCACGGGCCGGTGCTAGGGCCAGTGATGAGCTTCATCGAACCATTCTGGAAGCCGACCGGAGGGCACCCGGAAAGCAGCGGGATACGGCGCGCCGAATCTGGAACCGGATCAAAACGGAGTGGCCAGATCACGATGTCGCCGAGCCCACGATTCGTCAGTATGTGCGTGAGAATAGGCAGCAGTTCGGAAAGGCAAACATAGTCTTTGTTCCGCAGCCCTACGAGTTGGGCCAGGAACCCAGGTGGATTTCTAAGAAGCATGGGCCGACCTAGACGGAGAGAGAACCAAGCTGCAAGTGTTCACCATGCCGAGCATGGCTAGTTATGGCGCGTTCCGCCGGGGTTACTTAAGTGCTTCACAACAGGCATTCCTTGAGGCCCACGAGTACGTCTTTTCCTACTTTGGCGGTGCATTTCGAGGTTGCGGTACGACAATCTGAAGCTGCGGTAAAGAAGATTGCTCGCGGCTATGGCCGGGAGGAGGCCACGCGCTTTATCGCTTTCCGATCGCATTGGAGGATTTAACAGCAAGTTTTGTGCCCCATCCGAAGCTCATGAGAAGGGAGCCGTAGAAGGCGAAGCTGGCTATTTCCGGCACAACCACTGGGTCCCGGTTCCAGCGCTAAGAGACTCGATGAGCTGGATTAGTAAATAGCGTCGCTTGCTGGCAAAAGGATGAGAGTCGAATGATCAGCAGCAGAACACTTCCTGTGGGGAGTGCCACGCTGCAGGAGCGACACCAATTGCTGCCCTTGCGAGAGGTGTTTGGGATTGCCGAATCTTTACTCGGGTCCAGTGACGCCAGGCAAAACGGTTGAGGTACAACTCTATCCCTCTTCGATCGAGATCTGGAGCGATGGCAAAGGGTGGCCAGGCATGGTCGCTGCTACCGGCACAAGCAGCAGGTGCTTAACCTGGAGCGCTATTTTGGATGTCTTCGAGCGCAAGCCGGGCGCGTTCTGTGGTTCTAAACCTCTCGCCTCCTGGCGTGAGAAGGACTTTGGACAAGAGCTTATGACAGCTGTTAGCGGAAATGGTGAGTCGGCAAGTCACGCCGGCGGGACGCGGCAGATGATTCAAGCTCTAGGGTTGGTGCAGCACTACGGTAACGAGAATCCGCGGGTGGCGGCGGAGACCGGGATGGAGTTGGGTTGTCGTGATACGGGCGCGATTCGCCATCTAGTCTGCTCAGCAGAGCTGTTACGCAGGACCGGAATCAGCCTGGAGGTTCCGGAACTGTCTCGCTTTGAGCGTCGCTTCCTGCCCACGACCGATTATTATCTTCTGCTCATCGGAGAAAACACCCAATGAGTACTGTCGTTCAGATCGAAGAAACCACGATCGAGCAGCAGTGCAGGTCGTTGCGTATGCCGGTGATCGCTGCTCAGTGTGTTCAGGTCGCTGAGCAAGCCATTCGAGAGAAACGCTCTCACCTGAGTTTCCTCAAAGCTCTGCTTGCCGTCGAGTTATAAGAGCGTGAGCGGAAGCAATTGAGCGGCGGATTCATGATGCCCATCTGCGGCGATGAACACGCGTAAAAGAGTTCGACTTCTCGCCGTCACCTATCATCGTGCGCCGCTACGGCTACGCAGAGAGCTTCAACGGCCGGCTCCGGGATGAATGCCTCAATGTGAACTGGTTCCGCAATCTTTTCGAAGCGCGCCGGAAGATCACTTTGTGGCGGCACGAGTACAACTGCGGTCCATACTACCCACCTCGCTATGTGCTTGAGAACTGAAGATCGTTCTGATTTTCTGACAGTATTGCGGGTCGACGTCCGCCTCGGTGGGCGCGCAGTTTTAGCCGTTGAGCGTTGCCGCTTATCAGTTCCTGACGATTGAGGAGCCACGGACCGTCTGATAAAGGGTGCTCCGCCTGGAGTTCACCCGCGTCTATGGCAAGCCGTACGGTTCTGGCGCTCACATGCAGGAAGGCGGCGGCTTCCGTGAGATTCATCCACCCCTTTGCCTCCTTGTTCTCCGGACTGTAACAAGGAATCTTGTGGTGACTTCGCAACGCCGTTACACGTTCTTTCGTCCAACGATTACCTCGACCCGTCTTGTGTCCGTTGCGATTGAGGACGCCCGCGATTAGGTCATCGTTACAGATGTTGGCGAGCAGTGAAACGGCTTCGACGAGCGCTTTGTCGGTATGGCCGTTGTTGTATCCGCGCCGACGCCGAGGAACACGTACTTCCGTGTGTAGACCACCTTTCCAGTGGATCACGAGTACGATCTCACCAGCACTGCTCTCCACGTCGGCCACTACTTCCTGAATCAGAGTGCGCACGATCCGTTTCTTCAGGCTCGCATCACTACGCGGATCATTCCAGACCTGATCGAGCTGCTCAGCCAAGCCTGCAAACTCTGCTGGCGTGGGTGCCGTATGTTGCTCCTCAGCCGTAGCAGACAGAATGCGGTTCTCTATCTCTCTCACGCGTTGCAAGGCCAGATTCCAGCGTCGTTCCAGTTCCCCGGTGACTAAACGATTTTCCGGATCAGCAGCATCATATTGCCTCTGAGCTCGCTGTGCGGCATAGCGAGCTGCTTCCAGGTCGCGCTCTAGCGCAGCAATCGCATCATCCTGGTGATGTATCTGCTCCTCACTCGCGAGCAGCGCCGCTTCTATCGCGGCGGGTTGCACGGCGGCAAGAACTTGTTTGCTGATACTGTCATCCACCGGAACGCCTCCGAAAGCAATACAGCGCGGCTCACCATGATCAACCCAGCCGCGATTGCACGTATAGCGTAATACTTCGTGCTGGCTTCCTGTATACCGTACCGTCAGCTTACGACCACAGCGCCGGCATCGCAACAAGCCAGTCAGCAAACCGGCACCTTTTTTCGCTGCGCCTGGCTGTTCGACAGTGATCACATTCTCGCGAACGATGCGTCGAATGTTCTCACTTTCTTCCCAACTGATGTAGCCTTCATGAGAGTTCGGAATGAGCGCCAGCCATTGTTCGCGTGGTTTTTTGCGAGATCTATGACGTGGCTCCCCACCTTCGTAGCGCAGCACGTGTTCGGTCTTGCCGTATGCATAAGCTCCTCCGTAAACAGGGCTGGTGATCAGGCGATAAACCGATCGGTACGATGGTCGTCTCCAGAAAAGCACCCCGCGAGGCGTTTGCGTCGGCAGTTGTAGTTCGTGCTCCAGGAACCACAGCAACGTTTGGCGCACCGTTCCCAGCTCACGAAACTTCCGGAAGACCAGAGAGATCGCTTCTTGGACACGTCGGTCTGGGTTCTTCTCGAGACGCTGCTCTTCGCTCTTGACGTAGCCGACCGGCGCGGTGATGAGTAGCTCACCACGTTTAGCCTTTGCATGACGCGCTTCGACCGAACGCTGGCGTAGCAGGTCCAACTCATACTCGTTGAGACTGCCTTTCAGCCCGAGGAGCAGGCGGTCGTTACTCTGCCGCGGCGCATAGACCGTTTCCTGATCGATCAGCACCGTATCCACGATGCGGCACACCTCCACCAGCTGTTGCCATTCCCGGCTGTTTCTTGCAAAACGTGATACCTCACGAGCAGCAACCGCCCACCTTCCAGACATACTCGGCCACCATCCGCTCGAAACCGGCTCTGACCACCGTACCGGCAGCGGAACGGCCTAAGTCATCATCGACCACTTCGATCTCGCGCCAGCCTAACTGATGCAGATGTTTTTGCATCGCGTATTGCAGCTTCTGGCTCTCGAGATTGTGCGTCACCTGGTAGGCCGATGACTGGCGAACATAAAGAATCGCTTTCCGTTCCAGATGGTGTGGCCTGATCTTGTCACTCATGACCGCCCTCCGGATGCTCGCCCACGGCTGTCGCTTTGCGACCGGCGTGCTGGCGAAGAAGTCGAGCCAGGAGAGCAACCACTTGCGGTTTTATCTCCCGAGGACACTGCTGGATCTGAGGACTGACTGGAAACAGCCTGAGCTGTGTCTTTGCTGTCCTCGTGGGTTGGCGCATCAGAACCTCCGACTGCGATAGATTGATGCTGCGCTTCTATCACATTGGCGGTTCTATCCAGCGTTCTCCGCAACAAGCGGAGTGCATCAACAGTCACTCGCGCGGACGGTCCCTGGCGAAAGACGCGACAGATAGTGGCATCCAACATCCAAGCCGGTACTTCCAGCGGCGCTTTCTTAGGGTCCTCGCCGACGCTACAGGCAAACACGACCGTCCCGCGCCGGTTTCGCTCTCCATGGATTGTTACCTCCTGTCCGTAGAAAGGATGCCACGCGTAAAACAATTCGGCCGCTCCGGTTTTATGGGTCTTCCGTCTCTCGGTTGTACAACACGGCCCGGCCACACAGTAGCCCGGCCTATTGAACCCCAAAAGACTTCGCGGCTCAGTGGCAACGCCCTTCGTCCTTGCCGACCTGGATACCGCAGCCGGAACCCTCGGTCAAGGCTACCCTGGCGGCGCACTCTCGTGCGGCCTTGACCGATGAACCCGGCCGCAGAACACCGACCTGACAGAAGGACGAAGGGCTCACAGGACGAGGCAATGACATGGTAGTTTCAGTAGGCTAACTGGACCACCAAGCGGGGGCAGGTCACGACCACCAGCGAAGCCGGCGTAATGCAATCACTTGCCCTTCTTTTCTTTACTCAACCCATTGCCACGCCATGGCAGGCATCCCCGGCGACAGATTCAACGCCTTGAGTCACCTTCATCCGCCGAATTTCACTCAATAGCGTACGTCAGCTGTGGGTGTTCACCGAGGGCTCTACGTGACGGGATGCTGTTTCTCCATTTGGGGACGCGTCTTTCCGAATTCCAGCAAACGGCGCTCGAAAAAATGCCAACTAATAGACGCCAGCATAACGGATCCAACAACGGCAAGGAAGGGACCGCGAACATCGGCGATGCGTTGCCGCAATGCTCCAAATACAAAGGGGTGAATCATGTAGAGGCCGTAGCTAATCCGCCCGAAGTACCGCAACACGCGCGAACTTAGGACGTTATACATAATGCCGACTTCGGATGTTACCGCGACGGCTACTAGTCCGGTGGAGACAACAGCGACCAGAGTGTAAAGCAACGGAGATCTAAAGCCAAGATCGTCCGGCTCTAAGAACCAAAAACACACTGCTGTCGCCGGGAGACCAGCCAAGAGTAACCAACCGCCCATGGCATGAATCCGTATCCTCGAAAGATTGTAAACGACTGGGAGCAGCGCTAAAAGACTCCCCATAGCGATCCCATCTAGCCGGTACTGAGTGCTGGTGTAAAGAAGCTTTGTGCCAATGCCACCCGTAAGAGCCGAGAGCCGGAGAATGGGCGATGAAACGATCGCAATACCGAGTATCCAGATTAGCCAGCGTCTTGGAACGAATAGGATGCAAAGAGGCCACACCAAGTAGAAATGTTCTTCTACACACAACGACCACGTTTGATCAAAAAAGCTTGGCTTTGGGAATTCTGACAAGAAGTTCTGAACAAATAGAAAATACCACCCAAGTGGGTATGCTTGATGAAGAAGACGTGTAGCTAGAAACACAAACGCCAACAGCGTGAAATACAGAGGCCATATCCGAACCGCTCTTCTCAGGTAAAAGTTCTTAAGGATCGATTTGCGATCACCAGAACCGCGAAGTAGGATACCAGTAATAAGATAGCCAGAGAGAACAAAGAAGAGGTCTACGCTAATCCAACCGCGTTTGATTACCCCCTCCAGTATGCCGGCCCTGAACAAAGTGGACCAGTGTCCCCAGACGTGCTGAAGCATCACGACCAGAACGGCAATTCCACGGATCCCGTCTAGTTGCGGTATATACCGCGCCGCTCTCAGCTGAGGATTCGACACGAGAAGCATCGGGCGGAGGTCAAGATTATCAGGCCGAACGGCCACTGAAGATTGCATGCTTAAAAACACCCTTAAACTTAGATAACGGGAACACCACAGGCCCCCCTGCAAACTAAACAGTCAGTAAGGCCGCTTTGCCGGTTCGAATCCAGTTCTCATTGCACGCGCGTGTTACCAGTGCTGCTTTTGGCTCGGCCCTGTAGAACGGCATTGATACGAGTGAAGGCCTTCTGTGACAGTGACTGTAACAAGCCGTGAACATGGCAGTCAATGTGAAGTACAACGGTCAGGTACTCGTGCTACACGGACGGTATAAGGTGCTAGCGGCCACCATGTGCGACTCTAACTAGGTCAGCCAATGACAGGCTGTGGGCAGCTCAGGTTAATCCGAGATGCATTCCAGTTGAGCTGTGTCGCTTGACCGCGGTCGCCATCATAATCGGAATCAAGTAAAAACCGGTCGAAATAAATGCGCGCCAAAGAGTCACACGAATACGAGAGTGTTGTATCACTCAGTCTTGGCCTTCGCACTCAGGGACTTAACGATAAGTCACCAAATACGTGCTTCAAGCGCGTGGTGGGCTACCCATTCAGAATGGTGTTTGGAACAGCGCAGTTTCAGAAGGTCCTGGTTTGGGGACCAGCCAATGAAAGAGTATGCCGATAGCCGCTTCAACGTTTGCTGCTGGCTTACAAGGACGGCAACTCTTTCGGGCTTGGATCGGCGTACAACGCTCGTGCGTATTGGGCAAGTTTTCGCCTTGTACCTTCTCATCACTTAATCGGACTGTGAACGCACTTGACATCTTGTCGACGCGCGAACAGGTTGACTGGAATCATTCGCACCCATTCTCGTCGTCGGAGTTGAGGCGCTGTTCGGAACCGTCTAAGCTGAGTCGCCTCGTCGAGAATGTCTTTTCTGCCCGGCCGAGGTAAAGTCGCATATAGCTTGCTCGGCATTACCTTCATACGCAGCAAAGCTGAAGCTTTCGGCGCCTGCTCTCCCCCGGCTGCGAAGTCGTTTGGAGTATCAGACTCCGAAAGAGTTGGGAGCTCTCTCGCTGGCAGCGCCCTTCTTCTTTGCCGCAGCGATACCGCAGCCAGGAACCGGTCGGCTAAGTTTGCGTGGCGTTGCAGTCACGCTGCGGGCCCGGCAAATCCGGCCGCAGAAGACGCATCTGATGCAAGAGCGAACGGCTCACGGGCTGCATCGCTAAATGGCTAATTCAGTAAGGTAGGAAAATGTTGAAAGACGCTCGGCCCGCTGGCATTCAACAGTTCTTGTCGTCTATGTTTCATGCAGGGCCAAGATCGACGACAGGGCGTATTCAGTTACGTTTCACTGGGGAGACCGAGTCGTTGGAGCGCATCCTCTGGCCAGTACGGAAGATCGTCGACGAGATCTTTCGAGGCATGTCGAAGCAGTTCGATGAACCGTATTCCGCGACGGGCCGACCGCGATTGCGCCGGAGCATCTCTTGTATTCAGTACGCAGCGAGCGGACGCTGATGGAGCATTGAATTACAACCTGTTGTTCCGCTGGTTTCTTGGGCTGGAGATGGACGAGCCGATCTGGAACTACGCGGTTTTCGACAACAATTGGGGAATCCGGGGGAACGTGAACGCGATTCCGGGATGATTCCGAACGTCATTCCGGGGTGAACGCGAACAGGATTCCGGGATGAAGGCGAACACCGATTCCGCGATGAAGCCGAACAGCTTCAGGTCGATCCCGGAACCGCGTTCGGCTTGAGCCCGGATTTCCATTAAGCCGGCGGCGCTGGACAACACAATGGCGGGTGGCCTCCCTGATAAAGGGAGGATTGCTTGCCAGCCAGGAGATTGTCCGTGCGCAAGATCAAAGAAGTTCTTCGATTGAAGTTTTCAGTGAGCCTGGGGCTGCGGGCAATCGCCCGTAGTTGCTCGATTGGTCTCGGAACCGTACACGAGTACCTGCTACGGGCCGAAGCCGCGGGAGTGACGTGGCCGCTTGGAAAGGATTGGGACGAAGACCGGCTGGAGACTGCCCTGTTCGGCGGTCCGCCAAGGGCGCACCCGGCCGTGTTGCCGATGCCAAATTTCGCCGACCTTTACCAGCAGTGGCAGCGTCATCCGCACCTGGCCCAGCAGTTGCTATGGGAAGAGTACCGGCAGTCCAACCCGGACGGCTATCGCTACTCCCGTTTCTGCGAGCTGTACCAA
>CAVSTI010000018.1:0-77560 GCA_963730775.1 uncultured Acidobacteriaceae bacterium | reverse complement strand
AGAAAATAAAGGACTTAACTAACTTCGGAACCCGGCAGTTATTGGGTTGGGCTAACGGCCCGTGCAAATGTGGTGCAAATGGCGCTTCAAATTCGGCTGACATAGAGCCCCATGTGGAGTCGATGGTGGCACAGAAACAGCGGGTTCATGCACAGTTCGAGTGCGTTGCCGGTTTGGGCGAACGAGCACTTGTCCAGTTATGCCATCTCGGCGGAGCAATTAGTTTGCCTTTTGGTTGGGACGCTTCTCAAACTCGTTTTTTAGGATGCGGTCGAATTCGTTGGTAGCTCTCTCGTCATCGCCGCTAAGAACGTGACCATAAACATTCAAGGTGATTGCTGCCGTGGAATGACCCAGACGCTGTGAGACTGTTTTTACGGGAGTACCTTGTCGCAATAGCTGGGATGCGTGCGTGTGTCTGAGATCGTGAAACCGGACTCCCCCGGCCCCGATTTTTCCGGCGAAATAGACATATGATCCCGAAAAGGAATCCGGCGGCCACGGAGCGCCGTCGGCGAGGCAAACCACAAGCCCGTTATCTTTATAGTCGGCGCCGAATTTCGCTTTCTGTTTGTCTTGCTCGTGTCTATGGGGCCCCAGCGCATCCGCTAGCAACACTGGAATAGAGATCCTACGGCGTCCGCGCTTCGATTTTGGAGACTTAAAGCGCAATCCCCCTCCCCTGGTTTGCTCAAGTGATTGGTTGACGGTCAGCGTCCGATCGTAAAGGTTAATATCGGACCAACGCACTCCGAGGATTTCACCGCGGCGTAGACCCGTCGATAAGCCCATCAAAACCGGCAGGTAGAATTCCGTACCTTCCGCCGCCCTTAATAGCCACACGGTCCTTTCTTCATTGAGCGCCTTCATCTCGCGTTGCTCAGGTCGCGGCGCTTCAACGGCGTGACAGGGGTTAGTCGGTCGGAGCTGCCACTTCACTGCCTGCTCAAGGGCTTCACTCAGTACGCGGTGATAGTGCAAAACCGTCTGGGCGGAAAATCCTCCCGGCCGCCGTTTTCGGCCGGCTGTGAGCATTTTGGCGTAGAATTCGGCGATCTGGACTGGTTGCAGTTTGGAGAGCAGCGCGTTACCCAGACTCTCGTTGATCGCTTCCGCGATCTGACAATACCTTTCGTACGTTTTTCCGCTGACGTTCGGCTTAGCGCATGTCGCGAGCCATCGTTCGAAGTACTCACTCAGCTTCTCTTTGGATGGCTCGACGTATGAACCTTCGTCCATCGAACGCAGCAGCCGCCGCAGTTCGACGTCAGCTTCGCGTTTAGTCTGGAAGCCGCGAACCCAGCGATAGGTATCCACGGGCTTTCCGTGTCTGTCCGGCCGTTTTCCCAGATAGAGCACAACCGCCCATCTCCTGGAACCGTCTTTCAACTCATACGGTCGCAAATGGCCAGTCATATTGCCCTCTGAGTCTCCCCGTCTTTGCTGTGAGCCCATTTGCAGGTTGTCATATCAAGAACTGTCCAGATCACTCTTACCCCCCGCCAGTCTTGAGGCCGGGAAAAACGCATTTGACCAACGCGTCCAAAGCCTTTCGGGATCTCTCGCGCATTTCTGGGTCCGCGCCGTTCGCCATTCCTTTCACTGCTGTCGAGAAAGCCGAAACATACTCGAATTGTCCTTTCACGAACGTCATCATGAGCAGCCCAGCGTTCTCGCCTGCGTGTTCGTCCTCCTGAAGGAACGAGATCTGATGCCCCTGCGTCGCGGCCGTAATCTGCTCATAGAAAGCCCACTGGAAAACGTTAGCGAGTTTTTCATCATCAGCTTCGCGGGCAACAGCCGCCAACTTTAGCAGCAGCGCCAACGGTGGCTCGCGATCCTTCTCGTAGTTGACCAACCCTCGAATTGAAATTCCCAATCTCGTGGCAAACGCCTGCTGTGATTCATTCAGCCGCCCGCGCAGAGCCTTTACGGCTTTCGTAAGTTCCATGGACTACTGCACATTGTAAAAGAACAATTGACATGCACGGCGTGCCAGTGGCATCATTGTGCCATGAAAAAGCACATCGTACAAGTACGATGTGCCTGAAAGTGAGGAGAGAATGAACAACGATACGGAACAGACCCAGGAACGCGCAACCTACACACTGGACAAAACCGCTACGATTCTCGGAATCAGCCGGGCAGGAGCCTATCAGGCCGCTCGGCGTGGTGAGATTCCTACCATCCGCTTCGGTAAGAGGATTCTGGTGCCCCGCAAGGCGCTGGAACGTCTTCTCGAAGGCCAAATTAACACTGCCGCCTGATCGCCCAGGCGGCTCCCCATCGACACCCGGCGCAATGAATATCTACGGCGAGGAGTCCAATCAATGATCACCATGACCATTTCGAACCAGCGCGGAGGCGTTGGGAAGACCACGACCACGCTGACCTTGGCTCGGTCACTCGCCGAACAGGGTCGAAGGGTTCTCGTGATCGATACTGACAGCCAGGGATCCGTGTATTTGGCCCTCGGCCTCAACCCGCAGGGATGGCTTCATCAATTTGTCAATGACGGACTGAGTATCACCCGCGTCGCGACTAAGGTCCACGACCGCATTCGATGTGATTTGCAGTGATCGCCGGACCATGCGCGTCGAAGTGACGCTGGGAGCGGCCACAGCAAAAGAGATGACCTTCTATTCCCTTCTCTCCTGCGTCGAACAGCGCTACGACGCCGTCCTTTTCGACGTAGCGCCGAGCATATCGCATCTCCAGAGCTGCGCCATCGCATACACGAAGAACGTGGTAGTACCGGTGGCAATGGATGCATTGAGCATTGAGGGCGCGCGTTCTTCGCTCCAGACTATCGAGGTACTGAACCATTTCTTGCGATTAGGATGCCGATGCATCGGGTTCTTGCCGACCATGGTGGACTACCGGCTGTCCGCCACGGAGCTCGTCCTAAATGCGTTGAAATCGCAGTCCGAGTCGTCTGGGATCGCAGTTCTTCATGGGATCCGAACAGACCAGGCCGTCAACAGAGCACTGCGAAAGCAAAAGTTCCTTCACGACTTTGATCGGCGTTCGAAAGCACTCGAAGACTACGAGGCTGCCTGTAACGAGATTCTACGTTTGGTGGGGCATCGAGATGAGCAGACCCAGACAACCGCGGCTCGTTGAGGATTACAAGCCGCGCTGGGACAAGCACGACGACATTTTCGAAGTGGTGTCCGACATGTTTGGCCCTTCCACACAGCGGGGCAGAGAACCTCCCACACCGGAATCCCCTGTCACCTCCGAGAGAACAGGACCTATCACCTCCCATGTTACTGGGGTCCGTGGTTGGTCGCGCCCGAGCGATCATTTGCCCCGAATTCTGGACAAGGAGCTTGGCGCAGATCCTCCCTCTGTCACTTCCGAGGTGCCAGGGCCTATCATCTTTGACCCTGTCACCTCCAAAAGGACAGGGCCGGCACCCACTGCGCGCCGGGCACGGACCGTGCAGGACGGACACTCAATGGCTGAACAACACATTTACGACACTCTTTGGCGGGAAGCGCGACAGACTGCGGAGGAATATCGCGAAATCACGATCGGTTATCGAGCTCTGGCTGAAAAAGCCAGGCTCCATCGCAACACCATCGACCGCAACCTCGAATCGCTTCAGGCAAAGATGGCAATCGAAATCATCAAACCGGAAGATCGCGCGGAGAACATCGGTCGAACGTACCGGGTATATGGATTCCGTAGCATTCTCAGTAGGAGAGAATCCGCGGGTTTGATTTGGTTCACAAAAGACAGGTCAGGCGTCCGTCTTGTGCGAGACGAGGGTCTCGGCCCTCGCACCTCGCAGTTGAGAGGCCCTATCACATCGGAGAGGAGAGGTCCTGTCACCTTCGCGAGGGCAGGCGCTGTCATCTCACAGGGGACTGCCCCTGTCACAACGGAAGTGACGATTAATAAGGAAGAAGGCAATCTCTTAGACACGTCGTCGACGTCAGTCGTGGCACTCGCGTTGAGGGAAGAACTCGGGTACGTGGATGGCGACGCAGTGCGCCGTATCGTCATTGGTTGTCGAAAACGCGTCGCGGATGCCACTCCTGAAGAAATTGCAGATCTCGCCCGGATGACAGCACGCCGTATCCGGAATATGCAGAATCTCACTAACCCGATTGGCCTGCTCATCATTCAAATACCAAAGTGCTTTGAAGGCGAATCATTTAGGTTATATCGTCAGTCTGAATTCGACCGAAAGCAAGCAGAACAGCAGAATCTCGTCCGGATCGCAAATGAAATCTTGCACGACCCTGGCGCACCAGAGGACAGCCGCAAATGGGCCACAGACATACTGATTACGCATGCAACCACAGATGCGCCGACATCGGCATCAGGGTCGAACGCCGACGGCCCTGATCCGAACAGCGGTATTCCTAAAGCCGCAATGTAATATTTCAATGCCTGTTCGGCTCATTCTTCTTGGGCGGCAAACTGAGCCCTGACAAATCAAGGAACCACCATGAGCGAAAACAGCGATATTCTTTCGATCACTGAAGTAGCGCTGAACCTGCGATGTTCCAAAGCGCATGTCTATAACGCCATCAACGGAAAGATAATCGGCGTATCCCGGTTACCCGCAATCCCGATGGGCCGCCGCAAACTGGTTCGCCGCAGTTCGCTGGAGTCGTGGAAGATTTCTAATGAGGTCATCGGCATCGGTTTGGCGCGAGCTTCGGCACCGGCCGACCCGTCCGAGCCCTCCTGACGGTGGAAATATCCAGATCGCGCCCGCGTCAGCTTTCACGGCTCCAGTGAAGTTCATTACCTTTTGCACGATGCTTCTGTCTTTTGGTGAGCCCACGCAAACTCAACACATCGAGGGCTACGCCGAGATAGTATTGTCGCGCGATTACGGGTTTAACTCCCTCAGAAACAACCGCTTCGCGAACTCTCCTGTATTTCCTTTCCTATAAAAAACAATCCGCTAATCGGGACGCGCCCATCGCCCTCCGGGGTGACACGATCCGGACATTTTCTATGTAAGTTTTTGCGTCTTCGAAGTCTCTTCCATCGCATGGAGTTTTGTTTGTATCCATCCAAGCCTCACCATTCATCGCCTCGTTTTCCCAACCAAGTTAGAAGCCTGCTTCTGCTGTTTTCGATTCTCGGGCTGAATGGGGCACCGCCACAAGATCCGAAGTCAATTCTGGCGGAAGCGGATCGCTTGGCCTGGCTGAAGAACTGGACCAGAGCTAAACCACTGTTTGAAGAAGCCGAACAGGGATTTACGGCAAGGGGCGACCGGCGCAACGCGCTCTATTGTCACGTTGGCAAACTTCGTGGAGAACTAAGATCCACTTCGCCGCTGGTCATCTCACACCAAATCGCTTCGCTCTTGGACGACCCAATCGTGAAAAGCGACAAAACACTTCGGCTGCGGTGCTTAACGGTAAAGGGAGATGCCGATTTGGACACCAATGGCAGCTTTGCTCAGCGCGATTGGACCGAAGCGCTTTCTATTGCCAAGGAACTTGGATTGGCAGATTGGGAATCACGGGCAAACGGCGAACTCGGAATCCTTGCGTTTCTTAACGGAGATAGCAGCGGGGCCATTGTACAGGTAGGCCTTGCGTTGAGACGCGCCGTCACCGCTCATGACCTCGGCGCCGAGATTCGGTACCGAACCATTGCCGCTTCCGGAATGACTGAACTTGGTCAGATGGATGCGGCCCTCAGCCAGTTCGATAAGGCGATTGCTCTGGCGACGAACAACAAAGACCTGGGGATGCCTCTCCTGGCATTGACTGGGAAAGCAGGTGCTTTGGTAAAGATGAACCGGCAAGCGGAGGCCCGAACTCTTCTGAATCAGGCCCTGGCCACGACCAGGCTTGACGGCAACGCCGGCTACCAGGCTGAGTTGTTGACGCAATTAGGGGCACTGGAGTCGAAAGCTGGCGAACGGAAGAAAGCTGTCGCGTATCTGGAGGAGGCTTCGAATCTTGCGAGTAGCACCAGCGGCCAAAGGCTCGTAGCGCTGGCGAACTACGAATTGGCAAAGCTCTACGCCGCAGCCGGCGATACTCCAAACCAAAGTCGGGTGTTGAGATCCGGCATCTCCGCAAGCCGAAGAGCGGGCGACCGGTATTTCCTGCCACGGTATCTGGCGCAATACGCCGACTTCGAAGCGTCACAGCATCGCACTGCGCATGCTGAAGCTTTGTTTGGTGAGGCTACCGACATCGTCAACGGAATGCTGATGCATGTTTCCGGACCCAATGCCGAAAGTGATCTGGTTGCGGCAATGAGTGAAATCTACGAAGCGCATTTCCGCCTCGAAGCCTCTCGTGGTCGGGCTGACGCAGCACTGGCGGTCTTGGAACAAGCCAGAGGACGCGCAACCGCTGACCTGCTGAAGTCACCGCAGCCGACCTCGCGGCAATCCGCCGATCTCACCGCGCAAGAGCAAGTTTTATCCGAACTCCAGCTTCAACTGTGGAAACAACAATCCCGGCAGGAACGTAAGAAACTCCTGGAGAAGATTGTTGATGCAGAGCAGGACATCGGACCTCTGCAAGCCGCAGACAGGCAGCGGTTTTCTAGGCCGCTCGTAAGCTCGACAAGCATCGCGTTAATCCGTGCGCGGCTTCGGACAGACGAAGTGCTCGTGGAATACTTTATCCATCCGTTTGGATCCTACGCGATCGTGCTCACCAAAGACTCGATCGTCCTGCGCAACTTGAAAGAGTCTCGCGAACTGAATGCCGCATTAAAGGGTCACTTGGAAGCGATTGCGAATCGCCGGAGCATCGCTTCGACAGGGAGCAGTCTCTACGCGCTGCTGATTGAGCCGATCCGGCGCGATATCGAGGCCAGGAAAAATCTGATCATCAGCCCAGACGGCCAACTGAACCAACTTCCATTCGACACTCTGGTCGATCCAGGGGGCAAGTTACTCTTGGAAGACAAGGTAATCAGTTATACTCCATCCGCAAACGTACTTGCTTTGCTTCGTGAAGCACCAAAGCGGCCAAAGCCCGAACTTCCCCTTCTGGCGGTAAGTAGCTCTCCAGTAGAGTCTCCGATACTTGGTTTGACTATGGCGGCTTCTATCGCATCGAATGCAGCCGAGCGCGGGACCTTCGACACCGGGGAAGCGAGCTTCAGGCCTTTGCCGGCAGCTAATGATGAGGTGCGATCCGTCGCGCAGCTCTTCGGCAAGAAGAGCGTACTGCTGATGAACGCGACCGAAACGCAATTCAAGGCAGAAGATCTGCAGCAATTTCGGGTGATTCACTTGGCTATGCATGGGTTCATCAGCGCCAAGAACCCACAGCGTTCCGCGCTCGTGTTTCGGCCCGATTCAAATGCCAAGGAGGATGGCTTCCTTCAGGCACGCGAGATTACCCGATTGCCGCTTCGGGCCGACTTGGTCACTCTGTCAGCCTGCGACACAGGAAGCGGGAAGCTGAAAGGAGAAGAGGGCGTTGAGAGTCTTGCCCGGCCTTTTCTCTTCGCGGGTGCTAGGAGCGTGCTTGCGAATCTGTGGGACGTAGATGACGAGTTCAGCCGGGCATTGATGAAGCGGTTCTACGTGAACATCGCAGGAGGGCAACAAAATGCGACGGCACTGAACGGGGCCAAACTTGCCATGTTGCACGATTACGGAGACCACGCGCTGGCAGCGCTCTGGTCTGGATTTGTTCTTGTAGGAGATGGAGCAGTGCGAGTGTTTCCAACCAAGGAGCGTGTGGGTGATTGATCTAAGCCCTGACAAGAGAAATACGGTTTTGGATGCGATCAAGAGCACCGTGCGGGAAAAGTTCTATGATCCTCAACTCAACGGTGTCGATTGGAACACAGAAGTGGAGACCCGACGCGAAGGAATCATCCGCGCCGCTGATGAGGTGGAGTTTGAGAAGTTGGTCAATGATCTATTGAAGTGTCTCGGTGCCAGTCACACTGGGCTCATTCATGATTCCGTCCGGCGCGCTACTGCCAAGATGGCCCTCAGCGCCACGTTCTTCAACTATGAGAACCGCGGGGAACGGCATTGGATGTTTCAGGATGTGCATGAAGGCGGACCCGCTCAACTGGCGGGAGTAAAACCCGGTGACCTATTGTTACGCGTTGGCTACAAGCAGATCAGACCGCCCGAGGCGCCCTTGTTTCCGATGGGAGCCACCTCGCGACTCCTAGTGTCTAGCGCTTCCGGTCAGGAGCGGATCGTTGAGATCCAGGTTCCGGACCCCAAGTCAAAGAAGAATCCGGTGATTGTTCCCAAGCTCGTGACTGCAAGACGAATGGATAAAGGCATCGGGCAACTGAAGGTGAGTATGTTCCCTGGCATTCTCGGTGTTGAGGTCGCGCAGAAAATCTCTGCGGCGGCACAAGAACTCGATTGTGAACGGCTCGTCATTGACCTTCGCGGCAACCCGGGCGGAGGCATGGGGTCGCTTCGACTCATGAGCCTACTGGTTCCCGGACAAGAACCCGTGGGCTATAGTCTCACCCGCAAAAGAGCGCTGACCGGATTCGAGCGGGAAAGGCTCCCGAAATTAGATCGGATCCCCTCCAGGAAATCGGGAGTTCTACCCTTGATTCTGAAGTTCGCTTTTGGCGACAAGTCGATTGCCGTTTTCACAGAGGGCATTGGACAACAGCGATTCCACAACAGAGTGGTTTTGCTGACCAATGAACATTCGGCGAGTGCGAGCGAAATGGTTGCCGCTTTTGCCGTTGGTAGTGGCTCGGCCCACCTGACCGGCGAGAAGACGCCAGGTCGAGTAGTTGGCGCAAATTCATTCAAGGTTGGCCATGGGTACCGAGTGGCGCTTCCAATTGTCGCCTATCACACCTGGGACGGTGAAATTTTAGAAGGGAGAGGAATTACGCCGGGTGCGCATGTCGCGTTTGATCCGGAATCTGCGCGCTCCGGCGCTGACGAACAGCTAAGATCGGCGCTGGAGCAGGCAGAAAAGCTTTGAGCTCATCCTTTTTTCTGAACAACACCTGCTCCCGGTGTGCTGGTCTTCACACTTAAGCCCGGAGATTGGACATGATGTCGGATTTCGGAAGTAGCCTAACGATGTAGCCGATGCGCGCTGGGTGTATGGTATGAGATCTGGGCAGCTTCTTCATGTTTCTAGAAAGTTGCTGGGGGAAGGGACTCCAGATGTTCCATAATTACGGCCAATCTGTGGACAAGAACGGAGCTTCGGCTGCGGGAATCTGCCTGGTAGCGCTTATTGTTCTCTTTTTCTGTACGGCGATTACGACCCGCGCTCAGGGTAGAAATCAAAAATGGCTCGATGATCAACGAGCTCTTCTGGCGAAAGAGCAAACCCTCCAAAACGCAAGAATCGAAGACTTTAATCGCGCCGCGCAGACAGGCCTTAAGGAGACCGTCTCTACTGTTCTCGATTGGGTGAAAGACAAGGGAAATGGAGTGATTGGCATCTCAGATCCTGTTCTACTGCTGCAGACTCTTATTGCTCAGAACCTCGACATGTACACGCAGGCTCTACACGGGGATTGGGACGCGTATAAGGAAAGCGCAGCTGATCTGATATACGGCAAGATCGTTGATCAGCTTCCCGAAAAGCTTGATTTTATTGGGGAGCTTCCAACTATCATCAAGCTCTCCCTGGATGTAAAAAGGGCGTCCGATTTAAGAACTGCGGCACAAAAGATTGATGATATTGGAGAGGGCCTAAAACGAGTTCAACTTGCACTCGATCAAGCTCAAAAGCAATTGCTCGCTGATGCAGCTCGTCAGTCGAGAAAACAGAAGGAAACTCTGATTCAGGCGCAAAGGAGAGCTGCTATCGCAGAGAAGAATTATAGCGAGCTTGATAAGGCGATAGCGGAAATGACGCAGCGCGACATGAACGGGATAAATAGCTCTGCGGTTGGACGGGAAGTCACAGCGCCGGTCATCATCCCTGCTAACTGTAAAGTGTACGCGGATGCAATAACACAAGGGGAAAAGCAAGTTCAACACGACAGAGCTTACCTCGCTGCCTGGGCTCATGCAAGGCAACCCGACGGCTCACCTTACATGACGGGGCAAGACATAGCTAATTGGAATAAAATGATCGCTTCGGGAATTGAGTGGAATGGCAAGATGCAGAAAGAGCTTGCAAAATGCTCGGCAACACAATGACCCATAATCCTCCAATGTCGCCTCAAGCTGACTTCTGACCTTCGGCGCTAACGAGAAGTTACCCGCCTGTGCTCTGCAAAAGTGACCCGGGCAACGTGAGCGGACCGCCGGGTTGGCAGGGGTGGCGGGGTGTTGATGACGATAGAACATCACGATGCCCGAGGCCCGGAAGAGACCGTGCACGATCTGTCGCCGGTGGTTCCGGCCGAACCCACGAGTAGGAAGTCGGCAACGAGCTTGCGGGAGTCCGGAATGCCAGACAGCGCGCCGTCAGAAAACACAAGCGACCTGGCGCAATCGGTCGCCGGCCACTTCGCGCCGGTGATCGAGGAAGTGTCGCAACTCAAGGCCGGCCCGGAATACTTCCAGTACCTCCGCAACAAACTTCACCGCACCAATCCCACGCCATAACTCCAACTCCCCTGTCAAAACTCAACCGCAGCACGCGCCTTCGGCGCGGATGATATCGAGTCCTCGCATCTTCGTAAACAACTGCACACGCCTGCGGCGTGGATGATGATGGTGCTCACGACAAAATCCTCTTCCCGCGGGTCACTTTAACCGAGCGTAGGTGGGTAAGTTTTCGTTAGCGCTGAAGCTTCTGACGGTGCTGGCATACCACTGGTTGCCCTGTGGACGTGCGGATATTGAGGCGGTTAAGGTTCCGGGTGATGTCGCGCAAGCCCCCGCTCTCCCTCACCAGTCTGTCATCAATTTCAGGACTTCGGGCTGTAGCATCTGATTGGTTTAGCGGCTCTGACGAGTGCTGCGGCATCCGTTGCACGTTGCACTGGGGTTTGCCTAGTTTCGTGCCTCTGGCCTTCGTTAGGCGGTTGGCGCTCGGCATATCAACGGCGACGAATTTAACGTCGCTTTTCATCAGGCCGGAAATGAAATGCGCGTTACGGGCAGGCCGGCAGGCCGCCCGAGCTTTGGCGATAACCCGCACGGCGCGGCGCTTGCGGCATTCGGCAAGGGCTGCTTGGAACTGGGGCCGGTTGTCCTTGCGCCTGCTCCCCACTTCGATGAACTGCGCCGCCAGGCGAAGTCGCCTTTGCGCCCTGAAGCGACTGACCGTTTCGCCCCGCGCATCCAAGCCCAGACCTTTGAGGCCCTGCTTGTCGTTGGACACCCGGTAGTAAGCGACGTATTCAGCCATTTTTGCCTCCTTGTACCTTTCTCAAACGACCGTTTGAACGAGTACGCCCTTCTTTTCTCGCACGCCAGAGGTTCGCGGAGTGCTTACTTTATGAGACAAGTGATGATAGGTTAGCTCCCACAGTAAGGAACCGAGCGCGACGGTTTTCAAAATCCTATACCGGGGCGCGAGAAAGCTTTTCGGTCGATCAGCTCATCCGTGTATGTTGGCCCTTTGAAAAATGTCAGCATACCGAGAGTTGGTAAAGGTGAAAGAGTGGGCAATGCCGATTCGCCCAGCGCCCAAAACCGCAGCCTTGAATTCGCTCTCAGCCTCGGTTTTCGCAACTGTTCTCTCGACCGAACAATCTGGTCTGACATGTTTTAGCTGAGCTGTGCTTAGCCGGATGTACAACTCTTTGCTCAGCCATTTGACGGCGATACCACCACAGATTAGCACTGCCAGCGTCATCGGGCTGGCACTTCTCCATGACCGGCCATTAAACAGATCTCCCGCCATCAAGAGCAAACATACTGCAGCAGAAATCCAGAGAACCATCGCTAGGAACATAGTGCTTCCGTAGGCGAGAACAGACAGGCCTCCCATATCTTCGTGCAAAATACACGCTCTACAGTAAGGCACTTGCCAGCTTAACGTTCTTACTTCTCTCCCGCCAAATGTCGCTCTTTCGGTTCGGCTAACCACTAGTTTTCTAACAACCTCTTTGGGGTTACAACAGCAGACGCAAAGCGGCGGCCAGACCAGTCGATCGTCGGGCGCCTGAATCGTTACTTTTATCCGTTTTGATTTTTGTAGGAGTGGCCGCAAGTGGGGGAGCGCGAAAATGTCAGCTAATGGAACCCATGAGACCGTTCCCTCATTCCATACAAAATCGGACGATACAAATCGGCCTTGAGCTACAAATTCCTGAAGCTGAGCTCGCTCATAAGGCCCGAACTGCTGCCCGGATCGCGAAATATAGTAGGCCATAAGCTTAGGGATCGGGTGATGGTCACGACGCAAGCCAATACTAAGCGAATGCACGGGCGTTGTTTGCAAGCGGGCCGTTCCGCACCCCGGGCAGGATGAGGCATAAGGAGACACCGCTTTCCCGCAGTTCTTACAAACTATGCCAACAGGCAGAGACGAACCAGCAGACGACATTCAATGCTTACCTCCCTCGTGGGAGCGAAAGAAAGGCACACCGAACAATTCATTGGAGCAAGTATAGATCCGAAGCGCCCGCCCGGCAAGACCCTCGTCTCGCTATTGTTCCGCGCTTTCGTTGCATTGAAGAGCGACGGCACGCTTGAGCACGTCCAGGCAATGGCCAACCAGTCCTCGGCCCGCACCACAAAGCTATACGCCGCACCGATCAAACTTCACTCGACGGGTACGAGCGCGTGGGGATTTGAGTAGAAAAGGCGATCTCCCATCCAGAAAACCTCCGTGCCGTTGCTCCTCTTCCTCCGGAGCGAATAACATGATCACCGGCGGCAGAGACACTAGAAGCACTGAAGGGCGGCTTTTGGCGGTCCGGGATATTCTGACGCAGGCGACAAGGCGCACGAATTGGATAGCCGCTTTTATCCTTACTACAACAGCGGTCTCTGCATGTTTAGGGTACAAGCCCGCAATGATATTGCGTTCGGCCCAGAAGAATGTTCACCAGCGGCGAGCCCGCATCAGGGGTGCTTCGTCTGGGTCATGCTCCTTGTTGAAACTTTCTGGCACTCTTCCCCTAAGGTTCGTCTTGCTGATATGAGCGGGAGCCCCGGTGAGGTACGCTTTGCGGGGGTCGATCTCGCAAGGTGGCTTCCCCATTTGTTCTAAGCCCTCAACCCCGTGGAGACGATGCTTGGCTCTGCAGTACTCACGAGATGGCAGAGCTACGTTTGCTTGTGACCTTCAGCCACTCAATGGAGCTCTATTTGGTAGGACCGCCAGTCGAACCCGGCTTGGCGCATCCACAACGAGTAATGGCCAACCGGCAGTTTTTCGGTATCTAGATTGGCGATCAGCTCAGTTGAGCGGTTGTCCATTCGGGCGTCCCCAAAGCCGCTCTCGACAGTCTGGAGACCATCATTGAGCAATTTGTACTCGTATCGTCCTTCTTCAGCACCAACCGGCAGAAGTACCTTGACTGTCAATCGTGCCCGACCGAGCGACACTGGACGCATTCCTTCTCCCGGCTTTTCGCCCTCCCCGCGGAGGGCAGTGTAGCCTCTCAAGTCAAGCGTCGCGGTTTCGTAGGGGACGGCTTGTCGCATCGACAGACGGTCCCGAAAGAAAAATAACGCCACTCCGATGAGCACGATAGCCGCAATCACCAGGGCCAGCTTCTCGCCTCCAGGTCTGCCCCGGAGTTCCGCTTCGAATGCCTTCACTTCCCGAAAGCAAGGAGAGCAACGCGCCGTGTGTCGCCACGCGGGGTCCGCCATCGGGAGTGTCTTCGCAGCGATCGATTTTAAGACTTGTTTATCAGTCGGGCAGCCAATCCGATCAGGGTTCGGGAAATCGTTGAGCACTGCCTTTTGAAAGGCTTGGCGTAGTTGTTCTGTCTCCGACTGAGAGAATTCCTCATTGGCCATCAGCCTTTTGATTCTCGCTTAAACTGGGCCTCCGATGAAAGTACTTTTGCGACCCGTTTCAAACCACGGGAAAGGCGCACGGCAAGCCGATTCCGAGGTTCTCCCTTCATCTCCGCAATCGTTTCCATGGGGAAGCCATAAACGTAGTGCAGATCGCACAGTTCCTGCAATTCCGGCGACATTAAGCTGAGTGCTCGCTCCGCGAGGATCCGGTTGTGAATGAGTGTCGCAACCGCGTCGGCTCGCTCTTGCCTGCCCGCGGCGTCTTCCAAGAATTCATCTTCCGCAGGCAATTCCGTTTGCGACCGCGACAGGAACCGATCGACCTTGCGAGTAAATACAGTCAGCAAGTAGCCGAATGGATTCTCTACTTGAATGGAGTGTTTCGCTCTCGATGCGGAATTTACGGACGATTGTATCAGCGAGGCTGTGACGGATTCGCACCCGATTTCTTCCTGCCGATAGTTGAACAATTTGGGAGCCAAATCGTAGGCTGCAGAAATGAATTTCGGATCTACAGGATTACCGTTTTCGTCACGGTCTGCGATCCAGAGTGTATAGCGTGAGGGCCCGTAGGCAGAGGTTTTCGCAGAAGACATGCCGTTCCTTGGTACATCGTAGCCGAAACACGCAAACGTCTTCAATAGCTGCAAAATTTGCATTATTTTCGCGGATTTTTTGACACATTCTGATCGGTGTAGGCTCATTCCTGGTATGGGGCAAACAAGCTCCAACAACTCAAAAGGAGAAGACCAAATGAAAATCGCTTGGCGCCCCATTTTCTCTAAATGCGGGCCAAAGCCTAACCTGAAACCGGATCGCGTGCGAGTTCTCTTGCTCTCCGCCGCCATCCTCGCAATTGCCGCTTCGCCAGTCTACGCTCAGGGCGGATCTCCATGGGAAAACGCGGTCAACCAGCTTCAAATCAGCTTTACGGGAGTGATCGCTAAGGGTCTGGCTCTCGTCTCGATTGTCGTTGGCGGACTGATGTTCGCGTTCGGAGAGGGCGGCAGCAAGCGTATGCTATCCGGAATCGTTTTCGGCGTGGGCATGGCCATTGGCGCTGTTAACTTCATGGCCTGGCTGTTCCCGTAATTTCGCGCGCGAGGCTGCCCTTATGGAAAACTTCCCCACGTTCCGACCCGTATTCAAGTCAGTAAACAAGCCCCTCACGATTTGGGGCGTCGAGCGACGGCTGTTCTTCGTGGCGTTGATCATGGGGGCGGCCACTTTCACATCCTTTTCCAGTCTATTCAGTGGAATCGTGATGTTCGTAATGCTCTTCTTTTGCGCGCAGAGAGCCACAGTCACCGATCCGCAAATTCTGCGGATCGTACTGAACTCCTCGCGTTTCCGGCACCAATACGATCCGGCGAAACGCGCCTACTACTACGTTGAAAGGATCCCCGCTCGTGGTCAAGCTTACTAGAATCATCAAAGATTTCCGCGATACCGGCGCTGTCAATGAAGTCGTCAATCTTCAGGGTTTCGTCGATGAACACACCTTCCATACGAAATCCGGCGACCTTGGGGTGGTGCTGAAACTGGCAGGGGTCGATTATGAGTGCCTCGATGCGTGTCAGATGGATGAAGTCTCCCGACGGTTTAAGGCTGCGATCCGTGTGTTCGACGAGAAGTTCCGCGTATACCAGTACCTGATTAAGCGAGACGAAGCACCCCTTCCGCACAGGGAGGACTACTCGAATCCGGTTGTTCGCCAGGCAATCTCAAACCGCATTCGGCACTTGCGCGAAGAGCGGGATCAGCTCTTTAAGATCGAAATTTATTTCGTGGTTCTCTTCGAGGGCGGATCGCGCCAACAGTCGTTTCAAGACCGCGTGTCGAAGGTAATACGTGACCCGCGTATACTCCTGGCTCACTTGGAACCAACCCTTCGGATTCAAATGGTCGGCGATGAGATCGACAGAAGGCGCGAGACTCTTGCGAATAAAGTCAGCAGCTTCTTGATCCAGATCCGGGAGCGTGTGGCGGTCGAACTCCTTGACAAGCACCAGGCATTTCAGTTCCTGCGCTTGCTTCTGAACTACACGCACCACAAAGCGGACGGAGTCCGGCTCAAGCACGATGCCTTTCTCGATTACTTCACGTGTGATTCGGCCATCGAGTGTCATCGAGACCACCTTCGTCTCGATGAACACTACGTGAAGGTGCTCACGATGAAGGAGCCCCCGGGCCAAACGTCCGCCAACCTTCTTCACAAAGTCCTGGAAATCCCTTGCAACTGCGTGGTGGTCAGTGAGTGGCAGCGGCAAGACAACTTCGCCATGCGCAAGCTGATCCAAAGCAAGCGTCGTCACCACCACAACGCAAAATCCAGCCTGATGAATTACGTCAACTTCAGCGAACAGGCTCCGGCGCCGGAACAGATGCTCATCGACGACTCGGCCGCGGCACTCGTAAACGATCTGGGGACATGTCTGAAGGAGATGGAGGTGAATGGGAACTACTTCGGCAAGTTCTCATTCACGGTCATTCTCTACGACCGGCGGAGAGAACACGTCGAGCGCGCATCGGCTGAGACATTCAAGGTGTTCTCGACAATCGACTCCGTGATGATCGAAGAACGCTACAACCTGTTGAACGCTTTCCTAGCCGCGCTCCCTGGGAACGTGCGGTACAACCTTCGTCATCTGTTTCTTCTGAATACGAACTACGCGGATCTTTCATTCCTGTTTACGTCCCATTGCGGAGAGGTGTGGAACCGTCATCTCGGCGATGAGTACCTGGCGATCCTGGAGACGACTCAACGAAATCCCTACTTCCTGAACCTCCACTACATGGATGTTGCGCACACGATCATTCTGGGCAGAACGGGAAGCGGGAAGTCCTTTTTCCTCAACTTCCTGCTTACCAACCTCCAGAAGTATCAGCCATTGACTTTCGTTTTCGATCTCGGCGGAAGCTACGAGCACCTTACCCGGCTGTTCGGCGGAAGCTACCTCAAGATCGGTATCGAGCGCCGAAGTTTTTCCATCAATCCGTTCCGGCTGGAAAAGACGAAGGAGAATCTGAACTTCATCTTTTCCTTTATCAAAGTGCTCATCGAAGCCGGTGGATTGCAGATGAGTAGCCAGGAAAAGCGTTGCGTATATCGCGCGATCAGCAACGTTTACGAGGTTCCAACCGAGATTCGCCGGCTTGGATCTTTGCTCGGCATGATCCCAAAGAGTCTGGCTCAGCACCTTGAGAAGTGGTGCGGAGACGGCCAGTATGGCGCAGTCTTCGACAACGAGGAAGACAACTTGACGTTGGCGCACTTTCAAGCTTTCGACTTCGAGGGGATGGACAAATTCCCACAGGTTCTGGAGCCGCTCCTCTTCTATATTCTCCACCGCGCGAATACCAGCATTCATGCTCCTGAACTCGGCACCACATTCAAGGTGTTCGTTATGGACGAGGCCTGGAGATTCCTTCGGAATCCTACGATCAAGGACTACATCACCGAGGCTCTCAAAACTTGGCGCAAGCGCAATGCTGCGCTGATTCTGGCCACCCAATCCAGCGAGGATCTTATGAAGACTGAAATGTTGCCTGTCGTGGTGGAGAGCTGTGCAACGAAGATTTTCCTGGCGAATCCCGGCATGCAGCACGAAGCCTACCGAAAGATCTTCCAGCTGAATGAAACCGAGCTTCAGTTGATCGCTGGCCTGACTCCGAAGCAACAGGTGCTGATCAAACGACCGGATATGGCAAAGGTCTTGAACCTAAATGTTGATCGAAAGGGCTACTGGCTCTACACCAACAGCCCGCACGACAACCGCCGGCGGCGAGAGGCGTTCGAGCAGCACGGATTTGAGCTTGGCCTTGAGAAACTGGCCAGCTCTGAGGTAGCCCAAGACAATTTAGAACTGAATTCCCCAAGGAGCTAATAACGATGCGACGCTACATTCTTTCTCTTCTTTCGTTCTTGTGCTTGTGCGGGAGCGGTTTCGCACAGACGGCTGCGCCCAGCCCGAAGGTAACGGTAACCAACGCCGCGCCCAGTGCAATCGCCGCTACCGTGATTCATTACGGCGAAAAGGACGTATCGCGGATACGGACGAAGCTGCGATTTACGACTTTGATCATGCTCCCACGTACTGAGCAGATTCTCGATTTCACCTGCGGAGATAAAGAGTTCTGGATCGTCAACGGCAGCCAGAACTTCGCTTATGTGAAGCCCGCGAAAGCCGGCGCCCAAACCAATCTCAACCTTGTGACGGCAAGCGGGAATGTCTATTCCTTTCTATTGCAGGAAGTGAGCGAGCAATCTGGTCAGGATCCGGATCTGAAAATTTTCGTTGAGCCGAAGGAGGAAAGTATGATTTCGGCGTTGAACGGAGCACCGAAATGGGTGCCCGCGCAGCAGGTCGATGACTACCGCCAACAGGTGGAGATCGCCAAGGCCGAGACTCGGCAGGCCCGGAAGACTGCTGAGGAATCCATTCAGCGCAACGCTTCCAAGTTTCAGTCGGAGTATCCCACCAGCTTGAAGTTTCCCTACAGATTTGAGCCCAATCGCAAGCCATTTTCGGTCTCCGCGATCTATCACGACGACAAGTTCACCTACATCCAGGCAAGTCCACAAGAGGTTCCGGCACTTTATGAAGTCAAGGACGGAAAGCCAAATCTGATCAATTTCGAGTTCAGAAATGGAGCATACGTGGTGGACAAGATTATGGACAGTGGATACCTCGCGATCGGCAAGCAGAAGTTGCAGTTCGACCGGCAAGACTAGGAAACCCCCATGGCGGAACAAAATACATCGAGCGCACCGGGCGCGCCAGACATCACCAACAAAGCCTCGAAGCCCTCAGGCATTCTCCCGAAAAATGCCCAGACCTGGCTGATGGCGGGAATCGCCCTGGTGATGATCACTGTGATCGCATTTTCAGGAAATCCCGCCGCGAAGACGAAGACAGGTGAGCCAATTAGTAACACCAACTCCGTTGTGGATCCCAATCAGCGACGGATTCAAGATTATCGACAGGAGATCGCGGAACAGACTCGCAAGCTCAACGAAGAGCAAGCACGGCTCGAGAAGGCAAAGCAAGACTTTGGCGCGGCAATCAAACAGTCCGGATCGTTTCCAAATCAGGCGGCATTGGCAACTCAAGCAGGTTCTCCGCCGGTCGTTCTGCCGCAGGGACAGCCGGTGGTTTATGCCGGACAGCCGGCGCCGCCGACCACGAAGAGCACGATCGACAGTGACAAAGAAAAGCGCGACTATACGTCGCTGTTCGCCTCAAATGTGGCGCTCAGTTTCCGGAAGGAAGATGCAGAGCAAGATCCCGTAGCGCCGCTTTCTGGCGAGACAACGACCCAGGCATCTGCTTTGCCCGCGGCGCCAACACGTGTTCCGACCGGTTCATCTGTTGAAACGACTGCCAAGGAATCACCGCTAATCCCAGAAGGACCTTCGCCAACGTTGCGAACCTCCAAGAAAGCCGGTAGACCAGATGATCCGAACCTTCAGATTTCGCCCGGAGAGAAGTATCGGGTCTTCGAGGGAACGGTCCTGGAGACCGTTTTGACCAATCGATTGGCGGGCGAATTTTCAGGACCCGTGAACTGCATGCTGACCAGCAATGTGTTTTCGCACGATCATCAGAAACTACTCATTCCGCAAGGATCGCGAGTTCTGGGCGAGGTCAGCAAAGTGACTGCGTTCGGGCAACAGAGGCTGGCCGTCCTCTTCCACAGGATCATCATGCCCGACGGGTTTTCGGTGAGTCTGGATAGTTTCAAAGGCCTCAATCAGATCGGAGAAACTGGATTGCGCGACCAGGTGAACCACCATTACGTTCAAATCTTCGGGACTTCTCTGGCTATCGGCGCTATCGCGGGCTTGGCGCAAACCAATACGCGCTATGGCTTGAATACCTCGGGCGTGGACAACTACGAACAGGGTGTTTCAGAGAGCCTTTCGCAGTCCTCGCTTCGCATTCTGGACCGGTTCCTGAATATCCTGCCCACGTTCACGATTCGGGAAGGGCATCGCGTGAAGGTTTATCTTTGCAACGATCTATCGCTTCCTTCATATGACCACCACAAACTTCCTGCGGATCTTTGAAGGCCGCGGAACTTGCTTTTCAGCGGAAATCAATTTGCAACCACTCCCAGAGGAGAAGACAAATGCTGGCAAGATTATTCTTTTTCAAATCGCTTTTTCCCCATCCCTATAGAGTCGCCATGGCGGCGGTTTTACTGCTTATCGCGTTCTTTATCCTGGACGCCGTGATCGAACTCTCGCTGCAACCCGGCCCGCAGTCGACGCGCCCCGCACAGGCCACGCCGCGTAAGGCGCGGTGAACTGCGCAGGGCAGAAGCTTTTGTCTGGTCAACAATCGGCCGGTTCTTGTGAGCCGGGCAAAGCCTTAACCAACATGTTGGATAGAAAGGAATTCATCTCAATGAAGAAACTTGTAGCGGTAACGTTGCTCTTTTCCGTCGCTCTGGCAGTTCCAGCAGCGGCGCAACTCGGATTTGGTGCGGTCCCTGTGTTCGACGCTTCGAGTTGGCTGGAGCTTGTCAGTCAGCTTAAGCAGATGAACCTTGAATACCTGGAGTTGGGGCTGATTTACGGCCGGGTCACAGACCAATACAACCAGATGCTTACCAACGCGAAGCGTATCCCGGTCAATATGCTTTCTCGTTACCGGGCTTCTCTGAGTCCGTGGAGATACACCACTGCCGGCAATACCTACGGCACCACTGGCGGTTGGATTTACAGTGTAAATTCCGGGACAGGCGCATATGGCGGGTACGCCACCGCAGTAACGCCGCTTCGAGACTATTCTTCCGTTTGGGGTTCGATTCCCGCTGACCAGCAAGATCAGCTCGAACGCAATTACGCGACGCTCGAAATCAAAGACGGAACAGCCGTGAATGGTATTGCGACTATTGGAACGATTCGCGGCAACTCCAGTCAGGTCGAGACCGCCATCTCCGGTTTGGAATCCGACTCTCTTTCGAGCGATCCGAATCTGAACAGCGAGGTGGGTGTTCTGAACAAAATCAACGCCGCGGAATTGATCTCAATCCGGAATACCCAGGACAGCAACAAGCTCTTGGCCTCGGTTCTCGAACAGCAACTCGCCGGCGAGAAGGCGCGCCGGGACGCCGAAGCGCAATCTATTAACAATCAGATCGCATTCGATTCGCAACAAGCGACACTCATCCAGCAGCACATGACAGGGACCACCGCCGCTTTGACCGGCTTCAACATTCCCTAGCGATCCGAGAGACCATGCCATCAGACAATTTCTTTACTTACGTTACTGACGCGATCACACGGCTTCTGACGACGAATTCCGGTTTGTTCGTCTCCCTCGGGATCAATCTCTTTCGCAGTTTCGCCGTAATTTTGTTGGCGTGGTTTGGAATCAAATCGGCGCTCTCTGGAAGAGGATTCGCAATGGACAGATTCGCGTCCCTTCTGATCACCATCGCTTTTGGCTATGCGATGGTCACGTACTACTCGGCTCCCATCCCAGGAATCGGCATGAGTTTTCACAATCTGGTTACCCGGCAGGCCAGCGCACTCTCGAACCAGATCGAGAGCGCTAGCGCCGAGGAAGTGGAGAATCGCCTCGCACAGGCCTACAGTTCGATGGAGCAACCGTCCGGCCCTTCGCTGTTGGACATCATGCAGGTCATTCGCTATGTCGTCGTCATTCTGGTTCTTTCCACAGCAGAATTCGTGCTCCTCGGCGTCATCTCTTTCGGATTGGTTTCGGAGGCCGTGTGTGTTTTGGTGGGACCGATCTTCATCCCGTTCTTTATCGTTCCGAATCTGGAGTGGCTGTTCTGGGGCTGGTTCAAGGCGTTCATCCAGTATGCGTTCTACCCCGTGGTGGCAAACGCGTTCGTCTTCGTATTCGGCGAGATGCTGATCCATTTCCTGGACAGCCACCCATCGCCATGGAATGCACAGACGATCGCGGCGCTGTTTGTGCAGATCGTCTTCTTACTCATCGCTTTCATCTGGGGACTGCTCAAGGTTCCCTCACTCGTGAACTCCATTTTCGCCGGGAGATCAGGCGAGTCTGCCCTACCCGGCGTCCTGAATCGATTGTAGATACCCCGAGGTTAACCATGTCTCTCAATCATCTTCTCCCGCCACCGTCAAAAACTTTCAATGAAGCAAAGCAGATGTACATGGAGCAATACGGCTCGGCACTGGTCACAAATACGTACCTGAAGATCGCGCTGCTTTCTGTTTCCATAGTTGCCGTCGGGCTGATCATTTTGAACTTCAGAACTTACGAGATCTTCAAGAACTTCAAACCGCTCGTAATCCGCGTGAACGAAGTTGGCCGTGCGGAGGCCGTGAACTACGACAGCCTTCGCTACAAGCCTCAGGCAAACGAGATTCGCTACTTCCTTACGGATTTCGTTAACAACTACTATGGCCGCGTGAGAGCGACGGTCCGAAATAACTTTGCTCGCTCCCTTTATTTCCTGGATGGGCGTGCCGCGGACGCGCTGATCGAGCAGAAGAAGAAGTCGAAGGAGATCCAGAACTTTCTGGTGAGCAGTAGCGAGGAGATCGAAATCCTGGTGACGAACGTGGCCATAGAAGACATGCGAACGCCGCCATATCACGCGACTGTGGACTTCGAGAAGGTTTACTATTCGATCCCAGAACATGTCGAGCTGCGTCGGGAACGCTTCGTCGGCAATTTCTTTTTCGTCATCAAAGACCAGGTTCCGAATGCGATGGTTCCCATCAATCCGCTCGGTCTGGTGATCACTTACTTCCGCCAGGACCAAGCATTTCCGGAGCAGGGCAAATGATCGCGAATGCATTCTTCGTGACGACCATTCTTTGCCTAGCCGGAGGGCTTTTTCTAGTTGGCGAGCTTAAGTTTCTGATCCCTTACCGGAGCCTGATTTACAACGTCTATGCGGGCCGGATTGCAGCCTTCTCCGCTCTTTTCTTCTTCAATCTGTTCGCGCTCGTTTACTTCGCAACCCGCCAACTACTTCTTAAAGATACGGGGCGCAAGTTGGCGCATGTAGAGAAGCAACTCCGCACAGGTTCCAGCATTTCCGACGAACTCACAAGGCGGTTGGAGGAATAGAAATGGGCCGGACTCCGGAACGCAATGACGAGGAAAGGCATGAGCAAGCATCGACGCAAGGCCGAATGCCCGTGTCACAGGGACGATCAGGGGGTGGTGGCGGTTCCGGGTCTGCAGCAGATGAGATACGTGCCAGAGCCTCAGGCGCAGACTCCGATCAGTTAGACCGTTTGGCTGGAGCAATCGCTCGAATCGCCAGCATGAAGCCGACCATGTCCGAACTGATCGAACGGCTGGACCACCAGGGTATCAAGGTGATTCCCAGTGTCCAATCCGGCGGCCGATTGAATGGAATGTCGTATGAGGTCGCGGGCATCCGTATTAACGGTTCGACTCTGGGTCGGGCCTACACCGCCCAGGGTCTTCAGCGCAAACTAGGCGTCAATTACGATCCGAAACGAGATGATCCGGTGCTCGCCAAAGCGCTGGCGCGCATTCCAATAGAGGATCGCAAAGGAACCTGGACCGCAGTTGACCGGAGTCCCGCATTGGCACCCGGCGAGCGCGAGGCGCGCACTCGCAGGGAACGAGACCAGCATGGTCTCAACACAAATGAGAGGCAAATTCTGAACAAGGTTGGGACCTTTCGCGTCGTCTCAGGCGGGGATCTTCAACGGCAGTTATCCCCTTCGAATCCGGAGCGATTTCGGCAGGATGTGAAGCGTCTTGTCGCACGAGGTTTTGTCGAGTCCCAGAGCGTCCCGTATGACAAGAAAGGTGAATCTGTTTCTATTCTGACGTTGACGAAGGCTGGGCTTAAGGCGGCCCGCGCAGACGAACGGACGCCTAAGGACCAACGTCTCTACGCCGGTTTTGTAAAGCCGAATGAGGTGAAACATGACCTCGCGATTTTCCGAATGCATCAGGTCCACTCGGCGAAGATCCAGAGCGCAGGCGGCACCGTCCAGCGGGTGGTTTTGGATTTTGAACTGAAGAAATCCGTCTACTCCGAACTTGCAAAGGCGAATGGCCTGCCTGCCCTGGAATATGCGCGCAGAAAAGAGCAGATTGCCGGAGCAAACAGATTGAAGACTGTCGAAGGACGGGTAATCCTTCCTGATCTCCGGATTGAATACGAGACAGCAGATGGCGAGCGCGCGAAGGTCGATCTTGAAGTCACGAGCGAGGACTACAAGCGCTCGCAGATGCAGCAAAAGGCTCGCGCCGGCTTCACGGTTTATGCACTGGGCCTAAAGGCGTCGAGCCGTTGTTCGGCCATCCAGGACGGACCGGAAGTAGTCGCCGGGTTGCTGTCCTTTTGAGGCGTTCCCATGCGAAACGAACAGAGAATTCAAGAGATCGCGCGTTTCGGTTACGACGAGGAGGAAGCGGCATTCCTCTGCCTGGTCGCACTCCACAGCGGATATTTTCTCAGCCGCCAATATCCCGACTTCGTTGGAAAACAGCGGGGCCGATGCGTTACGAACCTCGTGAATAAAGCACTGGCATGCGGTCACTGCCGAACTCACGCTTATCGTCACAACCGAATGGTTTACCACCTGTTCTCGAAGCCTTTCTACAAAGCGATCGGCGAAGAGGATAACCGAAACCGCCGCGAGAGGAGGACCTTCACCATCAAGAATAAACTGATGTGTCTCGACTTCGTGCTGGCGAATCGCCAACACCAGTTCCTGGTAACTGAGTCAGAGAAACTGGAGTACTTCGAGGGCCAACTCGGTATTGATCGATCCTGCTTGCCGACGAAGCGTTACCAGTCGCGGACCAAGAATCTCGCGACGGATCGTTACTTTGTTGACAAGTTTCCCATTTTCATTCCTTCTGAAGAGAATAGCGGGCGGCATGTCCATTTTTGCTTCGTAGATGAGGGTGTCGTCACTGGGCCGGGGCTCGAAACGTATCTCAGACAGTACCTCCGGCTATTCGGACGTCTTAAGAAATACTCGCTCATCTACGTCGGGACACGCGCATGTTCTTTCGACAAGGCGGAGCAGGTTCTCGCGCGGGTTTGCGGAGGAGGAAGTGGGCGGCACAAAGCTCCCATTGACCCACAGATCCGAAGACTGAATGACCATTTCAGGGACCGCCAGCTGTTCGAGAGTCGCGAGTTTCAATCTTTCAATCAAGACCGGCTCATTCGATTTCGCGCCGACCGTCACGAGTTTAACGGCGACAACTTTGATCACCTGTTTTCGTCGTGGAAGGCTGAAGGGCCGACGGCGATCATCCGCCAAATTTCGCCGGAAGCTGACCAGATTCCGGTATTAGCCGGTGCGCTCACCCGGCACATTCTTCCCTTCGATTACAACCTTTTTGGGAGCGTTCATCATGTTGGCTAGCCCAGGTGGAGCGGAACATGCCTATTTCCCGTCCGTTCCGGGTAGTTCTCCGCGTAGCTTTTCGCGTCGATTGTGGCGAAGCCTCTGGAAACACTGCTTAAAGGCGCGACTGTCCCGAGGGAACGGGGTCAACTGCGGGGTCAAGCAGCGGGCGGGTGCGACCCCGGTGTTGCGGCGGCTTTGCCGCCCCGACTCCTTCCGGTACTCCTGTCGTCGCACCTGGGTCGCACCCGCCCGCTTTTCAGATCTCAAACAAGAAAGGAACCGTTTATGAAGTCATTCATTCCCCCCGAGTCGAAGATCAAAGAAGACACCATCTCAGTCCGTTTGGACTGCCAGATTATCGAGGAACTCAAGCTCTATTCGCAATACCTCGAAAGCTCCCAGAACTACGTGATCTGTCAGATCCTGCGGAAGGCGTTCCGGAAAGACAGGGATTTCACCGACTGGCGTGCCAAGCAGAACTCCGCGGACAGCGTTGCCCCACGGACCCGAAAGGCCCAGCCGGGCCGCACAAACGCGGAAATCGCAACCGCATAAAGAGGAACACATCCATGGTTCGAGCACTTGTCGAGAGCCGCCAGTTCATCAGTTTCCTGGTCAGCGCCGGAATCGGCCTGGCCGGTTTCTATCGATTGCCGTTTCCCTCGGACAACGCACTGTTAGCGCTTGTCCGCCTACAGGAGCCCCGCATCTTTCTCGGACTTAAGTGGAGTTTCACGGTAATGCTTTTCACGACACCCTATGTGACGTGCTCGGTCCTATTCTCACTGGCTTACATATTCATCATTCGCCAGGAGAAAACTGTCCGAGCGCAGCGACTCCCGATGTATCCTCCGCCGGCAAGTCGCGAGGAACTCTTCCTCGTAGTCGGCGAGATCCATAACCCGAAAAAGAAGGAGCCAGTGGACGAACCGCACTGGCTCACAATCCCAGAACGCGGGCTATACACTGGCACTGCGATTTTCGGAGCGATCGGCAGCGGTAAGACGAGCTGCTGTATGCACCCATTCGCGGAGCAAATCTTTTCGTATCGAGCGGAGTCCGAGGCCCATCGGGCCAGCGGACTTGTTCTCGAAGTAAAAGGGGATTTCTGCCACAAGGTCCGCGGAATTCTGGAGGGTGCCGGACGGGGAAACGACTACGTCGAGGTTAGTCTCGACTCCGAATATCGATACAATCCGCTGAATAGTGATTTGGAAGCCTATACGCTAGCCTACGGCATCGCCAGCCTTCTCAATAATCTGTTTGGGAAAGGAAAAGAACCTTTCTGGCAGCAGGCATATACGAACCTTGTGAAGTTCATCATTCTGCTGCACAAAGTTCTGTATGACTACGTGACGCTTTTCGATGTTTACGAATGCGCAATCAATCCGGATCTTCTGAAGACCCGGATCGAGGAGGGCGAGCGGGCTATGCAGACCACGTTCGTGTTGGTTGAGGTCGACACCTACGTCGCCGATCCGAACCTGGATCATTACCACTGGGCGCAGGATGAGGCATCCAGCAACATGAAGGCTCCGGCTTCCGAGGAACTCCAGCGCTACCTGGATCAGAATCAGATCCCCTACGATCTGATGAGCCACACCGGTCCGACGGAGATCCGTGACGTTCGCAAACGGGCCCAGTTCGCCGCCGTTAAGAGATGGTTCGACAACGACTGGAAGCGAATCGAACTCAAGCTACGAACCTCCATCGTGGAAGGCGTTTCGGTTTTCCTCTCGCTCTTTGATGACAACCCCACGGTCAAGGAGGTGTTCTGTCCGCCCAAGGAATGTTACGACCCGGAACTGAACAGCGACGGGCGTTACGGCATTCCTCTGCCGTCATTCACAGAACTGATCGAGGATGGGGCCGTGTGCGCTCTCAACTTCCCCGTTGCCGCAAACCCTGGCTTAGCGAAGGCTATCGGCACTTTCATGAAACAAGATTTCCAGCGTGCCATGATCCAACGGATACCTGCGATGGAACGGGACCGCGACCGTCACTTCCGGCCCGTCGTTTTCCTCTGCGACGAATACCAGGCTTTCGCGACGGTGGGCGAGAGCGACCCCACCGGCGACGAGAAGTTCTTTGCGCTATCGCGCCAGGCAAAGTGCATCCCCATCGTCGCTACGCAAAGCATCAGTTCGCTCCGTTCAACTCTGCCCGGTGAATCCTGGAGAACCCTGCTTCAGACATTCCGGACAAAGATCTTCCTCTCGCTGTCCGACGACTTCAGTGCCAGGACGGCCAGCGAGATGTGCGGCAAAGAAGAGCAGCTCAAGCTCAACTACTCGATCTCGGAGCGGCGGAATGGTTGTGAAGAAGCGCGACGAAGCCGAGCAGGGCGAAGACGAACAGACCCGACTCTTCGGCTTCCGGACCGCTTACGTTTTCGACGAATCCCAGACCGACGGAGAGCCGTTACCGTCGTTCGCAACCGTGAAAGGCGATCCGATGGAGTTCACTGCGACTCTGGAAACGCTGATCGGTGAACGCGGAATCACCCTCGAATACACCGACCGGATCGCACCAGCGAAAGGCATATCCGGCGGAGGCCGGATTGAAGTACTGCCCGGACTTCCCCCCGCCGAGCAGTTCTCAGTTCTGGTACACGAACTGGCGCATGAACTCATTCACAAAGGCGAACGCCGGAAGAACACCAACCAAACCGTTCGCGAAACCGAAGCCGAGGCTGTTGCTTTCGTGGTTTGCCACTCGATTGGACTGGACACGAACACCGCCGCGAGCGATTACATCAGCCTCTATCAGGGCGATCAGGCCACGTTGGCGGAATCGCTCGAAGTGATTCAGAAGACTTCAGCGGAGATCCTGCGGGTGATTGCGCCCGCTCAGGACCCGCTGCGGTAAACCCAACACTCAAACCACTCAAGAAGAAAGGAACAGAAAAATGCAACAGCAAACCGTAACAGCCGACTTCCGAACTCTCGCGATTGATCAACTGCGGGAGTCGCCAACGAACCCACGCCGCAGCTTTGATCAGGACAAACTACAGGAACTGGCACAGAGCATCAAAGCACAGGGAGTTCTCGTTCCGTTGATCGTGCGGAACCTTGCCGCTGAGCAGTTCGAAGTGGTTGCAGGTGCGCGACGTTTTCGCGCAGCGCAAGCCGCCGAACTGTTCGCAGTCCCGGTGCGCGTGGTTGAACTGACCGACGACGAAGCGCTGACGCTTCAATTGGTCGAGAATGCGCAAGGCGAAGATGTTCACCCTCTGGAAGAGGCCTTCGCGTACCGCGCCCTTCTGGACATGCCGGAGCCAAAGTATGACGTGGCGTCGATCGCCCTCAAGGTCGGCAAGAGCATTGGCCATGTGTATGGACGCCTCCGTTATGTGGACCTGATTGAGCCAGCGGCACAGGCCTTTCTCGAGAATCGCCTGACGGCCGGACACGCCTTATTGATTGCCCGGTTGCCTCAATCGCAACAGGCGCAGGCGCTTGAAGCAGCGTTCCGCTCTCATTGGGGATCATTTACAGAGAAGCAGGTTATTCCCGTTCGCGAATTGGCGCAGTGGATTCGGCAGAACCTGATGCTCCAGCTTGAAGACGCCATTTTCGACCGCGAAGATGAAACGCTTATACCCGAGGCGGGAAGTTGTGTTCGTTGCCAGAAGCGAACCGGATTCAACACTGCTTTGTTTGACGATTTCCAGAACGATGATCGATGCCTGGATTCTGTCTGCTACGAGGCAAAGGTATCGGCGTGGCTGAAACGGCAGACGGAGCAGAACCCCGCTCTGGTTCAGATTTCCGAATACTATGGCCCTCAGCGAGATCAGCCGATCATCCCGAGAAGCCAGTACGTCGAGATCAACCCTACCGAGAGCAGCGAGGAGCCGGGGAAGCTCAATCAGGTGCTATGTGAAAGCGCCGCGACCGGGATCGTCGTTGAAGGCAACCACGTCGGCAAGACTATTAAAATCTGTGCCGACCCGGAATGCCCGATTCACCACGCGCCTCAACGGCAAGAACGGGAGGAGCGGGACGAAGAGTACGAACGCGCTGCCGAAGAACGGCGGAGGAACCTTGCCGAGAATCGTCAGCTTCTCGACTCGGTTCTTTCCAAAGTGCCCGCAGTTCTTGGTCGAGCGGATCACGAAATGATGATCGCTGGGTGGCTGGAGTCGCTCGACTGCGAAGACTTCGAGCGTCTCTGTCAGCGGCATCAGATTCAATTCGGGGAGACCGAGACGGAGGAGGATATCCGGGAAAGCTTCCGCCAGTATGTTTCGAAGCTGGCCGATGGTGAGGTTTCCCGATTCATGATGGAACTCGCGCTCTTGTCGTACGGCTATTCCTCCAAAAAACTGGACGAGACCGACCGCCTGATAGTTGCTGCGAAACTTTACAACCGTCCCCGAAAGCGCCTTGCGCCAGTCGCCGTCCCAAAAGCAAAACAGCGAACCAAGTCACGAGTTTCTGAGAAGAACCGGAAGCAGATGACAGCAAAGGGAGGGGCGGCATAAGCCGCCTCACCGCGATTCTGAGAGCGCTCTCGCGCCAACGTTCCCGCCCACCACGCCCTTCTTTCCGATTGCTTACACCACGTGGACCTCAACTTCTCACCTCGTCGAAAACATAGTTCGTTTGGCGCTGGCTAAACAAACGTACTCCCCTCAGCGAATCTGACAGAATGGATAGACATATGACATCCGGCCAGTTTATTTTGGGTGCAGCCCGCATTGTCGCGCGCCGACAGATCCTGCTAAACGTCCCGAAGTCAAACAGATAGCAGATTCGATGCCCAAAGCTGATCAACTAGAGAAGACTCCCGCCGATACCCTCATGCCAGACGGCATGATCACCGACTTTATTACAGGACAGCCGGTGAAGGATACCGAGAAGGAGCGCGTTCGTCAAGAGGTAGCGCGCCAGCTCATTTTCGAATACCAAATCGCCCCAGAGTCCATGGAAGCCGACTACGCCGTCAAAGTGGATGGGAAGCGGAAAAAGGTGGACATCGCGATCTTCGAAGCTGGTAAGGACCACGTTTCGGAAAGCCTTCGCCGCGCCGTCATCTGCCGACCGCTGCCAAAGGTCGGCAAAAAATCCGTCGTAAAGATTCGCGACTTCGCACAAGCTGAAAAAGACCTCGATGAACTCAAGGGCATTCTGATCGCGGAGGAAGGCTGCGAATGGGGGCTCTGGACGAATGGTCTTGAGCGCTTCTATCTCCACAAGAAAGCCCGTCGTTTTGAAGTGCGCTTCGAACCATATGGCGATTGGCCTATGGCGGATGGCACGATGAGCACGCCGGACATGCAGGTGGAGACTTACGTCCGTCCCGGCGATGAAAATGCACTCCGACGTGCCTTCCAGCGATGCCACAATTTCATCCACGGCAACGAAGGGATGCCAAAGGATGCCGCGTTCTGGCAATTTCTGTATCTGATTTTTGCCAAGATGTATGACGAACGTTCGAACAAGGGGAAAGACAGAAAATTTTTTGCCCACGCGACCGAACCATTCAACGAAGAGGGCCGAATGGCTATTCGCAACCGCATCCAGCCACTCTTCGAAGCCGTTAAAAAGCAATATAGCAGTAGTGGTCTTTTTCGGGCGAACGACGAAATTACCCTATCCGACCGGGCGCTCGCGTACATGGTGATGGAGTTGGCGCGCTACAACTTCAGTCACTCTGACGTTGATGCCAAAGGCGCAGCCTACCAGGAAATCGTTGGGGCGAATCTTCGCGGCGATCGCGGACAGTACTTCACTCCCCGCCGCGCCGTCAACCTCATGGTTCGAATCCTCGACCCGAAGGAAAATGAGAAGGTTCTCGATCCTGCTTGTGGCACCGGTGGCTTCCTCGTGGCGACACTCGCACACCAGCTTCGCCGATTTCGAGCCGAGTACAAGCGGGAGCTAGGCGACACGACGCAGGACAGCATTCTTGACCGGCTGCGCGACTATGCCAACAAGAGCCTTTTTGGCGCAGACTTCGACCCGTTTCTGGTACGTGCCAGTACCATGAACGTCCTGATGGCCGCCAACACCGAAGGCCATATCTTCCATATGGATTCGCTCGCGTTCCCTCGCAGCCACCTGCAGGGAAACGAGCCAGCCAAAAAGCAGATCGGCTTTGGAACGGTGGACGTCCTCATGACAAATCCGCCATTCGGCTCCGAGATCCCGATTACAGAACCATCAATTCTGGAGAACCTCCAACTGGCGCGTCGCTGGTCCCGTTCTGATGACAATCGTTGGATGGAAATGCCTGCAACCCAGAATGCCGTTGCACCAGAGGTCCTTTTCATCGAACAGTCCGTCCGCTGGCTGAAACCTGGCGGCCGCATGGGCATTGTCCTGCCGAACGGTATTCTCGGCAATCCGGGCGACGAGTATATTCGTCGGTGGATTCTTCGGCACTGCTGGGTGTTGGCCTGCGTTGAAGTTCCGGTTGAGGCGTTCATTGTTGAAGCGAACGTAGGCATCCTTACGAGTCTTCTCTTTCTCAAGAAGAAAACGGAAAACGAAATGGATGCGGAGGCCCAGGGTCACGTCAAGGAGTACCCAATCTTCATGGCCGTTGCTGAGAGAGCCGGAGTGGACCGGCGCGGCAATATCTTGTACAAGCGTAACCCTGACGGGACGGAAAAAATGGTCAGCCACATTTCGGAGGAGAAGGTTAAGACCAACGGCAAGTTTGAAGTTCGGCGTCGGACCATCATAGGACCAGAGATCGACGATGATTTCCCGGCCATCGGGGATGCGTACGAAGAGTTCCGTAAGACGCATCAGGAGCCTGGTGCGTGATCACCAGGATTGAGGCTTTCCGCTATAGGTGTTTCGAGCGATTATCCGTGTCCCTCGATCGTTTTCAGGTCTTTGTGGGCCCTAATGGCTCAGGCAAGACCACGCTTCTGGATATTCCAATTGCGCTCGGTGAAATGTTGTCCTCGCGAAGTATTGAGACTGCATTCCTGAGACCGACAGCTACGCATACTCAAGCGCGCGCCGATTCTGGGAGCGACCTAATTTACAAGAGGGCCAGCCAGAGCTTTGTCCTGATTGTTGAAGGTCGACTGCCCGAGAATATCGTGAGCGCACTTCTGGAGAAACAGGCTATTCGCCGGCAGCCGCGTGCCGTGGAAGCACTGCGAAAGGCCACAAAGCGCTGGCTTACCCGTATCCGATACGAGATTGAAATTGAAATATTCAACGATGCTATTCAGATTGCGCAAGAGTATCTTTTACTGCTGTCCGAAGGAGCGGACACGCAGACGAAAGGTCCGAGTGGCTTGATCGGTGAATGGCTTTCGGAGCGATCGAGCAAAATCATTCCGGTGATTTCGAGGCCGCGTGGTGGCATGGTTCGCTTCTACCCTGAAGCCGAAACCCGTGGAGAGCGGAACGACTATTCATTCCCTCCCACAGAGCCTGCGTTCTCGAACCTCTTTGCTGATCGCAAGCGCTATGGAGCGGGGCTCTGGCTTAGAGACTTGCTTACCACCGAAGCGTGCGCCTATCAGCCCAATATCGCGATACTACGTGCTCCGCAGCCTCGTGTACAGCGACCCGCCGTGGTGCGAGATGCATCAACTCTGCCTTGGCTCGCCTATGGTCTGAAGCAGGCCGCGGACGAACCAAGTTCAGCGCCGGAGGATGCACCTGCAAAAGCTCGACGGGCATTCGGCAGCTGGGAGCGCCTTGCTCGTCTTGCGTTGCAGGGATTGATCCAGATTGAACCAATCGTCCGGGAGGACGACAAGCACGCCTACCTGAGACTGCATTACCGTAACGGCGCAACAGTTTCATCGTCGGGGTTGTCCGATGGAACGCTGACGCTTCTGGCGGTCACGATACTGCCGTTCCTCTCGGCGACTCCGGCCTTGATGACGTATGAGGAGCCCGAGAACGGCGTGCATCCCAAGGGTATAGAGATTCTGCTGCAAGCTCTACAGTCCATTCACGCGTCACAACTCTTCGTCTCTTCACACTCTCCGCTCGTTTTGGCTAGCTGTCAACCCAATGAGGTGATATGCATGAGCCTTGATGACGGGACTGGCGCCACCGCAATCCGCGGGGATCAACATCCGGCCCTTACTGAGTGGAAAGAATCGATTAACCTCGGAGCGCTCTTGGCTGCTGGGGTTCTCGGATGAAGCCATTATTGATCCTGACAGCGGACAAGGAGTGCGCGGCGACCGTGCGCGGATTTTTTGAGCGTGACAATTGTCATAGATCGCTCGGCTGCGGCCCAATCCACTTGGGAGGTTCTTCGTTTGATTCAGAAAAGGATGTACTCGTGCACCCGGGCCACGACCCAGGTGTGTGGAAAGATCCGCAGCTAATTTTGTTTCCTGAACGAAAAGCCTACGACAAGGCGCTTATCATCCTCGACGCCGAGTGGAGCGGCGCACCACAGCCGCAACGGTTGGTGGCCGACATTGAAAAGCTAGCCCACAGCCAAGGCAAGTGGGAACGGAACCGCTTCGAAGTGATTCTGATCCAGCCCGAATTGGAAGCGTGGATCTGGCAACGTAATATCCATGTAGCGGAGGCGTTTGACTTTCCGGGGCGCGATTCCGAACTGTGGGACCATTTGGCTCTCCAATCGCTGGCTTTGGAGAAACGCACAAAGAAGCACTATTTCGTTCCGGCTGACGCGGCTTCCGGCCAGCCCCCAGCATGGGCGACTACCGAGCGCAAACCCAGAAACCCCAAAGGAGTGGTGGAAGCTCTTTCCGCTTACTGCAAAAGCGGCCCCCCTTCCGGAATATTCAACGAGATCAGCTCTAAGGTCAGCGTGGCTCGTTGCGAAGACGAAGCGTTCGGGAAACTGAGAGACACGCTACGTCGATGGTTCCCACCAGACCCCGAGGCTTGGGCGCTATGAAGACCGCAATCATCAGAAGCACCTGGATGGATGGTTACGGCTATCGACTTGACTGCCAGCCTTACTTGGGCGGTGCACTTGAGGCCAAGGTTCTTCTCGAACAGCTACCACTCCGCAAAGACGAACTCCGTAGCCTTACAGCTGGCTTCGAGGGAGGTATATATAACGGACCGCAATTCGTCCGCCGCTACGTTGAGGACAGATCTTCAGGCGTTCAGTTTATGACCGGCAGTTCGTTGAGATTAGCAGATATATCGGATCTACCTTTGCTCAGCCGGTATGATGCCGAGAGCTCTAAGCTTCGTCACCTCGAAATTAAGCCGGGCATGTCGCTTATCTCATGCTCTGGAACTATCGGAATCATGGCGTACGCGCGGCATGACATGGCGGGAGTTTGGTCGAGCCAGGACGTTCTGAAAGTCGTCGCAGACCCGGCAAAGATTCCTTCGGGTTATCTATACGCCTACCTTTGCAGTAAATTTGGCGTTCCGCTCGTCGCCTCTGGAACTTACGGTGCGATCATTCAGCACTTAGAGCCCGAGCACATCGCCCTACTTCCTGTACCCCGGTTACAAGAGAGCGTCGAAGCCGATATCCACAATCTCGTTGAGCAAGCAGCCGAGTTGAGGACGCGTGCCAGCAGCCATAAGCGTGAGGCGATCGATACATTTATCGAACTTTGCCAGTTGCCCGAGGTGACTCCCATCCAAAACTACCCGACTCCCTACCTGGGAATCACAACATCGACCCATCTGGCAGAGCGCATGGATAGCACATATTACATCGATCCATGTATCGAAGCGCGCGCCGCTTTTGATGCGGCTTCCCGTCGATGGCGATCCAAACGCCTTTCCGAAATTGCAGAAGTCTTTATCCCAAACATCTTTAAGCGTCTCTACGCGGATGATCCGCGCGAGGGGTACCCCTATGTAACGGGCGCAGATGTCTTTTGTATCAGACCCACTAGCACGCAATACCTCATGAAACGAGTTGCGGAAGACAATCGCCTCGTTCTTGAGAATGGAATGATCTTGATGCATGAAGCAGGGCAGCGATATGGCCTGATCGGACGAAGTGTCATGGTCGGTCGTACACTCAGCGGATTTGCCTGCACGAATAACATGGTTCGAGTTCTTTCCCATGATCCTGATGAAGCAGGGTACGTTTTCGCGGTTTTGTCAAGTGAGTTTGGGCTTCGACTTTTGAAGCGTGAAGCGGCTGGTTCTTCGATACCTCACCTTGATGAACGTCGGATTGGTGCGGTTGAGATCCCTTGGCCTGACGACGACATTCGCGCAAAAATTTCAGGACTCGCTCATGCGGCCAGGGAAGAATGGGATCGAGCAGATGAATTGGAACGAGAGGCGGACGCGATGATTGTCGCGGCGCTTAAGAGTGCTGTGGAATAGGATTCAATGGCAGACGTCATCCCGATCGGCCAACCCGCGAACGAGCCAGAAAGACAAGTGATCGCTTATCTGCGCGATCACTTGCCAGCTGGATACCGGGTGCTGCACAATTTTGAACTTCGAAGTGACAACGGGCAATGGTTCGAGATCGACATCGCAATCGTTGCTCCTCACGCTGTTTACCTTGTCGATGTAAAGTCCACGTACGGCGAGATCCACGTCGCTGGTGGCAAGTGGCACCCTGAGGATCGCACTCCCTTTGCTTCACCTCTCGCGAAATTGCGGCACCACACGCGTCTATTGCATGGAATTCTTTCCGCCGCTGCGGGCGTACACCATGCCGAACTAAGGCACGTCTGGGTTGAAGCGGCGGTATTGCTCACCGCTCCGGATGCTGTCCTCCGCGATCCCGAGGGACGGGACCGAGGGCACGTCGTCAAGCTGCAGGGTTGCGAGCGCTTCTTCAGCAACCCGAAACTTCTGCCCGAACGCACTCCGGCGCCCTCGCCCACCAAGCCACACATCGGACAAATCCTAGCTACCTTCACTGGGAAAGGTCGGCCGCAGCAAGGGCTTCCGCTGTTGGGTCGATCTTGGCAGTGCGAAGAGCGATTAACCGCCAACGATTTTTACACCGAATATCGAGCGCGCAACGCTTATGCAAGCAGCCCGGAGCGGGTGATCGTTCGCGTGTATCGCGCCGATCCATATTTGCCAGCCGAAGAACGTGCGTTGCAGCGCGAACGCATCGCCAACGCCTACACTGCACTAAGCCGCTTGGCTGCCCATCCGGCTATTCCGTCAGCCCGAGACTTCTTCCCGACCGAGCGGGATGACGCCTTCGTGCTGGTCTTAAATGACGCACCTGGGAACTCGTTACGTCTCCATCTCACTAAGCCGGGTCTCCACCTCACGATGGATCAGAAGATTCGTGTCACAAGCGATCTTCTGTCGGCGTTGGCTCATTGTCACTCTCACGGTGTTCTGCATCGGGCAATCTCTCCATCGACCTTGGTCTTGGGAGTCGACGGTCAAACCCGGTTGACAGATTTCGATTTCGCTCGTCCCGGGCCGCCGCGGGACCACACGCTCGCACATGAGCTACCAGAGGTCATTGAACCGCAATATCTGGCCCCGGAAGTGAAGGACGATCCTCTCACCACTAGTGTGGCCTCGGATGTCTACGCGGCCGGTGCCACGATATACGAGTTGTATACGGGCAAGACCGCTTTCGCCAGCCTAGATGAGGCACTTGGAGCAACGCAAGTATTTCCAGAGAGGGCCTCATCGCTCGTGCCAGGCCTGCCAGAAGGCTTTGATGCTTGGATCGAGAGCCTATGCCGGCTTGGTGCGGCAGAGAGACCATCAGCTGCTGACGCGCTGGTCGCGTTTCAATACCTCTATTCACCGGTAGTCGCCGACTCCTCTTCGTCTACGTCCGAACCTGAGGCGCTCCCCCCGCTGGACTACACCAAGCTTTTACCCGGAACGGTTCTGAAGGGCAAGTACCTGGTGGAGGGTCCGCTGGGCAAGGGTGGATTTGGAAGTGTCTACAAGGTGATCGATACCTTCGGGGATGTGACCCGGGCACTAAAGATCATCACTGCGGATCGCACTTCCACCTTTGAACGGATGAAGCAGGAGTATCGCACTCTGGCGAACCTGCCCGACCACCCGAGCGTCGTTCGTGTCTACGACGGGGATTTTCTCGAAGGTGATCGCGTGCCGTTTCTAGTGATGGAGTTCGTGGAGGGAGCGACGGTTGCCGATCTCATCGCTGAGAAGAAGCTATCCGTATCCGAAGCTCAACAGCTTGGTATCGGCGTCGCGGATGGTTTGGCGCACCTTCATGGCCTGCGAGTGACTCATGGGGACATAAAGCCAGCCAACCTCATGTGGACGAACAATGCCGTTAGGATCGTGGATTTCAACGTCGCAATGCGGACGGGTGATATTTTTGCTCGTGCGGGCGGCACGTATAGATACCTTCCTCCCGATCTCGACATCAGTATCCGAGAAACGGACGCCGATCGAATGGACCGAGACGTTTATGCACTCGGCGTCACGCTCTATGAAGCGGTTACCGGGGAATACCCATGGCCGAAGGCCAACGTCCCTCCGAAGGATGAAACGGCGCGGGACCCGCGAGATTATTCTACATTCGAAGATTTGTCGCCTGCGCTAGTCTCACTGTTGTTAAAGGCAATCGCCCCGAGGCGTGTCGATCGTTTCCCCTCTGCCCAGGAGTTGGCTAGGGCCCTTCGCGGCATAAGCGCCCTTCGACAGCCCAACCCTTTGCGCGAGCAGCAGATCACAAGTCAGAGCTTCCAGATTCTGGGCTCAGGAGGTGCCCCAAAACCGAATACCAATCCTTTCGTTTCGTATTTGCTCACTCTCTACAGCCAAAGCCGGCAAACGAACGCCGGAACACGGGGCCTTGACGCCATGGGTCGGCTTATCTACGTGCAGACTGCACTCGACCGTGAGCTTCAGCCGGCCACGCTCAATGGGGACTTCCGTCTGGTGCTCATCAGTGGCAATGCCGGAGACGGCAAGACAGCGTTTATTCAGCAAGTGGAAGACTCAGCGCGTAAGCGTGGTGCCGTCCCGCAGCCATATGGCTCAGGCAATGGCACGACGTTTGTATTGGATAATCGCGACTTCCAAACAAACTACGACGGTAGCCAGGACGAAGGCGACAAAGTTAATGACGAGGTTCTGCATGAGTTTTTCGCGCCCTTCACTGGGATCGATATAGCTGCGTGGCCGCAGGCGGCGACGCGGATCATTGCTATTAACGAGGGCCGACTCATAGATTTTCTTGAACAGTTCGGGGCCAAGTTCCCCCGGCTGAAGGAGATTCTCCAGCGCGGACTTCGTACCGGCGCTCCGGAAGATGGCGTCGCTGTAGTGAATCTCAATCTACGCAGTGTTGTTGCGGCGTCGGAAGATACCCCGTCAATTCTCGAACGTTTGGTGAAACGGTTGGTGGAGCCGAAGTTCTGGGCTCCGTGCGGGAATTGCGACCTGCGGGATCGCTGCTACGTACACCACAACGCGCAGACGTTGGTGAATCCTACTGCCGGCTCTCAGGTCGTCGATCGCTTAACGCTCTTATATCGGCTCGTCACACTCCGTGCCAAGCTGCATATTACCCTCCGAGATCTCCGGTCCGCCCTCGCCTTCACGATTGCTGGAACGCGAAGCTGCGAGGAGATCCACGAGCTATACGAACGTGGCGACCGGGATGAAATCGTTCGTGGTTTCTACTTCAACAGCTGGGCCGGGGCCGGTTCCATACAGCACGACCGATTGCTGCGATTGTTGCAGGAAGTGGATATCGGACGGGTCGGCGAGCCCAAGCTCGATCGCCTATTCGACTTTCACACGCCCGACCCCTCACCATCATTGATGGATTTCTCTCCGCGCGGGCGCTACGACCGTGAACTGTTTCAGGCAACGTTCCAGACGCTCCCGATCGAACTTCGCAGTCACCACAACGCCACGCGCTTTGCCCGACACCGGGAGTATGTGGCTATGATGCGCAGGCGACATTTCTTCGAAGCTCGAGATGATTCGTGGAGAGAACTCATTCCCTATGGATCTTCAAAGCGCATGACAGCGCTGCTGGCCGATCATCCAGATCCCCGCGAAGCGGCATTGGACGTCATTCGAGCGATCAACCGTGGGGAGGGCATAGTGGATACCCGACGCCTGCGGGGGAAATTGGCGTTGCAGGTTCGGCAGGTTGAATCGGCAACCATCCGCAGCTATCGGGTATTTCCGGCTGAATACTTCCAGTTGGTGCCGCAAGAACCTGCCCAAGCGTCACCGTATCTCGAACACTCGCCAACGGCCTTGTTGTTGAAGTATAACGATGGAACTGACTTGCAGGCTGAGCTTGTCATCAATCTGGATGTGTTCGAGATGCTCGATCGGCTGAACCAGGGCTATCGTCCCACTGTCGATGAATTACAGGGGTACTATCTAAGCCTTGCGGTGTTCAAAAATATTCTTGGTTCAGCTCCCTATCAGGAAGTCCTCCTAACGCCGACCGGGCACGAATTCTACTCAGTGACGCGAAGCCCAGATGGGCAACTGGCGATGAGTCTCTCGCAGGAAGGGTTGGCTCATGGCGCTTAAGAGCAGAGACAAGCACTTTCGCTTGCCGAAGATAAGCATGTTGGACTTTAAGTCCCTGGAAATGGACAGGGTGTTAACAGGGCTTTTCGCCCGCATTCATCACAAAGGGGAGGACAGCAGACTTTTCAAGCGCGACACAACCATTGAGACTTTTCAAGCGCACTTTCTTTCGCATCCAGATCGGTTCAAAGACTTCAACAAATATCCCGCCATCACGGCTGGCTGGCTGGAGACCCACCTCCTTGATCTGGTAAATCGCGGCAAAGCCGGCAAGGAGGCCGTCGCTGCACCGCGCCCTCTGCACGGATATACCTACCGTTTCCGCAACCCGAAACATTGTCGCGACTACGGCGCAGCGCAACACCTGTACGAAACTCTTTGGCATGCGCGAAATGATCTTGGAAAACGCGCTTTGGCGCGCTTGGCGGCATTCTTTTTCGAGGGTATCGATCCCAATACGCAGCAAGAAGACTTTCGGGTTACTGTCGATGTCGAGACCCAGGCACTCCTGAACCTGAACGCATCTGAAGAAGTAACGCAAGATGCGCCGGTGAGGGGTTCCAGGGAAGCTACTCCTCCGCTGTGTATCGGATCAGCCGATCTGTTGGCTGATGATATTGTGCGGCTCCTGCAATATCGCTCCAAGATTCCTCGATCAGTGATGGTGGAGTACCTCAAGATCTTGCTGGCATTCCATCTCGCGCTTTATCACCTGCGTCTATTCAAGTTGCTCCCGGAATTAGTACGCCGAAAGGGAGTTGAGCCGATGTGCCACCCGAACGCGTGTCCCGTCCGTCCAGGCGCCACGGAGCGGCCTCAGGGCGAATGCGCTTATAAGGTTGGTCTCTTCGTGGATGTTCAGAACCAGCCGGGCACTCATGTCAGCCAACTCGCCGAGATCAGCGCTGAGGTCCAATACCGTCGCATCCCGAAATTCGTGCGCGCGTATTTCCTTACGAAAAAGCTCGATGAGTTTTCTAAACATCTCCTCCAGTTTGGCCGTTTGCCGGGTGGCGCGAATCGCGAGTTGAGCGTCCCTGACGTACTTCGGCTGTTGGAAGATGCGAACACTAGTGAACGTGAACAGTATTTTGGGTCGCGGCTATTGAGCCTTAAGGAAGATATGTCGGGCGAAGACGATACTCTCGCGCCAGAACTTGAAGCCACATTCGGCCTAGGACTCGACCAACTCAACACGTACGTTGAATGCCTGATGGCCCTTCGAGGCGACTTCCAACGTAGTTTCGTTGTGAAGGCCCTTGATTCCCTCCTTCTGAAGAATCGACCTGGAGCACTCTTGGCCCAAGCTCGCGCTCCTCGCGCACCTCGCCGCTTTATTCTGGATAGCCGCCTGCTGGAGGTGCTCCTACAACTTGCTGTATTGCATTACGACGCAGGGACCGGAGCGTATCATTCAGAAGAGATCCAGGTTGATAGACTCCTGAGCTTTCTCCGCGATCGCTACGGCATTTACATCGATTCCCTTCCGGTCGGCGAAGGCTTCGGGGACGCTTCGATCGAGGATCGCGAAGCTCTCCGCCGAAACAAGCAAGCTTTCAAGAACAAACTTCGCGAGATCGGCTTTTTTCAGGATTTGTCTGACGCTTATGTAACTCAGCATGTGACGCCGCGCTACAGGATCGGAAAAGAACCTAGTCTGGCTCCAGGAGTCCCACGATGAGCCAGGAGTTCCGCCGTGTCACCCCGCAAGACGTCAACGAGAGCTTGCTGCTAGTCATTTATGAACAGCTGCACGCGGTCCTGCTGGCGCGCCAGCCCGGCCACTGCATGAGAGTGGGCGATCTGGACACCGCGCTGATGATGGATGTTGGGCGAAAGCTCGGCGAGGCTATTGGGGTGGCCGGCCAAGTCCACGTACTGTCAGATCAGACTAGGAGCGACGATCCTCTTTTAATAACCAGCAGCAAGCTGGTGGAACTCCGCAATCCGCCAGCCGACGGCGAGCAAAGACCGCCATTGCTGGTGTTCGTGCCCAATGATTTGCGGACTTCCGCGGAAGACTCGTTCGCTGAAGCGACGTTTGAGCAAATTTCTGTTGCGAGCGCGTTTCCAAGGCTCCGAGACCGTTTGTTGCAGCAGATGCCCAACGGATTTGGAAGCGTGGCTTCTGAAATCCTCCGAATCGTTAAGGAACGACGATGGCGATGGGCGGATGACGTATCGCTTGTGAAGTTCCTGCTGAGTGTTCATTTGAACGGCGTTGAGCCCGAGGTCGTTGGCGCGTCGTTGTGTGAGGTCGGTCTTGTTCCCGATTTTCATCTGCTCGACGACCACGCAGCAATTCCAAGTCGGCTCACCAAGAACTTAGAGTGCGTGGAAAAGCTGACGTTTTCTACAAAATCCGAACGTAGTCGCGTGCTGGACCTGAAAATTAAAGATCGCGTTTTCCGTTCGAAACTCAGTGACTTCTTTGCTGAGACCGGCCTTGAGGATCCGATGCTTTGGAGTCGTCGGATCGTTGTGGAGCGGCAGCTGTGGCCACTATCCTTCGACAAGTGGAACTTTGAAGATGGATCAGGCTTCTCTCAGCAGCTGCGAGTTGAAGTCTTGGAAGTGGGACTTCCGGTGATACAGGAAAATGAGGCAGACGCCCGCCTTCGTCAGTTGATCGGTCAACAGGTGCTATTGATTGGCAAGAGTGGACCGAGAAGCTTCAAAGTTAAATTCCGCTCCGATCCCGCGCCTGAAAGCATCCCTGCCTTACATCACTATCGTCTCCAGATCGTTGCACGTGAATCCGGCCCGACGTCCTTCACGAAAAAGAAGAACTCCTGGAAAGGCACGCGGACAGACGCGACCGTTAGTTTTACGAACCTTTCTAAGGTTGATTGGGAAGACGGATGGCACTACGTCAGGCTCCTACCCTGTACGTCCGACGGTGATCCGATTCCGATCGTGGATGCAGAAGGCCAGCCAATTCCGCTCGTCGGTGTCTCGGATGACGGACAATCGCCCAATGAGAGCGACCTGTTCTACGTTGTGAAAGCAGATGACGTGGAGGTCGAAGTACCGCAGCGGGCGGTGCCGAGATTTGCGAGTTTCAACCATGCGCTCATCCACTTTTGGTTCAGAGCGGTCGGTGATGGTCGCGATCCTAACGATGTAGTCTGTACCCACCGCGCGTGGGTCGATAGCGAAAGCTACAAAGGCAAGGGAGAACTACTCGAGATTAAATTCGCTGGCGAGGGGCTGGCGCACGTGCCTGTATCTCGCGTGCTAAAGGATTTGGAACAGCGCCTTCTTGCATCGCCGGGGGAAGCGCATTTCTGGCGGCTTGCAATCTCGTCTTCTCAAACTGTGGACATATCCGCGGATTCCGCCGAGTGGCCGGATCTGCCGGAGATTGATGAGTTTCGTGCGGCCCGGTGCGAATTGTTCGCCAAACTGCGGGGTGACAACGACCAGCAAGTTGTCGAGTGCATCGATCTGTTTCCTCTAAGGGAAGAAATAGCGCGCTTTGCTGAACGCTACCTTACCGTCCTCGCGCACGGTCTTCGACTCGCTGAGGCAGTGGGCCCGGATCAGCAGCCAGAAGCCATTGCCAAGATCCAGAAGTTTATTACGCTGGACACTGCGGTGGTAGACGTTGCCGACCATCGTGGTGGGCACCGTCAAGCGCTGTTGATTGGGCCCACTCACCCGTTGCGCTTGCTGTGGCTGGCAACGTGGCTCACCTTGGCACGGCACTGGCTACAACAGGCGCGCATAGCTCCTCAGGAATTCTTCACCTCTACCCGTGACGCTTTGCTGGAGCGACTCAGTTTGGTTAATTTTCCGGCTGTTCTTCCATTGGGCTCAGGACAATTACTATCAACCGTTGACAGCTTGCATCCGTTTTGGGCTGTCTATGCTTCATCCACAGAAGGGGACCCTCGCGGCCTGGTCGCGGAGCTATGCACGGCGATGGGTTTACCCGAACCCAATATCGGCAGCTTCACTTTGAATGGTCACTTTCTGGCCGATCGTGTTCGACGGTACCTGGTCCAGCACCCGTATGTACACACGCTCGTGCTGAATTGCTTCAATTCCGGGCGCGGAAGACTGCTAGCTGACATGCTCTTGGAGTTGCAGCGCGAGCCTGATTTCCGCGATCTCCGTTACAATCTGCGGCTCTTCGTTACGGACCCCGATGCTCCTGGGGCGGGGGAAGACCTGAGCGAACTGATCTCACCCAGCAGTACGCTAACTGTGGTTGAAGCTGATGCGTTTGCAACCCCGACGGGTAACCATCTTGCGCCAAAGCTTACGTTCGCGGTTCGGGATACAGCGGACTTTCGTAACAAGGCGTCCGATTTCCCCGCACACTTGAGCCTTCTCTTTGACGTCTTCCCGGCGCAGAGGATTAGCGCAAGCGCGCCTCGCGCTGAGGATGAAAGTGCACCGGTCCACGGCCTGCTCCAAGATTTTACTGTCACTTACGTCGAAGACGCTGAACTTGTTGCTTGGCACCGCCGCCCGCGCCACGGACTAGCGGGGCCGATTCCCGAAGCCAGCGAGTTTTCCACTCTTCTGGCGCGGCTGGCTGAAACCATGTCCGCCGCTTCTGCGAGCGTTGCCACCGGCCAGAGCGGACTCGCACTCCGGCCTGTCTCCACCTTGGTGCTCGGTGCTGATCAAAAAGCGTTGCTTCATCAAGTACATGATGTGAGTGACTGGGTTTTTACAATAGACAAGAGCTTGGGAATTGAGTTTTTTGACCACCATCCCGGTCGTCGTCGTCCGGAATACCTCATCGACCATACTCCCGACCTATCCGCCAATAGTGGCCGGCGCGTGGTCATCACTTCACGATCCCAAACAGAAATACGAGTTCTCTTCGAACGAGTCTTGGATGACTTTAGTCTCGTCGAATTCCGGAATCGGGCCCATGCATTGCTGGGCGAACTTCGTTCCCTATCTGGTCGCCTGGCCCTCAAGCTGGTTTCTTCCGTCACGCATCGCGCCGAAGCTCTCGGTCTTGCTCTCGCCAAGATGTTTCTTGAATACCAGGACGCCTTTCGGGATCAGGCTGTTGTGCCCCTGGATGCGCACCTTGACCTATTTCGCGCTCTGCAGAAGAACGCTGATGAACTCGAAGACGAAATCACGTTGCGGCGAACAGATCTGGCTCTGTTCGATTTTGATGCGGCAACGCGCGTTCTGACCTGTCGCCTAGTCGAGGTGAAGTGTTACCGAACGGTAGGCAATCTCGGCGGTCTGAATCAGTTGAAGAGTTCCATAGCCGAGCAGATTCAACAGAGTGAGCGCACTATTATGCATCACTTTGACCCTGAGATGGCCGGAAGGGTGGATCGTCCGGACCGGATAATGAAGACCCAGGAATTCGTAAATCTTCTGGAGTTTTATATCGACCGTGCACACCGCCTCAATCTGATTTCATTTGACGCCTATGAGGAGGCCAAGTACTTTCTTCGTACTATGGAGAGCGGCTACAAGCTGCGCTTCACACGTAGCGCCCTGGTCTTTGATTTTGATAAAGAGGGGTCAGAGGAATTCCTTGAAGAGAACGGAATAGAATTCCATCGGGTCGGCGTAGATGTCATACGTAGGTTGCTGGAAGCGCTTCCTGCAACTCCATCCGACGTCGAGACCCGACCCACGCAGTTGCGGCCCGGGGTGCTCGAGAAGCCTGAGCCAGAAGCATCCACGATGCTGCTCCTTGCAGGGAAGGTGTCGAAGCTGGACCGTGCCGCTTTCCTTCCACCAAAACGTAGCCGGTCTGTTTCGTGGGAGCGCCTAAGTGTCGCGTCCAAGGAATTGGCTGAAATCGAAGAATCGGATGGAGAGCCCGCGCGGGTCGTCCCGCGGCACCCGCAAATGGAGCGCATTGTTCCTCCCGCAACAATAATTCCCGCAGAACCTCACTCGCATCCGCCATCAAAGCCTCACCCGCATTTACATGAGCCACCAACGGAGCAACCCACTCCTGCTGCGGCTGATGCTGGAGCTAATCCAGAGACTTCATCCGGAGCCGCGCTTTCATACGATGTTGCACTGGGCGTGACCGACCATACACCCCAGTTCGGAATTCTTGGCAAGGTGATGGGCCGTTCGGTTGCTCTCGATCTGAATCAAACGCACACGATCAGCCTTTTCGGCGTTCAGGGCGGGGGTAAAAGCTACACGCTCGGTTCCATAATCGAGATGGCCACGATTGCGATCGACGGTATCAATAGTCTTCCTCAGCCGCTGGCGACTGTGGTTTTCCATTACAGTCAAACTCAGGACTACAAGCCTGAATTCACCTCCATGAATCGCCCGAACAACGATGTCCGTGCGACTGAGATTCTGGCTACTGAATATCACGCCCACGCAGCTGCCCTCAAGGACATGGTTCTTCTCGTTCCTTCGGGAAAGCTTGAGGCGCGCCGAGCCGAATACCCTGATATCGAAGTTTTGCCGCTGAAGTTTGCATCCAGTGAGTTGCAGGCTTCCCATTGGCGGTTCCTTATGGGAGCTGTCGGCAATCAGGCCACATACATTAGGAAGTTAAACCAGATCATGCGCTCAATGCGCGATAACTTGACTTTGGCTGGCCTCAGAACCGCAATAGAAGATGCCGGCTTCCCGGAAGCCATCAATGAACTGGCGAACCTCAGGCTCAACCTGGCGGCTGACTACATTGACGATTCTGCCCGCCTCTGCGATCTCATCCGTCCGGGGCGTCTGTTGATCGTGGATTTGAGGGACGAATTCATCGACAAGAACGAGGCGTTAGGTCTTTTCGTCGTTCTATTGCAGCTGTTTGGGGACGCGACTTTCGAGGGTAAAGCATTCAACAAGTTAGTCGTGTTTGATGAAGCCCACAAGTATATTGGGAATCCCGATCTCGTTGATGGTTTGGTGAGCGTAGTCCGGGAAATGCGCCATAAAGGCACAAGCATCTTGGTCGCAAGCCAAGATCCGCCTTCGGTCCCCATTTCGCTAATTGAACTATCTTCGCAGGTTATCCTTCATCGTTTTAATTCTCCAGCCTGGTTGAAGCACATCCAGAAGGCTAATGCCGCGTTGCTTGGGCTCACTGCGGAACAGCTCGCTAAACTGAGGCCCGGCGAGGCGTATATTTGGTCGAGTAAAGCCTCCGACCCGAGTTTCTCCCGTGAGGCCGTAAAGGTGACTCTGCGTCCTCGCGTAACACTGCACGGCGGATCAACGAGGACAGCTGTGTAGGCGTCGCCCGCAAGTCTCCCATTCCGCACCGCGGACTCTCATCATCTATGGAAACATACAACCTTACATTTCGACTTGTCGATGACAAGGATAAGAGTGGACGAAATACATGCCATGAAAAGCTAGTCAAAAGGCATCCGAAGTAGCAATAATGATTCGAATGTTCTCCAGGGTATTGCTCCGAGTGTTTGCTGGCCAGACTCCAGCCAGCTGAAGGCAATCTAAATAAGGGAATTGTTCGCTTCAGCACGAACACTCCGTACAATGTTAGCGATCATCAGAGAACGTAGTTTTCTGATGATCGCTAAACAGTACAACATCGCCACCGACATCCAGGCCATACTTCGCTTGACCTTGACCTCCCAGAAGGAGGCGGCCCCACGCCGACACCCAGCGGGTCCCGGGGGTGTCGGCATCAAAGTTCCAGATATGGTCTCTGTAGACCCGCATCTCAGCATCTCACGAAAAACAGGTTAGTGAGAATAGCGCAAGACCCTACCGTCAGATAGTGGGATCCAAATGTCATCTTCAGCCGTCCCGAAGATCCCAGTCGTGACAGGTAACGCGCCACCTGTAAGCCCTGCCAAGGTGCCACTGATATCCTTCCAACTTGACCCATCAAAGTGATAAACCTTCCCATTGCCGGACGGGTATCCGAGCTTGCCGGTGACATATATGTCACTGGCCGAAGCCCCCCAGATCCCCGTCGCGTAACCGTAAGACCCGGCCCCTGCAAAGATCCCACCGCAGTCGAACGGGCCGTTGCTGGGGTCGGCCAACACTGCGCCGCATTTGCTGCCGAAGGTGGAGCCTTGAAGTTTCCAGACACGAACGCCATTCGAAAAGTTATTGTTTCCTGCTGTGTATAAAACAAGGCTATTCGAAACGTCCCGTTTCGCCCAGATGTGGGAAACATCACAAAAATCAAATTGATTTGGGTGATACGTCCAAGAAGAGCCGTCCCAGGATCCCCAGCCCCAACAATCGGTGAAGTAGCCCTCTTTCGGGCCGAGCACTGTCATCGCTTGGGGAGGGTCATTCAGGAAAATACCCCCGGCGTTTAAAACACCCCATCTACTGCCATCGAAACGAATTATGGTATTGCCGCCAGCGCTCGCCTGAATGTTATTGGCTGACCCGGTGAGATTGCCGACATACGCAGCGCCGATCTCTGAAGGAAGAGTTTGCTGGACCCAGCTCAGGCCCCCGTCGATTGACCTGTAAACGACGCTCGGACCACTAGGCGGCTGCGCCGAAACCCATACGTCCGATGCACCGGTACCAAATAGGCCGGTCGCAGAAAAACCGGAAAGGTAAAACGCCTGACGCCATGAACTGCCATCCCAGTGGGCCAGATAGGCCTCGGGCACATTCCCAGCCACCCGCGAACCCCATAGAAAAGCATCGTTGTCGGCCCTAGTCCACACATTGCCGAAATAAACGTCTCCTGGTATGCCCGCGACAGCGGAAACCCGCCAGGCGGCGGGGGCGCATGACACGGTGAAATTCTTGTTAGCCGCATCAGGACCAACCGCCACGGATAGAGCGGGCGAGTTGACGGTGCAACCCGCTTTCGCGGCCACAACCGTGTAGGCCCCCGCTTGTAGGCCCCCGATAGCGTAGGCACCGGAAGCATCAGAAATCGCGGATCCGTTGCCGGCTGTGACGACAACACCGGACACCTGTGTATTACCGGTGATGGAGAAAACGGTTTGCGCGGTGATCGTGTAGAGACCAGTTGAAACTCCACTTTGGGTATAACCTGAAGCCACTGCGATGGCCCGGAGTGTTTGGGTGTGCGTTATGGAAATAGGGCTCACGTACTTGGCAGACGTAGTCAAAGGTGATGAGCCGTCAAGAGTATAGAAGATGCTTGTGCCAGGCGTTGCATCGGAAACGACCACCATTTGGGAAGCTTGGTAAGCACCGGGATTGGGTGAGAAGATAGGCGCTGCCGCAGGGGCCTGGATAGTGTAGGCCGCCGATGAAACAGCGCTCTGTTCGCGACCAGTAACCACGGCGATGGCTTTCAGCGTCACAGACTTGTTAATCGCAACCGGAACTGAATATTTGGCAGACGTGACCGACGGTGAGGTGCCATCCAATGTGTAGAAAATAGTCGCGCCCGGCGTGGCATCCGTGATGGTTACTATCTGTGGCGCCGCATACGTGCCAGCGCCAGGGGACAGGAGCGGCGCCGAAGTTGCAGCCTGAATCGTGTAGGTGGCGGCTGAAACGGAACTCTGTGTGAAACCTGAGGCAACCGCTACCGCTTTGAGCGTTTGGCTCTTTGTAATGGAGATCGGGCTTGAATACCGGGCCGAGGCAGTTGTTGGAGACGAACCGTCCAAGGTATAAAACAAGCTTGCGCCAGGAGTCGCGTCGGTGATGGACACGACCGGTGGTACCAAGTACGTGCCAGCGCCCGGCGACAGAACCGGTGGCGCCGCAGGCACCGGAGCCGTCCCGGTGCCGGTTAGCGCGTAGAGCGGCGATTGATATCCACTTGTCGATGACAAGTCTTGAGATAGAATCGTTCCCGACTTCGGGCCAACGGATCTTGGGAGAAAGACGACGCTGATGGTGCATGAACTGTTTGCGCTCAAGATCATCGGATAGCCGACAGCGCACGTCCCACCGCCTGTCGATATAAAGTCCGGGCTGGAGATCGTCAGTTTGATTAGGCTGCTACTCCTGGTGTTTCGATTGAAGACTTGAAAAAGTTGGGGAGGACTTTGCGTGTTGATCGTTTCGACGCCGAAACTCGCAGCTTTGGCGCTCGGGATAGTAGCGAAACCAACCGATAGAATGCCTGCTAAAACTAGTGCATGCTTGAAAATTTTCTTGATGCTCATCTAACCGAATTCCTTTCATTGTTCTAGAAAAAGCAAAGGCGCCGCCTTTGCCCGGATCGCTTGACCAAAGAGGAAGCGAAGTCCTCCCGAGGCCAGCTATGTAATTGGTGGATTCATGGGTTTAGGGTAGCGGGCAACTTCGTTTAAGAGCCGGATATTTTAGAATGTGAACATTTCACAAATGAAAATATGCTGCTCTTGAATGTGTGGATCATCCATTATTGTTGTGGATAATCCAATATGGAAAATGAAAATCTTCGACGAGGTTCTAGTGCCTTGATCTGCCTAGAGAGCACATGGGCGATGGTTCGTCAATTGGAACCGTGTCTGCCTTCGTGTACGATCGTTCTTTTCGCGGAGGGACATCGAAAACACCGGCTTGGCCACTTCGCAAGTTGTGTTTGGCGGACTGACGAAGCAGGCGGAGGTCATGAGGTAGCGATCAATCCCCTGTTGTTCGAACGGCCAGAGGAGTTATTGGGAACACTTATGCATGAGGCCGTGCATGGCCTGTTATTCAGTTGGGGATTGAATGGCGGGTGCGGTCCAGACGGGTGTTATCATCGGGAAGAGTTCCGTAACGTCAGTCGAAAACTCGGATTGAGTTGCGAGTTCAGTAACAGGCGCTACGGATGGAATATCACGGGATGGCCGACAACCGGCGTACCGACGCGATATCATGACATCCTTCAATTACTTCGGGACGATATTCCCTTTGGCTTAGCGAGAACACAACAAAGTAATTCGATCCGCCAAAGCACCCGCGCCGGTCGTTGATAGCTTTCCTTGTGCATGTGGATTGCATGCGGAACAACTCAGCAATCACCATGGATTTGGGAGAATTACATTGCCCACGTTGCCACCTGTTAAAATTTCCGCCGGAATAGTTGGACCAATAAACATAACACCGGCTGGATAGATGAAATTTAGTTGATTGATAATCAAACCCGGCGCAGCTCCACAAAACGTGACGGCCGCAGGCTCCCCGCCTACGGTTATGTAACACGGATCTTCGGTCGAGCTCAGCGGAGTCAGCGTTGCTGGAGTTCCATCCAACTGAGGCGATTTCGTGACACCGAAGCCATTTCCCCAAAGCGTGCAATGCGCCCCCGCCCGGGCCGCCCCTTCTAAGCATGTGAGTATTGCGACACCATCGACACCAAAGGCTGTCGGCGCAGAAGGCTGGGTCGTTATAGTTATGGGATTACTGAGTGAGCCATCGCGTTCAACCTCGATGTTCAATGGCGTGCCGGTGACGGTATCCCACGGAATCTGGAAGTTGATCTGAGAGGGTGAAACGTAAGTTAGCGATCCAGGGACACCGTTCACTAGGACCTGCATGTTGAGCGCGCTCCGGACAAAGGAACCGGCCGAAGCGTCAAATAGATCGCTGACAGTGTCCGAGGCAAATCCGGATCCAAAAAGGCTCGCCAACCCTCCGGGCGCTAGAGCGTTTCTAAATGACGCGGCATCCACAACACCGCCAGGAGAGATCACCGGAGCAGACACGTTCGTCTGCTGCTGGTACACACGCACGTAGTCGACCAGCATATTTTGCGGGAACTGCGTGGTTGCGTTTGGCTGCCCGGCAAAATCACCGCCTACCGCGACGTTGAGTAGCAGGAAAAAGGGATTATTGAATACCCATTGCGCAGTTTCGCCGATAGTCGCGGCCATCACGGTTTCATACGAAACACCATCCACGTAAAACGTGATCGAACTAGGAGACCACTGAACGGCAAAGGTATGGAAGTCATCGGCGAATGTCCGCCCACCCGGCAGCGTGTAGGCCGAAGTTATCCCATTGCTCCCCGAATAGCCAGGACCGTGCACAGTTCCATGAATCGAGGAAGGCTCTCTACCTTTGTTTTCCATGATGTCAATCTCGCCGCATTGAGGCCACCCTATAGCAGTAATATTCGCCCCAAGCATCCAAAATGCCGGCCATATCCCCTGCCCGGAAGGGAGCTTGATGCGCGCCTCGATCCGGCCATATTGCACGGTGAATAGCCCCTGAGTTTTTAGGCGAGCAGAAGAGTAGCCGGATGGGCCCGATTCAACGTGTATGACAAGATTGCCTCTGCCATCCATATGCGCGTTTTCAGGAAGACTGGTGTAGCTCTCAAGCTCGTGATTTCCCCAACCAGCATTGTTTCCGAGATCATCGGCCCATTTCAGAGAATCCGGTAAGCTATCGACCGGACCATTAAATTCGTCGTTCCAAATCAAATGCCATACCGTCTGTGCCGATAAGCGCGGCGGAGCCATCAGCGCCGCCGCGCAAGAAAAGGCGAGCAATTGGATCACGGGAAGACTTCGCATCCCCTTACCTTTCTTTCGTAACAGCGTCCCGTGCCTACGATCCCGCTTTGATCGGAACGAACACGTTAGATTGAGAAGTGGAGTTGCCTACCTTGACTACTACCAACTGATCGCCATCGGCAACGTTAGGCACCACGACATTGAACTGATAGAGCCCCGACGCTGTCAGGCCCGCAAACGAGACGGAAGGCGAAGGCACGCCGCCGAAAAACACCTGAGTCGCCGTTACTAGTGGCAGGGGAACTGTAAGTAATACCCCGGGCTTTTCCGCGGGGTTCGTCGGGCCGAAACCGGTGCCGTAGAGCTCGATAATTTCGCCGGGCCTCGCTGGCCTGCTGTTGCCACCCGAACCAAAAGTGCCAATAGGAGCCACGAAAGCGCTGTCCGAGAACGCCACAGCGGCGGCATATTTGGAATTCGGCGGCGACAAGGTAAACAATCCCGGGAACACCGACTGGACGTTCACGGACAACGGCGCGCTTGTCGCTATCGAGTTGGCTATAGTCAGGTAAGCGGGCCCAGCGGGAACATCCGAGAAAACCAGCGCGTTAATCTGGCCCGGGCTGATGTAAGACACCGCCATGGGCCTGCCATTCAGCAATACCTGGACACCGTCAAGCGAAGTGGGCAGGACGTTCTGTATGAAGTCAGCCCCCGCCCACGGTCGCGAACTGCCGGAGAGGTTCTGCCCGAATACGCTGATCCAGGTGTTGGATCCCACCGCGGTAAGAAAACTGGCGGCGCTTTGGGCGACACTGAGGCTCGGTGCCAACGCGGTCGTGTATCGGATTGTGCGCACCTTAACCGTTTGAGGCTGGCTGCCGCCATTGAAAACGAACTCACAAGGGACGTAAACGTTCTTCAGATTTGCCCCAACGAAGCGCGACAGGGGAATCGCATACATCGTCCAGGTTGACGTAACTGGCAGGGTCACCTTGGCCTCGCTTCCGTCGTCGTGTTGCAGAGCGTCTTTGATACCAATGTCGATCGTGGTGCCGGGGTCGCCTATAATTTCGACCATTAGCGTTTGATAAACGGATAGATCAACGCCCGGCCGGGGTGGATCGACTGGTTTCCCGTAGGTCACAAACATCGAACACCATGCTTGCCCTCCCGGGCAAACCATCTTCAGGTCGCCCACCGTTGGTGGTGGGGTGGGGGGCGGTTCCTGCGTCAACCAATTAGTCAGACCACCCGAGCTGTTAATACCGAGATCGAGACCGGAGGCCAGTGCGGTTCCGAGCAACACGTCGAGTTGCTGCGGATTCTGCGCCGACAAGATTACGGGATACAACGCCACGATCGCGAGCGCGATCATCGTACCTTTTTGCCTTCTCATGTTTTGCTCCCTTTCAACCGTTACTCAAATCCGTTCGCGAGCGTTGGCGCTCGTTTCAAAAGCCCATCGATATGTTCAATGTAAACACGCTGAACGTCCGGTTCAGCTGATTGAATTGCTGGACATCATACCTGGCCGATCCGAGAAAAGTAGTTCCTCCCCGCGCGGTGGTGAACCACTTCGCGGCCATTTCGGCTCCCACTTTTTGATTAGAAAAGGCGGACAGACCTTGTTGCGGAACGTCATGTTGAAAGGGAATGATGAGATGAACAAAACCCAACCGCCATCCATGCCAGTCGGAAGGCAAGTTCGGTCCGACCCTTTCTTCGTCCACCAACCGAACCAGCGCATATGCCGCGGTCCGGTACTGCCGACTGTTCCGAGACGCATCTTTGGGAACAGTGAAGGTGAACCAGGTCGGCTGGATTGATAGATCTACTAGTCTGGGCAAGAAGTGCAAAGCGCGGACGGTAGCACCCGCGAAATAGTCATGCCGGTCGACCAGCGCCGGCTGGTCGTACCCGAAGTTTTCATGGTCGCGCGTTGCACCCGTGTAGAATTCTAATCCCCGAGTCCCCCGAAACGCCCTGCTGTAGCCGCCGGAACCCAAGCGGTAAATTTGGTATCGGAACGTTCCCGCGTAGATCTGCCTGCCCCGATTCTGGAACGGCGTCTGCTCAGGGCTTATCGATTGGTCGACGAACGTAAACTCCCCGTTAACCTTATCAGGACCTACAAACCGCGAAACCACGGCTTTCACCTCGACCTGGTTAATATTTTCGAGAGCAGTGGGAAGACCGTCGATCAGACCGGTTCTGCGGAGCTTACTATAAGTAACCGCAAGATCTGCGTCGGTCGCAGGGAATAACTGGAATGTTGCTCCGGCCGACACCCCAAAGTCGTTGAGTTTTAGTGAGTTGTAGGTCACTAGATCCCGGTTGGTTAGAAAAGTACGGTCCCGGAGATCGGGGTAGGTTATCGCGGCGTTGCCGGTGCGTCGGTCGCTGAACAACAGATCAAGTCGCCCGCCTTTGTACCGAGTTCGCAAACGGTTGAGGTTTTCGAAGGGAGTATCTGTCCGAAGAAAAGATCTTAACAGTCCTGTACTGAGCGGGCCCAGACCCAATCGAAGCGATTGGCTGTACGCAGCAGCCGACGTAAGATCACGGACGTCGGAATCGATGTCGAGATCGGCGATACCTTCACCCCCGCGAACCCCCGTGCTAAAAAAGATCGACACCCCGGGACTCTTGGCGGCACATCCAGTCGGTCCAGTGATCCATGAGTAAACAGGCAATCCGTCCCTTTCATATAGGGACACGATCGACCGCTTTAGCTGATCGTGGACGCTTGTGTCGCGACCGGACGCGCCGACGACGCCGAGACAAGCCAGCTTACGCGCCGTCTCAAAGAAATGCTTCTCCGCAGCGCCCATCATCGGCTGCATCGGGCCGCGGAAATTTCGCATGTATTCGCCAAAAAGCAGATCAATGGCGGGTTCTTGGGGGTCTTTGCCGACAGCATTGCGGTAAACAGAGGGAGCACGCGGATCGCCAGTAAGTTTCATGAGCTCGGCGAGATATGACAGCTGATATGGTGACGAAACAGGCGGGTTCGCCGACATCATTTGGTCGATGGCCTTCCGAGCTCCTTCAAGGCCTTCATTTGCGATCAGTTTCATGGCAGACTCACGTCCGTTGAGCGGATCGGGTCCGGAAGCGGCAAATGACCAGGTCGCCAGCAAAATTGTCGCTGCGGCAATTCTGATCATGGCTTGCCTTCAGGCTTCGGCAGAGAAGGGCCAGCCGCTTTTGCCAGCGCCGCCGCAGGTTTCGGCGTCCGATCTGCGTGGAATATACCCCAACTCCGCTCGGCGGAACCCTTCTTGAACAATGCGTCGAATGCTTCGAAAAACACAAACTTGACCGGCGTTTTTTGTAACGCCTGGTAATACTCAAACTGATCTTTCTCGGTAACGCCTGGCACTGCCGTAGGTAACCCGACTTCCTTGAAAATGAGCATCTTGTCTGGATAACGTTTCGCGACCTTCGCATAAGCTGTTGCGGTCCACTCGGCCGCTATAATCGGATTGCGGATCTCGTGAAAGTAGGGATGCGCATTCACGGCAAGAAAATCGGACCACTCCGCCAACTGGGGTATTGCGGAGTAACTTTCTATGATCTCGGTTGTGGATATTGGCTTGCCAGTATCGCGTCTCATTTCGTCCATCGCTTCACGTAGCACCGGAAGTGTGTATCGATGGAAGGTGAGCCCCTCATTTCCAACAATGACCCCTGCCACGATGGCGGAACGCGCAGATTCCTTGGCTTGGCGCATCTCGTCAACATTCCCCGGCTCCCAGATACCCAGCAACATTGCTTTAAAGCCAATGGACTCCGCGATGCGCGGTATCGCAGGAAATTCGGCGCCATAGGTCACTAAGCCGTCAAATCCAGCGTCATGGAGGACCTGCAGATCCGTCCGAATGCTTGCTTCTGAAGGGCGCAAGGGGGGCGTGGCGTTGGGATTGAAGTGCGTCGGCGCGTACGCAACCCAAATCGCCGTCGGCAAAGTGACCAGAGTTCGGGCTGGGAGCGGCGCCACACCTTTGGTAACTGGAGCCGAACCGAGGTCATACTCGACGTCATCCAAATAAAATATGGCGCCGTCGGGACCGATATCCTGGGCGCGCAGCACCAGTGTGAAGGCGGAGATCACACGTGACAAGTTTTGTCCTTTGAGATCGAGTGAGTATTGCTTCCATTCCTCAGTCAGCGTTACGAAATCGCCTTCGACTTCGAACGACGCTTGGTTCGGGTACTTCGTCGGATCTGGATTGGTGTTACCGCCAGCTTTGAACTGTACCTTCGGGAGGGTGCCGCTGCGGTCTTTTACACCTCGCGCCCATACGGTGACCCTTGTAAAACCCCGCTTGCTCCAGTCCTTTCCCGGCTTTTCGCCCCAATTCTTTTCGGGATATTGCCATGCGACTGCGGCCCATCCATCGTGCCCTAGCTTTGGCCGGTAGGTCCACCGTTGGCAGTACGGCGACGAATGCGGATCGTCAGTACTGAGAGGCTCAACCTGTATCGCGTTCTTGGCCTTAGCGACATTCGCCGCGCCATCTCCCATCCATCCCGATGGAATGAAGCCGGCATCTTCTATGAGAAGCGGCTGACTCGTGTTGGTCTGTGCCATTGCGCCTGCGAAAACCAAAACCAGAAGCACCTGTCGGATACTAATAGCTCGCATGATAGATCTCTCCTGAATCATTGATATTCGATGTCATCCAGATAGAACGTTGCGCCTTTAGGGCCCACGTCCTGGGCGCGGATCACGACTACGAAAGCAGAGATAACCCGTGACAAGTCGCTGCCTGTGAGGTCGAGGGTGTATTGCTTCCAATCTCCAGTCAAGGTTACAAAGTCGCCTGAAACCTCGAAGGATGCCTGGTTGGGTTTATCGGGTGCCGTGGCACCTCCTGCTTTGAACTGCACTTTTGGAAAACTTTGTGAGCTATTATCCTTAATTCCACGCGCCCAAACGCTCACTCTTCGGAGCCCCAGCCCACTCCAGTTCTTGCCCGGCTTTTCACCAAAATTCATCCCGCCATGTTGCCAGGCAACGGCAGCCCAGCTATCGGTAGCGCCCTGTGTCGGGGAGTACCCGACCATCGTGCACGTCGGCGCTGAGTGGGGGTTAACAATGAAGGCCACATTGAGGCGAAGTCCCTGACGATCCCCCATAAAACCAGCCGGGATGAAGCCAGCGTTGTCTATGTTTATCGGGGTTGCCATCCCGGACCGCACATGTAGAACAGCCGGCGCGTTCGGTGCCGCTGGCGTATTGGCAGCCCCGGTCGCAGAACCCCCGATAGCAATCTGTTTGGTCAATGCTACGGACTTCCCCCCCGGCGTTTTGACACTACAGATAAGCGTCACGGTTCCCTTCTCGGGCGCCACGAATATTGCAGTGACTGCGTCGACGGGACCCTCAAATCGCCCCCCCGTGGCGGACCAAAGTATATGCACTGCACCGGACGTGTTGTTGATCGCCACGGCTGTTCTCTTCTCGGGCTCCATGGCGTCCGGAGACGATATTGTGTAATCGTTGCGTTCAACCCAGCAGCCAACCATGAGCGCGCAGCCAAACAAAAGCGAAAGTATCTTATTCATCTTTTCTAACCTTCCCAATCCAGCCATTGCAATGTGTGAATTCACTATTGTGTCCACGTGCCCGAATACACAGCGCCCCCAAGTCTCTCGCCAGCACAATCCTGAGCGCCGTCGGTTCTCCCCTGGGAGAAAGCACAGAGGCTAAACTCTGCCGATATGGCAAAAGTGTCCGGGCCGTTGAAACTGTAGGGCAATTCCGCGAAACGCCCTCGCAACGGGATCTGATTGTCAACGCCGCTATACCTGGGATCGGTCACTTGAAACCCGTTCAACCTGAAGTGCAAAGATCGCCCGGAGCGGGGAGCGTTTTGGACTCCGATCTCCAATCGTCCAAAAGCCGGAGCGCCCCCGTCTAACACGACGAGGCCTCCGGGCCAGCCTTGTACCGACATGGGCCGGCACGGTTCATGTTTGTCCAACGAGCAAACCTTTCCTCCGGTAATGTACTCTGAGCGCCCCGAACGAGGATCGAAAACCGTCCGGGCAATTAGGTCTCCGAGATGGAACTGATATGGGCTTGCGAGAACCCCTTCCACAAGAATGAACACAGTCAGTCCGATACAAAACGCCGGCTTGCAATATAGAGCCTTGGGTCGTATTTGTTCTAACGATATGAGGTTGTTCGGATTGGCGTCACTTAAACAACGACCGCCCCACTTGTACCAACCCTCAGTAGGTCGGCCGCGTGCCTCGCTTGCCATGTAATTACACATGGACACAAGAACAGCCGGGCCGTGCCACCCCTTAAGGGGAATGAACGCTCTGCCGTCGCGTTCTTTTTGAACAGCCCGTTGTAGGAAGTAAGAATGCAAGAGTAAAAAGAACACGCCGACGCAGAGAAATAAATATTCCCACCAGTCATACCAATAACTAAAGAACAACTTCCCCCAGTACTCGGTTACCGAATACCAACTGGTCATCACTATGAGTACCAGATAGGCAACAAATCGTAGACGCGCTAGCTTAGACTGGCAGGCAAACAGAAATCCTTTGATGCCGAAGGTTACGAAGTCGGAGCCGCCGCGGGCCTGCAGCTTGATGATCTCTTCGATCACGCTCTTAACCGTTGCGGAACCACTTATTACTAAGTCGCCCACCTGCGCTAATTCCTTAACAGGCCGCACTTGCGTTTCCGCTAGTAACCAGCAGTGAAGATTATGCTCGATGCGCTGTGCGTTTATCGTGTGAAGTTTTTGCGCTAGATCGCCCACTTCGGACAGCTTAATATCGTCGGGACCGTTCAAACATTCGGCGTTAGCGGAAATTACAACCGATCTTAGTGCGATGTCCCAGATGCACTGATTGCGATCATAGTCTCTTTGCGAGAGAAGCTTCAATCCTACAGCCATAGCTCCACTCAAAGACGGCCCAGTTAGTCTTCCAAGCCTGCCGACGCCAAGCCTTTTGATCAGCCATGAGACGCCGGACTGATGGGGCCAGATCGTAAAAGCACGCTGAGCCGCCGCTTCAAAACACCTGGCAATATGAAGATCCCGATTGTTAGGGTCCCATCCATTTTCTAGCCAAATTGCTTCGTCCGGCTCAAAGGTCCTAGGGCCTTCCCTGTGTTCCGTAAGGGTAATGCTGACGACGGACCCACCGCCTTGTTTGCCGCCTGGCACCATCACGCCCAACACAATCATCGCGAGGGTCCTTCGCAACGAAGGTTACAAGGTTCATTGAGTTCCAAACACCCTTGCCACATCCCCTTCCATCGATTCGCAGGTGATTTGACGAGTTCGATCCCGATGGTCTTGCTGACCTGACTGGTTAGAAGCCCCACAAAGGATAAAGTAATCGTCGTACCAGCGAGACGATGCTGACGTGTAGAAATAATCAGTCTGTATTCGCTCGGGGGCTGTGAAGTTCCAGCAACGTGTAGATCATACTCCGGGAAATACCACTCTTGGTCAGCTTGCTCAGATTCTTGTTCACCCTGAAAATCAGGACTGCTGGCTGCCCAGTCGAGCATATGAAAGTGTTCCCTGTTTTTTGATACCTTTCCTTCAGTCTTAGGATGTGAAATCTTCGGCCTTCGTGGCCAAGCTGCTTTGTCGCCTGGGTTCGAAGCAATCAGTTTGTCCTGATGGCTACCTGGGCCTACGTATATATAATCCGTGCGTTGCCGCCAGCGCGACAGGATTTCAGAGTACTTCTCCTCTCCGGGAACGTATAAGACTCTTGAATTTAGGATGTTCAATATGCGGTCGTCTTCCGCAATCCATATCCCTCGGCCAGGCCCGGTTCCGATGCGTAAGAGTGCATCGTCGGGTTGTCGGCAGGCATCCGCGACCTCCGCAAAATCATTTGAGAAGTCCTTGTCTCCACCGTACACAACTATGTTCACGGGATAACGTCTCTCTTCGCCATCCCAGGCCGCCAGAATTACTTTCAGTGGATCGCCGTCTTTCAGATCGCCGCTAGGCTCGTAACGCGTGAGCGAGCGGATTGAGCGCACGAGGTATTCTGCGTTCACTGATTGCCTCCCTCGGGATATCTGGAAATGTTCGTTCCTTGGCCTACTTTTCTGAAGCCGTCATCAATCGCCTTAATCCATTGGGTCCCACGCCACGCCGGGTCCAGAAAACGAACGATGTGCTCTGCGTCGGAGATGGAGAGGCAAGCGCATAAAGTGTCCACCCCGCCAGAATGCAAGTCTTCGAGAAGGTTTTGATAAGCCTTCTCACTAACAGGGAACTTGCTCTGTCCGTATTGACTTAGGATGTGACTAGAATTCTTGTCGAAATCAAAGGTGACGCATTGGCCGGACTTCCCGAAGAGGCGAAGTTGCTTACGGGGTGGGGACACACCCTTACCAACACAGAAGGTCGCCTCGACATCGAGGCCGGCAAAATCCTTAAATCGACAGGAACCCACAACCCCGGTTTCATTTTCGAACTGTTCTAGAAGCTTCCTCTCATGATCCTTAGTGACCCCTTCTAGGCGGTCATACTGGACGGCGTCTGTGACCCGAATGAAATCGATTGTCGCCAAAGGGCCAAGCGGAAGAAGAACTGCGGCAAAATGGGGCAACAGGTCGATACCTAGACCCAATTCCAGCGTCTTTTCGCGCTCGAACTCTATCAACCCGGATTCGGTCATATCGAAGCATACTCGACAGAACTCGCCGTCCAACCCAGCTAAATGCTCTTGGAACAGGGAGCCATTCCGGATGATTGGAGCGATTCGCAATAAATAGTGGTCGATGCCCATGACTGCCGTTCGGGAACCCGTTTCTGCCTCATTGGCGGCCATGCTCAAAAGCAACTCTTGCACCTTGGTTACATCGGTTTCGAATGGCTTCTCCACAAAGATTACCGGCGTCTTACCCAGCCAACTCTGGGCGACTTGCGCGTGTGTGCGATCGGGGGTTACAACGAATACTGCAGCTATGCCGCCGAACGGCAACCCTGGCTGTTGGTACAGTCTCGCGAAGTCTGCCTTCGAGTAGTAGGATTCCCACTCTTTCCAATCGGGTCCGTCTACCCATTTCGGTCTCTTCGACCATTCTTCATCATTTATGTAAATAACCTTGATCTTGATCTCGGTGGCGGATCCGTTGATCGCGTGAAGCGCCTTCCGATACATGCTCTCGGTCCAGGCGCCCGTGCCTTCAATTACCACCACGGTCGGAAGCGAAGAGACGCGAAGCTTTATCCGGCCAGCCATCCGGTCTAACTTGTCTTTCAATTCCTCAAGAAAGACATCGTCATGGTTATCAATCGTAGGCGTACAGGCCGGTTCCTCGGAATAGCCCAGGTAGGAGCGAAGCAGCGATCCAGGCAACTGACCCATGAGGTGACCCCGAAAGTAGGTCGGCGTGCCGAACTCGTTACCACGATGGGGATCTTCGGGTAAAATCACCTCCTGGGAAGCCTTCTGAATACGAATTCCGATGCTTCGAAAACGTGCAATCAAATCGGGATTGGTTGTCAACTGGCTGTAAAGGAAGGGCGCAAGGTCTAGCCTTGTTAGCCTGGATACGCGCAACGTGCGCGCCAGGCGATCCGGATTCGTTGTAAGCCGTGCGCCGAACTTGTGATTTACCGAATTGACGTGGAGGCGGTTGAGAACGAACACGACTTCTTTGCCTGTTACATAGACCATTAAGGGCGGACCGTTTTTCTTAAGCCACTCTTGCCACTCGCTAAAAGCGGTTGAGTTCTTGGCGTCTATCTTGGCATCTATCTGTGTAGTCCTCACGTCTTCGCCCATTCCGTAGAGTGCACAATAGGAACCCGCAGTCACACACACCTTATCAAGGGGTTTGCAGACCCTCACCTCTAAAGTCCCTGTGCACTGGTCGATGAGGGCCATTCCGTAGCTGGAAAACTCGTAGATTCTTGCTACCGGCGAAACGGTTTTGCTGGGCAGGAAATGGTCGAATCTCCCAGCGAGGAGTGACACGGATTCCCGAGGAGAGATTAGCTGGATTCCGGAAATGACTTCCACTGAAACATCGCCATCGTGGTCGACACTGTACATCTCGTCGTCCAGACGCAATTGATGTATGGCGGCGAAGTCATGCCAATCACCTCCGAGGTAAGGCAACAAGCCACCCTCAACGGACACCTTTGTAAGAACCCTATTCATGGTTTTCCTCCAGAGACGTGGGATTTGGTAGAGGCTTCGCGAAGACAAAGCAGGCTTTCACTCGTCTGCGGATTCGTTTGATTTGGTCAACCCCATCGACAATTTGGAAAGCATCCTCACCTTCGTCGATCAACAGCGCGTTGTAAGCGCCACTCTGACGAAAAATGCCGGCGGCCTGTTCTAGGGTGTAACCCCGCTGGTCTCCGGGGAAACCCTGACAGGCCAACGCCAGCAGGCGTCGTCCATCGCTGCTGACGCCAAGCATCGTCCACCCATAGAAGTTGCGCCTGAAGTGAATCTCGAGCCCGCCGATTTCTGTCGAAGAACCGAGGCACGACGACCTCTGATAAAGGAACCGCCACTCACCAGGACGAAGCAGACGGCTGGTACCCCTGATTTCTGTGTATCGAGCGCTCATCAAAGCACCTCTTACTCGACCTTGCTGCTCCTTCTCCTCGTGCTCTCGTTTGTTATCCCGTTCCTGCACCCCATCCTGCCGCTTGCCGTTCTTCAAATCGGTTCCCTCGTCCGCGAGTTTGGGAATGTCGTTTGGCCTCGAAGGTCCGGTCCAGGTGGGGGCGACTGGCCACCGCAGAACTACGGGACCAGACAAGGCAGCCCGCAGAAGGTTGCGACTTCTGTCCGCAACGAACTGCTGTTCACCGAGCCAAACAGCGGCCGTCTGTAGGGAGCCAAAATAGCGACGTGGAAGATAACTCCCACCATGCGGCCTCTCGCCAACGTAAACGGGCACGCCCGGATTGAGATTTGGTGTCTGGAGAAGATGGCGCACATCGCCAAACTGATGACATGTTTCGAGAGCCGGGACAACCTGACCATCACGAATAACACGCTGGTTAGATATTGCCAGCTCAATTTCACCACTGCGATCGAGCCACCTGCCGTCCCACCACACTTCAGCTGCCGGAGGTAAAGCCCCAAACCTCATTTCCTCAATTGTTGGAGTCTGTCTCCCATTCAACTTCGATTTCCATTTCACTAGGCACGTGTAGGTTCTGGTGGTGAAATCCTCATTCATGAGATGGACTAACTCGCGATTTCCGATTTCGTTGTTTACGTATGCGACATTCCACGCATTCATCGTTAAATCCCCGCATCCCTGCAGCCCGGAAACTCGCCAATTCACAAACCGGTTCTCGAACTGCCATTCGTGGCAGTCCTTTTCGGCATCGTCGTTCAACATGGATTCAAAATCGTTTATCAGGCTTTCATCATTAGCGACCCTCGCGGTATCCAGATCATCTTGCGTCTTCTTATCGTCTGGTTTCTTATCACTGGTACGGATGTACCAAGCCCCCCGGCGTTGCGCATGGGGATGGGTAATGGCATGCGGCGGATCATTCCACGCGACGGTCGGAGGGCCCTCGCCGTCCCGTTCAATACCGGTGCCATAATCGCCGTCTTGGCGGCGGTCGTAAGAAAGAAAGATTTCTTCGCCGTCTTCGCACTCGGCGATACAAAGCTCGACGGGATTTTTCATCTGTTGAACGATTCTCACCAGCTCTACTCCTGTAGGGTTGTATTATTTAACATTTTTCACGAACATCAGCAGCTGTCGAACGATTATTTTCGACGTGAACAGGAAGGACCCAAGAATCACTATAAGAACTGCTCGAACCTCACCATTTGGGGTCGAAATGGCTGGCGAGAACGTCTGCTGGCCAATAGACAGGCCCACCAACACCCAAAGGGCGGCGGACTGGAGTAGCCATACAGCTTGAAAAGTATCGACACGCCAGGGCGAGGACGGCGGCTTGCCTTTCATTCGCAACGGAAGCTGCCTCGCTTCTTCCATCCAGCGCGGCGCGCAACAAACTTCGAAAGCGTGCAAACCAGCAACCGCCAGCAATGCGAAAGAGAATATGAGGCTTGGGGATGCCGGGTTCAACAAGACAGGAAGATCGAAAAGTCCTGCCGGAATTGACGCGAGCCAATCGCGGGGAACCAGTTGCCCTGACAACCAGAACCCCAGCATTGTGATCAACACGCCTCGGAAGAAACAGATAGCCACAGCAACAGCGAGTTGCAGCAGCATCCCGGCAAGATCCAGGAGGTGCCATGCCGATTCCCTTTGAGGAGGTTCCATTCGAGATGCTACGGATCGGGCTAGCGAGAAACTGGCCCGGCGCGGGTCGCCCCGCAGTTCGCATAGGTACACTCGGCGAGAGTGCGCGTCATCCACCCATCGCAGCATGGCACCGGCCGCGATCCAGTCCGTCACTTCCCCGATTGAAGTCGCCGAGGAGATGCGGTTGGCCAGTTCAGGAGGTAAAACAGAAGCAATCTCTTGGACGAGAATTTCATGAAAAGGACTCACCACCGCGATACTTGGCGGTCGCACCGGATCCCCTGTCGTATTCGCCGCCGTGAGCCCGTCCATTGGTTCAAGCGACCACGTTGTCGAATCTAATGTCATTGTCCAAACTCCTCTGTTCCACCGGTAGGCAACCTGCCCGCCAGCGGATCGGCTGCAGGCCACGATAAGGTTCACAAACCTGAAATAGGCGGTGCGCCATCAGCGCACCCGCGACCATCCCTGGCACGACATAACTTGGGTCAACCGCACAGCCGGCGGCCCTGGGAGAGGTCTCGCGGGCACCGGCGGCGGAGAGAGCCCCCCACATCTGCTCATCGAGCGCTCGCCCGCCGCGTTCCTGTGTAAAGCAGTCTGCCGCGAAGACATCGGTCCCGCCCTGAATGACAGGCACATCCAGTTCGCGACCGAGCAGGGAAAGCGCTAGCCTGGCCGCGGCGTTGTCGACTGCCGAAAGAATCACCGACGGATTGGTGTGGCGAAGCACGTCTAAAGATCCTCTATCGACACGATGAACTATGGATTCGATTCTCGTGCGAGGGAACAACCGTGTTAGAGCGTCACAAGCGGCCTCTGATTTGTACCTGTGATTGGAGGCGTCCTCCGCGGTGAAAAGACCCTGCCTATTCAGGTTGCTCGATTCGACGTGGTCCATATCCACCAGAACAACCCGGCAACCAGAGGCCGCAGCCAGAGTGGCAGCGTACACCCCTACCCCACCAACCCCCACCACGACACACGAACCACCGGGAACCACTGTAGGAGTATTGAGCCCGATGGAGCCTGCAGCGCTCCCGTTGGTCCGGGACGACGGCATTAGCAGCTCACGGACTGCGTCCGCCAGCATCGACGCCAGTAACATCGAGACCACCGGCGGTTGTCCTGTCTGTTGCGATCCCGGTGCCACTGACGAACCAACCCAACCGCCACTAGCCGCTGTCACGGCCAGAAAGCCGGAACGTTCCTGCGTCAACGCTCTGCATCGCGCCTGGGCGTTTCGTTGTTCCTCGCAGCAAACCACCGCGTCGAGAGGAGACCCGCCGAGGGCCCATTCCCATTCAGGGCCCCGGTCAGCGTCGAAAGGATAGTCCCAGATCCGGCAACCCTGAAATGGGCACGGATCGGCGAGTAGCCACCGGCCAAACAAGTCCGCATCTGGATGTGGTGCGCCCACCCAAACAACGTCGCCGACGCCCATACAACCGAGAGCCCACACCAGGAACGCGCCCGGCCAGCCACGCCCGACGACGGCGACCGCCGCGCCGGAAACGCGCGCCTGATCCCATCCGGGAATCGTCATCTGTCGTGCGAACCTGCTCATCGCCCGCCTACCGGCACAACCACCGAGCCGAAAAAAGATGGGCGCCCCTTTGCCTCACAAAGTTCATCCGGGCCCATACCAGCCGTGATAACCTCGCACGCGTTGACCCACGTCTGGGATTGCCCCCCGAAGTCTTTAACCTCGAGACATTCGGCGAAGAGCTCTCGTCTGGTATTCACCACAAGGGAATAAAGGGTCGAATATCTGTATGGAGCCCTGTCTTCCACGCGGCTATGAACGATCGCGCCTTCAGGGACCTCCAGCTCAACACGGACACCGTTGCTTTCCATCCTCAGTTTCGTTCCATCAAAGCCGGCGGTAGGTTCCGCGCCCGACTTACCCGTGAAATTTGTCGCGACGCCACCCCACCCGCCCAGCTCATTCCCGCAGCCACCCGGTAGTGAGGGACCGACTATCTCGAAGACGATGACGCGCCCATCTTTCAAAGGAAGCAATGCCTCATCTGGAGCGGTTACGGCAGGGCTCAGAACTACATGAGATGGACGTTTAAAATGCCAGCCGGCCATAGCGGGTAGAAGCCGTTCCATTGTCCCCTGGTCAGTACCCGAATGGAACACTTCCATCCTTCCATGGCTGTGCCAAATGCCGCGAGGGATCAGACCGTTTTTAACTAATTCTTCCGCACAAACGCGAAGTGCCATCGGGGATGCCTCGGCATGGGTTGCCGTCGCTGCAGCCGGGAGCAGGCGCATTTCAGTCACCATGACTGAGTCCCGCGGCGACGCCAACAATCCCATACACTCGTTGTTCCCCGCACTGCGCGCGGCACCAAAAATCTTTTCCATGACGTTTTTGCCAATCATCAGTTGCATATCTTGACCTAGCTTTCTCTCCCGTCATACTCATGAAAACGACCGTTCGCCGCGATCCTCACCGCCCCGAACCGCAGATACGCCAGCAAGTCCACGCCGCCCGCGGCAAGCCCGCCGCCCGCAGGCACAGAGGGAGCCGCGCCGAGGCAAACGGAACGCGACAGTGGCCCCCATTGGCTCGACTCCCCGCGTTGGTAGATCAGGAGATCCGAGTTCTGTGGAATTGCCGGAGGAAAACCCAGCGGCGCCGTCAGCGCCAGATCCCTATCTGAACGTCGGCCGAGCGTGTGATTGTGATGAGTGGGGATCACGCACCCCACGCGTGTGGGGCGCGAATCAACGTACAGGAAGTCGCCGTTGAAGAACACACCCGACGCGGCCAAAGCCCCCTTAGCGACTTCGAGCACCGATCGCGAAGCGATAGCCGGCTGAACGCACAGAAGTGAAGCCACAGACTCACAGAAATGGTCGACCGTAACATCCCATTCTTGGTACAACCGCTTCAAATTGACGTACTCCCCGGTCATCGATAACAGATCAGCCCCGCACCTCACGTGGACGGACGCCGGTGTAGCCGCCGCCCGTTCCAAGCGCCACGCACGACCTAAGACCCACAATGAGGGTGAATGGAGAGCAGGACCGGGCATGCCGCGAAGCGCGTCCTCCTCGCTTAGAAGCGGAACGGAAGCGGTACACGTCCCGTTCCCGCGTTCTTCGGGCACTCGCTCATGTTGGAACCCGTGACCAACGTCACGCTCAACAAGGCCGGGAATCAGAACATCAATAAAAAACATCAACGGGTCCATAGCAGCGAGAGAACGCCTTGCGGCGCATTCGCGTTGTACGCGCGCACGGAAAGTATTTATGTTTATGCGGGTGGCATGGGCCTGAACGACCCGCTCGTCGCACAGAAGTCGGTAAGAATGCTCGACGCCGCCGGCGCTCACCAGCGAAACGCCCCCGCCCGCACCCGCGACATAAAACCGGCCGCCGATAAGTAACAGCGGCTGGAGCGATTGCAGGGCACCTTCCACGGGGAAAATGAGCGAACCCGCCAGGCGGTTAGTGGCCGACAGGAGCATACGCTTGCACCTCTACAGCCGCAACCGGGATCAACTCGAGGCCGCGCGCGGTCCGGACCTCACGGGGGACGGCGATCTCAAGAAGCAACTTGGAAGGGGCCGCCTTCTCGCCTACCCCTGCCGCGCCCACTATGATGAAGTCGAATGCACTGGCGGATGTTTCACGTTCCAACTGCTGTAAGACGCGGCGAGCGTTGTCATCTTTCGGCTGCATCTGGCGGAAGGCATCCACAACTTGCTTCAGGGAGAGGCTCGCAGGCAGGAACGCGGTGGTTGCGCTCGGCATCATCGGCGTCTTAATCGCTACGAGTACCTGAGTGATTTCAGAGGGTACGACTGTTTGGCTCATGAACCCAACTCTATCGGCACGGGTCGTTTCAAGGAAGCATAATTAGAAGAATTATAAATTCAGAATCGAAATACAATACACGTATGAAAACTGGGCACTCGGTTGAGAAGTCTGAGGATGTCTTGTTTGGCGCCAAGTTTCGTGCTTGCCGAAAAAGCGCCACGATGACACTCGCACAGCTTGCCGCAAAGGCGAAAAAGTTGGGATGTGCGGGGGTGTCCGCTTCGAGCCTCTTTAATCTCGAGACCGGAAACAAAGTCCCGGCACGTGAAAAACTGCGATTGTTGGCCCTCGCAATAGGCGCGTCATCGGACGAAACGCAGTCCCTGTTGGAAAGTGCGGGCTACCAAGTGGTTCCGGAATCCTTTTTGGAGCGAACTCGCGCCGCCGTCGAACGAGCGACCGCCGACGCCAGCGAGGCCGATGCGGAGCTACTAGTTAGCCAAATTGAGGCTTTCTCTGATCGCTTCCGCCTCTCTCTCGCCGCACGTGCAGACGATGTTCGGACTGTAATCGTACCCGTTGCGGGATGGCAAGCCCGCGCACTTGCGCCAGAAATAGTACAGCGTTCCCTCGAACCCGCGCTACACGAAATTAAGCGAGCCGAGATCAATGAAGTAGTTTTGGTCACCGCGCCAGGCGCGGATTTGCACCGGCGCCTCAGGTCCGCGTTTCGAAGACTCCATATTCGTGTCGTTGAGCAGGAGCAACCTTCCGGTCTTGGCCCTGCACTACTCAAAGGACGTCCAGCGAACCACCTTGGTCCAGTAGCGGTGCTGCTACCAGACGAAGTCGACCCGAAGGGCGAGGCATTGAGAACACTCGTTCAGGCGTATCGCACTGTTCACACGACAATTGTCGGCGTACATAAGTTGCAGGCACGCATGGAAACATTCGATGTTCTGCGGTATTACGGTATTGCGGTTCTTAAGAAGCCTGAACCCGGCGAACGTATCTCAGGGCTTCGCAGGCTCGACAGGAAACTGTTAGAAAAACCAAGGCAATTAGCTGATGTCCCTGATCATAGCCGCCGGGTAGCGGGACGATATATTCTAACGAGCGACGTTTTCGAATCCATGGCAGCCTCAGGAGCGGAGCAAGCCGACCTTACGATAGCTCTAAACAAGCGCTGGAATTCACTTTGGGTCCATCAAATCCAGCAGACCCTCAAGACTCTTTCTCCCTACAAGGACATTCTCGACCTCGTCAACTCCCTGAAACTTCAAGACTAAAGATAAGTTCCGACGCCGTGTGATCTTTGGACAGGGGCATCTCGGCTCCTCTGACGTCTCCATGAAGGACTTCATGATCTGACGCCTTCTCTGCTTTCGTCTGTGTCTTTATTTCCATATTTCTATATCGTTGGGCTGAGCCGGATGTTTTTCTCGTCATCCGCGTGCGTTTGGGTATTGGCGACTCTTGGCGGCGCGCGCCAACGGCGGCGTGCTCGTGGCGATAAGCGTTTAATGCTTTGCTAAACCTCGTCGAATGAGTTTGAGCTTTCGTCGCCTCTCCGTGCAAATGCCGTGCAAATGGGCTGGAACGTCCTGGCTAAAACAAGACGTCACACGATGTCAAATCGCACGCAATGAAAGCTCTCAGGATCACATACTTAGACACACCAATGAACCACCCGTCACTAACGGTGGCGAACTCGAAAACCGTTGAACCTTCACGGGTTCCGTGGGTTCGAATCCCACCCTCACCGCCACAGCACCGCTGAGCTCGGGCTTCTCAATCGCCGCCGTTTGTCCTTCGGCTACCCTAGACGGCTCCGCGACTCACGTGTTTGCCCTCTACAAAGTAACCCGGCATTGTAGCTATGGTGATCCGTTAGGCGACGATCAACCTCAAGCGAGCATCTATCCCCCCTTCACTGCGCCACCTGGCAGCGAGGAACTCCCAGCCCTGCTGCTCCAGCCTAACCCCACTCACGGCAAATCGTAGATCACCTGCGGAGCCTTACAGCCTATTTACCTCTCCAGGCTATGAGGTAGCGCCGGTCGGCGGAATCATAGGGAGAGAAGTGAAAATACGGGCTCGAAGAACTTCCGCTACACTTCCTTTTCGGGACAAGCTGATGATGATTGGCGGACTGACAGTCGTCCTCCTGGGCGTTGCGACTTATGTGGGAGCCCTGAATGAATGCGTAGCGATCGATGTCCGTGCAAGGCCCTTTTACGCCGTCGTACCGGGATTGGATTTGCTTATCCTTCCCGTGCCACAACGGGATCGGCTGGTGAAAGAGTTGAATGCGCGGTACTGTACGCGTCAGTGCATGATGAAACTGGCGTCCTGCCGTAACAACCACAGTTCCTGCCGAACCAGTCTCACGATGAGTCGTGCCATTCTCGCCAAACTCGCGCGATGACGTTCCGCTCACCGGCGTTCTTGCGCAGCCGGGGCCGCTAAAAAATAATCCGAAACGCCAGCTGCACCAGCCGCGGGTTCTGGCTGAGCGAGTTATACACGCCAAAATTCGGCGACGTAATCGTGCTGGACGCCATGCTCTGAAACGACACCATATTGAACGCGTTGTAGAACTCGCCGCGCACCTGGAAGTTGACTTTCTCCCGGTACCGGAAGTTCTTATACACATTCCAATTAAAGTTGGTCTGTCCATTCAGGCGAAGAACGTTTCGTCCCAGCGTTCCAAAGTTGCCAAGAAGAGGCTGCGAGAGACCGAGATTCGCGGCATAGGTGCTGATCTTGACGCCGTTCACCGTGGTGGTCCCCAGGCTGGAGGGATTGCCCGGCGAACCGGCGGGTTGCGGATTGAAGTTGTTGATCGGTCCCGCTACGTTCGGGCGGTCCACCGCACTGCCGCCCAGCGGAGCAATGGGATCGGAAATGCCGAAGCGCGGTCCGGCATAGATGTTCACCGGGAATCCGGAACGGTAGCTGCTGATCCCGGCAAAGGACCATCCGGCCAGGAAACCCTTCAGCAACTTGCTGGAAGAGTCCCGGAAGAATGGCAGCTCATAAGTGTGGCCGACGGTCAGCGTGTGGCGCAGGTCAAACTGCGAAGGTCCGCGGTTGTTGCGGTTATTCAGCGGATTCTGCTGCGCTGACGTGTCGTTGACCAGAACGCTAAGCGCATCCGAGTTGTCGTCGATGGATTTCGCATACGTATACGACAGGCTCAGAAAGAGGCCGCGCGACATTCGCTTCTCCACCTGCAATTGGAGCGCGTTATAACTCGAATTGGCCGAGCTTTCCAGATATCCAACCGTGTTGTAACGCGGATCATAGCGGTCGCTGTAGGTAGTGGCATTGCCGCTCAGACCCGCAATCGCCGCCTGGAACTGCGGCAGGCGCGCCTGCTCGTCCGCCAGACTGGTGGCGGCAGGTACGGGATTCGCAATCAGGTTGATCGGCCGGGTCCGCGTCAGGAAAGTTCCCTTGGTTCCCACATAGCTGGCCTTGAACACCAGACCAAGAAACTCGCGCTCCACTCCCACGTTCCATTGCTGCACCTGCGGATTTCTCAGGTTCTGCGCAATGGCGGGACTGATACTCCCGAAATTCAAAATGCTGGTGGAAAGCGTGCCCACCGCCGCGGAGGTCTGCTGCTGAATAGGCGCCGTTCCCGCCAGCAGATTGGCGAGGCTGTTGGCTCCGGTGAAGGCACTTAGCCCGCTCAGGCTCGCCGAATAGATGAAGGGAGGCAGGAAGCGCTGATTCGTGATCGGGTTCAGGTAGATGAAGTCGTAAGCGATGCCATACCCGCCGCGGACAACCGTTTTGTTGTCGCTGGTCGGTGTCCACGCGAAACCAAAACGCGGAGCCCAGTTGTTGTTGCTGTTGAATGAAGGCAGACCAGTCACGAGCAGACCCAGCGGACCGCCCCCCGCCGCGCCGTAAGGAGCGGTGTCACGCAGATTCAGGTTGGAGATCTTCTTATTACTTTCGATGGGACCGCCGGCCCACTCGTAGCGAACCCCGAGGTTAACCGTCAGCCTGCGGGTTACCTTCCAGTCATCCTGCGCGAAGGCAAACGCATTGTGCACCACGTTGTTGCGCACGGAATTGCCGAAGTTCTGCGTATAGCCGACGGGGTTGCCCGCCGCAAAATCCGCGAAGCTGTTGAATGTCAGGGTTGCCCGGAGGTTGCTGTCGAAGAAAGAATCGGCGTCAAGCGCGTAGTATTCCGCCCCTACTTTGATGTTGTGAGTTCCGCGCGTATACGAAAAGTTGTCCGTGTACTGGTAAGTACGCTGTTCCCGTCCCTGCGGAAGGATATTCGACACGCCGATGGAAGTCACCGAACCATCGTTGAAGCTGATCTGCGGACCCAGCGGATAAGGAGTCTGAATCGGGAAGTTCGGCTTGCTCTGGCCGAAGCCGAAGCGGAACTCGTTCACCGCGATGCCGCCAAACAGATGCGTCTCCGAAAGTGTGGCTTCGCGCGGATGGTTTGTGCTGCCAGCGCCGAAACCGGGTAGGCTGCTGTTGATAAACGTTAGCCCCGAAGAAGACTGAGCGGAGTTGTAAACACCATAGCGACCCCACAACGTGTCGTTCTTAGTGACGATCACATCCATCCGGTACGACACCTGATAGGTATTAGCTGAATTAGGCGCCGATGCCTGCACCTGACCGCTCGGGCTGCTCGGCAGGTTGTATTGCTTGATCAGAGCCAAAGCCGAGGGGTTGGTCACGGACGCCAGCTGCGCTGGAGTGGGGACGGCTGCTACCTGCGCCTGTCCTGCGCCGCGCGTCTTCACGCCTTCATAGTCCACATGCCAAAACAGCCGGTTCCGGCCGTTGTAGAGTTTAGGAATGTAAACCGGGCCGCCCACCTCGAAGCCATAAACGTTGTTGCGCAGGATGCTGGGGTGTCCGGTGGTATCGAAGAACGACCGCGCGTTCATCTTATCGTTCTCGAAATACTCGTACATCTCCCCGTGAAGGTCGTTGGTTCCGTTCTTGGTGATGTAGATAACCTGGGAGCTGGCATTGCGGCCGTACTCCGCATTGAAGTTATTGGTAATCACCTGAACTTCCTTAATCGCTGCGAAGTTCAAAGGTCCAAGCGGACCGCCCGTCCCGGTGACCGAGACATCCGTCGCAGTAATGCCATCCACCGTGATGTTATTCCCGCGTCCACGTCCGCCGTTCGAATTGAAACTTCCGGAGCCAAGGTAAGGGTTATTCGCCGACACAGGAGCTACACCAGGCGAGAGCAGCGCAAAACCATTGGGATCGCGCCCCACCGGAATCTCCTGCACCGTTTGTCCGCTTACTGAATTTTGGATTTGCGCATTTTCCGTATCCAACTGCGCGACTGTCCCGCCCACTTCCACGCTCTGGCTCACCTGACCCACCTGCATGGTCAGCGACACGTTGGCCGTCTCGCCGGTCTTCACAGGAGCCCGCGCCACCGTGGTCACGAAGCCCGCCGCTTCCGCCCGCACCTCGTAAGTCCCCACCTGCAGCAGGTTGAAGGCGAACTCACCATGGCTGTTGACCATCTGATCACGGCTCAGCCCGTTCTCCGCATTCTTCAGCGTGACCTTGGCCGTCCCGATAGCTGCCCCCGAGGCATCCAGTACCGTGCCCCGCAGTTCGCCCGTAATCTGCGCCTGCAAACTCAGGCAGCCCAGCAGCGTGGCGCCCAGCAGCAGCAGCTTTGTCCTGCCGGCGAAAAACATCATGGTTGCCCCATTGCAGCCCAGGTGAGTCATAGTAGATATATTCAGCGAGTTAGCTGTGAAAATCATTATCTTTTCGACAGGAGGAGTACGATTGCTTCCGTTGAAAAACGGGCTCCTTCCGCTGCCACACCTGAATCGAAGATGATGAGAATTTGTAGAGCAACCTATGACTTTTTGTAGGAGTCGTCTCCAGGTTCAACTGACCTGGATAAGTCACAAAATTTCACTGCGCCTCATTGCCGGACTCCTCCTGCTCTCTTCCGCCGCCGCCCAGGACGCCTCGGATTTCAAGCTGCGTTCCGACACCTCGCTGGTGCTGATTCCCGTAGCCGTCACCGACTCGCTGAATCGTTTCGTCCTCGGACTGGAGAAGAAGGATTTCCATCTGCTGGAAGACGGCGTGGAACAGAACGTGGCGCACTTCTCAGGCGAAGACGCTCCGCTCTCCGTTGGCCTGGTCTTCGATGAAAGCGGCAGTATGGATTACAAGCTGCGCAAGGCAAAGAACGCGGTCGGCCAGTTTCTCAAGACCATGAATGCAGATGACGAAGCCTTCCTCGTCGAGTTCAGCGATACCGCGAGACTCAGCGTTGGATTCACCTCGCGCGCGGGCGAGATTGAGGAAGCACTCGACCATTCGAAACCGGGCGGCCTCACGGCCATGCTCGACGGCATCGACATGGCTCTGCGCGAGATGAAAAAGGCGAAGAATTCCCGCAAAGCCATCGTGATTATTTCCGATGGCGGCGACAACCACAGCCAGTACACCTCGGCGCAGATCGAGTCGCTGGTGCGGGAAGCGGATGTGCAGGTTTATGCCATGGGTGTGTTTGATCCGCTGGCCTCCATCGGCATGAGCCGCGAAGAGGTGTCCGGTCCGCGCCTGTTATCCGAAATCGCCACTCAAACCGGCGGCCGGGCCTTCTCTGCCGCCGTCGAAGGCGATCTCCCGAGCGTCGCCTCCCGCATCGCGATTGAGTTACGCAACCAATACGTTCTCGGCTATTACCCGAAGAACCAGACGAAGGACGGAAAATACCGAAAAGTGGAAGTGAAGGTCACCCAGCCACACGGCGTCTCAGCGCTGAAGGCGCACTGGCGGTTGGGATACTATGCCGCGGCGCAGTAAATCTCAGCGATGCCCGGCGCGGGCTCCGATGCCGGGGCCGACGTGTACCGGCGCAACCGGCGGCCCGGTGCGAACCGGAAAGCGCGGAGCAGGAGTCACACCGATCACTCGCCCAGGTAAGCCAAGCCGCGGGTAAGGCGCCTGGTAGTAAATGCCGGACCCAATTACCGGGACGCCCAGCAGCAGCGGCCTATAGGTATAACCGGGCAGATAGATGGAGTTGAAACCCACCTGAGACGGAACCAGCGAAGTATAGGCGCCATATAAGCCGCTCGCCGGAGGCACGCCGCCCAGATAAGGGAAATAGGCGAACGTATCGAAGTTCGCGTTTCGCGAGGAAGGGTCTTCATTGATCTGCGCCGCGATGGAGTTGTCTGCCGCAATTGATTCGCTGCGTCCGGTGTTCCACTGGCTGAGCGCATCTCCCGTGGGCGGGGCCGCGGCTTCGCTCACCGATCCCGCCGTCGGCTCCTGCACAAGAACCTGCGCGAAGGGCAGCGTCATTCCCGCATGGATCGCAACGGGAGCTCCGTCCGGAATCCGGCGGACCTGCGCTTCTCCCTCTCGAACCGTAAGCAGCGGCGGAGCGCAATCGATGCGGTAGTTGCCCTTTTGCAGGATGCGAACGTTCCAGTCCCGGAAGATCAACGTGACCGACGTGTCCGGATTCGGCTTGCCCGCGTCGATCAGAACCGAGCCGGAACGCACTTCGATCTGTGTGTTGGTCAGATCGTTCGAGACCATGCGAATAGCGCTCTTCTCGCCCATGCGCAGGAACACATCCGGACTCAGCAGCACTTCCACACGGCCGGTATCGGTGCGCAGTTCCCCGCCCTCGGGGATGCTGGGGAACCTGCCCAGATGAGGCTGTAACTGGGTATCGCCCAGATAGACAGAGCCTTCAAAAAAGTGGATTACTCCGGCATGGGTGGAGATGACGGATTGTGCGGCGAGCGGAGAAGCCAGCGTGAGAAACAGCAAAGAACGTAACGAAGCAGACACGCGGTCGTTCAACATAAACGAATCCTGCGACGAGTATGCGCTCACGGGTAAGCCGGGGTCAAGGGGCGGCGGCGCGCTTAGTCCCGCTCCGGTACGCTCAGAGGCGTAGCCGGAAGGAAAACCCGGAACGACGTCCCGACACCGGGTTTGCTTTGTACCCCGATGTCACCCTGGTGACCCTTAACAAGGCCCACGAGAGCGGCCAGCCCGAGCCCCCGGCCCGTAAACTTGGTCGTAAAAAAGGGGTCGAAGATCTTCCTCAGAACTTCGGGACTCATGCCGATACCGTTGTCTCGAATCTCAATCAGGCCATAGGTACCGGCGGGAACGGGATAGGACAGGTGTGGGCTCAGGCGGCCGGGACGGTCAATTACCACGCCGGTGCGTATGCTGATCCTCCCAGGGCGATTTTCGAGCGCTTCCGCCGCGTTGGTCAGGATGTTCAGAATCACCTGCTGAAACTGGATCGCGTCGGCTCTCACCGCGTAGCCGGGCGGCCCAAGTTCCACTTCGAAAGAGACGTTGCCAGGCAGCGATGCGCGCATCGTAGACAGGTTGTTGCCCACATGCGCGTTCAAATCGAGCGCCACCATGTCGAGCCACTCCTTGCCGGAGTACGCCAGCATCTGTTTAGTCAAAGCCGCCGCGCGCTCCGCGGCCTCGATGATTTCGCTGACAATGGGAACATCCTCGGGAACAGCCGTCTCGGCAAGAAGACTGGCGTTGCCTAGAACGGCGGTCAGCAGATTGTTGAAGTCGTGCGCGATCCCACCCGCCATGCGGCCCAGGCTTTCCAGACGCGCGCTCTCGCGGAAGTGGTCCTGATGTTCGCGCTCGAGTTCCTCCTTCTTCCGTCGCTCGGAAATATCGCGAAAGACCAGCACGCCGCCGGTGATGGTATCGTTGCCATCACGAATCGGCGCGGCGCTGTCGTCAATGGGAATGCGGCGTCCGTCGCGCGAGACCAGCAGGGTGTGGTTCGCCAGACCCACCACCTGTCCCACGCGCAGGGCATGAGTGACCGGGTTTTCCACCGGCTCGTCGTTATCCTCGCGGATCAGCACCACCACTTCTTCGATCGCCTTGCCCTGAGCGGCAGAGTCCGGCCATCCGGTCAGCCTCTCGGCAACCGGATTCAAGTAAGTAACCCGGCCCTCGGCGTCCGTGGACACCACGCCGTCGCCGATGCTGGAAAGGGTGATTTTGAAGGTATCCCGCGCGGCCAGCAAATGCGCTCGTACATGCGGCGCTCGGTGGAGTTGAGATGGGAAAACGATTGATAACCGGCTGGCCGTCCTCCCCGGGTTTTTGCCGGGCATCGATCAGCGCGGGAAGGCGGCGTCCGTCGCGGCAGACGAAGTCGAGTGCGATTTCATCCACCGCGTCCTGAATCCGCAGCAGCAGATTCACATGCGTTTCGAAGAAATCTGCCCGCCACCGTCAGCAAATTCACCAGCGTTCTGCCGTCTGTCAGTCTTTCTCTTCCGGCGCGTACCCAAGCCATTCGGCAGGTTCGGTTCACCTTGACGATGCGGCCCTGGATGGTGGTGGTCAGGTAGCCGCACGGCGCCATCTCATATCAGCTCTTCCGCGCTCTCGTCCAACGCGGAAGACAGGTGGGCGTCCGTTTGACGCGGGCCGTGCTCAAGACACCCCGAGGTAAGCTTGAATCGCCTGAATGGTTTCGCCCGGATCGCTGAGATGGGGACAGTGCCCGGCAGCTTTCAGCTTCACCAGCGTGCTGCCTGCTGAAGTGCCTGGTTCATA
>CAVSTI010000017.1:0-25468 GCA_963730775.1 uncultured Acidobacteriaceae bacterium | reverse complement strand
CCTGGACTGCTCCAGGTCGGTTGAAATGGCCGTGACCGAAAAGGCTGCAAGAACTTCGTGTAGCACTAGCTAGATACCGACTCGCGCATGAACCCTACTCGGCAAGGCGTTTTCGGCGCCTCATCAAAGCCCAAACTACAATTCCGATCCCTGCGAACGTGAAAGTGGCGGGCTCGGGTGCTGACGCAGTGATGTTGTACGAGCTGTGAACGAGATCGAAGTTTGCCGCACCGGAAATCAGGGTCGGTGCGTCTAGAGAGCCTGTAAAGAGCTGATCGCCAAGAATGTCCCATTCAGGGGAGACGGGCGAGTTCGGATTACACGCCTGACCAAGGCAGGCGGCAAGGCCGCCTCCAAGTTCCGCCCCGAAGAAAACGGCTTGGCTGTTAGGGAAGATGATGTTATTCAGAGTCACGGTCGTTCCAAGTCCGTAGGCCCCAATGGGATCTGAAAAGTCCAACAAGGATGGGGTGGTTGGAACTGCGAACCTCAGCAAGTAAGTGGCGTTCGCAGAGCTGAATGCCGTGGTAGGAGTATCTGGTGCGTACGTACCTGCGATCGTGAAGACTGTGTCTTGACCAACAGGGTTCAGGGTTAAACTGTCAATCGCATCGCCATACATGGCCGGAGCAGCAACGAGAGCCAAGGCCATAATCACGAAGTGCTGACCTCTTTTTTGCATCTTAATCTTCCCTCCGAGTTTGTTTGAAGAAGCAGACGACCGTTGCTGGCGTCCGCGGATTAGATGATTCTAGACAGCATGCAGCGCTCGAGCAATACATTCCGGATAATCCCGAGGTAGGAATGCGCCTCGTCGTATAAACCAATGAAAACGGAAGACATACGCACTTGCCTCATCGTGCAATATGCGTGCTACACTACGCTCCACGCTTTCATGGCGACCAAATCAAAAGGAGCGGGTCAAACTTTCGGCCCCTTCGACTTTGATTTCAACGCGGGCGAGCTACGCAAGCACGGAGTGCTTTTGCGGATCTCGGGCCAACCTCTCCAGATTCTGCAGGTCTTACTCGAACAGCCGGGACACGTGGTCACGAGAGAGGAACTGCGCGAACGGGTCTGGGCTGATGGGACCATTGTCGATTTCGAGCACGGCCTAAACGCCGCCATGAACAAGCTGCGCCGGGCCCTGACAGATCCGGCGGAGAACTCCCGATATATCGAGACTGTCCCCGGCCGCGGGTACCGGTTTATTGGCAGCATTTCTCTGCCTAAAGCGCAGGAGAGTGGCCGGTCCGAGGTGCCGCGGCGGCTGAGGACTCTGTGGTGGCTAGTCTCAGGCGCCTCTTGCGTGGCTTCTTTTTCGGCCGGTTGGCTCTTTCATACCGCGGCGATCATGCCGCAATGGAAGCTGGTCCGGCTTACTTCGGATGCTGGATACTCTGGCTCCCCAGCGCTATCGCGCGATGGAAAGCTGCTGGTCTACTCTTCCGCTTCGGGGCCCGGTGAGTCCCAAGACTTATACGTCAAGCACGTTGACGGCGGCCAGCCCATCCGTTTGACTCAGGATGGGAACGGCAATACCATGCCGGATTTCTCCCCAGACGGCTCGAAAATCGTATTTCGTTCGGGCCGCGACGGCGGCAGTATCTATGTAATGCCTGCTTTCGGGGGACCCGCTCGACTGTTAGCCAAAGCCGGATTCGATCCTAAGTACTCGCCTGACGGTTTCCAAGTTGCCTATTGGGTCGGCACGCAGAGTGTTGCGGCCGCGGTGCCCGGCAGTGGAGCAGTGTGGGTCGTGCCCGCAGCAGGAGGAGTGCCACGGCGCGTGGGAACAGGTCTTACTACGGCTCGAAATCCCATATGGTCTCCAGACGGAAAGCGTCTTTTGGTCGTCGGATATGCAGCGGCAACTGCCTTCGAGAGCGCGAGTATCGACTGGTGGGTGGTCGGGGCGAACGGGCAAGAGTCAATCAGAACGGGCGCTTACCGAGCGTTGCACGGAGGTGGTTTTCCGGTGACTCAAACTCCGATAACTCCTGTCCCGAACGTGCCCACTGCCGGGTGCTGGTTGGCTACCCGGAATCAGGTTGTTTTCTCGAGGTCGACGGGCGATGCGCAAGACGTTTGGCAAATCGGGGTATCGCCGCGAACCGGTGCGGTGAGCAGTGTGCCCGAAAGGCTAACAATCGGCTCCGGGAACGAAGTCGACCCGACCTGTGGCGGCGGAAGTGTCGCATTCAGCAATATCGAAACCAGGCAAGACATCTGGTTGCAACCTTTCGATTTGAACTTGGGGATGTCCCGAGGAGGGCTAGAGCGAATCGGCGAGGATAGGGCCGTGCACCGGAACCCATCACTGTCTGGCAACGGCCGCTACCTCGTATCCCTTTCCGACCGGTTTGGTCCGGGGAATATTCGCATGCGGGAACTCGCGACGGGACAGGAATCAAGCGTAGCCCCCTCCACCTCGGTGCAAGGCTACCCGGTGAGCAATGCATCCGGGACCCGCGTTGCATTTTCGGCTTATGAGAAGGACAAACGCGTGCTGTATGTGTCGGCCCCCGGAGGTACGCCGGAGACAATCTGCGAAGGCTGCTTGCGTTCAACAGACTGGTCGGCCGACGAAAAGTCGGTATTGGTGTTCGGGGGCAATCCGTATCGGGTGGATAAGCTCGACTTAGCCTCGCACCAGCGGAGTCCGCTACTCCGGCATCCGACCTACCATCTGCTGTACGCGCGTTTCTCACCCGACGGAGAATGGGTAAGCTTCACTATCCGGAGCGAGCAGAATCGGGGTCGTATTGCGATCGCGCCACTGATAAGGCAGAAACCGATTCCACAAGAGTCCTGGGTCGAGGTTGCAGACGTGTCCCCGGACGACTACGCCCACAGGTCGCCCGATGGAAAAACGTTGTATTTTACTTCGGACCGGGATGGGTACGCCTGTCTTTGGGGGCGCAAGCTGGACCCGGTTTCCCGCCACCCGGTCGGAGACGTTTTCCCAGTAGAGCACTTTCACGGCCTGTTGTCCTTTGGGCACGGCGGCTGGTCTGCGACAGGGGGACGAATAGCTATGTCGCTCGTCGAGAGGACAGGCAACGTTTGGATGATGTCGCGTTAGCAGGTAGGAGTCGGCCGCGCTTTGATTCTCTTCGATCGCGAATGTGATCGCGCTGATGCCCTAGACTTTCCTCTGATTGATTGCAATTTGGAGAACGAACGGGCGGTTTTAGTGATGTTGCGTCGACCTGCTTGGCGGTGTAGTCTCCTCAGTCTATCGGCCATTCTGTTTCCAGAGACCCATTGGTTTTGGGTTCTCCTCCGGTGAGAATTGAAGGCGGTTGCATGACAGTAACTTCAGCTCCTGGTCGCCCCATCGAGCCTTCATCAATCCGCGTGAAGAATGCACTTGCGAACGCATAAGTACATGTCCCAATTCGTGGGCTATCGCCGCCCCAAGCAAAGTTCCGACATCCGGGCCAGCACCAATTTCAAAGCTGAGCTTTTCCACTCGATCATTGAAGACCATAGCGTTTGCGCCAGTTCGAGCAAACGGCAACGCAAACCCAGATAAGCCTGGTCGCACGTCCTTCCCGGGACCCTTCGCTATTGTTACGACCAAATAGTCGCGCCCTCCGAGTTGATCTGAAAACGAACGCTGTTCGGTGAAGTCAGTCGTCCGCCCTTCCAGCGAGTTATTGGGACCGGCGGTCCAAAGGAGCGATACACCAACGTGTGCAAAAAGTTGCGCCGCCACACCTAAGGCATGCTTGAGAGTGCTATTCGAAACATTGGCCAAGTTATATACCCGTACCGGTTGCTGAAAAGTTTGTCCGCTCGACCCGGCGACAAAGGCCAAAAGTATTGCTAAAGTGCGTTTCACAACGCTTACACTGCGTCACATCAGCCGACATGTCCATGGCACGCACCTTGTCTCTGCCCCATCAAGAGTTGTCGATCTAACCTACTGAAACAAAAAGAGGTTATCAGCGCGTCTGTCCCAATTGCACACACATATTAGTGGTAAAAACAGCGCTCCCTACTGTCCAAACGACCGTTACTGGACTATCATTTGACCTTCGAACCCAAGATGCCTAACCGGACATTTCGATTTGGCGTATTTGAAGTCCACGAGCCTTCGCGTGAACTAAGGAAGCATGGCGTCCGACTCAAAATCCAGGAACAGCCATTTCAAATCCTGGTTCTTCTCCTCGAAAGTCCAGGTGAAATTGTCGAGCGCGAACAGATCCGAAGGAGACTCTGGTCTCCAGATACTTTTGTCGATTTTGACAACGCTATTAGCAGCGCAGTTCGGAAGTTGAGAGAAACGCTCGGCGATAGTGCCGACAACCCTCGGTTTATCGAGACGCTGCCGAAGCGCGGTTATCGGTTTCTCCACCGTGTGGAATTGCAACCGCCTACGGAGCCAAGCACAGAACCAAAGCATGCAGCGCCAGACGGAAGAGCCATTATTCCTGTCATCGTCGCCGTGACTGTACTTCTTGTCGGCTTGATGACCTGGTGGCTAAAGCCAAGCCCCAAAACCGGCCTAGCCCAGTTGACGCCAGTACCGTTAACCGCCGCACAAGGCTCCGAACAATCACCGACCTTCTCGCCGGAAGGAGATCGAATTGCCTACGTGTGGGCCGAACCGTCGACGAGCAACGCCGCTCATATTTACGTGAAGACAATTGGGTCCGGAAGGTCCGCACCTTTAACGTCGGCCGCGACCGCCGATTCAGATCCCGCCTGGTCACCTGATGGACGCACGATCGCATTTCTTCGCGCGCAAGATCGCGACGATGCACTTTATGTGGTTCCGGCCGGTGGCGGTGTCGAAAAGAAGATACTTGGCGATCTCATCGTTGACCGCGGGGCCGCAGATGGATACCATTCCGGTGTTCTTTCCTGGTCTCCCGATAGCAGATTGTTCGCGGTTGCTTTACGCAAGTCGGTAGACGAATCCGGCTCCTTGTATTTGATTTCCGCCGAGAACGGTGAAAAGACGCGTTTGACTACGCCTAACGCGGCTGCCAGCGATCAGGATCCCCGATTCTCGCCTGATGGCAAGAGTCTTCTCTTTACAAGGTGCGTTGACCGCTACACCTGTGGGTTGTACCTGTTAAAGATGACGCCGCAGTACCGCGCCGCGGCCGAGCCAACAATCTTGCTGGACGTTAAAGGTATTGTATTGGGAACCGCGTGGACGTCCGACGGCAGAGGCATTGTGTATTCCGGGTTTCCTGACAAAACTTACGATCCTCGCCTCATGCGCTTCGCGGTGGGAAATCCCGACAAAGTGGAGCCACTTTCTTACGCCGGAGAACGAGTCTTCGCCCCGATAATTTCACGACGCGGAAACCGCTTTGCCTATCTGCAGAGTTTGACTGACTTTGACATCTGGCAAATCAAACCCGGGAAATCGTCTCAGCGCTTTGCAACTTCTTCGACACGCCATGAGGCTGGTCCGCAATACTCTCCCGATGGCAAGCGCGTGGCATTTTTCTCAAACCGCTCTGGGGCGATGAACATCTGGTCTTCAGATGCAGACGGCAACAATCTCGTACAACTAACCAACTCTCCCGAGTATTCTGGCACTCCGAGGTGGTCCCCGGACAGCCGATGGCTTGCCTTCGATCGACATTTGAAGTCCGGCTGGCACGTCTTCGTTATGGCGGCGGACGGCGGCCAGGTGCGTCAACTCACTACCGATGACGGCGATGAAGTGATCGCCAGTTTTTCACACGATGGTAAGTGGATCTACTATGCCAGCAATCGCACGGGCAGATTCGAAATCTGGAAAGCACCGAGCATCGGAGGCAAAGGGCAATTGGTCACCCATAAAGGTGGTTGGGTGGCCTTTGAAGCGCCAAATGGTCGCTCGATCTTTTACACGAAGACTCCAGAAAACCTTTCGACGTCAAACAGTCTTTGGGAACTACCAATCGGTGGAACAAACGAGCGTAGCGTCGCGGTGGAGCCTATTTACGGCAGAGCATTCACTGTAGTGGACGATGGGATCTACTACGTCGCCGCTCCGGCGCCTGGCGGGAAGGCTTCGATCAGATTCCACAACTTCTCTGCCGCGACTAATCGAGAGATCGCACCTCTCGACACACCCGGTTTGGGCATCACAGTATCTCCCGATCGAAGTTCGATCCTGACAGTATTAGGTGCCAGAATCGGCTCAAATGTTATGGTCGTCGATGATTTCATGTAGCTCTTTTTACATGGAATCCAACTTGAAAGCTCTCTGTAAAATATGAACTGCAGCCAAGTAGATCATTCGCAACTTGCCGGAAAGGGCCGACAAATACCGAACAAGGACACAGCCACTCTGACGTAAAACACGCTTCGCGCGGATTTGATTTCTCAACCGTCCGGAAGGGGCATCCGGAGGATCAACTATGTATGCTCCGCCGTCGGCAATCCCAGACCTGATCGGCGTGCATCTCGCGGCTGCGTCGGCGGTTCCCTTCCGTCTCTGGCCACCATCATCTTAAGGACTTACAGCCCCACGCGCGAGCCCTAAATTCATTCAGGGCGTTCTGGCGGCTTTTTATGAATTCCTGATTCCTCGACCATGACTCGAAGCCCGCTGAATCTACTGCATCCTGCAGCACCGAAAGTGCCCACTGCGGGTAATCGGGCGAGACTACGATCCTTTCGACCAGGAGATCAAGATCGATAAGCAAATTCTCGCCCTTCTCCTTGCCGGTGAATTGGCTCGGTATCTCAGGCGCAAGGCCGTCCGGAGTCGGGCGCGCCCGACTGGCGACATCTTCCAGGTAATCGATCACCACCCGAATTTCGCGCTCGTGGGAAAAGACCTCGCGCTTGGACAACGCGGAAAGCATCGGATTGGTCGTGCGCTCGATCGGCTCCCTGTCATCGCTCGCCTGGTGATCGATGTATCGCACTGCGGCGATACGCATTGGGCGCCCGGCACCTTCCAGGGCAATCTTTAAGCGTCCAACAGTTGTTTGAATTGCCACGCCTTCTGCCCCGCTGGTGTACAGCTTCCACATCGCGATCGACTCGGCATCGTTCTGATGCCAGCAACTTATAGACGCCAGCCGGGTGAAGTTATCCCAGACCTGTGCCAGTTGTTTGGAGATCGTTTCCGGCGGATTGCGTGGCGGTGTCGGCGCGGGAAGTTTCTTTTCTTCCTCGCGTCGCCTCTCTTCCACGATCAGCGCGTCGCGCAGGATCTCTCGCTCGATGCGCGGGAGCTGCAACGCTTCCCATGAATCCGGGAACTCGTGCGGCTTCGCAAAATAGAGAGACCTAGATTTCAGTAACGCAAGGAATCGCCCCACATCCATGTATCTCCAAATCCGGATATCACTTTCGAGCTCGCCGTTCGCATCGAAGGCCATGCATCAGATTACCGGAGAGGCGGACGTTCAGTCGCCGGGTCGGGCAGTGACGGTACAGATTACTACCCTGAAGTCCCCGTGCATCCGCCGAAGTATATACGCATAGATGGGCGAAGCCAGGCGCGTTTTTCGGTTCCTAGCTCGAGTTTTATCCGAATGCCTGTTTAACCTGAGCGAACTCGCGGGTCCGCGCGAACCTGGTTATATCATCAGTAAGCTTCAATGAATCGGCACAAAGCTACTATCCGAGTCTTTCGCCAGTCGTACACGACAGCTTCTTCATACCGTCTTCTGGACGGGTCTTCGCGCACCGGCATTGTTCGAGGAGAGCGTCTTACGGTAAGGTCGTTTAGCAGTATCGGTCTTTGTCTACTTTTCAACTTGTTGGGATCAGCCGTAGTGCAAGCGTCTAATAGCGCTCCCCAATTGAAAATCGCCAATGGAGTAATCGAGGGCGATATCACTAGTACCGGGATTCAGGTCTATCGGGGAGTCCCGTTCGCGGCGCCACCGGTCGGCGAACTCCGATGGAAGGCGCCACAGCCGGATCAGAGCTGGACAGGAACTCGCAGCGCCAAGAGATTCGGAGCAAGTTGCATGCAGCGGCCCATCTATGGCGACATGGAGTTCCGTAGCAACGGCATGAGTGAAGACTGCCTCTATCTGAATGTCTGGACGCCGAATGAATCAGCCGGCAAGAAGCCAGTGCTGGTCTACTTTTTCGGCGGCGGACTGGTGGCGGGGGACGGTTCGGAACTACCGCTACGACGGCGAAAGCATGGCATCCAAAGGCATCGTTTCTGTGACCGTCAACTATCGCCTGACGGTATTTGGATTCCTGGCGCATCCGGAGCTTACGGCAGAAGCACCTTATCACGCTTCCGGCAACTACGGCTTTCTGGATCAGAATGCCGCACTGAAATGGGTACGGACCAATATTGCAGCATTTGGAGGAGATCCCAATCGAGTCACTATTGCGGGCCAATCCGCCGGGTCACGATCCGTCTGTCCAGATTATTTCGCCCATCTCTAAGGGTCTGTTCGCTGGCGCCATCATGGAGAGCGGCAGCATGGTCGGTGCGACGAGGCCGCCGTCACTTGCCGATGCGGAGAAGCGCGGACGGGCGTTCATGCAGGCAGCAGGTGCGTCCTCACTCAAGGACCTGCGTGCGACGCCCGCCGACCAAGTTCTGAAGCTCACTGCCCAACCGGAGTGGGCGCGCTTTGAAGCCATTGCCGATGGTTATCAGGTTCCGGCGACGAACTTGATCGAATATGTTCATTCCGGCAAGCAAGCGCATGTGCCGTTGCTCGAAGGTTGGGTGTCGGAAGACCGGCCTGCAAAGTCTGTGTTGGGCGATCAGCCGCCGACCGCGGAAGGATATGCGGCGGCGGTCCGCAAGATGTTTGGCGCCAATGCTGACCGTGTGTTGGCGCTTTATCCCGGGGGCCAGACGAAAGAGCAAGTGCTAGATGCAGCGCAGACCTTGGCCACGGATGCCGGGATGGCTTATAACATGTGGATCTTTGGAGAGGAGCATCGAACATCCCGTATGGCCCAGATATCGGACCGGCTTTTATTCCAAGTGCTTGCGGGTGCGGCGCGAACTCAGAAAGCTTACTAAAAGACCGACGTTACACCACGTTACGGGGCAAGTAGATTAGTCCTTAACGTCAGGTTTTGCAGGCTGATGGGGCTATCCGCTTGGGATCTCAATTCTGGGATCGTCGTTAATCAATGCGAGCACCCTGTCGCACGCCGCGATGCTTGTTGACCCAATACAGTTCGACACCTGTGCCGTTCGTGAACGTCCCGAGTAGCAAGTAAGTCATTTGGGTGCGGTTACAAGCTCATTCTGAAGCTCAAGTCGGCTATCCTAGTACTAGTGACTGTCACATCTGCATCCCCTACCCAGAAGCAAGTCAACGCGTTCGCTAAGACGTATGCCTCTGAAATCGTTCGCATCAGGGTAAGTGAAGCTCCAGATTATTCTGGAGATCCGGCACTTTTCTTCCGGGTTCTGCTCGTAGATGGAACTGTTGAAACCCCTGTGGATGCAACCAAGATCAGCAGCAAAATCCGTTCGGCTTTAGCGAAAGAGTTTTCACTCAATGACCTGGAAATTCCAGTTGTGATTCGGTTTAGATCTCTGACTGAACAGAAAGAACAGCAAAGCCCCGAATGGGACTGACTAAGTCGTAGCGGTGTTGTCCGCGCTCGTATTCCGCGACAAGGGTTGAGCGGGGGGAGGGCTGTAGGCTGAGCCTTACTCTAACCGCTTCCTGATCTTAGCTGCACGCTCGGTGTAGGCCTCCCGAGTGTTCCCTCGCAATCAGTAGATCCGGAACACGTCTCGATGCGGTTCTGCTGGTGCATTCATATAAGCCCCTTTAATGGTCTCCGCGATTCCAATCGTTCAGTTCAGGTGTCGGGTGGTCAGAATCTCTGAGAGCAGCACTTAAATGCTTATCGCACAGCGTAGATGTCATAGCTTACCTTTAGGGCCTTCATATCGACCTCGCCGACGCCTACGCACTGTAATCGGTTAAGCGACAGGTAGTCCGAATGCCAGCGACACCTTGATCTGTCTTGGTGACGTCTGCATGGCAAAGTCCTTGATAGTACTATGCCACTAGTATTGAGTCGTCCCCGTCTGACATAATCGTCGGCTACATGCGACAACTTCGAACCCTACTCACCTTAACGGGATTAGCTCTATCCCTTCAGGCTGCTGATCTCAATGAACACTTCCAGGGCACCTGGAAGATGGACATCGCGAAATCGACCTTCGCACCAGGAATGGGAGGAGTCAAATCTATGACGATCACTTTCAAAGGCGATCAGGTAATCATCAAGGGCGAAACGGATAAGGGTGAGCCGATGAATTCCAGCTTCCATGCTCCAGCCGATGGGAAACTATACGCATCACCCGGACAACCTTACGACCACGTTAGCGCTAAGCAACTCGATCCCGATCATCAACTCGTAACATTCATGAAAGATGGGCATGTCCTGTCCACCTCTCACGTGGAGATAAAAGGCAACACCATGACCACAGACGATACGGGAACGGGACCTGACGGAAAATCGTTCAAGGCTCACACCGTAGCCATGAGACAGTAGGCCCATGGCTTTGGCCGGAGGTGACATGGACTCCGCACCTCTCGAAGAACTGGACAGTCTTGAGCAATTGGAGCGGCAACTCCGGGAAGAGGATGGAGGGGAAGAACTCGGCGTCCGATCTCCTCTGGACAAAGGACCTGCCGACAGAAGCAGCGGAGCGGAAGCTGAAATAGAACACTAAACGCCCATCCGCCTGCTCGATGAATTTCTTGCATGGCCGAACTCGGACGTCCCACGCGCTACAAACCGGAATACGCTGAGACGGATTCGCGTTCACGTGACGAGCACAGTCAATCGGCATCACACGTGTGATCACCGTGCCGAGACGAATTCATTCGTAAAAGTTTGGGTAACATCGAGTGCCGCCAGATGTCCGGTCTTGTTCGCCAGATATAGCATTCGCTTCTCAGCTTCTACTGCTTCTATTGGCATCAGGCCATCTGGCGAGAGAATAGCCACCGTGTGTGCCACCGCTTCTTCGTAGATAGCTCGATCCTGTAAACGAACTGCGGAAGGCATTTTGTCGGCAATTTCGCGTGCAGTATGTTGATGGCACCAGTGCAAGCTGCCCTGCACGGCTTTAGCCAAATGACGAGCAATCGTAGGGTTGTTCTGGAGCCAAGCCGTAGTGGAGATCAGTACGGCTCCGGGGTAGATTTCGCTGTCAAAGTTCTTTTTGACGCCTTCTAGTGTTGTTAAGTCGCCTAACATTGTTAGATCGGGATGACGCCTCAATAGCACCGAAAGTCCCGGCTCACCGAGAATAGCCGCATTCACCTGCCCGTGCTCCAGCGCTGCAACTCGGGCAGCATTACTGGGTGTTCCGACAACACTGATATCCTGCGGCGAAAGCCCACGCCTTGCTAGTAGATGATTAACGTACAAATGCACAGGAGAACCCAGTGCGGTAACAGCTACGGTTCCGCCTTTCAGATCTCGAATCGACTGAATCTTTGGTTTTCCGCCAGATAAGGCAACAAGCGCTACGCCGGGTGCTCGCAGCATTAAAAAAAAGGACTCCAGTTTCCGTCCCTCTGCGACCATTGGAAGCAACTGGTCGGGGAGGGAGGATACAACATCGGCACTGCCTCCGGTCAAAGCTTCCAACGCTTTAGAAGCTCCCGACATATCGTTAAACTCCACCTGCAAGCCTTCGTCGGCGAAGAATCCAAGCTCTTTTGCTAATAAGAGGGGGAGGTGGATCAACGCAGCGTACGAGGCGACCGCGATACTAACCTTTTTTCGTTGTCCAATCGAGTGTTCGTTGCGGCAACTACACAGAGCCAATATCACGACAAGAAAGGTCGATGATGAGGTCCTGCTCAGCGTGAAATTCACTCCCGACGACATATTTTATTCGAGCAGATTATATCGATCCGTCCCCTACAACTCGCGGAGGCAAAGCACAACAACTTCGACGACAAGATCTCGGCAAAAAGTCGGAAATTAAACACCGACCGCTGATCGCCAACCACGAAGCCAGAAAACCAAATTGTAAGCCGTCCAGGTATTTGCCAGTGCCGCCCGCCCGCCACCAGACGACAGCCAGGATCAGGACCAGTACCACTTGAGCCGCAGCTTGCGCCGGATGAGGACGTGACTTAACAATCTGCGGCGAAGAAGCTTAGCATTGAAGCTAATGGCCGAATGCTCGGGAAGAGTATCGTGTTGCAGTATTTGGCGATGTGGGAACTCCCTCCGGGCCTCTGTGTCCCCTCGGAGTGTAGCTGCGATGCTGGTATTCCTAACGTTCATTTTCGGCACACTGTCCAATGCGGAATCTCCTCAGTCGCAGACAGCGAAAGATCACGGAGTGCCGCCCAAACCTCCAAAAAGCAGGCTTATGGTTGTAAATGGTGCCCGTTTGGAGTATGTCGATTAGGGAGGTACTGGTCCACCGCTCGTCTTCCTTGCGGGTCTCGGTGCCACCCCGTATGTCTTCGACCACCTAGCACCGGAGTTCATATCGAACTTTCAGTGCTTCGGCCTTACTAGGCGGGGCTTCGGGAAATCGGAGCAGACGAGGGACGGTTACGAACTGGACAACTTGGTCCTCGACATCGTTTTATTTGGGCATAGTTTGGGCCTTCGGAATATCACGCTCGTCGAACATTCCTACGGAGGTACAGAAGCGATCCGTGCATCAGAACTCTATCCAGACTCAATTCGGCGGGTGATCCTCCTAGACACTGCTTATGATCCGATTCCCAGCGCTGTCCCACCCGCTGAGGACAAACTCTTTGCCGCAGTAACTGGAATGACCCCAAAAGAGCAAGTGTCTTCAGTTTCGCGCTTATCGCGATTGGGAAAGCCGCTCTTGGGAAACGTGTGGTCAAATGCTCTCGAAGCTGACTTGCGCGAGACAGTGATCGTGGGAAGGGATAGGTCGATCAGCGAACGAACTCCTCCCCGAATTCCGACTGCAATCGTCAGCGAAAGGGCATTGGGGAAGTGGCCGCATTACGAACATCCCAGTTCCGGCGCTATTGATTACTAAAAGACCGACGTTACGCCACGTTACGGGGCAAGTAGATTAGTCCTTAACGTCAGGTTTTAACCCTGCCGTGATGGAACTCCCGAACCTTGTGGTTTCAAACGGGTTCGAGTTTCTTGACCTTACCGGGGAAAACGCAGCCTATCTTCGGCACCGGATTATCGCGGGAGCACAGGGATTCTTGCGGACCACAGGAGTTTTCAAGTCGAAACATCTCACACGCTCAGGATCGTTTCAAATGTGGATCATTCAAGCGCTCTGAGATGCGATCCCGGTGGTTCAGCTTCAAAGCTCGCACGGTTGCTTCCCCTACCGGGGTCAACGGAGTGATGATAGGGTAGTCCAGTCGAAAGTGATCCTCCCATCTCTGATGTCTGGGATCGAATAAAAACGTCCGATTCCCTTCTCTGTCGGTTGAAGCCAGATTCGGCCCCTTGTTCCTGTTACAGCGAAAGCAGGCTTGGGCGAGGTTCTCGAAGATCGTCTCGCCTCCATGACTCACGGCAACGATATGGTCCACCTCATGTGGGTAGAACGAGAACCGACGGGACAACAAGCAGTATTCGCATCCGTCACCCGCTACCTTCTCTACCTGATCCCGAAACCGCTGCGGTATCCGGGTGCTCATCCAAGCCGGGATGCGGCTTTCATCTTCATCAGCACCACGAGATGTTCCAACTGTTCGGCAGTGTCAAGCACGGCCTGTTCCGTAGGGGTCAGCGTTCCCGCCTGCTCTTTAGCGATGAGGTCTCTCATGCGTTCTTGGTGCTCTGGAGACGGTCGGAAGTTCAAAACCTCTTCCGGTGTCTTGCCGAGTAAAGCGAACTCGACCAGTTCCTCAAACCCGGCTGATACGGACCGTAGGCTGGCCATATTTCTAGAATACCCGCGAATTGATGCGGATTGCGAGCATAAGAACGCCCGGTACCTGGCGCCCGCCTCAGGCCACATGAACCCGTTTGTGTCAGAATCCGAACTCATTGAACGCCAAAGGACCTCTATTCGGCTCGCAGCCAGGATAATCTGAGGTTACGCGCCAGCCGCTGGTCCTGTAACGACAGGTTCTCCCCGTTTAAATCATCCCCCTGCCTTCGCCCAGTGCCGGCAAGCCCTGAGACACGAGTTGGAAGAACGATTTGGGAGCTTACGACAGCCGCACGCGACGGCACCGCATCGTGGTCTGGGGCAAGCTGCCAGATTACGCTCGAACGCTCCAAAATTCTGCTCACATTGAGGTCGAAGGACAATTCCGTTATCGGACCTGTCAGAAAGAAGTTCCCGAAGAAGATCGCTGGCGAGATCACCGTCAGCGAAGTTCACGCAAGTGCGATTCGCAAACTCGATCGTAATAGCTCATCCGCAGCCGGCGATGACGATTTATCAGACGAAGCTAGTCATCCATGGGCATCCCGGATCTGAAGCTGCGTTGCGCAGTTCCAACTTCCTGACCAAAGCACCGAACTGCCAGACTGTAGCCGTCTGAATGGATGATACGTTCGCGACCATTGGCTATGAGCTGTTCCGTTGACCGAGCCTCCAAGCGTTCCTGGTTCGATTGGCTGGTAAACTCCCAACGGAACCTGATTGAACCGATCGGTTTGGGAACAGTTCCCCGGCCTCCCTGCTCTTTCGTAGCTGCAAGACTTCTTTCGAGTCCGGAAACCAGTGCCTCCATCTCGAGGTCCGCCACACGCAAGCGCTCGACCCGTTAGATTGCGTGCACGACTGGCGAATGATCCCGGCCACCGTAAAACCGGCCGATTGCGGTTGTGCTTTAAGGTCCGATGTGGCTGGCCAAATACATTGCGATTTGCCGTTTGAAGCACGCCGGCTGTCCACATGACGCAGGTCGCAGATCACGGTGCTATTCGCGGCGTTCTTTCGTTCCTGCCTTACTCGTGCCCACGTAAGTGCTGCTGAATTCCGAGTCGAGTAGCTGTCCGATTCTGTCGTTCTCTTCTTTCCACCTCATTTGCCTGGCACAGCTTCGGGCGAAAACCCTGCGCCCGGCACCGGCGTTCGTTCTGCTTTCGCTGGAGCCACCCCAACAATTTCATTGTTTATTGCTCGCTGCACTCGCGAGAGCTAAGGATGAACTTCTTGCGGTCCCCCAGAGAAAGCACTCACTGGGTTTGGGAGCAGATGAGATGAGGAGGTTGGGCTTATCTTAGGCGGAAGAGGGATACGGACATGAAGAAAGCACGGACGGTGAAACGAGCAATCGCGACAATCGGACTGGATCTTGGGGATCGTTTTGGACACTACTGCGTTTTGGATGGCGACGGCGAGATCGTTTGTGAAAAGAGAGTTCGCATGACGCGGCAGGCAGTCACGGAGGTGTTTACGGAGTATCGCGGGGCGCGAATAGCGATCGAAACGGGCACGCACGCACTCTGGATCAGCGAACACCTGTGCAGCCTGGGCCTCGAGGTCATCGTCGCCAACGCGAGAGAGGTAAGTGCCATCAGCGGCAGCGATCGTAAGAAGGATAGGCACGATGCGTTCAAGCTTGCGATGTACGCGCGTGCGGATGTCCGCATTTTACGTCCGGTCAAGCTTCGGGCCAGCGAGGTTCAGGCAGACCTGGTTCTGATCCGTGCTCGCGCAGCATTGGTCGAATCGCGGACGCAACTCGTGAACACGGCTCGCGGCCTCGTGAAGGGATTTGGATACCGACTTCCCGACTGCACGACAACAGCTTTTTCGAACAAGGCACTGCCCCAGCTTCCCGCAGTCTTGCAGGATCAGCTCATTCCACTTCTCGCCGTAATTGACACCGTGAACCTGGAGATCCAAAGCTATGACAGAGCGATTGAGCTGATGGCTAAGCAACGCTATCCAGAGACCGCTTTTCTCCAGCAGGTAAATGGCGTCGGACCGCTAACGGCGCTCACGTTCGTTCTAACCGTAGGTGATCCTGAGCGGTTTGCATCCAGTCGAGATGTTGGCTGCTACGTCGGATTGAGACCCAGACACAGTCAATCGGGTGAGTACGATCCGGAGCTTGGTATTACCAAGGCAGGTGATACGTATTTGCGAAAGCTCTTGGTCCAGTGTTCACACCATGTGCTTGGTCAATGGGGACAGGACTCGGCGCTCAAGCGGTGGGGTCTGAAGCTTGTCCAAAAAGGAGGCAAGAATGCGAAGAAGCGAGCGGTTGTTGCCGTAGCCCGGAAGTTATCAGTGCTGCTGCATAAGCTCTGGAGCACCAAGGCTATTTACCAACCCTTCTTCGGGATGAGCGAGCCGGTTACGGCCTAGATATTGCAATAGGAGTTAGTGTGTCAACAAGAGAAAATCGCGTTTCGGCGACTGCGAAGTTGGCGGCGGGTCTGAACTTTCAAGACCGTGGAGCAGATGGCAGCGCCGGCCTCACAAAGGATCGAACACCCAACAGGCACCTGGCCAACTGTAGGGCCTATCAGAGTGCGAATGGAAGCGGGATTGTGAGCTCTTGGCGATTGACTCAGTTGACTTTGTGAGTTTCGGGGGATGGTCCCTTCGTTTTCCGAGGCGAAGCTAGGGAAGTACGAAGAACCCGTCAAGGGTTCGCTCCGCCGCGCAAATCCGCGCGCCCTTGACTGAACCTTCGTACTTCCCGCGGACCTCCGGTTACGAAAACGAAGGGGCGAACCAAGCGACTAAGACCCGCTTGACAGCAGCAACCTCCTCATGGAAGCCGCCACTCGCTCCTGAGTGCCCCGGCAAACGGGCAGAAAGAGAGAACACACATGAACCTCAATCAGCTTACGATCATCGGATTCATCGGCCAGAACGCGGATACCAAGCAATTGGCCAACGGCACCACCGTGACGAAATTTTCCGTTGCGACCACGCGGTCCTGGAAGGACGACAAAGGCGAATGGAAACAACGAACCCAATGGCACAACGTGCTGGCGTTTGGACACGGCTTCGCGCAGATGGCCTCACGCCTTTTGAAAGGCACGCACGTATTCGTCCAGGGAGAACTGACTACTCGCGAGTACGACCGCACCGTCTCGGTTCCAAGCGGAAAGAAGTCCGTCGAGCGCGTCATTCAGCAACTTGCGGTCGAACTGAAAGCCGATACAATCCGCATCCTCGATCGCAACGCCAACTCCGAGTCGAACGACGCAACTCAAGAGCTCGCCGAAGACGACGTCCCCCTTTAGGGGGGAGTCGTCCAATGATGATCGATTTATCATCGGCCCTCGCGATGACGATCCCAGCGGGCTTGCGCGCTCCGCCTCCCTCGCGCTCGCTTTTCTTCTGTGCTGATGGTCGCCCAATAGTTCCGCGAGACTTGCCCCATGGTTCTGCGGAACACTTCCGACTGTGCCGCGCTCTTGATGTTCCGGTTCAGGGCAGAGTTCCGCACATCGTTTTCTCGGAGCAGAGCATCGAGTCCGCGGCTGAGCGCGTCGTAACGTGACAGGTGACATTCTCTTGCGATCCGATTTAGCTTCTTGTAGAAGGAATCGGTGGCTTCCAGCCAGACTGGCCGTCTCGGATCATCCATCCCCACATCACGCTTGGGGATCATCTTAAAGCGAGCGCTATCATTCCTCATCGTCAGTCGTCCCCAACTCGCTTTCGAGCTCTTCGATGGTCCGCAAACTACCCTTCCAATTGGCTGGCACCGATTTCGGCAGTTTGTATTCGGAGATGCCGATGGGTGTAGCCGTATTGCGGAGAGCGTATTCCGCGACGATTCGATCCTTTGTTTTGCAGATGATCAAGCCGACGCTCGGCTTGTCATCAGGATGGCGCAGCAAATCGTCGACAGCAGAAAGATAGAAGTTCGTCTTGCCGACGAACTCTGGCTCGAACGCTTTCGCCGTCAGGTCGATCACCTCATAGCAGCGAAGCTTGAAGTGATAGAAGAGCAGATCGACAAAGAAATCGTTTCCGCCCACATAAAGCCGATACTGGCTGGCCACGAAAGCGAAGCCAACGCCGAGTTCTAACAGGAACTCTCTAAGATGTGCCAGTAAGCCGCGTTCCAGGTCTCGCTCATGAACATCCTCAGTGATTGTAAGGAAGTCGAAGGCATACGGTTCCTTTGTGATCTGTTGGGCGAGATCGGATTGCGGAGATGGAAGCGTGCGCTCAAAGTTCGTAACTGCGGCTCCAGCGCGCTTGTGCGCCCCGCTTTCCATTTGGCGAACTAAAACATTGCGCCTCCAGCCGTGTCCAGCGGTGGCCTTGACGTACCACTCCCGTGGGCTGCGTTCCTTTACGCAATCGAGGATGCGCACATTGTGACCCCAGGGAATTCGTGCAACAGCCTGTTGCACAAAGTCCTCTTCCGGCCAAGCCGCCGCAAAAGCCCGCACGTATTTCAAATTTCTGGGCGAGAAGCCCGTCATCTCCGGGAAGGCTTTCTTTAGGTCCGCGGCCAACCGGTCGATAATCTTGGCGCCCCAGTTCTCCCGTTCTTGCCGAACCAGAATGTCCCGCCCGATTTGCCAATACAGCATCATTAGTTCCCGGTTGACCGAGAGGGACGCGCGCACCTGCGACTTCCCGAATGCGCTGTTTCAATTCCTGCAGAAAAGCTCGATAGCTCTCTGGCAGTGGTTCGCGATCTTCTACCTGCTTTGCTGCTTCTCAGTTGGTCGCACGGCAGATCTCCATTCCTCCGCCCTTCTGCTCCACTAGCACGGCGGTGGCTCGATTGACTTCTAAACCTGTGCCATCTTGGCTGACTCTTCGCCGGACACTCCGGCCAAAGGACGCGGATCGAGTCCAACCATTGGTCAAGTTTTTCGCGGAACTTGTGGGGGCGGGCGTATTGATTGATCCAATCTGACCGGCCAGGCCGCGCGGCCCAAAGAGCGGAATTGTCTCTCTGCCCTTGGCCACAAAGCAGCGGTAAGGGAGCCACATGAACAAGTCCAACACGGCCGGTGCGGATGCCAGCACCTTCACTGCCTCCATGTCTGCCGGAATTGGGTGCGCAACGATCTCCCCGTAGAACTCATCGCTGAGCACGATCACATTCTCGAATTGATCGGAAACGGGGTACTGCTCCAGGTCGCGGCTATACCAGATCTGTGCTTCGCTGAAGAAACTGAACCTCGATCGCTGGACCACCCTGGCAGTGCCCCGAAATGTATCAGTGCCGAAGAAAATAGTGGCCCCGAAAATTCGTTCAAACGCAGCTACTAACCTTCGATACTCCTTCCCGCCTCTGTGCATCCCAAACGTCTCCAGCATTTCGGCGGCTGTGCGGAACCGGATCGTTTGGCTTTGTTGACGCACGGCGAGTGTCGCCAAGTAGATGGGCACGATCCGATCCTGCCCAAGCGGCAGACCATAGCTGGGATGGCCGGTGATCTGGAGAACAAAATCGCCGTTCCGCCGCTCGTACAGCATCTCGCCGGCAGGAGGCTGCCGCACGGGTAGCCAGCACAGGACAAAAGGTCTTGAACTAAACCCCACGGTCTGCTTCCCTTGCTCGCGCTTCATGCGCACCATGCAACTACCCTCGGCCTGCCGCAGCTTCTGCTTCGAAACCACCAGCTCCGGATGTATTCGTTTCAGACGGGCACGGGCGGACTCCATCCCGCCGTGGCGACCGGTGTCATGCCCGAACACACTTCGGGCGTTTAAGTTCTGCAACCCTCACCTCGCGTCAGCGCCGAACCGGGTTCAGCGCGCGTTGGGCGAGCGTTTTGGATGTGATTCGTTGCGGTTTTCGGGAGCTCAAAACATCCCGGCTTCAGGAATGCGTTTAATGCGTTAAGCCGGGCTTCGCAGAAAAATGAGGAAAGTCCAGGAATCTCTATGCACAGGGTTGATCTCCATGGACGCCGTTGTCGTTTATTTACAAACGATTCTCGTATTCCAAAGCTTGATATTGGGGTTCGACTCCCCTCTCCCGCTCCACTACTTCAATCACTTACGTGGTCTTGTAGGGTCGACGCGCCTGGCTTAACGCAGTAATCGCAGTAAAGAGTCGCTGCACTTGCCCCATCAATGAGGACGAAATTAGATTGAGTGCCAGTCGCACACGCTGGCACTCGGCCGACAAATGGAAAGAGATCATCTCTGGCCGGCCGCGGCGAGTTAAGCAAACCCGGGAGGAACAGACAGGTCTTTCATCCAAGCTGAATCGATGGCCACGAGTACAGCCAAAACGTTAATCATCGGTAGCAGTTCAAGGGCGCAAAATGGGTGGGCGTTACAGGTTGTCCTCGAATTGGTCAAGGTCTTCGACTGCAATAAAAGCCATAGCGAGACGGAGGGAGCTAATGCTTTTCGCCCGGTACTCAAGACCAGATCGCAGACGTGAACGGCGTTTCCCTATTCGTTCGCAGTCTAATAAAGCCCACCGCCTCAGCAATTTGCGACCGCTTGCAGAGATTTGATCGCTAGTTGCAGTGATGGGAAATTCCTAATAATTTTCGACTCCTGTTCGCGACCAATCTCACCATAGCCGACTTCCCGTCAACTTGGATTCGTAAATGCTGTGTGGTCAGCGGCGATCTAAGCGATGGCTGCGTTCAGATTCCAGATTGCCCGTCATCCGCTCGGAACTTGCTCTCCGCACCGTAGGACGATCCATTCGAACTCTCTCCGTCTAACATACTTGAAAAGAGATCTCGCGTCTGTCTCAGGACGGCACTGAAATTTTTGCTAGCTTGCACGGCAGAGCATCAGCGCAAATGTTTCCGGTCTGAATGCGACGATCATATATTCACGAGAGGAGTTTCGACAACCGCGTGCCTTTGAAGATTCCAGAAATTACCCGCGCTGTGCTCGACGCGCTTGAGTCATCGTCTGCCACGGCCGTTGAGTACGAGTTCTCAAGCAAGCTCTCCGGCCTGCATGGTACGCCGGATCTCGACGAGGACGAGCGCAAGGGATCGTGGGCGGAAGCCGCTGCCTTCAACTTCGTGCCAGCGAAAGACAGTCCTTGGGGAACTAATTACGGCCCAGTGGTCGTGGCCGCGCAGCCTGACGGCACGGCGTACTACGCTCCAGATATCAAGGAAATTGATGCGGAGATCATCGCGTACTGGGAAGAGCGCAGCGAGCGAACCCCGCACCCGATCATGCAGGCTCGATATGCGGATCTTGTGTGGGACCTTAAAAAGGCGGTCACCGGCAACGCGCCAAACGTAGCGTTCGCACCGCGCGCTATCGACGCATACCTCAATGCGGTCACGGGGAACCGGTACAAGGACCCGCTCATTCACGCCGCATTCGCAGCCAAGCGGGCCCTGGAACTCGCGCTTCGCGTAAGCGACACGAACCGAGTTCTCTTGTGCAAGGCGGTCATGGTCGACCTATTTGCTCAAGCACTCAAGCCGAAGCACCAAGGCGTATGGGCCACCATTTACGACAGCCTCACCGGGACGAAGAAGACCGGCCCTTACCGTCGGCGAAACAGCGGCCCTGGTCAATGGCCTTGAAGCCCTGCTAGCCGCGTGTACAACCAAAGGGAGTAAGGATTTCCTTTGCGGCTCATGCTGATTTGAATGCCATGTTGAGACAGCAGGCTGGTGTAATCGTCTGCTGCATACTGAAGGCCGCGATCGGAATGATGCACCAAGCCCGTTCTCTTGTTTCGGCGCGACAAGGCCATCTGGAGCGCCGCCACGGTCAGCTTCGCCTCCAGCGTGCGGTCCAGCGCCCAGCCGATCACTCGGCTCGAGAAGGGATCCAGAATGACGGCCAGATATACGAACTCGGTCTCCAGTCGAATATACGTGATGTCCCCAATCCAGAGCTGGTTTACGTTGTTCAGTTGCAGCTTGCCGGCCAGGTTGGGATAGATCGGGAAGCCGTGCCGCGAGTCGGTAGTCGCCAGGAACTTCCGGCGCCGCAGGCAGAGCAGATTGTCCTCACGCATGATGCGATGAACCCGCTTGGCGTTCACCACCCATCCGCGCCGCCGCAACTCGGCGGTGATCCGTGGTCGTCCATAGCTCGGCATCTCGAGTGCAATCCGTTGTATCGCATCCCGTAGATCCATGTCGCGCTCGGCAGGCTTCGCCTCGGGATCAAAACGATAGAAACCTCTTCGACTTACTCCCGCCAGCTCACACATCCGCTCAATCGCCAGCTCGTGATTGCTCACCTCTTGCCGGACCTGCTGGTAGATAGCGGTTTTCCACTCAACGCCTGCAGCATCCACTGTTCTTCGATGCGCTGCAAGCACCGTTTCAAAAAATCGATCTCCAACGCTTGCTGGCCGATTTTCCGCTCCAGTTCCGCTACTCGGTTCTCATCGGCTCTCTTCGTACCCAGACCCGGAAAGGCGTACTCCGGCCCCTGCCGAAACTCCCGTCGCCAGCGATGCGGCAGGCTTGCATTGATCTCACACGATCGCGCTACTGCCGCGATCGAAACGCCTGCATCTAACTGCCGCAACGCGGCGATCTTAAACTCTTTTGTGAATTTCCGGCGCGATAACCCCATGACTCAAATTCTCCATTCCATGAATTTTGAGTCTTAACTTTTTGTGCCAAAAATGGGGACAAGTCCAATAGAGGGCGTTAATCCTTCGCTATAGAGGGCGTTAATCCTTCGCTGCGCCTGGAATGGTCTCCCAGCGAAATCGACTTCCTAGACAAAAGCACCGGCAACATGCAAAAATTTTGCTTACGTGGCATGCAAACGTACGCAGGCCGCTGCTTGAGATTACCGCTTGACGAGTAACGAGTCTCAATCATTAATTCCAGTCCGCAGGCGTCCCCGCATCGCCAAAATATCGGAACGGCTTTTCTTCCAAGTGCTTGCGGGTGCGGCGCGAACTCAGAAAACGTTTAAAAGACGGACGCTACGCCACGTTACGAAGCAAGTAGATTAGTCCTTAACGTCAGGTCTTAACCCTGCTGTGATGGAACTCCCGAACCTTGTGGTTTCAAATGGGTTCGGGTTTCTTGACCTTACGGGATTGCTGAAATTCTACCAGCGCTGTTTGGCGTCAAGTATTTTTTCGCTTGGCGACAATCATTTTTCCCGTCGCCTCACGTCGATTGTTTACCGGAGGGAACGAACGTGAGCGGGTTGAAGCTGTCCTATTAAGAGAGAGTCGTGGCGGTGGGAAAGTGGGAAACCTGGTTTTGGTTTTGCACTTTTCCATCCGCTTCGTCGTCGGCCTGTGGGAATGTGGGAATCGCGCAGCGATTTCCAAGGACTGTGGAAAGCGGGTTGTGCTTTCCATCAGTCCGTCATTTCCAGAGGCAGTTGTTATTCGGCCGCAGCTTCGGCTTTCGCTTTCTTGGCCTGCTCCACTCGGTAGCTCGGGATGTTCAACTCGAGGATGACGCAGTGGTGCACGAGGCGATCAATCGCTGCGGCGGTCGTCATCGGGTCTTTGAAGATGCCTTCCCACTTGGAAAACGGCAGGTTGCTGGAGATCAGAACGCTACCCCGTTCGTAGCGCTCCGCCAACAGCGTGAACAGCACTTCCATCTCGTCACGGCTCTGCTGGACGTACCCGAGATCATCGATAATCAGGCCCTCGAATGCGGCCAGGCGCTTGATGAATCGGCTCAGTTTCAGATCCCGTTTGGCGACCAGTAGGTCCTGCACGAGCAAGGCCGAGGTGGTGAAGTAGATGCGGCGTCCTCGCGCAATCAGTTCCTGCCCGATAGCGCAGAGCAGATGCGTTTTTCCGCTTCCAGGATTGCCGAACGCCAAGACGTTTTCACGGCGATCCAGGAACTCGCCTTCCAGTAACGTTTTCGTGATCAGCGCTACTTTCGGCGGCAGCCGCTTCAAGCTGAAATTCGACAACGCCTTCTCGGCCGGAATGTGGGACTGATGGAGCAGTCGCTCGATCCGCTTCCGCTGACGATCCTCGCACTCGCGCGTGACCAACTGTAAGAGATAGCGCTCGTAGCTGAGAGTCTCGCGTTCTGCCAGCCGCGCCGTTTCTTCATAACAGTGCCGAACTGTGGGCAAGCGGAGTTCGGTCAGCCCCTCCGTAAGCGCCGCTTTGACATTGGTGATTTCTGGGGTGCTCACGCGGCTTCCCCTTCGCCACATAGCAGTTCATCAAACACCGCCAGCGACACCGTCGCGACTTCTACTGTCAGCAACGGTGTGGGAGCACCGGGTTCGGTGAGATGCGCGACCGCCTCGGCATTGAACGGGTCGCACCGCCCGAGCAGCACGCGAATGACCTCTTCCACCCGAGACTCGCCGCGTTTGGCCGACAACGCCAGGATCTGCAGGTATTCCTTTGCACCGCGCTTGGGCCCGTGTTCTTCCCGCAGCGCGTCGTACGCGAGCCGGAACGAACTCGTGGGAAACAGATCTTCGCGATAGCGATAGTGTTCAAACGCGCCCGGCTTGCGAACCAGCCAATCAATAATGTGCCGATACTCGATGCGGTGCTTGCTGCGGCCGCGCAGCCTCGGCAGTTCCTCCACTTTGCGATCGCCGTACCAGACTTCCACGCTGTCGGACTTGATACGTGCTTCGACGATCTCGCCGATCAAACGGCTGTGCACCGAATACGTGTTTCGATACACATGAATCAGGCTCCCTGGCGATACCCGGACGCGTTCGCGCCGCATGCTATCCAACCGCCATACCGGCAATGGCCGAAGTTGTGACAGCTCTTCCGCAACCCGCTCACGCCGCGTGGCGTTCATCTTGGCAAACAGCTTCCGCAGGAACTGGTCATAGGCGGCGACCGTTGCAAAATCACGACTACCCCGCATCATCAAAGCCTGATCAGCGGCCTGTTTGAAGCGGTAATGCCGCTGCTCGATGTCACCGTTTTCGTGTGCCTCGCCAGCCTGAATCTTCTGCCCGGTTAGGCCGTAGTGCCGCAGCAGCCCTTCATAGGCTCGCGTGAACTCCCGCGTATCAATGAGATTGTTTACTGCGGCGCTCATCCGATCGGAACGATGCTCGTTCGGCACACCACCTAACTCCCAGAGCGCGTTCTGCAGCCCCTGACTTAAGCTTTCGAACGTTTCCGAGTAACAGATCGTACCCGTCTCCCAGTTCGAATAGCTCAGCACAAAGTGATAAATCAGATGCGGGAATGCCTGCCCGTTGATCGTGATGCCCAGTTCGCGGCAATGCGTGAAGTCAGACTGGCACAGTTCACCCGGGTAATGCTCTTGCGCAAAGAACACTTCCCGCGGTGGCCCTTCCACTGCTCGCCAGTTCTTGATCCGGCGCTGCAACGTTCGCAGCTGGCCTTCCTGGAACCGGCCTGGCTCGCGCTCTTGCAGATACTCGAAGAGCGTCTTGGCTTGCAACCCGGGATCGACCTGCAAACGCTCTGCAAGCTCATCCCAGAAATCCGCAAAGGCATCGGGCCGATTGCGCCAGGTGTGTTTTTGCTGCATCTCGCTCGGTAGCCGTCGCGCTCGCAGGTATTTCCTGGCCGTCTTTGCATCCATGCCCGCCTTCGCTGCCGCTACTTCTAACGACAACTTCGGCGCTAGGCGCCACAGACGTTTTACCTGCTGATCGCTCACCATACAAGTCTTTCGACTTGTACCGTTTACGCCCCACCGCGCCGGGAACTTTCATTGTCGCCGGCAAGAAATA
>CAVSTI010000016.1:0-389429 GCA_963730775.1 uncultured Acidobacteriaceae bacterium | reverse complement strand
TCGCGTGTAACTGCGCTCGGACAGTTTCGGCGCGACCTCCCCATCGAGCCATGGTATGCCGCCGGCATTACCGCCGTGCGACACGAGGACTGCGGCCCATGTACGCAATTTGGCGTCACGATGGCGGAGCGTGCCGGCGTCAGTCCTGCGAGTTCTGCGCGCAGTGCTCGCCGACGATCCCGACGCCATGCCGCCGGACGTCGCACTGGTGTGGAAATTCACGCGCGCCACGCTTGCGCACGATGCCGCTGCCGATGAGTATCGCGAGGAAATCGTGAAGCGCTGGGGACGGCTCGGCCTTGTCAGTTTGGCTTTTGCCATCACCGCGTCGCGAATCTATCCAACCGTCAAGTACGCCCTTGGCCACGGCAAGGCCTGCATGCGCATCGTGGTTGGCGGCACGCCGGTGATGTTCGATCACGGCCGGATTCCGGCGCCGGCGGATGTGGCGGTGCAACACGCGTGAGCCCAGCGGAAGCGCAATGCGAATCCGGCCGCAAGCTTCGAGCCGTACCGCCGACGCCTGCTCGGTCTCGCATACCGCATGCTTGGGTCGATGGCTGACGCCGAGGACGCGGTGCAGGAGACGTACTTGCGCTGGCATGCGGCCGACCGCGACAAAGTGATGGACCCCGGAGCTTTCTTATGACTACGGCAACGCGGATTTGTCTCGATATGCTGACTTCCGCTCGCGCGCGGCGGGAGGAGTACGTCGGTCCCTGGCTGCCAGAACCAGTTCTCGACACCGCGGCACTGGCTCCGGACAGCCGCATGGAACTGGCCGAGGATCTGTCCATAGCCCTGCTGCTGACGCTGGAACGGCTCTCGCCTCTCGAACGCGCCGCCTTCCTGCTGCACGATGTCTTCGATTTCTCGTTCGGTGAAGTGGCCAAGACACTGGGGCGGAGCGAGGCCGCGTGCCGGCAACTTGCCGCGCGCGCCCGGGCACATGTGCGCGACAGCACGACCGCGCGGTACCGACTCGTCGCCACGTCCGGGCGAGATCGATGCGAAGCATTCGCAGCTCATCTCCGCATTCCTGGCAGCAACGCGCTCGGGCGATCTCAACACGCTGATGCAGTTGCTTGCCGAGGACGTGGGAGTCATAACGGACGGCGGCGGCAAGGTAGCGGCGGCGCTGAATGTACTCGAGGGCGCCGATCACGCGGCCCGCTTTCTTATTGGCGTTGCGCGCAAAGGCTGGCGCGAAGACTACACTTTGCGCCTTGCGACCATCAATGGTCTGCCCGGTGTCATTCTGGACGGACCCGACGGACCGGTACAGACGACAGCGTTCGAGATTGAGGGTGAGGTCATCAAAAGGCTGTACGTGGTGCGCAATCCGGATAAGTTGCAGCACTTAGCGAAAGCATCTTCGCCGCAGATGCACATCTGAACCTTTCAACTACTAATCGTTGGCTTCGTTATTAACGGCTGCCGGGTTGTCCATCGACCAGCGCGAAGGCGAACAGCGTGTCACCGGCGGCAACAACTACGTACTGGCGTCCATCAAGCAGGTAGGTCTCGGGGCCATTACTGACGTTATGGAGTACGCCAAAGTGCCACAGCGGCTTGCCCGTCTGTGGATTGAAGGCAATGAAATTACCCGTATAGTCGCCCGTGAATAATACCCTGCCTGCGGTGGTTAGGATTCCCGGGCCACCCAGACCTCCTCCGCTGCTCGTGCGATAGGGGTGGGTCCAGGCAATCTCTCCCGTTCGCGTGTCAATCGCCTCAAGGACATGCTCCGACCATAAGTTACGTCCTGAGCCTGCGTATCCTTCCGGGCGCGGATCGGTGTCGGTGAGATAGGCAAGACTGTAACCCCGTGATGCATTGACAAAGAAAAAACCGCTTTGGGGGTCATAGCCGGGCGGCAACCAATTGGTTCCACCTCCGGCCGGTATCGTTACAAGCGAACCATCCGGCGTGGGATCTTTCTTCGGATCAGGGATCGGCTGGCCGTTCTTATCCACGCCTTTTGACCAATTGAGCGGGACGAATGGCCGGGAAATGATGGCTCTTTCCGTTAGTCCGGTCGAGAACGAAGAAGTAACCATTGCGAGCGGCCTGCGCCAGGAGCTTACGAGGCTTACCATCGATCGTCGCGTCGAACAGCACGGGCGTTTCGACGTTATCCCAATCGTGAGTGTCGTGGGGAGAAGCTTGAAAGTACCAGACCAGCTTGCCGGTATCCGGGTTCAGAGCTACGATCGAACACGTCCACAGATTGCTGCCTTTGCGGCCTTGCCCGGCATACACGGGATTGGGATTCCCGGTGCCCCAGTAGATCAGATTCAGCGATGGATCGTATGTGCCGGACAGCCACGTCATGCCGCCCCCGTGAGTCCTGGACGGTTCGTCCGGCCATGTTTCGGCTTCCGGTTCTCCCGCTTTTGGTTCTGAGTTCCAGCGCCATTGCAGATCACCGGTTTCCGGATCGCGCGCTTCCAGATATCCGGGAACGTCCATTGCGTCCCCGCCGACGCCCACCAGAACATGGTTGCCTACGATCATGGGAGCGCCCGTGGTGAAGTATTGCAGTTTTTCATCTGCTACCTTCTTGCGCCATCGCTCTTTTCCGCTGTTCGCCCCAAGCGAGATCAGCCATCCATCAGGCGCAAGGAAATAAAGCCAGTCGCCATAAAGGCCCACACCGCGGTTGCCTACCAGGTGACCTCCCTGGTCTTGCCAGTCGTAGTGCCACAGTTCCTCGCCCGTATGAGCGTCCACCGCATAAACATGGTCAGGGATCGTCAGGTACAGGATTCCCTTCACCATGAGAGGAGTGCATTTAATCTCAGGCGCTCCGACTCCGCGAAGAGCGCCCTACATTGGAGACGCGGAACATCCAGGCAGGCGCAAGGGCATTGATGTTCTTCGCGCTTACCTGATCGAGCGAGCTATACCGTCTGCCCGAGTAGTCCCCGTTGTAAGTGGGCCATGTATCCGTTGGGGGTTCCAACAACTTATGGGAATCCAAAAGCTGTGGGAACGCGCTGGATCCAATCAGCACGTAACAAAGAAGAGTGGTTAAAGTCGCCCGCAACGCCGCGTCCTCATTTCAGTGTGGCCAGATACGCAGTGATGTTGTGCATGTCGGCATCGGTGTACTTGTCGAGCAACGCGCGATGAGCAGTCAAAGGATCGTCAAGCGTAACCGTTACTCCATCCGCGAGTGGAACCGAGTGCCAATCACCCGCCTCATCGGAGAGAATCACGTTGAAGTCATCAAGCTTCTTCACCGTCCCGGTGATCTTTTCTCCCGAAGCCAAAGTCACCGTTGCCTTCTGCGGTCGTTCAGAACCGGATCCGCGCGCCCGGGCAGCGGGATAGAGAAGAGTCTGCTGAAGGTCAGGCGGGTTCAGCTTTGCGCCGATGTGGGCTAGATCGCCTGAGACCGAGTGGCAACTCGCACAACCTCCGGCGCCTCGAAACCATGCTTCTCCCGCTTTGGGATCGCCCGTAACGACATTCAGGATCTGATAAGTACCTCGATTCGCTGCCAACTCAACCCGCTGGTGCAGGAACTCCGCCAGCTCATACAACTCGGTGCTGGTGAATGAGGCGAATTGCGGCATCCCGCGATCAACGCGCCCGTTATGGATGACTGGCCCAATCAGTTCACCCTTCTCGTCGTGAAGAACCAGGCTCGAACGAACCAGATCGGGACCAGTATCACCGCCGGTTGCCTTTGCTCCATGGCAGAAAGAGCACGAGGAGCCATAGAGTTTGCTTCCTCGTTCCGCAGCCGCAGCATCGGGCGGAGCACCGAGACCCAGAAACTCGCGTGTGCCGTCTGCACCCCGGCTTCGCTGCGCTCCTTTCTGGCCTTCGGTGGTGATGCCGGGTTTTGAACCGGTTTGCTGGCCGGCTGAGGCTCCCGCGGATTGAGCGTTGCCAAGCTCAGGGTTTAGCAACAACGTGCTTAACGCGGCTAGCCCAGTAAGCAGAAAACGTCTTCTATGGCGAGTCATCGCTGGGATCAGGTGTGGCATTCGACCCGAGTATCCTCCTTACGCTCCGCGGCCTTTGGCAGATTCCAGCAGATGGTCGCAGCCGCGCGCCGCAAGAGCGAGCATGGTGAGCGTCGGGTGCTTGTCGCCCGTCGAAGGAAATGCGTTGCCGCCGAAGACATACAGATTTGGGATGTCGTGCGTTTGGCAATAAGAGTTCAGCACGCCGTCCTTAGCATTAGAGCTCATGCGGGCAGTACCAACCTCGTGAATGGCGCCTCCGATTCTTCGTTTCGGAGGCACGGCATTGGGCTCTGCACCGGGCTTGCGTGATTCACCCTCGCGGGCTGCGCCCCGGCTGGTATCGGAATCGGCAACGGCGCGGTTCGCCGGGGCATTCGGGGAACCAGGCGCCCCCGGGAAACCCGTTGGACCGCCCGAGCCCATACCGGTCATGACTTCGCCTCCTGCCCGTCTGAACAGTTCTTCCGCCTTCTCCTGAAAGTGCGCGATCAATGCGTGATCGTTGTCCGAGTACGTGAAGTGAATTTTCAATACTGGAATTCCCCAGTGATCTTTCACTTCCGGATCGAGTTCCACACGGTTGTCCTTGCGAGCCAGCATCTCGCCGCCCGCAATCCAGACGCGAGCCTGCGCGACATAGCGATCTTTCACTTCTTTCTTCCAATCGGAGCCAAATCCGGGTAGAGACGCCGCAAACATCGGGTATTCACTTTGGCCGCCCGTAGCATTCATCACGTACCCGCGGATGAAATCCTTTCGTGCGCTCCTCTTATCAATGTTCACGAGATTCGGGATCGTGATGCCGGCGGATTTTCCGTCATCCACGCGGCTCGGGCCACCCTTCAGCTTCGGAAGGAATCCAGTCACTCCGCCCCCGCTGAGTTGGTCGATCATATAGTGGCCAAGCGTTCCGCTCGAGTTCGCTAGTCCATTCTCTATCGGACAGGAGCAGGAGCCGGGTATTTTCGAGGGTCGAGCCGGCCAGGATGACGTGTTTAGCGTCTACATCAACGGATTTACCGGTAAATCGCTCAATGTAGGTAACGCCACGGGCCCGGTTCTCGGAACGCATCCGAACGCGTGCCACAATGCTGTCCGTCCGCAATTCGAGTTTGCCCGTCTTCAATGCCGGATGGAGAGTAGTGGAAACAGTACTGAACATCGCCCCGATATCGCAGCCGTTTACACAATTGCCGCAATAGTGACAAGCCGGACGGCCGTTGTGGGCTTGTGTGAGCTGTGCCAGACGGCGATGCGTGCTGGGCCATCCCAGACTCTTGGATGCCGCGGTGAAGATTGACTCCGCACAGTTGAGCGGCATGACGGGAAGGAAGATCCCATCAGGAAATTGGGGCCATCCCTCCGCTGCGCCGCTAACGCCGATGAAACGCTCCACACGGTCGTAATAGGGCTGGAGATCAGAGTAGTTCAAGGCCCAATCCATGCCGTAGCCGTCACGAGAGGCGGCTTTAAATTCGTAGTCGGCCATGCGATCCGACGCACGGGCCCAGTGCAGACTCCGGCCACCCAGGCAGCGCGATCGACCCCACTGGTAGGACGTGTCGGGAGCGGTTGTGTACGGGTTCTCCCCGTTATCGAGCATGATGCGGTAATTGCGCTCACTGCCGCTGTACCGGCGTAGCAGGCCCGGAGCCCCCCGACCGCGAAACTTCAGTTGATACAGGAACGTGTGATGAAAGTCCGTTGGGTTTGATCGGGCTGCCCGCTTCGAGCATCAAGACGCGCATGCCGGCTTGCGTGAGTGCCATCGATGCCCAGCCGCCGCAGGCGCCCGAACCGACCACGATAGCGTCATATTGTTCAGCCATTTACACCTTCGGGAGAGATTGCATGGTTGTCGTGGCAATCACACGCGCTGATGCTCGGGATGGGTGCACGCCGGAAACGTGAGGTTGACAGTATTGCCCCGGTAATCGAGCGCTTCAATGCAGCCGGCGCGCGCCGTATAGAACGCGAATGTATTTTCTCGCTTGATCAGTTTGTACGCACGCGAAAGCCGGATGCGAGGCAGAGGGGTCGTGTTCCGGTCGAGCCATCTCGGCCACTAGCGCTCGTCGCCTTTCGGGTGCGGCCGAGTGAAACCCCGCTTCCTTCAACGCCGCGATCGCCGAACGCCAGTCTTTCTGTGTGACCTCGCGCATAGCCACTCGAAGAATGCAGCACGAAATCAATAAATTGCGCGCAGTATGCCTCGCGCGCTCCGGGAGTTTCGTCCGTCGGAATCAGAATTTCAGTGAAGGCCTGAATTGCCGCGAAGTCTTCGTGAGAAAAAAACTGCGGCTGATACTTCGCCAATTCCAAAATGTCCTGAGCATCCGCAGAGCCAAGCGCATGTTCATGCTGCTGAGCAGCTCTTGTCCATGCAGAGAAAAAAGCCATTCCCGCCGGCAGACTCGAAATGCGAACCACCGAATCGAGCAACGAACGACGTGACAGGGACTCAAGGTTCATAGCAACTCAACTGCTTTGATACAGAGCCTATCATCGAGAAGCCGTGAGCTTTCAACGAGGGGAGCGACGACGGCGAAAAAGGCGAGTCAACTCCCGCCCGGCACGAACTCGTCGGTGGCGTGCGTGCCGTCGTGATATGAAAGAGTGTCGGAACTGAATGGCGACAACCGGCGGGCAGAAAAGTTTGAGCGGCAAAATTGCACTCATTTCGGGAGCGAGCAAAGGATTAGGGCGAGCAATGGCGCTGGCCTTGAGTGCTGAAGGAGCGACGGTCGGCTTAGTGTCCCGCAGTCGTGAAAAGCTGGAAGAAGGTGAAGAGCGAAATTTCGACACTCGGGGGAACGGCGGCTGTCTTCACCGCGGATGTCACGAGCGAAGAAGCCGTTCGCGACTTGGAGACCGAAGTTTCCGCCCAACTTGGCAAGATTCAGATCCTGGTGAACAATGCGGGAACAAATATCCGGAAAAACCTGGTTGATTTCACGCTGGAAGAATGGCGCACCGTGATGGACACAAATCTGACCAGCGTGTTCCTGATGTGCCGCGCTTTCGTTCCGCACATGCGGGGCACCGGCTACGGGCGCATTATCAGCATGAGTTCCATCATGAGCCACGTTTCGCTTCCGGGCCGAAGCGCTTACTCCTCGAGTAAAGCTGCACTGCTCGGATTGACGCGTGCTCTCGCCCTGGAATTGGCTGGCGAAGGAATCACGGTGAATGGAATCAGTCCGGGTCCGTTTGCAACGGAGATGAACCTGCCGATCATCCAAAATTCGGAAGCAAATGCGCAGTTTCTGGCGAGTCTGCCGGTTGGCAGATGGGGCAAAACGGAAGAGATCGGCAGCTCTGGCCGCCTATCTCTGTTCAGAAGCGGCCGGGTTCATCACGGGAACGGACATCCTGATCGACGGAGGCTGGTGTGCGCGATAACAACAGGTCGGCGCGTTGAGCACGCAAACAGCGTTCACGGTTGAAGCCGAAAAAGCGCTGTACAGCCGAGTGACGAGACGGATCATCCCGTTCCTGTTCCTCTGCTACGTGTTCGCCTATGTCGACCGCGTGAACGTCGGCTTTGCGAAGCTGCAGATGCAGCAGGACCTTCGCATCAGCGACGCTGTTTACGGCATGGGCGCAGGCATGTTTTTCCTCGGGTACTTCTTTTTTGAAGTCCCGTGCAATATGGCGCTTCAGAAGATCGGAGCGAAGTACTGGCTTGGACCCATCATGGTCGTTTGGGGCGTAGTTTCTGGCTGCCAGATGTTGGTAACGAGCGCAGCCGGCCTTTATTTCACTCGTTTTCTGTTGGGCGTCGTGGAATCCGGCTTCTTTCCGGGCGTCATTCTGTACTTGACGTTCTGGTATCCGCGACAATATCGAGCCAAAATGCTCGCCGCCTTCATGACGGCGATCCCGCTTTCGGGCGTTTTTGGTGGACCTATCTCGGGTTGGATTCTCCAAAGCATGTCGGGGACCTCGATGCTTGCGCGGCTGGCAATGGCTGTTCCTTTTCGAGGCCATCCCGTCGATTCTTGCGGGCGTGTTGACGATTTACGTCCTGGACGATGGTCCGCGGAAGGCGCGCTGGCTGAATGAGGACGAGAAAGCATCTTCTGGAGCAAAGACTGGACGACGAGGAACGAAGCCAAGCGACTGGAGGCGCCCGGGCACCACACGCGTTGCTGATGCATTTCGGAGTCCTAAAGGTCTGGGTGTTGAGCCTGATTTACTTCGGCATGGTGATGGTGAACTACGGCATCAGCTTCTGGTTGCCGCAGATTGTAAAAGAAACGCTCTCACGGAACTCGCTGACCATCGGATTCTTGACAGCAATACCCTGGGCCTTAGCGGCGGTAACGATGGTGGCGGTCGGGCATCATTCGGACAAGACAGGAGAGCGCCGGTGGCACATTGCCCTTACCAGCATCGTGTGTTCTGCTGCATTTGCTGCGTCGGCAATCCCCGGAATCTCAGGAACATTGAGCTTTCTTGCCATTAACAGTGGCGACGGCCAGCATTGCATCGTCATACTCGACATTTTGGGCATTACCGACAACGCTACTATCGGGCACTGCCGCTTCGGCCGGCATCGCCTGGATTAACTCGGTAGGCAATCTGGCAGGATATGTGAGCCCATATTTGGTGGGTAAAATTCGGGACACCACGCATAGCATGACTGCGGCACTGCTAATGCTTTCTTTCTGCTGTCTCGTGTCAGGCATTCTTACTCTGGTTGTCTTTCGATCCTCAGCGGAGCATTCAAGGGGAAACGCATAATTTGAGATGATTCAAACTTCTTTGAGCGGGAAAGTTGCACTGATTACCGGAGGAGCGAGCGGCATCGGTGCGGCGACATGCCGCTTGTTCGCCGAGGCGGGTGCCAAGGTGGTGATCGCGGACATTAGCTCGAAAGCGGCGGAGGAGCTTTCTCAGCCAGCTGCCGGACGCGTTAGCGGTCGAATGTGACGTCACGCGCGAAGACTCCGTCGCCGCTGCCTTTTCGCAACTGCATACGCTTGACATTCTGGTGAACTGCGCAGGCATCGGGCTGGTGGGAGGGATTGCGGAAACAGAACTGGATGACTGGCAACGCCTGTTTCGCGTTAACGTCGAAGGCACGTTCCTGGTGACCAAGGCTGCGCTTCCGTTTCTGCTGGCCTCGCACGGAACGGTCGTGAACATCGGATCAGTTGCGGGTCTGGTCGGTGTGAAACGACGCTTTGCCTACTGCGCGACGAAGGGCGCCATCATCGCCATGACCAGGCAACTCGCGGTTGATTATCCAACCGGGTTGCGCGTAAACTGCATCTGTCCAGGAACGGTCGATTCTCCTTTCGTCGAGGCTTACCTCGAAAAATATCACCGGCACGAGAAAGAAAAGGTGCGAGCCGAACTGCATCAGCGGCAACCGATTGGACGCATGGGTACTCCAGAAGAGATTGCGGGCATGTGTCTGTATCTGGTTTCTCCGCAAGCGTCGTTTGTACATGGCTCAGTCCTCACCATGGACGGGGGCTGGACGGCCGCATAGCTAGGAGGAAACTTGTGAGTAACCGAAGGTTCCATTGGCAGCACATCCGGCAACGCATTCTTAGGCGTGATTTCATCTGTTTTGTTGTTCATTATCCTGGCAACGCCTACGCAAACTGATGCCCAGGCGCAAGCTCTTTCCACTGCAAAACCTCAGGGCACGCCTCTCCCACCGGGACAGAATCCGAGCGGCATGCACGTCTACCTCTGGGCGGGCTTGAAGTCCCACCTTCCGGGTCAGCACGACTATCCTCAGTTCCTCGCGGACTGGAGCAAGCTTTTGACCGAGCACGGCGCGGTCGTTGATGGGGCATTGCACGGGCCCACGAGTGCGGACCTTGAGCGTACTGATGTCGTCGTGATCTATAAGGGAGATGCCGGCTACCTCAGCGAGGCAGAAAAATCTGCGCTTGAGGCGTTTGTGAAGCGCGGTGGCGGCCTCGTGAATTTCCACGATTCATTGTGCGGGCCCGATCCCGCCTACTTTTCAAAGTTTCTGGGCGGCGCAAAGAAGCACGGAGAAGTGAACTACACCTTAGATGCACCCGTTCCCTACACGGTTGTCGACGGGGCAGACCCGATCATGAAGGACATGTCGGATTTCACCTTGTTTGATGAGGCTTTCTTCAGCATGACGTGGGCACAAAACCCCGGCGTTCATGTCCTCGCAAACACACATATTGCACCGACCCACAGTGCTGGCGGCCATGCAGGCGAAGCAGTGCCGCAAATCTGGACATACGAACACACGGTAGAGGGCGGTCAGCCAGCAAGGGCATTCGTCTGGATGCAGGGCCACGTCTACGCCAACCTGTCCAATTACCAGATCCAGCGGACCTTGCTTCGCGGTATCGCATGGGCTGGTCACAAGCCGGTGGATGAACTCCTAAACTATGTTCCTCCTCCACGTCCTGCACGTGCGGGAATGCAACCGGCTACAAACATCCGATAGCGAAAATAGCCGAAGCTGTCACCGGTTCTTCCGTCCGACCGAGCGTACCCGCACCGGTTTTCGAGGCTGATAGTTTCGAAAATCGATCAATCGATATTCAAAAGTGCCTTCTTTTGTCCGAAACTAGGCTTCTCTCGACAACCTCTACCATCTGTATTGAGGCGGACGAAGAGAAAAGAACTGTCCCATTCAAAGACAAATAAGTGAGCTCTAGGGCGATCAACTGGGTCCCCTCTCGCAAATACACTACGGTTCCGAGTGAGTAAGTCGGACGTAATGTAAAGTTTCATTACAAATGCATGACAAGGGAGGAACGCCATGTCACAAACGGTTATCGGATTATTTGACACACCTGGTTCTGCCGAGAAAGTACGCCAGCAACTAATCGCAGAAGGCTACTCGCCTCAAAGCGTCCGGGTACTTTCCAATGAAAGCGAAGGATTTGCTGAAGGTGCCGTGGCAAATGCAAGGACAACGGGTAGCTCTGGAAGCGGCATTGTCGCGTCGGTCAAGAATTTCTTTCAGTCGCTTGCGGGTCCCGACACCAGCGACGAGGAATTCTATACTCGCGGGGTTAGCGCGGGAGGAGCGTTACTAACCGCGACCGTCGAGGACCAGCAGGTGGAGTCAGTGGCTTCGCTTCTCGAGGTTTCTGGCGCGCGACAGGTAAGCGAATCGACGGCCGGCGCCGGTGATCGCACGACGGACGCCTATTCTGCTGCGGCTGCTGGCGGGGTTGACAACACCAGCACGGCGATTCCTATCGTCGAAGAAGAGTTGCAAATTGGCAAGCGCAGCGTGCAACGAGGCGGAGTTCGCGTCTATTCCCACGTGACAGAAAGACCGGTGGAAGAACAGGTGCGATTGCGCGAAGAACATGTGCGCGTCCAGCGCAACCCTGTGAATCGTGCAGCTTCTGCCGCCGACTTGGAGACGTTTAGCGAAGGAACCATCGAGCTGACCGAAACCGCGGAAGAGCCGGTGGTCGCGAAGCAGGCTCGCGTTGTGGAGGAGGTGACTATTGGAAAAGAGGTCACCGAGCGCACTGAGACCGTCAGAGATAAGGTCCGACGTACCGAGGTGGACGTCGAAGAGATCCCGGGGGAGACCGTCCCTAAGACAAAAACCGCGAAGAACGGTTAGAGGACGCCGGGGGCAAATCGTCCATGTTTGTCTCCGGCCCTACCGTTTATCGCTTGTTGTACTCCGCGGTGTCCTCTGAGCTCTGGATTCATCAGCAATGCGATAGCCCGCCTTCTTCGCATCCTCCTCGCTCATGAATCTGCCGCGTTCAGTCGTTCCATAGCGAGGCGATGTGCTTTTGTGGTAGACACGGGTAGCCGTGTTTACCCAGACTAAGCCCGTCGCTTTCGCATCGTCAATCTCCTGATTTGTCGGATGAGATGTGCCGGAGTGATCCCCCGTCTCGTTTGCGCTCGACTGGAATGTTGCAACGGGTGCCGCGAAGCTGATTCGGCCCACCCAACCGGGGGATGCAAAAATGGCTAAGAGCCAGAAGGCAATAGCTCTGAACGAGGTTCTCACGCGATCAGTATAAGCCGGGCCCGCGCAACTGCCGTGATCTACGCGTTTGTGGTAACGAAATAACTTAGTTGGTCTGCGTTTACTCGATTGTTCCAAGATTTGCGATGTTAGTAAGCTCAGCAAAAACAGGCATTCAGCTCTTTGTCGCCGCCCTGATAGCTACGTCTATCCTAGGTGCCGATCCTGTCCCTGTAAGACACCCGCAAGGGTCTGCTCATGGCTTTGTGGCACTTCGAACTCTCGAAGGAAAGCTAATTGCGACGGGAGACATGATGCAGACTGTTCAAGGGGAGCGGGTCACGTCGCGCCTCGTTTTTCGTTTCCTGGACGGCTCTGTCGACGATGACACGACCGTGTTCACGCAGCATCGGGTCTTTCGCCTCTTGACCGATCACCACCTGCAACATGGGCCTTCCTTCCCGCGGGCAAGCGACGTGCGTATCGATGCGCAGACTGGCGAGATCACTTCGCTCACGAAAGATGGAACGAAAAGAAAGGACCATCTCGATCTGCCCGCTGACGTTGCAAACGGCCTTCCGCCCAATTTGCTGATGAATCTATCGCCTTCCGACCCAGAGACCAAGTTGTCGTTTGTAGCGCCAACGGAGAAGCCACGGCTCATTCAGGTCTCGATCAAGCCCGCCGGGGACGTGCCCTTCACCATCGGCGCGACCAAACGTAAGGCGGTTGACTACGTATTGCATCCCGAACTCGGTGGTATTACGGGCATGCTTGCGCCACTGGTCGGGAAGCAGCCGCCCGACTACCACATATGGATCCTCACGGGGAGTTCGCCTGCATTTATACGCGAAGAGGGTCCTCTGTATGAGGGCGGGCCCACTTGGCGCATCGAGCAAATCAGCCCGGCTTTCCCCCACTGAGCGAGCCCGCGCTTGAGTTCTTGGCTGGACCCGCGATTTCGCACCTCTGCTCGCGCTGAGGCAATGCACGCGGCGAACTCACGTGACACTATGTATGCTCAGCGTAGCCAGACGCGTACTGTGCACTTAGCCTTCCCAAAGCGATAGCGCCCAGTGAAAGTCCGAAATCGCGCAGCGCGACATCAAAGAAACCCGGAATCAGCAATAGATTGAGGATGATCGCGAACAACCACCCCGCCACAACGTAAGCTCCGATGCGGGGTCGCAGGGCAACCAGCACGCCCGCGCACACTTCCACCACCCCCACGACTGACATGAGGCCATGTCCCCCCACCGGCGACAAAGCTGCAATGCTAGGGGCCAGATATTGGTCCCAATTCGCTAACAAGTGGAAGAACTTGTCGCATCCGGCCAGTACCGGAGCAGCCACGAAACCGGCTTGCAGGATGCGGTACGCTTGATACCCGGGCGTAGTCTCCACCCGATAGTTCAGTTTGGATCGGTCCGCGAATGCGCCTTTGGCGCCGCTCATCGCTGTTTCTGCCATACAGGAACTCTCCTTTTGTTAAGGTGAGAATTCATTTCTCGACCTGCATGTACAGAGCGCGGTCGCCTCCTCACGTTGCATTGATAATTTTTGTCACCTCTCGCTGCTTCGCAACTCTGTAGTGACAGAACCGATAACGCCTTTGGAAACTCAACTCAGTACTCTCAGCGACTCAGAAGTCGTGGCGCGCATTCTTGCGGGTGAGAACCAGCTGTACGAAGTGATCATTCGCCGCTACAACCAGCGCTTATACCGCATTGCCCGATCCATCCTGCTCGACCCAGACGAGTCGGAAGACGTGTTACAGGAGACTTACGTTCGTGCTTTCGAACATCTCACTCAGTTCGAAGGCAGAGCGCTATTCTCTACCTGGCTCACCAAGATCGCTGTCTACGAGGCTTTGAACCGCATGAAAGAACGAAGCAGGCGACGCACTCTCGATTCCACTCTGGAAGAGGGCTACGGATTGAAGGACACCATGCCGAACCCCGAACAGGAAAGACTCGCAGCGGAAACCCGAGCCCTTCTGGAGAGCGCAATCGACCGTCTGCCCGCATCGTACCGCTCCGTCTTCGTGATGCGATCGATAGAAGACATGAGCACATCGGAGACGGCTCAATGCCTCGACCTGAGCGAAGAGAACGTCAAAACACGTTTGTTGCGGGCACGCCAGATGCTGCGTCGCAGTCTGTACAAAACGGTTGATGCTGCAGGCGCAGAGGCGTTCCAGTTCATGGGCGAACGGTGTGATCGTGTCACCGCGAAGGTCATGGGAGCGATCAGTACTTCGCCGGCTCGGCGCTGCGCCTGTACGTGAGAAAGACATCGGTACTGCTCAACGGCACTGATGGTCGGCACGAAAAATTACGGCAATGTCGTCAGCACGATTGTCATCTGATAAAACTTAAACTTGTTTCCCTCTTCCGGTTTATCGGCTGCCACTGCTTGATATCTGTCGAGCACATCGTTGATAAAGGCAGGTCGAAGCGATTCGGGTAATTGCTTCGTCCACTCGACCATCGTCACGGAGCCGAAGGCAAAGAATTCCGCTCTCGTTCCGAAGTCCCACGATTTCAATTCTGTTTCTACGCGTTCGATTCGAAATCCGCTCTTCTGGGCGAGCGAACAATATTCCTCGGGTGTCGGCCGAAGGCACGGATCGTGAAACTCGCGAAAGTATTCGATCCATGCTGGCGAACTCCGTGTCTCCTCGAGAACGGTCTCAATGCTCTTGCGGGGCCCATGGGCACCAGCCTCAAGTGGGCCGTGCCGCCCGGCCTCAGCGACTTGTGTATGGAAGCGAGAACCAGGTCCTGCTCGTGAACCCAATGGAACGCGTTGAAGGAAAGAACCAGATCGAACTGGTCTCTAAAAGGAAGCGAGCGCGCATCCGCGACCTCGAAGCGCAGGTTGGATCCTGACTTCTGAGACGCCAATTCGATCATGTTGCTGGATGCATCGACACCGACCACGCTACCCTGAGGCACACGGCGAGCGATCTCGAAGGTGATCCTCCCGTCTCCGCAGCCCACGTCCAGCACCCGCTCTGAACTGGTCAGGTCGAGCGATTGCAAGACCTCTGCTGCCATAGTCTGCTGCAACGTCGAACGCTCGCGATACAACTCTGCATTCCATTCCGTCATGCGTTAACCATATCTCGTCTCGAATAGTCGCGTCGTACTGATACAACTGAGTATCTGATGAGACTTGTCTGTTTGCTTTGCCTTGCACTTTGTGCGTCCGGTGCTTCGCTTTTCCCTACGCAGCCCGACGATCCACAGGCGATAGTCGTCTCCGGTAGTGACGGACCAGCCCTTCAGGCCGCCATTGATAAGGCTGCTGCGAACAACGCACGCGAGGGCATAGTCTTCGTGCCTTCCGGACGTTATACCTTCACGCAGACCGTCTTTGTCTGGCCCGGTATACGTTTGTTCGGCGTTGGCCGGACGCGCCCCGTGTTTGTTCTTCCCGGCAACACACCTGGGTTTCAAAAAGGTCTGGGTGCCATGGTGATGTTCACTGGCGGAAAGCCGGGGCGTGTGGCCGTTCCTCCCCAGGGCGCCGTACCGCCCAGGACGGACATACCTGACGCCAACTCGGGAACGTTCTATTCAGCCATGAGCAACATCGATTTTGAGATCGGCGATGGTAATGCCGCCGCCGTCGGGATCCGCTTCCACGTCGCTCAACACGCATTTCTCTCGCATATGGATTTCCATATCGGCTCCGCTCTCGCTGCGCTGTACCAGGTGGGCAACGAAGGAGAAGATCTGCATTTTTATGGCGGGCGCTACGCCATTCTCAGCGAGAAGACATCGCCTGCCTGGCAATTCACTTTGCTCGATTCCACATTCGACGGGCAGAAAGAATCCGCCATACGTGAACACGAGGCTGGTCTCACGCTAGTGCGCGACTCCTTCAAGGATGTAGAGACTGCTATCGATATCGATCCCGGCTACCCGGACCAACTCTGGGTGAAAGATTGCCGCTTCCAAAACATCTCGAAAGCCGCCGTGGTGATTAGCAACGAGAAGAGTCCGCTTACCGAAGTCGGATTCGCGAACGCCGTGCTGCAGAATGTGCCTACCTTTGGGATCCTGCGCGAGAGCGGGAAAAAGATAGCGGGCAAAGGATCCGTTTATCAGATCCGTGAGTTCAACTACGGCCTGCTTGTTCCGGCGCTCGGCTCGATGGGCGAAGTAGGTATGCGGTACGACGCGAGCGCACTGCGCAGCTTGCCGCCGCCGTCACAACCCGCTATCCGCCCGCTGCCTGGCTCTAATGAGTGGACAAATGTGCATACACTAGGCGTCACCGGCGATGGCAAAACTGACGACACCTCTGCCATCCAGAAAGCTATTGAAACTCATCGCGTACTGTACTTCCCAAGTGGCCACTACCTCGTCCGCGGCACTCTCACGCTGAAACCAGACACCGTTTTCATTGGATTGCATCCGACACTGACGCAGTTTGATCTGCCGGACGGAACCGCGGAGTTCGCCGGGATCGGCTCTCCCAAGCCGGTCATCTTCGCCCCGCAGGGCGGAACCAATATTCTCAGCGGATTTGGCGTGTCTACTGGCGGAGTCAACCCGCGCGCCGTGGGTGTGCTGTGGTCTGCGACGGAAAACTCATTGATCGACGACGTGAGATTTCTGGGCGGACATGGCAGCGGCACAAATCCCTATAACAACAACCAGACCGCTGACCCTGATCTGCACAAGCGCTGGGATAGTCAATATCCCAGTCTTTGGGTAACCCATGGCGGTGGCACATTCGCCGATATCTGGACCCCGGATACCTTCGCGCAGGCCGGCCTCTATGTTTCCGACACGAACATTCCGGGGCACGTCTACGAGCTCTCTGCCGAGCATCATGTGCGCACCGAGATCAAGTTTGATCACGCTGAAAATTGGGACGTCAATGCTCCTCAGACCGAAGAGGAGGCCGGTGAGAGCGGCGAATCGTTGTCTCTCGAGCTGAGCTACTCCAAAAACATAGTGATCGCAAACTACCACGCGTACCGCGTTACGCGTTCACGCATGCCATACCCGGCGGCGGTGCGTCTTTATCACTCGACCGGCATTCATTTCCGCAATGTGCACGTGAATGCCGAGAGCGGCTTTTCGACATGCGATGAGAACGGCTGCGGCACTTATCTCCGCATCAGCAAGTATCCCTATGAAAACGCGATCGAGGACCTTACGCACCATACTCGAATACGCGAGCGCGAGTTCGCCGCCCTGGACGTTGGCGATGCTGGCGATAACAGGAAGCCTGCCTCCCGCTACGCTGCATTGGGTACGGCGAAGCAGCTCGAAAGCGGCTTCTTCTCAATAGCCGGAGCCGCCGTAGATCCGAACGGCAAGCTGTATTTCGTCGACCGCCATCAGCAGCGCATATACGGATGGTCTGAAGCCGAAGGTCTCACAGTCGAGCGCGACAGCCCGCTGGACCCGGTCAACTTGGGCATGGATGAATCCGGCAATCTGATCGTTGTTTCGTCGGCAGGCGCGGGCGGGACCGTTTATTCGTTCCGGCCGGGATCGCCGAAAAGCGAGATCACACTGCTAACCCCGGAGCGGGCAAAGCCTTGTCCGGATTGCCTGGCGCTGCTGCCGGTGAACTACTGGAATAATGGCGAATTCCGCGATCAGCTCGATCTCGAAACGCTCCGGTACAAAACATTGCGGGAAATGTTCACCGAAGATGTGAGCTCACCGAAGCCCAACGAATACCTGTCGCCGGATGGGAAAATGCTTCTACCTGCCGTGCGCGTCTGGAAACAAGGTCCGCCTGACACTACGGCGGGCTGGCGTTTCTCTGACAACCTTGATACGTATGGATTCCTGCGGGCCCGTGTAGGCGACCGCGTGTATGTAAGCAGTTCTTCAGAGGACATCACATACCGGGCTCAGATCGGCCCTGACGGCACACTGAAGGATCTGCAGCCGTTCGTAAACCGGGCCGGTGAAAGCGTGGCCGTCGATGACGCGGGGAATGTTTACGTAGCAAACGGCCAGATCTTCGTTTACAACTCACGCGGTGAACAGACCGGCCTCATCGAGCTTCCGGAGCGTCCACTCCAACTTGTCTTCGGCGGCCCCGACAAGCGAACGCTGTTCGCGCTCGCTCATCACTCTTTATACGGCATCAGCTTAGCCGGGCCGAACCGGTAATGAGAGTCTCTGGAGAGAGCCCAAAATAGAGGAATGGAGAAACCGATCATCCTTACGATTGGGCACTCCACCCGACCCATCGATGAGTTCATCGGAATGCTGAACGCACACGGCGTAACGCGGCTCATTGATGTCCGCACGGTTCCGAAGTCACGACACAATCCGCAATACAATCGCGATGCTCTCGAGGTGCAGCTCAAAGATGCCGGCATTGGGTACGAACACATGAAAGCTCTCGGGGGGCTGCGGCGTCCTCGAAAAGATTCTCCCAACACAGGCTGGCGCAACGAATCCTTCCGCGGCTACGCCGATTACATGCAGACGGTCGAGTTTGCCTCTGCGGTGGACGCACTGATTGGGGCAGCTGCCGAAGCGCGTGTGGTCATCATGTGTGCCGAGGCTGTGCCCTGGCGTTGCCACCGCTCACTGATTGCGGATTCACTAAGCGCGCGGGGTTATCCGGTCGAGCACATTATGAGCGCGACTAAATCGAACCGGCATACATTGACCTCATTCGCGAAGCTTCAGGGAACATCGATCACCTACCCGGGCGATGTAAATGAAACCGTTCCCGAAGCTTCCGGCTAACCAGCAGATCTTGGGACAGACAGCCGTCGCAGTTTGCGCATAGAATCTGAGCTATGGCTCCGTTAGCTCTAGGATCCGAGAGGGTTCCCGCCCGAGCAGCTTCAAAAGCTTCCCACAACCGTGCGCCCGAAAGTTGATGCACGCGACGTGCAGGTGCCGCAGGGCTACTCGGTTCAGGTCATCATGGCCGGTTTGTCCTTTCCTTGCGGGCTGACCATTGCGGATGACGGAACAATCTTCATCGCCGAAGGCGGCACTACTTGGCCCACGCGGCCCTGGCTGCCGTCACGCCTACTGCGATTGAGCACGAGCGGCCAAGTCGATGTGCTCGCTACCGAAGAGGAGGGCGGACTGCGTGGGCTCTGCGCTAAGGACGGTTTCGTCTATGCAGCGGCCAAAGGCGGTTATACGTCGCGCCTTCTTAAGATCGACGCGAAATCCGGAGAGCGAACCGTGCTCTTCGACAAGATGCCCGATGGGGGTTGGCATGAGCCGGGTGGACCTGTCTTCGGCCCTGATGGACTCGTGTATTTTGCCCAGGGTTCTGTGGCCCAACAAGGGATCATTGAACCCGCTGGCTTCACCGTAGATATTGCTCGCCATCCGGACGCTCACGACGTCCCCGGTCAAGACATCACGCTAACGGGGAACAATATCTGGAGCCACGACCCCGTCATTCCGTACTCCGATAACGTTTCGACGGGCGCGTTTAAGCCATACGGAGTTCCCGCGCAGAAAGGCGAAAGAATCAAGGGCGAGTTCTGGTGCAGCACCGGCGTATATCGGGCACGGCCGGATGGGACTGAGCCCGAGTTGCTCGCCTGGGGCATCCGTAATCCCTACGGACTCGCGTTCAACGACGAAGGCGAACTCTACGCCTCCGACAACGACTACGAAGAGAAGGGAAATCGCGCGGTAGGCGAAGATCCTGATCGGATCTGGCATGTCAGGAACGCGTCCAAGCCACGTGGAACGGTGAGTGTGCCCGACTGGTACGGTTATCCAGACTATGCTGGCGATGGCCTTCCTCTTTGGGACCCCAAACATGCCCCGAATCGCGGCACAGCGGCAAAGCAGTTGATTGAGAATCCGCCTCCTTTGGCGGGACCTGCCGCGGTGCTCTTTGAACCGCACACGTGCCTCGCCAAGATGGATTTCTGCCGGCGGGATGAGTTCGGTCATCGCGGCCGGCTGTTTTTAGCTCAGTGGGGTACACTCGCGCCGCTCAATACCCTTCGCCCGGAAGCTTTGAAGCGAGGATTTCAGGTGGCGGTTGTCGATGTCAAGAGCGGCAACTCGGAGCCGTTCATGAGCAATCGTGAACCGGGTCCCGCGTCCGCTCACAAGGGCGATGGTGGAATAGAGCGGCCAGTCGACTGCAAGTTTCATCCTGATGGCCGAAGTCTGTACGTGCTCGACTTCGGGGCGGTCAGCGTCCGGCGGAACACCATGCTTTCGTTCGCACATACCGGTGTCCTGTGGCGCGTGTCTCGCGATCTCTAAGGAGGCTTTTGTGGACCAATATGCTGGACAAACAGCGGTGCTGTTCGAACTGGACAACGCGAGTTGGGAAACGCTCATAGACCGGGCCGAGAAGTGGTTCCTGAACGTTGAGATGATCCAGACCGGCTTCCGCAAGCTGGTAGAAGACACGCTTCCAAAGATCAAGGATTCGAGCGTCCACCTTTACCTGGAGACGCTGCTGGAGGTCGCCACGCGGCATGAGTGCCAGGTCGCCGAGTTGTTTCGGATGATCGGACGCGAGCCTTCCGCCGCTCGCAATCTAGCGGGAACAGGACTTGCGAAGGCCCGTGAACTATGGGCAGGCGTCATCGGCTTCTCGGGCGGTGCCGTTTCGGGTTGGACAGACCTTCAACAGATCTTGCATGCCAGCCTGGATGGGATTGCAGCGTTCGGGGTGGCGAACGACATTGGACTCGCCCTGGGCTTATCAGACATCACAGAACTGACACTTCACGTCACGAACGAAAAGTTCGTTCATCATTACCGGTTGCAAGAACTCGTTCTGGAACTGGCCACCATATCAATCCTTTACCGCTCGGAAATCTAGAACACTGAACGTCAATTGATCGGACACATGCGTCGGCGTAGCTTTCTCAGCCTTGTCACAGTAGCTCCCGTACTCGGATCTCGTGCGATCGGCAACGTACTCGTCGCGGGCGGTCATCCCGGCGATCCCGAGTACGGGTGTGGTGGGACGATCGCCAAACTCACACAAGCCGGGTATCGTGTGACACTTCTCTATCTCAATCGCGGTGAGAAAGGCTGCGGGCCCACGCACCCGGATTGCAGCGCCGTCCGTACGAAAGAAGCGGAAGCGGCTTGTCGCATTCTCAACGCCACGCCATCCTTCGTTAAACAGGTCGACGGCGAATCGGTAGTGGATAACGCTGCCTATGCCAGCTTTGACGCGCTGATCTCGACCCAGCAACCCGAACTGATCCTAACTCACTGGCCGGTTGACAACCACCGCGACCATCGGGCGATGTCCATGTTGAGTTACGACGCCTGGCGCAGCCGGAAAGCCACTTGCAGCCTCTACTATTACGAAGTGACGGATGGAGAAGACACGATGATGTTTGAGCCAACCGATTACGTCGACATCACACCCCAGGAGCCGCTTAAGCGCAAGGCCTGCTTTGCGCACGCATCACAATCACCCGATCGGTTCTATGACATTCAGTCGCGGATCACTCGCTTCAGAGGTGCGCAAATCGGTTGTGCCGAGGCGGAAGCCTTCGTTCGTGTTGCCGCCGGCCGCGCCCATCCGATGCTTACGAATGGCGCCAAGCCCTAGTGCCTCCTGCATGAGTGCGGCCACTGATCCCGCAGAGCGAAAATCCTCGCGATCTAATTGGTCCCGGCAGACTCGAAATACATGCCGCGCAGGATGCCCTGTCTTCCATCTCCGTCCGGTTTCGCAGCGTATTGGATTCTTACACTCCTGCCATCTTTCTCACCGCAATAGAATTCCGGCTTACCGCCATCAATCAACACATGCGATGGATCGGGCAGCGACACGCGCACGCCTCCTGAGTTGTCGCCGATTTCAAATCCCGTGATCGCGCCCCCGCTGCATTCAACCTTCCGTATCTGGCCCGTTACCGTTCGAATCTGCTCACCGAATTCAATGAACGGATTCCAGCCCGTCGTCCCATGAGGTTTTCGGCTTGTGACCACATGCAGATTTCCTTCGGTATCGCGCGCAAACTGGACCGTGGCGTCGGTCTCCGTATCGCGTTCGGTCAAGGCTGCGAGCTCCCGTTGGTCTCGCGTCTCTGCGAATCCCATTGCTTTCTCTGCGGCAGCTTTCGCTGCGGGTCTCTGGTCCGTTTCGAGAAGCGCGGAGGCAATCGCGAGCCAGTATGTAAAAGCTCGCGCGTGCGGCACCGACCGCATCGCCCGTAGCTGCTCAAGCGCGGCGGCGTAGTTCTGGCGACCGCTTTCGAGCAGTCCCAGCCTAAAGCGCGCATCATCGTAGTACGGCCTCAGTTCGATCGCACGCCGCAAGGCGGCTGCGACCTGATCGTCGGGCGCATGCGTATTTTCAAGCAGCGTGGCGTATTGGTAACAGAGCACCGGATCCTTCACGCCAAGATCGAAGGCGCGCTTCCATTCAAGAATCGCCTTGACGTCATCGTGCTTCCGCAACGCGATGGACCCCAAAGTTGCCGCAACACCCGAGTCCCCGCTGCGCTTTGCCTGTAAGGTTCGATAGACAGCCTGGGCGCGGTCAAGGTCGCCGGAAGCCAGAACCAGCGCTGCCAACACGGAATCGGAGTCCGACTCGCTTACGTTCGAACCCGGAGACGCTGATCCCGGGCGGGTATGCCGGGCAGAGTCATCGCTGATTTCGGCGCATTGATCCAGCTCCGAAGGTCAGCGTCGATAGCCTTGATCGACGTTCCGTACAGGGACGCGAGCGCCGGTGCCTCAATGACGCCTGTGTCGAAAGCGGCCCAGAGCGCTCCCGCTTTGGCCTTGTATTGCGGCGAGAAGAGGAGCATGTGTGTAAGCTCCCAACTCTCGGCGTAGAAGATCGACGCGTCGTCGCGGCGGGACCGAAGCGGATCGTCCTCGTCCATCGTTAGCAACTTTTCAAGCGGAATGAGCGTATGATTCCGCAGCACTTGGGACCGCGCCGGGAGGTCGCCGCCGAGGAGCGATTCACGCGGTGTGATGTCCAGGCTCGAGAAGACTTCGGCAATCCCTTCACCAAACCAGGGTGGAAGATGGATCCCGGCCGAGTGCACCACCAGATGTGCGTATTCATGTGCAAGCGTGTGGGTGCGATTCGATCCTGCGGGTGCAAGGGCAATATAGTTCACCGCCTCCGAGCCGACAAAGAACGCATCGGCCGATTCGCGAGGGCGAAACGAAGCGTATGCCGGCGTCGTAGCGAACTGGAGCACTCGCACCGGGGGGTCATGTTCGAGCCCGGCGTGAATACCGAGCGCACCCGATGTGACGAAAAAGCTTCTTAGCTGCTCAAGACTAAGAGCGATGGATCGGCCATCGTGCTCGCCGAGTTGGGAGTAAACGTGAAAATGGGGGCTGCGGACCAGCGTCCATCCGCTGTCCGATCCGCGGCAGCCGAGCGGCGCAAGAACGGCCAGCGCCATTACGGTAAGGTACCTCACAATCCGACGATACCAGCAAATCATTGAGACGGTAAATCAGGCGGCGACCGGGTTCTGCGAACCATCCCCGTACTGGTCAGCAGCGGCAGAACTGCATCGACCAGGTCTTTGGCATCGCTGTACATGACGGCATGGCCCCACCCGGGAATTACGACCTTGCAATCTGTCCTCAGAAGCTTCGCCGCTCGTTCAAACCACTCTTGCGAGACCATCGGATCGTTCTGGCCCCGGATCAGGATCGACGGTACGTTCACGAGCGGCAGCTTGCGCTCGATCGGGTCACATCGCATAGCATCGAACTCTGGCCCCAGCCGCCCGCCAATGCGCAGGTAATCCTTAACGAGCAGTGGGACGAGCGACAACCTTTCGAACAGGCCGCCCATGACAAATCGTCCGAACTGCTCGGTCGTGCTGCGCGCGCTTGGCTCCGGCGTGAGCGCGATCAGGACCAATCTGTCTACCCGTTCGGGAGCACGAAGGACCGTCTCCACGGCAATTTGAGCGCCCATCGAGTGTCCAACCAGAATCGCTCGCCCAATGGCCGCAGCATCCATCCATTCGAGCAGAGCCGTCGCAAGTCCTGCGACATCTAGCGGCGAACTCGGCTGGGCAGAGTACCCATGTCCCGGCAAGTCTGGAGCATAAACCCGAAACTGCGGGGCGAGTCTCTCGGCGAACGGAACAAAGTACGAACTCGAAACGCCCAACCCGTGAATGAGCACGATCGCCGGCGCATCAGGCTCTCCTCCCGTCCGTACATGCATGCGGAGCCCACCCACGTCGTACCAGGAAGAGCGAAGCTCCCGGATCACGCCGAGCCGCAGGAGTTTGTGGCGTTTGCGGATTCCGATGGCAATCTTCACCACCACCCCAGCCGAAGCGGCAACGAACGCCCACGCCAACCACTTTTTCTCCCTGATTCTCATCAGCCGTTCGATGTCCGAACGGGAGAACTAATTGCTCTCTTTCGCTTTCCTCCTGGTGCATGCGTTTGGTGTTGCGCTTCGTTTCGGTTCCGGGCTGCGCGTTAAGGCACACCTGCACGCAAACGCTACGGCACTTCGAGTGTTAATTTCGGCTCTGGCCGCGACGTGACTATGACGCAGACGGCTGCCTACACCGACGTTCATGGTCCGAGAACCGCCGCTGGATAATTGGTTGATTCGGTCATGTGCGCAACGCCGGACACCCAGAGCTTCTGGAACAATCTCTGCGAGGACTTTCCAAATCCCTGATTGTAAGTGGCTCACGACAGCTTGCATGAGGGCAAATCAGGGAACCACGGAAGTGATCCGCTCAGTCCTGCCGTAGAATGCGAATTGGATCTACCCAGGCGGCCTGTAGTGCCGGCTTGCAACAAGCGATCAATGCAGTTGCTGCAAGGACCGCGGCGACTACCGCGTAGGTCGATGGGTCGGTTGGTTCCACCTCGTACAGCAGGCTGGCCATAAACCGCGTCAAGGCGAACGCCGCCACGAGCCCCACTGTAATCCCCACGATGACCAGCCTCATACCTTCGCGCACCACCAAGCGCACCACTTGGCTGCGTTGCGCCCCCAGCGCCATGCGCACCGCAATCTCCTGAGTTCGCTGCGCTACTGCGTAGGCAATCAGGCCATAGATCCCAATCACCGCCAACAGAAGCGCACATGCGGCAAACACTCCCAGCATGCAGAGATTGAACCGGCGCGGGGCGATAGAATCATCCAGAGCTTGTTCGAGAGTCTTGACTTCCGCCACTGCCTGAGTTCGATCCACGCTCGCAATGGCAGTGCGAATTGCCGGCGCCATCGCTGTGGCATCAACGGCGGTCCGAACCATAGCTGTTACGCCCAGCAGGGATGACGAGAGTTGGTAGGGAATGTACAGTTCGGGCTCCGGAGGCGCATCGAGGCGAGAATAGTTCAGATCACTGACAACTCCGATGATCGTGGCCGGCCCGGCGGAATCGTCCACGTTCGGCCCCAGCCCAAGTTGTTTGCCGACGGCCTCGCCCTCGCCAAAGAGTTCGCGAGCCATGCTCTCGTTTATAACGATAGCTGGGCGGGGTTCGCTTTCGGCGAGCCAGCGACCGCGGACGACTCGCAGTCCCATCACGCGATTGAAGCCTGCTGAGATTATGCTGAACGTCACATGGGGAAGGCTCATCACCTGAGCAGAAGTTAAGCTCGTCAACGCTGGGTTGTGTGGAGCGCCGCCCGAACCGCGCAATTCGCTCTGGGCAACCACGCTGGCCGCTTCGATGCCGGGTAGTTGCACAACACGTTCCAGCATCTCCTTCGCGAACCTCCTCTGCTGGGAGATAACGCGGTACTGCGGTCCGGAGAAGGGAACCTGTAAAGCCAGAATGCGTTCTGGACTGAAGCCAGACGTACGTGTATTCATACGCCAAAAACTCTTGACCATCAGTCCGGCGCCGGTGAGCAGCACCAGGGCAATCGCCAGTTCTGCGACCACCAGCAGCCACCGTACTGGCGAACTGGCCGAACCAACTGATGCCGTGCGGCCGCCCTGTTTCAAGGCATCATAGGGTTTTAAGTTACGCATGAAGATCGCCGGGGCGAGGCCGAAGATGAATCCAGTGACAAGGGTAACGGTCAAGGCAAAGAGCAGCACACGACTGTCTACTTTGGCCTCGCCCAGCGTCAGCAGCGACGGCGACGCAAACCTCACGACTAAGGGGATCGCGAAATGTGCGAGCAGCACGCCCAAAGTGCCGCCGAGTGAGAGCCAGGATAAGGTTCTCCCCCAGAAACTGCCGGATGACGCGCGCCCTTCCAGCGCCAAGCGCGAGCCGGATGGCGATCTCCTTTTCCCGCGCCGCGCCGCGCGCCAGCAGCAGATTCGCTATGTTGGCGCATGCTATCAAGAGCACAAAGCCTACCGCCGCGAGCAGAACGAGCAACGCGGGTCGGCGGCCAGCCGCCAGCTTTTCTTGAAGCGGCGTTACCCGAAGCGACTGCACATCGTAACGAATCTTCGGATTCTCTCGGGCAATGCGGGCTTGAATGCCCGCCAGTTCGGAGCGTGCTCGCTCGATGGAAATCCCCGGCTTGAGTTTCGCGACCACTAACTGGATCGAGACGTTCCTATTCCGCGATGGATGCTGCCACGCGACCGGATTCGAAATGTAGCCTTCGATCTCCCGGGCATTGCCGGTTTGAAGACCGAAGCTCGTCGGAAGGAGGAATCGGAAACTCTTCGGAAGGACGCCAAGAACGGTGAGGGCGCGGTCGCCGTCCACCATCGCACTCCGGCCTATTACGTGCGGGTCTCGATGAAATTCACGCTCAAACAGTTCATCGGAAAGAACCATCCCATCGCGGTCATCGGGTCCGAAGAAGCGACCGAGGGCCGGACGAGCGCCGCATATACGCCAGAAATCGGCGGTAACATCGGCGAGCACGTGATGGTTAGCCCCTTCAGCGGTGGAGAGCGTGTAACCGCGTGTTCTGTAGGCGACCATCTCCGCGAAGGAAGTCGCTGCAGCCTTCCAATCCACATATTCGGGTGAGTCCACCATTTCGGCTTTGAAAAAGCGGTTGTAATTGCCCAGCCACATGAGGCGATCGGGATCTGGATAGGGCAGCGGACGGACAAGGATGACATTGACCAGGCTGAACACCGCCGTGTTCATGCCGATCGCTAATGCAAGCGTTAGAACCACCACCGCAGCAAAGCCGGAATCGCGGCGCAGCCCTCGGACACCGTAGCGAACGTCCTGCAGAAATTGGTCCAGCCAGACTGAAATCCATATCGCGCGCGTTTCTTCCATCATTCGGCTGATGTTGCCGAATTTGCGCAGCGCCGCCACCCGGGCCTCTTCGCCCGACATGCCGCGCTCGATGTTTTCCTCAGTTTCGCGTTGAATGTGATCGCGGATATCATCCCCGAGACTATCGAGCGGATGACTCACGGCTGGCTTTCCTCGCCTGCCGGTCGCAAAATGCGCGCGATGGCTCGGGCCAGCTTATCCCACCGGGTTGTCTCCACCGTGAGTTGCTTCCGGCCCGCCGCCGTGAGGCGGTAGTACTTCGCTCGGCGGTTATTCTCTGAGGTGCCTTCGGTGACGCCGATCCATCCCCGCTTGATGAGTCGGTGGAGGGCAGGGTACAGTGAGCCCTGCTCGACCAGCAGCACCTCTTCGGAATTACGCTCGATAGCTTTGGCTATCGCATGGCCGTGTGCCGGGCCGGGAAGAAGCGTGCGCAGGATCAACAGGTCGAGCGTCCCCTGGAGCAACTCGATGCGATCCCCTTTTGCAGACATTCTAGGCAAAGCCTACGCGCCTTCCAGTAGAATGTCAAGGGGAGGAAGAACACCAGAGTTGGCAGGCGTTCCCCTCACCGGTGACCTCGTTCAACTCAGGCTCGATCACCTACCACGCAGGAGCGCAACGCTGGCCCACTCCTGCGCCTAGTGCCGCGGCAGCGCGGAATTTGTTCCGCATCAGTGTCCTGACATTTTCCGCAAGCACTTTCCGGCGACTCTCGTCATCGTTCCCAGATTCGGCGTGATCACTCCGCACGCCGTCCGGGGTCGCAAGGAAACCGTGAACGTCTCCGTCTGCCGTTGCACCAAAGCCCGAAATCTCGCCGCGCGAGTTAATTGTGGTCGGCCACAACAAATACAAAGGAGAATCCGGGGCGAGATCGTTCAGGTTCTTGGCCTCTCCGCCACCCTGCCAAATGACAGGACTGGGCATACCGTCGGCATCGAACGACTGGCCAATCGCATCGCCCCGGTCGTTAATCGCGGACGCGCCGCCCCCCACGGCTCCTGGTAGCAGATCGAGCATCCGAACACCCGCGTGCCTGCTCCAGAGAAATGGGCGAAAGGAACCGTCCGGCTGATTCGCACCGCCGACTACCTGCCCTCTGTTGTTGATGGACAGAGCGATGCCACCGAATTCCTGAGTGGGATCCAACATGCCGATATTCAGCGGCGATCCATCCGCCTCCCAAAGGACAGCATGCGCGCCGTGTCCCAAGGGGAGGAGTCCGGTATCTGCGCAACTTCCTGACGTGCCCACTGCTTGGCCTTTATCGTTGATCCAGATCGACATGGAGACGGTGTCTCCGGAAAGTGGCCGGAGCCGCCGCAGTTCACCCGGCTTCGGCCCCCAGACCACGGCCTCGAAGTCAAATTTTTGCGGCGCTGCACATTCAGGATCCATCGCGGCAGTTTCAGCCCAGCCGGAGATTTCTCCTCGACTGTTTATGCCGCCAACCGAGCCGTTGTTGCCACCCAGCAATCTAAGCGGCTTCAGCTCATTGTTCTGCCAAAGAAAGGGAAGACATTTGCGGTCGGTACCGTAGCCGCAAAAGTTCTCTTCGTTCGGATCTTGTTCAGGAATCTCCGATTGGACCTCGGCGTGGCCCCTGGCGTTGATTCCGTAGGTCCCGCTATTCACGCCTGCCGGTCCGATGAGTATTGGCGCCCTCCAGCCCTTGATCCAGATGACCGCGCGTTGTGTGGCGTCCGTGATTGTGGATTGCCCGCCAATCAGACCGGAGTCGTTCACGGAGAACGCCTGACTGTAATTTCCGCCGTTTATCGGCTTGATCTCCGTGACGGTATAGCGGGTTTGAGCGGACGCGACCGCCGCCGCCAAGCTGATCGCCGGTAGGCAGATTCGGAATATCGGTTTCATGTGTTTCTCCTCTTTGGCTCTCGCGAGCGATGGAACTCCCGTCGCGTTTTAATTCGCGGTGGCATTCAGTCGCCCTCATTCCCTCAATCGAGAACGGCCGCTGAAAGCTGTCATACCGGGGAAGAAAATCTTCGACCACAGAAGATGCACGTCAGGCAAGGAAAGAAGACACCACTCGGCGCGTGGTAAAGTATCGTCACCCTGGGGCAGGGGTTTGCCTATCCTTCGCACCGTCACAATTCCTGATCACGAGATCACCGAACTGCTCAAGGCCTGGAACGGCGGCGACGAGCAGGCTTTGCAAGTGCTGACGCCTCTGATCTACGAAGAGCTCTATCGCTCGGCCAAACACGCCATCTCCCGAGGACGCCGCAACAACTCCATGCAGACGGCTGCGCTCGTCAATGAGCTCTATATCCGCATGGTCGACCTGAAGCGTGTCACCTGGCAGAATCGTGCCCACTTCTTCGCGCTAAGCGCCCGTCTGATGCGCAACATCCTGGTCGACCTGTTTCGTGCGAGTCAGTACCGGAAGCGCGGGGGAGGCGAGGAGCGCATCACCTTCGATGAGTGCCTGACCGTCTCCCGGCAAACCGGGAGCGACCTGGTCGCAATCGACGAAGCGTTGCGCAGATTGACGTCTCTCGATCCGCGGAAAGGCCGAGTCGTGGAACTTCGCTTCTTCGGCGGCTTGAGTGTGAAAGAAACCTCCGAAGTGATGAAGATCTCGCCGGAAACGGTGATGCGGGACTGGAAGTTCGCCAAGGTTTGGCTCCTCGGCGAGTTGAGCACGTAGACATCTCGATGCACCCGGAACGCTGGCGCCAGATCGACCGGATGTTTCACTCGGCGCTCAACGTCGAGGCGAGCCGCCGCGAAGCGTTTCTTCTCGAGACCTGCTCGGGCGACGAGAGCCTCCGGCTGGAGCTGGAGCGCTTGCTTGCGCTCCACAGCCAAGCAGACGATTTCCTCGAGTCCCCGGCCGCGAACCTGGCCGCCGTGGCGATGTCAACTTTAGAAAGTCTCTCGTCTGACCCGTCGGACCTTGACGATTCTCTGGTCGGGCAAACTATCTCGCATTATCGGATCCTCGGCGCGTTGGGCAGTGGCGGGATGGGATTCGTGTACGAAGCCGAGGACCTGACGCTAGGACGGCGGGTTGCCTTGAAATTCCTCCGGGCTAATCTGGCGCATCGTCCGAGAGCGCTGGAGCGCTTCAAGCGTGAAGCCCGGGCCGCTTCCTCGCTGAACCATGCAAACATCTGCACCATCTATGCGGTGGACGAGCATGAGGGCGAGCCCCTGATCGCGATGGAGTTGCTGGAAGGGCAAAGTCTGCAAGCAAGAATCCGTGACGGGCCCCTCGCGGTTCCGGAACTGCTGGACATCGGCATTCAAATCGCCGACGCTCTCGAAGCGGCACACGGCAGGGGCATCGTTCACCGGGACATCAAACCCGCAAACGTCTTTCTCGTCGGCAGCGAACGCACGCAAGTGAAAGTGTTGGATTTCGGGCTCGCCAAAAGAATGGCACATGCTGAGGAAGCCAAACGCCCGGAACGAGACTCGCTCACCTTCGAAGGTACGATCGCCGGGACCATGTCTTATATGTCTCCTGAGCAGGCTCGAGGCGAGGAGATCGATGGGCGCAGCGATCTCTTCTCGCTCGGCGTCGTGCTGTACGAACTCGCCACGGCAACACAACCGTTCGCGCGCAGTAATCCGGTCGTGACCATCGATGCCGTTCTACGTACCAGTCCGCCCGCTCCTACCAGCGTTCGTCCGGAACTGCCGCGCGAGTTGGATCGCATCATCGCAAGGACGATCGAGAAAGTTCGAGAATCCCGATATCCCAATGCCGACGACCTCGGCTCCGATCTCCGAAAGCTGCGGACAGAAATCTTGGGTGACGCGCCTCGAGCGGCTACTCGGCCTCGCGTCACTCGATTTCAGGCGTTCGCCGCATTGGCTTGCTTGGCTCTAGTCGCAACCCTTACGGGCGTTTTCTTCTTTCTGCCCCGCGCTCGTCCTCTAAGTGCGAAAGACACGATCGTTCTTGCGGATTTCGTGAATCAGACCGGCGACCCTATATTCGACGGAACCCTGCGCCAGGGTCTGGCGGTCCAACTCGAACAATCCCCCTTCCTCAGCCTGGTTTCGGACGAGCGGATCCAGTCAACGCTCAAACTGATGAATCGGCCGGCGAACGCGCTCCTGACGCCTCAGATCGCTGATGAAGTTTGTGAGAGAGCGGGAGCCGCCGCGGTCCTCGAAGGGTCCATCACGAGCCTCGGAAGCCGCTACGTCTTAGGCCTTCGCGCCAAGAACTGCCGGACGGGAAAGGTGATGGACGAGGAACAGGTCCAGGCCACGAGAAAAGAGGATGTCTTGAACGTTCTCAGCCAGCTTGCCACCAGATTCAGAACGCGAGTAGGTGAATCGCTCGCCACCGTCAAAGAACTTGAGACTCCTCTTGCCGAAGCCACTACGCCGTCTCTTGAAGCCTTGAAGCTATATAGCGCGGCACTCAAGATAGGGCTTTCGCCAGATCCGTCCGCCGCCGTGCCCTTGCTGCAGCGTGCCCTCGAAATCGATCCCCAGTTTGCAATGGCGTACGCATTTCTCGGTCGATCCTACGGTGATACGTGGGAGTCTGCCCAGGCCGCGCAGATGATCACCAAAGCCTACCGGATGCGGAACCGCGCCAGTGATCGGGAACGGTTCTTCATCACCCTGTCCTACGATCTCCAGGTCACTGGAAACCTTGTAAAGGGTCGGCGGACCGGTGAGCTTTGGGCACAGACTTACCCTCGCGATCGGGATGCACACGCACTTCTGTCCGGCATCTATCAAGCTTTTGGCCAATACGACAAGGGAGTCCGCGAAGGCGAACGGGCCATTGAAGCGGATTCGAACTTCCCTCCGGCGTACGCCAATCTGGCTTGGGCCAACGTTTTCCTGGAACGGTTCGCTGATGCGGGGAACACCATCCGGCAGGCCAGAGAACGCAAATTCGAATTCCCGGATCTCATTTTGCTGCCGTACTACATTTCCTTCTTGAAAGCCGACACGGCCGGAATGGAACGGCAAGTCGCCCTCGCTAAGGACAGGCCCGGAGCGGAGGATTGGATATCGAACGCACAGGCATTCGTCCTGGCCTTCTCGGGTCATCTGGGGGCCGCCAGGACAATGTCGCGCCGCGCCGTCGGCTTGGCAACCCAGGGCGGCATGAAGGAACGGGCGGCAATGTTTGAAGCAGGAGGGGCGGTGCGCGAGGCCTTCTTTGGCAACGTGCCCGAGTCCCGCAGAAGCGCGCGAGCAGCGCTTTTACTCTCGAACGCGAGAGATGTCGAATACGGCGCCGCACTTTCCGCAGCCATCTCGGGAGATCTGGGCCGATCGCAATCCCTCGCAAAGGATCTGGAACATCGATTCCCCGAAGACACCTGCGTGAACTTCACTTACTTGCCGGTTCTTCGGGCGCTGGCCTCGCTCCAGACGGACAAGCCTGACGTGGCCATCGATTTGCTGCAAGTCTCAACCCCTTACGAGTTGGCGATACCAGGCAGTTGGTTCGGCTTTTTCGGTAATCTCTATCCGGCTTACGTTCGTGGATTAGCGTTCCTGGCCGCCCGAAAGGGGAGCGAAGCCGTTGCGGAATTTCAAAAGATCCTTCACGACTCTGCTCTCGTCTGGAGCGATCCAGTCGGGCCCGCGGCTCGGCTCCAGCTAGCGCGAGCATTGCTCTTGGCTGGCAAGGTATCCGAAGCGAAAGCTGCCTACCAGAGCTTCTTAGTCCACTGGAACGACGCCGACCAAGGCATCCCGATTCTCAGGCAAGCGAAAACGGAATACTCCAGGTTGCCTTGATGTCCAGCGATATCAAGTAAAAAGCAGTAGCGCGATGGACGTTAGAAATCGCGCGGTCGGAAAGGTTCGTCCGGTTCAACGTAAGCGAACTGGGGCCACCAACATCAGTGAAGAACTATCTATGCACACGATAAGTCCGATAACCGCCTTCGCCGTAATCTGCTCTACCGCTTTGACTGGCGCAGTTTATGTCTTATTTACCTCGGCGGTTTCCGGCCGCCGGCTTCGGGTCATGGCTGGGTGCATTCTGCGCTGTCACTTGGTTGCGGCACAACCATCCGATCTCACCGCATCCAGACGAGTCCTTGAAGCCGCGCTGAACGACGTTGCTGCTTCTTAACTTTTCAGCGTTGAATACAAGCCCGGCCAAGCCTCAAGGTATGTCGCTCAGCGAGACCCGGGCTTGCTCAAAACTGGTGGGTTCCACGCGAACCGAGCCCTGGAACGGCCGGTCGATGTCTGCAATCGCAACCAGCACAGAGGAGATCATGAACGCGAGCATCACAACTTGAAGGAGATGCGCGCGCATGTCGCTAGCACCGAAAAGGCAAGCCGATGCGATCGTGATCATCGCGCCGAAGATAAGAACGAGCCACAAAACACCAGGCAATCGTGCATGTATTTCCAACTGCCGGAAGCGACGGTATTCAGTCATTTTGGCCAGTTCACTCAAGGTGTGGTCAAGACTCGTTTGTTCGAGTCCGCTATGGGTTTCAGTCGCTAAAAGAGTTCCCCAAAGCTCACGAACAACCGGGTGGGAAGCTTGGCTCAGCTGATCACGGCTCATCGCAGCCCACTCGTTTGTCAGCATAAGCTCCACGTATTCTCTGCTGAGGCGCAGAACCCGCTCCCGCTCGCTACTCGGTAAACCGCGAGACGAGCGCACAACGTTAACTAGAGAATTCGCTTCGTACTCCACGTTCGTGTTCGCTGTTTGAAAGTCAGACCAGACAGCGTACAACATGAAGCCCGCCATGACGCCGTAGATGGTGCCGATGACGGTGACATTCCAGCCAATCAAATCGTTCTGACGCCGCCGCGATTCGCTGGGCCAGATTCGCTCCAGCAGAAACAGGAAGCAACCGGCGCCAACCGTCGAGAACAGTACAACCATTGCACCTTGCAGCGTATACAACAATTGCCCACCCCCAGAGTCTGAGTGTAAGCGAAACCGGCGGAGTTCACTCTCCTTCGCCACTGACGTAAAGCTTCAATACTCGCTCAGTTCACGAATCAAAACGCACCAGTATCGGTCCGAGCAGATAGGCGGTAAAGCACCCGATCAGGTACAGCACCGCCGAACACCAGAGAACAATCCGGCTGAACCGGCTCGCCGTCTGGCAGGCAGCGGGGTCGCTCGGGTCACAGGAGCCGTTCTTCGCCTGAAGCTTAGGAGCGACCGCGTACAGATAGATAAAGTTCGCGGCGATCAGGAGCCCTGCAACCAGAAACACCCAATGCTTATGATGGGACATCGAAACCAGCCAGGGCGCCTCCGAGAGCACCGACGCCACAGTGGCTCCAAGCCCGAACAGCACAAACAAAGATGGAAGCGCGCAGCACAGTAGCGTGCTGAGCGACGTAAAAAGCGATAAGTAACTGAGCGCCCCGCTGCGGATAAGCGGCGGGGCTTGGTTCACCGGCGATTGCATTCTTCGTCCTTATTTCACCTGGTGCACTTCGAGCGGCGTCCCTAGCTTCAGGTCCTTTCCTGGCACCATCACGCCTTCTACTGTGACGCCTTGGCCCAGCTTCTTAGAAACCTCGCTGTATGGACCAGGGTTCTTTGGGTCGGGCGCCAGCACTATCGTGTCTTTGGTCCCGGTCACCCGTAATTGCAGATGGCCCTGCATCTCTGCCGGCTCGCCGCGAACGGTCACCGTCGTCGTTTTCGGCGTGTATCCCTTCTCATGCAGCAGCTGCCAGAATTGCGGGACCGAAACGGTGTTCCCCGGCTTCAGCTTCACGGTTGCAAGCCCTTTATTCAAGCTCACTGCCACCGATTCCACTCCCGGCACTTTCTTCAATGCCACGTCGACCACGTGGGCGCACGTCATTCAATCCATGCCGAAGATGGACAAGTCCGCCTGCAGTACTTCGGAGTGCCCCGGCATAGCAGCCAAGGTCAACGTGCTGGCAAGTAATAACAATTGTTTTCGCATGGTACGTTCCTTTCAAAAGAAATAAGCAAAATTGACGGTAAAGCGGTAACGCTCTCTGGGAAAGAGCGGCCCAGCTATCACGGTAGAGGGGAAACTGTACTCCCGCTTCGATGCCGATGGCGCGGTACACGCCCAGGACACTTGGCCCAAAGAAAATTTGCCGCGCCTGGCTCCCGGGCAATTCTGTCCCCTGGCGCTGAATCTGACCGGTCCGCTCGCCAGTCATCTCTCCAAAGATGCGCCAGTCCCAGCGCGGGTAATCCGTGCGCCAGGAAAGCGGTCGATACCCGTAGACAGCGGTGTAAGTCAGCAGGTCGGGGCGGCGGTCACCATTCGATTCCGCATAGCGCTGGTAGCTCGCCCCCAGCCAAGACGTATTGGCTGCGCGAGGCCACGCCGGTGACGCCTCCGACTAGATAGCCGGGCCCACTCTGCAGCCCTCGATAGACACCGGTTTCTCCTTGCGGGCCCGGAGCCAGAATGCCTGCAACAGCGGTGCTCTCTACGCGCTTGCCCGCGAAGTCTTTCTTCTGGAATCGCCACCATGCCAAGCCGCTGAAGTCTCCGCTGATCGGCGTATTGGCAGTTACGGATGAACGCGGGTAAGCATCCGCTTGAAGGACAATCGGTCCTGAAACGGACAACTTCAAATTCTGAGTAACGCCATAGCTGAGAAGCGCTTCCACATTCGCGGCCGAGCCGCTTCGCCCATTGGCAGCAAGATCAAAGCTCCACCCTCCCTTCGGATTGGTCGGGGTGGCTAGGCCGAACACAGGTCCATGATCGGCGGCACATAATTGCGTGAGCGTCAGCATGGCCGTGACGGCCAGCGTCAACAAGCGCGAATACGACTGCATCAATCCTCTCTCCTCTCGCCTGCGATGAACCGCAGGCCACAGCGTGCAAGCATACGTATGCCTCTCGGCAAATTGCCGAAAGGAGCAAGAGAGAGAAAAGCTAAATCAGAAATGTGGAATACAGCGAGTGCAGGTCGGGCGGCGAAGGCTCGATGAGATAGCCACGGGACCAGCCGGCAAGCGGCTCAGCCACCCTCGGCAGATAGTCCGGCGAAAGGACGGCAACGCTAGGCAAGCCAATGTGAAGATCGATCGAGCTTTGACGCTCAAGCGCAATCTGTTTGCAATCGCGCACAGTCCGCGAAGGCTGTGATTTCTTGCTCTTGCACTGCCCGTCTGCCCGACAGCAGCTTTTGAGCCCGGGCAACATGAAGAACTGTTCGCACGAGACGCAGCCACCCCAGATGGCAGTCGTCAGCAGAAGCAAGGAAAGAAGCGAACTGGCTAAGGTGCGGCGCACGTCCTACTTCAAATTAGCAGTTCTTGGTTGGGTATCGATGGGTGGCATCCCGGAACTTGAAGAAGCAGCGTTCGTTCTCTTTCTTGCGCACTTACCAGGTTGTCACGATCTTGTAATTCTCAAGTAACACACGTGCGGTACCTTCCACGGGGATGTCTTATCACCTAAGAGGAACAAACGCATGAGCAAAGTTTCGAGCGCGATTCAACGGTCGTGCAAGTCTGTCAAAGCTGCGGCTACCGTACTTACCCTGGCTGCCTTCGCCCTTACTGTGCCGTGTACCTTACATGGTCAAGCACGTGCGAAAAACAAAGAGTATCAATATGGCGTGAACCAGCACAGCAAACGCCCATATGCAATCGGTCTCTGGGGTGACCTGCCGTATTCCGCCGAGCAGGCTGCGGTGATCCCCAACGTAATCGCTGATATGAATGCGCAGGATCTTGTCTTCACGGCCCACGATGGCGACCTGCGACAAGGCAGTGGATCACCGAACTGCGCAGACGGGACCATCTACACCCGGGCCTCCACCTACTTCGGAAGCCTCTTTGCTCCCGCGATCTTCACTCCTGGCGACAACGACTGGACCGATTGCGATCGGAAGAGCCTTGGGGCAGACGGCGTCAACTCTCTCCAGACGCTTGACAAGGAGCGTTCCCTGTTTTTCAGTACGCCATATACGCTCGGCCAGACCAAGTTCCTCCAGGAAGTGCAGTCCACGCCTGCATGCAAGGGCTACGGAACTTCCAACAGTAATTTCGGCTCTGGCAGCGACGTCAGCCTGCCGCAGACCGCTACCTACACCGACGTTCCATGCTCAGAAAATCGCCGCTGGATGGTTGGTTCGGTCATGTACGCAACGCTGGATATCCAGGGCTCCTGCAACAATCTCTGCGACGACTATCCGGATCCCGTGGAATACGCCGCTCGCAATGCGGCAGACATTCAATGGATGAAGGACACGTTTGCCACTGCCAATGACCAGAAAGCTGTAGCCATCATGTTCATCTCCCAGGCAGATCCGGGCTGGGACGACACGGACCCTACGCGCGCGCCGACCCGCAACGCCAACACTCTGGTCGAAGACGATGCGCAGAAGACAACCGACGGCTTTCATGATTTCCTGATCGCGCTGCGAACCCAGGTGATCGCCTACGGAAGACCCGTTGCCTACGTTCATGGCGACTCTCACTATTTCCGCGTGGACAAGCCGCTGTTGGACAGCACCGGGAAGCGCGTGGTCAACTTCTCGCGTGTCGAAACATTTGGCGACCATCAACCGTTCCTTGGCGACGTGAACTGGCTCAAGGTCAACGTGGATCCAACCAGCCGTGACGTTTTCTCGTACGAGCCGCAGATTGTAAACCGCGATCTCGTCGTGCCATAGATTCCTCCCCTCGACGGACAGTATTGCGACGAACCGCGCCCAAGCCGGTTCGTCGCTTTGATTCTCCACCAGCTAGGTCGGCCAAAATGAAAACGAATGGTTGACGAGTACCGGCTGTCCCAAGTGCACTACGAAATGGTTCGAGGTTTGATCGAACGCGGCGCGTGTCCCACTAACTCCGAATTGGGAAATCGGATGGGGATCCGCCCAGAGCAGGTCGAACACGTGCTCCGCTCGTTGGCAGACATTCACGGTGTCGTCTTACATCCTCACGTTTGTGAGCCTTGGGTTATTCATCCGTTCTCATTGACGCCCACGGTCCACTGGATCGAGAAGGCGGGAACGAGTTGGTGGGCTCCCTGCGTCTGGTGCGCCTTAGGAGTTGCGGCCCTGGTCGGAGGAGATGTCCGCATCCATACCCGTTACGGTGCCGAAGGCCAAGCATTGATCATTCCAGTCGAGGATGGGCAGCCTGTCGGATCGGACAATATCTACGTACACTTCGCAATCCCTCCTGCAAAGGCTTGGGACAACGTACATCAATACTGCTCGCTGGTGCTGCCCTTTCGGTCTGCGGACGAGATCAGTGGGTGGTGCCATCGTCATCGACTTCCGCTCGGCGAGGCAGTTCCTCTACGGCAAGTCGGACAACTTGCGACGAGCTGGTACGGCCTTCATTCCAGTCCTGACTGGCGCAAATGGACGGTCGCGGAAGCACAAAACATCTTCTACCGAACAGGACTACGTTCTGCTTTTTGGGATCTTGGAGCAAGAAGCGGAAAGTTTTGATCGACGGGTAAATACAACTCCAGCGCGACCTGCCACGAGATTCGTCGCGGGTCAGTGCGGCTCGCCGCCCTACGCCTCGCGCCGTGAGAACGCGGATGAGGGCGATTGATCCGAATTCGCTCCGCTTCCTCCGATCTCCATGCGTTCGATCAAACCATTGGCGATGGTATACACATGCCAAACCTCACTGTCTGACAGCACGTCGCCACCGAGACTTTTCACGACTTGATGAACCCGGACGTGAATCCCGCCTGCCCCTCTGTCGAACACTTCGAGCGGGTCCACATGAGGATCAAACTCTTTCCACTGTCGGCTCCAGTAGTCTCGAATCTCCTCCTTCCCGACCACACGCCCACCTTCTGACGCCTTGGGCCAGCTTACGCTCTCACTCATAAGCGCCAATGCTCCATCGATGTTCCGCTGGTTGAAAGCAGAATAGGCCTGAGCGATAACGCTTTCTGTTTCCGTCATCGTCTTCCTAATCCTTACCGGCGTTGGTGGTACGAAGTTCGTACTCTGGATGTTCAGAGATGCTGAGCGTATTGCCGTCTGGATCACGAAACCATGCGACCTTCGCACCTGTGGGAGCAGTCCAGATCCCGTTGGTATCTTGCGGAAGACCATCGAACCGCTCGAACTGCACGCCGCTCTTTGCCAGCTCTTGAACGGCGGTCTCAATCTCAGGAACTTGCCAGCCGAGGACCGTACCGTATGTCTCAGGAAGCTTCTTCGCCATTCCTAAGCGGACTGTGGTGCCATTTGCATCGAACACGAGCGCGAAGGGTGGCTCCTCGCTGACTAACGTCAACCCCAATGTGTCACGGTAGAAGTGTTTTGCCCGTTCCACATCAACAATCGTCGCAAAAGCAACAAGCTTGTACTTCGCTAACGGTCCCGCGGTTGCCATCTATCGATACTCCTGCCGGAAAGTAAGGTCGTCAAGCAGGCATCACCGCCTCTTCAGACCTTCAGTGACTTCAGGTAAGGCACGCTCGGCGGCATCAGCGCCGGATCCTCTTCAAGCTCGACGAAGTAGTTCTTCACGCCCCCTGTCTTCGCTGCTGTGAAGACAGCCTTCCAATCCACGACTCCCTTGCCCACCGGAACCTGGCGGAAGCCCGACTTCGTCGAGGCGTCCTTCACCCAGTCCTGGCAATGCATGGAGAGAAATCGGCCCGGGTACTTTTGGAAGTAGGCCACTGGATCGTAGCCCTGCTGCAAGGTGGACACCTGAAACTGCAACTTCGTGGTCGCAGGATTGAGCTCGGCGATCATCATGTCGTAAACCGGTTTGCCGTCGATGTGTTCGGAGACGAAACCTTCATTGTGTAGCAACGCGACAATACCTGCGGCATGCGCCTTTTCGGCGAAGGCATTGAAGGGGTCGACGTAACGTTTTACGTCGTCGACTGTCTGCGCGGTCTTCGAGCGGAACGGCCCCAGCGCTGCGATTGCCATCTGCGTCATGCCGAACTCCTTCGCATACGCGATGCTCTCGTCCGTCTTCTGAAAAAGCTCGGTCGGCGCCCAGTGCGACGAGATGCAGCCCAGTCCCCAGTCGCTCAGCATGCGCCGCAACTCCTGTGGCTTGTATTGCTGGAGGCTGGAGAAATCGGCGTAGCCGTATGGCGAGCACAGCTCAATCTGGGTGAACCCGGCTGCCCGCAATCCTTTCATGGTGCCGGCAAAGTCCGTATTGATCGACTTGCGTACAGGATAGGTTTGGCAGCCAATCGGCAGACCCAGCGGATCCGCGGACAAGGATCGCGTGCCGGTAAGGAGAGCCGATCCTGCAGCCGCCCCCTTCAGAAACATTCTCCGATTCGTCGTGTGCATGGTCCCTCGTGAAGCGATGGAAAAAATATAGCACCTGCGGGAAGCCTGCCTGTGGGCCGCTCCCACGCTGCAACAGTTCAATTTCGTGTATGCTGCTCGCCCACGGGCGAAAGAACCGCCTCGCCGGTGGGTTCCTCCGTCCCTGCGCTCTTGTTGCGATTAAGCCACTCCAGTAAAGCACCCATGTAGGTGTAGAACACCGGAGTGATATACAGTGTGACGATCTGGCCAAACACCAGCCCGCCCACCACGCACAGACCCAGTGAGCGCAGTGCGCCGGCGTTAGCGCCAATTCCAATCGCAATCGGAAGCGTTCCCATGATCGTGCAGGCGCTGGTCATCATAATCGGGCGGAAGCGAATCAGGCTCGCATGGTACGCCGATTCTCTGACGGAGTAGTTTTCCTTGCGCTCGAGTTCCAGAGAAAAGTCGATCATCATAATGGCATTCTTCTTCACAATGCCGATCAGCATGATCAAACCGACAAACCCGTAGATATCGAGCGGCATATGGAACAACGAGAGCGTGGCCAGGCCCCCGAAAGCCGCAGCCGGAAGGCCGGTGAGAATCGTGATGGGATGAACGAAGCTCTCGTAGAGAATGCCTAACACAATGTAGATGACCGCCACCGTCGCAATCAGCAGGATGCCCAGGCCGGTAAGGGATTGCTGGAACGCCTGGGCCGTTCCCTGGAAACTGCCTGCGATCGAAATCGGCAACGTTGAACTGGAGATACTCTGAATGTCATTCACCGCGTCGCCCAGCGCGACCCCGGGTTTTAGGTTGAAAGAGATAGTGACCGAGGGCAGTTGACCGGTGTGATTGACGGTGAGAGGACCCACGCCGGTTGTGAATTTCGACACGGCGCTAAGCGGCACCAGTTCGCCGCGCGACGAATGAATGTAGAGCTGCGAAAGCACGTCGGGATCGCTTTGGAATCGGTCCTGGACCTGCATCACAACCCAGTATTGGTTGTTGGCGGTATAGATCGGGGAGACCAGGCGTTGGCCGTAAGCGCTGTAGAGCGCGCTCTCGACGGCCTGCGCAGTGACTCCCAAGGCCGATGCCTTGTCCCGGTCGACCACGACGTGAGCCTGCGGGTTTTCAACTTGCAGGTCGCTGGTGACGTCCGCGAGCGTGTTCGAAGCTCTCATCTTCTCGAGCATCGATTGCGCAGACTTGTAGAGTTCATCGACGTCCGGGCTGGACAGCGTGTATTGATACAGGCTTTTCGAAACGCGCCCACCGATGCGGATGGAGGGCGGATTCTGCATGTATACGCGAATCCCGGGAATCTCGTTCAGCTTCGGCTGCAATCCCTGCATCACGTCGGTGACGGTGAGCTGATGTTCAAAGAGTGGACGCATCCACCGGACCACGGAACCAGCGACGGCAACGTGTCCGTAACGTGCCACCAGGCGATTGTAGGTCGGGTTGTCGGTCCAGGGACGGTCGGAAGGATCTTTCAAATGGAGGAACGCTCTGCCGTTATTCAGTCCATTGTTGTTTGAAGCGCTCACATTCGAGAAGAACTGAATGACGCTGGGGTCCGACATAAGGATGCGATTGACGGCATCCTGATGGGCCTTCATAGAATCGAACGAAATTCCCTGTCTCGCCTCCGTCGATACCGAGATCTGTGACGTATCTTCTTCCGGCAGAAAGCCTTTCGGAATAGCCCAGAACTCCCACGCCGTCCCTACCAGAATCAACGCCGCCCGAGAGCATGACCAGAACACGGTGGCGCAGCGTCCAGCGAAGCGTCGCGCCATACCAGCGCGTCCATGCCTCCATGAAATTTTCCAACTTGCGATAAACCAGGTTGTGCCGCTTCCCGTGATCGAGCCGCAGATAGCGCCTGCACATCATCGGGGTAAGCGTCACGGAAACCAGGCCGGAAACCATCACCGCGGAAATGGTGACCACTGAGAACTCGTGGAGCAACCGTCCGAACACGCCCGGCATGAAAAACACCGGCAAGAAAACGACGGCCAACGATAGAGTCATCGCTACGATGGTGAACCCGATTTCTCGTGAGCCGTCGAGCGCCGCTTCGAACGCCCCCTTGCCCATCTCGCGGTGGCGCACGACATTCTCCAGCATTACGATGGCGTCATCAACCACGAAGCCGACCGCCAGAATCAGCGCCAGCAATGATAAGGTGTCGATCGTGTAGCCGAACAGGTACATCACTGCAAACGTGCCCACGATCGACATCGGCAGCGCCAGGCTCGGCATGATGGTGGCCGACACGTTGCGCAGGAAGAGAAAGATGACGAGAATGACCAGGAAAATGGCCAGCAGCAGCGTGAACTGAACGTCGTCAACCGACTTACGGACGGGAATCGAGCGGTCGAATTCGACCGACAGATTGACCGACGGCGGCACCATCGCCAAAAACCGCGGGATCATCTTGCGGATGTTATCCACGATTTCGACCGTGTTGGTGCCCGGCTGCCTCTGAACCTGCAGCATGATGCCGGGAATTCCGTTCACCCAACTTGCAATGTACTGGTCCTCAACGCCATCGTTGACCGTAGCCACTTGGTCCAGCCGCACCGGCGCCCCGTTGCGGTATGCAACGATTAACGGGCGGTAAACCTTGGCGTCTGAGAGTTGCCCGTTCGATTGAATGTTATAGGACTTGTGAGCACCGGACAGCGTGCCCATCGGCATGTTGACGTTCGCGTCTTGAATAGCCTGCGTCAAATCGTCAATACCGATGTTTCGACTCGCAAGGGCTTCCGGATTAACGTTGACGCGTACCGCGTATGTCGCCACGCCCATCACGCTGACCTGGGCCACGCCCGGAATCTCGGAGATCTGCTCGGCAATCAGGTTCTCCGCATACTTATCCACTTCGTAAAGCGGCAGGGTCGGCGAGGTGACCGCCAGCGCAAAAATCGCCTGGTCCGCCGGATTCACTTTCTTAAACGTCGGCGGCGAAGGCAGATCTTTTGGAAGCTGATTGGCCGCCGCGGAAATTGCCGTCTGTACGTCGAGAGCCGCGGAATCAATGTTGCGGCTAAGAGAGAACTGCAGCGTAATCTGCGCGTTTCCGAGCGAACTCGTTGACGTCAGAGAATCCAGTCCGGCGATGGTTGTGAACTGTTTCTCTAGCGGGGTTGCAACGGACGAAGCCATGGTTTCCGGACTGGCGCCCGGCAGCGCCGCGGTCACCTGGATGGTAGGGAAATCGACGTTGGGCAGGTCGCTGACAGCCAGTTGGCGATAACCGAGAACGCCAAATAACAGGATGGCGATCATCACCAGGCATGTCATTACCGGGCGACGAATGAAGATTTCAGAGATATTCATGCAATTTCAGCCTCGTCAGAGCCCCTTCGTGAGATAGACCTTTGTCCCGGGAATCAGCCGCACCTGCCCATCAATAACCACGGATTCGCCCTCGGAAAGCCCCTGCAAGACCTGGGTTTTGTTATTGACGCTTCGGCCCACTTTCACTTGCCGCACCACGACGGTCATGTCCGGTTTGGTGACGAACACATAGTCGCCTTGTTGTCCCGTCTGCACGGCCTGCGACGGAATCACCAGAACGTTCTCCTCTTTGTTCAGCCGCAGCAGGACATTCGAATACTGCCCGGGCCAAAGACGCCCGTCCGTGTTGGGAAACGAAGCGAGAAGATGAATCGTTCCGGTACCGGCGTCGACCGTGTTGTTCACGAACGTCAGAACGCCTTTTTCCGCAACCGAATCGCTGGGCGGCGTGGCCTCAACTCGCAAAGGAGAGCGCGCCATAAAGCTCTTGATGGATCCCAGATACTGCTGGGGAACCGCGAAGTCAACATAAATAGGAGAGACCTGGTTGATCACGACCAGGACCGGGAGATCGTTTGCTTTGACCGTGGCGCCCGGATAGACGAGCTGCGCTCCGGCCACCCCGCTGATGGGAGCGTAGATGGAGCAGTAGGCAAGTTGTATCTTCTCCGTCTGGATGGCGGCTTCGTCGGCTTGCACCGTGGCTTGCGCGGCCTGTGAAGTTGCCAGCGATTGCTCGTACTGCTGTTTGGAGATGATTCCTTGCTTGTCGAGTTCGCTATAGCGCTCCAGCTCGGCGTGCCCAAGTTGGGCCTGCGCTTTATCCCTGGCGAGCGCCGCTTCGGCCTGCGCCAGGGCCGCAAGAAAAGGACTCTTGTCCAGCGTAATCAGCAGGTCGCCTTGGTGAATCAGTTGCCCTTGCCGGTAATGCACTTCCTTGACGATGCCGGCAACTTGGGACTCTACCGAAACAGTCTTGAATGCCTGCCCTGTACCGATCGCACGCAACTCGACCGGAAACGAACTCCGCTCGACCTTGCTGATAACGACCGGGACCGCCGACTTTTCGGCTGTTCTCTCAACGGCTCCGCTGCCGCCCGATGTCTGTGCTGCCCCATTGCTGTCCGTGCAGCCCACAAGAGCCAGTACCGAGATCAGCGAGATGGGCGCAGCGATCTTAAGAAGGCTGACCATCTCTTTGAGTATCCGCTCTCGCGAAAATAGTTCCAGTCTGAACGGCCCTGACTTACTTCGGCCGTCGTCAGTGTTGATCTCTTGTCTCGATCTCAACAAGTCGGGTGTGATTGCTGATATATTTGCCGTGAAGGAGAACTGCAGAATGTCTCCGTCTAGGCAGCTCTGGCGATTGTTGCCACTGTTTGCAGTGCTTTCATCTGCTTCGGCCTGGGCAGATTCTTTCCAGTTCAACACCGGTTCTCCCACTAACCAACTGGGCATGGCCTCTCGGCCACAAACTCCCGGGAGACTTCAGGCCGCGGACGATTTCCTGCTAAGCGATACGACGAGGATCACCAGCCTCACTTTCACCGGCCTGGTCCCTTCCACTTTTTCGCCTGCAAACATTGTCACGGTGGGCGCGAGTATCTATCGAAGTTTCCCGTTAGACTCGACCAACCCTCCCTTTGGCACCGTACCAACTCGAGTGAACTCACCTGCCGATGTTTTGTACGCCAGCCGTGGCGGCACTGCAGCCTTGACATCTGAGCTCTCGTTTTCCACCACAGTGCTCAATAGCAACTTCACCGCGCTGAACTCGATTCTGAATGGCGTAAATCCCATACCGAATCAGCGCACAGGAGGCGAAGGCCCGGTAACAGGTCAGGAACTTCTGTTCAACGTGACACTGAACTTACCGATTACGCTGGGAGCAGGCCGTTACTTCTTTACGCCGCAAGTACAGCTGACAAATGGAGACTTCTATTGGCTCTCCGCTGCCTATCCGAATGCCTCCGGTTACGTCTTTACGCCCGACACCGAAGCGTGGATCGGTCGAGGAGACACCGAGGTATTTACTTGGCTGCGCGTGGGAACCGACATTGTGGGCGGAACCAATCCGCCCCTCGTCAATGGATCGTTCTCTCTAGCTGGCGAGACCATCCCCGAACCGGGGAACCTGGTTCTCGTTGCTCTCGGCCTCTCTGCCGTCGGCGTTTCCTCTGCATCGCTCAGGCACCGGGCCCGGGCAAACGGCTAAAACTGAACGTTCCCCAGACGATCAGCTTAGCCGGCCCTGAGCGGACGCGCGAAGAGCGATTTGGCTCAGTCATCAACGTCTCATTGCGTGAATACACCCAGATCGCGGGTCTGAAACAACGTGATGCACCGGCAACGGGCCGCGTTGTAAGTTTCTTAGAGCGGATTTATCTACATGGGCCGCCAAATGATAGACCTTGGCACGTTGGAAGCGCCGGTCATCAGCGATGTTTCTGCGACACCTGACGTGTTGCGGCCGCCCAATCATCGCTTCGTGCAGGTTGCGGTAACCATAACGTGCACGACCCCTGTGCTAGCAAGTGCGACTTGACCGCTTCCGGCAACGAACCTGTGAGGGGGAAGGGCGATAGCAGTACGTCTGCTGACTGGCGAGTCTTCGATGCGCATCAATTGGAATTGCGCGCCGAGCGGGACGGCAACGGGAGTGGGCGTGTTTATACGGTCAAAAATCAGTTCGTCAACGATGCGAATGCAAGATCCTGGAAGACGAGTAAACGTCACGGGCCCGCACGACAATGGTCGCTAGAGTAGGATTCCGCACCACAACACCATCCATGCGATATCGTGAGTGACGTGGGCCTTAGCGAAGACCTTGCAATCATTGCCAGGCAGGAACAGCGGTTGAGATTTCCGGCGTTCGACGAAGAGTCTGCGTGGAAAATGGGTTGCCGGCTCCGGGACATGGCCCTGGCCCGGAGTGCGCCACTAGTAATCGACATACGCCGATTCGGGCAGCTGCTCTTTTCGTGCGCACTGGCGGGCAGCACCCCCGATAACGCTGACTGGGTGAGAAGGAAATCGAATGTGGTCGCGCGATTCCACCGGAGCTCGTATGGCTTAGGACTCGAACTGCAGGGCAAGAACACGAGTTTGGCTGACCGCTTCGGGTTGATGCTCACAGAATTCGCGGCGCACGGCGGATCGTTTCCTATCACCCTCGTCGGCTCGGGCGTGATTGGGTCGATAGCCGTTTCAGGATTGCCCCAGCGCGCCGATCATGAATTGGTGGTAGAAGCTTTATGCGCTGAATTGGAATGTGAGTATTCGGAGCTGAAGCTGCCCGAAGACCGCCACTAACGCCATAAATCTCACCAGTCACATAACTCGCATCGTCGTCGGACGCGAGAAACACGAACGCAGCGGCTTCTTCCACCGGCTGTGCCGGCTTCCAAAAACGCTCGTCGCCCCGAACTTCTCAACCTTCTCCTTCAGCACCCGGAGCGACGCGTCATTTGATTGGTTCCGTATCCGGCTTACACTTCTCCGGGTCTCGATCGCACAACGAAACTGCAGCACCGGCGCTGAAAGGAGCTGCGAAATTCCCGTTTAGTGCAAGGTGTTGAGAAGTGCCGTCGCCTGCCGCTGCAAGCTCGCGCCTTGCGCAGGCTGTCCGTCTTTTGCCATTGCCTTCCCATAACCTAGCAGAGCGTAGGCCGTTTTCGGATTCATCGGTCCAAACGCACGCAAGTTGATCTGATACGCACGCTGGAACGCAGCCGCCGCCTGTACTGCAAGAGCTTCATGCTCGCAAATCATACCGGCATTGCTAAGAATGACAGCAAAGCGCGGATTATCTGGACCAAGAATCCTTTCTGCGCGTGTCAGAAGCGACATCGTTGCCGCGTATGCCCTTTGGTATTGCCGCTTCTTCAAGTAAATGCAAATCAGCGTATTCTGCTCGTCTATCAGCGCCGGATGGTCGTCGGGCAGGGAAGACAGCCACTCATCCCTTGCTTGCCTCAGCGAAACTAAAGCCAACTTCGTCTTTCCTGCCTGTGCAGCTGCGGCGGCAAGGTTCTGGTACCCGCGACCTAGCTCTTCGTGAGTTGGCCGTTGACTTTGCATAATAACAATCGAGCGTTCCAGAAGCTTGATCGCTTGCGGGAGCTGGCCTCGACCCTTCGCGACACTGCCACGAATGGCAAGTAAAGTTGCATACTGCTGGCTCTTCGGACCAAAGACCCCAGATGCGTCTTTGAGACCAGATGCTGTCAGATCGTCTGCTTCCGTGTACTTCGCTTCTTCTGTCAAGACCAAAGCCAGATTTCCAGAAGCTACGATGCGAGCCGGATTACCCTCCTGTCCCCGTGTTCTGCAGACAGCCAAGGCCTTTCGCAGAAGGAGTTCCGCATCTGTCAATTGGCCTTGATCCATGCGGACGAAAGCGAGTTCCGTCAACGTGATGTTTAAGAGCTTGGGGTCGTTAACATCCTTTGCCAACTCTGTAAGCGCCAGTTTCAGAAAACTATCCGCCTTGTTTAAGTCACCATGCCTATGACTCGCCACGCCACGCAGAATGAAGTCCTCCGCAGTCATCGACGAAGCCTGACCGAAGATCGGTAAGCAGGAAGCAGCGAACAGGATGCCGACGCATTTGTGAAGGCAACGCGTAATCGGAGGCCAGATCGGCAATCGTTCTCCCATTCATCGTCCTCGCAGTTCGGAAACGGTGCGCTCGCGAGATAAATAGGCCGTGGTAGTACATCGCATTCCGACCGCAAGCGCAACGACTAAGCCGATCAACTGGATTACGGTGCCCACGAACGGACCAACATCTGTCGGGTCGCTCAGCCTTTCGGCCGTCCCGTGCGTTGTGAAAACGCCGATCGAGATGAGAACCGCAAGTGCCACGCCGGTGATGGAGGCCCATCGAAACTGCCGGGTCAGAAAAACGAGCGCGCCAACCACGGCCAGGATGATAATTCCGGGTGGGACTCTTGGATATCCTTTCGCACCAGTGGAAGCTTGGACGAGGATGCCCAGCGCTGTTAGCCACAGCCCGCTCGCTGTGCCTGTATGACTACGAAAAAAAGCTACGCCAGTGTTCATATCGCTATTTCAACCGTCATTCCCCTCGAGCGCGATAAAGAAGCGTGAATCGGGATAAAGATCTGTAAAGGAGAGAGTTGGATCGTCGATCCTCGTACTACGATCAAGTCGGAATGACCTTTACGGACACAGGCGTTCGCGTCCTTCTTGTTGACGATGATGTCGCGTTGGGTACTTTGCTCGGAGAACGTCTGAGTACCGAAGGCTTCGCACTGGAGTCCGTGCATGACGGCATCCGTGGTCTTCAACGAGCCCGCTCGCGAGAGCACGCCATTGTGATTCTTGACTTGATGCTGCCCGGCATGTCTGGTCTCGACGTACTGCGGCACTTGCGGTCGTCCTCGAGAATTCCGGTCATCATCCTCACTGCTCGCGGGGACGAGATTGATCGGGTTCTGGGTCTTGAGATCGGCGCTGATGACTACCTTGCCAAGCCGTTTAGCCCACGAGAACTGATTGCTAGATTGCGCGCCATCTTGCGTCGTTCATTGGGTCCTGGAAGCTCCGCGGAATCCATCGAAGTTGCGGGATTCAGCCTTAACTCTGCAGCTCGTGAAGCCTGCCTCGATGGAGCGAAGCTTGACCTGACAGGCGTCGAGTTCTCCCTGCTAGAGTTCTTGCTGCAGAATGCGGGACGTGTCGTATCCCGCGAGCAACTCACCGAAGCTGTGCTGAGCCGCAAGCTCGGACCATTTGATCGCGTGATCGATGTGCATGTCAGCAATCTTCGCAAGAAGTTAGGGGTTAGTAAGGACGGGGAGCGAATTAAAGCAGTGCGCGGTAGTGGTTATCTGCTTATCGTTCGACCAGATCCGACAGCTGGGCTTCCTCGTGCGTAGCCTGTTTCTCAAGATCTTCCTCTGGTTCTGGGGAACCGCAATTATCACTGCGCTCGCTTTTGTTTTGGCCTTCATTCTTGGACCACAAAGTGTGCCGGCACTCTGGTACTCAACCCTCACCGACACGGCCCGCTACGCCGGGCAAACAGCCATTGAAAGAGTTGAAAGGAGCGGTTCGGAAGCAGTCTCTGCTTATCTCGACCGTCGGCACGATCAAACTGGACTTCGATCGTGTCTGTTTGACGGACGGGGTCAATTAGTTTCCGGACAGCACTGCGGCGAGCTTGTCGGGATGATTTCACGACTGACGCCTACACGAAGCTCCTATTTCGACACACGCTACGGTTTGGCCCGAATAGCACTGAGTTTAAGCGGATCCAGGGGCGAACGATACATCTTCGTCACAGAGCTGCCGGCGGGTCCTCGCGCGGTACTCGGGATGAGCGGGCTGCGAATCGGATCGCAATGGAGCGTCGCCATTCTGGTGTCAGGTCTCGTTTGCCTATTACTGACCAGGTATATAACAAGACCGATCTTTCACCTTCGAAGCGCGGCGCAAAAGTTGGCGACAGGGGATTTTGGCGTACGGGCTCCTGCAGAAGTTAGTCGTCGAAAGGATGAGATCGGGGAGTTAGTGCAAGACTTCAACCGTATGGCTGCCCGCATCGAGAGCCTCGTTCGGCAGCAGCGCCAGCTTCTCTCCGACATTTCTCACGAGTTACGATCTCCGCTGGCTCGATTGAATGTTGCCCTTGATCTTGGCCGCGAGCGCAAAGGCAATGACATGATCTTCGATCACATGGAGCATGATTTAAATTGCCTGGATGACATGATCGGCCGCCTGCTTATGATCGCCAAGCTCGACAGCGGTCTGGAGTCGATTCCAAAACAGCGTATCAATCTGACGGAGCTGATAGGGAGAATCTCTGACGATGCAAGTTTCGAATCGCAACGAAGAAATGTAAAGATCGAGGTAATTGCCGTAAGCGACGTCTGGATTCAAGGCAACTCGAAGTTGTTGCACAGCGCCCTGGAAAACGTTATTCGCAATGCGATCGGCTACACCTCACCTGCCACTGCAGTCCGCATTCAATTGCAGCTTGCTCCGGGCGAGAACTCGGATGTGCTCGTTACAGTTTGCGATGAGGGTCCCGGCGTCCCCGAGCATGATCTATCCAACATCTTCAGACCATTCTTTCGGGTCGAGAGTGCACGCGATCGCAACTCAGGTGGAACGGGGCTGGGGCTTGCGATCGCAGATCGGGTAATTCAGCTGCACGGCGGGACCATCACAGCCCGCAACAGGTCGCCGAAGGGACTCGAGTTCCAGTTACGAATACCGCAGCGTCAATCTCCATGAGCATTCCCTCCGCAAAGGGAACGCCTGCTCCAGCGGCCGAATGTGCAAGCACCATGGTCACGCAAATCGTAAGACATGGGCTACTCACCTCGAGCTTTTCACAGCGGCCAGTGATTCCATCGTAGACAGCTCAATACGCATGCGCCGAGCCTACTTCTGATCGATTGAAATGCCGTCGATCGTAGCTCGAATCAGATGGCACAATGTGCCTGATAAATCGGATCAATCTTCACCGGATTAGTCCGGATAAACGGCGTTCTCACCCTCACCTGCTTTCCCCCTTCCCATCCCGAAAACACAACGGCCCCGCTTCCGCGGGGCCGCCTTCACCTAACCGCAACTCACTCCGAAACTAGAACGGCATCTGTCCGCCCGTGGCGCCATAAATCTCACCAGTCACATAACTCGCATCATCAGACGCGAGAAACACAAACACCGCGGCTTCCTCCACCGGCTGTGCCGGTCTCCCAAAAACGCTGGTCGCCCCAAACTTCTCAACCTTCTCCTTCGGCATCGTGGCCGGAATCAGTGGTGTCCAGACCGGTCCCGGTGCGACGCCATTTACCCGCACACCTCTCTTAATCGCGAACTTGGAAAAGCTCTTAGTCAAACTAACCAACGCCGACTTAGTCGCCGCATACGGTGTCAGTTGATTAGTCGGATCGTACGATTGAATCGAGCAAGTAATAATGACGGAGCCGCCCGGCGTCATCTTAGGAAGCGCAGCCTGTGTCAGAAAGAACGTGCCGTAAACATTCGTTCGAAACGTCGTGTCAAACTCATCTTCCGGAATATCTTCTAAGTTGTCGTAAGTCCGTTGATACGCGGCGTTGCTGACGAGGATATCGAGTTTCCCGAACTCCTGCATCGCCTGGTCCACCAGCTTCTGACAGAAAGACTTCTGCCGGATATCACCCGGGACCGCAATCGCCTTCCTGCCTGCGGCCTTCACCAACCGCACCGTCTCGTCCGCATCCTCCTGCTCTTCCGGAAGATGCAAAAACAGAATGTCCGCTCCCTCTTTCGCGAAACACAGCGCAACCGCCCGCCCGATCCCGCTGTCGGCACCGGTAATGAGAGCCGCGCGACCCTCCAGCTTTCCGCTCCCCTTATAAGTATGCTCACCGTAATCGGCAGGCGGATTCAGGTCCTTCGCACTCCCCGGAGCCGGCTGTTGCGGTTGCGGAAACGGCGGCTTGGGAAAGCGCTCGCGAGGATCTACAGACGTGGATGTCGATTTCGAATTAGCCATGGGTAACCTTCAACCCTGTAAGATGCCGTCCACGCGTCCGCCTTTCAGCCGCAGAACTACGGGGAAATCCAAAGCCCGCGCGTGGAGCGAATGCGCACCGAGTCACAAACAATCCCATTTTCGTTTTTGCTGCGTAATCAATCACTTCTGGCTTCGCCGGCCGCCCGCCACAACCGCGTAAGCGTTACTCTCACGTCGGCGCATTTCGTCCGCCTGAACAAAGCAAACGCATGAGCAAAAAACCCCTGACCATCTCAATCCGAGAAGCCACTCTGTCTCCCCGGAGACTCGAAGCAAACCGCGAAAATGCAAGGCGCTCTACCGGGCCGATCTCCGAAGAGGGGAAAGCGATCTCCTCCCGCAACAATTTCCGCCATGGGTTCACCGGCACCTTCTGCCTTCTTCCGGGAGAATCCCGCGAAGAGTTCGATCAACTGGTCTCCGACCTGAGCGAAGAACACCAGCCCGCAACAGTGACCGAATCCATCCTCGTCAACGACATGGCGCGCCACTACTGGCTGCATCAGCGTGCCCTTCGCATGCAGGAAGAGTGTTTCTCTTATGACCTCACCGCCCCCGACACGCAAAAGCAGTTCGATCTCTATCTCCGCTACGGACTCACCCACGAACGCGCTTTCGCACGCTGCGCCGCGTCGCTCTTAAAACTCAGAAAAGACAAGCTCGCCCTTGAGCGTGGGTTCGAATCGCAGGAAAGGGAACGAACCCGTGAGCGAGCCCGGCAGGCCAAAGAACAAGGGGCAAATCCTGGCGTCGCAACTGAATCCGATGACGACGGCGCCGAATGGTACTGCGCTTCTTTTGATAACGTCCCCCAAATTCTCGAACAAATCAAAAAAGACCACGAGGAACGGCAGGCCGAGAAAGCCGTCCGGAGTCCGAAGCGCACGCCCTCGAACTCGCACGACGTCAACTAAGGCTCGCGGCGCACACCTTCATACCTGACGCCCCCTCCCTGCCGTCGTCTTGACTTCATCCGAGACGACTTGATAGCATCGCTCCGTCTACAAGCTTCAACGCTTGTTGCGCAATGCGCAAAACGACTGGTGGTCACGAGATGCCGCTGCCCCGGTCGAGGAGTGAGGGAATTCATGTCATCTAGACGCGCCTGGGTTGTCGCGACCTGCCTCGCGCTCCCGGTGTTGGCCCAAGTTCGCAACGTCGGTCCAAGCTTCATCCCCGACGCCACCTTCAAAGCCGCGAGCCTGAATGGATGGCACACAGTCGGTCAGGCGAACTGGACAGCCGCGAACGGCGAAATCGTCGGCAAGGCCCCCGAGGGTGGTTCCGGCTGGCTCATGCTCGACAAGAGCTATCAGGATGTCGCCTTCTACGCGCATTTCCGTTGCACGGACCCTTGCGACACCGGCGTCCTCTTGCGCGCGCAGAAAACAAGCGATGGAACGAAGGGCGTGTACTTATCGCTGAAAGGCGATGAGCCCGTCGCCTATAACGTCACTCTCGACACTCAGGGCAAAGAGACCAACCGTGAAAAGGGCCGCGCGGCCTTCGGCCAGATCCGCTTCGCTCCGTCCAAAAACGCTGCCGGTGGTGGTGGTCCAAATCCAGCCGCACTCGCAGCCTTCCGTGCCAGCCAGGCCGCGCCTCCGGGCGTGACTCTCCCCATCAACCGCCCCGCCACAGGCCTTCGTAAAGGCGATTGGAACGAAATCGAGATCCTGCTCGATGCCGACATCATCCGCGCGTTCGGCAATGACGGTGGTGTTCAGGCGAGCGCCGCGGCGGAAGACATGAACGGCTACGGCCCGCTCGCTCTCTACGTTGGTCCTGGCACCGAGGTCCGTTTCAAGGACATCGCCTACAAAGATCTGGCCGCGCGCACCTGGCCCAAAGAACAGTTGTCCAGCCGCTTCAAAGTGCAGCAGCTCAGCCCCTTCTACTACGGTTGGTCGGCTGCCGCTGCTGACTTCAATCACGACGGCATCATGGACATCGCGTCCGGCGCGTATTACTACACTGGTCCCGACTACAACACCACCCACGAGATCTACCCGGCGCAAGCCTACAACTCGTCCACGGAATACTCGACCGACGACTGGGTCATGCACGCCTACGATTTCACCGGCGACGGCTGGCCCGACGTCCTGACCACCAGCCACTCTGGCGGCGGCAAAGACGGCGGTGTTCTCTATGTCAACCCCAAAGGCGAGTCGCGCCGCTGGGAGAAGCATCAGGTCATCCCCATGATCCAGACCGAAGCCACCTTGTTGCGTGACATCGATGGCGACGGCAAACTCGAGCTCGTCTATGGCGCTGAAGGGTACGTTCGCTACGCCAAGCCCGATCCCGCCAACCCGATTGGCCCGTGGACCATTCACACCGTCTCGGAGAAAGGTCCCTGGGGCGCGCACGGCATCGGTGTCGGCGACGTGAACGGCGATGGCCGCATGGACATCCTGAACGGCTACGGCTGGTGGGAACAACCGGCAGGTGGCGACAACGGGAAACCCTGGACCTATCATCCGGAGGCTTTCGGACGCTGGGCCCGGACCTCGCCCGGCGGCGCTGAGATGGGTGTCTACGATGTGAACGGCGACGGCCTCAACGATGTCGTTACCACGCTGCAAGCGCACGGTTGGGGCTTGTCCTGGTTCGAACAAAAGAAGTCTGCTGATGGCAAGATCTCCTTTGTCGAGCACGTCGTCATGGACACTTACAGCAACGGCAAGAACGCAGGCGGTGTCGTCTTCTCTGAACCGCACGGTTCCGCGATTGCGGATGTCGACGGCGACGGCATCCCGGACTTCATCGTCGGCAAGCGCTACTGGTCTCACCTCGATGACGCCTACGATCCCGACCCTTACGGCCCTCCAGTCCTTTACTGGTATCGGACCGTCCGCAACCCGAAAGCGCCCGGTGGTGCCGAGCTCGTTCCTGAGCTCATTCACAACCGCTCCGGCGTCGGCTCCGACGTTCTGGCAAAGGACCTGAACGGTGACGGTGCGGTCGACATTGTGACCTCGACCCGTATGGGCACGTTTATCTTTTGGGGCAAGCCTAGCGCCTCGAAAGGCCGCCTCACGACCAGCAATCGCGCTGCGACTGTAACCGGACGGTAACCCTTCGATGCTGCTGACCCGCCGCGAACTCGCCGCCGCACTTGCCTCCGGACTTACTCTGCCCCGGACCTTCGCGCAATCAGCAAACGCACCCGAGAACGTTGCCGGCATTCCCGTCAACTACGACGAATCGAAGGTCGGTGAATACACGTTACCCGATCCTTTACGGCTCTCGAACGGTCAACCGGTCAAGAGCCGCAAACGACTGGATGACGAAGCGTCGCCCCGAAATTGTCCGCCTCTACGAAGAGGACCAGTTCGGCCGAAGTCCCGCTCACCCGACCGGCATTAGCTACGACCTCTTCGACAAAGGCACACTTGCCTACAACGGTGCCGTGAAGCGCAAGCAGTTAACCGTTCGGTTCTCAAGCCAAGCCTCCGGCCCGAAGGCCGACGTTCTCATCTATGTCCCGGCTAACGCCACCAAGCCGGTGCCTCTCTTACTCACACCAAGCTTCATCGCCAACTCCACGATGGTGAGCGACCCCGGCGTGAAACAGGGCGAGATCTGGGACAAGGACAAGAAGCGCGTGCCCGCTCCCAAGGACTCACGCTTCTCTAAGCTGGACATCGAGCGCATCTGCGGGCAGGGCATTGGCATCGCAACCGTCTACTACGGCGACATCGATCCTGACTTCGAAGGCGGACTGTCCTACGGAGTGCGATCGCTCTATCTCAAACCCGGCCAGACACAACCGGCGCCCGATGAATGGGGCACGATTGCCGCTTGGGCATGGGGCCTCAGCCGCATCCTTGATTACCTCGAAACCGACAAAGACCTAGACGCAAAGCGCGTCGGACTCTTCGGAGTCTCGCGACTTGGCAAGACGGTGTTATGGAGCGGCGCACATGACAGCCGATTCTCGCTCGTGATTGCCAGCTGCTCGGGTGAAGGTGGCGCAGCACTGAGCCGTCGCAACTACGGCGAGACCATCGCGCACTTAACCGCACCCGGTCGCTACCCGTATCAGTTCTGCGCTAACTACGGCAAGTATGCCCGGCATGTGGACCAGTTTCCAGTCGACGGCCACATGCTCGTCTCGCTCATAGCGCCTCGCCCCTTGTTACTTCAAACTGGTGACACCGACCGCTGGTCCGATCCCAAGGGCGAGTTTCTCGCCGCCGTCGCCGCCACGCCTGTGTATCACCTCTTCGGTAAACAGGGCATCGCGACGGACACGATGCCGGCCGCCGGACAGCCGATGCTCGACACGCTGAGTTACTTCATGCACTCCGGTGGACATGGCGCCCTACCGTCTGATTGGGACGTATTCCTGAAGTTCCTCAGTACTCATTGGAAGCCCGAACACCGCCCCCGCTTAGGTCCCGCGCCTAGGTAAAACCCGCTATAGTAGGAACAATCCTCGCAACAGTCCCTGTCCGAGCCTTTGTGAGAGCTTTCGCTTAGGGGTGACTATGTTTTCTTCCAGACAGGCGTTTGTGCGCGCAGCGCTATTTTTGCTCGCGACAACCTTTGCTTTTGCTTCACCGGTCGGAACCATCTCCGGGACCGTGAAAGATCCAACAGGCGCAGTCACACCCGGTGTGACTCTTCGCTTGGTCAACACCGCAACTAACGCCCAACTCTCGACTACCACGAACGGCAGCGGTGAGTTTACATTTCTTCAACTAGCGCCCGCAACATACTCGTTAGAAGCCGAACACGCTGGATTCAAGAAGACCACCATGTCTTCCGTGCTTGTGCAAGTCGACCAGGTTACGCATCTCGAGTTGACGCTCGAACTGGGAAGCCTCGCAGATTCGGTCCAGGTGGAAGCGGCCGTTCCGCTTCTGGAGAACGATCGTTCCACGCTCAGCAGTGTTGTCGACACGCGAACCATCACAAGCATGCCGCTCAACGCCCGTCAGTATCTTGATCTCGCCTTGCTCACTCCCGGCGCTATGCCTTCACAGCCCGGCCAGCAAGGCGGCGGCTTCAACATGGCGGGTGCGCGCTCGCAATCGAACCTCTTCATGCTCGACGGCGTCACCAACATGGATACGCAGATCAACTCCGCGATCGGTAACTTCCGCATCACCGACGCTGTCCAGGAGTTCGCCGTTCAGACCAGCGTTCCCACTGCTGAATTCGGACGCGGTCACGGTGCGCAGGTGAACATCGTCACCAAGAGCGGTACGAATCAGTTCCATGGCTCGGCTTTCGAATACTTCCGGAACTCCGATCTTGATGCTGCCGACTTCTTCACGAACAAGCTCGGTGGTGTCAAGAACACGCTCCATCGCAATCAATACGGCGCGACAATCGGCGGGCCGATCCTGAAGGACAAGACCTTCTTCTTCGCTTCCTGGGAAGGCTTCCGTCAAGTCAATCCAACGGTCAGTTCAACCCGTGTTCCCAGCGCTGCTGAGCGCGCTCAAGTAACCGACCCGATCTCGCGAGCTCTTCTACAGTTCTGGCCGACGAGCAACACCACCCGCTCCGGTTCGAACATAAACTACATCGCGAATGTCGGCGCCTCGACGTTTGACAATACCGGCCTCATCAAGATCGACCACAACTTCGGCGAGAAGGACCACCTGAGCGGGCGTTGGGCGGAGTATGAGGGGACGGCGGTCACCGCCGGTGTGCTTCCTGGATTAGGCGGAACCGGCAGCGAGCCGGTGAGCCGCTCCGGCGTCATCACCGAAACCCACACCTTTACGCCCACACTGCTGAATGAATTCCGATTCGGCTTCGCGCGCAACCAAACGTTCCTGACCGTCACCGATTCCGGCTTCGATGCCTCCTCGATCTTCCGCGGTACGAATGGCCAACCTCTTCCCGGTGTCGTGAACGGTACTCAGAACCTTCTCGATTCCGGCTTGCCAACCATTACCGTTTCTGGCGGTTATGCAGTTCTGGGCACCGCAAACAACTACCCACAAGGCCGCATCACAAACACCTACGAGATCTTCGACAACATGTCTTGGGTATCGCCGTTTGGCGCAAGCAAGCACTCATTCCGCTGGGGTTTCCACATCCGCCGCGAAGAAGCGCGCCGCTTCCTGGATGGTTCCTTCCGCGGTACCTTCAACTTCACCAATTGGGCTGACTTCGCTGCGGGACAGGTCAATACTTCGACCTTCCACACCGGCTCGACACTTGCCTACTGGAAGCGCTATCCGTTCGACCTGTATTGGCAGGACACTTACAAACTGAAAGACAACCTGACGATCAATTACGGCATTCGATACGAGTATCCGTCCGCCATCTATCAGACCCGCCAGGAGGCATCGAACTTCATCCCCGGAACTGGCGCGATGCTCCTCGGAACTAACCAGATTCTGAACATCGACCCGACCAAGACCGGCTATGCATCCTTGTATTACACGCAAGCTCCCTTCACGCTATCGAACAGCGGGGTGAACTCCGATAAGAACAACGTCGCGCCCGTGCTCGGTATCGCCTATACGCCGCGATTCGGGAAGTCGATCTTCGGAAATGACGACACCGTTATCCGCGCCGGCTTCCGCATCGGTTATGACGAAGTGTTCAACAACATTCCGGCCAACATGGGCTTGAATGCGCCGTACAGCCTGACAACGAATCAAACTGCTGGCGTGACGCAAGCCGGCAAGTTCAATTGGGCAACCGGCTACAACCAGAACGTTCCGCTCGTCTCCAACTTCGGAAAGCAAGGTCCCGGAACGCCAACCAGCGGCCTCGTGAGCCTGAGTGCGCAGGACCCCGATCTCCGCAATTCGTACATCTATCAATACAACTTCGGCATACAACGCCGCATCAAGAAGGACTTCTCGATCGAAGCCGATTACCAGGGCTCGAGCGCCCGTAAGCTTCTGCTTAACATCGATCTGAACGAGCCTTTCGTCACTGCTGTTGACCCGACTCGCCGCGGTAACCAGTCGCCCAACCTCCAGCTCTTCCCGTATCAGACGTTTTCGTCCATCAACATGGGCAAGGACATCGGCAGCTCCAACTACAACGGTCTTATCCTGACGGGCAAATACCAGGGCCGTCGCGGAATGTTCTTACAGGCTTCCTACACCTTCGGCAAGTCGATCGATAACACCTCATCGTGGTCCGTACCAACAGGGCAGCCCGGCGGTGTCGCCGACCCGAGGAACCTCGCATTGGAACACGGACCCTCGAACTTTGACATCCGCCATCGCGCGGTCATCACGTATGTGCTGGATCTGCCGATGGGCCCGGGCCACCGCTTCTTGGGCTGGAATAACTTCCTGAGCCGCGAGTTGATCGGCGGTTGGCAGATCTCCGGCATAAGCACGTTCCAGAGCGGCGCTCCATTCACCGTCTACAACGGATCGCAGGACTTCAGCGGATTCAACCAGTTCTTCGATCGCCCGGATGTAGTCAAGTCCGGAACGCTGACACAGAACAATCGCAATCCGGACGTCGCATTCGACAAGACCTACTTTTCCGCCACACCGCCGACTGGCCGGGTTGGCACCTCGGGCCGCGATCAGTACTACGGACCCGGTCTCGCCAATTACGACTTCTCCGGCGCGAAGAACTTCCCCTTGGGATCGGAGCGCTTCCGGCTTCAATTCCGAGGCGACTTCTTCAATATCTTCAACCACACGAATTTCTCGAATCCGGTGGCAAACCAGAGCAGCGCCAGCTTCGGTCAGATCACATCGACGGTGGGAAGTTCTGTCGCAACGGCTGTTGGCACCACGGCAGGCCTGGTGGGCGGTGGACCTCGCGTGATCCAACTCGCTCTTCGACTGAGCTTCTAACGACGATTACTCGGAAGGCGCTTGAGAGTTCTTGGTCTTGAGCGTCTTCTGAAGCCACGCGATCATCTCGGGTTTCCAGTGCTGCATGTTGGCGTCCTTCCACTGGCTCATGCCGTGCTTTCCGCCCTCAATCGGAATGAGCTCGCATGGCGTTCCCACCTTGCGGATCGCGTCGCAGAACTCGGTTGATTGGTTCGTAGGAGACCTGCTCATCTTTAGTGCCGTGGATCATGAGAAACGGCGGCATGCCTTTGTGAACCGCAAAGATCGGCGAGACCTGATGCAGCTTCCGAAGACCCTCCGCATCCAGGTTCTCCGCTCCGAAGAAGTGAATTCCACCGCCGTTTGAAGCGTGCCGGCTGATGCTCGCCATGTTGAACTCGTCCGGATGATCGCGTCTGCGCTCGGCCAGTTTGCCGTAGTCTGAAGGTCCGTAGAAATCAACCACCGCGGCCACTTTCGTCGCGGGTGTAAGGTGAGTGCCTGCGTAATTCACAAGGAACCCGCCGGCAGACTCGCCAATGATCGCCAACCGCGTGATGTCGACCTTGTACTCCTTCGCGTGCGTCTTTCACCCACGTGATCGCGGCTGTTCAGGTCCTCATTGGCTTGCGGAAACTTGAAGGCGGGAGCCAATCGGTAATCGATACTGAACCAGGCGAATCCGGCGTTGGCCAGAGGTTCGAACAGCGGCCGAACGTTGGTGGCCCTCGTGCCTTCATCGAACCCGCCGCCATGCACCAGAATCGCCGCCGGGAACGGTCCAGCACCATCCGGAACATGAAGATCTAGATAGAGCTTCTTCCCGCCCGGCTGCGCGAATTCAACTTCCTTCTGATCAAGCGGCGCGGCCTGAACACCGGCAGCCGCGAAGACAAAAGCACAGACTAGGGTGGACCGGAACATGGAACGGAATTGTATCAGTAACGCCTCTGTCGTCTCCCCGGTGTCGCTGGTCGGAGACGTGATTGTAGCCAAGGCTGGAGCTAGGGCGGTAGGTACGGTCACAAACGCCAAGAAAGCCGGCACGATAGGAAAAGGTGGTGAGCTAAACCATTCGTTTGGATCGCCTTAAAGTCGGCGATAACAAGGTTCGCTTACGTGGAACAAAGGGCAAGGAGGGCGATAGCAAAACAGGGACGGCTGTCGCACTGACTGTCCTTTTTGGCCCGATCGGACTCATCAAACATGGCAAGGAGATAACGGTGAAAGAAGGAACTCCCCTGGCCGCGTATGTGGACGACGACGTGGCACTTCCTCCTGTACCGAAATCTTGACGCCATAGGCGTTAGTCTTTCTTCAGCCAGACATTCCGAACGTAAAGCTTACCAGTCGCTTCCACTTCTAACGCGATCTTGCCGCCGCCGTGGAATTTGCTCTTGTCGTCATCGAACAGGATCGACATGACATGACCGTTCAGGATATGAGTCATCTGAGTGCCGCGCGCAACGATGTGAAGCTGGTTGTAGTTGTTGATCTTGTAATAGCCGCCGAGTTCGTTCGGGTCGCCTAACGAAGCAAGGAGCACCGGCTTCTTGCCTTCCTGCGTTCTCGCCACATCGCCTCTCCACGCAACAATTCCGCGTCCAGTTGCCTGCTCGTAGAACTGACCAGTGTAACGGTTGCCGGCGTCGAAATCGTACTGAGCACCTGCCATGTTCCACTGGGCTTCCGATGCCGCATCGGGCGGTGTCCCCCTGGGCGCGCCGCTCGGACACGGACCACGGTTGGCCATCGCGCCGCCTCCTGCAGGCCCTTGCCGCGGAGGAACAATCCAGCCGCGATATTGCACGCCGCCGTTGATGTTTCCTTCGCCCTTCATCTCGAGCTTCAACTCAAAGTCGGAAGCCTCACCACCTTGCCAGACAAGATAGATTGTTCCGGTCGGCTTTTCGCAGCTTGACTCAACCACGATGGCTCCATCCTCGACCTTCCAGTTCGAGTCGCCGGACCAACCATTGAGAGTCTTGCCGTCGAACAACGATGTCCAGCCTTCGTGCTCATCGAAGTTGACTGGATCAGGATGGATGAAGCCCGAAAAACGCGGCCGGTTTCCCGGGGGTGCTTGTTGCGAGTGAGCTTGAGGGACGTACAGCATCAGCGCTCCGGCGAGCAGCGGCAGTGGTGGCGAATAACAGTTTTCGCATGGGGCCTCTTGAAACGTTTCACATCATACACCCTCCAAGCCTTTCTTCCACCGTCACTGCCTCCCTTATAATCGGGTGGAACACATCCTCGTTGTGTCATGGAGCAGCCACGCTTTTGAACGATAGTCAGGGAGGTAAGTCCCATAAGAGTGCTCACTCTTATCCTCGGCCTCAGCTAGAGCGGGAACATTGGACTTCGCTGAACGGCCCGTGGGACTTCGCAATTGATCCCGAATCACAGTGGAAAGATCCACAGTCCGTTATCTGGAGCGACGTCATTGTTGTTCCTTTCAGTCCGGAGACAAGCGCGAGCGGAATTGAGAACACAGGGTTCTTCAGCTCGGTTTGGTACAAGCGAACATTTGAGCGGCCGGCGCTAACACCTAAAAAGCGCCTCATTCTTCACTTTGGAGCAGTCGATTACGCCGCAACGGTCTGGGTGAATGGGACAGAGGTCTGTTCTCATCAGGGCGGCTACACGCCGTTCAAAGCGGACATCACTGACGTTCTCAGTGAGTCCGGACCGCAGGAAATCGTACGTCCGGGCGGAGGACGATCCTCTCGATCTCGCCAAGCCTCGTGGAAAGCAGGACTGGAAGCGGGAGCCTCACTCCATCTGGTATCCGCGCACCACCGGAATCTGGCAAACCGTCTGGCTTGAAGAGGTTCCGGTCTCTTATGTCGAGACGGTCCGATGGACGTCTAACCTCGAGCGCTGGGAGATCGGTATTGAGGCCCATATCGCGGGATCGCCGATCAGAAAAGCTGGAGCTCTCTGTTCGGCTTCATGTGGGCGACGTACTGCTTTCGCAGGACACGTATTCGGTGGTTTCGGGTGAAGTGCATCGACAGATTGCGCTTTCGGATCCGGGTATCGACGATTACAGGAACGAACTGCTGTGGAGTCCTTCTTCGCCCACGATCATCGATGCCGAACTTGAGTTGCTCGATTCCGAAGGTCAGGTTATCGACCACGTACGAAGCTATACGGCACTGCGGGCGATCGGCGATTCAGGGCGACCGTTTCATCTTGAATGGACGGCCCCTGACACTTCGCCTGGTGCTTGATCAAGGCTACTGGCCGGAAACGGGAATTACTGCCCCAACGATGACGCACTGTTGGAGGACGTTCTGCTGGCCAAGAAGCTTGGCTTTAACGGCGTCCGCAAGCACCAGAAGATTGAGTCTCCCCGCTATCTCTATTGGGCGGATCGCGTCGGCCTGCTGGTTTGGGAGGAGATGCCCAGCGCTTATCGCTACACGCGCGCAGTCGATCGAGCGACTTACTCGCGAGTGGATCGAGGTGATGAACCGGGACTGCAGCCATCCATGTATCGTCTGCCTGGGTCCCTTTCAACGAGTCCTGGGGCGTTCCGGATCTGCCGACCAGCCATGCTCAACGCCATTACGTTCAGGCCCTGTATCACTTGACCAAGACGCTGGATCCGAGTCGTCCGGTCATTGGCAATGACGGCTGGGAAAGCGTTGCAACCGACATCATCGGCATCCACGACTACGATGACAAGCCGGAGCATATCAAGAAGCGCTATGGGCTGGCGGATGTGGAAGGCCCGCTTTTCAAGCGAGAACGGCCCGGCGGCCGCATGCTGTTTGTGGACGGCGGTACCAGGTCCGAGCAGCCTATCGTGCTGACCGAATTTGGCGGAATCGCTTTCTCTCGAGACGATGAACGAAACGTGGGGTTACTCGCGTTCAGACACTTCCTCCGATTTGCTCGACCGTTACAGCCGACTGCTCGAGGCGGTCCGAAGTCTGCCGGCGCTGGCCGGTTTCTGTTACACGCAGTTCACGGACACATACCAGGAAGCGAACGGCCTTCTCTTTGCGGACCGGACGCCCAAAGCGCCTTTCCACGATATCGCTCTGGCAACGAATGGCTCCGTTCCTGACCGCGACCTTACCAAGCGAATCCGTCTGGCGAGAGCGGTCTGATGGAACGGCAACGGTAGCTTTCTCAGACTCAGGAGCCGGGGCGTTATACAATCGCCGCGTGCAACCATCCAAGAATTTTCAGTTCCTTTGCGCTGTTGGCAGGCGCACTGCGCAGGGAGCTGCTTTGAACAGATGGGATCCGTTGAGCGTCTTGATGCCGGCCTTGGACCATTTGATCTTCCGGACGCGAAAATCGAAGCGATCGGTACGTGCCCGGGATTTAAATGGACGGAAGGTCCGGTCTGGATCAGCGCGAACTATTTGCTCTTTGCGGAAATTCCGAGCAACGGTATCTATAAATGGACCCTCCGGAGCAATGTCACTGTGTTCATGCAGCCGAGCGGCTATCAAGGGCAAGGAGCCGTACGGCGGGCCGGAGCCCGGCTCGAATGGCATGACGCTAGATGCACAAGGACGACTCTCGGTAGCCGGACATGCGGGTCGAACCGTTTGCCGGTTGGAAACTTTGGATTCAGTAGAGCGGTGCCAGCTCACGGTTTTGGCCGACCAGTACCGGGGGAAACGGCTCAATAGCCCCAACGACCTTGCCTATAAATCGGATGGCTCTCTGTATTTCACCGATCCGCCTTACGGACTCCGCACGCAAAGGATAACGACCCAGAGAAAGAGCAGAAAATGAACGGAGTCTATCGCATTGCGGGAGCGCTGCAGCATGCCCCCGGCGCCAAACCAGATCCCATCGAAAGTAACGCTGCTTGTAACGGACTTCACTCGGCCCGAACGGAATCGCCTTTTCGCCCGACGAGAAGTATCCTGTATGTCAACAACTCCGAACCGAAGAAGTTCTGGATGCGGTATCCGGTCAAAGCGGATGGATCCATCGGAAAGGGGTGACTCTTCTCCGATGCAACGGCAGAGAAAGGTGTCGGCGCACCAGACGGAATGAAGGTCGATACGCAGGGAATATCTGGAGCACGGGGCCCGGAGGTGTCTGGATCTTCTCGCCGGAAGGAAAGCATCTTGGCACCATTCGAGTTCCAGAGCGAACTGGGAATCTTGACGTTTGGCGATGCCGATAACAAGACGCTCTACATAACTGCCTCATCACATGTGTATCGTGTACGAGTAGCGCAAGCGGAATTTTGACACCAGACCGAAGAGGTAAGTGACTTACTCGCACTCGTAAGTGACTTTCACCTGGAGAACGATCGCGAGTATGAACCAGCAACAAAGAGAAACGACCTGCTGCATTGTTGGCGGCGGTCCGGCGGGTATGATGCTTGGCTACCTGCTGGCTCGCCAGCGCGTTCCGGTGATCGTTCTTGAAAAGCACCGGGATTTCAATCGAGATTTCCGGGGCGATACCGTGCACCCGTCGACGCTGGAACTGATGGGGGAACTTGGCATCCTCGATGACTTCCTGAAATTGCCGCATCAGGAGCTGAAATCGGCGGGAGGGATCTTCGGCGACTACTCTTTCCAAGGTCCCGATTTCCAGACTCTGAATACACGTTGCAAGTTTATAGCGTTGATGCCGCAATGGGATTTACTGAATTTCCTGGCTGACAAAGCGCGGCTGCTTCCCAGTTTCCAGTTGCTCATGGAGCACCAGGCGACCGATCTCGTCACCAACGCCGGCCGAGTCACAGGCGTGAAAGTAACATCGCCGGAGGGGGCGGCTGAAATTCGAGCGCGTCTGGTGATCGCGTGCGATGGGCGGCACTCGACAATGCGAAAGTCGGCGGACCTTCAGGTTCGGGAATTTGGCGTTCCGATTGACGTCCTTTGGTTTCGATTCGGCCGCGAGACGAACGATCCTGAACAACTGCTCGGGAACGTAAACTATGGGCGTGCGCTGATTCTGATTAATCGCGGAGATTACTTCCAGGCTGGACTCATTATTCGAAAAGGTTCTTTCGAAGATGTGAAACGGGCTGGTCTCGGGAGCTTCCAGAACGAGATCCGGCGGATCGCGCCCTACTTAGGGGATCGGGCGTCGGAGATAACGGATTGGGAACAGGTGAAGCTGTTGTCAATTCGGATCAATCGCCTGGTGCGCTGGTATCGCCCTGGGCTCCTGTGCATCGGCGATGCGGCGCACGCTATGTCCCCGGCCGGAGGCGTTGGCATCAATTTGGCGATCCAGGATGCAGTGGCGACGGCCAATTTGCTGGCTGCGCCCCTGCGCGAGCATGCCGTTACTGAGCGAACACTTGCGCGAGTCCAATGTCGTCGGGAATTCCCGGCGCGAGTTACTCAGGCAGTGCAGGTCATGGCTCATAAGGGCCTCTCAAAGGTGTTTGAGAACAACGGAGAACTGAAGGCGCCCTGGCAACTGAAGCTAATCACAAGTCTGCCTGGAATGCCGCACTTGCTCGCCCGGGCCATTGGGATGGGTGTTCGCCCAGAGCATATCCAAGACGCTTCACATCCCCCAATCAGGCGCATATCTTGGGTTCCAATTGCGTTGGGCGTCGCGGGAATACTGGGAGGATTGGCGGTAGCGCGCAGTCGCCGAGGGGCCAGCCCTCACTTACTTTGAAGCGGTTGTGAGATCGCCTCCAGAGACTTTCCGGCTGCTTCCACACCAAACGCCCACTCGGCTCCGGCGGCAATCAACATCAACACAGCGCCGAGAAGATATCCGTAGCCAACGTTCCATCGCGAGCCGGAAGCGATCATTTCGCCAAAGAAGTAAGGCGCACCGACACCGCCGATGAGGGTACCGATTGCATAGAAGATTGCGATCGCAAGCGCGCGTATCTCCAAGGGGAAGATCTCACTGACGGTGAGATAGGCCGCACTGGCGGCAGAAGACGCAACGAAGAAGATCACAGAAAAGCAGACGTTAAGAGCGACGGGCCCGAACGAGCCGAGAGCGAACGGAATGGTTGTGCATACCAGAAGCAAGCCAGAGAGCCCGTATGTGAGCGTGATCATTGGCTTCCTGCCGACGGTATCGAAGAGTTTGCCAAGCACGAGCGGGCCTAAGAAGCTTGCAATAGCAAACGGCAGGAGATGTAGCGGGAGATGTTTTGCATCGACCTTGTAGAACTTGTTAACTACCAGGCCATAGGTGAAGAACACGGCATTGAAGAAGAATGACTGGCCTATCATAAGGGCCAGAGCGAGCACCGACCGCTTCCGGTTGTCGTGCCACATATTATGGAAGATTTCTCCCCATGGCGTGTGATCCCGGACCTTCAGTTTTAGCTTTTCCCCTTCGGGTTCAGCCAGCTTGCCGCTTTGCTCCGAAACTTTCTTTTCAATCTCGGAAACGATTCTGTCCGCATCTTCCTCTTTCCCTCGCAACATCAGCCAGCGGGGACTCTCAGGCACGGCCAACCGCAGAAGAAGAACACCGATGCCAAGTACGGCTCCTATGCCAAACGCGAACCGCCACCCGAGGTTTACCGGCGCGATTCCTGCGTTGAGTAACACCCACGAAGCAACGCTTCCGAGCGCCGCACCAACCCAAAAGGTTGCATTTACGATCAGGTCGACCGTGCCTCTTACTTTTCCCGGTATGAGTTCATCAACAGCCGAGTTGATGGCTGCGTATTCGCCCCCGATTCCAAGGCCGGTGATGAAGCGGAACAGGGCGAAACTCCAGAAGTTCCACGATAATGCTGTGGCGGCGGTTGCTAGCGAATACACGGCCAACGTCACCAGGAAGAGCTTGCGTCGCCCGAGTCTGTCCGTAAGATACCCAAACAGTATCGCGCCCGTCACAGCGCCAGCGAGATAGGTGGTGGCGCCGGCTGTTACTTGGGGATCGGATAAGCCTAAAGCTTTCTTATCTTCCAGAATGCCGGCGAGGGAACCTGCTAATGTTACCTGCAAGCCATCAAGCAGCCATGATGTACCGAGCTCGACTATGATCTTCCGGTGCCAGCCACTAAAGGGCAGGCGATCCAGTCTCGCTGGAACATCAGTTTCGATCGATCGCTCTTCGGTAGCCGGCATTTGCGCACATATGACATTTGAACCGGGTCGACTGTTTCACCTCACGGTGGCGCTCGAGTTTGTCAAGCCGACGTGGCGAAACTCAGGTTAGCTTGATTTCTTGATTATGCTGATTGAGCCGTTTCGCTCGAGCACAGCATATTTGATTTGGTCCAGAGTTCGAACGTTTTTCTCTCTCGCAGCTGCCATTACGTCCGTGTCGTCGATATGCGACTGTTTCATTGAAGCTACCTGCCATTGCCCATTCTGCAGGAGCACAATCGGCTTTCCGTCGACAAGGTCCGCGAATCGCGGCCACTTGAGTTTCGCTGTGTTGACGAGGCGATGCATGAGGCAGATTGCAATGACTCCGCCGTAGCAATTCGTCATTGAGCGATCGTCGCCAGCCGTGGTGAGAATGATAACGCCGCCGACCAGAAATACCAGAACAAACTCGAACGGTGTCATTTGAGCACCTGGCCGTCTTTTCAGGCTGCGCATCATGAGCATCATGAAGAAATAGCCGAGCACGGCATGTATAAGCGTGTACATAGATAGCCGAGCCTTAGGGCATCACGTAGATTTTCAGATTGACGTTCGGGCTTCCGGGGACCCCCATGGTCAGCTCCGATTCGCCTATCGCCGAGGGTTGAGCCTGGAATTCGATGGACGCCGACGTTTCGAAGGCTGGGAAGCTGTAGAGGATGCCGCCGTGAGTCAGTTCAGATTTCTCGGGCTGTGGTACTACGCGCTGATTTCCCAGAGGTTTCACGAGGGCTTCGCTGACCCATAGTTGAACCTGGCCATTCCGGATGGCAGCCGGATTGATCTTGACCGTGAGAACAGATGGTGCGCCGAACCTCTGGACTCGCTCGTATTCCACCTGAATCGATCCGTCCCGCGCCTGAGCGGTGGCCTTAGCCAAGGGACCCCGGCCGAAGAGTCCCGCGAGGGAAAGGAGCAGAAAAATGACGAGAAAAACCCAGATGATCGTTTCCATCTTTTCCCATCGCTGCTGGAACTGCAGATCGGATCCGACCGCCAGTTCGTCATTAACCTTCGGAACGGAATCCTCAATAGGCCGGGTGTCAGTAGCGGCAGGCATATTTATTTCTCCTGGAGTAACTAAAAGCTTCCTACTAAGATTCTTTCTTGATAATGCTTATCTTGGCCGTTCCGCTCGAGAACTGCATAGTCGATCTGTTCGAGATTTTCAATCCCCTGATCTCGTGCCGAAGCCATGACGTCTGCATCCTCAATCAACATCGTTTTCATAGCCTGGTGATGCCAGCGGCCACGCTCCAACAGCACCAAAGGTGTGCCGTCCACGGCGCGGCCAAAGGCGGGAAAGTGAGAGCGTAGTACGACAAGAACATAGTGAGCTGCGCAAATAGCAACGATTTGCGCGAGTGCATTTACGAACGACCTATCATCGGCGACGGTTGTAGTTAGAACGAGGCCGCCCGAAAAGAACACGAGGATAAAGTCGACGGGCGCCATTTGTCTCCCCGGCCGTCGTCCAGCAATGCGCATCATAAATACAAGAAAGTAATAACCGAGGATTGCCCGAAAGACACCTGACATAAAGCTTCTCTGCTTACATGAAGTAGACGACGAAAAAGGCGCGTTTTGGTCGGGGTTTTTCAATGCTCTGATCGCATGCCGCGTTTCAGAGTCATGAGATCGACTGTGTCCTGGGACTTTTCCTGTACCGTCCCGCCGTGTTTCAGTTCCGCTCTGATTTCCTTGGCTTCCGTTTTGTTCCCAAGACGGCGGTCCGCCGTCAGCAGCGATGTGAGGCACTGTCGACGGATGGGCGAGAATTGGGCATCGGACGCACCAGCCCGGAGGGCTTTGCGCAGACACTCTCGCCCGGCCTGCCAATCTTTTTGCGAGACCAGGAAGATACCGTGATACCCGTGGACGATCGAGACTTCAAAGGGCTTCTCGGCCGGATCCGCATTAAGAAGCGTTTCGGCGCGTTGGAAGGCTGCCGAGGCCTCAGTTGGCGCTTTCAAAAGGATGTGAATGCTGCCCAGCATCGCGAGGCTGACGGCCGCCTGTCCCAGATCTCCGTTTGCCTCCTGCAAATGAACGGAGTTGTGAAGGTAGGTGACTGCCTCGTCCAATTGGCCGCCTTCCACGCAAAGCTCAGCGAGATCTCGAGAAATGTGCGAGCGTAAATCGGGAGAGATCAGGGGATCGTTTCCACTGGTTCGAACTACCTCACCAAGTTGAGTGAACGCGTCCGTCATCCGGCCTTGGGCCAGCGCGATATGGGCGCCGGTATCGATTTGAATGACGTGGAGAGAAGAGGGAATCTCTCTTCCAGAGATGGCATGCAGGCTCTTTTGCAGAGACTCCTCTGAGCCCCGAACATTCTGCCGACGCAGATAGAGCATCGCCAGTTCAGCGTAGGTGAGCGCGAGCCTGATGCGAGCCCTCGGGCCTGCAATTGAAAACTGGTGGGCTGCCTCGAGATATTCCATCTCGGGCTCGCCGCCCAGCAGATTGAGGGCATTCGCCAGGACGAAGTGATTCACGCCTCGATACTCGGCCGGGAGTTGGACGGGCATGGACAGCACAGTCTGGCTCGACTGCTTTGCTTCCCGCAGCAATCCGACGCGGCTCTGCAGGGAAGCCATCTCGGTCAGCAGGGTGGCTCGAGCCTCGTCGGTCTCTGGATGGGCAGCCACTTGGGCTTGTAAACCTTCGAGTTCGCGACGGAGCGAGGAAGCATCAAAGAGCTTTTCAGGTGAGTGTACGGCGGGCTGCCCCCCGGGTTGTGAATCGGTTTGGGCGCTGACGAGCACGGGTGCCAATGACAAGAGCGCGAAGCGAGTGCAAAAGGTGAGGTTTTTTCGGAACAGAAAGGAAACAAACATAGCGAACTACATATGTTTGAGACACAGTTTTCCTCATCAAAGCTCAGTGAAATGCTACTTATGAAAGAGCCTCAGGCCGCCGCACGAGTTTGAGAACAGCGGCCTGAGGAAGCCATGCGGCTTCAGAAGCGGACTGTCGCCTGAAGCTGGATCGCGCGCGGGGCGCTAAGCGTTCCGGTGACAAAGCCGAAGTTACTTGACACGTTGTTCGGTGCGGGATTCAGGTTTGCCGGTTGAGCGAAGATGTGGCGGTTGGCGATGTTGAAGGCGTCCGCCCGAATCTCGAAGTACACAGTCTCGGTGAAATGGAATCGTTTCGCGATGTTTATGTCTTCGTTGTAGAAGTTGGGCATACGGAATCCGGTGACTCTGGAGAGCTGGCCAAACTGTATCGGGGCATTTGGGTTAGGATTCGGATCGGCGAAGTAATTGTTGTTCAAGTAAGGGGTTGTTAATGGATTGAAACCCGGCTGATTGATCGCGGGGTTGAACACAGACTGGCCGTTCACAGGCGTGAAGCGGAAGCAATTGTCCCAGCCGCTCACAGCTGAGGCGCAATAGAAGGGTAAGTGGCTGTCCGCTTTGATAGCGCAGGATGGCGCCGACCTGCCAGCCGCCGATCAGCGATCCCGCAGCGCCATGGCTCAACCAGCGCTTTCCCTTGCCGACCGGCAGCTCGTAAATGAAGCTGCCGACGAAGGTGTGAGGGACGTCCTGGCTGCTGAGTGACTTCTCCAGCCGGAGGTCGTAGGGATTCTGATATACACCGCCGCCGGCGTTCTGGCCCGGCAACAAGCTATCTGCGTCGGTCAAAGTCTTGGACCACGTATAAGAGATCTGCAGGTTTAAGCCTGCGCTGAACCGGCGCTGCAGCATTGCCTGTAGCGAGTGATAGTTGGACATCCCATCGTTCTCGAGGCAGCAGTCGGCGTTGATGCGCCGGTACTGTGGATAATGGCGGAGCGCATTGCCGACGCTGCCCGTGTAGCCGGACGGGCTTCTGATTCCCGCGGCCACGGCGGCTGTTGAGGTGATATCCGCGTTCAGCAGGTTCTGACCCAGCGCAAGGTTAGCGAGGGAGAAGTTGTTGTACGCGCCCGTACCGGCTGCACTCCGCAGATTCTGAGCCTTCATTCCGACGTACCCAACTGTCAGGATCAGATCCTTTGCCAGTTGTTGCTGGATCTGGAAGTTCCAGTTCTGGATCATGGGAGGCTTGCCGAAGCCGGGACTGATGTAGTCCACGCTCTGACCGTTGCGGATCGAAGGATTCAGAGTGGGGGCGGCGGGATAGGCCGGAAATCCGGCAGAGAGATTGAAAGCGGGAGCAAATCCATTCGGCGAAACGGGATTGGGCGAAGCCGTGTAACCGGCGTTCACGGCATTGCCGAAGTCAGAGTAGAACAGCGGCCCGTAGATGATGGCATAAGAGCCACGGACGGCGGTGGTGCCTTTGCTGCCGGGCGACCATGCGAAACCGACGCGCGGACCGAAATCGTTGTAATAAGTATTCGCCCAGGCAGTGTTGCAGCCATTGCAATTGGATGCGAACAGTAGCGCGCCGAGGCGGCCGCCAGCAGCCGGATTGATTGGATTAGGATCGAAGTTCGAGGTGAAGTTGCTCCCTTCGGTGCGAGGCTGCTCTACGCTCCACCGCAATCCGAGGTTCAGGGTGAGGTGGCTGGATACCTTGAAATCGTCTTGAGCGAACAGCGCATAGTAGTGCTGGGTATAGCGTGGGTAATGCGCGAAAGCCGTCAGGCTGGCGTTATCCACCTGGCCGAGCAGAAAGCTGGCGAAGGTGTATCCACCCTGGCTTGAGAGGACGCCGGAGCCGGCCGCAGTCTCAGAGTTGGCGAAGTTGTAAGTGCCGGCATTGGTGTCCTGGGTCAGGTTATTCAGCTGCAGCCAGCGATAATTGCCGCCGATCGTCCAGGTATGCCGGCCTACGTTGACCGTCAAAGTGTCCGAGACGTCGCCAAGATTGCTGATCGTGTCATCGGCGCGGGCCTGCCCGATGCTGGGGAACCCGCTTCCGATATTGAACTGAGGAAAGGCGGGACCGTTGACATTTGCCGAGGCCGAGCTGTGCCGCCCAGTTTATGCCCGCTGATACCGCGGTGGAGTTATTGATACTGTTCCAGCGGTCGTACCCCAGATTGACATGATTCAGGATCGTTGGGCTAAAGGTGTGATCCCAACCGAAGCGGCCGTAATGAGTGATGAAATCCTGGTTCCACGTATTCGGATCAATGGGAGCAGGGAAGGCAGGCGAACCGCCTGTAAGCAAGGTGTTTTCCCGGCTATCGTAGGAAGCGAAGATCTTGTCCGATGCCCCGAGATTCTGATCGATGCGGATTGTGTAAGTCGTGTTAGTCAGTGGGGAAGCTCTCCCGGTAATTGAAGTTATTCTGGAGACCGGGCAGATTTGGGTCAGGCATGTAGCTCAGAGCCTTTAATGCAACCGGACTCAATTGCTACGTAGGAATGACGTTCCCCGGAAAGGCGGCCGTCCGGCAGGGCGAGCCTGCTGCACTTACGGTGGTAGAACGCGGATCGAAGATCTGGCCGCCGTGCACCGCGGCTCCGGTGCACGGATTGGTCCCGATGGTCGCACCGGTCAGAATAGAGGAGAAATCCCCCGTTCTTTCGGCGACTGTGGGAATAGAACTGGTCACGACGGAGCTGCGCGGCCAGTCGCAGTTGTTCCCATGTGAAGAAGAAGAACGTCTTGTCCTTCCCGTTGTATAGACCGGAATAACCACAGGCCCGCCCAGTCTGACGCCGTAATCGTTCTTGATGTCTTTCGGAGTGGAGTACAAGCGCCTGGCATTGCGCAGTGGTGCAGGTATTCAAGGAGAGCCCGTTGAAGTAGGTATTCGAGTCGAGTACCGTGTTGCGGAAGATGTCATATGCAGATCCATGAAAGCTGTTGCGTTCCGGAGCTGGTGTTGAAACTGCGAATTCCTCCCGTGGTCCTGCCGAATTGCGCTGGAGGCGTGGCCGTCTCCACCCGGAATTCCGATATCGCCTCCACCGATGGCGCCGTCTCGTCGAAGGTGGAATTGTTGTCCGGTCGCGCCGCGGAAGAGCCGTCGAGCAGTACGTCGTCTCCGAAGTTCTGACCCCCGGATGTCTTCTGAATGTAGATTCCGTTTGAGCTGTTATTGGTGCCAGGGCCGACTACGCCGGGCACGAGGAAGGTGAACGCTTCGGGCGAGCGAAACGCTCCAACCCCGCCCAATGACAACGGCAGCTGCTGAACCTGCCGAGGGCTCACAACAGCGCCTACGTCCGAAGTGGCTGACTCGACGGTTGGTGCCCCGGCCACTACCGTTACCACTTCCGCTTGCTGTCCTACGGTCAGTTGCACGTTCGTAACTGTCGCCGTATTGATTTGAACAATGAGCCCTGTCCGTTGCTCCGTTCTGAAGTCTGGGCGAAGCCACGCGTCATGTCGTAGGTTCCGACCGCGACCTGAGGGAAGTTGTATGTCCCGGCACCGGATGAAGTTGTGGAATAAGAAGCTCCGGTATTCACTTCCTTGACCGAAATCGTCGCGTTCGGCTACCGCGGCGCCGCTCGGGTCGGTGATGGTTCCGACGATCGAGCCGCGATTCGTCTGAGCCTGCGAAACGTAGCTCGCCATAGCAAAGACGCTGACGAAAAGGAATGATTTTGAAATAGTGAGGAAGACGCACAAGTTACTCCGACCGAGCAAGACGAGATAAAGGACGCCGAGCTTTCGCTCAGCGCTCTTTCTGACCCGCCGTATAGACTTACTCCGGAATGTCTCGTCTCGCTGTGGGAACTACGAACATCCTAGCGGCGAACTGCTCAGATACGCTCGGATTATCGAAACAGATTAGTTTTCGCGAGATCGATCACTTCATCCGCACGACCGTTCATGACGGCGCGCATGATGTACAGACCGAAACCGGCCATTTGACCGAACTTGATTGTCGGAGGCATGGAGAGTTCCTGCCGATTGACGACCACATCGAGAAGCGCCGGGCCATCATGTGCGAAGGCCCTGCGAATCGCATCTCGAAGATCCTCCGGCTTTCTCGACGCGGACGCCAAGGATGCCGCATGCGTTTGCCACCTCCGCAAAGGACGGATTTTGTAGCTCCGTCCCGAAGCTGAGCAGGCCGGCCGCTTTCATTTCGAGTTCTACGAAGCTCAGAGAGCTGTTATTGAAAACAACTACTTTCACCGGCAGCTTCATCTGCTTCAAAGTCAGGAGATCTCCGAGCAACATCGCGAGCCCTCCATCTCCCGAAAGCGTGATGACCTGGCGCCCCGGATAGGCGGCCTGAGCGCCGATCGCTTGCGGGACAGCATTGGCCATCGATCCATGCGTGAATGAGCCAAGCAGTCGACGGCGCCCGTTCATTCGCAGGTAACGGGCGGCCCAGATGGTCGGTGTTCCGACATCGCAAGTGAACACAGCATCTTCGGATGCGAGTTCGATCGAGAAGGCGCGCGACAAACTGCGGATGTATGGGCGTGCGGCCCGGTTCTCCCACTGCAAGTTCATCGAGGCTCTTTCCGGGCTTTGGAGTAGTGATTTACCGAGAGCTCGAGATGGTTGCGGTCATGTTTCTGTTCGAAGCATGGGCAGATCGCAGCCGCAGTGTCTTTCACGTTTCCGATCAGGCCGATATCGACATGGGTCCGCCTGCCGATCTGTTCGCCGCGCGAGTCGACCTGTATGACCTTCGCCTTCTCCGGGTAGAACTGCGTATATGGAAAATCAGTGCCAAGCATGAGCAAGGCGTCGCAGTTCATCATGGCGTAATATCCGGACGAAAACCCGAGCAGCCCTGTCATCCCGGTATCGTACGGATTGTCGTACTCCAGGTATTCCTTGCCTCGCATGGCGTGCACGATCGGGGCGTTGAGGCGACTGGCGAGGGCCATCACTTCGGCATGCGCGCCGCGACATCCCGCACCACCGAGAATCGTGACTTTGCCTGCACGGTTCAGAACTGCCGCGGCTCCCGACAGGTCTGCGTCCGAGAGGACGGAAGAGACGGAGTCGGTTCAGCCAGGATCCAGTGCGCCCACCGTTGGCCGAGCATTCGCCAAGAAAAACGTCTCCCGGGTACCACTAACACCGAAACGCCACGTTTCGCGATGGCACTTCGCATCGCAATGCCCAGCAAGCGGGGAACATTGTTCGGCTCGCCCACGTGTTCGCAGAAGTGACTGCAATCCCGGAACAGGAACTCGGGCCGGGTTTCCTGGAAGTAACCCGTGCCCAATTCCGTACTCGGCACCTGGGCAGCAAGCGCAAGCACGGGCACACGGCTGCGGTGACAGTCGTATAAACCATTTATCAGATGCATGTTGCCGGGACCGCAACTTCCGGCACACACAACCAATTCGCCAGTGAGGTGCGCTTCGGCACCGGCCGCAAAAGCAGCCGTCTCCTCATGGCGAACATGGACCCACTGAATCTCGCCATGCTTACGAATGGAATCCGTGATGCCGTTGAGAGAGTCTCCGGGAACGCCGTATACACGCTTGACGCCCGAGCGAATGAGTGTTTCGACGATGACTTCAGCCGATGTTTTTGCCACGCGTTCCTCCCAAGTGAGTGTGACGCGAAAGTCCAAAAATGTTTTTGGCTAAATCGCGCTATTTCGAAAAGCAACAGACTGCTACTAGTAACGCGCAGAGCAGCGGTTACGTAACTCTCTTTGAGACACGAAGTTCATCGAGTGGACTTGGTGAGTATGGTTGCTTACTTTGGAGATAGAAATGCCTATGAGCGAAGGAGCAATGCCTATCCCAACAGATCAAGTCGCCAACAGGCTATGTACGCTCGGTCGCAGGGTACCTGCCATTGTGCTGGAGAGATCGGGAGATGGGAAGAACGGGCGAGAAAAACTGGGCCTGATCCTGCACTTGGCGGCTGGCTCAGACGTGGAGATCTGCGGCGACGGATTCAACTCGAGAACCGTTAAAGTTTGTCAAAACGGGCTGTACTACTTCATATTCGCGGAGGATTTGCCCAGATGAGTTGTGCTGATTTCAGATGGGAAGCGGGCTTATCGGACGGAAAGGCGGCGGAGAGTTCGCTCGAAGCATACGCGAATGCCGTTCGTGTCTATCAAAGCGTTGTTTTGGAATTGCAGGCTGTCGAGTCGCAAGATCGCGGCGATGCGAGGACACATATTAGAACGGGCTGCGGAGGCAAAAGCACTCGTCAATCGCTACCGAAGCGCTTATGGGGCGGCCGCAGGCGGGTTCTAAGATCGTGTTGCCGCTCGGTTGTCTAGTTGATTAGCGTTGACCGGTAAATCTCGCCCGCGCCGAAGGCCAGGAGTGCGGCCGGGAGCTCTGTGGCAGCGGCGCTCTTCACGATGTAACCTCGAGCGCCACAATCTAAAGCCGTATCCAGGTAGATCTTGTCTCGATGTTGAGTGACGAACATGAACGGATGTTCGGGACAGTTCTTAAGAAGGTGTCGTGCCGCAGCGAAACCCCCCATGGCGGGCATCGAGACATCGAGTAAGGTCAGGTCCGGCTTCAGACGTATCGATGCCTCGATCGCCTCATGCCCATTTGTCGCCTCTCCTACAACCTCACTGCCATAATCTTCAACGATTCCGCGTAGCATCGAGCGGATGGACGAATCATCGTCCACGATCAGGACTCTCATGATTAACGACTCGCTCAACCGGTCTGGCGACACTTGCTTTCCACAATGACAGGTACGTTCGGCAACGCAAGCTCGCAAAGCTTACTATGTTGACCAGAGCCTTGACTTGCGCTCCGTTGCGGCTGGTAGTTCGGGGAGCGACGAGCGCCGACGCCTAATGCAGATGTTCGTCAAACCACTCGACCGTTCGGCGTAGTACGTCTTTTCGGTGCTCAATAGTTCGGAAAGAGTGACCTTCTCCCGGATAAACTACCAGCTGAGTCGGCACGCCCAGCGTTCGCAGAGCATGCCAGAATTCGTATGATTGCGGGGCGGGGCATTCGGCGTCGCGTTCTCCCACCACGATCAATGTGGGTGTTTTTACTTGCTTGATGTATTCGATGGGCGAGCTCTTCGCGTAGACTTCGGGGCTATCGTAGACGGACGCTCCGAAATACGGAATCATCCACTGGTCGATGAGATTCTCGCCATAGTAACTCTTCCAATTGGAGATGCCCGCTCCGGCTACGGCTGCGCGGAAGCGATTAGTCTGGGTGACGGTCCACATAGTCATAAACCCGCCATAACTCCACCCAGTTACACCCAGGCGATTCGAATCGACAGGCACCTTGCGCAAAACGGCGTCTACACCGCCCATGATGTCCTGCAGGTCGCCATGGCCGAAATCTTTCACGTTTGCCTTTGTGAACGTCTCCCCTTCGCCATAGCTTCCGCGCGGATTGGGAAAGAACACGAAGTAGCCAAGCGAAGCCATGACGGACATATCGAAATGCACGCTGGGCCAGCTTGAACCGCGCATGCTCGCAGGCCCGCCGTGAATCGAGACGACCATGGGATAGCGCTTCGAGGGATCGAACCCATTCGGGTAGAGCAGCCATCCCTCAGCCTGTCGATTCTCCGGAATCCAGTTGATCTTCTCGGCTTTTCCCCATTGGGGCTTCCCGTCTGTGTTCGCATGAGTTAGCTGCGCCCAACTGCCGAATGGCCCAGACCAGATTTCGGGCGGCGCTGCCCAGGTGCTGCGAATGCTTGCGCTCGTTTTCCCGTCCGAAGCGACCGAGAAGTTCGGGAAGTTGCCGGCAACATGCAAGAGCTCATCGCCTTGCCAAAGAGTTTCGATCTCTCCGGAGGAGACCGTTAGCGTACCGACGGCGCCTCCCCCATTCACGTCTTCCGTGATGAGCAGACGATCGGGCCGCTGCCATTGAAGAGAGGTGACGGAGCTACGGCGCCCGGGGGTAAGATCTTTCGGTTCTGCTCCGGTGTTTTCAGCGGAGAGGGTGAAGAGGTCACCACCGACAAAGCCTTCATCGCTCATCAAGCCGCCCACAAACGCAATCTGCTTTCCGTCCGGAGACCACCTGGGTATCGCGATCTGGCGTTCCGCGGGCGGCGTATAGACGGCGTTCATCGTGCCTGCCTTGACGGATCCGAGGTACATCTTTGCCGTCCACCAATTGTTGTCGGCCGGGCCGGGAGCAGCGATAGCAACGTATTTCTGACCGTCGGGGGACCAATCGTATTCATAGACGTTGAGTTCCGATTGAGAAATGGACCGCGCCGGTCCTCCCGTCGAAGGCACCAGAGTCAGTTGCTGGTTGTGAATGGCCGCGCCGATGACTCCGGTCTCCGCTTTTGCCGCTTGCAGCGGACCGCCGCCTCCACCTCCTGCCGCGTACAGAAATCCGATGTTCTGCCCGTCGGAAGTCCAACGCAGATCTGTGACATAGCCGTCGAGAGAAGTTAGCTTCTTTGCCTGAGTAGTCGAGGTAACTTCCGCGACATACACTTGCTCCTGTTTCGGGTCGCCTGCATAAGAGAGGAACGCAACTCGACGGCTATCGGGCGACCAGGCGAGGCCCTCTTCCGTGACATAGGAACTGGAATCGGCCAGTGCAGTCAGGCGGTGCGGCTTCACACCGGGCTGGGTTCGGTCGGCGAGAAAAATCGCGGTTCCGTCAACGCCGCCCGGAGCCGGTTCGCTCCAAGTCACCCAGTGTCCGTCCGGCGAAATCGTGATCTCCGAGAACGAATGTACGGCCTCAAGCTGATCGATGACGCGACTGATTGTCGATGTGTTCGTATCGGCCGGTAAAGCGATCGCCGCAGCCGATAATCCGAGTTGCAGAATGCAAGTTGAGCGCGTGAGGACAGCGGTAGTTCGGCCGATCATGGTTCTTCAGTATGGTAACTGTAACCAACCATCCGGCAACGTATCCACAAAATCGTGAGTCCCGATTCCTTGCCAACTGACCTCCCCAACCTGGAGCATCTGACATTCCAAAACGGCGATGTGCGTCTTCATGCCGTGGCGGCGGGACCCACGGACGGACCTGTCGTCATCCTGCTGCATGGGTTTCCAGAGTTCTGGTATGGCTGGCGTAAACAGATTGGCGCTTTGGCGGGAGCCGGGTTTCGCGTCGTCGTTCCGGATCAGCGGGGCTACAACACCAGCAGCAAGCCAAAAGGCATCGCTCGTTATCGGGTCCGAGAGCTTGTGTCCGATATTATCGCCATCATTGAACAACTGGGCCGGCCCCAGGTCTACCTGGCCGGGCACGACTGGGGCGCGATTGTGGCGTGGGCGCTGGCCGCTTGGCACGGCGAGAAAGTAACCCGGCTCGCAATCCTGAACGTGCCACATCCGGGCGTGATGTTTCGCTTTCTTCTGACACATCCTGGTCAGCTACGCCGGAGCTGGTACATGTTTTTCTTTCAAACGCCGCGAGTGCCCGAATGGCTGTTCTCGGCCTGGAACTTTCGAGCCGGTGTTCGATCACTGGTCCGAACAAGCCGGCGCGGAACGTTTACGCCTGAAGACTTGTCGCAGTATCGTGCTGCCTGGGCACAACCCGGCGCCGTCACGGCAATGATCAACTGGTACCGCGCTTTGTTCCGTTATCCGGGCAGCTTTCGAGTAGGGCGAGTCGAGGTTCCCACGCGCATCTTGTGGGGGAGAAAGGATGCGTTCCTGCAGTCGTCACTGGCCACTGTGAGCGCCCGGCAATGCACACGCTCCGAAATCATCTGGTTCGACCAGGCAACCCACTGGCTGCATCTGGAAGAACCGGAAGCGGTCAACTCCGCTTTAATCGCCTTCTTCTCGCCGGATCCTGCCACAAGAGAGTGAGTGGATTCAAACGCGTGATATAACCTCTGCCATGCCTCAATTCTCGCGCCGCCACGTTTTGCTCGGCGCCGCGGCAGCCGTTGTGCCCAGCGGGGCAAGCGCGGCGGCCGCTCCTCTTCGCGTTCAATACACAACCGGAGCGCACACAGTTCCGCTGCAGCAATACGCGATGTTCGACGACGATACGTTCCGCGATCTCGACACGTGGATTCTGCCTCATCCCCATCCGTTCAAGGACATCGATGGAAGCGGCGGCCGGCCTGGGCCGGATGTGATCGTGCTGGGTGATTACCTGACGGGAAACTGGCCTGAAGCCGACCACGCGCCCATGCAGAAGTATCTCGAGTCCGGCAAAGGCCTCGTGGTGTTGCATCACTCGGTTGGAGATAACCAGAACTGGCCCTGGTGGTACGAAAGCGTGCTGGGCGGGGCGCTTGTGCAACAGGCGGCAATGCAGCAGCGGATCCACCAGCATTCGGCTCTCAAGCAATGGCCGCACCAACGCATTACGCCGGTGGCGGATCATCCGATTGTGCGCGACGTTCGCCCGTTCCTGCTTGCTCGCGATGAACTCTTCACGGACATGTGGTTTTCGCCCAAGACCACTGTCTTGCTTCGCTCTGATGATCCGGACCTGGCCAACCATGGGGCGATTGCCTGGCTTGGTGTCCATCCGAAGGCGCGGGTTGTTTGCTTCCAAGCAGGCCACACCGATTGGGTTAATCAGGATCCCACGTATCGTCATATCGTTCACAACATGATTTTGTGGGCTGGGGGCCGGCTTGCTTAGGGTTGCGGGAGAGATGATGTCGAAAAGAGATGATGGGGCAAGCAGCGCCATGGGGCGGCGTCAGTTGATGAAGGCCGCATCTTCGCTGTTGGCGGGCGCGGCGCTCAATTCCTCAGCGAGGGCGGCGAGCGATCCGCTGGCCAAGCTTTGGGTTCGGTACATCACGGGCGGCCATCCGTATCGTCCCTCATACCCCGCCATGTTCCTTGATCCGCTGTTTGTGGAAATGGAGATTGGCCCCAACGATCTTCCCAATAACTTCGTAACTATGGTGACACCAGGGGCCGGGTCCGCGGGTCCTGCTCCAACAGCTGGAGCTACAAGCGGGCCTGCTTCAGCGGGCGGACCGGCAGCGGGGGCGGGCGGTAACGCTGACCCAATTTTCGCCAAAGATAATCCGCCCGATATGCCATGGGAGCCGAGCACCCAAATTCACAGCGGTGTGCGATCTCTGATGCCGGGAGAGGCGCCGGTGTTCAGTGTGTTCCTTTTGAACGACAGGACGAACTGGCCCGAAGATGTGCGTCCTACGGTAAAGAAGAATGTCGAGGCAGGCAAGGGATTTGTCGTGATGCATAACGCGATCGGCGACAACCAGGACTGGCCCTGGTGGTATCAGCAAGTGACCGGCGGGCTGCTTGTTCTGGATCAGCGCGACGGCATGAAGAAGTCGACGATCACGCCGTCAGTCACGATGGAAGTGCGTCCGGTTGGCGATCACCCTATTACACGTGGCATTGGAACACTTCACCTGACGAAGGAAGAAGGGTACAAGGGCATGTGGCAGTCTTCGAAGATAACGCCCATTCTGGAAGCTAGCGGCGGTTCGGGAACGGATCGCGTGGTTGCCTGGGTTGGGCCAGGCGATCACTCTCGCGTGGTGTGCATTGCTCCCGGTTATGCGTCTGAGACACACCGGAATCCAGCATTCCGCCGTTTGGTTCGCAACGCCATCATGTGGGCCGGCGGCCGGATGATCTAGACTTACCAGCGCGTCTACAGTTCCTTTGAGAATACGGCGGAGGTCTTCCACCGGCTGTAGCCTTCGCGAAGGTAAAACCGGTGGGCACCCTCGCGTGAGACTTGTGAACGCACGACCACGCGTTTGATCAACTTGTCGCCGCGGATCCATTCTTCTGCCCGCTCCAGTAGTTTCTGTCCGATTCCCGCGTTCCGGCAATCCGCGGCTACGACGAGTCCACCGATCTCTCCGTAAGGCTCGTTTTGAAGGTGATGAACGATCGATACATCGACCCAGCCCACAACGTGTTCCGGGTGAGAGGTGCATGCGACGAAGACGATGTGGTCCGGAAGTTCCCGGTATGCATTGATGCGTCCCTTCATTGCCTCAGGCGAAACCGGATAACCCAGTTGGCCGCTCAGTTCAGCGGCGGCTTCGGCATCTTCCGCCGTGATCTCACGAATGTCGATGGCGGCTGACCTAGGCAACGTGGTAAGACTTCCTCATGGTCAACTATTCTCGCGCCATCGCTTCCTCCCCATGCTCCGTGGTGTCGCGAGTGTCTTCGGCAGCAATGCTTCTGACTCTTGCGATCTGGTGCGTGTCATCGACTGCGTACGCGCAATCAATCTACACTCTGCAACCGGTGGAGTACGGAATGCAGCTAAGAACTCCCGATGGACGCGTTGTGTTCGAATACATGACCAAGAAGCCTGAGAATGTCGGCCTGACTTCTCCGAGCGTGGCCTGTTTTCACCCTGTCAACACGCCGACCGGCGTGCGCGTCACGGCTCTCGCTCCCAACGATCATCCCCACCATCGGGGCATCTTCCTCGGCTGGCAGGATTCAGAATTTCACGAGATCCCAAAAAACTACAACCCTGGGCCGACGGCTCCTCTCCGAACGATGAACGTGACGCGGGCGGACTTTTGGGCCTGGGGAGTTTATGCTCCTCGAGACGGGCGAGTCATTGAGACTCGCTCGGTGAAGCTGACAGGCGCGGATTCGCAGAAAGCGCAACTGCAGATTGTGAATGAATGGTTTGTGGGCAAGCGCAAGATGCTCGACGAAGTGGATGATGTGACCGTGAGGGAGCAGGACGGAGCTTATGTGCTCGATCTGGACTACAAGTTGACGCCGGTTGCCGATTACATACTGAACCGTGCGGCGTTCGGCGGCTTTGACGTCCAGTGTCGAAAGGACGGCGATTCGTATTACTCGAGCGTTACCGGAAAATCGCAACACCGGGATCCGCACTATGCATATCCGGAACTGAATTGGCCATCGGAAGACTGGTACGACTATTCGATCCGGCTGCGAGACACAGGCAAGACGGTGGGTGCGGCCGTTATCGATCACCCGGACAACCCTCCGACCACCTGGCACAACTCCCGGACACTCTGGATGGTTCATCCGGTGATTACGGCGGTGGTTCCGGTTACCATTCCGAAGGAAACGGCGTTCCGGCTTCGTTATCGCGTTGTTGTACACGACGGCGACACGCCCACGCCTCTCCTTCAGAAGCTCTCGGAAGAGTGGAGGGCGAGTAAGTAATTGCTGGAACGCAGCAGCCGGCGCGTGTCGGCGCAGTTAGTGGCGATTGCCGGTCTCATTCTGGTTGCCGGCTTCTGGCTGCGCTTCGACGCACCAATTTCGCCGTACCTGCGTGATGCCTCGGGCGGAATCAGTTACGTTCTGGTGTTCATTCTCGCGTTCGGAGCCCTAACTCAGAAGGCTTCCTCGCTGAGCGTCGCCATAGGCGTGCTGAGCATGACGTGCTGCCTGGAGTTTCTGCAACTGTGGCATCCCGCCTGGCTGGAGGCGTGCCGGCGCACGCTGATCGGGCGGCTGCTCCTGGGTACCACATTCGAGTGGACTGACTTCCCGCCCTACTTTGTCGGCGCGGCGCTTGGTTGGGCAATCTTAGGCGCCTTACGCAAGAATTGATCACGAGCCCGAGTGGCCGTTCTCGGGGCGATATATATAGGGAGATACATATGATCCGTAAAACTTTGGTTCGTGGCGCATGCGTGGTCGCGTTGAGCGTGACCACCTCGATCGTGTATGCCGCGCTCCCAACACAGATCCGAACTCAATCGGGTCTCGTGGAAGGCATGCGCAGCGCGGACGGCAAAGTCGGAGCCTTTGAGGGCATCCCGTTTGCGGCTGCTCCGGTAGGCAATTTGCGGTGGCAAGCTCCGCAACCCGTCCCGGCATGGGAGGGCGTTCGGAAGGCGACTGCGTTCGGCCCACGCTGCATGCAGGCTCCGATCTACTCCGATATGATCTTCCGCGATTCGGGGCCGAGCGAGGATTGCCTTTATTTGAACGTCTGGACTCCGGCGAACTCAGAGACCGCGAAGCTGCCGGTTATGGTTTGGATCTACGGCGGCGGTTTTGCAGCGGGCGCTTCCTCCGAGCCGCGTCAGGATGGGTCGAAACTGGCCGAGAAAGGTGTCGTGGTTGTCAGCATGAACTACCGGCTTGGTGTGTTTGGTTTCTTCGCGCATCCGGACCTGACGAAGGAATCGTCGAAGCACGCGTCGGGCAACTACGGATTGATGGATCAAGCGTCAGCTATCGATTGGGTGCACAAGAACATCGCTGGATTTGGCGGCGATCCGGATAATCTCACGGTCTTTGGCGAATCCGCGGGCTCTATCTCGGTCAGCGCGCAAATGGCATCTCCTGTCTCGAAGAATCTGATCAGGCGAGCGATCGGCGAGAGCGGTTCCGTGTTCATGCTCAACGCTCCCGCTTTGTCGCTCGCGCAAGCTGAGCAGCAGGGTAGCGAATTCGGTGGTGCTATCGGAGCCTCTACCTTGGCAGCGCTCCGAGCCATGAAGGGAAACGATCTGCTCGAGGCGGCGCAACAGAACAGGTCCAAATTCCGCTTCTGGCCGAACGTCGACGGGTACTTTATGCCGGAGTCGCCGCGGGATATTTACGGGGCGGGCAAGCAGGCGCATATTCCGTTGCTTGCGGGCTGGAACACGAACGAGCAATCAGCGGCATCCTTCTTCGGCAAGGATCCTCAAACGACGGAGAGCTACAAGGCAAAGGTTAAGACTCTTTATGGCGAGAATGCCGGGAAGATGCTGGCGTTGTATCCCGCGGGGACAGAGCCGCAAATGAACGAATCCGCAACGGCTCTTGCCGGAGATCGCTTTATCTCGTACAGCACGTGGAAGTGGATCGATGAACAATCTCGAACCGGTGGCTCGCCGGTGTATCGGTATCACTTCGAACAGGCCCCGCCGCAGCCCGCAGGTACACCGAGCCGTGGGGCATATCATTCGGCTGACATCGAGTACGTGTTCGAGACGTTGGACTCCAAGGCTCTGCCGTGGACGGACGCCGACCGCAAGCTGTCGGACATGATTTCTTCATACTGGACCAACTTCGCAAAAAGCGGCGATCCCAATGGGCCAGGGTTGCCGAAGTGGCCAACGACGACGGGCAAGGACGATTATCAGGTCATGCATCTCGTCGAGGGGAACGGCTCAGACCCGCAATCCGCTCCGGATACCGTTCGTGCACGATACGAACTGCTCGACCGAATCTCGGCCGAGAAGCTGAGTTCCGTCGGGGGCTCGGCCGCAGCGCGATAGGGTCGCCATTCCCTTTAGCATCGACAGGATCTGCCACAACTGTCCCGACGGTTCCGCGCTTTCGCGTGCCCGGAGAGTGGTCCCTATTGCGCCGCAGCTCGAGCTGACGATTTATGCTCGCCACAGTTATGTTCGTTTAAACATCTCTCAAGGCTGTGAGCGCAATCCGAGTCTCGGCTGCACTGGGTAGACGTTAGGCCTGGGAAGGAGGTTTGGTGCAGGGGCGCGAAGATAAAGGTATCGGCCCATGCGGCTAATTGCATGAGAATCTCTAACTCTTGCTCCTCGGTCATGAAATCGCCGTCCGCGGACGGCATAAGACTTTGATCCTCCTGGCTTAGGAGTTCCTCGCCGGCCACTTCGTGTAGGATCTCATCGAGGCGTTCGTTACTGACGAAATTGCCAACGGTGAGAGATCCAGGATCGAAGTTTTCGCGAACTGGATGATGTTCCGGCACTGGAACGGACTTGTCGTTCATAGTGAAACGGTTCGCCCACTTATTAGCTGGTCGCGCTCGGCATGTTTGGAAACACGCTTTCAGATTGATAGTTATGAGAGGCGTCGGCGATCAGGTCTGCCGGAGCTTCAAATCGCAGCATGAACCGTTTTCCTCCCGGGTGGCTTCCAGTATTGCAGAAAGTGGAGCCCTCCTGTCACATCTCCGGCGAGAATCAGACCACTGACCGGATCTACCTCGCACGTTACTAGCGCGTGGTCGGTGAAGTATTTCGTGACTAGATTCCCGCTGTCCAGGCACCAAAGTCGAACTGTGCAATCGCTCGACCCAGAGACCGCAAGGCGTTCACCAGGAAAAATCGTGACGCACGTGACAGCGTCGGTGTGTCCGGATAAAACTTTGAGCACTTCTCCCGTAGCAAGGTCCCACTCGCGGAGCGTGCCGTCTTTCGAAGCTGATATTGCGCGTGCGCCGCGCGCATATATCTTCACTGCCGTTACTTCTCGGCGATGTCCTGACAGCGTGGACAGACAAGAGGCAGAGCCGAGATCCCAGACTTTAAGATCCCAATCTGCCGATGCGGAGATTGCTCGCTGATGTTCGGTATCGATGGCGAGAGCATTAATCGCCTGTCCATGGCCGCGGAAATCCAGTGCCGTTTCCCCGGTTTCCAAATCCCAAATGCGTAGAGTTCGATCCTGGGAAGCCGATATCGCTCGCGTGCCATTTGCATAAACGGTCACGCTGATGATCTTCGCACCGTGGCCAGCTAGGCTTCGTAGCGGACGTTCGTCTCCGGCTTCGAGTGACCACAGCTTGAGCGTTCTGTCTTCCGATGAGGAGATCGCTCTTGTTCCAGCTGCGAACGTGGCCACCGATGTTACTGCGCCTCCATGAGCTCTGAGTGTGCCAATCGGTACTCCTCCGGCATTCAAATCCCAAATCTTCAGTGTGTGGTCCGCCGATGCAGAGATAAGGCGTGTTTCGTTCGCGTATGTGGAAGCTCCCAATACTGCCTCTTGATGCCCGGTCAAGGTCATCAGAGTTTCCGCTCTCGAGCCGGTTTTGCTCAAATCCCATATGCGGACGGTCCTATCCCACGAGGTAGACACTGCGCGTGTGCCACCGCTTATAAAAAAGACCGAGTTAATCCAAAAGGCGTGGCCGACAAGATGATCGATTAATTTCTCCGTTTTGAGATCCCAAAGCTTCAATGTATGGTCGTATGACCCGGATAGCGCTCTGGTGCCGGTGGGGTCCACGGCTACGGAACTCACTGCCATTACATGTGCGCCCAACGGCTTGAAAGTTTTGTTCCTCAAATCCCAAATTTTGACGGTACGGTCCGCCGAAGAAGAAACTGCTTTGGTCCCGTTCTCGTATACTGCAACGGCAGAGACGGGGTATGTGTGGCCCGTGAGTGTATGGAGAGCCTGACCTGTTTCCAGATCCCAGACGATCAGCGTTCGATCCCAGGAAGCGGAAATGGCGCGTTTGCCGTCGTCCAACACAGCGGCGCCTTGAACCGAGAAGCGGTGTCCGACAAGGGTCCGGATCAACGATGTTCCGGGCGGCCTCAATCCGGGACTAACGGGCTTCAAGAGATTAGAGACCGAGTCGTCAAATTGAATCAGTTCGCGGATCCGAATTGAATTTGAAGCTGCAGCAAGCAAACGGCCGGCTAACTGCGGTAAGAGTTGATCAGGATCTCGAGCGATTACGTGAGCCGACAGGCGCAAGGTAGTTTGGACCAAAGCTGCATCCGGGTCACCCTTCAGATTGTCGAAGTCCGCGATCAGGGCGTCCGGATCCGTCGCTCTCAACTTAACGCTCAGCCAGCGAGGGCTCCAGAGAATTCGGCTTAGATCCTCGGCTCGCTGGGCCTGTTGAAGGTGCCAGGGAAGCCAGCGCCAGGCATAGGAATCCGCAAGGTTGAACCAGTCACTCCAACCATCGACGATTTGTGAATGCAGAGCAGACGGCTGAATCATCTCCCTTTCAAGCAAGGAACGGATGATTGGGTGTATTTGAAAAACTCGATTCCGAAGGTCCAGCTTGATAAGTGAGAGGCTCGCGATAGCTTGGGCCAATTGCTCTGTTTCGAATCGGTCTATACCCCAGAGTGCCTCCACCGCACTCAGCGAAACGGGGATATTGCCGGGGAAAATCGCGAGTTCAGTAAACTTTGTCGAGGCGGCTATCTCGATGCCAAAGTCAATCGTCGACAAAAGCCGACGGCTGGTATCTATGGCTGCTTTAATCGAACGGTGTCGCTCGTCGAGGGTGTTTGCCCGGAGCCAACTTACTCCGCAACTGATTAGTTGTTCGAGGGTCTCCTGTACTGCTTGCTCATAATCACTTCCGAAGCGGATTCTCGTCCGAATGGCGGCTCGGGCGAGTTCCAGGGCCAAGGGCCAATTCCCAAGACGTCCACAGATGCCTTGCACCTGTTCTGGGTCCGCTCCGTCGACTGAGAGAAGAGTTGTGGCTTCTGCGTCAGTCATTTCATCGAGAGTAATCATCGGCGAGTCTGCTAAGAGATCGGACCGAGTGCTGGTAATCAGCGTGGTGGAGTTAGGTCCGCCCTGTAGAAAAGGAATCAAGTGGGCACTGTCCCAAACGTCATCTACAACGATCAGCATCCGACGATGTCCCAAGGCCTCGGAGAGATGAAATGCAGCGTCACTTTCACCCGCAAAACCGGGACGAACACCAGTTAAAGCTGCGTAGAGGGTTGTGATCGTGTCGAGAAGCTTTGGCGCCGGGCCAAGACTCACCCAAAGCACGCCATCCGCGAATTTTTCCTCGATCTCTGGCTGTGCACAGAAAGCCTTAGCCAAACTTGTCTTACCCGAGCCCGCACCTCCACAAAGCGTCACCATACGTCGTTGTCCGCCGAGGATAACGGAATTGAGCTGGTCTGTTTCGATAGCTCGAAAAACGAAAGGTCTGGGTGGTTCAGGCGCCATGAACGGCACGATCAGTTCTCTGCTAGGAGTTCTGAGTTGCTGCACGAAGCTCGGAAGTTCATGTTCAAGGTCATATAAGTGGCGATCCCTCATCCACGAGGGTAGGGACGAAATCGGCAATTCTTTGTCGCCGCCCCCCTTGACTGGTAGAACAGATACGCCGTGCCGGCGTGCATGCAGCCATTCACGGCGCACCCACTCCCTGGATAAAGCCATCGGAGTCAAAACCAGGATGAGATATTGCGAACCTTCGATGGAATCGCAGATCTGCTGCCACCAGGGCTCGCCACCCTGTAGTTCGATGCGGTCCCACCTAACGGTAATTTCAGATGCATTGCTCGCTAGTAAGTCTCGAAGCCGACTAACAAAAGGTTCGCCGTCCTCGCGAGCATAAGAAATGAACACCCCATGGCGTTCTGCGGGATGCATAGGTAGACAATGATAGCCCAGTGAAAGGGTCTCGGGAGACAGTTTCTTACATGCGGCAAACATCCGTTTGGACGAGTATGTGCAGTAATCGGGCACTTGGTACCGAGTTGCAGTTGCCGTAGCGGCTGGGATACAGCACAAGGGGATACCCTGGTCATGAAAATACGACAACAATGGGCCGAAAAAGAGGACCAGATCTCATGCGTCTATCGATCGCAAAGGTTGTATAATCTACGGACACCCGATGCGAGAGCAGATTGTCGTCCTTGCTGGGCGGAGAATCGACGCCCAAGATGACCAATCGCCTCGTTTCCCGCTACAGAATGTCGAGGCTGTCCGTGCCCGACTTCACAACGTACTACAGGATCGAGCCGCACTCGTGTGTTCCGCCGCTTGCGGCGCTGATCTACTTGCGCTCGAACAGGCAGGCATCGCGCGCATGCGGCGCAAAGTCATACTGCCTTTTTCTCGACAGGATTTCAGAACTACTTCCGTGATCGATCGGCCCGGTGACTGGGGCCCACTATTCGATCGAATGATGGATGAGGTGGAGCAAGAGGGCGACCTCATTGTCTTGTCGAGCCATCCGGAAGAAGAACACGCGTACGCCAAAGCCAACACGGAGATCCTGCAGCAGGCTCTCCGCATGGCAGATTCGGCCGCCCAGGACGTGGTCGCGGTGATTGTCTGGGACGGTAGGTCTCGTGGTCCGGAAGACCTTACGGCAGCGTTCCTCCAGCAGGCGGAAGAAAGAGGGTGCAGCATCTTGGAAGTTCCGACATCAGACGAGGATCAGCCATGAACGTGTTGATTAGCCACGCTCACGATGAGCAGAAACTGGCTGGTGCCTGGAAAGAGTTGTTGGAATCGATATCGGCGGGGACTATCGCCGTCTGGTACTCGAGCGACATGGATTCCGGCGGAGGCATGCCAGTTGGCAAGGAGTGGCGAGACGCGCTCTACCAACGCCTGGAGCAAAGCCAATTCGTCATTGCGATCCAAACGCCTTTAAGCGCGGGCAGGCCATGGGTCATGTGGGAGTGCGGTGTTGCCAGCGGTGTGATGCGTGAGCGCGGGTTGATACCGGTTGTTTACGGCATGGGGAAAGGCGATCTTGCGAGTCCTTTGGCTGCTTTCGAGATCTATCAGGGCGAGGACGGCGAGCAGGTCCGCAGGGTCTGTAATCAATTGGCGGCGGCTGCCAATCTTCAGGTCCGCCCCGCTACTCTTGATCTGTTCGTTCCGAGCTATCTCAAGAGTTTAGAACTGGTCACCCCGAGGAAAAACCCCACCGCAGAAGAATTTGCACTCTGGAGAAATCGCTTCGAAGACCTGGTGCGTTTGGGCAGGGAAGGCGAATTGCTCATTCATCGGCAGATGATGTATGCGGCGTTCGGAGGTAAACCGCGACGGCTCGAATTGGCGCTGCACGACATGTTGAGCGGCATGCTGCTTCAGCAGTCCAAACACCCCGAATGTCTTGAGGAAGTGGAATTCGCTCTCACGTTCGCAACCGGCGATGTAGCCTTGCTTCACAGGAAGGGGCTCGCACTAGCCCGGCAGAATGATCTACGACAAGCGGAGAACGTTGTGAAAGCGATATACGATATCGAGCCGCAACTAAGAAACAACCCGGAGATCGCCGGATTGGAAGGCCGCATCTACCGGTCGTTATGGAAGGCCGGCGGAGCAGAAGCTGATCTGGACCAGGCCATTGAATCCTACCGAAGGGCTTACGAAGCGGACCCTATGCAGTATTACCCCGGCATCAACGCCGCCGAGTTACTGCTGTTTAAGAAGAAACAAGATGAAGCACAAACAATTCTTCGTGCTGTACTTGTGACGTGCCGGGACCTGCAGAAAAGGCCAGTGGTTTCCTACTGGACGGACTTCACCGCGGCCCAAGCCGAGATAGGCAATGGCGATTTGAATGCCGCTGAAGCGGAGTACAGCGCCGCCCTGAAGAGGGTTCCGCAACCGTCTAACTCAGATAAGAAGACTGCTGCGGACGGGCTACGGCGCATGGCGGAAGCGCGGGGGCTTGCCCCCGAGAGTATTGGTGGATTGCTTAGATTGCTCGAATGAGTGCTTAATGAAGCCGAGTTAGCTGGCGGCAGATCTGATCGCGCTCGGACCAGGTATCGCCCTTGTCTCAAGGTAGTGGAGTGAAGACAGGGCTCGTGAAACTCGCCCGCTGATTCGCTGGCGGTTGAGAGACGGAGATCGGATTCTCAATGTTGCTGGAACAGTAACGGTCAGACATGAGAAGTGTTAAGCTTGCCGAGTCAATCGAGGCCTACTTAGAATGAGTAACAAGAACCGGATTGTCACATTGAGGGGAAGCGACTCACCGGAGAAGCTGGAATCCGCTCCCGAAGCGACCGCGCTTGAACCCGAGTTGCTCTCTGAATTCAGTCGCGCGTTGCAGGAGATGCAAGCGGCACAAGGACCCGAGGGCGTTATGAACGGGACCGAAGACCCGACCGTGTCCCTGCTTCAAACGTTCATCACCCAGGAAGCGGCTGAGAAAAAACCGGATATCTTGCAGCCAACGAGCTCGGTAGCGTTGGAAGCCAAGATGGATGAGAAGGACGTACTCGGCTGGGCTGCGAGTTTCTTCAGCTGGATTCAAGGTATCACCAAACACGAGTGGATCGAGGCGCCCGCTGAGGTTACGACGATACCCAACAAAGCGCGAATAGCGCTGTTTGGAGACTGGGGCAGCGGACTGTATGGCGCACCCGAGGTTGCGAACAAGATTGCCACAACCAAGGACGGATACGACGTCGTGTTGCACCTCGGCGATACCTACTACTCCGGTTTGGAGAGCGAAGTTCAGGCGCGTTTGCTGGACAGTTGGCCGGTTGTCCAGGGAGCCATCAATCGCACGCTAAACGGAAATCACGAAATGTATACGGGAGGAAAAGCTTACTTCAAGCTGGCGCTGCCAAAGTTTGACCAGAAAGCAAGCTACTTCGCGTTACAGAACGACAAGTGGACTTTGGCCGCGCTAGACACTTCCTACGTGGACCACGATCTTTACGGCGGCCAGGCGCAATGGCTGCAAGGCTTGGCCAGTCAACTCGACGGGCGGAAGTTGGTTCTGTTCTCACATCACCAGCCTTTTTCCCGGCTGGATTCGCAAGGTCCGAAGCTGGTCAAGAAGCTTTCGTCCCTGCTCTCAACCAAAAAGATCTACGCCTGGTACTGGGGACATGAGCATCGCTGCGCCCTCTACGATAAGCACGGTTCGTGGGACTTATATGGCCGTTGTGTGGGCCATGGCGGATTTCCGTATTACCGCGAGAAAGTGTTGTTCGGCGATGAGGTGCCGGACAAGCCGCAATTCAGAAGGGTCGGCGGGAAGAATCTGGTGCCGGCTGCGATGATCCTGGATGGTTCGAATCCCTTCATTGAGCAGGCTCCGGAGCGTTACGGTCCACATGGATATATGACTCTCGAATTCGACGGGGACGAGCTGTTTGAGACCGTGCACGACGCGAACGGCGATGTCTTATACGCGCAACCGCTGACAGAACAGGGTTAGGAGGCGAAGTGTCTTGGGATAATCTTCCTGCCGTACAACGGGAGCTTGCGGACGCTCTGAATTCTTTTGATTGGAGCGGGGCAGCGGCGGTAATTACCAAGGTGATCGCCCGGATGCGAACCGAAGCGGACCCGCTCCCATCGGGCGCTATCAACCGGATGCTTCGTCAGTTGCGACGCAAGCGACAGTTTACGCCGATTCAGCAATTAGCGGATGAGCTCATGGCGCAGGGTCGCGTGACGGGCGAGGCGAGGCGTTACTACATCCAGGCGCTGATTGACGAGAACCGCTTGACACAAGCGGAGAAGGAACTCGGCTCCCTAAAGGCCGACGGTCAGGTCACGCCCGAGGATCTTGACGAGGTGGAAGGCCTGCTCGGCCGGATCTATAAGCAGCGCTATCTGGACGCGGCGCAAGCAGGCCTGCCCGACCCAGCCATTCTTCAAGACAGCGTTAAGACTTACTGGAACCGTTACATTCAGAATCCAAGGGACAACTACTGGCACGGCATCAATGCGGCAGCGCTACTGGCGCGAGCGGCCCGTGATGGCGCGCCTCTGTCAGGCTATCCCGCTGTACCGGAGATAGCGACTGAAATTCTAACGTCTATCGAGGCTATCGAGGAAAAGAAGGACCTGAATGCATGGCAGATCGCAACCGCCATGGAAGCCCATGTTGCGCTTCAGGATGCCGAAGGCGCAGAGTTGCGGGCACTCGATTATGCAAGCAGCTTCGATGCCGACGTCTTCCAGGTCTTCAGTACGCAGAGGCAATTGCGGCAGGTCTGGGGTTTGACGGATCGCAAGGATCGAATTGGCGAACGAGTGTTGCCGATTCTGGATGCGACACTGCTCAGGCGTCAAGGCGGCTCCGTCCAGGTCAGCTCCGAAGACGCGAACATAAGGCTGGAAGAGAACTACGGAAGCGACCGTTTCAATACTGTTGAGTGGTATCAGGAAGGTCTTGACCGGTGCCGTTCAATTGGGCGCGTCATTAACGTCGGAGGGACGGGGAAGGGCACCGGGTGGCTGGTGAACTCACGTGATTTCTTTCCTACGCAACCGGAGCGCACGCTGCTAATTACCAATGCGCATGTGATCAATCAGGATGGTTTCCGCGGTGCGCTGGTCGCGGACGACGCCAGAGTGCAGTTTCAGATGAGCTCCACCAAGTTATGTGTCCGGCAGGTCTGGTCCAGGCCGGAACTCGACGCCACGCTCCTGGAACTGGATGGAACTGTGCCGAATGCCGTTCCGATTCCGCTGCTTCCCAGGCCCGTTCGGATGACCGTGCCGCCTTCGCGGGTGTACATCATTGGCCATCCCAATGACCAACTCATGTTCTCCCTTCAGGACAGCCTGATCGTGGGATCGAGCGATGACCTGCTGCACTATCGCACGCCCACACAGGGCGGGAGTTCGGGCAGTCCGGTGTTCGAGGCCATGGGTTGGCGCGTTGTCGCTTTGCATCACGCGGCGGTGGATTCGATCAGCGCCAACGAAGGAATCCTGATTGATCGCGTACGCGCAGCCACGTCGGGCAGTCCCGTAAGTTTTAAATTTCCTGATTCATTGAGACTCTAAACCGTAATTAACTTTGTCGATGCGTGTTTCTACCGGGCCGGCGAGGAGTGATCGATGCGCGCAACTACTTGCACCAACGTGGAAAAACCTGTTCTATCCACCCGAGCGCGGAGACTACGTTTACTTTGAGGAGGCCAGCCGAGCGCCTTTCCCGGAACCGAGCAAAGAAGATGAAAAGAATCGCCTGCTGCGGGGTGCCTGGATGGCGGACGCCGCAATGCTGGCTTATGGCCGGTGGGGTCCTTTGCGTATGTCGGGTTCAGACGTTCAGGACATCCTGCGCGCGGCTGGATTCGCCCATCACACGTTACTGGGAGATTGGACCGAGTCGGGTCGCGGAACGCAAGGGTACTTTGCCTGGAACGACCGATTTGCAGTGATAGCGTTCCGCGGCACCGAACGAGATGATCCGACGGATTCCATTACGGATGCCGAGGCGTTCCTTGTCAATGAACCCGATTATTCGATTGCGGCCGACGAGGCGCACAAGGCGCTTCGCCACCTACAGTTCATCGAGACCTTGTTCGAACATGGACAAGTCCGCGTTCACGCCGGTTTTCAACGGGCATTAAACGACATCTGGGAAGAGGTCCATAGCTGCCTGTCAACTTATCGACGGGACTATCCGAATGCAGAGGTGTGTTTCACCGGCCATAGCCTGGGGGCAGCGCTTGCCACTTTGGCGGTGAGCCGCTTCGGCGGCGGACGTGCCTCTCTCTTCACCTTCGGAAGCCCGCGCGTCGGAAACCTGGAGTTCGGAAAACGGGTGAAGCGAAACGCGGATCAGGGCGTTAATCGCTTTGTGAACGGAAACGATCCGGTGGCCCGTGTTCCCCTTGCGCTCGCGGGACTGTATGACCACATCGAGCAAACCTGTTTCTACATCGCACAAGGCGGCGAGATAAGCGGGCCGAAGGACATGCCGGGCGTTGTCTGGGCCACGCTCGAGGAGAAGGTTCGCGCGCTCCCACCCTCCGGGATCTTTCAAGTTCTCCATGAGGACGCGCCGGATCACCTGGTGGATCACTCGCCGGCGCGCTACTGTATTCAACTCTGGAATGCTTCTTCCGCGACGAAATCAAGCGGGAATTCAACGTGATAATACGAATTCTCAATACAAGTGTAAGTTTCTGATTCTGCAATCCCGTCAGACATTTTCCTCGGTAGCTAATTGCGCGAAATCAATTTCGAGTAACGCTCAATTTAGCGTTTTGGCCGCATTTTGGCGTATACTGATCGGGTCTTTTCAGTTGCGAGCGAGGACTGAGTTTTGGAGCCGCATCTCTTATTTACGCTGGAAGAACCGAGAGTTCTCGTCCTCGCAGTCCTGTGCACCACAATCACGGTTTACCTTATTACCTTAGGTGGTAAGAGTCGTGACCTGCGGCTTCTAATTGCGACTTTTTCGTGTTGGACAAGTCACTTTCTTCTCGCGGACTTACGTGAATCTTTCTATCCATTGCCCGAATGGCTTGCCATTGTTCAGATGGGCTTTGGACTGGCGGGTCTCGTGTTGTTTATCGGCTTTGCTTATAGCTTCCGCGGTGACCCATATCCCCGCGAATTTCGCTCCGTATTGACGCTGGCCTCTCTGTCGGTCTTAGCCTGTTGTGCCTTTTTGGCTTTTCAATCCGCCGGCGGTAGAACCTTATCCTGGTCCGTTGCGAGCGGCTTGAGCGTAGCGTTGTTTGTTTGGGCGGAGGGTATTTTCGTACGCAGGTGGGTCCGGTCCAAGCACCCGCGTGCTGCACGGCCCTTTCGAAGCTTCGCGCTAGCTTTCTTACTGTCAGTGTCCGCCGTGGGCGTTTACTTTCTTCGGGACCTTGGAGCGGTTCCGGTCGAGCTTGCTTCTGTTGTCAGCAGCATTTTATATCTGGCAAATCTGGTGGCGTTTGCGCTGGCATACGTGAACAACGCTCCCCGTCCAACAACGTTTCGCGTAAAGATCGTTGGCGCATCTTTGTTCGCCGTCCTTGCAATCGTCACTTTGATGTGGACGTTCGTGGCTCCTTCATGGGATGACAGCGGAGCTATATCAGCTCATGACACCGGTTCAAGAAAACATGTCGGCCGCCCGGCCAGTGACGCCGAATTCGTTCGCCAGGCCCTTGCCGGAAATGGGTTGAAGTTCCAGCGTACGGTCATGGCGTGCAACTACTCCATTCTCGGATCGGCTTTGTTCGTTGTGATCTTCTTTCCGACGTTCTTCCGGTTGAGTCTTGTTGAGCCTTTGAATGCCCTGCTTCGGGCAATGGATCGAGTGGATTGCGGTGAGCGGGACGTGAAGCTGCCGGTCTTGTTCAACGATGAGATCGGGCGTCTCACTGTCAGCTTTAACAAAATGATTCGCTCCCTCAAGGACGCTGAAGACGGGCTCACATGTTATGCGGAATCTCTGGAGGTAAAGGTAGAGGAGCGCACTGCCGAACTTGGGCGCAAGAACGAAGAGAACCTCCGGCTGCTTCTCAACATTCTTCCAGCCACCATCGCCGAGCGACTGAAAAGCGGTGAACGCATCATTGCTGATGCCTGCTCGGAAGTGACGATCGTGTTCGCCGACATCGTCGGGTTCACGGATCTGAGCACTCGCATACCTGCTCAACAGGTGGTTCAACTTCTCAGCGATCTGATGTCAGATTTCGATCAGCTCGCGCTCGAGCATAAGATCGAAAAAATCAAGACGATTGGCGACGCCTATATGGCGGTGGCTGGACTTCCTGACAGCAGGCCGGATCATGCGGAAGCGGCGATTCGCCTTGCGGTCGATATGCTGCATGCTGCCAGCCGGCGGACAACATTCGATGGCGCGCCGCTTCAGCTTCGAATCGGTATCAACTCCGGACCGGTCATTGCCGGCGTTATAGGAACCCATAAGTTCGCCTATGACCTCTGGGGAGATACCGTCAACACAGCTTCGCGAATGGAAAGCTGCGGTCTTCCGGGGCACATCCAGGTGACGGAGACTACCTACAATATGTTGCGGCATCAGTACAAATTCAAATCCCGCGGCCACATCGAGGTTAAGGGGAAGGGCTTCATGTCGGCGTATCTCCTCGTGATGGATGAATCCGTATTGGGAAGTAACGGCCGTTCGGTGTCGTCCGCAGCCGCCGGTGCCTAGTACCGTTCGCCTGACACAACAATCTAAGTGCTCTGTTGTCGGGCTCTAAGCGCGCTCGGAATCCAAATATTGGGAGTATTCTGGTAGACCATGGCTGTTACTCGGCAAGTTATTACTTCGCTTCTTCGTGATGGGACGGACATGCTCGGCACGAAGACGCTGGCTGTCAAGATCGCGGACGAGAGCATTGTTTCCGGATCTCTGTTAACAGTGGAGAGCAACCACTTTTGTGTGCTCAAGGCACGCGGGGCTGTCTTGAACGTCTACGAAACGGGACAGTACACGCTGACGACTCCCGACAAACCGATTCTGGGCTCGATAGCTCAGCAATTCTTTGGCGGCGCGTCGCCCTGGGTCTACGAAGTCATCTACATCAACCGTTCGAAGCTCCTGGTTCGCAGCGAAGGCGTGGCGACCAGCGAGGAGATGGCCGAGATGGCGTATCAGGTGGATTACTACATCCACGTCGATACGCGCGACGCAGCACTCCAGCTAATCAGTCATCTGCCGTTCAACGGTCACTTGATCGATACGAAAGAGATCGCTGACTACGCCGGACCGGCTATCGAGCAAGCCATCAATCAAGTTGTCCAAGTGACAAAGATGGAAGAGATCAATGAGCACATCACCGAAATCCGCGAATTGGTGAAGAGCCATCTGTCCGAGTTTCTCAGGATCTTCGGCATTACACTCAACGATCTGAAGATCCTGATCATGCCGAAGGACGAACGAATGCGGGAGTTGATCTCGCTTCAGGCGATCGGCTTAACACCGATCGAAGCGGTTCGCTATTTCCTGGCGCTGCGAATGGCTGAAAAAGGTCTTGTCTCTGCTCCCAACGCTGCTGCCGGATTACCGTTCACCGTCGGCGTGCCTGCCGCTGGTTTTTACCAACTTGGCCTCGACGCCGCGTTGCCGCCGACTAAACTTCCCGAGAGTAATGGATAGTTCGGGATTTTACGACGCCGGCCTGCTGCGGCAGCTTGCCACGAATCTGTTTTACGGCTGGGGATACAACTTCTATCGTGTCGAAAACCAGTTGCGAGCCGACGATCAGCTCGTAAGAACGAAAGCCGCAAACCTGCTCGGTATGGCGATGGAGACCGCAAATACCGCCGAAGCGAACTACCGTCGCGAATTCCTTCCTCCGCCCACCCGGAAGCATCCGTTTCCGGATGCCGGCGCCGTCGCGACTGCCCAGCGACTTGAGCGATTCGCGCGCGAGATCGGGGCTTTGGAGACACTGATTGACCAGCAGCCGGTTCCTGAAAACGATCGGATGACACAGCGGTACCGGAACGAAGCAGCGACGTTGAGGACGCTCATCGGACACGACGAACAACTCGTGGGTCAATGCGAACTTCTGAGGTCGATGGTCACGGGAAAGAACGCCGCTACTATCATTGAAAGCTTACCTGCACTCGAAAGCGGCCTTGAAGCAATTCGAGTGACTTTGCATCGCCGGGAAACCGTCCTGCTCGACCGTGCCTCTTAGAGAACCGTCGCGCTCCGGGTGAGTCGGCCGTAATCTCCGCAATAGTTCCGCCAAGCGTTAGATCTCTTACAGATTAGGCTCTAATGCTTCGCCTATTACCTGTCCAACTCCGGAACTTTCTCACTTCGAACGGGTGAAGACTGATCCGATATTTGCAATCTTTTCGCGTATCCTCGGTGAAGGCCTGCTACGGGACCGCATTGATTTGGCGACGCGAGGCAGGCGCAACATGAAGGAGTATCAGTGAAACGCAGCATAGATCCCGGGATCCGAGTACGAAGACTCGCAGCGGTCGCAATGATTTGCACAGTTCCGATGTTCGCCCAGAGCACTGCGGGCAAGAAGCCGAAGTCTGCCGCGCCCGCGCCGAAGACCGAAGCGGCTCCCGTTGCACCGAAGGCGGATACGGCTGCTGTCCCGGCCAAGTCCGACACGGGAGCTGTCGCTTCGAAGGGTTTCTCGCGCATGGCAGTAACGCCAGAGGTGAAGCAACAGTTTGAAGGTGAACAGAGCCGCTATGCCATTCTGGTGGCCCCGAACTACGCCGGTTCCGACCTCAATCCGCTTCGATTCACCGTCGCCGACACACTGGAATTGAAGGGAGAGCTGGAGCGCCAGGGCTACATCACGCGGCTGATCTCCCCCGGTGAAGCGACCTCTGAGTCCATACGGAACGCGCTGGCCTCCGCGCGACAGCTTCTCGACGGAAAGCCGCAATCGACATTCCTGTTTGCGTTCAGCGGGCATGGGTTCCAGATGAAGGACACGACCGGCAAGGATCGCAACTATCTGGCGACTCTCGGAGTAACGCGCGACCACTTAGCGCAGGAAGCATTGCCTCTCGATGAAGTTGAAAAGCTGATGAGCGAGAGCGGCGCCCGGCGTAAAGTCATCCTGATTGATGCCTGCCGTAACGATCCGAACGCAAAGGGTGCCGAGGGTGCGAGAAGCTTCTCGCAGTTGCAGGAATCGGAAGGCACCACAATCCTTCTCTCGACGCGGCCGGGCGGGTTCAGCTACGAAGATCGCGAGCTAGGCCACGGCATCTTTACCTACTATCTGCTCGAAGGACTTCGCGGCAAAGCGGCCGGGAAAGACGGATTCGTGACCTTCTACGATCTCGAGAAGTATGTCGAAACCTCAGTTGTGTCCCGAGCCATGAAACAGGATCTTATTCAGAGGCCGTTTGCGCTCGGCGAGCACTATGGTGACTTTCTCATCGCGACCGCTGCGCCTCCGAAGAGCGCGGAGATTACTCCGCTTCCCGCGGCCAGCCAGCAGATCGACTCCAACACTGCCATCCTTTGGCAGATGACGAGGCAGGGAGGCGTTGCGCAGTCGTTCTATGCGTTTGCTCAAGGCCCGAAGCTGACCCTTGTGAATAACAAGACCTTGGCACCCTTTGTTGAGTTGACCGATACCGGCGCCAACGATCTCGATCCCGGTTACAAGCACTATAAAGGTACGGCCAACGGCCAAGTGGTAGAACTCGCTGTGCAGATGCAAGGCGAAGCCGTCACGTCCGCCAAAGGAAGAATGGGCACGCCCTGTTCGGGCTCAGGTGCATGCAGCAATCCCGAGGAAGTGAAGCTGATGCTTCTGCCCGGCGAGAAGCTCAAAGGGGAAGGAGTACGCGACAAGGCTGCGAAGGCGAAGAACACGCTCCAATCCGTCTCTGGCGGCCTGAGCGTCTTCTCCCGAGGACGCGCCTCGCAAACGACCCAAACGGGAGGAGCGGCCGCATCGGTCACGGAAGCCGGCATCAACAGCCAGAACGAGATTTTGCGGTACCGTTGGGAATCGTTTGACCTCACCTCGAAAGTTCCCAGCGTTGCACATTAACCGGTGGTGATTCGCCAGGGGCCGGCCATGTCACGCGCGGTTTTAGTGTGCCTTCTCTCGAGCATATTGACGCCGGTCTATGCCGAACGGTATGCGGTGCTTGCGGGAGTCGGAGAGTATGAGAGCGGGATCCGTTCGCTCGAGGGTCCCAGCGAAGACATCCGGGCATTTCAACAGTCGCTTCTCGCGCAGGGTTACGCACCGGCGAACATTGCCGTTCTGTTGAACAACTCGGCGACAAAGCAGAATATTCTGGTGGCACTCGATAAGGCAGTCGGCCGGCTCAAACCGGGCGATCACCTTTTCTTTTACTTCAGCGGTCACGGCACCAGCGCCTTCGACGAGAACAGCCGTGAGGTGAGTCCGGTGATCGGGCCGGATTCCGGAGGGTTGTTGCCCGTCGATCTCGACTTGAACAGTGTCAAATCCATTGCCGACACTTTACTGATCGGGCGGCGGGACCTGCGTCCGATTCTCTCTCGTGTGCCGCCGGAGGCACAGGCATTCGTGGTGCTTGATTCCTGCTACTCCGAGAATTCCGCGAAAGCCATAGGCTTGTGGAGTTCCGCAACGCCCAGAACCGTCCGCTTGACAGATTTGGTTAAGAGCGGTTCTTCTACGCCTCATGCAGCGGCGAAAAGCGCCGCGCCGGCAACTGCCACGAACGAACCGTATCCCTATTCGAACGTTGTCTCCCTGGCTGCGGCCGCCAAAACCCAAACTGCCATGGACATCAGTTCCGCCCAATTGCGGCAAGGTGTCCATACGGTCGACGATAAACCGCACGGGGCGTTGACGAATACTCTGCTGGTCGGATTGACCGGTCGCGCCGACACCAATCACGACGGGAAAATCACGTACGACGAGCTGTTTCGTTTCGTCCGGCGCGAGATGGAAAAGTATCCACAACAGCCGCAACTGTTAGCGCCCGCTTCTTTCCGGCTTGACCAGGCAGTGCTGGGCGGCGCGCGTGCTTCGGAGTCTAGCAGTTCGAGCACTCCGCCGGCCAACAATGAGGTCGTCGACAAGGTCCGGGTGAAGCTTGACAACGCAGGTCCGGATCTGGAAAAGCAACTCCGGGGCATTCAGGAAGTCCAGATTGTGGCAGCTGGTACGTTCGATCTCCTGGTGCAGCGCGCCGGTTCTGAGTGGAAAACCTACGATGGGAGCGGCACATTGGTGCAGGCTGTTCCGGCCGATGAGACCGAGAAGGTCCTGGCCCGTATACGCGGGTACAGGATGCTCTCGACCCTGCGGAATTGGTCGAATCCCGGCCAACACTTCAACGTGAAGCTCGACGTCGAACCGGAGCACGCCACAGGTTACGATCGATTTCGCACTGGGTTTCGAATCAACGAAAGGGCGACGTTTCGGATTGCCACGGAGGCGCCCGCCTATCTGCTCCTGCTTGATGTCAACAAGGATGGACGAGTCTCCGTGCTATTTCCCGGACCCAGTGAGAAGGAGCGCGGCCTCCAGGGATCGAACCAGCCGCTGGAGTTCGGGGTGCCGGTGACTGCGCCTGCCGGTTCGGATCAACTCAAGCTGATTGCGTTTCCCCGGCGGCCTGCCGAATGGGATGCTTGGGCGTGTAGCAGCAATGGTTGTCCTGAGTTTGACGCTGCCGACACCCGGATGGGCAAGCTGATCGCCATGCTACAAGCCGACCCCGGCGCCGCTGAAACCAGCTTGCGCGTGATTACGGAACAGTGAGTGACCTCTCGAAGCGACAGATGAAAGTCGGGTATAAGAACGCAATCGTGCTGCTGGCCATCGCAGTGGCGGCGAGTGTTTCGGCAGAGCTGCTCAGCCGGACAGTTGCTTTCCATGATCTGCAACTGTGGGCGTACGACTTTGTCGTCACCCATAGCCCCGAAGCTCGCCCATCGCCGGACATCGTCGTGGTTGATTTCGACGACGCCACGCTGGCGCGAGAACGACAATTTCCCATCCCTCGCGACGTTGTAGCCGCTGCGATCTCGAAGGTCGCGGAAGCGGGGGCCAAAGTCATCGGGCTAGATTTTCTTCTGACCGAAGCACGTTCCGAGCCGCAGGACGCCGCGATGGAACGTGCATTGACTCAGGCCGGGAACGTTATTCTGGCTTCGCAGTCGGGGGCTGGAGGCATCCCCGCCATTCTGCCTCTGCGCCGCTTCTGCGTTCCTGATTCCGCAACTTTCGGGGATTGCACACAGGCGGCCTTCGGTTTCGCGGCCGTCAATCTACCGATAGACAACGACGGATTTATCAGGCGTTTGCTGTTGTTCACGCTTGATGAGCATCGGTCTGAGTCGTTTTCGTTGAGAGTGGCGGAACAATTCACAGGAACGCCGCTCACCGCGGCACCGCGCGCTGCGAGTTTTAGAGGGCACTCCATCCCCTACGCGAGCGAAGATGCCACGGTTTTGATTGGCTCCTGGGCGCGCACTCCCGCGCACAGCATTTCTGCCATTGACGTTCTGGACGGCAAGACGAAGGCTTCCGACTTTCGCGGAAAGATCGTGTTGTTCGGCCAAGGTAACGACGCGGCGCGAGACCGGGAGTTCACTCCCATGTTCCGGTTGACGGGAAGCGACGGCGCGCGGCTACGCCTTCCCGGTACCCAGATTCACGCCGCTGCCATTGCCACTCTTCTCAACGGAACGGCGATCCGGCCGGTACCAAATGGGTTGGTGCTGGCTTTTACCTTCGTCCTAACTTGTTTAAGCGTTTTGTTGTGGCTGCGGTTCAATCTCCGCTATGCAATCGCCGGTGCGGCGGTATTGCTTGCATCGACATACGTACTCTCGCAGTTGCTGTTCGTGTTCGGTCACATCTGGTTGCCGTATCTGACAACAGAAGCAAGCATTACGCTCGCCGTCCCTCTTAGCCTTGGATATCAATTTGTCAGTGAACGCCTGCACCGCTCGGAGGCGGTTGCGGAGCGCCTTCAGATGATGAACCTTTTCTCCCGCTACATGGCACCCGAAGTAGCGGACGAAATCTGGCGACATCGCGACGAAGTTGCGCTTGCGGGCGAAGAGCGTGTGGCGACGGTATTGTTTTCCGATATCCGAAGCTTCACGGAGATGACGGCGGGCAAGCCGTCGCAGATCGTGCTCGCCTGGCTCAACCAGTACTTCACGGCCATGGAAGAAGTCATTACGTCCGAGAGGGGATTCCTGAACAAGTTCATCGGCGACGGCCTGATGGTGCTTTTCGGAGTGCCGCTCAGCCAAACGCCGGAAGAGGACGCGGCGCATGCGGTTCGAACTGCCCTGCGGATGCTGGAAAAGCTGAACGAGCTCAATCAAACGCGGCCGCCGAACTCGGAGCTTCCGCCGTTCAGGATCGGCATCGGAATCCATACGGGTACCTTGACCGCCGGCAGCATCGGATCACGCAACCGCCTCGAATATTCGGCTATTGGAGACAGCGTGAATCTTGCATCCCGATGTGAAAGTCTCAATAAGGAATTCAAAACCGAAATCATACTGACGGAGGCGACTTACAAGCTGGTTGCCGGCCGATTCTCCGGGTTCCGTGATCTTGGTTTCGCCCATGTGAGAGGTTTCCGCGAAGACATCCGGCTGTACACGATGGACGCACCAGATAGCGAAGCGCCGGGGGTAACTGACTTCGGCGCCGTCCATCAAAACAGTCCTTCCCGGACCGACCACAGTCCGGTCAGATCCATCTAAAAGACCATGATTCGCTCGATACATTACAAGACGAAGATCGCTGTTGCGGCGCTGCCGTTCCTGCTGGCCGCGAACCTACTCAGCGGGCAGGCCAGCCCGGCTCAGAGCTCGCCCGGCAAGCAGACCTCGACGGACAACGGACGCCCCCAGCGTGTTCACGCTAAAAAGCTGGATGGATTTGAACTCTCCCGCAGGTCCTCGGACAGCGCGACCCAAGTTGCCGGTGCAAGCCGCGGCTTCGGGACCGAGACAACTCTACTTGCACCGCATAAGGGCAGAGCGTACGCTCTGAACCCGCTGTTTCAATGGAGCAACCCCAACGGCAAGATCAAATCCTACAAGTTCCGTCTGCTGGCGCCCGATGGAGAATCCGTGCTGTACGAAACCGAAGTTTCGGGAACAAGCTGGAAGTACTCGCAAGACGCGCCTCCACTCAAACCCGGGTCGAGTTACTCCTGGACGGTGCAGCCCTCGATCAAAGCGTTAGGGGAAGCCGCAGAACGGGCCGAGATTATGGTCGAAGGAGGAGACCGTCGAGCGAAGCTGAGCGAAAAACTGTCCTCGTTGCCGGACTCGTCACGCGAAAGGGCGGAGCTATTCGTCCAGAGTCGTATTTGGTATGACGCGGTGGAAGTCTACACGCACTTGATTGCCGCGACCCCGTCGGATGCACAATTGCTCGAGCGCCGCGCGGAGCTTTACGATCAGTTGCCGCAAACACGTCAAGCGGCAGAGAACGACCGGTCGCGACCCGGAACTGCGCAGTAGTGAACGATCCTTATTGAAACCACGCTTCAGCTTTGATCGGCAGATCGCGAAAGCGCCGGCCCGTGGCATGGAAGATGGCATTCGCAATGGCGGCGGACGCCCCGCAGATCCCGAGTTCGCCGAGCCCTTTCGCCCCTGCGGGATTTACCTCGGAATCACTTTCGGGAACCAGCAGGATGTCCATGTTTGGCACGTCCGCGTTGACGGGTACCAGGTAGTCCGCCAGATTCGGGTTTACGAGCCGGCCTCGTCCGTCACGAATCGTCTCTTCAAGAAGCGCTTGTCCGATGCCCCAAACGATTCCCCCCATTAACTGACTGCGGGCCGTCTTCTCGTTCAGGATGCGTCCTGCGGAAAAGGCAGCGACCCAGCGGCGCACAGTGACCTTTCCCATGCATTCGTCGACCGCAACTTCGCAGAAGTGTGCTCCGAACGCGTAAGCGGACCAGGTGCGCTCTTCCATCGGTGTGGGAGTCCATTGTGCCTCCGCTTCCGCACTCGTCTTCTCACCGCGGTTCAGTAATTCACTCCAGTGGAGCTGCGAATCGAACTTAGCGGCACGATCCCGGACGACTTGGATGGCCTTCCGCGCGGCAAGTACGACCGCCGATCCAACTGAACCTGAGGTTTGCGAGCCGGCCGAGGCGGGTGCACTCGGCAGGTCAGTGTCTCCCAGCTTGACCTCCACTCGTGAGGGCGCAATGCCAAGTTCACGCGCTGCGAGCGCCGCTAACGAGGTGTATGTACCCGTGCCGATATCATGTGAGGCGGTGAGTACGGTTGCTCTCCCGTCGGCATGTAACTGGATGCGTGCTGAAGCCGGGGAAAGCTTGACCGTGAAGGTGGCCGAAGCCATGCCCCAGCCGAGCAGGACGTCGCCCGACCGCATGCTGCGAACACTCCGAGGCCGGTCCTTCCAGCCGAATCGTTCTCCGGCTTCGGCGTAGCACGCGCGGAGGGATTTGCTCGAGAAGGGCTTGCCGCGATCCTCGTCAGCGTCGGCATAGTTGCGGAGCCGCACTTCCAGCGGGTCCAGGTCGACCGCCTGCGCGAGTTCATCTATGGCGGACTCGGTCACAAAGTTTCCAAGCGCCTCGCCGGGAGCTCGCATCGGACACGGCGTGTTCACATCAAGACGCGCAAGGCGGTGAGTCGTCGCAACGTTCGGGCAAGAGTACGCTACACGGGCGGTGGCGGCCGCGGATTCCACGTAGTCGTCGAACTTTGAGGTTCCCGAAATGACGTCGTGCCTTATTGAATTGAGGATGCCGCCGGAACTCGCACCGATACGCATCTGCTGCAGAGTTGCCGGCCGGTGTCCCACCTGCGAAAACATCTGTTGACGCGCGAGGACAAGCTTTACCGGACGCCCTACCTGCCGGGCTGCGAGCGCGGCCAGCGTCGGATGCGGCCATGGATTCCCTTTCGACCCGAATCCGCCGCCGATGAATGGCGAAAGGACTCGCACTCGCTCTTTGGGCATTCCGAGATGTGTCGCCACCATGTTTCTGGTGCCATCGACCCATTGCGTTGAATCGATCAGAAGGAGCTCATCTCCAAGCCATTGCGCGATCGTCGCATGAGGCTCCATGGCGTTGTGGTTTTCGACCGTGCTTGTGTACTCCAAATCGAGTCGGACCGGTGATTCATTGAAAGCGGTCTCCGGCTCGCCCCGGCGAGAGTCGACGGCGGGTGCATCGATGACGGTGATCCGCTCAGGCTTAAATACCTGACCGGCGGCAGCCCGCAGGTGGGTCAGACTGGGCTCTTCCGAGTACGTGATCTCGAGCAAGCTCGAAGCATACCGAGCCTGCTCAAAGGTTTCCGCGACCACAATGGCGATGTATTGACGCTCGTACAGAACAGCATTGTCCTGCAAAACCAGGTATGTCTGCCCGGGTCTGTTCTTCGCGTTCGGCTCGAGGAGGCGCAGCCGCGGAGCGTTTTCCCAGGTGATGACGTCCAGAACACCGTCGCTTGCGAGCGCGTTTGCGGTCGAGATCTTCCGAATACGTCCGCGCACAATCGAACTCTGCACGGCTACCGCGTATGCCAGGTCGGGTAGAGGGTGCTCTGCTGCGTAGCGGGCCGCTCCTGTGACCTTCAGGCGACCATCAAACCGGCTCAGGGGAGTTCCGATGAGATCGCTACCGGAGTCATTCGTCAACACAGGTGTGAGACCGGCGCCGCCGCGAGTCCGTGTCAACGGTTTACTACGGGCTCAGGCGTAAAGCCAGCCTTACCGGGCGGCGGTCACTTCGCGTCCCGCCGCCTTCTTCGGTTTCCATTTTTCGAGGAACGAGCGCACATCGCTGGGCCCGATCTTGGTTGTTGCTTCAAACTCACCGCGTTGGGCGACGACGACCCGGCCATCCGGGTCCAGCACGGCTAAATTCGGTACGCCTCGATCCAGACCAACACCGAACTCCCGCGCCAGATCGTTATTGTCCTTCCCTTCATCACCGATGTTGATGTGCAGGACCACATAGTTCTGATTCACTAACGGGGCGAAAGCGGCCGAACGGAATGTCGTATCGAGGACATGGCAGTCATAGCACCAGTTCGCGCCGAAGACCACGAGCACGCGCTTTCCTTCGCGCTTCGCGGTTGCCAACGCGGCCTGCAAATCCGAACGGGCCCGGTCCGGGGGCGCATACAGGGAAGGATTGGGTTTCGCCGATTCCGGCAGTGTTCGCGCGGACTCCACTCCGAAGCCCGAGCGTCTGGGCAATCGCGATGTGCCACCCGTCCAGTTGCTGAACCCACAACTGGGCCACGGAGCCGACCACGTTCTTGTTCTCGGCCTTGGCGTCGATGCGAATCACCAGTTGAGCCTTGCCGTCACTGACCTTCAACGAGAGCAGCTTCGGATTGATCGCAGACAGGCCCCCGGCTTTCAGACTCGACCAGAATTTTGACTCGTCGCTCAGGTTGGAGACTTCAGTTTGACCATGGACGATCCGCGCGGGCGGACGGCGGCTGTAAAGATCCTCGATCGCTTTCTGATCGCCGGAAACGACGGCACGCCTCCAGGCATCGAAAGGCGGAAATTCCGGTGGTCGCTCACCGTAGGCACTCGCTGCCAGGCAAAACGCCAGGCTGGCTCTCAACATGAACATCAGCTTCTATGATCGCCAATAGCGGCGGAGATGTTGATACCGTGATAGTCCAACCGGTCTACCTCCATGCCGAGGCACGTCATTATTGTGCTTTGTCAAGCTTACTTGTTATATTTCTGATGATTTGCAGACGCCTCCGTCCATCCGAAAAGCGGTCAAGCTGGAACGGCTTTCCAGATTGAACCAGAGCCTTAGCCGATTGCAGGTCGATTGTGAAGAGATGCTCGAGATGGTCTTGTCTGTCTGTGACTCGGAGCATCGATTAACAAAGAGGGCGGTTGATGTCTGTCACCAGCTTCGACGGATGCGCGGAGAATTGGATCGCAGCGTTTCCGAAGCCGCAATTCATCGCGTTAAATAAGCCTGCCATTTTCCCGAGCAGCTAAACTTCTTCTTGCGAAGCAGGCTGCTCATTGAATACGCGAATCAGTAAAATCGAGATCTTTCAGGTGGACCTTCCGCTCGCGGAAGGCCGGTATAGTTGGTCCGGCGGAAACTTCGTTGAGGTCTTCGATAGTACTGTTGTAGCCATTACGACGGACGCGGGTCTGTGTGGATATGGTGAAGTCTGCCCGCTTGGACCGGCATACCTTCCGGCTTTTGCGGAAGGTGCTCGCGCCGCCATGGCAAAGATTGCTCCTGCGCTGATCGGTCTCGACCCGACAGAGCTGGGCGTCGTCAATGATCGGATGGATCGCGCCCTTCGCGGACATGGGTACGCAAAATCCGCGCTCGACATGGCGTGTTGGGATTTACTCGGAAAGGTGAGCGGCCTGCCTCTGGTCACGCTGCTTGGAGGACGCCGGGGCGAGACCTTTCCCCTGTATCGCGCCATTTCACAGGAAAGCCCGTCCGAGATGGGCGAGAAGATCGAGCGATACCGCTCGGAAGGGTACACGAAATTCCAGTTAAAAGTCGGCGGCGATCCGGACCTCGATATCAACCGCATTGAACGCGTTGTTCGCGACAAAAGAGCCGGAGAGGTGGTGATCGCGGACGCGAACACTGGCTGGACGCAGCATGACGCGATCCGGATCGTCCAGGCGGTTCGGGACCTTGATATCTACATCGAGCAACCGTGCTATAGCTACCGCGAGTGTCTGGCTGTTCGATCACACACGAACAGACCCTTCATCCTCGACGAGGTGATCGATTCGGTCGACGCCCTGGTGGAAGGAGTGGCGGATCGGGCCATGGACGTGATTAACCTCAAGATCTCGAAGGTTGGGGGTTTGACGAAGGCTCGTCAGATCAGGGACCTCGCCGTTTCGTCAGGCATCAGTTTAACGATCGAAGACACGTGGGGAGGAGACATCACAACCGCGGCCATCGCTCACCTGGCGCACAGCACCCCGGAGCGGTACCTGTTCTCGTCGACTGACTTCAACAGCTATGTGACGGTGAGTACAGCCGAAGGAGCTCCACAGCGCCAATCGGGACGTATGGCGGCATCCGCGCTACCGGGCTTGGGAATCACACCCCGAGCCGAGGTGCTCGGAAAACCGGTGTTCGCGACGAGCTGAACCTCCTCGCTTCGCTCTCAGATCACCGTAAACAGGTTGGAGAAGTTCGGGCGAGGTCCATGTCGAGCGCGGTGAAACCGCTTTCGAACGATCTCACTCCTTATAATTTGGAAGTGTCCAAGGGAGTTCGCGGTGCGCCGGTGCACTTCACAGATCGCAGTCTGCTCGATCACATCCGCAAACTTCCGCATGGGAAAGCTACCTACAAGCAGCTGGTGAAGGAACTGCGGCTGACAGGAGAGAATCGTGATTCTCTCGAAGGAGCGCTGGACCGGCTTACGGACAAGGGGCTGCTGGTGGAACTGCGGTCCGGCCACTTCGTCGTGACGGGTGGCAATTCGGATTACCTGGCCGGCAGGCTCTCGGTTCATCGCGACGGATTCGGCTTTCTGATCCCCGATCCCGCGGCCGGCACAACAGGCGAAGATATCTTTCTTCCGCCGGGTGAGGCCGCCAAAGGAATGCACGGCGACCGCGCGCTCGTGCACGTTACCAGGCGTAGCGGCGAGGGCAGGGCAGAGGGCGAGTTAGTCCGCATTCTCCGACGCGCACACTTCACCGTCGTGGGTGAGTTTCGCATCCGCAAACGCGGCAACTTTGTTGTCCCCGCGGACGACCGGATCCAGCAATGGATTGCGATCCCGGAGGGCATGGAGATTCCGCCGCATCAGGGCCCGGTCGACCGGGTAGGCGTAGTGCCGCGCGAATTCAAAACGGTAGAAGACCTGGATGGTGTGATCGTCAATGTCGAGGTGCTCGAATTTCCCGAAGGCGGCGAGTCCGCGGTGGGGCGCGTGCTTGAGATCCTTGGCTATCCCGATGACTTTGGCGTCGATGTCGAGATTGTCATCCGCAAGCATCATTTGCCTCACGAGTTCCCCTCTGAGGTGATCGAGCAGGCTCGCCGCTTCTCGCACGACATTCCCGAAGACGAACTGGCGCGCCGCCGCGATTTCCGTTCCTACCCGATCGTGACCATCGATGGAGAAACGGCGCGCGATTTCGATGATGCGGTGTGGGTGGACCACCTTCCGAACGGAAATTTTGCTCTGCATGTGCACATCGCGGACGTGAGCCACTACGTGCGCCCCGGTTCGCCGATCGATAAAGAAGCGCTGCTTCGCGGAACCAGTGTTTACTTTCCGGACCGTGCGGTCCCGATGCTGCCGGTTGAACTGTCGACGGACATCTGCTCCCTTCGCCCGAAGGAGGATCGCCTGGTTCTGTCCGCGCTGCTCGAACTCGATCGCAAAGGCGATGTCGTGGCGCAGGATTTTACGCGCGGCATCATTCGCAGCACAGAGCGGATGACGTACACCAACGTGTTTCGCATTCTTGAGGGTGATGCGGCGATGCGGGAACACTACGCTCCGCTCGTGGACCGGTTTGAGCAGATGCGCGAACTGGCTCTGATTCTCAACCGCAAGCGCACCAAGCGGGGCTCGATCGATTTCGACATGCCGGAGAGCAATGTCGAACTCGATATGGCCGGGCAGATGGTGGGCGTGACGCGCGGGGAGCGAAACATCGCTCATCGCATCATCGAGGAATTCATGCTGGCCGCGAATGAGGCGGTGGCGGGGCATCTCGAGGCCGGCGGGATTCCCAGCCTGTTCCGTATTCATGAACGCCCCGATGCCAAGCGTGTGCTGGCGTTCGAGGAGATTGCGTCTCACTACGGCTATTCGCTCGGCGTAGGTGCCATTCCCGTCAAACGTTTCCCCATCGTCCGAGAAGCGGCGGGATGGACGAAAGGTGAGGAAAGACCGGGTGATGCCGCAGGAGAACTTCGATATCTCCTCACGCAACTATCAGAGGCTGATCGCGAACATTGCGGGCACGCCGGAAGAGCGGATCCTAAGTTACCTGATGCTGCGCTCGCTGAAGCAGGCGCGGTACAGCAACATCAATGAAGGGCACTTCGCGCTCGCCGCGCCGAGCTATACGCATTTCACCTCGCCCATCCGGCGCTATCCCGATCTGGTTGTCCATCGCGTGCTGAGCCACTATCTGGATACCAGCGCGCCGCTGCTCGAGCCGTCAACGCTGCACGAGCTGGGTGACGATACGTCGTTCACGGAACGCCGCGCGGCCGAAGCGGAGCGGGAACTGATCGAGTGGAAGAAGGTGAAGTTCATGGAGGATCGCGTGGGGGACGAGTTCGATGCGCTCATCATCAGCACGACCCGCTTCGGATTCTTCGTCGAACTGAGCGAGTTGTTTATCGAGGGGCTCGTTCCCATCGAGAGCCTGCCGGGAGACCGGTATCAGTATCACGAGAACGGTCGACAGATCATCGGCGAGCGGAGCCGTAAAACGTTCGGCATCGGCGACAACGTACGCGTGCGCCTGGATCGGGCCGACAGCGTCGAACGGAAGCTCACGTTCGGTCTGGCGGTGGAATACGGCGGTGGAAAGAAGAAGCGGAAGAAGCAGGAAAGCCAGTAGGGGCTATTCCAACACCCGGACAAACTCGGCGATGATCTGGTACTTGTCTTCCTCGGGATCGAGATCCCAGGAGGGATAAGCCGGATTGAGACTTTCCAGGCGAATGCGTGTCTGGACGAATCCGTCTTCGGTGACCTTTTTCTCGCTCTTGTAGCGTTTGACCGTGTACTGGTTATCGTCCGCCAGTTCCGAATTGCGTACCAGCACGAGGCGATTGTTGCGGGACCCGACGACATTTCTTCGGAACACGCAGAGGCTGCCGTTCGGGATCTTCGGTTCCATGGAGCCGCCGCGGATTTCGGCCACGAACATATCGTCGTCGAGCCGCAGATCGGCTGGAACTTCGAGCCATTGTTCGGCCTGCACGTCCTCCGGATTGGTCAGAAACGGGCCAGCCGCAACTGCCAGCGAATAGCGGGGAAGGTGAGTGCGGAATTGCAGCACATGCGACGGAACATGTTCCCGGTAGAGCTCACTCAGTTTCTTGTCGAAGTCACGGACCGTTACCGCTTCCCGATCGGTGACACGCAAGCTGTTCGATAGCTCGTCTTCAAGGTGTTGGAGCACGGCGGCTCCACCGCGTTCGCGGCTGAGAGACTGCAGGTCTTCTTCGAGTTCGGCCAGAACTTCGGCATCTTCTTCGCTGGCGACCCTCTCCCAATCGCGCCGCAAGCGCAAGTAGAGAAGGTCCGTCGACGGATCGAGCAGGAGGACGCCGATCGTCTGAACACCGCGCTGAGGCAGATCGGACAGCAAAAGCATGTACTGTCCCGCTTTGGGAGCGTAGGCGGCAAAGCTCAAGACCCGAGCGGACATCGTCTAGACTAGCTTATCGCGCCAGGATTGATCCTGGGCAGGGAGAAGGACCGTACGGGGTACTACGGTGTCGCTGCGTAATAGCCTTTTCGCGCTCGTACGCGTACGTTGCCCAAATCCACAACCACCTTCACGTTGCGATAGGCCTTTGCCGATTCGGTATCGGAGATGTAGCGGATGATGTACTGCATCGTGACCTCGCCGGCGATATCCGAGACCGCGTGGTACATGCGGCCGTCCACCGCGGATTTATAGGCGCCGGTTCCCACCGTCAACGCATAGTTGCCGTCGTCGGAGGGATGCGAGAGATACCCGTCAGTGTCCTTATACACATCGCCGAGCGGGTACACTACACGGCCGCCCGTCTCCTGCGCCAGCCGGACCAGCGTGTCGTCGGTCTCGTTGGCAAACCCGAAAGCAGCCGTACTGATGCAGTAAATGGTGACGAGATTGCGCTGCGCGAGTTCCACGACCTGGTTGAGGGAATGCTTGCTCGCGTTGTCGTGGCCGTCGCCGATGATGATGATGATCCGGCGCGGCTCGATGGGTTCGCCCTGCACGAGCTTACGGCTGGTGCACGCGAGGTAAATCGCGTCATAGAGTGCCGCACCGCCGCCCGGCTTCAGCGTGCGAAGTTTGTCGACGATCGGCTCCGGGTCGTTGGTGGTATTGACGGCCACTTCGGCGTCCTGCGCATAGTCGATCAGGTAACCCGAGTACTTTTTGTCACCCGTGAGCAGCGTCTGCACCAATTCGGTGGCCGCATTCTGATAATTCTTCCAATGAATTCTGCTCGCGGTGCTGAGATCGAGAAGAAAGCCGATGACCACGGGCTGGCTGCGCTCGCGAGTGAAGTACTGGATATTCTGCAGCTTGTTCTCTTCGAAGACCTGGAAATCTTTTTTGTCGAGATCTGAGACAAACCGGCCTTTGTCGTCCGTTACCGTCACGGGCACGATGACCTCGTTGACGGTGACCCGAATGGAGCTACCGTCCGGCTTGGTCTGTTTGTCGCCCGATTCAGCCTTTTCACCCGCGGGTGGCCCGACAGTGGTCGTGGTTTCGCTCGTCCCGGGTTTCCCGGCTTCGCTCGCGCCTGGCTTGCTCGAGTCACTGGAACCCGATTTGCCTGGACCGTTCGTTTTGTTCAGTTCATGGGCAGAGACGGTCGGTTTCGACGGGATTGATTCCTGTGCTGAAAGGGAAGGAAGCAGAAACGCACCGAGAACGACAGCGGCCGCTGCTCGCGCCGTAGTACAGAAATGCATGAAGGGATTGCCTTTCTGGATTATAAGAGATGGAGACGCACGGGGCCGTGGCGGGTTTCGCCGCGTTGCGCCTACCGTTGCACTCGTCCCGATCCGCCGCCCGATACCAGCGCGTCTACCTCCGACTCGTTGAAGCGATTGAAGTCACCGGGAATCGAGTGCTTGAGGCAGGATGCCGCGACGGCGAACTCCAAGGCCTCGCCCGGTGCTTTGCTGCGGCTCATGGAATAAATAAGGCCCGCCGCGAAGCTGTCGCCCGCGCCGACCCGATCCACGATGTGGGTGATTTCGTATTGCTTGCTCAGAAAGAACTGGTGCCCGTTCTGGAGGCACGCCGACCAGCCGTTATGAGAGGCGCTCTTTGATTCGCGTAAGGTGATCGCCAATGCCTTCAGATTTGGATACGTGCTGAGTACTCTGTCGGCCAGCTCCGCGTACTTTTCCCGTTCCAGGCTGCCCGATTCAACGTCGATGTCGACGTGAATGTTGATCGACTTCTGGCAATCCTCCTCGTTCGCGATGCAGACGTCCGTCAGCTTCACCAGTTCGGGCATGACTTCGGTCGGTGTCTTTCCCCACTTCCAGAGATTCTTGCGGTAATTGAGGTCGCATGACGTCTGGATACCCAGTTTTTTGGCTGCACGGAGTGCTTCGAGCGAAAGTTCCGCGGCCGTGGCGCTGATCGCCGGGGTAATGCCGGTGATATGGAACCAGGTGACTCCCTCGAGAGCGGTGTTCCAGTCGATCGAACCCGGTTGGGCGACTGCGATGGCGCTGCCCGCCCGGTCGTACAGAACTTTGGACGGCCGCTGATTCGCGCCAGCCTCTACGAAGTACAGGCCCATGCGACCGGGGCCGTACGCAATCCGGTCCACATCGACCCCAAACCGGCGCAATTCTCCCGTCAGCCCGTCCGCCAGGGCGTTTGAACTCGGCAGAACCGTGATGAACCGGCTCTTTCCACCCAGTTGCGCTACCGAGACAGCGACGTTCGCTTCGCCTCCCCCGAACGTGGCCTGAAAAGTCGGGGACTGAAGAATGCGCTCGAAGCCGGGCGGCGAGAGCCGCAGCATAACTTCGCCAAAAGTTGCGACGAGAGGAGTCATCAAGGACAAATTGTATCGCCCACCCCGGGCATCGATGCGCAGCCTAGGATCAGCTAACGCTGGAAGATGGCAGCTGTGAGCAATATCGGGTGCAAAAATGGCTTCGATACCGGCCGAGGCGTCGACCGAGGGAAGTCCCTCGACCGGCTGAACCGTGAAGACACTGGGCGGAAACGAGGTGCTTTTTCGAAGCGCGGAGGCAGCCGTGAGGTCGAGTGAAAAAGCATTCACTTGCACCGGCGCGTCGGAGGCCTGCAGTACGGAGGCGGCGCGCTCCAGGCGGGTAAAGGCTTCGCGTGCATCATCGAGATAATTGCCAAAGCTCAACTGAAGTCCCGTAAAAACAACGCGTGGAGAGTTCAGCAGGCTGACGTGGGCAGCCTTGAGCCAAACCAGGGAGCTTTCCTTCGGCGGCTGGCCCAGTTGCGCGATCCCCTGGCACATGGTGGTGTTATTGACCGGGTCACGTAAGGCCTGTACGACGTTGACGGCGGTCTTCGGAAACACGGCCGCAACCGCGGTGCGCGACGCCTCTCCGCTTTCAATGGCCGGCGCAAAACACGTGCAACTGACGACCTGGTCGGGGCTGATGTTTGCCGCCGTGGCGCTTGCCTTTAGGTGCTCGAGCGCTTCCGGCAGGGACTTGCCGGTTTGGCCGGACAGAAATCCCAATCCATTCGGGTTCAAAGTCCGTTTGGTAGAAACGACTGCTTCGATCACGACCTGCGCCAGGTCATCGCCGAGCCGCCCGACCTGGATGATGGTCAAAACCGGGAATGGAAGCTTGCGTTCGGAAAAGATCGATGCGACTTCCGTCTGCACGCGGCGCGCGTCGCCAACACCGGAGACGAAGGCGCGGAGTTTGACGATCGTTTCGCCTTTGGTATCCCGCAGCAGATCGGTGAGGCTGCGGCGGATCTGCACGGCCAGGCCTCCTGTCTTCAATAAAGGTGAAATATGAAAGTCGAGGCTTTGCGTATCGGCCGCAAGAACCATGGGTAGCTCAGGCGGAAGGGGCATCACCTGGCTTTTGGGCTCTTCATTCTTCTTGCCTCGCTTTTGCGCATACAGGTCCGAAGAGCCGAGGATCGCGAACGCGAGAAGGCCGAAGACCGCCAGCGAAGAAGCAGCGAAGCGCCACACACTTTGCACAGAATTAGCCTAGCGCGCCGAGTTCCGTGGGATTTCTCTCGCACTGTGTTGCGATTGGCTGGTCTGTCACCATCCAATTTGGTATATTTGAAATCTCTTGGTTGGCTTCCCCGAAATTTCGATCGACCAATCGTCCGATGCTCCCGCGTATCGTCAAATTGCGGATGCGTTGACGCTTGCGATTGAGAATGGCAGTTTGCAACGGGGTCAGAGACTACCCGCCACTCGCGAATTGGCTGGGTATTTAGGGATGAACCGGGCGACCATTTCGGCCGCCTATGCACTCCTGGAACAGTCCGGTCTTATTCAGGGACACGTCGGACGCGGCAGTTTTGTCTCCGAATCCCTCGAACCGGCTCACTCGCCGCGGCTGCGCTCGAGTGAATCTCCAGCCGTGAATTTCGCCAGCTCCCGGCCGGCTGCAGACGCTTTTCCGCTTGCTTCCTTTCGCCGTCTCTCGCGGGCAGTGATTGAGAGCGAGGAAGCGAGCGAGATTCTGCAGTTGGGATCGCCGCATGGCTACACTCCGCTGCGACGTTATCTGCTCGAGGAAGCAGGACTCGCCGGGGTCGCGAAGCCGGGCGATGATGTTCTGATCACGAACGGGTGCCAGCAGGCGCTGGATCTTGTCGCCCGTCGCTTTGCCGGCCCCAATACCAAGGTGATCTGCGAAGATCCGGTTTACCACGGGCTTTTGGGTGTGTTTGCACGCTCCGGCTGCCAGGTTCTTTCAGCGCCCATGGGCGCCGATGGTCTTGATCTCGACGTGCTCGAGAGGTTGTGCGTCCAGCACCGGCCAGGGCTCATTGTGGTGACGCCCAGCTATCAGAATCCGACCGGGGCAACCATGCCGCTTGAGAAGCGGCGGCGGCTGGTGGAACTGGCTTCGCGGGCCGGCGCACTCTTGATTGAGAGCGACCTCTACAGCGAGCTTCGATACACCGGCGAAGCCCTCCCCACGTTGAAGCAATTGGACGGGGAGGGACGAACACTACTTCTGAGCAGTTACTCGAAGATCTCGTTTCCGGGACTGCGCGTGGGTTGGGTGATCGGTCCTCGTGAAACGGTAGCGCAAATGGCAGAAGAAAAGCAGATTTCCGATTTGCACTCGGATCAGCTGTCTCAGGCGGTGCTGCTGCGCTTCGCGCAATCAGGAGAGTTGGAACGGCATATCGAACGGACTTGTGAAACGGGACGTCTGCGGCTGGAGGCGGCTGCGGAAGCCTGCCGCACGTTTCTGCCGGAGGGCTGCGTCTGGACGCGTCCGACGGGTGGCATGAGTCTGTGGATCACACTTCCGCCCCCGCTGTCGGCCGAAGCTCTGCTCGCCGCCGTGCGGCCGCAGGGCGTTGACTTTGTGCCCGGTCGGCAGTTTTCTTTAGCGGGTGGACACGGGCGTAGTTTACGAATCAGTTTTGGTGGTTTGGCGCCGGAAAAGATCCGGCATGGATTGCGAATTATCGGGGAGGCGGCCAAGCGACAGCAAACGGCGAGCCTCCATGCTTGGGATTCTGAACCAGCAGTGGCGCTGGTGTAAGTGGAACGGCGTAGCCGTAGGAACACGAGGGAGAGCGAAATGAATTTTACAAGTGAACAATTTCGGCTGAAGGTCGGATTGGCCGAGATGCTCAAGGGCGGCGTGATTATGGACGTCGTCAATGCGGAGCAGGCGGTGATTGCGGAGAATGCCGGCGCTGCTGCCGTGATGGCGCTCGAGCGAGTGCCGTCCGACATTCGCAAAGAGGGCGGAGTGGCTCGAATGTCCCAGATCCGGATCATTCGGGAAATCATGAGCGCGGTGTCGATTCCAGTGATGGCGAAGGTTCGGATCGGCCATTTCACGGAAGCGCGCATTCTGGAAGTGCTGGGCGTCGACTACATCGACGAGAGCGAAGTTCTGACGCCTGCCGATGAAGAGCATCACGTCGACAAGGAGTCGTTCAAGGTTCCGTTTGTGTGCGGAGCGCGCAACTTGGGCGAAGCGCTGCGAAGGATTGCTGAAGGCGCGGCCATGATCCGGACCAAAGGCGAAGCGGGCTCCGGGAACATCGTGGAAGCGGTGCGCCACATTCGAACGATCGTGAAGGAGATGAAGCAGCTGACGGTTCTCGGCAAAGAAGAACTCGTGCACGAGGCGAAGAACCTGCAGGCTCCGCTCGAGTTGGTTCAATATGTGGCGGAACACGGGAAATTGCCGGTACCGAATTTCTCCGCGGGCGGCATTGCGACGCCAGCAGACGCAGCGCTCGTGATGCAGTTAGGTGCGGAAGCGGTCTTCGTCGGTTCGGGAATCTTCAAATCTTCTGATCCGGAGCGCGGGCGAAAGCGATCGTTAAGGCGGCGACCTACTATCAGGATCCGGTCAAGCTGCTCGAGGCGAGCGAAGAACTGGGTGAGGCGATGCCTGGTCTCGAGATCTCGAAGATGGCCGAATCCGAGCTGATGCAGGTTCGAGGCTGGTAACGATTTGTCCGACGAAGTGAGGATTGGTGTTCTGGCCCTGCAGGGCGATTTCGCCGCGCACTGCGAAGCATTGCGAAGCGGCCGGGGCCATACCTGTCGAGGTGCGCACGGCCGAAGACTTACGAGGCGTCGACGGCCTCGTACTGCCGGGCGGCGAGAGCACCACGATGTTGAAGCTACTGGATGTCGAGCAGCTCTTTCAGCCTCTGGCCGAATTTGGGCGCGATAAAGCCGATCTTTGGAACTTGCGCCGGCGCGATCCTCCTGGCGAAGGAGGTCGTGAATCCGATGCAGAGATCGCTTGGGCTTGATGGACTTGACGGTGGAACGGAATGGATACGGCCGGCAGATCGACAGTCGCATCTCGAACATCGATATCGAGGGACATTCCGCGGAGGCTGTGTTCATTCGGGCGCCAATCATCCGAAGAACGGGCCCGGACGTTTCGGTGCTCGCCACCTATCAGAATGCGCCTGTGCTCGCCTCGCAAGGGCTGCACATGGTCGCGACCTTCCATCCTGAACTGAGCAAGACGAACACGGTCCATGCGCGTTTCGTGGAGGCGGTCCGAAAATCCCGTTCAGCGCGACTTGGTCGAGGACGAACACTTAATCGTATGACCCCGAAGCGTGTTCTTTTCCTGTGCATCGGCAACTCGTGTCGCAGCCCGATGGCAGAAGGCTTTGCTAAATGCTACGGATCGGACGTGATGCAAGCGGAAAGCGCGGGACTTGCCCCTGCCGCTATTGTTCAACCTTTAACCAAGAAGGTGATGGAAGAGAAGAACATCAACATCAACTCCATCTCTCCGAAGGATCTCGGAGCAGTTGACCTGCGTAGTTTCGACCTGATCATCAACCTCAGCGGACGGAAGTTGCCGGGCAACGCCGGCGCGGAAGTGCAGGACTGGAACGTAGAGGATCCCATCGGCAAGGACGAGTCGGTGTACGTTGCGGCGCGCGACAAGATTGAGATGTTGGTGATGCGTCTTATTTTGGAACTTCGGAAAAAAGCTTCGCCCGGACGTCCCGCGCGCAACCCAAGAAAAACGCCTGCTCCTGCGCCTGTCACGGATTAGACCGCTGGCTCAGTGACCGAGGCTCAACGCAACTTGCTCAGGCTCGAACGAGATGGCAGCGTGCAGCTCCGCTCTGGTCTTCCGGTTGGGTCCGGGTCATGAGGGCTAAAAAAGAAAGGGCGCCACTGCTTATCGCAGCGGCGCCCTTTGAACTCTGACAGCAGATTTACTTGCTGGTCGAAGTGGTGGAAGAGGAGCTGTCGGTGTTCTTCTTGCCCTTCTTCTTCTTCTTCTTCGACATGGTGGTATCGCTATTCGTAGCGGTATTTTGAGCAAACATAGCGGTACCGGTGAGTAGCGACAAGCCGAGTGACGCGATCATTAATTTTTTCATTGGGTAATCTCCTTACTCTCGAGTGATAGCACTACAGTGCTCTCAGGGAGTAGAATCCCACAATTTCGTGAAAAAGTTCTGAACTTCACATTAAGTTTGCTTCAGATTCGCCTGAAAATGATGTGGATCCGGGTGAATCCGACTTACAGACGGCAGATCAAGAGCTCACGCTCATAGATCAGTTCAGGAGGCAGATGGTCATGCAGATCGATAAACAGCTCCTCGTGTCCAATCACCTCTGCGCGCCAAGCCCGATAATCAAACGCCTGTAGTTTTGTAAACTCCTCTTTCGGAAATCCAAACCGTCCCAAGTGATGTCTTCATAGCGCGGCATCCAGCCGATCGGGGTCTCGCGAGCAGCTGCGCGATTTCTTGCCCGTTCCGAAATCCATTTCAAGACGCGCATGTTCTCGCCAAAACCAGGCCAGATGAATTTCCCATTCTCGTCTTTACGGAACCAATTCACGTGGAAGATGCGGGGCGTCATAGTTAACGACCGCTGCATGGCAAGCCAGTGGCGGAAGTAGTCGCCCATGTGATATCCGCAGAACGGCAACATGGCCATAGGATCTCGACGCACTTTGCCGACCGCACCAGCGGCGGCAGCAGTGGTCTCGGATCCCATCGTGGCCCCGATATAGACACCGGCGCTCCAATTAAAAGCCTGATACACAAGAGGCATCGTTCCGGCGCGCCTTCCGCCGAAAACGAAGGCGCTGATGGGAACCCCTTCGGGATCCTCCCATGCCGGATCGATGGATGGGCACTGGGCTGCGGGGGCCGTGAACCTGGCGTTTGGATGAGCGGCCTTTCGGCCTGTTTCTCGGCCGATCTCAGGTGTCCAGCGGCTTCCTTGCCAATCGAGACACTCGGCGGGCGGTTCATCGGTCAAGCCCTTCCCACCAGACTCCCCCCTCCGGCGTCAGAGCGACATTGGTGAAAATTGTATTGCTTGAAAGCGTCGCAATGGCGTTCGGGTTCGTGCGTGGCGACGTGCCCGGAGCGACACCGAAGAAACCGGCTTCGGGATTGATGGCACGGAGTTCGCCATTGTCATCAGGACGGATCCACGCGATGTCATCTCCCACGGTCCAGACCTTCCAATCGCCTAAGCCTTCCGGCGGGATGATCATGGCCAGATTTGTTTTGCCGCAGGCGCTCGGGAAGGCTGCCGCGATATAGGTCTTTTCGCCCTGTGGATTCTCGACGCCGAGGATGAGCATGTGCTCCGCCATCCAGCCCTCATCGCGTGCGATATTCGACGCGATTCGCAGCGCAAAACACTTCTTCCCGAGAAGCGCGTTGCCGCCATAACCCGAGCCGTAGGACCAGATCTCGCGCGTTTCCGGGAAATGGACGATGTACTTTTCTTCGTTACAAGGCCAAGGAACATCGGCTTGACCGGGAGCAAGCGGCGCGCCCACGCTGTGCATACAGGGCACCACCCGCTTGGTTCCCTTGTCGATCTCACGAAAGACCGGCAACCCGATGCGCGCCATGATCCGCATGTTGACCACCACGTAAGGAGAGTCGGTCAATTCCACGCCGATTTGCGAGAGCGGCGAATCGATGGGACCCATGCTGAAAGGCAAACACATACATGGTGCGCCCGCGCATACAGCCTCGAAAGAGCGACTTCAATTTGCGGCGCATCTCGAATGGATTCACCCAGTTGTTTGTAGGGCCGGCGTTCTCTTTAGAAAGAGAACAAATGAACGTACGGTCCTCGACGCGCGCAACGTCGCTTGCATCCGAGCGGGCGTAGTAGCAGTCCGGCCACAACTGCTTCGTTCAGCTTGGTGAACGTTCCGGAAGCGACCATCTGAGTGCAGAGGAATTCGTTCTCCTCGTCGGAACCATCGACCCAGTGGATATTGGCTGGTTTGACGAGATCGGCCATCTTCTCGACCCATCGGATCAGATGTTTGTTGGTGCTTAGCGGAATGGTTGAACTGAACGTACTTGGTGCAACAGCCATTTCACTACTGTACATGCCTCCTGGGCCGTTTTTGACCCCTTTCGGCTTTGATCTTGGCCTCCATAGGTGGTAAAGACGGGCGTGTGCTAAACAGATACGCCGTCCACCTTATGAGCCAGGGAGTATCTTTCAGTCGCCGCAGACGTTATCGTTGGGTATTCGTCTCATCGCGGGAACCGTTGGCGTCCTTACAGGTTTGCAACATTTACTCTGCGCGAAGGTACGTCGCGCCGAATGCGATGGTCCAGAACCGCTTGCCGCTGCCATTCCCGTGAGCCCGGCAGAACGGGCAGACAAGACGAGACGCAATTACTTTTCCATCCGACGCACCAAATCGGAATTGGGATATGTGTTCTGGGTTCTGCATGGACACGGGGAATTCCAATGTTTTGTCCTGTTTGATAGCTGGAGAGAAGCGATCGAAGAAGCGATTCGCCGCGCCCTGGCTTTCAACGCACAATTCACGTTCGGATTTGCACATCCCCGTCATCGCCTGAACACCGCTAAGCGCTGGAGCGGCCGCAGTTCTCCGTCCCACTCGATCGGGACTTTTCGCCTGATTACCGTGCTACCTTACTCGGAGGTGCGCAACCGTCGCACCAAGCCATTTGACCCTCCCAGTCCCGAGGTGCTCAGCAAGCAAACAAGGAGAGATAGGGTAATGAGAGCACACGCTCGGTGGTGTGGCGTTCCGTGTTTTGTCCTCTGTTCTGCGGCAAACGGATGCTGGCGAATGCACAAGGGCGTCGAACGGCTCCAGCGGTCAGGAGACGACTACTCCGCCCGCGCAACAACCGCAGCAGCGACTGACCGTTTCCAGATGCCCCGGGAGTCGCAGCCGCAGCTAGCGACCAACAGGCGTACGCGCACGCAGGGAAACCCAGGGAGCGTCCGGCGGAAGAAAAGAGTTCCGTGACTCATCATTCGGCTCGGATTGGCGGGCAGCAGATCACTTACACAGCGACTGCCGCCACATACATCATTAAGGCGGACGACGGAACCCCGAAGGCCACCTTTTTCTTCGTCGCTTATACGAAGGATGATGTTGCCGATATCACCCAACGTCCTCTCTCGTTTGTTTATAACGGCGGCCCGGGTTCTTCCTCGCTTTTCACCCATATGGGGCTTGGCCCGCGTAAGGCCAAGCTAAATCCCGCAGGGTTCGGTATGGCGGCGCCTTATGTGGTCGAAGACAATCGCGACTCGTTCCTGGATGCGACCGATATGGTGTTCATTGATGCCGTGTCGACGGGCTACAGCCGACCTGCGCCGGGGCAGAATCCTGCGCAATTTCACGGAGTCATCGCGGATGCGAACTGGTTCGCCGATTTCATTTATCAGTACGTCACCCGAAGCGCCGCTGGGCATCACCGAAGTTCCTCATCGGCGAAAGTTATGGAACCACACGCTCCGCGGAGTTGTCGGGAGTGCTTCAGAATCGCCATCAGATTTACTTGAGCGGTATCGTCCTGTTCTCCTCGGTCGCCTTCTCGAACTTCGGAGCGGACGATCGCAACACCTTCTTCCTGCCGACATACATTATGTCCGCGTGGTATCACAAACTGCTGCCGCCCGATCTTCAAAAACTAAGCGCTGAAGAGATGGCTGAAAAAGCTCGCGAGTTTGCTCATGGCGAATATGCGCAAGCGCTTGATAAGGGAGACAAGATTTCTCCTTCGGACTACCAAACGGCTGTAAAAGATATAGCGCGTTACACGGGACTCTCGACTAAATATCTTGAGCAGGCAATCTGCGAGTCAGTCCTTTCCGATGGTTTCGTGAACTGGAACGAGACAAACGGAAAGTTGTTGGTCGCCTGGACTCACGATTCGAGAATTATGAGGCTGATGCAGCGGGCGAACGCACCGATTTCGATGCTAGCGAAGTCTCTTATGAAGGCGTGTATGTCGCCACGTTTCACGACTACATGCGACGTGAATTAAATGGGATACCGATGCTTACTACACTGTTACCGCTCGCGTTCAACCGTGGGACCAGACGGGTAATACGCAGGTGGCGGATGTACTACGCGCTGCCATGACCGAGCAGGGCTTCCTTAAAGTTCTGGTCCTGTGTGGTTATTATGATCTGGCAACGCCCGTTCAACGGTATCGAGCACACGGTCAATCATATGGGGCTTGAGCCATCTATCCGCAAAAATATCAGTTTTGCGTACTACGAATCGGGCCATATGGTGTACATCGATCAGAAGGCGAATGACAAACTGCACAAAGATGTCGACGACTTCATAAATAGTTCTTATCGCCATTAGTCACGGTGTTGATGGCTATGCGGCCACCCATCGTCGAGCTAATTACAATTTGATTACAGGTCTCCACGGCGGAAGCGCAACAGGATCAATCTTTAAAGGTATTGCGTAGGGGAGAACTGTGTGATAGCTTTACAACTTAACGAAATCTTAATTCTTTCCTTCCCACCGCGGTACTACTGATTACTTCGGTCGTAGTACCTAGAACGTGGCTGGGCACTTTAAACTCTCATTAAAACTGGGTCCGAAAGCTCCTACTCCGGTATAATACAGTCCTGGGAAGTCGGAGGAAAAAACTATATACACATGAGATTCAAACCTTCACTAGTGCTTAGTCTCGGTTTATTGTCATGTTCGTTACTTACGAATGTGGCGCAGGCGGCACCGATTACGGGAGAGGCGAATATCGCCGGCAACGTAACGGTGACGTTTACAAGTATCAATTTCAACCCTAGCTTCGTTAACACAACGGGCGCTATGGAAACTGGTGCCTTTACAGGATTGACGGGTGGTTCGATCATGAGCCTTACCGGTGGTCCTGTGACAGGTCCAACCAATGTTCCCGGTTTTGCAACGTTCACGTCTGGTGTCGCGGCGCCGGTCGTTTTCGACCTGACGATGGTTTCGCCGGGTTCGGGAACTCTTGCTGGTTGCTCCAGCGCAGCTGTCGGGAATGTTTGTACACCGACGGGCTCGCCATTCACTCTGATTCAGTTGACGAGTGGCACGGTCGTGGCCACGCTTCAGTTGAACGGCAATGCTTATACAGGAAGTGCAGCAACAGGTACTACTCCCACCACCGCGGTGTTTAGTACGCAGTTGGTTGTTCCTGGCACGATTCCGGCTGTCTTGGCCGCATTGCAGGCGGGTGGGGTTTCGGGTATCACTTACTCGGCAACGTTCGCTGCCTCATCGAATCCGGTTCCTGAGCCGGCTTCGATGTTGCTCCTTGGCATGGGTTTGGTTGGTGCAGGTCTTGTGGCTCGCCGCAAGGTCCACGGCAACTAAGTTCGGTAATATTTTCTTTCCAAAAGGGCCCTGGCATGATACCTCATGCCAGGGCCTTTTTGGCATTCGAAAATGTACGGCCTCTTACCATAAAACGCTGTTCGAAAGCTGGCACTTCGCCTATAATTGGAGCAGTTTTGCTTCGCTTCCTTATGCTCCAAACCAGTCGGGCTCCGAGGGCACCGTTCGCTCTTCGAGTCAACTTCCAGAAGTTTCTGACGTTTTCAGCCGTTGTGCTGGGGGTCGGACACGTTTCTCTCGCGCAGAACGGACCACAGATCCGTGTCAGCCCGGGGATCATCACGACCGCCGCTGGCCAAACGAATCAAACTTTGGCGTCTTCCTTATTTGATGGCGTTGCGTTCAAAGCTCCCAGCACCCTTTACGTCTCTGATTCACACGTCGCGGGCGCAGGCGGTGGTGCCGTCACAAACGCGAATGTTTTCGCTATCGATTTGAACACTGGCCAGGTTACCCGGATTGCAGGTTTGCTTCCGGACCCGACAAACGGCAACAACGGCTACTCAGGCGACGGAGGGCCGGCAGTGAACGCCAGGCTCAATAAACCGGCCGGGCTGGCCTTGGATAGTGCCGGCAATCTGTATATCGCGGATTCCACACAGAATGTGGTGCGGAAAGTCGACACCAACGGAATCATCACCACGGTTGCGGGGAATGGTGACACGAGCCTAAGCACTTCGGGGGGAGATGGAGGTCCGGCGAGGAGTGCGAAATTAACGTTCCCAACGGCGGTCGCCGTTAGTGCGTCTGGCGATCTTTATATCGCAGACACATTGGGTGCGCGTGTCCGGATGGTAAGTGCGTCATCCCAGAACATCAATACGGTTGCAGGAACTGGTACGGCCGGGTTCTCCGGCGACGGCGGGCCCGCTGTCAACGCGACTATTAACCAGCCCTCGGGATTAGCGGTCGATGCGGCTAACAATCTCTACATTGCCGATCGTGTCAACCACGTTATCCGAGAAGTCGGCAGCAACGGAACCATCAGTACGGTTGCAGGCCAGGCAGGTCAAGCCGGGTTCGGCGATGGTCCAGGATCCGGATCGCTCTTCAACACTCCGTACGACGTCACAGTTGATGCGGCAGGCGCCGTCTACGTCGCTGATTCCGGCAATAATAGGATCCGGGCAATTGCGACTGATGGTAGCCGGACTGTGACGACGGTGGCCGGAACCGGATCTGCCGGGTTCAGCGGAGATGGCGGGCCCGCTCTATACTGCGGCCCTGCACGGTCCAAGCAGTATTGCCGTTACCGCAGCGGGTGACCTTTTCTTTGCGGACAACAGTTTCACGGCCTTACGGCGCGTCACCTCGAATGCCGCCGCTGCGGTGTTCCCCCTCACGGCAGTAGGTTCGTCGAATTCGCTGACTCTGACTGTCTCCGCGACGGGCAATCAGGCATTGGCGGTGGCTCAGGTTAACCCGCCGGCCAACTTCACCGTGACCGGTGGTACGTGCGGAGGCGCACCCTTCACGCTGAGCGCGGGAACGTCGTGCACTTTGACGCTTACCTTCACGGCCACGAGTGGCGGAAGCACGTCCGGATCCCTCACCATCGTGAGCAATGCCGCGAATTCGCCAACGGCATCTGTCCTGCTCTCCATGTCGAACGGTTTGTACTTTGTTCCTGTTCAACCTTGTCGCCTGGTAGACACGCGCTGGCCGAACGGGACCTTTGGTGGTCCATTCCTGGCGGCGAATCAGACTCGAAGCTTCGCAGTTCGCTTCAGCACGAACTCGAACACCGGGACATTTCCCGGCGCATGTCCTTCCGCACCGGTCCCCTCCAATGCGGATGTACAGGCTTATTCCTTGAACGTTACCGTCGTTCCGAAACGAACTCTGAGCTGGCTGACGGTCGCGCCCAGCAATTCGACGATCGACCCTCGCGGCGTTTCTACGTTGAATTCTTACGACGGCAGAACGAAGGCGAACGCGGTCATTGTGCCGGCCGACACTAGCGACAATAATCGCGCGATCAGTGTTTTCGGAACAGACGACACAGACGTCATCATCGATATCAACGGATACTACGTTCCAGAATCGACTTCGTCCTCGCTCGCTTTCTACCCGCTGCCCCCCTGCCGTGCAGTTGACACACGGGAGAACCGGGCAAATAACCTGGGAACACCCAGCATGGGAACTGGCGAGACAAGGAACTTCGCGCTTCAATCGAGCGGCTGCAGCTTACCTAGCACAGCTCAAGCCTATGCCCTCAATTTCACGGCGATCCCTAAGACCAATCGACTCGCGTTCCTGACTGTTTGGCCGACTGGACAGGGGCAGCCGATTGTCTCGACACTCAATGCGACTACGGGTGCGGTGACTGCCAATGCCGCAGTGGTCCCGGCGGGTTCTAACGGACAAGTTTCGGTGTTTGCGACCGATTCGGCGGACCTGATCATCGACGTCAGCGGATACTATGCACCGCCCGCTTCCGGCGGGTTGGCTTTGTACAACATCACGCCTTGCCGCGCCTATGACTCGCGCGGAAGCAATCTGCAGGCCCCACCGATTAATGGAGCGGCTTCTCAAGACGCCACCGGCGGTGGTTGCGCAGGCCGGATCTCTGGCACTGCTCAGAGCATTGTAATGAACGCCACCGTAATACCGGCGCCAGCAACCTCTCTGAGCTATCTCACCTTGTGGGCCCATGGCTCGGCACAGCCGCTGCAATCGACCCTGAACGCCTACGATGCCGCGGTCACATCCAACCTTGCGGTCGTTCCGACCATTGACGGCAGCGTTGCTTACTTTGTGACAGCGCCGACCGGCCTGATCTATGACGTGTTCGGCTACTTTGCGCCGTAATCACCGCTAAAACAGCATCTGCGCCAATGCTCATCGAGCATTGGCGCAGATCACACAATTTCCGAGTCGTTACTCTTCGTCGTCGTCCTCGTCGTCTAGATCTTCATCATCGTCGAGGTCGTCCTCGTCGTCCTCACCGAGAGCCTCTTCGTCTTCGTCGTCCAGGTCCTCGTCGTCCAGATCTTCCTCGTCCTCGTCATCCAAATCCTCGTCGTCCTCGAGATCCTCGTCCTCCAGATCCGGGTCCTCGTCTTCATCGTCGTCATCGATTGCCAAGAGTCGGAGCTCTTCGGGGAGCATTGGATCAAATCTCTCACTCGTTGGTACTACGTCAGCGAACACGTCTTCTATTCTCCTTTAAAGCCTTGAGATTTCAGCTGTTATGCATCTCCGGCGCGGCACATGCATAGGTGCGTCGAGCAAAAACGCGCTAAATTGTCATGCCGTGAGATGCGTTTGATGTCGAATTCTGTTCTCACTTTTGTCAGCCGGTCAGGTTGGGTTTATTCCCAGTTCCGAAAAGATAGCAGATCTTAAAAACTCTTCAGAACGGAATACGATAATGCATGCATCCTTTAACTTCTGACCTGCGTGGCCGACTCTAGTTGCCCGGAAAGCCTCGGTCACGCGCTTTGACACATGTCTAAACCAAACGAACCGAAACGTAAAGAACGAGTTCCTCAGACGAATGCGCATGGCATAGATTTATCGTACGAGGACGCGCTCGGTAACCTGCATGAGACCAGCGAAAAGACGGTTGCCGCCATCCTCGAAGCGATGGGATCTGACCCTTCCGGTTCGGAACAGGACAAGAGGTCCGGCCCGATCTTCCTGCGCCGAGGTGAGCAGTATCGGACTTAGCTCGCCTGGGGTGATGGAGCTCGAATCGGGAACGAGTTCGCCCGTGTCCGGCTCGCTTCCACCTGACATTCCGTTTGGATACCATCGCTTGCGGACGGAAGATCGGGAACAGCCTGTGGACCTGATCGTGAGCCCGGGGTGTTGCTGGCTGCCGCCGGATCTAAAAACCTGGGGGTGGGCTGTTCAGCTCTACGCGGCGCGGTCCCGGAACAGTTGGGGCATTGGCGACTTCGCAGACCTTGAGACTTTGGCCCGGTGGTCGGCGGGGGAGTTGGGAGCCGGAATGATGCTGGTCAATCCGCTGAGCGCTGCAAGCCCAGTCGTTCCACAGCAGGATAGTCCCTATTTCCCAACCTCGCGCGCTTTCTTGAATCTGCTTTACCTTCACATCGAGTGGATCCCCGGGGCAGATAGCGAAACGGTAAAGGATCTGGAGAGTATTGCTCGCGCAGGACGGGAGCTGAACGGGAAGCGGCATATCGACCGAAATGCTGTTTTGCAACTGAAGCTCAAGGCGCTCGATGCAATCTGGTCGCGTTTTCCAGGCGACCCTGCGTTCGATTCTTTTTGCACCGAACGAGGCGAGAGTCTGGCTCTTTTTGCAACCTATTGCGCACTCGCGGAGCGTTACCGAGGCGGCTGGCATTCCTGGCCGCACGAGTATGCGAAACCCTCGAATCCAGCGGTACAGGAGTTCGTTCGCGATAACAAGAAGCGCGTGCAGTTTTACCAATGGATTCAGTGGCTGCTCGACGGCCAGCTGGCTCGCTGTTCCGATTATCTTGCCCTGATGCAGGATCTTCCGATCGGCGTCGATCCTGACGGAGCGGACGCCTGGATCTGGCAGGACATCCTGTCGCTGAATGCGAGCGTGGGAGCTCCTCCGGACGAATTTAATACCCAAGGCCAAAACTGGGGACTGCCGCCCTACATTCCCCACCGGCTTCGGGCAGTCGGGTATCGTCCATTCCGGGAGACGATTCGTGCGGCGTTTCGCCACGGTGGCGGTTTGCGCATCGACCATGTCATGGGGCTATTCCGACTCTTCTGGATTCCTAAAGGCGTTTCTGCGGCGGAGGGCGCGTATGTTCGCTACAACTCAGAGGAGATGCTCTCGATCGTGGCGATCGAAAGTGCGCGAGCGAAAGCCTATGTAGTGGGCGAGGATCTCGGCACGGTCGAAGAACGCACTCGCGAACAATTGGCGGCTCATCGCATTCTGTCGTACCGTCTGCTCTGGTTCGAAAAGGAGCACCCTCGCGAGTTTCCACGCGAAGCTCTGGCGGCTATCACGACCCACGATTTGCCGACAGTGCGCGGCCTGTGGACGGGATCCGATCTTGCGAAGCAGCGTCAATTGGGGCTTAAACCAAACGAAGAGGGCACGCGTCACATCCAAGAACGGCTACAAGAGATGGCTCATCTCGAGCCCGATTCTGCGCCAGACAAGGTCATTGCCAGGGCCTACGCTCTGCTGTCCCAAGCCCCGTCCCGCATTCTCACTGCGGCGCTCGACGATGCTGCCGCCGTTGACGAGCGGCCGAATATTCCGGCAACAACATCCGAAACAAATCCCAACTGGTCCATAGCTCTTCCCGTTCCCCTTGAGGAGTTAATTGAGCGCGATTTGCCGACTAAAATCGCCGGGAGCCTTAAGCGGTCGGGCGGCGTTGCCGAGGGTAAGGGTTCCCCAGAACTCGCGTAAGCTTCGGCCCGGTCGACTAGTCTACGAAATCCGGCGATCAGTGCTCGTAGGTGGGCCGCAGTGTCACGCGTTCGTAACCGTGCTTACCTAAGCGCAAGCTGCAATTAGGTAATCCGCATAACAGCGTATTGTTTGCTGCCATGCTAGCTTCTGCGGTCGAAGTGTGTCTGCATCACTCTGGTCGACAATTTCGCTGAGGGAAGTAAGGCGAGAAGTACTAGCCTGTTCTGGAAAAGTACGGAAGATATAGGTGGCGGATATCCGCACTTATCCGACGTTAATCGCCGGAATTACCTACCAGCACGTTCAGTGGCTTTGCAAATTTTGCAGTTCCCGTCAAGCCCTGGAAACCGAAGAAGGGTGTTGTACAAAGCACTTAGCACTTTTGCGTGGCTACGGGCGTTGGCCTTACGCTTGCTTGTTACTCGTCCGAAAGGAGTAATCGCATTGAAATACATCGTGGCGTGGGTCTTGGGAGTACCGGGAGGCTTGATTGTGCTTTGGTACTTATTCAGCCATATGCACTGAACGGAACTACTACATCCGTTTTATCTTAGAGTTCAAACCAGTGGGGCCGGGCTTGGTTCGGCTCCTACCTGGATTCTCAAAATAGACGGATTGCGGGTGTAAGCCCGCTCGGAGGAGGAAGTTTTGCGGTTATTTGCCATTAAGGCCTTGAGTCTCGGTGTCCTTGCAGCATCCCTCGCGTCAGCAGCCAATTTTTCATTTACGGGCAGCCTGACGCGTGATGATGAAGTTCAGCTTTTTAACTTTACAGTTGGTTCGACGTCGACGGTGACGCTGCGAACGTGGTCATATGCCGGCGGCGTCAATGCCGCGGGAACAACGATCGCAAGAGGCGGGTTTGATCCGATCCTTGCACTGTTCAACGGCTCCGGAGCATTGATCAATCAAAACGATGACGGCGGTTCCAACGTGCCGGCCGACTCTGTGACTGGCGCAGAGTTCGATACATATCTTCAGTCATCGCTCACGCCCGGCACATACACGGTGTCGGTCATGCAGTATGACAATTTCGCAAATGGGCCGAACCTGAGCAACGGCTTCGCTGTCACGAACGATCCGACGTTCACAAGCTCATTTGGTTGTTCGAACGGCAGGCTCTGCGATGTGAATGCAGATAACCGGACGAGCGCGTGGGCATTCGACATCCTTGGCGTTGATGCTGCCAGCGTTCCAAACCAGCCGACACCGCCGAGCGCGGTACCGGAGCCCACTACCGTGTCCATGATGATGGCCGGTTTGGCTGCTGTCCTTTTCTTCGGAAAGCGTCGCTACGCCGCGGCGACCCGATAGCCCTGGCAAGTCTCTCGTAGTCGTGGCGGCGCTTTAGCTTGTACAGCTAAAATAGTGCTGTCCCTTGCCATCAGTTGAAAGCAGTTTGGTAGCCGTCGTCGCCGAAAAGCCCTCGGTCGCTCGAGATATCGCTCGAGTCCTTAAGGCTGATAAAGGCGGCGACGGCTTTTTGCAGGGCAACGGGCATGTGGTCACCTGGGCGATTGGCCACCTGGTTTCTCTTCCTCAGCCGCATGAGATCGATCCGGCGTGGCGCCGATGGGCGCGCGAATCCTTGCCCATGCTGCCTCGTAATTGGCCCCTGGTTGTTTACGAAAAGACCAGAGATCAATTCGAAGTAGTCAGGAAAATTCTTCAATCCCGGCGCGTCTCGCGTGTCATTTGCGCGACTGACGCGGGGCGCGAGGGAGAACTGATCTTCCGCTACATCTATGAGGCGGCGGATTGCGAAAAGCCGGTTGACCGGCTCTGGATCTCATCTCTGACGCCCGATGCCATCCAGCGGGGATTGGAGAGCTTGCGGCCTGGTCGTGAGTACGACTCGCTGGCTCAAGCTGCCGTTGGAAGAAGCCGTGCGGATTGGCTCGTCGGGATGAATTTATCCCGCGCGTACTCGCTGACGTATCAGGAGGACCTGTCGGTCGGGAGAGTGCAGACGCCCACGCTTGCGATGATCGTCGAGCGTGATCTCGCAATTCGTCGTTTTGTCCCGGAAGACTACATCGAGATAGAAGGCACGTTTCATCCTGCGACAGGCGAGAGCGGCCGCCAGCTACAAAGGAATATGGTTCCGCGAACCAGATAAGGCTTCGGGAGACGAGGCCGCTGCGCCGAGCACTAAAAATCCGTCACGCTTGAGCGCCGACGGAGTTGAGGCGGAAAAGATTCGGGCGCGTGTAAAAGCGGGAAACGCGGAGATTGCCTCTGTCGATTCCCAGACACAACGGACGCCGCCACCTCTTCTCTACGATCTGACGGAATTGCAGCGGCACGCGAATCGACTCTACGGATTTTCGGCACAAACGACCTTGGAATTGGCCCAGGCGCTCTACGAAAGGCATAAGCTGATCAGCTATCCGCGTACCGATAGCCGGCATCTGTCCCAAGACGTTGCCGCCACTTTACCAGCCGTTGTCAACGCCATCGCCGGGCCATACCGCGCTCTTATGGCGCCCGGAACTGGTGAGCGCGCACTGGGACGCCGCTTTGTCGATGACACGAAAATCGGGGATCACCATGCGATTATCCCGACGGCGGTGTCTCGCAGACCGGCACTGTCGACGGACGAAAGCAAGGTGTACGACATGATCTGCCGGCGGCTGCTTTCCGCCTGGCATCCGGATTACGTGGTTGCGGTTACGACTGTGATCACCGCGGTAGCAAGCCCGGACGCCACCGACCTGTTCCGCTCCTCAGGAACCGTGGTGAACCAGGTTGGGTGGAAGGTGCTCGATCTCGCCCCCGAACGAAAGACTGCGGACAGGGCTCGGCAAACGGAAGAAGCCGGCGACGCAACCTTGCCGCCAGGACTGCTTTCCGGCCAGCCGCAGATTGTCGATGATGTCCGGCTTCTGAGACGCAGGACCCGTCCGCCAAAACATTTCTCTGAAGCGACGCTCCTGACCGCAATGGAGACCGCCGGCAAGACGCTCGATGATAAGGAACTCTCGGACGCCATGCGGGAAACAGGACTCGGTACGCCTGCAACACGGGCCTCCATCATCGAGACTCTGCTGAAACGCGAGTACATCGTTCGGAAGGCCAAGAATCTCGAAGCGACAGAGAAGGGAATTCACTTGATCGAGGTGGTCCATCCCGAAGTGAAGACCCCCGCGATGACAGGGCAATGGGAAGCCTACCTGAAACGAGTAGAGCGCGGCGAGGTTCAGCTCGAACCGTTCATCGATCGCATTGAAGAGTACGTGCGCGCCGTCGTACGAAAGGCGGAAGACGCACCTGCGCGCGAAGGCGAGCCCGAACCCGCGGAAGTGAGTTCGGTCAAGGGCGAAGTTTCTGCGGGTCCCGCACCTTTTACGATTGAAGGCCAGGAAAGGCCGGACTTACTTCAGCTCCTGCAAAAGGCGTTTGCATTCTCGTCTTTCCGTCCCAACCAGGAGAAGGTTTGTCAGGCAGTGGCAGACGGAAGCGATGTCCTGCTGGTGATGCCAACGGGCGCCGGGAAGTCGATCTGTTACCAGCTGCCCGGTCTGGCGCGGGGTGGAACAACCCTTGTCATCAGCCCTTTAATCGCATTGATTGAGGACCAGGTGGCCATCTTGCGAAAACGCGGCTTCTCGGCCGAGTCGATCCATTCCGGTCGAGACCGTGCGACGTCACGTCGTGTTTGCCAGGACTATCTGGCCGGTCGTTTGCAGTTTCTCTTTGTCGCCCCCGAGCGGTTCAAGATCAATGGCTTCGCCGAGATGCTGGGGAAGCGGAAGCCGACGCTGATTGCCATCGACGAAGCCCATTGCATTTCTCAATGGGGACACGATTTCCGGCCCGACTACCGGATGCTGGGCCGGTATCTGCCGATCATGCGGCCCGCGCCGGTGGTGGCCCTGACCGCGACGGCAACACCGCAAGTTCAGGAAGATATCTGCGACCAGTTAAAGCTGCCTCAGGCCTCGCGCTTTGTGCACGGGTTCCGGCGGCATAATATCGCGATCGAGGTTGTGGAACGGCGTGCCTCCGAGCGCCTGCTCCAGATTGAGCAAGTTCTATCCGACAAGGGGCGGCGGCCTGCCATCGTGTATGCGCCGACGCGGAAGGGAACGGAAGAACTGGCGGCAGAGCTGAAGCGCGCTTTCGGGGCACAGGCCTATCATGCGGGTCTCGACTCCGATCATCGCCGGCAGGTGCAGGAGAATTTCATCACCGGAAAAACGGAAGTCATCGTTGCAACCGTGGCTTTCGGAATGGGCATCGACAAGCCGAACGTGCGAACGGTTATTCACACAGGTTTGCCGGGCAGTGTAGAAGGCTATTACCAGGAGATTGGACGCGCAGGGCGTGACGGATTGCCTAGCCGGGCGATCTTGATGCATTCGTACGCCGATCGCCACACACACGATTTCTTCATCGAGCGGGATTACCCGGAGGTCCTGGTGCTCGATCGTATCTTTGCAGGACTGAATGGCGAGCCGGTTGAAAAGAGCAAGCTGCAGAAGCGCCTCAGAATCGAGGCGGATCTGTTCGATAAGGCGCTTGAAAAGCTCTGGGTCCATGGCGGCGCGATCGTTGATTATGAAGACAGCATCGCCCGTGGAGATCAAAGCTGGCGCCGCTCGTACCTGCAGCAGTCCGAGCTTCGCTCGACCCAAATTGAGCACGTCATTCGGTTTGCTTCGAGTAACGCGTGCCGGATGGCGACCCTGGTCGGCCACTTCGGTGATATTTCCGATAAGGGCGTCCGGTGTGGGATCTGCGATTTTTGCGCCCCGGAGACCTGCGTTGCGCAACGCTTCCGCGCACCGGCAGAGCATGAACGAGTGGCGATGGACCGTGTCATCGCGGCGCTGCAGATGAAAAGTCCGCGCGCGACGGGTAAGCTCTATTCCGAGATCTTTCCGGGCGGCGAGATTACGCGCAATGACTTCGAGAACGTTCTGGGAGCCGCGGTGCGATCAGGTCTGCTTTCGCAAGCCGAAGAGATCTTCGAGAAAGATGGAAAACGCATCCCATATCGCACCGTGCGACTCCTTTCCGGCAACAAGCCGCCGGCTGGCGAGAATGGCCGCCTGGAATTTGTGATGAAGGACGCGGGGCCGGTGTTCGCCACCCCGCGTGCTAAGAAGCGCAAACCTGCAGAGCGGAAAAAGCGTGGATCGGCGAAGCAGCCAAAGCAAGAGCTGCCGTCTGCGAGCCCCACCGTCGAGAAACTGGAGGCGGCTCTGAAAGCCTGGCGCCTTAACGAGGCAAAGCGACGCAGTGTTCCGGCATTCCGCATCTTCACCGATCGCGTATTGAAAAGTATGGTGGCCGACACGCCCCAAAGCGCAAACCAGCTTTCCGCTATCTCCGGCGTTTCCACTAGCTTTGTCAAGCAGTATGGAGATCAGATCTGTGCCGTCATTCGACAGCATGGCGCATCAACCTGATTCGTCCGAATTGCTCAGTGGTTCTACCACAGCGTGGATGTCAGCCAATTCTCGCTAATGCGAAACGGCGGTGATCTAGAGTAGAGAAAACGTTGCTATGCGTTCAATCTGCTCGACAATGAAAGCTTTAACTTTTTGTTTGATTACCGCTTCCTTGTTGCAAGCGCAAGACATGAGCGTTCTGAAGACGCTCAAATGGAGAAATATCGGTCCTTTCCGCGGCGGTAGAGTGGCTGCCGTCACTGGGATCGAATCGCAGCCGACCACCTACTATTTTGGCGGCGTGGGCGGCGGAGTTTGGAAGAGCACAAACAGCGGCTCGAACTGGCAGTGTGTGACAGACGGGCAGCCCCTGGGAACTTCGTCGATCGGAGCCGTCTCGGTTGCCGCATCAGACCCGAACGTCGTTTATGTAGGAACCGGCGAATACGACATTCGCGGCAACGTCTCTCATGGAGACGGCATGTACAAGTCCATGGATGCGGGCAAGACCTGGAAGCATATTGGACTCGAAAATACGCGCCAGATTGCACGTGTCCTGGTTCACCCGCGTAACCCTGATCTGGTGTATGTCGCGGCGCTCGGACACGTTTGGGCGCCCAACGAAGATCGAGGTGTTTATCGATCCAAGGACGGCGGAAAAACCTGGGACAAAATTCTGTCGCGCGGTCCCAAAGCCGGCGCAATCGAACTCGTTTTCGATCCTACGAATCCGAACATTCTGTATGCGGGATTCTGGGAGGTCTACCGGAAGCCTTGGGATCTGGAAAGCGGCGGTCCGGGTAGCGGAATCCTGAAGAGCACGGACGGTGGCGACACCTGGACAGAGCTCACGAAGAATCCGGGTCTGCCGAAGGGTGTCATTGGAAACATCGGTTTAAGTGTTTCCGCGGCCAACCCTGACCGTATTTACGCTCTCATCGAAGCAGAAGGCGGCGGCGTGTTTCGTTCCGATGATGCCGGGAAGACCTGGCAGAAGATGAATGGCGAGCGCAAGCTTCTTCAGCGCGCCTGGTATTACGGACGCATCTTCGCCGATCCGAAAGACCCGAACAAGGTCTATGCAACCAACGTTGAGTTTTTCCGTTCCGATGACGGTGGCAAAACGTGGAACACCATAGCAACGCCTCACGGAGATAACCACAATCTCTGGATTGCCGCGAACGATCCGCAGCGGATGATCGAGGGAAATGATGGGGGAGCCATCGTCACGTCCGATGGCGGGCGCAACTGGAGCAGCATCGATAACCAGCCGACGGCTCAGTTTTATCGAGTAACGCTCGACAACGACTTTCCCTATAACGCGTACGGCGCCCAGCAGGACAATACGACGGTTAAGATTGCAACCCGCAGCGCCAGCGGCACCATCGGTGAGCGCAACTGGTATCCCGTTGGTGGCGGAGAAAGCGGCTGGATTGCTCCATGGCCGAAAGACCCCGACGTCGTCTTTGCGGGTTCTTATGACGGACTCATCACGCGTTACGACCACAAGAACGGCCAGACTCAGAACGTCACGGTGTGGCCCGATAACGAAATGGGATGGGCACCGAAGGACCTGAAGTATCGGTTCCAGTGGAACTTCCCTCTGCTCTTTTCAGCGCACGATCCCGATCTCCTGCTGGCCGGTGGAAACGTGCTTTTCGCCTCGCGAGACCAGGGAATTACCTGGAAGCCTATTAGCGGCGATCTGACTCGCAACGACAAGTCCAAACAGATTTCTTCTGGCGGTGCGATTACAAAGGACAACACCAGCATCGAGTATTACGACACGATTTTTACTGTGATCGAGTCGCCGGTCCAAAAGGGCCTGATCTGGGCGGGTGCGGACGACGGCCTGGTGCACTTGACTCGTGATGGGGGCGGGCATTGGGAGAATGTGACTCCGAAGATTGCTCCCGAATGGATTCAAATCAACTCCATCGAGGCGTCGCCTTTTGACGCTGGAACTGCTTATGTCGCGGCCACGCTGTACAAATTCGACGACAACCGGCCGTTCCTGTACAAGACCACCGATTTCGGGAAAACATGGAAGCAGATTACAGATGGCATTCCGAATACTACGTTTACGCGCTGTGTCCGTGAAGACCCGAACAAGAAGGACCTGTTGTATGCCGGCACGGAAACAGGCATCTACGTTTCCTTTAATGGCGGCGACAAGTGGCAGTCGCTTCAGCTCAATCTCCCGGTGACTCCGATTGCTGACCTCGCGATTCACAAGCGTGAACACGAACTGGTTGCAGCCACACAGGGCCGGGCATTCTGGATTCTGGATGATACGGATCTGCTCGCGCAGCTAACGGATGCGACTGCGAACGAGAGCGCACACCTGTTTGCACCGAAACACACCTATCGCATGGCAGTCTCGCGTGGTTTCGGACGCGCGCCGGCCAATGAAGGCGCAAATCCAGCGTCCGGTGCCGTTGTTTACTACTGGATGAAAGATAAACCCGCCGGCGAAGTCACGCTGGAGTTTCTCGATGCGAGCGGCAAGCTCGTGAAGAAATTCTCCAGCAAAGCCGAGGCGAAGAAAGCCGAGTCACGTACGTCTTCCGCCGAAGAGGAGCAGCAGGAGGAAGGTCCGCGCCGGGGTGGACCGGCGGCTCGTGTGACGACCAATCAAGGTCTGAACCGGTTCGAATGGGATCTGCGCTATCCCGATGCCGTCAGCTTCCCGGGTATGGTGCTTTGGGCTGCGAATGTTCGCGGACCTTTGGTGGTGCCCGGTACGTATCAGGTTCGCCTTACCGTAGACGGGAAAGCACAGACCCAGAAGTTCGAAGTCAGACGCGACCCGCGCGTTCCCACGACGCCTGAGCAGTACACAGCGCAGTTGCAGACTGCTCTTCAGATGCGTGACAAGGTGAGCCAGACCAACCAGGCCGTTATCGATATCCGTGAGGTGCGCGATCAGATTGACGAGCTCACCGAACGCTTGGAAGCCGATAAGTCGAACGAAAAGTCGCGCACGGTGCTTGAGAAGGCAAAAAGCCTGGGCGCTGAGCTAACGGCGATTGAAGAGAGCCTGTATCAGACCAAGAACAGGGCAAGCGAAGATCCGCTTAACTTCCCTGTCCGGCTGAACAACAAGCTCGCGGCTCTGCTCTCGGCCGTCTCACAGGCCGATGCGCAGCCCACCGCTTCGCAGCAGCAGGTTTACGAAGATCTCGCGACCGGCGTAAACGCGCAAGTTAAAAAGCTGAAAGACGTGATGAGCACTAGCGTTCCGGCATTGAACAAGATGGTGAGGGATCAGGACATCCCCGCTATCACGATCAAGACGGGAGAAGCTCCGAAGTAAGCGCATCTACGGACTGAAGTGGCTGGAACGGGACTTACTCCGGCCACTTCGCAGTGCGTCACGGCTGAACGTATGTGATTCCGGATGTGAACTGGAACGAGTTTTTTCGGAATCCGGGCGAGGGATTGTTCAGGTAAGTGTCCGCAACGCCGAAGGTGAAATTCATTCGTTTCATAACCGGGATCGTCAGGTTCAGATCGCCGGTGGCGGATACTGCATTCAAGTTTGACCAGGCCGGTGTGGTCGAAAAATCCTGGTGGAGCACGATCTTGTTTCGGAACTTCCGGTTATAGGCCTCTGAGAACACTCCGCTAATTAGATGCTGGTTCTGGGTCGCGAGGAAGAACTTCTGATCCTCATACCCGATGGCTGCCCGCAGATCGAGTTGCTCAAGATCAGTTTTGATTGCTGACCATCCGATACCGGACGAATAGGTCTGTTGAAGATCGAGGCCCTGCGAGTAGTCGTGGTCAAAATTCGCCGCGGCAAAAACGAACACCCGCGGAGCGAAGTAGCGATCCCGTTCCGCTTGTGCATGAAAGATGGATGTTTTGACTGTTGGGGTATTTGGCTGTTTTAATTCTCCGTATGAAGATGTGAACAGCAGACTCGTTCGGGACTCAGGATCCATCCAGGACTCGCCGGGGATATCGCGCGCGAAATTGATAGCACTCGTGTAGCTCTGGCTGACTTGTGTGGCGTTCACCAGGGCTACGCCAACGGTCGCTGTGCCTTTCCAGTTTTGATACCAAGCCGGCCGCGAGAGCACGACGCGCTCGAATGTCGTTTGGTCGATCACATCAGCGGTTTGGCTTAGCGGCAGAACCAGAGGTGTGGATTGTCCGGCCGTTTGGACCAGCAGATTGCCGTTGACCAATGACACCGACCCTTGCGGGATTTTCGCATCGTTTTCGCCAGTGTGAAGCTTAACGCCTTTCTCGACCACGGCAAAATTCTGGGTTGATTTCAGCTCTTTGATGTCCTTCCACTCTGCGGTCACGTCTCCGGCCATATCACTATGAAACATCACAGAATTTCCCGTTGAGCGAAGCAGGTGGCCGATCAGTTTTTCTCCGTCGGCGAAGATGAGGGTGTCGGGTCCCGGCTTAGTGGGCTTTGCGCTGTCTTCCGACAGAGCGACGGCAGGACTCAGAATGGAGACCCCGGTAAAAAGAAGAATCGTTACGGTTCGTTTTAGCGTAGTAGCGTCCATCATTAGCGCCAAATTGCATGGTAGTCGGTGAGAATATTTCCCCGAAAACTCAGACAAATTCGCGCGACAAATTAACACGCATGTAGATGAGCTGGAACCCTGCCCGCTCGTAATTGCGATGGGAACTGCTCCCTGGTAAGACCGAAACCGCGGCAAGATCGCACTCGTTTCGGTGAGCGATGGCCAAGCGCTTTTGGATGAGCCGGGCTTGCCAGCCTTGTCTGCGGAACTGGGGCAGAACCGAGTCTCCCATAAAGAGGGCTGTGCGGTCCTGGATGGCGAGTCCGGCTCCTCCGACAAAGCGGCCCGCAGCATTGACCCCAAGCAAGCAGTGCGTGCCCTTTGAGATCGCAGCCATCAAACTGACCTGATCATCCGAGAGAGGCATATACTCCGAGAAGCCTTCGCACACTGTGCGTGCCCAGATTTCTGTTTCGTCCGCACGCACGCAGCGTACGGCCTCTTGGGAAGGAAAGCTCTCGTCCGGCCTGATCGGCCGTACCAGCACATTGTTGAATTCGACAACGCGGTAAGGCCGGTTCTGGACGAAGGCGATCACGGAGTCATGTGCCATCGGACACAGGTCAATCAGGCAGCTGCTTCCCCGGTCCTCGTAGAAGTTCTCTAGCCGCAACAGTTCTTCCGCCGGGACAGAACCGTTCATACCAATTCCCATGGCGTGAGTCATCGGCGAGCCAAGCCCTGTGAAAATTGCGATACCTCCGGCAGTCGTCAGGAAGGATGCATGGGGAAACGAGTCGCAGGCTAGCCTGGCCATTTTCTCTGCGTTCTGCGCCTCTGAGCGTTCGATTCTGGCTGCTAGATTTCGGTCTGCACTCGAGAGAAACATGACATCCAATCGATCATAATCGACACGAATATTGCGAAACCGGCTCGGACGCGCGCCGCTATTGTTCGGTGCTTTTTCGCTTGCTCGTTTCCGAACAGGATGCTAACATCCGTCCTATACCAGAAACACGTGATTGAGGTCTGAGCCCTGACGCTCTCCGGCAATGTTCGCTTTCAAAACGCAGAATTATTGCAAAGGGGTGGAATGTGCAGAAGCTCGTCCGTTTCCTCAGGTTGGCGTTCCTGGTGCCGGCCTTCTTTGTCCTTTCCCAGTTCTTATGCTCGGCGCAGAGCGCAACGAGTCAGTTGACCGGGACTGTTTACGATAACTCGCACGCGATTATTACAGGCGCTTCGGTAACAGCAACCAACGAGGCCACCGGAGTTACTCAAAAGCAGCTAACTACCGATGCGGGATTATATTCGTTCCCGTCACTTCCAGTCGGCTCGTATTCGGTAACGGTTGAAGTTCCCGGATTCAGGACCGAGCGCCGGAGCAGTGTCGCGCTGACGGTCGGCACTCCGGTCACGGTGGACGTCACGCTGGAGATCGGGAAAACGACCGATGTGGTTGAAGTGCAATCGACGGCGGAGGCGCTCCAAACCACCTCGGCGACCTTAGGGAACGTAGTTGAGCACCAGGCGGTGGCGAGATTGCCGCTGAACGGGCGTAATCCGCTCAATCTCATTGTGTTGGAACCTGGGGTTACCCAGCGTAGCGGCACCACCATTAACGTAAATGGCCTTAGATCGCAATCAGGAAACGTGACGATCGACGGGATCGAAGCTAACGAGGCTTCGAATCCGACCCCAACAAACAACGTGTTTCGCATCAACCCGGATAACGTGCAGGAGTTCAAAGTCACCACCTCGAACCCGACGCCGGAAGAAGGTAAGAACGCCGGCCTTAACGTGTCAATCGCAACGCGCTCGGGCACCAACGAGTTTCACGGTAGCGGTATTGAGTATTTCAGGAACAACGACCTTAACTCAAACGAATTCTACGCGAACCTACAAGGTCAACAGCGTGCCAACTTGAAAGCAAATCAGTATGGTTTTGATGTTGGCGGCCCGATCCGGAAAAACAAGACATTCTTCTACTATGGCTGGCAGGGCCAAAAAGTTAATCTGTCGCAGGCGATCGATAAAGCTTTCGGTTCTGTCCCGCGTGTCTATACGCCGACTGCTCTCGCCGGAATTTTCCGCTACTTCATCGCCGATCCGAGAAACCCGCTCGTCCTGAATGGCGTGAAGATCACGGGCAATTCGCCGGCGCTGGTTACCTCTACCGGAGCTCTGGCGCCTGGTGTCCGATATTGCAATACGACGAGTGATGTGAATTGCATTCAGGCGTACAACATCTTCACCAACGACCCATTGCACATCGGCGGTGACCCGTCAGTGCTCAAGCTGCTAAACAGCTATCCGCAGCCGAACAATTACAGCTCTGGTGACGGATTGAACCAGGCAGGATATTTGTGGAACGCTCCGGCTCGATCCGGGGACCGCGCAATATTCTTCGAATCGATCACACCTTCAACGAGTCGAACACGATTTTCTTTCGCGCGATGTGGGCGACCGAACAGCAACTTCAAGGCGACCTGATCAACGGCCGTCCGGAAATCTTTCCTCGGCTTCCCTCCGCGGGGAGAGGTTTATCGCCCAGCCAAGAATTATGCGTTCTCCTGGCGGACTGTCATCACGCCTCATCTGGTGAACGAATTTACGGCAGGATTTGCGCGCTTTACGTTCCTCTTTACTTACGGCGACTCCAATCCGAATTTCCCCAACAACATACCTGTGTTCACGTTTAATAACGTAGACGTCGATTACATCTACTCGCCGCATTCGGTTCGAACGCTCAACACTCCGCAACTGATCGACAACATGTCCTGGACCAAGGGAGCTCATAATATCCGGTTCGGCTACAACATGCGGCTCTATCAGCAGAACGACGGAAGTGGAAGCGTCGCGGGCATCAACGTATCTCCGGCATCTCCCTGAGCTCGACGCTAAATCCTCCTGGATCGACTTCAATCTGCCGCGGTCGCGACAAGCAGCTACGCCGGTATTTCCAGCACCGACAACACCCGTCTCCTTTCGGCCGTCAACGATCTTCTTGGCATCCCGGCCACACTGAAGCAAGGCTTCCTCGGAAACCTGAATACGAATACGTTCTCCCCGATGTTTTCGGGTAACTACCCTTCGCTCTGGGCAGTCGGAGAGCGACAAAAACAATTCAATTTCTTCGCACAAGACGAATGGAAAGCACGCTCGAATCTGACTGTCACGTATGGAGTCCGCTGGGAGATCAACAAGGCGCCCACAGAGGTGAGCGAATCGCCTTATGTGCCGAATAAGGCAGTCGACGGTTCCCAAGGCGCGGTGACGTTTGTCAAGGCGAACAGCTGGTATCAGGGCAATAACCTTGGAGCCCTCGCCCCGCGCATCGGTGTCGCGTGGAGTCCGCGTGGGCGCAGGACACGGTGGTCCATGCCGGCTACGGCATTGCCTTTGATCCCATTCCGACTTATCAATCAGCAGCCGTGGCGAATACGGTTCCGGGACTTGCCTATTCGTGTACAGCAAACGCCTATGGATCTCTATCCGTGACCACGGGGTGCGCCACGGTGCCTGCGAACACTCGATTAGCAAAAGGATTTCCGACCCAACTTCCGGCGCCTTCTCTTCTCCCTTCCAGCTTCCTGAGTCCTCCAATCAGTTGTTGGGTGTGGCCCCCAATGTGGTGGTGTTCGACCAGCACTTGAAAATGGCGACGGTCCACCAGTGGAACATCAATATTCAACAGGAACTTGGTAAGAGCTACGTCTGGCAGGTGGGTTATGTCGCTAATCGCGGAGAGCGGCTTTATAGTCAAACCGATAGCAATCAAATTGGTGCGGCGCCCATCCTGAATTCCTTCACAGCGATGCAGTCGAACTACAACAAGGGATGTAACCCGGATGGAACGGCTTGCCCCCCAGGAACCGCAGGAAGCTCGATTCCTCTCGTTACAAGCGGAGTGCTTACGTCTGCCTTTGTAAACTCTTCGACGACGAAAACCGACTTACTTCAAAATGCCGCCGGGAACTTCGCAGGTCGAATCGAACAAACGACTCTGGGCGCGCATCTCCGTCCCAACCAGCAGTTCGGCTCCATCATTTACCTCTCAAACGGAGCCGACTCCATTTATCACAGTTTGCAGACGACACTCCGCAAACGATACAGTTCGGGGTTGCTGCTGAATGTTGGGTATACGTTTGGGAAAGCGATTGACGATCAATCGGGCGATCCTGTCGGCACGTCGTACAATCCAACCACCAGCACGGCCTCCGATAGCCGGAACCTGCGATTGGATCGGGGACGCGCTGACTTTGACCGTACCCACATCCTGAATATCACGGGCATTTATGATTTACCGATCGGTCAAGGCAAGACATTCTTTTCGTCAGCGCATGGCATCCTGCAATCGATCATTGGGGGGTGGAGTATTCAAGGCCTGAACAGCGTGACGTCAGGTGAGCCGTTTTCCGTCATCAGCGGAGCCAAAACGGCTAACTATACATCTGCCACTAATGGAACTTCTCGCGCCATCCTGGTGGGAGCCGCGCCTGACGCTTCATTGAAGTATGTAGGCGCAAACGGGCCCGTGTTCTTTACGGATGCCAGTGCATTTGCCCTTGCGCCTCCGGGAAGCACCGGTATGGGAAGGAACACCTTCCAAGGCCCCTGGTATTGGGACGTAGACGGTGCTGTCGCGAAGAGTTTCCATCCGAGCGAGCGTATTGCGGTCAATTTCCGCATGGAAGCATTCAACGCCTTCAATCACGCAAACTTCCGGAAATTAGGATCACCAGTGTCGGTTCCACCAGTATTCTGTCCACAAATTTCGGCACCGCCTGCTGTCAAACGCAAAGCACCTCTACGTCCACAGCCATCGTCGCCAACGGCGAAGCATATCGGGTTGTGCAGTTTGTAGCGAAGGTGAGTTTCTAAGTGCGCCTGTTCCCGAGGGCAGCTTATAGCGTATTTGTGTTGGTTGCAGTCGGTACCGCCAGAGCGAGCGGGCAATCCGTTCTGATCGAAAACGTCCGCATCGTGGACGGAACCGGTGCCGAAGCAAGGACCGGCAATGTGGTCGTGAAGGATGATCGAATCGTCGCGGTCGGAAAGGATGTTCCGGCGCCGAGCGGTGCCCGAAGAATAGATGGGCATGGCAAGACTTTGCTTCCGGGACTATTCGATCTCCATACCCATTTGCGCGCTTCCGCGGCTACTGGGCTGGCTGCGGATTGGGGCAAAGACCTGGAAGCTTATCTGGCATCCGGCGTCACCTCTGTCGACGATTTCGGGAACTACGGCGAGATGTTTGCTCCCATGCGCAAGCTTCTCCAAACCGGCGCTGTGCGCGGCCCGCGTGTTCACCTCGCGATAAGAATCAGTCCACCGGGCGGGCATGGGACCGAATCGGGCTACGGGGACATGTTCACGCTGGAGGCCGCCACACCCCAAGCGGCGCACGTGGCCATGCGTCAGGCCCTTCTTTCCAAACCAGACCTCATCAAAGTCTTCACCGACGGCTGGCGTTATGGAACGCTGCCCAACCTGATGAGCATGAATGGGGAGACGATCGCGGCGATTGTTCAGGATGCACATGCGGCCGGCATCAAGGTCCTGACACACACGGTTAGCCTGGAAAACGCCAGAATCACGGTACGCGCGGGCGTCGATTCGCTCGTGCATGGGATCCAGGACCGCGAACTCGATCCCGATTTTGTGTCTCTGATGAAGTCGAAGGGAACGGCGTATGTTTCGACCCTCGCAGTTTATGAGCCGCGAGATCGCAGCGCGCTCTATCCGGGCCTCGAAAATGTACTCGAGCCCGCGATAGAAACCATCCTCAAGCGCCCGGCGGGCCCACACGGCGAAGGCGGCAGCTCAGATAGCAGAAACGCACGCTGGCGAAGCCTGCTCGCAAATGACAAGACGCTATACGACGCCGGTGTCACGTTGGGGAATGGAACCGACGCGGGTATGCCCGGAACCTTTCATGGATGGGCCGCGCTCCGGGAGATGGAACTCAAGACACAGGCCGGTTTAACGCCGCTCCAGGTGATCACGATTGCGACACGAAACAGCGCGCAAATTCTCGGGGTCGATAAAGATCTGGGCACTATCCAGCCAGGAAAGCTGGCCGATCTGGTGCTTGTTTCCGGTAAACCGGACGAGAACATACAAGATATCTACAAGACTTCTCGTGTGTTCGTGAACGGTCGCGATTACGATCCGGCAGAGCTTTCGCGAGATATCAGGTCGGAGACTATGTCGAAACTGCCTTCCAACCCGATCGGGGCGTTGGTCGACGACTTTGAACGCTCAGACGGCAGAACTGAGTTAGGCACTCTTCGCGTCAATGGTACTGACCTGGGGATCGATCACTCGAAGATCCTTTTCACCCGCACCGCCCGGAGCAATAACGATCACGCGCTCATGATTCTGGCCCAGATGGGGCCGAAAGAACTGAATTATGCTCTCCTGCACTTCCCGCTGACCCCGGGAGCAGTCGAACTTGCGGATGTGACGAAGTATCGCGGCATCTCTTTCGATGCACGCGGGGACGCAAGCTGCCGCCTTCGCGTCAGCACCTACTCTGTGCGGGAAGGTGAGGATTGGAATGCACCGTTTCCCACAGGTGCGGAATGGAAGACGCAACGCATCGATTTCTCGTCGCTCGCTCGAACGAACAGCCCTTCCGTCCCATGGACGGGTACAGATGTTCGCGACCTTGCCTTCGAATTATCAGGCCCGCCGAACGCGAACGAGTGGCTCGAGATCGACAATCTCCGTTTCTACTAATGCTGACTATCAAATTCTTCTTACGCAAAACCGGGAGCCTTTCCCTCGCGCTTGTTTTGTCGAGCCTCTCTGCTAGCGCTGCAGACCGAATGTCCGTTGATTGGAAAGCGCAACAGGCGGAAATCTTTGACCGGTATTCAAAGCTCATTCAAATTGACACAACCTCGCCACCGGGCAACGAAACACGTGCCGCCGAATACTTAAAACAAGTGCTGGACGGCGAAGGTATACCGGCGCAGATTCTTACTTTAGAACCAGGCCGGGGTAACGTCATCGCGCGCCTAAAAGGGAACGGGTCGAAGAAGCCGATGCTGCTGATGGGGCACCTCGACACGGTTGGCGTGCAGAAGGAGAAGTGGACCGTCGATCCTTTTTCTGCTCTTCGGAAAGGAGGTTACATCTACGGACGGGGCACGATCGACGACAAAGATAAAGTGACGTCGGCTCTGATGGTCATGCTGCTGCTGAAGCGTATGAACGTGCCGCTCGATCGCGATGTGATCTTTCTAGGCGAAGCCGGGGAAGAAGGCGGTGCGAACGTCGGTATCGGCTTCATGGTCAACCAGCATTGGAGCGACATCGAGTGCGAATACGCGATCACCGAAGGCGGCTCCATGTCGGCGCGCGACGGAAAAGTGCGCACGGTGGAAATTGCGACGACCGAGAAGGTGCCGAGAGGCGTCAAGCTGGTCGCTCATGGTCAATCGGGCCACGGCTCACGGCCACGTTTAGACAATCCGTTGATCCACCTGTCCCAAGCCGTCGCTCTTGTCTCGACAAACCAGCCGCCCATGCGCCTGAACGACACCACACGAACTTACTTCGAACGTTTGGCCACCATCAGTTCTCCGGACGAAGCATTCCGGTATAACCACATCAGCGACCCGGCTCATTCGACCGAGATACAAGCCTATTTTGCGGAACACGAACCCAACCATTACTCGATTCTGCGTACTTCCGTTGTTCCGACGATCCTTAAAGCCGGCTTCCGGTCGAACGTCATCCCGTCCGAAGCAGAGGCCACGTTGGACATTCGGGCGCTTCCGGATGAAGACATGCCGAAATTCTACGACGGCATGCGGAAGACGATCAACGATCCGAACGTGGAAGTGGTTCCGAACCGGATGGGCGGCCGCGAACCAGGAAAGCCGTCTGGAATCGACAACGAGCTTTTCCATTCCTTTGAGGCCGCACAGAAGACCATGTTCCCCGGTGCGATCACGCTACCCTCCATGCTGACGGGTGCGACCGACAACGCCCAATTGCGAGGAAAGGGCGTGCAGGCCTACGGTTTCGGGCCGATCGTGGAGGAGAAGGATGTGACGGTCGGCGCCGCCCATACCGACGATGAACGACTTGCGGAAGCTTCGCTTTACCAGGAAGTCGAGTTTCTCTGGCGTTCAGTGCTTCCGATTGTTGCGTCAAAATAGAAGGGGCAAGCCCTTCGGGCCTGGCGAAGAGAACGCTGCTAGCCTGATACCAGAGCGCTCCTTGCGATTGAGGCGCAACCACGATGAATATCGAGATTAAACGTTGCTTTTTTTGAGCTGACCTCAAAGCTGAGGCCGTGAGTCTCAGGAATGAGTTGGAACGAGAGCTTGGCCTTCCGGTTCGGGTGCGCGCTGGTGCCCCTGGTTCGTTCACAGTGCTCGTTAACGGCGAATCCATCTACTCGAAGAAGCAGACCGGTCGTTTACCAGTTGCAGCCGAGATCGTGGAAGCGATCCGGTCGCAGACTCCGCGGGCCTAGGTGCGACTATTCGCCTGTGGTGCACAGATGAGATGTGCGCTGTCCCAGATCATCCAGAAGTCGTTTAACGATTGCGCCCCGCATTTTGCATAGAGTCTGCGCGCCGCGATGTTGTTCGGATCGACGTTAACGCAAATGCGGCCGGCATTCGCGGAAACAAACCAAGTACCCATTTGCGCCATCAGCCCGTATCCTATGCCGGCGCCACGTCGCCCCTGATCAACATCGATCCACTGCACTTCACCGTCACAGCCGAACCGGCGCGTAAGGTGGCCAGCAACGAAGCCCAGTATCGTCATTTGATCCACTGCAACGAACGCTGAACGAAGCGCAAGCGCCTGCTGCGGCGAATATTCACCCCGCAGATAGCGATCGATCCGGTCCGCCCAAAAGGACGGCGAGCCCGATCTCTGGGCCCTCATTTCAGCCGTGAAAGCAACATCCGCTTTTTCGGCGGGTCGGATTACGACCGGCATCGCTGTCGCTTTGGCTGCTGGGACGACAAGTTCGTGGAAGTCGGTCGCTTCAAAACTCATATCCCGGCTTCAACTGGCAACGGTAAGTTTTATCTCCGACTGTGGATGTATCCACATTGCAGTTCGCCCAGGACAGGTCCAGCGTGGGCCCGACTGGAAAGATGATCAGTTTGCCATCCACGTTCGCCTCGATGCTGAGACTCTCGGAGGTTGGCGGTAAGGCGAAACTCATCGTATTACCGATGATGAAGGGATACGATTGACGGACGATGTTCGTCACCATCGTCCGGATCACATCTCCTTCCACGAGGAATGCAGCGGTATCGGACCAGTTCAGGACCGAGATTTTGAGCCTGGTTGCATGTTCAGTGACGCCGGGGTCAACCTTCAGGAAATGACAAGGCCCGGCAATGCAGGATACGCGAACATTCCGAAACTCGTTCCCTGGGTCAGTATCGATGGGCAGGATGGTCGTGGTGGCTTTCCATTTCCCGTCAGGGGAGCATGGGGCTTGGTTCCGGCAGGGAATGTTGCCCTTATTGGGAGCCAGAAACTCCTTCGCGATGGCGCCGACCGGTATCGTCGAGTGGTCCTTGAACGAATAGCGGACCCGCACATCTTTAATTGAGCTGATCTTCGTAGCAGGAGCTTGAACACGCTGCATTTTCAGCGCCGCAGGCGCGGAGACGGGCTCCATTTGTACGATGTAGAGCTGATCTCCCGGCTGATTCGGCGTCATTTGTATGGTTTTGTAGCCCTCTTTCACGAAGGTCAACGAGAGGTCCGCTCCGCTTTCGATTCCGCCGGTAAACGATACGGTGAAATAGCCGGTCGGGTCCGTTTTCTGGATGACTTCGGTGTTTCCGCGTATGGCGGTGACGGTTACTTCCGGGATCGGCGTGCGTTTACTCGGGTCCGCATCCTGCTTCAGGACGGACCCTTCCAGGTTGATAGGCGGATTTAGGCGGGGTACCCGCTTCCCGGCCACTCTGACGGCGACCCAAACACCCGCGGAGGAAACCACGATCAATAGGACAATCAGAATCGTTAAGCGGCTTCGGGTCATCGGCCGCACTTCTCAAAGTCTAATGATTCGGGTTGTTACACTGGCCCCAGGACGCTTCATCGTGTCGTTCCGTGCATGACTTGGGAGCGAACCGATTCGGCTTCAACGACAGGCTCCGGTGACCGCTCATGACCCTAAAGTTAGTATGAACCGTCGCCAGCTGTTGAGCTTGATGCTCGCGAGTGCGGCACTGGGTGAGGAACCCGCAAACGCTCTCAAGGCCGAAGACGAAGCATTCCTGGATGAACTGGAGAGAGCAAACGTCCGCTTTTTCTGGGAGCAGGCAAACCCAGAGACCGGGCTCGTCAAAGATCGCTGCCACGTGCGGAGCGACGACTACGGCATCGTCAGCAGCATCGCCTCGACCGGTTTTGGGCTAACCGCTCTGTGCATAGGCGAGAAACGCGGCTACATACCCACGGCCGATGCACGCCAGCGCGTCCTCACGACGCTGCGTTTCCTCTGGAAGGCGATGCCGAACCATCGCGGCTTCTTCTATCACTTCGCCAACATCAACACGGGCGAGCGCATCTGGGATTCCGAAGTATCGTCCATCGACACGGCAATGCTGATTTGCGGCGTGCTTACCTGCCGCCAGCACTTTCGCAGCGCTGAAATCTCGCGCCTGGCTCGGGATATCTACAACCGCGTGGAATGGACCTGGCTCGCCGAGGACACAACGCTCCTGCAGCATGGATGGGCTCCCGAGGCCGGGTTTCTTCCGTATCGCTGGGATTACTACAGCGAACTGATCATGATGTACCTGCTCGGGCTGGGCTCCTCTTCTCATCCGCTTCCAGCTGAAGCCTGGAAAGCATGGAGGCGGCTCACGTTCGATTATGAGGGCCTGCGCTACATCGGCTCGTTCGCGCCTCTGTTCATCCACCAATACTCCCATGCGTGGTTCGACCTGCGAAATAAGCGTGACGCCTATGCCGACTATTTCGAAAACTCGAAAATCGCCACGGAAGTCCATCGCCGGTTCTGTATCGAATTGAGTAAGCGTTTCCCGGATTATTCGGACGATCTCTGGGGCATCACAGCCTCCGATTCTCAGCATGGCTATGTCGCGTGGGGTGGGCCTCCCGAGATGGGCCCGATCGATGGCACGGTGGTACCAAGCGCTCCAGCGGGATCTCTGCCGTTCTTGCCCGAAGCAACCCTTCGCGTTCTGAAGAACATGAAATACCGTTACGGCGATCGCTGCTGGTCCCGCTACGGATTTGTGAACGCATTCAATCCCTTGACGAACTGGTATGACGGCGACGTCGTGGGTATCGATGTCGGCATCACGGTTCTTATGGCCGAAAACCTGCGCACAGGGTTCGTTTGGGATACGTTCATGAAGAATCGCGAAGCACAGGTCGGGCTGGAACGGGCCGGGTTTAAGAATAATACGTAAGATCGTTCTACCCAAAGGAGAGCCGGATGAGTAGTTTGCCCCCCGACAATCTCGGGCGAAACCTGGTCGTCGTTGAAGTTGATGGAGAGTTGTCTCACTTGGGAGTCGCAGGGAACACGTACACGATTCTGCTAAGTGGAAAAGATACGAACGGCCGGTATTGCCTAATCGACATGTATGTTCTTCCGAACGGCGGACCGCCTCCGCACCGCCACGATTTCGAAGAATCATTTACGGTGCTCGAAGGAGAGATCGAGGCAACGTTCCGCGGCGAGAGCATAACGGTCAAGGCAGGAGATACGATTGCGATTCCCGCCAACGCGCCGCATCGCTTTCAGAACAAGACGAGCATGCCAGCGCGCTTACTTTGCATTTGCTCACCCGCCGGACAGGAAGAGTATTTCGCCGAAATTGGTGTGCCGGTCCAGACGCGCACGACGCCACCGCCGCCGGTCGATGCTGAAGCGCAAGCCAAGATGAAAGCGATGGCCGGCTCTCTGAGCTCGAAATACCGTACCGAGATGCTCGATCATGCCTGACCGTTCGGGCGAGGTGGAAATGCAGGACCTCGCCGACGGTCTTTGGATCTGGCGGCTCCGCCATCCACATTGGAAACCAGGACTGGATTGGCAGCCGACCGTGACCTCCGTCTGCGTCGAGTCGGACGGGCAGGTGCTGCTTCTCGATGCGCTTCTGCCTCCACTCTCCAGCTCCGATATTTGGACCCGGCTGGGTCGACGATCGCCAACAGTTTCGGTGGTACTGAAACCCGACCACGTCCGGGACATCGACCTCGTGGTGCGACTCTTTGGAACGCGAGCGTTCGGCCCCGGTCTGTTCTGGCCGGACGATGTGCCCAAAACCAAGTTGGAGCCAATTGAACCAGGTACGCAACTGCCGGGCGGTTTAGTTGCCCTCTATGACGGTCGCGGAAAGAGCGAGACACCGTTATGGCTGCCTGGGCAGCGTACGATCGTCTTTGCAGACGCATTGACCGAGCGAGATGGAAAGCTCCTCGTTTGGAAGAGCAGCTTCCACGAGGAGCGGGCCGTTCCAGCTTTGCGCAACATGCTAGATTTGCCGTTCGAACGCGTCATCATCTCTCACGGCACTCCTGTGCACGATCGTGCTGCCTTTGAACTTGCGCTTACGTTGCCGCCGTGGAAGGGTGACTAGCGATCCCGAACTGGAATCGGTCCACGAACTCCCACGGGCCGCCCTTGTACCGCCACAGCTGCAAGCCGTTGATCGAAACGTCCCAGGGCTGAAACGTCTGCTGCAGACGCACGAGTAATTCTCGAGCGCTCTCTTGACCCACTTTGTTCTGAACCGTAATGTGTGGGCGCCAAGTCTGCCGGTCCTGTGCCGTGAGAGTTTCACCAAACGCGAATGCGATCTCGCGCCTGATTCTCTCCAATTCGGGACAACGAAGCGTAAATGCCACGCCGTTCCCCAGAGATCTCAACCCGAAAACTTCGGCAACCATTGCATGCTGTCGGGCTGTTACGTCCACGAGGAGAGTCGCCAGCCCCGCGATTTCGGATCCAGGCAACGCATGGAACATCGTCAAATGAGCTCGAAGGTAGTTCCGCTCGGGCGGAAAGTATTGATCGCGCAACCCGTCGAAGTATTCCTGATTCTGCTCGTCGAGTTGAGCTGTGAGGATGAGTGGGCGTGTGTCCGTAGCCAGCATCTAGAGTGAGATATGTCCCGACACTCTTCTCATTCATACGAGTCAACAGGTCGTGAAAGTGATTGCGCTCGAAGAGCATTTCCGCAACGAAGCCGTCGATGCGGAGATGGGAAACAACTACTTTAGAACGATCAATACGGCCGGCGAAGCCATGATGAGAAGCCTGTCGGATCTGAACGAAGTAGGTGAGCGGCGGATCGCCGACATGGATCGACACGGTATTGATGTCCAGGTGCTTTCCCATACCGTCCCGTCCCCGGAGGTGCTGGAGCCGTCGCGAGCCATACCACTCACCCAACGAGTGAACGACGACTTAGCGGACACAATCTCCCGGTTCCCGACGCGCTTTGCCGGTTTCGCTTCTCTCCCGGTTGCCGATCCCGGAGCGGCAGCGAAGGAACTGGAGCGTGCCGTGAAACAACTCGGGCTCAAAGGCGCGATGATCCAAGGTGTCAGCCAGGGCCGTTTCCTCGACCATCCGTCTTTCTCCCCGATCTTCGAGGCGGCACAGACTCTCGATGTTCCCCTGTACCTGCATCCAGCACCTCCTCCGGAGCCAGTAATGGAAGCTTACTTTTCTGGACTGGAGCCGGGCTCGCCCGAATGTTGTCCATCGCCGGGTGGGGATGGCACGCTGAGTTAGGTCTCCATACACTGCGTTTGATCGCGACAGGTGTCTTCGACCGCTTTCCCAAAGTGCAGATCATTATCGGGCATATGGGCGAAATGATTCCGTTCTTTCTCGCGCGGATCAATGCTGCTCTTACCCCTGCGGCCAAAGGACTGAAACAGTCCGTCGCCGAGTACTTCAGAACGAACATCCACATCACCAGCAGTGGACTCTTTACCGCTGGTCCCTTGTACCTGACTGTTGAGGTTATCGGGATCGACCGGTTGATGTTCTCCATCGATTACCCATACAGTTCGAACGAAAAAGGCCGCGCCTATCTCAATGAACTGCGCTTACCGCCGGATGACTTCGAGAAATTCACTCACGGAAATGCGGAGCGTCTTCTGAAGCTCCCATGAGCAGAGCGGTAAAGAGCGCCAGACACAAGAAACCCGACAAACCAGGAGTAATCGTAGAGCGGCCGGAGCGACGGGTACGGCAAGCCCAATCAAAGCTAGCGCCACTCCTGCCACCAGTGCGATGATCGCGTTCCGGTTTACGCCATTCTTGTATTCGTACCTGCCGCCGCGACGGTAGAGGTCATGGACATTCAGGCTGGTTTTCCGGAGGAGGAAGTAGTCCGCGATCATGATGCCCGCGATGGGCCCGAGCAAGCCCGAATAGCCCACCAGCCACCCGAAGATGTAGCTATTGAAATCAGTCAAGAGCTTCCAGGGCATCATCAGCAGCCCAGCCACGCCGGTGATCAAGCCGCCGGTTCGAAAAGAGATCAGACGCGGATTCAGGTTGGAGAAATCGTTCGAAGGCGACACAACGTTGGCGGCGACATTGGTGTTCAGAGTCGCCACCAGCAGCGCGACCAGGGCGATGGATGCGACGACCGGCTGATGAAACCTGCCCAGCAGCGCCACCGGATCCCAGATCGCCTGGCCGAACAACACAACGGACGCCGAGGTAACAGCGACTCCGATGAAGGAATAAATCGTCATGGCCGGCGGCAGCCCCAGCGCCTGTCCGATGAGCCTGCGCCCTTTGGGATCGTGCATAACGCGTGAAGTCGGGAATGTTGAGCGCAACGGTCGCCCAAAAGCCAACCATGCCGGTCAGGCTGGGAACAAAGAAGCGCAAGAACTCGCGGGTGCTGCCGAACTTGCTCGGGCTGCTGAGCACTGGTCCCAGGCCGCCAGCCTTTCCGGGTGATCCACCACAGCAGCAGCAATCCGATGCCCAGCATGAAAGGAGCGCCGATGCCTTCGAGAAACTTGATCGTCTCAATGCCGCGCCAAATCACCGCCATGTTCAGCAGCCAAAAAGCGAAAAAGCAAAGCCAGTGACCCGAGCGGGTTGTGCGGCGATGCCCGGGACAGAGATGCTCAACATCGAATAGATTGCCTGGCCGCCGATCCACGCTTGAATGCCGAACCATCCGCAAGCCACAATGGCGCGGAGCACCGCCGGCACATTCGCGCCGCGGACGCCAAACGAGGCGCGAACAAAAACGGGAAAGGGAATACCATATTTGGCGCCAGCATGCGCGTTCAAAAGCATCGGGAACAAGCACAATCAAATTGCCCAGCAGAATGGTCCCGATCGCCTGTTTCCAGCTCATACCGCCGGCGATCAGACCGGACGCGAGCATATAGGTCGGAATGCAAACGCTCATCGCCACCCACAAAGAGGCATAGTTGTAGATGCCCCAGGTGCGCTTCTCGACCGGTACGGGTGCCAGGTCTTCGTTGTAAAGGCTCTGGTCGTACTGAGCTGGCACAGGTTTCTCGAACTATAACCCAGTTGATTTACTATCGAGAGATCTACCGGGATGCGCCACACCCGCGCTTCGTCCGAAGGAGGAGAGCTATTGTTTCAACTTTCCCGAGTGACCGCGACCGGAGGAGCCGCTCGCCGAGTTGCTGCCTCCGTTGACCGATCACGAAGCGCTGGTTGAAGCGAATCGATGCCTGTTCTGCTACGACGCCCCCTGTACCCACGCTTGCCCCACTCATATCGATATACCGAGCTTCATCAAGAAGATCTCGACCGATAACGTGATCGGTTCTGCTGGCTACGATTCTCGAGGCCAATCTTCTCGGCGCCACTTGCGCACGCGTTTGCCCGGTACAGGAGCTCTGCGAAGGAGCGTGTGTTCTGGGATCCGAACACAAGCCGATCATGATCGGGCGATTGCAGCGTTTCGCGACGGATTACGTCAATAAGCTCGCGAGATTGAATATCTTTCAGCCCGGAGCTGCAACGGGCAAAACAGTGGCCGTGATCGGAGCCGGTCCCGCGGGTCTCTCCTGCGCCGGAGAACTCGCCAAATTGGGTCACAAAGTCACAGTCTTCGAAAAGCGAGACCTTCCAGGGCGGACTCTCGACATACGGCATCATCGCCCTACGGGAGCCTGTTCCCGTGTCGCTGGCCGAGGTCGAGCCATTCGTCGCTTGGGCGTTGAATTTCGCACTGGGCAGAGCTTTGGTCACGCCCTCACGCTTGCCGGATTTGCAGGACGGATTTGATGCCGTTTTCCTTGCCGTCGGTCTTGGCGCCACACCCGATCTGGATATTCCGGGCGAAGAACATATTGTGGACGGCCTCGACTACATCGAAGCGAGCAAACTCGACCGCGCCGCCTTGCACATTGGTCGACATGTCGTAGTCATCGGCGCCGGTAATACCGCCATCGACTGCGCCACCGTCGCGCGACGTCTGGGAGCAGAGCGCGTCACGATCGTGTACCGCCGCACGCGCAGAATGAGATGAGCGCCTATCCTCACGAATATGAGTTCGCCAAAGGCGAAGGGCATTGAGTTTCGCTTCCTTGCTCAACCGACCCGGGTTCTTGCTACTGTCCCGGGCGTCAGCCGGTCTCGAATGTGCCTCGGTCAGTCTCGGCCAAGCTGACGGGAGTGGGCGGCCTGCTCCACGAGCCACTCCTGGTTCGGAGTTCATCATCCCCGCCGACCAGATCGTAAAGGCCATCGGGCAGGAGAAATGGCCATGGTCGCAGCCTGCAGCTCGCGACGGAGCGGGGATTTCTGCGCGTTAACGACGACTTCGAAACCAGTCTTCCCGGCGTGTATGCGGGCGGCGACTCCATTCGCGCCCGCGGCTCGTGCTCCACCGTGATGGCGGTTCAGGACGGCAAATTAGCGGCAGCGGCCATCCACCGAGGCTCGCGAAGCCGCATGAAGAAGGAGGTGGCAGCATAATGGCCGACCTTCGGATCGATTTCGCCGGCATCCAATCGCCCAACCCGTTCTGGCTTGCTTCCGCGCCGCCCTCCAATTCCGGCGCGCAGGTTCACAAAGCCTTCGAAGCCGGCTGGGGCGGAGTCGTCTGGAAAACCATCGGCGCGCCGGTTCTGAATGTCTCCAATCGCTACGGCGCCTGGCACTACGCCGGGCAGCGGATGCTCGCCATCAACAACGTCGAGCTCATCTCCGATCGCCCCATCGAGATCAATCTGCGCGAGATCGCCGAAGTGAAGCGGCAACTGGCCCGACCGAGCCGTGATCGTCTCGGCCATGGTCGAATCAAAGCCGGAGGCTTGGGCAGATATCGTCCAGCGAATCGAAGACACGGGCGCGGACGCCATCGAACTCAACTACGGTTGCCCGCATGGCATGAGCGAGCGCGGGATGGGCGCGGCGGTAGGGCAAGTTCCCGAATATTGCGAGCACATCACCGGCTGGGTGAAACAAGCGGCGCGGCATTCCCATCATCGTCAAGCTGACGCCGAACATCACGAACATCGTGAGTCCGGCGCGTGCTGCGGTGGCCGCGGGCGCCGATGCTCTCTCGCTGATCAATACCATCAATTCGATCGTGGGCGTCGATCTCGACACCTTGAGATCACGCCCAACATCGGAGGCAAAGGCGGCCATGGCGGTTATGCCGGGCCCGCGGTGAAGCCGATCGCGCTCGAACATGCTTTCCGCGCTCGGCGCCGATGAGGTTGTGTCGCGTGCGGGCTTGCCCATCTCCGGCATGGGCGGCATCTCGAACTGGAAAGACGCCGCCGAGTTTCTGCTTCTCGGCGCCGCCAGTCTGCAAGTCTGCACGGCCGTCATGCACTACGGCTTTCGCATCATTGAAGACCTTTGCGATGGCCTTTCCCGACTGGATGGATTCGAAAGGTCTTCGCAACCATCGCAGATGTCAGCGGCAAAAGCCTTGCCGCGCATCTCCGACTTCAAAGACTTCGATCTCGCCTTCCGCGCCGTCGCCCGAATCAACGACGGAACGTGCATCAAGTGCAATCTCTGCTACGTCGCCTGTAACGACACGGCGCATCAGTGCATTGACCTTGTCGCCAACGATGGATCCGTCGTTCAGCCCTATTCGTATGATGCGCGCTCGAATGGCAAGGCAGGAAGCGGTCGGTCCGCGTCCGCAGCCGCGTGTCCGCGAAGAAGATTGCGTCGGCTGCCGGCTCTGCTACAACGTCTGTCCCGTGGAAAACTGCATCGAGATGGTCGAACTGCCGCCGTGCCGGCCGTCGACCACCTGGGATCAGCTCTCAAAGACCCAACCCGCAGTCACCGAAGATTGGGAAGCCATGAAAGCGTATCGGGAAGAACAGGGAATTCACATTCACTAGAACGATGCCGCTCCTGAGTCAGAGAACGGCGAAATCGTAACGGCCGATTCGCGCTTATCACGGCCGACATCTACGTCGAAGACGAAACGATCACCAGCATTGGGCAGAACTTGGAGGCGCCTGCCCGGCACCGAAATCATCGACGCCTCGGGAAAGTTTGTCTTCCCCGGCTTTATCGATCCTCACGTCCACATCTATCTTCCGTTCATGGCGACCTTCGCCAAAGACACGCACCAGACCGCAAGCGTCGCTGCCCTGATCGGCGGCACCACCACCTACATCGAGATGTGTTGCCCCTCGCGGATGGACGATGCGCTCGAAGGCTACCAACTCTGGAAAGCCAAAGCCGACGGGCAATAGCGCCTGCGACTACACCTTCCACATGTCCGTCACCAAATGGGAGGACAAAACGGAAGACCAGCTTGCGCGAAATCGTGCGTGACGGCATCACCTCCTTCAAAGTCTTCCTCGCATACAAAGGCTTTTTCGGCGTGGAAGACGGCGAGCTCTATCCGACCCTTCGGCTTGCGCGTCCGCTCGGCGTCACCGTGACCGCGCATTGCGAAAACGCTGAGTTGGTGAGCCGGCTGCAAGCCAAACTTCTAGCGGAAGGAAAAACCGGTCCGGAGTGGCACGAGCCCAGCCGTCCCGAATCCGTCGAAGCTGAAGGCACGCACCGGTTCGCTACGTTCCTCGAAAACACCGGCGCCACCGGCTACGTGGTCCATCTTTCCTGCGAACGCGCACTTCGCGCCGCAGTGGCAGCGAAAGAACGGGGCGTGAAGCTCGCCGTCGAATCCGTCATCCCGCACTTTCTGCTCGATAAAACCTATGCAGAACGGCCCGGCGTCGAAGGCATGAAGTTTGTGATGTCGCCGCCTCTGCGGGAACGCCGGAATCAACGTTCGTTCTGGGACGCGCTCGCAGTCAGGCTTGATCGATACCGTCGGCACCGACCATTGCCCGTTCGACACGGAACAAAAGCTCTTGGGCAAAGATGCGTTCACCCAGATTCCCAACGGCATTCCCGGCATTGAAGACCGTGTCAACCTGCTGTACACCTATGGCGTGAAGCGCGGCGCCCTGGACCTTCACCGCTTCGTTGACGCCGCCAGTACGCGAGCCGCCAAGATCTTTGGGCTTTTTCCAAAGAAAGGGACAATTGCCGTGGGCAGCGATGCCGACCTCGTTATTTACGATCCCGCGTATCGGGGCGTCATCTCGGCCAAAACCCAGCACGTCAATAACGACTACAACGGCTTCGAGGGAATGGAGATCGAAGGGCGGCCTTCCGTGGTGACGGTGCGCGGCAAAGTGCAAGTGAGAGACGGCCAATTCGTCGGCGACCACGGGCGGGGAAAACTGCTGAGGCGCGAGCCGGCCTTCCCGGGAGAACACCATGCCTCTTGACCCGAAACGAGCCATCGCTGAGTTGAAAGAATTGCGTCAGCTGACGGCAGACGACGACGGCGCGCAACGCGTCGCCTGGACCGATACCTGGCTGAAGGCGCGCGAGCTGGTTTGAAACAAAGTGGCGCGATCTGCCGGTCGAGCACCACTACGACGCGGCCGGAAATCGTTGGCTCACGCTGCCCGGTCAGTCACCGCGAGCGCTGATTATCGGGAGCCATCTTGATTCTGTTCCGAACGGCGGATGGCTCGACGGTTCGCTTGGAATGCTCGCGGGCCTTGCCATTCTGCGGCGCATTGCTGAGGAGTTCAATGGCCGTCCTCCGGTCACGGTTCGTCTGGTCGATTGGGCCGACGAAGAAGGCGCACGCTTCGGGCGAAGCCTGTTAGGATCCTCCGCATTCGCCGGCACATCGTCAGTCGAAGCAGATCGTGGCGACGGATAAGGCCGGGTTCGCATGGAAGACGCGCTCCGCGCGCTGCGGCGTGGAGATCGACAAATTTCCCGAAGCCCAGCGAGAGCGGCAGAACGCAGCCGCCTATCTCGAATTGCACATCGAGCAAGGGCCTGTTCTTGAACGCGAGGCTTACCGCTTGCGGTGGTGCTCGGAACGAAAGGCGTCGAGCGCCACGCCATCACGTTTCATGGGCAGGAGGCGCATTCCGGCTCCACACCCATGAACGCGCGCCGCGATGCTCTGGCTGCCGCGGCCAAACTCGCGCTCGAAATCCGCACGATTGCCAAGAAGCACCCCGACGCCGTCTGCACGATCGGAAGCCTCAAAACCTTCCCCGGAATTGTGACGGCGGTCGTCGGCCGGTGCGAAGCCACGCTCGATCAGCGTGATCTAGATCCGAACGTTCTCGCGACGATGTACCGTGAAGCGCGAGAAGCAAGCGAACGATTTGCTGCGGAAGAGAAGTGTACCGTTGAATGGTCTCGCATCTGGAATATCGAACCCGTCCCGTTCCATCCGATGTTGATCCATCTATGTGAGGAAGCCATTCTCGAAGTCGCACCGGAAGCTCCTCACTTGCCTTCAGGCCCGCTTCACGACGCGGCGGAAGTGGCGCGCGCCGGCATCCCAACCGTGATGATGTTTGTTCAGTCGCTGAACGGCATCAGCCACAACAAAATCGAAGATACCCGGGAAGAACATCTGGAACTCGCCATTCGTGCTCTCGACGGTCTGGCGACAAAGGTGATACGTTTCATCGAGAAGAGGAGAAAGATATCAATATGACGAAAACGTCAAAGGAGATCGTTCGGCGAAAACCGTGATTACACGATGTTCGCGTGGTCAGTACAAGGCGCTTCCACTCCGATTCACATCGTTCGCGGCGAAGGCTCGTGGTTTTGGGATGGCGACGGCAATCGCTGGCTGGACTTCAGTTCGCAGCTGATTAACCTCAACGTTGGCCACCAGCATCCGAAGATGCTGGACGCGATCAAGAAGCAGGTGGATGAGCTCTGCTTTGCTGGCCCGAACCTTGCTACCGAACCGCGCGGAGTTCTCGGCAAGAAACTCGCAGAAACAACAGGCCTCGCGAAGTCTTTCTACACGCTGGGCGGAGCCGAAGCGGTTGAGAACGCGATGAAGATTGCGAAGCTCTACACCGGTCGCAACAAGATCATCACGCGTTATCGCTCTTATCACGGCGCAACTATGGGCGGAATGACCGCTTCGGGTGAGCCGCGGCGTTGGCCGATCGAGCCGGGCATCCCGGGCATTGTTCGCGTCTTCGACCCCTACTGTTATCGCTGTCCATTTGGAAAAACTCCCGATAGCTGTCATCGCGAGTGTGTCAGCCACATTGAAGAGATCATCCAGATGGAAAATCCGCAAGCGATCGCCGCCATCATGGTGGAAGGCATTACGGGATCGAATGGAATTCTGGTTCCGCCCGACGATTACTTTCCGAAGCTTCGTGCGCTGTGCGACAAGTACAACATCCTGCTGATTGACGATGAAGTGATGAGCGGTTTCGGACGCACCGGCCGATGGCTTGCGACTCAACACTACGGCATCAAGCCCGATATCGTAACCTGCGCGAAAGGCTTAACCAGCGGATACATGCCGCTGGGCGCCGTCATCGTGTCTCAGCCGATCGCCGATTATTTCGAGACTCACATGCTTTGGGGCGGCCTCACCTATAGCGGCCATCCTGTTTCCTGCGCCGCGGCGATCGCCAATCTGTCGATCTACGAAGAAGAACATATCTTCGAGAACGTGGATCAGCAGGGTGAATACCTGGCCGGGCGGCTTGGAGAGCATGAAGCAGCGATTCGCTTGCGTCGGCGACGTGCGCTACAAAGGCCTCTTCAGCGTTATCGAACTTGTACGTGACAAAGCCACCAAGGATCCGCTTGCGCCTTTCAACGGTACGAGTCCCGAGATGGCGAAGTTAGTGGCTACCTCAAGGCGCAACACGTCTACGCGTTTTCTCGCTTCAATATGGTCTGGATTTGTCCCCCGCTCATGATCACCCAGGAAGAGCTCGGACACGGCTTGGACATCATCGAAGGCGGCCTTCGCTTGATCGATGCAGAACTCGCACCTCGTAGCGAAGCGTTAGAGGAATTGCATTTGGCTGGGGTGCCCGCGAAATAGAACAGCTAGGGTCGGGAATCCCATTCGGCCGTGGGATTCTCGACCTTCACCTACGTCGAGCGCCTAGGAATTCGCGCCTTCTGCGCTCAGACTCAATAAGCCCGATAAACTCGGTTTCAGCTCGAGTTCCGGCTGTTCCGAAACCTGCTGTTCGGGGTTTGCTTGCTGCGTGCAGGCGGTTTGCACGGCTTTCTTCAGACTGCTGGCGGCACGCAGCGTCCCGAAGGCCGTTTGGGTAATGTCCGAGTCGACGACGAACTTTAGCGCTGCCTTTCGGGACAAGAAATACCCTGCCACGAAACTGGCGCTTAAGAATGCCGTTGGAATTCCGGCTCCATCGCCCTCTTTTGAACAAAATGCGGCCGCTGCTACCACGGAAAGTCCGCTTGCGATGACTATTAGCGCGGGATAGCTGGTCTTAACTGTTTGGACTTCCGATAACCTGCTGAGAGAAATCGCTGTCTCCGATGCGGCAGACGGGTTTCTGACGACGACGCAACCGGTGGTTACCGTGGTCATCAGATAGCTTTTCTGGGCGGCGTTATCCGACAACGCGCCAATAATCGTGTTCGCCATCCTGATGAATCGTTCGATTCGAACTCAACTTGTCTGTTCTATTATGCAAGAAAGACAGGCTAATGATTATTAATTTTTCCCGAATCTGATAAATTATCTGCGTCCGCAAAGGCCGGATTCGGATGCTGAGAATATCGCGGGGCAGCGCGCACCATTGCTTTACCAGCCATCATGCGAAGTGCCGCGCACATTTTCCCTGTTCGACTTGTCCGTAACCGGCGTCGCCTGCCCCTTGCGTCCGACGCATTGTCCCGTGTCGCGCAAATCAGCCTTCCAGGTGTGCTTTTCGAGAAAGCCTCTTATTTCCCTGGTCAGCGACCTGAAGATGCTCGAAGCATTCCGCCCGAAGCGCTCGTCGGTTCCTCTACCCACTTGCTCCAACTCGCACGGGAGGTAAGGCTCGACCGAAACTGGTTTTGCCGACGTGGATTGCGCCGTTTTCGTTCTGACCGACTTCCGTGATGCCCCGTTGAGTGACGGAGAACGGACCGCACTCTGGAAGGCGTTCTCGGTGCCAGTCTATGAACTGGTTCTGGCCGACGACGGAGCTTTGCTCGCTTCAGAATGCGAAGCTCAGGAAGGCTGGCACATTGAACAAGGCGTGAGCTTCGCCCGCGTGAACGACCAACTCTGGTTTAGCCGCCGCGGACGTCAGACCGGAACCGGTCTCGTGGGTGAAATCCAGGACGAGCCGTGTCCCTGCGGAAGGCCCGGCCAGAGAATCCTGAACGCGGCCATCGACTTTCGTGACCCCGTCCGGCAAAAGCTGGCCTTTACCGCCTAAGTCTCCCCAAGAAAGCTAATCAGTGGGTCGCCGCGCAACAATCTCTGCGACCGACCTGCGATGTTCCGGGTCGTCCGGCTTGCCTTCGTATTGATGCAAAATCTGCCAGCCGCGGAAATACGTCGAAATCTCCCCCGGACTCTCATCCTCGTTTCCGCTGGCTGTTCGTCGCCCTCTGTTGTGTGCACAATCAGATAAGAATGCCCCCGGAGCGTACGCCGGCTTTCGCGGGTTCAATGAGATCCCGCTGCAGGTAGTAGCAGATTGTAATCGCGTCCCACGCAGCGGGCTCAATCGCAAACTCGCCCCTTTGCAGGTCGGCCACAACCGCTCGGAGCGGCACGGCCAGTCTGGTACTGCGCTTCTTAAGAGTGTCGACTGCCGTAGGAGCGCCGTCCACAGCTGTGACTTTCCAGCCGCGCCCAGCAAGCCAGATCGCGTTCCTGCCTGTGCCGGCCGCGAGATCCAGAACTGCCCCGGGTTGAACTTCGGTTAAGAACCGCTCGACTAACGGCGTTGGCCGCGGAACAAAATCGTCCTCGATCTCAGATTCGGCCCGGTAGCGATGCTCCCAGCCCTCAACTTGCAAAGTCTCGCCTTATTCCGTAAGGAATGCTGTGGTTTTGATGCCAGATATTTCGAAGGTCTTGCGACACCTCGGGTTCTTGCAGTTGGCCTTGTCGTCGAGCAGAACCATGTAGCTTGCGGCCTTGGCGAATTTGGCGCGGTCTCGTTCGTCTGCCTGGCGGGGAAGCTTGTCTACCTTGCGGCGCACGAGCCATCGCAAGTCATACGTCTCAGTTGTGCGGCAGAAGGGGCAATGCAGCGTAGCCGGTTTTCTCGTTTCCGACTCTCGATAAAACGCGCGTTCATCCACGGCTGTTAGTCTCGTTTCCGTCTACTTAGTGACTCGAAAACCGGAAATTTGAAACAGCAATTTCGTCGTTCCCGGGTACGTAAAACCCAACCTTCCCCTGCGTGAAGTCGTGACCGGAGGAAGGTACGGCGGCCAGTCGCGTCCATGGACTGGAAGGGGTTTTGGCTAGAGCAGTAATGCTGTTGGCCTTCACGGAAAGGTCGACTTGAACCCAGTCGTTGTTATCGACATCAAAGGCCACCTTTCCAACATCTGTCGACTTGCCATCGTGCACTTCACGTGTGATCGCGTGTTTTCCATCCACCGTAAAGAGAACGTAATTCTCCGGATCAACATAGCCTGCGTACCATTGCAGCTTGCCGCGCTTGAAGAGTCCGCTCTTCCGGGCCTGCGCCTGAAACGTGTAACGTCCTGACGTTTTAGGGTCGTGGTATGCCACGAACCCGCCGCCTTTACGCACCTGCTGGCCCGGGACGTCCACGCTTTCGTTCGAGGGGCTGGACGGTGTTGGGGAGGGCGGAGGCGCGGTCGTTGCTGTGGGTCCAGGTTTCGTCTCGCCTGCCACTTTCTCGAGAGTCACATCCGGGCCGGAGAGGACTACGACGTCACCGGTATGAAATGTGCGATCAAATCTTTTCGAGACGGCCTGTTCTCTGCGAAGTTCTATGTTGTGAACACCGGGCTTCACGGTCGAGATATTCGCATTGCCGTCGTTCCCAATTGCGGCGGCCAATTCGCGGTCCACGTATACCATCGTCCCGGGCAGCGCGCCTTTGATCTGCAACGTCGAGATCTCTGGAACGGGCTCCAGCCGGAACTCCACCGCCGATTCCTCGGCCTTTTTCACCGAGATCGTCTGCGGCGCCGGATCGATAAACCCAGGCTTGTGCACACGGATTGTATATTCGCCTACTTTTAAGGGAATTCGAACTTGGCCGCGATCTGTTTTGCGACGATACGAAAGATTGTTGATGAATACCTCCACGCCGTCCTGTCCTGTCATTACGATTGCCGTACCCGCGTTCGGATCAGACTTGACGTAGACGGTCAGGGTCGGCGCCGGAGTATACGTCAGAACAAATCGTTGCCGGTCTTTGCTCTCAGTAATCTGAAGATCATGGTCAATGTTGCCCAGATCCTCCAGGGCGATGTCGTCCGTGTTCTCTTGCGAGATCGGCTTGCCATCCAGCGTTACCGTCGGCTTTTCTACGTTTGTCACAAGACGTCCCTTTCCCGTCCTGTGACGAAACCAGCACCGCCATTGCATTCGAAACGGTAGGCTGCCCGACGATGCGGGGCGCAATTTTCTCCGCCACATCGAAGCTGAACGCCGCATTGCCATTCCGCCCAATGACTTTCACTGAGTGCCGGCCCGGTTCGAGTTTGTCCAAAATCAGCTCGCCATCTTTCAATTCCTGCGGCTGTCCGTCGTCTATCGTTACTGATCCCGGAACCAAGTCGGTGTACAAGCGAAGCGTCGGATTAAGCGAAGGCGGTGTGGACGTGGATGCCGCGGTCCCTTTCTCGGGAGTCTTGTCACTCGGAGTGGGAGACTTGCGCAGCTGGAGCAGTTCCTGCCTGAGTCTGGGCGAAATTCAGCCGCCGAGCAGTCTGCACCAGATAGAAAAATGCTGCGAAGAGGATCAGCGCGAAGAACAAAGCGAGATACGTCGCTCGTTGCCACGTCTTCGCGTCGAGCTTCTGGACATCCGGCGGGAATCTCGCCCGCGTCAAACGTCTGCTCCTCCGGCTCTCTGTGTTGAACCAGGCGGGGTTCTTCCGAGGGCGAGGGACGCACCGGCCCGTTTTCCTTCGGCAGCGCGGACCCTTCTCGCAAGCGTCGCGCGCGTTCGATGATCTCTTCCTGGACTTCGGAAATAATGACCTGGAGATCGAAATCCCCGACGTAGGTTCGACGCAAAGTCTGAACGCGATCGAAATGATCACGGAGATTCTCGAGCGACTGAGTGCGGGCGACTTCTTCCCGGATCTGTCTCAGCTCTTCGAGTGAAGAAAATGTATTCTGCGACCGGTCCACCGGCAAGAGATCTTTCTAACGAATTATATCGAGGACGCGAATTAAGCCTCGCGACCTGCGTAATTTAATTCGTAAAATTCCCGGTATTCGCCGGTTTGTCACACGCCGCACCCAATCGCGATTGGCCCGGTACCATTCCACGGTTTTTTCGAGCCCCTGCTCGAAATCGCATGCGGGGCTCCCAACCGGTTTTGGACTTGTCAACTTCGATTGGTCAGCGCATACCGCCGATCATGACCTGGCCGGTCCATCACTCTCTGGATCAGAGATTCGGGCTTCCCTGTTGCGCGCAGGATTCTACCGAACAACCTCCAGATTCGGAAGCGAACAGTTTCCACCGATGTTGTAGATCTCGCCGGGGTCGCCTTTCTCGAGCACCGTGTGAATCGCATGGCAGTGATCTTCGACGTAGAGCCAGTCACGAATTTGCTGGCCGTCTCCGTAAACGGGTAGAGGGATATCGTCGAGTGCGTTCGAAATCATCAACGGAATAAGCTTTTCCGGAAATTGGTATGGCCCGTAGTTGTTCGATGCCCTGGTTACCGAGACATTTAACTTGTATGTCGTGAAATAAGAAAGAGCCAGAAGATCCGAGCCCGCTTTCGACGCTGAGTACGGGCTGCTGGCGTGGACGGGATAGGTTTCGTCCGCCTCGTGAGGAGGGTCGATACTTCCGTAGACTTCGTCCGTTGACACATGCACGAATCTGGCGATTTTATTGCGACGTGCCGCTTCCAGAAGCGAGAAGGTTCCGTTGAAGTTGGTCAGAATCACCGGAGCCGGCGAATGAATGCTCCGGTCAACGTGCGATTCGGCCGCGAAATGCACGACGGCGTCGGGCGACTCCGATCGAAACAGGTCCTCGATAGCGGGTGCATCGCAGATATCAAGCTGAACGAATTTATACCCGGCATGTCCGGCGATTGGGCGGAGATTGTCCAGATTTCCCGCGTAGGTCAGCTTGTCCACGTTGACCACGCTTTCGGCCCAACCTTCCGTCAGGGCCATGCGCACGAAGCTTGATCCAATAAACCCGGCGCCACCGGTGACGAGCAACTTCATTTGTGTTGCAACTCCCAGTCGTACGCAATTCCCGTGTCGTTGTACGGTGATGCGCCCTTCGTCACTTGGATCGTAAGTACGATCTGTGATGTAAACCAATACAGAAGGATCCTCGCCAATCACCTTGTAGCCGTGCGCCACACCGGGCGGAATGAGAACCTGCCAAGGCCGCAGAGCGCCGATATACATCGTGTTCTTCACGCCGTAGGTTTTCGAATCGAGCCGCAAATCGACGAGTGCGACCTGCAGCAAACCGGCCGCAGCCACCCAATAGTCTGTCTGGTGCTTGTGGTAGTGGAATGCCTTGATGATGCCCGGATAATTCAACGCTGCAGATACCTGGGTTGTAGCGGTGGGGAAGTCCGATACCAAGCCTTGCTCCAGTCGTGCGACTTCCAGAAAGTAGCCGCGATCGTCCGGCCAGAGTGCAAAGGGCTTGATCTGAATATCGGCGATCAGGTCAGGCGCATTGGGCGTGAGAATCATCTTACCGATGCCGGGCTCGCAAGTCGGAATCGCGATCTCAACGCCGGAAGCTAGAACACCAAGAGCCATCACACTCATCTTCCGCGTACTCCGGCTAAAGTTTCCGAGCTCTGCTCGCTCTTTCGTAGTGTGTCGTTAACGAGGTTCGCAGCCCGCAGCAGCGATTCGAAGGTGCCGGCATCTGTCCACCAGCCATCCAGGTAATTAAAGGTCATCGAGCCTTCTTTGATGTAAGCATTGTTCACGTCGGTGATCTCTAGTTCTCCTCGGGCTGAGGGCTTCAATGTCCGCGTTTTGTCGAACACGGTCTCGTCGAACATGTAGATACCTGTGACAGCATAGTTCGATTTCGGTTTCACCGGTTTCTCTTCAATGCCTATGATGCGATCTCCGTCGATCTCTGCCACTCCGAAACGCTCCGCATCGTGGACCTGTTTCAGTAAGATCTTGGCGCCCCGCTCTTGTGCCTGAAAATCGCGTACTGCCTGGGCGATGGATCCCTCGATGATGTTGTCGCCGAGGATGACACAGACCTTGCTGCCCTCGGCGAAATGCTCCGCGAGAGCCAGGGCGTCGGCGATCCCGCCTTCGCCTTCCTGATAGGTGTAATTGATATGTTTTAGGCCGAACTCTTTTCCGTTTGCGAGCAATCGAAGGAAATCGCCGGAGTTGCGGCCTCCGGTTACGATCAGCAGATCTCGAATACCAGCGTCCACTAAGGTTTGGATCGGGTAATAGATCATCGGCTTGTCGTAAATCGGAAGCAGATGCTTATTCGTGATCTTCGTGAGCGGAAACAGCCGACTACCTGTTCCACCGGCCAAAACAATGCCCTTCATAAACAACCGATGTTAACAGCTAGGACTGCGACGAACAGAGGAGCTGTCATTCCAGATTCAATCGCGATTTCGGATCCGGCTCAGCAGCCCGGGGGCGCCGGCGTGCAGTCCGTCTCGCAATTTGCCGAACAACCAGGAGGATGACCGCGGCAGCGATCGCCATCCGGGAATAGTATTGGGGCGGGGCAGAGCTGCTCAAGCCGAGAATCAATAGGACAACCACAAGCAGCGCGGCCCCCGCGGTCCAGAGCATCTTGGACGTGCCCATTGCGGTTCGGCGCTGCTCTTCGGCCTTTTGTTCATATTTGTTCATGACCGCTTGATTCCTACATTATTGATTGGAACAGCCCTTACCGGGAATGACGTCGCGTTGCCACAGCGTCGATTCCGAAGCGAACAATTCACGGTTTTGTAACCTAATTGTAATTGTCGCTCCGTTACTCTGGAGCAGGAAGGACGTGATTGATTGAGAAAAATAGCCCTCGTAGAAGATGATGCCGATCTTTTCGCTTTGGTCAAATATAACCTCGAGAAGGAAGGCTTTTCCTTCGTCGGGGCCCAGACCGGTAGAGGCGTCATCGACCTGTTCCGCCGTGAACGACCGGACCTGATCTTACTCGACATCATGCTCCCCGATTCAGACGGGCTCGAGATCTGTAAGGCCATCCGGCAGAGCGCCGAACTAGCCCACATTCCCATCATTTTCCTGACTGCCCGGGCTTCCGAGACGGATCGGATCGTCGGTTTGGAACTGGGCGCCAATGATTACATCGTAAAGCCGTTCTTTGTTCGCGAGCTGATCGCGCGTATCCGCATTCAGTTCCGTGGCCAGGCGACCACGACCCGGGTTCTGAAAGCCGCATCCCTGGAACTCGACCGAAGCCGTTGCGAGGCCCGTTTGAACGGCGAGCTGCTAACCCTGACGGCAACCGAATTCCGTTTGCTCGAATTCCTGATGAGCCGTCCCGGTGTGGTCTTCAGCCGCGAACAGTTGCTCGATGCGGTTTGGGGACACGATCGGGCTGTGACGGACCGAACTGTCGACGTTTACGTGTTACGCCTACGGCAAAAAATCGAGGCCGATCCGGCAAACCCGTTATGCATCCGTTCTGTCCGAGGGTTCGGGTATAGCTTCAACCCGTCTTTGCAAGCGACGGAAGAAACAAAACAAATGGCGGCCGCCGTTTAGCCGGCTTGATTCACCGGATGGAGAAACTCGAAGCTCCATCCGGTTCCGCATTCTGTTCTTCCACTCCCCTTACCTCTGCCATTCTCGGCCCGACATGGAGCGCAGAGGCTAGATCGGAAAGACGTTCGGGCGTTCCTGACGCGTAGACCTCAACTCGCCCATCGTCGAGATTCCGAGCCCAACCGGATAAACCCAGCGCCGACGCTTTGTGCTGAACAAAATAGCGAAATCCGACTCCCTGCACTGTTCCGCTGATAAACCAGCGCTTCGCCTTCTTCCCGTTCATACTTTCAATTGTCAGCGATGGTCAGGTGTTGAGATGCTCCATCACGGCCGGACTTCGTACTCAAAACGTCGAGGCTTGGAAATCACCCGTAATTACCAGGAAAGCTACGACTTGGGTCGCTCGTAAACGATCTTGCCGTCGAAAATCGTCAGATCCACTTTGACGTGTTGAATCTCGGCCGGATTCATGTCGAGAATGTCTCCGGAAAGCACCACCAAATCTGCCAGTTTGTTCTTCTCTAGCGAGCCTTTCCGCTTCTCCTCAAACGAAGCGTAGGCAGAGCCGACCGTGTAGGCATGAATTGCTTCTTCAACCGTGATTTTCTGCGCCGGCACCCATCCGCCGGGATGTGCCCCATCCAGCGTGCGCCTGGTCGCCGCGGCGTAGATGCCCATCAACGGACTCATGGGAGCAACCCACCAGTCTGACCCGAATGCCAGGGTGGCTCCGCTATCCAGAAGAGATCGGAACGCATAGGTTCGCTGCGCCCGCTCAGTGCCGATTTTTTTTCGGCCCAACGCCCATCGTCAATGCAGTGATATGGCTGAACTGATGCAATAACACGTAGCCTGCCAAAGCGCGGGATGTCCGCGGCGCTGAGATGCTGTGCATGTTCGATACGCAGCCGTCTGTCTCGTGTTGCATCCCGTTGCACTAACTTTTCGTAGAAATTTAAGATCGCGTTGTTCGCGCGGTCCCCGATAGCGTGGATGGCAAGCTGCAGTCCAGCTTCATCGGCGTGTTCCATGTTTTCGAACATTTTGACGGGATCATTCAGATCCTCACTCGGTATGCCCGAATTGTCGGGAGCATCCGAAAACGGCTGGAAGAACCAAGCCGTGGACGAGCCGAGCGAGCCGTCAGCAAAACCTTTTACTGCCCCGAGATTGAGCTTGTCGCCACCGAAATCGTTGCGAAGTCCTGCATCCGCGAAACGCTTCCATTCCGTCAACGGCAGATGCCCCGAAATCCGTATACGCAACTGGTCCTGTTTGAGCACTTTCTGATAAACGTTTAGCGCGGCCAGCGTGGTTTGGAGACCACCTTTTCCGAACACGCCCATGTCTTGCACGCTTGTGACCCCGTTTTCGGCGGCATACTTCTGGGCTGCCATAATCGCGCTTGTAATCTGGTCGTTTGTGGGAAGCGGAACTGCCTTGTCCACCAACGCCATTGCCGCGTCCTTAAACACGCCGTAGGGTTCCCGTTCTCATCCCGCACAATGACGCCCCCGGGCACATCCGGCGTATTTCGGTCGACTCCGGCCAGCCTCATGGCGAGCGCATTGGCGAGTACCATGTGTCCATCCAGGCGATTCACCATCACCGGATTCTCGGGCGTCACGTCATCGATCAGCTGATGGGTCGGAAGTTGCGGGGGAGTCCAATTCTCGTGGTCCCAGCTTCCATTCAGGACCCACTCGCCTTTCGGGCGAGAACGCGCGAATGTCGCAATGCGTTCCCGGAATTCACGAGGCGTCTTTGCATCGCGCAACTGGACGCACGTCAGGCTCACACCGCCTGTATAGAAATGCACATGAGCATCGTTGAACCCGGGCAAAACGCGTCTGCCACGCAAGTCGATGACTTTGGTCTCCGGGCCAACGAGTTGCTTAATTTCGGCCGAAGTTCCGACTTCCAGAACATTGCCATTCAGGACAGCGATCGCCTCGGCTTCGGGTTGAGCCGGGTTCTCGGTCCAGATCTTACCGTTCAGCACCGCCAGATCCGCGTAAATGGCGGCCCGTGCCGCAGAAGACAGCAAGAGCATGGAGAGAATAAACCCCAATGAGCGCATATTGTTAGGCTTGCACCACGACGCTTGCGGTCAGTCGCAAACGCCGGGCAATTCCGGATCCGAAGCAAATCGGAACATTATTTCCAGCTCTGACATCGTAGTGCGGTCGGTTGACAATTCGAGCGCAGGCAGTTCGTCCTGTCGAAACCAACCTGCGCCTTCCGTCTCCGGAGTATCGTTAAGCAACGAGCCTCCTTTTGCTTCACACCGAATGAAAGCCTTGTACACGTACCAGGGCTGGGGAGGATGACGATGCTTTCGCTTGTCCAGTAGAGCAAGCAAACGCACCGGCTGGACGATCAGGCCCGTCTCCTCGTATGCTTCCTTCTCCGCTACCTCGAACGGCGTGTAGCCAACATCGGCCCATCCACCGGGCAGGGTCCACCTTCCGCCGTCACTCTTTTCTCTGGTCATCAATACCTCAGGACCGTCACGAAACACCACGGCTCGAACATCTACTTTGGGCGTTTGATAACCCTCTTCCGATGCGAAAGCGCGGATGATCTTCTCAAGAGGCTCGTCCGTGAGTTCCTGAAGCAGTTTCACGCTGATGGATCGTATCTCTTGATATCGTTCGAGATCGTAAGGACTGGTCGAGTAGGTAAGCCCTGCCTGCGCGAGAGCCTGCAAGCGTTGCGCCTGCATCAGAAGTTGGCTTGGTTCCACTCTTATTTGAAGTAGCACGTTGACCCACTCGCAGATTCGTGCGCCGGTCGAGAGAGAGCGACGAGCCGGCGTCATACTAGCATCAACGACACGCACCGTCTTATGCGATTCCTCCTGCCTCTGTTCACCACCGTTATCCTATTCGCGCAGCAGCCGCCAGTTGATGTCCAAACCGGGTTCGATTCTATCCGGCCCTCAACGTTGAAAGCCGACCTCACGTTCCTTTCGGCAGATGCTCTCGAAGGGCGTCGTTCTCTCCAGCGTGGGTCTGAAGTGGCCATTCAGTGGATCGCGAGCGAGTTCGCCAAAGCCGGTCTCAAACCAGCGGCCGGCGACTCTTATCTGCAACCAGTCCCACTGATTGAATTCACTCCCGACCGCGAGTTGACGAGCCTCACGGTGACTCACGATGGCAAGGTAAAAGCCTTCCGTGCGCCGGATCTAACTTCTACGTTTGCGCATGAGATCTCCGGGTCTGGCGCGACCGTCTTCGCAGGTTTCGGAATTACCGCGCCGGAACTCAACTATGACGACTACGCAGGAATTGACGCGAAGGGGAAGGTCGTATTGATCTTCAACCATGAACCGCAGGAAGCCGATGCGAACTCCGCGTTTAACGGAAAGGGCAACACGCGCTACAACAACAACGCGTACAAACTGATGAACGCGCAGAAGCACGGAGCGATCGCTCTTATCTCTATGCCGGATCCGAACCACCAAGGGCCGGTGCGCACCGTTGCCGGCCCGGTACCGTCCGCCGCGACCGCTATGAGGCCTCGCATACCACCTGAAGCGCTCGCCGACGGAGGTCCGGGCATTCCTCTGTACATTGTGAGCGAGCGTGCAGGTAACGTGCTGTTCGAACAAGCTGGCAAGAACGCCTCAGACGTACGAGGTGCCATCGATCGCAAGCCTGAGCCGGCCTCGTTCGAAATGCGCGGCACTGAGGCGCAGTTCCGAACTGCCCTGAGCGAGCAGCGGCGAGCCAACTCGTATAACGTTGCCGGGCTTCTCGAAGGCAGCGACCCAACTCTCAAGGCAGAGACGGTCATCATCAGCGCCCATTTTGACCACGATGGGACAGGACCGGCCGGGATTTACCACGGAGCGGATGACAACGGGTCCGGCACGGTGGGCGTCGTGGCGCTCGCACATGCATTTGCGGCCAACCCGGTCAAGCCCAAACGATCGCTTCTTTTTATCGTGTTCGCGGCCGAGGAGCGGGGGCTTTTAGGCGCCTATCACTATGTCAGTCACCCCTTGCGGCCGCTTGACACCACTAGAGTCACCATCAATTTCGACATGATTGGCCGGAATGAAACCGCCGACCCGCGCGTCATCACCGAAATCTCACCCGATACTTCGAATCAACTCGGGCTGATCGGCACCCACTACAGCCCGGACTATCGAGAAACTGTCGAGCGTCAGAATAAAATCGTCGGCCTCAACTTGACTTACAAATGGGATTTGGATTCCTACAATGGTGTTCTGTTTCGCAGTGACCAGTATCCATTTCTGATGCACGACATCCCGGGTGTATGGTGGTTTACCGGTTTTCATCCGGACTATCACCAAGTGACGGACACCGTCGAAAAGATTAACTTCGAGAAGATGACCAAGATCCTGAGGCTCGCCTATCTCAGCGGCTTTGAGTTTGCGAACGCATCCAGCGGGCCGAGTTTGAAACCGCGAGCGAAGGCTCAGTAAAGAGTCGCTAGCGTCCGACGCTGCGAGCCTGAATAGCGCGTGTCTCGTCGAGATCTCTCGAGTGAGAAAGCGGTAAGGCACCGTTGTAATCTCAAGGTAAGCAGCGCATTTCTGCGAACATTTCCAGTACCCATGGCATTCAACTTCTTACGACGGGCCGCAGAGGATGTCTCGCTGTTTGCGCCCGACGGATTAGAGCGACTCGAAAACTTTCAGGGCTTCAACACGGCGACACCTTACCCGCACCTTGTGTTGCGCGATCTGTTCAATCCTGACGCTCTCCGCCTTGTGCTTAAGGAGTGGCCGGAGGAAGACCGCAACGTCGAGACGCACGACGACGGAACATACGTCAAGAAGAAGACAGGAACCACGTGGAAGACGAAGTTCGGTCCTTATACCCAACGCTATTTCGCTGAACTCTCCAGCCCTGCATTTCTTCAGTCCTTGCAGAAAGTGACGAATATGTGGGGATTGATGCCGGACCCCTATATGTTTGGTGGGGGCCTGCATGCGACGGCGACTGGCGGCAAACTGGCCGTTCACGCCGATTACAACAAGCATCCGTTCTTCAAACTCGACCGCCGCTTGAATCTGCTGATCTATCTCAACGAAGGATGGAAAGAAGAAAACGGCGGATGGCTGGAGCTTTGGGATCGCGAGATGAAGGGCTGCGTGACGCGAGTACTCCCGGAGTTCAACCAGACCGTCCTGTTTGCGACGACCAGCACATCATTCCATGGCCAGCCTGAGCCTGTGGTTGGACCACGCGATTTATGGCGCAAATCGATTGCGCTGTACTACTTCTCAAACGGTCGTGCCGACGAAGGGTTGCCGCCCGACAGCACTGGAGAACATTCCACACTGTGGCAGGAACGTCCGGTGGCCGGGTACTGAGAGCCATCGCCGAGTCGCTCACACTGAGGTGTTTACATGTTCGGCTTGTTGTTCGGTCCCTACGCCGGGAAGCGTGAACGAAAACGTAGAACCCTGACCGAGCGTGGAGTCGAGCCAGATGTCGCCGCCATGCAGGTCAATCACGCGCCGGCACAAAGCCAACCCTATGCCGGTACCCGGGATATTTCTTCCGTGTAGTCGCCGGAAAGGAGCGAAAACGATCTCGTGGTGTTCGGGTGCGATGCCGATTCCGTTGTCGCGGACTCGAATAACCCAATCACTGTGCCTTCTTTCGGCGCTTACCTTGACGTCTGGCAGGACGTCGGGATTGCGATACTTCACCGCATTTCCTACTAAGTTCTGCATCAGGTGTCTAAGTTGAGTTTCGTCACCGCTCACAGACGGCAAGCCAGCCCAACTCACAATTGCACCTGTTTCGAGGATCGGCTGCTGGAGGTTATCGACTGCCCACCGCATCACAGCGTTGAGATCAACCGACGCCATCTCCCTCCGCGCCTGGCCCACCTGAGAATAGCGAAGCAGATCGCCAATCAAGGTGTGCATACGCAGGGCGCCTTGGGTGATGTAGCCCAGGTACTCCCGTTCCTCTTCCATCAAGCGAGTTCGAGTGCTGCGCTCAAGAAGATTCGAAAAACTGACCACGTTCCGGAGCGGCTCCTGCAGATCATGACTTGCCACCGTCGCAAACTGCTGAAGGTCTTCGTTTGACCGGCGTAGCTCCTCATTGGTCGCCGCCAATGCGCGTTCCGCACGGCGCAACCGTAGCAGAGCCCGAACGGTTGCAACTAGAACGTCCGGATCGACCGGTTCGGTGAGGTAAGAATCGGCGCCGCTGTTCAGCGCGGCTGCGGCATGGGGCGCGGCGATGGCGTGAGCCGATATCTGTAGCACCATCACGCCCGCGGTGGCGGCGGCACTTTTCAGTTTGCGGCAGACTTCAATTCCGTTGATGTCCGGTAGATTGACATCGAGCAAAACGAGGTCCGGGTTGCGAGTGGAAGCCAGTTCAATTCCCTCCGCGCCGGTGCGAGCGTCGTACACCTGGAACCCGGCACGCGAGAGCACACGAGTCTTCGCGTACCGCGCGGGGTCATTGTCATCGACGTTGACGATTACGGCTGGTTCTTCTTCCATCCCTCTGCCCTAGTTACGTTCACCAGCGTCTAATTCCGGCTCGGTCCGGAAAAGTCTCTCGTCCCCAAGTGCGTTCCGGATGGCGCTCAGCGCCGGCATTCTGTTTGTTGCTCCTTTCGGCAGGATCGTAAGCGGGCGGCCTCCGAGCAGAGCATAATCAGCCTCGTTCAGGGCTTTGGAAGTGTGGATTACGACGGGAATGTCGCGCGTCGCCTCATGTGTTTTCAATTCGCGCAAAACCTCGAAACCGCTTCGGTCGGGCATCATCAAGTCGAGGAAAATGAGCACCGGAGATTCAAAACGAGCCCGCTCAGCCGCTTCTGCTCCGTTCGTTTCAATGATGTTGTACCGGCTTGCTCTGAACAAGTGTTTTACCAGGTAGCGAGCGGTTTCATCGTCGTCCACAATCATTATGGACGGGCGTTGTTTTTCGAGTCCATACTCATCAGGTGATCGGGACGTGCCGCGCGTTCCGGCAGGCAGAGTCAGAATGAACGTTGAACCGACCGCCGGCTGACTCTCCACCGTCAGCTTTCCGCCGAGTAGTTCCGCCAGACGCCGTGAAAGCGGCAGTCCCAGTCCGGTCCCCTTCACGCGGCGTTGCAGCGGGCTATCGATTTGAGCGAACTCCTGAAAGATGCGCTCCTGGTCTTCTTTCGCGATCCCGATACCCGTGTCTTTCACCGTGAATCGCAGTTCTGAACCATCCGGAACGCGCCATCCGCCAACTCTCACTTCACCTTCGGACGTGAACTTCAGAGCATTAGAGATAAGATTCCGCAAGATCTGAGCCAACTTGCCTTCGTCCGTGTCGATGTGGAGCCCGGGTTCCGGTTCATCGAAAATCAGAGTGACCGACTCGTGGGTGGCTAATGGCTTCATCAAAGCCCTGATGGCGCCAAGGAAATGGCCAACCTCGACCCGCGATACGCGGACCTCTGTTTTACCGGAATCCACTTTGGCCAGATCGAGAAGGTCGTTGACCATGTCGGCTAACTGTTGTGCCGCTTCCTGTATATAGCCGACTTGCCGCTCCTGCTCATCCGTCAAGTCTCCGTCCGTGCGCTGCAAGAGCAAGCGTGTGAGTGCAAGCACAGAGTTGACCGGCGTGCGAAACTCATGACTTACGTGTGACAGAAAACGTGCCCGCATCTCGTCGGCGCGTCGCAACTCCGCCGCTTTGTCGTCGAGCTCAGCGTAGAGAGCAACTACGCCGCGATTCGTCTCCTCCAATTCCAGGCTTAACCGTGCGAGTTCCTGTTTTCGGCGTTCCACTTCCGTCTCTCGCACACGCAGAGAGTCGAGCGCCATTAGAAGTTCCTTACTCTGGCGTTCGAGCTCCTGGTCGGGGCCAATCGGTCGCTGTTGTGCCAGCGACACACTAAGCTGACCGACAATGCTGCGCTCACGCGTCTCGCCGCCGGGCAGAGCTTTGCCGATCCACACGGTGGTCCCGCCTTGAGACGTCGATTCGATCTCGAACTCGTCCATCAGGCGCTTCGTCCCTACCAACCCCAGCCCCATCCCAGTGGATGAGGTGTATTCGCCTCCTAGGATTGCGTCAAGATCGCGGATTCCCGGTCCGGAGTCGCTCACCTGAATCCAGAGCATTTGAAGAGAGGAGGCCAGGTCGACGGAAAATTCCACGCGGCCGCCGCGTGCATATTGATAGGCGTTTCGCGCCAATTCCGACACCGCGGTCGCAATGCGCGTTTGGTCCTGCTGGTTGAAACCAAGTAGCGAAGCAATCTGTCTGGCCCGTTGCCTCCCTTGGACAATTGCTTGCTCACGGTCGACGAGCACCGAAAGAACGGTATCTGTCTGCCCCGGCTCCGGCCTCATGCATCTACCCTTACATTCACCGCAACAACGCACGTATCGTCCCGGCCCCGAGTTGCATCGCGGCACAGAATGGCTGCGATGATAGACGGCTTGCGCCTAAGCAAACCGGGATAAGAGTCGAGAGTCCAACTGGTCGTCAGCCCGTCGGAGTGCATCACGACGAGTCCGGCTTCAGGAACTTGGTAAGAGAACTCCTGGATCCTGGGAGTCCCGTAACCAGCTGTCCCCGCATGCGAAATCATGGATTGAGACTTCCCGGGTGCTGCGATCACAGCGCCAATGTTTCCCAGCCCCGCAAAGCTGATGGTGCGGTCCGCATGCGTCAACTGCATAACCGCGACTGCCGCGCCTCGAGTTCCACGCAAGGCGCGATGAATGTCGTACAACAAAGCGGAAGGTTTCGAGCCGCTTGAGCCGCGGAATGCGGCGGCCGCTTCTGCCGATGCTCTGGCGGCCATGATTCCGTGCCCCAGACCGTCCGCAACCATGACGGTCAACTCGCCTTCGCTCTCTCTGGCAGCCCAGCCGTCGCCGGAGACATCCTCCCCCGCAAGAGGTTTCACCACTCCGCCGACGGTCATCTCGGACGAACTCGCCGGAGTTACACGCGCCATGACGGCCGTCCCTAGTCCCGGTTCGGAGTAGATATCCCAATCGGCAGCAAGCCGCGAGATGGCTCCAAGGCCGGTGCCGGCGGTGTTCGAAGTCGAATACCCGTCTTTAAGACAATCGTTGACATTGCTCATCCCGGGACCTCGATCAACCGCAACGATCTCAATTCCCGGCGTACTCAGGCGATCGCTCAGCGTGGCGAGATAGACTTCGCCCCCGCCCGCGTGCTTCCAGACGTTTGTACAGACCTCAGTGACAACCAACGCGAGGTTTGCCCGCTTGCTGTCGTCTAAGCCTTCGCCGCGCGCCATGGAGTCCGCCGCCCGACGAACTTCTCCTACACGATTCGGATCGTCGACGGGGAAAACGTGATTCACCTCTGTCCCTTCCAGGTCGCAATGGTGACTCGGGTTCCTTCACCCGGTGCTGAACGGATGTGGAACTCATTGGACAGGCGCTTCGCCCCGCCAAGGCCCAAACCCAGGCCACCGCCCGTCGTATAGCCGTCCTGGAGGGCCAGATCGATATTCGGAATCCCGGGGCCTTTGTCTTCGAACGTGAGCCGCACTCCGCGCCGGTGCCCCTCGTCCACGGTTTCGAGAATCGCCGTTCCGCCGCGCCCGTACACAAGCGTGTTGCGCGCCAACTCACTTGCGGCTGTCACGATCTTTGTCTGGTCAATGATGCTGAGTCCGGCTTCAACCGCCAACGTGCGTACAGCCTGTCGAACAGCGACGATGTCCTCCTGTGCCTGCAGCGGAAGTTCAACCTTCTTCAAAACCATGGATTCCGGCTTCTTCACCGCGAGCTTCCCGCAAAAGCTCGATGCCCCGATCAATGTCGAGCGCAGTGCGAATACCCGGCAGCGAAAGCCCGAGTTCGACAAGAGTAATCGCCACCGACGGTCTCATGCCCACGACGACAGTCTCGGCATCCAGAACTCTCGACATCCCGGCTATATTGCTCAGCATCCTTCCGATGAACGAGTCCACAATGTCGAGCGCTGAAATATCGATCAGCACTCCCGTCGCCCGGTCGCGGACGATACGGCCTGTGAGGTCATCCTGCAGCGCCAGCGCAAGTTGGTCGTGCATATCCACCTGGATCGTTACCAGGAGGAAAGTGTTCAACTTAAGAATCGGAATGCGATCCACTGGCTTTTACTTCTCGGCCTTTCCGATCAGAAGACGTTTCTTCTGTAAGGAAAGGTGGAATGCGTCCGCCAGAGTTGCTTTGGTGATCACACCACTTAGGTCAACGCCCAAGTGGATGATGGTTTGCGCAATCTGTGGCCGTATCCCGCTGATGATGCACTCCGCACCCATCAAACGCGCCGCGGCAACCGTCTTCAGCAGATGCTGCGCAACCAGAGTGTCCACCGTAGGTACGCCCGTGATGTCGATGATGGCGATGGTGGCCGAGTTAGCCACGATCGCCTCCAGCAGGTTCTGCATCACGATTTGGGTTCTGGCGCTGTCTAGTGTTCCGATCAGCGGCAATGCCAGCACACCGTTCCAGAGTTCAACAACCGGCGTTGAGAGTTCCAGCATTTCCTGCTGCTGGAGCGAGATTACCTGTTCACGGCTTTTTTGGAACACCTCGGTTGTGAACAAACCCAACTTGTCGAGAAGATCTGTGGCCCGCCAGATCTCAGCCGCCAGCGAATCCGTATCGTTTCCGAACTCTTCTCGTAAGCGCAGAAATAACGGCTGTTTGAACGAGAAAACGAAGGTCGCGGTTTCGGAAGGTGAAAACCCCTGTGCAACTCTTTGCCGGCTCAAATCCGTAAGAAAGTCTCGTGTACCTTGCCATTGAGGAGTATGGATATCCGTTCCAGTTCCTCCTGTAAGTCCGGCGACCAGGACAGAAATGAATTCCTGGGAGATGGCACGAAGCTGCGGTTCGGTGACACGATCCCTTCGCCCCCCAAGCGCGTCGAACTGCAAGCGCATCCATTCGCTCAGGATGTCCTTCTCATGGCGGGCAATGATTTCGTGCAACCGGGAATTGGGCATGCGCAGGTGTAAGTTCTGTCATGATGATAACGAACCCCTGCGATTTGGACTTACCTGTGACTATCCCGGGCGGTCGCCTGCTGAAACTCTGCGCTCAGCTAGTGGATATCGAGTGGCTGATCGATCTGTCTGGTCAGTTGTTCGTCCTCGTAGGGCGGGTAGTCCGTGTATCCTTTGGCGCCCCCGCCATAGAACGTCGATGCATCGCCGGACGCGAGAGGCCAGCCATTCTTGAAGCGTGCAGGAAGGTCGGGATTTGAGATGAACAGCGTTCCGAAGCCGACTAAGTCTGTCAGCTGATCCTGGACCAGGCGTTCCGCCGTCGTTTGATCGAGCCCGCCCGTCACAATGAGCGTGCCTTTCAATGCGCGTTTCAGCTTTCCGAAGAATTCGTCCGGAACGACAGGCTCAGGGTCGAGCTGACTTCCGCGGACGACATGTATGTAAGCCGCTTTGCGCCTGCCCAGTTCCTCTGCCAGGTATATAAATGTCTCCTCGGCCTTCGGGTCAGCTTTCATCCCGCCAAAATTGCCAAATGGCGCAATCCGCACGCCTACGCGGTCCGGGCCGTAAGCCAGCGCAACCGCATCAAATGCTTCCAGAAGCAGCCGTGTACGCGTCTCCTTCGTCCTGTTCCCATACTCGTCCGACCGCTCGTTGACGACAGAATTCAGGAACTGATCAAACAAATACCCGTTTGCGCCGTGCACTTCACAGCCGTCAAACTGTGCGTCCTGCGCGCGCCGGCCCGCCTCTTCGTAGTCGCGGATGACCTGCTTCAGCTCGTCCGGGGTCGCGTTGCTTGGCTGGCTGGCGGGAACATTGCCCGGCTTGCCCGCTTCGTCATAAGCGAATGAGAAGGTGTTTTCAGCTGGCTTGTCCGTTGAACTGATTGGTGCTTTGCCACCGGGTTGCAGCGTTGTGTGGGAAACGCGACCGACGTGCCACAACTGCAGGAATATCTTTCCATCCATGCTATGCACGGCCTTTACGACTTTTTTCCATCCTTCTACCTGATCCGGCGTATAAATTCCGGGCGTCCATAGGTACCCTTGTCCCTGTTGTGAGACTTGCGTGGCCTCGCTAATAATCAAACCGGCCGATGAGCGTTGCTCATAGTACTCTGCATTGAGACCTCGCGGAGCATCGCCCTGCCCGGCACGGGAGCGAGTCAAAGGCGCCATCACGATCCGGTTCTTCAAGGTGAGAGGACCAAGCTGGTAAGTGTCGAACAGCGTGGGCGCCATTTGTCTTTAGATGCAAGATTGAGCAGTCCGCATTACCTCGTGCTTGTCCGAGCAGCTGCCCTATGGAGCACCGTATTGATATGGATCGTGCTCACGTATGCATGGACTTGGCGGAGTACGTTATATGATCTGAGGCGATACCTTCAACCTGTTTAGGAGTCGCCAAGTTGTCATCTCCCCGATCGTCTCTCCGCCGCCGCGATGCAATCGCCGCTGCTTCGTCTGTTGTGGGTTTAAGCGCTCTTTCAGCTGAGGCTGCTGCTGCCCAGCAAGACTTGAATCGCAATGCTCCTGTTCCAGCCAAAGACAATCTCAAGATCACCAAGCTTGAGACGATTCTGGTCAAACCCCGCTGGCTCTTTCTGAAGATCCATACGAACGCCGGCATCGTTGGTCTGGGTGAACCGATCACAGAAGGTCGCGCATTGACGTGCGCCGAAGCTGTCAAAGAAATCGAGCCCTATCTGGTGGGCAAAGATCCCGCGCCCGGTCGCCAAACACTGGCAGGCGATCTACCGGCACGCCTTCTATCGGGGCGGCCCGATTCTCACCAGCGCGCTCAGCGGCATCGACCAGGCTCTCTGGGATATCAAGGGCAAGGCGCTCGGTGTCCCTGTCTATGAGCTTCTGGGCGGACCCACGCGCGACCGTGTTCGCGTCTACGCTCATGCCAGCCAGCCTGACCAGATGAAGACTCTGCAGGGACAGGGCTTCACTGCTTTCAAGACCGGCGTAGCCAAGCGCAAGCCGCGAGGCAATCGCTACATCTTCACGGAAGGCTGACGTCGAGTACGCGGCGGAAGTGTTCGCTGATCTACGAAAGGCGATGGGTAAAGAAGTCGATATCGCGATCGATTTCCATGGCGCGATCAGCCCCGCGACCGCCAAGCTGCTGATCAAAGCCTACGAACCTTATCACCCGATGTTCATCGAGGAGCCCTGCCAGGCGCAGAACCACGACGTCATGGCAGAGATCGCCCGCGGCACCCACTTGCCCATTGCCACCGGCGAACGCGTGTTCACCAAATGGGGTTTCCGGCGAAGTGCTCGAGAAAAAGGCCGCGACCGTTCTGCAGCCTGATATGTGCCACGCCGGCGGCATCACCGAAGTCCGTCTCATCGCGGGCATGGCGGAAGCCTACTACGCCGATGTCGCGCCGCACAACCCTCTCGGCCCCATCTCGCTGGCGGCCGGCGTCCAAATCGCCTGCAGCATTCCGAACTTCCTTTGCCAGGAACAAGTCTCGCTCGGCGAAGGCTATATCAAGCAGCCGTTCCGGGTTCGCGATGGATTTCTGGAAGTGCCCAAAGGGCCCGGGTCTCGGAATCGAGCTAGACGAGCAAGCCATGGCCGACAAGATCGGGCACGATTGGCGTAACCAGGAATCCTATGATCCCGAAGACGATTCGGTCGTCGATTGGTAATCGGACAGGCAGGATCGGGGATCAATCATGCACAAAATTGCTTCTAGTCTGTCCTCTTTGCGGGACTGCTGGGGATCGCGTCTGTCTACGCGCAAGTTTCGACGGCTGAGTTGAACGGAACCGTTCTCGACCCTTCGGGAGCGGCAGTGGCCAACGCCAAAGTCACCGCCATCGCGACCGCCACCAACCAGCCCCATGAAACGGTGACCTCTTCGAGCGGCACCTATGTTTTAACCCTGCTTGCCGCCCGGTGATTACCGCGATCGAAGTCGAAGCTGCCGGGTTTCAAGAAGCTCGAACAAACAGGAATCACGCTCCAGATCAACCAACAGGCGGAAGTTAACCTTACGCTTCAGGTCGGCGATGTGTCGCAGATCGAACAGGTCACCGGGCAGGCGCCTTTGCTCGAAACGGAATCGTCGTCCATGGGGGCGGTGGTCAACCAGCGGCTGACGAACGAACTGCCTCTGAATGGGCGTAACTTCATCCAACTGGCGACGCTCAGCCCTGGAGTGAACGGCGTCGGCTTTTCGGCAACCGGCACGATCATGAGCGGGACGCGCCCCGATGACCGGCGTCCCGGGACCGAGATCTTCTCCAATGGCAACCGCGAAGGCTCGAACAATTTCCTCTATGACGGCGTCGACGACAACGAGCGTCTGACACTCTCGATCGTCTTGCGTCCCGGCCGTCGAAGCGGTGCGCGAATTCAAAATTCAAACGAACCTGTACAGCGCTGACATCGGGCGCAACTCCGGCGCGGTGGTGGATGTCATCACGAAATCCGGCACGAATCAGTTGCATGGCAGCCTGTTCGAATACCTTCGCAATTCCGCCATGGACGCGCGCAACTTCTTCAACCCGGTCGGCACGGCGTTCCCGACGTTTCGTCTGAACCAATTCGGTGGATCGTTCGGCGGCCCGGTAGTTCTGCCGAAGCTCTATCACGGCAAAGATCGCACGTTCTTCTTTGTCGATTACGAAGGCTACCGCCGCGACTCGCAACAGCTCCAGCTCGGGCAATATCCCGACTTTGCGTATGCGCAACGGCGACTTCGGCGAAGTCGGCACGATCTACGATCCGACGACCACTCGTGCGGTCGGTTCCGGTTTCGTACGCGACGCCGTTTGCCAACAATCAGATTCCGGTGAACCGCTGGGACCCCATCGCCGCCAAGATGATTGCCGCTTATCCGCTGCCGACGGGCACGGGCCGCTTGAATAACTATCTCGTCGAACACGGTGCTGAATCAGAAGTTGGAACCAGGGCGACGTCCGCCTGGATCATCAGATCTCGCCCAAGGACAATTTCTTCGCGCGTTACTCGATTCAGAACACCGAGACCATCGTCCCCAGTACCTATCCGACGACGACGATTCCGGGCATCTCCGAACCGGTGAAGTTATCCGATGAAGCCTCTTTCGCGGGCACCTCGTTCCAGCCGGCGCAACACGCCGTGGCAAGCTATGCCCGCATCATCAGTCCGACTTTGGTCAATGAGTTGCGAGTTGGCTTCAATCGCTACCGCCTCGACTACACCGCGGACCAGTTCTGCCCCGGGAGCACAACTCGGGAACAAACTTGGCGTGCCGAACGCGAATGTCACGCCGCAAGAACAGAACCTGCCGATCTTCTCGCCCGCGAACTATCTGGGGATTGGCCAGACGCGTTCGCTTCCCATCTTTCGTCGTGAGAATACCTATCAGGTGGTGGATAACATCTCTTTCACCGCCGGGAAGCACACGCTGAAGTGGGGCGGCGATTTCCGCCGCCGCCAACTCACCATCTACCAGACCAATCAAGGGAACGGGCGCTTCAACTTCTCGCCGGCGCTGACGGATTCGCGGAACCCCGCCGGGACGGGCGGCGATTCGGCCGCGAGCTTTCTTCTCGGCTACGCGACCCTGATCGCTCATGACTACACGCAGAACTGGCCCGGTGAGCGCGGCTACGAACTCGGCGTCTACATGGCGGACGATTGGCGCGTGACAAGCAAGCTGACGATCAATCTCGGGCTGCGTTGGGACTACTTCAGTCCCTTTAGCGAAGTGGCGAATCGCTGGGCCAACTTCAATCTCCTGACCGCCAAGATCGATGTTGCCGGGCGCAACGGAGTGAGTTCGAGACAGCAGATGTTCGGCCCTACTATCCCAACTTCGGTCCGCGCTTCGGCTTCGCCTATCAGGCCGCCCAGCACACGGTTGTTCGCGGCGGCATTCGGGCTGTTTTACAATCCGACGGGCAGCGAAAGCAACAGCCTGCGCCTCTTCCGCCAACTGCCGTACGGAACCACGATCTCTATCTCACCGGGAGACATCTTTCCCGGGACAGCGTATTGTAGACGGGTTTGCCCCGTTAGCGCCTCTGAATCTCGCGTTCGCCGACAACCCGAGCGGCGCTATGACTGCAGTCGACCCGGCATTCCGTCCCTCGTACGCCGAGCAGTTCAATTTCGGAGTGGAGCACGAGATCACGCCGCTCGCGATGGTCATACAAGCGACGACGGTCGGAAATCTGGGACGGCATCTGTACAACACATGGAACGCGAATCAGGCCAATTCCCGGAGCAACAACGCTCAACACACGGCGCCCCTATTACGCGATCAATCCCGAACCTAAGTGACGTGAACTATTGCAACACAACAGGACTTAGTAACTACTATGCCTTTCAATTGAGCGTCAACAAACGGCTACGTCAGGGAGTCAGCGCGCTTCTCGGTTATACCTGGTCGCATTCCATCGACGATGTACAGCTTGAATTCGGCGGCGGAGCAGCTGGTCCGCAACCGCAGGACCCGCGCAACATCGGTCCGGAGCGTGCGTCCTCCAACTTCGATATCCGCCATCGTCTAACGCTCAGCTACCTTTGGGAACTGCCCTTCGGCAAGGGGCGCGCCATGCTGAACCGTGGCGGCATCAGCAACTTCGTCTTGGGCGGCTGGCAGACGAACGGCATTTTGACGGTCCAGACCGGACTGCCCTTTTCTCCCGTCCTGCAAACCGTCAACCACCAACACCGGCACCGGTAGCCGGCCCAACGTCGTAGGCCCGATCTCCTATCCGCAGAACGCTGACTCACTGGTTTAATCCCGCAGCGTTTGGCAGTCCCGCCGCCGTACACCTATGGCAACGCCGGCCGCAATATCCTGGTCGGACCCGGCCGCTGGAATTGGGATATGTCGCTTTTCAAAGACTTCCCGATTCGTGAACGGATGAAATTCCAATTCCGCGCGGAGGCCTTCAACATCTTCAATCACCCGCAATTCGGCCTGCCAAATCCCAATATCGGGAACGTGCAGGCGGCGTACGATCACGAGCACGGTCGGCAATCCACGCCAACTGCAAGGCTCACTGCGTTTCCAATTCTAGGTGGATGCGTACTTTCAACATGGGACGAGCGACCCTCGTAAGAATGGCGGCCAGGCAAACCGTGTTGTTGTTCCTGCTCACATTCCATTCGCTCGCTGCGCCACAGCTACGGCTGGGAATCATCGGCACCGATACCTCGCACGCGACAGCGTTCGCGCGGCTTCTCAATGACCCGAACGATCCGGCTCATGTCCCAGGCGCGCATGTCACTGCAGCCTGGAAAGGCGGAAGCCCGGACATCGCGGAAAGTGCCAATCGCGTCGAACAGCACGCGACCGAACTGAAAGATAAGTGGGGTGTGGAGATAGTCCCCTCGATCGCGCAGCTCTGTTCCACCTCGGACGGTCTGCTGCTCGAGAGCATCGACGGACGTGCTCATCTCGCCCAATTCCGCCAGGCAGCTGAATGCGGCAAGCCGATCTTCATCGATAAGCCGCTTGCTTCGACGCTGGCGGACGCGCGGGAGATCGCTCGTCTGGCCCAGGAAAAAGGCATTCCCTGGTTCAGCGCATCCTCCCTGCGGTACAGCCCGATTGCGGAACTGCGTAGTCCCGAAGTGACAGGTGCAATCGTGTGGGCCCCGGGGCCGCTCGAGAAACATCACGCCCTGGACCTGTCATGGTACGGGATCCATGGAGTGGAGATGCTGTATACGATTTTCGGAACCGGCTGTGTGGAGGTTTCCCGGATCTCTGCACCCGATTCCGATGTGGTTACCGGTAAGTGGCGCGACGGTCGAGTTGGCACAGTGCACTTACAGCGCCCTTACGGGCGGTATGGCGGCGTTGCGTATCTGAAGAACCAGAAGTTAAATGCAATGCCCGACATCGCCTTCAATTACGCTGATCTCTTGCGAGAGATCGTGAAGTTTATGGAGACAAAAACTCCACCCGTACCAAACGAGGAAACACTGGAGATCTTTGCGTTCATGGATGCTGCGCAAAAGAGTTCGGGACAGGGCGGCGTACTCGTAAAACTGGAAGGGAAATAGCTGCTGGAGGCTAATCAGCGCTCTATGATGGAGATGCTTTCCCCGCGCTTTTCCCAACCTGCACGCTCGAGCTCCGGAAGCGCTGACTCACGTTCGGGATAACCGATGCAGAGGTAAGCAATGAGGCGCCATTCCGCGGGCACGGTAAGAATCTCCCCGATCCGCTCCGGATTGAGGATCGAAACCCAGCCCATTCCCACCCCGTGAGCGCGAGCCGTCAACCACAAGGTTGTGATCGCGGCAACAACCGAGTACTCGAGCATCTCTGGCATTGTCTGGCAACCCAGGCCGTGACCTTGCGTCGTCCCGCGGTCAGCGAAAGCAGCCAAATGTACCGGCGCCGACTCAAGTCCGGCGAGCTTCAACCGCGCATAGAGAGCTGCCTTTTCCCGGAATAACCGGCAAGCGCCCGCGCATTTGCTGTCTCGAAGTCTGCCCGAATTTGTTCTCGAAGCTCAGGACGCGTCACTAACACGTAACGCCATGATTCGCTCAGACCCACGGAGGGCGCGAATCGGGTCGAGTTCAGGATCTCCTGCAGCAGATCGGACGGCAAAGGATCGGGCTTAAATTGGCGAACGTCTCTTCGCCACCGAAGCAAGTCCCGGAACTGCCGCCGAAATGCTCGTCAAATTGCCCGGTCTCCATATTCAAACCGATCGCAAACTGCAGTAAATTCTAGTGTGCCAGCGCTTCCAACAGTCGGTGCGACGCCGGTAGCAAAGTGGGCGAAAGGGCGATTACACAAAGAACAATCAAGGTAACACAGCCCAGAGCCGAGCGAATCGGGAGTCGTGGATAGCTCCGGGGACCTTCGATCAGTCTTTCCACGCGCTTGGGTAAATCACCCACATCAGCCAGCAACGAGGTGCCGAGGGCAATCGACGAAACGTTGGCGTTCATTCTGCCTACGCGGATCAATGCGGATGCAAGCGCAATGCCGTCCTGTGCCGAAGCTTGCGCCGCCCGGTCATCGGCAGCCCATTCGGCCAGCCGCTGCCAACCTGTTTCGAGTGTACGGAACCCTTTGGAGAAAGGGAGGACCGTCGGACACATCAGCATCAGCAGACGTTTGAAGTTGTCTTTCGCTCGGCAGTGCGCTTGCTCGTGTCGAAGTGCGGCCTCGAGCTCTTCGGTGCTTAGCGACTCGCGAATCCTTGGTGAAACGACAACGCGCGTCCGAAAAAGACCGGCAGCAAGGATCACCGGTGCGCCGCCCTCCACAGATTGGCGCAGATACTTTGCAGAGCGCCGCATCGCGACCGCGCCGCGCCAGACTCCCGCGGCCAAAAGCATCGCTCCGAGGACGGAAGTCACAAGGCAGGGCAGGCCGATGCTCTCCGTCGAGCCCCGCGGTTCGAATATCAGGTAACTCGGTCCAAAGAGAGCAACTACGAGTACAACCGGAGATCACCGCCGGGAACAGACGAAGGCAAAGCAGGACCCGCGCCGCCGTTTTGGGGTCGAAGGAGACCGAGCAGCGGACGGCCCTTTTTGCGAAGGAACAAATCACAAGGCTCGCGGCAGCCTGGAGAAGAAAGAACGCACTTAGTCCAAGGCAAAGCAGACGGCCGAGGTAGGGAAGTATCACTCTGTTCCCCCATTTTTCAATTGCTCGCGCTTGCATGCGATTTTGCGTTCAAGTTCATCAAGCAATGCGCTGTCCTGTTGGCCGACCGCATCCACTAAAGAAGAAAGCAGAAGATCGCCGGAGTTGGGAGAACCCGAGAGAAAATCGGCGAACCAATCATTGGCTCGTTTCCGCGCCCATTCTGCCCTGGTGAACCTGGGAGCATAGCGAAAGGCGCGATCTGACTTTCTTCGTTTCAGAACGCCTTTCTTGAACAAACGGTCGAGAGTGGTCATGACGGTGGTGTACGCCAGGGGGCGATCGAGTCGGGATGAAACCTGGTGTACGTTTGCATCCCCAATCGCCCAGAGGACTTCAATGACCATGAGTTCTAGCTTGCCGAGTATCACAAGACGTCGAATTATAGCAGGAGCTTACAGCCGGTTAGCTCTATGGTAACGCCCGGAATCAATCGGCAGCCTTTGTCAAACTGAAGGTAAAAGAAATGCCTTTCCCAATCCACAGGCCGCGCCGGCTGCGTTCTTCCGAAGCAATGAGAAAGCTCGTGAGAGAGGCAACTCTGGCCCCTTCGCAGTTCATTCTGCCGTTGTTTGTTTGCGAAGGCGAAGGAGTGCGGAAGGAGATCGGGTCCATGCCCGGCAACGCGCAACTCTCGATCGACAATCTCGTCCGCGAGGCCGAAGAATGCAAGCGTTTAGGGTTGGGTGGTCTGATTCTCTTCGGCATTCCAGAGACGAAGGATGAACTCGCGTCCCAGGCTTACGCGGACGAAGGAATCGTTCAAAGGGCCGTTCGCGCGTTGAAACGTGAGGTTCCCGGGTTGCTCGTCATCACCGATGTGTGCAACTGCGAGTACACAAGTCATGGGCATTGCGGCGTCATACGGAACGGTGACGTTCGATAATGATGCGACGCTCGATTGGCTGGCGAAAACTGCTGTCTCACATGCTCGTGCGGGTGCCGATATCGTTGCACCAAGCGACATGATGGATGGGCGCGTCGACGCAATCAGGAATGCGCTCGACGAAGCCGATTTCGTCAATACTCCCATTCTTTCGTACGCGGCGAAATACGCCTCTGTCTTCTACGGGCCGTTCCGGGAAGCCGCGGAATCAACGCCGCAATTCGGCGACCGCCGCAGCTATCAAATGGATCCCTCCAATGCGCGGGAAGCAATCCGCGAGATCACGCTCGATCTTGAGGAAGGGGCGGACATGATCATGGTGAAGCCCGCCATGCCTTACCTCGACATCATTCGTATGGCGCGAGAGCAGTTCGACGTCAGCATCGGCGCCTACCAGGTAAGCGGCGAATTTAGCATGATCGTCGCCGCTGCCGAGAAGGGCTGGCTTGACCTTGATCGCACGATCCTGGAGTCCCTTACCTCGATCCGCCGTGCAGGAGCAGATTTCACTCTCACTTATTTCGCCAAGCGGGCTGCAAAGCTACTCGCCTGAACCTGTCCGAAAGGCCCTATTCTTCGGGTAAACGTCCGGCGAGGTAATAGCGTTGGGGCTGTCCGCGTCTGACCCCGCTCAGGCCGCGCACGATGTGCATGGCAACGGACTGCCCGGGTTTCAGGCTTGCCTGAAGTTTCATCACATCGTCTGGCGAGCCGACCGCCTGCCGGTTGATGGAGATGATCGCGTCCCCTTCGGACATGCCGATATCATCTGCGAACGATCCGGGATCAACCGAAACGACCTTCACTCCGGTGTCCAACTCGATTGCCAGGTCCTTGCGTTCCTTCTGGCTCAGCCGCATAATCGTGATCCCGAACTTAGCCGGCGCGACTGCCTTGGTGGGAAGGGGTGGAACAGGGCGTGATTCGCTGACCTGCGGTTCGTTCTCCCATACTTTCGACCTCTCGCCCACGGCCACCTTGAACTCCATCTGCTTGCCGTTCCGGTCAACGCTGATGTTGGGAGACGATCCGATCGGCATTTCCGCCACTTTGGTCGTTAGTTCCTCGCCATCACGTACCGGATGCTTATTGATCTCGACAATGACATCGTCCGCTTGGATTCCGGCTTTACCGGCGGGGCCGTCTGGAGCGACAGAATCGATCAAAACTCCGTGATCCAGGCCGAACGCGCGAAGTGTGTCCGATGAGTTAGTCGTTGCGAGTCCATCGGATACCGATGGATCCTCGAACGACGCGTCCCGACCGAATCACTTCGTTGTAAACCTTCACAGCAGTATTCGAGGGCAGCGCAAAGCCGATTCCCTCATAGGACCCGCTATGCGTCGCAATCATCGTGTTGACGCCGATCACCTCGCCGCGCACATTGAGCAGCGGTCCGCCGCTGTTACCCGGGTTGATCGCTGCATCGGTCTGCAGGAAATTCTGAAAATTGGTAGCGCCGGGAAGATCTCTGCTGGTTCGCTCTGCACTGACGATACCGGCCGTAACGGTGGCTTGCAAGCCAAAGGGCGAGCCGATCGCGATCACCCAGTCTCCGACTTGCACGCTGTCTGAGTTGCCGATCTGCACGGGAGTAAGCGGCGTCTTGGTGTCGATCTTCAGCACGGCGAGATCTGTTTCGCTGTCGAAGCCGACCACTCTCGCCCGGTATTCCTGGTCTTCCCCGCCATCTTGACCTTGATTCGGTCCGCTTTGTCGACGACGTGATAGTTCGTGATCAGGTATCCGTTCTTATCAACGACGAAACCTGTTCCGGAGCCTTCCGTGCGAAAGGAGCGCTGGTCTTCCTGCCCGAAAAACTTACGCAGCATATCGCGCCCGTTACCACTGCCGCCGCCTTCCGGTGAGCCATTTTCTTCCTCCGGATCGCTGCCCTGATTTTTGCGCGCTCGCTGTCCCGGTTTGGCCAGGTAATCCGATTGGATATAGACAACTGACGGCTCAACGCGCTTCGTCAGCTTTGTAAAGTCATTTGCCAGCGGAACGGCCTGCGGGATGGTCAGCGGCGTGGCATCCTGCACCCCCGCGGCGGCTTGGTGTTCCGCCTTGACGCCGGTATTCATGACCACGCCGATCAGAATGCCGACCGATAGCGTGACCAGCAGCAGGATGAAGCTCAGCAATTTCTGCCGCTTCACCGTTTGAAAAAGCAACATGGGGAGCTAGGGTCCCGGGGACCGTTCTTTTCAGTATAGAGAACAAAAATGACCGCCAGAATACCACCGCGCGTTAGAACAGGCTACGGATGAGCAATGACGAGCAGTGTCTTGGCTCTTTTCAGTGTGCATCGGAATGCTGCCGTAACGGTTTCAGGATCGAGCGCGGCGAAACTCTCGTCCAGGATCACCAACTCGGAGTCTTGTAGCAGTGAGCGGCGCGATATAGATGCGGCTGCGCTCGCCGTGCGAGAGTTGCCAACCGCCCTCGCCTACCATCTGCATCAGACCGCCAGGCATACGCTCGAGCAGCGCATCGAGTCCCAATTCGTGACAGACAGCCTGCGCTTCCTCAACATCGCTGCGAGAAGGCGGCCAGCTTCTTCCCATCAAAAGATTGAAGGCAAGCGTCTCCGTAAGGATGTGGTTGTCGTGGAACTGCGGCGAGGCGGCAACTTGCGCCCGCCAGCGCTGGGCTCCGACGGTATAGCCGTCGAGACCGTTAATCAGAACAAGACCCGAATCGGGTTTCCGGATACCTGAAAGTAGCGACGCAAAGGTGCTCTTTCCGCCGCCCGATGGTCCTTCCAGGAGAACCCGCTCGCCCTGCTTGATAGTAAGACTACTCGGATGTAGTGTCGCCGCGCCGTCTTTACGGTATCGAAATGTGACTTTCTCGACCTCCGCAACCACTCGGGTCATTTGTTCTCCCGAGTCTCCCGGAGGTGTCTGGCTGAGCGATTCGGCGCTTCCCGGCCGATTGGAAAAGAGGTGCGATCCGCGATCCGGACACGATCGCGGCGCCGATATCGGTCGACGAGGCAGTCAGCTTGCGGAATGCGTTGAAAGCGAGTAAGATCCCGCCAAGTTGGAGAGCAATACTTGCCGTCGACGCGGTTCCGGCAATTGCGCCGGGCGCAAGACAGCACAACCCGGCAATCAGCCAACCGCGCGGCACTGCCGCAATCAACCACGCGCCGCTATTGTCGATCTCGTTCGACTTGCCGAGATAGCGGGACAGCGCTTCGTCTTCCTTCTTGTGCCAGTCGCCTGGCGATTGTTGTGCCAGCCGCGTCCGGTTGCCCACCATCGACTCGACCAACTCTCCCGTCATCTCCATTCGGGTTCCGGTCCAGGACTGGTAATCGCCGGAGGAAACGCCACGCTGCTACTCCCGCGACGCGCGCACCAGATGGCTAGCAGAATTGAGATCTTACCCAGAACAAAGCCGGATACGATGATCTCGAGAAGCGCAAGAACGCCCGCGATACCGCCACTGAGAGCGAGGCTTTCTACTGCTTCCGCTTCAAACGCCTGGCCGAGCAGGCTTCCCACTCCGCGATGCCGGACTTCATCGGGGTTCGATTTGAGCGTTCCCAGAAGTAGCCTGCGCTTCAGATTCATGCCCAACTCTGCCGCGAGCGAGCCCTGCAGCCAGGTTGTGAGCGTCCGGAGCGGCACAATTCCGAGAAGCAGCAGCACCCAGGCGAGCATCCATCCCCTGTCCATGCGACCCTCGAGCGACAACTTGCCCAAAATCTGCCACGACGCCAGCCAGCATAGGTACTGAAGAAGATGTGCAGCTACCAGGCTGCTACCTTTTCGGACAACGCCGGTATCCACCAGGAAACGTCGCAAGTTGGTCGTGAGCGGCGATCGAAGAACCCACGCGTCCGCAAAGCGCTGCTGGCCGGTTCGCTCATCCAGAAGTTGCCTGACTACCCGCGTTCGTTTTCGATCCGGGATTTCTGCCTGGCTTAGAAGCTCATCGTACTCCTGCCGGATCCTCTCTTCGGCGGGTGCGCGGAGCGCATCGCAGAGTGTTTCCAGAGGAAAGCTCCGCACTTCAAGCGCGGGAGTAAACAGGTAAACGTTGCCGCGTCGCACCTCGAGCGCCGCGGCGAATTGCGAAGCACCAATTCGGATAATCGCCGGTGTTCCTGTTTCCAGTTCCTCCTGCAGATTCCGAAAGGTAGTATCGAGGACCTGCGCTTCGCATCCGAGCGTTTGAGCTTGCCATTCGATAAAGGAGCCGGGATTAGACCCGGTCGATGGTGATCGATGCCCCGAAGTGCTTGTGTTCCCAGCCACCAGGCCCGCCTTCGTAGCAAGCGCCGCGACTGCTTCTCCGAGTCCGGATAACGGCCAGCAACACGTGTCGATTGACGCCGCGCTCGTCAAGCGACCTCCGTTCGGCGTAACGCCTCGCTTGACGGTTTCGGTAGCTCTTCCACGATCCGGCCGGAATGGATCCTGATGCGTCGCCAGAAGTCGCCGCCCCAGATTTCTGCGTTTGTGAGCCGCTCGGCCTCAATCAGCCGCGAATATCGCGAACTCGCGTCAGCCGATAATTCCTCGGGCGTCCCGCTCTCAACGACTTGTCCCGATTCCACAACCAGAACTCTGTCGAAATCGAGCGTTTCGGCCAGGTCATGTGTGATGCAAAGCAGCGTGCAATCCCGCCACAATGCGCGGGTCCGCGCCAGGAATTCCCGGCGCTTATCTCTGTCCAGTCCGCGAAACGCCTCGTCGAGAATGACAAGCCGAGGCTGCTCTTTCAGCATGGCCCGGCCAATGCGGACCCGCTGTCCTTCACCGCCAGAGACCAAACCACCTGATTCGCCGAGCTTCGTTTGCAAGCCTTCGGGCAAATTCTCGAGCACCGTCCGAAGCATCGCCAGGTCAACCGCCGTACCGATTTTCGATGGTTCGTCAGGCGAGCCATAGCCGAGATTCGAGTACAGCGACTCGTTCCAGATCTGGACGGCAGGATCGATCCATGCTGTCGATCTGCGCAGAGTTTCGACATGTAACGGCTTGCCGCCAACGTATATTTCGCCCGAAGTGGCGCGTAACCATCCGAGCAGAAGGCCCACAATCGAAGACTTTCCGGCCCCGGATGAACCGACAATCGCAACGTGCTGTCCCGCCGGGATGGAAAACGTAAGCTCGTTTAGAATGCTGTGTCCCGACGCCGCGGCACCGACAGAACGAAACTCGATTCCGGCTGCGCCAGCGTCGTGGGCAGTTTCATCAGCACCGTCTTGCGAAGCTTCTTCCTCCCGAGCGCGCAACGGATCCAAAAGCCTCAACATCAGATTGCGGTAGTACGGGATTTGCCGTGCTGCCGTTCCAATATCCTGGCCGACGGCGGGAAGATTGAGTCCCCAGTACGCAACCAGCAACACGCGACCGATATTTGTGCCCGTTACAGGATGGGCGAAGAACAGCGCCGCAATGAATCCGAATAAGAGCGTGAGTTGAAAACCTTCCACGCTGACCGCTAATTGCTGCAGCCTGCGAACGGAATGCGCCCATTGGCCTACAAGCTTTTCATGTTCGCGGCGCACGTTCGATTCCGCCGCGTGTGCCCGAATCGCCTGCAAGCCCAGCGCGGCGTCAAGATAAAACCGCGTCAGACCGGCGGAATGATTGCGAACCCGCAAGTCTCGCTCGCGGAGAACCGACTGCGCCGCGTACGCGGGAATCAGTCCGGCCGCCACCGTTGCAAGCACAAATGGCGCACTAAACGGCTCCAGCCAGATCATGACCCCCGCAGTCGCGATCAATTCACAACAGGAGTGCGCGAGCTGTCGAAAAAGATCGGGCACGTTTCGCAGGCGATGCGTGAGATGGCTCCGCTCGGCCATGTCCGAGATCAGCCGGCTCTGGAAATATCGATCGCCGAGTTTCGGTAACTTCTCCAGGAATGCAATGCGCAGGCGGTTTTCGAGTACCCTTGAGACACGCGCGCCACCCTTGAACGTCCAGAATTCTAAAGCAAGCAGGACGGAGCTAAATGCAACAATTGCGGCCATGGCGCCGATCCGCTGGCCAGCCAACCGAAGTTCGCCGCCGACATCGAACAGCGTCCGAAACAAAAGCGCCTCGCCGAGCAGTCCGAGTGAAATGACGGTCAAGGTGAACGTAATGAAAACGGCTGGCCATCTCCCACCCGCGCCGAGCAACTTCCACAATTCGCGAAAGGGCTGTATGGGAGGTTCGTTGATAGCTGCCGACAACTCTCCTGAGAGTTCTACCTTCTCCGTGAGTGCTCGTCGGCCGAGGACACGCACCAGCACAGCGCCCGTCATAGCCAGTTCCCCGTTGCCGTTGTCGCGAACGGACCAGAATGAGGGCGGGATCAGGTGAGGGGCTTCGCAAAATCGGCAGATCAGTTGCCCAGCCGTCACCCCGCGCGCGATGGCTTTGCTCTCGACGAGAGACGTAACCAGGCGAATCGCCGCATCGAGTGCCGCGATCGCGTGCCACTGCGTATCTTCGCAAGCCTTGGTCTGCAAGCGTTGAGCTTCGGCGGTGCCGATTCCGATGTTCTTCAGCCGTTTGCCGAGGCCGGCCTGAAAATCAGGAGACCCCGCAAACTCCCGCCAGTCGGCACCCGGAACACAAAGCGTGTGGTTGTATAACTCGCTCAGGAAATGAACTTTGCTGACCCAGCGACGCCCGGTCACCGGGTCCATCACTTGCACCGTGTTGCCGTGTTTGCGCCAGAGGACAACGAAATGGGTGAATCCGCCCGGTAGTCTGACCACCACGATAGCCGGGAGTTTGGCAGGATCCAGAAGGATGTGGTCCGCCGGTAGCATCACCTGTTCTGCTTCCAGCCCCAACTGGTTCGCCACCGCCTCGATCGTGTCGATAGAACTGCCGTCGAGTCCGGTTTGACAAGCTTCGCGCAGGCGTTCATAACTCGCCGGAATGCCGAAGCCATCGAGCAAGCATTTCAGTGCGGCGGGGCCGCAATCCATGTTTGAGGTCTGGACGACTTCAGGCGCGAAGAACCGTCTCACCGCGAGCCCACGACCTCGCCGGCCGAACGCAACACCAATTTCGCGGGCGAGATTTGCTCCACTTCTACTTCCACGGAGCCGGGCAACCCATGTTGGGGAGGAATCCTTGACGGGAACTTGCCCACCGACAATTCAACCCTCACCTTGCCGTCTCGAATCTCGTCGGAGACTCGCGCGACTCGAGTGGGCACGGTGCCGTATTGTGCCCAGGGAAATCCTTCCAGGCGAAGGGCCGCGGGCTGACCCGGATGCAACTTGCCGAGTGCCGCCGATGGTTGAAACTCTGCAATGACCTGGAGCTTGCCGCTCGGCAGAATGACTCCGAGCTTGTCACCTTCGTTGATATGCGAGCCCGGCCGAAGCGTGGCGCATTCCGCTAAACGACCCGACACCGTGGCTCTGATGCGACGGCGTTCGATTTCGTATTCGAGCCTGCGGACCGATTCTGCCCCCGTTCTCAGTTCTGCTTCGAGCTTTGCGAGAGCCGCTTGCGTTTCTTTACTCTTTACGTCGCGATCCTTTTCGCGTACCACCTGCTCGGGCTCAAGTCGGGAAATGCTTGCCTTCAGGTTCTCGGCTGCCGCTCTCTTGCTTTTGGCACTGGCACGGGCTCGTTCGGCATCGGCGACGGACGTAATACCTTCTGCCCGTAGACGCTCGGCGCGGTTCCATTCGTTCTCGGCGAGCGTTGCCTCGGCGTTTGCCTCGTCATACTGAGCACGTGCCCCGTTTTGGCTGAGCGCTAGGATGCTGCGCTCGTCGGTTTTTCCTTCATCTTGAGCGTTTAGTTCCGCGCGAAGCGCAACCATCTGTGGCTGGAGCTCTGCGAGGTGTGTCTGCTCTTCCCGCAAACTGAGCTCTTCGGTTTGCGTATCTATTTCGGCCAGCACATCACCGGCTTCAATTTGCTTCCCGAGAACCAGGTTGGAGCGCAGAAGGCGTCCTGAGATGTTTGCCTGAACGGGATAGGGCGCGGTATCGACTTCGAGTCTGGCGGAATCCGAGACCTCGTAACGCGTGACGCGTGCGAAGAACGCCCACGCCAGCCACGCAGAAAGAAATAGGATCGCCGCACAAAGGGCGAACGTAGATGTCAGACCTCGATCTTTGCGAAGCCGATGGTGCACACTGGGGAAACTTTGAGACATGAACGCGAAAAAGAAAACGCAGAAGGGCTAAAGGGAATTGGCTTCTAAGCCGAAAGATAATCAGCCACCTTGCTCTTTAACTCCCACGGAGTTCCCTCCTCACTTCTAAACCGGGGTCTTGCTGGCAGGCGAGAACCCGGACGGAACTAGTAACTTTCCCTCACAGCAAACCAGGTCTCTTCCAAGATTCAAGTCGAAATCGATTCGGATAATTCTCAGTCATAAGTAGTGAAATGCTCACCGGGGATGGTGATCGGTCCTCGTGAAATTGCTTGAGTATTTTCTTAATACCAGCGTCTCTGTCGAGGAAAAAAATGAGCGCAACACTGGGCGGAGGTGCGGGGTGAACCGCCGCAATGCAATTCTTACTGGCGCAGCCGCAATGGTGAGTGCAGCTGACTCAAACGGACAAACCGGGGCCGACCAACACGTCCCCTCGAGTCAGCAGCCCCCCAATGCCACAGGGCCGACTGCCGCAAACCAGAATGATCCTGGCGCTCCGAATCTTGAATCCGGGCTGAGGGGTAAGGTTGCGGTTGTGACCGGAGCTGCTCGTGGCATAGGGCGTTCGATAGCTGTGGAGTTTGCTGCGAACGGAGCGCACGTGGTTGGGATTGACATCGCAGGTCCCGCTACTCCCATCACGCAATATCCGCATGCGACCGCTGCCGACCTTGAACAGACCGGGAAGCTGGTAACGGCGCGCGGCCGTAAGTTCGTTCCGGTGACAGCCGACATTCGGAACATGGGCGCGCTTCGAGATGCGGCGCGAAAAGCCGAGGAACAACTCGGAGGTATTGACATCGTTGTGGCAGATGCCGGTATTCAAGCGTTTAAGCCTCTGCTTGACATGGAAGATCGGGACTGGCACGACATTATCGACGTGAACCTGACGGGAACGGCAAACACGATTCGTGTCTTTGCTCCTTACCTCGTCAAGCGCGGCGAGGGACGCATCATTGTCCTTTCGTCCACCCAAGGCCGGCACGGTACCAAGAACGGATCGGCGTATTCCGCTTCCAAGTGGGGCATCTTAGGGCTGATGAAATCGGCTGCATTGGAACTCGGGCAGCACAAGATCACGGTAAACGCGATCATCCCGGGGCTCATTGATACTCCGATGACCCGAAACGAAAAACGCTGGAGTCTGGCTATAGGTGAAACGGTGAAGAATCCGCCGGAGAACCCCACCGAGGACCAGGTTGCGGCGGTCCGTCTGCCCCGTTCGCCGCTAGGGGAACCATGGCTCAAGCCGGATCAAGTCGCGCCCGCAGCCGTTTTTCTTGCTTCCAAAGCCGCAGCAATGGTCACGGGTGCCGCCTATGATGTGACAGGTGGCGACAGCGCCCATAATTCGGCTTAGATCTTCGGGAACGGGAGTTCTCTTTCTTCTCGCTCTTCCTTGCTTTTGCACCGTGGACCGGTGCGGAGTCTGGCCGGATCGGCAACATCGAGTTGTTTGGTTACAAGGGCCTGGATGTACAGCGCATTCGTTCTCGTCTTCCAGTCCATCCGGGAGACCCATACGATGAAAAACTAAAGCCCCGCTTACGCAAAGCTGTTTTTAACGCAACCGGCAAACAGCCGACGGACGTGGCAGCAATCTGTTGCGACGAAAAAGGCAACCACCTGCTTTTCATTGGCCTTCCCGGCGGATCGTTCAGAAACTTTGTCTTCAATCCGCAGCCGGCAGGAACTGACCGCCTTCCTCCCGACATCGTGAATTTGTATAGCCGTCTGGATGCGGCGCTTCAAGCAGCTGTTGCCAAAGGCGTTGCAGCTGAAAACGACTCCAGGGGCTATGCACTGGCGGAAGATTCTGATGCCAGGTTGCTGCAACTCGCTGTTCGAGCGTGGGCGGTCCAGCATAATGACGAGATCCTACGCGTTCTACGACTCTCCTCATCTGCAGATGATCGCCGTATCGCGAGTGATGCTCTTGGTTACGGACAGCAAACGCCCGAGCAAATTTCCGGACTGGTGCAAGCCGCGCGTGACCCTGACGGTGAGGTGCGCAATAACGCGACCCGGGCTTTAACCGTGCTCACGAGATCGAAGCTGTCGCTGGCCGATCGGATTCCAAGCGAAACATTCATCGCAATGCTGAATTCGGGCCTTTGGACTGATCGGAACAAGGCGGCAGCCGTTCTCGTTCAATTAACAATCGGTCGAAATCCGGATCTCCTTGCCAGAATACGTTCTGAGTCGACGGATGCACTCGAAGAGATGGCAAGATGGCGTCAGCCAGGTCATGCCTTTTTCGCGAGAGTCATTCTTGGCCGCATTCGAGGTATACCGGAGCCCCAATTACAGAAGCTTGCGTGGAATGGTCCTGTGGACGCGATCGTGAGCGGCGCAGGTAAATAACGAAATTGGGTCAGCATCTCACCTCCCGTATCTCAAACGCCGGCTTTTGAGTCTCGAATCATACACGTTTCAACGTCAAATAGATCGGGAAGTGACCTTGCGCTGCCAAGATCGCGCGTCCCATCCAGTTGCCCCGGTTGACCCGTTGAACGATTCGAATAATCTTTCCTAAATGGCCGGCAACCATCTGAGTTTCAAAAACGAAGGAGTCTGAAAGGCGCTCCAAAAAAAGTTCCTCGCCCAGCGAAACCAGCGAGTGTGCTCCAGGCTGTTGGCAGAATAAACAATGTCGAAGCTTTCGTCCCGAAAAGGCAGCGATTCGCCAGTGCCTTCACGCACGCGATCGGGTCGAGCCCGTTCGCAGCGAAAATGGCCATCGACGCTTCCAGTCCTTCGTTAAACCCTCGCTGCCCGGTTCGACTCCATACCCGTCGGCTCCGAAATACTTGATCCAAGCGCGAGGCTCGGGGAATGATCAACTCGCCGACATCCATTGAGGAGAAATGACAGCGGGAAGACGACGATCTCCCAGGCCCAGGACTTTACGCGCACGTAAGATAGAGATTCGCGCCTCCATTGGAATTCAACGCACCAGAAACGCTCGAGAACGTCACCCGTACGGCAGACCTCCGCCAATCGCCAGCGGCATCGCACAGGCACTTCGGTTCCCTCGACGGGTTGCGGGCAATTGCATTGTCTTCAGTTCTGGTTCACCACTACACCCCAGTGCTTTTCCACGGAGGCACACGCCTACGGGATGTTTTGAAAACGATCCTGGACCTGGGCGGCCTTGGAGTGGATCTGTTCTTTGCCCTGTCCGGCTTTTTGATCACAGGTATTCTCTACGACTCCCTAGGGCGGAAAGACTTCTTTCGGAGGTTCTACTGGAGACGGTCTCTCCGCATCTTTCCCGCCTATGCCTTGTTTCTGCTGCCGTTCTTGTTCGTTCCTCATCTGTTCCAAAACCTAAGCCGGTGGTGGTTTGTCCTCTACCTTCGCAACTGGGCGGGACCGGATCCTGTTTCGGACGGTTGGCTGGGCCACTTGTGGAGTCTGGCGGTGGAAGAGCAGTTTTATATCTTCTGGGCCGTCGCTGTTTGGTTGTGCCCAAAACGCCATCTGGCGAAGCTGATTGTTCTGCTCTGCTTTTCTGCCCTGATCTTCCGTGGAGCCATGATCGCTGCCGGCTTTTCGAGATACGACCAGATTCGATTCACGCCTGCACGGGCGGACGGATTGCTTCTGGGTGGTCTCGTCGCCGTGGCCTGGCGCCGCTACTCGTGGCCCAAGGTCCAAACAGCGGCGCGCTATTGTGCTATGGTGTCCGCCGTCGGATTTGCAGGTATTTTAATCGGGTTCGGAAGCTTGGAGAATCACGTTGCTGAACTAATTCTTCCTTCTCTATCGGCCATCTTCTTTGCTTCCTGCGTGGCGGTTTCTCTGACCCGCAGGTCTGTACTTCAATCGCCGGTTCTCGCGCACGTCGCTAAGTATAGTTACGCGATGTACCTCTGGCATCTTGTTCCGTACATGTTTGGCCAAGTGGTCTTGGCCGAGGCGGAGCACGCCTCTCCCACCGCTGCTCAGGTCGTGAAAGCAGCCTTTATCCCGGTGCTCTTTGCGCTGACATACCTGTTGGCTAGGATTTCATGGGCAACAGTTGAAGAGCCTCTTCTGCGGCTTAAGGATCGCTTTTCATAACGTCCGTTCTACTTCCGTTCCGCCACGCAGGAAATGAAGTAAAAGGGCGCCCGCGACGAGCACCGCGGCCGCGCATTCGAACGCCGCAGCCAACCCGAAGCTGTCCTTGATACCACCTGCCATTGCAGCGCTGAGGCCGCCGGCAAGGCAGCCGACCATATTCAGTAATCCGTAGCCCGTGGCGCACAGTTCAGCCGGTACAATCTGCCGCAAGACCGGCATCGCATTCACGTCAAACCAGGGTCGAAGCAAGCCGATACCGAGCAGAGCCACGATGACGAGACCTTCCGAATGGCTCAAGCTGAGTTCGAGCAGGAAAGGCGCGCTCAGTGCCATCCCGAGCATCTGAATCCACACGCGAGCTCTCGGATTCCGCACTGCCAGTCGGTCTGCCAGGATGCCGCTCAGCAACATGCCGGCGAAACTGGCCGCCTGTGTGTAAAACGTGGCAGTGAAACCGGCCTTCGTCAGTGACCAGCTGAACCGCTCCATCAGGAACAATGGAAGCCACGTGTAAATCAGCCAATTGGACACGGAAATCGCGCCGAACGCAAGCGCGAGAAAGGCGAATCCCCTTGCCTTTGTCACTGCCACAATCGCAGGCAAGATCCCCTCATGAGCCGATTGGGGACGGTCGCGACGCAACGCGAAGAAGAGAATAATTCCATAAGCGACCCCAAGGACACCGAGCAGCGTGAATGTAGACCGCCAGCCATAATGCTGGCCCATCCACCCGCCCCACGCGCCACCCAGGATGCTGCCGGCGTAAAGCCCGCTTTGATGAATACCGGTTGCAAGCGAACGCGTTGAGGGTCCGTGGCGGTCGACAATAAGCGCCAGCGCCGCGGGCAGATAGAACGCTTCGCTCACCCCCATCAGTGCCCGAGACGTTAACATCCCCGTGATGGAACCAACATGCGCGGTGATCCAGGTTGCGCCGCTCCAGATGAACAGCCCGACGAGAATCACACGCGCACGCCCCCAGCGATCCGCAATGTAGCCTGCGAACGGGCTTAGCGAACCGTAAACCCAAAGAAAGACGCTGCTGATCAGTCCCAACTCGAGCGACGTTGCGTGCAGGTCCTTCTGGATAAGTGAGAACTGCGAGAACACAACTTGCCGGTCAAGATAGTTCAGCAGCGCAACGCCCCAGAGGAGCCCTACGGGCAGCCACTTGGATCCTGGGTGGCCGTCGCTTATGGACACAGGGTCACGCGGCGAGTAAGTCCTGGTAGGAGTCGAGTTCAGTGCGCAGGCGTTCCTTCTCTGGAGCCGTCAACTCGTGAGGAGCGCCCAGAGTTTTTCCGCAATCGATACCGCTCCATTCGAGAGTTTGCTTAATGGCCGGCAGCAGAGGAAACGACAACAGGGCCGTGATAAATTGTGTCACCCGACGCTGAAGCTTGCGCGCCTCTTCCCATCGCGCTTCCGATGCCATCCGGAACAACTCGACGAAGCGGCCCGGAATCGCGTTGTAGGTGCTCCCGATTCCACCAACCGCTCCCATGATCAGACCGGCAATCAAAATCTCATCCCGCCCGTTCAGAACCTTCACCCCACGGTCGTTGAGCTTGGACACGGTATATAAGTCATAGTCGGTAAACTTCACGCCTTCGACGCCGGGAATGTCACAGAGTTCAGCAATCTGATCGAACGTCAACGAATACCCGGTATGGCCGGGAAAGTAATACGCCACAACAGGAACACTCGCGGCGTTGGCGATCGCACGATAAAGATTTGGAAGCTCCTGGGCAGACAATTTCGGCAGCGGTAGGCTGCTGACCGCGGAGACTCCCAGCTTCGAAGCGTGTCGGGCCAGATCTAACGTCTGTTCCAGTGTTCGCGCACCTACGTGAACAATAATCTGCTTGTCTTCCGGTGAAAGGTCGGTCACGACCTCCGCTACAAGTTGACGCGCTTCCGGCTGCATGTGGAGGCCTTCGCCGGTGGACCCGCATAAATATAGACCGTCCGCGCCGGCCTCATACATCCGTTCGATCAACTTGCCCAAGGAGTGAACGTTGACGGAGTTATCAGCGTTGAGGGGTGTAACAAGCGCCGGGAAGATTCCGTGCAATAAGGAACTAGACTGATTACTCATTCGACAGCCAGGCCGCGGAATCCGTCGAGGGAGAACTCGGGTCCTCGGACAAAATCCATCACGACGCGTTCACGACGCCGGATGATCTCAACTTCCGCCGCAATTCTTTCTCTTTCGATCGAGGGAACGACTACTAATCCATTCTCGTCGCCATGAATCAACTCGTTCGGCCGCACTACCATTCCGCAGACTTGTACCGGGAGCCCGACCCGTACGATACGGAAATTGGCGTGGCTGGCCACCGAACCTCGTGCGAAGTATTGAAATCCGAGACGCCGGACCTCCGGCAGATCCCGCACACCACAATCGCTCACCAACCCCGCGGCTCCTAGCCTGGTAAAGAACGTCGCCATCACCTCTCCACAATGCGCGGCATAGTTACCGAATGCGCCGATCTCCTGAAGAACAACAACGGCGGGCTTTGGCGCTGCCTCAACGGCTCTATAGAGTTCGATAAAGGTGTCGATGGTGAACGGCTGCATCTCCGTTACCGTCTCCACTTGCGCCGTCACCGCATAGCCGCACATTCGGCCAAACTCCGGGAAAAGGCTGCGGATCTCGAGCGGGGTAAAACCGCGTTCGTTGGGCCTGACGTTCAGCCGCTCGATCGCGTTGCTGAGCGTTGGTGCATCGATTGTCTTGTAATACTCGACGTCTGTCACTTAGTGCTTTTTCCCCCAGGAATCTTTGCCGTCGGTCAGCCAATCGAGATTGAACCGGGCGAGCACCAGTCTCTCACTTGGAAATGCACCGCCGACTTCGTAGAGATCCCAGATCGTACCGTCAGGCGAAACCGCAAGGTCGGAATAGCCGGCCGAACCCGGTTCGATCGACTTCTTCACGGGCCAGCTTTGGCCTTCATCGTAGCTAAGGCTGATCGTCAGATTGCGCCGGTCCTTGCTTGTGTTCGTTTTTCCGTCAGCTCTCGTCAGGTTCTGCGGGTTCGAGAAGAGGATCCGGTTCTTGCCACCGTTCTTTTTCGTGGAGAGGCGAACGATGGAGGCGAAACAGATCGGATCGGGCAGGTCTTCCTGAAAGCGCGGGGCGCTCCAGTTGTGTGCGCCGTCCTTGCTGGTGACCACAACCCGGCGGTTTTTGTCGGAGACAACCCGGACGTTCAACATGACAGAGCCGTTTGCCAGTTGTACCGCAGTCGTCTCGTTGGGGTCGGGTGTATCCGGACTGTTTGGGACGGCAATGTCGCCCCGATGCCATGTCTTGCCGCCGTCGTCGCTGTAGATTGTCGAATCCACAGAGGGATGATGGCCATTTCCACCGGTGCCCAGAGACATCCAGATCGGAACCACTAGGCGCCCTTTCGTAAGTTGAATTCCGTGTCCCGGACCGGTTGCGACAACACGCCAGGCATATTCGGGCCGGTATTGATCGAGAGCCGGCGTGATGTCTACCGCGTCCGAAAACGTCTGCCCATCATCATCGCTGCGTGAATAGAACACCCGCATGTATTCGCGACAGAACAGCAAATGAACGGCTCCGCTCTTATCGGCAATCATGACTGGATTGTCATAGGTCACATCATCGGGCTTTGCCTGTTTGCGCTCCACAGCGACTGGGTTCCGAGGGACGTTCGGAGAATGTGCAATGACGCGCTGTGGCGAGAACGTCTTTCCTCCGTCCGTGCTCCTTCGCATCACCACGTCGATGGTGTCCCAATCGTTGCCCGAATACCGGCGTGCCTCGGTATAAGCGAGAATCGTCCCCGCCTTGGTAACGACGATTCCCGGAATCCGGTAAATCTTGTATCCGCCTTCGCCGGACTTCCACAGGTCCACCTTCTCCAGAACCGGTTCAGAAGCGATGGCCAAGCTGACACCGGCCAGCACGGTAAATCCGACAGTTAGAAGTGAAAACCGCATGAGATGACTCGATCAGAACCGGTACTTCAATGCCAGCTGAATGTTGCGCGGCGTGCCTGCCGAATTGATCGTTCCGAAATTTGGGTCACTCGCATTTGTGATCGGATTTCCTAACGTCGTGTGATTCAGCCAGTTGAAAGCTTCTGCGCGAAACGTAAGCTGGTTGCGCTCGGTAAGGAAAAACGTCTTATGCAGCGCCAGGTCCATTGTGAAGGCCGTTGGTCCTGTCAGGCTGTTATAGCCGAGGTTGCCGAAGCGCCGCTGGGCTCGGGGTGCCGCAATGTTAAAGGCCGCCGGGTTCAACCAGATGAGATTCTGTGGTTGCTCCTGATAGGAATCCACTCCCCCGACCGCATCGGGCCGCTGTCCTGTCGACCGCCCGTTGCCATAGGTATCGATGCCAGACGTGATGTTCAACGGCAGCCCCGAACGCCAGCCCCATATGCTCTCGACATTCCAACCACCAAGTACATTCTTGATTAAGCGATTGCTGGAGCCCGAACCGAACGGAATGGCATAACTGACCACACCGTTTACCCGATGCGCAATATTGCCTTCCTTAGGGCCCTTCGATCCGGCAAGATTCAGCGGATCCTGAACAGCGGAGTTCGTAAACGATACGGTGTTGTCCGGCGCGTAGTACCCGATCGACTTGCTCCATGTATAGAAGGCGTCAAAGCTCAGATTGTGTGACAGGCGCTTATTCAGCGTGACCTCAAGACCGTGGTAGCTGATGTTTGCGGCATTCTCCTCGAAATTGATATCCCCGAAGCGCGGATCAGGTCGCCGGCCCGTTGCAGGATCTACCAGATTCAAAGGGCGAGTCGAAATGAGTTTCACCGTCCGGCTGCCTACGTATGCCAATTGAAGCGCCATGTTTGACGCAAGCTCTCGTTGTATCGAGAAATTCCATTGCCCTGCGTAAGTGTCGCCCCGATTGTAGTCAGCAACCGACCTCGATAATACGAAGTTACTCGGTAGGAGTGACGGATTGCTCGCGACCTGATTGATGAAGGTCTGCGGCAGCGGATACGAGCGATACTGCGCAGGTACATCGCCAGGCGCAAAGTTTGCCACAAACGGAAGAGACGGATCAATAAACGCCATGTCGTAATAAAAGATCGCTTGCGGCATGATGTAGCCGATTGAGCCGCCCGCTCGAACAACAGTCTTCTGATCACCGCCAGGATTCCAGATCATGGCTACATGAGGGCCCCAATCGTTGCGATCCGCCTTGAACATCGGTTGCGTGTTGCTGCCGATAAACCCGCCATACGGATTTGAGCTGTTGATGTTATATCCGCCCACGAGCGGCGGTGAGTATTCGTAGCGCACTCCCAAGTTGATCTGGAAGTTCCGCGCCAACCGCCAATCATCCTGGAAGTAGAACGCCGAGTAGCGCGTTCGCAGTGATTTGCCGCCGCCAAACAAAACCTGGATCCGGTTTGGATTGTCGTTGATCAGGTCCGTCAGGCTGTTGTACGTATATGTAGGCTGGCCACCCTGAATTCGGGCGCTCCGAATATCTCGCAGTTCTACACCGGCTTTAAAGGTATGCGAGCTCCGGATCCATGAGATGTTGTCAGCAAGCGAATACGTAGTCGTGATGAAGTGAATAAAACTCGGCTGCGAAGCATCAAAGCCTGCACCCGAAACCGTGATCCAGGAAGGCACTTGGTCCCGTCCCGTTTCACTCCGGTTCAGATCGACGCGATTGAAGCCGATTCGCAGCTCGTTGAGGACCGTAGGAGTGATTGACCAGGTGTCCTGCGCCATAGCGTTATTGAAGCGGAGCGGAAATACTCGCGGCATGCTGGGCGCAAAGGTCGGAACCGAATAGTCCTGGTGATTGTAGCTGTCTCGAACGGAGATACGATGGGCGCCGAACGTTCCGTCGACATGCGAAAGATAAGTGTTTTCGGAGTTCTTCTGCTGATCATTTCGCGTATGGAAGCCCAGATACGGATTCGAGGTCGCCGTGTAAGTTGTCGGAAGATAAGTTTCGAGTTCCTGACGAATCGCCGGTTTCACCAGGGCGAGAAAGGCGGGTGTCACCGTGTTCCCGGTCACACGGCTGACGCGCTTCACCTGCGCTCCTTCGTAATTGAAGAAGAAAAACAACTTGTTCCTCTTAATCGGCCCGCCCAGGTTTCCACCGAACTGATTCCAGCGAAGAGGCGGTTTGGCCACGCCGCTGCGGTTCGAGAAGAAGTCAGTTGCATCCAGTGCGTCGTTGCGGAAGAAGTCGAAGGCGGTGCCGTGGAATTGATTGGTCCCGGACTTTGTTGTGATGTTTAAGACTCCGCCGCCGGAACGACCGTACTCGGCTGAGAATGAACTTCCAGTCGCTCGAAACTCCTCGATCGCTTCCACACTGACGGTATTGATCAGAACTCCTCCGCCCCCGGCCGAAGCAAAGTTAGCGGCTCCGTTCTCCTCGCCAAAACTCATGTCCACACCGTCAAGCAGCAGGTTGTTGCCGAGAGCTGACGAACCATGAAACTCAATGCCGCCGCGCCCGCCGGTCCCGCTGGATGGCGCGTTGACAACTCCCGCCTGAAGGCTCAGAAGCTGCTGGAAATTGCGCCCGTTCAGAGGAAGTTGTTCAACCTTTTGGGTATTCACGACGGCGCCCAACTCTCCGGTTGTCGAATTGACCAGCGGCGCAGTTGCTTTCACGTCGACAGTTTCGGTCACCGCGCCGACTTTCAATTGCAGGTCGACCCGAGGGCGCGAACCTGTGTTCAGTTCAAAAGCCTGGCTGACCGTTCTCTGAAATCCCGTTGATTCCGCTTCCAGCTGGTACCGCCCCGCCGGCAGAAGAGGGAATTCGTAGTACCCGCTCTGGTTTGTCAGGGTCGTCTGCGGGACGTTTGTCTCGAGATTCCGGGCCGAGATCTTCACGCTCGATACGCTGGCTCCGCTCTCATCCGTTACGGTTCCAACAATCGACCCACCACCGATCTGGGCGCACACCCAGTGCGGCAGCGGCGAGCAACAAACACAACGCGCGTAGGAACTTCATGGTTCAACTCCCTGGTCGAGGATGGCCCGACATGTTATCGATAATAAAATCGATAATAAGATCGATTCCGGATTGAGTCAAGTATTTTGCCGTGTTACTCTTGCCCCGTGGCAACCTCAAAAACGGCTGCTTCGCGTGTGGAAGCGGTTGCCCGGCAGGTTCGGGAAGACATTTTCCAGGGTACTTATCCCCCTGGTTCGCCGCTTCGCGAGCTCGAGCTGGCGCGCCGCCTGAACGTCAGTCAGGGAACTATCCGCGAGGCTCTTCGCGGGTTGGAACATGCCGGCTTGCTCTCCAAAGAGGCGAATCGCGGCTCCACAGTTACCCGTCTGACCGCCAAAGAAATACGCGAACGGGTGTCTCTGCGGGCTCTGCTGGAGACCGTGGCTGCCCGGGAGGCCGCTGAGCGCATGACCGACCAGGATTTTTCCGAACTGGAGGCAAAATTGGCCGCGCTCGATAACGCCGTGCGATCGAACAAGTATTACGACGCGGCACAAGCCGATCTGGACTTTCACCGCTACATCTGGCAATGCTCCGGGAACGAAACGCTCTGCAAGTTATTGGAATTGATCACAGTTCCGCTCTTCGCGTTCATCAGCATCCTTCGAAGCCAAGGCTTGCAGCGCCTCCTTACCGTGGTCGAAGCGCACGAACCGCTAATCGCCGCGTTGCGCAGTCGCGACCCGAAGGTGATTCAATCTGCTTTCGAAACAGGAGCCGTGGGTTCGTATCGCAATTTCCTTGGTGACGGGGACGATCGGGCGATCGCCGCTGCGCTCGGCCTTGTTGAGACGTCCGGCCTGCGATTGCCAGCCGGATAAACCGAAATCACTCTGTCGGCCAGCCTTGACTTTCAAGCACGCGCCGAAAACCGGGTGTGCTCAACGACACCGCCGGGAAATACGACGCGACCGCGTTTCGCTTCCACCATGCTCCGCTGTTTCTCCGTTCCTCGGGGCTAGCGAAATGATACTCGTAGAGAGTCGCCCGGACGTAATGGGGTGGGCGATCGGGGAACGGATTACTTCTGATCAGGCTGAGAACGTCGCGATCATTCTGCAGAAATTTCGCGACCAGGTTCACGAACCACGGATATTGCTGATAGCTGCCCATGGCGGCGAACCACATCAACCAATCTAAACGGAGATGATATGGCGCAATCTGCGGAGGCATCGTGCGGAGATCGCCGGGCTTTCCCTTGAATTCGTATTCGCGCCATTTTGTCGCGGACGTGATCACGTCATCCTCCGTACCTTCGACCACCACTTCGTATCGCGGCCTGGTGATACTGCCGAACGCCCCATACGTTCCCACCAGATGCAAGGAGTTGAAGTTGGTGTTCATGATCTGACGCGCGGACAGCATATTCACCACCACAGGAATGCTCATGATCACGACAATAAGCGCCACTCCCACGTTCACGAGGGCAGTCGGGATGGATGGAGCGTGCATCTCCGGTGTTCTGAAAGAAACTACTGCCGAGAGAAATTTTCCGTCCAACGTTGAGAAGGCCAGAAACAGCGTCAGCCAGTTCAGCCAAGACAGATTCCCGCTGCTGATGATGAAGAGTTGGAACAGGATCGTGATTAGTCCGGCGATTCCGGCGATTGGCTGTGGAAGGAGTAAGCCAAACGGAACAATCAGCTCGGCGAAATGGTTGAACAGGACGCCGCCCTTGTTCACCCACTGGGGTGCCCAATGGTAGTACCAGCTCAACGGATTCGGCATTGGCTGAGTCTCGTAAAAGTAGTTGAGGCAGGTCAGGTCTTTCCAGCACGGATCGCCTCGTAACTTAATCAGTCCGGCGCCGAACATGATTCGGAATAGCAGCCACCGGAACAACCAGATCGGAATCAGCTGTGGTACAACACGCGACCCGCCTAGAAATATGGCGAAGAAGCAGGCCTCAAGCAGGATCGACTCCCAGCCGAACGCATAAAACGTCTGACCTACGTTGACGAAAGACAGGTACAGAAGGTAGATCGATAACCAAACCGCGACGGACAGCCAGGTGTACCGAGCGCTGATGCCAGTAATGACCAGACACGACAACACGATTCCGAGCCATGCGGCCGCTGTGAAGGCCCAATCGCGCGGCGCCCAGAAGAAGAGGCTCGGTGTCTCCCGGAACGGTACCTGTTTAACGAACAGCGGCACGGGCAGGAGCCCACGTTCTCCCAATAGCGGTTTGAATTGATTGAGGGCAACGACAAACGCGATCAGGCAAATGATCCCGATCCCTCGTTCGAGAAGTAATCGCGTGACCCAGTAACCTCTGGGGTCATCTGCGCTCAGAACAGCATTCATACGGTCCGCGAGTTACGTACGAAATTAGATCTTTGCGCTTTGCGTTTTTGTTTCCTGGAGATTCAGTCGTGCTCGCTTACGCCTCGTTTACCAGTAAAGCTTCAAGGCAAGCTGGATCTGTCGCGACGTTCGCTGATAGAGGAGCGGCGCACCGGCGCTGGTAATTGTTCCCGCTGCCTGGTTCCCGATCTGGGCATTGGGATTGTTGAATTGCGGCGTGTTCAGGATGTTGAAAGTTTCCGCGCGGAATTGCAGCCGGCGAGTTCCGCCTTCATTGAACGGAATGCTCTTGAACAGTGACAGGTCGAATTGTTTCGTGCCGGGGCCGAACAGGATGTTCCGCCCGGAGTTGCCGAAGGCATAGTTACCGGGCGAAACGAAATCCGACGTATTGAACCAGGCATTGATTGTCGGATTGTCCAACTTGCCGGAGCCAACCCGGTTCGGCCACTGGGTAGTGCTCCCGGAATTGAGTAGGCTCGTCACCATCACCGGCGTAAAGGGCGAACCGGTCGAGAAAGTATCAATGCTGTTCAATTGCCAGCCGCCGATTGCAGTTTGCGTGAATCCGTGAGCTCCTCCGGCGAATCTTCTTCCCGCGGCCAAAAGGCAAATCATACGACCAGCTCAGTACCACTGCGTGCCGAACATCGAAGTCGGAGTTGCCCCGATAGGAGTGAAGGTCCCGGGCATTCTGAATGCCGACGGCGTTTGTGTTTCCACTTGAGTTATCAAGGCTATGCGCATACGTGTAAGCGCCCTGAAAATCGAACCCTGAGGCGATGTGGTTCTGATAAGTGACCTGGAGCGAGTTGTAGCTCGAGTTGGCGCACGTGCAGTTCCAGGTTCCATCTCCAAAAATCGGATAAGGTCTGCGATTTGCAACGGCCGTGGCTCCCGGCACCGGCTGATTGATATTCGGGTTCACCAGGATGTGAACGCCGTTCTGGCCAACGTAGGCAACCGACAGAATATCTCTAGTGCTTAACTGCCGCTGTAGATTGAAATTCCATTCGTTAGCAGAGGGATTGGGAAAATCACGGGAAAATACCTGGAAGGCCGTACCTGCAATCGGAAACAAATCCGGGCGCGCGGCCGGGAATCCAGCTGAGATCGGTAGTGCTGCGTTATAACCTGTGACCCCTGTCGTGTTGGTCGTGGTCAAAGATCCGTTGAACGGCGCGTTTTTAGCCTGCGGATTCGAGTTGTATGTCTCGTACGCGTAGAAGATGCCGAACCCCGCTCGTATCACGGTCTTGCTATTCAGGCTGTAAGCAAGGCCGAAACGGGGTGCGAGATTCGCGTAACGCCCATTCGTGATGGAGTTGCCAGGGAAGGGCGGTGTGCCGACCGGAACCAGGTTTCCTGCCCCGGTGGGGTCAAAGCCAGCGAGCCGGTTGTGGCGCTCTGTCCATGGCGTGACCATCTCATTGCGCAGGCCCATGTTCAGCGTCAGCTTCGGCGTGACGCGCCAGTTATCTTGTACGTAAAAGACAGGACGGAATCGAATCAGATCGAAATACTTCGTCACGTCCAGTTGCGAACTGATCGGCTTGCCATACAGGAAATCCGCCAGACCGTAGCCGGTGTAGCCACCGTTGAAGGTATAGCTTCCAACGGGCTTGGGCGGAGTATAGAACGCGAAGCGAGTACTCATCCAGTTGAAGCCGAACTTCAGCTCGTGGCTTCCCTTTACCCAGCTAAACGCCTGATCCACTTCCCAGAGATTGTTTACCTTATCCAGGCTGCCGTTACCGTCGCCGAGGCTCGCATTTCCGGATATCGAGATGCTGGTCAAGCCTAACCCGCTTACGTTTGCATTTGGAATGCCGAGCTGTTCGGCTAACTTGCCATAGCTCGTATCCATGTCCACGATATTTTCCACCAGGCGCGAGAAGCCCACCCGGAACTCGTAATACTTGTTGGGGCCAAGTGAACGCCCGTAACCGATCACGGCCTGTTGACCTGGCGCCAGGGTGAGCCCCGGGTATCCCGGACCCGCACCCACTGCCGGTGCCGGCAAGAACCCTGGATTCGTTGTGGCCGCATTCTCCTTGCTATAGCGTCCGAAGATCGACGAATTCCCGGTACGGTAATCCACGCGGATGTCACCCTGGTCGATGTTGTTAATCAGCGCGCCGTTGTAGAGATAGTTGTTGACGGTGCTGGCGCCCGGAATGTTCGGGGTTGGGAACAGGTCCATCAACTTTGCCGATGTGGGATCAATCTGCTGCACCTTGTTGTTCGGCAGCGGCGTCGTGGTTCCTGGTATTCGGATGACGGTCCTCGGGAGTAGCGCAGAGAAGTCCCCGGCGCGAAACGCTAGCGTCGGTACCGTTGACGTGTAGGTCTGTGCCTGGCTTACGCGTTTGCCTTCATAGTCGGCGAAAAAGAAGAGCTTGTCCCGCCCGTTGAATAGCTTCGGAATCGTCACCGGTCCCGCAACATTTGCTCCGAATTGGTTGAGATGATACGGAGGAATCGGCGCCGATCCGGAATCAAAGAAGTTCTTCGCGTCAAAAGCGGCATTGCGAACGAATTCATAAAAGGCTCCGTGAAACTCATTGGTACCCGACCGGAACGTCACGTTGATGATGGACGGTCCACCTCCGTACGCGGCGGGCGCGGCGCTCGTCTGTACCTTGAATTCTTGAATCGCATCGACGGGCGGATAGAAGATGAGAACGTTAGCGTCTGTATCCACGCTCTGAATCCCGTCGAACAGATAAATGCCGACATCGGACGGATTGCCGTTGACGATCGCCCCGCTTGTGCCACGGCCCGCGGTATAGCCGCCGTTTGAAGAGTTCGTGGAGTTTCCATGGTTGTTCACTCCCGGCGCGAGTTGCACCAATTGGGTGAAATTCCGGCTGTTCAACGGCAGATCGACCACTTGCTGGCGCGTCCGCAAGTTATTCAAGTCGGAGGAAACAGCTTCCACCGCGACCGTGTTCGCGGTCACCGTAACGCTCTGTGTCGAAGCTCCTACTTCGAGCCCGACTTGGAGTTCCAGCCGCTGCCCAACTACCAATTCGAACTTCTGGGTTGTTTCTTTGAATCCTTGTTGCTTGACCGAGACTTCATAGCTGCCGGGCTGTAAGGCGACGAAGTCAAACTCACCCGCGGACGAAGTTGTTGTCTGCCGCGTCGCATTCGTCGACAAACTTCGAACTTCGACAGCAGCACTGGCGATCGCCAATCCGCTGGGATCCTTTACGGTACCCACAACCGAGCCCAACTCGAACTGGCCGAATGTCAGGCCGATTGCGGCAGAGAGAAAAAGAGTGACAACAGTAACAACGCGGTTCATTATCCCCAGATCCTTTTTCGCGAGAGTATGAGCACGATTGAGGGAGCGTCTCGATTGCATCCGTCAATGCGCCCGGCTTTGGATTAGCAACATGCTATTCTCCGGCACCGAGCCTGTCAAGGCTGACACTTACTATGCTGTGGATCGCTGCCCCAGAGATTCCGGAACTGGATTGGAACTGACGCTTCCTCGCCCGGAGAACCCGTCCAGCAGCCACGCGAGCGGCGGCGTGAGGAGGACAAGGCTTCCGCCCACGATCACTCGACGGAGAAAAGCTCCAACGTCAGCGGGCGTGCCCTCCACCGATGCTATGGCGGCCACCAGGACAAAGTAAGTGATCGGGTTGAGCAGAAAAAGCATCTGAACGGCACGGAATCCGCTGTAGACAGCCTTCCCGGCAAAGAGATACAAGAACGACCCGCTGGCTGGCGCCGCTTCGAGTGGCACCCATTGAAAAGTTTTGTCCAGATCCCACGGAGCGAAGAATCGTCTCGCCACGTGGGACGACTTGCGGCTCCGATCGTAGAAGACCGGAGCCGGATGTTCGGGCCATTTGACTAGGGCAAGAGAGCAGGCCGTCATGCTGTAAAAAAACAGGGTGAAGGTAGTGCCGGTGAAGAGACACAGAGTTGCCTGAAACAGGACATTGCTAAAGACTGCAAGCGCATTGAGCTGGGGTACGAACAGGCAAGGAACAACCCCAAGTTCCGTGACGATCGTTGACCAGCACATGAAGCGGGCAAGTACGAGCGAGGGCAGGCGCGAATTCACAGCGATGTACCAGGACTGATGGAGGCGATTGACCGCCCAGTTCTCGAAGAAGACGCCGCTCTGCCAATCCGGATCGAGGAGCTTGTTAAGCCCGGCCCCGAAATAGGTAATCGCCAATTGCCAACGAAAGAAGTTGGGCGCCCCAGGCTTGTAAAGTCCCGCCAGCAGGAACATCAGCCCGCAGAATGTCTTGTTGTTCCCGTAGTAGGCCTTCGAAGACACCACCGCGACCAGCATGGTCGTTCCAATGACTACAGAGAACAGCCGCAAGCGACGATTGAAAACAATCGCGACGGCAGAGAGCAGGAAGATCGTCTGCAATGTTCTCTGGAAGAGAACGGGCGGGAATAGGTCGAAGAAAGGAATGAACGGGAGCCATGGATCCGGCAGAATGCGTACGTGATTGACGACCAGGACAGCAATCGCGAGCGTCTTCACCATAATCGTCAGGTTCTTCGGAAGATCGGTGCCTGCGCACCTCAGCGGATTCCAGGATGGCTTCGTAACCGGGACCGTGGCCTCGGAGACCGTCGCGCCTTCGGGCGTCATCGCTCAGTTCTCTTTCGATGTTTCGGCTTTCGACGATGGCGGCCACCGCCAAACCTTCGGGTCCTTGCCATTGACCCGATATTCCATCACAATCGAAGCTTTCTCGCCAAGTCTTGCTCTCTTCTCTTCCACCTGCTGGAGCATATCGATGACGTGTTGAGGCGATCGGTTGTCGAAGCCATGCCTTGGCCGGCGGTAACGCTGACGAAACTCGGCTGCTGTTAATGCACGTCCGTTGACGGTCGCCATGGCCGCGTAATCGGTTTGGGTATCAAACGGAGCCCAACAGAAGTAGCGGGTGGGGACAAAGCGCGCGTAGACAATTGCACCCAGTTGAAACGCAAACAGCAGGACGGGAATGATGATGCGCATCGGGAAGAATTCCTACGCTATCACCGAGCCTCCGGACGCGGAGTTGATTGTGACTAGCCCGCCCTAGATGTCTCTCACGCAGCGGAAGCTCATATTGGTCGTTGTGCTGTCCGGCGTATTGCTGCTGCGCGCTGCCACACGATACCGGTTGCAATACGATTTGTGGCAAAGGTAAGATCCACCTTTGATCACCTTGCCGGTACCGCGTCTCGGTCCTACCGGATTCATCCTTGTGGCCCAGACATGGAAAGTAGGATGGAACCAGTCGGCGCACCACTCCCAGGCATTTCCGGTGATGGTGTAGAGCCCAAACGCGTTCGGCGGAAAGGCGTCAACGGGCGCCGGTGCGGAATACCCGTCTTCGGCCTCGTCGACTTCAGGAAATTTGCCCTGCCATATGTTGCACAGGTGCCGTCCATCGGGAGTGAGTTCGTCGCCCCACGGATACAACTTCTGTTCCAACCCACCACGGGCTGCGAACTCCCATTCAGCCTCGGTCGGCAAACGCTTGCCTGCCCATTGCGCAAAGCGAGCAGCATCGTTCCACGACACATGCACAACGGGTTGTTGCGGTCTGTTGTCTATCGATGAATCAGGACCTTCCGGATGCCTCCAATCGGCGCCTTGCACTTTGCACCACCACTCGGCCCCAAGCACCGTATCCTCCACGATCCGCGCGTACTGTTCTGAAGGAATGTGCCCCTTGAAAACAAATGACCAGCCGAACTGCTCGGCTTCGGTTTTGTAGCTTGTCTTTCGGACAAACTCGGAGAATGCGTCATTCGTAACGGGATAACGATCGATCAGGAACGCATCCATTCGAACGTTGCGTACCGGGCCTTCGCCATCCGCCGGAAAGCCGTCTGCGGTATCCGTTCCCATCAGAAACTCAGCGCTTTCCATCCGGATCATGTCCACCGCCGAACCGTCGCGAATCTGTTGGCGCGTGGCGGAATCATGTCTTGAAACTTCCAATAGCTGCGCCCGCTCTTTACTCGGAACGCAGCATGGGTGCGGCGGTTGCGTCAATGGCTCACTCCCTCGAGACGCGAACGGCAGAGATAATCCGAGATGGAGTCATAAACCTCGGAGAGCGGCTGAATACCTGGGGGGTGTTTTTCTATCACGCGGACAATGTGGAACCCGAAGCGTGTCTCGAAGACAGCGCTCTGCTGGCCGGGAGATAACTCAAACACGAGATCATCGAACTCCTCAACCATCACACCGCGCGGAAACCATCCCAGATCGCCACCGTTTCCTTTGCAGTCGGACTCCTGGTCGGCGACGGTCCCGAAGTCCTCGCCGGCCATGAGTCGCGCTTCGATGCGCCGCATTGCGTTTAAAGCGGCTTCTCGTTCCGAAAGGCTTTCGCTATTTCTGACGATGTGCAGTGCACGTATCCGCTCCGGAGCATGGAATTTGGAGCGGTGAGTCTTGTAGTAAAGGTCGACTTCCTTTCGGGTAGGTTTACGAATGGTGGGCGCGGTAGACACAGAAGACCGTAACCTCGATTTTACTGTCCCGGATCGGGATGGCTCGGCGCTTCTGCAATTTCACCAACCCGTTTGGTCAATCCGAAGATTATTCGTGACTGAAAACACTCCCGGAACGGAATTGGCTTGAACGCCCGCGATATTCTTGTCTCCTTCGTTCGCCACGGCGCCATCCAAGCTCACATGGCCATTGTTGACGATGATGTGGATCGGCGGCACGGCGCGCAATGCATACTGATTCAGGGCCGGCTGCGAGTAGATCGCGCGATACTCCGCTTGACGAATGCGCTCGTCGTTGGGAGATAGGGGCAGAACCTCGATCTCATTGTTGACGTGAGTAACTCCTTCCAGATCCTTAACAACGTTTTCGGCCGAGCTTTTTAGAGTTGGGCGGACGACCTGTCCCAGCAGCGTGACTGTGCCGCCATCGATTCGGAAGGCGAGATTATCGAACACGCTGTAGTAAGGTAGCGTGACCAGCTCATGCCGGACTTCGCGGGTCAGCCGGTATTCTCCCCCGTCCTGCGCTAATGCTGGAAAAGCAAGAGTTGAAGAACATGCAAGTAACGCTGCAATCAGAGCGATGCGTGGCTTTTTCATGTCTTTTGGACGATTCACGCCGGGTCGACCTCATCCCCCCAATGCTCCATTATCAAAAGTTTATTACCCCATTTGTGACTACGCCAACCCAAAGAACTGCCGCCGAGGCCGTGTAGAGATCCCCTCGATTCCCTGTCATTCTCCTTTGCCGGGAAGCTGATCCTGGTGCCTTCGGCCCATGGTGTGTGCTCTGAATTCGCACTAACGTGAAGGTGAAAGGGCAGGAAGGCGAGCCCGTGAAAGGAAAACGGATATGAAACTCCAGACAATATGCAAAGGTTTAGTCTTGGCACTTCTGATAACGACGATGAGCGCTTTTGCTTGGGCGATTGGCCGTGACAAAGTCAAGGTGCAATTTGATCATGAGGTGCACGTTAAGGATAAAGTGCTCCCGCCGGGGCACTACACCATTGAGGAAATGACGGGTAAAGAGAGCAACAATAATGTTCTCGAAATCTACACTGACCACGGCCAGAAATTTGAAACCTCGTTCATGACGATCGATGCCCTCAAACGAAACCCGGCGCCAAAGCAGACGAAAGTGGTCTTAGAAAAAATCGGGAATGATTATTACCTGGACAAAATCTGGATCCAGGGAAAGCAATACGGCTACCAGGTGCCTCTCTCAGACCAGGCACAAAGCCACAAGAGCGAAATGCATCCGGAAGAAGTCACTGCCATCCTGATTCTCGGCTAGAGTCGTTGGCTGCGGCTCTTCCAAATTCCGCAGCCGCTTCTGTTCTTATGCCTGGCGAACACTGAGGCGCATAGGCTCAATTCCGAAGGAAAGTAGAGTGTATGACCGATAGCGGCCTGTGCTCTCATCCGGTACCCTGCGATTGAGAGGTGCGCAGAAATCGCATGTCCGCAACGGAAGAGAACGGCCTCCAACGCCATGCCTTTAGCGTTGGGAAGAGTTGATTTCGGTATGCGGCCTCAATCGTTGGCTTGATCCGCCGTCCAGAGGAGCTTGTGTGACTCATTTCATTGCTCCTCAGCACAGTGCTCCTCTGGAATTTTCTCACTTCTTGCTGGCGCGCGATTGTCAGTGGCAAGCACGGGGATGTCCCCCGGACAAGGGTTGTTTTGCTTAGGATCAGGTCCGTTTTCCCGCTTTCTCAGGTGGATGCAGGACCTGGCAATCAGACCCAAAACCGTCTCTATCTACGCTCAGGCGACGTGCTCTGCACAAAAAGAGTTATCGTGGAAACTGGCGAGACGGTGAGGATCCGAATTTGGCCCATCCTGACGGTTGGATTTGGAGCACTTGTAGTGTTGGTTGCGCTCTCCGGCTGGTTTGTTTTTGTCCGCGCGACCGCGTCCTACAACGGGATCTCGCAGCTGCATGATGCAGAGCACGAGACCGAAGAAGCGCTTACCTCTCTCCGTTCCGACATTGCCGTCTCCGCAATCGTTATTCGGGATTTCCTCCTGGATCTCGGTTTATCTGTAGACAACGCGCGAACTGAGCTGGATCGCTTGCGGGCGCAAACAGGAACTGATATCAACCGGTTGCAGCGGCTGATCCCAGCCCAGCAGGTGCGGAAGCTGAGCGCCTTACACCGCGAGGTAGATGGGTACTGGCGTTCCCTTGATCCGGTTTTTCATGCCGACAACAACACACGGTCTCAACTGAGTTTTTCTTTCCTTCAGAACCAGATCCTGCCGCGACGGCGGGCAGCGTTGAGCGTCTTGGCGGAAGTGGAGCAACTGAATGCCGATACGCTCAGGCAAAGACGTAAGGAGATCGATGGGAGACATGCTGGCTTCGCGCTGTACGTCGGCCGGATGGTGGCCATCACAATTCTGATTGCTCTCGCCGTAGCCGGGCTCAGCTTCTTCCGGATCTATCACTTGGAGCAGGTCGCCAATCGTCAGCATCAGCAGGTGCAGTCGACGGAGGAGGAATTGCGCAGACTGTCACAGCAACTCGTCCGGGCACAGGAGGAGGAGCGCCGGGTGCTTTCCCGCGATCTGCACGACCAGGTCGGCCAGGTGTTGACCGCTTTGCGGATATCGATCGGAAACCTGGAGTTGTTCGCACAGGAGTCTGGCGCGCGAGCGAGTCAGGAACTCGAGCTGGCAAAACGCCTGCTCGCGCAGGCTCTGCGCGCGACGCGCGATTTGGCAATGGGACTGCGTCCGGCAATGCTCGATGACTTGGGGCTGCAGCCTGCTCTGGAGTGGCACGTCCGCCAGCAGGCAAAGGTTTGCGGAGTGCCGATCGCTCTTGAGATTAACGGGCCCTTGGAGCAGTTGTCGGAGGGGCAGCGAACCTGCATCTACAGGATCGTGCAGGAAGCACTTAATAACGCAGTGAAACATTCGCGAGCGAAAAACATTGCCGTCAAAATCTACTGCGCGGCGGCCGAGGTGGCTGTCGACGTCAACGATGACGGCGTCGGTTTTGAGAGAACGAACGGCAAGCCGCACGGACTGGGCCTGCTCGGCATCCGGGAGCGGGTTGGGGAACTGGGCGGAAGGCTAGTCATCGAGTCAAGCGAAGCTCAGGGTACTTGTCTCTCCGCGCGCTTTCCGCTGTCGTCTGGAGCCGTATGAGCGGATCCGTTCGAATCTTGTTGGCGGACGACCACGGAATCGTCAGGCAAGGCCTTCGGTCCGTCCTCAGCCGCGATCCCAATTTTCAAATCGTGGGCGAGGCTTCGAACGGCCGGGAAGCGGTGCTGCTGGCCGACAGCCTCAATCCGAACATCATCATCATCGACATCGTGATGCCGGAACTGAGCGGGATCGAAGCGACAGCACAGATTGTCAAACGCAATCCGAGCGTCTGTGTGATCGTTCTGAGCATGCATTCTGACGAGACGTATCTGCTGCGAGCGCTCAACGCCGGTGCTCGGGGCTACCTTCTGAAGGATGCGGCGGAGGTGGACCTCGTGAGGGCCGTGCATTCGGTGTCCCGGGGTAAGCCATTCTTTAGCCCGGAGATCACGCAGGTCTTGCTGGAAGATTACGTCAGGTTTCTACAGCAGAGGAATCTGCAGGACTCCTATGAGTTACTGACCGATCGCGAGAAAGAAGTTCTTCAATTGCTGGCGCATGGAAAGAGCAACAAAGAGGTGGCGGTGGCGCTCGATCTGAGTACGAATACGATCGAGAGTCATCGCAATAGCCTGATGAAGAAGCTCAACCTTCATAACACGGCGGAAATTGTTCTTTATGCCGTGCGTAAGAAAATCATCGCCTGACGAGCAGGTCCGGAATTACGATGGAAAACGTAGAATGGCCTCTGTCTGCCGTCCGTCTTTCCTGTCTTTCATCTGATCCTCCATGCACCAGCGGAGTCGCTTGAGCGCGGCGATGACTTCTTCTACACGGTAAAGCGTTTGTCCCTCGGTGCCCGTCTGCGTCAACAGGCGCCGCATATCTTCCAGAAGGTTATCCGCTTCACTCAGCTTGGCCAACAGCACTGAGACGTTTGTAAGCATCGAGTCAGATGTTTTGAGATATTGATCAAGCACCTACAGCCACCATACGCCCCCTTTCGCAGGTGGTCTACAAACTCATGCCGGAATCTGGGGGTTCTCATCTGTTGAACGGAGCTTGTGGCTGTACGACAAAAAAGAAAGGCTGAGGAGACGTACTCCTCAGCCAAAATCGCGAGAGTTATAGGAGCTTACTTAGCGACGAAAAGGACGTCCGTAAAAACCGGGGCGCGCATATCCGTAAGGTCGTCCGTAGTAGCGCGATCCCCAGAAGAGTGAGAACGAAGGTCCGTAATAGAACGGCGAATAGTAGTAGGGATAACCGTAATAGGGACCGTAGGAAGGATAGGCACCCACATAGGGAGCCGCCGCATACTGCGGGGCACGCGCCGGGTAGGGAGCCTGGCTGTAAGTCGGCCGGTCATACTCGTTCGGCTGTACGTAGCGGAAAGCCTGCGGAGCCCGGTCCGTGTAAATCGTAACTGGCGCTTCGAGGCGGAACGTGAGGGCTTGTTCTGGCACAATGACACTCGGCTGGCCGCGCGTGATCAACACACCCAGCACGCCGACTGCGGCGCCAGCGCCTGCGCCGATAGCCGCTCCTCTTCCCCATCCGGCCGCACCGCCAATGGCGGCTCCTAGCCCGGCAGTTCCTACGACTCCCGCCACGTCGCGGCCAACTGAAGTGTCCCCTCTGCGATCGATCAGCTGCGTACGAACCGGTACTTGCTGTCCATCAACCAGCGTCAACTCCGTCAGCTCGATACGAAGGCGGGAAGTCCCTTCCACGCGCCCGGCCTTCTGCGATTCAACCACTCTCCCGGCGATGGTTTGTCCGGGTTCGGCGACAACTACGCCGTTTACGACAAGCGGCTGGATCAGGCTCGCGGAAAAAGGATCGCCCTGGCCGTTCTGATCGGACGACAGGAACTGATTGACCCTGACCGTAATGAACGTTCCGGCCGGTACCGAGAGTTGAGGCGGAACCGCCGCCTGCTGTGCCATCGGGCCGTACGGAGCGGGGCCTTGCGGGTAATTCGGCTGTCCCTGTGGGTAGTTCGGTTGTCCTTGCGAATAAGGCGGCTGCGCCTGCGTATAGGGCGCTTGTGGCGCTCCGTAGCTTGGTCCTTGTGCATAGGGCGCGCCGCTGTAACCGGGCTGACCGTAGGGTTGCGGGCCGGCGTTCGGAACCGCTCCGGGAGGGGGCGCCGGCTGCTGATCCACCGGTTGATTCTGTTCCGGAGGAGGTGCGGACTGCACTGGTCCGCCATTGTCTACACTCGCCGCCGGTGGAGGCGCCTGATCGGGCCCGTCGCCGACTCGCTTCCATCCACCGGATGAAGCCACTTGGGGAGGGGAAGCCTGCGTCCCCTGTTGGGGAGGTACGTTGGTTTGACCGGACGCCAGCGTTCCGGCGGCAAGCAGGCTGATACCGAGGTAAGATGCCGCGGCCTGAAACGGACGATTGTAGAAGCTACGCATATGACCTGTTCTTTCGACGAAATTTGAAATGCACTCGTTGCGCCACTCTGAGCAGCTCTGGATTCAACAACTTAGAAGTTTGGCGTAGGTTGCAAATCACCGTGGGCGGTGGATTTCGGCCAGCTACTCTATGCGGTCGCGGTAAAAGTGGATGACCGTTTTCGCTACCAGCGCGCCCACAATGAGCAGGGTAAGAGTGCGAGCGGCGCTTTTCAGCGTCAGCACCGCCAGAACGCCGAGCACTGCGTACAGGATGAGGGCGGTGCGCAGCCCGATCACCGATTCGCCTTCCCGTTTCATCGGCTAGCCACGTTATAGGCGAACGAAAATGCCAGCCGCACTTGGAACCCACGAAAATCGTTCGGCAGCGGAGGCAATTTGTTCGACATGCTGAGCCCGGCTACTGCCGCTTGATCGAGCGGGGCGGAACCGGAAGAATCCGCAATCACCACTTTTACAATTTGCCCTTCGCGATCAACGATGAATTGGAGAGTCGTTCGGCCCCGTAGCACCCCCATGCGGGCGCTTTCCGGGATGACATGCTGCCAGTTGGCTCGAACGATCGCCAGAATGCGGGTGAGATAGGCCTTGAAGTCGGCTCCCTGCGGATCACTCTCGAGTTCAACCGCGGCGTGCTGTGCGGTCGGTGCGCTGCCCGGGGATCCCGGGACCGGAGGCGCCGGCGCGGACGCGTTGTCGTCTGTGATGACTAATCTCTGCCCTACGCTTTTCTGCGCCAGATCTTTGATCACGTTTTCGACACCGGCCTTCGGAGGGGCAAGTGTTGGATGGGGATTCACCGGGGCGTCGGAGCCGATATTTTGGAACGGCGAATCGCTGCGTTTCTGCTCTACCGGTGGAGGCGGCGGTACGGCCAGCCCCGTTACCGCTCCGGGAACGGGCGCAGGCGGAGCTTGATTCAATGCTATTTTGGGCGCCTCGGGCAGGATCTGTGGGGGCGCCGTGACCCTTTGTGGGGCGGTGTTCTTGGGCAGTTCGAAAGCGCCGGACGCTCGGGGACGGACTCGCCTTGTTGGCCTGCTGTGAAGGCGTAGCCATCAGGTCAGCCAAATCAATGCTCTTCGAGAGCTTATCGCGATTCGGCGCCCTTTGCGTCATGACGTCGCGCGGCAGATAAAGGACGACATGCGGCCGTATGACCCGGGCTTCCCGTTGGGTTCGAACGGCAAAACTGGGTAGCCGGATCGCAACGAGAAAAACCAACACGTGAACCAGCAGCGATCCCGTCAGAATCCGGAACCAATAAGATGGGGGTCGCGCCTCAGGAAGGCCGCGCAAAAGGTCGAGGTCCAGCCCGCCTTTTTCAACAGCGACTTCGGTCATTTTGCCAACGATAGTTAATGACGTTCCTGAGAGGTATGAGGTTGCTCTGCCCGCCGAATAGTCTGGGCGACTAAGTCCGCGTGATCCTTTATTTTAACAAGGATAGCTTCGGCCACCCGGAGAGCTTTGGTTCCTTCCGGTCCTCCTACACGGGGACGGGAACGGGTGCGGACTGATTGGAAAAATGCCTCGAGTTCCAGCTTCAGCGGCTCCGATTTCTCCACGGAGAGAGACTCGAAGTTGATTTTCGGAGGCGCATTCAGGGCCTGAGGCGGCGTCACCGCGAGGCGGTTTGCATCCTGGCGGTGATAGTCCACCGAAATGTACTCGCCCGGCTGGAACAGGCGAAGTTTGCGAACCTGCTCGGTCGAGACGCGGCTCGCCGTTAGATTAGCGATACACCCGGTCGAAAACACCAGCCGCACGTTGGCAATGTCGACCTTAGACGAAAGCACAGAGATGCCGGCCGCGTGTATCTCGCTCGGCTGCTGCCCCGTGATGCTCAACACGATATCCAGGTCGTGGATCATGAGGTCGAGCACCACGTCGACGTCCAGACTTCTCGGGCTGAAGACACTCAGCCGGTGGATCTCGAAGAAAAGGGGAACGGTGATGTTGCGTTCCAGCGCCAGGACTGCCGGGTTGAATCTCTCAAGGTGGCCGACCTGCAAGATTCGACCTTTCGAGTCGGCCAAATTGGTCAGCCGTTCCCCTGCCGCGCCCGACGCTGCGATTGGTTTCTCCACCAATACGTCAACGCCTGCGTTCAACAGCTTCGATGCGATGTCTTCGTGCGTCGCAGTTGGCGTGGCAACTATGGCGGCGTCAATGCCTGCTACTGCGGCATTCAGATCCGGGACGTAAGCTGAACCGAACTCTTCCGCTACCGCACGGCCGCGAGTTTCGTCGGCATCAACGACTGCGGTGAGCTCTACCTCGGGCAAAGAACGGATCACACGGGCGTGATTGCGGCCGAACGAACCAACCCCTACGACAGCGACTCGAAGCGGATTCATGCGGATGGCTCGTAAGGAGGATAAGCCACAACGGAAATCCCGGTCTGATTTGCACGTTCCAGGAACTCATCTTTGTCGAGCATCAGGGTGCGGCCCGCGTCTACCGCCAGGGCTGTCGTGTTGGTCTCGCGCATGGTTTCGACCGTCGTCAGCCCGATCACCGGTACATCGAACAGCAAATGCGCCCGTCCGCGCGAAGCCTTCACCAACCGTAGCGGTTTTCCACCGGTCAGTTGCGCCGCTCGACGGAGCATGGCATCGGTTCCTTCCATCGCTTCCGCCGCCACACAGGCTTTCTCGCTGATGGCAACGCTCTGGCCGATGTCCGCGGTCGCAAGCACGGAGGCTAAACGGCGTCCATAACGGATGTCGGACTCCTCGTCCTTCGTGAGCTTGCGCTTGCTGAGAACACCTTCGGGCGCCAGCAGATGTTTTAGCAATCGGGTGGAGTCGACAAGCTCGATGCCTTCGTCCTTGAGCACTTTGCCCACTCCGCCGATCAACGCCGCCGTGTTCTTCTCCTTCAGTGAGGTCAGCAGCTTGAAAAGCCGCCAGTCCGGCTTAATTCCGGAGAAGATGCTGACGTGCTTCACCTGGCCGGTCATCATCACTTCGGAAACGCCTTCACGCTTGAAAATATCGATCAGTTTTCCCAGTTGGCCGATGTTGATCCAATGGAAAGACTGCGCCAACTGGGCGAGTTCGGGTGAGGCTTCGTTCTCAATGGCGACTACCACGACGTCGTGCCCCTCGCGGCGAGCAGTCTCGAGCGCCAGGGCAGGGAAGCGGCCGTTCCCGGCGATCAGCCCATACTTCTGAGGTACTTGACTACGCAAACTCGATCTTACTTGACGAAGCCGCGCGACGATTCGCGGATGAAAGACGTCAGAATGCCGAGTTCGCTCGTTTGCGGCAGCTCCTCGGAGATCCGGGCCAACGCTTGCGACGTGTTCAGGCCGGCGCGAGTTAAGAGCCGAAGAGCCGATTGCAGAGTTTCGATTGCCTCGGTAGAATAGCCGGCTCGTTCCAGGCCCACACGGTTAGCGCCGTAAACTTCGATTTCGTGCGTGGTTGCGGTCATCGAATAAGGAAGTACGTCCTGCTTGATAACGCTGCGGCTGCCGACCATCGCATGCCGGCCGATTCTGGTGAAGTGGTGGACCGCCGTCAGGCCGCTGATGTTGGCGTAGTCCTCCACAACAATGTGGCCGGCAAAGGTCACGCCATTGCCAATGATGGTGCGGTTGTGAATGATGACGTCGTGGGCTACGTGAACGTAGGCCATCAAGAGGTTGGCATCGCCGATCGACGTCACCATACCGCCACCCTCGGTGCCTCGATTGATCGTCACAAATTCGCGAATGGTATTCGCGTCGCCGATGCGGGTTTCGGAAGGTTCGCCTTTGTACTTCTTGTCTTGTGGAGCGACACCGCAAGAACAGTAGGGATAGAACACGTTGTCTTTCCCGATCGTGAGCTTGCCTTCCAGGTACACATGCGCAAGCAGGCGCGTACGCGCTCCTATAGTGACGCCGCTGCCGATGATGCAGTATGGTCCAATTTCAGCATCGCGGGATATGTTCGCGTCGGGATCGACGATCGCGGTGGGGTGGATTGCCATTCCGGAACGGACGCGAGATCAGGGAACGGGCGTTTCGGCTTTTTCGGGCTCGACTTTGCCGGGGGCAGCCTGCCCCGCCAAGCGATCCGTCAGCTTGCACATGAGCGTTGCTTCGGCCACCACCTGTCCGTCTACGGTGGCGACGCCTTGCATCTTGGCAATGCTGGTCTTCAGGCGAACCAGCCTCATCTCGATCAACAATTGATCGCCCGGCACTACGGGTTTGCGAAACTTGGCTTCCTCGACGGAAGCGAGGAACATGATCTTGCCTAAAGTATGTGGTGCGAGTTTGCCGACCAAAATACCGGCTACCTGGGCCATCGCCTCGATGATCAACACACCCGGCATAACCGGAAATCCCGGGAAGTGACCGGTGAAATGAGGTTCGTTAAAGGTGACGTTTTTGAGGCCGACGACCTTCTCCTCCGTGATCTCGGTGATTCGATCCACCATCAACATCGGATAGCGATGGGGCAGAATGGCCGTTATCTCTTCGACGTCCATCGATGGCATGGGAAGCCCTATGATAACAACCGATGCATCCGTTCCTCCGCACAGCGAAGCGCCAGAAGGCCGCCACGGTTCAGCTGATCGAAAAAATGGCGGCTTGTGAATCCCCCAGCGGCTCTCCCGACGCAGTGAACGAGTTTGTCGATCTGCTGGTTGCCGAGACAAAAGATATGGCCAGAGCGGAACGATTCAAAACCAAAGGCTTCGGTGACGTACTTCTATTAAACTTCTCGCTCGGATCGCCAGCCTCTTCAGGCAAGCGAATTCTTGCAATCGGGCACTCCGATACGGTTTGGCCGAAGGGCACGCTCTTATCGATGCCTATTCGCCAGTCAAAGGGACGATTGTGGGGACCAGGTGTTTTGGACATGAAATCGGGCCTGGCGTTCTTGCTTTCGGCTGTCCGCATTCTTCGAGAGCTGGAGATTTCCGTCCCGAAGGAAATTGTGTTGCTTGTCGTTCCAGATGAGGAGGTCGGCAGCCCTGAATCGAGACGAATCACCGAGAAAGAAGCGGTAGGGTGCGATGTGGTCCTGGTGCTGGAACCGGGCACCGGATTGGCTGGGAAGCTGAAAACGGCACGCAAGGGTGTGGGGCGGTATCGCCTTTTGATTGAGGGCCGGGCGGCTCATTCGGGCGTGGACTTTGAGAACGGAGCGAGCGCAATCGTAGAGGCAGCCCGTCAGATCGAGCGGATCAGTGCGCTCACGGACGTCAAGCGCGGAATCACGGTGAACCCGGGCGTGGTTACCGGTGGAACCCGGTCGAACGTTGTCGCCGCGGAAGCAAAGATCGAAGTCGATGTACGCACTGTTACCAACAAGGACGCGAATGCCATCGACCGCAAACTGAAAGCGCTTCGTCCGTTCGATAAAAGATGCATCGTCACGGTAGAAGGCGGGCTGAACCGGCCGCCGATGGAACGCACGAAGACAATTGCGTCGCTTTTCGGCCGGGCGCACGCGGCAGCGACTGAAATCGGCCTTTCGGTCGAAGAGTCCTCGACGGGCGGTGGCTCCGATGGCAACTTCACGGCCGCTCTTGGCGTTCCTACCCTGGACGGACTTGGCGGGGTGGGTGAGGGCGCTCATGCCAACAACGAAAGCATTCTCCTTAATCGTGTCCCTGACCGTGTGGCCCTGCTGGCCGCTTTGATCGCGAATTTGTAACTACTCTCGATTTTTGAGATTTTAAGCTTCGGCCCGCACTAGGAAAGTAAGAGGGTCAGAAAACCTTGGCCGCAGCTAAGGTTCCAAGATTCCTCCCACGTCTTTCGCGGACCGAGCTTCGATTCCCTGTCTAGCTGATACAGTCCAAGCTCGGTAAGCTCCTTGTCCTCACAAATCCCCGTTCAGCTTTCTTCCGGCGCAGGTCCTCGAGTTACGTCTTTTCCTTCGATCTTCGCCAGTGAAACCGGCCGTTTTGTGGAAGCGGACTTATAGATCGCCTCCATCAGAACGTGATCCTGAACGCCTTCTTGCCCCGGCGTGTGAGGTTGGCGGTTGCTCAGGATGCAATCGGCCATGTGATCCATCTCGAGCGCAAATTGGTTCTTCTGCCCCAACCGAAGCTGATCGATTGCTTCCGCTTTTCCATCCCGATGCGAAACACGAAGCTGTTGCCCCTCGTAGGCAAAGGCATTCTCGAGCTGAAAGCTGCCCGCATCCGAATGAACGTGCAGGTAACGCGATTCGTGCATCCCATAGCTGGTCGCACAATCCGCGATGATGCCGCTCGGGAAGCGAAGAGAAAACGAGACCGTCTCTTCCACTTCGCGAAATCGCGGATCATTCGGCGTCGTGAAAGTCTGGGCATTGACCTCTACCGGTTCTTCGCCTGTCAGATAACGGGCAGCATTCAGGCAGTAGAGCCCGACGTCCGGCAGCGAGCCGCCGCCAGCCATTGCCTTCTTCAACCGCCACTGCTCCGGAGCAGCCATGTTCTGCACATTGACTGCGCGGATTAGTTTCGTCGTGCCGTATTTACCCTTTCTCACAAGATCGATGACCTTCCGGTTATACGGCTCGTACTGACAGCGATAGGCGATCATGAGGTGACGTCCGGCACCTTGGCAGGCATCCACCATCTGCTTAGCATCCGCCGAGGAGGTTGCCATTGGCTTCTCACAAAGAACATGCTTGCCCGCCTTTGCGGCTCGGATCACGAATTCCTTATGCAGCGCGTTCGGAAGAACGATGTACACAGCCGCGATTTCGGGATTGTTCCTGATGTCCTCGAACTTCTCGTAGCTGTAGATCGCCTCAGGCTTGATCCCGTATTGCGCCGCAACCGTTTTCGCCTTCTCTGGCGTGCCGCTCACTAACGCGACCGGGCGAGCCTTCTTCGCCTCCCCAAACGCAGGCAGGATGTTCTCAAGAGAGAGACGGCCCAACCCAACGACTGCGAAACCTACCCGCTTGTCGAGGGGCATAGCATTGGGGGGACCGCCGGTCGGGCGTTCGGTAGGAGCGGTCCACGGGGGGAACTCCACTTTTCCGCCTGATGTTCTTCCCGTGTCGGTCGGCGTGGGAGGCGGAAGTTCCTGCCCTGCTGCGAGGGCCGCTACGCCGGTAGCTCCTGCGGCGGCAATTAGATGTCGACGCGAAATGGACAAATCGTTGGCAAACATGGTGTCGACTATTCGATAACTGGCCGTCGCGCTTCGTTTCGTAACGGAGTGAACACCGGTGCAGGTGTAGCATCGCTGCAAGCAGTGGCTGGTCTGTTTACTCCTGCTGAATGATTTCTACAGCTTGGACAGCGTCACGGCCACGATAAAATGGAGTCTTGCGTATCGTTTCGGACGGTTTATATTACGCTGCGGGATCAGTCGCCCTGGGAGTGGTGCTTGGCTACTTCGTTCATCCGCTCCTTGGCATCCCCTTCTATGTTTTAGCTGCGTTCTGCCTGTACTTCTTCCGGGATCCGGACCGTACCGCTCCAAGCAGTGATGCGATCGTTGCCCCCGCGGACGGTAAGGTCGTTGCCGTAAAGAAACTTGGTCCGGCAGAGACCAGGATCAGCATTTTCCTGAACATCTTCGACGTCCACGTGAACAGGACACCCATTCCCGGACGCATCACCGAAGTTTTATATCGAAAAGGTAAGTTCCTTGTGGCAAGCCATGAGCAGGCTTCAGTCGAGAATGAGCAGAATACCCTCGTCGTGGAGGGAACGCGAGGCCGCGTCATGTGCCGGCAGATCGCCGGCCTTATTGCGCGGCGCATTATCTGTCACAAACGGGTGGGAGACGTCGTGGCACCAGGAGAACGGATCGGGTATATTAAGTTCGGCTCAAGAGTGGACGTACTGTTTGGGTCAGAATGGACTCCCATCGTGAAGGTAGGTGATCGGGTTTCGGCCGGGACCACCGTCCTCGCGACTCCCTCCGACGGAGAGGTTCTCTGATCCGTCAGGGACATCGAAATGCAGCGTCCCACGGAACGAAAACGCCCGCGCAGAGCCGCCTATGCGCTTCCAACCCTGTTCACGAGTGGAAACATCTTTCTCGGGTTTGCGGCTATCCTTCAAACGTTTGAGGGCTCGACCGAGGTCTTCGGCGGGAACTACGGATTCAACAATCACTTCTCGCTGGCAGCGAAGTTACTAGGGTTTGCTGTGTTTTTCGACGGGCTGGACGGACGCATCGCGCAGGATGACAAATACCGTCAGCGATTTCGGGCGTGAACTGGACTCGTTGGCAGACGTGATCACGTTCGGAATTGCGCCCGCCATTCTCGCTTTTGTTTGGGGTGTGATGTTCGTGGCGCCGGCCTATGACAATGACCTGCTCAGCCACCTGTCACGGGCTGGCTATGTCGCATCCTTTTTCTATTTGCTTTGCGGCGCTGTCCGCCTGGCACGGTTCAATGTGCAGACCAATCCGACTCCGAAGAATCCCGGCCGTCCTGACAGAAAGTATTTTGTCGGTATGCCGATTCCGGCGGGAGCCGGCTTTATCGCTGCGGTGGTTTACTTCAGTACCGCTCCGGTTCGAAGCGCACTGTTTTCAGCCGGGTGGCTCGCGCTGATTGTAATCGTGTCACTGCTGATGGTGAGCTCCTGGCGATATCCGAGCTTCAAACAGCTGAGCGTTTCGAAGCCGCGGGCGACCGTCAGTGTTCTCCTTATTGGATTGATCGCGGTCATGATCGTGTTCTGGTCCCAGCCAGTCTTACTTGTGATGGCGATCACTTACGTAGGATCGGGAATTGTAATTCGCACAGGCGGTCTGGTGCGTCGATTAAGAAAGACGCGGGCCTCAGGCGCGCTCGCAGGACAACAAGTTGGCTAATCAAAAAACTATTACAGAAGTCTCCCTGATCGGTGCCGAGACGATGATGGGCCGGGAATTGACCGAAGTGCTCGACCAGCGGCGCCCCGATCTTTCCGTTAAAACCTTCGCGGCGAGCGGGGAGGGTAACTTTGGTGAAAAAGAAGGCGAGGCTGTCTACCTGGAAGCGCTGAGCGCGGGCGCAGTCGAGTCGGACCTTGCTCTTCTATTTGCCGGAACCGCAGTGGGCGCAGAGAAGACATACGAACTGGTAAAGCAAGCCGGCGGCAAGCCTGCGATCATCGATTGCACCGGCCTTCTCGAAAACAGACCGGAAGCTCGGATTACGGCACCTCTCCTTCATCAGGCAGAGCAGCCGGGCGGCTGGCTTTTAGTGATTGCTCATCCGGCGGCAACAGCGATTGCCATGGTGCTCGATCGGCTGTCGCGCTATCGGAAAATGCGGGCAGCGGTGATCAACGTCCTTGAGCCGGCCAGCGAACGCGGCAAAGGTGGAATTACGGAACTTCACACGCAAACGACAAACCTGCTGGCGTTTAAGACGCTGCCTAAGGAAGTCTTTGATGCGCAGCTGAGCTTCAATCTACTGCCTCAGTATGGTTCCGACGCGCCGCTTTCATTGGGAGACGCAGAGCAGCGAATCGAACGAGATCTTGCCACTCTGGTAAGCCGCCATCCGAATCGGGCTGTCATCCCGATGCCTTCCATCCGCTTAGTGCAAGCTCCCGTGTTTCACGGCTACAGCCTTTCCGTGTGGGTGGAGTTTGAAACCGACGTGAATCAGGAAGAGTTGAGCGAAACTCTCGCGACGGCTCAGATCGAGGTCCGGTCGGCAGACCAGGAAGCGCCGACAAACGTGGGGGCGGCTGCCCAGAGTGGATTGGCGGCGGGGGATATCAGGATTGATCGCAACAATCCTCGTGCTGCCTGGCTTTGGATCGCACTCGATAACCTGCGCATGACGGCAGACGCAGCAGCCGAACTTCTTCGACCGTTAGAGAACAAGTAGTGAAAAGGAGACGCGCCTGCGCATTTTCCCTTCTGGCACCTACTCTGCTGGTGAGCTGCGGCTACCATGTAGGCGGCCAGGCGGATCTGATTCCCAAAAGCATTCAGACGATCGCCATCCCGGCCTTTGCCAGCGCTTCGCTGCGGTACAAGTTGCTCGATGTGTTGCCGCAAGAAATCGGCAGAGAATTCGTCGCCAAGACTCGCTTTCGAACGGTGACCGATCCAAGTCAGGCGGATGCAATTCTAAGCGGCAACCTGAATGCTGCCCAGGTGTTTCCGACGATTTTCGATCCTACTTCCGGCAAACCTACGAGCGTACAGGTGCTCGTAGCGATTTCGCTAACACTCTCAGAGCGTGCGACCGGTCGTGTGCTCTTTGCACGCAATAACATGGCCTTCCGGCAAAACTACAGTATTGCCGTTGATCCGCATCAGTTCTTTGACGAGAGCGGCCCGGCATTTGACCGCGTCAGTCGGGACCTTGCGCACGACGTTGTAAGTGCGATCGTCGAGGCGTTTTAACAACTCAGCCTGAGGTTCCATGACTCCTGAGCAATTTCTACGGCAAATCGCGAAACAGCCTCCTGCTGCCGCCTACTTGTTTCTCGGTCAGGAGGGATATCAGCGAAGAATCTGCCGTGGCGCATTGATCGAACGAACGTTATCGCCGGAGTCTCGCGCGGATGGTTTCAGCCAGGTGGATCTCGAAAGCTGCAGCCTGACTGAGGCTTTAGACGATGCGCGATCGTTGTCGCTATTTTCGTCTGAACGCCTCCTCTGGATTTCAAGCGCGGAACTTGCACTGCCTCGCCGGTTGACGAGTAGCGATGACGACGAGGGAAGCGGAGGCGGGCAGTCCGCCGGGGCCCAATTAAGCGATTACCTGAAGGCGCCATGTCCGGGTACGGTGGTTGTGTTCGAATGCAGCCGGTACGATTTTTCAGGCGACGACCGGACGAAGATGGATCGGGTCCAGAAGTTTTATTCGGCGATTCCGGCGATCGTCGAGTTTCGCCACTACACTCCAGAATCCAGCCGTTCTCTTGCACAGCAGTTAGCGAAGGAGCACAATCTAAAGCTGGGCAATCTGGAACTCGCGATCTTACTGGATGCCGTGGCGGGTGATGCCAATCGGCTCGCCGGGGAAATTGAGAAACTGGCTCTCTATGTTGGAAAGGAGAGAGCTGTAAAGGCGGAAGACCTGGAGACACTAGTCCCTAATGCCGCGCAGAGTACGATCTTCAGTCTGGTGAATGCGCTGGGAAAGAGGGACCGCACGGGTGCGCTGCGCTCGGTGGATCTCCTGATTCGGGAAGGTGAGTACCTTCCGCTTGCGCTCTCGTTCCTGAGTACGCAGTTCCGCCTTGCGTTGGCGGCAAAGGAAGCTCGTATCAGTTCCTCCCAGCAGGCACAGAACTTCTTTCTGAAACTCGGGGTTCGCATGTGGCGCGAGCGCGCCGAGCAGGTCGTGGTTACGGCCAACGCGTTCACGAAAGAACGCCTGGCGAAAGCGATTGAGTTGATCTACGGGACAGATCGTAATTTTCGCGATGGTTACAAGGATGACCGAATCGTGATGGAAACGCTGATTCTAGCCATCACCGCCACTGATCCTTCAAGTTCAACGGCGTCTCGCATGCGCGGATAGAATAGCGGAAATGCGGCTTCGCGCCCTGTCACGCCTGGTCCTGTTTCTCCCCACCGCACTTGGATTCGCACAACACACGATCACGATTGATCTACCCGGCCGGACAACCGCGATCCAGGCCGATGTCTACGGTGGGAGCAAAAGCTGGGTTATCCTCGCCCACGGCGGACGGTTCACAAAGGAGAGCTGGAAGCAACAAGCCGAGATTCTTGTTCGTGCAGGATTCTCTGCGCTCGCCATCCGCTTCCGCGGAGATTCTCCCAATCCCGATGGCTCTCCCGGCTCGAACGGTTCCGCGGCAGAAAACGCGGAAGACGTTGTCGCGGCTGTGGACTACTTGCACCGGAAGGGCGCAACGACAATCGAAGCAATTGGGGCCAGCCTGGGCGGAGATGCGGTCGGAGATGCCAATTCGCAGTTGGCCCCCGGGACGATCTCGCGAACTGTCTTACTCGCCTCGTCCGGCGGATCAACCCCAGAGAAGCTTACCGGCAAAAAGCTCTTTCTCGTTGCCCGCGAGGATAGAAACGCATCGGGGCTCCGATTGCCGACTATCCGACTTCACTACGAAAGAGCGCCCGAACCAAAGAAGCTATTGGTAGTGGACGGATCGGCCCACGCGCAATTCCTGTTTGCGACGGACGAGGGTCCCTACGTGATGGAGCAAATTGTGCGGTTCCTCTCCGGGAAGTAATCCCGGCGGGTTCAGGCGAGAGTCGGACGGCGCTTTCCGACGCCGGTCGCCTGTTCGAAGGCATATGCAAGCTGAAGAACTCCCCAGTCGTCATGGTGCCGCCCGACGATTTGCATGCCTATGGGTAGACCGGATTTGGAAAAGGCGCAGGGTACGGAGATTGCCGGATTGCCCGCAACCGAGATGTAGTAAGCAGATCTCATCCAGTCGATGTAGCTTTCCATCTTCACGCCGCCGATCTCGGTGGGATAGCGCGTGTTCACATCAAAGGGCAGCACCTGGCTCACCGGAAGGATGAAGAAGTCAAACTGTCCCGCAAACGAGCAGAGGCGCTCGAAGAGCTTCGTACGTTTGGCCTCGATGCGGGACAAATAAGGACCGGTAAGGCGACGTCCCTCAGTCAACGTGCCAGTGGATGTACTCGTTCAACTGGTCGCCGTGCGTATCTGATAAATCCCCGTAAGCAAGCTCCGTCGACCAGTGGCGCCACGCAACGAAACAGTCGTGCGCATCGGTGAAGTCGGGCTCGGCTTCAAGGACGGTGCATCCGAGTGACTCGAAGATCTTCCTTTGCGCTTGGACCGCGGCTTTTACTTCCGGGTCCCATGGGACTCCCAGATCCTTGAACATCGCCACACGGACCCCTTTGAAATCCCGGTTCCCTAGCGGCTGCGCGAACTGATTTCCGGGCTGGTCGATCGAAATGGGCGAGTGGTGATCGAAGCCCGCAAGCACGCTAAGAAAATACGCGCAGTCGGCGACATTGCGAGCAACGGGCCCGGGTACCGATAAGGAAAACCAGCCTAACTGCGTAGGCACGTTCGGAACACGGCCGGGCGACGGACGCAGACCGACCACGTTACAAAAGCTGGGAGGGTTGCGCAGTGAACCGCCAAAATCAGAACCGTCGGCAAGCGGCACCATGCCACACGCAAGAGCTACCGCACCTCCGCCCGTACTGCCTCCACAGGTTTTGGTCAGATCGTATGGATTACGAGTTGCACCGAAGACCGGATTGAATGTCTGGGAGCCTAGGCCAAACTCCGGAACGTTCGTTTTCCCCAGAATGATCGCGCCGGCTTCTTTCTCGCGTTGAACAACGCGGCAATCAAAATCAGGGACGAAGTTCTTCCGCAAGCGAGAGCCATAAGTCGTGCGTATCCCGCGCGTTTCGTGGAGATCCTTCACTCCAACGGGTAGCCCGTGTAATGGGCCGAGCCACCTTCCGTTCGCGATCGCCTCATCCGCCTTCGACGCCTGAGCGACCAGACTCTCCTCGGGGACAAGAGTTACAATCGCGTTCACCTTTCCATTGAGTCGATCAATCTGTTTCAGGTGTGCAGTAAGTACTTCCCGCGCGGACAGCTTCTTCGAGCGCAGCAAGGCCAGGATCTCGACCGCGGGCAGAAAGCAGATTTCGTCCTGAGAGTGAGGTGTTTCGTTTTGCAAAGTCTCTCCAGGTTCAACCGGCGATCCTTCTAGCGGGGTAGTGGCTGCCAGGCTGCCGAGCTTCAGAGCCTCACGCCGGGTCATGTTCTCCCTTCGCTACCTCAGCTCGTCTTCTCCGCTGCCTTGCGCGCCTCGGCGGCATCGTAGCTCTCGCCATAAATCGACGGCACCTTCGCTCCCATGGGACGTAGATACATGGATAATTGCCCTCGATGGTGAACGGTATGGTGCAGGATGAACCCGAGATACATAACCGCCGGCAGTTGAAACACTCCACGGAAATCAACGACCTTCGTCAGTTGCTCACCGCCTAGTGCCGCGACCTTGTTGAGGTGGGTTGCAAAGTTCTCGCTGTACCAGGCAGTGAGATCCGCTGCTGTCTGGATGGAATCCGGCTTGGGACGCGGCGCAAACTCGAACGCTCCGGCTGAAACAGCGTCAAGAAATCGCATCTCTGCCATGACGATGTGCCATGCCAGATCGAGCGCGCCCTTTGAGATCTCGTCGGGGCGGTAATTCTCTTTGCCCTCGGGAATAGCGCCGATGATGTTCCTCGTAATCGTGTGCTCGTTTTTCAACGCGGGAAGGAAAGCGGTTTGTAACAGGAACGTCGCGCCGTCGGGCTGCAGCTGTTGCATCCGAACAGGATATCTTATGGCGACGAGTAGATTGCCGCTACGAGATGCTCGTACGCGCGCGCCAATCAAACAAGACGACTCCCGACGCGACAGAGACGTTCAGGGACGAAACGGCTCCCGCCATGGGAATGCGAACAAGCACGTCACAGTGCTTCTGAACGCCTTGGTGAATGCCTTTGCCTTCCCCGCCGAAAACAAACACGCTCGGAGAAGCGTACTTCACCGAATGGTATGCCTCCGTACCACGTTCATCGAAACCGTAGATCCAGAACCCGCGTTCTTTCAGGCGTTCTAAGGTCTGGGAGATGTTGGTGACGCGTGCAACCCGGAGATACGCCAGTGCTCCGGCCGCAGCTCTTTCTACCGTTTCGGTCAAAGGCGCCGAGCGCCGCTCGCCGACAACGATTCCGTCCGCGCCGGCAGCATGGGCGGTGCGGATAATAGCCCCGAAGTTGTGGGGATCCTCCACGCCGTCAAGCACTACCAGAAGGCGCGAGCCGTCCAGAATTTCTTCCAGGCCAACGTAGTCGTGCGCGGCACCGAACCCGATCACGTTCTGATGGGGAATGCCGCTCGCGGCTCGGTCGAGTGAGTCCTTGGATTCGAATCGTACGGGAACAGTTTTGTCCCGGCACAAGTCAACGATCTCCTGAACACGCGGTCCGGCTGCGCCTTTCGCGATCACTACCTTTTCCAGAGGTCTCCCGGCCCGCAGAGCTTCCCGGACGGGATGAATGCCAAGGAGCAGCCGTTTGGAGTTCCCGGCCTCCGCAGGCCGGAAACCGGTTTGTGCGCCATCTTTTCCTTTACCCCTTCTGTCAGAGGGCGGCATTGGACGACCGAATAAGTTGGACTACGAATCGCCCCGCAATTCAGGAAGCGAGCGGGAGGCCGTGCTCTTCGAGAATGGCGCTTACTTCTTTTTTCGAAAGGCGGGAAGCGTCGTATTCGATGAACAGAACATCCCCGGAAGGTTCGACTCGTGTGGTCAGCATGCCGTAAACAGAGTGAACGCGTGCGATCTCTTTCAAGTCCTCATCCGCAAGCGGTCGAGAGAGGGTGAAAGTGGTCTGTACCTTCGTCATCGGGCTCAGAATAGCATTAGCTTTCTTCTGTCTTTTTGACCCTCCACAGGATCTGGCGCATGATGCCAAGCCACGTCTCCATGTCGCCCGACGGCAGAGATAAGCGCCGTACCAGCCTGCGGATTTTCAGTTCGGTTGAGGAAGAGGTTGTGCGACCGACGTATCCGGACTGTATTCAGGACCGTTAGCAGAAGTGAAGTAAAACGCTCGACTTCGTCGGCCGAAGCCGCAGTCGCAGTGAATTGAGGGGTAGCGGCTGCTTCTTCGCTTCGAGAAAGTTCATAGAGGCAGATGGCGACGGCCTGTCCCAGGTTCATGGAGCCGTGCTCTTCGCGTGTGGGGATGCGCAGGGCCCAATGGCAGAAGCTCAGATCTTCGTTCGACAATCCGAACTTCTCCGAGCCAAATAAGAGCGCTACCGACGAACCGGCCAATCTTTCCCGGATGGATGTCCCTGCACTTTCCAGTCGATGCAACGGTATATGTAGGTCGCGATTCCCAAGCGCCGTAGTTCCAATCACGAGATCGCAATCAGCGACAGCCTCGGCCAGGCTGCTGTGCACCTGCGCCTCGTCCAGGATGTAGCGCGCCCGAACGGCGGATCGGGCCTCGTGGAATGCCGGCTCGTACGGATTCACGAGCCGAAGCTTTCGAAACCCGAAGTTGCTCATAGCCCGAGCGGCGGCGCCGATGTTCAGGGGATTCCGGGGCGTGACCAGCACGACCCGAAGCTGGTCGCGCAATTACTGTTCCAGGTAAGTGTAACCTTGCAGGCCTTCTTCGTAGAAGCGCAGTAAGCGGCCTGACTCTTCGTAACCGATCCGTTGCTCTCGCACTGCCAGTTCAACGTCTTTTCGAAACGCGTCGATCAGAGACTGAGCACTGTACTGCACGTAGTTCAACACCTCGCGGACCGTGTCTCCCTGCACCACGGTCTCGAGAACAACGTCGCCGTGGTCGTCGAGGTTGACGTGCACGGCGTTCGTATCCCCGAACAGGTTGTGCAGATCGCCGAGAATCTCCTGGTAAGCGCCCAATAGAAACGCACCAAGGATGTAAGAGCTGTCCGTTGAGCGGGTGCAGCGGAAGAGTCTTCTTCACGTCGCGACGGTCGATGAACTGGTCGACCTTGCCGTCCGAATCGCATGAGATATCGCCGAGCACGGCCTTCCGGGTTGGGCTCTCGTCCAGGCGATGCATAGGCATGATCGGGAACAACTGTTTCACGGCCCAACTGTCGGGCATGCTCTGGAACAGCGAGAAATTACAGAAGTAAGTATCCGAGAGCAGTGCATCGAGGCCTTCCAGCTCTTCCGGGAAGAAATCGAGTTCGGTAGCGTACTTATGTATCTTGCGGCAGATTGCCCAATAGAAGTTCTCGGCCAAGCTTCGCTGCTGAAGCGTCAGGTATCCAAGGCTGAACAGATTCAGCGCCGAATCAAGCGCCTGCTGGGCGTCGTGGTAAGTCTCGAGGAGATTCTTCTTGGTGACGGATCGGTGTGCCTCAAACAGGTCGATGAGAGGCTGTTCGGAATCTTCCGGCAACGAAGACGGAAGCTCCGCCTCGCCGAATCCGCTGACTCCAAGAACGTTGAACACGAGCACGCTGTGGTAAGCCGCAACCGCTCTTCCGCTCTCCGAGATGATGTTCGGGTGCGGCACTTCCGCTTCATCGCAGATACTCTGGATGTGGTAGACGACGTCGCGCGCATATTCCTCGAGCGTGTAGTTAACGCTGGATTCGAAGTCGGTTTGCGAGCCGTCGTAATCGATTCCCAAGCCGCCGCCAACATCCAGATAGCGTGAGCCCGGTCCCAAGCTTCTTCAGGTCGACATAAATACGCGCAGCCTCGATGACGGCCGCTTTGATCTGGCGGATATTCGTGATCTGGCTTCCCAGATGGAAGTGCAGCAGTTGCAGAGCACTCTTCCATTCCCCTCTGCTTCAGGAGTTCCACGGCCGCCAAAGCTTCGCTGACCGTGAGGCCGAACTTTGAGCGGTAACCGCCGGATGACTTCCACCGGCCTGAACCGCGGCTGGCGAGTTTTACGCGCAGACCGATGGACGGCTTCACGCCCACCTGCTCGGCATGCTTCATGATCAGCTCGAGCTCGGTAAACTTCTCGACGACGGGAGTGATCCGGCGGCCGATTTTCTTCGCCAGCATGACCATTTCGATGTACTCGTCGTCTTTGAAGCCGTTGCAGATGATCGGCGTGTCGTTGTCGGCGATGGCGAGAACCGCCAGTAGCTCGGGCTTAGACCCGGCTTCCAAGCCAAAGTTATAAGCTCGCCCGAACTGGAAGACCTCTTCCACTACCTGCCGCTGCTGATTCACCTTGATGGGGTAAACGCAGCAGTAATTCCCGCCGTAGCCGTGCTCGCGAATGGAGGACTCGAAAGCCTGGTGCATCTCACTGAGCCGTGTTTCAAGATGCCGGCGAAACGGATCAGAATAGGCAGAGAAATGCCGCGCCACTGCAGAGTGTCGACCAGCTCTTTCAGATCGATGAAGCGATTCTGTTCTTTTGTCGGATGAACGAGCAGTTGCCGTTCTCACCGACTGAGAAATAGCCTTTTCCCCAGCTGGCGACGTCGTAGAGTTCTGCGGCTTCCGTTGTAGTCCAGCGGTCCGCGGGCTCGCGCACCTGTGCAAGAGAAACTTTGGTATTCAGGGGAGGACTCCTTCAGAAAAAAAGAACGTCCGCGACCGATCGCGGACGGGCATTCCACCAATAATTAGAGCATGCTTAGCAGGTTAGATCGCTCAATTGTAACGAAATTCTAATGCTGAGATTTAACCGTGAACCCCGCCCGGAATTTTCGGCAGGCGAACGGTGTCGATCCAGAAGGATTTCAGGCCTTTGACCGCTCTCATCAGGTCGTCGAGCGACGTAGGCTTCCGTATGTAAGCATTCGCGTGCGCATCGTAGGCGCGGTTCACGTCGTTTTCGGCTCGTGAAGAGCTAAGAACGATCACCGGAATAAGGCGCTTTTCCGGATCCGCTTTCAGGCGGGCCAGCACTTCATGGCCGCCAATCTTGGGAAGATTCAAATCCAAAAAGATCAGATCCGGATGCCAAGCCTCGGACGCTTGGCTGTTGTTAAGCGTGATCCTCAGCCCCTCCGCACCGTCTGAAGCCACGCGAATCTCGACAGGAGCTTTCAATTCCTTCAGAGCGTCCTTCAAAAGGCGAACGTCCCCAGGATTGTCCTCGATGATCAGGATTCGGATATCTCGACCGTAATCTTGCAACTCTTCCCACGCACTAACCTAGAAATATGACGCAGGTTGCACTAACCCGTTTGTTGGAGTGCATGGCGGAAAAAAGGTTGCGGACCTTGTGGCGAAACATGCGCGAAATTCTCTCGAAAAGATTTTGAGAGGCGTTCCAGTACTAATCGATCCCACCGCAACGTATTTACCTCAGATATTTTAAAACCGATGGGCACTTTCTCCTCAGTTGAGCGATTTGAGTTTCCGGCACGACATGGAGAATGTATCCCGACAGAACGGCACCGGACGGCTTGGGTGGTCTTCCGACACCTCACCCGGGCTCCGGGGAGCGTCAGAAAAATTTGATTGTAGGATTCTTCTGGTCTCGGAATCCGCGACGGATGCTACTGCCGTCTCGACCCTTCTAAGCGATCCTCATCATCGGTTCCTCCGGGCCAAGTCCGTGGAGGAGACCGTAGCCCTTGTTTCGAACGGAAGCGCCGATCTGGTGCTGGCCTGCGGCGCCCTCCAGGATCTGGATGCGATTGATCTCTGCCGTGTTCTGAAACGATCCTCTGCCACGCGCTATTGCCCGTGTTCGTTCTTTGGCCTCAGAAAGATCCGGATGCGGAAATAAGAGCCATCGAGGCCGGAGCCGATGCGTTCCTGCCGGCCCCGATCCAACCGCGGATGTTTCGCGCCCACCTTCAATCTGCCCTGCGTCGGAAAGCACTCCTGGACCGATTAGACGATTCGGAAACGATCCTGGTCTCGTTAGCCGCGTCCGTAGAAGAGCGCAACGACGGTCTCGGCAGACATTGCGAGCGGTTGGCGCGCATTGCGTGTTCGATTGGAACGGAGATGCGACTTCCGGCCGCCGATATCCTGGCGCTGCAAAGAGGCGGGTATCTACATGACATTGGCAAAGTCTCGATTCCGGATCGGATCCTGTTGAAACCTGGGCCTCTTACGCCCGAAGAGTGGCGCATGATGGAGTCCCACACGGTCAAAGGTGAACAGATCTGCAAGGGGATGAAATCGCTGGCGAACGTCCTGCCGATCATTCGGCATCATCACGAGAAGTGGGACGGATCGGGGTATCCGGATCGCCTTCGCGGAGACGCAATCCCGCTCCTGGCGCGGATCGTTCAACTGGCGGACATCTACGACGCGCTAACGACCGAACGCACGTATAAGGCTGCGCTGAGCCCCGCTGCGGCGATTGACATAATCCGGGCGGAAACTAAGCGGGGTTGGCGGGATCCGTACTTGACCGAGCGCTTCGTCGACATACTTCCTTCGCTGGGTGCGCTCGACGAACCAGTTGCTCCGGACGTAACCCCACTGTCTCTACAGGCTCTTGCAAGCAATCTGAACGTCCAGCATCGTCTCAGCGCCGGCCCTCAAACGTCAGCTTCCGAACGTGTCGACATGGCTACTCGATAGAGTAGGCTTGTATCGAGCCATGTACGGAGAGTGGTGCTTCTAATCGATTCTGAACGCCGGGGTAAGCGTTCCTTCCAGGCTGCAAGCGGGCCGAAATCCCTCCGCGTACTTTCGAAAGAGATCATTGAGTGCGTCGCCTGCCCGCGATTGGTGGCTCATAGAGAAGAGATCGGCAGGATCAAGCGGCGCGCCTATCTGTCTGAGCAGTACTGGAGTAAGCCGGTTCCGGGCTTTGGCGATCCGAGCGCGAAGCTGTTCATTGTTGGCCTTGCACCGGGAGCGCACGGCGCAAATCGTACCGGCCGGGTGTTTACGGGAGACCGTTCGGGGGAGTTCCTCTACCGGGCGCTGCACGAGACCGGCTTTGCGAATCAGAGCCTCAGCGTTGCGAGCGATGATGGGCTCCAGTTACGCGGTGCGTATATCGCGGCAGCTGTTCGATGTGTGCCGCCGGATAATAAGCCAACCCGGGAAGAGATCGCTACTTGCAGGCCCTATCTCGCCAGGGAGTTGGCCCTTTTCAGGGACTTAAGAGCCGTTGTTGCTCTCGGAGCAATCGGTTTTGAGGCATATCTCACCATTCTTCAGCAATCCGGCGTCATTGAATCCCGAACCCGATTCCGCTTTGGGCATGGCGCCACCTATCAAACACATAGCGGCGGGCCGGTTCTTGTCGGCTGCTATCATCCGAGCCAGCAAAATACCTCGACACGGCGTCTGACTCGGGAGATGCTTCGTGAGTTATTCGAACAGGTCAGGACGATCGTGAACTGTTCTTCAGATGGAGGGGCCCGGATACCCTAGCGGCAAGTTCCCGCTAGACCGGTCGCTTAAAATCATTCTGGTTTCGTCGCTAAGTAAGACCCACAGGCCGTATATGCCGAGAGCGGTCCCGAAGGGAACGTGTAACAGGTGGAAGCCGGACACAATCAACGTGAAAACACGAGCCCACGGGCGTAGCTTCAGCAATCCCCACCCGCCAATAATCGACGGCAGGCCTAACAGGACAAAAAAGGCCGCCACGCCGAGGGCTATCAGAGAAATGATGGGCCCGGCGAATGGACTCCCGTTGTCCTGGCCGGAAACTCCAGACCAAGTGATAGCGCCAGCGACTCCACCTAGAATCATCAGCGCCACGAGACCGACGGATGCCGTGAGACATCCCATGACGATGTTCAGAACTCCAAGAATCTTGATGTGATCTCGCATGTGTTTTCCGGGACGCCCTTTGGGTATTACGAATCTTTTGAGCGGTTTGTTTCCTGCCTCGAGCTCCATTGACGGCAAGAATGACTACTCTATAACAGTTACACTGGTCAAGGAAACTAAGTCTTGCAGAACGACCTCATGACGCCACTCGCGGGACCTTGCTTTTTGCTCTTCGCGCACGACTCAATGACAAGCCGTATGGCTCAGGGTCTCTTTGACGATACGTTTTCGGGGATTTATCGTCTGTCCGCCTTTGACTGGGCACTGCTGATCCCGTACTTTACGATTCTTGCCATTCTGTCCGTCTACGGTATCCACCGCTACGAGACTATTCGCCGGTACCGGAAGTTCCGGAACAATTTGGTGCTCGAGTCTCCCGAAAAGTATCTGGAGTTGCCGCGGGTTACGGTTCAGTTGCCGCTTTACAACGAGCGATACGTGGTCGAGCGGCTTCTCGAAGAGGTGGTAAAGCTGGACTACCCAAGGGAACTGTTGCAGATTCAAGTTCTGGATGACTCGACAGACGAAACGCATGTCTTCACAGAGCGGCTATGTAATGAGTATGTCGCTGCGGGTTACCCGGTCGAGTACCGGCACCGTACCAATCGTCACGGCTTCAAAGCCGGTGCTTTGCAGGAAGGACTGGAAACCGCAACCGGCGAGTTGATTGCGATCTTCGATGCGGACTTTGTACCGCCCGCCGATTTCTTGGGACGGACGGTACATTTCTTCACAAATGCGGAAGTAGGCGTAGTCCAGACTCGCTGGACTTACCTGAATAAGGAGTTCAATATCCTGACTCAGGTGGAGGCGATGCTCCTCGATGGCCACTTCGTTCTGGAGCATGGATCGCGCTGCGGTTCGGGCCTGTTTTTCAACTTCAACGGCACTGCCGGTATCTTGCGGCGCAAGATGATCGATGATGCGGGCGGATGGCAACACGAAACCCTGACGGAGGATTCGGATCTGAGTTACCGGGCACAACTGAAGGGCTGGCGCTTCGTGTACGTCCCGGACATCGAATGCCCTTCAGAGTTGCCTGTTGAGACCTACGGGTTCCAAGTTCAGCAGGCTCGTTGGGCGAAGGGTCTGACTCAGGTTGCCTTAAAGCTACTACCTAAGATTCTCAAAGCCGATCTGCCTTTCCGAGTGAAGGCGGAGGCTTTCATGCATCTGACGCCTAATATTTCCTATCCGCTCATGCTGATCGTCTCGATGCTGATGCTACCGGTCATGATCGTGCGGTTCTACATGGGCGTTTTCCAGATGGTAGCTATCGACCTCCCGCTGATCGTCGCTTCGTTCTGGTCTATCTCCGCTTTCTACCTGTATGCCCAGCGCGTGCTGTTCCCAAAGAGCTGGTGGAAGTCGATCGCATTCCTTCCTATGCTGATGGCCGCGGGCGTGGCGCTCACCGTAAGCAACGCGAAGGGTGTGATAGAGGCCCTTCTCGGTATTCAAACGAGCTTTGCGCGAACCGCCAAATACGCGCTCAATAACAAAGGCGAGGCGCATAAGGAAAAGCCCGCCGCTTACCGCAGAAAAAGCGGTGTGCTGCCCTACATCGAACTAGTGATTGGCAGTTATTTCGTCTACATGGTTGTGTTTGCCATCGAGACGGATAACTTCTTTGCCATCCCCTTTCTCATGCTGTTCGTTTGCGGATACTACTGGGCTGGTATCTCGACGCTGCACGAAGAGTTCCGGGGAAAACTGCACTGGCAGCGTGCGCGTAAGCTCGCTCGCGTACAGTAAGGCGCGCGATCTAGCCCGATTGCATTCGTTCGCCCGTGCACTTCCGCCAGCCACATAGTTCACAGTTCGTAAGATTTGGGTATGCGCGCGCTTGTTCAACGGGTCTCGGAGGCTCGAGTATCAGTTGCCGGCAGTATTGTCGGGGAGACCGGGCGTGGTGCGCTGGTATTTCTTGGCGTGAAACGGAGCGATGGGAGCGCCGATGCGGAATACCTGGCGAAAAAAATCACGGGACTCCGAATCTTCCCGGATGAGAACGGGAGAAACAACCGTAGCTTGCTTGATGTAGGGGGCGGACTGTTGATTGTTTCTCAATTCACGTTGTACGCCGATACTCGAAGCGGAAATAGGCCGTCCTATGCAGACGCTGCTGACTCAGCAGTTGCCGAACCGCTATATGAACAGTTCGTCCAGTTCTGCAAAGGTTTGTGCCCCAACGTTCAGAAAGGCATATTTGGAGCTCAAATGGAAGTTTCGCTAGTTAATGACGGGCCTATTACTATCCTATGCTCTTCCGATCATTGACTTATTTCGTCGGAATTCTGAGATAGAGTATGTTACTAACTAAGAATAGACATGGCAAAGACATTCGCCACCCCGAATAGAGAAATCCTGGAAGCGGCGCTTCAGGGACTGGAGACACAGCGGCAACGGCTGGAAGAGCAGATTTCCCAAGTGCGTAGCATGATGGGACAGAGGGCGGCACGACCTTCTAAAGCGTCTGCCACAGAGGCGAGTTCAGAACGCTGCACCGGCGTCATCTCGCGAACGAAAACGACGGATCTTAAGTCCCGAAGCGCGGAAGCGAATCGCAGCAGCCCAGAAAAAGCGATGGGCTAGCTTCCGCAAGAATCAAGGTTGATGATAGTTATCTAGTTTTCTGCAGCAGGCGACTGTTGGGCAGCTTGCATTAGGTGTGAGGCCGCTTGCAGTGCTGTTTAGGCGGTTTTACCGGAAGTGGTGGGCGTAACTCGGGCTCGAAGTTGCGCCTCTTCCAGACGCGCGGCTTCCTGGTAAGTGAAGATCATCCGGTGAATCACGGTGAGGTTTCCTAAAACCGCAATGACCCACAGCACCGGCGCCATGCGCAGGAAAAGCGCGCCGATGATCAGCAGAACCACCCGCTCCGGCCTCTCCATGAATCCGACTTTGCAGGTCGGGATGATATTTTCCGCCCGGGTCCGGGTGTAGCTGATCATCACGGAAGCGCCCATGACGACCGCCGTCAGGACGACGTATGCCGGACGATTGATTGTCCCGTAGTACACCAGCAGCCCGACAAGCAGCGCCAGGTCTGAGTAGCGATCTAAGACGGAGTCAAAGAAACCGCCGAAGCGAGTGACCTGATTCGTCGCGCGGGCGACGCGTCCGTCGACCATATCGAAAAGTCCGGCAAAGATGATGACTAACCCGGCCGTTCGGAACCTGCCCGTCGCAAGGAACGAAGCGGCGACCATGTTGATGACCAATCCGAAGAACGTCAGTACGTTTGGATTTATCTTCGAAAGCGCAAGCCCTCTTACAATCAGCCTGATAATCCGGTTTGCTCCTAAGCCGATTGCGCGCGTGTAAGTCATCAAACTCCTCTTTTACTTTGCGGCTTCGTCGTGGATGGTTGTGAGTTGCAGGATTTCCAATTCCCTGGTTCCGTCCGGGATTTGAATCCGGACAGTATCGCCGACGCGCTTTCCAAGCAACCCCTTGCCGATGGGCGAACTCGTCGAGATTTTCCCCTGCGAGACGTCCGCATCTTCGCTCGTTACCAGGCTGTAGGAAAGCTCTTCGTCCTTGTCGAGATCGAGGACAACCACGCGGGAGCCAAGCCCAACCCGGTCCCGAGGGATTTTGCTCATGTCGATCATGGAGAATTCGCGGAGCCTTGCCTGTAACGCGCCCAGACGCGCATTGACCAGCCCTTGGCGCTCTTTCGCGGCGTGATACTCGGCATTTTCGCTAAGATCGCCGTGAGCACGCGCCGTTAAGATTTGCTTGGGCAGTTCAGTGCGGAGTTCGTGTTCCAGCGCCGTGATTTCGTCCTGGATCTTCTTTTTGAGTTCCTCCATAGTTACTGAACTCCATTATATGAACGATCTGCGATGAGGCGGGTCCGTTGTCTCCGATTCGACAGAATTCGTTTCAATTGTTACAATTAAGTCGAGGGACGCACCGTTCATGGCCAGTAAACCACCGTTCGCCCAAGGGGCGCAAGTTGAGCATTCGAAATTTGGTCTGGGTTCGGTCGTCTCATGCAACGACGACTACATCGTCATCAAGTTTGATGATCACGGCGAAAAGAAGTTTGTGACTTCTATGGCTTTGCCCGCATTGAAAAAAAGTGACAGACAACCTCCCGTTGAGAAGCGCCGCGCAACCAGGAAAAAGGTTGCCGCTCCCGCTGCTGGCGCATAGCGCTCTTCTCCCACCGGTGTTTTCAGCATGACGGTCGGAGTAGTAGTTTTCCCTGGAAGCAACTGTGATCACGACGCGTATCACGCGTTTCGGAGCAGTTTAGGTACAGACGCGCGATTTATCTGGCACGACTCGACCAGCCTGGGTGACGTCGATGCGGTGATTCTTCCTGGCGGTTTCTCGTACGGAGACTACCTGCGTACAGGCGCAATCGCCAAGTTTTCCCCCGTAATGGGCGCGGTGAAGCAGTTTGCCGAGAACGGCGGTCCGGTGTTGGGCATCTGCAATGGGTTTCAGGTGTTGACTGAAGCCGGGCTCCTTCCGGGCGCGTTGGTGCGTAATGCAGGTCTGAAGTTTGTTTGCCGCACAGTGGAGCTCGAGATTTCGAGTACCGCTTCGCCTTTCACGCAGAGCCTTCAAAAAGGTGAGATCCTGCGCCTTCCCGTCGCTCACGGCGAGGGATGTTACATCGCCGAAGCCGCAACGCTCGAGGAACTTGAAAGCGAAGGCCGGGTTGTTCTCCGGTACCGTGACAATCCGAATGGTTCGGTGAACGACATAGCCGGAATTGTGAATCGTGAACGCAATGTGCTCGGGATGATGCCTCACCCGGAACGCGCGGCTGACCCGCTGGTCGGCGGTACGGACGGATTAGCCATTCTCCGCTCTCTCGTTTCTCCTCAGGCTTTTCACTCGCCACTTGTGGCGGCATCTCATACATGAACATTACGCCGGAAGTTGTTGCGGCGCACCAACTCACGGCCGCAGAGTACGACCGAATCATCGAACTGCTTGGTCGCGAGCCGACCCTGACCGAGCTCGGGGTTTTCAGTGTGATGTGGAGCGAGCACTGCTCCTACAAGAGCACCCGCGTTCATCTGAAAAAGCTACCGACCGAGAGCCGGCACGTCCTTCAGGGTCCCGGCGAGAATGCGGGCATCATCGATATCGGCGATGGTGTTGCCATCGCGTTTAAGATCGAATCTCACAACCACCCGAGCTTTATTGAGCCGTTCCAGGGCGCGGCAACGGGCGTGGGCGGCATTCTGCGCGACATCTTCACGATGGGTGCGCGTCCGATCGCGGTCATGGATTCTATCCGGTTCGGACCGCTGGACGACCCGAAAACAGGCGATCGCAACCGCCACATACTGGAAGGCGTTGTCTCCGGGATCGCGCATTACGGTAACTGCTTTGGCGTTCCGACCGTTGGAGGCGAATGCGTCTTCGACAAAAGCTACGACGGTAACCCGCTCGTCAACGTATTTGCACTCGGCGTCTTCCGCCACGACGAGATCTTTTACGGCAAAGCAACCGGCGTCGGCAATCCAGTTATTTACGTGGGAGCCAAGACGGGCCGCGACGGTATTCACGGGGCCTCGATGGCTTCCGCTGAGTTCACCGAAGAGTCAAAACAAAAACGGCCTAATGTGCAGGTCGGCGATCCCTTCATGGAGAAAGCTGCTGCTGGAAGCCTGCCTCGAAGCGATGAAAACCGGTTCCATTGTCGGCATTCAGGACATGGGTGCCGCGGGGCTCACCTCGTCGACTTGCGAAATGGGAAGTCGCGCGGGTACTGGAATCGAAATCGACCTGCAGTATGTGCCGCAGCGGGAAACGGGCATGACGCCGTACGAGATCATGCTCTCGGAATCGCAGGAGCGCATGCTTCTGGTTGCCGAAAAGGGCCGGGAGCAGCCGGTCTACGACGTGTTCAAGAAGTGGGGACTGGATGCCGTTCAGATCGGCGTCGTTACGCCGGATGGCTTGCTCCGTATCAAGAACCACGGAGAAGTTGTCGCCGAGATCCCGAATCGTGCACTCGCCGACGAAGCGCCTAAGTACCATCGGCCATATACGACACCGTTACGTCCGGCGCCACTCGAGGGACCGGACGTGAAGAGCTCCGATCTCAAGGCGGATCTTATAAAGCTTTTAGGCTCGGCTGATCTCTGCTCGAAGCGTTGGATCTGGCAGCAATACGACCACCAGGTCCGGACAAATACAGTAGCCGGACCCGGTTATGATGCCGCGGTGGTCCGCATTAAGGAGACGGGCACGTCAGTTGCGATGTCTCTCGATGGCAACGGACGGTATTGTTCACTCGATCCGAGATTGGGCACGAAGCTGATCGTGGCTGAGTGTTGCCGTAATTTGTCAACGGTCGGAGCGCTTCCGGTCGCGACGACGAACAACCTGAATTTCGGGAACCCGGAACGGCCGGAGATCATGGCGCAAATCGTCGAGTCGATTGAAGGCTTGTCCGAAGCTTGTCGCGTCTTCGAGGTGCCGGTGACCGGCGGGAACGTGAGCCTCTACAACGAGACGCTCGGAACCCCGATTTTGCCGAGTCCAGTGGTTGGAATTGTCGGTGTTTTACCGACGGCTCTCCCCGTCAGTTCCAACTTCACGGAGGAGGGCCTGTCCGTTGTCCTGCTGGGCGGGTTCGGCAACTCCGATTGGCAGCAGTTTGGCGGTACGCAGTATGCCAAGGTGATCGAGAAGAGCCTGTGGGGCGTTCCGCCGGCGCTCGATATGGACTACGAAAAGCGCGTTCAGGAAACGATACGAACTCTGGTCCGCGATCGTGTCGTCTCGACCGCCCATGATATTGGCGAGGGTGGATTGGCCGTCGCACTTGCGGAGTCCAGTTTCGGTCCGGCTAAGATTGGCGCCGCCGTGGAACTGGAGACCGAGCTGCCGGCCGAGTTGGCGCTCTTCCACGAGGGACCTTCCAGGATTCTGGTCGCGACCGGCGATCCTGAGCGTGTGATACTCGAGGCCAGGAAGAACGGGGTAGCGGCGCTGAAGATCGGTGTAACGGTGAGTGGGCTTCTGCGAATTAGCGACCGGGATTCAGTTCTGATTGAGGCCTTTGTCAGCGACCTGAGTGAGCCCTGGTCGGAGTACCTTCCAGGGATTTTCCAAGCAGCGGTAATAGCGTAAAACAAACACTTCTATGTTGAAAGCGGAAGAGGACGGCCTCTTTGACAAACTCCACGAAGAATGTGGAGTTTTCGCCCTGTACGGGCACCCCGAGGCAGCAAACCTTGTTTATTTAGGTTTGTACGCTCTCCAGCATCGAGGCCAGGAGAGTGCTGGAATCGCCTCTAGCGACGGCAAAAAGATCCACAACGTCCGAAAGATGGGTCACGTCGCGGATATCTTCACTCCCGACGTTTTAAACCACTTGCCCGGCGAACTGGCGATTGGTCATACGCGTTATTCGACGGCCGGTGACACCAGCCTGAAGAACGCTCAACCCTTATCGGTCGCCTGCAGCAAAGGCCAGGTGTCGGTAGCTCACAACGGCAACCTGACGAACGCTATTGAGCTAAGGCAGGAGCTGGAAGAGGAAGGGTCGATCTTCCAGTCAACGAGCGACACGGAAGTCATCCTTCACCTGGTAGCGAAATCGCACGAGCGTACGCTTTCGGGCGCTCTCAGAGACGCACTACTGCAGATTGAAGGCGCGTTTTCGTTGGTGTTTCTGGCGCAAGATCGCGTCATCGTAGCCCGCGATCCCCACGGTTTCCGTCCGCTTGCGATGGGTACGCTGACGATGGCAGATGGTAAAGCCGCGACTGTCTTCGCATCCGAGACTTGCGCTTTCGATCTAATTGGTGCTGAGTATGTCGGCGACGTCCGTCCGGGTGAAATGGTCATCGTGGGACCGGAAGGTATCACCCGCGAGTTCTACACCAAGCCCGGAGTAACTGCCCATTGCGCGTTCGAGCATGTGTACTTCTCCCGGCCTGATTCCATCGTGTTTGGGAAAGCCGTGGCGGAAACGCGCGAGGCCATGGGCCGCACACTTGCGCGATTGCACCCGGTCGAAGCCGATGCCGTTGTTCCTGTACCCGACTCGGGCGTAGCCGCCGCGATCGGTTACGCAGCCGAATCCGGTATCCCGTACCAGCAAGCACTGATCCGTAATCACTATGTTGGCCGAACCTTCATTGAGCCATCCCAGGAGATTCGCGATTTCGGTGTGAAGCTGAAGCTGAATCCGATCCGGCACTTACTGGAAGGGAAGCGCGTGGTTCTTGTGGACGACTCGATCGTGCGAGGGACAACCAGCCGCAAGATCGTGCGCATGGTCCGAAGTGCCGGAGCGCGCGAAGTTCATCTTCGGATCTCTTGTCCCCCAACTATTTCGCCCTGTTACTACGGCGTGGACACTCCGTCCGAGAACGAGTTGATCGCCGCGAACAACACGATTGAGCAGATACGCGAGTACGTGGAAGCCGATTCGCTTGCCTACCTGAGCCTGCCGGGACTGCGGGCCTCAATCAAGGATTCGGATGGCGAGTTCTGCTACGCCTGCTACACAGGTGAATACCCGACGCTGATTCAGATCGGCGAAGTGGTGATGGCTAAACGCGGCTGCTGCTAGGCTCGACAGTCGCGCCGCTCAACTGCTTCAAAATCAGTTCTCGAATCTCTTCCGTTACTCTCCCGCGGTCCTTGAGAGTAAGACCGGTCGTATAGATAGGCGGAAGGATGCGCAGCGTCACCTCGCCCGGAAGAACTACCCCGGAACCGAAGGGCAACACTTCGCGCGTGCCCAGCAACGTCATAGGCACCAGCGGCACCCCGGCCTTCACGGCAATGTAGACGGCCCCTTCTTTGAAAGGTCGAAGCTGGCCATCGTGAGAGCGGCCTCCCTCCGGGAAGATCAGAAGCGAGATCTTCTTGTTGGCCACTGTTTCCGCAGCGATCTGCATCGTTTTCACGGCTGCTCGCGGATCTTCCCGCGGAACCGGGATGTGACCAGCCTGCCGCAAGTGAGTTCCGAGAAGCGGGATCTGGAACAAGCCTCGCTTCGCTAAAAATCGAAACTGTACGGGCACTTTCGAAAGCACCACCGGGGTATCCATGTAACTCAAGTGATTCGAGACGAAGATGTAACTGCCGCCTGGATCAATGTGCTCAAGCCCTTCCACCCTAACTTTCACTCCCGAGACCGCAAGCAGCAAGCGTCCCCAGGCGCGAGCTACTCGAGTGGGTATCGCACCCGTCTTGTCGAACACGGCCGCGATCAGGCTGACCGTGCCGTAAAGAATCGTCGCGAGAACGATGGCCGGGTCGGCAATCAAAAGGCCGCGAAGCCTTCTCATGAAACTCTCATCTCTGTGGTTGTTTGCTTGGAGGGCAGCAGTCGTGCTCGTGCTTCTCCGACAATAAATAGCGATCCCGTGAAAAACACGGCGGCGTCTTTGGGAGCTGCATTTGCGATCTGAATGGCTTCCGGCAGGTTTGATGTGACAACCCGGTTTGGATGTTCTGTCACTGCTGCAATTGCTTCCGCGCGGAGCGCCCTCGGGAAGTCCGGCGCGGTGAGGATGAGCCGATCGGCCAACGGAAATAACTCGGCCGTCACCTCATCGATTGCCTTGTCGCGCATCGTGCCATACACAATCCACACCGGCCTGCCCGAGCAAAACTCACGTATGTATTGAGCCAGCGCGCGCGCACCCGCCGGGTTATGCGCGCCGTCCAGAATGAAATCAGGATCGCGCGAGACCAATTCCAGACGCCCCGGCCACCGAACTTCCGCTAATCCCTTCTGAATTGCCTCCTGTCCGGTGCCGAGAAGTCTGGCGGCAACGATTGCCGCAGTTGCATTCTCAACCTGGTGCCGCCCTGGAAGGGAATGCCGCACTGGCAGACTATAGGCTTCAAATTCGCAGCCGTACGCTGTCAGTCGAAGATGAGATACGGCCACATCTCGGGTATGGTGAACCGGTACGGCGAGTTGCGAAGCTTGTTCAAGCACCAGCGTCTCTGCTTCCGGTGCCTGCCGGGCCAGGACAAGCGGTACGCCGGGCTTCAAAATGCCGGCCTTTTCGGAAGCAATGGATTCGAGGGTGTTGCCGAGAAAAGCTTCGTGGTCAAACGAAACCGGCGTGATTACGGTCATTTCGGGCGAGATGACGTTCGTGGCGTCGAGGCGCCCTCCCAGTCCTACTTCGATCACACTAATCTCCGTGTCTTCCCGGAACACGAGAAATGCCATGGCAGTCACGATCTCGAAATAAGACGGGTACCCGTCTGTTGACCCTTCCGCCTCGAGTTGCTCTGCCGCCGCGTGGACCTGGTCGAAGACTGCCGAGAACTCCCCTTCGCTTATCTCGTTACCATCGATCCGGATCCGTTCTGTTGGTTGCTCCAGATGTGGCGAAGTATACAGGCCGGTTCGCAAGCCCGAAGCGGACAGAATGGAAGCGAGCATGGCGCAGGTGGAACCCTTGCCGTTTGTTCCGGCGACATGAACGAAGCGTCGGCCACTTTCGGGATTGCCGAGCGCCGCGAGTAGGGCTCGCATTCGCTTCAAATCCCATTTTGCTCCGATCTTAAGTTCGTTGCCGAGAGAGTAAAGAAACCGAACCGAAGACGCGTAACTCATCTCTACGCCGGTTTGAGCATCTTCGAGATGAGTTGAAACACATCCTGCGCGACGATCCGGTTTCCGTTGCCGTTCGGATGGATGCCGTCCGGCTGCATGAGCTTCGGATCCTGGTAAACATGGGCGAGAAGAAAGGGCAAACTTGTTATCTTATACTTCTTCGCCAGTTCCGGATACATCGCAGTAAACGGTTTCACGTAGTCCGGCCCGTAGTTCGGCGGCAGTGTGATCCCCAGCAGCACGAGCGGGATGTTTGCAGCTTGAACACGGGAGATCATCTCCTCCAGATTCCTGCGTATTGTCTGCACTGGGACGCCACGGAGCCCATCGTTTCCCCCGAACTCCAGAATTACTAGCTTTGGCTTCTCGACAAGAACGTTTTCGATTCGTGCAAGTCCATCCGTGGTGGTGTCTCCACTCACACCCTGGTTCTCGACTCTGTATTGATACCCGTGATCTTGAAGAATGTCTTCGAGATACTCCGGATAACTCTTCCCTGCAACGCCAGCCGTCAAACTATCGCCGAACGCGACGATCAAGGGTCCCTTCTGTTTTACCTTAGGCTGCTCCGCGGGAGCGGGTTGCTCGAACTTTGTTTCCGCAGCGTGCGTCTCCCTTTTATCGCCACAACCACCCAATGTCAACGAAAGGAGCGCTGACATCGCTATTGCGAGAATAGTTGTTGGTCGCCATCGTTCCACCCTTTTAGCTTGACATGCATTCCTCTACGGCCCGCCCGCCCGCGATTGTTGTGCGCGGGCTCTCAAAGTCCATCGAAAATCCGTCTGCCCGGGTCGACATCCTGCGCGATGTGAGTTTCGAGATCCCGGCTGGCCAATTTGCGGTGATCATGGGTGCTTCGGGTAGCGGGAAAAGTACTTTGCTCGGACTGTTGGCGGGTCTCGATAACGTCACGTCGGGGACCGTGGTTGTCGACGGCGTCGATATCAGTCGAATGAAGGAAGACGACTTGGCGCGACTTCGCGGCCGAAAAATTGGTTTTGTCTTCCAGGCCTACCAACTCGTTCCAACTCTGAATGCCGAGGAAAACGTTCTCTTACCGGCAGAGTTGAGCGGAGCGGGAAGGGAATCACGGTCACGTGCGGCGGAACTGTTGGAGCGAGTTGGTCTGGTCCATCGTGCAAAGCACTACCCTGTACAACTTTCGGGTGGCGAGCAGCAGCGAGTTGCCTTAGCTCGAGCCTTTATCACGCGTCCGCCAATCCTGATGGCCGACGAACCGACCGGAAATCTCGACAGCAAAAACGGAAAACACGTACTTGATCTGCTGTTGCAGCTGAATCGGGAAGAAGGAACAACATTGGTGCTGGTAACTCATGACCGGCAGCTCGCCGACTATGCGGATCGAGTGATCGTTCTTGCTGATGGACGGATCGAGAGCGACCGATTGAATGATGAGGCTTTAACGAGTTCCGGTGTATCTTCAGACGGCCTCTAAAATCGCCTGGCGAGATCTTCGTGCGGCACCCGCGAAGTTCCTGTTTGTCATCTTGTCCGTAGCAGTTGGCGTCGCCGCGCTGAGCGGAGTGAAAGGCTTTGGTTATGCGTTCCAAGGGATGCTGCTGCGCAATGCAAAGCAGCTTCTTGCGGCCGACGTGCAGGCTCAGACGTGGAACGATCCCAGTCCGGAGCAAGCGGCACGGATCGAGGCGATCGGCCGGCGTGCGGGCAACATCACGAATGTCGTCGAAACCATCTCCATGGCACGCTCGAATGCGCAGCGGACTCCCCAAATGGTGGCCGTCAAGGGCCTGGATCCGGCAGTTTACCCGTTTTATGGCAAGCTGACGCTCGAACCCGATCGACCCTTGCGGGATCTGTTAACCGATGATTCGTCTGTCGTCGTCACGCCGGAGTTACTCACTCGCTTACGTGTGAAGTGCGGAGACTCTATCCGGCTTGGGGGCATGGATTTCACCATCAAGGGAACGTTGGTTACGGAGCCGGACAGGCTCGCCTCGGGTTTCGGGCCGGGCATGCGGGTTCTGATGAGTCGGCGCGCACTCGATCGCACAGGATTGCTCCAATACGGAAGCCGTGCTTCCCGGCGATTCCTCCTTCGGCTCAATCCCGGCGTGAGTCTGGACTCCATCCGAGACCAACTGAAAGGGGCGATGCCGCGCATCTTCATCAGCGACTATCGTGAGGGGAGCCCAGCGGTTGGAAGAGCGATCGACAACACAACCACGTTTTTGAGCCTGATCAGCTTGATCGCCCTGATGGTGGGATCGTTGGGCGTGGCGATGGCCATGCACTCTCATCTGCAACAGCGGATGGATACCATCGCGACCTTCAAGGCGATAGGCGCGCGATCGGGCCAGATCATTCAAATCTACCTGGTCCAGACGCTTTGGCTGGGATTGCTGGGCGGCATTCTTGGTGTTGCTGTCGGGGCGGCCGTACAGAGGGCTTTTCCCGTGCTTATGCGGCAGATATTCGACCTGCTTCCCGAAGTGCCTTGGGATTGGTCGTTCAGTCTGCAGGGAATGGCCCTGGGCGTACTCGCAACGCTCTTTTTTACGCTTCCGCCGCTTCTCAACGTTCGCAATATCAAACCGAGCCTGGTATTCCGGCGCGACATGGCCGATGCGGGTGCAGAGCGCGGCAAACATTGGCGCGACCGCGTTCCGAGCCTTCTGGGCAGTGGTGCCATTGCGCTTGGCTTCATTGGTATCGCGGCATGGCTAAGCAACTCCTTGCGAATGGGCCTGTACTTTATCGCCGGGCTGACATCCGCCGTTCTCGTCCTATGGCTCCTTGCTGCGGCCTTACTGTTCACCGCAAGGCGCGTGGTGCGAGTTCTTCAAGCGCAACTTCCTTCCTGGCTTTATCACGGCTTCGCGAACCTGTACCGGCCCGGTAATCAGGCCCGTTCGATCCTCGTTGCGCTCGGAATCGGTGTGATGTTCACCATGAACACCTATCTGCTGCAGCGCACCGTTCTGCAGACGGTCACCAGCGAGGGACCGGGGCGCGAGGGCAATCTGTTTCTCCTCGATATCCGAGACACGCAAGCGGTTTCGGACCTGCTAAAGTCCCAGCCGGGCGTCACGGGAAAGGTACAGCTGGTGGGATACATCGTTTCGCGCATGCTGTCGAAAAATGGCACTCCGACCGATGAACTTCGTCTCACCAAGCTGCGGAAAGACCAGCTGCAGGCAGTGCGAATCACGACCGCGGGTGGGTTGCCGGACGGATTGGAGCTCAAGGGAGGGCAGTGGTGGCCCGGTTCGAGCGCGGACCCGCAACTCGCCGTTTCCGAAGAAGCGGCTCGTGATTTCCGATTGCGCGTCGGGGATCAGATCCGGTTTCAGATTGCAGGGCGGACCGTCTCAGCTCCGGTTGTGGCTACGTTTCGCCGGTTGGCTCGCGCGCCGGTGCGCTATGACCTGGTGTTTCCGCGTGAAGCGCTGAAGGGACTGCCGGTTGTGTACTACGGCGCTGCCCATGTCGATCCTTCGTCGATCCCGCAGGTGGAAGAGGCAATCTTCGAAAAGTTTCCTACGGTCACGGTGATGAACCTGGCGGACGTTCTGAAGCGGATTCAGGAGGCAGTTGATCAGGTAGCCGTCGTCGTTCGGTTTTTGGCCCTCTTCGCTATTGGCGCCGGATTAATCATCCTGTGTTCGAGTGTGGCCGGAACGCGATTTCGACGAATCCGCGAAGTTGCGATTTTGAAATCGCTCGGTGGCACCAGAAATCAAATCGTTCGTATTTTTTCGGTTGAGTTCTCGATTATGGGTGTGCTTGCCGGACTCGCCGGAGGCATTCTCGCCAATCTGTTTACCCGCATTCTCGTAGACCGCTTCATCGACGTTCAGTACGAGTTCGACTGGGCGTCTGTAGGCGTTGCGATCCTCGGTACGGCAGTGCTGGCGAACCTGGCGGGTTGGCTCGCCAGTGCCCGTATTCTGCGGCAAAGACCGCTTGAGGTTCTCCGTAGCGAATAGGCAGTCACAACTCCGGAAGAAATTTGTAAACAGAGTAAGTCCCGGCTGTTCAGTTGGTTGGCGGACAGATCCCTCTTGAACCAGTTTCAGACGCGGTCGCGCATGGTCTAGTTCTGGAGGCAATGAACAAGCAAGAGCTAACAGAACGTCTTGCCAAACAATCCCATCGTTCCCGGGCGGAAGCTGCCGACGCGGTTGACAAATTCGTCTATCAGATACTCAAAGATCTTCCACGACCGTCCGAAGACAGCGCGAAAGACAAGAACGCCGGGATGCCGAAGCTGCCCTCGATTATTCCTGCGCGGCGGAAATAATGGTCACCAATATGGTTCGGGGTAAGGCCGTAACGGATCTGATCGCACGATGCCTTAAGGAAGGCAGCTCCATCGAGATCGACGGTCTAGGTAAATTTGAGCTTCAAAACGAGGATGTCGTTTTTAAGCCGAGCAACCGGATTCGTGTTTTTCTGGCGTATGCGCAAGAAGACCGGCGCATGGTACAGATGCTCTACGACGAGCTACAGAACGCTGGATTCGAGCCCTGGATGGATACGGCGAAGCTGTTGCCGGGGCAGAACTGGCCGCGAGCTATTCAACAGGCGATCGAAGTAGCTGATTTTGTTCTGGTCAACTTCTCTCATCGATCTGTCGAAAAGCGCGGGCACTTCCAGGCGGAGCTTCGGTACGCGCTCGATCTGGCCAAGTGCGTTCCGCTGGACGACATCTTCCTGGTGCCGGTCCGGTTGAGCGATTGCGAAGTGCCGAGGGAAATCGCGGAACGCACGCAATACGTAGATCTGTTTCCGGACCACGAAGCTGGGATCCAGATTCTAACCCGGATGATGACTGCGCAGGCACTGAAGCGCAGCCGGCAAAACAGGAGAAAAGGGAAGAAAGCGGCCTAGCTTTTGCTGCCCAGCTTTTTCTTCGCTTCAGAGGCAAGCTTCGATTCGGGCGAGAGCGCCATCACCTTCTGAAACGCTTGACGCGCCGCATCCGCATTCTTCAGCTTTTCCTCGGCTTCTCCCAATTTGAAGAACGCTTCGGGCGAGTTCGGGTTGTATTTCGTGGCGCGCGAGTAGCGGCCTGCCGCGGCCCGAAACTTGCCCTTGTGCCAGTAGTAATTTCCTACCCTTATGTTGCGCTCGGATTCGAGCGGATTCAGCACAAACTTTTCGGGCGCAACTGACTCGTCCTCTTCCGGAGGGTTCTCCTCGTCGTTCGATTGCGCGGAAGTGGACTGATTTGGCAGCGGCTTCGCCTTGTCCTCGGTCTTCGGCTTCTGCTGAACCGGTGCCTGACAGAAGGAAAATCCGGAAATTGAGGCGAAGAGACAGGCGGCCAGGATGGTGCGTGTCACAATTAATTATAGCTGCAGATGGAACTTCGTGAGAAAGTTGCGCAGCTTCCTACCCAGCCCGGTGTTTACCTCTACAAAGACGAAGCGGGCAAAGTCCTCTACGTCGGGAAAGCAAAGAATCTTCGCAGCCGAGTAAGAAGTTACTTCAACGAAGACCGGTTGGCGGAAGCGAAAACGGGCACCCTAATTGCCGAAGCCCGCGATATCGACTACATACAGGTCGATAACAACAAGGAAGCGTTAGCGCTCGAAAACAACCTAATCAAGCAGTACAAGCCCCGCTTCAACATCCTGTTGCGGGACGATAAGACCTACCCTTACGTCAAGCTCACGAACGAAAAGTATCCGCGAGTGAACGTGACGCGGCGAATCCTGAAGGACGGCGGACATTACTACGGGCCTTACTTCCCGGGTAATCTGGCCCACCGCCTGGTTCATTTTATTCACCGCCACTTCAAAGTTCCCTCCTGCAAAATCGACTTCTCGCGCCGTCATACCCACCCCTGCCTGCAGTACCACATTCACCGCTGTCTGGGCCCCTGTGTCGCCGGGTTGACCACCGACGAAGCCTACGCGAACGCTGTGAAGGACGTCCGTCTGTTCCTGGAAGGGCGTCATCGCGACCTGGCGGACGAACTGGAGAAACGCATGGCCGAGGCGGCTGATGACATGCGCTTTGAAGAGGCTGCGAACCTTCGGAACTTGGCTGCAACCGTGCGCGAGATGGAACAGAAGCAAAAGATGGACGCTGCGCAGGGGGAGGACATCGACATCTTCGCGTACCATGCCGAACCGCCGCTTGTGGCTGTCAACCTGTTTCACATGCGGAACGGCAAAATTCTCGACCGACGCGATTTTTATTGGGAAGATCAAGCGGATTTCAACCCGAGTGAACTAGTCGGTGCGCTGCTGAAGCAGGTTTACCTCAACAGCAAATACATTCCCGGAATCATTCACGTGCCGGCCGACTTCGAGGACCGTGAAGAACTGGAAGAATTTCTGACGGACTTACGAGGGCGGAAAGTCGAGATTGTGACTCCCCAGCGAGGGGCAAAGAAAGCGCTGCTCGACCTGGTAGCAATGAATGCGAAAAACAGCTTCGACCAGCGTTTTCGCACTCTGAAGCCGTCCTCCAAAGCGATTGGGGAGGCTCTCCAGGACGCTTTGAACCTTCCCGAAGCGCCCAGGCGCATTGAGTGCTTCGACATCTCGCACATCCAGGGAACGGACAAAGTCGCGAGCATGGTCGTCTGGGAAGACGGCAAGATGAAGAAATCCGACTACCGGAAATTCATCATACGCACCGTTGTCGGTAATGACGACTTTGCATCTATGCGTGAGGTTGTCACCCGCCGCTATTCCAGATTGCAAGAAGAAAAGAAGGCGTTTCCCGGCCTGATCCTGATCGACGGCGGCCTGGGGCAGCTACATGCCGCAGCGAATGCCTTGGAAGAGATCGGAGTGACTCTTCAACCGCTCGCCTCCATCGCAAAAAGAGAAGAGTGGATCTACGTCTACGGGCAGGAAGAAGATCCTGTCATTCTCGACAAGTTCTCTCCTATTCTTCATTTGGTCCAGATGATACGCGATGAGGCGCATCGGTTTGCAGTCACATTCCATCGCACGCGACGGAATGCGCAACGCCTCACCTCCGAATTGCATAACGTTCCCGGAATTGGCGGAAAGACGGTGGAGAAGTTACTGAGGACGTTCGGCAGCTTAGATCGTGTGAAGCAGACGAGCGAAACAGACCTGGCCGTTGCAGTCGGAAAGTCCGCAGCCACCAAGCTGCGAGCTTACTTCGCGGCAGACAAGACGCAGTCCCCGCTTGTACAGATCGCGCCTTCTTCTGCTCCCGAGTCAGAGACCGCGGAAGAGCCGGTAAGCGAGCACATCGGGTAATCCGGCCTCGCGAATCTCGCGACCTGTTTCTTCTACCGGGTATTCAACTCGCCTGTACGTGACAGTCCGGTCTTCCGGATTGTAGATGACGTACGCGGCTCGCGGATCGCTGTCGCGTGGTTGACCGACCGAGCCAGGGTTGATCAGGTACGAGTTATCGGGTTCCAACTCGTAAACGCGCTCCGTCCTGTTCTTCTCAACCTGCGGCAAGCCTCCGACCTGGCCGCCCTGGAGAAAGAAGCCGCCCTGCACGTGAGTGTGTCCAAAGAACGTTACGGGAGATATTGTCCTGAACCATGGCAGCCGCCGCCTCGCGCGCGCCCAGCACGTACTCGTCTTCGTCCAGCGGCGAGCCATGGCACAGCTGGAAAGACTGGACCACCACGGGACCCTGCTTAAGGTCATGTACATAGGTCAATTCGTCTGGCGAAAGTTGGTCCTTCGTCCAGATGGCAGCCACCTGCGCTACTTCGTTGAACCAGTCAAGACTCTCGAGCCCGGCGACCACCTTATCGTGATTGCCGCGTATAACCGCCGTGCAATTCTCACGGGTCCATTGCAAGACCTCGCGCGGCCGGGGATTGTAGCCAACAATATCACCGCAACAGAGCACCTTGTCGTATTGGTTTTCCGCGTCTTTTAACACTGATTGCAGCGCCCACCAGTTAGCGTGAAGGTCGCTCAGGACCAAAAATTTCACAAGCGTATTGTACCGGTGTTGCTCGAGATCTAAAGTCTGACGCAGTTGCCGTTCGTCAGGAGCTGTTCGCTCAGTCCAGTAAAATGCAAGACAATGTCACTAGTTGTGATCGGATCCGTCGCATATGACGCGATCGAGACTCCGCACGGTAAACGGGAACGGGCTCTTGGCGGCTCGTGTACCTACATTGCGCTGAGCGCCAGCCATTTCACTCAGACCTCTATTGTTGGTGTTGTCGGCGACGACTTCGCAAAAGAAGACCGAGAGCTTTTAGCCAGCAAGAACGTTGATTTGGAGGGCCTGGAGCAGGTCGCCGGTAAGACGTTTTTCTGGTCGGGTGTTTATTCCGAAGACATGAACGATCGGACTACGCTCCAGACCGATCTGAACGTCTTCGCTGATTTCAACCCCAAGCTGCCTGCCTCGTACACAACGAAGCCCTATCTCTTCCTGGGAAATATACAGCCGACTCTGCAACGCGACGTGCAGAGACAGATGAAGACGGCGCGTTTCGTCGGCGGGGACACGATGAATCTGTGGATTTCACAGACCCGCGATGAGCTGCTCGAAACGATCAAGACCTGGGATTTCCTGTTGATCAACGATGGCGAAGCACGGATGCTCGCCGGGGAGAATAACCTTCGGAAAGCAGCAAAGAAGATCCTGGACATGGGACCGAGTACGCTGGTCATCAAGCGTGGCGAATATGGAGCCATGCTGTTCCGGCACGATACTTTGTTCATGGTCCCGGGCTATCTGCTGGAGGATGTATTTGATCCAACCGGCGCCGGAGACTGTTTCGCCGGAGGGTTCGTTGGCTACCTCGCCGAACGCGGATTTGATCTTCGGAACGGCAAGATCGACGTGCATGACCTTCACCGCGCGGTGATCTATGGCTCCGTCATGGGCAGTTTCTGCTGCGAAGAGTTCGGCGTCGAGCGTTTCCGGACGCTTACGCGAGGTGAAATCGACGCCCGCTTTGACGAATTCCGGCGCTTCACCGCGTTCTGAGGGCGCGACGGCCGCTGAATCGGTCGTCGTCATCTGCGCCCTGACGCTGCTGATCTCCCTGTGCGCCTGGTGGCTCCATCGCCAGGACTACATCTTGTACTACGGCGACGCGCAAGCGCACCTGGACATCAGCCGCAGCATCATCGACTCGAGGACGCCCGGGTACGACCAGCTGGGAACCGTTTGGCTTCCTCTTCTCCATCTGATCTGTCTGCCTTTCGTCGGGAACGACTGGCTGTGGTCGACCGGACTGGCGGGCACCATTCCTGTAGCCGGGTTCTTCGTTATCGCCGGAACATTCTTCTACCTGGCCGCGAGGTCCGCCTTCGGATCTCGGACGGCGGCGCTCGTTTCGTTGGGCTGCTTCGCGCTGAATCCCAATGTCCTCTACCTCTCGGCAATTCCGATGACGGAAACTCTGTTTCTGGCTGGACTCGCGATCCTTCTGTTCGCGGGTTGCCGGTTCGCCGAAAGCCGGGATTGGAGATGGATGAGCCTCGCCGTGGTGGCGTGCTGGGTCACGTGCCTGACGCGCTATGACGGCTGGTTCCTGATTCCGTTCGCCGCCGCCTGGATCGCCTGGTATTCGAGTAACCGAATCACAATCTTCGTCGCTTTTGTGCGCGGCAGCGGCTGCAGTACCTCTCTACTGGTTTGCTCACAACTGGTGGGAAACGGGCAACGCGTTGGATTTCTATAACGGGCCCTATTCGCCCCGAGCGATCCAGGGCGGAAAGCCATACCCGGGTTATCAGAAGCTGGCTGAGGCTGTTCATTACTACTTCACGGCGGGTCGTCTCTGCGCCGGGAGCATCTTGCTCGTCCTGGGCATTATTGGAGCGGCGTGCGCATTCCCGACAAAAGCACGCGTCCCCGTGCTGTTCCTCCTTCTCACGCCCGCCTTTTATGTCCTGAGCATGTATAGGTCGGGAGGTTCGCCCATCTATGTCCCGGAACTATGGCCCTTTAGCTACTACAACACCCGCTACGGGATCGCGATGGTAGCGTTCGCCGCATTCGCAGCCGGTGGCGTGGTCATCCGCTTACCCGGAGCGTGGAGGAAGGCTGCATTGGCTTTGCCGGTCCTGTCGATCCTGCCGTGGGTTCTGCGCCCGGACATCAACCGGGTGGTCTGCTGGAAGGAATCCGAGGTAAATAGCCGCACCCGCCGTGCCTGGACCTGTACCCGCCGCTGAGTATTTGAAAAGCAACTATCACCGCGGGCAGGGAATCACGGCCCGCTTTGGCGACCTTACGGGCATATTTTGCCGGGCGCGCATTCCGTTGAGAGAAGTGCTGCACGAGGGAAACGGACCGGAGTGGGTTGCGACGAAGACGCGGCCAGACCTTCTACATCAAAACTTTTGGCTCATTTCGATGACGGACGCAGACAAGATGGCCCACGACTATAGACCGGAGAAGAGCTTCTCCGCGCCAGATCACGTCACCCTCCAGATTTACCAGCGAGCCCACTAGACCTATGGAAATTCCCTTTACAAAGCTGCATGGGGCAGAGAACGACTTCATCCTGACATGGGGCGACGAAGTAGCGGCAAGCGACTTCCCCGAGATCGCGCGCCGAATCTGCGCACGAACGACGGGTATCGGAGCGGACGGGTGGATGCTCGTCTGGGCGGAAGGCGACGGCTTACGGACCCGGCTGTTCAATTCCGATGGAAGTGAGCCGGAGATATCCGGGAACGGAACCCGCTGCGCAGCCGCATTTGGACTCTGGTACAAGGCCGTAGTGCCGCCCGAAATCCATGTCACGACCGCCGCAGGTCGGAAAAATCTGCGACTGCTTTCCCGTGACGGCCGCAACTTCCTATTCGAAATGGATATGGGATCGCCGCGCCTCGAGGAGCTTCGAACTACCATTAACCTTCTAGGCCGGAACTTCGACGCCACAATTCTCGATGTCGGCAATCCACAATGTGATCTTTTCGTCGATAAGATCCCTGAAGACTGGCGAGCGGCGGCACAGGAAGCGGAGGGGCATTCACGATTCCCGAAGCGGACGAATGTGGCGTTCGTGAAGGTGATAGATGGCCACACTCTGGATGTCGTTTTCTATGAAAGGGGAGCCGGCGAGACCCGTAGTTCCGGAACCGGGTCGACCGGGGCGGGCGTCGCTGCTATTCTCAGGAAAGAAGTCGACAGTCCTGTCGAGATTAGAACGCCCGCGGGCAGTCTACAATTGCGCTGGGATGACAGTGTGTTTCTCACTGGGCCGGCGGAAATAATCGGTGAAGGCAAATTTTTCTTTGATCTCTGATATTACAAATGAGGCCGTGGTCCGGCAGTCTCCCTCGGTTGGAGAAGAGCTGAAGGATCGCATCGTAACGAAAAAAGCTCGAGTCGGTGTGCTGGGGTTGGGTTATGTCGGTCTCCCTCTGGCCGTCGAATTTGCACACGCGGGCTTCGAAGTGGTCGGGATCGATGTCCAGCAGTCCAAAGTGGACCAGTTCAATAGCGGTCGCTCGTATGTAAAGGACGTGAAGGACGACGTCTTCGGGCCGCTCGTCGAAAGCGGAAAACTGCGGGCAACTTCTGATTTTTCAGTCATTCGGGAACTCGACACCATCGACATCTGCGTACCCACTCCCTTGCGCAAGACGAAAGATCCCGATATGAGTTTCGTTGTTGCCGCGACAGAGGCGATTGCGCAGCATCTACACCCCGGGCTTCTGGTCATGCTCGAGTCGACAACTTATCCCGGCACGACCGACGAGTTGGTTCTCCCGAGGCTGCAAAGCAGCGGCCTCACAGTGGGGGAGGACTTCTTTCTATGTTTCTCGCCGGAGCGTGTTGACCCCGGCAATCCGAAGTTCCAAACGGCGAACATCCCAAAGGTGGTCGGTGGTATTACGCCGGCGTGCACTGAAATCGGCGCTCTCTTCTATAAGCAGGCTCTGGAAACCGTAGTTCCTGTAAGTTCTACGCGTGTCGCCGAGATGGTGAAGTTACTCGAGAACACCTTCCGGATGATTAACATCGGGCTGGTGAACGAGCTGGCTGTGATGTGCGACCGGATGAATATCGACGTATGGGAGGTGATCGACGCGGCTGCGACCAAGCCGTTCGGGTTCATGCCCTTCTATCCCGGACCGGGGTTAGGCGGGCACTGCATTCCGATCGATCCGTTCTACCTGTCCTGGAAGAGCAAAGAGGCGGGCATCGAGGCACGATTCATCGAGCTTGCCGGTTATACAAACGGGCGGATGCCGGAGTTCGTTGTGGAGAAAGTCCAGAAGGCTCTCAACGACGCCTCTAAGTCGGTCCGTGGATCTCACATTCACATCTTAGGAACCGCCTATAAGAAGAACATCGACGACGTCCGGGAGTCTCCGGCTTTAGACATTATTCTTCTTCTCGAGCGCTTGGGCGCTACCGTTACCTTCACCGACTCTTATATCCCGAAGATCCAGACGAATGGCGTTACGCTCGAGTCTCAAGATCTTTTTTCCTCGGTGGAGAAGGCAGATTGCGTTGTGATCGTAACCGATCATAGCGGGGTCGACTACCCTGCGGTTGTGGAGCGTTGTAAGAGGGTTGTGGATACCAGGAACGCGCTGCGTGGATTGAAGTCCGACAAGATCGTTCGGCTCTAAACGGGTTCCTTCGGAGGGCATTGAACTCTCCGAAGGAATGTTGCTACTGCACGATGAGGTTGCGAGCACGTCCAGGCGAGTTTAGTCCCGCTTGGACATCTGCTTTTCGTCTTTGTTCAGGTCTTTCACCATCTCAAGATGGTGCTGCAAAACCGGAAGGGTGCTAGACGCAAAGGTCTTCACGTTAGGATCACTCCCGTTTTGTGATTCCTGCTGGAACTCCCGGACATCGGTCTGGTGATCCTTCAACTGGTCTTTGATGTAAGCCTTATCGAACTCCTGGCCGGAGAGCTTCGATAGTTTGTCGATTCGCGATTGATGTTTGGAGTCGAGCGCATCGGGTATTTGGATGTTGCTCTTGCTCGCGGCCTGCTTCAAGTCTCCGTTTGCTTTCGTGTGATCATCGACCATCTTCTGGGCAAATTCTTTGACTTTGGGGTCCGAGGCCTTTTGCGTTGCCACTTTCCCCAGCTCAACTTCGGTTAATCCGCCCAGAGCCGCGTCTTTCACGAACTTCTTGTCATCGGCCTTTTGTGGGGTGCTGCCCGCAGCTTGGCCCATGGTGCTGTCCGGCGTCTGTCCCGGCGGCGGCATCTGCTGTGTAGGAGTCTGAGGTTGGGTGGCGCCAGTGCTCTGGGTTTGAGCTACTGCGCTACTCGCAGTTAAAAGCGCGGCTACGAATGCCGTACTTAGAAACTTTGTTCGTTTCAAGGTTTTCGTTCCTCCTCAAATGTTTGACTGGGCAAGGCACTGAGCGTTTCAGCAACCAGTTCGCGGTAATGGTCAGTCTCCTTGCGGACACAGGCGGCAATTCATAACAATGAGTTCGTGAACATCTGCATACACGGATTCGGAAATGTGGGTTCGGCCTTGGCAAAGATCTGGCTCGGGACTGGACATTCCATCGAGGTCTGCCTCAGGCCCGGGAGCAGACACGAGAAGGATGCAAGAGCGTTGGGATTTCCGATCGTCGGTCCGCGGGAAGGTGCACAGCGAGCTGATGTGAACGTGCTGGCACTCCCTTGGCAAGCGGTTCAGGAGGTGCTTCGCGCTCTCGGCCCGCTCAACGGAAAGATCCTGCTGGATGCCACAAACCCTCTCGATGCTGATCTAAGGATCGTCAAGCCGCCCGCCGGGAGCGCTGGATTGCAAGTGGCGGAGTGGAGCGAGGGCGCAAGCGTAGTTAAAGCATTCAACACCATCGGATCCATGCTTTATGGAAACGCAACATTTGATAGCTTCTATTGCGGGGACGATCCGAAAGCACTCGAAGCAGTCAGGCAACTGATTGTGGATAGCAACATGAAGCCGGTTTTTGCAGGCCCGTTAAAGAACGCTGAATACCTGGAGCACATGGCAGGGCTTTGGATTGACCTCGCCGTTCACCAGCGTATTAGTGGAGCATTCGGCTTTAATTTGGTAAAAGCAGGAGCGTAAACATCGCGCTGCAACTCCGCCCTGCGTGTCTACTGCAGCGCGAAAGCCACATAGTATCCGCCCCCGGTATTGGTGTAGCTGAACGTGGAGAAAGGCTCGCCTTTCGTGCCGGGTGCAGTCGCCCGCCGGGAACCGGCTACGCGCGTATCAGTCGTGCCGACAACGACGAACTGTTTGCCCTCCACTGAGTAAGTCGCCGGTGTTGCAATACCGGAGCCCGGAAGCGTGCCTTCCCAGAGCAATTCTCCCGTCCTGCTGTCAAAGGCTCGGAGCTTGCGATCGTAATGCGTGGCCGCGATAAAGACAAGGCCGCCCGCGGTGATGACAGGGCCACCATAGTTTTCGCTTCCTGTTGGCGGCATGCCTTTGGCCATCAGATCCGGGTACTCACCGAGCGTCACCTTAAACAGGTACTTGCCTGTGTTCAGATCGATCGCGTTCAGTGTGCCCCAAGGCGGTTTCACGGCCGGGTATCCTTCCGGATCTTCAAATTTGCGATATCCCGTAAAGACGTAATCCCTCTCGGCAGGAGAGACGGCCACTTGAGGGTTTGCCGGGCGTTCGGGTGTCGGTGCCCTGCCTTCGGGCGGCGGTGGCGGAAGTGGCGCATTCGAACTCGGATCGGTTTTCAGAAATTTGATCAGCTCTGCCGTTTGTCGTTCCGTAATCGAAGGAAAAGCTGGCATGCGACCACGCCCCGAATGAATCGTTGCATCTATCTGCGCATCCGTAATGCGGTCTCCTACGTTCACAAGCGACGGAAACTCCGGCGGTGATCCTGTACGATTTTGGCCGTGGCATGCGCCGCATTGCGCCTGGTAAAGGTCTGCTCCGGCACCGAGTCCGGACTGCCGCTTTTGCAGTCCGCCGGTCCATGGCGAATCGCTGGCGTTGACGTAGAGCACACCGGCCTTCGGATCGACACCGGCTCCTCCCCATTCGCCTCCGCCGTCGAAACCCGGGAAGATCACAGTGCGGCGTTCCACCTCTAAAGGTGTGAATTGTCCTTCGCTGCTGAGCTTTTTGAACTCGGCTACAGCCCAGTCATGCGCTTCGGGAGTACGCTCCGTCAACAGGTCTTCCGTCAGCTTCTGGCGCGCGAATGGCTCGATGCCGACAGGGTACGGCTGAGTCTTGGCCGTAACCTCGCCGGGAACATCGCTCTGCAGTCCGGGCCGTTCCTCAATGGGGAAGAGCGGTGTTCCGTTCGTCCGGTCAAAGACAAAGAGGAAGCCTTGCTTGCTGATTTGCGCTACCGCGTCTACCATTCTGCCCTTGTGTTTCACAGTGAGAAGCACAGGATGAGCGGGGAAATCACGATCCCAGATGTCATGATGGACACCTTGGAAATGCCAGATGAGCTTTCCCGTGTTAGCGTCGAGAGCTAGCAGGCAGTTCGCGTACAGATTGTCACCGAGTCGACCCACCCCGTAAAAATCCGGCGTTGCCGATCCCGTTGGTACATAGACAATTCCGCGTGTTTCGTCCAGCGCCATACCAGACCAGTTGTTGGCAGCGCCGCTCTTCTCGTATGAATCTTTGTTCCAGGTTTCATATCCGGGTTCGCCTGGTTGTGGGATCGTGTGAAAGGTCCATCGCAGCGCGCCGCTATGAATATCGAAGGCGCGGATATCTCCGGGAGGCGCCGGATTCGTCTCCGGATTGCGTCCACCCAGAATGATGACGTCCTTGTAAACCACGCCCGGTGTTGTTAGCGCAATCGAGTTTGTGAGGTAGTCACCGCGCAGATTCTTGCGCAGGTCGATTCGTCCCTCTTCGCCGAAGGAAGGGACGGGCTTTCCGGTTGCCGCGTCCAGCTTATACAGGTAATTCATAATTCCGGCAAAGATTGCGCCGTCTTTCCCGTCCTGCACATACACTGCGCCGCGTGCGGGTTGAGTGCCTTTGATCCCGGAATCGAATTTCCACTTCAGCGTTCCATTAGCTGCATCAAGTGCGATCACTTTCTGCGAATCGGTGAACGCGTACAAGGTACGGCCCACGATCAACGGGTTCGTTTCGATTTTGCCGCGTTCACCCGTGTCGTAGGTCCAGGCAACTTTCAACCGCTTGACGTTGCGGCGATTGATTTGCGACAGCGTCGAATAGTGATCTCCGGTGATATGGCCGGAAAACGCCGGCCAGTCGACATCCTTTTCTGCGGCCGAAGTAAAACTCACCAGCGATGTGCCCAGAATCAACGCGCCAAGAACGACAGCCACCGCCCCGGCCGTGCATAGAAACTTCGCTTTGTTGTTAATCAATCGTTCCCCGTCAAATGCTCGACCGATGAGACTCAGAAAAGAATCTTCAACGCGACTTGCTGCTGTCGATTTCCTGTATAAGTGAGAATCGATCCGAATCCCGGAGCCCCGAGCACGGAGACTGGACCGGCAGGCGTGACAGTGTTGGTAAAGTCGAAGGCTTCCCAACGGAACTGCAGCGTGAGGGCTTCCGTGGGTCTGAACTCGCGATGCAGCGACAGATCGAAGTTCCACTTGCCGGGAGCATTCAACAGGTTCCGTCCCTCGCTGCCCCACGTATAAGCGGGCTGCGCTGTGAATGCTGCTGGATTGAACCATTGACCCGTCGTCCCATCGGGCACATGGAAATCTGCAACCTGGTTAGGCCGGTTGGTTCCAGTAGCATTGTTAGTCTGCGTGCCCGTCTGGGTGATCTGGAATGGCAATCCCGTTTGTGCAATGCCCAGGGCGTTCACTCGCCAGTTCCGCAATATCATCGAATACGCCTTATTCGACATTCTGTTGAACGGCAGATCATATACCCAGGTAATTGCCACGCGGTGTCGTATGTCGCTGCTGGCAGTTCCCTTAATCGTCAAGGGCTGATTGTATCCGATATACCGGAGCTCACTGTTATCGAGGCCATGTGCCCAAGTATGGTTCACGTTCAGAGTCATCCCGCGCCAGTCCCGCACTTCGAGCGTGGTCTGAAGCGCGTTATATGAGCTGGTGTAGTAGTTCTGTACCGTGTTGATGGTCGTGACGTTCGGGTAGATTGACGAATACACGCGCCGGGTCTGTACATTCGCCGCGCCCGGGGGCGCGCCATTCCGGTCGATAGCAGTATTCGATCCGCTTTGTCGTTTACCCAGCGAGGCAACATAGCCCGTGGTCAGCAGGAAGCGTCCCGGGAGCTGCCGCTGCACTGTAACGTTGAACTGCTCCACATAGGGTGCACGATAGCCTTGAGCAACCGCGACCAGTGGTCCCGCAAGGTTTACCGGGTCGACCGGATTGAGAGGTGGGATCGGGTCGGAAATGCTGTTAATCGGCGTAAGGTTCGTTGGCGTGATCGACAAGAGTGCTGATGTAGGGAGGATTCCGGAACGAACCCGGCGTACCTTGTAAGCCGGACATATAGTTGATTCCAAATCCTCCGCGAATTACCGTCTTTGGATCTGCCTGCGCGGCGAATCCGAAACGGGGAGAGAGATCTTTCCAGTCCCTTTGAACATTCACGACGTTATCCACCCCGTTCTGACCGGGGAACACCAGTTTCAGCGTGGAGAAGTCGAAGTTAGCGATGCGATCGTGCGCCTCGCTCAGAGGGCTGAAGTAATCCCAGCGCCCGCCCAGATTCAAGGTCAGCCATCTGTTTACTCGCCAGTCGTCCTGAAAGAACCAGCCCGTCTCCACATAACGGTATCCGGGATGAATGAGATAACGATTGCGAGTAGTCGTTTGCGGAAAGCCCAACAGCAGAGAGGCCATGGCATCGCCGCCGGCAAAGTTTCTACTCGGATCGGAGGTAAAGGTAGGTGTGAAGGCGAAGGCGATGCGCGGCTGCACGCTTTGGTACATGTTCACTTGCCTTCGTATAAATTCACCTCCGAATTTCAAAGCGTGCGAGCCTCTCTGCACCTGTAGGCTGCCCGAAGTTGTGTAGATGTTCTGAAAATTCAGGTCCGGTATATATTGGCCATCACCAAGACCTGTGTAGTTTGTGGCCGTGACGGTCGGGAATCCTGAACTGTCCGAGTCGACGTTGACGTTCGGGATGCCCAACTTGGTTGCCGGAGCAGTTCCGTAGCCCAAGGGCAGGCTCTGGTTCGCGTAACGCGAATAGCCGGCTCTTACAACGAGTACCGCCGATGGAGATAGCGTGTGAGTGTCGTTAAAGGCCAGCCCGTGAACGGAGAGGCGATTTGTGCTGGCGCTTCCCACGCTTGGCAGGTCAGCATTGCCAATGGGATCAAAACCGTTCTTCGGCGGAAGCGAGCGCGGAGCAGCCGTCGTCGAATGATCGTACGAATAGCGCATGAAAAAGCTATTCGCGTCCGAAAACCGATAATCGAGTCGCGTGTCCATGGTGTTATCGGTTTGAGTTGTGGTCCCGTTTTGCTGATAATTATTGGTGCTCAGACCATTCATTGGCGCAGGATACAGGCCTGCCAGGGTTGCCCCAATGCTGTTGATGCGACTGGCCGGAATCCGATTGCCCGCGAAAGCTTGACGCGTCGTAATGCCGTTTACGGTTGTTGTTGTATTGACATCGTAAATAGTGGCCAAACCGGGAGCGCTGAAATCGCCGCTCGCCATGGCAGGCGTAGGAACGGTGGATAACATGACGGTGCCCAAAGCCGATTTGTAAGTTTCCCAATCACCAAAGAAGAACGCCTTGTTCTTCCGGATAGGCCCGCCGAAGCTACCGCCAAAGTTGTGCTGCTTATACGGAGGCTTGGCCGCGGTCGCTGCCAAATTTGGCGGTCGCGCGTCCAACACTTCGTTGCGAAGATACTCGAACGCGGAACCGTGAAACTCATTGGTTCCACCTTTCGTGATAATCGCAATCGCCGCGCCGCCGGTACGCGAGGTTTCTGCCGAGAAACTATTTGTTAGCACCTTCATCTCGGCAAGAGCTTCCATGGACGGCTTAACAAGAATTGTGCCGATGAATTTCTCGTTATTGTCCATTCCGTCGATGGTGAAATTGTTTTCGGCGCCGGTGCGGCCGTTCACGGAGACGGTCGTGCTCCTGCGCCGGTCGTCCAGCGTGTTGTTCGCAAAGGAGCCGCCGGCGTAGTCGGTAGCGCCCGGTACGATCTGGGTCAGCTGAAAGAAGTTGCGGCCATTGATCGGCAGATCCTGCACCTGCTGCTGGTTGACGACGGACCCTACAGTGGCTGACTCGGTCTGGAGCCCCGCGGTATCGGCGCGTACCTCTACCGACTGCTGCATCTGTCCGATCTGCATCGTTGCGTCGGCTCGGAATCGATCTCCGACGGCCAGGTTTACTCCCGGTATCTGCCATGTCTTAAAGCCGGAGAACTCGCCTTGGATCCTGTACTTACCCGGAGGCAATGCGGGAATAATGAATTCGCCGCTCGCGTTCGCTTCCCCGCTGTAGGTCAGGCCGGTGTCGACGTTAGTCGCGGTCACTTTTACGCCGGCAAGGGGCGCACCGGAACTGTCCGTCATTGTTCCAACGACCGCCGCAGTAGAGATCTGGGCCCGGACGTTAGAGGCAAGCGGAATGAACAAGAGCAGTCCCGCAACGAATCGTCCAAAGTATCTCCCGAACGATCGACCCCGATCGGCCGCGCTCGGACTAAGATCGCTTTTCACTGTCGGCACACCTCCTCCAGTCTGAGATGCGCTTCTTCGGCTCCGTCTGAAGGATCTTATCCGGCCCGAGAGTCGTTATTGCGTATCGCGAGCTACACTATATCAACTCGTTCGCCCTTGCACCCAACTCGTGTGATACAGCCTGCAACGATGTCTCTGCCATTAAGGTCGAAGTTAGTCCGGCTCAGAAGTTGTGAGTACCGGTTGAGGTCGCGCAGCCTTACTGCGAATGGTCCGGCTTAAGGCTGTCCTCTCGACAATCGGCTCGATCGGCGCGAATGCGCTGCCATATCTCCGGGATGGGCGGGGCAGGCGTGAGACCGCAGACGACTAACGCCGCTGCTAAGCACGCTGCAAAAGCAAGCAGGCATGCCCTCACCATTGATTCTTCTTCTTCTGAATGCCCCTTCAACGCACTGCGTTCCTGGGTTTTGTAATTAAAGCGAATTCTGACGCTCTGATCGTCAGCTATCATTTCAGTCCTCTTTCCTCGCCTGTTTGCTGAGCGCAAACAGACCGGCGGAAAACCATCAGGTTGACTGGAAAGTGAAAAGAAACCTATGAAAATGGCTGAAGCTCGGGCTCAAACGTGGAGTGTATGTCTGACCCTCGTAGGACGAAAGTCTCGGTCAATGTCTCGGGACCACAAGCGTGCTCGCACTGGCAGTAATGGCGTTCAACGGCCTGTCCCACAGCCTGCTCGCAGTATTCGCTGCAATAGCGCTGACCGTCCCTTGTGGTGCATGAGCATGTCGTGTTGGCACAACGATTGTTTGTTCGCATTGCTAATCTTCCCCTTTGTGTTTAAGCAATGAAGCGAGGAAGAACTGCGGTTGTAACTGCGCCCTTCCTCGAACGATTCTCGGAACTCGCGATCTGACTAGAGTGCGTAACTAGGTTCGAAACCCAGGTCCTGGCGAAAGACGAAAAAGAGTCGATCCTGGAAGCGTACTCTGTACGTTCGCTCGTTGAACCCGCTTCCGCAGATTTCAAGCCTTGATCCTTTCGAGATCTGAGCCAGAACTCCGAAGTGTCCCGTCACATTTTCCCTTCGGACGATCTCCAGGGCAGAGACATCCCTCTTTAATGTGATCGCTCCTTCGGTCCAGGCCGGCTCGGATGTCGATGTAGTCTGTTCGTTCCTGTATGAATATTGTGTTTGCAAGGTGTACCGCTCTTGTGATTTGGAGGGTAACATCCGCACGTGAGCTCGCCTACACCCACAGGTCAGGGGAAAGTACTGTAGGAAGTAGTACTGGGCAGTTAATGTCTTTGAGTGCAGCTATTTGCAAGGCTAAAAAATCTGTGTAAATTTGTAAGTACAATGAAAAAAATGCGCGGAAAGGCGGGTGGGCCGAGTACTCGTACGACCCGTATCCAGGCAGTGTGTAGCCTTACATACGGCTTTGTTCCGGACTCGATCGACAACGAAGCAGATTAGATCCGCGTCGCGGCGTAGGAAGGCCTGGCTGATCCGTGCTCACAAATTATCGGCAGTAAGGCTGGACGATGCGGTGCATACTCCGCCGGCGACGGGGTTAGATCCAGTTTCCGGGCGGGACAACTTCGATCCAGGGTCCGTCTTCCTTATCGCCGTGGAGGAAAATTCTGCGGATGCACTTTGAAAGCTGAGCGTATTCCGTGGGGATACCGATTTCGATGCCCTCGTGCGAGGACAGGGTCTTTGTGTCTACCCTTTGCTCAACGAGCAATTGCGACAGCTCTGAACGAAGTTTCGCGGGATCTACATCGGTTGAGCCGGACTCGTAATCCGGTTCCACCGCGACTCGGGGAACGGGAGAATTACCGCGCTCGAGATTGCCGAACACATCCTGGAGAAAAACTTCGAGATCTGGATTCATTTACCCTTCACATCTCACGCCGGTTCTCGAGCGAACGCGACATGGTAACTTCATCGGCGAATTCGAGATCGCTGCCAACCGGGATGCCCATCGCAATTCTCGTGATACGCGGGCCTAACGGCTTCAGAAGCTTTGAAAGATACACAGCCGTCGCTTCGCCTTCGACCGTTGGATTGGTCGCGAGAATGATTTCGGAGATCTCCTCGCGGTGAACACGATCGATCAATCCCTTGATGCGTAGTTGCTCCGGGCCGATGCCGCGAAGAGGCGATAGTGCGCCGTGCAGCACATAGTAGAGACCGCGGAAGGTGTGCGTGGTCTCGATTGGGAGGATATTGTGCGGCTCTTCGATCACGCACAGCTGAGAATGGTCGCGGTGCGGGTCCCGGCAATACAGGCAAATCTCACCATCGCTGATGTTATTGCACTGCTGGCAAATTCCAAGCTTGTCCTTGATGTCCAGAATGGCCTGAGCGAGATTCTCGGCGTCTTCACGTGGAGCCCGTAACAGATGGAAGACGATTCGCTGAGCTGATTTTTGGCCGATGCCGGGGAGCCGCTTACATTCCTGGATCAGGCGAGCTAGGGGAGCTGCAAATTCAGCCATGAATGGGTTTAGAACAAGCCGGGAGGAAGCCCCATCCCGCCAAGCATACCGCCCATCTTCGACTGCGATTCTTCTTCTACCTTCTTGACTGCCTCATTGAACGCGGCCATGACCATGTCCTGAAGCATTTCCACGTCACCGGCCACCTCAGGATCGATCCTCACCGCGAGGACATTTTTCTGGCCATCCATCTTGACGCTGACCATGCCTCCACCCGATGACGCTTCCACGCGGATGGCGGCGATCTGCTCGGCAAGCTTCTGCTGCATCTGCTGCGCTTGCTTCATCATGGCTTGCATGTTGTTGTTGGCTGGCATCTTCATCGTTGAGCTCTCGTTTCTCGCAACCTACTCATTCAAATTTCGCACGGTCCGTACCTGGGCATCTGGAAACAACTCCTGAAAGCGTTTTACTCCCGGGTGTTCCAGCGCACGTTCACGAAGCGCTGAATCCGTGTCTTTGCCGTTGCTCGATTTCGTGACCACCCCGGAAGACGCTGCGGCTGCGCCAGCTTCCAACCGGATTTTGACGGGTTTACCGGCGACCTGAGCCGCAACCGTCTGGACTTTGGGGTCCCTGAGCGAAAATAGCGAGCCTTTCGGGCCGGTAAGAACCAGTTCACCGCCCTTCAACTCGACCTCGCACTGCATGAGAGCATCGGCGCTGAATTGTAAGCCGGCCGTACAGAGTGCGTCGTAGAAGTTCTGTTTCAGGCTGCCGTCTGTCGCGGCAGCCGGTGCCTCCGCAGGCGAAGCCGGCTCGGGATTGGGGATGACAGGAGTGGCTGCGGCAACCGGCTCCGGCTTTGGTTTTACCGGTGGAGTGGGCGGCACAAGCTTTGGTGCGGGTGCCGCTGGAGTGAGAATTGAACTTACCTGGACACGCTCGCGAACCGGTTCGGGTGCGGCGGGCTTCGAAACGGTGGGCGTGCTGTCGGGCGATCCCAGGTTCGCGATGGCTTCTTCGATCGACTTTAATCGAGCGGCGTGGACGAGCTTCACCAACCCAAGTTCGAGATGCAGTCGCGGCTGAAGTGATGTCTGGAGTTCTTTGTAGACGCCGAGCGTCAAACTCAAAAACCGGGTCAGGTCTTCCTCGCTGAACGCTGTCGCGGTCTCGAGGAACGCAGCCTGTTCGGGGTCGGAAGCTGCAATCAAGGAGGTGGGTTGGCCCGAGATCTTGGCCACCAGCAGGTTCCGCCAATATCGTGACAGTTCGCGGCAGAAGTGCTGAAGGCTTTGACCGTGGCGTTCGAGATCGGAAACGATCTCGAGCATTCTGGATCCGTCCGCCTTCTGGATTGCATCTGCCACGCAACGAAGCGACTCTGCTCCGAACATGCCGAGCAGAGAGCGGACATCAGCCACATTCAACGTCGAGCCGCAGCAAGCAATTGCCTGGTCTAGAGCAGAAAGTGAATCGCGTACGCTGCCTTCTCCCGCTTGCGCAATCACGGATAGCGCTTCGTCGCTTGCCTCGATGCCTTCCTGCTGTGCGATGTCCTTCATGCGCACCATCAGCTCGGTGAAATCGACAGACCGGAACGAGAAATGCTGGCAGCGGGAAGCAATCGTATTCGGAATTTCGCTTGCTTCGGTAGTGCAAAGCACGAAGACCACCCACTCGGGCGGCTCTTCCAGAGTCTTCAGGAGCGCGTTGAACGCTTCTTTCGTGATCTGGTGCGCTTCATCGATGATGAAGACCTTGTACTTGTCGCGCGCGGGCCGGTATCGGACGTTCTCCCGAATCTCGCGCATTTCGTTGATGCCGCGATTCGATGCCGCATCGATCTCGATGACGTCAACAGAAGAACCGGAGCTGATCTCGGTACAACTCGAGCAGACACCGCACGGCGTCGCGGTGGGGCCCTGGATGCAATTCAGGCAACGAGCCAGAATTCTGGCAACGGTCGTTTTCCCTGTTCCGCGCTGACCGGAAAAAATGTAGCCGTGAGCCAACCGCCCGCTCTCAATCGCATTCGCGAGAGTTCTCTGAACGTGCTCCTGCCCGATCAGCTCGGAAAAGTTTTGCGGACGATACTTTCTGGCGATGACCTGGTACATGAAAGAGATCGCGTGAGAACGAAAGCGGGGACCTGCCGGGTGCTAAAGCCTTACGCTAACGCGTCGCGGAGGCATTTGCCAGACCCCGGGTGATCCGCGGCACACAAGCTAAACCACTACCGTTGCTTCCTTCCGAACCTGGCGGGGTTTGCAGCCGCCCGTTGCACGAAGCCCGGAGCCTGACAATTCATTATGTTAGCACCCGCCGGCTACTTGCGAGGACCGAGTACGGCCTGCAACTTTTCGCCAAACAAAGTGGGCCCAGACGGCCGCCGGTCCGCTTTGTCCCGAGGCGGTGCCGGTGTTCTATCAGTCTGCGAACTTCCGGGTAATCCGGGAGGTTGATGGGCAGGTTGCGGCGGCTTCTGTGAAATTGTTAAGACTGGCGGCTCGGAATGGGCGGGCGATTCGGAAATCGGTGGAGGCCCGAGTTCCTCTAAGAGCGGTTGCTGTTCGGGTACTGCTGCTTTTATGGGCGCCGAGGCTGCCGGCGTGCCCGCCAGAAACTGATCTTTGCGCAGAAGCATACGCTCGAGCGACGGAACCCACCCGGTAAAGTCCGCTTCGATCAGGGACGATTTCTGCAAGATGCTGCGCATGGCCTCCATCTTCGAATCCAGATTGTCGAGATGATGCAGAAGCAAAGCTTCGGGGAAACTCGGCACCTTCGGAGAACCGAACTCCAGCTCGCCATGGTGGCTGATAATCAGGTGCTCGACGAGAGTTCGCAGGCGGGGAGGGAAATCCGGAATCTCCCGGACTTTGTCAGCCAGAATTTTCAGGCCGATGATGATGTGGCCGAGCAATTGACCTTCAGAGCTGTAACCGAAGCTGCGATAGTACGAGAGCTCTTCAATCTTCCCGATATCGTGCAAAACAACGCCGGTCAGTACAAGGTCAAGGTCCACATCCTTGTAGTGCCCCGCAGTCATTCTTGCGAGCTTGCAAAGCGATAGAACATGCTCGAGTAAGCCGCCCCGACAGGCGTGATGAATGCTCTTGGCCGCCGGTGCCGTTTTGAACTTCTCCGCAATATCCGCGTCCGCCAGCACTGCCTGAAGGAGGGAACGCAAATGTGAGTTGCCGAGTCCCGCCACCGTCTCTTCCAGCTCCCGGAACATGTCGTCGGAGCTGCGGTCTGAGCAGGGGAAGTAATCGCCGAAATCGACCTCGTGATCCTCCAGCCGTCTCAGCTTATGGATGGTGAATTGGGCTCGCTTCTGATACAGCTGCATCAGTCCTTTGGCCTTGACGAAATCGTCGCGCTCAAAGGTGTGCATGACCTCTTCGACGTTGTCCCACATCTTCGCTTCGATCTCGCCCGTTCGATCGGCGAGTTGAAGCGATAAGTAGGGTTCACCGGTCTTCTTTTGCCGGATTTCTTTGTTTATGACGATGAATTGAACCGTAACGACTTCGTTCGGAACCAGACCGCCAACAAATGGCGACTTCATCGGGCTAACGAGAGCTGCTCTTTCCGGTAACGGTCGTCGTAGTTCCGGGTATCGGAATGGCCCAGAGGAGACGTTTGTGCCGTGTCTTCTCCTCCACTTCGGCCTTTGTAATGGTTTCGGGCTTCAATTGAGCAGGGTCTTGCCATGCAGTATTCTGGCCGGTGGCCGCCCCGGTGTCGACAAATCCCGGCTTGATTTGCAGAAAAGCATGTTTCCGAAGATCCGTCAGATATTCGCGAACTTTCGGCTCCATCTTAGGCCCATACAGCGCGTTTTCGATTTCCGGCTTTGCGTCCGCTAGCGGGAGCAGGCCGGCCTTCGTGTGATCGTCTACTTTGAAAACCTCGAAACCGGTTGCAATCTTGAGCGGCGGCGTTACGCCTCCCTTGGGCAAGTTCCAAACCGCCTCTTCGAATTGCTTATTGAGATCGCCCTTCTTGTACCCGCCCAGGACGCCACCGTCTTTCGCCGTGACACCATCAGAGTTGTCGCGGGCAAGCTCGGCGAATCGCTGGCCTTTGGCGGCGGCCTCCGCCATCTGCTTGGCTTTGTTCTCCGCGGCCACCACCGCCCCGGGATCTTTACCCTCGGTGGAGATTAGAATCTCGCTGAGGAACACCTTCTCCTCCCGCATGAACTCGTTTTTATGCGCCTGGTAGTAGTCGGCGACCTCTTTGTCTGTGAAGTTGATTCTGCGACCCACTTCCTGCCCGATGACTTCGCGAGTCAGGTATTGATTCTTCGTCTCCGAAAGAAAATCCTCGTAGCTCATCCCGGATTGCTCGCGGATGAAGTCGTGAAATTTCTCCGGATCCGTGATCTTAGCCCTTCTCTGAAGGTCGGCCAGGTACTTGCTGATCTCAGGATCGACGTTAATGTTTAGCTCTTTCCCCCGTTGCGTCAAGAGCAGTTCATCGATCCGGTTGCGAAGCACGTCTTTCTGTTGCTTCTGAAGCTCCTGCTGCACCTGTGCCGGCGTGGCGCCTTGGGCCTGGAGTTGCTTCGCAATGTCTTTGGTCGTTCGGCCCAGTTCGTCCTGGCTAACAATGTCGCCGTTCACCTTGGCCACGATCTGGTCAACGACGGAAGGGGCCGGAGGGTTGTCAGCTGCAAACCCGAGGGGCGCAAATGCAAAAAGGGCAGCGTAGTGCAACTTCAACTTCATAGGCTTTGGCTTTACTACATTATGACAATGTTCTGTTGTTGCGGTCCGGGCAAACTCGCCCGGAATGACGGTATTAACGACGGCTAAGCAGTGCCGGGCGTTTCTCTTCGTTCGTTTTCGCGTCTTCGTTCGTTGTCAGATCCCCGAGAGTGCGTCTGAGATCCGTAAGGAGCGTGCCGGCGTCTTCTTTACCCGTGAGCGGCAGTTTCAGCACGCCGGCCGGCGTAAATTGCGCGCCCTCCAGGCTTCGCACAAGGTTCATCAATCGGAATGGGTCTACCTTCGACTGCTGGTGGAACTTGATGTTCACGAACCCCTGGCGTCGTTCAATCGATTCCACGCCCGCGCCAGCGGCAAAGCTCTTGAGCAGCGAAAAGCTGACCAGGTTCCGCACTTCTTCCGGAGCTTTCCCATAGCGGTCGCTCAGTTCGTCGATAATTCGCTGTCCGGCTGCCTCGTCCTTCACGTCCGCGATTCGTTTGTAGGAACGGAGCCTTTGCGCGTCTTCGCTGATGTACGTTGTCGGAATACGGATATCGAGACCCATGTTGATCGTCGAGTGGATCTCGAGCGGAACTTCTTCGCCCCGAAGCTCCTTGACCGTTTCTTCGAGAAGGCGCACATAGGTGTCATACCCGACTGCTTCTATGTGTCCATGCTGCTCTCCGCCCAACAGGTTGCCTGCACCGCGGAGCTCAAGATCGAGAGCGGCAATCTTAAATCCGGCACCGAGGTCGCTGAATTCTTTTAGGGCGGCCAGGCGCTTCCTGGCCACTTCACTGAGCTGGGTATCTGCCGGAACCATCAAATACGCATAGGCGCGACGGTTCGATCGGCCCACTCGTCCACGAAGCTGGTACAGCTCGCTCAACCCATAGCGCTCGGCGTTCTCGATGATGATCGTATTCGCAAGGGGAATGTCCAGCCCGTTTTCGACGATGGTCGTGCAGACGAACAGGTCATAGTCGTGCTTCATGAAGCCGAGAAGCACCTTCTCCAGTTCGGATTCACCCATTTGACCGTGGCCGACACCGATCCGGCATTGCGGCAGCAATTCCTGGAGGGAAGCAGCCCTCATGAAGATGGTGTCCACCCGGTTGTGAACGAAGTAGACCTGGCCTTGACGAGCCAGCTCCTGTTCGACCGCAGTTTTGATCAGGTCCTGATTGAAGTGCGCAACGACCGTGTTGATCGACAGACGATCCTTCGGAGGCGTCTCAATCACCGACATGTCGCGAAGGCCTAGCAGCGACATGTGCAAGGTGCGTGGGATCGGCGTGGCGCTCATTGTCAGGACGTCGACGTTGTGCCGCAGCTGCTTGAGGCGCTCCTTGTGGCGAACACCAAAGCGCTGCTCTTCGTCCACGATCAAGCAGCCCCAGATCGGGGAAAACGACGTCTTGCGAGAGCAGGCGATGCGTTCCGATCAGAATGTCCACTTTGCCAGCCGCCAGATCTTCCAGAACAGCTCTTGACTTCCTTGGCGTTCCGGAATCGGCTGACGAGTTCCACGCGGATGGGGAACGAGGCGAAGCGGCGCTTGAAGGTTTCGTAGTGCTGGAAGGAAAGCACTGTGGTCGGAGCCAGTACTGCCACCTGCTTCCCATCACCCAAAGCTTTGAACGCCGCGCGCATGGCGACCTCGGTCTTGCCAAAACCGACGTCGCCGCAGAGCAGCCTGTCCATTGGCTGCGGGCTCTCCATATCGGCTTTGATTTGCGCTACCGCGCCCAATTGGTCCTTTGTCGCCGAGTACTCGAACGCATCCTCAAACTCGCGCTGCCAGTTGCTGTCGTCCGAGAACGCGAAACCCTTTGCCATCCGCCGCTGGGCGTAGAGCTTCAGGAGCTCGTCGGCCATGTCGCGCATCTTGGCCTTGACGCGCGATTTCGTTTTTTCCCAGGTGACACCGCCCAGACGGTCCAGATGAGGCTTGGCTTCACCGGCGCCACGATACTTCTGCACCAGATCGAGTCGAGTCAGGGGAACGTATAGCTTCGATTCTCCTGAGTACTCGAGGAGCATGAAATCGCCCTTCCCGTCGCCCTGCGTGATCTCACGAATGCCCAGAAAGAGTCCAACGCCATGTGTCGCGTGGACCACGAAGTCGCCCGGCTTGAGATCCGCCACATCGGCGGCAAACGCCGCCAGCTGGGACTTTGTCGGCTGCCGCGCGATCAGATCCGAAGTTTCAAAAATGTCCTCAGACCCAAGAATCGCGAGTTCGGAGTCGACCAGGACCGCACCTCGCCGGACGCACCCCTTCACCAGATACACGCTGGACATAGCGCCGGCGTGATAGGTCCTCTCTGCGAGCGAGGGCTTCGTCCCCGAACTGCTCTCCCGGCCCAACTGGTAGGGAATCGAATACTCCTGCAGAACGTCGGCGATACGCTCCACTTCTCCTGTCGAGAGAGCAAAGAGAGCAACGCGATGCCCCGCCTGAATCAGGTTCCGCGCTTCCGCGACCGCAACCGGCATGTTGCCTTTAAACGTCAGCGACGGACGAGTTGCAATGTGCAGTCGCTCGGCGTCACCGTCGACCCCGGTCAGGAGCTCCAGCTCCTGCATATTTACCTGAGCGTGCCCGTTGAGAGCGGCCGTTAGCTCTTCCCACCGAGCAAAGTTCTTCTCGGGCGCGATTCGGGCCGGACGCTCCGGGTTCTCCAGCCGCTGCCACAGCCGGTCTGCGGCAGATCGGATCGCGGTCGGCTCGTCGAACACGACCAGTGCATTCGGAAGCAAGGACAGAACACTTTCGGTGCGCGGCCGAACGAGAGGAACAAGGAACTCCCATCCCGGAAATACCTCTCCAGGGTTCGACAGCTCCAGTTCCGCTTCCTCTGCTGCCTTCGCGAGTTGATTCAGGAGGGACCGCGAGCGCGGATACTCCGCCAAAGGAAGAAGGTTTGCAGAGGTGACCTTCAAAACCGAACGTTGAGACTCGACTTCGAACTGGCGGATCGATTCAATTTCGTCCCCGAAGAACTCAACGCGAACAGGCTTGCTTGCTTCGGCTGGGAAAACATCAAGAATCCCTCCGCGAACCGAGAACTCGCCGACCATCTCGACCGGTTCGCGTTTCTCGTATCCGATGCTTTGCAGGTGCTGCACCAGGTCTTCCAGTGGAATTTCTTCTCCGACTCGCAGGGTTAAAGCGAGCTGCCGGTAAAAGTCTGCGGATTCCGTCCGCAGTAGTGCGGCGCCAACCGGGATCACGGTAACGGGGGCTCTGCCCGTAGCGAGACGCCATAAAGCTACGGCCCTTTTCTCGCCGATTTCGTTGTGAGGCGAGAGGTGCTGATGTGGCAGAACATCGAATGCAGGCAGGAGCTGCGGTTCCGGAAGATCGCGGCCGTCGAAGAAGATCTCGAAGAAAGCTTCGAGGGTCTCCAGCAGAGTTTCGGCTTCTTTATTGCCGTCGACCACCACGAAAATCGGCTTTTCCGTCGCCTGGTACAGCAGGGCGATGTATAGCGCTTTTGCAGTGCCGACCAGTCCCGAGACTGAGAACGGTCCCGGCTCACCACGCGTGAGTCGCTGGAGCAGCGTTTGGAAGGCCGGATGTCTCCCGACGGACTTAAACAGGTCCTGAGTTGCTGGATGGATCACAAGAAGCTACTTGCTTCCGCTCAACGCGGTTTGCACATCTCTCTTTGGTACTGCTATGCCGGACCGAAGCTGAACCTCTTCCGCAATGGCAGTGGTTGAATAGCCGGGTTCAAGGGGAATGGTCACGACTTCCCCTCCTGCCGCTTCCACTTCCTCCCTACCGGCAACGAAGTGGTTCCAATCGGCGCCCTTAACAAGGACATCCGGCAGAACAGCGGCAATCAGCTCACGCGGGGTTTCTTCGCCGAAGAAGACGACCGCATCGACGGCCTCAAGACTCGCGGCGAGAGTTGCTCGTGCCGACTCATCGAAGAAGGGCCGCGCGGGACCCTTCAAGCGCTGTACGCTTTCGTCCGTGTTCAAAGCTAAGATCAGTCGATCTCCCAGCGAGCGAGCGCTTTCGAGGAGACGTACGTGGCCCGGGTGCAAAATGTCATAACACCCATTTGTGAGTACCACGCGTTCTCCGGCTGCCTTCCACTGCTCTCGCTGCGCAACGAGGGCTTCCCGTGTATACAGCCTACGCATTCTCTTTCATTTTACGATTGGGCATCCTCCCGTATCCTGAAGTCATGGATCCATGTCGTTTCGTAAAATCCTAGTTCGCGCGACGAACTGGGTTGGCGATGCCGTGATGTCTCTACCGGCTTTGCAAGCGCTCCGCCATCAGTATCCGGACGCCAGAATCAGTCTTCTGGCGCGGCCTTGGGTTGCCGATCTCTACCGGCGAGAGCCCTTCTGCGATGAAGTGATCCCGTACGAAGCTCCGCAAGGACGGCGCGGGATCGCGGCAAAAATGGCGGATTGCTGCTGATCTCGCGCAAACGTTCTTTCGATTGCGCTGTCTTGCTCCCCAATTCGTTCGAATCGGCTTTGCTGGTGCGCCTGGCGCAGATCCCGGAGAGGATCGGGTACCGTCGTGATGGGCGTAGTTGGCTGCTGACGCGGGCGGTTGCGCTGCCTAAACGCGGCGAAATACCACGACATGAGCGTTTTTACTATCTCGAACTGCTGCGACGCTCCGGACTCATCGATTCGTATCCACTTGAAGGTGATATCCGGCTCAACGGCGCTCAGTTCGCAGCGGAGAGAGGTAGGCAGGCATTTCGGAACCTTTCCGTTTTCGGAGCCCGTCATAGGGATTGCGCCGGGAGCGGCATATGGTGGAGCAAAGCGTTGGCTTCCCGAGCGATTCGCCGAAGCAGCGACGGAGATTGCGCGTGAGTCTCTTTCCGCTTTTGCTTTATTCGGCTCGGCGGCAGAACGGCCCGTTTGTGAATTGGTTGAGAAAAGCCTGGCTGCTCGCGGGCACCGCGCCATCAACATGGCAGGCCGGACCAGCCTTGCCGAGTTCATTGAGTTGGCGGCGGCTTGTCACGTTTTTCTGACCAACGACTCAGGTCCGATGCACATCGCGTCGGCGCTGCGGAGTGCCCACGATAGCGGTTTTTGGGGCGACAGATCACCTGGCGACGGGTCCGACGGGGAATCTCAGTCGAGTGGTTCGCGAGCCTGTCGAATGCAGTCCCTGCCTCTTGCGGGAGTGCCCGATCGATCACCGCTGCATGACTCACGTGTCCGCGCAGCGAGTGGCCACGGAGGCTTTCTCGCTCCTTGGACTCGGACGGGAAGTTCGGTCGTAAGTTATTACAATAGCGACGGGAAAGTTGGATACACGAAAGAAGATAATTTCTCCTGCCGAAGTTGAGTTGTACTTGGCTCAAGGAGATTGGCTGGTCGTTGCGGGCTATTTCGATCCCCTCACCGCCTCTGTGGCAGAGCGATTGGAAAGTCTCGTCATCCAGGGCCGGGATGAAAAAGTGCTAGCAGTCGTTTTGGATAGCCCGAACACGTTGCTGACTGCGGAAGCTCGCAGTCATTTAGCGGCTGCTCTCCGGGCTGTCCATGTGGCTTCTGTCATGCGGGAAAGCGAGCTGAGCCGCCGCATTCCCCGGGGTCCACGCATCCGGTTCGTCTTCGACGCAGAAACGGAACGGAAGGAATCCTCTGCGTTCTCGGCGCTCGTGCTCGGCAAAGAACGACTCCTTGTTCACGGCAGTGAGTTTGGATCGTGATGGAGCAGTCTGTCCGCACGCCCGAACAGAATACGGAATCGATCCTTGTCATCCGGCTGGGTGCGATGGGGGACATCATCCATGCGCTGCCTGCAGTCGCCAGTTTAAAGGCAAGCTTTCCCCGAAGCAGCATCTCCTGGCTTGTTTCACGCAAGTGGGCATCACTCCTCGAAGACAATCCCGCCGTGAGTGATCTTATCTTCTTTGAGCGCGGTGATCTTTCCGCGCTTCGAAACACCTGGAAGCGCTTGCGCCAGCGTCGATTCGAACTGGCCTTTGACTTCCAGGGCCTGTTGCAGTCTGCTCTTGCCGGACGCGCAGCCCATGCCGGCACTCTGTATGGGTTCAGCCGCGCAGTGGCACGCGAATCGCACGCAGCCTGGTTCTACGATCGGGCGATCGACGTCAAAGGGACCGCACCGAATCGAGCGAAACCTCCAATTGATAGCCGCCGCTGGCGCCCAACGTTTGAACGAGCGCCCCTGGATTCCGCCGGGCAGGGAAGAAGGCCGGCTCCCGAAAGGTCCTTTCGTTCTGGCGAGTCCGTTTGCGGGTTGGACGGGTAAGGAATGGCCGCTTGAATCGTACGAGAGCGTGGCACGATCCCTCAATCGCGAAGGGTTGGAACTGGTCCTCAATGTGCCCGAAAGCAAAGTGAACGAGACAAGCCGATTGGGGAACGTGAACGTGCATTCGAGTTCCATTCCGGGTCTGATCGACGCTACGCGGCGTGCAACGGCCGTACTCGGCGTTGACAGCGGACCTCTTCATCTTGCTGCCGCTCTCGATAAACCGGGTGTGGCGCTATTCGGTCCAACCGATCCGGCTCTTACGGGCCCGTATGGCACGACGTTCAAGGTGTTGCGAGCCCCAGGCGTCCAAACCACTTATAAACGCCATGCCGAAGTGCACTGGAGCATGCGGGACATCTCGGTCGATCAAGTGACCGCGGCGCTCATGACAGTGCTCGAAGGTTCGGCTACCCAGCCGTCCGCTATTAACGCGGAGTCAGATTCGATCTCGTGAAGCAACCAATCGCTGAACGGAAACCAACGTACTGGTTCCCCAAGCCTTACGCCGACTTCGTTCAGCGCCTCCGCGTTCCGTTCGGATTCGTGCTGCTCGTTGGATTTGGTTGGCTCTCCCATCCTTCGCGCAATTCCATGCTGATCGGACTTCCGATCGCGGTATTCGGGCTTCTCCTGCGAGGCTGGGCCGGTGGACACCTCGCGAAGGACCAGCAGCTTGCCACGTCCGGTCCCTACGCTTATCTCCGCAATCCTCTATATGTGGGAACTCTGACCGTCGCAGCCGGTCTTGTGATTGCGTCGAAAAATATCTGGCTGGTCTGCCTCTTTGCAGCCGCATTCCTTCTGGTGTATCTGCCCGCTGTCGAACTGGAAGAGCAGCATCTGCGAGAGATTTTCCCCGACTACGCGGAATATGCGCGACGAGTGTCAAGGTTCCTGCCGCTATCCCACTACACTCGCGGCTCGCGAAGATTCTCATGGGCTCTGTACCGGCGCAACGAAGAATATAAAGCGGCTCTTGGGTTCCTGGTTGCGGCCGCTTGGCTGCTCATGAAATGCGTGTTCTTCCGCTAAGCTCCCGGTCTGGCTAGGCGTCGTTCCTGTGGTACGCTTTCGCTCATGAGAGTTGGATGTTTCACCCCGTTGCTGTCGCAGTTTCCGCTCGAAAAAGTAATTGAAAAGCTAAAGGCGCTCAACATCACAACCGTTGAGCTTGGGACCGGCAATTACCCTGGAGATCCGCATTGCAAACTCTCCATGCTGGAAAACCAGAAGCAACTGACCGAGTTCAAGAAGCAGTTGGACGATAACGGGTTCAGCATCAGCGCACTCAGCTCGCATGGCAACCCCCTTCATCCCGATTCGGCTGTTGCCAAGGCGTATGCCGACACGAGTAAGCGGACTGTGGAGCTTGCTGCCAAACTCGGCGTGCCGGTGGTCATCGACTTCTCCGGCTGTCCCGGCGACAGCGACAATGCCAAATATCCGAATTGGGTGACCTGCCCCTGGCCTCCTGAGTATCTGGATCTGCTCGAGTGGCAGTGGGAAAAGAAAGTTACTCCCTTCTGGACCGAGCACGGCAAATTTGCCAAAGATCATGGCGTGAAGATCGCGATTGAGATGCATCCCGGCTTTGTTGTGTACAGTCCGGAAACGATGCTGAAGCTGCGATCCATTGCGGGCGATAGCGTCGGCTGCAACTACGATCCGAGCCACATGTTCTGGCAGAATATCGATCCCATCAAGGCGGTTCGAGTTCTCGGGGACGCCATCTTCCACGTTCACGCAAAAGACACACAGATCTACGACTACAACCTGCCGAAGGCCGGTGTTCTCGATACCAAGAAATACACGGACGAGCGAAACCGATCCTGGATTTTCCGCACCTGTGGATACGGCCATCCCTATGGCTGGTGGAAGGAATTCATCTCCACACTTCGCATGTACGGCTACGATTACGTCCTGTCAATTGAGCACGAAGATTCGCTGATGTCTCCCGACGAAGGCTTGACAAAAGCCGCCGAATTCCTGAACCAGATCATGATTCGCGAACAACCGGCCGGCGCCTGGTGGGTCTAATCCGACCGCGTTGAGCCGCGGGAACGAAAGTTGATCGCCACTTCTCCTCCGTGGTGCTCGCGACGCTAAGATGGAATTTCGGCGGTACGCGTAGTTTTCGGAGAGGAGACGAATGTCTGGCAAGAAAATTGGGATTTTAACCGGGGGCGGAGATGTCCCCGGTCTGAACGCTGTCATCAAGAACGTCGTTTATCGGAGCACCAGTGATGGCCATCAGGTAACGGGCATTCGTCTCGGTTGGAAGGGTCTTACAGACATCAACTTCGAAGATCCTGAGAGCGTCAAGCGATTTACGATTCCGCTGACCCGGGACAATACGCGCACTATCGACCGCACGGGCGGAACGTTTCTTCACACCAGCCGGACCAATCCGTCCAAGATGAAGAAGCTTCCCGAATTCTTAAAGGATGAAGGCTTTCCCGCCACGGAGTCCGTTAAGGACGGAGTCAAAACCACGACTTACGACATGAGTAAGCGTGTGCTGGCGAACCTCGAGCGGCTTGAAATTGATCATCTCATTGCAATCGGCGGGGACGATACCCTTAGCTACGCGGCAACGCTGGACAAGCTTGGATTCAGAGTCATCGGAATTCCAAAGACGATGGATAACGATGTGCGTAACACGGAATACTGCATTGGTTTTTCGACAGCTATTTCGCGCGCGCAAGAATCCATTCAGCGGCAGCGGACGACGGTCGGTTCGCATGAGCGGGTCGGTATCTTTCGTGTCTTCGGGCGTGACGCTGGCTACACGGCCCTATACACCGCCTACGTCACCTCCATTCGTTGTGCAATTCCCGAATACAAGTTCGAACTCGACCGCATGATCGAACTGCTGAGCACGGACAAGCGTAACAATCCGAGCAATTATTGCCTCGTGATCATGTCCGAAGGAGCTCAGTGGAATGGGTACCAGACCAAAGAATACGGCGAGCCCGACGCGTTCGGCCACCGCAAAAAGTTCAGCGTGGCGGAGGCCTTCAGCGACGAAGTAGTGCAGAAGTTAAAGGCCGAGACCGTCGTCAGCGATTTGACTTACGACCTGCGGAGCGGTGCGCCTGATTTCCTGGACACCTTGGTTGCTGCCACGTTCGGAACTATGGCATACGATTCGATCACATCGCACAAAACGGGGCTGATGGCCTCGATCTCCGATGGCAAATTCGCGATGGTGCCGATTCCGGATCCGAAACTGGGACCACGCCACGTCGACATCGAGAAGATGTACAACACGCAGCGATATCGCCCGAATTACACCAACAAAGAAGGTCTCCCCGTGTTTCTCACGCATGTCTGAGCGCATGGCGAACAGTACTCAATCTAAGAGCTCGTTTCCGTCCGAGGTGGTCGAGGCGCAAGGCCATCTTGTCGATTCGCACATTATGGAGCGGATCTTCGACACCGTGGTCGAGTTCGGTGGAAACTTCGAAGTGGAGCAGTTCGCGATCGGGCGCACCAACAGCGAGCCGTCGTCACTACGCCTGCGTGTGACGGCGCCGTCGGGCGACGCGATGGAGCACATGATGACCCAGTTACTGGGTCTTGGCTGCGCCCCGATCGATTCTGGCGATGCGGAACTCAAAACAGCCGAATGCGACCGCTGTGCACCCGAAGAGTTTTACTCGACCACCAATCAACGCACGCTGGTGCGTCATCGCGGACAGTGGCTCGAAGTAGGCAAACAGCGCATGGACGCCATGATCGTCGTGCGGGATGGACGTGCAGAGTGCCGCCGTCTGCGTGATCTGCGGGCGGGCGATCCCATCGTCGTTGGTATGAAAGGGATTCGAGTTGTCCCTGAAGCCAAAGAACGAGACCGCATGTCGTTCTCGTTCATGAGCAACGAGATTTCGTCCGAGCGTCAGGTGGAAACCGCGGTGGCGCAAACGGCCGCCATGATGAAGCAGGTCCGGGAGGACGGGAAGAAGATCGTTGCGGTTGCCGGCCCCGTCGTCGTGCATACGGGCGGATGCGGGCCCATGACAAAGCTGCTTCGCCATGGGTGGATTGATGCCATCTTGGCCGGGAATGCGCTGGCGGTGCATGATATCGAGTCCGCACTGCTCGGGACATCGCTCGGCGTGCGCACCCAGGATGGACGGCTGGAAGAGCATGGACATCGCAATCACATGCGAGCGATCAACGCCATCTACCGCGCGGGCGGTATCAGGCAGGCGGTTGAAACGGGCCGCCTCACGACGGGCGTGATGTACGAGTGTGTCAAGGCGAACGTGCCCTTCGTTCTGGCGGGTAGCCTGCGGGATGACGGGCCGCTACCGGACGTCATCACAGACATGAACGCCGCCCAGGATGCTTACGCCGCTCAGTTGCAGGATGCGGGGCTGGTCCTTTGCCTGAGTTCGATGCTTCACTCTATTGCGACCGGAAATATGCTTCCGGCCTGGGTGAAGATCGTGTGCGTCGACATTAATCCCGCAGTGCTGACGAAGGTGAGCGACCGGGGAACCGGGCAAGCTGTCGGGGTGGTCACGGACGTAGGTCTGTTCCTTGACCTTCTCTCCCATAAGTTAATTGAAGAATGAACAAGAATCGCGAATACACGGACGAGCACGCGGAAGCGGGCGTCCATGCTGATCTGCCGGGGATCGACACCTGGCCCAATCAATATCCCGGCTATGAGATTGAAATCGTTATGCCGGAGTTTACTTCCGTGTGCCCGAAGACGGGACTGCCGGATCATGGAACGCTTCGACTGATCTATATTCCGAACAAACGCTGTTTGGAACTGAAATCGCTCAAGATGTATACTTTGGCGTACCGGAATCTGGGAATTTTTCAGGAGAATGCCGTTAACCGGATGTTGGCTGATGTCGTGAAAGCCGCAGACCCCGTGGAAGCGACCGTGATCGGGGATTGGGCGGCGCGCGGTGGGATGTCGACACGCGTGAAAGCCACCTATAATCGCAAGAAGAAGTAGAATACAAGCCTCACCGGATGAGGCACGTTGCAATGTATCGATTCGCCGCGCTGTTCTCATCGTTATTGTTCCCGGCGCTTCTGTTCTCAAGTGAATTCCGGTCCGGCCAGGCAGCCACCGCGGTGATTGGCCAGTCTTCGTTTTCGGTTTCAGGTAGTGGAATCACGCCTACGGCTCTTTCCCTTGCCGGACCCAAACTGTTCGTCACGGACCGGGGGCAACGTGTCCTCTCCTACGACGTCTCGAGCTTGGCGAGATCCGGGGCCGACCGCCCGGCGCTGTCCAGCGGCGCCGCTTGCCGGGTCTGTTTGCAGAACCCGTCCTCGGTCGTAACCCAGGCGGTTATCTCCGGTGTTTCCCGTGTTAGCACTTACGCTAATTCGGTGGCGATCGCCGATCCGGTGAGTCATCGCGTCCTTCTTTGGCGCGATAGTAAATCGGCGGGCGCGGCTTCCGGTCCAGATTTGATCCTGGGCTCAGGAACGCAAACTGGAACTCCCATCTCTGCCAGCACCATTATTGAGCCAGTTTCGGTGGCGCTCGACGGCCGCCGCCTGTTCGTTGGTGACGGTGCGCTCCATCGGGTTCTGGTCTGGAATTCGCTTCCGACAAGCGGTGCGCAGCCGGCGGATGCTGTTCTGGGGCAGCCGGATATGAACAGTTATTCCGACGGGTTGCCCGCTCCGGGGCGGATTACGCGCCCGTCCGCCCTCGTCTCGGATGGTAAGAATCTCTTCGTGGCCGATGCCGTCGCGCATCGGGTGCTCGTTTTTACACCTTCGGATTTCCTACTGTCCGAGAAGTCTGTCCTGAACTCTGCAACCGGCGTTCACGGTTCTTTAGCACCAGGAGCGCTCGTGACCATCGAAGGTGAAAACCTGGCAACCCGGTCGGAATCGGCCGTCGATGACGGGGAACGCGCACTGCCTGACTCTCTGGCTGGAATCGAAGTTCTTCTGAATGGCCGTCCGCTTCCCCTTCTTTCGGCCAGTCCGGATGAGATCCGGTGCCAGTTGCCTTACGAACTGGGTGGCGCGGATTCGGCCAGTCTGGCGATTCGTGATGACCTCGGCGCCAGTCGCGCAGCCTTCAGCAATGCGGTCTCGGTGGAATTGCGTGCGGTCTCTCCCGGTATCCTGGCGTTTGCGGGTCCGGAGCCAAGAGCCGGAATCGTGGTCCACGTCAACTCTGAAACGGGCGAAACCTCAAGTCCGGTCACGGCTGCCGAACCGGCAAGACCCGGAGAACCGGTGGTGATCTGGGCAAGCGGGCTCGGGGAAGTGGTCGATGCCGACGGCCTGACACAACCCGCCGCCGGGCGGCCCTACGCTGGGGAACTCGGAAATGTGCTCACCGCAGTGCAGGTTGAGCTCGATGGCCAGCCGCTGCAGGTGGTCTCGGCCTCCCTTCCGCGGCACGCCATCGGGGTCTATCAGGTCGAAGTCCTGCTGCCGGGTGATCTTCCTTCCAACTCTTTCGCTCGCCTGACCCTTTCGCAAGGCGAAGGAAGAAGTAACACTGTCACACTTCCCGTCGGCAATCCCATCCAATAAACAATGCATCAGCTCCGGTGGCATGCCCTCCTGCAACAGTGGGTCGTCGTTACCACGGCCCGACAAAACCGGCCTCAGATGCCGGCCAATTGGTGTCCTTTCGATCCCGGTTCCGGCAAGGTTCCAGATCATTACGACGTTTATCTCTATCCCAACGATTTCCCAGCCTTCTCGTCCGATGCCGATCCCTTTGACCCAGACGCGCAGCCTTCGCTCTTCGCCTCGACGGGCGCTCGCGGGGCATGCGATGTGGTGCTCTACTCGCCCGAGCACACGCTGCCGCCGTCGCGCTTGAGTGTCGAGAACTGGCGCAAGGTGATTGACCTGTGGACCGAACGAACCAGATTCCACGCGCAGAACCCCGACGTCGCGTTTGTAGCGCCATTCGAGAATTCAGGGGAAGCGGTTGGCGTGACCATGCCTCATCCGCATGGCCAGATCTATGCGATGCCATTTATCCCGCCGACCGTTGAAAAGGAACTCGCCTCGGCGCTCGAATTCTCGGCGAAGGACAAGGACGGCTGCCTGTTCTGTGAGTTGCTGAAGGAAGAACTGGAGGCGCGCGAGAGGGTAGTGGCGGCAAATGATTCTTTCGTCGCGTTCGTTCCTTATGCCGCGCGCTTTCCGGCTGAGATGGCGATTTACCCTCGCCGGCACGTGCGCACGTTGGTGGATCTCGAAGATCGAGAGCGGCAGGATCTGGCGGAGTTGATGAGCATCATCCGCCAGAAGTACGACAACCTCTACGATTTTCTGCTGCCTCTCATGATGGCGGTGAAACAGGCGCCCCTGCGCAGACCAGAAACGCCCTATCATTTCCACATTCAGTTCCTGCCGCTTCAACGGGCCGCTAACAAGCTGAAGTATCTGGCGACGATCGAGACCGGGTTTGGCACGTTCCTGGCGGATACTGCGCCTGAGCAGATGGCCGAGAATTTGAGGCGCTCGCAGCCCGAGACTCAGCGCTACTCGGGCGTATAGGGTTTGAAGTGGTGTTCCGACAGAAGCGACTGGGAGGCTGCCAGATCCTTAGGCGCGACATAGAAGAAGGCACCAGCCAAATCGCGCTTCATAAGGAATCCAGCCGTATAGGTGCCAGTCTCGATGAGGTAATCGACGCCTGCGGCAGTCAGAACTTCTTCAAGCCGCAACGCGTCCCTGAGCCGCCTTGCCATGTAGAGCAGGTCCAGCTCAACGTCACCGAAATGTTCAATATTACGTCGCATGCTGCGTTCGGCAGGCTCAGCAACCACCTTACCTTGCCGCCTGCCATTGAATCCTGGGGCGTTTCGTAGTGTTACGATTCAACCGGGTGAAGAAGTCAGTTATCGTTCTTAGTCTCATCGTTTCGGCATCGTGTAGTCCGCCCAAACCAGAGACGCCTGCGCTCACGCCGCAGGCGGCCGCAAGCTTGTTGCAGTACAACGCGAAAGCTAAAACCTGGCTGGTGCACGTCCAAAAAGAGAACCCCACCTGCGGCTACAAGCTCGACCTGCCGGACCAGACTTCCCATCCGACTGAGGTTGACGTGGATCACATCGTTTCCTGCGGTGGACGGCCAAGCCCACGAGCGTTAGATGCGACCGTGACCTTCCGATACGACGAAGCCGCCGGCCGCTGGGTCGTGGCACGATTCCAGAGTTAGGTCGCGTTGTGAGCCTGGGTGAATCGCTGAAACGGGTTTTCCCCCTACAATAGAGAGATGAAGTCTCGACTTGTCACTGCAACCCTGTTCAGCGGACTGGCGCTTTTAGTCCTGCAAGCAGCGGGAGCAGTGGACTGGAAGACTTCGGCGACTCTACCGGGTGTTGACTTCAGTGGCCTGACGGCGAAGCAAAAGGCGAGTGTTCTCGAGATGCTGCGTGAACGCCCATGCTCGTGCGGATGCAGCATGAAACTCGCTGAATGTCGCGTCATGGATCCCGGTTGCGCCTACAGCACCAACCTTGCCATAACGGCTGTGGAGTCCGTAAAGGCCGGTAAGAGCAAAGCGGAGACGTTCGCCGCGCTGGACGCCTCGAAATGGGCTCATCTGCAGGAACCTAAAATCCTGGACGATGCTGTCAAGATTCCGGTCGCCGGCGCGCCTTCGACGGGGCCCGCAAACGCGAAGATAACAATTGTCGAATTCTCTGATTTCCAATGCCCCTACTGTGCGGTGGCGATCGGGGAAATCAGTGCGCTCTTGAAGGCCTATCCAACACAAGTACGGCTGATTTTTAAACAGTTCCCGCTTGAGGCTCATCCGCAAGCGGACCTCGCGGCTGCGGCTGCCGTCGCTGCACACAAGCAAGGTAAGTTCTGGCCGATGCATGACGCCATGTTTGCTCACCGAAACGATCTCTCGCGGAAGAACATCCTGCTTCTGGCGAAGCAAGCTGGGCTGAATACCGAACAGTTTGAGTCCGACCTCGATTCCACCGAAGTCCGCGAAACCGTCGTTCGTGACGTCCAGGATGGTGACCGCGCTCACGTCGAAGGAACACCGACGCTTTTCATCAGCGGTCAGCGTTATAACGGTCCCGTCACTCTCGCTTCTCTCAAGCCGATTATCGACGGCGAATTATCTGGAGCGCAGACAGCGACTGCCGGCAGCAAACCCGGGAACAATTAGTTCGCGGAGTCAAGCTCCTTTACTAAAGCCATCGTCAGATCGCCTACAATCTGGAAACTGCTGACGCCTAATTTGTCCATTGTGTCGTTAGCTGTGTGCCAGTAACTGCCGTTCGGGCCGTAGTCGAGGTCGATGATGTCCAGGACATTCACACCTAATTCGCCGAACGGCTTATGGTCATCGTCGATCGCACCGGCATCGCTACGGAGATACTTTCCGGAGCCTGAACGATCCGCAATGCTCTTCAACCTTGTTCGAAGCGGCTGCGAAGAGTTGTCGTCGTTTGACAGATCGAGGTCCTTGTCGCCGATCATGTCGATATTGATCAGCGCTCTGATGCGAGACAGTGTTCCGTCGGCCAGCCACTTGGCAGCAAGATGCCGGCTCCCGTAGCGGCTGTCCGTGTCGGTCCATGTCCCGACTGCCTCTTCGCCGTCGAAGAAGACGACGTAGATATCATCGTGGTGCTTAGCCGTTGCGATGGCACGGGCGAATTCGAGGAGAAACCCCGTTGAAGAACCGCCGTCGTTGGCGCCGACGAAATTGACCATCGGGATGTTCTTGGTATCGTAATGCCCAGTCACCACGATCGCCTTACCCGATGTCCCGGCGAACTTCAGTATCAAGTTGGTCATCGGAACCGGGCCGGAGGGAGTCTGCCCCTGAAAGGAATCGGTCGAGAGTTCACCCCCGCCGCTCTTCAATTGCGAGGTGATCCAGTCGCGAAGTTTGCTCAGGCTGGCGGAACCGGACGGGCGTTGGCCGAAAGAGACGGCGTGCTTCGTTTCTGCGAAGGCCGCCGCGCCGCGAAACTCAGAAGTCCACGCCGGCAGCGAGGCACAAAGGACCAGGCCAAAACAGCTTAACCACCTTGAGATGCACGATCCGTGAAAATTACGCAAGGAAAATTGTACACCTCTGAAAGGCTGTAGTAATATAACGTTGCAACCGAAGCTGCGGCTTAACTTTATGCAGTCAGTCGGAATAATTATCAAAGCGGCGCGTCTCCAGGCAGGCCTAAGCCTGGAGGAGATCAACGCGCGTACGCGGATACCGATCCGCAACCTCCAGGCGATTGAAGAAGACGACCTGTCTGTGATGCCGTCGGCCTTCTTCTACAAGAGCTTTGTCACCCAGTTTGCAAAGGTTATCGGGATAGAAAGTAGCACGCTTTCTCCGCTGGTAGACAATATTTTGGCTCAGATACCAGAACCGCTTGTTCCGGGCCAGGACGAACGAATTACAAGAGGTGCGGTCATCCGCAGCTCCATTCGCCCGCGCAATTATAAGTGGGTCTTCTCGTTAGGGTCGCTTGTGCTCGCGCTGGTCTGCTGCTCAGGTTTCTATGCTTTCTGGGAAAAGGCGAGGGGCGATTTAAGCCGGATTGTGGCGAAGGTTGACTCTAAGGTGACGGAAATGTCGCCTGTGGGTTCAAGCGGATCCCATATGGCTCCGCGTTCCGGGTCAACTGAGGAACTGGCAAATGGCTATCGCATTGATCTCTCGGCGCTCGAGCCAACCTGGTTGTCCGTGACAGCCGACGGAAGACAGGAGTTCAGCGGGACTCTTGAGCCGGAACAGAAGAAAAGCTTCGAAGGCCGGGAGCGGGGACGCATCCGGACTGGTAATGCCGGCGGGATCAGCCTGGTCTTCAATGGAAAGGCAATTGGCGTGGTGGGCCCGCGAGGCCAGATCCGTGACGTTGTCTTCACTAAGAGCAACTATCGGATCGTCCAGCCGCCGGCAAATGTCGGCTTAGCTTCGTTTATCCAGACCTTCGAGCTGTTGAAGCCCCTTCGGCCTTCCGAGCGCTAAAGTCTTTCGAAGCGCCAGGCTTCTGAAGGCGCCTTTTTTGCCGCTCCAGGGCAAGTAGCTCATTCCTTCGCCTCAGTTTGATACTCAGGTCTACTTTGCGCCAGAACTGGCGGAAGTAGTCTACGGCCGAAACAAGCCCGAACACAACTACGCCCCACATGGTTGCGATGGCAACCCGGTGCAGGCCGGGCCAGCGAATGGAAAGCAGAATGAGCGCGACACCCAGGACCTGCAGCATCATCTTCGACTTTCCAAGCTCGCCCGCTTTGATGGTGTAACCTTCCGCCGCAGCTATGCTCCGAAGACCGGACACCGCAAATTCCCGGCTGATGATGAGGATAACCATCCAGCCGGGCAGAAGACGGATCTGAACCAGAGAAATCAGTGCAGCGGAGATGAGTAGCTTATCCGCCACGGGATCGAGCAACGTTCCTACGGTTGTTACCTGCTTCCACCGGCGCGCGAGATACCCGTCCAAAAGATCAGTTGCCGCGGCTGCCAGGAAGACCAGCAGTGCGAAGAAATCGTTCGCGACCAGAAGAGTACCGTGCCAGCCGACGCTGAAATTCTGCTGCACCAGTGCTGCTACCAGCAGGGGCACCAGAAAGATGCGAAACAGCGTCAGCAGATTCGGTAAGTTGTTCAATTGTCCCTACTATAAAGCACAAATCGAGTGGCTAATGAGCAGCACCGACCGGTGTCTCGTATTTGACTGTTGTCGGCCTGCCTTCGGTGTCACCCCGTAGCCAAACCGTCAGCGTCGAAGAGGGCTCAGTCGGCTGGGGCAATGGGAGCGAGAGCCGCTGGCGTTGACCTTCGCCCATGATCGGCGTAGGCAGGGCAGCGATATCAATTGGAGGCGTCGTACCCCAAGCGACCCGCGCGATCATTTCCAGGTTGCGGCCTTCCAGGTAGAATCCCGTCAAACCGGGCGAAGGCGCTGGCTGGGACTCGGACGCGAACGCGATGGCCTCAATTTTCGGAACCCTGATGAGCTTGGCGACCGCAAACGACTTTGAGCGGCCATCCTTTCCATTGTCGATTCGGCCCTCTAAGTCGCACGGCGCGGGAATGGAGCCGGTGTCATACGAAAAGAACAGCTGGTCGGGCGAGATCTGCTGCAAACTCCAGGCGGATGTCTCACCACCGATGGTCAAATTTGCGCTTTCCCAATTGCCCGCCGCGCAGCTCAGTTTCAGAGCGCTTGAGCGTGCAATGTTCTTCACGTCGAGCATGCCCGAAAGGGTGGCACCGGCTGGAAACTCCATCGGCAGAAGCGTCAGCGAAACACCCGTTGGTGGCGAGAGCTTCGAGCTCACAATGACCGGCAGAGGTCCGCTGATTTCGATGCCGGCGGGAAAAGCCAGCGGCGTAGTTCGATTCTTGAGATAAAGCTTAATAGCCTGAGACTTGGAGACGTCGGCTGCGTCGGTAACCTGCACCGTGATGTTCCGTTCCGTCTCGCCAGCGCTCGTTGCGCCGAGCTCCACCGTAGCCCCCTGCGCCTCGACTCGCGCTACATCGCCAAGGCGCTCGCCCTTCAGGACGTAATGCTGCGTGCCCGCGCCCTGATTGGCAATGATAGGAAGATTGGTCACCTTCGGAGGATTCGGCAGGATACTGACCGGCACTGTGCTTACCGCGCCTCCCTGCTGTTCGATGAGCAACTGGTAGGCGCCTGGATCCAGATTGGCTGCGTCAATCTGCACATCGAGCTGGTTCTGAGGACCCTCGCGCAGCCCTTTCGGCAGAATGAAACGGGCGTCCTGAGGCAAAGCGAATTCGTCGCCTGTTTTCTTGATCTGAACTTTTGTAGCGAACTCGAAGTCGCTGCCGGTAACCGTGACCGGGATCTTGCCCGATTTTGCGACCAGGCGATCCTGCGACTCGGGCTGTAGATGGGCGCCCGTTAAGTCACCCAGCGGCAGCACGTGGACTGTGCCTTCCACCTGGAATTGAGCCCAGTCCCAGTAGCCTCCCAAGCGGTACTCGCCGGGACCCAGTTTGGCTTTTGTGAGATCAATCTCAAGCGCCTTCTGGTTCTCAAGTTTCAGAACAGTTACGTTCCTGCGCTCGTCCTTTGGACCAGCCAGATACCAATCGCGGGCGCGCTGCAGGAAATGCCAGTCGGCGTCTGACATAGCGACGTTCACCGGGGACTTTTGCGCTTCCGGGATAAAGCTCGAGCCCTTCACTTCTATCTTCGGGGTCGCGGCGTTCGGGATACGGCTCGCCCAAATAAAAGCGATGCGGGTGTGGGCGGGCGTTGTGCCGCGGTCTCCGCACAAATTGAGAGCCGTACCTCCCATTTGCTGCGGAAACGACGACCGGAACTGAGTATCAGGAAAGGCGATCGAGTGCAGGCCCAACAGCATGGAAGTGCCGCCGGCCAGCAGACCTACGGGACTGCCAAAAAACAAAGAAGCTGCGGCTGTGGCCAGGCTTGCGGTCTGTCCGGCGACGGTCGCTGATGATCCGGCTACGGGATTGTAATTCGCAAGCTGCGGATTCATCGCCGAAAAAAGCGCTTGGGCCTGGGTTGCCGGAGGAGCACTCTTGTCGAGTTGTACAGAGACGCCGTATTGAGAAGCGAATCCGCTCAGTGCCGCGTTCACGCTTGCGGACGAACTCGATGCGTTTGAAAGGGCCGAGATGAGCGCTTGTGTTTGCGCGGTCTTATCGGCGTACTCGGCGAGCTGCGCAACCAGAGAATCGTCCTGGGATAAGAAGTTCCTCACCTTCTTTTTGCTCAGACCCTGAGGGCCGTACACAAAAACTGCCAGGGCAATCGTTTGCGGAATTTCCCATTGCTGAGGCTTGGATGCTTCATGCGCATCGGTGATGATCAACTCGTCCTTACCAGAGATCCTGGTGGGAACCAGCACCAGCGATACGTCGCCGCTGCGTTTCTCGCGGCCGCGGTCGAGCGGTGTGTACCGAACAACGTCACCCTCCGTCAGATGAACAATGTTCAGAAAGGGCAAGGGCTGGTTCTTGCCTGAGGCCACCTGAAGTTCCATTGATCCCAAAGAACCCCCTGCGGGACACGTTGCTAAAGCCGACGATTGCGGCGAAGCTGCCGCAGGATTCGGGCGTGATTCTTCTCCCTTTTGATTTTTCTTCTGCGCAGGAAGACAAATCAGAGGGAGCAGCAGAAGTACGGCTGCTCGCAAAACCATCTAAAGTCTAAGGATAACGTGGAGCGCGCGTTGTAAAGTCGGAGGTTGGGTATGTGGCCGATATTGGCCGTCACAAGAATGCCCAGCCGTTGTCCACATGAGGAGAGAATTACCTTGCCTACTACAGAAACGCAGACTTTAGAAGATCTTTGCATCAACACCATTCGTTTCCTTTCGGCTGATGCCGTACAGCAGGCGAATTCCGGGCATCCTGGCATGCCGATGGGTGCCGCCGCGATGGCTTACACGCTCTGGACGAAATACCTGAAGTTCAACCCCAAGGATCCTCTCTGGTTTGATCGTGATCGCTTCGTCCTTTCGGCCGGACACGGTTCCATGCTGCTTTACAGCTTGCTTTACCTGACCGGGTACGATCTGCCGCTCGACGAATTGAAGCGTTTCCGGCAATGGGGCAGCAAGACACCCGGGCATCCCGAACGCGGGCATACGGTTGGCGTCGAAGTGGCAACCGGCCCCTTAGGCCAAGGGTTTGCAAATGGAGTCGGCATGGCGATGGCCGAGGCTTGGCTCGCGGCGCGCTTCAACCGTCCCGGTCATACGGTTATCGATCACTACACTTACGCGATCTGCGGCGACGGTGACCTGATGGAAGGCGTCACGCAGGAGGCGGCTTCGCTTGCCGGCCATCTTCGGCTGGGCAAATTGATTTATCTGTACGATCACAACCTGATCTCGCTTGCCGGAGCGACGAGCCTGACCTTTACCGAAAATGTAGCCAAGCGCTTCGATGCTTATGGCTGGCACACGGTAGCAGGTAGAGGAAGGCAACGATGTCGAGGCAGTTTCGAAGGCAATTGAGGAAGCGCAGAAAGAGACTAATCGCCCCTCTCTGATCCTTGTTCGGACCCACATCGGTTACGGCAGTCCGAAGAAGCAAGACAGCTTCGAAGCGCACGGGAATCCGCTTGGAGACGAAGAGTTGCTTGCCTCGAAGAAGGCTCTCGGGTGGGGCAGCACTGAAAAATTCTATCTTCCCGAAGATGCTGTTAGCTTCTTCCGCAAAACCGGTGAAAAAGGCGGAAAAACGCAAGGGGACTGGCAGAAGCGCTTCGACGGGTACAAGAGCGCATTCCCGAAGGAGGCGGCGGAACTGGAGCTGTTCATCTCCGGCAAACTGCCCGAGAACTGGAAAGCAGATCTGCCGAAATGGAAGCCTGAGGACAAACCGATCGCGACTCGCGCGGCCGGCGGCCAGGTGATGAATGTACTGGCGAAGCACTTTCAGAACCTGATTGGCGGATCGGCCGATCTGAATCCCTCAACGAATACTGCGTTGAAAGGTGAGGGCGATTTCCAACCGCCGGAGTTCGGTGGGCCTTCGAGCGCTGGCGCCGTCGGTGGCGTTTGGGGATATGCGGGCCGCAACATGGCTTTCGGCGTCCGTGAACACGCGATGGGCGCGGCCGTCAACGGGATGGCTGCACACGGCGGTGTACTTCCGTTCAGCGCGACGTTCCTTGTGTTCTCTGATTACATGAAGCCTTCCGTCCGTTTGGGAGCGCTCAGCAAGCTGAAAGTGTTCTACGTGTTTACGCATGACAGCGTAGGCGTTGGGGAGGACGGACCAACACACGAACCCATCGAGCAGATTGCGGGTTTGCGCGCCATCCCGGAGTTGGTCGTGCTTCGTCCTGCAGACGCAACGGAAACGGCAGAAGCATGGGCGGTTGCTATAGAACGCAACGGGCCGACGCTGTTCGCGCTGACGCGCCAGAACGTTCCGCATCTCGACCGCAGTAAGGCCAAGGACATTGACGTCTCGAAAGGCGCTTACATCATCGCCGAAGCAGACGGCGGCACACCCGAGGTGATTCTGATCGGAACGGGCTCGGAAGTCTCGCTGTGCATGAAGGCATACGAGAAGCTGCAGGGATATGGCGTAAAGGCCCGTGTAGTGAGCATGCCGAGCTGGGAACTCTTCAAGTGGCAGAGTCCCGAATATCGCGAATCCATACTGCCGAAGAGCATCAAAAAGCGCGTCACCGTGGAGGCGGGATCGACCATGGGTTGGGCACAGTGGGCCGGCGACGAAGGCGTGATCATCGGCATTGACCACTACGGCGCATCAGCTCCCGGAGGGGAGATTATGAAAAACTTCGGGTTTACTGCCGAACACGTCACGTCTGCTGCTCTCCGTCTGCTTGGCCGAAACGCCGACGCGGATAAGGAATACGGCGGGCGAGGCGACCAATGTCGCTCCGACCAGTGGCTCGGAAGGCCACTCCTAAGGTCTGAAGGTGTGGAAAGTAGGCGGTCCAATCGGGGCGCCTACTTTCGCCCGTTCTTTTCGGTCGGACAAAGTAAGGAATTGCTCGTAACGACTTGAGAACAGCGGGGTCTTTAGGGTGTATGGAAAGCGTGAAAGCAGAACCAGCTGAACTGTTCAGTGTGAAGGACCTGAAACCTCTGCTGGCAACTCCCGGCCCTTGCCTGAGCATCTACCTACCGGTGAGCAGCGCTCCGAATCAGCAGGGTTCTAAACTCAACAAGCTCGAGTGGAAAGAACTGGTCGGCTCCGTCAGTGAGAAGGCCGGTGATCAGGCCGACAAAGCCCGGGATCTGCTGAACTCAATTGGAAATATCGAAGAACTTACGGACGGCGCACCGGTCTGGGCCAAGGCCGTTGCTGTATTGCGCTCGCAAGATACCCACCGACTCGTCTATCTGCACGAGACCGTACAGCCTCGTGCAGATTTTGGTCCTTGCTTCAATGTCCGTCCGCTTCTGCCGGAACTGACGAAGGCCACCGTGTTCTACGTGTTGGCTCTAAGCCAGAAGAATGTGCGCTTGCTTCGCTGCACTCTTGACAGTTCGGAAGAGGTGCCGCTCACAGGGGATACGACGACAAGCTACGACGAATACATGGATACGGCGAAACCCGATCACGTCTCGATCAAGCGCGGAACAGCCGGAATGGCTTCCGGAAGTTCGAAAGGCGTTATCGGCACGACTACGTCCGAACTCGAGCGGAAAGACGAATACCTGCGCCACTTTTTTAGACAGATCGATGCCGGTGTGGGTGAAGTGCTCCGAGGGAAAACCGATCCGCTGGTGCCTGTCGGCGTGGAATACGAGTTGCCGATCTATGCTTCAGTGAACACCTATCCGCACACGGTCGAAGCGGGCGTCCGGGGTGCTCCCAACGGTCTGAAGGCTGGCGAGATGCACGCACGAGCGATTGAGGCAATTGGAAACGAATACGAGCGAAAGCTCGACGCTGTGTTAGCTGAGTACGATCACAAGGCCGGCGGAGGCGCGTCGAATCGATTAAAAGACATCGTCACTGCTGCTCACGACGGCCGGGTCCTAACGTTGATTGTGTCCGATTCAATCGAAGCTCCAGGTACGTTCGACGAAGAGACGAACCAGGCAACTGGCGAGCGTAATGGCAGCCAGGACCTAGTCAACGATGCCGTGGTTCAGACCATCACCCACGCCGGAAACGTGTTGGTCACGACCAGCAAGAAGATGCCGAACGGAGCACCCGCGGTAGCAATCTTCCGCTATTGAGGCTGCGCACCGACCCGGGCGTTGATCTGGTCGAGTTCATCTCGTGTGATGAGAGATAGCTGTATCTGCTTTTTCTCATTCTCCTTGACCTCGATGAGCGGGCTCTTACTTTCGAGTTGTTTCAACAACTCCGGGTTTTGTAAAGAGGTGAGATTCACGTCCTCGAAGGCGTATGCGCGGTATCGTCCGGGCGGCAGATTGCCGAGTGACAAACGTACCTTTCGGGTCGGTCCCGGAATAATGTGTCCCCGTGCCGTCGGCGTTCAGTTCTTCGGGAACAACGGCGATCTGGGCAACGATTCCGGAACTGGCCGATCCGGTTTGCGCCGGGTCAAGTTGCCCGTCAATCTCCCCGGGCCCGTACCGGTAAACGAGCTCGAGTTGGCCTGCCGCGCCGCCGGACAGATCGAGCTCTTTACCCAGGATTTCCGAATTGCCGAAGCGCACCGACTTTATGTACGTGCCTGGAGGTGCATTCGTTTGTACGTAAAACTTGCCGGGGGTGACATTTTCGATCGTGAATGTGCCATCGGTCGAGAATTTCGCGTTGGGTGGAGGGCCCATCATGCCCACCATTTCTGCAGGCATAAGCGTCAGGTGAAGATTGGAAGCGCTCATCTGGGAACCATTGGCAGGCGGGTTGCCCTCAAGCCTGGCCACGCCCCTGAGAGATCCGGGCGGAATCACAGTTAGAACAACTCCGTCCACGTCGCCCGCACCTACATCCACCGCCTGCCGCGCCATGCTCCTGATCTGTCCGGCCATGGCAAACATGTTCAGGTAGTACGCTCCCGGTGCTACACCCGCGAGGTCGAAGCTTCCATCTGGACGCAAACTGCTTTGCCCTCCGCCAAATACGACCATTTCGTCGTCGCGAGGCGCAAGGCTGAGCGTGGTGCGTTCGTGTGAACTGTCGTTCGATGGAAGGCCACTTACGTGTCCGCGGACGTGATAGGTCTGAACGCTCTGAAGGCGAATATCAATTCCGGCCGCGTCCTGCCCGGCGGTCACCTCGACTGGGCTGGCCCCGGAGAAAGGAATCGAACTTGGGTAGTAGGTGCGCACAGGCCGCACGTCCGGCTTGCCGGTCACGACGCTTCCATCCGGGATGTTGTTGTTGAACACTTGTGCAAACAGGTAATACTTGCCCGGAGACAGATTTGCGACGCGGTACTCCCCAAGGTCATTCACTTGGCCGCCGCCGCGCGGGTTATAGCGAAGCTTGCCTCTCATCCACGTGGGAGCAAGCACTTGAACCATACCTCCGGACACGGGATCCCCGTCCGCATCCAGCACTTTTCCGGTGATGATCGCCTGTGGCGTCATGGAGACCGCCAGATCTGTTTTTTGTTGCGCGGGGTCGAGTCTGATCACCGATCCCGGATCGATTCGGGCCTTTCGCCCCATAGCTTGTCGCCAGGAAGCCCGACCGATTTGCCATCAAGCGGTACTCGCCCGGATTGACACCTTCAATCCGGAACGAGCCCTCGTTGTCCGTAGTAGTCGAATATCCCTGGCCGCCGGGCGGAAAACGTTCCTGCAGCGGTAGCCATCAAAGCCGTGCCGTTCGCACCAGCGCGATTCGCCGTCAGCCGCACCGTCGCTTTCTTAACCGGTTCGCCCGTTAACGCATTTGTAAGTCGCCCAGCTACCACGCAAAGCTGTTCCGGAGGCACGGAAGGCTGCGGAGTTGAGGGTGCGGGGCCTTGCCCCCCTAGTTGAATGGCGGGTGCAGGGATGATGTTCTGGGCCCAACCGCAGGCAGCCAGCATCGAGAAGAACGCAAAAACCCAAATCGAACGCTGCATCGATGAGCGCACTCCGACGAAGTAGTAGAAACAGGCAAGTAGGTTGACGTGCCTTAGCGAGGTCCGTGTTACCTAGATCAAGGGACGCGGTGTGTTCCCAGTTTGTTCCTGCGCGGGTACTGTAGCTTTTCGGTAATAACGCACTCCGCCTTCGTCATTCACGAAAGTGACACGATCTCCGATCGAGACTCGCTCCGACGGTGTTTTGCCCAAAATCCGGACGGTAGTGCGCTCGCCGGACGGTAGGTCGACAATCGCTAATTGATAAGGCGCATCGGCCGCGTACTGCTCAGGCGGCGCAAAAACCACAGTTTCCGTGTAAACGACAGCTTCGTCCCGAGCGCTCTCCTTGCCCGCTAGTTCGCGCTTTTCCGTTTCAGGCCCCATCAAGCGGCCTCCAGAATGGTGACGACGCAAGTGGCTCCGGATCCGCCCAGGTTCTGGGCTAGACCGAGCCGGTTTCGCGCGACCTGACGTTCGCCAGCGTCCCCGCGCAACTGCTGAACAAGATCGCAGATCTGACCGACCCCGGTTGCACCTACCGGATGTCCCTTGGACTTCAGCCCACCGCTTGTATTGATCGGAATGCGGCCGCCGATCGCCGTGCATCCTGCAGCGGCAAATGGGCCCCCTTTACCCTTCTGCGCAAATCCCAAGTCTTCGCTCGCCACAATTTCAGCGATCGTGAAGCAGTCGTGAAGTTCCGCTACCCCGATATCCTCGGGACCGACGCCGGCCGCCTCGTATGCTTTCTTCCCGGCGGACTGTACAGCCGGGAAGAACGTGATGTCTTCCTTACGGTCGAGAGCTACGTAATCCGAGGTTTGTGCAACGGAGAGAATACGTGCGAAGCGTGAGTGGTAACGAGGGGCATGATCCGTAGGAACCAGCACCACCGCCGCTGCCCCGTCGCTGATCAGCGAGCAGTCGAAGACCGTCAACGGTTCCGCGATCGGCTTCCCGGATAGCGCCTGCTCGAGCGAAATCACTTTTCTCATATGGGCAAGCGGATTCTTGGCACCATTCGCGTGATTTTTCACCGCCACAGAAGCCAGGTGCTCTCGCGTTGTCCCATACTGATGCATATGGCGTCGCGCGATCATGGCGAACAGGGCAGGGAACGTCGCGCCCGCCCGGCCTTCGCCGCGCCATATCCCCCGCACCTGCCAGGATTTCCGTCACGCGCGGCGTACTTTGCGACGTCATTTTCTCGACCCCAGCGACAACAACGCTGTCGTAAACGCCCGAGGCAACGCTCTGCCAACCGTGGAAAAACGCCGAGCCTCCGGAGGCGCACGCATCTTCAATACGAGTACAGGGAATCCCCAAGAAGCCCAGAGCCGTGCCGACGTAAGGCGCGAGGTGGTTCTGGCCGACAAAGGACGGGCCGGCGAAATTGCCCAGATAAAAAGCTTCAACCTTCTCCGACGGGAGTTGCGCGTCGGCCATGGCCAGCTCGGCGGCCTCCACTGCAAGCGACCGGAGATCGCGATCCGGGAATGCCCCAAAAGCGGTTTTACCGATGCCGATCACCGCCACAGATCTCATATACACTAAGACTACTTCGATGCTCCGGCAGTCCTGCACGTTTTGGAATGCTTCCCGTCTTTCTCTAGTAGGGGAATGGAACGCTCGAATCCTAGCTTTGCGGATCTCGCCGATGAATCCTGGGTATTTCCCGAGGATAAGCATGTAGTCATGAGTGAACCGCTTCAGCCGATTTCGGATCACCGGGTACAAACCGGGTCGGACCTGCAGGTCGAGTTCATCCAGCAGCACCTGCGCCGCATTTTTCTGCTCATCTATCGCATTGTGGGGAGCGTCGACGATGCGCAAGACCTCACACAGGAAACGTTCATCAAGGCGTTGCAGCGCCGTGGGCAACTAAAGGACCTGGACAAATCTGCCGGCTGGCTCTCGAAGATCGCTGCGAACACCGCGATTGATTTCCTGCGCAAAAATAAGCGGTTCTCCTTCTCGGATATCGACGAGATCGCTGAGACCCGTACCTCGTCAACGGACACTCCCGGAGCAGCAGTTTCTGCGGGGAGAACGGAAGCTGCAGTTGGATGGCGGGCTGGCCCAGCTTACTGCCCGCGAACGCACGGCTCTGCTTCTCCGAGATGTGGAGAATATGCCAGCAGAGCAGGTGGCCGCGCAAATGAATTGTTCGAAGGCCACCGTTCGTTCGCACATTGCGAACGCCAGAATCAAGTTCAAGCGTTACCTGGATTCGAGGAGGACTCATTGAGCGCGACGGCGCAACGCAAGCACCCGACACATCGGTCTCTCGCCTTATACCTGCGCGGAGATCTGGCCCGGCTTGCGAGCTTAACAGTTCGGATTCATTTTCGGAGCTGCCCTCGGTGCCAGCAATATGTGGCTTCGCTCGATGACGCCATGGGCGAACTGCGTCGGGAAGCGGAGGGGCAGACTTTGACCGGCTTTGAGGCAATTGCCGATTGGTCGCGTCTTGAGCGCGAGATGATCGGAAACATTGCTGTCGGCGTCGCGGCGGCGCGCTGTGTGGATCATGTCGGGCATAGTCGGAGGATCTTCGCCTGGACGATGGGGACTGCTGCTCTCGTCGTGCTTTTCGTCGCGGGTTGGATTACGCATATTCCGCGTGAACAGACACAGCATCTTTTCGCAGCCGTGCAGCAATGGGCGGGTCATCCGCCACAGCCCTCAGGTACCGTATTGCGGTCATCGCCTGACGGTGTCGCGGTCCGAGCGCAGGGATCAACTCTGACCATCATGCATCCCCGATCTGCAATCATCTCGGTCTCCAGTACATCCGGAATGGAAGCTCGATACGTGGATGCGGAGACAGGCCAGGTCACTATCACCAGCGTTTATGCGCAATAGCTGGATCAGGCTGGGAGCGCTTCTGGGCGCCCTCATGGCTGCGGGACCTGCCCCTCTTCCTGCCCAGTCGGACTCATCGTCCCGCTGGCTCGACGTGGAGTTTCCTCGAGACTCGCCCGTGCTCACGGTCTCGTTCAGCCTCTCTCCCAGCACGAGCCGGGTGCGCGGAGCGTCAATCGCGCTCGATCTGCATGCTTCTCTTGTGCTACGGAACACGAGTGCCCGACGGCTAGCCGGTTTAACCCTCCGGGTGGAAGCACAGGACCTTCTACCCGCCGGCAAAGGTTCTGTGATGGTTCCGAGCCTTGATGTACAGCCCGGCGAAGTTTTTCCTGTCCGCCTGGATCTGCAACTGACTCGGCCGTTCAATGCCGCCAAAACAGAGGGGGCGATGGTGCAAGTCTCGCTGGACTGCGCCGTTTTCAACGATCTCTCGTCGTACGGGCCGGACCGGCTGAAATCGCGACGGGCGTTGTTGGTCTACGAACTGGAAGCGCGTCGCGATCGGCAGTACATGGCGAATCTGCTTAAGAACCAGCAGTACGACCAACTCCGACAGGAACTGGATTTCGGCTTGCAGGACGTTCATCCACAGCAACTCGGCTTCGAACTGACCCGGGATCTCCGGCCGACGGGCAAGCAACTACCGATTGCGGTGAACACCATGGCGTTCCCGAACGCCCCGGTTCAGGCAATCGGGGGAGATGCTCAGGTTTCCGGCAATGAGATCCACACTCCGCGCATTGAATTGCGTAACGTGTCTCGCCGGGCAGTTCGCAGTGTGGATATGGCTTGGATCGTGCGCGACGAGCGGGGGCGAGACTTCATGGCCGGTTCCGTGCCGGCATCCATGCCGATTGGTCCGGTGGAGACGGCCGTAGCAAACGAGAGCGGCACGCTCCGTTTCTCGAACGCTTCCGGGCAGCCACTTGCGATAGGCGCTCTGATGGCGCTTGTCAGTAATGTGGAGTTTGCAGACGGCAATCTGTGGATCCCGAGCCGGGCGGATATTGATGGCGCAACGTCGGATCCGGCACTGCGGAAGGCTTTGTCGAGTTCTCCAGAGCATCAGCGCTTAGCGGAAGTTTTTCGGCGGAAGGGGATTCGAGGCTTAGCTGAGGAATTGAAGCGTGCCGAATGAAAGATTCCGGCATGAGCCGAGACAAGGATGTTGCTAAACTAGTGAAGCACGGGGCGTGGCTCAGCCTGGCTAGAGCGCCTGGTTCGGGACCAGGAGGTCGGAGGTTCGAATCCTCTCGCCCCGACCAATTTCTCCTTCAAAATCAATCACTTGCGAGGCGTCCTTAGAGGACGCCCGTCCGGCCGAACGGCCACTATGCCCAAAACTATGACCACCCCCCTGGGCAGCACGTGCGCGCTCCATGGCGGCCCGCACGGTCTCCGCTTGCGGATGCACGTATCGTTTGGTCATGGCAAAATCGCTGTGGCCGGCTAGGTAGGCGAGTGTGTACGGGTCCATATGGGAGGACCAGCGCGTCAGGCAGGTGTGGCGGAAGGTGTAGAGAGGGAATGCGTCAACCTGGCTGAATTCGCAGGCGTTTTTGTGCTGCTTCTTGGGCGTGGACTTTTCGATGTGACCGCTGGCGGTGCGGGCAGGGAAGACCCACCCGTTCTTTGCGACCGAGCTGCGCATTGCAAGATAGGCTGAGACTCTTGGGGTCAGTGGAACGCGACGGCGCGCATTCGCCGTCTTTCCATACGCCACGTGCACGGCCCCGTCGCGCACTTCACTCCAACGCAGCCGAAATGCTTCTTCCGGGCGTAGCGCGCAGTCGATCAGGAGAGCGGCGAGATCTCTCAGCAAGAACGGGTCTTCCGGCGGAATGGGCTTTTTTCCACGTTGTGCGCGGATGCCGCTCAATGCGCGTGTATACGAGTCCTCGATCCAGTGGCCAATCTGTTCGGCTGCTTCGAAGTAGCGAGCCTCTTCTGCTGCCGTGAGTACTCGATCGCGATGCGCCTCGCCTGGTAGCAGCTCAATCTTAGGAGGTGCCTTGTCGAGTTTGCCCCATTCGAGCGCGAGGCGAAGCATCCGTCGCAACACTTCCAACTCACGATTGATGCTGCTGACCTTCAGTCCACGGGCCCGGCGTTTCGCAATGAAGGACGCGATCTTGTCGCTCGTAATGGCATCCAGCCGGGTTTGGGCGAGTGGTCCGAACGCAATGAGGCTGTTCATGCCGTTTCGGTAGTACTCGAGCGTTTTCGGTTTTCCCGCGAACCGCCCGTCGAGAAACGGGGAGAAATCGTTCGCGGCGAACTCCTCGAGCTTGGGAGCCGGCACGCGCTCACGGATACCTACTTCACCTTTGGCGAGTGCTGTTTTATGCGCAGCTTCCATCTGCTCGGCGACCCGCTTGTTCGGCTTGCTTGGTGCTTTCACGGATGAGCTCGCCGTTCCAGGTGAACTTGTACCACCAGCGATTCGAGTTCTTGGGCTTGTAAACCATAGGTCTGTCTCGACTATATTGACCGACTCGTCAAATGTACAACATCTCGTACACTTGAGGTGTGAAGACGTTGAACGTCAGCGATTTTCGGGAGCAGTGTTTGCAGTTGTTGGATGGTCTGCCAGCTGATGGCATTCTCATCACTAAGCGCGGACGGCCGGTAGCGAAAGTCACGCGGGTACCTTCCTCCTGCTCCGATCTCATTGGAATCATGAAAGAGTTCGCGTCAGATCCACAGGACGATCTCTTTTCGACTGGAGTTGCTTGGAATGCTGAATCTGGACACTCATATTCTGATCAAAGCGTTCGAGGGCAGGCTCACACCACGCGAACGAAACGTGCTCACCGCAGATCCTGAATGGAGTATCTCCGCGATCGTGGTGTGGGAGATCGTGGAACTGCATTAACTCGGACGGCTCTCCTACGGACTCGACCATGAGACGTTCGCCGCCGCCCTGGACGGGGTGCATGTCTGGCCCATTACACGCCAAGTGTGTCTGAATCTCCGCATCCTAGATTTTCAATCCGATCCTGCCGACGAACTCATCGCGGCCACGAGTCTGACCCATGAGATTCCGCTCCTGACGCGCGATTCACGCATTCGGAAATCGAGGATAGTGAAACTGGCGTAAGCAACCATCGACGCCGCTGGCAATTTGCAAGCAGCGCCTCTGTCCCAGGTCTCTCCGATGGGCCTTGGCTACATGCGCGGCTGAAATTCAATCCTGCCGCTACGTTCGGTTCCGCCATCAATTTTGACGTTCGTACATCACTAGTCGATCCAGCGCAATAGGCGCTCTACAGTGGACGATGGTTTCCGCGGGGCGAAGTCTAAAAAGAAAATGGGAGTAGACTGAAAATCACGGCGGCCCAGTGCCGGGGGATCGGTACTCTGACCTGAGCACGATGCCCTGTCTGGGGTGCCGATGCCCTACTGGAGTGCGAGGCGATCATGTCGGCGGTGAGTACGAGGATCACGATCGAGTCCGGCAAACGGGGTGGTAATCCCTGCATTCGTGGTCTCCGCATCACGGTTTGGGACGTTTTGGGTTGGCTCGGAGCCGGCATGACGGAAGAAGAGATCCTTGGCGAACACCCCGACCTCGAGAAAGAGGATTTCCCCGCTGTCTATCAGTATGCTGCCGCAACTGGTCGTAACGCGAAATTGGGGTAAAGCTGCTCCTCGACGAAAACCTCTCGCCGCGATTGGTTCCGCGGCTGGTCTCGTTATTCGGCTTTGTAGCGCACGTTCGCAACGTCGCTTTGCAGCGATCCGAGGACAAGATGATTTGGGACTGGGCAAAGGTGAACGGTTATTTCCTCATCACGACCGGTATTGATTCCGTCTCGATGAGTCAACAACTCGGCTGGCCGCCTAAGGTAATTCACATCGAAAAGTGTGATTACCGGTTCCGGGTAATCGAAGAAAAACTTCGGACAATGCCGTTCGGATTTCTGAATTGGACAAAGACAAGGCAGTAGGTCTCCTCAGTCTGCGATTGCCGGCCGAATAACACGTTCATTTTTAAATTGCGGAGCCCGGTCACATTTGACTCAACCAACGACGCAAAAGACTCGCTGAAGCTGTGATCTAGACCGTTGCTGGCCGCTCCGGTCCATGCGATCGGCCGCACAGTTCCAACATCATCCCCGAGATCCTTGAAGCCATAGTCATCCGGATGCGGCGGGGAACTGAGGGTGTCTGATGCTCGAGCTGGGTTTGCCCGAAAGTTCGCTCCTAGTTCTACCGCAATCGCAATTGCTGCGGATTCGCCGGGATCGAGACGAAGCTCAAATCGTCTAACGAGCGCGCCGTCCATAGGCTGATTCAACAGCAACCATTCCGGGCTGGAATGAACGACCCCATTCCGCTGCGTTTCAATGGCAACTGCAGGTGGAATCACAAGCTTCTGAGGAGATCTAGACGGAAGATCGCGGACAGATTGAGAATCGGGGAGGTGTCTGAAACGACAATGAATGCGTCGAAACCCGGCCAACAGTCCGCAGATTTTCGTCCAGTTCCTGCGAGCCGTAATGAATCGGAATGCGGCGAGAAGCCAAGGCTTTCTGAATTCGAGCTGCGTTTGGTCGGCAATCCTTGCAGCCTGGCTCAGCGTAAGCCTCTCAACTTGAAAAAGCGCCATGGCTAGTTCGCGCCGGAGCTCTTCGTCTGTAAGGCCCGATGAAGCGAATATGTCATCGAGATCGTAATCGATATGCCGCGCTCCCTCTCAAATCTTATGATTGCTGTCAACAATAACATCGGCCTTGAACCTGAAAAGTAGCCGTGATCCAAGAGACCTTCTCGGTCCCGATCCCAGAAGATCTACGCCGATTCGATTGTCAGCCGATGTGTATCATATATATGGGACGTACACATTGATGCGGACGAACATCGTGATCGACGACAGACTGATGCGGGATACGCTGAAAGCCACTGGCCTGAAGACGAAGCGCGAGGCGGTGGAGGAAGGGTTGCGTACGCTGCTGCGTCTTAGCAAGCAGGCGGAGATCCGCAAGTTTCGCGGAAAACTGACTTGGCGCGGTGACTTGGTGGCGATGAGGACCGACCAGTGATTCTGGTCGATTCCAGCGTTTGGATTGATTACTTCCGTGGGACACTTACAGCCCACACCGATAAACTCGACCAACTTCTTGGCCGGGAGCCGCTGGCCGTCGGCGACTTGATTCTCGCCGAGGTCCTACAGGGCTTCGACGAGGAACGAGACTTCGAGAATGCGCGCAAGTTGCTGACCTCTTTGACAGTGGTGGAATTAGGCGGCACCAAGATCGCAATCGAGGCGGCGAAGAATTTTCGTGCGCTGCGCCGGCTTGGCGTGACGGTTCGCAAGACGATTGACACGGTGATTGCAACGCGGTGTCTCACAAGTGGATTTGAGCTGTTGCACGACGACCGGGACTTCGATCCGTTTGTGCTGCACCTTGGCCTGAGAGTTGTTGGTTGACAGCTTTATCGGCGTGCCACAACTCGACCTCATGCCGGGCGCTATCGGGATTTCAAAGTACGCATAGGGCGTACAGTTCACAGGGAAATAACGCGGTAGTCGCAAAGGGTAGGCCCTCATCGGCGACCTAAGCATAACTAGTCTTCCATGGTTGCGGATTTCGCGGCTTAGGTTCAGGAGACCCACTTCACTCTTGCTGATCTATTGATCAGCTTTGCAAGTTCTTGGGCTTGTAGAGCATAAGTCTTGCTTAAAGTATTTTGGGGCCACAATGCACAAGATCTTCAAATTGGATGGTGAACCTCACGTGATAGAAATTTGAAGATTTGCGACAGCTCGAGATCTAAGTATGAGTTCCACAGTCTCACGTATACTGTGTAAAGGCCATCATGCGCAACATCACACTTAGCGTGGACGAAAAGGTTTTGACCGCCGTGCGACGCTACGCTGCCGACCAGAACTCCACCGTGAACGGCTTAGTACGCGATTATTTGACCAATCTCGCGGCGCAGGAGAATCGAGCCGATAGTGCTCGCTCCCGATTGCGCGAGCTGAGTACTCAATCAACGGGACGCTTAGGGAAGAAAACGTGGACGCGCGGCGACCTTCATGACCGCTAAGGTCTTTCTGGACACGAATGTTTTGGTTTATGCCGCGATTGGCACCGGTAAGGATGAGAGAAAACGCCAGCGGGCTCTTGCTCTGATTGAGTCCGAGGATTTTGGCACATCCGCTCAGGTTTTGCAGGAGTTCTTCGTAATCGTGACCCGCAAGGCGGTTCGGCCGCTCTCGACCATAGAAGCAATGGAGTGGATCGAACAGCTAATAGCTTTTCCTTGTAGTCCGATCGATCACCGAATCGTTCGGATCGCGATTGAGCAATCGGAGCGGCACAAAGTCTCGTATTGGGATGCCGCGATTCTTTCGGCGGCGCAGGCAATGGGATGTCAGACCGTCTATTCGGAAGATCTTAATGATGGACAACAGTATTCGGGCGTGCGAGTAGTAAACCCGTTTACACCCTTGGCAACTCGCTAAAGTACTGCTCCGCCGTATTGATTTCTTACCCATTCGGCCCGTGTCACAAGCGGCTCTCGGCTCGAGTTCATCGCTGTTTATTATGATAGGCATCCGCACTGTCCGCGGCCGACCTATCTGCGTACTGGCACTCATCAAGTTGAGCCTCGATTATGGCTGCACATTTTGCGGCGAGCCTGCCCGATACGTTGGCTCGCGCCTAGCCTCTAGAGTTGCCTATCTAAGTGCAAGCGCGACAAGTTCCGCCTTGATGTTGCCTCCACCTACTGCTACGACTAAGTACTGTTTTCCAGCCACTCGATAGGTCATAGGCGATCCGGATGCGTTCGCTGGAAGCGGGATCTCCGCAAGACACTCGCCTGTTGACTTGTCAAATACCTGGATACTTGGCTCCACGTTCGTGAATGTGCCGTCTAGCGTACCATCGACTCGATCTATTATGTTGGACTCGCCTTCTTGTGCGACGAATAGCAAAGTTTTCGTAACGAGCGGAAATCCGCGCAATGGCCATCCCAGGTGCTTTAGATGAAGTCCTTGCAGCGCAGGATGATCCACCGGACCTTCTCCCATCGGCTGTACCCATCGCCGCTCCCCGGTTTCTAGATTAAATGCGGTGACGCGCCCATAGGGCGGCTTGGTTATTGGTAGTCCATTCGGGAGCATCAGCGATGCCAGTTGGCCAGCCTTAAACGATGGATGCGGCCATTGAAGCCACTGATCAGGAAATAAGGCGATAAGGCTTGGCGACGTGACCGAAGGAACATATAAGCTATCAGCTTCCGGGTCGTAAGCCGCTCCAGCCCAACTTGCTCCTCCCCGTACGCCGGGCAAAAGGATCGTTCCCCGTTCCGTTGGGGGAGTGAACAGTTCCCCATGGTCAAACATCCCTGCAAGACTCCGGGCCTTCTTATTCAAAAGGGGTGTGAAGTCGATCAGATCTTCCGTCCTTAAAGCTTGTCGGTCAAATGGTGGTGGTCGGGTTGGAACCGGCTGTGTTGGAGAGCTGTGTTCTCCTAATGTGTGAGACACGGGCACTGGTCGCTCGACGATTGGCCACACCGGCTTCCCAGTAATGCGATCGAATACAAAGACGAAGCCCTGCTTCGTCACTTGAACGACTGCGTTCTTTGTCAGTATAGGAGCTGCGGGTGGATCACGGTCCCACAGATCGTGATGCACCATTTGGAAATGCCAGATGCGTTTACCCGTGTGTGCATCTAAGCAAACAAGACTGCTTCCAAACAATCCATCTCCCGGTCTCGGACCTCCGTAGAAATCACCCGAAGGGGAACTAACAGGAAGGTAGACTCGCCCTGTGACTTCGTCAGCTGCCATTGGCGGCCAGACATTCGCTCCTCCAAGGCTAGCTGGATCGGTGAGCCATGTGCTTGATCCATACTCACCTTTGTGTGGAATTGTATGGAAAGTCCATAGTAGCTCGCCAGTGCGAACATCGAACCCACGCACATCGCCCAATGGCATGGGAGATGTGACGGGGCTGTCTACGATTGTCGAGCCCACGATGATCACATCTCCGCAGACAGCCGGAGGTGAGTTTACTCCGTAGAGTGATCGCTGTGGCGTGCGAATCAATCCTCGAGTCAGATCGATACGGCCAGCACTCCCGAAGCCTTCAGCCCGTCGACCAGTCTTCGCATCAATCGAGAGCAGATAGCCGTTCACTGTCCCCGATATGATTCGCTCCTGCTGGCCATCGGTCCAGTACGCAACCCCGCGCTGGAGGAATCCATTGTTAGCAGGTCTACCGTCAACATACGCTTTAGGGTCGAAAACCCAGATAGTTTGACCGCTCGCTGCATTAATTGCAACGATCAGATTCATCGGAGTGTTCGCATACAGCACGTTGCCTACGATGATCGGCGTAACTTCGTACTTCCAACTACGAAGCTTGGGATATCTCTCAAAGATTGTGGCGTCTGGTGGCGTCCACCTCCAGGCTATTTGCAGCCGAGAAACATTTTTTGCGTCGATTTGTTGAAGCGCGGAATACTTCCAATTTGATCGATTTCCTCCGTAGCTCTGCCATTCTTCGGCCCGAAGAATGGTGCTGTTGCGAACCATGAGACTGCAGAGGAAACAAACGCCGATTCTGGTCCACTCCCGTACGCTATTTGCGCGTTTGCCGTCAACTTGCGTTAACACCCGGGTCTCACCCGCAGCTAGATCTACACCACTGACGGCCGTTTCGCGCATGTTTGGGTGAGCATTGCACATTGCGGACCAAAGACGGGATTTGGCCGGAATGATGCAAGCGGCACAGAATGCTTGCGCACTTCGAATGCGCGAACTGATGGCTCCTCCAGCGCGACACTTGAATCCGCAACTGATTTGTGATCCTTTGCGGACGCTCGGCTGCTAACTCCGCAATGCGCTCGGGCGAAGTCAGGTAAAGCTTCGATCTACTGCATCTTGGACGGCTTGTTGAACCGCAAAATCTCTCAATCGGCTTATGACCGCTAAGGTCTGTCTTGATACTAACGTTCTGCTTTATGCAGAGATCGCGACCGGCAAAGAGTAAGGAACCGCAAGTGTGCATTGGCTCTCATCGACTCTCAAGATTCCGGAGCGCTTGCGCAGTTCTGGTACGGGCACATCGATCGGCAGATGAGCTTGCCTTTCCAGGTGAACTTGTGCCATCAGCGGTTCGAGTTCTTCGCTTGTAAACCACAATGCCTGCTCGCCTAAATTGCGCGACTGTTTCGAAAGGTACAAAACCCCGTACACTTCAGATTTAAAGACGTTGAACGTCAATGATTTTCGGGAGCAGCATTTGCAGTTGTCGGACGGCCTCCCAGAAGATGGCATTCTCATCACTAGATGCGGGCGAGCCGTAGCGAAGGTCACGCCGATACCTTCCTCCTGCTCCGATCTCATTGGAGTCATGAAAGGGATTGCGTCGTATCCACAGGACGATCTGTTTTCGACTGGAGTTACTTGGAATGCTGAATCTGGACACTCATATTCCGATCGAGGCGCGCGAGAGGGCGGGCTCACACCATGCGAACGAAACGTCCACTGCCTAACGATACAAAGGCGTAACTGCACGGGCCGCCGCAAACACAAGCTACTTCCATCGGCCCTATCGTTTCGAGCCAGAAACTGGATCCGCTCCAGTGATCGTTGGACGAGGCGATACGCTCGGGAGACCACCCACCTCTATCTTCTGACTCCGGCTGGAAGCGTTCCCCTAATTGCGCGGCAGAGTATTGATCCAGATACAAATAAACCTCTGAATGCCTCTGCATGAGGGAGGCGGGCACGCTGGCGAGATTTCTCCCAGCAATGCTTCTTTGACGGCCGCAGCTTTACGCGAATCCGGCACACAGGATACCCACGCCTTTGCACTCATAAGAGCAGTGCATGTCAGAGTGAGGGCTTCGACAGGCGCGGTCTCGAGAGATGTGAAATGCCCCTCTCCTACCTGTTGTAAACGGCATGGCTCATCGAGCTCAACTTTTTTGGCGAACTTCGGATCTGCGAAATCTGCCGAATGAGGATCATTGAACGCAATGTGGCCGTTCTCGCCGATCCCGATGAAGGCGACGTCGATCGGCCTTTCCTGCAGCAGTTGAGAATAGCGTTCCGTTCAACTCCAAGTCTGCCGCATCACCGCCGAGGTAGTGAGTCCTGTACGGATGAACTTGATCTGCCACTCGAGTCTTGATCCAGCGGCGGAAACTCGCAGGATGGTCATTCGGCATCCCCACGTACTCATCCAGGTGAAAAACTTCGACTCTTGACCAATCGATCCCTCGCTCTGCCGCAAGTGCCGCGATAAATTCAATCTGGGAGTTCCCCGTGCTCACGAGGATCCGCGCTATTCCACGTCTCTGTAGCGCCGTCTTGATGAGTTCAGCAGCTTTGGCGGCAGCAGACAAGGCGAGGCCCTCGGCAGAGGACCAGACTTCGACGGAGAGTCTACCGTCCGTGAAGTCTCGACATTCATGGAAAGTCAATTCCCGATCTTCGGGACGTCTGTTTTCGCTTCGAATCATCTTCGCGTGATATTCAGGATGGCTAACTCTGGGGTCATAACCCACCGCGCAGATAGGAAATGATATCGGCCAAATCCTGTTTGCTAAGCGTTTGCTCGAAGCCGTCGGGCATTAACGACAGCTTCGAGGGCCTCACGTCCGCGATGTTGCTCCGGAGCACGGTGTGGTCGCGATCCTCCGAGCCGCCACGCAGGCTGAGCGAGCCCGGCGTTTCGTTCGCAATTACGCCGTCATAGACATAGCCGTCTTTAGTGGTCATCACGTAGTTGATGAATCTTGGCTCGATTGCGTAGTTTGGATCGAGAATATCGGTCAGCAATTCTTCTTTGGTCTTGTTGTTGATGCCGGACAAATCAGGACCGACGCGCCCTCCGTGCTGACGGGGCATGTGACAACGGGCGCAGTTTGCTCCAAACGCACTTCCGCCTTTAGTTGGATCGCCCTGGAGTTGTAAAACGTCATGGTAAGCCGTTACCGTCTTTTCACGGTTGCTGCCCAAAGAGGCAAATTGAACGTGCGCTTGCTTCGCCACCGCCGGATCAGGGTTTTCTAGAAGGTGCGAAATCACCGCTGGATCCACTGCTGAAGCGTTCACTGCGCCGTCTTTGATGGCTTGCAGTACCATCGGCGCCCTGTTCTTGTGTGTCACCATGGCGTCCATCGCCTGGGTCCGTCCGTCGAACGTGTACGTATTCCAATGCTTCAGGATGATTTTCCCGGCTTCCGGCTCCGAAAAAGAGGCTAAAGAGTAAAGAGCCGCTGATTCCAGCTTCGGCACCGGTGGGCTCTGCAGCACCTTGTCGAGCACAGGTCCGGAAGCACTGAAGTGCCCGCCTCGAAGTGCGCGAATCGCCAACACTCGCGTTGCTACCGGCAAATTTGGATCGATCGCTTCCTTCGCGGCCTGCTGCATCATCGATGGCAAGTCAAAATGGCTTGCCGCGTTCCACGCTGCCGCTTTTACCGCTTCACTCTTTGAAGTCACGAGCGAGCGGAATGCAGGCTCGGCACCGCTCACCTTCAGATATCGCGCATTCGAGAGGCCGAGTCCTCGCGCTAGCCCTTCGAGAGCACCTTGTGGTTCTTTGAGCTTCGACACTGACGTTAACCACTGAGACAGTTCTTGTGGATTTTGCCGCGCACCGATCAGAGCCGAAAGCTCAACGAGCATCTGCGGGTCCGCCCAATCCTCCCCTTTTGCCGACAGCGCGCGATAAAGTTGGCTGGCCGAATCGGCGGAGGAGGTCAGAATCGCTGTTCGAAACCAGACGTCAGATGAGCGTTGGTGAGCTAGTTGCGCTAACGCAGGCAGCGACCGAGAGTCCTTCAGATTTCCGATGGTCAGTGCGGCTTGTAATTGCACGCGCGGATCTGGGTCAACGGTGGCCGCCACCACGGCGTTAGCCAGCGGCTTTGATCCGTTCATGAATTCTTCCGAGAGCTGAAGCGCGTTTTCCCGAACGTGCCCGAGTGAGTTGCCGAATGCACTTTGGACCAGACCGGGATCGAGTGCAGAATAGGCCTTCAACAGCCAGAGTGCATGAACGCGCGATTCCGGAGTGGCACCGTTTGCCGCGGTTTCTTTGAGGGCGTCCACTACGGAACGGTCCTGCCTTTCCAGGAGGAGACGGTGTGCTGTCCATCGCTGCCATCCGTTAGGGTTGGCCAATTCCTTCACTAGCTCCGCGGAACTGGCATTACCAAGGTTGGCTTTCGTCTCACCCTGATGTCGGGGGTGGTTGGGAACGATTCGGTAAATCCGGCCCATCGTGTCACCGTTATAGAAGTTGATCTTCTTCTTAATCTCTTCCGGAATAGATTCCGGTGTCTCGATGACCTGACGGTAGATATCAGTGAAGTAGAGGTTCCCGTCCGGCGCGTTGTAGAAGTTGCAAGGCCGGAACCAGACATCGCTAGAGGCCAGGAATTCGACACCGTCTTTCGCCCGATGCGCTACCAGGGTTGACCCACCCGGCAAAATCACATCTCGATGGATCAGATTTCCGCTGACGTCGCCAGTGAAGATATTGCCGACATACTCTGCTGGGAAGTTGTCGCCTGTGTAAATCGTGCTGCCCGACGCGGCTGTGAACCAACCCGCCACCTGTTCGGTAACGTGGAGTTGATTGTCGTTATACCGTTGTTGGCGAATGTTCGTGCGTTCTTTGCGCCACTCCTGCGGCCCCGTCAGAGGGTACATTCGCGCCGAGGGCCGGCCGTGGTCCGAGATGTCCTGCGCCTCCGCGGCAACTTCGAGCAAAGGAGCGCGCGCGATGTACTGCATGGGGAGAACCACTTGTCGCAGATGCGTCGTGTTCTGGGTGATGAAACGGTTCCCGTAGTCGTCTAGGGTTGAGCCAAACTGCGCTGGGCCGGAGGCCTCTTCTCCTATGCCTGTGATCGGATTGAACCGGAAGTCCGTGCCGCGAACCAGGATCGGCGCCATCTCCGGATGGTCGGGCGACGTAATGCGGCCGTTATTGCCCATGTTTGAGCAATAGATCCAATTGTCTACTCCAAGCCTGGGGTTTGTGACGCGCGATTCCTGATTCGATTTCGCAAATCCTGTGAATAGGACCTTCTTGACGTCTGCCACCCCGTCGCCGTTTGTGTCCTTCATGTAGAGAATGTCTGGCGCACTCGTGACGATCAGACCGCCTCGCCAGGGCATGAATCCGCTAACAGCTAGGACATGGTCGGCAAAAATTGTGGTTTTGAACTTCCCGGGCCCATCGTTCTGCAGCAGGCGGATCCGCGATCGTACGGGCTTTCCTTCAGGAGGATCATCGGGATAATCCATCATCTCGGCAACGTAGAGTTTGCCCGTTTCATCGAATGCCATCTCAACTGGGCTCATCACATCGGGTTCCGAGGCAAATAGCTCGACGTGAAAGTCGTCGCTCAGCCGCATCGCCTTGATTGAGTCTGCCGGCGTAAGCGCTTGTTCTTCCGGATTCTTTTTGGAGCAGGCGGAAGCGAACAACAGCAACAGTGCGCATGCGAGGATATCGAGTGTCCTCTCTGTACGCCTCTTTGAACTGCATCTGGAAAAAGCTCGAAGAGTCAGCGTAAGCATAGTAAACGTTAAGAGAGAACTAGCGTAGAACTAATTTTTACTGATATTGCAATTAACTTGCGAAGTCTAACAACTCTGCCATAATGTGTCAAGGCGGAGCCCTCGATCACTGTGTCTTCCGATATTTCACGCAGCGGCAGCCTTTCGGACCAGGCGTATTCGCTCATTCTTAAGAGGATTCTGCGGGGAGAGATACCGCTTGGATCTGCCGTATCGCGGCGCAAACTGGCAGCGGCTTTCAACATGAGCTTTCTTCCCATCTCCGAGGCTATTCAGCGGCTCGAGAGCGAAGGATTCGTGGAAAGCCGGCCTCGTGTTGGTACTCGGGTTCGCATCCCGACGGCACAGGACATTCGCGATCGGTACATCATCCGTGAAGCGCTGGAGGTGCAGTTGGCCCGGCTCTTTTGTGAAAAGGCGAGTAGCGCCGAACGCGAGGAGGTTCGCAAGATGGCCGCGGCCCTTGACGAAATGTCCATGAACCTTGCCTTGAATCCAAATGAAGAAGATCTGCGCTTCTCTACTCACACACTCCACATTAATTTCCATATGCGGATTGCTGAATGTACTGGTTGCGCACCTCTTTGTAAGATGCTCGAGAAGAACCAGGTTCTTATCTACAACTGGATCTTCGATCTGGCAGCGAACTCAGAAATGCCCCGTAACTGGCACCGCGATCTGGTGGAAATCCTGGTAGGGTCGGATCCGGATGCCGCCGGTCTGGCCATGGGACGACATATCCGGACCGGTATGGAAGAGATCCAGGATCGTATCACCGCCCGTTTTGGCACAAGTTTGGCTGACGTCTCGCAGCGATCCAGTAGTAATGGTGGTGAAGAGATTCTCGTCGCTAGCCACTGGCGCGCCCGGTACACCCGGTCAAACGCTACCGGTTGAGGCGTTGAGGGCGAGTCACGCGGATGAGCGCAGCACGGAGCGACTCTGTCATTTGGGCATTGCTGACTATGGTGCGCCCGGCCAACATCATGACAGCTTATACCGACGTTTTCGCCGGGTACGCTGTCGCAAATAGAGTTGATCGGCCCCATTTGGGTTTGCTGCTACTGGCGACCACGGGCCTTTACGGCGGCGGCATTGTTTGGAACGATGTCTGCGATTCCAAGCAGGACGCGATAGAACGCCCGGAACGCCCCATTCCTCGTGGAACGGTAACGCGTGGCCAAGCGGCTTGCTTTGGCGGAGCTTTGCTGCTGGGCGGCGTTATAGCTGCCTTTTTGGCTTCGCTCCGAAGCGGCAGTTTTGCATTGGCTACGGCGCTTGCCGCTCTCCTCTACGATTCCTTTGGGAAACATCACCCGATACTTGGACCTTTAAACATGGGGTTATGCCGCGGTCTCAACTTCACAGTCGGGCTATCCGTCTCGGTGCTAGCAGTTCTGAATTACTGGCATGTCGCGCTCGTGGCACTGTTCTATATTGCGGGGATCACTTCTCTGAGCCGCAACGAAGTGCGGGGCGGAGAACGCACGGCTTCGCTTATCTCCGTTGTTTGGCTGGCGTGCGCCGTAGCGGCATCGGGGTGGTTATTTGCGAGCGCACCGGCCAACCGGTATTGGGGCTTGCCGCTGTTTGCGCTATTGCTATATAGAGTTTCGCCTGCTTTTTGGCGGGCTATCCGAACGCTTCGCGCGCAAGACGTGCGGCTTGCGGTCAAGGCCGGCGTTCTTTCGTTGATCATTTTGAATTCCGCAATCGCCGCCAGTTTCGGAGGGCCGGTGTACGGAGCATCTCTCTTATTGCTCTACGTGCCAGCGGCCTTTCTGTCGAAGTGGTTTGCTGTCACATAGAAATGGCGTCACTTCACCAGACCGTCCGAGTTGAATTCCGCTACGACGTGCACTTCACGCGTGGAGTGTTCCGTTCAGACAACACAACCTTACGCAACGTCATCCTAGCGGCAGCGGAGGGCAGGCGAAAGATACTCGTTGTTCTGGAAGAGGCTCTACAACGAGCGTTTCCTTCTTTGCTGAACGATATTGGGGAATACGCCCGCATGCACGACGACGCCATGGAACTCGCCGCCGATCCGTTAGTGCTTCCCGGCGGAGAGTCAATCAAACAAACGGAACGCTATGTACAGGAGGTTCGCGAAGCGATCCACCGCTACGGAATCTGTCGTCACTCGTTCGTGGTCGCTATTGGGGGAGGAGCCCTACTTGATGCCGTTGGCTATGCAGCCGCAACAGCGCATCGTGGCATCCGTCTGATTCGATTTCCCACTACCGTGCTCTCGCAAAATGATTCGGGTGTCGGTGTTAAGAATTCGGTGAACCTGTTCGGTAAGAAGAACTTCATCGGAACGTTTGCGCCGCCTTACGCTGTGATCAACGATGTAGATTTTCTTCGGTCGCTTTCAGACCGGGATCTACGGGGCGGATTTGCTGAAGCTGTGAAAGTCGCGCTCATCAAAGATGCCGGATTTTTTCAACAGCTGGAGATACTCGCCGAGCATCTGACAAAGCGCAGCTATGAGGCCATTGAGACCGTTGTCTATCGGTGTGCCGAACTCCATCTGCAGCACATTGCAGGCAATGATCCTTTCGAAATGGGCCGTTCACGACCGCTCGATTTCGGGCACTGGGCCGCTCATAAACTGGAACAATTGACCGGTCACCGCCTACGTCATGGAGAGGCGGTTGCGATTGGAATCGCTCTTGACTCGACCTATTCGTACCTCGCCGGAATGCTGGCGGAATCGGACTGGCGGCGCGTCATGGATCTTCTGCTGGGACTTGGCTTTTCGTTGGAGTTGTCGGACATCAACATGGAAGACTTGCTGGGGGGCTTGAACGAATTCCGGGAACATCTGGGCGGCGAGCTTACGATTATGCTGCTCTCGAGTATCGGCACTGGCGTTGAAGTGCATGCCATGGATGCAAGTCTTATTGCCCGGAGCGCTGGCCTATTGAATGAGATAACCGCAATGAATGCCACCGCAGTCGAGATCAGGGCCAACTGAATGAATCACAAAGCAAGCTGCCCGCTCACAACAAAACAAATCATTGACGAGTATTTCCTTGAAAACCGAACCCGCATCTTGGAATTAGCGGCATTCCTCGATCGCTTGGAACGCTCGTCTGACCAAGCTGGTGATGCTGATGATTTCCGGATACAAGCGTTTCGCCGGGCTCTCGAAGAGCTCACTCGAAATGAATCCGGAAAGATTGACCGGATTCAACTGCTGTTCAGCGATCCAACGACCGAGCCCAAGCCCAAACTGGACGAAAAGAGCGCGAGCGGCGCGTGGAATCCCGTTGGCGCGGCAGGGAAGGTGTCGTAATGTACTACATCGAAATGCACGCGCACATGGTCTCTCGCACAACCGATGACTATCGGGATATGGCCATGGCTGGATGCGTGGCGGTGAGTGAACCTGCCTTTTGGGCGGGTTGGGATCGAAGTTCCGCCGACGGTTTCGAAGACTATTTCCGTCAACTCACGGCCTTCGAGCCTCAGCGGGCGGCACAGTTCGGGATTAAACATCTCACATGGCTGTGTCTGAATCCCAAAGAGGGTGAGAACCGGGCCTTGGCTGCCGAAGTGATTGCACGAATCCCGCAATTCCTGCACCTGCCAAATGTGGTTGGCATCGGTGAGATCGGACTGAATCGAGTGACCCGCAACTGAGATTGCGACCTTCAACGATCACGTCCAGCTCGCACTCGATCACGATCAGATGATCCTCATTCACACGCCACATCTCGAAGATAAGTTCAAAGGCACGCGGGTCACGATAGAACAGTTGCAGAACTTCTCGCGCATCGACCCAAGGCGAGTGCTGATCGATCATGCTGAGGAACACACAGTCGGGATGATCCTCGAAGCTGGTTTCTACACGGGCGTGACGCTCTACCCGAATACCAAGGTTTCTGTGGCTCGGGCGGTCGACATCATCGAGATCTTTGGTCCGGAGCGAATCACCATCAGCTCTGCCTGCGATTGGGGGCCGAGCGTTCCCACTGCGGTTCCACAACTGATGCTTGAAATGCGCCGCCGCGGCCATCCCGAGGCGCTCATTCGTAAAGTTGTTTTTGAGAATCCACTCGAGTTTCTGATGCAGAGCGGTAAGTTGACACTGCCGCGGCTCGGTATTGGCTCGGTGCTTTCGAGCGCTGCGAACTAATGCGCGTCGGTGAAGCGGAGCTGACTTACTGCACCAACATTCACCCTGCGGAAGGCTGGCCTGCTGTTTTCGATAATCTCCGCCGTTACGCTGTCGAATTGAAGGGGCGGCTCAGCCCGGATGCATCCTTCGGACTGGGTCTTCGTCTTTCCAACGACGAGGCAGCATCTCTTCTGAACGGTAACCATCTTGATCACTTTCGGGATTTCTTAACGGCCTCCGGCCTTCACGTAGCGCTAATAAATGGGTTTCCGTATGGGTGGTTTCACGGCCGCAGATTGAAGGATCAGGTGTTTGCGCCTGATTGGCAAGATCCCGAACGCGCGAATTACACTATTCGTCTGATTAAGATCTTGAGCAGTCTGTTACCGGAAGGGATGGACGGTGGCGTTTCCACATGTCCGCTCTCGTATAAGCCGTGGTTCCACTCAGGCAGTGAGCCGAACTGGGACCTGATTCTTGACAATCTTCTCGTTGCAGTGGCGGCGATGCTCGAGGCGAAGCGCACACGCGGGCAAAGCATTCATCTGGACATCGAACCCGAACCTGATGGACTGATCGAAAACGTATCGGAGTTCGTCGGGTTTTTCGATCGGCTGCTCCGTATGGCGATTCCCCGAATGGCTCAGGATCCATTCAATCTTTCGGCTACCGAAGCTGAGGCGATCCTGCGGGAGCACATCACGCTTTGTTACGACCTCTGTCATTCCGCGGTGGAGTTTGAAACGCCTCAATCGGCTCTGCAAATGCTGAAGTCCGCTGGGCTCCGTATCGGCCGCGTGCAGGTTAGCTCGGCATTGAAGCTGAGGCTGCCCCAAGCGGAGCAAGAGCGGCGTGAGCTGAAGAGCCATCTACAGTCCTTGATCGATCCGGTGTATCTGCACCAAGTGATCGGTGACCAGTGCCGCTTCCCGGATCTCGCCGAAGGTCTTCCTCATTTCGAGTCCTCCCCAGGGGAAGAATGGCGCATTCACTATCACGTGCCGCTCTTCCTTGAGAACTATGGCGGTCTGAAATCCACGCAACTGGAAGTGCGTGATGCCTTACACCAACTTGCTCCTCTGGGAATCGGGCATTTCGAGATTGAGACGTACACGTGGAGCGTCCTACCGCCTGAGCTGAAGCTTGATCTTGTCGAATCGATCGAACGTGAGTACCGGTGGGTGATGGATCAACTTCGATGACGGCTCTCTTGAGCGCTAAGCCTACCGCCGTTCTCAATGTGGTGGGTCTCACGCCGGAATGGTTGGACAACCGCATGCCGTTCCTTTCGAGTTGGGCTCGTCACCGGCGCGTTTCGTCTGTCCGGCCCGCCATTGCCAGCGGTGACTGTACCGCGCAGGCTACCTACTACACTGGACAACCACCCTCCCACCACGGCATCGTGGCGAACGGGTGGTACTTTCGCGACGATTGCGAAGTCCACCTCTGGCGCCAGTCAAACAAACTTGTCCAGGGGCCGAAATTGTGGGAGGAAGCCCGTCGGCGCTTTCAGGGTTTCACATGCGCAATCTTTTCGGTTGGTTCAACATGTACTCCTCTGTGGACTTCTCCGTTACACCTCGGCCCATGTACCCTGCCGATGGACGAAAGCTCCCAGACGTCTACACGGAACCGCCGGAACTCCGCGGTGCTCTCCAGGGAGAATTGGGCACTTTCCCGCTCTTCGAATTCTGGGGCCCGCGCACATCCATTCGTTCTACACGCTGGATCGCTGAATCAGCCAAGTTCGTGCAGCGGCGCTACCGTCCCTCGCTCAGCTTGGTTTATCTGCCCCACCTTGACTACAATCTCCAGCGTCTCGGGCCGGACCACCCGTCGATCAATAAAGATCTGATGGAAATCGATAACGTCTGCAGCGATCTCATCCGCTTCTATGAGTCGGAGGCCGTCCAGGTGGTTGTCTTGTCCGAGTACGGCATTGTTCCCGTAAAGACCCCCGTTCACGTCAACCGGGTCCTGCGGGAAATGGGCTGTATTCGCGTTCGCGAGGAACTCGGGCTGGAGGTTTTCGATCCCGGTGCGAGCGCGGCGTTCGCAGTAGCGGACCATCAAATCGCGCACATCTACGTCAACGATCTGTCCCGTTTAGCTGCAATTCGAAGTGCACTCGAAAGGACTCACCGGTATTGACATGGTGCTCGATGCCTGAAGGGAAACGCCGTGCGGGTCTGGATCACTCTCGCTCAGGCGAGTTCGTGGCTATTGCAAAACCGGACGCCTGGTTTACTTACTATTACTGGCTCGATGACCGAAAGGCTCCGGACTTTGCACGTACGGTCGATATTCACCGAAAGCCGGGCTATGACCCGGTGGAGCTGTTTGTGGACCCCATGCTTTCGCTGCCCACTCTCAAGATCGGTTATAAACTTATGCGTCGCAAAATGGGGTTCCGCAACCTGCTCGACATTATTCCGCTCGATGCTTCGCTCGTCAAAGGCTCGCACGGTCGAGTCGATAATCGCCCGGAGCGGGGACCTGTCTTCATCGGCAATGCGTCCAGCGACGAATTAATGGCTGAAGAAGTCTACGCTGAATTGCTGGCTCACCTTACTCCGTGAGTAACTTTCGGATGGCGCTCGTCAGAACCGCATCAACCTTTGGCGACGTTCGTGAAACCGGTCCTACCTCATATCCGCCTTGCGTATAGGCGACAGCAGTGCCAACGTAACCCGGTCCATAATCTCCATACGCGACAACGGCGACAAAATCATCAGGTGTAATCTGCTCGGCAGCTAGTTGGTACTCGACGAAGAGTTCGCCCGGGAGAAAGAGGACCTTGCTCTTGCCCAAAGAGAGCCGGAATAAGGGGATTTTGCGATGTTGTTCGCAGAGCTGCTCCCAGGCTAGGTCACGTGCCGTAGTCAGCCGCAGCCGTTCCGGTTCGGCCGGATCTGGATGATCTTGAGCAGGGCGCCCTTGTCCTTTAATCGCTCCGCAGGTGGCAATTCGACCGGAAGCACAGTCCAACCCACATCCTTCGCCCCGATTGATTGTTTTGCAGTATTCGACCATGCCTCTCGCATAGCCTTTGCGACACGCTCCGCCAGGATAGGCCGGTTTTCTTTGGCTCCGTCGTTATACTTGCCGGCCGCGACGTTCCCACTTGCACCATTGAAGTGGATTTCGAAGACGCCCGGCAGTTCCGTTTCGCGCTTTGCCCTGGCCATTCCAATGAAATCCGCGCTCACGCCGCCTTGGCCGTAGTAGCTCTGGGGATGCGTCGTATAAAAGCTGATAGCAACGATGGGCTTCTCGCCCTGCCAGAAACTGATGAGGCGCAGGTACGGGTCGACCGTCCCCTCCGGCTCGGCGCGTGCATTCGGATCTTTGGTTGCGCTCCCTCGCCAGTACTTCACTTTTCCGTCTGCCCCGAGTACCCGGCGGTTGGACGCGACCATTTCCACCTTGGCTTTCCCGAATCCAATTTCAGTGATCGATAGTTTCTGCTCTAAAGCAGTATGCACCGCGGCAGCTGTCCGGCGAATCGCCTCACTGGCAAACTCCGGATTGTAGAGCTTGCCGGCAAGTCCAACGCTCTTCAAGATCCGGTTCGCTCCCGGGTCGTATTCGGGTGCATCATGCTGATGCAGCGTGTTGACGCTGACATGATCAACATCAGTGCCCGCCGCCTTAGCGATGGCCGCTCGCCACTCGTCCCAACCTTCGGTCGCGATCCCCGTCCAATCCACTGCTACTAAGACAATCGGCTTTGGAAGCCCAAGCAAGACGATGCCGCGAGCTGTCAATGGATCAACGATTTCCGCAGCCGGTTTAACGCCCCCCTCACAACAGAGCGGCGATCCGAGCGGTGGAGTAACATCCGCTCTGAACGTGGCGATCTGGAAGGACGGTTTCGCACTGGACAGCCCCGCGCATGCGGTCGCAAGCAGAAGCCATCTGCTTGCCCTGCGGACTCTGGAATTGATCCTCATTTGACACCGCTCCATCTATGCTTCCCTTCGACGGAAGCGAAGTTGGTCATCCAGGAATTGGTAGGCTTTCTCCCGAATCTCGGGCGGGAAATCGTGTCCGCATTCCGGATGCATCACAACTAACTTGCCTTGGGGGAATCGGCCTTTCACTTCGTTCACGCATTCATCCACGCCTATGACCGCGAAGTTCGAGTCTGAAATAGGGGCGTTCACAAACACTGGGCGGGGAGCAATTGCCAGAAAAATGTCTGTAAATTCGAACGGCACCTCTTTGGGCGAGTTATGGTACCGGGACGCGACTCGCGGCATATAACGATCGGAGGTCCAACCCTTCAGATTGCCGCCATAGTAACGAGACAAAGACGTGAATCCACAGCTCGTCACGACAGCTTGTATTCGAGGATCGAAGACTGCCAGGAACAGCGAATTGTGCCCTCCGAGCGAATGACCGATTGCCGCTATTTGCTTTGCGTTCACCTCGGGTAAACTGGCCAGCAAATCAACGCCTCGGACGTGGTTCACGACCCCCTTCATGGATCCGCTGGCGTAACCCCGGGCATAGACATCGCGCGCGAAGTCCGTCTTGTCTTCACCGAAACTCGGGTAGTCCGGGGCCAGGACCACGTATCCCCGCCTCGCCAATTCGTCTCCATAATGGAGGTTTGGCTTGCCGCCCAATCCTGCGACTTCGTCTTTGCCGATGGATGTAGTTTGATGAAGGCACAATGCGGCGGGAGCCCGCCTCGACTATTCGGAATCAGCAGCCAAGCGTGGACCAGACTATCGGGTTCGGGCACATATGTGATTCGCCTGCGAACGTAGTGCTCGAGCTTCTCTTCGCCGAGAATCTGGACCTGGAGAGGTGCACGGTGATTGATCTTCGGCAGTTTCCCCATCACGTCTTCCAAGCCAGCCGGTGCCTTCGCCCATGACTGCCGCAGAAAGAGCAAGCCGCCAAGTAGGTTCCGGCCAAACGCACGCCGTTCGTAAACTATCTTCGGGCTGCGAATTCCTGAGTTATGTTGGTCGTTTGGCACGGATGTAAGGGCCTCAAGCCCTGGACAGAACCCGAGAATACACCAGGGGAACAGCCTTGTCAAAAACTGCAATATCACGTAAGCTCAGGAAACCGATGAGTTTCCCTTGGCTTCGAATCGTAGCCGCCGGTGTGTGGTTTGCCCGTGCGACGTTGGTTTTTGGCCAAGCACCCGATGTTATCTACTTCAATGGCAAGATTGTCACTGTAGCCCAGTCGAACCCAACCGCGCAGGCCGTTGCTATCCTCGGCGGGCGCTTCGCGGCGGTAGGGGCAAACGACGATATCCTTCGCCTTGCGGATTCCCACACGCAACGCATCAACCTGGAGGGGCGCTGTGTTCTGCCAGGGCTGATCGACAGCCATGTTCACCCCATCATGTCCGCGCTGAGCGAGATAGATGGTAAGATTCCCGTTTTCCACTCCGTGCCGGAGATTCAGGCCTATATCCGTGAACAGGCGACTAAGCTTCCGCCTGACCGGCTGATCTTTGTGCCCAAGGTCTACCCGTCCAGACTCGCAGAGAGTCGCTACCCGACCCGGGAAGAGATTGATGCAGCTTCCGGCGCTCACGAAGCCGTGGTGGATAACGGTTATGCTTCCGTGCTGAATAGCGCGGTGCTTCGTCATCTCGAGATCGATCGCACTACCCCGCAGCCGAAGGCTGGCCGTATCGTCAAAGACGAGCGAGGAGAGCCGACCGGTCTCATTCTGGGTGCGCCGCAGTTGCTCGCGCGCGTCCGGACGCCCCGTCCTATCAGTCCGAAAGACCAGCTTTGGGCTTTGAAAGAAATGCTGGACAGTTACAGCAAGGTCGGCATCACTTCCATCATTGATCGCGGCGAAGACCCCGACGGATTTCGTGCGTATCAAACCCTTCGCAACACCAGCCAGATGAACGTTCGCTCGTATGTGACCTACTGGATTAAAGCAACAGGTACCCCAACGGAGATGGGGAAGGAAGTGGAGTCCTTTCCGTTTGTCACCGGTTTCGGAGATGAATGGTTCCGAGTGGGTTCGCTCAAGACCGTGATCGATGGCGGAATTCTTATCGGAACCTCCTATTTGCGCGAGCCTTACGGGCATAACACTCAACTGTATGGATACGAAGACCCCGTCTCTCGAGGTGTATTGACAGTTCCTCGGGAAAACGTGTTTGCCATGGCTCAAATGGCGAATGAACTCGGATGGCAGATGACCGCTCATGTCACGGGTGGCGGTGCGCTTGACTTGCTGCTTGATGCTTATGAAGCTACCGACCAGGTGAAGTCAATCAAAGATAGACGGTTCACCGTGAGTCATGGAAATTTTCCTGATGCACGTGCAATTCAGCGTGCGGGCAAACTCGGGGTCGCCTTTGATGTGCAGCCCGCGTGGCTTCACTTCGATGGTGTGGCCGTTCGGAAAGTGCTCGGCGATGAACGGATGAAAGACTTCATACCGCTACGTTCCTTGCTCGAAGCGGGCATCGTGACGGGCGGCGGCTCAGACCAGATGATCCGCTTCGATTCGCGACAGGCTACAAACCCTTACCATCCGTTTTTCGGAATGTGGATGGCGATCACGCGCGAAACCAAAGAGGGCGTTGTGATTAATCCTGAACAACGCATTTCTCGAGAGCAGGCTCTGAAGATGTGGACGTGGAACAATGCTTATCTGATGTTTGCCGAGAAGGATCTCGGCTCGATTGAAGCAGGAAAACGCGCCGATATGGTGGTGATTACGAAAGATTTCCTTACCTGCCCGGAGCGGGAGATCAAAGACATCGAAGTCTTGCGCACCATTGTCGGCGGCAGGGTCGTCCACGATCAGTTGCAATAAGATTGGTGAGTTCTTATGAAACGCAGAGAGCTGTTGAAATCGCTTCCGGCCATTGCTTTTGCTTCCCAGGTTCCGGCTCAGACAAAAGCAGTGCAATCGCGGCTGCACGCCGGTATTGTGGCCTATTCCTTCCGTAAGAAGTTCGAGAGCCATGAGATGACGTATGAGAAGCTTATCCATCTCGCGTCTAGTTCCGGCCTGGACGGCATCGATACAACAGCTTATTGGTTTCCCGACACGTCACCATCCTTCCTAGCCTCTCTGCGCAACACGGCATATAGGAACGCGATCCATCTTTATAGCCTTGCTTGTCGGGTCCGTTTGTGCCAGCCGACCCCAGAGCTGCAGGCGGCAGAAGTTGAACAGTGCAAGAAGTGGGTGGATGCCGCCGAGCGAATCGGGGCAGGGCACGTCCGGGTTTTCGGCGGGCCCGTTCCCAAAGGAGCTTCTGAAGAGCAGGCGATCGGGTGGGCGGTCGAGGTCTTGAAACGCTCGGCTGAATACGCCGGGAGCAAAGGCATCATCCTTGGAGTTGAGGACGATGGCGGTCTCACGACCACGGCTGAGCCCACAGTAGAACTTGTCAAGCGAGCTGATTCCCCTTTTGCAGGCATAAATCTGGATACGGGAAATTTCCCGAAGAACGGCTATGCGCAAGTCGCGTTGTGTCTGCCGTACGCCACCAGCGTCCACTTTAAAGTGAACATCTCGGACGAAAGCGGAGGCAAACAGAAAGCCGATTGGCCACGCTTGGCCAACATGTTCCGCGCCTCCGGTTACAAGGGTTATCTATCTCTCGAATACGAGGAAAATGCTGATGCGGCAGTAGCGGTCCCACCCTTGTTGGCGGAATTGGTCAAAGTAGTGTCGCAGCCTGCGGCAAAGTCCGCCTGATTGACTGATTGATGGACCGCGGAAACCTTAAACAATGGATTGGATGCTGCTCGTCGCGGCGGCCAGTTCGTTAAGCTCAGCTGAGTTGAACTCACGCTCGTGCGAGAAGGCAATGCCTACCACCGATACGATGGCGCCCTCGGCATTGGCAACCGGTAAGGCTACCGCGGCTTGTGCGTTGACCGCTTTGGCCCCTGGTCTCACGTTCCCGGACTGATCATCCTTCAAGTTACAGGTTTGAATCGGCTCCTTCCGCTCCAGTGCTAACCCCGCCATTCCTTTGCCGCTGGGAACACGCCGGACCGCTTCTACGACGGGGGGCGGAATGTTTACCGCAGCAGCCAAATGCAGTTCACCGTTATTAGATAAGTGAACCGTGCCGGCAACCCCTCCTTGCGACGCAAGGAACGTTCTTAACCATGCTTCGTACTGATTCTCTTCGCTCATACAGTCTTCATCAAGAGTAAGACGATTGCGAGTTATTGGGGAAGAACTGCGGTCGCCTCGATCTCTACTAGTGCGCGGCCAGCTAGGCCGACCTGGACAAGCGTCGCCGCCGGAGGTTGGCTCATGTTCAGATATTTGGCTCGAATCTCGCGAAGCTTCCCGGTGTTTGCCAAGTCGGTAACGTAGTAGTTCACCTTCACCACGTCCGAGAAGTTTGCTCCCGCCAAAGCCAGACATCGCTTCAGATCTTCAAACGTGTTCCTGGCTTGAGTCTCAAAGTCCGCCGGAAGAGTCCCCTTGGCGTCGGCTCCTCCGCGCCCGGAGATGTAAATGACTTTGCCCGGGACGGCAGTTACGACCTCGGTGTACCCGGGTGGTTGATGACCGCCAACGTTCAAGAATTGCTTCGATGATTTGCTGCCTGTGCTCGTCGCATGGCCCAGCAACACGCCCCCAAGTAACAAAACAGGTACCAACCGAAAGTCCATCTTCATCCTGGCGAGCATAACACTCAGAAAATCAATTGACATTTACTGCAATTGCAGTTTTAATGATCGCTACCGTCCGTGTTGCACGTCGAAGTTCGCCTCCGTGGCCGAAACGTATCTGGAATGTAGCTTGGCCCATGCTGAGTCAACCACAATCCCAAACCCGCAAAACAGAACCAGAACGCTGGGAGAACAGACATGCCTTACCGCTTCAATGCCGTTTCGAGGATCGTGGCGCCGTTGTTCATCGCTTCTGTCCTGTTCGGACAGGTATCGTCCCGTATCGGCGGGACAGTCACGGACAGTGCTGGCGCAGCCGTCCAGTCGGTGAAAGTCACAGCAACCGACACTGAACGCGGAACAACTCTGGAGACGACGACCAATGAAGCGGGGCGCTATTCGTTCCCGAATCTCAGAGTCGCCAAATATCAGGTCATTGCTTCGGCCCCAGGCTTTAAGACTTCTTCAACAGACGCAATCAACATCGACGTCAACCAGTCGGTCGACATCAACATCACGATGGAACTGGGAACGGTAACCGAGCGGGTGGAAGTGGTCGGTGCTGCGCCGCTCCTCCAGACTAGTGACTCCCAGGTGGGCGGATTGATCGAAAACAAAGAAATCAATGACCTCCCGCTTGCTGCGCGAGACTTTATGCAATTGGCACTCCTGGCCCCTGGCGTCGTCAATTCGACGGGGAACTCTCGCCACCAGACTGAGCGCGCTACCTGGATCGGATCGTTCAGTGTGCACGGCCAACGAGCGCAATACAATCAATACCTTTTCGATGGCTTGTCCGGGAAGGAGATGCAGCACGAGACGAACATGTTCTCGCCTTCTCTGGATGCGATAGCGGAAGTGAAGATTGAAACCGCGAACTACGATGCGGAGTTCGGTAGCGAGGCCGGCGGCCACATTAACGTTGTGACCAAATCCGGAACGAACCAGTTCCATGGTGCCGCGTATGAGTTTCTCCGCAATGACCTGACAAATGCGAAAGAGTCGTACGCAGCGCGGAAGGCTGAACTACGCCGGAATACCTTCGGCGCCACGCTCGGTGGTCCAATCAGGCGAGACAAGACCTTCTTCTTCGGGTCCTGGGAATCCATGCGACTGCGTCAAGGCTTCACGCAGAACACAACCGTCCCGACGACGGCATTCCGGAACGGCGACTTCTCCTCGCTGCTTCAGACAGATTTCTCGAACAGAACGCCAGTCGTGCTCTACGATTGGACGACCGGAAGGCCATTTGCAAACAACGTAGTCCCCTCCAACAGGCTCAATCCGCTTGCGCAGGCTTTCATGAACAAATTCGTGCCGCTGCCGAATCAGGCAGGGAGTGGCGGCATCATTCCGATCAACAACTACCAGTCTCTTGCTCCGCAGCAGACAGCCACCGACCAGTTTTTGCCTCGTCTCGACCATTACTTCAGCCCAACCACCCACCTATTCGCACGTTACATCATCAGCAGCACAAACACTCTGGGTCCTCCCGTGTGGCCGGCCTTTAGCTACAGCCAAATCCTCCGAGGCCAGCAGGCGATGGTTGACTTTGCGCACACCATTAATCCGACGTCCATCTTCGAGTTGCGTCTCGGATATAGCCGGTTCCATCAGACGGAGCAAACGGAAAGCGCTTTCAAATCGAACGTCGCTCAGGACCTCGGGTTAAGCGGAGCTTGTAACCAGCCGATCTGCTATCACGCGCCTTACTGGACGGTCACCAACTTCAGCGATTTCGGCAACCCGTCCGGTGCGACGCAGGGCCAAGGCGTATCCGGCCCACGAGGCTGGAAGAACGAAATTTTCCAGTTGCAAGCCAGCATGTTCATGCAGCGTGGAAACCACACCTTTAAATACGGCTTTCAAGCCAATCGCTATCGCGATACTTTCGTCGAGGCCATCTATCCCGCCGGTCAAACCAGCTTCAACGGCCAATGGACAGCCGGCACCGGCTCGGCTGGCTTTGCGTTGGCTGATCTCGTCTTAGGTTTGCCTCGTGAGATCAGGGCCAGCATTGATATCTTCGATCCTGGTTACCGCAACAACCAATACATGCCGTGGGTACAAGATGATTGGAAGATAAACAATCGCCTCAGCGTCAACTTGGGCCTGCGATACGAGTGGCTCGGGAATCCCGTTTCCCGCTACAACAAAATGTCCAACTTCTATCAGACGGGTCCAACGACGGCGACGATTATTACGCCTACGGACACGGGAGTTGCAGGCATCACTAAAAGGCCAGACAGCTTGACGCCGGGCCTTCTGATCAACGATAACAACAACTTTGCGCCTCGCGTGGGATTTGCCTTCCTGGCCGATAAGAACACCGTGTTGCGCGGTGCCTATGGAATGTTTTATCAACGGGACGCAGCGTGCACCTGGGTCAATTTGTCGCTCAATGCTCCGTTCATTCGCACGGGCGACGCTGTACTCTCCGTCAATCAGACCTCATACCAGACGTTTCCTGTGAACAACCTGACGCCGGTGGTGGGGTACCTTGCTCCGGGCAGCAAACCGGCGGTAACGGGCATCAACGTCGATATGCACCAGTCCTATGTACATCAATGGAACATGTATGTGGATCACACGTTCGCCAAGGATCTCGTGGTCAAAGTTGGCTACGTGGGGAATCATGCCCTCGGGCTTCGACGCTACCAATATCCTAACGAGCCGACGCCTGGACCGGGCGATGTACAGGCCCGCCGCCCCTTTCAGAACTTAGGTTCCGTGACGCTCTTTTCGTTTAGCGGGCAGTCCAACTACCAGGGTCTGGAGGTGGAGGGTCAAAAGCGCTACGGGACCGGGCTTACCATCATCAGTTCGTTCACATGGTCCAAGAATTTGGATAACCTGATCACTCGCGACATGTGGTACGGCACGAGTTGGAAGGAAGTCTCAGCCTTGAACGTCGGCAAGCGCTTTTCGTTCGCGGGTGTTTGGGAACTGCCTTATGGAAGGGGGCGCCGTTTCGGTTCGAGCGCCCCGGCCTTTGCAAACCTGTTTTTAGGCGGCTGGCAATTAAGCTCGTCGGCAGAGGCGCGTACCGGGTTCCCACTCAACGTGACGCTACCGACGAACGTTGCCAATACGGGTGGCATCGTCCAGGTCCCAAATCTGGTTGCGAATCCTAACTTACCGGGAGATCAAAGAACGCTCAATCAGTTCTTCAATACCTCGGCGTTCACGAATCCCGCACCTTACACCTTGGGCAATGCTCAGTTCTATAACGTTGTCGGGCCTGGATACGTCAATCTCGATTCGTCTCTGGCCAAGTACTTTCCTATCCGAGAAGGCATGAACCTGCAGTTCCGGGGCGAGTTCTTCAATCTTCTGAACCATCCAAACTGGGGACTTCCGGGGACAACGTTCGGAACTGCCACTTTCGGCCGGATTACTTCAACCACGGGCGATCCCCGTACGCTGCAGTTCGCTTTGAAGTTCCTGTTCTGAAATGAGACGTTTTTCTCAAGTACTCACGAGCGCGCTACTTCTCTCAATCGGCAGCTTCTGTGCCTATGCCGCTACTGGTCCAAGCGGCTGGAAGGCAGGTGTGGCGACAGTGGATATCACGCCAGAGAAGCCGATCTGGCTAGCTGGCTATGGAAGCAGGACCAAGCCTTCCGAGGGAGTTCTGCAGAAGATTCACGCCAAGGCTCTCGCCATTGAGGATGAAACCGGCGCACGCACCGTCCTGGTCACGGCAGATCTGCTGGGCTTCGTCAAAGAGGTTTCAGATCCCATTGCCGAGCGGGTTTTACGTGAGTACAAGATTCCACGCGAGCGATTGGCGCTGAATGCTTCTCACACCCACAGCGCACCGGTGATCGGTAGCATGCTTCGTCCGGCCTATCCTTTAACTCCGGCCGATGAAGACGCTATAAATGTCTACACACGTCACCTCGAGGATCAGGTTGTAGAACTGATCGGTTCCGCACTTCGAAATCTTGGCCCTGCTGAGATTTCCTTTGAGCAGGGCTTCGCCGGATTTGCCGTGAATCGCCGGCGTCAGGTAATGAAGCGCAGCTTTCCAGGAGTCGTCGACCACGATGTGCCGGTTTTGGCCGTGCGCGGTCACGACGGGAGCTTAAAAGCAGTTGTTTTTGGCTATGCGTGTCATAACACCGTGCTGAGCGATTACGTTGTGAACGGCGATTGGGCCGGATTCGCACAAGAAGCGATCGAGAAAAGCAATCCGGGTTCGACGGCCATGTTTGTTGAGGACTGCGGCGCTGATGCAAACCCGTTGCCTCGCAGAAGCGTTGAACTGGCAAGAACATACGGCGAGATCATGGCGGCCGCTGTGAATGAAGTGCTGAAAGGGAAGATGCGGCCTCAGTCCGGTCCCATCAAGGCGGCCTTTGAAACGGTGGACGTTTCATTCCAGAAGGCTCCTTCGCGTGAAGAGTTCGAACACCGCTTGAGCAACAAGGATGTCGGCGTGCAACGACATGCGAAGTTCATGCTCGCCAAGCTTGAGCGCGGCGAGAAACTGCCGGAACAATATCCTTATCCCGTTCAGGTTTGGAGGTTCGGAACCGGCCTGACCTGGATCATCCTCGGCGGCGAAGTGGTTGCTGATTACTCGCTGGAATTCAAAGCGAAGTATGGCTGGGACACTACCTGGGTCGCCGGTTACTCGAATGATGTATTTGCGTATATCCCGTCTGTACGCGTCCTCCGCGAAGGTGGGTACGAAGGAGGCGGGGCAATGATCCCCTATGGCCAGCCCGCCCCGTTCACCGAAACCGTTGAGCCGATTATAGTAAGTGAAGTCGATAAACTCGTGAAGAGCGTAAATGGAGCACAATGATTCCGGGTTTGTCGCGTCGCCGGCTCATTGTCGGTGCGACCGGGTTGCTGCAAAGCAAACTGCATGCGCAGCAGACCGATCTTACACCGGCTGACCAGGTCTTCGTCCGCAATCATTTCACAAGTTTCGAACCCGCGAAGGCCGGTCTCACTCTGGCATCTTGGACGCTTCGCATTGAGGGCCACGTCGCGCGCCCAATCACGTTGAACTTTAGTGATCTGCTCGAATCCAAGCTTGTCACGCAACGAGCATTGCTCGAGTGCGCCGGTAATGGCGAGAGCGGAACCGCCGTTGCTATGGGTGAATGGGAAGGTGTCCGGCTTTCACATGTGCTGGACTTGGTAGGGGCCAAACGCGACGCTTACATCCTTCTCGAAGGTTATGACGAGGGAAGCCTGGTGGCGAATGCCGCTCCTGCTCGTTACACGCGCATTGTTCCGGGAAACAAATGCTTCTCGCCTGAAAGCCTTCTTGCGATCCGATTGAACGGGCGTTTTCTTCCCGAGCGGAACGGCTTTCCCGCTCGCGCCATTTTCCCCGGCCGATACGGTATGGACTCGGTCAAATGGATCCGCCGGATCCAAGTTCTCGGTCCGGGCGAGGCGGTTCCCCCTTGGTATGTTGCAAGCGGGATGCCCCGGCTGTACTCGCGGCTGGCGAAAGGTAAGCCACCGGCCGCTGTGTCTGCCGTTCTTGTTAAATCCGTGATCGGTTATCCTTCTCCGGATACAAAACTGGTGCCATCTGTCGTTCCTGTTTCCGGCTATGCCTGGACCGGCGAAGGCACGATCAAAGAAGTCCACCTGAGCATAGACGGCGGAAAGAATTGGGATCGAGCACACCTGTCTACCCCGCCAAAGGCGTTTACCTGGGTTCGTTGGACCTGCAACTGGTCCGGCCTCTTCAGGCAAACACATCCTCATGAGTCGAGCCGAGGATTCCGCCGGAAGACTTCAACCCTTGTCTCGTGATCCTGAGCGACTCGACGCGTATGAACTCAATACCGTTGTTCCGATCTCTTGCACAGTATTGTGATGAAGCTTTGTCTGGCCGTTCCCCTTTTCGCTCGTCTGGTGATGGGAGCGGATAGCTGCCCGGCACCGGATGCCTCCCAAGTACCCGCACAGCAAATCCGCACGTACGCATCCGAAGCCCAAGAAGCATTTCAGGCAAACGATTACCGGAAGGCTGCCGCGAGTTTCCGAACTGCGCTCTGTTTCGCTCCTAAAAACGCCTCCCTTTACTATGGTCTGGGTTTAGCGGAGGCTGCGGCCAGCAGTTTTGATCGAGCACGCGAAGCCCTGATGGAGGCGCGGCGGCTCGCCCCAAGCGAGCCGGCTATCCTTCTCTCGCTCGCCCAAGTGAACGCCTCGGCAGGGAACTTGGATGAATCTGTTTCGAATCTAGCTCAGCTCGACCGATTCTCTTCTGGGCAGCAGAATGAGGAACAAAAACAAAGCTCCATCCAGTTACGTGCCCAATTAGGCCAAGCCTTACTCGCTCAAAACAGATTCGATCTTGCACTGGCCCAGCTTCTGCGGGTTAAGCAGGCCGGGGTCTCCGAACCTGCAGTCTTACTGACGCTTGCCACTCTGGAGAACAATCTAGGCGCATATGCCGATGCCGAGCGCGATGCGAGTTCCGCATTGGCAGCTAACCTCACCCGTGAGCAAAGGTCAACTGCTGCGGCTATAGCGGGGCTGGCTTATAAGAACGAGAAGAAAAATGACGACGCCATTCGGTCTTTTCGAGCCTCGATCGAATTGGCTCCGAGCGAGATCGCTTGTCTCGCTCTGACCGAGATCTTCGAAACCAACGCAGAACCAGCGAAAGCAATCGAAGTGGCGCAGTCATGCAGCACCGCTATTCCTCATTCTGCTCCGATCGCCATCGCGCTTGGTCGGAATCTAGTCAATGCCGGGAGACATGAGGAAGGAGCAAGCGTGCTCCAAGGTGTTACTCGGAGCGCGCCAGGTGAGGCAGAGGGCTGGCGTTGGTTGGCCCAAGCAGAAACCTTGCTGGGAGACTACCCGAAAGCCATGGAGGCCCTTGAAAAACTAGAGCGAGCAGTCCCTCAATACCCCATGATCGATTCCATGCTGGCGCAGGCGATGTTGAAGGCCGATCATCCGGATTACGACCGGGCGCTCCAATACCTGAATCGCGCGGTCCGGACAACGCCCTCCGACGCTGACCTTTTCTTTATGCTCGGCAAAACCTATTTTGCAATGGGTCGCTACGCAGAGTCTGCTGACAATCTCCGAAAGGCCACCCAACTCGGCTCGAACTCATCGCTCGTGTATTACCAACTCGGCCGCGCGCTAGAAAAGCAGGGGCGTGATGGGGAAGCAAAACAGCAATTCGAAACAGTTCGTTTATTGAAGAGCATCGGACAGTAGCCCGGCCTCACCACTGAATTGCGTTCCCATTTGAATGATTCTCGGCACATCGCCAAGTTTCTCCCCGCTGCTTATTGACTTTATCTGACATTTCAGTTTTAATTGCGTAACTGTGTCGAACAGTGGAAGGAAGTTCATGAAGCTCTTTGCAGTTTGGATTTTCTTTGGCGCTCTTGCTTGTGCTCAGACCCGAGACACCGCCGCTCTCGTTGGCAATATCGTAGATACTCAAGGCGCATCGATTGTTGGAGCCGCGGTAACGCTCACAAATGTGGCAACTGGCCAGGCCCGCACGACAAATAGTGACAGCTCAGGCCGTTATCAGTTCAACTTACTCCCTGTCGGCGCCTATCAATTAGTCGCGGAGCAGCCATCTTTTCGCCGCTATGAACGCAGGGGCATTACCTTCCAGGCAAACGAAAATCTCAAGATCGACGTCGTCCTGGAAATCGGCGATGTGAAGTCGACAGTGACAGTCGATGCGGCGGCGAACCAGGTCGAAACCGAAGTAGCAACCATCAAAGAGACGGTCGACCAAAAGCGCGTGGTTGACCTGCCATTGAACGGGCGCGATGCGGCGACATTGGCCCTTCTTGTCCCAGGTGTCGTCGGCAGGCCAATACAAGACCGGCGTTTCGGGCCAGGATTCATTCAGCTTCAACGGTTCTCGGAACAACAACGTGCGCTTCACGCTCGATGGGGGCCAAAACATGGATAACCACTACAACATGAACGTGCCGTTCCCGTTTCCTGACGCTGTGGAGGAGTTTTCGGTACAGACGAGCAACATGGGGCCGGACCAGGGCTTCAGCTCCGCAGGCTCCGTGAACATCGTGACCAAGGGCGGCACGAACAGTGTGCATGGGGATGTTTTCTGGTTCGTCAGGAACTCGAACTTCAACGCCACCAACTACTTCTCGCACCAGCCCGACAGTCTCAAGCGAAATCAAGTTGGGTTCACGCTAGGTGGCCCAGTTCTTAAAAACAAGATTTTTGCTTTCGGTGGTTATCAGCAACTCTGGATTCGCTCGGCTCCTGGAGATTTGCGCTTTCAAAGTTTGACGGCGGCGGAACGACAAGGGAACTTCGCGGCGTTTTCTGCTCCGATCCTTGATCCCCAGACCAACACTCCTTTCGCGGGAAACCGTATCCCGGTCAGTCGTTTCTCGGCTGCGGCCATACGGCTGTTGGGAGTGTCGCCGGTTCCAGCGGCAAACGGGTTCACGAATTACACCATCTCCACTCCCGAAAGCGGGAAGCAATTCATCGGTCGTTTGGATTACGTCATTAACGATCGGCAAACGGTCCTGTTCCGTGCATTCAGCAATGAGCAGCAGGACCCGTTCCACTCTCCTTCCGATAACATCAACGCCTCACGTCGTTCGGTGGACGTGCCTTCGAAGAGTGCAACCCTCGCTTATAACTACACAGTCACCCCCAACATGGTGGTTCATACCCAATTGAGCGGCACACACATTATCGAAGAAGGAAGAACGGATCTTCCGCTAAGCTATGCCAATTTCGGAATTTCTTTGTATGCGCCGTCAAACGACGTTACGGTCTCGCTCGTTAACAGCGGCGTGTCGTTCACGGCTCCGCATCAGCGGCTCTTCAAGAGAGCGTCGGAAGAACTAATCCACGATTGGACCTGGACTCACGGCGCGCATACGTTTACCTGGGGCACTCAAATCAGCTGGGGTCAATATAACGAGGCGACCCTGTACCATGCTTCGGGCGCATTCAGCTTCAACGGGTACGCCACGGGATACGACCGCGCTGACTTCATGTTGGGGCTCTTCTCCTCTTTCGATCAAAACAACGGGGAATATGAAAATCGGCGCCAATTTCTAAAAGGCTTCTATGCCGGAGACAACTGGCGGATCAACCGTCACCTCACCTTAAACCTGGGAGTCCGGTACGAGCCGTACAGCTTCTTCGGCGACACCATGGATCGCAATCAAACATTCGATCTTGGCAACTACCAGGCAGGCGTAAAGTCGAAGATATTCGTGAATGCTCCGGCCGGCCTTTTGTACAGGGGTGACACTGCACCTTCCGGCTATCCCTGTGGACCGGCCATCCCGAAGGCCGTGGCCTGCTCGGATAACAACAATGTTGCGCCTCGCATCGGTTTCGCGTGGGATCCGCTGGGAGATGGTAAGACAAGCATTCGCGGGGGTTACGGAATCTTCTACGATGTTCCGATGACTCGCGCCCAGAACAATTCGAACGATGTAGCGCCTTTCAGCTATGGCGTTCAGTTCTACAGCGGGCAGCTGGATCGTCCCTATGCCGGACGCGAAAATCTGAATCTATTCCCCATTACCAGTTTCGATGCAAACAGTCCCTATCCGACTCCGCTTCAGACTTATGTTCTGCCCGGTAAGTGGGTAACCAGCTATACCCAAAACTGGAACTTCACCGTCGAACACCAGCTGTTTGCTGATACTCGACTACGTGTCGCTTATGTCGGTACCAAAGGATCACATCTGATGGGTTACTACGATCAGAACGCACCCATCTACAATCCCAGCTTGTCGCTCACGGCCAATCGCGCCTCAATCGATGCCCGTCGCCCGATAACGGGCTTTCAACAGATCTACCGGGATATCAACGGGTTGAACTCAAGCTCAAACGCCCTGCAGATCTCTGTGAACAAGCGCTTCACACACGGATTCAGTGTTCTGGGTTCGTACACCTGGTCGAAGACTTTAGATTACGAATCCGTCAACGACGGCATTGGCGGATATGCTGTGTCCTATCCCTTCAACTTCGCCCTCCACCGTGGACCATCCGATCAGAACATCCCGCAACGATTCGTGACTTCATTCCTTTGGGAGTTGCCGGGCTCTCACATTGGCTCGCGGGCAGTCCAGTATCTCGTGGGAGGGTGGCGACTGAGCGGGATCGTGACGCTGCAGTCTGGTCTCCCGTTTGGCGTGCTTGCGACCGGCGATACGCTTGCGGGTATCGACGGAAATTACGCGAATGTCTCGGGCAACGGCAGCCTGGTGCTCGATACGGGCCGGGGCAAAGCGGCTTCTGTACGACAGTACTTCGATACGTCGCGCATTAGTAACGCGAACCCTGGGAGGCTGGGTACGTTGGGTAGAAACACGATACAAGGTCCGGGAACCGCGAACGTCGATGCGTCGCTCGCGAAAACGCTGAAGTTGCCATTCCTCCGTGAGAGCGGTTCAGCGGAGATGCGATTGGAAGGTTTCAATGCGTTGAACCGCACCAACTTCAACAATCCCGTTACCACCTTGAGCAACCCGGCATTTGGACAGCTGACGAGCGCCGGAGATCCGCGGATCCTGCAACTGGCGCTCAAGATCTTATTCTGATGAATAGACTAGGAGGAAGAACTCGGAGACCGAACGCATTCGTTTCGCTGACTCTCTTGTCTGCCGTGGCCTGCTGCGGCGCTGATCTGCGACTCGGCATCATTGGGACCGATACGTCTCATGCAGTCGCCTTCGCGTCTGTTCTTAATGATCCTGCCGCGAAGAATCACGTAGTTGGAGCCCGGATCGTCTCAGCATTCAAGGGAGGAAGTCCGGACATTGAGGAGAGCCGCAGCCGCGTCGAAAGGTTCGCAAACGAGCTAGAACAGAAATTCGCTGTTCATTTCGTCAGTTCTATCTCTGAAATGTGTGAAGCCGTCGACGGCATTCTCGTCGAAAGCTTGGATGGTCGAGTTCACCTGGCACAAGTTAAAGAAGCGGTGAAGTGTCATAAACCACTCTTCATCGATAAGCCGCTAGCATCTTCGCTCAGGGACGCCTTGGAAATCGCCCGCGTCGCCAAAGAGGGGAATGTCCCATGGTTCAGTGCTTCCAGTCTTCGATTCAGCGAAGTCGAGGCGCTTAAAGAGAAGCCGCTAAATGGCGCCGTCGTCTGGGGGCCGGGTCCGACGGAAGAACATCACGAACTCGATCTCGCCTGGTACGGGATCCACGCCGCTGAGATGTTGTACACAATGATGGGGCCGGGGTGCTCCGAAGTAACACGGACAACTTCAGAAGGCGCAGATGTCGTGACGTGCCGATGGAAGGACGGGCGTCTCGGCACTATGAGAATTGATCGTCCTTACAGCAAGTTTGGAGCTGTCGCGTTTCGGTCGAAGAATCAGGTGGACGTGCTGCCTGACATTAAGGTCGACTACGTGCCTCTCGTGCGCCAGATAGTGCAATTCGTGGCAACCGGGCAATCTCCGGTCAGCAATTCCGAAACCTTGGAGATGTTTGAGATGATGGAGGCCGCTCAGAAAAGTAAGCGGGAAGGCGGCAAGCCAGTCCGGATGTAGTTCAAGTCGCCCAACGGAATGCATCGACCGTCCACCGTGTGATCGTTGCCGATCTAGGCGGATAGTCTATCGTGGGCTGCCGTGTACCGTTCGAGTAATTCATTCGGAATCGTGAATCCAAGACCTGGACCCGAGGGCGTGTGTATGTATCCATCCACTAGCTGCAGAGGCGGGTCAATTATGTCGTCGAGAAACCAGCGTTCGCTCGGCTCCACATCTGTCGGATATACAAACTGCGGATGAGCGGCCAGCATCAGGGCCTGTGCGCTTCCGATTCCAAGCTCAGGCATTGTTCCCATCCAGACTGGGATGTGATGCCGGGCGCAAGTCTCCAGAATGCGCATTGCTGGAAGATATCCACCAACGCGCTGCAACTTCATGTTGACGATATCGCAGGCCTTGCCTTCTACGAAGCGCTCTACGTCGTTTTCGGTTTCAGCGCTCTCGTCCAAACAGATGGGAGTTCGCACGCGACTCTTCAGGGCAGCCATGCCATCGAGATCGTGCCTTGCAAAAGGCTGCTCAAACATCATCAACTCTTCTTGCTCCAAACGAAGAAAGGTCGGGATGTCGGACTGTTCATAAGCCGCATTTGCATCGACGAACAGAGGAAATCGGCCGACAATTCCACGCGCTGCCTGAACGACCTCGATATCGTCGCCGGGCTGGATTTTCAGTTTCAGCCGCTGGTAATCAAAGACGCGGTATCGATGGAGGGCATCTTGAAGCTCGGTGGTCGTTGGATACAGACCTACAGCTAGACCCGACGGTATTGGGCGATCCTCGATTCCGAAGAGCTCGCGGAGACTGATATTGCGTTTCCTCGCGATGATCTCCCACGCGGCTGTTTCGACGGCCGCATTCACGAAGTTATTACGAGAAAGGTGCTGCAATTCATTCTCGAGTTCCAGCATCGACGGAAATTGTCGATCCAGCAATTGCCCCAGCAGCGTCCTCAACTCGTCTCGACATGACTCTGGGGTTTCTGGTGAATAGAAGCTGCCGCTCATGGCCGAGGCTTCTCCCCATCCGATTTGACCTTCCGCTTCCAAACGTAAGACAATCGATCGCTTCTCCGAGACCGCTCCCGAGCTTATCCGAAATGGTTCGCGCATCGGGATCGAGACGTCGTACAGATCTGCCGTTCGGAAGGCAATCGGGCCCGATCGGGTTGCGATTTCGTGAGAATTAGCCCAGCGCTCGTTATACATGCATCATCGATCTGGCGCGTTGGATTTGCGACACGGCTGCTTACGGCTGCTTCTCAGCTGTTCAGCCTCTTCTGGATTTCGGTCACAGCCTTACTCAAAATTGCGATCACCTTGGGCAAAGCGGATTCGTTGAATCGCGTTGTTGGCCCCGAAATGCTAATTGCTGCGGTAGGAGTTTCGTCTGTGCCCAGTATCGGCATTGCGACGCAGAAAGCTCCCAGCATGCTCTCCTCACGGTCAACCGCATAGCCGTCGGCTCTAATGGCCTCAAGTTCTGCCCTGAGTGCGCTCAGACTAGTGATGGTGTGCTCGGTCTGCTTCGCCATTCCATACTCCTTCATGAGCGATCGCACTTTTTCTGGCCGGAGAAAGGCCAGATGCGCCTTCCCCAAAGCGGTTGAATGCAGCGGGTCACTTCCTCCGACGCGCTCTGCGAGGCGGAAGCGCTCGCGGCTTTCACGCACGTCTATATATCGAATGCTGCCCTGATCGAGAATCCCCAGATTGACGGTCTCACCAAAGCGGTCCCGGAGAGAACTAAGGTACGGGCCGGCGACCGTCAGCAGATCAGGGCGGTGCAGCCGCGCATTGCTCAAGGACCCGATCTTTGGCCCCAATTGGTACGAGTGTCTTTCCTTTAAAACGTACCCGTGTTCGGCCAAGGTGTAGAGGATTCGAAAGACGGTGTTTTTATTAAGCTTTGTAGCTGCAGCGAGGTCCTGCAGGGAAAGCTGATTACCTTCGGATCGGCTGAAAGCATCCAGCACGTCAAGGGTCTTACCCAGAACCTCGATGTAGTAAATGTCAGCTTTCCGGTTAGGTTTCACGCCGTGATTATACGTGGAATGACGTTGTTCACTGAGGCCGTCCCGAAGGCTTCCGTCAGCGATCATGAACAAGCGAATTCGCAGCTTGGCCATGAAAATAGTGTGCGACTAATGAGATCGCTTCGGCGATGCTCCGTACATGAGTTTCAGTCAGATTCTCGTTCCAGTGAATGGCAATGACTCGACTCAACGCCCGTTCGGAGACCGGACACAGACCACGTTCAAAGGTCTGCGCGCCGTAAGACGTAAATGGATATCCTGAACTTCCGTACGTAGCAGGCTGAACGAAAATGGGTGACAGATACAGCGGGTCGATGATGTAGCGAACCCATGCTGGGACGCCCTCAGAAATCAGTGCATCTCCGACCTCTTGTGTTAAATCTTGACCGTTTGCTCCTGTGACATGAAGAAAGTAGAGCCAGTATGAATGCTTAGTGCCAGGAGGAACGTAAGGAGCGGAGACGAGGGGCAGGCCTTCGAGTAACGAGGTGAGTAAATCTGCTGCTTCTCGTCTTCGGGCAACGATGTCCTGGACCTTGCAGATTTGCGCGAGGGCCACTGCACCTTGCAGTTCCGACATTCGATAGTTCTGGGAGAGGAACAGAAAGCGGGCGGAACCGAGACTATTCGTCTCACGTGGCCATGCCTTGTCAGCAAATAAACGCGCATGCTCCGCAAATTGTGGGTTGCGGGTTACAACAAGCCCGCCCTCTCCACAGGTGATGTGTTTGCTCTGTTGAAGGCTGAAGCAAGCCAAGTCGCCGATCGTTCCTGCCAACGCGCCCTTATACTCTGCCCAGTACGCCTGGGAGCAGTCTTCTATCAGTACCAGCCGATGTTGATCGGCTAGGGCTCGGAGCGCGTCCATGTCGCACATCTGACCTGCCAGATGAACCGCGATGATCGCCCGAGTTTTGGCGCTGATTTTCCGGGATACCTCTGCTGCGATCGATCGTCATTGTGCGGGGATCAACGTCCGCAAAGACAGGAATCGCATTCTGCCACAAAATCGGCAGAATGGTTCCTATGTCTGTGATGGGAGGAACAATGACTTCTTCTCCCGGTTCCAACTTGAGCGCTGCTATACAGAGATGTACGGCGGCCGTTCCGCTGGAGCAGGCTAAGGCGAACGGCAAATCGAGCAGCTCGGCGAAATCGTGCTCAAGTTTCTTAACCAAGGAGCCACCGCTACGACTTAAGCAACCCGACCGAAGCGCCTCCAGCACCAACTCTTCTTCGGCTCGGTCGAAAGTTCTCCCGGCCGCATTCAAGAAATGCGGTAGGGGCTCGCTGATTATCCGGCTACCGCCTTGGATAGCTAATGTCCGTGTCAATGTCTTCCCACCTTGCTGGGTCTCGGAGTCAAACGACCTGTGTTCTTAGAACCCCAAGACCGGTCACTTCCGCCTCCATCACGTCGCCAGTCTTGAGGCGGATGCCTCTCGCCTTTCCAACGCCGTCGGGTGTACCCATCGCAATGAGGTCGCCTGGCTCCAAGGTGAATACTGACGATACGTACTCAATGGTCCGTGGGATATCGAAGATCATCTGGGACGTGTTGCCTGATTGCATGAGATCACCATTCAGTTTCAACGTGAGATCCAGATTGTTAGGATTTTGAACTTCGTCCCGCGTGACGATCTCAGGTCCCAGCGGAGCACTACCATCGAACCACTTGCCGAGTAGCCAGTCGAAGAAGGGATCGAACTCTCGCACCTTGCGTCCCTCTAGCCCCTTATTCAGTTCTCTTTCACTGATATCGTTCAGGACGGAATAGCCAAAGACGTAATTCATGGCAACCTCTGCGGCGATGTCTCGTCCGTGCTTTCCGATCACTACGGCCAACTCAACTTCCCAGTCCAGAAACTGATTGCGCTTTCTGCGGGAAATGGACCCGTTCGGAGGCGTTGATTGTGGTTGAGGGGGGCTTCAGAAAGACTTGGGGTGTGATCACCTCGTTTTCTGGTACTTCCGCGAATCCACTCTCTACAATGTGCTTTCTGAAATTTCCGGCCAGTGCGATCAGTTTCGGGGCATTTCGTATGGGAGCATCCAACTTAACATCCTCGGGCGCAATCGAGAATCTGCCGTTCTGATCAGCGGAATACTCAATCAAGTCAATTGCGTAGGCCAGGGGCTCACTGTGCATCATCAAGTCCGTGATGCTCTCCAAAGATCTGCCCGACCGTTGCTTTTCCGCGGATGTGAGATCGACGTACGCATTGCCGCGCCGTACACCGAGGCACGGTCCACGATCCCTTGTAATGATCCGGACGAATCTCATTGGGCCACCCGCGCGAGCAGCCTGGATGCGTTCCCCGAAAGCACAGCCTGCTTGGCGTGATCACTCAACTCTGAGTTTGCCACCTTCGCGAGATTCGCCCCGAGGTGCTGTATCGGAGCGGCACTTCCAAACAGTATCTGCTCATGACCGCACTCACAGACCAACTTCTCGAGTGCCCGGTAGCCCATGACGCACGAAGTCTCGAGCGAAACTGTTTCGAATCTTTTCATCAGCGCGACGGCAGAGCGGATCTCATGAAGATAGTTCACGCCGGAGATGATCCAGTTTGTCTTCGGATGCCGCTCCACAAGCGCAACCACGTGTTCAAGCGGTTGGGAGGGCACACCCCAGTTCATGATCGCTCTGAGAGACGTCAAGACAGGCATTTTCAATGCGGCCGCCTGCTCGCAGATATCGTCAACGAAGCTCTCGTACAACGGATGATAACTGTGATGCTGGGGGTACAAGCGCACGCCTCGGAACCCGCGTTCTAGATAACTGCTCAGGTCATGCCTTCCGATGGCAGCGCGATGTGACAACTCGTACGTGCCGAGGCAGGCAAATGGGACGAGACGGCCAGTTGAATCTGCCGCGCTTTCGAGCGCTTCTCGATTGCCATCTTCCCAGTTCACGAACAGGCTCCGTGTAGAGCAGATACAGGCCTGATGAACTCCCCAACGGTCTAAGAAATCAGGTAAGTTTGTGCGGAATTGGCCAATAGGGCCATTGGCCGACGAATGCATTTATGTCTAGAACCGGAGGCGCATCACTCATGTTGCCAATCCCATGAGGCGGAGAATGTTACCTCCGAGGATCTTTTCCAATGCAGGGGCAGGAACATTGGTATCCCGAACCTTTGATAGTTGGAAATGGGGATCGAGTAGGGGAATATCGGTTCCGAAGATGATCTTCTCCGGTCCGAGCTCCGACACACAAGTTTCCAGAAAGCCCGTATCGATGGTGGAACTCGCCGTTTCAAGGTACAAATTGGGGAATCGCTTCGCCGCCATGATGGCACGGTTCCAATCGCCGTGGGCAAACGGCTGGGCGGCGGCGTGAGCCATCATCAGCTTGCAATCCGGAACCGCCGCCATCAAGTATTCGCATTCCGGAGGCGTGGCATGGGCCAGAATCGGAAACCCGAGCTTTGCCGCCTTTTCGAAGATTGGAATTGTCGCCGGTTCGGCTATGGACATCTGAGGAGTCGAATAGATCTTCAGACCTCGCATCCCATAATCGTTAGCGCATCTGTCCAGTTCATCCAAGGCCTGGGTCCCGAAACGGGTCGAATGCAGACTTGCATAGCCGATGATTCGATCCGGAAACCGTTTCATCTGTTCGAACAGGAGGCGATTCCCCTCATGCATGTCGTAGAAGAGAGCGGTGAGATCCGTGCAGCAGATCTTCTCGAAGCCCATCTTGTCCGCCACTCTGACTAGATACTCGCCATCGACGTCGATTTGAAGTCGAGTCGACTTCCCTATATGGACATGTGCGTCAACAAGCATTTAAGACAGCACCCGCGTCATTCTGGCGTCCACGCAGTATAACCACTTTGCTATAGACAAACAATGATGCAGATTCACAAAAGCGCGTGAAGCTCATGCGCTAAGGTGTCATTCGATGTGGTCTCCTCAAAAAATATACTTCAGTCCTATTTGAATAACGCGGGGATTGCCAGTCCCACTCAGTATCTTTCCGGCAGTTGGAGTCGCCAACCCCCCATCCCGCACGTCGCCGATGGTGGCGACCGGATTACCTAGATTGAAATGGTTAAGGGCATTTAAGAAGTCTGCCCGCACTTGCAAAGAGTGGCTCTCGGTGATGCGGAACCTTTTTGGACGCCGAGGTCCCAGTTCCAGAAGCCGGGCCCAAAGACACTATTTCGAGACGAGTTTCCGTACTGCCATGGCTGCGGGGCAACGAATGCGTTTGGGTTGAACCATGGCACGCCGCTCACGATATCGTGGGAGCCGCTCTGCCCTGCGTAAACGTCCGCTCCCGAGACTGCGTCCGGCCGCCCACCCCACCACCCGACGATATTAGACGGCACGTTGAATGCGAGTGAGAACAGGAATCCCGGTACGGTATACCGTGATCCCAGAAACAGACCATCCGCCCAAGACGCTGTCGACCAACCGATTCTGAAGATTGATGCGTCGCCCGTGCCCAACCGGGAGTTCGTAAAGATAGTTCAGTGTCAATACTTGCCTAGGCACGGAGTCAGTATTTCCGTATTCCGCCGCATAGTTGTTCGGATTCTGGGGGCCGCCCGTAAGAGAAACATTGTCCAGACTACGCGTGAATTGATACTGAGCTTGGAACAGGAGGCCGTTCGCGAATCGCTTGTTCAGTTCTAGTTGAAGCTGGTCGAAGTTGATGTTCCCGCCGCCCTGCGTAGCGTTGATCTGCCCCCAAGGTTGATAGGGACGCTGCGCCTGCAACGGAACATTGGGCTTCTGAACATTCGGCTTGTTGATGTCTCCCGCGTACCAGAACATGTGATGCGTCTGGGCACCAACATAGGAAGCCCGGACGGCCCAGTCGTTACTCAATTGCTGCTCCACCGTGAAGCTCCATTGCTGCATGATGGGATTCACCAGGTTCCTCTGCGTCATGTAGATGAGCGGATTCTTGGCGGGTCCGGCTGGGCGTTGTCCGGGAATGGATTCGAAAATGTCAGGTCCGGCAGGAAGGCGATGTCGGATTTCCGGGTAATTGCGAGTTGAAGCTGGAACCGCTTCTCCAAGGAGGATTGAAAATGTTCTCGTGCGCCCCTATGAAGCCCGGGATCGAAAGGTAATAGATGCCCCATCCGCCGCGGACGACCGTTTTCGTGCCGGAAAACGGGCGGTAAGCAAAGCCGACTCGCGGACCAAGATTGTTTGTGTCAGAAACGAAGTAGGATTTTGGCCATCCCGCCTGTTGAGTCGTTTCATACGGATATTGGGACATCAATGCGGGAACAGCAAGTGGCGGAGTAGTGACGGTATTCGAGTCCTGCGGAATAGCGAGCTTGTTGTTCGCAGGTCCAGAAAGCTGACGCGATCGTCACGAACGCTCCATGGCTTCTGATAGATGTACCGGAGTCCGTAGTTCAACGTAAGCTTTGGGTTCACTTGGAACGTGTCCTGTGCATAGAATTCCCAATTTCGCGAATAGGTGACAATTTCGGTGAGAGGTCCCAGCATAATTCGTACTCGACGCGGTACCCAGCAGAAAATCCGCGAAGGCATTGCCTTGCGAACTTCCTTGACCGGGCCAGCCTTTGTTCCCGGTCCACGCTCCATTGAAGGTGAAGGTACCTAGCGGATTACCTAATGAGGTGCTTAAAGCGGGCCCGCCTTGTCGGATGTAGTTCTTATACCCCGTTTCGTCCGCACCGAATTTAAAGGTATGTCGGCCAGCTATTTTCGTGAAGTTATCGATGTATTCGATGTCGTATTCGGGAAATGGGTAGCCTTTTCCGTAGTCATAGAACATGCCGGTGTAACCGCTCATGGACATCGTCGGCAAGCCGCCGTTGTCAGTGACCGGTAATTGAGGGAAGAGGTTCCAGGTCTGGTAATCCGTGTTCTGCCCAGTTCGCACGCTGGCATGCACGACCCATGCGGCGCGGAATTCATTCAGAGCTGTGGGGCTGAATGTGTGCGTCTCCGTTGCGCTGACGGCAAAGTCGGTGTACCCGTAATCCGCGTTATTGCCATAATTGGCGGGATAACTTCCGGAAGCGATAGACCATGGCGAGCCTTTTGACCAGTGGAAGATGCCATTCAGCGAATCCGAACCCGATAGCTGACCATCCATTCGAAAGTCCACGCCGTTGATCCCGGCCCGGTTTGCCACGGACGCAACATAGTTTGGAGAGCTGCTGGGCAATCCGGAAGATGTCAGGTCTGTCGGCGGGGGAAAACGATAGCAATGTCTTGGCTTGCGACGTGACCATACTGGAGGGAATCTGGTTATTCGGGAAAGCAGCGCCGGTGAAGGGGTTATAGAGTTGGGTGCCTCGGCGCAGATGCCCGCCTGAAAATGTAGTGCACAACGCGGAGAAATCGCCGTTTCGCATTGCCATCGATGGCAACGTGAGTCGGGCAGTATTGGAAAAGGTGTCCCGGATTCCACGATATGCACCAAAAAAGAACAATTTGTTCTTCATGATCGGTCCGCTGAAGTAACCGCCCGAACTGATTGAACTTGGCATCCGGGCGGTTCTGCCCCGAAGCATTCAACAGAAACTGGTTTGCATTAAGCACCTTGTTCTGGAGGTATTCGTACGCCAGGCCATGGAACGCATTCTCGCCCTGCTTCAGCAGCATCGTCACCGTGGCGACCGCGCGATATTCAGCATTCTGATTTCCGCTATCTACTCGAAACTCCTGCATTGAATCCGGAGCCGGAAGTTGGCAGTGCTAAGGCCCGAAATGCCGGAGGTATAAGCCACGCCTCCATTTCCCGGATCGTTCACGCTGATTCCATTTAGGGTGAAGTTGTTGCCGCCCCAGTAATTGCTTCCTGAAATTCGTGGATTGTTGCCGGCCTGTCGATACTCCAGGGAGCTAGCGTCAGTAGTCCGTCGATCGATCGAGTCGCAAGGCGGCAATTCCGACACCTGGGTACTTCCCGAGCGACCCGCCGATGGTTTGCGAATCGGTGTGAATCAGCGGCGCAGCGCCTGTAACCTCTATCGTCTGCTGTAACGTCCCCGGGCGCAACGTGAAGTTCTGTCGGAGGGATTGCGCCGAAAGCAGCTCGACATCTTGTCGCCTCTACGGTCTGAAAGCCTTCCTTCTTTGCCGTAGGATACGGTAGGTACCGGCCAGCAAGTTCGGAACAGTGTACGATCCTTGATCATCTACTTTCGCTTCGAGCGTACTACCGGTACCCTGGTTGACTACAGTAATGATTGCCCCGGGCGTGACAGCGCCTGACGTGTCACTCACAAATCCGACAATGAGCCCGTGATGTTCTGGCCCTGCATCTGCAGCACCGCGAAAAGAATGCAGCAGATAACGCGTTACGCGTCCGAAGTGCTCCACAGAACTCGTATTCCATGAACTACTCCCTGAACTATAGGTTGAGAACCCGGATACGGGATTCTAGATTGCTAACGTTGCATTTGTCAATGTCAACCTACGGATCACAATGTCAAATCGTGGACTTGTGAACCGCTTTAAACACGGCGGACTTCGCTTATGATCGACAGGTCGCCGCTTGGTCCCGGATTCATCAGCACTATATCCTCGATCGTCGGCGATCCGGGAGATGATTTTTCGCACCCGAAAAATCAGGGTCGCGATGGTGTCCAGTCCCTGTTACCGTCGTGAGAACATAAGGCCGAAGTCTCACGTGCCCGGCCGCAATTTGTTCAGAAGCAGACTACCGAGTCCTGGGCAATCCCGGCGTAAACTATTCTTAACTGAGCCGACGATCGTGACAGGAATCCACCTCACAGCTCCCGACTACGTCATCATTCTTGGGTATTTCGTCGTTGTTCTGCTGGTCGGGCTTTATTTCAACAAGCGCCAGACTGGCATCGAAGATTACTTCGCCGGGGGCCATCAAATCCCCTGGTGGCTGGCCGGCATTTCCCACTATATGTCGAGCTTTAGTGCGTTCACGTTCATCGCCTACTCCCAAATCGCCTACCTGCACGGAATGGTGGCCATTACGCTCTTCTGGGTGACTGCCCCGGCATGTGCCGTCGGGAGGTCTGATTTTTGCGAAGCGATGGCGCCGGGCACGCGTGGTGACTCCGGTCGAGTTCCTGGAGAAGAGGTTCAACGCCTCCCTACGGCAGTTGTTTGCGTGGGCCGGGATCCCGTCAAGATCTTCGATGATGCCTTGAAGATCTTCGCTACGGCACTGATTCTCTCTACTAGCGTAGGTATCAAACTGCAAACGTCGATCCTCGTATGCGGGATCATGACGGTGACATACACCCTTCTCGGAGGGCTCTGGGCTCTGGTCGTTACGGACTATATCCAATTCCTGATGAAGATAGCTGCCATGTTGCTCTTGTTGCCACTATGCCTTTGGCAGGTCGGGGGTTTCGCGCGAGGCTTTCATGGACTTCCTCCTGGCCACCTCAACTTCGTTGGCCCTCCCTATGGATCGACTTACCTGTTCAGCTTTCTATTGCTCATCATCATCAGCTACAACGCGACTTGGGCTTTGGCTCAGAAGTACTATTGTGTTCCCGATGAACGCTCCGCCAGCAAGGCCGCGTACCTCTCGGCCGCCCTCAATCTGGTTGGCACGCCGCTTATGTTGTTGCCTGCAATTATTGGTCGCAGCCTCCTCCCGGATCTGGTTGCCCAGCACCGCACGGCTGACACCTACGTTCTTCTCGTTCTCAAACTGCTGCCGGTAGGGATGGTTGGAATCATCGTCGCCGCCATGTTCTCCGCGACGATGGCCGCCATTAGCGCGGACCTGAATGCGATTGCAAGCGTCCTCACGCGCGATGTTTACTTCCGGCTTATCAGGCCGGGTTCCACCGAATCTACCCTGGTCCGGGTAGGGAGGCTATCCACGTTGCTGCTCGGCGCCGTCATCATTCTTTTGACCATATGGATTGCCGTGAGTCACCAGTCATCACTGTTTCAGCTGATGGTGACGGCCTTCGGACTGTTTCTTGCTCCTACCATGCTGCCTGTTCTGGCGGGTCTTACAGTTCGCTGGCTCACCTGGAAGGGTGCGGTAACCGGCTTCGTGATGGGTTTGTGCTGTGGCGCCGCGACATTTGCCATCAAGACCTGGTACTTACCGTCGCGCCAGGATTTATCGGCGGATTGGATCAACTACAAATTCGAGGGCATTGCAATTTTCCTCAATATTGCTGCGACGGCGGTCGGTTTGTGGCTGGGAAGTGTGATTCCTTCCCGGGATGAGGAAGAGGCACGCCGGATTGAGAGCTTCTTCAAAGAACTGGATCGTCCGATCGCACCATCGGAGATCCAGATGGGCGGGAACGATTCCGCTCGTCCGGCAATCGGCATAGGCACGGCTGCGGTTGGCTTTCTGCTCGCGCTCGCCGGTCTCGTGTCTAGTTCCGCAAAAGCGCGCTGGATTGACATTCCACTCGGTCTGGTACTGCTCGGATTCGGGCTCAACTTCTTCCGTTCCAGTACGCCGGCGGCAAAAGAAGAGGTTACTTCGTTAACTGTATGAGACAGATGTATGCCGTATTGCGCCGCTCGTCCCATCGGTGTCGCACCCGACTGCACCATACCTTGTGGGCACTGATGATCCTGAGTTTGATTTCTGCTGTCGCCCAACCGGCAGAACAGACCGGCAATAATCCACAGCGCGACTGGCTGCTCCCGAACCTCGCGTCAAGGCTCACGGTGAAAGTGACAAACCACGAATCGAGGACGGCCGGCGCACTTGCCACGGTTTCGGTTGTTGCGGCGCGTCAGGTGGCACCTGACTTTCCTGGCCGACTCGCGTTCGTCGTACTCGTTGATAAGCGAACTCCCGGAAGCCCTGCCACCTTCCTTCCTTCTCAGGTGGATGACATCGATGGCGATGGCACTCCTGATCAGCTTGAATTCCCCGTCAAGCTTAAGGCCGGGGAGGAAGCTCGCATTGACGTCTACTACTCCACAACATTGGACGACACAATTAGTTGGCCCAAGCGCGTCGCAGCGAAACATAGCTATGGATACAACCGCCAGGTGGCAGCTCTCGAATCGGAGTTGATCGGTTATCGGATGTATGGCGGTTTCTTCCTTGACATGCAGGCAAGGCTCCCAGACCACGCCGGTCTTTACAACGACTTGGCCGCATATGTACCTCCCCGTCTGGACCTGAGAACCGGACGCGATGTCTTCCACATCGGAGCAACACTCGGGATTGGCGGAATGTTCTTGCGACAGCAAGGGCGCGTTTACCAGCCGCCGATGAATGTTCCCGACTATGCGCACCAGCCCTCGCCCGCAATGGTTCCGCACTATCGGGTGGTAGCGAACGGGCCGTTACGCGCGATCGTTGAAGCTTCACTTGACGAGTGGTCAATCGGCAATGATGCGTTTCGGCTGAAAGCTTCTATTCCATCGACCAGGCGGAGCCCTTCGTTCGCTGTCAGCTGGATGTTTTACCTTTGCGGCTCGATACCCGCGAAGGGTATGACGCTGGAATCGGGGTCCGGGATTTGGCGAGCGGGAAGTTTTCACCCGCCTCGGGCCGTCTCGTTGTAACCGGTCGTCAGAACCAACGTGATGGAGATGTCGGGATAGCCATTTTCTTTGATCCGGCTCACTTTTCGGGTCCGGTTGTCGTAGCCACCGCCGACGGAAGTAATCAGGCAGTTCTGACCAAGACACCGCTCAGAGCCGGCCGCTCGTTACATGTGGAATATGCCGCAGCCGGTGCCTGGAAGGGAAGTGGATTGGCGGATCTGGAGAGTTCGTTGGCAGGGTACGCAGCATTAACAACTGGCCACATCGACGTCTCGCAGTTGACATTCGCGCGCACGCCAAATCCCGAAAAAGTCGATGCGGAAGCTCAATGATCAGGTTTTGTCCATGGCCTACAGATTTGAAAATGACAACCATCTCTGGTAATCGCACGCTTGACAGGAGACCTTCGAATGAAACCGATTAGAGTCGGCATCATCGGCTCCGGATTCATGGGCCGCACAAATGCAGAGGTGATTTCGCGCTATCTTTCCGACGCCGCACTCGTAGCGATTTCCGGTGGAACACGCGGGCAGGAACTGGCGAGTAGCTACGGCGTCGAGTGGGAATCGAGCGTAGAAGCCTTGCTCTAACCGCTCGGACATCGATGCGGTGTTTATCAGCACGCTGCACAGCGTACACGCGGCTCACGCCGTAGCCGCTGCAAAGGCTGGCAAGCATATTTTGCTCGACAAACCCATGGCGGCAAGCGTGGGCGAGTGTGATCAAATCATCCGATCCGCTGCTGAATCAAAGATCAACCTGATGATCATGTTCGGCCAACGGTTTCGCCTTATAAACAAAGAAGCTTACCGATTGATCAACGACGGGGCAATCGGAAGGGTTCAGGCCATCCATGCCTATGCGCTCAACTCCGGCGGTCTCAGTCTCGACCTCCCTGGCAGAGCTCGACCAGAAAATCTAGGCACTTTCTTTGGCCATGGCGTTCACTCGATTGATCTGATTCGATGGTTCACCGGCGCCGAGATCAAGACTGTGGCTGCCGTTGTTCAGCGAGAGGCTCCATCGAACAATGAGGTCTCGACGATGGCGGCGCTTGGCCTGGATGATGGTTCGATAGCTTCGGCATGGGTGAGTTGGTCAATTGCTTCTCCGGGGTTTCCCCATAGCGCTTTTGGCGCCAAAGTGGTGGGCGAGAAGGGCCTTCTCGATCTGGACGCTTACGGCACGCTTCGCCTCTGTCGCGATAACACATGGACCGTGATTGCGGAGCAAGCACCCATCGACTTCAAAGGGAAAGGCATGTTGGACCCTGTGCGCCTGGAAGCGTACGCAGCACAAGGTAACGAATTCTTGAATAGCATTCGCGAGAAGCGGGCTCCGTCAGTTACCGGTGAGGATGGACGTGCTGCTGTTCAGGTCACCTTAGCCGCTTACCAGTCGGCATCTGATCGAAAGAGAATTTCACTCGGCTGACGTGTCGCCTTTGTCCGTAGCAGCATTTCCCTGAGGAGGCTAAGCTTGTGAACTATCGTCCGTGGTTGCTCTTCTTCGTCTGCTCTCCTTCGCTTGTCCCGGGAGGGCCCAGCATCACCGGCGAGCCCTGGTACATGCAGGAGACCGCCATGTCCTCCGATGCGCGGCTCACTTTTATGGGCAAGAGCTGGTGGAAGCGCGCTCAAGAGCTTAAGGAGGGTAACAGCTTCACGCTCGATCTCAACCGGGACAACCGGCCAGACACGTTGATCGAGCGCCGGGACGGCAACATTATTGAGGTTGTGGACGACAGCGGCAAGTCCGGCGACCTTGCGAACACCAAGTCCAGCGCCGCGTACCTGGTCAGTTTGAAGGGCAGCGGACTCGTAGATCGCATGATTGTCTACATCGACAATGACCACGATGGCAAAGCTGACGAGATGGAAATACGCCACTATCAGGATGGCTATCTCAGGTATGCCTGGTTTGGTGAAAACTACGACGGCGACGGAGCCCAGATCTTTGCCCTGAAAAACTGGAGTTACGCCGGCGGCTCTGATTTCAGCAGCAAGTTCCGAGGCAATGTTTCTATCTATCTGAACAAGTATGATCCGCTTTCAAAGACCTGGGTCCCACTCTCCGAGTGCCCATTTCTGTTCTGGGATCAGAATCACGATGGACATAGTGACATCGTCCTCCGGGTTTCGGCGGCGCCACTCAGTAGCAACACAGGCAAAGATCCCGACTACGCCAACAATTACAACTACATGTGGGCACCTAGGGCCACTCCCTTGCCCGAAACCGGCAACATGAACGTCCGCTTCAGCTATAACGTAGATCCAGATCCGCGAGGTGAACCGGTACAACATCCGCATTTCACGTTTGGCTTCAACATGGTTGGCGCACAGGCCTATTCATACCCGGAGATGCGCTATACCAATCCGTTGCGACGCGAACCGCGAACCGTCGTTAGGCTTCCCGCATCACAGGGTGTTTCCGCTGCCCTGCGCTATCCGGCACAGCAGACCGGCTTCACTTGGGATGAGGCGCGAACGGTATTTCGTTGGGAAGGTCAGTTCTGGATCTACCAGCGTGAATACATGCCCAACACAGGCGGTCCTACGGAACGCTGGAACATGCGGCGCGAATTTTCGGAGACCCCTTCGAGCGAACGCAAGCTCTATTACTCTGCCATCGACAAACGCTACCACCTTCTCGGTGCGCGAGAAGGATGGATCGAGGTCGGAGATCTCGTGAACAAGCAAAAGGATCTCGAATTTCGCTTTTTTGATTCGGACCACGACGGCTACTTCGATACGACCGAAGTGTTTCAACCCTCCAACCCAGTTCCGGTGCGAGTTAGCCGTGTGAACGACCCACTCGCGACACCTGTCAAGCTGGACCGACAGTGGCTTCAGGCAGACTATAACAATCGAGTGTTGCCGTCGGCTATTCGCGAAAACGAACGGCTGATAGAGGCGTTGCAGACACTAACATCCGATTCCCTCGCGGCTCAATACCAGGCCGAAGCAATGAAATCTGATCGCCTTGAACGCCGAAGATATTGTCTCGATATTGCCCGCGAGCTCTACTTCCTCAAAGCGCGTGACGCTCTTTATGCGAGGAACGCCGCCGGGCCATATCCCCGGCTGGAAGCGGCTGCTCGATCTCAAAGAATCCTTGATCGCGGTCCAATCGATGGCGGGTTTACCTTAGGCGACTCGCTTGATTTCTGGTCAACCGCCCGGCAGATCGAAGCGTTCGTCGAGACGTACAACTTAGGTCGGTACGAGAAGGCAGCGGCTCTGATCGAAACCATCACTGGTACTCCCCCACGCTAGTCAACTCCGAAACTGCTCATGCATCTTCGCATTGTGACCGCCACTTTCGCTCTGGCTACGCTGTTGCAACCTTCGCGGCGGCTCGGTGCGGGCGACGCCCCAATGGGACGCTCGCAAGAGTTGTTCAAACGAGTATTTGGCTCGGCCGTCGTCTCGTTCGACCCTGTCGCTGTGAGGCGGCTCAAAGGCTTGCCTGATGGCGAACGCCTGAAACTCGATACCGACGGCGACGGTTTGGTAGACACCATCTACTTCATCGACACCGATCCGAAGCATGACTCACAACTGCGTCCCATTCTCGTGAAGGTCGTCGACCAAGACGGGGACATGGACCGTGACGGAGATGGTGACCTTGATAGTGATCTCTACATTGCCGACTACCACGCAGATGGTTCCGTGGACGCTGTCGTGGAGTACAAGGACACGGACCACGACAACGGTGTAGACGAGATGGGAATCTACACCTACTCATGGAACAAAAGCTTCTTAGGTACGGACGCATTGCAAGTATGGTGGTCGCACGATCTCGCTCGAACACATCAGCTGTGGGAAACAGTCAACTATCGCTACCAGCAGACCGAGTGTCAGTTTCATTCCGCATTCGGAGGTGATGAAGTGTTCTCAAGTTACATCTTCGACGACAAAAGGGGTACGTGGGTACCAGCTGGGAGAATCCGTTCGGATTCTACGATCTGGATGGGGATGGCCTCGCCGAGGCCGCGATACGCTTCTCTGGTTCAGGTAGTGGAACCGAGAGTATGCGTTACAGCTTTGATGCCGATAACGATACTGTTGGGAACAATGTACACGACTACGACTTTTCCTTCTCGTGCCATGCCCCCCATGATCCCCAGGGGCACTCGACGATCCAGATACCGGCAAATCTGACGGAGCGCATTAATCTTCGCGGCGGACCGGCCGATCCATTGCTTTCCTGGAACAAAGCTCGCCAATTTGGAGCGACGGCAAATTGGGAGAAGGTCCTTCTGACATGGGTTGAGAACGACAACAACATCGATTCACGTCCCGACCGGGACTCACACGAGCGGTGGGAGGGCGTCATCGCGGAAGGCAACGGAGAGTTCCCGGCGATTGGGGGGCCGACCGTAGGCCCTTCAACAACCGTTACGAACTGGATTTGAAGAACCGAAGCAAGTTGCGGCTCTATTTGTCAGGGGTGGACCATCGTTTTCACCTGTACGGTGCTGATCGGGCATGGCTCAAGGTGGATTACAACTTCGATGGCAAACCCGATATGGCGTTCCGGTACAAAGACAGCGACGGGGACGGGATCATCGATACCTGGGAAGTGGATTACGACGGCGATGGGACGATCGATTACCGCACCCACATCGCCGATGCTAAATGGGCCTTTGTTCCACGTGCCTACGCTAGCATGACTTCCGCCTATAATTCCATTCTGGATACCGCGATACGCAACAACCAGTCAATCATTGAATCGATGAAGAGGGTGTTGGAACAACAGGAGCAAAATTACCATACCGACGCTGTCGAGGAATACTTCTTAAACGATCTTCCGAAATACCGTGAAAGCGAGGGTATCGGAAGGAAGATCAGGGATAGTCGTGCTGGCACTCGGTATTACCAAGACCTTATTCGTGAACGGTACTTCGCCCGGGTCGGCAAGTTGCTGGAAAGCAAGCCTCGAACTCTCAAGGAATGGCGGTCTGCTTACGACAGGGGCGATTACCCAGGCGCGACAAGAATCCTGGATTCATACGCGCCGGCGGGCCCGAAGTGGACGGCTGATTGGCAGCCCGGATTCGAGAAACGGCTTACGCTGCGTGTTTCCAATCCGAGTTCATTGGGTCGAAAGAGCGAAGCCATCATCATTGATGTTAAGCGGATCAAACGATACGCTTCCGACTTCAATCCTCACAATTTTGCAATCTATTCCGGGGCCCGTCAGATTACCGATCGCGAGCTGCCGAGTCAGGCTGACGATTTGGACGGCGACGGGGCGCCCGAGGAGATAGTTTTTTCGACAGATCTTGGGCCACAAGAGACAGCCGTTTTCCGGATCTGCTATTCACCAACTGGGAACCGGCACAACCTGGTCGAACGCGCGCCTGCCGTACATGCAAAACAAACTTCCGCTGATCTGCTGGAGTGGGCGTCGGAAAAGGTGACGTACCAGCTTTCGCAGGGGCGCCTCCAATTCCACATGGAATTGCCCAGTGGGGAAAAAATGGCAGCGCCCCTGGCTGAGTCCAAAGCGTTTGGCATTGAAATCGGCGAGATTCCGGCATCCACGCACGCGTTTCTGCCGTACCAGGCTGACTCTAGAATTATCTCTTCTCGGATTATCGCCAACGGACCCGTACGAGCGATCGTCGGAGTTAAGCTTGATCTCCTTTCAGCTGGCGGCGCCCGCTCTCATGTGGAAGAGCGCTTCTCAACGTACGCCGGCCAATCCTTCTCGGAAAATCGCATCAGTGTTGATTCCCCGAAGTCGCGAGTCCCGCTGTGGGCAAACATCGCATCGATGCAGACTCGTGACAATCAGAACTTCTTTGACGCGCCACTGGGTTACTTTGGGTCTTGGTATAGGCAGAACAACATCACACAAGAGATTGGCTCGGCCGTGGTGCTGGCGCAACCTGTTGCAAAGGCTCAAACGATTGCCAGTACGCACCAAGTTTTAGTACCGCTGACGGCCCGTGGAGATTTGACCTGGTATGTTCGGTGATTGGCGACGTGCACGTCTCTTTCCCGTCGCTCCAACCCTTTCCAACTGGAGAGCCGAAACGGCGGCACTGGCGACTCGCTTGCACACGCCATGTACGATTCAACTCGGGCGGCCAGAGCAGCGCCCCGGCAGTTTGCGTCAAAGCATTGCGGCCACTTCGAACAGTCGCACCGCCCCGGTTCTCTGAGTCAGCGAGTTAGCTGATTTTCAACAACTTGCTAGCGTTGGCATACAGCATCTTATGAACAGCACCCGCATCCGGAGCTAAGCGGCGAACGGAGGAATCTCGCTGCCATCCGATGCATTGCTTGCCTGTGCCCACCCGATCATCGCAGTCGCTGCCGTAGAGGAGCTTATCTTGGTGCCTCTTCAGAAAGTCTCGCGCATGATCCTCATCCCGCTGGAAAGCATTCAGGCCTGATCCCGCTGACAAATCGCCGAATACGTTGGGGTAGTCGGAGAGAAGCCGATCCGTGATGCCTCCGGGAGTCACCGGACCCTTTGGATAGAGAACTTCCTGCCGGCAATTTTTGTCGATATTCGCCCACCAGGTTTGCGCATGTCCAATGAAGTTAACGGTCGGGTACGCTTCCAACATTTTGTAGAAGCGCTCAAATGCCAAATTATAGGTCTGGTACTGGAAGTGCATCAGCACCGGAACTTTGTGGTCCTTCGCGATATCCGCAATGAGCCGCATGGGCTTCGAATCGCAATCAACATGGAACTTCTGCTCGCCGATGCCGATCGCACCGGCCTTCAGATACTTCTCAATGACAATCTTGGTTTCGGGCAGGTCCGGCAGTTCGTTGGCAAAGAATACAAAGCGGCCAGGGTAGGTTGTTGCGAGTTGGTAAACGGAGTCGTTCTTTCCACAATTCGCTGCCAACCCGTACTTCGATCCGGCGGGTAGAAGAACCGTTTTCGCGATACCCATTTTCGCTTGGTGCGAGATCAGAGTATCGTCGTCGCGGTCAGCATAATTTGTGTGCTGGTGGATGTCGATGATGCGATCTGCGTTGGATGCTTGCTGCCCCTGTCCGGCGATCGTTCTGGACACTCTCACCAGGGGGATAGTGGCTGCAAGCAGCCTTCTGCGAGTCAAGCGACCGGGAACTTTGGAAAAAGTAGGTTCTTTCATTCTCTATGAACGGTCCTCTATCTGGGCGCACGTCAGTATGCCATTGTCAAACGCCATTTGACAATGCATATTCAGAAGAGTTACACCTGTATCGTGAATCATCTGGGTCGATGATGCTCCGTAGGTGACGAAAGGAACTTCACTTGAAGCACATCTCAGACGACCTCAGAACCGCAACTAAGTTTCAGGCGGAAGATATTTACCAGATAGAAGCCGTGCGCCGCGCCTGCGAGCTTCTCAAGGCCTTTGCGGCGGAAACTGAAGTACTCCGCCTTCGCGACTTGGTAAACCGTACGGGGATCAACACTACAACGGCGTTCCGGCTCATTCACACGCTTGAGCAGCAGGGCTTTATCGAAAAGATTCGGCGCAACGGGTACCGTTGCCGGATCGTGACGACCAAACCACGACAGTACAAGTTCGGCTATGCCTCGCAAGGTGAGGATTGCGCCTTCGCCCAGGAGTGGACGGATAGTATCGTTCAAGCGGCCAAACAACATCAGGTACATCTCATTTCATTGGACAACGGATTCGATCCAACGGTCACAATGCGCAACGTTGAGGCTCTGATCGATGCAAAGGTGAACGTTGCCATTGAACACCAGTTCAACGACCAGATAGCGCCGGCCATTTCCGACAAGTTTCGAGCCGCCAAAATCCCGCTGATCGCGATGGGTGCGGCCCATCCGGGTGCAACCTATTTCGGAGGCAACAATCAACTGGCCGGAATCATGGGCGGCCGAGCTCTCGGCCGGTGGGCTCAAAAGCACTGGAACGGAAGAGTCGATGAACTGGTGTTGGTGGGGCTCTCCATGGCTGGTCCGCTTCTCCGATCCCGCCTTGCCGGAATTGAATCGGGGCTCAGAGAGATCGTTCCCCATGTGGGCAAAGTTACACCGCTCAATGGCCAAGGTCAGTTCGGTGGAACTCTGGAGCTGGTTCGGCGGCATCTTCGAACCACGCGCTCGCGCTACCTGCTTCTGGGCGCTGTAAATGACCCGTGCGCTTTGGGAGCGTTGCGCGGCTTCGAAGAAGGGGGTTGGAGTGGCAATTACGCGGTCGTCGGTCAAGGTGGAGCGATCGAGGCCCGCGCGGAGCTGCGCAAGCCTGGCACACGTTTGATTGGGACAATTGGCTACTTCCCCGAGACTTACGGCGAGTCGATCATGAAGATTGCTCACGATCTGCTCCTAAGTGGCAGCGCTCCACCGGCCGTATTCACCAAGCATCGTTTCATTACGGCGCAGAATGTCGATACCTTTTACCCGGGGGATCCATCGCCAGTTGTGGCCTCCGAGCGAAAAAGTCAGCGCGCCGTTCGTCACTGACTAACACGATCCTCGCGCAGCTCCGGCGCGGCTTCCGTCAGCTTCTCGACCGCTCGCACAACATCCCTGAGATCTTCATCTGTAGCAAGCAGGACCTCGCTCGTTACCCAGATCGTGTGTTGAGTCATCGCCTCAGCGTGAGGGCAGGGAAGTACCCGGTGCTCTTGGTTATCGAATAATCTGTTGCGATACAGAGGGTACGGATATCGCGAGACACCGGTGATGCCCTCTGCGGTGAGTGCATCCGCCACGCGTCCGATCGATAAGCCCGGAAAGCGTTCCGAGTTCAGCCGCATTACGAACAGGTGGAGCCCGTGGGTGGTGACACGAGGATCGAAGGCCGGAGGACTCAACAACATTTCCCCTCCGATTGCACTCGCAAGAATCCGAGCATTGGTCGACCGCTTCTCCAGCCGCTCGTCCAAATGCGAAAGTTGCACACTCAAGATTGCGGCTTGCAGACTTGTCAGGCGCAAGTTGGTACCAAGCCGATCGTGCTGATACCAGGCGCCGCCCCGAGTTCTCCCTTGGTTACTTTGAGTCCAGGCGAGGTCGGCGAGGCGTTCATCATTGGTCAAGAGGATGCCGCCTTCACCGGCCGTCATGTTCTTTGACTGTTGAAAGCTGAAGGATCCGAACTGGCCAAAACTCCCTACCTTTTTACCCTTCCAGGAGGCGCCGTGTGCATGTGCACAATCTTCGATGACGACCAATCCGGCTTGTGAGGCAATCGAGATCAGTGCGTCTATGTCCGCCGGATGCCCGGCAAAGTGTACTGCGATGATCGCTTTGGTCTTCGAACTAATCGCCTCGCGAACATGAGTCGGGTCGAGGTTGTACGTCTTGGGATCTATGTCAACAAATACGGGTATCGCACCCACCCGCAACACGGCAGTGGCGGTTGCGACGAAAGTGATCGGCGGCACGATTACCTCGTCTCCAGTCCTGACCCCGCACGAGATCAATGCTGCTTCAAGAGATAAAGTTCCGTTTGATGTGCAGACCCCAAATCGGCAGTCGTGTGCAGCCGCAAAGGCCGTCTCGAACTCTTTAACTGCGGCGCCGTAGCCGCCCCACTCGCCGCTCTCGAAAACATTCATGAGCGCTTCGCGTTCGGCATCTACAAAGGACCGGATTTTGGGGAGTGGCTGGATCGGACAGGTTTCCCGCCCGCTAACGCTAGAACCGACACGCCAGATATCTTCCCCTACGACGGGCCTAGACGGCTCAACTTTTCAGGTCGCGAAAAATCCGCGAGGCCTGGCGCCCGCCTGTTACACTCCTGCTCGGGTGGGCTGGCCCTCTTTGTACCAATGATTTATTCATCCAGACAAGGTCTTCCAGTCTTAGATCAACCTCGGGCAGCTTCGGGAACAGTATCGCGAAGATCTGTTCGGCGATTTCCTGCCGTTCTTTGATCAGTTCGTAATCGATTTCGAATTTGGCGGCTTCCTCTGCTCAGTGCGGCCGAATGGAGAACGCGTCTCCCTAGAGAAAAGAGTCTGGTATGAAGGCCGGGGCATCTGGACCTACTCTTACCTCTACAACAATTTCTCCCGTGAGCAGAAGTATTTGGATATTGCGGCGGCTTCAGTACGGCTGCTTGAACGGAGCAAACCTATGGGCTCCGACGAATTCTGGCCCAAAGTCCTGAATCGGGACGGAACACCGGCAAGCGAAGGGATCCCGAGCTGTACGGAGATATGTTTGTTGCGGAGGGTCTCTCAGAGTTCGCCAAGGCTAGCGGGGATGTCAGCTATTGGGCTCAGGCGCGCGATGTCGTTCTGAAGTGCGAACGACGCTATGAGCGGCCGGACTACTATCCGCAATCGGCCAAACTTATCTCGGCAGCGAAGCACGCCCGTATCCGGGAGCGCGTATCGGCGGCGTCTGGATGGTGTTCATCCGAACTATCTCCCAGATGCTCGAATTCCGCGACGACTTTGAACTTCGGCAGCTGCTCGATCGCTCCGTCCACGCCTTTCTGGAGCATCACTACAACCCTCGATTCCAGCTTTTCAACGAACTGATCAATCATGATTTTTCTCGGCCCACCGACGAATACGAGCAGCTGGTCTACGCGGGGCACGCTATTGAAACATTGTGGATGATTATGTACGAGGCGCGCCGGCGAAAGGATACTCACCTGTTTGACCGTGCCGCACACGATTTTCGAAGGCACTGCGAAGTCGCAAAAGACCGTGTCTACGGCGGATTATTTCGCAATCTGACCAATGTTGACGAGAATGCCTGGACCCTGGATAAAACGTTGTTTCCACATCAGGAGGCGCTGATTGGGGCATTGATGCTGATTGAGGAAAGAGGCGATCCTTGGGCACTCGACTTTTACATCGAGCTGGAGGAATACGTTCGTCAACACTTTCCCATGAAACACGCCGCCTCCCCTATTTGGCAATTAGTTAGCGATCGTTTCGTCAGTCCTACGCCGAACATGACCAGAGCCGAGAATTACCATCACCCTCGCTTCTTGATGTTGAATCTCCAAGCTGTCGAGCGGATGATGGAACGAGGAGGTCGTGCACGCCGCAATGGGTGACCTTCGAATTGGGGTGTTCTCGCACTCGGTTACGCCTCCTCTCGGCTGCCAGATGGCGGGTTTCGACGCACGTCGTGGGGTTGCAATTGAAGTACACGACGACCTTCATGCCACCGCCTTTGCCTTTGATGACGGATCCAAAGTCGTGGCCCTGATCAGCATCGAGGTGTTGGGAATCAATAAGCAATTTGCCGATCGCGTTCGCGCTGAGATAGAGACCCGCACCGGCATCCCGGGGGCAAACATCATCATCTCTGCTACTCACACACACTGTGGTCCGGTTACCTTCAATCACTTTTTCAATCCCGGGCAACCTCTCGATCTCCCCTATCTGGACAAGATTGCAGAAGGGATCGTATTCAGCGCAGAGCAAGCGATGCGTAACCGAAAGTCTCGCATTCTGCAGAGCGGTTTCGCTGAGGTAAAGAACGTTGCAGTCAATCGACGTTCGTCCGACGGGTTGCCGATCGATCGCGATGCAGGTGTTCTAGCTGTAAGGGAGATGGACGGCACAATAGCAGCTATAGCCGTTAATTACGCCTGCCATCCGACTGTTCTCGGCCCTGACACGTTGGCCATTACGGCGGATTTCCCTTTTTACATGGCCGAGCGGTTACGCGACAAGTTCGGCGCGAAGACGGTGGTCTGCTTCTTCAACGGCGCAGAAGGCGATATCAGCGTCGGCCACAAAAGTTATCTGAGTGCGGTTGGGGTGATTGCACCCTTCCGAACGTTTGAGAAAGCACAAGAACTGGGCGAGCGAGTTGCCGATGCAGTGATCGCCGGACTGACTCAGGTTGCGGATCAAGCACCCATACTCGGTGTCGCTAGCGGTTTGGCCGCCCTGCCCTTGAAAACGTATGCCCCGATCGAGGAAATGAAGAGACGCCGCGAGCAGGCCACCGAGCGGCTATTCGAATTGGAGGGTGAGGCTGGCCCTTGTCCAACTCCGACCGACGTAGTTCTACAAGCTAAACAGGACGCCCTCTACAGCCGTATCGAAGAATACTATGCGACACAGCTTGGAACTGCAGCCGGAACCGAGCCGCAATTTCTCGAGGTAGAACTGACGGCAATCAGGCTCGGTGACACTGCCGTCCTCTCGCTGCCCGGCGAGGTATTTGTCGCGATTGGGCTTGAGATTCGTCGCCGATCGTCCTTTCCGATCACCATGTTTTTCGGTCTCGCAAACGATTACATAGGCTACATTTCATCGTTGGGAGACAAAGGCGAAGGCTACGAGATTGTCGCCTCAAGGGTGAATCCGTCGGCCGCCGAGATTCTGGTGAACTCTTCTTTAGATCTGCTCAAGGCCCTTCGCATGACCCGTTAGCCGAGCAAGGAAAGGATGAAGGGTACGCTGTAGCGCAACTCGCCTTTCTCGAACATGCCTACCGGAACTGAGAGCTAAAGGTTGCTTGGCTCCGGCCCAAGCTGAAAAGCTTAGCGTTTTCCCGCAGGTTGGGATACGATCTTCGTTACCGCAAGGAAGGGGATTATGTTTATAGAGAAAGTGCTTTCGGTTCGTCGCGGACGTCCTTTCGCCGTTTTGTGTCTGGGGATCATATCCAGTTACTGCTCGTTCTCGCAAAACATTACGGGCACCATACTTGGAACAATCACTGACTCCTCGGGCGCGGCAGTTACCGGAGCGTCGATCACCGTGGTCGATGCGAACACAAGCCTGGAGTATAAAGCTGCTGGCGGTGTTAGCGAGTACACAGTAACAAACCTTCCTCCCGGGACGTACTCAGTCAGGGCCGAGTTAAGCGGCTTCAAGCCGAGCCTGACAAAGGACGTCATACTGCTGGCGAGCAGGTCGGTCCGCGTCAACGTTGTTCTCTCTCCAGGATCGGTAAACCAGACGGTCGAAGTTACCGCTTCGGCGCCCGTAGTGAACTCTGAGAGCGCCACTCTGGGTAACGTTTTGGAATCGGGAGCAATCACTACCGTTCCTTTGAATGGCAGGACGGTAGACCGTCTGATTCGCATCTCAGCCGGGGTCACGACGGATAACTCTAACAACCCTCGCGTCGCAGGCAGCCCTTACTGGGGTGGCATTTCGTTCAACGTCGACGGGGTCGGCTACAACGATTCGGGGAACGGTGGTGGGGCGTACTCCTACAGGCATGGTCTGTCGACTCAGCCGTCTGTGGACGCAATCGGTGAGTTCAAGATTGATTCCAACAGCATGAAGGCCGAATTTGAGAGCGGAGTTTCCGTGACGGTCGTCACCAAAAGCGGCTCAAATCAGATTCACGGGTCCGCACTGTGGTTCAACCGAAATCGAGAATACGCCGCGCAAAATTTCTTCCAGACAGGGCAGCCGAAAGCGCCTTTCAACCGAAACGAACTGGGCGGGACGGTTGGGGGACCTATCGTCAAAAACAAGCTATTCTTCTTCGGCAGCTTTGAGGACTTGCTCGAACGAAGTTCGATCACCACTTCCGGCCTCTCCGTCCCCACCAGCGCCATGCGAAGCGGAAACTTCACGGGACTCGCTACAATTGTCGATCCCTTGAACGGCGCCCCATTTCCGAACAATCAAATCCCAATGAATCGCATTGATCCTCGGGCCCAGGCACTTGCAGCGAAGTATCCGCAGCCCAATGTAACGGGCCTGTCGGGAGGGACTTTGCAGAATTACATTGCTTCCATTCCAAATAAATACGATGTGTATCGATTCGGCGCCAGAGTTGACTACAAGTTATCCGACAGCGACAGCTTCTTCGTAAACCTGAACTATTCCAAAGGGGATCCGTACTTTGTCGCGCAGAATTATCCACTGGGCTACGGATCGTGGGAGTACGGCGGCTACACAACCAAAAGTGCAAATGCAACCTACACTCATACATTCTCGCCAACGGTGGTGAACGAGGCCCGATTTGGCTTCTTGTCGCACGCTTCCGGCCGCCAGGGTATGAACAGAGACTTCGATCCGCGGTCACTCTTTCCAGGACTCTACCCGGTTGACTACGGAGGTTTGCCGAATATCAACATAACTTCCTACACTCCCATCGGGGACTACGGCGGTGCTCAGGTACCTCCCGAGACGACGCCGCAGTACATCGATAGTCTGTCCATCGTCCATGGCAAGCACACGGTCAAGACGGGCCTGGATATTGCGATTTATCGTGTATCGTCGACGCCGACGGTGGCGGGTTTGGGGTCAGGACTGGTGAACAACGCCGGGCTAGGCCGATTCGATTTCACAGGACGTTATACCAGTGCGACAACGACCGCCGCGCCCGCCAATGCCGTTGCCGACTTCCTGCTCGGTACTGCGAACGCCACTTATCGGTCCTCGGGGAGTCCGGCCGAGGTCTTTTCCTCAACCCGGTATAGCGCCTATGTTCAGGACGACATCCAGATCTCGCGAAAATTGACGCTGAGCGCAGGTCTTCGCTACATGGTTCAAATTCCCTGGTCAGAACGCGACGGCAGGATGACACAGTTTGATACCACATCGGGCAAGTTATATCTGGCGGGCAGCCAGTTCCCCGCTGCAACGCAGCAGGCGTTGGTCAATGCGTATCCGATCACATTTGCGAAGAACATCGGATTATCGGATACGCTTATCAAGACCGATACCAACAACTGGCAGCCTCGTATTGGACTTGCGTATCGGCCGTTCGGTACTGGAAAAACCGTTATACGCTCCGGATTCGGAGTCTATACGAGCTTTCTTCCGGTCTTCATTGGGTTCCGGCAATTGGGGTTCAGCAATCCTCCTTTCCTGCTTGCCGAAAGTTTCGAGTCCACGGCGGGCCGAACGCCGTCGCTGACGCTTGCGAATCCTTTCCCGGGCACTGGAACCCTCTCGCCCAACCCCACCATTACCGCGGTTCAGAACAACCTGAAGAACGCAGAATCCTATCAGTGGAACTTCACTCTAGAACACGAAGTCGCCCGGAATCTTGGCGTTCGCGCCTCGTATGTCGGTAATCGCAGCGCCCATCTGCCTTGGTACAACTTCCCGATCAACCTTTCGAAGCAGCAGATTCCCGGAACACTCCAGCCGAATCGGCCTTATCAACCTTGGGCGGACATTCTGATGCTGGCGAGCGGTGGCAGCTCCATCATGCACGAATTGCAATTAGAGGCTACGAAACGCTACTCCGCTGGATTGACGTTCCAACTGGAGTACGCCTGGACTAGTTCAATCGATGACACTCCGACCGTGGGCGGACCTCAAGACCCGTACAATACACGCGCCGATCGCGGCAATACGGACGGAGTGCGCCGCCATGTTTTCAGCGCCGCTTACTCGTATGAATTGCCGTTTGGACGGGGCAAGCCATTTTTGAGTAGCTCCAAGGGTTTTGTGAATGCCGTTATCGGCGGATGGCAGATCGCCGGTATCACTTATTTGCGAACCGGTACTCCGTTCAGCTTGAGCATTACGACAACCCAGACGGGCTGGCGTGCGATTCGGCCGAACGCTACCAGTTCGGGTGCACTCTCAAGATCGGACCGCAGCACCAATCGCTGGTTTGATCCTTCCGGGTATTCGCTTCCAGCACCTTTCACGTATGGCAATTCCGCGCGCAACAGCTTATTTGGACCCGGCGATATGGTGTTTGATGCGAGTGCGCTTAAAAACTTCAGGATCCTGGAGCGAGTCACCGCGCAAGTTCGCGGGGAGTTCTTTAATCTTCCCAATCACACGAACTTCGGAAATCCCGCGACGAACATTTCTGTCCCGTCCACAGTCGGGCGAATCACCAGCGCGGGTGACCCCCGACAGGTACAGTTTGGCATCAAGTTTCTGTTTTGACCTCTCAACGAATGCCCCGTCTATTTACTTTTCTGATCAGTGCAATCGGTTTCGCGGCGCTCATGAAGGGCGAGGGAGCCTGGTGGGAGAGAGAGCCTCTTCGCATCATCGATCTCACCACTAGCGTGAGCCGCATCGACTACCGTGATCCCATCCGGCTCGCAGGAGAAAAGGCTGCGTTCGGCTACAGCGCGGAGCATCTCGAAATTATGGCGATGCCGGCTGGTCTCGACGACCGTGGCTTCTTTTTCAAGTCGAAGCTAGCTGCAGTACCCCATCCCGATTATCTGGGCCCTTACCTGAGCGAAGCCAAAAAGCACGGCACTCGAACTTTTATCTATTTCAACGTTCACTACTACACGATGCGGTTCGCATTGGAGCATCCCGACTGGCGTGAGATACGTCAGAACGGACAGCCGCTCGACGGAGTTTACGATACAGGTGCAAGTTTCTGTGTCAACACACCATGGCGCGATTGGGTTTTCCAGGTCGTCAGAGATCTCGCCGCCTACCCGATTGACGGAATCTTCTACGACGGACCGGTCTATCGTCCGGATACCTGCTACTGCAAGTACTGCAAGGCGAAATTTCGCAAGCGCTATGGCACGGAGATGCCGTCCAAGGACGCGCGGGCAGGCAAGTCCTTTCAACAGCTACTCGCATTTCAGGCGGACAGTATCGCCGACTTTCTGAGGGACACCCGCGCGATCCTGAAGGCCAAAAATCCCGATTGCGCACTTTATATGAACGGTGGCGTACGAGGAGCCAATTGGGCCACGGCGCGTTTGAATCGAGTTCTCGTCAAAGAACAAGACCTGCTGGGCAGCGAAGGCGGGTTTATCGGGGGCGACCTGACGCGCGTTCCTCTCTGGAAGCCGGGGTTGACGGCACGCCTTCTTGAAACCCAAGCGGAAGGCAAACCTCGCGTCATCTTTTCAGCCGCCAGCCATAAGCCCTGGACGTTCTCGCTGCTCCCCGATCCCGAGCTACGGCTCCTGTACGCCGATACCATTGCCAATGGAGCGAGCGTATGGATGGGAATTACACCTTTCGAGTTTGAACAACCGGAGATGAAGACCCTTGCAACCATGAACCAATTCGTGGCTAAAAATGCCGACTATTATGTGAAGACTCAGTCAGCGGCTCGGGTTGCAGTGGTTTGGTCGGACGTTACGGCAAACTTTTATGCCGCCTCCGCCGCTCAGCTGATCGATTTCAATCCAACCGCGCCGCGAACTGATCTTGGCAATTTGGACGAAGAGTTTTCCGGTATCACGGAGTCCTTGCTTCGGGCGCACATACCCTTTGACGTTCTCGACGATGTCGCGCTGGATTCCGGCACGCTCAATCGCTACGACGCGATCTTCCTGCCGAATGTGGCCTGCATGAGCAATGGCATCTCTTCGCGCCTTGAGAGTTATGTCCGGGCGGGCGGCAAGCTGGTTGCTGATTTTGAAACCTCTCGCTACGACGAGACAGGTATTCTACGCAAGGACTTTGCGCTTTCGAATGTGTACGGTGCCAGTGCCAAGCCCAAAATCGCCGGACCACGTCGCTGGGATTTCATGCGGCCGGTGCGTCGCGATACGCTGCTGCAGGGTGTGGACCGGGACTTCATCCCATCACCGGGCTACTATGTCCCGGTTGCAGTGAACCGCGGCGATGTCGTTCTGCAATATACGGAGCCATTGGCCGGTCGCTATGACGGCGTTCCGAAGCTCTCCAACGATGCCGCAGCCGTTGTGAACCGCTTAGGAAAAGGAACTGTCGTTTACTTTAGCGGCGATATAGGGAACACCATTGCCAAATTCCATACGCCTGAGCTGATCGAGCTTCTCTCCAATGCCGGCCGACAGATGGCGATCTCGCCTATTCTTATCGAAAACGCACCCGGTTCGGTAGAGGTCGTCGTTCGCACGCAGGAGGATCGCCACCGGACGCTTGTTCATCTAGTTAACTTCACCGGAGAGATGACCCGGCCAATTCGTCGGATCGTTCCGGTTTCAAATGTACAGATAACCCTGAGTTCGGGGATTCATGCATCCAGAGCATTTACCTTGTGGGGACATCAGGCAGTGAAGCTGACCCGCACTGAATCCGGCCAGCTTCAGGCGACCATTCCACGCTTGAACGAATATGAAGTTCTGGTTCTGGAGAACTGATCCTCTTTCTTCTGCGGCTGCAGCCGAACTGAGTGGCGTGCCTGGCGAAGTTAAGTCATGGACCTAACCGTTTATCACTCACTTGCCGTAATGGAGCCGGCGGGCTCTCCCGAAAATGGGCCTGCGACATTACTTCTTCCTGGCCAGGATCTATGGAGCTATCTTGTCCTCTTCAAGTCAGGACAAACCCAGGCAGCGGTCCCAATGAACTCGATGCCCGGCAAAGCAATCATTTGACTGGCTTGTCGCCACCATGATCGGAGTCAGCTGAGGCGGCGCTGGTCTGCTCCGCAGAGCGGTTCAGCGCCAGAATGGAATCCGCGTGATTTTCTGCAGTACGGACATTTCGGTCGCTTTCGGCCGGCGTGTATTCGCCATACCGGAGTTCGCCTTCGACCTCCACGTAAGCCCCTTCTCAAGATTACCGGCCCAGTCGGCGAGTATATGGATTGTCATTGGGCCGGAAAGGGGTCGGCGTCCTGGCCAGAGGAAACCAATGAGAGTGATGCGATTCTTGTTAAGCAACGGGTAAGAAGCTCGATTCGAGCGTGCGGAGCAATCTTCCGTGGAACGCACTCGGACGACCTACGATGAGAGTCGGCGATTGTAGACTTTGCCGTGGGTATCCAGAGATCCCTTAAATCCACTAGCCGATAGAAAGCGATTGGGACACGAGCGTAGAAGCACGGTTCTTCTAAGCCTAGAAGTCCAGTGAAGCTCCTCTGGGTGCTCAGCGTCAAATGCTTTCCCGGGGCCTGTTGGGGTGCACCCTGCGCTGCGGAACACATGCTATGTTTCGGCGGATCGGAAGAACGGGCAGGTCTTATGCGGCCGCATCAATCGGCAGCGTGCGAATCCACTGCGCGTTCGGATTTCTCACCTTAGAAACGGGGATTTGCAAGCTCGCCTGAGAGTCGAGGCGAACAAGTCCCCTATAACGGAACTTAGATCGGTCCCTGGGCAGCACGTGCGCGCTCCATCGCGGCCCGGACTGTTTCCGCTTGCGGATGCACGTATCGTTTGGTCATGGCAAAATCGCTGTGGCCGGCTAAGTAGGCGAGTGTGTACGGGTCCATATGGGAGGACCAGCGCGTCAGGCAGGTGTGGCGGAAGGTGTAAAGAGGGAACGCGTCAACCTGGCTGAACTCGCAGGCGTTCTTGTGTTGCTTCTTGGGCGTGGACTTTTCGATGTGACCGCTGGCCGTACGGGCAGGGAAAACCCACCCGTTCCTTGCGACCGAGCTGCGCATTTCAAGATAGGCTGAGACCCTTGGTGTCAGTGGAACGCGACGACGCGCATTCGCTGTCTTTCCATACGCAACGTGCACGGCCCCGTCGCGCACTTCACTCCAACGCAGCCGAAACGCTTCTTCCGGCCGTAGCGCGCAGTCGATCAGGAGAGCCGCGAGATCTCTCAGCAAGAACGGGTCTTCTGGCGGAATCGGCTTTTTTCCATGTTGTGCGCGGATGCCATGCAGTGCGCGTGTATAGGAGTCCTCGATCCAGTGGCCAATCTGTTCGGCTGCTTCGAAGTAGCGGGCCTCTTCTGCTGCCGTGAGTACTCGATCGCGATGCGCTTCGCCTGGTAGCAGCTCAATCTTAGGAGGTGCCTTGTCGAGTTTGCCCCACTCCAGCGCAAGGCGCAACATCCGTCGCAACACCTCCAGCTCACGGTTGATGCTGCTGACCTTCAGCCCTCGGGCTCGTCGCTTCGCAATGAAACATGCGATCTTGTCGCTTGTGATTGCGTCGAGCCGGGCATGCGCAAGCGGAGCGAACGCAACCAGTCTGTTCATACCATTTCGGTAGTACTCGAGCGTTTTCGGTTTCCCTGCAAACCGCCCGTTCAGAAACGGCGAGAAATCCTTGGCAGCGAACTCTTCGAGTTTGGGAGCCGGCACGCGCTCGCGAATGCCTACTTCACCCTTAGCGAGGGCGGTCTTGTGCGCGGCTTCCATCTGCTCGGCCACTCGCTTATTGGCTTGCTTCGTGGTTTTACGAATGAGTTCGCCGCTCCAGGTAAATTTGTACCACCAGCGATTCGAGTTCTTGGGCTTGTAAACCATAGCTTATTGGAGATTTTCGAAGCTATGCCGTCTTCACGCGAGAGTTTCTGAGGCGGAGGGCGGAGTTCCCTTGTTCTGGCGCGAGCCGCCCTTCGGTAAGTCAGTCAACCACGCCTGTACGTCCTCTGGGCGGTAACGCACGAGTGGACCGACCTTGATGAAAGTCGGACCGCGCTTTTCAACACGCCATCTGCGGACTAAAGCCAGGCTGACATGCAATTGCTTTGCGATCTCGCGCTCAGTGATTAACTCCGACATTCCACTACTCCTTCTGTTCAGCGATTCGTGAAGGGTAAGTGTCCCCATACTTCCTTGGATACCGCTCTCGGTGCCTATCGGGCTTTTGGGGCGACACTGTCCCTCTCATTGGTAAAGGGTGCGAAGGATGGCGAATCGGTCACTTGGCTTCACAACTGGAGAATGTATTCGCCAGCGATATTTGAAGCGCGCCAGGGCTAGCCTGGAAAGGAAAACGTCAGGCTACGGCGTTCCACGGCAGAAAACGTCAGTTTGAAATGCCGAAAACGGAAGGACGACAGAAGGCGACGAAAAACACAGAAGGCGGCAATCTCCAGTGCAGGTTTTGGCAGCGGAGACCCAAAAACCCCCATTCCCTTCTGTAGTGGAACATAAAGGGTTGTCGGCTCTCGTTCTGGTGATTTCTCAGGTATGTTGTTGATTCGATTTGCCTATTTGTGTCGGACGGAATCTGGCGTCTTGTCGGACGTTTGCCCGACGCGCAATTTGAGCCGATTTAGGGCTGGGCAATGCCGTCTTCGTACAGGTATTCTGTAAGAGGCAGCGCAAGCATGAGCGTCACCTCCACAATGTCGGTCGACGAGTATCTCGCCGCCTCATTCAAACCCCCTTGCGAGTACATCGATGGTGTACTGCGGCAGAAGTCGATGCCAACTAAGCTTCATGCACTCGTTCAGTTTCTGCTGGTGACGCTTATTAGACAGCAGGGTTTGGAAGCGTTGGCCGAGGTGACGGTCCGGATGAGCGCCTCGAAGTTCCTAGTGCCGGATGTGATCGTCGATGCTGAAATAGAAGATCCATACCCCACGCGCCCCGTCACTCTGTGCATCGAAATTCTTTCGCCTGACGACCGGCTCAGCGCGGCGTTCGGAAAGTGCGAGGAATACCACGCGTGGGGTGTCCCGTATTGCTGGGTCATTGATCCGCTGAAACAAACCGCCTGGGAATATCACGCCGAGAGAGATCCAATCAGAATCGAGAAAAGCGAGGCGCTTTGTGCTGGCGAGCTGCGTGTGTCTCTTCAAGAGCTGTTTTCTGATCTAACGAGATAGATCAATTCACGTTTCGTTCCAGCCCACGGTTCCGCATTCAATGAAGCCCGAAAGGTGCGTTACCTCAACTCTTTCACCGATCTCCATCGCTCAAAAGTGCACGTAGCCGTAGTTGTTCGATGGAAATGTGGGAAACGCGGTAGCTTGTCCACGAAGTGACTCAGCTTGGAATGCGGTGTTTGCTTTCCAGTAGATCCCTCAATTTCCACGCGCTGGTGTTGTCCGAATTTCATGATCAGTGAATCCTTTCAATTTCTCTGTAACTCGGGATGTGAGCTCGAGGATCGCGACGTGACTGCATGAGTTCAGCTGTTGAGCGCGGAAACAATGGCGTCAGGTCCTTGTCAAGCGTATGGCAGCTCTCGAACGGCATTACAAGAACCGGTTGCGCGGTATCGTACAGCCGGTCGGCGAATACAGGCAAGAAGAGAGACCACCATCTGTTCACCGCCAGATACACGTAGCCGAAATTGTTGAGATAATCCCTCGATCCTGCAAGATGGCACCGTGTCTTAAATCGATACGCCGCGATTGACGACCGCACCCGGATTCGGTGCTAGGGTTGCACAACGTCCTAGCGTCACCAATTGCTGCTGTTTCCTGGAAGGAGTTATTGAAGACTTTGCGTTTCCGATCCAAACGGATCATGGTCAGGATCTTCTTAGTTACAATTGGCCGAGCCTAAGTCATCTCAGAGATCATCTGGAGCGTTGAAGGCCGATCAAGCCGTCTTCAGCTCTCCCGATACCACGATACCTGCTTTGTCTCGACGCTCCGCTTGTGAAACGCTCCACTTCCAAGCCGTGGAAACGATGGAGTCGATATCTTTAAAGGTGGGTTTCCAGCCCAGTAGGTTTTGGGCGCGCTTTGAAGAGGCGATCAAAACAGGTGGGTCACCGGGGCGACGGGCCTCTTCTCGCGTCGGAATTGATGCGCCAGCAACCCGCTCCACCGTCTTGATAAGTTCGCGCACGGACACACCTCTGCCGGTACCCAGATTCAGTTGAGCGCTCGCGCCACCGGAGTCCAGGTACTTCAGCGCGGAGACATGCGCAGCAGCTACATCCGAGACATGAATGTAATCGCGCACAGCCGTGCCGTCCCTGGTCCCAAAGTCGGTTCCGTAAACATTGATGCGGGGATACTGGCCCAGTGCTGTGCCGATCGTTAACGGGATGAGATGCGTTTCTGGATCATGGCTCTCACCTATTTCCCCAGCCGGATCGGCCCCGCCCGCGTTGAAGTAGCGGAGCGAAACGCAGCGGAAATTGTAAGCCGTCTCGTACCACTGACATGCTCTTTCGATGAAGAGCTTGCTTTCGCCATAAGGATTTACTGGTGTTTGTGGATGATCTTCATCAAGAACTTTCGTTTGGGGGATCCCGTAAACGGCACAGCTGGAAGAGAAGATCATTCTGTTCACACCACAGGCGAGCAGAGTATCCAGAAATGTGAGGGAGTTGCTAACGTTGTTCTGGAAGTACTTCCGTGGGTTAGTCATCGATTCACCGACGTAAGCACTCGCCGCAAGGTGGATCGCTGCCCGAATCTCATACCGTTCGATCGTGCGTCGTACCAAGGACTCGTCAGCCACGTTCCCTCTTACCAGTGGCCCCCAACGCACGGCCCATTCATTTCCTGTAGACAGATCGTCAAGCACGACAGGCATGAATCCAGCAGCAGCGAGAGCCTTTGCCGTGTGACTACCTATGTAACCCGCACCTCCGCTGACTAAAATTCTTTGCATCTCATCCATGATGAGTTTACGTTCGTTCGACGCATACGGCAAATATATATACGGCTAGATCGGAGTATCCCTCGAAGTACTGGTACAGATATCATTGACATTCTGAGAGTCGCCATTATGGAACCTCAGTGATCAACTCGATGACCGTCCACACTGTAGTTTTTGAGCATACGGTACCCGAACTTAAAGGGGAACACCGCTTAACTCTCATAAACGCATTCTGCTGTAATGGTTAGCCTTTCGAACATTCTGATTAACGGGGTAACTTTTTCCCGGTTCGAGTAAGTATAAGACCGAAGTGATTGCGCAGATGCGGAAACGCTTGTCCCTTGATCCTCACCCACGGCCGCGCAGTGTGTGAAGTCCGAATGACGGAACTCGCCAGGGCTATGCTCCTGCGAGCACTTACCGCTCGCTGAACTGCCGAGAACACGTCCTTAGCAGATTCTCAAACGCTGCGTCGTCTTGGAAACATGGGCTCCGCAACCAGCAGTTTTGCGAACCTCTATCCATGCATCCGCAATCAGGTAGGGTTGTGTTTGCCACATACCTCTAGCATTCCGGTCGGCAGTGGCCGATGCCGTAGGTCCTTCCGCGCTGTCTTCGAGTCCATCCCGCCTTCCGCAGCCACTGCCGTGGGCAAGTGTTTGGGCTTCGCCGGAGCCGCTTCATCTGCTATCGCACGCCATACAACTCTTTTCGGCTAGTCTCTTTCGCGGCTGAATCTCAATACTTCAAAGTCTAGGTGTGCAAATGTTCGTCGCGGCTGCGAGGACGACGACGAACATCAGCGATGGAAGGGATGACCAAACCTAAAAACTATAAAGCCAAGACTTGCGGCACCAGGATTGACACGTCTTGAAGGGGTATCCAAAAGTGCCCAGTGAGACGAATTTAGATATGTTGCTCGCGCAACCGCCGGACCTTGTCTGGCTGGCGCCCGAAGCGACCTCGTTACGGTGTGCCTCTAGGACCACTTCATTACGCCTGGTTTTCTAGTAAAAGTTGCTCATCCGGCTATGTTGAAGGCGATCTTCACGAGCGCCTGATCAAAGTCAACTATTTTCCCGTTCGCATTGACTCACCGGTTTTTGTTACCGGTGAAGAGTCGTTGCCTCACGAAAATGTTACCCGTTAACGACGGAGTAGCAGATGAGGAGGCGATTGAGCCTGGCGACACGCAAAGAGTTGATCGAAGCAGTGAGGAAGCGCTATCAGGAAGCAGCGCTTGCGACCAAGACAGACATTCTCGACGAGTTCGTAGAACTGACCGGCTATCACCGGAAGCATGCGGTACGGCTTCTTGGGCCGAGTGCTGGGCAGAAACGAGAGAAGAAGTTGCGCTCGGAGAACCGCATCTACAACGATGCTGTGCGAGAAGCGTTGATTTTGCTCTGGGAGGCCGCCGATCGGATCTGCGGCAAACGATTGAAGGCTCTTGTTCCGACTTTGCTTGAGGCTATGGAGAAGCACGGCCATTTGCAACTGGCAACTGGAGTTCGCAATCGGCTGCTACAGATGAGTGCCGCGACGATCGATCGGCTATTGACGGAGCCCCGCGAACGAGTGATTGGGACACGCCGTCGCAAAGGAGTCGGCGCGACTATCCTACGGCGAAGCATTCCAATTCGAACGTTTGGGGATTGGAAGGATCCCGAACCAGGCTATATGGAAGCCGATTTGGTGGCCCACTGCGGCGGGTCGATGGCCGGCAGCGTCGTCCATACGTTGGTTCTGACTGACATCGCCACGGGCTGGACCGAATGCGTTCCGTTGATCGCACGAGACCAAGCGCTGATCGTTGAAGCGCTAGAGCGAATTCGGAAAACATTGCCGTTTCCGTTGCGCGGGTTCGACACGGACAATGATGGCGCCTTTATCAATCAAACTGTGCACAGCTATTGCCAGGAAACCGGGCTGGAGTTCACGCGTTCGCGCCCTTATCGAAAGAACGATCAAGCATGGGTGGAACAGAAGAATGGCGCGGTTGTTCGCAAGCTAGCTGGATACGATCGGCTCTCTGGGATCGCGGATGCCGAGAAGCTCGCTCGACTCTATGAGTTCTCCCGTTTTTATGTGAACTGCTTTCAGCCTTCGTTTAAGCTCAAAACCAAGGTTCGCATGGGCGCCCGAGTCGTCAAGACGTACCACCCGCCACTCACACCATATGAACGGGTTGTCAGGTCGCCTCAAGTTCCACAATCAGGGAAACAGCAACTGCAGGCCATCTTTGCCAAACTTGACCCGATCGCACTCATTCAGAACATTCGCGGCGTTCAAGAAGAGTTGGTCGTTGGAAAAATCGCCGAATTGGGCCGGCGGAAATCCGAATCGGCGGAGTCTTTCCTTCGGTAAGCTACGGACCGTCTGGCAACTGGGTGAGGTGCGGCCCACGCATCGGAAGCACGCCGCACATTACTGGCGCACTCGGCCCGATCCATTTGAGAGTGTGCGGTCCCGAATTCAAGAACAACTCGAGCTCACTCCTGATATCACTGCGAAGGAACTCTTTCGCCAACTTCGAGAGGAACATCCCGGCCAATTTTCTGATGGTCAGATCCGGACCTTGCGACGTCGAGTCAAGGAGTGGAGAACGCAAATGGCGAAACGCCTCATCCTAAGTGCAAACGCCATCTGTACTGAGATCGCCAGCTAGCGGAATTAACACGAATCTTGAGATGGGGCTCTGCCCCATGCCCCGGGATTTTACGCTTTCCTGCCAGAATGCTTTTGGGGCAGATAGACTGCCCCGCCATTCCGGCGACCAAGTCAGCGCTCAGGTTCCGTCCCCGGAGTGCCTTATCCTCTGCTTGGCTTCAAACAGGATACCGGGATGCTGTGCAGGGACATTTACTCTGCGGTAACATTTGTCGCTGAGGCAATA
>CAVSTI010000015.1:0-212983 GCA_963730775.1 uncultured Acidobacteriaceae bacterium | reverse complement strand
AGCTCATTGAAATGCGCGCAGCCGTTGAACTCGTTTTCGCAGCCGTACTGAGGAATCGCAATGTGTTTGTCCAAGCTACTCAAATTGATCACGAGGGCATTCTTTGAAGGCGCAAAAATGTATACCTGGAAGTCCTGTTTCACCGCACTGGCCTGCTTTATCTTTTGCTCCCTTGGCGCTGCTCAAACAAGCAACCCGAAGGTGCCTGCATTCTTTGCACGGCACGACTATGTGAACCTGTATACCCAGAGTGTAGCGGCTGCAGACGTAAACGGGGACGGCATTCCGGACCTGATCGCAAATGATGGTAGCGCATATGTCGTTCTTCTGGGAAACGGGGACGGTACGTTTGCGAATAGTGCAAACTTTCAGAAGTGCGGCGATTCACTTGCTTTCGATGTAAAAACGAGCGACCTGAACGGAGACGGTCGGCTAGACCTCGTACTGGGTACGGTCTCGTCTGATCTAGGTTCATTTGGGGGCGGGTTTACCGTCTGCCTTGGCAATGGGGATGGCACCTTTCAGGCGGGACATACTACCAGGCGGGGATGGATTACTGGGCTTCGACGTCACAGACATTGTTTTCGGGGACTTCAACGGTGACGGCATTCTGGACGTGGCTCAAGGCGGCTCAAGCGGGATCTGGCTGTTCACAGGCCGGGGCGACGGCACCTTCAACCCCAGTGTTCTGACGGCGACTTTGACAGGAGCAGCAGAAATTGCTGCCGCGGACTTCAATGAGGACGGCAAGCTCGATCTGGTGGTGACCATTGCATATGCCGGCAGCGAGCAAAATCAAGGCAATGGAACATATGTGTTCTTGGGGAATGGAGACGGAACATTTCAGACGCCTCAGCACTTTCCCAGCCCGGTGCGTCCTTATAAGGTCGTTGCGGGAGCATTAGGCGGCGGAGGACATGCGGGCTTCGCGCTGTCCCTCTTCGACAATCCATTGAGTAACCGCCGTCTACTTCGGCGATGGCAAAGGCCACTTCTCCGGGCCGCATCCCCTCAATCTCCAGTGAATCGGGCGCTCGAAATCGGTGACATCAATGGCGACGGCATCGGGGACTTGGTTATCCGCCGATGCGTCCGCATATATCGCGTTCGGAACCCCAAACAATACGTTTAAACCGACTGTCTCGTATGCCATCCAGGCTGGTCAGAAATCGACAATCTCGTTCTCGCAGATCTGCGCCGGATCGGTCGCCTGGACATTGTGACCGACTCGCAGTTCGGCATCTCTGTGCTGCTGAACCAAGGCAAAGGCAAATACGTGGATGGCCTTTTCACCTCGCTCGGCGTGGCCGCCGGTTGTGGCGTTACAGGTGACTTCAATGGCGACGGAAAACCCGATCTTGCGGTCAACACAGCGCAGGGCATTTCCGTGTTACTCGGCACGGGCAAGCCATCCCCATTGTTCAACATCGGAACCAGCATCCCGCTCGACGATGCGGGCTGTTTGGCGCAAACTGCCGACTTAAATGGGGACGGCATTCTTGACCTGGCGCTCACTTCCAGCACCGGGGTGGTTATCTATTTGGGTAATGGAGACGGTACGTTCCGGCTGGGCAGCACTTCGCCCACCACCACCTCTCCCTCGGTACATGTTGTGCTTGCCGACTTCAACCATGACGGCAAGCTGGATTATGCAACCGACGGCAATCAGCTCGCGCTCGGCAACGGAGACGGGACATTCCAAACAGCGCAGACGTTCGCCAACCCGCCCCAGTTCGGTTTCAGCAACATTGCGGTGGGAGATATCAACAACGATGGCTGGCCTGATCTCGTACTGACGCTCAACTACAACGCCGACGCCTACGTTCTGCTCAACAATCATCATGGCGGTTTCTATCAGGTCCCGACGAATTATGGGGAGTACCGGACCGGAGCCATTCTGGTAGACCTAAATGCAGACGGCAAGCTGGATTTGGTGCTCAATGAGGATATTTATTTGGGAGATGGGCGGGGCAACTTTACTACTGAAAGAATCTCTGGCGGCCCCGGAAGACGACGGGGGTACGCCAGCCCCCCAGCATGATTGCCGACGTGAATGGAGACGGCATTCCGGACGCCGTTCTCGTTGGTTCCGGCACGGCCTCGGTTTTTCTGGGCTATGGGGATGGAACGTTCACCGCGCCTTTCTCGCTTGGCATTGGGCCTTCACCGGGGACAGTTCTGCCGGCGTACCTGCATGGACAGAACCCCGCTTTGGGATTGGCCGACATTGTCGCGCCTGACGAATCCGGCGGCGTAATGGTCTTGCTGAACACGACGAAATAGATTCACAAGCCATTGGGAGCTGATGGGTAGATGGTGCCGGGCAATGCTTCGGCACCAACACATCCGAGGAGTTCCGCGAGATAGCTTATAAGAGAGCGGTCCACCTTACCCGCTGGGTGCTCAGTTCACATCACCCAGTATTGGGGCGCATTCATGAATCATTCCTAGCGCGCTCCCAACGGCCGCTTAACTACTTCTTGGTCCTCGGTGGAACAATCGTATCCTTGGCACTTTTGGCGATCCGGAATTTAACCGCTTTTTTGGCCGCAATCTTGATCGGAGCGCCGGTTGCAGGATTTCTGCCTAGACGAGCCTTTCGTTCCACTCGGACGAGGCGTCCCAAGCCCGGCAAAATGAATACCCCGTTCTTTTTCACCTCTTGAATCGCCGTATCGCTCAAGGAGGTGAGGAACAATCGCGCCGTTTGGACCGGCACCTCGCATTCTTCAGAAATCGACCGGATCAATTGTGTTTGCGTCAGAGTGGTGGTAGCCATGTGGTGATTGTAGTCAACGTCGAGATGTTTGCTTCACACGAACTAGCCGAAGTAAGAACGACTGGAGGGGAAGCCTGAAACGACCCATCGGCGCGTCCCGCGAAAAAGTATATTCAGCCGATCCCAACAGCACGGCGTCTTTCACTCCGTCCCCGTTGAAGTCATCGAACACAATCGTGTCATTGTTCACCTCGTGTTGACTATCGGTGGAAGTAGAGGGATAGAACCGGGCGCTCTGAAATGTCGCATCGCCGTTGCCCAGCATCACTGCCAACCCCAACCGGCCATTCTGAAACTCTGCGTACACCACATCGGGTGTTCCGTCGCCATTCACGTCCACCGCATCCGCCGGGCTCAATATGGCGCCCGACGTATTGAAAACGGGGCCCGGACGGAACGTGCCGTCGCCATTGCCCAGCTGCATGGTGCTGCAAAGTAAGTCGGGAATGCCGTCGCGGTTGAAATCGGCAACTTGAATGATCCCGATTGCGGCCTGACACGAGATGTACGAAGTAAGGTCGGTTCGCGCGTAGAACGCGGGCAGCTTCTGGGCCGAAGCAAGATCGCTTCCCGCAATTGTTAGCAGCAATAGGAGGAATGCTCTCATCGATAGCCTCTTATTTCGTCTCGTTCACCAGATCGTAGATCACGCCGCTATTGTCCGTGACCACGAGATCCGGAGTGCCTTCAGCTGGTTTCTGTTTGTGCGTGTTCAGCACGAACAGATCCTCTGTGAAGTTTCCGGTTCCCAGAAAGAATGCTGGCGCAAATGTCCCCGCTCCTTGGCCGAGAAACACCGCCAGATTGCCGGGCTCCGCTCCCATCAGGTCCGGAATGCCGTCGCCATTCACGTCTGCGATGGCGACCTCGCCGGATGCTTGCAGGGACAGCGGCTCTTGATAGAACGTGGGCGCCGCAACACCTCCCGCGCCATTGTTCAGGTAGAGGCCAATCTCTCTAACACACCCCAACGCGATATCTGGCTTGCCGTCCCCGTTAGCATCCGCTATCGCTATGTGATCCGCAAGCGGACACGATCCCGTCGTTGTCTCCTGAAACGTGCCATCCCCGTTGTTGAGCAATACCGCCAAAACATCGCCCCCGAACGTCGCCACGATGTCTGGAAGCCCGTCTCCATTGAAATCGGTTGTCGCAACTGCTTGTCCCGTCGCTCCAGCTACCAGCTCTACCGGCGTGCTGAAGCTTCCGTCGCCTTTGCCGTACGCGATCAGGTTGATGTTTGCGACGTAGTCCAGAATGCCGTCGCCATTGAAGTCCGCCAGCCGGAAAAAGCACAGTTCGGGAATGGGATTCGCTGGGCCTTGCCGGAACGTTCCATCACCGTTCCCCAGATAGGCATAGGCCATCGTGGGATTCCCGGCGGGCATGAGCAGGTCGATCTTTCCATCGCCATTTAGGTCACCCGCTGTTGGGCAGCCCCCATTGATGAACGGGTAGGTTGCGCCCGCTTTGAATGGAGCGATGGCTCTCCCTGTTCCGAGATAAATCTGAATACTGGCGTTGTTGCTGACTGCTAGATCGGTGATGCCGTCCCCATTGAAGTCGCCCGCCGCTGTGCAGGAGACCTCTCCACCGGGGACCGGCGTCGGCACCCCGTCAATAAACCGGCCTTTGCCGTTATTCAAAAGAATAGACAAGGCGATGGCGGTACTCTGAATCACTAGATCCACACGTCCCTTGCTCTGGAAGTCGCCGAGCCCGATCGCCCCGCCGCCAGCAAAAAGGCTGTCGCCATTGACGGGGTAGTAAACAGGCGTAGCGAACGAACCGTGTCCCTTGCCCAAGGCCACCTCCACCAGGTCGTCCACTAGATCCGGGATGCCGTCCCCGTTCAGATCCGCAATCGCAATCGCCTGAGCCGGCCCGTCGCCGGGGAAATTCAGCACCTGAGCCGCGCTGAACCTCCCGTCGCCTTTACCGAAATACAGATTCACCGTGTTTAAGTAGGCCTCCTGCAACACTACATCCGGAATGCCGTCTTGATTCAGGTCTCCCACAGCCATCACGCCGAATCCTGCCTCATGGGCAATGCGAGTAAACACAGGTCCTTGGAAAGTGCCATTGCCATTCCCCCGAAAAACCTCAATGGCGTCGTGAGCGTCGATCACCAGATCCATCCGGCCGTCTCCATCCACATCCGCCATAGCCAGCGCTTGCGGGGGCAGCGAACTAGCCGAAGTAAGAACGACTGGAGGGGAAGCCTGAAACGACCCATCGGCGCGTCCCGCGAAAAAGATATACTCAGCCGATCCCATCAGCACGGCGTCTTTCACTCCGTCGCCGTTGAAATCGTAGAACACGATCGCGTCGAAGTTCCCGGCTATTTGGCTATCGGTGGAAGTAGAGGGATAGAACCGGGCGCTCTGAAAGGTCGCGTCACCGTTGCCCAGCATCACCGCCAACCCCAACCGGCCGCTCTGAAATTCTGCATAGACCACGTCGAATGCTCCGTCTCCGTTCACGTCCACCGCATACCCGGAGCTTAAGGCGTCCCCCGTCAGACTGAAAGTCGGGCCCGGACGGAATGTGCCGTCGCCGTTGCCCAACTGCATCGTTCTGCAAAGTAAGTCGGGAATTCCGTCGCGGTTGAAGTCGCCAACTTGCAGGATCCCGAGCGGTGATTGACATCCGTCGGCTGAAGAGAGATCCGTCCGCGCGTAAAACGTCGGCTCCGTCTGGGCCGACGCGAGCCCGCTGCAGGTGAGCAACAGGATAAAGGCTTTCGTGAACATCCGATACTGCATTTGCATCCATCCTCTCTAGACGTCAGACGCGATCCCAGCTCCATCTTTGCGCCCGGAAAAGACAGGATATTACTTTGCGTTCTAGAAATCGTAGATCACGCCCTTTTTTGTCATTCACTACTAGGTCGGGAGTGCCACGCCAAGAGTTTTGCTTTGCGTATTCAGGACGTTAAAAGTCTGTCGTTTGTCAGAATAAGTGGCACGCAGTTATTCAAATTATTTGGCACACTGATGCGCTAGTAGCGTCCACGGGCGCGACTGAGGTGGTGGTCAGGCTTACCCACCAAGTGGTAGCGGAGGGGTTGTGCTGCCATATCTAATGCGGACAACCCTTGCATGTCGAGAGTTGTGCCACAAAGTCGAAGAGATTTGTGCGCCAAATAATTAGATAAAAGACAACCGATCCCGTTCACTAAAGTTAGGGCAGAGCCTGTTTGAAAAACAATTCACAAACGGCAGTACAGACGACAACAACGGCTCTCCTCTGAGTGTTTCCCCTGTAGCATCTATCAAATGCCATGAAGGGCCATAGCTCCACCCCTATGACCCCAGGCATTAGTGCCGTTTTAAAGGCCGTTTGCGTGTGCGAGGACCCAGACCGTATTTAGGTAACAATTGGAATCGGTGATGCCACCAAATATGGTCATCCTGTTAGTACGGGGGTCAAACGTGGCTCTCGCAAAGGCGGTGGGAAGCGGACTTGGGGAAAACGGACCGAGTTGCATCCACTCGGGCGTACCGCCCTCCCCGTTGGCGTTTAGCAGGACCCACGTGTCGTTAAGATCAGTCGCGTTCGCTCCCCCGAATACGGTCATTCTGTTGCTGCTCGCATCGTAAGTCGCTGTGTGCCCGGCCCGTGGTGGAATTGCTGGACCACTCGGCGCCAGTAACGTCCAACTTGGACTACCTCCACTACCATTTGCATTCGAAAGAGCCCACACATCCCCTAATACAACCCCACTCTCCGATTCCCCCCCGAAGATCGTCATCACGTTGGAAACTGAATCGTAGACCGCAGTCGGATAGTCCCGCGCAATTGGAGCGCTCCCTGAAGGCGTCAACTGACTCCACGTCGGAGTACCCCCCAAGCCATTCGCATTGGAAAGGACCCACGCATCAGCGTAGTCGGTCTGAAAGCAGTTGTTTCCACCATAGATGACCATTCTGTTGGTCGTGGGGTCATAGACGGCACTGTGGAACAAACGAGGGGGTGGTTGCGTTCCTGCAGGGGTGAGCTGAATCCAACTGGAAGAGCCGCTGGCACTGCTTGCATTCGTCAACACCCAAACCTCGCTGACGCAAGGAGACGACTGGCCGAGTCCGCCTCCGAAGACCATAAACCGGTCGCTGCTTGGGTCATAGACTCCTGAACTCGCTGTACGAGGTGATGGAACCGTGCCTCGCGGTGCCACCTGCGACCAGGACGGCCGACCCCTGCCAGCATCATTCGCCGCGTTTAACTTCCAGACGTCGTTATAATCCGCGCCAGTCTGATCGTTGCCGCCAAACAGAATCATTTGGTTTGTGCTCTGAATGTACGCGGTCGCTGTGTGAGCTCTACCGATCGGCTCGGTTTGAATCCACTGCGCCTTTGCGGTGAACGCGAAAACGGCGACCGCTGTCGTTAGAAGCGTAAGCCTGCAAGTCGAAGTGCAAGGGAATCTGAACGCTGGCTTCGCGATTTCGGGACGGAGCGGCGCGCCAAAGCATAATTGTTTCTTCACTTTCATTTCCGCTGTCTGAAGTGTTGACATAGTCGTATCCTCTTTTTCTTTAGGTCGTTCGCTCAAAGGGCGGGTAATGTCAGGCCGCAACTAAAGGGCGCGCAACACCCACCCTGCTTTTCGCTTTGGCTGACGTTCTTGTTCTTTGTCGAACGTACGCAGCTGAGGCATTTGGGCGCCCAGTACGAGCATTGTTGATAAGAGGGCCTTTAGGCGGCTCTGCTCAGGCTTGGTTCTTCGTAAAGGTCTGTTACTGAGTAACGACAAGAACTCAGTGAGCTCATTTTCTGGGGTGTACACTCGTCCATTCGCGCGGCTCATCTTCTGAGACGCTCACAGTCCTCTAAATTCAGAGGTTTGTGTTTGACACGATCAGATTTAGGGCACGCAAACGACGATGGAGAGTATCGACGTGGTTAAAGTGAATGTACCCAACCACCAGAGCTTTAAGCGGATTTAGGGCTTAAGGAATGATCGGGAATTTGGAGAACACCCGTTCAGTGAGAGCCGCGACCGCCACACTGAGAGTTGTCGAGCGGAACCACGTCGAGTGCCTACCGAAGAAAAAGCGCCGGAAACATTATGCTTTGTTGTCGAGATTGTACTTGGTAGATTGGCTGTCATCATGCAATCTCGCAAGGCTAGAGTTCCTATGATAGGGGCCAACAAGGAGGGCCGGAGGCGCCATGATCAACACCAGAAAGAGATTGTCCGCGGCGGGGCTTTTTTGCGCGCTCACGCTGGCCACGCCCGTTGTAGGCCAACCGCGTTTGCCAAAGGCTCGGATCACTGAGTCCGTGCCGCTCGCCGGGTTCCGGGTGTTAGGCGCTGCGCCTCTCGCCAAGTCGGCTTCGCTCAGTGATCTTGCCTATCAGGAGCTGACAGCCCGAGCTAGCGCGAACCAAAACGGCTTTTCTGTTTATCAGGATGAGGACTCCGGGTTTAATCACGGATATCCCTCTGGCGAGTTCGGGGACCTCAGCGTGATAAGTATTGACGCCGGTTGCATTGATGATCCTTCAGACACGATCACTGGATGTTTCCCCTCAACGGACACGGTCGCCCTGGATGAGAAGCGTGGTACTGTTCTTCGCGTATCGTTCGATCCGCTTCCGAACGGACACTTTGCCGGCTTGAATATCGAGGAGCCCGAGAACTGGGGTGCAATGCAAACAGGCCAAGGCTATGACCTCACTGGCGCTACTAGCATCGTGTTTGATGCCCGCTCGCCCGCGGGCGCCACGATCCAGTTCGGTGTGGGCGGTTGTGTCTCAAACTTCATCGCCGTGCCAACAAGCTGGACACCTCTGACTATACCTCTCAGTAGCCTAGTAACCGGTGGTTCACCCGTGTCTTGTCCTCCAGATTTGAGCAATGTGCACATATTGTTCGCCATCACGGCCGACGATATCCATGACTCGGCGGGCGCTACTATTCTGCTAGACAACATCCACTTCTTACCAAACCCGAGCCGCGTAAGCCAAGGCTCCGAGACGCTCAGCCTCCCCCTTAGTACCCAAACATATGGGGTTGTGCCTCAGCTGTCAAATTATCCTCCCGACCAGGTTAATCGCAATGTTGCCAGCACCTACGAGTCGGCACTAACAATCCTGGCACTTCTGGAGCGCGGAGCGCCGGCGGACCTCACAAATGCGCTGTCTATCGCAAATGCATTCGACTATGCCTTGAAGCACGACAACCATGGCGATCCAGTTCCAATTGCACCCGACGGATCGGTTGGCCTTCATAACGCCTATGCGAGCGGCGATATTGCTTTCTTGAACAGCCAACAGTTTCCCAAACTAGGTCAGGCCGGCGACGTCCGCCTGGCGGGATTCAGCGTTCCATCCGTTCCCCCCGCCTTTGATCTGGTGCTTGACGGAGCTACGGGAGGCAACAATGCCTTCGCCATACTGGCGCTCGGGGCTGCCTACCTGCAATCTGGGAATGAAAGCTATCTGGACGATGCCCGCACGATCGGCCGTTGGATCACTAGCAATCTAGTGGACTCGACCGGCACGGGTTTTGGTGGCTATTTTCTCGGCTACCCGGACGAAGGTGTGCCGCCGCCTAAGCCTCTGATTCAAGGGAAGTCAACAGAAAACAACGCTGACATCTTCGCAGCATTAAACCTTCTTGCTCAAATTGATACTGCAAACGCCACTATGTGGACGATGGCTGCGAATGCAGCAGGCGATTTCGTGGTCTCGATGTTCGACTCCGCGAATGGCCGTTTCTTCGCTGGTACGGTGGTTCAAGCTGATGCGTTGAAGCCAGGCCCCGGAGTATGCCCAGACCTTCAGTTAACAAAGGGCAATGATGTCGTGAATACCTGTGATTTCATAGATTCGAACACGTTCACCTTGCTTGCCATGGCTGGATCGGAAAGGTACGCAGGCCAGATCGACTGGACGAGGCCTACGCAGTATGTGTTGAGCGGTTTTGCCCAATCAATTTCGGCCGGCGGTCTGGCATATCAGGGCTTTGATATCGTGCCGGCGCCCGTCTCAGGTAACAATGGCGTTGCCTGGGAGTTTACCGGGCAAACGGCTGAAACGTGCAGTTATGTGAACTCGCTCCTTGGCTCGACCACATTCCTACCGTGCGTTCAATCTTATTCCGCCCAGATTGCCCAAGCGCAAACTTCCGCACCATTCGCGGATGGGTTGGGCGTTGTGGCCAGTACACTTGACGGCGAAAATCAGCCACCGAACAATTTTCCACCCGTTGACTCCTGTCTCAACACACCGTTTCAATGCATTCCCGAAAGGGTCGGGCTCGCTGCTACTAATTGGGCGATATTTGCAGAGGACGGTGAAAATCCGTTGGCTCCCTCAAACGTGCCGGTCTGCAGGTTTACGCTTTCGCCAACGGCTCTGTATTTCCAAAGCAACGGAGGATCCACGTCTCTCGATATCTCCTCCAATGACCAACGGTGCACATGGCTTGCAAGCACGAATGCGAGTTGGATCGCGTTGAGCCCACCAGCAGGCACAGGTGCGCAGACGCTCGGGGTGACGGCGGCTCCGAACACTTCGGCGTTTGAACAAATGGGCACAATCACAGCGGCTGGCCGAACGATTCAAGTGACGGAATGGCTAACAACGCAGGTCTTTTCAGACGTTCCCCCGACAGTCTATTACTTCGATGCCGTTAATCTTCTAAAAGCCAGGGGCATCACTTCGGGATGCTCCCCCACCGAGTACTGTCCCGCCGAAAGTGTTACGCGCGCCCAAATGGCGGTTTTCATTGTACGCGCCGTAACGGGCGGCGACAACTTCACGTATTCACCGGTACCATATTTCACGGACGTACAACCGGCTGATTTCGGCTTCGCCTGGATTCAAAAGCTGTACGAACTGGGGATTACCGCTGGATGCGCCCCGTCGCTTTATTGCCCCAATGACTCAATAACGCGATCGCAGATGGCCGTGTTTATCATTAGAGCCCGATACGGCGCCGAAACTACATTCGATTATCCTGCTGATCCGTATTTTACCGATGTGCCTCCCACGGGGTTCGCCTACAGCTATATCCAGCGAATGAAAGAAGACAACATCACTTCTGGGTGCTCGGCCACGACTTACTGCCCGGATAGCAGCGTCACTCGGGGAGATATGGCAATGTTTGTCATGCGGGGCGCGTTCAATCAGTTGTTGCCGATGGCCGAGCCAACGCTAGCGGGGGTCAGTCCAACAACGCTAGCAAACGGCACAAGCGCCACCCTGACCATCACGGGGCTTCAGACACACTTCGTCTCCGGCGCGACCACGCTCAACGTGGTCCCGGGTTTAGTTGTAAATAGCGTAACCGTCGTGAATGCCACAACGCTCACGGCCAACGTCACCGCGGAGACAAGTTCCGCACCTCAACCGCTCTCAATATGGGTAACCGATTCGACAGAAGAGGCCGTGCTGCCAAACGGTTTGCTTGTGCAATAGCTGATTAAACAGGTATGGGTCTCTTCGCGAGTCCAACGAATAAGCTTTGACCAAATTCGCCAATGAGCATAGGCCATCTCTGGCGACCACAATCACCATTGCTGAGCTGGTCTATGCCTTTGCGTAAAATGTCGAGCAAGATTGGCCCTCCCGTTCTTCTCCTGGTTTTGGGAGTAGCTCTTTATTGCGCCGGGCAGACAACCAACCGAACGGTCCGGGTCTGGCTGATACCCGCAGAGAATGCCGGGCCTAACGACATCGCGCAAGCCGAAAGGATACCGGCAGAACTGGATGGGCTACGTCTTTCGCTGCAGGGAACCGGGGTCCGACTTCTCAACGTAGAAGATCCGCTGGCCATGAAGGCGCGAACGTGGAACCCACAATTCAACGTCCCTAACTTTCAGATCCTTGCATCGCAGAAAAAGACGTTCGAGGCCTTGCAAACATTTTCCAAGACACGCAGAGTAGGCGTGATAATTCGGCTCGTGACCTGGGATGAAGCGTTCGGGCTTTTGAGCGCTGGTGCCAAACAAGGGCCAGACGCTTTGCCGGACGTCGCGCAGATCGGGTCCTCGTGGGCCGGATACTTCGCGGGCCGAGGCGCAATCCGGTCTCGGCCGGACTGGGCAACAAACCGGGGAAACTGGCAGGATGTGTTGGACGTTAAGGCAGGCGCTTTGCCGTTTGCCAACGACGTGCGTTTGTTATTTTACTGGAAACGTCTTCCCACGGCAGAACCAACATCCAAACCGCTACAACTGAACAACTCGGATTGGAAGTCGCTCCTTGAATCGCTTCGCGTAGGGACCCAGCAGGGCGAGACCATCGTTATCCCGATCGGGGTGACGCTAAACCTGCTGCACGATTTTTTTTCCCTGGTGTGGGCTGGGACGAACAAGAAACTGATTTCGACGGGGCCCCTTGGGGCGTCTATAGATCTGACGAGCCGGGACGCTCTCAACGTGCCTTCCTATATCGCGAGTCAAACCCGGATTCCTGTTCCGGGCGGTGAATCCCGACGGCTCGTTAGCTTCCCCGAATCGAGCCACGAAGAGGCCACTCGCACATTTGTGAACGGAGGATACCGGGGTACGCTGGAGCCGGCCAATTTTATCGGCCGTTGGTACCAGGATTTCGAAGAAAGACAGGATCTTGCGGAGAAACAACGGCAGATGCGCAAGCATTTCTGGGATTACGCGGCAGCCGTTGGACCGCCAGCAAATTTCAAGGGCGGTAGTGAGTTGGTGGTTCTTAGCGGGACTCGCGACCCCCAAATAGCCGCGGCCCTGGCGGACTATTTAGCAACCGACCCATCGTATACCAAGGTGCTGGCCGATGCTGGACACCTTCCGGCGGGACGACCTGGATACGGCATTAAGGAATTAATGGAGTCGTTTTCGGGGGAACCCGATGCGAGCAGTGTGCAGAAGTTCAGCGAGGCGGTACAGAAGGCAATTGACCAAGGAGTGCGGTACCCGGATTTGGAGCAATGGCCTTTGGTGGTGGAGAACCATGAAGTGCTGGAGTTGCTGCAGCGGGTGTGGCGGCGCATGGCGGAAGGCGATGTGCAAGGCATGAGAGAGGCGGCCGGGGACGTACAGTCTACAATCAACTCCCGGATTTACCTTCCTGCAAAGACTTGGGAGAGCATTCAAAGTGCGTGGCCGCTGCTTCTTGCGATTGCGTTCTGCTTGGGCGCGTACGCGGTGAATGTCCGGGCGGCTCGCTCTCGATCACTACGGAATTTGATTACGATTCTGCATCTTTATCGTGCCAGCCGGCACGAGTCGGCCAAAATTCTCGGAGACAACCTACTCGGTATGCACGAAATGGCGCGAGTGGAGGGCGTTGATAGCGAGCATCTGATGAGACAGCTTCTCGTGCTCGGAGAGCATTATTCCGGGCAAGATGGCCTCGCTGCCTACATGGCGCAACTGAGTGATGATCTAGTTTTAGAGGTGCAAGGCGCCCGTTCTAGTTCCACAGTTCTCTCGGTAGTTCAAAGGGCATTCAAGGGCGCAAGGTTGTTTTTCGAGGCTTGGAACCTCATGGAATGGCCGCAAGTGACGTTTGTTCCGGCTGGATTGGTCAAGTGGAATCTAAGACCGTTTCCTGCAATTGCAACGGTGGTTTTGCAGGAGTGGCTCTTCAACTGTATAAAAGACGTGGCCCCGGGTTCGTCGGCGGTGATCACGGTCGAAGCAAAACGCGGGGAACTCATTATTACATCTCCGGGTCATCTGACCGAGGAACAGCTAGCGACTTTGACCGGACAGGCATCAAGAGGCTTCCTTAAAGCGAATGCGAGCGGGTTGGTATTGATCCGGGATATCTGTCATCATGCTTTTCATTCAAAGGCTCGCGTCCGCCAGTTGGGTAACGAAATTCAGGTGACGATCCCACTTAACATCAGCGAAGGCAAGCAGTGAGCGATCCAATAACAATCTGGATTGTGGACGACAGTAAATCGGATGCAAGGAGAGCTTTTGCTGCGGCTCAGAAAGCGATACAGGCGGCCCGAAAGGAAGGTGACCCAGAGGCGGCTATTCTGTGGGCCAACGATTTTGTGTGGTTGCCTGTTCTCAGGGAGTCGGTCGATCTGAACGAGCCCCCGATTCCTTATTTTGCGTATCCCGAAATTGTTGTCCTTGATTTGGTAAGAGAAGGTAAGGACGGCGATACGCTAAGGGGCGACGCCTTCTACTATGCACTTCGGAAGTGGGAGGCGTCCAAACCGGAGGGAAAACCAGCGATGGTGATTCTGTGGAGTTGGCATCAAGCCTCGCGAGACACTGAAGCTTTTGTTCGCGAGATCAAGCCTACAGATTCGAGGTTGATTCCGCTCGCTACTAAGCAGCCCGCTTTGCTCCAATCTAAATTGATCAAACTGTGGGCCCGCGCAATTGAAGAGCGAGAAAACAGCTGAATGGACATCTTTGCCTTGGGGGGCACGGGAAAGGAATACGAGGTTTGGTGCGATCGATTGCCGGTCTCTGTAGCGCACCAGCACCCCGGAGAAATGTCAGTTCAAGCGCTCTGGACTGGATTGCCCTTCGTGTTAGCCGGAAACCAGGCCTCAATTCAGGAGTGGTTCGATAACCTCGATATCGCTTCGCAAGAATTGATCGGAGATCACGCCTTTTTCTGGGTACTCACCTCGGGCGATGGATTCGAGCATGCGCTGATACGCGATGAGCGACTGACGGTGCTCGACTGGTCCAAACGCGAGTATAACGTCATCACCGAGGCGCTTGAGTGGCTCGCGCGGTTTCCCTTAATGGCGGGGCTGAGTTACGAACTGCAGCATGTTCGTGAGGAAATCGACCGCATTTCTTCTGGCCGAACCGAGCCGGCGACGCCTGTTCTGATCCTCGGCGAGTCTGGTTCCGGTAAAGAAGGAGCGGCTCAATCGCTTTTCAAAGCTAGCAACCGACGGAGTCCTCCGGGTTTTCATGCAATTGGGGGAGCGTGGCTGGATATGGAACCGGGCTTGGCTCTTGCAGAGCTCTTCGGTATCGAAGGTGGTGCCGCAAGCAACGTGAAGGCGCGGTCGGGTCTGATTGAGACATATTCCGAGGGTGCAATCTTTGTGGACGATTTTGACACCGCACCAAAACTCCTACAGGAAAGGCTGCTCAGGATTACCTCAACTCGCAAGGGGGAAACCGCGAGTTATACCAGGATCGGCAGCGATACAGAACGTTTCACAAACGTCTGGCTGATCTTCGCAACGAATAGCAATATACGAGCAATGCTGCAACAGAATCGGATGCGTCCTGATTTCCTATTTCGATTCGAAGATCGTGTAATTACTGTTCCGCCTCTACGGAGCAGACCCGCCGATCTGCCCGCGATTGCGGCTCACATTTGGCGGGAACTAGTCGCAAACGGTAATGGGATGATTGATGACCGCGTACTACCGTGGAAGTCGCTACGCCAACTGAGTCGCCGCAAGCTTCCCTGGGCCGGGAATATCCGGGAGCTCGCAGCACTGCTGGGCCTAGTGGCGTCAATGTGTCGGATGCCAAAGCATCGGGAGAATTCGACGGGGGCACTGATCGATGAAGTGCTTACTAAAGGCTCGGGCTATTTCGATTGGTTCGGTATTTTGACTGCACCGGAGTTTTCAGCGGCGCCGCCTCTCGCGCCCGACGTCAAGATTGCCCAAATAGTCATGCAGGATGCCATGGCTCTTGAAGACGGTTTATCAGTCTGTGAACGGGAAGTCAAAATGATCCTTGGAGATGAGCACTGGAAGGAACTCCAGCTACTCGTGAGCAAATGCGTTAAGAGAGATCCGGCAAAAGTATCACGCCGTTTCTGTCGCTGTCTCGTCTTTGTGAACAGGTTCGGCGCAATCAGGAATTCGGATGCGGAGGCGCTAACCGAACTCGATCAAATCCAATCAGCCAAATATCTTAAGTGGTTAGCAGAGGGATCGAACTTCCTGTCACCGCCGACGAGGGAAACACTGTCTTCGCCGTTTGTCTACGGCCCAGGTCCGTACATTCGTTAACAATGCATGCGCCCAAATCTACTTGCCCGTTTCGCTATCAGATGAGGGCTGGAAGAGTTAACCCTTTGAATCTCGCCGTACATGTAGACGGGCGGTCGCGACTACGGCGACACGGCCTTGAAGCTGCGATTACATGGTGACCGGCTTCCTTTCGATCAGCAGAAATTAAATTCGACTGATTAGATCTGGCTCGGGTGGACCGTTGCTGCTGCCTGAACGCCGTAATAGCGATAATGCTAGAGGCCTAGACAGGCGAACAAAAGGCGAACATTGGCGTTATACTGTTCAAATGGCCGGTTAACGCTGCCGCGTTTCTTTCCACGATCCCGAGGGCGTTCTCCATGGCGTCGACGTTGATGCGGAAAGCCTATATGAAGCGGTAGCCATTGCGGTAGCGCAGTTCAAAGAAGACGACGTGAATCCCATAACGCCCGGCCCGTTGACGGAATTCACAGTGGCCGTCTACAAGAATCCGGTGGAGCACAAAATCCGGTTTAACCAGGTCACGAAGTGGGCCGCGCATATTACGAAAGAGGGGCCCGCCGGCATCACGAAACGCAATCGGGTTCGGGCGCTGCTGGGAGACAAAGCATAGACTGTTTCGCTGTTAAAATCGGCAGAGTCCATGGAAGCGACGCCAACACTCGTCATCAATTATTACAGCGGGTTCAAGCAGAATGTCGTTCCTTTGTTTCAACGTCCGTACACCTGGTCTGAAAAGCAATGGCGTACCCTCTGGGACGATGTCATGGTCTTCTATCCGGTGGATGACGCCAATGACAAGGCGACCCATTTCATGGGTGCGGTCGTCACGATGCCCGCCCGGAGCGTGCCAGTAGGCGTTTCCAAATTCCTGATCATCGACGGACAGCAGCGCCTGACGACGATCTCCATCTTGATGGCGGCGGTCCGCGATACGCTGAGTCAGGAACAGCAGGGCTCACGCCGACGCATTCAGCAGTTTTACCTCACCAACGATGGATCGGATGGAACCGAGCTATACAAACTGCTGCCAACGCAGGGAGACCGCGCAGCCTACGCCTCGCTCATTCAGGACGCCGGTGCGCCACTCCTAGAGTCGCAGTTCAAGAAAGCCTACGAATATTTCAAGCGCCGGCTTCGCACCGAAACCGACGAAGGGGAAAAGATCGAGCCCAAGCGGATTCTCGACATCATCGAGAAGCGGCTGATGGTCGTGATGATAAACCTGAGCGACACCGACGATCCTTACCTCATTTTTGAAAGCCTTAATTTCAAAGGTTCGCCTCTTGAACAGTCCGATCTCGTACGCAACTACTTCCTGATGCGCTTTCCCGTATATGACTTGGTTCGAAATCCATTCCAATAAGAACATCGTTCTCTCCACATTCCCGAGTTCTTCCGCGAAGCGGGAAAGCAGATTGGCGTCGCTGCGGTGGCTAAGCTGCCGAATCAGAGTCGAGGATGGAACTTTCCCGGCCTGAACCGAGAGGATTAACTGCATCCAGTCCTTCCAGTGCGTCTGAATTAGCTTCCAATCAACTCTCTCGCGAAATAAGGAGTCGATGTGGCGGTAACGCGCGCGGGAGTGCGGCCGGTACAGCTTGAGATTCTTCCAGTTCCGGATGCGAGGAAGCAGACGAATTCCGAACATACGCGCGAACGCGAAGACGACCGCGGACTGGCCTTGCGTGTCCGAGCACACGGTGTCGGTCTGGATGGTGAGCTGAGGTTGTTGCAGTGCTTCGATCACGTGAACGCCCTCCCAGAGCCCAGGCGGCATGAAGTGCCCGAACACGGCAATGTAGTTGTCAGCCACGTGCCGGTAAGCGACCGCGCCCATTTTGCGGTAGCGGAAATGATAGCCGGCCAAAAGATTGTTCTCGTAAAAATCAAACTGCGTACCATCAGCGCCGACTGACGCTCCCTTGCCCCAAGCCTTCGGCAGATCGAGCGTCAGATAGAACTCGACCAGTTCGCGGCGGGATGCTTCGAGCTTTTCGACGATGTTTCGATATGGTCCGATTTCCGCTCTGGACGGGCAGCTGGAAGGCAACTACTTCCAAGTAATCGATGTCAATGGCGACGGGATTTTGGATTTCGTCATGCCAACCTTCGGCTCAAGCACTCCGAATTCAGCTTCCTTACTGATCGCATACGGGAACGGAGATGGAACTTTCTCTCTCGGGCCAATATACCCGGTTGGCAGCGATCATCTGGGTGGGAGCCTCGTCATTGCCGATTTCAACGGAGATGGAAAGCTAGACATAGCGGTGGCCGGCGAGAGTGGAATTTGGCTGTTTGCAGGAAACGGGGATGGAACGTTTCAGACGGGAGTTCTCTCGGTTCCGGTTCCGGGGGGTGTCGGCTTTCTGGTGACTTATGACTTGAACGCTGACGGAGCTGCGGATCTCGTCGCAAGTGGTATTTACTCCCCGCCGGGAAATGCTAATGACGGCGTATACGTGGTGTACGGTTTAGGGAACGGAAGCTTCTTCCAGACACCGATTCACTTCGTTCAATATCCCGCTGTCGATTACCTTGCTGCTGGACCTGTAACTGCGGCCGGCACACCCGGGATTGCCGTGTCTTTGATCGATAAACCATACACGTTGGTTTACGTTAGCGACGGCGCCGCAGGCTTCCTCGCTCCTCGTATTGCAAACCTAAACGGTGACATTGTGCTTGGCGACGTCAACGGAGACGGTTACCCGGATATTGTGAATACCGGCGGTCAAATCGCCTTCGGAACGCAGAGCGGGAAGTTTCGTGTAGTCTTTTATCCGACTCTGGGCGGGAAGGGCGTCGCTCTCGGCGACCTCCGCAGCATCGGGCGGCTCGACATCATCACCGATGGCGGTTCCGCGGGAAATTCGGTTCTGCTGAACCAAGGCAACGGCAAGTTTCAGAATGGGAACTGGACCCCCGTTACCGGAGGTGCCCAATGCCCCGTTTCCGCGGACTTCAACCGCGACGGGAAGCCAGACCTGGCGATCAGCCGAATGACGGGTATCACTGTTCTGTTCGGAACGGGAAGCGTCAGCAAGCCTCTCGTTCAGGGGTCCTCATCGATCACGCTTAACACTCCCGGCTGCCCCGTGGCGGCTGATCTGAATGGCGACGGCATTCCCGATCTCTTAGCGCCGACGCCCACCGCGGTCGTCGCGCTGCTCGGCAAAGGCGACGGTACATTTCTGCCATCAACATCCACCGTCACGTCAGCCGAAGGCTACCTGGCGATTGCGGACTTCAATCATGACGGCAAACTCGACTTTGCAACCTCTGGGAACCTTATCTCTCTCGGAAACGGGGACGGTACGTTTCGTTCTCCAACCCCAATCATGGCAACTCCACCGTCGGGAGGGTTTTCCAATGTTGCGGCGGGTGACATCAATGGTGATGGTTGGCCAGATCTGGTGCTTACCAGTTCGGCTTCTCCCGTGTATGTGAATGTCACGATCCTGCTCAATAACCGGCATGGGGGATTCACTCAGATTCCGAGCAACTTCGGCGAATTTATCGACCAGGCGTTTCTGGTGGACTTGAATGGGGATGGCAAGCTGGATTTGGTGCTAGGCTCCGCGGTGGAAGGCGGAGACGCGATCTATCTCGGGGACGGAAAGGGCAAATTCACTTCTTCCGGTGTCGTGCTTGGTGATTACGGCAGCACGACGGTGGGAGAGTTTAACGGGGACGGCATTCCCGACCTGGCGGTGCAGAATAACACGTCGATCATCGTTTATCTGGGCAAGGGCGATGGGACGTTCGAGACGGGGCCGGATTTGGGAATGTGGAGTCAGCCCGGTTTACCGGTCGCGGTCCGGCTCCACGGACCGGATTTCACCGGACCGGACGATTTGGTGATTCCGGACTCCTCCGGTGGCGTTCTCGTGCTTTTCAACGAAGAGCGCTGAGAGCCCGTATAGATGCGCAACCCTTAAATGGCCAAAAATAGAGACTGACTAACTGTGGTATTCTTCCAGACCCCGGAGGAACTTACAGAGCCTCAACTCGGTATTCGAAGGCTCAAACTCGACACTCTTTCGCGAGCGTTGACGATCGACTGCAACGAGGTAACGACTTTTTAGACCGCCTCGCTTCGCAAGCGAAAGTTATCGTTCATGTCCCTCAGTAAGTTAAGGCCGAATGAGGGATGGTTAATGCACCGACGCTGCCATTAGCTAAATCCATAACGACAACTCGGAGCTGATTGATTCCACGATTGAGCCGGACGTCACGCTTGTATACAACTCCATTCTTCAGCTCCTCGCGAAGCGTGGAGACATCAGCATCAATTATCAAAGGCTCTCCCCGCTTTTCCAACTGTGTTCCCCGACCGTCCTTTTGCACCAGCAGAATGTACACACTCGCTCTTCGCGTTGTCCCGTGCTCAGCGAACACCAAATCCGCTGCATTGATATTGATGTGCAAGCCTGCGATAGAGTCCTCTTGGCTCAAGTGAGATCGGTCTAGCTCCGCAAACAGTCCGACAGCATCGTAGTCAAACGGGACCCCCACGGCGTCATCGATTCGACGGCTCAATTCGTCTTTGGAAAACTGAGGTGAATCAACGTAGCCCTCGCGATAGCGTAAGCGAACACCGGGCCGGCCAACTACTTTCACTTTGAGCGTGTGAAATTTCCAATCGGAGCGGGCCTTATCGGAATAGAAGCCAAGTGTATAAGTCGCCCGTGAGTCCTCCGCCACAACGCGAATGGCGTGCATAAGATCATTCGTTTCATAAAATGCCTTTCCTCCAGTTTTCTTCGCGATATCGTCCATTGCGTTCTGACGCGGGTGAACCTCCTGGTAGGCGAGCGTACTCATGCTGGCCTGGAAAGCAAATTCCGCATTGTACGCCGGATTATCCAGCGGCAGAGCATCGATCGGATAAATCGCGACGTTGTCATCGCTTATCCTACGTATTGCGGCGCTCATTTCACTATAGAACGATGTCACCTCGGCGAGCTTTCGCGGGCCGTCTGCCGTGGTAGTGACCGGTGCCCGGCTCATACGTGCCGACTCTTCGGAGGCCGCGTACATAGCGCTGGTGAGCGTTCCCCAGTTCACCAACGGGAACCCTTCCGAAATCCAGATCAAGTTCTTTCGTCCAGAAATCGATGCGAGTTTGTCGGCAACCGCGGCAAGAAGTTGGAGCGATTGTACCGTTTCGGCGCCCCTCGAATCGCCAGTCATTTGGCTGTTTACATAGTCGGAACTCCTTCCATTTAGCCAGTCACTAAGCGGCTTGCCGGCAATCTGTTCCCACACTTCCGAGCGTTTCGAGCCACTCGAGATGGGCGGTGCTCTCCTTGAGGTGCTTGCGGGAAGGCCTCTGCGGCAATTTCTTGATGGCCTGAAACGCGGTTCGGCGTTGGTCGACAGCAATGACCAGAAGCCGGTCAAGAGCCTGGCGTTCCGTGACGGCGAGTCGCCGAAATAAGCTGCCGCAAAGCCTACGGTGCGCTAGGGCGCGGGCGTGCTTCGTGATGCGTTCGACAGTCGAGAAAGTCGGCAACTCGAAGCGAGCATTCGTAAGAGCCGCAACAATCGCATTGGTGATATCCGCTGGTCTGGCCATGACGAGAGCCGCTTGTAAGCCGGCCTCGGCTGCCACATGGCGGGCGTGTTTGGACCAACCCGTTACGCCGGTGTACTCGCGAATCGCAATTCGTTGGCGCGTGCGCTGAACGGGATCGGCGAGTTCGCATGCTACGGGCGGCTCCAAGACGCAATTGGATACGGAGGTGGTCAACTACACAGGCGGGAATCTCAGCAGGATCGGGAAATCGGTGCAGGTGCTGGAATAGCTTTAGCAGCACTAAGAGGCTCAAGCGGGATGAAGGCAGCCTGGTGACGTGAACCCCGATTTTCGCCCGAAGTGGAATACTAATTCGGACGAAGAGAGGGAGAAGAGATGTCACGAGGGAAGCACAGCGAAGAACAGATTCTGTCCGTGGTGAAGCAGCTGGAAGCGGGCCGCAAGGCTGCGGAAGTGGCACGCGAGGTCGGCGTGAGCACGTACACGGTCTACTCCTGGAAGGCCAAGTATGGCGGAATGGAGCCAAGCGAGGCGATCCGGCTAAAGCACCTGGAAGACGAAAACGGCCGGTTGAAGAAGCTGGTCGCGGAAGTCTGCCTCGATCGCGAAATGCTAAAGGCCCTATTAATAAAAAACGGCCTGAGCTCGTAGACCGTCGCGCGGACGCGGGGTTCCTTATTGAGGAGTGTTCCGCGACTCAGCGCAAGGCCTGCGAGCTGGCTCACATTGCCCGGTCCACATTCCGTTATCAGCCTGACCCGGAGAAGGACCAGAAGCTAAAGGAAAGGCTGATCGCACTGGCACACGAGAAGCCGCGCTACGGTTATCGGCGGCTCGGCGTGTTGCTTGGTAGAGAAGGAGAGATCGTGAATCACAAGAAGGTGTTTCGCGTGTATCAGGAGGCGGGCCTGAGCGTACGGCGCAAGAAGCGCAAGCGTTTAGAACGAGTCGGGCAGCCCTTGTTTCAGGCCTCCGGGCCAAATCAGCAATGGGCCATCGACTTCGTTCACGACAAGCTGGCAAGCGGCCGAACGATTCGGATGCTCAGCGTCGTCGATACCTTCACGCGCGAGTGCCTCGCACTAGAGGTGGATACTTCTCTTCCCAGCCGGCGCGTCACGCGTGCGCTCGATAACATCATTTTCGAGCGAGGCCGGCCCGCGCGGATACAAATGGACAATGGGAGCGAACTGACTTCCAGGCACTTTCTCAGTTGGGGCGTTGAGCGGCGTGTAGAGTTGGCCCACATTCAGCCAGGCAAGCCGGTACAAAACGCGTTCATCGAAAGTTTCAACGGCCGCCTGCGGGACGAATGCCTCAACATTCATTGGTTCCGTAGCTTGTGGGACGCAAGACGTCGGATCACGGACTGGCGCCGCGAGTACAACACCGAAAGGCCACACAGCAGCCTGAACTACCGCACGCCCCATGAGTTCGCACTCAGCCATTCCGTAAGCCGGAAAGCATGCTAAATATTTAGGTACTTACTGGGCGAGAAAAGGGGGCACGTCACTGGCACCCTTGGTAACGAAGATGATCTCTTCTTCTGTTGGGGTGAAATGAATTGTCAGGTTGTCAGCACCGATATTTTCGGCAAGCTGCGGGTAGACCGACGGGCTCATTCCGCCCTGCTATCATTCTATTGCTTTTAAAATCGAAATTATGGCAAAGCTAAAGGTGTTCGTTAGCTACGATCACTCAGAAGACGCTCGCTACAAGCGTCTGCTGCAAGCATGGGATGCGAATCCCGATTTTGAGTTTGACCTGGATAGTCGCGGCCCTAACGTACCCATTAACAGTACGGAAGCAGGCGCCATCAAGGCAGGCCTCACGACCATGATGAAGAGTGCTACACACCTTTTGGTGATAGTTGGCGCTAAGAGCAACACCAGCAAATGGATGCATTGGGAGATTGAAAGAGCCAAACAAAACGACATAAAACTCAAGCTTGCCGCTATAAAATTAGCGAAAGATAATGCTACCCCTTCCGGACTGTTGAACGTGGGAACTTCTTGGGCAACCAGCTTCGAACGTGATCGCATCGTGGATGCACTGAAAGCCGCAAAAATTGGCTACTAACAGCTCTCCGCCAGTCGACACACGCAAAGTTTGCTTTGTGGTGATGGGGTTCGGCAAAAAGACAGACTACGAATCGGGCCGCACGCTTGACCTTGATGCTACTTACGAGGCCATCATTAAACCTGCTGCCGAAAGTGCGGACCTTCGTTGTATTCGCGCCGATGAAATCATGCATTCCGGCGTCATTGATTTCGAAATGTTCGACATGTTATTGCGGGCTGACTTGGTGGTGGCCGACATCTCTACAGGTAACGTAAATGCACTTTATGAGTTAGGCGTTAGACATGCTCTGCGCCCATATTCGACTATCATCATGAACGAAGAAGCTGGACGGCTTTCTTTCGATCTGAACCACACCGCGACTTTCAAATACGTTCATCTAGGCGAAGATATCGGCATGCGCGAAGCAAAGCGCGCACACGCTGAACTGCGAGACCTCATTAAAGCGGTTCTTGCCTCTGAGCGCCCAGACAGTCCCGTGTATACGTATCTTCCGCAGCTACAAAGACCGCATCTCTCCGATAACGACTATGAGTCTCTACTGGCGCAAGCTGAGGCAGCTCAGGAAAGCCTCTCTTACTTCATAAAGGCGGGAGAACGAGCGACACGGGAGTCAGCCCACGTGGAGGCTGCAACGGCTTTTCGGGCTGCTCTTTCTATGAAGCCTGGAGAACCTTATCTGCTCCAGCAACTTGCTTTGAACGTCTACAAATCTCGTAAGCCATCTGCTCTTTCGGCCCTGATTGAGGCACGAACGATTATTGAAGAGTTGCACCCTGACGGGTCGAATGATCCTGAAACATTGGGCATTACAGGGGCAGTCCACAAAAGACTCTGGCAGGAAACAAAGGACGTTCAACAGTTAAACTTGGCGATCCGTTACTACACACGTGGCTACGAGGTTAAGCGGGACTACTATAACGGCGAAAATCTTGCTACGTGCCTGACCCTTCGTGCACCAGTTCAGCCGGATCCAGCTGAAGCGTCTTACGACAGAATGACGGCTCGAAAAGTTCGGGAGTCGCTCATCGAACTACTTACACCAATTGTCGGTTCACCTACGTTCGAAGAACGATCTGATAAGAAATGGGTTTTTGCGACGCTTGCAAACAGCTCGTTCGCCTTGAATCAAGAGGTTCAGGGGAACGGGTTTGAAAAGCAGTTCATGGCAGAAAACCCTGCTCAATGGGAGATCGACACCTACCAAGCTGGAAAGCAAGCGTTGAAAGAACAGCCTGTTTAACGGTTGTTGGGGATCAATGGAACGGAAAACCGGGTTAAGGTTACTCAACATCTGCCGGGTTGTCAGGCCACGTCTTCGAGCGCGTCCGCAGGCTTACGAAGTGGCCGGAGTTCACCGCGGCTCACGGCCTCGGGAACGGCAAAGGCGTAGCGCCCGAGCAGGTTGATGTGGTCAAAGATCAACGGAGAGAGCCTCCCTACATGCTCTGGGTTGATTTGATATCCCTCGGTCGGCAGTTCTTCGAGAGCGGCATTAATGTAAAGCGTGTTCCACAGGATTATGGCATTCACAACTAGCCCAAGCGCCCCGAGTTGGTCCTCTTGTCCCTCCCGATAGCGCTGCCGCAGTTCGCCTCTTTTCCCATGAAAGACAGCTCGGGCGAGCTTGTGACGATCCTCGCCTCGATTCAACTGAGTCAGCGTACGCCGCCTCTTCGTTTCATCGTCGATAAAGGTGAGGCAATGGATGGTCTTATCGATCCGCCCTATTTCGGCTACGGCCTGGGCGAGCTTCGTGGGGCGATCCCCAATCTGCAATGTCCGCGCAACCGACATCGCCTGAACCACCCCAAACTTCAGAGAGCCAGCCAAGCGGAGCATGTCGTCCCAATGGTCAACAATCAGATGCGTGTTGATTCTGTTGCGGGCGATGCCGTTCAGTTGACCATAATCCGCGCCGGCATCCATTCGCCAATAGCGTGCGCCGCCTATGTCAGCGATGCGTGGGGAGAACCGATATCCCAGTAGCCAGAAAAGTCCAAAAACCACGTCGGTGTAGGCGCCGGTGTCGGTCATGATTTCCGTGGGAGTGAGCTCTGTTTGCTGATCAAGAACCACAGAAAGAAGAAAAAGACTGTCGCGCAGAGTGCCGGGTACGACGATTGCGTTGAGCCCGGTGTACTGATCGGAGACAAGGTTGTAGTAAGTCACTCCGCGCTCATAGCCGAAGTATTTCGGATTAGGACCTGCGTGGAGCGTTCGCACGGGAACCTCAAAACGAAGTCCATCGGCTGAGGCTACCTCGCCGCCTCCCCAATGACGCACCAGCGGGATGCTATTTTGTGCCGCCACCAGACAAGCATTCGCATCGATCAGCGTTTCGTTGCGAATGAAGTTCTGGTTCACCCAAGACAGTCGCGCACGGCGCAACGCCGGAACATCGTTACGGATTAGCGGCTCCGGTCCAGTGTTGCAAACCACAGCGATCAAAGAAGCACAGAGGCTCGTGGCCAGATCACCCATCCGGGAATCCCGTTCGCTGACATGGGTGAAGCGTGCTGTGAAATCCGTACGCGCCGCTATTTCGAGCAAGACCTCCGGAAGATCGACGCGGGGAAGACGCTGGTTGATTTGTCCCCGCAGGTCGATCAGACTCTTTGGCTCATCGAGTTTGTCAATAGCGCTTACGATCAGCTCTTCCTTGCCGTTTACCGTTTCGACGCGCGCCAGGGGATTGGAAGGAAGCTTGTCGGCGACGCTGCGGTAGGTTTGATCCAGTTGGCGGGCCAAAGACGCTATCGTTTCCTCAGCAGAAGCCGAGTGGCCGAGTGAACGGCAGATTGTGGACCGAGCAGCATTCCACGCCGTGCTGGTCAACAATCCCAGTCGCGCATCGGCATAGCGAACACTCGGGGCAATGAAATGCTCTCCGTGGTTATGCACTTGGCGTCGCTGCGAAAGTGGAGCAGTAATCTCGGTTTCAGTGTCCAGAGAAGTCCAGCGTTGATCGGTGTTCCATTGCTTCCATGCCAGGCGCCGGGCGATCCCGAGCAGCAGAGCTCGCGGCGATCCACGCTCAGGATCAAGCTTGGCTTTACCTCGGAGCAGGGTGATGAACACGTCTTGCGTGAGATCTTCAGCAATCGCTTCCGAGCCACTCATCCGCCAGATGAACTCGTAAACGGAGCGTTTGTGCTGTTCAAAAACCGCTTCGAATTCGTTTTCGCTCATGTCGCTCATGATCGTCACTATGGATTGACGAGCTTGAGCGAAAAGGATACGGGGAAACTTAAAGTTTCCGGTTTCATTTTGCGTGTCGAAACGCTGGAGGAAAAGACGACTTCTTGGTCTTCCGTGGAGCACAGCAGGTCAGTGTGAACCTGTGCAGAAGCCATTAGCCCGGACGTCCCGGAGAGAGACCGCAGAAGTGTTAACGTTTTCGTCATGGCCTTTGTTCAACCAGCAAGTCCGAAAACGGCCTTCAAACGGCAGAATGCCCTTCCGCCACACGGCTTCGTTCAAGTAGCGTTATCCGCACTCCCTCGGCGATCTGCAATCCACCGCTCCCCAAACCCCTCCCGCCTCGGGACTGCCGATCAACGCTTAGGACTTAACAGTCAGTGACACAAGCGCCGTAAACACTGGGTCGACACTCGAAGCCTTGTCCATCAAACCGCTCTTCCGCAAACCAGTCCCTGTCACAGTGCCCATCTACTGGGCGTTTCTCTTTCAGGACAATCTCGCGTCGCATGTAGTGCGCATAATGCAACATCTGAACTCCCCGTATTTTGCCCATTCCGGCTTGGAATTAAATAAGACTGATCAGAAGCTTCGGTACCGCGGGCCATAACGCAAATAGAAAGGCTCGATGAACCGAAGATGAATCTGTAGGAAAATCCAACCAACGGCACACATGATGAGAGATGCAATAATCTGACCGAATGGATTGCGGTAGCGCAAAGTCTTGCTAAGGAACAAGCGAAGCATCGCGAGGAGCGTTGCACCTACAAAAACAACCAAGAATGTCTTGCCTACGGGAAACGACCATGTCCTTGCGGGTACTTGCCAAAACTGGATGCACAAGAACGAGAGTGCCGCGAGAATTAGCAACGCGACACTCGCCAGAGCCCATTTAAAATGCTTGAAAGTGCGGAATGGCTTGAACGCGATATTTTCGGCAATTGTAAGGGAACGTCGAAGGAACAGCGTGGATGCGCTCACGTCTACTCGCGTCGCTATCTTCTCAATCTGCTTAAACCGCCAAGGTTGCGGGCCGCAATCCTTCACCGGAAAACCGCTTATGCATGCTGCAAAATCAGTGCTGGTCATTAGATATCCGCTAAGCATCAGTGCGTCTGCTTCGCAGTCAGAGAACGAATCGAGGTCGGTTCGGATGCGTGCCAGTAAGAGTTGAAGGTCACGACGCATGCCGTAGCTGGCAAGCACACCCGGGGTAACGTTGGCGCTCGGGTCGGGGCACTCAATCCAATCAACTGGGGTGCTCTCCAACTCTTTCTTCAGATGCACATACATGAGACCGCGAAGAGCCTTGGCGTCGCGCAAACTCGCAAGTTCCTGGTATTGCGCCTCGCGCACCCGTGCCATGAGGATATCGTTCGATCGCTGCACAACGTCAAGACGAGCGCCACCCGGGTCCAGCGCCACCCCAGTCTGGCCACATGCGTCGCTGACCAACAGGACCGTGCAGTCCTGTTCAAGCAAACTACAAATGCCTTGGTTATCGTAGGCGCCTCCGTCGACTAGACGCGGGACGTATCGAATCGGGCGGGTAGGATCGAACGTGGTTCCGTAGAGATCGTCAAGGACTAACGGATCGAATAGCGCTGGCACACACGCTGACGCCGCGACGGCTTCGCTGACCGTAAGTTTCGACTTCTCGACCATCATCCCGTTTTCGGTTTTTGTGTTTTGGCGATAAGTAGGAGGTGCTTCCGAGTGGTACATGCGCCGAAGCCTATCGTTGGCGTCGATATCCGCCTGAATGCCACGCGCGGGCGGCTCACCCATAAAGGTGCAGGTGAACTGCCAGTTATGACACGTGTTCAACGTAGTGGAGTTGAGAATGAGACAAGGGATCTTGTGACGACGCGTCCAGTTGTCGTATTTTGGATGGAAGTTAGGCAACGCTCCTTTAGGCTGGATGAGTAGATCAGACAAACTGCGAGTTTTGCCCTGAAATTCGTCTTCGATCCGAGCGTATAGTTCGCGATCATATAACTTGGCCAGCCGCTCGGTCATCGACGAGCGGCGAGACGTCAGGACCTGAAGATTAGACCCGAACTCCATAAGCATCCGAAGTCGAATGTTGCGCTGAACCCCCGCAAGAAATTCTCGCTCGATATTCCCCACGATCTCGAGGTAGTCCTTCTGTTCGAGCGGTGCCTCCGAACCGGTCGAAACGTCGGGTTTCTGCTGTAATTTCTTTCGCAGTTCCAGGTAATAATATGCGCCGATTATGGACCCTCCCGAAACGCAAGACAGAACTTCAACGTGACGCAGCATGTCGAGTTCCGCCAAGCGGGCAAGAACCCCGATGTGGAACAGAGCGGCCCGAAATCCCCCGCCGGAAAGGGCGAGGCCCACTTTACCGAGTAGGAACGCCAGAGCAGCCTCGGAATTTCCTCCAACTAGCGCCTGGACTGCTTTCCAAGCTTCAGAATTAGCAATGCTTTCCAGAGCGATCCCGGAATCTAGGGCAATGAACCGTGCGACCTCCGCCGCCTGACGGGCGGTAGATTCGACTTTCCACATCGGCGGTAGCTTTTTTCCCGCCAAACCCATGAAGTTGATTGCTTGAGCGAAATCCCTCAATCCCAGGTACGCTTCACCAAGCGTCGCCATAACCCAAAAATCCTCGCTCAACGATGGATCTGACTCTTTCATCTTCAAAAGAACATCGCGAACTTCGCCTCGGATTTTAAATGCTTCCTCCTTTAAGGCCCCGGCGTGCTGGTCATCGCCAGCCCGTGCCAATAGGTCAAGAATAAACGCAGCGTTTATAGCTGTGTAACCACGGTCACGTTCCAACCCCAGTGACATGCCCTGTTTATACAGCCTCAAAGCGTGTTCGAGATGTTCGCGCAAGCCATAAACGCGCCATCGCTGCTTCCAGATCGCCCCCATGATGCCCAGCATATCTTGGGACTGATCTGGAGTCAGTTGCTCGTTCAGTAATTGGAGGGCAAGCGATTCGGCTTTTTTAAACCGGGCATCCGGGGCAAGATCGGAGCTTTTATAAGTGCAAATGACTAGGTCCCGAGCAGTTTTGAAGCGCAAGAGTTGAGGCGTGGTTGATGCCAGTTTGTCGAAAGCGATTTCGAGCAGGCGTCTGGAATACTCTAGATTGTTGTCTTCCTCTCGAATCCGTTTTGCCAGATCAAAGATCTTAGCTGAATCGGCGGTTGATCGAGAAGCAAAAATGTTACGCGCGTCGGCTGCGCGATCGCCAGCGGTTTGGCTCATGAAACCTGTTGGATAGGTAAGTGTATTACCTAATGCCGGGTGATGTAAATCAATCAACCGTTATTAATTTTCGAAAGCACCCTTGGCCGCTTTATCGCGATGCCAGCGATTCCCCCAAAGATCAGTTTTGGATCTCTATCGAGTGCTCCGCCTCCGTGAGCCTCTTTACCCCGGAGCAGGGTGATGAACACATCTTGCGTGACATCTTCAGCAATCACTTCCGAGCCGCTCATCCGCCCGCATGAACTCGCGGCTTAAGGAACCAGCTATTCGAAAGAAGGCGTCGGAGAGCTGCTGCGTCGGCGGTACTCGCGGGGGGAACAGCCGAAATATCTTCGAAACACTCGGGAGAAGTGCGTCAGGTTTTCAAATCCCACGGCTATGCCCACCTCGCCGATCGAAAGCTCGGTTTTCAGCAGAAGTTGTTGTGCCTTGTGCAGGCGCAATTGTCGCTGGAGGCGGAAAGGGGCAGCTCCCGTTCGAGCCGAAAACGAGCGTGCGAAATGGAATACGCTCGAGTTGCACAACCGGGCAAGCTCGAGAAGAGTGAAGTCTTTCTCCGGGTTTCCATGAATCGTATCGATTGCTGGCTGCAGTCTCTTCAGGGTGAGGAGGCCTGAAGCCTCTTCCCTTGAGATCCGCTCGGTGCTTCCGGGTAGCCGGCGAGAGATCAAACAGATCGCATGGTCGATCATTGTCGGTGCTAGGCCTCCCATCGAGTGGAATTCGTCAATGAGGAGACGACCTATCTCGTACACAGCACGATCCGAGTAACCAGCGACCTTGAAGCCCGGAGGTTGGGACCCGCGCTCCCGCGCGAGTTCACTGAGGCTCTGGTCTGAGACGTACAAGTTCAACAATTCTCCTTCGCTCCGCCAATTCAAACGATGAGGCTGCCGTGGAGGAATGTACGAGAAAGTCTCAGGGGCGAGTCCGGTTCGCACGGTTTTCCCGGTCTCACTGTGTGTCAAAAGGCTTGCCGATGCGCCTTTCAAAAGAATCGAGACCTGGGCTTCGGGATGTTCATGCTCCCGCCCGCTGTAGTCCGGGCGAGCGAAGATCAGAGCGCCGTTCAGTTCCCGGGACACGACCCGGTACTCGTCATGGCCGCGGTTTGTATAAACCTGTGACGGCATATAGGCTCCTCACTGCCATTATCGCGGCTCGCAAACCGAGTCGAAGTCCGCAAGGATCGGCAAAAGATTCGCAACCATTGCCGCACGCGCGAGACCCGTCTTGTCTTAAGAATGAAATATGAACGAACCGATTTCCCCTTACGTTCTTACGAACGAGAATAGTCCGGCGTTCTGGCTCATCGACAATCTCTGGATGCCTTTGGCCGGCAGCTTTCTTACGGGCGGAAACTTCTGTTTTATCGAGCAAGTCTGCGGAACCGGGATCGGCGGGCCGCCGACCCATAGCCACCCTTCTGACGAGGGCCTGTACATACTGGAAGGCCATTGCACTTTCTACGCCGGAGGCGAAACCGTCCAGGCTGGACCGGGCACTCTGGTTTCAGTGCCCCGGTTCGTGGAACACAGCTTCACCGTGGATGCCCCCCATTCACGGCTTCTGAATTTCTATTCGCCGGGTGGTTTCGAGATGCTATTGATGAGCCTGGCCACCCCTGCAGCAGAGCGCAAACCCCCGGCTCCAGGTTCAGTTCCTATGCCTCCACGATGGATGGTCGAAGAGTGCTCTCGCGAGTTCGGCCAGATCCCCGGTACGTCGCTGCCGTTTGCGGATCCCCCCACGGCGGAAAACATGGCGACAAAGCCGAGTACCGTGAATACGATTAAGCCTTTCGGGACCAGTGCCAAGGAAGCTCCGGCCTATTGGTCGCAGGGGATTTTATGGACCATTCTGGCGAGTGCCGAGCAGACGGGCGGCTCCTATTCGCTTATCGAGGAACTATGCCCGAAAGATTCTGGACCACCCCCTCACACGCATGAACAAGATGAGGTGATCTATCTGATCGATGGGGAGCTTACGATGATTCTCGGCGCTGCAGAGATCCGCGCCAAGTCAGGAGCGCTGGCATATATTCCCGCGCACTGTGTTCACAGCTTTCGAATCGATTCGTACGAAGCGCGGCTGCTTAACTTCTACCTGCCGGGCGGATTTGAACGAGTGATCACTGAATTCGGAATCCCGGCACAGTCTCAAGTGCTTCCACCCGCCGACCTTAAGCAGCGCGGAACTCCTGAGCAGATGAAAGCTTTGTTTAAAAAGGTAGGGATGAATGCCGTTGCGCTCCCCGATTCGCTGCGAGACCAGCGGTAAAAATTCAAGATCGGCATCAAACTAGTCGGTTCCGCTCAGGTAAGTACCAGTCTCGGAGTAGCGATCGTGGGACGGGTTTCGCGGAACGCGGATGCGTTAGCGCACTGTAGACGCAATCGGTCCCGAATGTGACCCTCTCCAACTTCGTTCCAATCCCACGAATACCGCGTCGACCAACGCGCTGATGAATGCGTCGGATATCGGCTCATTGTCGTCGGTACCAACAACCGATGGTAGATGGGGCCGTACAGGGCATCCAAACGACGTCTGGGTCGAGTCCGGCCCTTTGCCGATGTGGATCGGATGCGTCTGTGTAACTTACACAGATGGTTAAGAGTATTTATTTGTCAAACGGACACATGGAGTACTGGGTAAAACACAGTCGGTCTCAGTTCATCAGACAACGGGGATGTGATCTCGCGTTTGGAGATGAGCGGTAGGATCACGCAACCCGCGCGACGGCCGGTGCCGCTTTCTTATTCCGACTACCAAGCGGTCGCCCGCGCTTGACTGCCGGTTGGGTTGAGGAGCGCTGGCCACGTAGGAGTTCTAATTCCTCAAACCTAGTGGTGCAAGCGAGGCCCGGTCGCGGGCGACGATCTCCATTAGTGCCCATTTACCATCGTCGCTAACCTCGCGATAGAAGCCAAGAATGGCACTGGAAGCAGTCGACGAACCGCCAGGAATTGCTTCGGTCGAGGCTGAAGTTAGGAGCGGAGCATAGTCCGGTCGCACTGGATCTCCGTGCGTTCCCGTTCCAACCATCGGCACGACTGCGTATGCGCGGTAGAAGGTGAAGTGAGGATCTACGCATTGCTGCGCAAGGGCGTCGGCGTCGGCTTCAGCTTCAGTGCGTTTGTTAAATAATAGAGGAAAGATGTCCCGCCACGGATTTGTAACCGGTATGCGAATGATCGCCAGGGAATCGGCTCGCCTGCAACGGCAAAAGGAGGCAGCTCAAAGGCGTCAATTGGGAGAACAGACGCGTCACCTGCGAGAGTCTGCACGCTTAGCCAACCAGCTTGTAAAGGCACAGCGACAGCAATATCTTTCCGATCGGCAGAGCGAAGCTGATGACGCCACAGCAGCACTGAATGACAAAATGGAGGAACTGTGCTCCATTCTGGAAACGCGGCTGAATGGCGCTCTCCGCGTTTCGTTTGCCTCCCTTCGCGAAGCTGAATCGCTTCCACCTTTCCTTCCCCCCAGCGAGCTTGCTTCGCCACGAGTAGCTCCGAGACTGGAAGACTTCCGCGCCCGAGTGCGTTGCCAGAACTTTCCTCGAAAGGGTCCTGTTCATGGAGGGGCGGTTCCAGCGTGATCTAGAACAGGCAGAAAAGCATTTCACAGAACAGCACGCGCTTTACCTCGGCTCTGAACAGGAGCGGGTGCAAACGCTGCAGAAAATGAAAGATCGGCACGAACCGGAAGCCCAGCAACGCCTCCAGGAAATTCAGATGCACAATGTCCAAGTTGATGCATTAAACGAGGCATATCGCAATGCCGATCCCGATGCAGTGATGAGCTTCTTTTCGATGGTGCTGGAAGCGTCTCGCTACCCTGATGAAGGATTCCCCCAGAAACTCCGTGTAGCGTATGTGCCCGCATCTAGAGAATTGGTTATTGATCACGAACTGCCCTTAGTAGCTGTCGTGCCAAATGTCGCGGAACATCGCTACGTCAAGGCAAAGGACGTCGTTGAAGAAAAACCGCGAAAGGCAACTGAAATCAAGGATGCCTATCAAGACGTTCTCGCAGCCGTCACCCTTCGCACCCTTCATGAAATTATTTCGGCCGATACCCTCGGCCATGTAGCCGTTGTGGTTTTCAATGGTTTTGTAAACGCTATCGATCCTGCCACCGGGCAGGCCATTAAGCCATATCTGATTTCGTTACGCGTCACGAAAGAGCGCTTCCAGCAAATAACGCATTCTCGTATTGACAAGAAGGCATGCCTGCGTAGCCTCGGCGCACACGTCTCTAACCGAGCTGCAGAATTGGTTCCGGTGAAGCCGATTATTGAATTCGACATGCTCGACAAGCGTTTCATCGAGAGCGGCAGCCAAGATATCCTTTCAGCGCTCGAATCTCGGCCGAACCTTATGGATCTCACCCCCTTCGAGTTCGAGACCTTGGTAAGCACCCTCTTCAGCAAAATGGGACTTGAGACCAAACAGACACGGTCTTCGCGAGATGGAGGAGTTGATGCGGTCGCGTACGATATACGCCCGGTGATTGGCGGAAAAGTCGTCATTCAAGCCAAGCGATACCGCCACACAGTGGGAGTTTCAGCCGTGCGCGATTTATTCGGCACAATGAACCACGAAGGCGCGAACAAAGGAATTCTCGTGACGACTAGCAGCTTTGGCCCGGACGCCTACGACTTTGTTTCCAACAAGCCTGTCGAGCTTATTGATGGAGGAATTTTACTCTACCATTTGGAAGAGGCGGGGATTAGTGCCAGAATTGTGTTCCCTACAGACGAACCTCTCACAACATAATCGATGCAGTTTATTTAAGTGGCCCGAAGTTGGCGACTAACCCGCAACACTCACTGCATTCTCCTATAAACAAGCCGCATCTCCAATGCACTTCATCCGGACGGGCCTCTTACGCCAAACTGCTGGCCGGAGCGCCTCCGTGGCTTTGTGCCGCTTGGAGAAAGCGGGTGGCATTCGCGGGTAACGATACAGATGTCAATCCGCCGCTCCGGCTCGAACTATCAAGCATCGCGGGAGGTTCAGACTGAATTCATTTCTCTGAATGTCGTCAACGTCCACAACGCGGCTACCGAAGGATGTGCTCTGATGGTTCACCGGCGGTGCGAATTTTGTGAAATGATTTGAAACGTTTTGAAATGTTTTTGGAGGTGGTCCGGTAGGCTAACTTATTGATCGTAAACATGTTACTCATCCACCGAATCTGCCCTTTGCGAATCATATGCATTGCCTCGTAACCGAAAACGCGCTATCCGGCGGCAGCGGACTTGGTTTGTCATCGCGGTGGGCGCCAGAAGCAAAGTAAGGCTCAAGGCCACATCATCGGCATTCTTCAGGAGATCGCCGTACTAAAACAAAAAGAATCTAACAAAGGTAAATAGGCGTGGAGGGCGCCACGAGTCGGATTCAGGATGGCCAGCGCATTCGCGTGGACGGAGCCAACGGCTCAGTGTAGCTGGTCGAAATGGCGGGGTAGAGCGCGCTACGAGAGCTGCTTCAGCCGGATGCCGTGCATACATATCATCAGAATGGACGCATGGCATCGCGCAGCTTCACCACACCATCCCGGACGTATCTAAGAGAGTGGATCTGGCCAGCGTAAGAGCTGTTATTTGCACCTCCCGCGTATTCCTGACGCTTGCGTTCGGCTTGGGCCTCCAGATCCATCGCAACGCATCGGCATACCTGCCGAAGGCGCCGCACAGATCATCTAGAAAATAGGTTCGGAATGAACTCCTGACGCTCGCCCAGGGATCATCCGATGACTTCGACTGGTTCGCCTTGATGGCCACACCGAACGCGCCAACGACGCCGCCGAGCACCGCGCCGACCGGACCTCCGATTGCGGCACCAGTAATGACAGCGCCTGGCATCAGTCCGACGCCACCCGACGAAGCTGCCACTTTGTGCCCGATGAAGTTTTCCAGCCCAGAAATGTCGGGGCGAAGCGAGGAGGCCACGCCGTGGGAAGTCAGGATGTTGTCCAGTACCTCCTTCACGAAGATTGCAAGGTTTTCGCTCGAATAGGTAAATGCCGTGTGAGAGCTGTTTCCCACAAACCACTCGGCCGCCATCTGGCTGTGGGCCGTCACCAATTCCGCTTTTAGAGCGGGACCGAAAGCTCTTGCTTCGTTAGCGGCCGTCAGCAGAGGATCGACGTTCTTCGCGATCCATGCGCCCTTCGAGCGTTCGAGTTGCCGTTGCGCCAATTGATCCTGAACCGTCAACCTTGCGATCACTTCGTCAGTCTCTTCGAGCAGAAGATTGATCGAGGTCTTTAGGCTCGACGCTCGTGCGCGAGTGGCCAGGCGACTCAACTCGGTTGCGTTCAAACCCGATGTGATCGAACTGCGCAACGCTCTGAATCCTGGGTCGGTGGAACTCCTGGACGCTGTCCTGCAACACCGGTGAGAGGCTGTTCGGCGTCGGCGATATAAATCCTGCTCCGCCCTATAAGGTCATTGCCGATGTCGCCCAGCCTTCGCCTGACATCATCGACGATTCGACTTCGACGGGCGCTCGATACGTCCTGCATTCGGTTCAGGATCGCCACGAGGTTTCCGCCCAGGAGTTCCTGCGTGTACGCGATGACGCTCCGTTCGCGGTCCTTCACCGGCTGCATCGCATTCAGAACACAAACCCCCAGGTCCGCGTTCGCCAACTCACGGAGCGTCATCTGTTCGAGTGCAGCCCCATTGTCTGCACCATCGTCGAGCCCCGGAGTATCGACGATGGTCAATCCATTTGCGAGTACCGATTAGATCCACGCTCAACTCGACGGCATCGAGTCTGGCCATCCCGCCGGGAAGGGCCTTTTCCATGCCGATTCGTATGAACGCATCGGCTTCTTCGGGCGAACTAACCGGCACGGCGCGCGTGGCGCTATCCTTGTCGGCGTAAATCAAATCACACGACCATCTCCTGCCGTACGAGAGCCGCACGGGGACTCCAGTCGTGCTGAGAACGCCGACCGGCACCTGATCGGATTCCAGAAGTTCGTTAATCAACGTCGACTTCCCGGCTTTGAAAAGCCCGAAGATCACCATGCGACACTGAGTCCGGCCGGTTGCTGATAGCAGACGCGCAACCTCGAGGGTGCGCGCGCCGATCGGTTCCTGGAAGTTCTTGATGAGCCAGTCGTGCCACGGGTATAGCACAGCGTCAACCGGCGATATTGGCACAGCGAAGATGCGCTCACGAAGCCCTAGGAGGGTGTGTGCAGAATCATTGAATTAAATCCCCGTTGAATGACGGATACCGCCTAATGGCGTGGTTACGTGCTGCTCATGCAGAGTTCTATCCGGAGCCAATAATGGCGAACTAACCAGAAGCCATTGCGCCGGGTGGTGAAGACTCCGGTGTTACCAGACTTCTGTATGGCTCCAACTCGGGTGTTACCAGACTTCTGTATGGCTCCCCAGGCAAGAATTGGGCCCATTCGTCAGGAGTAAGGCGGCCACGAACTCGGTGGTGAATTTCTTGGATTAGATCAGCGGGTTGCCAGAGCCAGAGGCGGGCGGTGTGGTTGTCGGAAGCGGTGGCCGAGGAATTTGCCGTCAGGGGTGAAAGTGACCCAGTGGACAACTCCGGTGTGGCGGACCTGCGAGACTTGCTGACCGGTAGCGGCGTCCCAAACACGGGCGGTGTCGTCGTCGCCGGCAGTAGCGAGGTAGAGGCCATCGGGCGAGTAGGCAATTCCATTTAGTTCGGAAACGTGAATGAAAGTGGCGAGGAGTTTGCCGCTGGTCGCGTCGCCGTTGCCGAGCATCACCGCCAACCCCAACCGACCGTTCTGCAACTCGGCGTAGACCACATCGGGTGTTCCGTCCCCATTTACGTCCACCGCATACGCCGGGCTCAATACGGCACCCGAGGTATTGAAAATTGGTCCCGGACGGAACGTGCCGTCGCCATTGCCCAGCTGCATGGTGCTGCAAAGTAAGTCGGGAATTCCGTCGCGGTTGAAATCGGCAACTTGAATGATCCCGATTGCGGCCTGACACGAGATGTACGAAGTAAGGTCGGTTCGCGCGTAAAACGTCGGCAGGTTCTGAGCCGATGCAAGCCCGCTTCCCGCAATTGTTAGCAGCAATAGGAGGAATGCTCTCATCGATAGCCTCTTATTTCGTCTCGTTCACCAGATCGTAGATCACGCCGCTATTGTCCGTGACCACCAGATCCGGAGTGCCTTCAGCTGGTTTCTGTTTGTGCGTGTTCAGCACGAACAGATCCTCTGTGAAGTTTCCGGTTCCCAGAAAGAATGCTGGCGCAAACGTCCCCGCTCCTTGGCCGAGAAACACCGCCAGATTGCCGGGCTCTGCGCCCATCAAGTCCGGGATGCCGTCGCCATTCACGTCGGCGATGGCGACGTCGCCGGATGCTTGCAGCGACAGCGGTTCCTTATAGAACGTCGGCGCAGCAACCCCTCCGGCCATTGTTCAGGTAAAGGCCAATCTCTCCGAGACACCCCAACGCGATATCTGGCTTGCCGTCCCCGTTAGCATCCGCTATCGCTATGTGATCCGCAAGCGGACACGATCCCGTCGTTGTCTCCTGAAACGTGCCATCCCCGTTGTTGAGTAATACCGCCAAAACATCGCCCCCGAACGTCGCCACGATATCCGGACGCCCGTCGCCATTGAAATCGGTTGTCGCAACCGCTTGTCCCGTCGTGCCGGGAACCAGCTCCACCGGTGTACTAAAGCTTCCGTCGCCGTTGCCGTACGCGATCAGGTTGATGTTTGCGACATAGTCCAGCTTCCCGTCGCCGTTGAAGTCCGCCAGCCGGAAGAAGCACAGCTCGGGAATGGGGTTTGCTGGGCCTTGGCGGAACGTTCCATCACCGTTCCCCAGATAGGCATAGGCCATCGTGGGATTCCCGGCAGGCATAAGCAGGTCGATCTTGCCGTCCCCATTCAGGTCACCCGCCGTCGGGCAGCCCCCATTGATGAACGGGTAGGTTGCGCCCGCTTTGAATGGAGCAATCGCTTTTCCGGTGCCGAGATAGATCTGAATACTGGCGTTGTTACTGACGGCTAAATCGGTGATGCCGTCCCCATTGAAGTCGCCCGCCGCTGTGCAGGAGACCTCTCCACCGGGGACCGGCGTCGGCACCCCGTCAATAAACCGGCCTTTGCCGTTATTCAAAAGAATAGACAAGGCGATGGCGGTACTCTGGATCACTAGATCCACACGTCCCTTGCTCTGGAAGTCGCCGAGCCCGATCGCCCCGCCGCCAGCAAAAAGACTGTCCCCATTGACGGGGTAGTAAATGGGCGTAGCGAACGAGCCGTGTCCCTGGCCCAGGGCCACCTCCACCAGGTCGTCAACCAGATCCGGGATGCCGTCCCCGTTCAGATCCGCAATTGCAATCGCCTGAGCCGGCCCATCGCCGGGGAAATTCAGCACCTGAGCCGCGCCGAACGTCCCGTCGCCTTTACCGAAATACAGATTCACCGTGTTGAGGTAGAACTCCTGCAACACCACATCCGGAATGCCGTCTTGATTCAGATCTCCCACAGCCATTACTCCGAATCCTGCCTCATGGGCAATGCGAGTAAACACAGGTCCTTGGAAAGTGCCATTGCCATTCCCCCGAAAGACCTCAATGGCGTCGTGGGCGTCGATCACCAGATCCATCCGGCCGTCTCCATCCACATCCGCCATAGCCAGCGCTTGCGGCGGCAGCGAACTAGCCGAAGTAAGAACGACTGGAGGGGAAGCCTGAAACGACCCATTGGCGCGTCCCGCGAAAAAGATATACTCAGCCGATCCCATCAGCACGGCGTCTTTCACTCCGTCCCCGTTGAAGTCATAGAACACGATCGCGTCGTAGTTCGCGGCGTGTTGGCTATCGGTGGAAGTAGAGGGATAGAACCGCGCGCTCTGAAATGTCGCGTCGCCGTTGCCCAGCATCACCGCCAACCCCAACCGGCCATTCTGAAATTCTGCGTAGACCACGTCGGATGTTCCGTCCCCATTCACGTCCACCGCATACCCGGAGCTTAAGGCAGTCCCCGTCAGACTGAAAGCCGGACCGGGACGGAATGTGCCGTCGCCGTTGCCCAACTGCATCGTTCTGCAAAGTAAGTCGGGAATTCCGTCGCGGTTGAAGTCTCCAATTTGCAGGATCCCGAGCGCGATTTGACACGCGGCGGGCGCAATGAGATCCGTTCGCGCGTAAAACGTCGGCTCCGTCTGGGCCGACGCGAGCCCGCTGCAGGTGAGCAACAGGATAAAGGCTTTCGTGAACATCCGATACTGCATTTGCATTCATCCTCTCTAGACGTCAGACGCGATCCCAGCTCCATCTTTGCGCCCGGAAAAAGACAGGATATTACTTTGTCTCATTCAGCAAGTCGTAAATCACGCCCGTTTCCTCGGTCACTACCAGGTCGGGAGTGCCGCGAGAAGGGTTTTGCTTATGTGTATTGAGGGTGACCAATCCGGGTTCAACTGCCGCGCGACAACAGCATGTGCGTAGACAGCGTAATAACAAGATCAATTTGCGATTCACTTGACGACCGTCCGGCAAGCGCATCGCGCGTACGGGCTTTCGTGCTATGAATCAGATACAGCAACAGGGCTGTAGCGCTTCGCGTCGCTGGACTGAAATCCTTCAGTTCTCCGACATCGGCCGTTCTTGCTTGCCTGGCAAAGTCGCGAACCAATCTCGGTTCTTCACGCTTCCAAACAATTCGAGCCACTCGAGATCCGCGGTGCTCTCCTTGAGGTGCTTGCGGAAAAGTCTCTGCGGCAAATTGGCGGCAAGCGGGTGTTCCGCCTTAATCTAGTGTTTCGATTCAGGGTGCCTCCGGCACGGGGCGCAGCCTTCCTATACACTTTGACGAGGCGAAGCGTGGTGACTCGGTGTAGCCAGACATATACTCTTGGTTGTTTGGGGGCACTCTCTATTCTGAGAAGTTTTAAAAATCGTGTTTTCCGCTGGACGTTGGTGTGGGGCGTGCTGCTGCTTGGCGCGGCGGCTCCGGCACAAACGCCGGTCAAGTTTGCCCAAGTTCCGGGTATCGGATCCTGTAACGCGCTCGCCGCTGCCGATTTCAATAGCGACGGCAACCTCGATGTGGCGTGCGCGGGGGATACGCTCACAATCTGGCTGGGCGATGGCGCCGGGCATTTCAAGGAGAGCGCGCGTCCGTACCCATATCTCACCACCCTAGTCGTTGCCGGAGACTTCAATCAGGACGGGAAAGTGGACCTCGTTGCAGCTACCACTAACTACGGCGACACTTCAGGGCTGATTTTGTTTGTTCCCGGGAAGGGAAACGGCGCCTTCGGGGAGCCGATCCCATTCTCGGAGGTTCCGTTGGGATGGTTGGCAGTGGCCCAGCCGTTCCCGGGCGGCCCGCTCAACCTAGTCGGGACCGTGGTGTCTTCCTCCGCCTCGCCCGCTACCGTCGAGGTGTTTTCCAGTAATGGCGATGGCAGTTTCCAGTCCCCCGTTTCCCTGGGAATTCTCACCAACACAAACGTTGCGGTCGCCGACTGCAACGGCGACGGAATCCAGGACGTAATCTCGATCGGCCAGCCGGCGCAATCGTCGCCACTTATCTATGTGGCGCTCGGACGCGCGGACGGATCGTACGGACCACCGATCGCTACGGAAGTTCCGGAGGCCCATCGGTTCGTGTCGGCAGACTTTACGCACGACGGAATCCCCGATATAGCGTGGAGCGATGGAGACGGGCTGGTGGTGTATCAAGGGATTGGCAATGGCACGTTTGCTCCGGGTCCGAAAACGTCGTCGCGAGCGGAGGATGTCCTTCTGGCCGCGGACTTGAATGGGGACGGCCTGCCCGACTTGGTTCTGGCGGATATGGCGGTCGCACTGAACACAGGGGGTGGCGCCTTCGGAACTGCTCACTGGTATCAAACGAAAACGGGGGATTTCGCCGTAGCGGGAAACTTCCGCCATGGGAGTCTCCCGGATCTATTCGTCAACGGCCAGTATTACCAGAACACAGGCAACGGGCACTTCCGCGCGCCACCGGAGTTTCCGGCCGGATGCACGCAGTGCGCCTTAGCCGCTGGAGATTTCAATCAGGACGGCAACCTGGATGTCGCGGTAGCTGAAAGAAACGACATTTTGTTCCTTGAAGGGAACGGTGAAGGGAAGTTCATAGGCGTCCGCTCAAGCCCGATCACTCCGCCGGTCACCAATGTGTATTCATTAGCCGCGGCCGATTTCACGGGAGACGGCAAGCTGGATCTGGCGGTGGGAGCACAGCAATCCGGAACCGGCATAGTCTTGATTTTCCCGGGAGATGGCAAAGGCGCTTTCTCGAGCCCGAGCGTTGCCTTTTCGGGAGGATCCTCGGTATATACCGCAACCGCCGCAGACTTCAACGGCGACGGCCAAACGGATTTGCTCGTGTTGACGCGTTCCGCGATTGTGGTGCGCTGTCAAACCAGCACAGGGGTCTTTATCACTACTGAGCAATTTATCGGGGACTTCAGGTCGGTCACCGTGGCGGATTTTAATCGCGACGGGATCCCCGATTTCGCGAGCGAAAGCGACGTTTACCTAGGAAACGGCGATGGAACATTCCGCCACTCCTACACCCTTGCAGACGAGTGGACCGAAGTGGAAACGGGTGATTTCAACGGCGACGGGATACCGGATCTGGTCACCTTTTCAGGCTTAGACTTGGCGCTTTCATACTGGCCGGGTTTGGGAGACGGAACCTTTGGTCTTCCTTTGGCGGTATCTGACGACAACCTGGAAATCGTCGCTGTCGCGGATCTGAACCAAGACGGCATTTCAGACATCGTGACGGAGGGCAATGCGCCAGGACTCACACTCTTTCTAGGAAGAGGTGACGGGACCTTTGCCGCGGAACCGGTGAACGTTCCGACCCCAGAGCTCGGGAACCTCATACCCGGGATGTTTAGTAAGGGACCGTATCCGGATTTGGCCTACCCGAATGCTTCCGGGCAAGTATTGATTCTGGTGAACACGACACAATAATGAAGACGCGCCGATTTGCCGGGAAAATCAGCATACTGCTGCTGATCAACGTTTCGACAGGGCTATGGGCGCACCCCACCCCGGCCACTTTCCTGCAATCTCGGGGTTTTGGAACCAACGGAGCGGTATCGCTGGCTGTGGCAGACTTCAATCGCGACGGCATTCCCGACATCGCGGCGCTGGGAATATCGCTCAGCATTTTTCTGGGTGACGGGAATGGCTTTTCGCAACCCACGCCCGATATTGGGCTGGGAGGCACAAGAATTGCGGCAGCTGATTTCAACGGAGACGGAGCCCCCGATCTCGCGATCGCGGAGCCGCATAACCTGATCGTGCTGGAGGGGAATGGAGACGGCACCTTCCGGGCGCCACAGGCTTTCGGCGGCGGGATCGTCTCCTTGGCGACTGGCGATTTCAATGGCGACGGGCGGCCGGATATCGCCACTCTCACAAACACGGGGCAAGTACAAGTCTTCCTGAACACGGGTAACTCGTTCCAGCCCGGCCCTCTTAGCCCACCTGTCTCTTCGGATTTGGAATCCGTGCTCGTCAGCGTGGATCTCAACGGCGACGGCAAAGCCGACGTGGCTGTCGCAGCCGACGATTTCGAGATCGTCGTTTTGATCGGGGACGGGAGAGGGGGCTTTGCAGCTCCGGAGTATTACCCTACAAACCAATACTATGCTTCGGCAACGCTGGCTGCCGCGGATGTAAACGGGGATGGCGCCATCGATCTGGCCTATTTGAGTGTTGACTCGCCCCAGCAGGATCCGTCAGTTCACCTGCTGCTCAATCAAGGAGATGGCACTTTTCAGCCCGGCAACGCTGTAAGGGTGCTTAGGGACGGTGCAGCCCTGATCCTGGCGGATGTAAACGGCGATGGAGTTCCCGATCTTCTGGTTTCGGGGGCCGCAGTGTCGCAAGTGCTGCTGGGAGATGGTTCGGGAGCATTTCAATCGAACGGCTATTACGTGCTCGGCTACACGCGGAGCTTGGCGGCGCTAAGCGTGGTGACAGCGGATTTCAATAACGACGGTAAGGTCGACGTCGCCGCGGCCACCGGATCGGACGACATTCCCTCGGTCTACGTCACGCTGGGCGCGGGAAATGCAATTTTCCGCACGGCGCGTGAGGTCTTATTTAGCGAGAACCCGACGGGTCTGGCGACGGCTGATATTGATGGGGACGGAAATTTGGATCTGGTCATCAGCAATGACGTCGCGAGTTCTCCCGGCGTCGCTGTACTCCATGGTGATGGGACAGGGCATTTCGGCAAACCCGAAGAGTACGCCGCGGAGAAGCCGGGAGCGCTTGCGTTGACAGATGTGAATCGGGACGGCATTCGCGACATTGCGTTTGTCGCCAGTAACTCGGTAGGCGTGCTTCCGGGCAAGGAAAACGGCACATTCGGGTCCGCCATCTACAGCCTCTGCGCACGCTGTGAAGGACCTCTTCTGACTGGAGATTTCAACGGGGACGCAATTCCAGACCTGCTCACCTTGGAAGCGACCGCGGGGTACATCGTAGTCGTAATATTGCGGGGCCGGGGCGACGGTACATTTGATCCGCCAATGCAGCTCAACCTACCGGCATCTCAGACGCAGATGCCCGATCCGGCGATCTCGCTGATTGCCGATTTGCGGAACAACGGCATACTAGACGTTTTGATCGGAACCGAATCTGGGGAAGTGTTTGTCCTGTTTGGAAATGGCGATGGCACCTTTGGTAGCCCGACGCTCTTGAGCGCGCGAGTTCTGCAGGGTGTCGGCGACTTCAACCAGGATGGAAACATCGATATTCTTGCCAGCGGCAGCGTTTTTCTGGGCCATGGCGATGGCACGTTTACGGCAACGTTTCTGCTAGACGCACCGGTGAACCCTGCCTTACTGGCCGATTTCAATGGTGACGGCGTGCCCGACTTGTTAACAGTGGGCCCTGTAGGAGGCGGCTACGTCTTGCTGGGGCTCGGAAACGGCGACTTCGCGAAGGAGAAACAGCCCACGCTGATATCTGGTTTTCCGGTGGCTGGAGATTTTAATAACGACGGGAAGATCGATCTGGCTTCGAGTTGCGCATGTGACGGTTTGACCGAGATTCTCCTGAACACCACGCCGAGCGCATCCAGAACGACATCGCCGGGCCGCAATTAACTACGACTATCGCAAGCCGCTCACTGCTGCACTTTCGACTCGATGGACGCAAATTCCTTCCCATCGACCCACCCTATATTCAAGACGAATCTATAGATCTCAACCACTTCGTTCCCTTTCGGCAAACGCCGCCAGCCCGTCTTCTCACGCGATCATTGGCACACGACACCTCCGCAAATACGTCGGTGCCTGTGGTGGAGCAGAGGCTCGACAAGAATGTAGATCCCCCCATATCTTTGACGTGAACCCCGATTTTCGCCCGAATTAGTATTCCACTTCGGGCGAAAATCGGGGTTCACGTCAGATCGATAGATTTCCGGATGCCTAAAAACAAACTTCATCATTAAAGCTGCCGCGCAGCAGCCTCCTTTTCTGTGCGGCGAGACTGGCTTCGAACTCCGCCGGCGGCACGTAGCCGAGTGCGGAGTAAAGTCGTTTCTGGTTGTAGACTGTTTCGAAAAAGTCGCGGATCTCTGACCGCGCTTCGGCCAGATCCCGGTATTCCTTGCGGTAAACCTCCTCACTCTTCAACGTCTTCATTAAGGATTCGCAGGCCGCGTTGTCCCAGGGGATGCCCTTGCGCGACATGCTGATGACAATACCGTTTTCCCTAAGCAGGGTCGTGATGTTCAAAAACAACTATCAGGCTTGCCCCAAAATTACACACTTAAGCACCACCTGTGCATATCTTGGGTAACCTGATGCAGGTGTTTCGTTCCATGGCTCCCCAATACCCTACACGCGCGCGGCATGATAAGGCGACCCCAGGGAACTCTGAAGCCGAGTTTTCGACAGGTTAAACCTCGATGCGACGATCAGACGATCGCCGCACCTGCGTGTGAGGCGGGACTTATAATACTGCTAATCCTCCTTCTAAGGCGTTCCTTCCTGCGACTCCGCATCCAGAGAAGCTCCTGAAATTGTTCCGGTGATCTGCCCGGTTTCGGTGAAGAAGACAGGGTTGTTGTTGACGTCACTCAAAACCGGCATTGCCACTTCGGTATAGGTGAGATTACCGGTCGCGTCCTGGAAGCGTCCCGTTCCACCCGTGATCTGGAGGGTCAGCGTGCAATGGCCTACCTGAGCGGCAAGATCAACGCAATCTCCACCCTGAATGAGCTTGACGTTCAGTAAGCTACCATCCTTGAAGCGGAATATCCCGCCCCCGGAGACTCTTACAAAATAGATTTGATTCGCACCCGAGCAAGTATCGGACTGTTGAGGCGTTGTGGTTTGAGAGGTTATGTTGCGAAAAGAAAAGTCGCCCAGGGTTCCGACTCCGGCTACATTCTCTTCGCCAGTATCTGTGCCTGGCTGCTGGAGATTTACCGGGCTAGCCGCGCTGTTTCCCGAAAAGGACAGCTTAACGGGCCTTTCTGAGGCGTGGACGGTTGCGGCGCTCAGTGCGAGACTGAGGGCCATGAATCCGATGTTTTTCATTCTGTGCCTTCCTTCTGGAGGAGAACGACTAATGCATAGCTCTCTTCACCTTCACAGGCGGAAACGTCCGTCAAAAAACGGCCACGAGCCGTGTAAATTTTTTTGATGACCAAGGAAGCGGTGACCTATGGCAGCGCGCACGGCTGAAATCACACATCTGCTAATTGCCTGGGGCACGGGCGACGAAGCAGCGCTGAAACGCCTGATGGAACACGTATATCCGGAACTGAGAAGAATGGCAATTCGGCGCTTGAAAAACGAAGCCCAGGGCCGCACCATTGAGGCAACCGCGTTAGTGCACGAGGTCTATCTTCGTCTGGTGGACGTGAACAACGTGGAGTGGCAGGCGCGCGCGCAATTTTTTGCCATCGCGGCGCAGATCATGCGGCGCATCCTAGTTGACGTCGCTCGCACACGCGGTTCTTGCCAGCGCGGTGGAACGCTTTCCAGAGTGAGTCTGGATGAAGGAGCCGTTGTGTCGCCGACGCCAGACCGGTCCATTCTTGCCCTTGACGAGGTCTTGATGGAGTTCTCACAAATAGCTCCGCGCCAAGCGAAGGTAGTTGAACTGCGTTACTTCGGTGGACTAACGGAAGAAGAGACCGCGGCGGCACTGAAGATCTCGCCGCGCACGGTCCGGCGCGATTGGGGTTTGGCCAAAGCTTGGTTAGTTCGAGAGCTGAGCCGGGGGAAACAAGCCATAAAATAGGGCAATCCTCGCAAATGACGCCGGAACGGTTTGGGCAACTCGAAGAACTTTATCATGCGGTTCGGGATAGAACGGCGGAGGAGCGTTCGGCGTTTTTAGCGCAGACTGATCCGGAATTGCGGCTCGAGCTGGAATCGCTGCTTGCACACAGCATTGAGGGCAACTTCTTAGATCGACCTGCTATTGAGAATTCCGTGCTGTCTCTAAATGAATTCTCTAGCGCCGTCTTGGTAACTGGCGCGTGTTTGGGGCCATACCGGATCGAAGGCAGCCTCGGCGAAGGTGGAATGGGCCGAGTTTTTCGGGCAATGGATACGCGATTGAACCGTGCTGTGGCAATCAAGGTTTTGAAGGAGCAGTTTAGTGCGCGCTTCGAGCGGGAGGCGAGGGCGATTTCCGCGCTGAATCATCCGAATATCTGTACGCTTTACGATATCGGGCCCAGCTATCTGGTCATGGAGCTGATCGAGGGCGAGACGATAGCGGCACGGTTAACGAGAAATGCGTTTCCGCTGAAAGAAGCGGTCCGGTATGCAGTGCAGATTTTAGATGCTCTGATCGAGGCGCATGGCAAAGGCGTCGTGCACCGCGACCTTAAGCCCAGCAACATCATGATCGCGAAATCCGGAATCAAAGTTCTGGATTTCGGCCTGGCAAAGTCTCGGCAGGACGATTCTCTCATGGGGGGCCACATAGTATTGGGCACGCCCGCCTACATGGCTTCCGAACAACGGGAAGGCAAGCCGGCTGATGCACGGTCAGATATTTACTCCTTCGGGTGTGTGCTCAGTGAAATGTTGACCGGCACACGGTCTGGTCCTTGGCCCCGGCACCTGGTCTCGCGAAAATCTAAAAAGATCATAGACAGGTGTTTGCAGCAAGACCCCGGCCGTCGGTGGCAATCCGCCGCGAAACTGCGGGACGAATTAGCTAGACTTCAGACCCCGATTCGATGGACGCGTATTTCGGCGGCCGCTGCCGCTGCAACGCTTGCGCTGTTTACCGCCGCCATGTTATTTCACTTTCGCGGGGCACCCAAACTAACCCCTGCGGACACACTCGTTCTAACCAAGTTTGAAAACAAGACCGGCGACCCGGTGTTCGACCAGACACTGCGCCGTGGATTAGCGGTGGAACTGGAGCAGTCCCCATTTCTAAGGCTTGTATCGGATGACAGCATCAAACACGCGTTGCATCTGATGAATCGCCCCGCGGAGACGCCGCTGACATCGGATATCGCGCGGGAAATCTGCGAGCGTACAGCCAGCACGGCAGTCCTGGAGGGCTCTATCGAGGGACTGGGAAGCAGATACGTCTTATGGCTCCGTGCTCGAAACTGCAACACCGGAGCGGTCCTTGCCCAGGCCCAGGCTCTAGCGGGCGGAAAAGATGAGGTGTTGAACACCCTGAGCCGGATCGCTGTTCAAATCAGAACTCGTTTAGGTGAATCTTTGGCAACGGTGCGGGAGCACGCGACCCCGTTAGAACAGGCAACCACGTCGTCACTCGATGCGTTAAAGGCGTACACCGCCGGTTCCATTACCCTGCATTCACGTGGAGGGCCTGCCGCGATACCTCAATTCCTACACGCGATCGCGCTTGACCCACAGTTCGCTATGGCCTATGGTGATTTGTCGATCGTGTACTGGAATATGGGTCAGACGGATATTTCGGCAGAGTACACCCGCAAAGCTTATGCGCTTCGGGATCGTGTGAGCGATCGGGAAAGACTCTGGATTCTGTTTCTTTACGATCGACAAGTTACAGGCAACTTGCCGAGAGAATTGGAGACCCTGGAATCGTGGGCGCGGACTTACCCACACGATTTTTTGCCTTTTGCCGTTCTTGGGGGTTGGGGAACGATGGGAACCGGCCAATATGAACGGGGGCTGCTAGCTGCGCAGGAGGCGCTCCGGCTAAATCCAGACAGTGCGTATGCGTATGGAAGCTCCCAGCATTATTATCTTCTGGACCGATTCGCCGAATCTGAAAACGTCCTGCGGCGTGCGGAGGAGCGCAAACTGGAAATCCCGGAATATTTAATCCTGCGTTACTACCTAGCTTTCTTCAAAGGGGACCATGCCGGCATGGAGCGCGAAATCGCACGGGCTCCGGGTGAACACGCGGAGGATTGGATATCGCACAACGAGGCTCTGGTGTTCGCCTATTCCGGAGAAATGAGGGAGGCGCGCAGCATGTGGGACCGGGCAGTTGCGCTTGCCCAGCAGGCGGGCAACAGTGAAGCCGCGGCGCGCTACCGAGCTGCGGAGGGGGTATGCGAAGCACAGTTTGGTAACGCACCGGCGGCAAAAGAACGCGCCCGGGCGGCGCTCAAACTGGCTAACGATCGGGATGTGGCATATGCTTCTGCATTGGCCCTGGCGCTAGCAGGCGACTCGGCCGGATCTCAAAGGCTTGCTGGCGACCTTGATCGACGCTTCCCGGAGGACACTCCCGTTCAGTTCGAGTACTTACCCATCTTGCGAGCGACGTTCGCACTAGCGCATCAGCGACCGTCGGCCGCAGTCGAGCACTTGCAACGGTCGCTTCCTTATGACTTCGCGTTGCCGGGCACAGCCTTTTTTGCTAAGTTCGGCGGCCTATATCCCCCGTACGTACGCGGCAGAGCGTTCCTTGAACTCCACAAAGGCCGAGAGGCGGTGGTCGAGTTTGAAAAAATTCTCAATCATCGCGGCATCGTTTCGGCAGACCCCATCGGCAGCCTGGCACACTTACAACTCGGCAGAGCGTACGTTGTCTCCGGGGAGAAGGCTCGCGCCCGGAATGCATATCGGGATTTTCTTGCCCTTTGGAAGAACGCAGACGCGGAGCTTCCCGTGCTGAGACAAGCTCGGGCCGAGTACGCCGCACTCATCCGATAACCGAAGAAGATCAATTAATTCGCATAGCCAGAAGAACGCCCCTACCGTAGCCGGCCTTTCCCGCGCCTGTTTACCGCCACGCGCGGCGTTCGGCCACCTACTTCGGCGGGAATCGCGAACAGGCGCTCGAAGCAGTGCCGGGTGTGCGGTAACAGGGAGCCGCTCCATGTCCACCACCGGCGTCCGGGAGATCACCAAGCGCTGGTGACCCTCTGCGCCGCCTGCCATGCCCGCGTCCACCGCACAGGCGTTCTCCGGCGCTGGATGTCGGACGTTCTCCTTGCGCTTTGGCGCGAATGGCACCCCGGAACCCCCGAGCAACTGCAGCTTCCGTTCCCTCCGGCTGCTTCCCCCATGGATGAAGAACGCGCCGAGGTCTCCGCTTTGCCGGCGGGCGAGCTGATCGGGCTCGAGGGGAGCGCGGCCGGCACGCCCCCGGCCTGGAGCCCGGTGATTCGTTTAGCTATCGACGCGGTCAGCTCGGTTCACACCAAACGCGCTTACACCCAGGCGCTAGAGGATTTTACGGCCTGGTACCGGGCCGAGCCGCGGCCCCCGCTGTCCCGCGCCACCGTCCAGCAATACCGTTCCCACTTGGAAGCCCAAGGTCTCGCTCCTTCTCCCATCGTGGTGACACTTTACGCCCGCCAGATCGGGATTCCGGATCTCGCGCCCCACGACCTTCGCCGGACGTGCGCTAAGCTATGCCGCGCTTCGGGCGGCGACCTCGAGCAGATTCAGTTTCTGCTGGGCCACTCCTCCATCCAAACCACCGAACGGTATCTCGGCTCCAAACAAAACCTCCGAGAGACCGTGAACGACAAGCTGGGGATTGAGGAGGGATAAAGTCGCCCGGATTCGGCCGAGGCCTTCATGACCAGACTTCCTCTACCTCCTCCGGATACAACCTCCTGCAAGGGGAAAGGCTCAGGACGGAAATATTAATGAGCTTTTTGCCTGCTATTCTTACGCTATTGTTGTGATAATCTCGGAGATCATGGGCATGTCCCCCCAGGCTTTGGTCGGTGCTCAACCCGATCTGGAGGCCTACAAGCAGTCTGTTTCTCTTTGTTTTGCGGAACTGGTTCAGCAGTTAAGCAGCATCATTGGCAAGAAGCTCACCGCCTACATCGGGAGAACGCAAGACGTTCGCGCCATAGAACGCTGGATGGGCGGCACAGACCCGTACAAAGATGTCGAAGAACGTCTGCGCTTAGCCTTTCGAGTGACCAAGATGCTCTGCTCCCGGCAAGAGAGCGCCGAAGTGATTCAAGCCTGGCTTACTGGATTGAATCCGGAACTAGGAGATCGCGTTCCCCTTCGCCTTCTCCGCGAGGGGACTCTTGAAGAGGATGGAAAAGCTGTTCTCAACGCGGCCCGCTCGTTTTTGGCCGGAGGATAGATCTCGCTCCGGTGGCCGTAATCAATGAGAAGATCTTCCGCATAGGACGAGCGCCGCGCCCGTGGGATCCCCCAGATTGGGAGTACGCGGGGGTCAATGGCACGTTCGGGAACCGGTTCGACGATCCTGAGGGAAGCTATCGCGTGCTGTACGCGTCCTCGAAAAAGCTGGGCTGCTTCCTCGAAACCTTGGCAAGGTTTCGCCTGGATTTGAGTCTCCAGGCAGAACTCGCTCAGATTGCCGGGGCGGACGATTTCTTTCCTCTCGGAGAAGTTCCGGGTTCTTGGCTGAAAGGTCGCCGCATGGGGCAGGGACGAACATGTGGCGACTTCGCCTCGATCTCCAACAGCGACTTCGTAAGCAGGCTTCGATCGTTACTGGCTAAGAAGCTGATTCAGCTCGGAATCAGTGATTTCGATGTTTCGCATCTGCAGGGTTCGAATCGAGAAATCACGCAGGCGGTCTCACGGGCCGTTTATGAACTCTCTTACCAGGGAATTACTTAGTTCTCCAAATACGGAATCGATGTTGTGAATTGGGCAATCTTTGAGCCTTTTATGGTGCTGGTTGACAATCCAGGAGGTGAGTGGATCTTCGCCGCGGATCCGGATCTTCAGCAAGCCTTAAAGATCCATGGGCTGCGGTTGAGTTGAGTTCGTATTCCCCACCATTTTGCACGGTCTTATACCCGACTGCGGGATCGGTTGTCTAGTCTTGTCATTTGAACCCCAAGCCGGGTTTTCCGGCTCTGCGGAACTTTGGGGAAGGTTCAGAAGCAATCGCCCTCGACGACTTCGGTACAGGTTAGTCTTCGCTGAGCTACCTGAAAAACCTTCCCCTAGACGCTTTGAAGATTGACCGAAGTTTCCTTGCCGAGAATGAAACCGGCGTCCAAGGTGCGGCCCTGTTGTTGTGCGTTGTGGAGCTGGCGCAAGCGTTAGGACTTCGAGTGGTCGCTGAAGGCGTGGAGACGCCCGCCCAACTAGCCCTGCTTAGCTAACTGGGGTGCGATGAAGTCCAGGGCTTCCTTTGCAGTTTCTCCGCGCATAAAACCCGCGTCCTCACACACCAGGACTCCGTGGAACTCAGCCCCCAGCGCCAGCAGCAGTTTTAGTGCAGTCCAGCAGCTGGCGTTCGCTTCAAATACGCCAAGTCAACCGAGCCGAAACTTCGCCGCCGAGCTGTGTTGACGTAGCAGGTCGCGAGCTAATCCGAGCATAACGGCACCCGAAATTCCAGCGCTCGCTGAAACGAGCATTCCAAAACCGACGGCAGCTCACGGTAATTACGTTAGAGTTCCGAGCCATCAGAACGTCTCAGTTCTTCACCGGCGAACTAATGAACTCCGCCAATCTCACCTCAACGCCTCTTGAGTGTTGAGATTAAATGGCGGGCGTACTCCAACTAGCCGAATGTGAACGGAGTCTACGCCGGGTCTAGGAACTTAATGTCAAAGGTCACGTCGCTGATCAGCCCTTTCTGACGAATGAGCTGATACAGCCGCGGGTGCCGCTTCCGCGCAGGCAACGTTAAGAACACCCGCCTCCACGTGTTTGGCCGGCGCAAGCGCAGCGAGCAGGGCGTCGTCGCGGAGAAAACCTCGGCGGCTGAGGCTGTTTGCGTCAGACACGTTGGACCTTGCGCACAGTACCTCTTCGTCCGCCAAATGCGTCACGACCGTCGTAACGATTTGGATGTTGCCGAGAGTGGCACGCGAAAAGTGCAGACGAGGTGACCCCCTTCCGCCAGTTCTTCCGAGACCTTCGTATACACTCCCGACGAAATGACGTTCATGGGCCCGGCCTCCCGACAAATGTTGGAGAGGATGTCGAATGGAATTGTCTGATAGGAGGTGGAGTTAGTCATCGCTAATCTCCCATAGTGAGAACGGTTCAGCTTGCGCCATGTTTGGAACCCGGCGACATGGGAGGCATTCGGCTTCTACGTAAAGATCAGCATGATGTTCCCCCATCAGTACTTGTGAAGCGGGACATTGTCGCCAGATACGCCTTCGGTGCCTCGCTCCGGCCCTGCTCCAATGCGGCAGCCAGGCTTCCGAGTGCGTCATCGCAGAGTTGCTTTACGTTGTCGGTGTTCATGGTTTGTTCCTCGTGGTCTCTCTCAGGTGCGATAGCGCCGTTGCTCTGTGGAGGTTGCCCTTAGAAGGGCACGTCGGAAGGCTCTGTGTCCTGAGGAACCGGCTCTTCCTGGCGCTCGGCTCGATCGAGCTTGAGGATGGAATTGGTGCGGACTTCCCAAACTCGGTGCGTGGCGCCCTCACGCTGGTACTCGCGGCTGCGGATCTCGCCCTCGACCTGAAGGTGCATTCCCTTGGTGAGAGTCGCGGCAAACTCGCCGAACTTGCCCCACACGATGCAGTGGTGCCATTCGGTGCGGGATTGCCGCTCGCCGTTGTGATCTTTCCAGGAAGTCTTGGTCCCGAGCGAAAGGACGGTGTAGCTGGAGTTGTTGCGGGTGTTGCGAATTTCGGCGTCTCTGCCAAGGAAGCCGATGAGAGTGATGCGGTTCTGATACATGCTGTGTTTCTCCGTTTCTGCCCCGTTCTCTCGGGGCACAAAGGAGCGAGGGGGGCCGCTCCCAAGGACCAAGGCCGCTTTTCGCGGGGGGACCGAAAAAGATTTCCCGAAGGGCAAGGGCCGCAAGCGGCAAATGTTTTTTGGGGGAGCCGGGAACCCGGAGGGCGGCGCTAGCCGAAGCAGAGGACCGCAGATCCGCAGGGCGCGGGAATTGTCCCGAAGCTGTGCCCGAGAGAAAAGGGGAAGAACGAGATAACTGCCGGTCAGGCGCAATCTCCTGGTGGGCGTTCCCGACGAGACGACTAAACCCGAAATGCCATCAATACCCACGGATCCCCGCAGTAGCGGCATCATACCAACAACGAACGGGGCGGGTGGAGGAAGTGGTTCAATTGGTCGGCTATACCTTGGGCGGGCGACCCGCTGAGCGCCTCAGTAACGACTCTCGATCCTCCGTCAATTGAAGAAGCGTGCGGCTGGGTTTCTACTGGTTAAAAAACAGTGACATATGCTTTGCGAGTCGGTTGAGGAGCGGTGAGCTGCCCATGTCAGCTTTTCACTGCAGTGCGCGCAGTCTGCTTCATGCTCGGTAATTAGGTGAGCACAAAGTCAGAGCATCATCTCGCCAGAATCGCACTTTTGTGACAACCGTGGTCGCAGGCTTCCCGTAACGTAGACTCCAGAGTTTTGTTTGCGAAACAAAACGACCAATGGAGACAACGAAATGACCGCAGTCCAAACTAAAGTAGGCACGCAGTTTCCGGTTCACTACAAAACCGTCACTGTTAACAACCAAGAGATATTTTTCCGGGAAGCGGGTCCGCAGTCCGCGCCCGTGATCCTGCTCCTTCACGGATTCCCAACGTCTTCGAACATGTTCCGGAATCTTATCCCGCGTCTCGCAGGCTCCTTTCACGTGATCGCGCCTGATTATCCCGGCTACGGTCAGAGCAGCATGCCCGATCACAAGTCGTTCGAGTACTCATTTGAGAACCTCACCAGGATTGTTGACGGGCTGGTCGAGTCACTCCGGCTCACCAGATTCTCCATGTACGTTATGGATTACGGCGCGCCAATTGGTTACCGTCTGGCTCTGCTGAATCCTGAACGGGTTCAGACGCTGATCGTGCAGAATGGCAACGCGTACGACGAGGGGCTTCTTGAATTCTGGGATCCGATTAAGAGATATTGGGCCGATCCGAACCAGGAAAACCGAGCCGCTCTGTATTTTCTCAGCGACAAAAAATCGACACGCTGGCAGTACGAAACGGGCGTGCCGGATACATCTCTCCTTGACCCTACCGCCTGGGTAGTGGATCAGGTCGGCCTCGATCGCCCGGGTAATCTGGACATCCAAATGGACCTGATGCATTCGTATGGCACGAACGTTCCGCTCTATCCGGAGTTTCAAGCCTTTTTCCGCAGATATCAACCGCCAACATTGATCGTGTGGGGAAAGAACGACTTTATCTTTCCAGCCGCCGGGGCGAAGCCCTATTCGCGCGATCTCAAAAATGTTGAGACGCACATGTTGGATACCGGACATTTCGCGCTCGAGACGCACGGCGACGAAATTGGCGATCTGATTGAAACGTTTCTATTCAAGAACTTGAAACGTTAGTTTCTCAGAACTCCGATTAAGTCTCGCGAGACAACCCGAATGGCCCACAACTTTGGCTCCTTAGTCTTTACTCCCCTGGTCAAAGCACTTCAGGAGAAACATGGCAGTCGCCGTCAATACGCGCGTGTGGAAGCAGAAGGCTCGGTCCTCGACCGCCTTACCTCCGGCGAAACCGCATTTATCGCGGATCGGGACAGTTTCTACATGGCAACCGTGGGTGCAACCGGGTGGCCCTACGTTCAGTATCGAGGTGGTCCCCAAGGCTTTCTCAAAGTCATCGACGATCGAACCATTGCTTTTGCGGACTTTAGCGGAAACAAGCAATACATCAGTACCGGGAATTTGAATTCCGACGATCGCGTGGCTCTGATCATGGTCGACTATCCGGCTCGAGCACGCTTGAAGATCTTGGGTCGAGCGGAGACTTTTGAGGGTGAGCGGGCACAGGACTGGGGAATACGGCCGGCGGAGCCCGGCAGCAAGGTTGTGATCGAGCGCGCGTTCGTGATCCGGATCGAGGCGTTCGATTGGAATTGTCCCCAGCACATCACCCCTCGTTTTACTGAGCTACAAATTCGGGAAGCCCTCGCGCCGTTCGAGCGGCGGATGGAGGTGCTCGAGCAGGAAAACCAGATGCTTCGCAAAACGGCGCTATCTGGCAAATGAAGGTCAACTCCAAAAGGAGTTGACGTCGTCGCCTTTCACAACATGCTGGTAACTATCCGGGAAAAACGTCGCTGCCTTAAAGAAGCAGGACCGGTTGTTGAATGAAACGATTGCAGCCAAACCGACAGCCGTTTTCGATTTTCAAATGTAGGAACTGTCTCACTAGTTCCAGCAATGTTCACGAGTCTTGTTTACCAAGGTGTCTAAAAAAAACTAAGGAGCAGTTATGCCGACAATCACAACAAACGACGGAACGCAGATTTACTACAAGGACTGGGGAAAAGGCCAGCCTGTTGTTTTCAGCCACGGTTGGCCATTAAGCGCGGACGCCTGGGAAGACCAGATGATGTTTTTGGCCGCGCGGGGATACCGGTGCATTGCGCATGACCGTAGAGGTCATGGGCGCTCCGGGCAGCCTTGGTATGGAAACGATATGGATACGTATGCGGACGACCTCGCTGAGCTCGTGACGTCGCTCGATCTCCGCGAAGCGATTCATATTGGCCATTCGACCGGGGGCGGTGAAGTTACACGTTACATCGGCCGCCATGGGACCGGTCGCGTGGCCAAGGCCGTACTCATCAGCGCCATCCCGCCCTTGATGCTAAAAACCCCGGAGAACCCCTCCGGCTTGCCGATAGAGGTCTTCGACCAGCTCCGCGCTGCGGTAGCGATCGATCGTTCGCAGTGTTTTAAGGACTTGAGCGTTCCCTTTTACGGAATTAACCGCCCGGGCGCAAAGGTTTCTCAAGGTCTTCGAGATTCCTTCTGGCTGCAAGGCATGCTGGCTGGGCTCAACGCTGCCTATGAGTGCATCAAAGTGTTTTCAGAGACTGACCTGACAGAAGACCTGAAGCGCTTCGATATTCCGACGCTGATCATGCACGGAGACGATGACCAGATTGTGCCAATTGCCGCCTCAGCTCCTCTTTCCGCAAAGATCGTAAAAGGCTCGACGCTTAAGATCTATCCCGGCGCCCCTCACGGGATGCCTTCCACCCTCAAAGATCGTGTCAACGAAGAGTTGCTGACCTTCATCACGCAGGCCTCTGTGATTGCGGCCCGAGCATGAAACTTGTGATCGGCGCCGCAGTGGCCTTTTTGATTGGGGCGGGCTGCCGGTGTTTCGACATACCCGTTCCGAGTCCCCCACTTCTGCCTGGGGCCCTGATCGTAGTCGCAATGACACTTGGATATTCCGCTACCGATCGTACTTTGATTCGGAAAGCACGACTCACCACGACAAACCACTTGTGCGGTGGACCAACGGGACTTACCGTCGCATCGGTTGTCAAACAAGGAGATTTACAGTGAAAATCGTCAAAAAGCGGTGCACCGGTCTTTGCTTGGGGATGCTGCTGCGACTGGCAACTCACGCTCCCTTACTCGCGCAGTCACCGGACATCGCCCAGCAGATTGCCACGATCATGAGTAAGGGGGCGAGTGGTACGGCACACGAGCGGTTCATCCACGCTAAAGGCATTGTGTGCCAGAGTACTTTCGACCCGTCTCCTGGCGCGGCATCGGTTTCGCGAGCCGCGCATTTCACCGGGGGAACCGTCCCGGTGGTGGTGCGCTTTTCGGATGGAGCGCCAGATACAGCCATCCCAGATGCGTCGCCCGACGCCTCACCTCGGGAATGGCGATTCGGTTTGAGACTGGACTCGGAACCGACATTATGGCGATATCACACAACGGGTTCTTAGTGGGCACCGGAGAGGAATTCCTCGCCTTCCAGCAGTCAATTGCGGCGACCGACTCCACAAAGGCGCACCCCTGGCCAGTTGAGGCTTTCCTTGGGAACCACCCCAAGGCTCTGAAGTTCGTGCAGGAGGTCAATCGCGTGCCGGCCAGCTTTGCAACTGAATCTTTCTACAGCAACAACGCGCTCGTATTCGTTAGCGGCAAACAGGAGAGGCGAGCAGGCCGTTACCAGATTCTTCCATTAAGCGGACCTCACTACCTGAACGAAGCAGAGGCGAAGAGCATGTCTTCCAATTTCCTCGGTGAAGAACTGAAAGAGAGGCTTTCCAAAACACCGGTCAAATTCCGTCTGCTGCTGCAGCTTGCTGCTCCCGGCGACCAGACCAATGACGGATCGGTGATCTGGCCCGAGGATCGTGAAAAGGTGGAACTCGGAATCATCACAATCAACGCGGTGGCTGCAGAACCTGTCGCTGCCGGACGTCAGCTTGCGTTCGATCCCACGCGCCTGGTGGACGGGATCGAACTCTCGGATGATCCCTTGCCGGCGTTGCGCTCGCGCGTGTACGTCTATTCGGTCTTGGGCCGCCGCAGAAAGTAGGGCAGCCTTGATGTGGATCCGAATCGCGGTTTTGCTTGGCGCGGCACTTGTTGTTTCGCAACTAGTTCGTCCGGAGCTTACGAGCCCGCCTCGCTTTGCGGAACTGAAAGCCCCGTCTGAAGTAAAGCGGATACTGAGAAAATCTTGCTTCGCGTGTCATTCGGACGAAGTTCGTTTGTCCTGGTTCGACGAAATTGTCCCCGCTTATCTGCTTGTTGTACATGATGTGAAGCGCGCCCGGCAAGTCTTAAATTTTTCGGAGTTAGGCACCCAGCCAGCAGCGCACCAGAATGCGCTTCTGGTGGAATCCGTGAGTGAAATACAGATGGGAGCGATGCCGCCGTTGCGCTATGTGCGGTTTCACCGGGGCGCCCAGGTAACGTCTTCCGAACTCGCCGTGTTACGTGATTATCTTTCGTCGGCTTCCTCAGTCGCGCCTGTCTCATTGCTTGAGGTTCAGGCTGCGGATGCTCAGTATCGTGAGTGGATTGCCGCTGGCGCGAGATCGTTTCCCATTTCACCCGCGCCCAATGGAATCGAATTTATCCCGGAGTACAAGCAGTGGCAAGCAATCAGCAGCACCGATCGGACGGACACGAACACCTTGAAAATGATTCTCGCAAATGGAGTCGCCGTCAAAGCGATTGAGGATCACACAATCAATCCTTGGCCGAATGGAACCGCTTTCGCTAAGGTATCCTGGCGCCGGCAGCGCGATGTCGCGGGCATCATCCGCACCGGTAAATTCGAGCAAGTGGCGTTCATGATTAAGGACAGCCGCAAATATGCGTCTACCGCGGGATGGGGATGGGCACAATGGACCGGGCCTGAACTGAAAGCGTATGGGACGGATGCGGGGTTCGCGCAGCAGTGTGTCGCATGTCATCGGCCGCTAAGCGGCAATGACTATGTTTTCACTGCACCCATCTCTGTAGCAGGAGATGCGCTTTGAAAGTCGCATGTCTGTCCGGGGTGATCGTTATTTTCGCTTTGGCCGGTTGCGTGGCAGTGAACCCTAAGCTCCTCACAATTCTGAATCAGAGTGCTTCTCTTAAGGGAGACCTGCCAGCGAACCCGCTTCAATGGCAGGTAATCACATCCGGCGTCGATCAAGCTCACTCCAATATGTTTACGCTATTCGGGAACCGTGCAGCAGTTCAAAGTGCAAGAACCAGCGTTGGTCCTTATCCTCGCGGTTCCGTCCTCGCGATGGTGACATGGCGCGAGCAGGATGATGCGCGCTGGTTCGGCGCCAGGATACCCGCTCAGGTGAGGTCAGTGGAGTTTATAGACGTGACCGCCGGCTCATACCGCGTATTTGAGGGTGAACCCTTGAAAGAGGTGATCCGGCCCTGGAGCGAAGTTGAGAAACGGGCAACATTTCTGCTCTCCATGCGTGCCGCAGTGATGCCGTAAAAACATTGCGGCAAGGAGGAATACCAAAAATAATTCTCAACGCTGCCATTCCAGGCCGGTCAGGTACTTCTCGTCCGGATGCGAAATGGCACCGAGCAACGCGAAATAGCCAGCCGTTTCAGTGAGAATACTGATTGGGAAATCGCCGTAGAGGCTGCGTCCTCTGGATTGGCCGTAGGTCAGGTCGGGCCGCCGTCGTTGACCTTATACTGCCTGCCACGCTCAGACTTTGCGATTGTTCTTACCACCAGGCATGGTGAACAATTCGCTTTCAGATGCTCGAAGGCAGCTTCGCTGTATCTCGAGCTGATCCCTCGAATCGATCATTGCAATCAAAAAACCTTAACTGATCTGGCCCTGTTAACAAGTTCCGTTCTGCGATGGCGAGACAAAGCTCCTAAAACACCTCGGGATCCCAGATTGCGCAAATCTATTCCAAAAGTAAACAGTGGGAATCCAGTGAAATTTCGAGATAAGTAACTGACCGGCGCTGGAGCCTAACTGCGGAATGCAGAAGGATCGCTGCGAGCTAGTCGGCGTCCTATAGAATTACGTCATACTGCCCGTCGATGTCTCGGCTATTCATGGCCAAGATTCGAGCGGCGAGAAATGAATGGAACTTCACTCTCAGATCCCCAATTGTTTTTTGACGAGGTCCGCGATGTGCGCGCCCTGGCGTGCGGTTGCGGCATCCAGCGCTCTAGTTCTTTGCTTTGTGCTGATCTCTTGCAACCGCCCGCCAAGCCGCTCATCGTCAACAGTGACATTTACACAAGTCCCGCCAGCAAATTCAGGGGATCGGGATCAAGAAGACGTTATTGTTGGCGCAGTTTCGGGCGCAAAGCCGGACCAGCAGATTGTAATCTACGCTAAAGTGGGAAACCTCTGGTGGGTGCAGCCCCAGATTTCTTCACCGTTTACGGCGATTCTTCCGGATAAAGTTTGGCGAAATGAAACGCACCTCGGCACAGAATACGCCGCCCTCTTAACCGACGCGGGATATCACCCTGCTGCCACGATGAAGCAACTTCCATCCGTCGACGGACCGGTGTCTGCTGTCGCCGTGACGGCCGGACAGCGTTCGTCCTCATCGGTGTTCGTCGACTTTAGCGGGTTTAAGTGGCGTGTCAGAACGGCGCCAAGTGATCGCGGTGGCACCAGCAATTTCTACGATCCCCGAAACGTGTACACGGACAGCAAAGGTGCTCTACACCTTCGGATCATCAGGCGGGACGGACACTGGACGTGTTCTGAGTTGAATTTGACACGAAGTCTGGGCTACGGAACTTATTCGTTCACAACGGAAGACATCTCCACGCTTGAACCGGCGGCCGTGTTTGGAATGTTCACGTGGGACTATTCAAGCAAAGATCAAAACCATCGCGAGTTCGACATTGAGATCAGCCGGTGGGGAGACCCAAAGAGAAAAAATGCTCAATATGTGATTCAGCCTTACTACATCGCATCAAATGCCTGGCTTTTTGCCGCCCCGGCCGGTAAACTGACTCACGCTGTCACATGGGAACCCGGTCGAATCGCAATGAGCACTGTTCGCGTGAACAGCTCACGAGTTGCCGCTTCGCACGTTTTCACCTCGCAAGTGCCTACTCCCGGGTCTGAATCCGTCCGAATGAACTTATACGCTTTTTCGGATCGCTACCATACGTTTCCTCCACTAGCGAATGAGACAGAGGTCGTTGTCGATCATTTCACTTACTTACCGTAAAGCCGGGGAAAAGATCTGGAGTCTGGCGCGGCTGATCGCATGGCTGTGTTTGGCGCTCGCGCCGGGTCTTGCGGGGAGTGTCGCCCGGCCTACCATTTCAGTTGTGGGCGGAAATCGTAACCATTGGACCTCAGCATCCGGTTTCAACGGCGGATATGTTTATTCCATTACCCAGACCAAAGACGGATACCTTTGGATTGGCACCAGCAACGGTCTGATCCGTTTTGATGGCGTGAACTTCCATGACATTCCCGTCGACCCGTCGGAATCACTGGCAAACCCTTCAATTATCTCGGTTGCCTCAGATTCGGATGGCCGCCTTTGGACATCGAACGGTCTCCAAATGTTGCAACTCGTTGATGGTCACCTGAAAGAGGGATTGCCCAGCCGAGGACGGCAGCCCAATCAGGATGTTCTAATCTCCGAAGGGCTGAATGGCGGAATTTTGTACGCTGCCGGGGTCGAGGGCATTTCAGCCTACGATCGTGGCGAGTCGCGCTTGTTAGTCAAAGCCGGCGAAGTGCCAAGCATACCTACTGCTTTGACCGAAACTTCAAACGGCACTCTCTGGATGGGCACGCGCACCGGATTGTTCGTTGTGGAACAAAGGGCCGGTTTGCGGGCGGTCCATCGTGTTGCAGGACTTCCCGATACTACGGTTGTTTGCCTTCTCCCGTTCGACCAAACGGAGTTGCTTATCGGCACAAACAAGGGGCTATGGATATGGAACGGAAACGCGATCAAACGCACTGGTATTCAGCCGGAGGTTGGGGACCGATCCATTAGCGCGCTGGCCAGAGACCTCGACGGCAACATTTGGATCGGGACTGAGTCCGGCGTACTGAAAACCGCCCCAAACTCCCTCCGGCAAACAACCTTCAGGCCCGTGGAAAAGATGGCGGATTCCATGCGAGTTACGGCGCTCTATGAAGATCGTGAAGGCAATATGTGGGCCGGTGCAGCAGATCGGATAGAGCGTTACCGGGGAAGCGCCTTTACTACGTATTCGTTTTCGGGCGACGTACCATCCGAAAATGGTGGGCCGGTCTACGTGGATGAAGAGTCGCGAACATGGTTCGCTCCGTCCGTGGGTGGCTTGTTTTGGTTTCGCCGGAATGAGGTGCAGGCCGTCGACTGTGCCGGGATGAAAGCCGACGGGGTGTATTCCCTTGCGGGGGGGAACGGTGAAGTCTGGGTGGGGAGGAAGCGTGGAGGACTTACGGAGGTCCGTGCCCATGGAACGTCGTTTGAGTGTCTGACCTACACGGAGCGGAATGGGATGGCGCAAAATGGCGTGTACTCGTTGTACCGCGGCCCTGACGGAACGGTTTGGGCAGGAACTTTGAACAAGGGTTTGAGCCAGCTGCGCCGCGGCCGTATCAAAAACTTTACCGCCAACGACGGGCTGCCCTCAAATTCAATTTCTGCGATTGCCGGATCTTCTTCGGGGGGAATCTTTGTGGGTACCCCGAATGGTTTGGGCGAATTGCGCGGTGACCACTGGATTATTTACACCGCGCGCGAAGGCCTGCCTCCAGGAGCCATTGACTCGCTGTTCACTGATAGCACGGGTACGCTTTGGATCGGGACCACAAAAGGTATTGCATTCCTTCATGACGGCGTGATCCAGGTTAACGGGAAGGTTCCTGACCCGCTTTCGGAAGACATCCTCGGAATAGCCGAAGCAAACGGGTGGTTATGGATAGCAACTCCCGATCGGGTACTTCGAGTCAGGCGCGACCCTCTGAAAAAGGGCATTCTGGAGGAAAACGACTATCGGGAGTATGGCGCGGCTGAGGGCTTGGCCAGCGTGGAAGGAGTGAAGCGGAACCGGTCCGTCGTTCAGGATCAGTTGGGCCAAGTGTGGTTCTCCTTGAACCGAGGCATCTCGGTCATGCAACCCCCGATCCTTGCGAGGCAATCAATACCGCCTCTCATTCACCTGGAGCGGATGGTTGCCGACGAAAGAGAAGTTCCGTTGAGAGACGGAATTCGGCTCGCGTCCGGCCGTCACCGGTTGACATTTCATTTCGCCAGCGTGAGCCTGACGAATCCGGACCAGATCCGCTATCGCTATCGGCTGGATGACTACGACTCATCTTGGAGCGAGCCGGGACCTATCAATGAAGCGAACTACACAAACGTACCGCCTGGCAACTTTCGCTTTCGGGTCATGGCTCGTAGTGCGGATGGAATTTGGTGCGTTCACGAAGCGGCCGTGCGCTTCGCCGTTGAACCGGAATACTGGCAGACACGATGGTTTCAACTCGCTTCGTTCGGCGCTTTTTGTTTGCTTGGTGGTGTGCTGTACCGGCTGCGTCTCGTTCATCTGACGCGGCGGCTCAACTTCCGCTTTGAGGAGCGCTTAGCGGAACGAGCGCGAATCGGTCGTGAGCTCCATGACACTCTTCTACAGAATCTAACAGGTCTCAGTCTGCAGATCAGCGGAATTGCCAAAATCGTCAAGGAGCCCCCTCGTGCAGCCGAAGGGCTAAAGCAGCTGAAGCGTCAGGCTGAAGATTGTGTACGCGAGACCCGACAGTCCGTCTGGGATATCCGCTCGGTCGACGCTGAAATTCAAGACCTTCCGAACGCCCTGGAACATTCCGGCCAGCAGCTAACTGCGGGAAAGGGAGTGCAGTTCCGCTTTGTGTGCGAAGGCGAACCCCGCGAACTCCCCTCTCAAGTAAGGCATGATCTACTCCGAATAGCTCGCGAGGCAATTGGGAATGCAGTCCGTCACGCATCCGCCACAGAGATTCAGCTCATTCTGAAATTCCGTTCCCGTGACTGCCAGCTAACCGTGTCGGATGACGGCAGAGGATTCGAGTTGGCGGAGAAGGACGAACTACCCGGGCATTTCGGACTGACGACGATGAAGGAAAGGGCGCAACAGATGAGAGCTTCCATTCACATTACGAGTTCAATTGGACGCGGCACCTTAATAACGGTCCGCGTTCCCTGGAAAGGCGGAAAACTTTGATCCGCATCCTTATTGTTGACGACCACCCTGCCATTTGTAGCGGACTGACGGCCACACTCGACCCGGAAGACGACATGTCGGTAATTGGAGTCGGCAAAACGCGCGACGATGCCGTCCGCCTCTTCCGTGAGCATCTACCGGATATAACATTGATGGACCTGGGACTCGGCGGCGAAGTTGAAGGTCTCGATGCCATTCGTGCTATCCGAACCGATTTCCCCGCGGCCAAAATCATCGTGTTTTCCGCTCTCCGCGGCGATGAAGATATATACCAGGCGCTCCGTGCTGGCGCCGTAACCTTCCTGTCCAAGGAAACCCCAGACGAGCAACTCATGAAAGCAATTCGCGAGGTTCATGCAGGAAGGCGTCCGATTCCGGAAAACGTCGCACGCAAGCTGGCGGATCGCGTCACCCAGTCGACATTGACGGAGCGGGAAACAGAAGTGTTGAAACTTGTAGCCGAGGGTTTGAGAAACAAGCAAATTGCAGGACTTCTTCATATCAGCGAGGAGACCGTTCAAGGCCACCTGAAAAAAATTCTTCGGAAGCTAAACGTGAACGATAGAACCAAGGCGGCCATGATTGCCGCACAGCGCGGCATCTTCCATTTGCCACCGGGCTAGGGCATATAACTGGAAACAGGTGCTTCGAAGATACTGTTTCTGGGGATTGCCAAACCGTAAATCGGCGGTAATCTGGGAGCACACTCTGGATGCCACGACCCTGGATGTCATAGCCCTAGATGTCGACGCCGGTCACCTCAGTACTCGCAATTATTCAGAACCCGATTCTCCTCGAAGGCATAATCAGTCTGATTGAACCTGAACCGGACATATTTTTAGCGAGCACCACCACCCATCTGGACGAGGGGCTGGCGCTTGCTCCTCAAGCGCACGTCGCTTGTGTTCTGATCGATCTGGACTTTAACACTGGCTTTGAGGCGATTCTTCGGATTCGCGCGAGTCTCCCAACCGCCGTCATCATCGGCCTGATCACCTACGAGTTGGACGACCGCGTTCCGGAAGCGCTCGCTTCAGGCGCATCCGCCGTGCTTGGCAAGGATCAAATCTCGCAAACGCTCATTGAAATGCTGCGCCACGAAATCCACCGAAAAGCGCCGTAATATCCAATTGCAGCTAGAAATCGCCCCCTGTTTCCAGGGGTCCGGATGAGCAAGTCCCAGTTGTTTTCAAACACTCGAGTGTGGGTGTAGACCGGGCGGTGGATGCATTTCTATATTGGTTCAGACAAACGAACACACAAAAACATCTGGACTTATCAATGACACAAGACCGCGTTCGTAACCAAATTGTAAGAGCAGTAAGCCTGGCCAAGATATTGACAGGTCACGTGGATCTGGCCGAGATAGCTGTTATGGAAGCAATTGAGGCGATACCGTCCGGAGACACATCGGATACCTCTCTCCTTGCAGAAGTCTGCAGGGCCTCGTGGCAGATGCCACCGAGTGTGTTACCCCGGCGCCCGAAGCGAACTCAACCTGCGGATCGGATTGGCCCGATAGAGCTGCAAAGGCTTTCGAAGCTTCCTAAGAAGCTCCGTTATTGTTTCGCGATGCGGATGCTCACAGGAATATCAGCAGACGTCTGCGGCCAAATCACCGGCTTGGGGAGAGATCAAGTTCTGTATTTGGTACACCTTGCGGTTCAGATACTCGCCCGACCCGCTCGAACCAGCAGAGAACAATTGAGCGTTGAACGCTTTGAACTGGCGGAAGGAACTTACTGACATGATTTCTTGCATAGACCGCTCATCATGTTTCACACTTCCTATACCGCTAGATCTGGCATCTCCCCTCTTGGCAATCGCGCCGGGGCCGACGCAGGTGTTGGCCTCAAGCCGGTCGCTGCCATGGTCCGGCTTGCTTCTTGAAAAGCATCTCACGGAACCCGGAACGAGATCATCCGCATCCATTGACCGGAATGTGATCACGATGTTTCTCGGCGCGTACTCACGCTTTGACTATTGTGACCCCCGCGGCAAAAGCGTCTCTTGCCTGAATCGCCGAGGCTCGATTACGATTACGCCAGCGGGCTTAACTCCAGACCTTCGGTTATTTAACACCTCGGAGTTCACTCACTGCGCGCTGGATGTGGGCTTTACTCGGCGTATAGCTGCGGAGATGGACCATCCGCCGCATCTCAGACCCGAGTTTGGCGCGGGTATCCGGGATGAATCTATCCGGCATATACTCAACCTGCTGTTGGAAGAACTGATGAACCGAGCATCTTCCAACAGGTTGTACATCGATTCGCTCGCCTATGCGCTCGCAGCACGATATCTTGCCCTTTCGTCTTTGCCCGCGAAACAAGATTCACGCCGGTCGCGTCTGCCCGGGCGCATACTTAGCCGGATAAAAGAAAAGATCGAGGCGAACCTCGAAGCTGATCTGACTCTCCTAAGTTTGGCCGAAGAGAGTGGGTACAGCCGGGCTCACTTCTTGAGAATGTTCCAGGCGACCACCGGATTAACTCCCCACCAGTACGTTTTGGAAATACGACTCACGCGTGCTCAGGATTGCCTCCGGCGGATGGACGCGAGCATCATCGACGTTGCTGCATCGTGCGGCTTCTCCAGTCAATCTCATATGACAAACGTATTTAGGCAACGGCTCGAAATGACCCCGGGCGAATTTCGGCGAAGCGTAAAAACGGCATGTCTGGCGTAACCGGCGTGATCGCGCGCTTAGTATCTCTTAATGTTGGCCTGCCGCGCGATGTTGCATGGCGAAATCAGACGGTACATACCGGTATTTGGAAGCAGGCGGTGCAGGAAAGGCGCATGGTCCGCCGGCTGAATATTGATGGTGACGGCCAAGGCGATCTTGTCGGGCACGGAGGCGAGCACCGGGCGGTTCTGGTGTATCAGACGGAGTCCTATCGTTATTGGCAATCCCATCTCGGGCGAAATGATTTTACATACGGCGAGTTCGGCGAGAACTTCACCGTGGACGGTTTGCCGGATGATCAGGTGTGCATCGGGGATCGATATCGGATCGGGCGCGCGCTTTTCGAAGTAACCCAACCGCGTGTCACTTGTTACCGCGTTGGCATTCGACTGAACCAGCCTGATATGGCAGCTTTGCTTGTTTCGCACCGCCGCCCCGGGTTTTATCTTCGTGTACTCGAGGAAGGCGAAGTCGGGCAAGGCGACGAGATCGCAAAAGTGGAAGACGGACCGGAGCGGATCACTGTGGCAGACATTGATGCGCTTCTGTATCTGCCAGGACATCCGGATGATCAGTTGCGGCGTGCTATGCGCATTCCGGCGCTTAGCCCTGGTTGGAAACAATCTTTTCGCGCCTTACTCGATCGAGGCTCTGACGCTACCGCATCGGCTGGAAACGCAGCTTTGTCCGAGGTGGCCATCTCGCCGCCCGCTTGGCAGGGTTTTCGTCTCTTGCGAGTCGCTAGGGTCGAGCAGGAATGCAATGGGGTGGTCTCGCTGTCTTTTGAACCAACCGACGATGTGGCCTTACCTCCTGCATTGCCTGGTCAGTTCGTGGTTCTTAAATTGAGAACTAAACCAGATACTCCGCCGCTATTACGAAATTACTCGATTTCCAATGCGCCGGGCGAACGCACGTATCGGGTAAGCATCAAGCGCGAAACGAACGGCGCTGCGAGTTCATTTCTCCACGACTTTGTACACGTTAGGGACACCCTGGACGTAAGCGCTCCTAGGGGAGGCTTTCTACTTCGCGATGGCAGTAGGCCGGTTATCCTGATGAGCGCTGGGATTGGCGCGACCCCCGTTTTGGCCATGCTGCATGCGCTCGTCGCGCAATCGACCGCGCGCAAGGTGTGGTGGATTTTCGGCGCTCGTGACAAGAGCGTTCATCCCTTTGCCCGAGAGTCGCGAAATCTGGTGAATCAGCTCGTGGATGCGCGGCATTATGTCGCGTACAGCGCGCCTGGACCGGCAGAACAATTTGGGGTCGATTACGATCTGCGTGGGCGCTTAAGTATCACGTTCCTGGATCAGATCAGCGTTCCCAAGGACGCGGATTTTTACCTCTGCGGGCCTTCGTCGTTCCTGCATAACTTCCAGGAGGGTCTCCGTCAAAGGGGCACTCCCTCCTCGCAAATCCACGCGGAGATTTTTGGACCAGGCGAATCCATGACACCCGGCATTGCCGGTGCCTCAGGGCCTCCGGCGCACGTTCCAGAGGGAACTCCTGGTACGGGACCTCAGATCTGGTTCGCGCGAAGCGGCTTGAGGGTTCCATTCAGCTCTTCTTTCAAAAACTTACTGGAATTTGCTGAAGCCTGCGATGTGCCCGTTAAGTGGTCGTGTCGCACTGGCGTCTGCCACCTATGTGAATCCGGGCTTATCGGTGGCGAGGTTTCATATGATCCGGTGCCCCTGGAAGCTCCGGCCCCAGGCTACCTGCTCCTGTGCTGCGCACAACCAAAGGGCGACTTGGAAATCGACCTTTAGGTTGACGGAATGACATTTTCAGCTTTCTCGCGGTTTAAAGCCCGGAACGTCACCCACTCGATCAGCCTGCGCCTCTCGTCCAGCTCCAGAACGCGGGGCAGGATTGAGTTTGTAAGCCAGTGCGGATTAGCGCAGACTCTCAGTCCCGCGCGCCCGACCGGCCGTTCCCATTCTTCCGCTCTTTTCTACGCAGGCTCCTCCCGGAACTCATCCGGATCGGTTCTCTTCCCGATATTTGTCGAGCGCTGGGATCGCACAGAAACCGGGCACAGCTTCGGGACATTTCCGCGCCCCGCGGATCTGCGGTTCTCTGCTTTGGCTAGCGCCGCCCTCCGGGTTCCCGGCTCCACCGAAAACATAAGCCCTGTAATTGCGAGGCGGCGTCGATCACGCTCGAAGGATCCGCAATGGCGTATGTCACCAGCAGAATGCGCCCGCTAAACCTGCGTTGAGTTCGCCATGAAACCAGGCTTCGAGTGTGAAGCGCGTTTTCCAGCAGGCAAAGCCCCGGCATAACTCGCCGGCAGATGGCGCTCAGAAAAAGGGATTGCTCGGCTTGCTTGTTGATCAATTTAGGACAATCGGCTTGGGACGGGAGCAGATGAGTTCGGAAGGGATGTTGGTATCAAGAAGAAACCCCGTCACATTCCCTTTAAATCTTGGCAGCCTGGACGCTAGGTTCGCCCCCGTACGGGCCTTGCCGATGATCTCGATGTTCAGCCGCAATCCCTCGACGGCACGCCCCCTCGAACTGGTGAACTATGGGTGACTACCAGTTGCTTGAACCAGTCCTAGAGAGTTATACCTTGCGCAGCCGCCTTTGCTCTGAGCGCCGCGGCTTGGTCCTCGGGACGTTCGATTATGGTCATGGGCACCTCGCATAAATCTGATCATGCGGCCAGCTTTAGAGGATATCCAAACGTCAATACTGTGGTGGGTTGCAACTCCGGTTGGATCGCCCGGACCGTGAAAACTGGGACGGAGAGCGGAAGTGCTTCTGGTCGAGCTGGCCGTTCCCTCCTGCTGACCACGAAGTTCGCCATAATTGTCGGTGACCAACACGAGCCTAAGGGAGATCGATCTCGCTTCTTTTGTCCTCGCGATCGTTAGAGCAGCTGGATATGTTCGGCTGCTGCCACGACGTCCGTGCTAGATCTGGGCTAGGCCACCGTCGACAAACAAATCGATCCCATTGACGTAGCTGCTGTCTTCAGAAGCCAGGAAAGAAACTGCCTTCGCGATTTCATCAGGTGTGCCCGCGCGGCCCAACGGAATGCCGCTGATGGAGCCTTGCACAAATTGGTCAATCTGCTCCGATGTCATACCCAGTGACCTGCTGTAACCCGCAGTTGGCACGATCCCCGGGCTGATCGCATTCACCCGGATCCCCCGATCTTTCAAGTCGACGCACCATGTTCGGGCAAAAGAACGAACCGCTGCCTTGGTTGCACTGTAGACGCTGAAGGACGGATTTCCCTTGACGGAGACTATCGAGGCGTTCAATACGATCGATCCACCTCGTACCATCAAGGGCAGCGCCTTCTGCACGGTGAACAGCATGCCCCTCACGTTTACGTTGAATTGCTTGTCGAAATGTTCTTCCGTAATCTCCCCAAGCTGCGCAAACTCACCGGTTCCTGCATTGGCAAACAAAATGTCCAGACGGCCCTTCTGCTCCTTCACCGCTTCGTATACTTTGTCCAGGTCCGCCGCCCTGGCTACATCGCTCTGGATGCCGCTCACCTCGCTGCCGATCCGCTTCACCGCGTCATCCAACTCGGCCTTACGGCGCCCCGTGATGAATACATAGGCGCCTTCGTCGACCAGCCTCTTCGTGGTGGCGAGCCCAATCCCGCTGCTGCCGCCGGTAATCAATGCAACTTTTTCTTCGTGCTTCCGTGACATTGTCACTCCTCTATGAGCCGATTAGTAAACTGCCTTTTTAATGCCGCCGATCACCCGATTCCATACCCGAGGTCACGGCATGACTGCCCGCGCGTGGCGATGGAAAATGGGTCACGCGTATATTGATTTGTTCTTGAGAAACCGCGAACTTCTTGAGCGGCATTCCCCTTAAAATCGATACATCTTCCGGTGTCGTCACCTTAAAGCAACTCCACCGACAACCGACGAGCCGGATCTCCGCTCCAAACCACCGAGCATCCTCCTGCGGCTTCCATGTCACCAGGCCAGAGTGGAGCTATCAGGATAGTTTTTCTCTGGCTCGTCCGAGCGTACTGCACCGCAGAATCGTTCCAGTACAGCGTATACATCGATGCGTTCCACGGGTTGACCCCAGACGTGATTACGTTCGACCCCAACGGATTGTCTGAAGCCGGGATATCTCCAACTATCCGGCAAGGTCATTCATTCTGGTTTTACTCGCGAGTTAGTTGGAGTGCATGCAGTCAGCACCAGAGAAAGAGCAGCGATGAACGCAGTAAATTACGTCAATGCATCACCTCGATCCAATCGGAACGGCTAACACATAGTCGTTCTCGCCCAACGGCGCATGGCACGCCACGCACTCGCTCGCGAATGCTGAAAAGTCCGTAAAGGCTTCAGTTCTGTATTCATTGCGCCATCCCTAACCGGTAATGGAGGAATACTCCCTGGCTTGATCATCAACGCCACCAGTAGGAACACACCGCTCCATAGCGCTTTCGCCCGTCCGCCGCCGCCAGGCAACCTTCGCCAGAATAGACCGCTGACGCCATGGATTGAGGTGATCAAATCCGGAAATGCACACTGGAGCAACGCTCCAGGGAGAACGGGGGACTTGGCACCGAGAAAAGCGACAATTGCTCCAATCAGAATTTTCATATTGTTTGCCACTCCCTCCTTTCACGGTGACTAATCGTCAAGGGGTCCGTCTCGGAGCGGTACCTACTTTCCGCGGGCAAACATGTTCTTCCCAGGATCCACTGTGAGGGGCCATCCGGGAATGAAGGCAAGCGGTCCCCGCCTCCAGCCCTGCTGATCCTTCTACGTCCCATGCGGTTGCTCTGATCTTCGACATCGCGTTTCCTCTCGTTCCACCGTTTATACGCCCGTGTAGACCAGGTGCGTGAAGGCGTCGGGGGTCGTCAGGAAGTTTCCATACTTCGCATCGAACGCCTTGGTTGGTTTTGCCGCGATCGTTTCCGGCAGAGATCGCCCCTGTTTCTTTAGTGCGGCGACCCCCTCGCGAATCGACACAAGCATTTCCCGAAACTCGATCAGCCCAGCGCGGTCGCCCAACGGACCGTGGCCCGGAATAATGATCGTGCTCGACGTCACCGCACTCACGTTGGCTTCGGCGGCACGGATCGTACCGTCAATGCTTCCTCCTGTGGAGTAGTCGATAAATGGGTAGGCGTTGTTCCACCAGGTGTCTCCCACGTGAACCACGTCCGCCTCAGCGAATGTGACGGAAATGTCGCTGTCGGTATGTGCTGGCGGGTAATACTTCAGAATGAGCCGGGTATCGTTCCGTCGTATCTGATGGTCTGCCGTGAACACGGTAGTCGGAAGAGCTCCTTTGGCCACTGCCGGGAACGTATAATTCCAACCCTCGACCCGGGTATCTACTGCCAGGCGCTTGCGCGTATTCTCGTGAGCCGTGATCGCCGCGCCGGCGGAGTGCAGCCACTCATTCCCATTGGTATGATCTGTATGCCAGTGAGTATTGATTAGATATTTGATCGGGTCGCGGTTGATAGTCGCCAATGCATCTGAAATGGCGGGCCGCGAAACGGCGAAACCGGCATCGACCAGCAGCTTGCCATCGAGCCCTGTTAAGACCGCGATATTGCCGCCGGACCCTTCAAGCACCGAGATACTTCGGCGGATGGGCTGGACGGTGATCTTCGCCTGAGCGGCCGCACGAACCATTGTAGGAACGATGCCTTCTTCGCTCGCAATCAGCGTACGACGTGCAAGTACTGCAGCGCCCGCGGTAACGCTGGCCGCCGCAAGAAAGTCACGACGTGAGAATCCCCCTAGCGATGTGCTGGTTTTCATGTGAGTGTCCGTTCTCCGTTTCCGGCTCGCTCCCTGTAGAGCAAACCGCATGGAGACAACGTTACGCGAACAATCCGTTGAGAGTTTTTGAAAAAGTGCGATTTTGCCGAGATGATGCGACGGTTTCGTTCGACGATGCTCGGAGCAGGATTTCACAAGACTCGCCTCATTGAGAAAATCCGAGGGAATGTAGCGTGAAAGAGCCGCCTGATCTTTGGTGAGCTAAGCGCTGTTTTCTGGTCTTGTCGGCGCGCTTATCGGTGGCGCCAGTTCGATCTAGGCTGCGCAACCACATCCCAGCAGATCGTGCGCGACCAAAGGTTGCGGGATCTCTCAATCTCAATACGCTTCAGGGGCTTTCATCTCGGGATCGGCCAGCCAAATAAAATTGACGCGGCTTTACTTGATGAATATTCCCGGCTTTTGGTAGACATGCGGAACTTCTTCCGCAACAATCCGGATCAGCTAGACAACTGCGGGAACATCGAGTTTTATCAGAGGTACCTTGCCGAGCCAATCTCCAACATACGATGGAATGAAGATCAACTATTAGAGTCTGGCGAGCTGCTGATCATATTAAACGGTGCGCATCGGGTTATGACGCTTAAAGTGAACTGGAGCTCGATTAGGAGAGCCTAGAAGACTGATTCACGATGGACTTTCAACAAATTTGCCCACACTTTCCGGTAAGGGACTCTTTCAAGCGCTACCCGGCGACCGGCACATCTCAGTATCGCGCGTTTATTCGTCAACGTGGCGTCACGGCAGGAGCAGGAAGACCGCATCTGAGAAATCGACTTCTTCACAGGACTGAGTTGTTGGAGAGGTATACAGGGCCGACGGTCACATCGTCTTGCAATAAGCCAGTAGCAGCTTAGCAAGATGTTCTCTTAGCTTCTTAGTCGTTCTCTGCGGGGCATTGCTCTCCAGGTGCCCGCGAAGCGTGCCCGCCATGGTGAGGTAGATCACGTGCACCATGAATTGCAGATCCGCGGATCTCGGCAGCTTCGCGGTCCGCAACATGGCCATCATCGCCGCCTGAAAACGCTCCCGAGTGCGATCAACGATCAGATCTCCACCAGTCTCGGCAGCAATCCGGTAGAGTGCGACCGAGGTATCCCGATCCGCTAATTTGGCGTCGATAAATCGGTTCACCAACTCATGCACCATGACCTCAAGTGGCTGGAGGTGATTTGCTGCGCAGACGTCGTCCACAACCTTAGCTGTCCGGAGCATATGCCGCTCCAGCAAGGCAAGCAGTAGGGCCTGCTTGTTTGGAAAATACTGATACAGTGTCCCCACAGAAACACCGGCGCGCTTGGCCACATGCACGGTTGTCAGCCGATCTTGTCCCCTCTTGAGCAGAACCTGAATGGTCGCGTCGTAAATAGCCTCCACCGTAGCCACTGACCGGCTCTGCTGCGGCGATTTTCGTGGCTCTAATGCGACTAAGGCTGATTTCGGCATATGCGAATAAAAATCTGAATATTTCTTCATATAATCAGGCTAGGGAGAAAATTATGCAAGAAGCAAAGAAACTAGCTCTGATTACCGGTGCCAACAAGGGCATTGGCTTCGAGGTCAGCCGCAAGATCGCCAAGGCCGGCTGGACCGTGCTCGCTGGCGCCCGCAATGAAGAACTCGGCAAAACAGCTGCTGCGAGACTTCAGGCGGATGGTCTCGATGTCCGCTTCATCCACATCGACCTCAACGACCACGGAACCGCGCTCACCGCAGCGGAAACCATTCGAAACCAGTTCGGCAAACTTGATCTGCTCATTAACAACGCTGCCATAGCGGATATGAGCGACGGGCCGCCGAGCAAGGTCCAACTGGAAACTCTCGAAACCGTCATGCAAACTAACTTCGTCGGCGCCGTCGCGGTCACACAGGCCATGCTGCCGCTGCTGCAGCACAGTGGGAAGGTTCAAATCATCAACGTCTCCAGCGAACTCGGCTCCGTAAGCCTGCATAATGACCCGAACTGGAAATACGCCCCGGTGAAGTTCCTCGCTTACTGCGCATCCAAGGCCGCGCTCAATATGTTCACCGTCCAGCTTGCCTACGAATTTCGCGACGGCAACATCGCTGTCAATTCAGTCAACCCCGGCTACACGGCCACCGACCTGAACCACAACAGCGGTACCCAGAGCATAGAAGAAGGCGCAGCCGAGATCGTTCGCGTAGCGCTACTTGACCCACCCGTCACAGGTAAGTTTCTGGAGACAGGCGGAGAAATCCCCTGGTAGCAATGTGGAGGATTGTTGCAACCATCTTGAGCTTGGCGTCCGAGAAGCGCCGCATCCCGCACCGCGAGATTTGCTCCACGGCCAAGCGTCAGTTTCATGGCCTGCACTGCGTCGCCTAGCAAGGTCACGATGTTGGGCTATTCCAGCACTCCATGCACGCTCGTGCACATACCAATCACAAAAAACGATTGGCTCTCTCCAACGGCCACAGACTGGCGCGCCTGTCTTTTGGGGCGCCCCGGAGGGCGGTAGCCATCAATTTCACGGAATCCGTCGGTTCTCGTAGACAGTTGTTAGCGAAGCGGAGGACCGCAGATCCGCAGGCGCGGGAATTGTCCCGAAGCTGTGCCCGAGAGAAAGGGGAAGAACGAGAAAACGGCCGGTCAGGCGCAATCTCTTGATTGGCGTTTCCGACGAGACGACGAAAGCCGAAAGTTGTCTCGGAGACAACGACGCAGGGCTTTCCGCAGATTGAAAGCTTCCTAAGCGATCCGGATGCGGGTGCGAAAGACTGAATCTTCTGAAGTGCCCTGGCTAGCCACAAGAAGACGGATAGGCTAAACTCCGCATACTGTTTGCGGGAATGAGGATTGAACGTCGCGAGCCATGCAAATTACACAAGTGCTGCGCGAAGCCTTCGAACGCTACTGCGTCTCGGTCGCGTAACCCTCTTCCACATCCGTATTCGTCCTGCAGAGTGCGGCTTACGCCGCACTCTCTTATTCCGTTGTGCCCTGCCGTACGGACAGCCCCGCACTGCAGAACCTAAACTTGCGGGATGTCGCTGATCAATCTCCTTCTGGGAAGACCTTTAGCTTCCGATGAAAACGATGAGCAGCGCGTGGGCCCTGCGTCGGGCATTCCCATATTCGGGCTCGATGCACTGGGGTCGGCTGCCTACGGTCCCGAAGCACTTCTCACGATTCTGATTCCACTTGGGCTGGTAGGCCTCGTCTACGTTGTCCCCATCACGCTCAGCATCGTGGCTCTTCTCGCGATCGTCTACTTCTCTTACCGCCAAACCATCGCCGCTTACCCCACCGGGGGGGGTTCCTACACCGTAGCCCGTTTCAATCTCGGCGCACGTGTCGGTCTTCTCGCTGCCGCGGCACTTATGATTGACTACCTACTGAATGTCGCGGTCGGCATCTCGACCGGTGTCGGCGCGCTGGTCTCGGCAGTCGCTTCGTCGTTTGCCTCGGTGTGGGCCACCTCGAGAAATTCGATCTGCGCACGATGGAGCGCGAACCAGAAATAGGGCACATCTCCTGTTTCTTTGTGCACGGCCGAAACCGCGCACATGAGCCGGATACTCCCATCTCCGGATTCATACCGGGTTGCGAGAGCTTCGACAGGTGCGTCCCGAGATGCTGCTGCGCCAGCTTGACGCAATCGCCGTGGAACGCGGCGGGCGCTCCCTTGTCGGGGACTACGGGCGCCTCGACAATCGAGATTTCGGGGCGAGGCCAGAGCTGGACGGCGATCTTGAAGAGAGCCTTAGCCGGCGCCTCTATCTGTGAGGAGGTCCAATGCTCTAACTCGCCGAATGCCGGTTAAGCTCAAAGTGGCTCGCGGCGAACAAGGTCCGCTTCTCGCCATAGGCTCGGACGGCTCGCTGCCGAAGTCACTCGTCATAAATCTTTCGTTCAAGAATTATCGGCTGGATGCCGGGACCGGGAAACTCTATGATCTGGACTTCTTTTTGCCGTTCGCATGGCAGCAACAGCAGCTACACCCGTTGGCAAATCCCCGACCTCCGATGGGTCGCACCGGTGGCCAGAACCAACCCGGTGGCACGGTGAAGGAATACGGAGGAGTGCCAGCAGTGGGCGGATTGATCACTGGGTCCAAATAAACCAGATGAATTATTAAGTCATTGAAGTCGCCATCACCCTGTCCCGGAGGGCCATCGTCGGCGCCTAGGGTGATATGAGGCCATCCGTTGGGCTGGAGGCAGGCAGTCGCCGTATACGGCTCGGATACCAGCTGGAGCCTCCGTCGGAGCTCCATTGCATATCCATGGTCCAAGCCACGCCATCAATGCGCGGTATGGTGTTTCCCGCAACGCCGTTAAGTATGCCATCACTGGCGACCGAACCTGCAATGACGGCACGCTCCAGATCGACAGCCGAGCTGCTCAAGACCGTCAACGACCAGCTTCCGTAGAATATGATGCTCATGGATTTTTTCTTACCGAACGACCGGTGGTAAGGCATCCTCTTCCAGGATAGCCGTGACCGTTTGCGTGACGCCGTTAATTGTGAGACTAGCTGTGAGCGTGAACGTAAACGTGCCGCCTCCGTAGCCGGTTGTCCCAAGCGAGCCGCTTAGCTGCAAGCCGCCGTAGTGCTGGTTGTAGCCAATCGATGGTGGGCCGTCATAACCATTCGCGACCATATCGAGCGCCACGGTGGTGCCCGGCGGACTGTCTGTGCAATCCCAATTAAATGTCCAGGTTGTTCCCGCAACACTCGAAGTAGCACCATCAAACAAAAACGCGGTGATGACCGGGTGCTGGTTGTTATAGGCTACAAGCCTCTTGGTGTCCATCCGGGTGACGTTGTTCGTCGTTAGACTGGCGGTGAGAGTGAACGTAAACGTGCTACCGCCCGGGTCGGCGGCCACCAGTTTTGAACCGCTCAATGGTAGATCTTCGAACTGCTGCGGGACGCCATTGTCGACCAAGAGAATGAGCTCAACGGTGGTGGCTGGCGGGTTGTCTGCGCAGTTCCAGATCAGGGTCCAAGGCGGAGCAGAGGACGGCAAAGAGCTGTCGATGACAAACGAAGCGATGATCGGCTGCACGATCTCAAGGCCTACCTGCCGGTTAAAGCGCTGCTGAAACCGTCAAGCCGCCCGTTGGCGGTGAGCAGTGACAGCGCCGACCGCCACTTGAACAGAGGCCCGGATGGCTCGCCGGGTGCATCGCCGAAGCGGAACTCGATGTCGGGCTGGTTGCTGTCGTTACGCTGGCCCCAGTGCAGGATGCCCTTAATGTTGGGGTCGAGCGCCAGCTTGACGGCATACTCGACGAACTGTGTACTGCCGTTCACGTCGGCCAGTCCGGAGCATTCCACGGCCACGGTCCGAACAAACTGTGCCGGCCCGATCGTGGCATGCGTCTGCCCGCAGAAGCGGAGTGAAATGTAGCCCACCACGGCAAGCCCGTCCCTCCACTCCTGGTCGTTCTCAAACTGAAGAAGACGATCGACGAAGGCCAGGAGATTGGGGTCTGTTGCATCGAAGAACACCTCGACGGACTGCACGTTTTCTTGGCAGCTAACGTCGGTATAGGTGTGGGTGTCCATGATGGCGTAACTGAGTGCCTTGTAGTCCTTTTCCGGCTGCTGGGACTTGAAGACAGCCGCGCCGATGGCACGCCAGACCAGAACGCCTGCGGCGCGGGTTGCTGACGGTCCCAGCACCGCAGCACGGACATCATTGAGCACCTGCCCGAGCCGGGCGGGCGCGGATGAACCGAGTAAGCCAAGCAAGAAATCAAGCAACTTGGCCAGGATAGGCAGCAGGATGAGCAGCTCCGGAAGCAGCGCCTCAACGCCGGGGCCGCCTACAGCCATGGCGGCCGCTAAGATACCTCCGCTTGTGATGGCGTGTGTGACAGCGAAGTTTTCAATTTCGCTGACCACCGCGTCGATGATGCCGATGAGAAAATCGCTGTCCGCGCAGGCGGCGTCGAAGGTGTTGAAGGACCCATCACCATCGGGCGTATAGCCAACCGATAGGCCCGCTTTGGAGTACCGCGGAGCATTCAGCCGGGGATCGTACTTGTTGACCACATGTCCCACTCGCTCGGAGCGGCCTTCGGGCCTGGTAGCGAGCGAATCAAGCGACACGCTCCAACGCCGGGTGATGCCGCAGTCGTGAGGGGTGCCATCAGTGGTGGCCGGAGGGTTGATGACGATCTGCAGAAACTGCTGCGGAATCTGGGCGGTGGAATATGGCTTAACGAATAGATCGGAGGCCAGATCAGCAATCTTGCCCCGCACGTTCTCCCACTTGTCGAGCTTCAACTCCTGGTAGAGACCGTACTGCCTCGCTACCTGTAGAACGACCGAATATACCGCGCCAAATCGACCCACCTGCACCATTGCTGACGCAAGCACGTCTGCGGCACGGAGGATTTCAAAGTTGCCTTCGCCGCCGTACAGGTCCGCGCCGTAGAGGGATGTCAACAGTGCGTCGTCGGTCATCTGGACGCCCTCGCTGACGTCGCGCTCGATCCAGTAGTGCTTTCCGCCGTCGGCGACGATGTGCATTGCGATTACGCAATCAGCGATCGGCGACCGATCGAAGTCGCCTCCATGTGTGCCGGTGGTGAACGCGCCAACAATGGTTTGTCCCCCCGCGCCGCCGCGCGTGCCGAAGCCATAGCCGTGCGTATCGATCGTTGAGCCGAATTTGGAATGCAGCAGCACATTCAGACTCCGTGGCTCGTTCGCGTCACCGGAGTCGAGTTCGGCATAAAGTTGATAAATCCGTTTGCCTGCTTCGGCGTGAACGTAATAGAAGGGCCCCGGAGGGGAACCACTGCCGGCGCCGAGAAATACGGGGGGGGGCGCTGTGCAGGACATCGAGAAAAGACTCACTCAGGCAGCCTGGCACAACGTCGTACAGGGTGCGCCCCATGGCGGGAAAGATGTTATTCGGGTCGTTGGTCTCAATGAAAACGTTGTCGCTGATGGCCGCAGAGGACAGTGCCCAGTGACTGCCGGCTGCTTTGAAGTATTGACCCGCCTGTCGGCTCTGAACGAGAGCTATCAGGTCGGCCAGCGATTGTGGGTAGGCGATGGTGGGCGCCTGTGCAATCAAGGGCACACTGGGTGAGTCGTGTTTCCTGGTCCATGGTGCATTGTGAGATTCGGATAAAGTCACAAGTTCCTCCCATTACGGACGCTGCCTGTCAGAGCGCCTGCCCCTAAACCGATTGCTACGTTGCGGGCGGTGTGATTTGTATGACCCCCGTTGCGGTTGACCGGAGGGGACGCCCCACAAGGTGAATTTGAGTTGGTGCGCAAGGACAGACCCGTGTATCCACACGGCTGCGTTCCCGTCCGAGAATCCGGCGGGTGTCCATGCTGCCTCGACTTTGTTGAGCGCGAAGGCGGTAGAGGCTCCGCCTTTTTCTCCTGATTGGCGCCGTTAGAAGAATACTGCGGCGCACAAACAGCTGGTAGCAGTTGAAGGCCGAAGCCGGCCAAGACAAGCAAGATTCCAATTCGCACGCGGAGGTCTCCGGTTTTGGACTCCCAATATATATGAAACGAACCTGCCTAGCTTTTCAAATTGGATATCTTCAGCTGGAACAGTGTGTTATCTGCGTACGGCCAGCAGGCGGGACATTTGCGGAACGTCTCCGCAAGAGACGATAACGCGGCTTGGCGCGGGCACCGCGCGAACATTTTGTATAAGCAATTCTTGGATCCCCAAGACTTCAGTCACAAAACCGGTAGCGTCGCAAATAGGCTGAAGATAAGGTGCGGGCAGGTCAAGGCAATTCGCGCGCCTTCACGGCATCGTCGTGCGACTCACCTTTGTTAGCAGCCATATAATCGCAAATGAAATTCATGTAGCCCCCGTGCTCGATCCGCTAGATTGCGAATCGAAGCACCGATCGGGAGAGAAAGACCGAGACGCCACCGGTACAGCAAAGGCAGTGCATCGATAAAGTGGCGCATACCCCAGCGTGAAATTGTTGTTACTTCTAGAGCGAAGCTGGACCTTGATAATTCGGTTCAAGTTCAGTGCCTACGGGAATAGCTTCATCAAGGTGCCCCAAATCTGCATTGAGAGCTTCATCCATACGACGGTTCCGTCGTAATTGGATCGCCGGCGAACTCGGCGGGCGGAATCCGAGCCGTCCCGGGTGGAGTAGGAGATGAAGATTCTCGGACTGTTGTGGGAAGGAGGAGCGGTTTGAAATGAGACGATGCCTTTTTTGTAGCGGGTTCAGAACCGTGTTAGGCGAGCGTTACGTTTTCGGCTTGCGCTCCCTTGGGCCCTTGAGTGACCTCAAATTCAACGGCCGCACCTTCTTCAATTGTTCGATATCCAGAAGTCTGGATAGCGGAGAAGTGCACAAACACATCTTGCCCGTTCTGCCGTTGGATAAACCCAAACCCTTTTGCAGCGTTGAACCATTTCACTATCCCTTTTTCTCGCATGTACTAGTCCTTTGACTCCGTTTAGTCCAGATTTTATCAGCAAACGCATACAGCGCGTCATTGTGTTCGGATCTATATGTCTCGGATCGGCAGTGTCTGAGGAGGAGATTCGGGAATCGAAAACCGGCGCCAGAGATGCCGGCAAACTCGCTACGCGCGACATCTTTCAGTCCTCGAACTGCGGCGTGCGGCATTAGTGTGATGGCATCGGAAATCGGCACTGTTTGGCCAACGATGAACGCCCGCATTAATCAATCAGGATAAAACGTAGTACCGGAAACCGGTCCAATGAGTTCACGCATGAGCCACCCCAACAGAACAACGCGGAGTTTCCAATGATTACGGGAATCTCGTGAGCCAGAACGGCGAAGGGCGCGCACCAACACACTCTGCAGCGCAATCCTTCCGGCCCCACCATCTCCCTCAACACATGAATCGAACTGTGTACCGTCGGCCCCCACCGACGTTCCCTTACCCAAGCCTTTGTCAGATCGAGAGTCAGATAGAACTCGGCCCGGTCAGCACGATCCGTTCGAACGGTGGTCGCCCATTTCCCAACGCGCAGCCGAGCAGAAGAATAGCGGCCGGCCCTCTGAGAAAGGCGGAGCCACGTGGACGAACATCCAGAGATTTGTGACCTGGATAAAGGGGTTTCAGGACCGCTCGAATCCATACTGGTCGTGGACGATGATCGACTAGTGTTGCAGGTAGTTGCCTCGATTCTTGAAACCGCACACTTTGTTGTTTTTCAGGCAGACAGCGGTATCAGTGCAATTAGGGTGGCCAATGAGTCGCAAGGCCCCATCGATTTACTCCTTTGTGACGTCCAAATGCCAGGGATGTTGCCGATTGAGTTTCCTGGTTACTTGACCAAGTAGTGACACTTCCTCACGATTGCTATCTAATCGGGGTGCCTTTTGTCTAAGGGCATCCAGAGCGTCCGCCCGATCGCAGGACTGCGGTCGTGATACCGTGGCTCGTGCGTGATTTCAACACGAGGCGCCTGCTTCGGGTTAGCGGGACTTGTATCGCGATGATTGCCTTGGTTACTAGAGCGCGCGTCTGGGAACTTAGTGCGGACCAATTACCGGCGCGTGCTTATACTTCGGCGGACGGTCTACCCATGAGCAGAATGAACGACATTCTGACGGATAAGACCGGCTTCATGTGGTTTGCCACCGATGAGGGGCTGTCGCGCTTCGATGGCTATGATTTTCGCACCTTCGGGGTGGACGACGGACTCGCCTCAAAGACGATTACGGTCCTGATGCAGGATCGGGATGGCAGTTATTGGCTCGGGACTAACAAAGGATTGTGCCACTTTGATGGAGCTCATTTCAAACTGTATCCACTGGCTGTTGGCAACCACGTCACCGCCCTATTTCAGGACAGCCGCAGACATATCTGGTGCGGGTCGCTCTGGGGATTGTTCATGCTTCACCAACCGCCGGGCAAAGAAGCGTATCTTCAGCAGGTGCCGTTGAAATCGACGCCACAAGGGGATCCGGCGGTACCGGCGATTGCAGAGGACAGCGGGGGGACCATTTGGGCAAGCTCGCTTGAGACTTTGTACAGGTTGAAAGGCGAAGGAGCCGAAGCGGTTTTCACCTCGGCCGACGGAATTCCAGGCCGTATCAGTTCCTTGTTGACCGACCGTCGGGGACGCCTCTGGCTGGGCACTTGGGGCGGCTTGTGCCTCTTGAATACCGGACATGTGCGCGGATCGATTGTGAACCGAGTGTGGACAAGAAGAGACGGCCTCAGCAGCAGTATCATTCAGCGCTTGTTCGAGTCGAGCACCGGCACAATATGGGCTCTGACCGAGCATGGCTTAAGCAGTTGGGACGGAGCTTCCGACGATCCTGTGTTTCGCATTCACCACGACGCCCAGGGCTGGCTGACGGGCCACAACGACGTTGCCGGAGAAGACAGGAGTGGATCTCTCTGGATCGGCACCGAAACGCATGGTCTTGTTCGAGTGTCCTTGAATGGTCTGACTACGCTGGGTACCGCGGAAGGATTGCTTTCTACAAAGGTTCGCGATCTATTTCCAGACAAAAACGGGGATCTGCTGGCTGTTACGCGGATCGATTCGCCGGACGCTGCTTTGAACAGACGCTATCGGGGTCAGATTATATACAGGATCACTGGCGATCGCCTGCGGCCGATCAGTCCGGCATATCCACAGAGCCTTAAAGACCCAGGCTGGGGCGAGCGGCAGAGCGTGCTTCAGGATCATCTTGGCGAATGGTGGATTACCAGTGGAGAAGGGCTGTTTCGTTTTCCGGCTGTACCGCTGGAGAAGCTGCCAAAGACCGGTCCCAAAGCGAAATATACAGACGCGGATGGATTAGTTGGCAGCGACGTATACCGGCTGCACGAGGACGTGCGCGGCGATATTTGGGTGGGCACGATGAACGGCGGCGTCTTTCGCTGGCAGCGGGGTACCGAACAATTTCAAAGGATAGGCGAGGTGTCGCCGAGTGCCAGCGCCTTTGAAAACGACAACGGCGGCAATGTTTGGATTGGATGGTGGTTCCGCGCTGAGCTCGCGCGTTTCCGCGACGGCCAATTGGAGAAGTTCGATAGAAGTAGCGGCCTTTCACCTGGCTGGGTAACTGGGATATTCAAGGATCATCTTGGACGAATATGGGTGACCACCACCGGTGGCTTGAGCCGCATCGACAACCCAGCGGACGCCGTTCCAATGATCCGGAACTATGCGCACGTTGCCGATCTTTCAGGTCACCTTTTTAACTGCTTGACGGAGGACAGGCGCGGAGTGCTCTACGTGGGCACGAATAAAGGTTTGGAAGAGTTCAATCCGGTCAGTGGAGGCATCAGGCATTTCGGAATGTTGGATGGTTTGCCGGATGAGCAAGTGCTGAGTGCGCGTTGCGACAGGAAAGGTACTCTTTGGTTTGGTACGCATGGCGGCCTCGTGCGGTTAGAGCCGGTGAGCCGTCCGACAAGACAGAATGTTCCGCTCCGCATCGTCGGCCTGCAGATTGGCGGGCGGAAGTCAATGGTTGCCAAATTGGGCGAAACGCAAATGGGAAACCTGCGTCTGAGCGCCGGGGAAGACGTTCTGCAAATCGATTACACAGATCTGGGGTTCGGAGCCGCCGGTGAGCTTCAATTTCAATACCTTCTGAATGGGTCCGACGCTGGTTGGAGTGTTCCGTCGAAAGATCGCACGCTGCATTTTGTCGGCCTCGCCGCTGGTTCTTACAATCTTTCCATTCGGGCCACGGACGTGCTTGGTCATCCGGTGAGCAATGCGGTAAGTGCGAACTTCCGAGTGATGCCGCAGTTCTGGCAGACCTGGTGGTTTCAGACCCTATGCCTTGTCTTCGCTGCCGCCGTTATCACCTTGCTTCACCGCTACCGCGTTAGTCGCCTGCTCGCGGTACAGAGTCTGCGTTCGCGGATAGCATTCGATCTGCACGACGAAGTTGGTTCAGGTCTGACCCAAATTGCGATTTGGAGCGAACTGGCGCGCAGAAACACAACGCGGGCAAGCGAGAACCATTTGGAGCAGATTGCCGCCTCGTCTCGCGCGTTGGTAGACACAATCGGCGATATCATCTGGACGGTGAATCCGCAGCGTGATTCAGTGCGTGAACTGGTGCAACGCGTGCGCTACTTCGCGACCGAGATATGCACGGCATGTGACATTGACCTGAAGTTTGAGACGAACAGCACCGAGCTGGACAGGGAAGCCAATTCGGAAATCCGGCGCGACGTGTTTCTGATTGCAAAGGAGGCGCTTCATAACGCGGTGCGGCATTCCGGATGCAGCCGGATTGAGTTGCGTTTCTGCGTTCGAGCGGAGCGATTGGAAATGGAAGTCATTGATAACGGAAGGGGCCTCCCCCCAGTAGCAGCGGAGGGCAACGGCTTGGCGAGTATGCGTCAACGAGCGAAGTCACTGGGCGGGAGCATCGAGTGGTTTCGAGGCAAAACGCTGGAGGCAAACGGCGGCACGCGCGTGTTCCTGCGAATGCCGCTCGACTCCTCGCTCTTGAAGAGATTGTGGCGAAAGCTACCTGTATAGATAGTTGCCTTCAGGGGCCTGTGCGGTTTAGGCTTAAAGCTTCTCTATCTGTGCAGAGTCCTCTGATCCGCGTGGCGCTCGTGGAAGACAGACACGAGATCCGCGAGGGTCTGCGCGAATTGATTGCTGGGAGTGCAGGATTCGAGTGCTGTGGAGCGTATGGAAACATGGAAGAAGCGCTGCCAGCCATCGGCCTAGGCGCGCCTGATGTGGCGCTCATTGATATCGGGCTGCCCGGCATGTCAGGCGTGGAAGGGATTTGCCAAATTCGCAGCAGGTATCCCCGCATCAGGCTGCTGGTGCTTTCGGTTTACAACGATGACGGGCGGGTTTTCAATGCAATTTGCGCGGGAGCATGCGGATACCTTCTTAAGAAAACTCCTCCAGCCAAGCTGCTTGAGGGCATTCGCGAAGTGGTGGACGGCGGTGCTCCGATGTCGCCCGAAATTGCAAGTAGGGTTCTGTCGCTGTTCCGAGAAAATGCTCCTCCCTCACATGCTGGTTATGATTTGACTCCCCATGAGCTACGTTTGCTGAAGCTGCTGGTAGAGGGGCATAACTATAAAACGATGGCGGCCGTTCTGGGTGTAACGGTGCATGCCGTTTCCTTCCACATGCGGAACATATATGGGAAGCTGGAAGTGCATTCGAAATCGGAAGCAGTGGCTAAGGCACTTCGACAGCATCTAATCTATTAGCGGTGCGGCCCGGTTGGGGAAGAGTCGCCTTGATGCAAAACACAGGCGACCCGGCGCGCATCAGGGAGTCGAACAGGGGATGAGCGCTTCAGCCAGAGAGAATCCTCGCAATGGACAAAGTCTTAGTCCCTTATGTTGACGCTGCGGCTTTAGTCCGCCAGCTGAGCCCGGCCTCCCGAAAGACGGCTGCGGAGACTGAATCCAAACTGCCCTTCGGCGCGGGAGTTTTCGCCCTCATCACGAGGACTTTGGCATCATCTCGGTGGTGAATCGAAACCCAGGAAGTTACCGTAGGGGCTGGAACCGCGGGCATGGCGTTTGATGTTTGGTTTAAGAGGAACTCGGCAACTCTACGGACGGACTTCGAGCGAAGTTCGAGACGCTTACTGAACTCCGAACGCGACGCCATTTACCGTCCCGCCGACATCGACCGTTTGGAACGTGTTACTCGAGGTTTCGATCACCGCCACGCTCGTGCTACTGGCTAAGGCCACCCAGACCTGCGACCCGTCCGGCGAGGCAGAGATCGCCCCCGCTTTAGCAGGACTCAGCTCGATCGACGCTGTAACCATGTTGGAAGCGGTGTCGATTACCAAAACGGCGCTGCCCGCGCTACAGTAAGCTTTCGTGCCATCCGGGGTAAACGCAATGGAAGCGACGCCCGAGGCGGCGATGGAACCTGTAAACATGTCGGTAGCGGTATCATAGACGCGGACTGTCGACCCAGCGGCGAGGTACAGGTAGGAGCCGGAAGGCGCGACCGCCATGGCGCCTACAGCCGCGAGTCGCTTCGCCTTCACCACTCTCTTTGATTGCGTATTGATCACCAGAAAGAATGGAGGAACCGGTCCCTCGAAGTCGTTGATGTTACCGGAGATATAAACCTTTTCGCCATTCGGCGCAGCGGCGATACTCACCGCATCGCAATAGCTGTAGGGGCAGTTGATAGCCGCCGGTGTTCCGGTCGCAGTGTCAATTTCGACAAACTGAAATTGATCGGCGCCACTCCCGATGTAAAGTTGGCTGCCGTCTGGAGTTGCCACGACGATCGTCGGATTGTATCCCGACACGGATTCAGAGAAGGCACCCACGGTGAAACTCCGGGCTAAGCGATTCTCCTTTGTGCTGAAGTCAGAAGCGGTGTTCGACGAGTAACCGGCGACATAAATACGAGAACCGTTCTTCGCGGAAACCGCGGCGCTCGGACCAGAAGCAATAGTGGTTTGCCCGCGTACCTGCAGACTCACCGGATCAACCTCCACCAGACCCGAGGTGGACTGGTTTGGAACAAAAAGACTCTGCCCATACACGCCTAGGGTCGCCGTAGCTACATTTCCGGTGACTGCGATAGAACTGGAAACGGAGAGCAATGAGGGATCGACTACGTAGATCACCGAATCGATCGCATCCGGTACGTATAGGGTCGCGTTATCCTTCGTGAGGATCGGCTGTTGAAGCTCTACGCCGGGCATGGAAACGGACTTCACAACAGCTAGGCTCGCCGTATCGAGAATGGCTACGCCACCCCCGGTAGCGGTTGTCGAAGCGTAGGCTGCGTATAGTGTCGACCCATCGTTCGTGACCGCGCTTCCGACAAAAGAGTCTTCTCCCGAGATACCAGGTGGCTTCGCGGTTCCTACCTTGTCACCACTGGCGGTGTTGATCGCGGTTAGCACTTGGCCCGAGTTATAGAGTGTGAGTCCATCGGGCGAGAGAGTTAAGGTGCCGGACGCGGTCCAGGCCAACGCTCCTAGGACAGTCCACGTGTCCACGAGGGACTGAGTGGGCGCGTCCCAAACGATGATATTCTGACTATCGAGGGTGGCGTATACGCGGCTGGAATCCGGCGAGATTACTAGTCCAGGAGAAGGACTTCCCACATTTGGAATCGCGACGTCCGCGATAATTGCATAGGTTTGGATATCGATTCCAATCAGCGTTGCAGGCCAGGAATCAAGGTTACCTTCAAAGTTTCCAGTCACGACGTAAACCGCCCGCCCGTCCGGACTGGCTTGGATCGACCAAGGCTGCAGCCGAAGCGGGATGTTGGCGATTACCAGATAACTTGGCAACGAAAGGACGGTGAGTGATCGGCTGCCCGCTTCAGCAACCCAGGCGCTGAGCCCGTTGGGCGCAAACGCAATACTATAAGCGCCCGAACCTACGGTGAAATTGGCGGTGACCCGGTTCTGCGTAGTGCTGATGATGGATACGGTTGACTTAGAGTTGCAACAGGTGGGAACGTAAGCCGTAACCGCGGAAAACGCCGGACCGGAAATCAGCAAATAGACTATAAAATTAGTTAGCAATCGCATTGGACGACACTCCTGTTTACCAAAATCACGGAAATCAAGAACAAGAAACGTTAGGTCTAAGCAAGATTCAGGGTCTCCACCCGAGAGCGCGGCTGGCAGGAATCAACGGACCGCAAAGCGGGTTTGCCGCGGCTAGCGACAAAGATCCTTCCAGTTACAGCCGACGCGGGCACATGTGCGATCAGGTAGGCGATCATAATGTGTCGGCTCATGCCCAAATTACGGCCTTAGAATCGCCCGCCACAGCATGTCCGGGCTCGGTATTCAGACCTGCATCAGAACCAATTAAACAGCGATCGTGAGAGAAATGTCACTACTTACTCAAGTAGCGGCCGGAAATCAGTGGCGGACAGGGCGTGTGCGTCTTGCTGGCGGGGGTGGTGCGATGGCCACCCCCTGACAGCTTAGATGGCTCTACCGGAACTGTTCATCAATGCTTGAAACGTTCACAACATCTATCCCTTGACTTCTGGGCTACCTGAACAGGTAGTGACATTCGCTCACGAGTGGTCTTTAATCAACTTGGCCTGCGCCGGGTAGTTGGCTTACAGAGTGCGTTCCAGCAAATCGAGTGTCTTCGTATCGCGCAGCTTCCGGGGGTTCGGACAATGAATAGTAAAGAAAAAGAACTTCGCGTAACGATGACACGCGTGGCCATCGTTGCGCTCATGATTTTACTGGGGAGCCGCATAGCCGCAAACAGGGCTGTGGGGCAAACGCCGTTTAACATCGTGAAAACGACGGCCCAGGAGAAGTTGGTCCCACCGCATTCGTGGCGTACGATGATGGGACATTCGGCTCGTACACAAACCGGATGCTTCCAAGCGTCTTATCCACTTGCAAAGTGGAAAAAAGTCGCGTGCCGCGCTGATTCGGGCTGGCCGAGCGCCATCTTGGGGCAATCGCCGTTCGGGACCGGGCGTGTTTTTAAACCGATGACAACCGCAGCGTCGTTGGGGTCGATCACATGGGCAGAAGGTAGTTTTCCCAGCGTCTCTGGTGTTACGAAAGAAACGGGTATCGACAGTTACGGCAACTCTCAAGGAGAGAACGTATTCTCAATTCAATTGAACAGTAACAGCGACTTTAGGCCGCCCTTATGCGACCAAGGGGGGCTCCCTAATTGCACAGGATGGGTTCAGTTCACGTTCAATACTGTCAGTGGCGCGTTCATCGAATATTGGCTCATCAATTACGGCCTCAGCTGTCCAGCCGGCTGGTCGCCCCAAGGAGATACGGTTCCCAATTGTCTGCTCAATCAGGGTTACAGCCAGCCCCCTGGCAGTCGTCCGCAAGTGACTGTTCAAGACCTCCCGAACATGAGCATGCAGGCGAGTGCGCAAGCCGGTGGGAACGACTCAGTGACTGTATTCTTGGGTAGCAAAAGCATAGGAAGTTTTTCGGCGTCCGACACCATTTTGTCTCTGGCCAATAGCTGGCATTCGGCAGACTTCAATATCTTAGGAATCGGTGACTATGCGACGGCGCGTTTTAACAACGGCGTAACAATTGTGACAAGCCTCTCTCTCGATGACGGCACAGCAGCGTCACCGGCTTGCGATATCACTGGCTCGACCACCGGTGAGACGAACTCTCTTCAGGCAGTGGTGCCCTGTTGCCCGTTTGGCGGGGGTGCGCCCGGCGTCTCATGGACGCAGAGCAATGTTCCTGGTGCAATTTCGCAGTGCGCTTGTTCTTATAGTAGCTACTGCCCATTCTACGAGAATCAGCCCCCAAACTACACGTATCAATGTCCGACACCTGTCGACTTCTACGCAGCGTCGGGGAAATCTAATCTGTCCACCCCGACGGGCATCGTGCCTCTCGCGACGAATGCAATGACAAATTCAGGTAGTACGACCGATGAGGCTGACTACATCGCGGCATGTACGCCTGGCACAACAAATCAGTGCGCCATTGTTTCGATCAATGTTGCTAGAAGCAGCTATTGCCTAACGCACTCGGGCGGTGGCGGGGGTGGTGGTGGCGGCGTAGAAAGTTGCAAACAGTGCTTCGATAATGGTCAGAAGTGCAAAATCGTGAACGGCAAGCCAACCTGCGTCGGAGTGGTCCAATAACAGGAGGTAGCATATGACCGGCGATTTCTGCCTAAATCCGCTCGAATCTTTGACGGAGGTTTTCGGTTGCATGCCGCTGCTACCCGTTCTTCGCCCGCACTGTGCGTGTAGTGCCGAACGATATCGCGTAGACTCACCCGCGGCTTAGAGACTGCCATTCCAGGCTTCGTTGATGTTCAATTCTTGGGCGCTTCTTGCTCGCATACCATCATTTCCAGTTAGGAGAACAAATGTTTCGACCAGTCGCAATTCTTTTAGTTAGCATCACCGCTGTGTGTTTGGGCCAGAGTGCGCCCACAATAGTTACTTTCGATGTGCCGGGCGGAGGCACGGGCTTGTTCCAAGGAACTTATGCCGAAAGTCTTAACGGCAAAGGCGACCTCAGCGGCTATTACGTGGACACAAACAACGCGAACCATGGCTTTGTGCGGACGAGCGACGGTGAGATTACAACTTTCGATGTTTCCGGGGCGGGTGCGGGGGCGGCCCAAGGCACCACCCCGCGGCGTATCAACGACACCGGTTTGGTTACGGGTTATTATGCCGATGCGCGTAACGTCGGCCATGGATTTCTGCGGACTCCGAACAACACGGTAATTACCTTCGACGCGCCTGAGGCAGGCAAGCGAGCTTACCAGGGCACGTTCGTATACGATATCAACCGAGCAGGGGCCGTCACCGGCACTTACATTGATATCAACACGGTCAACCACGCGTTCATTCGTAACAGCGACGGAAGCATGATCGTGATCGATGCGCCGGAAGCGGGAACTCTCAAGTACCAAGGAACGCACGGAGCGGGCATCAGCCCTACTGGTATAGTCACTGGATTCTATGAAGACGCGAACGACGTGACGCATGGATATCTTCGGCTGGTTAGCGGGAGATTCGTGACTTTCGACGCCTCCAAAGACTTGCTAGGAACTCTGTCATTCAGTCTCACTGCCGAGGGCGCTACCACCGGATATGCTTTCAGCGCTGGAGATGAGGATTACGGGTTCATGCGTACCGGGAGTGGCAGTGTCACTGTGTTCAAAGCAGGAAACACGGCCGGGGCGTTTGAGGGCACCGTTCCACTGAAGATAAACTCATCCGGGGTGATAACGGGTGCGTATGTAGACGCCGCTCGAGTATCGCATGGCTTCGTGCGCAACCCCAGCGGCGTTATTACCACATTCGATGTGCCGGGGGCGGGCACCGGATCAAATCAGGGTACCGACCCGTCTGACCTTAACCCATTTGGACAAATTACTGGACACTATATAGACGCGTCCACCGTTGCACACGGCTTCTTCACAATGCGCGCCGACAGTTTGTGAGTGAGTGCAAGCTGTTTGGCTTCGCCTGGATCCAGACCAGGCGCCGAACCATGCTACCGTGATGGAGTGGCCAAACTGATGGCGTACTCGATCATCAGCAACATTCAGAATGCGGATTATCTGACGCCCCAGTAGAACGCGACATTCTGTACAACAACGCCGCGCGCTTCTACCGAATAGATAAGAATCGTGAACATTAGGACGCGCCCCGAGGGCAGGGCGAATCAGCATCTTAACCACGTTCTTGTTCTTATCCATAGTCCCACGACGTTACTTCGCCAAACGGTCCAGCGGGTGAGTTATTGGTGATCGACAGCAATGCTCAAAGGCGTCCAACAGTTCTCGTTCTAGGTTCAATGCTGGGCAACTGGTATGCTCCAAGTCTCTCGCGGGCGACTCGAAGTAGTATCCCGGGGGGTAATCATTGGCCGACAGCGAAACGGCAAAATTCACGGTTGCTCTTGAGGCGAGACCTTCTTAGATCGTCACTACGTCGTCAGGGAGGATCTAGCCGCGCTGGAACGGCAATATGTCAGCAACGTGCGTATCTCGTCAAAATGGAACCGATACGGGCACTTTGTAGCGAGGCAATGCCCAGTTCGAGGCGGGTACCATAAATAAACTGAATGGACACAATCGCCCTACAATTGGAGTATTCAGTCGAGGCGGACGTTAGTCCAGCTTTCGCATGGCGGTTCCGGACCGACATAGCGAACTGGAACGATCCACCTGCCGAGTTCACGCTGGACGGTCCATTTGAAGAGGGCTCGTGCGGAACAACTCTGATGCCGGGCCAGGAACCTCTGCACTGGCGCGTTGCTGAGGTGCGGCCCGGCAGGTCATCGTCCTTGAGATGCAATTGGACCAGGCCAAGCTGGCCTTCCAATGGCGCTTCGGCGACCTGCCCGAAAACAGAACAAAACTGACGCAGCAACTTGTGTTGGCGGGCGATAACGCGAGAGCATATGCCGAACCGGTTTAAGCCGGATTCGGCCCTAACCTGCCGGACGGTATGCGGAGGATCGCGGCGGAGATGGCGGCAGCCAGATCTGCTGTACAGCTAGGTTCTGTAGACTGGAATCTCGCCCGGCTTTGTAGTGGAGCTGGGCGGCCACCACCCCGGGGGACTCGTCACAATCTTCCGGGGTGCGTTTATCGTGCAATCACGGGCCGTTTTGAGGAATAGGCCTAGGCATTGCTGACTCAAATGCTTTTACACTTCGCAGTCGAGCCTTGCTGGCATCGCAACGATCTCATCCGCTCATGCGCTGGTCAACTGTACCGGCCCGAACGTCAAGGTTCACGTACGAACTAAAAACGAAACAGAATTGCTCGTCTATCTTTCGATTGAAACCGTTTTGATAAGAGAACGATCCTTGCGTTACTAGGATCTCCTTGGTTTCGTCGATCCTCTTGACGTCTGCTGTCGAATACACCGCTAAGGGTTAAGCCTTCGAGTAGCTCCTACCCGGTAAAATCGCTGACTGTGCCGCAACCGCCACTTGCTTGTCACCAATCGGAGCTTGACTCGGCCACTGCTCTCGCACGATCTCGTATTTTGCCGTGAAGTTACCCGTTGGTTACTTTTCCCGTGTTTTCGAATATCGGCATCGGTCCGAGAAATCGAATTTCGCTGGCGTCTCGCTGTAACGGAGTTATCGACACGATCGCACTAAGTGCGGCTTCCGTGGAAGATCATTCGACTTCTTGGCTTCGCCGACTTGCCCTTGTGCAATATTTGCGTAAATCAAAGCAGCCACGAAAGCCCAGGTCGTTGAAAGGAACAAAAGAAACTGAATCCAGAGGCTGAGCTTTTCGTAGTTCGTAAGCGTTGATCGTTTGGCGGGCTTTCTCCAGTTGGCGGGGATCGCGTCGCCCTTGAAGTCGTAAAGGAGCAATCCTTCGTGAGATGCAGTGCTCTCCAGGTCATGTTCTGATCGTTTCCTAGGCATGATTCTGCTCTGGGCTTGTGGGCTATGTGAGTCTCACTCCTTAGCGTCGTCTACGAGGTGGTCTGCATAAGCTGCTCGTAACTCATCGATATGGAGGCGGGTCACCTGCAACTTTTCCACAAGAGCGTAGCTTAGTTCTTCGTTGCCGCTCGCGACCGCGATCGAAAGTTCCATGGTGGCAGAACTGAAGAGTTCAAGCGCAACAGTTAAGCGCATCCGATAGTCTTCGCAGACTCGGCAGGTTAATACATGAAGGCGCGAGCGCGGGGGCGTCATGCCGCTCGAATGGCAAGCTGCGGAACCCCGTGTACTTTACTCTGTACCCGGTCAGATCTGCGTGGGTCGCCAAAGCTGAACCTCACGGCTAGAATTCCCGAGTGTTCCTCTCAAAGTCGGCATACAACGCTTTGAAGGAAGTTCTGCCAAGTTCAAAGAGCACGTACGGGCCGTTTTCCATCGGCTCCCCGCGGGCGTTCACGCGCATAATCTTGGTCGCAATTAACCCTGGGAGAACGGTTCCACTAAAAGTTTTGAAGGCGTTGGTTACTTCTCGCTTGTGCATCATTCCGGGCATCTCTCCTTTCAGCCCTATCGCTTTTCTTCCCCGGTGTCGCCCTGTCCCTCATGCACTTTCTTGTGCTCGCCGTACTGCCAGAGCAAATCCTCGAGATGATCACTCGCCTTCCGCACTTCTTTCGCGCAAGCTTCCATAGCGGCAATAGCGACACTATTACCGCTGAACTGCCTGCGGGATGATTCGAGAATCTCGGATATTTGAAGCGTTACAGCATAGATTTCGTCCACGTATTGCTGGCACTCGGGGCAGGGATTAGATGGCATCGTGCGCGCCCGAATGAGCAGTCTTCCTGTGCTCTGTGTACGCTCTGAGGGCTGATGCCTCAACGTCTCGATGAATGCTGATCAGCTGAGCAAACTCTTCCTCGGTCCGACGAAGAACTTCAAGGTCGACCACTTTGACCATCTCTGCAGCCGCATCGTAGATGAGTCGCCGGATCAACTCACATTCGTGGCAATGTTCGAGTTGCATCATCATTCCTCGTTTCGCTGAACCCGCTCCGTGTGTTGTTCCTTGTGCCGTTCAAACGAGTCTTCGATCCCAGCCAGGCATTCGCGCGCGAGTTTCACCTTGCTCGCGTGAAGCTCCATTAGGGTAAAGTCGCCGGTGTACAGGGATTCTCGCGCGTCTTCGACAGCCGTCTCAATGCGAAGTGCCGCAAGGCGGAGTTCGCTCAGAAATCCCTCGCAGTCTAGACAGGGACGTGGCATCCCGAACCCGGCTTTAGCGAAGTTGCCCTTCCAGGAACGCCCGGAGCTTCCGGGGCGCGTCGTGAGTCAATGGTATTAAACAACTCCCATTCCGACCCACAGAGCTGACGCTTTCGATCATCAGATCACCTCCCGTTTGATTTATAAACAGCGTCCAACTTTCAAAATTGTGAGTCGTTAAAAAGTCGTTCAAAATGCTCCGGAGCTGCATTTCCGGATATTCCCCGACCCCGCGAGTCTTAAACAAAATCCCGACGCTCATTTCGAATTCGCTTTCTTCCCCGGCTTCGTCCCGTTCTTATGGTGGTGCTCGATGTCTTCCCCGGTGGCGGGCTTGGGCGTGGTGGGATCGGGGGCGATTTCGCGGGCCAAAAACTTCCGTAGCGCCTCGGAGGAGATCCGCCACTGGCGGGGGCCCAGTTTGATTCCGGGAAGCTGTTTCAACCGAGGCATCCGGCGAACTGATTCAGGGGTCAATTTTAGCTTTTGTGATGCCTCTTAAACAGTGACAAGTTCTCCGCCCATAGCTACATAGTGTCACGTAAAACAACGTCGAAGGCCCTTCTGGCCGAAACCACTACGAAACCGACACCACCCGCACAAGAGAAACCTGGTCACATGGCTGAACTTCACCCAAGACCGGATGATCGATCTACTCGCCGATCTGATCACCCGTGGCGGAACCCGGCGCAATCTCGGCCTACTGATCGAGGCGTGCCTTGATCATCCATGGCGACGTGAATTCACTCGCGGCTTCGAACCGGAGGAAATCACAAAACACGCGCGCAAGTGGGTGAGGATCACGCCGGCATAGGGGTTGGCGCCATCGGTGCCGCCGAGGAAGTTGTACTGCAGGACAACTGCGCCGCTCGGATTGAGTTTGTAAGCTGTGCCCAGGCCGCCCGAACCCGCGAGTGAGGTAGTGCCATAGAAGTTGCCCATGGCGTCGAGAGTAACACCTGAATAGGGGTTCTGCCCGTCGATGCTTCGAAGTTGTGGACGATGGTTTCCTGACCGGATTGGTCGATGCGGAACACTGTTCCGACGTCGCCCGTGCCGCCCCAAGTTGTGGTGCTGTAGAGGTTGCCGGCGCCGTCGCTGGTTAGGCCCGCGTGCGGAGCGTATCCATTATTCCCCCAGTGAAATTCCACCAGTGAAACTGTGGACGACGGTTTTTTTGCCGGTGGGATCGATCTTGTAGATGGTGGCCCGTCACTGCGTCGACCCTACGAATTCGAAAATTGGCGTAATCAGCGATACAAACGTTTCCGTGCGAGTCCGAAACGAGCGAAGTAACTCCCGAGATTTGTGCGGAGCTAGCTGGGCCGCCGTCTCCACTGAAGCCGGGCTGACCATACACCCCGGCGAACCTTCTTATCATGCCCGGGGTCTGCGCCTGCGCTGGCACGGTAAAAAACAGAGCGGCCCCTAACAGCGCGGATATCGTGATCGAGGAGCGTTTGAGAGGGCTGGAATTCGCCAGGGCCCAATGGCCGGGCGAGTGGCTTAAAAGGAACCTGGCAAAACCGGATCGTGGCATTGATCAGGATCATCTCACACAAATGTGTTCGATCGCCGGGTCTGCACTCGCCTGAGCTCGGAACCTGAATCTAGCGCCCGACGATGGGCGCCGGTCCGGACAGCCACGCGCCTGCTAACGGGCCAGCTCGAATGGCAGCAGTCGGCACAGGGGTGCCGGAGTGGCGTGCGGTGTTTTGTGCAAATGGTGAGTCGGGACGACTGTCGAGATTTCGGAAGCGGAGAAGACCGTAAAGGCTGCTGGAATGCCGCCAAAGCTTCACAGCGGTTATATGCCCTCCGGGTCGATGCCGTTGAGCTTCGCCGACCCGAGCAGACAGTAGATCGCAGCCGCACTTTCTCCGCCTGTATCGGAACCCGCGAACAGGTAGTTCTTACGGCCACCGCGACTGTTTGCAGCGCACGCTCGGCAGCATTGTTCCATCTCCCCGCACCCGTCATCGACAGACACGCGGAGAGCAGGCCAGCGATGAAGGGGGCTTTAATGCCGGCCATCCCGGCCGTTCGAGCATATACGGAACCATGTGACGGATGCGAACGCTTGGTCCAGCAACCAGTCAGGCGTTGCGAGGCCGCCGCTGAGATTGAACGATTTCGGCATCACGCTAGGTGGGCCCGTAACGATACCTCGTTCCGCGCCAGATACCACCGCCGACGAAACCGGCTTAACATGGTGGGATGAAGACGAAAGGACCGGTGGTCCGCGTTTCGAGAGGTCGATTTGCAGCGGAGCGGTGCGACGAAATCATCAACCTCATCGACAAATCAGCGGGATCGTTAGTGCCTGCAATAAAAGAGCTATCTGGGCTGCTCTACTACCACGCCGCCGTTGACCCCGCGACCAGTACGGTCGTGAATGTGAGCATCTGGGAGAGTGTTGATACCGCGAAGCAAATGGATAGTCTCGCAGCAATGCTCGCGCAGCGCCCTATCCTCGAAGCCGCCGGCGTTCAGTTCGACAAAATCGCGAACTACGAGCCGTTGTGGAAGATCGATGGAAGTTGGTCGTTTCAAGAATAAGTCCACGAGTTCGCGGGGGGGCCGCCTAGAGCGCGACCGGGAACGTTGCGCGATTTTGCGCCAAATCGCGGAAAACCCAAGTTACTTATGCCTTGTATTCGCGGCCGCCGTAATCAACTGTGCTTCACGGCTACCGCATCAGCCGTCTGATGGCGGTGCAGAGTCTGCGCTCGCGCATCGCGGCCCCGCCGGCGAATTCCTTAGTGCTGGACCAACCTACACGGCGCAGGTAATGTTCCCCGCCATGCTGTCTTTCGGACCTGTGTCCATACCATCCACGCTAAAGACTACTATCGCCATAGGGCTAGATTTCAGGCGTCTGAGCGACATTTTGAAATTCGGTGATCCACCAAACGCCATTCTCCTTGACAAGAACCAGCAGGAATTTGTTCCGTAAGATTCCATCTTTGCCCACGGGCAGTCCGGGGTAGACCTTTGAAATCCGCTAAGCTCTCCAGCGACATCTGCGATGGCAACGTCTGGTCGAACGAAGCGCAGTTTCGCGATTGAGCTTTTCCCTGTTGTTCCCTTAAAAAGGTTTGCGCGATTTCGAGATGGCGCTTTATAAATTCTTCGCGGCCAAAGCGGACGGTGCCGAAGATGTTGGTGAAGCTTACATCTTCGGTGACATGATTGGATGGATTGGAGTGCACCAACTCCTCAATCGCGTTGATATCTTCTGGAGATCCACTAACAGCCGCAGTCTGGGCGGGAGCTCCGAGAAACATTTTGGATACAACCATCAGCGAAACGCAGTCCAAGTCAGCTTTCTCATAGAAGTCCTTAAAAGGGTCTTTGAAGGAAGTAAAAAGGACTATAGCATGATTATTTCTGCCGGTAGCTACTTGAGTGAGTAGTGACGTTTCTATTACGCTTGCTGTTTAATTGGTTTTGATGTTTCGGGGAGACCCAAATAGGCTCACGGTAAACGACTTCCCCTGGCCATTGATCAGTCCCGAGCAAAAGAAATGAGTCTTTTTGTCGAGGTAACGTCCAGGGAACATTTGAAATCCGCTAAGCTCTCAAGCGACATCTGCTGGTAATCTCTCGGCGAAAGGGTTTCCAACATTCATGAACGCCGACACAAATACCAGCAGGGTGAGTTCTCCGGCAGTGCGCACCCTACTCCCAAATGCGTCACAGCGCGCGACGGACCACTGTTTCTACACATGCATGTCCTTAGCCATTGCGGTGGTCGTGTTCGCGGGCTTTGGAAAGACGTACTACCTTAAAGCCCGATTCCACACGCCTGAACTTTCTTTGCTGCTTCAAGTCCACGGCGCTATCTCGACTCTTTTCATCGTTCTGTACGTTGGGCAGAATCTTCTCATACTCACAGGTAAAACCGGCATTCACCGACGTCTCGGTTGGGTTCTTGCGGCATTGGCGGTGCCGCTCCTGGTTCTCGCCGTGCCCGTCGCAATTCGATCCGTGATTCTCGGCCATTTCGCACCTGCTAATGATGCATACACGTCCTTATTAGTCTTCTCGCTCCGCAATTTGCTCAACTTTTCGTTGCTGCTAGGCGCCTCAATTTACTGGAGGCGGGACATTGAAACGCACAAACGGCTCGCTTTACTGGCGATAGTTGCGCTGTTCTCTGATCCGGCCATCAGTAGGCTACCTTCATCGCCAGTGATCTTGCTACTGCTTTTTGTTGCTTTTCATGTTGCGGGGCCTGTTTACGACTTGGTTGTTCGACACCGAATACATCGGGCGTACTGGTGGGCCGTGCCCTATATGTTTGCTTCGATACTGATAGCAATCGCAGTAGCACAAACCCACGTATGGCATGTAACAGCAGATTGGATGATGAAATGAAGTTCGCGGCCGGCGGGGATCTACTCAGAGATCCCGGACCGCAAATACGCTTACGGTAAACGATTTCGGCTGGCCATTGATCAGTCCCGAGCAAAAGAGATGAGCTTTTTGGCGAGGTAACGTCCAGGGAACATGGACAAGAACAATGTTGTCAACATGCCCCTGTGATCTGCGCCCCGGGTGATCCACTCCGGATGACCGGCAAAAAGTACGAGCTCCGTGCATAGGGTAAAGCGCCTGCAAAGGCGAATCCTGCAACCGCGTAGGTAGCCACCTTTGCGGGACTTCGAGGGCGTTCCGCAGTCTGGGCATCTCCTCGATCCCGAACCGGTGGCTCTCGCCACACAACGCCCGCATCCTCACACACCCGGACTCCGTGGAGGTCAGCCATCAGCTCCTGCCGCAGTTTTGCTTTCATCTGAGTAGTGAAGCAGGGCGGCAAAACTTCATTCATCGCTTGCCCAGAAACTGAGGAAGACCCGTTTAAGTGCAGCGCGAGACCAGGCAAGCTCCCTCAAAAGGGATACGGCCATCCGTCCACCCAGGACCAGGCAAAAAACTATTAAATGTTTAGCGGGCAAAGTAGCCTTTTGGAGGATGTAGACCGCCACTACGAGAGCATAGGATTATCAGTGCTGCTGCCGAGAAAGCGCTCTCCACTTGGCGCGAGCACCGCAGCATTCACCGACACACTCGACCGGCATCCGCAGAATCTTGCAATGCTGCTTCACCGCCGCATGCTGCAGCTCCAGACTGGTCTGTGCGGCGCTCATGCGCTCATCTGAAGGCGATTCACCGTCAAGTTTTCCAAGACGTTTATGGTTGGGCTAGTGAGTTCCTCAGCGTGAACACTTCCAAAAGACGGCACCTCGTCGACGAAGCACCATTTCTGGAAGCTGCGTTGACCGCTGTTCTCAGATCTTCAGTCAACGTACCGTGCTGCCAACCGCCCGCATCTTCGATCATGGAGCGGCGCATAATTCCCGCGGTTCTGTTGAAACGCGCGGTTCCAGTTGTTCGGATGCACTTCACCGTAAGCGATTCGTAGAAAGCGGAAATCGACCAAAATGACGCAAATATAAGCGGGAAATCGATCAGCATCAACTGCCGGAACCCATGTAAATCTGGCGCGAGAAGCCAAGCCGACGACGCGGTGTTTGGGCGCGTGAATCGCTTGCAGCGTTCAGCCTCGCATACTTTTTGGTCCCCTCGCTTTGGTACGGCGATCATCTAATATCGGAATCAGAGTTCTTCAGAGAGGGGCGGCACTCGTCCCGCTGACTACTCGCGGGCCCTACTAGGCAATGCGATCGGCATGCGCGCAACGATCATGGTGGTGCCCTTCGGTTCGCTGTTTCCGGGACCTATGGCCAGCTGATTTCCGTAAGTTGCCAAAAGCACCAGCTTGCATCGGGCTAGAGCCAAATCGTGACTCACCGGCTCGCTCGCCCCATCCATCAATAGCACCTCCCTGCATTTGGCCTTCTCTTATTTGGGGCGTTGAGCTGATTTCGCTCCGTCATGTCGGGTTTGTACTAGGCCTGGATTGACGTCGATTGGTACGTTTCCGGTATGAATCCTATTTCAACCTCTCGACGCAAGTTTCTCGTCACAGGAAGCGCTCTCGCTTCGGGTCCCGTCCTCAACGCTGAAGATCTAACCGGCTCGCCTGCCGACCATGGGGCAGCCAAAGAGTTCCTAAGCAAATGGGAACGTGCCTGGAACAATCATGACGCGCACCAGCTTTGCCTGCTCCATACGCCTGATGCGAATACGGTGAACAGGTTTGGCACACTGGTGCGGGGGCATGAAGCACTGGAGAAGGCACTTGGTTTTCTTCACGACGCTGGCGGGCCGTATCATGACGTTACCGCGCCGCCCTTGCAGCTGATCGACCTTCGACAGATTGCGCCGAACGTGATGATAATGCAGGCAAGCTGGAAGAGCCCGGTCATGAAATCGGACGGCAAGCTCGATCTGGCGAAGCAGAACGATATGATCGTGTCCTACACGCTGCTGAAAGAGGGCGGCGACTGGAGAGCGACTCAGGTGGATCTGCACAATGTCGAGAAGATGGATCTTCCTTACTCGAACGAAGGGCAGAAACCTTAGCGCTTTCTCGGAGACACGATGCTGACAACGCAAAGCGCGACACCGGATGCGGTCTTGCGACCATTCATCCAGTGGTATTTGCAGCGCGAGACGGTCTCGACAGCCGGAGAGGTCATTGAGCCGGTGCTGCCTCGTGCGGGCTCGGCGCTTATATTTCAGTTCGCAGCAATCTATGAGGTCAAAGAGTACGAGACGGAGAAACTTCGCGGTTGCTGGACGGCAACCGTGATCGGGCCAATAACCGCACGCAGAGTGCGGTTGATTCTGCACGACCATGCGCAGTCGCTGGATGTGCTCTTTCGGCCGCTGGGGCTGTACCGATTCTTTGGCGTGCCGATTTCGCCCCTTGCTGGAGCCGGCGCTGAAGGACACGCGGTTTTTGGGCCGCAGGTCTCATCACTTCATGACCGTCTCGGGAATGCTGCAACATTTGCCGATCGCGTGCAGATTCTGGACAGCTTCTTTATGAAGCGATTGCAAGCATCGGATCCGCTCCAGCCGGCGGCGCTCGCGATGCGTTCCCTGGCCTCTGGACACCTAGGGGTAGGCGCTGCCGCCGATGAAATTGGGATCAGTGAGCGGCAGCTGGAGCGAAGATGTTTGGAGTGTGCTGGAATTTCACCGAAGCTTTTGTCTCGCATTTCCCGTTTCCAACGGGCGATAAAGAAACACCGGGCTGGCTATGGCAGCTGGATGAAGATCGCCCACGAAGTCGGCTATTACGATCAGATGCATCTGATCAGAGACTTCCACGATCTGGGCGGCGGCGCACCGACTGAAGTGATGAAGGAAATCGCGGATAGTCATCTGATTTCTTTTGCCTGCCGCTGAACTGGGGAGCGATTCAGGTGGACCCTGCCCAACGTAGAAGATCGATCTCCCGTTCTCGAACGCCGGACAGGAGTCTTAGTCCTTGCGTAAAGACACTATGCTGACGGCGCAAAGCGCGAGGCCGGATGTTGTTCTGCAGCCATTCATCCATTGGTATGTGCAACGCGAGACGATGTCGAAGGACGGAGAGATTTTTGAGCCCGTGTTTCCTCGAGCAGGAGCAATGCTGGAGTTTCAGTTTGCGTCCGTCTACGAAGTAAAGGCGTATGGGACGGAGATGCTTCGCCCTTCTTGGGCCACAACAGTCATCGGACCGATTGACTCACGCCGGGTGCGGCTGATTCTGAAAGATCATGTACAGTCGCTAGTTGTCCTTTTTCGGCCGCTCGGGCTTTACCGTTTAATTGGAGTGCCGGTATCGCCTCTGACGGGAGCGGGGACGGAAGGACATGCGGTGTTCGGTCGGCGGGCCTCATTCCTTTACGAGCGCCTGGGGAATGCAGTGACCTTTGCGGATCGGGTCCAAATTCTAGACAGCTTCTTCGCGGAGCGACTGCGACGAACCGATCCCTTGAATGAGACAACGCTCGTGATGAATCTGGTCGCCTCTGGACAACTTGGGGTAGGCGCTGCCGCCGATAATATCGGGATCAGTGAGCGGCAGCTGGAGCGAAGATGTTTGGAGTGTGCTGGAATTTCGCCGAAGCTTTTGTCTCGCATTTCCCGTTTCCAACGGGCGATAAAGAAACACCAGGCTGGCTATGGCAGCTGGATGAAGATCGCCCACGAAGTCGGCTATTACGATCAGATGCATCTGATCAGAGACTTTCACGATCTAGGAGGCGGCACACCGACGGAAGTCATGAAGGAAATCGCGGATAGTCATTTCATTTCTTTTGCCTGCTCGTGACTTGATTGCGGCGAACATACACGCTAGGCGACCTGGTGAGGAGAAGGCGAGGTAAAGATGTGTTTGGATGGCGACCGTAAATTCCGACCCTGGTCAACACAGGAACCGAAGACTACGTCGGAGATGCGTGGGTGAGTCAATTTACACACCTCTATTAAAGTGCTTCGTTCGCTGACCCCGTAACCATGCAGTACGTGTATTACCGATTTCAACACGAGGAGTGGCATGGGGCGGACCTATGTTCGATCGGCGGTTGAAAAGAGCAGCGGCGTCGCTCTGAAACAATACCGCATCCGGCCCTTAAGAAACTCCGACGCGATGGTCTCGAATTCCTGCAATCGCGGTCCGAAGGACCCGCGAGGATGGCGGTGGTGTTCACACTTCTGACGGAACGCTATGAGCGAGGGAGCTACAGATTATCGCAAGCACCTATAAGCGACCAGACTAGTTCACTTGACAGACTGGTCCAAGCGCCCCCTCCGAAACCTTCTTTGATGACCGATCTCTATTCCGTCCGGAACTCACTCAGAGCTGGCACAATAAGGGGCAAGCGCATCCGTCGGGAAGAAGCCAGAGAATGCTTGAGACACAGTTTCGCGGTCCCGCACCCAGTCTACGGGCATTCGTTCGTTTCTACACGCAGCGTGAGGTCAGAATCAGCGGAGCGGCCGTGGTGCACCCGGTTCCGGCTCGCACCTGTCCAATGCTAGGCTTCTATTTCCGAGATCCTTTAACCGTCAAGGACGGGCACTCACAGATCCACAGAACGTCCCCTAAAACGGTTCTGGTCGGGCTGCAGACTTATCGTCGACTGGAGATGCATTTAATTGGCAACTTGCAATCCTTCTACATCATGTTTCGCCCGGAAGGATTTCATCGCCTCTTCTCGATACCGATGGATCAGATTACAGATGGCGATTATGAGGCACATTCCGTGCTAGGCTCTTTTATCCCGCAGATCCAGGATCGCCTCGGCGAATGCAAATCGTTCGACGAGCGTGTGTGGTTCGTGGACAAGTTGCTGACGGACCGGACGCTTCAGGCGCCTAGGGTGGACGGTGTCTGTTCAGCGGCGAAGCGGATCCTGCAAGCCGGTGGTCGGGGTGCAATACCGCTACTCGCCGAGGAAGCGGGACTAAGTCTGCGTCAATTTGAACGCCGTTTCATAAAACAAGTAGGCGTGCGCCCTAAACTGTTCGCGCGAATGGCGCGCTTCGAAAGCGCGTTGGAACACAAAGCCCGTCTACCGAGCAAATCCTGGACAGACATAGCGCAGGAATTTGGGTATTACGATCAGATGCACATGGTTCATGATTTTGCGGAGTTTACGGGAGGAACGCCGACCGAAACCCTAGCGCGTTTGGAAAGCCTTTTTGTCGAGCCGCTTAGAGGTAGTGATGGGAACCGTGCGTCTGCTGTCGCCGAGAACAACTTGCAGTTGATTCTTTAACAGTCGAACCTTGGCTTGGCGGTGGATCGGGAACAAGCTCACCTGGAGGGTTTGCGCTGGAGTCCCAGTCAGACTTCGGAGCGGCTGGTCTCTCTCTGTGAAGGTCTGAATGGCGTGTTCCCACAATGTCGGATTTTTACTATTACGGGAATGTCGTTTCTGGCAGCATTCAGGGGGTGGATGAGACCTGCATGCGCGATTTATCAACCGTGTCTGCAGGGACGTCGCAATAAAGGACCATTATGAACGAATGTAATAGAAGGCGGTTTTTACAGACATCGAGTACGACGGCCCTAGCACTCTCTCCTTTTCTTGCTTCGGATACACAAGGCTCGCAATCTAACACCAAACCATTTCTCGTTCGCTCGGGTGAAGCACGTGAGGGCCATCCGTTGGTTATTCAGGGCGACGAGAAAGGCTTCTCAACAAAGGTTCGGGGAATAGACGGCAACAAACGATATTCTGTTGTCGAGGTCCATACCCCGCCGGAACGAGGCCCACTGCTCCATATCCATCCCTTACAGAACGAGTTACTGTTTGTCCTGTATGGACGCATCGGTGTCCAATGTGGATCGGAGCGGACCATCCTGAATGCTGGTGATACTTTCTTGGCGCCTGCTAATATCCCGCATAGTTTCGTAACATTGGGGAAGCAGGAGTCTCGTATGCTCGTTACCTTTGATCCTCCTGGCGACATGGAAAATTTCTTTCAAGAGCTCGCTTCGATTCTAAATGCGAGCGAGCATCCAGACCAGAACAGACTTGCAACCGTTTACAGCAGTCACGGGCTAAAGGTGGTCGGACCACCTCTGATAGCCTCAAGCTTCAGCACGTGAGAGGGATAAGTTGGTTCCGATTTAAGCTGGATTCACACTGAACCTTTATCATCACGACTGCTTCACCGTGTTTTCGTGGGATTAGCGCGCTAGCCCGATCTTGGAAACGAGTCTTTAAAACTGCGCAGCTGGTGTACAGGACGGGCTCCGGACTGGTGGAGATTGGTACATGACGCGCATAGGACGTTTGAAAAGCGGGACGAAGGCCCGTCATGACATGGGGCAGACCGAGGTTTGATCAGCTTCAGTAGGTCCACCGGTCACGTCTGCCTGATACTGGCTGGATCGAGTCGCATTCCGAACGTCTGCAAAGCATTAGCTGGGACGGGCGACGGTTCGGTCAGCTCGACAGAATCTTCTTCCTTTTGTCGGACCGGCATTCGTCGTATCGTATAGTTCGACATGTTGTTCCCGGGTATTTCTTTCAGCAGGAGAAAGGGCAGCGATGACGGCAAAGAATTTCGACTGCACGAGCCGGCAGTTGCGTCTTATAGTAATCGTATGTGTCTGGTCAACCGTATGGCTGTCGCCTGTTCGCGCGCAAGTTCCAGTACCCGATAAGGTTGCTCACCTGAGCGGTATGGACATGCACTACCGAGTCCTCGGCTCGGGTGAGCCGCTCGTCCTGCTTCATGGGTTCGGTGGGTGCGGAGACGACTGGCAACCCGTGGTGGACGTCTTCGCGAAACAATATCAGGTCATCATCCCCGACCTTCGTGGTCATGGCTGGTCAACCAATCCGGCAAAGACCTTTACTCATCGACAGTCAGCTGCGGACGTGTTTGCGCTGCTCGATCAGTTGGAGATTCAACACGTCAAGGCTATGGGTATCAGCAGCGGGGGTATGACGCTGCTTCATATGGCCACGCGACAGCCGGGACGAGTCGACGCGATGGTGTTGATTGGGGCTACACCCTATTTCACCGAGCAGGCAAGGACGATTATGGCCGGCTCGGGCCAGCAAATGCCTCCCGAGGTTCTTGCGATGTATCGGAGATGCGCGAAGCAGGGTGAGGATCAAATGCACGAGCTCATCCGCGAGTTCACAGCGTTTAAGGACAGTTACGACGACATGAATTTCACTCCGCCCTTGTTGAGCACGATCAAGGCTCGGACGCTGATCGTTCAAGGTGACCGTGATGTATTCTTTCCGGTAGCTCTTCCGGTGGAAATGTACCGCGCGATTCCCGGCTCCGCTTTATGGATCGTGCCGCAGGGCGGACATGTGCCGATCTTCGGGCCCCGACTCGACGAATTCGAGTCGATCGCGGCGGAATTTCTTAAGGGCGGCGGTCAGCACTGAACAAAGAGGATCGCGGTGAGAGAACGGGTCTGTGCGCGCACGTCGCAGTTGCTTTGCCCCGATATTCGTATACCGAGTTACCAACAATTAAGGTACGGGTCGGCAGCATCGTCCAATGACCGAGCGGCAGCTCGCAGTTGATCGCGGGTTATGGATTCGCGGGATATCCATTTCGGCCGGCGGTATCATCGAAAAGTGAAAGTGACGATCGAACTTGATCGCGAGGACGACGGGCGCTGGATCGCTGAAACGCTCGAATTGCCAAATCTAATGTGCTGCGGGCAGACCCGCGATGAGGCGATCAGCAATGCCAAGCGCCTCGCCATCGAGGTCATAGGAGACCGAATCGCCCACCGCGAGCTTCCGTCGTCTTCACTTGGGTTTCCTTCACCATCCCGGACGAGCAATTGGCCCGCCAGTAAAGCACGGCGGGTTCTAGCCGCGTTGGAAAGGATTGGCTGGCGAATGAAGCGCCAGCGGGGTTCTCATCGCTTGGTCGTCCAGACTGGCCGGATGATAGGACGACACAGACGTAATTGCCGATTGCAATCAATGCAATGTCGCGTTCTTACTATTGGCAGCCTCTACGTCTGACTTAGCATCGTGGCATGACAAACAACTCATCGTTTCAACAGCACCTCGCCGAAAGCGCGAAAACGGAAAACAGCACACGTTTAGCGAACGCTCCTATGACGCCCGACGTCGCGGCCGCCAGTAAGTTTCTGGCAGCATGGGATTCCGCCTGGGAAAGGCACGATCCACAGGCTCTGGGGTTGCTACACACGACAGATGCCGTCACAGTAAATCGGTTCGGCACAGTGGTGGAGGGTAGCGCGGCGATTGAAAAAGCTTTGGCGTTCCTGCACAACAATGATGGACCGTTCAGTCGCTCGACGTTTCCGGCTCTGCAGATCATCGGGGTTCGGCAAGTTACGAGCGAGGTGATGATCCTACAGACAAAATGGCAAAATCCATTTATGAACTCCGACGGGACAATTGATCCGGGGAGGATCAATGACGTAATCGTGACCTTTGTTCTTGTAAAATTCGGATCGGAGTGGAAGGCCACTCAAGTGGACGCCCACAATGTGGACAGAATGAACTTGCCGTTCGCCAATGTCGGTCAGAAGAACAACCGCGCATAAAGGACACGCCAGTGTTCAGATTCGGACCGCCAAGCCAGACGCGCTACTGGCAGCATTCATCGACGCCTATGTTCAACGCGAATATGACGTCAACGGGACTGAACTTGTTGAACCAGTAGTAGCAAGACTTGGCACGATGCTCGAATTCCAGTTCGCCGGACCGTACGATGTTCCGGCGTACGGGGTTGACAAGCCAAATCCGTCTGTACCGATCACAATCATCGGGCCGATTACATCTTGCCGCGTTCGCATTCTGATTAGAGGTTGTGTCGAGGCATTAGTCATTTTGTTTCGACCAATAGGCTTCTATCGGTTGTTCCAAACGCCTGTGTCGTTCCTTGCTGGAACCGGGACCGAGGGACATTCCGTTTTGGGTTCCAGCATCTCCGCCCTTTATCAACGTCTGGGAAATGTATTTGATTTCGATAAACGTGTGGAGGTTCTCAATTCGTTCTTTGTACAGCGCCTCACGCACACTACTGCACTTGTTTCTGCTGGTAAAGCGCTGCGGATGCTCATGACGGCTGGATCCAGCGTTAGCGTCGCAGTGGCGGCACAACATGCTGGACTTAGCATTCGCCAGCTGGAGCGCAAGTCTTTGGAATACGTTGGAGCAGCAGCGAAGTTGCTAACCCGGATCGCTCGCTTCCAGCGAGCCCTCAGGTTGAAGACAAGAAGCTCGATAAACTGGACCGAAGTTGCGCACGGCCTCGTATACCACGACCAAATGCATATGATTCACGACTTCCGAGACTTTGCAGGCAACGCTCCGGGCCGTGTGATGAGGGATATTGCAGACCATCATCTGATTACCTTTTTTGATCCATAGCGTCCTGTGCTCGTTGGAGCAACTCGCACCGTCTCCGCACAAGATAGTGCTCGCTCTGAGGAGATGGTCAAGCCCGCAATGATGTCGCTCCACACCGCAAACGTCAACTTCACCTATATCGCGGGTCAATGGTGGAAGGGCCGGGACCAAAAGACTGCGGGCTTGCAGCGAGAAGGTTGCGATTGTCCATGAAGCGATGGAACTCCTCAATGTACCGCCATCACCCCAGGTTCCATGCATGTCCATGCGGGTTATGGTTAATCAAAACGGAAAGTGGGCTCATTGACGATTTCCAAAACACGCTGATCCGCGGGCTAGAGTCACGTCGAGCAAGACTGGCCACAACAGGGCAGGGTTAACTGAGCAACCAATGTGCGAAGTGGTACCAGGCCGCGCTATTGCCAACCAGCCGACGTCGATGGGACCCTGGCGGCGTCCACAGGCTCCGGCCAGTACCGGATCGAACTCGCTCCAATGGCGGGCAAGCCCGACACGATCGCACTCGGGTACAGGTCCGTCAGCGTGACCGAAGTTATGAACCCTAGCTTTTCTAGTTCGTTTATAACGCTTCTGACCGGCAAGCCCGATCCAGACCCGAGGTCCACAATCTCCGTTCCGCATCCTGGCTCATCAGGGGGGAAAGATGAGCCGCCCAAAGATTCGGGAGCGGCGAAATACGATAGTTAGACGCCAGATACGAAGTGATTGCCTCTCTTAGTGAAGCCGGGAACCACGGTTGATCTTCACTCGAACAGGTGCAGACGCATTTCAGTACTCCATGATAGTTCTCGCTCTTACTTCAAGCCTCCTCATGTTAGACGGTTTAGGCGGAACAAGCTTACCGGCGCTCACTGACGCAAAGGTGTTCCCCCGCGGTAGCTCGACCAATTGCGCCTTCCACAGTAGTCAGCGGCGTGGTAAGTAAACAACTCGTACTTGACTAACGCTAGGCATTCGCAGCTTTGACCGATTCAAGCTGCACCAAGAACTCTTTAAAACGCGGATGCTCACGAATCGGATCATAAGCGGGCGAAACGCTGGCGGAAGCCAAATACGGCTCGCCCTCTTCAAGCGCAACCATTAACCAATCAATGCTGTTCTCGTAGTTTTTAAGCGCAATCTCCAAGCAGGCAATGGCAACTGCCGGAGCATAGCCCGCTCTTCTCCGTTGCTTTAAGTCAGCAGGCAGCCTCTATCGCTTCACACTCATGCCCGTCGCCGGCTGCTATAAACGCCCACATCGCGGACTCCATTAGGTGTGGAGTTCCTGGCCGCCTGAAGCGGTCGGCGAGACGGAGCGCGTGGCCAGGCTTACCTATGGCGATAAGAGCGAAAGCCGAGTAAAAGGCGGTGTAAGAATCGGGGCAGACGTCCAGACCAGCCTCTCCGGCGGAAACGCATTCTTCGAACCGCCTCGCGTAGTAGAGGGCTTTGGTCAGATGCATATGCGTTCGTGGCTGCGTAGGATCCAGATCGACCGCTGTTCTTGCCTCGCTGATCGCCTGATCGTGCTCTCCGCGGCAATACAGTAATTGAGCCCGAATCATACGCACGAAAGGATTACTACCTTCTAGTTCGCATTGCGGTCTGGCTTGCGCGCTCTGCGTCTTTCCAGCGCAGTTGAAAAGTTCTCAGCATTGCAAGAGTGTTGTACACCATCGCAGACTTCTGCGGGCATTCCAGACCTTTAGTGAGATATACGTTGGCGGCGGCAAACGCATCGAGTGGGCGGAGGTCGTCAATGAGACAACGTAGTATGTGAACGAGCGCCGCACCATGATAGGCCAAGGGATAGCTTGGATCAAGCTGAATCGCTTCTTCGAAGTAGGAGAGCGATTTGAGCATCGCCTCGGGCTATGGGGAGAGATAACATGGTGGCCCTTCAAGTAAGCTGTCATCGCCGCTGACCTTGGCAACGGACCGATAAAGCGATAACCGCGCTTGGGAACGGTCTCGATCCAGACTGGCGCTTTCGCTACGTCATCCAACGCATCGCGAAGTCGGCTGATAGCTGAATTGAGGCTGTTTTCGAAGTCAACATGTGTACTTTCGCCCCAGAGCCGGGCCCGTAGGGTTTCGCGCGAGACCAACTCCCCTGGGCTGCTTAGTAGCGTGACTAAAACTTGGAACGGCTGCTCGCGTAGAAGGACCGGAACACCGTCTTTCAGAAGGTGTCCGACAATGGAGTCTACCTCGAAAGGTCCAAACTGATATCGCAAGCTGCTGTGTTCCCCCTTTACTTGCCGTTTGTCAAGGATTTTTTAAGGTCCGCTTCCTCAGTAACCGTGGCAAACTGTAGCTGCCCATGACCAACTTCAAATTTCCTGTTGCCTTGCTTTCTATTGTAATCACCGCGTCTGAAATAGCTCCGGGCGTTGCAGCCGCGCCAGATGACGACACGCAAACCGCCGCCATACACGTGCTTGTTGCACGGCTTGCCGAGGCAACAAACGCGAAGGACGTGAAAGCATTCGGCTCGGTTTTCGCAGAAGATGGCGAGTTCACAAACCCGGTAGGCATGTCCGTTAAAGGGAGAACCGCCATTGAGCAGTTTCATGCGGCACTGTTCTCGGAATCAAACCGGCCTTCCTTCGCACACGCACATCTGACGGTACTCGACACGAGTGTTCGTTTTGTTCGCTCTGATGTAGCTACCGTCGATGTGAAGTGGGAGCAAACTGGAGCCATATCGCCCGAAGGAAAACCGTGGGGAACGCGTCGAGGGATTTTGAGCTGCGTAGTGACGAGAGACAACGGCAAGTGGTGGATAGCGGTGTGGCACAATTTGGAACTGCCTGCGGCGCGCTAGGTTTGGAGGTTTGGAGAAAATGTCGACCACGACGAATATGGCGTTCCTATCTGGCATGGTCTTGAGTATGGCGATCCTGGCGGATGCTCAGAATTTGTATCAGGTTCCGGACGGAGTCTTCACCAGGTGGGCCAGTCCGGAGAACCCGAACGGCGAGTCGGGTCGGGGAGCGCAGGCCAATGGCGGCCGCAAGGGGGCTCCTGCCGTTTCTTTGAAGGCCAACGCGGAGTTAGTGCTGGCGCATTCGGAAGGCGTAAGCGGAACGGTTCGACGAATCTGGATCACATTAAGCGATCGAAGTCCGGCCATGCTGAGAGGTTTGAAAATTGAGATGTTCTGGGACGGATCGAAGAGGCCGGCTGTGAGCGCGCCGCTCGGAGATTTCTTCGCTTTCGGTTCCGGGCGGATGGCTGCGTTCCAATCCGCTCTCTTTTCCAGTCCAGAGGGCAAGAGTTTCGACTGCGTCATTCCCATGCCTTTCAAGACAGGAATGAAAATTGTCGTCAAGAATGAGAGTGAGAAGGATCTGCAACTTCTGTTCTACGACGTGGATTACACGCTTGGCGATAAGCACGGCAAAGAGGATCTTTACTTTCACGCGCACTTCTTTCACCAGAATCCGACCGAACTGCGACACGATTTTGAAGTTCTGCCTGAGATTGAGGGAAAGGGCCGTTTCATGGGTGCCAGCTTCGGAGTTCGGGCGAACCTTAAAACTTTATGGGCACAACTGGTGGGGAGAAGGCGAGGTCAAAATCTATGCCGACGGCGACCATGTCTTACCCACTTTGGCCGGCACTGGAACAGAAGATTACGTAGGGAGTGGGTGGGGGTTGGGTCAGTTCTCTCATCTCTACCAGGGCGCAGCCTATATCGATGAGCCCGGAGGTGTTTATAGTTTCTATCGTTTCCATGTCCCTGACCCGATTTACTTCCAGAGTCGGATCAAAGTAACAATTCAGCAGATCGGTTATGTTCTCGATGACGGCGGCGTCCTTTTAAGAGTGGAACACGCGTCTATCGGGCAGGGCCGAACCAAAAGTGAAATGAAAGAAGGTGAACGGGGAATGTTTGAGAGACAGGATGACTGGGCCGCAGTTTCCTATTTCTATCTGGACAGAGCAGAGGATACGCTTCCCGAACTTGAATCGCCGGACAGGCGAATGAAAGGCTTGAGCCGGGACGGTCCGCTATTCGGACAAAGTCAATAAAGCCCAGCTAAATTCAAGTAAGACCAATCTCACATTAAAGAGCCGAGAAACAAAGTGATGTGCACGCTGGTTGCGATTACATCATTCGTATAACCGCTTTGCAGTTAGCAATCCACATGGCCGTCTTATCGGCTACTCGTTGATTGTGGACCGAGCAGTGGCCAAATCCTGCCTAACCGCGGGTAGTAGCGCAGCGTTTATCGACCGGACTGATATACGGCGATACCGGAAGGTTGGACGTTGTCCAAACCAGTAAGCCGAACTAAGTAAGAGGCTGGGTTGAGCCCCGGCGGCGCAATGGTTTGCTTTAGAGATTTGCATCACGTCGGGATTTTGTTCACAGACTTCACTCCCACGACAGAAACGTAGCCGTTTTCGAGACGCTCCAGTCTGCGAGCAGGTTAATATCTTGGCTTATGCCTAGGTATCGTCCAATCGGTGCTGGCGTGCCGTTGCAGGCAAGCCGAAGCGACCTCGCCTCATTACACTGGTCCGCGAGCGGTATCGCAGCCCATTTTCGTTTTGCCTGGCGACGAGGCTCACATGCTAAGAGTTTCGTTCGACAAGCAATGCATTATCAGGATCTTAGATGAGTTCCCGCTTAGCACAGAGGAAGACGATACTCCAAACGAGCGATTGGCGTCTGAGCATTTCGCATTCGCCTCGAAGGGGCTGCTTTCGCCCGCCTTCCGTCCGGTCCTTGGAAGAGGTGAACGCGCCTGTAATCCACTGTCAGTTCGTCACAGGGTGGGGCTGTCTCGACGTTCTCACGGCTGCTACTCCGTCGTTCACCGTCGGGCCGGAGGATAGCCTCCCGGGCTAAACAAAACTTGATCGCTCTTGTCGAGTTGCTCTAACGGTCCCTTTACAAATGGGATTGATCCCATGACGCATAAGCGTGCTGTTGTCGAAGCGCTTGCGGCCTCGGGTTTTCTTCTAGCCGTCACCCCGTTTTAACCAATTCCGCCGCACAATTGGGGAATGGTCCCCGGTTGAGAACCGCAGCAGCAAGGGCTTTTCAGATGTACCGCAAGACCGACGACCAGCCCGCCGCGATCCCGCGCAAGACGTGACCAACCGCATCTTGAAATGCTGGAGACCGGCGTCAAGCCATGGGTGCGCCCGTGGAACCCCGACGCGGCAGCCGGGCCGCAATCGCCGTTCAACCCGACGACGGGCAAGCATTACCGGGGCATCAATGTCTTGATTCTCGGCATGGACACTCGCGCCTTCATGAGCGGCGATCCGCGTTGGATGACCTACCAGCAAGGGCAAGGAAAAAGACTGGCAGGTCCGCAAGGGCGAGAAGGCGACGACGATTTTCTTTTACAAGCCGCTCGAAATCGATGACCCGGAAGCGAAGGACGGCAGCCGCGATCCGATGCTGAAAAGCTAATCCGTTTTCCATGCGTCGCAGGTGGACGGCATCCCGGCCTATAAGCCGCCGACCGTCGAGGAAGCGCCATGGCAGCGGCCGGAGGCGGCGGACATGATCCTGGCGAACAGCGGCGCTGGTTGTCCGCATCGGCGGCGGCAGGGCTTTTTATTCGCCGGGCACCGATCATATCCAGCTGCCACCGGAGAACGCGTTTCAACGGACCGCAGGAATGGGCGGCGACGGCGCTGCACGAGCTGGGGCACTGGACCGGCCACAAGGACCGGCTCAACCGTGATCTGTCTGGCCGGTTCGGCTCCGGCTCTTACGCGCAAGAGGAATTGCGCGCGGAGCTGGCTCGGCCTTTATCGGCTCGACGCTCGGTCTGCCGACCGACATCCCGCAGCATGCCAGCTATATCGCCAACTGGATCAAGGCGCTCAAAGACGACAAGCGTGAAATCTTCCGCGCTGCCGCCGACGCGCAGAAGATCACCGACATGGCTTTGAGCTTCCATGCATGGGGGCGCGGCCGTGGACCAGGCGAAAACCCCGGCGCTTCCGTGCCCTACCGCCGATCGGACGGGAGGCGCTGACGCCATGGCCCGCCCGAAGAAATCCGAAACCGATTTACGCTCCGGCTGGGCGCATGTCCGTCTCAGCCCGGCCGATCAGCTGAAGGTCAAAATGAACGCTGCGGCGGCCGGGCTGGTCCCCCAACCTCTATTGATTTTTTGGCGAACCCGTCAACCAGGGCGCGTAAGAGACACCTGCTGTTACCGATGAGCAGCCATTCTGACCAGGACCGGCCACGCAACCCCACCAGTTGAGCGTTCCATCAACTGTGGCTGCGCCAATGTCGCTGATACCGGTAGTTTGATCATTGAAACTGTTGAAATGGGTTTGCATTTGGGCGGGCGCGTTCGTTCCTGTAGCGGCAGAATTGAAGGAAATCCCGATCTGCTCGTTACTGATGATGTTGTTCACCACGACAATGCCCGTAATCGGGATAACGCTATAAATGCTGATTGCAGTCGGACCCGCTGTAGCCGCATCACCCGTGTCGGCACCGTTGTCGTGAATATAGTTACCGATCACCGTATTATCCCGAAAAGTGATTGGCGGCGCATTCGGAACGGACGCGTGATTATGCATTGCAACTCCAGGCAGTCCATTGTCTGCCAGCGTGTTATGGCTGATCACATTACCGTAAGCTTGATTGCCCGGACCAGCAGCGTACACTCCTGCACCCGCACCTCCGCCGTTCAAAAGGCCATTTTGTTCCGAGGTGTTCGATGACACCGTGTTGTTGAATACTCCGAAGCTCATTCCCGAAGTAGGGTTTGCAATAGAAGCCGCGGGATGAGAAGCCATCGTGATTCCACAGGCATACCCGTTCTGCGAGACTAGGTTCCCCGAGATTACGTTGTTATTAGTCGGACCGGTCTCATCGGAGATGAGAATTCCTCCCGAATTCATGTCCACAACGTTCGAAACGATGAATGAATGGTCTGTACCCATGATGTGTATTCCTTCGCCACAATCCTCCGCTTCGTTGGTTTCAAAACTTGGAAGTCCGGGGCACTGGTTGTCACTTAGGGCCAGATTATTGTTCGTTACGTGGTTGTTCGCAATCGTGACTCCGGTCGCGCTCGCGATTAGGAGGCCTTCGAAGTTAGCGTTAGCGACGGTGAATCCGGAGATGGTGACATCGCTCACGCCTGGGTTTGGAGCGCTCGCAGTTCCGTTGATAAAGATCCCGTTGCTCTTGCCTGTGGCATCGATCAGGGTTGAAGCCGGTCCGGAGCCGACAATTGACAGCGACTTCGAAATGATCACGTCTTCCTGATAACGGCCGCTCGTGACTTTGATCGTGTCGCCTGCGGCCGCCGCATTCACGGCGGCTGTGATGGAAGCAAGGCAACCGGAAGTGCCGCCCGGATTTACGCACCAATTGGCGGCGAAAAGGGCGGGTGATGTAGCGACAAGACAAGTTCCGATTAAGATTATGGGAAAGGGATAACGCACCGTGGTTTCCTCCAGAAAATAAATGATTTGTACATGGACGGTTCGAGCAATGGATACTGCCGGTGTGATCGAGCCATTCATGCACTTCAAGCTCTTGATTCGCCTGAGTAAGCCGCGCAGCGCGGATACGCGCTGTGTCTTAAAGTAATCCGAACGAGCATCTCCCATTTCGCCCGAGATGTCAAGTGAGGGAATGTTGCACGGAGTGTGCGCGTAGTATATGGTCCTGCGCGGGTTTCAGTGCGGTAGGAATCAGGTTGCTACGAGCGTCGGTGATGACATCGACCCAATCAGCGCGCTCGGCTTTATCTGCAGACTGGCGCGATTGCCTTGGGTACCGATCGCTGCCCAGAAAGTGTGATCTAATCTGCGTTGCTGGCCGATTGTCCCCGTCGCTCCATCTGACACCAACGGCGCGGGCCAGTGTAGCCTTTGGCCCAAATCCCTGCGCGCGTCCCACGCCCACTTACCCATTGAGGCTGAACTTCGTCGCCGCAAGCGTATACATCCTTCGCCAAAGCAGCCGGTTAACCGTTACGATCATGCTAGCCATCACAATCGTTGCCGCCAGCAACACCGGCAAGTTCGCTGTGTCCGTCGCGCGGCTGATCAGCGACCCCAGCCCCGTCGTCGTGATCGTCTGGCCATGGAATCGAAAGTACTCGGCCACCACACTCGCATTCCACGCTCCGCCCGATGCGGTCACCAGACCCGTAATCAGATAGGGGAAAATCGCTGGGAGAATCAGCTTGCGCCAGCGCTCAAACGTGCTCAGGCGGTAGACGCGGCAGACTTCCTGTAAGTCAGTGGGAATCGCCGACGCCCCAGCAATGACGTTGAACAGGATGTACCACTGGGTTCCTAGCAGCAACAGCAAAATGGAACCAATCCCAAGCCCACCGCCGACGCGAATCAGCGCGAGCAGCACGATCGGGAACAACGCGGTGGCGGGCACCGAAGCAGCAATCTGCACAACGGGCTGCGCCATGCTCGCCAGCGTCGGACGCATCCCGACCGCAACCCCCACCGGTATCGTCCACAAAGCTGCAATGCACAGAACAAACACCACCCGCAGAAAGGTCGCTCCTGCGCCCCGCGAAATCCCCAGGACCTCGCGCGAAGAGACATGCGTGAGCACCAGGCCCAGCTGCGCCACGCCATAGAGCACACCCATCGCTCCCATCACCAGCAAACCTCGCCTCACCGCTACCCGCCACCAAGCACTCGCGAAGTCGTTCGGTGCACCCTGCGACGCGGCTAGACGCAAGCTGAGCCGTTCGGCAAGATAGGAGGCCAGAGCCGGTCCGAAGTACCGCGCCACGCGGGAACGGCGAAGCAGTTCGAACACAGCGGACCGCGGCGCATCCATCGCCTCCACTTGTTCAAACTTGAACTTTCGCGACCACGCAATCAGCGGACGCCAGATCAATTGATCCATCATCACGATCACCGCGATCATCGCACCCAAACCCCACAGGATAGCCCGTACGTCACCCAGGTTCGCGGCCGTCTGCAGATACGAACCAAGTCCCGGCAACCGCAGATCCCGGTTGCCCAACACAAACATTTCGCACGCCATCAGAAAGAACCAGCCGCCCGCCACCGACATCATCGAATTCCAGACGAGTCCGATAGCCGCAAAGGGCAACTCCACCTGAATAAACTTCTGCCACCAGCTCAGCCGGTACACTTCCGCGGCCTCCAGCATCTCCCGTGGAACATTCTTAAGCGAGGAGTAGACGCTGAACGTCATGTTCCAAACCTGACCCGTTGTGATCAGCACAATCGAGCCCAGCTCCACTCCAAACTGGCTTGCCGGGAAAAGAGCCACCATTGCCACCATGACGGGCGGCAGAAAACTGAGCACCGGGATCGATTGCAACGTGTCGAGTAGCGGCAGCAGCACACGCTCCGCCCTGGCGTTGTGCGCCGCGGCATAAGCATAAACGAGAGTGATCGCAAGGCTCAGCACATACGCCAGCATCAGGCGAGCCACCGAAAAGAAGGCGTAGCGGAACAGAGCCGACGGATGAAGGTCGATCGTGGCCTGCGTGTTCACCGGACCCATCCAATATCCCGTCAGCGAAAGGAGCCCGTAGAACAACGCCAACGCCGCGACCAGCACCGGAATATCCCGTAGCAGCGATGCAAACGGCGCAGCCCACGGTACCGAGCGCGGCGCATTCAATTTCTCAACATTCGGTCCTTCAAAACGCAACATGCTCGGTCACCTTCTCCGCCTCTACCGGGCCCTCCGCCACGTTCTCCTCGATCGTCAGCCGGTCTGTGTCCGCGTTATAAGTGAAAATCTCTGCGTAGCGGCCCCAGTTGAGCGCCGTCTCAATCTGGCGGCTCACCTCTTCCTCCGCGAATGACTCGCGCAACAGATCGCGAAAGAACTCCACCGGCAAACTACGGTCGGACTTGCTCAGCAGCTGTGCGCGAATTTGCCGCAACAAAGCGACATACGTCAGGCACGCGTGACGGAACAGTTGCTTGCGGGTGACGATATCTGCCGCGGCAAACTTCGCGCCCGCTGGCGTAATCTCCAGGTCGCCTCGATCGGACTTCGCAAAACGCAGCAGCGCTGCCGCTTCGATGATCGGTAGCAGGTCGTTGGTCTGCATCCGAAGATCCTCCGCGATCTGATACACGTCGTCCCTCCCGCCGCGGCTGCTGAGGATCTCGAGCAGCCCCGCAATCGCGCCCCGGCGGGAGTGGGGCATGCTCTCATGCCGCATCGCCTGCCTTTTAAGCGCAGGCGGAACCGCGTCAAGTTCCGGCCTGGTCAGCAGCTTGTAGATGTAGTCCACGTATAAGACAAACTCGGGCGACGTCTTCGCGCGGGGATGTTCCAGTGACACCTGAAAGTCGGCGCGAATCTTCGCCGGATTGCGGCCCAGCACAATGATGCGATCGGCCAGGGTCACCGCCTCCTCGATGTTGTGGGTCACGATGAAAATGCTTCGCGTGGGAAACTTCTTCCCCAGCCAGAGTTCCATCGACTCCCCTCGCAAGTTCTCCGCCGTCAACACATCCAACGCGGAGAACGGCTCATCCATGAACAGAATCTCCGGCTCCACGGCCAGCGCTCGTGCGCATCCCACCCGCTGCTTCATGCCGCCCGACAACTCTTTGGGATATGCGTTGGCGAACCCGCTGAGTCCCACGGAGTCGAGCGTGCGCATTGCTTTTTCACGGCGTTCTTCTCGGGCAATGCCTCGCGCCAGAAGAGGCGTCTCGACGTTCTCCACCACCGTCAGCCAGGGAAACAGCGCGAAGCTCTGGAACACAATTCCAATGTTTGGACGCGACGCCGCGATCGGTTTCCCGTGCCAGAACACCTCCCCGCTCGTAGGGGCGGCCAAGCCGGACAAGATACGGAGCAGAGTCGATTTGCCGGATCCCGATGGCCCCAGCAAAGCGATAATCTTCCCCGCTTCAATCGCCAGGTCGGTGCGCGCAATCACCTGTACGCTGTCGCCCTCCGGAGTAATGAAGCACTTCTCCACCTGCCGCGCCTCGATAATCGGATCGAGCGACTTCTCCTCCTTGCCGCGTGCCGGCGTGCCCGCTGCCGGAGCCCCCGCCGCACCAAGCCCACTGCTCTGCCACGAATCCTCGGGTAGTTCTTCGAAAAACCGCACCCGCTCGGAAACATCCATCGCCTCCAGAACGGCCGGTAAATCCTGCCCTGCCCTTGTCCGCAGAAGAACGTAAGCGTCGTAGTAAGGCACTACTTCGATCAACCGCGCGGCAAACGCCACCGGAAGCTGACGGAATAGCTGGTCCTGTTGTTGGGGCGGCAGTTCAAGAAACGAATCCGCAGCCACCGACGGATCCAACCGCAGCAGCAGTCGAATCATCTCCTCCGGGCTTCCCCCGTTCAAAATGCCGCGGCTCGCGCGACTGCGGTTTAAAGGCATAAACGTCCGCCCGGCAAATCGAAGTTCACTTCACCGTGACAACCTGTACGTTTCCTTCCCGTCGAATTACATTCACCGCCATTCCGAACTCCTGCCGCGTCAGCAGAAGATCGACACTCGAACCCGCCACCTCCAGATTGTGGATCCTGAGTTCGCGGACGGAGTCCGGCATCTGCGGCCTCGTGAAGTAGATCTTGTGTTCCACCGCGCTAATCCCCAAACCCAGACAGGCCTGCACGAAAAGCAGCACGGAAGCCGCCGACCACGCCTGCGGTGAACAGGCCACCGGGTACATCACCGGAGCTTCCCCCGGCTGCCGTGTGAATCCACAGAACAACTCCGGCATCCGCTGCAGTTCGAAGTGCATGCCGGCCTCAAAGTGTCCGGCAAATAGCTGGAGAGCCTTGTCGCCGAATCCGTAGCGCGCCAGGCCGGAAGCGATCAGTGCATTATCGTGCGGCCAGATCGAGCCATTGTGATAGCTCATCGGGTTATACGCGGCTTCCGGCGTGGCCACCGTGCGCACGCCCCAACCGGAAAACGATTCCGGAAGCAGCAACGTCCGCGCCAATCTCCGCGCCTTGTCCACGCTGGCAATGCCACAGTACAAGCAGTGCCCTGCATTCGATGTCCGTACGCGGCATTGCCGGCCCGCGCCATCGATCGCCACCGCGTACGTAGCTAGTTCCTCGCACCAGAAAGCCTGATCGAACTTCTCCTGCAGCGTCCGCGCCTGCTCCATGAGTTCAACGGCCCGATCGTGTCTGCCCAGGGCTGAAGCCACGGTTGCCGCGGCACGCCGCGCTGCGTAGACATAGCCCTGCACCTCGCAAAGCGCAATCGCACCCGTGACAGCTGTCCCGTCCGCGTGAAACACAGCATCGTCCGAATCCTTCCAGCCCTGGTGCTGCAGTCCCCGCCGTGATCGCCGGTATCGAGTAAAGCCGTCGCCCTCGCAGTCGCCGTACACATCCACCCACCGCAGCGCGGCTTCAATATTCGGCCAGATCGAACGCACGAACTCGAGGTCGGCCGTGCGCTGGTAGTAGTCCCCCGCTAGCAGCACGAAGAGTGGCGTTGCATCGACGCTCCCGTAATACTGCCCGAAAGGCATCTCCCCCAGCACCGCCATTTCGCCCTGGCGCGTTTCATGGAGAATCTTGCCCGGCTCAGCGTCCTGATAGGGGATCTCCCTCGTGGCCTGAGTAGCGGCGAGATAATTCAGAACGCCGCGCGCCAGTTGCGGCCGCATCCAAAGGCATTGGAGAGCCGTCACAATGCCATCGCGTCCAAAAGGCGTGTTGAACCACGGCACGCCGGCGTAGGGGTAATGACCGGTGGGCAAATTAGTGGTCATCAGCTGCAAGTCATCCAGCGCGCGTTGGGTCCACGTGTTCATCTGGCCGCTCGAAGTCTGTAGGTGACACGACCATGCGTTGTATCGTTCCGCTTCCGCCTGTGACTGCCGCTGCGCCTCGTGAAACGGCAGCACCTCCAGCACGGCCGGATCGCGCATCGCCCGGCATGTCGCGCTTAGCGAAAGGGTAGTTTCTCCATGAGGCTTCAACGCCAGTTCGAATCGCGCCGTGTCACTTGCAACTTCCACCGGTTGCGGCGTGAACCGCACCTCGGTATGTCTCGCGACATGGTCGAGCCCTCGATAGCCAAGAATCACCCCGTCCCTCGTGACCCGCACCGGCAGAAGCTCACCTCTTACCTGCCGCTTCATTCCGCGGATCTCGAAAATATCCGCGTAGTCCGCATCGAACCGAAACGACAGAGTCGCCTCCACGTCGCGAAGGCCGTAGTTCGTGATTCGGATCTGGTGGTAAAAAACGCTGTTCCAGAGGAACGTCGTGACCGCAAAATGCAGGGTTCCGAAAGCGAGGCGAACTCTGCCGTCTTCAACGATGTCCGGATTCGCGAGCGAGATCACCAGGTGCGCCTCGCCGCCGCGCACGGTCGATCCGAGCACAATCGGCATCTTCCCCTCCAGTTCCATATACAGCTGCGACATGTAGCGCGTGCCGTGGTGGTAAAGACCTTCTTCTCCTAGGCCGCCAAACTTGATACGGCCATGGTGATCGAGCACGGCGAACGTGTCCGCATGCTTCAGCACACGGTATCGCTCGTCGGCAAGGCTCGAAGTCGTGACGACGTGCGGGGCGGCCGCGCCCTCCTCAATCACAATCCCGGTATCTGGATTCATAGTGCTGTATCGTGCTATTTAAGAGCGCTGTATCAAAGCGACGGCCGCAGCCCCGCGGAGGGGTGCGCTGTTCCCGCCTCGCCGCGCGTCGATGCCGTACGTTCCTCGTGATCCGGTCGGCGTAAGCGGCGGTATACCTCGAGGTAACCGGATGCCATCTGCGCGACCTCAAACCGCTGCTCGAAACTCTGCCGGCACCTCCAACGGCTTAACGCCTCCACGCATTCTACTGCTCGCACGGCCTGGTCGATCTCGTCGACGACGAACCCCGTCCGGCCGTGCTCAATGATCTCGGGGACGGATCCGTTCCTCCACGCGATCACCGGTGTCCCGCACGCCAGCGCCTCGATCATCACCAGTCCGAACGGCTCCCCCCAGTCGATGGGAAACAGCAGGGCGGCCGCGCTGCCCAGGAACTCGTCCTTCTCCCGTCCCCCCACTTCGCCGACAAAATCCACAAATGATCGCGACTGCTCGAGCAGCGGCTCCACCTCCCGGGTAAAGTACTCCCGCTCTTCGGGATAGATCTTCGCCGCAACCTTTAACTTCCTGCCCGAAAGCCGCGCGATCTCGATCGCCCGATCCAGCCGCTTCTCCGGCGAGATTCGTCCCAGAAAAGCAAGGTGCTCCCCCGGGTGCGGTTGGAACGTGTGAAGGTCGCGCGGCAAGCCGTGGTATACCGTGCCCATCCAGTTCGCCTCCGGAATCGGCAGCCGCTGATTATTCGAAATCGACACCAGCGGCACCTCGTCATACTCCTCAAAAAGCGCCTTCAGATCAGGAGTATGCAAGCGGCCATGAATGGTGGTGACGCTCTTGCACCGCGTATGTCGCAGCAAGGGAAAATGCAGATAGTCCGTGTGGAAGTGGATCACGTCGAAGCGCGAAACATCCTCGAAGACCATCTCCATCAGGCGCACGTGATGCGGCAGGGTCTCGCGGCACAAAGGGTCGTGCCATAAGCTCCGAGTGCAGGCCGGCACCAGCTTGGCCCGCGTTACGGAGTCTCCGCTCGCAAACAGCGTGACCTCATGGCCCATGTCCACCAGCGCTTCGGTCAGGTAAGAAACCACCCGCTCCGTGCCTCCGTAAAACCGCGGGGGCACGCTTTCCGAAAGAGGAGCTACTTGCGCGATTCGCATATCACAGCCTCTGATTGCGGACCTTCGTTTGCGGTAAGCCTTTGCGGTTCTTCTGGTAATAACAGACCTCTACCAACGTCGGCCATAGTTCGATGGATCCCTTGATCACGGTGAGAACGTCATCCACAATCCGAAGCAGGTTCTGCTGAAAGAAGTCCGGCTCGAAGCCGTAAAACGACTTCTCCAGATTGGCCGCGAAGACCCGCAGCGCCTCCGCGCGAACCGGCTCTGCCCTTTTCGCCGCGTGCAGCGCGCGACTATGAACGCTGCTGATCTTCTGCAGAATCTCTTCCGCGTCCTCTGCCGTTACCTGACCCTCGTACTCAAACGCGATCGTCAGATCGTCCAGCCGCGAAAGGGAAGACTTGATCTTCCGCTTCAGCAGATTCGACACCTCTTCGTTGAAGATCTCGGCCGCCGGCGGATTGCGCATGTAGTTGCTCTTGCCATGGTTCTGCGCCGCATCCACATGCGCGGCGGCAACGCCATCCTGCTGCACCCACAAACGATAGATGTAGTCTTCAAAACGCAGGCGCGTCGGGAAGAAAGGTGGCAGGCCGAACGTGTTGTCGTATCCCGCCACGCCGCAATCCATTCGCCAGTTCCAGTTGGTGACCGCGGGGCGGAAGTTCACCAGCACATACAGATCATTGAGATCGTCCAGGCTCTTCTGCGAATCGTCGTCGAGAAACATCTCCACGAAGTCGATCGCATCCACATCGTTCGTGCCGGAACGAAACGTCTGCGCCATCTTCACCACCGCGTCGGAAGCCAGAAACCCTCGCTTGAGACAGATCGAGTTCTCCCGCGCCAGTTCCTTGCTGGCGTTGGTTTCAAGATCGGTCGCGCTGTCGACCAGCAACTCCCCGCGCTCGTAGTTCCCGGGAACTTGGCTTGACGGCTTGCCGAGCACGTCGAGAAAGGCCGTCAGAATGTCGAACGACTTGCGCGTAAAGCCGTTCCCGCTGGACTTGAACAGTTTCCCCCGGCAAATCTCATCGCGCGTGAGCGATTCGGGGCTGTCCTCCATCAGGGCATAGGGGCGCATGTCGTCATCCGAACTCACCATCAGCGCCCCCAGCGTATACATCAGCGTGAAGTTCCGGTTCCCGCCATAACTGGGACGGAACAGGTTTTTCACCAGCGCGTCCAGACGCTTGTCGCGAAGGCGATGATGCAGGTACCCGAGAAAGGCGTCTTTCTCTGCCGGACCGACATAATACAGCTCGTTATGCGTCCTGGTCTCCTCGAGTGACGCGTAGTATTTTTGGTGGTTGGCCGGGCTCGAATCGTCGAAAACGAGGATCGGCACGGAATGTCCGTTCAACCAAAAGTGTTCATCGTAAAGCTGAACGGTTTGGCCGACATCGCGTAAGCGGTTCGTGGGAATGACGAAATACAAGTCTTTGTCAGGCATGCCAATGCGGAGTGAGATCCAGTTCGCTCTCGTTCCCCGCCATCTGAGCCTAGTTCCCGGGGCGTAAAGAAGTCATGAGCAAGTCGTCAAGAATCTATGGCGACTTCATCGAGCAATCTCGTAATAGTTAATGAATCCGGAGAAGAATCCAAATGTTTATGCCAATGAAAATTCGCGATCACCTCCTCAGCACAGTCTCCGTCACGCAACCGAAGTAGGTCGTACGAGTGCCTTGCGTAATTGCCTCAATGTCCGGGTCTGGAGCCAGTGCATTGACGGCGCTTGTATCGAGGATGAGTTTGCACGAAAGCATGGGCGTCAAACATTCACCAGAGCCGTGGCCCTCACGCCGAGGTTTACTCAGGCGGAAGAAGCCCCTTCTCCTTCAGATATTCCTGTACGCCTTTTGTACAAGGTGAAGTTCTTCGCATCAAACAAAGTTCCGAGTGCATCCAAACCATCGATGCGATCAATGGCTGACTGTAAACAGGCGGCCGTCTCCGCTCTACGCCGAAAGCGAACCTTATTACTCAAGGGGCGGAAACACATGTTTTTTATCGCAGGTATTACAGGACACGTTGGCGGAGCGGCAGCCCGTCATCTCCTCGCAGAGGGCAAGCAAGTTCGCACTCTGTTGCGTACACCCGGGAAAGCAAAGGCCTTTGCCGACGAGGGCGTGGAAATTCAGCAGGGTGACCTGAACGACTCGGACGCGCTTGCTCGGGCGCTGGAAGGTGTAGATGGCGCATTTCTGCTCATGCAGCCGACTATGACGCCGCCGGCGGGTTTCAAGGACGCGAAGGCATCACTAGCCAGCTACAAGTCGGCGCTCGAGAACGCGCCGGTACCGCGGCTGGTTGCGCTCTCGTCCATGGGCTCGGAGAAGACTGAGAGGCTCGGGAATATCACTGCGACCTCGCTGATGGAGCGTTCGCTCGAGAGCTTGCCGTTTCCAACAGCCTTTGTCCGTGCCGGTTCGTTTTACGAGAACTATGCAGGCGCTGTCCCAACCGCAAAACAAACGGGCAAGTACTTCAGTTTCCAGCCGGTCGACTTATCATTCCCCGCCGTCGGATCGATTGATATTGGCAACGAAGTCGCAGGGCTGCTGCTGACTAACTGGACGGGCAGAAAGATCGTCGAGTTGGGATCCCCGACGACGGCGAATCAACTGGCTGCCGCTTTAGGCAAGGTGATCGGCCGTGACGTGCATGCGCAAGCCATTCCGCGGCAGGCGTGGGCGGAAACACTCCAGCAGTTCGGCTTGCCTCCGGGTTCTACCGGACCCTACGAGCAGATGATGGAGTCGATTTCCAATGGCTGGATCGCCTTCGGCCAGCCCGGCACCGAACCCGTCCCCGGGACTCAAAAACCGGAAGAGTTCTTCACAGAGATCGCCAAGCAGTCGGGCCTCTCTTGAACAAGGGTCGCGCTGATCGATCTGGCGTTCCAGCCACTCGTTCTTCGCCCGCTTATGAATCGTTGCGATTCGCTTGACGACCGTCCCGGCAACCGCATCGCGCGTACGGGCTTTCGTGCTATAAATCAGAGACATCAACAGGGTGTAGCGCTTCGCTGGACTAAAATCCTTCAGTTCTCCGACATCGGCCGTTCTTGCTTGGGCGGTGCTCTCCTTGAGGTGCTTGCGGGAAGGCCTCTGCGGCAATTTCTTAATGGCCTGAAAAGCGGTTCGGCGTTGGTCGACGGCAATGACCAGAAGCCGGTCAAGAGCCTGGCGTGCCGTGACGGCGAGTCGCCGAAATACGGTGCCGCAAAGCCTACGGTGCGTGAGGGCGCGGGCGTGCTTCGTGGATGCGTTCGACAGTCGAGAAAGTCGGCAACTCGAAGCGAGCATTCGTAAGAGCCGCAACAATCGCATTGGTGATATCCGCTGGCCTGGCCATGACGAGAGCCGCTTGTAAGCCGGTCTCGGCTGCCACATGGCGGGCGTGTTTGGACCAACCCGTTACGCCGGTGTACTCGCGAATCGCAATTTGTTCGCGCGTGCGCTGAACGGGATCGGCGAGTTCGCATGCTACGGGCGCTCCAAGACGCAATTGGATACGGAGGTGGTCAACTACACAGGTGGGAATCTCAGCAGGATCGGGAAAGCGGTGCAGGTGCTGGAATAGCTTCAGCAGCACTAAGAGGCTCAAGCGTGATGAAGGCAGCCTGGCACCCTTGGTAACGAAGATGATCTCTTCTTCTGTTGGGGTGAAATGAATTGTCAGGTTGTCAGCACCGCTATTTTCGGCAAGCTGCGGGTAGACCGTTTTCTCGCCGAGAGACATTGCCCTCCTCAAAACACTTTCGGGGAGGGGTTTTCACAGAGACTCGGGCACGTACTGAAGTGCGGCCCACGTAGCTGGCGGACTAAAACTGCGGCGGCAACATAAGGATTAGGGGCTTTTTCAATGCGAGGGCCTTGCCCTCGCGTTCCCGGGATTTTATCGCTTTCCGGCCCGAATGCCCTTCAACATTATTTCAGTCCACCAGGGCTGGCAAGGATCGGGCCTTCTGCACATTAACGTTGTTCCCTTTCATAGGGCACAAGCGTCCACAGTCGATTGCTCCAACTTGTGCCTATGAACGACTGAACATCCCCGCTGATCCACAGACTGCCGGGAGAGGATGCGACCAGCCGAGAAAGGAGAGTACGAACGGTCTCGTGCCGTACGTAGAACGGTCCTACCTCCTCTCCAAGGTCACCAAGTATGTCTCCTGCGAAACCTTGCTGCGCCGGGTTCAGCACAAGTTCGACACTCATCCATAAAGCCGCATCCGCCATACCAAGACGCGATCTTTTCAAACGGAAGTCAGGCACCCTTGTATCCAGCCAACTCGGGCTGGGAGCTTGGTCGCGCATGAGGATCACTCGCCCGATGCATCGCAAAGTTACTGTGGATGTCGGCCCCAAAATTGCTTTCACGACTGACAGAACTGGTCCAGCTGAGGCCGTGATCACTGCCTTCTCATCAAGGCTGGACGATGACTCGATTCCAAACGGAAGCCTATTCTGCCTCGCAAAATCGCGCAGAGAGGCTAAACGGCTCTGCCTTGGAGCATCAAACGCGTTCACCAATCGTGTTAGGCCGCACCCGTGCTCTGCAGACGCTCTTAGAGCGAGCGCGCTGCCTAACAAAAGTAGGACCCGGAGGGCTTTCATAATCGTCCCAGCCGACAGACTCCTCGCCAAGGAAAGGAGCGACTACCGTCGCTCCCCGCCATTCCGGCTCCCGTGTCGGCGGGCGCATCCATGCGTTGCCGTATTCTCTGCACAGGTACTGCTAAGTGTACAACTGCGATGGTGAGCGTTGCGCATTCTCAACAACAAGATGTATAAAGGAGAAGGTCCTGAATCAATCGCATTGGCCGGTTTTCAGGTGATCATGTAATGAGCCCCCGCCAAGGCCGCCGTCCGCCATCGCGATCGCTCTCTCATCCGGAAGGACGCCAGAACAGATACAAGCCCTAGTCCAGATAGTTAGCATGTGTCCGCTTGCCTCCGAAGATTGCTTGAGAAAGCTAGGGTCGTTATAAACGCGTTTATCATCGCCGCGGCATTCTCTTTCGCTTAGGCCGTTTCGAGCCTTGTTGCTCGACGGGTTTCAGGCCAGGGAGTTCAGGGTGAACACCGGGCTTAAGACCCTGCTCTGCAGCGATCTTTTGGAGAAGTCGTGTCAATTCTCGGCGCTCAGTTGCAGTCAGTGAAGCGCAGATGTGGTCTTCATGCGCTCTGGTCAGGGCTATCAACTCTAACGTGACGCGCTGTCCCTTCTTCGTTAGCTCTAGTGTGTACAGGCGTCTGTCAGCTGTACTCTTCCGGCGCCGCACAAGGTCCTTTTCTTCCAGTTCGTCGATCAGCTTAACCAGATTGCTTGGAAACATTCCGAGAGCATCCCCCAGTCCCCGCTGCGTCAGACCGTCCGTCTTGAATATCGCCTTCAGGACTCCCACGTGGGCCAGACGGAGACCAAATGGATCAACCTGCTTCCCAAAGGAACTCTGTGCGAAGGAGCCGACCTGTGCGATGAGGAAAGCAAGATCCCCTCGTGGGTCCATTTGCCAACTTTGAATCGGAGCGCAGAGCTTTTCATCCGGCATAGCTATACCATATAACTATTATGCTACATTAGCGGTTAGAGATCGACCGTTATACAAGGAGACCCTAATGGAAATTGCAAAATGGATTGTCGCGTTTGTTGCCATGTTCAATTTTGGTGGTTATGTCGCGGACGCGGTAATTCCGTTTACAGCAAAGCAGCACATCCGCAATCCACACTGGCCGCCCCACGCCAAATTTCACAACGGCCAAAGCATGCTGCTGGGCATCGGGTTGGGGCTCTACTCGTTATTTCTCCTTTTCGGAACGGGCCCGCTGACGTTTCTGCACTTCATACTGGCTGCAATCGCAGCGGCGCTCTACTTCGTGGCGATGCTTCTTTCGCCTGTCTTTCCGGGTACGGGTTGGAGCGATCCTGAGTTTGCGAAGGAAAACGGATCAGTTTTAGGAATGCATCCTCAGCGTTTTGTCGGGCTGTTGGTGTGTCTGATTCTTCTCGTGGCCTGCGGTTATGCGTTCGTGAAGCACTAAGATTCGTAGAAAACGTAGAGCCGGGAAGAAGAGCTCAGACGCAAATGACAAACCATCGAAAGCCCGACTATCCCATTCACGACATGTTTCTCGAGCGCTGGTCGCCCCGAGCCTTTACGAGTCAACCAATCACGCAACAAGAGCTCCTTACGATGTTGGAGGCTGCACGTTGGGCACCCTCATCGTACAACTCGCAGCCCTGGCGCTTTCTATATGCCTTGCGCGATACGCCTGCATGGAAGCGTTTTCTGAACCTCCTTGTGCCGTTTAACCAGACGTGGGCGAAAGAGTCGTCTGCGCTCGTTTTCCTGGTGTCGAATTCGACCATGCTTTCCCCTCGAAGTGGCAAGGAGTCGCCTTCACCGACACACTCATTTGATGCCGGTACCGCCTCCGGATATTTTGCCCTTCAAGCTTCACTGATGGGCTGGTACGTGCATGGCATGGTGGGTTTTGACGCTGACCGCGCCTTTTGAAGAGCTGGGTGTTCCGAAGGGCTACAAAGTCGAAGCTGTCTATGCGATTGGTAGGAAGGCCAACCCAGCGGGCCTTCCAGAGGAGCTACGTGCCCGCGAATCGCCCAGCGACCGGCACTCTTTAGCGGAACTCGCGTTTGAAGGCGGATTCCCGAAGTAAGTGGGCAAAGCTCGTTCTGGCTCTCACCCGCAGCGGCTCGCAGGTTCTCCCCATGAAGAGTTGAACGCAAAACCGTGCTGATTTTCGGCGGTGGGAGTTCGGGCAGGGTCTTTTTCGCCGGTTTTCCTATGAAGCGAGAGTCGCCAAAGCAAGTGCGCAACGCTTGAAACCGCAGACGTGACCGTGTTGTTGAAACCTCGGGGATCACCCAAAACCGGCCAATGGTGATCACCTGAAAACCGGCCAACGGAGTTATTGATTCGGGACATTGACCCTGACGTGGGGAATACCCTCCGTCAACGTGAGCAATGTCTTGAGCGAGGAAAAGAGAGATCAGGTCATCGCGCTGGGACGGCTGGGCTGGTCGCTGCGGCGCATTGAAAAGTCCGTACACATCCGGCGGGAGATGGTCGGCGGCTATCTGAGGGCCGCCGGTATTCCGGTTCGCCCGCGCGGTGCCTGGGGTCGGCGCGATCCGGCAAAACCGGCCAACGAGGTGATCACCGACTTTGGCGCGGAGTCCACCGGGGAAAACCCTGTCGCAGCCGATCCGGTTCCCGGCCGGTCCCCATCTGCCAGCGCCTGCGAGCCGTGGCGCGAAGTCATTGAGCTGGGTCTTTTCCGCGGACGAAACGCGAAAGCCATCTGGCAGGATCTGGTCGATGACCACGGCTTCAGCGGCGGCTATCAGAGCGTAAGACGATTCGCAGGGAGGCTCCGGGAATCGTCATCGCGGGAACCGCGCGTAGTGATCACCACTCCGCCCGGCGAGGAAGCGCAGGTCGATTACGGCTCCGGCCGTATGGTATGCGATCCGCAGACAGGGAAGTACCGCCGGACGCGGCTGTTCGTTCTGACGCTCGGTTACAGCCGAAAATCGGTTCGCTTATTGGTCTTCCGCTCCAGTTCGCGCGTCTGGGCCGAACTGCACGAGAAAGCGTTTCGCAGGCTGGGCGGTGCGACGCGTGTTGTCGTTCTCGATAATCTGCGCGAGGGTGTGCTCACGCCCGACGTGTACGATCCTTCGCTCAACCCGCTGTATCGGGACGTGCTTCATCACTATGGCGCGGTTGCTTTGCCCTGCCGCATACAGGACCCGGACCGCAAAGGCAAGGTCGAAGCCGGAGTTGCTCACGCAAAGAAGACGCCTCTGAAGGGACTGCGCTTCGAAAGTCTGGAAGAAGCCCAGGAGTACCTCAACCGATGGGAGGAACGCTGGGCCGATACGCGCATTCATGGCACCACCAAACGGCAGGTCTCCGGGATGTTCGCCGAGGAACGTCCTGCGCTGCTTGAGTTGCCCGTTGAACCGTTCCGTTATTACCAGTGCGGCGAACGCACTGTGCATCTGGACGGGTGCGTGGAGGTCGAAGCAGCATACTACGGTGCTCCGCCGGGCTGGATCGGCCGACGCGTCCGCGTGCAGTGGAATACGTCGCACGTTCGCCTGATCGATCCACTCACCGGGCAGCTTCTGCGCGAGCACCTCCGGGAACAGCGAGGCCGTCATCGCATCAAGGATGAAGACCGTCCACGGCGGACTCCGCTCACGACCCAGCAGCTCCTGGCGCGCGCTGAAAAGGCCGGACCGCACATCGGCACGTTGCGCCAGAGCATGCATCGGAACCACGGCGAGACTGCCGTGCGCCGCATTCTGGGCGTGCTTTCCCTGGCGAAAAAGTACGGCGTCGCTTCGACCGACGATGCCTGCTCAATAGCGCTGGAGACCGGAGCCTGCGAATACCGCTTCGTGCGCCGTTATCTGGAACGCGGCCCGCAGCTCCGACTCAACCTGCGACAGGTCGATCCGCTCATCCGGCAACTGACCCTGTATCGCGACCTCATCGAGAAACGAACAGCTATGGAGAAACAAACGTGAACACCATCGAACTGCAACGTTCCCTGCGCCAGCTACGCCTCGGCGGCATGGCCGATGTTCTCGAAACACGCCTGCGCCAGGTTCAGGCCGAAACCATGGCACCCATCGACCTGATCTCTTGCCTCGTCAACGATGAACTGACGCGGCGCTCTGACCGGCTGCTGGAGCGGCGCCGCAAACAGGCCGGGTTTCGCGATCCCGACAAGACGCTCGACAACTTCGACTTTACTCTTAACCCGAAGGTCAATCGCAGTCTCGTTTTCGATCTGGCGACTGCGGCGTTCATCAATAAACGGGAAGACGCGCTGTTTCTCGGCCCCGGTGGAACTGGCAAGAGCCACTTGGCGCAGGCGATCGGTCACGCTGCGATTCATCAGGGCTACAAAGTGCTCTATCGCGAAACCCACATCCTGCTCGATGAACTAGCTGAAGCCGTCGCCGACGGGACACGCGGCGAGTACATCACTTCAGTCGCAACTGTGCCACTGCTGATCATCGACGATTTCGGCATGCGCAAACTGCCGCATACAGCGGCGGAGGATCTGCTGGAGATCGTCATGCGCCGCTACGAACGATTCAGCACGCTGTTGACCTCCAATCGACCGGTTGAAGACTGGGGCAAACTGCTCGGTGACGTCGCCGCCGTCAGCGCCATGCTCGACCGTCTGCTTCATCACGGCCATGTGCTCAAGTGCGGTCCCCGGAGTTGGCGCACCAAATCGTCGTCGGTAGCTGGTCAATGATTACTGCGGATGCGGAGGTTCCGGACCACTCCATAGGCAGTATGCCGTTTCTGACCCGAGTTCGTTGCACAATTCGCTGCTTGCGGAGGTCGAACTCGAAGAGCCAGGTTTGGTCACCGTCTAAGACTGCGAGCCCCTCCGCTTTCACGTAGAGCAGTTCGCCTTGAGCGTCCAAACGAACATCGCTGGGATAGATGTAATCGTTGGGGTCAGCCGCAACGGCTACCCGGCCCGTAGCAGGATAGGAGACTGTGACGTTGCCGCTCACTGTGTCAACCCCTTTAACGATGACTTGCGCTCCATCGCGAAGCGTCAGCGCCGTATCCCACTCGCGAATGTGCGGGGTCACGTGCTGAATTGCTGAAAATGCAATACATGCAGCAGCACTGTATTTTGTGATGATCGGGCCCCTCGACGAGGCCGGTGGATCGCAAGCTCCCGCACAGCAAGCCAGCGCGACGAAAGCGACACTCCGAAGTAGTCCCATCGGTAAAGGCTCTTTAGTTGGGGACTCTGTCCCCAAACCCTGGGATTTTACGCCTTCCCGCCAGAATGGGCTCGAAGGGCGGCGTTTTGCCGCCCTCCATTCCGGCCCCTGAGATGGCGCTCCGGGCGCATCCCTGCGTTGCCGTATCCTCCACTCAGGTGATTCAGTATAAGACGAGCGAGGAATAGATTGCTTTGCGCATGCCTGGCGCGTTATAAATACTCTTGTTCCGGACCAGTGCGACCGTTGGCCGGTTTGCGCTGATCATCGTTGGCCGGTTTTCAGGTGATCACCGAGGTGAAAGCCAAAAGCCCCGTTTTTCGCTGAAGGTCATGCCATCCAGTGAGGCTTGGCAATCGCCCTGCGGACGCCACTGAAACTTTTTTGAGGAGATCGCGGCCCAGCAGAACAGGCCTCACCGGTTTGTATAAGATGTCCCTGACTTGGTCTCCCAATAAACCAGGCTCCCGATTCGATAGACCGACGATCTTCTCGGCTGTCCGGGAGCAACTTGCCGCCGCCTTACCGTAAAAACGGAGGCCGCTAATTTCCTAATCGTGGACCATGTCGAAAGGGCGCCCACGAAGAATCAACGCAGATGCGATCCTGGCGGCCCGATCCGTGAAGGTCAGCGAAATGCCACGCCGCGCGTAAACGAGCGGCAAATCCTGCAAAGACTCCATCGGTATTCGACGGGCTGAATCGGGCTTTCCTTGCAGCACCAAGCTCCAAACTTTTAAAAGCTTATCGGTTCATCGATGGAGTCGCCGGGAGGTGGTTGAGGACAAAGGCCGAAATACGTTGGGCGGCAGGCGGATCGATGTTGGCAAGAACTGCCACTGCGTAGCCCGTCGCGGGACATATCTCGAGGTCGCCATTCACGCCGGGCCCCCCGCCAGAGTGCCCAAAACACCGCAAACCATTTATCACTCCATCTTGGAAACCGTAAGCGTAGTGCCCGCCCTTCGGTGTGCTCACGTGACCAGTGGTCAGCAGTTCAGTGTTAGGAATATTAAGTAGCTTATGGTCTTGTAAGGCGTTGGCGAAACGGAGCAGATCGATCACAGTGCTGTATCCGCCACCAGCCGACATCCCCCGATACGGGAGGGAGTCCGTATTGGAATGCCAGGTGCTTCCACCCTCTTTAAACTCGGGGATAAACCGACCTCCGTATAAAGAGATGCACTGTTTTGCAAAGAAGTTGAACGACGACTGATCTGTTGTTTGACCGCCGAGAGAACTACGTCTGCCAGCAAACAGCAAGAGCCTTGTGCCGCTCTGCAGTCTTCAAACATTCCCAGCATTTCGTCCCTGAACTCGTTCCGAAAAGACGCAGGATAAAGCAAGAGACACTTCTGATATAGCTTGCGTGAAGTCACTCCACCCTCCTTGGCTTCATTCCCGCTAGAGATCGCTTTGTTTGTCGGACCAAATTATCCAAACGGCTAATCTCATCGGAGAGAGCAGCCTTGCCGGCAGCGGTTAGGCGATACATACGTTTTTCGTTCTCAGATGTAGGCTGCAGATCCCGAACCCAACCGTGCTCCATCAATCTCCTAAGGTTGTCGTATAAAGTGCCCGGGCCGATTCGAACCGTACCCAGCGACTGGACAGAGACCGCCTGAATGATTCCGTAACCGTGAAGATCTTCGGTAGCGAGTGCCGCCAGAATCTGAAGTGCTGGCGGCGAAAAGGCGGGGGGAGGATCGTCTTGGGTTTTCATAGTCGGAAGCCGACTATATCGGAACGCGACTGGGTTGTCAACTCTGATCGCCCTGCGACGCGTAGCGTTCCAGCGAAATTGAGGGTCGCGGTCAGCGAGTCCGGATGCTCCACCCCCAGCACTCGCCGGCGGCTCCCCAGCACCTGCCCCTGAAGCTGGCGCGCTGCCACATCATCGCCTTGCGCGCTCAGCATTTCGGCGAGATTGTTCATCGCGGTCAGCGCGTATCGTTTGTCAGAATAAGTGGCACACTTTTGTTCACATTATTGGGCACACTGACGCCCTTGCGGCTTCGATGGGCGAGCTGAGGAGATGGTCAGGCTTGGCCGATGACCAAGTTTTCGCGGGCGGTCTCAACGACGTCCAAGGCGAACTGGTCGAGATCATTAATCGTGAGTACGTTGTATTTGGGTGCGCAACCGAGCAAGAAGACGAAAGTTGCCACAAGTGAGCCCTTCAATAACCTGTAGCGACAGAAGAGAGGCAACTCTTCGAGCGCCCTCATCGTTCTAGTCCTTTTCCGAGCGCTAGTGGCTGCCGTCCTCCAGATACCGTCAGAGCAAATTGAACCGCCGCAATGCCATTTTGCGCGACTCCGGGGATTGCGGACAGCTCTTGCATATGGGCGAATGTGCCACATCATTCGAATAGATGTGTGCCAAATAATTAGATTAACCACAGCCGCGAACGACAAGCTCGGACTCGAAGAGTAAAGGGCGTTCTCCGTGCAGCCAACCGCTTTAGACTTGCACCGGCCACGGCGCCTCGCGCGATAAAATCAAGCGCTTCTACAAATCCGTTCAATGGAAGCGCCTGCGCTATTCGCATGAATGTCGATTACATCAAACCGTTGCACCGGCACTGGCACTTGCGCCTGACACCACCGAGTCTCACGGTTTCAAGACATTAGCGTCTCTAGGTCCAAGCATTGCACAGGAAGTGAACAATGATCTGACAGATGTCACTAGTCGTTTAAGAACGTCTTTGGTGACTTGAAATTCAAATATACTGGGACCGCGATCTCGCTGACCGGCTTCGAATAACGAGCGATTCGGGTGCGAATTTGCAGGACGAATCAGTGCAGTTTAACAGTTAGAAGCTCTTTCCGAAGCACGCGAGTGCTATCAAAGACTTCCAGTAGTTGCACCTAGCATTTATGGTACCGCGCGATGTGCGCTTAGGCGAGCACTCCGGCGAGTGTGTTTTTTATCTGGAACCGCCAAGACGGATGCGAGCGGCCGTTGGCGGGCGGCAGTCACAACTCGGCTAGGGTCAATATTGATTAAAGTGATTTAGCCGTTACACAATTAACATAAACGGAAGCGGCGAATAACATGGCAAAACCGCCCTCGCTTCTTTACGTTTTTTACTACGCAAACGCCTACGGCGATTAACGGATGCACCACGCCTGAGGAGACGGACGAGTACGTGTATGGTACGTTTTCAAAAGGGGATTCGTGTTGTCACACAAACTGCTATTTGCTTCGCTCTTCGTGGTGTCCACAGCTATGTACGGTGCCACATATACTTACACCACAATTCAGTACCCTGGCGCAATTGGTACTTATCCGGTCAGCGTTAACAACGAGGGAGAAATCGCGGGGTATTTCTTTGATTCTGGATATACAGCACACGGGTTCACGTATGCCGCGGGAGTTTTCACTCAAATTGATGCTGGAGGCAACTGCTACGAGTCGTTCGTGACAGGCGTTAATGACAAGGGCGTGCTCGCCGGATATTGTTTTGCCACGCAGGGGGGAACCTTAAACTTCATAGGCACGTCAGGCGCGTTCGCCTTCTACAAAGTGCCGGGTGTCCTGGACTCCTATACAGAAGGCATAAACAACTACGATCTAACGGTAGGGTGGTACATCACGAACAACAATGATATTGCTTCGTTTGTCACCCAGAGCGGGAAGCACCTGAAGACTTTCACTGCTCCAAATTCCCCTGGTACGGCCGTTTACGGGATCAACAATCTGGGCGTGGCAGTAGGAAACGGGATTCCCGGTACCGGCGGTCTCCAACAGGGCTTTACCTTGACTAAGGGGACTTACAGCTTCTTCTACTATCCAGCATCCTACGAGAGTTTTTTCAACGGCGTGAACGACTTAACCCAGGTAGTTGGCGACTATAGCCTCGTTGCACGCGGACCCGTTCTCGCGTTTGTATTTCAGGGCGGGACGTTCACTGACCTCGCGGTGCCGAACGCGACGAGTTCCGTTGCAAGCGGGATAAACAACGCGGGCCTGGTGGTTGGTTATTACGTCACGGGATCTTCCAGCATTTCGACGAATGCATCGGGCTTTGTGGCTACACCGCAGTAGAGCGATTCTGTTTCCGACAGCTCGTTATGCCCGCCAGAGTTTTGCATGCGGCTTCCTTCTCCGGCAAGCAATCGGCAGTACCTGAGCCTCGACAACGACATTCGACGCGGAGATACAAAACAGCCGGTTGAGGGAACCGTCGAAACAGGAGCTTTACTTTCGTCAAGGAGCTGGGGTTCACCGCAGCGGGTGCAATCGACGGCGGGATCTCCGCTCAGGGGAAAGGGCAGCGACGACAGCAAAGAATCGCGACTGTACGAACCGGCAGGATCGTCTCACAGGATTATATGTATCTGGTTGACAGTATCGCTTTCGCCTGTTCGATTCAGCCAGTATCAGGCAGACATAGCGGTCAGCGTAATGAAGCTGATAGAACATCGGTCCGCCCCATGTAACGTATTCCGTACACGTGTCTTTACGAAGCGGTAATGGAATTGTAAGCTTCTCACCGTCACCAATGCGTACCGCCGGGGATTCTGCGTCGCATTCCCAGCCGATCGACGTTCTTGAACCATTCGAGACCGAAATTTTCAACAGTTTGTTATAACTCACAACCGGGATTGGCTCTCCCGGAGTGAAGGTTCCGAAAACGTTCCCGTAGTGCCTGTTGTGGTAGTCATTTCGATCCTTTAATTCAGTCACCGTACAGGTACAATGTCGAAGGCGTCTTGATGCCTTCCTCAGCGATTTATCATTTTTTTCTTAGGACGTGCATGTAATTGAAAAAGCTAACGTTCCAGTTCGGCGGGTATACGCTCGACCCTTCGCTGATGAGCTTACGAAAGGGTGAGGAACTGGTACGCCTCGCTCCCAAAGCATTTGACACGCTTGCCGTTCTCGTGCGACACCGGGGCGAAGTGGTCACCAAACAGCAACTGTTGGATACGGTTTGGCCCGGTACCTATGTGGAAGAGAGCAATCTGGCGCAGAACGTCTTTCTCCTGCGGAAAAAGCTCGGTCAAACTGCTGAAGGTGCCGAATACATAGAAACGCTGTCCAAACGCGGATACAGGTTGAGTGTTCCGGTTCGAGAGGTTGAAGTCTATGCGGAAGAGTCACCCGGGAGCGACAAGGAGCCCGCAGCAGAGGCCAAGCTAGACAGCCCCGTCGTGAAAGCGCGGAGGACGAATCGCGGGGTGTTGATTGCCGTTTCAGTCCTAGCTCTAATGGCGTTCATTGTCTTCTTCCCTCGCCATCCTGACTTAGGACGCGTTGCGGTTGTGCCCGATTTCGTTCAGATCACGCGCGACACTAAGGATAAGCGGGGAAGGACCGGCGCTTTCGGCGGTCCAGACGCCGCTTTGCTAACCGATGGTAGTCGGCTCTACTTCACGTCCGGCACGGCTACAGATCCCGGCATTTGGCAAGTCTCCACAAAGGGCGGCGAACCAGCCCGGATCCCGGTTCCGTTTGCATTTCCGCAACTGCTGGACTTCTCGATTGCGCGGTCAGAACTGCTACTTGCCGGTTCGATGGATGACGTGGCGCTGAGGCCGCTCTGGGCGGCGCCGATGCCGGCTGGAGTCCCGCACCATCTTGGCGGTCTCACGGCGCGAGATGCGTCGTGGTCGCCAGATGGACACGAGATCGCTTTCACAGACGCCACGCAGTTGTACCTGTCGAATGAGCGCGGAAGCGACGTCCGCAAGCTAGCCGATCTGCCAGGAATTGGATGGCGTCCGCGCTGGTCGCCGGATGGCAAGCTGCTCCGGTTGACGATTGCTGACATCGAACGCCATTCACAGTATCTGTGGGAAGTACCTATCGAAGGAGGTCATGGTAGACGTCTGCTTGCGGGCTGGAGTAAACCACCGTTTGAATGCTGTGGCGTTTGGAGTCTTGACGGAAAATGGTTCGTCTTCCAGGCAACTCGGGACGGAAAGACTGACATATGGTCTCTCGGTCCGGACGGATCACCGGGGTTGTTCAATAGCGCTGCTCGTGTTCCAATGAAGATCAGCCACGGGCAGATTAACTCCCTCTCACCCGTGTTTGGTCCGGACGGAAAAAAACTGTTTGTGATCGGTCAGCAATTGCGCGGGGAACTACAGCGTTTCGACATTGAATCCCACGACTTCATCCCCTATTTGAACGGTATCTCCGCCGATTTTGTCGAGTTCTCACGCGACGGTAAGTCGCTTCTGTACGTAGCTTTTCCCGAAGGAACGTTGTGGCGCAGCAAAGCAGATGGAAGCGAACGGCTGCAGCTGACATTTGCTCCTTTACAGGCCCTGGTCCCACACTGGTCTCCAGACGGACGGCGCATTTTGTTTCACGGCTTGGGCGGCGGACGCGATGAGATTTATCTGATCCCGGCCGAGGGTGGCGAGCCTGTGCCGGTCACCCAGAACTCCGGGAAGCAGATGATGAACGAATCTTGGTCTCCGGACGGAAACTCCATTATGTACAGCGACTATCCGTTCTTCGCCGAGGATCCATCCAAGATCAAACTTCACATCTTCGATCTGAAAACCAAACGCATCACCGACATCCCCGGGTCGGAGGGCAAGTTTGCTCCATCTTGGTCGCCCGACGGACGCTACGTGGCAGCATCCTCCGTCAGAGGCTCTCGAATTTTGCTCTTTGATTTCCGGTCACAGCAATGGTCTGACGTCGCGGCGGGCTGGGATTTCAAGAAATGGTCGAGAGACAGCCGGTATGTGTTCTTCATGCGGCACGGAGATCGTCCCGCCATCATGAAACTGCGTGTGAGCGATCGAAAGACGGAGGAAGCTGCGTCCCTGAAAGGATACGATCAGACCGGAAGATTGCCGGGCTTGGAATTTTCAATTGACTTGAATAACTCGCCTATCCTGCTAAAAGACACGGGTACTCAAGAGATCTATTCGATCGATTGGGACAGGTGAATGATTGGCCGCGATGTGCCTTTTCTGCGATTCGCGGTTTACGCGTCGACCGGTCGACCGATCAGGGTGGGAACCCGCAACCGCACGCGCGGAATCTCAATTTCTCCCGTCTCCCACAGGTACGCCGGCGAATGGAGATCACGGGTAAATTCATTTAACTCCTCGATCGAATAGGTCCGAAGCTGCGAGACGAGACCGTCCCAGAATATCAGCAAAGGCAAAATCGGAAGTACGTAGGTAAAAAGAGGTCGAACCCAAGTTAGAGGGTCTCACCAGTGGAGTCAGCAACAGAACAAGCAGGGGAATGAGTATCGTCGATGCAATTGCGGCCGGCGTCCTGGAAGTTGCCTCGAAAATGCATATCGGTCTGCGCTGTTCAAAGGCGTCGCACAAGATGCCGCGCGGGCAGCTCTCGGCGCGAAGTGATGAAACGAGGCGAACAATGTGCGGACCCCAGTTAGCGTAGATGGAACCCTGACGGCATCCACAGGCTCCGGCCAGTACCGGATGAACTCGCTCCAACGACGTGTAACTCCGACATGATCGCACTCGGGTACAGGTCCGTAAGCGCGACCGAAGTTATGAACCCTAGCTTTTCTAATTCGTTGATAACGCTTCTGACCGGCCCACCCAGTCCAGACCCGAGGTTTACGATCTCAGTTACATTATCTTGGCTCATCAGCCTCGAAAGTTGAGCCGCCCAAAGCTTCGGGAGTGGCGAAATACGAAAGCTAAACGCCAGATACGAAGTGATTGCCTCTACTGGCCTATGGTACCGGATTGGTGAATCAGAAACTCGTGCTTCTGAACAGATCCCTCCTCACCGACAATAGGATCCTAGGCCATCGAGCGAATAGGTTTGGTTCTCGCAGTCGACCGCAAACGTCGCGGGCCGCCAGACGTCGGGTGGCGGCACTTGGTTTGAGTATGCTTCGATTCAGTTCGGCTTACCGACGGGTGCAGCAAGATCTTTGGCCCGCTGATTTAGCGCGATAAATCGAGGATCCCTCCGCAACGGCGCTAGATCGGGATCGTCCTGCATGTGCAGCGCGATATTCGGTGCCAATCCATGGTCGACAGCTTGCCGCAGCAGCGCCAAGGATTCGTCTGGCTTGTTGCTGTGAAGAGCAATGCCGCCGAGATTGTAAATCGACATCGCTGTATCGGGATGATTAGGTCCGAGAACGCGCTTCTGAATCGCCAGAGTCTCCCGTTCCAACTGACCCGCCTCGCTATACCGGCCCTGCATGAACAACAGATTGGCCAAGTTGTTCATCGACATCAACGTATCCCGATGCTCAGGCCCGAGAACTTTCAGACGGGCAGCGAGCACCGCGCGGAGCAGCTTCTCCGCTTCGTTACGCCGATTCTCCGTTGCTAGAGTGGTCGCGTAGCCGTCCTCGGCTGCCAATGTATCCGGGTGGTCGGGTCCAAAAACGCGGCCCCGGACTTCGAATACTTCACGGTACAGCTTTTCCGCCTCCGGAAGACGACCCTCGTCGAAGTAGACGCCGGCCAAGGTCATCATCGTCCAGAGCGTTTCGGGATCCTCCGGCTTTTTGACGCGCATCTCCGTATCCAGGGCTTCCTTGCCTGATTTCTCAGCTTCGTTCGTTCTACCTTCCTGATAAAGCACGCCGGTTAGGCTGTTCAAGCAGCGCAACGTTTCGGGATTGCCGTTCCCGAGAACGCGCCTTAGCTGCCACAGCGCGTCGCGCTGCAATTTCTCCGCCTCTGCATATTGGCCCCGCTCGCGAAGCACAGTTGCTAGACTGACCGCCGAATGAAGAGTTTCCGGATGGTCCGGACCCAGAACGCGACGGCGAATATCTACTGCTCTAGTGATCAGCCTTTGCGCATCCCCATACTGGCCGAGGTTTTCGTACACGCCGCCCATTACCTCCATCATTTGCGCCTGAAGTTCCGGATTCCTGCCGAGCCCGGTCTCGATATTCCGCGATGCCTTGTCGAGGAGCTCTCGCGCAGTCACGCTATTGCCGCGTGCGCGCGGGTCGGAAACCTTGAAGATATCGGTAAGAAATTCGGACACCCGGCGCGCTGTCTCCGCCTCTCGGTTTGCTCGATCCCGTTCCGCCGAAATGCGCTTTGTCTGAATGGCCATGGTGACCGCGAACGCCAGCAGCAACGCAAGACCGGTGCCCGCCACCGCAACGCCCCAACGATGTCGGCGTGCGAACTTGCCCAAGCGATAGCGCGCACTAGGCGGTCCGGCGAGCACCGGCTGGTCTTCCAGGTACCGGTGAAGATCGGCAGCGAGTTCCGAACAGGACGCATAGCGCCGTGCTCGGTTGTTTTCTAATGCCTTGATCGTGATCCAGTCCAGATCTCCGCGCACCCGCCGCTGAAGCGATGCCGGGTCTTCACCACGGTTTAGGGCTGCCTGATGCGACGATGGCCCAAGTGACTTGATCTTTGTGCTGGGTCGCGCCGGTTCTCGCTCGGCGGGCATGTGGAGCGTCAAGGCGGTACCCGGGCCCTGTAGGTCCGGCGATTCGAACGGCAGCGCGCCTGCTAGTAATTCATACAACATCACGCCGAGCGAATATACATCGCTACGCGTGTCGATCCCGGCTTCATTACGAAGGGCTTGCTCCGGACTCATGTAGGCGGGCGTGCCGAGCATATCCCCTGCCTCTGTGAACATCGTCTTCTCGGTCAATCGCGGCCCCATGGCCTTCGCCAGCCCAAAGTCGATGACCTTCGGAATAGCTTTGTCGTCAACTTCCGTTACGAGTACGTTGGAAGGCTTCAGGTCGCGATGAATAATCCCCTTTTGATGCGCATGATGCACGCCTTCGCACACCGGAATAAACAGGGAGATCCGCTCTTTGATGCTCAGGCGGCGCTGATCGCAATAAGTGGTCATTGCGAGCCCAGGTACATACTCCATAACGAAGTAAGGGCGTCCCGCCTCACTCTCGCCTGCCTCGAAGACTCTGGCGATGTTTGGATGATCCATCAGCGCCAGGGCCTGCCGCTCCGACTCGAAGCGAGCCACCAGCGCCCGCGAATCCATTCCTCTCTTGATCAGCTTGAGCGCCACCGTTCGCTGCAGCGGGTGGACCTGTTCCGCTCGCCAGACTTCGCCCATGCCGCCCTCGCCGAGCAACTGAACCAGCCGGTAGGGTCCCATCGCTGACTTAGCGGATCCGCTCCGGCCGAAGGTCAGAGTCTTGCCGTCTCGTTCATTCTCGGCTTCGCCCATGTGTCTCCATAAAGAGCGCGACGCCTGGCCGGCAGCTCTTAGCGAAGCTCCGGCGCTTCCTTTTGGATCGCAGTCACCGCGGCATCTCGCAGTCGCACTACTAGAATAAGCGAAAACGAAAAGAGTGGGCCATCGATCCTGTACGGTGAATTTTCCTTCTTTGCCGCTAATAATGCAAAATAGGCATTCATGTGATTCGTTTGAAGACACATCAGCGACAGACCCTTCCGAACCCTCTAAAGTAAGGGCGGCAGTGTAATGTCCGTCCGGAGACCACTGTCAGCGAACAAACCCTCTGAACCCGTTCTGGCACGCAATGTGACGGCTATGGCTTTCCTAAACGCGTTATGAATGTGCAGGCCGTCGCGATCAGGTTGCACGAACGGAAGCGCTCGGATGCGCTCCTGCGCATCTTGTGGCGAGCGAAAAGATACGGGGAAACTTAAAAATTTCCGGTTTCATTCTGCGTGTCGGAACGCTGGAGGAAAAAGTCGTTTTACCGCGCCGTAGCCACGACTCTAAACGTCTCTCGCCCAACATGGATTGCGGCGAGATTGCCGAGTGGTCATGATTAAATCCGTTTTTGAGGGAGGAGATTCTTGTGAAGCTGCTGTTTTTCGCTTTAATTTTACAAGCAGGGGTGGGATTGCCGGCCGTCGATGCACAGAGTTCTGTCTCAGACGTGCAAAGGCTGTCGGTAAGCGCCAACATGCCTATTTACCGTCTGGAGGAAACATCGACCGATACTGCGAATGCTCCTTACAGCGTCGACGGTACAACTAGCCCGATCGGGTCCTGCTATCCAAGAGCAAACATTCTCCCGACCGGTCCATTTTCGGGTTACGACAATACCGATCACCAAGGATCGATGGTCGGAATGTTTCTAGAGGACTCTCTGCCCACCATCGTGCCGCCAACCCTACGGTTCTACGGTTCCGACAATCCCGAGCGGAATCCGAACCGATTTCCGATTACTGCGTCCTTTGATCGGCCAAGTGTTTTTTATAGGTGATGGATTGACGGAACCGGTGCCGGCGAGCATCAAGTCTTCGTCGTCCCGCCTACGGCCACGCATCTCTACCCTGGTTACGTCGATTCCAGTTACTAGGGTTTTTCGGGAGTTGAAAGTGACGGCTAATGCCGGAGTGACTGTCTGCGTAAAGAAGCTCAAGCCCGAGCCACCTTCGCCGATGTCCGCGGGCCCTGCCGGAGTATTCTCCATTAGGAACGTCATCCCATCGCCAACGATTGGAATGGTGTCGCCGGGACCGGATTCCATTGTAAAAAATGCTGTGAACGAATCGGTGGGACCGAAAGGGATTGGCTTGGGAAGAAACGCGCTGCCCACCTGACCTGCGAATTGAGTAAGAACGATGTTGCCAGACTCACTAAAATGAGGGCAACGAGAACGAGCCTTCAGAGAAGTCTCTCTCGGAAACCGGCATCAGCCTTCTACGGCGGAGGATGCACTTGATATAAGCTCTTCGGCGTGGAGCGACCAGAGCGCAAGGCGCCAATTTGCGCGGGAACTCCTCGATGATTAAGGCTACGGGCGGCCCTGGGTCGACGATGCCCCCGAGCGCGCGATCGCGATTGCAAGAAGAGTTTTGGCTGGGGAACTTGAGGTAGTCGAAGGTTGCCGGGCCTTCTCGTCCATGCGCTGGGAATTCGGGGCTGACATGACCCATCAGTTCTCCCCCTTCGTTACTATCGACAGCGAAACCGATGACCTTCCCGTTCGCGCGGTGCGTGATCTATGGGAGGTGGGAGCGCTAGCGCGGAAAGACATCGAAATTGGTCGCTGCGAGCAACTCTACCGGACACAGGCTCTTGAAGCGTGCCAGATCTGCAGCGGAGGCGAAACGAAGCCTATGTGCCTGCCATCGCAATATCGTGGTTGGAGATGGCGCTTGGACATTTTGAAGTAAGCATCGATTGGTTGCTTCGCGCGATTGAGGAAGGCGCACCATTTTTGTCAACTGCTATGGTCTATCCGGCATATCGTCCACTTCACGATCTTCGTCGATGGGCGGATGTAAAGCAAAGGCCCAACCCATCTATAGTGACCCCCACGGAGAGACTTGGAACGAATAAGGGCGTTTCCGCCCTTAGCTGAGCAGCCAATGCGCCATTCGATACCAAGTAGCACTGTTGCCGACCAACATCCGGATTGGCGGCTGAGTAATGATAAAAATCGAAAGGCTCCACAAGTAAGCGCGGTGGACTCGGTGAAGCGTAAACAAATCGTAAAGCGGGCCGGCGAGCACAAACAGAAAGATAAGTCCCACTGGATGAGCCGCTGCAGGCAATCTTCCGAGAGCGGATGGCATGAGCTCGCAGACCATGGCCATCAACATCAACCTTTGATGCGCCTGCCGGTTCCGGCGAAAGTAAAAGCCCGCAGTGACAAACATCGCGAAGAGCAGAATATTTAACCATGTAAAGAACAAGACTCCTTCTGGGTTGTGAGTGAACGGGATCGGAAGCGCGAAGCCGTATTTGGACGCGTAGTATGCGACGCTTGCGCCAAGCACAGTCATTGCGCCTGCCAGAGCCGCCCCTGCGTATCCCAGTTGGCGATGAAGAGACACCCGGCGGTTTGCAATCAGCCCAGTTTGAATAACGAAGTAGATCATCCAGGCTGTAAACACCATTCCATGGATGTGGAATAGTAGCGGCAGTTCGTGGGTCCCAAAATACCTCTTGAGATAATACGTCCGGGAAAAGCCTACGAAAACCCCCAGCATGCACGCAATCGACATACCGAGAAAAAAACGATTTTCGCGACCGGGGTTCGATACGCGTCTTTCTTGAAGACCTGTTGCGGCGATCGCTGGTATCGTGCTCATGCGAATTTGCCCTCAGCGCAACTGTATGTCTAAAATCTCGAAGGCGTCTTCCCGGCTCTTTCAGCGATTTCTCATTTTTTTATTAGGATGTGGATGTAATTGAAACGGCAACCGTTATTTCAGTTCGGCGACTACACGCTCGATTCCTCACGCGTGAGCTTGCGTCGGGGTGAAGACTCGGTACGCCTCGCTCCGAAGGTGTTGGACACGCTGTCTATTCTGGTGCAGCGGCGCGGCGAACTGGTCACCAAGCAGCAATGAATGGACGGTTAATGGACGGCGTTTGGCCCGGCACGTTCGTGGAGGAGAGTAATCTAACGCAGAATATCTTTCTTTTGCGAAAGAGTCTGGGCCAAACGGCTGACGGCGACGAGTATATAGAGACCCTGTCCAAGCGCGGATATCGGCTGAACGTTCCGGTTCACGAGGCCGCAGTCTCCATCCACGAACTACATGCAGCCGGGGGTAGTCGAGGAGAGGCCAACACATAGAAGGAAAACGACACACAGCGGCGAACCGATCGCGGAGTTTGCTCGGGGCGTCGGTGCTGGTAGCCCTGGTGCTCTTCGCGCTCGCCGCTCGCGCCCTGCCTATCGTATTCAACGAGTGTTCCCGTTGCCCCCAACTTCGATCAGATCACGCACGACACCAAGGATAAGCCGGGAAGGACCGGGGCTTTCGGCGGCCCAAACGCCGCTTTGCTGACCGATGGTGGTCGGCTCTACTTCACGTCCGGCACGTATACAGATTCCGGCATCTGGCAAGTCTCTACAAAGGGCGGCGAACCGGCCCGATCCCGGTTCCGTTTGCTTTTGCGCAACTGCTGGATTTCTCAATTGCGCGGTCAGAACTGCTGCTCACCGCTCTGGGCCGCGCCAATGCCGGCTGGAGTCCCACACCATCTCGGAAATCACGGCTCGTGATGCGTCGTGGTCGCCGGATGGACACGAGACCGCTTTCACAGACGCAACGCAGCTGTACCTGTCGAATGAGCGCGGAAGCGACATCCGCAAATTAGCCGATCTCCCGGGGACCGGGTGGCAAGGTGCTCCGACTAACGACCGATATTAAACGCGATTCCCAGTATCTCTGGGAAGTATCAATCGACGCAGGTCACGGTAGACGGTCTGCTTGCAGGCTGGAGTAAGCCACCGTTCGAGCGCTGCGGCGTTTGGAGTCCAGACGGAAAGTCGTTCGTCTTCCAGGCAACTCGGGAGGGAAGGACGAACGTATGGTCGCTCGATGCGGACGGATCACCGGGGTTGTTCGATAGCGCTGCTCCTATTCCTTGGGCGACGGGCGCGATGAGATCTATATGATCCCGGCTCAGGGTGGCGAGCCTGTACCGGTCGCCCAGAAGTCTGGAGAGCAGATGATGAACTAAACTTGGTCTCCGGACGGAAACTCCATCATGTACAGCGATCATCCGTTCTTCGCGGAGGATCCATCCAAGATCAAACTTCACGTCTTCGATCTGCAAACCAAACGCAGGAATTCAAACTGCAAGCGGGCTGCGCGGGGTACTCATCAGCCTCTCCTCGGGGGAACAGGCCGGGAATCTCGTCTTCTAAACAAAGCTAAATCAGTGACTTACTTGAAAATGCGGAAATCACAAGCAGAGCATCCCCGGAACATGGCTTTGGGTGAGCAGGGAGGCTACTTTCGAGTGCAAGGCGGCGTATTGAGTGCCGTTCTTCGAGTCAGAAAAGGAGATATTTCAATGCATGTTTTTTCCAAGACCCTGTTGTATTTTATGGCGGTGTCGCTTCCGGGCCTCAGTCTTAGCGCCGCCCCGTCGTGCTCGCTTGCGACACTGAAAGGGAACTTCGGATTCATCATCAACGGTCAGGTTCTCAGCGGGCCGAGCGCGGGGCCGGTAGCCGGGGTTGCAATGACGACATACGACGGTGCAGGTAACCTCACTCAGGTGGACAACGTAGTACACAACGGCCAGTTACCCGCCGAAGCTTGGCGGCCAGCGACCGGCTCCTACACCCTTAACTCCAACTGCACCGGCACCATGCAGTTGGTCTTTACCGACGGTTCGCCAACGATGAATCTGGCAATCGTCGTTGATGCCTCAGGAAACCAGATCCGAACGGTGGTGGACAGCGACAGCGCAATCAACAGCACCGGCGTCAAATCATCGAACTGAGTCTCGGCACAAGAGGAGTTCGCTCTCCTCTTGTGCTTTACCGCATTGTTCGCGCCGTGCTCTGTTGAGCTCAATCGCGTCGTTCGGGATCTATTCCTAGAGGAATGCCGGGGCCCGGTCCGGCGTATATTAAGCTCTCTGATAGACCACATGGCGGAAGTCCACCCAGATCTTCGCATCGTTCGTTTCGGAACGTTCGAGGCGGATCTGGTCTCCGGCGAATTATTCAAGAATGGTAGAAAACTCAAGCTTCAGGAACAACCTTTTCAACTACTCGCCGTATTGGTGCGGCGTCCCGGACAAGTGATTACCCGCGAGGACCTGCAGAAACTAATTTGGCCGTCCGACACGTTCGTGGACTTCGATCAGGGTCTAAATCGAGCCGTGAATAAGCTTCGAGAGGCTCTTGACGACTCTGCAGGAACTCCGCGGTTCATCGAAACCGTGCCTCGCCGGGGATATCGGTTTATCGCGCCGGTTCTTGAGCCCATCCTCGACACTGTTCCTACACCTGCGGAGCGTCCGGTCGCCGCAAAAATTCCACGATCACGGAAAGCGCAGGCGATCGCCGCAACGGCGCTTTTCGTTCTCGCTGCGATCGGACTGGGTATCTGGCGCGGCGGAGTGTTTCATCAGACCTCGCGCCCCAGGTTCAAGTCGATCGCGGTTTTACCCTTGGAAGATCTTTCGCACGACCCCGAACAAGCCTACTTCGCTGATGGGATGGCGGATGAACTGATTACCGAACTTGCCGGGATCGGGTCTCTCGACGTGATCTCGCGAACATCCGTGCAGCGTTTCAAGGGTACGCGCGAGCCTCTCGCGTCCATTGCCCGCCAGTTGCGTGCCGACGCTATTGTGGAAGGCACGGTGCTGCGATCAGGAAATCGCGTCCGTGTCACCGTGCAGTTAATCGACGCAACAGCGGATCGGCATATCTGGGCCGAGAGTTACGAGCGCGAGCTCGGCGATGTTCTGTCCCTCCAGCAGCGCCTCGCACAGGACATCGCCCTTCAAGTGAGCGCGAGTCTGACACCAGGTGAACAACAGACTCTCGCCAGGGCCCGCCCCATCAATCCCGAAGCTTGGGACAGCTATTTGCGAGGCCGTTTTTTCCTGAACCAGCGAACGGAAGAGGGAGCCCATGAGTCGATCCGATACTTCGAAAGGGCCATCAATTTGGAGCCGAGCTTTGCGAAAGCTTTCGCGGGACTTGCGGACACGAATTTTGTGCTAGTGTGGGATCGAGGCGCGGTGCGCCCTGCAGAAGGGTTTGAAAAGGGAAAGGCGGCCGCACTCAAAGCCCTTGAGCTCGATCCCGATCTCGCCGAGGCGCACGCTTCGCTCATCTGGGAAAAGCTACTTTACGAGTGGAACTGGCCGGATGCGGAACGTGAAGCTCGAATTGCCATCCGGTTGAGTCCTAACTACGCGACTGCCCACCATCACTACTCTCGTTTTCTTGCATTGATGGGTCGATTCGATGAATGCATGCGGGAGACCAGGCGCACTCTTGAGCTGGATCCGATGGACCCTATCGCGGGTGGAAACCTTGCGTGGAACACTTATCTGGCGCGTCAGTACGACCAATCCGCGAAACAAAGCCTCGAAATGATTCATATGTTTCCGTCGATGAGCGGCTTCAATCTCTTTCTCGGCTGGGCCTACCAGGCTCAAGGTAAGTATGCCGACGCCCTTCAGGCACTCAAAACCTCGGTCGCGCTTGATAGTTCTGCTCGTGGAGAAGCGGAACTCGGATACGGCTATGCAATCTCCGGAAACGAGCAGGCCGCCCGCGTCATAGCCGACCGGCTGGAAGCGATGATGGCGAAGAAGTATTTGCCCGCCTATGACTTAGCTCTCATCTATGTCGGGTTGCGCCAGAACGATCGGGCTTTCGAGTGGCTTGAGAAAGCGTACCGTGAGAGATCACCCTATCTTACTAATCTGAAAGTAGATCCTCAGCTGGATCCGGTGCGATCCGATCCGCGATTTCGAGAGTTGATGCGCCGTGTCGGATTCGAATAGGGCGCGCTAGAGACGTGTGATTGGCGACAACGGAAACTCCCGCTCTCGGAACAGCATCTGCCAATGTTTTTCGCACAATTCGCCGGTGCACTCCACAATCACCGCGGGAGGAGAAGCGAACCTTAGCGTAGATAGATTTCCCTATTGATTGACAGACTGGACGGAGAATCAGTTCGGGCTTGCACGGAAGCTCGGCGGCCGGAGCCGCCGAGTCACGCTGTGCATTCTTCCCGTGCGCCACAGGAAAAGCTTCCGATATCAGTAGCGCGTTTAGCTGTTTTCACCACGTTATGTCGGGTTCGTACTAGGCCTGGATCAGCCTGAGTTGCTAAGTTTTCCGTATGAATCCTACTTCAACCTCGCGACGCAAGTTCCTCGTCACGGGAAGCGCTCTTGCAGCGGCCCCTGCGGTTAACGCTGAAGATGTAACCGGCCCGCCTGCGGACAACGCGGCGGCCAAAGAGTTCCTGAGCAAATGGGAGCGTGCATGGAACAACCATGACGCGCACCAGCTCTGCCTGCTCCATACGGCTGACGCCAACACGGTCAACAGGTTTGGCACACTCGTGCAAGGTCATGAAGCGCTTGAGAAGGCTCTTGGGTTCCTTCACGGTGTCGGGGGGCCGTATCATAACGTCACCGCGCCGCCCTTGCAGCTGATCGACCTTCGACAGATTGCGCCGAACGTGATCATCTTGCAGGCAAGCTGGAAGAGCCCGGTCATGAGTCCGGACGGCAAGCTTGATCTAGCGAAGCAGAACGATATGATTGTGTCGTACACGCTGCTGAACGAGGGGCGCGGCTGGAAAGCGACTCAGGTGGATCTGCATTATGTCGAGCAGATGGATCTACCCTACTCGAACGCAGGGCAGAAATCTTAGCCTTTTTATGGAGGCACGATGCTCACAACGCAAAGCGCCACGCCGGATGCGGTCCTGCGGCCGTTTGTCCATTGGTATGTGCAGCGCCAGACGGTTTCGAACGACGGAAAGGTTGTGGAGCCTGTGTTTCCTCGCGCGGGCACGATGCTTATTTTTCAGTTCGGGGCAATCTATGAGGTCAAGGAGAACGAGACTGAACAACTTCGCCCTTCCTGGGCCGCAACCGTTGTCGGGCCCATATCTTCGCGCAGGACGCGGCTGATTCTGCGCGACGATATGCAGTCGCTCGATGTGCTCTTTCGGCCGCTGGGGCTTCACCGATTGTTCGGCTTGCCCATCGCGCCGCTTGCTGGAGGCGGCGCTGAAGGACATGCGGTTTTCGGGCCACAGGCCTCCTTTCTCTATGAGCGCCTCGGAAACGCTAAGAGTTTCGTTGATCGCGTACAGATTTTAGACAGCTTCTTCTTAGACCGATTGCATAGATCTGATCCCCTGAATCCGACCGCGCTCGCACTGCGTCTGCTGACCTCTGGACAATGTGGCGTACGCGCCACTGCGGCGAAAATCGGAATCAGCGAGCGGCAGCTTGAGCGAAGATGCCTGGAGTGTGCTGGACTTTCGCCAAGGCTCTTGTCCCGCATTTCCCGCTTCCAACGCGCGATTGAGAAACACCGGACGAACTATGGCAGTTGGATGAAGATCGCCCACGAAGTGGGCTATTACGATCAGATGCATCTGATCAGAACTTTCATGATCTAGGAGGCGGCCCTCCGACTGAAGTAATGAACGAAATAGCGGACGGCCATCTTATTTCTTTTGCCTGCCGCTAAGATCGCCGAAGTTACTGCTGTTGGTCAACGACGATCATGCCACGCGAGCGAATAGATCTCCCGAGTTAAGAGGGGTCAGAGTAAGTAGAAATCCCCTTCTGGGCTGAGCCCAACTTCTAAACCAGGTCTCCGGACGCGACTTCCTGCCACGTCGGCCGCAGCTTACATTTGGTGATCGCTCGTCCATGCGATGAAGAGAAAGTGCTGGTTCAGATGGGTCTCACCAACCATTCCTCGGCTTTTACCTTACGTGGCGAGCAACTTAGATGTCTTAACCGCTGACTGATTAGGAATAGATCGCATTCGAAAGGTGTTCTAACCTATTCACTCTATTCACGTGGTCCTGGTCCGGGCCGATTGAGTAGAAACGCTGCTGAAGCCCCAGTAGTCTCAGGCCGTTTGGTCGGAACTGTTTAGTTCTGGCCAACGGAAGACCGTGCACTCACAAGCTGCCATTGCGCAATATGACAAAGCCGTGCGCAACGGTCGAAACATCAATATAGTATCCAGCAATCTGTCCGGATCCGTTAAGATCAGATGGGTCCGTACCCTGATTTGACCCTGTTCCAGCCCCTGGCATATCAAAGGTAGTAATATCGCCGCCGGAATTGCGAACGAATCCATGCGATACTCGGGCGGCGTCTATATACACACCCGTTATCGTTCCGGCTGAGTTAATTTTAAGGGGGACGGTGCCCTCAAAAAGCCCGGCCCTCTTTCCTGCTTCGAACAGGGTCACACTGCCACCCGCGGTACGGACGAAGCCGTAGTACTCATCTCCAGTGCTAAAAGCGTATCCGGTCGTAGCGCCTGCGGCTGTGAGACTGAACGACAGAGATCCTAGCAGGTGTTGAGAGGCGTCGAAAGTAATAAATTTCCCGCTGGGCAGCCGAATATACCCATGGGTCACGTCGCTCGCGTCTTCGTAGAATCCAGTGACGATTCCAGTAGGACTGATGCCCTCCCCGTGCGTACCTTGATACTTTTGAGATCCCGCTTCCGGCGCATCGAGCAGGGAGGTCTGCTATTCGGTCAAACTCGATAGAGCCCGGCTGATTCAGGTAAGACCAATCTCACATCGCAGAGCTGCACACTGGATGCGATTCATCATTCGTAATCGCTTAGCGTCAGCAATCCACATGGACTCTATTTGTTGGTCTGAGTCGAGAAAAAACGAGAGAAGTGACAAGTCGGCTATGGAGACATCCACTTCTCTTCCGGGGACCGCCGCTGACGATGCCGCGTCTTACCACGTGACCCACTGCTTTTTCAGGAGTTTTCCAATGATGCTTGGCGAACTTAAGCGATAGTCCGGCGAACTCACTCCCACTTGTTTTTCAGGGCGAGACGGCCCCGAATCTGGCGAGGAACCTAACGCTCGTAAAAAACGGGCCCGGTTGACCCCTGGGCCCGTCTCCTTCGCAAAATCCACAATCGTCGGGAAATTGGAATGTAAAAATACGTTCAGTCGAAAGAAAGGAGCTGGCCCCGGGACCGGCGTCCTCGGGGCCCGATTTTTCTGGTAATAGCCGCTACTTTCCGTCCAGACAAGATACTGTTGTCGCGCTGCTTTGAAACTACACAGAAAACATGTCTTTCATTTTCGTAACTTCCGGGTAGGATTAGGCGTTTAGTAAACTGCTTCCAGAAGTACCGCTACTCGGCAGCGACGGCGACTGTTGCTGTCAATCCCGTAGGAATTGTTCCGAGAGGTGCGAGCGTATTTCCGGCCAGCACAACCGTCCCAGAGATTGATCCGGCCAGCAGTGCTTCTGCTTCGTCGGGCGTGACCGCCAGATCGGTTGGTCGGAAGTCCAGCTTCTGTTGGGCGACAATTTCGAATCCATCTAACCCAATCCGTTGAACAAGGCCCTGCGAATTACTATCCGCAGCGGCGCCTGCGACCAAAATGCTGCGTTGGCCGGCTAGGTAGATCACCTTCACTTCGCGCGACATATTGGGAAGCGTTGCGGTTCGCGTGACCGCTAGCGTATTCGCATCGTATTCATATAAGCCCGGCTTAAGGCCGTTTTCGACCGCAAGAAAGACACGCTGACTGTCGGTGCTCACCGTCATTGTGGTGCTGTTTCCATTCGGCACGACGCAATGCGTATTCGTGAAGTCCGGCAGCGATGTCCGGCATAGTTGCGGTGAAGCTGTCTCCAGCACGAAGAGGCTGTTCCCGTCGGGCGATACCGTCAGGGTGTAGGTTTGCGAGTCGTTTGCTGCGGGGAGAACATTCGTCTGTTCTACTGCCCCTGTTGCAAGCTTTACGGTAGCGATTGTCAAAGGTGCGTTGGTCGTCGCTACATACGCTACGCTGGCATCGCCGTTCGTTGCGAAAGATCCTCCGAACGCGTCGATTGGTACTGGCGTTTGCCTCACCTGATGCGTTCTGGTATCAATCACACTGAGGACCTCCAACCGTCCCGGCACTCCGCTCAGAGGATAGAGGACCGCGCCCCCTGTTACTGCATTGCCGGCTGTCGACAATATCAGTCCCTCTGAACCGAACACGGGAGCAATCCTCGCCGTTACTGTGCCTATTATCGGATCGGCCAGTTCCACGATGTTGGGTCGTGCCAGGATATAAGTCGCACGCGTTGTGGGAACCACCTCAACATCGACCGAACTTAATCCCACAGCCGCGGCTTTGAACGTGCCACCGTTCAAATCGAATTGGAGTAGGGACGGAAAGAAGCCTGGCCTGGGACAGAAATACACATATTGCCCATCCGTGCTCAGCTTTTCCGATTGCGATAGATCGGAGGACGGGATCGTGGCCGCAACGCGGTTGGTAACAGTGTCGACTCCGATCAACCCCTGGCTCGTTCCAAAGAACACTTCCGCTCCGCTCGGACTTACCGCTACTCCTCCTACCGTGATGCCCTGTGCAGGAGACGGGATCGTTGCTACGGTCATGTCCGTGTCGGTGTCGATCACATACCCCAGCGCGGGGCTTACCCCCGCCACGTAAAGCCTCTTTCCGTCCGGAGACAAGGCCAAATCTCCTTTGCACGTGCACACCTTCGCCTGGTAAATGAGGGTGGTCGGGTCCAAAAGAAAAACGCCATCCAACCCGCTGGCGTACGCCTTCGATCCGTCGGGCAATGCCAACATCGCATATCCCGAGCGCACGGGAAAATATCCTTGCGCAGTTCCAGTCTGGGCGTCTAGGCTTACAAATACCTCGCCATACGTTCCCTGCAGAACGGTCAGCGCATAGAGCGTTGCTCCGTCCGGGCTGCTGCGGACAAAGCTACATCCCAACGCGGGAATTTGCCACAACGGCTTGCCGGTGATCAAGTTCAATGCCGAAATGTCGTTCTCTTCGCAAAGATAGGCAGTCTTACCGTCCGGGGACAAGCTAAAGGCATTCGCGCTCAAGCCCACGTATATCGCGTTCGCTGCCGTGCCGGAGCCCGAATCGAGCGCCGCCAAAGTGTACGCCGGGCCAATGCTTGTGTATGCAACCGGGTCCGACGCGCTCAAAAAGGAAACACAGCTGATCACGAGAAGAACACAATGCGGTGTGTAGGACATAGGGATGAGGGGAACCGAAGGAGAAGCTCCCAGAGGCAGGTTTATGGTATAGCAGCGTAAACAGCTCCGCAACTATTGTGTACGGCGTCGTGTTATTCCGAGCGTTTCTTGAACCGCATTTCCGCGATTCGGAAACGTCGTCCAGCGAAGCGCCTGTTTAGTGGTGATTAAGAGGAAAACAGCATAAGATAACCTCAATTAAAAAGGTCCACGGAAGCGATTGGGTGATGGGGAAAGTTGGCACCGCTGTCCGCTAGGTTGCTGGGCAGCACGTGCATCAAAACCACAAAAACGTCTGTAAAGATATATTGGTGAAGCGGTTGGTGATACGCATCGAAAATAGTAAAGCGTGCCGCCGAGGCCGGGTTGCCTCAGTGCACTCGGGCAGATGGGTAGCGTGACTTGGCCGAAACAATCGGAGCGGCATGCGACGCGTCGCCTCATTAGCTGGGCCAGAGTCGAGATTGGAGGCGCCTTCGAGCTCGCATACTGCGTAGAGACCAGTGCTGAAAAGCGCTTGAGGGCTCCATGGTGCGGGATGGTGGAGTAGAGCTCCTGTAAACTAGAATCGCTCGGCTTCGGAGTGGAGCTGGGCGAGCACTCGGCAAGAGAGTGCGGCACCCCGGGGGATCCGTCACAATTCTCCGGGGTGTTGTTTGTTGGCGAAGTAGTGCCCGCTTCGAGGAAAAGGCTTAGGCATTCGGTGCCTCAGTGCTTCTACGCTTCAAAGCCGGGCCGTGCTGCTATCGCAACGATCCCATCCGCTCTCACGCTGATTCAACGATACCGGCCCCCCTACAAATAATTTTCCTACCGGACTGGAAGAATGTTGCATCTACCTTCGTGGTTAGAACAGTTACCTCGCGTGGCGATTCCGGTCTCCGGGGCGGCGTAGTACTTTGTGCTCCTTGAGCAGCCCTTACTGAATAGGTGTCGCTATAAACCCGTGAAAGATGTTGGCGGAATCCTGATAAACGCCGCTTAGAACACCAGCGTTGTTGATCCCGTAGATTTCTGTCTGTCTTGCACCTGGATAATTGAAAGTCGTGAACTGTCCATCAACGTACAAGAATCCAAATGGAAGGCTCGTGCTCGTGAGCGAAGCGTACCCAGCTACGGTTCCACCATCATTTATGGCAGACAAATTCGTGGCGATTGCGCCAGGATAGTTGATGATCACGTAGGAGCCATCCGCTGCGAAAAAAAGCCCGTCATATTGAATACCCGGTGAACTCGATTGGGCGTCAACTCCGACCATTTGTCCAAGATTGTTCACGCCATACGCCCTCGACGGCAAGCCGTTCACGTTAGGTAGAGATTTGAACTTGACGTTTGTATCCCAGTAAAAGCCGAACAGACTCGGTCCTGAGACATAGTAGCCTACGATTCTGTTGTCTGTGCTGATGCCCGTTAGGAACGTCTGGTAATTCTGGTAGTTGAAGTTGTGGAACTGGTGCATGCCGTATACGAATCCGTGAGAGCCACGAGCATTGAATCCGCCAACAACTGCATTCGAGTCGCTGACGCCTTTCGGTACTGTGCCGGTAAGGCTGTCAGGGTCATTCACCGGTATGAATGTGCCATCGGCGAGGCGAACAAAACCAGCATTTATTGAGCGCCCCGTGGAATTATTGGTGGTGAGGTAAGAGCCTGTCACGTCACCAGCCGAATTCAAACCAAAAAGTTCGACATCGGTACCTCCAGCAACATCTACGGGAGTATAGATGTATGCTTGCTGCGCAAACAGAGCCGACGACATCGAAATAGCACTCAAAATCAACTTGGCAACGCTGGATTTCATCCCATGAGTATATTCCAATTCCAACCCTCATGATTAAGAAGAGAAAGTCAGCGGCTTGTAACACCGTATGGCTTAGAGCAAGTCAGCACCGGTATAACCAGCAGTTTGCCTGGCTGGTGCGCGGATGACCTTGCGAACCGGCGTCCCGTAATATGTTTCATCCCAATCACGAGCCACTCACGTGCGACACCTTCCGATTGTTGAACCGGAACGCCTGTTCAATCGATGCAGCGGAACACATCGAAAAAAGCACAACCGAGACGTACGTTCCGCCGATAGAGCGCTTTAGCAGACTCCAGAGCTTTTTCAGAGCCATTGTTTGACCGTTAGCGCGCACGTGCATGTAGACGTGGTTCATGACGTTGTGCGTAACCATCTTCCAGCTCCATGCGTGCCGCCGAGGCGATCGCAAAATCACTGGGCTTCAAGAAACCCGGCGGGTCGAAGTGTTCAGATGCTGAGCGTAGTCGATCGTTGCCACTTGGACCCCCTGGGGATACGATGTTTTCTACGCGTACCCTGGCAAGAGGCCTTCAAGGGCGCCTTCTTAAAAGACAATGTGCCATTCAACAACCAGAATGATTCGACTGTTCCTTCGTTGAGTTGGCGAGCGGCCCATTTTAATACAGCTTTAGGGAGGATGGTCTTTGCTACTGTCGAATTCATCGCCAAGTTGGGATCTGTCGGGCGCGTTCAAAACAGCGGTGACCATCTCAACCAGCTTCGCCGCTACAGCGTGCTTCTGGATATATGCCCAGCCAAACTTGAGGACGACTATTTCCATTCTGTTGCCCGGCCATCAGCATTACGTGAATGTCTGGTCTGGTCTTCTTTAACGCGTTCCCCAAATCGGGCCCGGATTCGTTATGTTAGAACCTTCCAATACCACACACGCCGGTGCAGAGACCCAAAGCGAAACCGGGAAGACACAAAATGCTGAAGTCTCCTCGGGGCGCCACTTTCCGAATGCTCGCCTCGCATACACTCATCGCAGCTTGCACCGTAAGCTGCTATTGATTCAGCGGTTAAGACAACATCACTCTACAAACGACTTAAAGGCAACGGCACGCTGAACAGCATTGCAACTCAGCGGGGTAGGTAGCGAGAAAGTTGATCCCGGATGGATCAGGCGGTCCGTTCGGCGCTGAAGGCCCCATCATCATGACGGGCGGCGCGCTCGGATCGGTAATCGCGCAACTTTTTCACCTGACTGCAGTCGAACGCGAGACGCTACTTGTCGCGGGCGTCGCGGCCGTGCTACTCGCCGTGAAGTTGCTCCTTTTCGAGGTGGAAGCCGCGGAGCGCGATCCCGGTAGCGCTAGCTAGTGCCGCAGCGGGGGCGGCGCGCCGGTACATCCTCGGCCTGGGCCCGCTTTTTCCTGTACCGCAGCCCATCTTCATCGGTCCCGAAGGGCTTGGCGGGTGTGTGCTAGCTGGCCTGCTCGCGGGTGGTCTTTCCGCGGTCCTTACGCTCGCCGTATACGCGGCCGAGGATATATTCGCCAAGTTGCCGATCCATTGGAAGTGGTGGCCTGCGCTCAGCGGCCTCGCTGTCGGTGTGGGCGGCGTGATCTTTCCACAGGCGCTCGGCGTGGGTTACGACACGATCCTCTCGCTGCTTCAGGGCGACGTGCCGCGAACCGTGATCGCCGGTGTGCTGCTCGTAAAATCGGCCATGTGGGTAATTTCACTGGGATCGGGGACCTCTGGTGGTGTGCTGGCGCCTTTACTAATAACGGGCGCGGCCCTCGGCCAGCTCGAAGGGATGTTCCTTCCTAATGAAGGGGCTGGTTTCTGGCCCTGATCAGCATGGGCGCGATCCTTGGAGGAACCATGCGGGCCCATTCACGGCCATCCTCTTCGCGCTCTAACTCACCCATCACATCAATGTGCTGCTTCCCTTGCTGGTGGCCGGGATCCTTGCACATGCCACTACCGTACTGCTGCTCAAACGTTTCATCTTCACCGAGAAAGTCGCCCGGAGAGATTCTATATCACCCGCGAGTACGCGACCGACCCGTTGGAAATCCTATTTGTTCGCGAGGTGATGCAAACAAAAAGGGCCGCTCTTCCCGCTTCGGCCACTCTAGAAGAAATACTTCGTACGCTCGTGCGCGAGGCCGCGGAGCCGGGACAGCACCTGTATCCGATCGTCGACGATGAAAGACAAATCAAGGGCGTGATCACCCGCAGGGAGTTGCGGCACACGGCGGAGTCGTCCATAGCGGACGCCTCCCTCGGTAATACGCTCAGACAGCCCGTTGTCGCCTATGCCGATGAATCATTGCGGGTCGTTGTTTTTCGGATGGCCGAAACTGGCTTCACGCGATTGCCGGTCGTCGATCCAGAACGGGGACAACTTGCAGGAATAATTTCGTTGAACGACTTACTAATGGCCCGGGTCCGCAGCCTCAACGAGGAAAGGGTCCGCGAAAGGGTTTTGCAGGTACGGTTCCCCTTCAGAAGGGCCAAGCATGGGGATAACCAAGGGGCTTTTCACAACCCCTTATTGCTCGGCAATCCCCTTACCTATGTCAGTTTGAGGGTGTGCCGAAATCGTTGAAGATGGAGGCGGCGCTGGCAGCCGATCCGTTACAATCGGTTCGCCAAAGCCCAACCCGTGAAAGGACACCATCACCTAGCCGAACACCTTAAAACGACGAGCACATCGTCGCCGCCGTGCTCTCACAGAAGCCCCGTAGCCGAGTAGCGCGATTTGCCTAAAGAGCTGGGAGCAGTCCAGGTGACAGCTTTGTACCGAGGTCGGATTATGCCGGGTTTGCAGGCAGAACGTCCTAAGGGAACAATGACCTTGCGTTAATATTCAGGGCTTTTCTCAAGCATATTCACGAATAATTGCGGTCAGACCGAGTCCGACGGAGTCCCGGCAAAAAAGTCAGGGGGTCTTGCCCGAGGTTTCGGACTGAGCCTGAACTTATTCCGACGATTTGCCTTTCCTGCGATCTCGTAGTGGAAGACTGTTGGGCCGGAATATAGATGTTTAAAGGGCCGGCACCACAAAGAACAACATGAGTAGTGGGATCGTAAAACTTATACGAGCTTAACGGGCGGAAATTATGCAGACCGCTAGCGATAACCCAAGAAGGAGTGACATCGTGACTGAAGAGGAAGTTAGCCAAAGATTGGTTCATAAGGGAATGGATGCGACAATCTCCCACATATCAAGCGCCCGAAAAGTATGGAAAATTGACGGAGTCTACATGTTTTACGAAGATGCAGCAAGCCTTGCGGAAGGGCGGGCAACAGTCCTAGAAATTGTGGAGAAGAATCGCGACGTAGACTTTGAAATATCTAAATGACTCATTGACGACACCGGACCAACGACAGACTGTCTTGGTAGCGGTTACCACGGGTATGTTCTGGCATCACTCCTGCCAGGCTGAAAACAATCAGGAGCTTTGGTCGACGGGATACAAACGAGAATAGCCAGCTAACACTAAAGCTCCTCTCGTGTCCCCTTCAACCCCGGCTACGACGACTGCGCAGCCCACTTGCCCACACACCGTGAGAAGAGCTTCCATTTCGGCTCCCGTGTGTTGGTGCGGACTCCGATGCTGAACGTTTATCACACCAATTAGCCGGTTACGTGAAATTACCGGGGCAGAAAGAAACGCCGCGAAACAGTCTTCAGCTAGTTTGCTGAAAAGTTTAAACCGAGGGGAGTTGAAAGCATCTCGGGGAATCGCAACCATTCGACGCTCGCGGGCAACCCAACCTGTAATTCCTTCGTTCATTCGAAGGCGTATTTCTCCTACCGCCCAGCAGTGGGGATAGTTTGACGCGCATAAAACGAGTTCGTCAGCTTTTAGAAGATACGCCAGGCAGGATTCCGCTTGCATGAAATCAGCAACAATTGAAACAATTCCCTGCAGCATGACGGATACTTCATGGTCCCTTGCCAAAAAACGGTTTACCCTGTGAAAAAAGCCGAGCTGCTCTTGGGCGTTTTGAAAACGGAGATCGAATTCGCTTTGTTTGGCCACTAAGCCTACCGCGATGACTACATCATACTCCTGTCCCTTTCGAAAGATTTGCAGTTCGCTCCGCTGAATTGGCAGGGGGCTGAATTGACGAGTCCACCTGACCCATTTTGCTCGTTTCAACTCGCCCGCCCCATGTGATTGATTCCCGTTCACGCAAGCGGAGCTTTTGCTGCCTTCAAATTCGGTGTTCTAGCCTTTCTCTTTCGTTTCTCGATGGTCTCGCGTAACAACAAACAGTCTGTTCCAGTCAATGCTGTGCGCGGATGAAGATTGGCCGAGTATTGCCGAGTTATAACAATCTGGAGGACTATTAAGGCTAGTCGCTAGCGATGAGAACTCGAAGGGCTGGAGAAAGCGGAAGCACACGGTTCACAATGCACTTGTCAGCCAGGAAAAGTCTTTCAAAAACGTGACGTGTCTCGTGTTACAGTGCTGTCTTCTAGGCAGTGACGAGACAGTAAATCTCTCGTATTGTAACGTTGAACACAGCGTTCTCCGGGGCCTGGAAAGCCTATTGCTCACGATTCTTTAATATGCCAATTGAGACCCTCGAGGAATTGCTGCAAGAAGAGCTGAAGGACATCTAAGATGCTGAAAAGCAGATCACGCGAGCATTGCCTAAGTTTGTTAAAGCCGCTTCTCACCCTGACTTGAAAGCTGCTTTCACTGAACATCTGGAGCAAACAAGGGGTCAGATTACTCGCCTCGAAAGGGTATTTGAAGGCCTCGGAATGAAGCCGAAGTCGAAGCCTTGTAAAGCAATGCAAGGCCTGATTGAAGAAGGTCAAGAGCAGATTGAAGAAGACGCGGAAGGACCGATAAAAGATCTAATGCTAATCGCCGCGGCACAGAAAGTAGAGCATTACGAGATATCGGGCTATGGTTCTCTGCGCACAACAGCGGAAGCAATAGGCAATTCACTAACCGCTAAACTTCTCCGGGAGACGGAAGAGGAAGAGGGCGGCGAAACCGACAAGAAGCTTACCGGTATTGCGGCCCAAATCATCGAAGAAGTTGACGAGGAAGAAGAAGACAAGGACGGCGAGGAAGAAGAGAGCGGCGAAGAAGACGAAACTGCAGGCGAGGAAGACGTTGCACCGATGCCTGTGAAGAAGAGCGCTCCCGCCAAGAACGGTGACGTTAGAAGCTTCCTCGCACTGCAGTTCGATAATCGAGGAGAGGACCTCCGGGGTGCCCACCTGGCGTTGGTGTGTGTCCCCGGCCCTCTCTTAGTTCCGTGGCTGATAACCCAAAGATGCTAACCTCGATGCCCCGCTTTGGCACTTGGAGAGCATAGACGCGGAGCGCATGATCGTCTTCGGTGCCTTCGAAAGCACTTACATCCACGGCTCGGGAAAGGACGTACTGGAAACCACGCGGCACCTGGAACGCTGGCGCCACGACCTCGACCTCCTACTTTCCGCGGGAATCCGTCACCTCCGGTATCCCATTCCTTGGCATCGAATTGAACGCACCCGCGGCGCCTACGACTTCACCTGTATCGACGGCCCGATGGACTACATGCGACGGCAGGGCATGCGTCCCGTGGTTGACCCACTCCACCACACATCTTTCCCCGAGTGGCTAACGGGCGGCTTCGTGCACCCTGAGTTCTCCGCCTTTTACTGCGCTTTCTTGCGCAAAATGATGGAGCGCTATCCCTGGATTGACCAATGCACGGTGTTCAACGAGCCGCTTGCCACCACCATCCTTTGCGGGCTCATGGGCATTTGGTATCCCTTTCACGGTTCAGATCACTCTTTCTGCCGTATGGCCGTCCAAGTCTCGAAGATCATGGTGGACGCCTCGCGTCTTGTCCGTTCGCTCCAACCTCGTATGGAATTCATCCGCATTGACACCGGCGAATATCACCACGCCCGCGACAAAAAGGTGGAGTCCTGGGTTGAGTTCTGCAACGAACGGCGCTTTCTCTACGACGACCTCACGGCTGGAAGCCTCGACAGCCACCATCCGCTATTCCCCTATCTGATCTCACATGGCATCCCACCCGACGAGATCCGCTGGTTTGGCGACCATCCGGCTGTTCCGATGAATGTTTGCGGCCTCGATTATTATGCCCACTCGGAACTCGATTGGCGCTGGAGTTCCCGCCTGAAGAAACCTATCCTCCTTTGGCCGGTTTCCGCTCCGCGCGGCTTCGCCTCCGTTGCGCGCGACTACAGCCAGCGTTACCGGAAGCCACTTATGTTGAGCGAAACCAATATACGAGGCACCGTCACCGACCGCATCGTGTGGCTTAAATACATGGTGAGCGAGTGCGCAACGCTGATCGACGAAGGCATCGATCTCCGGGGTTTCTGCTGGTTTCCTTCCATTGACTCCACCGATTGGGATAAATTCTGTACCTCTTGCAAGCTCTCCGTAGACCCGCAAGGCATTTGGTGGCTCGACCGCAAACGGTGGACTCGTCACGGGTCCGAGCTTTCAGATCTCTACGCTAATTTAGCCGCAGGCCGTTTCGACCCCGACTCCGTCACCGATTACCCCTTACGGCCGCCGCTTAATCGGGATTTAGCCGGGTACCGCTTGGAAAGGGGCCGCCCGCTACTCGCTGCTGGCTAAGGTGACACGCGTATATGAAATGGCTCACGAGTTACACCACCCTGAATCGAACACCCATCAGACTCATTCCCTTTTGGGTGGTTACCCTAACGTTTTCCGCGAGAGCTTGCCCGCTGTGTCAAACACCGACTGGCAAGCACGTTCGTGCCGCGATCTTCGGACCACACTTCTGGTTCTATATGGGTGTCACCGTTCTGCCTTTTGCCATTTTTCTGGTCATCACGGCCCTTTTCTATTGCGGGGCACCCGCAAAGGAGCCTCGTTTCCACAGCTCCGCCTGCTTGTCGGTTGATACTGAATAGCTAAAATGAATCGTCGCCCCATCTTGTCAGCAGGAACCGCCATAGGAATAGGTATGGGCGGATTTGTCGACGGCATTGTTTTTCATCAAATCTTGCAGATTCACAACATGCTTTCTGCAAAGATCCCGCCAACCTCGCTGGTGAATGTAGAAACAACTATGGTTTGGGACGGACTTTTTCACGCCCTTACCTGGATTATGACTGCGATTGGAATAGCGATGCTTTGGAAGGCGGGAAAACAACGAGATATTGCATGGTCAGGCTCGACCTTCATTGGCGCCGTCATCTTCGGATGGGGCGTATTCAATGTTGTCGAGGGCGTACTCGACCACCACATTCTCAATCTGCACCATGTAGTGGAAAGGCTTGGCACTTCGATTTTTGATTATCTTTTCCTTTGCTGGGGAGTGTTGTTTCTCGCCTTGGGATGGAGGATCATCCATTCCGGTAGCACGGGTAGGTTATCAGTACAATCCGGACCAAATGTATGATACGAATTGCTTTTAGAGTGTCACAGCCGCCGCAAGTGGGTTTGCTCAACGCTCGACTCACAGGACGCGGTCGGCGGTAGTGCTGTTTCGAAACTATGTGCGCACCCTAGATGAAGGACAGAGTCAATAGCGCGACAGAGTAAAAGCGACGACCATAGAGTCGCTCTGTGTCGACCCATCACAGAAGGCAAGGGCATTTTGCTCGCGGTCTATAAGGCAATTGCGATTGCAAATTAGGCGTCTTGCGCAATACGGGAAAGAGGCTCCTTGGGTGCGGAACGTCACCGAATTGGAAGTGACGGGCTTTTCATTTCGAGCAAAAAAGTCAAAAATAACAACCTGAAGCTAAGTCGTGCCGCACGCGCAAGAAAGTTACGAGTTTTTACCGGGCGGCGCCGGTGGATCCGAGCGGCAGCACTAGCCCGGACGATCGCCAACTCTTTATCGCTGATCGCACCAAAGCGGCCGGCGTGTGTTGAAGAAGCCGATCGGGCCGATGCCTTTTGTGCGCATTGCGCTCACGGGTAACAGCGCCACTGTCGGGTGATTGCTCCTCCGGGTACTTAAAGTAGGTGAAGCATATGTCGAATAAGGAAATTCGCGCCTTACTCACTACCCTTGACGGAGTGCAAATTATGACTGCATGGTTCAGAGAAGATGATCCCCGCTTCGCGGAAAGTGTGTATAGCATTGCTGACCGTGTGAAAGAGTCCCTGCATGTTCAGTGGGAGAGACGACTTGCTAATAATAATTCCAACGGACAAGAATGACAGGGCCGAGTCCAAGCTGGTACTTTCTGTAGGTTGGTGATCGAACCCGGCGTGCCGAATGCTAGCGGGATAGTCTTTGCAACTTGGGAAAGAGGTATCGAATGGCGAACGAGACAGTGCAGGATCCATCCCTGAAAGATCCCCGTTCACAGGGGCCTGAATCCCCGGCCGAACAAACGAACGTTCCGCATCCTGGATTAACGGGAGACATGGTGTTGAGACCCGATCACGGCGAGGAGTCCTACCGGGGTTTGGGTCGCCTAACGGGGCGCGCGGCTCTGATAACGGGGGGGGATAGCGGGATTGGACGAGCGGTCGCTTTGGCGTTTGCGCGTGAGGGCGCGGACGTTGCGATCAGTTACTTGCCGGAAGAGCAGGCTGATGCGGATGAGACGAAAACGTGGATCGAGCGGGCGGGTCGAGAATCACTTCTGCTCCCGGGAGATGTCTGTGATGAAAGACATTGCCAGGAGATCGTCACTCGCACCGAGCAAGCATTCGGCAAGATTGATCTACTAATCAACAACGCCGCATTTCAGACGACGCACGACAAAATCGAAGACATGAGTACGGCAGAGTTTGACCAAACGTTTAAGACAAACGTCTATGCCCTGTTTTGGATTTGTCGCGCCGCATTACCTTTGATGAAGCCAGGCAGCAGCATCATCAATACAGCTTCGATTCAAGCCTTTGATCCAAGTCCCAATTTGCTTGCGTACGCTGCAACAAAATCGGCGATCGTCAATTTCACAAAGGGGTTGTCTCAGATCGGAATGAAACAAGGAGTTCGGGTGAATGCCGTGGCCCCCGGGCCCGTGTGGACACCTTTAATACCCGCCACGATGCCGGAGGAACAAGTACAGCGGTTTGGGCATGACACCTCGTTCCAACGTGCGGCGCAGCCGGTGGAAATATCGCCCGTGTTTGTTTTTTTGGCTTCCAACGAGGCGCGCTTTGTAACTGGCGAGGTCTACGGAGCGACGGGCGGTCAGACGCCCTACTAGCCCGCTTCTCAAAACGCTATACGACGGAGGTCTTCGTCGAGTGACCGGCACTGAAACCGTTTCTAAGTGATAATAGTTTAGGGGAGCGCATGCCAAGTCCAGCAAGTCCAGGAACGAATCAATATCAATGTGAGGCCTGTGGCCGGTATTTCAACACCGAGGGTGAGTTCCGAGCCCATGAAGTTGAGTGCAAAGGCGCGAAACAGAGTCAAACTCAAAGCGAAGGTCCAGTGGCCGACAACATACACGGCGACGACCGTGAATGGAAAAGCACGCCCTAGGGCTTTCGCACGCGCCGAGTTTTTAGATGCCGCGGCAATCAGCAGATTTGTGAGCTGCCCGTAAACTTGAACGAGACGTCGTTCAAGTGAAACGGAAGCGAAGATCTGTCCCTCTGGCGCGGTATTTGTGTAGCCCCTGAGTACGGGAAGCAAGGGCAACACAAGAACGGCTCTCAAAACATTGAAACAGGCGACTTAGCTCAGACTCGCGGTACGGTGCTCATCTATGTTGGGCGTGACAGGCTGATTCAAAACGGAAGCGATGAGGTCGCGAAGTTGAGACGGTATGAACGGCTTGCGCAAGAAATGCCATCCATCGTTCAACACCAGCAAACCCGCGTCGAAGCCCGACATTAACATAACCCGAGTCTCTGGTCTATCGATGCTGATCGTTGTGGCTAGATCAAGCCCAGACATGCCCTTCATCTGTATGTTGGAAAGCATCAGATGAATAGTGCCCTCATAGTCCCGAGACTTCTGAAGCGCCTCTTCTCCGCTCGATGCAGAAATGATCGTGAAACCGGTATTCACAAGAACTAACGAGACGAAGCGTAATATCGATGCTTCATCATCCACCAGCAGAATAACTCTCCCAGAGTTTCCGAGCTCGTCCAGCATTCACCCACCCTTGAGTCCAAACAGAGTGCGGCGAGCCTTGCAGAAAATTGGCCTGCTCGATCGAAGAACTGATCTTTATTATATCAACGAACCTCCCGACGGATTTGACAAGCACGTTGTTGCCGCCCAACTTGCCGCGGGTGGGGCCTCACGCGTCTCCCCGAACGTTTAAGGGCTTACTACTGAATCTTTGCGCGGCTATCCCCGAGTTGCCAGTTGCAAGCAGCAGCCAATCCGCATGGACTTGACGTGCCCCCTTTTCTCGCCCAGTAAGTACCTAAATATTTAGCATGCTTTCCGGCTTACGGAATGGCTGAGCGCGAACTCATGGGGCGTGCGGTAGTTCAGGCTGCTGTGTGGCCTTTCGGTGTTGTACTCGCGGCGCCAGTCCGTGATCCGACGTCTTGCGTCCCACAAGCTACGGAACCAATGAATTGACGTGCCCCCTTTTCTCGCCCAGTAAGTACCTAAATATTTAGCATGCTTTCCGGCTTACGGAATGGCTGAGTGCGAACTCATGGGGCGTGCGGTAGTTCAGGCTGCTGTGTGGCCTTTCGGTGTTGTACTCGCGGCGCCAGTCCGTGATCCGACGTCTTGCGTCCCACAAGCTACGGAACCAATGAATGTTGAGGCATTCGTCCCGCAGGCGGCCGTTGAAACTTTCGATGAACGCGTTTTGTACCGGCTTGCCTGGCTGAATGTGGGCCAACTCTACACGCCGCTCAACGCCCCAACTGAGAAAGTGCCTGGAAGTCAGTTCGCTCCCATTGTCCATTTGTATCCGCGCGGGCCGGCCTCGCTCGAAAATGATGTTATCGAGCGCACGCGTGACGCGCCGGCTGGGAAGAGAAGTATCCACCTCTAGTGCGAGGCACTCGCGCGTGAAGGTATCGACGACGCTGAGCATCCGAATCGTTCGGCCGCTTGCCAGCTTGTCGTGAACGAAGTCGATGGCCCATTGCTGATTTGGCCCGGAGGCCTGAAACAAGGGCTGCCCGACTCGTTCTAAACGCTTGCGCTTCTTGCGCCGTACGCTCAGGCCCGCCTCCTGATACACGCGAAACACCTTCTTGTGATTCACGATCTCTCCTTCTCTACCAAGCAACACGCCGAGCCGCCGATAACCGTAGCGCGGCTTCTCGTGTGCCAGTGCGATCAGCCTTTCCTTTAGCTTCTGGTCCTTCTCCGGGTCAGGCTGATAACGGAATGTGGACCGGGCAATGTGAGCCAGCTCGCAGGCCTTGCGCTGAGTCGCGGAACACTCCTCAATAAGGAACCCCGCGTCCGCGCGACGGTCTACGAGCTCAGGCCGTTTTTTATTAATAGGGCCTTTAGCATTTCGCGATCGAGGCAGACTTCCGCGACCAGCTTCTTCAACCGGCCGTTTTCGTCTTCCAGGTGCTTTAGCCGGATCGCCTCGCTTGGCTCCATTCCGCCATACTTGGCCTTCCAGGAGTAGACCGTGTACGTGCTCACGCCGACCTCGCGTGCCACTTCCGCAGCCTTGCGGCCCGCTTCCAGCTGCTTCACCACGGACAGAATCTGTTCTTCGCTGTGCTTCCCTCGTGACATCTCTTCTCCCTCTCTTCGTCCGAATTAGTATTCCACTTCGGGCGAAAATCGGGGTTCACGTCAGAATGTTGAGGCATTCGTCCCGCAGGCGGCCGTTGAAACTTTCGATGAACGCGTTTTGTACCGGCTTGCCTGGCTGAATGTGGGCCAACTCTACACGCCGCTCAACGCCCCAACTGAGAAAGTGCCTGGAAGTCAGTTCGCTCCCATTGTCCATTTGTATCCGCGCGGGCCGGCCTCGCTCGAAAATGATGTTATCGAGCGCACGCGTGACGCGCCGGCTGGGAAGAGAAGTATCCACCTCTAGTGCGAGGCACTCGCGCGTGAAGGTATCGACGACGCTGAGCATCCGAATCGTTCGGCCGCTTGCCAGCTTGTCGTGAACGAAGTCGATGGCCCATTGCTGATTTGGCCCGGAGGCCTGAAACAAGGGCTGCCCGACTCGTTCTAAACGCTTGCGCTTCTTGCGCCGTACGCTCAGGCCCGCCTCCTGATACACGCGAAACACCTTCTTGTTGTCTAATCGCCTGTCAACTATGCGTCACGTTTTTCTCCGCGCTCGCGTGCGGCGGTGTCGATCCTGTTGCTGCTCCCGGCTTAACATCATTCAAGTTCGCGGCTCGTTGTTGTCTCCGAGGTCGAGATGACGGGTAGTCTCATCGCCTCATGTTGGTTTTAGATGTCGATGGATCTCCACCTTGTGATTCGCGCATTCAACGCTTGCATAAGAAGGTTCGGGATGATCCAGCCGACGGCCGAGAAATGAACGGTTAGGTTCTTAAGCAGCTAATGACGTTTCAACCGAATCGCGAAAAGGCGCATCCTCCAGCCACATTCGATGCATGATCACCGCTAGCTTTCGAGCGACTGCCACCTTCGCCTTCGCCGGCCCTGTTTTCGCGGCAAGCGCCAAACCCCAGGTTCGCAGTGCTGATCTGTGTTTCGTGCGTGTGAGCAAAGCGTGAGCCGCTTCAAAAAGCAAAGACCGCAGCATGGCATCACCGCACTTCGAAATCCGGCCATTTCGATCCACCTGGCCCGACTGGTACCTTCGTGGGGTCAGGCCCAGATAGGCTCCCACATCTTTCGCTTTGCCGAATCGTTCCGGAGAATCGATCGCGGCTACGTACGCCGCCGCCGTTATCGCCCCGATTCCGGGAACGGTCATCAAATTCTGATGGACCGCGCTCTCTCGAGCCATCACTTTGATGTCATAGTCCAGCTTGGTCAACTGGGCCGTAATCGTTTTCCAGGCAGTCAGCAATGAGCCAATCACCGTTTCAACTATCGGGTCGCAGGGCATCTTCTCTTCGACTTCTCGAACGAACGAGCCGCCTTTGCCGGGAGCTAGCAAGATTCCAAACGTTTTCACCATTCCCCGAATCTGGTTGTACAAAGTCGTTCGCATAGACACAAATCTGCTGCGTGCCGACAGAAGAAGCCGGATGCGATGGCTGTCCATGCTTTTGACCTCCACCTCTCGATACCATCCGCATCGCACGATCTGCGCTAATCCGAACGCATCGTTCGGATCGGTTTTATTCAACTGCATCATCAGGGCGGCCTTGGCGTGCCGGGCATGGATACAAACGACAGGCAGGTTCACGGCCCGAAGTGCGTGCCAATGCCAGACGCAAAGCGGGCCCGTCTCAAGCGCAATCCGGACCGCCTGTGGAGCTCGTCTGCGGATGAGCGCCTCCATGTCTTGCGGACTTGAAGCACACTTGCCTTGCCAGACCCGGTTCCCTTCTGCATCAATTACACAAACAGCTGTTTCTTTCAGAGAAACATCCAATCCGACGTAGTGTTCCATTGCAGACTCCTCAAGAGAGTGTTTTCGATCTTCGGTTATCCGAGATCCTGCGATTAGACCATGTGATTCACGATCTCTCCTTCTCTACCAAGCAACACGCCGAGCCGCCGATAACCGTAGCGCGGCTTCTCGTGTGCCAGTGCGATCAGCCTTTCCTTTAGCTTCTGGTCCTTCTCCGGGTCAGGCTGATAACGGAATGTGGACCGGGCAATGTGAGCCAGCTCGCAGGCCTTGCGCTGAGTCGCGGAACACTCCTCAATAAGGAACCCCGCGTCCGCGCGACGGTCTACGAGCTCAGGCCGTTTTTTATTAATAGGGCCTTTAGCATTTCGCGATCGAGGCAGACTTCCGCGACCAGCTTCTTCAACCGGCCGTTTTCGTCTTCCAGGTGCTTTAGCCGGATCGCCTCGCTTGGCTCCATTCCGCCATACTTGGCCTTCCAGGAGTAGACCGTGTACGTGCTCACGCCGACCTCGCGTGCCACTTCCGCAGCCTTGCGGCCCGCTTCCAGCTGCTTCACCACGGACAGAATCTGTTCTTCGCTGTGCTTCCCTCGTGACATCTCTTCTCCCTCTCTTCGTCCGAATTAGTATTCCACTTCGGGCGAAAATCGGGGTTCACGTCACCTTGGTGAACTCAACGAAATAGCTTCGTGATGCTGGTTGCGGGCAAGTCACCAGACTATACACCGTGTGTGATGAGGAATGGAATGTGGCGCAACTTTTAGGACCCCGTCCCGCGCTTATTCCCCCCATGTACGGTCTGACTGAACTCTCTACTATTTATCTATCAATCACACACCGCAAGTCAGCTGCGATATACAGGGCGTCGGCAACTCGGCAGAGACTTTCGTTTCCAAAGTTATTGGGTGCTAGTCGGGCGCACCGCAACTTGCAGGATGGGCCAGCTCGAATTCACAGGACACCTCTAACACGTAATCGCGGTCCGAAGGCTTGACACGCCACTGCTTCAACGCTTCCATAACACATTTGTCGAACACTCGGTGAGCGATCAGGGTTTTCAGCTAATTCACGGTTCGTTCTTTCCTGATTCTTTGATCCAACTGTTAACCGCCCTCGGTCGTTTTGCCATAACCGACCTCATTACAGAGGGAGTCTGGGCCGACGATCCCGAACAATTTCGCTCGTCCGGCACGTGCCGGACATATCGCAAATCTGTCCGGCACCGAAAGCTATTGCAACGGAACAACAAACAGCAAAAACACACGGCACGAGCCGTACACCCCTTTATGTTCCACTACCCGTCTTTGTTGCCTTTTGCACCCTCTTTGCTCGCGAGTTTTGTTGCATGATGTTGCAGCCTGTTTCCGACCGGGCGAACCCACGCGTTTGTTACTGGCTGTTGCAAACCGTTGCGAATGGTTGCCGCCATCAAATCTCATTTCCGTTGTCCAAAACCCTCTTCCGGCCCCCTTATCTGTAGAAGACTTACTTCGTTTTCGAATGTTCGTCCACATTAAATTTCGCAATTGGTGTCCGGAATCGCCCGTTCCCATTCCCTTTATTTAGAGGCTCTTCCCGTAATGTCGCAACCCTCAGCTCCATATCCATCGAAGAGAACAAAATCGGCCCTCGTCCATTTGCGCGTACTCCCGGCGGTCGAGCCTACAACCAGCACGGGCCGGGTGGCCTGGATTTGGTGCGAGATTGAAGCCGCGCTGGCGACAGGGAAAAAGTTGCGCGAAATCTGGGATGCCGCATACGCGGACGGCCTCGACATCCCCTACCCGCAATTCCGCGTGTACGTTTCCCGTATACGCCGTCGCCGCTTGGCTCGGCAATCGACCACACCCGACGTAGAGCCTACGGCCGCCTACGACCCAAGTTCGGACTCCTCGCCCGAATCTCCGATGCCGAACGACCCTTTCCGCAACCTCCGCGATCAGCGCGAGAAAAAGCAATCTACCGGCTTCCACTATGACCCGTTCTCCGTTCAAAAACAGCTAATCGACTAAGGAGCAGCCTTATGGCAACAGCAGAAAACACGAGACTGAAAAGCAATCAGGTTCATTTCATCCTGCAGGGAAAAGGTGGCGTAGGGAAGAGTCTGATCTCCGCCCTCCTCGCGCAGTACTTCCGCTTGAAATACGTCACGCTCCACTGTTTCGATACCGACCCGGTCAACGCCACATTCGCGCAGTACCAAAGCCTCGGTGCCGAGCACATCAATGTCCTCCGGCGCGGCGCTATTCACGATAAGCGCTTCGATGAGTTGTTTGAACGGATCTGCCAAATCGAAGGCATTTGCATCGTAGATACCGGCGCGACTACTTTCGTTCCACTCTGGAATTACATCCTGGAAAACGACATCCTGGGTTTCCTCGCCGGGAAGCACCGCCGGGTCTTCGTTCATTCGGTAGTGACCGGCGGGCAAGCAATGACGGACACCCTGAACGGTTTCGAGCGGCTCGCCCAGACGACCACAGAAAAGAATGTAATTGTCTGGCTGAACGAGTATTTTGGGGAAGTCTCGAATGACGGCAAGCCGTTCGAGGAGTTCCGCGTTGCGCAGGAGCAGAGCGACAAACTCCTAGGTACGGTCTTGATCCGCGAGCGTAATCCGAACACGTACGGCGACGACATGCGCCAGATGCTGGCCAAACGGCTCACCTTCGATGAAGCCATCGGACTCGGTGAATTCTCGCTTATCTCCAAACAGCGATTGACGATGATCCGCCGCGAGTTGTTCGAACAACTCGACCGGATCGGGATGGAGTAAATCATGGCCAAACCGATCACATTCGACGTGCAACGGCTGATCGCGGAAGTGGCGGCCCGGCATCGGCTGCTTCTTAGACCGGACGATGCCGCCTTCGCTCTTGTGACAATGAATCGGATGGTTCTCGAAGAGACACTCGAAGCCATTCATTCGCGGGTTACGGAAGATCTCGCCTTGTTCCAGAATGCCGCTATGACGGCCCAGAACCGGGCGGAGTCAGCTCTTGCGGCGGAAGTCGAACAATCGGCGGCGACGATCCGGAGGGAGATCCGCCGAGATCTCGAGGACGCGCGTCTCCAGGTCTTCAACCTCGTGCAACAGGTTCACGACGCGTACCGGAAACCAATGTCCGATAGGCAATTCGCACTCATTACGGTCGCGGCAATACTGTTGATCGTGCTTGGGATACTCCTCGGCCGGTCAAGCCTGCATTGGATTCAGAGATAGGAGGTTTGCTATGGAAACAGCAAGTCAGACTCTTGTCCATACGAGAGAGGAGCACACGGCGGCGCTGCCGTTTTCGGATGAGCTTCCGATCAGCGTCCGCCAGGCCGCGGTGTTCCTCGGCGTCAGTCCGCAAACGGTGTATCTTTGGGTTGAGCGAAAGCAGATTCCCCATCTCCGCGTGATGGGCCGCAATATCCGGTTCCTCAAATCGGATCTTGCGCCTTTCCGCGCAACTTTTAAACAGGAGGTGGGAATTGGCAAGACCAAGTAAGCATGACGGTGTTATTTACCAGCGAAACGACAGCAAAATATGGTGGATGCGTTATCGGGATCGAAGTGGCGCACGCCGATTGGAGTCCACGAACACGCGCGACTGGCAGGAAGCGCAGCGGCAACTTCGTGAGCGACTTCAGGCCAGAGACAACAACACGCTCGTCACCCTACGGCGTGGCGAGCAACTTACGTTTAACGAGTGGGCGGATTTTTTTGTCGAGAACTACTCGAAGCCGCCCATTCGAGCAGAGAAGACGCACGAGGTCAACGACAATGCCCTCAAGACGCTTCGGCCGGCGTTCGGAACGATGAAACTGACAGAGATCGACGCTGCGGGGATCGAGGTCCATCTTCGGAATCGTCTCAAGCAGCGAAAACGGGTGCGGCGGAAATCCGGGACTGTCGAGCTTGGATTGCTGAAGCCGGCCACGGTTCATCAGGAGTTTCGCGTGCTTCGTCGGATCTTCAGTGTTGCGGTGAAGAAGAAGCTCTGTTTGGCAAACCCATGTGCCGGTGTTGAGTTCCCCGTCATTCTCAGGGGGCTCTTCCGTCCTCATTACATGACCTGGACGGAGCAACAGGTGATTGAGCATCACTCGCCGGGATATCTGCGAAACGTGATTCGGATTCTTACCGAGACCGGATTGCGTATCTACAAGGAACTTGCGCCCCTGCGTAAGGACCAAGTCGATCTGGCAAACAAGGTGATTTTCATCTCCGACTCGAAGACTCCGACCGGGGTTGCCGAAGTCCCCTTGACGGATATCGCTATTGAGGCGTTCCGAAGCCAAATCGAAATCTCCGGGCCTGGCCCGTGGCTCTTTCCAAATCCGTCGAACCCGACCGGGCATCAGACGAACTTTAAAAAGGCATGGGAAAGGGCGCTGCGGAAGGGGGGCATCCCGTACTTCCGGCTGTATGACCTCAGGTCGACGCACGCGACCCGTCTTAGCGCGGGAGGCGTGGCCGATGAATGGGTCACTCAGATGCTGCGGCAAACCGATGCCAAGGTGTTCAAGAAGTATTCCCAAATGAAGCTGCAGATGAAACGGGAAGCATTAGCCAAACTGGAGCGCCGCGCCAGCGAAAAGGAGGAGGAGTTTTGATACGGATAGCCAGGACCAGAGTAGTTCTGATACGGTTCTGATACGTTTTTGGTTTTGAGAAACGCCGATGGGAGCCACTGAACCTCTCAACTTATTGAGTCTAAATATTTCGGATGGTGGGCGCGCAGGGACTCGAACCCCGGACCTCCTGCGTGTGAAGCAGGCGCTCTAACCAGCTGAGCTACGCGCCCTTGCTTGCTGGGCAGTGCTAAGCCATCAGTCTACTACAAAGGCGCCCATTGCTACCCTACTTCCGTGCGCATCGGCATCGACGCAGGGGGCACTTTCACCGACTTCGTCGTTCTCCATGAGAACGGCGGCGTCGACATGTTTAAGCTCCGTTCTGATCCGCAAGACCCCGCTGCGGTGATCGTCGCCGGAGTGCGCCGCGCTACTTCAACAGCCGGCCCGCTACCCTCGGCGGCCGGAAGCGTGGAGATCGTTCACGGCTCCACCGTCGCCACTAACGCGCTCCTGGAACGCCAGGGCGCCCGAACCGCCTTCGTCACGACTCCGGGATTCAGTGATCTGCTCGCGCTCGGGCGCCAGAATCGGTTATTACTCTACGCGTTACTCCCTCCAGAACGACCCAACCTCGTCCCCTCACAACTCTGCACTGAATGGGAGGGTGACACCGGCGCACTTCTCTCGTGGATTCGTCAAAGCGGCGCGGAATCCGTTGGCATCTGCCTCCTAAACGCCTACCTGGACCCAGCGGCCGAAATAGCCGTGGAACGGGCGGTCGGCCCCTCGGGTTTATACGTTTGCCGATCGTCCGAGATCGCCCCCGAGTTCCGGGAATACGAGCGCGCCTCAACCACAGTCCTCAACGCATACGTGGGCCCCCTCATGGATCGTTATCTCGCGAACCTCGAATCAGGCTGCCCATTCCCGATTCAGGTAATGCAGTCCAGCGGAGGACTGCTCCGCGCCGACGAAGCTCGCAAACATGCTGTGCGAACCATCCTCTCTGGTCCCGCAGGGGGAATCGTTGGTTCCCGCGCCATGGCGCGCCGCGCCGGTTGGAATCAGGCCATCACCTTCGATATGGGCGGCACATCCACCGATGTCAGTCTGGTCGAGGAGCCCCTCCGCTTCGCCACCGAATCGTGGATCGAAAATTTCCCGGTGCGCGTTCCCATGCTCGACATCCACACGGTGGGTGCCGGCGGCGGTTCCCTCGCCAGCGTTGACGCGGGAGGTCGGCTTCGCGTTGGACCGGAGAGCGCCGGCTCACGCCCGGGACCAGCCTGCTACGGAACCGGCGAGCAGGCCACCGTCACCGACGCCCACGTAGTTCTCGGCCGTATCCTTCCCGAGCGTTTCCTCGATGGCTCAATGCGCATTCAGCCCGACCGCGCTTATAAATCCGTTACGCAGATCGCCCATGCGCTTGGCGTTTCGAACCAGGAAGCCGCCCTCGCGATTGTCCGCATCGCTAACTCCAATATGGAGCGGGCGATTCGCGCCGTAAGTGTCGAAAAGGGACGAGACACCCGCGATTTCCCGCTCGTCGCCTTCGGCGGTTGCGGCGGTCTTCACGCCTGCGAAATCGCCGAAGAGTTAGGGATTGAAACCGTCATCTTCCCGCCTTACGCCGGAGCGCTTTCCGCTCTCGGCATGCTCTTGGCTGCGCGCTCACGCGATTACGCCGCGGGGGCGCTAAGCCAGGCCAATCACCTCGATCTCTTCCATGCTCTTCGCACCCGCGCTGTCGCCGAAATGCCGGGGGGCACAACCGAGCAGTTTGCCGACATTCGCTACCGCGGCCAAAGTTACGAACTAACCGTGGCCTGGAACGAGGCCGACCCGCGCCAGCCGTTCGAAGGCGCGTACCGGCGTATTTACGGCTTCCACGATCCCCAACGGGAGATCGAGATCGTAACGGTCCGCGTCCGCGTGTCGGAGCCGGCCAACTCCGAGTGGTTCGAGAATGCGGCTGTTCAGCGCATCGGGCAAGAGCGGCAGGTAATCGACGGCGGCTCACTCCTTTTCGACTACGGATCCACCATCTTCATTCCCGACAGCTGGCGCGCGCAGATCCACCCTGGTGGAGCCTGGGTGGCCCACCGTGCGGAAAACCTCCACACATTGCTCGGCGGCACATAGACGAAACGCGCTACGCATCCCCGTCAAGCCCGGCACTTCCAATGAAGTCGCCGCGGGAACATAGCCGTAGAATCGCCGCAGCATCTGATCGAGCCACTGATGTCGGAACAGGTGCATCGGGTCCCACAGAACGGAATACAAAACGAGCGCGTCCGCGTGACCCCGCACTTTCGTACTCAGGTTCTCCGCGCGGAAATCATTCACTTCCAGCACGTGCAGTGGCTTGGTGACATACCCTAATTCGGGCCTCCGCAGGCCACCCGCGAAAGGAAACGTCGTCGCGATCGTGCCACTTGGAAACTCGGCCTCCACATAGCCCGAGGCCTCGCGCTGGAGAGTGACAAAGGTGGTCCAGGCCAAGTTGTTCTCCATCGGGAATGGATATGGTGGGTTCACGGCGCACGCAATCAACAGCGCTAGCGTAAGCGCCAGCGTTGCGAGCTTCCGGCCCCTAGGCGGCAACGACCAGATTGCCGTCCCAAACGCCGCGTACAACACCGGGAGGACCGGCAGAAGATAACGCTCGAGTACTGCCCCGCCGAGCACCGTGATCGCGGCCACGTGGAGAACCACAAACAGCCCGGCCGTCCGCCAGCGTTCCCCCGCATCGCCTTGCTTGCGACGCCACCACACCACCAGCGCCAGCGTCCCAATTACATGCCCGCTTCCGATCAGCAGATAGTAGACGCGCCGGAGCAGCGCCAAGCCGAGACGGACCGGGTGAAGCGGATAGAAGAGGTTATAGTCCGTGAACTCCGGACTGCCGAACAAATGCCCCGTGCTGCTCTTCAAAACCACCAGCCAAATCCCCAAGGGGATCAACGGCAGTGCGAACAGGAATGCTTCGGGAATTTGGCGACGTCGCAGAAGCAAAAGGCCGAATAGCCCCGGAGCCACCAGCGCCGTCTCTTTGCTCATCACCGCCGCGCAGCAAACGAGAGCGGAAATAACGTATCGCTCCTCGAGATACAAAGCTAGAGCAATCGTTGTGAACACCATGGCGGGCATATCCAGCTGCGCCATCGGCGCCTGCGCAAAAAACAACGGGCAGCAGAATAGGAAAAGTACGGCCATCCAGGCCGGCTGGCAAGCCCCGCTCAGCACACGCGCCAACTTCCATTGCGCGCATAATCCGGCCGCTGCGGTCAACAGCATCGCCACCCGTGTATCCACGATGGAATACCCGGTCAGGTGCCAAATCAAGGCAAGGTAGGCCATCACGCCCGGTGGATGCACGTTCGGTACAGCCGAATGCGGAACCCATTGCCACTTCTGATATATGTCGAGTGCTGCCGGTACGAACTGCCCTAATTCGTCCCAGTAAAACGGCAGACGGAGAAGCTGGTAATGGCTAAGAACTAAAACAGCAAAAGCCCCGACGATCGCAAGCGCGATGCGAGAAGCTCCCCGCATCTACTGCACGACGCCCCCCGGTGCGCCGGGTTGATTAGGCTCCAGCCGGATTTCACCGAATGCGCCTTCGTATTGATTAATGTTCTGCTGCAACACGCTGAGCAGGGCCTTAGCCTGAGGCGGGCTGATATAAATCCCTTGGAAGTTCTGGATGGATACATTGTCCTGAGCTGTCTGATTGATCAGTCCGAACATCAGGAAGAAGTCCCAGAGATTTACCCGAACTTGCACGCTGTTGGCGTAGCTCTCGCGATAATCCGCGGACTTGTCCAGGCGTATCACGGGCGGCGGAGGCGTCGTCATAGAGCCCCATAGTGACAGTGGTGCTCTCTTGAGTCAATCCGGACAGCCCTTGCGTAGTCCTCGCACAAAAGGTTGCAATTTGACAGAACCGTCCGTCTCGTTTTCGCGTCTTTTCTGGTGAAGGCGAGTTTATGCAAACTCTTCGAAAGGACGTCATGAGCACCATCAAGAAACCCATCGAGATCCGAACAGCGCAGGCCAAAGTGTATTGCCCGATCTGCACCCATACGGTAGAAGTTGCCGCCCGCACGGATGGCAAGCGCGCCAAGGTTGTCGCCGGCCAGAAGTGCCCCCGTTGCTCTGGTTCGATTGACGCCGGCATCGTGATGCATATCCCACAAGCAGCGTAGGCGCGCCCCGCACCCGTGCCACTTTTGTGGAGCAAACTCTGCTTACGGGTTGTTGTGAGCGCCGGGATCTGTGATAGTGGAGGTGTTCCAATCGATGAAGAAGATCGCCAGTGCGCGCAAGGCAACCGAAATATCCACTCCGAAGATGGAGGAGGTTGCGGAGAGGGAGATCCCTCAAAGGATGATCCACTGTGTGATTTGCAGCTCCGATACGCACGCGGATTCTCCGGAGCAGATGTGCTGGGTATGCCGCCGCCTCAAGATCAGCGCGTGGCGTGAAATCGAACAGCCCATGCCCGCACAGGAATAACTCCGGTTCGAAGACTCTCTTCGGCAGTTGAAGTGCTCCCTTTTTCTCAATGAGTGTTCTCTATCGCGTCACGTTCCGCAAACGTTTCAATCAGGAGGGCGAGGGCTCGGACGCTCCAGTCACCTTCTTAGATCTGGCCGACGGGGTTGTTCTCGACAGCACGATGGTTGAGGAAATTGAGCCGGACAATCTTCACGTGGAAGAAACCATGGATGAAGATGACGATTTTCTGTCTCTCGGAACCGAGATCTGGGATTTCGATGTTGCCGAACACGCCCAGCAGGAGTTCAAGGATGCCCTTGTCAATAGCGGAATGGTGATCGAGTTCGACGAACTCGACAAAGAAGACGACGATATCCCAGCCAAAGCCTGATGCAACCGTACGCCCCGGCGTACGTCCAACACCTGTAGCGATTGTTACACTAGATCACGCGGAGCCTCTCTCCTCTCATGAATAGCCGTACCCGATACATCGTCGTTTTTTCCTCCACTTTTCTCGTTTTCCTCCTGGTTCTGGGGAATGTCATCGGGAAAGCGGGCGAGAATACTCCCGAAAACAGTCCTTCCAGCGTCTACCGGCATTTGGGTGTTTATACCGAAGTGTTGTCGCGCATCAAGACGGACTACGTCGAAGAACCTGACATGAAACTCGTCACTCTGGGCGCTGTCAACGGCCTTCTTGAATCCATCGACCCTTTTGCCAGCTACTTGAACTCGGATCAGTACAAAGAATATCTAAAGGACTTCGACACGTATCGCGGCGATGTGGGCATGGTTCTCTCGAAGAAGTACGGTTACATTGCGATTGTAGACGTGATCCCCGGCTCTCCCGCCGCGAAAGCCGGTTTGAGCACGGGTGACATGATTGAGACGATCAAAGGCGTCGCTACTCGCGATATGCCCTTGGCTTACGCCTCGCTCCTGCTCCGTGGCCAGCCGGGCAGCAACATCGATCTCACGGTATTGAAGCGGAAGCCTGAACCGGAGAAGGTTACGCTGACCCGCGCCGTTGTAGCTAATCCTCCGCTAGCCGCCAAGATCATCCCGGATGGCATCGGCTACATTCGGCCGGACTCGTTAACGGGTAAGAAGGTGGACGAGATCGCAGCCGCCGTCAAAGATCTTCAGGCCAAGGGCGCCAAGCGCTTCCTTCTGGATCTTCGTAGCTGCGGCGCAGGCGAAGTGGACCCTGGCATTGAATTGGCCAACCTCTTCCTGCAAAGTGGCACCATCGCCTATGCTCAGGGCCAGCGCTATCCGCGTCATGACTACGTAGCGGATGGGAAGAAGCAGATTACCAGCCTGCCTCTAGTCGTGATTACGAATCGCGGGACGGCTGCCGGAGCTGAGGTCGCCGCCGCTGCCCTCCTTGGTGACAAACGGGCTGACGTCGTGGGCGAGCGCACCTACGGAGACGCCTCCATCCGCCGTACCATCACCATGGACGACGGCTCCGCCGTTATCCTCTCGGTTGCCAAGTTCTACGGGCCTGATGGGAAAGCCATTCAGGATACCGGCGTTACTCCCACCGAACAGGTTGCTGAACCAGACGCCCAAGCCGATGTCGACGAAGACGGGGAACCCGTCGCTAGTGCAGACGAAGCCAAGTCTAATGAGGATGTTCTTCTGAAAAAGGCTGTCGAAGTAGTGAGCAAGAAAAGCTAGTTATCAATACCGTCCACGAAAAGGGCCGATTCCATCAGGAATCGGCCCTTTTTTTTCCGCACAACTTCTGAGTCTGTTCTTACAATGTCTGCAAGTATGCCAGCAAATCTTTCTTCTTGGCGTCGGTTAGTTCGGTGTCGTCCTTGAACGGGGGCATGCCATTGTCATCCCCTTCATTGATAAGAGCGAGAACGTTCTCGTACGTCGGCTTTTTACCTGTGACCAGCTTGTCTTTCGCAAACAAGCCCTTAAGACCGGGGCCCATCTTCCGCTCGGTACTGTCGTCGTTGTGGCAGGCGGCGCACTTCTCGTTGAAAACTTCTTTCCCTTTTGCCGCATCCCCGCTCTTTGCGTTCTGGGCTGGCAGCATTATCGCGCCGCAAGCCAGAACCGCGGCCGAGGCGAACATCAGATTGCGCATGTAATCTCCTCCGAACTGAAATCAGTCTATCCGATCAGACGTGTCGTACAAGCAATCCGGATGCCGCCCAACAGATTAAATCTACTTGATCTCGGGATCGTTCGCCGTTGCCGGCTCCTGGCCGCCATGGGCATGGATCTCTTGAGACTGATCCGAATAAAACGTCCTCGAACCGCTGCCGTTGAATGCTACCGGATCGGCGTTGATCTGGTAACCGGTCGGCGTCCCTTGCAGGTTATAGCGATACCCCTGCTTCTCGCCTTTAGCCAGATCGCCGGGAATCAGATCCGCCGACGACGCACTCGGGTTCCCGCTGGTGGGTTTCCCTAGCTCCTGGAGGGTCACTGCATAGCGCCCGTAAGTCGAGTAGTACTGCGCCTCCGCGGCATGGAGCGTCTTAATCGTCGCTTGGGCAGCCATCTCGCGCGTATACATTGTCGCCTTGTTGAATCGAGGCAGCGCGATTGCCAGAATGATCAAGATGATCGAGATGACGATCAAAAGTTCAATGAGCGAGAACCCTCGCAAGCCGCGTTTTCTGTTCACAGTTATCCTCAACTATCAGCATATGACGCGCGAAGCTCCGCTAACGTGCAACCCACCTCTCCGCCTTACTTTTGCTTTACAAGCGTAAGAGGGCGAGTGCTTCCGCCCTGTGTCCACGTCCCGCTGATCTTCGACCGGTCCTCGTTCAACTCGCCCTGAAAGCGTCCGCCGATCAAACGCACCGCAAACGACAAATTGGACTTTTCCAGGACGATCTCGCTTACCACCAGATTCCGCGCTTGAAGGTCCGCCGTACTAAGCGATCCTAGCGCTTTCCCCGACTCATCCGCGCTGAGATGCAAACGCAACGTCAGCGGCTGTGACGATTCCAGGTTGCCCTCCCACTCGCCCAGCAGACGCGCGTCAATCGCAACGGGAAGGGAAGCGGCCGGCGCGTCCGCGTGGCCGGTCCGCCGCATTTCAAAGACGTCAATTGCTCCGGCGCGGATCACCGTGCCTTTAATCGACGACCCGCCCTCAGCCAGAATGCCCTGGAAGACCGGATCCCCGGGAAACTCGCGCACTTCGAACCGGATCTGTGGACCTTTGACCTCTACACCACCTAATCCGAGCGGCGGCGCGTTCTGCCCGGGAATTGAGAAAAAGCCGTTCCACTCGGGCTTATCGAGCAGATCGACAGAGAACAGCGCCTCGCGCCCCTCACGCTTGATCACCCCTTCCCAGTGGCCAGCCTGCCCCTGCAGCAACCCGCTGCTGCCCGCCATCAAGGCAATCCAGAGCCATCCCATCCCCGGTTTCACAGGCCTGAAATCGCGCAACCCAAAGCTTTCGTCGTGGCATGGGCCACCGCTCGCCTGGCCAGCACCGCTTCCAAAGCATCCTTCAAGTCGTGCTCCGTAGCCTCAGGCCGGGTCTTCCCCCAATCCACATAGCGATTGTCGATCCGGCCTGTGTACGCCATCCGGCCATCCGGGGAAATCACCACCGCCTCGGGTGTAACCCGCGCGCCTGTCTGTTTCGCCAGTAGCGCTCCGGGGTCAAGCAGTCCGGGCATATCCAGGGAGAAATCGGCCAGGTGTTTCTTGATCTCTCCGGCACTTGAGTCCACGCCCGAAAACACGGCGAAGAACATCACTCCTCGGATCTTGTACTCAGACTCGAGCTCGTGAATCACCGGCGCGTATCGGTTGGAGATCGGGCAATCCGTCGCGAGAAAAATCAGCACGCCCGCACGCGCATCCCGCAGCTCTGCGGAGCGGTGCCGCCCGCCATCCGCAGCCTCGAGGTCAAACGAAATCCGATCGGCCGCTGTGAGATGCAAAACCAGCAGGAATAGCAAGAAGAACTGCACACTCATCCGCACTCTCATCAGCCGCACTCTCACAGGATACGCGCGTCAGTGCCGTCGGGGTTTGTCCGCTGAACCTGCGGAACTCCGCAATCAGATGAGCCTGATCGGCAAAGCCGCACTCCGCAGCCAGTTCCGCGTACCGCCCGCGCGCCTGGCGGATTCGGGAGAGTGCATGCCGAAACCGCAACACACGCGCGAGCAGCTTTGGCGAGAGCCCCGTTTCGCGCAAACACTGTCGTCGAAATTGCCGGGTGCTGAGGTTCGCTTGAGCGGCGATCTCGTCTAGCGATAGCAGTCCTTGACGTTTTTCCAAATATTCAATCGCATGCTGCACCGGGCTGCTTCTCTGTACTGACTCCACACAGCTCCCGAGCACCGCGATGCGACCCTCATCCGACGGTTCGTTTTGCAGTCGCTCCAGTACTGAGCGACTCCGCCCGCCCCAGAGATCGTCTAAGGAAGTGAGACCGTCCGTCAGTTCGTCTCCGGGAACACCCAACACCGACGCCCACATACCTGGGCGAAACCGAATGCCCACCAGCACTTGCCCCGCGCCAGCCTCCGCATCGAGGAATGTAGTCATCGGCCCTACGGCGCGAAGTGTCGCCCCTTGGCTACCTTCACCCGGACCAGTCGCAAAGAGAATATCCGCACAGCCGTCCGGCACCACCCGGTGAACAGAACTGACCATGCTGGGAACCCGCGCCGTCCAAAAACATTCCACCGCCTCGGACAACCTCCCCGGGGGTCGAAATTCCCGGTACACGCTCGCGAAATGTCCGTTTTCTTCAATCACTGCGCAGCCCCATTTGCGTACGATTTGAACGTGAAACTAACACCTGTTCTGCTCGTAGACAAGATCGAAACATCATTGCCTTTTTGGGTCAACCGGATGGGCTTCGAGAAAACCGTGGAGGTACCGGACACCGAGGGCCTCGCCTTTGTCATCCTGGTTCGAAACGGCGCCGAACTCATGCTGCAAACCGTCGAGAGCGTCCGTCGTGACGAACCCCGGTTCGCTCCCTCCGGAGCCTCTCGCGTCAACTCTCTGTTTATCGAAGTCGATGACTTCAGCGATACGCTCCGGCGGCTTGAGGGATACTCCATTGCCATGCCTGAAAAAACCACGTTCTATGGGATGCGCGAAATCGGAGTGTTCGAACCGGCTGGCCATATTGTCGTCTTCGCCGCACGCATCTAACTGCCCGGCCACCCTACCTTTGGATACATACCGGAGGCGCGGAACCCCCGTGTAAAACGGTACAATTTAAGATCCCGTGGAACTCGCAACCGCGCCTATTCTCATCATCGACGATGACATCGCTTTCACCGAGCTGCTGAAAGAACTGCTCACATCCGAAGGGTTCAACATCGAAGCCGTCCACAATGGAGACGCCGGTCTAGCCCGCGCCTTGACCGGACACTACTCCATGATCGTGCTTGACGTCATGCTCCCCGGCAAGAACGGGCTGGAGGTTCTGCGCGCCCTTCGTAAAGAGGTGTCGACTCCGGTTCTCATGCTCACCGCCCGCGGCCACGATACGGACCGCATCGTTGGCTTGGAGACTGGCGCCGACGACTACCTGCCTAAGCCGTTTCACCCGCGCGAACTGCTCGCCCGCCTCCGTGCGATCCTCCGCCGCACTCATGCGAATGCTTCTGCATCAGCAGAAAACATTCTTCACGCGGGAGACATCACACTCGATCCGCGCACCCGGACCGTGCGCCTCGGCGGTGAACTGGTGGATCTGACCTCCGCGGAGTTCGACCTTCTCCGCGTCCTGCTAATAGCCGCCGGCCAAGTCGTGACACGCGAAGAGCTTTTCCGCGCTGTGCTCGGCCGCGAGTTCTCGGTCTTCGATCGCAGCATCGATAACCACGTGAGCAGCCTGCGCAAGAAACTCGGGTCTCGTGTGAACGGAATCGAGCGCATTAAAAGCGTTCGCGGAACGGGCTACATCTACGCTGGTCTCGAACGGGTTCCTCAGCAGTTTTAGCGATGAAGGGCCTGTTCTGGCGGGTGTTCGCGTGGTACCTGGCCACCACCACGATCATCCTCCTGCTCAGCTTGTTCATTACTATGCTGACGGATCCCGATTTTCGCTTCGAGCGCGCCGTTAGCGTGTCGCTTGAGGCCATGGAATCGCAAGGAGCCGCTGCCGTCAATGCTTATCAACACGGCGGCGGCGATGCGCTACAAGCCGCCTTCAGCAAAACCTCTCGCGCGCGCTTCTTATTCGATTCGTCCGGACGGGAGCTCTCGGGCAACTTCTACCCCAGCCGCATTACCGAACTCGTTAAGAGAACCGTGACCAGCAAGGTGATCGAGCTCGAAATACTTCCCCCGAATACCTACGCCGCTCTGAAGATCACCCACGGTCCGGAGACTTTTGTCTATGTCCGCGAACTGACCAAGGAGCGTAGCTTCCGGCTCATGCCGAAACCCCTACCCGGCTGGGCTCGATTGGGACTAGGGCTCTTCACAGCAGCGGTCATCTGCTTTCTTTTTGCCAAGTTCGTGACGTCTCCGTTGACGCAATTGCGCTCCGTAACGCGCGCTTTCGCGGCGGGCAATCTTGAGGTGCGCATCGGCAACGCCAAGCCCTTCAACCGCGGCGATGAGTTCACCGATCTTGCGCGGGACTTCGATAACATGGCCGCCCAGCTTCAAAACATGGTGCTGGGGCAGCAGCGCATGCTCGGCGACATCTCGCACGAACTGCGATCTCCTCTCGCCCGGCTACAGCTTGCTCTCGAAATTGCCCGCCGGAAATGCGGGGTCGAAGGTGAAAAACCCCTCGCGCGTATCGAACAGGAAGCCGAGAAACTCAACACCTTAATCGGCCAGATTCTCCGTGCGGCAAAGACTGAACAGTTACAGCCGGGCGCGAAGAAGCTTTTCGACCTGGCGAATCTTGTGCGGGAGGTGGCCGAAGATGCCGATTTCGAAGCTACCGGCAGCGACCGCCGTGTCCGTGCGGAGATCGACGAAATCAGCCTCGTGCACGGCGATCGGGAATTGTTGCGTAGCGCGATCGAAAATGTGGTCCGGAACGCGATTCGCTACGCCCCGGAAAAGACCGACGTGACCATCGATCTCAAACGCGTCGAGGGTGGGCGTGCCAAGGTGATCGTGCGAGACCAGGGCCCCGGCGTCCCAACGGAATCCTTGCCCCATCTCTTTGAGCCTTTCTATCGTGTGAATGACGCGCGCGATCGCGATAGCGGAGGCGCCGGTCTAGGCCTCGCCATCGCTCGGCACGCCGTCTCCGCGCATGGGGGAAACGTGCGCGCCCTCAATCGGGACGGCGGCGGCTTCGAGGTGCAGATTGATCTTCCCTTGACCCTGCCGGAGTCCACTGGCCGTAATGGGATAAAATTCCGAGCGTAGTGAACATCTATCGCTCCTTGCTCCTTATCCTGGCCGGCGTCTCCGCAGCCGCAGCGGCCCAGAACACCGTGATCACTGTGGACGTGAACAGCGCTTCCGCCAAGCCGGTCCCGCGCACCATCTTCGGTACGTTCCTCGAGCCCATCGGCGACTCCATCAACAACGGTTTGTGGGCGCAGATCCTCGAAAATCCGAGTTTCGAAGAATCGCTGTGGAGCGCCGGCGCGATCCGCACCAGGCTTACCCGTCAGCCCGAGTTGGCCAGAGCCTCTGAGCTAGGTCTGCCCTTGCCTTGGGAGCCTCTGTTCTCCTCCCAAGGTTGGCGCTACGAACCCCGCTGGCACGACGCGGCCAATTCCAATCGCTCGCTGCTCATCATGGCGCTTCCCGCGGGGGAGACTGGCGTGCGGCAGCGCGTCTACCTCCCCGCTCACCGTTGCCTCGAGTACCGCGGCAGCCTCTACGTGAAGACCGTAAGCGGCCCGGCAACCATCAAGATCTCGCTTCGCCGGCATGACCGTCCCGAAGAGAAGCTTTCCGAAATCTCCTTCGATGCCTCCGGTGAAAGCTGGGCCAAGCACGAATTCTCTTTGTCCATTCCCGCCCATCGGCTCGAGCACCTTGAGCCCGCCGACTTCGTCATCGCCCTCTCCGGCGGACAGCGCGCCTTAGTAGATCAAGCTTCCCTGGTCCCCGCGGACGCCGTCGACGGGCTCGACCCCGAGATGGTAGCGCTTGCTCGCGACATGCATACCCCCTTGCTGCGCTATGGCGGAAACTTCACCTCCGGCTATCACTGGCGCGATGGAGTCGGCCCGCTCGACCAACGCCCCAGCATGCTCAACCAGTCCTGGCAGATGCCCGAATACAACCAGTTCGGCACCGATGAGTTCCTCCAGTTCTGCAAGCTCATCAACGCACAGCCGCAGATCGCCGTGAACATGGGCAGCGGCACTCCCCAAGAGGCGGCCGATTGGGTCCGGTACGTCGACGGGAAATGGGGCCACGGGGGCCTCTTTTGGGAATTAGGTAACGAGCTTTGGGGCGACTGGCAGATCGGCTATCCCACCCTCGAGGAGGTCCCCGGCCGCACCAGCGCGTTTAGCCAGGCTATCCGCGCGGTCGATCCCCAGGCGCAGTTAATTGCCACCGGCGCTGATCCCGATCACTTCGACAAGTGGAACGCTGCGCAATTGAGCGGCGCGTCCGGAGCGTACTCCTACCTCTCTACCCACTTCGTCGTCAGCCCTGACGTCCTTAAGCCAAACCCCACGCCCGACTTCGTCGCCGACGCCAGCTTCGCCTTGCCCATCGGGCTCGAGCAACGCCTTCGCTTAGCGGCGCAGCAAATCGATGCCGATCCCGCCGCTCGCGGCAAAGTGCACATCGCGTTCACCGAATGGCTGTTCGTGGGCGAGAACCGCCCAGCCCCTAACTTCACCAACATGGGCGGCGCCATCGGCACGGCCGGCTTCCTGAACATGCTCATGCGAAACTCCGATATCGTCCCAGTCTCCGACATGACGGGATTGATCTGGTTCGGCGGCATCTGGAAGAAAATGGGCCAGGTCTACGGCACACCGGCCTATTGGGCTTTCCGCGAGTACGCCAGCGCCGATGTCGCCCAAAGCATCCCGGTGAAAACCGATAGCGAGACCTACGACGTCCATGCCGGTATCCGGCGCATTCCCGAAATTACGGGCGTGCCGTACCTGGACGTCGTCGCCGGTCTGAACCTGGGGGGTAACAAGCTTACGCTGTTTTGCGTTAACCGCCGCCGAGACCGAGAGATCCACGCCTCCGTCCACGTGAACGGATTCAGCCCGCGCGCAACCGCCCACGCCCGCCAGCTAAAAGCCGATAGCATCTACGCGGGAAATGACGAATCCGAACCCGACGCAATTACGCCTCGGGACATCTCCGTGAAACTCGATTCCCTCGTCTTCCCGGCCGCAAGCGTCACCGTGATCGAAGTGCCGCGGTCTTAGTGGGGCGGATCTTGTTGTCGCCGATCTTATTGGCGCCAATCTAGTGGCGAAAATGCCGGATGCCGGTGAACACCATGGCCACGTTCAGCCGATCAGCGGCGGCGACCACTTCCGCATCTTTCACGGAACCGCCGGGTTGAATCGCGGCCGTTGCTCCGTTCTTGGCCGCTTCTTCCAGCCCGTCGGGGAATGGAAAGAATGCGTCGCTCCCCACCACTGTGCCCGCCAGCGACAGCACTGCTTTGGCCGCGCCAATCTTGACGGAATCGACGCGGCTCATCTGTCCGGCGCCCACCCCAACCGTCTGGCCCGCGCGCGCGTAGACGATCGCATTTGATTTCACGTGCTTGGTCACTTTCCAGGCGAACTCCAGCGCGGCCCACTCCTGCTCGCTGGGCGGACGCGAGCTGACCACGCGCATGTCTGACCTCCGCAGCACGTGGCGGTCTTCCGTTTGGGCGAGAAAGCCGCCCGAGATACTCTTCACTACCGAGCCCGGGCGGCGCACTCTTCACGGCCAACAAGCGCAGATTCTTCTTGGCCTGCAGAATCGCCAAGCGCAGAGGCGGAATACCCGGGCGCCGCGATCGCTTCCAGGAACAGCTTGCTCATCTCGCTGCGCGGTCTCCTCGTCCACTTCCCGGTTCACCCCGACCACTCCGCCAAACGCGGAGATCGGGTCGCATTCGAGCGCCTTGCGGTATGCCTCCACAACCATCGCTTGCTCGGCGCAACCCGCCGGATTGGTGTGCTTGATGATCGCGACCGCCGGCCGCGCGAACTCCGCTACCAACGCCCACGCGGCATCGAGATCGACTAGGTTGTTGTATGAGAGCTCCTTGCCGTGAAGCTGCCGCGCCCCGACGATTCCGGTTTCTCCCGCACCGTAAACTCGCCGCTTGCTGGTGCGGATTTTCGCCGTAGCGCAAGCTCGCCCGCTTGGGCGCGCGGATGTCCAGAGTTGCCGGCAGCGCCGAAGACTCGGATTGAAACCCGGCCAATGTGGAGGCAATTGCGCGATCATAATCGGCCGTGCGCGCGAACGCCTTTTTTGCGAGTTCCCACGCCGTCTCTCGGCTCAACGCTCCCGCCCGGATTGCGCGAGTTCTCTCAGCATCGGTGCGTAGTCCGCGGGCGATGTGACGATGCCGACATCCTGGTAATTTTTCGCAGCGGAACGGATCATAGTCGGTCCGCCGATATCGATGTTCTCGATCAGATCCTCGAGGCGGACTCCCGGGCGCGCAGCCGTCTTTTCGAACTCGTAAAGATTGACCACTACCAGATCGATCTGCGAAATCCCGTGCGCGTCTAAGGCCGCTCGATGTTCCGGGTTGTCGCGCACCGCCAGAATTCCACCGGTAATGCGGGGTGCATCGTTTTGACGCGGCCATCCAGCATCTCTGGGTACTCGGTCACATCGGAGACATCTCGCACCGCAACTCCGCCTTCGCGCAAAAGCTTAGCCGTCCCGCCGGTCGAAATCAGTTCGATCCTGAGTTGCATGGAGCCCTTCGGCAAAAAGAACCAGTCCCGGTCTTATCGGTAACGCTGAGGAGTGCACGGCGAATCTGCGGCATCCCCATATGATGCCCTGCAGAATTCTAGGCGGCGCATTCCCCGCGGCCGAGTTGCAGCGAGAAGGCGATATCGTCGCCCCAGTCGTTATAAATCTCCGGGAACAGCTCCGGAGGCTTAGCCAGATCGATCGTCATCGCCCGGAAGAACTCGACCTTGTGCCGCAGCACGTATTGCCGGAAGGCTTCTCCATCGACGCGGTTCGCCAGGTAATGATCCAGCACGCGCTGCACCGCGGTCGGAGCCAACCGCGCCGGGATACTCTGTATCGCCAAGCCGAAGCGCAGATCCCCATTCTCGTCGTGCCCACCGCCCAGCAACATTTGGTAATAGGGCACCTCCCGTCCTTCGATCTTGCGCGCGTTGCCGTAGAACCCGAAATCCGCGATCCAGTGCTGGCCGCAGGAGTTTGGGCATCCGCTGATCTTCACTTTCAGCGCGCGTGCTTCGGGCTGCTCGTAGTCCCGCACAACATCGTGTATCGCCTTTCCCAGATTCATGGACTTGGTTAACGCGAGGTTGCAGGAATAGGCGCCGGGGCAGGTAGTGATATCCTCCATCTCGCCCGCGCCGGCCTCGCCTAAGCCGATGGCATCGAGCGCCGCGTGGAGCCGCGGCAAATGAGCCAACGGAACAAACGCCAGCAGCAGATTCTGATCGATCGTCACGCGCAGAATGCCGTCTCCCGCGTTTTCGGCGATATCGGCCAGGCCGCGCATCTGCTCCGCGCTGATATTCCCCTGATCCAGACGGACCCGCACCATCGCATACCCAGTCTGTTTTTGCTCCTCCACGCTCGTCTCGAGCCACCGGTCGTAGCGGGCGTCCGAAGTCTTTCGCACCCCGAGCACCGGCAGGAGGTCGCCTGAGCCGAGCGGACGCGGTGTCGAACTAAACCCACCAAAACCCTCGGGAACTTGTTCCGGAGTAGCAATCCCGCCATTCGCCAGAATATCCGCGTACTCCGCTTCGATCGCCTCTTTCAACCAAACAAAGCCACGCTCCCGCAACACAAATTTCAATCTGGCTTTGTTCCGGTTTTTTCGGTTCCCGTGCTTGTTGAACACCCGGAGCACCGCTTCAATCCGGTTCACCAAGCGCTCTTCCGGCAGAAACTCGTCCAGAACCTGCGCCTCGGTCGGCAAGGGACCCAGACCGCCTCCCATCACAACCCGGAAACCTCGCTTGCCGTCCTGGATCCGGGCAAGCAGCCCCACGTCGTGTATTCCGCCCAGCATCCGATCCGAATGCGGATCCTGCGTGCTTCCGCCATCGAACGCGATCTTGAACTTACGCGGCATACTATCTGTCAGCGCCTGCCGCAGGAACGCGAAGGAGACGATGCGGGCGTATGGCAGAACATCGAAAACCTCGTCGCGCCGCAGCCCGGAATCGGGCGAAGCCGTAACATTCCGGACGGTGTTGAAGCACGCCTCTCGCGTCGTCATCCCCTCATCGGCAAGCAGATGCATCACGTCGGCCGCCTGCGCCAGCGGTACGAAGTGAAACTGCATATTCTGACGCGTCGTCACATGTCCCCGCGACCCGGCATACGATTCCGCGACGCGAGCTAATTGCCGCAGTTGAGGCCCGGTGAGCACGCCCCCCGGGAACTTGGTCCGCACCATCTGCACCCCGGGCTGGCGTTGGCCGTAGATCCCGTAACGCAGCCGGAAACCTCGAAAATCGTCGTCTGTTATGGCCCCGGCCAGAAGCTCGTTCGCCCGACTGCGGAACAGTTCAATTTCCTTCCGGACAGTGGCGTCATACTGCGCTTCAAATTCATCCCGGGGAGCTGACATCGATATACCTCGTTCTCTATCGAGATTAACGTAATTCCCGAAAGGTTGCAAAAAGCTCAACCTGCCCGCTGACGCGATAGTTGGCTTTGTTTCGCACATTTCGGTCGGGCATTCCCGTTGTTATGATGCTGCACATGCGCGCCCCCGTCCTGCGATGCCTTCTGTTCGCGTTCTTTGCCATCACCGGGACGGCCGCTCAGCGAACGCCCTACTACCAACGCACCTTCTTCGACAACAGCCTGGAAGCAGATCGCTACTATCACAGCTCCGGCCGGGCGTCGGCCCCCAGCACCTTGCACCTTCTGGACGGCAAGCTCCCGGTAGACACCGCAACCTTTTTCACCGGCCCGAACTCCCTTCGCCTGGATTGGAAGAGCATGTCGAACGGCGGTTGGGAAGCGGAGATCCAGCTCTACGAGTGGCGCAACCGAGAGATTTACTTTCCCGGCAACACGCTCTACTTGTGGTGTTACTCGCCGCAAACCATCCCCGCCGCGAGTCTCCCCCGCATCGCTCTACGCGACGAAGACCACAATTTCACCCACCCCCTCGACATCGCGCCATTCTCCACAGGCATTCCAGCGGCAACGTGGATCCGGCTAAGCATACCCCTCGAAAGTTTCCGAACGGCTTCTCTCCACCCCTTCAACCGTCACCGGGTGAACAGCATCGCTTTCGTTCAAGGGACCGACGACCAAACCGAACATTCCATGATCGTCGACGAAGTCGCGATCGATGATCAGCTTCCTACGCGCACCGCCTCACAACCTCCCCAGGGAGTGCAGGCGAAAGCCTACGAGCGCCATATCGATCTTTCCTGGACTCCGGCGCAAGGCGCCCAGCCCGATCGTGTCGTCGTCTATCGCTCCCTTGACGGCAGCCCGTTCACCCCCATCGGGATCCAAATCCCCGGCGTGAATCGCTTTACGGACTACTTGGGCAAGACCGGCGTGACTGCTGCGTACAAGGTAACCGCGAGCGGTTCGGACTACAGCGAGTCGCCCTTTTCCGCGACAGTCACCGCTCGAACGCGGCCCATGACTGATGACGAACTCCTCACCATGGTGCAGGAGGCTTCGTTTCGTTATTACTGGGAGGGCTCCGACCCGAATTCCGGCATGGCGCATGAGAATCTCCCTGGGAATGACGCGATCGTCGCCGTCGGCGCCAGTGGATTCGGCATCATGGCCTTGACCGTCGGTGTCGATCGTGGCTTCATCACCCGTCAGCAAGGGCTGGAACGTATGCTCAAAATCATCAACTTCCTCGCCAATGCCGATCGTTATCACGGCGTTTGGCCACATTTCCTGGACGGGTCTACAGGTACACGGCTCCCGGTATTTGGCGTGTTCGAGAACGGAGCCGATCTGGTCGAGACCTCGTTCCTGATGGAGGGGCTTCTCACCGCGCGGCAATACTTCAACGGTCCGAGTCGCGACGAGCAGGAAGTCGCCAGCAAAATTACCCACCTCTGGGAGACCGTCGAGTGGGATTGGTTCCGGAGAACGCCGCATGGCGAGGCTCTGTTCTGGCACTGGTCGCCGGAATACTCCTGGTACATCAATCACCGGCTTACCGGCTGGAACGAGGTAATGATCACATACCTGTTGGCGATCGCCTCGCCGACGCACGGTATTCCCGCCAGTCTCTATTACACCGGTTGGGCCGGGCAATCGGACGCGGCTGTGCGCTACCGCCAGGCTTGGGGACAAAGTGCCGCGGGAGATCATTATGCGAACGGACGGAGCTTCTTCGGAATTAAGCTCGCCGTCGGGGTAGGGAAGGGCGGCCCGCTATTCTTCACCCACTACTCGTTTATGGGCTTCGACCCACGCGGCATCCGCGACCGTTTTACCGATTATTTCCGGAACAATCGCGCCATGGCCCGTATCAATCTCGCCTGGTGTACGGAAAATCCGGGCCACTTCAAGGGCTATGGACCGAACGACTGGGGAATCACCGCCGTGGACGGGCCGGAAGGCTACTCCGCTTACGAACCGACCAAAGGGATTGACGATGGCACCCTCGCTCCGACCGGTGCTTTGGCTTCGTTTCCATACACCCCTGAAGCATCGCGCCGTGCGTTGCGGCACTTCTACGAAGATCTCGGCGACCGGCTCTGGGGCATTTACGGTTTCCGGGACTCGTTCAATCTTCAGAAAGACTGGTATTCCGGGATCTACATGGGCCTAAACCAGGCGCCCATCGTGGTGATGATCGAAAACTACCGGACCGGATTGGTCTGGAAAAACTTCATGAAAAACCCCGAGATTCATCCTATGTTGCAGCGGATCGGGTTCAAGCCCGCCACATAATCTCACGGCCCATTTCCACCGGGGTGGCAGACATCCACCGCACCCATTAAACCCTCATGAACAGCGAAACACCGCGGGCGCAAATGCGTTTTTCATGATGGAGGGAGTGATTATGAAATCCAAATTGTTAGCGCTGTTTCTGCTGGCCGGAGGGGCGGTATTCGCGGCGCCCGCTGTGTTTGTCGGTGTCGGCATTGGCGGTGGACCCGGTTATTACGCGCCTGCTCCTCCGCCGGTAGTGGCCTATGCGCCGCCGGTTGTAGTTCGCCCCGGCTACTCCTGGGTGAGCGGCTATTGGTACCCGCGGGGTCCGCGCTACGTCTGGCGCGCAGGTTACTGGGCACGTCCGCCGTACCGCGGGGCTTACTGGGTCGCGCCGCGCTACTACGGCCACCGTTACTACAACGGCTATTGGCGCCGCTAATCAGTTGATCGGCGTAGGCGACCGGTAAAAACTCCCGCCTACGCCGCGCATCACCTTCCCCCAGAGCGCCATACCCAGCTTGTGCATGTCGGCTTCGTTCCGAGGAATCACTTGAAGATGCAGGCCGGCCATTTCATCCGAGCTGCCGGTGCCCCACGTCACTCGTTTGGCCGGATGGTTCGGATTGCGGATGTTTTCATCTGAATTGTCATAGATAAACCGCATATGAATCTCCGTGTCTGCGGGTAACACAAATGGACGCTCATATCGGTATTGCTCCTGCCAATTGAAATCCCAATCAGCGATCGACAGCAGCCAACGCTTCTTCCCGTCCGGCAACACCGCCCAAGCTTCCATGGTTTTGCAGAGATAGTGCGCGTGCGGAATGATGCCCGTCACCTCTAACGGCACCGGAATGACAAACCGGTCGGTCACTTGATAACCTGTCGTACCCGCCGGAATGTCGATCTCATTCGATCCTAAAGGTACATCCATAAGAACGCGATCAGGTGCCTTTGCTGCAAAGTAAACGGCGATCTTCGGATCTACGATCTCTTCCTTTCCGGTGGGATGAAAGTGAAGCTGCATGACAAAGCGAGCCCCTGCAGGAACGTGGATCGCGGTTCCTGGCGGCATCGTCACGGCCGACATTCCCGGGGTCCATCCGCCCAGCGCGGCGCTCGGAAGAAATCCCGGTGTTCCGAAGCAGTCATATGGCTCCGAAGCCGGCGGCAGCCGGCGGCTGTCCACGAAAATCAACGAATGGTGCACCACTTTGCCGCCGGGTTCGAACTCAAACGCGCGTACCCAGCGTTCCCCCGGAAACGACTTGGGAACAACAAAGCAGCGGTATCGGTCCGGGCCCCCAGCCGGTTGTATGTACGGTTCTGAAAGCGAGAGCACCGCGTCTGGAGTTCCAAGTTTCCAACCCGCGGCGAAATGGGGCGCTTCCGGCGTCCATTCGGGCCGGCCTCGCGGTGCGCCGCCTTGCGCCCAAGCGGCGAGAATCTCAATCTGTGATTTAGTTAAGAGATTTTCTCCCGCGAATGCACCATACCCGCTTAAGGGCTTCCACGGCGGCATATAACGGGAGCGGGTTACCTGAGCGATCGCCGAAGCTTTTCTTCTGGCATCCGGGTACGTAAGCAAGGAAAACGGCGCGGGTTGCCCGGGCCGATGACAGCCGGTACAGTGCGTAAACAATATAGGCGCAACCTGTTTTGACCACGTCGGCGTGGGGTGGCCCGATCTTTGGCTCACAGTAGCGGCGAAAAGTGCAATTCCCCAAGGAAAAACCATCTTTTATCAGCTTACGTGGATTTCCGACGTGCAAACCCTATTCAAACCGTGGTATCTATATGTTTGAAGAAGGATTCGGGTTTCAAATTCAAATCGTCTTCACCCTTTTGGCACGCCTCCCGTCCGCTCCATTCAGGATCCCTAGTCTGATTGCGACCCATGTGTAAACGAGCGGTGCGCTCGAAATCGACCGAAGTCAAGGAGTAACCATCCAGCATGGACGGTGACCGTAAATACTCGCAACGCGGATATCAGGAGAGCGACCGACGCGAGCGGCGCAATGGTAACGGAAACGGCCATGGCGAGCACTCCAAACCACAGGGGCCGCGCCCTCCGATCGACATCACCGGACCCCGCCTACCGCGGCTCGTTCAAAATGTAACGGCTTCCCGTTGCTACAACTGCTCCACTCTCCTGCCGCCGGGAACGAACTTTGCTGGAACATGCCCGAAGTGCGCCTGCGAGCTTCACTGCTGTAAACAGTGCGCCCATTTCGAACCGGCGACCCGCTTCCAGTGCGTGAAACCGATTCCGGTGCGCATTCCTTTGAAAGATCAAAAGAATGAGTGCCCACTGTTTACCGCGCGCGTTACCGTGGCCCGGGATACAACCGCCCCTGCGCAAAACGGATCTGCTGGCGCGCGTTCCGGAATGTCCGGGGTGCTGGCTTCGCCGCCGCGCAACGCGAGCGACGCCAAAAGCGCTTTCGAGCGGCTTTTCAAAAAGTAAACGGCTCCTTCACAGGAGCCGTTTCCGTTTGAATGCAAGTCCAATCGTCGGCTAGAGTATCTCTTCCGACCAGTTCTCGAGCACCTGCTTCGCCTTCGCCGTAAACTGATCGGCCAACGCGCCGTCGACCAATCGGTGATCGAAGGTCAGCGCCAGGTAAGCCTGAGATCGGATCGCGATGGCATCGTCAATTACCACGGGAACTTTCTCCACCGCACCTACGCCCAAAATAGCGACTTGCGGCTGGTTGATGATCGGCGTGGCGAACACGCTTCCAAAGCTTCCAAAGTTGGTGATCGAGAAAGTGCCGCCCTGAATCTCGTCCGGTTTGAGCTGACGCGAGCGCGCACGCGAGGCCAAGTCAACGATTGACCTCTGCAGTCCGAGCACATTCTTCTCGTCTGCATTGCGGATTACCGGCACGATTAACCCATTCTCGAGCGCTACCGCGATCCCTACGTTGATCTCGTTGTGATAAACGATATTGCTCCCTTCAATGGAAGCGTTCAGAAGCGGGAAAGTCCGTAGCGCTTCCACCGTAGCCCGCGTAACGAAGGGAAGGAAGGTCAGCGACATTCCATAGCGGCTCGCAAAGTCGTCCTTGTGCTTGGCGCGCATCTTGGCCACGCGCGTCATGTCGACCCGGTGAACGGTAGTTACATGGGGCGAAATCCGCTTGGACGCTACCATGTGTTCCGCGATCTTCAACCGCATGTTGCTGAGCGGCTCAATTCGCGTTTTCGGACCTTGCGACGGAGCGGGTGCGCTGAACTGGGTTGTGGTCTCAGGCGCTTTTGCCGCAGCGGCCGCGGGTTGGTATGAAGGAGCAGTGGGCGCGGGAGTGGTTGCTACGGGCGCGGCGTTGGAAGTGACCGGCTGTGCCTGCGCTGGTTTGCTTGCGCCTTGAGCCATGAATACTTCCAAATCCTGCTTGGTGATTCGTCCGCCAGCGCCGGTGCCCGAGACTTTGCCCAAGTCGATGTTGTTCTCGCGCGCCATCTTTCGGACTAGAGGAGAAAGCGGGCCCGCATGCTCCTGCGGAGCCTCAGCCGCCACTTGGGGAGCCGCTGGAGCCTCTGGATCTTCGGCTGCCTGCGCTGCCGGTGCTTGGGGACTCTCTTTGACGGGAGCTTCGGTCTTTTCCGCAGCCGCCGGTGGCGCACTCGCGGCAGCCCCATCTTCCTGGATTCGCGCGACTACCGTGTTGATCCCGACCGTCTTGCCTTCTTCGACCAGCACCTCGGACAACACGCCTGCCGACGGAGCCGGAATCTCGGTGTCGACCTTATCGGTCGAGATCTCGAACAGCGGTTCATCCCGCTCGATCTTGTCCCCGATCTTCTTCAGCCATCGCGTCAGTGTTCCTTCCACGATGCTCTCGCCCATTTGGGGCATTAATACGTCTGCCATTCGTTACTCTCCGCTTAGGAAACCAAAAGGTGAGCTGGTTCCGGTTGAAATTCAGCTTTCCACAAATCAAAATCAAACAAACACGCGAAATGAAAGGTGATGCGATCCACCACTTCACTCCATTGCGCCTGCACGCCCAGCCGTTCGAGCGAGGTTACGGGCTTGGTTAGCCCGCACGGAACAATGTATTGAAAAAAGCTGAGGTCTGGATTCAGGTTTAACGCGAAACCGTGCGACGTGATCCACCGGCTGATATGCACTCCAATAGCTGCTACCTTGGCTGCTCCGGTCCACACGCCAGTCATCCCCGCAATGCGCTCCCCAGCGACCCCGAAATCGGCCAGTGTGTCAATCAGGCATTGCTCGATCGTCCGCACATACTCGTGAACATCCCGCTTCCAGTCCCGCAGATCCATGATCGGATATCCCACGATCTGCCCGGGACCATGATACGTAACATCGCCGCCGCGATTGGTTTCATAAAACGCGATTCCCGAGCGCGATAGCAACTCTGGGCTGGCCAGCAGATTCTCTTCCCGGCCGTTGCGTCCCATCGTCACCACGTGCGGATGTTCCACAATTAGCAACTGATCTGGAATCAAGTCTGCTTTCCGCTGATTCACCAGCTCGCTTTGCAAATGAAACGTCTCACTCCACCCGAGGCGTCCTAGTTCGCGCAGTTCGCAGCGGCGTCGCATCAGTGGCCAGAAATCAAGCGTTGATTTGCAGCCCGTTCACAGCGTTGAAGGCTTCGCCAACGGCCTCGTAAATGGTCGGATGCGCGTGAATCGTATGCATCATCGTGTCCACCGTCGCTTCGGCTTCCATCGCGGTCACGGCTTCGGCAATTAGCTCGAAGCCTTGCGGGCCAATGATGTGGACCCCGAGAATCTCACCGTACGTCTCGTCTTCCACCACCTTGACGAACCCGTCGTGCATTCCGAGAATCGTCGCCTTGCTGTTTCCCACGAAAGGAAACTTCCCGACCTTGACCTTGTATCCCTGGGCGCGAGCCTGCGCTTCAGTCAGCCCTACGCTGCCGATCCCCGGCTCCGTGTACGTAGCTGCCGGTATTCTGTTCCGGTGAATCGGAATCACTTCTTTGCCGGCGATCTTAGCCACGGCCACCATGCCCTGCGCGGTCGCTACGTGCGCGAGCTGCGGCATCCCGGCCACCACGTCGCCGATCGCGTACACGTTCGGTTCATCCGTCTGCATGAACTCGTTGGTTTTGATGAACCCGCGCTCGACCTGCACCTTAGTGTTCTCGAGCCCGATCCCCGCGCTATTGGGCGCGCGCCCCACGGCTACTAGAAGCTTCTCGGCTTCGGTCTCTTCCGTCTTCCCGTTGGCGAGCGTCACCGTCATCGCCACTCCATTCGCGGTCTTGCGGATGTTGTCGCATTTCGCGCCCGTCTCGATCCGAATGTTCTGCTTCTTGAACACCCGCGTCAGTTCTTTTGAGATTTCCTCGTCCTCCGCCGGAACAATCCGGGGAAGCATCTCGAAAACCTGCACCTTGGAACCGAACTTGTTGAACATCGAAGCAAACTCAACGCCCACCGCGCCCGCGCCAATGACGTTGAGCGTCTTCGGAACAGATTGCATCTTCAGAATCTCGATGTTCGTCAGAATGGAATCGTCCGGCTTCAACCCGGGCAGCATCCGCGCCTCCGAGCCGGTCGCGATGAGGATGTTCTTCGCCTCGTAGGTCTCGACGCCCTTCTCGGTCTTGACCTCGATCTTGCCTCCGCCTTTCAGCGTGGCGGTTCCCTTGATGACCTCAATCTTATGCTTCTTCATCAGGAAGTCGATGCCTTTGGAATGTTTGGTGACAATCCCGTCTTTTCTCTCCATCACCTTCGGAAAGTTAAGCACTGGGTTCTGCACGCTGATACCGTCTGCCTCGGAATGGGTAACATGCGTCCACACCTCCGCCGTATGCAGCAAGCTCTTGGTCGGAATACAGCCTACCAGAAGGCACGTGCCTCCCAGTCGGGTTTGCTTCTCAATCAACGCTGTCTTTAAGCCATATTGGCCGGCGCGCACCGCCGCGGAGTAGCCCCCAGGACCACTTCCGATCACAATCAGATCGTAAGGCACTAATCCTCATTCTACATAGCGCCCTCTTAGAATAAGGATATGAGGCTGACTCCGGGCACAGTCGGGATGTCGCGCAAACTTGCTTTTGCCGCTTTGCTGGCCCTCACCGTCTCGGCCCTTTCTGCGCAAACCACCGCGAAATCCCGCAAACGCGCCGCCGTTCCAGCGGCGAATTCCGACGAGATGACGCCCCTTCCGATCCTCAAACTGACGGTTGAGGGGAATCATCAGTTTCCGAGCGCCGCCATTCTCGCCGAAACCGGATTGAAAGTGGGTGACATCGCCACAAACAAACTCTTCGAATCCGCTCGCCAGCGTTTGGCCGATCTCGGCATCTTCGATTCCGTAGGCTATGAATCGCATGCCATCCGAACCACCAAGCTCGGCTATGCTGCTCGCTTCGAAGTGAAGGAAGTCAGCCCTCTTTATAAGATCCAGTTCGCCGGATTCCCGGAAAAGACCGCCGCCATCGAAGCCTACCTGAAATCGCGTGATCCCCTCTACACTGGCGTTGCGCCGCCCACTCAACAAATCATTGATCGCTGGGCCAAGTTTCTGGATGCCTATAGCGCATCCCAGAACCATCCGAAGAAGATCATCGGCAAGGTGATTCCCGGCGCAACGGCCAACGACGCCATTATCCAATTCCAGCCGGATGAGCCGCTTCCGGTCGTCGCCCGCGTCGAGTTCACAGGCAACGACGCCATCGACTCCACCACCCTGCAGAACTCTATCGGAGCGGTTGCGTACGGCCTGCCTTATAGTGATCAGAACTTCCGCGACTTTCTCGAACATCAGGTGAAGCCCCTTTACGAAGCACGTGGCATGCTGAAAGTCCGTTTCGAAGACATCACCAGCCAGCCGGTTCCCCTGCCGACAAAAGGCCTTCTCGTGAACGTAAAAGTTATTGAGGGGCCCGTCTACAAGCTGCGCAAAATATTTGTGTCGGGAGTCGACCCGGACGAGAAAGATCGGCTAATTCGATTGGCCGCGCTCAAAGGCGGGGAAGTGGTGAACTTCGATGCGATCAACGCGGCTGCCCTCAAAGTCAATCACTCCGAACAGCGGCGCGGCTATCTAAAATGCACCACGGCCGTCGACCGCAAACTCGACGATCCCGCCAAACTGATCGACGTCACTTTCAAAGTGGAACACGGCCCGCAATATACCTTCGGCATTCTCACTATTAAGGGTTTAGATCTGAACGGCGAAGCCGCGGTCCGTAAGCAGTGGGGCGAGAAGCCGGGTGACCCGTTCAACCCCGATTATCCAGATTACTTCCTGTCGGAAATCAAAAATCAGGGGATCTTTGATCACCTCGGCCCAACCCACTCCACGGCCAAAACAGACGACGAATCCCACTTGGCGGATGTCACACTCCTCTTTTCGCCGCAAGAGAAGAAGCCGGAAGACGAGAAGCACCGCCGCGATCGATCCATACCTTAAGTGCCCTACAACCAGTACTGCCACTGATTGACGTAGATCACAAACGCCGCCAGGCACGCGTTCGTCACCGCATGCGCCAGAATGCAATCCCATAGGTTCCGCGTGCGCACCATCCACCAGTTGTAGATCAGCCCGGTAATCAGCCCAACATCCCAGTACGGACCGTGTTCCGACGCAAACAGCAGCGCCACGATCCAGAAAGCGCCCGCGCTGTATGCTCCGAGTGGCACTCTCCGGAAATCCCGGTTGATCAGCCACCGCATCAGAAATCCACGCCAGAACAGTTCTTCTAAAATCGGCACCGCGATCACACTCACCAGCACCCGGAACAGGAGAAAGGTGGCGTTGTGCCTTTCCGCTTCAGGAGTCGTCCCGATCGCCTGTCCCACCACGGAGTTATGGAATGGCAACCACTCCCGGTAAGCCGGAAACAACTGGTCAGGACCCACCCAGATCAGAAACACCGCCACGCCCAGCCCGATACTCCACAACGGGCGCGCCGGCTTCACACTCAACGGCGCGCGCGAAATCGTCAGGAACAAAGCCAACTCGAGCGCCAGTCGCAGCCACTGCGGAGTCGGCACCCATGCTTGCAAGGCCAGGAAGCCAACAAACAACCCGAATGGCAGCACCCAGGCGAGCACGCGGGGTTCGGCTGTTCTCGCTATGGGTGCAGTGTGTGCCACGCGCTGATGTACTCCTTCGCTTTCCGGTTGCCCTCCGTCCAATGCGGCGGGTCCGGAAGATTCGCAAGATGGACGATCGCGAGTGCCAGACCGCGGTCCAATCGCGCCATGTTTTCGTAGTTCAGGCGCGGCCACTCGTCCGAGACGCGATGGTAGTCGGGATAGTCGAGTGCCGCCGCAAACGTGTGAGCCGGTATCCCCACGCGCGCAAATGAAAGGTTGTCGCTCCGCTCGAAATACTCTTCGTTATGCCGTACATCCCGCAGCTCGATACCCGCCTCAAGGAGGCTCGGCGCCACTAACTCCGGCAGATCCGAGACGTTGTATCCGGTCACGCCCAACGAACCGGGCGGCAGCCCCTCATTACTCGCTGGCTCGCCCAGTTGCTCGAAATTAAGGTTCGCCACCGTGCGATTCAACGGAAAAACCGGATGCTTTACATACCAGGCCGAGCCCAAAAGCCCTTTCTCTTCACCGAAAAAACACACGAATACAAGGCTTCGCGCCGGACGTCGATTCTCATGTGCAAATGCGTGCGCTAGCTCGATCACGGTGGCCACGCCGCTGGCGTTATCGTTCGCGCCGTTAAAGATCCGGTCGTCTCCTTCCGCAGCTATGCCTAGATGGTCGTAATGCGCGGAGATCACGATGCACTGCTCGCGCAGCTTGGGGTCCGATCCCCGCAGAATCCCCACCGCGTTCCGTAGTCGCACCGGCCTTGTAGTTGGCGTTCCGATCTGCACGCTCGCCCGCGCAGAAGTCAATCCCGTAGGAAGCCGATCGAACGCGTTCTCCATCTCCGCCTCGGGAACCGTCAGGATCACCTGTCCTGGATGGGCGTCATTCTCCACTGGAATCAGCCGCGGCGCATTCCGCGCCTTCCGCAGATCACGGGAAAGCAGTACGATCGCGCTAGGCTGCAGAAGCGCAAGCTTTCCCACCGTGCTCGGATCCGCCGGCATCCGCAGCATCAGAATCTTCCCGGCCAGCGTGATATCTACCTTCGCGTTCGGAGCCCATTTGAACACCGGTTCTCCAGCCAGGTGAACGGCCCGCGAGCTCTCCACTTCAATGCGGTCGCCCGAGAGTTGCCGCGCCGGTTCACCCGTTCCAGCGATGCTGAATTGCACGGTCTCCGGGTGTTCCGTTACCTCAATGTAATCGGCAATTTGCGCGTATTCTCCATTGGCCGGGCTCTCCAGATTGGCCCGCCGAAACTCCGCTTCCAGATACTCAGCCGCCAGGTCCAATCCGCGCGAAGGCGTGTCGCGCCCTTCCAGCAGATCCGACGAGAGAAACGAGACTCTACCCCGCAGCGAAGCGGCGCTGATCCGGTCTGTGAGCGAGCCTTGCCCCGAAGCAATGGCCGCGACCAACGCCAACGCAAGCGCCTTCATCGCTAGGAAGCAGCCGGAGGGCGGATCGTGCGGACAATCTCGCCCGCTCGTTCCCATAACATAGCGAGTTCATTACTGCACCCCAGGAACAACATCCCGCGGTCCCGCCAGAACTGTGCCAGTTGCATATTGCGCGTATGAATACCCGGCGCGACACCGTGCCTTATGCAGCTGTCGCGAATCTTTTCGACCGCATCCACTAACTTCGGATGCTCGAACTCTCCCGGCACGCCGAGCGAGATCGATAAATCGGCTGGACCCACCATCACCGCGTCGATACCCGGTACCGAAAGCAGTTCTTCCCGCGCATCGAGGGCGCGCTGGGTCTCGATCTGAAACACCACCAGGCTGTTCTGATTCATGTGCTCGATCACGCGCGGAAAGCTGTGCGCTTCGTAGTCGAGATGGTGCAGCGCCAGCCCGTAGCCTCGGATCCCTACAGGCGGAAACTTTGTCCAGGAAACCGCGCGCGCCAAGAGTTCGGGCTCTTCCACTCGCGGAAAGATGATTCCTTCCGCCCCGCAGTCGAGCGAGCGCGCCACCATGGAGTATTGAAGGTCGCCTACGCGCACAATCGGCGACAAGCCCGCCAGTCGCGCTACACGGCAAATATCCTGAACTGTCTCCAGGTCGAAGCCGCCATGCTCCGTATCGACAAAGGCCCAATCGAATCCGGCGGAAGCAAGAACTCGGGCGATCTCAGGCGAACGTAGCTGCCAATAGCCCGTCCCCAGTTGCAGACGCCCTTCTTTCAGAGCCTGCTTGACGCGATTCTGAGTGCATGCCCCCTGATCGTAACGCGTCAGAGTACGAGCACTTGATGGTCGGGGCACTCCAGCGTCACGCGGTCGTAAAGACGGGGAACCAGATCGGGACCATGCTGGGCTAGCAGACCCACCATCGAGTACAAACGCTCTTGCAGCCGGTGCCGCGGGAACACGGAAGCCGCTACCCATGTCACCTCGCGCCGCGCGCGCTCATCCCGTGCAAATGCTTCCCGCTTTACCTTGCGCTCAATCTTGTCGAACTGGTACTCAATCTTTCTCCAGCTCTTTTCAAGAGCTTTCGTGATCGAGCGATCAAACCGTTCCAGGTCCGATGCCATGCGTCCCAAGGAGATCACTGCGGTTGCGCGCGCATCCCCAATTCGTGTCACTAATTGCGGATCAACCAAAGTCTTCGCCGCCTTCTCGACCAGCGCTTCCTCGCCGCGCGTGAAATCCGGAAGCGTCAATTCATAACGGTCGAATACCTTGCTCGCGTGATGATCGACCAGAGTAAAGCTTGATCGATGAAATGCCAGCGGTTGCCGGCCCAGCAATTCCCGATAAAGCACTTCGGACTGCGCTAGATATGCCAACTCGGCGGGCCCGCCGACATACGCAATCGTTGGAATCATCGAGTCTTGAACCACCGGACGCAGCAGCGCGTTCGGGGACAATTCGTGGGCTCGCTCTGCCAGGTCCGGTGCGGAGTACTTCTGTTTCCCCGCCAGGTAGTTCCCGTTATCACGCCGCAGCGCGAGGCGTTCGCCGTTCTCCAGCAAAAATACGAGCGACGTCGAATCTTCCACATGCACCTGTGCGTGATAACCCGCCTCGGTGAGTTCCTTGTCCCGGTCGCGGACTTCGCGCGTAAGCTCCGGTGCCCGCAGGACAGCCTCACGCAGCAGAGGCGCGGCCAGTTCGCGAAAAGCCGGCAACATCGGATCCACGCGTAAGATGGGGTAGCCTTCCAGGAGCCGATCCAGAAGCGCGCTGAAAGCTTGCCCGAAGGTCGCGCCCGGCACGTAGGTATCTCTTATCAGCGCCAAGGCTTCGTCCCCGTAGGGCAGTCCCGCTAATAGCCGCTGGCACTCCTCGAGCGGAACCGACTCGATTACCGCGCCCCCCACCGGTTGATTGGGCCGGATGCTCGCGACAGCTTCCAGCCGAACTGGTTGATGCTGTGCGTCGAATAGCCAGGCCTGATTGACCTCTTGGAAGTCGTGATCCTCGGTGGCCAGCCAGAACATCGGAACCGCTGGGATGCCTTCGTCGCTCAGCCGCTCCGCCATCCGAATCGCAGCTAAAGCTTTGTAAACGGTATACGCCGGTCCGGAAAACAACCCAACCTGTTGTCCGGTCACCACCGCTACCGTACCCGGACGCGCAAGCTTGTCTAAGAGAGGGTTTCCCGCATTCTGGGTCTGCAGCGCCTCGATGAGCCTGCAGCGCTTTTCATCGGTAAAGTGAATCTGATCCGCGGCGTCTCGAAAGGAACTTGTGTCTAAAGGGAGGTAGGGGTAAAACTGCTTCACCCGATCCGGGTGGTAGAGAAAATCGGCAAAGAGCTTCGTCGTACTCGGCAGCTCGGTGTGTCGGATACACGAAGGTTCCATGCGGGTGTCAGGTTAGCAGATGTCCATCTCGCCGGGAACGATTCGTTTCCGCGGTCTAGCCCTGTGTGAAAACCTTCGAAATGTCGTTGTAAAGAGCGAAAACCACAATCGCCATGAGGAAAACGAAGCCTACCTTCATGAGGCCTTCCTTGAATGCATTGCTTAGATCGCGTCCGAGAAGCATCTCAACCACTAGCGTCAAGATCACTCCTCCGTCCAGAATCGGAATGGGCAGAAGATTCACCAGGGCCAGGTTGATGCTCACCGCCGCCATCAGGGTCAGGAAGTCGCCCGCCCCCCGCGCCGCCGCCCGGCTGGATTCCCGCGCAATCCCAATCGGCCCGTCGAGCGCCTTCGCCGACATTTTTCGCTCCACGATCCCTCGCAAGAACTGGAAGATCAGCGTCGCCGTCCGTGAGTTCTGCACCACTGATTCGCGCAGTGCCGCGGGCAGCGAAAGCTTCTCCACCACGATGTCGTACTTCACTCCCGGCATTACCCCGATCATGAAGCGCGGCTTCCCATCCGCATTACTCATGACGGGCGTCACCGTAACCGTGTGGTTTACACCGGAGCGCGCATATACGATAGTCGCGGGAGCGTTTCCATTCGTCCGGATTACCTCTTGCAGTTTGTAAGGCGACCAGATCGGCTGCCCGTTGATTGAAACGAGCATGTCGCCCGCCTTCAATCCGGCCTTATCCGCAGGCAAACCCGCACTGAGGTCATGCACCACGATCGGTCCGCTCGCCTCCCAACCGGATGTAGCGACCCCCAACTTCTCATCCATGGCCGGATACACGCCCAGGTTGAGAAGCTTCCCGGAGCGCTGAATCGTGACATCCAGCCGGCGATCGGGGCTTGCCACCTCATGCCGGACGATGTCTTCCCAAGTCGGGTTTGCCTGGCCCTCGATCTGAATGATCTTGTCGCCTGGCAGCACCCCGGCCTTTTCGGCCGGCGACCCCTTTTCCACATGGCCCACCATGAACCCGTCCGTGCTCGCCACGTGTTCGTAATGCACCATGAACAGACCCGTGAGCACCGCGATGGCAAGCACGATGTTGAAGAACGGCCCGGCGAACGCAATCACCAACCGCTGGTATCTCGGCTTATTCAGGAATGCGCGCGGCTCATCCGTTTCTGCCTCGCTCTGCTGGTCGCCAGCCATCTTCACGTACCCGCCAAACAGGATGGCCGAGAACCGGTAGTCCGTGTCCCCACGCCGGAACCCGAAGAGTCGCGGACCGAACCCAATACTGAAGACATCCACCCGGACGTCAAACAGCCGCGCGGCGAGGAAGTGCCCCAACTCGTGAACCAGAATCATGACCCCTAACATCACCAGGAGCCAGAAGAAACTTAAAAGAACAGAAATCATGCTTAAACCTTGACGGATTGTTTCCGCTCCGATGCCTGGGAGCGGCCCTTTACGAACTGGCGGGCAAGTGCTCGCGACTCCGCGTCTATGTCCAGGATATCGCTGATTGAACGGGGTGACCGCGGAGAAAATACTGATAATGTCTCGGAAACGACCCCCGCGATATCGGTAAACCCGATCTCCCGGGCCAGAAAAGCCGCTACCGCTATTTCGTCAGCGGCATTCAAAGTACAAGTCGCCGAATCGCCCGCCTCTTGCGCTTCATACGCCAGCCGCAGCAGAGGGAAGCGATTAAAATCAGGCGGAAAGAACTCCCATTGGCGCGATTCAGCCCAGCTCACCTTGGCCACCGGCGCCTGCAAACGGTCTGGCCAAGTCAGAGCATATTGGATGGGCATGCGCATGTCGGTGGTCGAAAGTTGCGCTAAAACACTGCCGTCGTTGTACTCCACCATTGCATGCACCGTCGATTGCGGATGCACCACCACTTCCACCTCCGCCGGACGAAGATCGAACAACCAGCACGCTTCGATGACCTCGAATCCCTTGTTCATCAACGTGGCCGAATCGATTGTGATCCGGTTCCCCATCTTCCAGGTCGGATGGTTCAGCGCCTGTTCCGGCGTAACGCTCTCCAATAGATGCTGGGGCGTATTTCGAAATGGACCGCCCGAAGCGGTCAAGATCAACTTGGTGACCTCAGCGCGAGCCCCTGCCCGAAAACATTGATGAGCTCCGTTGTGCTCGCTGTCGATCGGCAGCAGTTCGGCGCGGTGCGCCCGCACGGCGTCCATCACCAACCGGCCGGCCGAAACCAGGGATTCCTTGTTTGCCAATCCGATCCGTTTACCCGCCCGCGCCGCCTCGAACGTGGCTTCCAACCCGTCGACCCCTACGATCGCCGAAACCACGACTTGAACCTCCGCCGCAATGGCAATCTCCACCAAACCCCGAGGTCCCGCCAACAGCTCCGGCCAATCGGCACGCGCCATCCCTAGTGCAGCTAATGCGTCGGTGAGCTTCGGGAGCAGTTCCGCGTTGCTGATTACCACGACCCGCGGTCGAAACTCCACAATTTGTCGGGCAAGCAACTCCCAATTCCGTCCAGCGGCTAAGCCAAATACCTGAAAGCGCTTGGCATTCTGACGAATCACATCAAGGGTATTGGTTCCGATAGAACCTGTGGAACCCAAAAGGGAAACGGACGTCATGCGTGGTTTGCCGCGATCATAACATCTGACATCTCGAATCTTCAGAATGGCTCGGGGTGATGCTGAATTTGTAAAAAGACCCTTGCGGGCGCCGGGGAGGTTGCTTCAGGGGTCTTTATTTAGAGGTTAGTCTCGCTTTGGTGGGAGTTATTTTACCTCCCCGGCTTGATTCCAATACTAGAATAAACTCGATTCTAATCAACCAAATTCTGTATTCAAAATTTGGATTGGTATATTTTTAACGTCTTCTTTCACCTCGACCCCGGTATTTCTTCCAAAACCTTGATAGTAGAGCAGATATCCTCTTCTCCATGCCCGTGCGATAGTCGCTTCTGAAAGATCTGGCGGGTCAAACCGGTCAGAAGCAGTGGTACTTCGAGCTCCTCCCCCGATTCCAGCATCAGTCCGATGTCTTTGTGCATCCATTTCACGGAGAAATTGGTCTCGAAATCCCGGCGAAAAATAAAGGGCGCTTTGTAATCGATCAGCCCGGACTTCGCCGCGCTGTTAGCCAGAATATCCAGCATCAGCTCCGGATCCACCCCGGCTTTTGTGCTCAACACGATCCCTTCATTGAAGGCCTGCAAGATATTAGAAAGAACCAGATTCTGCGTTAGCTTGGCCTGGAGTCCCATGCCCGGTCCGCCGCAATAATAGATCTTTTTGCCCATCGTCTCCATCAGCGGCCTAACTCGCTCAAAGACATCTTTGTCCCCACCCACCATCCACGTCAGGGTGGCGTTTTCCGCGCCCGGTTTGGACCCGGTGATGGGCGCTCCCAAAAATGGTATTCCTTTTTCTGCTAATTTCCTGGTCACCCTGCGGCTGAAACTCCGGCCCCACCGTGCTGGTATCTACGACCACCGTCCCCGGTGCCGCACCGTGGATCACTCCCTGCTCGCCGAGAATGACGCTCTCCGACATGGCCGGGTCTCCCACGCAGATAAACACGCATTCCGCCGCGCGCGCCGCTTCGGCTGGAGTCGCGGCTGCGCTTCCTCCCGCCTCATCGGCGACCTTCTGCGCTTTACCCGCCGTATGCGTCCACACCGTCACGCGATGCCCAGCTTTCATGAGGTGACGAGCCATAGGTGCGCCCATGATGCCCAGTCCGAGGAATGCTACATTCGCCATGTTCCGAGACTACCAACGCCCACGCGTCGAAATGGCAAGATGGACAGCATGCGTTACTTGGCAGTAGGCCGCATGGTCGTTACCGGCGGCGCAGGGCTGATCGGCAGCGCCCTTGTCTGGGAGTTGAACCGCCGCGGTTTCGAAAACATCTTCATCACCGATCGTCTCGACCGCACCGAAAAATGGAAGAACCTCGTCCCCTTGCGCTACGAGGACTACTTCGAAGCCGATGTGTTCCAGCAGCGTCTCAACGACGATCGCGACCTTCCGTCTGACATCCACACCGTTTTTCACCTAGGGGCTTGTTCCGCCACCACTGAGACGGACGGCGGATACTTGGTGCGCAACAACTTCGAGTACACGCGTCAGCTCGCCAACTGGTGTCTGCGCCGGAACGCCCGTTTCATCTACGCATCCTCGGCCGCTACCTACGGTGCGCTCGAGACAGACTTAACCGAATCCCGCGAGCTCTCGTCTCTCCGCCCATTGAATATGTACGGCTACTCCAAACACATGTTCGATCTTTGGGCTTCACGCCACGGCCATCTCGACCGCATGGTCGGGCTCAAGTACTTCAACGTCTTCGGCCCCAATGAAGATCACAAAGGCGATATGCGGAGCGTGGTCCACAAAGCCTTTCATCAGATTCGAAGCACGGGCAAAGTGCAGCTCTTCCGTAGCTATCGTCCGGAATTTGCCGACGGCGAACAGCGCCGCGATTTTCTCTATGTTAAAGACGCTGTAAAGATGACCGTGCATCTGGCCGAGATGGACAACACGGGCGGCTTGTTCAACATCGGGGCGGGGCAGGCCCGGACGTGGCTCGATCTAGCCCACGCACTCTTTGTCGCCTTGGACCGTCCGCCGGTAATCGAATTCATCGACATGCCGGATTATCTGCAGCCCAAATATCAATATTCAACTTGCGCGGTAATGGATCGTTTCCGGGCGACGCAATATCAACAACCGGTTACCCGCCTCGAAGACGCCGTCGCAGACTACGTGCGCAACTACCTTGTATCCGACAAACACTCGGGGGACTAGCTTATTCCTTCAGCGCGTTGACGAGTACCATCCCGAGCCCCGCGACCAGACCATCTTCGGCCAGCGCCACCACCCCATCCGGCACATGCCCGATCGTGCCAATCTTCTTGCGCAACTCAAACGCTGCATAAGCCGCGCCCACTGCGGTCGCTCCGCCAACCAGCGCGCCTGCCAGCCAGCTGCTCTTGCGTGCCTTCGCCACTGACGCACCAGCCAGCGCGCCCGAAATAAATCGCACCGTTAGCGAAGGCCCGTCCGTCCGGTTGGGAATGAAAGGCAGCTTGTCCGCTACCAGTTCTCCTAGGGCAAGCGCCGCCATTGTATGCGCTCCTTTGGACGAACCAATGAGCGCCATGGGCGTTCCCGCCAGATCTGAGGTTCTTCACTCGTGCGGCTCGCGCCACCGCCAAAGGCGCAGAAAAAGACCGAAGTCCCGCCAGCGCGCCAAATCCCGCGGCGATGGGAAGTGTGCGTGAATCAGACATACTGACCACTCCACAGGCCACCACCGGTCCACCGATCTAGTGTTCTGTCCCGGAAGTATCAGGACGAACAGTCTTCTTTACGGCTCCATTTTCCAGATGTTGCCGTGCAAAATCGCCGAATTGAAGTAAACGGACTTAGCCCCGGCCGCAACGTTGAACGAGGCGTTCGGAAAATGGTACGGCGACATCGAGGCTCGGTGCAGATGCGCAAGCGGCATCGGTACCCCTGACGGGTGACCCTGCCGGTCAACCTTGCTCCGCCAAAGACACATAAAAGCATCCCGATTCGAACTGTAAAAGAGCTCCCGTCCTTCCGGTGCCCACTGCGGCTTGTCGTCCCAGGTCGCTCCGGAAAGCAGAGGCACGCCGGCGCTCAAATCCACCGGAACTCCCGCCTTGAATGGCGCAATGTAGATGGTGCTGCGGACTCCTCCCGACCGAACCGTGTACGCCACTTGCATCCCTCCAGGCGATATTGCGATCGCGCCGAATTCGGCCCCGCTCAGTACCGTTGACACCGACCGGGAACGCAGGTCTAAAAGCTGAATCGGGCGGTTTACCGCCTGAACGGCCTGCATAAACAGCACCCCCGATCCGTCCGGCAGCCATCCCATCACTTCGCCCCCTGAATCCAGAGCAACACGCAGTCCTGAGTCGAGCAGATGTAACATACC
>CAVSTI010000014.1:0-428645 GCA_963730775.1 uncultured Acidobacteriaceae bacterium | reverse complement strand
GCGCTAGCCGTAGATGTGGAGCTCGTGATTGTCCAGAAGTCGGCATCGAGCCCAAGCGCGTTTCCAACCAAATGTGCATGGCGTCCAACCCTGAGCCTCTCCGCCGTGACTGCGCGCAGAGTAACTGCGCTCAAGCAGGGATACAATTCCCGAATGGCAGAACCCGCCTTTAAGGCGTTCGTCAGTTGCAGTTTTGCGCAAGAGGACCGCGCACTCGTTGAGTTCTTCAAGCGGCTAGCCGCCGCTCTAAACTTCAGCATAACCATGTACGAGAGGATTGAGGTGCAAAACCTAACGGTCTCGGTCGAGGATCTTATAAAGTCGAGCGACTGCGTCATAGCGATTGCGACCAAAAGATCGAAAATTGCCGAGGGGGAAGACTGGACGACCTCGGATTGGATACATCAGGAAGTCGCGTTCGCCAGGGCTTACGCGAAACCAATAGCACTGTTTGTTGAGCGTGGTGTGCATATCTCCGGGTTTATTGAAGGAGAGATACGGAAGGTGGTCTTCTCACGCGAAAACCTGCTTGAAAGCGTGGATACTTCAATCGGTTATCTCTATAGCCTGCGAAGGACGCTGGACGAAGCCCTCGGCGCACGCAACCGCCTCCGGCAAATTACGTTTTCAAGGGAGTCGGTGCGAATCCGCGAATCGTTCACCGAGGCGCGTTTGAACTTCACCTGTGACATCCTGATGGAGGCTTTGGAAAACGTGCCGTATGTCTACCACAGTTCCGTGCTCGAAGACGACTCTCCGGGGCTTACGATCCATCCGGAAAGTTTTGAATTTCGATGCAGTTTGCGCCCGCCAGAAGTCGACGTGTCGTCGGCAATCGTACAAGACACACAGCGCAGACACGTCTTTGTGATCAAGTGTAATCCTCCGCTTAAACGAGGTCAGCAGTTGCGCTACGGGTTCCGGCTGGTGGGACAGAATTTTCGACCGTACACACTTGCCGAGCTGAGTGCCCGTCTGCAGGCCGGGACATATGCTTTTCAAGAGCCGATCTGCAAGGCGCTGGATTGGACTATCACTCATCCCACCAAGGAGCTGATTTATGATGCGGATTTTCCGCCGGATTATGACATTGAAGGTGTCTCCCTTCGTGTGATGCTCGGTCACTCTGTGAACGAAGACGAGGTCAGGAGGGCAAGCGACGGCAACGCCCTGACCATTGAGAAGCTATTCGATGCTTGGTCTATAAGATTGCGGTTACAGAACCCCCTTTACGGCCATAACTATGGCATCGTATATCGCCCGTATCCAAGACGCAGCTGACCAACGGCCCCGAAGCGAGTTTCAAACAGCGGGTTACGGTCCCCAAGTCGGCATCTAGCCACAAGCCCGTTTCTGGCCAATCTCACACTGTAGGCGACTACGCGACCAAGTGGATCACAGCGCGGTCAAGCCACCTGAGACGAGCTGCACAAGATTGCCGTTCTTTTGGGCGTCGTGTTCCCATGGTAGTTAGAACGCTTAAGCTGTTGATGCTTCATAGCGCGGAAAGAGTGAGGTTTTTCGAGATTGCCAGAACGCGACCTAAAATCCGACTCCGACCTGGACAAGGAAGAAGAGGAAGACCGCAGGAACGAAGAAGATGACGAAGACGATGAATTAGACCGCCAGGAACGGCAAGACGACGCGGACGATGACGACATCTATAGCGATGACATGACAGCGAGTCCCTAAACCTGCCGACGCGCATCGGCTTCTTGATGAGGTGTCGGGGATAAGGATAACCTGTGATAGTCACGACTTGATCTGACATTTTCTGATAAAGTGCGGGGAAGCGCAAAAGGGAGATGTCAATGAACACCGATCAAAAGATCATCAAGAACAAAGTGGGGCCTTCTGAACCTTGCCGACATGCTCGGCAGTGTTTCGGAGGCTTGTAAGGTGATGGGCTATTCGCGCGATAGTTTCTACCGGTTCAAAGAACTGTACGAGAAGGGCGGCGAGTTGGCGCTGAAGGAGATCAGCCGGCGTAAACCGTGTCTGAAGAACCGAACCGAGCCGCACATTGAACAAGCGATTGTGGAGTTGGCGATCGAACAACCTGCGTTTGGACAGGTGCGGATAGCCAACGAACTCACCAAACGCGGGTTGTTCGCATCGCCAAGCGGAGTGCGCAGCGTTTGGTTGCGGCATGATCTGCAGACCTTCGCCAAGAGGCTGAAGGCGCTGGAGGCGAAACTGTTACAGGAACCAGGCCAGGTGCTGACGGAATCGCAAGTCCTGGCTATGGAAAAGGCGAAGCAAGAGAAGGAGGCTCATGGCGAGATCGAGACCGCTCATCCCGGCTATCTAGGAGCGCAGGACACGTACTATGTCGGCACGATTAAGAGTATCGGCAGGATCTATCAGCAGACCTTTATTGACACTTACACGAAAGTTGCTTTTGCCAAGCTCTACGATCGCAAAAATGCACTGGTCGCGGCCGACATGCTGAATGATCGTGTCGTACCCTTCTTTGAAGAGCAAGACGTTCCGTTGCTGCGCATTCTGACCGATCGCGGAACCGAGTACTGCGGCCAGCGTGAGCATCACGATATCAGCTGTATCTGGCGGTGGAGAATATTGATCACAGCCGGACTCGAGCCAAGTCGCCGCAGACCAACGGCATCTGCGAACGGTTCCATCGCACCATGCAGGATGAGTTTTACAGCGTAGCCTTTCGCAAGAAGCTGTACTCTTCTTTGGAGCAGTTGCAGGACGATGTCGACTCCTGGCTGGAAGAGTACAATCATAGACGCCCTCACTCGGGCAAGTATTGTTTCGGGAAAACACCGCTGCAGACGTTCTTGGATTCCAGGCAATTAGCGCACGATAAACAACTGGACCGTTTTCCCGTTGTGTCTTCACCTGACAGTCCTGCTCCGCGCGACCTCTGTGGCGTAATGCTTTTGTCAGATCAAGTCTGAGCTATTACAAATCATGCTTGGACGCGGTACGGCAAACCTTCCTCTATTCCTTGGAACTAAGCCTTAACGAGAAGCGAGGAGTGAAATCTCCGTCGAAGAGGCCTAGGTAGCAACTCCAACCTAACGCTTGAGAACTGTCTCCAACTTCTGCATAACGCGCAAGACTACCCAAACGCAACCACCGCTACTTTCTTCGTAAGCTTTCCCATATCTAGTCCTCTTTCGCATTCCTAGTTGTTTGTGGAATTCATCCATTTGGGGGACCCTCAAGTTGCGGTCTCCATTCACGGCTTCGTGCTGACCTTTGCAGCCGTATGTTGATTTTCGATATTGGCCAACGCCAAGACGACAGACACGATCCGCGCATCGAGCTCCTCGCCTTTCATCTAAGCAATTGCGAACATTGGTCGCGGGTAAGACCGAGGAGCAGACGTAGAACGAACGCCTGCCGATCAGCTTGTGACAGACGCACCACTCCTCTCAGTTCGGGCGGCAGCCATGATTCAGGCGTCTCCGGCTCGCAAGCTCGTTCCACGCAGTCAATCATTTCTGGCTCGACCGCAATTCTGATTGCCTCCTCAAGAACGGCCGACATCAATCCACAGGGACACGGAATGGCCGTTCAGATCGCTTCTACCACTGAGTGCTCTGCACGAGTGCAACCCCAGTTAGCGAGAACCGCTGCGACGAATATTTCGTGGAGAGATTCGCTCACGCTGCTGTTGGTGTCCCGCGTGCTAGTTGCATCTCCTTGGTGGCTTCTGAGAAACTTCATCGAACGACACCGTCCCTTCGATAAAGCCCGACGATCCCGTCAACTGCGCCTTTGATCGCGGACAATCATAATTCGGCCGGGGACAATTAAAACTCCCGTCGGCTAGGGAAGGCGAAGCGATACAAGTCGGAGACGACTTGTATGGTGAGCGATCAGCAGGTAAAGCGACTCTGGCGGCTGGCAGGGCAGAAGTTGTCGTTGGAGATTGCGTCAGCGAAGGCGGGCATGGACCCGAAGACAGCGCGGAAATACCTGCAGGATCGACGCCTGCCGAGCGAGATGCGACAAAAGCATACGTGGCGAACGCGACCAGATCCGTTCGCCGACAGCTGGGAAGAGATTCGGCAACTACTCGCTGTCGAGCCAGGCTTGCAGGCCAAGACACTCTTTGAGCATCTGCAGCAGGTGCATCCAGGGCGATTCAGTGACGGGCAGGTACGGACGTTGCGACGCCGGATCAGCTACTGGCGGGCAACGGAAGGGCCGCCGCGAGAAGTGTTCTTTGCGCAAGAGCATCGACCGGGCGAGTTGTGCCAGTCGGACTTTACACACTGCCGGGAACTGGGGGTGACGATCAATGGCCAGGCGTTCCCGCATCTGATTTATCACTTTGTCCTGACGTATTCCAACTGGGAGACAGGCAGCATCTGCTATTCGGAGACGTTCGAGAGCCTGAGCGAAGGGCTGCAGAATGCACTGTGGCAACTGGGCGGCGTTCCTGCGGAACATCGAACGGACCGGATGAGCGCGGCCGTGAATAACCTCTCTGACGCCAAAGAGTTCACACGAGCATATGAAGGACTCTTGCGACATTACCGGATCGGCGGGCAAAAGATCCAGGCGCGTCAGGCGAATGAAAACGGCGACATTGAACAACGGCATTACCGGTTCAAGGAAGCGGCCGATCAAGCATTGATGATGCGAGGCAGCCGCGACTTTCCTGAGGTGGTCGCCTATCAGGTGTTCTTAGATAAGCTGTTCACGCGATTAAATGCGGGTCGGCGAGAACGATATCTGGATGAGGTGGCACAGTTACGACCTCTGCCGGCGCAGCGGCTCGATTCGGTACGGCGGGAACGGGTGCGAGTCAGTCCGGGCAGTCTGGTATCGGTAGGTCGCAATCTGTACTCCGTACACAGCCGGCTGATCGGCGAAACGGTGGAGGCACGAGTTCATCCGGATACGGTTGAGATCTGGTACGGCGATCGAAAAGTGGAAGTGCTTCCGCGTTTGCGCGGCCGCAGCAAACATCGGATCGACTATCGTCACATTATCGATTGGCTGGTGCGAAAGCCGGGCGCCTTTGAAAACTATCGCTACCGGAGCCGACTTGTTTCCGACCAGTTGGTTTCGTTTGGCCTATGATGCTTTGCGCGAGGAGCAGGGACCAAAGCGCGGTGCCCAAGAGTACCTGGCGATCTTGTTGTTGGCTGCCCGTCGTGGAGAAGACCGGGTCGAAGGGGCGCTACGGTTTTTGTTAGGAAGCCAGCAAACTCTCAACGCCGAGGAAACGGCCCGACTGACAGAGGATAATGCTCCAGCTCCGCTGACGACCATCGCCATCGATCCGGTCTCGTTAACGGTATTCGACGATCTTCTAACGATGGCGGACACGGCAGCATGACGGGCGATATCGTGGATGTCAAAGCAGCACTCACGGAGAGCCTGACAGAACTGCACCTGCCGACGGTGCGACGGATCTATGAAGAAGCGGCTCGTCTAGCAGAGCGCGAAACTCTGAGCTATGAACGCTACCTGCTGGATCTGGTCACGCGTGAAAGTCAGGATCGCCAGCAGAAGCGGATCCAACGGCTGCTGCGTCAGTCGCGCATCCCAGCCGAGAAAGCGTTAGCCAACTTCAACCTGAAAAGGCTGCCACCGAAGGTAGCACTCTTAACGAAGTCGCTCATCGAAGGCGAGGTGCTGGACCGGCGTGACAACGTGCTGGCGTTCGGCAATCCTGGGAGCGGAAAGACGCATCTTCTCTGTGCCATCGGACAGGAGTTGATTGCCCGCGGCCGACGCATATACTTCACCACTTCGGCACTGCTGGTACAGGATCTCCTGGTTGCCAAACGCGACCTCAAGCTCAGTCGCTTCCTCAAAAAGCTGGCGCACTTTGAAGGTTTGATCATCGATGATCTCGGGTACGTGCAACAGAGTCGAGAAGAGATGGAAGTCCTGTTCACGTTGTTGGCAGAACGTTACGAGCGTGGCAGCGTTTTCATCTCCAGCAATCTCCCGTTCTCCAAATGGGAAGGAATTTTCAAAGATCCCATGACCACGGCAGCCGCCATTGACCGCCTGGTCCACCACTGCGTCATCCTCGAGCTCAACATCCCGAGCTACCGAGTCGAACAGGCCAAAAAAGCCAAAGAAGAATCGTAAACACCTACAGACGGCCGTGGAAATGACGGACTGATGGAAAGCAAACAACGCTTCCCACAGTCCTTGGAAATCGCTGCGCGATTCCCACATTCCGCACCGCCGCGAGCGCGACTACGCTCTCTCAAAGAAAAGGGAACAATAGTTGTCCGCAAACGAAAAAATACTTGACCCCGATCAGCCTTGAATCGTAAATCAAAAGTCCAGGCCAGTCGGAGGTGTTCCGCCGGACCATGGGGCAGGTTTCGCGTTCATACTGGGCGACTGTTAGCGTCGAGGAAAGGCGCGAGCGTGCCAGAAAGAGCGCCAATGCCAGGTGGAACCGCCGTAACGAAGAACAATGACGGCGTGCTTGGACTTTCGGGGGGTGGCAGTCGTGACTTGCGACGATGAAGGGATGCTATCGCAGCAGTGGAGTGAAACAGTCGTGGATGAAGCGGACCTGGAAGAGGTCTATAAGACCGAACGGCATCTGCTTTATGTCGCGTGCACAAGGGCACGAGACTTCTGCTAGTTGCGGGTGTAAAGCCGGATCTGAATCCTTTATGACTTGAAGGGTTCGACCCGTGATGTGAGTGCGGTCCACAGATGTCTATTTCCAGAACCAATCTGGCTCTAATCAAGTAGCTTCCTCCGTGTGCTTTGGCACTTCAACCAAAACCGTAGCGAGCTGTCGTCTTCATCCCTCCCGGAGATCGATGAAGCTTAATCTGTGCTGGGCTTAGCGCGGTTTCTTTGACGATTGTCACGGCTGAGCGCTCGCGAAAGCTCGTGCGGCGTTATCGGTGAATATTTGCGCATCGTGACGGGCACGGGACGTCGCAACGTACGAAAGAGTTTTGTCGACGAGCCCGCGAACCCGGGAATCGCCCGTATCGACGTGGATGAGGACGCGATCTACCGTCATCCCTTGAGACGAATGGCTGGTCATGGCGTACGCGTAATCCAGATGATTGAAATCCTTAAGATTCCACGCGACGCGCCTGTTGTTGTCTAGCCGGACTGCGATGTTTCCGTTCGGACTCCATCTGTTCGATCACTGCTGTGTCGCGCGAAGCAATTCCCTTCTGTGACCACGGGGTAGTGAACTGTATCCTGTCGCCTGGCGCGAACGAGCGCTCCTGTGGTTCGTAGACACTGAGTGCTGATCGAAGTTTTGGATTGAAGGCCAAGTTGCGAAATTGACCATCTCGCTGCCGGATCTGAACTGAGATTGTGTTCTCGTCGGGCTTGTGCTCGAGTACGGTGGCCAGATCTCCGGCTTTGATTTTGAGCGAGGGGATGTTGGCGTGGAAGCGGATGGCATCGCTGACACGATAGGAATCCGCCCTCTTTCGATCTTCCCCGTCGAGGTCTTTGCGAACGAGAACCGCCACGGCTCGCTCGTCTTTGAGTTCCCCGAGACGTTTGCGCTGCTCGCGGATCGCGACTGTTGATTTCTTGGCGGCTGAGGTTATCAGGGGATACCACGAGGGTGTTTTCCGGGCTGTCGAGGTAGGCGTTTGCTATAGCGGTAAAGCGGTCTTGCCGTTTAGCGGTTTCGTGAACGCGGCCTTGTTTTCGCAGTTCTTCTACGCCTTCAGCAACTTTTCCATTCGCCATCAGGATGACGGATCGCTTCAGGTCGGCATCCTTTTGCCGAACAACTTTGTTGAGTTGCGCGGTCTTCATGCCGGCATCCTGCAATTCGCCGAATATCCGGCCGGCTTCCACAGACTGGTGTTGCCGTACGTCACCCACAAGAATGACCCTGTCATTGGCCCGGATATTCTTTAGGAACTGATGCATCTGGTTTGTCGAGGACAGGCTCGACTCGTCGACGAAATATAAGCGCGGAGCCGGAGTTTGCTCGCCATTCGCGCGGATGTCAGAAGGTGTTTTTGCAGAGTTGCGGACTGAATTCCTCGGGCTGCCAACTCGTTTCGGGCGCGCGATGTAGGCGCTAAGCCCGCGGACTTCAAAGCCGTGTTCTTCGGCAATCTCTTTCACGATTTCAAGAGCAGTCGTTTTTCCTGTTCCAGCGCCGCCCTGGAGTCCAACAATCTGGTCCCGAGTGGTGAGCATCCCCTTCAGAACGGCCTGGCGTCGCTCGTTGCCTTTCAGTATTTCGTAGCGCCCGAGATCTGGGTCTTCCGCGATGGGCGTAACACTGTTTTGACCTTCTATGACTCGCGAAAGAACATCGCGCTCCATCCGAATCATCGCGGGCGTGGTGTAGCGATGACCTGGCGCGTGAGGCCTCACATGATCGACGCTGATCAGTTCCCGGGAGGCGCGTTGACGTTCCAATTCCTGCTCGACATCGTTCAGGAGAATATGTCCCTGGCCGTATCGAAGTGCTTGGGTGATGATCCGATGCTCCTCGATGACAGCCGTTCGTTCGTTCAACTTCCGGACGGCGGAGCGCACGGCTTCGCCTGTCATTTGCAGGCGTTGTTCGTCTGCGAGCTGCTGCGGCGCGATCTTGCGTGGAGGCTTGCTCGACAACCTGGGCTGGCTGGTTTCCCCACAGTTCGGCGTTCGCCTTGTGCAGCTTGCGGAGTTCGTCCGCACTGATGGCGAGCTTGTCTTCCCGGTTCTGATGGTTGATGATGTCTTCGGCCCGGCGGCCTGCTACACCGAGTTCCTCTAAACGTTGTTTGAGTTGGGCATGTCGAAGGCTTTCCGCCGCCAGATATTCGGGCGTGTAACCAGCGATATCAGGAGCGTGATTCGTACCCCGTGTCACCTCGTATCCGAGGGCACGCAGATTGTTCCCCAGCTCCGATTGATAGATCGCAGTGGCCATCGCTTGGGCACGAAAGAATTCGTATGGCTGAAGCGATCGGTGATTCCCTTCGGCATCGGTCGTCATGTTGAAGACGATCGCGTGTGTATGGAGGTGCGGCGCCGGGTAACCATCTACTGGCCGTGCGGTGTCGTGTTCGAACGTTGCTGTCGCCCAGCGCCCGGTAGTCTGTGGCGGTGCGTTGCCTCCCGTACGAGCCTGTGTGTACCGCTCCAGGTAATCGAGAGTTTTCGTGACTGCCTCGCGATGAGCGTTGCGGACGCGCTCGTCTTCTCCGACAAGTGCGGTAAGAGAAACGGTTTTTGGTGCGTTGAACGTGAGATCCCATGCAGCGCGGTGCGCGACTTCCTTTCCTTCTCGCGTGAGATGGGTGTCTCGATGACGAATCAGTTGGTTCCCGGACCTGGGGTCCTCGCTGTCAGCTAGGCGGTCGAATGCCTGCGCATCGACTGGCCCAGTCAGGCCGAAGTCGGCGGCGAGCTGACCGTGCCATTGGCCTTGGAGCGTTCCGGATTGAGAGAAATAGGAATTTGAAGCGGCAGAGTATTCGCTCTTGTAATAATCCTTGACCTTGGCAGGTACAAGGGGTTTTGATGGATCGACCATAGAGCGCAACTTTCTAGGATTGAGATCGTAGTTGGCGCTCTAGCGGTGACACGCGACTCTCAGTCGTATCGGGATGCGGCTCCGGCCATCGCGTGAGCATCGTCCCCTGTCCTGTTGTCTTCTGCTGCGGCTCTTCGCGGGTTTGTGCGTTGGTGGGCTGCGGTCCCGCTGATGCCGGAGTCGAGTGGCTGGGGCGGCGGTCGAATCTCGGACCTGGTTCAGGATTTAACGGCCGTGTCTGCACATTCGGGATCATTCGTTCGATAAGCCCAGGCGCGCGCCGCCGCTTCTCGCGCACGTCAAACGCGATTGGTACGACTTTGCCTGCGGCGACGAAGTAGCCGGTCAGGTCGTCCAGCTCTTGGATCTCGGAAGGCATGATTAGAGGTTCGATCACTCGCTCCGTGCTGTAGCTCCGATGGCCCTTGCCAAGGAGTAGATGCGCTGGCCTGGTCTCTTTGACGCGCTCAATCTGGACATTACCGATCCGTTTTGAGAGGTGCTCCGAGGCGCGGGATTCCTGGGTTCGGAGAATGAAGTTGTAAAAGGGCTGGCTGAGCATTGTCTCCGCTTGCTTGCCGTAGTTGGCATCGATCTGAGACATGCCTTGGAATCCAATGACAATCGGGTTGCCCGATTTTCGCTGGCGAGTTAGTGCCTTCGGGAGTTGTGGCACCGCTGGAGTTCCTGCACCTCGTCCAACACAAGCCAGCATCGATTCGCGTCCTCGTCGGCATCTCCTTGCAGTTTGAGGATCAGCATGTCGAGCCACAGCCCCTGGAGAGGCCGAACGGCATCAATTGTTTCCGCCGTGGACGTAACAAAGATCCAGCCGCGCCGCTTCTTCGACCATTCGCGAACCGTGAAGAGCTTCCTGCCTTCGGGGTGAGTCGGCATCATCCGGAGCGGTTTGCCGGCCTCATTCAGTGTGCCGAGGATACCGGCGCGCTGGGGTGCGGCATTCTCGGTCATGGTGTGGGCGTGCTCCGTGCCAGCTACCCGCTTATCGATCTCCTCTGGATGGGCCATCCAGTGGCCCAGCTCGTTCACGGTTGGCTTGTAGTAGGCGAGCAGGTAGGCGAAGATTGCTCGCGTGTGGTTGAGGAAGAACTTTTGCTGGGTGGGCTCTTCCGGGAACAGGCCATTCGCTATGGGAGTCGCTTGCGGCTCATCGTCAGCCTCATCCCCAATCGCCCAATAAGGGCATCGGTCGTCTTTGGGATTAAGAACCAGGTCGCCCCGGCTTTCGTCATAAAACTCCTTCAGATATTCACGCTCGGGATCGAACACAATGGCGGTTTCGCCCCGTTCTTCCACTTGGTAGAGGATGTTGCGAATGAGTGTGGACTTACCCGCGCCGGTATCGCCCGACACCTGGATGTGTTGAGCTTCTTTCGACCGTTTTAGTACGAGGTCCAAACCTTCCTTCCCCTTCAGGCGTTCGGGCAAATTTCACCTTCGTGCACGGCTTCAACAGAAAAAACGTGTACGCCGGAGGTCTGGCGTGGTCGAACTCGGACACCTGAAAGCAACAAGCGTTCACCAGGAGTTTCGAGTACTGCGGCGGATTTTCAGCGTGGCCGTGAAGAAGAAACTGGTTCCAAGCAATCCGTGTGCGTCGGTCGAATTTCCGGTCGCAGTGAAGGGCCTGTTCCGTCCGCACTACATGACTTGGTCCGAGCAATCGGAAATTGAGCGACACGCTCCAGCCTACTTGCGGAACGTGATCCGGATCATCACGGAAACCGGTCTCCGTGTCTACAAAGAACTGATCTGCCTTAAGAAGGAGCAAGTGGACATCGCTAACAAGGTGGTGTTCGTTATAGACTCCAAGACTCCCACCGGCGTGTCGGAAGTTCCCTTGACCGACCTCGCGGCCCAAGCCTTTCAGGATCAGCTAAGGACTGGCAGGGCCGGGACCTTGGCTTTTTCCAAGTTCGCGAAAGCCGGACCAGCACCAGCTGAGTTTCAAGAAGGTTTGGCAAAGAACGCTGCAGCGGGCTGGCGTGCGTCACTTCAGAATCTACGATCTGCGGTCCACGTATGCAACCAGACTCAGTGCTGGAGGGGTCGCAGACGAGTGGGTGACCCAGATGCTCCGACAGACTGACGCGAAAGTATTCAAGAAGTACTCGCAGATGAAATTGCAAATGAAACGAGAAGCCCTGAAGCAAATGAATCGGCGCGCGGGTGATTCCGAACGCCGCGAAGGGTTTTGATACGGAGGAGATGAATGAGCTAGTTTTGATACGGTTCTGATACGTTTTGGCGTTCTAATAACTGGAGCAGAAGAGTTGGATCAGGTAAGCAATTGAAAACACAAGGCGGGAATGGTGGGCGGTCACAGGGATCGAACCGTGGACCTCCTGCTTGTAAGGCAGGCGCTCTAACCGGCTGAGCTAACCGCCCGACTGCGGTGTTCTCTTATGTTCGCATGGCCGCGATTCCGAATTGCGGCTCCTACGCCCCCACGAGCTGTGCATAAACGCTGCGAGCTGCTCCCACATCCGTCGTCCCTTTCACGATGGCGCGCCCGTCGGGGAATACGGTGACGTCGTACTTCGGCACCGAAACGCGAAGCGCGAACTCATTAACTCGCACCTCTCCTACAGATCGCAGCCGTTCCGCCAAGCTCCTGCAGATTGATGGACTTCGTCGCATTGTGAAGTTGAACCGCGTTGCGCCCACATAGACTCACGGGAGAAGTCCTCTGGCCATCCAAGTGACGGAATTCGCGCTTTCCGCAAACCGAACATTCCGGATCCGGCGCTCCCGCGGCTATCGAGCGACTTGTACCGGTCCAGATATCGAAACTTTGAATTCGGCATACAAAATCGTGCCATCCAGTAATCAGTCGAAGACGCCAGAGACACCTGCCAGGCAGCAACCGTCGCGGTCGTCGGTGAAATTATGCCGTTTACATCGCAGGTCGGTTGAATGCCCATCGGCGGTTCCTGATAGATGCACCGAAAACAAGGACCCCGCTCCGGAACGATCGGCATGACTACGCCATAACTTCCGATCGCCGCACCGTAGATCCACGGCACGCCGCGTTTCACACTCAAGTCGTTTAGCAAATATCTGGTCTCGAAGTTATCCGTGCCATCAAGTAGTAAGTCGAAGTCCGCAGTTAGCTCCTCGACGTTCGACGGAGTCACGTCACTGACGACCGGGCGTTATCTAACATCTCGGTTCAGCGCAGCAATGCGTCGCGCAGCAGCAATGGCTTTGGGTGTCTCATCGAGAGCATCGCGCTCCTCGTACAGCCATTGTCTCTGGAGATTGGAAAAGTCGACGTAATCGCGATCAATCAGGCCAAGCCTACCGATTCCTGCCCTTGCCAAGGACTCTGCCTGAAAGCTACCCAGAGCGCCGCACCCGATGATGCAGACCGATGCGCTTCTGATTGCTTCCTGCCCACGTTCTCCGATCGGCTCGAACCGAATCTGCCGGGAATAACGATCGAGCTCGTCAGGGGCCATACAGCGATGCTACCAACGAAGCGCACCCGGGGCTCGGCCGTACAGCGAAAATAAAAAGGTGAAACTGCGGACCGCCAAAGGAAAGCTCAAGATCGAACACAGCATCATCGACGGTCTTCGTCCCGTGCTGGAACGGCTACTCGGGTCGAATGCCGACATCCGTTCCATCATCCCGGGTGTGATCCGTCCCGTTCGTGACGCGAAAGGCCCACCGGCAATTCGATTGACCGTAGCCACAACGAACGGCTGGAAAGCGATCGCGCTGAGCGGAGGCGCACGTCAGGAGCTTTTTATCAGCACCACGTGGTCAAAAGAACAACTTCAAACCGCGATTGCTGTCGTTCTGTCTTCAAATAAATGAAAGGTGTTTAGAACGTGCGCAACATGTGATCCGGGCAGGAAAGCCTGGTTTCGTCGTAGATACGCTGCGGCAGATCGAGTCCGTGCTTCGCGAGGAAAGGGAGGATCGAATAGAACCGCTCTTGCAGGTGACGGTGCGGATAAATCAGGTTGGAAAGGTATTGTGCGTCCGCGCCTGCGCGGTGATCTCTGCGCATGGTCTCGCGAGCCGTTTTAGCCGCTAATTTATCCACCTGATACGACATTTTCGCGATGCTCTTGTCGGCGGCAGTCGCTAGAGTCGGATCGAACCGAACCAGCTTTTCTCGAATGTCCCTGAGCGATGTCGTCATGCCCGAGCGCAGCACCGCCAGTTCGCTTCTCAAGTCTTGCGGCACAAGCTTGTTCGCGATCACGGCCTTCACGCGGTCCTGCGAGTCCAAAAGATCTACAACATGAATCCCGTACCGCTCGAGAAGCTTATCGGCTCTGGCATCCAACAGCGTAAAGCTATGCCGCGGGTAAATGACCGGCATTCTTCCGAGTAGTCGCTTGTAGAGTACCTGGCTTTGCGCCATATAGGCGATCTCCGCGGGTCCACCCACATACGACACAGTAGGAAGAAGATAGTCCTGCATCACGGGTCTTAGCAACGCATTGGGCGATAGCGTCTCGCCGCGCGCCGCCAGTTCCGCTGCGTCGAACGAACGATCCCGTGCCGTAAACCGCCCCTCTTTATATTTGAGCGCTACACGCTTGCCATCTTCGAGCGAGAAGAGCAGGGAAGCGTTGCTGTCCAGATGAACCTGCGCATGATAACCGGCGCTCTCCAATTCCGAACTGCGCTCTCGTAATGCAGGAACGAGCTCAGGCACTCTCTGAACGACTTCGCTCAGGAAGGGAGCACACAACTTGCGGATTTCCGGTGCGAGCGGGTCCAGATAAATCAGGTCAAAGCCGCTGAGTATGTCGCGCACGAGGTCGCGAAAGGCTCTGCCCAACGTTGCACCTGGTCGGTAATGCTGCTCGATCCGTTCCAGCACTGCCGAAGCAAAAGGGAGCCCGCCGAGTGTCTTGGATACCTCTTCCAAATCGAGTTGAGTGATCTCGACATTGCCGACAGGGCTATTGGAAACCGATCCGCCCTCGGCGGTGATTTTGACCGGTGTACCGCTGGCGTTGAAAAGCCAGGCATGGTCAACCTCTGCAAGATCGTGATCCTCCGTCGCGAGCCAGAAGACTGGAACAGCAGGAGTGCCCTGTTCGGTCAGATGCGCCGCAAGCCTAACGGCGGTCAGGGCTTTGAAAACCGTATAAGAAGGGCCCGAGAGCAGTCCGACCTGCTGTCCGGTGACCACGGCGACCGTGCCGGGCTTTGCAAGCTGGTCCAAAGCCTTCGAGTTGGGATTCTGCGCCCGGAGTGCCCGGACGATCTCCGTTCTTCTGTTTTCAGGAAAGGCTAAAGTCTTTGCGGACTGGACCAGATTTTCGAAATCGCCGAAATACCCGGAAAAATACTGTTCAACCCTGTCAAACTGGTAGAGGAAGTCGCCAAAGAGCTTGCTTGTGCCCGGAATTGAGGTCTGACGTACACACGAAGGCTCCATACGTTAGCGCGTAGTTAGCAGATGAGACCGCACACGTTAAAGTTACTATTCTTTCGCTCGGCCGGTACAGAATGAAAGTAGCGTATGGACGAACAGGAATTTAAATCTAGGGCCGATGCCGCTTTACAATCGCTTTACAAAAAGCTGGCCAGTGCCTCAGATCATTACGAATTCGAGCCGGATTTCAATGCCGGCGCGCTGGCGATCGAATTCGAGGAGCCGAAGGCGAAATTTGTCGTGAGCCCGAATGCGCCTGTCCGCCAGATCTGGGTTTCGGCCCATTCCCGAAGCTTCAAATTGGATTGGGACGACTCGAGGCAGGCGTTCGTATTATCGGATTCGCAGGAATCGCTGGAGCAACTTATTGCCTCGGCTATCAGCAAGCAAACGGGAGAAGCGGTCACGCTCTGAATACAAGTGCCCGGCGTTTATATTTCGTATCCTTTTTGCAATCAAAAGTGCACATTCTGTAACTTCGCGTCGGGAGTGGCCTCCGCACCTCGCCGGTTAACGTACGAAGAGGCCCTCCTTCGTGAGATCCGGCATCACGCCTGGCAATGGCCCCCCGATACGGTTTATTTTGGTGGCGGCACGCCGAGCCTGTTAGACCCGTCTCTCCTTGCTAAGATCCTCGAAGCGGTCCCTTCCCGGGAATTGGTTGAGGTCACGCTTGAGTGTGCGCCCGGAACTTTGAGTCCCGAGAAGGTCGCACAATGGGTCCAGTGCGGCGTGAACCGGGTCAGCCTGGGGGTGCAATCGTTCGATCCCGTTGAGCTACGCCATTCGGGGAGACGCCACACCGCTGAGGTTGTCGAGCAAGACCTCGAACTCCTACGGTCGCGGGGAATCACGAACATCAATTTGGACTTGATCGCGGGTTTGCCCCATCAGACGCGCGAGTCCTGGGCTTGTTCCCTCGACTGGATCGAGCGTCTCGCCCCTTCTCACGTTTCTGTTTATCTGTTCGAAGTGGACGAGGACAGCCGGCTGGGGAAGGAGATCCTGACGGGTGGCACGCGCTACAGCACCGCGTTTCTCCCTTCAGACGAAGCTGCGACTGATTTCTACGAAACGGCGGTCGATCGCCTTGCCGCGTGTGGATACAAGCGCTACGAGATCTCGAATTTTGCTCAGCCTGGATTCGAATCACTGCACAACCTGAAGTACTGGCGGCTCGAGCCGTATGTTGGTTTCGGATTGGATGCGCATTCTTACGACGGAACGTTCCGCTGGGGGAATGCGGACAGCTTGGAGGCGTACCTGAAGCAGGTTGAGTCGGCGGTTCCAATGCCTGAACGCGACCGAGTCGACAAGCTGGAGGAGCGGTTCTTCGTAGGATTGCGGTTGACCGATGGGATCCGGCCCACAGAGCTCGAGTGGTCCCGATTTGCTTCTCCCATACGCAAGTGGACGGAATTGGGAATGCTCGAGCACGATAATGGAAAATTGCGCCTCTCCTCAAGAGGCGTACTGATTTCAAACGAAGTGTTCCAGGAGTTTTTGAATGTTTAGCGGGCGTCCCATCGATCTTCGAAGCGATACGGTGACTCGACCAACGGCGAAAATGCTCGCCGCGATGGCGAATGCAGAGCTGGGAGATGACGTGTACGGTGAGGACCCCACGGTCAATAGACTCGAGGAGCGGGCCGCCGAGATCTTTGGCAAAGAGGCCGCCCTATTCGTTCCCACGGGAACCATGGGGAACACCATTGCGGCCAAGCTGCACACGAAGCACGGGGAGGAAGTAATCTGTGAAGCCCGGTCGCATCTGATGGATTGGGAACTTTCCATGCTTGCGTGGTTTTCCGGCTGTCTTGCGCGCCCGGTTTCCGGTACAGACGGCATCCTCAATTGGGGCCAAATCGAAGCGGCCCTTCGACCAGATGGTCCGCATTGCGCACCGACCACGCTGGTGTGGCTGGAAAATACGCACAACATGGCCGGAGGTACCTTCTATCGTGCGGACGCAATCGATGAAATTTGCCAGCAGTCACACGCGCGAGGTCTAAAGGTACACATGGATGGTGCGCGCGTATTCAATGCTTCCGCAGCAACTGGAACAAGCGTTGCACGCATCACTCGTCACGTTGATAGCGTTATGTTCTGCCTGTCGAAAGCGTTGGGCGCGCCGGTCGGCTCTTTGCTGGTTGGAACGGCTGAAGCGATTGCGCAAGGACGGATGTACCGTAAGCGGCTGGGTGGAGGCATGCGGCAAGCGGGCGTTCTCGCGGCGGCCGGCTTGGTTGCTCTCGAAGATTCGCCGTCTCAATTACCGCTCGACCACGAGAATGCGCAGTTGCTCGCGAACCGAATCGCGGCGTTCCGGGAATCAGACTTGTTCCGTCGGGTGTAAAAACGAACATCGTTATCTTCGACATCAGCGAACTTAAGATTCCGACTGCAGACTTCAGCCGTGAACTCAAATAACCGCGGTGTTCTCGCCAACGGGATCAACGCGACTCACCTGCGAATGCTCACCCATTACGATGTAACGCGGGAGGACTGCGAACGGGCGGCATCGGTCGTGGCTGAAATGGCCGAGGCGAAACGGCCAAGTTCGTCAGAGGCAGTCCCAACCGGCGTCGGACTTAGAGCATAGAGGCGAGAAGCGCATCTACATTGGCTTGCCGTGCTGGGTTAGCAAGGTCTCCCAATTGCGAACGATGACAAGAGACGGTGCTTCGAGCGCTCGGACGATGATAAATCGCTGGCCATCGGCCGACACATCGAAACCCATAACGGAGTGAATGGCTGCGCGCGCTTCCGTGCTGATGGTGAACAAAGGCATCGGGGCGCTGAAATGGGGCTCCACTGCGAGTGTGACGCTCACGCCGTAAACTTTGCCGTCGAACGCCAAATAGAAGAGCTCTTTCCCGTCCCGGCGCCATCGCACCGCCTGAGCTCCCGACCTTGATACCAGGTGGCGTTCACCTACCACGCGAGGCGCGTCGCCTCCGGTGAAAGCCTGGATGTAAAGCTCGGGCTGACCGGACTCATCGGAGGTGAAGGCCAACCATCGGCCATCTGGAGAAAAGGCGGGATTGGCCTCGTGGAACTTTGTGGTCAACAAAGGCATTGCTTTCCAACTATTCGCCGCATCGAGAAGCCAAACGTCACCTTGCGTTTCGTTTGCGGTACGTGGGAATCCGGTGTTGACGAATGCGATAAAGCGACCGTCCGGTGACCAGTCGGCCGGCATCTGAAAGCCTGAGGCAGTCATCACTCGCTCCTCGTCTGTCGTTGTCAAACCCTTCACATGGACTCTGGGCGCTTGACCATCTGATTGCGCCAGATAAGCGATGCTCCTCGAATCTGGTGACCAAACGGGTGCATCGCGCAGCGTTGATTCGGCGCTTAGCCGCCGGCCTGAGTTAGAACGCACATCAAAGATCCAAAGGTCTTGTTGGCCTTGTGTCCCGTCGTAGAAAGCAGTAGCGACGCGTTGCCCGTCGGGAGAGATGCGCGCCGACTTAACATTGATATTGGGCGGACCGAGCGAAGCGAGTTCATGCCCGGCTCTGTCCACCCAGATCAGCTGTGAGCGGCTGACGTAGTTTTGATATGCAAGGGTGGTACCCCCAACCGAGAAATCTGCAGCTGCAGTCTTCGAGAAGGAATAAATATGGGTGGCGACCGGCTGCGGCTGGCCCACAATCTGCAACCGCTGTGCATCGAAAGGTTGAGCCAATAGCGTTCCACCGCGCGCATAAAGAAGATAGCCTTTGCCTGCCTCCAACACAGATGGGACAAAGACAACCTTTGAGTCTGTTTCCATGAACTGACCGACTGTTTGAAAGTCGCTCGTCCGCAGAACGAAGCAGCGGTAACGATTCACCTTCGGGTCCCAGCGGACATAAAGTGCGTACTTCCCATCCGGCAACACATCCGGCCAGAGGAAGATTTCCCGCAACCGTTCCAAAGCGCCAGAGGTAGCCGATACCGAATAAGTGGCTTGGAACGAATCGAGAATCATCCGTTCAGAGTTCATCCAGGTGCCCGAAAACAGGAACGATGGTGAGTCGCCGACCAGCAGTCGCGTTTCAGGATTGAACGACGTGCGCCACACCTTGCCGTTTGCGGCGGAATAGAGCGCTCGTCCGTCTCGAGACCAAAACACGGAGTGGGCGTCCTGGCTGCCGGCGAGCTTCTGAGATTCAAGCGAATCGAACCGGCGAAGAAAGACGCTGAAATCTCCGCTCGTATCCATAGCGGTGAAAGCCAGACGCGAGCCGTCGGGGAAACCGCAAAAGACTCACGGCTGGCCGCGCCCTCGAGCGCGAAGCCCTGCGGTGGGGTGAGGACCATCTGGAAGACGGCCCCCGGAGCCGAGGAACCAATGGATTTCCTTCCGAACCAGAAAGCGGTGAGACAAAAGGTAGACAGCAAAACTGCCAGGCCAGCCGCCCATCCCAGTCTCATGCGCGGTTTCAAGGAGGCGCGACTGGTAGCGGGGGGATATGGGCCATTTCGAGGAGGACTCTGTCGGGACCTCGTTCGATGGGCGAACGAAGACGTACCCGCGACCGGGCACGGTCTCTACATAGCGCCCTTGCTCTGCTGAATCGCCCAGGGTCTGGCGCAACTTGTTAACCGCGGTGTTCAGCCCCTGCTCAAAATCACCGAATGATGTGTCGCCCCAGAGGTGGCGCTGTAATTCGTCGCGGCCGACAATCTCGCCGGGACGGCTCACCAGGAGGGAGAGGATCTGGAGGGGCTTTCCCGAAAGACGCAGGCGATTCCCGAACTTTAGCAACTCGCAGGAGTGTTCATCGAATTCGAACGGGCCGAATGAGGTGCGGCGAATGGATTCCGGCTGGCTTGCCATCTCGGATTGAGGTCAGATCATAACACCTTTTGGCTCAATGCGTTTCCGCGTGAGGTGAGACTTGAGACGGAATCTATTGGATTGCGAATCAACTGCGCTTCACACTCCGACGTAGGTCCATTTGGACACTAGATGGTTCACCAAAGGAAAAAACAGATGCAGACCAGTATGGGGATAAAAATGAGCTTGAGCGCTGGCGTCACTCTTCTCGCAATTGCGCTTACCAGTAGAGGAGGGACGGACAAGTCGCTCATCGCGGAGCCGCACGTAAACATCACTGGCGCGCTCCACGGCCAGGAGACAGACATGCCGCAAGGAGCGCCGCCCGAGAGGCTTTTGGTAGACGGCCAGATTACTGGTCTAGCCACGCATTGGGGCAAGTTCGAGATGTGTTACCAGGTCGTCGTAAAGCTACCGGAAGGCTCGTCCGTCGGAACTGCTCAATTGAAGCTCTCAAACGGGGACACAATCTTCACCAAAATCGCGGGGTTGGGCCGCGTTTTCGAGGACGTGCCCACCCTGAACAACATTATCGAGGTAAACACCATTGAACGTGGTACCGGGCAATTTGCAGGAGCAAAAGGAACGTTCGTGGTCGATCGACTTGTCGACCTCTCAAATGGCACGTCAGAAGGATCGATTCACGGCCTCTTGATTACTCCAGCGGCGTCACACTAAGTTGGTCCGATCGGGTGGGAGGACTGTCGAAGGCATCCTCCTATCGCTCATCGTGCGCAAAGGGCCGCTTCTCCGAAGGGAATCTGGATTCCGCAGAATTTGCGATCCCGCAGTTGTGCACTTGCTGTAAACCGCAAAGACGTCTCGAAAAACTGAGTCCCAGTCTTGCCTCATTGCATAAGCGCGAGCCGCGTTGCTCATCTGCCCAAGACGTTTCCGGTTCTCGAAGGCGTATTGAACGTAGGCCATAAACTCCCGGTCAGATTCGGCGACGAATCCCGTTTCTGCCATGCTGCACAATGTGCCTCGGGCCTCCTCCATTCGTGACCAGGGCAGGAACTCCGGAACTCAACGCCTCCAGCACCACATTGCCAAACGTATCTGTACGGGATGGAAATACAAAAAGATCCATGTCCGAGTAAGCCCTTGCAAGTTCCTCTCCCAGAAGAACTCCTCGCATCACTGCGTTCGGCACATTGTCCCGAAGCCAGTCGCTATCGCGGCCTTGCCCGATTAGCTCGATTTCAAAATCCGTGTGTCCCGCTGCGAATAGTGCCCGGCCACACTCGGCAAGGAAACGAACGTTCTTTTCCGTTGTCAGGCGACCGACATAACCAATACGGAAAGGGCCTTCAACTCGCGTACGGCGCAATGGAGTGAACAGGTCAGTGTCGACCCCCCGGCTCATCAGGTAAACCGGGCGGCCCGTCTCCTCGTGTAGCCAGTCGCGGATTTCGAGATTCGGTGCGAATAGGATCCGTCCTCTCCGGTAGAACCAACGCAGGATCTTGAGCGCTGCCCACTCAGCAAAACGTGCGCCTCCAGCGCTGATTTCGCTTCCTAGACAGCCGAGAAGCCGGCGCGTCCTGCGCTCCGCATATTCATGCAGGCTCGTGTGCCAGGAGACGACGAGCGGAAGTCGCAATCGCCAGGCGAGATATGCGCCCAAGGTGCCCATATCACCGGGCCCCGTGACGTGGATCAGTTCAGCGCCAAAGCGTTGAACTGCTCTCATCACCTTACCTGCGTACCGGAATAGAAACGGATCGCAATCGAGATTCGCATCCAGCCTGAACGCAAAAGGTCCCCGTTTCAACTGCAACACTGAGACCGCACCCGTGTCGCTACACTCTGTGGTCGCGCCGCAATGAACGCTCAGGAACGGAATCTGCTGTCGCTGGGCAAATGCCTCCAGATGGCGGCTCGTATGCGCGACGCCGTTAATCTCGTGAAATGTATCGGGTAGAAAAGCGACCCGCGGATAGCGGTTCAGGCAGCAACCTCTTCGCTCGGTCCGAGACTCAGCACGGTTTTCATGGCGGAGCGAATGCCGCGCCATTGTGCCACACGTACGGCGTAGGTAACAGCGGTGAAGATTCTCGGGCCATTGCCGTTAGGCCAGATGGCAGAAATCGGCACTGGTTCGCCGTCAGGCTGCCGATAGTACACTCGCTGGGTCCAGGTGCGCCTACCCTCGATATTCGCCGGATAGTCGCGCAGGATGTCGACGACCGTTTGCATGGTCCGCCAACTCACCGATTCCCGGTATTGCGGCATGAACACCACGTGGCTTTGACCGGCGCGGATTTCCTCGGCAAATTCCTCGAAAGTAAAAGCCTCTGTCAGATTCAAGATGGCGTTCGGTTCACAGCCGTGTCGATCACCGCCCGATACAACCGACCTGCCGGTCGCTGCTCCCAGGTCCATGACCCGGCGGTTCTCGGAGAAGCTGCGTAACCCGTTTACCTCGAGAGCATGCAATCCATTCCCGGCGAATGAGAGTAGTGACGTAAGAGCGCGTTCGTGCTCGGTGAGCCCGATTTGCTTCTCGTCCCAGAGTGGATGGTTCAAAACCAACAACACCTCACGAAGCGAGTTCAGGGTCGCGAGGCATTCCTTGAGAACGTTTATGTCAGGCTGAGCCGTGAACGCCTGAAGCATCTTGAGAATGCCTGGGGTCTCTGCCTGCGGCAGATTATGGACGCCGATGTGGAAGAAGGTTGGGCCAAACGGGACCGTCCATTCCACTGAAAGCGGTGCCTTCTCGAATCTCGGCAACACGCGCAACATGGTGCCGGCGCGAACGTCGTCATGATCGCTAAGCGACACGAGACCAGGCAACTGAAAGCGACGATTGATTTGCTTTTCTTCCAATCGATATGCCTGTCGAGGAGAAAGAGGCGGAGTCCAAAATGCTTGCTGGTAATCCACCGAAGCGTCTAGCGTCTTGCTGAGCACCGGTATCTTGCCGACGTGCCGCGGCAGAATATCAAGGCTCTCTTCCGAATACAAAGTGTGGCTGTGCAACGACACGCCGGAACGGAAACGCCGCGAAATGCCGGGCTCTTTCCAGAGGAACTGGTAGGTGGTTCTCTCCCGCGTAAGGCTCGAGTCCATAGTGCTGACTCCATGGTCTTGAGTTCACGTTGCGTTTCGGTGCGAACATTGTGAATTTTTGATGGGAAGCCTGGCTTTCTCTTTGAGGCGAACCTTTGTTTACCCTTCGCCAAGACGCTTGCATCGTTCTGCATCGGGCACCGGTCATGCGCAGCATTCAAACTGAAACGTGATTTTGATGAAACAGTGATCTCGCCGATCTACAAAGGGACATGTCGACGAACGATCGAACAATTTTCCCCGAATTGTTCGGCGGCGCTCCCGATGCAGTTCGCGAGTTTCTGTATTCGGCTCTCCAGGTGCGAGACTTGCAGAAACTCTACGATGATGCGCGATCGCGGGACGCTTCTTCGCTTTCACAGGCGGCACTCGACGAACTGGATATCCATGTCGAAGTGACCGAACAAGACTTGCAGCGCATTCCTCAATCGGGCCGCGTGATGGTGGTAGCGAACCATCCCTTTGGGCTGCTGGACGGCTTGATTCTCGACACTATTCTGCGGCGAGTGCGAAGCGATTACTACCTTTTGCTCAATGCCCAGTTGTCAAATCTCGAAGAGTTCCGGACCCGCAGTATTCCACTTGATGTCTTCGGTGGAAAAGCCGCAGTGGCGAAGAATGCAGTGCACTTACGCCAGGTCGTGCAGCAACTGCGCCGAGATCATGCGATCGCCTGTTTCCCTTCCGGAGAGGTGTCCCATTGGGAACGTGCAAAGTTCAGGAGCACCGATCCCGCTTGGAATGCGGCGCCGATTCGGTGTGCCATGCTGGCCCGCACGAATATCGTACCGGTCTTCTTCAACGGATCGAACAGCCTAAGTTTTCAACTGGTCGGCCTGCTTCATCCGCGATTGCGGACTGCCCGCCTGCCTGGAGAGCTGCTGAACAAAAAGGGACACAGCGTCGAAGTACGCATCGGGAACGCAATACCGGCGCGGGAGCTCGATCGTTTCGGCTCCTTTCAGACGGCAACCGAGTATGTTCGAGCCCGTACTTATCTGCTCGGACGCCGTGACTGGCGAAAAGCGAAGCCCCTTGTTCCAAGCTTGCCCTTATTGCGCTCCAGAGTTCTGGTTCCTGTGTCGGCACAGACGACGGCATTTCACGCAGAAGTGGATGGCCTGGTGCGCACGGCCGCTCCTATTGCAGAGAATGAGAGCTACCTTGTGGTCACAGGGCAAGGAAGGCAGATTCCAAAAATACTGGAAGAAGTTGGGCGTTTGCGGGAATTGACCTTCCGTGCGGCAGGCGAAGGCACCGGAAAGTCCCGTGACATAGATCGCTTCGACGACGAGTACACTCACTTGGTCCTATGGCACAAACGCACACGAACAGTCGCGGGGGCCTACCGGCTAGCCTGGACGAAGGATATCCTTCCCAGGCAAGGCATCACTGGCTTGTACACTTCGACTTTATTCCGTTACCGGCCCGAGTTCTTTCAGCGCCTTGGACCCGCTGTCGAGCTCGGCCGATCCTTCATCATTCGGGAGTTCCAAAAGGACTACTCAGCTCTGTATGTACTTTGGCAGGCGATCAGCCGAACGGTAGCCGCGCGTCCTGATTCGCCGTCCCTGTTTGGGGCCGTCAGTGTCAGTTCGAACTATTCGGAGACCTCGCGCCAACTCATTGCCGACCATATATCCGCTCATCGCTTTGATGGAGAATTAGCAAGGCTTGCCGTTCCGAAGTGTCCGTTTCGGGTTCGCTTGAACTGCCCGGAGTTGGCCGTCATCTCTCGTTGTCTCCCTGAACTGGATGACTTGCGAGGCTCTATGCAGGACTTGAACGAGGAGGCCGGCGTTCCGGTTCTGCTGCGCCATTACTTAAAGCTAGGCGGTCGCGTGGCGGGCTTTCACATGGACCGCCATTTCTCAGACAGCCTTGACGGACTGCTAATCCTCGATCTCCGCAAGACCTCGCCTAAGCTTCTCGAGAGATACATGGGTACGGAGACCGCAAAGGAATTCTACCGGGCTCAGGGGCCACAGAAGTCGTTTTCAGCGCAGCTAAGCCGAAGCGGTGTATTTGGCTTCGATAGCGTGTCTGATGAGTTCACGGCTGCGCTTCGGTGACAACGAACGGTCGAGTTCCACCCGTTCGACCTCGTCCGCGAGCGACTCGTCTTTCACGGCATCTCGGAACCAAACCGAGTAGTCGTGGTTCCCCAGGTGATAGGCCCAAGTCTCGTCATCTATTCCGGTTGCTAGCTGGATAAACGTCACCAGGTTCGCTGCCCTTAGGTTGAGCTTCTTCTCCGCACCGCGGAAATAGAACACCCGTTCCTCTTCCATCGTTCCTTCCGCGTATTTCCGTTTGTGCCGGTTGTGCTCGCTGCGCGATGGCTCCACCGATACTCTCGGAACCACCTCGTTTGTGTCGCGGAACCAAACCAGGGCTTCTCCGGGCGCAAGCTTCTCCTCCTGGAAGGTAGGTTGCTCCGCCTGAACCGCATCGCAGACTTCCTTTAACGTGGTGCCTGCCTCTTCCCCCACCACAATGACGACATTCACGTTTCGAAGAGCCGCGGGAGACACATGCCGGGGATGAACGGTCACTAGCAGAACGCTCCGAAATTCACCTGCCAGTTCACTCGATCCCGTTGCCCACTGTTCCGGTAACGCGTGATGAGCCTCGTCGAGAATCAACCAATGCGGACGCCCGGTTTCCAATCGAAGTTTCTGAATCGCTGTTATCAGGGAACCAAAGTAGGCAGCACGATCTTGCATTGGCACCCCAAGCAAACTGACCACGACTTGGGCTTTCGGGTCGTCCAGAACTTGGGTCAGCTGATCGAAGGAGGGTGAATGCTTTTCGTCGCCAACAGTAAGATAGCCGGGGAAATCCTCGTATTCACCTTCAGGATCAATCAGGCAGACCTGATAACCCGGTTTCGCAATCCGCTCCAAAAGGCCGGAGACCAGGGTTGATTTGCCGCCACCGGATCTGCCGCAGAGCAAAACATTGCTGTCGTGCGGGTCCAACAGGATTGGACGGTCACCAGCGTGTCCAAGCAAAACACGGTGTCTCGTTAGTCTCGGTCCTAACTCTTCGAGGTCGTTGTCCAGAATCTTCTCCATCAGCTCACGTACCCCCGCACTACTTGAGCCGTCGGTTACCAGGTCGGCAGTATCTTTCAGTGCGGGAATCGCGTTCTGTACGGCTACCGCACACTCACAGCAGCCGAGAAATGCATGGTCGTTCTCCGCATCGCCGACACCGACGACGTTATGCCGTGAAATCTTCAACTCCGCCAATGCCGCGGCAAGGCCCGTCATTTTATTCACTCCGGAAGGCAGAATCATGACTGCATCCTTATTGAAGATCACCTGGAGTTCCAGGCCGAGTTCACGTATGGCGTCGAGCACGTGCTGTTCGTAGGGATGCCATGTGGCAACGATCACGTCGCCGACGCTGATGTTCGCGACGCCTTTCTCCTTTAAGAGCGCGACAAATCGTTCCGGTGGCGGCTGGCTCAGCGACTGCTTCTCCCGAGTCGCTGGATTAAATAGGACCGCGCCGTTTTCGGCGACAATCCGCTCGAAGAGGTCCAACCGGCCAAAAACCGACTCGAGATCGGGCAGTTCGCGCCCGGTTACCAGAATGATCTTCCGGCCGGAGTGGACGAAATGTTCTAGCGCCTCTAGCGTTTCTTCGTCCACCGCACCGTGATGAGCTAGGGTTCCGTCGTAATCAGAAGCAAGTGCCAGGTAACGCATTTCACCTTTAGGGAGGCCAACTGCCGCCATTTAAAAAGGTGCCCCACCAGAGTTACGGGCCAATGACAACGTGAAATCGGCTATGATTTCAGCCTCGAACGTGGCGAAGCGATGGATTGGGAAAAAGTTCTAGGTCCGGTAGACCTTCGTGGGCGGGTTGCATGTAGGATAGACTCTTCTGAAAGCGCGGCTCATATCCTTCTGGAGGAACTATGGCATTTTGTCCAAATTGCGGCACCGAGGCTTCGGGTGCCTTTTGTCCTAACTGTGGAAGCTCAATGGGAGGAGCTGCTTCGGGTTCCGCTCCCGGCTATTCTTCGTCAGCGTCATCGGCGACTGCCTCCTCCACGGGAACAGCTTATGGGCAAACGGCTGGGCTGACCCAGAATGCAGCGAGCGCTCTATGCTACGTGCTCGGATTCATCACCGGCATCATCTTCCTCGTCTGGGCGCCCTATAACCAAAATCGGATCATCAAGTTCCACGCCTGGCAATCGATTTTCCTTCATGTAGCCTTTATCGCTTTGAATATCATTCTTCCGGCTATCGGTCATTTCATCGGATTTGCTCTGATCAGCTTGGTGGACTTGGCTGGGTTCGTCCTTTGGATTTACCTGCTCTTTTCGGTCTATAACGGGAAAATGGTGCGTTTGCCGCTGATCGGCGATTTTGCCGAAAAGCAGGCGAACAGCTGAACAATTAGCCTGAACGCAATTGGCCGGGCGCACGTCTGGTCAATAAGTGGTTGCACGGACTCTTTTAGTTGTTGCTGGCCTGGTCTCGACCGCCCTGACGGGCCAATCCGAGGACCTCACACCCCGGATCGGTTCTATCGAAATATATGGCGCGCGTAAGGCTTCGGTCGAAAAGATCAAGTCCGCGATTGGCGCAAAACCGGGCGACCTGCCTCCCGCCCGGCCGGATCTCGAGCAGCGGGTAAACAAAGTTCCCGGTGTCGTGGCCTCGCGGGTTGAGGCTGCCTGCTGCATCGAAAAGAGAATGGTTCTCTATGTGGGCATCGAGGAACCCGAAGGACCCCATTTGGACTACCATCCCCAGCCGGAGGGGACCGAGACTCTTGCCCAGGACATCCTGGATAACTACCACGCTTTTCTCGAATCCCTCGCCGTCAGCATCCGGCAGAAGGGTGCGGACGAAGACTTCACGGCGGGCTACTCGCTCATGGCGGACAGCGAAACCCGGGCCATCCAGGAGAAATTCCGCCCTTTGGTTGCTCGCGATCTATTCCTGATCGATCGAGTTCTTCGCAACTCTGAGGATCCGGAACAACGTACTGCCGCAGCCTACATCCTGCAATACACTCCACGCGGTCCGCACACGACCAAGATCATGGTGGATGGCCTGCAGTTTGCGCTGCGCGATTGCGACGAAAACGTACGGAGCAACGCAATGCGGGCGCTGAAGGCGGTTGCGATAGGAGCGAAGCTCCATCCGAATCAGGAGATCCGGCTGGAGCCTACCTGGTTCATCGAGCTGATGAATTCCATCGTGTTTTCTGACCGGCGGGACGCTGCGCTAGCGCTGGTCAACTTAACCGAGAGCCGAGATCCTGGAACTCTCGACCTGCTCCGCGGTCGGGCTCTCGACTCTGTCACTGAAATGGCGAAATGGCACGATCTTAAGACCGCACTACCGGCATTTATTCTCGCCGGAAGACTGGCCGGGCTAGAGGAAAAGGAAATCAGCCAGGCCTGGATTGACGGAGACCGGGACGCAGTCCTGGCCGCCGCAGGTTCTCCGAAGAAGCGGTTTCACCTTGGACCCAAACACACCAGCTAACCGGGGGCTCAATGGCCGAACGCGCCATTCCGTACCGTCGTGTCAGGCAGCTCCAGGGTCTCTTCCTCGGCGTCCGGCTCCGGCGATAACTCATAGCTTTTTTCGACGTGCGGGGCAGCGTCCGGAGCGCTGGTTGGAAGTTCACAGAGACAGCAGTCGCTACACCGGTGGCATCGGTCGCAGAGATGATTGTTACAAGCGTCTTTCGTGCAATATACACACAATTTCGTTGAGCTCTCGCCGCAAATTGAGCACTGAAATGTGAATGCTTCCATTTATTCCCTCTTCGACTTCTTCGCCTGGCTGGGGACAGGCTGTTTGCTGATCATTTCCCGGCAACGCTGTGCTTCCCCGTCGGCAATCTTAAAATTTTCTTCGGTTGTAGCCGCCAAATCGCGGATATAGCCCCGAATCCGCTCGCGCGAGGTAAAGTTATGCGCGATAAGCGTGTTCAGCTCCCTGCTCGTCGCCGGAACATCGTAGCGAGCGACACCTTCCGCCAGCGCCCGTTCAACCACCTCGAGCGCCTCCAGACGGAAGTATGTGTCGAGCGCGAGCGACAAGCTTTCAGTCTTCTGGGCAAAAAGCCTGGTGGCCGAAAGGACGTCGTTCACCTGCTGCTGAGCGCTTTGCCACTGCACCATATAAGTGCTCGGCGCACCTTTCTTGTTGTACCAGTCCTGCGGATTGATCTTCCGAAGCAAAGGTTCGAGATTGCCCGTATCGTTTTGCAGATCCGCGATGATCTTCCGTACATCCCAGGGGTTCTCCAGGCCGACAACCGGGGCCTGCGGAGCTGTCGAAGCGGGCGACCGCGTTACGGCAGAGGACGATGATTGAGCGGGGGGTGGGACCATCTGCGCCACTCCCGCGTTGACTTTGGCGAATGCAGCAAAACAGAGCGCAACGGCTCCTGCACGCCTAAACTTCCGCATCCGGCCTCATTGTAGCGGGGGATATTCCGGACAGTCTGGCCGGGCGAGCCGTGAGGGCCGGGCAAGTACCTCAAAGTTGAGAAAATGATTACCTTCGATCGGCTCTCCGTCGTGGCCGGAATGGCCGAACGTTAAAGCCGACCATATCTTTACGGTGTACCGGTACAGCGACCCGCGGTCGACTTGCCGGGAGACGGTCTCGTTCGGCCGCACAAGAATGGCATCGATTGCTTTCACCATCACCGGCTCGCTTCGGGGCAGCAGAGCATGTTGCACTCGAATTTCTCCCTCCGTGACATCGATCCTCACGGTGCCCTCCTCGTCGATCGCCAAAGAAAGACTCGCCGATCCATGTGCACTGATGATGGCTGAAGGAGTAAAGATGCGTTGCTGCCGCTCTCCCCGAGTCGCGACTAAGTGAATCCTGACACGCCCTGCCTGGACCTCAAGAAGGTCTCCCGGATTGCCGGCGTTTCCCCGAAACAGCACCTGAGAATTCGCGAAGATGTCGAAAGTGTCCCCGCCGGCGACCTTGAAATGCCCGTATCCGTCGTCAGCGGTCTTGATCGTCTTCCGTAGGGGAACGTACTCCCCGCTACTCACCGCCCAGGGCTGGCCATCGCGCAGGTAAGTGACCTGGCCCGTCACGACGAGGGCGTCCGCGCGCAATTCCTCAGTGTTCGCTGTATCGGCAGCGGTCGCTGCGGCGCATCCCGCGCCGGCAAACACCAGGAGCCAGGATGCAATGGAGAAACGAGATTCGGCTGAGCTTTGAGTGGTTCTGGATCTGAGCATAGGTGAATGCATCCTCGCTGCGCTTTCGCCCTACAGGCGATTTTGTCTGTCGTTCACTTCAGGTTCGTGCAGAATAGTAATACTACTGTTCTCAGGGATACAGCTTTGGTCAAAAACTTAAAGATTTCGTCCGCTTGGACGCTATTCGCGCTGAGTGTGTTCTCCACTCAGATGCGCGCCGCCGACATCACGGGTACGATGGTGGGCACTGTCAGTGACCCGTCCGGCGCAAAAATTGTTGGTGCCCAGGTTACGATTCAGAACGTTGACAGGGCCCGGACCGAACGTATGGTCACAACGGACCCGGACGGAAACTTCTCGGCCGCGCTGCTGCCAATCGGCAAGTACAGCGTTGTGGTCGAATCCAAGGGATTCAAAAAGGCAACGCTGACGGGCATCGTCCTCAATGTGAACGATAAGCTCACGTTTCCGGTCACGCTGCAGGTCGGCAGCATCACGGAAGAAGTGACGGTCGAAGAGTCGCCCGTCTCCGTGCAACTACAGGCGGCGGAGCAAAGTACGACCATAACCGGTACACAGATCCGGGAGTTGACGCTCAACAATCGCAACTACGAACAACTGGTCACGTTGATGCCCGGTGTCAGTTCGAGCGCGTCGGATCAGATTTACGTGGGCGTTTCCAATCCGGCGGGCGGCGGCCAGTCCAACCAGGTTAATTTCTCCATCAATGGTTCGCGGCCGACCCAAAATAGCTGGACCGTCGATGGAGCAGATAACGTGGACCGCGGCGCCAATTTAACGCTGCTGAATTACCCAAGCGTCGACGCACTGCAGGAGTTTAAGGTGCTCCGCAGCAACTATTCGGCAGAGTTTGGACGCGCCGCTGGCGGTCAGATCAATGTGGTCACGAAGTCCGGGACAAGCCAGTTCCACGGGGATGTGTACGAGTTCGTTCGGAACGACGCGTTTGCCGCCAACAGCCCGCTCAACAATGCGAGCGGCATCAAGACACCGCCACTTCGCTACAACGACTTCGGATGGACACTGGGTGGCCCCATCTTCATTCCGGGCGTTTACAACAAGGAACGCAACAAAACCTTCTTCTTCGTTTCGCAGGAGTTCCGCCGCGTTGTGACGTACACATCGGCCATCGCCACCGTGCCCACCAGCGGTATGTTGACCGGGAACTTCGCCAATCCAGTCTGCCTGGTTTATTCAGGTTCGGCCTGCACGAGCACAGGCACTCGGGTAACGAACATCAGCCCTCTGGCGCAATCCTACATCAAAGACGTATTCAGCAAGATACCCACTGGTGCATCTGGCAGCTTCAGTTCGGTAACGCCCCTCCGTAACGTGTACAACTTCGAGCAGGAGCTTTATAAGATCGACCATGTCTTCGGGCCGAAACTCCAGGTTTCGCTGCGGTTCCTTCGTGACCAGATCCCGACCACGGAACCCGGCGGACTGTTTACCGGGTCGCCTCTGCCCGGCGTCGCGGTGACAAACACAAATTCTCCGGGACGGAGCTGGGTCGGCCGGGCCGTTTCGAGCCTTAGCCCGACATGGGTCAACGAAGCCGGATTCGCCTATTCCTATGGCGCCGTACTCAGCACACCGACAGGCTTGCTCAATTCCCAGGCCTCGCCCGACATCAAGGCGAACCTGCCGTTCCCGGTCACTCTTGGACGCATTCCGAGTTTGACTCTGACGGGCGGCTCATCTGTGACGGGCTACGGACCGTACGTCGATGTGAACCGAAACTACAACGGCTACGACAACGTAAGCCAGACATTCGGGCGTCACAACCTGAAGTACGGGTTCACTTACAACTACTATCAGAAAACGGAGAACGCCGGCCGTAACAACGAAGGAGTGTTTGCCTTCTCTCCCCCGAGCGGTGTGGTGCAAAGAGGGTCATCCACCTTCGAACAGTCCTGGGCAGATTTTCTTACCGGTCGTGTCACGCACCTTCAGCCAGGCATCGAAGGACATTACTCCTGACATCCGCGCGCAGCAATGGGAGCTTTATCTTCAAGACGATTTCCGTGTGCGGCCAAATCTGACGATCAATCTCGGGATGCGCTACTCGATGTTCCGGAATCCGATTGACAACAACAATCAATTGACGACGTTCGATCCGGCATCTTATTTCCGCTCACAAGCTCCGGCGATTTCTGCGACGGGCAATCTCGTTACGCCCAACACAGCGCTGCCCGGCGTGATCATTGCCAACCAGAACTCACCATACGGCAATAAGGTTTCGAGCCAGCCGACGCTCGATTTCGCGCCACGAGTTGGCTTCGCCTGGGATCCGTTCAACACCGGCAAGACCTCGATTCGAGGCGGTTATGGAATCTTCTACGACGCCACTGCGTACGGCTTTTATGAGCTGAACATTTTCAACAACCTGCCGTTCGTTAACTCGTTGACCGTTCTCAACACGCAGTTCGACAATCCGCTTGCCGGGACGCCTTCCGTTTCCCTGACACCGCCCAGCGTACGGGCAACTACGCCGAATTATGTGCTGCCCTATACGCAGCAATGGAACCTGAGCATTCAGCGGCAATTGACGAACACGCTGCTGCTTGATGTTTCCTATGTAGGGACGAAGAGCACTCACTTGCTGGGATTGTGGACATCAACGAGGTCTACCCTGGGCAAGCGTTCAGCTCCGGCATCATTCCGGCGGGAACGGTGGTCACGTCCACGACTACGCCCAGGCTCAATGCGATTCGACCCTATCCCGGTTACACCGCAATCAACATGGTCGCGCCCTGGTTTAACGCGAACTATAACTCGCTTCAGGTCTTTGCCCGGAAGCAGTTCAAGGGCGATTCCCAGGCCAGCTTCTCGTACACCTATGCGAAGAATCTGACGAACAATCAGACCGACAACTCAACAGCGCCGCAGAATAGTTATAACTTCGCCGCGGAATACGGTCGCGCTCCTCAGGACCGCAGGCACGTCTTCTCGGCTAACTTCGTTTACGAACTGCCGTTCTTACGGGCACAAAAGGGCCTGACCGGAAAGGTGCTCGGCGGGTGGGAGGTCTCGGGTATTGTCCAGGTCAACACTGGACTGCCCTTCACGCCCACGAACTCGGGCGTCGATCCAGGTGGACTCGGATTCCTCGGTGCAAGCTCCGCCGGAGCGCGGCCTGATCTGGTCTGCGGTGATCCCAACGCAAACGCACCACACACGATCACGCAGTGGTTCAACCAGTCGTGTTTTGCCAATGTACCTGCCGGCGTCAACAGGCCAGGTAATGCCGGTCGCGGTATTATCAACGGCCCTGGCTTCCAGCGCTGGGATTTCTCGGCATTCAAGAACATCCGGTTCCATGAACGTGTGAATCTGCAAATACGTGGTGATGCCTTCAATGCCTTCAACCACACGAATCCGCTGACAGTGAACTCTTCATTTACCAGCACGCTCTTCGGTCAGATCACGGCTTACCGCGATCCGCGTATCGTGCAAGTATCTGCGAAGGTCAGCTTCTAAGCTGGCCGGCAAGCCCCAACTGAGAAGCCGCTATCCGTTGCGAAGACGGTTAGCGGCTTCTTTTTGCAAATCCAGTAATTCCCATTCCGACGAGCACGATGATAAACACCGCGATCCAGCGGTCTGGAACGTGCATGTAGTGTGCACCGAGAGCTAGACCAAAGATGATGATTGCGTAACCGATCAGATAGAGAGGGGAAGCCATTCGCTCTCTCTACTGTAAGTCCACCTCTGCAGTCGCAAATTGATCTCGCCAGAACTTACAGCGTGCTTGGCCATCCCGGCGATTCGCATCAACGGGCCAGGTAATTACGATGCGTTGGCCGTGGCTTGCTCGAACGTCCGCGAAATGAGCGCCTGCGCTTCGCTTTGTATGCGTTTCAGGTGATCTTTGCCAAGGAAGCTTTCCGCATAGATCTTATACACGTTCTCCGTGCCCGACGGACGTGCCGCGAACCAACCATTCTCAGTCGTGACTTTCAGTCCGCCGATGGCAGCGCCGTTCCCGGGAGCCGTGGTGAGCATGGCCGTGATGGGTTCGCCCGCCAATTCCTTTGCGGATACCTGTTCCGGGGAAAGCTTCGACAGAATTGCCTTTTCTTCCGGCGAAGCCGGCGCGTCAATGCGCTCGTACACCGGATCGCCAAACTTTGCTGTCAGCTTGCGATAGTAGACGCCGGGATCGCTCTTCGTCTTGGCCGTGATCTCGGCCGATAGCAAACCCAGAATCAATCCGTCTTTGTCCGTGCTCCAAGCCGAACCGTCCGAGCGCAAGAACGAAGCTCCCGCACTTTCTTCGCCGCCGAAGCCTAACGATCCGTCCAGCAGGCCATCAACGAACCACTTGAACCCCACCGGCACTTCCACAATCCGCCGGCCGAGATCTTGTGCAACGCGATCGATAATGCTGCTGCTCACCAGCGTCTTCCCGATTCCAGCGTCGGGCCTCCACTCGGGCCGATTCCGAAAGAGATAATCGATGGCCACCGCAAGATAGTGGTTCGGGTTCATCAGTCCCGCGCTCGGTGTCACCACACCGTGCCGGTCGTGATCGGTATCGCAGGCAAAGGCGACATCGTACTGGTCTTTCAACGCGATCAGGCCTGCCATCGCATAGGGAGAAGAACAATCCATCCGGATCTTACCGTCCCAATCGACACTCATGAAGCGGAACGTCTGGTCGACGTTCGTATTCACGACAGTAAGGTTCAGCCCGTACTTCTCCGCAATACGCGGCCAGTACGCAACCCCGGCGCCGCCCAAGGGATCCACAGCCAGCTTCAGTCCGGAGGCGGCAATGGCCGGCATGTCGATGACGAGCGAGAGCCCATCGACATAGCTCGAAACGTAATCGTAGCGATGGGTGGTCGGCGCGCCGATCGCTTTCGTGAATGGAACGCGGCGTATCTCCTTCAGCCCTTCAGCCAGATACCGGTTTGCCTCGTTCTCAATCCACTTCGTAGCCGTCGTATCTGCGGGGCCTCCGCTGGGCGGGTTGTATTTGAATCCCCCGTCATCTGGCGGATTGTGAGAAGGCGTGATGACGATCCCGTCCGCAAAGTCCTTTTTCCGCCCCAGGTTGTACGTAAGGATTGCGTGGGACAGCGCGGGCGTCGGAGTATAGCCGCCCTCGCTATCGATCATCACCTCGACGCCGTTCGCCGCGAGAACTTCCAGAGCACTTGCAAAAGCGGGCTCTGAAAGCGCATGCGTATCCATGGCGAGGAACAACGGACCGGTTGTGCGTTGCTCTTTCCGATACCGGCAAATTGCCTGGGTAATCGCCAGGATGTGATCTTCGTTGAAGGCAGATGAAACGACGAGCCTCGGTGGCCGGATGTGCCGAAAGCGACGCGCTGTGTTCTTTCTGCCGGATCCGGCTTGAACACATAATAGCTGGTCATCAGACGAGGAAGATTGACGAGGGATGAAGCTTCGGCTGGTTTACCTGCACGTGGATCGATTGCCATGATCAATACCTGTACTAGTTTCACCTTTCAGATGCCGGAAAGTTGCTCTCCATTACTGCCCGCCGCACCGTAAGCTCTACGATAGCCTCGGGAAGAAGCCGGCGGATGCCCCTACCCAATCCAAGTTTTTGTTGAAATCGACGCCCATCATCTTGCCTCGCCCGGTCCGGATCACCGTCGTGACGGGGCGTAGTTCGCCTCCGTCGCGCACGTACATAATCCGGATCTCCACCTTAGTTGGTCCGCTGGGCGTATCGACTGTGGGAACGAAGTCCATTTTCTCCTGGAGATGTAGTTCCCTCGTTCGCCTGGGGAATGGCGTCGATCTCCTTCCGTCGGACCGATATTCACTCCTTGGCCAGCAAACGAGATAGAGCGGCTTCAGCACGTATTGCGTAGAGTTCGTCCGGAAACTCCGACAGTTCGTGAAGGAACCAGGTTCTCGGCACGCTTTGATGCTTGAACCAGGGAAGGGAAAACTTGCTTAAGCGGAAAAACCAGTTCGGATGTCCGGCCCACTCCACATCCAGATCGTCCCGAAAATCGAACGGCGGCTCGATGCTTTTCGCGACCAGTTCGTCGTCGATCACCCGGTTATAAATGCGCCGGATCGGCTTGCCGTCCAGGAATAGCCTTTGCCCTTGTTGTCTTACCTCGGTTAGCGACGCAATGCGGATGCCCAGCATCTTCCGGGTAAGGAGAAAGTCCGGCAAGGTCTTCTGCTCGTAAGGATTGATCTCGAGCAGCACCACTTCTTCCGGTGCACATCCTCCGACAATGGCCCGCCGAGTATTTCGGAGATAGCTCTTGTGCGTTCCTCCCTCGAGCAGATGAAACAGTGGCGACCCCGTAATCTGATCGAGTGCGTAGGTTTCGCGATACGCCTCGGCAAGTGTGAATTGAAGCGCGTAAATGGAGGGGAATCCTTGGATCTCCACCAGTTTTGGTTGGTGCGCGCCATCTTCGTCGCGCACCAGTCCGAAATCTGCCTGAACGAACAACGGATGCTCGGGCTCGTTCGGCACTCGGAACTCGCGGGAATCGCCGCATCGGAAGCTCTCCTGTACTCCGGATTGAAGGCTAGTTGCGTCGTACAGCTCTCGGCCGTAGCGAACCATGGTGGCGAGGAGATCGGGCGGCAAAAAGACCGGCGTCTCGCTGCAGCGGAACCCGACACGCGCGCCGCTCTCTTCTTCCAATTTCTGAAGCAGCGCGCCGTACTTCTCGGGCGTCCATCTCTCGTTGAATCGTTGGCGGAGTTCGGGGATCACGCGCTCATCGCCTTAGACCAGAAACTTGCCGCCGCTCATGATCTGTCTGGTCGTCGGCCCAAATGTCGAAATCCCGGCCCACTACGTCGATATGCGTTGTGGAACTCCATTTTGCGCCCGGTATGCCGTCCGTAGGGATCGCCGAAGGCCATGTGAACTCCGGGAATCTTTTCGTCCTGGAGAATATTGCCCACCACCTCGTGCACGCGCGAGATTGGTGCCAATCGCGAACTCTCCCACGCGATCGCTGTTTTCATCGCGATGCGTGTACTCCCAGAACTCCTCTTCCGAGTTCCTTGTTTTCGCAGTGCGCCGCCGTCAGCCGGTTTCCGTCTACTTCGAGAGTCAATGGCGTGTCTTTCAGATCGCCAAATTTCGCACAAAGGTAATCGCCCACTACGCCATCCACGACGAATGTGCCATTTACTTCAAGAGGCGACGTGAACGTTTCGCCGCCCGGCAGATTGCCCCATTTTTCCCGGCTGATGATTCCGCTCGTCTTGATCCAACGATAGTCCGGCGTCAGATCTGCGCGAATATCGGTGCCCGCCGGATGTCACCGCACGAATCTGCCGTGCCTTGTCCACGATATTCATCACTCGCAGAGTCAACTCATCGACCTGCTGAAAATCGGCGCGCATGCCTTCGAGCATGATCTTCTTCTCGATGTTCACCATGTGCGCGTGGCGCAGCCCATGCTGGTTCACGACATCGCACATCTGCATGCGTGTTTTCAACTCATTGGGCTGCGCCTGAACCGCGAAGATGCTCACCTGGCTTTTTGCGAGGTCGTCTAGAACCGGTTGGGGCATGTCGACCAGAGGCCGCGGCGCCAACTCTTCCAGAACGAACGTGTGATACTCACAGCCGGTCTTTTCGAGCTCAGCCACCAGGCTTGCCGCAATCTCTTGGCAAGCATGGTCCGTAATCACCGTCACTCGTTCCGAAGGCTGCACCCGAAGACACACGTAGATCGCGTTGTGCGCCCCGAGTTGTAGCTCGGGATCGATATGTCGTGCTCTTCAGGTCGGCCGTCATTGCGAAATTCCGCTCCGGCGCTAGCGTTTTCTTCTGCCAGGCCAGCTCGTGTTTCTTCGATCATGTAATCCACAACCTTCTTAAGATCCCCCGTCTCGCGGAAAACCCGGAGTTGGCGGTCGGCGCCGGTTCCCATCTCCAGTATCCGGTGAATGTAGTTGATCTGCTGGCGAGACCCGAGTTCATCGACTACGTCTTCGACGAAGTTCAAGTACTCGTAGATCAGATCGCGGACGGGCACTTCGGTCTGCTTTCCGAAATCGATCAGTCTTGCCCTCCAGGCCATAGCGAAGCGCACGCCACTTGTTTTCCATGATCAGCGCGCGCCGATAGAGCCGAAACCCCTGATTAGCCGCATGCAGCTTATACAGCTTGGCGATGGTGGCCTGAATTAGCGCTGCAATCGCGAGCGTCTCGTCCGCTCGCATGGGTACGTCGCAAATTCGAAACTCGAGGGTAGGGAAGTTCGGATGAGGCCGGATATCCCACCAGATCTTCTTTGCATTGTCGATGCAGTTGGTCTTGATCAGGAGCTTGACGAAGCTCTCGTATTCGCCCCAACTCGGAAAATAGTCGGGAATGTTGGTACGAGGAAACTTGTCGAACACCTTGCAGCGGTAGGATTTCAGGCCCGTATCCATGCCCGAGCCAGAACGGCGAGTTGGTCGAAAGCGCGAGTATATGCGGCAGGAAATAACGGGCCGCGTTCATCAGATGAATGGCGAGTTCGCGATCCTCAACGCCGATGTGCACGTGCAACCCGAAGATCAGGTTGGCCCGGGCCACCATCTTCAAGATCCTGGACGATTGTGTGATATCGCTCGTCAGGGAAGATCTCCTGCTTACGCCAATCAGCGAATGGATGAGTACCGGCCGCCGCCAGGCTCAGTCCATTTTGCGAAGCCAACGCGCATATTTGGGAGCGAAGCTCCTTCAACTGACTGGTGGCCTCTGACGATATCCGGACAGACTCCCGTGCCGATCTCGACGACGGACTGATGCATCTCCGCCTTCACGGCCTCTTTGAGCAAGGTCTTACCCTTGGAGAGAATCTCCGATTCAACGTGGGACCTGAGATCTCTCGTTTCCGGGTCGATCGTCTGATACTCTTCTTCGATTCCGATAGTCAGGCTCGGCTTCATATGTCTCCCGTTGTTGGAGGCCTAAGCTGTCGTGTTCATTGACTGCACGGCCCCACACTGCAGGAATTGGTCCCATCGGAGCTGTGGAGCGGCCGGCTCGCTCAGAGCCTTCTCAATCGCAAGCTGCGCCACGTTCTCCACCACCCAGTCGAAGTTCTCCTCGCCGACCGAGTGAACATCTGCGTCGGGAGCCGGATTTAAGAAGTCGATGGCATAAGGAATGCCGTTTTCTACCGCAAACTCGACGGTGTTGAAGTCGTACCCAAGGGCTTGGCAAAGCGTTCGGGAGTCTCTGACGATGCGATCGTGCAACTCTTCCGAACTGGCGCGCCCATCGCGCGAATAGCGCAGGTGGTGTGGCTGCTTGGGATCATAAGCCATAACGCGAACCTTCTCCTGGCCGACGACATAGCAGCGGAAGTATTCAGTTGAAGTTCACCGCACGTCTGCAGGGTCATGCAAAGCGTCCCGGTCTGCTCGTACGCATAGAAAAACTCTTCGGCAGAATTCACTTTGTAGACGTTCTTCCAACCGCCTCCGCTGAAAGGTTTCAGGAACGCCGGGAAACCGATGTACTCGAAGATCTCGTCCCAATTCAGCGGGAACATCAGGTTGCGCATGGATTGAGAAGTTGTCCCGGGCAGGGTGCGATTTATGCGGAAGCACAACTGTTTTGGGCACGGCCACGCCCAGCTTGCTCGCAAGCGCGTAGTTGAAGAACTTATCGTCTGCGCTCCACCAGAACGGATTGTTGATCACAATCGTTCCGCTCAGGGCGGCATTCTTCAAATAGGCCCGATAGAAGTCGATGTCGTGCGAGATGCGGTCGATAATGACTCGATAACCGCTAGGGTTCTGCCATCTTCACTCCCGCCGATCCGGATATGTTCGGCCATCACGTCCGGGATCCCTTTGCTGTTGATTCGATCCACCAGCGCGGAAGGGAAAGTGTTTTCCATTCCGTAGATAATCCCGATTTTTGGCATGTTCCCTTTCTCTGTGCCTTGAATTGTTAGAAGAATTTGTCTGCCATACGCTGCCACAGCGGCCAATCGTGCCGCTCTCCGCCTGTCCAAACGTCCAGCCAGTGCGGGATGCCCTTCGACCCCAGAATCTGCGCCATCCGGAAGTTCTCACCAAGGCAGATATCGTGATCTCCAACGGCCAAGCACGATCTTCATCCTCGCGTAGCTGATCGAGAAACCACGGATCGCTGATGTTCGGAACGTAGTCGACCGGATTATTGAAATAAAATTCGTTGTCGTAGTAGCCGTTCATGAACGGCTTCATGTCGAAGGCGCCGCTCATTGCGATGCAAGCCGAAGTCAGGTCGGGGTGCCGCAGTGCGAAATTGAGCGCGTAGTAACCGCCCAGGCTACACCCGGTCGTGACCGATCTGACCTTGCCATTCAGGTTTCGGATCAGCGGAACAACTTCGTAGAGAAGATAGTCTTCGTAGCTCATGGAACGCCGGACCCGATCGTGGGGATGGATGCTGCGGTTGTACCAGCTTTCACTGTCAACGCTGTCCACGCAAAACACCTGGAGGTGTCCCCATTCGATCTTTTGCCAGATGGCGTGTATCATCCCGGCGTTTTCGTATTCGTAGAACTTGCCCTGAGATGTCGGAAATACCAGGACCGGCGTTCCCGAATGCCCGTACGCAAGCAATTCCATGTGTCGCCCCAGCCGGGGGCTAAACCAGTTGTGATAATCCCTTCGCATTCTTTGTCACGTCCACCAGAACCGGGTTGCCGCTATCATACCGTTCCGATCAGGAACATGCCCGGGTCGCGGAACTCATCTCGAACCGCGTGCGTATTGGTTTTAGACCCGGTTAACAGCGGAATTCTAACCCTTTACTTCGAACGACTTCGAAATCGGACTCTCTGTTGCAACCATGCGGAGACACATTCATCTAACGCGTAGAGTCCCCGGGACGACACTGAGGGCTCGCTGACATCTGTTAAAATGTGGCATCCGCTAAAAGATATCGGGTTTTGGAGGGCTTCTAAGACCCGCTCCACTGGTTTGCGACGCATATTTCCGCCATTCCTCGCTGCAACAGTTTTGCTCCTGGGAGCCGTTGGGGTTGCGTTCGCTGCGCCGGATATTCCTCCTGCGGATGACCTCGGTGATCCGGTTGGCTCGCAGGTTCTGCAAAAATACCTGGACGCGAAAGGGCACACCCAGGATCTTCGCGGCGCCTCGATGGAAGTCGAAATTAGTGCAAACGTTCCCAAGCTGAAAGAAAACGGCAAGCTGCGTGCGTTCAGAGTCATTTCCCGTGTAGGCCAGGTAACGTACCGGGTGGCTGCTTTCCAGGGGCCTAATTTCATTAAAAAGGAGATCATCGCGCGCTATCTCCAGGCCGAGCAGCAAAGCCAAAGCCAGGCCAAAGAAAACATCGACATTACGCCCCAGAACTATAAATTCAAATACCGTGGCGAGCGTCAGACGCCGAACGGTACGTCAGCTTTTGTGTTTCAGGTGCAACCCCGCAAGAAGCGCGTCGGTCTGTATAAAGGTGAACTCTGGGTCGACTCGCGTCTTTACCTTCCAGTCCTCGAAAAGGGCCGGTTCGTGAAGAATCCCAGTATCTTCTTCAAGAAAGTGGATTTCGAGCGTGGGTTTTCCATTCAGGACGGATTTTCCGTCCCCTCGTATATAACCAGTACAATTGACACTCGCCTGGTCGGGAAGGTCGAGCTAAATATCAGCTACTCCAATTTCAACCATGGTGAGGCCACCCAAACCGGGGATGCCGTCCAGACGTCCAGCCATCAGCGATCCAACGAATAGTGCCGAATACCCTCTAATGTCCACAGTCCCCGCATACCCCGAAGTATCACCCGGTCAATTCTGTAGGGTTGAGACCGCGGGCTGAACCAAGTAACCTGAATAATTAGTCGCTTTAGGAGTCCATGAGAACGCTTTTCCTTAACCCTCCTTCCTTTGAGGGCTTTGATGGTGGTGCAGGTTCACGCTGGCCCGCTTCGCGAGAGATCGAATCGTACTGGTATCCGGTGTGGCTCTGCTACCCGGCCGGCATGATCCCCGACAGCAAAGTTGTCGACGCGCCGCCCACAAAATCTCCATTGACCAAACGGTCGCAATGGCATCGGACTTCGAGCTTCTGGTCCTTTTTACCTCCACTCCCGGCTTTCATGTAGACGTGAAGATCGCCGAGATGATGAAGGATGTCAATCCCGGGCTGAAGGTCGCCTTCGTCGGACCCCATGTGACCGTCCGGCCCGAGGAGAGCCTGCGGGCGTCCTCGGCAATCGATTTCGTCGTCAAGCGTGAGTTCGATTACCAGATTCGGGATTACGCTCTCGGCAAACCGCTCGAAGAACTCCCGGGTGTCGTGTTCCGTAAGGATGGCGGGTTCCAACACAACCCCGAATCATCTCCGATCGAGGATCTGGATGCGCTTCCCTGGGTAACGAAGGTCTACAAGCGGGACCTGGATTTCCGGCGCTACAACGTTCCGTTTCTCCTGAATCCGTATCTTTCGTTCTACACGAGCCGTGGCTGCCCCGCGCAGTGTACGTTCTGCCTGTGGCCGCAGACGCACTCCGGCCACCGCTGGCGCCTGCGATCGTCCGACGACATCGTCAACGAGTGCCGCTATGCGCTCGAGAACTTCCCGGGCCTGAAGGAAATCTTCTTCGACGACGATACCTTCAATTACCAGAAGGCACGCACTCTCGAACTCTGCGCCAAGCTCAAGACGCTGAACTTCACCTGGAGCTGCACGTCCCGCGTCACGACCGACTACGACACGCTCAAGGCGATGAAGGATGCCGGCTGCCGGCTGCTGATCGTCGGCTACGAATCGGGCGATCAGCAGATCCTGAAGAACATCAAGAAGGGCGCAACCATCGACATGGCGCGCCGGTTCACGGCGAACTGCAAAAAGCTCGGCTTGATCGTTCACGGTGACTTCATCGTGGGGCTGCCGGGCGAAACGCGCGAGACGATCCGGAAAAGCATCGATTTTGCCAAGGAACTCGATGTCGAGACCATCCAGGTCTCCATCGGCCATCCGTTCCCTGGTACCGAGTTCTACGATCACGTCAAGAAAAACGGACTGATCACAATCGACGAGAAGATGACGGACGACGCCGGTCACCAATTGCCGAACTACCAGTACCCGGGTTTAGACAAAGGCGAACTAGTCGATTGGGTAGAGCGTTTCTATGGCGAGTTTTACTTCCGGCCAAAGGTTGCCTTCCGCCTTGTACGGAAAGCCATGTTCAATACCGACGAACGGAAGCGGCTGTACAAGGAAGCCCGCGAATACCTGGCTCTCCGCTCGAAGCGCAAGCAATTCGTGAAAGAACATCGTGAACAGAAGGAAAGCGCCGCTGTACTGAGCGCGGGAGACTAGCCTGGAGCTGGAAGAAGTCTCTGCTTCTCCGATTCACCGTGTCCCTTGCGGGTCTGAGCGGGGCGTGCCGAGGGTCCGGATCTTCGCGTTGGTGTTCGGCGTAATCTGTTTGAATGCCCTGGGTAACCTCTCGCTGGCCTGGGGCATGAAGCATGTAGGGGAATCAGTCAATCTGAATCCGCTTTCCTTCGTCCGTGTCATGGCGGACCCAGCGGTCGCTACCGGTATCTTGTTGCTGATTTTGTGGCTCTTGAGCCGCATGGCCCTTCTCAGTTGGGCAGATCTCAGCTTTGTTCTGCCGTTAACGAGCCTCGGTTACGTGTTGGCGGCCGTCTTCGGCAAAGTGTTCTTGAACGAGACAGTCACGGCTGGCCATTGGCTCGGTACCGGCCTCATCTTTGTGGGAACGACAATCGTAGGTACGACCGATAGCAGAACTTCGGAGCGCACCAATCCGGCCCAGCAATGAAGTGGATTTTGCTTTCCATTATCGTGTTTGCGACCGTCTTCGGAGACCTGCTGCAGAGTTACGAGATGAAACGCAGCGGCGAGCAGGCGGTTGATGTCAGAGGATTGGCTCGCCTCTTGAAGATGATCGCCAGCCGGAGCTATCTCCTGCTGTCGATCGTTTGCATGGCGTTCTCCTTTTTTGCCTTCATGGCGCTGGTGCAGATCGCTCCTTTAAGCTTTGCCGTTCCGGCGTCCGCGGCAACCTTCGTGCTCGAAACCCTGCTTGCTAAATTCCTGCTTCGGGAAAGCGTGGGTAAGCGCCGCGCCGCTGGTACGCTCCTCGTCCTGGGCGGCGTTCTGCTGCTGGCCCGATAATCCATTGGCGTGCGCCTCCGCAGACTAGCCATCCTCATTCCGGCCATTGCCTACCAGCTTCTGGTAATTGCAGCGCGGTAAAGCAGATGCGGCAACAGAGTCGCGCCCGCCGTTCGGAAGCAAATGCGACATCGTTTCGGCCGGGCGTTTCGGTGTTGAAACCGCTTCGCGGGTTGGATCCGAATACAGAAGCGGCCCTCCTCTCCCAGGTTCAGCAGGACTACCCGGCTTTCGAGGTTCTTTTCGGGGTTCACGACGAGAGTGACCCGGCGATACCGGCCGTCCGCCGTCTCCAGTCCCAGTTTCCTGAGTTGGCCATCCGCCTGGTCATCGGAGCCCGTGATCTGCCAAACGGAAAAGTAGGTACGCTGTCTGTTCTTGCCGAGCAGGCCCGTTACCCGGTATGGATCGTTAACGACGGGGATATTCGAGTGGACAAAAATTACCTCGCATCCGTCGTTGCGCCGCTGGAAAACTCCTCAATCGGTGTCGTTACTTGTCCCTACCGTGCTATGGCTCATACGGTACCGGCGGGATGGGAATCCCTGGGCATCACGACCGATTTCATGCCAAGCACGTTTGTCGCGCAGATTCTGGGCGTTCGTGAGTTCGGCCTTGGTTCAACACTCGCCTTTCGGGCCGAAGATCTGGCGAAAGTCGGCGGATTTCCCGCAATCGGCAGCTACATAGCCGACGATTACCAGTTGGCGAAGCGGATTACCAGCTTAGGAAAGCGAGCGCTTCTTTCGCCATACGTGGTCGAAACGTCCCTGGGCGAGGACACCTGGGCGGGAGTTTGGCGGCATCAACTCCGGTGGGCTCGTACCATTCGCGCTTCAAAGGGAGCAGGCTTTGCTGGTCTTCCAATTACGCACGCCGGCGTTTGGGCTGTGGTCGGTCTCTCTCTGGGAGCCTTTCGCCCGGCTTTTACATTGATGGGGCTGCGCATGTTGTCCGCGCTTCTATTCAGCCGGTTTATTCTGCGCCACAGACTAGCCTTTTCGCTGTTTTGGCTCGCGCCGGTTTGGGATCTCTATGCCTTCGCTGTATGGAGTGCCTCCTATTTCGGGACAACGGTCCAATGGCGGGATAAAACGCTCGAACTGGATCGTGAAGGCCGCATCAGAACCTAATTTCGATGCTGTACACGCATGCTAGCCTGAGAGCGTCATACTTTCCATGGGCAGAACGCTGGATTCGCCGCCAGCTCATCTGCCCCACAAGTTCACAGGAGTTAATCACTTTAATGGTTTTGAATGTTCGGAGCGTTTTGCTCCTTGCTGCTGCCACGCTCGTTCCCGCTTTTTCTGCAAGTGCGCAGGCGATTGCGCCTGCAAAGGTGGCGATCATCAACGCGCAAAAGGCTGTGGCTGACACTCAAGAAATCAAGAAAGCCCAAACCACGCTAGAAACGAAATACCGCCCGCGCCAGGAGGCGATCCAGCAACTCCAAAATCAGCTGCAGACGATTCAGCAGCAATTGGGTGTGCAGAACATTGCTCCGGATCGCGAAGCCCAGCTTCGTGCGGATGGCGTTACGAAGCAAAAGGAACTCCAGCGTCTGACGGAAGATCTGCAGAGTGACGTCAACAACGAACGTCAGGACATCCTGGGCCGCGCCGGTCGCCAGATGACTGAGGTGGTAAAGAAGATCGCTGAGGAGCGCGGTTTCGATGTCGTGGTCGATACGACGAACACGATCTACTTCAAACCCGGGCTCGAGATTACGACCGAAGCCACCGCCGCCTACGATAAGGCGTATCCTGCAAAGTAGAGGCGCGCTTTTTTTAGCGCTGCCCAAAGCTACAAGTCATGGGCACCTATCTACAGCAGTACGGAGTTGAAGAAGTCCGCCGGAATCGCAAAGTAAGGACGATTTTGATCGTCGCCGGCACGGTAGTGGTTCTGGCGGTCATTGGGTATTTCATCCTTCACGACTACTTTGAAAAGAGGGCAGCGAAGGAATTCCTAAGCGAAGTCAATGCCGGCCAATACCAGAAAGCTTACGAGACATGGGGCTGCACCGCCCAGCACCCATGTCCCAACTACGATTACCAGCGTTTTCTAGAAGACTGGGGCCCCGCTAAGAAGAAGAGCGGCTCCTGGGATATATCCAACACTGATAGCTGCCGATCTTTCCTGACTGTGAACGTGCAAGCGCCCGGAACAGAGTTGCAGTCCTTGGCTGTGCAGCGGAGTGACAAGAGTCTTGGCTATGCACCCGCGCCCGAGTGCCAGGAACGTCAGTGGCATTGGAAAGCCTTCTTCCAAAGAATCTTTGGCGGCGGCGAACCAGCAAAGTAAACGACTCTTGTTCTCGAACTATTCGGATGCTCTCGGCTAAAGTGTACGAATGGTCGAGAGATCCAACGTCACCACCACTTTTGATCTGCACGGATACCGGGTTGTTCGAAGTCTGGGCATTGTACGGGGCATAACCGTCCGCTCCAGATCGATATTCGGCACGATCGGCGGATCACTGCAAACAATCGTCGGCGGCAACATCACAGCGTTCACAAACCTCTGCGAAAAGGCACGTTCAGAGGCATTTGACCTAATGCTGCGTCATGCCGGCGAAATGGGCGCGAACGCAATCCTCGGCATGCGGTATGACGCCAACGAAGTGATGGACGGAGTGACCGAGGTCCTGGCGTACGGCACGGCTGTGTTAGTCGAGCCGGCTTAGGACCTGCGGCCCCCGTTCTTACATGCCTCCGTGCGGCTCGGCGAGCTCTGGTTCATAAGCCGGAAGAACATCATCCGGTCCCGCGATCCAGGTGTAAATCGTCGGGATGGCAGTAGATGCTCAACAGCGAGTGTTGCGCTGAGTCCGCCGACGATCACGATCGCGAACGGCTTCTGCGAATCTGATCCGATACCGGTTGAAATGGCGGCCGGAAGCAGTCCCGAGGGTCGCGACCAGCATTGTCATCATGATGGGCCGTAAGCCGAAGAACGGCGCCTTCCACTGCTGCTTCATGGATGTTGTATCCGCGGACTCGCAGCTGATTGATGTACTCAATCATGATGACGCCGGTCTCGACCGCCACGCCGAAGAGCGCTAGCGTGCCGATACCCGAAGAGACGCTGAAATGCGTTCCGGTGAAGTAGAGCGCAAGCAACGCTCCGATGGGAGACAGCAGCAGACTGACCATTGCCAGACCCGCCCACTTGAACGATCCGAACATCGAGTACAACAGGAAGAAGATCACCGCGACCGTGACCGGCACAATGACGGCGAGCCGGGCATTCGCTCGTTTGGCGCTCGCGTACTCGCCGGCCCATTCCAGGTAGTAACCCGGTCGGCAGTTTGACTTCGTGATTCACCCGCTGGAATTGCTTCATCCACCGTGCTGCCCAGATCGCGGCCACGCACGCTGTACTTCATCGCCACATAGCGGGAGTTGTTCTCGCGATAGATCTGCGAAGCGCCATCTCGCAGGCTGATGCTGCAAACCTGGTCCAAGGCGACCCGTTCGCCCGGTGGACGTCACGCAGGCGGATGTTGCGTGATCGCGTCCGGCGTTCCGCGATATTGCGGCTGATAGCGCACCACCAGGTCGTAGCGCTGCTCGCCCTGCAGAATATTCGCCGACCGCTTTGCCGCCGACTGCGGTTTCTACCGCATCCTGGATGTCGGAGACATTCAGGCCATAGCGGCTGGCCTTCGCGCGATCGACCGTGATGTTGAGGTTCGGCTGCCCGATGACGCGGAACAGCCCAAGGTCCTGAACGCCCTTGAATCTGGCTCATCACGCGGATAATCTCTTCGCCTTTGGCTTCGAGTTCCGGTCAGATCCGTTCCGAAAATCTTGATGGCCAGTTCGCCTTTGACGCCGCTGACGGCCTCTTCCATGTTGTCGGCAATCGGCTGCGAGAAGTTCCAAAGCGCGCCGGGGATCTTGTCTACCTCGCGACCCATGGCGCTGAATCAGCTCTTCCTTGTTCTCGGCGAAAACAGGACGCCATTGCTCCTTCGGCTTCAGATCGACGAAATACTCAGTGTTTGAGAACAGAGACGGATCGGTACCGTCATCGGGCCGGCCAACCTGGCTGACGACCTTCGTCACCTCGGGAAAACTGGCAAGCATCAGCCGCGCCCGTTTCATGATGCGCTCGCCTTCGGCCGGTCCGGTGCTCGGCGCAGAGCGTGCCGCGAACCCAGATGGCGCCTTCATCCAGATGCGGCAGAAACTCCGAGCCGATAGCGCCGCTGACAGCAAGATAAATGGAGACGACAAGAAGTCCGACAGCCGTCCCCAATACGGCCAGCCGGCGCGGAAGCGAACTCATTGACCATTCGAGCGATCTCCGGTAACCGCGGATGATCGCCTGCAGGATCGGATTGCGCCACTCTTTCGTGTTGCGCTCCGAAGAGCATCAGCGCCAGCACCGGCAGGATCGATAGCGAGAAGATCAACGCTCCCAATAAGCGCGAACGCGACGGTAAGCGCCATGGGGCGGAACAGCCTGCCCTCCACGTGCTGCAGCGTGAAGATCGGAAGATAAGCCGTGATGATGATGGCGCGCGCAAAGAACACCGGCCGCTGAATTTCATGCACGGCTTCGCGGATGATCTCCATCACCGTTCGCTCGTGATCGCGCCGGCTGATGTGCCGCAAGATGTTCTCCACCACGACCACCGACCCGTCCACGACCATGCCGAAATCGAGCGCGCCCAACGACAGCAGATTCGCGGGAACGTGGCTCAGATCGAGACAGATGGAAGCAAACAAAAGCGCGAACGGAATCGTCAGCACCACGATGATCGCGGACCGAATATTGCCGAGGAACAGGAACAGAATGATCGAGACCAGCAGGATGCCTTCGGTCAGGTTGTGCATCACCGTGTGCGTGGTGAAGTGGACCAGATCGCTGCGGTCCAGAAACGGAACGATCTTCACGCCCGGGCGGCAGAAAATGGTTGTTCAGCTCGTCCACTTTCGTGTGAAGCGCCTGTCAGCATGGCATCGCCGTTTGCGCCTTTTCGAAGCAGCACGATTCCTTCCACTACGTCTTCGTCATCCACCACCACGCCATCTCTCCGACGGATCGCTTTAGCGACCTGCCCCAGCCGGATCTTTGGACCCTGCGTGACGAACGCCAGGTCGCGCACCATGATCGGCGTTCCGTTCTGCGACTTCAGAACGGTTCGTCCGATGTCTTTGACGTTCTGCAGCAGGCCGACTTCGCGAACGTTTACCTGCTGCTGGCCCTCCTGAATGAAGCTGCCGCCGGCGTTGACGTTGTTGTTCGTCAGCGCCTGCTCCACCTGGCCGATGCCGAGGTTGTAGGCGGTCAGTTTGTTCGGATCGACCTGCACCTGATACTCGCGCGTGATTCCGCCGAAGCTCGAAACATCCACGACGTCGGGAACAGACTTCAGCTGCTTCTCAAGCACCCAATCCTGAAGCGACTTCAGCTCCATCAAGTCGTACTGCGGATTGGTGCTCTTCAGGGTGTACCAGTACAGCTGTCCGACGGGGCTGTAATCGGGCCCGATCGTCGGCTGCAGATTGTTCGGCAGCGTTGACGCCAGAGATGCGCTCCAGAACCTTCTGCCGATTCCAGTCGTTGATCGAATCGTCGTCGAAAATCATCGTGACGACCGAAAGCCCAAATTCCGAGATCGACCGGATGTTCGAGAGATGCGGGATGCCCGCCATCTGGACTTCGATCGGAATCGTGACCTGCTGCTCTACTTCTTCACCGGCGCGGCCCGGCCATTGCGTGATGATCTGGACGTAGTTGTTCGCCACGTCCGGATACGCTTCCACCGGCAAGTTCTTGAAGGAGAATGGCTCCCCAGGCGAGCAGCAGAAGTGCCGACAATCAGCACCAGAAAGCTTATTGCGCAGAGAGTAATCGACAAATGCGCGAATCATGATAGATTCCTTCTTGCTGATACGCTCGGCTACTGCGTCGCTCTCGGCGTTTAACTCCAGTGCATTTGCGACGACTTGTCTGCCCGGCCGTGATGACCGGCAGTAACCTCCTGATCGTTGCCCCGTCATTTTGCCGCCCGTTACTCTCAGTGACGGCGGAATTGCGCCATTGCCTTCGGGCACAAATACCCAGTCCCGGTCGTGCAGATGGATAATCGCGCTTGCTCGGAACACTGGCGTAGTTGCGGCCCTGCTGTCCGTAGAACGTGGCGGTCACAAACATGCCGGACCGCATCATCCCCGGATTGTCCATCTCGATGCGAACTTTAGCGGTTCGCAGATTCGGGATCGAGAACCTTGCCGATGTTGCTGATGCGGCCATGAAACGTGCGGTCGGGATAAGCATTCAGTTGCATGTCCGCGATGTCTCCCGACGCGCACCGACGGCAGATCGTTCTCATACACGTCGCAGAGGACCCAAACGCGCGACAGGTCTGCAATTGTGAAAAGCGGCTTGCGGCTGTCCGTGCGAACGGAGCCGGCGAGAGACAACGTTTTGTTCAACGATGGTGCCGGATGCGGGAGCGTTGATACTGACCACGGCTCCCTGGCTATCCGGATCGCCGCCGAGTGTTCGAAGGAATTGCGCCGGCGAGTCGCCAGGCCCACCCTGGCCTTTTCCTCTGCGCCTTCCGCCACCTGCATTTCGTTGAGCGAAACGGCGCCATGTTCATACAGCAATTTGGCTCGGTCCAGTTGCTTGCGCGACAGAGTCCCTCGTCCGCTTTCGCCTGCTGATACGTCTGCGTCGCAGTCGAGATGTCGTTGCTCAAAACCTTCAGCAGCAATTGGCCCTTGCTTCACGTCGTCGCCGAGCCTGCCATGGATCTCCACTACGCGCCCGGAAGCCAAGCGACACTACCGGCACGGATCGCTCAACATCGGGCGTCACCGCTCCGGTGGCATGAATCTCCGGCGCTCAACGCGCTTTTCGGCGGCGACGAGCCCGAACCGTTCCGGCCGGTCGACCTTCACTATATTCAGATCAGGTTCCGTTACTACGGTTGTTTTCGGCGGCGCGGCGGCTGCTTCATCGACCCCTTTGGTGCGGATGGCACGCCGCCAAAAACAAGCACGCCAGCATGGCTGATCCGGCTTGGGAGAAACGTGCTATTTCTCATTGGATCACCTCTCGTCCAACTGCAAAATTCACTTGATTCGCCGCCGAAAAATACGCGCCGACAAGATTCAAATAGCTAAGTTGTGTGTCCCGAAACGCGCGCTGCGCATCCAGGAATTCGAGAAGCGACGCCGCTCCGTTTTGATATGAGAAGGTGACTGTTTCCCGAACCTGCTGCGCTTCCTGAAGATACTTCTGTTTATACGGACGCAGCTGCTGGAGAGTACTTTCAAGCGTCGCGTAAGCAGAGTCCACGTCTCGCATTGCGCCTGTCTGGGCTGCATCGCGCAGGCGTTCTGTGCGTGATCTCGATCGCGGTGCGCGCTTTTTCTCCCTGGTTTTTGTCAAAGATGCGCAAAGGAAACGTAACGCTGACTCCGGCGTATGTGTTGTACGGCGGAGGCTGCCACGAGACAGAGCCGCCGAACGTCGGGATCCGCAGACCCGTTTGCCACCGCGAGTTGATGGTCTGTTTGTGCCTTGTCCACCAGTCTGGACGGCCTGTTTCAGGTCCGGCCTCGTGCCGATGGCACGCTCCGCAATTCATCGAGCGTGTGCGGCTGGTCAACGAAATCGAAGCTTGCATTGACGTCGAATTGATCGACCGGCGTCGAATCCCTCATGAAGCTCAGGAGATCGATCTTGGCCGTGCGAACATCCACTTGGGCGGAGAGCAGGTCCGATTCGAATTGAGCCCTCTGCAATTCCACGCGTTGAAAGTCGACCCGGGAGATGGCTCCCGACGTTAGTCGATCCCGATAGACGGCCAACATCTTGTCGTAGTAATCAAGATTCTGCCTTGCGACATCTTCAACTGCTTTTGCTTGCAGCAGGCGCACGAACGCATCGCGCAACCCGAACGTAAGGTTGCGTTCCAGGTCGGCTTGTCCGGATGTCGCGATCGCTGTGGCTCGCTGCGCACTTGCCAATCGCAGTTCGCGTTTATGCTCCCGCTCGTGCAGATATGTCGTATTGCCGTAGGCGTAGCTGAGCCACAATGGCCGCAACTCTCCGTTTGATTTGTACGGCGTGATCTGATCCCATCCCAACGTAGTAACGGGATTGGGCCGCAAATAGGCCGTTATCTCCTGGGCCCGGCTCTCTTCAATAGCCGACTGTCCAGCTAATAACTGCGGGTTATTAGTTCGAAATCGATTTAAGGTCTCCTGCCATGTCAGCGCTCGCGGGAGTTTGCACTCTGGGCAAGGCATGATACGGCAAATAAGAGACCGAAATACACGCGTCGTACAGGACGCTGCATCTGTCCCTCCTTCAATATCTGGTCGTGAAGTTAAGCTCCGACAAGCGACGGAGGTGATCGGCCAGCAATCAGCGGGGTAGTACGGCTTATGCAGGAGGAAAATAGGACAAAAACGAGTTCCAGGAAGACAAGGGTAAGGCCAATCAGCGAGCAGCGAGAAACCACAGAGTGGTCTGCGGTTTCAAACAGGCGAAGAAGATTGGTGTCATGTCCAGTGGGACTTTGCCCGTCTTCATGCTGGGCCACATACTGCTGAACTCGTAGAACATCGTCAGTTGCCGAGATGAACGGAAAGAGAGCAATAACGATTGAAGCAACGCCAACTGCTTCGAAGAGTTGACGCCGCCGACTCGAATGACGCGCAATCCGGCGCGATGCGCATAAAGTGCGCACCAAGGCCGCCGTCCCGAGGAGAGCCCAGGCCAGATTGAGAATCGAATCGTACTGCAACGATTACAAAAATACCATGTAATTGAGCCGAAAAGGCGGCCGGTTGCGCGAACTCAAATGAGCTGACTCCTTTCGGCAGGTCAGTTGCTCTAAATACGTGCGAGTCTAATTTCTCTTGATCCGCTTAGTCTTACTCATCGGTATTTTAACTACTCAGTTCATAGCAGGAGCAGACCTGTCCGCAGGCGCCGTTCGGCCTGATGCCACCAGCGCGGTGGTTTCAAGCCACGCGAAATCTTACTGGGCCGTATCCCCGGTTGGTAAGACGGCCGAGTTGCTGACCCTGTTCAGCCCTATGGAGGACGCGGATGACACCGGATCAGAAGCACCTTCCGGTTGTTTCACTACTGCGAGATACCCTTGGCGACAAGGCGCAGGAGAACGATCGGATTCTGTACGTCTGGCTCCTCCCGTCCGCTTCCCGTCCAGTGGCGCAGAGGCTTTTGGCGGCTGTCCCGTTCTTCTATTGGCGCGTCGGACGCGGGCCTGAAACGGTGAGTTCTCGCGACCTTCGTCCGCTGCTCGATCTGAATAGTCCTCAGCACCCGGTCACGTCTGAGATTCGCCGTAGTCTGCTGCAATGGACCGCTTTCGATCCTCTCACCATGCCGGTTCGGGCCAGTTCTCGTATGTATCGGTCCAATTCCTCGGACGACGAGCGGCTGAAACTGGAAGAAGCCATTACTTATCTCCGCAGCGCGCCGACCGCCGAAACAGATACGACGATGCCGACGGCTCAGCAGTTGAACACTGTCATTGCACGCCTCGAACTCCGCAAACAGTTTCTGGGCGGGTTGTTTGATGACAAGGCTGCCTCTCGTTACGGAATGGAGTCCCAGTTCGAAACAGAGCGTGTTCGAAGCCGGAATTGGGAACTGCTCCGCCAGTGCGCCGAGAAGACCGGCCTTTATTTCGAGTCGGTCAGCTTGGGAGCGCAGAAGGATCAGTATGGGCTTGCTATGGTTCCCGCAGCGCGTCGCTCGCCCGTCATCCGGAACATCGCTCAAACCGATCTGGAAGCTGCTCAATATCAAGGATCCATGGACGGACGAACGGCTGAACAGAATCAGTTCCTCCTATTGGAGACCTCGAAGCGATGACAGCGAGAGCCCGGAAGCCTCGGCGGGCGACGGCACAACCACTTACGTGCCGCTGGCGCTTTATAGTTTGAATTACCCCAAATTCCCGCTTTTGCTTGTGAATTTCCGGGACGAATTGCAGGTTCGCCGACATGAGGTGACGCAGAGAACGATCAACGAAGTCACAGCGGGCGTGATTGGCATCTCTCATTTCACAAATTGGTATTACTATGCGGGCTCTATGCTCTACAACCTGGTCTGGAGCCGGCATGGGATCGCGGTAGATCAGGCGGCGCGTCTCGATTGCTACTCGCAGTTCCGCACGCAACTCGCTTCCGATACTAATCTGTATGCCTCCTCTTCGCGATGTGCTTCTTAAGCAAGCCGATCGGTTGCTTGTGAATCCATTTGGAATTTCCGGCGGACAGAAAAACCGCTTTGGCCAACGCGCATTTTGCCGAAATCCAAAGTGCTTCGGCGGACGACGGGAAGCTCATGAAGCGCATCGAATGACGAACGCCGCGCCGAACTGGCTACCTTCGGGCAGGGAACGGCCGCCCAGATCCTCGAAAGCACGGCTCACATGGCGACCTTCGGGCGCTATACCCGTCGCGTTTCGGCAAATCAGTTAGCGCTTTCAACGCTTGACCGGGAGCGCCGGATCTCCTATCGCTTGGAGTTCCTTGACTCGCTTGTGAAGGAAGGAACCCAGCCCGAGGTGGCCTACGACGCGGCTCAAATACAGCATCGGTGGCGGATCTGAACACTTTGTTGTCAGAGACTACCGCTCCGCGGGTCCGAAAGCGAGCCACCGCGACCTTAGATCGTTTGAAATCGCTCTCGCAAGACCCGGGAATTCAGACTCAATGCGCGGTGGCATTGATAACCCTACGCGATACACCTGCGGCCGTGCGGGCCGAAACTGCGCCGGCGATCGCCTCCTCTCCGAGAGCGGCGGGTCGCCCCGTTCGTACCGCGGCTTCATTCCGCGTAATGTCGCTGCGCGGCTGCATACTGGTTGCTGTCTTTCGATCTTCGCCACGTTCGGTCAGAATTCCCGCGCCCGGTTTCACCGCGCCCCGTGCCCAACGATCGTGATCCTGAAAATCGACGGGCTCAATGCTGATCTGCTGTATCGCACGATGAGCGAGGTGGATCCGACCACCGGCAAATCGCGCCTCCCGTGGTTCTCTCACATCTTTGCCGAGAACGGGACCATCTTTCAGAATTTCTACACGCGTGGAATCAGCCTGTCCGCGCCTTCCTGGTCCATGTTGGATAGCTGGCCGCCATACGGTAATCCGCGGCAACGTCGAGTACGACCGATATACCGGCCGTGTCTACGACTACCTGAATTTCTTTCCGTTTTACATCATGAATGCGCGCAAGCGCCAGGTAGATATGCCGGGTGTGGAAGTGCTGGATCGGGCCGGCATTCCCCTGTTGCTCGATCATTTCCCCTACGCCCAGCGCTTCCAGAGCTTTCAGCTTTTTCAACGAGGAGTTCGCTGGATGACTCTGGGGGCCGTCCTGAATCTCAAGCTGAAATCGCAATTATTATTCCTCTCCCCTGTCGAAGGAGTCGAGCCTCCTTCTCTTGATGAACTTCTGGGACGGCGAACGGAAGCGGAATTGAAGACCCGCAGCGAAGACCCCGAAGTCTTTTATCTGGATCTTTATACCGGAGACGTTGATCATCAGGGCCATGCCACAAACGAGGCCGCGGCCCTCTTCAACGTGTTACGCGAACTTGATTCGCTTAGCCGGCCGGCTCTGGACGGATATTCAGTCTGGGCCGCTAGCCCGCGAGACCATCTTCGTGGCAGTGTCGGATCACGGGATGAACAACAGGCCCGAAGTCTTCAGCCAAGGCTTTAGCTTGCCTGATTTTTTCAATAGTCCTGCCGGGGGCGGCCATCACGTGGTCACGAACCGGCATCAGCTGAGCGACTTCAAGATCATGGGCCTGGATCCGCTAGTGCAGCGTGTTATCACTCCGAGCACCGCATCGTTTTATCTTTCGGGCGAGTCCTCAAACTATCCGACGGCCTGGCTCGATCTCGACGGGAATGAACGTGCCGCGGTACAACTCCGAAACAGCGATCTGAACAAAATCCACATTCTCCTCATTCAACTCGCCCGAGCGGATCTTTCACCCGCGCTCCGACGGGCTGCGGCGGTTTGCCTGCGCCGAATTGTCGATCGTCATCGCGCGGCGTGGACCCGGACGGCTGGCGAATTGGACGAGGAACTTGCCGCGCTCCAATCGGAAACAGACGAACGACGGAGCACCGAGTCGAAAAAGCACCGCTGGACACAGGAACAGAAGAAGCGCGGAGAGGACCAGGTTGCGCTTCGCAGCGACCGGGAGTTGTCGTGGTGGGAGCGCGAGATATCCGAGTATCGCGAATACCTTCAGCACCTGCATCAATTAATGAACTTTCAACCGGACCCGGACCATCCCTTTCGCGGAAGCATTTCCGACCTTGTGCCCGAATTTCAACTCGGGGATAACAACACGGTGGCCGACCTGCAGCATTACGTTGTGGGGCCGGCCCATCCGGTCTGGTGATTAATCCTGAGACGGGCGATCTCGACGAGAGCCGATCGTTTCAGTTCATCGATTATTTCCCGCTGCTCGTAACGCAGCGCGTGCGCAATAACCCACAGCCATTGCTGCCGCCGAATCCGATCGACTTTACCGCTTTGCGTCTTCCGCCGGATTCAAGTTTTCCGAAGCCTTCGGGCGCGACACAAGCTTACTGGCTATTTGGCAGCGATGAAAGCCAGCTTCTGATCTTCACCGATGGAAGCGGGCGGATCTGCCTGAAACCGATCTCGCATCTTCGCGCCAACTCAGCGGGCAACATCTCCTGGACCGACGAGCCATGGCGCGCAGGCTTTCCCTTACGCCTGTTCGAGGACGCGGCACTTCACCTTCCGGCGGGATCTGCCGCCGAGCAGTGGTTCTCTGCCTGGCACTCCGAGACTGAGTGGCTGCAAGTCACTCACGAATGCCATTACTCGAATGGGGTGATTGGAATCACGGAAGAGATGTCGCCCGTCGAAGATAACGTGCCCGGCCGTTCGGGCATGAATCCTCTCCTGCTGAGATATGAACGAAGACGTCGCGCTCTGGTAGCGGCCGATTTCCACTTGTTCGCCGCGGATGGCTGGAATTTCAACGCCAGAAACTTCAATCCCGGCGGGAACCACGGCAGCTTCTTCCGCATTTCCACTCATTCTGTCTGGATGGCGGCCGGCGCGGGCGTTCCCGTCCGCCGGATCGAGCAACCGTACGACAGTTTGAACTTCGCCTCTTCGATCTTGCAGTGGCTTAACAAGCCGGTGCCGATGCCCGATCGTGTAGTTCGCTTGCAGTAAGCCCGGCGGCGGAACTACTTTACGTCCACATCGAACGCACCGGTTTCCACCGTGTCATCGTGCTTCATCTGAACGAACACGCGGTATCGTCCCGGGGCGGGGAACCCGTACGGGAACGTCACCTCGTTCGGGAGTTCAGCGGAGGCCACTGCACCCTGGTGATGCATTCCGCTCATATCCATTCTGCTCATATCCATGCCGGGCATATCCATCCCAGACATGTCCATTCTGTCCATGCCTCCTTCCGGCTTCTTGCCATTCGGAAGCTGATTTTCGGCAAGCATCAAAGATGCCATGGAAACCGATCCGGTGGGGTGAATATGCGCGAACCGAGTCCCGTCCGTCTTGACGAACGCCGCATGGCCCAGCATGCCCATGTAGTAGCGCATGTTGGTGGCGGGCTTCCCGGCGGGACCAAGCAATCGAAAACGGAAGAGGTTCCCTTCGCGAACCCGAATGGGCGTTGCCGGCTTGACCCATTCCATCGTGTAGTCGTCGGGAAGCCGGAACGAAATCGTTCGAGACGGGTGCATTCTCCCAAGGCGTCGCCGAGCCGCTCGCATCATCTCCTTCCAATGGCCGTCCTTTCAGGCCCTCGGGAATCGTCACCTGGGCGACCGGTGTCTCCGGAAATCCATTGGCGTGAACGATGTCCGCGTACAGGCGATACAAGCCCGGCTTCATTGCCGGCAAACCGAGACGAAAAACGCCTGCCGAGGTCTGTTGCGGATGAAGGTGATACACCTCGTCGAGCCCGGGCTCGCGAATCGCGTAAAGGTGCATCAGGTGATTGTGGTCGGGCACCAGATCGTCAATCGTTCTGACGAAAACGGCGGGACTGAGCCGCGGCAGCCGCTGTCCGGGCAGGTTAAGCCAGCCCGGGTCACTCAACGTAAGAGTCAACTCGCCACCGTTCAGAGAGGCCGCCATGTTCAGAGGCTTGTAGATCTTGTCCCGGTAATCGCGTTCCGCACTGCCCCACCACCAGAATCCGAACGCAAGAACGAGCCCGAGCACCACGCCGGCCTTGATCATGGCGCCGTAAGAACGGCGTATGTTCGCGGGCTCCGGCCGTGCTCCCGGTTGCAGTTGTCCTTCACGAACGGAGGCTCCGACGATCAGGACCATGCCTCCGGCAAGCAGGAGAGTGAGCAGCAACAGAATTGCTCCCAAGCCGCCTCCCATCTTTTTCGTGGACAGGGCATAGGCCGGCACCGGTACCGCTACTTCGCCTGGGCCATCGCTCCCGGTTGCTTTGATTCGCACCTGCCATGATCCTGGAGTCATGATCCAGAGCGAACCCGTGAACTCCTGAGCGTCCTGAGGCGAGACCTTGAGCGTGTCGGGGACAGGCGCGAGCTTGGTCCCAACCCGGTTCAGCGGGACCGGAACCACGGTCAACTGCTTGACGCCGGCGCTTTGGGCTCTTACCTCAATCTCCGCCACACCGGGAATGACGGTAGGTGGGCGGACGGTGATGAACAATTTGTATGGGCCCGCCTGGCCGTCCAGGTAGATATCCGGACTGCCAACGTGCGCCAAGGCGGCTAGCGCTGCGATGAGAAGCAAGGCAAAGGCCTTGACGATCTTCATAAGGTACTTCAGAAGTTAACGCTTCACCTTTGCCATCCACTCCCCGCGCGAGAGGCCGAACCGGGTGGACAGTGTGGCACAGACAATGGCGATGAGTATCCCCATCCAAAATTGAGCGGAGCTATCGGTCAGATAGAACATGTCGCGGGCCGTGTACGATGCCGGCGACGTCGCATACGGCAGATACATGCGTTCCGAAAAACGCATTCTTCGAAGCGGGCGATAAGAAGAAAACTTGCAAACGGATATTCCACGGCAAGCAGCGAGCCCACAAAGATCACGGCGCTGCAGGCGGCTAGTTTCCACCGGTTCCAGTCGCGGCTGACAGTCCAGAACAGGTCCAGCGCGAGTGCCCGGAACAATGAGGAGGAGAGGAAACGGAGGCGGAACAAAATGAGTGACATGCTGATACACGGGACCAAGCTTCGGTTCCGCCGGAAAGAGCGGCAGGATCAGGATCATCGCCATCACGAACAGCATGTAGAACCCCGAAACAAAGCTTGCCGCAAACTTCACGCCCGTTGCCCTTGAAGTGATTGCCATTACGATCGGAATCAAAAGTGAGATGGCAATGTACGGTGACGAGTTGTGGAGTAGTGTGCGTGAAGTTAACTGAAGGATGACTACGCTGGCGGCAATGGTCGTTACACCGGCAACGTATAGGTAAAGATTCCGGGCGGCTTTCCGCTGCTGTCCTTCGGCCCGATTCATGTAGCCCGCGATCAGTATGAGCGTGCCGGCCAGAATCGCATACACTCCGATGAACAGCACAACGTGAGGCGGGCTCAGGATCTTCACGTCCAATCCATAGGCGTCGTGCCACCAGTTATCAAATGGCGCGGACGTGAGCATCGCGATGCCTCCCCAGGAGGCAATGAATGCCCCTAGAGGCCCTCGCAGCCCGAGAATCCGAACGGATGAGCTTTCGAGCATCGCATGGCTTGAGAAGGTAGTGGAAAGAATCAGGTATCCAAACGCGATACCGGCCAGCACGCCGCAGAGATAAATCGCCATGTGTGCCGGGGTCCAGAACGTGTCACGCCCGATAGATTCGTGCCACGAGATGTCCCACAATGCTCCAATTACCGCGGAAGTAACGGCGGCCGAAGCGCACCAGAGATACCAGGGCAACGCGGAACGGCGCGCGGTTAGCGCCTCCGAGCTTCCCTTTGCGATCTGTCCAGCTGCAATGGTGGCCAAAATTGCCTCCTTAGATCTATTTAACTGCCATACCCTTGGAACGTTCGGTCGCGAGCAGGCTCTCGGCGTTCAGTGCCCCAGCCGGGGTCTCCTCGTGCTTAAAGATCGCGAAGGTCGGGTAAGCATTTTGCAGATACTGTTCCACCCGGTAGGCGATGCTGGTGAGCTCTGATTCCCCGTAGTCCGGTTTGCGCAGCCGCAGATAGACGAAGTCCGCCGTCAGGACAAACGGAGTATCGAGGCTCTCATTCTCCGCAAGGCAAAGCGCGGCATTTGAATTCTGCAAAACTTTGTAGATCTTCTCGTCGAACCAGGATGCGTTGCGGAACTCAAAGGCCACCCTCAAGCCGCGCGGCAGCAGCCGTACAAAGTTTCCGAGCCGGTCAGCGTCCGCGGCAAAGGACGGGGGGAGTTGAAACAGGATCGGACCAAGCCGTCCGGCGGTTTTCAAGGGCTCAAGCGATTCGAGAAATGTCCTTGTGAAGTCTTCCGCATCCAGCAGTTTCATCTGGTGCGTGATCTTCATGTGCGCCTTAGGCAGGAAGATGAATTCCGCCGGCGTGGCTTCGATCCATTTCTCGAATGTCGCTGCAGACGCGAGTCTTCGATAGGTGTAATTCACCTCCACCGCGTTCAGCCTGGTGGCGTAATAGGAGAGGAATTTGCTGCTTGGAAGCTTCTCGGGATAGAAATCGGGCTTCCAGCTTGGGTAGGCAAACCCCGAAGTTCCGCAATAGAGTTTCGCTTCCGGCATCAGTTATAACCCCGCAAACCAGTCGTAACCTTGTTCCGCCCAGTAATCGGCTGGGCGCTTGTCGGTGTACTGGATCAATCCGATTCGTTTAATGTTCTTGATGCCGTATTTTACAGGTATTGCGAGCCGAAGTGGGGCGCCGCGTCTTTCTTCCAACGGTTTCCCGTCCTGCTCAAAGGCAAGCAGCGTTTGCGGGTGGAGGGCACTTTTCATGTCAAGGCCCACATAATACTCCCCGTCCGGCGTCGCCATGTAAACGTAAGCAGGTACCCGCTGTCCCGGTCCGAAGAAGTTTTTGGTGAAGTCGGAGAAGCGCGCTCCGCCCCAGTGCGCAATGCCGCTCCAGCCTTCGATACAGCAGAATCTGGTCGTCATTTCGGTTTTGGGAAGTTGCTTTAGATCGGCTAGCGATAAGGACGTGGGTGAACGGCCCGGCGCAGTGACCTGCAGACTCCACTTTGCAGGGTCAAGCGGCTTCTCGATGCCAAAGTGCCCGTTCGGTTTTACACCGCCGATCTTGTCCGGGTCGTACGTTGCCATCAGATGCTTGTCGCTCAGCAACTGTTCGGATAACCGCCCATTGAAATCGAGGACTGTCCGCTGCGGCCCGGGAACCTCATCCTCCGGAGCCGGTTGAGTGATCCATTCGTAGGCGCCGACCATTCCAGCAGCGGCAAGGCCGCCGACGAGAAAACTCCTGCGAGTCTTCCGCCGGATGATCCGTTGCGCTTCATCGTCCGGAAGAGATAGCTCAGGATGCTGGCGTTCGTTCTTCTTCATTTTCGATCTCCCAACCACTCACCATGCTGCGGAAGTTGTTCCAGCCCGCCACAATTACCTGCCACACATGCACAGCGAAAAACACGAGGTACAGGACGGTCAGTGTGAAATGGAGCATCCTGGCAATCTGATATCCGCCCAGCAGCGCAGCGAGCCAACTGAGCTGAGCTGGCTTGTAAATCGCTAAGCCGGTCACCACCGATCCGGCTCCCATGACCACAATGGCCGTGTACGCAATTTGCTGCGCGGCGTTGTATTTTTCCTGCGAGGGAAGATCCCTTCTTAGCCGCAGGTCATGTAAAACCACACACCAGGCGTCCTGGAAGGCCGAAAGTGACTGCGGGACCAGATACCTCCATTCACCCGAGACAAGTGTGTAAGCGACATAAAGGGCTCCATTAATGATGAAGAGCCACATAAAGAAAAAATGTAGGGCCATTCCCTCTGCAAGCCGCTGAGGAATGTTAAAGAAAGTAAATACCCATTGGGGAAAGAAGTGGATTGGGCCGACACTATAGGTGGGGAAAGCCCAATAGATCAACATCCCGCTCCAGATCATTACGAACAGTAAGGGGAAGTTGATCCAGTGAAACCATCGGGTTCCCAGAAGATGCTTTTGTCTGATGGTCTGCATGACCGGTAGTACCTCATTTAGGTGGTAAGACCGCTGGACAGTCTTCCCCTAAGAAGATTACCGTTATTAAACGTAGAAAGTTATCGTTCTCTAGCAACTGATGAGCAACATCTCCCGGCAGAGTGGTGCGAAGACTCCGAGCGTCCTGTGTCTGGCGAGCTATGAGAAGGGACATCGCTTTTTGCAAGAAGCCAAAAAGCTGGGCTGCCAGGTTTACCTGCTAACATCGAGCGCGTTGAAAGACGCCGCATGGCCGCGGGAAAGCCTGGATGACATCCTTTTCATGGCTGGCGACCAGAGCGAATGGAACCTCGACGACATGCTGGTTGTCGTTGCTCGGTTATTCCGCCACATTCATCTGGACCGTGTTGTGGCGCTCGATGACTTCGATCTTGAGAAAGCCGCAAGCATCCGCGAACATCTTCGGATTTCAGGAATGGGCGAGTCTGCGACTCGGTATTTCCGGGACAAGCTTGCAATGCGCACTGCCGCCCGGGCCGCAGGAATCCGCGTCCCGGCCTTTACCAGCACCGCTAATTACGTCGACATCACGCAGTTCGTAGACTCAGTTCCTCCACCCTGGGTGCTGAAGCCGCGCCTTCTGGCGGGTGCAATCGGAATTAAAAAGATTGCTACGCGAGAAGAGGCTTGGGAGCAAATCCATGCCTTGGGCGACCGCCAGTCTTTCTACCTGTTGGAACAATTCATACCAGGCGACATTTTCCATGTGGATTCGATCTGGTCCGGCGGCACGAATGTCTGTAGTTTTGCGAGCGCCTACGGCACGCCCCCCCTGGAAGTAACCCAAAACGGGGGAGTGTTCACCACCAGACTTCTACCGCGAAATTCGGAGATCTCGCGGGAGCTGACAGGAATCAATGACTCCGTATTGAGCTGTTTTGGATTGAAGGACGGGGTCTCTCACACGGAGTTTATCCGGTCTCAGGAAACCAGCGAGTTCTTCTTCCTCGAAACGTCGGCCCGGGTCGGCGGGGCCCACATTCCTGAGTTGATTGAGGCGGGAACCGGCATCAATCTGTGGGCGGAATGGGCTAAACTGGAGAGTTCGATAGTTCTAGGCTCGTCGTATTCTGTTCCTGAAATACGTAACGAGTATGCCGGGTTGCTTGTATCGCTGGCCCGGCAGGAGTGGCCGGACACTTCGGTATTCTCGGATCCCGAGGTTGTTTGGAAGCTGGCCAAAAGGTATCACGTGGGCTTGGTCGTGAAATCGCCCGACAGCTCGCGCGTTGCGGAACTTATTGATTCGTATACACAACTTGTTCGAAAGGATTTTCATGCAAGCGCGCCCCCTCGAGAAAAAGTCGGCTACTAAACCTTTTCAGAACAAACTTGTAACGGTGGTAGCCTGTTGAAAATGCGTGGCTTCAAATTAGCGGGTGTAGCGGCCAGCGGGGTCCTAGGGGCTATGTCAGCCACCGCCGCGTACGGAACTCTCTCGCGCACGTCCCAGATCTTCGGGCCCTCTGTGTACCGTGGCCCGGGCAGGCGTAGAACGGTCGCATTGACCTTCGACGACGGGCCGAGCGAGGGCACCTTGGACATCCTCGAGTACCTGGACCGCCAGAATATCTGGGCTACCTTTTTTCAGTGCGGTGTGAATGTTCGCCGCCATCCCCAGATCGCGGGCCAAGTGGCGGCCGCCGGACACCAGCTCGGAAATCACAGCTACTCTCATCCGACGTTGCCGTTCAAGTCGCAATACTTCATTGATCGCGAGTTCACCGAAGCGCAACGCGCCATCACGGAAACGACGGGCATCGCACCCATGATCATGCGCCCCCCGTACGGCTTCCGCTGGATGGGGCTGCGCGAGGTCCAGCAGAAGCTGGCGTTGCTCGGCGTCATGTGGACGGTATTGGGGAATGATATGCGGTGGCCGTCGCAGCGGATTGCCGACCACGTCCTCCGGCGAGTGACACCAGGCGGAATCATCTGCCTGCACGATGCACGCGGGGTACAGACGAAACCTGATATCTCGAATACCCTCGGGGCTCTTCGGGTGATCGTGCCCGTGCTGAAGGATCACGGGTATCGATTCGAAGTCATCAGCGACCTTGTGCAGGTTTGACCAGCCGCTAAGCTGTTGGTATCGGCTCTTCTCCTCCATCCCCGATTGGCTCGCTGTATCTTATTGGCGCTGGGCCCGGTGATCCGGAACTCCTTACGCTGAAAGCGGTGCGGCTTCTCCGCGAGTGCGACGTCGTTCTCTACGATCGGCTTGTGCATCCGGACGTCGTCCGCCTGGCAAAGCCAGAAGCAGAATGTATTTACGTCGGGAAGCACCAGGGCGAACAGGAACCGCGTCAGGAAGAGATCTTTGATCTGATCCGCGACCGTGCACTGCGCGGCAAGACTGTCGGTCGTCTGAAAGGCGGCGACTCTCTTGTGTTCGGGCGAGGTGCCGAGGAGTGGCAATTAGCCGTTAAGCACGGAATCAGGGTCGAACTCGTTCCCGGGGTGTCGTCCGCCATCGCAGTTCCTGGTTTGGCGGGGATACCTCTGACCTTCCGAAGCATCTCCCAGGGTTTTGCGGTGGTCACCGGCCATTGTCACGAAGGCGCAGAACACGCCTGGGACCGTTACGTTGGAGTCGACACCCTGCTCATTCTGATGGGCGTGAAGAACCGGCAGACCATTGCGGCTTCGCTCATCAAGGCGGGCCGTCCTGCCGATCAGGCCGTAGCCTTTATTTACCGCGGCAGCCTGAAGGAAGAGCACACCGTCGAGAGCACGCTGGCGGAAGTGGCGGCGGGCAGAGTAGAAGTCAAGAACCCAGCCGTCTTCGTCATTGGGAACGTGGTGAAACTGCGCCGCCTTCTGAACCCTTCAGCCACTTGATTGAACAGTCCTCTCCAGGGGCTATGGCGAAGTGACCGGCGCTACGTCGTTCCTGTTCTGGCCCTGCTCGGTGGCAGTCTCTCCGTGTCTTCGCCCGTATTCGATGGCTGCCTCGCGCACTAGAATGCCCATCTTCGGGTGAGAAGGTTCCAGATCCGGTGTCAAACCGAAGCCTTGCAAGGTCTCGGTGCAAGTTGGTCCGATGGACGCGAGAAAGGTCTTGCGCAGACCCGCCAGGACGTGGTCATACTTCCCAAGCTCCTGCGAGAACTGGAGCAGATGGTCCAGTTGAACGCCAGTCGTGAAGATGGTCGCTTCGAACTCGGATCTGCAGAGCCCTTCGACGGCTTGGACCAGGGGCTGAGTATTCGCTGGAAGCGCCCACTGGTAGACCGGAACGCTTGTCACCGTTCGCCCCTGGGCTCGCAGGCCTTCGACCAGCGCACCATTCGTCTTGCCGTATTCCTGTAGGGCGACGGATCGTTCCGGCCGGTCCTTTATTGCTTCGAGTAGCTCGCGATGGGTATTCGGTTCAGGAACCTGTACCGCCACCGGAACGTTCCACTCCCTCATGACGGCCATAGGCTTCGGGCCGCGTACAGCAACAGCCACGTTCCGCAGTGCAGCGGGGAATCGCGCTTCGTCTTCCCGCGTCCCAAGCACCTTTTGCAGATAGCGCGCACCGACGCCGGTGAGGAAAATAACCATGTCAAAATCGCCCCGGTACAGCCGATCTGCAAAGGCGAATGCCTCCCGGTTGTGTTCGATCGGGATCTCGCGAAGGGCGGGAGCGACAAACGGCTGCCCGCCATTGATCCGAACGAGTTCGGCGATTTCTTTTTCGCGCCGGCTCTCGAAGCAAAGTACGCGCGCCTGAAGGAATGACATATCGATGTCCGGACGACGCTCCCCAAAGGAGGCTCCTGTCGCTGGTACCATTCTAGGTAGTTTCCGCCGTGAGGTCTCCTTTTATGAGCATTCGATTGCTCCTTCCGTCAGTTCTCGTTCTCGCCGGTCTTGCGGACGCGCAAGCCACAAATAACGATCCGTCCAAAGCACCCGATGTGTTTCTGGACAATCACCGGCCTGTCATAAGAAGAAGGACAAGGCTCCGACTTCGCGCGACGTCAGCGGCAAAGTGGTCGATATCTCCGGTCAACCTATCTCAGGCGCGTTGGTGACCCTAACCAATACAAAGACCAATTCCAAGGTCACGTTCATCACCAAGACTGACGGACGGTATAACTTCGGCGACCTCAGCTTCACCATCGATTACGAACTGCAGGCGAAATTCAAGGACGCGAGTACGGACACCCGGAAAGATCAGCCAGTATGATCGAAACCCGAGTGTGGTTCGGATTTTAGAGCTCGACGACTCTGCGAAACCGTCTGCGCGTAGCGACGAAGCGAAGCGCGACGACGCGAAGAAATAACGCGCCAAGGCTCCGCACGAGCTTCGAGTGCAGGGCGCTCGGCTCACGGCATCCCCGCAAACACTATTCCGTTATCATGAAGAACCGAATTTCTTCAAAGGGAAGTGTCATTGCGTACAGACCCGATCAAATTGCTGTATCGGCGCGGAGCCTCTCGTCTGGTGAGCCTCGCCGCTGCGGCTGGAATGCTTGCATTCGCCGCGGTCCCTACTCCTGAAAGCCATTTTGGCCATCCGATTGGAGTTGACCGTGTTCTCCTCGATTGGGACCAGGTAGTCTCTTACTTCTATAAGCTCCAAAAGTCCAGCCCCAGCATTCGCGTCAAGGAAATTGGCAAAACTGCCGAAGGGCGGCCGTTCATTCAGGCGATCATCAGTTCGCCTCAGACGATAAAACAGCTGGACAAGTACCTCGATATTCAGAGGCGGCTCGCCGATCCACGTAGCACCCCGCCTGATCAGGCCGAGCCGCTGTTTGCGCAGGGCAAGAACATCGTCCTGATGACGTGCTCGATTCACGCGACCGAAGTGGCCTCGACGCATAGCGCGGTTGAGTTTGCATACAAGATGCTGACGGACGATTCGCCGCGTTTCCAGAAGATCCGCGACAATACCATCCTGATTCTGGTTCCATCTCAGAACCCGGACGGCGTCGATATTGTCACCCGCTGGTATCGGAAGACCCTCAACACGCCATACGAAGGCTCGCAGCCGCCTGAGCTTTGGCACCACTACACCGGCCACGACAATAATCGCGACTGGTACATCTTCTCCCAACCGGAGACCCGCGCGACCATCGGCCAGATTCAAAACGTGTGGCACCCGGAAATTGTTTACGACGTTCACCAGCAAGGGGCCAACGCGTCGCGGATCTTCATTCCGCCATGGCTGGATCCGATTGAGCCGAACGTAGATGCCATCCTCTCCCAGGAGATGAACATGATGGGCACCTCCATGGCCACCGATCTGACGGCGGCGGGCAAAGTAGGTGTTGCGATTCACGCTGCTTATGATTTCTGGACTCCATCCCGGCACTATCAGTCGTTCCATGGCGGCCTTCGCATCCTGACCGAGTCTGCGAGCGCACGACTGGCGACCCCGATCGAGATCAAGTTCGACGAACTGGATACCCATCCGCTTGGCTATAACGCCCAGGAACGCAGCTGGAATTACCTGGAGCCCTGGAAAGGCGGTACCTGGCATCTGCGCGACATCATCGATTACCAGCAGATTGCCTTCGAATCCTGCCTATATAACGCCGCCATCCATCGCGAGGACATGCTGCGCAACTTCTACAAAGTCGGCCAGCGCGCGATTGCCCGTACCAGCCCCGCGGCTTTCATTATTTCGGCCCAGCAACGCGATCCCGGAGCCACCCGGCGCATGCTCGAGACGCTGGCATTCGGGCAGGTTGAGATTCAGAAAGCAGCCAATGGCGACCACGTCATCTCGATGCAGCAGCCTTACAGCAGTTGGGCGAAAGCGCTGCTGGAACGGCAGAACTATCCGGATGAGCATCTGTATCCCGGCGGTCCTCCGAAGCGGCCTTACGACACCACGGCCGAAACGCTTCCGCTGCTGTTTGGTGTGAATGTGAAGACAGCCGAGGCGATGCCCCAGGGGCCTCTCGCCAAGGAGTCGTTCCCGTTCGACGCGCCTCCAAAAGCTGCGTACGCGGCCGCAGATACCGATTCCTGGCACACGGCCACAGCCCTCTGGAAATCGGGTAAGCAGGTCTGGCGCAATGAGGAAACCGGCGATTTCTCTGACACAAACAAGGGTGCGGGGTGGAAGGCGATTCCTGCCCCAAGGGTCGCGCTCTACAAAAGCTGGATGGCCAGCATGGATGAAGGCTGGACGCGCTGGCTGCTCGAGAAGTTCGGATTCGAGTACAAGAACGTCACGAATGCCGATATTCAGGCGGGTGATCTTCGCACCAAATACGATGTGGTCGATCCTCCCGGACCAGAATGCCGGCGCCGATCATGAACGGATATTCCAAAGGCTCCATGCCGGACGAATACACGGGTGGGATCGGCGAAACGGGAGTTGCCGCACTGAAGCAGTTTGCGAGCACCGGAGGCACGGTTGTCTGCTTCAACCATGCCAGCGACTTCTGCATTCAGAACCTTGGAGCACAGGCGACTGATGTCCTTGGCGGTCGGGTTGCCGCCGCTGGCGGCGACCGGACGGGCGCTCCGGGAGCAGCGGCAGGCGCACGGCGCGGAGGGAGAGGCGGCGAGGGCAATACCCGAGGCGATTTCTACTCGCCCGGATCACTCCTGAATGTGAACCTGGATCTCTCGAGCCCTCTGACACGAGGATTGCCCGAACACATCACCATCTGGAGCGAACAAAGTCCGGCGTTTACGAGCGACCAGCCGTCGGTTGCTAAGTATCCATCCGATAACATTCTGGCCTCCGGATGGCTGTTGGGCGGAAATCTGTTGGCGAATAAAAGCGCCATCGTCGATGCGAAGACGGGCGAAGGACACATTGTGCTCTTTGGCATGCGTCCGCAGTACCGTGCGCAAAGCTACCAGGCGTTCAAGTTGTTCTTCAACTCACTGGTGGCGTACCGTTAAGCCCGTTCGGTGAACTAGTCCGCTCGAACTGTCGCGAATCGCAGCATCTTTGAATTTTCAGATCGCTGCTCGGCGGTTTGAGCGGATTCCGCCCCTTTCAGGAGAAACGCCTTCGCACGCTCGAAGTTCCTACCCTTTATCTCGCAGTACGCTAGCACCGAGTAGTAGTTGTAAGCTTTCTCCGGCGAGATCTGACGCAGCCGCAAAAGCGTCTGGGACGCAGCTTCGTATTGGCCTTCTTCATACTTCAAAACCCCTAGGTTGTAGGTTGCTTCGTCGTTCTCGGGCGCTACCGCGACTGCCTTCTCGAGTAGTGCGATCACCTGTGCAGAGGGCGCACCGCTGGCATGAAGAGCCAGGGCGAGCCGGTACAGTGTTTCGAAATCCTGTGACCCCCGCTCTACCGCAATGGTCCAGTGCATGCGAGCTTCGTCCGGACGCTTCGCCGTCCATGCAATGTGGCCCAGCAGTTCTTCCGTCCGGGCACTAGCCGGGTGCTCTTTCGCGAGCTCGAGCAACAAATCCTTCGCTTTTGCAGCGGTCGCAGGATGGGCGGCAAGCAGATCGGCCCACACCATACGCTGCTCAAATTCGGATACCGTCGCCTGGTCGGGCTGGGTCGACTCCGTCTTTCCGGCCACCGGCACCGGTCGGCCGGTCTTCCCTTCACGAATCGATGCGGGTAGTTCCGCGTCAAATTGCTCCGGAGTCATCCCGTACAAACTCGAAAGAGCATCGACGGAGGACCTACCTGCGCTCACCTGCCTTAGGAGTTCCGGAAATTGAGCGGCATACCGACTGTCCAGTGCCAACAGGCGAGTGAATGCCCAACTCTCTGCGTAGAATACCGGCGTGCTCTGCTCGCTGTTGTAGATGGACGAGCTGTGTCCCGCGGCGAGGACGTCCCGGAGGGGGAGCAGACGGTTACGCAGCCAGAGTCGAGAGCCTTCCAGGCAGTGGAGCGCCGACAGCAGGAGTCCCGGTTTTTACAGTTGTCGTGGAATAAAGATCCGCGATGCCTTCGTTAAGCCAAAGAGGTAGATGAAGACCAGCGCGATGGACGGCGTAGTGCGTGTACTCGTGCACTGCCGCCTCGAAGTGTTCAGGTTCGGCGTCGGCCAGAACAATGTAATCGCGGTCGTGCGCGTGCAAGTAGTGCCCGATAGCCCCAGTTTTTAAGCGAAACGGGGCATACTCGTCGCTGTTCGCGAAAGCGATGATTCGAAGCGGCTTCTCGCTCCCGGACCGCTCGTTCAGGGGGCGCAGTGAGGCAGAGTCTGCCTCTTGGAACAAAGCGAGCAGATCCTTGGCTCGGGCGCTGCTTACATCGGTGTAGAGCTCGAATTTGGGAGTAGCAAGCCTGATCCAGGGTTCAGGGGTTTGGCTCTGACCGGCGCCACACGCCACGCCCAAGAACAAGACCGAAACGCAAGACAGACTCACTCTCACCACCCCGTCTATCGGCAGTCGAAGGGTCCGTCATTACGCCGGTGGGCGCGATTTCTCGTGCTTTCCCGCTCTACAGGAGAAATCCTGTGTCTATCCGGCACTTATGTAGGTGTTCAGAACTCGAGGAGCGGACCGGAGTCACCGAGACGATCGGATTTCGAGTTTCGGGCGATTTGCGATCTTCGCGTCCGTTGCGCTGGGGTTTGCCACGTTTCTGTGGCGTGGAACTCCAATCGCAAAGGTCGTAAGGACGAGCTTGCCGGCTGCCCAATCTGCTTCCGCCGAGACTGAAAGCCGTCGTAAAGTGTATCCGTTCTCCGTCGTCTATGGAGGCGCTTATTCGGGCGAGGAACTTGCTCGCTCGCGCAAGGTAGACGGTGTCGTTGACCGCCATTATGCGGGCTTCGGCTCAGCTCCCAGGGTCCTGCGCCTGCGGGAGGACACGCTCATGTATGTCTCCTATCGCAAAGCCGACCAGGTTTTCTGGACCAAGACTAAACATCGGATTCCAAAGGGCGAAGCGGTTCTCTCGGACGGACAGAATCTCGCTCGGACGCGCTGCGGCAACCGCCTCTCGCCGAAACCCCGGGCCCCCGATTGCTTCCGGAGACGAGCCCACGGAAGAAGCGCTTGATTTCCCCGATAAACCGAAAGCTCCGCTGACGGCGGAAACGCCCTTGAGTTCCGGAGCCGATGCAGATTTCTTCGTTCCTGCAAATCCCGGCGACCTTGCCTCGTCCCTGGTGCAGTCCGGTCCCACCGCGCCTCCCATGCTGAACTCCGCTACTCCAGGCTTGGGCACGGAGAGACCTTACGCTTTTGGATCTAATCCCGGGGGAGTTGGACCGTTCCTTGGGCCGGGACTCTTTTACCCGGCCTCATCGGGTATCTCCGGCGGAGGTGTTTCCGCCGGCAATTCCAACGGAGGGGCTAGTTCGTCCACTGGCATTGTGGATATTCCGGTCGGCATCGCGATCGCGACACCAGAGCCGGGCACGGTACCGCTTCTGCTGATCGGGGTGTTGCTCGGAAGCCCGGCTTTGCTTCGCCGAAGGCGGAACAGACCGGATACGAATCCCGGAATAAATAGCAGAAATTAATCACCCGGCTCGACTCGAAGCCATTACAATCGAATCAAAGCCGGGGAGACGCCGTCTGTTCAGCGTTCGCAATTCGAGTCTGATCCTGTTGTGTGCCGCGCTGGCGCAGGCCCAATACCCAATCGAGCGGCCGGCAGATGCGAAATTGGTCGAGGAGGCCATGGATGACCGGTCTCCCGGACACCAGCTTACCTGCCAAGTCCAGCATTCCTCTCCTGTCTTGAATTTTGCCTTTCGGTTCGAAGCGCGATTCATCGTTGACTGTCCGTTAGCGCAGTTCGAAGGGCGTCCGAGCCAGGTGGTTTCCTACATCCGCGTGAAACCGCGAGGAAGTGCGCCGATAGTTCTCGGCGAGCGTTTCCAATTGCCCGCCATCCCGCCAAAACGAAGCAACGACTTCCGCTGGAGTCGATTTCACGAGCAGGCAGAGTGGAGCGGCGTCTTCACGGCCGGGGAAGGCGAGTACCCGGTCGATCTTCTGGTCATGGACGACCGGAACAGGTTTTACCGAACGAGTTGGAAGGAAAGGGCGGTACCGCACGGAAAGGAACGCATGGTGAAGGTAGCCATGACTCCGAATACCGCCGCCTCTGCTTCCGTCATGTTCTGGTCGGATAACCCGGAAGTTCGGGAAAAGGGGCCCAGAATCGATGTCCTCCTTGACGCGGCACCGCTGTTTCCCAGAGCTCTAAGCCTCCGCGCTTGGGATCGTGCATTTCTGATGAACTCGCTGAGTTCGCTCCTCCGCACGCTCCATCCCGAGTCGGTCCGGCTCACGGCATTCAATCTCGATCAGCAACGAGAGATCTTTAGGGAAGATAACTTTTCCCGCCACAGCTTCCGCAAGCTGTTTCGCTCCTTGCAGGATCTCGAACTGGGGACAGTGTCGTATCGAAATCTGGCGCAGGCCGGTTGGTCTGGCCTGCTAAGCGGCCTGGTCACGACGGAGATGCAGCGGCAAGATCCACCCGAGGCTATTATCTTTCTGGGGCCAAGCGCACGCATTCTGGATAAGCTTCCGCGGGAAATGCTCAGTTCGTGCGAAACGGGCAACCGTCCCGATCTTTTACTTCAAATTCTCTGCAATGCCGGGGAACGAGTTCCCGGATGCGATTCACCACCTGACGAATGCCTGCCATGGCACGGTGTTCACGTTGCACAATGCCGGCGACTTCGCCGAAGCAATCACGAAAGTGCAGAGAAAGATCCGTCCGGAATTCGCCACGCGCAGCGACGGAGTTGTTACTGAGCCCGTTCCGTAACAGCCATGGCAGGAGCGGGCTGGCGAAGCTTCGCCGTTAACATAACCGGCTGCGCCGGCCGTAGCGTCACCCTGGCGGTGGGCTGAGCCCTTTTGCCGGAGACCGACGCGATCTCGTAGCGGCGCATCAACTCCGCCAGAATGAGCACTCCTTCGGTGCGGGCGAGCGGTTCGCCGATGCACATCTTGGCTCCGCCGCCAAAAGGAAAGAAAGAAAACTTTGGAAATGTGCTCGCTCCTCCCTCCCAGCGCTCAGGCCGGAACTCGTCCGGAGCGTCGAAGTTCAGAGGATCTCGCTGAGTGATGTAGGGGCTGAGAAGTATGCTGGCTCCTCGCGGTACCTGGTAATCGCCGAGCGTGAGAGGCTCTTGCACACGTCGTCCAAACAGGGCCGCAGGCGGGTACAGCCGTAACGTTTCGTTGAAGACCATGGAAGCCTGACGCAGGCGGGGAAGGTCTTCGGGCGTTGCCGGGCGATCTCCAAGCACCGAATCGGCCTCTTCTGCAAGGCGAGCCTGCCATTCCGGTTCGGTTGCGAGCAGATCACAGGCCCAGGTCAAGGCCGTGGCCGTGGTTTCATGCCCCGCAAGTACGAAGGTAACCATCTCGTTCCGAATATCTTCGTGCTCGAGGTCACCTTCGGTTTGGCCCAAGAGGAGCGAAAGCACATCTTTGGAGTCCGAGCGGCCTTTGCGGTCTATGAGCGGCTGCAGAATGGCATCCAGTTCTTTCCGTTGCGGTTCAAAGAACAGGCTCGGGCCTTTCGGAGCCAACCGGCGGTAAGCGCGAGTGAGCGGCTTCAGGAATGTGACAAACGGGACGATGCCGCCGGCCCGCTTCATGACACGGCCGAGGACCTCCGAAATCTGGCCGGCGCTGTCCTGAAAATCCGGCCCGAAGAGTGAGCTTCCAATGATGGAGAGCGTCAGGCGTCGCATCTCCTCGCCCATGTTGATCTGGTTTCGTTCGTGCCAACCCGGAAGGAGCCGATTGCACTCACCGCTGATGATCTCGACGTAGGAGCCAACCTGGTCACGGTGGAACGCGGGCTGCAGAATCCGGCGCCGCTCGCGATGACGAGGCTCTTCGAGAGTCAGGACACCATCTCCGACCAACTCACGCAGTACCGTCGCTCCCACGTCCCGAGCGAGCCGGTGCTGCTGGGTGACCAAAACTTCTTTGATCAGGTTGGGGTCGTTGACGAAATAGGTATGCTGATGAAAAACCCGGAAGTACGAGAAGGGACCGAAAGCGCGCGAGGTGTTCCCGAGAAACTCCAGCGTGCTCGAAGCCGTTCTGATCCCGAAGAAGCCCAACACATCCAAGCCTCTTGGTCCGGGCGGTTTTCTCATGCTTTCACTACAATCCCGCGGATGTAATCAGCTTAGCTTTTGTTTGACGAGGTCGCTCAGGGCTTTCCCGTCGACGCGCTTTCCCGCGAGTTTCGCGGACGCGGCCTTCATGACGAGCCCCATCTGCTTTGCCGAAGTCGCCCCGGTTTCGGAGATGGCGGTGTTGACCGCCTCGTCCAGTTCCGCGGCCGAGGGAGCGGCAGGCAGATAGCTCTCCAACAGCCGGATTTCGGCTTCTTCTTTGTCGGCCAACTCCGGTCTGCTACCCTTGCGAAATAAGTCTGCAGACTCCTGCCGCTGTTTCACAAGTGTGTTGAGCACTTGCATTTCGGTGGCCTCAGTAAGCGGCTTCATAGAGTCAATTTCGTGTTTTTTGAGCGCGGACTTCATCATGCGAAGAGCGCTTAAGCGTGCTTCGTCTTTCGCTTTCATCGCGGTTATCATGTCCTGCTGAATCTGATCGAGAAGCGCCATCGCTCAAAATTGTACACATCCGAAGGTGAAACTAGGGACGGTTTGGCGCAACCGCTGCGATCTGCCCTACGTCCCACCCGCTGTTATACTTAGCTAGTTTTGGGGCCTTTTGTTTGAGAAAGTTCAGTCTCGTCATTCTTTTAACCCTGTCCGCCACCTCTGTCTATGCGGACGGTTTTACCAACGGACAGGCCGCGAGAGCAGAAATCGGGCAGAGTACATTTACCGATGGTTTAGATGGGACGCAAGCATACCTTCTGGGCGGTGCTAGCGGTCTTGCCTACTCGGGCGGTGTCCTTTATGTTGCGGACGACAACCGCTTAGGGGCGACGCCCCTCAACAACCGAGTCCTGATGTTCGACACCAGCCAGATACCTGGCCTTAGGGACGACGTTCTCGCCAAGTATCATCCGTCGAGCCGCTGCTGGCTTTGCGGTTATGGCGCCTTCCGGGTCCTTGGACAGACGAATTTTCAGACCTCGGTGAGCGGTCGCACGGACGTGCCGACGGACGCAGCGGGGAGCATGAATTCGCCGATTGCCGTCGCAACCGACGGGCGCGTTCTTGCTGTTGCCGATACCGACAATAATCGCGTTCTATTGTGGACCAGCATTCCTCAGAACTCGACGACGCCCCCCAACATTGTTTTAGGGCAGTCTAACTTCACGTCGTTTCAGAGTCCGCAACCCATCAACGCGAACTCATTGCGCGGGCCGCAAGGCGTTTGGATCCAAAACGGAAAGGTTCTTGTTGCCGATACCCAGAACCACCGCATCTTGATCTGGAACAGCATCCCGACACGCAATAACCAACCTGCTGACGTTGTGCTCGGGCAGAATGGCTTCGACGTAGCCTTCGCTCCTTCGGTGAGCCCGGGTAGCAACCCTCTCACAACGGCTGCACGTCTTCTGAACCCTGTTGCCGTAACCTCGGACGGAACTCACCTGTTTGTCGCCGATCTGGGATATAACCGCGTCCTGATCTGGAATCAGATTCCAACGAGCAATGCGCAGCCTGCGGATGTCGTGATTGGACAGCCAGACATGACCGCGGCGGTGCCGAACTTTGCTAATGCAATGTGCCCGGCTTTTAGCGACGGGACGCATCCGGCGCGTTGCGAAGCGACCCTCGACTTTCCTCGTTTTGCCCTTTCGGACGGTACCCGGCTTTTTGTTGCGGACGGCGGCAACGACCGCGTGCTGATCTTTAACACGATCCCGACAGCGAACGGGGCTAAGGCCGATGTTGTCCTTGGTCAACCGGACTTCATGACGGATATCGTCACCAATCTGACTTCGACGATTACGAGCACCGCGATTGATAACACTGGCGCGGTAGATACGACACCGTCGCCGACATCGCTTGCCTATGACGGCGCCAATCTGTACGTCGCCGACCCCTATAACCGGCGCGTCGTTGTGTTCAGCGGGGGGGACATCCCGATGGCGCAAAACTCAATCGTTAACTGGGCCAGCGAGATCATTCGTCAAGAAGGCAGCGTAATCATCAGCGGAACGATCGTTGCGAATGACACCGCGACCGTCACTATCGCGGGCACGGATTACACCTACACGGTGAAGTCGGGAGACACGGTCGACTCGATCGCGAAGGGTCTGATTTCTCTCATTAATGCCAGTGATCCTAATGTGACCGCAATATTCCAGGGGAACGGTAGCGGAGGGCTTTACCTCGCTTCGAAAGGCATCAACCTGGGCTTTGACACAATCTCTCTGGCGGCTTCCGTTTCGAATCCGCTCAATCTTACGGTCGCGTCCTCTGGAAGCTATCTGACTTCGGGCACCGCGGCCACGGCAGCACCCGGAATGCTGGTCGAGATCAACGGATCCAATCTCGCCGACCAGTCGATCACTGCTCCGACAACGAATGCTAGCGGGCCTCTGCAGGCGCGCCTCGGCGGTGTGGAAGTTTTCATGGACGGCATACCCGTGCCGATCGCCTCTGTTTCACCAAACCGAATCGTGGCGCAAGTGCCGTTCTGGTATGTCGACCGGAATAGCGCGAGCGTGTACGTCCGCAGTGTGCGTGCTGATGGAGTCACGACGACGGTCACCAATGCGCAACCGCTTTACATTGCTCCCGCGAACCCTGGTCTCTTCAATGCTCCTGCGTTCGACGGTCAGATTCGCCCCTGGCCGGCAACGGGTGCCTTTCACCAGCCTGGAAATGCGACCTCCGTCGTTTCGATCGATGGAACCGCCACGGCCAACGATACAGCGACCATCACGGTCAACGGGACCGCTTACACCTATACGGTGAAGAGCGGCGATTCGCTTCTGTCGATTGTGAACGGCCTGGCAGGTCTGATCAACGGCGATGGGAACTCTAGCGTGAATGCTTCGGTTGGGGGAGCGTTCACTCGTGTGGTTCTGGAGGCGAAAGCGGCAGGCGCGGCAGGTACCGGCATCACAATCGGCGGGTCAGCCAGCAGCAATGCAACGGTTACAGTCACGCCTTATACGACCTCAACCTGCTGTTATGTCGTTCCGAATTCGCCGATCACTCCGGTCAACCCGGCGATCTCCGGCGAATTGATTCAGGTGGATGCCACTGGACTCGGGGTTGTGCAAACCCCGGATGGCAGCTATTACTCACCTGCCGACGGACAGCCTTACAGCGGCCCGGTGCCCAACAGTGCCATCAATACCGTGAGTGCGACGATGGGCTCGAGCACCGCGCAGGTCATCTCCGCAGGGCTCGCGACCGGCAGCATCGGGCGATACGCCGTGCAGATGGTGGTGCCCAGCGACTTGCCTTCGAACGGGACGACGCCGCTTTACATCGCGCAGAATGCGTTCATCAGTAACACTGTCACTCTGCCCGTGTTGTCGTCTTCGCTTGGCATCCCGACGAATGGACTGGCTAATTCGCAGATTTTGGTAAATCCGACCAATCTTCTGTTCGCGAATAACTCTATTGCCGGTGTGCAGCCGAGGACAAAAACGGTGACGATCACGAACCCGTCCTCAAACACGCTGACTTTCAACGCAATCGGAATTTCGGGCGCGAACGCATCCGATTTCTCTATTTCCAACGGCTGCGGCTCGAGCCTGACCGCGTTTTCGACCTGCACCGTCGACGTCACGTATCTCCCGTCTTCGGCCACTGGCGTTCATGCGGCATCGCTCGTCGTCAACAGCAATGCCGGCAGCTCTCCGCAGTCGGTTTCGCTAATGGGAGTAACCGTTTCTCAGTTTGCGCTCGTGAGTAAGTCCACCGGCAAAGCGCTCGAACCGGCCGGGTTGTCTCTGTCGGCAGGCGCCGGCATACAGGAGGACTTTCCGAGTGGCATCGGCAGCCAGAAGTGGTCATTTTTCCCCGTCGGCGACGGCAGTTTCGTGATTTTCAATGCCGCCAGTGGAAAGGCGCTGGATATCACGGGTGCATCGACGGACAACGGAGCGCTAATCCAGCAATACGACTATCTCGGTGGAGCTAACCAGAGGTGGTTCATTGTTCCCGTTGAGTCCGGATATTTCCAGATCGTCAGCGCATACAACGGTAAGGCGTTGGACGTAACGGGGAACTCCGGAGCGGTCGGCACGCCGATCCAGCAATGGGATGTCACGGGCGGCGATAACCAGAAGTGGACTTTCGGCGTGTACCAGGCGTACATCATCCGGAATGTGCTGACCTCCGGCGTTCTCGATCTTCCAAGCGGAAATGCTACGGACGGCACGCCCATTCAACAGTGGTCCCTGAACGGCGGCATCAACCAGCAGTGGTTTGTTGTTCCGGCCGACGGGCAATACGTCAACATTCTGAGCGCGGCGACCGGGAAATCGCTGGATGTAACCGGCGCGTCCAATATCGCCGGAGCGCTCATTCAGGAGTATCAGGCACTTGGTGGACCTAACCAGCAATGGGCTCTGAATCCAGTGGGTAACGGAACGTTTTCGATTGTTAACCGTGCGAGCGGACGTGTGCTCGATATACCGGGTGCGTCCAGCAGTAACGGCCTGCAATTGCAACAGTACGATTACGTCGGCGGCGGTAATCAGCAATGGGTGCTGATTCCCGTGGGCACGCCAGGACAGTAGGCAATCGAGAGCCCTGGGGCGCGGGTGAAACGCGCCTCAGGGCTTGTCAACCGTGTGGTGGGAGTAGCTGATCAATCTGGTGATCTCCCACCTGTCGCCTTCGTGTTTCCAGACATGAACAAACTTCGCTTCTCCTACCACTCCGTGGTCTTGTTTCCCCGGATGAAGAAAGCGATGAACTCCGATTTCGACAGCTCCGTAGTCTTTTAGCGGATATACCTCCATGGATCCGGCCACGAGTTCCCTTTGAACCTTGCCGCACAGATTCTCTCGGATACTGCTGATGATTGCTTCACGCCCGTAGAGAGGCGACGCCGCGTCGTGCAAGAACTCGGCGCCATCGGCGAAAAACGAGCCCACCTTTGGTATGTCGCAACGATTGACCGCACTGAACAGTGCCGTATCGAGAGAAGAGACGATAGTGCTGAGGGACTGCTGCGGACCAATCGCCTGGGCCGGAAGCGACTGCCCTACGCAAGCGAACTGAAGTCCGGTCGCGAACAAGAATGTGAGTACGCGCATGTCTAAGTTGGGAAAAGCCTTTCGCCAGTAGTACGGAGAAAAGCCGGCAACAGTTCGCGAATTGCAAGCCGACGAGGACCCACCCGGACCGGCTGTTCCCCGGGAAAAAGCCCAAAATCTGGTATTCTGAGGGTTCCTGTCCCCTTCGGATCTCGCTCAGAGACCAAGTCGTTTGCGGGCAAATCTCGGCAATGTACATCAAGAAACAGCGTCTTCTTACCCCTGGTCCCACACCAATACTTCCGGCGGCTCTTCACGCCATGATGGGCTCGGATATCCACCACCGTACTGAGGATTTCCGGAAGTTGTACAAAGGCGTGCTGTCGGACTTAAAGGACGTTCTGGCAACCAGTAGCGATGTGCTGGTTTTGGTAGCTTCAGGCACCGGCGGACTCGAAGCGGCCGTACAAAATTTCTTCTCACCCGGCGACGAAGTGCTGGTTTGCTCAGCCGGTAAGTTCGGCGAGCGCTGGGTCGAACTCGTCAAAGCCTTCGGTCTAAAGGCTACTGTCCTGACCGCCCCGTATGGAGATGCCGTTCAGCCGGAAGCGGTTGAGCATGCCCTGGCCGAGAACAAGAACATCAAGGGCGTTTTTGTTCAGGCGTCCGAAACGTCTACTGGCACACAGCACAACGTGAAGGCGATGGGCGAGGCGGTGAGAAAAACGGACGCTCTCTTCGTGGTGGACGCGATCACGGGTGTCGGAACGATGCCGCTCGACATCGACGGTTGGGGACTGGATGTTGTGATTGGCGGCTCTCAAAAAGCGTTCATGATTCCGCCTGGCCTGGCCTTCATGGCGATTAGCGAAAAAGCCTGGACCAGAGCGGACGCCGCGAAGGGCCCTCGATATTACTTCGATCTGAAACGGGAACGAAAAAACGCTGTCGGAGGTGAATCGGCCTGGACACCGAACACGGCACTTCTGCTGGCTTTCGCGGAAGCATTGAAATACATCAAATCGATCGGGATGGATAAGCTGGTTGCGAATGCGCAGCTGCTTGCCCGTGCCACTCGCGAAGCCATGACAGAGCTTGGCCTGGAACTCTTTTCGAGTTCACCCGGTTCTTCCGTAACCGCGGTTCGCGCGCCCAAAGGCATGGATTCCGGCGTGATCATCAAAGAGTTTCGCAACCGCTTCAATGCCATCATCACGAACGGGCAGGGAAGCATGAAGGGGCAGATTTTCCGTTTCGCGCATCTTGGCTATTTCGATTTCCACGACTTGTTCGCAGTGGTCGCGGAACTCGAGATCATCCTTGCGGCGCAAGGCATTCCGGTCCGCTTCGGCGCGGGTGTCGCGGCTGTTCAAAATGTCTACGCCGAAGTGGCTCTCGCGAAAGAAGCCGTCCTCGCCTAGATCAACGCGCCTGAACAAATGAAAATTCTAGTTGCTGAACCGCTGGCCCCGGCGGCCGCAGACGTACTGCGTCAACAAGCCGGCTGGGAAATTATTCAAGCCGATCCAAAGACTTACGCTGAGCATCTCGGCGATTGCGATGCGCTTCTGGTGCGAAGCGCCGTCAAGGTCACGAAGGAAGTGCTGCAGCGTGCCCCTAAACTCCGCGTGATCGGACGCGCGGGTGTCGGCGTGGACAACGTGGACCTGCCTGCCGCAACCGACGCCGGCGTGCTGGTTATGAACACGCCGGGTGGCAACGCCGTGTCGGTCGCGGAACACACGCTGGCGCTCATGCTGTCCATGGCCCGGTCCATCCCGCAGGCGAACGCATCCACGAAGGCCGGCAAGTGGGAAAAGAAAAAGTTTCTCGGTAACGAGCTGCGCGGTAAAACCTTGGGCATCGTCGGACTCGGCGCAGATCGGACGCGAAGTCGTCAGGCGTGCGAAACCGTTTGAAATGCGGGTTGTTGCTTACGATCCGTACGTCAGTCCGCAAAGCGCTCGAGACATCGGTGTCGAACTGAAGCCGCTTTCGGAGCTGTTCGAGCTGAGCGACTACATCACCCTACATGTCTCGCTCACTCCCGAAACGGAACACATGCTGAATGCGGAGGCGTTCGCAAAGATGAAGCCGGGCGCGCGCATTGTGAACTGTGCGCGTGGCGAGTTAATCGATGTCGATGCGTTGCAGGACGCTTTGAAGAGTGGAAAGATTGCCGGCGCCGGACTCGATGTGTTTGAGCAGGAACCTCCGGGCGAACTCCCACTGTTTGGTCTTGACAGCATTGTGGCAACGCCGCACATTGCGGGTTCGACCGAAGAAGCTCAGGAGATCGTTGGCATCCGCATCGCCGAACAAGTTGCCGAGTACCTGAAGAGCGGCGTCGCTTTGAATGCGGTGAACATGCCGGCGCTTACCGCCGAGCAATACAAAGCTCTTGGACCATTTGTCGACCTTGCGGAACGACTCGGTCAATTCTTGAGCCACATCGCCGAAGGCAACATACACACGATACGGATCATCTACTCCGGCCGGCTGGCTGACAGCAACACGCAGATCCTGCGCAATGCCAGTCTTGCCGGTGTGTTGAGCCGATCTGTGGAATATCGCGTTAATCTCGTCAACGCAATGCCACTGGCAACGGAACGCGGCTTTCGAATCGTGGAGCAGCGGGAACCGACGTTGGGCGGCATGGATTCCATTCGCATGGAACTCGAAACGGCAGACGGGAAATTTCTCGGCCGTTGGCGCGCTGGTGCTGAACAAGCCCAGGCTGCTGCAGGTGGAGAACATTTCGTGCGAGGCGACGCTGGACGGCAACCTCATGTACTCGAAGAACGAAGACGTGCCGGGTGTCATCGGCTACCTCGGGTCTTCGCTGGGCGAGAACGGAATCAACATCGCGAACTTCGCGCTTGGCCGGCAGGAAGCGGGCGATGTGGGCGCCACGAGTAAAGGACCACTGATGGCGATCTCGATCATCGAAACAGATCAACCCGTTCCGGACGGGGTCGTCAACCAGATTCTCAGTCATGGCGCCGTGAAGCTCATTCGCCGGGTCACGCTACGCAACCAGTAAACGCGCAAATGCGGGCAACTCGCGCAGCCTTCACTTCAATAATCTAAATCGAGTAGCAGTGGCTGCGCTGCCCGGCGATGGCAGTTAGACGTGCCGTTCGCTGTAAGTTTTTCCATTGACGGCGCTACAAAAACGGACGATCATTGAGCCATCGGGAAGCTGTTCATTCCCGAACATTCGCTTATCGCTTCTTCGTCCGTTCTGCCAGGAGGTTGTGCCTTGAAGAGAATCCGGATCGCGTTCCTTCCCACGCTGTTTCTCCTAGTCCCACTTGCCAAGCTCTCAGCGGAGCAGTTGATTCCAGCCGGCTCGTTGATTCAGTGCACTGTCGCGGAGCCGAAGCTGTCCTCGAAGACTGCTGATATCGGCGATCCCGTACTATGTCAGGTCAGCCGGGTGGAACTGTATGGACGGTCCGTGCTTCCCTATGGAAGCTACCTCGTGGGACGGTTCGAAGAATACAAGGACCCGGGCCACTTTGTGGGCAAGGGCTGGATGGAACTCAGATTCGAGCGTATGGTGATACCGCCCGATCGCGTGTTGCCGGTGGCTGCGAAGGTGGTCTATGCGCCCAAGTACGACGTCGATAAGCAAGGGCGAATCCACGGCAACGGGCATCCGGTCAGAGACACGATCGAGTGGATGATCCCGGTTCTCTGGCCAATCGATCTGATCAATTTGCCGCGACGCGGACCTCGTCCCCAGTTGAAGGCCGAAACGCGGTTGACGTTGAAACTGATGGACGATCTGGGCGTTCCGATGCCCGCACAAACCGCTTCAACGAACAACTACTACTACCCTCAGCAGAGTCCGCCGCCCCAGCAGAACCCCTACGGGTTCACTCAGCGTCCGCCTGCGGCTTACTATGCACCTCAGGCTGCGCCCCCGCCGCCTCCGCGTCCCTACTACGTGCCGATGGTTGCGCCCGCGCCGAGACCGGTGTTTGTCGCGCCACGTGTGGTCACGGTGCTGATGCTGAGAGACGGCTATGGGCAGTTTGCCTCGGACTACTGGTATGAAGGCCCCCGGCAGGTTCGCTATGTGGCCATGGACGGTGCATCGGTCGTGATACCTGCCGATGCACTCGACTTCCCGAGAACGGTCGAAGTAAACCGTGTCCGCGGCGTGTCGTTCAATATTCGTTCTGCTTCGTATTAGACCGCAGCACAGTTATTAATACCGGATCTTCTGGATGCTCTGCGCCCATTCCACAAAGGGTGCAGTACCTTTGTCCATCATGACGCAGTGTCCGGGTATCGTGCGTTCCGCGGGATCCAGGTGTAGCTGGTCGTAAATGAAAGCATCGTCGAAGCCCGCTTCGGCGGCGCTTTCTCTCGTGCACGCGAAATAATACGCTCGCGGCCGAGCCCAGTAAATCGCCCCTAGGCACATCGGGCAGGGCTCACAGCTCGAGTACAATTCGCATCCGACAAGCTGATGTTGTGAAAGGTTCCGGCACGCCTCACGGATAGCAACGATCTCTGCGTGCGCGGTTGGATCGTACGCGGCCGTCACGGTATTGACGCCTCTCGCGATGACTTGCCCATCTTTTACGACGAGCGCTCCGAACGGGCCGCCCTTCCCATCACGAACGTTCTCAACGGCAAGCGCGACCGCCTGCCGCATCCATTCCTCGCGGAATTCAGACATACACGACTACGTTAGCGTCTTCCGCTCAGCCGAAGATTCCAAGCAATCAAACCTGAGGTTCGCCCCATCCACCCCCGCCGGGCGATTCGATACGGATGCGGGATCCGGCTTTTGCCGTGACGCTGCACTTACCCGGAAGAGTCTTCTCCTCGCCGGCTTCGTCCGTGAGAACGCTGCGTCCTCGCTCGCCGGATACTCCGCCTGCCAAACCATAGGGAGCCGTGATACGCCGGTCCGCCAGCAGCGTGATCTGGGCGGCCCGAGCACCTCAATCTCGCGAATGAGTCCGTCGCCTCCCCGGAATTGGCCTGCGCCGCCTGAGCCCTTTCGATAGCCGTAGCGATGAACTCGAAATGGATAAGCAAATTCGAGGGCCTCGACCGGCGTATTGGACGAGTTCGTCATGTGAGTATGGACACCCGAGATCCCGTCCGAAATCGGGCGTGCTCCGGAACCGCCGGCAACTGTCTCGTAATAGGTGTAAGGCTGAGAATTTCGCGGATCAATACCTCCGATCGTGACGTTGTTCATCGTCCCGGAACTTGCGGCGGGCACGCGGTCCGGAAGAATCTGCGCAAACGCGCGCATGAGCGTGTCCGTGATGCGTTGCGAAGTTTCGACGTTGCCTCCGGCCACCGGTGCGGGTGACCGTGCGTCTACAACTGTGCCCGGCTTTGTGATAACCGAAACCGGCCGCATGAGACCCGCCGTCGGTGCGGCCTCGGGAGGGAGTAAACAACGAAGAACGTAAAACGTGGCGGAGTATGTAATCGCGTAGACTGCATTCACGCTTCCCGTCACCTGGGGAGCTGATTGAGAGAAGTCGATGCGGATCTCGCCCTTTTCGGGCTGAGTAGTGACGGTCACGCGGATCGGTATGCGCGCGTCCGTAAAGCCGTCATCGTCCAAAGCGTCTTCCGCGCTGAACTCGCCCGGTGCCAGCTGTTGCAATTCGGCGCGCATCAAGCGCTCGGAATGGTCCAGTAAGGCAGCGATATTTGCCTTGACGCGCTCCAATCCATATTTGCTGACTAAGCTCAAGACACGCTCTGCGCCGATTCGGCATGCGCCAATTTGAGCCGTCAGATCTCCGTCGCGCTCTCCGGGGGTCCTGACATTTTCGAGGATCAGGCGGAACACGTGATCGTTCATCTGCCCGCGCACGTACAGCTTTACCGGAGGAATGCGCAATCCTTCCTGAAAGATTTCGCGGCAGGGGCCCATGGAGCCCGGATACATTCCTCCGACGTCAGCGTGATGCGCTCGATTCGCCACGAAAAACGCCGGCCGCTCGTCGGGAGCCTGAGAACACCGGCATCACCAGCGTTATGTCGGGCAGATGTGTTCCGCCGGCATAGGGATCATTCAGAATCGCAATGTCACCCGGTTCCAAAGTGAGCGTATCGAGGGCGGCCCGCACTGACATAGGCATCGAACCCAGATGCACGGGCATATCGTCGCCCATGGCGATGACGTTCCCCAAACCATCGAAGACGGCGCTCGAATAATCTCGCCGCTCTTTGATGTTGGGCGAGAACGAAGTTCGGCGCAGAGTCGCACCCATCTCTTCGGCAATGGAGTGGAAGGCGCTTTTGAAAATCGCGAGCTCGATCGGGTCAGTTTGCGCAGACATCGATCACCATGTTCAGAAAACCATCTACTTCTACGCGGCAGCCGGGAGGAACGAACGTGGTCGCGCTGTATTCTGTCACAATCGCCGGCCCGGGGAAGACGTCACCGGCGCGCAATGTTTCGCGTTGGTACACGCGCCCTGTGACCCACTGTCCGTCGCAATAGATCTGCTTTTCTCCCAGTACCGCCTGCTGTCCATCGGAGCCAACTCTCTCCTGCTCCCGTATCACCGGTGTCTCACTTCTCAATACAGATCGCAAACGAATCGTAACCGCTTCGACGCGTCTCTTGCGGTCGGCATAACCGTAACGGCGCTCATGTTCTCGATGGAAGCGCTCTGTCGAGTCGCCGTCCCAATCAACAGAAATCTCGTAACCCTGCCCGACATAACGCAGGTCCACGGAACGGAAGTTTTGGGTGGATTGACTCTCCGTGTTTTGGCTTTGGCTGAGTTGTTCCAGCTGCTCGAAGTGCTTCGCAAGCTCGGGATCGGTCGGCGGTAGCATGACGGTCCGCGAATAGTCCCGCACCGCATCGGATACGAATACGCCATAGGCCGACAGGGCGCCGGGCATGCGAGGAACCAACACCTTGGGAACGTTCAGCGCCTTTGCCAATGCACACGCGTGGAGCGGACCGGCCCCGCCAAAACTCAGCAGGACAAAGTCGCGCGGATCGTAACCATATTCGACCGAGATCTTGCGCAGTGCCTTCTCCATGTGCGCGTTCACAACCCGCGTAATTCCCTCGGCAAACCGCTCGGCCGTTTCGAGTTGGCCCTTCGCTGATTCGAAGATGCGACGCGTGCGCTCCTCATCGAGAAGCATTTCGCCCCCGAGAAGTCCCGTGGTGGCAAACCGTCCCAGCAGCAGGTTGGCGTCCGTCACGGTGGGTTGCTCTCCGCGGCCATAGCAGATGGGGCCGGGATCCGCGCCCGCCGATTCCGGTCCCACTTTCAAAGCGCCTCCACGATCGAAACTGGCAAGAGATCCTCCGCCCGCGCCGACTGTATGAATGTTCAGCATGGGTACGGCAACCGGCATTCCCAGGACGCGCGATTCCGTTGTCGTACGCAACCCGAGTTCGCTATCGACGAGAGCGACATCGGTTGAGGTTCCGCCCATATCGAACGTGAGAACGCGGGGGAAGCCGGCCATCTTCGCAAGCGCGAGCGCACCAACAACGCCGCCCGCAGGACCCGGAGAGAACTGTTCGAACGGGTTCACGGGAGGCGGTTCCGGCCGAAATGATGCCGCCGGAGGACTGCATCACATCGAGCTGAGATCGTTTTGCCTCGAGTTCACTGTTCAGCCGGTCGACGTAGCCCTGCATCTTGGGGGCAAGATAGGCGTTGATCAAGACAGTTGATCCACGCTCATACTCGCGAAACTCCGGAAGAATACGGTGGGACAAGGACACCGGTACGCCAAGATCCGCGAGTGCGCGTCCAACCGCCTGCTCATTCGCGGGGTTAGCGAAAGAAAACAACAGTGAGACTGCGATCGCCTCAGGCTTTGCCGCGGCAATCGCATGGTGAAGGCGTGTGAGCTCCGCTTCATCCACTGCGCGAAGGACGGTGCCGTCAGGTCCTGTGCGTTCGGCTACCCCGAAACGCATGCCTTCTGGCGCGAGCGGCGGCTCGGGCTGCCAGAACCAGTTGTAGAGCTCTGGACGGGCCTGCCTGCCGATGACGATCGTGTCCTCGAATCCGGCAGTGGTCACAAACGCAACACGAGCGCCTTTCCGTTCGAGGAGAGCATTAGTGCCTACCGTCGTACCGTGGCGGACTTCAGCCTCTCGATCGCGCGCTATGTGTTGCACCGCAGCCAAGACCGCCGCGCTTGGGTCTTTGGGTGTAGAGGGCAACTTAAAGACGCGGAACTCGCCGTCCTCAAGGTAAACACAATCGGTGAACGTCCCGCCGGTATCGATGGCAATTCGCATTTTATGGGGTTGGCGCCTATCCTATTCTCAATGGTCGGTAACCGTGAATAAGCCCGTGGGCGAACAACCGGTGTCTCAAGAGGCGCCTCCGTTCCGATGGCGCGCGGCGACGGTTGCGCAGCGGCGGACGGTGATTGCGGCCGGCCTTGGTTGGATGCTGGATGCTTTCGACGTCCTGCTGTACTCCATCGTGCTGGCCACGCTTATGCGCGAATTTGGAATGAGCAAGCTTACTGCGGGTCTGCTGAACAGCCTGACGCTGGTGGCATCTGCGATCGGAAGCTTTATCTTCGGCGTGCTGGCCGATCGAACAGGGCGGCGCCGGATGCTGAGTCTGAGCATTCTCACCTACTCGTTTTTCACGTTTGCGTGCGGGTTTTCAACCAGTATCACCATGCTTGCCGTGTTTCGGTTCATGCTCGGGCTCGGCATGGGCGGCGAGTGGAATGCAGGGGCGACGCTTGTCGCGGAGACCTGGCCTTCCTATTGGCGGGGCAGAGCCATGGCTATCGTGCAGAGTAGCTGGGCCATTGGTTACGCGCTCGCCGCCCTCACCGCGGGCGTGATTCTTTCCTATACAAACTGGCGATGGGTATTCTTCGTGGGAGTCCTGCCCGCCCTAGTCACCTTTTGGATTCAGAGAAAGGTTCCTGAACCTGAGATCTGGACGCGGCACCAGGCGCAAACGGGACGTGCGCCGGTCGATCTGAAGCCGCTCTGGGCCGCGATTTTGCCCAGGCTGATGGCTTTGCTCGCGATGAACACGTTTGGAATGTTCGCGTGGTGGGGCCTGTTTACATGGATTCCCGCTTATCTGGCGCTGCCGCTCGAGCGGGGAGGCCGTGGGTTCAACAGCCTGGATTTCACAACGTTCCTTACCCTGCTGAACCTGTGCGGGATGTTCCCCGGCTATCTGCTGTTTGGCGTGCTGGCAGATCGCTTCGGGAGAAAACGTACCGTCATCAGTTATCTTGTGCTGGCAGCCGTTTCGGTGCCCGCCTTCGCGATGGCAACACGGCCGGCCATCATTCTTGTCACGGCATCAATCACTGCCTTCTTCGGCACCGGTTTCTTTGTCGGGTCCGGATTACTGGGGAGTGAACTGTTCCCGACTGCCATTCGAGCGACCGCGCTCGGCGTCTCATACAACGTGGCCCGCGGCCTGAGTGCGCTTGCGCCATTGGGGATCGGAGCGCTGGGGGAGCATTACGGGCTCGGATGGGGGTTTGCGGCGTGCGGCATTGCCTTCGGGGCTGCGGCCGTGTGCGCGGTCTGGATTCCCGAGACCCAGGGTACCGAGCTCGATTCGCCCGTCTTAGCAGGCCCTCCTGGCACGCTGCAATACACTGATGGCTGATGACTCGTCGAACGCTGGTCGGTTCGCTGGCAGCATTTGCTTCGGTTGGTGTTGAAGCTGCGCAGCAAGAGCAACCGAGAACGCAAGCCACTCCCGCATCGCGCCGCCCGAAGCACAAAGAATGGCGGCCGAAATTGGGAGTGCTAGGACCCTACACCCCCGCAAACGTCGAATGGACGAAACAGGCGGGCTTTACCAACATGATTCTTCGGTCGGGGCGCAGAGGCTCGCTTGACCCGGAGACCACAACCGATGCTCAGATCGAGAGCATTAAGGCGACTCTTGCAAAAAGCAATATGCACGTTTCGGCCTTTCAGGTCGATGGGGATCACATCAATCCGGATCCGGCCCGGCGCGACGCTGTCAATAGCAGATTCGCGAAGACCATAGAGCTTGCGGGCAAACTCGGCGTCCCGCTATATCGGTACGCAGTCCGGTAAGGATGCCGCGAAGTCGTTCCCGGACCAGGTCAGCGAGATTGTTCGCGTCTACAACGAAAAGTACTTCGCTCTCTGCCAGCGGCATAACGTGAAAATTCTTTGGGAGCCTTGGCCGGACGGACCGAACATTGCGACGAGTCCGGTCGGCTTTGAGGCGCTATTCAAAGCGTTCAATGACTCGCCGTATGTCGGCCTGCAATACGATCCCTCGCACCTGCTGCGGCAGTTCATGGATCCGATTCAAACCGCCCGGGACTTCTCGGATAAGATCTACGACGTTCATCTGAAGGACACAGAGATCCTGTGGCCGGTTGTGCGCGCCGGTGGCATCGATCCCGTGAACAAGGCCAAATGGTGGCGCTACCGCATACCGGGAATGGGAACGATCGATTGGCGTGGGTTCTTCAGCGTTCTGCAGGATATTGGCTACGACGGCGGAATGAGTATCGAGCAGGAAGACCCGCTTTACGGAGCGGACAACAACCCTGGTCCGGACTTCAGCGACGATTTCAAAATGGGTTTCGTCATGGCAAAACGATACCTGGACCAGTACGTTCCATAACTGAACAGCCCGCGCCGTAACCGAACATTCACCATTGTTCGGGGTGTTCACGTTTGCATCAGCTGGTAAAAGTTATATAATCCTCTAACAGTAGTGCAAGGTGGGGGTGGAAATTAGCTTGTCTGGGCTTTCCAGCTAATCTCTCCTGCCCTTCCATGTTGGAGGGAGTCTATGAGGACAAATCCGCTCGCGAGATTCGCGAGCCTTTTTAGCGCAGCATTGTTGCTGCTATGTTTCTTAACGTCCGCGTTAGCACAGTCTGACCGCGGCGCGATCACTGGTTTTATTCGAGATCAATCCGGAGCGAACGTTCCGAACGCAACCGTTACTGTTCGTAACGAAAATAACGGCATCGAGAGTAAAACCACAACCAATCAGGACGGGTATTACACCGTCACAAACATCCTGCCGGGTACGTACACGATCACGGCTGAGGCCGCAGGATTCAAGAAGTACGAAAGCAAAAACAACAAACTGGATGCCAGCGCGCGTATCGCGGTAGATGGCACTCTGGCAGTCGGTACTGCCACTGAGACAGTTGAAGTGACTTCGACGGCGCCGATGCTGCAGTCGGAATCGGCGGCTACGCAGAAGACGGTCACGCGTCAGCAGATTGACGCCCTGGAGCTGAATGGCCGCAACCCGATCTTCATGGCACAGCTGGTTCCGGGAACACGCGGTAGCACGCTGGCGAACCTCTACTTCGGGCATGAGTCAGGGACCTGCCCAGATCAACGGCGCCCGTACGCAGGACAGTCTTGATCACCATGGACGGTGCACCTGCTGTTCGTACCCGGTCGAACGGTCTCAGTATCGGAGCCGCCGACGTGGACTCCACGCAGGAAATGCAGATTCTGACCTCTTCGCTATGGAGCCGAGTACGGCCGCGCTGCTGGCGGACAGATCCGAATCATCACTAAGTCCGGCGGAACGGAATTCCACGGCGCAGCTTACGAGTATGTTCGTAACAACGTCTTCAATGCGAATCAATGGGCGCGCAACACGAATACCGCTACCGGCACCGTTCTGCCGTTCCGCTACAACCAATATGGCTTCAACGTTGGTGGTCCTTTCTACATCCCTGGCCACTTCAATAAAGACAAGAACCGCTTCTTCTGGTACTACGGCGACGAATGGCTGAAGTATCGCTTTACTGATTCCAGCGTTGTCCCGGGCAATGCAGGTCTTCTGACTGTTCCCACCGCGCTTGATGCGACAGGGCAACTTCAGCGAACTGCTCGGACCAAATATCTTCTACAGCACGCCGAAGCAGACTTATTTTGCACCATCACGGCCGCCAATCCACGGAATCCGATTCCCGGGCAACATTATTCCGCCGAATCTGCTGAGTCCGAACGGCCTTGGCACTCTTGAAGGCGTATCCCGATGCTAATACGGTCAATCCCATTGGTGGAAACGGGAACTGGTACGCCACTGCACTCCATCCTATCGATCAACGCAAAGATCAACTGAATGCGGACATGGTGCTGACCGATAACCAGCGTCTCTCGTTCCGGCGAAATAATTACGTCTATAACGAGACGATTCCCTTTGACGGCAACAGCAATCGCGTCCCGCGCGTGTTCGCCCGCCCGAATCAAACGAACGCGATGAATTATGTCTGGACGATCAGTCCAACTATCGTCAACGAAGCCATCGCCTCCGTCAGTCTGGACGCCAATTACCTTGGCCTCGACTTGCCGAACGTTTTCAATCGCGCGAACGCCGGTTTGAATTATCCGTATCTTGTTCCCGACGGGAAAGACTGTTCCCTCAGAAGATCCCGACTGTAACCTTGTCCAACTTCTCTACTCTGAACGGCGGTCCCTATCCATCACAGTCGTCGGGCATGATCTATACTGCGTCCGACAGTATCACCTGGATCAAGGGAACGCACACCATTAAGTTCGGTGGCTATTTCGAACGTTCCGGCGAAAACGACAATGACGAAATCAACGTCAACCAAGTTCCCGGCGGCACGAACAACCAGAACGGCTCTTTCACATTCACCGACAATCGCGGCAGCTTCGGGCCATCGACTGGCGTTGCCGTCGCCAACGCGGCCCTGGGTCTTTTCGACCAATATTCCGAGTTGGGCCAACGCGCCTATACGCCGTTCCGCGGCAGCATGACCGAAGCCTTTGCGCAGGATTCCTGGAAGGCAACCTCTAAGCTGCACATCGATTACGGTGTTCGGTACACAGTTATCGTTCCGTACTCCAGCCTCTGGCGGAATATGATCGTGTTTGATCCGAGCCTCTACGATCCTTCAAAAGCTGTGAAACTCAACTCCAACGGCCAGGTCATCGCAGGATCCGGCGATCCTTACAACGGTATGGTCATCCCTGGAAACGGTTGGACGGATGCCGCCAAGGGACGCGTTCCCAGAGGCGATCTCAGGCGCTTATAACTACCTTTTCCGAGGGATCACGAACCACTACTCCGATATCCAATGGGGACAAATCCAGCCTCGCGCTAGGCATTGCGTATCAAATGACGCCGAAGACGGTTATCCGGGCCGGCGGCGGCCGCTTCTTTACGCGAGTCGGCGTCAGCGACTCCGTGTTCCTGGGCGGCAATCCTCCATTCCAGCCCACCGCCAGCGTGAACGGCGGAAACGCGGATAATCCGGGCGGCACCTCTGCAAATTCGTTCCCGCTGACTGTTACTACGCAAAGTAAAGCCTTCAAGAATCCAGAATCCTGGAACTGGAACTTTACCGTGGAGCGGGAACTTCCTGGCAACTCGGTTGCTTCGATCGCTTATGTCGGTCGCCGCGGACTGCACTTGCAGCGGGAATCGGATATCAACCAGCCGACCATTGCCGCACGGCTTGCTAATCCGACTGTCACGAACCCGGATCTGATTCGCCCTTACCAGGGCTACGGCAGTATTCGTGAGACCGACAACGTGGCGAGCTCGTTGTACAACTCGCTTGCAGATATCTTGGAATCGCCGCATGTCGAAGGGATTCATGTTTGGATTCGCCTACACGCTCTCGAAGAGCATGGATAACGGCTCCAATCAGCGTGACGTGATTCCGAACACCTATGACGCCAGCAATCTGTGGGCGCCTTCGGAGTTCGACAATCGTCACACGCTTGTTGCTAACTTCCTTTACGAGCTGCCCATCAAGCCAAACAATCGGTTTCCTGAAAGCGGCGATTGGCGGCTGGCAGATTAGCGGTGTCGCCCAGTACCAAACGGGAACTCCCTGTAACGTGCTAACTCCAACCAACAACACGGGCGTTGGTCTCGACACGAGCTTCGGTTGCGGCACCGTTACGCAAGGCCAGTTCCCGATCATGAACGGCACGCCTTACATAACGGGACAGTTCGCAACCAGCAACGCCGATCCGCACTATTGGTTCAACACCCAGAACCCGGACGGGTCGCCGATCTTCACCGATCCCGCCCGCGAACACCTTCAATAACGACTCAGAGAGTTCGCAACTATCATCTACCAGCCTGGATTCCAGAACTGGAATAGCGGTCTGTTCAAGGCGTTCCCGATTAAGGAACGCGTTGGTCTCCAGTTCCGCGCGGAAGCCTTCAACGTGTTCAACCACCCGAATTGGGGTGGTGCGAGCGGCGGCGGCGTCAATCTGAACCCGACCGCCGCTACCTTCGGCAAAGTCACCACCAAAGGCAGCGAACGCAACCTGCAGCTGTCGCTCCGCCTGTACTTCTAATCAGCCATTCTACGAGCTTCGGCGTGGCATTTTTGCTGCGCCGAAGCTTTTCTTTTTGCATCGCCAATTTATCTCTGAAATCTAGGTGTATAGATAGTTAAAGAACATGGCCCAAGTCAAGGCAACCCCTAAAACATACGACGTCGTCATTGTTGGCTCTGGAGCGGGTGGCGGTGTCGCCGCGCACGTTCTCTCTTTGGCGGGCGCAAAGATCTGCATGCTCGAAGCAGGCGAATGGTTCGACTGCACGAAAGACACCAAGATGTTCGAGTGGCCGTACAACGTGCCGCATCGCGGGGCCGGCACGCGCGAAAAATCCTGGGGCTACTTCGACGCCACGACCGGTAGGCGGCTGGCAGGTTCCCGGCGAGCCTTACACCAATGCCCCCGGCTCCGAATGGATCTGGTGGCGCGCGCGTATGCTGGGTGGCCGCACGAATCACTACGGCCGCATCTCTCTCCGCATGGGTCCGTACGACTTCAAGCCGTACAGCCGTGACGGCAAAGGCTTTGACTGGCCCATTACGTACGACGATCTTGCGCCGTACTACGACAAGGCCGAAGGTCTGATCGGCGTCTTTGGCTCGCACGAGGGCCTCGAAAATACGCCGGACGGTCAATTTCAGCCGCGCGCCGCGCCGCGCGGCTACGAGCGTCTGATCAAGTCCGCAAGCGACAAGCTCAATATTCCCTGCATTCCTTCGCGGCTCGCCATCCTGACGCGCCCGTTGAATGGACGCCCGGCTTGCCACTATTGCGCGCAATGCGGACGGTCTTGCGGCGTCAACGCGAACTTCAATTCTCCCGGCGTACACATCAAGCCCGCAATGAAGACCGGAAATCTGGAAGTCCGTACAGGCGCCATGGTGCGCGAGGTCCTGGTCGGCTCCGACGGCATGGCGACCGGCGTTTCCTATGTCGACAAGAAGACGCGCAAAGAAATAGAAGTGCGCGGCAAGATCGTGGTGCTGGCCGCCAGTTGCTGCGAAACCGCTCGCATCATGCTGAATTCGAAATCGAACGCAGTTCCCGAACGGCATCGCGAACTCCACCGGCATGGTGGGCACGTACGTCATGGATACCGTCGGGTCGGCGGTGCAGCGGCTTCCTTCCCATCCTGCAGGACCTTCCGCCGCAAAACGAAGACGGCGTCGGCGGCATGCACCTCTACATGCCGTGGTGGCTGTACAAGGAACAGAAAGCCGGGAAAATGCCGTTTGCCCGCGGGTATCACATCGAACTCGGCGGCGGTCGCGCAATCCCGGCGCGGGTGCGCTGGGCGGTTATGCGACTCGCTGGCTGGGCGGCGGCTACGGCGTCGAACTGAAGCAAAATCTGCGAAAGCTCTACGGCTGCGAGGTCCATTTCTCCGGTCGCGGCGAAATGATTCCGAACGAAGACAGCTACTGCGAGATCGACCCGAACGTGGTCGATCAATGGGGCATCCCGGTGCTGCGGTTCCACTTCAAATGGAGTCAGGACGAAATCCTGCAAGCCAAGCACATGCAGGAGACGTTCAAGCAGATCATTGAGACCATGGGCGGCACTGTCACGGACAGCTATGGCGGCGAAGACAACTGGGGCATCAAGCGCGGCGGCGAAATCATCCACGAAGTCGGCGCAACCAAGATGGGCGACAATCCAAAAAACTCGGTTCTGAACCAATACTGCCAAGCTTGGGATGTCAAGAATCTCTTTATTACCGACGCTGCGCCGTTCGTCAGCAATGCCGATAAGAATCCCACCCTCACGCATCACGGCCCTAGGCTGGCGAACGTCGGAGTACATTGCCGACCAAGTCAAGAAGCTCAACGTGAAAGTATAAGAAGGAGCGGAGTCTACGGTCATGGCAGATTCTAAGGAACAAAAGATCAGGCTGCGGGCGGTGTCAGTCGCCGCAATCTTTTCCACATTCTCGGGTCCGCTGTTCCCGCGGCAGTAGCGGTGGGCGCGGCCGGAACTCTCGAAGCTCAGCATGAACACGGCGGCCAAATCCGGCGAGTCCAAATCGGCCAAACACCAGCCATTCCAGCGCAGAGTCTTCAACGATCATCAATGGAAGACGGTGCAGGTGCTTTGCGACCTGATTATTCCGGCGGATGAGAGCGGACCCAGCGCATCGGCAGCGAAGGTCCCCGAATTTCTGGACGACTGGATCGCATTCCGCACGGAACAGGACGGAAATCAAAACTTCCAAGCCGAAATGCTGGGCGGCCTGATGTGGCTCGATCGAGAGTCAAACAAGGCCAGCGGAAAAGATTTCGTGGATGCGGGTGAGGCCGCGCAGAAGCAACTTCTCGATCGCATCGCTTATCCCGAAAAGACCGCCAAAGATGACCATTCAGGGATGGCGTTCTTCAGTCAGTTCCGAAGCCTCACCGTCAGCGGTTACTTTTCGAGCAAGCCTGGCGTCGCGGCCTTGCCTTACCTGGGTAACGTTGCCGTTGCCGAGTGGAAGGGCTGCGACCCGAAAGTTTGGGCCATCATCGAAGAGCGCATGAAGAACGGCTACAAAGGCATTCTGGAAGCCAAGCCCTGGGGCGCTGCATAAGCTCAGTTCTTCGCTGGTGGCCGCTGCTGATCGCGGTCGCCTGCGTGCCCCTTTTCTTTCGACATCATCTCTCTGCCGACATCCCCGGCTTCGCGGGCTCAACCCGAACTCTGGTATTGGCACCACAGCTACAACGTCAATTGCGAGAATGCCGACAAGAGCCGCGCGCTGATCGACAAAGCCGCTGCCGCGGGCTACACAGGCGTTGCCTTCTGGGACAGCGGCTTGAACTACCTTGGAACGACTTCTGGCCGGCCGACAACGAAGACTTCCTTCGGGATGTAATTCGTACGCCAACAAAAGCACCTGAAGGTCATCGCTGCGCCGACGCTGTTTGGTTATTCAAACGAGGTGCTCGAAGCCAATCCAAACTGGGCGGAATCGCAGCGGGTCGTCGGCGCGCAGTTTCAGGTCGACAAATCCGGGAAACGTCTTGTTTCTGAAAAACAGTTTTCCGGGACTCGGAACGGCGGCTTTGAATCGGGCAAGCGAGACTGGTTTTCAACTGATGATGCAGGATCTCGGCGTCAACACGGTCGCGCACAGCGGGCAAATCCTCGGCTGTGATCGTCGATGCGCCTGCGAACGCCCGTTTGCGTCAGAAATTTCCCTCTGCAGCCGTGGCGGCAATATCACCTCCGACTGTTCTATAGGTCCGTCGAAGTTTCGCGGCAATCCCATGATCTCCGTCTTCGACGCCGCAACTTCGACAAGGTTCGTTTCAACGTGACCCTACAAACGGCAGGCGATCACGATTGGACGCAAGTCGATTACACCTTCAACAGCCAGGACAGCACAGAAGGCTATCTGTACTTTGGAGTCTGGGGCGGCAGTTCGGGCATTCTCTGGTTTGACGATGTCAGCATCGAAGAAACCGCGCTTATCTATCTCACTCGCCGGCCGGGCGCACCTTGAAAGTTTATGATCCGGCGAATCCCAGCGTCGTGTATCGGGAAGGATCAGACTTCAAACCTATCGAAGATGACCGGATGGTCTCGACCAACAAAGCCATTTACCGACGATTATCATGAACCCTCGCCGGTCGCTGTTGACCGGCAGATACTCAACTTGCACCGGGCCAAGTCGTCGCAATCGACTATTACGCGGCTCTACCGGTTCCTGGAACTCACGGCGTTTCCATGTGCATGACCGAACCGGCGGCTTTGAAATGGGTCGCCAGAATGCGACGGGCGATCGACCACGTCTTCCGCCGAAGGGGGCCGGATGCTCGGCTACGACGAAATCCGCCAGATGAATTCCTGCGCCAGTTGCCGTGCGAAAAATATGACTGCCGGCCAGCTGCTCGCCTGGAGCGTCGGGCGAGACTGTCAAGACGTACTCCGCGGTTGCTCCCGGGCAACCGCTCTACATCTGGAGCGACATGTTCGATCCGAAGCACAATGCTCATAACAACTACTTCAGCGTCGAAGGAGACCTAGCGGCAGGCTGGGACGGCATGCCCGCCAATGTCACGGTCTTGAACTGGAATCTGGACCGACTTACACGATTCGCTGCTGTGGTTTTCCGGCCGCAATGCAAAACAACGTATCGCACACCAGCAGATCATCGCCGGCTATTATGATCGGGGCAACGGCGCAGCGCGCGGCACGCGACGAACTCGCAGCCAGCGCTGGGGTTCCGGGCGTACATGGACTCATGTACACCACTTGGAACGATGACTACTCGCAACTCGCACCATTCGCCGACGCGGTGCGGGCCGGCTGGAAGCAATACCTGGCGAGTCTTGGGACGAAGTAGTCCCGGTCCCGAGCCGTAACCTGTTGGACTAAAGTTTCGCGGTATCGGAGCAAGCCGGATGGCCGCACCCGCACGTCAGGTCCGGCGTACTGCCCGTTCCTTCGCAATAAGTGCTGCAGTAGTCGCTGCCTTCGCGGGCTAAGCAGTTACAGGACGGATGTGCGCATTTCTTGTTTTTGTCGGCCATAAAACCTCTTGGCATTGGACCGATTCTCCGGTACAAACGAAACACAATTTTGTGCCTGCCTGCGGGGAACGACGTGAAAAACTAGTCTCTATGAGGAATGACGAACGCGACCGGGCGGAAGCGAGCGGCGGTGTGGCCGTGCTGCGAAACAGGTCTGAGCCATGAAGCGAAGCTCGACCGGCTGGCTGAAGTTGCCGTTCGAGTGGGGCTTGGACTCGCTCCGGGCCAGGAACTGCTGATGACCGCGCCTTTGGACACTCTGCCATTGGTTCGCAAGATCACGGAACACGCTTATAAAGCGGGCGCGTCCGTTGTTACAACCCTCTTTACCGATGAGGAAGCCACGCTGCTACGATTCCGCTACGCTCCTGACGAAAGCTTTGACCGCGTACCGGAGTGGCTGCACACGGAATCGCGAACGCCTACAGAAGCGGCGTCCGCGAGGCTGGCCGTCAGCGGCTCCAATCCGGCGCTCCTGGCGGGCCAGGACCCGAAGAAGATTTCTCGTGCCAATCTGGCTTTGTCAAAGGCGAGCGCGTCCGGCGCTCGACCTGATTACGCGGCACGAAATCAATTGGACCATCGTGGCTTGCGCCACCCCAGCTTGGGCCCGGCTTGCTTTCCCGGACCAAGCCGAAGATTCGCCGATGGCCCGTCTCTGGGACGCGATCTTTGCGGCGACTCGGATCGATGTTCCGGATCCCGTGGCGAACTGGCGCGAACACGACGCCGTTCTTCAGGGACGTGCCAGGTTTCTGAATGAAAAGCGCTACTCGGCTCTCCACTTCAAGGGTCCCAGGGACAGATCTGCGAGTCGGTCTGGCCGACGATCATGAATGGCATGGCGGCGGCACGACCGCACTTAACGGACTGCCGTGCATCCCCAACCTCCCCACCGAAGAGGTGTTCACGACGCCGCACAAAGATCGAGTGGAGGGCACAGTCACCAGCACCAAGCCGCTTTCTTACCAGGGCATGCTCATCGAAGACATCCAGGTCCGATTTGAGAACGGCCGGGTTGTGGAAGCCAAAGCCTCAAGGGCCAGGACATCCTCCAAAGCATGCTCGATACGGACGCGGGCGCCGGCAGTCTGGGCGAAGTTGCTTTAGTTCCGCACTCCTCGCCCATCTCGAAGACGGGACTCCTGTTCTGGAACACGCTGTTCGATGAAAACGCAGCGAGCCACATTGCGTTAGGCCAGGCCTACAGCACCTGTATCCGCGGTGGCGACTCGCTCGACCCCGCGCAGCTCGCCGGAAAAGGGGCGAACGACAGCCTAATCCACGTGGATTGGATGATCGGCTCCGGTCAGATGGACGTGGACGGCATCACTGCCGAGGGGCGGGCAGAGCCTCTCATGCGGCAGGGCGAGTGGAGCTAAGGTCCTTCGTTCCTTAAGAAGTTTTCGACATTCGCCGCACTTTCCTGATAAGGCGGCCCAAGGAAAACATTTCCTCCACAAATGTTTTGGGCCAACTTGGGCTGCCAAGATGGAAATGCGCTACTTTACACTGAAAACCTTCGAACCGCTGAATCCGGAACGGATTTCGGGCCTCCGGCTTGACTGGCGAAGTTCAAGTGAACGCGAATACGGCTGAAGAAGGCAAGCGTAAGCTTTCGGAGTGGATCGACGGCAGGCGGCTCGAGCGGGAACGATTCTACCGCTTCGAAGGCTATGCGCCTTTCCGCGGTGGCCGGCCCCAGTTCGTGCTGAATATCTCTTTCTACCTGTTCGAAGACGGTCGCTTGTGTCCGCTTCGAATCTGGCACTGGTCGGAACAAACCAGCAATCAAAGCGGCGAATCTGATTGGCTCGTCGACTTCAATGGAGTTCCGGGCTGGTCACTCGTTGCGTCGATTGAGCCGCGCTGGTATCTGCGGCCTGCGCCAGCCTCGGCGGACCGCTGGACAGGGCGCTCACACCGGGACTGGTATAAACGCGCCTGCTGGAGCTCTGACGCCACCGGTCGAACTGTCAAGCCGAACTGCCGTTACCACTTAGGGTTGCGTGTTAGTGATGCGCTCAGCCCCAGGTTTCGGGAAGTGATCTTCGTACCAGCGGATGCTGCGATCGAGTAAGTCGATCTGGTGTTTCGTCTCGCGAACTCCGTGACCCTCGCGCGGATAGCGAACGAAGATCGTCTCCACTCCGACATCTTTCAGCGCAACGAAATACTGCTCTGCTTCCGCGATCGGTACATCGGGATCATTTTCGCCGTGCACCAGCATGGTCGGCGTATGGACCTGCGCGACATACTTCAGTGCTGAGCGGTTCCAGGCCTCGTCCATCATCCGGCCCTGGTGGAGAAACTGACCGAACTCCATCTCCTCGTATTGGTTGTAGTAGGTCATGTAGTTGTAACTGATCAGGTTCGAGATTCCGGCGATCGGTATGGCTGCTTTGAACTCATTCGTCTGAGTGATCAGCCAGTCACTCAGCTGACCGCCGTAACTGACGCCTTCGATGCCGAGGCGATCGCGGTCAATCCAGAGATAACGCCGTACTGCGGCGCTTACCGCGTATAGCACGTCCTGCCCTTCGTTCCCATCCTGATCGCCAAACACGGCGTCCGCGAACTTCTGCCCGTAGCCGGTCGACCCGCGATAATTCACGTGGAGCACGGCCCAGCCTTTTGCTGCATAGACCTGGTTCTTGAAGTTGAAGGCGGGCCCGTTCTGACCATGAGGTCCTCCGTGCAGAATAACGATCATCGGATGCTTACCGGTCCCGGTCATGCCAAGCGGTTTCACGAGAAACGCTTCCACCTCGAACTTGTTGTCGTTGCTGGTAAAGGTGAAGGGCTCTGATTCCGCGATCTCTTTCCCGCCTAAGATGCCGGTGTTCAGATTGGTAACTTGGCGTGCCGGAGCCGTACTGTCTTTCACAAATAACTCCGGCATGTCCTTCGTTGATGTGAACGCATAGGCAACTTGTCCGCTCTTCGAAATTGAGTAATCTCCTACCGTCCCGAGTTCGTTCACAAGGATCTCGACCTGCCCACCGGAAATGGGAAGCCGAGCCAATCGGGAACTGCCGCGTTCGTCGAAGGTGAAGTAAATACTCTTACCGTCCGGGCCGATACGGAACGAATGCTGGCGCTGGTCGACAGAGGCACCGAGCTCGCGGCGATGACTGCCGTCGCCGTCCACAACCCAGACGTGCGTGTCTTCCATGGTCGTCTCGCGATCCGTCAAACCACGCTTCGTCCCCAGGTAGACGATCGATTTGCCGTCAGGTGACCATTGAGGGGCGTACTCGCAATTCTCGGTTGCCGTGATCCGGCGAATCCCTCCGCTCGCAACGTTTAAGGCGAACAGATCGTAATTGAAGAACTCATCGGAATTTGGTTCGCGATTCGAACCGAAGACGATCTCACGTCCATCTGGAGACCAATCGATCGAGTGTTCATCGAAGTCACCCGTTGTGAGCTGCTTTACTGCCTTGCTCGAGACATCGACCGAGAAGATATGCAGCCTCCGATTGTCGTTGAAGTGGGTCAAGCCCTCAGAGGCGGTCGGTTTATAAAGATAGCGCGTGATGACCATCGGATCGCCGCTGGCCGCTTCGGTCTCGGGACCAGGAACGGCCGAGACGAACGCCAGCGTTTTGCTGTCGGGCGACCAGGTGAAGCTTTCTCCCTGCCCAGGCAGGGGCGAATTGGTCCCCATCGTCTTGGCCAAAAACGTGACGCCGGAGCCATCGGCACCGACAACCGCGAGGCCGTGTTGTCCGTTCACTGACCCCGTGACCGCAATGCGTTTGCCGTCGGGAGACCATCGCGGATGAGATAGCTCGTCCTTTTCTCCACCGACGCGTTTCGGCGAGCCCCCACTGGCATCCGTTATCCAGAGTTGTGAATACGTGGAACCGGGATGATCGTACAGGCTGATCGTGTATGCGATTTGCTTTCCGTCCGGCGAGAATCTTACTTCCGATACGAAGCGAAAGCGTGACAGATCCTGGCTATGAAGACCTTCCGCTTGCAACGAGTAAATCGTGCTCACGCTCAGGAAAGCAGAAAGAAAGAACCTGGTTGTTAGATGCATTGTTGAATGAACGTTCCGTCTGCTTCGGGGCCGGCGGACATTTCCGCTGATTATGCCATGTCGTACTTTTGCGGCGCTTCGACCCATCGGAATCCCTGATACTATTCGTCTGCATGCGACGGCTCGTCTCGTTCGGAATTCAATGCGCTATTTTGATTTGCGCCGAGCAGGTCATGCCGATGCCGCGAGCTGCGATTCGCTCTCGGGTGTGAAGCCTTCCCAGACCTCGATCACGGTTGCAGCCGCGGTTCCGGCGGGCACTTTTGAGCCTCCCTACGGCAATCCGGTCAAAGATATGCCGGCCTTTTGCCGGGTCGCCGGCGTCATTCAACCTTCTTCGGATTCCTATATACGATTCGAAGTTTGGATGCCGGCGAGCGGTTGGAACGGAAAGTATCGCGGGGTCGGCAACGGCGGCTTCGCGGGCGCGATCGACTTCGGTTCTCTTAGCCGGCAATGTTCGCAGAGGTTACGCAACCGCTGCCACTGACACCGGCCACGAAGGAGAGGCGCCCGATGCTTCCTGGGCCTATAAGCATCCGGAGAAGGTGATCGATTTCGGCTATCGCGCACTCCATCTGACTACGGTCAATGCCAAGGCGCTCACGACGGCTTTCTACGGAAACGCGCCGCAACGTCTGTATTTCGATTCCTGCTCCGATGGCGGACGCGAAGCGTTAATGGAAGCGCAACGCTTTCCGGAAGACTTCGACGGCATACTCGCGGGCGCACCGGCAAACAATTGGACGCATCTGCTCGCTGGCGGAGTCGACGTTGCCAAAACAATGGAGGGCGATCCGGCCGCTTACATTCCAAGCGTCAAGCTGCCTGCGATCACTGCCGCTGTACGTAACGCATGCGATGCGCGAGATGGAGTGAAAGACGGCATCATCAACGACCCCACGAAGTGCCACTTCGATCCGAACGTTTTGTTATGCCACGGCCCCGAATCCCGCACCTGTTTGACTTCACCGCAAATTGTCTCTCTTCGGAAGATCTACACGGGACCGCGGAACTCCAAAGGCGAAAGCATCTTTCCGGGTCTTATGCCGGGTGGCGAGGAGGGGCCGGGCGCCTGGGGAGCATGGGTCACCAGTACCGGGCCGGGAAACGGTCCGGGATATGTCGAGAACTTCTTCCGCTTCATGGTGTTTCAAGATCCAGCTTGGAGCCTTTTGAAGAGCAATCCCGACGAGGCCTTGCACTCCGCAGACGAAAAGACTGCGTCGATTCTGAACGCAACCAATCCGGATTTGCGCCCCTTTCAAGCCCGAGGAGGAAAGCTCATCGTGTATCACGGCTGGAACGACCCCGCGATCTCACCGCTGAACTCCGTCAACTACTACAACAGCGTCTCGGCAAAGTTAGGCGCTGAGCAAGCCCGAGAGTTCATGCGTCTCTACATGGCACCCGGGGTAGGCCACTGCGCCGGTGGCGTGGGTGCTAGCTCTTTTGGCCAGCTTGGTCTTGCGACCGCGAAAGGCTCGAAATACGGGCTCGCCGATGCGCTTGAAGCGTGGGTCGAAAAGGGAAGTGTGCCGGGGGAGATTATTGCCACGAAGTACAGCGGTAGCAATCCGCGTAATGACACGGCCCCTTTGCGCTTATCCTGAAGTGCCAAAGTACAATGGCAACGGAGATGCGAATGATGCCGCAAGCTTCAGTTGCGCTCCGCCGGATCGGTAGTTTTACATGCTTCACAGAAGAAATCATTATTGGGGTGGGCCTGGTGATGATCGTTCTGATCATGGCGCTGATTATGAACCCACCGGAAGCTTTGATAAAGAGGGTTTACCATCGCAATTCAAACGAAGGTCGGGCAACAAGACAGACGAGAAGTGATAACTCGCCTTGATCGGCTTACGTTCCCACGTCTTCCTGATCGATGCGGCCTAACAGGAACACGTAAGACGCAATGCCCAGCAGCAATAGAGTCGCTGCTACGGCGAATGCTTCCGCATGGATCCCTCTCGTGCAGGATGTATCCCGTCACGATCGGTGCCACGATCCCGGCGGTCTGGTTGCCGAAATTAAGAATGCCGCTGACTTTCCCAACGCTCGGTCGCGGGGCGTGATCAGGGACGGAATCGACCATCCAACCGGAGCGGCAGCAGCTAATCCTGCGAGAGCCAGCGTAATCCAAACAAGTGCAATTTTCGGATCCGTTGTAAACATGGGGCCGGCGATTGCCAAACCCAATGCGGTTCCCGTGATCAAGACACTTTGTCGGACAACCGTGTCGCTTCTCCTTTGCGCACGAGCCGGTCGACCAGGTAGCCTCCAATGGAAGATCCGCGACGGTCGCTACCAGCCAGGGGATACCTGTATAGACGACGGACTGCCACGGGTCGAGTTTCAGGCTGGCGAAAGTAAGTCGGCAACCAGAGAAGCAGCAGGTAAAAGCAATAGTTGTAGCCGAAAAACCCAACCACCAGGCCTATCACTTTCCGTTGCTTCATCAACGTCAGCAAGGGGCGCCACTGCTGAACGATCGATCTGAGTGCTTTTGGCCGATCAGGATTCGTTCCTCTTCTGAGAGTTCCGGGTCATCGCCGGATCGCGGTATACCAGCCAGAACGCCCAAAAATAAAACAGACTGATGATCCCGGTGGCCGCAAAGCTGGCACGCCAGCCGAAATGAATCAGTACAAAACCGACTGCCGGAATTCCAATCGCCGCTCCTAGTTTGGCTGCCGCGTCAAACATAGCCGTCGCCAGGCTTCGTTCATGTCGTGGAAACCAATAACCGATTGCTTTTACGTTTGCGGGAAACGTAGGCGCCTCGCCGATGCCGAGTAGCAGACGTGTTCCAAAGAAAGTACCGAGACTGGGCGCGGCGGCGGAGCCCAGGGAGGCCAGCGTCCAGAGCAGGGCGCTCACTCGTCCGATCGGCCGCACGCCGAACCGGTCGAGCAGTACGCCCATCGGCAATTGCAAAAGTGCGTAGGTCCAGTTGAATGAGCTCAGGAGATAACCGAACATGACCGTGGAAATTCCGAATTCGCGATGCAGGGCATCGTGCGCAACCGAAATGTTCACCCGGTCGAAGTAGTTGACCAGAACCCCAATGCCCAGGAGCGTGGCAATACGCCAGCGTCTTCGGCTTCACGCGGATTAAAGCTCCGCCTCGGACACTCTTCTTGTGACGGTGAAGCGTTCATTGATGTCAGGGCGCAACTCGCAACCATGTCCCGGGGTATCGTCTACGGAGACGAAGCCCTCGCTCACCTTGGGCACGCCTGTGATCACTTCCGGATACCAGCCTTTATAGAAAGCACGGACTGACTCCTGGAGAAGAGCGTTGGTAGCGTTCAGCGACGAGGTGAGTTGACGCCGCAAAAACGACCGGCCCGGTGCAGTCGTGCGGAGCAACCGGCAAGTGCCAGGCTTCCGCCATTGCGGCAATCTTTCGGGCCTCAGAAATGCCGCCGCACCAGGCGATATCCAGCATCACGATTCCAGCCGCTCCGGTTTCGAGCAAATCGCGGAATGCCCATCGCGTGCCGAGTGTCTCGGACGCACAGACCGGCGCTGGGGACGCTTCCGCGTATCGCTTCAGGCTTCCGAGGCTGTCCATCTTGATCGGGTCCTCATGCCAGAACGTGCCGAAAGGAGCCAGCGCTTTGGCGATTTGGATGGCCGGAAGCAATTGCCACATGGAATGGAACTCGACCATGACATCCATCTGGTCGCCCACCTGAGACCGAATCTTCTGGAATGGCTCGATCGCTCTCTTCAGATCGGCCGGCGAAATATAGTGGCCATTCGTCTTCTCCGCCGCGAGATCAAAAGGCCAGATCTTCATAGCCGTGATGCCCTCATCGAGCAGCGATTGAGCTAGATCGCCGGCCCGGTTCAGGAAGTCGCTCAAATCATCGAAACCGGTGATCGCTCCAGCCGCTCCGTCGCTGAGTCCCCAGTTGGCGCTCGACTGGGTTTCGGAGCGACGCATATATTGGCCGCCCGCACAGGTGTTGTACGTCCGGATGCGTTGTCTTGTCCAGCCGCCAAGAAGTTGGACCAACGGGCGCTGAACAGCCTTCCCGAAGAGATCCCAGAGCGCGATGTCGATCGCGGAGGCAGCCCTGCCTTCTACGCCTGTGGATCGGAATCCGACATACGGTGCCAGGTCGCGAGAAATGGCGTCGATCGCAAGAGGATCACGATCGAGTAGCTTCGGCGCAAGATCGTCATGGATGTACGCTTCGACAGCACTCGCGCTGAAGAACGTTTCGCCCAGTCCCCGCGAACCCTCGTCCGTATGTAAGTAAACCCACAGCAATTGCGGAAACTCTGCGATTCGAATCGTCTCGATTTTGGCGATTTTCATCCTCTTGCGACCGAAGGCATTCTATCCTCCCACGCGACTTTGGACCCCCGGCTTGACAACTCCGTCTTATTCTGGATATTGTCGATAGACTTATGGGGCTTCCAGGATTCACGCCCAATACTTCTAGCCGAGCTTCCATCAAGCTCTGGGCAATCATGGGAATCTTGCTATTTGGAAATAGCCTGTTGGCTCAAGTCGGGTCGGCAGTCATAACCGGTGTGGTGACCGATCCAACGTAGTACGCCCGTTCCGAACGCGAATGTGCGAGTGGTCAACGAGGATCTGGGCGGGGCGACGGAGCTACGGACGAATGAGGCCGGAGTGTACCGTGCGAACTCTCTCCTGCCGGGCCTTTACACGGTGGAATCACAAGCGCAGGGATTTTCACCGAGCACTCGAACACACGTTCAGTTGTCAACGGCGCAATCGTTAGCTATCGATTTTGTTCTGCAGCTTGGAACCTCATCGCAGACAGTAAATGTGGAGGCGGGCTCAGAGCTGACCGAGACGCAGAGTTCATCCTTGGCGCAAGTGGTCGGGCACAAGTACATCGATAATTTGCCGCTGCCAAATCGATCCGCTAATTCTCTGGTTTCTCTATCGCCGGGGGTGGTTCTGATCGACCCGGGCCAGGGCGCGGAGAATTACCCGGTGTTCTCCATCGCGGGCGGGCGCGAGCGCAACCAGTATTTCGAGCTCGATGGCGGAAGCATTGGGAATGCTGTCGGCCTGACCAGGTCACAACAGGTGGCAAGCCTTCCGCTTGATGCGCTGGAAGAGTTCCGCGTGGTTTCGAATAACTATGGGGCGGAGTACGGCCACTCGACCGGCGGAATTGTTCTATTGACGACGCGATCCGGAACGAATCAATACCACGGCAGTGTGTTCGAATACCTGCGGAATAACGCCCTCGATGCCCGGAACTTCTTCGCGGCTTCCACTCCTCCGCTGCGCCTGAATCAGTTCGGAGGAGCCGTGGGCGGTCCCATTCAAAAAGACAAGACCCATTTCTTCGCAAGCTGGGAGGGCACAAAGCAGACCTCGAGCGACACCGTCATTTCAACCGTGCCGACCCTCGCGGAACGGGCCGGCGATTTCTCGGGAGTCTCCAGTGAGATCTATGACCCATTCACAATCGCCGGCGGCGCAAAGCAGCCATTCGCCGGCAATCGGATTCCTCTCTCGCGGATCGATCCAGTGTCCGCAGCCGCGAGCGCTTTTTGGCCTGCGCCGAATCGCTCAGCGAGCGGAAATGGGGCCAACAATTTCGTCGGTCCAAGCACTCAATACCTGAATCGAAACATTGTCGTTGGAAAACTGGACCACAGCTTCTCTGACAAGGATCGGATCTCTGCGCGCTACTACATCAACGACGCAACCACGACGGGACACGGCTCCTACGGAATCACGGCCTCCGACCCTCTGGCCACAAACACAGACGTTCGCATCCAAAGCTTCCTGCTGACGCACACGCACGCTTTTAGCCCGACTCTCCTGAACAACTTCCAAGTCAGCTTCATGCAGCGGAAATTCATCCAGACCCGGCCGGGTGCGGGTGAAGACTTGGCGGCGAAGATCGGCCTTCGCGGCGTCAGCTCGGCGGCGTTCCCAACATTGAATATTGCCGGTTATGGCCTTTTGGGCAGCCAGGGAGTGGCAAACAGTTCGGTTGCCAGAATTCAAACGCCTATCCGAGACACGCAGATTCAGGATTCGGTGTCGAAGACAATTGCCCAACACAGCTTTAAAGCGGGAGTTGAATACCGCTTCGGTTTTAATAACGAATCGAACGATTTATCGTCTTCAGGGAACTTCGTTTTCAACCGACTCATAACGGACCGCCCGAACGCGGCGAACACTGGCGACGCGTACGCCAGCTTTCTTCTGGGCACGGCGAATTCGGCCACGCTGAACGCGACCGACGTAATTCCATCGCGGGCAGCGTATTGGTCTGCTTACTTTCAGGATGACTGGCGCGTCACGAGCAACCTGACCCTCAATCTCGGCTTACGGTGGGAAAGTGAGCTTCCTCGCACCGTGGATGGCAATAAGCTGAATGGCTTTGATCCGTCCGCGATCAATCCTGTGTCCGGAACTCCTGGAATAGTGACCTTCGCCGGTGCGAACGGCACACCTCGAACCTCGTTCGACCCGAATTACAGGAACTTCGGTCCGCGCCTGGGGTTCGCCTACAAGACCCCGTTTGGCGGGCTGGTCGTCCGAGGCGGCGGCGGTATCTTCTACGGCCCGAATATCAGTAACTCCGTCACGACCGGAGCCACGTTGGGTTACTCCGATGCGGTAAACCTGGTCACGGCTTCAGGAGAGACCAACTACGCCTTACGGTTGAGCGATGGCTTCCCAGCTCATCCGAGACCGAATGTAGGTGATCCGGGAGCCGGAGCCGTTCGCTTAGGCCAGACGCCCAACACGGCACTAACCTTCTTTGACCGTCACCGACCGTCTCCCGTCTCTTACCAGTTCAACTTCGATGTGCAGAAGGAATTGAGTACAAATGTCGTTGTCGAGACGGGCTATCTCGGCAACGTCGGCCATCATCTTTCGGCCAACGATCTGACGGTAAACCAGGTGCCGACTTTATCCTTCGGGCCGGGCAACTCACAGCTGCTTCGGCCATTTCCCCAATACAGCAACGTAACGTCACTGAATCCCAACATAGGCAACTCCACGTATCACGCGGTTTTCGTAAAAGCCGAGCGCCGTTTTGCCGATGGCTTCTCTTTTCTCGCTCACTACACATTTTCGAAGTTCATCGATGATGTTGCGTCGAATGATGAATTCGGTGATCCAGGCAGCTACATGGATCAATACAACCGGCGTTTGGATAAAGGTTTGAGCGGTAGCGACATCCCTCAGCGAGCGGTTATCAGCCTTCTCTACCAGGTACCTGAACTGAAGAAGCGGCATATTCTCAATCTTGTTGCCGGAGACTGGCGGCTTGGCGTCGAAACGGTGCTCCAGTCCGGTGCCGTATTCACTGTTTTCGATTCAGCCAACACAACCAACGGATTTCCTGCCGGGACGCTGCGGCCTAACCTGGTTGCCGACCCTGGTCTCGCAAGCGGGGGCACCCTGGCCCACTACTTCAATACTGCTGCATTCCAACATCCGCCTAATTTTCAGTTCGGAACTGCCCCGCGAAGCTTGCTGCGCGGTCCTTCGAGCAGCAATGTTGATTTCAGTGCAGCGAAAACCTTTTCTCTGACCGAGAGGCTCCGGACCGAGGTGCGCGGATCACTGTTCAACGCGCTCAACATCGCCAACTTCAACGTCCCGGGCCACACATTGGGGAATGCGGATTTTGGAGTCATCAGCTCTGCCAAGCCTGCCCGCACGGTTCAACTCGCGCTGCGAATCTTGTTCTGACGATTGAGTTCGTTCGACCCTGTTACAAATGGAAGCGAAGCCCGCTGGTTTTGCATCAGCGGCACGGGGGATTTGCATGCGACGCTCGACCACTCTTTTCGTTATTGCGGTGACCGCAATCGCCGGGTTTGCCTACGCCATTCAATCGACACCTCAGTTGCCGGACCCGGGAAACACCGGCGTTACAAAAGAGCAACAGATTCAACTCGGGCAGCAAACCGCTGCCGAGGTCTATAAGCAAATGCCGGTTTTGCCGGACGGAAGCCCCGAGACACAGTACGTTCAACAACTCGGGAAGAAGCTTGTCTCAGTCATCCCGCCCGAGACCTCCTGGCCATATCAATTCCATGTTGTTCCGCAGAAAGAGATCAATGCATTTGCACTGCCCGGCGGTCCCATCTTCGTCAACATAGGGACGGTTACAGCTGCCGCCGATGAAGCACAACTGGCCGGCGTCATGGCACACGAGATTTCACACGTGTACATGCAGCATTCGATCAAACAGTTAAAGAAGCAGCAACTCCAGCAGGGGCTCGTCAGCATTTTGGGCGCCGTGCTAGGGGAATCCAATGGAGCGGGAGCCACGCTGGCCCGGCTCGGGATCGGAATCGGATCCGGAATGCTTTCGCTGAAGTATTCGCGCGGCGACGAAGCCCAGGCTGATAGCGTGGGGGCGATTCTGATGTACAAAGTCGGCTATCCGCCTGTAGAACTCGCCCAGTTCTTTCAAACATTGGAGCAACAGGGCGGCGCAAACGGCCCGAACTTTCTGAGCGACCACCCGAATCCGGGCAATCGCGTCGCCGCCATCCAGGAGGAGATTCGAGGGTGGCCGCCTGTGAACACACAGGTGAATAACCAGGCTTTTTCTCGCGTCAGAGAGAAGGCTCAGGGTATTCGAGCATACACCGCCCAGGAGATTGCGCAGGGCGCGAAAGACAACACCTGGGCGAAGCAAAACGAGCGGTACGCACCCAGAAATTGACCGCTTCTTCGTCCGCTCGGCGGATCATTCGGCCAAAATAGACGCATCCGAATGCGAGCTCGCCTCGAGAGATATTTCGAATTCGAAGCCCTTCGGGCGTCGTGGAAAACGGAGACAATTGCCGGGCTGACCACGTTCGCCACCATGGCGTATATCATCTTCGTCAACCCGTCCATCCTTCACGATGCCGGGATGCCGCTTGGGGCAGTGACAGCTGCGACATGCCTTTGTGCAGGGGCGGCCACGATCTTGATGGGGCTGATTCCTCGTTACCCGCTGGCTCTGGCCCCTGGTATGGGATTGAACGCATACTTCGCCTACAGCGTGGTGAAGGGCATGGGAATCGCGTGGCAGACGGCGTTAGCGGCGGTCTTCTTTTCCGGTGTTCTGTTTCTTATCCTGACCGCTGCGGGACTTCGGCAGCGGATCATCGAAGCCATTCCTCCGAATCTCTACGCGGGAGTTGCTGCGGGTATTGGTCTATTTCTGGCGCTGATCGGACTCAAGAATAGCGGCCTGATTCTTCCGTCACCAGAGACGCTCGTGAAACTTGGCGATCTGCACGCGCCATCTTCGCTGCTCGCGATCTTCGGTCTTCTGTTGACGAGCGTGCTGCTTCTCTGGCGTGTACCGGCAGCCATGATTCTCGGCATCGCCGGGACCACGGTTCTGGCCCTCGCAACCGGCCAAACCGCGTGGCGACCAGCCCACGCCGGCATCGGCGATTTGCGGCAAACCGCATTTCAACTGGACTTCCGCTCACTGATGGGTCTCGGGATTCTGGAAGTCATCTTTACCTTCACATTCGTTGACCTCTTCGACAATCTGGGAACGCTCGTGGCCGTCAGTCGCCGGGCAGGCTTATTGACGGAAACACATACGATTCCGCGAGTGGGCAAAATTCTCGCCGTGGATGCCTGCGCGACGGTCGGTGGTGCTCTCCTCGGGACCTCGACAGTTACGAGTTACGTTGAAAGCGCCGCCGGAATTGCGGCAGGCGGCCGAACCGGCGTTACTGCCGTGGTGACGGGCGTGCTTTTCCTCCTTTCCACGTTCGCGCTCCCACTGGTCGGCATTATTCCTGCGAGCGCAACCGCACCAGTGTTGATCCTGGTTGGCATGTTGATGATGGCTCATGCCGCCGAAGTACGTTGGACCGAACCGGAAGAAGCCATCCCCGCGTTCCTGACGATCATCGGGATCCCGTTGACGTTCAGCATTGCCAACGGGCTCTCGTTCGGATTGATCGCGTGCGCTCTGTTTCGGATCGCTCGGGGGAAAATTCGCGGGCGCGAATGGCTTCTGTACGCACTCGCCGGTTTGAGCCTCGCGCGATTCATCTACATGAAACAGCTTTAGCGTTCCGGACGAGAGTTACAGTCGTATATGCTCCGACGACAGCTTCTGTATCTCAGCATTCCCGCACTGCTTAAGGCCCAGAACAGGAGACCAGGGCCGGCCGCGCCGCTCGATGTTCTGCGCGCAAACGTCGAACGCATCTCGCGCTCGGTGAATGCTAAATGGGGGATCTACATCAAGTGTCTTGAGACAGGAGAGGAGATCGCCCTCAATGCGGACGAGCAGATGGACACGATGTCGGTCATCAAGATTCCGCTGATGGTGGAAGCCTTTCGGCAGATCGAAGCCGGAAAGTTTAAGTTATCCGACCGGGAAGTGCTCAAGGCCGAGGACAAGCTGCCCGGGACGGGGATCATACGCTCTTTCGACGACGGCGTGCAGCTAACAGTCAAAGACTTGCTGACAATGATGATCATTGTCAGTGACAATACCGCCACTGACATGATCTTCAGGAAAGTGGGCGGCATTGAGCCGGTCAACGAGCTGATGAAAAAGTACGGCCTTGCACAAACGCGCGCAACAGCACCTGCGCGAGCCTGGTTCGACGCGTTGCGGGCGGCCCCGAGTCCCGCGGAATTTCATCGGGAAGGGAAACATCCCTTCGGGTTATCTTCGGCAGGCGATATGGGCAAACTGCTCGAGAAGATCAAGACCGGGCAAGCCGTCAGCAAAGGGGCAAGCGACTTGATGTTGCAGATGATGCGCGGCCAAGTATATCGCACCCGGCTCCCGAAGTACGTCACTGGATTCAACGTGCCACATAAAACCGGCGATTTCCTGCCGTACATCGGCAATGACGTTGGAATTTTCGAGAGCGAAAAGCGCAACATCATCGCCAGCGTCTTTACTGCGAATCACTTCGGGAGCGGACCCAACCTGGAAGATGCGATTGGCCGTATTGGCGAGCAGATTGCGGATTACTTCAGCTTTCGGAATTAGCCGCCTCAAGTGCGTATCGATTCATCTACCGGTGGCGCTGGTTTGCTTGTAGGCGCGAATGGCGAACACAATCCCAGTAGGTGAACCCGCAGCGTCAGCCGTGACAAGCGGTGATACGTATTCGTTGTCGCGCCCCCATTGCTTCAGAATGTTTTCGATCTGGACCGCATAGAACTTCAGTGCGGCTTCCGTACGAGGAAGCTCTCGTTTCAGTATTGGGCTACGTTGCTGCAATGCTTCCCAGATCCGCTCTGATTCCGACGCAGGAGTGATCGTTGAAGGGAAAAGAGGAGCTTCGTCGACTAACGTCAATACCAGACTGACGCCGGGTTTGTCGGGATACACATCGTAACCGTAATCTATCTTTTTGACCAAGCCTGACGCCGTGATCTTGTGACAAGCCTTGTTGACGACCAGATCGTTCACTTGCTGGCCCACAGCCAAGCCGGACAGCTGAATGAGCCCGTCGCTTGACAAGCGTGAACCTTGAATTTCAATTCCGTTGAGAGTTACCAGTCGATTCGCCTCGGGAACCTGACCCTCCATCTGGACGGCCGCCGCGCTGAGCATGCCCAAGATTGTGAAAAGAATGCGCGCAGAAAACATGACTCGTTGTGAACATATTTTGAGCTAAATGTAGCGGGGCCGAAATACCCTATCGTTTGTGCGCGGGCTACGCCGTACTGTCAAAGAACGAACTCTTATGCCTCAGCGGTGCCGCGGGGAGGTGACAGGAATCGGAGGCGCGCTCTAAAATTCGAGTAGTCAGTATGGGTAAGCGCCTTGCAATCTTGTTCTGCACGTGTGTCGTTGTGACGCAAACCTCCACTGCGCAGAACGCCGCTGGGAAATCAGTTGAAACATTACTGAAGAAAACGTCGGATCGATACAGGGCCATGGCTGCGTATCAAATCGCAGCAAAAATCACCACGTATGTCGTGAACCCGAAAGGGCAACCCGGTGTGGGAGAGACGAAGACGCTCCTTGCCGTTGGCGGGAATGGCATGTTTCGCGTTGAGCAAGACACAAATGGCGCCGCGGAGATGCGTCTGAGCGACGGCACCAGCACTTGGAAAATTCTTCCGAAGCAGAAACTCTGGGCCAAGGCGAGCGCTGCTCAATCGCTCGATGCGGATGACGAAGAGGTCGAGACCCCGAACGGCAACATGGGCCAGGACTTATTTGCTCAGACGCAATTGTCGTTCGTGAAACGTTATACGGGCTTGGATCGCTACGGCTCAATTGCTCAAATCGAAGGAGAAACGAAGTTAAAGCTCAACGGCGAGAAGGTGGATTGTGTAATCGTCCATGTGCCTGGCAAAAAGACAGATAACCGTCTGTTTCTTGCCACCGAGAGCGGATTTATCGTTCGTCACATCGAATCCATTCACGACAACGATGGCTCCCAGGTGAAATTGACAACAGACTACGTTCGCATTGATATCGAAAAGCCGCCATCCCAGCTGTTCGCCTTCGAGCCTTTGAAAGGCGGAAAAGAAGTCAGTGACGTTTCGCTTCCGAGCGAGCGCAATGTGAGCCTGGTCGGGCAGCGCGCAGCCGATTTTACCCTGCCAAATCTGGACGGGACCGCTGTCCACCTTGCTGATTTGCAAGGAAAAGTCGTGATCCTTGATTTTTGGGCCAGCTGGTGTCCGCCTTGCCGCCGCGAACTGCCCACCATAGAAGCCTTAAGCCGCAAATACAAGGACAAGAATGTTGTGGTGTTAGGGATCAACAACGAAGATCAGAAAACCGCTCGCAAGTTTCTGGAGCAGCATCATCCGGATCTGACCACTCTTCACGACGAGAAAGCAAAGGTGGAACGGATGTACGGCTGCTATGCCATCCCAACCGTCATGGTAATTAATCCGAGCGGGAAAATCGTGGCGCATTTTGTTGGAGAGCGTAGCGAGAACGAACTGGTTGCCGCGCTCAAACAAGCGGGGATGCAATAGCGACTACTCTCCAAAGCTCTTTGGTAGCTTTTCTTCTACCTTCCAGGCAAAATCGAGCAACGGCTTCGCGTCAAACGCAAAGGCCACGATTTTGTCCACCAGCTTGGCGCTGTGGCAGTCGGGTGGCTCGATAGTCCTCGCCATCACGAACGAGGTGAGCTTAAGAAATGAAGCCAGCGGGGTTTGCGCGAAACTCTGAAAGCCTCTTGGCATCGAAGAGAGCGAATATTCGCTGTCCAGTTGCAGCTTCTTGCGCTTTAAACTGGCAGCCATCGCTTCCACCTCATCCGGTCTCTCAATCATTGCGGCTCGCCAGGCCTGGAGAAGCGTACGGTCCGGCTGCCAGACACCAGCTGCGACGAACGATTTTGCCGGGCCAAAGTGGAGGTACAGCATGGGTTGTGACCCGCTGAACGAGCGCCGTAGCTCGGCGGCCACGTGAGTCTTGAAAGGTGTCTTGTCGGCACTGAAGCGGATATCCCGGTAGATGCGCATCACCGGATTCTTCTCCTTGGGAAAGAGTGGTAAACCGCGGGTGCGGCACTCGGCGCTGACTGCTGAAATAAGCGCTTCCATTGGCCTTTCGACGGTCTCCTTGTAGGCTTCTTTGCGTTCTCGAAACCACTCCCGGTCGTTGTTTCGCTTGAGCTGCTGGAACAGTCGAAATCCGGATTCCGGGAACCCGGAGAATTTACCTGGTCCTTCTTCTACGGGAGGGGCCGCAGAGTTATCGTGCGGCGATTTCCGGGTGCTTGGCATCAGAAGCATTTTGCAACACCTGGGCTCGACGATACTGATGTGACACGCTCCGGACTCTATTTCGTCTATGGGGAAGATGATGGTTTGGAGGGGAATTTAACTGTGAGTCATTTTGAACGCGTGGCTTCCATACTCGGTGCTCTGTTGATCGGTGTCTCCGCATACCTGATGGCGTCTGACCGGGCAGCGCGCGAGGATATGCGCCGTCGTTCCCGGCCGGTGGAAGAACTCGAAGCTAACCTTCGCCAGGCTTGGGCCGGTTACCACAACCGCTAAATCTCGGCGTTCGGGCATGCGGGCGATGTACCGCCAGGGTGATCACATCAGAAAGAATGTAGAATGATCCCTGAACATGCTGCGAACCCTCTTGATTACTCTCCTGAGCGCGACGGTGTTGAGCCCGGCTTTCGGGCAGGACCTGTCGGCTTCGGGCGACCTGAAAACCATGGCCCTGAAGCATCTGAAAACCTCGGAAGAGTTCACGGTCAAGGTGGCGGAAGCAATGCCAGAAGGCGATTACAGCTTTAAACTGACGCCGGATCAGATGACGTTTGGCGGACAGATGACTCATCTCTCGCAGGCGGTTCTTCACTATCTGGCGCCGCTATCGACTGACAAGCCGGGCGCAACTAAGCCCGCCTCGGACAAAAAGGCCGATGTCGTCGCGTTCGTCAAATCGTCTTTCGAAACGGCCGAGGCGGATGTCTCAAAATTGACGATGGACGACATGTCGAAGAGCTTTAAGCTGGGCAACCGGCAGATGTCGGGCATGGAACTCATCCTGGGGATGTTCGTTCACACAGCCCACCATCGCTCCGCTGCCGAGATGTACCTGCGGGCAAAGGGAATCACGCCGCCCGCTTATCAGTTCTAGCTACCTCGTTCGCGAAGGCGCCTGAGTCGGGCCCTCCTGACTCAGGCCTCCAGGTTTGTTGCGGACAGGCGGTGCTTCCAGACTTTCCGCTTTTCGCCGTAGAGCTGCTTCCCGAGTTTTCTCGCTTTTCCGCGTAAGGCGCTTTGGCGCCCGGAGATTTGCTCATGAAGTGAACGGAGCTCTTCTCCGCCAGAGGTTTGTGCTTCCCTGAGCAAATCCACAAGCACGGCTAAATTGTGATCGTCCCCGAGCAACTGCTCCAACTCTTTCGCCGATTTCGAGTACTCCTGCAAATCCGGGCGCAACTCGGAGAGAAGCGAAAGCTGATACCGCAGGTCCTTTGCCCGCTTCCGCCATTCGTGAAATTTCTCGGGTTCCGGGTCGTCTTCCGCGGCTGCGAACGCGTCCATGCCTCGTTTCACTGACTTGTAAAGCGATTTCGTCAGGCCAGGAGCATCCACCTTCGCGTACGTCAGCTTGTCTAAGTGCATCAAGGCGTTCCTTAATCCTCGCGATGGACTGCTCCATTCCGCCTTTCTCCATGGCCTCGGCGATCTGCTCCCCCCGGCTCTCAAGGAAGGTATGGGCGTCCTGGAAAACGCGATGCCGGGATTCGTCGTTGTGCTCTCCCCTTGCGTGTTCCCTCAGCCCATCCAGAGTCTGCAGTAAGGCGTGAGAATCGCGCAGCTCGGATAAGGAACGCCCGACGTCCCGCAAGCGGCTATTCTCGCGGGCGTAGGTTTTGGGGATCGCGAACTTCACCAGTCGCAGCACCGAGCGAGCACGCTTGATACAACGCCGTGCTTCGTGAACCGCATCTTCGAGCGAGTCTCCGGGTTGGCTTAGGACCTCGACCGCCCTGGCTCAGTTGTTCCGAAAGAATTCGGCGGATCGCCGCGCGCATATCCTCGCCCTTTTCGAACCTGTAGTGCGGCTCAATTTGGGACGTTGTCTCTACAGCTTCCTTGCTCATATCAACAGCTATGACGGAAGAACGAATCGGGTCGTGATCTCCGAAAGCTTCGTGCATCCGGCTAAGCCCATTGTCATCTCCAGTTCGGTTCGCAAGATCTCGATAACCCGCGACACGCCAGTAGCTCCACCGGCCGCCAATCCCCAGAGATAAGGTCGTCCGATCAGCACGGCAGCAGCACCGCGCCCAAGAGCCTTGAAAATATCGACGCCCCGGCGAACGCCTCCATCCAGCAGTAACGGGATTCGGCCATGGACGCGAGCAGCAATCGCGGGGAGCGCGTCAATTGTGGCCGGAACCGTGTCGAGGCTTCTGCCGCCGTGGTTCGAAACGATGATTCCGTCGCATCCGGCATTGACCGCGAGGGCTGCGTCTTCCGGGTGTAGAACTCCCTTCAGCAGTAACTTGACAGGCACGATCGAGCGCAGCCAAGTCCACATCCTTCCATGTTGCGTCTGCTCCGTGCGTGGCGGAATAGATGTTCCGACCGGCAGGACGGTGCGCCGCAGCCGAGATTGCTTCGCCAAGCCCCCTTAAATTCGCTCGCTGCACGCCGGGCGGAAGGCGGAATCCTGCCCGAAGCTCGCGATCTCGCGGCCCGTTTACCGGAACGTCCACCGTTACGCAAATTGCTTCGCAACCTGCGGCGACCGCCCGCTCTACCATCTCTTTCGTAAAGCCACGGTCGGTTTGCACATAGAGTTGAAACCAGAGGGGGCGCTGGGCAACGGCTCCGATCTCTTCGACCGTAAAGTTCGAAAAATTTGCCGCGCACATGGTGGCGTCGGCGAGATTGGCGCCTTCGATCGCCTCGAGTTCTCCTCGCGGATGCATCAGCATGTTGTAGCCGGCGGGCGCGAGCAGGATAGGGAAGTCGTGGATGCGGCCGAAAAGCTCGATCTTAGTGTCGATATGGGTTGCGTCAACAAGCGCTCGCGGGAGTATGCGGAGGCGGTTGAAGGCAGCTCGGTTTTCGAGCAGCGTCAGTCCTGCGCCTGCACCGCCGGAAACGTACTCGAACGCGTGATGCGTGACGCGTTTCTGCATCTCGTTCTCGAAGTCCTCGACGGTGATGATGGAGAGCAGTTGACGCGCGTCAAGTATTGCGTCGGCTGCTGCCTGCGGGCTCTCGTTATGCATTTGGCTGCGGTCCAAAACAGATGATATCGAGCAGTTCTGGAGCGCGAGAACAACTTCCGGCGTGATTGACACAGGTCACCGGCACAAAGCTTCAGATCTACCTGGGCGTGTGCCGCGCCCCCTCCTTACCAGCGCTTACGTAGGAGAACTTATGAAACGCAAGAGCCTCCAGGTAGCTTTGTGCTCTGTCTTGACTGTCTTTGCCGCTTCCGCCCAAGCCGATTCATCGGTGTTGCCAACCTGAGTGTCGGGCAGGAACTGAACCGCCGACAGAGACTCCGCCCGACTCCGGAGACCTTGGGAACTTTCAGATTGGACTACAACCCTGCGACGAGTATGATCAGCTACTCCCTTACGTACTCAGGACTGACGTCGCCAACCACGATGGCGCACATCCACTTCGGACCTCCCGGTCTCACGGGCGCACCTCTGCTGACTCTCTACGATTACGGCATGCCGCCTCTCGGAGTCTGACCTCGAACACAATGATCGGGTCGCTCTCAGTCACCGACTTTATGCCGGATTCAGTAGATGGCATCTCGACCTTTGCGCAAGCCGTGGCTCAAATGGAGGCTGGCCAGACTTACGTCAACATTCACAGCCTGGATTACCCGGCGGGTGAGATTCGAGGCCAGATCGTTTCCAATTCTGAGCCCGCGTCGTATGGTCTCCTGCTGCTCGGAATCGTCCTTGTAGGACTGGGCGAAAGGCGGAGAAGGTCTGCAATGTCAGTACCGAGAGCCACGCTCACCGGCAGAAGTTAGTGGAACCCCCGATAGCCCGTACCGGTGATTCGTGCAGGCGAATAAAACGCGTAGAGCATGGCTTTAAACGAGCAGCCGCCAACCTTGTTAAACTAAGAGTTTTGCCGGAAGCGACGGCTTTAGTTCACTTCCGTCTACGTCGTTGCCTGTCTACAAAGGAGTGCTGTTATCTCGATGAAATATATCTTCACGTCAGAATCCGTGACGGAAGGCCACCCGGACAAGATCGCCGATCAGGTTTCCGATGCTGTCCTCGACGCCGTGCTGGCCGATGATCCCAACGGCCGCGTCGCATGCGAAACGTTGGTCACCACCGGTATTTGTATTGTTGCTGGCGAAATCACCACCACGACGTACGTGGATGTCCCCAAGCTGGTCCGGGGAGTCATTTCGGACATCGGCTACACCGATGCCGCCATGGGCTTCGATTCGAAGACCTGCGCTGTGGTGAATATGATTCAATCGCAATCTCCCGATATTGCGATGGGCGTAGATACGGGCGGGGCCGGCGACCAGGGTCTGATGTTCGGATATGCGTGCGACGAAACTCCCGAACTGATGCCGCTGCCCATCATGCTGGCGCACAAGTTGTCCGAGCGGCTGAGTGAAACCCGGAACGACGGCACCCTTCCGTACCTTCGGCCGGATGGCAAGAGCCAGGTCAGTGTCGAATACGTGGACGGAAAGCCCAAGCGCATCGATGCCGTTGTGGTCTCGATCCAGCACGATGACGATGTCACGAACGAGACCCTGCGAGCCGAAGTCAAGAAACACGTGATCGATGCGGTCATTCCGGCGGGAATGGTGGACGGCCAGACAAAGTTCCACATCAATCCCACCGGCCGGTTCGTCATCGGCGGCCCCCACGGCGACACCGGTCTTACCGGGCGCAAGATTATCGTCGACACCTACGGCGGCATGGGCCGTCACGGCGGTGGAGCTTTCTCGGGCAAGGATCCGACGAAGGTCGATCGCTCGGCCTGCTATATGGCTCGCTACGTGGCGAAGAATCTGGTCGCGGCGGGTCTTGCGTCAAGAGCAGAAGTCCAGCTCGCGTACGCGATCGGCGTGGCGGAGCCGGTTTCCATCATGGTGAACTCCTTTGGAACCGGAAAGGTGGAAGACTGCACGTCTCGCCGAACTGGTTCGGGATAACTTCTCGCTCACTCCCGCGGGCATGATCAAGTCCTTGGACCTTCGTCGTCCCATCTATCGAAAAACGGCCGCTTTTGGCCACTTCGGCCGGACCGAGGACACTTTCAGTTGGGAGAAGACGGACAAAGCGGACGCGCTTCGCGAGTCCGCCCAGCTCGCAACCACCTCGGTCTAGCCTCCTTCCCGTTTGCAGTTCAACCGAGAAGCGGATAGTACGTCCGCTTCTCCCCTTTCTTTAAGGAAAATCCAGTGTCAACAGCAGTCGATTGCAAGAGATCGCTCGAGATCGAGATCCCGCTCGAAGAAGTAGAGCGCGCCCAGGAGCGCGTGACGAACTCCATCAAACAGCGGGTTCGACTCCCCGGCTTTCGGCCCGGCAAGGCGCCGATCAACATCATCCAATCGCGGTTTGAGGGCGAAATCCGGAACGAAGTGCTGGAGTTGCTGCTCCCGCAAGCCTTCCGTGACCGGGTACGAGAAGGACGAGCTGAAGGTCGTCGGAACCCCCGACATTACCGATCTCAAATTTGAGCCCGGGCAGCCGATCCGGTTCAAGGCGGATTTCGAGATTGCGCCCGAGTTTGAAATCGCCGAGTATCGCGGTCTTCCTGTGAAATACGAAGAGCCGACCGTCACCGATGAGGAACTCGACAAGCGGATCGAGGCCATGCGGGAGAGCAAGGCGGAGTATCCGAATCTGGACCCGCGGCCGATCGAGAACGACGACTATGTTCTGGTTCACTTGAGGTCGCTTGGCGGTCTTGCCGAGCCGATCGAGCAGGACGTGCAGATCCAGGTTGGAGGCGAAGAGACCCTTCCCGCGTTCAACGAGGCGCTGATCGGGGCGTCGCCCGAAGCGGTGATCGAACTGGACGTCACATATCCGGAGGAGTACGGCCAGGAGAAGCTTGCCGGCAAAACCGTTCGGTTCGAACTGACGCCGAAATTCATTCGGAAGAAGGAACTTGCCGGCCTCGGATGACGAATTTGCCCGGGATCTGGGCGATTATCAGACGCTTGACGAGCTGCGAGACGCGGTCCGGAAATCGATCTTCCAGCGAAAAGCAGTACACCGCTCAGCAGACTGCGAAAGAAGAGCTGATCGACCGCCTGGTGGAAGCGCAACGATTTCCCGATTCCGCAGGCTTACGTCGACCGGCAGATCGAAAATCAGGTGCGAATGCAGCTTCGGAGTCTGGCCGGCCAGGGCATCGACCCGAACACGATCCAGCTGGATTGGGATAAGGTAAAAGAGACCCAGCGCGAAAAGGCGGTGCGGAATGTCCGGGCTTCCTCGCTGCTCGAGAAAATCTCCGAACGCGAAGGCATCTCGGCGACGAAAGACGAAGTGGACCGGGAAGTGCAGCGGATCGCCCGGCAGGAGCGCGAAGCAGTGGCGGTTACGCGCGCGCGTCTGGATAAAGACGGTACGCTGGGGCGTATCGCCGGAAGCATCCAAACGGAGAAGACTCTGCAATTCCTTGTTCGATCAGGCCCAGAAACAAGCATAGTTTCTTGCCGGTGGTGGCTATCCAGTACATCGAACGGGGATTTCTGATGGCGACCTCTGCCCAGATCCCGGTATGTTGAATCTTAATGGCGGAAGGGAGATCTAAGTTCTTGACGTATAAGTCACATGAACTTGGTATACTGATACTGCAAGTCTTACCGATCAGGGCGAGTGATCATTTGATCCCTTTTTATGTAGGAGAACCAGCTTGAAACGCGCCGGATCTGACGATTCCCTCCGTTGTTCCTTCTGTCACAAAAGCCAAGACGTCGTCGGAAAACTGATTTCTTCGCCCAGTGACTATCCCAGGGCATACATCTGCGATGAGTGCATAGCGGTCTGCAACTCCATCATCGAAGATGATCGGCACGAGCAAAGTTACAGCACCCCAGGAAAACTGCCGCGACCGCTTGGAATTGAAGGAATATCTGGATCAGTATGTGATCGGGCAGGATGCGACGAAAAAGAAGCTCGCAGTCGCTGTTTACAACCACTACAAGCGCATCCAGATGAATAAGCAGCGGGGCGCCGAAGTGGAGCTGTCGAAATCCAATATTCTTCTGATTGGGCCGACCGGTACGGGTAAGACCCTTCTGGCGCAGACTTTGGCGCGGATTCTCGATGTTCCGTTCGCGATCGTAGATGCCACGACTCTGACCGAAGCAGGCTATGTGGGAGAGGATGTGGAGAACATCATTCTGCGTCTCCTGCAAAATGCCGATTGGGATGTGCAACGTGCGCAGACCGGAATCATCTATATAGATGAGATCGACAAAATCGGCCGCAAGGAAGAAAATCCTTCGATCACGAGGGATGTTTCGGGCGAGGGCGTTCAGCAGGCTTTGCTGAAGATCCTGGAAGGAACCGTTGCCAATGTTCCGCCGCAGGGTGGCCGGAAGCACCCGCACCAGGAGTTTACGCCGGTTGACACGACCAACATTCTGTTCATTTGTGGCGGGGCTTTCGTCGGGCTGGAGAAGGTGATTGCCCGACGTGTCGGGACGAAATCGATCGGGTTTGTTGCTCCGGACGACAAAGATGCGGCCCGGCGCGGGATTAACTCGGTTCGTCGCGACACCGATCTGCTGTTGCAGTGCCAGCCGGTCGATCTGATTAAGTACGGGTTTATTCCCGAGTTTATCGGCCGTATGCCGGTCACCGCCGTGCTGGAAGATCTTTCGAAGGAAGCGCTGGTCCAGATCCTGACCCAGCCGAAGAACGCGATCATCCGGCAGTATCAGAAGCTGTTCGAGTTTGAGAATGTTAAGCTCAAATTTAGTGAAGACGCCTTGGAGGCGGTTTCGCAACTTGCCATGGAGCGCAAGGTAGGCGCGCGAGGTCTTCGGATGATCTTGGAAGACCTGATGCTGGACCTCATGTATTATCTCCCCACCTTCAAGAAGGTTCGTGAGTTTGTCGTCACGAAAGAGATGGTCCTGACGCAAAAGATCAATATGGCTGTGCTCGAAAAAGCCGGCTAGCTCCGGATTTTCGAATCAACGATTTATTTCCAATACCCACAGTTTTTCTTAGTGAATCACTGTAGCGTCATCTTTGTTCCCGCCGTTCGTGGGACAATCCGCGTAGAAAGAGAAAATGGTCACGACGAAAGATAAAACGGATACGAAACGACTTCCTATGATGCCCATCCGGGATGTCGTTATTTTCCCGTTCATGATGACCCCGTTTGTCGTGGGGCGTGAATCCAGCGTGCGAGCGTTGGAAGAAGCGCTGCTGGGCGACAAGAAGATTCTGTTGGCAACCCAGCATGACGCCTCGGTCGACGAACCGAGACCCGACGAAATTTACTCCGTTGGCACGATCGCCAACATTGTTCAAAGCCTGAAGCAACCCGACGGAAACATTAAGGTTCTTGTCGAGGGTGTAGAGCGCGGAAAAATCATTTCCGTTAGCGAGGAAGAGGGCTACTTCCGCGCGGTCGTAAAAACAACGTCCTTCAAAGTTGATCCCGGTAACCAGCTGGATGCGCTGATCAGCCGTGTCACGACTCTGTTTGAGCAGTACGTCAAGCTCAGCCAGAACCTGAACTACGAGACGATGATCGCCGCGATCCGCGTCGATGATCCCGGCAAGCTGGCCGATACCGTCGGAGCGAATCTTCAACTGACGATTGAAGAGAAGCAGGAATTGCTCGAAATCTTCGACCCGGTTGATCGTTTAACTCGGGTTGCGGATCTGCTCGACATCGAGATTGAAAAGCTCAATGTAGACCGTACGATTCAGGGCCGGGTAAAGCGGCAGATGGAGCGGGCTCAAAAAGAGTACTACCTCAACGAAAAGATCAAAGCGATCCAAAAAGAGTTGGGTCGCGGCGAGAAGAGCGAGTACGACGAGCTAAAGAAGAAGATCGACGCCGCGGGCATGACCAAAGATGCCCATGAAAAAGCGATCGCCGAACTGAAGCGGTTGGAAGGAATGCCGCCAATGTCGGCAGAATCCACTGTTTCGCGCAACTACCTGGATTGGCTCCTTGCGGTGCCATGGAAAAAGCGCACGAAAGAAATCCGCGACCTGCAGTATGCGCGGAAGGTTCTCGAAGGCGACCACTATGGCCTCGAGAAGATCAAGGAGCGCATCCTGGAGTTCCTGTCGGTTCGCCGGCTGGTGCAAAATCCTAAAGGTTCGATCCTGTGCTTCGTTGGACCTCCGGGCGTTGGTAAAACTTCGCTTGGAATGTCCATCGCGAAAGCAACGGGACGTAAATTTGTCCGCCTTTCGCTGGGCGGTGTTCGAGACGAAGCCGAAATTCGCGGACATCGACGAACTTATATCGGCGCCTTACCAGGCCAGCTTATCCAGATGATGAAGAAGGCGGGTACCAAGAATCCCGTCATCATGCTGGATGAAATCGACAAGATGTCGATGGATTTCCGTGGCGATCCATCCGCGGCATTGCTTGAAGTTCTTGATCCCGAGCAGAACTATATGTTCGCGGATCACTATCTGGACGTCGAGTACGACCTGAGCCAGGTTTTCTTCATCGCGACGGCCAACGTGCTTCACACGATTCCGCCTGCTTTGCAGGACCGTATGGAAGTGATTCGGCTTTCGGGCTACACCGAACTTGAGAAGCTCGAAATCGCCAAGCGGTTTCTGGTTCCGAAACAGCGCAAGGATACGGGCGTATCTGAAGAGCAGGTGGAGTTTACAGACCCCGGTCTGCAGCAGCTAATCCAGTCGTACACCCGTGAGGCTGGCGTTCGCAATCTGGAGCGGGAAGTCGGTAATCTTTGCCGTAAAGTTGCCCGAAAAGTTGTTGAGGCTCAGACCACTACGCCGGAAGAGCCGGTGGCGGAGCTTGCCGGCGACCAGCAACCGGTCGAAGTGATAGAGGAAGAGGTTCAGGTGCAAGAAGCGGAACCGCTCGAGCCCATGAAAAAGGGCAAGAAGAAGGTTAAGCCGGTGGAAGCTCCACTCATTCCGATCGAGAAAATTGTCGTATCACCGGAAAAGGTGACCGAGATGCTTGGTCCTGCACGGTTCCGCGATATGGATCTCGAGAAAAAGAACGAGGTCGGCGCGACAACCGGGCTCGCCTGGACGGAGGTCGGCGGATCTATACTCACGACCGAAGCGGCTGTCATGGAAGGCCGGGGCAAGATGATGACAACCGGTAAACTCGGTGACGTCATGCAGGAATCGGCGCAGGCGGCGATGAGTTATGTTCGCTCTCGCGCTCAGTATCTGGGCCTGCCGAAGGACTTCTATCGGACTTTGGATATTCACGTGCATGTTCCAGAGGGAGCCATCCCGAAAGATGGACCATCTGCTGGAATCACGATCGGAACCAGCATCTGTAGTGCTCTCACGGGTATCCCGGTTCGCGGTGATATCGCGATGACGGGCGAAATCACTGTCCGGGGACGAGTGCTTCCGATCGGCGGACTGAAGGAGAAGATGCTCGCTGCTCATCGGCAGGGAATCTTCGAGTTGATTCTTCCAAAGGAAAACGAAAAGGATCTGGCCGATATCCCGGAGAACATCCGGAAGGAAATGAAGCTGCATTTCGCGACCTCGATGGACGAGGTGCTCAAAATCGCCCTTGAGCGCGAGATTGTAGCTCTGCCGTTAGCGCCTGCTGCAACCGCTGCAGAACTGGCGGCTCGACCGAACGAAGATTTAACACATTAAGGGTACGGAGACTCTTATCGAGTCCCGCGCTCCGCATCGAATTAGGCCTTGTGGGAACAGAAGCAGTCGTCGGTGCTGCCGAGCGGCGTTCGCAACGAGAGGGTAAGCCTGGTGCTGGTGAGTTCATCATCAGTGCCAGTCAACCCGATCAATTCCCTAAGGAAACGCAGCATGGGCCCGTCGAGATTGCTTTCTTAGGTCGAAGCAATGTCGGGAAATCGAGCCTTTTAAACAAGCTTGTAGGTAGACCCGGACTGGCGTTTACCAGCTCACGCCCTGGATGTACTCAGCTAATCAATTTCTTCAGCGTTAACGATCAAATTCGATTTGTTGATCTTCCCGGGTACGGGTACGCGCAGGTCCCAATCGAAGAGCGTACGCGTTGGAAGACGCTGATTGAAAGTTACCTGCTGGGACGGACGAGTTTAGCGTTATCGCTCCTCCTCATCGATTCCAGGCGAGGATGGATGGACAAAGACCTGGAACTCAAGGCCTGGTTAGAGTTCCACAACCGTCGATACGAAGTCATAGCTACTAAGGTCGACAAGCTGAAAAGCAGCAATCAAGTAAAAGCTGGATTGGCTGAGATCCAGAAAGAGCTACCGGAACATCAGCCAGTACCGTTCTCGGCCATCGATGGCCGGGGAGTGAGGGAAATTTGGCAAATCATCTCGAAGATCAACAAGAAGCAGTAAACCCCGCGGTTGCCACCGAAGGTACACCCACCGAGAGACCTCAAGACGTCAATGATGACAATCAAACACAGTTAAGCCTGGGTGAGAGTTCCGATTCCGGCACTGCCGGTGAGAAAGGAACAGAATCCGCAAAGCCGGCCGAAACCGGCGGCACCGATTCTGCTCCGGCGGCGAAGCCGGCGGACGGCAAGCCCGAACGGACTGGAGCCTCCCGTCCTCGAACAGCAGGTGCGAATGGTAAGCCTGCTGCCGACGGCGCGCGCCGGCATGCAGTGGAGTCCCGAACGGCGGCACCGCCTGACAATAAAGCGGCGGATGTGAAAACGCCTGTAGACGTGAAACCTGCTGAAAGCCGTTTAGCGGAGGCCAAGCCGCGAGCGGCCGAAGTACGACCGCCTGCTGCGGAGGTCAAGGGCCCGGTCGAGAACACGCCAGGGACGAATGTGAGCGCGCAAGTGCCGCCTCCGAGCAGTGCTCCTCAACAGCAGCAACCTGCCGGGCAGCCGAATCAGCAGCCCAACCAACAGCCGAACCAACAAGGGCAGCCGGGGCAGTTTCAGCGTCGCGGACGCCACTCCATCGGAAACACCGGTGCACAGGGCCAGCGAAACGGAACCACCACTCTCGACCTGGTTGAGCTGAAGGACATGAGCATTCAGGCACTGAACCAGATCGCAAAAGATCTGGGTGTCGCCTGGCGCCGCTGGTCTCCGCAAACAAGAACTCATTTTTAAAATTCTCCAGACACAGGCTGAAAAGAGCGGGCTTATCTTCTCGGAAGGCGTGCTGGAATGCCTGCCGGATGGATTCGGATTTCTCCGGGCGCCCGAGTACAACTACCTTCCCGGGCCCGATGACGTGTATGTCTCGCCTTCGCAGATTCGGCGCTTCGATCTGCGCACGGGCGATACGGTTTCGGGTCAAATCCGCCCACCGAAGGAAGGTGAACGCTACTTCGCGCTGATCAAAGTTGACGCAATCAACTTTGAACCGCCAGAGGAATCGCGCAACAAGATTTTCTTCGACAATCTGACGCCTCTGTATCCGGACGAGCGGCTGAAGCTTGAAACGGCTAAGGACAACTACTCCGGCCGTGTGATGGATCTTCTGACTCCGATCGGGAAAGGGCAGCGCGGATTGATTGTGGCGCCGCCGCGTACCGGTAAGACGATGATGCTGCAGAGCATCGCGAACTCCATTACGACGAATCATCCCGAAATCAACCTGATCGTTCTTCTTATCGATGAACGTCCGGAAGAAGTCACGGACATGCAGCGCTCGGTGCGCGGCGAAGTCATCAGCTCCACCTTTGATGAGCCCGCCGCGCGTCACGTGCAAGTAGCAGAGATGGTGATCGAAAAGGCCAAGCGGCTGATCGAGCATAAGCGCGATGTCGTCATTCTGCTCGATTCGATTACACGTCTGGCGCGTGCTTACAACACGGTTGTGCCGCCCTCCGGTAAGGTGCTCTCGGGCGGTGTCGATTCCAATGCGCTGCAACGTCCGAAGCGGTTCTTCGGCGCGGCGCGCAATATTGAAGAAGGCGGTTCGTTGACGATCGTTGCCACCGCTCTGATCGATACCGGAAGCCGCATGGATGACGTGATCTTTGAAGAGTTCAAAGGCACCGGCAACATGGAAATCCATCTCGATCGCAAGCTGGTGGACAAGCGCGTCTTCCCGGCCATCGACATCAATCGCAGCGGAACGCGTAAGGAAGAGCTGCTGATGCCGCGCGAAGAACTGAATCGCGTCTGGATTCTCCGCAAAGTGCTCAATCCGCTTTCGCCCGTTGAATCGATGGAACTCCTTATCGATAAGCTCGGCAGGACTCGCAGCAACGCGGAGTTTCTGGCCGCGATGAGCGGCTGACGTTCACATCATTCAGGTCTTACGCATCTCTGATCCTGCCGTCTCGGCGCCACGCTACTCCTGATGGGCCGCATTCGAATCCTCTCCGATAATGTCGCAAATAAAATCGCGGCGGGCGAGGTGGTCGAGCGGCCCGCTTCCGTTGTCAAAGAGCTCCTGGAGAACGCGCTCGACGCAGGCGCGACCGAAATTCGTGTCGATACCGAGAACGCCGGCCGCAGACTGATCCGCATTCAGGACAATGGCACAGGCATGTTGCGCGACGACGCGCTGCTTGCATTCGAGCGCCATGCGCACCAGCAAGCTCAGCGATGTGAAAGACCTGCTTTCCATCGCGACTCTCGGCTTTCGTGGTGAAGCTCTTCCCTCCATTGCGTCTGTGAGCCGCTTGCTTCTCGAAACACGCTCGGGGGATGAGCAAACCGGCACGGCTGTCGAAATCGCCGGCGGCAAACTTCTGCGCTGCGACGAAATCGCCTGTCCCGTCGGCACCACGATCACGGTTCGAGACTTTTCTTCAACGTTCCCGCACGCAAGAAATTTCTGCGATCCGATCAAACCGAGCTAGCGCATATCGGATCGCTCATGACGCACTACAGCTTGGGACACGTCGAAAAGCGCTTTCGAGCTATTCCACGAGGGCCGCGAGCTTGTTAACGTCACGCCGGTTCAAGCATTCGCGAGCGTGCCTTTCAGGTCTTCGGCTCGGAGATCACAGCCGATCTCATCGATCTCGACGGCCGCACGTTTCGAGCTGCGCTTGCCTCCTCCGTATGTCCCGCCACAAGCGCGGGAAGCCGGAATCTGCTCCCGAGCCCGACCTGGCGCAATTCGTCCTGGAAGGCCTGGTCTCCGGGCCGCACGTTCAGAAAGCTAAACCGGAACTCAGTATTTCTCTTCGTGAACGGCCGACTGATTCGAGATAAAGTGTTGCTGCACGCCGTCCAGGCCGCCTATTACAACCTGATGCCGCCGGGTTGCTTCCCGTTCGCGCTGCTGTTTCTCAATTGCGATCCGCGGAAGTCGATGTCAATGTCCATCCCTCCAAAACCGAAGTTCGGTTTCGGCATAGCTCTGCGGTACATGATTTCGTTCGCGATACGGTGCGCCAAAGATTGATGGAGAGCCGTCCCGTCTCCGGGATCCCGGCGCCGACGTCTCCGATCCCGGTGCTTACCTCAAACCCCAACGATCAGGCGCCTGCGTCTATTCCGCAGCAAACTGCTAATCTTCCGTTTTCTGAGTTCTCGGCTCGTATGGAGGCTGCCGTTCTCGAGCCGGAGTCGGGTGAGATCGCAACCGTGTTCGCGCTTGACAATGCAAAGCCGCAGGATCTGCCTGAGATTCATCGACTTCTCCGCTTCAAGCAGTGACTAGTACGCCGCTAACTCCGGTCGAAGCCGAGCCGCAACGAGTCTCGCTCCGAACGGCAGCAACGCGTCGCATTCCCGATACTCACGGTGCACTGGATCAGCTTCCAGGCGATTGGGACGTAGCCCAAAACCTTTCGGCATTGCCCGATCTGCGGCCTTTGGGACAGCTGCACGAGAGCTTCATCATTGCCAGTGGGCCGGGATGGGCTTTGGATCATCGATCAGCACGTTGCGCACGAACGCATTCTGTTTGAACAGGTCTTGAAGCAGCGTGCCGCCGGAAACGTAGAGATTCAGCGGCTACTCATGCCGCTGATTCTTCAACTCACGCCGACCCAGCAGTTTGAGTACGCACGAATCGCTGACGAACTGAATGCTTATGGGTTCGAGACGGAGCCCTTCGGGCAACGGACCGTTGCGATCCAAGCGGCTCCAGCGGGGGTTGGACCTTCTGACATCGAGAAGATCGTGTTTGAGATTCTGGAGATTGTCAGAAAACGAACTGCGCTCCGCGTCGCTGGACGAAGTACGGCGAGACCTCTGCGCAACCATCGCATGCAGGGCCGCAATCAAGGTCAATACGCGGCTCGAGACACCGAAGATCGAGTGGCTACTTCGAAGTCTCGCCCGCTGCCAGTTCCCGATGACTTGCCCGCATGGCCGACCGATCGCACTTCGATACAGCACGCGCGACATTCTGAAGAGCTTTCACCGGATCTGAACCCGGCCTACATAAAACCATGATTGACGAAGCGTCTACACTGTTGGGCCGCCGCTTCGTGGATTTGCGAGTGGCATGCACGGACGCCGACGAGTATTCCTCAAAGGCGATGACTTCCTGAACGTCGTGCTGCCGCCCCTGCGCCCAGCCCGTGTAAGGTGAATCCGATACTGCGCTGGCGAACAAAGGAAGCAAACGATGCTGAATATTCGGCCACGTGGTTCTTAGTTAAAACGTCAAAAGGCAAGAGAGGCATTATCACCGGTCGTGGTCCGATGTGCTCTGTCGGAATCCCAAACGACAAGGATGTGTGACGTCTCTTAGTTACGACGAAGTTATGTACGCCGACGGAATGATCGATGTTCGTAGCCGGAGCATCGATGAAAAGTACTGGCGGCTAAAGACGATCTTCGGCGCGTCAGCACAATATTACGGTGTGGATTCCGCAGTTGCGCAGGAACTCGATTGCATGTTGGATCTCATTCGCCTGTTGAAGCCCTAGTGCGAGTCCGCTTGACCCATGCTACGAGATAGATCCGTGCCGGTGCAGAATTGACCTACTCCCACTCGATCGTTCCCGGTGGCTTGTGCGTGCAGTCGTAGAAGACCGCCGCGATCCCGGGTAGCTCCAGTAACTTCGCCGTCAACGCATTCAGAGCTTCCGCTCCCATCAGGACAACATCGGCCGTCATTCCGTCCACCGAGTTGATGGGCCGGAGCACAATCGACTCAGGCCTTTCATCGGTACCGATGGGCAACAGAACCACCGGCATCTGCCAGACCTGTTCCTCAAACCCTGTCGCGACGCTGAACTCGCGCACGATCGCATCGGCGTCGCGCAGGAGGTCCAGCCGTGTTTTATCGATCGAACCCCGGCGAACACGCATCTCCCGGAGCGGGAACTGGGAGCCGCAAAGCGCCACGACGCGATTGATATCGGAACGACTATTCGTAAGGTTCGGTGCCGTGCTCTCGATGTCCAGGGCAGAAGGTCTGCGGTCCAGGGCCAGAACACTTCGATAGCTTCGGCAATCTCCTTGCACGCCTACGGATCGAACGGGAAGAAGAACACCGTCGGCGGTTTCCACATTGGCGCGTCGTGTTCCGAGCAGAGACACCGGATCGCGAGCCCCGGACCGGGAAACGGATGGCGCGACAGAAATTTGTCAGGAATGCCGATTTCGCGCCCGATCTCCCGAACTTCGTCCTTGTAAAAGGCGGTCAAGGGCTCGATGATGCGGCCCTGAATCGATCAGCGCCTGAATGCCGGCGACGCGATTGTGGTGGGTCTTGATCAGATCGGCTTTGGCGGATCCGCCGGATTCGATTGTGTCGGGATAAATGGTCCCTTGCCCCAGAATCCAGTGGCCGTCGAGGAAATGCTCGGTCTGCGAGAATCCGCTCCTGCACTTTGACGAACTGCTCGCCGATGGCGTGGCGCTTTCTCTTCGGGATCGTACAAACCGCGGAGCGCGCCGAGGAATTCTTCTTCGGCCCGCTCGACCAGGAAGTCTGGCGCCGAGTTCCGCGAAAATGTCTTCGACGAACGCTGTTTCACCCTTCCGCATCAGGCCGGTATCTACGTAGATTCCGAAGACGCGTTCGGGACCGAGCGCGCGCAGGCAAAGCGTGTAGGCAACTGTCGAATCAACGCCGCCGCTGACGAAGAAGAAGACGTTGCGGTCGCCGGCGGTGGCGCGAATCTGCTCTTCGACCAGCGGAACGCGTTGCGAGATATCCCAATCCCGCTCGCCCCGCAGATGCCGAACACGAAGTTCTCGAGAATCCGCTTGCCGGCGTGAGTGTGGACCACCTCGGGATGAAACTGCAGCCCGAAGATCTTGCGCTCGCGATCGGACATGGCGGCGATATCCGATGTGTCCGTGTAAGCAGTGACTGCGAAACCGTGCGGTACCGCTGCCACCACATCGCGATGGCTCATCCAGATCTGCGAGTCGCGTCGACGCCGTTCCAAAGCGGATCGGTCTTCCGCTGCACGGTGAGTTGAGCGATGCCGTATTCGCCGCGCTCACCCTTCTGGACCTTGCCGCCCAGATGGTGCGCGAGCAATTGATGGCCGTAACAGATGCCGAGAACCGGAGTGCGCCGATGCAGGATCTGCGGATCGATGTCGGGGCTTTCGGGCTCGTAAACACTGGCGGGGCCGCCCGAGATGATGATGCCTTTGCGGCCGCAAGCTCGGCGCCGGGGTGTCGCTTGGCTGTACATCGCGTAGACGCCCAGTTCACGAACCCGTCGAGCGATCAGATGAGTGTACTGGCCGCCCGTATCGAGGACGGTGATCTGTGGTGAACTCACTAATCTCGAGCTGTTAGTGCGAATCGCAACGGCGGTCGGACTACCGGCTGGCCCGCTGCTTCTCGAAACGGTTCTTCGATTCGGCCAGCAGATTCGCCGCTTTCGGCATGGCTTCGATCGCCTTCTGGATCTCCGGATCCTGCTCGACGGCGACCTTCTGCGAATCCTCGTAGCTGAATGCCGTGACGTACATTTCGGTGCGCAGCGTGTCTCGCATCCAGGCATGATCTCGCGTCCAGTCCGCTTCTGTGAACTGCACGCCCTGCTTCATCAGCCAATCGTGGAATTCATTCGAGCACGCTTCGTCGGGAGCCCAGCCTTCGGGCAGCTTGGTGTCGTGCGTCGCAGAAGTAGTGCGCGGAGAAGTTGAAGAACGAATTCTTGCGAGCCACGCTCAATCTGAAACGCGATCGAGCTTCGGCGCCTCGAACTTCTCGTCGGGCGTGATGCCGCCGCCGCCGTAGACCACACGACCGATGTCCGTCTGCTTCACATCGGTCGGATTGTTCGGCTCGGTGCGCTTGCCGTAGTAGTAATCGAGGAACGAAATGTTCGAGTAGTCGCGCTGAATCAGGCGGCCGCTCGGAGTGTAGTAGTGCTGCGTCGTCAGCAGCAAGGCCGGTGTTATCGGCGAGCGGATAAACCGTCTGCACCAGACCCTTGCCGAAGGTCGTATCGCCCAGGACCCAGGCGCGGTCATGATCCTGCAGGGCGCCCGCTACGATCTCGGCCGCCGAAGCCGAATAGCGGTTCACCAGCACGACGATCGGATAATTCTCGCCATACTGGCTGCCGCGCGCCGTGTAGGGCTTCTCGGAATAGCGCGGCCCTTGTGCGAAACCACCACCTGCCCCTTGTCGAGCCAGTGGCCCGCCACAGCGACGCCTTCCTGCAGCAGACCGCCGGGATTCTCGCGCAGATCGAGGATCAAGCCCTTGATGTTCGGCTCGCCCAGCCTCTTCAGGTTGTCTTCCACTTCTTGGCTGGTGTTTCGGTGAACTGCTGATATGCAGGATAGGCGATTCCCGGTTGCACCCAGAAGGCTTCGTCAACGCTGTTGCGTGGGATCTCGTCGCGGATCAGGTTGAAGGTGATCGGCTTCTGCGACGCCTTCGCGGGTCACCATCACCTGGACCTTTGTGCCCTTGGGGCCCTTCAGCATTTCGGCGATTTCGGTGCGTGGTCAGCCGTGTCGACTCGCTTATCGTTCACCTCCAGCAACACGTCGCCGGGCCGGATACCGGCCTTGTAGGCCGGCGTGCCGCCGAACGGATGATCACCATCGTCTTGCCGGTGCGCGGCTGGGCGCCGATCGTCATGCCGACGCCGTAGTACTTTCCGTGCTGCTCTTCCCGCAGACCGGCAAACTCTTTCGGGTCAAAAAAGTTCGAGTGGGGATCGAGGGTCCGCAGCATGCCGGGGATGGCGCCCTTGTAGATTCCCTTGTCGGCCGACAGTTTGTCGGCGTAATTGTCGCCGACGATGTCGTAGACCTTGGTGAAGGATTCGATGCTCGCCTCAGATCCTCGTCCGAAACGGGGCTGACTTTTCGTTGGAGCCGCGATGACCGGCCGGGTACGCCGGGCCGAACATGCCTCCGACGAATCGAGCACAGCCGCAATAAATAGGGGAACAAAGAGAAGAGAACGCCGCCGGGACGACAATACGGACCTCCAGGGAATCTGTCTCTCAGTATAGGACGTTAGAAGGATTACGGGTGGGTTTCGAAGTTGCCGCACGAACGGGCGGTTTTACACTGCGGCGCGAACCGGCGGGCCGCGTCGCTTCGCCTCGGATCGTTCTTCGGGATTTCATCAAGCCGTCTCACCTGATCGCTCACGCAGACCAGGAACATGGGCTGGCGGGCGTTCTTCAAGAGATCGATGATCCGATCCTGCTGATCTTCCAGGAAGATCGATTTGCCGTCAGTCAAGAGGTGCAGCCGGGAGTCGCTCGAAAAGACATCGGCCAGGCGGCGGCCCATCTCGCGCTGCAGGAACCGCAGCACTCGGCGGATCTTCTGTAGCGAGAATCCCTTTCCGGCGAAGTTCGGCGATTACCGTGATCTCGATTACTTCTTCCGGCAGGTAAACGCGCTTGTGACCTTCGTGCGCGGGAGAAACGACCTTGCGTTCGTCCCACCACTGCAGTTGCCGAAGGCTGACCTGAGCGATCCTCGCAACATCCGTGCTTGTGTACGTCCGTTGACCGGGTAAATCAGGACGGGCTTTCCGTGTTTTGAACATGATGCCCATTTCCGTTTTTAACTGACCGGCTCCAGAGATTGTACTAGACCTGGGACTGGAGTCAATGGAGAAAATCAGACCGAAGTCTCAGCCGCCGCCCACGAACTCGACGACTTCAATGTGGACGCCGTGGGGACCAGCGTCTGTTCCCAATCGCGCTTTCGGACAATTGCTTGTTCAGTTCGACAGCCACTCGTCGGCTGGCAACTGCCAGCAGGCGCAGCATTGCGGCCACACGTCTGATCGGACGGAATCCTGCGCCGTTCTCCGTTCACTAGTGACCGTTCCACCATGCTCGCTTCTGCTTCGCATATCATTCTCTGAGGCAATTATAGGAGTTGCACGGTTGCTAATCTGGTATTTCGTAATGCCAACCACGTACTCTGACACTTGGTTTCCGGTACTGATTCAAATCGTGATTGCGATCGGGGTCGCGGGCGCCATGATCGGATTCTCCGCTCTTCTCGGGAAGCAGAGTGCAAGGACTCGGTCAAATCGATGCCCTATGAATCGGGCATGAAGCCGGTTGGCAATGCGCGCGAACGATTCAGTGTCAAGTTCTACCTGGTCGCGATGGTCTTCATCCTCTTTGATATCGAAGCGATCTTCTTTATCCGTGGGCCGTCGTCTACCGCAGCTGAACTTGTTCGCTTTCTTTGAAATGCTGCTGTTTATCGTCCTGGTGCTCTGCGGCTTCTTCTACATCTGGAAGAAGGGCGTCTTGAGCTGGTCTACGGACGAAGCAAGAGACGGTGACGCCGGAGAGAGACGTACGTGCTGCCTGAGTTAGTTGCCGAAAACCCTATCGGCGATATTGATTCGAACAGCCGATTGCCCGGACGCCATTGTCAGACGCGACAACTGGCAGTAGACGGGCCTGTGCTGGGCGTCGTCGCCGCCGAATCGATTGTGCCTGTTTGCCGGCTGCTGAAGCAGGAGGGCGGTTTCGACCGGTTGAGCGCAGTCACCGCCGTCGACTGGTGGCCGCGCGAGCCGCGCTTCGAAGTGATCTACCTGTTGCATTCCATCCAAAGTAGTGCGCGCCTTCGGTTGAGTGTCAGAGTGCGCGGAAGGCGTAGTACTCGACTCTGGTACTCGGTCTGGCGAGCGGCGAACTGGTACGAGCGGGAAGTCTTCGATCTGTTCGGCATCTCGTTTCGGGAATCATCCCGAATCTGGAACGCATCATGATGCCTGCCGATTGGGAAGGGCATCCGTTGCGGAAGGATTATCCGGTTCACGGCCACAAGTACTCCTACTCAGGATGAGTAGTTGATTAGAACGGTCTAGATCATGCCAAAGTTGCAGGACGAAATGGAAGGCACAGCCCGGGTCGCGTCACTAGACGCCGAACATGAGCTGAGCGTCGGAGATCCGTCCGGGATCGAGCCCCGGATGGAGGGACACAGCCCCGCTCGCCGCATGACCCTCAACATGGGTCCGCAGCATCCGTCCACGCACGGCGTGTTGCGCGTCGTGTTGGAACTCGACGGCGAGACCATCCTGCAGTGCTCGCCCGGAGATCGGATATCTGCATACCGGGATCGAGAAACAATTCGAAGTCCAAACGCTATCAGCAGGTGATTCCGCTCACCGATCGCGTCGATTATCTTTCGAACCTCAACAACAATCTCTGTTACTCGCTGGCGGTCGAGAGGCTGCTCGGCATTCGAAATTCCGCCCTTTGCGCAGTGGATGCGCGTGATGCTCTGCGAACTGAGTCGCGGTCAACAGCCATCTGGTGTGGCTTGGCACGCACGCGCTCGATATCGGCGCGATGTCGGTCTATTTCTACTGCTTCCGCGAACGCGAAGAGATCCTGAAGATCTTCGAAATGTTCTCCGGCCAGCGGATGATGACCAGTTACATCCGCATCGGCGGACTGGCGCTGGAGCCGCCGCGCGGATGGCACAAAGCTGTCACGAAAGTGATCGAGCGTCTTGCGCGGGGCATTGACGAATACCAGAACCTGCTGGCGTCGAATCCGATCTGGGTGAACCGCACCAAAGGCGTCGGTCAGTTGCCCGTCGATGTCATGATCGATCTGGGCATCACGGGACCGATGCTGCGCGCCGCCGGCGTCAAGATGGACGCGCGCAAAGACTGCCCGCACACGCAGCTACGAGAAATTTGATTTCGAAGTTCCGACCCGCACCGAGAACGATGTTTACGCGCGCTTCGAAGTTCGCATGGAAGAGATGCGGCAGAGCGTTCGCATCGTGCGGCAGGCGCTCGACGGCATGCCGCGGGGCCCTGGCAGGCCGATGCGCCGCATATTCGTGCTCCCCGATCGCGAAAAAATGAAGACCCAGATGGAGTCGCTGATCTATCACTTCAAGATCGTGACCGAAGGCTTTCGTGTTCCGGCCGGTTCGGTGTATCAGGTGGTCGAATCGCCGCGCGGAGAACTTGGTTATTACGTCGTGAGCGACGGGACCGCGAATCCGCATCGAGTGTTCATGCGGACGCCGAGCTTCGGAAATCTGCAATCGCTCGGGGCGATGCTTGAAAACGTTCTGATTGCGGATTCCGATCGCGATCATGGGCAGCATGGATTTTGTTCTGGGGGACGTCGACCGATAGCGTATGACTTTTTCGCCGGCGCTCGAAGAGCGATTCGCAAAAATTCTCAGCAGTTACCCGCCGGGCCGGCAACGTTCGGCCGTGGTGCCGATGCTGCTCTACGCGCAGGACGAAATCGGCTACGTGTCGCAAGAGCTGGTGGAAGAAGTGGCCCGCCGGTGCAACGTGACGCCGCTGCAGGTGGATGAAGTGATCGGCTATTACTCGATGCTTCATCGCAAGCCGCTGGGTAAGTTTCATGTGCAGGTGTGCACAAACATCGCCTGCCAGGCGGTCGGCGGAGAACAGCTATATGAACACGCGAGCCGCAGCCTGGGACTGAAGCAACAAGCAAGTCTCGCCCGACGGCCTGATTTCGCTCGAAGAAGTGGAGTGCATGGGCGCCTGTTCCTGGGCTCCTGCCATCCAGATTAACTACGATTTTCATCACTTCGTGACGCCGGAGCGGTTCGATCAATTGATGCGAGCCCTTCAGGACGGCACATACCGGAAAGCATCGTAAATCGAAATGCGTTACAACGAACCAAGCCCGCTGGAAGTCAGAGTCATTTCGCAGCGATTCGATCTTCCCAATTCCGCTTCCATCGACACCTATCTGGCGAACGACGGCTATGTCGCAGTCAAGAAGGCCGTTGAGATGACGCCCGAAGCAATCATCGATGAGCTGAAAGCTTCGAATCTGCGCGGGCGCGGCGGTGCCGGGTTTCCCACTGGGTTGAAGTGGAGCTTTGTCCCCCGCACGACGGGCAAGCCCACATACGTGATCTGCAACTCCGACGAAAGCGAACCGGGCACATGCAAGGACCGGCTTCTGATGGAGAACGATCCGCATCAGCTGATCGAAGGCATGATGATCGCAGGTTGGACCATCAAGTCCAACAAGGGCTACGTCTTCATTCGCGGCGAGTATCGCTACCTGATCGAGATCATGGACCGGGCCATCGCCGAAGCTTACGAGCGCGGATTCCTGGGAAAGAATATCTTCGGTACCGGTTGGGATTTCGATCTCTACACCCATACGGGCGCTGGTGCTTATGAGTGCGGGGAAGAGTCCGCGCTTTTGGAATCGTTAGAGGGCAAACGCGGTATCCCGCGACTGAAACCTCCGTTTCCCGCCGTTGTAGGCGCATTCCAGTCGCCCACCATTCTCAATAATTGCGAGACGTATTCATCCGTCCCGGTGATCTTCCGCAAGGGCGCTCAATGGTATGCGGAACTCGGAACACCGAAAAACGGCGGAACGCGATTGACGTGCGTGTCCGGTCATGTAAACAAGCCGGGTGTGTACGAGTTGCCGATGGGTTTCCCGCTTATGCGGCTCATCGACGAAGTCTGCGGCGGTATCCGGAACGGGAAAAAGCTGAAGGCGGTGATCCCGGGCGGCTCCTCTTCGCCGGTGTTGCGCGCGGACGAGTGTACGGATATCCTGCTCGATTTCGATTCGCTTGCGAAAGCGAAAACCATGGCCGGATCTGGCGGCCTTGTCATCCTGGACGAAGATACGGACATTGTTGCTGTTGCGCTCCGGACCATCAAGTTCTACGCCCACGAAAGCTGCGGCTGGTGCATTCCGTGCCGCGAAGGTACAACCTGGCTGAAGAAGGTGTTGTCGCGCTTCCATGAAGGCAACGGGCTGAAGAGCGACATCGCCCTGATCGCGGAACTTTCAAACAACATGATGGGCCGCACCTTCTGCGCGCTGGGCGACGCGGCTGCAATGCCGACCACCGGATTTATCACCAAGTTCCGCGACGAGTTCGAGGCTTATCTGGCTAAGACGCAGGCCCAAAAGTCACCGGAGCTCGCTCTTGCGTAGAGCTCTCTTAGAGAAAGATTGGAACGATAACGTAATTTATGGCTGACCTGATTAATTTCACGATCGACGGTCAGGCACTTCAGGCACCGCCGGGAACCCTGTTGATCAATGCGGCCAAATCGGCCGGCATCTCGATCCCTGCGTTCTGTTATTACGACGGTCTGTCCCTTCAGGCCGCCTGTCGTATGTGCCTGGTCGAAGTTGAAAAAACTCCGAAGCTGCAGGTTGCCTGCACTTTGCCTGTTGCCGAAGGCATGGTGGTGCACACTGATTCACCCCAGGTTCAGCAGGCCCGCAAGGGCACGCTGGAATTTCTGCTGACGAATCACCCGCTCGATTGCCCCGTCTGCGATAAGGGCGGCGAGTGCGAACTCCAGGACATGGTGTTCCGCTACGGAGCCGGTGAATCGCGTTTTCGCGAAACGAAAATCCATGTCGACGAGAAGCAATGGTCTCCCATTGTCTTCTACGATGCGCCCCGCTGTATTCTTTGCTATCGCTGCGTTCGTATCTGCGGCGAAGCTCTTGGCGTCAATGCGCTGGGAGTTGGAAACCGCGGCGCTGCGGCCGAAATTGTTCCGAATAAGGGCGATCATCTCGAGTGCGATGAATGTGGCGCCTGCATCGATATTTGTCCCGTCGGCGCACTCACCAGCGGGACCTACCGGTATAAAACGCGGCCCTGGGAGATGGAGCACGTCGGCACCATCTGTACGCATTGTTCGAACGGCTGCAAAACGACTCTCGGCGTTCGCAATGGCGAGATCATGCGCGCCAATAACCGCGACCGTTCCGGCGTGAACGGCGAGTTCCTGTGCGTCAAAGGCACGTTACGCGTTCGACTTCAACGAACATCCGGATCGTCTGACGGCTCCGCTGGTTCGCAAAGACGGCGAATTGAAGCCGGTCTCCTGGGCGCAGGCGCTGGCTTCAGTCGCGAAGAGGTTCAACGAGCTACGGGCGAAAAACGGCAAGTTTGCCGTTATCGGATCGAATCACACAAGCAACGAAGAAAACTTCGTTCTGCAAAACTTCGCACGCAAGATTCTGCGCACTTCGAACATCGACCATCACCGGACAGGCGACGTGGCTGCGCTGCTCGATGCGCTAGGTGGGCGGAAGGACGTTCTTGCGAGTACCTCGGAACTTTTCACGACCAAGGCTGCCTTGGTCATTGATAGTGATCTTGCGCAGGAACAACCGTTCATCGCCTTCCAGTTGCGCAACAACTGGCGGCTCAACAAGGGACATGTCTACGCGGTGACGCCCGGTACGTGTGCGCGAAGACAGCTACGCCACGACAGTCGCGAGCCGAGTACGGACGTGAGTTCGAAGCTCTGGAAACGCTGCGGGAGAAACTCGCAGCCGAACCGGAACTCGTGATCATCTTTGGCGCCGCGATCAAGGGCGAAGCTGTACGGCGCCTTGTCGCTTTTGGTGACTCGCTCGGCATCCCGGTCAAGTATGTTTGCCTGGTTGATTACTCGAACTCGCGCGGTGCGTCCGACATGGGGCTCCTGCCGGATCTGCTCCCCGGCTATCACCCGGTCAGCGAAGCTGGTCTCGAGCCCGGGCTGAACTACGATGCCATCCTGAGTGCGACCGACCTGGATGCGCTTTGGATCGTGGGCGCCAACCCGCTTTCACGCCAGAATCTTGCGGCGTCCGGTGCCTTCGTCGTCGTGCAGGATATGTTCCTTACGGAGACCGCGAAGCGCGCCGACGTGGTGTTCCCGGCGGCTTCCGCTTACGAGAAGAACGGAACCGTGACCAACGTGTGCGGCGACGTGCAGAAGCTGTCGCGCGGACCGAAAACGATGGGCGCCAAACCGGATCTCGATATCTTTACGCTGCTCGCAAAAGAAATGCGCGAGAATGTCGCTCCTGCTTCTCCCGAAGCGGTCTTCGAGCAGATCCGACAGACCGTCCATGGGTACAACGTTCCCCTTGCTGTTGTGGAAACAGGCGGTGCTGCGCAGGCAGTCCCGCTGAATGGGAACATTCCGTTCCAATCTGCTCCGGATGTGGTTCGCTCCGCACGAAACACGTTGTTCACTTCCGGCACGCTGGGCCGATACTCGGAGATGCTGAATTCCGTGATCGAGTCGCCGGGCAATGTGTATGGCGAGCCGATCAAGCGTATTGGCGTACGTGAGGGCAGCGTACAGGTCGAAGAGAGGGGACGGGAGTAGTGAATTACCTCCTCGTCACCCTCATCAAGATCGCCATCGTGTTTGGCGTCTTCATGACGACCCTGGCGTACCTGCAGTGGGTGGAGCGCAAGGTGCTGGCTCATATCCAGTCACGGACCGGCCCGCTTCGAGTGGGTCCGCACGGGCTGATGCAGCCGCTCGCCGATGTCTTTAAGCTACTGACGAAAGAAGACCTGCTTCCTCCCTACGTCAATAAGTTCTTCTATCTTCTTGCGCCGTTTATTGCCGTCTCCCTGGCGCTAGTCTCTATTTCGATCATCCCGTTTGGTCCGGAGGTCGAAATCTTCGGCGTCCATACGTACATGCAGATCACTGACGTGAACGTAGGCATTCTCTTCGTTCTCGCTATCAGTGCTGTTAGCGTGTATGGCGTCGCACTGGCCGGTTGGTCATCGAACAACAAGTACTCGTTGCTCGGCGGGTTGCGCAGCAGCGCGCAGATGATCAGCTACGAACTGCCTCTGACTCTGGCGATTGTTTCGCCGCTGTTGCTGGCGAATCATCTCAGCTTCCGCGCGCTTGAGCGATGGACAAGCCGGTTATTACCTCGGCTTCATCCCGCGCTGGAACATCTTCCAGATGCCGTTCCCGCAGATCTTTTCGTTCATCCTCTTTATGATTGCGGGGTTTGCCGAAACGAACCGCGTTCCCTTCGACTTGCCTGAAGCCGAGAACGAATTGGTCGCCGGTTTTCACACCGAATACAGCAGCATGAAATTCGCCTCGTTCTTCATGTCGGAATACGCCAACATGGTGACGATTACCTGCGTTGCGACATTGCTGTTCCTGGGCGGCTGGCATCCGCTATTTCCGGCGCCGATTTCGAATTACGTTCCGGTTCTGGTATTTCTGCTTGCGGCGGCCATGTGCTTCTTCCACGGCCTGCAGCCCGCGCGCAAGATCGACCGCTATAGTTTCCCGATCTTCGGCCTGGCTTTTCTGCTGATCGCCATCATCTTCTGCATTCCAATTCTTGCAGCCGGTTCTTGTCCCAATCTTCTGGTTCACGAGTAAGGTGGGTGCGCTCCTGTTCCTGTACATCTGGGTTCGCGGAACGCTGCCTCGCTTCCGTTATGACCAACTGATGCATTTCGCCTGGACGTTCCTGTTCCCGTGCGCTCTTATCAACCTTCTGCTCACCGCCTTCTTTGTGGCGGTATTTTAGACGGGGTGATGTAACAGTGGATACGATCCTCTTTATCATCTTCGCGGTCATCGCGGTAGTCTGCGGCTTCAACCTTGTCTTTCAAAAGCATCCCATCTCAAGTGCTCTGTCGCTGATCGGCGTCATGGGCTCGCTGGCCGTCCTCTATCTGCTTCTCGGCGCTGAGTTCATTGCCATGGCGCAGATGATTGTCTACGGCGGAGCGGTGATGGTGCTGTTCATCTTCGTCATCATGCTGCTGAACGCCGGCGTCGGAGAAAAGCACCAGCAAGTCCTGGTTTGCCCAGATCGCCGGCCTTCCGTTGCTGCTGGCCTTCGTCGCTCTCCTGGTGTTCCTGATCCGCGGCGTTTTGCCGACCATGCGGTCCGTTGAATTCGGAAGCTGGGTCGGCGGCAAAGCCGAGCAGATCGGGCAAATGCTGTTCACCGAGTATCTGCTGCCGTTCGAAGTCATTTCTGTTCTGATCCTGATCGCTCATTCTCGGCGCCGTTGTGCTGGCCCGGAAGGAGATCGACTAGAATGCCTCATCTTCCACCTGTTCCCCTCGCCTGGTATCTGATCCTCAGCTCTATCCTCTTCGCTCTCGGCGTTGCCGGATTTCTTTATCGAAAGAGCGTCATCACGGTATTCATGTCCATCGAGTTGATGCTGAATGCTGTGAACCTCAGCTTCGTGTCGTTCTCGTATCAACTGCGCCGCATCGATGGTCATATCTATTCGTTCTTTGTGATGGTTGTGGCGGCCGCGGAAGCTGCGGTCGGCCTTGCGATCATTCTGACGGTTTTCAAAAATCGCGGAACCCTGCAGATCGACGAAGTCGATTCCATGAAGCTCTAACCACCATCGACCAATGACACTCTGGCTCATACCGCTCTTCCCCCTACTTGGGTTTCTCCTCAATGGCCTTTTCGGCAAACGCCTGTCGAAATCAATCGTCAACGCGGCAGCCATAGGCTCGGTTGCCGTCTCTTTTGTTTACGTCGCTGCTTGCGATCAGTCGGCTTTACCCGCTAACCACCCCTTACGCGGAGCATGATTTCACCTGGATCCAGAGCGGCTTTTTCCAAGTCGGCTTCGATCTTCTGCTCGACCGGCTTACGGCCGTGATGCTGCTGGTCGTTACGGGCGTGGGCTTGCTGATCCATATCTACGCCATCGGCTATATGGAACATGAAGAAGGTTACGCCCGGTTCTTTGCGTATCTGAACCTGTTCATGTTCTTCATGCTGGTGCTGGTTCTCGCATCGAATCTGCTTTTGATGTTTGTCGGATGGGAAGGCGTGGGGCTCTGCAGCTATCTGCTGGTCGGGTTCTACTTCCGCGAAAAATTTGCGTCCGATGCGGCAAACAAGGCGTTCATCGTAAACCGCATTGGCGATTTCGGCTTCATGCTCGGCATGCTGCTGACGGTAGTTGCTTTCAAAACCCTAGATTTCGGCAAACTCGCCGCCGCGGTGACATCTATGCCCGTGGAAGCCAGCGTGGGCACGATCACCGCAATCACCTTGCTGTTGTTCGTCGGTGCCACGGGCAAATCGGCGCAGCTTCCGCTTTACGTTTGGCTGCCGGACGCCATGGCTGGTCCTACCCCGGTTTCGGCGCTGATCCACGCGGCCACGATGGTAACGGCCGGCGTATATATGATTACGCGAGTTTCGTTCCTCTATAACCACGCGCCGCTGGCGATGGGGGTTGTCGCGGTCATCGGGCTCCTAACGGCTGTCTTCGCGGCATCAGTCGGCCTGGTTCAGAACGACATCAAGAAAGTCTTTGCGTACTCCACCGTTTCCCAACTCGGCTACATGTTTCTAGGCGTCGGCGTGGGCGCGTACTCGGCCGGCATTTTCCATCTCATGACGCATGCGTTCTTCAAGGCGCTGCTCTTCCTTGGTGCCGGTAGCGTCATCCATGGGCTCGGCGGTGAACAGGATCTACGTCACATGGGTGGCTTGCGCAAAGCCATGCCAATCACGTTTGTGACGTTGGGGGTCGCAAGTTTGGCTATCTCCGGATTCCCGGGCTTCTCCGGCTTCTTCAGTAAAGACGCAATCTTATCGGCGGCGTACGACCATGCGCCCTGGATGTTCTGGATCGGTGCCTTGACCGCTGGATTGACGGCGTTCTATGTCTTCCGCGCCTACTGCCTGGCGTTCTTCGGAACATACCGCGGGCATCATCATGCTCACGAGTCGCCCTTCGTGATGACGGGTCCGCTGATCGTGCTCGCCGTTCTGTCGTTTGCTGGCGGATTTATCAATATCCCGGGTTGGCTGTCGCCGGGCTTTCCGCTGGCCGAACACGAGAACTCGACTGCCATGGCGATTTCAGCCGCCTGCGGAATCATCGGCATCGCCATGGCGTTCTTCCTTTACGTCGTTCGGCCTGCCGTTGCGGAAAACTTGAAGGTCGCTGCGGGGCCGCTCTACACGCTGCTTTCGAACAAATACTACGTGGACGAGATCTACTCGGCGGCCGTCGTGAAGCCGATCAAAGGAATCTCGCGGGTGGTGCTCTGGCGCGGCATGGATGAGGGCTTTATCGATACAACCGTCGTGAATGGTTTGGCTCGCGTGGTCGGCGGATGGGGTTCGCTCCTTCGTCAGCTGCAATCCGGAAGCATCCGGAATTACGCCACCTGGATCCTGGCGGGTTCGCTCCTAGTGATCTTTGTGCTCGGCTGGGCGGGAGGCGCACGATGAGCATTCTCGGCATTGTTCTGCTGCTTCCGCTGATCGGCTTTTTCCTGGTTCTTTGGGCCCCGACAACTTCCAAGCTGCCGTTCACAATTGCGTTCGGCACCACGATCGTGACTTTTCTCACCTCCTTGGGCCTGATTGGACCCACCGTGGCGAACGCCGCCCGATTTAACTCCGAGGTCAACCGTCTTTGGGTCGACAGTCCGAACCTGCAGATTCGGCTCCATCTTGGGGTCGATGGGCTCAACCTGTGGCTGGTGCTTCTAACCACGCTCCTGCTGCCCATCGGCGTCTGGATTTCGCAAAGCATGATCAAGTCGCGGAACAAGAATTTCTACGCGCTCCTGCTTCTCTTCCAATTCGGGCTTGATCGGCGTCTTTACGGCGGTTGATCTGTTCGTCTTCTACATCTTCTGGGAAGTCGCGCTTGTGCCGATGTACCTGATGGTCGGTGGATGGGGTGGCGGAAAGCGCGGGCCCACAGCGGTCAAGTTCTTCGTCTATACATTCCTCGGCTCCGTGTTCATGCTGGGCTCCATTCTGTACCTGCATAGCCAGACGAACACGTTCGATTACGTGGAGTTGACGAATGCCCTTGGCTCGGGCCGGATTGCGCTCGACCCAACTCAGCAACTCCTTCTCGTTCCTTGGCTTCTTCGCAGCTTTTGCAGTCAAGGTGCCCATCTTTCCGCTGCACACCTGGCTGCCGGCTACTTATACGCAGGCGCCGGCACCGGCCACCTTTCTTCTGGCCGCGGTCATGTCGAAGATGGGTGCTTACGGACTGATCCGGTTTGCTCTGCCGCTTGCGCCCGCCGGTGCCCATCGCTGTGCGGGATGGATTGCCGCTCTCGCCATCATCGGCATCATCTACGGAGCCCTGCTTGCTTTAGTGCAGACCAATGTCAAGACTCTGTTGGCGTATTCATCCGTCAGTCATCTCGGCTTCATCGTGCTGGGCATCTTTACCTTTGACCAACAGGGTGCGGATGGCGCCGTGTATCAGATGATTGCTCACGGGCTTTCAACGGGCGCGCTCTTCATTCTGGCCGGCTACATGGAGCAGCGTCGTGGCTCCATGAATATCGAAGACTTCGGCGGCTGGGCCAACTTCGCTCCCAAGCTTGCGACGACTTTCATGATTGCCTTGCTCGCCAGCATCGGCTTGCCCACTCTGTGCAACTTTATCGGGGAGTTTCTGGTGCTGCAGGGCGCCGCACTCGTGCGTTTCTCCTGGAGCGTTTGGGCCGCCATTGGCGTGATTCTTTCGGCCGCTTACATGCTCTGGATGTACCAGACGAACATTCCTCGGCAAGACGCAGCATCAGCATGAGGAGCATCACAAAAAATTGCGATCTGCGAGCGAGCGAATTGGCTCCTGTCGCCGTGCTCATTGCACTGATGGTCTGGCTCGGAACCTACACGCAATCGTTCATGCCGCCGATTACCTCGGCCACAGGACACCTCTTGGACTTAACAAGCATTAGCAACCAATACAGGGTAGATCTGCACAAACAGCTCGTGCCGGTGCAAGTCGCGGAGGCTTCCGGTGCTCGGTAACTTCCAGCCTCATTCCGTCGAGTATCTCCGTTTTCTTCCCGAGATTCTGCTGACCCTGTTCGGCATTGTGATCATGCTGCTCGAGGCGGTCTCGTCCGGAGGCAGTAAGCGCCATCATGGGTGGCATCTCGCTGATCGGTATCGCTGCAGCCGTTTGGGGCGAACGTCTGGGCTTACAGCCGAGCATGGCCCCGCCTTCCAGGACATGATCGTCAACGACGGCTACGGCACTTTCTTCCGTGGGCTGGTGCTGGTTGTCGGTTTCCTCTGCATTCTGACATCGTTCAGCTATCTCGAACGCGAAGGCGCACAGGGCGGGGAATACTACGCCCTCATCCTCTTCTCTCTGGTCGGGCAGTGCATCCTGGCCACCGCCACCGATCTGATCATGGTCTTCATTGGCCTGGAGATTTCGTCGATCGCCACTTACGTCCTAGCCGGATATCTGCGCGACGACCGAAGGAACAACGAAGCCGCACTGAAATACTTCCTTCTCGGCTCCTTTGCCACGGCGTTTCTTCTGTACGGCATTGCGTGGATCTATGGCTCAGTGGGTTCAACCAATTTCGATGAGATCCGCCGTGTTCTCGACCGCTCTCCGCATGTGTCCGTCATCCTGGGTCTGGCCACGGCGCTCCTGTTTGTCGGGTTTGGCTTCAAAGTCTCAATCGCTCCGTTCCAGGTATGGGCGCCGGACGTCTATCAGGGCGCTGCCGCGCCGGTGAGCGCGTTCATGTCTGCGGGCCCAAAGGCCGCTGCCTTTGCTGTTTTCTTCCGCGTCTTCATGACTTCGTTCCATCCGATGAGCAATCGCTGGATTCCGCTGGCTTGGGGCTGCGCGATCTTGACCATGATCATCGGCAACTTCGGTGCGCTGGTGCAGCCGAACGTGAAGCGCATGTTGGGCTACAGCTCCATCGCGCATGCGGGCTATGTGCATGGTCGCCTTGACGGCGGCTTCTCAAATCGGATTAGCGGCTGCCATGTTCTATCTGGCATCGTATGCGCTGATGAACATCGGGGCTTTCGCCGTAATTAGCCATGTGGCGGCACGCAATGAGCAGTTCGTTAAGATCGACGACCTTGCGGGCCTGGGCAGAAGGGAACCAACCATGGCCGCCCTGCTGTCGATCTTCGTGTTCTCGTTGATTGGCGTACCGCTGACCAGCGGGTTCTTCGGCAAGTTCTACGTCTTCCAGGCTGCGCTTGATTCCCATCTGGTCTGGCTTACCGTCATTGGCTTGCTGAACAGTGCGATCGCAGCTTATTACTACCTGAAGATCATCGTTGCGGTGTACATGCGGGAACCCGCGGAGCAGTCGCCAAGTTACCGCCCTGTCTCGCCAGGATTGCGGATTGCATTGTGGGCTAGTGCCTCGGCGTGTTGCTCCTCGGCATTTTTCCCTCGACCCTACTGTCGTTCGCTTCATCCTCGGCAGCTCTACTTCGGTAGCTCGCGGTTGCACGCAGCCTCTCTTGGCTTGCGTGCAACCACTCTCTTCATCGGTCCTGTAGACCTCTGCTCTACATCGCTACTCGCGCATTCGTTAGTTCCAAACGCCGATGTAAAGAATTTGTCCATTTGCTTAACTACTTCTTTTTTCGGCGGCGAACAGCGCAGTTATAAGCAGAGAGCTTGCTAAGACCGGCTTCCAAATAACTTCGGAGCGGCTTTGGCAAACATCGCTCGTACTGTGAAACGAATGTAAGTCGAAAAGGATAAACAATGAATAACAATCTCAGTAAGAAGTTTTGGCGCGATGGAATCTCGAGCCGCGTCCTTCGGTATGGGTTGCTTGCGGCAGTCGCCATAGCTGGTTCCGGCATCGCCTCCGCTCAAGACAGGGATCAGGAAAAAAGAGATGACCTGACTTCTGGCCTGCGGCAAACTACAAATACAACTGCACCACTTCCCCTGCCGCAAGGGAATTCTGAGTATCTGGCGACCCGAGGTGTCGGGACGCAAGGTTATGTTTGCCTGCCCTCAGGATCGGGAGCCTCTTGGACCGTTAACAACGCTCGACCGGAAGCTACACTTTTCACCAATGTGTTCGGGGTGGCGTTCCAGGTCATCACGCACTTTCTGAGTCCCGTTCAAAACCCGAATGACGTCGGTCCAAAGCCGCCGCGCTTCGGGGATGCAACTTGGCAAAGTTCTTTTGATAGCAGCAAAGTGTGGGCACAAAAGACGAACGCCATCACAGCTGGGACTGATGACAGTTGCCCAAATAATGGAGCGATCGACTGTCTGTTATTGCAGACAATCGGGTCGGAACAAGGGCCGACTGGCGGCAGAACTCTAATGCAGACCACCTTCATCGAACGGCTAAATACAAAGGGAGGATCCGCTCCCGCTACCGGATGCTCCACGGCCGCTGATGTGGGTAAGCAGACGCTGGTACCGTACTCCGCCGACTACCACTTCTTCCGCGCCGACCACTAACCGCAGTTGGCCGTCAATCCGTCTCTCGGGCCACCAGAACCACACGTGCGACGGTTGTTCTTGAAACCTTAGAAGTACTTCGTCAACTCAGTGATACTTCCCACCCGAAGCAATCGAGGATGTTCATCCGGAACCTCCTCATGCTCCAGGCTCCAGGTGCGCGGATGTGGCACGAACACCGCGCGCAATCCCGCGGCAAGCGCCGGATTGATATCCGATTTCGGTGAATTGCCAATCATCCAGGTGCGCTCCGGGTGGCTGCTGCGCTCCGCTGCAAGCTGCCGGTAAGCCGCGACGTTCTTCTCTCGCACGATTGCCACATGGTGGAAGTGATCTCGAAGGCCCGATCGGTCCAGCTTCATCCGCTGCTCTTCCGGGTCTCCCTTTGTGAAGAGCGTCAGATCGTGGCGCGGCGACAGCTGATCAAGCGTTTCCACTACTCCTGGCAATAGCTCGATGGGCCGCTTCAAGATATCGTAGGCGTACTCTTTCACAGCCTCAAGGTCCCGCTCTGAGATGTCCCGTTCTGACAATCGCCGGTAGCATTCCGAGAGATTTCGCGCAAAGTTCACAGAACCATAGCCATGGATCTTGATATTCGCGATTTCGATCTCGTCCAAAACGTCTCGTATCTGCCGCGGTGACATCGAGGAGTGTGACAAGTATGAGCAGAATCGGTCAAACGCATCCTCGAAGTAGATATTGTTTTCCCAGAGCGTATCGTCCGCGTCGAAGATCAGTGATTGGCGGTAATTGGGGCCCATCTACGATGTCATGACATGCTTCGCATGTCCATTCAGCGGACCGACGCGCTTGGCCAGTGTGATTCGCTCCTGTTGAGCGAGGTACCCGGGAACGACCCGCACCAAGTGCTCCAGCCGCTCATTCTCGGAACGTAAGCTAAGTACAGTCTGGCGTTCATCCAAGTCTTTCAACAGCCGCGCAATTTGAAAGCTGAGCCGAAAGTTGACCGAGGGGTTTGGAATGGAGGACTCCTCGTCACTACCGCTCAATTGGCCGAACGCAAGCAACGCTCTCTCTCGTAGATCACTGGGAACGTCTTCCGCCTCATCATCATCGAAGAAAGCGACCTCGGCCTGCAGATACGATTTGTCCTCGTTGAGGGAATCGATTTCGAAACGCCGTTGGCCGCTGGCGAGTACATCGAGCCTGCCGTCTTCATAACGGCGGACCACCTTTTGTACGGTCGCCGTGCAACCGATTTTTACGATTCCTTCCTCTTTCGCCAGAACGATGCCGAACTCCCGATTTCCGGGGATCACGTCGGCCATCAATTCTTTGTATCGATCTTCGAAAATGTGAAGAGGGAGCGGCATTCCGGGCAACAGCACTAGCGTAAGCGGGAATACCGGAAGCAGCTGCGAATCCATACACCCATTATCTGAGAACAGATCGGAGCAGTACGATCAGATGAGTGGATCTGACGCTAAAGCGGACACCTGGACTTTTTCTCGTGGGCTTCATGGCATCCGGGAAGAGCACTGTCGGACCTGCTCTTGCTGCCGAACTGGGCTGGCGATTTTCCGATCTGGATACCGAAATCGAGGCCGAACAGCAGACCACCATCGCCCAGATCTTTGCGGCAAAGGGAGAGTCGATTTTCCGGGCGCTTGAAACCGAGGCGATTCGGAAGAAAGTCCGCCAGATTCAGGCAGGTCACCCGCATGTGATTGCGCTCGGTGGAGGCGCTTTCCTTCAGCCGGACAATTGGGAGCTGGTCAAGAACAATGGCATCACCATCTGGCTCGACTGTTCTCTTGAGCGAATCAACCGCAGACTTGTGGGGAACACGACCAGGCCCTTGGCTGCGGATCCGGAGCGTGTCGCATCCTTGCTGGAGCATCGAAGGCCTTTCTACGCGCGCGCCGATTACCGGGTAGATGCCGACTCTGATGACGTCGAACGAGTAACGCGTCGTATATTGGACCTTCCCCTCTTCTAGTCTGTGACTGCCAACCAAAAACGATTGCGCCGGGATGCCGGCCTCATTCTGAAGGCTGCCTTCGAGGCCGCTCATGCCGGAAATGCCGTCCGCCGTTACCTCCGGAAAACGCGGCATGTTCTCCAGGTGGGAACCGTCCGCTACGATCTGAAAAATTTCGATCGAATCCTCTTCTTCGGCGTCGGGAAGGCTAGCGTGGCAATGGCTGCGGCCGTCGCCGAGATCCTTGGCCCAGATCTACAAGGCGGATTGGTGGTCACAAAGCATGGCCATGGTGGCAAGCTGCCGAAGTCTTTGCGTTTGACCGAGTCGGCTCATCCCGTTCCGGACGAAGCCGGTGCACAAGCCGCGAGCGATGTCATCAGTCTCTTACGCGAATTGAACACGCGGGATCTCTTGATTGTTGCTGTGTCCGGCGGAGCCTCCGCATTGCTGCCCGCGCCCGTGCCGCCCATCACCCTTGCTCAGAAAGGGAAGACCACCGATCTGTTGCTCAAAGCAGGAGCGGACATCTTTGAGCTGAATGCGGTGAGAAAGCATCTCTCTTCGCTCAAGGGTGGTCAGCTCGCGGCACTGGCATACCCGGCCACCGTGGTCAGCCTCCAGTTGTCGGACGTCATTGGAGATCCGTTGGATGTCATCGGGTCAGGGCTGACCGCGCCCGACACTTCGACGTTCGATCAAGCCATCCAGGTGATCAAACGATATCGGCTTTGGGATCGCATTCCTCGTCCAGTCCGTAACCGGCTGGAGGGTGGTGCGGCCGGCAAATTCCCCGAAACGCCCAAACCATCGGATCCTCTCTTTGAGCATGTGCAGAACCTGGTCGTTGGTAGCAGCCGGCTGGCGCTTACCGCAGCGGCCCAAAAAGCGAAGAGCCTCGGGTACAAGCCGGTGATCCTGTCGAGCACGATGCAAGGAGAAACCAGGGAAGTGGCGCGTGTGCATGCGGAGATCCTTCGCGAGGTGAGAGATAGCGGTTCGCCTCTAGCTCCTCCCGCATGCCTGCTTACCGGGGGCGAAACGACGGTCACTGTCAAAGGATCAGGGAAAGGCGGCCGGAATCAGGAGTTTGCTCTTTCAGCCGCGATCGCGATCGAGGGACTGCGGGACGTTCTCGTCGCGAGTGCCGGGACGGACGGCACGGATGGACCCACGGACGCGGCGGGAGCCAGAGCCGATGGCAGTACACTCGAACGCGCCGAAGCTCTCGGCTACAGTTTGCAGGATCACCTCGACAGGAACGACTCTTATCCGGTCTTCGAGGCTCTCGGTGACTTAATCAAGACCGGCCCGACCGGCACGAACGTGATGGACGTTCACCTTCTACTCGCCCGATAGGTCTTCAGTGGGCTCGTAGAAGCTCAGCGAGTTGTCGCCTTGACGCAACACCCGTTTCCGGCGCAATCGTCCATACTCCTCCTCCAGGTTCAGCCGGGAGGGATGCTGCGCTATGGCAAGTGCGCAGCCTGTTCCAGACAGGGCAAGCAACGCAACGCTGTACTGGTTCACCTGTTCGTAAGGCGGGTCCACAAAGGCGATCTCCGCCGTAATGCCCTCCAGCAGTCGTGCCGCACTGCCCCGGAGGACGGTCACTTCTTCCCCAACGCCGAGAGCTGCAACGTTTTCCCGAATGATCTGGAGCGCGGCCGGCAATTTCTCCATCAGGATCACGTGCTGCGCCCCACGGCTGAGTGCCTCCAGCCCCACCGCGCCGCTCCCCGCGAAGGCATCCAGAAAGGTGCGTCCTTCCACTCGTCCCGCCAGCACGTTGAACATAGCTTCCCGTAAGCGGTCTGGAGTTGGACGAACCGCAAGACCCGGAAACAGTCTTCAGCACTCGGCTTCGAAATCGTCCGGCGATGATCCGCATCAGCCAACCTGAATCAATCCGTAGCGGCGCTGCCAGTTTTCCTGGATGTAGCGGACTACGGCGCGAAATTCATTCGGATCTTCGGTACTCTCGAGCAGAGTTTTTGCCTCCCGTCGAGCCAGGTCGAGAACATCGACGTCTCTCAGCAGGTCGGCCAGTCGGAGACCGGGGACGCCGGCTTGCTTAGTGCCAAAAAACTCGCCCGGACCTCTCAACTTCATATCCATCTCTGCGATGAAGAAGCCGTCGTTCGAATCCACCAGAGTGCGGATCCGTTCGCGCGCGACCTCGTCCCAGTTTCGCCGTGACCAGAATGCAGTAGCTTTGGTAAGCACCACGCCCGACGCGGCCTCGCAGCTGATGCAACTGTGCCAGGCCGAAGCGTTCGGCCTGCTCAATCACCATAACGGAAGCATTCGGAACATCGACGCCGACTTCAATCACGGTTGTTGCGACCAGGATCTTCGTCTCTCCCGATTGGAACGATTTCATCGCGGCCTCTTTTTCGTCGGATGACAGGCGTCCGTGCAATAAGCCAACTCGCGCGTTCGGAAACACTTCGGCCGAGAGATGCTGGTGCATCTGTTCAGCCGCCTTTGCCGCACTGGTTTCGGTCTCTTCCACGATCGGATACACAACGTACGCCTGTCGCCCTGCTGCAATCTCTTGCGCTACGAAACTGTATACGCGTTCTACGGACGATTCCGGAACGTGCTTCGTGACAATGGGTTTCCGGCCGGGTGGCAGTTCGTCGATCACAGACACGTCCAGGTCGCCATAGATAGTCAGGGCCAGTGTCCGCGGAATGGGCGTGGCCGTCATGACCAAGCGCGTCCACTTGCTCTTCGCCCCCTTTGCGGAACATCTCCCAGCGCTGCCGCACGCCAAACCGGTGCTGTTCATCAACGATCGCGAGCCCCAGGTTGGAGAACTCTACCGTCTTCCTGCAGCAGGGCATGCGTCCCGACGACCACCTTAACGTTTCCGGCAGCCATTAAGCGCTTGATCTGTGACTTCTCGCGAGCTGTCCCGGAGCCCGTCAGCAAGGCGACCGGGTAGTCAAGCTTCTCCAGGAGGTTCTTGAAGTAGCGAAAGTGCTGCGCAGCCAGGATTTCGGTTGGTGCAAGCACCGCGACTTGAAAGCCGTTCTCGAGGGCGATCACCGCCGCTTGGGCCGCCACCATCGTCTTTCCGCTGCCTACGTCACCCTGCAAAAGCCGGTTCATCGGATGCGGCTTCTTCATGTCCTCGGCAATCTGCTGCATGACCCGGCGCTGTGCCCCGGTAGGCTTGAATGGCAGCATCCGCTTGATCTGTTCCGCGCACGCGATCGGTCACCTTGAATGGGATGCCCGACGGCCGTTCTCGCCTTCGTTTTCTTCAGCGCCAATCCACATTCCAGCCAGAAGAACTCGTCGAAGATCAGCCGAACCTGCGCTGGTGATCGAAACTCATTCAACAGGTGGAGATCGGCATCTGTATTCGGAACGTGAACCTGGCGTATTGCTTCGCCGAGTTCCGGAAGCCCGGCCCGTTCTCGTACGCTCCGGGGAAGCTCGTCTTCGGGAAGCGGAACCTCACTGAGAACGTATTGCAATATCCTCCGGAAGATGCGTGTGGAGATCTTGCCGGCCGCTTCGTAAACGGGGACGACGCGCCCCATGTGCAAGCTCTCGGCGTTCTCATCGCCCGAAAGAATCTCGAGTTCGGGCTGAATCATCACTCGCTCACCGCCCGCCCGGTCCAGTTCGACTTTGCCGAACAGAGCAACACGTGTGTCTGGCACCAAGCTGTCGGCATAGCGTTCGCCATGAAACCAGCGGGCGCGCAGCTTGCCGGTTCCGTCCGTAAGACTTACCTCGAACAAGCCAGGAGCACGGTATCGAAAGCGGGCCAGTTTGGTGTCGGTCACAATCGCGACAATGGCTGCCTTTTCGCCCGGAACGAGTTGAGCGACGGTCTTGACGTTGCGCCGATCTTCATAGCGAAAAGGCGCGTAATACAACAGATCAGAGACGGTGAGCAGGCCTTTTGAAGCGAGGGTGGCCGCCCTTGCTGGACCGATTCCCTTGACATATTGCAGCGAAGTGGAGAGGTCCAATCTTCTAGACTAGCGTCGCTCCGGTAGAGAAGTGAGACGGGCTCGACACTGTCCTTTCCAGGTGAAACTTCTCTTAACCTCAGGTTTCTGAGTAAGAGGTATTGCGGCGATTGCAGGCTTCGCTGATTACCTGGCCACAGGCCGATTTCACCATGATCCGAAAAGCTGGGCGTGCAATCCGAATCGCAGGCAGACGCGTTTGCCGCCGTTATGTCTTCTTGCGGGAGCACTTCTCCGACGAGCGGGCCAGGTGAAAGGGCGAAGTGAGTTGGCCAACCAGGTCGCCGTCGAGAGCCGTAATTATCGGTCTAAGAATTTATTGAGCAGCGGCTTACATTTCCTCAAGCTTGGGCACGCGGTGAAAAGCAATTTTGCTGGTTTTGGGACTCGCAGAAGCTCCGAAGGAAACCGATCCTCTTCCAAAGCGTTGATTGACGCGATCCAGAGCTTGGGTCAGCTCAGGCCGGGCTTCCGGTCCAAACAAACTCGGTTGATGCTCCGAAGCGGGGATCAGTTCTCTTAACCCTACGCCGACCCGCCACGGTTTGCCTTCCGGTAGCTTGTTCCATAGATCCATCAGCCTGTTCAGCAGCAGCTGCGTATCTTGGGTCTGTTCAAAACGACACTCCGCGTGGTGAGTGCTTTTGTCACTCCACTTGATCTCCAGACCAAGCCGTTGGCAGAAGAAGCTCTCGTTTCGCAGCCGTTGCGCAACACGGATGCAAAGTTCGCGAACAACAGGAGTGGCTGCCTTGATGCTTCGTTGTTCTGGAGCTAGGACATGCTGATGCGACATGCTGCGTGACTTTGTCTTTGCCTCCTCTACGGATATGCCATGGAGAGAGGCATGGAAACGAAGGCCATTGATGCCGCCCCAAATGCGCTTCAGACGATCCGCGTCTGCCGCCCACAACCGGTGCATATCATAGATGCCCGCACGATGGAGGCGGGCGAGCATGTTTGGACCGATGCCTGAGATGTCTTGCAATTCCAGCTGCAAGATCGGTGCCGGCATCTCATGTGGATGCAGCACGACTAAGCCGTCCGGCTTCTGCATATCGCAAGCCAATTTGGCGAGTAGGCGTGTTGCGGCTATCCCGATGGAGCATCGGAGCTGAGCTCCGACCCGTTCTCGTATTGCTTCCTTGATCTTCAAGGCAAGCCGCTTGGCGACTTCGGGCTTCACCTGAACACGATCCAGCTTGCAGGCTACCTCGTCGATGGAGAGAACAGAGTCGATCGGAATGCAAGATTCCACAGCAGCCCTAATTCGATGATGGACTTCCACATAGATTTTCGGCCGTGCTTGCACGACCTCCAGAGATGCACACCGTTTCCTGGCTTCCCAGATGGGGGTGCCCGTCTTGATTCCAAATGCCTTCGCTTCATAACTTGCTGCAATGGCCGATGTGGAGTCAGCCATGACCGGAGCGATAACCACCGGCTTCCCGCGCAAATCTGGATTCAAGTGCTGCTCGCAGGAAGCGAAGAAGCTATTCATATCTACAAACAGCCATCGCAGCTCAGTTTCTGGCGAGCCAAGCGGCGAATCGGAGCTAGCGAAAGACACGGTGTGCGCTTTTCCCCTTTTATTCTCCTACAATGCTCCCACCGATGAAACGCGAGCGTCGAACGCATTCTCCACTCAATGTTTCGAAGGCTTCAACCTCGAGTTCCGAGACCGCGCCCTCCGCGTCTTTCCATAAGCCGCTTGACCTCGCCCAGAAACCAAGCCACTTGACACCTCCCAACGTCTTGGCATATATACTTACTCCGCGGTTGAGATGGAAGTTCCTTCCATCTGGAACTTTTGACTGTTCCCAGAACAGCCGGACTTCAGGCCGCTACGAAGAAAACACTCTGATGCATTTGTCGAAATTTTTCCAACTGAAAGCTGGGCGTCGCATCGGCGCGCACTTAACCGTGTTGACCGCCTTGACGCTCACGATCGGCACCGGTCTTGCCCAGACAACCGCGCCTGTCAGGGCGAACCCGGAGACCGGAACGCCTGTTCAGAGCAACAGGTCGCGACCAACCCGGCCGATCGATACGCCGTATGCCAAGGCCGCGCTGACGACCATGCGCGCACCGCTCGATCGCCTGACGCCGGTTACGGACGAGATGCTGCGCAATCCTCCACCGGGTGATTGGCTCAATTGGCGGCGCACATATAACGGCTGGGGCTACAGCGCGCTGAACCAGATCAATCGCACGAACATTAAGAATCTGAAGCTTGCCTGGACCGTCAGCATGAGTTCGAGCGACGATGCCGTTACCGAGACGACGCCGCTTGTTCACGACGGAGTCATGTTCCTGTGGAATTTCGGCGGAACAATCGAGGCCTTAGACGCGAAGACCGGCTCCGTGCTTTGGAAGTTTACCTGGGATCTTCCGGACGATTATCCGTCGCTTCCAGGCTTCTATCGGACCAACCGCAGTCTTGCGATTGCCGGCGACAAGCTCATCGTGGGAACGGTCGATATGCACGTCATCGCGCTGGACGTTAAGACCGGCAAGAAAGTGTGGGACGTCGTCACCGATAAATACAAATCCGAGCGCACGTATAACAGCGGCGCGCTGATCGTGAAAGACAAGGTCCTGATTGGCGCCGGCAACTGCGGGCCCGGCAGCGCCAATGCGGACAAAAAAGTGGCACTCTATTCGCCGCCGGGCGGTTGCTTCATTACCGGCCACGACCTCGCGACTGGCAAGGAGCTGTGGCGATTCAATACGACAGCGCACCATGACGATCCGGGGGGCAACACCTGGAACGATTTGCCCGACGACAAGCGCGACGGAGGCGCCATTTGGGTTGCAGGACAGTACGACCCGGAGCTGAATTTAACCTATTGGGGTACCGGCTCGCCTTCGCCATGGTCGACAATCAAACGCGGGACCTTCGGCGCAGATTCGCTCTATGTTGACTCCACCCTGGCGCTGAATCCTGACACCGGCAAGCTGGCCTGGCACTACCAACACGTCCCACACGATCCGTACGATCAGGACTACCCCTTCGAGCGGATTATCGCGCCGGTGACAGTGAGGGGAGAGCGCCATAAGGCGGTGATCACGGTGGGCAAGCCAGGAATTTTCGAGGCGCTGGATGCCGCTACCGGAAAGTTCCTGTTCGCGGTTGATCCGGGCGCACAGAACGACATCTCAGTCGATCCCGTGACAGGGAACAGGGTGACTCTCTCTGAACCGGCACCAGAGGGCGTGAAAAACTGCCCGAACGGCGAGGGCGTCAGAAGCTTCCCGTCCGGCTCATACAGCCCGTTGACCAACCGGTATTACATGCCGATCTACGATCACTGTATGGGAAAGGAGGGCGACACCCCGGCCCGCTACCTCGCGCTGGATCTGAATACCCAAAAGCTTGTATGGGATATTCGCACCAGAGTCCCGCAATCCTCCGCATTGCTGACGACTGCTGGAGGTCTCGTATTCTCGGCGACGCCCGACCGCTATTTACGCGCCTTCGACGACGAAGACGGCAAGGTACTGTGGACGAGTCCGCGCCTGAACGACGTCCCGAATGCTTTTCCGATTACCTACATGGTGGATGGCAAGCAGTACATCGCCATGCCCGCTGGTGACCCTGGGCTTCAAGGCAACTGGGCCTTAAATTATGCACCTGAGCTCGGCGCGGTACGAGGACCCAAATCTTCAGTATTGTGGGTGTTTGAGCTGCCCTAGACTAACGTTTCCTGCGTACGTTCCGGCATTCGGATTTGCCTCATCCCATTTACGCAAAATCAGCCTTTGTTCGGGGGATCTATAACGATCCCCCGAATAACACCCACAGTCCCCGCACACGTTCGATTATTTGGACTTCGACTCAGAGGAACTGGGCGTTCCGAAATTTGTCGTCAGATAATCGATGATCGAATTAAACTCATCCTCAGTTCCCGAAGCGCCGCGCGACTTCATTTGCTCAACCACCTGCGTCCATTCGCTCTTTGTATGATGTTCACGCGTGATGACCGCCACTTCGTGGCAATCCGAACAAATGCGCTGAACCTCAGCCCTACCTTTCCCGCCTGGCAATTTAGGTGTCTGAGCGAGAAGGGTTGTCATCGAAAAGACAACCATTAGGACATAACCTGACGTCTTCACAAATCGCGCGGTCCATCGCACTCCGCAATCGTACGTCACGACCAAGGAATCAAGAAATACCGGCCTGTGGTGTCCATCAGGGAAGTGCATAAGCATCAGGATATCGTTAGATCCGCCCGTTCGGCCCGCCTCATATACGCCACCAGTAGTGATCTGCTCCCTAAAGGGCGAACGAAGTTGAATATGATTTCGTACGCCCGAAAGAGAGAAAGATGCCAACGAGCAAACACAGCCCAGTCGAAGTGGGCCCGCAAATTAGGCGTCCAGCGCAGATTATTCTTGAAAGCAAACACTGCTGAACTGAGGGCACCGTCACGATGGCGCCTGGGGTCTGTGTTCCCAGGGCGGATTCTCGCGTCCCGCGAAAGCATCTCGAAGATTACTCCGATCGCTGAGAATCAGGCCATGTTCGGTTCCAGCCCTCTGGTCTACTAAGACGGAAGTCCGCACCGCCCTCTTACAATGCGATTTGGCAGAACTTGCCTAGCGGCGCGATTCGACAGGGCGGTACTTTGCGCCAGACTCCACATCGGCCCCGACGGTTGTCGTTGCGGATCCGCTCGCTTTGCGAATCGTGATTGTTCCGCGTTCCGTGGCAAGCCTGACTTCCGGCCCGCTCCCAACCGTTCCGCTCAGCCGGGCTCCACGCCCTTCCGAACTCATCTTGAGCGCGTCTCCGAAATCGTTGGATACCTCGCCGTGGTCCGTAATGGCGCTCATCGCAAAGGCTGCCGACTGCGGGATCGCAAGTTCGATGTTCCCCGACCTTGCATGCACGATCATTCTGCCCAGGGGAACACGCCCGGGGTTTAGCTCCACGTCGCCTTTATCCACGCTCAATTCGAGACCGTCGGTGAAATTGCTCAAATTCACATCGTTCACCCGGGTGGTAAGCCTGGTCGGCCCCAGCACGTTCTGCATACTGACACTTCCGCGATCGATACGAATCTCGCCAGGCACTCCCTGCACGTTGAATTCGGTTCGGGAATTTTCCACCCGTACCGCCTTAGCGAGATCGCGCAGCGCCAGGCTGCCCGTGTAACTCCCGCTGATCGTGACCTGTCCGGCGATTTTCGTGAGTTCAATATCCGTTCCGTGGCCCCTCAGGTCGACGGTTCCCGTCACGTTATTGCAGCGGATCAGATCGCTCCGCCGTGTGTCTAGCTTTACTGCTCCGTTGATGTCCTGAAGGCGAATACCGGAATTCTCGCTGCTCACGTCGACGCTCCCGGAGAGTCCGGAAATATCAAAATCGCCTGTGGTCCCGGTTATCTCCACGCTCGCCCCTTTCGGTACCGAGATATCCAGATTCGTGCTGAGATGGACCCGCGAAGGAGCTTTGCCCTGATTACAGCGCAACACAACCGTGTTGCCCTGCACTGCGACGGTGACCGGGGTCTCGTCGTTGGCTCGCGCCAGTTCGCCCTGGTCGAACGCACTAATCACCTTGTGTCCTCCGACGGTCATCTCTTCGCCGTCGGTACCGGCGATCTTTGCATCACCCCGGAAGTTTTCAATGATCAGGCGGGGACTTTTGCCTACTGCCTGCTGAATCGGGTTTACCGAGAACTCGCGCTCTTCGCCGAATGCCCGGATGCCCCGCTCGAACCCGGCCCATCGAATCCAGGGGCTCGCCTGCCGGATCTGGAAGGCTGAAAACCCGATCAGACAGATCACGACCACGGCAAACCAGCCCAGCCCTGAAACGCCGTTTGGCGGCAGAGGACGGTTGCTGGAGAACCGGATGCACACCTCCACAAACTCCAGCGCGCCCCATCCAATCAGGAGATACGGCCAGTAACTGCTTAGCAAATCGCCAATGCGGAATTCCGGTGACAACGAGTGAAGCAGAAACACTACGCCGATCGCAATCAGGACGACCGGGCCGGTAAAGGAGCTTCTGTGTCTCATCGCACCGGCCCTCCCGGCGAGGGAGGTGGCGGGTAGCCGGCCGGAGCTGGACCCGCGGTGCGCTCCATCAGCTTCATTACCCCGACCACAATGATGAGCAGCGGCCAGCTCCGATAAATCGGCAGCCCTCCGGCTTGATGGATGGCGAAGAGTATGCCCAAAGTGATCAGCAGAATTGGGCCTCGGATCGCCTGGAGGAAAAGAGCCTTCCTATTGTTCACGTGTCACCTCCACAGACGCCGGAGCGGTGTTGGAGGGCGGCGGGGTTGCGCTCGGGGGAGGAGTGGGATACGGCGAGACGCGTCCGCCATTCGCGCGTGAATACAACATGTAAGCTCCGATCACGATCAGCAGCACAGGCCAATACCGGGCTATCCGGTGAAACTCGATCAGGTTTAGCGTGTGGAGCAGGAAAAGGAAACCAATGCCTATGAGGACGATGGGGCCCATGGGAGCCCGGTTGGCCAATCGATCCTGTGAGACCAGGCTCGACCATTCGTCCACCACCAGGCCCATTTCGCGCTTCTTGGCGGTGTGATACGCCTCAAACGGCATGTAGAAGACGAACGCCGCCAGCAGAATGCCAAGAAGCGGGGCCGCCGATCCATCGTCGTTGCCGCTGATCAGGCTGACGATCAGCCCGAATACCACTGCGTGCACCAGGCCCTTGATGTATTGCCCGTTATATATGGCGCCGACTCCGGGAATCAGGCCAAGAACAAACGCCAATGCCGGAGACGTCTGGACGGGCGGGACAGCGTACGCAGCCTGGGGCTGTGAGTAAGGATTTGACGGGTTTCTCGGACCGGTCTGTGCGCTCTCCGTGAACGGGACGGGTACGTGATCCTGACAAAACACCGTGCCATCTGCCACCCGTTGGCAGAGGGGGCACAGCGCCCTCCCGCACGTACGGCAGAATGCGGATGCTGGCGTATCAGGGTGTAAGTAGCAATTCATTTCGCATCTGCTCCTTCGGTTTTCCTGGTGTCCGGGGCTGCTCCATTTGCCCCGGATTGATTGGTCGGTTGCGCACTATCGGGCGGTGGCGAGTCCTGCTGCTCGCGCAACTCATGTAGTCTCACTTCGATTTCGTAGACCCAACGGAGATTCTCGTAATACTTCACCGCGCGGTCCTTCAAACGAACGGTCTTATCTTCGATACCGCCCCAGATTCTGACCGGGTTTAGGTCTTCCGGCTGGACGTGCTGCATCTTGACCCCCGTGCAGCGCTCAAGCATAGCAATCGACAGGATTGTCATCGCCATTCCCATCGCCAGGCGGGGCTGGAGGATCGGCTGCAGCCATTCCGAGATCATCCGGCTAATCACGCCTTGCCTTTCGAACGGTCGACGGATCCGACCGACCGGCGCATGGTAAGCAATCCGGGTGATCAGCTCCGGTGGTGGAACAATCTCTTCGCTTTTGCGTAAGAACTGGACCGCGCCCTGAACATCCGCCATCAACTCCCGGCAATGCTCGCAATCCGCGGCGTGCTGCTCTACCTCGGTCCGTTGGGACTCGGGTAGCGTGCCGTCCAGATAGTCGGCTAGCAGAACCTCGAATTGGGCGCAATCAATCATTTACTTCCTAAATCGTGACTTTATTCCGTTTCAGCACCTTGGCAAGCTCCGCGCGGCCCCGGTTCAATCGTGATTTGACGGTTCCTTCCGGCACATTTAATACAGTTGCGATCTCGCGGTATTCCAGCTCCTGCAGATCACGGAGGATAACGGCTTCCCTCAACTCCGGCGAGAGCTTCTGAAGCGCCGACTGGAGTAGTTCTCCTGCTTCTCGCCCAGCCAGTAGCCCGTCAGTTCGGGATCCTTGCGCGTTTCGCTCCTCAAGCACGGACAGCTTATCCTCGATGCCGTCGGTCAGCCGGTCGCGCTTGGTTCTGCGGTAATGGTCCACGAGCAGGTTTCGGGTGAGCCGCGTCAGCCAAACCGCGAAGCAACCCTCGCCCGAACGGAATGACCCGAGTGTCTTAAACACCCGCAGAAACACCTCTTGGGTAAGGTCCTGGGACTCGTTGTCACTATTCGTGAAGCGGTAGCAGATCGCGTAGACGCGGCGGCTGTAGGTCTGGATGAGCTCTTCCCACGCGCTCTGTTCCCCAGCGAGGCATTGCTCGACAAGATGAGTTTCGACGTCCAAGCGTTGCGCTGTCCCCCAGCTATCCGTGCTTGCGCGACTGGATTTTGGTGATGCTTCTGAGCTTAACGAATTTCCACCCTGAAACAGAGTTCCCGCGATTGCTGCGGCCGCCATCTTCTTTCCTCTCATGAGGGCTTTCCGCCGGCGCTACATCCTGGAGCCTGAGTGCGGAAGGCATCTCAAGCTAAGTTACGTTACAAGCACGTCTAAAGTTCGGAAAGAAAAATTCGCCGTTGCTCCGTCTGGGGAGCGAGCCGACACTTGGGAGCCAAACGAAGAGGAATCTGAGACACAATGAAAGAAACCCCATGACGTGCCCTTTTTGCGGCCACAGGGAAGACAAAGTCATCGATTCGCGCGAAAGCAAAGATGGCCAGTCCACCCGCCGGCGCCGGCAGTGCCTTGCGTGCGATCGCCGCTTTACTACTTACGAACGTTGCGACGAATTGCCCTATATGGTCATCAAAAAGGACGGGAGGAGAGAGCCGTTCGAACGTCAGAAGGTTCTGAATGGACTCTTGAGAGCCTGCGAAAAGCGACCGGTGAGCATGGCCAGCCTGGCTCAACTGGTGGATGATGTGGAGTCGGATGTGGCGGACAGTAGTGACCGGGAGATTTCGACCGTCGCTATTGGAGAAAAACTGATGAATCGACTCCGTTCGCTTGATAAGATTGCTTACATTCGTTTTGCGTCGGTCTACCGTGACTTTCAGGACGTTGAGGAATTCCTCAGTGAGTTGACGGGCGAGATGAAAAGCCGGACGCGATAGCGCTGTCGTGTAATTCTTGCAACAAGATAGGGGCTAAACGGGGCCGTTTCCAAGCTTCTTGGGGTCGGTTCTAGGCTCCTAAGTTTTGTGTAACCAACCACTTTCCCGAACATCCCTTACATAGGTAGCTTTTTTTACCAGAGAACCGGGTATAATCGTTGCGCGCAATACTTACACGTTACGCCTTCACATCGGGCACCGACCGCGTCAGGAACAGATATTCGGATTTTTAGACAAAGTTATCGGTATTGTCTTTGCCGATTTGGCTGGTCGTGTTTCGCTTGCCCTCCGATAAGCAGAGTGAGTCAGGAAATCAGCCGAGGCTGGAACGTTAGTTTTCGTGTGTATACAGAGGTGACTAGGTAAGGTGGATCAATTCGAAGACCAATATTTAGCGGAAGGGCGTGAACCGCTAGGGTTGCCGTTCGACGAGGAGGCTAACTTCTTCCATCCGGAAGAAGTTCAGGACGAGGAGTTTCATGGCGCTCAGCAGGTAGAGGAGTCGATCTATACCGACGACCCGGTCCGCGTCTACCTGCGGGAAATGGGTTCGGTTCCCCTGCTTACCCGCGAAGGTGAAGTTACGCTGGCGCGCAAAATGGAGCGCGGCAAACTCCGGATGCAGAAGGCGATCAGCCGTTCTCCGCTGATCCAGAGTCTAGTAGCTGAATTCTCTGAACTGATTCGGCGTGGAGCCGAAGACGTCGACAGCTATATCGATTTTCCGCCCTCTGAAATTGAAGAGGGCAGTGCGGCGGACCTGAAGCGGCGCAGTGAGATGGCTGAGCTGTTCGGCAATTACCTGAACGCCCAAAAGAAGCTTCAGGAAACAGTTGACAAGCATAATGCCGTCCCGGCGAACAACAAAAAGCTGCGGAAGAAGTGGGCGGGCAAGATTGCCCGCTGCAAAGTAGAAGTCTCCAAGGCTCTCCGCGCGATTCCGTTCAACCTGGCTCGTTGGAAAGAGTTTGTCCGAGTGATCGAGGGCGTGGCGGAGGAGATGTCTCTCCTCGATTCCGAAATCCGGAAGCTCGAGGCCAAGAACCTCCCGGCCGCCCAACTCCGGCTGAAAGAGCTGAAGCGCGACCTGAAGAAGCGCGAAGGCGATGCGGAAGCCACACTGCCGGATCTGCGACACAGCCTTTCGGTCATTCGCCACGGCGAAGTCGAAGCCGAACGCGCCAAAAAAGATCTGGTCGAGGCCAACCTCCGCCTAGTGGTTTCGGTGGCCAAGAAGTACGTCAACCGCGGTTTGCATCTTCTGGATCTGATCCAGGAAGGCAACATCGGGCTGATGCGCGCGGCTGACAAGTTCGAATACCGCCGCGGCTACAAGTTCTCGACCTACGCCACTTGGTGGATCCGGCAGGCAATCACCCGCGCCATTGCCGATCAGTCCCGAACGATTCGTATTCCCGTTCACATGAACGAGAGCATGAACAAGTTCCTTCGGGCCACGCGCGAGCTCGAAAAAGAACTGGGGCGCGTTCCGACCAACGAAGAAATCAGCCGGCGCATGGATATTCCGGTTGAAAAGGTTCAAAAGCTGAAGACGATCTCGCGCGATCCGGTTTCTCTCGAAACTCCGGTTGGACGCGATGGTGAATCCGCGCTGGGCGATCTGATTGAAGACCGCTGGGTGGGTTCGCCTGTCGATGCGGTCATCGATTCCAACGTTCGCGACGAAACGGCCAATATCCTGAAGACCTTGTCTCCGAAGGAAGAAAAGGTGATCCGGCTTCGGTTCGGTATCGGCTGCGAGCGCGAACACACGCTCGAAGAGATCGGGCAGGAGTTCGATGTCACCCGCGAACGCATTCGCCAGATTGAGGCCAAGGCGCTTCGGCAACTTCGTTCGCCAGAACGGGCGCGTCATCTGCGGGCGCTGCTCGCGGCGCGCTAGTCATAGCTAGTTCAAAACAAAAAAGGGCGGCAACCTCGAAAGGTTGCCGCCCTTTTTGCGTATCGGGCTAGAACGTGATCTTAGCCGTAACCTGAAGGGTGCGTGAGTTGCTCGGGAAGAACTGGCTTGCCTGGTTGAAGGCGGGATTCTGCGGAAGAAGATAGTTGCGGCCGTTCGCGGTGAAGTTCAACGACGTCACGTCGCTCAGGTAGCCGGAGATAAATTGCGAATGGTTGAGCAGGTTGAAGAACTGACCGGCCAATTGCAGATTGACCTTTTCGGTAATGGCGAACCGCTTGGTGAGAGAGGCGTCAATGTTGTTGATCGGGTATATCGGAAGGGTATTGCGACCAGCATTGGCTAGAGCACCAAGGCCCGCTTGAACGTATTGCGCGTTTGGATTCAAGGCAACATATGCAACGATTCCCGGGTCTCCGGCGGCCAGACGGGTGCCAGTTCTGTCGACCCCGTATACGCCTGAGCCAACTCCTACTTGCCCGGAGCTATTGAGAATCGCACGATCCCCGGCAGAATCATTATTCAGATTGCTATCGATTCCGCTCTGGACGGTGGCGTACGTCGGGGACTCGTACGTGTAGGTGCCTGAGACATTCCAATTCCCGACTACATTCTTTAGCATCCACTTGCTGCCTCGGAACCAGGGAACATCGTAAAGAGTAGTCAAAGAGACGCGATGGCGGTGATCGAGGAGAGAAGAAGCTCGTTCTGCCCGAAGATTGCCGAAATCCTGCGCACGTCTCGGGGCCAGGTAGCTCGAGAACACCGTGTTCGTCGAATCGTCAATGTTATGGCTGAGCGTATATGCTGCTACGAACGAGAGGTTGTTCGTGTAGCGTCGAGTCAGTTGGAAGTCAACTCCGTGATAAATGGAGTTGCCGTTCGGCTGGTACGAAGTAATGGTCGAAGTAAAGCCGTAAGGGGCCAAGGAGTTGTTGGGGATGGCGCTCAAGGTGCCCAGCGTGAGATTCAGGCCGCTAAGTTGAGCCGCTGAAGGCGCCTGAAAAAACGTCGGAATGTATCTGCTTGGAGTGACCACGCTCGCTCGATTAAGCTGCTGTTGGACCCACAGGTGCACGCCGCGGGTGCCTACATACCGAACCTCGAGTGTGTAGTCATTGTGAAAGACGTGCTGAAAACCGAAGGTCCAGTTAATCGAGTACGGGCGGATCTGATCCGTGGTGTATGAGGACGATATTCGCCCTCGCGACTAGCGGATCGGTTGTTGGCGGGGGAGCCGCACCGTTGAGCCCGCCACTCGCGAGAAAGCCGGGGGCATTGCTGTTGACGTCCACATCCAGTGTCGACGTGTAGAAGGGCGGCTGCGCATTGATGGCCAGATTGTTATAGAACTGGTCGTAGGAAAGGCCGAATCCGCCACGGAACACCGTCTTGCCGCTGGTGCCGGGAGAGTAGGCGAACCCAACCCGAGGAGCCCAGTTGTTCTTCTGTGATTTCGGGGTGTTAAAGGTGATAACTCCGGGAACGTTGGCCAGGCTGTTCAGGCCTTGTGCGCGTGAAACGATCGGAACGGTGACATATTCATACCGAATTCCGAGGTTTAGGGTCAGGCTGGAATTCACGCGGAAATCGTCGTTCGCGTAAGCTCCATGTTGTAGAAATCCTACGGGAATGCCACCTGCAGCCCCTCCAACGCTTCGTTCTCCCAATTCATTCGGAGTGAGGTCGAGAAGGTACTGATTAAGATTCGTGTAGTCGTAATCACCCCTCGCGCGTTGGACGAATGTATTGCTCGCGATGATGTCGTGAATGTCGTACCCGATCTTGATCGTGTGTCGGCCAAGGAGCTTGGTGAAGTTATCCGTGCCCTGGTAGATGTTTTGGATATAACCCTGCGGGACGTTCGGATCGGGGCCAAATTGAAGATTCAGATCGTTGTCGATTTGAATATTTGGGAAGGTATCCAACCCGGGGAAGGTCGGCAGCGGGGCCGCGTAATTGTTGAACCGACGGCTGTACGACAGCCGGAATTCATTGATGGCTGTCGGGCTGAAATTGTGGAACTCAGCCAGCGACGCGAGATGAACGTAATTCTGTTGCGATCCCCAGAAGGCGGGCAAGTTCGCCGCCGTATCGATCGCGTCAAGCTTGTTGTAGACGTACCGAATCCGGAATTGGTCCTTATCCGAGATGTTCCAATCGCCGCTCGTGGCCAGATTGTACTGATTCTGGAAAGAGGGGCCAACAACGCTGATGGGCCCGATTGGAATCGCGGACGCCGACGCTCCCGGCGATATTCGGGTTTGCGCCGACCGCCGTCGTGTCAGTTCCAGTCGGAGCCGCCGGCAGGAACTGCTGGAGTATTTTCAAGTTGTTTGAGCTTACCCCAGGAATAGAGGCCAGTCTGGAATATCCAGCCGCGGTTGGCGCACTGATTGTGCTTCCCGGCACTGGAGCCTGCCCGATCGGGTTGTATTCGAAGTCAGCAAAATAGAAGAGCTTGTTCTTAAGAATCGGGCCGCCAATCGTCGCGCCGAGGCGATTCAGGTCGAATCGTGGGTTGCTTGTAAGTCCCTGGCGCACGACACTGCTGGTCAACAGCGTTCAGATTCTGTTCTGCATGTAGTCGTAGATCGAGCCATGGATCGCTGTTTGTGCCGCTCTTGATGTTCGAGTTGAAAATTCCGCCCGAAGAGAAGCCGAATTCCGGATTGAATTGATTTTGTAGGACCGAGAACTGGCCGATGGAATCGATCGGCACGTAAACAATCGGTCCCGTAATGCCTTTGTCGTTGTTGTCGATTCCCTCGACGTTGAAGCTGTTATTTGTGGGCGCTGGCCTCCGATCGGAGGTCCGACTCCGTATCCGCTTCCGGCAGCGTCGATACGCCCGCATTGAGCAAGCTCAGATTGGCGATTCCGGCGGTGGCGGTGGGACCCGAAAATGCGGCCTGCGGTAGATCGAGGATTTGGCGACTTTCAAATGAATTCTGCAGTTGCGAAGTCGTTGTATCGATCGTTGCGCCAGCTTCCTGGACTTCAACGGTAGTGGTCGTCTGTGCCGACCTGCAACGTCAAATTAGCCGTTTGTGTGGTGTTGAGCTGGATCTGGACGCCTTTCAGCGAAGCTGAGGTGAACCCGGACGCAGTCGAGGAAACGTCATACCGCCCGATCAATAGATTGCTGAACCGATACTCGCCCCTGGCGTTCGTGGTGGCGGTGGTTTTTACGTTCGTCTCGACGTTCGTCGCTTCTACCGTTGCGTTCGGGAACACCTGCGCCTGACGGGTCGAGAACTGTTCCTACCAAGTCGCCGCTTGTCGTCTGCGCAAACGAGGAAATAGAAAGCGCCAGAGGGCAACACAAACGAGGGCGGAAAACACAGACGTCCAGCGGTAGATGGACGCTTAACCGAGAGATCATTGTGAGGTATTGTAATAAGGTCAAACGCGAACGAGTAGGCCAGACGGGAAGCCTCTTGAGTTGCTTCTCCTCTGCCCCAGAGTGGGGCTCAGCGATGTTCAGGGCTATGCAATCGGTTCGCCGACCTTTACAAACGCCCCTAGACTGGTCCGAGGCTAATCTGCATCAACCACTTACAGGAATGTCTAAACAGGAATGTAGTATGTGAAAACTGGTATGTTGTGGGTCGTTCATTTCCGGATTTCAAATCTAGCTGAAGATCCGGATTCGCAAACTGAGACAGCCGCGAAGCAAGGAGCGGACAGGAACGTGTCGTTGATTCAGAAGCATCCGGGTTGCGTCTCTGTTCGATCCGGACGTGCGCGGAAGGCGCCAGATAAGGCAGGCACCTCCCTCTCTCCCTGGTAGAACTATAACGATCAGCAAAGACGTTAGGCAATGATTCACAGGACGTAGCAACTTCCACCGGGACGAACTAATCTAAAGGATCGCGATGCTCGCTATTAGCACTGTTGCCGACGAGATCCTGGACCTGAAAGCGCGTAGGAACGCAATTATCCTGGCGCATCACTACCAGGAGCCAGAAATACAGGAAATTGCCGACTCTGTGGGCGACAGCCTGGAGTTGGCGCGCGCGGCACAGAAATTCGACGGTGAAGTCATTGCGTTTTGCGGCGTGAAGTTCATGGCGGAAACAGCGAAAGTTTTGAACCCGACCCGTACCGTCATACTCCCCGACGCAAAGGCCGGGTGCAGCTTGGTGGATAGCTGCCCGGCTTCTGGAGTGAGGGCGTTTAAACAGCGAAACCCGGATTACGTCATTGTCAGCTACATCAATACTTCCGTAGAGGTGAAGGCGGAGAGCGACATTCTCTGCACGTCGAGGAACGCCGTCGCGGTCGTGAATTCCATCCCGGAAGAAAAACCCATTCTTTTCCTTCCAGATATCAACCTGGGCAACTACGTCAAAGCGCAGACAGGCCGGAAAAACATGAAGATCTGGCAAGGGGCCTGCATCGTTCACGCCACCTTCCCGGGCCGCCGGGTAGCTGCCGCACGTGCGGAGCACCCCAATGCCCTGGTTGCCGCGCATCCGGAATGCCCAAGCGATGTGCTCGGCATGGCGGACTTCATCGGGTCCACCTCGGCTATCGTCGACTGGTGTACCGCGCAAGAGGCGAACGAATTCATCGTTATGACCGAAAGCGGCGTGCGCTACTCCCTCGAAAAGCTGTCTCCCGGCAAGAAGTTCTACTTCGTTGCGAACGAGAACTGCAACTGCAGCGAATGCCCCTACATGCGGCTGAACACCCTCGAGAAGCTGCGCGACTCCCTTGACGCGCTGGAGCCTCGGATCGAACTCCCGGCTGACATCATGCGTCGTGCGCTTGTTCCGATTGAGCGCATGCTCGCTCTGAAATAAACACAGCTAGCTCCTGATCCGCGCGGTTGTCGGATGATGTAGAAGTACCTCGTTTGACGCACCTGATCCAACTCGGAAGTCCTGAAGTGTCGGCGGCGCCCCGGTCCGGGCAGCTCCTCGACTCCTTCGGACGCGTCCACTCCGATCTGCGAATCAGCGTCACCGATCGGTGTAACATCCGTTGTTTCTACTGCATGCCCGAGGAAGGCGCCGAATTTGCGCCGCGCGTCTCCCTCCTTTCTTTTGCCGAAATTGAGCGTTTTGTCCAGGCAGCCCTGCCCCTGGGCATCACCAAGATCCGGCTCACGGGCGGCGAGCCCCTCTTGCGTCCTCGCCTGTACCGAACTGATCGCGGGTTTGTCCGAGCGAACCGTTCTGCGAGACCTTGCGCTGACGACAAACGGGGTGCTGCTGGCGGCAAACGCGCAAAGCTCTGTTCGATGCCGGATTGCGGCGGCTGAATGTTCACCTCGACACCTTGGATCGCGAGCGGTTCCGGACGATCACACGCCGCGACGATCTCCGTCGAGTGCTGGCCGGCATTGAGACTGCGCGCAACTTGGGATTTCAAATCAAGCTGAACGCCGTCGCAGTGAAAGGTCTGAACGAGCCGGATATTCCGGCCCTGGTTCGTTTCGGACGAGAGAACGATATTGAGGTCCGGTTCATCGAGTTTATGCCGCTTGATGCGCAGGCATTGTGGGCTCTCGACCGCGTGCTCACGGCCGACGAGATGATCGAAAGCCTGGAGCATGAATTCGGTCCGTTGACCGCTGTACCGGACGCGGACCCGCAGAGCGCCCGCGACGGAATACCGATTCGCGGACGGCGCTCGAGTCGGGCTTCATCGCTTCCGTGAGCAAGCCGTTCTGTGGCAATTGCAACCGGCTACGGTTAACCTCAGACGGAAAGATGCGGAATTGTCTGTTTGCTCGCGATGAGGTGGACATCAAGCCGCTGTTGAACTCCGATGCTGCCCGTGACCAGCTTCAGACGGCCATTCGAGATACCGTCTGGGCCAAGTGGATTGGGCACGATATTCAGCGCTCCTCCTTTGTAGCCCCTAGCCGGCCGATGTATTCAATCGGAGGCTGATACCATTCGCCGATGATCTCCCGGCGCAACCTATTCTTAGCAGGGTACCGCGGCTGCTCGCACCGACGACGGCTAAGAGCCGCCGGAAAGCCCATGCGCTTGGGCGGTCCTATTTTCGTGAAGTCGGACGACCCTGCTGTTCTGGCAACGGCGCATCGTGCTTTGGGCTATCGAGCTGCTTATGCGCCGGCTGAGATGGATGTGAAGGACAGCAGTCGCATCGCGGCCTGGGTGAAGGAATTCGCCAAGCAGGATGTCGTGATTGCGGAGGTCGGAGCATTTCGCAACATCCTTGATCCTGATCCCGAGAAGCGCCGGCGGAACTTTGCCTGGGTCACGGACCGCCTTGCGCTCGCCGAACAGCTTGGTGCCCGGAACTGCGTCGATATCGCCGGCTCTTACCATCCTGATGTCTGGTATGGACCGAATCCGCGCAATATGAGCCCGGAGTTCTTCGACGCAACCGTCGAAAATTGCCGTAAGCTCATCGATGCTGTGAAGCCACGACGGACGGTGTTCACGATCGAGATGATGCCCTGGAGTCTGCCAACCGGACCGGACGAATATCTCCAGCTGATCAAAGCTGTTGACCGTAAGGCGTTCGGAGTGCATTTGGACGTTTGCAACACGATGAACAGGCCCGAGCGGGTTTACCACAACGCGTCTGTGATCCGCGAATGCTTCCAGAAACTAGGACAGGTGGATCGCCTCCTGCCATGCAAAAGATCTGCAGTGGGGCCCGGGCGTTCAGATGTATTTGCAGGAAGTGGTGCCCGGAACGGGCGTCATCGATTACCGGGCGTATCTGACAGCTTTGTCGTCCTTACCGGTCGATGCGCCGCTTATGCTGGAACATCTGCATAGCGAGGACGAGTACACGAGAGGTCGCAAGTACATTCAAGGTGTCGCTCAGTCCGCCGGTCTGTCGTTCGGAGACTGACCTGACCGATTGCGCGGACCGCTTCTTTCCATTCACGATCTCTCCCACGGCTCTGGCGCTACGGTGACAGTAACGGGGGACAACTGATCTGCCTCCAGGAATCGGAATTGGAAGGTACGTACTACCTTTCTGAAACGGGCGGTTTCGCTTGGAGACAATGGGTTCCCTGTCAATCAAACCGTAAAGCGCCTTATTGCCCGCGATCGAAAGATATACCCTGTTTTCAGTATCTTGAAAATCTAAACCGCTAGGGTTGCTCGCATCTCTCTTAAGCACAAAGGCGCGATCTCTCCAATCGCGGACGAGGGCCCGTGTTCTTCCTTTATCGGTGAAGTCCACCGAGAGATCTGCTCGGGTCCGACAAGTGTAGTAGCGCACCTCTACTTCCCCCTGCGCACCACCCGATCCACTTGGCTCGGCAGAGCGCATCAGAACAAGCGGTATTACTACTCCCCCAGAGCCATAAGAACCACCTTCGAATGACACATTGCGGATGGCTGTTAGCCTATTCGCTCTCTGCGAAGGAAGCAGCCGCGTGAAAAAGTCCCGCGCCGTTCGCCGGCTTGCAATCGTAGAAATGCGCCGCAATCCCGTATCGGTCCCCATATAGCTTGCCGAGCTCTCGAGTGAACTCTTCTTCTCTTCCGGTCTGCACAAGGTTTACCGTGCAACCGCCGAAGCCGCCGCCAGTCATCCTGGCACCGTACACACCAGGAATCTTCAACGCAGAATCGACGAGGAAGTCTATCTCTTCACAGCTGATTTCGTAGTCGTATTGCATGCTGCGATGAGAGGCCACGAATAAGCGGCCCATTGTTTCGAGATCGCCCGCCCGCGCCGCCTCTGCAAACTCAAGGACGCGCTCGTTCTCGGTAATGACGTGACGGGCACGCTGCCGCGGAACCGGAGGTACCGTCTCCTGTACGCGTGTGAAGAAATCCAGAGTGGCGTCGCGCAGGCTCTGAATGGACGAGTCGGTCAACTGCAGCGCCTCCACAGCTTCCCGGCACTCCCTCACTCGCTCTCGATATGCCGAAGCGCCCAGCTCATGCTTCACCATCGAGTTCACAGCGAGAACGCTCACGCCTTTTGGCAAAGAGACATACTCATGCTGTAAGCTTCGGCAGTCAATCTTGACCGCGGCCTCTTCTCGGCCGAAGACCGATGCGTACTGGTCCATGATGCCCGTGGGCACCCCGACGAATAGCGTTTCCGCTCGCTGGCCCAGCAATGCAAGATCTAGGGGTTCAAGAGATCGTCCTCCCAGAAGAGCACAGGCAGAAGAGATCTCAAGAGATGCGGACGAACTGAGTCCGGAACCGACCGGGACCTCGCTATGCACAAAGAGGTCGGCTCCGCGGAGCGGAATCTCCAGCTTGGCAAGCTCTTTGGCGACACCGATCACGTAATCGTGCCATTCGCCGGTCGGCTTCAGTTCCGCAAGCTGGTTCATCGGGACCGAAAAGCCGCTATCGAAATCCTGCGAAAATATGCGCAGCTCGTCCCGCCCGTTCTCGGCGACGGCGGCATAGCAGCTCATCTCGAGAGCGATGGGAAGAACAAAGCCGAGATTGTAATCGGTATGCTCGCCGATCAGGTTGACACGGCCGGGAGCTCGATAAATGGCCGGCAGCGCCGACGTCTTAAACGCGGCCTGAAAGCCGCTTACGATTTGCGCCGGAATGACAGCCACAACATGCATCCTCCGAACAGTAGAAGAATCAGACCGCACCACAGATTGACATTTGTGTCTTCGTTAAGGGGTGCGCGGACTGAGGGATTGATCAGTCCATAGGACAAGAGAATCAGCCCGAGGACAGCAAAGAGAAACCCGGTCGGCCGCCGAAGATCATCCATATGGTTACCAGAAGAGAATATTGAAGATCACGAGCACAGTAAGCACGACCACCGCGAGCGGGCCGGGCCGCTTGTACCAGGGCGCGTCCCCTTCGTCGGGCTTCTCCGTCACGCCGTAAACCAGGTTCCGGAGTTCGTCGTCGGTTTTACCCTTCGTAACCAGGCTCACCCCGAACGTGACGATCAGACAGACCACGAACGCGACAATGGCAATCCAGAAGTTCTGCGCCATTGCCGAAGGGAACTCATGAACCTTCGTAATCCAACCGCCCTTGCCCTCGGCTACTGTGAGGCCATGAGTGCAAGCGGCGGCCGTGGTTCCACACAGCAAACCCCAGAATGCGCCATCTCCCGTCGCTCGTTTCCAGAACATCCCCAACAGAAAGGTTGCAAACAGCGGTGCGTTCACGAACCCGAACACCAGCTGGAGGAAATCCATGATGTTGTTGAACTGAGTCGCGAGGTAAGCGGTCGCAATCGAAAGAGCTACTCCCGCCACCGTTGTGATTCGTCCGACGTGAAGGTAATGCCGATCGGGCGCGTTCTTGCGAAAGTAACTCTGGTACAGGTCGTAAGTGAAAACCGTGTTGAACGCCGTTACGTTACCGGCCATGCCGGACATGAACGAGGCCATCAGCGCAGTCAGCCCGATTCCTAACATGCCCGACGGGTAGAACTTGGCCATGAGGGTCGTCAGAACCTGGTCGTAATCGTACCCGCCGCTTGCTTTCAACGGAAGCGTGTACCCGCTTGAGGTATGCATCAGCGCAACGGCCGCGATGCCGGGAAGAATGACTACGAACGGCATCAGAATCTTGGGAAAAGCCGCGAAGAGCGGGGTTTGCCGTGCTCCGGCCATGTCCTTGGCTGCCATGGCACGCTGGATGACCAGAAAGTTGGTACACCAATACCCGAACGAGAGAACAAATCCAAGCCCGGCGACGAGCCCGAAGAGTTCGACGCCCATTGGATTCTCACTGGCATGCGCCACATACCGCCAGGAGTGGGTCATGACGGGCTCAAGATTTGACTTGATACCGCTCCATCCGCCCGCTTTCTGCGACCGCATAGTAGGAGAGCGGAGCGAACCCCAGAACAATGAGGAAGAACTGTACTACCTCGTTATAGATCGCGCTTGTCAGTCCGCCTAGCAGGGTGTAAACCAGCACGATGGCCGCCGAGAGCAGCACGGAGTTGGTGAAGTTCCAGCCCAGCACCAGTTCAAACAGCAACCCGAGCGCGTACATGCTGATGCCCGACGAGAAGATCGTCATGATCGCGAAAGTGATCGCATTCAGGCCGCGGGTTTTCTCGTCGAAGCGAAGTTTCAGATATTCCGGGACGCTTCGCGCGCGGCTGCCGAAGTAAAACGGCATCATGAACACGCCGACAAACACCATGGCGGGCACGGCGCCCAGCCAGTAGAAGTGGGCCGTCATGATGCCGTACTTCGCGCCGGAGGCGCACATCCCGATCATTTCCTGTGCACCCAGGTTTGCCGCAATGAACGCGAGACTCGTGATCCAGACTGGAACCGAGTTCTTAGAAGTTAAGAAATCTTCGCTGCTGGTGATTTTCCGTTTGGCAAGCCAGCCGATCCCAAGAACGAAGGCGAAGTAGAGAATCAAACTGAGGTAGTCAATCGCTCGAAGGGTCAATTCTGGTTTCCGTCCCCGGGGTGGATTCTATCGTATCTCCCTCAATAGAGAGGTTTAACGAACCCGGAGTTTCCCTCTGATGCGAAAAGAGGATAATCAATTTAGATGGTTGTGTGCGTAACCGGAACATAACCGGCTAGGCCGCATCCAACAAGCGGGAGACCACGTAGTAGCCTCCAGTTTCGCTTGGAAGGGTTGGGAATTATGAAGAGCCTAGGGAAGCGGACGGCCTGCTTATTGGCCGGATTGATCCTCACAACTGGATACGCGATGCCGCAAGCGTACACCGTATCGGCAAAGCCGGGCGCTGTGAATTACGTGGAGGGAGCCGCTTATATCAACGGAACTCCCGTAAACGAAAAATACCTTCAGACAACGTTCCTGAACGCGAACGACATTCTCTCGACTGACTTAGGAAAGGCCGAAGTCCTCCTCGCCCCTGGCATTTTTCTTCGGGTGGGCGACAACACGAAAGTTCGCATGGTATCGCCATCTCTCGTCGCCACTCAGATCGAAGTCATGAGCGGCGAAGCGATGGTTGAAGCCACTGGTCTGGTAAAGGGAAGCAGCGTACAGGTAATCTCCCACGGCGCTTCGGCGACCATCGAGAAGAACGGGCTGTATCGCTTCCGTGCCGATGACCCGCCGAGCGTAGCTGTCCTGGATGGTAAAGCGACCGTTGCCTTCTCCGACAAGACGGTGGACGTGAAGAAAGGCCGGGAAGTGATTCTGGCCGCAAATCTGAAGCCCGAGAAATTCGATTCGAAGAAAGACGACGAGCTGTACGCCTGGAGCAACGTGCGTTCCGAATACGACGCGGCGGCGAGCTACCGGGTAGCTCGTAGCGCTCAAATGGGACTGCTGGGAAATGCTTATACCCCCGGCTTGGGCGGAGTTGCAAGTCCCGGCTGGTTCTGGGATTCCGCGTTCAGCTCATGGGCCTGGCTTCCCGGATCGGGCGCGTTCTACAGCCCCTTTGGATACGGTTTTTACTCGCCCGGGCTGGTTGGATACGCGCCGGTCGTGGCAGCTCCCGTTTACCGCGGCGGAACATGGAGAGGCGGTCGCTGGAATGGGACTCACACGCCACCTGTTAACGGATGGCATGGACACCAGCCGGTCGGTTCTACTCTGCCGAATGGCGCTGCAATGGCCGCTGTTCCCCTTAGCCCGAACAACCCTGCTGCGGTTGGTTCCTTTAGTGCGTCTCCTTGGGCGAATCATGCCGCTAGAATGCAGGCCCGGCAGGGTTTTGCGTCTTCTGGTCTGACGACGGCCTCAGGAGCGCCCGCTCCCGCGTTTGCAGGACGGGGAACCGGTGCTCGTCCGGCAGCTGGCTCGGGCGGCTGGCAAGGCGGCTCGCACGCGGGTGGCTGGTCTGGCGCCGGAGCTCATACGAACGCCGGAGGTGGTGGCGGACACTTCGGTGGAGGCGCCGGTGGCGCTGGTGCTCACGCTGCGGGTGGCGGCGGTGGGGGGCATGCCGGTGGCGGCGGTCACCGCTAGGCTCGAGACCGGCGTTTCTTAACGAGCGCTACCGAGCAAAAAGCCAGCCCGACCAGCCCAACTGTCGTGGGTTCGGGCGCCTGGCTCACGCTGACGGGAGTTCGTCCGTCTGCCTCCAAGAAGCGGAAATCGAAGACGGTATTCAGTGAACCGCCTGACAGCCCGTCGAACCCGGAGGCCCAGTTTGTTGTTCCGCCATTGGCTTCGATCGTGAAGGCAGTCCCAAGCGTAACCGGGATAAGCGAGTAGTAGTTGTAGTAGCCGGTGCCCGGTGTGCAAGATCCCGAGTTTGAAGAGCACGTGATCTCAGTTTGATAGGGGCTGCCCGATCCCAGCACGATTCCGGAGGTCATGGTCGCCCCTCCGTCGTAGAAGTTGCTTCCATACCCATAGCCTTGGATTTGCAAATAGCCGGACCGGACCGATCCGCCGGTGACCAGAGTGCTGTTATACGTCACGGCGACGGAGCTGTCGGCCGCTGGTCCGAATAAGGAATTGGCGGACCGTGGCGCTTGTTGAGCGTAGGCGTATTGGTAAGTGGTCAGGGAACTGAAATCTGCGCCGTTGGCTGCCAGCTGGAGGCCAACATTGGCCGTCGCGCTCGCGCCTCCTCCCGAATATGAGTAGCCGTTCGTAAGGCTTGTACAGCTCGCTGACCATTGGGAACTCGACGAAATGGCAGACCGCAGGGGAGCGCCGCACGTGACGCTCACGGGCGCTCCGTGGACGGCAGCGGAAGCGATTGTCAGGAGCGCAACGGGGAGGATTGATTTCATGATGCCTTCGCGGCTCATCTGAGAGCCTAGGCATCATTTCGGCAAGCTCTGTCCTGCCAAGAGAGATACGGGTACGGGGTAAGAGAGACTATGCAGGCGATAAGATGATCGGAAATGCCCTACCTGCTGAAATCGGAGCCTGACCAGTACTCATATGAGGACTTGGAACGTGACGGCGAGACTCTGTGGGACGGAGTATCGAATCCTGTTGCCGTCCGGCACCTGGGCGAGATGAAGGCGGGCGATAAGCTCGTTTACTATCACACCGGCAACGAACGGCAAGCCGTAGGCACAGCCTCTGTCGTCAGTGTGGATGTGTCTGATCCGAAGGTGCCTAGAGTACGCGTAAAAGCGGGTAAGCGCCTGGTTCAGCCAAAAACATTAACTGAAATCAAGGCCGAGACGCTGTTTTCCGATTCACCGCTGGTCAAGCAGGGGCGGCTGTCCGTCGTGCCGCTAACTGCCGAACAGTACCATTGGATTTCCGGCCGTTAAGTTAACGGTCGAACGACTGTTACTCCGACGCGCCGGTCAGTTGCGCGACGTACTCGATGGGGCTCCCACAGCCTTCAACCCTGGCTCCCAGCCTTTGCAACGCATCTATGGCGAGCATCCGCCGATGGGCATTGAAGGTAATCACGTCCGCGAACATACCACCAAACGTAAAGGTTTCGGGCGGCTCGCAGAGCGCATCGACAAACGTGTCCTCCCAGGCGCTTCGATTGCGTACATCGGTGAGTACGCTGTGAAACGCTGCATCGGCTTTGTCCATGCGCGCCAGCATCGCCGAAGGCGTTCGATCTTGGGGCGGAGCACCGTCCAGTAACGGCATGCTGCCGCCTGTCATTGCTGCGGCCCAAACTTCCTTGGTTTGCACCATCCGGTCCAGAATCTGGCGCAGACTCTGATCCGGGGCATCCCATGGAGCAACCTTGATCTGGATTTTCAAAGGATGATCAAGCTGTTCATCGCTTAGTGTGTTCGCAAGCTCGAGAAGACGCCGCGTGTGCCAGGACTCCTGGCCGGCGAAAATATCAAAGAGATCCATAGATTGATCAGTTCCTTTCCTGTCATCCCTGCCCGCATAATGATGAATTCCGTTAGGCGCGTGCAGGTGAGTGTATGTCGCGCCCATACGGCGATAAAGACTTGGTGAAATCTTGAAGGCCTTTCGGAATGCCCTGGTGAACGCTTCCAGCGATCCGTAGTTTGCGTCAAGACCGATAGCTGTGACAGAGAGTTGCGTATGGCACAGTTGCCACGCCGCTCTTTCGAGTAGCAGCCTGCGACGCATGGCCACCGGTGTTTCCTCGATCATTGCCCGGAAAACACGATAAAACTGCGTCCGACTTCGATAAGCGTGGCGGGCCAGACCATTGGCATCCTGCTCCCGGTCGAGCGAATCCAGAACTACTCCGCGTAGCCGCTGCGCTTCGTCCACAGAAGGGAAAATACCATTTCAGGGTGCTGTTCGCCTGATCAAAAGTCCCAAATCCCGTGCTGGATGAGGCGTGAGTACGCGCGGGAGCGGAAATGCTTGGCCCCGCAATGAGCGCTCTCTACAGCGGCAGTCTTGCATTCGAGACACTGGCCGCCGGCACTGCATTTGATCGAACCTGCCTGATCGGTTCGACAAAGACGGTTTCCATATGCGTCAGCATCTCCTTCGGGCTCCCGCCCGCGAGTTGTCCGAAGTCATGGATCATATGCATCTGATCGTAATATCCGAAGTCATGCGCAAGCTCGGTCCACGACTTGCCAGCGCATAGGGCCTTGGTCTCAAGAGCGGCTTGGAACCTGACAATCCTTGCGAACAGCTTCGGTCCCACGCCCTTTGCTCAGTAAAACGTCGGGTGAAATGACGCGGACTCAAACCCGTCCAGTCCGCAAGCAGTTTCAGATCGCTGCAGCCGCCTGCCTGCACAACATAGGCTACAGCTTTCGAGATCCCGTTCGCGGCAACCGACCGCGCAGCCTGATTCAAAAGAGCTTCGTTTGCGGCCCGCACTCGTTTTTTCAAACGAAGCTAAGTTGCCGAGAACTTGCCACAGTTGAGAAATCCAGGGGCCTAGGACAGAGTGACTTTCGGCGCCCGTGTCGGTCAATTCCTGCATGGGTAGCGAGAACAGGCGGCGCAGGCCATCGGGCTGGAACATGATCACGAATGAACTGAGCTTTCCGCGTAATTGCATGTCAATTCTGCGGTACGTTTGCGGCCCCACAACAACGACCGGAGGCGATGGAAAGCACACGCCGTTATGAAGCAAAGACGTACACCGGATCCCCAAAGTCGAACTCGATCATTGGTGTAGCCCGCGCCGGCACCGGATGTAAGATCGAGCCGTTCGTTATGTGCGATTGACGGTGGACATAGAAACGTACGAACTCTTCCAAACTTGGGGCTGGCGTACATGAACAGCAGGGCGGGCGCGAAAGCACAGAGCACAGATAGCGAGGATGGCAAACCAGGCGAGCGCCACGAGGTTGAACACAGAAGCGGTTTGCGCGTCCAAAGATCCGACGTTAGTGATGCCACCAACATATTGATCGCCGCTGAGATCGTAACCACGCCGGATCATGGCAATCGTAGTCTCATACCCCAGAGGAAGCATGAGGGCCAACAGGAAGACGGCAACGATCCCCAGCCTGCGGTGCCACACGACCAATCCCGAACCCATCAATAACGTTTGAACGAGAAACAATAAGAGCCAAGCAAAGAACACGGTTCCATGTACGGCAAGAACTGAAACCGGGCCGTGCCTGCCTGCCGGATTCAAGGTCGGTCGGGGCGGTAACCGGAGTGTCGGGGAATGTTTGATGAAATTGGAAATGTCGTTCTGGTCGCCATCTGAACTCTCCTTGACAAGGTCCTGCCGAGGCTGCTTACTGCTTCTCAAAGACCTCGACAGTGTGGACAGGTTTGCCGCTTCGGTCGACTCTGTCGCTCGTGTTTGTCATGAGCTTTCCTGAGGTCACCGACCGTGCTTTCTCGAGTACCTTACCTTGCAGTTTCGTCGTGATGATAGCGACGTTAGAACTTTCGTCCGCGACGGCGATGCTGTCGAAAGGCGCGCCCGTAACCGGGTAATCCTTGCCGTCTGCTTTCAGCAGGTAAGTGGTGCTGATTGGTGCACCATTGCTTGTTTCGCCTTTCGCGGTAATCCGGTAGGCTCCGCTTTCGGCTGGAGCAAAAGTGAGCGTGAAACTCTTCCAAGGTGCCGGACTAGGTTCAAATCGCGACAATTGGAGATTTAGTTTCCAGGTGCCGAATGGTGGCGTGGCGCCTGCGATGGCGGTCACAACCAGTGCTAACGAAAACAATTTGATATGCCGTCTCAACATCATGACGGCAGGATAGAGTTAATCTACAGCGATAAATAGTAAAAAACGGACATCCCGGTCACTCAATTACTCGGGTGCACGTAGCATGGGAAACAGTTGGCGAATGCGCTCTGTGTTGGGCTGTGCACCATATTCACAGATCTCGAACGCTTCATAGTATTCGGTTTTGGCGGCCGTTTCGGGGCCATACCACTTAACAAGTGCAGCGCGTACCTGTTCGTTTGGGGGACGGCTACGCTCCTTCTTCAGCCACTCTTTTCGTTCCGCAGTTCCCTTTGGTACCTCGTTCAAGCGTCCGTCTACCCACGGGAGCCACTCATAAAACTGAGATACGTGAGCATCTAAAGCCGCGACTTTTTTGTCAATAACGTCGTCCAAGCGAACTGCGATGTCGGGCCGGAACGGATTCGGACGCTGAAACCGATCCTCGTAGTAGAGGAACACTGGATTTTTTCTGAGTGGTGGTACATCAGGTACAACGCTCGGCACGACAACCATATAAGCCGCATCTTGCACCAGTACACCCGTATAACGGTGGTCTGGATGATAGTCGTTGGGACGGGGAGCGAGCACGATATCGGCGTTCCATTCGCGGATCTCACGAATGACCTGCTGGCGGACATGCAAGGTCGGCAGAAGTTCGCCGTCGTGATTGTCGAGAACGTCGTACTCAGTGCCCAATCGCCTCGCCGATTCTTTCGCCTCTTTTAGCCGCCGTGCCGCTAAGGCTTGACCGTGCATCTCATGGTGCCCCGCGTCGCCGTTTGTGACCGAAACGAACTTGACCGCGTGTCCCATCGATACAAATAGGGCGGCCGTTCCAGATGCGCGAATATCGCAATCATCAGGATGTGCACCAAAGGCGATGACCCGTAATTTGTTGTTTTGAGCAGACATCAGCAGGCAAGCGGAGCAGAACAGTAACGTAGTTCGTAGCAAAGGTGTGCCTTTCATGTAAGTCGACGCGAGAATGCCGACCGGTTTCGATTTGCTCAGCGTATCGTAACAGGCTGGTCCATAGCAGATACAAGAACTCGCTCCTCAGAATTCAATCTGGAGGGGGTCCTCAAATTACGCGCTAGCTGGAAGAAGAGCAATATGTTGATGAGCTCCATTACCACAGAGGAGGTGACCTGTGCTCTCGATTGCATGCCCGACACTTGGACGAGACAAAACACAGCGCCAGCACCACAAATTGCACCGTAGACGATCAGCAGGCGTCGGCGATACCGTGGCCCGGCGCGCTCGCTCAACGGCCGTTGCGCTCCGCAGCAAGGCCCATCCGAGCAAGGCTGAGAATGCCAGCACGGCCATAATGAGGGCTGCGATCGAAACCATCACCGGATCATCCGGAATTGACCTGGTCCCGGCATGGGCTCCGGAATAGAAGTCGGTAGCCTCGCTACCCGTTTGCGGTTCGAACTGCCCGACTCCGGCCGCCGGCCTGTTTCTTTGCTTGTTGCGGGGTGGCCGTGTCTCGGATCGCTGCCGCGGTGGCTGGCTTTCGCTGGGGAAGTTCTCCCAGGCTCTTCTGCAAAGCCTGCATGAGGTCGATCACAGGCGCGCGTTTCTTGGGTGCTTCCGCCTCCACGTTCTGGCCTTCTCGTTTGGCCTCGATCATCTGCGTGAGACGGCCCTGGTATTCGTCGTGGTACTTGGAGGGATCGAACTCGGCAGCCAGGCCTTCCACCAGCTTTTGCGCCAGTTCGACTTCCTGCGGCTTTACCGTGACGCTGTGGTCGCGACGAAATTCCGGCACGTCACGAACCTCTTCCGGATAGTACATGGTGTGCAGAAGCAGGCCCTCTGAATGCGGCCTGACCGTAACCGTGTACTCGCGCTGGTGCATGGTGATCTTCGCGATGGCGCTGTAGCCCGACTTTTTCATGGTTTCGAAGAGCAGGTGATAAGCCTTCTTCCCGGCCTCTTCCGGCACCATGAAGTACGAAGCATCGAAATAGATCGGGTCGATGCCCTCGGCCTTCACGAATTCATAGATCTCCATGTTGTCGCTGGTAGGCGGCGCGACCGTCTTGATCTCTTCGTCATTGACGATGACGTACCGGTCCTTCTCCACTTCGTATCCCTTGACCAGTTCGCTGCGCTCGATGACACGATCGCAGTGCGGACAAAACGTCTGCTGTTTGATGCGGCTCCCGCAAACGCCATGAATCTGGTTGAAGCTAATCCGCTCCGTCCGTGCAGCCGTATACAGGCGCACGGGAACAGTGATGAGCCCGAAAGAGATGTAGCCCTTCCAAACTGTTGAAGCCAATGGCTGTCCTCCCAGCGAAGTCCTGATGCGGCTATAACATAAGAGGCGAGCCGCCAGTTTGTACCTTCAACAATATCGTTTCGCCCGTCTCCTGCGCAAATTTCGAGGCAGGCCTGTCATTCAACGTACTAGTACAACCACCGGCAAGTCTCACATGGAGGGCAGCTTGTGAAGGTGCACGTTTACTTCATAGGCAAACCCCGGGATGCCCACGCAAATGCGATTTCGGCGGAGTTTTTGAAGCGCACAACGCGTTATTGCGACTGCACTCAGCGCGAGATTGTCCCGTCGCGCTTCGATTTATTCGCGAAACACGGAAGCGCTCGGAAGATCTTCCTCGATCCCCGGGGGCGAAGCATGGATTCGGACCAGTTTGCCGAACTGTTCCGGCATGGCGAGGCGATCGGCCAGGACCTGGTATTTCTAGTTGGCGGCCACGACGGGCTACCTCCGGATTGGCGGGAGCGCGCCGACCTCCTGCTTTCCCTTTCGGCCATGACGTACCCCCACGAATTGGCACGCGCTGTTCTTTTCGAACAGATTTACCGCGCGTTTACGATTCTGCGAGGCCACCCCTACCCGCGCTAATGCCCACTGTCTAGTCACAGGGCCGCGCCGAGGGCATCTATTACACGGAGATCCTAGTGAGTATCAAAGAAGCCCTCGGCCTCGGCCCGGATAAGAAGGTTCGTTACGCCATCGTCGGATTAGGTGACATTGCGCAGGAAGCGATGCTGCCCGGAGTGAAGCATACAGGCAACTCCGAAGTGACTTGTTTCGTCAGTTCTGATCTGGCGAAGGCGCGCGAGGTCGGCGAGCAGTACGACGTTACGAACTTCTACACGTATGAGCAGTTCGATTCCCTTCTCAAATCCGGAACAATCGATGCAATTTACGTAGCCACTCCCAACTGGCGCCACGCCGAGTTCATTATTCCGGCGTTGAAGGCCGGAATTCATGTCCTTTCAGAGAAGCCGCTTGAGGTGAGCACCAGCAAGTGCAAAGAGATTCTGGAGGCGCAGAAGACCTCAAGCGCGAAGTTGATGGTGGGCTATCGGCTTCATTTCGAGCCGGCTACGCTCGATCTTATCGAGAAGATCCGGGGCGGGGAACTCGGCACCGTCCATCTGTTCAGCTCGTGTTTCGCCCAGATGGTCGACCCCGAAAATCATCGCGCGCAAAATGGCGATCTTGCAGGTCCTGTAATGGATATGGGGCCCTACCCGGTGAATGCCGCGCGGTACGTTTTCGGCGCCGAGCCCACAGAGGTGGTCTCCGCCATTGGAACCCGCCACCCCGATTCAGGACTAGGCGATTTCGACGATACAGTTGCCGTGACTTTGCGCTTCCCTGAAAACCGGATCGCGCAATTTACGATCTCTTATTACGGCAACAGCATTGATTCTTATACGGTCGTCGGTACGAAGGGAAACGTGGTGATGAGCCCGGGTTACATGTACGGCGTGCCACTCGAACAGCAGGTGACGGTTGGCCAGAAGCAGAGTGAAAAGAGCTTCAAGAACACCGACCAGTTTGGCGGCGAAATGAAATATTTCTCCGACTGCATTCTGAACGGAACAGATCCCGAGCCCGATGGCGAAGAAGGATATGCCGATGTCCGTGTTCTCGAAGGCGTGCTACGCGCGTTGAAAACCGGAGCGCCACAAACCCTTGCACCGTTCGAGAGATTGAAGCGTGCAGATCCTTCAAAGCAGCGTGAGAAACTGGCCGCGCAGAGATCGCCCGAGCTTGTCGGCGCCTCCAATCCAGCTCGCGGGCAGGAGAAAAATCCCAAGAACTAGATTGATCGGCCAGCTACTTCGATTGGGCCGTTAGACACTCCTCGAGCGGCCAACCAAACTGTTCCCACATCGAGAGCTTGTTCCAATCTTTAATGAACTCCATTAGCTTGCCCTCTTTCACCTGAAACAGGGCGCTCGCCGTCCACTGGGCTTCCCTGCCGGTCGGCGGCAACTTGCCGTGGGGTTCTCCCGCGTGGTGTCCTTCCGCTGAATAGCGCAGGCAAACACGATCGCCCTTCGCAAAGAGTACGTCGAAGTTCGTGATGTGAAGATCATTCACCTGCTTCATCAGCTTGCCGTGATCTTCGGCATACTCTTCGAGCGTGTGCACGTCAGGGAAGGTGGTCGGAGCAATAAAACGGTTGCCCTGTGCGCAGAGATGCTCTACAGCTTTTGCGCTGGCACGCTTTGGATCATACGAAATACTGATGTATTCCTTTGCGAGTTCCAGATTCTTTCTTTCTTCAGGCGTATATTCGGGCTCAGTCATAGTCCTCGTACGCTAGATGCTCGCCGGGAAGAGCCAGGGACCTGAGCCTTTTTCCAGTTCTTTCCTCTCGTGATGATTCGAAACGAAGGCCGAATCTACTGGGTCGAATTAGTAAGCAAACAATTATGAGCGCTAACTTATCGAATAAGAAAATAGCCATTCTGGCCACAGACGGTTTCGAATACGTCGAGTTAGTTGAACCGAAAAAGGCACTTGAAGCGGCCGGTGCAAAGACGGTAGTAATTGCCCCGAAGGATGGTGAGATTAAAGGCTGGGACCGCACCGATTGGGGTGATTCCGTGCCGGTGGACCTGAATCTTACATCCGCCAAAGAAGGCGATTTCGACGGCCTTGTGTTGCCCGGTGGTGTTATGAATCCGGATCACCTGCGGCAGGACAAGAATGCAGTCGCATTCGTCAAATCATTCTTCGATGCACACAAACCTGTTGCTGCGATTTGTCACGGGCCCTGGATGTTAGTAGAAGCGGGCGTGGTCCGCGGAAGGAAGCTAACTTCGTGGCCATCGCTTCAAACTGATATTCGGAATGCAGGCGGCGAATGGACGGACCAGGAAGTCGTGACGGACAACGGACTTGGTTACCAGCCGTAAACCAGCCGATATTCCAGCGTTCAACAAGAAGATGATCGAAGAAATCACGGAGGGAAAACATCAGCTGCAGCACGCTTAAGCTTCATCCGGGGCCGAACGTGAGTTCTCCCACTTCCGCTGTTCGTCTTCTTTCTCCCAGCGCGTTTGACAGCAGCAGTCGGTACGGAGCGCGTCGGATCCTCATCGGGGTCCGGCGCTTCTCCAGTGGGCCGGAGTGCTTCAGGAACGTTCCGGAGATTGATCCGGATGCGTGTCCAGGTGGAAGACCTGCCCCGCATAGCATCCACCAACACGTCGTCCACGGCCAAATGAGCGGCGGCCTCGGAGTGACGCGATTTCCAGCGCTCGAGGCCAGCCAACGCCTCGTCTTTGTGTGGCGAATTAGCGACGACGATCAACGGCATCTTTGAGCGCGTCTGCTTCGACTCCTGAGTACGGGATGGGGCGGCTCGCTTTCCCTCGGTAGCCGTCTTGCGGAAGTGCGGCGGCCACGGCGCGTCACCCAAACCTGCTTTGTCGTGTTGGTCTGCAATCTCGAGCAATCGTTCGAGCGAGCCTCGAGATTCGATTCATGCCGGCATGCGGATCGCCCGATTTCTGCAAAGCGTTGGGGAACAGTGAAAACGGTGAAAGCAGCGGGATCGCTTCCCTCTACTTCGTCCCAATGAAGGGGCGTAGACACTCGCGCATCCGGAAGCGGGCGGACCGAATAGGCCGAGCAAGTCGTGCGGTCCTTTGCGTTCTGGTTGTAGTCAAGGAACACGCCATGGCGTTCCTCTTTCCACCATTTGGAAGTGGCGATTGCCGGAACGCGTTCTTCAATCGTGCGCGACAGCGCGAGCGCCGCCCGCCGCACATCGGTGAAGGTCCAACGTGGTTCGATTCTCACATTGATGTGCATGCCGCGTGAGCCGCTGGTCTTCGGCCAGCCTCGCAATCCCATCTCTTCGAGGAAGCTCTTGACTTCGAGCGCAACCGCGCAGACATCGGACCAGCTTGTTCCCGGACCTGGATCAAGATCCACGCGTAACTCGTCAGGATGGTCCAGATTCTGTCCACATACCGGATGCGGGTGCAACTCGATGCAACCCAAATTGACGATCCACGCTAGTCCTGCGGCGTCGTCCACCACAATCTCTTCGGCGGTTCGTCCGGACGGGAACGCGAGCGTAACGCGTGCGCAGCCACTCCGGCCGTTCCGTCGGGGCACGCTTCTGGTAGAAGGCCTCACCCTCGGCTCCATTCACAAAGCGTTTCAGTACGAGCGGACGATCCCGGATGCCGTTGAGGGCCGCAGGGGCAACCGACAGGTAATACCGAACGAGTTCGAGCTTCGTCAGACGCGTTTGCTTTGAGAAGTACAACTTATCCGGGTTTGTAATCCGTACTTCGCGACCTTCGAGAGAAAGGACCTCCGCGGTGTCAGTCTTAGCCACACACCTAGGCTATATCGTCGCGGCGCACCGCGGGTCTACCATGGAAGTACTTCGGCAGAACACGATGCTGAGACTCATCGCCTGCGCGCTTCTCGTTCCGAGTTTGAGCCTTCCCGCAACCAGGTTGACATTCGACGTACGCGGCGAGATTCTGCCGCATGACGCCGCTTCGGTCGAACTACACGCCGTCTCAAATCCTTTCGCCGCATCGACACTGGCGGGACCTGACGGTCATTTTCGGTTCAGAGACATTCAGCCGGGCGCGTACACGCTAATGATCGCCACTCGTGTCGGAAGGGAAGTGCGGAAGACGGTCGACATCAGCCGCGCGGTGGCGAACGATCGGGGCCAGGTGAGTCTACAGATCAGGGCGGACGGGGAAGACGTAAACAGGGAGAGCTCGACGACTGTCTCGGCCCGCGAAATACAGATTCCCGGGCGTGCCCTGCGCGAGTACAAAGAAGCGCAAAAGAAGATTGCGGAGCGAGATTTCGATGCAGCGCGTGCCTGTTTGCATCGCGCTGTCCAGATCGAACCCCGGTTTGCGGCCGCCTGGAATCATCTTGGAACGATGGCCTATCAGGAGACGCATTACGCCAGAAGCGGAGACTCATTTTCGTCGGGGCCTCGAGGCCGATGCGAACGCGTATGAGCCGCTCGTGAATCTCGGTGGCGTTCTGCTCAACCTGGGAAAATACGAAGAGGCGTTGCAGTACAACAACGAGGCTGCAAAGCGGAGGCCGCAGGATGCTCTGGCGCAATCCCAACTTGGCATGACGTACGCTCTTTTGAACCAGCTCGACTCTGCCGAAAAGCATTTATCGAATGCCATTCGCCTCGACCCCGACCACTTCTCTCATCCGCAAGTTTTGCTGGCGCAGGTGTACGCGCGCAAGAACGACCCCGCGAGGGCAGCAGAACAACTCGAGGACTTCCTCCGGAGGCATCCAGACTGGCCCACGGCGGCGAAAATGAACGAGCAGATCTCCGAGTGGCGGTCCCGAGGCGAACAGGGTTCGGCACAAAATGTACGGGAACGGAACGAATAACTTGAGTTCCGGAAATATCGTGATCCTGACGGGCGCCGGTATCTCGCGCGAATCGGGACTCCACACATTTCGGGATCCAGATGGAATATGGGCGCAGGTAAACGTCGAAGATGTGGCTACGCCCGGCGCGTTCAACCGTGATCCGGCGCGGGTGCATGATTTCTATAACCAGCGCCGGCGGCAATTACTCTCGCCTGCGGTGCAACCGAACCGGGCTCATCTCGCACTTGCGCGCCTGGAACGTTCCTGGCCCGGCACCGTCACGCTCGTGACGCAGAACATCGACGACCTGCATGAGCGTGCCGGATCGGGTGCGGTCATTCATATGCATGGCGAGTTGCTGAAAGCCCGCTGCGGGCACTGCGGCAGCAAGATGGCGTGCCTGGGCGATCTGAGCACGTCGTCCCAATGTTCAGCTTGTGGAGCGCTGGGCTACATGCGGCCGGATGTCGTCTGGTTCGGCGAGATGCCGATGTTTATGGAAAAGATTGAAGCCGCACTGGCCAAGGCGGACCTGTTTCTTTCCATTGGGACCTCCGGGAACGTTTACCCGGCTGCCGGTTTCGTGGAACTGGCGCGGGATGCCGGTGCACACACGGTTGAGTTGAACCTGGAACGATCGCTCGGAGCCACATCGTTCGACGAAGCATTGTATGGACCTGCAACGGAGATCGTAGACAAATACGTTGAGGACCTGCTGCAATCGTCGGGCAAGCCCGACGACAACAAAAGCTAGGATCCGAAGGGCATTAAACGCTCTTCAACGTGAAAAAGAAGGAAGTTCCCTCGTTGGGCGCAGATTGCACCCAAATGCGTCCGCCGTGCTGCTCAATCACCCGGCGCACGATCGTGAGTCCGATTCCGGTCCCGGGATATTGATTGCCATGCAACCTCTTGAACAATCCGAACACGTCATCGGCATATTGCTGCTCGAATCCAATGCCGTTGTCCTTCACTGAAATGACCCACTCGGCACCTTCTTTCATGGCTGCTATGTCGATCTTAGGAGGATGACTATTGCGGTACTTCAGGCTGTTCGAGACAAGGTTCTGAAACACATGGAACATTCGCTCGCCATCGCCGAGGACGGTCGGTAAGGTCTCCACATTGACAGTTGCCTGATTCTCCTGAAGGGCGGGCCCTAGTCCGTCTATCGTCCGGCGCACGATTGCATCCAGTTCGACAGGCCGAAGATTGTGAGCCTCATCGTGGGAAATTCGGGAGTAAGACAGCAGGTCTTCAATCAGATTGTGCATCCGGTCAACGCCTCCCTCGATGATCCGGACGAACTCGATTCCTGTCTCGTCCAGAAGCTTCTCATAGCGCCGGGCAAGTAGCTGAGAGTACAGCTTCACCATGCGAAGCGGCTCCTGCAAATCGTGGCTCGCCGCATAAGCAAACTGCTCCAGTTCCGCGTTCACCTGCGTTAACTCGCGCGCTCGGGACTCAGCGTCGGCTCTCGCCCTCTGTTCCCGCTTTAGCAGAGATTCGAGTTCCGCCTCGGCGTTCTTCCGCGCGGTCCTGTCATTTGCCTGGGTGAGCGCTCGCGTCACCGCGGGAGCTAGCCGCTCCAACCGGTGCTTCAGAACGTAATCGGTTGCGCCCCGGTGAAGCGAGTCGATGGCCACTTCCTCGCCGATGGCTCCGCTGACGAAGATGAATGGTGTCTCCGGACAAAGCTTATGTGCAATCTCGAGCGCGCTCACGCCATCAAACGAGGGCAACACGTAATCAGCAAGGATCAGGTCCGGGCATTCGGCCTGGACGGCTGAGGTAAAGTCCGCTTCTGTTTGCACGCGCTTTGCTTTGTGCTCAATTCCCGCCCGGCGGAGAAGTGCGAGCGAGAGCTCAAAATCGATTGAGCTGTCTTCAAGGTAAAGAACCGATATCGGCGCCATGCTTACAAGGTCTTTTTGAAACGTACACTGCCTGGCGGGGGTTCATTCAGGACCGCCCAGAACCCGCCAAGATCTTGAACCGCCTTAGCAAAATCCTGGAAGCGCACGGGTTTTACCACGTATCCATTCGCCCCTAGCTCATAGCTTTTCGCCAGGTCAGGCTCCTCTTGCGAACTGGTGAGCATTACAACCGGAATACTTTTCAGTTCCGGGTCGTGCTTCACATAGCTCAGCACTTCGAGCCCGTCCACTTTTGGCAGCTTAATGTCCAGCAACACTAAAGCAGGATTGCCCTTCTCGCGCATCTCATGCCGGCCCTTACAACAGAGGTACTCAATCGCCTCTTCACCGTCTCTGAGTATGATTACTTCGTTTGCCAGCCGGGCTCTTGTCAAAGCAGCGATCGTCAGTTCGACGTCCTGGGCGCTGTCCTCTATCAGTACGATTGGCTTAAGCATCGGCTCCCCGCTCCGGGAAAACGCGCTTGGGAAGTGAGAAATAGAATGTGGCGCCTTTGTCGATCTCGCCTTCTGCCCATGTCCGGCCGCCGTGTTTCCCCACCACGCGCCTGACGTTCGCCAGCCCGATGCCCGTGCCTTCAAATTCTTCTTGTGAATGCAGTCGCTGAAATACCCCGAACAGCTTCTTTGCGTAAGCCTGCTTGAACCCGACACCATTATCCGCTACAGAGAAGACCACTTCCGCGTCGTCTTCGACTGCCTTTACGGTGATGCGGCGAGGTTCGCGTTCTCGCGTGAACTTCAGTGCGTTCGCCAGAAGATTTTGCCACACCAGTCGCAGCAAAGTGGGGTCTCCTTGGACGGTAGGAAGCTTATCGATGTGCCAATCAACGGCACCCTCGCCGTCGGCTGGCGGTATGTATCGCATCACCTCGTCCAAAAGCCGGTTCATGTCGACCGCCGTCACGTGCAGCTTTGCCCTGCCAACTCGCGAGAAATTCAGAAGATTGTCGACCAGCGTACCCGCGGATTCTGCGGCGCTGGATATGGTCTGAAGGTAGCGCTTACCTGTCTCATCCAAGGCATCGTCCAGGTGTTCGCTCAAAAGCTCGGAATAGCCCACGATATGGCGGAACGGCGCCCGCAGGTCGTGGGAAACAGAATACGAGAAAGCTTCCAGCTCTTTATTCGATCGCCGGAGTTCAGCGGACACGGCGGCTAGTTCTTCTGCTTTCCTGAGAACCACGCCGATAACGGCATTTCGCAGTTCGCCCGCACTTTCAATTTCGCTTTGCCTCCATGGCAATGATCGGCCTCGAACAGTTTCCTTCCAGGCCTCGAATGACTTTCGAGGATGAATGCGCATGCCGCCCGCTCCATCCGTCTCGACCGGCTTCCTGGGATCACCGCCCCACTGAACCGTCTGGATTACTTCCGGCCGAAACCAGAAGATATACGAGCTATAAAGCTTCGAGATAGAAACAGCCAGGATCCCGCTCGCGGTCTCCCGGAAATTATCGACAACCGGAAGGTCAGCATCGAGCAACTGGTCAGTGTGGAAGACCTCTTTACCCTGCCTCGAGAGCCAGTCCGTTAGCGTCCAGACAGCTTCTTCCGGCGGCGTTTGACCCAATAACCTGCATTTACCTTCAAAAAGCACGGCAGCCCCGCCCGCATCCGCGAACGACAGCAGTTCGTCGGGGTGATTTACCAGCCCGTCGATAAATTGCTCTTCTTCCGCCATGAAGCCCAGCAATTTGGTCGTAATCGACTTCAGATGAAGCCGATGTTCATACTCGGCCTTGTTCTCGCTGCTGGCGATCTGCGTCGATAGGGCTTGCCCGAGGAAGTCGCAAGCCACTCGCGTCTCGAAAGAAACTTGTTTGGGTGTCCTGTGGTGAAGAGAGATTAAACCCCACAGATCTCCCTCGCGAATCACAGAAATCGACATGGACGCGACAACTCCCATGTTGTGCAGGTACTCAAGGTGGACGGGAGAGACGCTCCGAAGAGTGGCGTAGCTGAGATTAAGGGGTTCCCCGGTTTTCGGGTCCAAAGGCGGTTGCAGCGGGACGGGCTTATACCGGCTATCCGGGATCAGCCGCAATCGGTTCAGCCGGTAGAGTTGGCGCGCCTGCGCCGGGATGTCGGACGCAGGAAACCAAAGGTCGAGGTAAGAGGCAATCGCTTCGTCTCGGATTCAGCAATGACGTGTCCGTGCCAGTCCGGATCGAAACTATACACCAAGACCCGGTCGAAGCCGGTCAACCGCCGGACTTCCTCGGCCGCCAGGTGAGAGAGCTCCGAGACCGTATTGACATCCTGGAGCCGCGCCATGAAGGTTCTTACCAAAGGGTATAGATTCTGGAAAGAGACCGACCGATCTTGAATTGCTGCTTCAAATTCCGCAATCAGACAGCCCTGATGGCAATGGCCGATGACGTTGTAGACCCGGGGTCGGCCGTCCTGCCCGGTAGCCGTGAACGAGCCCACATAGAGGGGGTTTCTATCCAGGGAAGGATTTTTGAGCCCGCGAACGATATCTGCGGCCTCCGTTGCTCCTAGAAGCTCGGCTAAAGAGGATCCCGAGAACTTCGGAAACGCTCCGCCCGAACAGATCCTGCACGTTCTCGCTCGCCTGCAGTACGACCAGCGAACTCTCGTCCAGCGAAAGAAGTACCCCGTGTGGCTGGATACTTCCTGGTATATGAATAGGCTCGCGATCACACGTTGTGAGATCGCTCGCTTCCTGTGAGGAGACCACTGACTGTCCCTCGATCTGACCTTCTCCTTCCGCACCGGGCATTCTCGCGTATTGTAACGTTGCGGAAGGAACGAAAGAGGAGACTGCTCCGCTAGTATGGGCTCACGCCGTAGCTATACGGATCGTAAGCGGGGCAACCGTATGGATTTACGTACGGATCGCAGTAATAGGGGGAATAGTAGCCGCTGTAGTAACCGGGATAACCGTAGTAGCCGAGGTAAAGGCCTCCACCATAGCCGTATCCGCCGCGACCGTAGTAGGGCCGGCCGCCGTAATAATAGCCGCCTCGAGCGCCGTACCCGGGTGAAGGTCCGGTAGTTCCCGCCGCGCCCGTAACTGTTACCGCCCGAAAAGCCTCGGCTGCCATAGTAGGCGCCGGGACCTGAGTACCTGGACCCTCCGGAATAGGAACGGCCGGGTGAAAAGCTCTGTGCACCGCCCGAGTACCCCCGAGACCCACCCAAATGGCCGCCCGCTCCGCCGGAAAAGGAATGACCTCCCCCAAAAGAACCACCATGGCCGCCGCTAAAACCACCACCGCCGTGGCCACCCCGCTGGGCGAACAGCGCTCCGCTGGTAAAACAAAGGAAAAAAAGCAAGAAAACGAACTGTAGTTTGCGCATTGAGCGCCTCCCCACTCCATTGGATTAACGTAGGTGCCCTCACGTTCCCTAATGAAGTAGATTTCATTTGCTTTCGGGTACTTGGGTCCGTCGATGGTTAGAAAGTACCAGGCCACCGCCGAACCGTGACGCCGCCGTTGATCCTTGCCTGCGTGAACGGTTCGAAGAACATGTACGGATGAACCTGATCGAGCCTGCTGGCCTCGTCCAGTTCGTTCCGGACATCTGCCGGCAGTTCGAACTCGAGAGCACCGAGGTTGTCTTTTAACTGCTGCGGCTTGCGGGCTCCGATGATTGTGGACGTGATGCCCGGCTGGGTAACAACCCAGTTCAGAGCTAATTGGGCTTCTGTCCTGCCGAGGCGTGCAGCGGCTGATTGCAGCACTTCCAACACTTTCCAGTTCCGCTCCGAGAACTTATGGAACACGGGGTTTTTGCCTTCCTTCAATACTTCGAGTCGGCTATCTTTCTCGGTCGCACCGCTCTCTCGCTTGTATTTGTTGGCCAGGAACCCGCTCGCCAGGGGACTCCAAGGGCAAACGGCCATCCCGAGTTCCAGGGCCGCTGGAATATGCTCGCGTTCGATTGTGCGCTCGACCAACGAATATTCGAGTTGCAGGGCAATGGGCGTTCCCGCCCGTTGTACTCCGCGAATGTGACGGCTCTCGCCGCGTACCATGCGGGTACATCCGAGAACCCGTAATGGCGAATCTTCCCCTCGCGGACCAGATCTGAAAGCGTGTTCACGACCTCATCGAAGGGAGTCGCCATATCCCAGGCATGCATCCAGTAGAGATCGATGTAATCCGTTCCCAGCCGGCGAAGTGAGCCTTCGAGAGCCCGGTAAATGTTCTTGCGTCCATTTCCGCCGGCGTTCGGGTTTCCCTCGTTCGTGTTGAAGGTGAACTTGGTCGCGAGCACCACCCGGTCCCGGAGGTTCATGTCGCGGATATAGCTGCCCGGTGAGTTCCTCGCTCTTTCCGACCGCGTATCCGTCTGCAGTGTCGATGAAATTTCCGCCGGCCTCCATGTAGCCTTCGAAGATCTGGCGTGCTTCGTCGTCCTGTGAGCCCCAGCGGTAATTCCCAAACGTCATTGTGCCGAGGCAGATAGGGCTAACCTTCAGGCCGGAGCGGCCCAGAGTGATGAAGTCGGTGATTCGAGTCAAAGTGATCCCCTTTCCACTTTGTACCTAAACGGGTTCGCGGCTGGAAGAATTATATGGGGTCCCATATAATAAAGCTGTGGCTTCTCCTTCCAAGGTCGGTGTAGACCGCACCAGGGACCGCGAAACGATCTCGGACAGGCAAGCCGTGATGAATTCGCTCCGACAGATTGTGCATGCGCTCGAAATCGGTTCGCGAGCGGCACAGAAAAGTGTAGGCCTGAGCGGAGCTCAACTGCTGGTTCTTCAGATCCTCGAAGCGGGTGGCGTGATGTCCATCAATGAACTGGCCCGGAAATCGCACACGCATCAGAGCTCCGTTTCCGTCGTGGTCAGTCGCCTGGTCGAAGCTGGATTGATTAAGCGCGCTGCGGCTTCGGAAGATGCGCGAAGACTTGAGCTGAGCGTGACGGCCGCCGGTCGCAAAGCCCTGCAAGTCGGCTTCGTTACTCCCCAAGAACGTCTGATGGCATCTCTCGAGCAATTTTCGCCCAAGCACGTTCTGGAGTTGCGAACGCTGCTCGAAGAACTCGTCGTTTCGAGCGGGATGGACTCCGGTACTCCTCCCATGTTCTTCGAACGTGCCAAGGGCTCTACCAGCGCGGCCCGAAAAAACTCAAAACTGCCCAAACAATGAAGACTCCTCCGTTACCAGCCGATTTAACTGCCGAGCGGACGTCCGCAAGCGGCGGCTTACCCATTGCTCCATCGCTCGAATCAGAACTCCACCGGGAGGTTCCGGGGGCGACGCCTTACCTGGCCGATCGACGTACGCTGCTCATCACTGCGCTCGCTACCTGCCTCGGCCTGCTCGCAGTTGTGATTTCTCGCATACTGACAAGCTTGATCGGGTTCGTAACAAATCTTGTTTATTACGGACGGCTCTCATCGTATTTCTCGTCACCGGCAGATAACCACCTTGGCTACTGGAGCATTGGCATTCCGGTTCGTCGGTGGTTTGATCGTCGGCGTTATGGCCCGATTTGGTTCTTCCGCTATTCGAGGCCATGGCATTCCGGAGGCGATGGAACAAGTGCTTCGCAACGAGAGTCGGATTCCGGCCCGAATCACTTTTCTGAAGCCGGTATCCGCAGCCGTTTCCATCGGCACAGGAGGACCGTTCGGCGCCGAAGGGCCGATTATCGCAACCGGAGGCGCGATTGGTTCATTGATTGGTCAATTGATCCACACCACGGCGTCAGAGCGAAAGGCCCTTCTCGCCGCTGGCGCTGCGGCTGGAATGACTGCCACATTCGGGACACCCATCTCTGCCGTGTTGCTCGCGGTAGAACTTCTTCTTTTCGAATTCAAGGCTCGATCGCTGATCCCAGTTGCTTTCGCCTGCGCGGCAGCAGCAGCGGCGCGCTTAGCTGTCCTTGGAAGTTCGGCTGTGTTTTCTATGCCCCCGGTGACGCAGATCGATGGTTCCTCCGTTGCAGGTTACGTCATGGTTGGCGCGGTCACCGGCCTCGCTTCCATCTACGTGACGAAGCTTGTTTATTGGATCGAGGACCTGTTCGATCATTTGCCGATCCATTGGATGTGGTGGCCGGCGCTCGGCGGTTGGCGGTAGGAGTTGTCGGTCTCGCTGCCCCGCATACGCTTGGAGTTGGCTATGACAACATCGAACACATTCTCGACGGTTCAATGTCCGGAGTTGTTCTGGCGTTCTTCTGTTTTGCCAAGCTCATCTCGTGGTCCATTGCCCTGGGAAGCGGAACGTCAGGTGGGACCCTGGCGCCCCTGTTCACAATCGGCGGCGGTCTGGGATCCATCTTGGGACTGCTACTTAGTAAGTTGGCGCTATTCCAGACACTCGATATGCGTGTGGCGGCGCTTGTCGGTATGGCAGCGATGTTTGCCGGATCCTCCAGGGCATTTCTTGCTTCTTTGTTATTTGCTTACGAAGCCACTCACCAGCAATCCGCGCTGTTGCCCCTGTTAGGGGGATGCGCCGCTGCGTACCTGGTCTCCTCACTCCTGATGAAGAACACGATTATGACTGAGAAGATCGTACGGCGCGGTATCGTTGTTCCGGCCGAATACGCGCCGGCAGTTCATTCCAGGGCGTAGCGACAGGCTTTATTCGATCCGTAGAGTTTCTCGCGAAACCACACGGGCTAACCGGATTCGCGAGTCTTCATCTACAAAGTGTGAAGAAGCAGCAGCGTCGCAGAAACATCTCGAACCTGGTCGTAAGTAGCTTTGCCTTTGTGGGCCTCCTGTTGGGCACGTCCGCTCATATGCAAGCTCAGGAGCATTTCTTGACCTTCGGTGTAGGAGGAGGGTTCACGACCCAGACGGGGCGGACCGCCAATTACCTGGATAACGGCGGAAATCTCCAGGTGACAGGTGGTATCAATCTCGGCCCGATTTTAGGAGTAGGCGGCACGTTCATGTACAACGGCATGGGCCTCACCGGATCAGCGTTGAGCCAGGTCAATGTTCCCGACGGTCACTCGAATATTTACACGCTAACGGTAGAACCTAAAATCAAGCTGCCGCTGGGGCCCATCAAGGCGTATATCCTGGGCGGCGGAGGCTGGATGCGAAGAACGGTGACTTATACACAACCGGTGCTGACGTCCACCTTCGTCTACGACCCTTGGTGGGGTTACTACGGGCCCGCTTTAGTTACTGCGAATCAGCAGCTGGGATCGATAAGCCAGAACGCCGGTGTTTGGGACATTGGAGCCGGAATGGATTTCAACCTCCCACGAACGAACTGGAAGTTCTATGCGGAAGCGCGTTATTTCTCCGGGTTGACGAACCAGACCCACACCAATCTCATTCCAGTCACGTTCGGCGTGCGCTGGTAATCAGTTGCGACGGTCATGCTGCTCGAGCAGGCGATCGATCTCCTCATAGCCGGTCGGCAGTTCAATGCCGGTCGTCGAAGCGCCCGCATTGAGCAACAGCCGCGACACAGTCTGGCGTTCGCCGGTTCATCCAGTAAGAATCGACACAAGCTCTTACGGCGAGTTGAAGGGGACTGCGGCCTTTCGCATCCGCCACATTGACCACGCCCCACGTTCGATCAGTAGTGAGACTGCTTTAGGTTGAGCTCGCCAGGCAGCCACATGCAGTGCGCGTGCTCGCAGGTGCAATGTCGAAGTATGCATCTCCTCGCGTACAGAGCGTTAACGGGAGCCCCCAGATCAAGAAGGCACCGAAGCCGTTCACATTACCGTTACCTGCGAACTCCGAAAGGAGCGATGCGGCTTCGGACATGATTTGGGACGAGAGATCGGGATGCGCTTGTATGATCGCGTGGATTTCTCCCTCGTCGGCTCGCGCACACGCTGCCACCAGACTGTCGAATGGTGCAAGATTAAACCCAACTCCACGTTGCTGAAACAGGTCCAATGCATCCGCGCGACCTCGTCGAGCGGCAATCTCAAGCGCCGACCGGCGATCGCGATTACTTCCAAGTGCGGGATCGCCGCCGTGATTCAGCAAGAGCTCGATCGCGGACAAACTGTTGTCGCGGCGTAGTGACTGCTGCATCGCATTCACGCCGAAGCGGGGCTGAATGTTCGGGTCCGCGCCTCCGGAAAGCAACAATCGCATTCCGTCTTCGTCGTGCCAATCTGCTTTTCGCACCAGCATGCATGCCAGGCTTACTGCGTTCAACTTTCCGCTCTCAACCAGGATGCGGGCGATTGTATTGTCATACGATTCGGGAACGTGATAGGGCGTTTCTTCGTCGTTGGGGTCGGCTCCGCATTCTAATAACAGCCGGGTCAGAGACGACGTGCCGTGCCACGCCCGCAACGCCATAAAGAGCACTCTCAAACGTGAGCCTGGGTGTGGGATGGTCGATGGTCTCGTACCAGCCTGTTCTGGCGCTTGCCCCGGCATCAAGCAAAATTTTAGCTGTTTGCACGAACGCCTCTGATCGTTGCGAGTCAAGCCGCAAATAGCGCGAAAAGCAAAGGTACGTCAGCGCATCCCAGCCATGCACGCCGCCCTTCGCTGTTGCGGTTCCGCGATCGAGAGCGATGAACCGGCTGAACCGTTTCCGTGTCCGCGAGCGTCGCAGCGGCATAGATGTTACTTGTCGCCACGTGCAGGATATCGCTCCAGAATGAGTTGCGCGTGATCTAAACTTCCCGATGCGTGTGAAGCATGTCGAGGAACACAGGCAACTTCGAGGAAGGCGGATACCGGATCAGCCAATGAGGCTAGCGACTCGATGAGGCGAAGAGTCTCGATGTGTTTGGCAAACTTGGGCCAACTCTCGAAACCGTGCTCGCGTCGCGACTACCAGTTGCGCGTCCGCCAGCTTGAACTTGCGATCGGACGGCCTCTGCCGAACCGAGTTTATGAAATCGGGGATGGTGGCGAACGATCCGACTGATTGCGTCGGCAGCACCGGCAACAGCGTCCGCTACAGACGGCTTTGGACTGTTTTCTGTAGTAATCGAGGTTCGGGCGGGCTGGTAAATCTTTTTCGGTCAAAACGAAGCTCCTCTCGTGTATGCCTGGGAGTCCGCACAAGTCAGGCCGGAAAGAAGATTCGTGAAGTTGTTGAACTGGAAGGTGGGCATTGCCCTTTCCGCGGACCGGATGCGCCCTTCGCGCCTAGGCTCACCCTAGGCTATTCGCAGACGGAAGTCAAGCCGGGTACTGCGAGTATCGTCCTAGGCTTCTTCTTCCATCGCGATCTGTGCTATTTCCGGGCGCCACCGTTCAGATGTGCGCCGAGGGCGTGACCAGCAGCGACGGCCAAGACACACAGAACGACAGAACCACAATACGTTGATGAGCGCGCGCCCGGTCGCGCCGCTTCGCATCAGATCGAGCGTCTGCAGGCTGAAGGACGAGAAGGTCGTGTAGCCGCCACACACACCCACCATCACGAAAAGGCGAACATTCTCGGATACCGGAAACCGGCCGTGAGCGAGCGTCAGAGTGCCGAAGAACCCGATGAGAAAAGAACCTGTGATGTTGATTAACACCGTTCCCAGCGGCAGATCACGACTGTAACTCAGCAAAAGAGCGGAAAGAATGTAGCGGGCGAGGCTTCCAAGCGCGCCCCCCAGCATGATGAACAGGCATGTGACTAAAGACATCGCGACTCCCTTTCGAAGTAGTACGTGTAAGCCGTACAGACCGATTTAGGAGTCATCAGCTTTCTTGGAAAGCGGTTTCGGGGGAACCCCATCCCCATCTTTCGCATGGTACTCAATCGCGGTCATGGCGCGCAAGCTTCACGACATCCCTGTAATAAACTCACGAACGTGCTGTTATCGCTGTCCGGCATCCAGAAGCACTTCGGCGGCGTCAAAGCGCTGCGCGACGGCAAACCTGACCGTGAACGAAGGTGAAGTTCATCTCCTCATGGGCGAGAATGGCGCCGGCAAATCGACGCTCATGAAGATTGTTGCTGGCCTTTACCAGAAGGACGGCGGCGAAATGTTGTGGCGGGGAAACCGGTCTCCTTCGCGAGACCGTCTGAGGCTTCGGCCCACGGCATCGCCATGGTCCATCAGGAATCGCTTCTGGCTCCGCATTTAACCGTGGCGGAGAACATTTTCTTGGGCCGTGAGGACATGTCAGGCGGGATTTGGGTTCACCGCCGCAAAGCCGCTGAAAAAGCGCGACGACTTCTCGCGGAAAACGGCTTCCGGCTCGACGCGGACGCCAGAGTGGGCAATCTGACCCCGGCGGGAAAACAACTTGTGGAGATCTGCCGGGCCATTGCGCAAGGCTCCAGTCTGCTGATCTTCGACGAGCCGACGTCTTCTCTTTCCGAAACCGAAACTCGGGAAGTCTTCCGAATCGTCGGAGATCTTCGCCAGCGCCAGATGGGTGTTATTTATATCACTCATCGGCTGGATGAATTACGGTCGGTCGGAGACCGCGTCACCGTATTACGAGATGGCACACACAGTGTTTGCGGGAGATCTTCGTGATTTGAGCCGCGAAAGCTTGATCCAGCACATGGTGGGCCGCCCGCTCGATGCGGTGTTTACCCGTGAGCCTTGCGCAGGGCAAGAGACCCTTCTCCGGGTGAAGAATCTATCCCGAGGCATGCTCCGAGACGTTTCGCTTCGAAATCAAAGCTGGTGAAATTCTCGGGTTGGCGGGATTGATGGGCGCAGGCCGCACAGAGCTGTGCCGGGTCCTGTTCGGCCTCGATCCGCCCGAGAGTGGCACGATCGAGATCGGGGGGCGCTCGCTGCTACCCCGGACTCCGCGACAAGCGGTTTCTGCCGGCGTCGCTCTCATTCCGGAAGATCGTCAGCATGATGGGCTTGCTCTCAAGCTTCCGATCGCTTACAACATCACCATGCCTGACCTTGGGCGTGTCAGCCAAATGGGCTTTCTCCGCAAAAAGCGAGGAGTGGCGCTCTCGGAACAGTACCGCGAACGTTTGCGGATCAAATGCCAATCGCCGCGCCAATCGGCGGGAGGGCTCAGCGGCGGGAATCAGCAGAAGATCGTCATTGCAAAATGGGTCGCGCGCGGAGCCAAAGTCTTTTTGTTTGATGAACCCACAAGAGGAATCGACGTCGGCGCCAAACAGGAAGTTTTCGAGCAGATGGCCGAACTGGCCCGGCAAGGAGCCGCCATTTTGATGGTGAGTTCCGAGTTGCCCGAACTAATTCAGGTCGCCGACCGGATTCTTGTAATGGCTCAAGGTCGAATTACGGGAGAACTGCCGGGACGAACCACGCAGGAAGCGATCATGGACTTCGCCGCCCCGCGCAATGGTTCAGACCTGTTGGCGGCCACGGCATGACGAAGAATCTCCAACGCCTTCTCCCATTTCTCACCCTCATTTTACTCTTTATTCGCTCTTGACCATTGCGACGCCCAACTTCCTGACTTCCACCAATCTCGCGAGCGTTGCCCGGCAAACCGCCGTGATCAATATCATGGCGCTCGGAATGACGCTGGTCATCATCAGCGGAGGGATCGATCTCTCCGTCGGGTCCACTCTGGCGATTGCAGGCCTGTTCGGCACGATGGCCATCAAGGCTGGATATCCTATTCCGTTGGGGATTGCGATTGGCGTCGGTTGCGGATTCCTTTGCGGCTTTTTCAACGGCCTGATGATTTCACAACTGAAGATCAGCCCATTTATCATCACGCTGGGCACGCTCGAGGCCTATCGCGGTTTGGCGCTCGTTATTTCAAAGGGCTTGCCGGTCCACGGCCTGATCGATTCGTTCTCCATCCTCGGCGATGGCAATCTGCTGGGCATACCGTTCTCGCTCTGGATTCTAGCCGTCTGCGCCATCACTATGCATTTGGTTCTGGAGAATACAAAGCTGGGCAGATATGCCTTCGCGATCGGAAGCAATCCCAGCGCAGCCTACTACGCCGGAGTTCCCATCAAGTTTCATCTCACTGCCGTCTATGCGCTCGCTGGCTTGCTGACGGGATTGGCGGGAATGATTGAGGCTTCGCGCCTGATGACGGGACAGCCAACCGCCGGGCAAGGATACGAGTTGCAAGCCATTGCCGCCGTCGTGATCGGGGGCGGCAGTCTTCAGGGCGGGGAAGGCAGCGTCACGGGCACTCTCATCGGAGCCTTCATCATGGGCTTGCTCTCTAACGGCAGCGATCTGCTCGGCATAAATCCGTATTGGCAACAAGTAATCATCGGAATCGTGATTATTGCCGCCGTCGGTTTCGATGAATTCCGGAAGCGCAGGATGGGCGTTGCGCGCTGAGACAATGCCGACTCCCTAGGCGTGATTGTAGCTTGGAGAGATGGCGATACCCGTGTTCTCCGATGTAGCTGGACGTCTCCACTCGAAAAGAAAGCTCGTCGCGAGAGTTGATCGACAGAGCCCTCGTCTCGACATCGCAGACCCGGACGGAGAGGGAACAAAAGACCTTTACCCGCGTTTTCGCCGAGAGCGCCAAACTGTACGCCGAAGCAACGGATCATCTCCGTGCCGCCGGGGCCGAGCTTTCTCCCCTCGCCGGCCTGCCAGTCTCTCTGAAGGATCTGTTTGACGTTCGCGGCGAAGTGACGACGGCCGGTTCGCCATCTCTCTCGAATGCACCCGCCGCCAACTCAGACGCAGCGGTCGTAAGCCGGTTACGAGCTGCCGGTGCCATCATCATCGGGCGCACTAACATGACGGAATTCGCCTACTCCGGGATCGGGCCTCAACCCGCATCTGGGTACGCCGGCCAATCCATACCAAAGACAGGAGCGGCGCATTCCCGGCGGTTCCTCTTCTGGAGCGGCAATCAGCGTGACCGATGGCATGGCCTGGGCCGCCATCGGGTCTGATACGGGTGGCTCTGTTCGGATTCCGGCAGCACTCTGCGGGTTGACCGGATTTAAGCCGACGCAGGCCCGCGTGCCACGACAAGGCGTTTTCCCGCTTTCCGCGACACTTGACTCGATAGGGCCAATTGCTTCCACGGTAAGGGATTGCATCCTGCTCGATGCCGCCCTCTCCGGGAGCCACATGGAGGTTCCGGATTACGCCAATCTGCGGGACAGGAGGTTCATTCTGCCCCGCAACTATGTCCTGGACAGTCTGGATGAAGAAGTGGCGGCGGCATTCGAGCGCGCCATCAGTAAACTGTCCGGAGCCGGCGCCGAGATTGTGGAGATGCCGCTATCGGCTTTCGCACGAATTAGGGAACTCAATGCCACTGGCGGTTTTAGCGGTGCGGAGGCATACGCAGTTCATCGCAGGCTCGGACTCAATCAAACGAAGTATGATCCTCTCGTGCTCGAACGAATCGAACGTGGAAAAGCGATGAGCGCTGCCGATTACCTGGATTTGCACACAGCCCGGGCGGCAATTATGGCGGATATAGATCGTGAGACCGCCGGGTTCGATGCGGTGCTATCGCCAACCGTGCCGATCATCGCGCCGAAGATCTCAGACGTGGCATCGTCCAAGGACGAATACCGTCGGATCAACATGCTTCTTCTTCGAAATGCGAGCATCGTCAATTTCCTCGACGGATGCGCCCTGAGCATTCCGTGCCATGCCGAAGCAGGAAGCTCCTGTCGGGCTCATGCTTGCGGGCCGCCGCTATGAGTGATGCGGCGCTACTCTCGCTCGGTCTTGCGGTCGAGCAAATCGTAGCGCCTGGTGCGTCTAGAAAATCAGCTTCAAAGCCAATTGAACGTTGAAGGGCTCGCCGGATCCGATGCCGGGCGCGCCATTGTAAACGCCCGTCGTGGACGTGATGCGCCCAAAGCTACTGTTCAAACGGGTACCCGGAGGTGTGGTGCTGCCTGGGCTGCCCGATCCGGGTGTCGGAAGATTGATTCGGTTGAACAAATTGAACATCTCGGCCCGGAACTGCAGGTTCACTCGCTCCGTAATGGCGGTGTTCTTCACGGCCGCGAAATCAACCTCTGCGAAACCAGGTCCCCGGAGGCTATTACGGCCGACGTTACCAAACGTGCCTGCAGCCGGCTGAGCGAATGCGGCGGCATTCAGATACTGCACGTACTTGGTTCCGTCTGGGTTCGTGATGATACTGGTTCCCAGCGCCCGCATAGGGATCACCAACAAGATTGGCCCGATCTCGCCCTTCAAACGTGCCGCTTACGTTAAGCCCGGAGAAGGCCGTAAACGGAAGCCCGCTGTAGAACGACATGAGCGAGTTCACCTGCCACCCTTGCACTAATCGCTTCGGCCCATGGCTGAAGGCAGGTAGCGTGTAAACGACGTAATCAGTAAACGTGTGCCGGACATCAAAATCAGCGTTACCGCGGTCGAAGTTGTAGTTGTAGCTGTTCGTTGGGATTCGGCTACGAATAGCCGAGTTCGTATCGATCGAATGACCGTAGGTGTACGAGAATTGAGCGGTCAATCCGTGCCACGAATTGGTTCGCAAGCTTGCCTGCAAGCGAGTTATAGCTTGAATTTCCTACGCTCTCAACTTGATTGATGGTGGCGAACTGCGGGAACGCGGCGTAGTAGGGCCGAAGCGTATTCTGCAGCGCCAGAGACGCCGAAGCGCCCAGAGGCGAGGGCGGTGGTTGATTGATGTCGCGCATCATCAATAACCTTCTGCCCAGGCTTGCGGAATAGCCAACTTGAAAGACAGTCGATTTATTCAACTGGTATTGCATGTTCAGGCCGAAGTTCTGGTTATAGGCGTTCTTGAAGTCCTGACTGACCGAGAAAAGACCGTATGGTGGCGGCGGCGCACCCACGCTGCCGAAGATCGATTGCCCCGGAACAATGGTGTAGTTAGCACGGCTCACCGTATAGACAGGCGCGACACTTCCGGGATTCGCCAGGACGCCGGTAGCTCCGCGGTTCGGAGGATTGCTGTCGCCAAAAGCTTTTAGGACCGGCTGGTCATAGAAGATTCCGTAATTGCCTCGAATCACCAGGCGCTGGGTCGGGCGAGTACGCAAATCCAAAGCGGGGAGCGAAATTGTTCCATCGCCGCGGATAGATGGTGTCGATTCCGTGGCCTGTATAAACAATGCCGCCCATGCTTGGGATAAACGTTGAAATCCGGTTTGTGGGGTCGATGAACGGACCAAAGTAATCCCACCGCACGCCCACGTTCAGCGTGAGAGATTGGCTGACCTTCCAGGTATCCTGCGCGAACCAATCCACGCTGTTTTCGTAATAGTTCCTTTGCCGGTCACCGCTGGTGATCGAAGAAGCTCTGAACATACCCGGCGAGAAAATCTGCCAACGCCTTGGTGTTTCCGTCCAAAGTCCGGTCAGTGGACCAAGGACCTTGCGATCCGTCGAACGCAAAAGTTCCGCGTCCGTTTCTTTGATAGAAGACGTCGCCTCGGGAGCGGCGGTATTCTCCTCCAAAGCGTAGCTGATGTGCACCCGCTGTATAGGTGACGGTATCGGTCAGGTGCCCAGTCGTGTCGATGCGTCCCAGCGGTGGCGTTGGGCCCAACTCGTCGAAGCCGCCGACTGTAATGTCCGGAGAACCGATCAACGTGGGATTTGTGACGCCAGTATTCAAGCCGGCCGCAATTGGGTTGAAGCTTGTATCGGCATCAATGAAGACCTGTTTGAAGTAGTTCACGCCGGCAACAAGCTGGTTCACAATTCTTGGAGTGATCACTGCATTGTGAACCAGGGAGAAGTTATGCATCCGGCTGGGTGCAATCTGGAAGTAATTGGCAAACGGTGAATACGGACTGCCGACTGGAGCGGTCTGCTTTCCCGTGCCGACAAAGTACCGGAAAGCAAGAGTGTTTTTGTCGTTTATGTTGTAGTCGATTTTCCCAATGACGTTGTCGCTGTAATTGTCGCTGTTATCGTTTGCAAATGCGTTCGGATTTGTCGCAGGGCCCGTTCTTCCTTGAGCCGGCCAAAACGATAGCAGATTCAGAGAAACCGGATTCACCGGAACGTTGAACCGCGAAAGCACGCCTTGGGCCAGGCTGACCCAGGCCGGGGAAGGTTCGAGCGCACCGGAGTTGTTGCCGATGATCAATTTTTGTCTTTCGTAAGTCAGGAAATAGAACAGCTTATTCTTGACTATCGGTCCACCCAATGACCCGCCAAACTGATTGTTCTTCAGCTTGCCTTTTGCCTTCCCAACCGGCGTGAATGGGTTCGGTTCAGCCAGCGCGTCATTTCGATTGAAGTAGTACAAACGAACCGTGAACCGTGTTCGTGCCCGACTTGATGACGAGGTTGACTGCCCCGGCGCCGTTGCGTCCGGATTCCGCGTTGCCGCTGCTTTGCACCGAGAATTGGTCGATGGCGTCGATCGGCAGTATGGTCCCGGGATACCACCGACTCCGCCCTGGTTAACAGCGACTGAGTTATGCCAGAGGTCGTTGTTATCCGCTCCGTCGATCTGCCAGTTTGTCTGATCACTACGGCCACCGTTGAGCGACCCCGCGCCATTGACACCCGGCGCCAAATTAATCAGTTGGCGAAAATCGCGGCCGTTCAGCGGTGCATTCTGCACGGCCGTATTGTTCACGACAGAATTCAGAGCCGTCGACTCCGTTTCCAAAGCGACAGGAGCGCTCACGACTTCGACCGACATTGCCTGCCGGGCCACTTCAAGTTTGACCGGTAATGCTGTCACCGAGCCCACGGCAACGTTTAGGTTTGCAACCCGAAGGGTCTGGAAGCCGGTCTGCGAAACCGTGACTGTATATTTCCCCAGCGGCAAGTCTTGGAACGCATAGTCGCCATTCGAACCGGCGGTTAGCTCCCGAGTGAGCCCTGTTGCATCATTTTCTACTTTGATTTTCGCTCCGCTTAGAGCGGCGCCTGTCTGGTCCGTTACCGTTCCGGAGATTGCGCCTCGAAACGTCTGTGCCATTGTGGCGACAGATAAAGCGACGGCTAGAAATGCAGCAGCCTGGATACGGAATCTAGTATTCTTCGATGGAAGAAAACGGAAGAAATGCACTGAATTACCTCCTGAGTCCCCTGACAGGAGTTGGTAAGGCAGCGCGGACTAACCAAGCACCTAGAAGTTATCGGTTACAGTAACACAAAACGCACTGAAGCAGTGAGCCGGCTCTGGCTGCTCCGTCGCTGGCAGGCGAAACCCGGTTGAGGCTTCGAAGTGCCCGCCCTGGGCGCTCGGATGAAGCTGGAACGCGCCCGAATCGTGGAAATCGCACAAATCTAGCAGTTTCCTGGTGCACGGTCCATAATCGATCAGAATCGCCCTGTGAAGCAGATTGATCTCTACGCGTTTCTGGTTGAATGCAGGCTTGGTGTTCTCGGTACGGTCGGACCCGACGGAGATCCTCAATCTGCGCTCGTCGGGATTGCAGTCACTGAGAGCTTGGAGATCATTTTCGATACGGTTCGGACATCGCGGAAATACACAAACCTGATAGCCCGGCCGGCCTGTTCGTTTGTAATTGGCTGGACAGGCGAACAGACGGTTCAATATGAAGGGGCCGCGGAAGAGTTGACAGGTAGTGAACTGGATCGGTGCCAAAGAGTCTACTTCAGAGCCTGGCCTGAATGTCGCTCACATCTGAGCTGGCCAGGCATCGTGTATTTCGTCGTGAGACCACGATGGGTGCGCTACAGCGACTTCGATCAAAACCCCCCGCGGATCGAAGAATTCAGACTATGAAATCTGCCAGTTCCAGCTTCGGCGTCTGCTTCAGGTTTGACAGATCTCGGGCAAACTCGTAAGCTGGCATTTCTCTGTTTCGCCGCCACGTGTGCTGGTTGCTCTCCGGCCGAGCATCTGAATTGACGAGGAATCATCGTGCTTAAATCAGGCTTCATCGCTGCCGGAGTATTCACCCTAACTGCCGTCACCGCAGCAATTGCGTTTCAACCCAAGCTGTCGCCGTCGGGCACCGCAGCGCTTCTGTCGGAAGTAATTCAGGTCGATACCAGCAATCCACCCGGAAACGAACGCAAACTGGACGAACTGCTGGCCTCAAAGTTCAAGCCCCTTGGCTTCGATGTGGAGATCATTCCTACGCCCGATCCTGCGAAGGCTCACTTCATCGCCCGGCTGAAAGGTAGTGGCTCTCACAAGCCGATTCTGTTGGCCGCGCATGCTGACGTTGTCGGTGTGGAACGGGACAAATGGAGCTTCGATCCATTTGCGGGAACAATCAAGGACGGCTACGTTTATGGTCGCGGGGCCCTCGATTTCAAGGGCGGCCTAGCGGTATTCGCCGAAGCGATTATGCGCCTCGCGCGCGATAAGGTCCCGCTCAACCGGGACGTCATCTTTCTGTCCGAAGCGGATGAAGAAGGCGGCAAATACAACACGGCGACGCTTGCCGAATCTCATTGGGACAAGATCGATTGCGAATTCGCGCTGAATGAAGGCGGCTGGATCATGAAGAATGAGGACGGGAGCGTGCGCTACGTCAGCATTTCAACCGCCGATAAGGCCGGCGTCACGCTGCTGATCACCGCGCGCGGTACATCTACTCACTCCTCCATGCCGCGCCCTGACAACGCCATCTTCCACCTGAGCCGGGCCATGGCCAAGCTTAGCCAGTTCGATACGAAGCCTCACCTGATTCCAAGCACTAAAGCCTTCTTCGAAACGCTCGCGAAAACGAGCCAGCCGCCCATGTCCACCTACTTCTCCGATCTTGTGAACGGTTCAGATCCGGCGGCCGTTGAGCGGGCCGACAAGGAAATCAGCAAAGATCTTCTGTACCACGCTATTATGCGTGACACAGTTGCGCCGGTGTTCCTGCAAGCAGGGTTTCGCGGCAACGTCATCCCGGGATCGGCCACCGCCACCATCAACATGAGAACCATTCCCGGTACAACGCCCGAAGATGCCATTGCGGAGATCAAGGCAGCCGTCGATGACCCGGAGATCGAAGTATCAATTGCTCCCGCGAGCAGCCCCAGTGCTTCGCGGTATACGCGCATGGCATCACGTATGAAGCCGTCTACCACGGACACGTCTTTATTCGCCGCGCTGACTCATGGCGCAAAGAAAGTTTGGCCGGATGCGCCGGTGACGACGTATCTGTTTCAGGCGGGAACAGACGCGGCGGCATGGCGTAGCCGTGGCGTGCCTGTCTACGGTATCTATCCGTATCCCATCACAAACGATGATTTAAGTCGAATGCACGGTAACGATGAACGTATGGCTGTGAAGTCTCTCGACGAAGGAACCGAGATGATCTACCAGACGCTGCTCGAAGTCGTCACGCACTAGAGAGGAAACCCTACAGAGCTTTGCCTGTTTGGATGATCGGCTGCACGTTCGTAAAATTCGGGATGTCACCAAGGATCTCATTCCCATGTCGCGACAGAGCGTTCTGGAGACTCTCGATGGAGTCGAACATGAGTTGGCCGATGAGTTCATAACTGGGCGTTCCGCCATCGATTGCTGCGGTGCCCTGGATAAGGTTGACACTGGTGAGGCCCATTTCTGACCAGCGCGACTTCACCAACGGAATGTGCGTTTTCAGGTAATACTCGAAATCGAACGTCGAGTCTTTGGTCTTCGGATACAGAACGGACACAATCACCATCAGGGGCGATGATAACCCGCGCGATCGATTTCCAGGTGTGGCGATACTGCCGCGCTGAACTCCGGGCCCTAGTCCATCATCAATCCGCCGTCCACGTCCATGATCTCGCCTGTCATGAATGAGGAGGCGTCGGATGCAAGAAAGCAAACAGCGGAGGCCACATCTTCCGGCGTGCCCGCGCGACGTAATGGCAGCGTGCGCACAAGTTCCTGAAGCTTATCTTCCCCCAGGCCGTCGAGCATCTCTGTTTTGATAACGGCCGGCGTAATAGCGTTGACTCGGATGTTGTGCGGACCTCCTTCGCGTGCCAGGCTTTTGGTAAATGCGATGACACCGCCCTTCGCTGCCGCGTAACAGGAATTTCCGTGAATGCCGCCGCCGCGCTTACCTGCAACAGACGCGATGTTGATGATTCTTCCATCGCGCTGTTCCATCATCAGCGGAAAGACGGCTTTCGAGCACAGGAACACGCTCTTCAGATTGACCGCCAGCGTTCGGTCCCACGTCTCGGCGGTGATTTCTGTCACCGGTCCTGTCGTCACGATGCCGGCATTGTTCACCAGGATATCGATGCGCGAGAAGCGCTCGATCGCTCGGCGCAGCATTTCACTGACATCTATCTCCGAGGAGACATCTGCACGCACAGCAACGGTGTCGTAACCCAGTCGTTCAATCTCGGTAGCGACAGCTTGTGCGGTTTGGAGGTTTACGTCGCTGACAACGACTTGAGCACCTTGACGAGCCAACGCGGCGGCAATGGCGCGGCCAATGCCACGGCCTGCTCCGGTAACAATGGCGACCTTGTTTTTCAGCGAAATCGTCCGTTCATCCTAACACCCGGCGGAGCCTTGAGTTCTCGCGAGCAAACCGCCGGCAGATTCACCGGTCGACACTCTGCCTGTTAATACGCCGGGGACCCGCGGAATGCCTCATAGATCTCACTGTGGATTATTAGGCATTTTCAAGGGCGTTCGCGCGCGCATGTATACTTAGCAATTTCCACGTTTGAACCCAGAAGTCGCTGTCTGGCGCACGCGCGATGATCGTTGTGATCATCCCAACTTCAGCCGGCGAATCCCGTCACAGATCGACGGCTGAGCTCGTAAACCACTTGAATTAAGGAGCGAAGTTTTGTCAACCGTTACCCGTGTTCTCCTGCTGCTCATCTCTGCGAAGCTGTCGAGCTTCGCGTTAACTATCCAGGCTTCACGGGTTCTGGATGGCAAAGGCGGAGTGCTCGCGAACGTTCGTCTCACAGTCGAAGGAACGAAAATCACCCGCGTTGAGCCTCGAAGCTCTGCACCGGCAGACGTCAACCTTGGAGACATCACCTTAATGCCTGGCTGGATCGACACGCACGACCACATCGTCTGGCATTTCAATAAGGATGATCGAGCGGATACGACAAAGGAATCGCCCACCGAATTCGCCCTGAATGCAGCTGGGAACGCGTATGTCACTCTCATGGCGGGTTTCACCACAATTCAAAGCCTGGGCGCACCGGTCGATGCCGACCTCCGGGATGCAATTGCCCGTAAAATCATCCCGGGCCCGCGCATTATCACGTCGCTTCAGCCGTTAACTGAGAATTCGGGAACGCCCGAAGAGATTCGCGCCCTGGTGCGCAAGCGGGTTGAACAGGGTGCGGACGTGATCAAGCTGTTCGCAACGAAGAGTATTCGGGAAGGCGGGGCTCAGACGATGAGTGATGCTCAGATCCAGGCAGCTTGCGGCGAGGCCACTGCGCTTGGAAAGCGTTCTGTCGTGCACGCGCATACATCGGGCGGCGCCAAAGCCGCTATCCTCGCCGGCTGTACAAGCATTGAACACGGAAGCTCGCTCGACAATGAAACGCTCGATCTCATGGTGAGTCATGGCACCTTTTTCGACCCGAACCTATCGACCACGTACAACTATCTTGAGCACAAAAAAGAGTACCTCGGTATCGGCAACTACAACGAAGAAGGGTTCGCCTTCATGGAGAAGGGGCTACCCGTCAGAATCGAAACCCTCCATCGTGCACTGGCGCGAAAGGTGAAGATCGTGTTCGGAACCGATGCGGTTGCCGGCGCGCACGGACGCAATGCCGAAGAGTTCATTTATCGTGTGAAAGAAGGTGGCCAGCCTCCCATGGAAGCGATCATCAGTGCCACGTCTCGCGCTGCGCTTGCGCTCCGTATTGATAAAGAAGTCGGTTCGATTGCACCGGGCATGCAGGCAGACCTGGTGGCCACCGCCGGTAATCCTATCGACGACATCACATCCGTGCGTCGAGTCGTTTTCGTCATGAAGGCCGGCCAGGTATACCGATACGTGCCCTGGTCTAGCAAAACAAAGTGAGGACAAGAAAGATGATTGGCAGCAAGGCAGCCGCATTCGGCCTGCTTATTTGGGGGACCGGAATCTTTTCGGCGATGCCGAACGTCGCGTTCGGACAGGACGCGGTCGTCCTGCACGTTGGGACGTTGATCGATGGCAAAGGCGGCGTTCAACGCAACACCTATGTAGTGGTAAAAGGCTCCAAAATTGAAAAGATCGGCAGCCGCGAGCCGGGTAAAGCCATCGAACTCAAGAATTACACGCTGCTGCCCGGCCTGATCGACACGCACGTTCACATCGGGTGGCACTTCGGTCCGGATGGCCGTTATCAACCCCGCGACGAGTCTCCGGCGAATGCCATGGGTTACGCGATGGAGAACGCGTATGTGACCTTGATGGGCGGTTTCACTACCGTTCAGAGCGTTGGTTCGCCCATCGACGGCGACCTGCGGACGGCTCTTAATCGAGGTGTACTGCCGGGGCCGCGCGTGTTGACCTCGTTGCGTGCCATCACGAATCCGTCCATGTCGGTCGATCAGATCCGTGAAGCGATCCGCAAGATGAAAGCCGATGGCTCGGACCTCATCAAAATCTTCGCTTCAAAGAGCTTCCGCGACGGGGGCGGCCAGACTCTGAGCAACGAGCAAATTGACGCAGCGTGCGGCGAAGCGAAGGCGCAGGGCATGCGTGCCATTGTTCACGTCTACGGTCCAGAAACCATTCAAAGGGTTTCTCAAGCCGGATGTACCGCTATTGAACACGGCACACTCATCACGCAGGAGGTCCTGAAGTATCTGGCCGACCACGGAACCTACTTCGATCCGAACATCGGGCTCGTTGCTCAGAACTATCTCGCCCATCGCGCCAATTACATCGGAATCGGCAACTACACGGAAGAGGGAATGGCTGCCATGCAGCGCTCGATTCCTATCGCGTTGAAGGTGTTCCAGGAAGCTCTCAAAACTCCAAACCTCAAGATCGTGTTCGGCACAGATGCCGTTGCAGGCGCACATGGGCACAACGTTGAGGAACTGATTTATCGCGTGCAAAAAGGAGGCCAGAACCCGAAAGACGCGATCGCCTCGGCGACCTCTGTTTCCGCCGCATCCCTCAACATGGGTGACCAGATCGGTGCTATTGCTCCCGGAATGGAGGCGGACCTCATCGCAGTCGAAGGTGATCCGCTGAAAGATATTTCTGCCCTTCGCAATGTTGCGTTCGTGATGAAGGGAGGCAAAGTTTTCAAAGGCTCTGCCTTGGCGCCTGCTTCCAAATAGGAAAGCGCTTATTTGTTCAATTCGCTGCTAGCGCTCGTCCCGGGGGCCTTGATCTTCTCGGGAACGAGCGTTCCATTGCCGTACTTCGTGATGCGGCGTGCCTTCATGTCGTATTCGTCTCCCGCGGACAACACATAGTACGGCTTCTCCCAAGGTTGATAAAGACGCGTATTGTCATGGATGGCCACTTTCCATTTGCCAATGACGCGGAAATGATCTCCGCTCACGACAATGGCCGTGCCTTCGGAGAGACCGATCCCTAACAGGTTGGGATACTTCTGAATGACGGGAATAATGTCATCCCAGCGGTTACGAGTGTTGATGTGCTGGTCGATGGCAGAGCGGCGGAGGAAAGCAAATCCGTGCTCGTGCTCCGGTTCGGGAGTCATCACGATCTGTGGGCCCGCCACTGCGCCTCTCACCAGGTAGTCGCCCTGGATGGTCGCGCCCGCTGAACTGCCGCCGATCACCCCGCCCCGGTTCAGCACCTCGCGAAACTCCCGCAACGTCAACGTATTTGCGTAAGAATCGACGCAGTTCCACTGGCGACCGCCGTTGAACCACACGCCTTTGGCATCGCGCAACGTCTTTGCGAACTCTTCCGTGTTCGCGACCTTGGGATCAGCCGTGTGAAGCATGTGCACGTTCGTCAATCCGAGCTTCTTCCACAACCCCAGCACCTTGTCTTCTTCGTAGACGATCAGCTTGCCATCCTTGTCCCTGTTCCCGCCTGCGGTCGGAACAATGATGATCTTCGCGTCAGGGCCGCCTGACAGATTTATGAACGTCTCGTAGATTCCGGTGCCTTCGGCCGATCCGCCTCCCTGAATGACGAGAGTGCCCTTTTGAGGCCCGTACTCGGTTGTTTGTGCAGAAAGGCTGAATGCCAGGCTAGCGGCAACGATCGCGTAAAGAACTTTCATCCTCTTTCAGGCGAATATAGCAGCCGCTTTGTAACGCTCTCTCAAGCGGGATTTCCGCCGCAACAAATCTGCCATCCTATGTTTGTGGACCGCTCGGTCGAAGCCGACAACTCAGAGGAGTTGTCCGCCCGGAACCCCGTCGAACGCCTGACAGCAACCGGTATGCTCGACATCCTGGAGAGCGCACTACATGCGGGTAAGAGTGAGTGGCTGTTTCTGAGAGAACTCCGGATCGGCACCGGTCATCGCCACCATGAAATGCAGCGATTGGATGCGTTCGCTCTCAACTGCCTGCCCCACTTGGGAATGAAGAGGGTCTGCTACGAAGTGAAGATGTCGCGGGCCGACTACCTTGGCGAAATTCGCAGGCCTTTAAAACGTCGCATCGGGATGCGCTTTTCGAATGAGTTCTACTTTGTCACCCCGGCCGGCATGCTGGCTCACGGAGAAATTCCAAGTGATTGCGGGCTCATCGAGATCGGCCAGGCTACAACCGAAGAATCGAAGCGGCTTGTCCGTCGTAAGAGGGCTTCTTCTCGCTTGATCCAGAGACGGGTATGTTTTGCACCGTAGCCGTTCCCGCGCCCTGGCGAGACACTCCGGGCCCACGTGGCATTGGTGGCCGCCATGCTTCGGAACCAGCAACGGGCTTTTCACGGAAAGCCGCCGTCACCGCCAAAGCAGAGCAAACTCGAATTTGGGTAGGAGAACGAGCGCTTACAACAGGGGAAAGCGCGGGCTATCGAACACAAGAAATGCAAATAGCACCGGCATGTAGATCACAGAAGCGAGCAGAAGCTTGCGCGCACCCTGGTGTGTCCGCTCTCGCCAGATTTGGACTCCGAAATACAGGAACGCGAGCCCAAGCAGAAGCGCTGCCACGAAATAGACCTTGCCAGCCATGTGAAGGAACGTAGGCGCCAGAGTCACAGGAATGAGCAAAACGAGCGTGACGATCACCTGACGGGCCAAGGCTTCGCCCTTTCGGCTCGACCACAGCCAGCATCTTGATGTCCCCGCGCCCGTAGTCTTCCCGGTACATCCAGGCGATCGCGTGGAAATGCGGGAACTGCCAAAGAAATAAGATCCCGAACAGAACCCAAGCTTCCACTGCAAGGTGACCATGGGCGGCTGCGAATCCAATCAGCGGAGGCATGGCGCCCGGAATCGCTCCCACCGTGGTGCAAAGTGGTCCTTTGCGTTTCAGTGGCGTATACACGAGAAGGTAGCCGACCGACGTCAGGCAGCTCAGAAGAGCCGCTTCGGGATTCGCGAATAACCAGAGTTCAATTGCGCCCAAGAGCGACGTGAGAACCCCGAAGTAGAAGGCGTGTGTCGCCGGAATCGTGCCTGCGGGAATCGGCCGGTTGCGCGTGCGTTTCATCTTCGCATCGACATCCCGCTCATACCATTGGTTCAAGGTCGCAGACCCGGCGGCCATGAGTGCCGTGCCAAGCAAAGTGTGAAAGAGGGTCAATAAGCCGAAATCGCCGGTAGTGCCGAAGCAGTACCCTACCGCTGTAGAAATAACGATCAGGAGGGCGATTCGAGGCTTTGTGAGCTGAAAATACTCGCGGAGGATGGAAGCATCAGCTGCAACCCGTTCGCTAGGCGCCGACCAATGCGCCGCGGCTGGCTGTTCATCAGGAAGGGACTGTTGCACTGACACCCATCTCGTAGACAATGGTACACCGAGAGAGTTTCAAGTCCTGACGCACGAACCTCTTAGCGGGCATCCTGCCGGACGCCGGTAACTGGCCTGGTAACGGCAATTTTGTCGAATCCTGCGATCAGCGGTCTCGCCTTCGAGATCGCATCCTTCACGCCCGGCAGGCTCAACGAAGCCGCGATGGCTCTCCTCCGAATCCCAGATCTCCGTGATCCAGATTCCGTTTTCGTCAGATGCGTCCTCCGCAATGACATAGCTCAGGCATCCGGGCATCGCGTTGCTGCTTTCCTTCAGGATCGCGATCAGGTCGTCCCGACGCTTGGGTACTGCCACGATCTTGTTGATTAATCCGTACATGTTTTCTGAATGGGGGCCGCCGCATGCAATGCCTGCCCAACAGAACGCTGCCGTGCTCAAGAGAAACCTACGCCGCGGCGAATGCGTGTCTCTCCGTTCTTCGGCTTCGAGCATGCTGGATAGCACAGTATCCAGCATCCTACCTCGCCGGTCCGCATAGGTTCAAAGCCCTCGCTCCTCCAAATCTGTGACTGCAGAATTTCATAGGACAACTTCCGGAAGAGCCCGGGGCTGGGCCGATCACGTCGTACAGACAGAAAGGAGCCCAATGGCACAGAATTCAGAACAAGGCACGGGAAAGCACCCGCATAAAAGCACAGAGGAGCCCTATCCTCACCACGAATCGCAATCGGGCAAATCCGACGGCTTGTCTCGTTCTGGGCAGACCGAAAGCAAGAGCCAAGCAAGCTCTTCGTCCGATTCCTCCGATTTGAAAGGGCGCGAATACACCGATTCAAAAGGAGAAGTGCATCACCACACACGCACATACGAAGAACAACACGGAAAGAAGTAGCTAGTTCAGCTCAAACTTAGCTGTGCGGGCGAACGCGGCCGTCCACGTCCGCCCGCCTTGTGTTTCACGCGGCTAGCGCAAGTTCTTGTTGAAGAAGTCGATCGTCCTCTTCCAAGCCAGCTTCGCGGCGTTCTCGTCGTATCGCGGTGTCGTGTCGTTGTGGAATCCGTGATTCACATTCTCGTATGTATACTCCTGATACGAGACTCCATTTGCCTTCAGTGCGGATTCGTACGCCGGCCAGCCCGCATTCACTCTCGTGTCCAGCCCGGCATACTGAATCAGAAGCGGGGCTTTGATTTTTGCGGTGTCTTCCGCCGAAGGCTGCCCTCCATAAAACGGAACTGCCGCAGATAAGTCACTACCGAGTCTGACGGCCAACGTATTCGCGATACCACCGCCAAAACAGAATCCAACGACTCCAATGCGTCCGGTGCAATCGGGCCGTTTCTTCAACCAGAGGGCGGAGGCGACGAAGTCCTGCGTCATCTTCTCGCGATCCACTTTCCTGAACAGTTCGCCGCCTTTTTCGTCGTCGCCCGGATAACCTCCCACGCTCGTCAAACCATCGGGAGCGAACGCCAGAAACTTCTCCGCCGCAAGCCTTCTCGCCACATCCTCGATGTAAGGATTCAGTCCACGATTTTCGTGGACCACCAGCACTCCCGGCCACTTCCCGTCACCCTGAGCCGGGCGCACAAGATAGCCGCGGATGCTGCCGTTTCCTGCGGGAGAGTCGACGGTCGCCCGTTCTGCCTTTATTCGCGGATCATCTTTCGCTACCTGTTCAGCCCAGGCATAGTTTGGACGCAAAGCTTCAAACAGCGCGGCCGCCGTCCAACCACCCACTGCAAACTTCTTCGCACCTTCAAAGAACTCGCGCCGCGGAATGTCGCCATGCACATACCGGTCAAACAGGTCCAGCAACTCTTGAGGGAACTCGCTCGCTCTTCTTCGTTCCACAATGCCTCCAATCGCCAATTTCTAGTTTTTCGATTGTATGCGTTCTGGATTCACCCCCCCGGTTTGAGCCGCATATAGTGGATCAATGACCCGACGCACTGCAGCCCGCGTTCTCTCGGCCGTTCCATTTGCGGCGTACGCAGAAGCATTCCAGCAAAACCGCGCAAGCCCACATGACACGGTGTCGATGGACCTCAGTGGCAAAAAGCTTTCAATCACTTACGGAAGACCGTATCTGAAAGGACGCGAATTCGGCAGCGCAGTGGCGCCGTATGGACAGGTATGGCGTCTAGGCGCGGATGAAGCAACGAAATTGACGCTGTCGTCGTCGGCGAAGGTACAGGGAGGTCCCGAACTCAAGTCGGTAGCTACTCGCTGTGGACCATTCCAGCCAAAGACAAATGGACGTTCATCGTCAATAAGCAAGCAGATGTCTGGGGAACAAACTACGACCAGTCACTCGATCTGGCACGCTTCGACGTCCCTGTTCATAAATCCGCAGCCACCGACGAATTCACAATCGCGATCACAAAAAAGTCTGATAAGTCGGCGGAAATCAGTTTTGCCTGGGGCACCCAGATGACGAGCTTCGTTCTGATGTTCTCGTAACGGAGCGAGCGGAATGGCAGAGCCACGTCCTATTTGAAGCCTAAAGTCTCTTTGCCCAATTCCCAGTGCAGCCGGAGAGAGTAGATCGACACCGGACCCCGGTCCTGGTTGAAGGCCGGATTAGCTACGTGCTGATAATCAATGCTCGCGAAAAATCCGGGAAAGAGCCGGGCGCTGTAGTAGCTCTCCCATATATATTCGGGTCCGTATTGCAGCCGGCCGTCACCGAGCAGGAAATCGTGTCCGCCCATTGCCAGATAGGACGCATGCACTCCGGACAGGCCGCTCACCGTGAGCTCGGTCGCGGCTGTGTCGAACCGACGGCGCCACCTCTGCCCAGTGATGGAAATACCGCCGGTCGCAAGGCGATCGATCGCAGTGAACGCGAAGCTCTCCGTTTTGCCGTCGTTCCAGCCCAATCGCGAAAACACGCCGATGTCGGACGTAATTTCCTGGTCCGTGTTGATGGCGAAGCCGTATTTGAGCGTTCCGGCCCGCCTCGTGGCCGTAATGTCGGGAGTCGTTCCAGTTTGCTTTGCAAGTTGGATTGACTCGGCGTAAGTACCTGCGTCGGCATGATTCGCGTACCCAAGCACTCGAAGCGTGCCCGGATGTTTGCGAATTTCGTTCCGCTTCTCGACTTCGAACACATCGCCGCGATCGCGTAGCACTCTGCGATCGAACCGAAGTCCGTTAGCGACTTTCGGCATACCGCCGCTCCCATATCGGAAGGACCAGTGAGCCGTGTGGAATTCGTGAACCCATCCCCAGGTGTAACCGCGAACATCCGCCGGATAATCCCAAGCGCCATTAAACATGACCGCCCATCCAATGAACTGCGTGCGCGGATCGTGCGAGTAGCGGTTGTTATCGAAGAAGTCGGTCAACGTGAAACGGCCCACGGTAATGGTGTAGCGAATCAGTGGGCGCTGCCCGCCCAGCTGGTTCTCCTCGCTTTCGAACGACTCCTTCTTAGTGCCAAACCCGAAATCATGCGAAAGGTACAACCGCGCCAGATACGGCTTAGGCGTAGCCGATGCGACCCGCGGCAGCTCCCCGTTCGACGAGTTCGCGAGCCCATTCACGCCGCTGAATCCGCGGCCGCCGGCAATCTCAGGATTGAAGTAGAGCTGCGTGTTTTCATCCAGCCGAAGACCAAAGAACAAGGTGGTCGTGAGTGAAACATCTCGTTCCGGAGAATTCTGCAAGCTGTATCGCGGGTCCGCATAGGGCGAAGAAAACGAACCGTGATATTGCCCGATCGAGGTCGCCTGCCAGAACAGATTCCACCTTTCCTGGGGCACAGCGTTCGTCGGGCCTTCGTTCTGTTCCTGTCGGGGGATCGACCCGCCCTGGGGCGGAGGTGGTTTCGGTAATTGCGTGGTCTGCGGTGCACTTTCGTTCTCTTGCGAGAAGGCCGGGAGAGCTGGAACAGCCAGCAGCCCCACAGCCAAAGCCGTCCAGATCATTCCCATCCTGCTCGGGGTCGCACTCTGTCGCACTGGGCCAATCAAACCTGATTTACCGTTCCGTCCTAAAAGCTACTTTCTTTCTATTTCAATGGCATGTCGAAAGTGATAGTACCAGTGGATCTTTAGTCTTCTTGCTCTTATTGCAATTTGCGATATGATAATTGCAGATTGTTATATGACCCTCGCCGAAAAGTTTCGCTACCTGCGAACGGTGGAAGGGCACCTTCGCGGACTGGGCCACGACATGACCCAGCAGGAGATCGTTCGCGCGATCTCAAAGGAACTGAAAGGGAAGATCAGCCAACCCTACCTTTCCCAGATTGAGAGCGGAAAACGCAGACACCTGACGAACTCGAGCCGCCTCTTGCTGGCGCGGTTCTTCAAAGTTCATCCCGGGTTTCTGGTTGACGATCCCGAGGGTTACAACACCGAACTGCTGACGGATTTGCGGCTCGACGAAGACCAACTGGACATCTGGCTGGTGAATGGCGCAGAGCGCTTTCGGGCGGATGCCGCGGTTTCGGCTGCGCTCCTCGCTTTGGCTAAACACGACGATTCACGTCGCTGCCTGCTGCTTTTGCATCAGATCTTGCAAACACCGCAACTTGTGGATAGGCTCTCTGATGCGCTCGGGCGTGTGGAGGATGGTGGGCAGGAAAGTAAAGGTGGACGGCAATGAATATTGCGGACCTGTTTCTCGGCTGTTTTGTCTTCGGGCTCCTGTGGAGCTTGGCCGCCGTTCTGCTGGGTGGGTTGCACATGGGCGGTCACCACAGTGGAGGCGGGCATGGACTTCACCTGCACTCGCATTCGGCTCACGTCGGACACGGCACCGGCGGGGCCAAGGGCGGTCGGATCAGCCACGGCAATGCCTGGTCGCAACATTTCCTGAATTTTCACACGCTCGCGATTTTTCTCGCCTGGACGGGTGGCTGCGGATATCTGATGACCCGCCACACCACCTTCGGCCTCTGGATTGTGTTGTCGTTGTCGTGTGCTGTTGGCGTGCTGGGCGGCGCGGTGCTTGCCTTCGTCATGCGGTTTCTGCACGGAAGGGAATTCGCGATGCACCCCGCGGATTACGACATGATCGGTGTTCTCGGCCGAGTCTCGAGCGCCGTTCGCTCCGGCGGAACGGGCGAGATGACCTTTACCCGCGACGGGGCACGTCAACTCGCCTATGTTCGCAGTGAAAACGACGTGCCCATCGAGAAGGGGCAAGAAGTCGTCATCACCAGTTTTCGCAACGGTATCGCCTATGTGCGTACCTGGGACGCCCTGACGGGCGCCGCCGAGTCAATTCCCGCAAGTGAACGAGATCGAGGTCTGGGCGCCGAGGATGCGCCTCTGACCCGTGGTTGATCCAGTCTGGACGAATTTGTCCGCTGGCTGTTTCCTCAGAAAGAAGAGTTAGACGTTTATGTCTCAGGATGTGTTCGTCATTGCCGGGCTGGCAGTCGTGGCCATGCTTGCGGTCACGGCCGCCATTGCCCGGTTATATAGGAAAGCAGGGCCGCATGAAGCCATCATCGTGTACGGCATGCGAGGTACGCGAATCGTCAAGGGCGGTGGCACCGTGATCGTGCCCATGGTTGAAACCAGCCGGCTGCTTTCGCTTCAACTCATGTCGTTTGATGTTGCCCCGGAGCAGGACCTGTATACCAGGCAAGGTGTTGCGGTAACGGTGGAAGCCGTAGCGCAGATCAAAGTGAGAAGTGATCCGGAGTCGATCAAGACCGCCGCTGAGCAGTTTCTAACCAAGACTGACAGCGAGCGGGAAGGCCTGATCCGGCTCGTCATGGAAGGACATCTAAGAGGCATTATCGGGCAACTCTCCGTCGAGCAGATCGTGAAGGAACCCGAAATGGTCGGTGATCGCATGCGTGCAACCTGTGCCGAGGATCTCAGCAAGATGGGTCTCGAAGTCGTGTCGTTCACCATTAAAGAGGTTCGGGACAAGAATGAGTACATCACCAACATGGGCCGGCCCGACATTGCCCGAATTAAGCGCGATGCCGAGGTAGCTGCTGCGGAAGCGGATCGAGACATCGCCATCAAGCGCGCCTCGGCCGCACGGGAATCTGCTGTTGCAAAGGCCGAGGCGGACCAGCAGCGAGTACTCGCCGAGGCACTTTCGCAAGCAGCGCAGGCAGAAGCGCAGCGCGATTTGGAGATTAAACGCGCCCAGTATGTCGAGACCGTGAAACGCCAGCAGGCGCAAGCGGACAAGGCCTACGACATACAGGCCAACATCATGCAGCAGCAGGTCGTGGCAGAGGCTGTGCGAGTCCGCCAAGCGGAAAAAGAAGCTGAAGTGAAGGTCCAGGAAGCCGAAATCCTGCGCCATGAGAAAGAGTTGATTGCGACGGTGTTGAAACGCGCCGAGGTGGAGCGCAAACGCATCGAGATGACGGCCGAGGCAGAGCGTCATCGCGCGACGGTCGAAGCTGAGGGTCGTGCGGCCGCCACGCGCTTACAAGGTGAAGCTGATGCCGAGATTATCGCCAAAAAGGGCGAAGCCGAAGCGAAAGCGATGAACGTGAAGGCGGAAGCGTACCAGGAGTGGAACCAGGCGGCTGTCGTAGATAAATTGATCACCGGACTGCCGGAGATTGCGAAAGCGTTGGCGTCGCCGCTTCAGAACATCGACAAAATCACGATCGTTTCGACCGGCGACGGCCACTCGGCCGGCATGCATAAGATCACGGGCGACATGGCTCAAATGGCGGCGCAGGTGCCTGCCTTGTTCGAAACGCTTTCGGGCATGAAAATGTCCGAACTCTTTAACAAGGTGAGAGTGATCGGCGACAAAACGAACGGCAAAGCAGCGGAACCTACACAGTAGTCCGGCAGAAAGGGAACTATGGCGTTACTCGACCGTGTCAGCAGACTAATCAGGGCCAATCTCAACGACTTGGTCGATAAAGCCGAGGATCCGGAGAAGCTGCTCAAGCAGCTTCTCCTCGACATGGAGAATCAGCGCATGCAGGTGAAGACGCAGGTGGCTATTGCGGTCGCCGATTGGCATGTGCTCGACAAGAAAAAGTCCGAGAATGCCGCTTCGCACGCGGAATGGATACGGAAGGCAGAACTGGCCCTTGCGAAAGGCGATGAACCGCTGGCCCGCATCGCGCTGGAGCGATCGATTCCTTTTGAGACAGCGGTTCGAAACTTCAGTCAACAACTGGAGGACCAGAGTCGCCAGGTGGAGACTCTCAAAATGGCGCTGCAGCAGCTTGAGTCGAAGTTAGCTGAGAGCCGGTCGCGGACCGAGATCCTGATGGCGCGATATCGGCGCGCTCGAACCTCCCAGCGCGTCGCCGCCGTCGCATCAGCTTCGGACCCTTCCAGCCCTACGCTCTCCCGTATGAGCGAACGAGTGGTGGAAGCGGAAGGCCTTGCCTACGGCAGTCGGGCCCTGGCCGATTCCGACAGCACCCTCCGCTTCGAGGAAATGGAAAAGGCGGACAAGATCGAACGCTTGCTAGCCAATCTGCGCGCGCGCATTACTGATTGATCGCTAGTCTGAGCAGAATTTCAGCGGGAAGCCACGGACTCCGCTTTATTAAAGACGAGGCTCTCTTTCTCCTCAGACGGCGCTATGATCTCGCGGTTGATGTTGAGCGTCTTGCCATCATCGCCAAGCTTCATATGCCACTCCACCGTGTCGTCGTGCTTCTCTCCGTCGGTTTTCAGAATCACCAACTCCGGACCGTTGTACCAAAGCGAGACCTTCGCCTTGTGTCCGTTATCGTCGAAGTCGCACGAATTGCTACCCACCGCACACTTGAAATGGGCGGTTGCTGATTTGCCGTCGTGATCCTGGTATTGCCTGACGAATGTCACGGTATTGCCTTGCTGCTCGATCTCAACAGAGACGGTACGCTCAGGCCCGGGCTTGCTTTTCGACTGATCGATTTGCCAATGGCCTGTGAAATCGGCGTTGGCCGCGCTCAGAGTTGCCGCAGCCGCAACGGCGATGAGAACTGCTTCCATTCTTCTAAGATTTGACACATCCACCTCCAATCACCTGTGTTTAAAGTGTAAGGAGTATTGACGACCCGGAGGCTCGGGTAAAGACCCTAGATTCGTGGAAACTTGCCATGAGACGTAAGCCAGATCTCGAACGGAAACACTCGTGCCCGCGCTCAGCCGGAGACGTCTTTATTGGTGTGGTCTTTCAGCATCGCCGTGCGAGCCGAGTGAAATCGATCGAGCAGACAGCGATAAATATGGTGATGGATGTGACGGACCGGTAACGGCTCATCAGCCAGGTAGCGATGAGCGGAGCCGGACCGCCCGCAATCAGAGACGATAACTGATAGCCCAGCGAAGCTCCGCTGTACCGAAGGCGTTCGGTAAAAGATTCAGCGATCAACGCAGCCTGGGGACCGTACATAATGTCATGCGGCACGAGCGACAGGATAATGGCCGTTGCAACCAGCCACGGTATCCGGGTCTCGAGCATCATGAAATAGACCACGCCAAAGACTCCCGTGAGCGCAGCCCCGAACATATAAACACGTTTGCGTCCGAGCCGATCGGACAAGTGCCCGAACAAGGGAATAGATACGAACGAGAACATCGCCGCGACAAGCACGGACATCAGAAGAAAGTCGCGCTTGAGATGCAGAATGTCGGTGCCGTAGGCGAATACAAACGCCGTGAATAAGTAGAATGGCGCCTGCTCAGCCATGCGGCATAGGGCCGTGAGTATGACTTCGCGCGGTTGACGCCGAAGCACCTCGAGTACCGGTGCTCGCTCAATCCGGCGCTCGGCAACAAGCCGGGCGAACACCGGTGTTTCCTGAATGCCTAACCGGATGTAGAGCCCGAGCCCGACCAGAACGCTGCTGAAGAGAAAAGGCACGCGCCAGCCCCACGTGAGGAACTGCGGTCCCGATAGCGCGCTCATTGCGAGGACCGCCAGGTTTGAGAGGAACAGGCCCGCCGGCACGCCGAACTGCGGCCACGAGGTGATAAAACCGCGGTGCCGATTGGACTGCGCCCATTCCATAGAGAGCAACACTGAGCCGCCCCACTCGCCCCCAACGCCGATGCCCTGGACAAACCGCAGGATCGTCAGAGTAATTCCGCCCCAGATGCCTATGTATTGGTAACCAGGAACGAGCGCAACCAGGAAGGTGGCAATGCCCATCAACAGAAGAGTCGCGACCAGCGCCGCCTTGCGCCCGAGCCGGTCGCCGTAGTGACCGAAGATCGCTGCGCCGATTGGTCGGGCAATGAAGCCCACCGCGTACACTCCGAACGCTTCCACCGTGCCCACCAGCGGATCGGCTCGCGGAAAATAGAGTTGCGCGAAAACCAGGCCGGTTACGGTGCTGTAGAGGAAGAAGTCGTACCATTCGATAGCCGTCCCGATGGTGCTAGCCAGCACGGCGCGGCGGAGCTGGCGTCGATGCTCGCTTTCACTGATTGCACTGGGCTCGTAGCTAGTCGCCATCCTGCCAGTTTAGGCGACAGCAAGAGCAATCTCTGAAAAGGTGGTGCAAGCCTCGCGGTGATAGCGTATGAGGATGCGGCGATTGCTCTGGGTCGTCTCTTGCGTGTGCTGGGCGGGCACAGATCTGCAGCATCTGCGCAAGCTTTACGATACGGACCGGATGTTCGAACTGCGTCGCGCAGTGACGGAGAGTGCCGCAAGCGATGGTGAAATGCTGCTTTATCAGGCGGCGGTCGATGCGCGATTCGGACACGAGGCGCTGGCCATCGACAAACTGCGCCGTTTTCTCCACGGTCATCCGGAACCAAAAGCCGAGAAAAAAGCTAACGAAGAACTCGCCGGAGCCCTGGAGCGGCTGGGACGCTACGGCGAGGCAGCACAGGCGTGGTCACAGGCCCTTCAGCGAACTCCCGCGAACGACCGGGATAGAGCCGACGAAGCGAATACGGCACAACTGAACGAAGCACTGCGCGATGTTCCGACGCAAACGGTTCGGGTCGACGACTCATGGACCGTGCAAGCCCGGCGGAACGCATTAGGGACCTGGAACGTTCCGGTTGCGGTGAATGGAGCGGCGGGTGACTGGATCTTCGATACCGGGGCCAATATGTCGGCCATCACGGAATCCGAGGCGCGACGAATGAAGCTTGTGGTCCGAGAGACGACGACCTACGTCAGCGGGTCCACAGGGAAAAAGAATCCACTCCGTTTGGCAATAGCGAACGACCTGCGTTTCGGAGGAGCCCGCTTTGAGAATGTAGTCTTTCTTGTTCTCGAAGACCAGTCTCTGTACGTCGCTCCGATCAAACAGCAAATCAATGGCATTCTGGGCCTGCCTCTGATTCGCGCGCTAGGCAGCGTCGCCATGTCTGCCGATGGTCTGATGCGGGCGGAGGGAGCGACGCCGGCCCAACCCGGTGAGCCGAATCTCTTTTTTCAAGAGTTGACGCCGATGATAGCGGCTGTTCACGGTGGCCACGAGTTACAGATGTTCCTCGACACGGGCAACAACACAACGTTTCTCTACCCGTCCTCGCGGCTGGCGCTTAGCGCATCCGAGCGTTCTCATCTGAAAAAGAAAAGAGAGAAGATGGGGGGCGCCGGCGGGGTCACGAAGCGAACCGCTGAGGTGATTCCGTCGCTTCGGTTCGAGATCCTCCGTCGAGAGGTTGAGCTTAAGACACTCAGCCTCCTTTCGAAGCAGCCTTTGGGGGGTATGGGGCATCGCGATGGTGTGTTTGGGGCGGACGTGCTGGCGCGTGGTTTCACCCTGGACTTTCGAGCCATGCAGTTTCGTCTCCAGTGACACGAACTTGGGAGCAGGACTTTGTCCCCCTGCTCTAAACCAGGAACGCCAACTTTTTGGCAGCGAAGTTACTAAAGTTCGGGAAGACCGTCGTGAGACTCGCATCCGGAACCCCGAACCAGGAAGCTAATGTTGCCCCGTATTGGTCGATCGCAGTAGTCGGAATCCACCGTCCCCTGGTGTCGGCGTCATCCAGAGTTCCAAGCTGGAACGTTGGGAACGTGCCGTAGATATCGCCGCCGCGGACTGCGCCCCCCATTACCAGATGATGGCTTCCCCACGCGTGATCACTACCGTCACCCGTTGTAGGTTGGAACGTCCGGCTGAAATCCGATTCGGTGAAAGTCGTCACTTCGTTTTGAGTGCCGATCTCGGCCATCGCATTGTTGAAGGCAGCGAGCGCCTGACTGAGTTGCGGATACAGAGTCCGGTGCGTTGCAATTTGAGCCGTATGGGTATCAAAGCCGCCAAGCGAGCAGAAGAAGATCTGCCTCCGCATGCCCAAGCCGTTTCGTGCCTTGATAATCTGTGCCACCTGCTTTAATTGCGCCCCTAAGCTTGTACTGGGAAAAGCGGTAGTCAGCGAGACACCATTTAACGCGCTATCCAAAGCTTGTGCATCGTTCAGGCTATTCGCCATGACCGTGTTTGCCGACTGCGCCAATCGCACGCCTGTATTCATCGTCAGCAGACTCTGAAACGCTGCGCGCCGGATTTGGTTCGCACCGGAATTTGAGAAGCCAGCGAGATCGAGTGTTCCACCAGGAGATAGGGCTACTTGCTCCGTGTTTGCACCGATTCCCATAATGTTGTTTCCTGCTACGGAGAAGAACGTTGGGAAGTTAGAAAGGTTCTGGGGAGCAACGATGTCGGCGACGCGCCCTGCCCAACCAGTAGGGCTGGATCCCGTGGGAACGGACGTCTGCCATTGATTCTGTTGGTCCGAATGGGAGAACAAATTCAACGGAACTGGTGTTGTTTGGGCGATATATTGGGCTCGTGTCGTAGGATTCACGAGTGTGCCGACGTTGGCAATAACGGCTAGCTCTTTGTTTCCGAATAAAGACGCAAGTTCGCTCAAGCTCGCGTGAAATGCATACGGCGCATTTCGACTGGCCGAGTAAACGGTGGGACTAAGATCCGCCTGTCCAAGCGCCAGGCTGCCTCTAATACTTATGTAGGCTCGGTAATTTACGTCATCAGTAGGAACGATCATGTTGTTTGAATCGTTCCCTCCAAAGAGAAACACGCAAACCAGGGCGCGATAATCAGCGCTCGATTGCGCGAGCGCGGGGAGAAGACCGAACGGTCGCAGTGCAAGAGAACTGACCGATGCTGCTCCGACTTTGATGAAGCCTCGACGTGAAAACATGTGGTGAGCTATTCCTAATCTCGTTGAATATTGGCGCCCTGGTCGCTTTCGGCCTAGTGGATAATCTGATATTCGCTTGACGTTAGTGCTACATACAGGGCAGCTTTGGCCTTGTCGGATGCTGCGGCGAGAGGATCGATTGCCTGTGTGACCGCCGTCCTCACGCTATCGGACATTGCGCTGTGGAAGAAGACTGTATTGATCAGAGCGATCAGATCAGAGGGGTTGGCGGCGGCAGCAGTGTACGCCGAAATGTTGAAGGTCGTTCCTGCATCGAACCGGCCTCCGTAAACGGCAGAGTTCACGAGATTAGCGCGAAGAGTCGCTGTTTGGGTCGAGTAAAGCTGAAATTCCGGAGCAAGCAACCCGTCTGCGGTTCGGGCGTTCGGTGAAAAGTAACTGAATACGCTTGGCGCGAGGAACAATGTTTGGCCGAGTTGCCCGGCATAACTGGATACCGTGCTGTTATCTGCGACTGTTCCGCTGAGTCCTCGCAACAAGTTCATGACGAACAGGATTGGCTCTCTCATGTGTCCGTATGTCGCTGTCTCAATTGTTCCGGGATCATCACCGGCTCTTGCTTCGGAATCTGACAGAATCGCGTAGATCACGCCCCTCAAATCCCCGCGCACGCCGGATCCGTTATCGACAAATATCCTGGCAATCCGCTCAATGTACTGAGGACTGGGACTGCTCGTCGTGAGATGTTGAATCAAAAGTTTTGAGACAAACGGGGGCAGGGAAGGCTGCATGAAGATGGCATGGAGAGCGCCACGTAAATCCTGATCGGCCGATTGGTTCGCCGGTAGATCATATCCCGGGAAAAGCGCTTTCGCAGAAGTGTCATGATTTGCCTGCACTGGAACCATGGGGACCAGATAGTAGCTAGGATTGTGGCCCGTGGTTGTCCCGGTCGCCCTGCCATAAGTCCACCCAGTCAAAGCCTTCGTCACGTTGGTAACGGTTGTCGGCGAGTAAGTGGGAATCGGGTTGCCGCTTCCATCACGAACCAGCGAGCCGTCCATGTTCAATTCCTGTAAACCGAGCGTAAAGAGCTGCATCAGTTCCCGGCCGTAGTTTTCGTTGGGTGATGTGCCACGGTTTGCATTGGCTTTGTCGTTGTTCGCCATGTTGAGGTAATGGCCCATCCCGGGATTGAGCGTGACATCGTACATAAGCTGCTCATAGTTGTCGAACGCTCGATTCTGGAAAATGTTCATGAGTGGCGGAAACGCCGTTGCATTTGAAATCTCCAATTCGGAGATGACCCATATCTCGCTGAGAGCAAAAGCAACCCGCTGCCGAAGCTGGTCGTGTCCGCTCAAGGCGTGCTGGAAGAACGCCACCTGTACGGGCGCAAGATTAGTGTTGGTGTTGCCAGCGGCATTGAGAAGGGCCTGATCAGTGAACGAGGATGGCGATACGGCCACTTGATTGTTGAACCAGGCGTCGAATCCCTTTCTTTCGAGCAGGATTGAGCCGGAAGTGGTGGGTCCCCAGGTGCCCTGTTCAAGCACTCGGTTCATAGCCCGGGCCGAAATGGGCGTTTGCGCCGGTACCATAAATGGCAAAGCTACGATGACGGCGAGCCTGGCGAAACGATGCTTCTGCAGTGAACCGGAAACGCTGATCATGGTTGAAAACGTACCCTGAAAGAAGCGTCTACCCGCTGAAGTAGCCGCTTCCGAATTGCTCTACACCGTTGTTAACGAGGTTTAGTCAGAAAGGATTACAGGCCTGAGAGTGTTTGTGCCGTAGTAGATAGGGAAGTTGGTGGGAATGTTTGGAGGGGCAAAAAGTCTCGCCGGAGCGGGCACTACGCCAGCCCCGGCGGACGTTAGGGGGTTCTTCTACTGCAGCGGTAAATCGCCGTTTTTAGTCGGCTCGGTTTCGGCCTCGGGGATCATCGATGCCGCTGCCACCTTATCGCTATCTTCCATACGGACCAGGCGAACGCCCTGCGTTGAGCGCCCAGCCTGGCGGATGAGACCCGAGTCAAGCCGGATGATCTTACCTTCTTTCGTGATGATCATCAGTTCCGACTTCTCGCTGACACAGAGAACGGCGACCACTTTGCCGATCTTCGCGGTGGTCTTCATGTTGATCACGCCCTTGCGGCCGCGCCCGGTCAGGCGGTAATCCTCGAGCGCGGTTCGCTTCCCGTATCCGTTTTCGGAGATCGAGAGGATCAGACCGCTCTTCTCGACCACTTCAAGGCCGATCAGGTAATCGCCTTCGTCGAGATCCATGGCTCGAACACCGCGCGCCTGGCGGCCCATGGCACGGACATCCTGTTCGTTGAAGCGAATCGCCATGCCCTTCGTGCGATCCCAGGAAGATGTAGTTGTTCCCGGTGGTGATGGTCGCGCCCAGCAGTTCATCGCCGTCGTCCAACCCGAGCGCGATGATGCCGCGAGAAAGCGGATTGTCGAACTCGGTCAGCTCGCATTTCTTGATGACGCCCTGGCGGGTCACCATCACGATGAACTTGCCTTCGACGAATTCTTTCACCGGCAGGAACGCCTTCACCGTCTCGTCCGGCTGGAGGCTGATTAATCCCGAGATGTGCTTGCCCTTACCGGTTGTCCCGGCATCCGGAATCTCGTAGATCTTCAGCCAGTACACCCGGCCCTTGCTGGTAAAGATCAGCAGATAGGCGTGCGTCGAAGCAATGACGAGGTGCTCGACAACGTCTTCCGAGCGCGTGCCCATCCCGATCCGGCCCTTGCCGCCGCGAGTTTGCCGGGCGTACGTGTCAACGGACGTGCGCTTCAAATAACCGCCACGGGAAACCGTCACGGCCACGTCCTCCATCTGGACAAGGTCTTCCAGACGTATTTCGCCTGAATCCTCGATGATCTGGGTCCTTCGCTCGTCTCCGAACTCTTTCTGAACTTCCTTCAGTTCTTTGACAACCAGGTTCCTCAGCACTTTCTCCGATCCGAGAATCTCGAGGTACTCGCCGATCATTCTCTGAATTTCGGCAAGGTCGTCGAGGATCTTCTGCCGTTCCATGCCGGTCAGGCGCTGCAATTGCAATTCGAGGATCGCTTTCGCCTGGCGATCGGAGAACTCGAACTGCGTCATCAGCCGTTCGTGTGCTTCCCTGGTGCTGCCAGCCGCACGAATGAGGTTTATGACTTCATCCAACAGATCCAGAGCCTTCTGGAATCCGAGCAGGATGTGTTCCCGGTCGCGCGCTTTGCGGAGCAGGTAATCGGTCCGGCGGCGAACAACGTCAATGCGGTGCTCGATGAACCGCTTGAGGACGTCGATCAAACCAAGCTCGCGGGGCTGGCCGTTGACGATCGCCAGCATGATGACGCCGAAACTCACCTGCATCTGCGTCTGCTTATACAGGTTGTTCAGGACGATCTCGGATTGCTCCCCTCGCTTCAGTTCGAAGACGATTCGCATGCCGTCGCGATCACTTTCGTCGCGTGCGTCCGAGATGCCTTCCAGCTTCTTTTCGCCGACGAGCGTTGCCACGTGCTCCAGTAGCCTGGCCTTGTTGACCTGGAACGGGATTTCGGTGACGATGATCGCTTCGCGATCCTTGCCCGACTTCTCGATAGCCGCTTTCGCTCGAAGCTTCAGACTGCCGCGTCCGCGCAGGTAATAGTCGAGGATGCCCTGACGGCCCAGCAGGAAGCCGCCCGTCGGGAAATCAGGCCCGGGCGCCATCTCGAGCACCTTTGCGATCGGCAGATGCGGATCCTGAATCAGCGCGATCGTGACGTCAATGATCTCGCGCAGGTTGTGTGGCGGAATGTTGGTCGCCATGCCCACTGCGATGCCGGACGAACCATTCACCAACAGGTTCGGCACTCGCGTCGGGAGCACCTCGGGTTCGTGTTCGCTGTCGTCGTAGTTCGGGCGGAAATCGACTGTGTCCTTGTCGATATCTTCCAGAAGCGTGCCGGCAATTCGCGCCAGGCGCGCCTCGGTGTACCGCATGGCCGCTGGCGGGTCGCCGTCCACCGAACCGAAGTTCCCCTGTCCATCGATCAGCGGGTAGCGCATGGAAAACAGCTGCGCCATGCGGACCAAAGCGTCGTACACCGGGCTGTCGCCGTGCGGGTGGTACTTACCCAGCACTTCGCCGACGATCTTGGCGCACTTGCGCGTGGGGCGGTTGTAGTGCAGCCCCATCTCGTGGAGGCCGTACAAGATTCGGCGATGCACCGGCTTCAGACCGTCCCTGACATCGGGAAGAGCGCGGCCCACGATCACGCTCATGGCGTAATCGAGATACGAGCGCTTCATCTCGTCTTCGATGTTGATAGGGATCAGGCGCGTGCTATCGCCCGGCGGGAACAGACTTCCCGGCGGAACTTCTTGGTCTGCCAAATATTACTCCTAGAGCGGGTAAGGGGATGCAACTTGTTGCAAAAGAAAAGGCTTACCTGCGATATGTTGTCTCTTTATTTTATCAATTTTGCTGTCGGGCTGCTTGATCTTTGCCCGGGTATTTCCGAGGCCCGTAAACCATTAGCTACACTGGAGAAATACCCAAGAGAATGCTCTCGATTGTCATCCCCATTCACAATGAGGAGCCGGCAATACTGCCCCTCTATGACCGTCTGACCGCGGTCCTTGAGGCCATTCATCGACCGTACGAGATCCTTTTCGTAGACGATGCGTCGACGGACCGAAGTTTTGACCTGCTGGCGAACCTTGTCGAGACCGATCACCACCTGAAGGTTCTCCGTTTGCGCCGGAACTTCGGGCAAACGGCGGCCTTGGCCGCTGGTTTCGATGAGGCGCAGGGTGATGTGATCATCTCTCTCGACGGTGATCTTCAGCACGACCCCGAGGACATCCCCCTGTTGCTCGAAAAGATCGACGCGGGTTGGGATATCGCGAGCGGCTGGCGCAAAAACCGTGTCGACAACGCTGTGACTCGGAAGATCCCGTCTCGCATTGCGAACTGGCTGATGAAGAGAACGTCCGGCGTGGATCTCCACGACTTCGGCACAACCTTCAAAGCATATCGGTCGGAAGTTCTTAAGGACGTCAACCTCTACGGGGAACTTCATCGGTTCATTCCTGCGCTCGCCAGTTTTTATGGAGCCCGGGTCATCGAAGTTCCAATCAAGAACATCGAGCGCCCAAATGGTGCCTCGCATTATGGTCTAGGCCGTACCTTCCGGGTGTTCTTCGACATCATCACCATCGGCTTTCTTTTGCGGTATCTTACCCGGCCCATGCATTTCTTCGGCAAGTGGGGCCTGGCCGGCATCGGCCTAGGCAGCGTCATCCTGTTCGGTATCCTGCTCAAGAAACTCTGGGGACACGACATCATTGCGGAGCACGGGCCGCTGCTCATTGCGGGTGCCATGCTGTGGTTCGCCGGGCTAATGCTGTTCTCGGTCGGGCTGATTGGGGAAGTGCTGATGCGCACCTATTTCGAAAGCCAGGGGCGCCGCATCTACGCGGTTCGCGAAATTCGTTCAAGACGGGAACAGTTGGTTGATGGCACTCGTTAGCGACTTTGACGGCTTCATCTTCGATTACGGTGGGGTCCTGGTTTTCCAGCAGACGGAAGAAGATCAGGCCGCCATGGCAGCAATCGCGAAGATTGCGCCTGAGCAGTTTGCGGAACTGTACTGGGCTGACCGGGAAGAGTATGACAAAGGTGCTGTTTCTACCGCCAAGTACTGGGGCGACATTGCCGCAGCGGCGGGCGTGAAGCTGAACGCAGATCAGATCCAGGCGCTTACTGACCTGGACACCGAAAGCTGGATGAAGTACGATCCCGTGATGTGGGACTGGATCACAGAGCTGCGTCGGGCCGGAAAGCGCGTGGGCATGTTGTCGAATATGCCTGCGGATCTTGGCCTGGCCCTACGTTCGCGGACAGACAGGCTGTCTGTCTTTGACCAGGTCACGCTCTCCTTCGATGTCGGCGCCGTGAAGCCGGACGCTGTGATCTATGAGCAGTGTCTGGAGGGTCTCGGCACACCACCGGAGCGCACTTTGTTTCTGGACGATCGCATTGCGAACGTGCAAGGGGCGGAAGTTCTCGGCATGCGCGCGATTCAATTTACGGATCGCGACGACGTGTTGCTGAAAATCCGCGGCGAGTAAGCCAGCCGGACCTCTCACTTCTTCTGCTGTTCTTCTCGACCTTCCCCATCTCGCACTGGCCAAGTTTACCCGCTATCTCCACCGGTACTGCAGGCCTTCAAATAACTCGGAGCTGCCGTTCCAGGCGAGTTATGACACAGTGTGAACGAGCTATCACATTCTCCCAGCAGCTTCGGCATTCTGATGCCGAGTTTGTGGGCTGGTTTGTTCGCTTGAGTCATACCTATGTGTTTCCGGCGTTGTCTCTGCTATTTCGTTGCAGCCATTACACTCTCGATTCCGGCTTGGGCCGTCGACTGGCGGCCCGTAAATCCTGCCGACCTGAAGCTGAAACAGTCTGAAGGCCGACCGAAATGCTGAGGCTGAAGCCCTGTTCGCGAAGTACGTATCGCCAACGAACAACATGGTGTAGGTTATCCGACCAATACTGTTGACGAATATGTTCGGTTAAAAATCTACTCAGATCGCGGAACAAGATTCGCCAATGTGCAAATCCCGTACTACGGACGCCAAAATATCGGGAACGTTCAAGGACGTACTGTCAAGCCGGACGGTACCGTTGTCCTGCTTAGCAAGGACGCTATCTTCGACAAGGTTCTTGAAAAGGGTGGCTCAAAAACAAAAATCGTCAGCTTTGCGTTACCCGCCGTCGAGCCAGGATCCATTATTGAGTACCGGTTTACCCGCAACGAGGGCGAACGGACCAATCGGTATCGAAGACTCGAAGTGCAAAGCGAATACCCGGTACGGGAACTGACCTTCTTCGTCAAGCCACTCTCAAATCAATACGTGTCTTATCCGACCATGCGGTTCCTTCCCTTCGGGTGTGTTCCGGAGCGCGGACAAGTGACGCGGTACGGGTTCGACGTTATCCAGGTACACAATGTGCCTGCTTTCTATGAGCAGCCATTCTCGCCGCCACTCTACACCGCCCAGAGCTGGATTCTCATTTACTACGAGGGAAACTCTAAAGTCGGCAAAGAGCAGTATTGGACAGCGCTGGGCAAGGAACTCGACACAGAGTTTAAGCAACACGTAAAGGTAAATGGCGAAGCCAAGTCTCTGGCAGCGGATATAACGGCCGGGGCGAAGTCCGATGTTGAAAAGCTGGACAAGATTCTGAAGTACTGCCGGACAGAGTTGAAAGACATCACGCGCGACGAAGTCAGCGGTGAGAGCGTGGCCAACTTCAAAGCGAACAAAACATCCGCTGAGACGTTGCAACATAAAGCCGCTACGGCCGTGGATATCAATTACGGTTTCATGGCGCTGGCCCAGGCAGCCGGATTCGAAGCTTATCGGGCCGAACTATCCGATCGATCTATGTTTCTGTTTGATCCGGTTATGCAGTCGAGGTATTTTCTGAATACCTGACGTCGCGGTCAACGTTGGTGGGACGTGGCGCTTTTACGATGTGGCGAACCCGGCCCTGCCTGGTGGCCAACTGCGCTGGCAGGAAGAAGGAGTCTATGCCTTGATCGTTGACGGAAAGCATTCTGAGATGGTCCAAACTCCGATGCTGTCGGCAAAAGAGAGCCAAACTCAGCGTGTGGGAGCGCTTTCCTTACACGAAGACGGCACACTCGAAGGCGACATCCGAGAGATCCGCTTCGGTAACGCGGCTAGTGAGTGGAGGGAGCGAAACCGGTTCCGTAACGATTCCGCGCGAGAGGAGGACCTCAAGGAGGAATTGAAGCATCGCTTTGCTGATTTCTCGGTGAGCAAAGTCAAATTCGCCGTAGCCGCTGACGGATCCATTCCCGTTGGACTGACTTACCATATCGTGGTTCCTGGTTACGCGCAGCGAACGGGGAAACGTCTTCTGCTCCGAGTGAATTACTTTGAATCAAGTTTCGGCAATCAACTCCCTCAGCGTACTCGCCACAACCACATTTACTTTAACTATCCCTGGTCCGAGGTGGACACCTTAGAATTGAAAATCCCCGCGGGGTTTGAATTGGACCATGCCGATGCGCCGCCTAATATCAACGCACCCCCGACCTGTACCTATGCTGTCCGGATCAGTTTCGTAAAGTCCAAGAATACTCTCGTCTACAGCCGTCAGCTAACATTCGGCGACAAGGGGTTGCTGTTATTCAATAAACAAAGTTATCCCGACATGAGGGCGCTGTTCGATAGGATCCGCACGTCGGACGAACATATGCTGACCCTCAAAGCCGAGGAAGTCGCGGCCGTATCTAGCCAGGAGTAAAGACTTGCGGACGTTCTGCGTTCTTCCATTGGTTCTCGTTCTTTCTACTTCGCTTAGCTGGTCAAAGGCTAAGGAGAAAGAGGCTCCTTCCTGGGTGAAGGAGGTTGCTACTCGATCGGTCCCTGTTTATCCCGGTAAGGTTCCGGCGGTGGTTCTGCTGAATGAGCAGAAGGTGAAGGTGGATCCCGATGGCACAGTTACGACTGTCACGCGCCGCGCTGTCAAGATTCTGAATCATCAGGGCAAGGGCGAAGCCGATGTGCTTGAGTATTACGAAAAAGGTGGACGGCAGGTGCGGGATCTCAAGGCCTGGTTGGTCGTGCCGTACGGCTACGTCCGAACCTTCGAGAAAGAAGCTGTTGAAGACCTGGGAGCGTATAACGAGGATCTTTACAACGATTCCGCTTACGCCGAATCCGTGTCTTAAACCCTGAGATTGGTTCGGTGTTCGTTTACGAGTCACAGGTGTTTCAGAAGGCAACAGAAGCACAGGACCGATATTTGTTTCAGGACAACCTGCCTGCTCTCGAATCGCGCTACTCTTTGACTCTGCCTGAAGGTTGGCGCGCCAGAGGCCGCGTGTTGAATGCGGATCCCGTACAGCCCTCTGTTGATGGAAATACTTGGACCTGGACTCTGAAGAAGCTCCCCTATCGGGAACGCGAAGATTTTGCTCCACATCTTTCAGGGACGGCTCCTACGCTCGCTATTGACTTCGAAACACCAGCTAACGTTTCCGACCCGCCGACCTTTAACGACTGGACTGATGTCTCTCGTTGGCACTCAAGGATCGCCGACGGACAATCTGACACCAGCCCTGAGTTGCAGGCCAAGGTTCGTGAACTCACCGCGTCGCTCAAGGACGAGTACGAACGAGTTCGGGCCATCGGCCATTTTGTGCAGCGATTCCGGTACATCGAAATTGCCATGGATCTAGCAAACCACGGAGGTGTAAGGCCACATTTAGCTACTCAGGTGTTAGCGCGGCAGTACGGCGATTGCAAGGACAAGGCGAATCTAATGCGCGCGATGTTGAAAGCCGCCGGAATCGACTCTTACCCGGTGGTGCTTTATTCAGGGGACCGGACCTATGTCAAGAAAGAATGGGCATCACCATACCAGTTCAACCACATGATCATCGCGGTCCGGCTTCGGGTTCAGCCGGGTGTGCCGGCCATTACCGAGAGCCCGATTGGTCCGGTGCTTTTGTTCGATCCCACGGACGAAAAAACACCGATGGGAGATCTTCCGTATTACGAGCAGGGAAGTTATGGGCTCCTTTGTGCCGGAGAGAGGGGCGCTCTGCTGGCCTTCCCCATCATCAAGCCCGATCTCAATCTGGTTCCGAAGAGTACAACGGAATACTGGATGAGCAAGGCAACCTGACTGCGACTCTAGTCCATCAGTTACTCGGACAATCCGCTCGCCGCGATCGTTCGCTTTCGCAATCCGGCTCACCGGAGGAGTATAAGTCCGCTCTCGAGAGGCAATTGGGCCGTTACGCAAAAGGGATTTCGATCGGCGATCTGAAATCCGAGGATCAATACGATCAGAACCGCTTTGCCCTCGATCTCCGGTTCAGTGCCAGTCACTACGCTCAACTGATGCAGGAAAGAATGCTCGTGGTCAACCTTGCCGTATCGGAGCCGCTCGCTCTTCGCCTTCCATCCGTTCCGGAACGCGCGGAACCGGTGATCCTGAACGGCAGAGTTTATAAGAAACGGGTAGAGATCCAACTGCCCTCGGGTTTCACCGTGGACGAAATGCCGACCCCATATGCTCTCGAGTCCTCGTTTGCGCGGTTCAAAGTCGCTTACGTTCAGGAGAAGGGAAAGCTCATCCTAGAGGAAGAGCTTCGTACCGAGACCGCGACGTTGCCGGCTAGCGAGTATCCGGCTATCAAGAAGTTCTTCGACAGCATCGTTGGCGCAGATAGCCAGAACGCCGTTCTTGTGAAGCGCTGATTCGAGCGGTTGCCGGAGGTTAAGAAGCGATCCTCTGTATCGCCCGGCACCAGTAGTTCTCGAACAATCCGGCCATCGCTTCGGCAAACCCTTTGTGTTCGAACACTACCGACGTCCACGACGGTTTCGTCTGTACCGGATCGGGTAGCGCGATGAGTCCGGAGTTTACATCGAACAAGGCAAGCTTCAATGGGAGATTCTCCAAAAACCGGATTTCCACACCGATATCAGGGAGGCCGCCAAGCTGAGACCGCTGCTCCCTATCCGTCAAAGCGCTGTCGATAAGCAAGCGGCAGCGCACTCCGCGGCCGGCGGCGCTTTCGACCAGGTGTTCGTCCATGGCATCCACCGCAAACGGGGGCTGAACAAACTCGTCGTAGCTCGAACCGGCGGCCCTCAGCATTCTCCGGTAGTGAATACCGGTCTGAGTCGGGTCGCTGACCAGGCTTAGGAAGTCCAGCGCCCCCTTCCCGGCCTGTCCTTCTTTGTAAGAGGCTTTTAGATCCTCAATCAAGCCGCTCGCCAACCGCGACTGCTCGGTCAACTCGTTCTGGAGCATTCGGCTGCGTCTCGCGAGGAATCCTGGAATGGACAGCGCCGGATCCACTGCCGAGAAGAGCTTTGTCTTCTCCTGGACCACCTGTGCGAAGCCCTTTTCGACTAAACTGTCGAGTACTTCGTAGATTTTTTGGCGTGGAACATGGGCGCGAGCTGCCAGCTCCAGGGCCTTAAATCGAGGGTGCCCCATCAGCACCAGATAAGAGCGTGCCTCGTAGGCATTCAGACCGACTTGTTGGAGTTGGCGCCAATGCAGCGGATAATCGGTTGAATTTAGTTCCCGCTCTTTCACGACCCGAGAACATATCACACTCCGAAGGTGAGAAAGCAATTGTAGTCCGGGCCTCAAAAATACACTGCTAGACTTGTGACTGAATTTTGCCGCAACCCCCAATGCCTAATTCCGAGTTGCCGCGGACGCTTGGCGAGCTCCGCACCAGCAGCTTCGCTCATCAATTTCGCCTCGATCGAACTTTAAAAGAAGAGCTTCGATCGAATCTGCTCGAGAAATTGGAAAGCGGCGAGAGTCTCTTTCCTGGTCTGGTCGGCTACGACGATACGGTCATTCCGCAGGTCGTCAACGCCATTCTTTCCCGGCACAACTTCATTCTTCTCGGCTTGCGAGGACAGGCGAAAACTCGTCTCGCACGCATGCTGACGACTCTTCTCGATTCCGAGATGCCATACATAGCCGGATGCGAGATACGGGATCATCCGCTGCGACCGCTGTGTCAGAGATGCCGCGAAAAGATAGCAACACTCGGAGATGAAACCCCACTGGCCTGGCTCGATCGCGAAACGCGCTATGTGGAGAAGTTGGCCACGCCCGATGTGACCATCGCGGACATGATCGGCGACATCGATCCGATCAAGGCTGCTCGCACAGGCCAGGACATAGCAAGCGAACTGACCATTCACTATGGTTTGCTGCCGCGCGCAAATCGGGGGCTGTTCGTGGTCAACGAGTTGCCCGATCTCGCCGGAAAGGTCCAGGTGGGTCTTTTCAACGTGATGCAGGAAGGCGATATCCAGATCAAGGGTTATCCCGTCCGCCTTCCGCTAGACGTGCTGCTTGTCTTTACCGCGAATCCGGAGGACTATACCGCGCGCGGAAAGATCATTACGCCCCTGAAGGATCGCATCGGAAGCGAAATTCGAACGCACTATCCGCTCGCGGTCGCGCAAGGCATCGACATTACCAAACAGGAAGCCTGGACTTCCAGGCACTCGCCAGTTGCGGTCCAAGTCCCGCCGTACATTCGCGAAGTGGTAGAGCAGGTCGCTTTTCTCGCCCGGGAAGATAAACGTGTCGACAAACGCTCGGGCGTCTCCCAACGTTTGCCGATCACCGTTCTCGAAAACGTGGTCTCCAATGCCGAGCGCCGTGCTCTGCGCGCCGGGGAGACGGAAGCTGTCCCCCGCATACTGGACCTCTATGCCGCTTTGCCCTCCATAACGGGCAAGTTAGAACTCGAGTATGAAGGCGAACTGAAGGGCGGCGACGCCATCGGTCGTGAACTGATTCGTAATGCCGTTGGCAAGGTATTTTCCTCGTACTTCGACGGGGTCAACTTCCGGCAAGTCGTTCAGTGGTTCGAACTCGGCGGAGCGTTGAAATTGGACGAGTCCATGTCGTCCGCTGACCTTCTCCGGCAGTTGTCTCAAATACAGGATCTGCTGGAGTCGACGGGCCGACTCGGGTTGGGTGTGAGTGAAAGTGATGCCCTGCGAGCTGCTGCCGGAGAGTTTATCCTCGAAGGCCTGTATTCACATCGGCGTATCAGCCGGAACGAAGAACTGGAGTTCGTGGCAGGCGACCGGAGTTCTCGTGAAGAACGTTTTCGCGAGGAGCGGGAAGAATCATCGAGACGAGGTTTCGAGGGACGGCGTGGCGGCAACCCGGGGGGCGGCCGCCGGAACCTGAACTGAAGACGGAGCAGCCATGAGGAAGGTCTCGTATTCCAAATTTTCGGAAGAAGATCTCGGCATCGAGATGGAAGACCTGCTCCGGGCGCTATCAGACTACTTCCTGCAGAGTGGCTTTCAGGATCCCTACCTTCAGGCGACTGAGCTCAACCAGCACACGCTCGAAGAGTTGAAGCGTGCCATCGAACAGGCCCTCGAGAACGGCGAGCTTGTTCGATCCGGAGCAACTGCAGGCAATGCAGGAGCGGCTTGAGCAGATGTCGCCGGAAGCGCGCGAGCAACTTGTCGAGCGCTTAGTCCAGAAGCTCGAACAGTCGGGGTTGATCAGCAAGGAAGGGCAGCCGCAGGACGCCCCTGCTTCTGGCGGCCAAAACGGCAAAGACGGTGACGTACGGTTCGAGGTCACCGATAAAGCAGTCGATTTTCTCGGATTCAAGACGTTGAAAGATCTGCTCGGGTCGCTGGGTAAGTCCAGCTTCGGTGCTCACGACACGCGCGATCTCGCCACCGGAATTGATGCAAGTGGTGGCGCCAAGCCTTACGAATTCGGGGATACTCTCAATCTCGATATCAGCCAAACGCTTTTCTCTGCCTTGCAGCGCGAGGGTTTGTCCTTGCCCTTAAATCTCGAATATTCCGATTTGCATGTGCACCAATCGGAATACCAGAGTTCTTGCGCAACAGTGCTCATGCTTGATTGCAGTCACAGCATGATTCTGTACGGCGAAGATCGATTCACGCCCGCCAAGCGGGTCGCCCTCGCTCTTGCTCACCTGATCCGGACGCAGTACCCGGGCGATAGCCTTCGTGTTGTCCTGTTTCACGACTCAGCCGAGGAGATGCGCGTATCCGAGCTCGCACGTGTACAAGTCGGACCTTACTACACGAACACGAGAGCTGGCCTGATCCTCGCCCAGCGGCTGCTGGCGCAAGAGCGTAAGGACATGAAGCAGATCGTCATGATCACCGACGGCAAGCCATCTGCTTTGACGCTCGAGGACGGTCGGATCTACAAGAATGCCTTCGGACTTGATCCGCTTGTGATCAGTCAGACCCTGGAAGAGGTGGGGCGGTGCAAGCGCCAGGGCATTCTCATCAATACGTTTATGCTGGCCAGTGACTACGGCCTGATTCAGTTCGTCCAGAAGGTCACGCAGATGTGCCAGGGGAAGGCGTACTTTACTACTCCGTACACGCTGGGCAACTACCTGCTGATGGACTACATGAACCGAAAGACTCGTACGATTCACTAGCGTGCACAAAAAAAGAGAGAGCCAATCAGCTCTCTCTTTTTTTGTTAGTAGCGAAAACCGCTTTTAGAAGCTGATTCCGAGCAGGATATCGCCTTGGTCCAAGTTGGTGCGAAGGTTGCCGTTATTGGTTGAGAACGCCTGGTTACCCCAGCGCGTGTAACGCGCTTCAGGAGTCAGCTCAAACGGACCCTTTTTGAACGTGATGCCAATTCCGGCAACGCCGCCCACCGAGTTCCGATTATGAATATCGGCCGAATTGTTCCTGATCACGCCTTGGAAGTTGCCAGGAGCAAAGGTGGTTTCGGTGACGGTGGAAATATGACGGAGTGTTGCACCGAAATCGATGAACGGACGGAAGTGGCCCATGCTGACGTTGTACTTGAACATCCCGGGGAACTCCCACCAATTGAGTGAGGTCGGGCGATATGCCAACCCACCGTTAAACGGAATGGTCGAATTGAAGCCGCCTCGTTTATAGAGTGCGTCAACCTCAAATCGGAGGTGCATCGGCATATGAAACTCAGCACTCGCGCCGAGAATGTAACGGGGAGTATGGCTGGAGTAGTTCGAGCCTGGTAAGCCAGTTGAAGTACCTGTTCCTAGCCCGCCAGTATTGGACGTGCTGAACATATCAGTAACTGGTATTCCCACCTTCAGGCCCAGAGTGAACGGCGTGTGCTCTGCACTTTGTCCGAGAGCTAATCCCGCTGTTAATAGACTTAATGCAAGTAAATATGATTTTCGGTTTATTCTCATTTTTGCGCTTTGCGTAACCAACCCTTTGCATCTGAGATGAACCAAATTACGTCCAGGTTTCTGATTAAGATCCAAAAAAGACGCTAGTCAGAACGCGTTAGTGCTTTTACTTAGGTGATAGTTACTGGAGATAATAGCGGGAGTTAATCACAAACTAGGCCGTTTTAATTAGGCCAAAAGTTATACACGGCGTAAACAATCGGAAGGCTGAACATGCTGCTATCCATTCTGTCGAGCATGCCTCCATGACCGGGCAGGAGATTGCCGCTGTCTTTCAGTCCGGCGCCTCTTTTCATAGATGATTCCGCAAGGTCGCCGAGTTGGCCACCAATGTTGCCGGCTAGGGACATGACGCAGACGAACAGAAGCGAGAGGCTCCGCATTTCGGAAACGCTGCCGGTAGAAATTCGTGGCGCGATTTGGTACAGGTACACGATTCCGAACAGTAGCGAGGCGATGCAGGACGCGACTGCACCTTCCCAGCTTTTGCCGGGGCTGACGGAAGGCGCAAGTTTGTGCCTGCCAAACTTACGGCCCGCGTAATAAGCGGCGGAGTCTCCGATCCAATTCAAAGCCAGAGCGAAAAACAGGAGATGGGGACTGACACGCCGTAAGTCAACCGCAAAATGCCAGGGAGCGAATGCATACACAGCGCCGGCGAAGAGTACCGAAACTGCCGGCAAAATGCTTCGTAGATTAGACACCCGCAGAGACAGAGTAAGCTGCGTCAGAAGTAATAACACGCAGCATAGGAAAGCCTGCTGGGGAAAGACTATGATGCAAAGCCCGACGACGAATCCTATCAGCCCGGGACGCTCAATGTTATGCGCGAGGGCGATGTTTCCAAACTCCCAGTAGCACAAACATCCAAACACAAGAGCCGCAGCAACGAATACGGACTGAGGCGCGAGCCAGATCAGGTACAGCGCAAGCACGATAAGCGCCAAGGCTGTCAGGAGACGGACCATAGTGACTCCGGCTGATAAGACTCGCTAAGCGAGTGGTAAAGGAAAAAGTTCTTCGTCCAGCGACAGCCCCGGAGGGTCGGGAGGAACCACACCGGTGCGCGTCAAACCGCCGAATCGCCTATCGCGGTTCTGATAATCGGAAATCGCTTCAAGCAGATTTGTTCTGGTAAAGTCAGGCCACAACGTATCGGTGACGTACAGTTCCGCATAGGCAATCTGCCAAAGAAGGAAGTTGCTGACCCGCATTTCTCCGGAGGTTCGGATGAGCAGGTCAGGATCTTTCAGCCCCGCAGTATAGAGATGAGAGGAGATTGCCTCTTCCGTGATCTCCAGCGCGTCCAGATTGCCTTCGAGTTTCGCATTCTCAAGGATCGAATTCACTGCATCGATGAGCTCGGTCCTGCCGCCGTAATTGATCGCCAGATTCAACCGCATACCGCGATTGGTAGCCGTGCGTGCCATTACGCTCTGAAGCTCCGCTTGAATGGAGTCGGGGAGAGACTCCAGCCTTCCGATTGCCACGAGCTGGATGTCGTTATCCATCAGCGTGACAAGTTCCCGGCGCAGATACACGACCAGTAAACGCCACAGTCCATCAATCTCGTGGCGCGGACGCTTCCAGTTCTCGACGGAGAAAGCGTACAGTGTCAAAGCTTCCAGCCCCAGTTGAGCACAGGTTTCGACGGTCGTGCGCACCGCGCTGACGCCGGCCTTATGTCCGATGATCCTCGGAAGGTTCCGTTGCTTCGCCCAGCGGCCATTGCCATCCATGATGATCGCTATGTGGGCGGGCAGGCGCTTCGGATCGAGTTGCGTGGCGATTCGCCAGTCGTGCTCACCAGGCTTCAGTGCCTGAAGCAGTTCCTTCATCTTAAATAAAACCCCATACTACCTTACGAGACCAGTACAAAACACGAGTTCAACCTCTCCCCGGAAATCCGACCGGGACCAGGCTCAGGCGAGAGAAGATCGGAATTAGATAGGCTGCAGCCGCAAGAAAGCTGCCGAACGGTAACGAATAGTTCCACCCCTCCTGCCGCCGGATCAGAAGCTGCGAAATGCCGAATAGGGCTCCACCGGTCGCGCCCAGCGTTAAAGCGGATAACGCGTTCTCCGGTCCTAGAAACATCCCGATCAACAGCAGCAGCTTCACGTCGCCAAAGCCCAGACCCTCTCGTCCTCTTACCTTTTCGTATAGAAATCCCAGCAGCCAAATCGGCACAGAGGCAAACAAGGCTCCGACCACGCCATTGGCTACGGAGGCGGCTCTCCATCCGCGTTCCCTCAGGAAGATTTCTCCCAGAAGCCCGGGTACATAAACTAGAAAAGCAAACACGAGACCCACTGCTGAGCCACCCAGCGTGAACTCGTCCGGCAGAATCCGTTCCTGCCAGTCGGTCCAAAACAACACAATCAGCGCACACTGGAAAACAATCCACTTCAGGGCAGCGAGGGAGACTCCGTACGTGCTGACGACGGCTACAAAGGTAACAGCAGTGATGACCTCCACCAGCAGGTAGAACGCTCCAATCGGCTCGCGGCAGCTCCGGCATCGGCCCCGTAGAAGCACGAAGCTGAACACCGGGATGTTGTCGTACCAGGCAACCGGCGCCTCACAGGACGGACAAAACGATCGAGGCCGTACCACGGACAGATCGCGCGGAACTCGAAAAATGCAGACATTCAGGAAGCTGCCGATGACAAGCCCAAATATGGCCGCTAGCGACAAAACAAACACGGGCGGAAGCTCAGCCAATCGCCCTCTCGTAGACCCGAAGAGTATCGGAAACCATCTGTTCAGCGCTGAAACGCTCTGCGATTCGTGCCATTCCGCCAGCTCGCAGGCGGAGCGCAAGATCTCGATCACCTAAGAGCCTGCGGATTGCCGTTGCAATCTCCCCGGCATCATTTCGGACGTAGAGCCCCGAAGAGCCGTCGGCAAAGACTTCAGCAAGCCCTCCTACTCGACTCGCGATCACGGGAACACCCATGCTCATGGCGAGCAGAGCGCCAGATCCCAATCCCTCCGAGCTCGAGAGATACAGGAACGCGGAGGCGTGGCGGAGCGACGCTGGAAGGTCGGCGCTGTAGTCCACTTCGACGCCGGCCAATGCCGCCGCTTCAGCGACCAGACCGCCCAACTTCCCTTGATCCGCCGACCGCAACGCCACAACCGGGTAGCTTGGATCCCAGTGCCCCGGGACGGAACCGGGCGCGACTCCGTCGTAAACGATCGAAATCTTGCTCCCCGGAACGCCAGCCTTTCGAATTTCGCGGGCGACATATTCAGAGACCGCCAGATACGCCGAAGCCCGCCGGTACTTCCATCGAGAGGGCGCTGTCCGCTTGATCGGGAAGGCCACCCGGCGCGAGACAACGAAGGGGCGCCTCGCCGCGACAGCAGCAAGCGAGTGCGCTTTCGCATCGTGGGCATGAACAATTGCGAACGCTCGTGATCGCCTCCAGACTTCCAGTACTCGTGCCGGCGCGACCTGGTGGCCCACGGCCTTCGCGTTCTGCCACAAAGGCGCATTCTCGCGCGCTAGTAAGACCGACTCATGCCCTTTTTCACGCAGATTCTCCAGCAGCAACATCACCTGATACTGCCCGCCGCGCATTTCCGCTCCCGTGTCGACGTGGAGAATTCTCACTTACGACTTTCGACCGGGGCTCATATGGCGCGCCTTCGCGTATTTGACAAAGTTGTAGAAGGCCGCCATGTAAGCGATGATCAGCCCCTCCGTCCCGTCCAGAAATCCAAGCTGGACGACGTAGGTGCGGAGAAACGTCCACAAAGGATCAAGCAGCAGTCGCCCGAAGCTTGGCTGCTTCTCTCGCGAGACGATCTCCTGCGCCGCAAGGGTCGTGTAACGGTCCATTGATCGAACGTGTTCTGAAAGCGAACTGCAGGTGAAATGCAGTAAGTTTGATCGAAGATGGCCCACCGTGCCATCCACCTTGACGGACTCATGGACAAAGGTTCCCACCCACTTGGCTTTTCGCCGGTCGAACAGCCTCACTTTGCGATCCGGGTGCCAGCCTCCGTGAAGAATCCAGCGGCCGAGGTATTGCGCCATCCTGGGGACGGTATAACCGTCAACTTTGGGCCCGGATTTCTTGATTTGCCAGATCTCGGCCTCGAGCGCCTCGCTTAAGCTCTCGTCGGCATCGAGTGCCAGAATCCAATCGTGGGTGGCAAGCTCTGCTGCAATGTTTTTCTGGGCCGCATATCCGTTCCAGGAGGCCTCCACGACCCGGGCGCCGAGCTTCCTTGCGATCTCAACCGTGCGATCATTCGACCCGCTGTCCAGAACCAGGATTTCGTCGCAACACCGGAGACTTTCAATGACACGGGCGATGTTGCGCTCCTCGTTGAACGTGATGATCGCGGCCGAAATCTTCATAGCTCCGCGTTACTCACCCGACTCGCACGGGGATGGGAGAAAACGACAGAACGAATAGAACCAGTCCGATCATCGCAACAAGCCGCCGCCTGGACCCAAGCGGCTGGGCGTCAAAAATCAGCGGATGCCGGCGAAAGAAGAACATAGCTACGGACCAGACCCACCAGGGCCAGTAAAACAGCCCGCCGACCGCAAGGCTCAGAATGACACCCCACGAGAAAAGCGCATGAACAGTTTTGCCGAAGAGTGCGTATACGATGTGCCCACCGTCCAATTGACCTACCGGCAAGAGGTTGATCGCCGTAGCCAATAAACCCGCCCAGGCCGCCATTGCGACTGGATGCAGGCAGATCTCGGAAGACTGGATACCGGGAAACCCCACCGCTTCGAGGATGTGAAGCAACCAGGGCGTGCCGAAGACAAACGAGGCATGCGCCTGTCCCCCTGGACAAGCGGCCGAAAGCTTCACGCCGGCGATGAGAAACGGCAAAGCGACAGCAAAACCCGCGATCGGGCCGGAGATCCCAATGTCGAAAAGACTGCGGGTCCTGTAAATGGGAGATCGGACCCAGATAAACGCGCCAATTGTCCCGAGCAGGGTAGGTGACGGTCCAAAAAATGGCAGGGTCGCAGAGACGCCCCACCGTCGGCAGGTGAGGTAGTGCCCCAGTTCATGGGCCAGAAGAATCAGGATGAGCGGAACCGAATAAGCGCAGCCCGCAAGGAGACGCGTGTCTGCGCGAAAAAGCAGGCCGTAGCCCGAGACGACGAACTCGTCGTTCAGCCCGGTGCCGAGCCGGAAACTACGATCGAGAGCGTACCCGAATACTGTGGTAGACAGAAAGGTAAGGCAGAGAAGCCCGACGTGTAACCACCAGCGATGGTGCTCGGGATCTGCTCGCAGAACTGGCTCTTGCCGATCGGGGTCGGATCGAGTGTTTCCGGAGCGCGAGACCAGGAGCTGAATCCGGTCGGCGAGTCCCGGTTTAACCATCCGTTCTACTGCAGCGTCTGCAGCTCTTTTCCAGGCTTAAACCGTACTGCTTTCCCCGGTGGGATGGCAACCTCCGCCCCGGTTCGAGGATTTCGGCCAATCCCCGTTTTTCTGGGACGTACATTGAAAATCCCAAACCCGCGCAACTCGATCCGATCTCCATTTCTGAGAGCCTTCTTCATTGTCTCGAACACGGTTTCGACGGCCATTTCTGCCTTCGTCTTCGTGATTCCCGTACGGCCAACCACCTCGTTGATGATGTCTAACTTGATCACAAAGCCTCCGCGTTTCGAGCTCAGGCAGGCTACCTGCAGGAGCAAGGTCAATGATAAGAAAGCCCTTAGCCGTCTGTCAACGGGTTACACGTACCGTGATCATTCCCGCCTTTTTTTGCCGACGCAAAATTATTTTGGGACGTAGATATTACCTGAAAATCGAGCGAGGGAGGAGTCACGCATCGGCTTTCTTCCATTCCAGAACAATTACTTACATTTTTGGAGGATGAAGTGCAAGCAGAAACGTCAGTAATCATGGTTACTTTTGTATGAGAGAGCTCCGGATACTCGTAATTGAAGACTCTCCGAGTGACGTGAGACTCATTCGCGAGGCGTTGAAAGACACTCCTGTTCCCGTGCGCCTGTCCGTTGCGCGGGACGGCGTCGAGGGCCTGAACCTGCTGCACTCGTCAGAATACGACGCCTTCGAACGGCCCGATCTGGTGCTGCTGGATCTAAACTTGCCAAAGAAAAATGGCTGCGAAGTTCTTGCAGAAATTAAATCGGATCCCGCTCTTAAACAAATCCCAGTTTTGGTCATGACGAGCTCGATGGCAGACGAAGATATTACGAAAGCGTATTCTTTGAATGCCAATTGCTACATCACAAAACCCGGAAACTTGACCGAATATATCGACGTGGTTCACGCCATCGAGGGCTTTTGGTTTATGACGGCGACACTGCCTCATGTAACTGCCCGGCGGCCACAGACGTTGACAGCAGTCGCCGGCAGTACACGTTATTAACTAAACAGCGGCAGTTAGCTGGAAGCTTTAGCCGCCTTCAAGGCAGCCTCGTAGTCCGGGTGGTCTCCTACGGCCTTGACGTACTCGACGTGACGCAGGGTGTTGCTTCCGTCGACCACAAAGATCGCGCGACTCTCAATTCGCACATCCGGGATCAAAGTCCCATAGTTTTCGCCGAATGACCCCGACCGGTGATCGGAGAGCATCGATACTTTGTTGATGCCGTAGTTCCCACACCAGCGCTTTTGGGCAAAGGGAAGATCCATGCTGATCGTGTAGATCTTCACGTCGTCCAGCTTCTCCGCTTCTTCCTCGAAACGCTTTGTTTGCGCATCGCAGACGGGTGTGTCTAGCGAGGGCACAACGCTGAAAATGCGCATGCCGCTACCCGTGCCGGCGAGATCGACTGCCTGAAGCGTACTATCCACAACGCTAAAATTCGGCGCCCTCTCGCCAGCCTTTAACTCTGGACCCGCCAGAGGCACTTCTTTCCCCTGCAAAACTGTTGTTCGGGTGGTTTCCTTCGTAGCTGCCATCTGGCACAGTTTACCAAGGTGAGCATGTGAATTGACGGGCGGTTCACTGCCACCTTCTGATCGCCTCAAGCGCCAGGGATTAAGGCGATTTCGAACTGGCAGTCTACGTCCGTTCCCGTGGCAATCAAGATTGATAGGACTCCGCCAGTGCTTTCAGGAATGCCTGCTGCCGCATGTTCTCTTTGGCCGCCAAACCACAAACTGGTGCAGGTTGCTAAGGTCACAGCCACCGATGCACTATCACTGGCTCCTTACACGTGAGCGGCGTAAGCAATGAACCATCCACCAGCTCCAACGATCCCCAAATCGTGATTACTCCGAATGGCTCGGGCGGATTTACTGTTCAGCTTCGAGCGGAGCGATTGGGGGGCGGTAGCGGGAGGATCTACACGCTCAATGCCACAGCCATGGACAATGCCGGCAACTCCGCGGCCGCAACCGCGACCTGCACGGTTCCTCACGACCAGGGGGCAAACTGATCTGAGCAGGGACTCAGGGCCCGCCAGACCCGCTGAGCTGCAAAGAGCAGGGAGCACGGCCCTGCTCTTTGGCCGAAATCCAGCGTGAGCAGATTGATGGTTGCCGTTGTGCGAATGCTCAAGAGCAGTCTGACCGCTAACTTCGAGCTATTACGCGAGCTGTTCCGGTAATTCGCACGTGAGATTTTTACAGCGGTACAACGTTGCGGCTCCGTTCCGCTCCAAGGCGCTGAGCGGCGGAGCGACTTCGCCGAGTGAGTTCGACTGGCTATCGGTCAGAACAAGGACTGCGCCATACGGCCGATACTCAGCCCGGCTCTGGCGGGCCGCATCCGCGACGGAGGAATCGGCAGCGTGCCCGTCCTGGCAGCGGATGATGATCTGTTCCGGTGGCGTCAGATAGCGTCCTAAGCCAGCCAGCAGTTGCGGTGCCACGGTGGGCTGACCCTGAACTTTCGACGCGAAGAACTGGAGCGCACGCTCCGCCCGTTCGTGCAGTTCTTCTCGTCCCGTCCAGTGCGCGACCCTGAGGAGCACATCGATCGCAACCGAATTCGCGGAGGGCTCCGCTCCGTCGTACTCGTCCTTGATGCGCAGCAACATATCAGCAGAGCCTTCGCGGGTGCTGAAGAACCCGCCGGAGGTCGTGTCTTCGAAGTGCTTCAGACCTTCCGTCGCGAGCCGAAGCGCCAAAGCGAGATATCTGGCCTCGCCCAACGCCTCAAATGCATCGACGAGCGCAGCCGCGAGAAATGCGTAATCGTCGGCAAAACCGGGGATTGCGGCCTCGCCTTCACAATAACGACGGAGAAGGGCATCGGACTCCGGATCGTGCATGGTTGCGAGCAAGAACTCAAGCGCTTTCCGGCCGGCATCCAGATACTCTGGCTTGTCGAGAATGCTGCCGGCCTTTAAGAACGCCGAGATCATGAGCCCGTTCCACGAGGTCAAGACCTTGTTGTCGAGGTGAGGTCGTGGCCGCCCCTCGCGCCGGAGGAACAACTTCTCGCGCGAAGTCTGGAAGGAATCCTCCGCGGCGCTAACGGAATCCTGGTTGTCGTCCGCCGGCGGGAACTCCTCAAACAGGATGTTGAAGCCTCTGAATTCTCCCTGGGGGTCGTTTTCGACATTACCGCCTGCTTCGACCCCATAATGCCGCGAGAACGCTTCCGCATCGGGGCCAAGGACCTCATCGATCTCGCCCTTTCTCCAGACGTAGAACGCACCTTCACGATGCGCCTTGGGATCCTCCGGATCGGTGCTGTCCGCATCTTCGCCAGAATAGAAACCGCCTTCGGGATCCGTTAAATCGCGGAGCACGTAATGCAGTATTCGTTCTGCTATTTGCGCAAACGCCTTGTCCTGCGTGATTTGGAATGCCTCAAGGTAAGCAATCACGAGCTGCGCCTGGTCATACAGCATCTTCTCGAAATGGGGAACGAACCACCTCTCATCGACCGAGTAGCGATGAAAGCCGCCTCCGAGATGGTCGTGCATTCCGCCGGCGGCCATTCCTGCAAGGCTCCTCCCGACAATCTCGAGAGCGTCTGGGTTCTTCACCAGGTGGAAGTGCCGCATCAGGTACAGAAGTGCCGCCGGACGCGGGAATTTCGGGGCTGTTCCAAACCCGCCCCATCGGTCGTCAAAGGTTCTGCGGAATTGCCAGAACGCAGAATCGAAGAGCTTGCTGTCGAGCGTTTGAGCAGATGATTTCCCAGCGGCAATGGCGCGAAGCTGCTCGGTGATGTTGGCACTTGAGCTTTCGATCGAGGTTCGTTCGTCGCGCCAGACACGTGCGAGGTGAAGCAATAAGTCTTTGAAACCGGGACGCCCATAGCGATTGTCCGGAGGGAAATAAGTGCCGCCAAAGAACGGCTTCAGTTCAGGCGTGAGCCATACGGACATAGGCCAGCCGCCGCTTCCCGTAGTGGCTTGCACGAAAAGCATGTAAACGCGATCGACGTCCGGGCGTTCTTCGCGGTCGATCTTCACCGGCACGAAATGTTGGTTTAGAACCTGTGCCGTTTGTTCATTCTCAAACGATTCGTGCGCCATCACGTGGCACCAATGACACGTGGAGTAGCCGATCGAGAGAAATATCGGCTTGTCTTCGAGGCGGGATTTTTCAAAAGCCGCGGGTCCCCAGGGCAGCCATTGCACCGGATTGTGTGCATGCTGTCGTAAGTACGGGCTCTTTTCCTCGGCCAGTGCGTTTGTGTACACCTCCTACTATGCCAATCGCCGAATAGGAGCAAATCGCTAAGAAGACAGTTGCCGGTGATAGGCGACAAAATCGAGCGGAGGCGGAGTGTGGCCCATGGCTCGAAGGAATCCCGAGACCTGGCCGCGATGATGGGTCGAGTGGTTGACGATGTGGAACAAAAGCACCCACACTGGCTGGTTCCACTCCTTTCCCTTTAAATCTTTGTAGGTCAACAGCGCGGCTGTGTCGCTCACGTGCGGCGAGATGCACGCGCCACTCGTCTTGCAGCGCGGGCCAGTCTTGTCGAAGCATCTCGAGGGTTTGTGAGCCTTTCGCCGGACGCGCAGGCGCTTCCACCTGCTGGAACCGGCGGAGCCAGATCGTTTCCGACCAGAAGAGGTGAGCAAGTGTCTCGATCACGCTACCGTCTGCCGTTTTGAAGTCGCGAGCGAGTTCTTCCGGCGAGAGTTGTTTTACCGCGTCGAGCAGCCTGTTTGTCGCCCAGACGTTGTACTCCCAATGCTGGCGTAGAACTTCAGGTGAGACGAACACGCGATCAGATCTGCGAATACGACGTTGGCGTCAGAATCAGATTGGTTACGTTTGAGACGGTGGCCTCATAGCTGAATTCAGGAGACGCGACCAACTTCTTCCATTCCGGGCTCGCAAAGAAAGCGTCCCATTTCGCGTTAAGCTCTCCCAGGTCCGGATAGCTCAGCATGTAAGTCAGGTTGGGCAGACGCGGGCCAATCAACGTATCACCAAAGAAGACCTGCCAGAAACCGGATTTACGGAAGATCTCGAACTCGCCACTGTGGAACATCTTGACCTTCGTACGATGCGCTTTATAGCTTGGACTTTCGTACGTTCTCAATTGATAAACGCGTTTGCCGTTTTGTGCGGTAACGGGCGGCACAACAAGTTTCGGCCACCCTTCGAACGCAATCATCAGCGAGCTTTCCAGGCGCTCGTAAGCAGGCTCTTTTGCAGGCGCGGCGAGGAACGCTGCACCCGATCTCATATACTCTTCATCCGCCGCAAGCTTCGATTCCGCGTTCGCCAGCAAATCCAGAGACGCGGACGGAATTAGCAGGTACAGTGCGGGCGTCTGCGGACCCAGTGTCAGTGTGAAAGCCCCAATTGGCTTTAACCCTAATTTGTTCAGGCCCGGAATCAACGTTTCGGCCATATACTTCTCGACCAGCTTGGGTTGCGGTCCCGACCGGAGCTGATAACGACGGAGTTCGTAATACTCACGTTGACCACCAGTGCTTTCCGCACCGCCGGCGCCCTGCGTTGTTCCCAGCGCCACCGTTGACGCTGCCAGAGACGAGTTGAGAAAAGTTCGCCTGTCCACTTGAATCTATTTACTCCGCTTCTCGCTATTCTATCGGCTCAATCTTTGGAAGCGGATGGAGCGCCTTAGAGCCGAGCCAAGTCTCTCGGAAGGATTTCATTTCCGGTGTAACTGCCTGGCCCGCCTCCTCAAGCGTGAGTAACTCGACCTGAGGATCCTCGATGAGCTTGACATGAGCGTCGCGTTCTCCCGCGCGAGTTCGAAGGTGAAGCGTCAGCTCGTCGCCGGGTTTTCGTTTGCCGAGAATGCCGTCGAGCGTCGTGTCGGCCGTAACCGCATTACCGTTGACGGAAAGGATGCGATCACCGCGATCGAGACCAGCTTCGTACAGAGGGGAACCCTTCAGCGTTTGCGACTTAAGCTCCGCTCCTCCCGGAGAGAAGCTGATCTGCTCTTTCCCCCACCACGCCTTCCCGCTGTGAGCCTTGCGAAGCACGAGCCCGGCGGGCGTTACCGCTCGCGCATAGTCGAGCGGTTCTTTGCCCGTGACATGGCGCTCAAAGAAGTCTCTGGCGAACTGTGGATCGCCTGTGGTTTCTGCTAGGGCGCGCTCCAGATCAGCGAGCGTATAAGGACGGTCGACGTCCGGATGCTCGTGCCACACCGTCCGCATCCAGTCGTCGAGAGATTTGCCTGGGAACTTCGCGCGCATGGTCAGGTCCAAGCCGAAGGCCAGGGCTTGGCCGTAGGTGTAATAGGAGATGAACGTGTTCGCAACGTTGCGTTCGTCTATGGAGGTTGCCGCATCGACAAATGGCGCTAACCGGCTCATCTCTACCGGGCTGTGAACCAGCCTGCCGGGAGACGTGAGAACTGCATTCACGGCATTGCCCATACCGCGTGTGAACTGGTTCAACTTGGAAATTCCCGATCGCTGAAGTGCAAGCGGACCATAGTAGTTAGTGAAGCCCTCGGCGAACCATAATTCCCCCGACATGTCTGCACGTTCGTAATCGAAGGGCTCAAGCGTTTTGGGGCGCATGCGCTTCACGTTCCACGAATGAAAGAACTCGTGGGCTGCAGCGCCGATCATCCCCTCGCCACGTCCACGCAGCACGTCTCCGACGCCAGTGATGACGGTCGAGTCACGATGTTCCATTCCGTCGAAGGATGCATAGGGAAGAACATCGAGCAGGAACGTATAGGCGCCATCGTCATATTTAGGCAGCGCGCCAAACACGCCTTCTTCCTCAAGTACTACTGCTTCGCACATACGCCCGAATTGAGTGGCTTCGGCTGAGGTTCCCGTATGGTGGAGTGCTACTCGGAAAGTGGCGCTCTCGATCTTCCATTCGGGCAAATCGTGAACGCTTAGCTCTGCAGGTCCGTCCATTAAACGATCCAAGTTTGGAGCGAACCATGTGCCGTCCTGACGCGGGACGAGTTGTGTAGCGACTTTCCAGTTCTTCCCGTCGGGCAGATTGAAGCGTACGGTAACGGGCGCCTTCTCGAGTCCGCGAGCCCAAACGAGAGTGGCCGGCATGTTTAGGTGGGCATGCGTCTCATCAATCGCTGCATAGGTGCCATCGACGTGATCGCCAAAAAGCGTGTAATGAAAGCGAACCGTTCCGTTGTGACCTTCAACCCTCCAGGTGGAGGGATCGACTTGTACCGCCTTCAACTCGTGTCCCGCGCCATCGCTGGCGTGAACGGAATAGACGTTCTTGGCAAATTCGTGAATTGCGTAACGGCCGGGCGAAGAGCGGCTCATCACAACATCGAGAGCTGAAGCGGGGATCCCCTCGAAGATTGCTTCTATTTCTGCCTCGTGGTGCGCGGCATTGGGGAAGCTCAATTGGTATTGGACGGCTGGCTGCGCAATCAGCGGTAAGGATGCAAAAACAAGGAGATAGAAGCTATGCAACGGCGGATTCCCTTTACGTTCAAAGAACGGAGGAAGTATAGCAACGAGTTCGGATGATATTCTGAGTGAGTTGACCCCAATGCGGGCCGGTAGCTCAGTTGGTAGAGCATCGCACTTTTAATGCGGTGGTCGCGGGTTCGAGCCCCGCCCGGCTCACATTTCAGACACTACATTCTTCCCGCACAGAGCCTCATAAAAAGTTCACGTTCAAACTACAATCTGAACATAGCTCTCGGCCTCAGGGTCGCATCCTCACGAAATGGTTCTTTCGCCGGACAGACGAACGCTGTCCGTCGCTGACAACGGAGTCGTTTGGATGACGAAACGAGCTCGGGAGAGAATACCGTCCCGATTGTGGATATTCCAACCCGCATAACGGTAGGCAAGATCGAAATAGAGGAGTTTCATCGTCCACACGGAATTACTTTCGATGCGCCTCTCGGGGTCTGCTCGTCACGACAGAGAATCTGTCCTGGCTCCTTTCCATCGACCCCTTAACGAGAAAGATTCTGCGGGAGATACGACGGCGGCGGCAAAGCTCCTCACATCGTGAAAGTCGGGTCGCAACCTGAAATCGCATTTGTCACGAATACCGACACGGCTACGCTTGCCTTCATCAACTTACAATCCGGCGTGCGAAAAGTGATCCCATGCGGTGAAAGGCCGCAGGGCCAAGCGCTTTCACCGGACGGGAAGACGCTCTACTTTGAAAACTCGGGCGGGGACTCGATCTCAGTTTTCGACGTGAGTCGGCAAGAGCGGATCGGAACCATTGAGACCGGCAAGGCGCCAGTTCGGCTTGTGGTGACACCAGACGGAAAGACACTCATTTACGCCGCACAGGAGGGCCGTTCCGTGGGGTTCGTGGACGTTGGAACCCGCAAAGAAGTTGGGACTGTTCGCTTATCGGGCCCGCCCTGTTTCCATCTCCTTGTCTCTCGACGGCAACCTCGCTTATTCGTCGATTCAAGAACAGGACAAAATCTATGTTTGTCCGTACCGCAAAGACGCATGGTACGAACCATGGATGTGCCCGAAAGGCACTGGACCCGATCCGGTTGTTCCTCTGTACTAGCCGATGGGTGCATCGGTGAGCTAATCACGTCGTTCCGTCACAAGCCAGTAAATTCCTCCGCCGATAGCGCCTCCTATAAACGACAGAGGACCTGTTATGAAGATACCGAGGAGCGGACCCTGATTGGAATCCGGAGTAAAAATCACAGGGCCGAAAAAGCCCGCACAAAACCCGATCACTCCGGTGATGAAGGCGCTTCGAAAGACGCAACGCCATAGAGAGGATTTCATGCGGGATTCTTGTGTATGTATTGCGACACGAGGCCGCCTGCGCTTCAACTTCCCACCCGCAAGCTATGCTAACTGATCAGCTCCGGTGCACCAAACAGATGTGCAATCGTTCTGCGCATCTCTGCACATGTTGCGTTTAGGGGTTCGAGGAGCGGTCGCATTGCCGGCGTTGGCACAGTCCGAAACGGACGGTCTCCAGTTTGCATTTCGATCAATTGGACAAAACTCTCGACAACCTCGCGCGCACCCGGTGTGTCGGGGGAGGCACCTGCGCCATCAAAAACGGCTCGGACCCGGCTGGTGTAGTTGATCTCGGGCGGATACTCCGCCACGACGCGCTGGTCCTCTGGAGGGATGAACGCTTCCAGTATCGGCGTTTTATGGATTCCTGGTTCGACCAGTACCGAATCAATCCCAAACGGCTTCAGTTCGTAACGGTAGCTGTCGGCAAGAGCTTCCAGCGCAAACTTGGAGGCGCTATACATTCCAAAGTACGGAGCAACGCCTCGACCCGCCGCGGAGCTTACGTGGATCAGAAGGCCACTACGTTGGCGGCGCATGACCGGCAAAACCGCGCGATTGACACGCACAACACCGAAGAGGTTGACATCGAACATGCGCTGCCACTGCGAAATCGTGTAGCCCTCCGTTATGCCGAGGGACGCAATGCCGGCGTTGTTGATAACTACATCGATCCGCCCAGACTGCCTCGCAATCTCTTGAACGGCCGTTTCAACTGACGCGTCACTCGTCACGTCGAGATCGGACACGAAGAGCGCCAGATCCTCCTCTTTTGCAATGCGCTCCAGAGCTTGCTTGTGACCGGCATTCTTCCCGGAACAATCTCGCATGGATGCGAAGACCGTGTAACCTCTCCGTGCAAGCGTTTCTGCAGCGTCCCGCCCGAAGCCGGTGCTTGAGCCCGTGATGAGGACAACCTTCTCGTTTGGCATTCCAAGAATCTATCTCATTCCGGAGCCCACCGGGCCGTAGCGAACGGGTACTTGCGCTATCTTGTATCTTCCGTATCTTTCACGTCACAAACTCGCTTCCCTGTCGAACACGAGAGCGAATTCCCAGCAAGGACCCGATCAGGAATGATTTCGAGAGTATTTGTTTTCTGCACCTTTATGGCGGGGCTGTGCCTCGCTTCTGACTACTCACCCTCAACATTTGGAGCCCTCAAGTGGCGGAATATTGGCCCTGTTCGAGGCGGGCGGTCGCTTAGCGGTGCTGGATCGCCCAGCCGCCCAAATGAATATTATTTCGGCGCAGTAGGCGGCGGGTTGTGGAAGACAACAGATGGCGGCACAACATGGAAGCCGGTCACGGACGGCCAGCTCACCAGTTCCTCCGTCGGGGCAGTAGCGGTTTCAGAGTCAAACCCGGACATTGTTTACATCGGCACCGGCGAAGCAGAACTGCGCGGCAACATTATGCAGGGCGACGGAGTTTACAAGTCCACCGATGCGGGCAAGACCTGGCACAAGGTGGGGCTGGAGAATACGCAAGCCATCGCCAGGATCCGCATTGATCCTAAGAATCCTGACCTTGTTTACGTCGTGGCGCTTGGGCATCCGTACGGACCCAACGAAGAACGCGGCATCTTCCGTTCGCAGGACGGTGGAAAAACTTGGAAGAAGGTTCTCTATCGGGACGACCACTCGGGCGGGATTGATCTCGCATTCGATCCACACAATTCGAAAATCATGTATGCATCCTTGTGGGATGTCTACCGCACACCCTGGCTTCTGAATGACGGAGGCCCTGGCAGCGGATTGTTCAAGTCGACCGACGGCGGCGATCACTGGACGGAAATCACGCGTAGTGAAGGGCTTCCGAAGGGCATGATCGGCAAAATCTGTGTCACGGTATCCGGCGCGGATTCGAATCGGGTCTGGGCCATGGTGGAGGCGAACGACGGCGGTCTGTTCCGCTCCGACAACGCCGGCGCCAGTTGGACGCTCGTGAGCCAGGATCGTCGCGCACTCCAGCGCGCGTTCTACTTCTCCCGCATTCAAGCCGATCCAAAGCAGAAAGACACGCTCTATGACATGGACGTAGCGTTTCTCAAGTCGACCGATGGCGGCAAGACGTGGAAGCAAATCCGAACTCCTCATGGCGACCACCACGACCTCTGGATCGATCCCACTAACAACCAGCGAATGTTGAGCAGCAATGACGGCGGCGGCGCCGTTTCGATGAACGGCGGTACCACTTGGACCGGACTCGAGTTCCCGACAGCGCAGCTCTATCACGTGGCGGTGACGAAAGATATCCCATATCACGTCTGCGGCGCGCAGCAGGACAACACCACGGTTTGCGTTCAAAGCGCTGCCGGAGGACGACGCTTCGGCGTTGGTTCGAACATGTTCGCGCCTCTCTATGCTGTCGGCGGCGGCGAGAGCGGGTATATCGCTCCAGATCCAAAGGACCCGAACATCTTCTATGCAGGAAGCCAGGGCGCATTGCTGACACGATTCGATCGGCGAACGGGCGAAATGCGTGATGTTCAGGTTTATCCGTTGTTCTTCTCTGGGATGCCGGCCTCCTCGCTGAAGGAGCGCTGGCAATGGACTTACCCGATCGTGTTTTCGCCGCAGGATCCGAAGATTCTCTACACGTCCTCGCAGCACCTTTGGAAGACGACAAACGAGGGACAAAGCTGGGAACAGATCAGTCCCGATTTGACGCGTGCTGATCCGAAAACGCTCGGCGATTCCGGCGGACCGATCACCAAAGACCAGAACGGGCCGGAGATCTACGGCACGATCTTCACCATTGCGCCCTCGCTACAGGACGTCAACACCATCTGGACCGGGTCGGACGATGGCGTCGCGTACATCACGCGTGATGGCGGGAAGAATTGGGCGAACATCACCCCGAAAGAACTGCCGGAGTTTAGCCGAATCAGCATGATCGATGCCTCTCCGAACGAGCCGGGCACGGCATACCTGGCGGCGAAGCGATACCAACTGGACGATCGCAAACCGTATATCTTCCGAACGCATGATTTCGGAAAGACTTGGACCAAAATTGTTACAGGTATCCCTGAAAACGATTACGTTCACGTGACGCGAGAGGATCCAAAGCGGAAAGGCTTGCTGTACGCGGGAACGGAGCATGGCATTTACGTTTCGTTCGACGATGGCGACCACTGGCAGTCCTTGCGTCTGAACATGCCCGATACCCAGGTCGCTGATCTCGTTCTCGCTTCGGATGACCTCGTGGTTGCGACCCACGGGCGCTCGTTCTACGTCATGGACAACATCAGCATGCTGCGCCAGATGGAGCCCAACCTGAGCGCCTCTACTCTTCACGTGTTTAAGCCGGACGTGGCGATTCGGTCATTCAAGCCCGCCGCGATCGACTACTTTCTGGCAAAGGACGCTGATTCCGTAAAAGTGACGATCCTTGATGCCGCCGGGCACGAAGTGCACACGTATGAAAGCTCTGCGGAGGCAGACAAGAAGAAGGGCGGCGAGGACGAAGACAGCGACTTCGGGCCGCCTCGGATGCCTCCGCCGGGGAGAAAGGCCGGTACAAATCGCTTTACCTGGGACCTTCGGTATCCGGGTGCAACGGTCTTTGAGGGCGAAATTATGTGGGGCGCGCGAGCCGAACAGGGCCCGATGGCTGTGCCCGGCGATTACCAGGTTCGTGTCACCGCACTCGGCAAGACGGAGACGCAGCCCTTCAAGCTGGAACTTGATCCCCGATCAAGTCTGACGGTGGCGCAGTTGCAGGAGCAATTCCGATTTGCCTCGCAGGTCCGGGATCAGGTGAGCCAGGCGGACGAGATGGTGATTGCAATCCGCAAGATCAACACGGAAGCGAAAGAGCGCGCGGCGAAGGTCAAAGACGAAAAGGTTGCGGAAGCCGGCGCTTCCTTGCGCGACAAACTGTCCACCCTTGAAGAGGACATTTACCAGGTGCGCAACCGCGCGAATGAAGATCCTCTGAACTTCCCCATCAAGCTGAACAATCAGATCGCCGCATTGGCGCGCGCGATCGAAACCGGCGACAACCCTCCGACGGATCAGGAATACGAAGTGTTCAAGGTTCTTTCCGCGCGCCTGGAGGCAATTGTGACCCGATATCAGCAGGCGTTGAAAACTGACCTGAGCCGCTTCAATACGCTGCTGGTTTCGCATGGAAGCACCGAAATCAAGCCCTCGGCGGTGCTGAACACGCCGACGCAGTAAGGGCGTGTCTCAAAATGTGGTAGCATCCGGCCAGCGGAGGAAAACAGCAATGGGCCATTGTTCCCGACGTCATTTTCTGAAAACCGGAGTTGCCCTCGCACAATTTGCAGGTGTGGCAAGCCTTCCGATCAAGGGCGCGACACAGTCTGCCACGGATTGGGTGACGCTAGGCAACACTGATCTCAAAGTGACACGCCTCGCGTTTGGAACTGGAACACGGAGCGGGCAAGTGCAGCGTGATCTGGGCCAGGAACAGTTCACTAAACTCGTGCGCTACGCGTATGACCGTGGCATCCGGTTCTTCGAGACGGCCGAATCGTACGGCGAAATGCATAAGATGCTCGGAGTAGCGTTGAAGGGCGTCCCGCGCGACAGTTACCGCCTCATGTCGAAGGTGACGACCACCCACGAAGGCGTAAATCCGCAAGCGAAGATCGACGAACTGCGAAAGCTTGCGAATACAGACTACTTCGATATTCTGCTGCTGCATTGGCAACACGTATCGTCATGGCCGACCGACAGCGCCCGCTGGGAGGACGGGATTGCCGAAGCGCAATCGAAGAAAGAGGTGCTGGTGCGCGGCGCTTCTGTTCACGGGCTTCCCGCCTTGCGTCGGGTACCACAGACGAAATGGTTGGAAGTAGCCATGATCCGCATGAACCACAAAGGCACGATCATGGACGCGGAGGACTACAACACGAGTGGTCCGGGCAATGTCGACGAGGTTGTGAGCCATGTGCATCAGGTTCGTCAGAATGGCCTCGGTGTAATCAGCATGAAGCTCGTGGGAGAAGGCAAGTTTACGAATCGCGAGGACCGGAAAGCCGCTATGAAGTTTGCCTTCAGGAACGCCGGCGTCAACTCGGTCACTGTGGGCTATAAAAACACGGGGGAGATCGACGAAGCGATCGAGAACCTGAACCTGGCTCTGGCTTAGTCAGTCGAGGGAACTGTCCTTCGATGGTCGTTGTCTTCGATCTGAATGGAACGCTCCTGGACAACCGAGCGCTCCAACCGGTGCTGCGCTCCCTCTTCGGCCGGAAACTCGGCACGGAAGAGTTCTTCACGCGCGTGCTGCAGTACTCGATGGCTTTCACGCTGGCGAGTGAATATCGTCCGTTCGGCGAAATTGCGCTTGCCGTTCTCGAGATGGAAGCCGAGGCGCGAAACATTACAATCACCGAAGCCGGGAAGAATCGTGTCAGGGCGGCTCTGAAGAGCTTGCCGCCCTTTCGCGAGGTCCGGAGGTCGCTTCGCCGGCTACGGAAAGCGGGTTTGCGCCTGGCGGTTCTGACGAACTCCGCGCTTCAGGATGCGCAGGAACAAATCGCCCGGGCGAAACTGAGCGAGTACTTCGAGCGCGTTCTCTCAGTCTCGGAAGTGAACCGTTTCAAACCGGCACGTCAGACGTATGAGTTCGCGGCCAACTCACTGGGGGTCGGCCCTCGCGAGATTCTGATGGTTGCGGCGCATCCCTGGGATCTCATGGGTGCGGCGGCTGCCGGTTGTCAAACTGCTTTCATTCGGAGGCCGGGAAAGGCGCTTTTGCCTGGCGCTCTTCATCCTACTTACGAGGCAAATGATCTTACCGAACTTACCGCGCAGTTGATGCCGGCCCAAACGCGTCGCACTTCGCGCATCCTTCGCACGCTTGCAGGGTTGGGTGCTGCCTCGGCGATTGCTGCCGCTGCCGCATCCAGACGATTAACCGATCGATCGTAACCAAGGCTCACCTTTGACGTTTGGTGCATATGCCCGCATTCTTGGGGCATCGCATCCAATCGGCAGTGCCGCAGAAATCCCGCTCCCGGCGCATCTTGTACCATCGTCCTAACCCCGATTTGAGAGGCGCAGGAATGAATGGCTCGCCAATAGCCAATGGAATCAACATACGCCAAGCGGTACCAGAGGACGCCGGCCTCTGTGGTCAAATCTGTTACGAAGCCTTTACAGCAATCAACGAGCAGCACCGTTTCCCGCCTGATATCCCCTCGGTCGAGGTTGGTGTCGGCTTCCTCAAGATGCTGTTTGCGCATCCCGGGTTCTATAGCGTCGTTGCCGAAGTCGATGGCCAGGTCGTCGGCAGCAATTGTCTGGACGAGCGCTCCACTATCGCCGGCGTAGGACCCATTACCGTGACCCCCGCAGTGCAGGACAGGGCTGTTGGACGAGCTCTGATGCAGGCTGTGATGGAGCGTGCATACGACCGGTCATTCCCGGGCGTGCGGCTGGTGCAGGCGGCATTTCACAACCGCTCCCTCTCGCTCTATACGAAGCTGGGCTTCGATGCACGTGAGCCGCTCTCCGTTGTGCAAGGGCCACCCGTCAGAAGAGTGCCGGACGGTTGGAAGGTAAGAGCGGCAAGAGGAGCCGATCTCAACGCCACCGCAAAACTCTGTGAGGCTGTGCACGGCCACCATCGCTCCGGCGAGGTGCGGGATGCAATTCACCAAAGCCAGGCAACCGTTGTAGAAAATGGCGGCCGGATCACGGCGTACTCAAGCGGCCTGGGCTTCTTCGGACATAGCGTCGCTGAATCGAATCTTGACATGCAAGCGCTAATCGGAGCGGCCGAACAATTCAGTGGGCCAGGCATCCTGGTGCCGACACGCAATTCTTCTTTGCTTCGCTGGTGTCTTGAGAACGGGCTGCGCATTGTTGAGCCAATGACGCTGATGACTGTGGGCCTGTACAACGAACCGAAGGGCGCTTATCTCCCTTCCATTGCTTTCTAGATTCAATCAGGCAAAGAAATCACCACTATGAACAGACTGCAAGGTAAGCGCGCGTTGATTACAGGCGGGACCAGCGGTATCGGTCTTGAAACGGCAAAGCTATTTCTTGAGGAAGGTGCGCGGGTTGCCGTCACGGGAACAAACCCGAAGACACTGGAAGCGGCAAGAGAACAACTCGGATCGGCAGTCGCTGTGATTCCTTCCAATGCTGGCAACCCTGCAGATCAGGCCAGCCTCGCAGGCGAAATACGAAATTTATTCGGCGGACTCGACGTTCTCTTTGTGAACGCTGGGGTAGCGGATCTCCGGCCGCTCACCGCTTGGGATGAAGCGTCGTTCGACAGGTCGTTCGCGACTAATGTGAAAGGCCCATTGTTCCTCATCCAGGCGCTCCTGCCGGTTTTCTCGAATCCCGCTTCTATCGTATTGAATGGTTCGGTGAACGCACATATCGGCATGCCGAACACATCCGTTTACGCTGCTTCTAAAGCAGCCCTGATCTCGCTCGTCCGTACAATATCCGGCGAATTTATGGGGCGGGGCATTCGGGTGAATGCCATCAGTCCGGGCCCGGTTGCAACCCCGCTCTACGGAAAGCTTGGCTTGCCGGAAGCCGATCTGAAGAATGTGGCAGCCTCCATTCAAGGCCAGGTTCCGGCGGGACGCTTTGGCAGCCCAAGCGAGATCGCACATGCTGCGCTTTTCTTTGCATCCGATGAATCTGCGTTTACGGTCGGGAGTGAGCTTCTGATCGATGGCGGCATGTCCGCTATCTAGTTCCGCTTTGCGTCTGCTGCGCAGTCGCAGATTCGTTGACGCATGATCCTGGCTTTCTCACCGATAAGCTAAAGTTCTCAATCATGCCTCAGCCAATGGCGGAAACTCACGACAGACTCGATGCATTGGAGAAGAAAACACGCCGTCTTGAATTGCTCTGTTTCTCGCAGTTCGCGGTGCTCCTGGTTGTTGGACTTACTGGAGTACACAGCCGTGCTGTTCACGCGCAAAGCGCCGGCAACATTCTTCACGCGCGAGGTTTAGTGATCGAAGACGGAGCGGGCAGGCCGAGGATGCTCCTTGGAGCGCCGTTTCCCAAAGTCCGAGCGCGATTCCGCCAGGACTCGACAACCACGGCGATGGTGTTCCTTGATGAACGAGGCCGCGACAGACTTACTTTGGGTGAGGAGCCGGAACCACAAGTGGGTGGCAAGGTAGTCACGGCTGTCCACCGGATTGCGCCGGGATTTGGAGTCGTGATTCACGACGGCGAAGGCAACGAGCGTGGAGCTTACGGGTGGCTTGCCAACGGAAGAGCGCTCATCACATTAGATCGTCCCGGGCTCGACGCTTGGGCTGCGATTGTTGATGACAAGACAGGTTTTGCTGGGATGAGAATTGAGTATCCACCTGATGTAGCGCGCGACAGCAACGGAATTGAAATGGGCACGGAGGGCAGCCGAGCATTTCTCCGCTTTTTGGACACTCACGAAAAAGAACGCGCGGTTTTGCAATACAACGAGGGCGGCCCCACCACCTTCCGAACACGCGATACCAGCGGCAAGGTGATCCGAGATCTCACCCTGTCTGCACCGGAGAAGTAGGTCAGCTAATTAGTCGTTTGCCGCGCGCCAAATAACGGGGCGCGCCGTAATTGTCGGGGCGATTGCCCGATTGATGCCAGGTCGTGGGCGTACCGTAAGGGTCTTCCACGGCGTTCATCATCTCGTAGAGCCGGGCGCGCATGTCGTCCGCATACCTGGAGTACTTCGAATCTTCGATCGCGTTGTGCATCTCTTCCGGGTCATCCCGCAAGTCATACAACTCGTCGATATCGAATCCGTTGAAAACGTACTTGAAGCGATCGGTGATGGCGATGCGCTGCGTATACAGGAACTCGCCGCCATAGTACGCGCACATGATTCCATCGGGCCAGGACTTCGATTCCGGATCGGAAAACAAAGGCTGAAGCGCGCGGCCGTCGGAGAAAGGCAGGGGTTTGGCCGATGCCGCCTGAACAAATGTATGCGCCAGGTCATGGGTTTGCACGAGGCGATCGGTCTTTGAACCGGCCTGGATGTGACCCGGCCATCGCGCAATCATAGGCACTCGGTATGTCTCTTCGTAAGGGATCCACCCTTTGATCCACATGCGGTGGTTGCCACACATGTCACCGTGATCCGTCGTAAACGTTACGAGCGTGTTCTCTGCTTGCCCAGTCTCGTCGAGTGCTTCGAGGATGCGGCCGATCTGCGCATCGAGTTGCTCGATATAGGCGTAATAGCAGGCGCGGCCCTGGCGGTAATCGTCTTCCGTGACATTACCCCAAATACCCGATTCGCGGCGGTGCATCCCGGGCTTGCCTTCGAAGGTGTCACGGAAGCTCTTCGGAACGGGAATCGACTTCGGATCGTAACGATCGTAGTACTTCTTGAGCGGGAAATACGGATCGTGGGGCTCGACGAAATGAGTTTCAAGCAGCCAGGGCTTGGAATCCTTCGCAAACCGTCGCAGCATCCGTACCGCCGATTCGGCGACGTACCATTCGTGCGTAGATTCGACATCGCCCTCTTGGTAACCCCATTCGGCGACCGGCTTTGCTCCCGGCCAGGCGAAGTAACGCAATGGCGTCGTCTTAGGCTTTGTTTTCGGGGCATCTACTCCGTCAGGATTCAAGTCGTGCCGCCGCAAGACGGCTGGATCACATCCCGCAACGGCCGACATTTCATAACCGAAATCGGCAGGGCAGCGGACCCAACTGGCATGCCATTTCCCGACATAGCCCATGCGATACCCGGCGTCCTTGAGGCGATGTGCGTAAAGCACAACATCGGCATTCATATCGCGATGGACGGAGGGAGCGGAATGGATCTGGTTGTAAACGCCGTTGTGCCAGTGGTAAGCGCCCGACAAGATCATGGCGCGTGCGGGGCAACAGACGGCGCTCGGCGTATAGCTCCTTTCAAAGAGCATTCCGCGATCGATCAGCCGGTTGAGATTCGGAGTACGGCAGACGGAGCGGTTCGCGATACTCGCCCAGATCTGCTGGTCCGACATGATGTGCAGGATGTTCGGCTGTTTCTGCCCCTGCGGGGAGGCACCCGCGAGTAGGCCCGTTCCGACGGACTGAGCAAGGAAGTGGCGGCGATTCATGATCGTGACGCTTCCATTGCATCACTGTTGCCGCTACAGTTTCACTTGCCGCAAACGGAGCGCGTTCGCGATGACCGAAACGGAACTGAACGTCATGGCCGCACTCGCAATCATAGGGCTCAGCAGGACACCAAAGAATGGATACAGAATTCCTGCCGCGACGGGCACGCCCACCACGTTATAGACGAAACGCGAAGAACAGGTTTTGCCGGATATTGCGCATCGTTGCCCGGCTAAGCCGGAATGCACTTACTACGCCGCGAAGATCCGAACGAAGCAGTGTAATCCCGGCGCTTTCGATTGCTATATCCGTGCCGGAACCCATCGCGATTCCAACATCGGCGGCAGCTAGCGCCGGCGCGTCGTTGATGCCATCGCCCGCCATCGCAACAACCTGGTGGCCGGCTTGCAATCGTTTCACGAGCTCAGCTTTTCCAGCCGGCATCATTTCAGCTTGCACATCATCAATCCCGAGCTCCCTGGCAATGTTCTCCGCTGTCGCACGCCGATCGCCAGTCGCCATGACGATTCGAAGTTTCTCGCTGTGAAGTACACGCACCGCGTCCGCACTCGACGAACGGACCGGGTCGGCAACAAAGAGTGCTCCCGCAAGTTGGCCATTCACCGCAACCAGCACCGCAGAATCCGCCGCACCGGAACGAACCAGTTCACCTACCTTTGAGAGATCGACGTTCGCCGATCGCATCAGCCCCTCATTGCCCGCGGCCACAGTACGTCCCGCTACAATCCCTTTCACTCCGGCCCCGGTGCTTGACTCAAAGTTGTCGGGATCAACCAGCGCAACGCCCCGGTCCTTTGCGGCCGAGACGATTGCGGTGCTCAACGGATGTTCACTTCGCTGTTCCAGGCTCGCTGCGAGCGTGAGAACTTCCGTCTCTCCGAATCCGTTCACCGTGACGACTCGCGTCAGCTTGGGCTTGCCTTCCGTGACCGTGCCGGTCTTATCGATCACTATCGTTCCGACTCTACCGAGCGCTTCGAGTGCTTCGGCGTTCCTGATAAGCACGCCTTCCGTAGCTCCCCGTCCCGTTCCCACCATGATGGACATCGGTGTGGCGAGACCCAGGGCACAAGGGCAGGCGATGATCAAAACCGCAACCGAGTTAACGAACGCGTGCCAGAAGTGGGGCTCAGGCCCCCACACGGCCCAAACGATGAAGGTGATAACAGCCGCAATCACGACCGCCGGGACGAAGTATGCCGCAACCTGATCCGCTAGACGCTGAATCGGTGCTCGGGTCCGCTGCGCTTCATTCACAAGTCGGACAATCTGGCTTAGAAGTGTGTCGCGCCCTACCCGTTCTGCGCGTAATACAAAGCTTCCCGTGCTATTCACCGTGCCGCCGGACACGCGTGAGCCTCCGGTCTTCTCGACTGGAATTGGTTCTCCGGTCAGCATAGACTCATCGACAGCGCTTCGGCCCTCCACCACGATTCCGTCGACAGGCACTTTCTCTCCGGGACGAACACGAAGATTGTCTCCCACCCGAACCTCTTCAAGAGGGACATCGCGCTCCGATCCATTCTCAACCAGGCGTGCTGTCTTCGGACTTAAGTTCAGAAGGGAACGAATTGCAGTTCCCGTTCGCGCTCGGGCCCTCAACTCCAGCACTTGACCGAGCAGGACAAGCGTCGTGATCACCGCTGCCGGTTCGAAGTACAAGGGCAGGGAACCGTGCTCGGAGCGGAATGCCGCGGGAATGAGGCGGGGCAACAAAAGGGCGAAGAGGCTGAACAGGTACGAGGCACCCGTCCCGAGCGCGATCAGCGTGAACATGTTCAGGTACCTTGTCACGACGGATTGCCAGCCGCGCTGGAAAAAGGGCGCTCCGCCCCACAGAACGACCGGAGTTGCCAGGGCAAATTCAATCCATCCGAGCCAGGCACCGTGAGGCAGACGATTCGTCATCTCGAGCGCCATAATCAACAGCAGCGGCGCTGTGAGCACGGCGGAGATGACGAACCGGCGCTGCATGTCGTGCAGTTCCTCGTTCGACTCTTCCGCCGTCGCCTCCACCGGCTCGAGCGCCATGCCGCACTTTGGACAGGACCCCGGTCCCTTTTGCCGCACTTCGGGATGCATCGGGCATGTATATTCGGCTGCAGCGGTGGCGGCGCTGCCAACCGATTCCTGTCCCGGCATCGCCGCTGGCATGCTGATCGTGGTCAGCTGCGTCAGTTGTTGGGCTGGCTTTGGTTGAAGATAGCGGTCGGGATCGGAATCGAACTTCTTTTTGCAGCCGAGCCCGCAAAAGTAGTACGTCTTACCGTTGAATTCGCTTTTTCCTGCGGCGCGATCGGGCTGAACCTGCATGCCGCAAACGGGATCTCGTTTCGGTGGGAGCAGAATGGGGCGATTGGGAGGGGGCGGCAGCATTCATCTGATCATTGGATGTAATCAGGGTGCCGAAGTAGCGGCCGGCCCGCTGAAGAACCGGCCGCGAAACTCAACATCTACACTTTTTCAGGAACGATGTACGGTGCTCGATACGTGCCTTTGAGCATCGCTGTGGCTTCCTTGTCATTGATCACGGACTCGTTTTCCGGATCAAAGTGGATCGTTCGTCCCAGCCGGTACGAAGCGTTGGCAAGGTGCACCAGGGTCGACGAGAGATGTCCCTCAAGGATCGGCGCATGCAGATCTTCGGCTTTCCGGCTGCGGACGCAGTCGATGAAGTTCTGGAAATGCTCGTTCTTGATCGGAGCTTCCTTTGACGGGCCCGGCTGTTCTTCCGGTCCAAGGAACGCCTTGTACGAATCGTAATTCGAGATCGCAAGATAGCCGTCTTTGCCGTAATACAGGTTGCCGATCGTGCTCGGCTTACCGGTATTCCCCGCAGGACCAGCGGCCTTCTTTTTCGGGGCCGTGTCGTCCAAACCGGCAGCCGGCACACCGCCTCCGCCGAATTGATCCGTGCCGATCTCGGCTTCGTGGTTCGTGATCCAGCCGCGAACCTCGAAGTTCATCATCTTCGTCTTACCTTCGGCCGTTCTGAATTCATAGGCGACCGTCAGCGTGTTCGGAGTTTGCTGGTCATCGTCGAACAGGAAGTGCCCGCCGATGGCCGATACCTTGACCGGCAGAGTCACGCCCAATCCCCATCGCGCCAGGTCGACTTCATGGATTCCCTGGTTGCCGAGATCGCCGTTGCCGGTGTCCCAGATCCAGTGCCAGTTGTAATGGAAGCGGTTCTTCGTGAACGGCTTCATAGGGGCGGGGCCGGTCCAAAGGTCGTAGTGAACGCCCGGGGGAACCGGTTCCGGGTTCGCATGGCCGATGGTGGCGCGCCATTTGTAGCAGAGGCCGCGCGCCATGTAGACGTCCCCGATGGTGCCGCTCTTCATCTTGTCCATCGCTTCGCGGATCGCCGCGCTCGAACGGCACTGGCTTCCGTGTTCACAGATGACTTTGTACTTGTCAATCGCCCGCACGAGCTGCCGGCCTTCCCACCAGTTATGCGAGCAGGGCTTTTCGAGGTAAATATCTTTTCCGGCCTGAGCTGCCCAGATGCCCATCAAGGAGTGCCAGTGATTCGGCGTAGCAATCGAAACGGCATCGATGTTCTTATCGTCAAGCAGCTTCCGGAACTCTACCACCGTCTGCGGCGTCGGGACCCCGAGCTTTTCCGCCCCTTCCACCCGTTTCCGCAGCACGTTCTCGTCTGCATCGCAAAAAGCGGCCAACTCCACGCCCGAAAGAGCGTGGTAGCCAGTCACGTGATTCCATCCCCGGCCGTTCAGACCCACCACAGCGACGCGAACGCGGTCGTTGGCTCCCAGGATCCTTTTGGCCGAAGTCGTGGTTGCCAGAGCCGCTGCACTCGCTTTCAGGAAGGTGCGACGTCCTGGTCTCTCTACTTTCTGTTGCATATTGAACCTTTCAATCGAGTGACTCGCTTATGCGAGCGTCAGGCTTTAAACACTCTTGAGCACGCGGAAGAGCCCATCCATCGACTCCACGCTCGATGTATAGATGTCGCGCTGCGCGTTTTTGTAATGCGTCTCCAGGGACATGGTCCCCGAATACTTGATCTTTTTTAGCGCCTTGAATTGTCCGACGAAGTCAATCTTGCCTGCCCCGATGGGCTTCCACGCATGGCCCTCGGCATCCTTCAAGTGAATATGAGCGATGCGGGTCGGGTCGAGCTGGTCCCACGCCTTGGGGAAGGGCTCTTCGCCCGCCTCATAGCAGTTCCCCGGATCCCATACATGCATCAGGCGTTTGTCGGGCACAGCTTTGAACAATTTGGCCGATTCTGTGCCCGTGGCGGTGTTGCACGAGAATTCATTTTCGACCACCAGGACCACATCCTGCTGTTTGGCTACGTTCAATGCCTTGCCGAGCTCGTCCACGATACGCGGGAATATCGAATCGGGATCGGCCACCCGGGCGAATGTGAAAATCCGGAGTCGATTCGTCCCTAAGGTATGCGCTACGTCCGCGGCGTGCTTCAGATCCTCTAATTGCCGATCGAACTCCCCTTGCGCAGGGTGAAGATCGGCATCGTTCTTTCCCAGCGGCTTGGTGCCGGGCAATGGGATCTTATACACGGCCGTATCCAAAGCAGCCAGCTTGACGTGAGCGTTGTCCAGCTGCTTCTTTATGTCCTGTACCTGATCAGGTGTCGCGTCCCTATAGACGTAGCTGCTTTTCCCGTTCAGCCTGAGGTTGCGGATCTCGGTCCACTGGAGTTGATACTTGGGAAAGAAGGTGTCTAAAGCCTTGGGCAGATCAAGACTTACCTCATCTGAGATCACCCCGAGCTTCCAGGGATAATCGAACTGCGCTCCGAACGCTTCCGGCGCTAACGCCGCTCCAAGCCCGGCCAGCGCACTAAGCCGGCCAAAATCTCGTCTCGTAACCGCGCGACTCATCCCTCGACAGCACCTCGGGTCTTGAACATGAAGGAACCCCTTCTGCTGTTCTATTACATCAGATTACGGTTACATCAAGAAAGGGATGAGTAGCGGTACTGGGCAGCCAACGAGCTTAGCTATGGGTTCCGCGGACTTTCCCGCCACTGGCGCGACCGCGTTCCAGGTTCCCGTTTGTGATCAGACGGACGAGTTGGAACACCACAAGAAGGCCCACAGCGGAGCACACAGCTAAAAGAATTCTCCACAGCATCCTTCCCCATATCGGACGAATTGATCTTTCCTTGAACGGCCTAGTATTCTCGGGAATAATCATGACCGTCGTGGGCCGGATAAACAGCGTCTGGCGGTATCCCGTCAAAAGCATGCGGGGCGAGGAACTGGACGAAGCCTTTGTCGGATTCGGCGGATTGCGCGGCGATCGCGTCTACGCCATTCATGACGCCAGGGCGCCAAAGGACTTCCCTTATTTCACGGCCCGCGAGCAGGGGCAATTGCTTTTATATCGCCCAAATCATCATGAAGGTAGCGAAACCGATCTTGCGATTGAGACCTTCAGCGGGGAACTATTCGACATCACTGACCCTCGCCTTCTTGTCTCGGCGGCGGCCGGTTTACCCGATCGGTTTGAATTGACGTTGCTGAAATCCGACAGAGCTTTGACGGATTGCCGGCCTGTCTCCCTCATCTCCGTTCAAACAGTGACTCAGTTGTCTTCGGAACTGGGTGCCGCGCGTCGATAAGCGGCGCTTCCGGGCCAATCTTTACCTGGATCTGGCAGATGGACAAGGCTTCGGCGAAAACGGTTTTGTCGGTCGCAGAGTCCGGATCGGTCCCGATGTTTTGCTCGCCGCGGTCGAGCGCGACGTGCGGTGCAAGATGATCACGCTCGATCCTGATACGTTCCAACCGAATCCCGAGTTGATGAAGGTAGTGGCTCGATCTCACGAAAGCTGTGCCGGCATCTACGCAGATGTTCTCGCCGAAGGAGTAATCCGGCCGGGCGATCAAGTGGAGATTCTCGATTAGGACGGTCTGATCATTTCCGGGAAGAAAGTTAAGCCCAGCCGTTCGCCGGTCGCGACCATGTGTCCGACATCGGGTGGAGCAGGGTGAGCCTCAAGCGCCAACTCTTCAGCCGGGCGACCCACAGCGCGGAAAAATTCTTCGAACCCGCCAGGAGTGACATAAACCAGCCAGCGCGCTGTTGGGGAAAGAATCTGGAACGTGTGCGGAATCCCGCGAGGCAAAAACCCGGATTCGCCGCGCTTCAAATGAATCTCTTCCTGTCCCCGGAACACTTTCAGGGAGCCTTCCAGCAGAAAGAACAGCTCGTCTTCGTGCCGGTGGCTGTGGAAGGGTGGTTCGAGTCCAGGAGCGCCGACCATCTCGATCAACGCGGAGCTTCCGTCGCTGGCAGCCGAGTCGGTATGGATCGTCATCAGGCTGCCTTGGAACCAAAGGGACTTGCTTAGGAGGGAGAGACCGGCGGTCGCCTGGTCCCTGTGAATGTCTTCTGATGAAAAAGCTAAATTACCGGCCATGTCGATTTCGATGTCTCAACGCTAAACGCGTTGAAGAAATCCAAATCGGCTCAGTTAGTTACAAATACAGCAGATTGGTGATGCTTAAGCGGCTGCGTACGCCGCTTCGCGGAACGTGGCGCCATCACGATTCTCAAATGGCTCCGGTCTTTCCAATGCAGCCTGCATCGCGTAAATAAACATCCGCTCATTGTGGAGCTTCACTGCGCAGGATTGGCACAGGCGGGCGTGAAGATCAAACAACTGGGTGTCGCTCGAGGAGAGCCGGCCGAAATGCCGCTCTTCGATCAATTCTTCTGTGAAGTGGCTGCTAACTTGCTTATAATTCATAGGCTGGTTTACTTAGCTTTTAGAACTCTTAGTACAGCAAAACACTGGCCATTTCAGCTGCAAATTTCTGCGGCTGTATGTGCTTGAGTCTAAAGGCCCGCTTGGTTTGTGTATTCCGTCCTTGGACCAGGGGGATATGAAGATTTGTTCATACCGACCTGGTAACGGACGTAATCTTTTCCTTCAGAATTTTCCGATGCCCTGCCTGTGTAGGAACGCCAAAAGCTCAAAGCACAATTGTCGACAAATGTAGACACTGCTATATAATCGCTGCGGCTCGCTGTGCAGGCGAACTTCTCAGGTCGCTATGTCTCAACTAATGTTCTCTGGTACGCGCCGCAGTCGAGTTGTGTTGCTTGGCGTCTTGGCTCTTCTCTGCCAGTGCTTACGGGCTCAAGGCACCGGCGGCTCTGTCGGGGGGACCGTGACAGATGACTCCGGCGCGGTGATTCCTGCTGCCAAGCTCTCTGCTCGAGACCTCGACACCGGCCGCAGCTTCACTTCCGCCTCAAATGACCTCGGCAACTTTCTCTTCGGGCAATTGCCGCCTGGGCGCTACGACGTAACCGCGGAAAAGACCGGCTTCGGCACTGCCGTTCGGCAAAATATAACCGTTCGCGTGAACGATCAATTGCAGTTGGATTTTTCTCTCAAAGTCGGCGCAATAACGGAGAATGTCCAAGTATCGGCAGAAATGCCTCTTCTGAAGACCGAAGACAACGTCATCGGAAAAGTGATGGAGGAGCGCGCCATCAAGCAGCTACCCCTGAGCGGCCGAAACGCATTCTCGCTGACGCTTCTGACCCCTGGCGCTCAGCAGGCGACGGTGAGCAATGGAACCGGCGGTGACACCCAGCCGCGCTTGAGTGGCGGCCGTTCGCGGACGGGTGAGTTTCTTTTAGACGGAACATCGGTCACGGACCCGCGCCGGGGAGATACCGTGGTTGCACCAAATCTGGACGCTATTCAGGAATTTGACGTTCAGACCAACGGAATTCCGGCTGAGTTCGGGCGTTTAACGGGTGGGATCGTGACGGCGGCGCTCAAATCCGGAACAAATCAGTTCCACGGAAACGTCTTCGAGTTCTACCGCGGCAGCTCTCTGGCAGCAAGAAACTTCTTCTCTTCGTCAGTACCGAAACAGGTCTACAACCAGTTCGGCGGCATCCTCGGAGGTCCCATCAAGCGGGACCGCACGTTCTTTTTCGCTGATTACCAGGGAACACGTAACAGGCAACAGTCGGTGTTCAACCTGACCCTGCCGACGCAGCAGCAATTGGCAGGCGACTTCAGCCAGGTTCTAGGCCGCCAAGTCGCGACGGATGCTCTGGGCCGGCCCGTTCTCCTGAACCAGATCTTCGATCCCGCAACCACCCGCACCGCGCCAGGCGGAGGGAGGGTTCGTGATCCTTTCCCGAACAACACGATTCCGGTGAGCCGCATCGATTCGATCGCCGCCCGCGTGGTTAGCCTTTATCCCGCGCCAAACCGTGGGGGGCTCAGCCAGAACTTCAACCAACTGCAGTCAGGGGGACTGAACGAAGATCAATTTGACGTAAGGGTGGATCACCGATTCACAGATCGTGATCTCTTCTTTGGGCGCCTGTCGGAAGACCGCCAGGAGAACATCACGGCCAGACCCTATTCTTCTTCTCTGACCGGCGGGAACCTGGGACAGGTCAACACGTTCTACACAACCTCCTTGAACTGGACAAGGACTGTGAATCCGTCAACGCTGAACGATCTCCGGTTCGGCTCGCTACGCGGCACGCTGTCGAGAACACTCGCGTCGCGGGACATCCAATCACTCGGGATTCCGAATATCCCTCTGGACACTTTGCCCCAATTCAGCATCCCCGGTTACGACGGCCTGGGCGATTCGGCGCCCTTCGATCCGGTCCAGGAGTCGTACCAGGTTCAGGACGTGGTCACGCTGATCCGCGGGAAGCACATCATCAAGACCGGTGCGGATTTTCGTCGCTTCCGCATCAACGATCTACAACTCAACGCTACGGTGTTTACCTTTTCGCAGAATGAGACAAGCAGCCCGGCAAGCGGTGTGACCGGGAGTCCCGTCGCAAGTCTTTTACTCGGCTTGACCGATCAATACAGCACTGATCCCAATCGAGGCCGCTTTTACTCGCGATCGAACTACCTGGGCCTGTTCGTCGAAGACACTTACAAGATTGCGCGTACCTTAACGATCAACCTGGGCCTTCGCTACGACATTGAGCAGCAACCCAATGAGATCCGCGGTAACGGGTCAAACTTCAACCTCATCACGGGGCAGGTGGAAACCATGGCTCAGCTGGGACGCAACCGCATCCAGGACACAGATAACAATAACTTCGGTCCGCGCGTCGGCTTTGCCTGGAAGCCGCTCTCCTCCAAGTTTGTCATCCGCTCCTCGTACGGGCTGTTCTACATTCCGCTGACCGGGCGGGCTACGTCTGCATTCAACCGTTGGCCGCAATCCCAGGTCCTGACCATTCAGAGCAGTAACCTGAACGCCGCGACCTCTCTTGCGCAGACGCCGGCTCCCGTTCGGAGCACTACTGGATACGGACAGGCTCAGCAGCACAACGACGGAAATGCGCCGGTCGGCTATTTTCAGCAGTGGAATTTTGATATACAGCGGCAGCTGCCTGGTAATACGGTTTTGCAGGTGAGTTACGTCGGGAATGTCGGACGCCACCTGATGGCTAACATCCAATACAACGAGATACCGATTTCCGTAGTGCAGGCCAGAGGCGGAGGATCACAGTCCCTGCGGCCTTACCCCAACTTCCCCAATGTCGGAACTTTCTGCGAGTGCCAGAGCTCCAGTTATCATGCCTTAGAGGTAAGCGCGGAAAAGCGCTACAGCAATGGACTCAATGTACTCGCCTCATACACTTACTCAAAGTTCATTGACCAGCAGAACGATAACTTCAGTCAACTCTTCCCGGAGACTTCTTACAATACGCGCCTCGAGAACGGACTTAGCCTGTCGCACATACCGCATCGCTTCGTGCTGTCGTCCGTGTATGATCTTCCGTTCGGTGCCGGGCACAACCTGTTGCCTCGAGGCTTGTTCGCCGAGATCGTCGGCGGCTGGCAGGCAAGCGGGATCCTTACCTTGCAAAGCGGACAGCAGGTCTGGATTCGGCAGGCGAACAACACAGCACAAACATTCAGCCAGCAATTCCGGCCCAACCTGGTGGGAGATCCGATTCTCTCGCCAGACGCGCGAACTCTGAACGCGTACTTCAACGTCGGCGCTTTTTCTGCGCCGGCACCTCTGACGCTGGGAACCAGCAGCAAGACGCCCGATATCCAAGGCCCGGGCTGGGTCAATCTCGATTTCTCGCTGCACCGGAGCATTCGGATACCAATCACGGAACAGACACGCATCGAGCTTCGCGGAGAATGCTTCAACTGCTTTAACCATACGAATTTCAATCCGCCGGTTGGCATCTTCGGAACCTCGACCTTTGGGCAAATCACTTCCGCTTTGCCGGGTAGAACATTGCAGATTGCCGGGAAGTTCTGGTTCTAATGCTCGCGACACTTCCCATCCTTCTTTTCTTCCTCGGCCAGTCCACAACCGCCCGGGATTGTCATCGATCACGAGCCCGCCTCGACCGGGCGCTACATAGGATCGCCGTCCATCGTCGAATTGCCTGATGGCAGCTTCATTGCTTCACACGACTTCTTCGGTCCGAACAGCGGGCAAAGCACATCCGCTACCTCTCGGGTTTTTAAATCAACGGATCGAGGTAAGAGCTGGCGCAAGGTTGCAGAAGTGAAGGAACAATTCTGGTCGAATCTGTTTGTTCATAGGGGCTTCATCTATCTTCTGGGAACAAACTATGAATACGGCCGGATCGTAATTCGGCGAGCATCGGCGACGGGAGCAGGCGCGGGCGAAAAGTGGTCTGAAGCCTCTTATCTCACGACGGACACGGGTTACCATACTGCGCCGGTTCCTGTCGTAACGCACAAAGGGCTGCTATACCGTGTGTTCGAGTTTCATCCCACAGGCCCATGGGGGCGATTCGAAGCATTTGTCATGTACGCCAAAGAAACGGCCGACCTCACGTCCCCAGCCAGTTGGAAATTCTCCAAGCGGCTTCCGTTCCCGCCCGAACAGACAGAGGGAAAAACCTGGCTGGAAGGCAACGCCGTCATTACGCCGAAAGGTCAGGTTGCGGACGTGTTGCGAGTGGACAATATCGAGAAAGCCGCTATCAATTATTTGAGCGGCGATCACCTGGTCTTTCAGAAGCTTGTCAATTTCCCCGGGGGCGCGAAGAAGTTCACGATTCGTTACGACCGGAAGAGTAAGCTCTATTGGACGCTCAGCAACCAGGCCTTGCCCGAGTACCCAGAATCCGCAAAGAGCCCCGCTTCAGTTCGCAACACGCTCGTACTGATGTCGTCTCCAAACCTGGAGGACTGGACGGTGAAGAGGACGCTCCTGTCTCATCCCGATGTCGAGAGACATGCATTTCAGTATGTCGACTGGCAGTTCGACCGCGAAGATATCGTGGCCGCGTCCCGGACCGCTTTCGATGACGAAGAGGGCGGCGCGCACCGCGGTCACGACGCAAATTTCTTGACCTTTCATCGGTTCGCGAACTTTCGCAAGCCGTGAAGATTCGAAACTCACCTGCAGTAAGGTGTGTTGAATGAATCTTGTTCCGGCACAGTTACCTGAGCGGGTCCCGCTCCCCGGCCAGCTTGTTACGGTTGAGCCGCTGAATCCGGAGCGTCATGGCGATGACCTGTGGCGCGGTTTGTCCGGCGCCGAAAACGACGAACTGTGGCTCTATCTCCCTGAAGGTCCGTTCGTCGAACGATCTGCATTCGAAGCTTACCTGGACCGGAAGGCTGCTTCGACCGAGGCGTTCTGCTTCTCAATCGTCAGCAATCACGCAAAGGTTGCGCTTGGAATAGCCTCCCTGATGAGGATCGATCGATCCAACCGTGTCATCGAGGTAGGCGGAATTCACTACTCACGCGCTCTGCAGCGAACTGCTGCCGCGACTGAAGCCATGTATCTGCTTGCTCGCTACGCCTTTGACGAGTTGGGCTATCGCCGCTATGAGTGGAAATGTAACGCCCTGAATGCTCCCTCAAGGCGCGCCGCAGAGCGGCTTGGATTCACCTTCGAAGGGATCTTCCGCCAACACATGATCGTGAAAGCAAAGAATCGCGACACGGCTTGGTACTCCATGCTCGATTCAGAGTGGCCGGAGCGAAAGCAAAGGCTGGAAGCGTGGCTTCGTCCTGAAAATTTCTCGGAGGATGGCACGCAGCGGCAACGTTTGGGGAACCTCTCGTCGAAGCGTTGATGCAATACAATGACCCAAGTCTGCCACCGGTATTGACAGAGGAAGGGTTGTTACATGAAATACATCATTGGGTTCTTCGCCTTCGCCACGATCGTTGCAGCATCGGACCCTGAACCGGTTCTTTGGTCGGCAGAGTCTTTAAAACACATTGATAAGAGACTTGCTTCGAAACTAGACGACAAAAGATTTGCCTCTGAGAAATTGGGTCAGTTTGACAATCATCTGCTCGCTCTCGTACGTCGGGAAGGGCCTGGAGATGCGGAACAACACGTCAAAGTCGCGGATATCTTCTTCGTGGTGAGCGGCCAGGCAACGGTGCAAGTAGGCGGCACGATGCTTAACGGTCGCCATACTTCCGAGAACGAGCTTCTGGGAAGTTCAATCAGTGGAGGAACGAAAAATCGCCTCCGTGCGGGCGATGTATTTCATATTCCTGCAAACGCGCCTCATCAGGTTCTGGTCGATTCAGGGAAACAATTCGTTTACCTGGTGGTTAAAATCGACGAACCATGACTCGAAGGCGGGTTTCAATTCACTCCTGCAGGCATCAGCAATGACGCCAATTGAGGCGTGGATCTCTTGCGCGTGGCAACAAAGGCGGAATGTTCGGGTGTGGGCAGAACTCTTTATGCCCTCGCGATTTTGACAAGTTCCGGTGCGCCCGGAGAGGCTCGAACTCCCGACGTAATGATCCGAAGTGATCAACGGCGCCAAACGCAGGAAATAGCAGGACTTCTTATCTTTGCTCAAACGTGAGAAAGACGTGTTGTTTCTTAGGCTTGTACGCCCAGTGGGTGCACGTGTGAACACGAATGATACGGAGTGCTACGCAGCGAGTGGGCATACTATTGGGCATACCGAGCACAGTCGTCATAGGCTCCGCGCAGCCCAGTTCGAACCCGGCTGTCGCTAGGACCGAACAAGGCTTGAGCGGCGCAGGAGCGAGGCTATTGTATGGACGATCTGGTGCTCACCCCTCGATCAATTTTGTTAGAGCATTCCAGATCGGAGTAAAGTGCTCCTTAGGATAAGAGGAGGATGCTGCAATGAGAGCTACGCCCATTGTTCCGGTGATTTTCTTATGCTAGCCAACCGGTATCTCTGCAGAGCGTAGAGTGGACGCAGAACCGCAGGCCAAAACAAATAATGGTGGAACACTAAAAATACAAGCAACAAGGATATCCCTAACAGTGCTAGAACATCGCCCAAATTAAAGAGAAACATCCAAAACATAGGTGCTGCTACTCGTGTAGTCCGAAGCATGCTCGCTACGGACAAGGGCACGTACACCAGGACGGCAGCGAAACCCAACATGGCAAGCAACCAACCGATAGCGACTACGTCGGATCGTCGGCGAGACGCCGTCCGTAGTAGTCTTCTACTTAGTGCCACTATGGTCACGTCCACACATATGCTGACGATCAGGACGAAAATTGCAACAATCATGCCCATGGCTGGAGTAGGATAAGGCGCTCCCTGGAATCCTCTAACGTGAGTCGTGAGAGATAAAAGCACGAGGACACCAGCCCATGCAGTGAGCGCGAACGTCAATAGGGCGCCCAAAACTCGTGACGCGGGCATAAAGTATAAGGCTAAACCCGCGAACGTCCACGTGTACATCATGATCTGAGCGTCAGTCTTCCAGGACGCAGGATGCCTGCTCCAATGTAAGGCCGACATAAACGTCATCGCTAATGCAACAGAGAAAGTTATCGAAACGAGGATAGATCGGGCGCAGATAAGAGCGGGTCCGAATACTGCGTCGAGTAAGGATGAGGAGACAGCCGCCAATCGTGAAATGACGGTCTGTTCCCGAAGAAGGGCGAGACTGGATCTGTCATACAATTTCACCCACAGATTCTCGATTCGACTTTGAAGTTGCTGCTCTTGATCCTCATACACCAAAAACGTGTACATCAGGATGCATAAACCTACTAAAAACAGCAGGACGCGCAGCGCGAATGCCAAACTTTGGTGTGTAAGCATAACCTCAGAAGACTGGCCGTCCCAATCACCTTAATGGCTGGCTATTTCAATCGGATCGCCTGAATCTGTATTGTCCGCATGATACTTGACAGGCTCCAACCCGTCTCAACCGCGATCCCGCGCCGTCCTATCCCCGCCGCCTGTAGTTCTCGCACTTTCTGCACATCCACAGCAACAGTGCTAAATGGCGTAGACTTCAGGGAAGTAGATTGATGGACCTTTTTGACAACACCTGGACGCACAGTGTGCAGGGATCGCCCGGGTCAACACGCTAGCCAAGCAACGAGTTGGCTCAGCTTAATTAGTGCTCGGCCGAAACGTAGCTAGAGCTAGGCGAAGTGGGAGCATCGTCGGGGGCAAGTGCAACTGGAATTCCTGCGCGAAGTATCAAGCGACAGCACCGCGCAGCCCTTAGCAAAAGCGGTGTTGAGCTGTTTGTTCCATATGATCTCTGGCAGACGTGTTTGCCACGTTGGGCAAGGTACCTGGACCCGTTCACGTTAAAAAGCTCGCTGGCCGCGAGTCACTCTAAACAAACATGGAAGACATTCACCTCAACGAGGCCGAATCAGAAATATGGTTGCTAGACGCTCGTTCGAGATTCGAGGCAGATCGGACGCAGGTTCAGCGTGGGCATACTTTTGGGCATACCGACTCGGAACCTGAGAGATGTGTGTCGGACGCGGCTTATAAACCGAACGAACTCAACGAGTTCTGGTGCGCCCGGAGAGGCTCGAACTCCCGACCTAATGATTCGAAGTCATTCGCTCTATCCAACTGAGCTACGGGCGCACACTTCCGACGACCCTATTATACGAGTGGCACAATCAAAGAGTGGCTGATGCAGATTCAGTTCACAACCGTGACGCATGACAGGCCTGGTCGAAACCGAAGTTAAAATCGCGGTAGCGGAACCCGACGCAATCCGTGACCTGCTGAACTCGCCGCGGTTTCCGTCAAATTGTTCCCCGGCGCTTCGAAGCGAACACTCTGTACGACACGCCAGATTCTCGACTTACGCCAAAGTTCCATGCTGCTGCGGCTGCGGCGAGTTGGGGGGCAAGTGCATCATCACCTGGAAAGGGCCGGGCACCGCCGGTCCTCATAAGAGCCGGCCTGAAATGGAAACTCCGCCGGGTCCGCCGAGAAGCTCGGCAGAATCCTCGAGGAGATCGGATTTCAGCCGACGTTCCGGTATGAAAAATTCCGGACCGAGTATCGAAGACGGCGCCGGACGCGCCTGGTGTCGTTACGCTGGACGAGACCCCGATCGGCAATTATCTGGAGCTGGAAGGCCCCGGCGAGTGGATCGACACTACCGCGAAAGCGCTTGGCTTCACGGCCAGCGGACTATATTCTGGAGAGCTATGGCAGACTCTATATAGCTGACTGCCAGCGCCGGGGCATTGAGCCCGGCAACATGGTTTTCCCATTTGAAAGGTGAAACGGTAGCCCGAGCCTGCTGCGTCGCAGTTCTCTCGTAAACGAATTCATAAGATGGCTCAAACATTGACTGCTGACGCTGCTTTAATCGATCGCGCGACGGAGGACCTGAACCGTGTGCGCGAAGAAATCGGCAAGATCATCGTTGGCCAGAAGGAAGTAATCGACGGCGTCCTGATCTGTCTCATCGCGGGAGGTCATGTTCTGCTCGAGGGTGTTCCCGGGCTCGGTAAAACAACTCTCCTTCGCACTCTTTCGCGCGTTCTCGAACTCCGCTATTCGCGGATTCAATTCACCCCCGACCTGATGCCCGGCGATATCGTCGGCAGCATGGTCATGGAGAGCGACGATCACGGCCATAAGAACCTTCGCTTTCAAGCCGGGACCGATCTTCGCCAATCTTGTATTAGCGGACGAGATCAACCGCGCCACGCCGAAGACGCAATCCGCGCTGCTTGAGGCTATGCAGGAGCGCACCGTCACGAGCGGGACGTCAACCTATAACCTGGATATCGCCTTTCCTGGTTATGGCGACCCAGAACCCCATCGAGATGGAAGGCACGTACCCGCTGCCCGAGGCGCAACTCGATCGCTTTCTGATGAAAATTCTGGTCTCCTTTCCGTCCCGAACCGACCTGAGCAAGATTGTCGATTTCACGACCAAACGCGATGAAGTCGAGCTGCGGCAAGTACTGGACAAGGCGGGATCGCCGATCTCAAAGCGATCTGCAAGCAAGTGATTGTCGCGCCGCATGTGCAGGAACTCGCGATCGATCTTGTGATGGCGACGCAGCCCGGAATGGCCAATGCGCCCGAGATCACGAACCGATATATCCGTTACGGAAGCTCTCCCCGCGGTGCGCAAGCTTTGATCGAATGCGGCCGGGTGATGGCGATCATGCGCCATCGCATGCACCTGAGCGTCGATGATCTTGTGACGTTGCCCCGGCTGTTCTGCGGCATCGTATGATTTTGAATTTCGACGCGCACGCGGACGGCGAAAACACGGAGACGATCCTGACCAAGCTCTTGGAACGCACGCTTCCGAAAGCCTAAACCTCATACCAGCGCGGCTTCAGATTCATGCCAGAACCGCTCGTCGATCGTCATTTCTTGGAACGGCTGGAACGGCTCACGCTGCATTGGCAGAAGTCGTTTCCCGGCCTCGTGGGCGGCCATAACCTGTCCCACCTCGCCGGCCCCGGACAGGAGTTTTTGGATCATCGCGGATTCCACCAGGGTGATGACCTGCGCTCCGTGAACTGGCGCGTCTTCATGCGCTTTGAAAAGCTGTTTCTGAAGATGTTCCAGCTTGAGCCGCGCGTACCCGTCCGCCTGCTGTTGGACACGAGCGAATCCATGTTGGCGGGAACCAGGCATGGAGAACCGACCAAGTTCGATTACGTTCGGAAACTGGCGGCTGCTCTCGTTTACGTTGGCCTGGTACGGCTTGACAGTATCCTGCTGCAGCCGTTCTCGTCCCGGCTGCTTGATCCCTTGCTGTGCAGCGGCGGCCGCCATCGCTTTCAACCGGCTGAAAACTTTCTGCGAGGCTTAAAGGCAGGAGGAGCGACCGACTTCTTCAAGGTGTCGCGGCAATATCTGAACACCTATCCGCAGCGCGGGTTGATCATCGTGCTATCCGATTTCCTGGACGAGGGCGATTGCCTGCGGCCCCTTCAGTACCTCGCGGATTTCGGTCACGAGCTGTTGCTGGTTCAGGTTTGGGGAGACGAGGACCGCGCGCCTTCCGATACAGGCGATGTCGAGTTGATCGATGCGGAATCGGGTTCGCACCTGAAGATCTCTCTTGACGCCTCTGCGCGCGAGCAGTACACCGCCGCCTTCGACGCCTATGCGGATCAGATCAGACATCTCGCACTGCGCAATGGCGGCCGCTATTCCGGGCTCGCCACCAGTACGGGAATCGAAGAAGCAATGTTCGGCCGGCTGATGACGGCCGGAGGGAATCCTTAGTTTCAGATGTTCTTTCTTAATCTGAGCGCAGCCGAATTTTTGACCCTGCTTGGCACCTTGGGTGGTCTTGTTACCGCTCTGTACCTGTTCGATCGCACAAAGCGAAAGCGAGTTGTTTCGACTCTGCGCTTCTGGACCTCTGCGGGTGCTGCGGAAGACCAGCCGCGTCGCAAAAAAGTAAATCAGCCCTGGTCGCTTGTGCTCCAACTGCTGAGCCTGCTTTGCCTGCTGCTCGCGATTGCTCAACTCAACTGGGGCACGCGCGAATTCCGCTCCCGCGACCATGTTCTCCTCGTCGATACTTCGGCTTGGGCCGGTGCCGTGGAACCGAGCGGAAAGATGATAGACCGCGAGCGGCAGGCTGCACAGAACTACCTGGCTAGTTTGCGGCCCGGCGACCGCGTTCTGCTGGTTGCTGCCGATGCTCTCTCGACTCCGGTCACGGCCTTTACCGCGGACCGCGCGAAGCTGCGTTCCGGCCTTGCCAATCTGAAAGAAAGTTTCTCGGCTCTCAACATTAGCGGGCGCACTGTCCTATGCGAAGCAAGCACAGGAGTGGTCCGGAGGCCGTCGCGGGCGAGATCGTCTATCATTGGTCCGGCTCGGGCCGATAAGGAGAACACGGCTGTCCCGCTGCCGCGCTAATCTTCGATTAGTAACGTTCCGTCTCAGGTTCAGAACTGCGGGATCCGAAGCATTGCGGTTCGTCGGAGTGATGAAGATTCTACTTCGTGGCAAGCCACTGTCACACTCAGAAATGATGGAACCTCCGCGCGTAACCTTCAGTTGCGAACCGAATTTGCGCGCACCAGGTTCGCGGTACGCAACTATGCCTTGAGGCCGGGCGCCGAAATCGAAGCGCGCTATGACTTCGTCACCAATACGGCCGGTTTGCTCAAGACGGAGATTTACCCGCACGATGCCTTGTCCATCGACGATACCGCCACGCTGCAACTTCCACAAAACGGAATCCTGAAAATTGCCGCTTATACTCGGCGCAAAGATCTGCTGAGTCCTCTGCTTGCGGCGGATCACCGGTTGTTGGTGCGAATATCTCGATCCCGCTCAGTATGGAGGAGAGCCCAAAGCCGATGCGGTTATTCTCGACGGCTTCGCTCCCAGGACGATACCCTCCCGTCCCAGCCTGTGGATCAATCCGCTCCGAAGCAGGGCGCTCCCCTGCCGGTAAAAACAACGGTCACTCAAGCGACGATCACGCAATGGAAATCCGGCTTGGATCTTGGATTGGGGCTGCATACGAAAGAAGAGCGGCTACCCGTAGCCGAAGTGTTCCAGCCAGCCTCGGGCGACGTGCCCTTCGCGAGTGTCGCGGGAGGCCCAACCATCGTGTTGCGGCCGCGTTCGTCGAAAGGGACAAAACTCGCCGTCATCGGTTTCGATCCCTTGCAGCCGGAGATGCGGTTCACTTTGACGACTCCACTTGTTTTCGCCAACCTGTTGAGCTGGCTCGCTCCGGAATCGTTCCGAACCTTGGACTTTATGGCAAAGCGGGTCGGCGCCGCCTCCGTGCCGCTCGTCGAAGGTGAGTCGCGCGACGGGCTTCAAGTCACGAACGCAAGGGATTGACCATTCCGTTCACACTTTCCGATAACACCGTGCAAGTGTTTACGAAGGAGCCGGACGTGATCCGCATCGCAACTGGAGGTGATCGCGAAAGAATCCTCAGTCTGACTCTGCCGGATGTGGCGCGGGATCTCTGGACTCCCGCGAAGGTGGCCACCGGCCTTCCGCCCACTGCGACGTATCTTCCTACCTCAACCGATCTCTGGAAGTTCCTGGCGTGCCTCGGAGGGCTTGGGTTGCTCGCGGAATGGTATCTCTTCGGCGGCGGAAGACGACCCGCTTTCATGGGGGGCCGCTCTCTGCAACAAGGCTTCTCAACGGCATCCGTTGCGCCGAAGGTGGAGAGAAAAGAAGAATTGGTCTCACGCTGATGTTTGCTCATCCGCTCCTAGTGCCGTTGGCGTTCGCTCCGTTGGTTTGGGCTGCTCTTTCCTGGCCGCGCTCCCGGTCCCGGCTTGCGTTGCTTCTCAAAGCCTGTCAGCCTGGCCGCAATCTTACTGGCCCTGAGTGAGCCGGCGATTAACCTTCCAAAAACACGCACCGCGACTGCCGTTCTCGTGGATACGTCGGCTAGCATCAGCGATGCCGATCTTTCCCGCGCCTCTTCCTTGGTGCAAAACATGTATAGTGCGAAAGGCGGGAACTGGATCAAGATTGTTCCATTCGATAGCCGGACCCACACGTTGCCCGATGGCATTTCCCTCCGCAATATCCGGTTCGAACGTTCGGGCGATGGCTCGGCCGGCGGTACCGATCTCGAGAATGCTCTATTCAGCAGCATGTCCGCCATGCCCGCGGACTACATTCCGCGTCTCGCTCTCATCAGTGACGGCAACGAGAACCAGGGCAGCAGCGCACGCGCAATTGCGCAGCTTCAAAGCCTCCATGTGCCGGTCGATACATTCCCGCTATCGGGCCAGCCGCAGAGCGGAATTCGGTTGCAATCTCTCTCGATGCCGGACACCGCCTATGCGGGAGAACAGATCCCAATCGACCTGACCGTTACTTCGCCTGCCCAAGCACGTGCTTCGGTGCATCTCTCGGCGGAAGGCAAGCCGCTGGGTACGAGTACAGTGCCTCTGCATGCGGCCCGAACACCTGCGGGTTCACGCGCGGGTCAATTCCACCGGCGTGACCAGTGTTTCCGGCCGGCTGATCGCCGAGGGGCTTGGTGAAATTCCCTTTGAAGGCGCTGTGAAGCTGAAGCGGGCGAAGGTGCTTTATCTCTCGCAAGACCCTGCGGGCGCTGACACGAACCTTCTCGGCGCATTCGGAAAGGCCGAATACGAACTCTCACGTGACGCTTCTCAGCTTGATAAAGATCTGTCTGCTTTTCAGTTGATCGTCTTAAACAATCTCGATCTGGCGAGCTTCTCGGACGCTGAGAAATCACGGGTCGAAAGCTATGTGCGCTCGGGTGGCGGCTTACTGCTTATTGGCGGCGAGCGACAGGTGTACAAGGAAGACAAACAGATGGACGCGCTTGACCGCGTTCTGCCCGCGAAACTCGCTCCCCCTCGATCACCGGAAGGAACCTGCGTCGGTCTGATTATCGACAAGTCGTCCTCCATGGAAGGGCGTAAGATCGAGCTCGCCCGCCTTTCTGCCATTGGCGTGGTCGATCATCTGCGTCCGATTGACTTGATCGGCGTTCTGATCTTTGATAACTCGTTCCAATGGGCGGTGCCGGTTCGCAGGGCTGAAGACAAGTCGCTTATACGGCGTCTGATCTCCGGAATCACACCGGATGGCGGCACTCAGATTGCGCCCGCGCTTGACCGAAGCCTATAAACGCGTTCTTCCCTCCAAGGCAACCTTCAAACATATCGTCTTGTTGACGGACGGTATCTCGGAAGAAGGCGATAGTATCGAGCTCGCAAAGGAAGCTTTCAGCCATCAGGTCACCATCTCGACCGTCGGCCTGGGGCAAGACGTCAATCGCGCCTACCTGGAGCGCATCGCAAATACTTCGGGCGGCCGGAGTTACTTCCTCAACGACCCGCAAGGTCTGGAGCAAATCCTGCTCAAAGACGTGAAAGACTACAGCGGCTCCACGACAATCGAGAAACCGTTGACGCCGATCGTTACGCACGACGCCGAGATTCTCGCAGGGCGTGGGCATGGCGTCCGCGCCGGCTCTCAAGGGCTATGCGCGATTTTCGGCCAAGCCTTCTTCCGATGTGATCCTCAATGTCGACCCGGAGAAGAAGGACCCTCTGTACGTGCGCTGGCAATATGGTCTTGGGCGCGCCGCCGTCTTTACGTCCGACGCGAAAAGCCGCTGGGCCGAAGTCGTGGATTTCCTGGCCCGGCTTTGACAAGTTCTGGATCAATCTTACGCGCGACTTACTCGCGCACACTGACACGACCGAGGCAAGCGCCCGCTACGATACTGCCGACACCAGCGTCGAAGTGACCTATCGCATTCCGTCCGGAACACCCGAGCCTGCTTCGTCCCGGAGATTTTCATCATGGGCCCGAACGGATTCCAGAAGAACATTCCGCTGAGAAAATCGGCTCCTCGCATCTACACCGGAACACTGCGGACCGGAAATCTGCGAGGGCGTCTACCGCATCAGGCCAGTTGCTGATAACGCGGTCTTTCCTGAGATCGGGTTGTTTCGGCCCGAGGAAGAGTTCCAGGAGCACGGCTCGAACGAGAAATTACTGCGCCAGATCTCAAGCTTCACGGGCGGGCGATTTAATCCTGCGCCATCGTCCGTCTTCGAAACCGGTGGCCGCTCCCTCTATGAACCGGTGCAGTTCTGGCCCGTCTGCTCGGCTTAGCCATTGCACTGACGATCGGCGAATTGGTCGCTCGTAAGTGGACCGGTTTAGTCTCGCGCTTTCGCCGGGCCTGACTGCGTGTTTGGAACTCAAAGGTACGATAAAGTCTTCGGCGGTTCGCGACAAGTTCAGGGGCTTACCCGTGACCGCCAGGCGGGTTCTCCAGGCGGCCTCCCTTCCTGGCTCTTGCTTGGCTGACTCGGGACCGATACTCTGGATGTGGGAAGACCTTATAGGCCAGCAACTTAATTCTCGAATTCTTCTTGACGCAATTCCCGACGGGCTTCTGATCATTAACTCCGCCGGAGTATGTGTCGATGCCAATCTCGCCTTTTGCGAGATCCTGAAGACCCCTCGACCTGAATTAGCCGGCCTCGCGTTCAAAGAGCTTCTCCCGCACGATGCTGCCTCGCAGTGGAACGCGGTGCTCGAAAGCCTCCAAAATGGTCGCGCCATCGGCCGTAAAGTTCCGCTATTGGCGTCAGATGGAACCACCGTAAGCGTTGAGTGGCTCTGGTCAAGCAAGTTTGATCCTGATTGTTATCTGTGTGCCTGTGCTGAAAGCAAACACGAGGAAGAGGTCATACGGGAAAGCGAACTCCGCTATCGAACCCTCGCCGAATCTCTACCTCAGCTGGTTTGGACGGCGCTGCCCAATGGCGAATGTGACTATCTGAGCAGCCAGTGGGTGGCCTTCACCGGAGTCCCCGAAGCTGACCAGCTTGGGTTGCGATGGCTCGAGCTTGTCATGCATCCTGACGACCGTGAGCCGACCAGAAAGGCTTGGATGACTGCGGTATCGGACCTGGCTGCTTACGATCTGGAGTACCGGCTGCGCCGCTACGACGGAGCTTATCGCTGGTTCAAAACGCGCGGCACGCCCGTTCGCGACGGAACAGGCGAGATCGTGAAGTGGTTCGGAAGCTGTACGGATATCGACGATCAGAAGAAAGCGGCGGAAGAGCGGCAGGCGCTATTGATCCGTGAACGGACCGCCAGAACCAGGGCTGAGCTGTTGAACCGCGTCGGTACACTGATCAACTCCGAACTGGACGGCCAGAAGCTCGCGCAGAGGGTCACAGACCTCGCTACCGAAATCCTCGGTGCCGAATTCGGCTCCTTCTTCTATAACGTTGCGGATGAGGCGGGAGAAAGTTATTTGCTTTATACGCTCTCTGGCGCGTCCGCCGAGGCGTTCGCGAAGTTCCCCATGCTGCGGAACACCGAAATCTTTGGGCCTACATTTCGCGGCGAGGGCATCATCCGCTCCGACGACATCACAAAAGATCGGCGCTACGGTAAGAACTTGCCCAACGCCGGGATGCCCGAAGGCCATCTTCCAGTCCGTAGCTATCTCGCTGCGCCGGTGCTCTCCCGGTTCGGCAATATCATCGGTGGTCTCTTTTTCGGCCATTCGAAAACAGGTGTGTTCACTGACGAGCAGGAGGAACTCATTGCAGGGTTGGCCGCTCACGCCGCGATTGCTATCGACAACGCAACCCTGTTCAGCCAGCTCGCAAACGAAAAGAATCGGGCCGAAGAGGCTCTGACAGCTCTGCAGCGCGCAAACGAAGAGCTTCGTCGTGCCAACGCCGATCTTGAGCAGTTTGCGTATTCGGCGTCTCACGATCTGCAGGAGCCGCTCAGGATGGTGTCGATCTACAGCGAGCTGCTGAAGAAGAGATTCGCCGAGAAGCTTGGTCCGGAAGGCGATGAATTCATCCACTATACGGTGGAAGGTGCAATCCGAATGGAGCACCTGGTGAGAGATCTTCTCGCGTACACATCTGCGTCCGCAAATACCAATGGTGCCAGTCCGCCCGCCCGCGTAAGAGATGCCGTCGATCACGCGGTTGCAAGTTTACGGGCGGCGATCACCGAAACGGGTGCAACCGTCACCTCTTCGGATCTGCCCACGCTGAACGGAATTCAACGAGTTCACCTTGAGCAGGTTTTCCAAAACCTGATCAGCAATGCGCTCAAGTACCGGAGCCACAAGCCGCCCGTGATTCACATCTCGGCGGAACTATCCGAAAGCGAGTGGCTCTTTTCCGTCGCGGATAACGGCATCGGCATTGATCCACGGTACAGGGACCTGATCTTCGGCATTTTCAAACGTCTGCACACGTCCCGGGAATACCCGGGCACTGGCATCGGACTTGCGATCTGCCAGAAGATCGTTGAGCGTGCGGGTGGCCGTATCTGGGTCGATTCGCAACTGGGGCAGGGAGCAACTTTCCGCTTCACAATTCCGAACCGCGCGCCCGCCGCTATTTCGGCGGCCGCCTCATAATTACTGCGGGGCAACAGGGTGAAAGGAAAATCCTGGCTGGCATGGTGGTATCTGACGATCGCTATCGGCTTTAGTCTGTTGGCGCTTAATCACACCATCACTCATGACCGGCCGCTCGGCATTGTTGTTCGATTGATCATTGCAGCCGGATTCGGCTTGCTTTCGTATATGGAGTTCGCCGCCAGGAAGAGATGATGCGACGATGACGAAATCGCGAAGAGCTTTTCTCCAGACCGCTTCCTGCTTGGTGATGAGCGGATCCGCGGCACGCCGGGCACAAGCGCAAGCGACGCCGGATCTGCCGGCTGGTGCGCCGCCCGCCTTCAACACCGGCCCCGCAAGCGGTCCTCCCGTTTCGCAGACTACGTTTGCGGAAGCGGAGAAACTCGTGCAGGTATCTCTTTCAAAACCTGATCGAGCGATGGCCGCGGCGAGCTGGCGTACTTCGATGGCACCGCTCTATGAGCGCAGGACCGGTCCGCGTAAAGTTGCGCTCGAAGCAAATCTCGCGCCCTGGTCGAATTGGAATCCGCTCTCCGTAGGAAGCCCTGCCCTTCCGCTCGAGAACCAATTCGTTCGCACCGCAGCCGATCGGGCGCCTCTTCCAAAGAGCGAAGAAGACATTGCATTCGCCCCGGTGACGCACCTTGCGCGATGGATCGAGCGTCGCCAACTGACCTCAGAACGTCTGACGCGTTTGTATTTGCAACGGATCGAGCGATTCGATCCGAAGCTCCGTTGCGTCATCACTCTCATGCGTGACTCCGCCCTTCGGAGAGCGCAACAAGCCGATCGTGAGATCGCGAATGGCCGCTATCGTGGCCCTCTCCATGGCATCCCGTGGGGCGCGAAGGATCTCCTCGATACGGCGGGCGTTCGGACGACCTATGGCGCCGAGCCTTTTCGAAATCGCGTGCCGGCCGATGACGCGGTTGTCGTGAAACGGTTGAATGATGCGGGCGCAATCTTGATCGCCAAATTGAGCCTGGGCGCCCTCGCACTGAACGACATCTGGTTCGGCGGCCAGACGGTGAATCCATGGCTGCTCGAAGAAGGTGCATCGGGATCCAGTGCCGGTCCCGGAGCCGCGACCGCAGCCGGCCTCGTTGCTTTCTCCATCGGCAGTGAAACCGGAGGCAGTATCGTCAGCCCGAGCATGCGCTGCGGCGTGGTCGGTCTTCGTCCCACCTTCGGTCGTGTTCCGCGCACGGGTGCCATGACGCTCTGCTGGTCTCTCGATAAGCTCGGTCCCATGACCCGCGGCGTGGAAGATTCGCTTCTGGTGCTGCAAGCAATCTCTGGCCCCGACAAGGGGGATCTATCGAGCGTGCCGAGCAAACTCGCTTTCAACGCCGAACCAATCTGTGAAGGGTCTTCGTCTGGGGTACATCGCGAAGTGGATGCGCGAGAGTCCGGCGACGGAAGTGGATCGCGCCGCTCTCGAAACCGCCCGCAAGTTGGGCATGGTTCCCGTTCCTGTGTCTCTTCCGGATTGGCCCTACGACTCGCTCAATACCATCCTGTTCTCGGAAGGCGCGGCCGCCTTCGAAGAGCTGACGCTCAGCGGGCGCGTGGACCAACTCAAGGTGCAAACACCAGACGCGTGGCCCAACATCTTTCGCCAGGCGCGCTTTCTTTCGGCAGTCGACTTCGTGCAGGCCGACCGGTTCCGGCGTAAAGTGGCAGGCGAGATGGCCCGCATTTTCCGCGACGTCGATCTTATGCTCGTCCCGTCCTTACGAGACGAGATCCTCGTCATCACCAACTTCACGGGACATCCTTCTCTCACCTTGCGAGCGGGGTTCGTGCACGTCTCCGAGGCGCGAAGCGACTGGGCGCCCGATCCGTCCCGACCCCTTCCAAAGTTCTCCCCGCCGCGCCGTGTACCCCACGGAGTCACGCTGATTGGACGGCTCTTCGACGAAGGAACTATCGGCAGCGCCGGTCTGGCGCTAGAACGCGAGTTGGCCGTCCAGTCCGAACGGCCGCCTGGGTTCTAGATCGGTTCTCGCTACCAGGCTGATTTGCGTTCCGGCAGCGGATCCACGGCCTCCACCATGCGTCCGAGGAGCAACTCCGTCAGCTCTGCCCGCGTGCCTTTCGCTCCGGATGAAGTCCACAAGTTCTCGACTTCGCCGGGGTCTTTCTGCAGATCGTACAACTCACCAAGCCCGAGGTTGTGATAGTAGGACAGCTTGTACCGATCAGTCCTGACAGACGAGGCCATTGGTGGCGGATCGTACAAAAACGAAGAGTCGAAGTGTTCGCAATACACCGAATCGCGATGCTTTGTCGCTTGTCCGGTGAGTACGGGTGTTAATGGGCGGCCGGCCATGCCGGAAGGCACAGGAACACCGGCCGCTTCGAGCAGAGTCGGCGCAAGGTCAAGCAGTTCCACCATAGCGTCGCTTCGCAACCCGGCCTTGAATTTGCCCGGCCAGCGAATCATCAGCGGAACGCGAACGGCGCAATCGTAAAAGTAGGGCCCTTTCAGGTAAAATCCGTGGTCACCCAGCATTTCGCCGTGATCGCTCATGTAAATGACGATCGTGTTGTCCGCCTGGCCTGTTTCTTCAAGAACCTTCAACATCCGGCCGACTTCGGTGTCGACCTGTTCGATCATCGCGTAGTACGCTGCCGTGATCTTCCGGTGCGTCAGATCGTCCGTTTTCGCAAAGGACACCGCAGTACCGCCGTATGCCGCCTGATGGTCAACTCTCTGGAAGACCGGCTTATTGTCGAGCTCGCCTTCACGGTAAGCCGGCGACGGAATCTTATCCACGTCATAGCGGCTTAGGTAATCCTGCGTGGGCCAGAACGGATGATGCGGCTGAAAGATGTTCACCGACATGAGCCAGGGATTGAACTTCTGTTGCTGGCGCATGAACTGGATCGCCATATCGGCGCACCAGGCTGTTTGCGTGTACTTGGGATCGATTGGCACGCCCCACGCTTCCGTCTTCGGAGGAGGCGCCGGCCATTTCACGCCCTTGTCTTTGAGCCAGACATGCCACATATTCTTGCCCGGCCATTGGTCGGTCAAGTCATGGCTCCACCAGAACACGCTGTAGCCGTCATCGACCCGATCTTCGTTTCGCCCGCCGGCGCAGGGTGAAAGGTGAAGCTTGCCGGCCAGTCCACACGTGTAGCCATGATCCGCGAGCGTGCGAGTGACGAGTTGCTCGGACGGTCGTATCCGCTGCCCATTAGCGCGCAGACCGGTGGTATGCGGATAGCGTCCAGTCAGGAAGCTGGCTCGTGACGGCGAGCAAACCGGGTTCTGACAATAGGCATGAGTAAATGTGACGGACTCATCCATGAACTTCCGGAGATTGGGTGTCCGAATGTGGTCGTTATTCAGACCCTGAATCGTGTCAAACCGCTGCTGATCGGCACAGATCCAGAGGATATTCGGCATGCGTGCCCCACTGGTCTCTCGAGCCGCTTCGGGCCAGCTATGGGCATTCTTCTGAGAATCGTTAGCACGTTGCGGACTGGCCGGCAGTCCCGCGGCACCGGCCAGCAAGGATGATTTGAGAAGGTCTCGTCGATTCATGTGAGCTCGTTCTTGATTTCTTAGAAGTTCAGTTTCAACGCTAGTTGGCCTACGCGAGGCAGAAGGGCGGTCGAGCTGATTGTGCCAAACGCGCGATCTCCGAAGGACGTGTTAGGGGGACCAAAATTCGGATGGTTCAGAACATTGAAAAACTCTGAACGGAACTGAAGTGTCACGCGCTCTTTAAATACCAGGTTCTTGAACAGAGACACATCGAAATTCACCACCCCGGGCGAGCGCACATCCGACAACGTTCGCGACACGTTGCCAAACGTGAACGTGCCGGGTTGGCTGAAGGTTGAAGTGTCAAACCACTGCGCCAATTGGCTTGCCGTCGACCGGCCGTCCGGCAAGGCTGCACTCTTTCCGTTCGTATTCGGACGAGAGCCTCCGCCCAGGCTGGCCGTATTGTTCACTGACGTTGAAAGAGCCAGGGGATTTCCACTGTTCAGTTTGGTGATGCCGTTCAGCTCCCACCCACCCAGAAACCACTGTCTTGGGCCGCGCCAATTGGATCCAAGTAGTTTGCCTTTTCCAAAGGGCAGGGCATAGTCGTAGCTGATTGTGAGCGAGTGCGTAATGTCCTGTGCGCTGAGCGATCGCTCAGCCTTTAAGTCATACCAGTTCTGATAAGCGCCCGAACCGTTATTGCCGCCGATGCCCGAGAGCGCCCAAGGTACGTCTGTGATCAGCTTGCCCCATGTGTATGCGACCAGGAAGCTCAGACCGGAGGAAAGCCTCTTCTCCGCTTTCGCCTGCAGCGAATGGTAGATCGAATTTCCGGCGGTCGCATTCACAACGTCAACGCCGGTGAATTGCGGATACGGACGCAGCAGACTCTCCGCCGTCACAGTAGATTGAGCGAGTGTACCGGTCGTAATCTTGCCCAAAAATGGATTAGGAACCGAGTTCAACAGCGAAGATCCCAGCGAAAGATACGACGACGGAAGCGTATCGATCTGGCGATCACCGGCCAGGTGCACGCCGCGGTTCCCGACATACGCCACATCGAACAGCACAGACCATGGTAGTTGCTGCTGGACGTCGAAGTTCCACTGGTACGATCGCGGCATCACTGGGTGGCTGTCCCAAACGGTCAGTGTCTGGCCGAGGAACGTCGCCGCACCAAGAGAGCTGCCGCTCGGCGCAACGATCCCGGTCGTGAAGGGATTGCTCAATGTGGTGAACGGAGTCAGTCCGCCATTGGTGGAAGAAGTGTACGCCGTGCTGGCGGAAAATCCCGAACTCGGCGAGAAGCCAACCGCGTTGTTGCTGATCTGCAGAGGAGCGTAGAAGATGCCCGCCCCGCCTCGAATCACCGTTCTGTTCGCAGCGTGGTACGCAATCCCCAGGCGCGGCGAAAAGCCCTTCTTATACCAGTCGTAGACTTGTCTGTTCGAATTGCTTGCGAAGGCAAGCCCGCCTTTCAGACTGGGGAACGCGGTGTTCGCGGCGGGGCTGGAGATGTTTGGATCGAACGCCACCAATCGGTTGTGCCGCTCGGTATAAGGTGTTTCCGTTTCGTATCGGAGGCCGGCGCTAATCGTCAGCTTGCTTGTGGCCTTGATTTCGTCCTGTACATATCCCGCGTAATAGAAATTCTGCAGCGAGACGCCCGCTGTATTTGAGATGGAGCCGGAAGCGGCAGTTCCCAGCAGCAGACTCGCGAACCCGTCGCCTGCGAAAGTCGAGCTCGTGAGCGGATTCGGACCTTGCGTGAATGCTTGAGTGAAGGCGTACGATCCCGCGGGCGCATCCGGATTGAACAGATTGATCCGCGTCAGACGGAGGTCGGCGCCAACCTTGATCGTGTGGTTTCCACGAATCAGGGTCACCGAAGGCAACAGGCTGTGCGTGTCGTTTCCATTGCTCAGGTACAGCTGCGTTTGGTTGCCCAGTCCGCTGTAACCATTCACCGTGACGGACGGGAACATCGGAACCTGCTGCTGCGCGACAAGGCTCTGCGGGAAGCCGAGCGTGGTCTGGTCAAAACCATAGCTTAGACCCGCCCTCAACTGATACCATCGCGCGAATCCATACCGCACGGTCAGTATCGTTGAGGCCGATAGTGTTCGGTCATACTCCAAGGAGGCGCTTCGATTCCGCCACGTTGTGCAACCGACCGTACCCGGAGTTGGCGACGCAACGTTGCCAAAGTAGTTTGGCTGGCACAGGTCCGTATCGTCGAGCGACACGCGGCCAAATATCCGCTGCAAGTCCGTGATCTGATGATCGATCCGGAAGGTCTCCTGATCCTTGTTCACTGCCGTACCCGCATTGCTGACAAAGTTGTTGATGGTCGCCGCGGGTCCTCCCGTGTTTGGCAACGGATAGTAGCTGGCAATGTTCAGCCCGATCGGGTTGAGCCTGGAAGAAGGTATCCGGTTTCCGGCAAACGCTGTTCGCAGATAGGTCCCTGGCACAGCAGGATTGGGAACGGTGCTGGTGGGATCATAGATAACTACCTGACGTCCTCCGCTTGTAAGGCCGGAGAAGTCGCCTAGGCGTTCCGCTGCTGTTGGCACTGTGGTTGTGAACACAGCGCCTCGCCGCCATCGCGTGCCTTCGTAATTGGTGAAGAAAAACGTTCGATTCTTCCCGTTATACAGGTGCGGAATCTGGATCGGCCCTCCCAACGAACCTCCAAACTGATTCATCCGAAAGGGAGGGTTCGCTTTGCCCGCCAGATTGTTGAAGAAATCATTCGCACCGAATACGTCGTTGCGAACGAACTCGAACAGGTTTCCATGATAGGTGTTTGTTCCGCCTCGGGTGGTAACGTTCAGAACCCCGCCGCCATATCTGCCGAACTCCGCAGACATAACGTTGCTCTGCACCTTGAACTCCACCAGGGCGTCTACACTCGGCATGGTCGTGATCTGGTTGAAGAAGCCCGTTGTACTCGGCGTGCCGTCGATCATGATTTCGTTCGAATAGCCTTGGCCGCCATTGATGGAAAAATTCGAGTCCCACGTACTGTTTACCGGGATATCGCCGAATTGCCCGCTTGCGCCGGCAGTCCCGATGAAACCAGGCGTCAAACTCACCAGTCGGAACGAACTTCTTCCGTTCAGCGGCAAGCTGGTGATCTTCTGGTTATCGACTACTTGCCCGAGCGAAGCATCCGTTGTCCGAAGCAAAGGCAGATCTTCATGTACGTTCACGACCTGGTTGACTTGCCCGAGGTCGAGCGTATAGTCGAGTCTCACCTGGTCGTTGACATGAACAACGACGCCTGATTGCTGAAGACTTTTGAAGCCCTGGTGTTCCACGCTGACCTCGTACGTGCCAGGGTCAAGCAGAGGAATTGTGTAATCGCCGCCATCCCCGCTTTTGCCCTCGCTCTTGATGCCGGTCTCTGCATTCCGCACCGTGATCTGTGCACCCGCTAGGGGTGCCCCGGCGGGATCATGAACCGTCCCGGTGATTCGTCCTGTCCGGTCCTGTGCTCTTAGCGGGAAGGTTAGAAGGAAAACAGCAAGGGCGAAGGAAAAAGATCGCGTACGTGGCGAGACCATGGAGACAGTTTGAACCAAATCTACCGAGTCGTGCAATGCTGCCACGCTCTGAAAGCACCCTCATGGCAAGATACAAAGATGCTAAAGGTGGCTTCCAGCCTGCTGCTTCTCGCCGTGTCTCTCGCGGCGGCGAACCTTCTCCCGCCGGATCAAGATCAGAAGTTGGCTCGCGAGATCTACAAAGAAATGGTTGAGAGCAAGTCCGGGTTTTCCACCGGCGAGACCACCAGCATCGCAAAAGCCGTTGCGGCGCGTATGAAGGCCGCCGGCTTCGCCGACTCTGATATCTATGTCGGCGGGGCCACTCCTAACAAGTACAACGTTGTCGTTCGGTATCGCGGCACAGGTACGCGAAAGCCAATCCTCTTGTTAGCTCATACCGATGTTGTCGAAGCCAAGCGCGAGGACTGGACAATGGACCCGTTCCAGTTCATCGAGAAAGACGGTTACTTCTACGGCCGCGGAACATCCGACGACAAGGCCCAGGCGGCCGTCTGGGTCGCGAATCTGATCCGCTACAAGCGGGAAGGCTTTCAACCTGATCGCGACCTGATCCTCGCGCTCACTGCGGACGAGGAAGGCGGAGGTCCTTACAACGGTGTCGATTGGCTGCTGAAGAATAAGCGCCCTCTCATCGATTCGGCCTTTTGCCTGAACGAAGGCGGACGCGGCGAAATGGACAACGGCAAGCGCATCGCCAACGATATGGGGCTTGCCGAGAAAACGTACGCCGATTTCCGTTTAGAGGTGCGAAATAAAGGCGGTCACAGTTCACGGCCGGTTCCCGATAACGCTATTTACCATCTCGCGGGAGCCCTTTATCGTCTCTCCAGCTTCTCCTTTCCAATGCAGCTAAACGATGTCACGCGCGCTTACTTTAGCCAGATGGCCAAGATCGAGAAAGGCCCCATGGCCGCTGACTTGGCGGCCGTCGCGCAAGGGTCCCAGGAAGCGATGAAGAAAGTGGCTGCCGAGAATCCCGGAATGAATTCGACGCTGCGAACCACGTGTGTCGCCACGCAACTGGAAGGTGGCCACGCGCCGAACGCTTTGCCCCAACTGGCTGCCGCGAACGTGAACTGCCGCATCTTTCCGGACGACACAGTCGACAATGTACTTGCCACGCTGAAGAAAGTAGTCGCTGATGACCAGGTCAGCGTCACGGTGAAAGTAGACGAAGGCAAGGCGCCGCCCTCACCCATGAGTCCCGAAATCATGAAGGCCTTCAGCCAGATCACCGATACGATGTGGCCGGGTGTTATCACTCTTCCGAGTATGGCGACCGGCGCCTCTGACGGGCGATACCTTCGCGAGGCAGGCATCCCGACCTACGGCATCCAGGGCTTCTTTATCGATCGCAACGACGTGCGCGCGCACGGCCGCGACGAACGTATGGGCGTTGAGTCGTTCTACGAAGGGCAGACGTTCCTCTACGAACTGGTGAAAAAACTTGCAAGCGGCTCGTAGGATACTCGGAACTCAAAGCTCTAGGCGCAATTGCTCGAGCGCGACTCTCACTAGCTGACTGCGTGTCCGCACGCCGGTCTTCGCAAAGATCTGCTGAAGGGACGCTTTAACCGCCGTCTCTGAAATGGCGAGATTCGCCGCGATCTCTTTGTTTGACAGTCCCTCCAGCACGCCGCGGATCACCTGTTTATCGCGATCCGTGAGCCGTATCGAGCCCTCTTTGTTGTCTGTGGCAGAAGCGACAAGCAGCTGCAGATAACTCTGGTCAATCAGCACCTTGCCCGCTGCGACTTCACGTATGTTGCGGTGTAAAGCTTCCGGCGGATCCTTCTTAAGGAAAATGCCCGAGACTCCCAGCTTGATGAGCTCCACCGCATCCGCGTTTGGCAGGCCTGCGGTGACCACAAGCACCCGTGCAGAAAATCCTTTGTTCCGCAATTGTCGAACCAGCGTCACAGCCGTCTCGGCTCCGAGATCGTAATCGACAATGAGCACGTCGACCTTAGCATTTTGAAGTTGCTCGAGGGAGGACTCAACCGAGCTTGCACTTCCGACAACATTGAGCTGTGGATCGTTCTCTAATAGCCGAAGCAGTCCCTCTCGAAATAACGCATGATCATCGACAACAAACAATGAGATCGATTGCATTCAGCTACTCCTGTTGGGCTTCCTGAAGCAGCACGAGATCGAATCGACAGCCCTTTTCGACAGGCACAAAGTTCAACTGGCCCCCAAAGCTCTTCGCCAGCGTGCGAGAGATAAATAGTCCGAGACCCGATCCGTTCGCTTCGGGGTGAAAAGGCTGAAAAAGATGTTCGGGATCGTGTAATCCCCGGCCGTTGTCGATGACACTCACAACGCAATATGCTTTTTCTGTTTGCGTCTCGATGGTCAGGCGTGGATGCTCTACGTCCGCCGCGGCACGCAATGAGTTCTGGGACAAGTTCAGTAAGATCTGCAGCAACTCATGAGGATCGCCATAGACCCTGGGGGATGGTACTTGTAGACGCCATTCGACCGATCCGTCGTTCTCATGCCAGTCAGGCTCGATCACGATACGCAGCTGTTCAAAGATTCTGTTCAGTTGAATCCAGCCCGCTTCCGGCCGCTTCTTCTGATCGAGATCGAAAGCGGCGATGCCGGCCAAGCCATTGACCAGAACAGTTAAGGCGGTGAAATCTGCATCGGAAGCGAGGCTATCCTTCTTACTGAGATTGAGTGTCATCACTCGGATCGCCGAGCACATGTTTCGGATCTCATGAGACACTGCTCCAGCGAGCAGCCGGCTCGAATCGAGCATATAACGAAGGCTCTCCCGCTCGCGTTCTCGAACCTCTTCTGAACTGTCCACCAGAATCGCAGCCAGGCAGCGCCCTTCTCCTTCGCCGTATGTCGAAAACCAGGCGGCCACCGGAAACGTCACTCCGTTTGACCGGCGAGCCCAACTCGAGGTGGCTGTTCGGATCGGCATCTCCGTAGTGACCCGAAGCGCTCCGGCCAGCACTGGCACGGACTCCGCCATGCTCCTCCCGACCAGTTCACCCGGATAAGCGTACCCAAGCATCTCGTGCGCCGCACGGTTTGCACCCAGCACTTCAGTCTTGTAATTAAGCGTGAGGATAGCTGCCGGACTCGATTCGACCAGGATCTTCAATTGATCTTCGGCCCTCTGACGCATCTCTTTTTCAAGCCGGATTTGCGCGTAGGCCGCGAGAGCTGTTCGGCGATTCCGGGTCGATTCGGTCACAAACAAGCCGACCCCGCTGTACGCCAGAGTTGCCATGACAAATCGCAGCCAGAATTCGTGCGTAGCCAGCCCGGCAATAAACTGGCCGCGCACAAATGCCGAGACCAGAGCGAGAACCATAACGGAGCTGCGGTTGAGAACCGTTGCCGCCACGATGATCGGAAAGACATAGAAGACCCCGAGCGAAAACTCGAGCTCTGAAACCCATTCAAACGAGACGACCAGGGCAAAGAGAAACGCTGCAAGCCCCAAAATCATGCCCCGGTTCTTAGGCTTCCTGGAAAGAACGCTGTCTAAGTTCTCTTCAGTCAGGTTTTCAACTTTTGGTCCGAATGGCACTTATGATTGGATTCTAGCCGGAACAATCCGGTTTTGAACAATAGCTCATCACTATCGAAAGATAGGAAGGCAGCTATCGCGCGATCCATCTGACGAGTCCGCACTCAATCTCAAGATGACTTGCCGATATCTAGCCTCGAACGCAATTCGCCACTAACCTGAGGGCATGATTGTTCGTGATCATTTACCACTTCGACGCGTATGGGCCGACATCTCGAAGCGCCTCTGTATCTTATTTCTCTTCGACGTCACCGTCAGCCTGTTATATACACAGGCAAACGTTAAACTCCTGGCACTTCCTCATTTGCCTCTCGCGATCATGGGTGGAGCGCTGAGCATATTTCTCGCGTTCCGAAATAATTCTGCCTATGACCGGTGGTGGGAAGCGCGGACGCTTTGGGGCGGGCTGGTTAACAATGCCAGAACGTTCGCGCGTCAAGCCCTCACTCTTATCTCTCCTCCGAACCAGGAGGACCGGGACGACCGTGCATCACAAGATCTAGTCGAGTTGCAGATCGCCTACATCCACTCGCTTCGATGCCATCTCCGAAAGCAGAATCCCTTTCCAGAGCTCGAAGGGCAAATTGAGCCATCTCTGCTGCAATGGCTCCGCACCCAGAACAACGTTCCGGCCGCTCTGTTGCTAGAAATGGGTAAAAGAACCAATACGTTGTTTGAAGCCGGCCGGCTGGATCCGATGCGCTTCACTGCCTTGGATCGGACACTCGGCGAACTTTGCAATCTGCAAGGCGGCTGCGAACGAATCAAGGGCACACCGCTTCCTCGCCAGTATGAATATTTCCCTCGGCTTCTTGTTGGCGCCTATTGCTTGCTGTTGCCGTTTGGATTCGTCGCCGGCATGGGCATGTTGACGCCGCTCGCGTCCACACTGATCAGCTTCATCTTCATCTCTCTCGAGTCCATTGGTCGCGATATCGAGGCGCCCTTCGACAACACCGTCCATGACACGCCGATGAGCAGCCTCACTCGCATGATCGAAATCAATCTGCGTCAGAGCCTTGATCAGACGACCCGCATCCGGGAACTGACACCCATCGATGGCTTTGTTTACTAAATCAACGGAAAAGGAATTAAACTACTATGCAATCCACACGTCCCTTTGAAGTCCTCCTATTGACCGACTTCTCGAATGCTTCTTATCGAACCATTCCGGCCATGGCTCAACTGGCCGATGAACTTGATATTCGACTCACCCTTCTCCACGCGGCCGGCGACGCAAATGCCAGCCTTGCCGACGCGGAAGGGAAACTGCGCTGCTTCTTTCCCGAAGCGACTTACTATGGGGGCACACAACGCATTGTGCTCCCGGCCGATGTTCTGAGTGCGGTGAAGCAGGTACGCAAGGAGCAACCCGTCGACTTGGTGGTCGCACCCTCGTCCGATCCGCTCGGATTACCGCACCTTTGGCATCACTCGTTGCGTGCTCAGTTGCTGGCCGAAGAGTGCGGGCCGCTATGGACAATAGGGCAAGCTATCCATTCGACGGTTTTAAACCGCCGAACCCGTAACGTTGGCTGTTGGATCGATCTCGACTCCTCCGATAAGCGCCACATCAGCCTGGCTTTTACCTATGCGTCAATCCTCGGTGCGAAATTGCACCTGCTTAGCGCCATGCCGAACGTAGATGAAGGAACTCTGATCTCCTCGCTCTTTTCCGATTCGCCTCTGTATCCTGAAGGCGTTGCCGACTCTATTCAGGACCTGATTGGATGGGTGCCGGCAAAACCCGAAGTGCATGTCCGGCCCGGGGCATCGCGCCGTGTGGTCCCTCAACTCGCCCGCGATTTGCATCTCGATCTTCTATTTCTGAGCAAGCGAAACGCACTTCAAAACGGGTGGACGAGAATGGCCCTGGCGTCGGTCGTGGACCGGTGTCCCTGTCCGGTCATTTGCAGCGATGGATTTGTGCGCTACTGGCAGTTGAAGCGAGGAGGCGCCTTCCAGTTGCAGAGCGCCGCCGCCAAAGCGGCTTGACGCCCCATTGCAGCTATCAAAGAAAAAGCCCCACTCTTTCGAGTGGGGCTTTTTGCACTTCAGGATTTGATCCGGCCTGGTTAGTCACCCATTGCGCCGACTTCTTCCTTCTTTTCGGGTGTAGACGCCGGCTTTGTCGCACCGGAGTTCAGCAGGCCATCCAGCGGTACGAAGCCTTCCAGCTTCTTCTCGCCCAGAACGTGTTCACGATATAGGCGAGCCATCTTCTCGTCTTCCAGCTTCTTGCGGAGAGCTTCGTCGCGCGCCCGCATTTTTTCTTCACGAGCGGTTTTCGCAATGCCCTTGTCGTCGAGATCGTGCTGGCGCTCCGCCTTCACGTGCTCGTCCACAAGAACCAGGTTGTGTTCCTTGCTGGCAAGCGGTACAGCCTTGTTGCCGGCGAAGATCTCGTGGCGGCCCTTCTCCTCGTACCATTTGGTGAGGGTAGCCGTCATGTGCATCTTCTCGATGATATTGCGCCAGCCCACGCCAGTGTTATAGGCGCAGAACGAAATCTCGCCTTCCTGCGTGGCATAAGGAATGATGCACTGTTCGGTGCGGCGGAAATCGTAATTGAAGAGATCCTGGAACCACATGCCTGCGATGAACAGGAAGTTCCAGCGGTCACCACGACGCTTTTGGATATCGGCCATGGTCCGGTCGCCCGTTACCTTGCCGTATCCACCGGTCTGTGCCGTCTTCGACATGCCGAAGCACTTGTCAAACTTCGCGATCAGGTCCGAAAGTTTGAAGTGTGTCGGCGCATTGAACGGATTGTAGTTGCGAAGCAGCGCCAGGCTAACCCCAAGGACAGACAGCTTGCGTCCTCGAGCCGCATCGTTAATACGCGCGATGTCCTTCGCCAGTTGGTCGGCATGAAGGAAGGCAGTAACCGGAACGTGCTCCTTGGTTTCCTTGTCGCACATCACGGCCATACCGATGCCGCAATTCGGGTGGCATCCGCAGCTGAGCTGACCCCAATCCGCCGCGGGTCCGTGGACCAGATCAGCGAAGTCGGAGAACGTGCTCATGAAGCTGATCGGGAACCAATCGCGAACCGGCTCGCCGATGCCCGTCTGACTCTTCACGTCGTGAGCGAGGTGGGACAGTGTATAGCGCTGTGCCTGCCGCCGCTCGTCAGTCACCGCTTCGTCGCGGCCCGTGAACGAAACCGGCTGGAACGAAAGGAACGGAATCTTCTTCGGATTGTCGAGAGCAAACTGAACAACGCGGCCAACCTGCTCGTTGTTTACACCATTGATGATGGTGATAACCGGCACGATGTCGACGCCGTTGCTCCAGAGATTTTCAATCGCGCGCAGCTTTACGTCAAACAGGTTGCCAACCGCGCGATGCGAATTGGCGGCGTTCCCGATTCCGTCAAACTGCAGGTAAGCGTACCGAAGACCCGCTTGAGCGGCTTCTTTACAGAAGTCCGGGCGCTTCGCAAATTCAATACCGTTGGTTGCCGCCTGAACGCTGTTGTACCCAACCTTGCGGGCATAACGGACAGCATCAAGGAAGTATGGCGACAGCGTCGGCTCACCACCGGAGAACTGTACCGACATCTGCCGGCGTGGCTTGATGGAAATTGCGTTGTCGAGGAGCTGCTGGATATCTTCCCAGCTCAACTCGTGAACGAACCCGACCTGGTTCGCATCCATGAAGCACGGATCGCACATCATGTTGCAGCGGTTCGTAAGGTCGATGGTAAGTACCGACCCGCGGCCGTGCGTAATAGTGCTGGTGCCGTGGTTATGAAGCGTTTCGTCACTGTGGGCGCGAATGTCGCGGCCGGGGAAAACGTCTTCCAGGTGCTTCGAAAACGCGGGGTCGATCGACATCAGGTCTTCGAACTGCCCGTGAATCGAGCATTCCTTCACCATCAGGATCTGGCCGTCGCGCTCGATGATCTTCGCTTTGATTTCGCCAACGGGCTGGTTCAGCAGGATCTTGTAATCCACTTCACCGTCGACAATCTTCTGGCGGATCTCCGGAATGCAGCGGGGGCAGAGCGAATCTGTCTCTCGGGGCCAGCCCAATGGCGGCTTCGTCTTCTCGTAACTCTTCAGCAGCGGCTTTTCAGACCATTTCGGCGTGAACGAGGGGTTCTGGTTGATCTGATTGAATCCGTCGAAGATCTTCCAGGCAACATTCGCGCCAACGGTTACAGCCTTTTCGAAATACTTGATAGGTTTGTGCATCGCTTCCGAACTAGAGAAACAGCTCCTCCCAAAAGATTGGCTGCATCAGCCAGATAAGTTTTAGTATAGGGACGGCTTATACGGCGGTTAAGTGTCTCGTATTGAATAGCACCCTTTCGGGGTTGTATGGCGCTTAATGGGGCTGAAAAGCACCTGGTAAAAGCCCGAACTGCTTCGGGATCAGCAACTTAAGACTCGATTTGGGCGCCCGTCGGAGTGACTTGTCTCAAACGCCACGACCTCGGCTGCATTCTGCAGAAAGGGGGCGTGGCACTTGTAGGACGTGCGGCACTCCCCCCGCATTGGTTCGCTTTACCTGACCTTAGTCAGAATCGCAGTGGCGGTTCCGCCAAAGCTGGACGTCACTGTGACGGTACCGGGTGCTGGGTTCACCGTGAGATTCGTCACCGTGTACTGGCGCAGAGTCGGATCGAACGTCATGATCGTATCCGGGTGCCCGGCAACGTGCAGCGTGAGCACCGGAATTCCATTGGTCACGGAATCCGTCGCCGTCACCGAGAGTCGCGACCTTGAATTGGTATACACCGCACTATTGATGACAAGGCTGTCCGGGATTGGCTGCAGCGTAACGTTTGTTGTCGCTGAACCGCTCAGGCCGAGAGCGTCGGTCGTGGTGAACTGGAACGTCAACACTTGCGCTGCTTGACCCGCCTGCATAGTAGGAGCGATGAAAGTCGGTGTTGCGGAATTCCTGTTATCGAGCGCAACAATAGGCCCGGCCGTCTGCGTCCACTGGTATCTAAGCGGCTGACCGGCCGTCCCGTTCGGATCGGACGCGCTACCGTTCAGATGTACTTGGGCCCCCGAAGTCACCGACTGATCGGCGCCGCCACTCACGGTTGGGTTCTGCAATCCAACCACGCTGACGCTTGTCGTGATTACCCCGGACGACGCGAAACCGTTGCTCGCAACCAATTGGAACGTGAGCGCGACCGGAGCCGCTCCAGCGGAAACGCTAGGCGCAGTAAAGAACGGCTTCGCGAGTCCTGAATCCTGAAGAGCCACGGCCGGTCCTGCCGATTGAACCCAGGTGTACGTCAGCGGAAGCGGCGGGCTATTGGTGTCCACACTACGGCTGCCGTCAAGCACCACAGTCGACCCGCCGTTCACGGTTTGCGCGGCACCCGCGTTTGCAGTGGGCGCAGTGAGGATTCTGCCGCCCGTTCCGCAGGCATTAGGAGAAGGCGCGGCGGCGCCAGGCCAAGGGCTGAGTTGGCCCACAGTGCCCCCGTGATAGGAACCGAGTCCATCCACGAGGAAAGGAAACTCTTCGAGCGGAAGCGGCACTTGCGGGCTTCCAAAAACGAGATTTTCCGGAAAGATGAACGTGAAGTTCGGAGCGTGATACTGTCCGGCGATCAATCCGTTCGCATAAAGTTTAGCGGCCGGAAGGACTGTGCCGACCGGAGCTCCATTTGTCAAAGTACGGCTGGCGGCGCGCATTTCACGGCTTGCGGGAAGGAAGTTGCCGACCGTCGTGATGAGTCGTGCACGCCCTCTTTTCCCAGCTACCGGCGGGCCGAATGGATCCGCAGTACCGTAGAATCGATTTGTCTCCGCTCCGCAGGCATCCACATCAACTGCATAGAAATCGACAAGCTGACTGGGATCCGTCGACACCGCGGTCACTTTAAGCTTTTCAACAGCTTCTTGCGGAAAAAGTGGATTCGGATTCCCACCGACGCCGAGCAACATATCCTCGATCGCGACATAGGCCGGCATGGTGCCCGGCGAAGTGTAAATCCCCAGCTCGGCGATGATGGTGTGGGCGGAGATGTACTGGCCTCCCGAAGCGTCTCTCACCAGTGTGCCGGAATAAGTGATGTAATCATTCACCTGGAACGGAGCCTGCTGTGTTGCATCCGGGGGTGGCATGGGTCCGCCCGGGGCCGGTGTCGGCGAGACGGCGGGTGGCGGGGGCATGGTAAAAATCGTTTGGTAAGCCCCGGTTTGCGGATCTACCGGTCGATTCCACTGTGGACATAATGAGTCAGTCGCTACGGCCGGATCGAAACGCGCAACGCACATCGGGTATCCGGTTGAACTGCGAATAGTCGGATTGTCCTCATCGGCCGTAAAACGCTGATCGGGTGTTTGCGAAATCCCATAACGCCCAACGGGAGTGTTGATGCGCACCCGCGCTCCGGTAGGTCCGCCCAACGTGGAACTCACGGACAACTCGCCCTTTGCATAATCAATGAAGTTGATATATCCCTGGCCCGAATTTAGTGACTGCTGGGACAAAAAGATCAGCCCCGCGATGTATTGATCAGTCGTGCCATTGGCCACGCGATTACCCAATACGGTGACTTCGTACGTTGTCAGCGGTGCCGGGCTGTCGCTCAACGCGAGTCCGGTCTGTGGACCGTTGCTGCTGTTCAATCCGTAAGGTCCAGTCGAGCAAGGCAGACCGCTCGGATTAGAACTCGCGCATGGAAGATTGGATGGGGCGCTTGAGGAAGGCGCGAGCGCGAATAACTCCTCCCAGGTCATGGCTGTCGCGGGCATCTGGAATATCGTGTTTCGCGGAACAATAATCGTGATCCCGTTCACGACCATCGTCCCTCCCGAGGAGACGTCCCCGGGACTATCCAGGGTCGCTTTTTGGATGAAGCCCACAATGTTGAACGGGGAGACTGGTGCCAACGTCTTCACCGGTGCCGGAACCGGGACAAAGGGGGGCAACCCAGTAGCAACGCCGCCCGGCCTGGCGGCAAACAAGGGGCCGGTGGGAGCCAGCATCGCGACTAGCACCACAACGTGGAGAATTCACGGACCGCCTTGTTAAATCTGGAAGCACACTTCATGGAATACACCTCGACTGTTCGCTATCGACGATTGAATTGGGTTGTGAACGCTGAACTATTTAAGGTCGGCGTCAAATGACGTTAAGGCTGGAAGGTTCTTTGCGGCTCTGCCCGCGGCGCCGACAGCCGGGAGGGTAACCATTTCGTCTTGCGCGTAGCCCCTGGATCCGGCCGGAATGACTTTGTTCTCGTCAAACTTGTGGCCGTTAGGGACGTCCAGGGAGGGATGATCGAAGGGCGCCTTCTCCCATCGCACCCGATCATCGGTTAGCGCCTTCAGGAAGTAGACCAGGTTTGCTTTGTCTGTAGCGCTGAGTCCCAGACGCTGGATCGCGGGAGCACGGTTGCTCGGGTTTTTGCCGTATCCGGTGGTGTTGCCGACCGAGTCGCCCCGGGCGTCTCCCCCGCGGTTGTAAAAATCGACCACTTGATCAAGAGTGGATTGCCCGCCGTTGTGAAAAAAGGGTCCCGTCAACTCCACGTTGCGCAGCGTTGGAACTTTGAAAGATCCGTCGACCGAATCGCGGAAATCCGGGGTGACCGATATACACGGATCTACTTGAAAATTGCAAGTGAAGACGTTGAAACCGTCGGGCAGGATATTGAACAAGTTATTGCCCGGGCCGGACGCAGAACTTTTGATTGCCTGGCGAGCCCAGGACAGAGAGTTGCCGAACGGATCTTCCGCGCCCGCCCCCTGGTCCTCGACCGTTGGACGTACGCCAATGTTGTAGAAGCCGCTATCGTACAGCGAGACGTTGCCGTCACCCATGACCATGTGCTCGATCATGCTGCCTTGCGCCTGTGCGGTTTTCAGAGACGTCGCCGCGCCTGTGAATTCCGCACCCTTGTGGCAGAAGATGCAGCCGCCGTTGTTCGAGAATACCTGCAGTCCCCCCAACTGTTGAGTCGTCAGAGCGGAAATGTTTCCGTCCATGTACCGGTCGAACGGCGAATCATCGGAGACCAGCGTGGACTCATACAGCATGATGGACAAGCCCCAGAACAAGGAGAAGTTCTTCACCATCTGCGAATCGCCTTGCGGGGTCAATTTGCTGGAACTCCAGAACTTGGGCTGGAACGCGGTACGAATGAGCGTCGCGTAGTTCGTGTTCAGCCCCGGAGCGGCCTTGCCATTTTTTGAAGTGCTCGCATATTGCCCCAGCACGCTATCGGTCGGATCCACCGTTTGTCCCCGAGAGGCGTGCTGGACAACAGTTTCTGCCCGATATTCTCAAAAAGTCGTCCCCCGCACGACATTTCCAGATCGCTGAGCGGTGGGCCAACGGATTGGGATGCAAGGCTCGCATCCGGGATCGCTACCGGGAATGGGCGCAGAGTACCGGAAGCATCCTCAATCAGAATGCTGTTGTCTGGATCCATACCTGCTGTTGTGTCTCGGGGACCCCAGACGTTCCGGCCGTTGAAGACGTTGTTCGCACGTCCGTCCCAGAAGTTCCGAAAGTTATAGACCGAGTTGATCACCGTCGGTGTGTTCCGCGGTTCCACTTGCCGTACGTTACGCCCTCCCACAGCAAATACAGAGCTCGTGTCGCTGGCGCATGCTTCCTGACCCTTCTTGGGCTTCTTCACGTCGCTGCTAAAATCCCGATCGAATACACCCTGCGAGGAAGCAATGTCATCCGTGTCGAAATCTACGTGTGAGTTGGGATCGGTCGCGTCCGCGAGTTGGTGAAAGGGAAAGTCGGCCTTCTTCAACGTGTAGTTGGGGCCACCGCCCGGAGGCGGCCCGACCTTGCTCGATCGGTTACTTGCGGTGATGTTGAATGTCTGGCTGACGGCCCCACCGAGCGTGTTCCGGAGGCCCGGATCGAGCTGGTTCTTCACCCGGTTATCCGCGCCCGCGTGAAAATGGCAGCTCGCGCAAGCCAGGCCGTCGCTGCCGGCGTTCTCGTCCCAGAACAATGCTTTCCCCAGAACGATTGCAGCCCTCCGGTTTGCCACAAAATCGTAAAGATTGGACGGCAGTGGCACTGGTACGGTCTTGAGTGATCCCGGCGCGGGTGGCTTATCTGGAGGAAAAGTCCCGGACTGCGTACGTGCGAGCTGGGCTGTCATGCCTATGCCTAACGCGGCGCATGCAATCGCGATCCAGATTGGTAACGCACCACGCTTTGTGTGGGGACTTGCAGGGGACTTTTTATCGTCGTAAAACACAGTTAGCTGCCTCAGCCACCTTGTGGCTAATGCTGAGAGGGCACACGATTCCCCACCGTGTGTTCAATTGTTGTGGTTGAAGCTTCGCGTCCTTACCCGGATTGGTGACAAGGAGCGCGAAAGGGTATTGCTTCAGAAAAATGTTAATCGTCGAGGTGACACTGAGGTCGCCACCGAAAGCTTCCCGAACATTGTGTGTCGTCTAAAATCCATACGTCACGCTGCCTGGGTCCGTAATCGGAGGTTAAGCTGCGGGCGCGGAACAAGTCAAGGTAACTTTTACAATGTGCCGGTAAAAATTTTGTAAACAGTTTAGTACTACGCTCGCGCGGGGCGGCATAGGCCGACGGCGAGAAACCGGCCTACAAGTGTCGTCGGTAGCTTCGGAGCAGATCGTAAGTGATGTGAGTTGGGAACTTATCCACACCAACTCCTTGGGGATCGATGGGCGCAAGACCTCTGACTACAGGTCGCGGCAGCCGCTTGCGAACACCTGAACGAGACGCGTTGTGGAAGGTAAAGATTGCAGTACTAGAAGTACATAAGTGTGCAATGGACAACGTCCGTCCTCGCCTCGGCTTGTACGTTGAGGGCCATCCGGTCTGTGCTGTACGCGCTCACTAGGCGAAATAACGGGCCCGGCTCACTCGTGGAGTCAACCGCAACTCTCGATACTCGGATCAACTCGCCTGAACCACGAAGTAAGGTTGATTGTTCAACTCAGCATTGAACCCGGGATACAGAGTCACGTTTTCTTCACTGGTTCGCAGTTCAAAGTAATACTGCAAAGGATAAACAGATTGGGTGTAGGAGCCGTCGATCTCGGCCTTGTACGCGTTTCCGCCCTCGTGCGACGTCGCCGCCTGCTGCCACCTCTCTGCTTGGTTCACGTGCCTGTAATGCATAATCACCGCGACCGATCCGCCGCCGCTGGTAGCCGAGATCACGGAAATGGATAAGGGGAGTGTTTGCCCGGGACGGAAGTTTACCGGAGCTTGATGCACAGCCTTGAACTTCGGTCGCGCGCTTGGTGCTTTGATCGCCGCGACCGCTTTACTTGCTTCGCTCGTGCGACTGTCCGATCCGGCCGTGTGCGAAAGCGCTTTCATGGCCCCTAAATCTTGGTCGATGGCCCCCAGTCGATCGGCCCAATGTCCGCGCTCCACAGGCCGATAGCCGAAGGTTATATCTTTCCGGTACACCTTTGCCGCTCGCGATGACATCGTGTCCCAGACGTCGCGTGCTTTTTGATATTCCACGATTGCCGCTTCGAGCGCTGGTCCGGTCTTTCGTCTCGAGAAACACTTCGAAGTAAACTCCACTGCGTAACTTGTGCGCGAAGAAGTGCCCTAGTCCGGACTGAATCAGAACATCCTCTTCCACTCGTCTGAACTCCGGTGCACTCGCCGACTTGGCTGCCGCCCGTGCCCGACCGAGCGACGCGTCTGCCGTCGACGCCAGGCTTTCTGTCCAATCAGCGACTTCGAGCGGCGAGTACTTAGCATTCCTTCTGCCTGCCAGTAAGTCAGCCGCACACTCCCGAATAGTCGAGAAGAGCGCGGGATCGAGCGGACTCACTGTGCCGAACCGCTTCGGCTCCGGCGTATCGCCGTACGGTTCGCGCGAACTGCCTTCCACAATCGGCATGTTGGTGTAGAGTTCGGGCCAGAAACTGTTGTTCGATGCGGAAGGCAGGTGTGCCGTCGTCCACAACGGCAAGATGCGGCTTGCGCTCGCAAGCGATGTTTCAACATGTTGACCCGCCCCTCCGAATTCATCTGTAAGAACCTTGCGCGTTTCGGCTCTGTCCGCGCCGGGGTTGTACAGGTAACGCCCCCAAACCCGATACGTGTAGCGATACTTCGCCCAGTCACCTTCTTTGGGATTGAGGCTCTCGTCCAGGTAAGCGCACCGCCCTCCCGGTAACCCGGAGCCCTCCCGGCCCTTGAAAAACAACGGCTCGAAAATGTCTACGCCTGCAGCACCGCAGAAGTGAGAACTGTTGCCGATTCCAGCGGCTAAAGCCGGATCACCCCAGAGCAGCGTCTTCTGCGTGCCCGGCCAGATGCGAAATAGAACGTCGTATTTGCGTCCTTGCTGGAAAAGATCTCCGTATCCGTACCGCAGAAACTTCCGCGCCCCGTTGCTCAGCTTAAACACGGACTCCGATTTGTCGTCTTCCCGGGGAATCTCCAGCTCTCGAATTTCCGCCTGGTGATAACCAAGACCGAGATGCTCCGCCCAGAACTTAGGCGACACCTTGATCGGCATCCCCGTGTTCACTGCAATGTCGATCATGCGCGCGTCCAGACCCTTTGCGTGCATGTCGATCTCAATCTTTCGTCCCGACTTCTCACCGCCTCAAAGAGCGTCTGCCAGAAGTCATAACTTCCCTCTGGGATGCCGCTTTCGCCGTGAACCCGCAATGTGAGTCCTTCAATCGCGGGACAGTTCTTCAGGAGGAGCGCCAGGGCATCTCTCGAGTACGCCGCATGATTCGCCGCATTCAATCCTTCGATGTGGTGGTCCGAATGCGGACTGTCCGTCCATTGATAGGCATGTGTCCAGAGACCTATCTGGCACTGCAGACCGTGTGCCTTCGTTTCTTCCGTTATGAATTGAAGCGTCTGAAGGTTCCGTTCACGTTCGGAGTCGGATAGCGGCGCGACCCGCACTTTGTAACCGGGCACATCGAACAGGTAAGGGTAAGGGAAATGGAAGTAGTCGCCTGTAACATTACGGGGAAAGTTATAGCCAAGCCCAAAGTTGAGACAGAATCGATTAATCCGGCTCGTCGCCAGCTCCGCTAAATAGCTTCGCCAAAACTGCTTGTCGTAATACCAGCTCTTATCCTCCACGTCGCTGACGAAGGCTCGCGACATGCTGCGGATCTGGTTCGCCGGCCTCTCCGTTGTCGCTTGGGCAAGCGCAAGCCCTCCGAATCCATAGGAACTTACACGCCCGGCAATGTCCAACACGCCGTACATCAGACCTCTTGCATCGGCTCCGTCAATGAGGGCCGCCGGTCGTCCCCAAAGCTCCCCGGGCGCAAGAGCAACAGCCTCTGGTTGCGTCGGTATCTCGACATTCGGAAATCCTCGCCTAAGTTCAGATGACCGCGCGCCTATAGCTAAGTAGAAGTTCGCATCCTCAACGTGGCAATCCGCTTCGGCAAGCATAGCGGGTACTTGCGCCTTTTCGAATGCGCTCAGTAGTTGCGAAATTGCCCACCGCACGGGAGCCTCCGTCGTGCCATGGAACGAATCATCTGCGACAAGGACGACGCGCTTCCGTTCCTCTCCTGCAAACAATTTGTTGCTTATCCCGAGCCCGCAGAGCGTCCCCGTCCCAAGAAGAAACTCTCTGCGTCTTACTCTGTCCATCGAACTCGACCGTCGTGTCATGCATGTCCTTTCAGGCGTTCAGTTCAGCCAGGAAAGCCAGAGCTCCACAAATGCCTTGACTCCGGTTATCGATCGCAATAATATCTCGTTGGTCTTACCGATCAAAACTGGTCTCACAGCGTGGGACCGACGGGGGTAATTCGAATGCTACGTCGCTTCTTTTTCGTCCCGATAGCTCCGGCTGCTATTGCTTCTCTGGCCTTCTTACACGCGGTTTTCCCGCTGAATGGCCAGGTAACAACAGCAACGTTCTACGGAACTATTACGGATCCGTCCGGTGCATCCGTTTCGGGTGCAAACGTTCGGCTCACCAACCAATCAACTGGAGTCGAGGTTCTGAAAACGACTGGGGAGGGCGGGGACTTCACGTTCGACTTCCTCCAGGTCGGCACGTATCAATTAAAGATTGAACATGCGGGCTTCAAAACCGTTCAAAGCAAGGCCATCGAGTTGTCGGCCGGGCAGAACGTGCGCCGCAATTTCACGCTTGAACTTGGGGCAATAACGGAAACTGTCTCCGTCGAAGCGGTCGCGCCGCTCGTGAACGCAGTCTCCGCCGAGCAGCGCCAGAATGTCTCAGCCGTCGAAGCGTCGCAACTCCCGCTTTCGAAGCGCAACGTCGGCGGATTGCTCGGACTGGGTACGGGAGCAAGTGCCGGTGGAGGTTTCGTTCGCTTGAACGGTGTCGGCAAAGCTGGCACGCTGTTCACTGTCGATGGCACCAGCGCAACGGCTGATCCGGAAAGCCGGACCACGTCAATGCGCGGTAACTTCGAACAAATCAATCTGGTTTCCCTGGAATCCGTTCAGGAAGTGGAAACCACGAAAGGTGTGCTGCCGGCCGAATACGGCCAGGTGCTGGGCGGAAACGTAAATATCGTCACTACTTCGGGAACAAACCAGTTCCACGGCAGCGCCTTTGAGAACTTCCAGAACAGCTTCCTGAACTCGCGCCTCCAGTTTCTAAGCACGATCCCGAATGCCGTCTTCAACCAGTACGGAGGATCGATCGGCGGTCCCATAAAGCGGGATCGCGTCTTCTTCTTCGCCGACTATGAAGGCTATCAGCAGTCGCTTACTCAGGTGGTGAGCGGAACGGTACTGACGCCTAACTTCCGTCAGACACTGCTGACGGCTGTTCCCGCCTATGGCATGTACTGGCGGGCGTGCCGCTTCCGAATCAACCCTTTGCTTCCGGAGCTGATCTCGGCCTCTACATCGGTTCCGGCCAACAGAGCAACTCTGACAATCACTTCGACGGGAAAGGTGATATCCACCTGACGAGTAACAGCAATCTCACTTTGAGCTACACGCATGGTCGGCCTTATCAATCGACGCCGCGAATCTTTTCAGCAACGATCCGCAGGTCTTCCATGGTTTCATCGAACGCGGAACGGCTAACTACATCACCGGTGGCCCTTCCTGGACGTCCGAGACACGCTTCGGATACAACCTTAACGATATGGACCGCACGGATCAGTATTTCCTGGACGGCATCCCGGAAACGATACCGTATGGTGGCAGAACTCCGCAACTCTCGTATAACGGCTTTACTTCTCCAGGCGGCGAACTTTATCTCGTGGAAGGCCGGACCTGGAGCCTGGAAGCAGAAATATGCCAAGTCGATCGGCAAACACAATATCAAGTTCGGCGGGATTTACATGCGATATAACGTTTTCCGCACTAACCCGCAGAATGCCACCGTCAACTACGCCACCCGAGCCGATCTCCTGGCGAACACACCGGCGCAAACGATCATAACCTTCGGCAACGGGCTCTACGACGCTTCGAACTACACGCTCGGGTTCTTCGCCCAGGACAACTGGAAGATCAGCAAGACCTTCAGCCTTGATCTTGGCGTCCGCTACGATTTCTTCTCCAAGTACGTCGCTCATTCGCGAGTTACAACGCAGGATTACGCTCTCTATAACCTCAACGGACTCATCGATAATCGCTTTGATTTCGGACCTGTACGAGACCCGAACGATCCCTATAACTCCGATGGCGGTATCAACCTTGCTCCTCGCCTGGGTTTCAGTTGGGATCCCAGACGGCAAGGGCCAGACAACCATCCGTGGCGGGGCCGGCATTATGTTCAGCCCCATGGCAGTCGGAATGTTCACGGGCGCGGTCGGCGCAAGATACCTTCCTTTCCGTGTCACTCTTAGCCGCCAGGAAGCGATCAACGACGGGTCTACAGTTTCCGATCTACAACGATCAGGTCGCAACCATTATTCAGGCGCAACAACGCGTGCAGCCCTCCTCGATCTTCAATCCCAATTTGCAAAGCCCGTATGTGGGCCTCGTCTATTTCGGGATCCAGCACGCCATCACGTCTTCTCTTGTGTTCGAAACTGCATTTGTTGGCAACCGCGGCTTGAAGTACCCTCTTGCGCGCTTATACAACCAGCCCGATCGCGTCACGGGCGTTCGCCTGAATCCGAATCTGAATCAGGGATATTACATCGACAACTCACAGCAGAGCTGGTACTCATCCTGGCAGAACACTTTGCGAAAGCGCTTCTCGCATAATTTCACTTTCGCCGTCCACTACACATGGGCGAAACAGCTGGCGACTGAAACCGGCGATATCAGTGCGTATTACCAGAACAACGCCAACTCTCGAATCCAGAACTTCTTCAACTTGCGACCGGAGTGGGGACCCGCGGACGGCGATATCACGCACTACTTCACCGCGGATTGGGTCTATTCTTTGCCGTCGCTCGGCTCGGTCGGCAATTCCTTCGTAAAACAGGCATTCGGCGGCTGGCAGTTCTCGGGCATCTTTGCCGGGGCCACCGGACAGCCTCTGCTGATCACCGAAGGCAGTGCCGACAATGTCAGCCGTCCGGACTACGTCGCCAACCAACCTGTTGTGACCGCCAACTATCAAAGCACGCTGCAGTACATCAACAAAGCTGCATTCACGGCGCTTCCCATCAGCAGCGCTTCGGGCCTGCCGATTCGGCCGGGCAACATCTCAGGTGCATTTGTCAGAGGTCCAGGCTATTGGAACGCGGATCTGTCGATCGGAAAGAATTTCTCGCTTTTCGAGAAGGTCAAGCTCCAACTGCGTCTGGATGCCTTCAACGCTCTCAACCACACAAACCTGACGTCGTTTTCGCAAGACGTCTTGAATGCTAACTTCGGCCGCTTCACCAACACCAGGGGCGCGCGCGTACTGCAATTGAACGGTCGCTTCACCTGGTGATCAAACGAGGGGCAACTCCCACGTTTGCCCCACGAGATCTTTACCGAAACTGCGGTGCGGCTCTTCGCGTGTTAACACGTAACCCTCGGCCTCGTACAGATGTCGCGCCGCATGGAGCACGTCATTCGTCCAGAGCGTAATCTTCCCGTAGCCAACGCTACGCGCGAACTCAGTGCACTCGTGCACCATCCTGCGCCCGATGCCTAATCCCTGTGCCTCGCGCGTCACTAGCAGCAGCCGAAGTTTTGCAACGTTCGCGATCTCGGGGTGCTTGACCAGCATCACGGAGCCGGCGCGCTCACCTTCGTGTTCCGCAATCCAGCAGCGCTCCCGGCTCGGATCATACTTGTCGATGAAATCGGCCGCGATTCGAGCGACAAACGCTTCGAAACTTCCGTCCCAACCGTACTCTTCCGCATAAAGACGGCCATGCTCACTGACGATCCAACCCAGATCGCCCGGTTCATGCAGACGTAATTGGTATTCCGCTCGCTTGCTTTTGCCATTCTCACCGAGTAGTACCTCAATCTCCTCCATCGCCCGGGTCAGCCGGTGCCGCCTCTCCCGCGAGAGCCCCTGCAAGAGCAATGCAATCTCGTCGTTCGTACCTGTCTCGAGTTTCGAAACAGCTCTGCGCCCCGACGCAGTCAGCGAAAGAAAGCTCTGCCGCCGGTCCGTGTCTGAGGTTTCACGGCCGACCAACTTCCGCCGCACAAAAGTCTGGAGAATGCGACTCAAGTAGCCGGCATCAAGTCCCAGGTCCTCCGCAATCTCTTTGGCTGTAGGTCTCGTCCGATGCGCAATCTCATACAGCACGCGCGCTTCAACCAGCGAGTAGGGTGTCTTCGCCAGGCCTTTGTTGAGAGTTCCAATCGTCCTGGTATAGAACCGGTTAAAATGCCGGACCGCTTCGACGCTGGTGGCGCTCATAAAACACGCCTATTCTGGATCAGATACTTGACTTTGTCAACTACTAGGCGTGGTGATCAGGTCTGCTGGTACGTGCGGCCCTTCCACGTGGCGGGCGTACCCAGTAGTGACTGCGCAAATGCGTACCACTGAATCCCCAGAAAAACAAAAACCGCCCAGGGATGCACGAGCGCTGCGTCAAACGGTTGCCGGAAACGGAACGCCGCCGCAATTCTGGGTGCAACCGACAGCACGGCGGCGGCAACTATCAGGGCCAATGTGCCCTCGGCGGGACGTACAAACACAGCTAGCAACAGTAAGACGAACGGCAATAAGTGGCCTGCCGTCAAGAGCACGGTAAACACAAGGATGTTGGGCATTGACGCCACACCTTCGGTCGCGTTCTTCAACAGACCCCCGAACACTTCCGTCGTGTTTTGGTACATTCGGCACTCCGCCACCCCTGTGGCGTCGCAAACATCAGTTGAGAACCCGGCTCGTCGAAAAGCGCGAGGCAGCGAGATGCCATCATGCCGTGACGCGCGAATCGCGGCATGCCCTCCGGCGGCCCGGTAAGCGGCCCGACGCGTCACAAAGATCTGCCCGCAACCTGCGCCAAGCGACGGATCAAGTCGTCTTCGCATCATGTCCAGCGGAAGAAAACCCAGCAGCAGAAAGTGCATCAACGGCAGCAGCAGGCGTTCATAAAAGGACCTCACGTTCTGCCGCGGGAATCCACTGACAAGCTGAGCATTGCTGCTTTGGAGAAACGCCACGATGCGCGACAACCCATGGGGATGAAGGCGAACGTCAGCATCAAGAAACACAAGGATGTCGTGCGAAGCTAGCCCCGCCAGCGTGAAACAGGCGAACTGTTTGCCGCACCAGCCGGCCGGCAACTCCGGTGCGGGTTCCAGGCGCACCCGGGCATCATGCGCCATTGCTCGAACAATGCTGCCCGTCTCATCTTCTGAATGATCGTCGAGGACAATCAACTCAACGCCGACATCGCGGCTCGAAAGAACCGACTCGACCGCGGCGCGTATGGAGCGTTCCTCATTGCGCGCCGGTATAAGCACTGAGACTTGCGGCTTCTTCTCCAAAACCGCTGGCTCCGGCGGTGGCCGATACAGTTGCAGGTTACGGAAAAATAGAGCTGCGTTCAGTAAAGCAACGGAGAAAGCCACGGACGCCAGAATCAGCAGCGTCATCGCGAGCCAAGGCCGTGCTCAGCTCGAAATCGCTTTCCGCGCGCATACGACTTCACCGCCCGCCAGGCATCGTAAACGCCACCTACGCCGGCTGCCCCCGACAACAACTCTTGAAAATAATTCTCGTGCCCGGCCTTTACTCGTTCTGCCAGGTAATCCTGTGTGCTCTCTACCGCGTTTGCGAAGATGTTCGTCCAGTCCTGCGCCGTCTGTGAGCGCCCGTCCCGAATTTCGATGGGTTCGCCGAAGCACACAAATGCCTCTGGCGTTCGCTCGCGCCGGAATGAGTACTCAAGCGCAAGCGGCAGCATCACGAAGTCCGTTGAAGATCGAGCCAGGTGACCAACACCCGCCTGAAACTTAGTCGGCCGCACGCGCACATCTTCGAATTGGCCCTGCGCCGTTACCCACAGCGTGCAACCCTGGGTGGCCAAAGCCGAGCGTCCGATCTGAAGAAATCGAAACGCGCCATCTCGTGTGTGTGGGTCAATCGGAAAGAAGCCGAGCTTCTCAAAGAACTTGTACTTGCTGATCGCTGCAGCCGCAATCGGACCGTAATGCCGCCGGCTCGGAAACATCTCCTGGCTCAAGTAGACCGCAAGAAGCGGGTCCCACCACGACGGATGATTCATACAGATCAACAGCGGTTTGTCGTCTGGCACCTTGACGGCTGCGAGGTCCAATAGGTAAAGGCGGTGAAAATGGCGGCGCAGGTAATAGCGGCAATATCCGGCAAATAGCCGTAATTGCCACGTGTTGACGCGAGGCAGGCGCCGATCTGGTGTCGTCGAGTCCGCTATTTCGTCCGACCCGTCATGCCTCGCGATCGTCATGCCGTGGCAGCGTGCGCCAACTCGCGTTCCACAACGTGGTCCGCATCCAGCTTATCCGCTGCAATCCAACCCGACATCAGCACCATCGGCATCCCCGGCCCCGGATGAGCCGCGCCGCCGGCCAGATACAAGCCCTTCACATCAGGGCTATGATTCGCAGGCTTGAAACCGCCCTGCAATCGGCCATGGCTCGCGATTCCATAGATCGCTCCGTTCAGGACGCCGTAACGCTCGTGGATGTCCTGCGGTGTCAAGTGCCGCTCCGTTCTGATGTGAGATTCCAAGTCTTTTAAACCCGCGGTGCGCGCCAGCTTCTCGAAAATCACTTTCCGGTACTGCGGATACATCGTACGCCAATCGTGGCCGCTCCGCAAATACGGCGTGTGCACAAGAATGTAGAGCGCTTCTCCGCCGGGAGGCGCCACGCCGGCTTCCGTCCGTGAAGGCGCGCAAAGATAAGCGGTCGGATCGGGCGCAAGCCGGCCCTTCGTCGTAAATCGCATGGAACTCCTCATGCGGATCGCGCGAGAAAACGAAGTTGTGATGCTCCAGTTGCTCATACCGCCGGTCAAGGCCGAGATAAATCACGACTCCTGAGCACGCGGGTTCATACTGGCGCCTCCGGTCGAAACGCCTCGCCGGTTCGCCGCCGATCAGCTCCCGATGGGTACGCACCGCATCGGAATTCGCCACCGCCGCACCGAGCGGGACAAAGTCTCCGTTCTCCGTTACGATCCCGCGCACGCGGCCCTCTTCCACCACGATTCGTTCTATGGCGCAATTCGTCCGAATCTCGACGCCTAACTCGATCGCTAAGCGAGTAAGCGCATTCGGAATGGCGCGCGTTCCTCCCATCGGATACCAAACGCCTTCCTCCGCCTGCATATGGGCAATGGCGCAAAGAATCGCGGGCGTTTTCTCCGGCGACGAGCCAACATACTGCACCATGTGGTCCAGCATCTGCGCCACGCGCTTGTCTTTGATGTCTTTCCGAATCGTGCCTGCGACCGTATGGCCCAGGCGCATCCGGCTCACATCCTTCAACAGCGAGAGATTCAGCGCAGATCCGGTCTCGAACGTGTCCCTCATCGACCCGATCGAGCGCCAGAAGAAGAAGCGGTTCGAGATCTGGTGAAGCTCCTCGGAGGCGCTCGAAAATCTTCTGATACCCCGCGCTCGTTCCGGGAGAGAATCGGTCCAACTCCTCCTTCATTCGCGCTTGATCGCTGTAGAGATCGAGAACACTACCGTCTTCGAAGAACGATCGCCATTCGGGCTCGAGCGGAACCAGATGGAGATACCGCGAAAGCTCCCGGCCGGCCTCCGCGAAAATCTTTCTTAGCACCGAAGGACAGATCAGAATCGTCGGGCCCATGTCGAACCGAAATCCGTCTTCGTTGAGCACAGCGGCCTTTCCGCCCACCCAGTCGTTCTTTTCGAAGAGGGAAACTTTGTATCCCCGCGCGGCCAAAACGCAGGCGGCGCTTAAGCCCCCGAGACCCGATCCGATTACCCCTACCGTTGAACTCATCTTTTGTCTCTTTCCTGTCTCCCGTCGCTCTTACCCGTTTAAGCAACTGCCGCAGCAGCCGCGGCCGGCGTGAGAGATTCCTTCCCGGGTGCTTCAATCCCGAGATCTTCAAGCAGCAGTCGCGCGCTGATTCGGGCCGATTCGAAAATGACCGGCAATCCGCTGCCGGGATGCGTGCTGCCTCCCACCAGGTAAACCGAATCGAGTTCATCGAATCGGTTTCGAGGTCGAAGATGGAGCATTTGGGACCAGTTGTGTGCCAGTCCGAAGACTGAACCGCGCGCAACCTCGAAACCGGTATCCCAGTCGTCCGGCGTCAGCACCCGTTCGTACTCGATGCGCGACTCCAGGTGGCGTAAACCGATCGACTCCAGCTTTCTTAGCACCACTTGCCGATAGCGAGGGCCTTCCTTTTCCCAATCCACCGTTGGATGTTGATGGGTAACCGGGACGAGAACATACACCGTACTCTTACCGGGAGGTGCCAGGCTGCGGTCCGTCACGCACGCGTTCTGGACATAGATGGAAGGATCATCGGACAGCACATGACGCTGCGCGATGTCATGCATGTTTTTCTCGTAATCCTTCGCTATATAAATCGTGTGGTGCGCAAAATCCTCGTAAGTCCCACGCACGCCCAGATACATCATGTACGCCGAACAGGACATACGCTTCTTCGATAACTTCACGTCCGTCCACTTACGCCGGAGTTTGTCCGGCACCATCCGCGTCATCGCTCGCGCGAAATCTGCATTGATCACCACCGCGTCGGCTCTATATTCCGCGCTCCCGGTCTGTGCGCCAGTGGCTTTTCGCCCTTCAAACGTGATCCGCTCCACTGGCTCATTCAGGTGGATCGCTACGCCCAGTTGCTTCGCGATCCGCGCCAGCGCCATCGTCACAGATCCGCATCCGCCGACAGGATGATACACACCGTATTCGTACTCGAGGAAGGCGAGGATCGTGAACAATCCAGGGCATTCAAACGGAGACATCCCGAGATACTTGGACTGGAAAGAAAACGCGAGCCGCACGCTTTCGTCTGAGAAATAGCGCCGCAGTTCGGCATCGAGCGATCGCCACGGTTTCAGCGTAGGCAGAAGCTGAAGAAGGCCGGGCTTGATGGTACTTCTCCAGCTGTCGAAGGACGCCTCAAGGAATGGTTTGAACTTACTCAGCTTGTGCCGGTTGTCATCCAGGAATCGGCGCATGTTGGGGGCATCCTGCGGGACAAATACGGGCGATCTCCCGCTCCATGCGCCCAGTGTTCGGAGTCGAAAGCATGTCCCCGCCGCTCCCGAAAACGAGCCGGTACTGCGGATCCAGTTTGATCAGATCCAGTTCGCGCCAAAGATCGTAACCAACACTGCGAAGAATGCTCTCGAGAACTTGCGGGTAATGAAAGAAAGTGGGCCCGTAATCAAAGCGAAAGCCGTTCGACTGGAAACACGAAGTGCGTCCGCCGACATGTGCCGCGCGTTCAAGTACTGTAACTCGCACCCCCGCTTTTGCTAAAAGAATCGCGGCTGTTAAGCCTCCAGGTCCAGCGCCGATAATCAGAGCGTGACGAGCCAAAGGGACATCTCCTTTGCGGAGCTTACAAACTTAAGCTCCGCTTAAGCTCATAGATTGCCGTTGAATGAGAACGGATCTACGGATTTGCTCGCCGTGCTTTAGGAGCTGCAGTGTCCTGATGATTTAAGTTTGGATTTATGACGCGAGTGAGCGTCTCGGCACTTCTCAGAGCAGTAGTAGAACTCGCGAGCCCAGGACTTCTCTTCGAAATGGGCTCGTCTCTGGGACGAATGTGCCGCATACTGGATCCCGATGAAGCGTCCCGCGGGTCGGCGCATGCTCTTCAGGCCGGTAACCGTCGGCCTTCTTCGAGTTCGACTTGTTGCCGGATGCCTTTTTGGTGAAGGATTCGAGAATGGAGGAAATGATTGCCCGAGCTACCAGAAGCAGCGTGATGGTCGTGATGGCTTCGATCGCAACTCGGAGCATGGGTGGGGGAACTCAGGGCGAATCGGACTTACAACTCCGATTCGCCCTGAGAGGATGTACTTACTTCTTCTTCTTGGCGCCGGGAACCGTAACTTTGGTCTGCACCTGCTCGCCCATCGCCGACAACATTGCCGTTGCCTCCTGGGCGTGCGGTCCGCTCGGCTGCAGCTCCAGGTACTTCTGCAACGCCGGAGCAGTCTCTGGCGGGTAGCTCTGCTTTCCGCTCTTCGGATCGACGGCGCCCTTCATCATGGACGTGCTGCCCAGCTGGTACCAGGCTTCCGCATAATTCGGATCCGCATCGGTGGCCTTCTTGAAGAACTCGGACGCCTTATCGGCCGAACCGGAGTTCACCAGGTTCGCACCCATGTTGAAATAAGCCTTGGCCGCCATCTGGGGATTCGAACTGAGCCGCCTTGGTAAAAGCCTCGGTTGCCTCCGGAATCTTCTTTTGCGCGCCGTAGATGTTGCCCATCTGGTTGTAAACGGCGGCATCGTCCGGCTTGAGAGCCAGCGCTTTCTTATAGGCCTCGATCGGCTTGGTCGTAAGACTTGTTCCGCTCGTCGCCAGTTTGCGAGCTGGCAAGCCCCGAATACGCCTCGCCTAAGCTGTCCCAAACGGCAACCTGATTCGCGTCCATCTCACCGGCTTTGTTGAAGTTGTCGACGGCCGTCTGGTACATCGGCGCTCGTCTTCGTTTTGTCCGGCTCGGCCTGAGCCTGCTTCATCGCGTCCTGGCCCGGCGTTGAAGGCATCGTTCAAGGCTTTGTTCTTCTTCATTGCCTCGGAACGCTGCTTCAACGCAGCTTCGTACTGGGCCTTCTGCTCTTTGCTCATGCCCTTGGCCTGCTCTTCCGTCACCTGGCCGGAGGTGTTGGCCTGGGCAGTGGCCGCTTGTTGCTGCGCGACTTTGGCCAAATCGAAATCAACTGTCGTGGAGTCGCCGTATTTCGACTTCACTCCCCCATCTTGTCCATTACCTTGCCGTCGACTTCACAGGAAACGTCATAAGTGCCGAATGGCAATCCTGTGTAGAGCCAGTGGCCCTTCTTGTCTGACTTGACCTGGTAATGTCCTTTAATATCGGTCCGGTCGAGCTTGATGACGGCACCCTTGAGAGGTTGACCGCTCGGGTCCTTTACATTCCCTTCAAGCGTGGTCGTTTGGGCCCAAGCTGAGCAAGCCAACAGGGCAACAAGACCGGCAAAAGAAAGCTGCTGTCGCAACCGGGCGATCATATTGATTCTTCTCCTACTCCTCAAGGATTTCGATCCCAGGATACTACGAGTTACACATCGAGAACCGCCTGGAAAACGCGGATAACTCGAAGGGGTACCGAAGCGAACTGTGTTTTCCAGTTCGCTCTGAGCCGCGGCAACTCCACCCGCCTTCCGTGCATCTAACCCCCAGAAAGTTCGAAGCGTTTACTACAATCGAACCATCCGGGAGTTCAAGTGTTTAGGGCGGTTTTAGTTGCAGCGGTTATCTTTACGGCCACTGGCGGCCTCTTGTCGGCTCACGATTTTGCGAAAGCCGAGGAGCTTTACCGCCATACTGCTTATGAAGAGTCTCTTGAACCTCTTAGATAAGAAGAGTTCTGATTCTGCTACTAACTTTCTTTTAGGTCGCAACTATTTTATGCTCGGCGACTTCAAAAAGTCCGTAGAGTACCTGGGGAAAGCGACCGACGATCAGCCCCGAAAACAGCGAGTATATGGATTGGCTGGGCCGGGCTTACGGTCGGCGCGCGGAGATGTCGAACATCATCAGCGCGCCCGGTTATGCCACCAAGGCTCGTGCAGCGTTCGAGGCTGCCGTTCAGCTTGATCCTAAGAATAGCGACGCCCTCAGCGACCTCTTTGACTATTACCTGAACGCCCCTGGGTTCATGGGCGGCGGCTTTGAAAAAGCGAAGAACGTAGCGGACAAAATCGCGGCTATCGACCCACCCCAGGGTTACCACGTCAAGGCCCAACTGGCTCAGCATCGCAAGGAGTATGGCGACGCCGAGCAAGCGCTGCGGAAAGCCGTTGCCGTGGCTCCCCATGAAGTCGGCCACATGATCAATCTCGCGAAGTTCCTCGCAAACGAGGGGAGAACCCGTGAAAGTGATGCGCTCTTCGCTGCGGCTGAAAAGGCCCATCCTGCTGCCCCGCAGATCTGGTTTGCGCGCGCCGACACATTGATCAAGCACAAGCGCAACCTGGACGAGGCGAAAAGCCTGCTCGAAAAGTACGTCAAGGCTCCACATCACCGTTGACGATCCTCCGAAAGAGGAGGCGGCTCGCCTTCTGAAGCAAGTAGCGCCGTAATCGGTTAGCTCGTCTTGTCAACGAGCAACTCCGGCCCGCCCACGCCCGCATGCAAATATCCGAAGCGATCTCGTTCAGCCTGCAGGCCCTACGCGCCAATCGCTTCCGGACCTTCCTTACCGCACTCGGGCTTATTATCGGCAATGCGTCGGTGATCCTGGTTGTCACCATCTCCCTTGCGTCCCGCGATCTGATTCTCGACCAGATCCGCGGAATTGGCTCCAACCTCGTCTACGCAAGCTACGAGGCCGGGGGCCAGAACACTGCGAAAGTGGAGGCCGATTTCGTCAAAATCTCGGATGTCCAGGCTCTTCGGGACTCACTGGGGAACAAGATTGTCGCTGCTACCGCGGTCATGCCCATGAGCAGCGAGATCGTCGTCAACGGGAAGATCCGGCCGGTCACCATCGATGGCGTCGATCAAAGCTACTCAACCGTCAGGAACTTCGTGATCCTGGATGGCCGCAGCTTCGACGAGAGCGATGTCACGCTCAGGGCTCGCGTCGCGATGGTCACGGATAAACTCGCCATCCGGCTTTTCGGAGCAAAGATGCCGCGCTCGGCCAGACGCTGAAGATCAGCCAGCTTCAGTTCACGGTCATTGGCGTCTTTCGTGAAAAAACCAGTACCTTCGGCCAGGGCGAAATCACGGACGAGACCATTCTGATTCCCATCACGGTCATGCGCTATTTCCTGCAATTCGAGAGAGTAGAGCCTGTCTATCTGCAGGTCCGCAATGCGGCAAGATGTGCCGGCCGTAACGGAGGATGTAACGAACCTCCTCCACCAGCGCCACCGCGCCGGTGCGAACTACAATGTCCAGAATCTTAAGGCGATTCTCGATACCGCGGACACCATTGCTACGGTTCTCACAATCGTGCTCGTGATCGTCTCCGCCATCGCGCTGATCATTTCCGGCATCGGAATCATGAACATCATGCTGGTGACGGTGACAGAGCGAACCCGCGAGATCGGGCTGCGAATGGCAGTAGGAGCCTCGCGTCGCGAAGTGCTTCTTCAGTTCCTGATCGAATCGGTCGTGATCAGCTTGGTCGGCGGAACGATAGGGATTGTGCTGGGATTGGCGATACCGATCAGCGCCAGGCTGTTTACCAGTCAAATTAACGTCCCGATCTCGCCGATTTCAGTGATCGTAGCTTTCGGAGTTTCGTTCGCGGTGGGCGTCGGCTTCGGCCTCCTGCCCGCCCGGCGCGCCTCGCAACTCAATCCCACCGAAGCGCTCCGTTACGAGTAGCTAAACGCTTACCAGGCCGAAGGCGGATCGCTGGCGGGGAAGCTGTCTTCCACCGTGACATCGTGCGCCTTGTCGACTTCCCCTTTCCTGCTCAGGCTGGAGAGCCCGTTCGATTTAGCCCAGAGTGCCAGCCCAACGATAGGGAGAGCGATGCCGATCAGGAAGTAAGCGAACTTCAGTCCGCGGTCTTGTGCGTCAGTCATTGTTTCTTCCCCTTGGACGCAATTTTCGTCCAAGTGCTTCAAACCCGACAAAACAATCTCGCGCCAAGATTGTTAGGCTTAGGGCATGGAACTAGAGTTTCCCCCGGAGTTGGAGAGCCAGTTGCAAATGGCGGCTGCCGACAGCGGGAAAACGCCCCAGGAATTTGTGCAAGATTCAATCCGCGATATGTTGCAAGGGCGAGCCGAATTCATTACGGCTGTTCAACAAGGTGTTCTCGCAGCCGACCTGGGCGACTTTATCGAGCATGAGGAAGTCACCCGACAACTGAAGCAATTGTTCTCGTCCCATTAATGCTCATTCGCTGGACAGTACCAGCTTTCGAAGACGCTCAAAACATCATTGCGCACATCAGAGAACGCAGTCCCGATCTCGCTACGCAAGTCATGGGGAGCATCCTACTTGGGGCCGAGCGCCTGCTCACATTCCCAAACTTGGGACGCCCGGGGACAGTAGAAGGGACCCGAGAACTTGTCGTAGGGCCTTACATCATCGTTTACCGCCTCCGCTCTGAGTGCGTTGAACTGCTAAGGATTTGGCACGGTGCGCAAGATCGCCCTAGGTAAATAGAGAGGCAAGCTTGTGTAAGGCCAATTACGCGTTCTTCGGTTGCCTATCTTCTCTTCGCCATTGACTCCACCGGCAACGGCAGCAATGCCGCTCCCAGCCTGACCGACGGCAACAGTCCAAGCTTTCGAACTCCCGTCGCCCCCACATGGAACCCGAGTATCCGTTCGAACAACTGGGGATCTTGTGACAATCGACGGATCACTCTCCTCCGCAGCCCGTCATGTGAGCCCAAACTGCACAACACTGCGGCCATGAAAGATGCCCGTCTCATAATCGCCCGGTGCTGGCGGTGGTAGACCTGCAGATCACCCCCCTGCATCGCGTCGGTCACCGCCTCAGCCTGCCGCAGAGCAATGCAGATACCTTCGCCGGTAATTGCATCAACCGACCCGGACGCATCGCCTACCAGCGCAACCTGCCCCGCGCACACTCTTCGAAGCCGCCGCGAGGCCGTTAAAGATCCCCGTATGCTCGTCGAAGTCGCGGCCGTCCCAAACCGATCCTTCACCGAAGGAAAACAGGCGAGAAGTTCACGGTAATCCGCTTGTCGGCGGCTCGTGATCACCGCCACGGAAATCTCTTCCTCTCCCACGGGCGTGATGTAGCACTGCCCGGCCTCGCCCCAGACAACTTGCACGTACTCCGACGATGGCCGCGCTGCAAAATGCTGTCGAAAAGCGACCCGTTCGCGGCTCCACACGCTTCCGTCCAGGCCGGTCCACCGTCTCACCTGCGAATGCATCCCGTCGGCTCCCACGATCCAGCGTGCGCCAAGTGTCAGATTTCGGCAGACGACGCGGCCCGGGTCGATCCCGGTGACCGGCAAGCCCCAAAGCAACTCAACGCCCATCTCTTCCGCTCGTTCCGCGAGCAGATTCTGCAGCGTCGTTCTTCTGACGCCCCATCCTTCTCCATCGGGAAACTTCGCAGCCACCCGGCTCTCTTCGTCGCTGAATTCGATACCGCGGAAGAGTCCTCGACTGGTCGGTTCAATGGTCACGCCCAGCCGCCGAAGCCGCTCGATCGCATCGGGCAGTAATCCCTCGCCACACGCCTTATCGACCGGCGGTTGACGTCCATCTAGAACGACAGTCCGGAAGCCTCGCTTTGTTGCTTCGATCGCAGTCGCCAGCCCCGCGGGGCCGCCGCCCACCACCGCTACGTCATACTGCGCCGGCATCTCCGTTCACCACTGCAGCAATACAAGTTCCGAGCAGAAGCCCGGCCCCATGGCCGCAAGAACACTGTAGCTCGAAGGCTCAGGTCGTCGGTCGTGGAGAAATTCTTTCAGCACAAACAAGACGGATGCGGAAGACAAGTTGCCGATCCGCCGCAGGCATTGCCACGACGCATCAAGCGCCGCCTTCGGTAGTTCCAATGCATCAGCGGTAGCGTCCAGAATCGCTGGGCCTCCGGTATGCATAATCCAGCTCGCGATGTCACTGCGGCCGAGACCATTGCGCGCGAGAAAAGCATCCACATCGGCACCGAGATGCTCCCGCACGATATCGGGCACCTTCGGAGAAAGAACAATCTCGAAGCCGTTCTCCGTGATATCCCACCCCATGGCGTCTTCCGTCTGTGGATAGAAATTCGATTCCGTTGCCACAATCCGCGGCCCTGTTCCGGGCACATCCTCACCCGTCACAACAACCGCTGCCGCGCCATCGCCGAACAATGCGGTCGCAATCAGATTCGGCATCGAAAGATTGTCTGCCTGAACAGTAAGAGAGCACAGCTCTACCGAAAGCAACAGCGCCGCTTGGTCTGGATACGCGCGGACATAATCGGCGGCACGTGCAATCCCGGCCGCGCCCGCCACGCACCCCAAACCGAAGATGGGCATCCGCTTCAAGTGTCGCGGCAGATGCAACAAATTGAGCAGCCGTGCGTCGATCGAAGGGTTCGCCACGCCAGTAATGGAAACAAAGAACAGCGCGCCAAGTTGTTCACTCTTGACGTCCGCCTTTTCTAACGCTTCTCTGACCGCCCGGCAGCCCAGTTCGAGTGAACTGGCGATCCACGCATCATTCTTTTCGCGGAAACTGGCCAGTGCCGGATACGCTTCGACCGGCAGGCACAGGTGACGCTCGTCGACGCCCACCCGCCGGAACAGCCGATCCAGGATCCCGGGTTGTTCGAGTCGTTTGTCCCACGCTACATGCGCAGCCTGAAGGAGAATCTCTTGTTCGTAACGGTTAGGTGGAAGAGCTGTCGCAACGCTGGCGATTCGCATTGTGAGGAAAATGTCGATCGAGGCGGACTGAATTTCGAACTTTCAGCCAGGCGAAAATCCACGCTCATTGAGTGATCCTCGACTAACTAACCCGGTCCGCTCTTTCTCGCAGTTGACGATAACACAGCGAAGACCAGGAGCCTCTCTTCGTCCAACGCTCACCTTCCGCCATTCTCATCGTTCTGCAAGCTGTCGAACTCTTACGAGCGGGTGATGGCATTCTCTATATGTGGATGGGAGGACGGACAATTCGCTGCCGATAGCACATGCTGAAGCACAGGGAACGGCGGAAAGCTTGCGTCGCCGCATCCGCGAACTGGAGGAGCAGCTAGCAAACGCAGAGCATGCCGAAGTCTCGCGGAAGCCGGTTGGGGCTGCGGAAGACACCTTCGGGGTAGGCACTTGGGACTGGGATCTCCTGACAAATGAAGTCAGTTGGTCGCCCGAGATCTATCGCGTTCTCGGCACGCCGGTCGGCGCGGCGCCCTCGCTCGCGTTCTGGGAAACGCTGGTTCATCCGGGAGATCTCGAGCGCACCTATGAAGAGGTCAGGAAGGCGCTCGACAGTGGAAACACCGTAGATAGCGAGTTCCGTGTTCTTGGCCCCGGCGGCACCGTACGCTGGATCGCCAGCGTTGGCAGAATCGTCCGTGACGAATCCGGCAAGGCCGTTCGAATGTTCGGCCTGAACATGGATCTCACCGCGCGAAAACGAGGCGAAGAGCGAGCTGCGTTTCTCCTCCAGCTCGAAGATGCGACTCGTCCCCTCACGGATCCTCACGAAATCGTACAAACGGCAGCCCGACTCGTCGGCGAACATCTGAACGTGAACCGTTGCGCATATGCCGAAGTCGAAGACGACCAGGACACCTTCAACCTGACCGGCGACTTCAATCGTGATGTCCCGAGCATCGTCGGCCGCTACACCTTTACTCGTTTCGGATCCGAATGCCTCCGCCTCATGCGTTTGGGTCAACCCTATATCGTCGAGGATGCCGACTCCGATCCCAGAACCGAAACCGTACGGGATTCATATCGCGTCACCTCGATTCGATCCGTGATCTGCGTTCCTCTCCACAAGCTTGGCCGCTTCGCCGCTGCTATGGCGGTGCATGCCGTGACCCCTCGGAAATGGCTCGACGAAGACGTGGAGCTTCTGCGCGTTGTTGCGAATCGCTGCTGGGAGTCCATCGAGCGTGCGCGCGCTGAAACGGAACTGCGCAACCAGTGGCAGACCTTCGACACTCTGATCTCGAACGTACCCGATCTCATGTGTACGTTCGACCGCGACGGACGCTTTACGTACGCAAACTCTGCTCTCCTTCAGGTTTGGCAGAAATCTCTCGGCGAGATCATCCGTAAGAACACCTTCGAACTTGACTACCCGCTCGAATTGGCGGCTCGTCTCCAGACCGAGATCCAACAGGTGATTCGAAGCGCTCGCTCGCTCCGAAACCATACTCCTTACACCTCGGCCACCGGAGCTACCCGAACCTACGAATACATCCTCTCCCCGGTCTTCTCATCGCGAGGCCGTGTGGAAGCTGTCACCTGTTCAGCCCGCGACATCACAGATCGCGAACGTATGGAACAGGCGCTCGCCGAAAGTCAGGGCCGGTTACAGCAGGTTTTTCTTCAGGCGCCCGTAGCCATTGCGGTCTTCAGAGGTCGCGATCTCGTCGTCGAACTCGCAAACCCTTTCTACGAGGCAATGGTCCAGCGCACAGACCTCGTCGGCCGCACGTTGGCCGAAGCCATACCGGGATTGGGCCGCCAGGTCTGGGATGCTTTCTACCAGGTTCTCGATAGTGGTGAGCCCTTTGTCGCGAACGAATGGCTGGTTCCCTTTGACAAGGATGAGGACGGCCGGCCGGAAGACCACTGGTTCAATGTCGTCTACCATCCCCTGCGCGAGATCAATAACGAGATCAGCGGCGTAGTCGCGGTTTGCAGCGAAGTCACCGCGCAAGTCACCTCGCGCAAAGAACTCGAACAGGCCAATCGCGAGCTCGAAGAGTTCGCCTATGTCGCAAGCCATGACCTCCAGGAGCCGTTGCGTATGGTCGGCATCTATACGCAGGTCCTGCTGGGTCGTTACCTCGGCGATGATCCGCAGGCCAAGGAATTCGCTGGGTTCATTCACCAGGGCGTCCGACGTATGGAGCAGCTCATCCAGGATCTCCTCTCCTTTTCGCGAACAATTCATACAGACGCTGCCGAGTGCGGGTGTCGCCGATTTGAACGATTCGTTGCGACAGGCCGTCATCACCATGGAAAACCGGATCGCGGACAGCGGTGCTGAGCTCGAAATCTCCACCTTGCCGTCCCTGCGCGGGGACGGAACTCAATGGGCGCTGGTCTTCCAGAATCTGCTCTCAAACTCTCTGAAATACAGACAGCCGGATGTGCCGCCTGTCATCCGTATCTCCGCTGACAAAATAGCCGACACTTGGGTGATCAAGGTACATGACAACGGAATCGGTTTTGAGCAGCAATACGCCGAGCGCATTTTCATGCTCTTCAAACGGCTCCACAAGAACGAATATCCGGGCACCGGTCTCGGTCTCGCTATTTGCCAGCGCATTGTCGAGCGGTACGGCGGTCGCATCTGGGCCGAGGGCCATCAGGGTCAGGGTTCGAGCTTCTTCATCTCCATGCCCGAAGCCTGACCGAGCCGTAGGTTCTTCGACCAAATCCTCTACGCTTCTGCGTCTGTTGAGTTATGACCGAGAACGAAAGCGCCGTGAAAGCTCTTCACGATTTAATCGCCACGTCCAACGATGCATCGGAAGGTTTCGGAAAGGCCGCGAAAGGCGTTCACGACACCGAACTGAGCAACTGGCTTGCCGCCGCGTCCAATCAGCGTGACAGCTTCTCCGCTGACCTGACGAAAGAGCTCAAGAACATGGGCGAGGAACCGCGGCTCGATCTGCACGTGGGCGGCATCCTGCACAAAGGCTGGGTAGACCTGGAACAGCGCCTCCGCTCAACAGCGCCGCACCTCCACTCGAAAGATGATAAGGAGATTATCCGCGAGTGCATCGCCGGAGAAACTGGTTCGCTTCGCCATTTCGATCACGCGCTTGAGCAAAACCTGAACGAAGATACCCGCGCTCTGGTCGTGCTACAGAGAACCACTGTGCAGGACGATCTGAACTATCTGCAAAGCAGGGTTGACCGCGGCCACGCACATTCCGCGTGAACGGGAGAACCCTCCCGTTCACGCGACCACCTGTTTCCCGAAAGCTTAGAACCGCAATTTCAAAGCAAGTTGTAACTGCCGTGATGAGCCCGAGTCGCCGGTCGAAAAGCGCGTGCTGTTGATCAGTCCGAACGATGCCGTTCCGACCGTGGCGCCCGGCTGCCCGAAGTTCACTTGGTTTAAGAGGTCGAACGCATCGGCACGAAGCTGAAGGTTGAATCGCTCCGTGATCCTGGTGTTCTTCACCAGTGAGAAGTCCAGGTTTGAGAACCCGGGTCCGATCACAACGTTGCGCCCCAGGTTCCCAAAAGTGTTCCCCTGAGTTGAAGGAAACACCTGCGGATTCAATAAGTACCCCATGAACGTGGCGCTCAGATTCGAAGAAGGCGTAAAGCCGGTCAACACTGGACCAGTGACGCTCGCGCGCACTGTTGCAAGACCGGTAAGGGCAGTGTTGGTGGTGCGGAACGTGATCGGGTTGCCGCTCTGCAGAGTTTCAATGAGCGAAAACTCCCAACCCTCAACCAACCGGTTGCCGCGAAATGGCAGATCGTAGATGCCGTAGAACACGAGCCGATGGCGCGCATCGAAGTCCGACAATCCGCGATCGTTCCGCACGTTATAGCTGTCCTGCACCACAACCCCTTGGAAGTTTCGCGAGTTTAAGTCGATTGACTTCGACCAGGCATAATTAGCGTCGAACTGCAGGTTGCGCGACAGGTTCTTCTTTACGTCAACCCACAATGCCTGGTAAGACGAGTTCCCGATACTCTCGTTCACAACGATATTGCCGAGTGCCGCTCCCGGGCTGACAGGGCTGCTGGCCGAAAGAGCGCGATAGGGCCGGACGCCATTGATCGGCTGATTGTAATTCCGCGCAAGGTTCAGGTCCGTTCCCTTGCTTCCTACATAACTGGCGGTCACCGCAACCGTCTGGCTCACTTGCTGCTGGATGTTGAAGTTCCAGGACTGCACGTAGCCATTCCGGTAGTTGTGAGAAACCGATGTCGGCGAAACAGAACCGCTTGCAAAGTTATAAGCATTTCCGAAGCTGACAAAAGGTACAGCGGTGGTCGGCGAATACGTCAGTGGCAGCGAGAACGGAGGATTGCTCACCAGGCCGCTGACGACGTTGTTGCTTGGCTGGTCGACGAAGATGGCGTACGCGCTTCTGATTACAGTGCGTCCGGTCCCGAACGCATCCCACGCAAAGCCAACACGCGGTTGGAAGTTCAGCGCGCTTTGATTGTAAGCATTCTGCGGCCCGTTGCCAACGCCCACTTGGACAAGTGAAACCGTAGTGGGATCAAACACAACGAAGTGGTTGCGAGTATCGTAAGGGGTTCCGTTCCAGTCGTAACGCAGTCCCAGGTTTAGTGTTAAACGTTGCGAGACTTTGTATGCGTCCTGAACGAATGCGCCCGCCGAAGGCGTGTAGATCCGCGCTGCGCGATTGGAACTGTTGGCGGTAAACGCGTTGGCTTGATCCTGGATGAACGCATTGATGCTTGGGAAGGTGAACGTTCCGGGCGTTTGCGTGTAACTGTTTGCGATCGTCTGTCGGTATTCGCCGCCGAATTTGATGGTGTGATTGCCGCGAACCCAGCTCACGGTATCACCACCGATCATTGTCGTGTCGCCTCGGCCTTGCGGGAAGCCGTTGATACCGCCAAACGCAAAGGCCCCGGTTACCGTAATCTGCGGTAGTCCAATGGGAGCGTTCACGCCGCTGTTGATGCCGAGATTCGCCGCATTCAACGTATTCTCGCCCGCAAAAACAATCTTGATGCGATTGAATCCAAGCCGGGCTTCGTTCACAAGTGTCGGGCTGATCGTGTGTGTATCGTTGATCGTCAAGACTTGCCGCACGCCATGCCGCGAGTCGCCATACCCCGGCAGGTTGTTCCCTTGCGTCGTAGGCGGTTCGTTCCGCTGGTCTTGCTGCATCGCGTAGTACACATTCAGCCGATTCTTTGACCCAAAGCTCTGGGTGAAGTTGGCCGTTCCCTGGTATATCGATACCGGAGCCACGGCGTTTCCGGTGAACACCGTACCGTTGGCCGAATTTCCCGCCGGTATAAACGGCAGCAGCGCTCGCACAATCGGATCCGCGCTCGCTGCCGCCTGTGTCCTCTGCGCGGGACTGAGCACCGTCTGCGACAACGGTACACTCTGCCGCTGCTCCAGTTGCTCATAGCTCAGAAAGAGAAACGTGCTGTCCTTCTTGATCGGGAAGCCGCCGGCGCCGCCAAATTGATTCCGCTTGAACGGAGCCTGTGGAACCCCGATCGGGTTGATGTAGTTGCGCGCGTCGAATGCCTCGTTGCGGAGGTAATCGTAAAGCTCGCCATGAACCTGGTTCGTGCCCGCACGCGTCGCGATGTTCACAATAGACCCCGAGTTACGGCCATACTCGGCGCTGAACGTGGAATTATCGATTTTGAACTCGTCAACCGTGTTGACCGTGGGCTGAAACGTAATCTGTTGCTGTGCCAGATCGTTCATATTCACGCCGTTGATCATGAAGTTGACCGTGTCTTCCCGCGAGCCGGCGGAGTTAAAGCTCGAAGTTCCCTGGCCGCGCAGCGGCGATGTCAGGAAGCCGTTCTGCGGCGGCGTCACTGTACCGGGAACTAGCAGCGCCAGATCGACAAAGTGTCGTCCGTTCAACGGCACTTCCTGCACGGTTCGCTTATCGACCACGGTCCCCATCGAAACACTTGTCGTCTCCACAACCGGACTGCCGCCCTGAATCTCCACCGTCTGCGTGCTGCTGGCCACCTGCAGAGTGAAATCCTGTCGTGTGACCGTGCTTACTGCCACGCGAATATTCGCGGCCGTCGTTGTCGCCATCCCGGGCGCCTTTACTAGTACCGTGTAATTGCCCGTCGGCAGAGAAGGCGCGAGATACACTCCAGCCTCATTGCTCTTGACCATCTGACGTTGGCCGGTCTCAGTGTTGGTGATCTCGATGTCCGCATTGCTTAGAATTGCGCCGCTGGCGTCGGTCACCGTGCCTTGAATGCCTCCCGTCGACTGGGCCAGACATAGAAGTGGTAAACAAAGAGCCAAAGCACTTACTGTGCAGAGGGAAACAAAGCTCCGCAGTGTTCGGAAGATTAGGTTGTGATACACGTATAGCCCCTAAAGCAGTAATTAGACTGAGTGTAACAAGACTCGGCCAGGCCAGCTTGTAAATATGTTGCAAAACTCCGGTCCGCCAGATATTCACCTTCCTGCCGACCTAGTTGGGCCGCGCATAGCTATATAGCCGAACGCGGAAGACCTGTATCTCATGTGGAGCCATGCTGAGTTGGCGGCCTTGGTTGGTCTGGTCACCATTCAGAAGCCGCTCCACCACCCAGTCGCCGTTCACCTTCGATACCTGTTCTACGCGTCCGATCCCGGCGATTTGGTTATCTACGTCTGAATCGCGCGCAAACGTCACTGTGAGACCACTACCGACGATGAAGAACTCGTTTGGCTTTGATTGGAGAACCATCATTGCGCCGTCGTCGGTGAGCAGGTTTCTCGATGGCCAGGACCGCGAAAGAGTCGCTTGGAACAAGTAACCGCCCAGTGCAACCGTCTGGGTCGCGCGGGGGCTCGAGACATGTAGCGCCAAACCCCGGCTCTCTCCTTTTCTCTGGGCTTGGAGAATAAGACCGCTGAGCTTGTCCAGAGCACCGTACACATCACGAATGGACGGATTTGGAGCTGATGCTCCGCTTGCCCGCGCCATACTGTCGATCCCGAATGGTGAAAACCCGAATGCCCGGGCTTCCCCATATGCCCAGAACGCATTGAAAGGCGAAGCTTCCGCTCGCGCTTCCGGTATGAACGCCGGATTGCCAAGCCTGGTATATCGGCCGACCCAATACTCGAAGTTGGGCCAATAAATATCGGGCGCATAGAAGTCCAGCGCAGGCGCTGCTGCACGATACACGTGCTGATAGTAAGGATGTGGCCCGCCGCTTGGATATTCGCCCGCTCGCTCGAACGGCGACGGCAGCTGCGCGTTCGCATACATAAGCAGGGGATACTCTTTCTTCCCCGCTTCGGCAACCGCATTCATAAACGTGGCGTATTGCCACGCTGTGAATACTTCGCTTGCTGCTTCCCCAAACGTCTCTCGCCACGAATCGCCACTCGAGTTGAAGTGCTCGGCCAGTTCCGGCGACAACTGACACCTTCGGCTCTCCAGCTTTCGCTTCAGTTCCGCCGGTACGGCAGAGGAAAAGGCACGATTGGCTGGTCCCGAGAAGTCGCGCCCGGCGCCCAGAATGCCTACCTCGTTCTCCACTTGAACAAACAGGACCGTCTGTTCACGGCCGTCTTTTTCACGCACGTGCCGCATCAAATTCGAGAATGCACGCGCGTCGCACCTCAGCGTCTCTTGGCCAAATGTCGAAAGGATCTCGAGAGGCTGGCCGTCGGCAGATATCGCGCGAGGGAACCGATGCGTATCCGCCTTCACCCACTCCGGCGTGTAGTTCGAAAATGCATTCTTCCACGACCCGAACCACAGAATCACCAGCCTGAGGTGCTGTTGTCGCGCGATGTCGATCCAATGATCGAGGATCGAGAAATCGAAGCGATTTTCTTGCGCCTCAATCTGCTCCCAAGCCACCGGCATCAGCACCGTATTCACGTGGAGCGCAGCCACGCTCGGCAGGATCGTATCCGCTTGAGCGGCGGTGCCGGCCGACGAATTTCCTAGCTCTCCGCCTAAAACGAGGAATGGCTTCCCCCCGACCTCCAGTTGCGGAACACCGTTGGCAGTCGAAATTCGAGGCAAGTCCTGAGCGATCGAACACGTGTGGAGGAGGCACGCGAAGAGCGCGATCGCTAGGTGCTTCTGATTTACCAAACGGACCTCCAATGCCATGGCACGCGACAAGGTGGATCTTCTTAATGCGCGGCAATCGAAGATCCACCTTGTTTGCCTGAACGCTAAAACATGACGCGTGTGGAGAATCGGAACTGCCGGGCGCTATTCGGCGCGGGTTGGTTTGAGACCGTACCCGTAACGTATCCGAAGCTGTTCGGAGTGCTGATATCCGAGGCTGGATTCGCGAAGTTCGGATGGTTCAGTACATCCAATCCCTCCGCACGGAATTGCAGCGTCACGCGCTCCTTTAGCTTGAAGTCACGCGATAAGCCGGCATCCAGATTCAGGAAGCCCGGTCCGCGAATGTTGTTGCGCCCGGTGTTACCAAAACGTTGCGGAACGTTGGCCGGGAGATTGACCGCTGCGAAGGCAGTGGTGTCGAAATAGGGCACGCCAAGGCCGATACCCGCCGGAATCGCCACATTATTCTTCACCATGTCGGGTACTTGCGCGCTTCCCGCAGCGTTTAGATTTCCGCCGGTGCTTTGAATCACGTAAATGGGAGCGCCGCTCAACGCGCTTAAGATGCCGTTGGCAGCCCAGCCGCTCAGCAGATGGCTCATAAATCCGCTCTGTATCCAGCGGCCACCTTTCCCGAATGGCGATTGCAGCGTGAAGTAGGTTTGCAGATTGTGAGTGTGGTCGTAACTCGCCGGGCCTCTGTTCAGGTTCCAGGCACCTGGCCACTGTATCCGCGGGTTCCCATTGTTGTCCGCCCAGTTAATTGCCTTCGACCAGGTGTAAGTGACGCCGATGGTCGATCTGCCGAGACGCTGAGTTACCTGGCTTTGCAGTCCGTCATAAGTGGTCGTCTTGAATGGCTGTACCGAGGTAATGTCGTTCAGCAGGCCCAGAGAAGACGCCAGCAGCCGGGCATTGTTCCCTTGCGGCTGCCCGGGCACTGCGGGCGGCCCGGGATTAATATTCATGTACTGAATCTGTCCCACTGAACGGGTGCCTACGTATCCAAGTTGAACGTTCGTGCCGCTTCCGAATTGTTGCTGGACCATGAAATTCCAGGTTTCAACATACTTGCGCTGTGAAGTCGGGGGCCATGTCGTTGTCCCCGTGTTGGCCGGCAGCTTGATCACACCATTGCCAAGATTTGGAAACTGCCCGAAAGCGGCTTCGTTCAGCCCGAGCCGCAAGGTAGTAACCGGGACGAACGGGTTACTGATGCCATTGAAGGCTCCGTTCGGCATCGCCCATGCATTGATGTTGGGATAGGCATTGCGAAAATCAACATACGGCCTTGGATCCGCCGACAGGCCGAATCCGGCACGGACCACGGTGTTTCCGGTTGGCCGGTACGCAATCCCCAGCCGTGGCAGGAATTGCCCCGAGCCGGTGTCCGCATAAGTGTTTACCGGAACAGCACCAACCCCTCCGATATAGACGTTGCCGTCCTTGGCGTCAAAACGTGGCACACCGCCCTGGTCCGTGTGAGGCCACGGGTACATCTCCCATCGCAATCCATAGTTGATGGTCAACTTCGGAGACACCTGCCATTGGTCTTGCGCATAGCCGGCCACTGCAAACATCCGGAGCGAATTCGGATTAACCCGCTGTGTCACCTTGCCAGCGGCCGAAGGCAGTCCCAGCAGGAAGGATGCCCAGGAGTTAAAAAGATTCGCCCCGGCCCCATTCTGCAGAGCGGCCGATTGTCCATTGAATTGGAAGCTGCCGCGAACCGTCTGGAAGGTTCCGCCCTGCGCCTGGAAATGATTAAGTTGCTGGTCCTGAAACTCAAATCCGAAGCGCATCGTGTGTGTACCCTTCACCCAGCTCAGGTTCTCGTTGGTGACATATTGGTTATCCCGAAAGAGAAACGGGCTGCCCGTATTCGAGTTTCCGAGATTCGCGAAGCCGGTGATAGCGAAGAAGGGAATTCCTCCCTGAAGCGGATTGGGCCCGTTTGTGCCCGGAATCCGCAGGACATCCAGTCCGTAATTACTGCCAATGTCCGGAGCTTGCGCACCCAGACGCTGTCTCGTGTACCCGACGTTTGCGTCCAGCAGGAGCGTTGGCCTGATGGTATACGTCAGGCCCGCTCCACCAATGCGGACCTTCGCCGCCGCCGTGCCCAGTTGCCCTCCGTTCAGCGCATCGCTGCCGGCCGGACCCAGTTGCGGAGGATCGAAAATATTGGAAGGTCCGTAGCTGTACTTTCCGAAGTAAGTTAGCCGGTCGGATACATGCTGCGAAATCTTGATATCGATGCTGTCGCGATCAGTGCTTCCGTTCCCGCTTGGTACGTAGTTGTTCGTGTAAGTGGCCCCCGGAACGTTCGTCTGCGGTATCAGAGAAATCAGATTAGCTGCCGCCGGATCGATGCGATTGGCCGGAATCACGTTCCCCGGGAACGCGCTGCGGAGCGCTGGATTCGGGTTCGATGTCGGGTCGTAGATCGTGGTCCCGGTGGCGGCGAAGTTGCCCGTTCGCAGGTCTGCGGTTGGCACGGTCAAAAACCTCGGCGGTGACCCCGACCGTATGGTGGTCCGCTCCCAATCGACCTCAAAAAACACCTTGTCCCGTCCGTTAAAGAGTTTTGGAATCACTACCGGACCCGTGAATAGCAGTCCGAATTGGTTCAGGATGAATTTGTTATTCTGCGGCGTCGGGTGGAAGAAGTTCTGGGCGAAGAAATGACTGTCCGTGTTGAATTCCCAAGCCTCGCCGTGGAGGTCGTTCGTTCCTGACTTAGTGATGACATTAACGATCGCGCCGCCGGCCAGACCCTGCTCGGCATTGTACGAGTTAGTAACCACGTTGACCGTTTCAATGGCTTCGGCAGGCGGCTGATAAACAATGTTGGTCGGCAGCCAGGGGTAATTAATGCTTGAACCGTCAACCCGGGTGTTGTTCTGAAGATTCGATACTCCGTTTACGTTGACCGAAAACGAGCGTCCGGGGTCCGCTGCTGCGGAATTTGTTGGCCCCCCGACCACTGTCCCGGGCACTATGGTCAGCAAGCTTTGAAAGTTGCGGCCGCCGCCTCCGGTGATCGGTAGTGTTGCCATCTCTTTGCTGCTGATGTTCACGTTGACATCCGCTCGGTCGGTCTGCAGAGCCGGAGGTGCTGCTGTGATCTCAACGACTTGGTTCATCTGCGCGACCTGCATGGATGCATCCGCGCGTACGATCTGGTTCGCACTCACTCCCACTCCGTTGATCGCAAGATTCGCGAACGCTGGACTGCTGATCGTAACGTTGTAAGTACCTGGAGGCAGATCTCCGGCGGTGTAATTGCCATCGGGGTTGGTCGTCGTCTGCCTCTGCAATCCTGTGTTCGGGTTCGCGACCTGAACGTTGGCTCCGGCGATCGCCCCGCCGCTCGGATCTTTCACATTGCCCGTGATAGACCCGTAAAGAATCTGTGCATGACCCGTGCCTGCAAACGCTGCAGCAACCAGCAGGGCTGTAAGCAGGTGAAGACGACGGGCGAAACGTGCTGACATAAGTTCCCCCTGACGCAAGCCGAATAACTTCGGTTGAAGCTGTCGTTAAAGCGACGATGGGGAAGGTAGAACGTTTCTGTGCCGCTTTCCACGTAGAGCCTGCCCGGTCTGCTGTGTCGGGTCACAAGTCTTGAATAATCAAGTTCTTATTACAAATCAGGTAGTTACACCCAAGAAGAACTCCGGTGCCGGACGCCCTCGCTACACTTGCTCGAACGGAAACCCGTATGAGTAAATCGTCCATCTCAGATGCCAAACTTAGAGCCAATCGGCAGAACGCGCGACTCTCTACCGGTCCGGCTTCAGAAGAAGGGAAGGCCGCAAGTTCTCGCAACAACATCCGTCATGGATTAGCCGGAGCCTTCTCCGTGTTGCCGGGCGAAAGCCTCGAGGACTTCGAACAACTTCTCGCTGATCTTCAGGAAGAGCACAAACCTGGCACCACGACCGAAGCACTGCTCGTTGCCGACATGGCGCGGCACTATTGGCTCTATCAGCGCGCTCTCCGTCTCCAGGAAGAATGCTTTGCCGCCGGCCTCCAGTCGGGCGAGACGCAAAACCGGCTCAGTCTTCTTCTCCGCTACGGAACCACCCATGAGCGCGCCTTTCGCCGCTGCCTCGCCGACCTTCTCAAACTTAGAAAGCAAAGACTTCAGCTTGAGCGTGGGTTCGAATCGCAGAAGCATGCACGAGCGGCCGAGCGCCGTCGTGAAGTGGCGGCACAATGCCGCTGGATGGCCGGAAACAAGTTAGGCGGAGGGCGAGTTCCGGTTGCTTCCGAGGATATCGACGACATTCTCGAAGGCTTCGACATCATGAACGAATACTTCAGAACGCCCGATGACGATGCGCCATCCATTCAAAGGAAAAAGGGCGGTCAAGAAGCTGCTTGACCGCCCTTGGTGTGGTTGGAGCCTAGAAGTTAAGGCGCAATCCGAATTGCACCAGTCGCGGCAAGTTCAACTGCGAGGTGACATTGCCGAAGTTCGGGTTGCCGAGTTGCGTATTCGGATCCGCGAACTGCACCCGGTTGAATAGGTTGATGAACTCCGTCCGGAAGTCGAGATTCACGCGCTCCGTGATCGCGGTCCGCTTCACAACGGAGAAGTCCCAATTTGCAATCCCGGGTCCCTTCAACACGGGATCTGTGCGGGACTCGCTTCCGAATGTAAACGCCGCCGGTTGTGCGAACGCCGCCCTGTTGAACCAACCGTTGATCCGGCTCTGTGCGGATCCGTCAAGTGTGACATTCGGACTCACAACGTTCGGCCTTGATCCGCCGCCATACGAGTTCGTCAGATTCGTAGCGGTTGTGAACGCCAGCGGGAATCCTGTCTGCAAGGTCGTCACGCCGTTTAATGCCCACCCCGAAATCAACTTGTCCGCCGCGCCATGAACGCTGCCGAGCATCCGCTTTCCTTTCCCGAAGGGCAGATCGTAGACGTAGCTGACGACCAGCCGCTGCGCCGCGTTGAAGCTTGCGAGCGACTTCTCCAGTCGAAGATTGTTGTAATCCTGGATGCTGCTGATAGACTTTCCTGCCTCGAGCCAGGACGTCAACGTATCCGTATCGCTGATCAGTTTGGACCATGTATACGAACCGGTGATCGTTCCGCCGGCGCTAAACCTTTTCTCGACTCTCATCTGCAGCGAGTGGTAGGTTGAGTTCCCCCTGTCGGGAGCGCTGTTTCCGATGTTCTGGTATTGCGGATACGGCCGAAGGAGCTGCCCTCGCGTTACCGTTGGCAATCCAAGCGTCCCTGCACTGGCGGGGATCACACCGGCGAACGGATTGGTCACAGGATTCAGAAGAGAAGCGCCCTGCGCCAGGTACTGATCCGGAAGCTGATTCAGCTGCAGAACGGAATAGGCAAGGTGCGTGGCTTTCGATCCTGCGTAGGCAACAGTGGCAATCATGCCTCGGGGAAGCTCTCGTTGCACCTCCGTGTTCCATTGTTGGATATACGGATAGGGCGGTCCCGGAATGGCAGCGTTGAACGTCTGCCCCTCATAGTTCGCCAGCAATGCAGGGTTGTGCCCGATCGGCTGCAGTAATCCACCGGGGAACGGATTGCGGAGCGTGTTCAGCGGTATGTATCCGCTCCCGTTCACGGACGTGACCATCGTAGTAGTTGCCGCGTTGACGAACGATTGGAAAGGAGCCAGGCTGTAATTGATCTGCTCCGGAGACACCCAGCTCATCCCGTATCCACCGCGTATGACTGTCTTGTTGTTGAGGCTCCAGGCGTAACCAAAGCGCGGCGCCGGCGCATACTTGGCCGAGCCTAACTGGTTCCGGCTCGGATACTGTGGCGTGTTGACCAGTTGCAGCTGCCCTGCCAAAGGCAAGCCTGTTCGCTGAGCAAGCGGATCGGGTGCCGCCGGATTGAAAACGGCGATTCTGTCGTACCGTTCCGAGAACGACCCGATGACGTCCAGTCGCACGCCCAGGTTTAACGTCAGCTTATTGGTTACGCGATACGAGTCCGCCAGATAATAGCCCTGATAGTAGAGTTGCTGCCAGGTCCGAGCCGCACCGGCTACACTCCCGCTCGCGGGCGTGCCCAGCATGTACGAGGCGAATGGATATCCGGTACCGCCGGGAGAAAGAGGATTCGCTGCCGTGAAGACGTTATCGAAGTTGAACTGGCCGGCTGCAGTGTTGCTCTGAACGAATGCCCAGTCCCATCGTCTTGCTTCGCCACCGAACTTCAGGTTGTGGCGTCCCAGGATCTTTGTCACGCTGCCCGATAGCGCATAGCCGTTGCTCACGCTGTTGATGTAAACACCGCTGAATCCATAGAAACCAGTGACGGAGGGTAGGGGAGCTTCGGGAATGCTCACCTGGGAGCCCAGCGCAGCCCAAGCCGGTCCGAATTGCGATAAGTCTGTTCCTGTCTGCAGCGGCAGGAACGAATGAAGCGCCCGCAGATAGGAAGCGCGTACATCGAGCACCGTGGTCGGATTCAGCGTATAGGTATCGCCAAGCACTGCGCTGTTCGCACCGTATAGCGTCGTCAGGCCGCCGAAGTTGACGTGGAACGGATCCGAGGGCAGGCTGTTGCCGTTCCAGTACGTGTATCGTCCGAATAGCCTCTGTTTCTCGCCGAGCGAGTAATCACCGCGGGCATTGACTTGGCTCTGGTTGCCTCCCAGATTTGTGTTGCCGGCGAAGTTGTTCACGTTCCCCGGCAGGTTTGGGGCGCCCCAAACTCTCAGCAGAGCGAGTGCCGTCGGATCCAGCCGGGAAGTCGGGATGGCGTTATTCGGAAACGGCTGGCGAATCGGCTGTCCCGCCGGACAAGCTTGCAGTCCTTGCAATCCGCATGTCGTGTAGGGATCGTAAATTGTTGGAAGACCCTGGAAGTTGCCTGCCCGCATCGCCGTCGTCGGCACCGTGGTCAGGGTCGGTCTTCCGTTCCGCAGGGCGAAATTCTCCCAGGAAGTGAAGAAGAAGAACTTGTCTTTAATAACCGGGCCACCCGCCGTGATCCCGTATTGGTTTTGCGTAAACGAGTTGCGCTGAACACCGGATCGGTTGTTGAAGAAATCGTTCGCGTTCAAAACCCGGTTGCGCAGATATTCGTAAGCGCTCCCATGGAATTGATTGGTTCCGGATTTGATCGCCATGTTCACCACGCCGCCGGAGAAGCGCCCGAACTCCGGAGTGACTGAGTTGCTGTCCACGCGAAACTCTTGAATCGCATCCTGAACCGGAACAATACCCGGCGAGTTCGCATTCACGGTGTTTAGCGGAGCGCCGTCCAGGTAGAACGCGCTCTGGTTCGCCATGCCGCCGCCGATCTGGTAATTTCCCCACCCGGTGTTATTGGTAAATGTGCCGCCCGACTGGTTCCCTAAGCGGACTGCCGGACGTTGAGCCCTGTGGGACCACGCCCGGTGCAAGCGCGATCAGATTAAGCACATTGCGTCCGTTGAGCGGCGTATCCTGCACCGTGCGTCCCTCGATCAGCTTCGCCGATCGTTCCGGATTGCGTTTGCAACAGCGGCGCCTCGGCTGTAACCGTCACGGTCTCGGAGGCCGCGCCGACTTCCAAAGTAGAATCGACGCGAACTGCCGATTCCACCTCGATCCGGATCGGTTCGCGGCTGTATCGTTTGAAACCCGGCTGCTGAACTTCCACCCGGTACGTGCCTGGCGACACGTTCACGAAGCTGTAGTTCCCTGACGAGTCAGATGTGACGCTGCGTTTCTCCGAGGTGCCCGTGTTTGTCAGGTCCACCGTCGCCCCGGGAATCGTCCCGCCGCTCGGGTCGGTAACAGTTCCCACGATGGAGCCAAATGAGCTCTGGGCCATGCTCGGCAAACTGGCAAACGCGAGTAGTAGAAGCAGCGATAGAAGACACCAGGGTCCGAGTACGTCGAATCGATCTCATAGATTCCCTTCCAGGCTACGAAGCGTAGATTGGTTCGAAGGTAGAACTAAATCCGCCGGAATGAAAGCCATACGGGCCATATGTCGTGGCATATGACGTCCCTGTAGCCCGTATTTCTTGTGATAGACTCGTGGCCCGTGGGGTCCGAGAAGACATGACTAGCCCGGTCGAGCCCGCGATCGAGCAAACTCGCGAACTGCCGCCGTCGGACCTGGTCTTAGATCAGCTTCGGCGCATCTTGGAAAGTTCCGGCTTTCGTAACAGCAAGCGCTATGCGTCCGTTTTGCGGTACACCGTCGAGCAAACGCTGAACGGCAATGCGGACTACTTGAAGGAAAGAACGATTGGGGTCGATATCTTCGGCCGTACGCCCGATTACGACACCTCATCCGACCACGTCGTCCGGAGCGCGATGGCCGAAGTTCGCAAACGGCTTGGTCATTATTATGATGCGGCGCCCTCGTCCTCTGAGCTGCGGATCGAACTCCAACCCGGTTCCTACATCCCTCAATTCCGCTTAGCGCCGGCCTTTATCGAGGAACATCCTGCCGAGTCGAGCGTCGTCCCGTTGCCTGAGACCGACCAGCCAACCAAAACATGGACGATCGGTCTGGTCCTTGCCGCCCTCGTTCTTGTTCTCGTAGGGACTCTTGATCCGAAACGCCACGGTAAGGGACGATGCCTTGCGGAGTTTCTGGGGGCCGGTGCTTGCCTCGTCCCGCGATGTTTTGGTGTGCGTCGGAAATCTCGAGCGCGGTGACGCACTCGGCCACACATCCTCGTCGCAGGATTTGCGGCTGCTCAGCATGGGAGATTTTCACCATCTTCCGAGCCAGACCATCCACGTTGCCGATGCGGTCTCGCTGGCAAACATCGTCGGTTTTTTGGGGACGAGAAATAAACGGTGGAAAGTTGTCGATCAGACCGATGCGGACTTCGGCGATCTACGCAACGGTCCCGCGGTCCTGATTGGCTTGATGAACAATGATTGGACAGAGCGGTTGATGGGTAAAACCCGGTTTCGGGCGGAGAAGATAGGGCCGCGGAAGGTGGTCATTCGCGATACGCGCAACCCGCAAAACAACGCCTGGGCTATGGACTACGCGACGCCTCTTCTGGATATCAACCACGACTATGCTTTGATCCTGCGGGTCATCGATCCCAACACTGATCAGACTGTCGTGACTGCTGCCGGCATCTCCGTCTTTGGAACCATGGCCGCGTCCGAGTTTCTGACGGATTCGCGAAGCTTGGGCGAACTCAGCAAGATGGCCCCGGGATGGGAGAACCAGGAACTTAGAGGTGGTTCTTATCGACCGAGGTCGTACGAGCCAAATCCGGTCGGCCACACATTGTGGCAGCTCAGGTCTGGTAATTATCGGGAGTTTTGTGTGGTGGCCAGGGACGGAATCGAACCGCCGACGCCAGCCTTTTCAGGGCTGCGCTCTACCGACTGAGCTACCTGGCCGGAAGAGAATTTTCATTCTAACAGACCGGGTAATCTTCAAGACGCTCCACGGCACCAGCCGCCGAATTACGCCGCCCAGAGTTCTTCGGCCGGCTGAAGCTCAACGTTGGCCTCAGCGCGCTTCTGCCGCTCTTCAAGCTCTCGTTCCATTTCAGAGGGCCGAAGCGAGCACCGGAAGTTGATGAAATGCTCGGAGGTCGGCTCGAAAGTACCGCAATATCGACACTGGATAGGTCTCATCGCCAAAAAGTGGTGCTACGGGTGAGTTCATCTCCGGGAAGTTGGGCTTTTTTGCTTCTGCGTGTTGCGGCGCTGGCCGTTTGCCGTCGGCAACCGTATCAGGCCGGTAGCCAGACCGAATACGGGTAGAGTTTCCGCTGGATGTCGGGCCTTGCATCCGGATCCCGGTACCACCTGCCGAGATTCGCAAACGGGCTGTACAGAAGCTCTGCGGTCCCGCCGTTTGCGAGCCTTGCATTTGCCCTGTAGAAAGGGCCGAGAGCGTCGGGCGGAGCAATGGACTCAGCCGGGTCCGCGATCTGCCCACCTGAGTTTCGTCCGAGTGAGCGGATTCCTATCCTGTCGCAGACGTCGGACTCCTGCCAGACCGCGTCCGCAACGTAGACGACCGGTCCCCGTGTAAGTGCCCGCAATCCCGTATTGCTGCCCTCACCTTCCACCCACGTCGCAATCATCGGCAGCCTCAATTGGACGGAATCACCTGGTTTCCAGAAGCGGCGAATACTCGCGTAGCGTCCGGGCCGAATATCAGCCACAGCCGTCCCGTTAATCGACAGCTTCGGCTTCGAACACCAGGAGGGGATGCGAACCTTAAACTCGAACTCCATCCGTTTCGGCGGGCGGAATTCGAACGAGACTCGCTCATCCGCGGGATAATCCGTACGTTGGGTGACTTCGACCGGTGCCTCCGATCCGAATCGTACTCGCAGAGTTGAGGGAATGAATTGATTTGCGTACAGCGTATCCTGCGAACGGCCGTAAACCATGCCGGGCAGCATGCCCAACATGCGTGGTCCGCTCGCGCTACAGCAGTTCGGGCCGGTGAAATACAGCTCCGGCTTCCACCCGGCCAGCGGTACGCCATATCGCCACCCATCACCGTCCGAGGTTTGACTGGCGAACGCGTGATTCCACATGGCGCGCTCGATCATGTCCGCGTAGGCCAGAGTCGCCCGTTGCCTCGAGCAACGCCTGGTTCAGTTGGATCCAGGACATCACGGCACAGGTCTCGACTCCTTCGCCCTCGTTCGGTAACTCATAATCACCGCCGTAGTACTCGCGGTAGCTTGGTGCACCCGTAATGTACGTACGTTTGCTCGCGATGTCGTTCCAGGCGCCTCGTACCTTATTCAGGTAAGTCGAGTCGCCAGTCGCAACGTACATGCGCACTAACCCGAGCGCATTCATCTGAAACGTGTGGGCATGAACCTTGCGCAGAAGCTGGTTCATGCCCAGTTCGCCCCGCGCCACATCGTCGAGCTTGGAATAGTAGTTTGTCCCGCTCCATTTGTCGATATTGGCGACCACCCATTGACACCAGTCGAGATACTTTTTCTCCCCGGTGTTCTGGTACAGTCGCATCACAGGATCGATCAGCAACGTGCCTTCGAGTCCCCCGTGCACGGCGTGACCGGCAATCGTTACATCTTTCGGCTTGGGCCAGAACTCCGCCTTGCCGGGACCAATGTAGCGGATGAGATAATCGCCTAACCTTCCAGCGGAAACCAAAGCCGGAGCACTGTCCCACTGTTCGTGAGCTGTGAGCAACGCATGAAGGGTAAAGTAGAGCTCGTACGCGTCCATGCCGCGCAAGGGATGCTCCGGCGTACGTAGCGAGGGATCCGTCACGCCCAGATACCCATCCGGCTGCTGAGAGGCCAGGATGCGACTCAGGACGGACGCGGCTCGATCATGCAGCTGCTCACTGCGAAACGTCTCCGAGCAAAGAATCGCTGCCTCCAGCCATTTGCCTGATTGCTCCCCGACCCAGCTCCAGTCTCGCCAGCGATGGGTCTCAACCAGCCGGACATAATATTCGATATCAAAGCGAAGAAGCCTGGCCGAAGCGTTGAGACTCATTCGGTCACCGGCAAATCCGCCAACTCTCTCTAGTGCGCCCGGCGCAAGCTGGTGCTGAACCGGCAGCCGGCGAATGTAAGGCCGTGGTACTGTTGCGCGCTTGACCAAGAGCAGGGAGGGCCGCACCAGCCAGAGTCGCGATCATTTGCCGTCTATGCATAGTTCGATCCGTCGGTGGCGCAAAATACGAGCTGATTCTATCGAAAGCCCGCCGCGTGCGTCGATTCTAGCGGGACAGGCGCGCCGATGAGTCCGCCTTGAGAAGATTGAAGAGAACCATGAGTTTTGCCCGTTTCACCAGAGCACTGTTCCTCAGTGCGACCCTAATAAGCTTTCTACCTGCACAAGAGCAGAGGCCCGAGCCGAAACCGGAGGCCGGCGGTGTCAAGTGGCCTCTTCCGCCCAGCTTGCCTCCGGACGCGCATGTGGACCAAACGATACAGATGAACGGCCGGGCGATCAAATACACGGCTACCGTAGGAACGCTGCGGGTCAAGAATGCGGAGAATAAGCCGACCGGCGAGGTGGTTTACACCTCGTACATTGTGGAGGGCGCCAATCGGCCGGTCACGTTCGCGTTCAATGGCGGCCCCGGTGCGGCTTCCGTCTATCTGAATTTGGGCGCCATCGGACCGAAACGAGTGGCCTTTGGCACCGGCCAGAGTCCCTCCGATCCGGCAACCCTGACGGACAACCCCGGGACCTGGCTCGATTTCAGCGATCTCGTGTTCATTGACCCGATCGGCACCGGATTCAGCCAGTCTCTGGTTTCGCCCGATGAGACGAAGCGATTGTTCTACGGGCCTGACCAGGACATTGGGTATCTCTCGCGAATTGTCTACGATTGGCTCGTCAAGAATGGCAGGCTGCAGTCGCGTAAATACATCGTGGGTGAGAGCTACGGCGGCTATCGGGGCCCTCGACTTACTCAGTATCTCCAGTCGACGACAGGTGTGGCCATCAACGGGCTTATCCTGGTCTCACCCGCATTGGCGCCGAGCGGCGGTTCGGCGGATATCTCGCCCATCCCGTGGATGCTCACTTTGCCTTCTATTGTCGCGGCCAATTACGAGCGCAAAGGCAAGCTGAGCCCCGAGACCATGGCGCCGGTGATTGACTACACGCGCGGCGAATATCTGACGGACCTTATGAAAGGAACCTCGGATCCATCCGCCACGCCAAGGATCGTCAAGAAAGTAACTGAGCTAACCGGTCTCGATCCGGCGTTTGTTCGCGAATCAGGAGGCCGTCTCGAAACGCAAGCATTCCTGCGCGAGGAATTCCGCGAAACCGGCAAGCTGGGCAGCCGTTACGATCCAAACGTGACCGCATACGATCCTTTCCCTTACGACCCCAGCCAGCGAACTGATGATCCAATCTTGCTGAGCATCATTGCTCCAACGACAACTGCCATGGTCGATTTCGTCACTCGCGTAGTGGGCTGGAAAACCGACGAAAAGTACAACGCACTCTCGTATGACGTGAATCGCAACTGGCAGCGCGGCGGCAGAGGCGCATTCGGAAGCGAGGCCGCTTCGGCAACTGATCTGCGCGTAGCGGTGGCAACTGATCCGAAAATACACGTGCTGATCGCCCACGGGTGGGCCGACTTATCGTGCCCGTTTATGGGCTCGATACTCACTGTCAGCCAGATGCCGAATATGGGTGATCCGAAGCGTGTCCAGGTTCATATGTATCCCGGCGGGCACATGTACTACTCGCGCCTCGAGAGTTCATTGGCGCTACGCAAGGATGTCTTGGAACTGGTAAACGCCCACTAGCGGTCCACTTTCACGCCCTGCCTGCTTCCGAATCAAGGAACGTTGATGTAACATTTGGAGACCTTCGGAGGCAGGCACCCATGAGCACGACTCATCAGACGGCTGAGTTGGTTGGCGAAGAAGCTCGTCCACGACCACACTGGAGCCTGATAAAGCGGGTGGCATTCCGGTTCTTCTCGGTCTACTTCATCCTGTTCGCGTTATCGAACCAGGTTGGCCCGGCGCTCCTCCCGATTCCACGCCTGGAAATTCCGTCGCTGGACAGATTGCCTGCGCTCCGAGCCCTTGTCACATGGACTGCCGGGCACGTCTTCTCCATTCGAAGAACGCTCGTCTTCCTAAGCGGGAGTGGCGACAAAACATTCGATTGGGTCCTGGCGTTCTGCCTCCTGGTAGTTTCGATCAGCGCAACGATCGTCTGGAGCATCCTGGATCGCCGCTCGCAGTACGTGCGGCTGTATTCGTGGACGAGTCTCTTCCTGCGCTTCTGCCTTGCCGGCCAGATGATCATCTACGGTCTGCTGAAGGTTGTTCCGCTCCAGATGCCCTTTCCGGCGTTGAATCGGCTGCTGGAGCAGTACGGAAACTTCTCACTGATGGGTGTCCTTTGGAGTTCGGTGGGCGCATCGCCCGCTTACGAGATGTTCGTCGGAAGCGCTGAACTAGTTGGCGGAATTCTGCTCACCATTCCCCGCACATCCACGGTTGGTTTGTTGATCTGCCTTATCGATCTGATCGAAGTTTTCGTACTCAACATGGCGTATGACGTGCCCGTGAAACTGTTCTCGTTTCATCTAATCGTCCTTACTTGCTTCCTCTTAGCGCCCCAGGCTCGCCGGATTGCGGACTTCCTGGTTTTCCATCGAACGGTACGCCTTGGCCCGCCGGCGCCTTTGTTTTCCAGTGAGCGAGCGAACCGCATGGCGGTTTGGGCCCAGTGTCTGTTTGCTTTGCTGCTGGTGCTGGGGCATTCCGAAGGACTTCGGGAGAACTGGTCCAAGTTCGGAGGTGGGCATCCGAAATCTATGTTCTACGGTATCTGGAATGTCGAAGCGATGACATACGACGGAAAGCCTCGGCCTCTTACGCTTGCACCTGCGGATGCGAAGCTGTGGAGAAGTGTGGTGTTCGACAGACCCGAGATCGTAACGGTGCACTACATGGATGAATCATTGTCCACGTTCCGTTCTGCTGTCGCCTCAAAAGGGAAGACGCTCGAACTATCTAGGCCCAATGACGCGAATTGGAAGGCCAGCTTGAACGTCGCACGAAGCGCAGCAGATAAGATGACGCTGGAAGGCATCGTGGATGGTCATCGGCTTCATCTCGACTTACACGCCATCGAATTGACAAAGTTTGCGCTAATGAGTAACCGATTCCACTGGGTGCAAGAGTATCCGTTGAACCGCTAGCTATTTGCGTTTGCGGGTTGGGCCATTGCGTCTCTCGGGCGCAGATACCAGTCGATGGATTCGGCCACGGCTAGACCCTTCGGTTCTGACTCTGCTTCGGGGTGTGTGGCGCGGAAGCGCGCGAGCATCATGCCGGAAAGCTGGGCGACCACTTCGGGATGTTGCGACGTAAGATCTGTTAGTTCACCGGGATCCTTCGTTTCGTCATACAGGCGGAGGTAGCGGCCGGGAGTCGGCTTGTCCGTGATGTATCCATCGGTCCGTGCCCGCCTTCCACTGCATTGAATGAACTTCCAACTCCGCAGTGCGCACGCACGCTTCTTCATTTTCCAGGTACTCGCTGAAAATAGCGGTCCCGCGGTTTTGCCAACCGACCGCCTTCCAGATACGGCCGAAGGCTCTGACCATGCCGTACCGCGAACGGCTCAACGCCCAAGCATGTCGAGAATCGTGTGAGGTACGTCCACCGATTCCGTGAAGTCGCGCACTACACTCTGTTTCACATGTCCTGGCCAACGGAACAAAAGTGGCGCTGACCACCGCCGGTTCATAACAGCAATGCTTCTCGAACCGGCCGTGCTGTCCCAGGCTGTATCCGTGATCCGCCATGTAAATCACTAGAGTGTCTCTTTCGCAGGTTCAACTGCTCCAACTTCTTGAGCACCATGCCCATGTTGCGGTCCAGATACCGCACCGACGTGTAATAAGCGGAAATGATGCCCTGTTTGTCCGGCACTGAAAGTCACGAAAAATAAGCGGAATTTGCGATGCATCCTCCGGGGCCGACCTTGGGGCGTGAAAAACTGCGCGCATCGAAAGCGTTTTTGTCTTCTATCAGGAAAATCGAATGGCGAATGCGGGTCGAATAGAGCTAACCCATAAGCGCAAACTGACCGTCCTTGTGCTGAGTCCAGATATTCGCAAGCTTGTCGGGCCGTCCATGTGCTCCGCATCTCGTCGTAGTAGCGGGGAAACGGTAGCTTATCTGCATTGAGCCAGATCCGGGCAGGATCTTTGAATGGATGCCAGGCAGGTTTGACGGGTTCGTCCTCGCAGGAACCGGGCGCTTACCTCCTGCCGCGGCCCACTGTTTCGCAACGACGTCCTCCGTCATCGCAGATTGAAAGCCATGGAGACCGTCGCGTCCGGGGCGATTGAAATGCATCTTCCCGAAGACCGCCGTTTCATATCCGCGGCCGGCGAGTTGTTTGGCAAGCGTTGGCTTATCTTCTGAAAGCGGCGTACTGAGTACAGTGACTCCGGCCGAATGGGGTAGCTGCCCTGTCAGAATACATTGCCTCGACGGAGTGCAAACGGGCGAATTGCAATAATGCCGTCCGCACCGCGTTCCTTCCGCATGCCAGCCGGTCGAGATTGGGTGTAATCGCACGAGAGTTTCCTTCGCAGCGCAGAACGTAGCGCGCATGATCGTCTGCCATGAGAAACAAAGATTTGGCGGCCGGTCCTTCGCATGTCCCCGGACCGCAGCGCCGCCCGAAGCGGCCGTGCCTTTTAACAGAGTTCGTCTGTGTCACGCCATCTCACTCCTAGAAACACAAGTTGCAGCGACATTTGAATCACGCCTGAGCATTGAGGCCGTTGTGATTTGTCCGAAGGTTGAACTGGTTACGGCCTGGTTGCCGGTTGAGAAATTGGGTGATTGAAGGCGTTGAAGAAGTCCGTTCTGAACTGAACCCAGCGCTGCTCGGCGAAAGGAAAACGTTTGAATGCGGACAGATCGAAATTTGCAGTTCCTGGCGCCCGGAGAATGTCGCGCCCGGAGCGTTCCCAGTCGGCCACTCGCCGGCTGTGTGAAAGCATGATGTGGCGAACCATCGGGTAATAGATCGTCTGGCCGGACGGTAGATTGCCATCGCAAACCCGATCCGCGACTTGGGTATGAATGCCGCCGGTGTTGGATAGATCCGTTGCCGTGATCTCAAATGGTAAACCGCTTTGCAGCGTGGTGATCCCGCTGATCTGCCATCCGCCCAAAACCTGCTTACTGAGCCATCCCATGTTGTTGAGCAATGGTTTGTTGACCCCGATCGGCAGCTCGTAAGTATATAAAGCAGAGAAGATGTGCGTTCGGTCAAAGTTCGCGGGTCCATAGCTGCTGCCCGCGGCATCGAGTCCATTCGAGGGCAGGGTAGCGCCCGCATCCGCGATGTCCATCGCCTTCGACCAGGTGTAGTTTGCCCGCAGGGAGAAACCACTGTTGAACCGGTATTGGGCCGAAGCCTGGAGGCTATGGTAATTCGCATTCTGGATGTTGTACTGTGCAAAGACATCGCCGGTATTTGGATAAGGGCGCCGGATGTTCAGCGGAATCGCGTTTGTGGGATCTTGCACCGCCTGGTTTGCATTGAGACGGAGCGGCTGATGATGAGAGCCGTTACCCACGTAATTGATTTGCGCCATTATCTTTGAACCAAATGAGTGCTGAATGCCTAAGTTCCATTGTTCGATATAGGGAGTTGGCATTACTTGCCCTTCCGTAAACGGCGACTGTGCACTCTTGGTTGGATTGGCCACGAACAGGTTCGTCACGGGGATCGGATTAGCCGCTGTGAAAGTCACCGATTGCAAACTGTAATTCGGCGGGTTCGCAATCAAAAATTGCAGAAAGTTGTAGGGCTGCTGGTTGAAGTAGATGCCGAAACCAGCTCGAATCACGGTATCGCCTCGTAGGGCGTACGCCAATCCAACGCGTGGTCCAAAGTTAAGGAAGTTCGATTGCCATGTGCCCGGTGTCGACGCGCCCGACGCCAAATCGAAGATACCTGCCTTGCCCCATTTGTCGTGGGTGGGCTGAAAGTATTGATATCGCAAGCCCAGATTCAAAGTTAACTTCGAATTGACCTTCCAATCATCTTGTATGTAAGCGCCTACATCGGTCTCCCGGAAAGCGCCGGACGGAATCCCCTGGCCGCCTGAAGCGGAACTCGCATAGCCAAGCAGCATGTCCGCCAGACCCGGTCCAAGCTGCTGGCGGGTACCCGTCAGATGATTTCCCGTATAGAGGCCGGTGAAAGAATAAGAGCCCCCGTTGTATAGCACCCAGGTGCCGTTGAATTGCAAACGGTCCACCTCCGTGCCGATGTAGATTTGATGATGCCCAAGGCTCCAGTTCACTTCGTCAGCGTATTGAAACAGGTTCTGAGTTCCGCCTTGCGGATTTGTCGGCGAGCCCAGGCTGCAGCAACCGGCAATCGTCGCTTGTGGCGGAATACTTATATCGCTCGGTAGATTCAGGTTCTGCAACCCGAAGAGCTGCACATAGTCCTGCGCCCCAATTCCTTGCTGGCTCAGGAACAGAATGCTGCGGTTGTAACCGATTCGTGCAATGTTCAACAGGCGCGGTGAGAAGATATGCACTTCCTGCAGAAAGGCATTCTTCCCGCTCATCTGATACTGAATCCCGAACAGGCCGTTAACGATGCTTGGTTGCAGAACTGGGGAATCTGATGTTTGTACCGTCCCAGATAGCGTGTCCTTTGACGAAGCGTTGTAATCCATCCTGCCGAGATACTGATCGTAGTTAGTCGTGTTGCCCAGATTTGTTATGTAGTTGATCCCGCTTGTGAGCGGAACGTTGGGCTGCGGAAAATAACTCAGATAACGTGTGCCGAAGGAACCGAAGCGAGTTGAGGGGATCGTGTTATTCGCGAACGGAAGAATGGAGCCCGTGGTTGCGTTGTAGGTTGCCGGATCGTAGATCGTTCCCGAGCCCTGGAAGTTGCCTTGTTTTTCCAGAAGAGTAGGAACCCGGCTCCGGGAGACAACGTAGTTTGTCTGCCTCTGTCCCGCGTAGTCGAAGAAGGCGAAAAGCTTGTCCCGGAAGATGGGAGCGCCCACATTTCCGCCAAATTGGTTGTATCGCAACGTAGGTCTTGTGGCAGCAAAGAAGTTCCGCGCATTCAGGAAGTCGTTCTCCAGGTAATCGTAAACAGTACCGTGAACGGTGTTGCTCCCCCGTTTCGTGATCACGTTGACGACTCCCGGCGTTGCGAATCGTGCGGACATGCCAGTCGATTCGACGTTCGTCTCCTGAATCGATTCGATAGACGGAACAATGTTGGCGGTTTGAGTCAGCAGGTTGACGTTGATTACGCCGTCCTGAAGAAAGGTCGTGCTTCCCACAAACTGGCCGGCCAGAATGATTTCGTGGCTCACGGAACCGAAATTCGTGGCCGGACCTCCTGCCGAAACAAATGCATCTTGCGCCGACTGGGCGCCCGCACCCACGGACGCGATATTCAGAAAATTCCTGCCGTTCGAGGGCAGGTTCTGAAAATCTTTTGTCGAGATAACCGTCGCGATCTCGTGAGTATCTTTCTCTACTTCGACTGGACTGATCGCTTCACTTACCTCGACCTTTTGCGATAGATTGCCGAGCGCCAGTTGTAAGTCAGCGTTTACGGTCTTGTCTACCGCAACAATCACTTGAGACTTCACTTGGGAGAAGCCAGAGGCTTGCGCCGCTACCATATAAGGCCCCGCTTGTAACGACGGCACCGTGTACGAGCCTGTGTCATCGGTCACCGCTTGTCTCACGGAGCCATCTGTGTTGCTCGTCACTGAGATCTGGCAACGAGGAACGGCGGCGCCATTGGGGTCTGTCACGGTTCCTTTGACGGTCCCCAGGTTGAACTGTGCATGGAGACAGGCCGGGCCGCTCATGGTGAGAGCAAATCCGAAGAGAAGCGAGGCGACGGACCTTTTAGTCAGCCTACTGTCGGAACGCGGCATGGCGCTAACGATCTCCTAGAAACCTTGATTGTGAAGCCTTAGGCCAGATGTTAACAGAAGTCCGCCTAGTCAGCGCGGTTCCCGTTTTCAGCAGGGGAAATGGATACTCAGAGACCTTGGAGAACGTATTTACTCGTTGCCATATAATGTGGCCCTATGCCCGATCCCAGCATCACGTTCCCATGGACGGATTCCCTTCTCGAGCCGATGAGGCAAGTTGGTGATCCACTGGCGGACGCAGCTATCGCTGAACTATTCGCGAAATCGGAGATCGGCGCGGTCAACGACCTGATGAGAACTCTGGTAACAAACGAATTTCCAGAGCCGTCAACCCTTCCGGCCGTCGTAAGGGATTATCTGGAGAAGACCGACCAGCTCCCGGACTGGGCAAACCCCGATCTGATCGCGGCTGGCGAGCAAGTGTTTTGGCGTTACGGGCCAAAGCTCATCCTGATCTTGCATTGTTACTCGCTGCCATTTGATTATCTGGGTCGAAATGGTGTGCAGGTTCTGGCGCTGACTACGAGATTAGTGAGCAATCCAACCAGGCGCATTGTCGAAGTGGCGCAATTCCTGGTGGACATCATGCAGCGCGGCGGTTTGACTGCTCCCGGAGGAAGAGGCCGTCGAACGATCCAAAAAGTACGGCTGATGCATGCGGCTGTGCGAAAGCTTGCAGCGTCCGCCCCTGCCTGGAAACCTGAGTTTGGTCTCCCAGTCAATCAGGAGGATTTAGCGGGGACACTTATGTCGTTCTCATGGATCGTCCTGGATGGCCTGGAAAAACTAGGCGTCACGCTGCCTGACTCTGAGCGCGAAGCATATCTTCATTGTTGGCTGGTTGCCGGTCATCTTCTCGGTATTCGACCCGATCTGCTTCCACCCAATGTGCAAAGTGCCGAGGCTCTGGCCGCTGCGGTTGCACGGCGCCAGTTTGGGCCAACACCACAAGGACAGGACCTAACGCGAGCACTGGTGGAGATGATGGCAAATATCCTGCCCGGAGATGTCTTGCGCAACGTTGCTCCCTTTCTTATCCGCTTGTTCCTCGGTAAAGAATGGGCCTCCTGGATCGGCATCGATGAAGAACGTTACCTTTCCTTTCTGTCTGCTCCACTGCGTTTCCTCGGGATCGAAACGAGCCAGCTACTCCGGGATTCTGCCGCTCTGAGTCAAGTGGCAGAACGCGTCGGGCATCTGTTGATTGAGTCGATCGTGTTCGTTGAGCGCGGGGGAAACCGCCCCAGTTTCGCTATTCCGGCAGAATTGCGGCAGCAATGGGGCGTTAACTGGGTGTCATAAAGATCTTCGGAAGTTCCCGCCCGCTACAGCCTCGCTAAAAAAGCCTGTGTCCAACGGATGCTCGCTTCGACATCCTGTAACTCGCGTGCTGCTGCTTGATCTTTTGGCAGTGGAGCCGGGGCGGGTCGCGGTGTGCCCTTTTCGGCGAACGAAACGAACTGGGCGAACTCCCAAGCAGGGGTGTTCCGGTAGAGTTCCCAAAACGGCGGATCCAGATAGTTAAACATGCGAGGACCCGTTACGATAACCTCCAGCGACAGTGCGCGCCCCGGGCACTTGCGGATGAAGCTGCGAATGTAACCCTCGATATCGACATTGCCTTCGCCCATTCTTGTCCAACTCACCGCGGCGCCGTGCTCGGTTCGCCACACGGCGCTATCCCGTACGTGACTCGTCAGAACATAGGGCGCAAGCGTCTCGAGCGTCAAATGCGGATTTTCAATCGTCCAAAGAGGATTGCCCGAATCAAGGCAGACGCCAACGAAATCTGTCCCGGCTCGTTCCACCAGAGTCTTCAGTTCCCGCGCCTGCATGTCGCCCGCATGATTCTCAATTGCGATCTTCAGACCGGAATCGACAACCCGTGATCGCGAGTTGTGCAACACCTTGGCCATGTCCTCGATATGGCTCTCGATGCCTCCTGGTCCACGCCGGTCTTCCGCACTGCCCAAGACGCAACGCACAATAGGCGAGCCGATGATGCGAGCCGCTTCCACCATGCGCCCAAGTTGTTCCTCTGCGGTTCCTTGCGATTTGTCGAACAGAGTGGAAGTGGGACAGATCGAGCGCATTCCGATTTCAAGATCAATCCCGAGTTGCTCCGCATGCGCTCGAATCCGTTTCAGGTTGTCAGGCTCGAGCCCGTGAAGAAATCGGATTTCGCTAAAGTGAACCACCTTGATGTGCCGCTGAGCGCACCAGTCAAGCGATTGAATCGGTGTCCAGTCTTGTGAACGCACACTGAAAAGGTCGAGCCCGAAGCGCACCTTCGGGGCCTCGGGCGGCGTGGGGACGTCCTTTGCGGGAGACTCCACGCTGCCGAGCGCTAGCGTTGTCCCAGTCGCTTTTAACATAGACCTTCTCGAGAGAGTCATGGAGTTCAAAACGGGCACCCTCAGGTTAACTCGACTCGAACCGTCCCTTTGCCTGGGCGCGACTCAGCTCGATTGACAGCTTTTGTTGTTTGCGTTTTCAAACACAAGAAACGTGATACTGGCGGGCGGAAGCGTGACCGACCCGGAGCGCGTCTGTACAGCCGGCAATTCCGGCAGGAGTCATCCGCACCCAGTCGCAGTTCTTTTCCGTTCAACGCAACGCTTGTGCCTTCCAATTTCGCAGCCGTCAACGTGTAGCGCTTCGCATCACCCGCGACGTTGAGTGTTCGCGGCGCATCCCGATTAATGTTGATCGCGAGAAGCGCGACAGCTCCTCGCTGACCGCTTGCGCAATGCGCATACAGCGGGAGCTCGGTTTCGAGTGTCGGCTGCGGCTTGAGAACGGTTCTGCCCATAAAGCGTCGCCATAACAGGGCAGCCCAGTAGTTCGGTCGGGGAGCAAATGTCGCGTCTTCAAGAAGCCCATAGTCGCTGGCTGCGAGAGTGTTGTGCATGACAACCTGTACGCCCGCTCGCGCTAACCGACCGTGCTCATCAAGGTAGCGAAAGGTGTCGAGAAACGTCGATGCCCATGGATTCCCACCGCACGAAGCATCCGCCGTTTCGGTGATCCAGAGCGGCTTCCCCGGCTCGAACCGGTCTCGTAAATCGGCATAGAAGGTTTGAATCGCGTCCGGACGCGCCAACCATTCCGGAGTAAGCGCCGCTTCCGCGGTCGTCGTCGAATCCGGGCTCATGCCTCCGCAACGTTGCGAAACTGCCGGGTATAGATGATATGAGAACGCGTCGTAAACCGGGCCGGTCGCTTTCAGGAGATCTTCTGACCTGAGAATGCCAAGGTTCGGCGGAAGGAGCACTGTTTTGCCCTCTGCCACTGACCCTGGCCCAAGCAGAGTAATCTCCGGTGCTGACTCCTTTAAGAAAGGACGGAACGCGGCCATGTCTTTCGCATAGGCGGCAGCGTCGTAGCCCTTCGGCAGCCCGCTGAACGGAGAGAGATTTGCTTCGTTAATGAATTCAGCAGCCGCAATTCTCCCGCCAGCCGATTTCGTGTAAGCAAGAAATGCACGGGCCTGCTCCGGTGTCCAAACGCCCTGCGCATCGCGGACCCCAGCGCTCGCGGCAAAAGAGGTCACGATCTTCGCGTCGACTGCTTGAGCAAAGTCGATAACCCCTTTCCATTGCTCACGGGTCAATACGGAATTAAAACCCTTTGGCGGAGTTGCGGGGGCCGCGCCTTCGCGATCGGCGAAGTAAGTTGTATTTGCCCATGTCCCACTCACTCGGACATACGTCGGCCCCAAAGCAGCGGCCAGCTTTCTCAATCGCGCGTTGTACAGATTGACTGGCGGCCGGTATTCATACAGATCCGCATTCATGGCCGCTGGCTTGGATGCGGAGCCGCGCGTATCTCGTTGGGATCCCGGGCCGGGCTTCACGTCTCGGTAGGGACGCCAGAAGCGGCCGCCCGTCACTTCCACCATTTCGATGTTGTATGCCTGAAAGCGCTGATCGACGGCGCTGGCGCGATTCATCTTCGCCGGGTCGATCAGGTCGGCAGGCCGGGCCGTGGGAGCTGCCAGATGAAAGACCAGGGCCAGCGTTACCGGAAACACCGCCATTTGTGCGCGCATGGTGAGTATCAATTCGCTAACAATGACTCTACTTCGAGAGCGTGGCCGTAAATTCACCGTCCGCCCCGTATTCCGCGACATTCACTGTGCCGACGATCTTCGTGGCAGACTCGAGTCTTCCGTCGTATTTCACGGTGATCGGCGAGCCCTCGTACTGGGACTTATACGTCCAGGTGACTTTTTTGTCTTCAATACTCCCCGACAGCTTCATCTCGCCTTCCCGCGAGCGGCAAGAGCCTGTCAGGGCGTTCCCATCTTGAACGAACGTGCAAGGATGATCGCTCTCGTTACCGGCGATGTTGTTGTGGACCTGCCAGGTCCCGCTCACGGAGAGCGCGTCTGCTGCCCCGGAGAGAATGGCTGGCGAACACGCCAGCAGAAGTGACAGAAACAGGTTTCTCATTTGCTCATCTTTCGTCTGAATCGCTCTGGGCGCTTGTCCCGCTAGGAGAAGTATAAGTGGCTCTAAGATGGTTGCCCTCGCACCTGGCCAGCGTCGGATCTTCAAGCGCCGGTTCGAAGGTGCGCCTGATATTGCTGATCTTCTCGACCCAACGGCTGAATAAGGTCGAGCGCTATCAGGAGCGCTAAACCGGCGATCGGAAAGAATAGCGACCGCGAGTGGCTAACGCTCTCTCCCCACGCGCCGAGCGCAGCGCCAAACACATAGGCCGTCCATGTCATCGCCAGAAACAGGGTCATCCGGAACGATTTCTGACCGTCTGCTGCGATCAGAGACCGCAGGACAGGCTGTCCCGCGCGGAACCTCTCAATCGCTCCCGTAGTACATGCGACGAAGTGCTCCGCCATTTTCACCAGGGTGCCCGTCACAAATCCGGTATGTAGGGTGAGCGAACTGAAATGAGTCAGGGTCGAGTTCTGAATTCCCATGGCGCTCGCAAGAAGTGCGATCCCGAGAAACTGTCTTCCGGGAATGCTAGATGGTGCATCACTTCCAATTAGAAGAGCGAAGAGTAGGAACAAAACTTCACAACCGAAAGCAACGGCTGCAATGTGCCGAGCCCCGCGTCGGGCTCCATACGCAAGCAACGCTCGTCCGAAGACCAGACCGGAGACGTAGAGGAGAACGGGCCAAACACGGAAGAGAGCTGTCGGCCAATCCCGGTGACTGATCGCAATCCCGAGGGCGACGCTGTTGCCGCTCATATTAGCCGTGTAGACCTTCGCAAGACTGAGGAATCCGACTGCATCAACAAAGCCTGCGATGGCGGTGAGAAAAGTCGCCACGGCCAATTCGAGGAGGCGTCGAACGTCCATACTGAATTTTCACCCGGGCATCTTCAAGCCCGGAATGAAAAAGCCCGGAAGCGCTAACTTCCGGGTTTTGGATTTCAAGAATCGCTCAGTTCTGAGGTTCGCTCCCCTGCCAGGGAGGTTCCAAACTGAACGAAAGGCGAGCTACGCGAGACGATCAAGAGCAACGTGAAGGCTCGTCAGGATTTCTTCGCGCTCACAATATCTCTGTCGGCTCTTCCGCCGAAAGACTGTAGGGCCTGTCAGCACTTTTCGACGAGAAACGCACCTGAATAGGATCGTCTATTGCGCCATTCGCCACCCGGACACGTTCGCCCAGTTCTTCAGGGCCTTGCCGGCAAACTCCGGTCCTTCGTTGGCATGGCACGTGCCGCACGGATTCGGAACCTTCAACATCTCAGTAGTCGCCGGCGTGATGAACTTAAACGTGTGTGCTCGAACATTGACGTCTGCGATGGTCTGTTCAATTTTCGGCATATGGCAATTCATGCATTCGTTGCCCGCGCTCCCGGCTTTGTGATGCGTGTGTGCCTCGATGGTCGGAGCGTGCGGACCGTTCGGAGAGTTCGGCCCATGGCACTCCAGGCACATCACGCTCGCCGGCTTCAGTAGCTCAGCATTGTTCCCCGTACCGTGAACATCATGACAGCTAAAGCAGGTTACGCCGTGAGTGTACATTTGGCTGGTGAACGAAGTCGTTCCCTTGCATGCGATTCTTGTGCGCGGTTCCGTCGGCAAAATGAGTAAATGATTGCTGCCCTAACTTGTGTTCTTCCAGCTTCCAGTAATCCTGTAAGTTCTTGCCAACTTCGAAGCCAACCGGCCAATCGTAATACTTGCCTTTGATTGGATTGGCGAGCGGCTGGCCCTGCGAATGACACTGGATGCAAACGTCGTTCGCTCGCACAAAATCGAGACGCACCGGATTCACGATATTCGCGCGCGATGGCTTTTCGATGTGCGACCGCTCCGGGGCCGTGGCACTTCTCACACCCGACATTCCATTCGGTGACAGTTTTCGTCTCGATGTTGTAATTTACGGAGTGGCACCCATCACAGAGCGGACCTGTAGGGCGCTGCATGTTGCCGCCCGGATAATAGGCCGTCCACCAGTCCGTTCCCGGCGCGACCTGATAGCTCCGCCATACCTGATGAGTGATGTCCCACTGCGCGCCCAGCGGATAAAAGTCATCCCCTTTCTTCGTGAAATAGCGCTGCTTCCACTTGCTGCCATAAACGAAAGCGATGTCGTCTTTTGTGAACTTGACCAGCGGGTCCGGTTTAGAGAGGTCGGGTAGAATCGCGTCCGGATGCGTCTTCGGGTCGCGGACTACGTTCGCCATCCGTGGTTTTGCTCCAACGTTCGTACACGCTGGAATGGCAGGTCTTGCAGGCAGTCGACCCTACATACCGCGTCTGGGCCGAAATGTTCAAGGCAACCAACACCGATAACAGTAAACCCTTCCCCATAGTTGGCTCATCATATCGTGCCCGGTCGAGAAACACGGCGGGTCAAATCTGACCCACGGAGTATACGGCGTTACAGGCAAATCCGGTCTACTTATTCCGTACAAAAGTATTTGCTTACGTAGCGATATTCGATATAACTAAGTCATCCCGATACGGCGAAGAAAATAAAAAAGGCCGGAAGCGCTAACTTCCGACCCTTTTGGAATGATTTCGCTGCTTCGCACGACTCTGAGTTCAACCCCTGCCAGGGAAGATCTCAAGACTGAACGAAAGGAGAGGACACCCGTGAAAATCAAGAGCAACGTGAAGGCTGGTCAAGGTCTCTGGGGTCAGTAATATCTTCTTCGGCTAAATTGCCGAAGAACTGTAGCCTCTACTTAAAAACTTTTGGGCCGTTTCGCTTCAAGGCGACACGGCCCTTCCCATTTTCCAACCGTGCAAAATTCTTTAGCGCACTAGCGGCCTCGGTTGCAGAAGGACGGCAAACGTGGGGCGCATCGGGTACGCAACCATGATCCATAACAACGTCGCCACAAGAGCCATTGGTAGCCCAGCGGGCGCAAGGAAAATGTGGAACAGCAGGATGTTCACGATCACGGGCGCCAGTAGCGTCAACGCTAGAGGCACAAATCTGTTCGTGAGCAAGAGCACACCGGACACCAGTTGTAGCGCGAATACAACGGAAGGCGCTCGACAGGATCTCGACCCGCGTATCCGGCGCACCCGCCAGCTGCTTCACGATGCGCTCGATAAGCTGTTGACTGACAAGGACTTCGACAAGATCTCCGTGCAGGACATTGCAGATGAAGCCACGGTAAACCGGGTTACGTTTTACGATCATTACCCGGACAAGTTCGCCCTTTTGCAATGCGTCGTAGGAAGCCGATTCGAAGAACTGCTGTCGAATCGGGGCATTTCTTTTGACGGAACCTGCGCCTCAGCCCTCCGGGGGATCGTAGCTGCGGTATGCGACTACCTGACCGAAACCGCGAAGCTTGGTTGCGAACGCCTGCTGCAGTTGGCCCCCCACCTTGAGTCGGCCGTGATCCCTATCGTCCGGGGGCTACTACTCGACGGATTTCGCCGGCATGGCTCATCGGGCGCTGTGCCACCGGAACTGCTGGCAACAGCAATGAGTTGGTCAATTTACGGAGCAGCTCAAGAGTGGGTCAGAATGCCCGATCGGCCGTCATCGGAAGAGATTGTCACCATCATCATGAGTCTCGTGGCGCCGCAGTTTCCTTCACCATCTCGAACAGGTTCATTGAGCAACTCAACGAAGGCGCGAGGGAAGCGAAGCTGGAGCAGCTCGGTTGGGTGGATGCCACACTAAATTCTTGCGGTATCCCCTCTCCGACCATTACGATGGCAAGCGATTCTTCAACCCGAACGCACCCGCGGCAAAAGGTTTGCTTGACGTCCTGCGATGGAAGATGACGAGCCGAACTGCTCCATGGACGCCGCGCCCGCCTCAAACTCCCCGGACAAACACCCCGCCCTCATCGGTGGAAGGTGCCCGGTGCCGGATCACCTGGATCAATCATTCGACCGTCCTGATTCAGCATGCAGGCGCCAACATACTCACCGACCCCATCTGGAGCGACCGCGCCAGCCCGTTCTCGTCCTTGGGCCCTCGACGCTTCTCGCCGCCAGGCGTTCCCTTCGAGCAACTCCCCAGGGTTGATCTTGTTCTGCTCAGCCACAATCATTACGATCACCTGGATATTCAAACTCTGAAGCGAATCGCCGGACGAGACAAGCCGCGCTTTATCGTTCCGCTTGGACTCGCTCCATTCCTATCTCGCCATGGTCTGAAAGCGGAGCGGGAGATGGACTGGTGGGACAACGCGGGTCCGATCACGTGCTTACCGGCGCGTCACTTTTCGGCACGCGGCCTTACCGATCGCAACCGGACACTTTGGTGCGGCTATTGGATACAGACGCCAGCGGGCGCTGTCTACTTTGCCGCGGATACTGCATTCGGCCCGCATTTCGACGAGATCCGCAACCGCTTGGGTAGCCCTCGCCTGGCCCTTCTGCCCATCGGCGCCTACAAACCCGAATGGTTCATGAGTCCGGTTCACATGTCTCCGGGGCAAGCCGTTGACGCGCACCGGATCTTGGCACCGGAACGCAGCATCGCGATCCACTGGGGCACTTTTCAGCTGGCCGACGACGGGGAGGACGAGCCGGTCATCGACCTTCGCCGTGCCCTGGCCGAACACCCGCATCTCTTGCCGTTCGATGCCCTTGAGAACGGCGACGCAATCGAGCTTTGATTCCTTCGAATCTGCCGCGTCCGGACCACGCTCAGGCCACTAACAGAGCCTCACTCGGAAGCAAAGACTGGACGGCCCCGATCAGGATTCCCGATGTAAACTCCTCGATCGACTGCGCAGCCTTTTTCACGGCATCAATCTCGTCCGGCTCCAGCCAATCCAGCGCCTCTGCGTGCCAGCCATTCGTTCCTACGGTAAGAGGCAAACCGCACACTCCGTTCAGACCCAGCACCTCTCCTCTTAAGACCACCTGTCCATGAATTCGCCGATGATCGTTCGCCAAAACGGCCGCAACACATTGAAGCGTGGCGTTCGCCGTTGCGTTGGGCGTCGAATGCATACAGTGTGCAGTGATGTAAGGCTCGACGAAGATCCTGTGCGTCAGGCAAAGCGCCGTGCGTGAGAGCATATGCTTCGGCGATTCGTTCTTGCGACAGCAGCTCCGAAACCAGCGATCGCAGCGTTCCCACGCGAGTCTCTAACGGACATTCCGCAACGCGCTCGCGAAGATCGCGGAAGTAATCCGCTGCCCGCGGGTCGCCCGGCATCAATTCAACACTGCCCCACAGCGGAACCATAGCTTGTCCGTGCTCTCCCATGACGGTTGCACGAACGTCATGCCGGCTGACGCCCAGATCCGACGCAATCGCACGGGCAAACCGCATCGAATCCTGCTGCGCCCCCATTCCGAACACTCGTTTCCGGTCAACGGCAAACGAAAGGATTTCGACGGCCAGTTCGACCGGGTTGCTGACGACAATGAACAAGGCCTGCGAGAGTCGGCCGACACACTGTTCAGCAATATGCTCGAAGATGGCCCGGTTCGTAGCCCCAAGATCACGTCTCGTCGGGCTTGCCGGCCCCAGGGTTGCTCCTGCCGACACGATGACGATGTCCGCCTCCACATCGGCGACGTCCGGAACCACTTCAATCCTGACGCGATCATCGTCGAAAGCATCCATCAGGTCGATGCGCGTGCTGAGCAGCTTCTGTTCCGTCGTGTGCACCCCATGTCCGACCAACAGCAACTGGTCGGATGGCTCCAGCAGCCGGGCGCGAAGAATGTGAACTGCTAATGCGCTGCCGACTGATCCGGATGCACCCAGGATGGCTATTCGTCTTGGCATTGATGACTCGAATAGCCATGGTACAAAAGTTTTCGTTTTACTGAGCTTCTAACCAGATCGAGGGATAGAGTTACAGGGGAATCTGATCTACTTATTCCGTACAAAAGTATTTGCTTACGCAATGAATTTCGGTATAACTAAGTCATCCCGATGCGGCGAGAAAATTAAAAAAGGCCGGAAGCGCTAACTTCCGACCCTTTTGGAAAGATTTCGATGCTTCGAACAACTCTGAGTTCAACCCCTGCCAGGGAAGATCTCAAGACTGAACGAAAGGAGAGAACACCCGTGAAAATCAAGAGCAACGTGAAGGCTGGTCAAGGTCTCTGGGGTCAGTAATATCTTCTTCGGCCAATTTGCCGAAGAACTGTAGCCTCTAACCAAAAAACTTTCTGGGCCGTTTCGCTTCTGAAGGCGACACGGCCCTTCCCGTTTCAACTTCCGTCAGTTAAACCCCTCGTCCTCGGCAACGGCCGCAATCGTTCCCGGCGAAAAACCCTCCAATCGGTTATTGACGAAGATATAGGCCGCCTCTCCTCGCCGTTTGCTTCTCACGAGCAACTTCCGAAGCGCCGCCCGCACTTCCGCGTTCGGTTCGCGAATGCTCGAATACGGCTTGAAGAGTCTGACCGAATCCTCATAGCTCCGGCCCGGTACCGTGAGCGCCCTGCATACCGTGAAATCTGCACTGAATGCCTCCGGATGTGAAATCTGCTCGGTGAGCGGGATCATCTGGCTCCATGAATTGAAAATGTGCGCCACACCTTCCTCCCGCAGCACGCGCAAGTACTCCGGGCAGAAGAGTTCCGGACTTCGAATCTCGACGCCATAATGGAAGTTCTTCGGCAGCGCACGGAGAAAGCGCCCCAACAACTCGGCGAATCGCTGCGGTCCGAAAAGCCTGCCCGCCGCAGCTGGGAACTCAAACATGATTACGCCCACACAGTCGCCGTATTCCCGTAACGGCTGTAGAAACTGCTGGACAAACATCGTGGCGTCGAGAAAAGAGGGGTTCGCACTCCCCGCTCGTGCGCCGTATCGTTCGTGGTTCGGAAATGCTGGGGCCGTAATCTCCTCCGGAGCCTTAAAGGCAAACTGGAACGGCCGCCCCACTTGCGCGAAAAGGTCTTTCCAAAAGGCAACGGTCGGAAATTGATAAAACGCAAAATCGCCCGAGACCGTTCGGAACACCTCGGCGTACTCTTTCAGACACTCGCGCTCAAACTTCACCCGCGAAAAGCGGCTTCGCGATAGGTAGCGCTCGGGAGAATAGATACTCCCCAGCCATCCCTCGTATTTCCAGGAACTGGCGCCCGCGAAAAGCTTCGATTCCGCCAGCTGTTTCAGTCTCGTCCCAAGCTGCTGCTTCAGGGGAAGCGCTGCCGGTTCAAACAGGGAAAGGTTTTCTTCCAACCTTCAGAGTAGCTTCTTCTCAACATACGGTCACCTTAGTAAGTGAAAGGGTAGAGTTACAGGGAAATCTGATCTACTTATTCCGTACAAAAGTATTTGCTTACGCAATGAATTTCGGTATAACTAAGTCATCCCGATGCGGCGAAGAAAATAAAAAAGGCCGGAAGCGCTAACTTCCGACCCTTTTGGAAAGATTTCGATGCTTCGAACAAATCTGAGTTCAACCCCTGCCAGGGAAGATCTCAAGACTGAACGAAAGGAGAGAACACCCGTGAAAATCAAGAGCAACGTGAAGGCTGGTCAAGGTCTCTGGGGTCAGTAATATCTTCTTCGGCCAATTTGCCGAAGAACTGTAGCCTCTAACCAAAAAAACTTTCTGGGCCGTTTCGCTTCTGAAGGCGACACGGCCCTTCCCGTTTGCACTCACCGGCGTCACTCTCGTTAGTGAGCGAGCGCCTTAGTCCCCGCCGCCCTGCGCGGATTATTCTTCCTCAAGAGGAATGACAGACAGAACATAATCCCCGCCGCAATCCCCAGTAGCCAGAACGTATCGATGTACGACAGTGCGGACGATTGGTCCTGCATCGTGCGATACATCCGGCCATACGCCTGTAGCTGCGCCCCATGTACCCCGCTACGCTCGAAGTCGGCTCGCCAGCGCTGCGCTTGTCTGCTGAAAAGCAGGCGTGCTCATTGCCGTATGGCTCGCGAGCATCACCTGGTGCACCTGCGCCCGCCGTGCCAGAATCGTCGTTACCGCGGACGTTCCTACGCTGCTGCCCATATTCCGCACGAAGTTAATCAAACCTGCTACCGCATTGCTCTTCTCCGGTGGGATCCCGAGATAGGCCACCATGGTCGCGGGAATGAAAATGAAGCCCATGGGCACATACTGGGCAATGCGCAGCCAAGTAGCCGCCGGAAAGCTCATCTCCAGGTCCATGCGTCGTGTCGAGAAAAACATGGCAATCGTCAAACCCGCCCAACCAAACGCCATCAGGTAACGCGCCTGAATCCGCCCCGTCAACTGTCCCACCAGCGGCAATTCGATCAGCAACAGGATCGCCGCCGCCGAAAGCACCATTCCCGCGCTCTCGGCCGTGTATCCCATCAGGCTTTGCAGGAACTGCGGCATCAGCACGGTTGTCGAAAATGATGCCGCCCCAACCATGAACATCATCAGACTTGACGTCGCGAAGTTGACGTTCTTGAACAGCCGAACGTCCAGGATAGGATCTTTCACCCTAAGTTCCCAAAGCACGAGCGTCACCAGGCAAACGACCGAAATCACCGTCAAGGTGACAATAAAGTTCGAGCCGAACCAGTCATCCTCCTGCCCCTTGTCGAGCACAATCTGCAGGAACGCGATCCCGATGGCCAGCAGACCGAACCCGACATAATCGATCCGGCTCTCTTCGAGGCTGGTTCGCTGCAGAAACGGCGGATCTTCCACAAACGTCAGCACCAGAAAGATGGCCAGAATCCCGACCGGCAGGTTCATAAGAAAGATCCAGCGCCAGGTGTAGTTATCGGTGATCCATCCGCCAAGAGTCGGCCCGATCGACGGAGCCACCACGGCGGTCACTCCATAAACCGAGAACGCCAGGCCGCGCTTCTCCGGCGGAAACGTATCGGCGAGGATGGCCTGGGCCATGGGCTGGAGCCCGCCGCCGCCCGCACCCTGAATGACGCGCGAGAGCAACAGCACGCCCAAGGTCGGCGCCACTCCGCAGAAAAGCGAACTGACGGTGAACAACGAAATACAAATCAGAAAAAACCGCCTCCGGCCAAACAGCGACACCAGCCACCCTGTAATCGGCAGCACGATCGCATTCGAAACCAGGTAAGACGTCAGCACCCACGTGCTCTCATCGCTGGTGGCGCCCATATTGCCCGCGATATGCGGAAGCGCAACGTTGGCGATGCTGGTATCGAGCACCTCCATAAAGGCCGCCAGCGAAACCACAAACGCGATCAGCCAGGGATTTGCTTTTGGCTTCCACAAAGAGTGTGGATTAGGAGGAGCAGCGGCTGCGCTCAACGAGTACGGTCTCTCATCGTGTTCATGTTCGACTGGCGGAAACGGATCTTATCTATTGTAAAGATCACGCTGAATCAGTGCTGTTCAATGCTCGGCTTCGGTCGGCCTCCGGAAGACCGTCGCGAACCTTCGGCGAGCGCGGAGTCTCCGTGAGATCATTCAATGATCTCGCCCCGCCGATGCCGCAGAATGAGAACCGTAGACGCAGCGCCGAGGGCTTCGGTTGTCATGACGTTTTTCGAAAGCTTAATCCTGTTATTGCTGGCGGCGATCATTCTCCTGCAGATCGCGCGCCGTTTGTCGTTGCCGTACCCGGCGATGCTCGCGGGAGCAGGCGTGTTCGTCGCCCTTATCCCGGGTTCCCCGAATATCGTGCTGTCGCCCGAAACGGCGCTTGCGCTCTTCATCGCGCCGGTGTTGGTGGACTCCGCCTTCGATTACCCGCTGGTCGCGGCCCGCCGATTCTGGGTGCCGCTCGTGTCCCTGGTCATCTTCGCCGTGGTCATCACTACGGCCGTAGTCGCCTGGGTCGGCGTTGCCTATATCGGTTTACCTCTGGCGGCGGCCGTCGCCCTCGGGGCCATCGTCGCGCCGCCCGATGCCGCGGCCGGCTTCGGCCGTCCTGACAGCCGTGTCCATCCCTCGCAGTACGGAAGCCGTTTTGAAAGGCGAAAGCCTGTTTAACGATGCGTCGGCGCTTCTGATCTACACCGCCGCCGTGAGCATTACAGTCGGACGGCGGCCTCACCCCGGCCGTGGATCTGCAACTCGCGCTGGCCATTCCGGGAGGCATCCTGTTTGGCATCCTGTGCGCCTTTCTGGTTCGCTCGTATCAATCGGCATCGTAGTCGATACTCTGGGCGGCAACGTCCTGCAGTTTGTCCTCGCCTACCTGGTCTGGATTGCGGCAGACCGGTTGCATCTCTCGGCCATACTCTGCACCATTTCCTTTGCCATGACCCTCGCCCGTAGCAGCGGGACCGGCATGTCGGCGCGCATGCGCGTCCAGTCCTATGCCGTTTGGAGCTCCGTCGTATTCACGTTGAACGTCCTGGCCTTCTTGCTCATGGGGATGCAGGCGCGAAACATCGTCTCCCGTATGGATCCGAGTCGCTTGCGCGAGGCATTCACACTCGCTCTGTTGGTCATCTTGGCCGTCATTGTTACGCGCATGCTCGCGCTCATCTGCTTCAACCGCACCATGGCTTGGTACCGCAGGCGCCGGGGACTCGCGGAAGATGCGACGATGCGGCAGGCCATTTTCGTAGGCTGGTGCGGCATGCGCGGTTTCGTCACACTAGCCACGGCGTTCGCCCTGCCCGAACGCTTTCCGCAGCGCGATCTGGTGGTGCTTGTCGCGTTCTCCGTCGTACTGGCGACCTTAGTCGTTCAGGGACTGACATTAGCGCCGTTGATCCGTTTGTTGAAGCTGAACAATCGCGATACCGCGACGCGTGAGCTCACAGAAGCGAGAGTGGCATTGGCACAAGCTGCTCTGGAGGCTTTAGACGACAAACAGGGCGAAGATGTGGACCGTTTGCGCTACGCATTCTCAGCCAAGCGTGACGCGCCGGCTGATCCGGAGAAATCTCGATCGATCCAACGATACCGGACGCTCGGGCTGGCTGCCGTCACTGCTGAGCGCGACGCCCTGGAGCGTTTGCGAGCCGATGATCGTGTCGGCATTGACACGTACCTGCTCCTGCAAGAGGAGTTAGACTGGAGTGAATTGACGCTCCTTCCGGAGGACAATCGACGGATCGTCGAGGGGTAACGAGATCTCTGTTCGAGCAAAGGTCTCGGACGACGGAATATGGCATCGTTTATTTCTCGCCATGAGTAACTCGAATTGGTTTTGCACCGAATAGGAGAGTGACGGGCGGACTGCGCCTGGCAACTTTTCGGAGGTTTCCTCGATGAAATATACGTTGGCCACTCTGGCATGTCTTTTCGGCCTGTCACGTTTGTTGCCGGCCGAAAGCCCTCGGATTCCGGTTCTACTGGAGTTGTTCACATCCGAGGGATGCTCCAGCTGCCCACCCGCCGATGCACTCCTCGCGAAGCTGGACGAAGAACAACCAGTCTCTGGCGTTGATCTCATTGTGCTCAGCGAACACGTGGATTATTGGAACCACCTCGGGTGGCGCGATCCGTTTTCTTCCGCCGCCTTTAGCGCCCGGCAAAATGACTCCGCTGCGCGCATCTCCCCGGATGAAGTGTACACGCCGCAACTGGTTGTAGATGGCGGGTGGGGAGTGGTCGGCAGCCGCCGTTCCGACATAGAAAAAACAGTTCAGAAGGCTGCCGGGCGTGGCAAACAGCCGGTGCACATGGATGCAAAACTCACGGGCGACCATGTAACCCTTCACGTGCAAGTGGACGAGTCGTCTCCGGAACGCACGAAGCGAGTCGTCTATGCAGTGATAGCGCGTAATCGCGTCATATCTCGGGTGCAACGGGGCGAGAATGCGAGTCGAACCCTGCAGCATGTAGCCGTCGCGTACGAGATTACGAAAATTGGTGTGGAGAGTGCGGGTAGGCCATTAAACAAAAGCATCGAGCTCAAGTTGCCGCCGCAATCGTCCGAAAGCGGAATCCGAGTGGTCGTGTTTGCGCAGGAAGAAGGGACCGGGCATATTGCCGGCGTCGCGCAAATCCGGCTTTAGTTGCTGAAGTACACGCGAACGATACAGAGCAACTGCAATGCCCGTTTCAACCCTCCCATCAGATCAGCGTTCACGCCGGGCTCTTCTGATTACTCCAATTGCCTTCGCCGGGTTGGCTGCCCTCTGGTATCCACGAGAGCGGAAACTGCTTGATCCCGCGCAGAATGGTTCCGGCCCGGAAGTCCAACTTGCGCTTTTCTCGAATAGCGGAGAGTGCCGGGGGTTCTCGGCGTTCGCAAACTTGTCCAGTCCGATGCCGAATGGCGCACAAATCTTACGTCCGAACAATACTCTGTCACGCGGCGCGGTGGGACCGAGTTCGCCTTCGCTAACCGATACTGGAACAATCACAAACCCGGTGTGTACCGCTGCGTCTGTTGTGGAACGGCACTCTTCCGATGGCAGGACAAATTCGATTCCGGAACCGGCTGGCCGAGCTTTTCAGCTCCGATTGCAAAAGAAAACATTAGTACGCGAATTGACACGAGTCTTTCTTTACATCGGACTGAAGTGCTGTGCCGGAAATGTGACGCGCATCTGGGCCACGTCTTCGACGACGGTCCACCGCCCTCAGGATTGCGCTTCTGCATGAACTCCGCGGCCCTTCGTTTCATCGCTTACACCTGAAGCGCCTTCAACGAGAGGCTCCCCGACCGACCGCCGGAGAGCCAACAGCGATGCGAAATTATCTTGGCCGACTACTTCGCCCGCTCCAGGACGAACTCAGATACTCGCCGTCCCAGTCGTTCACCGCTTTGCAAATCGAATGAAAAGTGGGCGCCGGCATACACCCGGCTGCGCGTTGCTTCCGCCTCCGCGTCTGAGATGCTATCGAAGTGCCGCGTCACTCCGCTCATCACTTCCGAAGTAACATCCATTGAGATCCAATCCGTCTTCAGCGTTGCTACCAGAACTTCCGCCGCCGCAGCGCTGATCACAGCGTGGGCACCCGGGTACGACGGATCAGGTGCCGTGTTCGTGGTTTCGGGCAGCCATTGCGCATCGGGCATCGCTCCCGGCGTCACATTCGGATCTGCGGCTCGGATGGCGGTTACTGGCCGCCAGAAATTGTATTGATACTTTGCGTCATAGAAGGCGATCACGGAGTCGGCGAGCGCAACATTGAGGAGAGCAAAAACGTGTGCCGTGTCCGAGGTATTCATATGCTGCGCGACCGTTGCAGTTTGCGCGATTTCATTCCAATAGTTCTGAATCGATCCGTTCCAGAATTTCCCGATCAGCATCTGCTCTGGTGTCGCGGATGAATTGACTGTCGCGCCCAACGTTTGCACCTCACTAAGTGCTCTTCCATACAACAGGGAGTCGAGCGCCGGTGGTGGCCCGGGTCGGAACTGGGCGGCCTCGCGCAAAACAAACGGCGTAACATTGCCCCATTGAACAAATTGAGGCTGCCGCGGAAAGTTCGTCGGTGTCGATTGATAGTCTCCCGGATTCACTCCAAAGTTGTAAGTAGGCGGTGGCACATTCGACCCATCGTTGGTGCGGTCGCGTAAGATTCGATCCGCAATCCGATTGCCCGTTGCTATCGCCTCAGTAAACCGGGCCACTTTGGGAACAGACGGGATGGTGGCTAGCGAAGCTTGATAGCTCTGATCTAAGCTGGTCTTGCTGCTCGGATACCTTCTTCGAGATCCTTCGCGCCGTGCTCTGTCACGTGCCAGCGCTTCTCTGAGAACATCAACAAGTGGCCCGTTGCCAGAAAGGAAGACCGCGTGTTCATCGTGATGTTCGTCGGAGCGTTGCGTCGCAATATTTAGGCCAGCCAAAGTTTTGCCTGAGCCTGGAACGCCAGTGACGAAGCATATAATTTTCTTTCTGTTCTGTCGGGCCTCATCGATCGCTCGGGTGACTGCCGCACTCAACGAACCGAGATTCGTCCGGCCAGCATCAGATCGAGAAATGTCAGCGACGCTGTGAGTTCGATACAGGACCTGTGCTGCCTCAACAATTGTTGGGGTGGGCTTGTACCCTGCCGCCATCCATACATTTAGGTCTAGCGCCGGATGAGATGTTGATTGGCTGATATGTAGGATCAAACCAGCCAGTTCAGCCGTGTTTGACCCTACAGGCGATGCGACAAGGTCCTCGGCAAACTCAATATCAATGCGCCGAGACGATTTAGCCTCAATCGAAATCAAGACCGGAACGATCGGAACAGAATGGCTGGCTTCGTGAAAATTCTTCAAATCAAGTGCGTAGTCTTCCACCTGTTTGAACGCCTCGGAGAGGTGGCCCTTTGCCCCTATTTTGAACTCTAAAACGAGAACTACACTCTCTAGAACCACCACCGCATCGGCACGCTTCCCCATTCTCGGGATGTATAGCTCTAGGAATAGCCGCCCGAATATTTCTGGCGAAAGCGCATTCCTCGGAATCGATAGTTGCTGAAGCCAAGCCCACCGTTGTTGCTCCTCGAGCGCGTGATGATGGTGGGAGGCGAGAACACCCAGAATACGTTCATGATTATCTTCGAGGAACTCGCATACGCTTGCACTGTAGTACGCCTTGACTGGCATTTCGATAACAAAGTAGGTTGATCAGCGTAGATTCACACGAGGCCGTGGTAGCAGCTTGACGCCCAGATCGATTCTGGTGGTGTGATTCCAGATGACGAGGAGCACGGACAGTGCCCGCAGCCCATCCAACGCTGTCAGTCGCTGTTTTCCCAAACCACTCTTACCTCTGAAACAGTGGGCTCCGCTTTCGCCCATAGAGTGAATAGAAAACCAGACCAATTGCCAGCCAAACGAAGAATCGAATCCACGTTTCGAGCGGCAAGCCGAGCATTAGGCCGAAACAGGACAGAACGGAAATCACCGGCATGAACGGTGACAGCGGAACCCGAAAGGCTCGCACACGATCCGGCTGGGACCGTCGCAGAACCACTACGCCTGCCGAGACAATGATGAAGGCGAAGAGCGTTCCGATATTGGATAGATCCGCAAACGTTCCGATATCCCAGATTCCTGCGGGTACGCCCACTGCCAGGCCGGCGAGCCAGGTGCTTACGTGCGGAGTCTGATACTTTTTATGCACACGCGAGAAGACATCAGGCAATAACCGATCTCGCGACATCGCAAACCAGATCCGTGCCTGACCATATTGATACACGAGCAGGGAAGACAGCATCCCGAGCAGGGCTCCCACCGTCACGGTGAACCGCAGCTTGTTCATCCCGATCGCCTCAAGCGCGCCCGCTACCGGCGAAGCATTGTCGAGCGTCTTCCAATTGACGATGCCCGTCAAAACGAGTGCCACCGAGGTATAAAGGAGACCGCACACGACCAGGGTTCCGATGATGCCGATGGGCATGTTGCGTTGCGGCCGTTCACACTCTTCCGCGGCCGTCGAAACCGAATCAAATCCTATGAATGCAAAGAAGACGATGGCGGCCCCGCTCAGCACCCCCGGCCATCCGTTCGGCAAAAACGGATGCAGATTCGAGACTTGCACCGCCCGTGCCGCTCCGAAGATGAACAAGAGCACAGCCGCAATCTTAATCGCCACCATGACATTGTTCGCGCCCGCACTCTCCCGCACACCGCGCACTAAAATCCAGCTCAACGCCATCACAACCAGCAGTGCCGGTACGTTGAAGAGGCTTCCAGTCAACTTGCCCTCGACAATCATCGGTTCCGAAAGATATTTGGGAAGGTGCACGCCAAACAGGTAGTCGCACATGACATTGAAGTACGCCGAAAACCCAACCGCGACGGACATGTTCGATACCGCGTACTCCAGAATGAGGTCCCATCCGATGATCCAGGCAAAGATCTCGCCCAGCGTTGTATACGCGTATGTATACGCGCTGCCGGCGATCGGAATCATGGAGGCCAACTCCGCGTAACAGAGTGCTGCAAAGCCGCAGGTAAGTGCAACCAGAATAAAGGACAGGGTCAGGCCTGGACCGGCGCCCGGTCTTCCAATGGTTGACGCCGCGGCCCCGCCATGCAGCAGCAGATCGAGTACAGGGGCATTCAGAATTGAGGGAACGCTCATGTGCTGACCGGCCGCCGCCGTGCCGGTAACAGTAAAGATTCCCCCGCCAATTACCGCGCCGATGCCGAAGGCGATCAGGCTCCAAGGCCCGAGCGTGCGCTTCAGTCGCTTGCCCTCGACGTTCGATTCTGCTATCAGTTCATCGATGTCCTTAGTCTTCAGCAGCTGGCTCATCAGGTAATGGCACAGTATAGCGGGAGAGGGCTAAAACCGGAATTTGCCGGCGAACTCGAAGTCGCGGGGATTGCCGGCGCTGGTGATCGTTCCGAACGCCGCACTGCCGAAGGAGCCGTTCGGATCGTTTAGCGGCGGTGTGTTGGTGACGTTGAAGACTTCGGCGCGGAACTCCAGGTTCATCCTCTCGGTGAGGCGGAACGTCTTGCCAATCATGAGGTCGGCGTTCTGCAGGCCCGGCCCGCGGACGGGATTTCGCGAACTGTTGCCGATGGTATTGAGTCCTGCCGCCGTGAAGGCCGATTTGTCGAACCAGTCCGCCGCGCTCGGCTGGCGAAGTCATTCGGGTTTGCGATGCGGTTGGGGCGCTGCACCGCGTAGCCGAAGGCGGACAAGTTATTGGTCGCTTGCGTGATGGGAACGGCGTCGCCGGATTGCACGCGGACAAGGCCGGCCATTTCCCAGCCCGAGATCTTCCAGAAACGTGGAATCTGGTACACCCAACCCGCCGAAAACACGTGCGGGATATCGCCGCTCGAAACGTCTCTCTCGAGTGTGCGGTTGTTGGCGTCGGCGGCCCCGATGGTGGTCAGCGTCGGTCCGGTAAAGATCGTCTGCGAGAAGTAAGTGGAGGCGTCGTCAATCAGCTTCGAGAATGTGTAGGCGAAGGTGAACGTCAGGCCGTGCGAGAGGCGCTTTTCGAGCTTCATCTGGAAGCGCCTCGTACTCCGAATCGGCGACGTTGTCGCGGAAAAGCGCGACGTTGGTGAATCGCGGGAAGGCGCGCAGCAGCTGCTGCCGCGCGATGGTGGGCTGGCCCAACGAGGACGAAGCGGGGATCTGGCCGTAGTAAGGATTGGGCACTCCTGCGTTAGAGCGCGGTCCCAGGACCAGGTCGGCGGCGGGCAACTGATTGAGGTTCGCACTCCGGCAATGCCGAAGTGCGTGTTCTTCGACCCGAGGTAGCCAACCTCGAAATTCAGGTTACGCGCAAACGTCTTCTGCACCGTGAAGTTCCACTGCTGCGAGTAGCCGGACCCGACGTTCCGGTCCACGCCGAATACGCCCTGGCCGAGCCCGGAGTTCGGATTGGGCGCGGTCACCTGGACGGTGGTCCGTTGGCGAGGACGAAGGCCGGGTTGATGTTGTCCTGCGACTGCTGGCCCACGGTTTGCACGAACGGGAACTGCGGCAGCGTGAACGGCGTGGTGATGCCGGTCTGCTCGAACCAGACCATGCCATAGCCTGAGCGAATCACCAGGAATCGCCGATGCGGTAGGCGAGGCCGACGCGCGGGCCGAAGTCGCAGCATTCCAGGTCGCGCGCGGTATGCGGGAAGTCGAGTACCTGGGTATTCAGGTTGAAGACCGCGTCCTGGTTGTTGACTTCCGTTGAAGGGAAGTTGAGGGTGTAGCGCGTGCCCAGGTTGAAGCGTGAGGCGGTCCGAGACCTTCCAGTCGTCTCCGATGAAGAACTCGGCGATGTGGGCGCGCTCTGCAGTGCCTGCGTTCTGAATGTCGATGCTGAAGGCATTCACCTGGCCCAGCAGAAGTGAGGCCAGCGCGTTGCCGCCTGCGCCGGTGGAGAGTTCGTGCCGGTGGTGGTGAAGCGTAAGAGCCGGTGGGATTCGCGGGATTCACGATGTCGAGTGCTTCGCGGCGGATGTCCGTGCCGAACTTGATGGTGTGGCGGCCGCGGACCATGGAGAACGTGTCGAGGTACTCGGTGACGGAGGTCGTGAAATTCGGCGTTGGCGGCGGTGGTCGGGCCGATCTGCTGATAGCCCGTGACGGTGAAGATGGGCAGCGTCGAAGGCGAAGGTACTCGCCGGGCGCGCCGGGAACGGTGATGCCGCCGTTTTGCAGCGAGGCCTGGTTGACATCGCGGCGCGTGTAGCCGAAGCGGGCCTGATTCAGCGATGCTCGGCGAGATGGTCCAATCGTACTCGGACGCGATGCCGTCACCGCGCGTGATGGCGTGTCCGATGACGCCGGAAGTGAGATTGCCGCTGCCCTCGGGCAAGAGGTAACGGGCGTGTCGTCATCGCGGAGATAGGAGTAGCGGGCGAAAGCCCGATGCTTGTCGTTGAAAACGTGGTCGATGCGGGTATCGAACTGGTCCTGGTTGTCGGGTTCGACGGCGGTGCGGACGTAGTTGTTGCGCGCCGGCCGCATTCGGCAGACGGGTAGTGCTGCAGCACCTGAGTGGCGATGGGATCGAAGCGGCTGGCCGGAATGGTGTTGTTCGGGAAGGCATGCGTGGCGAAGTGGCCGGATCGTAGATGGCGCTGGTGAAGACGCCGGTGCGCTGCGCGACCGTGGGCACAACGCTCTGCCGCGTGATGCCGGTGCGCAGCCGCGTGCCTTGCCAATCGGCGAAGAAAAATGTCTTGTTTGCCCGGACCGGGCCGCCGAGCGCCAGCCCGTATTGGTTGCGGCGGAATTCGGGTTTGGGCCCGGCGGGGCGAAGATAGTTTCGCCGTTGAGATGCTTCATTGCGGATGAACTCGAATAGCGTCCCGTGAAAGTCGTTGGTGCCGGATTTGCCGATGACCATTACCGTGCCGCCATTCGATCGGCCGTACTCGGGCGAATACGCGTTGATGTTCAGCCGGAACTCCTACATCGCATCGATGATCGGATAGAACGCTACCTGGCCCGGTTCGGGCTGCAGGACGCTGATGCCGTCGTACATATACTCGTTCGTGCGCGGGCGGCTGCCGTTGATGCGCGGCAGCAGCGAGCCGCCGCCGGGCAGCGCGACGCCCGGCGAAAGCGCGACGAGCGGGATGAAGTTGCGGCCATCGAGCGGCAGCGTTTCGATCTGCCGCTGGTCCACGTGGAAGCTCACGGAGCCCGATGCCGTCTCGAGCAGGGAAGTTTCTCCCCCCACATCAACGGATTGAGTTCCTTGCCCTAACTGGACGTCAAACCGGACCTGGTCGCCGATTCGAAGTGTAATGCCTGACTCCTCGCGATTCCGAACAAGCAAGCGATACTGCCCGGCCGCAAGTCCAAGCAGATGATATTCGCCCCGGCTGTCGGTGGTGACCTGGAACCGCTCGTCCGTACCCTCCTGCTGAGCCGTTACGCTAATGTTTTGGACCGTGGCGCCGGATTGATCCCGCACCGTGCCGAAGAGTTCGGCCTTGCCGGCTTGCGCCCAGAGCAGGAAAAGGCAGAGGAAATGCATGTCGTTTATAAATGACAATGTAAAGTATACTTGACATGGCCGAGATCCAAAGCAATCTGGCGAAGCTGAGGCGCGAACGCGGGTTTTCGGTGAGCCACCTGACCACCGTCGCCGGTGTGACGAGACAGACGATTCACGCGATCGAGACCGGCAGTTTCGTCCCGAATACGGCGATCGCTTTGAAGCTTGCCCGCGCGTTCAATGTTTCTGTGGAAGACTTATTTGCTCTTCCGGTCGACGAACCCACTACGGGACGTTCGGAACAGGTTCTGTTTCTTCCCGGGTCAGACGCTCCCATTCCGGGTCAGCCGGTGCAGCTTTGTCGCGTGGACAGTCAACTCGTCGCGTCCGCTCCCTCGCCATGGCATCCATTCCTGCCCGCGGCCGACGCGGCTGTTGCTGAGCGGGGGACACGAGCGGGGAAAGCGAAGCTCGACATCTTTGATGGGGAGAGTAAGTTCGAGAACCGGATTTTAGTTGCGGGTTGCGATCCGGCACTTTCCGTTCTGGCTCGGTATGCCCAGGCTGCCGGGAGCGAGTTAGTGCTTGCTCACCGAAACAGTTCGCAGGCGCTGGCGTTGTTGAAGGCCGGCCATGCGCATGTCGCAGGTACACACTTTCGCGATAACGTGCCGATGGTGCAGACGCTTTTTGCGAAAACGCCGGTGGCGATGATTTCTCTTGCGGTGTGGGAGCAGGGAATCATTACAGCAGCAAACAATCCGAAGAGCATTCGCAGTGTTGCGGATCTCGCACGACCGGATGTCCGCATCATCAATCGAGAGGAAGGCTCGGGCAGCCGCGCTCTCCTCGATGCGCAACTAAAAAAGGCCGGGGTCAAAGCTTCTGTTCTGCTGGGCTACGATACAGCGGCCCAGGGACATTTACCGGCCGCATGGCACGTATATACGGGCGCGGCGGACTGCTGCATTGCGACCCATGCGGCGGCGCGCATGTTCGGCCTACACTTTATCCCGCTGGCATTGGAGCGATATGATTTCGCGGTACGCAAAGAGTCGCTTGGTCTGCCGCGGATTCAGAACCTGTTCGACATCTTGTACCGTGCGAACTTCCGGCGCGAATTGGAGGGTTTAGCGGGATACGATACCCGAGTCTCAGGCGACCGGCTGCTCTAGTCTCTACAATACAGAGACAAGCAAAGAATGAGCACTCTTCGTGTAGCTATCGTCGGCGCGGGGTTCTCAGGAACAACCGTGGCGATTCACTTGCTTCGTCAGAGCGAAGCCGTGGAGATCGACATCATTGATCCGCGTTTGCCAGGCCGGGGCTTAGCTTACTCGACGACTTGCGATGCGCACTTGCTCAATGTCCCGGCAGTACGCATGAGTGCATTCGGCAGCGAGCCGATGCACTTTTTGCACTGGTTACAGGCTCATGGGATGCCGTCCGCTGATCCTGGTATGTTTGCACCACGGAAGTTATACGGCACTTACATTCAAGAGCTGTTTCAGGAAACTATCCGGTGCGCCCCGCCGAAGAGTAAGTTGCGTCATCATTTCACAAAAGCTGTGCGCCTCAAATTTGACGGGCTTTCCGTCACCCTCTTTCTTGAGAACGGGGAGAGGCTTTCGGTGGACAGAGTTGTATTGGCTTTAGGCAACCCGCCATCGCGGAGTGTGGCCGATCCTTTGCCAGGGTATTTCCCGTCGCCGTGGCAGACTGCGGCGATGGCGGAGCTCGATCCAAGTAAGCCGGTGCTCCTGGTGGGTGCGGGATTGACCGCTGTCGATGCGTTCCTGGCGCTTTTGTCACAGGCCCACACGGGGCCGATCCATGTAGTCTCCCGTCGTGGCAAGCTTCCGCAATCGCACGCGCCGTATCGCCCGCTGCGAGATTGTTATCCCGTACCGGAGAATCCGACGGCTAAGAGCCTGTTGCGAGATATACGGGCGGAAGTGAAACGGGCGGCGGCGCAGGGTACCGATTGGCGAGCCGTCGTGGACTCGATGCGGCCTGTCACAAACGAGATCTGGAAGAAGCTGTCGGCGAAAGAGCAGCGGCGTGTCTTCCGACATGCGAAGACATGGTGGGACATCCATCGCCATCGTATGGCGCCCGAGATCAACGGCAAAGTGCAGGATGCGATTGCGCGAGGCCAGTTGATCACACACGCCGGACGCGTGCGAGAGATCAGTCAAGGCGATTCGGGCCTGGGCGTGGATATAGCGCTGCGGTCTGGCGAGCACCTACCGCTTGTTGTCGCACGAGTCATCAATTGCACGGGGCCCGACAACGATTACCGTTCGAGCGGCGATCGATTCGTGCGCTCTCTGGTGGATGCCGGTTATGCACGCCCGGGCCGGATCGGGAGGGGTTTTGTTACGACAGAGAGCGGAGATCTTGTTGGCGCAGACGGCGAGGCAAATGACTGGTTATTAACGCTGGGACCGCCGCGGTTGGGAGATCTGTTCGAAACCGTTGCCGTTCCGGAGCTTCGCAAGCAAGCCGAATCGATTGCTAATCGCATCCTTTCGATTAGCAGAGAACCAGTCGATGTAATGCCGGAACTGTTCATCGCCGCGGGTATTTGACGGCGATGAACTCATAGAATCGAGAAGGGATACGCGATCTCGCGACGGTGATGCGAGCGGTGCCCAGGCCGAAGGCGGAGTAAGGTGAGACCACGCCGATGAGGACCTATCCAAAACCAGACATCCGCGGCGGACCAAGGCATATTACAACTGGGTGAAACGGTAAAGTGCGCCCTCTCCGCAGCAGTAGATAAGCGTTGGCGCCGCCTTCCAATCGATGGGTGCCATCATTTTGGGTCAAGACTTTTGTCAAGACGGCGCCAGCTTATGCTGTCGGAAGAGTTGAGCTATCTTCCGTCGAAGATGCCGCGCTCGGGATCCAGGATTTCACCAATGCTCGTAACCACGCGTTGGATGCCGCCGCTGTCGTACGGCGGGACACCAACCATTCGGATCTTTGTGCCCGTCTTGTTGATTATGAATGCCAAGGTGACGGAATTTGCAGTTGGGCAATTGTCCGGACTGTTCGGACAGATGTATTTCGCGTTGGTAAGGAACGCGACGCCCGTACAATCGGAATCAAGCGTGTATGTGCCGTAATGGAGAGAGAACGGATTCGCTTCTGTTGCCGCCAGAGGCTGACCGCCCAAACTGAGGGACTCTTTGTCTTTCAGATTTCCATGGCCGTCCGACGTAATCAGTTGGACGCCCTGCAGCGGAACCGCGCCTTCGCCCCCACCAAAGCCGAATTCACCAATGGAAAGTGGCGGAAGAACGAAGCCAGTTACTGTGAGACTATAAGCGCCCTGGAAGGTGTGTTCGTTGCAGACTTCGGTTGCAAATGTGCAGACTGCCAGAGCGAGGCAGAGCAAAGTCAGGCGGCCGATTGAATTCAACATAGCCGCGGTAAGTGTTCGCATGAGACCTCCTTCGGTCTAGCGTATGAGTATACCGAAGATTACACATCTTCGCGTTATTTGCGCGTAACTTGCATAACGGCTAGTGGCCTGTCGCGGAGTAACCATGACCAGAATGGCAGCGCCTCGTATTGGTGCGTATCGGAAAAAGCATTCAGCTGAATGAACAAGCAGCATAGGGAACTGACGCAGGTTGCGCAGTCGCGCTCCTTGCCGGCGGGATATGTATTCCGCGCCAAGCTGATTTTGATGCTGAATGAGGACGCAACTTTTGCGATGATCCGGGAGGGCCTTGGCCAAAAAACCTACGGTTTTTCGTTGGAAAGAACTTTTGTGGCGTCAGACTTGGATGGATTGGAACGAGTCATCCCGGGCAACAGCCGTATCGGCTGACGACGAGTCTGCGCGCCAAGGTGCTGAATGCGACTCGCAAAAAGCCGAGCGACGGATCGACGCATTGGAGTTGCCGCAGACTGGCGAACTTTCTCGGTATCAGCAAGGATTTTGTTCACCGCATCTGGCAGGAAGCCGGAATCAAACCGCACCGGTTGGAGCGCTACATGGCCAGCAATGATCCGGATTTCGAGACGAAAGCGGCTGACATCATCGGCCTCTACCTGCATCCTCCGCAGCACGCGGCAGTGTTTTGTGTGGATGAGAAGAGCGCCATCCAGGCGCTTGATCGCCTCGACCCGGTGCTGCCGCTGAGCCCGGGACGCGCCGAGCGCCAAGGTCTTGAATATTTTCGACACGGCACGCTATCGCTTTACGCAGCTCTCGACACCAAAACAGGAAAGGTTCACGGAAAGACCACGGCTCGGCATACCAGCCGAGACTTCGTTTCCTTCTTAGGTGACATTGTTTCCGGTCGCCCTGCACGAGAAGAGATCCACATCATTCTCGATAACCTCTTGACCCACAAAACCAACCTGGTGCAGGATTTCCTTTCCGATCACCCCAACGTACATTTACACTTCACGCCCACTTACTCGTCCTGGCCGAATCAGGTCGAACTCTGGTTTGCACGGATCGAACGCGAAGTCATCTCCCGGGGTATCTTTTCTTCTGTGTCCGACCTCGCACGCAAGCTGCGACGCTACATCCGCGCTTCTCGGCGCACGCCAAGCCGTTCCGCTGGAAGTATTCAGATCCCACTCGCCACATCGGTAATGTCCTCTTTGCGACACGCCACTAGTGGGCTGAGTCAGAAGTTCGCATACAAAAACGAGTAGTTTTCTTCAAGATAGAATCTGCATCGGCGTTCCAGGCGAAGGGCCTGGCGTTCTGGTTGCGATGGGTCAGGTAATCGCGGATTGCAGACTCCAGTGCCGGGACGCTGCCGAAGGTGCCACGCCGGATACCGCGCTCGAGTAAGCAAACTAAAGAAACGCTCGACTTGGTTCAGCCAGCTGGCACTCGTGGGATTAAAGTGCAGGTGATAGCGGGGTCGCCGTGCAAACCAGCGTTTTACCTTGGGCATCTGGTGAGTGCCGTAGTTATTCATGACCAGGTGAATGTCAAGGTTTTCCGGGATGGCGGCGTCGACTCGTTCCAGGAAGCTCAGGAATTTTTGCTAATTGACTGGCGTCTAGCCGGTGGTTACATCCAGAGCGGCGAAAAGAGACGTGGTCCCGTTGCGCACGTAATCATGACTTTGGCGGGCAGGTCCGCCCGGTCGCAGCGGGAGGATTGGCCGTGTCCGATCCAGTGCTTGAATCTGACTTTCTCATCTACGCACAACACCAGCGCGCGCTCAGGAGGGTTTAGATACAGGCCGACAATGTCCCGTACTTTCTCTACAAAGAATGGGTCCGAGGACACTTTGAACGTCTCCACCCGGTGGGGTTGCAACGAAAACGCCCGCCACATGCGGGAGACGGCAGACTGCGATAATCCGCTGGCCTGCGCTATGGTTCGCGTGGACCAATGCGTACCCTGTGCTGGTACGGTTTCCACGTTCGCGTGATCAAAGCTTCCACGTCAGCATCTGTAATCTGTCGCGGCGCACCGGGTGGAGGTTCGTCGGCCAGACCCTCTAGTCGTGCAATCCGAAAACGCTCCCGCCACTTGCATACTGTCTGGTTTGTGATGCGTAGTTGCCGTGCGACCTTCCGGTTTTCCATCCCCTCGGCACAGCTCAGCACGATGCGCGCACGCAACGCCAATCGCTGTGCGGTCTTTGGGCGGCGAGCCCATTCCTGCAACTTCGCTCGCTCGTCTTCGCTTAGCAGTATTGGCTTGGTCGGTCGGCTCACGCTGGTTGGATTCTCAGCGTAACCAGCCCTTTCCTCTTCTTATGCGAACTTCTGACTCAGGACACTAGCAGGGTTCTGAAAAAACGAGGGCTGACAACGCGTGTTCCACTCATAGATGGCGCCGTGCAGGCCCTGAGCGGCGCCGATTTTTGAGAATTTCTGTGAGGAGCCGTCTCCAAATGCCTGGTTTCAGCCCTTGTCGGCAGCCACCGTCACGCGCTTGCAGCCTTCAATTCGCTCGGCCATCAGCAGCGCCGCATGCCGTTCCGCTGTGCCATTGGCCTGCAGTGACTCCGCGTCCACCACCAAGCCGTTCCGGTTCTCAATCAGTACGTTGCCGCACGACGCTAGCTTCGCCTCGTGCCCGCCGCTCTTGCGCGCCAACCGCGCATCGGCCTCCGTCCTCGATTCGTGCGTGTCATTGCTGCGCTTCTCGCCGTGAAAGTCCACTGTGGGATTGCCAGGATCATCCGGCGGTGGCTTCTTAGGCCGCTCCTTGCGCTGAAAATTCTTCTGGCCCGCCCAGGCTTCAATCAATGCACCGTCCACACTAAAATGCTCATTGCTCGGCAGATCCGCCGCCCGCGTCTGTCCCAGTACCCCGGCGAAGAACAGGCTAGCGATCTCGCCTTCCAGTAAGCGGTCGCGATTCTTGCTGAATACCGTCGCCACCCACGCTGGTTCATCCATGTTCAGCCCGACAAACCACCGGAACAGCAGGTTGTATCGCAGTTGCTCCATCAGCAAACCCTCGCGGCGCGAGTACAAATCATTGAACGTCGCCGACTACCCTTTCAGCACCTCATCCGTCATGCGCCGGATCGCCCGGAACGGAGGAAAGCCACAAGCGAGGCCGGAAGGGCCGTTTCCGCGATCACTACGACAATATGGCGAACCAGGTGTTAAGGGCCGTTCACCCAGTCAAGCGTTGAGCGGCGCACGATCGAAGTTATGGACGCGGCCTTTCGTGGAGGATCATCCAATTCATGTTGAATTTGTCCCGGAGTTGAGCAAAGCGGACCGCGAAAGGAGTTTCGGCCATGGGCATGAAGATTTCGCCGCTCGCTGAAAGTGCAGCGTAGATACGCTCGGCTTCGTCGATGCTGTCGACCATGAGCGTAAGATACGCGCTTCGCATAGGTTGAGCATTGGGGATGTCGGCCGCTAATACTTCGGTTCCTCCGATGTTCATGCGGGCATGAAGGATTGCGTCCTTCCAGTCCGGTGGAACCTGATCCGGGTTTGGTGATTGTTCATGGGTCAGCATCATGGCGATCTTTCCGCCAAGATGCTGGGAGTAAAAGTCGAATGCAGCCCGGCAATTCCCACTGAAGTTCAGGTACGTGTAAAGTCTCATAGTTATATTTCGATAGTTTGTGTAAGGTATGCTTAGCGCGTCTCTTCGCGAGGAACTTTGAGGCGTTCGAGATGCCTGGCGAGGTTTTCGAGCGTGCGGCCAGTGCCCGTATCGACGCGCATCTGGAGCAACGCGTCGCGGTCTTCAATCGAAGCGCACTCGATCCTCATCGTTAACTTTGTTTGGCTCCCTTCCTGACTGAAGATGAGCGTTGTGAGTGCGTCGGGGGAAGACGGAGAAATCTTAACCGTGAAAACGAGCCGTTCCGGCGGCGCAATTTCGCGGTAGATGCCTGCAAACATGTGCGGTCCACCGTGCGCGCTATTTATCCAACAGAACGATCCACCGGGCCGAAGGTCGATCTCGCAAGAGGCGAGCGGAACGCCGCTCGGGTCCCACCAATGCTTAACGTGTTCAGCGTTGGTCCACGCCTCAAAGACCGCCGCTAACGGCGCCTCGAAGGTTCGCGTGATCTGAATCTCGCAGTCGGTGGGCACCGTGACGTTGAACCCTCCGGCATCCTTCATCTCGAGCCCCGCTTTTGGGTGCCGGGACGAGCTTTACCTCTTTTGGGTTTCTTAGGTTCTTGTGTCCGTTTCAGGTACTCATCCAGGCTGGTAAATTTTTGCTCCCAGAACTGGCGGAAGGGTTCCATCCAGCCATGCGCATCTTTGAGCGGAGTCACCACCAGTGTGCGCGGGCGCCGTTGTGCATCCCGGCCACGCGTCACAAGACCTGCGCGCTCAAGGACGGTGAGGTGTTTGGAGATGGTTGGCTGGCTCAGATCAAAAGGCTTCATGAGCTGTGACACGTCTGCTTCTCCCGAGGCCAGCCGAGCGAGGATTGCGCGGCGCGTGGGGTCCGCCAGCGCTCCGAAGGTCAGACTGAGGGGATCTTCCGGAGTGTTTATCGCCATGCGGCTATATTGCCAGATAGCAATATAGGTGTCAAGCCTCTCATCTACCAAGGTGCTGGGTATAGTTGCTGGTCAGACGGGAGGACGGGGAACGCCTGCCTGTTCTGTTTGTTCTCTGGTGCAGCAGAATGAGCGCGCCCGGGACGGCTACCAGGATGGCAAGCATAACCGGATATATGGCCCCATATGCCGCATCCAGACTCCTCTCTGGCACGCTGATCTCAAGTTTCGGGTGGGCTAAGTCCAGCCCGCGGGCATCCTGGAGATTCCTGAGAATGACTCTCTGTCGCAGCTTTCGCGTTGAATGGTAGTGGCCGAGTGAGGCGGTGTTGCCGCGCAATCGATAGTTATAGCTTCCTTGTTGGAGCAAAGCGCCGCTGTCATCCACGATTCGCCAATCCAGGTCCAGGGCCTTCCACGAGGCATCGGGAGCATTCCATTCGACGCTGATCCGGTAGTCTTCATCCTGGTCCGTATTGAAAAGCGGAGATGAATATTCGCCACGCGTGAGCGGAACCGGCATGCTAACCGGACTGGGATCGTGCGTGATTCCCCACCACCAAAAGCGCATTGTGGGGGCTAAGCCTAAAACAAGCAACGACCAGCCCAAACCTGCCGCTATCTCCCGCGAGTTCCAGCGTTTCGCCACCTTACGCCTCCATGGGCACAGCCTCTGAACAATGATAGGTGGGTTATCGCGAGGTACGCCGGCAGGATCATATTACGACGCGATGAGGCGATCGGTCGCCGGCCTGTTCTTCCTACTGTGAGAAGTTTGCCAACTGCACGATTTGAATAAGATTGCCGCAGGTGTCGTTTAGCACGGCGATTTTGGATGCCGTCACGTCAGTCGGGGGCATCGTGAACTCGGCGCCACGCGTTCTCATGCGCTCGTAGTCGGCTTGCACATCGCCGGTGTAGAACATGACCGCGGGCTGACCTTGCTGGAATATGGCCTGCTGGTACGCTTTGGCAGCCGGATTGTTGTTCAATGCAAGCTGCAGTTCCGTGCCGTCCGGATCCTCCGGCGAGGCTACAGTCAGCCAGCGAAATGGCCCCTGGCTGAAGTCAGTCTTCTTTGTGAACCCCAGCACTTCGGTGTAGAAGTGCAACGCTTTGTCCTGGTCGTTGACGTATACGGTCGTCAGCTTGATTTTCATTTCCTTCTCCTTAGGTGCGCTCCGCGAAATCGGAGTCGCGATTTCCTGTGACCACTAATATGCATTGTACAGCATATGCCTATCAAGGCATATATAAGGATGATTCGATGGGCATCCAGGATCAGAACACGAGGTCAAGTAAACTGATCATCGGCAAAACCGCACGAACTCACCCATGAACATTTCGCTCGCAAACAAAGTCGCCGTGGTTACTGGCGCATTCTCCGGAATCGGAATGGCGATCACGAGACGATTTCTAGAGTGTGGTGTCGCAGGGTTGGTGGCAGTAGATCGGGAGGCGACTGTTCCCGAAGCATTGCGTCAGTGCCAGGAAGAGTTCGGCTCGCGCCTGGAGCTTATCCACGGAGACGTGAGCCTAGAACAAACGGCAGAAGAGTTCACCAGGGCTGCAACGAGCAAGTTCGGCCGCATCGATGTCTTCATCAGCAACGCCGGTACCAGCGTGGTTCGCGCTATTCACGAACACACACCCGAGGAGTGGGATGCGGTGATGAATACGAATGTCAAAGCGACATACTGGGCCGCGCGCCACGTTATTCCCGTCATGATCAAACAGGGTGGCGGTCTGATCCTGATGACGGGATCTATTTCGGGCGAAGCGGGAATTTCGGGGCAAGGAGCATATGGGCCATCGAAAGGTGCGGTCCATCAGATGACGCGTCAAATGGCCATCGAGTACGCAAAGCACAACATCCGGGTGAATGCGGTTGGATGCGGAACGGTGGATACTCCGATGGTTCATAAGGCAGCAAAAGCGTCAGGCGACGAAGAAGGGTTTTGGGAGATGCTCCGCAGCAATCACCCGATCGGCAGGATTGCGACACCAGACGAGGTGGCAGCGTTTTTCGCGTACCTGGCGAGCGATTACGCGACGTTTTTCACCGGAGCCATTTTGATGTTGGACGGCGGATACACGGCGCATTAGCCGCTACCGGTAAGAACATGGATCTGGAACTAAGCGGAACTGTGGCCGTGGTCACCGGCGGTGCGAGCGGTATCGGGTACGCGTGTGCCCGCACCCTGGCGTTTGAAGGTTGCCGTGTCTCGCTCTGGGATGTTTCTGAGTCAACGGAGATGGCGGCGCACACACTGTCCGTGGAAGCCGGCGTTCAGATAGATCATGTTGCGGTCGATGTTCGCAGCCTGGAATCAGCCGAAGCGGCATTGCGCCACACGCAAGAGGCACTAGGGCCGGTTTCAAACCTGGTGCACGCAGCGGCCATCGGTTCAGGTAAGTTCGGCTTTCCGTTCACGAATCTGACGCCGAGCGATTGGTCCAGAGTTCTGGATGTGAATGTGATGGGAATGGTGAACGTTGCCCACGCGATTGCACCGGGCATGATTAAACGACGACACGGGACGATGGTCTTTGTGGCGTCCGTAGCCGGCCAGATTGGCTCCCAAACCGACCCGCCGTACAGTGCGAGCAAAGCCGCCAATATCAACTTCGCGCAGTGTCTGGCGAAGGACCTGGCCCCGCACAATGTGCGCGTCAACGTCGTCAATCCCGGAATGGTGCGAACGCCTTTGAACCGAGCAGTGTGGCAGGCATGGAACAATCAGCAGCCTCCCGATATGCGCCGGACCTACGAAAGTTGGGCCGACGCAAAGGTGAGGGCGGTGGTGCCTCTTGGCCGGTGGCAGGGCGTGGAAGACGTCGCAGACACGGTAGCGTTTCTGTCATCGGCACGGGCGGCGCAGATAACCGGGCAGACCATCAATGTTGATGGCGGTCAGGTCATGCACTGGTAGCACGCCGGCAGGGGCGCGCGGCGGACAAGTTGTGATCGCGCGATCCGTCTTAGTACATCAGGAACGACCAAACATTGTCGCCGCTGGCTACCGTCACGTATTGCTTACCATCCAGCATGAAAGTCTGGGGCGCATTGCTAGCGTTGCCGATGCGCGTGTGCCAGAGCGGCTTTCCGTCCTTGTCATCATGAGCAACGAAGTTGCCCTCGCCATCAGAAGAGAACACAAGGCCACCGGCAGTGCTGAGCAGGCCGCCTCCGCCACCATGTCCGTAGTAGGCATGACGCCAGGCGACTTTTCCGGTTTTGTAATCGATCGCGGTGAGATAGTTTCCGTCGGAACCGACTTCAGCTTCTTCCTTGCCACCTAGACCCATCGAGCCCCGCGGATCCATATCGGTGAGATAGAAGATCGAGAACGAATCGTTCTCGGGAACATAGAACAGATTGGTGTTGGGAGAAAACGTGGGAGGCTGCCAGTTGATGGTGCCGCCCGAATTCGGAGACGCGAGCGATCCCGCGAACGTAGCGTCCTTTCCCTTGTCGCGTTCCGGGCCGCCGAACTTGTTTAAGCTATCCGCCCAGTTTGTCAGCTTGCCCCACTTCGAAGTCAACAAGTGCTCGCCGGTGGTGCGATCGACAACAAAGAAGAAGCCGTTGCGGGAGGCGGTCATCACCAACTTGCGAGGCTTGCCTTTGAACTCGCCATCGAAAAGAACAGGGGTCTGGGCCGAATCGTAGTCGTGCATGTCGTGCGGCGAGGTCTGAAAATACCAAGCCATTTTGCCGGTGTCGACGTTGACAGCAATCAAGGAACAGGTAAAGAGATTGATTCCTTCGCCACGTGTTCCTGTGGTGTAGGCGGGCGTCGGATTTCCAGTTCCGTAGATGTAGAGGTTCGTATCCGGGTCGTAGACACCATTGACCCAAGCTTGCGCACCGCCGTGCCGGGCAGCGTCGAGCGATTTCCAGGTGTCCAGGCCAGGATCACCTTTTTCCATCGGTACGTTGTAGTGCTTCCACTGCAACTCACCGGTTTCAGGATCGAACGATTGAAGGAAGCCAGGAGAATCGATATCGTTCCCGGTGCCGACCAGAACATGGTTTCCGATGACCACGGGAGCCATGGTCGAGAAATAACCCTGGTCGAGTTCGGCGATTTTCTTGTGCCAGCGCTCCCCTCCGGTCTTCGCATCGAGGGAAACAAGGAAGTCGTCGGGCGTCTCCATGTAGAGGTAACCCTTCCACATCCCAAAGCCGCGGTTGCCGATATGAGTGCCGCCTTTGGTCTTCCAGAAGTAATGCCACAAGACTTGCCCGCTTCGCGCATCAACAGCCCATCCGTTGTCGGGCATCGTGACATACAGGGTGCCCTCCACCTGGAGAAAAGAAGCTTTGATATTGCCGGCGCGGATGTTAATGGTACCGTCGCCTTCGCCGCCAACGGTTTCGATCACGTTGTCTCGACCGCCGCCGCGCATCGGCCCCGCGGCAGCGTCGACAGGCTGTGAACCGGAGTTCATGTGCGTCATCCAGCCCAACGTGAGGTGCTGGACGTTGCTTCGGTTCACTTGTTTCAGCGAACTAAAGCGGCGGCCGGAGTAATCGCCATTGTAAGTTGGCCAGGACTCCCCGAGCGGCTTCAGCAGATCGGAAGGGTTCAAGGGTGCGCCTTGTCCCAGCATCAGGATAGGAAGTAAGAAGAGGCTCGCCAGCACGAGGGAATTTGTGAGTCTCACTTCAGTGTCTCCAGATAAGCGGTCACGTCGTGAATGCTTTTGTCTGTATATTGACCGAGCATTGCCCGATGTGCCTCCATGGGATCGTTGACCGTCACTTTGGGATTGTTGCCGTCACGCCGGTAGCTTCGTATTGAGCCATCGCTTTCCTTCAGAGTGACTAAAAACGAATCAATATGAATAAGTTCACCTTCGTCGGTGCCGCCCGATGGCAGTGAGACGGTCACTTTTGGTTTGGGCGCTGTTGACGAATCGCGCCGACCTTTGCGCTCTTCGCCGGCTACCCAGGTCGTCTGGAGCAAGCGGATATCAGTGATGCGCGAGCCGATTCCCTGCAAATCGCCGGTCGGACTATGACAGCTTGCACACTTGACGTCGAAGAAAGCTTTGCCTTCCATGGCATTGCCGACCAGGACCTTTTCCCGCGGCACTTCCTGCTCAGAAGGGGGCATGCCCTGCACCCCAATCATGCCCACCACGGTGCGAACGTAAGCGGCCACGGCCTCTGCGTCCGCATCTGATATGCCGATGGGAGGCATACCGTTTTTGGCGCGACTACCATGGATGATCGGAACGATCGATTCACCATGCCTGTCTGCCAGTGCGACAGGCGAGCGCAACAGGTTCGGTCCGCCCATGTCGCCACCGCGGAGATCGGGTCCGTGGCAAGCCCGGCAGTTTACGTCATAAAGAGTTTTGCCGTGCGCAACCTGGACGGGGTCTTCAGCGGCTCTGTTTTGCCCGGGGACAAAGCCGCCCGGTTTTCTCGGCGCGCTCACGGCTCCTCCAGTCTGGGGCGGTTCTTGCGCGGGCTTTCCGGGGCCTTGCATCGAACTCGGTTGGACGATGCCGGCGACGCATACGCCTGCGGCTATGAGTACAAAGGTTCTATCAATCCGAAGCTTACGGGGTGCGGTCAAAACCTCTTCACCTCTTATTCCATGCTAACCGTAGACTTCATCGGGGCTCGTCGGGTTTTGGTACGCGAGCGACAGAGCCTTCGTTTCCGGCGCACACTAATGTTATGGCAGGGAGGGCAATTACTCGCTCGCATGGATGGATCGAATGGATACGAACGTGTGGCGCAGGAGTTTCTGGCCGTCCGCGGCAGTGCCCATTGTAGCGGCATTGGTGTGCCTGAAGTCCGTGAGTGGGCGCGAACACTAGCCAATCGGGCGGCGGTGATCGACCTCGGCTGCGGACCGGGGCTTCCGATCACCAAGGTTCTGGTCGAGCAAGGGCTGAACGTATTTGCCCTCGATGCATCGCCAACGCTCGTTCAGGCATTCCGACAGAATTTCCCAAACGTTCCGATTGTTTGTGAAACTGTTCAAGATTCGAGGTTCTTCGGTCGCACCTTCGATGGCGTTCTGGCGTGGGGGCTCATTTTTCTGCTGCCTGCCGAAGACCAGTGTCGGTTGATTCAAAGTTTTGCGGACATATTGGAGCCGGGTGGGCGGGTACTCTTCACCTCGCCAATGCAGCCCGCAGTTTGGAAGGATGAAATGACGGGACTGGAATCACGATCGCTTGGAGCGCACGAGTACCGGACACGACTGTCGTCCGTCGGTCTTTGTGTGACGAACGAGTACGATGACGCGGGCCAGAATCACTACTTCGAGGCGGTGAAGGTGCAGCCGCCGGACTCGTGTAGCTGAACTTCGGCTTGCCGGTTAGCGAACGTGGGTCGCTTTGGCCGCACCGTCCAGCGCTCCGCGGCGCCCGGGAGTGTTCACGAGTGCAGCCGCGAATGCCTCCGAGGCCGCCGCAGAGTCACCTTGCTCAAGCAGCAGCTCTCCCAATTGTTCGCGAGCTGGGAGGATCGGTCCCGGAGTTACCGGAAGTTTCTCGATTCCGTCTTCATCGTCAGCGGCACTCCGTAGAATGGCAGCGGCCTGTTTGGATTGATTCCTCGCCTGCGCCGACCAGGCCGTAACCTCGCGTTTCAAGATGTCGACCTGGGTTGCCCAATAATTATTTCCCGACGCGCGAAGCTGATCTTCGATGTGCGCTAGCGTCCCGATTTCTTTGTCAGCATTCTCCGGTTGCTTGTTTCGAGCGAATCCCAGCCCGCGTGTCCACACAGCGACGGCGGCAACATGCGGTTGAGCTGTTTCGGGCGGATCGACAACTTTCTCCGCGTCGTCCCATCGATGCCGTTCGACGATGTAGCGAACGGGCATGGCTGCGGCAGCGTACCCGATCTTGAAGTCACCCGCACGCAGGTTTGGCATTGCCTTGAGTTGCTGGATGACCTGAAGCGCATCGCGGTCGCGGCCGCTCTGGAGGTAGGCATAAACCAGGTAGTCCATGGCGTGTAGCTCCTCGCCCGTGTCGCCCTGTTTCTGTGCCGCGCTTCTTGCGGCCTGATTGGATGTGACCGAGTCGTTCCAAAGCCCAAGCCGTGTGAAGATGTGGGACGGCATGTGCAGCGCATGCGGTGCCGAAGGAGCAATGCCCGCGTAGGCTCTGGCCGCGGGAAGCCCCCTGGGCGCCAGTTCCTGGTTGTCGCAGGCATGGATGAGGTAATGCGGGATCCCCGGGTGGTCCGGAAACCGCTGAAACATGGGTTCAAGCATGCCAGCGGCCAATTTCTGTTTTCGATGTTGCTTGTCAGACGGAGATCCATTCGAGATCAGTGCGAGCGCGTAGAAGATTTGGGTCTCCACGTCGGTGGGATTGGCTGCTGCCAGGTCATGCATGGCGGCTTCGAAGTGTTCTGCTCGGATGCTGTACGGATTGGAGTCCGCGTCGTTGAAGATCAGGCTGAGCGCGCGGATGAATCCGCGTTCACGACCGGAAGCTTCGAGTTTGGCAGCTTCGGCGAGATCCAGCTTTGCAGCCGCAGTGTCCGCAGGCGAGGGCGGCAGATCCCATAGCTGGTGAAAGTGCGTCATGGCGCTGCCCCAGTAGGCGATTGCGCAATGGGGGTCCTGTTGGCTCACACTGTGGAATGCGTGTTCAGCGGCCGTGTAGGCGAAGGAATGAAGGAGCGCCACCGCGCGGTTGAATGGCTGCTGCACGGCAGGTTTGCATGATGTTGGAAACGATACCGTACCCAGCCTTTCGGGCACCGGGTGGTCGTGCTCGTCCGCGGCGAATGCGAAAACCGGAAGCAGGGCGATCAACGTTATGGCTTGTGTGAGCATTTCGTTTGCACCAAGCTTGGACCGCAGCCTGGTTTCTGGATTTTACGATGATGCTGTGACGATGCAGCAGGACGCTTCTTCTATTGCTCGCGGAGCAAAGTGCTGAGGAGCAGTCGAGCACTCGGGATACCATCGCGCGGAACGGATCTAAAACGGCTATTGGGGAAGGATCGCCAAAGAGGCTGCTTACTGCACGACCAGGCCGGTTCGGCTGCTCATCGGAGTAGCCTTGCCACTAGCGACGTCAAGAAACGCCTGTCGCACGACCTCATAAGAAGGCTGACCAACGTAAAACTTGTAAGTGAAATGCGTTTGCGTTCGTTGGCCGTTGCTGTTAACACCGGTTTCGCGATACCCATCGAGTGAGAATCCCCGAATCCCGCGGGCTGCTTCTTTCGGATGATCATTGGCAAAAAGCGGTTGATCTCCGTCACCGCTCTCGATCGTGATACGCATGAAGATTTCACCTTTGGCATCGAATACTCGTCCGAGGTCGTAGATCTTGTAGAAGCCGACCGGCTCGAGAGACGGGAGAATGGTAAGCGTGTTGTCGCCTACCTTGAGACGCTCCAACATGTACTGGCGCAGATTTCGAGGAGTGATGCCTCGTCCGTGAAGATCCAGAAGGTGCGCCATGTTCGAATCCCGGCAAGCGGCATCATGAGATTCCGCGCAGGCACGCGCCATAAGAGACACAGCCTGCCAGTCATCGGGGTTGACCGTCGTTAAGGGCTTCAGAGTCGTCAGAGCAAAATTGGTATCGCCCAGATTGATCGCGGCCTCGCTTGCGAACTTTGACACGATCGCATCGCCTGGCAGTTGCTCAAGCAGTTGCTTATATGCGGCCAGTGCAGGTGCATACTGCTGTGCGTTGAAGGCCTGAAAGGATTGGTCCCACAGCACCTTCTGTTCAGGGCTAAGGCGCGAGACTAAGTCTTGCACAGATTCAGGCTGAGTGGCCGCCCCTTGGAGTGAAGCGTAAGCGACCAGAAACAGCGCCAGCATGCGCACGAAATCAGAATAGCCGAGAAAGAGACGATCGCGGTGCTGGCGAGCCTTGACCACGCGAACGCACGTTGCTGTCAATAGTGGCGGAAAATCTGTAAGATCGAAAGCCAAGCTCTGGCATTCTATCCCAACTGAAGGATGCGGAGAAACGGAACGGGTGGGTAGAAAATTTAACGTCGTCCAAAGAGAATAACGGACGCGCCAGTCAGCGAGATGAAAGCACCAATCAAGTCCCACCGATCAGGCGCAACGCCTTCCACGCACCAGAGCCAAAGAATAGAAGCGAGAATGTAGACGCCGCCGTATGCGGCATACGCACGTCCAGCGTTCGGAGTTTGAATCCGCGTCAGCGCCATTGCGAACAAGGCCAGCGCCACGCATGCCGGGGATGATCCAAGCGGGGCTCTTGTGCATTCGTAGCCAAACCCAGAACGCAAAGCAACCGCCAATCTCCCCAACAGCAGCAACGATGTACCACCCGAGCCAAGCCACCTCAACAGTATTACCCTGGGGCATGCACGCTCTGACCGTGACTGCTTGCTTCCAATTTTTGCGCTCATGTGTTTAGCCGACCATGCAGGACAGCCAATGGCTTGCAATCTCAAAGCGATCAGTTCGGCGGAGCGGCCCCGCTATAACGAACTGGTAAAGCTGTTACGTGCTTCCGTCAGTGAGCGAATCGAGCTTGCGGAGGGTTTCAGATACAAGCTGAATAGCAAAGTCATAGCACTGCCTGAAGTAGCCGAATGGATCACAATGGAGCGGTTGTGCTGTCCATTCCTGACGTTTCAGCTTGACGTGACAAGCAAGGGTGATCCTCATTTAACGCTACGCGGACCTTCGGGCGCAAAAGCGATCATCCAGGAGGAATTTCCCGCGCCTGTACCACATTGATTCGCTAAGTAAGTTTTTGCGCTTCACTGCAATTGGAAGACGCGCAGCAGCGAGCCGTCTTCTCCGCCACGATAAACGCGTTCAGTAGCCTTAACGAAGTCACGCGCTTCGGCCGTTGGGATGTTCTCGAACTGCTGCGGGTTCCGGTCTACCAGGGGAAACCAAGTGCTCTGAATCTGAACCATGATCCGGTGGCCCGATCGAAAGGTGTGGCAGACGTCGGGCATCACGAATTCGACTTTTGCCGGCTTACCGGGAGTGAAGGGCTCGGGCTTCGCCAAGCTATTTCGATATTTGCCGCGGAAGGGTTCGCCCCGCACGAGTTGCTGGTAGCCCGGCATCTCCAGGTTCGCTGGATTGGGGTTGGGGTTCGGATAGTCGTTCGGATAGACATCGATCAGCTTGACCACGAAGTCGGAGTCGGTGCCGGACGTGGAAACTTTCAGCAGGGGAGTGATCGGTCCGGCAATCGTGAGATCAGCTTCAAGCGGATCCGTCTGATAGACAAGCACGTCCGGCCGACGTGACGCAAAACGCTGATCGTAGGTCATGTAATCGCGCGGCATACCTTCGCCGATGCCGGCCATGACGGGGACGGGCTTGGCGGGATCGCTCACGTATTCGTCTGTGCCCTGAGCGGACGGCGCAGAAAACGAAAGGGTTCCGTTTGCACCCAGGTACAGAGACTTCTCGGTCGCATTCTTTGGCGGCCACGCGGCGAAGCGGAGCCATTGGTTCGTGCCTGTCTCGAATACCCATGCTTTCGGGGTTTCGTTGTCCGGCGGCGCTTTCAGTCCATCACCTTTCGCCTTCAAGTGCTGCAGGAAGAAGGGAAGCTCAATGTTCTCTTCGAAGAACTCGCCCGTTTTGGAGGCGAAATCAAGATCGCCGAGTTTCTCTCCGTCCGTTCGAGCCCAGCAGCCATGGCACCACGGTCCCATCACAAGAGTGTTCGGCGCCTTTGGACCGTTCTTTTCGACAGCGCGAAACAGCTTTAGCGGACCGGTAAGGTCTTCGGCATCAAACCAGCCGCCTACGAATAAAGTAGCCGGTGTGACGTTTTTCATATGAGGCGCTTGAGCTCGCGTCTGCCAGAACTCGTCGTAAGCCGGGTGCTTCAGAACGTCATCCCAGTAAACGTTTTGATTCTTTAGAAAACGTTCATTCGCGTTTGCGAGCGGTCCCATGCGCAGGAAGAAGTCGTAGGCGTCCGGAGTTCCGTAGTTAAAGTCACGCGCAGCCTTCGGCGGAAGCTCGGGGGCGGGCCCGCGGGGTTTGAAGAAAGTATAGAAATCGAAGTTCGCGGCCAATTGGAACGCGCCGTTGTGATAAGCATCATCGCCGTTGCCTACGTCGCCCATTGGCGCCTGCGGAGAGACTGCCTTCAGCGCAGGATGAGAGTTCATCAAGCCGTAGGCGGCGTAGAATCCCGGATACGAGATGCCCCACATTCCCACGCGGCCATTGTTGTCCGGTACATTTCTGATGAGCCAATCTACTGTGTCGTATGTGTCGGTGCTTTCGTCCGTCTCCTTCCCGCTCAAACTGGTTTTGTGCGGCGGTACGTCGATGAACGTTCCCTCAGACTGATAGCGCCCGCGAACGTCCTGGTACGCGAAGATAAATCCTTCTTTTTCTGCCGCAGCGGACGGCCCGAGGTTTCGAGGGTAGTTATCTGTTCCATATGGCGGGACCGAGTAGGGCGTGCGGAGAAGGAGGATCGGATAGCGCTGTGAGAAGTCTTTTGGCACGTATACTGCCGTAAAGAGCTTGATGCCGTCTCGCATCGGAATACGAAATTCGTATTTGGTGTAGTGAGCACGAGTGTACTCGAGCTGGCGTTTTGAATCCGGTGTTGAAGCCGGTTGAGCCTGGGCAAGGCGCAAAAGCGCAACGCCAACGAGAAGAGCTTGTACACAGCGTGCCATGGGGATCAGTCTAGCTTGGCACCGTTATGGCTTGAACGCGGTCAAGGTCCGGATAGCGCGAGGAAACTCAAATGAATCTGGAAGCGGTTTCGGCGCGCCACCGAGCGCGCAGCTATCCTCTGTATGACATCATGAGCCGGAAAAAGCTTCTGCCGCGAACTGCCCTGTTTACGCTTCTATATCTTCCGATCGCAGCTTTTCGCCCAAAGGACACCCAGCGGCGCTGCGATTGATGCGGAAGTGGGAAAGATCATGAGCCGCACTCAGGCGAAGGGATTGGCCGTTGCGGTCATCGATCACGGTAAGGTCGGCTATGTCCACGCGTACGGCTTCCGAAACGCTAAAGGAGACCCGCTGACCACGGAGACCGTGATGTACGGTGCGTCGCTGACGAAGAGCTGTGTTTGCGTACACGGTCATGCAGTTGGTTGATCGGCGAAAACTAACTCTCGACACGCCGATCAAGGACTACCTGGACAGGCCGCTACCGGACTACGGACCCGATCCGGTGTTTCCGGACAAATATGGACCTTATAAGGACTTGGCGGACGACTCGCGGTGGAAGCGGATCACGCCACGGATGTGCCTCACCCATTCAACAGGTTTCGCGAATTTCTGGTTTTTCGAGCCGGACAAGAAGCTGCAAATCCACTTCGATCCCGGCACGCGGTACGCCTATTCGGGGGAGGGCTTCATTCTGCTTCAATTCGCCATCGAGCATGGCCGGGGGGCTCAGGGCTTGGGACTCGACGTGGGAGATCTGACAAAAGAAAATTTTGATCGGTTGCACATGTTGCGCACAAGTCTGGTCTGGCGTGACGATTTCGCCGGTAATTTGGCCGATGGCTGGAATGATCAAGGTCAGCCACAGGAACATGCCCAGCGAAGCAAGGTGCGCGCGGCCGGTTCAATGGACACTACGATTTGCGATCTGTCCAAATGGGTAGCCGCCCTGGTGCGCGGTGATGGTCTGAGTGCGACTTCGCGCGCCGAGATCACGAAGCCGCAAGTTCATATCGGGACTGCCCATCAATTTCCAACGCTCCTGCCTTATTTAGCTAGCGACGACCAGAGGAAGGATTTGTCCGCTGGGTTAGGAGTTGTGGTTTTCGACGGCCCGCAAGGCCATGGGTTCTTCAAGGGTGGACACGACGGCCAAACCGCAAACACGGTGGTTTGCGTGGAGGCCCGCCAGAGCTGCGCGGTCATTCTGTCGAACGATGTTCGCGCAGAAGCCGGTTTCGCGCATCTTGTGAAGTTTATTCTTGGCGATACCGGTGTTCCATTTGACTGGGAGTATGGCGATCGTGCCGGGAAGTCGTAAGTGGCTCGTGAACGACTCGGAGGACGGCCGCCGGATCACGACGTTCAATCGAAGCGGAGCGGAAAACGAACACCGAAGCATGTGCCTTGGCTCTGGTCGAGACGTACGGTGCCGTGTAATTGGTGAGTGAGTAAACGTATGATCCGAAGACCCATGGACCGGCGCTCCCAAATTCCGCCAGGGTTATCGATGCCTTTGCCATGATCTCGGACGGCCAACTCGCACCAGCCGCTGTCCATCAAGTCTCCCTCACGAACGGTATCGAGCAGGTATCGCAAAGTTACTTCAATGGTGCCGTTCCGGCCGTCAGAGTAACCGTGCTTTAAGGCATTCGATACGAGCTCATTGGCAATGAGTCCGAGAGGAAGCGCCTGTTCACTGGAGAGCACCACATCGTCGGTCTTAATTACAAGATCTATGTTCGAGGCGCGAGATCCATAGGATGCTAGGAGGTCTTGAAGTATGTGTGTTACATAGGGTCCGAAATCGACGTTCGCCAGATCCTCCGATCCATAGAGCGTCTCGTGTAAGGACCCGATTGCACGCACTCGATCCCGCAGTTCTTCGAACAGAGTTCGAACCTGGGCATCTTCCGCCTGATCAGCCTGCATCGATACCAGGCTGGCAATTACCTGTACGTGGTTCTTGACACGGTGATGGATCTCGCGCAGAAGCAGGTCTTTCGATTCAAGTGTGTTTCTAAGCCGATCGTCGAGAAGTTTTCTCTCCGTCTCGTCTCGCATGATCTTTGCGAAGCCGCGTAATCGGTCTCCGACCTTTATTGGCGTTGTAACCCAACGCGCCCAAAACCGAGTACCGTCGTGGCGCAGCATCCAGCGCGCATCCTCGGCCCGACCCTGATCGATCGCGCGACTCAAGTCTTCCCCGGATTCATTCAATGCGACATCTTCTGCGGTAGACAAGCAACAGACTGACTGCCCGACGATTTCCGCTTCCGTGTAGCCGAACATCCTTGCCGCTCCCGGGTTCCATCCAGACACGTTGCCCTGCGGATCGAGTTCCACGAGCGCATAATCAGTAACGTTTTCCGAGAAGAGCCGAAGACGTTCCTCGATCTCGCGATGTGCGTCCTCATCGATCTTACGCGCGGTCTGATCCCTTAAGACTTTGCTGTACGCTTGCAGGCAGCCTTGCCCGTCGCGGTGGGCAGTGATCACTCCATTGGCCCAGAAGCGAGTTCCGTTACGACGGAGGTGCCATCGTTCGTCTTCCGCACAGCCCTGCCGTCGCGCCTCCTCCAGTTCCTTGTCCAACTGACCCGAGATGCAGTCTTCAGACGTGAAAATGAGACTGCCGTTCTTGCCAACCACATCGGATTCGGAGTAGCCAAGAATTTTTTCTGCGCCGCGACTCCAGCTTGTGATGCACGCCTTAGTGTCGAAAGTTATGAACGCATAATCCAGAACCTGCTCTGAAAAGAACTGGAATTGCTCCTGGACCCGTTTGGCGGCGTTCCGCTCGACCTTGTATTGAGCGAGTTGCTTTTCAAGGAACGCCTTTGTCTCAGTCCGCAATTGTGCCCTGGTGGGAGAACCCATAGGTCTCACCTTTCCGACGCTGGCGCGTGAAGCACTAGGAATGAGATCGTCCTAAGCTGATACGTAAACGTACGAGTTTATTGTATTCGGTTATACGCTGGCTTTCACAAATTGCCAGCTATTTACGTTCTTTACTGGTGTTCGCCTTTTCTTCGCGTGATGTTCCGACTCTTGAGTTGCCGGCCTTTTCATCCGGGACACCCGGTGATTAGAGTTCAGTCATCGGTTCTGGCCCGGGAGATTTGAGCATTGCCCGGATTCTTTCTATGTGAACGTCTGCCTCGTTCGCACGCTCAACGTAGCCCTTCTTTACGGTGGCACCGCTCGATTCGCTCGCGAGTGTGTTCAGGAGGTTTTTTCGCTCCTCAAACATCCGCAGCGACACCCAGAGCGTTTCCTCGATCTTTTCCGATTGGCTTACTAACAGGGTAGTGGCTGTGAATGAGTGACCAGTGTGACAACGGTATCGTTTTAAATCGGTGCCAGTCACGTCCCAAAGAACACCGCCACAGTTGGGGCAATTGTATGGCACCTGATCTCCTAAGGTGTTGACCTGGGAGACATCGCTGAGTACTCGCTCCGCAATCTCGGCTTCCGTCCGCACGTCCTGTGGAACTGGCTTGGATGGTGGCGGCGGGCCGTTGACCAACGACGTGAGCAAGCCTCCCATTTGGGCGAGGGGAACGCAATGATCTACGGGTACTGAATTTAAGGCTGCCTGCGGCATCTCGGAGTAAGCGGCGTCCTCAGGATCTTGTACGACGGTGAGACCGCCACAACGATGAATGGCGGACAGTCCCGCAGTGCCGTCGTTTAGCATCCCGGTGAGAACAACGCCTATGACGTGCGCGCCGTGGTTGACGGCGGCGGATCGAAAAAGTGGATCGATCGCGGGTCGAAATCGATTCTCGCGAGCTCCTTTCGTCACCAATAACTTATTTTTCTTGATGAGTAAGTGGTAATCGGGACGCGCGACGTAAACCACGGAAGGCCGAAACGATTCGTCGTTATCAGCGAGCTTCACTTCAAGAGCACTTTTGCGAAGACGATCGAGCAGTACGCCAGCTGTACTTTCAGGAGCCATGTGCTGAACAATCAGAAATGATGCCCGGAGGCCTTTGGGAAGCTGCACGAACAGACGATCAAGCGCGTCTAATCCGCCTGCGGAAGTCCCAATTACGACGACATAATTGTGCACGAGATCAGCCTAGCAATGGTGTGTAGGCGTCCGTCGACGAATCAGTGTGGCTCGGCGGTTGAGTCGGAGAGGGGAGGGTTTCAGGTGCGGTTCAATGGCTGTGTTGTTGCTTTCCGGTTGGGTTGGATGTTGGCAAGCTGGAAGTAGTCGGATAGCAGGAGGTTCCGGTGATTCTGTCCGGTTTGCCCGCTAACTGCGAACAATTTGAAACCATGTTCAAGGTCATTTGTAAATCCTTTCGGACTACACGCGGGCGAATCGGCGTCGCGACTTCTAAAGGAAGCCGAGTCCTCAGCGAAGTAGATTCAGGATCTGAGGTGGTTTCAGGAGTAATGCGCGTCAGAGCTTGGCGGCCTCCGCTGACTTCTTCGCAGCCGCTTCTTGCTTTCCGATCCCCGAGAGCACCTGAGCGTGAAACATGAGCAGGCCCCGTAGAGTTTTGGAGTATTGCACGCTCAACTGATGCCCGGCTGGACTATTCAAGCCGTCACGTTCATCGCTTTCAGCTTTCTCCAAATCCTGATCTGCGCTCGCTAGATCACCAGCAAATGCTTCCGCCTGTCCTCGAACGCCAAATGCCGCGCTAGTTCCCGAAGCATCGTCGTGGCCCAGTTGTACAACGGCGACAGCTTTATTGGCGGCGCTAACTGCGTCTGAATATTTCTTGGCCTGAATCAACGAAGTTGTGTAGAAGACGTAAGCGCCACGGCGGGTCACAAAGTGCGTCTTCGGATCGTATTTATCTGCCTCTTCGGCGAGCTTCTTGCAGGCAATGATTGCATTCGCCGAGTCACGCTTGTTGACCAGATTTCGACATTCTTGGTCGAGTGCCATATACGATTGCGAGATGCTCTCGTCGGGTGGTGCTTTAGCTGAAACGGTAATATCTTGAGCAAGCGCAACGCTGTGGCATGCAATGAGGAAGGTTACGGAGATAAGAAGGCTGGCCCTCATGCGGTCGAGATTAGCAAATCAGGCACGTGCAACAGTTCCACAGTCCAGCTCGTATCGCTGGATCTTTCACTTGCTTAACCCATACCTTCCCGACTCGTATCGGTTCCGCTGATGAGGCAAATGCAAGATAGTGCAATGCGGAACCGGAGTCATTAGAAAGATAGATCGCCGGTGACGGCCCAGCGTTTACAAATCCAAGTTGCCGGTTAGTCGGCATTCCGCTGATTGAATGCTTCGCGCCCGCACCTCGGCGAGAAGCGCGTTAGACGGACAGTGGCTGCGGTTCCTCTACACTTCCCGACTAGCGCGGATCTATGTCTCGTGGCCTTCGCGGTTTCCCGAGAATGTTGTTTGACGGGCGCTCGGGAGGCAGGCCGAGGTACTGAAGTCAGGCACCTACACACCGTATCGGCGGTTGCACAAACCTGTTGCCAAGCGGCTCCCTTGCGCAATACAGTTCTGCAACACCCAAATAGAGAAAACCAGGATGACCAGGGTACCTGGCCGATCATTCTCTACTTGCTTGAGAGTGGTTCGCTCCATCTCACATCGGTTCCTTTACGCGTTTGCGAATGAGCCACCAATTCACTGGAAAGGCGGTCAGAAATCCTGCGAGCATGGCAATCTGTACCATGAACCAGAAGACAGGGCTGGTTTTATCAATCTCGTGGCCAAAGATCAGAAATCTGGCAATGGCCATACATCCCTACTTGCCAGGCAGTCAGAGATAAAGTGTCGGCCTTGATCGCCGCCCACAATCCCTGGCCCGGCGAAAGGTCGTTCATCGGTTTGATTGTGAAGTATTGAAACGCAATTCCGAACAGATAATCAAAGATATAGTCCAGCAGCCACGACCCAAAGATCTTCTGGCCAAAGATCACAATGGGCGCCGCGAATACGATCCACTCCGCCACCAGATCACCCAGCGTGCCTCTGCTTCCGCAGTGCGTTGCTCCCACGCCGACGATCTGCCAGAAGGGCTTCTCTTTGCCTGGATTTCTTTTACCTCGTGCTTTGGCTTGTTCGACAGACTGCTTCGTACTGAGTCGGCCATTCTTGAAATAATCCATCACAGCAAGAGGGCCGGCATAAAGCGCCGTAATCGGCCAACCGATATTCATAATCCACATCATTTGCGGATGCCCGCGAACAAGTCCCACAGGATGATCAGAAAGCAAATTCCCGCTACGATCAAGGACACAACAGCCAATATGTTCAGCCATTCAGGCATTCGATGAATTTCTACTCAGTTCGACATCCTCGATGCTGACATTTTGTAACAGCCATAGCGTACCTCCCGAGAAGTTGGCAGGAACCTAAGACTGACACTGCCGGATATCCTCATCTGTTCGTATGAGCTGTTGTTCAAGGGCGAAAGATAGATTCGGATCATCAGTTCGCTCCAAAAGCAGTTTGAGCCGGTTTGACAAATGCACAAGAACTTCGCGGTTCCCGGTTGCGGCTTTTCGAATGAATTGAAAAGCGGCGAATACGAGCTCTCCATATTGGACACGTGCTGTTATGACACGAAGTGTATTTTCGGCATCGTAAAGATATCCCGGTGCGATGCGGCGTTTTGCTACCAACGCCATGCTCTCGGTCAGCTTGTCCAGTCCGGCAATAGCGGTGAAAGGATCGTTTATTCCCGGTGATAATGCGCGCACGGCGATCTCGGCCAGCTCCAGAAATGCATGTTCCGGATCCTGTTCGGGAGTTCGCTCCGGGCCGAAGTAGAAGTGATTGTGGAGCGACCTTTGCTCATCTTCATCTTTATCGGCGACGTCTCCCGGAGTAATCGTTGCCAACGGCAGATCGGGAACACTGAAATCGCCCGGTTTTAGATGGACGAACAAACGGCAGTTTCTCTTGCGGGCGTAACCGACTAGCGCTTCGTAGTCGATACGCAGCAGATAGCCGCTACTGCGCGTCTTGATTGCTGCGGCGTTCTCAATAGGCGCCTGGATTCTTCCGAGCTCGTCGCTTTGCGATCTGGACACGAGCGGCCTGTCCCGCTCCGGCAAATTGGCTTCAATCGTGGAATTCAAATCCTTTGCAACCGAATCCATAAGATTGGAAACCTGGATGGAAGCAGCCGTGTGATGAATGAAATAGATCAAAACGGCCACACTCAGGACGGCAAGAAAAACGCCGAAGGTGATCGCCACGTCGGGCACATATCGATTCTTGTCTGTTCCGACAATCGTTCGAAGAACGAGCAGGCAGTAGAGAAAAGTCGAGATGAATGTGCCCAGGACGATTTGGTTTCCCGTATCCCTGCGGAACGTTCGGAGCAGTCGAGGGCCGAACTGAGAAGAAGCGAGCGTAAGAGCGGCGATGGTGATAGAAAAGGTGGTGCCGGCTACGGTCACCACCGAGCCCGCGATCGTGGAAAGGAGGCTGCGCGCGCCCTCCGGACCTCCACTATAAAGCCATTTCAGTTTGCTGGAAAGCTCCGGAGGGATATAGTCGTTGAGGAAGATGAGGCCATATGCGAGGACGACAGCACCGACGGCCATCAGCGTCGGTACAAACCAATAGCTGCTCCGCAGGGATGCCCATAGCGCGAGGACTCGCAGTCGCACAATTCAATCTACCGTGTGAGATAGCGGATTGCGCTTGCATTGCGCGGGTGCGGGTATGGGGTCTGGCCCTGACCCGCTGATTCTTTCTTTACCATGCTCAATGTCTCGTTGATCTTTCGCGGACTAACTGAGCTTTGCTCCACCGTGATCCGATCCATTTCCGCGGCGCGGCCGATGACGCGTCGCGCATAGTTGGCCACCATCTCCACTCCCGAAGCATAATGGGTGTTTGGATTGGCCGGACCGCGGTTGTAGGCTCCGGCCGCAAGCGTGACACCGCCGTGGAACCGGTCCAGCAAATCGCGTAGCAGCAACGCGGCAGGCCGAACTAGGACAAAAGGCGGTCAAGTCAATTAGCGCGAATCTCCAACGGGTGGGTGCTCTGATCAGATCCCTTCTCGATGCGGTCTCATTGTTTACACTCAGGTGGTGGTGATGTCGTCACAACGGCGTAGCGGATCATCCGATTCGAGTGCGTTCAGGATGTAAGCAGCTACGTCTGCACGGGCGATCTGGAATCCCTTTTCGGAGCTGGAAGACGATAGCACACGCACGTTGCCCGTCGCCGGGCGATCGGTCAACCCTGAAGGCCGCACGATGAGCCACGGACGTTCGCTCGCGCGGACCGCGGCTTCCATTCCTTCTTTGTCCGGCATCACACCACGAAAAAAGAGCGGGATCAATATGCGTAAAAACCAACTTACGTGGCAGAGGCTCATACCCACACCGAGTGAGCTGATGGCGGCGACACGACCCACTTCGTGACGCGCAACCGCCGCAAGCAAAGCATGAGCGACATCGGTTTCTAGTGTGGTGGCAACGAAGGGCCTTCGCGTTCCGATCGCGTCGACGACGGAATCCTGGCCTGCCACGGCTTGATTCAGCAGCGCGGTATCGCGGGCATCCCCTATGAAGAAACGAACCGCAGCGGGCAACTCGGGCTGTGGCGGATGGTGCGAAATGGCCGTCACAATGTGGCCGCGCGTTTTCGCCTGCTGCACGAGCTCGCGACCCATTTTGCCTGCCGCGCCCACAATCAGAATTTGCATTATTTACACCGTAAACATCTCATGTGCTACCCGCCGCGTCTTCAACGTTTAGACGGGTGCGAATACGAGAAATGGAGGCCTAGCGATTGTTCTGCTTGACCGGAACCCGTTCTCATCGAAGTGCATAGACACCTAGACTATCTATCTAGAACCCCACTCACTGTGATTAATCATCTGTGACGGCGAAGGGTTTACTTCCCGAATTGGTCATGGATCGTCGGCAACTCGGTGGTTGGACCGGGTAAGCTGGACGAGATTGCGGTCGGCCTTCCAATTGACGAGCTGCCCGTAATCCAGGAGAAGATCGTGCGACCCTAATCGGGCAATCTTCACAAGAACCTACAATTCACTTCAGAGATTCTTTCCTCGCACGCATGATTAGATGCTCGCTTGTGCTCAACCGGCGTGAACACCAGCACACCTCTTTCTATTGAGAACGCCTGCAAACTTCTCGATCGTAGGGATCTCTTACCCGGGCCAGGAGCCCTGTTCGAATCTTACGTGGAGCATTATGCTCTTTGCGATTGCCTCTGTCGCACTCGCCTGACGACGCAGCTTAGCCCGATGAGACTGGCACCCAGCGCCGTTAGGCCGGCCGGTTCTGGTGCCGAAGGTAGGGGTTCCTCGACCGCCAATAGGTTGATAAAGACCGAGCCATCGCCAGATGAAGTGGCAATGCGATAGCTTGGATTCGAAAGGGCATTAAAGGAACTGCCACCGCCGCCGCCTCCCAGCCCGAAATCATTGCCGTTGATGTCGGCCCCGCCATTGCCGCCCGAGTAGCCACCACCGCCACTGCCACCGCCCGCAACGGCGCCACCGCCGCCACCGCCGCCGAGTCCGCCGTTACCACCGTTACCGAACCCATCGCCGCCTATGTTGGCGCCTCCGCCTCCGGCTGCGCCGTTGCTGAACGAGAAACCGCCGTTACCGCCGGGAAAACCGCCGCCATCACCGAAGGGCCCGCCGCCTGTCTGCCCATTGCCCCCGTTGCCAATTCGCCCGCCTCCGCCGGCGCCCCCACCAGGACCTCCATAAGCATCGCCGCCACCGCTGCCGCCGGCACCTCCGCTGGTAACACTGTCTGTACCGTTCCCGCCATTTAGCCCGTTAGCAGATCCAGCTCCGCCGCCTCCACCGGCGATCGTCCAAAGCACGTTGCCGGGGCCGAAGACAAAGGTTCCTCCGCCGCCTCCAGCGCCGCCTCCGTTGGCGTCTCCGCCCTTGCCGCCAACCAGCATGCTTAGAGTCTCGGTCTGCGTAAGAGTGAAGGTTCCCTCAATCACCGCGCCCAGCCCGCCAGTGGCTCGATTTGAGTTGCCTCCAGCTCCGCCGCTGGCAATGATCTGGTAAGTACCAGCCCCGAGGATTACATTGGGGACCGGTCCCGGAATGGTGTCGGTAAAAATCGTTTCAGCCACCATTGGCGAAACGAAAAGGAAGAGCGCCGGAACCACGATGCTGAAGTTGCTGTACGCGAAAGAACGCAGCTTCCGGTTTGCAGCGTGTTTGAATTCGTCGAAACTTTGAAACACAAGATCTCCCTGGAAAGACAGCTAACTTTGGCGGGGCCAGAAAACGGCCTCAGTTAGCCTCTCATCAGGTAAAGCGCGGAGCGTAGAAACTTAGGATCATCGAGCTGACGCTCAGGCTCGTCTCCGGCTCGTAAGTTTGCAACTCTGAAGGTTGGCTATATCCGGCAAATCTCAGTAACTGATTCGTCCCCAAGGACCACAGAGGCACATGTTGAGCAAGGCTCCGAGCGGGTCGTCGACAAAACAGGAACTTGGGCGACGAGGGTCGGGCTGACAGGCGGACGCCACTACTTTGTCTGCGTTTCCGGCATCGTGGTAAAGGCGTCGACAGCTCTCCACAACTCTTCGGGTTGCTCGATCCAGGGCACATGCCCGCACTTGTCGATGAATGCCAGTCTAGACGATTTGATCAGTTGGTGAGCTTCAACGACTCCGCCCTCGGCCACCGCGTCCTGCCGTCCGTGTACCAGGAGCACGGGGGTCGTGATCGTATGTAGACGCGCCCTAATGAAGGTGTTCAGTGAGCCGAAAGCCGGTTCATATCCTAGCCTCATAACCTCCAGGTTCGAGTCTCCGGTCAGCCATGTCGCTGCGGTTGATGCCTTTCCGGCATCGTAAAAGTATGCACCGAGGGTGGCCCGCTGCATTTCGGCAAAAGTGCCCACCGGGTCTGCAGCTTTGCGCTTGTCCAGTTCCACAAGTCGACTTTTTTCTCGGCGGTCGAGACGGCGGAACGCGTTTGCTTCTTCGGCGATGGCATGTTCCTCAGCAATGGGACCCGCATCAATGGAGATGACGGCACCGACTCGATCTGGATATGTGCCCGCGTAGGACAACGCGAGCATTCCACCCCACGAGTGCCCTAACAGCAAAAGCTTCGGCAGGTTCAGATGCTTTCGTAATGCCTCCAAGTCATCCAGGTACGATTGGAAATTGATTGTCTTTTCGCTGTAGGTAGCCAGTTTCGATCGGCCGGTCCCGCGTTGTTCGAGCACCAGACACAGGAACCGAGTACTTAGTCGTTCGACCACAGGTTTCATATAGCTGGGATCGCCGCCTGGACCCCCTGCAAGGACCACGATCAGAGGACCGCCGTTCCCAAATATCCGGTAGTGCAGTGCAAATTGGCCTCGGTTGACGACGCCATCCATCGGACCAGGATGAAGGGCAGTTGTCGGCCGCCGTTGTGCGTTCACCGATATCGTGCCCATGAACAGGCATGCAGTTACGAAGGCGAGCAGTCGCCGGTCCCGTAGTGATCCGAGTCTCAGCATACTGAGCAGACTACAGCACCTGCTTGGGTTTTGCGCACGTGGGGGGACTGAGAATTGTCGCTCGGGTCGGTGACAACCAAGGTTGACTGATGACGCGTTCATGCGGCTAGTCAAGAACTGAAGATCATTGCAGCTAGATAAACATGAGCTTAAAAGGGTTCGAATGCAACGCACTCAGCATCAAAGCAGTATGAAGCGCGAACCGCCCCGTCCGGGACAAGAATCGGTGTGGAACTATCCAAGACCTCCTCGTCTCGAGCTGTCAGCTAAGACTCTAGTTGTATCTCTCGCGGGTGAGGAAATTGCCAGGACCTCAAAAGCATTATCGCTTACTTGAGACGAGCCATCCCCCAAGCTGGTATCTTCCTCCAAACTCTGTGCGACAGGAATTGCTGATCGCAACGCCTAAGCGGTCGTTTTGCGAGTGGAAGGGCGAAGCGTCCTACTGGTCGGTACGAGTGGGCAACGTGACGCGGGAAAATGCAGCTTGGTCTTACGCCCTTCCGCAGGCCAACTTCAAGGAAATTCGCGATTACTTTGCTTTCTACGCTGGCCTCTTCGAGTGCTATGTCGATGGCGAGCGAGTTAAACCACAACCGGGCGGCTTCTATGGAGGGTGGATTACGGAGGACTTAGCTGGGCCGTTCAAAGGAATACCCGGAAGTTCGGGCTGGTAAGCCAAAGTTCATCTGGAGCAGCCGCGGGATGCGATCGTTCGGCTGAGTGTGCAGATCGCCTGAAACGACGGGTCCGCAGTTGTTGGATCTACGCTTTCGGACAAATCGGATCTATGTCCGCACAACGAGTTTTGTCCGGATAGCTAACTGGGCACCCATGCCCAGCAAAGTTCAACACTGACGAAACGGTTGCCCTCGATGCTGCACCGGCCCGGCTCGCGTGATGTGGGTGGTCGCAACATATCGGATTTGCGGTCACTTGCGAACCGGCCGGTGGGAGTCTGCTTGGGGCGAACCGCGCGCGAACGCAGCACCTCAGTCATTTGTGGCTCGGACGGTGCTGCTATGACCCATATCAGTGGTCCCGATCACGTCCGCGCTCATCTCGCCGGTCATCCCCATCAATCCGCCGGAGCGAGTGTTTGACGACATATTCGCCGACAGAATTGCCAAGCGTCTGCCCGGCATTACAATCTGTCCGAAAATGAATGCCACCGAAGACGCGAGCGTCTACTATCTCTTCGAGAGCTGCGGAAAAGCTCGCGAAACTGCGCATCTGTCCAGGCAGCGCGTCATTTGTAACAGTGATTGCCGTGTTCTCACCAAAGTAATGAGCAAGAACTCGGGCAGCAGCGCTGCTGGCGCAAGAGTGAGCCGACGGGTAGCCGGGGAATGGCGGAGTAGTGAGAAGCGGCATCCATGTTGGATCAGCGAGCGTATCGGGATTACCATCTGTGTCCGCCAACTGAATCGCTGTGATGGGCCGCCAGGATACATACGTGTACTTCGCATCCCAACAGCCGATGATGCCATCGGACATGGCCAGATTCACCTGTGCGAGCAGATGGGCAGTTTGCAACAGGGTGAAATGATGCTTTTCGGCGAGCGTAACCGCAACGGGATCCCAGAAGTCGGGCGGATTGCCCGGATTCCAGAAGAGCGCAGCATCGGTTTCATCGGGTGTACGGCTAGTGCTGGAGTTGCTTCCCATGGCTTTGATTTCATTGAAATCCGTCGTGTATTGGGCGCTATCTAAAGCCGGAGGCGCTGGAGGGCGAAACTGCGAAGGTGACCGAATGACCCATGGAGTCACGCGCGCAAGTTGCGGGGCGAGACCCGGCGCAGAGCCGGCGTAGGGCGCCACTCTCCGGGAGCGGTTCCGCCGATGAATGGTGGCACTGTCTGGGCGAACCCATCGTTGCTGCGCCAAGCCCAGATTGCATCGGCAACCGTCTGGCCCCACTCGATCCCTTTTTGAATTGATTCGGAGCGCTCGGCGCCCCAACCGCGAGAGATGCCCATCAGCGATGCCGACCGCTGTTGATTCAGTGTGTCCGATTGAGCCGGATACAGGTCAATCAAAATAACGTAAGCCGCTTGTACTGCGGCGGCACGTTTCGAAGCGTTTCGGGGACCTCTGCGTCGAGACATGAATGGGAGTGTACTGCGGGTCGATGCCGTTCACGGCATCGAAAACCGCAGCCTGCACAATGGCGGTGCTCCGCGTTGAAACGGGCGCCGGTGTTGCGGGCGGCGTCAGCGTTGCTTCGAGCATGATGTGATTCCAGTCCGCTATTTCATCGCCTAGCCCGATTCCGCGGCTGATAACTAGGAGAACGGATAAACCGATCGTTCGGACACACCTTTGGCGTGTTGACATCTGTGATAGTCCTTTCTGTGGTTCTTTGCTGAAGTGGTTGTAGTTGTGAGGTGGTGCTTGTTTACGCGCCGTTTAGTTTCGGCGTGTTTCGAGGAAAGCCTGGGCGTTTTGAAGCTCAAGCCTTTGCGCATCGGCGTGTCCGCATGAGTGGAGCAACTCCGAATAGCGTTCTTCCGCCTTCTTTCGATCCCGCGAAAGCTCGGCCGCACGCGCGGCACCATAAATCGCATTGAACCGGTTGGGAGAACTCTGCAAAACTCTTTCGAACTCGGGAAGCGCCCGCGCCGGCTGATCGAGTTCCATAAGCAACTCGCCCATAAGCTCCCGGGCCGGCAACACTGGTCCCGGAGTTACGGGATGTTTCTCCGTCCCGTCTTCGAGATCGGCTGCGGCTCGCATGGAGCGCAGTGCTGATTCCTGATTTCCTTCCGCATGCTTGAGCCATGCCAATGCAGTAAGCCGCTGAACTTCTACTTGCGCAGCCCAGTCGTAATCCTGTTGGCGCTCTCGAACCGTCTGCTCAATCCTCGTAAGCTCTTCGATTCCGGCTCGGGCCTCCGCTATGTTTCCGCCTCGTGCCGAGCCGAGCGCACGCGCGAAATGCGTGATGGCCTCTGCGTAACGAAAGTTCGTCCAGGGAAACCATGCCGGCCGCATCTGAAGCGCAGCCGCTGCCGACCAGCGCCGCCGCTCGAGCGCATAGCGTGCGGGAATGGCAGCGAACGCATAAGCAGCTTGGAAGACTTTCTGATCGAGCGCTGACACGGATGCCGCTTCGTCAACGATGCGCTTCGCTTTGTCGTCCTGACAGGTCTGGAGGTAGGCGTAGGCGAGATAGTCCATCGCATGCAGTTGATCCTGCGAGGTAGCGGCGGGAAGAGTTTTCGCCATTTCCCTCTTCGCAGCGGCAGCGGAGGCGAGATTCGATTCAATCGACTCGTCCCACAGACCCAATCGCGTGAAGATATGCGACGGCATGTGGAGCGCATGCGGCGATGCCGGAGCGATTTTCGCGTAGTTCCGCGCGGCGGGCAGCGCGAGACTCGCAAGCTGTGGCGAATCATAGCTGTGGATCAGGTAATGAGTGATCCCGGGATGGTCCGGTTGCTCCGGCAGGATGCCGTTCAAGATCGCCGCCGCTTGTTTCTGATTGGCATAGCTTTTATCGGTCGGAGGCGCCGTCGCGATCAAAGCGAGTGCGTAAAAAATAGCGGCTTCGTGGTCTTCCGGATAGCGCGCGGAAAGCCGCTGCATGGCGTTACGCCACGCGAGCGCGCGCTGCCGATGAGGAACCTTATCCGAATCCTTATAAAACTCTTCGAGTGCGGCGATGTAGTCGCGTTCCCGCTGGGTTTTCGCTCCAATCGAGTTGGCTTTCTTGATGGCAGCGATCCCCTTCTGCAGATCGGACGGCGTGGGCGGGAACCATACCGGGTGATAGAGGCTGGTAGCGATGCCCCAGTAAGCCATCGCACAAGCCGGATCGAGGCGGATTACTCCAGAGAATGTCTTTTCCGCTTCGTCATACCAGAACGAGTGGAGGAGGGCGACACCGTGTTCGAAGGCCTTCTGTGCCTCTGGAGTACAGGAGACGGGAAAGTGTATGTGCCCAACCTCATGCTGATGATCCTGGGAATTGGCAGCGCCGGGCATGGCGACGGCCATCAGGCCGCATAGAAACAAGCCGCGAATCTGGAAAAGATACCTGGGCATCTTGTGCGTGAGAACAGCTTGGCGGGTTTCGGCTAAGAAGGCAATGGGACGCGAGGCGAAACGTTAGGTGACATCGCATCTAACTGACGAGTCTGGAGTTCCGGCGAGTGGTGAACCACTACTGCGGGTGTAAAATCGTACCTCAATAAATGTTGAGCGCGGGTGCCAGACCGGAGTCGAGTGCCTCCGGCCGGATTTTCCGGTTTGGAGCATTCGAGTTCGATGTCCAGGCGCGCGAGTTGCGGAAGCACGGCCTTCGGATCAAGCTCAACGGCCAGCCGATCAGCGTCCTTGCCATGCTCCTTGAATGCCCCGGCGAGGTAGTTACCCGAGAGGACCTTCAGGTGCGGCTTTGGCCGGCGGGCACCTACGTGGATTTCGAGCATAGCCTCAACGCCGCCGTTAAGAGGCTCCGCCAGGCTTTAGGTGACTCGGCCGATTCGCCGCGCTTCATTGAGACGCTCGCTCGTAGTGGATACCGCTTCATCGCTCCTGTCAGCGGGCGCATGCCCGATCTAGCGGAGGCTGCTGGCCAGGAGAAGCAAGCTGACCAGCCCCAGGTCGTTGCGGAGACCACCGAGACGCCAAAATGGCTACGACGCCTTTCATTTCCACGCATCCTGGCCGGCGTTTTGCTCCTGATACTAGCGGCCGGCCTGGTCATCGGGCTCCGCGGAAGGCGGCCCACTCAGACAGGTTTCGGTCCAGTCCGGTCCTTAGCCGTTCTTCCTTTGGCCAATCTTTCCGGAGATCCGGAGGAGGAGTATTTCGTGGAGGGGATGGCAGACTCCCTTCGACAGCACCTCGAGTCCATCAGTGCTCTACGAGTGATTTCCCGGACCTCATCGACGTACTACCGGGGAAGCAGTAAGCCGCTTCCGGAGATTGCGCGTCAGTTGAACGCCGATGCAGTTGTCGAGGGCTCGGTTTTGCGCTCTGGGACACGGGTGCGCATCAACGTCCAACTAATTCAGACCGCCAGCGACACACACGTGTGGAGCGGCAGTTATGACCGCGACCTGAAGGACATATTTGCGCTGCAGGCGGAAGTGGCCGGGAAAATAGCGGACGAAATCCGGGCCACGCTGAGCTTGCCGGATCGCGTACGGCTGGCGCGCCGGCACACTCCCGATCCGGACGCCTACTTGGCCTATTCCAAGGGACGGTTTTTCTGGAACAGGAGGACCGAAGCAGACCTGAAGAGAGCCATCGGCTATTTCCAGCAGGCGATTGAAAGAGACCCGAATTACGCGCTGGCCTATGACGGGCTTGCGGATTGCTGGCTGCCGCTCGGATGGTACGCATACATGGCTCCATCAGAGACTTTTCCGCATGCGAAGGCGGCGGCAACGAAGGCGCTGGCTCTGGATGACTCGCTCGCCGAGGCCCATACGTCACTGGCATTCGTAGCCGTCTACTACGATCGCGACTGGGCCAAAGCCGAGCGTGAGTTCCGGCGCGCTATCGAGTTGAACCCAAACTACGCCAACGGACACCACTGGTACGCCGAGTTCCTGTCGCTCAAAGGCCGTCACGAGGAAGCTATCGCCGAATCGGAACGCGCGCGGGAACTCGATCCGCTTTCGAATATCATCAACACCTGGGTGGGCTCCCGGTACTTCTTTGCTCGAAAGTACGACAAGGCTATCGAGCAGTATAGAAACGCCATCGAGATGGACCCGGCCTTCGTTCCGGTGCATCTGGTGCTCGGACACGCGCTCGAACAGAAGCACATGTATCAGGAGGCGATCGCGGAACTCGAAAAAGCAGTAACTCTTTCCGGCGGCAGTCCGGTTTATATGGCGTCCTTAGCGCACGCGTACGGAGTTGCCGGCAGGCGAGCTCAGGCGAAGAAATTGTGTGATGATCTCGGGAACTTATCCAGGCACAGGTATGTGTCCTCTTATGACTTCGCACTCGCATCCCTGGGCATGGGCGAAACAGACAAGACGTTCAAGTTGCTCGCGCAAGCGGTCGAGGAGCGTTCCCCGCGCGCAGCGTTCCTGGCAGTAGATCCTCGGTTTGATGGAGTTCGCAGTGATGCTCGATTTAAGGAGCTGATGAATCGAATCGGGCGGCCATAACAGGCGTCGAAAACTGGCCGTAATACGATTGGACTATGTTCCGGAAAACTCCTCGATACGGGCAACCGGAAATGAGACCGAGGAAACAATAGATTCGTGTTTACCGGTGACGTATAAATTTACTGCTAGCTGACAATGGCGGATTTGTAGGCCTAGTGGCCAAAGCCTCACGTCACCGGAAATCATGTCCCTCCAGGTAAGCGTGCCAATCGGCAGGTCACGTACTTAACTGACGATGAACCTGATAGGATCTGGGCTACCACTGGACCAACAACATGCCTCGGTCTTTGATCTATACTTTTCGATCCTGCCTCCATTTGTGTGTGTGTTTTGCAATTCTCATAGTCCAGCCGGGAGAATCTCAATCAGTCAGCGGGGCCAAGACCAAGTCGCCTGCCAAAACGAGGCAAGAACTTGCAGCAGGAATTATCAACGTAGATGGACTATTCGCGGCGGAGTACAAGAAGGAACATGCCGCAGGACTGACTGTCGGTATTGTTTCCGGAAGGGACCTCGTCTGGACAAAAAGTTATGGTTTCGCGGACATAGCGAATGGAAGGCCGGCTACAACGGATACTGTTTACCGCATAGGTTCAATAACCAAGCAGTTTACAAGTCTTATGCTTCTGCAACTGGTTCGAGACGGTAAGGTGCATTTCTCCGATCCTGTCGAGAAATTCTTCCCGGAGATCAACCAAGTCCAAGGAAAGTATCTCGGAGCGCCACCGATCACTCTCATTCAACTTGCGACCCATCATTCGGGCCTTAAGCAAGAGCCCGGGGATGTTGAGCGGTTCACTACGGGTCCGGTCAGCCAATGGGAGCAGACCTTGATTGCCGCTTTGCCGAAGCTGCAATACGCGTACGAGCCGGGAACTCATTTTGTCTACTCGAACATCGGATACGCCATCCTAGGTGCTGCCTTGAGCCGAGCAGCCGGAGTACCTTACACCGACTACATTCGCGACCGTGTTTTTATACCGCTCGGGATGCAACACACGCGATTTGAACCCGATGAACAAATCATTCCAGCTCTGGCGCAAGGATATGTCCTTCGCGATGGTGTCGCGGACCCAAAACCCTCGTCCGCGGACTTGAAAACTGGCCGCGGTTACAAGGTGCCCAATGGTGCTGTGTTCACAACGGTAAGCGATCTAGCCCGCTTCGTTGCCTTCGAAATGGGATATGGCCCTGACATCGTACTGAGCAAAAAGGCTTTGCTAGAAAGCCAGTCGGAAATGTTCTGGGCAGACGATACCGGAACGAACGGTTACGGCATGGCCCTCATGCTCGTTCGGAAGGGAAGTATTGTTGGTCTCGGCCATGGTGGTCTGGTGGCTGGTTTCCTATCTGGCGAATACTTTGATCCCTCCGCTCACATCGGAATCATTTTTCTCCGTAATGCCGAAGGTCATGGTTTCGAACCGCAGTTCATTGTCGGCTTATTAGGCGAGCTCGAAGCCACTTATCACCGATAACAAAATGGTCTCCCTCGCGCAGGGATCATGGAAGCCTCAGCTCCATGGATCGCGCAAAGCGGCGTAGTGTTTGCTTTCCGAGTTGGTCCTGGATCGTCGGGAATCCTGAAAGTAGCGCCACCTTCCGACTTGGCCGTCAAGTGGATCTGCAATAAGACATCGATTGGGCTTGCAGGTAGAGGTCTACATAGGTATACTCATGCCATGGCAGATGCGCAGAGGTTCACTCACACCTCAGCGATGGTGCTGCAGGCCGTTAGCGCCGGCCATATTTACGGCTATACGGTAATAGAGGCGACGGGTCTTCCTAGTGGAACGGTCTATCCTGCATTGCGCCGCATGGAACGCGATGAGTTGATTCGATCGCGTTGGGAGCGGCAGTCGATCGCCGACGCTGAACTGCGGCCGCCTCGAAAATATTATCGACTTACACCCGCTGGTGAAGCGATGCTGGAAGTTTTGCGAAAACGCTATCCGCTGCTTGCCAATCTGGTCCGAACGGGGGAAGTCGAAGGCCGATGAGACACCGATGGATGCAGTCGGTCGTTATACGCGCCGCGTCTCTGGTAGCGCCGCGTGAGCATCGCTCCGACTGGCTCGAGGAGTGGCAGTCGGAACTTTGGTATATCCGGCAGTCAGAGACAACGCGTTTCTGTCTCGGCGCTTTCCAGGATGCGCTTTGGTTACGGCGAAATGATGAAAGGCCAGAGCAAACAACAATTAATCTCCAATCCCCCGTTCGATGCGTGGCTTTCCTCGCTGCGCTCGCAGCTTTCAGCCTTCTCTTTGCGGTTTGGCTCCCAGCTCCGGTCGGCATGAGGCCGTACCCACACCTGAGAGTTCGCGACCTGCCGTTAGCCAGTATGCCAGTGCTCCAGATCGCCTATCTAGTGTTGCCAGTCGCAGTCGCTACAGGATGGGTCCGCGCGCGTCGTTTCCCGACTTCATGGCGTAGCAGGCTGTGCCGAGGATTGTTTCTGTCTCTGAAGTTCATCCTGGTACAGCCGATGATGTTTTGCAGCTCGGTTCTGGTTCTCGATTTTGGCAGGAATCCTCTATCGATTGCCGGGTTGATCGCCACCTCTTTTCTTGTCCTTCGGTGGATCTTTGCGGATCAGCGGCGCCGCTGCCCTGTGTGCTTACAAATGCTTGCCAAGCCAGTGCGCATCGGGACGCCCTCGCGCACCTTTCTCGAATGGTATGGAGCCGAGTCGGTTTGTCCCCGAGGGCACGGCATGCTGCATACCGCGGAAGATTCAGCCAAGGATCCCCGGCATGTGCAGTGGCTCTTCCTGGACGATTCCTGGAGCAGCCTGTTTTCGAAGCCCGCGAGAGCGAGGTGGCGGTGACGCCGACTTGCAGAAGGGCCGTATGACACAAGCTTTGACTGATTCCGGGGATTTGTCGTAAAGCGATCGAAATTTTAGGTCAGGGCGACCGTTTTATGCCAAGAAACAGGCGGACGCCAAGGGGTGAATCTATGCTTGAACTCCATAACGTCACAAAGCGTTTTTCTGGCATCACCGCCGTCGACAACATAAGCTTCACGGCTCGGCGCGGCGAGGTTACGGGGTATCTAGGGCCGAACGGCTCGGGCAAGTCGACCACGATGAAGATGATTACAGGGCTCATCGAGAAGACTTCGGGCGAGATCCGTTTCGAAGGCGAGCTTGTTCAACGCGATCCCATCGCTTACAAGCAGCGCATGGGTTATGTTCCGGAGGAGCCCTACTTGTACCCACACCTTAGCGGTCTCGAGTACCTGGTTCTGGTGGGGCAATTACGCGCACTTCCTCCAAGACTGACCGCCGAGCGGATTGATGGCCTTCTGCGCTTGTTCTCACTGCATAGCGATCGGCACGTGCCAATTTCGTCGTATTCCAAAGGCATGCGGCAGAAAGTCTTGCTCTCGGCGGCGTTGCTTCACAACCCCGATTTGATTCTGTTGGACGAGCCTTTTTCCGGTCTGGATGTAGCTTCGGGGCTGGTCATGCGCAGCCTCATTCAGGAACTTGCCGCACGCGGCAAGGTTGTGCTCTTCAGCTCGCATGAGCTGGAGATTGTGGAACGTGTCTGCTCGCGTGTGGTCATCCTGCACCGCGGCAAGCTCGTGGCAAACGATTCCATTGAACAACTGAGGATGCTCATGGCACTTCCCAGGCTCGAGGACATCTTCTCGCAACTCGCTGTTGAACAGGACACAGCAGCCATCTCGCGTCAGATTGCCGACCTCATACTGGGATGAACAAACAGCAGTTCCGCGTCCTATACCGCGAGTTTCTCTTCCGGCTAGTCGATCTGGAGATCCTCGCATCTCAAGGAGAGATGAGCAAACTGCTCGGGCAGTTCGCCGCCCTGCTGATTTTCACTAGCCTCTGGTTGTCGCCGGTGGCGGGCACGATGGCTGCCGAACGGAGCAACCCAGCGACGGGATCGCCCATCGCCTGGGTGGCCGGGCACTTTCTCGTTGCTACCACTATGCTGGTCGTCGGTTTGTTTGCCGTGATGAGCTGGGACTCCACTTTCCCGGACCGACGCGATGTCCTCGTGCTGTTTCCCCTACCCATTCGTGCGCGCACTCTGTTATGGGCCAAGATTGCCGGCGTCGCCACAGCGCTCGGCATAACCGTGCTTTCACTTAATGTGTTCACGGGCATTGTCGGACCGATAGCCTCCGCGTCCGAGATCAGCGTACTGCCTTTGATCCGTTCCTTCGCGGCCTACTGGATAGCGACCTTCGCTGCGGGTGCCTTCATTTTCTGTGGCGTCCTCACGCTTCAGGGACTTGCGCAGCTCTTGCCTCGTCAAGCGTTCCTGCGCATCTCGGCGCTCCTGCAGATTGGCTTCTTCGTCCTGTTGCTACGGTCTACTTCTTGCAACCGCCGTTCTCGAATGTCGCAGATGTGCTGGAGAACCAACAGACGCTTTACTGGGTACCGTCGTATTGGTATTACGGGTTGCTTCAGGAACTTGCCGGCCCCACACTGCCCGCTGCGGGTTTGCTGGCTCGTCGAGCTGGTTTGGGATTGGCAATCGCTTCGTGCGGCGCCGTCGGATCCTACTTGCTCTGCTACTGGCGCACGCTACGTCGAATCGCGGAGCAGCCTGACATCTTGCCCTCCCGCCGCCGCAATTATCAACGGCTACCACCTTTCGGCAATTCCTTTCAGACTGGTGTAGTGCAATTCAGTATTCGGACCCTGCTTCGCAGCCGTCAGCATCGCGTGATCCTGGCCTTTTTGTTTGGCGTCAAGTATTTTTTCGCTTGGCGACAATCATTTTTCCCGTTGCCTCACGTCGATTGTTACCGGAGGGAACGAACGTGAGCGGGTGAAGCTGTCTTATTAAGAGAGAGAGTCATGGCGGTGGGAAAGTGGGAAACCTGGTTTTGGTTTTCCACTTTTCCAACCGCTTCGTCGTCGGCCTGTCGGGAATGTGGAAATCGCGCAGTGATTTCCAAGGGCTGTGGAAAGCGGGTTGTGCTTTCCATCAGTCCGTCATTTCCAGAGGCAGTTGTTATTCGGCCGCGGCTTCGGCTTTCGCTTTCTTAGCCTGCTCAACTCGGTAGCTCGGGATGTTCAACTCGAGGATGACGCAGTGGTGCACCAGGCGATCAATGGCCGCGGCGGTCGTCATCGGGTCTTTGAAGATGCCTTCCCACTTGGAAAACGGCAGGTTGCTGGAGATCAGAACGCTGCCGCGTTCGTAGCGTTCCGCCAACAACGTGAACAGCACTTCCATCTCGTCACGGCTCTGCTGGACGTACCCGAGATCATCGATAATCAGGCCCTCGAATGCGGCCAGGCGCTTGATGAATCGGCTCAGCTTCAGATCCCGTTTGGCGACCAGCAGGTCCTGCACGAGCAAGGCCGAGGTGGTGAAGTAGATGCGGCGCCCTCGCGCAATCAGTTCCTGCCCGATAGCGCAGAGCAGATGCGTTTTTCCGCTTCCAGGATTGCCGAACGCCAAGACGTTTTCACGGCGATCCAGGAACTCGCCTTCGAGCAAGGTTTTCGTGATCAGTGCCACTTTCGGCGGCAGCCGCTTCAAGCTGAAATTCGACAACGCCTTCTCGGCCGGGATGCGGGACTGATGGAGCAGTCGCTCGATCCGCTTCCGCTGGCGATCCTCGCACTCGCGCGTGACCAACTGTAAGAGATAGCGCTCGTAACTGAGCGTCTCGCGTTCTGCCAGCCGCGCCGTTTCTTCATAACAGTGCCGAACTGTGGGCAAGCGGAGTTCGGTCAGCCCCTCCGTGAGCGCCGCTTTGACATCGGTGACTTCTGGGGTGCTCACGCGGCTTCCCCTTCGCCGCACAGCAATTCATCAAACACCGCCAGCGACACCGTCGCGACTTCCACTGTCAGCAACGGTGAGGGAGCACCGGGTTCGGTGAGATGCGCGACAGCATCGGCATTGAAGGGATCGCGCCGGCCGAGCAGCACGCGAATGACCTCTTCCACCAGGGACTCGCCGCGTTTGGCCGCCAACGCCAGGATGTGCAGGTATTCCTTTGCACCGCGCTTGGGCCCGTGTTCTTCCCGGAGCGCGTCGTACGCGAGCCGGAACGAACTCGTGGGAAACAGATCTTCGCGATAGCGATAGTGTTCAAACGCGCCCGGCTTGCGAACCAGCCAATCAATAATGTGGCGATAATTGATGCGGTGCTTGCTGCGGCCGCGCAGCCTCGGCAACTCCTCCACTTTGCGATCGCCGTACCAAACTTCCACGCTGTCGGACTTGATACGTGCTTCAACCATCTCGCCGATCAAACGGCTGTGCACCGAATACGTGTTTCGATGAACATGAATCAGGCTCCCTGGCGATACCCGGACGCGTTCGCGCCGCATGCTATCCAGCCGCCATGCCGGCAAGGGTCGAAGTTGTGACAGCTCTTCCGCAACCCGCTCACGCCGTGTGGCGTTCATCTTGGCAAACAGCTTCTGCAGGAACTGGTCATAGGCAGCGACCGTTGCAAAATCACGACTACCGCGCATCATCAAAGCCTGATCGGCCGCTTGTTTGAAGCGGTAATGCCGCTGCTCGATGTCACCGTTTTCGTGTGCCTCGCCAGCCTGAATCTTCTGCCCGGTTAGGCCGTAGTGCCGCAGCAACCCTTCATAGGCTCGCGTGAACTCCCGGGTATCAATGAGATTGTTTACTGCGGCGCTCATCCGATCGGAACGATGCTCGTTCGGCACACCACCCAACTCCCAGAGTGCGTTCTGCAGTCCCTCACTTAAGCTTTCGAACGTTTCCGAGTAACAGATCGTGCCCGTCTCCCAGTTCGAATAGCTCAGCACAAAGTGATAAATCAGATGCGGGAATGCCTGCCCGTTGATCGTGATGCCCAGTTCGCGGCAATGTGTGAAATCAGACTGGCACAGTTCACCCGGGTAATGCTCTTGCGCAAAGAACACTTCCCGCGGTGGCCCTTCCACTGCTCGCCAGTTCTTGATTCGGCGCTGTAACGTTCGCAGCTGGCCTTCCTGGAACCGGCCTGGCTCCCGCTCTTGCAGATACTCGAAGAGCGTCTTGGCTTGCAGCCCGGGATCGACCTGCAAACGCTCTGCAAGCTCATCCCAGAAATCCGCAAAGGGATCGGGCCGAGTGCGCCAGGTGTGTTTTTGCTGCATCTCGCTCGGTAGCCGTCGCGCTCGCAGGTACTTTCTGGCCGTCTTTGCATCCATGCCCGCCTTCGCCGCCGCCACTTCTAACGACAACTTCGGCGCTACGCGCCACAGACGCTTTACCTGCTGATCGCTCACCATACAAGTCTTTCGACTTGTACCGTTTACGTCTCACCGTGCCGGGAATTTTAATCGTCGCCGGCAAGAAATATGATTGT
>CAVSTI010000013.1:0-160127 GCA_963730775.1 uncultured Acidobacteriaceae bacterium | reverse complement strand
TCTTTTTGCCTGTTCTTCGACCGTTACGTATTGCTAGTTGAATACATCCTCTTCAAGGTTGGCTCCCGTGCAGGAGATCCCGTGAATTTTGTCCTTGCGAATCATCTCGGCAAGGGAAACGCCAAGCTCCGCTGTACTCATCGCGCCCGCCAGGGTAAAAAACATCTTGCCGCCCTTTTCGAGGTGGCGCACGTAACCTTCCGAGGCATCAATCACCGAGGCCGCATTGAAGTGCCGAAAATGATGCTTAAGGAAACTGGAAATAGGACCTTGGTTCATCTCTTTTACTACCGTACCGTGTCGATCGTTGCTATTTTGTGAGTTGTTAAGCTTTGACAAAGCACGCAGTTCGCTCGTTTAAGTAAACGTTCGCCGCGGGCTCGAGCCGATCATCGGCGGTTTCGCTCCGATCACACCTTGCAAACCGAAACAAGTCCAGCCAGAAAGGGCCTCCCCCGTGTTGGCGCCTCGGCCGTCATAGCATTCGCTATCCTCATCAGCCGCATCACGGGTCTCTTGCGAGAAACGGTGGTTGCTCACTTCTTCGGGGCCACCTATGTAGCCGATGCCTTTCGCGGCGCCTTTCGCATTCCGAACATGCTAAACAATCTGTTCGGCGAAGGCGTGCTTTCCGCCTCGTTTATCACCGTCTATGCGCGGCTGCGAGCTCAAGAAAAGAATGAAGAGGCTCAGCAACTCGCGGGCATTGTATTTGGCACCTTGGCACTTGTTTGCTCCGTGCTTGTTGTTGCGGGAATTCTGCTCGCTCCGGTGTTAACGGACATCATTGTTCCGGGATTTCGCGGACGAGAGCGAGATCTCACGATTCAGATCATCCGTATTCTGTTCCCCGGCACTGGTTTCCTCGTTCTTGGGGCGTGGTGCCTGGGCGTTCTGAATAGCCATCGGTCCTTTCTCCTGCCGTATTTGGCCCCAGTCGCTGCGAACCTCATCATGGTTGCCGCGCTTTTTGCGTTTCATCGTGGCTCGACAGAGGAGCAACTCATCCTGAAACTGGCCTGGGGCTTTGTCTTGGGAACCGCGGTCCAATTTCTGGTCCAGGTACCCAAGACCTTGCGGCTCCTTCCACAGTTCCGGCCTTCGCTCCGGATTCGCTCACCACACGCGCAGACCGTCATCAATAACTTCGGGCCGATTTTTCTGAGCCGCGGTGTGGTTCAGGTGAGCGCCTATATCGATCAGATGATCGCGAGCTGGCTTCCCCAGGGAGCGGTCGCGCAATTAGGCTACGGACAAGTCATTTCGCTGCTGCCGATCAGCCTCTTCAGCATGTCGGTGTCCGCCGCCGAGTTGCCTGCTCTTTCGAGCGCGACGGGAACAGCGGAGGAGGTCGCCTCCACGCTTCGGAAACGGCTCTCGATCGGACTTCGCCGAATCGCCTTCTTTACCATCCCATCTGCCGCCGCATTTCTGCTGCTTGGAGACGTGATTGCGAGCGCGATCTACCAATCGGGTAGGTTCACGCATGCGGATTCCCTCTACGTTTGGGCGGTTCTTGCCGGATCGTCCGTCGGCCTCCTTGCGAGTTCGCTGGGCCGCCTTTATTCGTCGGGCTTCTATGCTCTGCTCGATTCCAAGACGCCGTTGCGATTTGCAGTGGTTCGAATTGTACTTACCACCTTTTTGGGCTTTCTCTTCGCGCTTGGGATTCCGAGGTGGCTCGGGATCGATCCACAGTTGGGTGTGGCGGGGTTAACAGCGTCCGCCGGTCTTGCAGGCTGGGTGGAATTCGCGCTGTTACGCCGCGCGCTGAACGAGAGAATCGGAAAGACGGAAATCCCGAGCGAGTTCCTGCTTAAACTTTGGCCGGCCGCGTTGATCTCGGGTGCACTCGCATACTTCTCAAAACCATTTTTCGCTCCGGAACATCCTCGAATACAGGCGGCACTTATCATTCCGCTATTCGGAGTGCTCTACTTTGGGTCAACGAATCTTCTCGGAATTCAGGAGTCGCAGGACGTAGTCGCGAAACTTTTACGCCGGCTCGGGCGAAGACGCTAACAAGCGGCCGGTGATTCTGGCGATCTGCAAGTCCTCCTGCGACGGAATCACAGAGACCTCGAACTTTCCTAAAAACCCCAGTCCTGCTCGCGACCTCATTCCGGAGTGCTGCATTGTTCTCGCCGATTCCCCCGGCGAACACGAGTTGATCCAGGCCGCCCAACGCGCCGCTCATTGCCGCGATCGACTTCTTTACCTGATAGCTGAACATACGCAGGGCGAGGTCCGCACGCTTGTCGCTCTCGCGTTTTTCGAGCAGCTCCCGAACATCGCTTGTCGTTTCGGAAACGCCCAGCAAACCCGACTGGTGGTCGACTAGGGCAGACAGGCGATCCCAGTCGGCGAATCCGTGTTGCATCAGGAAAAGCAGGACTCCCGGATCGAGATCGCCGCATCGAGTTCCCATCATGATGCCGCCGGTCGGAGTCAGACCCATAGTTGTATCTATCGACTTGCCCTGTTTCACCGCGGTCACGCTGCAGCCGTTCCCCAGGTGCGCAACGACGAGGTTCTCAGGGACGTTTCTCATTTCATGCAAAATCGATTCGAGCGATAAGCCATGAAATCCAAATCGCTCAACTCCCAGGCGTCTTACTTCGGCCGAAAGGGCGAACTGACGGCTGACGTCTGGCAACGTGCGGTGGAAAGCCGTATCGAAGCAAACAACCTGAACCAAGCCGGGCAGCCGTTTCCCTACTTCTTTCAAGACTGCCAGCGCCGCAGGCATGTGCAGCGGAGCAAATGCGACGGACTCTTGCAGAATGTCCACCGTCTCCGGCCGGATGATCTGATGCTCGCGCAACTTCGGACCGCCGTGAACGAAACGGTGTCCCGCCGCATCCGGGTCCGGAGCACCAGATTGTTTCAATGCTTGAAGGGCGCGTCCAAGAGCAGTTTCGTGATCAGGAAAGGCGCTCGCCTGTTTGCGCTTGCTTTCGTCTGCTCTGTGCCGAATCCAGAACTGTCCATGAGGGCTGCCGATCTCTTCGGCTTCCCCCTCGAAGAGCAGCGAAGCGTCACCGCCGGCGACGTGATAAAGACCAAACTTCAGAGACGAGGACCCGCAATTCAGGGCGAGTACATTCCGGGAAGCGGCAGGGCTCAAGCCTGCCACTTCCAGTCGCGCACCTCCGGCAGATCCTCGCCGTGAGCCATGACGTAATCTTTGTGGCGTTGCAGGTTTGCGTCCAACCAATCCTTCGTCTGCCGAACCATATGCTGTAGCCGTGGAATGCGGCGGACCGCATCGTAGGCGAGCGTAAACCGGTCTATTTGGTTGAGCACCGTCATGTCAAACGGTGTAGTGGTGGTGCCTTCTTCCTTATACCCGCGCACATGTATGTTGTCGTGGTTGTGCCGCCGATACACAAGACGATGAATCATCCACGGATAGCCGTGAAATGCGAAGATCACCGGCTTGTCCTGAGTAAAGAGCGCATCGAAGTCTTCATCCACCAGCCCATGAGGATGCTCGCTCGAAGGTTGCAATGTCATCAGATCGACAACGTTTACGACGCGGATCTTGATGTCGGGAACAAGCTTTCTCAATTGCATCACTGCTGCCAGCGTTTCCATCGTCGGTACGTCGCCGGCGCAGGCCATTACTACATCCGGATCGCCGCTATCGTTACTCGCCCAGGCAAATATCCCCGCACCCTTTGTGCAGTGGCGCACGGCTGATTCAATGTCCATCCATACGGGAGCCGGCTGCTTGCCCGCAATGATCAGATTTACGTAGTTACGGCTGCGAAGACAGTGATCAGCGACCGACAGTAGCGTGTTGGCGTCGGGAGGCAGATAGATGCGAACGACGTCCGCTTTCTTGTTCGCGACGTGGTCGATGAAACCCGGGTCCTGGTGGGAAAAGCCGTTGTGATCCTGTCGCCAGACGTGCGACGAAAGCAGGTAGGTGAGAGAAGCAATCGGTTTGCGCCACGGTAAATGCTTGGTCGTCTTCAGCCATTTCGCATGCTGGTTGAACATGGAATCGATAATGTGGATGAAGGCCTCGTAGCAGGAGAAGAACCCATGGCGCCCCGTCAGGAGGTAGCCTTCAAGCCAGCCCTGACACATGTGTTCGCTGAGGACTTCCATGACGCGGCCCTCTGTGGACAAGTTCTCGTCCACTTTCTCCATCTCGGCCATCCACTCTTTTCCTGTCACTTCGTAAACCGCTTCCAGCCGATTTGAAGCGGTTTCATCGGGCCCGACAAGACGAAAATTGCGCGTCTTGAGGTTGAGCTTCATGACGTCCCGCAGATACTTGCCCAATACTCTGGTGGCTTCCGCCGTGGTTCCTCCCGGTTCCGGTAGGGCGATCGCGTATTTCTCAAAATCCGGCAGAACCAGATTCGTCAGAAGAAGCCCGCCATTCGCGTGCGGGTTCATCCCCATGCGGCGCTCGCCTTTCGGCGCAAGTTCTGCCAGGTCCGGACGCAGTGTTCCTTCGTTGCCGAACAACTTCTCCGGTTCGTAGCTGCGCATCCAGCTCTCAAGCATGTGCAGATGTTCCGGATTGCTCGTTACTCCTTCGAGAGGAACCTGGTGAGCGCGCCAAGTTCCTTCGACTGGTTTTCCATCTACCGTCTTGGGCCCGGTCCAACCTTTCGGAGTACGCAAGATCAAGAGAGGCCAGCGCGGCCGCTCCTTTTCCTGGCCGTTCCTCGCTGCCGCTTGGATGGCCTGGATCTCGGCAAGCATTTCGTCGAGAGCCGTTGCCATCTCGACATGCATCTGCTGAGGGTCATCGCCGGTCAAGAGTCGAGGAGCGTACCCATATCCCTTGAACAGGTCCAGGAGTTCTTCTTCCGGGATGCGCGCCAAGACAGTTGGATTGGCGATCTTGTATCCGTTCAGATGAAGGATCGGAAGCACGGCACCATCGGTAGCCGGGTTCAGAAACTTGTTCGAGTGCCAACTCGTGGCAAGCGCGCCGGTCTCCGCTTCCCCGTCCCCTACAACACAGGCAACAATCAGGTCCGGATTATCGAACGCTGCTCCATATGCGTGGAGGAGCGAGTAACCTAGCTCCCCGCCTTCGTGAATGGATCCGGGAACTTCGGGTGCAACGTGGCTTGGAATTCCGTAGGGCCAAGAGAACTGGCGAAATAAGCGCTTTATGCCGTCTTTATTCTGCTCGACAGCCGGATACCGTTCGGTATACGAGCCCTCTAGATAGGTATGCGCAACAATGCCAGGACCGCCGTGACCCGGACCGATGATGTACATCATGTCCAGGTCATTCAGCCGGATGAGCCGGTTCAGATGGGTGTAGATGAAGTTCAGCCCGGCCGTTGTTCCCCAATGGCCCAGGAGACGCGGCTTGATGTCTTCTTTTGTGAGCGGGCGTTCAAGGAGCGGGTTCTCTTTGAGGTAGATCTGCCCGACGGTAAGGTAGTTCGCGGCGTTCCAGTATTCGTGAAGTTTACTAGCTTCTTCCTTGCTGATTGGCTCCGGCATTCTGACTCCTACGGTCAGTATGGCGGACGCAAATGAACGTTGGATGGCTTCGTATTCTAAATTGCTGACCCAGCCTGCATCAATTGCTCGGCTTGCCGTAATGCTTCGGGTGTAATCTCCTCCCCGGATAACATACGGCCAATTTCTCGCGCACGGGCCTCGCGCGACAGCTCCTTGATGTTGGTTGTCACCCGGCCTTTCCCCTCGGATTTCGAAACTGCGAGATGATGGTCCGCAAAGCCGGCGATCTGAGCTGTATGAGTGACGCAGATCACCTGGTTTGTTCGCGACAGCGCCTTCAATCTCTTTCCGACAGCCGCAGCGGCAGCACCGCCTACACCCGCATCTACTTCATCGAACACGAGCGTACGAGCCGTGTTTGCGGCATCGACGTCGCCCACCGTCGTCTTCAGCGCCAGCGCGATGCGAGAGAGCTCACCGCCTGAGGCGATCTTTTCAAGCGGCTTTAGTTCCTCGCCTCGATTTGCTGAAACAAGAAACGCCACCTCGTCGAATCCCGCGGCAGTCCACGATCCTTGCGTTGCCGTGATACGAAACTGAGAACCGGCCATCGCAAGCGAGGACAATTCGCTCTCGATCAGCTTGCTGAGACGCTTGGCGGCCGCTTCCCGAGCGTCATGCAGAACTAGCGCTGCTGACTCGTAATCCCTGGCTAATCTGGCTTGCTCTTTTTCCAGTGCGGCCCGGTGCTCCGTTGCATTTTCCACTTCGTCGGCTCGCCGCGCTACATCATCCCGAAACGCAAGCACTTCTTCCAACGTGCCGCCGTACTTGCGCTTGAGACGGTCGAGAGCAGCCAAGCGGCTTTCCACCTCTTCGAGTCGAGCCGGATCACCTTCCAACTTTCCGACATAATCCCGTAGCTCATAAGAGGCGTCATCCAGCAATGCTGAGGCCTGCTTCAAACTGTCCGCAATCGAAAGCAAGCTCTCATCGATCCGTAACAGTTCGTCCATTCTCTTCAGAGCTTGGCGAACCTGAGTCGTGGCACTCTCGGGCGCCTCGTAAAGCAAACTGAATGCGGCGTCAGCGCTCTCCTGAAGCTTCGTGACATTACCAAGGATCTTCCGCTCGGATTCGAGCTCCGCGTCTTCACCCGGCTTCGGGGCGACCGCGTCAATCTCCTTGCGTTGGAATGTCCAGAGATCGAGCATTCGCAACTTCTCCTGCTCGTTCTGGTTCAATTCCTGGAGCTTCTCGCCGACTGCGCGCCATTCGGAGAAGATCGTGCTCACTTTTCGGCGAAGCTCGCCTGCATTGGCGTAGGCGTCCAAAGTCTCGCGCTGTGCCACAGACGAGAACAACGATTGCTGCTCATTCTGGCCGTGGATGTCCCCGAGAGCTGGACCCAATTGCCTCAGAAAGGCACTCGTAACCGGACGGTTCGCCACAAATGCTCGCGACTTTCCGTTCGCCGCAATCTCCCGCTCCACCAACAGTTCTTCATCCGGCTCCACTTCGATACCCGCTTCCGTAAGCAACTCGGCGACGCCGTTTGCGATCGGGATGGAGAAAACTCCGGCGACTCGCGCCTTTGCTGCCCCGGTTCGAATCATTTCGCTAGATGCCCGAGCACCGAGGAGCAGAGACAACGAATCCACCACGATCGACTTCCCGCTTCCGGTCTCACCGGTCAATACAATCAGACCCTGCTGTAAACGGATGCGGGCCTGCTCGACCACGGCATAGTTCTCAACAGTAAGCTCTAACAGCATTTGACCTCATGATAAGACTGAGTCGATAGAGTTGAAGAGAGGCGCCCCTGAGCGCCAACTCAAAAGCATCAATCGGCGTAGGTGGAGTTGCGTTTGTGTTTCAGCTAGTCGGTCCCCATCAGACGGTTCAGGTTCTCGGTGTCCCGCTCGTAGGCGTCAACGCTGAAAACGGACGCAAGCTGCTCATCAGCATCGCTTTTCTGAGCCTCGTTTGGCTCTTTAGCCGTGGCTTGCGTCTACTTACGCGCCCTTTAACGGGCGACCGGGCGAGCAAACGGGTTCAGTTTTGGACTCGTCAGGTGATCCAGCTTGGGACCGCGATCCTCCAAATCATTGGCGTACTCTCTATCTGGTTCAACGACCCCGGGCGCCTTGCCACGTTCCTGGGTCTATTCAGCGCCGGGCTGGCATTCGCGTTGCAGCGCGTTGTGACTTCGCTCGCGGCCTACTTCGTTCTCCTCCGAGGCAAGACCTTTAACGTCGGGGAAAGAATAAAGATGGGCGGCGTGCGGGGCGACGTCATCAGCCTCGGGTTCATCCAGACGACCATCATGGAAATGGGTGAGCCTCCCTCCGTTCAGGGGGAAGATCCCGGAATGTGGATTGAAGCGCGGCAATATACCGGACGCGTGGTCACCGTCACCAACGACAAGATTTTCGAGAATCCGGTTTACAACTACTCGCGGGAGTTTCCTTACATCTGGGAGGAGCTTCGGGTCGGAGTTTCGTATGACGCGGACAAGGGCCGTGCGGAGCAGATCCTGCTGGAAACTGCTCGACACCATACTAAACGTACGGCAGAAATGAGTGAGGATTGCCTCAAAGAGATGGAGCGGCGGTACGCCTTGGGCCGGTCCGAGCTGGAGCCTCGCGTCTTCTGGCGGTTAACAGACAACTGGCTCGAGCTCTCGGTCCGGTTCATCACAGAGGACCATGGAATCCGTTACGTCAAGGATGCGATGAGTCGGGACATCGTCAACGCATTTAAAGAGGCGGGTTTATCGATCGCCTCGGGCACTTACGCGATCGTGGAATTCCCGCCGCTCGACGTGAAGGTTCGTCAGTAGTTTGCATGCCGTCCGGAATCCAGGCCCGGCCACACTTCCGCCACAGTCTTGGACAAAATCCAGCGTTTGTCGTCGCTCGAGAGAAACTTCATGGCATCGCGGACGACGGTGAGCCGTTGCCGGTACGTCGCCCGGTCTTTCGCGATGGGCCAGTCTGTGCCCCACATCAGTCGCTGCGGTCCGAATTTCGCGTAGAGCCGTTTCGCAAGTTCCTGGGCATCGAGCCATGGATAGGTCTGCTTCGACAAGGACCAGGTGTGCGAAATCTTCACGAATACCTTTGGATACCGGGCAAGCGCAAGCAGTGAATTCAGCTCCTCAGGGTGATCCACGGGACAATCCGCCATGTGATCAATGACCACCGTTAGGCCGGGATGAGCCTCAATTAACGGTTGGATGTCTCCCATCCGGGTAATCGGCGCCAGCAGGGTCATGGGAACATGCAGATCTTCGCATCGCCGCCACAAAGCCGGCATGAGAGGGCCTCGAATCCAGTCTCCCGTTTCGTTCCCGGCAGGACTCAATCGAACACCTCGAAAACCCTGTTCGGTCAAGCGCGATAGGTCGTCGGGAGCCGCAGGATCCAATGGATCCACCCGGCAGACGCCAAGGAACTTGCCTGGATATGTTCGCAGCACATCGGCCAGATACGCGTTGTCGTAGCGATAGTGAATCACCTGGATAATGACGGTTTTTGCGATTCCGTTCTCTGCCATGAGCCCCAGCAGCGCCCCTGGGCTCGCGTCTTCTGCCGGTACGTTGGCTCCGGATGAGAACGGAAAGCGGCTGTTGTGCTCCCAAACATGCACATGAGAATCGTAGATTGGATAGTCCGGTAGAACGGCTGCTCCCGCCATCGCCAGAAAACGCCTTCGTGTCTCAGAAGACATAGAACGACTGTATTCCAGTCGCGAGCTTACGGGACAAATCGTGGCGCTAAAATTCAGCTGTGACCCCGCTGTACGTTCGAGTCCACGAAGCTGACAACGTGGCCATCATTGTCGACTCTGAGGGCGTCGACGCCGGCCGAACAAGCCCATCGGGTCTTGCGATTCGGGAACGCATCCCGCAATCCCACAAAGTAGCGCTTTCGTCTCTCGAAAGTGGAGCGCCCGTGATTCGCTATGGCCAGGTGATTGGTCACACAAACCGAGCCATCGAATCCGGCGCGTGGGTTCGAGAGGAGATGATTGATCTGCCGCCCGCTCCCCGCCTCGAAGACTTATCTCTCTCGACGGCTGTTCCGTCGCCGCTTCCAGCCATCGAGAATTGCACGTTTGAGGGGTATCGGAATGAGGACGGTAGTGCGGGAACCAAGAACATCCTTGGCATCACAACAACAGTCCAGTGTGTCGCGCCTACTGTCGAGTTTGCGGCAAGGCGGATCAAATCGGAGATCCTTCCGCGGTTTCCGAATGTCGACGACGTGGTGCCAATTACTCATGGATATGGGTGCGGCATAGCTATAGATGCTCCGGGAGCCGTTGTTCCGATCGAAACGCTGCGGAACATCAGCCTTCATCCGAATATCGGAACTCAGCCGCTCATTGTCAGTTTGGGTTGTGAGAAACTGCAGCCGCAGCGCTTATTTCGATCGGATCTGCCCGTCCTTGAAGCGGCAAATATCATCCGATTGCAGGATCAACTTGGATTTGCCGAAACGGTCAGCGCCATTTTGGAGGCTGCTGAGAAGCGGCTCACTCTCCTGAACGGACGTCGCCGTGAGCCCTGCCTCGCGTCGCAACTGGTGGTTGGTCTTCAGTGCGGTGGCAGCGACGCGTTCTCTGGTGTCACATGCAACCCCGCTGTCGGCTACGCGGCAGATCTGCTGGTTCGCGCCGGCGCGACGGTGCTTTTTTCGGAAGTGACGGAAGTGCGCGACGCGGTTCACTTACTCACGCCCCGGGCAGTCAATCGCGATGTAGGTCAGGCCCTTATTCGAGAGATGCGCTGGTATGACGAATATCTTGCCCGGGGTTCCGCCGACCGCAGTGCGAATCCGACGCCCGGCAATAAACGAGGCGGATTGGCCAATATCGTCGAAAAGGCGCTGGGCTCGATTGCGAAGGCCGGAAGCAGTGCCATCAACGCCGTAGCCAGCCACGGGAGAAGGTGACGGCGAAGGGCCTTGTATTCGCAGCGACTCCGGCAAGCGACTTCATCTGTGGAACCCAGCAGCTCGCGTCCATGAACCTCCATGTGTTTACGACTGGCGAGGGAAGTCCGTATGGCCTTGCATTGGTGCCGGTCGTGAAGGTCTCGTCGCGAACAGCCCTGGCCGAGAAATGGCACGACCTCATCGATATCGATGCGGGACGGATAGCGACGGGTAAGGCCTCGATCCAAGAGGTGGGTACCGAGATCTTTCACTTCATCCTCGACGTGGCAAGCGGTAGAAAACGTACCTGGGCGGAGCACTGGGGACTGGGTAACGCACTGATTCCGTTTAATCCTGGACCGGTAACGTAGGCAGATTACGCGCGCGACGAAATTCTGAGTCGCAGCCTCAAATGCGTCAGACTATGTACATGGCCCAGCAGTCAGTCATCGTCCGCGACCCCGAAATCATGAGCGGCACACCGTGTTTTCGTGGGACTCGCGTTCCTTTCCAAACATTGTTGGACTACTTGGAAGGCGGGGAGACCTTGGATGAATTCCTATCACAGTTCCCGACGGTCACTCGCGAAACGGCAATATCTGCTTTGGAGAGCGCAAAAGACCGGTTGCTCGCCAGCATTGGATGAACATTCTGATCGACGAATGCGTGCCGAGAGACTTCGGCAAAAGCTTTCCCGAACATGCATGTTCGACAGTTCCGGAAGCCGGTCTCGCTGGCAGAAAGAATGGTGAGCTGTTAGCTTTCGCCGAGCGAGACGGGTTCGATGTTCTTTTGACTGTAGATCAAGCGTTGCCATACCAGCAAAACCTCCAAGGCCGAAAGATTGCTTTGCTGATTGTTAAGGCCCGTTCTAACAAGCTTGGAGATTTGTTGCCGCACGTCCCAGCATGCCTCGAAGCTCTGCAATCGCTTCAGCCAGGTGAAGTTGTGCGGGTGGGAGCGCAGCCGGATAAGGGCTAGTGTATAGATCAAAGACATGACTCCACGACAGTTTGTTGCAGGTCTGCACGGTGTTTTCGGCTTTCCGGTCACGCCTTTCAAGAAAGACCTTTCCCTGGACCTTGACGCGCTAGAGAAGAACGTCGACGAGATGGCTCGGTATCCGTTCTGCGCTCTGGTTGCGGCTGGCGGTACCGGAGAGCTGTATTCGCTGACACCCGAAGAAGTGGAGCAGGTCGTCGCGACGACGGTGAAAGCGGCTAATGGGCGAATGCCGGTTGTCGCCGGAACCGGTTACAATGCGCCTCTTGGCCGCGATCTTGCGCAACGTGCCGAACGTGCCGGCGCCGCGTGCATCCTGGCGCTCCCTCCCTACTACATCCAGGCCCCTGAGGAGGGTCTTTTCGCCTACTACGAAGCCATTGGAAGTGCAACTGGACTTCCTCTGCTCGTGTATAGCCGGGACTGGGCCGTCTTCAACCCGGAGATGGTGGGCCGTCTCGCGGATCGCGTTCCCACGCTAGCAGGATGGAAAGAAGGGCAAGGAGACGTTCGCCGCTACGCGCGGATTATGCAATTCAACGGCGACCGCCTTGCCTGGTTTGGAGGTTTAGGTGACGATTGTGTTCCCGGATACTTCGCTGTTGGAGTGCAGGCCTTCACGTCGAGCATTTCCAATATTTCTCCCAAGCTTTCGCTGGCTTTAGCGGACGCCGGGCTGGCACGGGACTGGACTGCGCCTGACCGAGTTGATGAACCGGTATGTAAACCCACTGTATGCGCTTCGCGAACGTATGCGCGGGTACGAAGTTTGCCAGATCAAGGAAGCGATGGAGATGCTCGGAATGCCGGCCGGCCCCGTACGCCCTCCCTTGGTCGCAAGTCGACCACGCGATCTGGAAGATCTACGCCAAGTCGTAGAGACCATTCGGGCGTTCAACGCCGCGTGAGGCGTGACTCTCGCGTGTGAGCCAAACGGTACACCCTTCGCGCGTTTTCTGGTGTGAAGGTCACCCGAGCCGGTTTACTGGTCGTCTCCTGTCTTGCGATTCTCAGCGTCGCCGGTATCCGTGCCCGATCCTCTCGCTACGCTTCGGAGCCGGAGCTAACATTTGCGCAATTAGCTGACGCGCACCTGTTCGACGAGGGTGGAGAGCAGCCGGCTCCGGAGCCATATCGTCTGGCTATAGACAACTGGAATGCTCTGCACTGGTCGATCGATCGCATCAACACCTTGGCTCGAAGCGGGAAGGGGATCGATTTCGTTGTGTATAGCGGCGGCCTGGGTCTGCAGAACGTCGCTTTTTCAGATTCCAAGGCCTGTCCCGTGAAAGCGGCCGGTGAAAAGGAAGGCTTTCCTCCAGCGCCCGAACGATCAGCCTCCGACGCGCTGGTTGCCGAACTCGATCGACTCACGGTTCGTACTGTTTTCTTCGTCTCGGGTAACAACGATGCTCCAGACGAAGACGGGACAGACGGACCCTTCGATTGCTTCCTGCTCCGGCTGCAGGAGACCGCGCAGACTCTGAATCGGCCACTGCGAATTCAGGAACTCGGACCCGACCACTGCTTCGCGTTCAAGGGGTTCCGCCTTCTCGGCCTCAGTAGCGCGAGCGTGGACAAAACCGCCAGCCTGATCAGAGGCCAAGTGCCGGCGGGTGAGCCAACGCTGCTATTTACCCATGTGCCGGACTTGAATGACCCGTACCGCCGGCGGCCTGCCTGGGCTCTGGAGCCTTCCGTCCGCCGTGAATGGGAGCGCGAGGCGAGCCGTCCCAATATCCTGGGTATTTTTGCGGCGCATCTTCAGGATTCGACGCGCAATCTGTACGGAAACAGCGGCGGGTTGACGAGCTTGGCGCTAGCCTCACCGGTAGCCGCGAAGACGTATCTGGCTCCCGCCGCTCGCAGCTAAAGACCACCGTGGCATGCCCACGATTCCACGAGGGTTCTTGCTCGTCACAGCTAATCGGACCGGAATTGTCTCGTCCGTCGTCCAATGGTTCAAAAGCGCACGATAGCGGAGCTACAAACCGCAACCCGTTAGCATCTAATAATCGATGAGCCAATCCATGATTCGAACTTGCCCCGCCTGCAACACGAAGAATAGAGTGGCCTTGAACCATCTGGCCGATACAGGTCGTTGCGGCTCCTGTCGATCCGCTCTGCCGCCCGTGGCCGCGCCGATCGCCGCTGACCTGGCGACCTTCGACGGGATCATACGCGAAGCAAAAGTTCCGGTGCTGGTCGATTTCTGGGCCGCGTGGTGTGGACCGTGCCGGGCTGCGGCGCCTGAAGTAGAGGCGTTGGCGCGCGAGGTGGCGGGACGTGCACTGGTGCTGAAAGTGGATACGGAGGCGGTGCCAGAGTTAGCCGCCCGGTATCGCGTCCAGAGTATCCCGAATTTCGTCGTGTTTCGCGGCGGACAACCCGCCTTCCAGCAAGCTGGCCTGGTGCCGCGAGCTCAGATGCGTCAGTGGCTCGAGTCGGCGCAACCATCCGCCGCCGGTTCCCGCTAACTAAGCCTGATTGGGCAGGCTCGTGTAAACAGCGGATTCCGGGAGCCGCCGGACCCGGAACCCGAGTGCAATCAGCAGGATCCCGAAAATCAGTCCGTAGGTAGCCAGAACCCAAACCAGGAACACTGCTCCGCTTACCGGAGCGGCTACCAGCGTCAACCCGAGCAGGATTGACAGAACCCCGACAAGAATAAGCAGCCACTCGCCCTGGATGTGCCGGCGTAGACGGATAGCCGCGCTGATTTCGAGAATGCCGGTGAAGACCGCCCATATCGCCACGAAGGTGACGAACACAGCCGCAGCCGCAATGGGAAAGATGATGGCGTAGAGTCCGAAGAGGATCCCGACAATGCCTTCGAACAGGAAAGCGCCCCAGCGGCGATGGCCCTGCACGGCTCGAATTGTCGAGACGATGGCGAAAACGCCATCGAAAAGAGCGTAGAACCCGAAGATTGTGACCAGGACCGCGATCGTAATTCCGGGTACCGCAAAGGTGACGAGCGCGAAGAGTATCGCCATCACACCTCGCAAAACAAGAGCCCACCAGTTGTTGCGCAAGACTACGGCCATACTGCGATGCCCTCCGTCTTGTGATTAGACCAGACTAGAGAATCGCCGTCCACGCGAAAAAGATGTGGGTTGTCAGGTAAGGCAAAGGCGTCGCACCTTAGAATGCGACGCCGGAGTTGAAATTAGGAGCCAACCGCTGGGCTGGCAGTGGCCGGGGCAGCTGCTTGCTGCTCCTTCGGCTTTTCCTTCTTCTCTTTAGGCGGAGCTGTCACTTTGACCGGGCTGATAATTACGTGAGCGTTGCGGCCTTCTAATCGCGGCTGACCCTCGATTGTGCCGATCCCGTTCAGATCTTCGGCAAACCGGAGCAGGAGCTTGCGGCCCAGATCGGTGTGCGCGATCTCGCGCCCGCGGAACTGAACTACCGCTTTGACGCGATTTCCTTCTTTCAGGAAGCGGATCGCGTGTTCTTTCTTGAAGTCGTAATCGTGGTCATCCGTATTCGGCCGGAATTTAAGCTCTTTTACCTGGATGACGTGCTGCTTTTTCTTGGCTTCGTGCTGTTTCTTCTTCTGCTCGTACTGCCATTGCCCGTAATCCATTGCCTTGGCAACAGGCGGTTCGGCGGTCGGCGCGATCAGAATGAGGTCGAGGCCCATCTCTTGGGCTCTTCGCACCGCAGCAGGCGTAGGCATGATTTCGGCCGTTCCGTCCGGGAATACAGCTCGGACCTCTCGTACGCGAATCGCCTCATTTACATTTTCTCGGATCCTCGGCCGGCGGGGTTGGAAGCTTCTCGGTGGGTACATTTATGCCGGGCGAACAACTGCGGAGTGCAGGGCGGAAGGAGTTAGGACTGATTTCAAATGGTAATTTTCCTCCTTACAGTTTACACGGAAATCCAGATTTCCGGGTTTCTAGTTTTGTCCCCGGCTCATTTTCGACCATCTTCCGAGATTAGGGACAGGTTTGAGCTCTCGATTTTGCATATGTTAGCGTAAACTGAGTAGCAGGTCCGCGCCAATCGAGGTGCGCCCGCACCATCGGTGCCCAGAATACCCGCCGTTCTTGCAATTTTTTGAAGCCTAATAGATAGATGGACGCCACGTTAAACGCCCTCGCCGATTTACTGCTGGAAGCAATCCCTACTGTCGTACTTTTCCTTTTCCTTGTTTACTACCTGAAGAAGGTCTTCTTTGTTCCGGTCGCAAACGTTCTGGAAGAACGCCGAAAAGCGACTGAGGGGGTTCGCGAGCTCTCGCAACGGGCGTTTGAAGCGGCCGACAAGCGAAATTCTGAGTTCGAAACCGCGATCCAGTTGGCCCGTGCCGATCTCGGCCAGCAAAACGAAAGCCTGCGCCGACAGTGGGAACAGGAAGAATCGGAAGCAATCGCCAACGCGCATACCGAAGCAGGCACGCGTATCGAAGCTGCGAAGCGGGAGCTGGCTGGGGAAGTCCAAAGGGCTGAGGCGGACTTGCAGGCGCAGATCGAGCCGCTCAGCGAGCAAATTATTTCGTCTCTGTTGCGCCGGAGAGCTGCTTAGTGTTGCGAAACTTTCTTCGTTTAATCCTGTTAGCCGGACTGCTGTTTGTGGCGGCTGACCGGCCCGTTCATGCCCAGGCTGACGGCCAAAATCGACAGGAAGCTGAAGGCGCACAGAACGAGAACCCGGATGCCAAGTGGCATCTCATCAATACGGGACTGTTTGCGCTTGGTCTCGGCTGGGCGATTTGGAAGATGGCGCCAGCCTTTTTCAATGCGCGTTCGGCTGATATCCAGCGGGCCATTAAGGAAGCCACCGGCTTGAAAATGGAGGCCGATCTTCGCTATTCGGAAATCGATCGCAAGATGGCCACTCTGCCGGACGAAGTGAAGCGGATGAAGGACCAGTCTGCGGTCGAGATGGAGCGCGAACACCGCCGTCGTCAGGAAGAAACGGCGCGAGAAGTAAAGCGCATCGGGGAAGCAAGCATGGCAGAAGTTGAAGCTTTGCGGCAGGAGGCAATCCTCGGCGCACGCCAGCGGACTGCGCGAAGCGCCTTGCAACTTGCGGAGGAGAGGCTGGCTGCCCGCGTATCTGCCGGTTCGAATGAAGATCTGCTTCGCGATTTCATCCACCTTGTGGAGCGTGGAAAGAACTAGATGACGGGAGCTTTAGCAACACATTACGCAAAAGCGCTCGCCGACGCAGTTTTTGCTCCGAACTCGGGATTGTCGCCGGAGGATGCGGCCAACCAGATGCGTTCGGTAGACTCTCTGATCTCGGAATCGGCTGATCTGAAGCGAGCTTTGTTGTCCCCGGCTGTAAACAAGAGGCAGAAGTCGGCAGTCGTTTCGAGGCTGGCCGACGAGCTTGGTCTCAATCGCCTCGTGCGAAATTTCCTGCTGGTGATCGTGTCGCACCGGCGCGTGCATGAGATGTCTGGAATTCGGCAGCAGTTCGAAGCGGCTGTTGACGAACGGCTTGGCTGGATACCCGCCGACATCACTTCTGCTCAAGAACTTACTCCGGAGCAAAAGCGAGAGATCGAACAAGCGCTTGGCTCAAAGCTTGGCAAGTTCATTCGTGCCAATTACCAGGTCGACTCGGGGCTCCTCGCCGGTTTGCGGGCTCGAGTCGCCTCCAAAGAATATGATGCGTCCCTGCGCGGCAAACTCGAAGGCATGCGCCAGCGCCTGGCTGCCGGACTGTAAAAAGGAATCCAAGTATGGCTCAAATCAGAGCGGATGAAATATCTCGCGTACTGCTCGCGGAAATAGAAAATTTCGACAAAGTCGCCAACGTTTCCGAAACGGGAACTGTGATCAGCGTGGGCGACGGTATCGCTCGACTGTACGGACTTGAAAATGTCATGGCCGGCGAACTGGTTGAGTTCGGGCCAGAAACGGTCGGTATCGCCTTGAACCTGGAAGAAGATCAGGTCGGCGCTGTGCTGCTTGGCGACTTCTCCGGTATCAAGGAGGGCGACCAGGTCAAGCGTACGGGCCGGATTATGTCCATTCCCGTGGGCGAGGGAATGGTGGGGCGCGTTGTGAACGCCCTCGGAGTACCGATCGACGGAAAAGGACCGATCGCCACGACGACCTCGATTCCGCTCGAAAGATTGGCTCCGGGTGTTGTCGATCGCCAACCCGTCAAGCAGCCGCTTCAGACCGGAATCAAAGCCATCGACGCCATGGTGCCAATCGGCCGCGGCCAGCGCGAGCTGATCATTGGCGACCGTCAAACAGGCAAAACCACCGTAGCGCTCGACACGATTATCAACCAGAAGGGCCAAGACGTGATCTGTATCTACGTCGCCATTGGCCAGAAGCGGTCCACTGTGGCACAGGTGGTCCGGGCGCTCGAAGAACACGGCGCCATGAGCTATTCGATCGTCGTGGCAGCGACTGCCTCCGATCCAGCTCCGATGCAGTACATTGCACCTTACGCTGGTTGTTCCATCGGCGAATACTTCCGCGACAGCAGCCGCCACGCGTTGTGTGTGTATGACGACCTGTCGAAGCATGCCGCTGCGTATCGCGAGATTTCGCTGTTGCTGCGCCGTCCGCCCGGACGCGAAGCGTTCCCGGGCGACGTGTTTTATCTTCACAGCCGATTGCTGGAGCGCGCCGCGAAACTGTCGGACGAGAAGGGCGGCGGCTCTCTCACTGCTCTCCCGTTCATCGAAACGCAGGCAGGCGACGTGTCCGCTTACATTCCAACGAACGTGATTTCGATCACCGACGGCCAGATTTACCTGGAAGGTGACTTGTTCAATGCGAACATCCGGCCCGCCATCAACGTCGGACTTTCGGTAAGCCGCGTTGGTGGAAGCGCTCAAATCAAGGCCATGAAGTCGGTCGCTGGTTCTTTGCGACTGGACCTTGCACAGTATCGCGAGCTTGCGGCCTTCGCGCAGTTCGGTTCCGATCTTGATAAGGCATCGCAACAGCAGCTCAGTCGCGGAAAACGTTGGGTTGAAATTCTGAAGCAGGGCGCGTTCTCGCCGGTTCCGGTTGAGAAACAGGTGGCGATCATCTACGCGGCCGGAAACGGATACGTCGACGATGTCCCGGTGGAAGACGTCCGCCGCTTCGAGGCCGAGCTTTACAAATATCTCGAGAACAGCCGGCCGGAAATTCTCCCTGCCATTCGAGATAAGAAGCAGATCGATGATGATCTAAAGGGCAAGCTGAACGACGCCCTGAAGGCATTCAAAGGTCAGTTCTCGAGCAGCCTTAAAGGGTCGAAACCTGCCAGTTCCGACGGAAACCGTAACGGGCAACCCGCCGGTCAGAGGCCGCAAGGTACTCCGAACTCGCAGGTCGCCGGACAGGTTGACGAGGAAGCGCGCAAGGCCCAGAACAAGGCGTAAGGAATGCCGAGTTTAATCGACATTCGGCGCCGCATTCGCAGCGTCAAGAACACGCAGCAGATCACGAAGGCCATGAAGATGGTCTCGGCGGCCAAGCTGCGTCGAGCGCAAGAACGCGCCGTGGCGTCCCGGCCATACGCCGAGATGATGGGGCGTGTCCTCTCGAACGTAGCGGCGGCCGCAGCCGGTAACGAGGAAGCGAGCCGTCTTCCTCTCTTGCAGGTGAGAGACGAAAAGCGCATTCAGGTGATCACGGTCACGAGCGATCGCGGACTCGCAGGTGCGTTCAACGCAAATCTTCTACGCCGAACCCAGCGCTTCATTGATGAACGCGGTGCCGGATCAATGCAGTTTGAGGTCGTGGGCCGCAAAGGACGTGATTACTTCCGCCGGCGTGGTTACACGATTTCGGGCGAGTATCTCGGCATCATCGACCGCCCCAAAATTGAGCATGCTCGCGAGATCGCAAACAAAATGATCGATCTCTACAGCAGGGCTGAGACGGATGCTGTTTATATCGCTGTGAACGAGTTCAAGAGCGTTATGACGCCGAACATCGTTTTGCGTAAGGTGCTTCCCGTGGAGGTGCCGGAGGGTGGCGGTGAGCAGGTTGACTACATCTACGAGCAATCGCCGCAGGAACTCTTAACCGAACTCCTGCCGCGCTACATCGAGATGTCTATTTACCGGGCCATGCTCGAGTCGAACTCGGCTGAACATGCAGCCCGTATGACGGCCATGGATACCGCGAGTTCGAACGCCGGCGATGTGATTCAGTCCTTAACGCTGAACATGAATCGCGTACGCCAGGCGGCGATTACTCGCGAAATTATTGAAATTGTGAGCGGCGCGGCCGCTCTGTAAGGCTGGCCCTGAGGCGAGCCGGAGAGATTCTTAGTTTGGAGCAAAGATGGCAACAGTTGGCGTAGCAGAAGGCCATGTACTTCAGGTGGCGGGACCCACCATTGACATTCAGTTCCCCGAAGGCCACGTACCGAAGATCTTCAATGCGATCCAGGTGACGAGCGAAGGCTACGACGTCCCGACGAAGATCGACATCACGGCGGAAGTCGCTCAGCATATCGGCGAAGGTCGTGTTCGCACGATTGCGATGGAGCCGACCGACGGTCTTGTGCGCGGAATGAAGGCGTATGATCTGGGTGCGCCCATCAGTGTTCCGGTTGGAAAACAGACCCTGGGCCGGGTGCTGAACGTTTTGGGTCAGCCGGTTGATAACAAGGGACCGGTTAATACCGAGAAGAAGTCCCCGATTCACCGCCAGGCGCCGTTGTTTGACGAGCAATCGACACAGCTCGAGATGTTCGAAACCGGTATCAAGGTTATCGATCTTCTGGAGCCCTACGTCCGCGGCGGAAAGATCGGATTGTTCGGCGGTGCCGGTGTCGGCAAGACCGTTATCATCCAGGAACTGATCAACAACATCGCCATGAAGCACGGCGGCGTCTCCGTGTTTGCGGGCGTCGGCGAGCGTACTCGCGAGGGCAACGACCTTTGGCTCGAAATGCAGGAAGCCGGAATCGTTGTTCCGGACGATTACACCAAATCCAAAGTGGCACTCGTGTACGGCCAGATGACCGAGCCTCCAGGGGCGCGTCTTCGGGTGGGTCTCACCGGTTTGACGGTGGCCGAATACTTCCGCGACGAAGAAGGGCAGGACGTTCTTCTCTTTATCGACAACATCTTCCGGTTCACGCAAGCCGGTTCTGAAGTTTCGGCGCTGCTTGGCCGCATGCCTTCCGCTGTCGGTTACCAGCCCAACTTAGCAACCGAAATGGGTGACCTGCAGGAGCGCATTACCTCGACGAAGCGCGGCTCAATCACCTCGGTCCAGGCGATTTACGTGCCCGCCGACGACTACACCGATCCGGCACCGGCGACGACCTTCGCCCACTTGGACGCCACCACGAACCTTTCGCGCGCTATTTCGGAGCTCGGAATCTATCCGGCCGTGGATCCGCTGGCATCGACCTCGCGTATTCTCGATCCGAACGTAGTGGGTGCGGAGCACTATGAAATCGCTCAGCGTGTGAAGCAGACCTTGCAGCGCTATAAGGACTTGCAGGACATCATCGCCATTCTCGGTATCGACGAATTGAGCGACGAAGACAAGCAAACTGTTGCGCGCGCTCGCCGCATTCAGCGCTTTCTATCGCAGCCCTTCCACGTGGCCGAACAGTTCACGGGCCGGCCTGGCAAGTACGTCAAGCTGGAAGACACCGTTCGCAGCTTCAAGGAGATTGTTGACGGTAAGCATGACAATCTGCCAGAGCAGGCGTTCTACATGCAGGGCACGATCGAGGAAGTCCTCGAAGCGGCCGAGAAGATGAACCGGTAGTTCGCCCAAATGGCAGACACTTTCCAACTTCAGGTTGCGACGCCCGAGCGTCTGCTGGTTGACGAGCAGGTGACGGAAGCGGAGATTCCCGGCAAGAGCGGCTATATGGGTATTCTTGCCGGACATGCCCCTCTTCTGAGCGCCCTCGCGCCCGGTCTCCTTACCTATGGCAGCGGCTCAGGCAGACAGGTGCTTGTGGTGGACGGCGGATTTGTTGAGGTGTTCGAGAATCATGTCCGCGTGTTAGCCGACCACGCCGAACCGGCAAACGAGGTCAACGCGGAGGCAGCCCGGCGGCAACTCGATGAAGCCAATCGTGCGCTTCGCGAAGCCCAGGATGAGCAGTCGTCCAACGCGGCGCTCACCCAAATGCAGCAGGCGCAGGCCCGCCTGGATGCTTCCGGAAACCGCGTCCACTAAAAACTAGATTCTGTAATTCTCAAAACCCTTGCGGGCCAGCTTCGACGAGAAGTGATGGCCCGCAAATTTTTTTCACTCCTTCTGTCGATCCCGCGCATCTCATTCGTCGTTTCCGTAGAGAGGACACAAAATGCAATATCTACTGCTCATCTACGAAGACGAAAAGCGTTTCAACCAAGGGTTTGACCCTGCCGAAATGGGCCAGTATCAGGCTTTCGGTCAAAAACACGGCGCGGCTATCAAAGGCGGAAATGCGCTGCAGCCCACAACAACGGCGAAAACAGTGCGGGTTCGGAACGGCTCAAGCGCCGGGACGGACGGTCCGTTCGCGGAAACGAAGGAGCAACTCGGCGGGTACTATCTGGTCGAGGCAAACAACACGGAGGAAGCGGTCTCCATGGCGTCCGAGATTCCAGGCGCCCGCTATGGCTGTGTGGAAGTTCGCCCTGTTATGGTGTTTTCCTAAACCCGAGTCGATCGGAAGACGCCGGTTTGTGCCGGCTCTTCCACTGAACAAAAAAGGACGGATCCATGACTTCGACCGAAATCGTATCGAGCCTTACTTCTGAACAAAGACAATTCGCAGCGGAATACCTTACGGCTACCTGTGACGAACTGGCTTCGGCAGTTGCAGAGCTTTCTCCTTCTCAAGAGTCATTTCGTCGTGAACCTGACGAATGGTGTATCGCCGGGATTGTAGAGCATCTCGCAATCCTGGAGGGCCGGGTCCAAATGATCATCTCTCGACTGCCCGAGGGCACGCCATCGGAGCCGGACCGGAGCGATGCGGAGATCGACGACCTGATCGTCCGGACCGTTCCCCAACGAAGTTCCAGGGTACAAGCTCCGGAAGCTGCTCTTCCAAAGGGAGAATGCACGCTGTCTGAGTCTCTCGACGAGTTCAGACGGAAGCGGGACGAAACCGTTCGTCTCCTGAACAACGCTCCCTGTTTACGAGGGCACACATTTCCTCATCCGGTGTTTGGTTCTTGGGACGGCTACCAATGGATTCTGGCGGTCAGCGCTCACACCGCTCGCCACCTGGAACAGATCCGCGAAATCCAGAGTCACCCAGGCTTCCCGCGATCCGCCCGCCCGACCGGCAATGTAGATCGGGTCTCTTATGCGCTACATGTTGCTGATCTACAGCCGCGAAGATCCGTCTATTACAGAAACAGAGCTGGCAGACGTCGCGGCGAAGCATGCGTCTCTGCTCGAAGAGAGTGCGCGGCGCGGCGTTCTCAAGGCGGCGGATCCGTTGGCCCCTTCGAACACGGCGACCACGGTTCGAGTGGAGAACGGCAAAGTCCTGGTTACCGACGGTCCCTTCGCGGAGACCAAGGAGCAGCTGGCGGGCTACTATATTCTCGATTGCCGGGACTTGGATGAAGCCCTGGACTGGGCCGCTAAAATCCCGACTTCCTGCCAGGGAGCTCCGGGCTACGTGGAGGTCCGTCCCATTCGTGACATGCGAAAAGCGCAGCGAGATGAATGAGCGAGCCGAACGGAACAATTGAATCGATTTTCCGGCGCGAGAGCGGACGTATTATCGCTGGTCTGATTCGTGTTTCGCAATCTTTCGATATGGCGGAGGAGGCGTTGCAAGACGCGTTCGCCTCCGCTCTCATCGATTGGACTTCGCAAGGGATTCCCGATAATCCCGGAGCCTGGATCACGGCGGCTGCTCGCCGCAAGCTTGTTGATTACTGCCGGCGCGATCGAACGCGGCGCGATAAAGAGAACGACCTTCGATATCACATCGAAGCTTCGGCAGTGCAGGGCCTGGCGCCCGATTCGGAGCAGTCGATCGATACTGAAGACGACCGCCTTCGGCTCATTTTCACCTGCTGCCACCCTGCGCTCAATATGCAGGCGCAGATTGCGCTGACGCTCCGCACTCTGGGCGGACTGACGACCCTTGAGATAGCGCGGGCATTTCTTCTTCCTGAGCCGACTCTGGCCCAACGTCTGGTTCGGGCGAAGAGCAAAATCCAGCAGGCGCGAATTCCATACGAAGTCCCGCCGGTGAAGGCGCTACCCGCACGGCTCGCCGCCGTACAGGCCGTGCTGTATCTGATCTTCAACGAAGGATATACGGCGAGCTCCGGCGATAGCCTGATTCGCCGGGAGCTTTGCCGCGAGGCCATTCGGCTCGCCCGGACATTGTGTGAGCTGATGCCCCGGGTGCCGGAGAATCTTGGATTGCTCGCATTGATGCTATTGCATGACTCGCGACGGGAGACCAGGGTGAACGGGGACGGCGAACTGGTGCCTCTTGATCGACAAGACAGGTCGCTTTGGGATCACGCACAGATCGCAGAGGGTTGCCGCATGGTGGAAGCCGCGCTTCGGCTGCACTCGGTGGGGCCTTATCAGATACAAGCCGCGATTGCGGCTTTGCACGCCGAAGCCGCAACGCCCGCCGATACCGATTGGAAACAGATTGCTGCTCTATATGGTGAGCTGGCACGAATTCAACCTTCGGCAACCGTGGCGCTCAATCGCGCGGTCGCCATCGCGATGGGTGAGGGTGTTGAGCAGGGCCTGGAATTGCTTGAGAGCCTAGGTGGTTCCGGCACGCTTCATTCGTACTATCTCTTCCATGCCGCGCGTGCTGATCTCCTGCGCCGGATATCACGAAATGCAGAAGCCCTGACGGCCTACCAGCGAGCACTTTCGCTAACGGCAAATGCGGTCGAACGACGCTTCCTTCGCCGTCGAATCGCCGAGTTGAAGGATGCCTGATCCTGTTCTCGACTCTCAGATTTCATTCGACCGACGTCGGGCTTCTGGCGAAGTAGAGTGCGACGGCACGCTCCAGCTCTGATTTACCCATATGCAAGGGCCGCTCCTCGTACTCGCTAATCCATTGCAATATCCGGCAGATATCGCCCGGATAGCAGGCGCGCAGCTCTTCACCACTATGCAGTTTGCACAAGTGTCTCAATCGTGACCCTGCATCCGGTTCCGGGGTAATTCCTTGTTGTCCGGTCTCGCGCTCGAGAATGAGGTCAAACATCTGGTCGTCTACGTCGCCCACGTACACCTTGTTGGGAATGCGCCTCAAGAATGCTTCGTCGGCCAGATCGTCCGGACTCAAGTTGGTCGAGAAGACAAGCAGCAGTTCGAACGGAATCTGGAATTTGATCCCATACCTTAGGCTCAAATAGTCGATCCGGCGATCGAGCGGCGCCATCCATCGGTTCAGAAGCTCGCGCGGCGAGATTGCCTGACGCCCGAAATCATCAATGATGAAGATTCCGTTGTTTGCCTTTACCTGCGGAGGAGCGATATAAGTTCCGGAACTCTCGTCGTAGCGGATGTCGAGCATGGTTGAGACAAGTTCACCGCCTGCCGTAATGCAGGGTCGGCGGCACACAACCCATCGCGGGTCCAGGGCGCGGTCGTCGAACGGTAGCCGGTCGTGTACCACGGGGTCGTACACGGTCATGACCTGCCCATCGATCTCGATTGCATAAGGAACGACGACCGAATCCTGATAAATGCGAGTCAGCCGCTCAGAGTAGCTGGTCTTGCCGTTGCCGCTCGGTCCGTACAGAAATAATGACCTCTGCGAAATGAGTGCCGGTCCTAACTGGTCAAGCAGCGAATCGGGGACAACAAGGTCGAACATGGCGTCGCGCAGCCTGGAACGATTTACGCTGACCTTTGCCACTTGCGTTCTGACCGCATGAGAGTATTCACTGAGCGACACTGGCGCCGGCCCGGTATAGCTCGTATGCTCCGAGCGCTCGGCAGCGAGTTTTCGCCCGGCCTCGGTCAAAGAGAACGAGTAGTCCAGTCCCGCCGTTCCCTTTATCTCGAGTAAGTTCTGCCTAAGCATCTGCTCGAACAAATTGTGAACCACTGGAGAGGACACCTTCATTAACCCGGCAAGCGAGCGCAATGAACTGAGACCGTGGGCTCGAAGGTACCGGAGCATAAGATCGATCAGCACCGAGCGTGGAATCTTCAGTTCCTCGACTGCACGAGGCATAGCAGGGCAATATGCGGGAGGCTCGAAGCTTGCGCTCATGGCCTCGCCCGACGAAGGCACGAACGGTACCTCAAAGCAGTTCATTGGTCATTTCTTTACCTATGGGAACTTATGGGAGCCGAAGGTGTAAAGCTTGGAAGAACAGAACCGCGTCGGACGAGTACTGATACGAATGAGGCTTCCTGTGTACGCCAGATTGGACAACGCTTACTTCTTCTTCAATCTGACGTCCCATCCGTTGCCGGGCGGGATCGGAAGCGAGATGACGGTACCGGCGACAGCAGGGTCGAACCTGCTCCGAATCTCTGATGAGAAGTGCAGATCCGCGTAAGGTTTAAGTCGCCAATTTGCAGGCACTCGAGTGCACATGATCAGCAAGCAGAGAACGGCGAACGCTTTCATTGCTCTGTTTCGCCCGACACCGGCCTGCCAGAGCAGGCACCAGACAAACGCCAGGATGGGGAAGAACCAATACCGCGTCCCCCACGCGCCGGCGAGCGCTACCCACTGAGGCTCGGTATAGCTGGCTTGCGGTGTCATCATCGAACCAGCAAAAATCACTGCGGAAACGAAGACGAACAGCTTCCATTCCAAGCCCGCGCGGACGCAGCAATAGAGAAGGAATCCAATTCCAACCGCCGCAAAGGAATAAATGTAGAGATCGCCCCTGCGGAGGGCGCCATTCATTCCCAATAGCGGAGCCAGGAAGATCTGGGACACCAGAATGCGGCAGAGAAGATTGAAAGTCGCGCCAAGCGGCATGGGGGCGCGCGTCTGGGCGGCCGAACTCAGAAGAGAAATGCCCTGTAGACATGCGGCTCGACCCGAGCAGAACCGCCACTGCCATCCGCCATCGAGTGCGCGAGACCCACCCGACGATGACCGCGGCCGGAAAAAGGACGATGCAAAACGGACCGGTTAGCCCGCATAACATGAGGACGGTTACGTCAAAGGCAGCGCCGATGCGCGAGGCCGGTGGGCGCGAGAGAACGACGAGGCTTGCCAGCAGACCAAGGTGCCACTGTGCTTCCGTGATGCTTACGTTCAGTTCAGAGGTGTTCGGCAGTGCGATGTAGGCTGCCGCCATGAGCGTCCGGATCCGTAGCGGCGCCCAGTTCGAGGCCCTTCGCGAGAGTAGAAACACGGCCGGGGCAATTTGCAACACAAGGCCGATCAGGTTCATCACCAGCGGAGCGTACTGAAGAGGCACTGCTAACGCGAGCGCTGCACCGAGCCTTGGAAGAGTCTGAAAATAACCGGTGTGCGTCATGGCCAGCGCTCGTAGCCAGCCATAGTTGTATGCGTCCGCGAACCAGATATTTCCGTCTTCCGCAAAGAACTGAGGATTGAACAAGGCGTCGGGACGCCGCGAGATGACGGCCAGAACTGCGAGAAGCGCGCTTAGGAGAAGGGCCGGGAAATAGAGACCCTCTCGGTCCAGCCACCGGGTTGCGAATCTAGGCCGAACGGTAGTGTCTTCGCTATTGCGCCCGTGCTGCATTCATACCGGGCCGGGTAGCCTCAACGACGATCCAGGGATTTACTCCTACGTCCTGCAGCACGCCTGATTGCCACGCATATTCTTTGTGTGCCTTCAGGAATTCGGCAGCGTGGAACGCGACACCGCATGGGTGGCCCATGCCCGCAGCAAAGGAGAGACGCTCAGCCATCGCGGCATCGGCAACTTTGACCTCCGCCACGCCTGCCGGCCCGTAAGGATCTTGCCAGTCTTTTAGACCGCGGCTTGACTTGTCAATATGGCCGCAGATGGTTCGCTCGTTCGGATCGATTTCTTTGGTCAGCAGATCGTAATGGTCCGTTTCAAACTTCTTGCCCAACTCAACATCAATCCGACCCTTGTTTTCGGCCATCAACTGATTCCAACGTCTGTGACGAACCTCATTTGGAGTGTTCGGATCGTTTGCCGGAAAATCAGTCTCCTCTTTGATCAGCTTCGGGTTGATCGGAAAATTGGAACCAACGAAGTAACCGTCTGAACTCTGGTCAAGGGTGACGTTCTTCAGCCCCAGTTCCAGGCGCGCAATCTTATTCACCTTGCGGTCGCCAACCAGCCAGGTATTGGCGTAGCCTCCGTTGTTGTCATCCTTCATGATTCGCGCGAAGTCTTCAATGGACTCCGCATATTGCATCGCTTTACGAGCCCGTACGAATTCCGGCGTGCCGCTTTGACGGAATCCGAAAAAGCTGCCGATGGTGGTTTCGGTGATCATGATTCCAGCGTCATTGATCCCGAAATCATCGCCGCTGTGAATAAGTCCCGGCATTCCGTCCATGATGAAGCGATGTCCCGAGGACGGAGCGATGTCGAAGATCATGTTCCATCGCGTGCCCGTCAGGTAATCGGTCCAGTTATTGTGCCCGATTACGATCCGCCCATCTTTGGTATAGCTGCCCGTTGCGATAAATGCACTGCAGTGTTCGGGAGCGTGGCTGACCGGGACGCCTTTCGTCTCAAGATGTTTTGCCGCATCGTAGTAGTAAGTGAACTCCATGTAAGCGTTCATCGTCACCAGGTCGAGAAAATCGAGCTTCGATCCGTGTGAGTGAAGGCCATCGGCAATGCCGGTCAATTCCTGGCGGTATTCCGCCGTAAGTTTAGGGACAAACAATTTGTCCGAGACGGCGCGCATTTCGGCCCACGAGTGTTTCACGCCATGAGTCGTACTGAGCTCGATCGCTTTCTTGCTGTCTTCGATCTCAGCGCTAAGCAGTGATCCATGCTGAAATCCGATCGCCGAAGGTGTTCCCTGCAAGTGAAGGTATATCCATCCGCCCTCACTTTTGCGGAACGCTCCCTCGAGCCGGGGATCGGGCTGTCCTTTTCCATAGCTCGGGCCTGCCAGCGCGAGACATAGGAGGACGTAAACGCCACATGTAGGACGGGCAAGCAGGTGCATAGCTATGTCCTCCGATTACAGCACAGGATTCGGGTGGATCTAATGCCCGAGCGCCTTCAACGCCGGATCCCGAACCGCGGGATCGGTGCTCATGGCCGCGTGCTGGAAGTGTTCACGCGCCTCCGCAACGGCGCCTCCGCGGGACAGGATATTGCCTAGACCCAAATGTGCTTCGTAGAAGTCCGGACGAAGACGGATGGCAGCACGATACTCCTCGGCAGCACGCTGCGCGTTGCCTTTTGCGGCGAACAAGTCGCCCAGTTCGCTAAGCGCCTCTGCCTGATTTGGATCCAGGCGAACGGTTGCTTCCAGTTCTGATCGCGCGCCTTCGAAATCTGAGGTAATCTCGAGCAGCAGCGCGTAGTGGTGATGAGCCTCTACGTAGTTCGGGTCGAGTGCAAGGGCTTTGCGGAACTCATACTTTGCCTCTGGATATCGGCGTGTTTGCCCGAGCAGATTGGCGAGATTGTGGTGAGCAAGCGCCAGATCTGGTTGAATCCGGATAGCCTCGCGAAAGCGAGATTCCGCGGCGGCCCCGTCGCCCTTCGCAAGACTGACGAGACCCAGCAGGTTTGGAGTCTCGGCGAGGTCGGGGTCAAGTCTGGCCGCCTCCTGAAGAGGCGCTTCGGCGCTCTCCGCTTTTCCGCTCTGCAGGTAAGCGTTGCCCAGATTCGTCAGGAGAACCGGATCCGGTTCCGCTTGCCCTCTTTCCTCGTCAATCACGCGTGCTGCGTCGTCCGGTTTGCCTTCGGCAAACAGAGCCGAGACTAATCCTTTTACCGCGGGCGCGTAGTGCGGCTGCAGCGCGTATCGCTTCTCGGAAAGCTTCGATAGCTTTCTCCGTTTCACCGGCCTTCGAGTAAGCATTCCCAAGTTCGTTTCGAGGCTGCGGCTTCCCGCTCTTGTCCTTCTCCAAAGCTGCCCGTAGTCTTGGAATGCCGCCGTCCAGGTTTGCCGAGTCTTTCACCTGAGCAACGGCCACGTACAATTCATCGCCGCCTTTCACCTGAGGCGGATAGTAAGGCACCACTTCTCCCCGGTATCCTTCCTTGCGGTCATCAGGCTCGGCGAGTTCAGCAACAGATTCCCGGATGGCTTCTGCCGTTGGATGAAATGGTCAGTCATGATCGTATGCACAGCGTCCTGGGAACGCCGCTTCGGCATATGGCAATCGAGACAACTGCTGGTTGCTCCGCTCATTTTTGCCACGTGACCCGAGTTGGAGTGACATGTGCGGCAGACGGCAACGTAGTGCTCCTTAGCTGCCGCGCCGCGCGGTATGTCGTGCGGATTGTGACAGGTGAGACAGGTCATCTGCGATTCGCGAAAACAAGCCGATTGTCGAAGCCGGTAAGCGGCGCCGGCAATTTCGAATCGATCGACACCCGGGCGAGGCTGCTGGTCAAAATGCAGTGCGTAATCCGGAAGCGGCTCGCCGGGCCGGTAGGAAAACACCCCGCGATCGTACCTTCGGATCGAATAGGGCAGCGGCCGGCTCGACGTTTCGAGGTGGCATTGCATGCAGACCTCCATCTGGCGGTCACGATCGAGCTTTGCGGGATTGACGATGGTGCGGCGGATTTCGTCGGGTTTCGCGTGTCCAGAGCGAACCAGAGCGACATGAGCGCTCCCCGGTCCATGACAACGCTGGCAATCGATGCCGTCGGGTACGTTCGCCGGAAAGACCGGCTTTACGCCCGCGATGTCAGTGCCCGGCTTTACGGACGGATAGCCGTTGTGACAGGCCATGCATTCGTATGGGATCGGGCGGCGGAAATCGTCCTGGTCGGCCCGGTCATATCCCGGGCTCATGGCCCAGGAGCCGTTCTTCTCTGCGTACCAACTGACGGGCAGCTCCTTCAACTCTCCATCGGGAGCACGAGACAAGTAGGTACGTGCATGATTGCCCGACCCGATGACATAGTCGATCGGCTTCTCCACAAGGTTCGTCTCTTTGCCGTCCCATCCGATCTGGTGGCGGCGCTGCCAGAGTTTGCCGTCGTGTTCGGCTATTTCGTAGTAACGATCGGAAGCTTTGTGATAGAGCTTCGCGCGAGAGGGGAGCCCCGCGGCATCCGCCCGGGCGGTGGCGTGATGAAAAGAGCGCCCCATCCCAGTCCGGCTGTATGTTTGTGCGACGTCCCGATGGCAGGTTGCACAAACAGCCGGATCAACGTAGACAGGCCCGGCGGGTTTGGCCGCCGGGCCTGCGAGTGTCTGGTTGGGTTCGACCCGCTTGCACGATGAGCCGAACCCAACAACAATGGCCAGTGCCGCTATTGCGGCTGTTTGAGACAGGGCGGTCAGAAGCGAAGACGGAGCGCCATTTGCATCAGACGAGGTTGATTCAGCTGCGTCGATATCTGTCCGAAGGTTGAATTGGCTGCTGTCGTGTACGTCTGGTTTGGCTGTCCAAACTGAACACGATTGAAGAGATTGAACGCTTCCGCTCGAAACTCAAGATTGAAGCGTTCGGTGATGGGTGTCCGCTTAAATATCGAAAAATCATAATTCGCGATACCCGGACCTCTGAGGACAGGATCCGTTCTGCTTTCGTTCCCGAACGTAAAGGGCGCAGGCAAACTGAAGCAGGACGTGTTGAACCAGCCATTGAGGCGGGATTGAGCAGAACCGGACACGCTCACGTTACAGTTTGGCGCTACGTTTGGACGCAATCCAGTATTGAAGCCGGTTGTATTCGGCGTAGCCGTAAATCCGAGAGGCAATCCTTGCTGAAAAGTCGTCAGACCGTTGATGCCCCATCCGGAAACAAGTTTGTCCGTCAAGCCCGACGCGCCTGACAGGAACATCCGGCCCTTGCCGAATGGAAGGTCGTAGACGTAGCTGATAACGAGCCGCTGGTGAGTATCGAAACTGGATAAGGCCTTCTCAGCCCTTAAGTTGTACCAGTTCTGAACGCCGGCGACACCGGTTGGGCTATCCAGCCAGGTGGTAAGCGTTTCCGCATTCGAAAGGATCTTCGAGAAGGTATACGATGCGAGCAAAGTGCCGCCTGACTTGAATCGCTTCTCTGCTTTCACCTGGAGAGAATGATACGTGCTGTCGCCGCTGAAATCAGCAGGAGCAGAAAGGCTCAGGTATTGAGGATACGGCGAGAGCAATTGACCCCGTTGCACTGTTGCCAGCGAGAGCGCACCATAGGCGACCCGTCCGAGGAATGGATTCGGTACCTGGTCCCTGAGTGAGGTCCCTAGTGAAAAGTACTGAGGATTGATCTGATTGTACTGGCGCCCTAACCCTAGATGCATCCCTCGCAACCCCGCGTAGCCTGCCTCCAAGGCGATATCTCCTGGAAGCTGATGTTGGACGGTGAAGTTCCACTGATAGCTATAAGAGTTATTTGCCTGGTACGGGTTGGCGCGGCCGCCCAGATTGGTTCCGAGGAAATACTGCTGATAGCGGGGATCACGTCCCGGAGCAGGGATAATCCCATTGGGGAGTGCCGTGCTCAGCGTCGACGAGTATGTGACGAAGTTATCGAGCGAGCCGACAACAGGCGTCAGGATCTGGTTCACCGGGTTTCCGGTCGGACCCTGAGGGAATGAAATTGTGGCAGGGCTCAAGAACATGCCGCCGCCAGTTCGAACCACAGTTTTATCGTTGACTCGGTAAGCGATTCCGACGCGCGGAGTGACGTATTTATACTTCTCGGGGTTCAAACCCTGTTCCGGATGATTGGGAGTCGCGACGAGGTCGAACGCCCCTCGAACAGGTTGCCCGTTCACAAGCACCCCGTTAAGAGCAGGGTTGGGTTCGCTGAAGTTGAACGTAACCTGGCGATTGTACATTTCGCGGTAGACACCTGGAATCTCCCATCGTGCGCCCAGTGTGAGCGTTAACTTCTTAGTTGCCTGCCAGGTGTCCATCACGTAGTAGCCCTGGTAATAGAGCTTCGCGTAGGTGTAGGTTGAGGCCTGCACGTTACTGCTGTTATTCGGGATGCCTAGCAGGAACGAAGCTAGTCCGCTCCCCGTAGACCCGGAATTTAATGCATTCTGAGACGTAATCAGATTGTCGAAATTGTACGTGCCGCCAGGGTTGTTGTTCTGGAAGTAATTCAGATCGTTTCTGTGGATCTCGGCCCCGAACTTCCAGGTGTGCTGCCCCTTGATCCAAGTGAAAGTCGGAGTCAGGGTATACGTAACATCTTTTCCGTAGAGCAGACCGGTTGCGACCTGGTTGTAAGTGGGAGAGCTGATAACAAAAGTGGGCATGGTGGTGGATGACTCCACTCCGTTGAGTGCGGGAAGCTGTGAATAAACGGCGGGGAATCCGAGTGTGGCCGGATTGAGACCCAGCGTTCCTGGGATGCGGTCGTAATCCCAACGGATGAAACCCGCCCGGATATCGAATATCATCGTCGGGTTCAAAACGTACGTGTCGGCGAACATGGCTTGTTGCGTGATGAAGTGCTCCGGCGAGTACGGATCGCCCTGTAGTAAGCCGTTGCCGTACGTGTTTACAGGAAGGTTGGCTGAAGTCCAGCGAGTATAGCGGGCCAGAATTCTTTGTTTATCGCTGAACTGATGGTCTCCACGGATACTGTACTGGTCATTGTCTCCGCCGGTGCTCGCGTTCCGTGCAAAGTTGAAGTTGTTGGTGAACGGCTGTCCGGCAGTATTCGGAGCGGCATAATACGGGAACCCCAATACTTTTGCAGCGACTGGACTGATTCGCGAAGTGGGAATGATGTTGCCGGGGAATTGAGTGCGCTGAACGGTCCCGCTTCCACAAGCCGGATTCCCATACGCGCCGCATTGCGTCAGCGGATCGTAAACTGGAATCTGCTGTCCGGATGCGTTCCGGTAGCCCGAGAAATCGCCTCTTGCCTGTGCCGCCGTTGGGACTGTGTTGCTGAACAACACGCCCTGCCGCGCTCGAAACCCTTCATAACCGAAGAAGAAGAACGTCTTATCTTTTTTGATCGGTCCGCCGATGTTCGCGCCGAATTGATTTTGCTTGAATGGCGCTTTCCCAGCGCCTGAACTGTTCGCGAAGAAGTTTGTTGCGTTCAGAACTGTGTTGCGGAAGTATTCATAAGCAGCTCCGTGGAACTCGTTGGTGCCGGACTTCGAGGTGATATTGATAACACCGCCGGTATAACGGCCGTACTCTGCCGTATTGTTATTGGTCTGTACACGAAATTCAGAGACAATGTCCACCGATGGCACCAGGGCCACAATGTTCCCGTAAGTGATGTTCAACGGTACGCCGTCCAGAAACTGTGCGCTCTGATTCGCGGTACCGCCACCAATCTGGTAATTCCCGGCAGAAAAGACGTTCTTGCCTGTAAGGTTTCCTTCTGAGGAGCCTTGCGGAACGACGCCTGGCGCGACAATGGCCAAATTCAGGACGTTTCGTCCATTCAGTGGAAGTTCTTCCACCGCTCGGCTACCGACTACCTGGCTCAAGGAGGCGTTTTCAGTCTGCAGCAGCGGAGCCGCTGACGTGACTTCCACCTGCTGAGTCATTTCGCCAATTTGCATCGGTACGTCGATACGCACGGCAGATTCGACCGCAACGGCGATTCCGTCCCGGGTATACCGCTTAAAACCCGACTGCTCTACATCAACTTTGTAGTTTCCTGGAATCAGGTTCACGAAGCGGAACGAGCCGTCATCAGAACTCTCGTGCGGTTCTCTGCTCCCCGGTCCCTGTATTGGTGACTGTGACTTTGGCGCCCTTGATCGTAGCGCCCGAGGCGTCTGTGACTGCCCCGACCATTGAGCCATAGAAACTTTGGCTTTTGAGTGAAATTGTGGCTAAAAACAGAAAGCCAAGAGCGACGCAAGACAGCTTACGCCAGAACGAACTGCAACACGGCATACGTTACTTACCCCTTTAGGCGACATTGCGCAATTCGAAAAGCTTGTTGCGCTGTTGCAGGGAATCGTATCAATGAAGCTCGAGGCTGTCAATAGTCAACGGTTGGTCATTCCGACGATTGGCGTTGTTTTTGACCCTCAATCTTGTTCCCGATTTGCCTGCGCCGCTAACTCTTCGATCCAGCCAAGCATGCGAGCATGGTGCGAACCTCGCCAGAAAACCTTGCGGCAATCGCGGCATTGGCTGAATTCGTTCTTGGTTTCGCGCGTGTGAGGCGGCAGAAGGTGAGCTATCTCGGGCTTTGCGACCGGGTTGAGTGGACCGTTGCAGTCCATGCAGCGCTGAAACGGGGATAAATGGGGCAGCAAAGCGAAACGGCTGGCCACTTCCCGAAGTTGCTGGTGCGGTTTGTCGCTGCGAACGCAATATCCCAGTTCTACTTCGCGCCGTTTCAACAAGCCCACATCACGCGTCAACAGGACACGACTTTCCTCCCTCGAAATGGAGGCCAACTGCGGATCGTCCGCGAAGCGATCGTACCAGGTGTCGAAGCCGAGCATTCGCAAATAGGCCGCCAGCCGCCCCAGATGACCATCCAGCACGAAGCGAACGTTATCGATGCGAATGGGCTCGGTATAAGGAAATACATGGATGTGATCGGCCGGTGCGGCTTGTTGGGAAAGCGCTCCGGGATTCCCGTTCACCGTAAGGGAGGCTACTTCGGTGTGCGGAACACCCAACGACTCGATGACGTGCTTCAAGGTGTCCGTCGTGCCGACCAGCGTCTCGAATTCTGTATCCCGTTTGTCGATGGAAAGAAAATCGTTCAGCTCACCATGGAAACGGAACCAGACGGGAAGGGCAACGGTCACCTGGCTCCATTGTGACGCCGCAGCGGTCTCTAAGCCGTGATTCTGACCCGCTTGCGAGTTGATGTCTCGCCAGAAACGATCTGGACCTTGCTCTTGGCCACACCGAAGTAGCGGGACAACAAAGATCGCACTTCTTCATTTGCTTTCCCCTTTTCGGGCAGAGCCGCTATTCTCACCCGAAGTGCGCCGTCGTCTGCCAAGCCCAAGACTTCGCTGCTTGAGGCCCGCGCTGTGACTTTGACGGCCACAAGCAAGCTGCGTTCGAAGGCTAACTTCGCTCGCAACGCGCCTGGATCGTCAGCCATTCAGTGCTCGACCGGCAGGATTACGCGAATTCAGCCCAGACGATGGTGTGGTCCGATGCGGAAGCGGCTTTGCGCGGCTCGACGTCCACATCGACCTCGCGGCATTGTGCGGCAAGCGGAGCCGTTGCCAGGATGTGATCAATGCGCCAACCCCAATCATTCTGGAATGCGTTCCGAAAATAGTCCCAATACGTGTACTGGATCCGGTCTGGATGCAGCTTCCGGAACGTATCAATGAATCCCCACCCGACTACATCCTGAAATGCGTTGCGCGCATCGATATGAAAATCGACATCGTTCACGCGGCGATCTGGATGATACACGTCGATGGGCTGGGGAGCTACGTTCAGGTCTCCCAACCAGATGACAGGGTCCGACGGTTGAAATTGCTCTTCCAGGTGCTTCCGCATACGCCGAAACCAATCAAGCTTGTATTGATATTTGTCGGACTTGATTGAGTGTCCCTGGGGCACATAGGTATTGATGATGGTGACCCCGTTGACAGCCGTTTGCAGGATCCGGACATCTTCGCTATCTGCGCCTTCGCAAAACCCGTGTTGGACGGCTTCTGGAACTGCGCGGCTCAGAGTGGCGACGCCGTTATAGGATTTCATGCCGCGAAAGGTCGCGTGATAACCGACTTCGCGAAATGACTCAATGGGAAACTCCGAGTCCTGGACTTTTGTCTCCTGCAGGCACAACACATCCGGCTTGTGCTGTTCGAGCCAGGCAAGCACAAGGGGAAGCCGCTTGCGCAGCGAGTTTACGTTATAGGTGGCGATCTTCATGTTGCAATAAGGGTGTGGAACGCAGGCGCTTTACTACCTTGCTAGGTGCCGCTGGTCTTAGCGTAACGAGTTCGGCCCAGGCGTCATCAACCGACTTGAAATCTCCCTCAGATACGGGCAGCGAGCCTCAAGTGCTTCGGCTCAAGAGCAACGGCTGGGTTCCGAATAACGAACGTTTGCCGGTTCTCCTGTATCGGGCCAAGGTAACGGCGGACAACCCCGATCCCGCGGCAGCCTACGAGGAGCTTTTCACAAACAACGGCTGGCCACCGCAATGGCGCGATGGGGTTTATGACTTTCACCATTACCATTCAACCGCTCATGAGGTGCTGGGTTTCGCGCGCGGCCGGGCTCGGTTGGTTCTTGGCGGAGAGAACGGTCACGAACTCGAGGTAAATGCGGGTGACGTTGCGGTGCTCCCGGCCGGGACCGGACATTGCAAGCTTGAAACGACTTCGGATTTCCTCGTCGTGGGCGCGTATCCGCCCGGTCAGAACTGGGACATTTGCCGCGCTGCCCTCTCGAGTCAAGCCTTGGCACGGATGCTGAATCTTCCCTTTCCTCATTCGGATCCAGTGAATGGTCCAAGTGGCCCTCTCGTGACACTCTGGCAGTCCGGGAGCCGTTGATTATATGATGTGAGCCAATCGGTGAACCTTGAACTTACGCCTGTTTCTTCAACCCCTGGCTCTTCCTCCTGTCCACTTCCGCACTCGCGTTCGCAGTCGACATTCCCCCGCATGAGAAGCCCATCATTCTCTTCAAAGGCGGCGATCTTAGCCAGTTCGACACGTTTCTGAAGACGAAAGGATTGAACTCCGATCCCGATCACGTCTTCTCGGTGGAGAACGATGTAATCCATGTCTCCGGGACCGAGATGGGGTACATCATTACGAAGCAATCTTTCCAGCATTTTTATCTGCGCGCGGAATTTAAATGGGGCGAGGGCACTTTCATCGAGAAGGTAGGGAAGGCTCGCGACAGTGGCATTCTGTTCCACATCCAGGGGCCCGACAAGGTTTGGCCGCGCTCGGTTGAGTTTCAGATCCAGGAAGGAGGAACGGGAGATTTCTGGATGACCGATGGCGCCGCGATTACCGGGATCGATGGAAAGCGTGTCACCGGTCCTGCCGGAAAGGCGGTACGGATCGACCGGATCGGAAAAGGTCCCTGGAAGGACGTGACCGGCTACCGCGATCCGGTAGGAGAGGTCGAAAAACCTCGCGGCGAATGGAACCTGGTGGAATTGGTTACCGATGGCAACGAGGTGCGGCAATACGTTAACGGCAAGCTTGCCAATAGGGGAACGGATCCATTTCCGTCCGAAGGCAAAATCCTGTTCCAATCGGAAGGCGCCGAAGTGTTTTACCGGAATATCGAGATCGCTCCTCTGCGCTCCCGATAGAACAAAGCTCACGGGGCGACTCGGCGGCCCTATGTTAGCTTGTGAGCTAAATGCGTATTTCTACAGCATGGACGACTAGTGCGTTCGTAGCCGCCGCGTTCTGCTTGTACGGGCAAGCGCAGACGGCGGGAGAGCCGCCCAAAGCTGCCGCTCAGCCAATCAGGGCGGAGGGAGTTCCCGCTCGATCCAGCCCCACTGACTATCCAACGCAGGCGAAGCTCGGCGACATCACGGTCGCTGCCGAGTTTATGGGACATTCGGTGCCCACGCCCGAAGCCACGCTCTCGACAGACGATTATGTGGTCATCGAAACTGCTTTCTTCGGAGCTCCAGGAGCAAAACTGAAATTGTCCGTAGACGACTTTTCGCTGCGCATCAATGGGAAGAAGAAGCCCCTGAGCAGCGAGCCTTCTGAACTGGTATTTAAGTCGCTCAAAGATCCGGAATGGAATCCGCCTGAGCAGAAAGAGAAGAAGTCGAAAACCAGCTTTGGAGGCGGCGGGGATACGGACAGCAGTTCGACCCAGTTGCCGCCCAAGGTTCCGATTGAACTCCGGCGGACCATGTCGCAACGAGTGGCGAAAGCATCGTTGCCCCAAGGCGAGCGCCCTTTACCGCAGGCCGGCTTGATCTTCTTCGATTACCACGGCAAGGCTGCCACGATTCATTCGCTTGAGCTCGTCTACAAGGGCCCGGCCGGCGAAGGAACGCTCACGCTGAACCCATAACTGCCTCTCAATGCAGGACGCCCAGTATTGGATCGATAGCCTGAAGCTCGAGCCTCATCCGGAAGGCGGATACTATCGCGAAACGTATCGTTCTGAGATTGTCATTCCGAGATCGGCGCTTTCGCAATCATTCGGCGGCGACCGCAACGCCTCCACTGCCATTTATTTCTTGCTGCAAGGGGACGATTTCTCGGCGTTTCATCGCATCCCCTCCGATGAGATGTGGCACTTTTATGCGGGGCACTCGTTGTTCGTCCATGCCATCCATGCGGACGGCCGGACAAGCGAAATTAGATTAGGGCACAATCCTGATCGCGGAGAAGTGCTTCAAGCGGTGGTGCCGGCAGGTTGCTGGTTCGGTTCTTGCCTCGTCGAACCTGACACGTTCGCGTTGGTGGGTTGCACCGTTGCCCCCGGATTTGACTTCCATGATTTCGAAATGGCCGATCGTGCTTCACTCCTTGCCGCATATCCGCAGCACCAGGTGTTAATTCGGCGTTTGACTCGATAGAAGGAGGACACGGGCTTGACTGTGGAGGACTTCCGCCGCATTGCGTTGAGCTTTGAAGGTGCGGAGGAGAGTTCCCATATGGGCTCTCCTGATTTCCGTGTTGGTGGCCGGATCTTCGCAACCCTTGCCGCTCAGGACGCAAGGTTACGGCAACCTGATGCTTTCGCCGGAGCAACAGCATGAATTTGTCACCGAACAGCCGAATGTGTTTCTGCCCGTTTCAGGCGGATGGGGCCGGATGGGCGCCACCCATGTCCGGTTAGCCGAAGTCAATGAAGATCTTCTCCGAGGTGCTCTCGAGGTGGCCTGGCGATCGCGCCGCGAAAAGAACGGGCGCGCTCGAAAGAAGGTTCCTGAACGCCGCACGACCTCGCGCTCGGCGCTAGCTTCATGATCCTCCCGAAACGGGCGATCGCTGCCAATGAGCGCCGCCAAGGGGTTTCTAAATGCAGCTATCACGTCCCGCGCGCACACAGTCCTCGTGTTCGCGCTGCCGGATCATTCGGAACACATCAGCCTCAATCTTGTCGGCCTGTGCGCGTTGACCCCGGAGAAAAATGATGCGCTGGGTGGAGTTCTGAAAGGTGATGCCGGCGGGGTCTCCTCCGTACAGGTTAGCGGCGAAACGGAGCGGTGTGATCACGATATCGTGTTCCATCTGGTTGCGAAAACCGATGTTATTCGTTCGATCACTGAGCCATTTTGCATAGTACTTACCCTTCTCGTTTCCCTGGGCGGCTGCTAATCGAAACCAGGCGATAGCCTGGACTCTGTTCTGCGGTACTCCAATCCCGAACTGAAAACAACGCGCATAGCCCGACTGGCCGAGATGCCACCCCTGGACAGCACTCGCTTGATAAAGCTGCGCCGCTGTATTCCAGTTTTCGGGAAGTATATCGCCTTCCTCGTAATACGCGGCGAGTTCTGCTTGAGACCCAGGCTCACCGGCGTTGGCTGCCTGTGTCAGCCAGTAAATAGCCGATTTGTAGCTGCGAGGAACGCCGTCCCCGTTCTCATACAGCATTCCGAGGCGGAGTTGGGCGATGGGATTGCCAGCCTTTGCCGCTTTCTCAACTATGGCCGCTGCTCCCCGATGGTCGCCCGCTTTGAATCGCTCGCCGGCTTGGTTGTAGAGAGAAGCAGCGGGCAGTTGTTCGCAGTACATCTGGGTTCCAGGTCCCCGGTTCATACGTCCAGAGTTCGGGACAATGCCAAGGCAACGTTGAAGAGCTCCGGACGCCAATACAACGCCGCCAAACGACATGGAAGAGAACGGTACGACGAAAGCGATCAGAAAGGCTAATCGGGTTGCGTATCGAGGAAGAACAACGATTCCACGGCGAAAGCGCAACATCACATTCCGGCACGGCATGAATGCCTCCTCAGATGGAATGTCTAAGATAGCCGAGTCGCGCCGGAAAATGCTAGGTCAGGATAGTTTGTCAGGTACGATGACGTTCCAGGGGCAATCGGACTCCAAACTGTCAGAGAGCAGCCGGTCCATCTAGCCACGCCTACCTGATCGTTATTGTTTCAACTCGATCATGATCGCTTCAAACGGAATGTCTTGCAAATTATCTTCTTTGTGAACGACTGCGCCGCTAAACGAAGCGTCCCCTGCCTTGTGCTTCGACTCTTGGACTTTCCCGTCGGATGAAACCATGCGCGTATCTTGATCGCTCAAATTCACAACCACACGATTCAGAGCGTGTTCGTGTTGAGGAACGCCAGAGTGCGCGGGCATCTTCACACGTATGACACGGACCTGATCATTTTCGAATTCCACGTGATACGCTTTCGGCGCGACCTTGGGCGGGTCGAGCGGACCAGTTTGCAGTTTGCCCGGCTTGCCTTCCTTTTTCAATTCAACTTCGATGATTGTCAGCGGCTCGTCGCTCGTGACTTCGGACGTATGACTTGCCACCGCTTTGCTGAATTGAACTTCGCCCTTCTTCAGCTTCAACGTTTCGGGCTTCCCACCTTGCGGCGTAATCTCTTGTGTGCCGTCGTTCAGGTAAACCATTACCCGGTTGAGCTTATGACCGTGAGGCGGATTCTTGACGTGCGGCTTGTCGACGGCTCGCAACACGCGAACTTGATCATTGTCGACAATCGTTTGCGTCTGGGCGAACAGGGTCGAAGCAGGCAGGAAGGGAAGAACGAAGCAGAGCGCTCGAAGGGAACTTGCTTTGGGCATTCGTTCAGCATATATCGTTGCCGAACTAAGGAGCGCCGCTTTACTTCGCTTCGAGTGCTCGGTGCAATTGAGGCGAACGGCTTTCGGCTACGGATGCCGTGCGAACTGACACCGATTCGAGCGCCATCGCAACAACAGCGATCCAGAGTACGTCAGCGAGAAGCAGGTGCACCATCTGGATAGCAATGGGAGCCAGAAGCAGAATGTTGACGACACCTGCCAGGATCTGCGCAAGCACCAGCACAATCACGCGAATGCCAGCTTTCCGGGCGGGAGAATCCTCATCTCGCTTGAGCAGACCGGTGGCGGTCCAAAGGATAATCGCTGCTCCAGTAACGGCAATGACAGGGTGAAACATCCGCAGCCGAAGCAGCGTGCTTGACGCGTCCGAAAGGTCCTGCTGAAATCCTGCGGCAATCGAGGTCGACGGAAACAGCGTATCTCCTAAGGCTGCAATCGCGCCTGTGATCGACACCAGAACGGATGCCGCGAGTGCGGCCTGAAACTTTCCACCCAGTTTGTTCCACCGTGCCTTCTCCGTTCCGGTTGCCGCGAGCCATGCTGTTGTCGTGAAGGCGCCAAGCAACAGCAGCGTGTTCGTCAAATGAGCCGAGAGGTAAATGGCGCGGCCCGCGGACTGATCATGCGCGACATAGCGGAACAGCACCAACCCCGCTCCCAGGAGTGCCTCAACAAACAGGAACGCGAGTGACAACAGCGCATACCGGCGCACACCGTGGCCCTTTGGATACGAACGAAACGCCCACAGGCAGAGAAGGACGGCGCCGATGGTATCGACGCTCGTCATCATACGGTGGGTGAATTCGATCGCCATCGGAGCGGCCATATGCTGTGGAATAACTTGGCCGGCGCAGAACGGCCAATGGGCGCCGCAGCCGTCACCGGAGAAAGAGACGCGCACGTAAGCACCCCACAGGATGACGGGAATGTTAAACGCCAACAGCGCCCATGCGAAGATCGCAAACCACTTCCGTCCGCCCGTTAGTGTCACTTTTCACTCGCCCGCAAACATGCCACCTGCAGGATGGCGGCTGCGCTGCAAACTTCCGTGATCCGGTTGTCGAGCACCATCTGCACGGCCTCCTTAAATGGTTTCCACTCCACCGTAATGTCTTCTTCCGGGTCGAGGCTCAATTCTTTTTCGCACGACAAGTCGGTCGCAAGATACAACGTTTGTACGTCGTTCGCGACTCCATTGCATACGTCCACCGCTCCCAGCCTCCGCCAGTTCTGGGCGGTCACGCCGGTTTCTTCTACCAGCTCCCGCTTCGCTACTTCGAGCATATCCGTTTCGTGTGGATGCGAACCACCGCGGGGAATCTCCCAGGAGTAACGATCGACCGAATAGCGCCATTGTCCGACCAGGACGATTCGATCCTCACGATCGATGGCAACGACACCAACGGAGGGCCAGATTTCGATCACGCCATAGATGCCCGGATTACCGTCCGGACGAATCACTTGATCTTCACGAACGCGAATCCAGCGATTCTTGTACACCTCGCGCGAGGATTTTGTTTTCCAGGGGCTCGCTTGCAAAGTGTTTATGCCGCTTCCTGACAAATAGCTCCAAGGACGTCAAAGTCGACATTCCCGCCGGAGATTAAAATGCCTACCGAGCTGATTTCTCGCGGAAGTTTGTGCTGAAGCACCGCCGCCGCCGCTACTGCCCCGCTTGGCTCAGCCACGATTTTCATGCGTGACAACAAGAAGCGCACCGTCCCTTTGATCTCCTCTTCCGTTACGGTCAAAACTTCGCGCACAAGATGCTGGACGATCGGAAAGGTGACTTTCCCCGGCATCGGCGTACGAAGACCGTCCGCAATGGTCGGGGGTGGCGCAATCTCGATTGGTTCGCCCCGCTGCAGGCTCTGAACCCAATCGTTCGCTAATTCCGGCTCGACACCGAACACTTTGATGCCGGGCCGCAGCTCCGAGGCTGCAACCAAGGTCCCCGAAAGCAGTCCTCCACCTCCCAAAGGAACAGCGATCGCCTCGAGATCCGGATGTTCGCGCAACAACTCGAGGGCCGCCGTACCCTGGCCCGCGATGATCCAGGGATGATCGTAAGAAGGCAAAATAACGGAGCCCGTCTCCCGGGCAATGCGCGCCGCGATCTCTTCACGACTCTCCTTCTGCCGATCGAAAAAGATGATGGTCGGGCCATACGCTTTCGTGGATTCCACTTTTGCTTTCGGCGCGTCTGTCGGCATCACGATGGTTGCGGCCACGCCGAGGTGGGCGGCAGCGATAGCGACTGCTTGCGCGTGATTACCCGACGAGAAGGTGACGACGCCGCGCTTCCTCTCCTCCGGGCTCAAAGAGAGCAAGAAATTTGCGGCACCACGAATCTTGAATGCACCGCCACGCTGCAGGTTTTCACACTTGAGGAACGCGCGTGTTCCTGCAGCCTCATTGAACAGCCGTGAGGACAGGACCGGAGTCTGTCTGGCAAGCGGCTTGATTCGTTCCGCCGCGGCCAGGATGTCGTCCAGCGTAACTGCCTGCTGCTGCGTTTCGGTAGTAACCATTTAATAACCCGCCTTTTTGTCCACGACGTTCATCAGCTCTTGTCCCTTGATGTAACGGCGGAAATTATCGACGAACGCCAGCACGGTGGAATCGAGCCAGTCGGGGTTGCGCGTGCGGTCCGTGCAATGAGGAGAGATCAGGACGTTCGGCATATCCCAAAGCGGCGAACTTTCGGGCAGCGGTTCATGCTCGAACACGTCGAGCGCTGCTGCAGCGATCTTCTTGCTCTGCAGCGCGCGAATGAGGGCCGCCTCGTCCACCACTGGGCCCCGGCCCACGTTGATCACAATCGAACTCGGCTTCATAGAAGCGAACTGCGCGTCGCTGAGCATGTGGTTCGTCTCGGGTGTCAGCGGTGCGGCAGCGACCAGGACGTCGACCTCCGACAGCATCTCGTTCAGCGCGGAAGAAGGAAATATCCGGTCCAACAACGGGTCGTTCGCGGAACGTTCCGGATTTCGTCTTGTGGCATAGATCTTCATGCCGAGAGCTTTTGCAAGCGACGCGCACTCGCGGCCGATTTCCCCATAACCGACAATTCCCATCACTCTGCCGGGTAATTGGTCGACCATAAAGTCCTCCCAACGCCTCGAACGCTGATTCTCAACCAGCCGGCGCACTTCCTTGTAGAAATACAGGATTCCCAGCACGGCAAACTCTGCAAGCGGACGTTTAAATACTCCGCGGGCGTTTGTCACGATAATGGGGCTCTCGATGAGCTCAGGGAAGAGCAACTTTTCCACCCCGGCTGAGAGCGAGTGGATCCAGCGCACATTTTTGAGAAGGGGCCAGACGTTGGTAAACGGAATCGCTCTCCCCACGAGCCCGGAGTACAGTACGATCTCAGCCTCCGCGGCATCTTTGGACAACGATGGAACATCGTTCCCGATAACCATATTGGCTAGATCTTTGATTTGCTCAAGGTTTTTCAGCGCGTAGTGATCCGGTGAGCAAACGACGAGCACGTTAGGTTTTGGCATGAGCGGGGACACACTCATTTTACGAAACGAGCCCATTTGCCAGTATTCGTAAGCTGTATGGGCTAGTTCGCCTTACACTAAAGATGTGGAACCTCGCTGTACCTGTGGCGCTACCCTCGTGGAAGGCGCTCGCTTCTGCCATAAGTGCGGAAAGCCCCAGTTCGAAGAGGATATTGTCCGCCTGAACGAACTTGAGCAGGCCTCGGGGCCGGCGCAGGGCCCTTTGCAACCGCCAACGGTCGAACAGGCACGGCCGCTCGCCGGCATTTCCTTCAGGAATTCTCGAGCTGTTCTAATCAGTCTCCTTGTGGCCGCCGGCGCCATCGTCTGTTTTCTACCCATTGCCTTGGTGGCCGCTCCGTTGTTTCCCATCTTCCTGTGCGGAGTCGGCTTTGTAGCCGTTTACCTGTATCACCGCGGCGCCAAAGAACCGCTCAGCACGAGCGCGGGGGCCCGGCTCGGCTGGATGACAGGTCTGTGGATCTTCCTCGTGACCGCTGTCCTCTTGGCCATGACGGCTCTTGTGATTGCGAGTCCTGCCGGTTGGGAACAATTACGCGCCGCCTGGTCGCAAGTGCCGCAAACAGCCAAGCTTCTGGATCTTTCACAGCACGATTTGCTCGTCCAAATGCTCATCATGCTGCCGTTTTCCTTCCTGCTACTGACGATGCTGCCAGGTCTTGGAGGCATTCTCGGTGCGAAACTTTCAGCGCGCCGTCGATAGTCCTATAGAGTCGCCAGTACTGACGTGCGAAGTTCGCCTGGGCGTACTCTGTATCACTGCTACCCTAAATTCCGAGTCGAATGAGTAAATCGATCCTCACATTGACGGTGAACCCGGCGCTTGACCGGATTGTTACTGTAGACCGGCTCGTTTTCGAAGACAGGGCTTATATCTTGTCGACAACGGAGGCTGCGGGCGGCAGGGGGATCAATGCTTCCCGTGTGCTCACACACTTCGGCGCCCGCAACATCGCAATTACTACGTCCGGTAGAGAGGTCGGGAGGAAGTTCGAAGAACAGCTGGGGCAGGACAGTTTCGATAAGGAGATTGTCAAAATCCGCAGTAACATCCGGATCAACCTCACGATATCGGATCGTCAGGGCCTCTCCGTGAAGCTCAACGAATTGGGGCCGGCGCTCTCTAATATCGAGGAGAACCGGATCGTCAAGAGTGTGGAAAAACTGCTACCCGAGTCTTCCTGGCTGATGCTGTGCGGCAGCCTGCCACCGGGCGTGGATTCTCATCTGTACACAAAGCTCATTCGGCTGGCCGAAAAACACGGCGTGGAGACCTTGCTCGATACGGACGGAGATCCCCTCCTGCACGGGCTCGAGGCGAAACCCACCATTGTGAAGCCGAATCAGTCTGAAGCGGAGCGCCTGTTGAACACGGCCTTGATCACCCGCTCCCAGATCATCGACGCTGTCCGGCATATTAAAGAGCTCGGGCCGAAGTCGGTGGTCCTTTCGCTTGGAAGCCGGGGTGTGATCGCGTCGACCTCAACCGAAGGGATCCTGGAAGTAATACCGCCATCCATCGAGGCTGTCTCTCCCATCGGAGCGGGAGACGCCATGTCTGCCGCCATTGTGTGGGCCTTACAGAACGGGGAGTCCTTTGGCGAGGCTCTGCGTTGGGGAGTGGCCGCCGGTACAGCCGCAACGAAGCTCCCGGGCATCACACTTCCTACTCTTGCGCAGGCAAAAGAAGTCTACCCGCTTACGCAATTGACGCGCATCATTGCCTAGTCGTACTTTTCGTAGATAATCTGCTTTCGTCCAAGTCCCCGGCCTTTCAGCTCGGCCCGGACGTGGTCGACCATCTCCTGCAGACCGCAGATGTAGACCTCTATCGTGTCGAGTTCGTCAGGAGTCCGCAGGGCGAGAGCTTCATCGAGGTGGGCCTGCACGCGACCGGTTCTGCCGGTCCACGAACTATCGGGGCGCGTGACAGTCGGCATGAACTTAAAGTTGGGATACTGCTCGGCGAGTTTCTCGAACTCTTCGCGATAAAGCAGTCCTTCGGGATACCGCACGCCGAAGAGCAGTGTCACGTGTGGATGTGTTCTCGGCAGGTGGTCCAGGAGCATCGAGCGGAACGGCGCAACACCAGTCCCTGTGGCTACGAATACGGCCCGGTGTCCGGGGTGACGGAGCGTGAAGTATCCGAGTGGCTCGTTGAATTCGATCTCTTCTCCCGGTTTCAGGTCGAATAACAGTGGAGACACCAAGCCGTCCGCGACGCGATTGAGGCAAAGTTCAAAACGGTTGCCGTCCCGCGGAGAGGCAATGGAATAGGCCCGGGTGATTTCTTTCGGACCCTTCTTTTCCACAACCGACACAAACTGGCCCGGCGTAAACGTCAGTTTGTCCGTGCCAATCACTTCAAATTCAAAATGATGGACCTCGGGCGCAAGTTCCACTTGGCCGAGTAATCTAGCCTTCAGCGTTTCACCTCTTACTCATATGATGATGCTCGAAGTTTGCTCGGGGACTCGCTCCCGTTCGGGCGTCATGTGGCGGAGCAGGTCCAGGAACATTCGTCCGCGTGGCTTCCCATTCTGGTTTTGCTGGCCAATCCTATGCAGAAATACCAGGATTGCCAGGACGTCTGAGTTCCTGAGCTCGGGGAGTTTTTCCCGTTTGCTCCGTTCTTTCTGGTAATCGGCGAGTGAGGCGGTGAATATCCGATGAATGCCGAGGGCAACAGTGCTTTCGGGGCGTGTTTCGTAGACCAGACCGGAATCGAGCGTTCGATGCGTTTGAATGAGCGATTCAAGCACGGCCATGACATCGCTGTCGTTCGCGCCGGGAGTGCGCAGCGAGGCCTCAACAAGGGAATAAATCGAGAAAAGGAGCAACTCCTCCTGGTCACGGATGAATTCTTCGGTGACGCGAATGTCGGGGTTGCTGATTTGGCCCTCTGCAATCTCGACGGGTTTCTCCCGTTTGTGAGCTTCTTGCAGGTATTCGCAGGTTAAAGGGCAGGTGAGGGAGACTTCTCGCTCGGTTCCGCAGCAGAGGGTGCAGATATCGCCGCTTACTGCAGGGCAGAAACGGCGAGCGCGGCGTTTTTGACAGATTTTGCAGAGAACCGGCTCAGGCATTCGCTATGAGTATTATCAATGGCGAATGCCTGAGCGGACCTCCAGGACGCTAAAGCTTGTCGGTTAACAGCCTCAGCTTAATAGTTCGGATACCACTTCGAGCCGTCGTAACACATTTCCAACTGCCGGCCTACAACTGCGGTGGAGGCGCTGGCAATGTTTCCGGCGGTGCTTGTGGTCCAAGCGCCATCCGGAATCAGAACCAGGCAGCCGGTAAAGGCCGTTCCGCTCACCGTGATGCTCGGGACGGTTATGGTTGAGATCGCGGTGGTCCCGGTCATGTGAGTCATGCCGCTGGTCGGCGCAATGGTAGTCGCCGAAGCGATCGCAGTACCCACAGTGCGTTTCACCAGGTTGGCATTCAGGTTGCCGTACGCATCAACCATATTCCAGCCCCACCACTGCATGGTGCCGTTCACGCTGTTTGTTCCGGGACCGATTTGCGCGGCGTTCGACATGCCGCTGGCCATTTGAGCACCGGCACCGAGACAGGTCACGTAGCTACCAGTCAGCGTCGGAGACTGACACGCAAATGCGCCGAGAGCCGTGTTGTTGGAACCGGTGGTAAAGCCCTGTCCCGCGCCGTTCCCGAAGAAGGTGTTCTTGTCTCCGGTTTGCGCGTAGCCGGCCTTAACGCCGAAGGCCGTGTTGTAGTGGCCTGGAACACCGCCGAAGGTAGAACTGGGGCTGAGAAATTGCGAATACTGCGTCGCCATATTTCCCGCACCGGTATCGCCCATTAGAAGTGGCGGCGCGCCTTTCAGAAGCCGATGCTCCAAAACGTAGTCATAGTAAAGGTGGCCCTTATCGTTAGGGTGAACCGTGTCGGCAGCCATGACTCCGAGTGAATTCGCCGAGGTATAAGCACCCCATAGTTCACTCATGGAAATGAAGGCTGCATTGTTCGAAACAGCTAACGACTGCTCAGTCGAAACCAGCTGCGACCATGTGAACTGAGCATTCACAGCGGGCGTCTGGTTGAGCGTATTCGGCTGGTTCTCGTCAAGAATCAGCACGGAAGGGGAAGGCGACGACAGTCCTTGCAGATACGTCAGAAGGTTCTGCATGTTCGACGTGTACGTGGACAAAGCTTCGTTGTTGCCCGCGTGAAAATCGTTTACGCCGAGCGACACGATTGCGAGTTGAATGCCGCCAGGGATGACGTTAAGGAACGCATTCTCAGTCGCAGGCGCCGAACCGAAAGCTTCGCTTCTTGCTCCGGCAACTGCCACGTTATGCACGCGGACACCAGTTGAACCGATGGTCCATTCGGCTCCGTAGACGTAGCATTTGCCAGTTGCTGTCGGGGCGATCGTCAGTGTGTGGCTGCCGAAGGCACTTGCGGCGAAGGTCGTCTTTACCGGTTGCAGTGTCGCGGTTGTCGTCGCAGTCGTTGTACCGGCAACCGTTCCGTCGATTGAAACTGTGCAAGCGCCGCTATCCGGAGCGCTCTGCGTATAAACGTTGACTTTGTCCCCGTCCATGGCCATCAGAACGAGCGAATTGGAAGTACCGGTCGCCGAGAAGAGGTGATTGAAGGGGCTAATGCCGGTTTGCAGTGGTCCTAGGTTAGAACCGCCCTCGGTCCATGTTCCGGTCTGCGTCCAGGCTCCAACGCCGTAGTACACGGGAACCATGCCGGATCCGCCGTTGCCGAAAAGCGTGTGGAGATGCATAGCAAGCTGCTGAGCCCACGAATTGTAAAACTTCCCGCCGTTGCTGACAGTGCCGAGGCCCTGCGCAATGGAATCGCCGATGATCGCGACATTCACGACCTGGCTGCTGGCACTGCGAAGTGCCGAAAACCAGGTGGCCAACACGGGATCGGACAGGTCCACAAACGGCGCTCCCGACGAAGTGACGCCAAGAAACTGATTCGGGCTTAACGCCGTTTTCTGTACGCTCGAGGCGATTGCATTTGTCTGTGCTGTGTTTGCCGCGCCCGCAGGGTCGCTCGCTGCAACCGCTGCCGCTTGAGCGGCCGATGCCGCACCTGCAGCGTCGAAGTCCGTTGTCGGATGGGTGCTCGCCGATCCAAGCCCCAGGTTGCTGCGAACGCTAGCTGCATTCGCCGTATACTCGCTTAAGTTGTTGGTCGGGTTTGCAGGTGTAAAGCCCAAAGCAGCCTGCTTGGAATTGAAAGCTGCCCAGTCCGTTTTGGAGAGCAGTCCGTTAGTGGTGCTGCTCGCGCTCGGGAGAGCAGTTAATGCCGTCGAAGCTGCACCGGCGGGGTCGAAATCGGTCGCCGGGTGCGTGCTCGCGGATCCCAGGCCGAGAGTGGTTCGAACCGCCGCCGCATTCGCGGCGTACTCACTAAGGTTGTTTGCCGGATTTGCAGGCGTAAAACCAAGCGGCGACTGTTTACCACTGAAGGTGAGCCAGTCGTTCTTGGAGAGTAAGCCCGTGGTAGTTGCGCTCGCATTTGGAATCGCAGCGACTGCCGCTGTCGCAGCACCCGCGGGATCATACCCGGTTGGCGATACAGCAGGAGGCGCAACGAGTTGGGAAAGCTGGGTAACAGCAGCGCCCGTCGGTACACGCCAGGTAGAATTGGAAGCTTCGCCTCCGCTCATCAGCAGTACGTTATACACGTAACCCGCGTTGTCGGACGGCACCAACGAAGTGGAGATCATACCGCTAGCAACAGTTACCGTCTTTTGGGAGCCCTGAACCAGGTGTCCAGAGTTGTCCAGGAACGAGTGCCAGCTGATGAATACCTGGCCTACTGATACCTGGCTTCCTTTGCTGTTCACCGCCGGAACATTGATATTGACGGTCTGGGCGGCTAGTCCGAAGCAGACCGAGAGAAACAGTGCGAGAGTGCGCACCATCGTGTTTCCTCCTTGTTCATATGAATTCTGTTAGTCGAAGGGGATTGTCTTCCTCGGGTCGGAGGAAGTGGGAAGGCTATCGACTTCGGTTAAGACTGAAGCACAGGGGAACTCGGGCTGGCACGACGAAACTAAGCGCTCATTCAACGAAATCACGGGTTTACATTATTTCCTGGATTTGTGACTGAGGTGCTCATTCCGGCACGAGGCTGACCGGATCTCTGTCCCGCTATCATCGAAGAGAGCCGATGCAGAGAGTGGACCTTTACATCAAGGTTGAAGTGGTTTTGGAAGAAGAAGAATCGCCGGAGCGTGTCGCGTCAGAGATCTGCCGGCAGCTCGAAAAGCTGTACGTTGTCCGGAAGGCAGAGTTATCGCACGTTCAGACACGCGACTAGGCGAGCTGGACCAGATCTTTGTACAAACGCAGTAGATACGAGTCGGTCATTCCCGCTACGTAATCGCAGACTACTCGGTGCACTGGGGCCTCCTCCAGGCGCTCGCGATGCCCGGACGCCATCCGCTCCGGATGTTCGAGGAAATATTCGAAAAGCAACCGAAGCTTATCAACCGCCGCGCTACGGTCCTCGATGAGCTGGGCGTAGGAGTAGACCCGATTGACCAGGAGCGATCTCATTTGCGAGTTGATCTCCTGCGCCTCGGGAGTCATTCGGGCAAGCCGGTGATCGAGAGTCCTGACGTCTGCTACGTTCTCGACTCCTGCAGCGTTCGCTGCGTCGGCCGTACCCTGGACGAGGCCGCTCACCAGCTCGTTCATCAGATGGCGCTGAATCTCCCAAAATCGGATATGTTCCGGTGCGCCGGGGAACTGGGTTTCCGCGGTTTCCGCCAGTTTGGAAAAGATAGGGATTGACTCTCCGATCTGCTCCATCGAGAACAGCCCGGTGGAGAATGAATCGTCGATATCGGCGGTGTTGTATGCGATCTCGTCCGCGAGATCGATGATTTGTGCTTCGAGCGGCGGGCGCTCTCCCGGGAGCAGATCCTGGAGATCCGATTCCACGTCGGCCGGGAGCTCTCGTGAATGCTTTACGATGCCCTCCCGGACTTCGAACGTCAGGTTCAGCCCGTCAAATCGGGCATACCGTCGTTCGAGGTGATCGACAATGCGCAGCGCGTGCCGGTTGTGTTCGAAAGAGCTGCCGAATCGGCGCATCTGCCGATCGAGTTCGCGCTCGCCGACATGAGCAAACGGTGGATGCCCCAGATCATGGGCAAGTGCCAGCGCTTCCGTGTATTCCTCGTTCAACTCGAGCGCGGAACACACCGTTCGGGCGACTTGGGCAACTTCGATCGAATGGGTCAGCCGGTTACGAAAGTGATCGCAGAGACCGGTGGCGAAGACTTGTGTCTTGCCCTCCAGACGGCGAAACGCCCGCGAATGGATAATGCGGTCGCGATCACGTTGAAAATCGTTCCGAAAAGGGTGCGCCGGCTCGGGGAACTGCCTGCCGCGAAGATTTGCCGGACCCAGACGAAGTCGGGCGAGCATTATCTCCTATTTGGTCTGGGATCCGAGTTGTTCAATGGCGCGCGTGACTGCCGGAGACTGCGTGGGGCCTCGCAAGCTTTGAAGCAGCTTTTTCGCTTCGGCCGGATTTGAAGCTTCCAGAGATTGAGCCAGAAGCAGTTGGGCTTGCGACTTCGAAACCAGGTCGGTCGGCTTATTCACTACCTCCCGCAGAAGCGACTGCGCTTCACTCTGTCGATTTTGGCCAGACAGCAACTGGGAGAGAGCGATCTTTGCAAGGGCCGAACACTGCTTGCCTTCCGAAGCGACCACTCGCAAATCGGTTTCCGCGCCCTTTGCATCGCCCATCTGCGCCTTCAGTGTTCCCACGTAATAACGGGCAATCAGGCCTTCCTCATCACCGCTGTATTTAGCGGCGACCCCGCTGAATGCCTTGAGAGAAGCTTTGTTCTTATCGTCCTGGGTGGGGAACGTTTTGCCCACAGTGGCGGTGCCAACGGGAGCTTCATACACCGCGAACGCGGACTGAAGGTCATCCCGACGTTGTTCCCGGCGATAAGAAGAGAACCAGAAAAAGACACCAACTAGGATCAAAACGACGCCCGCGATGATCGCATAGCGGGTCAGTTTCTCCCTATGTGAAGAGGCGTAGGACAGAGCTCCAGAGACGTTGTCGGTAAATGCGTCGTGCTGGAGTTGTTCCTTTAATTCATGACGGGTCAAAACTGAACTGCAGCCTTTCTATAACGGGAACCATCCGTAGCGTAGCATAAAAGAACGCCTGAACGGACCCCGGAAGGGCTAGCCTCGGACGTCGGCGAGATCGCGTCGGATAGCGAATTTCACCAGACCGGCAACGTCGTGAATATCTAATTTGCGCATCAGGCTGGATCGATAGGTGTCGACCGTTTTGGGGCTCAATGCCAAACGTGCAGCGATTTCCTTGGCTCGGACGCCTTCGACGAGAAGCGAAAAGACCTGGAATTCCCTGCTGCTAAGAGCTTCGAGCGGATCCTGTTCGCTCCGTCCGGTGTTCTCGCTGAACAGAGAGGTGACCTCGATCTGCGGCGAGACATAGATGCCGCCCTGAGTGAACTGGCTGAGGGCATCGGACATCTGTTCGGGGGTGGAAGTTTTCAGGACGTAACCGCATGCACCCGTTCGGAGTACCTCCAAGACCGTCTTTCGATCCTTCCGGACCGACAGCACGGCGCAGCGAGTACGCAGATTCTTCTCTCTGACCCGGCGGATGACTTCGGTCACCGCAAGATCGGACAAACCGAGATCGAGGAGCGCGATTGCCGGCTGGAGACGTTCAATCTCGTGAAGAGCCCCTTCGGCGGAGCCAACCTGAGAAACGACGCGAAACCCTTGCAGGGCGTTGCAAAGTGCTGATAAACCTTCGCGTACCAGCGTCAGTTCGTCGGCGAGCAAGAGCTCTACTTCCGGCGGCTCAGACGCCTGTAACGAGATCGGCTGAGGGGCAGAGCCCGGAATTGAGAAGATTGAAGTTGACGTTGACACGCTTGTTGCTACTACAGTGTGTCGAAGCGTGCACTTCTCTCATCCAGCCCTAATCTGAGAGCTCTACCCCCGCCGAATATCGTTAACGCGAAGCTGCGAACGGCTTCGGCTTCGTCGTCGAACACCTCGAAAACCGTGTAGAGCTTCGTGATCTGCAAGAAGATCCTTCACTCGCTTCGAGAGTCCAATCAGTTTCAACTGTCCCCCGCTATTGGTGACGGTCGTGAAACCGGAAACCATCTCACCGATTCCGGAACTGTCGATGTAAGAAACATCGCTCAAGTTCAATAGAACCTTCTTGTTACCCTTGTTGACAATATCCCGGATGGTTTCCGCGAAAGCTGCTGGCCCCCTCACCCAAAGTGATCCTCCCAGCTGCGTCGATAACGGCGACATCGCCGACCTGACGGGTTGTCAATTTAACACTCACCTGCAACTCCTCCTCTGAAATTTAACACCTATTCACGCGCCCGCGCGTTTCTTCACAAGCCGTACTTCCGTCCCTGCACCAGGGCGGCTGTTCAGACTAAATTCGTCCACGAAAGTTCTCGTCAGGAGCAGCCCTCGACCCGACTGGCGCATGAGGTTTTCCGGGGCAAGCGGATCCGGCAACGAGTCAGGATCGAAACCCGAGCCTTCATCCCGAATCGTGACGGCAATTTGATCCGGTGACCGCTCGATGTCCAGATGAACCTTTTTATCGTGGCTATACCGGTTCCCGTGTACGACTGCGTTTACCATGCACTCGCGAACGGCCATGCCGAAATGCACGAGTTCATCCTCATCCAAGCCTAGGGATTGAGCCTTCCGTAGTGCCAGCTCCTCCGCCCTGTCGACACTCTCCAGCGCCGAGTCCAGCGTCTCGTGGGTCTCATCCATTTTGCTGCTCTCGCATCGTGTCATACACACCCTGATGTGTGGCTCCGGGCCTTGATTGCCGCGACACCGAATTGGCCACGATAAAACAGTAACTCTATGAAAGTCAATGGGTTTTGGAAAAAACAGGTAGCCCAAGTACTGACACTAGGGGTGGTAGTTGTCCCCGCCTGAGCTCGAAAATGTCTTGCCGGAGCGAGCGAGTTCTGTGAGTAACGGGGCGGGCGCCCACAGCTCGGATCCAAAACTCGTCTCAAAGGTCTGGATTTTCGCCAGTACGGTTTCCAGGCCGATCAGGTCGGCGTAAAACATCGGGCCGCCCCGCCAGGCGGGGAAACCGTACCCGTGCACAAAGACGACATCGATATCGGAGGCGCGCCGGGCGGTTCCTTCCTCAAGTACCCGGGCTCCTTCGTTGATCAGGCTGCAAATGCAGCGATCGATGATCTCCTCGCGCGTGATCTGGCGTCGTGCAATGCCGGCATTTGAAGCCGCTCGCTCCGCCAACGAGCCGAGTTCTGGATTTACTCGCTGTTTTCTGTCGCTCCCGTACTCTGACCAACCCTTCCCCGCTTTCTGACCGAAGTGGCCCTGCTCATAGAGGGCTTGGAGAAGAAGCGATCGCCGAATCCCCGGGGCGTCGAGATGGCTGAACTCTTCCTCGATGTGTCGTGAGACATCGATTCCGATCAGATCTTCCACGGCAAGGGGACCCATATTCATGCCGAACTGAACCAGAGCGTCGTTGATCTCCTCGACCGAGGCACCCTCCTCGACCAGGAATCTGGCCTCTCTCAGGTACGGCCGAAACACACGATTACCGATGAATCCAGGCCGGTTTCCAGCCAAAACGGCAATCTTGCCCAGCCGCTTTGCGAGAGACATACACGCAGCAGTTACGTCTGGCTCCGTGTTCCTGCCAGGTACCACCTCGACCAGGCGCATGATGTTGGCAGGGCTGAAGAAATGAAGTCCAATCGTCTTGTCGGGAAGACCACTCCCGTCGGCAATGGCGTCCACGTCCAGGCTCGAGGTGTTTGTCGCCAGGATGCAGTCCGGGCGGATGTACCTGCCCAGGTCCGCCATAACTGCTTGTTTGGCCGGGAGATTCTCGAACACGGCCTCGATCGCTAAGTCGACCGCCTCGAAGCCGCTGAAATCGGTTTGGGGACGTACGCTCGCCAGTTGAGCCTGCGCCGCTTTCGGGGTGAGCCGGCCCTTGGCAACAGCGCGCTCGAAATTTGCACGAACTGCGGCCATTCCGCGCCCGAGCGCTTCCTCCGAGACTTCTTTGAGCAGGACCGGGATCCCGGACTGAGCGAAGGCGGTCGCAATACCGGTCCCCATCGTTCCCGCGCCAATGACGCCAACTTGACGGACTTGTACTGCTTCTGGGCGGAGGCTGTACCGGACATCTTGCCGGCCGCTCGCTCGGCGAAAAACAAGTGGATGAGCGCTTTGGATTCGTCAGAGCGCAGGCACTCGCTGAATAACTCGGCTTCTCGGTTGCAACCGGCCTCGAACGTGAGTTCGATGCTCGCCTCGATCGCTTCGATGGCGGCCAGCGGCGCTCGGGATGGGCGCTCGCGCTCAATTCGTTCCCTTAGCATCTTGAGCGCGTCGGGGCCAGCGGCCTGGAGCTTCTCCGTGCGGTCTCTGGTTTTAAGGGGCTTCGTTGACGCGATTTCGCGTGCGAACCGGACCGCTTCTTCGACTAGATCGCCCTCGACCAAGCGGTCCACCAACCCGTAGCTCACCGCTACGCTGGCACTAATCGGTCGACCACCGGTGCACATCTCCGCTGCCCGCACAGGTCCGACGAGGCGGGGCAGACGCTGCGTGCCACCAGCGCCCGGAATAAGCCCGAGCTTCACTTCCGGCATGCCAAGCTGCGCCGTCGGAATTGCCAGCCGGTAATGCCCGCACATAGCCGCCTCGAGACCGCCGCCCAAGGCGGCGCCGTGGATCGCCATGACGAGCGGTTTCGGGGAATCTTCGACCGTCTGAAGAGGCGAGAGAAGGTCGAGGGGGGCAGTCTGACCCGCGGAGATCTGAGCTAATTCCCGAATATCCGCCCCGGCGATAAAGGTATTGCCCGACCCGACAACCACGATCGACCGGACCGAGTTGTTTGCGTTGAGTTCCAGGACAGCGGCGGCAAGCCTTCCGGCCACCTGCGAGCTCAATGCGTTGACAGGAGGATTGATGATGGTGATGACTGCGACGTCATCGTCGAAACTCACTCGAACGAGTTCGTTCATCCCCGGTGGGCGGTTCGTCCTTCGAACTATTCTCCTCGAATTGGAATCGAGGCTTCCGGGAACTCTTCTTCTCCGAGACCGTATCGCGAACGCCCTCGCCGCTCGCGGTTGCCGCCCGGCCATTCGACCCGCAGATCGCGGCAGACTTCATCGAGCATCTGGAGAGTCGCCGTCCTCTGCTCCATAGCAAAGGCGGTGATGAGCAGATTGTCGCAGAGCAGGTTGATCAGGCGCGGAATACCTCGCGATCGGACATAGATCTCGTCCATGACGTCGAGCGGGAACACCGTCTGGTTTGGCATACCGGCCCGGGCTAGTCGCGTTTCTATATAAGCAATCACTTCGTCCGGCGAAAGCGGATCGAGTGCACAGCGGAGCACAATACGCTGTTTCAACTGGCGAAGATTGGAGGCGTCCAGCTTGCGGTCGAGCTCCGGCTGGCCCGGCCAGGATGATCTGCAGTAGCTTGCCGTGCCGGTTTTCCAGGTTGCCCAGCAGCCGTATCTCCTCGAGAACTTCCCAATCGAGATTGTGGGCCTCGTCAACAATAAGAGCCGTGGTCCTGCCGCGTTCCGCCTGTTGGAGAAGGAGCGCGTTCAAAGCGAAGAGCACTTCCGGCTTCGACTTGCGATCGCATTGCAGGTCGAAGTCGAACGCCATCATCTCGAAAAACTGTTCCGGCGTTAAACGGGAATTGAAGATAAAGGCAAACTCAATCCGCTGCGATTCCAGGTAGTCGCGCAGGCATTCGAGCAGGGTGGTCTTGCCCGTTCCGACCTCGCCAGTGAGTACGATGAAGCCCTTTCGGCCCCGTACCCCGTAGATAAGATTCGCCAGCGCTTCCTCGTGTTGAGGGCTTCGGTACAGGAATTCCGGGTCCGGACTGATTTCGAACGGGTTCTCGGCGAATCCGAAATACGCGTTATAGATCGCGCTTTGCATGTCTGATTAACTTAACGAGCCCTGGAAAAAATACAGCCAGCCTCTTACGATCCTTCGACAATCCCATCATAGAGGAATTATCGGCGGATCAGCCCTTAAGCTTTATCCTTAGGCGTCGAACTGGGCTACAGCCCAGCCAGGAATGCTGGCGGGCTGACCGGCTTTGAATACGACACGGCGCGTCTTCGGGAAAATAGCTCCTTCCCGAAGTCCCCTGCTGAGTGCAGGCACGGTCCGCAGGACCTTCCGGAACGAGTCCTGTTCAGTTTGCAGATAGCCGGATTTCGATACGAACCCACCGCCCCAGCCGAGACACAGCAGGCAACTGAGCGAAGCCTCCCGGGCTTTCGCGAGTTCTTCGCGTAACCGGCTGACGGTGTTCACGATGCCCGAGAGCCCGGCTGCCTCTGCGTACCGTTGCTGGGCTTCGATCTGCGCCTCCGCGTATGCGTTGGCCGCGTCCACGATCATCTTCGGGCTTGGCACCGAGCGCCAGCCCAAAGCCCGCGAAATCTCCTGGTTCTCGAGAAAGGTTCGCTCCTGCCATGTGCCTGTGAACGAAGTGCCAGGCGTAGCCATTTCCGCGAACACCGGTGTCGCTTCTGCCATACGCTGCGGAGGTACGCTGCCTCTCCCGGCAACCTTCCATGAGAGCTGGGGCTTGCCGCCCGGAGCTGTATTCACGGACGCCGTTCGCGTCAGGTAGACCTTGAATGCTCCGGGAACGCACCGGCTCGCTGTCGGAAAGCGAGACAACTTTGGTCTGGCTCGCGCCGGCAGTCGCTTCGGCAGCCTCACTGACCCGCCTGGGTAATCGATCGCCCTCGAGCGAGGACGCCACGCGATCCATCGTCGCCTGCGACCAGCGGGAATGAACCAATCCGGTCCGCATCGCACCTTTTAAGGCCGAGGCCGGCAAATAGGCACCCCGATAACCAGAAGCAAATGTCGGAATGAACAATGCCTCCGAAGGCGTCCCGTTCCAGATAGCCGTCGAATCCGAGTGCTCAAACGGGATCCGGCGTAGCGAAAAGTTCTGAGCAAACCCTCCCCACGATGCAAAATCGAGCTTGGTTGCTTTTCGCAACTGGCTCAGATAACCCTCGAGCCGCGGACCACGCGCCAACAACTTGAAGATCCGGTTCTGATCGAGAACGTTGACCTGGTCTTTCCAAACCATGTAGTCGATGGGCGAGAGCGTGCGCCCGTCCCCCACAAGCAGCGGAGTAAGCGCGGTGACTTTATACTTCATCGTTTGCCTCCCCGGTGTTCTCGGCCGTTTCGGTTGTGTCATGGCCAGGGTGCTCGATTTGCTCCTCTGGCTTTGTCTCAGGCTCTTCGGGAACAGCAGGAGCTTCCGGCTCTTGGCTTACATCGAGCTCAGCTTCAGCCGAGAGCGTTGGAACTTCAATTTCGCCGGCTGATTCAGACCGTGCCGTTTCGTCGAGTCCCGCGGTTGGCGGCTCGCACGGTGACAGCGTCTCCGGCTCCTCCGGCGCGGCGGATTCCTCCGGAGTGTCCGACAGCGTAGTTTGGGGTGTTGTCTCGACCGGTCCCTTCCAGCGCGACGGCTGTTCCGCCGCCGGAAGCTTGCACGTCAAGGCGAAGCCGGCCCGGTAAACGGGATGGGCGAAATTTTCCGGAGCAACATCGACTGCGACTCCAACCGGTTCTTCCCGGACGGACAACACAGAACCCTCGGCGATCATCCGTACCGCCTTCTTCGCGGATCCATGCCCTTCGCGGCTCTCCACCTTGCCGGTTCGAGATGTCAGCCTGTAGTCTCCACTACTCCAATCCACGGAATCGCTTGCCGCGGGCGAGTACAACGAGAGTAGCCAAAAGGACGCGGGTTGTTCGGTGTCGGTTCCGGCATCCGGAACTGTGCTCGAAGCCGCCGCCAGTTTCGGCAGGAGCAGCTTCGGCCACTCACCACCTTCAAATTCGGGCGCCAATGTCTGTCCCCATCCGCTGCTACGACGGCCGCCAAAGCCTGTGTCAGCGAGCAACCGGAACGCTCCTCGCACTCGCTCGCCCCATGCGGCTTCGGCCGCTTCGTCCGCAAATCGCGCAACACCCCACAGGCCGGCGCCATTCTCAAACTCGACGCAGCCTGTCGACCGAGCCGCTCCTGACGTTTCGGTCAGGCGATCGACCGCGGCACTCGTTCGGGTGGAATACCGAAACGGGCTTGTGCTCGGCCGATCACGCCGCAGAAGGCATCCGCTCTCGCCATCGACGATCCATTGGTCCGCCAAAAGAGGCTGGGATAACAGCAGCGATTCGGAGACAGACAGCGGGACGTAGTGCGCCGCCGCCCAACGCATTTTCGACAGGAATACCGGACTCGGGCTGGTCAGCAAGGACGCTGGCGGAGGCCACACGCTAGCTGGCGGAGGTGCAAACAGCGTATCCCCCTGAAATGGGAACAGGGAACTGAACACGACGGCCGGAGCCGGGCTGAGGGCCGTGGCCTCAAGCCACTCCGGTAGCAAGTCGAGTTGCTGCATTGCCAAAGTGACCGCCGAAAATAAGCCGATCGCTCCGGAACGTGCTCTCACACCTGCTGTTGACCAATCCCAACTCCGCAGCGCCACGGTCCGAGCGGACGCAAACGGATGACGACAGCTGGCTGCATTTAGGCCAGTTTTTCTCCGAAATCGTCGGCAGCTACCAGTTGTTGCAAGGCTGCGAGTTCGGCGCCCGAAACGAGCGTGTTCTCACCAGCGCCTTTGGCGTAGTAATCCTTGCCGCGCCAGGTAAGCGTCAACGAACCAAACGATACCCGGCCGTTTCCTCGGCTACCGCCGCCCCCAAGCGCATCATCTTCCAGCAACCGCAGCGCTTCGGCAACGCGCGCAATCAGCGGCCTGTCTTCGGGGCAAAGCACATCCAGGATCATGCGGAACCGGAACCGTGCGCCGGCCGGAACACGTTCCAGCGTGCGCGGGTTGGCCTGGGACGTGATGCGGTCGACAGCGTTTTCGCTCTTCACTTCCGTCAACTCGTCGTCCAGGTTCTCCCGCATCTGTTGAGTGATGCTGTCGACAACCAGCGGCGAATCGTATACGGTCAGGCGCGCCGGCGTTGCAGCGGCGGATTCCGAACGCTTCTCCGGAAACCTTCTCAACCCGAGCCGGGCTTCGCCCGAACAGAAGGCAAACTTCATCGTCCGGACGGTCGCTTTGGTGAATGCGGACTTCCTGTCCGCGCCGCTTCGACACGTAAACGAGTTCATTCGGTGCGGTGAGCCCGAGCGATTGCTCGAGCAGGCTACGCAGGCGGCCTCGCAGTGAACTGCCCGGAATGTAGGGCACACCAAAGGCATCTTTTACCACGGGATTGTCTGCGCCGCCGATTTCGAGAGATCCCTTACCGGCGCCTATGTGCAGCCCGGTCTGGCATTGAATCTCGCCCTCGAGAATAAGCTTTCCAAGGAACGTCAATTGCGTTCCTGCAGTATGAGAACTCATGCTTTGTTTTCCTGTTCCGTCGCCTGTTCGTCGTAGGCTCTATTCGTTGTAAGCAATGATGGCCTCGAACAGATCGCGGAAGCGTTCGTAGCCGCGTGTGTCGTTCTTCCGGGTCACCTGGAGCAATAGGCGTTCGAGCGCATCCAGACTGCGTAGCGAATGACGCGCAATCGTGTATGCGAGGCGCGCACGCACCATCACGAACTCGTGTTGCCGCTCCGATTCGGGAGTGCGTGTCGCTCGCCGTACCGCGTTGTAGAGACGACGCAGTTGGCTCTTTGTGCCTGAATCCATATCGCGCATCCGGCTGACTACGACGTGCGCCTGGTTGTCCAGGTAAAGGCTGTCCGAGATCAGCTTTTCGAGATCGATTTCGGGCGGTCCTTCGGGCCGGCGATCGCCACCGCCCGGCCGCCCGCCTCCCCGGTTGTCGCGGCCGCGGTCGCCGCGGCCTTCGCCGGGACCTCGGTCGCCACCGCCACGAGGAGGACCACCACCGCCCGGCCGACCTTCACGCGGAGGCCTTGATTCGCCCGACCGCCGCTCGTCGCCCTTCTTTTCTTCTGTTTCTGCCATCTAAATCACCTTCCGCCCGAGAGCGCTATGCGTTCTCGCTCGTTGCCAGTCGTGCCCACTCCAAACCAACCCGACCCGATGGGCGCAGTTTCACCGCGTTCGTTCTTTTGCCGATCAGGCTGTTGATTACGGCGATGCGCACGTTGTTTACTTCTTTCCCTCGCGTCTGCGGGATTACCCGCGCGAGGCGCATGTACGTCCGCCACGGCTTGTCTACCCGGGCCGCTTTTCGCCGCGAAGTGCGGTTGGCTGTACCTTCGCGGTAAACGGCAGCCAGGTCGTAGATATACTGCGGCGAATATCCAAAATCGCGAACAAGCCTGACGAGACTCGCCTTCAGTTCCTCGGCATCGTTCAGGCGCTTCCATTCCAGGGTCCGGCCGAACAAGGAGAACGTGCCCGGTTCGGTCGCCTTCGCCTGTCTCAATTGCGAAAGCGCGCTTTGTAACACGGGGCCGACCACGTCGCTATCTTCGGGTGCGATCGCGAGAGACATGCTGATCGTTTTGCCTTCGAAACCGGAGGGACCCTGTACGTTCTCGGCGGCGAACTTGTCGAAAAGTCGTTGAAGCTCCCGCGCAAGCAGGAGAAGCGCATCCCAGGAACCCAGGACTGCAAACTCGTCGCCCCCGAGGTATGCCAGGTTACCTTGCGCCAGAAATCCGGGAAGTGTGCCAAGCAGGGAAAGCTCGCCGGCGAAAAACTCCTTGAACATGACAGAGAGATGAATGTGCTCTTCTGCCGTTCCGGCACTTCGCAACAGCGCGTCGAAATTATCAACATCGCCGACCAGGATTCCCCATCGGGCCCTGCCGTCCGCCCTCTCCGGCGAGTTGCTGCAAGGTCAATACCTGGCCCTCATCGCTCATTGCAATGCGGCGCGGAAAGACGATGCCATCTTCCGTGAGGCTCGACTGTTCTCGGAAAGGCCACGAATACTGGCCACCGTCCCATCGCAATTCTGCCGGCTGATCTGGACGACCAGCCGACGCTTGAAGCTGTCGGGACGCCGGAGGCGAATCGCGAGAAGTAGGAGGAGACCGGTTTCCGGTTATCCGTCGTCGGCGAAAATGCGCTCGCGCTATCGCCTTGGGACAACGGCGCTGACTGAAACACCGATAGAGCATCATCCAGCCGTTTACGGACGACGGGCCAAGCGCCCAAGTCCTCCGTGCTCGCCCAAATCAACTGTAGATGGCCGCCAGAAAGTTCGGCGATCGCATCTTTGGCACGGCTGAGTAAGTCGTTCGCACGTGGAAGATCTTCCTCCGTCAGCACCAGCAGGAACTGTTCGGCGCTTGCCGAGCCAAGCAACATGCGCGATAGTTTGAGCTCTGCCAGCAGCGCTCGCGGCAGGACTTCACAAAATAGAGTGAGCCACGCGCACCGGCCGTGAAAGCTCGAAAACTCATCTTCGTCGATTGCGGGCTCGGCAGCGAGAAAGTCGGTTCCACCAATCAGGTGGGCTTGCAAAAAAACTTGCAGCGACATGGAGAGGGATGGGCGCGCAAAACGAGCGAAACTATGCGTTGTTAAGCGAGAACGCTATCAGGCTAGCACAACGGTGCATAGGCCCAATCGCCGTTTCGGCAACACGCGGCCCTGGTCTGACCTCTATGCTTGAGAAATGATCGTTTTTGTCACAGGAGCAACGTCGGGTTACGGGCGGGCAACCGCCCAGGCATTTATTCGGAGTGGCGCCAAAGTCGTCGGCACCGGGCGGCGCGCAGACAGACTCCAGGATCTGAAGAAGGAGTGGGGCGACAGCTTTCTTGCCGCTAGCTTTTGACGTCAGTAAACGTGCCGAAGTGGAAGGGGCGATCTCAGGACTTCCCGAAGGCTTCCGCGAAGTGGACATCCTGGTGAATAACGCAGGAGGAGCGCTCGGGCTCGACCCGGCTCCCACCGCGGATCTGGACGACTGGGATGCTATGGTTGACGTCAACATCAAGGGCGTGATGTACTGCACCCGCCTGCTGTTGCCCGGCATGGTGGAACGGAAACGCGGACACATCATCAACCTGGGTTCTGTGGCTGCCGAATTTCCTTACCCCGGCGGCAACGTGTACGGCGGAGTAAAGGCCTTTGTGCACCAGTTTAGTTACAACCTCCGCTCCGACCTCCTCGGCACGGGCGTTCGAGTAACGGACATTCAGCCCGGGCTGACCTCCGATACCGAATTCTCGGTCGTACGGTTTAAAGGAGATGCGGAAAAAGCGGCCGCAATTTACAAAGGCGTAACAGCGTTAAGCGCCGATGATGTTGCCGACGCCATTCATTGGGTTGCCACTCGGCCCGCGCACGTGAACATCAACGTGGTCCAGTTGATGGCGACTTCGCAGGCCTGGGGGCCGTTCGCCATCCACCGTCAGCAGAGCTAGGCTCTGTTTAGATACCGCGCTGTGGCCGATAACCGGGCCGCGCACGGACTTTATACTTCTTCATGGCTTCCGGGAGCAGCTCGATATGGAGCTTCCGGAAGCCTTCGTTCGGGTTGGGCTGCGGATAATACGTGACTGTGTAGCTGTTGCCCAGATCTTCGCGGATGGACTCAAAAGCTTCCACCTGTTTCTGCCAGGTCTTGGCGAAGTAACTCTTGCCGCCCGTGCTGTTCGAGATCCGTTTGAAGATACCGCTCGAAATCGGGTCTTTGTTGACCTCATTGGTCGAGATCACGTAAATCGGAATGCCTTCGTCTTCGGCGACGGCACGGACGTCATCAGGAGCGACCATGCTCGCGTTATCCGGCCCGTTCGAGAAAACGATGACCACCTTACGGCCGGCTACCTTCGCGGCGTCGCGGAACGTTAATAGCAGGGCATTATAGAGGGCCGAGTCGTCACCGGCCACGGCTTTCCGCAGACCCGCAATGGCAAGGGAGCGATCTCGATTGAGAGAAACGGCCCGGTTCAAGTTGCGGCTATACGTGTAGACAGCAATCGAATCGGCGCGGTCCAGGCCGCGGATAAAATCGGCAATCGCGTCCGAGGCGTACACGAAACCTCGATACATGTAGTTGCTGGTATCGAAGAGGACGAAGACGTTCGTTCCCGTTGCAGCAGACCGGAGATCCACCGTGTGCCCGCCCGCACCCTCGTTTTCCTCTGCGCCCGAACGCAAAGGACGCGTTTCTCCGCCTTCGAGCACCTGCATCGCCGGCCGATTGCCTTCCGCAAACGTGGCCAGCTTCTGGCTGATCTCGTCTTCGTAGATCTTAAACTCGCTCGGCTTAAGCCCGTTGACGTACTTTCCCTTCGTGTCTGTAACGGCAAAACTGAGCACAACCATGTCCACCTTGACGTGGAACGTAGTCTGGTCCTGCTCCTGTGCGTAGAGCCACAAAGCAGCCATTCCAAACAATATGGCTGAACCAATGAACGCGCGGACAGTTTTACTCACAGTTTCCTTTTCAGTTCCCGGCGACCCGGGCCTCCGAGGCTCTCTCGCTCTGGTGTCTGATGTTATTGCCCGTGGTCTGTAATGACCGCAAAATTGCGGGCCAGTCTTCTAAGTGAGTCGCGAAGATATTTTCGATCGTGGACCGGTTCCACTCGGGCACGTACGCATCGAGCGCAGAGACGGGCGTTGCCATTTCATCCGCCAGCGCAGCGTAGTACAAGTTGTTGGATTCCCAACTTTCCGCAAGTATGCGGCTGGAGTATCCCATCAGCGCAGGGAACGTTCTCAACTTGAGCAAGCCGGGCGTATAGGAATGGGTCAAAGTCGGCTTTGGCGTTCCAAAGACCCTGCTGATTGCTTCGGGTGAAACCGAAGTGGCATTCTCCTGTTTCAGAACGGCAATCTGGCGCGAGGCCGAATCGGGGGAGAGATTCGCCAGCCCCGGGTCTTCCGCCAGAGAATAGAGAATTGCGGGCGGGATTTCCGCAATCACCTTCGGAAAGCTCTCGGATAGGAGGTGATCTTGCAGCCATTCGACGCGCCCCGGCGTGGAATAGTGTTTGTACGCCTCCATGACCGGGGCTTGCATGGTTGGATCGAGGGCAGCCGCGGCGATCAGGTCCTTCCCTCTCCGTACATGAAGAGCGACCCAGCGGACTTGTTCGGGCTTCACGTTATGCCAGCGATTGATCGTGACGTCGGCGATAAGTTGCGGCACGAGATCTGCCCATATGAGCGCTTGCTCGCGTGTTGGACTTAAGAAATTTTGCTCCGCTTCGGCTATGGCATAGGGCAGCGAGATAAGCGAGCCGATAAGCCTGCCGCCCGCACTGATGGGCCACCCGCCGCTGGATACTTCGGTAACGCGCCAGGCCGCTGGAGAACTTTCCGGCCCGATGAAATCATGTCCTCGCACGAACTGCGGATTCGTCAGAAGCAGCTGCGCACCCGCTGGAGCATAGTAGCTGTAAAGCAGGCCCACCATCGAATCGCGAAGGAAAGGCGCCAGGGCCTCCCGCATATCGCGCTTCTCGGGAGTCTTTAGCGTCCGTTCCAGGTTAAATTTGCGCTCCTGTTCAATGTGGCGGTTGCTCCAATATCCCAGAGCGAAACGAGTTTCTCTCCTCTTGCGAGAGAGAGCCACGGACACTTTCCGATTCCTCGAAGCGATCAAGCTGGTCCGTGATCGTCTTCAAGGTCTTCGCGTCCAAGCTGCCCTTCTTCTCGGCCAATGCGAAGAGGCTGTCGATCGAAATCAACCGCTGAGAATCGAACACGCGCAGAAAGGTATCGCTGGGTGACGCGGGACCGGCGCCGGTTGAACTCCGAAGTGGCCCGATCAGCAATTCCGTGATCTGCTTCTGGCGCGAACCGCCCGTCGTGGAACCCGAGCCCGAAGCGGAAGCAAGCAGCAGATCGATACCGGACTTACCGGCGTCAAACAACTCCGTCTGAGCGCGCAGGTGAGCAAACGGCGTAATCAGCTTAGTGAAAACGCCATCTCTCGCCGAGAGCGGAATCTGATCCCGATGGGAAAGAATCCGGAATATCTCTGTGTTCGCTTGGAAGATGCCGAGAGTGTCCGCACGAAGAAGCAGGTCCCGGATGGAGTTGATGTCGGCCGTGGTGTCCAGGTAGCGATTGATGGCAGCTTCCGATAGCATCGGGTTATCCGCGAAGAGCGGATACTGTGCTCCATAGATGCGATAGCTTGCCACCATTCGGGTGGCCAACGCAGGCGAGATCGGAGTCGTGCGGCCGCGATCTACGTCACTCAGGGTCAAAAAGATCCGCAGCGGCTCATTCTCTACCGTTTTCCGGCTGAGAGCAAAAAGCGCCTCGAGAACATCATCGTTTGATCGCCACGAAGCTGCCGATCGCGTGAGCTTACCGTCGTACTTCCCGTGCGGATGCTTGATGAAGAGGGTTTTCCAGACTTCGATGTTGCCGGGAATATGCGGCTGGCCATTGGCGTCCATCCGTAACGCCGTTGTAAGCAGCATCAGCTCTGTACTCGACCGGAAAACCGGGCGCGCTGGACCGGGAGTCGTGATCTTGCCGCGCAGTGCGTCGTAAAAGCGTCGCAGGCGCTCTGGCTGGGTCAGGTAAGCAGCCGTGGGCCCATTGATACGGGAAAGCGCATCGAAATAACTTGCCACCCAACCGTCGTCTGTGGACAGAAGCTTCTCGAAAAAAGCGCCCGGATTGGACGGGGAAGCGCCTACCATGCTCGCCCAGGTGCGGGCAGGCCCCGGAACGACGGCGGCTCCGTTCTGGACCTGGAACATGCCACCGTAGAAATCGAGCACGTTCGCATACAGCTTCAATCGCGGCGCGGGCACCTGTTTTCGAAGCGCCTCGGCCGTTGCCCGGTCCACATGTGACAGGCCAAGGTAGAGCCGGCATAGCGAGGGATCGGACAGGAACGCATCGATAAACTCAGGCTGGTTAGTCCGGCCGAAAGCAGTCATCCAGTAATCCGTGCTGTACAGAACCGGAATCTGTGTCGGCGCGTAAGGAAACTCGAATTTGCGATTCGCGCGGAGGTCCTGTTCGAGTTGGGCGATGGGGAACCCTGAGTCCACCGTCAGGAAGGCTTTGGTGGGGTTTACCGTTTCGAGCACGATATCGGCTCCGCAGGAACCGCGCATCCGGTACCCGAGCGCCTTCAGAAGGGCACCGGCTTCTTCGCTGTCGCATTGAGGGATGACGATCTTGCGAGCGTTGCCCGTCAGGCCCTGGATTTCCCTCGCCTGTGCCAGGTAGCGCACAATCAGCCGAAGGTACTCGGTCTGTTGCAGGGCTTCGTTGCCGGAGGCCTCGTAACCGTTCGTGACGATGTTCCGCGCCAGGGCAGGAAGCAATTCTTCCGGCGCCAGATCGGGCGAAAGTGCCGCCATACGTGCAAACGATGACAGGGGACCAGGGATGGAAACTGTTTTAGCTGAGGTGGATTGGGAGGGCTTGGCAGGTGTGCGAAGATTGGTGCCGCCCGCTTCCCGATAACGATTCAGATCAGCGGCCAAGTCAGCGTCCCGGGCGTCGATGTAGTCGTCCAGAACCGATCTGCCGGAGAGCTTGCTGGCGCCGGGCGGGATCGCTTTCTGCCTCTGCCCATTTCAGGTAAGCCTGACGGCTCTCGCGATTCCCGTGGCGTTCAAGAAACTCTGCGAGCGCTTCTGCCCCGCCTGTGTCTCCCGGTGTCCCTGCACTCTGCTCGAGCAGGCTGCGAGCGCCGCTCAGGTCGCCATTGGCCTCTCGCTCGAGAGCCTGCGTCCTAAGACTTGAATTCGTATCGGCCCAAACCGGCCCAACAAAGAGAAACGCAACACAGGTGAGAGCCGTCCCTAAGAACGTCTTCTCAGACCTGCGACTTACCCGTAGGCTCACTGCAGTCACGCTTGCCCCCAACTAGGTTTCTTACTCTAGCATTGCCGGCTCGAGAAAGGGGAGGGGAGAACTAGCAGGACAAGCTGCATCGTTAGGATTTACAAGCTGTTTACAAAACGTTGCGGTTTGAGAGTGTTTCCCGAGTGCGATAGAAGACTCCACCGAGGATCATTCCTGCGCATGCCAAGACGAAGGAGTCCGGCTCGGGAGTTTCAACGGGGCTGCCTAAGAATGGCTTTACACCCGATCCTCCCAAATAGACGTTAACGACAATCTGATTGAGATTGTTTATATCCGGTATGGAGTAAGTTCCATACGGAAAAACAGCGCCGGGTGCGTCGATAACGTTCAGTGTTCCATCTGCGTACAGGAATCCGTGTGCCAAGGCGGAAGTCACAAAGGACCCTACGACGGATCCGGCATTGTTAAACCCGTACTTGAACGCCGTGGTCCCTGTTATGGAGAAAGGCGTAAATGCACCGTTCGGATTTAAGATGCCGTTGCATTCAAGGATCTGGCCGGAATCATTGATGCCCTTCGCACAGGGCAACGTGCCAACGTTGGTGAATGCGCCATTGCTGTACACGAACCCGTATCCCGTGTAGTAGCCGGCACCGTCGCTTGCGAGGTAGGTTCCGACAACGGTTCCAGAGTTGTTGATATCCATCGGCATCGTAACGAAAGCACCAGGAACGTTCAACGTCATGAACTGGCCACCGCTGTAAATGAATCCGTTATTCCCGAAAGTGCCAACCATCTGGCCGGAGTTGTTGATGGCGCTGATTTCCGTGCTGCCCGAACCCGGCACGTCGAGGGTTGTGAATGTGCCGTGATCGAAAAGAAAGCCCTGGTCAGCGTGAACACCGTCAAGAAACGATCCGACGATTTGCCCGGAATCATTGATTCCCTGGACACTAGCGGAGATTCCTTGTGGCAGATTGATGGGGGTGAACGTGAAAGACGCGCCCTCCATCGCCGGGCATGATCCGAAAAATACCGAAACCAGCAGAATCAACGCTGCTTTGGATCTCATGTTGTTGTCTTCCGCAGTGGCTACGAGCGGGAGTTAAGAATATCGCAACGGCCAGAACCCGTCAAGGGAACTGCGCGTGGAGAAACAACAGGCCTCTCAGGCGGCCGTTCCCTGTGCCGCTCTCGTGGGCGCTGGTACGGACGTTCTGCTTCGGTTGAGGAAAACGCAGCCAACAACCAGGAGTCCTAATGCGATCCACTGCGTAAGCGATAAGCCTCCCACGAGCGATTGCTCGTGTTCGCGGAAGAACTCGATGATGAAGCGGGCGATCGAATAAAGAACGAGATACAGTCCGATCGTCTCGCCCGGCTTCGCGGACGAAGACAGAAACCGCCGATATAGGAAAGCAAAAATCAGAAAATCGGCCGCGGACTCATACAACTGCGCTGGATGGAGAGTTTTGTCCAGCGGCACCGGCGCTGCAAAGTCCGAACGGAAGCGAACACCCCAGGGCAAACTGCACTCTTTCCCCCAGCAACAGCCGGCGGCAAAGCATCCCAATCGCCCGATTGCCTGTCCGAGCGCAATGCCCGGCGCAAAGCAGTCCATGGTGCCGAGCAGCGGCAGTGCCTCTTTGCGGATGTACCAGGCGCCGAAAATCAAGGCGACGATTAGGCCCCCATGGAACACGCCGGCGGCCTGCAGAGTCTCGAGGGTGAAGATCTCGCCCGGATTGTTCAGGTATGTCGGGAGATCGAACAAAAACATGAACAGCTTGGCCCCGACAATGCCCGCCATGGCGCAATACACCGCCAGATTCATTACCTTTTCGGAAGGCAAACCGCTTCTGCGAGCAAGGCGCAACGTGACCGTCAGAGCGAGCAGAAAGCCCAGAGCGACGAGAACGCCGTAGGTCGGAATAAAGAAGGTTCCGAAGCTGATTAGTTTGGGATACATGGCATTATCTCCACGCCTTTGCGGCCTCTTTTTGATTCGTCTGGCGGGGCCGAAATAGCGTGTTGAGCACCAGGCAACATGCGCCGACCGTAATGGCGCTATCCGCTACGTTGAACGCGGGAAAGCTCCAGGACCCATGGAAAACCTCAATAAAGTCCGTCACGGTTCCGTGCATGATCCGGTCGTAGAGGTTGCCGCCCGCGCCGCCCAAAATAGACCCGAGCGCAAGGAAGTTGACCAGGGCGTCTTCTGTTACACTGCGCATCCAGAGTGCGACCACCACCAGGCACATCACGAGAAAGGACACACCTATTAGGATGAGTGCGCGCAGCGCCGGGTTGCCTTCAGCGAGCATTCCGAATGCGGCGCCCGGATTCTCGACGTGAACGATGCGCAACAAATCGGGAATCACCGGGATGTTATCGAACGGGCTCAGGGCGTGTTGGATGTACAGCTTTGTCAGGCGGTCGAGAGCGATGACGCCCGCACTTAGTCCCAGCGCCCAAACTCGCTTTGAATTCAACGTATCTGCCACGATTAGCCGATGAACGGGGGCAGCACCGCCGCACACCGGGCGCAAACAGTTGGGAAATCCGAATTGCTGCCAACGTCGGTTGTATAACGCCAGCAGCGTTCGCAGCGGTCGCCCCGTGCGCGATCTACTTTGACCGTCAGTTCTTGCGATTGCCCGAGCGCAAACGTTGACGTCGGAAGTGATGAACCACATGGGCAGTTCGTCACGGAACCGTTGCAGCAGCAGGAACTGTTCTTCGCCGGCTTCCAGATGAACCGTGGCTTCGAGCGAAGAGCCGATCACTTTGTCTTCCCGAGCACTGTCCAGAGTCTTAAGGACGCGCTCGCGAATCGGGAGCAGCCGTTCCCACTCACGCGGACAACTCACGCTGTTTCGCTGTAAACCCGCGAGTCAGATCCTCGGGATTCGGGAAGTAGTCCATATGGACGCTGGCCGGGGCCGGAACTTTCCAGCTTGGTGTAGCCCCAAACTTCTTCGCACGTAAACGAAAGAATCGGCGCCAGCAGACGTACAAGTGCTGCGTTCATTCGATACAGCGCTGTTTGCGCACTTCGCCGCAATGCGCGAATTCGGTCCCGCGGTATAGAGACGATCCTTTGAGACGTCCACAAACAGCGAGCTGATATCGGTGATCGCAAAATCGTAAACCGCACGGTAGACCTTGTGGAATGCGTACTCCTGATAGTGCGCGAGACACCGCTTCACCAGGTCCTCAGTCCGCGCCAGCATCCAGACATCGAGCGGAGTCAAATTCTTCCGCAGCGACCTGATCCGTTGCCGGATTGAAATCCGACAGGTTCCCCAACATGTAGCGGAAGGTGTTCCGCAGCTTTCGATAGGCCTCCGAAAGGCGCGTCAGAATGACGTCGGACAAGCGGACGTCTTCCGTAAAGTCGACCGAAGCCACCCAGAGGCGGAGCAGGTCCGCACCGTATTGCTTGACGATCTTCTCGGGCTCGATGATGTTGCCGAGCGACTTGGACATTGCCCGGCCTTCTGCATCGAGCGTCCAGCCGTGCGTCGCGCACTCGCGATAGGGAGCTCCGTTTCGCAGGCCAACGCCGATCAGGAGCGAACTGTGGAACCAACCGCGATACTGGTCACCGCCCTCGATGTACATGTCCGAGGGCCAGGGCAGGCCGTTCTGCTCGGCTGAGCACCGCGAGATGGCTCGATCCCGAATCGAACCACACGTCCAGAATGTCGTTTTCGCGTCGAAAGCTGGTGCCGCCGCACTTCTTGCAGCTGCAGCCCTCACCCATCAGCTCGCTAACCGTTTCGGAGTACCAGACGTCAGCTGTCCCTGCGCGAAACTTCGATACCACTCGCTCCTGCACGCTTTTTTCGGTGAACGGCTCGTTGCAGTCTTCGCAATAGAAAACGATGATTGGCACGCCCCAGACGCGCTGGCGCGAGATGCACCAATCCGGCCGGACCGCAACCATGTTCGAGATCCGTTCTTCGCCCCACTCGGGATGCCACTCCACGGTCTTGATCGCTTCGAGGGCGCGCGTACGGAGAGCTTCCCGATCCATGCCGATGAACCACTGATCAGTCGCCCGGAAGATCACCGGATTGTGACAACGCCAGCAATGTGGGTAGCTATGTTCCAACCGGACCTGAGACGCCAGGGCTCCGTGCTCCTCGAGCAGTCGGATGACGATCGGATTGATCTCCCAAACTGTTTTGCCGATCAGTTCTTCCGGCAGAACTCCGGACGCGCCTTCGGCCCGGAATATACGGCCGGAGGCATCGACCGGACAATACACGGGAAGCCCGTATCGTTGTCCGATAACGAAATCTTCCTGGCCGTGTCCGGGCGCCGTGTGGACCGCGCCAGTCCCTTGTTCGAGCGTGACGTGGTCCCCCAAGACGGCCACGGAGATCTCTGTCGAGAAACGGGTGCCGGAACACCGCGCCTTCCAGTTGGGTGCCGGGGAAGCGTGCGACCACCGTCTTGTCCCAACCGAGCGCTTCGGATACCTGGTTCAACAAGCCTTCGGCGACGATCGTCAAGCCTTGCGGCGTGTCAACCACGACGTATTCGAATCTGGGATTGAAGCTGATGGCAAGGTTTGCAGGGATGGTCCACGGCGTCGTGGTCCAGATCAGGCAGTAAACTTCGCGCCCGGCCAGGCTCGGATCCAGGGTCGCGGGATCGGAAGCAAGCCGGAACCGAACATAGATCGACGGGCTCGTGTGATTCTCGTACTCGACTTCGGCTTCGGCGAGAGCGGTGCGGTCTTTGATGCACCAGTGCACGGGCTTCAGGCCCTTATAGACATACCCGCTGTGCAGGAAGTCGACAAACGCCTGGGCGATGACAGCCTCATACTCGGCGCTCATCGTCAGGTATGGATCGTCCCAGCGGCCGAGCACTCCCAGCCGCTTGAATTCCCTACGATGGATGTTGACGAAATTCGCTGCATAGGTCCGGCACTCGGCACGGATCTCCGCCACGCTCATCGACGCTTTGCGTTTTCCGAGTTCCTGATCGACCTTGAACTCGATGGGCAACCCATGGCAATCCCAGCCCGGAACATAGGGAGCATCGAAGCCCGCCATCGACTTCGACTTGACGATGAAATCCTTCAGGATTTTGTTGAACGCTGTCCCGAGGTGAATGTTTCCGTTCGCGTACGGCGGCCCGTCGTGGAGAACGTATTGCTTTTGTCCTTGGCGGGCTTCCCGAATGCGCTGGTAAAGGCCACTCGTTTCCCACTGCTCGAGCAGCTTAGGTTCGAGCACGGGCAAGTTTGCCTTCATTGGAAATGAGGTCTTCGGTAGGTTGACCGTCTTCTTCAGGTCAACGGAGGTTGCGTCCATGGAGTACTTTAATGGTAACGAACGGAGACAACCTCCCTCGTAGGCGATCGCGGGTATGCAGAAAGCTGCCCTGCCCTGGCGCGCTCTTGAGGTCCGGGCTTACGAACGCGATCGGCGCGCTCGGCGAACAAAGAGCGCCATCAGCGAGGTCCCGATCAGGCCCAAAGCGTAGCTCGAGGGCTCAGGCGCGGCAGTCGGAGTTGCCGCAGCCAGCCTGACGTCGAATGCATACGAAAACGTGCCGGCGCCGAAATCCTGAATCCAGAAGGCATAGTTGCCAGCTCCCAGTGGCCCCGTAAAGCCTGTGGAACCGAGTGAGGCCACACTGAGATCCGGCATGATGTCTGTATCGGTGTCCACCGGTCCGTAGTGGGTCCAGCCGAGTAACCCGTCCGCCGTGGTCGCGTTCGTCGCAACAGTGACCTGAGACCCGCGTTCAATCCCGAAGAACGACACCGCATCCCCCACGCTGGTTCCGCCCAATTCCAGGATCTGGCTGATCGCGAGACCGGTCGGCACCGTGATCGTGAAATAGTCGCGATCGGTCCCGGCGGCGCCACGACCGGTGGAGCCGAAGATCTGGTTAGAACCAGCGCTTACGGGCAGAACGGTAGGCGCCGTTCCTGAATTCGATAGGTCTCCTGAGGCGGATTCCCGGTAAACCGTAGCCGCATTGCTGTGAGCCGCCATCGCACAAGCAAGAAGCGCAAGACAAAACGAAGTTTTGTGTCTGAAAGCCATAGGGTCCTCCCGACGTCTAGAACCGTCGTAAGCCTAGGCTAAGTGCGGGGAGGAGCCCAGATTGTTAGCGGATCGTACAAATTACGTAAAAATCGATTCCGGCGGCTAGCCCAGAGCGAGTAGATTACTGCTGCGGGCTCCTCCTGTCACAGGATCCTTCTGCATTTGCAGACACTGAGGAAAAAAACTCCTTCATCATGCATTGCATTGGCGACTTATGCTGCCGATCGCATGGTGATCCGGCTTCAGGTACGGTCGCGAGACGCTGCTTGTTGTTAGAATAGCCACCCATGAAAAGCGCTATGGCTTTCTGGATGTTCGTGAGCCTTTCGTTCCCATTGTTAGCGGCCGATCTTCCCACAATCGCCATTCTCGCGACCGGCGGAACCATTGCGAGCAAGCAGGACCCCAGTAAAGGTGGTTATGTTCCGGCTCTATCGGGGGAAGATTTAGTCGCTGCCGTTCCGGCCATTCGCCGCTTTGCAAATATCCGAGTTGAACAGATCTCAAATATAAGCAGCTCTGACATGAATCCGGCGATTTGGCTTCAACTAGGAAGTAGAGCTAACAAGCTACTCGCACAAGCGGATATAGCTGGGGTTGTAGTCACACACGGAACGAATACACTCGAAGAATCCGCCTACTACTTAGATCTCACGATTAAAAGTGGAAAACCTTTGGTGCTGGTGGGTGCGCAACGTCCAGCCTCTGACCCCGATTCTGATGGTCCACGGAATCTTCTCGATGCGGTCCGTGTGGCTGCAAATCCAGAGGCCGCCGATAAAGGCGTGATGGTAGTGATGAATGGCCAAATCAACGCCGCTCGCGACGTTACAAAGACCCACACGAGTCAAGTCGAGACATTTCGCAGCCTGGAGTTCGGGGAATTGGGCGTTGTAGACGAAACCGCCGTCCGGTTCTATCGTGCGCCTGTTCGTCGGCAGACGTTTGATGTCTCGGAAACTACGGCGTTACCTCGCGTCGAGATCGTTATGGCTTACGCGGGGGCGGATGGCCTTTTGATACGTCAGGCCTGGAAGACCGGGGCCATGAAGGGCCTTGTAATCGCCGGGCTTGGATTAGGCGGCGTAAGCTCATCGATGTTTGATGCGATCAAAGAAGCGCGAGAGCAGGGTTTGCCTGTCGTCGTGAGCACAAGGGTTCCGACGGGGCGAGTCTTTGCGCTATCAGCGAGCAAAGGCTCCCCGCTTGAGCTTCAGAAGCTTGGGTGCATTTTCGGCGGCAATCTTAGCCCGCAGAAGGCTCGCATTCTGTTGATGATCGCGCTGACGAAGACCCGGACTCCAGCAGAGCTTCAGAAGTTGTTTTATTACTGACCGACAAGCGGTTTCGCACGCTCTGTGTAGCTCTGAGCGTGGGCTAGCTGAGCGTTACTAATTCGCTGGTGCGGGCGCCAATGTGACGCAAGCACCGATTAATCCAAAGCTTGGTCAGCTTTTCCTGCGCGCCGTTCTGCGAAAGCCGGGAGCGCAAACTGCCGAATTCCACGTGATCAAGCGGCTGATCCTGGTTGAAGCACGAGAACACAACTGTTTCTTTGCCGGTCACAGGATCCTTGTGCATCTGCAGACACTGAGCACAGATTTCCTTCATCATGCATTGCATCGGCGAGTTGATACTGCCGATGGCTTGATGATCCGGCTTTAAATACGGCCGCAACACGCTATGACGCGCCTGCTGAACGGCGCGCATCATGCCATCCGAACCGATGACAATCAGCCGGTCCACTGAATTCAGCGGGATTTCCGGCTCGCCGAGATCGCCGCGTCCGTAAGCCGCCATCGCGTCCACGATGTTGCCCACAAATGCGCTGTCCTGCACGCGCTCCGGAGTAAATCCGGGCGCTTCGTCACAGACCCAGATCACCACATCTGCTGCCTTCTCGATCTCGTCGACCTTATAGCGATCGATGATCTTTTTGTATCCGGCGAAGTAAACGACTCGCGACCCCGAGGCACGGAGCTTCTGGCCTATCGAGAAGAGAACCGCATTGCCCAGTCCGCCTCCGGCAAGGAGCACAGTCTCCTGCTCGGGTGTTTCCGTCGGCGTGCCTGTCGGACCCATCAGCACCACCGGTTCGCCCGGTTTCAACATGGCGCAGAGATCCGAAGAGCCGCCCATCTCGAGGACGATGGTCGACAGCAAACCCTTCTCAAGATCCACAGAGGCACCAGTGAGCGCCAGCCCTTCCATCGCAAGTACGGTGGACTCTGTACGTGCGGCCAGAGTTTCGTAATTCTGAAGCCGGTAGAACTGACCCGGCTTGAAGGCGCGAGCGGCAATCGGCGCGCGAACGATGATCTCGACGATGTTCGGGGTGAGACGGATAACATCCTCCACACCGTGGCCGCAATTCGTCGTTCAGACCGTGCGAGGAGGTCCTGCGGCGCCGGTTCCGTCTTCGGCAGGTTCGAGAGTACGCGCGAAACCACGGGGTAACCACGTTTGGCACTGCCCATGGCCTTCACTACATTGCCGGAAAATGAAGGATGCAGGTCGCCGAAGAAGCTCACGGCGCGTCCATCCGGCTGCCGTGAGACAAGAACGTACGTGGATGTGGGCTTCGAAATACGTTCCGGCCGAACAGGATTCCCGTCCTCATCGATGGCCTGGAAATAGCGCCCGTCCAGCGTGAAATTGGCTTCGTCCTCGCGCGCGAGAACCGTATTCGGTTGAGTGCCCGCTGCAACCAGAATGCTCCGGGCCGGAAGCGTGACGAACTCGCCGCTCGGAACGAAGCTGGCCGGTGGCTTCATCCAATCGTTGCTTCTCCAACCGGATCGCTCGTGCACTGCCGGCTTCGTCGATCTCCACTTCTTGAGGCGAGAGACATTCCGCGAACTTAACGCCTTCTTCAAAAGCCTTGGCCACTTCTTCGTGATTCAGCGTATAGCTGGGCGAGTCGATCATCCGCCGCCGGTAGGCGATGGTTGAACCGCCCCAGGAGTCCAGAAGCTTGATGATTTCCGGAGCGCGGCCTTCGCGGGCTGCTGCGGCGTGTTCCGCCCGGATCTGCCGCGCATGGTCAAGAAACTCCGCCGCGGTCTCCGCGTCCTCTTCGGTCATTTTGGAAAGAACGGCGCGCTCTCCAATCTCGTTAACCAGGAGTTCGTAGCGCTTCAGGAACTTTTCGACCTGTACGACGTAGTAGGCAAGCGACTCCGTTGCCGTGTCAATCGCCGTTAACCCGCCGCCGATCACCACGATCGGCATACGGATCTGCAAGTTGGCAAGAGACTCGAATTTCGCGGCGCCGGTTAGCTGCAAAGCCATCAGGAAGTCTGAAGCCTGGCGAACACCGCGCACCAAGCCGTTCTTCATCGGGATTACGGTCGGACGTCCGGCTCCTGCACAGAGCGCGATGTGGTCGAAGCCCATCTCAAAGGCGCTTTCGACCGTTAGCGTTCCGCCGAAGCGAACGCCTCCGAACATCGCAAACTCGGTACGCCGCTCCAGCAGAAGGCGGATCACTTTGAGAAAGTTCTTGTTCCAGCGGACCGTGATCCCGTACTCGGCAACCCCGCCAAAACCCGCCATGACACGCTCGTCGAGCCGTTCGTATATCTCGGTGACGTCGCGGATCGGCCGGAACGGAACGCGCTGCCCATAAGGATCGACGCCAGAGATGTCGGAGGGAAGCGGCTCCAGTTTCAGTCCGTCGACAGCAGCCACCGTGTGGCCGTCGTTCATCAGGTGATGTGAAAGTGTGAATCCGGCAGGTCCCAGGCCGACGACCAGCACCTTGTGTCCTGTCGATCGACGCGGAAACGGACGCGAGATGTTCAACGGGTTCCAGCGCGTGAGCAGACCGTAAATCTCGAAGCCCCAAGGCAGCTCAAGAACGTCTTTCAGTGAACGTGTCTCAACCTGCGGGATGTCCACCGGTTCCTGCTTTTGAAATATGCACGACTTCATGCAGTCATTGCAGATTCGGTGGCCGGTAGCGGCGCACATCGGATTATCGATCGTGACGATGGCCAACGCGCCAACCGGATTGCCGGCACCTTTGGCGGCGTTCATCTCCGAAATCTTCTCGTCAAGAGGGCAGCCGGCCAGAGCGACGCCGAAGACGCTCGATTTGAATCGTCCGTCCTTTTCTTTTAGCCCGGTCGAACAACTATCCTTGCCCTGGTTGTGGCATTTGATGCAGTAGTTTGCCTGATCGAGCGCTCCGGTCAAATCCGTCCCGGGATCTGTCAGTTGAAAACCTTCCCGCAGACGCCAGTGTTTGTTGTCGAACTGAAGACGAACGAGCCCATCCGTCTGGACGGCTTCAGCCGCCACCAGGTGATGCGGATCGAGCTTGTGGGGAACTTTGAACAAGACGCTCGATTTATGCTTCGCCTTACCCTGCGGCGAAAGCGTTGCCCAAGCGGCATAGCGTGCCGCCAATTGCAATTGCGACGAGTATTCCGTTTCGTTTTCGAGCCAGCGAGAGACCTGGGTGGCGAAGCTGAGGTCGCTGAGGGGTTCCTGAAGCAGTGTTTCCAGTTCCGGAGCCAGGGCGTAACCGTCGATCTCGATTGCTTTTTCTTCGGTGAACCCGGTAATCGCCTTCCGTTGAACGAAGCGCCGCTTGATCGCATAAATTGGCGCAAGTTCGGAATGACGCGCTCGCAGTTTGTCTAATTCCGCCTGTATGCCAAAGAAATTACCCAGAAAATCTTCGAGATAGGGTGCGATCTCAAGAATCAGTGTCGACTCAGCTTTAGGCGTTAAAGAAGACGGATTTTCACGCGCGGCTACGAGCGAATCCCGGAGCGTCGGAGCCGTCTGGCCCAGGTCGTCGAGAAACAAGCCATCCAATCGTTCCAATTGCTCGGTTCGGTAGAGATCCTCGAACTCGAAGTCAAATGGCAATACGAGACTTGAACGAACTTGGTCTTTGGTCAACTGTTCCACTGATTGTTAGATCCTCAAGCTCTGAGTCGGACTCGATCTTTAAGCGAAAGACCGTTGACTCTGCGGGATTTGCTTGGGTGCAATCCTATTTTCGCAGATCCGGGCGGTTCTTGGACGTTACGGCGTTAACCGGTGACATTTAGGAGTTGGACGTGGAAAATCCGATATCGTAATAAGAATGGACCTTGAACGCTCAATCCTTCGCAAGGTCGGAGAGGCGATAAGCCGGTTCAAAATGATCCGGGACGGTGACTATGTTGCGGTCGGCGTCTCCGGAGGCAAGGACTCGCTTACGCTGCTGGAAGCGTTGTTGCTGCTGCAGAAGAGAGCGCCGATCAAATTCCGGGTTAGTGCCTTTACAGTAGAGCAGGGCAAGTTTCTCCGGCCAATTCGCCCGGTTGGTGAATACCTGCAAAGCCGGGGCGTCGATTGGGTATACATCGAGGACGAACCATCGCTCAACCTCCTGGAGCGGCAACCCGACCACGGGTGTGACGTATGCAGCAGGTTCCGCCGTCGGGCGGTGTATGACATCGCCAGGAAGATGGGCGCGAATGTGGTTGCCCTCGGTCATACGGCGGACGATTTTTGCGAGGCCTTTCTCCGGAATTCCATGTTTACGGGGCGGATTAGCGCATTGCCCCCAGTCACCTGGTCCAAGAAGCGGGAGTTTCGGCTTATCCGCCCCCTGGTCTTTGTCACGGAGGACCAGACCTCAGCATTCGCCGAGAGCCTGGGCGCCCCCGTCATTCCGTGCGGATGCTCACAGAAAACCGGGACGGTGCGGAAGACGCTCCGAACTTTCTTTTCGGAAATGGAAAAAGAGCATCCGTTCTTGAAAGAGACACTGATCTCCGCCATGGGGAATGTCGAGCTCAGCCGGTTGCTGGATCCACGGTATTTGGATGTGGACGAACCCGCGGCTGATGGCGAATTGGAACCGTCTCGGGATGCATTGATCCCGCTTACCGTGTAGTCGACCTGTAGAATAGACGTTCTTCCTATGGCTGCCGAGTTGGTTGTCGTCAACGGACCATCCGCTGGCACCCGTTATGACCTCACGAAAGGGGAGTTCTTCATCGGTCGCTCGCCCGCTTCGAAGATTCTCGTCAATGAGCCGGAGGTGGGGTGGCGGCACTGCCAGATCCGGCAGAATGAGGGCCGCTTTCTGATCGCAGACCTGCGAACGTCCTTGGGAACGTATGTGAACGGCATGCGATCTGCCGAACGGTGGCTCTCCGATCGCGATCAGATCGGGGTCGGCAAGACGATACTCATGTTCCGGTCGGGCACAGAAGGAGCAGAAGAGCGGGTCCAGACCGGCACGAACGATGTGAAGCCGGTGTTGCTGGCGTCCTGTTCACTTCTTTTTCTGTTTCGCGCTCTAGCCGCAAGTTCGGCGAATGGTCAAAGCAAGCTGCTTCAGAATCAGATTCTGCGCCTTGTGTCGGATCTTATTCCGATAGAGGCCGGTTACCTGGTTCTCGGGTCAACCTTGCCTGTTTTAGCCGACCAGTTCGCAAGGGAATGGCCGGAAGCCGGTGAGCTTGGAAAAACCGGCTTGGCAAAGGTGGCCGAAGAGGGTGCATTCGAAGATAAAGAGACCGGCACCATCGGCGTCCCGCTGTATCTGGCCAACGTCCTCGGCGGCGCATTGCTTCTCCGAACCAAGCCGAGCGAGCGTGAACAGATGCCCGCGCATCTTGAGACTCTGACCGCCGTCGCTTCCCTAGCGTCGATCGGTTTCGAAGCCAATCGGGAAGTTGAGAGCCTGAAAGTGGAAAAGGCGCTTCTCGAAGAACGGATCGGTGTTCCGAGCGGGATCGTCGGCAACAGCCCTCCAATCAAAAGACTCCTGACGCTTATCGAACGGGTTGCGCCGCGGGATTCGACCGTCCTGATCACGGGCGAGAGCGGAACAGGCAAGGAACTGATTGCACGGGCCTTGCATAACGGCAGCGAACGACGCGAGCACCACTTCATTGCCGTAAACTGTGCGGCACTTAGCGAGAGCCTGTTTGAGAGCGAGTTGTTCGGTCACGAGAAGGGGGCATTCACTGGTGCGATCGCACTCAAAAAGGGCCGGTTCGAGCTTGCGGAAGGCGGCACTATCTTTCTGGACGAAGTGGGCGAACTGGCACTACCGCTTCAAGCCAAGCTGCTTCGTGTTCTGCAGCAGCGCGAATTCGAGCGTGTAGGTGGTACACAGGTTCACAGTCTCGATATTCGCGTGATTGCCGCAACCAATCGGGATCTGCAGGACGACGTACGCGAAGGCAAATTCCGGGAGGATCTGCTTTACCGTCTGAACGTGGTCACGCTTGAGTCTCCGCCACTTCGGGAGCACAGAGAAGATATTCCGCTGCTGGCGAGGTACTTCCTCGAAAGATCGGCCCAGCGCTGCAAACGGCATGTGGAAGGGCTTTCAAAAGAGGCCGAAGAGATCCTGATCCAGTACTCATGGCCCGGCAACGTCCGCGAACTGGAGAATGCGATGGAGCGAGCCGTTGTGCTTGGCGTTTCGGATACCGTGCTGCCCGAGGACCTTCCCGAAGCACTGCTCGAGTCGGCCCCGCAAGAATCCGGGGCGAAATATCACTCGTCGCTTGGGCAGGCAAAGCGGGAAGCAATCTTGAATGCGTACGTGGAAGGCGGGGGCGACTACAAGCAGGCGGCTCGCCTTCTGGGGCTTCACCCGAATTACTTGCTGCGCTTAGTCCGGAACCTCAACTTGCGAGAAGAGATTAATCGCCGCTTGAATGAGTAGAACTCCCGAGTGGAACTATGCGGATTCTGCTACGATCTCGAGGCATCCACTCGCATTCACTTGGCATCTTGGGTCCTTGATGGAAGCGAAGAACCTAACCGCTGAAAACCTTCGTGAAGGATATCTTTTATGATCGTCTGATAACCGATTCCGGTATCTTCGGCAATCCGGCGCGCCAGTTCCAGATCGGCTACGTCCACTCGCAGTGAAATCATCTCGGTCTTCGTTTTCTGTGCCTCCAACCGCGCGATAAGTTCCTCAACTAAATGGGGGCGATTCGGTTTGGATCCGAGACCGTTGTTTAGAACAACGCGCGCCTTCGATCGCTTGCCGAGCGCCGCAAGTTCGGAAGGAGTGAGCTTCTCGTCGACGTAGACTACCGCCTTATTCCGTGACTGACGAACGAACTCGGATTCCGCGGCACGTCCTTCCGGGCTGTGTAGGTAGTCAACATACGCGCCATCACCGCCTTTCAGAGCCTGTGTTTATTCGTGGATTTCGCTGGCATAAGCTTCTAATTCCTCCCTTTCCATGTCCCAGGCAGAGATCAGGCGGATCTTTTCATCCCGTTGAAACGCAACCGTTATGTATCGCCCCTTCGCGGTCGTACCGTAAGCCCGAAATTGGTCGCTCCCGATTTCCGCACCCCAGAATTGGTACGCGTGTCTGGGTTCGAAGACCTCCTGGATCTCTCGGGCGAAAACGCCGTGTCGGGTGGCGTGCGTCTTGTTGCCCTCGTCCCAGAGGATCTCGCCCACAACCTAAGCATATACGTGGCGTATATACGTCTGCAGTGCGTCGCATCCCGGGCTGCAATTCTCTTCTACTTCGTTCCGATGTGCAGTGCAGCAATCCCGTACGTCAGAAGCTGATACTCGGCATGAGCAAACCCGGCCGATCGCATCATCTCGGCAAGCGCAGGCGCTTTGGGGAATTTGCGGATGGAGGACGGGAGATAGGTGTACGCTTGGCGCGATCCCGAGACGATCGTTCCTATTATCGGCAAAATAAGATGCGAGTAAAACCCGTATCCGACTCTCACCAGAACGTTCGAAGGATGAGAGAACTCGAGAATCGCTACCCGGCCACCAGGCTTCAATACCCGAAGTAACTCCACCAAGCCAGCTTGGTAGTTCGCCAGATTGCGAAATCCAAAGGCGATCGATATGCAGTCGAGCTCTCCGTCTGCAAACGGCAACTTGAGTGCATCGGCTTCAAGGAGCGCCGGCCTGATGCTCTTCCGCTCTGCCTTCGCGTGTGCCGCAGTCAACATCGGATGGCAGAAGTCTGCCCCGATGATTTGGGCTTTCGCGACCGCGTTGAAGTCCAGATACACGTCGCCGGTTCCGCAGCACAAGTCGAGCACCACAGCTTCGGGATTCTCGAGAGCCGCCCGAACGCTCTGAAGAAGAGCCTTGCGCCAACTGCGATCGATATTGAACGAGAGGAGATGGTTGAGAAAGTCGTACCGCGGCGCTATGCCCGCGAACATTCGTTCTACCCATTCGGAGGCCTGCTGCTCGTCGGGAGCGCCGGGCGGAGTTGTGCCGGAGGCTACAGCATTCGACTTCATTGCAATGTGTTCACAATCGCCTGCTTCACTTCTGATGTGTCTATGCCAGACACAATCTTGACGGTGCCGATCCCGGTTGCAAGCACGAAATGAACGTTGCCGCCGAGTGTTTTCTTGTCCTTCGCAAGTCTTCGAATCAGGCTCTCTGGGGCTAAATCCGAAATTGCAGGAATCGGTCCGTAGCTGCGAATGGTTCGCGTTATTTGTTCATGGTCCTCTTTCGATAAGAGACCGGCCAGGAATGATAGTTCGGCCGCGGCGATCATGCCCCATGCAACGGCTTCTCCATGCAGCAAGCGAGTGTATTCTGTCTCGGCTTCGATCGCGTGCCCAATCGTATGGCCAAAATTCAGGATCCTGCGGAGGTCGCCTTCCTTTTCATCTGCTGACACCACGTCTACTTTGACGCGCACGGCCCCGGCGACGAGCGCATCGACCAGTTCGGAGTTCATCGCAAGGATGTCATCACGCCGTCTGGCAAATTGGAAGAAGAGCTCCGGGTCGCGAATGATTCCGCATTTTAAGACCTCAAAGAGTCCGGCCCGGTACTCGCGTTCCGGCAGCGTCGAGAGAAGCTCGGGATCGATCAACACCGCTAATGGCTGATGAAAGCTACCGATCAGGTTCTTCCCGCTTCGAAGATTGACGCCCGTCTTGCCTCCCGTCGCTGCGTCCACCTGCGCCAGAAGCGTGGTCGGTATCTGCAGGACGGGAATGCCTCGCATGAAGATCGCCGCGAGAAAGCCGCCCATGTCCGTCACGATGCCTCCGCCGAAGCCAATCACGATACTGGTTCGGTCAGCACCATGTTCCGACATCTCTTCCGCAAGCCGCTCCAGGCTCGCCAGACGCTTGTTGTTCTCGCCACCTTCGAACCGCAGAATCTGAAATTCCCCCGGTTCGAATTGCCGGCTGATCACGTCGCCATGTAAGCGCCACACGTCGTCCGTCGTAAGTACGAACAGCTTCCCGTGCTTTCGCGGCAGATAATCGCGAATGCGCCCGCTCGCCCCGCGTTCGATCACGTTGGGGTAAGTGCAGTGTGAGGTCTTGACCTCAAAGACGGGCATTTGATCGTTGTACCATTGTGATTATTCAGCCCCCTACGCAGCGGATTGACACGGATTTTGTTGTAGTTGGGGCGGGCGTAGCCGGATTGCGTGCCACCGCGGAACTTGCAAAATCCGGTCGCGTGCTGGTCATCGCAAAGGACTCGCTCCAGGAATCTTCTTCCCAGTATGCGCAGGGCGGAATCGCCGTTGCGTTGAGTGATGATGACGACCTTGAACTGCACGAACAGGACACGATCGTCGCCGGCGACGGACTTTGCGATCTGGAAGCAGTAAAGGTTCTGGTCGAAGAAGGCCCGGCCGCCATCGAACAGCTCATCGAATGGGGAACAGCGTTCGATCGCAAAGGCAACGAGCTGTTATTCGGTCGCGAAGGCGCTCACAGCCGCAGCCGTATTCTTCATGCGAACGGCGATTCAACGGGGCGGGAAATCGTCCGGAGTCTTCGGCAGCACGCCGCCTCACTCCCGAACGTGTCATTTCACAGCTTCGCGGCACTAGTCGACTTGGTCGTTTCGGACGGGCAAGTCGTGGGAATCACGGCTCTGGACGGCAGGACCGGCGAACTAGCGCAAATTCTTGCACGTGGAACTCTGTTGGCAACCGGCGGCATGGGCCGCGTCTTCGCAAACACCACCAATCCAGACGTTGCGACCGGAGATGGTGTCGCGTGCGCCTACCGGGCCGGAGCGGGAATCGCCGACATTGAATTCGTTCAGTTCCACCCGACAGCTCTCTACATCCCTGGCGCTCCAAGATTTCTCCTGAGCGAGGCTCTGCGCGGCGAAGGTGCGTACCTGAGAAATGGCCGCGGAGAGCGCTTCATGGCTCGCTACCACCCTTTGGCGGAACTGGCGCCGAGAGATGTTGTTTCGCGTTCGATCGTTGCCGAGATGCGGGCCAACAATGACGAAAGCGCATTCCTGGATTTGACTCACTTGCCGGCTGGCTTCGTTCGAACCCGATTCCCGCGCATCTACGAAACGTGTCTTCAACATGGAATCGACCTGGAGAAGGTCCCCGCTCCGGTTCGGCCTGCCGCTCACTACGCTATGGGCGGCGTTCGAACCGACCTCTTCGGACAAACTGATCTCCCGCGACTCTTCGCCGCTGGTGAGGCTGCCTGTACCGGTGTGCACGGTGCGAACCGTCTTGCCAGTAACTCTCTGCTCGAAGCGGTGGTCTTTGGTGCTCGAGCGGGTTGCACAATGCCGTCGCTTTCGGCTGTTTCGGTTAAAGCTGTAGCCACAAGCGCTGTTCTCATTCCCGAGATTTCAGAGCAGGAGCTAAGAGATCTCACCTGGAACGGTTGCGGTATTTTGCGCGACAAAGCCGGTTTGTCCGCGACGCTCAATGAACTGGGCAATCGAAGTTTGAAACCACCTGCCAGCGTGCGACGCCCAGAACTTGAGTTGCGGAATATGCACCAGGTTGGTTGGTTGATCGCACGCGCTGCGCTGGCTCGCGAAGAGAGCCGTGGAGGACACTTCCGGCAGGATTTTCCGCAGAAGTCGCCCAAGTTCGAAAAGCATTCGTTGCTTCACACGGCCAACGGGAATTTTGAGGCTCGGCTCCAGTTTGTTTAGTTCACCACGCCGTCGCCAGCCGTTCGTACTTGGCATGGCTTTATTAATGTTCGCCGTGCCGCTTCACCAATCGAGTCCAAAGGCCGCTCTTTGGACCACTCCCGCGATCCTCGGCGCTTCCTTGTTGATCACGTGGGGCGCGGAATCGGCGCAGTTCTTCGTTGCGCAAGGTTTTGCGCTGGCGATTCTTGCGTGGATGCAAACTCTGCCCGAGTTTGCTGTGGAAGCCGTTCTCGCGTGGAAAGCACAAACAGAGCTTCTGCTAGCGAATCTGACCGGCGCTTTACGACTACTGACCGGCTTGGCTTGGCCAATGATCTATGCGACTGCCGGCTTCGTCCATTACCGTCGCACGGGGAATCATCTGCGGTCCATCAACCTTGAGCCGCAACACAGCGTGGAAGTCATGGGTCTGATCCTGCCGCTGGCGTATATGACGTTCGTCTGGTGGAAAGCAAGCCTCACGATTTATGACGGCATCGTTTTGGTGCTCCTGTACACTGCCTACCTGGCGCTATTGACCAAGCTGCCACCGGAAAAAGACGAAGGCATCGAAGACCTGGAAGCGGTACCGAGAGCGATCGTGCTGGCCCGCCGCCCGGTACGAATTCTCGCGATCCTGGGCTGCTTTCTCGGTGGAGGAATGATCATTTACTTCACGGCCGAACCATTTCTGGGCAGCCTGGTGTCGCTCGCAACGGCAATTGGGATTCCGAGTTTTCTCGTTATCCAGTGGCTGGCGCCGATCATTTCTGAATTTCCGGAACTGCTCTCTACCTTCTATTTCGCTCGCCAGGAAGTGAAGGCGCCCGTCGGACTGATGAACATCGCGTCAAGCAACATCAACCAATGGACGCTACTGGTGGCAATGCTGCCGGTTGTTCTTTCGTTCGGACGGGGTGAAGTCACGGCGTTGCAATTTGACGGGCAGCAAAGTGTCGAACTCGCGCTGACGCTGAGTCAAAGCGTGCTGGCACTACTGTTCTTGTTGAATATGAGATTTGCCTGGTGGGAGGCCGTCTCGATGTTTGTTTTATTTGCCGCTCAATTTGTCCTGCCGGAATTTTTCGGAGAACAGGCAAAGCTGTGGATCTGTTATGCGTTCCTAGCCTGGAGCGCCGTTGAGCTGATCCTGATTCTGACGCGAGGGAAAAAGCCCGAAGCCATGACGAGTTTCTCCAATGTGTGGAGAGCACACGTCCGAAGTTAGGCGTTCCCGAAGTTGATGAGAGCGACGCCGAAGATGATCATCAGCAAGCCGCCGACTTTTGATAAGGTGAAACGCTCGCCGAAGAAGAGCCGGGCCCATAACATCGCCCAGATGTAGCCGAGCGAGACCATCGGGTACAGGACGGTAAGTTGCGCGCCAGGTTGGCCAACGCCCATCATGTAGAAGACGCTCGAGAATAGGTAGAGGACGATTCCGACCAGCAGCCAGTAGTTCGAAAGCAGTCGCGCGATCCCACCGGTCATGTGCTCTGCGCCCAGCTTTAGGAAAACGGCGCCGAAGGAGCCGATGAAGGAGCTGACAAGGATCAGAATTACAGCTGTCTGTTGATGTGCCATGGGCCGCTCTCGCCTACTTCTTCAATCCGAGAACCGAAACACCGCCGACTATGAAAGCAATTCCGATCGTGCGAAAGAAGTTCATGTGCTCGTCCGCAAGCATAAATAGTGAAAGCACGGTTACCCAAACGTAGGTCAACGCGATGATCGGGTATAGGCGGGACAGTTCGCGCCCCTTCAGGGCCAGGGCCATCAGGAAGGTATTGACACCATACAGACAGTACCCGGCGAAAAGCCTGACGTTTCTCAGCACACCGAACAGGAAGCTCGCGATCAGCAGAGGATTACGGACAACATCGGCCAGGCTCACGTGGCTTCCCACCTGGGCGGACCCTGTTTTCATCAGGATCTGGGCTGCCGCGCCGATCAACGTACAGGAGAAGACCAGGAGAAACGCCTGCTTTGCCTCACTTTTTGGCTTTTCAATTACGGCGGGTGCCTCGAGCACGGTCGGTGACGTCAAGCGTATGCATCCTGAAGCATAATCTCTCTTATTTTACGGCATGTAGGATTATCATGGCGAGATTAAAACAATTTATGATTTCGATGGGATCGATCGTAACTGATGCAAGCCGTCGTTAAGCGGGTGCTCTGGGCCGCCGTTTGCGTGCTCGCTGCTGTGGCTTTGGGAACGGTCGCGCTTAGCCGTGGCGAACCAGTCAACAGCTTGTGGCTCATTGCTGCTGCGGCTTCTTTATTTATTCTCGGGTTCCGCTTCTACGGCCGGTTCCTGGCGGTGCGAGTATTTGCTCTTGACGACCGGCGCGCCACCCCCGCCGAACGGCTTCGGGACGGCCAGGATTTCGAGCCTACCAACAAGTGGATCCTCTTCGGTCATCACTTTGCAGCCATTGCCGGCCCGGGCCCACTGGTTGGCCCGACCCTGGCGGCACAGTTTGGATATCTTCCTGGTGTCCTGTGGATTCTGATCGGTGCTGTGCTTGCCGGAGCTGTTCAGGACTTCATCATCCTGTTCTGTTCGATTCGGCGCGACGGAAAAACATTGGGACAGATAGCGCGCGATGAGATTGGTACCGCTGCCGGTTTCGTTTCCCTGCTCACGGTCCTGTCGATCATGATCGTTCTGCTCGCGGTGGTGGCCCTGGTCGTTGTCAACGCGCTTCGCGGCAGCCCGTGGGGCACGTTTACGATCGCTTCCACCATGCCAATTGCGGTGCTGATGGGCCTGTATCTGCGGTTTCTGAGACCTGGGAAAGTTCTGGAGTGTTCCGTGCTGGGTTTCGGCCTGGTTCTCCTGAGCATTTTCGGGGGAAGTGCTATTGCAACCAACCCGGCCATTGCACCCTGGTTCACTCTGAGCGGCGTTGCGCTCGCCATTGCGATTGTTATCTATGGCTTCTTCGCCAGTGCCTTGCCGGTGTGGCTATTGCTTGCGCCGAGAGACTACCTGAGCACTTTTGTGAAGCTTGGGGTCATCTTCCTCTTGGCCATCGGCATTCTTTTTACGCACCCGCAACTGAACCTTCCACCGTTGACTCGCTTCGTCGATGGTACCGGACCGATTTTCGCCGGTAAGGTGTTTCCATTCTGCTTCATCACGATTGCCTGCGGCGCCATCTCCGGGTTCCACGCCCTCATCTCCTCGGGAACGACGCCGAAGCTCATCTCACGCGAAACTCACGCTTGGCCGATTGGCTACGGGTCTATGCTCCTGGAGGGCTTCGTCGCCATCATGGCTATGGTTGCGGCAGCATCCTTGCAGCCCGGTGTGTTCTTCGCTGTGAATTCGCCGGCGGGTGTAGTTGGGGCAACGGCCGAGGCGGCCGTTCGAACGATCACCTCCTGGGGATTTCCGGTCACGGCACAGACCATGGCAGATCTGGCTCACAGCGTTGGCGAAGCGACCCTGTTTGGACGAACCGGCGGGGCGCCTTCGCTTGCGTTGGGCATGGCGCAAATCTTCGGTGGGTTCCTTGGCGCGGGGAGCTTAGGGCGCAGCCTCTTAGGATTCTGGTATCACTTTGCCGTCATGTTTGAGGCGCTCTTCATCCTGACGATCATCGATGCAGGAACACGCGTCGGGCGGTTCATGCTGCAGGATTTGTTGCAGCACGTGCCGGGTATCGGCTCAAAAGCCCGGTCCAGGACGGGGCTCATCGTAACCAGCGCAGCCGTTGTTGCGCTCTGGGGATATTTTCTGTACCAGGGCGTGATCGATCCGCTGGGTGGAATTAACTCGCTTTGGCCTCTGTTCGGTATTTCGAACCAGTTACTCAGTGCAATCGCGCTGTGCGTTGGCACGACGATACTCATCAAGATGCATGGAGCGAAATACATTTTCGTGACCCTGGTTCCGCTTGCCTGGTTAGGCACCGTTACCTTTACGGCGGCGCTCGAGAAGATCTTTTCGGCCGATGTCCGGATCGGGTTCCTTGCTCACGCCACTGCGCTTGAAAACGCCGTTGCAGCCGGCAAGATTGCGCCCGCCAAACTCGCCGAAACACACGCCGTGATCTTCAATGAACGGCTGGATGCGGTGGTATGCGGCATGTTTCTCGTGATGGTCAGCGTGATCATCGCTTCCTCTGTTTGGCAATGGTTTGGATTACTCCGGGGCACGAGACCGGTTTCGACCTCCGAGTCTCCTTTCACGGTATCTGAGTTAGGTTCGGAAACGGCATGAAACGGATCGGTCAAGTACTCTCGCTTTTCCGTTCGTTTCTGCGCGAGCTTGCGGACGAAAACGCATATGCTCGTTATCTCGCGGCAACGGGAAAGGCTCACTCCGGTAGTGAGTGGCGCGCGTATATTGATCGTCGCCACAACCGGAAATTCAAGAACGCTAAGTGTTGTTGATCATTAGTTCGCAACGTCACTTCGGCGTTCGGACGCCTCGTCCTAACTCTGTCCGGTTCACTTCCATCATGGTCGCCAAACCCAAGATCAAGGGATCTCACTACGTGCCATCGCTGATTTTCCAGGATTTGGCTAACCACTCTATTCTGTGTAATAACGAGCCAAGAAGGATTGTGGTCGCCAGACTGGCGGGAACTGGCAAATGCGCTTATAGAGTTTAAGCCAAACACTAAAATCCAACAAGGAACGAGCTTCAAAGCTCCTATTGCGCGGTAGCGGATCGGATGAACGAGACGCACAGATGAGGACGAGCGCTGATTTGTTAAAGTACGGGCGAGATGGATTTGGAGGTTCAAACCGAAGTCGAGAAAATCGCCCGGTTGGAGGAGGTTCCGTCCATTTTGGAGGTTGTGTGTCGAACCACAGGCATGGGGTTCGCTGCGGTAGCGCGTGTAACAGAGTCTCGATGGATTGCTTGCACGGTACTTGATGAAATCGATTTTGGTCTCAAACCCGGAGGCGAATTAAAGGTCGACACGACAATCTGTCACGAGATCCGGCAGAGCCGTGAACCGGTGATCATCAATAACGTAGCCGAAGATGCTTTGTGGTGCAAACATGCGACACCGGCTATGTACGGATTTAAGAGTTATATTTCTGTCCCGATCATTCTGGCGGATGGCTCGTTCTTCGGAACTCTATGTGCCATCGATCCGAAGCCGGCACGCTTAAACACGCCTGGAACGATTGGCATGTTCCGATTCTTTGCCAGGCTCATCGCGAAGAACCTGGACGCTGATCGAGATCTTAAGGCAAGCCAATCAGCCTTAACCGATGAGCGTCAAGTCGCCGAGTTACGCGAACAGTTCATAGCGGTGCTAGGACACGACTTGCGAACTCCCATGCGTGCGATCACCAGTTTTTCAGAACTGATGCTAAGAAGCCCTCTGGACGACCGAGTCGCAGAAATGGCGAGGATCATTCGAGACAGTGCTCGTCGAATGAACGGACTAATCGACAACCTGCTTGACCTGGCTCGAGGCAGGATCGGCGGGCTGCCAATTATCCGCAATGCGGACCAGCCATTGGAGCCGGTACTGCAGGGAGTAGTCTCCGAACTCAGAGCTAGCAATACAGATCGAGTGCTGGAGTCGCAGTTTGCATTGAGTGAAGCGATCAACTGCGATCGGAATCGGATTGCACAGCTTGTCGCGAACCTCTTGAGTAATGCGTTGGCCTACGGCTCCCCCGACAAACCGGTTCGTCTCGAGGCTGAAGACAGTTCAAATGAACTCGTGATTTCCGTTTGCAACTCCGGAAAAGTAATTCCCCCGGAAATTGCTGCACATCTGTTCGAGCCTTTTTATCGCGCCGCCTCAGTGCACGACCGCGAAGGTCTCGGTCTTGGTCTCTACATCAGCCACCAGATTGCGACCGCGCACGGTGGAAATATCAGCGTCACTTCTACGGAGGAGGAGACACGCTTCACCTTCCGAATGCCAATAGTGGGAGGAGCTAGCAGTTGAGGGGACAGTGATCAGAGGTGTGGCAGTATGCGACGATCTTCCCGGGGCTGAGATTTGCAGCACACTGATTTTCATGGGGACTCTAAATCTGTCTGCTCTCGCCCAGTGTTTACCTTGCGAGTTGATCCTGGACTGTCGGGGACACGGAAACCAAGTCTAATTCCGGATCTTGCCGAAAATGACAAGGCAGCAATGGCGGTGCCTGCCTCACACCCGGCGCTTGCCTATCGCGTTGTCGATCAATTGCCGGACAAGCTTGAAGGCGGCTTCGCGATGGCCATTTCTGAGCAGAGACAGTGCTTCGGAATCCGCAATCTCGTACCACAGGTTCTTGCGTTCCTCGAAATCGGCGATGCCTTTGGTGATCTCGGGCCTTAGCCGTCGGAGCTCTTCGAGCAGTTCGCCATACTCCGGCCCGATTTCGCGCTGAAACCTCTGTTTGAGGCGGACGGCTATCGCGGGAGCCGTGCCGTTCGTCGAGATCCCGATGGTCAAGTCGCCGCTGCGATGGATCGACCCATAACTATACCGGCAGTTCGCTGGATCGTCCACAGCGTTGCAGAGCACGTTTCTCGCTTCCGCCATTTGAAAGATCTCAGCATTTCGCGCGCTACAAGTCACAACGAGAAAGCAGCCGTCGAGATCATTTGGCGAGAATTCGCGACGTTCCCAGGAAATCGCATCCGCGGAGGCCAGCGCTTCGATTTCAGGGACTGCCCGGGGATTGATGTAGAGAACATGGGCCGAAGCCTCCACCAGGCCACGCACCTTTGCCGCAACCTCGAAACCCTCTCCCGTGACAACACATTTCTTGCCCGTCAGGTCGAGAAATATAGGGTAGCGGAAGTTCATGAGGGGCCTGGAAAGCCAACTCATGAATCGACCCATCCACATGGACACACGAATTACATCGACAAGCACAGTCTCGTCGACACGAATTACGTGTCTGGAGGATGGGATCGGATGAAGTAAAGCAATCCTAAAGAAAGTCACCCGAACCCACCGCCAGACAAAACTGGCAGTGGGTTTTTGCTTTTGCGATTCAAATTGGAGGTCAACCATGAATGCGTTCCAGCGGCACAGCAGATTCGAGGAAGGCGAAGACTTGGTGGTGATGAAGTTTGGGGGCACGTCAGTTGAGGATGCTGCCGCGATTCGCCGCCTGATCGGCATCGTCGAAGGCAGGCCCAGCGCTCAACAAGTCATTGTTGTGAGCGCCCTGTCGAAAGTCACGGACCAATTGCTCGAAGCTGGAAAAGCAGCAGCTCAGGGACATCTCGGGTGCGCTCTGGCGATCGTGCGGAGCATTTATGTTCGACACGAGCAACTGTCAGACTCGGTCGTCGAGGGAAGCGCTGACGGAACCCTCGATCGCGTGCTGCGAACCGAGTTTCAGGCTCTGGAAGACCTGCTTCATGAAATCGAAAACGAAGGCCAGCTGACTCTGAAGATGCAAGATCGCTTGTTGGGCTATGGAGAATGTTTTTCCAGCCAGCTCATCACCGACGCGTTGCGACATGCAGGACTAGAAGCTGTGTACGTCGATGCACGGAACTGCATCATCACGGACGCCCGACACGGCCAGGCCAATCCAAACTGGAACGTGACGAACGAGCGCATACAGGAGTCGGTGGGTCATCAGCTCGATGCAGGGAGGATCCCCGTGCTTGGCGGATTTATTGCCTCGACTCTTGAAGGGATACCGACGACGCTGGGCCGAGGGGGATCGGATTTCAGCGCGGCGATCCTGGGCGCAGCGTTACACGCCTGCCGTGTAGAAATATGGACGGATGTCGACGGAGTGATGACTGCCGATCCGAAACTGTGCCCGGATGCTCGCGTCATCCATAAGATGACCTTCGATGAGGCTGCGGAACTTGCACATTTCGGCGCAAAAGTACTACATCCCGCAACGCTTGCTCCCGCTATGAAAGAAAATATCCCGGTATATGTCTTGAATTCGAGAAGGCCCGAGGGTACTGGCACCAAAATAAGGGCTGACAGCAATACCGGTGGTGAAGTCAGCGCGATCACCGCGAAAAGGAATGTCTCAGCGGTCGAAATTGAATCCCTCCGAGGAATTGACTCGGCTACGCTCGATGCTGTGTTTGCGGCTTTTGAGCAACATGCCTGTTCCGTCGAAATCATGTCGACTTCGATGGGCCGCATGCATTTGCTAGTGGGACCCAATGCGGATCTTCCAATGATCGCAGCTCAACTCAACGGCACCGCGAAGGTTGAGTGGGAAAGCCAGCGGGCGTTCGTTTGCGTGGTGGGTGGAGAGATCCGGCGCCGGGCGGACGTGGCGAGCAAAGCATTCGCGGCCGTAGCCGATTTAAACGCCCGCGTGCTGTGTCAAACCGTATCCGACCGGGCGATCTCCTTTCTCGTGGATGACTCGAGGGTTGAAGAAACGGTGCAGCGCCTGCACGGTCTTTTCTTTCCGAAGGGAGATACGGGCCGCGACTGGGGAGGTCTCTCAGCTGCTTTTTGCCAAGCTGGATAGCGGGTCTAGTTCCCTACCTTCGCGGCTTTCGATGTTTTCGCGGGTTCAATGATGTGAAGGCCGCATTCAGTCTTGGCAAATCCCGACCAGCGTCCCGCTCGTGGATCTTCGCCCGGCCGCACAGCACGGGTGCAATGAGTGCAACCAATGCTGGGGTAATCCCGATCATGCAGGGTGTTATAGGGTACGTCGTGTTCATGGATGTAGCGCCAAACCTGCTTTGAGCTCCAGTCCACGATGGGATTAATTTTCAAGAGATTAAATTTTGCATCCCACTCAATTCGGCGCGCGGCCGAACGAATGGAAGTCTGATCCCGGCGAATACTCGTGATCCAAGCTCCAAGTTCAGACGAGTTTTCTGCGCAGAGGTTCGACTTTCCGCAAATTGCAGCATTGATCCGGCTCGCGTCCCCAAAGAGCAGCGCCGTGGATGCGTTCTTGTTCTTCCGGTGAGAGCAACGGGAAAACCTTCTCAATGGTGATTCCGTATTTCTCTTCAATCCTGTCCATCAACGCATAGGTTTCCGGAAAAAGAAATTCGGTGTCGATCGTGAACAAACGAAAATCCTTGCTCACGCGCGATGCCATGTCGATCAACACCATGCCTTCAACACCAAACGCTGAAGAGATGGCGACACGATTTCCGAAGGTCTCGAAGGCCCAGTTCAGGACCCGTTGGGGAGTCCAGTTCTCGGCGCATTCGTGGATGCCCGCGAATACGTGAGTAAACGGGACGTCGGATGGATCTTGCATTTCGACTTTCACGGTAAGGGCTCCTGATCTCCGGTCAATGCAGATTTGGAATATTCAACAAGAAATGGCGCTTCAAATTCGGTTGAGGGCAATCCAGATTAGATCGGCAAATCTCACGACTTCACCGACGATCAACAGTGTCGGCGCAACCATTTGGGGTACGTCGCCCAATTCGCCGATCGTCGTGCGATGAACTTTTTGATGAATTGTTGTCGCCCGGGAAATCACCGCGCAGGGCGTGTCCTCTTTAAGGCCGGCGTCTCTCAACCTGGCAGAGGCATCGGCGTAATTCTTGCCGGGCATGTAGATGACCAACGTAGCGCCGCTTCCGGCCAGCTTGGCCCAGTCGGCAGCCTCGCTACCCGGCGCCTGGTGCGCCGTTAGAAACACCAGTGAGGATGCAGCCCGGCGATGCGTGAGAGGAATTTGTGCCATCGCTGCTGCTCCGAAGGCCGACGTCACGCCCGGCACCACTTCATACGCAATCCCGGCTCCTCGGAGTGCCTCAATTTCCTCTCCGGCTCGGCCAAAGATCATAGGATCGCCAGACTTCAACCGGATTACTTTTTGTCCGGAGTCGGCGAGCGCGATCATCAGAAAATTGATTTCGTCTTGCTGAAGCCTCTTCTTGCCGCAACGCTTTCCAACGTTATGCAGCTGGGCCGAACCGGAAACAAGATTCAAGATTGCGGGCGCAACCAGATCGTCGTGCAACACGACTTCCGCCGTCTGCAGAAGGCGCAGAGCTTTCACGGTGAGCAAATCTGGATCGCCCGGCCCAGCGCCGACCAGATATACCTTTCCCTTCATACGCCCTCTCCTTTGACGGCTAGTTCCGGCAGTCCGGCCAATGCGGCCTCGAACGCCTCTCTGCTCGCAAGAGAATGCAACAAGTCCAACTTGCGCTCCTTCTCTAGGTCGCTTGCAAGAATTAGTTTTCTGGTGGCGCCGAGCTCGGCAACCCAGTCGGCATAGGCCGGGCCAAATTGCTTTTCCAGTTGCAGCCGAAGTTTTTGCGCTAAAGAAGGACTCTGACCTGCCGTTGAGATCGCGATCTGCAAGTCGCCACGCCGAACGATTGATGGATAAAAGAAATCGCAAAGATCTGGCACATCGACTACGTTGCAGAGCACACCGAGTTGCTCAGACTCTCGATAGATTCGCTCGTTGAGGGTGCGCGAAGAAGTGGCCACCACTGCGAGGAAGGCGCCGCGCAAGTCGTCAGATTGATAGTGGCGCAGTTCAAGCTCAATGGCTCCGCTGCTGGCCCATTCGCGTACAGCCGGACCAGCTTCGAGTGCGACAACACGAATTCGAGCTCCCGTCTCAAGCAAGCCTCTGATCTTCTCCTCGCCGATCTTTCCGGCACCGACGACGAGGCATTGTTTTCCCTCAAGTTTCAGGAACATCGGAAATAAGCTAGTCACCGTTCCCTCCTGCCGCATGCACTAGATTTTGTGGCAGATCACGAGCGACGACAGGAGCAGGGCCACCGGCCAGAAATTCGCGAATCTCGACGTCGCTGTGTCGCGCGAAAAAGCGCCGCAAGTTCTCGTTGGGCTCCCGGTCGGTTTGATACCTGCCCAGCAAGCGTTCGAGAGCGTCAGGAACTTCGGTCGCGGCGCATCGATAACCCACAGGGCGGGCTGTCGCCTGATTCAGCCCTAGGGCACCGCCGACACAGAAGTAGTAGGCATCGACCATCCGATCATTGACCTTGATTTTCTTGCCTTCAATGCCAATGTCGGCGATCCAATGCTGTCCGCAACTGTTCGGGCATCCAGTCACATGAAGCTTCAAGTGTTGATCAAACCCCGGAAGTCGCTCGTCCAACTCATCCACCAGCCATCGCGAAAAACTCTTGGTCTCGGTGATAGCAATTTTGCAGAATTCCGTTCCGCTGCACGCTACCGTTCCGCGCGCAAACGATGAACCGCCGACACGTAATCCGATGCCATCCAGTTCTTTTGCCAAATTGTCGGCATTGAGCGTCGGAACGTTCACAATCAGCAGATTCTGCATGTTTGTGGCTCGCAGCTCTCCGCCGGCAAAGCGCTCGGCGAGTTCGGCGGCAGATTGCATCTGATCAGCACTGATTCGGCCCCGCAAGGCAACTGCTCCCACATACGAAAGACCCGTCTGCTTTTGAGCGTGAATACCAACGTGGTCGCGGTATACATCGTCCGGGGCATGTTCTTCCACCGCAGGATCGAGTTTGAAACCCAGGCGATCCTGCAGTTCGCCGAGAAAACGATCAGTCGTCCAACCATGCCGCAAGAAGAGAAACTTCAGACGAGCGCGTTCACGATGTTCGCGGAGCACATCGGAGTCGCGGAATAATTCGGCAATTCCCTTCACAACGGGCAAAACTTGATTCCATCGCACGAACGCATTCAGGCGAGAACCGAGATAAGGCTCCGCTGAAAGTCCGCCAGCCACGCGCAGGGAGAAGCCAACTTCGGGTCCGCCGCCGACGTAACGAGTGATTGCAGTAAGGCCAATGTCATTGATCTCCGGATACGAGCACCATGAGTGGCATCCCGCAATCGAGATTTTGAATTTGCGAGGCAGGTTGTAGAAATCCGCATTCCCTGCCAAAAACTGAGACGTTTCCAGAACGAGCGGAGACGCGTCCACAATCTCGTCAGCGCCAACACCGGCGACGGGGCACCCAGTAACGTTGCGCGTGACGTCGCCACAGGCTCCGATTGTGTTCAATCCAACCTGCCACAAACCGTCCAACACCTCCGGCAACGACTCGATTGTGACCCAATGCAGCTGGATATTTTGACGAACGGTGAGATCGGCGATCCCGTTAGCGTAGCGGCGAGTCAAATCCGCAATCTTACGGAGTTGGGTGGACGTCATCATCCCATTGGGAATGCGAATCCGAACCATGAAACGCTGCAATGCCCGACCTTCCCCACCTTGACCGCCCGTGACACCCGCTCCATCTCCTTGCGTATAAACGCCCCACCAGCGGAAGTACGTCCCGATCCACTCGGGCGGGATGGAGGAAAACCCTTCGCGAGCGAAGCGGCGAATTTCGTCCAATCCCTCCCAGGGATTCTTGGTGCGTTTCAGGCGCTCGGCCCGTTGCGCCTTGGTCTCTTTCACCGCGTTGTGTGTATTCGTCATAGTGTGTTTTTCCACGGAAAACAAAAACCCACCGCCAGTAAATCTGGCGATGGGTTCTGATGAGTGCCGTATTAAGAAATAATTCTTAGGTCAGCAGCCTCCCCACGCCAGTGCACACGCATGCACAACAACAACAAGTGCAGGAACACATGGCGCGAAGATTGGAGAACTCTGACATTCGAGTTAGATTGTAAGCGGCGGGTCTACACCCGTCAATTATCGTCAGTAACAGCTTTGATTCAAACTTTGGATGGAAAGAATCAGAAATATTGCACAGGCAGATTTTTTGAGCGCTGAAACTGTAGAATCATCAACTTAGCCTCTCAACAACTGTTGAACGAGAATTGTTAATCGCCGATAACGAACCGGTCTGTCGGCTCCGATCCAGAAAGGTACAGCACTCGATGAAGCGTTCGGCCCTCTCTTTCACACTGGTCATCCTGGCGTTCTCCTTGGCCGCGTGGTGTCAAACCAACAGCTTCTGACGCTTACAAGCCGACCCTTGACCGATTGGAATCTCTTTCTCATCGCCCTGAAGCGGAGTGGCGATTTCACGATGACATCCCGCACCCCGAGGATCCCGCGCGTGAACGACGCGGATTGGGGCACATGGACGGTGAAGAATGTGTCGGGGCCCGGCGGTCAGAATGCGAATGAGGACCATTGGAAGGGCACGCGCGTATTCCGCCGCTGGATTCAAATCCCCGACAAAATAAACGGATATGCGACGCAGGGTTCCAAAGTTTGGGCCGACCTTCGTTTCGGAACGCCCGGCAGTTTGATGATCACCGTCTTCTCGAATGGCGGCATTCTCTATCGCGGCGACGATGACAATATTCTCCCCGTTTTGATTTCAGAAAATGCGCAGCCGGGTCAGAAATATTTAGTCGCGATTCGCGTCGTCACCGGCGATGACGTTCAGTCGGAGTTCTTCCACAGCGAGCTCACGATTGAGCCGCCGAATGCGCGCCCTGACCCGGGGCTTCTGAGGCTCGAGGTTCTGTCGGCAACACCGATCATTGCAGCGTACGCGGATGGGCGAGGCGAGCGCGAAGCGCAGTTGCGGGACGCTGTCAAAGCCATTGATTTCTCGCCTCTCGAAAGAGGAGATCAAGCGGGATTCGATGCCTCACTTAGGGCGGCTCAGCTGAAACTTGAAGCCCTCAAGCCGTGGATGCAGCAATTCAGAATTCGAGCAGTAGGCAACTCTCATATTGATATGGCCTGGCTCTGGCCGTGGACCGAAACCGTGGAGGTGGTGCGCAACACGTTTCGAAGCGTGCTGGATTTGATGCGCGAATATCCTGACTTCAAATTCACCATGTCGTCGGCGCGGACTTATGAATGGATGCAGGAGAAATATCCAGATCTGTTCAAAGAAATTGAGCAGAGGGTGAAAGAAGGCCGCTGGGAGATCATCGGCGGCATGTGGGTCGAGCCCGACCTCAACATGCCCGATGGAGAATCTTTAGTGCGGCAGATCCTCATCGGCAAGCAGTATTTTCAAAAGAATTTCGGCGTCGATGTGAAAATTGGATGGAACCCAGACTCGTTCGGATACAACTACCAGTTGCCTCAGATCTACAAGAGAGCCGGGATGGATTATTTCGTCACCCAGAAGCTTCTTTGGGCACACGAATTCACAACGTTTCCCTACAAGCTGTTCTGGTGGCAAGCTCCTGATGGCAGCAAACTGCTCACGTATTTTCCTCACGACTATGCAGGGGGAATCGACGCGGAGCCTCTTGCCAAAGATGTATCCGTCTGGATGCCTTCGATTTATGGAGCGAAGGTGCCAGACGATCCCGAGATGATGCACCTGTACGGAGTTGGAGATCACGGTGGCGGGCCGACCCGTGTAATGCTCGATCATGCGGATCAATTGCGAGCTTCAGACACCGTCTTTCCGAAAATACAGTTCAGTTTTGCAAGCGACTTCTTCCGCGATCTCGAAAAGAAGCTTCCCACGATGCAGCTTCCGACATGGGATGGGGAGCTGTACTTTCAGTATCACCGGGGAGTCTTCACCACTCAGGCTGATACCAAACGCAGGATCCGGCGATCGGAAGAAAATGTGCTGAATGCCGAGAAGTTTGCGTCATTGGCGACGCTGTTTGGGCGAACCTACCCACAAGACGAAATGGAGCTGACGTGGAAAAATCTTCTGTTCGATCACTTCCACGACATCATGCCGGGTTCGGGCATAGCCGTGAACTACCTGGACGCAAAGCGCAACCTCGAAGATGTGGATCGTGCTGCCCACGAAGTAATGTGGGGATCGCTTCGGGAGATCGCCAGCCACGTCAACACCCAACAAGAGGGGCTAGCGACGATTCTGTTTAATTCCCTTTCGTGGCCGCGTGCAGACGTTACGGAAATCGAAACCCAGTTGCCGGAATCGGCGAGCAACATCTCCGTCCTAGATTCGAACGGAAAGCCGGCCGAAAGCCAGTTGCTCTCGATGGATAACGAAACACACCGTGCAAGATTTCTGCTGCTATCGCAGACTCCGTCGATGGGTTACGCCACCTATTTCGTCCGGCGCGCTACAAGTGCCGCACCCGTACACTCCCTGCTGAAAGCATCGGTGGACACGCTTGAAAATGAGTTCATCCGGGTCAAAGTCGATCCGCAGACCGGCTGCATGACCAGTCTGTTCGACAAGCGAAGCGGCACGGAGTCGCTGGCTCCCGCGGAAACCGATGCTGGTGGACCCACGCGCGCGACGTGCGGCAACCTCCTCCAGACATTCGTGGACAAGCCCAAACAGTGGGACGCCTGGAATATCGACGCGGATTTCGAGAAACAGCATTGGGACCTCGACAAGGCGGACGAGGTCAAACTGGTCGAGAGCGGGCCGCTGCGTGCGGTGATTCAGGTCAAGAATCACTTCCAGAATTCGACTTTTGTGCGCGAGATCATCTTGTATGCCGGCATCGATCGTGTCGATGTAAAAATGCAGGCCGAATGGCACGAAAAACACATTCTGCTCAAAGTTGCGTTCCCGGTGAGCGCCCACAGCGACAAGGCAGCTTACGAGATTCCGTTTGGTGCGGTGGATCGTCCCACCACACGAAATACCCCGGCAGAACAGGCGCAATTCGAAGTTCCCGCGCAACGGTGGGCCGACATCTCAGATTCCAAGCACGGCCTTAGCCTCATGAACGATTCAAAATACGGATATGATGCGAAGGGCAATGTGTTGCGCTTGTCTCTGTTGCGATCCCCGGAATGGCCTGACCCGCACGCCGACGAAGGTCACCATGAATTCACATATTCCCTCTATCCCCATGGGGGGGGATGGAAGGAAGCTTTAACCATACGTCGCGGATACGAACTCAACTACAAGCTGATCGCAGTTTCCGTGGCAAAGCACGAAGGAAAACTCCCACCTCAGCATTCGTTCCTGCAGTCGCAACAGGACAACATCGTCGTAAGTGCTTTGAAGAAAGCTGAGGACAGCAACGCTCTCATTCTTCGATTCTACGAATGGGCTGGCAAGTCTGGGGACGTCACATTGCAACTTCCGCCGGGAGCAGCTTCGGCGTCGGAAGCCGATTTAATGGAGCGACCGACGTCGGGCGTCACCATTAGCAATCAAATTCTCAAAGTGCCAACAAAACCTTACGAGATTAAAACGATTAAGGTGCAATTCAGCGAAGCGACACGATCTCAAATGGCGGCACAGAAATGAGCGTGAATCCAGACGCCCCCATCTTGGGGGTAGATATCGGTGGAACGAAGGTCGCCGTTGGCTTGGTCGATCGGTCGGGCAAGATCTTGAGCCAAGGTCGAAAACCGATGGTCGCAAACCGCGGTGCGGAGGCTGGGCTGGAGGCGGTTCTCGGAGCGATCGATTCGATTTTGGAAACCGCGCCGGGCGGGATTCGAAGCATTGGAATCTGCGCCCCTGGACCGCTCGATCCAAAGGCTGGCGTCGTGCTGAACCCACCGAATCTTCCCTGCTGGCGCGATTTCCCTCTCGCCCAGAAGGTTGCTGCGAAATATGGCGTTCCCGTCAAAGTGGACAACGACGCCAATGCCGCTGCCCTCGCGGAAACTCGATGGGGTGCAGCGCGAGGCTTTCGCTACGTCTTCTACGCCACGATCGGAACCGGCATCGGGAGCGGCATTGTCTTCGACAACGCGATCTACCACGGTAAGACCGGATCAGCAGGCGAAGGCGGTCACGTAAGCATCGACTATCGAGGCCCGGTTTGCGCTTGCGGCAAAAAAGGCTGTATCGAGATTCTCGCTGCTGGTCCAGCAATCGGCCTCAGAGCCCGCACCAAGATCGCGGCTTCTTCTGGAAAACATTCGGCCATCCTTGACCTTGCCGGAGGCAATGTTGCTTCGGTGACGAGCGAGCATGTTGGAAGAGCTTTCGCTGCCGGAGATCCCTTGGCCCACGAAATCCTATCGGAAACAGTTGAGTTGCTGACCGCATGGCTGGGAAACATTATCGACTTGCTCGATCCCGATGTTCTCGTCATGGGTGGTGGGGTTGCGGCGATGCTCGGGCCATTCTTTGATGAGATGAAGCGCCGCATTCCGGATTGGTGTGTCAATCCGGGCGCCAGCAACATCCCCCTGTTGATGGCTCATTACGGCGCCGACGCGGGTATCGCCGGCGGCGCGGCTCTATGCTCCTAGGATGATCACTCTCCTTCAACCACCAATCGAGGGCATTTCATGACTCTGCGAAGGCTTGGCGTATTCTTTATTGCCTGTTTACTGCCATTTTTGTCACTGGCTCAATCCGACAGTCTGCCGAAAGCCCCGCGATCACATGTCTTCAGCCTGACGCCAGCTCCCGGATATTTCACTGAACCTTCGGTCGCCGTGAACCCCAAAAACCCGAAGCAGGTCGTCGCCGTATTCCAGGACAACGCACGGGCCTCGTATTCGCAGGACGCCGGCGAGACGTGGCAATCCGCGGAAGGCGTTGATCCGAAGAACTACAAGGTTTCAGGGGATGTTTCGACAACGTTCGACAACCAAGGACACGCGTTCATTTGTTACATCGCGTTCGACAAGCTTGGGACTTTCAATTACTGGGCTCACGGCGCGACGCGAAACGGAATTTTCGTGCGCCGTTCCCTTGATGGTGGCAAAACATGGGAGACGAATCACGTCCCGGTCGCGGAACAGACGAGCTCTCCGGGAATTCCCTTCGAAGACAAGCCGTATATTGTCGCGGACAACACAGAAAGCAAGTACGCGGGAAACCTCTATATCGGATGGACTCGCTGGCGTTTGACGGACTCGCAGATGGTTCTTTCGCGTTCGGTGGACGACGGCAGAACTTGGTCAGAACCGATCGAGATCGATGCCCACCCAGGCCTTCCTCGAGATGACAACGGGGCAGCCGAAGGTTTCGACGGCGTCGTCGGCCTGGACGGAACACTTTTTGCTATCTGGAGTCAGGAAAATAAGATCATGCTCACTTCCTCGCGTGACGGCGGCAAGACGTTCAAGCGGGCACGACCGATTATTCACACTGCGCCAATTATGTTCGCGATAGATACGCTGGACCGCGCAAATGGATTTCCGCAAATCGCGATGGACCCTAAGAGCAAACGCCTATTTGTCACCTGGAGTGACTACCGCAACGGAGAGTTGGACGTGTTCGTTACAAACTCATCGGACGAAGGTAAGCATTGGAGCACACCGCAAAAAGTAAATGATGACCCTGTACACAACGGGGCCGAACACTTCTTTCAGTGGCTTGCCGTTGATCCTACAGATGGTGCCGTCAACGTGATCTTCTACGATCGCAGGCGCGATCCGCTCAACCGCAAACAAATTGTCGTGTTGGCACGCTCGGTCGACCGCGGAGCGAAATTTACCAACTACGCGTGGACAGATGAGCCGTTCGAGGCTGGCGGCGTGTTCTTCGGCGACTACAGCGGCCTCGCCGCGTACGGTGGCCGAGTGTACGGAGTATGGACCGAACAACCGCCGTCGGCGCCATCCCTAAAATCAGAAGATAAGACCGACGCGAAGGACGCCAAAGCGAAACCGCTCGGAACCATCGTCAAAGTAGGGACGGCAGACTTCGGCAAGTAATCTGCCAAACAAGGGCGGCAAGTACTTCCTATTCCAGCTGATTTTCGACGGTATTTTCGCTGGCCCCTTCAGATCGAGTAAAGATTCGTAAAACCAGCGGCGCTTTCGCAACTGTGGCCTCATAATCTGGTTCTTACCCAGTAAGCCTCAACAAGGTGATTTCAGGAGGAACGGAATGATCAGACATTGGATAATCGCGCTCGCCCTTGCAGGCGTACTTTACACAGTCACACCGTCGATGGCGCAGGACGCGGGTGGTGGAGATGCGCAATCGGCTCCGGCGGAAGGTCCGCATGAAGGCGGACGCCGCCATTTTGATCCGGCGCGACGAACCGAAATGCTCAGCAAGCAATTGAAACTCAACTCTGACCAGCAGGCGAAAGTGCTCGACATCTTGAAGTCGCAGCAGTCGCAGATGGAAGGCCTGCGATCGGACAGCTCGACGCCACAAGACGATCGCCGATCGAAGATGATGGAAATCCGCAAGGCTTCAGACGATCAGATTCGCGGAGTTCTAGATTCCAATCAGCAAAAGAAGTGGGATGCAATGCAAAGCCGTCGTGAGCAATGGCAGGGACATCGCGGCGACGGGCCGCCACCGAGCGCTCCGGATGCCTCGCAGCCGAAATAGCTCTGGCGTTACGAATCTGAGATCCCCGTGTTGAGACGGGGATCCTTTTTTTGCGATCACTGGCGAGATCCAACCGCGACAGCAACTAGTTAGTGGATGAGGTTGCTTGAGACCGAGGCAGGACCACTCGGACGGAGCAACCTCTGCGACTTACCCTGTTTCCGATTTCAACTCTTCCACCGTGTGCTTCGGCAATCTGCCGGGAAAGAACCAGCCCAACGCCGCTTCCATTGGGTTTGGTGGTATAGAACGGTGTAAATACGTTTGCAGGATTCAACAGGCCGGGACCATTGTCGTCGATCGTGAGGATAACGGCATCACTGTCCACATCCCAGTGCAATTCCACGTCATCGTTACCGGACACCGAAAGCGTCTCGGAAGTGGCCGGACTGTTCATAGCTGTCTCCAGTACGGCGTCCGCTGCGTTGCGCACAAGGTTGATCAGCATCTGCTCAAGTTGGTCGGGGTCGGCTTGGAATGAAACGTCAGGCCCAGGTTGCACACACACCTTGATCCTGGTTTCCAGTCCGGCAGCGCGGGCGATGAGCGGAGCCAAACGGACTTCACGCAAAACTGGAGGAGGCATTTGCGCCATTCGTCGATACGCTTCCAGAAAACGATGCAACGAAGCGGACCGGGCTTCGATGATTTCGAGACCACGCTGTAGATCGCTGCGCAACTCCCCCTCCATGGGAGAAGACGCGACCCGTGAATTTAGGCTCCCCGCGATCGACTTGATGGGAGCCAGTGAATTGCTCAGTTCATGCCCGAGAACTCGAATCAGCCGTTGCCATGCGCGCCGTTCTTCTTCCCGCAAGGCTCGACTGACATCCGACAAAACAACCAGAGTGTGGGGAACGCCGTGCTGCCGGAATGAACTTCGACGAAGAAGCCAGCGCGCTCGAGAGTCGTTTAGGTTTAGTTCGACCAGGCTCTCGTTGTCCGCACTGAGGCACTGCTCGAGATTGAGGTCGGCCGCTGTGTAACCCAATGTTCGGGTCTTAGCCCGGCGGAGAAGGTGTTCGCCTGCAGGATTCACTAAGCGGAGCACGGACGCCGGATCGAAAGCGAACAGGGGAGCATCAATCTCATCGACGACTCGCTGCAGAAGAGCGGTTGCTTCAATCGCGCGAACTTTCTGGTCTGACAACATATCGGCCAACGCGTTGACTTCGAGAGACAATTCTCCCAGAGCATCTTCAGGCGCAGCGTTGCGGGCGCGAAACGAATAATCCTCTTCCCGGAGCGAGCCAATGACGTTGGCTAAGGTTTGAAGTGGCCTCGTCGTCTGTTCCTGCAAGGCGAGAGCGAGCAACCACCAGACGAATAATTCAAGACAGACGAGCGCGATTCGTGAATCGACGCTCCACGGCTGCATCCACACCAAAACTGCGCTAACGACGAGTCCCGGAAGGGCAACGAGGAAGGAATAGAGGCTGATTCGGTTTTCGTAGAGGATTCGGGCTCGTTTTCGCGGACGGGAACTCTTCGGGCCGGTGAAGCTAGACCCCATATTTCTCCATTCGCCGATAGAGAGCCCCGCGGCTCAATCCCAGAGCTTCCGCGGCTTGGCTTACGTTTCCTTGAAAACGCTGCAAGGCCTTCCGAACCAACACCGCCTCGACTGCTTCAAGACTCAAGTCTTCCAGGTTTTGCGTGGTTGCGCGCTGAGAGCTGAGCGCCAAGTCGCCCGGCTGGATTTCCGAAGTCCGGCACATCAGGACGGCACGTTCGATCGTGTGTTCGAGTTCGCGAACGTTCCCCGGCCACGCATATTGTTTTAATGCCTGGATGGCTGCGGGATCAAACCGCTGCACCGGCCGCCGATACCGCGCGGCATAGCGAGCCAGAAAATGAGCAGCCAGCAGTGGAATATCCTCACGTCGTTCACGCAACGCGGGCACATGAATCTCTACGGTGTTGAGACGAAAGAGCAAATCTTCCCGGAATTGTCCGCTGGAACAGGCTGCCGGCAAGTCGATATTCGTGGCGGAAAGCACGCGGACATTCACACGACGAGAGCGCGACGAACCGACCCGTTCAATTTCGCCGGACTCAAGCACCCGCAACAGTTTTGCCTGTTGGCGAAGAGGGACATTACCAATCTCGTCGAGAAAGATTGTGCCGCCATCAGCCAGCTCGAAGCGCCCGATGCGATCGGTACGAGCGTCGGTGAAAGCGCCTTTCACGTGACCAAAAAGTTCACTCTCAAAGACTCCGTCGGGAATTGCTCCGGTGTTCACCGCTACCAGGGTTCGCGAGGTACGAGCACTTAGCGCGTGCAGGGTTTGCGCAACAACTTCCTTACCGGTTCCATGCTCTCCTGTGATCAATACGTTCGCGTCCGATGGCCCCACGCGGGCAATCGTATCGAGCACAGGCTGCATAGCGGGAGCGGTCGCAAGGAACTCGGGGCGCCCTTCCGCACGAAGGAGGCGATTCTCGGCTTCCAAACGGGCGGCGTGCTGAAGCGCCCGATAAAGTTCGACCTGCGTGCGCAAAATAGAAACAAGCCGCTCGTTCTCCCACGGCTTTTGAACGAAATCCCGCGCCCCGCGCCGCATCGCTTCCACGGCCAGTTCGACATTCGCCCACGCCGTCATCACAATCACCGGCACCGTCGAGTCCAGGCCGACAATCTGCGAAAGCAGATCGAGACCTTCCTGACCGGAAGTGGTGTCGCGCGTGTAATTCAGATCGATCAAAATCGCGTCATAGGAATTGCTGGAGAGAGCTTCGCGAACAAGGGCTGGTGAGCGAACCTTGTCGACCCGATATCCGTGAGGGCGAAGCAAGAGGTCAAGGGCTTCGAGGATATGCTCCTGATCGTCGGCAGCTAGAATGCGAAGCTGTCCCCCCGAGTCGCTTCGATCCGTCTGCAGCTCCACTTCTCCGGGTTTGGTCGACGTCGGCATGGGCGATTACGGCGTGTGGTGAGAGACCACGCCGCTGATTGCGTCCTGTATCAGTATTCCATTATGTTCCAAGGTCGTCCCCGTTGAGCGATCTAATTCGACTTTGGCCTTTTCGTAGATCGTCATGGCACTGACAAGATCCAGTTCAGCCAAGGCTAGATCCCGTTGAGCAGAGAGCGTTTGATAGCTCGATCCGGCCCCGAGTTCCTGCTCTTTCTTGGTAATGTCGAAAGTCCGTTGGGCCAAATCGCGCGCCTTGCGGGCCGCGTCGACTCGGGCTCCGGTTTGGTCCAGAGCGAACTGCGCGTTTCGAACTTCAATGCGAACTTGCTTTTTCAATTGTTCCATGCGGAGTTCGGCCTGGCGATACTCGAGCTCCGATCGGAACTGATCGGCCTTCGCGACACGGTTCCGGATCGGGATGCTCAGATTCAGACCTACATAGTAGTCGGGCGAAGAGTTGTTGAAGGTGTTCTGCAGCGCGCCGCTAAAATCTGTTGGAACGTTGGAAACGTTTTGACCCAGATTGTAGATGGGATTGAGCGGTCCGCCCAGACCCGATCCCGCATAGAACGCGACCAACGAAAGAGAGGGCAACAGCGCGTTGCGAGCCGCGCTCCGGCTGATCTGCCGATTCACAAGATCAATGTCGGATTCCGCCAGATCTGGACGGTTGTGTTGGGCTTCGGAGATCAGGTCCTGAATCGGCTGTGCCGAGTGCACCCCGACGGTTTCCATTTTGTCGGTCGGCACTACTGGCATGGCTTCGAGTACGGGATCATCCAGGCTTTTCGTGACCGCGTTTTTCATCAGAGTTTCCTGAAGTTGGAGACTTGTACGAGCGATGGTCAGGTCTTGGTCTCGCTTCGACACCTCTGCCTCGGCCCGCATCACGTCCATGGCAGGAACGCTCTCCAGTTTCAATTGCTTCCTGGCATTGTCCAGCGTCTGCTGCGCGAACGAAAACGACTGCTCGTTCACCTGCGTCTGCTCGTAGGCGCTCACCAGGTCCCAATAGATGTTCTCGATCTGCGTGACCGTTGCGATGACCTGGTCTTTGAAGGCGATGTCGGAGATTTTCTTGTTGTTACGCGCGATGCGCAGGTAGCGCAGATTCGGCCCGAAGCCAAACCCTGCCAGCAGTTCCTGTTGAATTTGAAACCGGAACGCCGAACTCAAGCTAGGAGAGAGATTGAAATAAGGACTGTTCGTCGTTTGGCGCGAGTTGCCAAACGAAAAGTTGACGCTGGTGCCGGTGGCAAAGGCTTGGCTGTACAACGCATTGACCTGCACGGTATTCAGCTGCAGTGATGGAACGCCGTAAATTTGTCTATTCGCAACTGGCGAAGTCTGGTGCTCTACTCCGCCCGTGAGATTAATAAACGGATCATAAGATGACACTGCTGTGCCGGCCCCGAGCGTGGATTGTACGAGTCCAGATGCGCCTGCGCCAGCACCGCCAGCGCCTCCGGTTGTGCCACCGGCTCCGGCACCTGGAGCGCCCGTGCCAAAGCCTCCCACGCCGCCACCGGGAGTTCCCTGCACGACGCCGGTGTTGACGCCGCGGAAGAATCCCCCGGCTTTAGTACGCAAGATGTCAGTATTCGCGATTGGAAGGTTGTAGCGGGCGATTGCCAAGTCTAAGTTGTCTTCGAGCGCGAGTTCGATGGCATCTTTTAGAGAGAGGTAGAGTTTGCCGTCGCGCACGAGCTGATCGATGTGCGGCGAATTTGCCAATTCTGGCTCCGGAACTGAGTCTGGAGCATACGCATTTAGTGGATTGCGCGACTTTGGCATATCAAATTGCACCGCAGTTGACCCTGTCGAAGCACCGGCGGCGGCTGACTGGGGAGCCGGAGCGGAGGGCGCTTCCGTTTGGCTCAGCATCAGGGGCGCAGCCATCCCGCATGCGAGCGACAAAATCGAGAGGCTTTTGAAAAATCTGGCGGCAATTGAGATCACGATGCGCTGACCTCCGCGGGTTGGCTGAGGGCAGGATTCGCAGTGTCTCCAACCATCCACCCGTCACGCAGTTGGATGGTCCGACTTCCATAGCCGGCATTCGTTTCCGAGTGTGTAACTTGAACGATCGTGGTGCCCTGCTGATTCAAATCGCGGAAAAGTTCCATGATCTCCCTGGCCTGAGTGGAATGAAGATTGCCGGTCGGTTCATCGGCGAGCAGCAGCGGTGGTCGATGGATTACTGCTCGGGCGATGCCGACAAGCTGTTGTTGCCCGCCGGAAAGCTGGCTCGGATAGAGGTCTTTCTTACCCACTATCTGAAAGCGATCGAGTGTGTCGGCGACGAGACCCTGCCGCTCGCGACGCGGAATATCTTTGTAGGAAAGGGGAAGGTCGATGTTTTCCTGAACGGTGAGGTCGTCGAGCAAATGGTAGCTTTGAAAAACGATGCCTACATTGCGTTTCGCAAGGTCCGCCCGCTGCTTACGCTTCAACGCGTGCACCGGCTGCTCTCGAAACCAGTATTCCCCTTCCCAGCTGTCGTCGAGCAATGCCAACGCATTGAGGAGTGATGACTTCCCTGCACCGGACGGGCCCATGATCGTAATGAACTCGCCCTCGCGTATTTCGAGATTGATACGTCGCAGAACCCATGTTTGCCCCGCGGCAGTCTTGTAGCTACGTTCGAGATTTTTCAGCTGAATCATTTGTTCTCCGATTTTCAGAACTTTATTCGTAACGCCGATCGATCATCGAGTCGACGCGGTCCGCGAGTAAGGGCGCAACCCTAGCCGATTTCGGGACGCACTCCAGTCTCCGGGCGATGAGTCCCAGGAGACGACTTCGGCGGCCACCTGAGTTCGTCGATAGAGGCCCCGCCGTGTCATGAGATCGTCCTGATAGGAAACAAGGTGATCATCGGAAGCGGAACACGAATCCTCACGCAATTGCCGTAGGGCATAGGGTGGAAATTGCATCATGCTGGCCAGCATTTCGCTCTCCTATTCATATCGCAACGCTACCGACGGTTCGACGCCGGCAGCGCGGCGCGCCGGGAAATAGCTCGCTGTCAACGCGGATACTCCCAGCACCGCAGAGACCGCGATCAAGGTCATGCCATCCCAGGAACTGACTCCAAAAAGAAGTCCACGAATCAGTGTCGCCGCGCCAAGCGAACCGACGAGACCCACGACGATTCCCACGCCGATGAGCCACGATGCCTCTTTCATGATGAGTTGATACACGGAACCGCGCTGCGCCCCGAGAGCCATCCGTACTCCGATCTCGCGCGTCCTTTGGCTGACCGAGTACGCAACGACTCCGTAGAGGCCCACGACTCCTAATAACAAAGCAAGGAAAGCAAAACCTCCGACAAGCCAGGCTGATGAGCGGTGAAGATAGGCGCTGGGCGAGTTGTTGATTCTCGCCGTCATGGTGGCTTCCTCCATCGTGCCGATTCCCGGATCGATCTCATGAACCGCGGCGACCATCGTCGGCAGCATTGATGCTTCCGCTTGCGAAGTTCGTACCACCAACGAGAAGTAGGTATCCGGGCTTTGGTTCGAGGGGTAGTAAAGGGCTGGCCATATCTGCGAATCGAGTGACCCGTCCTTAACATCCTCCACGACTCCTACGATTTCGCAGATCGATTTTGGCGAGAGAGCAGTATCGCCAATTTTTTTGCCAATTGGATCTTCGCCTGGAAAATACTGACGAGCCAACGCCTGATTGATGAGAATGACATGTGGCTTAGACGTGTCTTCCGACTCGTCAAAATAGCGCCCGCGGATGAGTCTGGCCTTCAGCGTGGTGAAGAAGGATGCGCTCACATCCCGTTGGTTCACCTCATTGTGTTCGCCATTGTAAGGATGTCCAACAATTCGTATCCATGTGGTGTTGCCGTTAAAACTCACCGGCAAAATGTTAGAAATGCCCGCGGATACCACACCCGGCAAACTGGAAATACGAGTGAGAATTCGTTTCTGAGCCGCGATCTGCTGCTCGTCTTTTGGATAGGCCGAATCCGAGAGTGCTATGCCCATCGTTGCAAGATGATCCGATTGGAAACCGATTTCTACGTGAAGCAGGCGGTAAAAGCTCTTTCCCAGTAGACCGGCTCCGACGAGTAACACAACCGCAACTGCCAGTTCCACGATGACTAGATTCGCTCCGAACCGGCGCCACAATGTACCGGCATAACCTCGACCTCCTTCCGCCAGTCCTTCGCGGAGATCCGCGAGCGGTAAGCGGAGCGTGGGCGTTGCTGAGAACAACGCAATCGCTCCCAACGAAATGGCCAATGCGAAAGCAAGGACATGAAGATTGATACCTAACCCTTCTAAGTAAGGCATACCCGACGTCATGTCCTTGGAGATGAGGCTCTTGAGAACCCTCATGGCTACTTCCGCCGCCATCATTCCGAAGAAACCACCCGCGGCAACCAGCACGAACCCGTCCGTCGTGAATTGTCGGATCAGGCGGAGCCTTGACGCCCCGAGTGCGCCGCGAACAGCAATCTCGCGCTTGCGGCCCTCAGACCGCACCAGGAGAAGACTTGAGACATTGACGCAGGCGATGACCAGCAACAACCCAGCTCCCCCGAGAAGCGCTAACAGAACAGGACGAATATCCGACACGATGACGGAGGAAAGAGACTCGACGACACCTCCCTGGCCGCGATTATCATCGGGATACTGCAACTCCAATTGGCGGGCGATCGCCTGAATATTCGCGCGGGCGGTTTCAACCGTTACTCCCTCCTTCAATCGTCCAATGCCAGTGAGTCCGTGGCAGCTTCGCCGAGCGGAGCAGGGATCAGAGGGGTGAAGAGTTGTCCAGTACTCTGTGGTGCCCCGCATTGCGAATTGAAAGCTCTGCGGCAAAACTCCGATGATCGTGAACGGCACCCCGCTCAAGGACACAGCCTGACCGACCACATCCCTGCGGCCTCCGTAGCGTTTCTGCCAAGTGGCGTAGCTGACCATAACGGTCTGAGGTGCTTCGGGCAGATCTTCCCCCGGATGGAAGTCCCTTCCGAGAACCGGCGCTACGCCCAATGTGCGAAAGAATCCGTCACTCACCTTGATGGCTTGAATCGGCTCCGTTCCGGAACCTGTGGTCAGCAGATATCCCGTATCTTGAAAAACATCGAGAGAAGTCAGCACCTGATTTTGCTTCTTCCAGTCGAGATAGTCGGGATAAGAAAGATTCGCGCGCGGAATCATCGCCACGCTCTCGGTCACCAGGACCAGATGCGAAGGATCCGGATATGGCAAAGGCTTAATGAGAGCTGCGTCCACAAAACCGAAGATCGTAACGCTGGAGCAGATGCCCAAGGCCAGGATTAGTACCGAGGTACAAGCAAATCCAGGATTCTTTCGCAGCTGGCGGAATGCATAGCGGAAATCTTGCGCGATTCCATTCATAGTTTTCTTCTCACTCGTACCGCAGGGCCGTGATGGGCTGAACTCGCACCGCGCGGCGGGCAGGGATGCAAGCTGCGAGCAAAGCAACCACTCCAATCGCGAGCGTTACCGACACTAACGTCAACGGGTCTCGATAGGAAATTCCAAACAACTGACTTTTCACGAAACTGCCGAGCGCCATCGATAGCGGTATGGCAACTAGTACGCTCCAGCCGGTGATCATCAAAACCTCTTGCAACACCATCTTGAGAACGGACATTCGGGTTGCGCCAAGCGCCATGCGAATACCAATCTCACGTGTCCGTTGTGCGATTGAGTATGCGAGCACCCCGTAAAGACCGATCGCGGAGATAAAAACCGCCGCAAATCCAAAACTTGTCGCCAGGAAAGAAAGCATTCGCTCTGACGTGAGGGTGGAGTCGATCTCATCGCTCATAGACTGAAGTGAGTCGACAACGAGTTTCGAATCGATCCCTGCTACCGCAGCGCGAACTGACGCGGCCGCTGCCGCGGGCGCCTGTCGAGTGCGGACATAGACGGCAACCGCGTCCGGTTCAGGGCTCTGGAATAGCGGTGAATAAAAAATCGGCACCGGTTTTTCATGCAGACTGAAGTGCTTGGCGTCTCGAGCAATCCCGACAATCGTCAAGTTCTGGTCTTTCATCTTGCCGACCGAGAACGTCTTTCCGATCGCCTGGGCGGCATTGCCGAAGAACTTCCTGACAAAGCTTTCATTGATCACAACCACTGGCGCCGTTGCAGGCGAGTCTGTGTCGGTAAAAACACGTCCAGCCACCAAGGGAATCTGTAATGCCGTGAAGTAATTCGGAGTTACATGCTCCCATTCAAAGCTCAGGCGCTCTCCGTCCTGGGACTGATATCCGGGAACGTCTACGGAAAAGGTATTGTCGGATTTCGCGAGCACGGGATCGTCAGTCATGCCGATGGATTGGACTCCCGGTTCCGAGCTGAGGGAATCGATTAGACGTTTGTAGAGCGCTGTCACCCCGGATGGCTGATATCCCGCCAGGCGAGGATCGAGTTGAAACGTCAGCAGGCGTTCGGTCACGAAACCGACGTCGACCGATTTGAGGTTCCCCAGTGTCCGGCTGAACAGAGCGGCACCCACCAAGAGCAAAAGACTGAGGCCGATCTGAATTCCGACGGTCAGTCTGCGAAATCTGGCATGTGAAAGATCTCCGGTGCCGGTTTGCTGCTTCAGAGCGGGCGTTACTTGCGGTCGATAGAACTGAAAAATCGGTGCGAGGCTGAAAACAACGCTCGCAACGATCGAAATCACCAAAGAAAAAATCACAACTTTCGGATCAGGAGCCGCTGAAAGCGAAGTCATCCCGGCAGTCGTTGCCGTCGGATTGATGAAATTAATGAGAGCCTTTGCCAGCAAGGGCGAGAGTACGAGCCCACAGATACCGCCGGTCAAGCCGATCGCGAGGCCTTCCACCAAGCAGTTGCCCGACAACGCGGCCACTGGTTGCGCCGAGTGAATAGCGCACCGACATTTCGCGAGTGCGGCCAGCTGCCCGGACCAGCAGTAAGCTCCCGACATTCGCAGTCGCCATCAACGTCAGCAACGCGACCATTCCCATCAAGATGAGGAGAGGCAGCCGCATAGTCTCGCGCAACGGAGAGAAGCCGCGCGAGCCGTCGAGCAGCGTCAAATAGCTCTTCGCGGCGAATTGTTCCCGGAATCGTGGGCTCTTGGCTGGAATGCTTTCCAATTCAACGGTCCTCAGGGATTTCCAAAGAGAAGTGATCCCCGCTTCCGCCTGTGACACGGTCAGATCAGGCTTGACGCGCGCGATAATGTTTAGCCACTTCGAGCGATGATCTTCGAGTTCGTCCCATTGCGGCGTCATTTGTGCCTTCATGGTTATGGGGACGAAGAAATCTGGCATCGTGCCGGAAATAACGCTGGTGAAACCGGGCTGGACTACTCCGATGATCGTGAACGGATTTCCGTTGATCAGGATGCCTTGATTGATCACGGATGGGTCAGAACCGAACTGCTGCGTCCAGTAGCGGTAACTTAAGACCGCCAATGGCTGCGAGCCCCGCGTGGCACTGTCGCCCGGCACAAAAAGGCGACCCAACGCAGGACCGACGCCTAACACAGAGAAGTAATTGCCGCTGACCAGTTCGCTATTCGCCAGGCTGGGAACATTTTTCCATTGCACTCCAACCTGCGCCGGAAACATGGCCAACATTCCTGAAAAGACACTGTTCTGATCGCGCAGATCGCGGTACATCGGATAGGAGAAGTATTCGAAGGCATCCCCACCGTAAGAACTCGAGTGGCCCGTGTCGGATCCGGTGTATTTCAACTGCACCAGTTGGTCAGGATGGGAAACAGGTAAGCGCTTCAGCAAGACCTGCTCGACCAGAGAAAAGATCGCTGTATTGGCGCCAATTCCAACAGCGAGTGTCAACATCGCGACCGCCGAAAAACCCGGATACTTACGCAACTGGCGCAGAGCGTACCGGATGTTTTGAAAGATCGTTTCCATAGTTCTCACTCGTAGCGCAGAGCCATCATCGGATCGACCTTCGCCTCCTGTGCAGGCACAAAGGTCACAACAGCCGCGATCCATACCGACCAGGGCGCATCAGCAGGATCTTGATACCGGAAACGCATTGAGGCTGCAGCATAGAAGGCTGCAGACAGAGACCTTCACGGCGGCATTCCGCCTTCTAGATGCAGCAAAAATCCGTCAAGCCTGCACGTCTGCCAACAATTTCTTCAGTTCTTCTTCTGCAACAACTTTTCCGTCGAATAGGTGGACTTCCCTCTGCGCATGCTTAGCGAAGCGAGGATCGTGCGTCACCATACAGATGGTGGCGCCCTCGCGATGCAGGTCCGCAAGCAATTCCATGACGGCCTCGCCATTGCGGGAATCCAGGTTTCCGGTGGGCTCGTCAGCGAGCAGGATAGAGGGCTTTCCACCCAAGGCGCGAGCAACAGCCACACGTTGCTGTTGGCCTCCAGAAAGCTGCGACGGATAGTGCCGGACTCGATGCGCCATGCCAACGCGTTCTAGCGCCTCCATCACGCGCCCTTTCCTCTCGGCAGAGGGCATCCGTTGGCGATACGTCAGGGGCAGTTCAACGTTCTCGTACACAGTGAGATCGCCGATGAGATTGAAACTCTGAAAAATGAAGCCAATCTCTTGATTCCGGATGCGCGCTCGTTCGGCAAAATCAAGGTTCTCAACCGGCTTGCTGTTCAGAAAATACCGGCCGCCTGTCGGCGTATCGAGCAACCCGATAATCGAAAGCAACGTTGATTTGCCGCAGCCCGAAGGCCCCGACATGGCTACGTATTCGCCCTTCGCGATCGACAGGTGAACGCCCGAAAGCGCATGCGTTTCGATCTCGTCGGTGTAGAAAACCTTTGTCATATCCGTGATCTGGATTAGGGGTTGGCCAGCGTCTGTCATGAAAGCGTTCGCCTCGATTTCTCTAGTCTGTACTGACTGAAATTTGTTCTATTCCTGGAGCCGAATACGGTCGGTGTTATCCCAACGAGACATGTCAGAAAGCACAACGGTGTCACCCTCGTGCAGGCCCTCAACGACCTGGATCGAATTCACCGATGCCCGGCCCACCTTCACCGGAACTCGAATCGCGTCATGTCCGTCGGTGTCGAGCCTGAACAAGCTGATCGTGCTGTTTTCCTGGCCGAATGCCGGGCGTCCTACGTAGAGGACGTTATCCAACCGCTCGAGGTCGACCGTTCCATCCACGCTGAGATCAGGGCGAGCCCCCTTGGGCAGCTCGCCTGTCAGTTTGACGTCGACAGTGACCGTTCCGTTTTGTACAGCGGGATCGACGCGCATCACGGTGCCGGCTACGACTCCGTTGTGGGTGTCGACGGACGCGGGTTCGCCGATCTGCACGTCTCTCGCCTGTGTTTCAGCAACTTTTAATTCCGCCATCAAGTGGTTGGGCTGAACGATTTTGGCAAGCATCGCTCCCGGAGAAACGTGCTCTCCAACATGGAGAGGCAACTCGACGAGCACACCATCGATCTTGGCGCGCACCTTTAATGCGTCCAATTGTTTTTGCTTCAGTTCGGCAAGAACGCGTGTTTGTTCGACCTTCGCCTGCTGTTCCGCTAATTGCGCGTCGATCGATTTTTGCGAACTAGCCAGGCTCTGATCCTGTAGGCCGTTGCGGATCGTAAGTTCATCCGCTTTGCCTTTTGAGTTTTTGTAAGCGAGGCCCGAGATGACCCCGAGGTCGTAAAGCGCCTTATCAGTCTCGGATTGAAGCTGGGATTGCGTGTAATCTGCCTTTACGGTGGCGGCGCTCGACTTTTGGTTCATGTAATCGCTTTCGAGTTTCATGCGCTGGCTCTGGTACTCGGCCTCAGCCGCCTTCCACTGCAGGTGCGCGTCGACCGCGGCCTGCTCGACCTGAGAATTGCTCATCTCGAGAAGGATTGTGTCAGGCTTGACCAGCGAACCAGGCAGCATGCGAATGCGCAGAACCGTGGCTTCCGTTTCGGCAGGTATTTGCAGCACGGATTCTTGCGAAGGCACAAGCGATCCGATTCCGCGCACTTGGCGAAGCATCGAGCCCCGTTTGACCGAATCGGTCCAAACCGTGCCTCGTTCTACGGTTGGTGCAGCGGGCCTGAGCCGATAAACGATCACGGTAAGCACCGCAACGACGACAACGATGACTGCTGCGACGGCGATTTGCCGGCGGCGTTTGCGTTCTTTGAACTCTGGGCGAGCGATATCCATCACGAAACGAATTGGCAAGTGCTGCGCCAATTCGCAATCAACGCAACCTATTGCAAATAAAGATCATTTCCAACCAACATAACAGGACGGGGCGCTCGGGCTGTCCGCTGGAGGATTCAAGTGTCCACCAACGGACACTTTGCAAAAGACATTTTGGCGATAAAAACCCGGTCGGATTTGGCAGGCGATTGTAATCGCGACGCGATCTTCTCGGTGAACGGTTTCGGAAGCCCGACTTCGCGGCATCGGGACAGACGAATGTGCATTGAAGAGTCCTGGGTGAAAATCTCGGTAAGCTTTCTCGAGGATTCTTTCTCTCCTACGAGCAGTAACGACCTCGTCTTCGAGCGCCTCTAAAAGCGTTCAACCAGCAAAACCCCGCATATCTTTCACTTTTTCGCTAGTCGAACGAGCGAAAAATCACTGCACGAGCGCACTACTTCTGAATCCTTTCTCCTTTAGGGCAAATCTATTTGTGAACGACTTGCTGTACCGCTAGTTCGTCCCAGACAAAACTCATTGTTGACTGTTGGAGATTCGGAGACCGTATGGCGAAGCGAATGATTGTGATGTTGGTAGTGGTGGTCGCGGTTTTGGGCGGCCTGGCATTCTTCAAATTCAAGCAGGTTGAGGTAGCGATTGCGCAGGGCGCCAGCTATCAGCCACCGCCGACCGCTGTAACCACCGTGGTAGCGCAACGCGAGACCTGGCCGTCGACTCTTTCCGTGATCGGAACTGCTGCCGCTATTCAGGGCGTAACCGTGAGTGCGGATCTTCCCGGCACCATCGACAAAATTCATTTTGAGTCGGGACAGTGGGTGCATGAGGGCGACATCCTCCTTGAGCTCGATATCCGGCAGGAAAAAGCGCAGCTGGCCAGCCTCGAAGCGCAACGGGATCTCGCCGGGATTAATTATGGCCGCGCGCAGGAACTGGTGAAGGCGGGTGTCATCTCACGGTCCGACTACGACAACGCTACCGCTCAGCAGAAAGCCACTGAAGCCCAGGTCGGCGATATTCGCGCAGCTATCGCACGCAAGACGATCCGGGCGCCGTTTTCTGGATTGCTTGGCATTCGGCAGGTCAGCCTTGGCCAGTATCTGGCGGCGGGCCAGGCAGTCGTTTCTCTTCAAGCCCTGAACCCGATCTACGTCAACTTTGGAGTTCCACAGCAAGACACTCCGAAAGTCGCCGCTGGGCATGCGATTCGAGTCACGAATGCAGATCTTCCAGGCTTGTCGTTCCCCGGGCAGATTACTGCGCTAGACTCGGTCATCAGCGAGCAGACGCGAAACATTCAAGTGCAAGCCACGCTTCCAAACAAGGGAAACAAGCTGCGTCCCGGAATGTTTGTGCAGGTGGAACTTCCGCTTGGCGCACCGCGTGACGTAGTTCCTCTTCCAGCTTCGGCAATCAACTATGCACCCTACGGAGACTCGGTCTTCATCGTTTCTGAAATGAAGGATGCAAAAGGAAACACCTACCGCGGCGTCCGGCAGCAGGTTGTGAAAATCGAGGGTTCTCGCGGTGACCAGGTGGCCGTTACCTCTGGTATTCATCCCGGAGATGAAATCGTGAGCTCGGGTGTGTTTCGCTTGCGAAACGGAGCCCCAATACAGGTCAACAACACCGTGAAGCCGAGCAACAGTGCGGCGCCAAATCCCGAGGAAAGCTAAGAACGCGAACAATAGCGGCGGAAAACCCTTGAAGGAGCGAGCATGAAGTTCACCGATCTATTCGTTAAGCGTCCGGTGCTGGCGATCGTTGTAAACCTTGTCATTCTGATCGCCGGCCTGCAGGCGATCCGCTCGTTGAGCGTGCGTCAGTATCCGCGCAGCGACATCTCGGTCGTACAAGTCACAACGGTATACGTCGGCGCGAACGCCGACCTAGTCCGCGGTTTCATCACAACCCCGTTGGAGCGCGTGATTGCCAGTGCCGACGGCATTGACTACATGGAGTCCTCCAGCGCTCAGGGGCTGAGCACCATCATTGTTCACCTGAAGTTGAACTACGACACGAACGCTGCGTTGACGCAGGTTCAGGCTAAGGTCGCTCAGGTGCGAAATGATCTTCCGCCTGAGTCGCAAGCCCCTGTCATCGACCTTCAAACCGCTGACCAGCAGTTTGCGGCGATGTATATCGGATTCGCAGCGAAAGACCTGGACGAAAACCAGATTACCGACTACCTGACTCGCGTGGTGCAGCCCAAATTGAGCGCGATCAGCGGCGTGCAGCGAGCCGACATTTTAGGAAATCGGACCTTCGCCATGCGCCTCTGGCTGAAACCCGAAGAGATGGCGGCCCGCGGAGTTTCGCCGTCTGACGTTCATGACGCGCTGTCAAAGAACAATTACCTCTCGGCGCTCGGCGCAACCAAGGGCTCGATGGTATCGGTGAACCTTGTCGCCAATACAGACCTGCGAACCCCGGATGAATTTCGCCAGATGGTAGTGAAGCAGGATAAAGGTGTTGTCGTTCGCCTCGGGGAGATTGCAGACGTCTCGCTCGGCGCAGAAAACTATGATCAGGACGTCCGTTTCAACGGTGAGACCGCGACCTTCATGGGCATATGGGTTCTCCCTACCGCGAACTCGCTGGAAGTCATCAAGAGCGTACGAGCGGCTCTCCCGGCGATCCAGCAGCAACTGCCGGCCGGAATGAAGCTTGGAATTCCCTACGACTCGACGGAATACATTCAGGACGCGATCAACGAAGTATTGCATACCCTCGTTGAGACGTTGCTGATCGTTGTCGTTGTGATCTTTTTGTTCCTCGGTTCGTTCAGGTCGGTTTTGATCCCGGTCATCGCGATTCCGATTTCGTTGATCGGCGCGGTGTTTCTCATGCTCATCGCGGGCTTCACGATCAACCTTCTCACGTTGCTGGCGATCGTGCTCTCCGTTGGCCTGGTCGTCGATGACGCCATCGTCATGGTGGAAAACGTTGAACGGCACTTGCAATTAGGCAAGACGCCGTTTCAAGCTGCGAAGGACGCCGCTCGCGAACTGGTCGGGCCGATCATCGCCATGACGATTACTTTGGCGGCGGTGTACGCTCCGATCGGAATTCAGGGTGGATTGACGGGAGCGCTGTTCCGCGAATTCGCATTCACTCTGGCTGGCGCGGTCGTTGTTTCGGGTATTGTCGCATTGACTCTGTCCCCGATGATGGGTTCGAAGTTGCTGCGTGGCGGCGATACGGATCGTGGATTTGCCGGCATCGTGAATCGCGGGTTCGAGCGAGTTCGCACGCCTGTACACCCGGCTGCTTGCGGGCACGCTGCAATATCGACCCGTCGTTCTTACACTCTGGGCGATCGTCGCAGTGTTGATGATTCCCTTTTACATGTTCTCGCAGAGGGAACTCGCTCCATCCGAGGATCAGGGCGTTGTGTTTGGTGTCATCCAATCGTCAGCCAACTCGACTTTGGATCAAACGAATCTCTTCACGGACCAGGTGTACAACGTTTACAAATCTTTCCCCGAAAGTGGAAGCATATTCCAGATTACGAACCCGAGCGGTGGCTTCGGCGGAATGGTGACTAAACCATGGAGTCAGCGGACCAAGACAACGCAGCAGCTACTCATCGAGTCGGCCGGATCTCTGTCGAAGATTGCAGGAATTCGAGTAATACCTCTGACGCCTCCACCTCTGCCCGGCGGAGGAAACTTCCCCGTCGATTTTGTGATCGCATCTGCGGCTGAGCCTGAGCAGGTGAGCCAACTAGCCGAGCAGATCGTGCAAAAAGCGATGGCCAGCGGGATTTTCATCTTCGCTGACACGGACGTGAAGTTTGACCAACCTCAGACCGAAGTAGTATTTGACCGAGACAAGTTGCGGTCGCAAGGCGTTGACCTCAGCCAAGCCGGACAAGACCTCTCGACCATGCTCGGTGGAAACTATGTCAACCGCTTCAGCATCCAGGGGCGCAGCTACAAAGTGATCCCCCAAGTGAAGCGTGTTGAGCGCCTCACTCCCGATCAGCTTTCGCAGATTTACGTCAAAGGGTCCGCCGACAAGCTCGTGCCGCTTTCGACGTTTGCCACATTGCGCACGACGACCCAACCGCGATCACTCAACAAATTTCAGCAGTTGAATGCGGTCCGGATTCAGGGAGTCATTCCTCCTCCCGTGCCTCTGGATCAAGCGCTGACATTTCTGGAGAACGAAGCCAAGAAGATCTCTGCCGCAGGGATTTACGGTTGACTATGCGGGTGAGTCCCGGCAGTTGCGAGTCGAGGGAAGCAAGTTCCTTGGGACGTTCCTATTGTCGGCCGTGCTGATTTATCTCGTGCTGGCAGCACAATTTGAAAGCTTCCGCGATCCGTTCATCATTCTTGCGGGTTCCGTTCCGTTGGCAATCTCGGGCGCTCTTGCGTTCTCGTTCCTCGGATTTACGACGCTGAATATTTACAGTCAGGTCGGGCTGATTACCCTTGTCGGGCTGATTGCGAAGAATGGAATTCTGATTGTGGAATTCGCAAATCACTTGCAGGAGACAGGACTGAGCAAAGTGCAGGCGATCACGGGCGCTGCCAGCACGCGGCTTCGCCCAATTCTCATGACCACCGCTGCTACTGTCTTCGGCCACTTCCCCTTGGTGCTCGCAAAAGGCCCGGGAGCAGGAGCCAGGAACAGCATCGGTATTATGCTGGTGAGCGGCATGATCATTGGAACCATATTCACGCTGTTTGTGGTGCCTTCGATCTACATGCTGGTTGCAAAGACTCATACTGCACTCGCGTCTGAGGACGAAGAGCGGATTCGGGTGGGTGAACCGGCAGAAACAGCGGCATGATCCTGGGCGGTCAGCTCGCCGAAAGCAGCTGGCCCGTGCAAGACTGAGCTGGGCTTCTTTGGGAGAAGCTCAGCTCTTTTGCGTTTGCGCCAAAGTTCATCTCTCGCTGGGTGCCACTTTCCATCCAGTTGACCTTCGACGATAATTAATCAACGAGGGATCGGGATTTTGAAGACCCCAGAGCACTCTCCACCGAACTATCTAGCGCTAACGATGATCCGATTTGCCGGCAGCCTATGAGCAAGGGGCAAACTTTTCTCGCGGCCTCATTATTCCTGCTCGGCGGAGTAGCATCGCTTGGACTTAGTCGGTCTCGAGGTCCTGTCTCATCCGCTCCCTCCAACGCTACGACGGCGACGATCGACGTTCTTTGCAGAACCTGAAGGTGCGAATCGGTGTAAGGTGTGCCATTCAGCGGAAGTGGAAGGATACTCGCGGTCCGCGATGGCTCACTCGCTGCGTCGAGCCGATAAAGAACCCTCTGGGAGCGTCACTACTGCCGGCGGCAAGATTACGATGTATACCGCCTCGGATGGCTCATGGCAGCGACTGGAAGCTCCAGGGGACGTGACCAACTATCACGTCGACTACGTGATCGGATCGGGCAACCACGCATTCGGATATCTGATCGAAATCGCAAATCACCTTTTCCAATCCCCAGTAGCTTTTTACAAAAGCCGAAATTCATACGACTTAGCCCCCGGATACGAGAAGACACAGGATCCCGATTTCACACGACCCGTCGCCGAGGGTTGCGTATTCTGTCACGCAGGAACGGCGCTGCATGTATCGGGAACGGACAATGTATTTCGTTCACCGACGTTCTCCGCGGAGGCAATCAGTTGTGAGCGGTGCCACGGCCCGACGGCGAAGCATCTCGCGGACCCCCGCGCGGGCACGATCGTAAATCCGGCGAAACTCGAACGATCCGCGCGCGACAGCGTTTGCGAACAGTGTCACCTCATGGGCGTGACGCGCGTTCCTAATCCTGGGAAGGAGTTTCGCGACTTTGAAGCTGGCCAACGGCTCGAAGGCACCTTTACCACCTATCGCGACGTATTGCCGCCGAATACTCCTCCGGGCACGTTCAAAGTGATCAGCCATGTCGAACAATTAGCGATGAGCGCTTGCGCCCGGAACAGCGAAGGCCGGCTATGGTGCGGAACCTGTCACGATCCACATGACAAGCCGGAAGAACCCGTGGCGTACTTCCGTTCGAAATGCTTAACCTGCCACACGCAGTCGCTCCCCAAAGGGCACCCTGTCGCCACCAGTAATTGCATTGGCTGCCACATGCCGCGGCGCGATGCGCAAGATGGAGGGCACACGGCGTTCACAGACCACAGGATTCAAAAGCGTCCAGAGGAACAGAACAACCGCCCGCCCGACGGCGATATCGCCGCGTGGCGCGAGCCGTCGCCAGATGTGCAAAAACGCAACCTCGGCATTGCCTACGTCAACGCAGGCCTGCAACGGAGGTCGGCAGATTTGATCGTCCGCGGGTACCGTTTCTTGACTGAAGTGCAGGAGCAATTCTCGTCCGACCCAGAGGTGTTCGCCTCGATGGGAACGGCACTACTGATTGGTAAACATCCTTCCGAAGCTCAATTTGCGTTTGAGCGAGAAGTGGCTTTACGGCCAACTTCTGCTGTGGCAGAGACGAATCTCGCGGCTGCACACCAGCAGACTGGCGACATTCCTGGCACGAGAGTGCATCTGGAGCGTGCCGTCACACTCGATCCCGTACATCTGCCGGCGACCAGCGCTTTAATCAAGCTTTATCAGGAGCAAGATGATCCCGTTAAGGCTAGCGAACTCGCGGAAAAAGTGCGACACATTATGGATGAACCTCCGGATCCAGATCTCAGTCACGCTGCCAAGACGGCTCATTCGGCCCCGTCGCCAACAATCAGGTCAGCAGGAAAGGTTTTCAAGAATCTCGCAATCCTGAAGGACGTCGACTCTGAACAAATTCTCCCTAGCATGCGGTTCATCGCCTCAGCTCTTGGCGTGCAATGCGACTTTTGCCATGTCAAAGGTCATTTCGAGGATGACTCGAAGGAAACAAAACAGACCGCGCGGAAGATGATGCGCATGATGTCGGCGATCAATCAGAGTGATTTTGCCGGAACGCGTGAGGTGACCTGCTATTCATGTCACCGTGGACGTCCCAAACCGGACGCAATTCCGTCCGTCGCCCATGATGACCCACCGGCGCTTCCGGCCGTTAAAACAAGTGCCCATCCACTTCCATCAGATCTACCCACTGCTGACGAAATCATTGACCATTTCATTGACGCGCTGGGAGGAGAGACCCAGGTCGGGAAAGTCTTTAGCCGCAAAGAGACAGGTAGTGAGCAGATCAATGGAAAATCGCTTGGTGTTGAACTCGTCGAAAAGGGTGCAGATCAGGAGTTGTTCATTCAACATCTGCCCCTTGGCGATAGCGTTACAGCTGTGGATGGCGATGCGGGTTGGGCCAAGCTTCCAGGCCGGGAATTGCAGAATCTCGTCGCCTCAGATATAGACACTGCGCGCGTCGGCATTGACTTTCAGTTCGCGTTGCATCTCAAGGAAACCTTTCCGGAACTCCACGTGGAATATCCGGAGCAAGTGGATGGGCACGAATCGTATTTGGTAGTGGCCAAGCGCGAAGGTCACCCCGCCTGGAAGTTCTTTTTCGACGAGAGCTCGGGCCTTCTCGTCCGACTCGTCCGTTATAGCGAATCGCCTCTCGGCCTCGATCCCGTACAAATCGACTACGCGGACTACCGGCAGGTCGAAGCTCTACAGGTGCCATACACTCTTGCGATCGCACGATCGGGAAACCGGTCAACCATTCATGTCAGTGACGTAAAGCTGAATATTCCGATCGATGATGAGGTCTTTCAGAAGCCTGCGTCTCACTGAAAGTAGCTTGAGTACGGACCGGGCAGACTGATGTCCCGGTCTTTTCAATTGGAGAGCTGATTTGGAATTAGATCGATCCAGGTAATTTCTTTTGCCAGCGGAACCAACTAGCGCTCCTCGTTCAGCCTTCAGCGTTGCGACGGGATGATACTTGAGTTTGATGCGACCCGGTTCTTCTACGCGCAAACGAGCGACTGGCGTAAATAATGTAGCCGCCACTAAACCGACCCGCACGGCTCCAGTCTTGGAGTTCACTTCGATACGCTCGAAGCTTCCTGCGTCGAGGGTCAGCCACAAGCCGAGCGAAGCAACAAACACCCGGGAGCGAAACGAATCCCGCGGAGTGACCTTGATGGCATCGCCATCTTTTTTAAGGTTGCCACCAAATGCGACCCATCCGAACTGCGGGTGATTGACGATGTATGTCGCGCTATTCCAGGCATGACCGAAAAAATTTGGACCGTAGTCACCCGACAGTGGATCGGGCTTCAGCATGTCCGGAAATGCATGAAAAGCAGCCGAAGCAAAGCCTTCCTGATCGATATCGGTGAGCGCCCCCATGGTGCCGCCGTAACCAACGCGGAGCAAATAGAAGTCGTCCGGATGTTCGCGATACTCAGAAAGTATGGGGATGGCATTGAGCCCCGATCCGTAGTGATGCAGCTGCCGTTCAAGACGCCGATCTTTGGCAGCAAAGATGAAGTCCCAATAGCGTCGAGCGCTTCCGTTGTATCCCCAGTGCGGAATTGCCGGATCGTATCCGAGAATTGCGTTCAGCGTCACGTCGGCTTTGTCTTGATATCCGAAATATTTGGTCCAGGCATATACCTCCTCCTGGCCGGTAGAGTCCCACGGCATTTCGCTGCCAAATGGATACGCTTCCTTCCTCCATCGATCGGTGCGCGCCCGCATCTTCGCCTCAAGATTGTCGGCCTTCTCGGTCCAACCTTCGCGCTTGAGATCGTTCAGAACCTCAAGGAAGATGTCGCCTTCCATCTGCCCAAACACTGCCAATTCCTTGGCAAACTCGCACATCGCGATCGAGGTTTCGTACGCTTGGTTCAGATACCAATCCCAGGGATGGTTTGTCACCAAGCCATCGTGGTTGCGTGCGAGCCGATAGAACACCCAATATGCCGCCGCGACGTGCGGATAGTCATACGAGCGGTCAACTTGCGCTGAGGCTTTCTTGTCCCAACTCGTCCAGGTGCTCCAGTCGAAATCTGAGCGGTAATAGCCGGCCGGCATCTCGTCAGGCTGATGAAAGAATAGGCTCTTGCGAACTCCGTATGGATGAGCACCGTCCTTGTATTGCAGACCGCCCCAAAGAACGCCGTCTACAAATTGCTGGAGCTTTTCGAGTTCGCTTTTATCCGGCTGAACCAGTTCCTTCATCACAGCTGAAAGCCACGCCCCTCCGCCGCCCTCGTCACCGAGTCCAGCAATCCATGCTCGACTGTCTTGCATCACGATCTGATTGGCCTCGCGATCATAGGTCATTACTGAAGGACTGCGATGAAACGGATCTGTCGGATCCACATACCATTGCCTGGTGGTCAGAAAGTGACCCAAATCCGCAACGCCCTGCGACTCGGGCTTAATAACGAAGTAGTGAATCGTCTGCGCCATGCCGTCGTCGTAAGTAACAGTCAGACGCGATCGACCCCACGTTTTTCCCCGGATGGTAAATCCGCTGTAGCCCGAAGGGGGCTGCGCTTCGCGTTGAACGGAGAGAGCGTCCTTCGGTTCAACGGAGATCGATTTGACGTGCTTCGAATACCTCAGAAAGAGTCGCGCGTCCATGTCTGTAGGAACCACATAACCTGGAATGCCCACAGCGACAGGGCGGCCATTCTGAGAGAGCGTCTTTTCTATGTTACGAATCGAATCAGCAAGCAGAAACTTCACTCCGTACGTTTTCGATTCGCCCGGGGCAAGCGTCACAGCCGTCGGCGGATTCCAGGGCTTTGCCGACTTCCATTCGTTGTCGGAATAGGCTCGGCTGTGGACCATCCACTCGTAGAAGCCTTCGAATGTAATTCCCCTTGGTGTTGGATCCGTAAAAACTGGTTTTGCTCCCCATGATCCCGGCTTGTCCAAAATCGGGTTATATGCTTCGAATGGAGTCTTCCCCTGAGGAACGACCAACAATGCGGGACCATGACCGCTCAACCGCGTCACTTGCAAGTATCCGGCATCCTCGCCAATGTACGGATCGTAAAAGGAACACTTGGAATGTGCCTCTTCGAGCGATCGATCGTTGAGGACATTGTTAAAGATCATCGGAATGCCGAGAGCGCCGATCTGAACCGGCGTCGGAGATTTGTTCTCGAGTGTGAACTGAAGCACAAGCTTCCCGCCGCTCAAGAATCCAGCTGCGATTGAGAGCGAGAGGAAAGTCCTCCGGAAGTGTAGGGCCGAGATCGGCGGATGCCAGAACGTTCTTGGACACGGGCAGCGTTCTCACCGGCGAACGAGTGGTCGAGGTGGAGTAGTTTTTCCATCCATCCAAGTTGCCCATGCGCAGACGAATCGTAATATCGCCTAGATGGAAGTATCCGTCTTTCGAGCGCTCGACCAGCAGATCGCCCGGAGTGAAATCAAAATCGTTTTCCCCCTTCGGCTTCAGGGCGGCAACGGTCTGGGATGATCGGACAAGGGAAAGAGTGAATTCGGGTGTTTCGAAATCCATCTTGCCTTGGGCCAGCATGGGCCCTGGAGTCGGAGGCTCTTTCTTCTTCGTTTCCTGGGCAGAGCTCGTCAGGTGAGGAGTCGCAAAGACGAAGCCAAGAAGGATCCAACAAACGAGCGTTTGAAAAGCATACCGGGAACCGTGATTAAACAATTTCCTACGCCTCTCACTCGATCTCTAATTTGCGGAAGTCCAAACGTAACGCCGGTAGATTCGTTGCGCGCTCGATCGTATTCTCTTGATGTCACGGAAGCGTTTTAGAATCCATTCGCAAGGTGGTAGTACAGATCGTTCCACTTCAGCTCTTTTACGAAACCAGAAATGGTGGTCTCAGCATCAATCATGAGGCATTCCATATCGGCCATGTCTGCAAAGTTTTCAAGGTGAGCTGCGGTCAATGCGCGGCTCAGAGCCGTGTGGTGAGCGCCGCCGGCATGGATCCACGTCGTTGCTGCAACCTTCAGACTGGGCTCCGGCAACCACAGGGCTCTCGCTACCGGCAGCTTGGGCAACGGGTGCTGAGGCGCAATGATTTCGACTTGATTCACAATCAAGCGGAATCGGCTTCCCATATCGACGACGCGATGCATTCACCGCCTTCCCGGTGGCCGCAGTAAAAACCAGGCGGACGGGGTCTGCCTTTCCGCCAATGGAAAGCGGATGAATCTCAACGGACGGTTTCTCGTCGCTTATCGACGGGCACACCTCAAGCATGTGAGCGCCCAGCACCTGACCGCCATCTTTCAGATGATAGGTGTAGTCCTCCATGAAAGATGCCCCGCCCTTGAGCCCGTGGCTCATGACTTTCACTGCCCGGACGAGCGCGGATGTTTTCCAGTCACCCTCGGCGCCAAATCCGAAGCCATCTGCCATCAGGCGCTGCACGGCAATTCCCGGGAGCTGCGCGAGCCCGTGCAAGTCTTCAAACGTATCGGTAAAAGCATTGGAACCTGTTTCGTCCAGAAACTGTCGTAGTCCCAGTTCAATCCTCGCAGCATCGCGTAACGATTCTCGCTTGCACCCGTTCTTTCGCAATGGCTCCGCTACTTTGTACGACTCGTCGTAGTCGGCGGTGAGCTTGTCAACTTCGGCGTCTGTCACTTCCTGCGTGCGCCTCACCAAATCGCCAACACCATAGCCGTTTACCGTGTACCCAAGTTTGATTTGCGCAGTGACCTTGTTGCCCTCGGTGACGGCGACATTCCTCATGTTGTCGCCGAGCCGCGCAACCTTGAGGTGCTGAGCATCAAGCCAAGCGCACCCGGCACGCATCCATGCGCCTATTTCGGAGTGAACCGCTGCGTCTTTCCAGTGACCGACAACAACTTTGCGGTTCAGCCGCATGCGCGATCCAATGAAGCCGAACTCGCGGTCCCCGTGGGCCGACTGGTTCAGGTTCATGAAATCCATGTCGATTGTTGACCATGGCAGTTCTTCGTTGAATTGCGTGTGGAGGTGCAAAAAAGGTTTATTCAACGATGTCAAACCGGCAATCCACATTCGCGCCGGAGAGAAGGTATGCATCCAAGTAATCAGACCAATGCAACTCCTGGAACTATTAGCTTCCTGGCACAACTGCTGAATCGCATCGCTCCCTGTCATCACAGGTTTTGCGACGATCTTTACCGGCATCTCCGAAGAGGCCGCAAGGCCTTGCACGATCGAGTTGGCATGTTTTTCCACCTGCTTCAAAGTCTCAGGGCCATAGAGATGCTGGCTTCCGGTGACGAACCAGGCTTCCAATTTCGATAAATCGATCATTCGATCCTCTCTTCGGACGTCCTACTACTAGTTCGGCCTAGAATCGGCGCATTCCCCGCTGCATTTCGTTTTCTATCCGACATTTCTATCGTGGCTCATTCATGATTCAATTCGAGTGGGAAGGCTTGTGCGTGGTGAAAACACAGTCCTGCGGGCAAACTCGTTTGTGGAACGTTCTTGCGTTCGGGGCTTTGAAAAATCTTCTTTGCGAGTTCGAGAATCCATAGGTCGACGCCTAGCCATCTTCTCTTTGCTAGGCCAAATGAGTAAACGTTTGCTGGCATTATACGCTGGCTCTGCGAAATCTGTGACTACGAAAAAGCTTAGTCTTTACAGTCACTTACTGCGGAGTTAATGTCTGCGCTTCCTGGCGCGGCCATCGAGTCCAAATCAGAGGCTTTCTGCGTAAACGATTGCCGCATTTTGATATGATCTGGTGTTTCTATCTGCAGCCTGAAAGTTAAGCCTTCACATGGACATCCGGGAAATCGCTAAACGCGCTCGAGTTTCCACCGCGACGGTCTCTCGCACTATCAATCGGATTCCGACCGTCAATCCGCAACTTGCGAAACGCGTTTGGAACGTTGTCGAAGAGCTTGGTTACTATCCCAACACTCAGGCGAGAGCCCTCGTTTCAGGACGGAGCCGAATCTTTGGCCTCATTATCTCCGAAATCACGAATCCATTCTTCCCCGAAATTGTGCAGGTATTTGAGCGGATCGCCGTTCAGCATCACTACGAGATCATGTTGACCTCAACGGGGAACGATCCAGCCCACATGGAAACGGCCGTGCGGCGGATGATCGAACGCCGTGTCGAAGGCGTGGCCATCATGACGTTCGGCATGGAAGAAGTTCTTCTCGAGGATTTGAAACTGCGGAAAGTTCCTCTGGTATTTGTCGACGTTGGGCCTTCGCGTCCAAGAGCCAGCAATATTCGGATCGACTACCTGCATGGGATTCGACAGGCCGTTCAGCATCTGGCTGCGCTACGCCACCAGAAGATCGCCTTCATCTCCGGACCGCTGCATTTGAAATCCGCCCAGGCCCGCAAGCAGGCGTTCATCAGTTCAATGAGCGAGATTGGGTTGGAGGTCGATCCAACTCTCGTTGTAGAGGGCAACCACACAATCGAAGGCGGAATCGACGCTTACGGGAAAATGCTCAATGGATCAAACCGGCCCACAGCCGTCATGTGCTCGAACGATATGACAGCGATGGGCGTGATGAGAAAAGCCTACGAAGAAGGTATCGGAATTCCGTCGGATCTATCGGTCATCGGCTTCGATGACATTCGCTTGGCGCAATTCGTATTGCCCGCGCTCACGACAGTTCAAATGTCCCAAGCGGAACTGGCGCGACTGGCATTTAACGCCCTTCTGACCGAACTGCAGAGGGATGCGCCGTCGCCAACGGGAACGGAATACGTGTTGAGAACGCAACTCGTGTTGCGGGAGTCCACGCGACTTGTTCCGGGCAACCCTAAACCCGCCGGAAGAAAGCAAAATCGGTCATAAAACAAGTTTTCGTCCAGCGAAGAGATCAGGCTCCCCACTGAAGAACCGTGTAGGATCGCGCTGGGACTTCAAACTTCGTGCGGGATCCGGTGATCGCCGGCTTCTCAAACGCCTGCGGAATCACTCGTTGCGGCGCATCGAAACTGTTGAACGCTTTGAGATCGCTTCCCGTCAGAGTAGTAGAGTTCAGTAACCTCGATGGAGCTCTATCCTGCCAATTGACCTCAACAGTGTGGGCTTTGTTCAGATCCCGATTGAGGATAAACATCGAGATCTTGCCGTCCTCCGCATTCAGTGTTCCGGCGACATCAAGATAGGGCACTTGCCCGAGATCGGAGACGTCGTATTTTGGCGCTTCAACGAGCAAGTTGAGTACGTTACCGTGGGCCATTTGGAGAGCCCAGCTGTATGGATAAAAAATGGTCTGACGCAGAAGTCCCTTCTCATTTGTCGCAATCGGGGCGATTACATTGACTAATTGGGCCAGACAGGCAATTTTGATGCGGTCTGCATTGCGCATCAGGCTGTTGAGAATTCCTCCAACCAGCAATGCGTCTTCGAGGTTGTAAACCTCCTCGAGCAAGTGAGGAGCCTCGTGCATGTGGCCGTTCATTGCTTCTGCGTCGCGAGCGCGATACCACACGTTCCACTCGTCAAACGAGAGCCAGAGCTGTTTCCGTGATCGTTTATGTCCACGCACTAGATCACACACCGCGAGTGTCTCGGCAATCTGACGCTCCATGCTCAGATTCATGGCAACAAACTTTGAGCTGTCCTTGCCGGTTTCTTCCTGCGTATTTCCGATGTAGCGATGGAGGGACAGCGCATCGACATACTCATAGCACTGTTCCAACACCTCGCGATCCCATTCGAGATAAGTCGGCATCGCTGGACCGCTCGATCCACACGCAATCAGTTTTAGCGAAGGGTCCACGGCACGCATCTGGCGGGCGGCATCCTGGGCTTTCAATCCATATTCAGCTGCAGTCATGTGTCCGATTTGCCAAGGCCCGTCCATTTCGTTGCCGAGGCACCAATATTCGACCTTATATGGTTGCTCGACGCCATGGCTGCGCCGGAGATCGCTCCACCGAGTTCCCTTTTCAATGTTGCAATATTCCACCAGCGCGGCCGCTCGCTCCGCGGTCCCAGTCCCAAGGTTCAAGCCCATGAGCGGAAGACTACCGACGAGTTTGCTCCAGGCCATGAATTCATTGGTTCCGAACTGATTTGTATCCAGAGTGTTCCACGCTTTATCGAGCGTCCGCGGACGGTCTTTCTTGGGACCGATCCATCGAGCCAGTTGTATCCCGACACGAAGTTGCCACCCGGATAACGGATGATCGGCACTCCGAGATTTCGGACCTCGTCCATTACATCTTTGCGAAATCCGTTCGTGTCCGACAGCGGGGATCCTGGATCGTAGATGCCTTGATAAATCGCTCTTCCGAGGTGCTCAAGGAATGATCCGAAAAGATTTCGATCCAAGGGAGCAATCGTTCGGCGGGAATCGACGTAGATGCGAGCGACATCTGCAGACCCCGTACCGCTCGTTTGCGTGCTCAGGGCGGACGCAACGCGGCCTCCCACAAGATTCACCGAACATGCGGCTCCCACGCTAGCGGCCTGCTTCAGAAACTTACGTCGAGTACGAGAAAACATATCTGCATTCTCCTGGAATTCGATGTCGGGTCACCCATTGTTATGCCGACGAGCTCAACACATCAGGCTTCTTGCACCGTTTTTGCAGTTTGAATTAAAGCGGGCAGAATCTGCCCAAACTCGCCTTTGCCCGGCTCGCCGAACGCAAAATAGAGTTTTCGATAGTGTTGGTATAGCGCTTCGTAGACTTTCTGGGCGGATTTTTCCGGTTCGTAGACTTTGAAAGGCGCGCAAATCTTGTCTTGCGCTTCATCAATCGTCTTGAAAGTACCGGCCGCGAGAAACGCAAAAATTGCGGAGCCAATGCCCGTCACTTTGCTTCCGGCACAAGAACCGGCCTTCCAAGAACGTTCGCATAGACCTGATTCAGCACCGCGTTATTCTGCGGGATGCCGCCGCCGTTGATGACTCTCGTTGTAGGCGCGCCGTATTCGCTCATACGATCGAGAATCACGCGTGTATGGAACGCGGTTCCTTCGATCGCCGCGAACAGTTCGTCCTGTGCTGTATGCTGCAGGTTCCAACCCAGAGTGATCCCGCCGAGATTCGGATTGACCAGGACGGTCCGATCGCCGTTGTCCCAAGTCAAGCGCAACAATCCCGTTTGCCCGGCGCGATAGCTGCTCTAAACCCTTGCTGAGCGCATCAACGGTGGTGTTGGCTCGTTTCGCGATCGCGCTGAAGATATCGCCCGTGGCCGAGAGTCCAGCTTCAACACCCGTGAATTTCGGGTGCACGCTTCCTTTCACGACACCGCAAACACCCGGAATCAGTTCGGCCTCTTTCGCATAAGCAATAATGCAGGTCGAGGTGCCGACAACGTTCACGACGTCCCCTTGCTTCGCTCCTGCACCGATGGCATCCCAATGCGCATCGAAGGCGCCCACCGGGATGGGAATTCCGGCGCGCAGCCCAAGTTTTTCCGCCCACTGCGGCGACAGCTTTCCGGCGATCTTGTCAGAGGTGGCGTAGTCCCCATCCAGCTTCTTTCGAACCCCCGCAAGTAACGGGTCGACCTTCGCCAGAAAACTCTCCGACGGAAGCCCTCCCAGACCAGCATTCCACATCCACTTGTGGCCCATGGCGCACACGCTTCGCTTCGCATCCGCGGGGTTCGTGACCCCGCACAGTGTGGCAGCCACCATGTCGCAATGTTCGAATGCGCTGGCAAACTTGTCGCGCTTCGCCGGATTATTGCGAAGCCAGTGGAGTAATTTTGCGAATCCCCATTCCGACGAATACACTCCGCCGCACCACTGGATGGCCTCCAGTTTCTCACGATGTGCGAGCTCCGTAATTTGCCGAGCCTCTTTTTTTGCGCGGTGATCGCACCACAAGTAGTAGTCGTCAAGGGGGCTAAGATCCGCCGCAACGGGAATCACGCTGGAGCCCGTCGTATCAAGAGCGATTGCTTCGATGAGATCGCCGCTAATGCATGCCTCTTGGAGCGCACTCCGTGTTGCTGACGCCAGCGCTCGCATGTGATCGTCGTGTGACTGGGTGGCGTAATCGGGGTCTTCGCGCTTCCGATGCAGAGGGATATTCTGCGATGGCAGAACCAATGAGCCCGCGGTCGCTATCGACGAGAGAGACGCGCACACTGAGTGTGCCGAAATCAACTCCTGCGACAATTGCCATCAGATCACCTTTTAATGGAGTAAATAAATTGAAGATGAGGATATCGGCTAGCGTGCAATCGCGCCAAGTCTCGACGTCTTGAGCCCGAAATATGGACAAGAGTCGCATGTCTTGTGACGAATGACGTTCGGCAACCGGCTGATCCGCTGAATAGTAAACGTTTGCTATAAAGGATGCTATAGTTTTCACAAACCGCACTCGCTAGTCTGTCGATTTATTCGGGATGGTTAGACAGAATGATGGAACTGAAACGTCTCGGAAATAGCGACCTGAACATTACTCAACTTGGAATTGGAGCATGGGCCATCGGCGGAAGTGGTTGGAATGGCAGTATGGGGCCTCAAAACGAGAGCGACTCCATCCCTGCTATCCATGCAGCTCTCGATCGTGGATTGAACTGGATCGATACCGCTGCCCTTTATGGTCTCGGCCATTCCGAAGAGATGGTCGCGTCGCGCAATCCAAGATCGAACGCCCAAGCCTTATATCTTCACGAAATGCGAGAGAGTATGGGATGGGTCGGGAAACATCGGACCCTGCCTCAAGGCGAACTCCATCCGGCGCGAATGCGAAGACAGCCTCCGCCGACTGAAGATTGATGCCATCGACCTCTACCAGATTCACTGGCCCGAACCTGACGAAGATATCGAAGAAGGCTGGACCGAGCTCGCTCGCCTCAAGGAAGAGGGCAAAGTTCGCTGGATCGGCGTCTCTAATTTCAGCGTGGCACAGATGCAGCGGGCGCAGAACATTGCCCCGATCACTTCCCTACAGCCGCCGTATGCCGTCGTAAGGCGCGAGATCGAACAAGAGATCTTGCCCTTCTGCCTCAGTCACAATATTGGCGTCATTGTGTATTCGCCGATGTACGCCGGACTTCTGACCGGAGCAATGACAAAAGAAAGAGTGGCGAACTTCCTGGCCGAAGACTGGCGCCGAAACTTGCCGGGGTTCCAGGAACCAGCGCTGTCCCGAAATTTGCTGGTCGTCGAGCACTTGCGCAGGATTGGTCGACGTCACGGCCGCGGGCCCGGAGAAGTTGCCATTGCCTGGACTTTGAACCATCCTGCTGTTACCGGGGCTATTGTCGGCTTTCGCAGCGCGCAGCAGGTCGCCGGAATCATCGGCGCGGCGGACTTCAGACTGAATGAAGAGGAAATCGCCGAGATTGACGGCGCGTTGGAGCAAGAGAACGCGACTTGAGCATGCGCACCGTTCTGAATCGACTTGCCCACTGTTCAATCATTGACAAACATCTAACAGGGTCATAGCCTCAATATCAGTAAACGATTGCTCACTTGGGAGGGCGCACTTATGGCGTCGGGTATGAATCGCAGAACTTTCTTGAAGGCTACGAGTGCTACCGCTGGCGGAGCTTATGTCGCGAGTGTTCTCCCGGCATGGGCGGCGGCGGACAAAAGCCTTGTCGCGGTAACCACGCCGCTCACGACTTTCTCTTACGCCGACGTTCAACTGCTCGACGGCCCGATGAAACGTCAATTTGAAGAGAACCATGCGAGATTCCAGCACCTTGACGACGATCGAATGCTCAAGGTCTACCGCCAAGTTGCCGGGTTGCCCGCTCCCGGAGAAGACATGGGGGGCTGGTACGACCTGACGGATTCAGTCTGGAAGGAAATGATTTTCATGGTTTCATCGCAGGCCACAGTTTTGGGCAGTACATATCGGGCCTGGCCCGAGCCTACGCCGTCACAGGATCCGAGGAGACGCGCGCAAAGATCAATCGATTGGTGAAAGGTTACGGCGAAACGCTGGATGCGAAGGCGAAATTCTTCGTCGATTACCGGCTTCCGGCCTACACCTACGACAAACTGTCGTGCGGCCTGATCGATGCCCATGAGTACGCACATGACCCCATGGCGATGGACATTCACGAAAAGCTCACACGCGCAATGGTTGCGTACCTGCCCGAGAAAGCTCTATCTCGAGCTGAGCAACGCTCACGGCCGCACAAAGACACTGCTTACACATGGGATGAGACCTATACCCTACCCGAAAACCTGTTCCTGGCTTATCAACGGAGCGGAAAACCCTTCTACCGCGACATGGCCAAACAATACCTCGAAGACGATACCTACTTCGGGCCGCTGTCGGAAGGCAACAATGTACTCCCGTTTGAACATGCGTATAGCCACGTGAATGCCTTCAGTTCGGCGATGCAGGCATACATCACGCTAGGGAGCGAAAAGCATCTCCGTGCAGCGAAAAATGGCTTCGAAATGTTGCTGACGACACAAAGCTTCGCAACCGGCGGATGGGGGCCTGAACGAGGGCTTTGGAGAGCCCGGTACCGGGCTACTGGGTAACAGTCTTACGACTACCCATGCCAGTTTTGAAACACCCTGCGGCGCATACGGCCACTTTAAGATCACGCGCTACCTTCTCCGCGTAACCAAAGATTCACGGTACGGCGACAGCATGGAGCGCGTTCTTTACAACACCATCCTCGGCGCGTGGCCGATTCAAGCCGATGGAACGTCGTTTTACTACTCGGATTATGCGACGACCGGCAAGAAGGTTTGGTATCGGGACAAATGGCCATGCTGTTCGGGGACGTTTCCGCAACTGGCCGCCGACTATCACATCAGCACCTACCTTAGGGCATCGGACGGTGTGTACGTGAATCTATTCACTCCTTCCAAGGTGCAATGGAAGGATGGAGCCGGACAGTACGGCCTCAAGCAGAACACGAAATATCCGTTCGACAATAAGGTTCAGATCGAAGTGTCGGCGTCGCAACCGAAGGAATATACGATCTACGTCCGAATTCCGGCTTGGGCAACGCCGAATCCGCTGCTTTCGGTCAACGGAAAGCGTGTCACCGACGCAGTGCAGCCTGGCACCTTTGCGCGCATTCGTCGCACCTGGAACGACGGAGATCGTGTGGAGCTTGAGCTTCCCATGCCTTTGCGACTCGAGCAGGTAGATGCGAACCATCCGAATATGGTCGCTCTGGTGCAAGGGCCGCTGGTCTTGTTTGCAGTTGCCCAGTCCCAACCCAGTTTTAACCGAAACGCGTTGCTGCAAACGAAGGCAACGAACAACTCTACCGGGGATTGGTCGGCCGACTCGGCTGACGGCAGCAAAGTAACCATGCGGCCGTTCATGAACATCGATAAGGAAAGCTACAGCACGTAAGTGATGCTGAAATCCGATAAGCAAGGTCAACGATCTGTTGAAAGCTCCGCAGGCCTTCGTATATTCAGTTGGGTTGGGTATCGCCTTCGACGAGTTTGTAGCGGAATTGTTCACGTTCTTCTTTCGTCGCGTCCTGACGGAGAAGCGCGAGCTTTTTGAGCAATTCGGGAAGTTCGCTCTTGTTTCCGTTCTTCCGATCGGCCTGGATCAAGTGATACAACGCAGTTTGATCTTTAGGATCGAGTTCCAGAGCCTTCTTGCACTGCGCCGCCGCCTCGGCATACTGACCACCTTGCAGAAGCAGTTTAGCCAAGACTCCCCTGGCCGGCTCAAGCGTCGGACGTAAAGCGACGGCTTTTTTCGCCGAATCCATTGCAGTTCGAAACTCGGCTGTTCCCTGTTCCGCTCCTTTCTGGGCGAGGACATCGGCTCGCAGGTAAAGCAGTATTGGGTCATCCGGTCTCTGAGCGAGCTTTTCCTGAACATTCGCAAGCTCGTGATCCAGATCATTTTGCTGCACGGCCGCCAGACCCTGCGCTGCCGCGCTTAACGACTGGCTTGGGTCCAGCTCATACGCAGTTTCGAAGTCAGCCTTGGGCCTTTTCGTAAGTACGTGGTCAGTACGTGAGTTCCCACCGTTCCCGGATAGTTGGCTTGCGCGAAGCTTATGAATTCAGGTGCAGGAAAATTTACTGACCCACCTGCGCTGGAAGACGAACGCAGCGGCTCTACCGCAAAGTAAAAGAAGCTATTGTGATGGGGAATGATCGGCCCGCCGATTGCGAAATCCATATTGTTCGAATGGAAGGGCTTATATGGATGGCTTGAAGTCGTTTACGAAATGCTGATCGGCAAACATTCCCTGGTAGTTGAACCAGTCAGATGCTGAACCGTGGAATCGGTCCGTTCCGGATCGGGTGGTGAAAACGGTTTGCAAACCAGCCGCGCGGCTGTATTCGCTGGAGAATGTGTTGACCTGGATGCTCGTCTCCTGGATGGATTCGGGCTGCGGAGTGAGGTTCAACACACCCTGACGGATACCGCTCGTCACATCCAATCCGTCAACGACGTACTGGTTGTTGTTCTGGCCCTGCCCGTTCGCGCTGGCATCGACCTGTTCTTCCGTGGAGTAGTTATCCACTCCCGACGCCGGACTTCCAGAGGTGCTGGTTCCCAAGCCGGATACTCCTGGCGCCATTGTCACGAGCGTAACCAGATTGCGTCCGATGATCGGCAACTGCGCAACGGCCTGGTTCTCGATCGTCATTTGAGTACGGCTGTCCGCCGTGTCAACGACCGGTGCTTCGGTCGTGACGACCACTGATTCTGAAATCGATCCCACTTTGAGAGACAGCGGAACGTTCAGATTCTGTTCCGTGAGCAGCGTGACGTCGGCCTCGGACTTCGAAAAGCCGGCGGCTTCCGCCGTAATTTTGTAATTGCCCGGCGCGAGACTGACGAAGCGGTAGTTACCGGAAGCGTCTCCGGTGGCGACAGCTGTAACGCCGGTCGCGACATTCAACAGCGTAACCGTGGCTTTCGCCACACTCGCGCCGGTCGAATCTTGAACCACGCCTTGGATACTGGCGGTGAATTGCGCGAGGGCTGCGCTTGCAAAAAACATCACGATCGCGAGCGCACAGACCGAGCGTCGAGACGGCATGCATCCTGGCATGAGTGCCTCCTGGCAGCTGCTTTTACGGGAAAGGAGTAACGGCCTTCCAGCAAACGTTTACTCCAGCGGCTAATGTATAAATATTACCGTTAGCGGCTGTCAAGAACTTTTTTGAACCGGCCTGTGTACAAACCGCCGCGAATGAGGATTTGAGCAGCTAGAACGCGGGTTAACGACTGGGGCTCCCTGAGGACAGTTGACTCCGAGATTGCGATTACTTCCAACCCCGATTGGCAACAATACCGGTGCCTTCCCGTATTGTTATGAGCTGATTGGCCGCAATTTTCTTGTACTGTTCATGCGCACCGTTCGGCCAATAAACATCTGCATCCGCCGTCGCAGAAGCGCCGAGGCCGAAATGAAGGCGTGGATCATTGCACGAATAGTAACTGGACTGGCTCAACACAGTTTGCGCCTGCACCTTGCCGGCATAGTGCAACAGCACTCTTGCCCCGATCGCGCTGCGGTTTGATTTCACGCCCTCGAGCCTGATTTTGAGCCAGTTATCCTTCCCCTTCATGTCGTTTCGCAGAAGAGACGGCGGCTCGTTCATGTTCACGATGAGGACGTCGAGATCTCCGTCGTTGTCGAAATCGCCGAAAGCGCATCCACGACTGCAGTGTGGCGTGGTGATCCCCTCGCCCGCTTGAGATTCCAGTTCTTCAAATGTGCCATTCCCCAAATTGCGAAACAGAACTCTCGGAGTCTTGTATGGATATTGCGGCAACTTGCGTTCCACTTCTGGATACACGCTACCCGTAACAAACAGCACATCGGGATAGCCGTCGTTATCGAGATCGACAAGGCCTGCGCCCCAACTGGTGAATCGGGTCTCGACGCCAACCTTTGCCAGGCGCGTCACTTCATCGAAATTTCCTTTCCCGTCGTTGCGATAGAAGCCGCTCGTGTCTCCGATGAAATGCGTCTTGAACAAGTCGAGGTGCCCGTCGAGGTTGTAGTCGCCAACGCCAACTCCCATGCCGGCTTGCTCCATGCCATCGTCGCTGAGCGCGACACCGCGCATAACGCCTTCTTCGCGAAAAGTGCCGTCATGATTGTTCATAAACAGCAGGCTTGGAGTGGAGTCGCAGGCCACGAAGATATCGGGCCATCCATCTTCATCGAAATCTGCCGTGACAACAGTCATGCCGTAACTCTCAGTCGCCGCAGCGATGCCTGCCTGCTTTGTCACGTCGGTGAAGGTGCCATCTCCGTTGTTGCGATAAAGCGAATGCCTTCCCGTTGGCAATCCACGCGGACCGCAATTCACGGGAATGCCCTTCCAATTGCATGTCGAATTCTCGCCGGGCGCCGGAGCGTGTTCGAACGAAAAGCGGATGTAGTTCGAGACGAAAAGATCGAGATGGCCGTCTCGGTTGTAGTCGAGGAAAGCACATCCTGCTCCCCACCGTGCGGGGCCATTGTCTAACAAACCGGCTTGTTTGGTGGCATCGGTGAACGTGCCATCCCCGTTGTTCCGGAAGAGCCGATTTTGTCCGTAATACGTGCAGAAGATATCGTCAAAACCGTCGTTGTTGTAATCCGCTACGCAGACTCCATTCGCCCAGCCGACAGCTTTCAAGCCGGCTTTCTCCGTGACATCGGTGAAAGTTCCGTCGCGATTATTCTTGTAAAGCCGGTTCGTCGCTTCGGGAGGGTCGCCTTCCAGCCGCGTGCCCGAGAGCAGAAAGATATCCATCCAGCCATCATTGTCATAGTCGATGAAAGCGCATCCGCATCCGTTCGCTTCCATAATGTATTTCTTGGAATCGATGCCTCCGTAGATCACTGGAGCGTGCAAACCCGCGGCCTTTGCGACGTCTGTAAAATGCGCGTTAAACGGACGGCCCGACGGCGCAGGTTTAGCCTGCGCTTTCACATCGCGAGAGGCGATTCCCTGCTGGCCAAACATTTGCCGTGCCGACGCGCAGAGCGAGAAGAGGACGAACGAACGCCGGGTCATCGTCATTTGTTGAGAGCTTTCGAAAGGACATTCATTATCGCGATTGGCACGACTTCAAGTAAAGGTTTACTCAACTCAGGGAATCCCCTAGTTTGCAGGCTGACCTGAGAGCGCCGGCTCGACCGTCAACTTGTAACGATTCTGATCCGCTTCTTCTCTAGCTGCGTTTTGCCGAGCCTGCGCCAGTCGCTTGAGCAGATCCGGAATTTCGCCTCGGTCGCTAGTCTTCCGTAGAGCCAAAATCAAATGATACAAGGCAGTCTGGTCCGATGGATCATTCTGCAGGGCTTGGCGGCATTCTTTGATTGCAAGCGAGTTCTGGCCGGACTGTAGATACAGCTTTGCGAGTACGTCCCTTGCCGCAGTGAGGGAAGGCTGGAGGGAAATAGCCCTGTTAGCTGACTGGATCGCTCGCTGGAAATCGGGACTGCCCGGAGCCGGAGCTTTCAGGGCCAGAATCGCAGACTGCAGATACCAAAGAAACGCGTCGCCAGGCTTCTTGAGCAATTTGGCACGCACAGTCGCCAAAGCTTCATCCGGATTGTTCTGGTTCTTTTCTTCGGCGACCATTCCTTGTGCGGCCGCGCTAAGAGATTGTTTTGGATCCAATTGCTCAGCTTTCTCGAAGTCTGCCTGGGCCTTGTCGAACTCCGCGAGCTGAACATACAGGACGCCGCGCGCCAGATAGAGATCTGCCGCTTTTGGTTGCACATTCAGACCTGAATTCACCATGTCGATGCCCGTTTGAAACGACTGGTGGCTCATCGCGATATTCGCAAAGTCTACGTAAAGCGACACGTTTCGCGGATCTTTGACGATCGCGTCCCTCAGGGTCTTCACCGCTTTTGGTGTGTCTTTGTTGTCCTCGTAGGCAGCAGCCGCCAACTGCAACGTACTTACCTCCGGATTCCCAGTTGCCAACGCAGGTTGCAATGTCGCGATTGCCTCTTGTGGGTGACCAGCAGCCAGTTGAACGGCAGCCATGTTGCGTCTCATTCGCGAATCGTCAGGGTGTAACGCCAACATCTTGCCAAAGATGGGGATGGCTTTGTCGGCTTGCTTCAATTCCATAAGGCAGGAACCGTACATCTCCAGAGCTCCCGCCTGAGAATCGATGATTGCGCCGCTCTGAGCAAAATGTGGCGCTGCCGTCCCGCAATCGTGCTTTTTGAAAGCCAGCACGGCAAGCATGGCGTGGCTGGTGGGATCGCTGGGTTGCAGGCGAAGCACATGTTGGAGCAACGGAATAGCCGAGGCGTTCCCGGCATCGTATTCCAGTTGGGCTGCGCCTTCGAGCGCTGGAAGATAGTCAGGCGAATATTTCAGTGCACTCTGATATGAAGCCAAGGCATCTTTTTGATTTCCCTTTCCAGCATATGCAAGACCCTTGAGCATCCAGAGCTGCGGGCTCTTCGGGAACTCCTGGAGTGCGGGCTGAAGCAACTGCAAGGCCTTATCAAACTCACGCCCACGCAGAGCCGAGGTGATGGCGTTGATGTCTTGGCTGGTCGTCTGGCCATATGACTCCGAAACAAGCGGCAGCCGCGAGAAAGAAGAGCAGGATCGTCTTCCAGGTTGAGGGCCGAACGTCATTCGCTTTATCGCGTCTACTTTGGCTCGCGCTCGCTGACCGGTGTACTAATTCTTCTCGACTGATCTGACGACGGCGGAAAAGTCCTGATCGCCGAGGCCTTGGCCAACAGCCTTCTTGAATATCTCTAGAGCCGGCAAAGCGGTTTGGAGAGGATGCCCACATTTCGCGCCTTCATGAATAGCGTAACCGATATCCTTGGTCATCAGTTTGAGAGGGAAGTTCGGAGTGAAGTCGTCCGCGGCCATACTGGCCATCATCCTCTTGATAAGCGGGCTCGCGAGAGCGCTATTTCCCAGTACGGAAACACTCTTCTCGCGATCAAGATCAGACGCTCGAACCAGAGACATCGCTTCTGCGAAAGTCGCAGCTTGAACGCCGCAGACAAAGTTGTTGATGAGTTTCAGGAGAGCACCACTCCCATTCGGACCGAGATGTACCACCTCCCTTCCGAGAACCGACAGAACAACCTTCGCGCGGTCGAAGGCTGCGACGGAACCTCCCACCATAAAGAACAGCTCACCCGCCGCCGCATGTGGCTTGGTGCCGGTGACGGGCGCATCCAAGAGCTCGCAGCCCTTCTTGGCGGCTGCTTCCGCCAGTTCCTTAACCCAGTCGACCGACACCGTGCTGGATTCGAGTAATAATGAACCTGAAGAGACTCCGTCTAAAGCGCCGCCCTCCCCTAGCCATACGTTTCGGGAAGCCGCGTCATCGGCAACCATGCTAATGACGATCTCTGATCTCGCTGCAGCCTCGCTTGGTGAATCAGCAACGAACGCGCCGAGTTCCGCGAAGGTTTTGGCTTTCTCGCGGTTTCGGTTGTATACCGACACCGGAAATCCCGACGAAAGCAGGCGCGTCGCCATGCCTCCGCCCATGATGCCGAGACCCAGAATTGCAACGCGTGATTTTGCCATTCTCTTATCCTAACGAATGGACCTCGATTGGCGAAGACGAAGACGCGGCCACATGGACCGGATTGCGCAGCGGGCGTCCGAACCCTTCAAATGCAACCTCCATTACATCTCCGGCCTGAAGGGCGATGCCCGAGCCAAAGCTCAGGCAATCCGTTCCGAAGAAGTGGATGTGAACGTCGCACGGCCTCCGGTGAGCCTCAAACTTGAAGTGATGATGCTCGAGGTTTCTCAGACTATGGCACATCTCGGTTTCTCCGGTTCGGAAAGTTCCGGACCAGACCGATTTCCCACCCCGGTCAATGTTTACCTTCACCGATAACGACGAGAATTCCGGATCGACGACGATTTCAGGTCCAAGGCCACAGGTTCGAAGTTTTGAACCTGCCAGATTGAGATAGTTCTTTTTCTCGAACCGGTGATCGGAAAACTCATTGCCTCCAGCCATCCCTACTCGGTAGGGTGAGCCATCCGGCGAAATCACGTAAAGGCCAGCGATCTCCGCCTCTTCTCCGCCATCTTCAGCGTAAGCAGGGATCTCGAGAGCTTGACCGTGGCTCCGAATCATCGTCCCATTGCCCTTGAAGAACCACTCCGGTGGCGTGCCGATCTGTCCTGGCGCCGGCCGGCCGCCATCCTTTCCCCAATGGAACATTTTCATGCTATCGGTCATGTCGTGCTTGTCGGCTGCGTGCATGGATTGCCGGTCGCGTGCACTCCCTAGATGAGTTAGGCCTGTCCCGGAGACCATGCAGCGCGAAGGTTCGTCCGGATGATCGATCGGCGGAAGCAATCGCCACTCTGAGCTGCCGTTATATACAGGATCGTAATCCAAGCGCTCACTCGTAAGCCTCTGCCGAACCATGTCACTAAGCTTTGTGCGCGACTTGATTGCCAACTGGGCAAGTTCAAAAACAGAATTGCAGCCGTCGAGGACGCGGAGTTGAGGCTCATCCACCAGCGCCACACGTCGAACGATTCCCTTCTTGATTTGTACCAGCCGCATCATTCTTCCCCGTAATTTATTTTCCTATTCAACGGTGTCGAAGTTTTCCAGCTTCGCTTCATCGATCGTTAAACCCATGCCCGGCACATCGTCGGATAGATTGATAAATCCATCTTTCGCCTTTGGCTCGCCTTGAAATAGATACCAGAACAGCTCATTCCCCACTTCGACATTTACCATGGGGAAATATTCCGCCATCGGAGAATTCAAGCTCGCCATCACGATGTGATAGTTATGCATCTGACCGGCATGGGGAATCACAGGCACCGAGTAGGACTCCGCCAAGGCCGCGATCTTGCGCGCCTGCGTAATCCCTCCCACGCGGTTCGTGTCGAACTGGATGTAGTCAACCGCGCGCGCTTCAAGTAAGTCGCGAAATCCATACAGCGTGAATTCGTGTTCGCCGCCTGCGATCGGAATTCGTCCGTAAGACTTCAATTCCGCATAGCCGTGAATATCGTCCGGAATAACGGGCTCCTCCAGCCATCGCAAGTGAAACGGTTCCAGCAGCGGGAGCATTCTCTTGGCGTAGTCCAGCGTCCAACCCATATAAGCGTCGGCCATCACGTCGATCTCGTCTGCCAACGGTTTCGCGCACAGTGCGAACGAGTTCGAGGTTGCGCTGCATCCCAGCTGCGCCGTCGCTTGGCCCCCAGCCGAAGCGGAGCTTCATCGCCTTAAAGCCGTCGTCTTTGTAGCGCTTGGCTTCTCTCGCAACGTCCGCAGGCTCGGCGGCGTAGAGTCGACTAGCGTATACCGGAATTTGTGGCTTGGTCCTGCCTCCGAGCAGACGATAAACGGGCTGTTTCGCCGCCTTACCCAAAAGATCCCACAAGGCGATGTCGACGGCGCTAATTGCCACCATCCCGACCCCTTTGCGACCGAACGCCATCGTCTTGCGGTACATGTGCTGCCATAGAAATTCGATATCCCAGGGATTTTGTCCTATCAACAAGGGCTTCAAATAGAGATCAATGGTTTGTTTTGTGACCTGCGGAGCGAGCGCAGCATTGCCAATTCCGACCAAACCGTCGTCCGTGAAAATCTCGACAACGAGCCATCCATGGAACGTGAAAGTACCCATGGACGCCTGCGGCAACTGCAATAGGTCCATGGGATTCGTGCAGAAATGCGGAGGCAAAGGCACGGTCTTCCCTCGCCAGCGAAATACTCGGGTACGAATTTCTTTGATCTTCATCGTGCTCCTTGATAGATCAATCGTGCTTCAATCTCCGCAGGTTCGAAGGTTGGGATCGAAAGCAAGATGATCGCGAACGCAATCACGTGAAACGTCCCCGCCAGTGCAAACACGACGCCGTAGCCTAGGCCATGGTCAAGCAAATATCCAACCAGTTGGCCGAACACGATTCCACCCATTGCGCCACCAAACCCGATTAAGCCCGCGACGGATCCCACCACTCCGCGCGGAAGAAGATCCGTCGGCAGCACCATAACCAAAGTTGACCAGGATTGTTGCCCGAAATACGCGACGCTGAAGACGACGATGGACCACGATACTGCAACGTGCGGAATGACAATTACCAGTGGCATCACCACCGCGCTGAGACCCAAGGCAATTTTTCTTGCAGCGGCAACCGAGAACGAGCGGCGCACGAGATAACTTGAGAACCATCCACCAACCAGGCAGCCGACTCCCGCCGCGGCGTACGGAATCCAGGCAAACGTTCCCACCGCCTTGATGTTAAATCCGCGCGCGTCGTAGAGATATTTTGGCAACCAAAAGAGATAGAAGTACCAGGCGGCATCACTCAAGAATTTCGCGGTCACCATGCCCCAGACTTCACGGATGCGCAATAAATCGATCCATCGCACAGCGCGCCGTCTGGTTCCGCAGAAACCGGACAGTGTCGACTGACGATTTTGCTCGGAAGAGAAATAGGCACCCCTCCACCACGCCGTCCAAAGCAGGCCCAGTGCTCCTGAAATCAAGAAGATCCATCTCCAGCTCAAGAAGCTCAAAATAATCGCAATCAGGGGCGGAGCGACGACTGCCCCGGCAGATGTACCTGCATTGATGATGCCCATCGCACTCGCCCGTTCATCCGTCGGAAACCATTCCGCGACCACTCTGGTGGCAGCCGGAAAGCCACCTCCTTCTCCCATGCCGAGCAGGAATCGGCTGACCGCAAGCATCGCAAAGCTGAGAGCTAAAGCGTGACTGATACAGGCCACCGACCAGAAAATCATGATCACTGTGAAACCTCGGCGCGTCCCCAGAACGTCCGTAAGCTTGCCTCCGCCCGCATACATGAACGCGTACGACACCAGAAACGCCGACTGCAATGTCGAAAACTGCTGGTTCGAAAGCGGGATATCCTTGCCGATCGCATTGATCGCGACCGGCAAAGTCTGGCGATCGAGGTAACTGATCGCAATCGCCGCGCTCACCAGGACAGCAATTTTCCACCGCAATCCTTTGCTCCTCGATTGATGAGAACGTGCCGATCAAATCCGACGAGTTTCTCTTCGGACCTCGCCTATCAGGACCGAATCAAGGGCGTCCAAACCTGCATCGAGGTCGCTTGCCTATTTGCCCACGCGTAGTAAGGGATGAAAGTCAGGGGTACATTCTTCGTTTTATCTGCTGCTCCCGTATAACGCGGGTAGAGAGCACTTTCGGATGCGTTTCGCTCATATGAAATACCCGTATGGTGCAACAGCAGCACTCCACCCAGCAGATCCCCCTTCATCTCGCTCTGGAACTCGGAGTCAGGACGCCTCCCAATTTCCAGCGCAACGTCGCTCAGGTTGACGCCGCCCGACTGATCAAGCCCTTCGAGACAATAAACGAGTGGACCACGCTGTACCGCCACGCGCCCGGTGTCGTCGGCCACTCGTGGATTCGCCTCCAGCACTTGCGGCGCCATCGCCATTTGCAGACTGATCCGGTCACCGGAAGCCCAGTGGCGACGGATCGGCAGATAGGCGCCAGCTTTTGCGCCCGACACAGCCTTACCATTCACCGACACTTGAGCGCTATCGACCCAGCCGGGGATTCGCACATATACCGTGAAGTCGGCGGGCTGCGCCGGCGTGACGGTCATTTCGACATTCCCATCCCACGGATAGTTTGTTTTCTGCGTGATCTTTAAACCGTTACCACTCTCGAGATGCCAATCAAGTTCCGAATTGTCGTAGAGATGCACGTAGATACCATCGTTGCTTGTGCTGTAAAAGTATCCTGGCAGTGAGCCGAAGGTCCGCTCGATGTTGGGCGGACAGCACGTGGTGTCGTACCAGGGATTGCGGATCTTATCTCCCGTCGACGGATCGAACGCCAAGGGATTGCGGTAGCAATACATCACCCCATCGAGCGACATGCCGGAGTTGATGCCGTTATAGAGGGCTCGTTCGATGACATCGGTAAACTTCGCGTCCCCAGTCGCGCGCCAGCATTCGCCAATTCCACATCATGTTGCCGATGGCGGCGCAGCTTTCTCCGTACGCGCGAAAATTTGGGAGCTCGTACGCATCCCCGAATGCTTCCCCGTCGGACCGCGAACCCACTCCTCCGGTGACGTACATCTTCGTGGAAGTCATGTCGTTCCAAAGCGTGTTAAGAGTCTTCCAGTAGGAGTCATCCCCGGTTTCCATGTAATAGTCCGTGGCTCCGCAACAGGCGTACATGGCGCGGACCGCGTGACCTTCGAGTTTCGTGCGCTCCGTGAATGGAGTTCCGCTGAACATATAAATGGTTCTGCGCTCAGGCAGATCCATCCGCTTGTCGCCTTGCAAGATGTATCCCGCAAGTTCGAGTTGCCGCTTGTCGCCAGTGATTCGATACAACTCGATCAAGCCCATTTCTATTTCCGGATGGCCAGAGACGATCGGCTTTTTCGGGGCGGGCCCGTAATTGGGAATCAAAAAATCGTCGACAAAACGGATGCCTGCGTCCAGCAACTTTCGGTCGCCGGTCGCGCGATAATAGGCGATGGCCCCCTGTAGCATATGTCCGATGTTGTAAAGCTCATGGCCGGTCGTCTGGGTTTGCGTCTGCATCCGCAGGGGCTTGCGATCTTCGACATAGTAGGTGTTCAGATATCCGCTCGGCTCCTGCACCGCGACAACTTCGTTGATCGCTTTTTCTGCGCTTGCCCGAAGTTCCGGACGATCGCCCGATTGCAGGACAAACCCCACCGCTTCAGTCCATTTGTAAACGTCGGAATCCGAAAATACCGGGCCATGCTGCGCTGCATCGCTCTTCCCCACGAGCCGCCGAAAATTATTCATGCGGCCGTTCGCTTCAAGCAGATCGTGCATGCTGGGAATGCTTTTATTGACGTTTACGTCTCGACGAGTTCCCCAGAAGCCTTGTTGGATCGTCACAGCATGCACTGGAATATTTCGGAGTTTGGCGTGCGGCGATTTTGCGAGATTCTCAACGCCTTGGTCGCGCCAACCGGGATCGTCGGTCAGAGTAACGGCGGTCTGCGGAGAACCCACTGCTCTCCCGCTCGCCGATCGCACCGAAAGCTTTCTGAGCTGGAATCGCCGAAACTGCGGCAACGGCTGCCGCTGAGGTTACGAACTGACGGCGGGATATTTCCTTTTTTTGATTCATGAAAACTTCTCCCAGTAGTGACGTTCTTTCCGAGATTATAGCTCCAGATCGAGTAATCGTTTACTCATGCTGGGCGCCCGTTCGGTGAGATGCGGCATCGGGCCCCTTTTCTGCCATTTTCTCAGCTATTTCGCGGGATACTGCTTCGTCTTCTGTGTACGTGAATTGAAGACCTGAAAGCTTCCATCGCGACGTGCGGTCAGTTGCAGGTAGTTTCCTGCATCCGGCCCATCAGGATTCGCAATGAATTCCGACGGAACGTTGTGCGCGGACCCGCCCTCTTCGGAATAATGAAGCTGCCAAAGATTTTCCAGGCCAGGGGATTTTTCAATGATGTCCCAGACCGACGGCGTTCCACCCTTTTTCGCGCCGTTATCCATGATTGCAACCCTTGGGGCAAGACCGTACACAAAAGCTGGGCTGCTGCTCTGATTCCAGCCGTGGTGCGACACAATATAAATATCGATTTTCCCCAGCTTGTTCTTCGGACACATGATCTGCATCTCTTTGTCTTTCGTCAGGTCGCCGAGATCGAGGATTCTCAATTTGCCGAACGTGATCAGAGTCCCAAGTGATCGAAGATTTTCTGTCTTATCGGTTGGGAACGACTCCGCATTCTTGCAATTAGCGTTTTCATCGCCGGCACCAGGAAGTGGGGCGTCAAGTACAGCGCCGTCCGCGCTGACCACAGTTGCTGTCATTCCGTGAATGGGCAACTTGTCTCCGGGCTTCGCCGTTATGCGCTTGAACTTCCCGCCGCTGAGAAGTTGCTGGTATGCCTGCCAGACCTGCACGGTCGGGGCATCCGTACTCTCGCGGTTTTCTCCGTGATCGATAAACGTTCCGATTGGGATTTTTGCCGCGAGCTGAGGCGCTCCGCCGACGTGATCCTCGTGGAAGTGCGTGATGAGGACATAGTCGATCTTGCTGATCCCTGCCTTTTTCGCGGCGGCAACGATCCGGTCGGCGTCCCGACCGCCGTTTCCTGGCCAGCCCGTGTCGATGAGCAGAGATTCTTTGTCCGGTGTAACAAACAGAGTCGCCTGTCCGCCTTCAACATCGACAAAATAGATATGGAGCGCGCCGCCATCCTGCGCGCACATGGCTGCCCCCAGAGCAAAAACGCACAGGCTGACATTGAGCAGAAATCGAACCCATGGATTTCGGAGTGCCGGAGACTGATGCTCATGGTCGCAACCAAGAACTTCGTTCATATCGGAGCCTCGTAGATTTCTTCAGTTTGTGTTCGAGAGATGATCTTGCCTGCCTTCACTTTTCGTCAAATCAGGTGCTATTCGAGATTACGTTTACTCAGCAACTTTTGCGATATTATCGAAACGCCTTCCGGAAGGCGAGATCGCTTTAATTCGAGACTTCTCAGATGACGAAATTACGCAGCCAATCGTGGTTCGGGCGGCAGGACCGCGAAGGATTCATGTATCGCAGTTGGATGAAGAACCAGGGATGGCCGCACGATTTGTTCGATGGCCGTCCGGTCATCGGGATTTGCAACACATGGTCGGAACTGACACCCTGCAATTCTCATTTTCGCGAGCTAGCCGAAATTGTGAAGCGGGGAGTCTGGGAAGCGGGCGGCTTCCCGCTGGAGTTTCCAGTCATGTCACTGGGCGAGACGCAACTGCGCCCGACAGCAATGTTTTTCCGCAATCTCGCCAGCATGGATGTTGAAGAATCCATTCGCGGCAATCCTATGGACGGTGTCGTTCTTCTCATGGGCTGCGACAAGACGACTCCATCGCTGTTGATGGGTGCGGCTTCTTGCGATCTACCGACCATCGGTCTCTCCGGCGGCCCGATGCTTTCCGGCAAGTTTCATGGTCACGACCTGGGTTCCGGGACCGGACTGTGGCAAATGTCGGAGCAGGTTCGCGCTGGTGCGATGAAGGCCGAAGAGTTTTTCGAAGCTGAAAGTTGCATGCATCGCTCGAAAGGCCACTGTATGACGATGGGGACGGCCTCGACGATGGCGAGTATGGTGGAAGCGCTCGGTATGAGCCTGCCGGGGAACGCGGCGATCCCAGCGGTGGATGCGCGCCGGAACACTCTGGCCCAGCCTTTCCCTGGTCGCCGTCTTCATCCCGTCTGCTGATGATGGGCGGCATCGTCGGCCGCCTCTTCCGCGAGTTCGCTGTCACTCTCTCGGTCGCCATCGCCGTTTCGATGTTGGTCTCGCTCACCACCACACCTATGATGTGCGCCCACCTCCTCAAGCGAGCAGCGCGAGCACGGCTGGTTGTACAACACTTCCGAGCGCGGCTTCAATTGGGTGATCGCTAATTACGGCCGCACGCTTACCGTCGTGCTGCGCCATCCGCTCCTGACCCTGGTCATTCTTTTCGCCACCATCGGTTTGAATGTCTTTCTCTTCATTCGCGTCCCGAAGGGCTTCTTCCCCCAACAGGATAACGGCCGCATGATGGGCGCCATCCAGGCCGACCAGGACACCTCCTTCCAGGCTATGAACAAGCGTCCTGCAGGAGACGGTCAACATCGTCGACAAGGATCCCGGCCATCGATACCGTCAACGGCTTCACCGGCGGCGGTGGCGGCAGCACCACCAATACCGCCCGCATGTTCATCTCGCTCAAGCCCCTGAACGAACGGAAGATCACTGTCGATCAGGTCATCGCCAGGCTCCGGCCGAAACTAGCCCGCATCCCCGGAGCGACGCTCTTTATGCAGGCCTCGCAGGACCTTCGTGTCGGCGGCCGCTCGAGCAGCGCCCAATATCAATTCACCCTGCGCGGCGACAATCTTGACCGAACTGCAGAATTTCGCGCCGCGCATGCTGGAGGAACTGAAAAAGATTCCCATCATCGCCGACGTCAACAGCGATCAGCAGAATCACGGTCTGCAGGCCTTGGTCGAATATGACCGCGCCACCGCCGCGCGCTTCGGCATCTCGCCTCAGCTGTTCGATAACACGCTGTACGACGCCTTCGGTCAGCGCCAGGTCTCCACCATGTACACGTCGCTGAATCAATACCACGTCGTCATGGAAGCCGCGCCCGCAGTTCTGGCAGGATCCCGCAGTTTCTCAAGCAGATTTACGTGTACGCTCCCCAGCGGCCAGATGGTTCCGCTCAGCGCCGTCTCGCACTATGTCGCCTACCACCGCGCCACTAGCCGTCACGCACCAGGGCTTGCTCCCGCCGTCACGCTGTCGTTCAATCTGCTGCCAGGCGTCGCCTTAGGCGACGCCGTGAATGAGATCAACGCCGCCGCCGCTAAAGATCGGCCTGCCCCCCACCATTCAGACCGCCTTCGCCGGAACTGCCCAGGCTTACCAGCAATCCCTCGGCAGCGAACCCCTGCTCATCGCGACCGCGCTCGCCACCGTCTACATCGTGCTCGGCATGCTCTACGAGAGCTACATCCATCCCATCACCATCCTTTCCACGCTGCCGTCCGCGGGCGTCGGCGCGCTGCTCGCTCTGATGGTCACCAAAACCGACCTCAGCATCATCGCCATCATCGGCATCATTCTGCTGATCGGCATCGTCAAGAAAAACGCCATCATGATGATCGATTTCGCCCTGGCGGCGGAGCGCACCGAAGGCAAGAACACCCGCGACGCCATCTTCGAAGCCTGCATGCTGCGCTTCCGTCCCATCATGATGACCACCATGGCCGCCCTGCTCGGCGCCTTCCCCTTGGCGCTCGGCACCGGCACCGGCTCCGAACTGCGCCGCCCGCTCGGCATCACCATCATCGGCGGCCTGATCGTCAGCCAGATGCTGACGCTCTACACCACCCCGGTCATCTATCTGTACTTCGACCGCTTGCAGCACTGGTGGTTGCGTTCCCGCAAGTCACCGGAACCCGTCGAACCCGATCGGTCGAGGTCTGAACCCTCGAGCTCGATCATGTGCACGATGATCGTGTCGTCCACAATGAACTCGTCACGCTCGCCGTCTGCGGCAAAGTCAATGCCGATTCGCTTCCCGGAGATCGGCCGCTTCATCGACCGGCCGGCCAGCGCAACCGGCAGCAGGTTGTGCTCGATCTAAGCGAGGTCACTTTGCTCGATCGCGCCGCCGCCCGCTTTTTCGGCGAGACCCTGAAGCGAGGCGTTGAAGTCGTGAACTGCCCGCCCTATATCAAACATTGGATATCCCCTGAAATCATTCATGAACCAGAAGACTAAAAGCCATGTGGGCAGTGCATCCTGCGGCCGATTGGCAATCGGCCCCTCGTCCGCGCTCACTCTCCGCAATCTACCGGAGCGGTTCCCTCTCTTCCTAACCATCCTCACCCTACTAACCTCCTCCTGCATGGTCGGGCCGAAATACCAGCGTCCCCCCGCACCCGTTCCGCAAGCCTTCAAGGAACCTCCGCCCGACGGCTGGAAAACCGCGCAACCCAGCGATGGCGTCCTCCGCGGCAAATGGTGGGAGCTCTACAACGACCCTGAGCTCAACGCTCTCGAAGAGCAGGTCAGCATTTCGAACCAGAATGTCCTGGTTGCCGAAGCGCAGTACCGCGAGGCCAAGGACGCCATCCGCGTCGCCCGCGCCGCCTCTTTTCCCGACCGTCAGCGTAGGACCCGGCATCACCAACTGGGCTGAACTCCTCTCGCCCTTGCCGGAGGCAGTGCCACCGGCGGTGATCGGCAGTGGAACCCGTAACACGTTCGCCATTCCCTTCGATTTCTCGTACCACGATCGATGTCTGGGGAGCCATCCGGCGCGCCATTCGCGCCAGCGCCGAAACCGCCCAGGCCGACGAGGCCCTATCTGGAAAACGTCCGTCTGATGTACCAATCCGAACTGGCTCAAGACTACTTCAACTTGCATGGCCTGGATGGCGATGAAGACCTGCTCGAACGCACCGTCAAATCCTATGAGGACTACCTAAAATTGACCCAGGACCGCTACGCCAGTGGCGTCGCCTCCGGCGGCGATCTGGCCCTGGCCGAAACCCAGCTTTATACCACCACCGCCCAACTCGTCGACCTCAACGTGATGCGCACCCAGTACGAACACGCCATCGCCATGCTGACCGGGAAGCCGCCTTCGGCACCTCGAATCCCGCGCAAAATCCTGCGCAACGCGCCCCCCGTCATTCCCGTCGCCTTGCCGTCCGCTCTGCTCGAACGCCGCCCGGATATCGCCAGCCATCGAGCGCCAGATGGCCGCCGCCAACGAGCAGATCGGAATCGCCCAAGCCGCCTACTATCCCACTATCTCTTTAAGCGCCTCCGCCGGACTCCAGGGCTCCAGCCTTTTGAATCTGTTCTCCTGGCCCGCGCGCTTCTGGTCCGTCGGACCGCTGCTCTCGGAAACCCTCTTCGATGCGGGCCGTCGCCGTGGCGTTCTGCTCGCAGGCCGAAGACGCCTTCGATGCCACCGTGGCCAACTACCGCCTGACTGTTCTTACCGCCTTTCAGCAAGTCGAGGATGCCCTGTCCGCCCTGCATTTTCTCGCAAGACGAATCGAACGTCGAAGCCAAGGCGGTCGAAGCCGCTGAGCGATCCCTCACCATCGCCACCGCACAATACAAAGCCGGCACCACCGATTACCTGAACGTCATCACTACTCAAGCCATCGCTTTGCAGGACGAACGCGCCGAAGTCGACCTCCTGACGCGGCGCATCACCGAAAGCGTGCTCTTGGTCCAGGCTCTCGGCGGAGGGTGGGACACGTCGCAATTGCCCTCCAGTACGGACCTGATAGCGCACGCGAAGTAAACCGCCGTATACTCAAGAGTGCGGGCTGTCGTCGCACATGCTTTCATGCTTGCAGCAGTCTGTTTTCGAAGGAGCGGGCGGGACGCACCTTCCGTTCTCGCCATCACGCCCTTCTACATGGACCAATTACAGCTCCGGATAGCGTCCTCGCGCAAGGATTGGGACCTGCTGATCTGCCCCACTTTCCGCTCCGGCCTTCGCACGCTACGGAAATATCCGGTCTCCGTCATCCTATTACGATTTGGAAACCCGTGACGTTGAGTGGCGCCGCGGCAGTCCAACTGCTTGCTCTCGCAGTCCCACGATGCTTGCCTGATTGTCCTGACCCGCAATTTAGATGACGATCTTTGGCACACCGCCTTCGAACGCGGAGTTTACGACCTCCAACCCAAGCCCCTGAAAGACAATTTGGCTTTCGTCGACTCGGTCCAGGCTGCCCACGCCCTGCTCGCTTCCCACGAACTCGCGCGCAACTGAAGCTCTGGCTGACCGCGCTAAGCTGCCAGTGCGTGTGCGCTTCGCGCTACTAAAACGTAGCCCTTCCGCTTGGCGTCGTTCTCCAGGTCCTGCAATTGCTTCCGTGCGTTGGCCTTTTGAGCCCGCATCGCGAACTCGCCCAGCGCCAGCCGTGCCTCTAATTCGTATCCCCCGAATCCGTACTGCTTTGCTACCGTGAGCACCTGCCCCGCTTCCCGGGCCGCGAGGCTGCTGTTTCCCGCTGCTGCATCCACACGGGCTGCGGCCAGCCATACCGCGAAGCGCGTCGGATAAGCTGCATGGGCTGGAAGCACGTTCTGCGCTCGGGCTATCGCCGCTCTCGCCTCCGGCAGTTTCTTTTGGGCCAGAAGAGCGCGTGTCAGTACAGCGGTCCCCCATGCCTCCTCTTCCCCGTCCTTCAACGTGGCAAACTTCTTCATAGCCTCGCGCGCCAGAGCCTCGGCTTGTGCCGGATGGGCTTCTTCACTCGACAGGATCGCCAGGTCTAATCCGGTCTTCGCCGAGTTTTCCTGTTGCCCCAGTTCACGGCGGATCGCCAGAGCTTCCTCAAAAGCCTGGCGCGCACCTGCTAAATCGCCCATGGCCTGCAATACCTCACCGAGACTGTTTAAGGTATAGGCGACTCCGCTCTTGTGCCCGATTTTGCGCTGTTCAGCCAAGGCTTCTTCGATCGTTTGCCGGGCCAGCGGGAGTTTGCCCCGCTCGGCTAGCAGGTCCCCCAGATTGTGCAGCGTGGACGCGGCGCCCCTCTGGTTGCCTACCTCCCGGAAGGCCTCAAGGGCTTGGCGCTGCATTCGTTCCGCCTCTTCCAGCCGGCCCTGGCTATCCAGAACATTGGCTATGTTGCCCAGCCCTCCGGCGACCCCGTCCTTCGAGCCCACTTCCCGCAAAATGTCCAGCGACTCTTCATACACCTTCTTCGCTTGGTCGAATGCGCCAGTGGCGTAAAACACATTCCCGAGTCCATTCAGCGCGTTGGCCGTTCCGGCCCTATCCCCAATCCGCCGTAGGATCGCCAGCGCCTGATCAAGAAGTTGGCGGGCTTTGGTGTAATCGCCGTCCTCATACGCCAGATTCGATTTATATTGCAGTATGCGCCCCGAACCCTGAGCGTCTCCGGCCCGGCTGTACAGCGCCTGTGCCTCGTTGAACGCGATTAGGGCTTCGCCGGATTTGCCGGTCCGCCAAAGCGCCCCTCCCTCCACCATGCGAGCCCGGGCAATCAGCAGTCCCGCTCCCTCCGACTGCGCCGCGGCCGAACGGGCAAATTGCAAACCTTGCTCAAACCCACCCAGCGAGACCAGGGCGCTGGCCCGAGTTAGATCGATCCTCGGATCGTTGCGCGACCCGCCGCGAGACGCTCGCAGACTGTCCAGAGTGGTCAGCGCGTCTTTTCCTTTGCCGGCCGAGATCTCCGCGGCTGCCAGCCTCAGTCCATAATCGATATTGTCCGGAAACAAATCCAACAAAGACCGGTTTACTCGAATCGCGCCCTCCCAATCGCGGATCGCCTCGCGGTAGCGTCCTTCCACGTACAGCCGGTCTTCCCGTGATAAACCAGCCGGTAGTTCGAACGCCTTCTTGGCTTCCTGCTTTGCCGCTTCGTCGTAGCCCAGCGCCGCATCAGCCAGTGAGAGGGCCGCGCGTCCCCGCGCGTAGTTCGGTTCTGCTGCTACAACTTCCTGCAACAACACTCGAGCTTGCGCCGCGTCGAACACACGCAATCGCGTAAGCCCCTCCGCATACAACCGTGCCACCGCGGGGCTCGCTGGCAAGGACGCGCGGATGTAATCCCCCTCACCGGGAGAGATGCCCGCAATATCCAATTTCTCTCGCAGCCGAGCCCCCGCCTTCGACACCAGTTCAAACAGGCCCGCCTCTGTTCCCGTCTCGGAAACGGAGGCGAGCGTGCTCCCGCCAGCGGTTTCCTGCAGTCGCAAATCCAGCCGGATTTCGCCTCCCGTCGTGGGCCCCAGGTCCGTATAAGATCCCAGCACCACCAGATCGGTACCCAGGTGTTTCTTGATCTTCGCCAGAGTTTCCTCACCGTACGTGTCCGAGTCTGTGAGCGCCAGATCGATCCGCGTCCGTGCGACATTCTCCCCGGGTATGATCCGCAATGCTTCTCCCGCCGCCAGTTCGGTCGACAGCATCTCCGCCAGAGCCGTAGAAAGCCAGGCGGCCTCCGGACGCGCGGTCAGATTGCGAAAACCCAGTACCGCCACGGCCCGCCGGGGATGAACTTCCGGTTGACTCGTGCCAGCCGGCACAGGATCGCTAACTCGGTGCGCGCGCCAGAACAGCCCGCCGCTCACCAGGATGGCAGCTACGATGGCTGCCCCCGTGAGTACGAGAACCTTCCGCGGGTGAATAACCGGAGCGGCCATTCCGCTGCCTTCTAAGTCGCGCTTCAGCCGCCGTACATCGGCCTGCATCTCAGCCGCACTCTGGTACCGCAACTCGCGGTTCTTCTCCAGAGCCTTGAGAATGATGCGGTCGAGCTCCGCGGGTACGCTCGCCTTGCGTTGCGATGGCGCTGCGGGAACAACGTGGAGTATCTCCCCCAGCACCGCCGCCGAGCTGTTACCCCGGAAAGGCAGCGTGCCCGTCGTCATCTCGTACAGCATTACGCCAAAAGAAAACAGATCCGTGCGTTCGTCCACCGCCTCTCCGCGGGCCTGCTCGGGAGACATGTAAGACACAGTGCCGACCGTCGACCCCATCTTTGTCAGCGATTCCTGCGCTGTCGCCGTCGCCTCCAGTGAGAGCAACACATTGCTGGCGGTCAGCTTCGCCAGACCGAAGTCGAGTATTTTCGCGGCCCCCGGCGATGTGACGAATACATTGGAGGTTTAATATCCCGATGCACAATGCCCTTCGCGTGGGCCGCTTTCAACCCGTTCGCGATGTGGTCGGCCAGTTCCGCTACCTGCCGGATCTCCATGCCGGATGCCGGGATCTGCGTGTTGAGAGCCTGCCCTTCCAGCAACTCCATCACAATAAACGCCTGACCGTCCGACGTGTCGATTTCGTGAATGGTGCAGATGTTTGGATGGTTCAGAGCCGACGCCGCCTTGGCCTCCCGCAGGAAACGCTGCAAGCGGTGATCGTCTTTGGCCAGGTCCTCGGAGAGAAACTTGAGGGCGACCATCCGGCCTAGCCGGAGATCTTCTGCCTTGAAGACGACCCCCATACCGCCGCCGCCCTGTTTCTCAAGAATGCGGTAGTGGGAAACAGTCCGGCCAACCATCGGGGTCATTTTCTCTCCCAGCATACCTTTTAGGAGTGGAGATCCCCGCGTTTCGTTGCAAACTAGCGGCTAACTTTGACTTTCGCCCCCAAAGTTCTCACCACGTTCTCAATCAGCCGCAACCCGCAAGCCTGGTCCAGACTCAAAATTGACTCCGGATGAAACTGCACCGCCTCAATCGGCAACTCGCGATGCCGACCCCCATGATCACACCGTCCAACGTCTCGGCCGTCACTTCCAGACACGCCGGAACGTATACCTTTCCGCAAACAGCGAATGATACCGCCCCA
>CAVSTI010000012.1:0-408954 GCA_963730775.1 uncultured Acidobacteriaceae bacterium | reverse complement strand
TCGGTCAATTGCTTTCCTGAGCCATTACTGGTTGTAGGCTAATGGGTTTCTTCTCGAAAACGGAACATTGGTAAGAGTGGCTCCGTTCTCAGCAGCCAATCCGTCCTCGATTCAAGCCGGGGCAGCGGTCTCGTACACGGGACTGGCCCGAAAAACAGGGAGCGGCAGAACCGTTGTCGACCTGGATAGTTTGACTGTCAATGGCCAAACGCTTCGGGCCGCCGTGCCACCCAATGCAGAACCCTGGTACCATGCCCGCCCCTCCGCCTCCTCCAGCAGTTCCTGCGCCACCACGTGCATTGTCCCGGCCCGTTCGCCCGCCCGCTCCGCCACCCCCCCGCTCCCCGTTCCACCCGCCGACCAACTTTGAGCACATCGTTGTTACTAATCCGTACACCGCCGGGGGAAAATCGAACAGTGGATGAAGTTCAAGTCATCGCCTGGAAAGAAAGAGTCGTGGAATCGCTCCTGCTAGTCAGGTATTGTGTTTACGATGACGTGGTCTGGCTGGTCTGTAGTCATGGCGGGCATCTTAGGCCCGCTTTGGCTGCAGCCGCCACCGCCACCGCATCCGCCCAGACCGCCCGGGCCGGGACCGGCGCAACATATTCAGGAGGTCTATCGCAAGTTGAATTCGACGCGTGGTTCCAGTCCGATTGCGCAGAAAGCTCTCGATTATGGGCGGGAACTCCTCGGTAACTCTGAAGAGGCAATCCGGGCAGGTAAGCGATTCAAGGCGGATCGTCTCGCCGCGGCGGCAGACTCTCTGGTGCATGTGGCAGAGCACCAGGGGCACTTGGCAAAGCGAGCGCAAGTGAAGAATCCTCCTCCGCCCCCGGATCTTGCGGACCACCTGGCACGGGTCTACTTTCAGAACGAAGCAATCCGAGTACTTTCTCCGGCAATCGAATGATCCAAGAGCTGCGGCGTTGCCGGAATGGGCTCGCAGCTTCTATCAATCAGCGATGGCCGATTACGAACAGAAGGATTTTGTCGGGGCCGACGAGAACGCGAAAGCGAGTGAGGAGGTTGTGAAGGCCCTGGAAAATATAGCGCAAGCGGCAATGCCGATGCCCGATTGCACCGCTCCCGCAGTTCCTCCCCGCCACCCCCGCCGCCCCGCCACACCCGCGAGACAGGAACCTGCTTTGAACCGCTTGCTTCGGAACCGGTTGCTTCTTCAGCTTCTGTTTGCGTTCCTGGCGGCCTTGTCCGTCGCAAGTTTAAGCGTCGTTCTCATCACGCAAGCGATTCAGGGCGCGGAGAGAGTAATCCTGGGAGAAACGAATAAGCTGATCACGAATGCCATCGCTGAACTCAAGCAGCAGTATTCGTATCGCGTTGCTTCCGATCCCTACTGGAACGGTTTGCCGGCGCAAGCCCGCGATCTTTCGGCGCGAGGCATTACGCAAACGGTGCTGCGTTCCTATCCTGGCGTAGAAGGTGGTTTCTATGTGGACAACGCCTTCTTGGGGTATGCCTTTCCTACGCACGATGCAGCTCCGGAGAAAACCGATGTTCCTCGTGCCGAGAGCGGTCTGATTCGGACTCTTGCCCAACGAAGCTTGAAGGAGCACCGCGCCACGGCGGAAGTGTTTCATGGCAAGACGGATCTTCTGGTGTTGGGTGCTGTGCCCGGTCAGACGGTCGCGTGGCGGTCTGGGCCATGAAGCGGCTTGTCGGAAGAGGTGCTCCCGGTGCAGGCAGGCGCGACATCATGGTTTCTATTCTGGTGCTCGCGGCGCTCATCAGCGTGGCAGGGACTCTTGCAACCGGTCTGAGCCTGGCGCGCGGCGTTTCAGAGATTCAACGTGGGCTCGCAAAACTCGAGGGGGACTTCGAGTTTCGGCTCCCGGAGCGCTCGGATGAATTGGGCGGCATCAGCAGATCCATCAATCGCATGGCGAGCGTTCGCCGAAGGCTGGAATCGGAACTGCGGCGCGAGGATCGAATGCGCACGCTGGGTCGTGCCACCGCTGCCCTGGCTCATGAGATTCGTAATCCACTGAACAGCATCCGGCTGACCGTACAGCTCCTGGAGCGCAGACTCGGAACAGGGGCCATCCGGCAGCAGGATCTCCAGACGGTTCGCGCCGAAGTCGACCGTCTGAGCAGCCTGTTAAACGACGTGCTCGATTTACAACGCGTCCGGCAGCCTCGCCCCCAAGTGCAGCCGGTTCTACCTGTTCTTCAGCATTGCCTGGACCTGTTGGAGCGCCAAGCGGAAATGCAAAACACAACCGTGAAACTGGAAGTTCCGGAGAAGGAATTTTCCGCACTGTTCGACGCGCAGCAATTGACCCAGGCAGTGGTGAACCTGCTTCTGAATGCAATCGAGGCTTCGTCGGCGGGCGGAACAGTCCACGTGGGCGCGTTCGACAGAAATGGAAAGGTGGAAGTTGAGGTTCGAGACGATGGGCCCGGCCTCCACGCAGAGCAGCAGGAACGGGTATTTGAACCGTTCTATACGACCAAGCCATCCGGAACCGGTTTGGGACTGGCTGTTTCGCGCGAACTGATTCGCAGCCAGGGCGGCGATCTTCGCCTCAGCTTCCAGTTCTGTCTGGCGCCTGTTTTGTTGTCGAATTAGCAAGAGGATCAAATGTCGATAGCTAGAGTGCTTGTGGCCGAGGACGAAGGAGCAGCACGAAATTCCCTGGTGGCTCTGCTCGAATCCGAGGGGTTCCGTGTCCTCTCGGCCGATAACGGGAGCGAAGCGCTGTCGTTGATTCTTCACGAGGAGCCCGACGCTGTTCTGCTCGATATCCGGATGCCCGGTCTCGACGGGTTGTCCGTCCTGAAACGTGCGCTTGCCGGCGGATCAACTTGCGCCTTTATCGTCATGACAGCGTTTCGGCGATAGCGATACCGCAATCGAAGCTATGAAATCGGGAGCTTTCGATTATCTTTCGAAGCCGCTCGATTTTGAGGATGTTTTAGCGCAGCTGAAACACGCGGTGGAGCACCGAAAGCTATCACGGGCCGAGGCTTCGGACGCTGCGAAAGAAACCGCCAAAGAAGGGCTCTCGATGGTGGGCTACAGTCCGCCGATGCAGCGCGTTTACAAGTTGATCGGACAAGTCGCCTCTTCTCATGTGACCGTGCTCGTCAGAGGGGAAACCGGCACCGGCAAGGAACTGGTGGTAAATGCCATTCATCAGAACAGCCCACGATCACGTGGACCGCTATTGAAGGTAAACTGCGCCGCAATACCCGAGACGCTGCTCGAGGCCGAACTGTTTGGCCATGAGAAAGGCGCGTTCACCAATGCTTTGTACCGCCGGCTGGGCCGGTTCGAAGAAGCTCATGGAGGAACGCTCTTCCTGGATGAGGTAGCGGAGCTTGCGCCCTCTCTGCAGGCGAAGTTGCTCCGAGCGGTTCAGGAGCGAGCCATCCAGCGACTAGGCTCGAATGCTTCGATTCCGGTCGATTTCAGGCTCATCACGGCCACTTCGAAGAACCTGGAGCGGGCGGTATCGAAAGGCGAGTTCCGCGAGGATTTGTACTACCGCTTAAATGTCGTCTCGATTCACCTGCCCCCATTGCGCGAACGCAGACAGGACATTCCGGCTCTGGTGCATCACTTTCTCCGACGCAGCGGCGAAGCCGTAAGAATCACTCCTGAAGCTCTTTCGATGCTGTGCGAGCATCACTGGCCGGGCAATGTTCGGGAGCTGGAGAATACCATTTCGCGAGCGCTTGTGTTAGCGCGCAGCGGACTCATCGATAAGCACGACATCCTGCTCCTGAGCGAAGAAACCGGAGTCTCGGTGGGTCACTGGACCGATCTTGTGCCTTTGCAGGCCGGCTGGAAAGAAAATCTGGAACTGCTGGAACGACGATTGGTGGAGCGCGCACTCGCCAGCGCCTCTGGCAACAAGTCGAAAGCAGCGGAGATCCTCGGCATACACCGGCGTCTTCTGTACGAAAAGCTGCACCAATATAGGCTCGACGCAAAGGACAGTATGAGCGTCGCTGAGTAGGCCCTTGCTACTTAGCAGCGGGCTTCTTCACCTGGCATCGCTCTCTTCCTTGATGCCGTCGCTTTCACATATCTGACATGAATCTGCACAACGCAGCCATTTGGCTGATCTCTCTTACTTCGATCGCCCTCGTTCTCATACGCCCAAAGGGATTCGCGGAAGCCTGGTGGGCCAGCTTAGGGGCCTGCCTGTTGCTTATTGTTCGTCTGATCCCGCTTCACCTCGCTGGGGAAGCAGTTGCGAAGGGGCTTGACGTCTATCTCTTTCTTATTGGAATGATGATCATGTCGGAACTGGCGCGGCGCGAAGGAGTATTCGATTGGGTTGCCGCTCACGCTATTCGTACAGCCAAAGGTTCGCAGAAGAGACTATTCCTGCTGATCTACGCTGTTGGGACTATTGTCACCATTCTGTTATCGAACGACGCCACCGCTGTTGTACTTACACCAGCCGTCCTGGCCGCCGTACGAGCGGCGCAAGCCGAGCCTCTGCCTTATCTTCTGATCTGCGCCTTCATCGCCAATGCCGCCAGTTTTGTGCTGCCGATCTCCAATCCCGCGAATCTGGTGGTTTACAGCGGGGGAATGCCCCCTCTCGGACGCTGGTTACTTACGTTTGGCCTGCCGTCCATAGCCTCGATTGCGGCAACATACATCCTCCTTCGATGGCTTTCAAGACGTTACCTTTCCGGCGAGATCCAGCCCGATGTCACTCTTCAGCCTCTATCGTCGACGGGAAAACTGACTCTGTACGGGATTGGTTTTCTGGCTGCGACGCTTATGACGGCTTCCGCTCTTAATCTTCGATCTCGGAGCTCCTGCCTTTTTCGCAGGCATTCTTGTCGCCCTTATGGTTACTTTGCGAGATCACTCCACACTGAAGGATGTCGGCCGGGAAATCTCATGGAGCGTTCTCCCGTTGGTGGCTGGACTGTTCGTCATTGTTGAGGCAATGAGCACGGCAGGTGCCTTAAACCTGGCCACTCAAGCCATCGCGGCCTTGAACCATTGGCCAGTCGTGCAGGGCATTCTTACTTCCGGGTTCGGGATCGCAATCCTTTCTAATCTCACGAACAATCTTCCGAGCGGGCTGATCACGGGAGCCGCCGTGAAAGCTGCCGGCGCCATAGGCCCGATACGCGACTCCGTTCTTATCGGAATCGATCTCGGGCCGAATCTCTCGGTCACAGGGTCATTGGCCACGATCCTTTGGTTGGTTGCAATCCGGCGCGAAGGCCTTCACGTCGGGTTCTGGAGGTTTCTCCGGTTCGGAGCGGTCGTCATGCCGCCGGCGTTAGCTTTGTCGGTTCTGAGTTTACTAATCCGATCGGGTAAGTGACGAGTAAGTACCTCGTCTCCTCAGCCACTTGGACCCGATCGGCTTACAACTGAAAAACTTTTAGCAGCTCTCGACTTACCAGCAAAAAATCCGATATCTATCGGTAACCGCATCTGTCCGGTTGCTATCCACAAAGCGTGAACAGTTGGACTTGCTAATCAGCTCCCGTTTATTCAGCATTTTGAGCTAGAAAAACTGAAACCGAAACTGAGGAGAAAGTCTTTGAATTCCAAGCTGGGGCGATCGTGTCCGACGTGATCGCGGACGATCGTGAGAAAGGTTCTCCCATTCTGGCGGAGAACGACAGGTCGCTCGTCATACCGGTTGTCGAAGAATATCTGCAGGCATCCAAAAAGGTTGTAACGACGGGTGTGGTTCGTATTCACAAATCGGTTCACGAGCGTGAGGTTCTTATCTCTGAGCCCCTCGACTCCGAAACGATAGACGTTGAGCGAGTACCTATGAATGTGCTCGTAGAAAGTGCACCTGCTATCCGCACAGAAGGGGACGTCACGGTCATCCCAGTGCTGGAAGAGGTGCTCGTGACGGTAAAGCAGCTTCGGCTGGTGGAAGAGGTCCGAATCACAAGACGAACATCCACCAGAATCTACCAGGAAAATGCGATTTTGCGTTCCGAGGAGATAGCAGTCGATCGTCATGCGCCAGTAAGTTCGAAGGAAGCCGGCGAAGAACGGCCAGAGTAATCTCATCAATTTAGTAAGGAGAAGAAAACAATGTCCAAAACTCTAGTAGCAACTTTCAGAAGCGTAAGTGAAGCTCAGAACGTAAAACGTGAGCTGTTGAAGCAAGGTTTTGCCGACGGTGATGTCCGTGTCGTCTCAAATGATCAAAGTGCAGCGGGTAGTACCGGCTACGCTTCGCAATCAGCCACACACGAAACAGGTGTCCTCGGCTCAATCAAGCATTTTTTCAGTTCTCTGACCGGGGCCGACGAGAACGACCAGGATTATTACAGCCACGGCGTGACGAGCGGGGGCGCCTTGCTATCAGCGACAGTGCCTGACGAGCGTGTAGAGAGCACAAGAGCCCTGCTTGAGCAATACGGGGCTTCAGACTTCGAGCGGGGCATCGCTTCCCAATCGCCCAGGACATCGGCGGCCACGGCTGGAACAGCCAACGTGGAAGGGAATGTTGCCATTCCGGTCGTTGAAGAGGAACTTCAGGTTGGCAAGCGCGAAGTCACACGGGGAGGTGTCCGCGTTTACTCTCACGTCACCGAAAGGCCCGTCGAAGAGAACGTGCGCCTGCGGGAAGAGCACGTCCACGTGCAACGAAATGCGGTCAATCGCCCTGCATCCGAAGCCGATTTTCAGGCCTTCAAGGAAGGTACTGTCGAACTGACGGAAACTGCAGAGGAGCCGGTTGTTTCGAAGCAGGCGCGTGTGGTGGAAGAAGTGGTCGTCGGTAAGGACGTCACTGAACGAACTGAAACGGTGAGGGACAGCGTCAGGCGCAAAGACGTTGAGGTCGAAGAGATCGCACCCGAACTGAGAAACACTACAACCTCCGGCCGCTAACGGTCCTTAGTCGAAGAGGCGAGTCCTAAGCTTGCCTCTTTGCAAAGCTGAGTGGTACCTGTTTGGATCCACGAACGAAGCCATTCGGCGATATGCGCATCTTACAGGTGAAACTATGGCACTCGGCGACTTATTAGGAATGTTGCAACAATACGCGGGAGGTACGGCGGCCAGTTCCGCCAATCCCGAAAAAGACTTTGATCATGTAGCGAATAACGCTTCTTCCGATCACTTGGCGAGCGGCATTGCGGGTGCCTTTCGATCGGATGCCACTCCTCCCTTTGCTCAGATGATCAGCGGCTTATTCTCCAACTCTGACGGACAACAACGGGCTGGGATTCTGAATCACCTTCTGAGCGCGGCAGGCCCAGCCGCTTCTGGTGGGTTACTCGGCAACCTCTTAGGCGGTCAAGCGCGCCGGACAAGTCACTCCGGAACAAGCTCAGCAGATATCTCCTGACGCTGTTCACGACTTAGCTCAGCAGGCACAAAAGAACAATCCATCGATCCTCGAAACGGCCGGCAACTTCTATGCTCAGCACCCGACTCTCGTGAAGTCACTGGGGACTGTAGCGCTGGCGTCGGTTCTTTCGCATATGTCGAGCAATCAGCGTTAAGCGTCTTATCAATACCTTTACGCTGTCACGGCAGTGCGCCGAATCACGCTTACTTTTTTTAGCGAGGGGAGAAGATCGCGCAGGACGTTTCGCTTGAGAACGTATCCGTCTGCTCCCCGTCGATAAGCTTCCTGAACATACAGGTTCGTCGAATTAGTGGAGATAATCAGAATCGAGGCATCGGGAAGCAGAGCCCGAAGCCTTGGGAGCAATAGGATTCCACTGATGCCAGGCATCGAGACATCCAGCGTGACCAGGTCAGGTTTCAGATCGGAAGCCTGGGCGATGACTTCGTCCCCGCGCGCAACGACGCAGACCACGTCATACTCAGAGCGCAGTACGTCAGCGATGACGGTACGCCACTCGGCGTTGTCATCTGCAATCAGGGCAGTAGGGCGATTCAATTACACCTCAGCGAACGTTTCGTCACTGTGCGTAGGGACATAAATTGGACTGAGCTACGTCAGTTGTAACAGACGACTCACGAAGGGGCAACTCGGTGATTCTACAGGACAGGCGTGTGCTTAGCTTAAAGGTACTCGTACTAACACCTGAGTGCCTCGCCTTTTTAGTTCGCCCAGGAACACTGTTCCGCCGATGCTGCGAGCGCGTTCTTGCATGTTCAGAATCCAAAGTCCTGCGTCCGCATTCTCTGCATTTGCCTCCAAACCTGTCCCCCCATCTTCAATGACCATGCGGAGATGGCCTTCTTCCTCCGACACCGAAACTTGAATCTGCGGACTAGTTGTACTGGAGTGGTTGCCGAGCATTCTTATCGTTTCTTCGGCGATTCTGTACAATGCGATCGCTGTTTCGGCGGCAGGCTCAGCGGACAAAGCTCGTATCGAACGCAAGATCACATCCAGGCCGCTCGCCTGGAAGTCTAGGGCTAAGCCTCGAAGCGCGGGTAGAAACCCGAGGTCCGAAAGAACGGAGGGATGCAGGTTGTGGGACGTACGGCGAAGCCCTTCGGAAAGCCGTTCAAGTTGCGAGCGTATGGCCGATAAGCGCTCCATTGCCTCGCCGTTGTTTCCCAGGGTCTCTGAGAGAGAGTCGACCTGTAATCCCAGCAAAGCCGTACGTTGGCTGAAGTCATCGTGGAACGTCTTCGCTAAGCGCTGCCGCTCCGCCTCGTGCGAATCGATGAGATGCTTAGACAGGGCCCGGAGATCGGATCGGGTTTGACCGAGTGCTTCTGCTGCCACGTGCATCTGCGCTTCCGCCAATTCCCGTTGGCGTTCGAGATGATTTTCCCGGCTGAGAACCTCGGAAATGTCCCGAAAAACAGCGACGGCGCCCAGTAGTTCTCCGTGCTCCACAATTGGTGCCGCAGACTCTTCGATCGGCACAGGTAATCCGGATTGGACCGTTAGTAGAAAACGTTGTCGCGGAGTGGCTTCTCTAACGCGGAGCACTCTAAGGAGTTGAGACTCGCGCACGTCTTCGCCCTCCAACGTCCGAAGACTGCAGATTTGTTCGATCGGTACCCCGATTACGTCTTCAAGAGCGCAGCCCGTCAGTGCCTCTGCGGCAGCGTTCAAGAAACTGACGCGGCCCTTGGCATCGGTCGCAACGACCGCATCGTTCAAGCTCTGCAGTAAAGTCGCGAGCCACGCCTGTTTGGCGAAAATCTCCTGCAGTAGTCGCTTCTGATTGAGCGCCAGCAGTATGGTGGCATTCAGTTCAATGGATCGGAATGGCTTGGCTACGTAGGCGTAGAGGGCGGTCCCGTTGTGGCGCTGTGCTGTGTCCTCTTCGTCGTTGGAGATGAGGAATACGGTTGGGATCCGAAGGCGATTTCTGATCTCACCCGCGACCGCAAAGCTGTCCATTGACCCGGTGAGTTGCGTGTCCATCAGTGCCACATCGGGGCGAATCTGCTCTGCCGCCTCAACGGCCTCCGGGCCCGAGTCAACCACGCCGGCTATTCTGTATCCAAAGTTAGCGAGCGGTCGTTCAAGATCCTTCGCGCTTAAATTCTCGCCTTCGACGATCAGAATGCTCGCGGTTTCTTCCTTCATCTGCCCTGCATCTCGCCCGAACCCGCCTCCGAATTCGGACTTCCGTATGTAAGATGCCCAGCAGCAGTTTTGTTGGTGCTGCTAAAAGTACGGTCCTATTTCGCTTCGCTGAAGCTGATCCTGTGGAAGGTTCTGATACGATTTTTCGCATGAACCGTAGAGGAGTCCTTCGATCGGCCGCGACGGTCGGTGCCGGACTGACGCTTGTTCGCTCACCCTTTGCGTTCGCCACCGAAACGAAGGGCGGGCGTCTTAAGCAGGGGGTTTCTTACTGGACCTATCAGAAATGGTTCAGCCTTGATGAATTGTGTCAGGAAGCTGTTCGCATCGGGTTGAAAGGAATCGACCTGGTCACACCCGATCAGTACGCCACAGTAAAGAAATATGGCCTTGTACCCTCCATGACGTCCGGGACTGCTCCGAATACGATCCCGATCGGGCTAAACCGGCTTGAGAATCATGAGCGAGTGCTGAACAGCCTCAAGAACGACATCACGCTCGCTGCCGCGGCAGGTGTGCCGAACGTGATTACGTTTTCAGGCAATCGGAAAGGCATGCCGGACGGCGAAGGGCTTGAGAACTGCGCTACCGGGCTGAATAAGATCAAGTCTTATGCCGAGGAAAAAGGGGTCACGGTCAACCTGGAGCTGTTGAACAGCAAGGTGAATCACAAAGATTACATGGCCGATCATTGTGCCTGGGGGGTCGAATTGATGAAACGTGTCAACTCGCCTCAAGTGAAGCTGTTGTACGACATCTATCACATGCAGATCATGGATGGCGATCTCATTCGAACCATCCGCGAAAACATTCCGTATCTCGGGCATTTTCACACGGGCGGGAATCCGGGGCGGCATGAGCTCGACAACACACAAGAGGTCAATTGGAATGCCGTCGCCAAGGCGATTGCCGACCTCAATTTCCAGGGCTTCTTGTCCCACGAATTTACCCCTGTCAATACGCCGCCGATCCGGAGCCTGGAACAGGCTTTCGAGATCTGCTCCGTTTGACCGCGCGCGAGCGCTTGTCGGAGCGGGTTACGGAGCCCCAGAATCCGGTCACGGCTCGATCGAAATTTTTTTCCTCTCTTCGCTCATAGACTTACGGGCGTTTTTCGCTCGTGATAGTTCCCGGCACTTTTCATCCGATGCTACCCTCCGGCTGACCTCGGATGCCCGGGAAGCTTCCGTGCCCGCGTGTCCAGCAGACCATGAGCACAGAACAGATCGTAAAACTGCAACCTGATCGTACGCTTTACTTGCGCGGCTTCACCGGAGTCGGCTCGGCAGCATCCCTTTATGGCTGCAGTCCAACGGGCTTCACTGTCTCGGGCGTCTTCCGCGACATGGCCGATTTCTGTGTTCTTGTCGTCTACGACGCGGATAACATCTTTGAACATTATTCGGTCCGGTATCTGCCCGATTTTGATTTAGTCGGGCATGACACTGTCATTCAATGTCGCCTATCGCGGTTTGCAGCCCTTAGACTCTTCCAAGTATTCCTGGATCGACTGGTCGCAACTGGACGTAATCAGGAAGGACGAGTCCACCACTGCGTATTCCGCTTTGGGACCATGCCTCGCTCGTGAGCGGCAATTACGCGGTCGCCCAGGGCCGTTATGCCATCTCCGCGCCCAACGGATGCACGATCTATGACCGCCTTACGTTATTCGTCAACAATGTCAGTTTCGATTTTCTAGCGGGAGGTGGAGAGCCAGCCGCCTATGTCGCCCAGACCTTCGCAAACTCAATCAACAACTACGATTGGTCGAGTTTCTCCAGCCATAGCGTCTCCGTGTTAGCTTCCGCAGACTCCAGCGGAACACTGACTCTCAGGAATGCTCGCACAGGCAAGGCACGCGTGTCCGGAGCCTCCGTGGAATGGACGGAGGGTATTAAATTTCCGGGCATCGCGCCGGGGTCGACCATCTATCTTGGCGGCGTCAACTATACGGTTTCTCTCGTCACGGGCCCGACAACGCTCACGCTAACGGCACCGGCCCAAGCGGTTGATGGTCGGACCGTGCCCTACCTTGCTGAGTACGGTGGTTCGGACGGCAACAGCGTAAGCACGTACATGGTTGTGAGGCCGGGGAATGTTACGTTGGCGGTCGATCGCTCCGAAGTGCAGTTGTCCGGCGGTAACTCCGACGACGTTGTTTGGAATGTCTCGCTTGATTTCAGTGCGCTCGGCATCGACCAGATTCGGCAAGCATGGATGACCTTCGCCCCGCAACTTACGCCTGCTTCCGTCTATGCCGATACGGAATGGACTGCGACGTTCACCAATTGGACCACTCGAGATCCCCTGAACAAGCGCTTTTTGCGGTGCGCGGGACCGGCTAGTCTACGTATCGGCAATGACGCAAGCACCGCGTGTCAATACGCGGGGTCCGGGTGGTCTCTTACGGCGGCGAACAATTATTGGCAGGGATTTGGGCAGATCACTTCTACAGTCGGCGACTCTGTCACGGTCACCTACCGAATGAACTCCACTCACGATCTTTATCTCGGCACTTCGCTGTTTCCCGATCGCGGTACGGTCGCTGTCAGCCTTGATGGCGATTCCGCCACTCAGCTTTCCTGCGCCCTGCCGATTAGCTCGGAACTTGTCACGCGACGGCTGGTCCGCAGTTCCGTGCCGGCCGGTACTCACTCTGTTTCGGTGAAGCTCGTTACGGCGGGAACGTTCGTTTTCGATTACCTCGATGCGGCTGTACCTTCGGATTTCCTGGATGCCGATACCGTCTATGACAATGTCAGTCCGGCACTCGACTACGACACTGATGCCACTTACAAGGTAAGCCCGCAGCGACTGATGTGGCATTTGACGAAGTTGGGCTTCCGCGGACAGATCAATGAATATCTTGGCGTCTTCTGGTGGAACCAGCGCAAGCGCGTAGGGGGAACGCTGGAACTCGGCCACCGTAACGTTCGGAGGAACATGGGCCGCCGGGGATGTTGCCACCGTTGCCCTCGGTAGCGGGATCAGCAGATTTCCACTTCATAAAACAGTCGCGACTTGGGATACAAACGACACAATCGCGACTCACTTCGTCCAATACATCAATTCGGCCAGCGTGTCGATGTGGGCGGAGAGAACCGGTGCCGGGCAACTGACCATTCACACGCGCACTCCGAACTGGGGAGATGTTCTCGACGTGAGCCAGGACCAGGCTTCAGCGGCCGGTACGGTCAGGAGTAGCGGCAGCGTGGCTGTCGGCGTAGACGGAACCTGGCAGGTCGATCCGGCCGCTTCGAATCCTATCAATTTCCCGATCCGGCAGTGGCACTCGGATTTCTTTACTCTTGCTGCGGCGCAGAACCTGCTTGTCACAGCCTCCTTCTCTATGGAACTCGTCAATCCTCCCGATGACGGAACGCCCGCCAATACCTGGATTGCACGCTACGCGGATGGCACGCCGGTAAAGACAGACACCGGCTTCGCCCGTTTGTTGTCCGCCCAATGCCCGCCCATCCCAATCGTTGCGAACTATCAAAAAGCTGTTTACAAAGAGATGGCTCGGCTGCAAAGTCAGGCAGGCCTCACTCCCTGGCTTCAGTTCGGCGAATTTTTGTGGTGGTTCTTCTCGTCAATGTCACAGCCCGTCGGATACTGTTCCTACACCGATCCAATAAGTATCGGTCTGGCAAACCCACACGGCATGCAGACGGGTGACCGTGTTGTAGTGACTGGAGTTCGAGGCTGCACATCGGCTAACGGGACCTGGACGATCACCGTTACGGATGCTTACCACTTCACAATTCCCGTTTCGGCGAACGGCGCCTGGTCCGTGGGAACCGGAAGAGTCGTAGGCGGTTCCATGGCCTACTACGATCCCGTGACGGCGGGGGCAGCGCAGACCGCTCTCGGCCGCCCTCTGTATAGGTTCACATGCCAGGATGATGATCCATCTGTAAACGGCGGCGCGGATGTAAATTTCCTCGCGAACCAGTTGAAGTCTCACATCGATGCGATTCGCGCCGAGGTGCTTGCAGCCTATCCCGGAGCGCAGGTTCGAAATCCTGTACCCGAACGACGTGAACAATGCCGTTTGTTATGCGGGCGAACTTGTCTCGAGCCCTCAAGGTGGCCGCCTGAATGCGGCTGTGAACTTGCCGTCAGCCTGGCGGACCAAAGAGACAAGCGGCTTCGATCGCTTCAAAGTGGAAGCCCTGAGCTGGAGCGCGCAATATCATCATCTCGATCTCGCCGAACAGGCAATCTACTTCGCGCTTACCCCACCCATGTCGTGGAGTACCGCCGACGTTGCGTATCTCGTTCCGTGGTTCAACGGAAGCTGCCCATGGCCGGCAGAGTTTCGATTCGCTGATTCACGCGGAATCGCTCTAATTAACTTCTGGGCCTATGATCACCTGGCGATGATGTCCTGGCAGTTGCCGATTCCCAGCCCGATCCGGCGCTCGTTCTTTGCCGGCTGAAGACGCCAGCATTATTGCCCGCTACAGGCTTTGGCAAAACGCTCAAACAGCTTACGCTGGTCGGGTTCTTTCGACACCTGGTCTTCAGGGTGCCATTGCACCGCAACGACGAAACGCCGATTCGGCTGCTCGAGAGCTTCGATCGTATCGTCCTCCGAATCGCGCGCTGAAACGCGTAAGCCTTCCCCGATCCGATCGACCGCTTGATGGTGTCTCGAGTTCACCCTCACTCGAGTGGATCCCACGATATTGGCGAGATGGCTCTCCGGCTCGATGATCACCTCATGTGCAATCGTCGATTTATCTTCGAAGTCTGTGTCGTGTTTTGGGGACCCGAGATGTTGGTGCAACGATCCGCCGTGGTGCACGTTCAGCATCTGTAAGCCCCGGCAGATTGCAAAAATCGGCAAATCGCGTTCGAGCGCTTCGTCGATGAGCCGCCACTCCACTGCGTCCCGTTCATCATCCGGCTCGTCAGTTTCCGGCGCCGGTGAAGCTCCGTACAGCTTCGGATTTACGTCCGTTCCGCCCATCAAAAGAAGCCCTGCCATTCCATCCAGACGCGGAGGTTTCAGAATAAACGCCGATTCCGGCTCCAGTCCCACCGATCGAGCGGCCTCTTCGTACGCCTTCAGCTTTGCCGGATGGCGATAGGGTATTAGAACGGATTTCTTCACAAGCGTCCTTGCTGTTCAACCCATAGTAGCGATCAGTTCCCCTCTTTAGTTCCGCTACGATGAATGCGGATGAGGTCCCTGCGAGCCGCTCTTCTTCTTCTTTTCGCCATGTTTGCTGTCGCCGCAGAACGCAAAGACTGGAAGGCACTGCGGCAAGAGATCCGAACTGTTCTTCATATCTCCGAGGACCTTGCTAAACCTGAGGGGAAGACATACGGAAGCTTCTCGCCGGCACCTGGTGTGATCGCGGATCGTGTCTCCTACGCGACCGGGTACAGCTTAAGAATCCCCGCAATCGTCTACCATCCGGCTGGGCACAAGAAAATGCGGCGACCCGCGCTAATCATTGTGAACGGCCATGGGGGCGACAAGTCTTCGTGGTACGCCTACTGGGCCGGCATTTTGTATGCGAGAGCCGGAGCGGTTGTGCTGACCTACGATCCAATCGGCGAATTCGAGCGCAATCATCTGCGCGAATCCGGAACCAGTCAACACGATGCGTATATCGCCCCGGACGACATGGCTCGCCGGATGGGTGGACTGATGGTAGAAGACGTGATGGCTGGAGTCAATTATTTGCGGCACCGCAAAGACGTCGACAACGGCCGGATCGCGGTTCTTGGTTATTCGATGGGCTCGTTCATCAGCTCAATCGCTTGCGCGGCCGATGCGAATGTCAAAGCCTGTGTTTTGGTCGGTGGCGGAGATCTGGATGGTCCGGGTGGTTACTGGGATTCGAGCGGAAGAAAGATGTGCCAGGCCATACCCGTATCAATCGTTGAAAGTTTTGGGTGACCGCGGCCCAATCATCTTTGCGCTTCAGGCAAAGAACGGCCCTACATTGATTTGGAACGGAACGGCTGACAACGTGGTCGACATCGTCCACCATGGTCCGGATTTCTTCAAGGAACTGCACGAGAAAACCGCGAACCTGCTCGGCACGTCCAAACACGTCTTCGAATTCGGCTTCACGCCGAACGGCGGACATCGTCCGTATTTTGTAACGAAACCCGTCGCCGTCTGGTTGGCGAAAACGTTGAAGTTTCCAAACTGGTCCGCCGATCAAATCGAGGGCATGCCGGAAACGCACATCTCCGAGTGGGCAGCTCGCAATGGGATTGTTTCAAACAGTCTCAAAAACGAAACAGGAGAAGGCGGAACGATGGCGGTGGGCAACGATATCCCGGCCCTGAATCGCGACCGTCTTCATGCGTTGCCCGAAGCGGTTTGGTCATCCGAACGCGACCGCTATATCTACGAAACCTGGGTGGAGCGTGCCAAGGCCGCGATTCGCAGCGGAGCCCCTTAAGCCGGTCTAGCTCTGCGCAAGTTGGACCTTTCCGGACGGGATTGTGAAAGTTCGCAAAGTCACTACATCGGCGGTTGGAGTCCTGACGGACGTAACCGCTCTGAAGGTGCAGACCAGTTGCGTAGCCGAAAGCGTTAACAGCGCATATCCATGGGTTGATGAATTCCAATACTGAATGTGCGGATTGTTCAAACGGATGAGCGGTTCCAGGGCATTCGGAGGAACTCCGAATTGCTTAGCAGGCAAAGGACAGCTCGGCAAATCCACCGCAGAGGAAATGTCTTCTGCGAGATTCGCAGAGCTGATCGAGCCGACCATCAGCTCGATTCCCACCGGCGAGGCAAAGATGTTGTCGAAGTCAGGTCTTAGATAGCCGGCTAGAAAAGTGTGTAGATCTCCGGTCAGGGCGACGAAGTTCTGCACGTGCGCCGCGCCTATGCTGTTCAGGAGTGCTTGTCGTTCCTTGCCGTAGCCGTCCCATTGATCGAGGCTGACATAAATCAACGCTGCAATCTTCAGTTGCATCAGCATGACTTCGTTCGCCCACAGCTTCCAGGTGGCCTTCGAACCGACGACCTGGTTAAGGAACCACTGCTTTTGCTGTGCGCCGAGCATGGTTCGAGCTGCATTGTGTAATTGCGAACAACCGGGGGAGAAATATCTCTGAAATAGCTGGTTATTGCCGCAGGGCGGTCCGTCGCGGTAAAGGCGTTCGTCTGTGACGATCAGGTCGGCGAGAGTACCGAAGCTGAATTTTCGGTAGACCTGGATCGAGGTCTCCCAGTCGCCAGCCGAGTTGAAAGGGACATCGGCCAATCCATATTCAGACCACGCCTGATTCGCCGCTTTGCGTAGCGCGGGCTGGGGCGTGTCTGCCGTATTCGGAGCGACATTGTCGTCCGGGTGAAAGTCCTGGTGACAATCGTTCGCAAATTCGTGATCATCCCAAAGCTGGATATAAGCGAAACGTTCGTGCACGGCCTGCTGATTGGGATCGGACCGGTAGACCTTGTAAAGATGCCGATAATCGTCGATATTCGAGGCGACCATGTTCCCGCTTGGAAGTGGCGGCACCGTACGGGCCGGATTGCCTTGAAAGTTACTGGCAACGCTCTCGTAAATATAGTCGCCAAGGTGGAGAACGTAGTCGCCTTCCTCCTGAGCGAGATGCGCCAGAGCAGTGTAATAGCCGTTCCCGTAATCCTGGCAAACAATGAATCCGATCTTCAGAGCGGGGACCGTATCGGACGGTCGCGGCAGTGTTTTGAAGCGTCCGGTGCGGCTTGGGATCCCGGCATAAATGAATCTGTAGAAATAGATCGTGTACGGTTCGAGAATGCCAGGTGCGGTTATCGGGAGTTTCGCGGTATTGTCGCTGTCCGGGGATACGATCGCAGCTCCTTGTATCAGCACCGTGTTGAAGTCGGGAGTGCTCGCGATTTGCCAGGAGAGTTGATTACCTGCGGTCTGGAACGCGGGATCGACTCGCGTCCAAAGAACGGCGCCGTTTACGTTGGGATCGCCCGAAGCGACGCTCTGTGGAAACCGTTGGGCTTGCTCCGCCGGTGTGACGGACGGGTTAATAGCGAACAATGCACTTACGTCCTGCGGATTCAGTCCCGCGGCAGCCGGGGATGAGACGAGCGGTATCGGGTTCGCGTACGGCGATTGGGACCAAGCCTGGGGTAGGGAACTGCCAGACGCGATCCAACCGAAGCCGCCCGAACCAATTAGCGATGCCAGAAATTTGCGACGATCCACCTTAGATCCTTTCTCGAGATAGCTGAAAATTAGAATCCGAGGGACCCAGACAGTTCCGTGAAAAGGCCGTTAATTTAACAGGTCATGAACCGATTGCACGCCGCTGACCTATGGCCTAACATGTTACCCTTTAGCTTCCTAAGCCGGAATCTGCTGTCCCGGCTTGATCGCGATGCCTGATAGCAAGTTACAGATTCTGCCTTTAGGTGGACTCGGGGAGTTCGGGATGAACTCCATGGCAATTCAATACGGTGACGACATCATCGTCATCGATGCGGGAATGATGTTCCCGGAATCTGAGTTGCTGGGCGTAGATATCGTTACGCCTGATTTCACTTACCTGGAGCAGAACGCTTCAAAGGTCCGTGGGCTCTTTCTAACCCATGGTCATGAAGACCACATCGGCGGCATCCCATTTCTGCTCTCTTCGTTGAACCTTCCGATCTATGGAACCGAGTTCACTCTGGCGCTGGTAGAGCGCCGGTTGGAAGAGCACGAACTGCTGGACGATGCCCAACTTAATGTGGTCAAGGCGGGCGACCGGATCACGGTAGGTCCGTTTGTCGTCGAATTCATACGCGTCACACACTCGATTGTGAGTGCGGTGGCGCTGGCTATCACGACGCCGCTCGGGGTCATCATCCACACTGGCGACTTCAAGGTGGATCCCACTCCGACCGACAACGAACTTTTCGATCTGCACACGCTCGCCGAGTACGGCAAGCGCGGCGTGCTGCTGCTCATGTCGGATTCGACCAACGTGGATCGTCCGGGATTCACGGAGAGCGAGCGCGCGGTGCGCCCTCGTCTCGAAGAGCTGTTTTCGCGTTGTGAGAAGCGGCTCGTCATCTCGTGTTTCAGCAGTTCGGTCCACCGGCTGCAGCAAATTCTGGATCTCGCGAGCGAGTACGGGCGCAAGGTTGCTTTCCTTGGGCGAAGCATGCTGAACGTCACCGAGATTGCCCATAACCTCGGGTTGCTCTCCATCCCGGATTCGACACTGTTAAGGCCGCAGGACATCATGCAGATGCCGCCCGAAAAGGTGGCGGTTGTCGTATCCGGAACGCAAGGTGAGCCGATGTCGGCCATGTCGCGCGTCGCGGTGGACAACCACAAGCATCTGTACCTGCAGCCCGGCGATACCGTCGCGTTCAGCGCTCGCATCATCCCGGGTAACGAAAAGGCCATCTTCCGGATGATGAACCACCTGGCGCGCAGGGGCGCGGATCTGGTGTACGGAACGATGAAGCCGCCCATCCACGTTTCGGGCCATGCGAGTGAAGAAGAGCTGAAGCTGGTTCTGAATCTTGTTCGACCGCGGTACTTCGTTCCCCTTCACGGTGAATATCGTCAGTTAACCCGGCACGCCGCACTTGCGCAACACCTGCGCTTTGCGGGCCTCGAGGATACATTTGTGCTCGAAACCGGCGACACCCTCGAGATCGATCATATGGGCGCACGGCGCGGCGGGCGGATTACCGTTGGTCGCGTGTGCATTGACTCTGGGTCTCTGGATGATGTTGTGGAAGACATCATCATTCGCGATCGGCGCCACCTCTCGGAAGACGGGTTCGTCATTCCGATCATTGCGATCAACAAACACACAGGCAAAAGCGAGGGTCTTCCCGAGATTGTCAGCCGTGGGTTCGTAACTGGGGATGGCGCTGCGCTTCTTCAGGAAGCGCGAGGAGTTGTTGCCCGCACGCTCGAGAATTCGAGCGCTGAAGAACGCAGTGACTGGGGCGTCATGCAGGAGAAAATCCGGATGGACCTGAAGCGCTTTCTCAATAAGCAAAATCAGAGGCGGCCGTTGATTCTCCCCGTCATCCTCGAAGTCTGACGAAATAGCTCATTCGATTCGCGATAGTATCGTCCAAGTAGTACTTAGGAGGCTCCCATGAAGAAGTTGATGTTGATTTCGGCCGCGGCCGCAGGATTAGTCAGCCTGCCCGCCTTTGGTGCGCAAGTGAATGGCTACATCTCTGATGCGCATTGCGGCAAGGCTCACGATAAAGTGAGCGACGCCAATACGGCCTGCATCAAGAAATGTACCGGGAGTGGTTCCGACCCGGTTCTTGTCAGCGAAGGCAAAGTGATGAAGTTTGATGCCGATTCCAAAGCAAAAGCGATGGCTCACATCGGCGAGGAAGTGAAGATTGACGGTACGGTTAGCGGCGACGTGATAACGGTATCTTCGATCGATAAGCAGTAAGACCGATTAGTGCTCGAATTCGAGGTCTAGTCGTCCGGCTGGACCTCTATAGAGCAGCGCCATATTCTTGAGCTTGTGTTTGCCGTCGAGCGGGAAGTACAAGTAGCCTTCGACAGGCTGCTTTGTATCCTTCTGGGGAAACTGTTTCGCCTTTAAGGCTTCCAGGAGTTTGTCATTACCCTGGCTTTTCGTTTCCATTTTTGTGCTCAGAGTGGTCGGTTTTGAGTTGCCGGGAGACGATCCGCTTCCGCCGCCGATCATTCCTCCGAATCCGCCAAACCCTGAAGATTGTTTTTTCGTTTTGTCTGTGGCGCTACTTACGACCAGTGATCCTTGTCCAGCGATTTGGGCCGGATCGAACGGCTTCGCCCGCTCGCCGTCGTCATGGGCCAGGAGAATGAAATCGTCGGGGCTGATCTGTACCGCATCGTTTGTCTTCGGTATGACCCTCACTTCCAGGAGCGCCATGCCTTTTCCCGGGTCCACTCCCAATTTCTGGGTGATTTCCTCCTGTGTCATGAAGATGGTGGCAATGATGTCGACTTGCTCATTGCTGGCGCTGGTATTGGGAGATACGACCTTTTTTGCGCCAGGAAGGCTTGTCGCGAGAAGGAGCGTTCCCGTTACAAGAAGACTAAAACGCATAAGAACTGCTTTGAAAATAGCACTTCAGAGGCTAGAAGCAGTGCGAGATCCCTGGGCCAACTGACATGAATCGGCCAAGCGCCCGGGAGGTATTCGCCGGAATCGCGGAGGTTGACGTTCGTGCGTCGTCTCCCGGTTGGATTTCTCTGTCCATAGCGCCTGATCTTGAGCTGAAGGAGCGTGTCGTCCGGTTCCTAAGGTCCGAGATGGAAAAGGAGTTGCCCGCCGAACTCTCCGAAGAATTATCGCTCGCGATGGACGAACTGCTTTCGAACGCGATCGAACACGGCTGCAAAACGACACCCAGATGCGGCGTCGATCTGACCTACATCAGAACTCCGAGAGCCATCCTGTTCCAAACACGCGATTCGGGCCCTGGCTTTTCGATGGAGCGGGTTCCCCACGCCGCCGTCAATAATCCCCCGGAAGATCCGCTCAGGCACACCAAATTTCGTGTCCGTAGAGGGTTGCGTCCCGGCGGGTTCGGAATTATGCTGGTCCGTCAAATTGCGGACGAATTGATTTATAACGAGCATGGGAACGAAGTCTTGCTGATCAAATATTTGTAGAGCTGGTAAGGGAATTACGAGCCGACGAAACAATGTTGTTCCTGCTTGGCTCTCATCAGGGATGCCGAGAATACCGACAGCCACTTACCGGCTACAACTGCACGCCGATTTCGGATTTGACGCTGCTTCCGAAATTGCGGATTACCTTCAGCAACTCGGAATTTCCCATGTGTATTGTTCACCTTACCTGCAGGCAGCACCGGGAAGTAAACACGGCTACGACGTCGTCGACCATCATAAGGTCAACGAAGAGTTAGGCGGCACCGAAGCCCACGACCGGTTCTGCAAGAAATTGGGCGCCTGCAGATTAGGGCAAGTACTCGATATCGTCCCCAATCATATGGCGATTAGCGGGCGACGGAACCGCATGTGGTGGGATGTACTGGAAAATGGGCCCTCAAGCCGGTACGCCGACTTATTTCGATATCGACTGGAACACAACGGAGTTAGCCCTCCAGAACAAGATGCTCGTGCCAATACTGGGCGACCATTACGGACGCGTTTTGGCCCGTCATGAGGTGCAGATTACGGCAGGGACGGTGCCGAGTTCGTTGTGAAATATTTCGACAATGAACTCCCGGTCGCACCTAAATCGCTGCCCTGCATTCTTTCACCGGCGGGCTCCCGGAGCGGTTCGGATTACCTTGCATTTCTTTCCGATTGCCTCGACCTCTTGCCCGCCGCTTCGGCCACCGATCCCGTAAGCCTGACCCGGCGACATCGAGATAAGGCGATCATCCAGGGCTTGCTGGACAACCGCCTGAAAGAAGTTCCGCATATCGCGGATGCCGTCGACGCGGAGATCAAGGAGTTGAACAGGAACGTCGATCGGCTCCACGAGTTTCTTGAGCGGCAGAACTTCCGTCTCGCGTATTGGCGAACGGCAGAGCAGGATCTGGTTTACCGGCGATTTTTTGATGTCAATACGCTGGTAGGCCTCCGCATGGAACGAGAGCAGGTGTTCGCCGATACCCATGCCTTGGTCCTCCGGTGGTTGAGAGAGGGCGTTCTTGACGGGATCCGGGTGGATCATCCGGACGGATTGCAGGATCCTCGCGCCTATTTTGAACATCTCCGTCGAGAGTCGCCCGACGTCTGGATCCTGGGTGAGAAGATCCTTGAACCCGGAGAAAAACTTCGTTCCGAATGGCCCATCGACGGTACCACCGGCTACGATTACCTGAATCAGGCTGGCGGGCTTCTGGTGATGCGAAGAACGAGGAAGAGTTCAACCGTATCTACACCGAGTTCACGGGCGAAAGCACGGACTACGCTGCCATGTGCCGGGACAAGAAGCATCGTCGTACTCCGGGATCTGCTTGGGAGCGATGTCAACCGCCTGACCACGCTGTTCCTCGAAGTATGTCAAGTCTCACCGGGATCGCCGCGACTATACGCGCCAGGACGTTATCCGGGCGATCAGAGAGCTCGTCGCCTGCTTCCCCGTTTACCGCACGTACGTTGTTCCGGACCGGGACGAGATCACGGCGGACGACGAACGCTATGTGAACGAGGCGGTCAACGCCGCCAAACAAAACCGGGCGGAATTGGATGCTGAACTCTTCGATTTTCTGGGAGCAGGTGTTCTGTTGAAAGTTCGCGGCGTGAAGGAGACGGAGTTTGTAGAGCGGTTCCAGCAGTTCACCGGACCTGCGATGGCCAAAGGCGTGGAAGACACTACCTTCTACAACTACGACCGGCTGATCTCGTTGAATGAGGTCGGAGGCGATCCCGGAGTCTTCGGGGTCTCTACCCAGGAGTTTCCACGCCTGGTGTGCCGAGACCCAAGGCGACGCATCCACGCACCATGCTTGCGTCCTCAACGCATGACACGAAGCGCAGCGAAGACGTTCGGGCGCGGATCAGCCTGCTTTCCGAAATCCCCGAAGCAATGGGAAGCGGCATTGACGCGTTGGCGCGACATGAATGCCGGACTGAAACAGGATGGAGCGCCGGACCCGAACACGGAATATTTCCTCTACCAGACCCTGATCGGTACTTGGCCGATCGGGCTCGACCGGCTTCTGCCCGTACATGGAGAAAGCTTGCCGCGAAGCAAAGGCGCTCACCTCCTGGCTATTGCCCAACAAGAGTTTCGAAGAAGGGACAAAGGCTTTCATCGAAGGGCTGTACAAAAGCGAGCGGTTTCTGAAAGACTTTCGAAAGCTTTGTCCAGCCGCTCATCGAGCCCGGGCGCATTAACTCTCTGGCGCTGCTGCTGCTTAAACTTACCTCTCCTGGTATTCCTGACATGTATCAAGGAACGGAGTTGTGGGATCTTAGCCTTGTAGACCCGGATAATCGAAGGCCCGTAGATTACGCACTTCGCCGGCAGCTGCTATCCGAGCTGCCAAATCTGAGTCCTGCTGACGTTTGGAAACGCCAGGACGAGGGCCTGCCGAAGCTCCTGGTCTTATCAAACGTGATTCGATTGCGGCAACAGAGGCCGGAGGACTTCGGTCCCGAGGCTGATTACCGTGCCCCTTGAGGCGAAAGGGAGCGAGCCGAGCATTTGGTCAGCTATCTGCGAGGGGACAACATGTTGGTTCTCGTTCCACGGCTGGTGATGGGCTTCCGCGGCGACTGGGGGGACACGTCGATCACTCTGCCGCAGGGGAAGTGGCACAGCGCTTTCGGCGGCTCACATCATTCCGGTGGCGAAACGCGGGTGAGTGATCTTTTGAAAGACTTTCCCGTTCGAGCTTTTGGTCAGGAAATAGAAACAAAGATGCACAATTTTCAGGTTTGGGCGCCCGCTTGCGACATCGATGGCGGTGCAAATCGAAGGCAAGAACTACGACATGCAGGCTGGGGAGCGAGGCTGGTGGCGAGCCTCCATTCCCGAAGCAAACGCCGGGTACCGATTACTTCTTTGTCATTGATGGCGGCGATCCGAAACCCGATCCAAGGTCCGCTTGGCAGCCGCAAGGTGTGAACGGACCTTCGCGAGTGGTTGATCATTCCAGGTTCAGGTGGAACGACAAGAACTGGCAGGCGCGACCCCTCGCGAGCGCCATCATCTACGAACTGCATGTCGGCACATTCACGCCGGAGGGAACGTTTACCGCGGCGATCCAGAAGCTCCCCTATCTGTTGGAACTCGGCGTTACTCACATCGAGATCATGCCGGTGAACGAATTTTCGGGACCGTGGGGCTGGGGTTATGACGGCGTCGATCTGTATGCTCCGCATCACACAGTACGGCAGCCCGGATGATCTGAAAAGCCTCGTGAACGCGTGTCACGAACAGGGCTTGGCGGTATTGCTGGATGTCGTTTACAACCACTTCGGTCCGGTTGGAAACTATCTGAGCAACTTCGGACCGTATTACACGGAGAAGCACAAAACGCCATGGGGTGCCGCGGTCAATCTCGATAGCAACGGAAGCCACGAGGTGCGCAAATTCTTCATCGACAACGCGCTGATGTGGCTGCGGGACTATCATTTCGATGGTCTTCGGCTCGACGCGGTGCACGCCTTTGTCGATAATTCGGCCTTTCATTTCCTCGAAGATATGTCTCGCGAAGTCGAGGCCCTCTCCTCGCAACTGGGTAAACACTTCGCACTGATCGCCGAGAGTGACCTGAATGATCCGCGTATAGTGACCAGCCGAGAGGCTGGAGGGTATGGAATCGACGCTCAATGGTGTGATGAATTCCACCACGCGCTGCACTCCGTCTTAACCGGTGAGCAGAAGGGATACTACGAAGACTTTGGAAGCTTCGAACATCTGGCAAAGGCGATCAAGAACGCGTATGTCTACGATGGCGGCTACTCCAAACACCGCGATCGATACTTCGGCCGCAGCCCTGTCCATCTCTCCGGACACCACTTTGTCGTATTTACGCAGAATCACGATCAGGTCGGCAACCGGGCGCAGGGCGAGCGCTTATCTCATCTGGTAAGCCTTGGCCGGCAGAAGATTGCCGCGGCGCTGATGTTGACATCGCCCTTCATCCCGATGCTGTTCATGGGCGAGGAATACGGTGCGTCCACGCCTTTTCAATACTTCACGCAACACGAGGACGAAGAGCTTGCACGGTTAGTCTCCGAAGGCCGCCGAAGCGAATTCAAAGCTTTCGGTTGGAAGCCGGAGGAAGTGCCGGACCCGCAGGAAGAGGAGACGTTTCGACGCTCCAAACTGAACTGGTCCGAAGTCGAGCAGGGCGATCACGCCGTGATGCTTCGTTGGTACGAGGATCTTATCGCGCTCCGGAAGTCGACATCTTGCTTAACGGACGGCAGGCGCGACCGTGTGAATGTCCAATGCAATCCCCACGCTCACTGGCTAACCGTTCAGCGTGGTGACGTAGAGATCGTTTGTAACTTCGCCAATGACCGGCAGGCCATACCAACTACTATGCCGGCCGACAACGTGTTTTGCTCAGAGAAAGACTGGCAGGCGCGGCCCGGACTCTTGGAGTTGCCGGGTGACTCGGTTGCCATCATCCGTTTGATTTCGAAAGACTCGTTGGAGGACTCACCGGTGTCCGATCTTAGCGTCTCCGCTAGCGTGTGAGCATTTCCGTCAGGACCTTCCCGCTCGAGCCGCTCGGGGTTTGCGTTGAGATCATGGTCGCGAGCGTCGGAGCGATATCGTTCGGCGCTACGGTCGAGTCGTACTCGCCGGGTTTAATGCCGGGGCCCATGAAAAGCATCGGCACGTGACGGTCGTAAGCGTACGGTGAGTAGTGAGTGGAACCACTTGAGCCGGCTATGTAGTAGGGTTCGTAGATGATGAACAGATCGGCACTCCGGGCCGGGTAGTAGCCGTTCAGTTCCGCTTGAGCGATGTAATCGCCGTTGACGCCATTGTCCATCTGCTCGCGTGTGTAAACGCGCGCCACGTGAAGGTCTTTCTCGTCGAATATGCTGCGCTTTGCGACCTCGTACACGTCCGAGGCAGTGACCGGCTTGCCGCCGGCGCTCTTGGCAGTTCCAAGCGCGTTGTAATTCAGGTACAGGGTAGAGTCGCCACCGCCGGGGAAAAGCCAACTGCCGTTTCCGAATTGCTTGTTCAGGGCTGCAGAAACAACCGTCTCAGCCTTCGCTTTGAAATAGCCGCCAGGCATTTTGCCATCCTCTTCCGGCTTAGGGGCTACGCCGTGATCGGCCGAGAGTACGATGATTGTATTCTTCAGCCCGACCTTCGCGTCGATGGTCCGAAATAACTTACCAAGCAATTGGTCAACACGAATGGCCATGTCGCGAACCTCGGGCGCATCCGGTCCTACTCTGTGGCCCACGTAGTCGTTCGAAGAGAACGAGACCGTCAGCAGGTCAAGAGCGCCGCGCTGCCCTAGTTGCTCCCCTGCAACGGCGCTTTCCGCGAATTGTTCGATGAGTTCGTTCCCCCACGGGCTTGCCTCAATATTCTGATACGGAGTCTTGCTTCCTTCCGGTGCTTTCAGTTTCCAGTTCGGGAACTCTGTCCAAGGTTGGTTCAGATACTTTTCAGCGAGTTTCTTCCCATTGAAAGTACTAGCCCAACCCGGCAGATCAGACATGTAGTATGAGCTGCTTACGAAATTTCCACTCGCGTCATCGAACCAATATGCGCCCTTGGCACGATGGCCCGAAGGCAGAATTGCACCTCGCGCTTTGATTGAGATCCCAATCACTTTCGATTGCGGACTGGCCGTCAACAACTCATCGCCCAGCGTGCTGACAAGTAGCCTGCGAGGCGAAGCCGGATCGGCATCCGTGCATTGGTTCCCCTTCTTCTCGCCGGAGCGGCCGCCCACTGTTTTCTCTTTCCAATCGCAAACACTTGTGACGACCTGGTTCTCTGAACGGTCGTACCACGAATTGCTGACGATGCCGCTAACGGCCGGCATCGCGCCCGACATGAAGATGCTGTGGCCCACAGCAGTGACTGTAGGCACCTGTTGATAGAAGCCGTTCGTGAAGTCCGCCCCCTCGGTCATGAGTTGCTGCAACCCGCCATGATAGTCAGCACGAAAGCGGGTCAGGTAGTCATAACGGAACTGATCGATGATGATGCCGACCACCAGCTTGGGTTTCGGGTGGACTACAGGGGGCGCAGAAAAAGCAGGGCAGCTAAAAGCGATAAGGACAAGGAGAGAGCTTGGTACGCGAGGCGAACGCATTTTGCCTCAGCGTACCAGAGCGAGCGCTGACGACCACGCGTGTTAAGCGGGCGGAGCGACGGCTTTGACGTGCGGGCTCTCGGCGCCCAGCCAGTCCGGATTTTTAGCCGTACTGTCGAAATGGGCGCTGGTCTTGAACAATTCCCATCGTCCGTCCGCAGCAGCCGGAGCCGTTCGAGTCAACAGGGCCGAAATCTGTTCGTTAGAAACCTGCTTATAGCTGCGTGCGGCTTTCAGAGCCTGATCCAGTATCTCGGGTTTGTCGATCCCGGTAATGACGACGGAGGTTGGACGAGTGAGCGCGTAATGCAGACACTCCATAGCCGTCGCCTTTCCACTCTTCAGGATCGTGGTGTCGCCCATGCTCTTCATCCCAAGCAGGCCGATGTTTTTCTTCTTGAGTTCCGGGATCACTTCCTTTTCGAAGCTCCGGAAATGCGCGTCCATGACGTTGATGGGCATTTGAACGGTGTCGAAGGTGAACCCGTGCTTCTCGGCCACTTCCAACATGTAAAGGTGAATACGTGGGTCCTTGTGGCCCGTAAAGCCGATGTACCTGGTTTTCCCGGCTTTCTTGGCATCAAGGAACGCCTCCATCGCGCCACCCTGGGCGAAGATGCGATCCGGATCGTCGAATCGGATCACCTCGTGGAACTGCAGCACATCGACATGATCGGTTTGGAGACGCTTCAGCGACTCTTCGATTTGTTTGTTCGCTTCTTCTTTCGTCCGACCATCAATCTTGGTCATCAGGAGAACTCGCTTGCGATAACCGCCCTGGGCAAGCGCCTTACCCATCCGCTTCTCGCTTTCTCCTTTGTTGTAATCCCAGGAGTTATCGAGAAAATTAATGCCCTGGTCGACTCCTGAATGGATCAGCTTAATCGCGTCGGCTTCGCTCAGTGTCGATTTACCCAAGTGAAAGCCGCCCATTCCAATGCACGATACTTTTTCACCGGTGTGCCCCAGGGTCTTGTAGAACCCGTTATCATTCGAGTCGGCCGGCGCGCCAGAACTCGTTCCCGATCCGACAAAACCTGCGCCCATGGTCAATAACACCTCACGTCGATCAAGTTTCCCTTCATTCTTCACATTCGTTAGATGAGGCGAAGCGGGAAATTAAACGGGATTTGTCAATCGCGTCCTGTTGTGTCAGGCGGAATTTCGCGGTAGGTAATTCCCTCAGGCCGCTTGAAAAGACCAGCGTCGTAGGGAAGCTCTTTGTATTCGATGAATTCGTACTGGTAATCGCCATCATCGCCGTGCCAGCTCAGCGTGACAGGAATCTCGGTTCCTGAACGCAGGACCAATGTTGCGTTTCCATCCGCCGGCGGAAGCCGAAGAGCGTCAGTAGGTTTGCTGTTGATGACTGGCCCGGCCTGTTTCTGCGCGCCGGCTTCCTCAAAGAAGCTGTACTCGTCTCCGAACTCCAGGCGGTCCAGTTTGGGCAGTCTGTGCTTTGGATCGAACGGCAGCACGATGGGCAGATGCAAATCCTCAGGGCCGCCTTGGTCGACGGCGTGGCTTCCTCGCTTTGTGATGACGTTGATGCTGTACGCGTCCGGTTCGGAGATAATGATCAGCTTCTGCATTCTCTCCCGTGCGTTCGGCGGATCCTCAATCCGGGCGTGATGCGCTCCCGCGCGGTAGATCACCTTGGGTAGCGCAGCGGCGCTGCCGGGCTTTATCCCTGGTCCCATCACCCGGACAACCATTCGGATCATCGTAGAGGGTTGATCGTCGGCGCCGGCCCCCCAAGCAGCGGGAATTAGGCCTGCGATCAGAATGGTTGAAAAGCGAAGATTCATCTACTCTCCGGATTAGACCACGATAGTGGAAGTACGTGATCACAAGATTATTGCGGTAGGATTGACAATTCCGAAAGTGAATGAAGTTCTTGAGCTTCGCGCAGTTACGAAGCAGTTTCCTACCCATCGAGCGGTTGACGACCTCTCCCTCGTGCTCAGGCGCGGGGAGTTCTTTTCGCTTCTAGGTCCGTCGGGCTGTGGAAAGACGACCACGCTCCGGATGGTCGCCGGCTTCGAGCATCCTACCTCCGGCCAGATCTTCCTGAACGGCACTGATGTGAGCGGCGTCCCTCCGTATCGCCGCAATGTAAGTACCGTGTTTCAAAGCTACGCTCTCTTCCCACATCTCACGGCTAGTGACAATGTGGCCTTCGGACTGGCCCGGAGCGGAAAGTGGACCGGCGCCGAGATTCGCGAGAAAGTGGATCGGGTTCTCGGGACCGTGCAGCTAACGGGAAAGGAGTCTCGCTATCCGCGCGAACTGTCGGGCGGGGAGAAACAGCGCGTAGCACTGGCCCGCTCCCTGGTGCTCGAGCCCCAGGTGCTTCTGCTCGACGAGCCCCTGTCTGCACTCGACCCCCAGATTCGCAAACGGCTTCGCGAAGATCTGAAAGAACTCCAAAGAAAGGTGGGGATTACCTTTCTGTTCATCACGCACGATCAGGAAGAGGCCATGGCAGTCTCCGATCGCATGGCCGTCATGAAGGCTGGCCAACTGATCCAGGTAGGCACCCCGGAAAACTTGTACCGGGAACCGAATTCCGCTTTTGTGGCGGAGTTCCTGGGCGACGTGAACTGGATGGGGGCTGTTGGTATCCGGCCTGAACACCTCAAGCTGAACGCGACATGGCAGCCCGGAATGGAACTGGAAAGAAGGAAGGGTCGATCGCCTGACTTTCCTCGGAAACCGGTTGGTGGTCGACGCGCGGCTTACGGATGGAGGCGCAGTGCCGGCTGGAAGTCCCGCCTTCGGAACACGATCTGCACGTCGGACAAGCGGTACGTGTGTCGTGGCGCAAAACTGACGAGCTTCCCCGTTTCGAGGGCAACATTTGATCGCGCTTGCCCGGCTGTTCCGCTTGCCGGCGGAACTCGTGATGGCTCTCCTGTTCTACCTGCCTCTCGCCGTCATCTTCGCTTACAGTTTCCTGACGCGCGGCGCCTATGGCGGCGCATCTCGCCCGCTGACGATCGAGGCATACGGGAGAGCTTTCGATCCGCTCTACTTCCAGATCGCCCTGCGATCGGTCTGGATTGCCGCGGCGTCTACTGCCATCTGCCTCCTGGCCGCCTTCCCGCTAGCGTTCTACATCGCCCGATTTGCGCGGGCGAAAACGCTTCTCATCAATCTTGTGACGCTGCCGTTCTGGACCAGCTTTCTGATTCGAACCTACGCGTGGATGTTCCTGCTTCGCGATACCGGCCTGATCAATCTCGTGCTCCAGCGAGCCGGCCTCATCTCGAAACCATTGCCGCTGCTGTTCAACGACGGCGCAGTGATTCTGGGCTTGGTGTACGGCTATCTGCCGTTCATGGTGCTTCCCATCTATGCCACTCTCGAGAAGCTAGATCCTGCTTTGCTTGATGCTGCGGAGGACCTCGGCGCAACGCCCTGGGTTGCGGCTTTGCGGGTGGCCGTTCCTCTCGCCAAGCCCGGTATTGTTGCGGGATCCATCCTGGTCTTTATTCCGTGTCTCGGTGCTTATCTGACGCCCGACCTGATGGGTGGCGGAAAAACCGTCATGCTGGGCAATCTGGTCCAAAACCAGTTCACTGGAGCTCGCGACTGGCCGTTCGGCGCGGCCGTCTCGCTGGTCTTTATGGCAGCCGTGTTCGCGGTGATGCGCCTCCTTCGCAACTACGCGGAGGATTTGCTCTGAAGCGGAGTCTTCTTCTCTACGCAACGTGGATCTACGGTTTCCTTTACCTGCCGCTGATCGTGCTCGGTGTGTTCAGCGTCAACGCAAGCAGGATCGCGAACTGGACTGGATTCACCTGGCAATGGTACGTCCAGGTGTTTGGCGATCGTCTTCTCTGGGAAGGCACTCTCAACAGCTTGGTGATTGCCAGTGCAACGACGGTCATCTCCACCGTTCTCGGTACACTCGCAGCGTACTCACTGTGGAAATCCAAGGCGCCCGTTCTCACGACGTCGCTCTACCTTTCCCTCGTCACACCGGAGGTCCTGACCGGAGTTTCTCTCCTCCTTCTGTTTCAGCTTCTGTTCCGGGCTTTTCACCTTCGGCTCGGTATGCATACCGTGATCCTGGCGCACATTTCGTTCTCGCTTGTTTACGTGGTTTTAGTCGTCTTATCGCGACTGCGCCACTTCGACCGAGACCTGGAAGACGCAGCGCTCGACCTCGGTGCGACACCCTGGCAGGTGTTCTGGCACGTCACGCTTCCACTGCTCACTCCGGCAGTGATGGCCGCGGCCCTGCTTTGTTTCACCGTGTCCTTCGATGATTACGTGATCACGAGCCTGGTGGCCGGCATCGACTCCCAAACCTTGCCAATGTTGATTTACGCCATGGCGAGAAAAGGTGTCAGCCCTGAAGTGAACGCGCTTGTCCGTCCTGATCACGGTCGTGCTCGGTACTTTCATCCTGGTTGCTGACCGGATGGAACGACGAACGGCCGCTAAGCTCAACTCACTGGCTAACTCGCCGCGATGAACCGTCGCATTTTTCTCTTCGGATTATCGAGCGCTCTCACAAGCTGCACGTCGGGCCGCAAACCTCGGCTGAACGTCTACAACTGGGATAACTATGTAGCGCGCGACACGATCCCGGATTTCGAACGGCGTTACGGTTGCCAGGTGCGTTACGGCGTATACGCGAGCGCCGAAGAGATGCTTGCCAAGGTTCTCAGCGGGAACTCCGGCTGGGACGTTGTCTTTCCTTCAAACAGCTTCGTCCAGCCGATGCGAGATCTGGATCTGCTTCTGCCTCTGGACCACCGCAGCCTGCAAAACATCGGGAATCTGGAGGGGCGCTTCCGTTCTCCCGAATGGGATCCCGGCCTCACCTGGTGCGTTCCCTACATGCACAGCGCCACCGGCATTATCTATTCCGAGTCGGTCAGCAAAGCCCCGCAGTCCTGGACCGATCTTTGGAGCGATCGATACTCCGGGCGCCTCACGATGCTGGACGATCCCGCCGAAGTCTTCGCGGCTTGTCTCAAGCGCCTCGGATTCTCTGTCAATTCGGGCGACGACAACGAACTGAAACAAGCGCGCGACTTGGCCATTAAGCAGAAACCGCTTCTACGCGCCTATCTGAATGAAGAAGTCCGGGACCAGGTGGTAGCGGGCGACGTGCTGGTGGCGCAGATGTGGGCTCAGGTTGCGCAGGTGGCCATCAGCAGCAACGCCCATTTATCTTTCGTCTTCCCGAGCGAAGGTTTTCCCCTGTATGCCGACAACGTATCGATCCTGCGCGAAAGCCGACACCAGGAACTGGCCTATCAGTTCGTCGACTATCTGCTGGAGGGGAGGACGGCTGCCGCTATTGCGTCCGAAGTGCACGCTGCGACGGCCAATGCTGCTGCCAGGGCACTTCTATCCGAAGCCGAACGAAACAATCCTATCCTTTACCCGAGCGCGGACGTTTTGCGGCGTGGCGAGTGGTTTCGGGCATTATCCGTCACGGCACAGCGGTTGCGCGATCGTTATTGGACGGAGATTAAATCTGCTTGAACAGGCGGCGCGGAGCCGGTTTGGCCAGCCGCTTCTCTAATCTTGCCTTCCGCTTCAGCAAGGTCGGCGATGGCAGCGCTTCTATTGCTTTGCAGGTGAAATCGAGTGCCAGCGAAAAGTTCTTCTCATCGTGCTCGTAAAACTTAGCTAGTTCTTCCAGGGCATGAACACGAAAATCGTTCTTGCATCCCGCCAGCTCGGCTAGCACGTTGAGCGCGGCATCGCGGCGTCCGCATTTCTTCTCGAGAACGGCCGTGTCCCATAGCGATCGAAACAGCAACCGGTCCGGAAGGCCGGCATCGATAGACCGCTTTAGTAACGCCAAAGCGGATTCGTGCTCTCGTAAGGCCATCAGCCAGCGAGCGATACCCGAAAGATCCTCGCCTCGATGGACGCCAATCTTCGCGAGCGACTCTCCATCATGGTGGCGAAACGCCGCGGGAACGATCCCGGTGAGGCAGGCCAGCGTCAGAATGTCTATCGCGTTGTGATGGAACACGGGCACCATTCTGTGCGCCTCGCGGGAGCGAACATACTCGAAATAAACGTAAGGAATCAGATCGCCCGGCAGGTCGCCCTCTCGTAAGACGCCCAGTATCTGTTCTTCAAGCTGAATAAGCCGGCAATTCTCGAGGCGAAGCTTCCACAGCCGCCGCGCGCCGTAGAGAAGATCAAGATGGCTGAGCCTTCCAAATGGCGGTTTCAGCCGATTCATTCGAAAACGAGTCTCAAGAAGTGGTTGATCGTAGCTCTTGCCGTTGTAGGTGATCAGAACGTCGAAGTTTTCAAGATGCGCCTCCAACGCGGTGAGCGAGCTGCGCTCCTCGACGTAATCCCGCATAAAGAACTGGCGGACGCGAAACCCTTCGGCCGTGATCCGTCCAACGCCCACCAGGAAGGCATAGGTTCCTGATCCTCCAGCGAGCCCTGTCGTCTCGGTGTCCAGGAACGCCCAGCGCTCGGGTGGAACCGAACGGATATCGTTGTCGCTCACTGCATCGAGAAAGTCATGCGGCATCTCAGAAAGGGCGCCGATATCTGCCACTCCGTGCCTTTTGTGGGCCGGAAACAGGCGCTCCATCTGGAAGTGTTCGCCGTGCTCGTTCGAAGTTACCTCGCCTTGCCCCCACTCCTCGATGAAGCAGCGCGTCGTTGGAGGTTTCGGTTCGGCCGCTTGCTGTTTTCGCTCTTCGCGGAGGGCTAAATACTTCCGATCGATGCCTGCAATTCGCTGGCGCAAGCGGGCGAGTTGTTCTTCGGTATCGAGCAAGAGAGATTCGCCGTTTGTACGCCAGTATACCCAAGGTTGCCCCGACGATTCAATGCCGCGGGAAAGAAACGGAGAGCCTTGGGGTCGCCTCTAGAAAGTGATCATGGCGTTGACTGACACCGGTGGGCCGCCCGCTCCTAAGAACGAATCGATCCTTCCGCTGCTGTTACGGGTCACAACGGTGGGCATCATCATCGCCGCCCTCTATGTCGCCTGGACCTTCTATTCGCGCCACCAGAGAACGCAGGAAGCCGCCGAGGCGGTCCAGAAGAAGCAGGACGACCAGAGGAAGCGGGTGGCCGATCAGATCTTTGGATCAGGCGAGATCAAGTTTTCGACCTTCAGCATCAGCACGTCGGTCCTGAAGCGCGGTGAAACAACGCAGCTCTGCTATGGCGTCGTGAATGCGACCAGCGTGACGCTCGATCCGCCGCCACCGGAGCCTTTGAAGCCCTCGTACAGGCACTGCCTGGATATTTCCCCAAAGAAGACAACGACTTACACCATCACTGCGGCAAACGACAAAGGCCAGAAGCAATCGCAATCGCTTACTCTGCGGGTACAGTAGTCAGCTGGCGAAATCGAACGCAACCACTTCGTGTAAATCGATCGACGGCACTTCGAATTCCAGGAAGCCGCCTGATTCCCGGGTCGAAACGTCGCGTTTAGCAACAAGGAACTGCGCCTTTGTGATCCGTCGCCCGGACGGTATCCGCACGCGCACCTTCTGAGCCGGAACGGGAATAATCTCCCGGACTGGCCCTTTCATCATCATCGGGTTCGTCAGATTGACGAGGTGGACCGTCATTGAATTCTTCTGCGCCCAAACGGAGACGTCGAGGACGCCCTTGCCTTCCACACTCAACGGCTGCGGTTCGCCCGTCGCCCAATTTACTGCGTTGCGCAATAGCTTCGAGTGGTCCTGGTCCAGCACTTGCCAGAAAATGCGATCAATGTCCCAGGGAAAATAGACGACTCGCCCGGCTCCGTACTCGCGCAGATAAACACCAGCTTCTTTCTTCTTGATGGGTCGCGGGAAAACCGATTCCATCGGAAGATCCGGGTAACTTGGAACCACGCTGAGAGGAGAGTACGCAGACTTGAATTGCGCCTGCGGCTCAACCTCCACCCGGCTGCTTCCGTTGATGATTCGCGTTGCGTCTTCGAACCCTTGCAGAAGCGGATGAAATTGGCCCGTTGCCGGATCCCGCTCGAGAGTCAGATACGAGTTCATCATCCGTTCGTCAACTTTTCCGCTGAACGAAACGCCGAACAAATCGGCGAGACCGAAGTCCTTTCGCCGAACGCCCCATTCGTCGAAGAGCGAAGTCTCGTACGTGGCCACGATGCTTCCGCCCCGTTTCACAAAGCTCTGCAACTGCTCACATTGCTTGTCCGAAAGCGCCGCGATGTTCGGCAAAACCAACGTTCGGAAGGGGCGGAGGTGCTCTTCGTCGAGAAGCTTGTCGTGCACCATCTCGAAGGGAATCCGGCCTTCCACCATGGCGTGGTAAACGCCGAGCTCGGGATCTTCTACCTTCGCGCGCGCCTTCTCTCCGCCGTAAAATGTGGCAGTCTGTTGCGAATAAACCATGCCGACGCGTGCAAGCGGGTTCTCATTACGCAGGTACTTCTCGTTCGCATAGTGCCACTTGTAAATTTCCTCGACGACAGGCAGCCATCGTTTATCGATCGGCTTCGCGTTGAACTTCGTGAACCACGGCCGAAGGTCCTGGGCAATTCCGTCCGCGACCCAAAGCCGAATCTCGTCGTCGCTCTGAACCGAATCTTTCCATCGGTACTCCTCTTCAAGACCAATGCTAAAGATCCCTGCGATTGCCTTGCGCCCCAAAGTGGCGCGGTACTCCTTGCCATTTTTTCCGTTGGCCCAAGGCAGCATGACGCCTCTTCGCGCTTGACGATCAGCAAAAAGAGTCGGAGCAAGCTGTCCGACAACCGTCATGTCGAGTTCGCTTAGAGCCCCACCGCCTGCGTTCGCGATATAACTGGCGTCAGGATTGATCGCTTTGATCTTCGAATCCCAAAGGCGCCAGAGTTCAAACAGCCGCGCCTGATGCCATAGAACGTACTCGCGGCGAGCCGGATCCTGTGGATTGAGTGTTCTCGGAAGATCCATGTTGGAAAACTTCCGGAAGTTGTCCTGGCAATGCTGGCAATAGCACATGCCTGAACCCGCCCAGCGATTGGTGAAGATACCGTCCACCTTGTACATCGTGACGATCTCTTCCGTCACCTTCGTCATGTAGTCGAAGTTGTACGGACCCAGCGCGCATGTGACCCAAAGTTCTTTGTCCGACCAGTGACGCCGCTTGTTTCCCTGTGCATCCACGGCAATCCAATCCGGATGCGCATCGTAGACATCCTGATGAACGGCATGCGGATCAGTGCGTGCGATGACGTTCATGCCTAGCTCCCGGCAGCCTTTTACGAGATCGCCGAACGTATCCCGGTCGCCCAGCCACTTGCTCCGATAGTGCATCGGAATCTTGGTGGGATAAAACGCGACGCACCCGCCGGCGCTCAAACATGCTGCATCGCAATGGGTGCGTTTGAAGTAGTCGAGCCAAAACTCGCGGTCGTAGTTGCCGGGATCATCTTCGACAAACGCAACTTGCGCCCATCGCATGGGCCGGTCGTACCAGCCGGCCGTTCCTTCGGGGCGAGCGGCGGTCGCGAGAAGCGCGCCAGCAGCGGAGGTCTGGAGAAATTCACGACGATTCATAAGTGTGTGCTCGCGATCAAAAGTAGAGCTTGATCCCGAATTGCAACTGGCGCCCGGTGGCTGCAGACGAATTCAGCTTCCCGAAGCTCGAGTTGCCGATGGTGAGCGACGGACTATTTGCCGACGGCAGGAAGAACGCAGGCGTATTCGTCAGATTGAAGGATTCGGCTCGAATCTGCAGATTGAAGCGTTCCGCGAAGGCGAAATTTCTGAATATCGAGAAATCCAGATTTCTCGTCGCGGGTCCCCGTGCGGCTCTCCTTGCCAAAGTTCCAAATTGGGTAAGTGCTGTCCCATTGACGTTCAACACGGACGTGGGTTGCGAGAACGCTGCCGGGTTGAAGAACCCATTGGGTCCGGCATTCGGAAGGTACATGGAGACGCCCGGGACACCATTCGGGACATTGAAAGTTGCGAACAATTGATTCGTCGCCGGAATGAGGTTCGTGCGTATATCCGTAGGCAAGCCGCTCTGAAGGCTGACGATTCCGTTGAACTGCCATCCTCCCAGGACGGCGCTCGCGATGCTCTTCTGCGACAAAAACCGCTTTCCTCGACCGAACGGTAATTCGTACCCTGCGCTCGCCACAAAAACGTGTGGAACATCCAGAGGCGCATACGATTTCTCCTTCCGAAGGTTCCAGCTATCCAGAGGATTCGTCGTGCCGCCGCTTTGGTTGAAGGATGTGTTCCCGCCGGAGCCGTTCGATTCCAGGTTCTTCGACCAGGTGTAATTAGCAAGGAAATTCAAACCGGCGGTCAGCTTTTTTTCAAGACGGAGGTTCAAGGCGTTGTAGAAATTGTTGCCGGCGGATGAATCCATCACGACCTGGTTGCCGACATTCGGAAACAGACGGTCAGCCTGAGTCGTTTTTCCTGCCAACGCCGCGGCCCAGGGAATTTGATTCAGGTTAACCCGGCTCGTGAGATGAGTGCCGCGCATTGCTGAATAAGCCGCCTCAAACACCATGCTCTTCGTTAGCTGGTATTGAATTCCGAAGTTCCACATATAGACTTCTGCCGGCCGGCTGTTCGCGAAGTCCGCTGTTCTGATGAGAAGACCCAGCGGATTCCTGGCGTTAAAGCTGCTCAGGTCTGCCGAGTTTGGACCCACTTGAATCGGGGAACTGATTGTGATCGGCGGCGTTACCGTACCCGTTGCGCTAATCGCGGGCGAGATCACCGTGGGAGCGTTCGGCGGGTTTGCCCCGAACACCGTGGCGGACTGATTCTGTTCTCGCGGACCATAAAACAGCCCGGCCCCGCCTCTGAATGTCCATCGGCTGGAAGGGCTGTAAGCAAATCCGAGACGTGGGGCGAAGTTCAAAGGATGGCTTGCCACAATGGAGCGCGAAAAGCCGTTCTGGCCCGGCACCGCAAACTGCCCGGTCGCTGCATTGAACAGAGCCCCGCGATCCCGAGCATCGACGGGCTGCGTATACAGTTCGTATCGAAGTCCAATGTTGATCGTGAGCTCGGGAACTCACTTTCCAGTCGTCCTGAACGTAGGTCCCGAAGTACAGCTGCCGCATCCGGGCCCAGTCGAGTAACTGAGTGCCCGTTACCTGGGCCGGATAGCCAAGCAAAAAGTCGGCAAGCGGCGCCCCAGAGTTGGGTGCTCCCGTGGAAGACGTGAAGATCGATCCATAGACCGTCTCTCCTCCGCCATACACCGTATCGAAACGGTCACGGCGCACATCCACGCCCATTTTGAGGGAGTGCTTTCCTTTTACCCATGAGAGGTCGTCGGCACCCTCGAACAGATTCTCGATGTTCAGGTTAGGACCGCCCGAACCCAATGTCGAAAACTCCGTGGACCCGCCCGTGGACGAGCCCGAATAGGAAAACAGGGTTTGCGGGAAGGTCTGAGCGGGAAAGGGGTACACCGCAATGCCATTCTGCCGGGCGAACGCAACGCCTTCATCGGCATTGAGCACTACCTGGCTGCCGTTATGGCGCGTATATCCAAACCGCGCCTCATTCACAAGCGCCGGAGTAAAAATGTGAACGTCGTTCAGCACCGCGTTCACCGAATTGTTGATGTTGTCTGTTCCGGCTCCCAGAAAACCGCTGAAGCTCCCGGGTTCGTACTGGTCTGAATGCTGCGGCTGACACGGGCAAACATCGTGTTCTTCGAGTAGATCTGGTGATCGCCGCGCACATCAAACTGGTCGCTGTTGAAGGGTTGCCGTCCCGTGAATAAGTAATTGGCCGCTTGTGCTCCCGGCGCGCCGTAGTTCGGTTGCGGGAGCAAGTTGAGCGTTGCCAGTGCACCGGGATTCAGCAGCGAGTTTGGAATGCGATTGCCGGCGAATGGGGAAGCGACGACCTGCCCTCGCGCGTTGAGAGTTCGAGTACGAGGATCGTAAATGGTGTACGGGTAGGCGGAAAAGTCGCCTGTGCGGAACGCAGGCGGTGGAAGGTCGATGACGGTTGAAGAGGCTGACGTGACCCTTCGGACTCCTTCATAGTCCACGAAGAAGAACGTCCGATTCCGACCGTTGTATAGCTTCGGCAAAACGATCGGCCCGCCCACCGTAAATCCGAACTGATTCTGCTTATAGGGTTGCCGCGGTGTCCCCGATGCATTCGAAAAGAAGTTGTTCGCGTCGAAGACGTTGTTCCGTACAAATTCCCAAAGGTCGCCGTGAAGCGAATTCGTTCCGGATTTCGTGACGGCGCTGACGATGGTACCGGCCGACCGACCAAACTCGGCACTGTAATTGTTGGTCTTCACCTTGAATTCGGCCACTGCATCCACTGACGGAGAGTAGTTGATCCCGTTGTAGCCGATACCGCCCGGCCGTGGCGATGGTGTTGTTGTCGATCCCGTCCAGCAGAATGTCGTTCGTCTGGTAGCGGCCGCCGCCCGCCGTAAACGGCAAGTTGGAATTCAAGCCCTTCACGGGAACCGCGTTTCCGGAAAGGAGGCCAAGCGCCCAGACATTTCTCCCGTTCAACGGCAGATCGTTGATTTTCTTGTTATCGATAACCTGACCAAGCGACGAGGTGGATGTATCGACGAGAGGAACCGCGCCGGTCACTTCCACTGTTTCAGTGATCACACCGGGTTGGAGTACGGCCGGGAGATTTAGTACTTGATCGACAGCCAGCGGAACCTCGCTGAAGACCTGGCTCTTGAAGCCGTTCATGGTCACGGTTACGGAGTAGCGACCAATGTGCAGATTCGAGGCGCTGAATTCCCCGTGGTCATTGGTGACCACCTCGCGCGATTCGGCGGTCTCCTTCTGCAGCACCGTGACCTTAGCGCCTTGAATCAGGGCTCCGCTCGAATCGTGTACGGTGCCGGTTATGGTTCCACTCGCAACCTGCGCCGAAGCGGTGGCCACCCCGAGTAGAAAGAAGACCAAGCAACGGAAGTTCGCAAACATTGGGATCCTCCCTGGATCTAAGTACGCCTCGTATGGATCACGGATTGAAAGGGTGCGGCAGATCTCGGACAATAAAGCCTAAGCCCATGCGGCACAGTCTTCATCTCCTGCAGAGGCGCGCTTCGATGCGACAGCGGATGGACCCCTCTCGATCCAGGCGCGATGATGCGACTGCATGTTCCCCAACTCTTTCATTGGTATGACCACTAAAGCGGTTAAACGAAATAGTACTACAGATATCTCCAAAGCTGCCAGGAAGCTGCGAAGAACTGAGCCTGCTAAGCCCAGACGCGTGGTGGCGACGCGTTCCGTCGTCCCTTCTCCGGATACCACCTTGACTGCTTCCGCGTTCGAAGAGTTGATTTCGTACGTGGTCAATGGGACATGGAAAGCGGGCGATCGGATTCCGCCCGAACGCGAATTATGCCAGCAGCTTGGGATCGCAAGAACATCCCTTCGCGAAGCCCTCAAGGCGATGGAACTGATCGGAATGCTGGATAGCCGTGTCGGTGATGGAACGTTCGTCTGCGACCGCTCCCAGTTCCTCTCTCGCCCTCTGCTCTGGGCGTTCACGGGTACTGATCATGTCGAGCTACGGGACATCATGGAAGCCCGATTGTTTCTCGAACGGGACTTGGCCGGGCTGGCAGCGGAGCGCGCCTCGGGAAGTGAGATCGACGAGATCGGGAAGACCTTGCAAGACATGCGGAACTGCATTGCTGCCGGAGAGTCGCCGATCGAAGCCGACATGCAGTTTCATCTCGCGGTCGCCCGTGCCGCCCACAACGAAGTGATGCGCAATGCTGTTCAGTTGCTCCGGAACCTGTTGCGGCAATGGCTACAACTCAAGCTCCTGATCCCACAGGTTCCAGGCAAAGTACTGCAGCAGCATGAAGCCGTGTTTCGAGCCATCAAAGCGGGAGACACGGAATCGGCCCGTGCCGCCATGAGCCGCCATCTCGTCAAGGCCGCCCAACTCGTTACGCAGGTCGTTCGGGGCAAACGCAAGGCTGATACGCGTCAGAAGGCGGGTTGAGCCTCATCGGACAACGACTAGCTCGTAATCAGAAAGTCGCGGCAGCACAAACTCGGAGTAGCCACCGCTAGAACGGACGGTGAGAGAACCCGGTGAACGAAGGCTTTGGGCACTGCTGAATTTTCCCGCGAGCCGAATCCGGATGTCCGTCATTGGCACAGGCGCGAAGTATCCGGTTTGCGAATGGCCGCTGACGTTGACCAAGTGTAAGAGTTGCCGCCCGTCCTGTTCCATCCATGTCATCTCCACCAGCGGGTGGGCTGTTGTCGTCAACTGCCTGTTGGGGTCCAAGTGATCCATCACATCGCGGAAGAGCGCTCGATGCGCAGGAAGGCTCTCGCGGTAGTAGAGCCGGCCTAAATCCCAAGGGATCCAGGCTACCTGTCCTTTCCCGCGCTTCGTCATAACAACGCCCGGCTTATCCGTGTCATGCATATCCACGTGCACCAGTTCAGGCGGGCCAAACATGGAAGGCGGAACAAGAGTGATTGTCGGGTTTCCTTCCGGCTTTAGCTCGGTATAGGGTCCGTCGGTCATCAGGAGATCGGTGTCTCGGAGAGACGGCAACAGAGCGTGATCGCGCACTCTGAAGTACGCCTTCATGTCCTTCGCCTTGTTCACAACGGTTGCGACGGGAAACTCCGGTTCGACAGGGCTCACGATCATGACATTGCCTCCGCCCTCGATGTAGGGCGCCAGTTCTGGAGGAGCCCAATCGCTTGCAATCACCAGGTCGAAGGATCGTTTGCCTACCCAGTTCATGTTCTGGGAAACGGCGAATGGAACATGTTCTTCGGTCAGTAGCCGGAAGAGCCCACGATATGAGCTCTGGCTGTAGGTGCGGCCGGTACTCGCCGGTCCGGCAAGCAACAGAACCCGCGCCGCACTCTGCTCGCCTGCGTAATACTGTTCGTTGGTCGGCGAGCCAGCGGAAGATCGGCTTGGCGGTTTCCACTGCCTGGCGGTCCTGCAGGTCGAGCGTTCCGTTCACCTCGAAGGCAAGCGCGCCGCCGTTAGCAACGTTCTCCCACAGTCGCATCGCGATCTCGTTCGCCGGCACGGTCGCGAACCGCCACCAATAATCGACGAACTGCATGCAGAGATTCACCGCCATCTTGCCGGGCTGGCTGTTCCGGGCGCGATTGACGTTGTCGCTGGCCGAGTACGGCCACAGCGGCAGCGGCCGGTCAAGCGCCGTGTTCGATTCCGACATGATGCCGTCGGTCGATTCCTGAATGTAGTTGAAGTAGCCCGCCTGCGGGCGGTTCGCGATGGATCAGGTCGCCGATCGCACGCAGCCACTTCGCGGGAGGAAACGAACATGAACTGCCGGTATTCGTCATCCGGCTTTTCCGGTATCTCCTTGCGGTACATCGCGCGGTATTTGCGTTTGGCAGGCGTCGCAGTGGCATAGACCGACTCGTTCCCGCTGTAATCGCGCGACTGGTTGCCGAACATGTTGAAGAAGAGCCCGTCGACATCGTAGTCGCTCAGGCGCTTCGGCCAGGATCTTCATCGCCTGCTCGCGGTAGTAGCCGCCATTGATGCAGGTGGAGTAAAGGCCGTTGTAGATGACCGGCTGAGCCATCCGCTTGGCGGAAGAACCACTCGGGATGCGCGTCGAACACTGCTTTGCGGGTCTTGCTGAAATCGAACCGTCCGACGACGCGGATGTGGCGGCGATGACGCTCTGTTGAGCACTTCGCCGAACATATCGCGCCCGGGCGGCAGATCGGGACTTGGATAGTGAAAGGGAACTTTGGTTGGATAGTAGGCGGCGATCCCGCCCATGCCGATCAGCAGCACATTGGCGCGCATGTCGGCGAGTTGTGTCGCGAGGCGCTCGGGATCGAGAGTGGCGTCGGTCTGGCGAAGGTTGGTCTGGACCCAACGGACGGGTTCTGTCATCCACCAACCTTCTTGCGAAAAACCGAGCGTGCAGGCTGCAAGCGAGAGCAGCAGGAGCCGCCGCCCGGCAGAGTTGGCGGCCATCCCCTATCCAAGAGCCTGATCGATGTCCCAGATCAGATCTTCCACATCTTCCAAACCAATAGAGAGCCGCACCAGCTCCGGTGTTACACCCGCAGCTTCCTGTTCCGCCAGCCTAATTGCTGGTGCGTAGTAGAAGCGGGATGAATCACCAGGCTGCGGGCGTCGCCGACATTGGCGAGATGAGAGAAGATCTTAAGTTTGTTGATGAAGCTCCGGCCTGCCTCATAGCCGCCTCGAACGCCGAAAGAGAAGACAGCGCCAGCACCCTTGGGAGTGTACTTCTCCGCAAGCGGGTAGTACTTGCTCGACGGCAGCGACGCGATACTTCACCCACTCACTTTGCTGTGCTGTTCCAGATGTTGTGCGACCGCGAGCGCGTTCTTGAGATGCCGGTCCATTCGCATGCCAAGAGTTTCCATTCCTTGCAGGAAAAGGAATGCATTGAAGGGGCTGACGCAGGGGCCGATGTCGCGCAGACCCTCCACGCGGGCTTTGATGATGAAAGTAGATAGCTTCCGAAGGTGTCCCAAAACTTCATTCCGTGATAGGCGCGGGCAGGCTCAGTGAAATCCGGGAAATTACCGTTGTTCCACGGGAACTTGCCGCTATCGATGATGATGCCGCCGATAGAAGTACCGTGTCCGCCCATAAATTTCGTGAGGGAGTGAACCACGATGTCCGCGCCGTGATCGATGGGACGGCAGACATAAGGAGTGGCGAAGGTGTTGTCGATGACCAGCGGCATGCCGGCTCATGCGCGATGCGCGCCACGGCTTCGATGTCGAGCACGTTGCTGCGCGGATTGCTGATGGTCTCGCCATAGAGCACTTTCGTCTTGGGCGTGATAGCGCGTTTCGGAAGTTTTCCGGATCGTCCGGCTCGACGAAGATGAAGTCATAACCGAGGCGGCGCATGGTGACATCGAACTGCGTGAACGTGCCGCCGTAAAGCGTGCTGGAAGAAACAATCTGGTCTCCCGGCGCAGCGAGGGTTGTGATGGCCAGAAACTGCGCTGCCTGGCCGCTTGCCAAGCCAGTGCAGCCACGCCGTTCTCCAGCGATGCGACACGCTTTTCAAGCACCGTCGGTTGTCGGATTCATGATCCGCGTGTAGATGTTGCCGAACTCCTGGAGATCCGAAGAGACGTGCCGCATGCTCGCTGTCGTCGAAGGTGAACGAGGTGGTCTGATAGATCGGAACGGCGCGCGCGTGAGTGGTGGGATCGGGATCGTATCCGGTGTGAAGGCACGAGTATTGAATCCTAATGCTCGATCGAGATCTTTGATGGGCATGAACAATCAGTATATGGAACTGAGGCCCGAACGCGTCGCGAGTCAAGGAGTGATGACGGTTTTTCCCGCATCCTGCTTTCGCGCCGTATTGATGGCTTCGCTTGCCTGATCGAGCGGGAAGCGATGAGTGACTTCCGAGCCGAACCGCTCCTGCCAGTGCGGATTCTCAAGCATCGTCAACGCGCGATCGACGTGGCGCGGTTCGAATCCCCAGCTTCCGGAAATTTGCAGCTGCTTACGGGTAATCAGGTGAGGATTGATTTCGACAGTTCCGGCATCGGCATACTGACCGAGCACCAGCATTTGCCGCCATCGCGAGCAGAACTCCCAGCCTTCCGGCACAGCCCCGGGCCGGCCGACGCATTCGATGACCACATCCGCGCCGTACGGACCGAGTCTCCGCAAGCACCCTCTCCTTTCGCTCCGCGGCGGTTCGAACTTCTTCGACCGAGATAGCCGCATGCGCACCGAAGTGCCGCGCCAGGTCCAGTCGTCGTCTGCGGAGCCCCGACGACAATGACGCGAGATGCGCCCGACTGAATCGCCACGGCAACCGCCGCCAGCCCCACAGGTCCGGTGCCCTGGATCACGACGTATCGCCAAGCTCGACGGTCGTATGTTCAAACCGTGAAGTACGGTCGTCAGAGCACATCCGGCTCCTACGACGCTTTCCGTAGGAACAGATTCCGGTACGCGAAAAATCGCCGTCCCTGCTCGCAACAGAATGTACTCGGCATAGCCTCCGCGCAGGTGCGGAGCTTCGTAGGCCGAATAGGAAATGCCGTACGCCTTTCTGAAAAAACAGCGGGTGGGTTGGCGCTTGAGACGGCAGTAATAGCATTCGCCGCAGACGATCCCGCTGGCCCATGTGATCCGGTCACCAACGGCAAGCGGTGCTCCGCGCCAGTCTTTCTCGAGTCCGGCGTCCCAGCGCCTCGATTCGACCCACTGTTTCGTGCCCCAGGATCACCGGGATGGGGATATTCAGTTCTCCGTCGCAGAGGTGCACGTCTGTTCCGCAGACGCCCGCCATTTCGACACGGACCAGCGCCTCTCCGGCGCTTACGTTGGGTATCGGGTACTCGCGGATGTCTAACGGTTGCTTGTAGGCGGACAGAACTGCGGCTTTGCAAGTGGTCATCGCTTTTCGTTCATTTCAGCATGCCTGCCCAATCGGGAAGACATGCACCGTTGCCGCGAACTTTAAGCCGTCTGTCTGCGGAAAGGAGTGGGTACGCTTGGCCGAAAGCAGAGCAGCAACGAAACGACCAGGCATCCCCACGCGAACCAGTCTCCATGTCGCGCATAGAACGTGGTCTCTCCAACCGTTCCGAAGCGCACGGCAGCCGCCATCTCGCGATAAGACGGAAGTTGTTTCACGATCCGCCCGGCCGGATCAATCACGGCGGTAATGCCATTATTCGTCGACCGGATAATGTAGCGCCGCGATTCCACGGCCCGCATGCGCACTAGCGACAAATGCTGTTCACGCGCTTCGGAAGGGCCGAAGTAAGCGTCATTCGATAAATTGATGAGCACGTCGGCGCCTTGGCGAGAGAACTGACGTACCAGATCGGGGAAAGCCGATTCATAACAGATGAAAGTTCCCAGCCGGTGCCCCGCCGCGTTCAGCACCTTGATGTCGTGGCCCGGAACGAAATCACCCGCCTCTTGCGTGATTCGATTCACGAACGAGAACACGGGCGGAACGAACTCGCCGAACGGTACCAGGTCGATCTTGTCGTATCGGCCCACTTCCGAGCCATCCGGCTTCAGGAGCACGGCCGAGTTCAGGGGCTGATGTTCTCCCGTGTACGCTACCGTGCCAAACAGAAAGTAACTTCCATGGCGCGCGATGTTAATGGCCGCCTGCCGGAACTGTGGGTCCTCGTAGAAGTAGAGTGGCGCCGGCAACTCAGGCCAGATGACAAGCGGACTTTGTACAGCGCTCGAAAGCAACGATAGTCGGTTCTCAGTGGTCTCGCGCTCGAGTCCGTTCCATTGCTTGTCGGGATCAATGTTCGGCTGAACTACCAGGGCCGTCTCTCGCGCGGGAACCCCCTGCGGAATCTCGGGCAGAAGCCAGAGGAGCGCTAGCGCGGCAAGTGGGAAAAGGCGCGTGCGCGGGTATCGCAGAACGACACACGCCAGTCCTGTTGCCAATGCGCAGAATACAAAGGAAAGTCCATATACTCCGACGAAAGGAGCAAGCCGGAGCGGCACAGACATGTTGATCCCGGCGTTTCCAAGGGCCAGCCACGCGAATCCGAATGTTCCGTGAGTGCGTTCAAGCCCGGTCCAAAGCGCCGGGACCGCCAACACGGCGTAGCGGCTCCTGATCAGCGGCCCTGCCAACCAACTGAAGACAGCGAGATGGAGCGCTTTCAGAACCGCGAAAAGAAGAAACGATGCCCAACCGCCCCACCGGCCCATGCCACCGTGCTGCTCGAGAACGAACTGAATCCAGGTGCAAAGAAAAAACCAGTAGAAGATTCCTGCCGCCCACCCGTACAGGAATCGCTGCCAGCCGTTTTCCGTTCGCGCTAGTACGACGAGAAGCGGCGTCAATGCCACCGGCGCAAGCAGATGAATGTTGAACCGCGGGAAGATCAGGAGAAGCAGAACCGCTGAGAGCAGAGCGCCTAAGGTGTGAAGGACAAGCTGGACCGGCGAAGCAGGATTCCGGCTGCCCGGAAGGTTAGCCATTCACCAGCGTTGCTTCTTCGCTCACGCGGTCGGCCATGTAGGAACTGCGAACCAGAGGGCCGCTGAACACCATTTTCAGGCCTGCGCTCAATCCGTAATCGCGATACGAGTCAAACTGGGCCGGAGTGACAAATTCGGCCACCTTCCGGTTGCGCCGCGTCGGTTGCAGATATTGCCCGATCGTTCCCACGTCAACGTTCGCGCTCACCAGGTCCCGCAATAACGTGTGCACTTCTTCCACGCGCTCACCAAGGCCCACCATTAGACCGGATTTCGTTAGGGCATGCGGCCGGTAAGTCTTGGCAAAACGAAGTACGTCGAGCGATTGCGCGTAATTGGCCTGCGGCCGTACGCGCGAGTAGAGCCGGCCAACCGTCTCCATGTTGTGGTTGAACACATGCGGGCCGGCGTCCAGAACTCGCGCGACCGCTTCGGTGTCCCCACAAAAATCCGGTGTGAGTACTTCCACTTGCGCGTTCGGTAAAGCTCGCCGAACTTGCCGGACTGTTTCGGCAAAATGCTCGGACCCGCCGTCAGGCAGATCGTCCCGGTTCACCGACGTAATCACGACGTAGCGCAGCTTCATCTGCAGCGCCATTTCGGCAACGTGCGCCGGTTCATTCGGGTCGAGTTGAAATTCGCGCTTGAGCGGCGACCCCTTCGGGACTGAGCAGAACGCGCACCCCCGCGTGCACAGGTTGCCCAAAATCATGAATGTGGCTGCTCCGCGATGGAAGCATTCATGAATGTTCGGGCAACGAGCCGATTCGCAAACCGTGTGCAGATTGCGCGAGCGCAGCTCTGTCTTCAAGAGATGGACTGACTCGAAATGCGTTCGGCCCTTTCGAAGCCACTCAGGCAAGCGCGGACTGGCTTCGGGAGCCGGTTGAATTTGGACGAAAGAATTCAAGTGGTAGGGGAACCACTATTGTACCGGCTCCGGACTGACGCTTTAGTCGTCGCTGCGGAAGAAACTGCTCAGATCGCCACTCGCGATGGCTCCCAGCGGATTTCGTTCGTTGCCGTTGTGCCGATGCTCTTCGGGCGCTAACTCGTGACGCAGCCTCTCAAGCGTCATGCTTTGCAGAATCACGCGTCCCGGACCGGTTAGCGTCGTCAGAAACAGGCCTTCGCCGCCGAAGATAGCGGTCCGGATCCCTCCTACAAGCTGCACATCATAGTTGACCGTCGGCTCGAAAGCCACCAGATGCCCGGTTTGTACCTGGAGCGTTTCTCCCGGTGCCAGCGTGAAGTCCACGTGGTCGCCGCCCGCATGAACGAAAACGAGGCCGGGGCCGGTCAGCTTCTGAAGAATGAATCCTTCGCCTCCCAGCAGTCCCGCTCCCAGCCGGCGAACCATCGCTATGTCGAGCGTCACCGAACTCTGCGCAAAAAGGAATCCATCGCGCTGCACCATCATGGTCTGTCCGGCTGCGAGATCGAATACCTGGATCTTGCCGGGGAAGTGTCCGGCAAATCCAACATGTCCGGTCCCAACCGTGGCCTGAAAATAGGTGAAGAACAACGATTCGCCCATCAACTTGCGCTTGATAGCGCCGATGATCTTGTCGCCCCAACTCTGGCCTGACATCCGCGTGGTCCAATCCACATTGGCCGATTTGAAGATCATCTTGCCCGCTTCGGCATAGATCTCCTGACCGGGCTGCAGATGCACTCGGGCGATTTGCAGGTTATGGCCTTCGATGTCGTACTTCAGGGGCTCCGCCGAAATCGGAGGAGGAATGAAGGCAGGCATGGCCGATGCCGTCGGGGGGAGGAAAGAAGTCCCGGCCGGGGTCGCAGCGGATCCTCCCACCGGTGTGCCGCAGTTCTGGCAGAAGCGGGATGTATCTGGTAATTGGTTGCCGCAGTTAGTGCAGAATGCCATGGAAATGTCACTCTATCCTACGAAAAATCGAGGTTAGAAGTTCGATGGCGAGTTCCCGTACTACTGGGTCTGCAGCTCTGGGCAGGAAACAAAAAAGTGAGCGCGTCGCGCATGCGAAAGCCCCAAGCCTTTTCGTCGTGGCCGGCTCCTTCGTCCTCGACAAACTTAAGGTCGTACCCCGATTCCCAGCCGCGTGCCAGTAAAGCGTCCCTCAAGTCGCGAACGTTTGCGACGCAGGAATCCGGGTCATCTCCTTCACAAGTGCCAACGTCCAGCCATATCTTCTGGTTGAACTTGCCCTGTGCCTTCCTGATCTCCCGAAGGATTGCGCGACGTGCCCACCACACCGACGGCGACATCGCAATCAGGTTCCCGAAGACGTGAGGGTAGTGCACGCCCATGTAAAGCGTGACCAAACCTCCGAGTGAGGATCCGCCAAGCCCGGTATTCGCCGGGTCAGGCAGCGTCCGGTAGGTGGAATCGATGAAAGGCTTCAGTTCTTCCACCACGAATTGAGCATGACGCCGCGCACGACCGCCTTGGCCTTTCCGGTTGCGCACATGCGTGTACTCCGTTATTCGCTCCTCGCCGGCGTTGTAAATGCCGACAATGATCAGTGGTTCGATCGCACCCGAGGCGATCAGTTCCTCCGCCGTCTCATCGACGCCCCATTCCTGGTTCCCGAACGCCGTCGCAGCATCGAACAGGTTCTGACCATCATGAAGATACAGAACTGGGTAGTGCCGATCGGTACGCTCCTGGTAGTCAGGAGGCAGATAGACGATGACTTCGCGCGTATCTTGAAGAAACTCAGATCGGACTTGGGGGTGGAGCCGGATGTCTCCGCTTAAAGTATGTTCGAGGGTACTCACGACTTCTTAAAGTCAAGCGCGACCGAGTTCATGCAATAACGCAGACCTGTCGGACGCGGCCCGTCATCGAAAACGTGCCCAAGATGGGCATCACACTTCGCACAGCGAACCTCGGTGCGTTCCATACCCAAAGAACTGTCTGTGCGGTCTACTACGTTTTCTTTCGCGATCGGCTTCCAGAAACTCGGCCAGCCCGTTCCAGATTCGAATTTGGTGTCAGATGAAAACAGAGCAGTTTCGCAGCAGATGCAGCGGTAAACGCCGTGCTCATGGTTGTTCCAGTACTTGCCGGAAAAGGGGCGCTCCGTGCCTTCATGCCGCGTCACTTCGTAGGCCTCGGGAGTGAGCTGCGATTTCCACTCCGCATCGGTTTTTCGAACCTTCTCTTCTTCCACAACTCCCTTTCGCTCACCGGCCTCGGTGAAATCCACCAGCTTCACAACACCCTTCTTGCCCGAGCCGAAAGCGGGCAGAAGCGCCGGAAGCGCAAGTCCCACGACTCCGATACGTCCGATGGCGGCCTCGAGAAATGCTCTGCGATTCATGGCTGTTACCCCTCATCTGCTTAGACGCCTGTCTGTTTTGAAAGGATGCGGGCAGGGCCTATCGGAAACTATAATAGAAACGCGATGCCAATCTTCGAGTATTCTTGCGATGACTGCGGAACCAACTTTGAGAAGCTGGTGCGGCGCAGCGCCGAAGCAGATGCGATCGAGTGTCCGGGCTGTGGACAGAAGCATCTCACGACTCGCTACTCCACTTTTGCGGCACGGAACGGCGGCTCGAAGAGCGAAGCCCAGCCGGCGGCAGACTGCGGTGCAGGCATGTGTTGCGGCGGCGGCATGTGCGGCAGCAATTTCAACTAGCCAGCGCCGACTTGCCGGAAACGGCCGGAGTGGGATCAGCCCAACCAACCGGTAAGAAACAACCCGTCCTTCAACGTAGCTGACCGCCCTGCAGTCCTTCCAGATTCAAGGGCGTCACTATGGAGCGCCGGGGGGGGGGGGCGGCTTCTATGGGGCAGTTGCTCAAAATCCTGTAGCTGCGCTCAATAGCGTCCCGGCTTCTTTCGACCATCTCACGCGAAATCTGGCACAGGGCTGCGCTCTGGTTCTTCATCTCCCGTGCCCTCGCATATTGTTCCCTTGCTCTTTTTTGATCTGCCGCTGCCCAGTCGCCCATAGAAGCTGACGGTCTAAGCGGTTCCGAATCACCCATACCAGGAATGATATTTGTTGATGGTAAAGAATTGTATTCGGAATTTTTCGCTGAATAGAATTCGAGTCGGCTCAACTGACCCAACACGTATCAACTCAACTCGCGTCATAACCGGCATAACCTATTTGCTATTCGTGGTTTATTCGCCTATAGTGTGAAGAAGGAGGACCCCCATTGGCACTCACGCGGCGTCAGAAGGAAGTTATGGACTTCCTGTCTCAATTCATCGCAGACCACGGCTACAGTCCCAGCTACGAGGAGATCGCGTCCGGGCTCGGCTTGGCGTCTCTGGCAACTGTTCACAAGCACATCCAGGCCCTCGAGACTAAACAGTATCTTCGCCGGAGCTATAACCACAGTCGTTCGCTCGAAATCGGGGATCGGTTCTTTGCCGAAGAGCGAGCGCGCCGCCCACAGGAAGCCGGATCGGCGATACCTCTTCTCGGGCGTATTGCTGCTGGTGCACCCGTGGAAGCGATTGCCAACCAGGAGACGCTCCATTTCTCTGACTTCGCTGGCCAGGAAAACACCTTCGCTTTGCAGGTCCGCGGCGAGTCGATGATCGAAGATCACATCTGCAATGGCGACTTCGTTCTGATCGAGAAAACCAATCAGGCTCGCAACGGTGAAATTGTTGTCGCTTTGGTGGACGGATCGGAAGCAACCCTCAAGCGCTACTACGCGGAAGCCGATGGGCAAATCCGGTTGCAGCCCGCCAATGCCGCCATGGCCCCGATCTTCGTCAAACCCGAGAGTCTCCAGATCCAGGGTCGCGTACTCGCTATTATGCGGAAATACTAAGTTCCGATGTTAAACTTCGGTTAATGCAGGGCCAGAGCCAAGACGCGGGCGCAGTCAGTTTGGCGCGTCGCCTCGTTTTTTGGGATTTCCCCAGGGCTTCGTGGCCTTACGACGTAGTTGTCGCTCTTATCCTTCTCTTCATCTTTGCCACCCCGCGCGAATTCTTCCGCGATCAGCCCAAATCTCCCGGTGTGGTGATCATGACGCCGTCGCACGGCTCCAGCCGGTTCTTCATCGAAAGTGAGCTGTTGTCCAGTTCGCCTGAGAACGCCCGGATGGCGCGCGCGTCGAACCTGATTCGGGAACGCTTTGGACGAAAAGTAACAGTTCAACGCGTCGAGCCGATCTGGGACGAAGCCGAAAAAGAAGTAAAGGGCTACATCGCGTATTCCACTCCGTAGTTTTCGCGTCTCTCATACAAGATGGTGAAGCTCGTTTCCCTCGTGATCTGTACGCTTGCGTGCACTTCTCAAATCTTCGGCGAATCGCTGAACAGCATTCTGGCCCGGATGGATCAGTCGGCGCCCACCTTCAAGGGTGCAACCGCCAAACTGGTGCTGGTGAACTATACCGCTATCCTTGGCGACACCACCACAGAACGCGGCACCCTCAAGATGCAGCGGTGGAAGGCGAACGACGTGCGGGCGATCATTGATTTCTCCGCGCTGCCCGAAAATGCAAGGGTCGTCAGCTTCCAGGGCAAAACACTCAAAATCTACTATCCGAATACGAAGGAAGTTCAGGAGTACGGGGTGGGGAAAAATGCCGACGTCCTGAACCAGTTCCTTCTGTTGGGCTTCGGATCCTCCGGCAAGGAACTGCAGGCAAATTACGTTATCTCCGAAGACGGCTCCGACAGTATTGCGGGCCGGAATACGACCAAACTTAAGCTGATTCCGAAAGATCCCGAGCTCAAAAGCAAGCTGAGCGAAGTGGAGCTCTGGATTCCCGCGGACGCGACCTATCCTCTGCAGCAGAAGTTCAGTGAATCGAAGGCTTCGGGCAACTACCGCCAGGTGACGTACAGCGACGTGAAGCTCAACCCCGAGATGAGCGGTCCTCTGGAGTTCAAAATCCCCCCGAATACAGCGAAAAAGAAGGGCGATTAGGGAACTATCAGTTTGGCGGAACAGAAGACGGTGAAATCGACGGACCGGCTGGCGTTCATCGACTGGACGCGCGGCCTGGCAGCCGTGATCATGCTCCAGGGCCATACGTTCCACTCCTTTACCCGCCCGGATCTGCGCGATAAAGGTACTTACACGCTGTCGCAGTTCGTCGGTGGACTGCCTCCAGCGATGTTCCTTCTGCTGACCGGCATCACCTTTGCGTTCCTCATGGACAGTCAGGAAAGCAAGGGCGCCGCGACCCGGATCCCGGATCATCGCGGCGCTGAAGCGGTCTCGCTACCTGTTCATTCTGGCGTTCCTGTTTCGTTTACAGCTTTACGTGTTCGGCTACCCCGACGAGCCCCGCGAGTGAGCTGCTTCGCGTCGACATTCTGAACTGCATGGGAATGGCGATGCTGATCCTGGCGCCGATGGCGGTCTTCACCACGCTTGAAAGAGTTCGACTGTGTACCGTCCTGGGAATTGTGATTGCTGCTCTTTCCCCGGTTGTCCGCACCATCGACTTTTCGCGCCTCCCTGCATTTTTGACGGCCTACTTCGTCCCTAGTTATGCGGGTTTTCCATTCTTCCCGTGGGCGGCATTCCTGGCGTTTGGAATGGCTATGGGAAGCGTCATTCGGCTCGCGAAACCCGAAAATCTCGAGCGCGTGATGGGCTGGACCCTGGGCGTTGGCGTAGGGTTAACGATGGCGGCTTACCAGCTCGCCAACCTGCCGTATTCGGTTTACTCGAAACCAGATTTTTGGCTGGACAGTCCCGCGCTGACCGCGTTCAAGCTGGGGCTGGTGCTGTGCATTCTTTCCGTGGCCTATCTCTGGATGAAAACGGGTGTCGTCCGCTGGAGTCTTATGCCGCCAGCTGGGCATGACTTCCCTCTTGGTCTACTGGGTTCATATCGAGCTTGTTTATGGTCGCTGGTTCGGTTACTTCAAGGAGAAGCTGGACGTGCCGCAGGTGGTCCTCTTCACAACCCTTCTAACTGGCCTGATGATCGTACTCTCGGTTTTGCGCACTCGCCGGCGTTCCTTGCCGTCGCGTTTTCGATCGCCCACCCCGGTCGGAGCCGAGAGTCCGTCGGGCGGCTGACTTTCGCGTCCGGAAAAGTGCTCGGCTAAACTTTAGTCAGAAATTATGCGAGTGTTGGTCGTCGAAGATGAAAAGCGAATCGCAGATTTTCTCTCGCGAGGCTTGCAAAGCGCAGGGTACGCCGTAGACGTCGTTCACAACGGCGGGGACGCCGTCGAACGGGTCCACTCGACCGAGTATGACCTGGTTGTACTCGACCTGGGCCTTCCTGACATGGATGGATTGCAGGTACTCCAGAAAATCAAGAATCGGAAGACCGTTCCACCAGTGCTGATTCTGAGTGCGCGCGATTCGGTAGACGATCGCGTCAAAGGGCTCGAGCAAGGAGCGGACGATTACCTGGTCAAGCCCTTTGCGTTTGTCGAGCTGCTTGCCCGGGCTCGCGTCCTGCTACGGCGCGGTCAACCGACACCCGAGCGCTTGCAGGTCGGCGATTTGACCCTTGATTGCATCCGTCGCAAGGTCACCCGCAACAACGACAGCATTGAGCTTGCCCCTAAGGAATTCAGCATCCTGGAATATATGATGCGGAATCGCGGGCGTCCCCTCAGCCGCACCATGATCGTCGAACACGTCTGGGACATGGACTACGACGGCCTGACCAACATCGTGGATGTCTACATTCGTCACCTTCGGAGCAAGATCGACGACAAATTCACGACGAAGATGATCCACACCGTGCGCGGTATCGGCTACATGCTCGATTTACCTGAGCCGGCCGCAACGACTCCCGCTATGGATAACGTCGTTTTCTAAATAAGAGGCAGCAAATGAAATCCAAGTGGCTCGCGAGAACCGCCGTCTTCCGGACGCTCCGGGTTCAGCTTGCGAGCACCTTTCTTCTGCTTTTGGCCACCGTGCTCACCATCGTGGGTCTCGGTGGCACTCGCCTCCTCAGTGGGATTCTGGAAAATCAAAGCAGGGACCAACTGAAGGAGCAACTCGGATCCCTCAAGGGCTGGGTGTACTTCCATGATGATGGCCAGCCCTACTGGGATGTCGACCGAACCGATCCCGAAGAAGAGGCGGAAGTCGCCCGTCTTCAGGCCGTCTATGTCCTCGCCGACGAGAACGGACGGATCAATAAAAGCTCCGATCCTTCGCTCAAAGCCCTGGTAGATCGCAAGGTGATCTTGTTCGAGTTGGCGCAAATGGCGCTTACTCATGAGGCGGTGATGAAGACCATCACTGACTCGGATGGAACCACCTACCAGGTGATCAGCAGCACCATGACGGATTCGAAACACCAGCGCAAATGGTACGTTGCTGAGGGTCGGGCGTTGACAGAGGATCGCAAGGTGCTCGGACAGTTCAGGAAAAACTTTTTGATCTTCCTGCCGATTGCTCTCCTGGTCTGCGCTCTGGTCAGTTGGCTCTCGGCGGGAACCGCGCTCAGGGCTCTGCAGTCGGTCGAGAGCGCTGCCGGAGAAATTACGGGATCGAATTTAGGCCTGCAGATTCCCAAGCGCGGTGTAGACGATGAACTCGACCATCTCATCGAATCCTTCAACGAGATGAGCCGGCGGCTCAAGGCTTCCTTCGAGCAGATGCGCCAGTTTTCGACTGACGTTTCGCATGAGCTGCGCACGCCTCTCACTGCTATTCAGGGCCAACTCGAAGTTGCGCTGTTCACTGCCAAAAGCAAGGAGCAGTTGCAGGAGGCGATCGAAAATGCCCTCCAGGACGTGGAACGACTCGCGAATCTGGTCCGTGCCCTCCTGTTGCTGTCCCAGTCAGAATCGGGTCAGGTGCCGATGAACCGGTCGCGGCTCGATTTGAATGACCTGGTCAGAGATCTGGTCGAGCAGTTCCAGATTCCGGCCGAAGCAAGCAATATCCGGTTGACTCAACTGGAAAAAGGGCCGGTTTTCTGCGAAGCCGATCGCACCCAGATAGAGCGGGTGGTCACGAACCTTCTCTCAAACGCGATCAAGTACACGCCCGCGGGCGGCTGGGTACGTGCTTACGCGGAACAGGCTCGGTCCTATGCCCGCATCATCGTGGAAGACTCCGGAGTCGGCATTCCTCCCGATCATCTGCCCCACATCTTCGACCGTTTCTATCGCGTTCCCGATCCGAATCCGGAGAAGGGGCTCGGTCTCGGATTGAGCTTCGTCTCGGCCATTGTCAAGGCGCATGGCGGGGAGATCCGCGTGAACAGCAGATTGGGACAGGGCTCGCGGTTTGAAGTCACGCTGCCGGCCGGACCGGCGAGGGAGATTCCCGAGCCGGTTGCCATCTCGGCCCAAAGTTAAAGCGATTCGTTCAGAACGCGGGCCAGCCGCAGCCCCGCTTTGGCGAGTTGGTCTCGGACCACCGGCTTCATTTCATCCACGTACAACGTGTCGATCTGAGCCTTAAACCCCGTGATCTCGGGCGGAGCATCCGCGCAGCCCTTTGGAAACACGATGGGCTCCGTAGGTATATGCAATTTCGAGTAGATCACCTTGCGGGCGAGTTCGTGCGACTCCCAGGTCCAATCCTCCGGAGTCCCGGCTGAAAACTCTTTGCGCTCCGCTTCGCTGAGCGCACCGATGTAGCTGTCGATTCGGGACGCCAGAGCCTGATCGCTTGCGTCCAGAGCGTTGACAATCCCGCCGTCCCAAAGTCCGTGGATGCTTTTCGCTTCATTGATCGGCGGATCGATGCGCTCGCAATTCCCTCCGAGGTCGGCGTCCGAGATCGCGTGCAGCGGTTGATGGACATCGCCAACGAAATGAACCAGAAAACGCAAGGCGTCCAGTTCGCTCCAGCGGCCGTCCGCTTTCTGGGATACCAGCTGACCGGTGAAAACCCGAATCCGTGCCAGAACGCAATCTTCGTCTTTACATCGCTTCGGGATATCCTCCCGGGAGTCCTGAAGCGTGATGTCGATGAAATGCCAGTCGTCGGTGTGAGTGTCTTTCTTGATCTCGTCCGCCCAGGTAGAGCCAAGAGCCAAGGCGTCTGCGATGGCGTTGGGATTATCAGGGACGCTCAAGATCCGGGCAATCCGGATGCGGGCAGCTGGGGTGAGGTGGGCAGCGGCAATCCGCGCCACCGTACGATGCCCCGTTTCCCACCAGCCGAAAGCCGGATAAGTACAGAAGATACAACCAATTGCAAGGATTCGCCTACAAACTCGACGCATGGCCCGGGACCAGTTCTACTGTACCGCAGGCGAGGCGGGCGGCCGGCGCGTAGAAATATGAGTAAAACACGCTAAGATAATTGCATTCTTTTATGCTAAGGCCTATACTAATTCTAGGATCGAAGATCTATGGATTTTAATCGGCTGACAGAGAAGTCACAGGAAGCCATCCGCGAGGCCCAAAGCATCGCGATTACATACGGAAACCAGCAGGTGGATGTGGAGCATTTGCTCCTCGCGATGCTAGAGCAAGAAGGCGGACTCGCGCCCTCCATCCTCCTGCGCGCCGGCGTGCCCGTTGAAAATCTGCACCGGCGATTGAAGAGCGACGTCGAAAAACTCCCGAAGGTGAGCGGCGGTGGCGCACGGCAGGACCAAGTCTATGTCACGAACCGCCTGTCGCGCCTGATCACAGTTGCGGAAGAGCAGGCAAAACGCCTGAAAGATGAGTATGTTTCGGTCGAGCACCTGCTGCTCGCCACAGCAGAAGACTCCGGCACGGCCGGTAACCTGCTGAAAGAATTTGGCTTAACTCGCGATCGCCTGATGAAAGCGCTGGTGGAGGTTCGCGGGAACCAGCGTGTCACGACGCCCAACCCCGAAACCACTTACGAAGCGCTTGAGAAGTACGGCCGGGACCTGACCGTTGCGGCTTCGAAAGGCAAGCTCGACCCGGTAATCGGGCGGGATGAGGAGATCCGTCGAGTCATCCAGGTTCTTTCTCGCAGAACCAAGAACAATCCCGTTCTGATAGGTGAACCCGGCGTCGGTAAAACGGCCATTGTGGAAGGGCTTGCCCAACGAATCGTTCGCGGCGATGTTCCCGAAGGTCTGAAAGACAAACAGGTGGTCGCCCTGGACATGGGCGCCCTCATCGCGGGTGCAAAGTTCCGCGGCGAGTTCGAAGAAAGGTTAAAAGCCGTCCTGAAAGAGGTCCAATCCTCAGAGGGCCGGATCATCCTCTTTATTGACGAACTGCATACGGTTGTCGGGGCGGGGAAGGCGGAAGGCGCCATGGACGCCGGCAACCTGTTGAAACCAATGCTCGCTCGCGGTGAGCTGCACTGCATCGGTGCGACCACGCTCGACGAATATCGAAAGTACATCGAAAAAGATGCAGCCCTCGAACGCCGTTTTCAAACCGTGTTCGTGGACCAGCCGAGCGTTGAGGACACGATTTCCATTCTGCGCGGCCTTCGCGAACGGTATGAGCTGCACCACGGAATCCGCATCAAGGATACCGGCCTGGTGGCCGCGGCCGTTCTCTCGAACCGCTACATTACCGACCGGTTTTTGCCGGACAAGGCCATCGACCTGGTCGACGAAGCGGCGGCCAAGCTGCGGACTGAGATTGATTCCATGCCCGCCGAACTGGACGAGATTCTTCGGCGAACCATGCAGCTTGAGATTGAGCGCGAGGCTCTTAAAAAAGAGACTGATACGGTCTCGAAGGAGCGCTTGACTCGCATCGAACGCGAACTGGCCGAGTTGAAGACCCAATCGACCGCTCTGCAGGCCCAGTGGCAAACGGAAAAAGAGGCCGTTCAGAGGGTTCGCGCCCTTCGGGAGCAGATCGACGCCGTGAAGGTGGAGATTGCCCAGGCTGAACGCGCATACGACCTGAACAGGGCGGCCGAGTTGAAGTACGGACGCCTGGCGACGATTGAGAAGCAGTTCGCCGCGGAACAGGAACGAGTTTCCGGCAACGCGGGTGGTACTCGCTTACTCAAAGAAGAGGTAGACGAAGAAGATATCGCCGAAGTAGTCAGCCGGTGGACCGGTGTCCCGGTTTCGAAGCTGCTCGAAGGCGAGATGAAGAAGCTTCTTGCGCTTGAAGACGAGCTGCACCAACGCGTGATCGGACAGGACGAAGCGGTTTTGGCCGTGGCTGAAGCCGTCTTGCGGGCCAGGTCAGGTTTGAAAGATCCGAAGCGGCCCATTGGCAGCTTCCTCTTCTTAGGGCCGACGGGTGTCGGCAAGACCGAATTGGCTCGCGCCCTTGCCGAGTTCATGTTTGATGACGAGCGGGCAATGATCCGCATCGACATGTCGGAATACCAGGAGAAACACTCGGTCTCACGGCTGATCGGCGCGCCCCCGGGATACGTTGGCTACGACGAGGGTGGTCAGCTCACCGAAGCCGTCCGGAGACGGCCGTATTCCGTGGTGCTCTTCGACGAAATCGAAAAAGCGCACCGGGACGTCTTCAATGCACTGCTGCAACTACTAGATGACGGGCGACTTACAGACGGGCAGGGCAGAACCGTCGATTTCAAGAACGTAATTGTCATCATGACGTCTAATATTGGGAGTCATCGGATCCTTGAGTACCGTGGCGCCTTCGATGGTGAGGAATATCGGCGGATGAAGGATTCGGTCCTGAGCGAACTTCGTCAGGACTTCCGGCCGGAATTTCTCAACCGGCTGGATGAGATCATCGTGTTCCACGCTCTATCTGAAGAACATCTGAAGCAGATCGTGGAAATACAGCTTGCCGGATTGCGGGCCCGATTGGAAGAGAGACATATTCAGTTGCACCTGACGGACGAAGCAAGAACTCAGTTGGTCAGGAACGGCTACGACCCCACTTACGGGGCGCGGCCGCTGAAACGGGCCATTCAGAAGGAAATCGAAACCCCGCTGGCGAAGAAAATCGTTGGCGGCGAAGTAAGGGACGGCGAAACGCTGCTTGTGGATGTGAATCCGGATGGTTTCGGGTTTGTCTTCGCTCCACAAGCGAGCGAGGAAACTCAGGTTAGGGCGCAAGCAAGCCATGTGTAAATCGAAATCACAATTCGTGCGTCCAATGAAGTGGGTCAAGCGGCCGTTACATCGAACGGAAGCTACAGAAAGGATTTTTTAGAAACAAATGGCAAACGTAGTTCAATTTCGCCGCTCGACAGCAGTTCTGACACTGCTAGCGGCTTCCATAGGCGGAGGCATGATAGCCGCCCTCGCCGTGGCGACTCATACAGAATGCTCCGGTTGCGGTAACGGCCCGGGCAGATACGAGTGCGAGCGCCCAGCGGCTCAACACTCTCTCAAACTCCTTCGCGGACATGATCGAAAAGGCTTCTCCAGCCGTCGTTAAGATCAGTTCCACCCGCGTGATCAAGGCGTCTGAACAGCAACAGGGAGGCGGCGGCAACAATCCCATGATGTCCGATCCCTTCTTCCGCCAGTTCTTTGGCGGTCAGGGCAACGCTCGGCCTCGGGACCGTCGCGAGGGTGGCTTGGGTTCGGGGGTAATTATCTCGAACGACGGTTACATCCTGACCAATAATCACGTGATCGACAAAGCGACCACGCTGAAAGTCGAGTTGTCTGACGGTCGGGACTTTACCGGTAAATTGATCGGCGCCGATCCTCAAACGGACGTGGCCATCGTGAAGATCAGTGCGTCCAGCCTGCCTACCCTCAGCTACGCAAATTCTGACGCCGCGCGAGTAGGCGACCTTTGCTTCGCGATCGGTAATCCGTTCGGCCAGGACCACACCGTCACGATGGGCATCATCAGCGCGAAAGGACGAGCGCTGGAGCGTAGAACCTACATCCAGAACTTCATTCAAACCGACGCGGCAATCAACCCGGGCAACTCCGGTGGCGCGCTCATCAATGCTAAGGGTGAGCTGATTGGCATGAACACGGCGATCCTCTCTGGCAACTCCGGTTTCGGAGGCGAGGGTGGAAACATTGGTATCGGTTTTGCCGTACCTTCGAACCTTGCCAAGCAAGTGGCCGACCAGTTGATGAAATCAGGTAAAGTGACCCGCGGCTACATGGGCGTAACCTGCAGAACATGACTGCCGGACATTGCGCAGGCCATGAACCTGAAGGATGCGAAGGGCGCCGTTGTTGCGAACGTTAACCCTGGCGATCCGGGTGAGAAAGCCGGATTGCAGCAAGGCGACGTAATTACCGCCATTGACGGCAAGAAGGTTGATGGTAGCGACGATCTGACCATGGACGTGATCTCCCACGCTCCTGGAAGCACGGTCAATCTCGACGTCATTCGCGATGGCGCGCAGAAGAAAATCTCGGTCACTCTCGGCCAGCGTCCGACCGGTACGGATTGGGACGATGACAACAAAAAGGGTGGCGACAATGATCGCAACGGCGATTCTGACAACGGCAACCCCGGCAACGTCTCCGTTCGCGGTGTGACGGTGGAAAGCCCTCACTGCCGAGAACGCGGAGCAGGCCGGCGTAACGGCTGGAACAAAGGGCGTCATCGTCACCGATGTTGACCAGAGCAGCCCGGCTGCCGAAACCTTGGGTCGGGGCATGGTGATCACTGCTGTCGATCGCAAGCCCGTGACCAGCGCTCAGGAATTCCGGAGACTGGTGTCACAGGCCCAGGGCAAACCGGTGCTTCTGACCTACAATGTCGGCGGCCAGACCGGTTTCACGGTCCTCAAAACCAAGTAAACAAAGCTAATTCCTAGTAAGTGCCCGGATCCAATCGCAAGGTTGGGTCCGGGCTTTTTTGTTTTGTACCGCCCGTTGCAAGAAGATTTAGCTCAGACGTGCGATCTTTTTCCGAGGGTGCCGGTGCTTTGGCCGCTTCGGTCAATGGCCTTACCCAGCCAGTCTCCGAGAAGCTGGAAAGTCTCGATTGCGGATTCGACAATGAAGGCGTCTGTCGCGGGACTGGAGTAAGTAGCAAGCCGGGAGCAGAAAGCCTGCCATCGCTCTCCGACGGCTTCCCCATAGCTCGAAAAGAAGCTGCAGCCTTGCGAGGGGGAGAGACCAAATTGCTTGAGAAAGTGCCTGCTAAGAACCTGGCCGCCTAACGTCGCCCCTTCGAGAACGTAGAGTGAGCCCAAAAGGCCCTGAACTGAAGCGGTGTCGGGGAGGGTCTGGCATCTTGGGATTCCGGTCAGGTCGCTTCGGAGGAACCGCAGGTCGTGCTCCAGCATCGGCGTTTTGCATCGCTCCTCGGTCCATCGCGGGAGCAGGACATTGATGTGCCGGCTGACTGTTTTCTCCCAGGGAGCGTAGAAACCGTAAAAACCCTCGAGAACCGTCTGGTATCTCTCGAGGGTCATGTTCGGATCGAGAAGGTTCAGGTCGGTTTCGAGGGTTTGATGAAGGCTTGAAGTTTCGCGCCGAAGGCGATTGAGCAGCGGATGTCTCATGAACAGTCACTCTAATTTTAAAGGGTCATGAGCGTTAGCCTGAATACAATGGCAAGTGCCAGTCACGCTGAATCATCGATCCAGCGTGACCGGCACCGGGAGTTCTACTTTTCGCCGTTAATCATCACGCTCTGAGCGGTCGCGCCGGCGCTCGCTCCCCAGAGAGCTTTGTTCGTCCAGATCGCGCTTGCGCCCCAGAGCGCCTTATTTGCGTATGCCGTGGCCGAACCCCAGGCAGAACTCGCGCCCCACATTGCTTTGTTGCTATCGATGATCGAGCTGCCCCAGACTGCACTGGCGCCCCACATAGCTTTGTTGGAGGAGAGTGTACCTGCACCCCACATCGCCTTGTTGGAGAAGAGTGTGTCTGCGCCCCACATCGCTTTATCCGAGAAGACGGAGCTTGGGTCGAAGGATAGCGAAACACTGCCGGTTCCGGAGTCGTACGTCGCGGTCGGAGAAATCGCGGTCAAGCCCGCGGGAACTTGGTTCACAGCATTGAGTGCGGCCGCGAGGTCCAGGTAGCCAGCGCCAACACTGAAGATGTCGTAGTAGCTGGTAAAGGTCTGCCCCGTGGTGGAGTCGGTGACAGTGCTCACCGTCGGGAATGTCTTCGAAGCTGTTTGCATCAGCAGCAACTTCACCTGGTCTGGCGTCAGTGACGGAGCCGCCTGGATCAGATCTGCTGCCGCGCCGCTCACGACTGCTGCGGCCATGCTGGTTCCGTTCAAGATGAAGTATTTAGGGGAGTAGCCTGCTCCGGTTTTGACCGCCGGCGGCCGGGTGCCCGAGGAGGGGTCGTATGTTGGCTGGACCGGAATCACGCCCAGCTTTGGCGCAGGATACTGATAGTCGCCGATTGCCGCGACGTTTTGTGGTTCAGCGAGCCCCAGCGTTCCATTCTGCGCGAGTAAGGAGAGGATCTGGTTGCCGGGAGCGACGAGATCGGGCTTGACAACGTGGTCGATCGAACTCGGCCCCTTCGAGCTATAGCTTGCGAGGAGGTCATCCGAGCGGGTTGCCGTTCCCATTGGTCGCATGGCGCCCACAGTGAGCACATAAGGATCGTTTCCCGGAGCTTCAATCGTTCCGTATCCGTCGTTGCCGTACGTGTTGTCACGACCGTCGTTTCCCGCAGACACGACAACAACGATGCCGGCCTTCCAAGCCGATTCCACTGCCTGGCACAACGGATCCAGCTGGTAGCTGTCAAACACCGGACGACCCAGCGAGAGATTCATGACCCGGATGTTGTACGTGCTTTTCAGAGTGATGGCCCGATTGATCGCGGCAATGACGTAGCTGTCCGAACCCTCACCATTGGCGTCCAGGACTTTCAGATTGATCAGGTTGACTCCGGGAGCGACACCGGCAATGACTTGCGTGCAGTTCCCGCAGTTTGAGATCTTTCCGTTTGAGGCGATGATACCCGCGATGTGCTGGCCGTGCCCGTACCAGTCGAGCCCGTAGCTATCAGGCTTCTTACCCGGTTTGCCATCGGGCTGAGTCGGAATGGTCACCGTAAAGTCTTCTGTGTAAACCGGCGCATTGGTATAAACGCCTAAATTATCGTCCTGGTTGATGCCGCTGTCCAGTATGGCAACGCCGATTCCTTTGCCGTTATAACCAGCACTCCAGACCGCAGGAGCATTGATGGTGGAGGGCATCACGCCCGGTGCTACGGTGTTCGCCTTCTTGTGGAGCTTGCGATCCACGGAGACGTATTTCACATCCGCGTCGCTGTCGAGCGTGTCCAACGCAGACGAAGGCACCAGGTAAACCCCCGAATGGACGGCAGGGAACTCCGATACGACCGTTCCCCCCAGTCCAGTGATTTTGGCAGCAGTATCTGAAGCAACGTCAGCGTTCCACTGCACAATCGCCTGCACGAGGCCGTTCACATTCCCACTTTTCAATTCGGCGGAAAGCTTCTTCTTCCCGGGACCGGCCGAGCAGATGATTGCCGTGGCAATGAAAAGCGCTGCAATTTTTTTCATGTTCGTTCTCACTTCTCGTAAACTTCGACAACCCTGGGATGTCCATGGTCCGCCGATTACATGTGAGTTATCGGACCCGAATGAAAAGGCCTTTACCCTTGCCCCAAAAAAATTTAGCGGCTAAGCGAGTTCAGTACAGAAGTTTTACCCCCGGACAGCAGGTCCGCCGAGGAGCCAGAGAGAAAAACCCTGTTGATTCAGCACACAGCTTTCGAAGACTTCCGGGAGCAGCAATGTCTAAGAAATTTCAGATACGCGAGAGTAGGCGGTATCCGTTCGAGGCTCCCGTTGAGATTCGGTGGGCCGATTCGGGGAACCAGTCCCACTTAGTTCGCGGAATAAGTCACGATGTTTCGATATTCGGACTTGGGATCTCGGTTCCGCGCCAAATCCCTGCGGGTCAAGAACTTACGGTCCTGGTGAAAGGTGTTGAGGTGTGTGGAGGCGCTGTTGTGAGGCACTCCCAGCCGTGCGAGTCTGGTTTCCGAATCGGCCTGTATTTCAGGTTGACGTTATTGATGCAGACCATACCGGAGCTGGACGAATTGCTGGATCCGACCGAGCCGGCACGAACTCCTGGACAGCTGTCGGTAGTGCCGGCTCTGTTGCAGCGCTTTGCACGACGGCTCTGGCGATTAGTAGTAAGCAAAACGAACCCGACGTTGCCTCAGACGAACTCCGTTAAGGAAACGACAGCACCGCACGGGCAGTAGGAACTTAGCTACTCTCCGGCCCCAGCGCTCGCATTCAGCAACGCGCCCGTCATCCCTGCATCAAACCCGCAGGTGCGCTTCACTCTCATTTCTTTCTCGTTGCTGATCTCGTTTTCCGCAGGTCTGAGCTCCTGCAGTTCAGGAGGAACCCGCGGAATCGCTGATACACGCAGCGACTACAAACAGTTCATCGCGATGAAGGCGGATCCTGCTCGGGACGGTCTCAAACCTGTTAAGCCGTACTTCCGAGCATCCGACCGAACCGGAGTGCTCCGGGCGATTGAGCGCGCCTGCACGGGCGGTCGTAGAGGGAGCTCCGTGTACGACGAACGGACCGGGGCAGGGTATTACGTGAACTGCAATCCTCGCAACCGGCAGCTTTTGAATGGGTACGTGTCGCTAAGTCCCGCCGCGCGACCACATTCTCGTTGACAATATAGGATTGTGTAACCCTCCTTTACTGACTTGAGTCCGTGCTGCGCAGATAATTGTAGCCTAGGGGTGTATCCAGGCATCCAAGCTTTAGAAGTCAGGAAAATGACCAACGTAAACCAAGAAACCTCAATTCTTCCGGTTCTGCCGCTGAAGAATACAATCCTTTTTCCTGGGTTGCTGTTACCGCTCTCGGTCGGGCGAGAAAGCTCGGTGAAGGCTGTAGAAGCAGCGCTGAAAACGGAGGCGAAAGAGATCCTCCTGGTCGGGCAGCGCGATCCGCAGCTGGAATCTCCGGAACAAGACGATCTCTACACGATCGGAACCAAAGCAGTTATCCGGAAATCATCCCGTCCGGGCGACGGCATTTTAGAGATTTTGGTCCTTGGCGTGGAGCGAGCGGTGCTTGTTAAGCTCGAAGCCACAGCACCGTACCTGTCCGCAAAATACCGCTCGCTGGAAATGCCCCTGGACGGCGGCTCCGAGGTAGAAGCGCTCTCCGGAGCGTTGCTGGAGCTGGCCGGCAAGGCAATTTCGCTCGCACAACCCCAGTCGGCTAGTGAGCTGACCCGGATGTTGGCTGCAAACAGCGATCCGCTGCAGCTTGCGTATCTTTTGGCGAGCATCTTCAGCCTCGACATGGCGAAGGAGCAGAAGCTGCTTGAAGCGGAAACTCGCGTTGACGCGCTCCGGCTGATCCACTCCTACCTGTCTCACGAATTGCAGGTTCTGGAGATCCGGCAGAAGATCGCGTCCACCGCTCGCGACGAAATGTCGAAGGAGCAGCGCGAATACCACCTGCGCCAGCAATTACGCGCGATCCAGCAGGAGCTGGGCGAAAAGGACGCGGATAAGGCCGAAGATCGAGCTGATTCGCGAACGCTACTCGAAGCTCGATCTGCCCGAAGAAGCAAAGAAAGAGTTTGAGCGTGAACTCGGACGCCTGGAGCGGCTGCCGGCCGGCGCACCCGATTTCCACGTCACACGAACATACCTCGAGTTTGTCTTGGATCTTCCCTGGAACACCCAGACAGAAGACAACCTCGACTTCGCCATGCGCGCCAAGTTCTCGACGAGGACCACTTCGGACTCAAGGAGATCAAGGAGCGTATCCTGGAGCACCTGAGTGTTCTGAAAAGAAATCCGGACGCGAAGGCTCCGATCTTATGCCTCGTTGGGCCTCCGGGTGTCGGCAAAACTTCGCTCGGCCAGTCCGTCGCACGTTCGCTAGGACGCAAGTTTGAGCGGTTCAGCCTCGGCGGTCTGCATGACGAAGCGGAGCTGCGCGGCCACAGGCGTACCTACATCGGCGCAATGGCTGGACGGTTGCTGCAGGCGATGCGGCGGGCCGGCGCCTCGAATCCGGTGCTGTTGCTGGACGAGATCGACAAGCTGGGCCGCGATTTCCGTGGCGATCCATCCGCAGCTCTGCTAGAGGTGCTGGATCCTGAGCAGAACAAGACATTCCGGGATAACTACCTGGATATGGCGTTCGATTTATCGAAGGTTCTGTTCATCACGACGGCCAACTCGCTCGATACGATTCCGCAGCCACTGCTCGATCGTATGGAAATCCTCCGGCTCTCGGGCTACAGCGAGGAAGAGAAGACTCAGATTGCGCGCCGCTATCTGATCCCGAAACAAATGAAGGCGACGGGTCTGACGGACGAGCAGATTGAGTTTACCGATGAGGGCTTGAAAGCCATCATCAGCGGCTATACACGCGAAGCCGGGCTTCGCCGGCTGGAGCGGGCGATTGCGCGAGTGACTCGGAAAGTGACGCTCCAGATTGCGGAAGGCCAGGCGGAACGAGTCCAGGTGATCCCCGGACAGTCTCGGCGACTTGCTAGGACCCGAGATCTTCCTTCCCGGAGCAGATGAGGAAGACCGTTCCTCCGGGCGTAGTGACCGGTTTGGCTTGGACCGAAACCGGTGGCGACGTGCTCTATATCGAGAGCGCTCTGCTGCCCGAAGGCAAGGGCCTGACGATGACCGGGCAACTCGGCGAAGTGATGCAGGAGTCGGCGAAGATTGCCCAGAGTTACATCTGGGCGCATGCCGCTGACCTGGGTGTCGATCCCGACAAGATCAAGAACAACGGCGTGCACGTTCACGTGCCGGCGGGTGCCATTCCGAAAGACGGACCTTCGGCTGGCGTGACGATGACTTCGGCTATGGCTTCGCTCTACACGGGACTTCCGGCTCGAAGCGATATTGCGATGACCGGAGAGGTCACGCTGGCAGGCTTGGTTCTGCCGATCGGCGGAGTGAAGGAGAAGGTACTGGCCGCCGAGGGTCCGGTATTCATCGCGTGATCCTTCCGCAGGCAAACAAAAAGGATCTGCGGGATCTGCCGGATCATGTTCGGCAGGAGATGCAGTTCCACTTCGTGGATCGGGTCGAAGAAGTACTTTCTATCGTGATCCCGAACATCAATGTGCGGTCTCTGGCGCTCGCAAGCTAAATCAGTTCGTTTGTCGATGCAGGGCGGCAGCCCGGGCGGTCTACCAAGGCCGCTTGGGTGAGCCGCCCTTTTTGTTGTACAAACTTGTACAATTTTGTACATGGCGCTGCATATCAACGATCCCGAAGTCACGGATTTGATGAATCGGTATGTGAAGGCGACCGGAATGTCGAAAACGGAAGCTCTCCGGCGGTTGCTGCGGGCGGCGGTCCGAGATGAAGAGCAGGCGTACAAGAATGAGCGGCTCGAGGCGGTGGCCCGCCGCATCATGGAGAAGAACAGGAAGCTCAATCTGCCTCCGATCACGAAGGAAGAAGCGGACTCGATCTTTGAATGATTGTGGTCGATACTTCTGCTTTGTTTGCCGTCTTGCAAGCTGAGCCTGAAGCCAAAGCCCTCTTGGACGTGCTTGTACATAACCGAATCTGGTTGCCGGCGAGCGTGTTAGTGGAAGCGCATATCACTGCGCTCAGGCGGGGCCTGAACCAAGGACCTGAGTGATCTCATAGCTAGCTTCGACGCTCAAGTCATGGCGCTCGATCACACGGTTGCCGACCTCGCGATCGACGCGTTTCGGCGCTACGGAAAAGGCCGCCATAAGGCTGCACTTAACTTCGGCGACTGCCTGGTGTACGCAACAGCGAAACACCTAGATCTGCCGTTGCTCTACAAGGGCCAAGATTTCATACACACGGACCTAAAGTCCGTTCGGTCCGCGCCTAATTAGTGTGGATGTACGGTTACTCCAGCCGGTAATTCGGCGCTTCCTTCGTGATGATCACGTCATGGACGTGGCTTTCGCGCAGCCCTGCCATGGTGACGCGCAGAATTTTGCCGTTCCTGCAGTTCGCCGATAGTTGCGCAGCCACAATAGCCCATGCCGGACCTTAAGACCGCCGACCAGCTGATACACCAGATCAGCCAGCGGACCTTTGTAAGGAACGCGGCCTTCAATGCCTTCCGGCACCAGTTTGCCGTTGGATCGCTGCCCGTAACGGTCCGTATTTCCATTCCCATTGCGCCCAAGCTAGCCCATACCGCGATAGCTTTTGAAGGTGCGCCCCTGGTAGAGAATCGTCTCGCCCGGGCTCTCGTCCGTGCCAGCCAGCAGGCTGCCGATCATTACCGTATTCGCGCCGGCGGCTATCGCCTTGGTGATGTCGCCGGAGTACTTGATGCCGCCATCGGCAATCAAGGGCACGCCGGCTTTGCGAGCGGCTTTCGACGCATTCCGAAATGGCAGTGATCTGCGGCACGCCGGCTCCGCGAAACCACGCGAGTGGTGCAGATCGAACCAGGTCCGATACCGACTTTGATACCGTCCACTCCCAGTCGATTAACTCGCGTGCGCCGTCGTAAGTAGCGACATTGCCGGTAATCAACTGCACCTCCGGAAAGCGGCTTTCGATCGCTCTTGACCGCATTCATTACGCGCTGGCTGTGTCCGTGCGCGGTGTCGATCGCGATGACGTCCACCTTCATTCAACCAGTTCCTGCGCGCGCTCGAGGAAATCTCCGCGTGCGACCACGACTGCAGCCGCAACTCGCAAACGGCCTTGTTCGATCTTTCGCCGCATTCGGATACTTCAGTTTTTTCTGGATGTCCTTTACGGTGATCAGACCTTTAAGCATGAAGTGCTCGTCCACGACCAGCAATTTTTCGACCCGATGCTTATGCAGAATCTTCTGCGCTTCTTCGAGAGTTGTACCGACAGGAACGGTGATCAGCTCTTCCTTCGTCATCACCTCCGAGATCGGAAGCTCATACCGGGTTTCGAACCGCAGGTCGCGATTTGTGAGAATGCCAACGAGCTTGCCGTTGCTGGTGACCGGAATGCCAGAAATCCGATATCGCCTCATCACTTCCAAGGCTTCCGAAATCTTCCGTTCGGGCTCGATTGTAACCGGGTCCACAATCATGCCACTTTCACTGCGCTTGACTCGGTCAACTTCTTCGGCCTGGCGGTCGATCGCCATGTTGCGGTGAATGATGCCGATTCCGCCCTGTTGGGCCAGGGCAATCGCCATGTGCGACTCCGTTACGGTGTCCATGGCGGCGCTGACGATGGGGATCTTCAACTCAATCTGACCGGTCAGCCGAGTGCTGGTTTCCGCCTCTGACGGTGCAATCAAGCTGTGTGCCGGTTGCAGAAGCACGTCGTCGAAGGTAAGACCTTCTTGGATTGCAGGAGGAATCATGCGGGGTTGTTTTCATCGTAACAAGCGGCAGGGCGCCGCCGATTTCCCTAGTCTTTCTAGGAAGTTAAGAACGTTTTGCGGGGCTATACTGTAGGTGGTTTGAGGCAGATCGGGCGCTACTATGTCGTCGAGCAGTTGGGAGCCGGAGCTATGGGCATCGTTTACCGCGCCCTGGATCCGACGATCGGCCGTACCGTTGCGATCAAAGCGATCCGCCTGACCGACTTCGCAGATCCAGCGGAACGCGAGCGAGTCCGTGACCGGCTACTGCAGGAAGCCCGCTCGGCAGGCCTGCTTTCGCACCCCAATATCATCACGATCTACGACGTTCTCGAAGAAGAAAATAGCGCGTTCATCGTGATGGAGTACGTCGAGGGGCCCTCGCTCGGCGACATGTTGAGAAGCGGGCGTCTTCCAGACGGCACACAGCTACTGCGCTACTTCGGACAGATCGCCGATGCTCTGGATTACGCGCATCGCAAGGGAGTGATCCACCGCGATATCAAGTCCGCGAATATCCTGATCTCATCGGAATACGATCATGCGGGTCTCGCCAAGATTTCGGATTTCGGAATCTCCAAATTCATCTCGCAAGATACGACTCATAGCGGGACTATGATCGGGACGCCCAATTACATGGCGCCCGAGCAGATCGAGGGGCTTCCGTTGGACGGCCGGTCGGATCAGTTTTCGTTTGCGGTTGTGGTGTACGAGATGCTGACAGGCACAAAGCCGTTCCGAGCGGAAAACCTGGCCACCTTGTTCTACCAGGTCTGCAAACAGGAGCCGCCGCCGCCTCATGAACTGAATACGTCGCTGTCGCCACACGTCGCCGACGTGATCGCTCGTGGGCTGGCGAAAGATCCCCATGGGCGTTTCGTATCCTGCGCCGAGTTTATCTCCGCCTTAAGCACGGCGTTGAACTCTTCCGGAGCATGGGAACCCGCCTTGCCTACCGCTGAGGCAGAGACGCGAACGATGGCAACGGTGGCCGCGGCCGGCAGCACTATGGTGGACCGCAACGCCTTCGCGCCTCCGCCGATGGAAGAACGAGCGTACGAGCAGTTGCCTGCAACTGAGCCGGTTCCGTTAATTGCGCCGGAGCAGCGTACCCCGCCGCCTGAATTTCCGGCTCTGCCCCGGCGAACGCGTTTCGACACGGGAGCATACGACGACGATGAGGCCGATACTGCTCGTTCAGCGGCTGCACGCAGAAAACTATTGCTGGCCGTAGCGGCGGTGGCAGCTATCGCAGCTCTCGTGCTTCTGCTCGCCAGGGTTTTTCACCATGAACCCTCGGCGCCTGTTGTAGCAACATCACCGTCTACGGGTAATCCCCCGACAGGCGGCACAACGGGAACAACGGCTAGCGTGCCCACGGAACAACGACGTCCCCAAGCGGGTTCGAAGCGAGCAGGGCAGCAGCCGGTTCGCAATGAATCGGAGCCAAATGCGCCAATGGCTGCTGCCGTTTCATCCGAAGTAACAATCGCAACGCAGCCCCCCGGAGCGCGCCTGGTGATTGACAGCCGTTCTGAAAGCGCTTGTCAGACTCCGTGCAACACATTCTTACCTCCGGGCCGCCACACGCTGACTGCGGAACTGAAAGGATTCGACACAGCCCGCCGCATCTTCACTATTCCTGAGGAGAAGCAGTTGACTGTGGCCATGTCCCAAAGCATGGGCGTTCTCGTCGTGACGACGGAACCGGCCGGATCGACAGTCACTGTTGATGGCAAACAGTACGGAGTTACGCCTCTGAATGTTCGATTACCGGTTGGGACACACGAGCTTGCCATCTCGAACGGTGCCGGCCGTCACGACGAGACCGTCCAGATCGATAGTGATGCGTTCACCACGCGCAGTTTTCGCTGGCAGTAGGCGAATCGCGCTACGTAAGGGCTAAGTCTCGGTGCGCGGGGTAGCCAGGAATTGACGTTGCGGCGAGGATTGCCTGCTTCACTGCTCGCGCCAATGCTTCCGCCCCCAGAGTGCCGACCTTTGAAATGTCTTCTTTCGTGGAAAGAGCACCGGTTGCCGCGGCGAATACAGTATCGCCGTCGAGCGCTGTATGAACGGGAGCGATGGAGCGGGCCAGTCCGTCGTGTGCCATTTGAGCGACTTTGTTGGCTTCGCTCTTGGTGAGCGACGCGTTGGTGGCCACAACCGCGATCGTAGTGTTAGAGCCTGGGTGTGCGTGGACGCCCGCACCATCGATGAGGCTCGTCATGGTGTTGCGCAATGCTTTCCCGTCTGACGTACGTGCGCCCGCGAGCAGCTTTCCCGTGTGATGGTCCAACACATCCCCGACAGCATTTACAGCGACAATTGCAGCAACAATCAAGCCTGAACCGGCAAGTTTGACGCTCGCAGTTCCCAACCCGGATTTCATGGCGAAGTCGGCGCCGAACATCTTTCCGACTGTCGCGCCGGCTCCTGCCCCAATGTTCCCTTGCTCCAACTTGTCCGAGGCGTTTCTACAGGCGGCATAGCCGGCCTCGGCATCAGGTCTGATCCTGCCATCACCGATGTTCAAATCGAACAGAATCGCGGCGGGCACAATCGGGACCGTATAGCGGGCAACTCGATAGCCCTTTCCGTGCTCTTCGAGGTAGCGCACGACACCCGTTGCGGCATCGAGCCCAAATGCGCTGCCGCCGGAGAGCAAGATGGCATCGACTTGCTGAACTGTGTTGAGTGGATTGAGCAGATCGGTTTCGCGAGTCCCCGGCGCAGATCCTCGCACATCGACTCCGCCCACCGCGCCGTTCTCGAAAAGAACAACCGTACAGCCGGTCGGCCTTCGGGAGTCGGTGAAGTGTCCTACTTTCACGCCAGGGATGTCTGTGATGCTACCGGCGTCCGCATTGGTTGCCCTTAACGAAGAGGCAGCGGTCGCGGCGGCAACGGTCCGAAGAAAAGTACGCCGGCCCCGTCTGCTACCCTCAACGTTCTGCGTCGGCATCTCTTCCGATCATAGGCGCTTTGAATTACGAATGCGTTATCACCCTCTCCGCTGGATCGCGTTCAGCGTTTTTGTATTCTCGTCCACGCTCAACTACGTGGACCGATTTCTGCTCAATCAGCTCGGTCCACTGATTATTTCGGAGCTGGGCATGAACAAGATCGCCTTCGGTTGGGTTCTATCCGCCGCGTCGATCACGTACGCTGCTGCCTCTTTACTCGCCGGTTGGATGCTCGATCGTTTGGGCGTGAACCGAGCGATCTCGATTGCCGTAGGGTGGTGGTCCTTGGCAGGGATCGGCACAGGGTTGGTGAGATCCGTACCGGGTTTGTTTTTCTGCCGGTCGGCTCTTGCCGCGGGAGAATCCGCCGGTGTTCCTTCTGTGGGCAAGGTCAACGGCCTCTACCTGAAACCAGGTGAACACGCCTTGGGTGCGGCTGTGAATCAGATCGGGTTGAGCATCGGACTGGCATTGGCGCCCGTCTGGACCGCCATGGCCATGACCTATTCGTGGCGGAGGCCGTTCGTAGTGACCGGAATACTAAGCCTGTTGTGGATCCCGGTCTGGCTGGTCGTGAGCCGCTTCATTCCGCCACGGATCGCGGTGCAACAGTCGCCCGCGCGGAAAGCCTCTTCGTTTCGGCTTCTGTCGAATCCTGGGCTGCTTCGGCTGGTGTTAGCGAATGTGCTCTGGATGGGCGGTTATTCGCTCTGGTCGAATTGGATGACGTTTTACCTGATGGGTGTGTACGGTGTGGATTTGCGAACGGCAAACAACTATAGCTGGATTCCGCCGCTGATCTCTAATTTCGGCGGCTTCTTCGGAGGATGGCTGTCGCTTTACTGGATTGGAAAAGCCGTCGCACCTGTTTCCGCCCGCCGGCGCGCCGTTTGGGTAAGTGCCCTTGCGTCCCTGATTGCTTTGCTGTTGCCGCTTGCTCCGAATATCAAATGGGCGACGGTCCTGATCTCGGCGAATTTCTTCTTTCTCCTCGCCGGCAGCGTGAATATCTACGCTCTTCCTATCGATCTATTCGGCGCTGCACAGGCAGGTTTTGCAATCGCCGCGCTTACCTGCGCCTACGGTATTCTTCAGACCGTTATTTCGCCGCTCATCGGGTATTTTGCCGAGCGGAAGCTGTATAGCGGGGCTGTCTGGATGACGGTAGCCCCGCTCGTGGTGAGTGCGCTTGTGTTGAACGGCCTTCGTCAAACGCCTTTAGAAGACGATCTTCGCCGCGAGTTGTAGGATCCTCGGGTCCCCTGCCGCGCTGCCCACGGCAGGAGTGAGGAATCCGGGAGCGGGTACAAAGCTGTTTCCCGCGAAGTTGTATTGGGTTGTTCTCAGATTAATGAAGTTCACCCGGTTCGTGATGTTGAAGGCTTCACCCATAATCTGAAGCCGTACGCGTTCGGAGCCCAGGGGGAAAAACCGCGACAAGCGGACGTCATCGTTCAGGAAATTAGGCCCTCGCAGCGCGTTGCGACCCTCTCCGGGCGTGCGATCGCTTCGTGTATTGCCGTCGTTGTTGATATCGGGTGTGCCTCCGATTGTAGAGTTGTAGGGCCGCCCGGTCTGGAGCGTTGCAATTGTGGCAAGCTGCCAGCCATTGATGGCATGCCGCAAGATCGGGTTTGCGCCCGACGGAATGAAGTGCCAATCCCAGACGCCAGAGAAGACGAAGCGGCCACGGATGTCCGCGTTTGCGTTCCCCCTGTCCAGGTTGGGAAGCAGCGAGTCTTGTACGCTTTTTGCATCGTCAGTTCCCACTACGACCTGTGTAGGGTCTGGATCGTCGTCGATCGCGTGTGACCACGTGTAGGACGTTTGCAGGAGGAAGTTGCGCGAGAAGCGCTTGGTCAGCTGAACGAAGCCGGCGTGGTAGATAGAGTCCGCGCCGCTGTCCGCGAGCATGATGCGTGCGAACGAAGAATAGGGCCGGCCGTTCGGATGCCGCAGATAGGTCAAAGCGAGCCCTCCGGCGGCGGTTGCGGCAGAGGTAACGGGCACAGCGGGAAATAGATTGATATCGCGCGCCCTGGAAAGATGTGAACCCTTTACGCCAAGGTAGCCGAGCGTAATGGAATAGTTGTTGCCCAGCTGGTGCTGCACGTTGAAGTTCCATTGCTGCGTCTGCGCATTGCGAAAATCGTTCGCGAAGATGAAGAGACTGGGTGTTCGGTTGAGCGTCGGAATGGATGTGAGCAGGTTCGGATATGTGACCGGGATCGGAGTCGCGGGCGCGGTATAGGTGAAGGTCTGCACCTGGATTCCGTTCTGAGTGAAGGCGGTTCCGGTGAAGATGGACGGCGTAACGGCATAGAAGATTCCGTACCCGCCGCGGATAACAGTGCGGCCGCTGGCAGTGGGCGCATACGCAAAACCAAATCGAGGCGAGTAGTCGGTCCGATCGGTATGGATCCGGTTGGTGCTGATGCCCAACGCGGCCAGGCTGGCATTCGGGTTCAATACGGACGGTTGAGCATAGTCGAACAGGTCGTAACGAAGACCATAGTTGAGAGTCAACTTGCTCGTTGCTCGCCAACTGTCCTGGATGAAGAACGCATATTCGTTCACGTTGGGATTACTGGTTGCTCCGGTTGTTCCCGGGCCGGCAAAGGCCTGCGTGAACTGATTCGGCTGATTAGCAGCGTACGCAGCGAAACTGGGGAATGTATAAGACCCGCTGAAGTTCCCGGGAAAGTAATTTGCGATCTTCTGCAGGATTACGTCCGCGCCGGCTTTCATGGTGTGAGCGCCTTTGGTCAGAGAGAACGTGGCGGTTGGTTGATACGTGCTGACGTTTGTGAAGCGGGGGCTGAAGCTATTGCGGCCGAAAGCTGAGCACCGTCTGCCCGTTTTGCTGGATGATTGTTTCGGGCGCGCTTGAGTTTGCCTCGCCCGGTTCGTTGTCCCTGGTGTAGAAGAAGCGCCCTTCGAGCACGCTGTTAGGCGTGAATGACGCGGTGTAGATGAATCCCGCATTGTCGGTAGATACGTTGCTGTTGCCGGTGTGGCCCTGCGCACTGGTTGCGCCTGCGTTTTCGTAGTTCAGACCTTTGAACCGGTTCGCGTTATAGCGGAAGGTGATGTGCTGATTGTCCGTAATGTTCCAATCGACTTTGCCGAGATAGACGTCGTTGTTCAGCGAATTGACATAAGAGACAAGGTAAGGCGCCAGGCTGGCTAGAACCTGTTGACCGATGGTGTCGTTGGCGGCCGGGAAAACGCCAGGCGTGACCACGTTCGGAGTCGTGTTGCGCTGCCCGTCGTAATCGAAGAAAAAGAATGCCTTGTTCTTCAAAATCGGGCCCCCCATGTCGCCGCCGAACTGATTGAAGTGGTAACCGCGCTTCGGCCTGCCTTGAGTGTTGTTGTCCCACGTATTGGCGTTCAATGCTTTATCCCGGTAGAACTCAAACACGTCGCCGTGAAAGCTATTCGTGCCCGATTTGGTGATGACATTGATGACGCCGCCACCCGCCCGGCCGATCTCAGCCGCATAGTTGTTCGTATTCACCTGCAGTTCCTGGATCGCGTCTTCACTGAACGAATACGGATTGCGGCCGGTTCCGGCCCTACCCACAGACTGTCCGTAGAACGTATTATTGGCGTCCGAGCCATCGATCAGGAGGCTGTTGGATGTGCCCCGCTGACCGCCGAACGAGAGGTCGCCGGATCGGGTGGGATCGCGAACCACTCCGGGGGTCAGCAGTGTGAAATCAAGAAAATTACGGCCGTTGATGGGCAGATTCTCGACCTGGCGAGTGGATATGGCCGTGCTTGTTACCGTTCGGCTCGTCTCCACTACTGGAGCGTCGCCGACAACCGTAATCTCCGAACTCGCGGAGCCCACTTGCAGGCTGATGTTCAGCGTTCCTGCCGCTCCCACAGATAAGTTCACGTTGCCGATGCGAACGGGCTTGAATCCCGAAGCCGCAACCGAGATTTCGTAAGTGCCTACGGGCAGTCCCGACAAGTTGTAGAAGCCGGCGCCGGTCGTCTCTGCCTGCCGGGTAAAGCCAGTCGTGTTGCTCTTGGCGGTCACTTGCGCATTGGGAACCAGGGCACCAGCGGGATCAGTGACCGTACCGTTCAGCGAGGTTGTGCCGACTTCGGATTGAGAAAAGCCGAGGGATGTAGCGGCAAGACCGAAAATGACCAAAAAACACCAGCGGACTCCTGAAAGCATATCTTTCGACTATACCCGGCAAAAATAACAGTCGTGTGAGCAATTGCCTTAAGCGCAACGCAAGGCGAGGCGGGTTTACAGTAGTCGAGGAAGCCATGAGCAAACCCGACATACAGAAACAGGACTGGGGTCTCGATTCCTCCGGCCAGGCGGTCAGCCTTTATACGCTGACAAACGCGGCAGGCACTGAAGCCAAAATCACGGATTTCGGGGGCCGAATCGTTTCCTTAAAAACCGCCGACCGGAATGGCACCTTCACCGATGTTGTGCTCGGCTTCGACAGTCTCGATGGGTATCTGAAAAAGAATCCGTTTTTTGGGGCGTTGGTGGGGCGATATGCGAATCGAATCGCGAACGGCAAGTTCGAACTCCACGGACATACTTACGACCTAGCTCGCAACAACGGGCCGAATGCACTGCACGGCGGCTTGCGCGGGTTCGACAAGGTGCTTTGGGACAGCCAGGTGATCGATACCGGCAATGGTCTTGCGCTCGAACTCCAGTACATCAGCCCGGACGGAGAAGAAGGGTATCCGGGAACGCTAAAGGTTTTCGTGACGTACAGCCTGAACGAGAAGAATGAACTCGTTATCGACTACCGGGCGACTACGGATAAAGATACGGTTCTGAATCTGACGAACCATTCCTATTTCGATCTGTCAGGGCAATTTGCGGGGAACATACTCGATCACGAGGTTACGATCCACGCCGATCGGTTTACGCCCGTCGATTCCAATCTCATTCCGACAGGCGAATTGCGAGACGTGGCAGGAACTCCGTTCGACCTGAGGACGCCGCAACGAATTGGTGCGCATGTCGATGACACCGACGAACAGCTAAAGCTCTGTTGGGGTTACGACCATAACTTTGTTCTGAACGGGCAGGGACTTCGCCCAATCGCTTCTGTCGTCGAGCCCACCACAGGCCGCAAGCTCGAGGTGCTGACCACGCAGCCGGGTGTTCAGTTCTACACGGGCAATCACCTGGATGGGAGTGTGACAGGCAAGGGTGGAGTCACCTACAAATACCGCTACGGGTTCTGCCTGGAGACGCAACATTTCCCCGATTCACCGAACAAGCCTTCTTTCCCTTCAACAGTCTTGAAGCCGGGCGAGCAATTCCACCAGATCACGGTTTTCCGATTCTCCGCGGTGGCTTAGATTCACTGAACGGTGACGAAACCCATTGCATCCGGAGTCTTTTCGGTCCGGACCGTGTCGATCACGGTCCAGGTGTCCGGATCGATCCGGTGCACCGAATTCGTCGGCTGGTCGCTCACGTAAACGATCCCAGTAAAAGGATTCACTTCCAGCGAGCCTGGGTCCTCACCGAGTCCCTCCGATAGGGAAGCGGCTATGGAGCGCGTGGCAACGTCGATCTTCCATGTGGCCAGCTTGCGCGACCCGGCAAATCCGGCTCCGTACAGAAATTTGCCATCCTGGCTGAACTTGGCTACAAACGGCGTTCCGTCTACAGGAATCGTGAAGTCGAGGGTGTGATCTGACGTCCGGAAGAACGCGATTTCCCCGGCCGGGCCCAGGTTCGTTACGAACCATCGCTCATCCGGACTCAGTGTCATCCGCTGGTTCTCACCGTGGGTCGGAATGACTGCCTCTAACCGCCGCGTCCTCACATCGAGAACCGAGACGTTCTTCGACCGAACGTTGCTTACGTAGGCCTTCCGTTCGTCGCGTGTCAGCGCGAACATGTGCGAGGTGTTGGAGCCGGTCGGGATTGCACCCAGGATGGCGGGTTGAGAGGGATCAATGAGGATCAGAGATTCGGCGATTTCAGCGCTGGCGTAAATCGTGCCAGTCTCCGGTCCAACCGTGACACAATGCGGCCTCAGGTACTTTCCAGTGTCGAGCGACGCCTTTCGGACGCCGGTCAAGGAGTCAAAAGTGTGGAGGGTGTGTCCGTGCTCGCCGGGTTTGCCGACGCCCGATGTCCCATAGATTGGGACGTAAACAGAGCGTCCATCCCGGGAGAAGGCTGCCTCGTGCGGATTGATGGCTCCAGGGGTAATTGCCTGCGCGACCCTGGTGTTCGTGTCGGCATCGTAGATCGTTACGCCGGGCAGGTCTTTGCAGACCACGAAGAACAAACGTGTGGGGCCGGAAGACATCGTCATTAGCTCGAGAAACTCGGTATTTTCCCGTTTAAAATCTCCATCTCCGCAAGAATCATCTTCAATACGACTTCGTCGCCCACGTGCGAGTTGATCATCAGATGGTAGAGTTCGCGCAACGGCCAGGCTTTCGCGTGGTATTTCTTCACGAAGGCGGCGCGTTCATGGTCGACCGTCGCTACCAGCTCTTCCGCTTCGCCCCGGCTTTTCCCCTGGGCTATAAGGCGGCGCATTTTATCCTCCGGCGGGGCATAAATAAAAGTGCGGAGGGCGCTCTTGTAATCCCGGAGATAATACGACCCGCCTCGTCCGACAATGACGCAATTTCCGCGGTCGGCGATCTCTTTCACTACCTTCTCGAACAGCCGGAACAGACCCTCGGAATCCAGAAGTTCCAGATTCGAACCGGAGAAACTCGCCTCATAGCTCCCGCGCATAAAGACCTTGAGCAGGCGGTAGTAGGTGGGATCCAGGCGCTCTTCCCGTTCTTCGACCGAATGTACATCGCAGTGCAGGCGGCGGGCGATTTCACCCGTAATCTCCCGGTCCCAAAGCGACCAGCCCAGACGCTCCGCGAGCATTCGGGCGATGGTGCCGCCTCCGGCGCCGTATTCGCGCTCCACCGTGATAACGTTGATCATTCCGCCTCCGTTCGCTTGAACATTCTATCCACAGAACGGGCTACGGGCGCGCCTGGAACAACTTCGGATGACGTAGTGTTCGATAATTAAAGTTCCAGTGGACACGATCCGGACCGGGTTGAACCGTTCGTGAGCACTCACCTGGCCCGCCAAGGCGGTTCTCTCAAGGGAAGGTACTAGAGAAGTATGTGGATTGTTCGGCTCGCTCTCCGGCGACCGTACACGTTCGTCGTTTTGTCTTTGATGTTGTTGCTCCTGGCTCCCATCGTAGTCATGAGAACGCCCACCGACATCTTTCCGAACATCGATATTCCAGTCGTCAGCATCGTCTGGCAATACACGGGGCTTTCCGCGCAGGAAATGTCCAACCGCATCGTGTACTACAGCGAGCGAATGACCACGACGACGGTCAACAACATTGAACACATCGAGTCACAATCGATGAACGGCATCGCCGTTATCAAAATTTTCTTTCAGCCGCACGCGAACTTGAACACTGCGCTGGCTCAGGTGGCCGCGGTTGCCCAAACCGCAGTTGAAGTTCCTGCCGCCCGGAACGACTCCCCCGATACATCCTCAGTTACAACGCATCCACGGTACCTATCCTGCAGCTGGCTCTCTCTGGCAAGGGCCTCAGTGAACAGCAGCTGTTTGATTTCGGCTCCAATTTCATTCGCACACAGCTCATTACGGTTCCTGGAACCTGCCATCCCGAACTCCTACGGCGGAAAACAGCGGCAGATCATGGTCGATCTGGATACCCGGCGCCTTGCAATCGAAGGGACTGGCCGCAACAGATGTTGTGAGTGCGATCGGGAACCAGAATGTGATCCTGCCGAGCGGAACCACCAAAATCGGTTCGCTCGAATACGACGTCGAGATGAACGGCAGCCCGCGTTCGGTTGCGGAACTGAACGATCTGCCGATCAAGAGTCAAAACGGGGCCACCATTTACGTGCACGACGTGGCACACGTCCGCGACGGCTATCCTCCGCAGACGAACGTGGTCCGTTCGGACGGGCAACGCGGCTCGATGATGACCATCTTGAAATCGGGCAACGAATCAACGCTGGACATCATTGCCGGCATTCGCAAGATGCTGCCGGTGGTAGCCGCTACGCTTCCGCCCGAGCTGCGCATTACACCTATTGCCGATCAGTCGATTTTTGTTCGCGCTTCCATCAGCGCCGTCGTGCGCGAGGCGATCATCGCGGCCTGTCTGACCGCTCTCATGATCCTGTTGTTCCTCGGAAGCTGGCGCAGCACGTTGATCATCGCGATCTCGATTCCGCTATCCATCATCTGCTCAATCATTGCGTTGAGTGCGCTCGGCGAAACCATCAACATCATGACCCTGGGCGGCCTCGCTCTGGCGGTCGGAATTCTGGTGGATGACGCAACGGTTGAGATCGAAAACATCAACCGGAATTTCGAGATGGGCAAAGAGATCGAGCAAGCGATCCTGGACGGAGCGGCCCAGATTGCGATCCCGGCGTTCGTTTCGACCATCAGCATTTGTATTGTGTTCGTGCCGATGTTCTTCCTGACCGGTGTAGCCCGCTATCTTTTCGTACCGCTGGCCGAAGCAGTTTCGTTCGCCATGATGGCGTCGTACATTCTTTCCCGTACCATCGTGCCGACTCTGGCGAAATACCTGCTGAGCGGGCATTCTCACCACGACGCGCTGGAGCACGCAAATTTGCGCAACCCGTTCACGCGCCTGCAGCTGGCCTTTGAGCGAGGATTCGAGAAACTGCGCGCGGGCTATGAGTCCATGCTTCTCGGCTGCATCCACCACCGTCGCTTGTTCGTGTCGTTGTTCTTCATTGGCTGCCTGGCTTCGATGGCACTGGTTCCCTGGCTGGGCCAGGACTTCTTCCCGGCTTCAGATAGCGGGCAGATCAGGATGCACATTCGCGCACAGACCGGCACGAGGATTGAAGAGACAGCAAGGCTTTGCGACGTGATTGAGAAGCAGATCCGAAAGCTGATACCCGCCGCTGAACTCGAGAACATCCTCGACAACATCGGGTTGCCGTATAGCGGGACCAACACTTCTTACAACAACAACGGAACCATCGGACCCGCGGATGCAGACATACTGATCTCTCTCAAAGAGGGTCATCAGCCGATCTCCGGAGTACGTAACCAAACTGCGGAAGCTTTTGCCAAACCAGTTTCCGGGAACTTTATTCTACTTTTTGCCCGCGGATCTGGTGAGCCAGATTCTCAACTTCGGATTACCCGCTCCCATTGATATTCAAGTGCTGGGTGCAAATATGGCCGCGAATCGCGATTTTGCGTCGCAATTGATGCAGCAGGTTAAGTTTATCCCCGGCGTTACGGACGTCCGCATTCAACAGCCGTTCAACCAACCGAAACTCTTCCTCAATATCGATCGATCGAAGGCCGACCAGGTGGGGTACACGACTCGCGATATCGCCGGCAATGTGCTGGTTTCGCTCAGCGGAAGCTTTCAGACTTCGCCCACCTTCTGGCTGAATCCGCGGACGGGCGTCAGCTACAACATCGTTGCCCAAGCGCCCCAGTACCAGATGGATTCGCTCGGCGGCCTCAACAATATTCCGGTGACTGCAGTTGGCGATAAGCCGCAGATTCTGGCGAATCTTGCCTCGATTCAGAGAGGCAACGGACTGGCAACGGTGAACCACTACGCGATCGCGCCGGTTATCGATCATTTATGGGAGCGTGCAAGGAACTGATCTGGGCAGCGTTTCTCAGGAAATTGAACGCATTGTCGATGCAAACCGGTCCAAGCTGGTGCGCGGTTCGCGAATTGTGATCCGGGGCCAAATCGAGACGATGCGGTCATCCTTCCGCGGGTTGATCGGCGGCCTTGCGTTTTCTATCGTGCTCGTTTACATGCTGATTGTTATTAACTTCCAATCCTGGCTGGATCCATTCGTGATCATCGCCGCCCTGCCTGCCGCATTATCCGGGATCGCCTGGTTTCTCTTTTTGACGCACACCACGTTGAGTGTGCCAGCCTTGACCGGATCCATCATGTGTATGGGTGTGGCAACGGCGAACAGCATTCTGGTCGTCAGCTTCGCCAAGGAGCAATTGCCGGATGTCGACACGGCGGCGGACGCAGCACTTCTGGCGGGAGTGACTCGCTTCCGCCCGGTACTGATGACCGCTCTCGCCATGATCATGGGGATGTTACCCATGGCCCTGGGTATCGGCGAGGGCAGCGAGCAGAATGCGCCTTTAGGACGAGCTGTGATTGGCGGACTTTTGTTTGCAACCGTTGCGACGCTGTTCTTTGTGCCTGTTTTCTATAGCCTGGTGCACGGCAAGCGGAGGGCTGGATAAGCGATGCCGCGCCTCCGTATTCTGCTTGGACTTCTCGTTGCTTGCGCCGTTGCTGGTGCACTTGTAGTAACTGGCATCCTGCCGCGCCTGAAGGCGAGAACCGCTCTGCGCCAGGAGACCAGCGTTGCCGCAGAGCCGGCCGTCACGATTATTCATCCTCAACGCCAAGCTGGCGCGCAGGAAATAGTGCTGCCGGGTAACATTCAGGCGTTCATGGATGCGCCAATCTACGCCAGAACATCCGGGTATCTGAAGAAGTGGTATTTCGATATCGGTTCGCGCGTTAAGACCGGCCAGTTGCTTGCAGAAATCGAGAGCCCCGAAGTGGATCAGCAGCTGCAACAAGCACGCGACGAGTTGGGGACTGCGCAGGCCAACTTAAAGCTGGCCCAATTAACGGCGCAACGTTATAGCGATCTTCTGAAATCGGATTCGGTTGCTAAACAGGATGTAGACAATGCCGTCCAGACTGCCGCGGCCCGAGTGACCGCCGTCAGGTCAGCAGAGGCGAATGTAAAGCGGCTGGAAGAGATGGTGGCCTTTGAAAAGGTCTACGCTCCTTTTGACGGGGTTGTCACGGCGCGAAATACAGACGTCGGGCAGTTGATCGCGTCAGGTTCTTCCGTCGGCCAGAATCGCGAGCTCTTCCACGTTGCCGCGATCAACAAACTGCGTGTGTTCGTCAATGTGCCACAGACGTATTCGCATGCCACCACGCCCGGTCTGAAGGCCGAGTTGTCGCTTCCCGAACTGCCGGCCCGGCGCTTCCCGGGCACCCTGGTTCGTACCGCCGATGCGCTCGACCCAGCTACACGTACGCTGCTGGTCGAAGTGGACGTGAATAATTCCACGGGACTCCTCATGCCAAATGCCTATACCGAGGTGCATTTCAAGGTGAAAGGCGCGCAATCCGCTCTTACCATTCCAAGCGCGTCTTTGTTGTTCCGCAGCGAAGGCATTCGGCTGCCGATTTTAAAAGGCGACAACCGCGCCGCTTTAATTCCAGTCACTTTGGGGCGAGACTTCGGCGCTACGATCGAAATTCTCTCCGGGGTCGACCAAAGCACGGCCGTGATTGCCAACCCACCCGACTCGCTGGTTGAGGGGGAGATCGTTCACGTGATTCAGGCGAAAGCCGGCCCGGAAGGCGAACAGTAGTGCCGGCTTTATGACTCGCCTCTCCTCGTAGAACGTCCAAGGCTGTACTGACCTCGATTCCCGCCGTAACTCTTGCGGCAGCTGTTCTTTGGGCTCAAACGAGCACAGGGCAGAAACAACCTGCGCCGTCGCCGGCACCGATTCCTCCGGCAATCAATTCCATCTCCCCTTCCGATTTGAAAGGAAACCTGTCTTTTCTATCGTCGGATGCGTTGGCAGGGCGCTACACCCCATCACCCGGATTAGAGGTTGCGGCTGAATTTATTGCCGCGCAATTTCGTGCGGCCGGTCTCGAACCCGGTGGTGACCAGGATTATTTCCAACTGGCGAAAATGGTGGACCGAAACATGCCAAAGCCGAACACCGAAATCACCTTTCGTGATGGTTCGCGGTCATTCACCGTCGCTCCGGCGAATTGGCAAATCTACGATGCAGACGAAGCTGCCACTTTCGACAATGTTCCGGCTGTCGTATTTCGGGCGAAGGACGTTGATGGGTTGAGGGGTTTAAGCCTGACGGGCAAAGCAGTCGTCGCTCCCGAGCCATCGTTCAACGATGTGCCCGCCGAGAAGCGCATGGAGTTGCTCAAAAAGTCACAGGAGTTCGATCATGCGGTCACGGCAGCCCACGCCAAAGTAGAGATTCTGGTTGGTCGGCTTCGCCGGGCAGGGCGAACCCGGCTGATCTCTGCGCCAGACGTAAACGCTATGCGCACGCCCGTACTGGTGGCCGATAACGAGGATTTGAGGCGCTGGCTTAATACCCCAACGCAAGGTTCGGATGCCCGCACTGTCACCGTAGACATTCCCGCTCCGGATGACCACCCGGCAGTCCTCAAGAACGTAGTCGGCATTCTTCGCGGTTCAGATCCCAAGCTGAAGGACACGTGCGTTCTTGTCACATCGCATTACGACCATATCGGGACGACTGAGACGGGCAACGCAATGAGCCCGCAACCTCCCGCAAAAGACAGCAAAGACCGCATCTACAATGGCGCAAATGACGACGGCAGCGGCACGGTTTCGGTAATCGAGATTGCCAAGGCGCTCTCCCGGCTCAAAGTGAAGCCCAAGCGTTCGATTGTCTTCGTCACGTTTTTCGGCGAGGAGCGTGGTGACATCGGATCGGGCTACTATGGCCGCCATCCTGTCTTTCCCGTCAATAAGACGGTTGCGGACGTCAACCTGGAGCAGGTTGGGCGCACCGACTCGACGGTAGGAAAGCAAATCAGCAATGCAAGCTTAACTGGTTTCGACTACTCGGATGTTACTAAGTTCCTGCAGGACGCTGGCCGACGTGTCGGCGTCACGATTTACCTCGATAAGGAAGGCAGTGACGCTTACTTTGAGAGAAGTGACAACGCCGCACTAGCGGAGCAGGGCGTGCCCGCGCACACCCTGTGTGTTGCGTTCGACTATCCGGATTACCACGGGCTCGGGGACGAGTGGCAAAAGATCGATTACAACAACATGGCAAAAGTCGACCGTGCTGTTGCGCTTGGAGTGCTCGATATTGCGAACAGCCTGCGGGCGCCGCAGTGGAACGCCAAAAATCCAAAAACGGCGGGCTACCGCGAGGCTCAGGCAAAAGCCCGGCAGGCCGCAACTCCGTGACGACGCTGCGGCCCTTGTGGAGTTAGCGGTAAACGACCGGCTCCAGCTTCACATCCGATAGCTCCTTGAATTCCGCGTCAGGAAGCTTCAGCGATGCGGCGGCGATGTTTTCTTCCAAATGCTTTACGGACGAAGTGCCGGGTATCGGCAGCATGACCGGCGAGCGTTTCAGCAGCCACGCCAGCGCGACTTGCTGCGCTGAGGCGCCGAGGCGAGACGCTACTCCAGCCAGAACAGTATGAGCTTGCCGGCCGCCGGCGAGAGGCGCCCAGGGAATGAACGCGATACCATTCGCTTCGCAGTAATTCACCACGCCTTCCCACTCGCGATCCGCGAAACTGAACCGATTCTGCACCGAAACGATGGGCACAATCTTTCTTGCACGCTCAATGTGCTCGAGCGTGACGTTTGAGAGAGCAACGTGACGGATCTTGCCTTCTTCCCTCATGGTCGCCAGCGCCGTCATTGAGGCGTCGAAAGAGACCGAATGGTCAGGCGTGTGTAATTGGAAAACGTCGATCCTTTCCAGCTTCAGCCGCTGCAAGCTGCCCTCAAGAGCCTTGCGCATATGTACCGGACTTGAGTTGTGAGTCCATTGAAACGGCCCCGGCCTCTCCCAACCCGCTTTCGTAGCGATCACCACGCCCTTTTTGTAAGGAGCGAGCGCTTCGCCGATCAGTTCCTCGGAAACATACGGGCCATACGAATCTGCAGTATCGATGAAGTTGACGTCTAGTTCGACCGCACGCCGTAACGTCCGGATCGCCTCGTCTTTGTTCTCAGGGGGGCCCCAGATACCTTTCCCTGTGATGCGCATGGCTCCATAGCCAAGCCGGTTAACGGTCAGATCTCCGCCTAGCGTAATAGTCCCAGCAGCGGCCGCCGTTAGTTCGTTTGCCAAATTTATTTCCTCCTCACCTAGAATCTCAGAGGAGAGAAAGACACCTTTCGCAAAGCCCTGGCCCCGACGTCCGCAAAGAAATCGGGACAGGGATTTCGTTTATTTCTGTACTGCCGACTTGATTCGTGCCAAGTGATGCCAGCTATGGCGGAGTGCGTGATCCTCAATCACGAATTGCGCCGTCACGGGAGCCCCGAAGCTCAGCGAGAATGGAGCGGCCCGATCGAGTTGTTCGTCGGTGAATTCGCGCACTGCCTCCGCAGCCTCGCGGCTGTTTCGCCGGAGGAGTTCCAGGGTCTCGAACTTGCCCGTCTTCGAATGCTCGCTTGCGTGCTTCACGTTCAACTCGGCCACCGAATGCCATGTGACTTCGGTTGCCGGCTTGCCCGTCGCGATCGCCTGCGCAAGCTGGATCTCGATAGGGTACACGCTGGCAACGTGATGCACGACCGTACCGACGGAACGCCTATCGGTTGAGGTAACAGAACGGCGCCAATCCTCTTCGGAAAGGCCGGCGACGAAACCGGCGAGAGTAGCTGCACCTAGCTCAATGCGATCCGCCAGCAGCGTCGCACGAAGGCCAGCACGGTCTGAGTCGGGCGTGCCCCTGTATTTAGACCCGGGCCGATCCGAATTTCGTGTCGCGATGACCTCCAGATACTCTCCGTCAACATCGGTAGTGCCGTCGGTTGCCTTGTTATGAGCCGACCATAAAGCGATTAGTTCATTTCGCAGATTGGTTCGTCCGTTAGCGTCCAAGGAAGCAAAGGCGCGAGACATGGGGCCGTAGTGAATCCGGAAGAAGTCGACGACTTGTTCGGGCCCAAAGAGATACGCAAATCGATACTGATGCCGCGAAAGCTTCAGATCGGCAATGCCCTCTCTGAAACGCTCGCGCACGACTGAAGGATCTCCCCAGAGAACCGGTGATGGCATGCCCGAGGGAGCAATATGTCTGGCGATGACTTTGAACATCTGTCCGATGAAGCCCTCCGGAGTCCAATTCACCATCGCGATCATTCCGCCTGGGCGGCAGACGCGGGTGAGTTCTGCCGCAACCAGAGAAGGACGAGGCGCGAACATGGCTCCGACTAAGCTCGCGACCACATCGAACTCGCCATCGCGATAAGGAAGCGACTCTGCATCTCCCTCGTCGAATGTGACGGAGAGACCTTCGGCCTGCGCCCTAGCGCGCGCCTTTTCTAACCAATTCGTCGAGATATCGCAGCCCGTTACCGAAGCGCCGCTCCGGGCGGCAATGAGCGCCAGTTGTCCCGCTCCACAGCCGACATCGAGTAGCCGGGTGCCGGGCTGTATGTTGAGCCGGGCGAAAAACTTCTTGGCGCCAGCTTCCATGTAGCGAGAGAAGACATCGTAATCCCCAGTCATCCAGGTCGCTTTCAGTCGATCCTTCAGCTCCGCGAGTTCGTCTGTAGTGTGTCTTTCAGTGGTAGTTGAGAGCATGTGTAAAATTCCTCCCCGTCCGTGTCAATCGGGTCCGATTTCTCCTTTACTTCTACACAGCGGATTTGAGTGGCTTGAAGAGTTGATCAACCGTCCGGTATTCTTGGCAAAACGGACAATTCACCGGGTCCGAAAGATTATGGACGTGCTCTCTGAGGTTCTCCGTGTTGTGAAACTCGAAGGTGCGCTGTTTTTCAACGCCGAGTTTTCGGCGCCCTGGTGCATCAGCAGTGCGCAATCACGCGCGCTTGCGCCTTTCCTTTCTCCTGGCGCGAAACACTTGATTCTCTACCACTTCCTTACGGAAGGGCGCGCGTACGCGAGAGTCGGCGAAGGGCGGGATGAGCAACTCGTGGCCGGCGATATTGTCATCTTTCCGCACGGAGACGCTCACTACCTAGGCAACGAGGCGCCGGGACGGCCAGTCGATTCGTTACAGGCTTTTGCTCCGCACTTGAAGGATGGGATGAAGGTGGTGCGCTTCGGAGGGGGCGGCGAAATCACCAGATTCGTATGCGGTTTCATGGCATGTGATCCGCGGCTCTGTGACGTGGTTCTTGGTTCTTTACCGAGAATGCTGAAGGTTCATATCTCGCATGAAGCACCGGGCGAATGGATTCAGAATGCGATCCGATTCTCGGCAGATGAGGCGAATGCAACTGGTGCGGGTAGCAGTCTCGTTCTGGCCAAGTTATCGGAACTTTTGTTTGTGGAGACTATTCGGCGCTACATCAATGGCCTGCCCGAAGAGCAAACCGGATGGCTCGCCGGCGTTCGGGATCCGGTCGCAGGTAAGACTCTGGCACTCATGCACCAGGACCCGGCCTACCCATGGACCCTGGAAGATCTGGCCCGGCAGGTAGGCGTCTCCCGCACCCGGCTGGCGGAACGCTTCCGCTACTTTCTGCAGGCTTCTCCAATGGCATATCTGACAAACTGGCGGCTGAACATGGCTGCCGATATTCTCCAGTCGACGGAGGATGGCATGGCAGAAGTGGCCGCTGCGGTGGGTTATGGATCGGAAGCCGCCTTCAATCGCGCGTTTCGACGAGCATTTGACTGTCCGCCCGCGCAGTTTCGCCGCAACCGGAAAATTGCGTTGCGCGAAATGCCTGCCTCTTCGTGAACCACCAGATAACATTCGGCAAACCTGCCCCTAGTCCGTAGCAGGATTGCTATTCCCCAATAATCTTGACCAGTACCCGCTTGCGGCGCCGACCGTCGAACTCGCCGTAGAAGATCTGTTCCCACGGCCCAAAGTCCAAACGCCCTTCCGTGATCGCAACTACGACTTCCCGGCCCATGAGCTGCCGCTTCATGTGAGCGTCCGCATTATCTTCGCCTGTCTGGTTGTGACGGTAGCCCGAGACCGGCTCATGCGGGGCAAGCTTCTCAAGCCACTTTTCATAATCCTGGTGCAGTCCGGATTCGTCGTCGTTGATGAATACGGAAGCCGTGATGTGCATCGCGTTCACGAGCACCAAGCCTTCTACAACGCCGCTCGTCCGTAAACATTCTTCCACCTGACCGGTAATGTTCACGAAGCCGCGGCGGCTTGGGACGTCAAACCAAAGCTCTTTGCGATAACTTTTCACATTGCCAGAGTATCCGGATCATGCCATGGAACTTGCGGCCGAGTTTCTGCGTAGGCTTAGGACGTACATCATGCTCACGTTTCTCCTCTGGTGCGTTTTGTTCATCGTTTCCTGGCCGCTAGCTCTTCTGGCACTGGTGCTTTATCCGGTCGTGTGGCTCCTGCTGTTGCCCTTCCGAATTGTGGGGATTGCCGTAGGAGGCGCCCTGGCGCTTGTCAGCGCAATCATCTTCTTGCCGGTCCGTATTATCCGGGGTTGCGCGTAGGGGCCGGGCTTACACTTCTCTGGTTACACTGAAGGTGTAATGCCGCTGCCTTCAGGCGAAGATTTCTACCGAATTAAAAAGCTGCCGCCGTATGTTTTTGCCATCGTGAATGACCTTCGCGATGCGGCTCGATCGGCTGGCGAAGACGTCATCGATATGGGGATGGGAAATCCCGACGGCGCTACTCCGTCTCGAGTCGTCGACAAGCTGATCGAGGAAGCGAAGAACCCGCTCAATCATCGTTACTCTGTGTCACGGGGTATCCCCGCGCTACGACAAGCAATCGTTGAATTGTATGCCCGGAAGTATGGGGTCAAGCTGGACAGCAACAGTGAGGCGATTGCCACAATCGGCGCAAAGGACGCGCTCGCTCACCTGATGCTGGCGACCATCGCGCCAGGGGACGTTGTGGTCTCTCCCAACCCCGCTTATCCGATCCACCAATATGGCGTAATCATGGCGGAAGGCGAGGCTCGTATGCTCGCCATGCCCGATCCCGAAACGTTCCTGAATGGCTTAAAAGACCTGTATCGGTCGGAAGCGGTAAAGCCGAAAGCGATCCTGATTTCTTTCCCTCATAATCCGACGACCATTTCTGTCGATCTCCCTTTCATGCGCGAGATCGTGGAACTGGCCCGCCGGTATGGTTCCTATGTCATCCACGATTTCGCGTACGCGGAGCTTGGATTTGATGGTTATCGTCCGCCCAGCATCTTCGAAGTCGAAGGCGCGAAAGATTGTGCTGTCGAAATCTATTCCATGACGAAGACCTACAACATGGCGGGTTGGCGGGTGGGCTTCTGTCTGGGGAATCAGAAACTAGTTGCGGCGCTCACTCGTATCAAGAGCTACCTTGATTACGGAACCTTCCAGCCGATCCAGATTGCGGCCACGACAGCCCTGCTGGAATGCGAGGAGGCGCCTGCCGAGATTCGAGCCGTCTACCAGGAACGACGCGATGTTCTGATTGACAGCTTGAAGGCCGCGGGTTGGAACGTGCCGCCTCCGAGGGCCACGATGTTCGTCTGGGCGGCGATTCCGGAACCGTTTGCCGCTCTGGGTTCGCTCGAATTTACAAAGCTTCTGCTCAAGGAAGCCGGTGTTGCTCTTTCGCCAGGGATCGGCTTCGGCCCGATGGGTGAAGGGTTCGTTCGATTCAGCCTGATCGAGGACGTTGCGAGAACAAAGGAGGCGGCGCGCCGGATCGGTGAATTCCTCCGCAATGACCGGATTCTTTCCTTGTCTTCCTGCCGAAGCTGTGAACGTGTAGCCTAGAACGAATGGCCGCTCTCTCCGATCCGAAGTTGCCGGAAGTCGTAGAGCTCTCACAACTCGACGTTAGTGAGTTCGATGCGCTTTTTGGAGAGGAAATAGCTGTTTGGAACGAACAGTTCCAATGGGATTTCAGGCCCTCCGCCGATCTGCTGCGGCGGTTTCTCCTGGTCCATTCACTGATCGGCTATGCTCTGCGGGTTGGGCAGTCCGTTGTCGGATACACGTACTGTGTTTGCGAAGGCCGGAAAGGGCTGATCGGCGATCTCTTTCTGAAGCAGGAGTTCGGGAATCCGGAGAACGAAGCCTTGCTGCTTGGCTCGGCTGTTCAGGGGCTGATGCGAACGGCCGGCATCAAGCGCATCGAATCGCAACTGATGCTTCTGCGTCATCGAACGGGGCAGCTTCCGTTTTCGCGATTTCTCAGCCGTTATGACCGGCTGTTCATGAATCTAGAATCGGCGGCAATTGCCGGCTTGAAACAGCTCAGCACCGATTCGGGAACAACCTTTCACCCATGGGCCGAACGGTATCAGGAAGAAACCGCGCACCTGGTCGCGGCAGCTTATCGAGGGCACGTCGATTCGGAGATCAATGACCAATATCGGACCATTCCGGGCGCTCGCCACTTTTTGACGAATATCATTCGTTATCCCGGATGCGGTGTCTTTTCGCCTGAAGCATCCCTGGTTGCACATGACGCCCACACCGGTAAGATCTCCGGGGCGTGCCTTGCCAGCAGAGTGTCTCGACACTCGGGACACATCACTCAGCTCTGTGTTCTGCCGGCGATCCGCGGCGCTCATCTCGGGTATGAGCTCTTGCGGCGCGCGCTGTCAAACTTCACGCTATGGGCTGCAGGACCGTGAGTCTCACCGTGACCTCGTCCAACCAAAATGCTATCGATCTCTACGAGTCGGTCGGATTCAGGCGAACCAGCGATCTTTCCGGCATTGATTTGGGACGGCTTTTAGCTGCGCTTAATTCTTTTGCCCTGTAAGTGGGATACCCCTGCCAAACGTATTCGAGAGCCTCGGGTAGCGTTTGTGCTTTTACCGCGCGGTCCGTGTGTCCGGCATTCCGTGCAAAAACGAACTGATAGTGGTAGCCCTTTGCCGCCAGCACTTTGGCCATGTTTTCGTTCGCGAGGACCCAGTCATGCATGTTGTCGCGCATGACATTGGGATTCAGGAGATCTCGATCGCCCACTTCCATCCAGATACGCAAGGGCTTGGCGGGACTGTCGGGAATAAGGCGTTCGTGAAATTCCCAGGCACCGTGCGGCGTAGCAGGGTTAGGCGGCCACTGCTGGTTGACGTAGGTGCCGGAGTAAGTCAGCACACGATGGTACAGTTCCGGGTGATACCAGGCCATAATCAGCGCGCAAGAACCGCCGGAACTACCTCCCATCGTCGCGCGACCATTCGGATCTTTTGTGAGCTTCACGTTCGCTTCCTTCTCCACTCGTGGAAGCACTTCTTTTTCGACGAACTCTGGCGTAAACCCCCGACATGGTGTCGTACTCAAGTCCGCGCTCGCTACCTTGCGCATCGCCACTTCCGTTGCTGATCGAGATGGCAATCATTGCGGGCACGCGGTGCTGGGCGATCAAGCTATCGAGTACCGTGAATAGCATCTGATCCGGTCCATCCGCTCCAACGATGAAGGGCGCAGTCGTGCCCGGGACGTACTGTTTAGGAACGTAAACCGCGACGCGTCGCGTATAGGGTGCGGGGTGACTCGTGGTAACGATCAATTTGGCTGGATCGCCAGGATCCGGCGTGCCGAAAGTGTTCGGGTCCCGAGCAATTCCAGGATAGATCTTGCTGTCCTTTGATTCCATAGTGAACGAAAGAACCGTCCCGCGTTGGACGCCCTCGGGCGGAGTCATCTCCGGCGCCGGCTGGTGGGTTGGGCCGAGGATGAAATTCCCGTCCACGTTTGCCGGAGCGTTCGTACCATCGTCCAGTTCTTTTGCGGGAACATAGCCAGCAGTTCGGGGATCGCGGGTCGGAGGGGTCGGGCGCGCGGGCCGGGTCACGGTATTGGGTACCTGGGCGAAACCGGAGTTTGGGATTGCAAGAACGCTAAAATAGTGACGATAGGGACGAACCTGTGCAACAGGGAGCACTCCTGACCTATTTACCGAATGGCTTGGGCAATGGCGATTAGGAAGTCTCACGCAAAGCTATCTTATCTGGCCGAACTCCATCCAGGGTCTGAATGAGAGGATGAGACTCATGGCATTTCCGTTGAACCGTCGCACCCTACTCAGGTCCGGACTCGGCTTACCTCTCATCTTGAACGCCCGAACACCCGCAACATCTCCAACTCCGCCTCCGTATACGCTGTCGATCAACATCGAGATTATGTTCCCGCGCACGATGCCCCGGCGGAACGGATGGAGATCGTCGCTGATCATGGCTTTAAGGCGTTTAGCTTCTGGAATGCGGACGAAGAAGAGCGTGAGGCGATGCTAAAGGTCCAGCAGCGCACAGGATTGAAATGCGCCAGCATCTCTGGCACGGGCAGTGCCGGAACTTCGACGGGCCTCACTCAACCGGGAGCGGAGGCGGCCTACTTCGACGAGGTGGCGACTCGGGCCAAGATCGCTGCCAACTTTGGTGGGGCACAGCCCATTATTTTCGTAGGCAGGACGCAACCGGATATTCCCTGGGAGACGGCAACGATCACAGATCGTCAATGGATTGCGGAAAGCCGGGGATATCGCGAAAGAACAGGGCGTGGAGCTTGTGTGGAGCCGCTCAGCACAAGAGCGGGACAGGCGCGAATGGCCTTAGATACCGCGGCCGCAGCATTTCCTGTTATGGAAGAGGTGGCGCATCCGAATGTTAAAATCTGTTTCGATATGTATCATCTGCAATTGATGGAGGGCAATATCGTCGACCCATCTTCGGGAGGGCCTGGCGAAGAACTTGATCGGACTGGCTCAGATCGGCGAGGTTCCGGGTCGTAAAGAGCCAGGAACGGGCGAAATCGACTACGCTTACATTTTTCGAGTTTTGCGGGAATTGAACTACAAGGGCTACTTAGATACTGAGATGGGCACGAGCACGACTCCGGAGGAGGCCATGGAACTCACGAAGAAGCTCTCGTTCGAGAATTGATCTTTCTTTTGGGCATGTCATTGCACGCCGACATGCATCGCCTGGCCCTGCGAAGGCGCTTACGCGCCTTCTTCCAGGATATTTGGCACATCAATGCCCAAAGCGGTAGCCAGATCGTGCTGATGATCCTGCTCCTGAGTGATGATCTTTCGGATTTGCTCGGCGAAGGCGTAATGGCCAACTGCTTCGGCCTGTCTCACTCGCTTGCGATAGGCTTTGATTGTTTCGGTCTCGTTGTCCAGGTCGAAACGGATCATGTCCTCCGGCTTCTCCGATAGCTTCACTGCCTTCGGCGTAGCGTTTGGCATCCCTCCCAGATAGTCAATCTGGTCACTGATGATGAGGGCGTGCTGCAACTCTTCCGCGGCATGCTTTCTTAATTCGCCGGCTATGTTCATCCACTGTGCACCCTTCAGCACATTGCTGTAAACGGTGTAGGCGATGATCGCCTGGTATTCGCGCGATAAGTCTTCCTGTAGGCCCGAATCAATTCCTGGAGTGCGAGGTTCTTTGAGTCTTCCATCTTCTTCTGTTCCATCCTCAATTTAGCTCACGCAGGATATTTCGCCTCGACGGCAATGCAGAAAGAAGACGGAGACGGAAATGCACACAGGCTTTCCCCCGTTCGCGGGACGATGCTTTCGGCATTAGCTGCGCCGTGAGCCGGAAAGACCCAGTTAAAGCCGAGTTTTACTGCTTCTTTACAACTCGCCAACCAACAAAGGCGAGTTAATCCATTACGATTCGGCTGAAAGGATTTGCGCCCCGTGGAAAGCCCTACATTACAAGCAGCCTCCTCCTCCGCCCCGCGGATACAGGACCGGAGAAGATTTCTCGAGCGAGCTATCAATTGGCTTGGCGGAACGATGGCGATTTGCTTGGGTTTGCCTTCAGCCGTTTACGTCTTTGCACTGCGGAAGAAAGATACGCAATCGACTTGGATGGACGCAGGTGACATGTCCGAATTGGGCGGGGAATTTCCGCAAGAGATCACCTTCCGCCACAACCGCATTGACGGATGGAAGATTCACAGCGGAACCGAAACCGCATGGCTCAGCAAAAGCGGAAATGACCAGCTGATCGCGTTCTCTCCCTGGTGTACTCACTTGGGCTGCGCCTACCGTTGGGAGCCGAATAGAAAGGAGTTCTCGTGCCCTTGCCATGGCTCAAGGTTCAGTAAGGATGGTGCGGTTATTGCGGGTCCTGCGACTCGCCCACTAGACCGGTACTTGGTGAAGCTAGAAGGAAAGCGGATCTGGCTTAATCCACCGCAGTCGACACGCGGCTGATGCCGACAGGAAACCTCCATGCGAAAAGTTTCTACGTGGTTCAATGACCGCACCGGTCTGATCACATTCGCCAGCCAGTTCTTATCCGAGGAGATACCGAACTCAGCCGGCTGGCCGCAAGCGTTTGGTAGCGTGGCTCTGTTCCTGTGCCTTGTCCAGGCCTTTACAGGCGTTCTTCTATCACTCAATTACGCCGGGACGCCCGGAGACGCCTACAACAGCCTGACTTACATTATTCGAGATGTTCCGATGGGGACACTAATCCGCGGCTTACACCATTGGGGCGCGAGCCTGATGCTCATCGTGGTTGTTATGCACATGATTCAGGTGTTCGTGTTCGGGGCATATAAGCGTCCTCGGGAAGCAACCTGGATAGGGGGCATTTTCTTGTTCCTTCTGATCTTAGGTTTTAGCCTGACGGGATATTTGCTGCCTTGGGACAACCGGGCGTATTGGGGAACTGTTGTTACTACCAAGATCATGGGTCAAACCCCGCTGGTCGGGCCATATTTGCAGCAGATTGCGGATGCGGGCGACCAGATTGGGGTGATCACATTTGCTCGCTTCTATTCCCTTCATGTGTTCGTGTTCCCAGCGATCACAATCCTGCTTGTCTTCATTCATCTCCATCTGGTCCGGCGTCATGGGGTCACTCCCGCCCCAGACGACTTCGGACCTAAGAAGTCTTTCTATCCGGAACAAGTCTTTCGGGACACAGTTGCGTGCTTCGTCGCTTTGATCGTTCTGCTAGCGGCTGCGTTGCTGTTCCGAGCTCCCCTTGAACGGCTAGCGGACCCGACAGACTCCGCATACGTGCCTCGACCCGAGTGGTACTTTCTGTTCTTGTTTCAGCTTCTAAAGTTCTTTAGAGGAGCTTGGGAGCCGGTTGGCAGCATCGGAATTCCGACGCTGATGATTATGCTTTTGTTCCTCGTCCCTTTCCTCGATCGATCACGAGCAGAGGATCATACGTGAGCGCACACTTGCAATCTCGGTTGTTGTATTCGCCCTTGCGGGCTGGACTGCTTTGACCGCTGCTGCCATAAGAGGCACGCCGCCGCACCTCTACAAGCCCCACCGCCGATGCTCTCGCATTGAGTGACTTGAGTTCGTTGTCGGCCGAAGAAATGGCCGGCCTCGGATATTTTCGCCAGGAACGTTGCCGATCCTGTCACAATCTGACCGATGGACCTCCGAAGCCCGGTCCCACGTTAGCTCTGCGAAGGACAAAACGATCTGCCGATTGGATGATCCAGCACTTCAGAAACCCGAGTCAGACGATCCCCGGCAGTAACATGCCCCCAATCCATCTCGGCTTACCTCAGCTGAATGCGCTGTCTGCCTTTCTCCTTCGTTTGCAACCTGAAACAGCAACCCTGGTCGAAAAGATACCGCCGGAGCCGGTCAGGGGCGCCCAGGTTTATGTCTCCAGCAACTGCAATACGTGCCACAGGATCGCGGGCGTAGGCGGGGATATCGGCCCGTCATTGAACGGCGTGGCGGCAAGGCGCTCCAGGATTTGGATCGAAAAGCACTTTGAGGCACCACAAACCGTGTCGCCCGGGACTCTGATGCCGCCGTTCCATTTCTCGCCATCTGAGCGGGACGCAATCGTGGGCTATCTCTTGGACCTTCCATAGATGGGGACGGTCTCATCGGATTTGCCGAGTGAGGTTGAATCCGGCGAAAAGACCGCTCGGCTTATCAGCGGAAGGATCGCCAATGAAAGTTGCTCTTGTACCGGCACGCTGCGACACGGTCGTGCCGGGACTTGTAGAGAACCCGAACGTGAAGGCGTGGCGATAGATCTTCTTCTGAATGCCGAATGAGTACGCCGGCCGATGGATCCCGAGATCGGGTCCATTTACAAAAGTGGGGATCATCTCAGCGAGAAGCGCGACCGTCGGACGAACGTCCACTGCCAAGCCAAAGCCCAGGGAGAAAGTGTTGACACCGGGAAGGTCCAGGATGTCGCGCGAGCGGAGGCCGCCTTGCACGAGTCGACGATCGTTGAAGGATACGGTCGGAACGGCATAGAACTGGGCGCGTTTAGTGATGCTGCGAGCGAATATGGCCTCGACATTTTCCGTGTAGTTCTTTCGAAAATTATTCTGTCCTTCAATGGAAGTTCGCACCTTCAGCGTGAACGGTGAACCGCGGTGTTCATCCAGTAGCTGGTAGGCCACCATCAGTTGGATTGGCCGATTCACGATGCTCGGAGCGCGATAGATGCTGGCCGAGAGCTTATCGGTGATCCCGTAAGTGAAGCCGAAAGAGGGAATCGCGAATCCGTCCAAGCCGAAGAGCGCTTCACCTCGTCCCGTTCCTGAGAACGCAGGATCGTAGGCGAAACGGTGAGCAAAATTCACATACACTCCATGACGCGCGGTTTGACGTCCCGTCGGTAAGCTGATGAGAACGTCGTCGCCCGGGTCGTAGATCGCTTCGGGGGCTGCAGTCATCGACGTCGGCGCCGCAGCAGAACTTGAGACGGCCGGGCCTTGAGGCTGCCCGTTGGGCAAGTTTCTTACGTATGTCACAAGGCTGGCAATTTCCGGTTCGGATAGTTTGCCCGCCCACGCCGGCATTCTACCCGCTTTCCCGTTATGGATCGCATTGCTGAAATCTGCATCGCTTTGGGATCGTTGAAAGGATGGATCGAGGAAATTGGGCGTGCCAATCGCCTGGTTGCCTTTGCCGTCCGCCCCATGGCAAGCTGCACAGTTCTTTCCAAAAACAGCCGAGGCGTTCGATGCCGCTGGCGCGGTTTGGGCGGCTCCGCCCACTTCGGAAACTGATTTCGTGGCCACATCGATCATGTAGCGTTTCCCGTCTCGCTGCAGGATCACGTGGGTGGATGAGCCCGAAGGAAACTCAATACCAAGCGACTTCGCCAGGTCCTCGCCGGAGGGCGCTTGCCCACTGAACAAGGCTAAGGAGGACAAGCATCCAAGCAGGATGCTTCTACTTATTACAGAAATTCGTCTTATTGTACGGACGTTGCTGGCCGACATAATCTCGATATCGTGACTATAGATTTTTTGCTCGGCCGCAGTTGTCGACGAATCGTAAAAGTTATGTGAAAGGCTTCGACGCTACTTACGCAGACCGGCTCATAGTGCGTAGGCGGGACGGCGCATCTTCAACCAGGCTCTCTGAAGCGTTGGGCAAGGAATTGACGATTGCAGTTATGTTCTCCGCAAATTCGTCCTCGGAGAACTGAGAGGCTATGCGCTGAAGCTCTGTCGGTCTGATTGTTTCTTCCAGAGCCTCGAAATCGAGAATGGCATCCTCCAAGGCGTCAGGTCCGGGTTGTGAATATAGAAAGCCGGCATGTTTCGCTCCCTGTGCGATTTCAAGAACGCCTCCACGACCTAATCCAATAACCGGCTTGCCGCTTGCAAGCGCCTCGACAGACACGATGCCGAAATCTTCTTCGCCGGGCTGAATAACGGCTCTGCAGCGCGCATACTGTTCGCGAAGTTCGGTATCCGAGATGCGTCCGCAGAACTCAATGTTATGCGCGGCTGCGGCCTTCAACGCACTGAATTCCGGTCCATCGCCGACGATTCGCAAGCGACGACCGCTTTGCGAAAACCAAAGCACGGCATCCATCACTCTCTTGTAGGCGACTAGCTCCGAAACCAGTAAAAAATAGTCGAGAGGTGGCCGATAGTAGAAACTTTCGACAGAAACCGGCGGATGAACTACCCTGGAATGCCGCCGGTACGCCCGCCAGAGCCGCTTCTGGACATTCTCACTATTCGCGATGAATTCGTCCACGCGTGCTGCAGACGCAAAATCCCACAATCGCAGGTAATTCGCACTCAGGCTCATGACCGCACGCCTCCATCGGGAATGAGTCCAGTCATGCAGGTAGTCCGGATAAAGATCCCACAAGTACCGCATTGGGGAGTGGCAATAGCAGATGTGGCGACTCGATGCGTTCAGCATCAAGCCCTTGGCTGGCCCGGACTCGCTGCTGATGATCAGGTCATACCCGCGCAGGTCCAAATGCTCCAGGGCGAAGGGCATGAGTGGTAGAAGCGAACGATAGTATCGTCGGGCGGGATTTAAGAAGCTGGTCGTGACACGCCGGGCGCGGATTGTATCTGATACTTTCTCCGGGTCATAGAACAGAGTGAAGATGTCGGCTTCCGGAAAGATGCGGCAGAAAGCCTCTAATACCTTCTCGCCGCCGCGCATCCCCAGCAACCAGTAATGAACAAGAGCGACCCGCATACCCGATCTAAGCAGCCTCGACCATCTGTGAAATCACGCGACAGACGCTGTCACCATATGCCTCTGGTCTATGCTTCTCTTCCCAAACCCGCCTTCCATTCTCGGCAAGGTTGTCAATCTCGTCCGGATCCATTTCCAGCGTTAGCGCAATCGCTTTAGCAAGTGCTTCGGGTGTTCGCTGATCGACCAGTATCCCGGTCTCCAGGTTCGTCAAAATCTCGGGAATGCCGCCTACGGCATTCGCTACAACAGGGATACCGGCTGCAAGAGCTTCCAAAACGATTCGCGGCGTCGCGTCGAGCGAGCTTGAGGGAACAACGATGAGATCGACCGAATCAAAGATGTCGGCGGGAGTGTCGATCCATCCTTTGAATTCGACCGGCAGGCCCCGCGAAGCTTCGCGAACGCGATGGTAATACGCATTGTCGGCGAACAGAGGCTTACCAATAACGGAAAATCGAAGTTCAGGGCGGGTGCGCCAGAGAATTGCAGCGGCGTGAACGAAGTCAAGCTGGCCCTTTTCCTCCTCGATCCGACCCACTACGCCGATGCGCCTGATCGGCGGCCGTCTTTCGGTCGTACGTCGCGTCGGTGCCGCTACCCCGTTGTAGATAACGTGAACACGCTCGGATCCGAGAGACGAGAGTAAAGGCTCGGTCGCGTAGCGGCAACAGGCAATCACCTGTGCACCCGAAAAGCGCAGTGAACTTGCTGCAACCCGAAGTGCGCTGCGCTGATGAAGCCGGCTATGACAGTGAAACAAGAGCGGTAATGAGCTTCGGCGCGCAGCCCACGATGCGGCGGGAAGTACGCGCGGTCCGTTTACGTAAACCAAGTCGACCGCGAGCGTATGGATCCAGCGTAAAAGTTTCTTGCCGAGTAGGAACGAGTCACGCACGAAATGGAGCATTTCTGCCCTTGTTTTCTGCACCTTGCTATATCGCCCGAAGCGAAAAGAACCAGTACCGTATCCGAGTTCTCGAGCTTTCTCCAGCAGGTTGCCGTTTTCATTGGGAACTGCCACGTAGGGGTTCCAGCCTCGAGACGCGAATGATGGCAGTAAGTCGAGCAGCATTCGCTGTGCACCACCGAGCTCCGCGTACTGATCGAGGCAGAGAATGTTCATCGCAGTTTGTTGGCCGTCAACTCACCACGCATTTCGCCCCGACAAGACACACGGCAGAGTAGCCTGGAGAATCTGTAAATAGAGTTTCAGTGACCAGTTATCCAGCATAAAGAGATCGAGGCGCCGTCTCTCTTCCAGCGTGAGTCTGTTTCTTCCATTCACTTGCCACAGCCCACTCAATCCAGGCCTCGCCAGCAGCAAGCGATCAGCGTCCGGACCGTAGAAGGTGACTATTTCCTCAACCGTTAGCGGCCGAGGACCGATTAACGCCATATCGCCTCGGACTACATGCCAGAGTTGCGGTAATTCGTCGACTGAATACTTGCGGCAGAATGCGGCAAACCGGCTGGTCACTCGCGGATCGGATGAACGTTTCGACTGTAGTTCTCTTCGGCTTGCGATCCGTTCCACGAATACGTGTTTGCCGTTCGTTGAGCTCGGGTGACCCCACATGGTTCGGAACTTCAGAACCCAAAGCTCACGTCCGTTTCGTCCAACTCGACGATGAGCTACAAATGGCGAGCGCCTGGAAAGAACCAGGATTAACGTTCCTGCGAGAAATAAGATAGGCAGTAAAGCAATCAGGCAAAAGCCGGCCGCAATCCGTTCGAGCAGATTCACCAATGACCATAGAAGACTCGGTGCCGTCTCGCATTGAGTGGTATTCCGGCAATGTTCTTCCGAAAGCTCGGAACCTGCGGAGACAGTTGCTCTGAATGAGGTGTGCAGCACCATCGGACCCGTCTCGTGATCTCCAGCAATTGTGAAGTGGGAGTGTTCCAGGAAACTGAACCTCAAGCCTGAGAGTAGACAAAGATCCGTACCGCATTGTGCTGCACGTGTGAAAGTTTTGTAAATACGCGTTCGCGCCTATCCGTCATGCGCACTCCTTCCAATTCAGGGAGCAGACGCAACGTTTGCAGATTGCATCTGTCGCGACATCCAGGCTGGAACGAAACCGAACTGCTTCTGATCCGTTCAGTACGTCCAGGAAGCTGCCACCCTTTTCAACTTTTCCGACTGGTGGCTGAAAGAAACAGGGACGCACGGTACCGTCCGATTCCATGACGGCAGAGATCCAGGGTGCATTACATGACGGCGCAGCCGGTTCGGCCAAACCCAACTGAGCCCGGAAATGCAGAACAATCCGTTCCAGCTTCGATTCGGTCTCAACCAAAAAACCAGTACCAGCCCAATCTGCAAGAAGACCGGAAAACTGTCCTGCCAATTCGGAGATTTGGCCGCGATCGAGGGCCAGCTTTGACTGTCCAAGAACGGTGAGAGGCATGGGGCGGTTGAACGCTTGAGAACTCATGTCAGCGCCGAGGAACGAAATGGAGCGGCAACCTATATCGTGTGCGGCGCGTGCGGTTTCACGAACGTGACGATAGTTCAGGCGCTGGATGGTTGACCGGGCGGAAACGGAGAACTTCGGATCAAGCCGGTGAATGGCCGCCACCCCGGAGGCTACGCGTTGAAATGCTCCGGGCACTCTTCGGATCTGGTCGTGAATTGCCGGCGATCCATCCAGTGAAATAATTACGTCGTCAACATTGTCGACGATCTGCCTCGCGTGATCTTCAAGCAAGAGGCCGGTACTCAGAATCGTGACGCGGATACCAGCACAGCGAAGCATGGCGGTGAGCCGGAAGAGGTCCGAGTGCATCAGGGGTTCACCGCCGGACAAAACCACCCATCTCACGTTGAGCTGGCGGAATTCTTTCATGTGGCGCTGAAGAGTATCGACGGAGATCTCGTCCTCTGAACGATCTTTCCAGATGTCACACATTACACAGCGGCAATTGCAACGACGATGCGGGTACAGAATCAACACCGGCACTGATGAGAGTGTTGTCGTCATGTGACCACTCGCCTTCCGGCGAGACATATTCGTTCGCCGATCATCTGTTTCGTGGCGTCCATCAAGCCTTTGACATTTCCGCGGAAAAGCCACTTGCCGCGCCCTTCCACTTCGAGGGGCTGAAAATGCTGGAGGTCGTTCATCCGCAGTTCACGGGCAGCGTCGGCGGAGATCAACATGAGACGGCCCTTGAGAAATACAAGCTCGGGACGTGACCCAAGCAGGCGCGCGGGAGTGTTCTCGTCGTGCGCTCGTACAACGAGCAGATCGGCCATCCCTCCCTCCTGAATTCTTCCTTCGCCCGATTTCAGGTGCAACACGCGTGCGGCTTCAGTTGTCACCATGGCGTAAAGGCGAGTGGCGCTCACGTGATTGCTCGCCACACGTAGCTCGTCTATGAGATCGCCTTCTGCGCTTAAGGCTGAATCCGTGCCGAGGGCAATGGGGATATCGGACTTGAGTACGTCGGGCAAGACCGTGCGGCCGAGCGTGAATAAATTGGATGTCGGACACCAGACCAGGGAAGATCCCCGTCTCCGGATTAAGTCGAGATCGTCTGGCCGTATCGCAACTCCATGCACCAATACGGTGAATGAACGAAGGAATTTCCCCTCGTCCAATTGATAGAGCTCGCGCCAGGATTCAATGTCTGTTCCTTCGCCCGCGTGAATGATGAAAGGAGCGCCGGTTGGAGTGCGCCGGAAGCAACGGGCGATATCAGAAGAAAAAGCCAATGAGTGGGCCCATCCAAACCGTCGGAGCACCCGAACGGGGAAGTGACGGCTGAAAACGGCATGCTCATAGGGATTGTGGTGGGCGACCGACGTCACTCCGCTCAACAAGTTCTTCAACCCACCCCACCAGAGTCGAACTGGTTTCGGTATCCGAAGTTGGGTCGCAACCGGCTCTTCTGATGGCCGGAAGATGTCGTCGGCCCACGCTGTTGCATTCGGATACGGACCCCGCCCCAGCCGCGGGAAGAGATTGAACTCCAGGTGGTCGTGAGCGTTCACAAGACCAGGCAGGATCATGAAGCCGTTCAAATTTAACTTCGAGCTGGTTTGGGTTTTAGCGCGCGACGTGAATGCGATGCGCCCGTAACGAATGATAATGTCGCTGCGAGAAGAGATGTGAGCGCTCATCGCGACCCTTGCGCCGGCCAGGGTCATAGCTTGCTGCAGACGATCACACGGACCGCCGGTGTCCCAGTCAATCTGGGATAGAGATGTTCCTTGCCCGCCGCCGCAAAGATAGGTCTTTCCGGCTCCGCAAATCCGGATTCCCGCCCTTTCTGAATTGCAAGACCTACGTCCATACAGGCACGAAGCACTTCTTCATCACGGTGGTGCGCGTGTTCGATCTCGTAGGTATCCGCCCCAACCCGGAACGATCGGGTCCACCCGCTTTCAATCGCGGCAGGGTGGAGATCACTGATCACGATCTGGCCCCCACGCTTGGTAATGCGGGCGAGCTCGTACAAGCACCCGGCAAGATCAAAGATGTAGCTGAGCGTGAACGAGCATATCGCCAGATCGGCGATTGCAGTCGGGAAGGGCAAGTGAGAGGCCGCAGCTTGCACAACATGGCCGCCAAGGTTCGGCTTCTTAGTGGCTTGGGCCAGCATTTCCGGACACGGATCAGCGCCGAACGTCATCGCCCCGCGGCTTTGGTAGCGAACCATGGAGCGTCCTGTTCCGCATCCCACGTCGACGACCGTTCTGTATACGGATGTTGGAAGGAGTTCGCTGACCATCCGCTCCTCGAGAGCGAGCAAGGGATTAGGAACTGTGTCGTAATGCGGTGCCCATAGAGGATACGCGGCCGAACTGGGTAAGAGCATCTAAACGCTCTCCAATTTTGGTTTTCTCAACGCCACGAACTTGTGCGCGAGCTGTAGTTCGTATGGCCAATCGTAAAAGCCCAGAGCATAGCGCCAGCTACTCAGTCCCTTCAACATGTTGCGGCCCCAAGCGGGTAGCTGAACGTCCTGGATCGTCGGCCAGCGCGATCCAATGACAAGCTCGAAGTTGTCGATCTTGTTCTTGATTCTTCTTGGCAACCACGCGAGATGCGGGTCGTGGCGGACCGAGAAATTGAACCAGCGGTCCGTAGCCCACTCGTCCGGTGTGTTCGGAAACTGGATCTTCGTGTCGATGTTTCCATACATTCCGTCCGGGTGAGGAGTGGGGATGTAGTGCTGCACGATGATCTCGGCGTCGGGATTGATTTTTTTGATGCGCCGGATAAAGCGGATTGTCTCGGTCGTATCTTCTTCGGGGTTCTCGGGATTACCAATTACAAATGAGAACTCGGGTACGATCTTGTATTCGCGTATTTTGCCGGCAAGCTCCAGAGTCTGCTCAGTTGAAATGCGCTTATTCATCTGCTTGAGCACTTTGTCCGACCCGGACTCTGCGCCAAAAAAAATCATCTTCGACCCGGCACGTTGAAGAAGACGGAAGGTGTTGGCAGAATATCGGAGAACTGCATCGATCCTGCCCTCGGACCACCAGTTCAAGCCAAGCGGGACCAGCCGCTCTGCTAGCTCGGCGGTGTGGGACTCGTTAAGGAAGAAGTTGTTGTCGTAGAACTGAACGGCATCGATAGCAAAGCGATCCTGCAGCGACTGCAAAACAGAGGCGGTACGCTCCGGGGTTTCGGTCCGCTGGCGGCCTTTGTAGATTGGAACGACCCCGCAGAACGTGCATCGATAGGGACATCCGATGCTTGCCTGGTGAACGGCGGTCCGACGCCCGAGAAAGGTGGGGCGGATGTAATCTTGCACGTTGGGTAATCGATCGTAGGGCAGCCAGGGAAAATCGTTGGGAGATTCGAGGGGCCGGTCAGCGTTGTGAACGTGAAGGCCAAAATCGTCTTTGAATGAGATGCCCTGAACTCCGGCGAGTTTTCGCCGCTCTCTGATCGCCTGTACGAGTTCGAGGAAGGTTCGCTCTCCCTGGCCTCTCACAACGATATCGACATAAGGAGCGTTAAGGGCTGCATCCGTGTACAAGGAAGGGAAGTAGCCGCCCCACACAATGGGGATTCGTGGATACTTGGCGCGAAACGCTCGACAGAGTGGGATCGCTGCCTTCATCTGTGGGCCGGGCATGACCGAGACTGCTAGCATCGTGCAGCCCGATTCAGCGACTATGCGCTCAATGCTCTTACCAGGATCGGCATCGGCGTTGCCATCGACGATCTTGAACTCTTCTTTGCCTTCCAGGACCGCCGCCAAGGACAAAACTGCCAGTGGAAATCGCCGGTTTTTCGGCTTCGTAGATCGCGGGTGCAGAAGGATAATCATGGGCGCGAGAAACTTCCAACAAGAATCCAAAACCTGGACGGCGGTCTATTCCGTTCCAGCAGGGCCTTCAAAGGACGCATATGCCAGCGCCACCCATACCAGGGCCGATATACGCGCCATTGCAATCGAAGACCTTCGGCTAGAAAGCCCAGCATCCGCTTGTCGAGAAATTCGATGCTTTTCATGGCATCGGAAGGGAAGCCGTACTTCCGCTCATAAGCGAGCTTTCGCTCCTCGACCATGCGCAGGCCGTGCTCATGTTTGCGATAGATTGGCGAGTCGAGGATGACAACCCGACCACTACGGCGGAGACACTTTTGCGCCTCCCGTAGTGTTTCGAAGTAGTCGGTCGAATAGTGAATGGCAGCGTTGTAGATCACCAGATCGAAGCTGTTTGGCGCAAACGGAAGAGCGTTGAACTCGCCTTCGATAGCGGGGATTGAGGACGGATATGAGGCTGCCGCACGCAACCCGTCCAGCGGGTCGCTAAAGATGTCCAGAGCTGTGACGCGGTGATTTCGAAGCATCAGCCGGTAAGACATCCAGCAGTTTCCGGCTCCCAAATCGAGGATGTCCAACGGACGGTTCGCGATGCGTTCCCAGTTTGGGAGTAGCCTCGATTCGAGATATCGATAGCTGCGAGCCCTCATGGCCCACATCTCTGGGTTTCTGCCCGTCAGGTCCTGGTAAGGAAGTGCCCGATAGTATTGCGGGTCTTGCGAACCCCGGCCTTCCGCATGCCGGACTTGCCGGTATTGTTCGACGAACCGTTGCCGAGCTTGTATGTCCAGGGTCATACGCGCTCCAGGATGAGTAGACGATGGTCTGACAGCGCGCGTATGACCGGCACGCCGGCAATACACCGATCGATGGCGGCAAGGTGCTCCATCCGGCTTCGGCCAAGACCGTGCACGTAGGACGGCGGGACAAAGATCCCAATACCTTTCCAATACCGAAGACGGAACTCAGGACTAAGGGCTTGCGAGATCTTGTATACGGATGGGTACCAGACCTCGATGCCGAGGGACGTTTGCACCGGTTGCAAGGACCAGCGCCGGATTGCTTTTCGAAATTGCCCAGACAACAAGTAATGCGCGGTCTCCCAGGCACATAACTTGCCCATCAAGCACAAGGCGAGATGGCCACCGCGGTTCACCAAACGCGCAAGCTGTCGTGCAGTCGCTCGCAGATCAGGCACGCAATTCAGAACACCGAAATTTGAGATTGCTCCGTCGAAGCTCCCGTCCAGCTGGTCCAGGTGCTCAGCCGCAAGCTGCTTTGCCGCTACGCCCTTTAGCCGAGCTAGCCGAACCATCTCTGCAGAAGCGTCTACCGCCAAAACCTCTACTCCGCGTGCTTGTAGTGCGGCCGCATCGACACCAGTGCCACATCCAAGGTCGAGGACTTGATTGCCGGATCGAAAGAGTGGCTGGATAGAATCGCAAACGGCCCTTCGCTGCCAATACCCAGCGTCAGTATCGGACCAAAGCTTGTCGTAGTCGGCCGCGATCGAATCGAAGGCGCCGCGGGTCCCCGCGATCGTCATGCCTCCACCTCTACGGCTGAGTTCTGCAGGGCGGTACGCGCGACCTGAACATCGGTTGCGCCCGACATCTCACTCTTCAAAAGCCGGTCAGCGTTTTTGTAGAAGTTGCGAGAATGCCTGCTGCGGATCTTGAAATCACGGTCAGTACTTCGGGCCCAATCATCGATGCGGACGAGCCGATCTGACACTCGGTCGAAATAGGGCGTGCCCTTGATCGGATAGGAGACGGTTGTGAAAAATACGTCGGGGCGACAGGTTTTTACATGCGCAACGGTTGCTTCTACGTCCTCGATTTCCTCTCCCTCATAACCCCACATCAGGAACATGCCGGTTTGGATGCCCCGGCTCTTGCACAACGCCACCGCGCGTTGCACCTGTTCGACGGTGACTCCGCGCTGCATTGCATTCAGGATCCGCTGAGAGCCGCTCTCGGACCCTATCCACACCCGAAAGCACTTCAACTCTGCAAGTGTGTCGACCACGCGTTCATTCAACCGGTCGGCACGCGTGATGCACTCGAAGGGAGTTGTAAGGCCTCGCAGATTCATTTCCCGGGCGTACTCGAAAAGCCAACCATGGTGAATGGTGAAGACATCATCCGCTAACCACAGCATTTCGGGGCTATAGCGATTGAGGATCCATTCGACTTCGTCAACCACGGGCTTGGGTGACCGGCGCCGATGCGTCTGGCCGTACACAGAATGACTGCACCAGTTGCAGTGATAAGGACAGCCGCGCGCAGTGATCAGAGATACTGAGCCACTACCGTGTCGAGCACGCCACGCCTCAAGATATTTTTCGACTGAAATGCGCTCGCGGTCAGGCCAAGGTTGCTCGTCCAGATTTGGGAGAAGCGAGCCGGGCGAGGTGCGGACCAGTTTGCCCGCCGATGTGCGAAAGTAAATTCCGTCGATATCTGGCCAATGCTCCGGATTGCAATTTGTTCGGAGAAGCTTCTCGAGAACTAGCTCACCCTCTCCGGCAACCACCACGTCTGCGCCGTTTGCCAGATACTCTTCCGGATAGTTGGCCGGTTCAGGACCGCCGAGGATGACCGTCCATCCACATTCCTTAGCGTGCTTTGCAATCTCGACCGCATTACCCCTGGTGATGAGATTTGCGTAAATGCCAAGCGCACCGGGTGCTCCCTCCTCCAGCAGACGGAACAGCTCGCTCTTGGAACCGAAAGTAGAATCGTAGATCTCGACGTCGAAGCCCTTGCTTCGCAAGTGAGAGGACAGATAGAGAATGCCAAGCGGCGCATAGGGCTTGACAATGTTTTGCTCTTTTTCATCCTCATGGATGAAGTACGCATGGGTCAGCAGCAGCCTCATGCGCAGGCCTCACTCCTCAATCCGTGCATGCCCGGAGATGATCCACCTCGGCCCAAGCTCGATGAGCCAAATCTGCGTTCCACGGTTCGCGCACTTCTAAGTGCAAGGCGGCGGCGAGCGCTCGATAAAAATCGGAAGAGAAAGCGCCACGGAACATCATGCTTAGATCGCCGCTTTCCGCCCAGTTCGCCTTTCTACCCATCTGGCTTGAGACAAGGTGAAAGAACTTAGTGCCCGGAAGGGGATAAGACACTGAAATCCCGATATCGTCCGGTCTGGTCTCGCGCACCATCCGTATGGTTTCTTGCACCTCATCCCATCCTTCACCCGGATATCCAAACTGGAGAAAGAAGCAGCATCGAATGCCGAATCGCGCTAAGTTGGTGCGCGCCTCGTAGATTTGTTCGACCCGGATGCTCTTGTCCATCGCATCCAGAACACGTTGGGAGCCGGACTCTGCTCCCATCCAAACCTCCTGGCAGCCCGCGCGTTTCAGGGCTTCCACTGTATTGCGGGTCATCAGGTCACAGCGAGATTGCATCTTAAACGGAACCTGTGCCTGGTACTCTTCGATCGCGCTCGTAAATTCTGAAGTCCAGCGATTGGAAATCGAAAAGATGTCGTCGGCAAACCAAATGTGATCCGGACGAAAGCTGCGCTTCAGAAACAGCATCTCCTCTGCCACGAGCCTTGCTTTACGGACGCGATACGTATCACCGTAGACAGGTTTAGAGCACCAGTTACAACGAAACGGACAACCTCGGCTCGATACCATGTTGAGTGAGAAAAATCCGTGCTTTGTTTTCCACGCTTCCCGATAGCGTTCGATATCGACCAAATCCCAAGCGGGTAGCGACAAGCCATCCAGGTCCTTCAAGAGTTCACGCCGGCCGGTGTAGTGTAGTTCTCCCGTTTCGGTGCGAAAGGCCAGACCCGCAATGGTGCCCGCGGATTTGCCTTGCACCAGTTCGAGCAAGGTGCTCTCGCCTTCGCCGAGCAGTACATAGTCAAAGCCTGCACTGAGGTAATCGGCAACGTGGTCCGATGCGTCGGGCCCGTGTACGGCAGTCTTGATGTTCTCGGAACGGGCGATTTGAGCCATAGCGTACGCAAGTTCGCGATTCCGGCTCAGACACATCTTGTTCAGGAAGTTGAAGCCGTCCTCGTAAACGGCAAGTAGCCGCGGCTGATACTCACGAACGAATCGGCGAATCTTCTCGTCCGGCGGGTCGAAGGTGACGTCGCAAAGCGCGACACTGTAGCCCGCATCGCGCAACAGAGAAGCCACCATGATGGTCTGCAGCGGCGGATAGGGCTGCATCTTCTCGATCTGTTTGCGATCGTGATAGATGTGATTACTGTGTGCGAGAAGAACGTCGACCATAGATCTCCTCAACTTTCAACGTGATTGCGCCAAACTACGGCTTAAAGGATCGCCGGTGAGCAGAGAGCGTCGAATGTTGAGCCATTCCTTGGCCATCGAAAGCCATAACTCGAGCGGCAAATGGAAGAAATAGTAGCGAAGACGCCAATGCAGAGGTTTGCGCAGCAAACCGATCACGGACCGGGCTGCTGGCGACTTAGTTTTCCTGAAGCTCTTACTAAGCTGGTTATCAAGCAGGAAAAACGACATACCTCGGTGCAGGGCGGTGCTGGATTTGTTATTAAGCCAAGGTAAGTCGGTTCCTCCCAAACCCATGCTGGACCATTCTTCTAGCGAGGCTGGCTCCCGCAGGCCTCTTCTCGTGGAGTTCCGGCCAGATAGGAATACCCGGATAGGGCGTGAAGAGATTCGGAGAAAAGCTGACGTTCGGGTAGAGTTCCGCGATCCGCCCCATAGTTCGCAGCGTTTCCTTCCTGATGAACATCGTCCTCGCCCGGAAACCCGAAGATCAGGTTGTATGTGACCCGAATATTCGCTGCAGCGCACTTCCGGGCTGCCTCGAACATGTCCGGAATGTGCTGATGCGGTTTGTTCATTCGCTTCAGCACTTCCGGCGAGGCCGATTCGGTGCCGAAGCCGATATGGCTAACGCCGCTCTGCCCCAGCAATTGCACTTCCGAATCACTCATCCTGCAAAGCAAGTCGGTGGAGGCCTGGAACGTCCAACGAATCTTCAAGCCCGCCTCTAGGAATCCCTGTGCGATTGCAACAGCTCTCTTGGTGTCAACCAGAAAATTAGAATCCACCAAGGCGATCTCGGACAAATCATGCTGTCTTACCAGACGACTCACATCCTCGACGATGTGAGCCACATCGTGCCGGATTGAATCGGCGGTTGTAAAAGACAGAATCGGTGCAGTAATTACAGGCGTACGGACAACCTATGCTGGTGGCGTAGGGCAATTTTCTCCCACCAGCAACGCGAGCATACGCTTCGAAGTCGACCAGATCATACGCCGGAGCCGGCAGCGAGGAAAGAGGAGATGGTGAGCGGTCAGGGTTAGAGACAATCTGGCCGTTCTGCTTGAACCAGCAACCTGGCACCAGATGCAGTGAGCTGTCGAGAGCGGATACGATTGAGGACCTCGACGAGCGTCTTCTCTCCTTGCTGACGAACAACGATATCGACGAAGTCTTCGCGAAGTGTTTGAGCAGTAACCAGGCTAGGATGCCACCCACCGAAGATGATGGGGATCTTTGGATTCAACCTCCGGACGAGGCGGCTTGCCGCGATCGCATCCCGGATCATCGGCCCGGTCAATAGCGAGACGCCGAATGCTATGCTCCCGTCGAGGTTCTCTTCGATCGCCTGGAGATAGTCAGAACGAATTGCACCGTCGATGATGCACGATTCATATCCTGCCTCGCGCAGACTGGCAGCCAGGCTTAGCAGTCCGAGCGGCGGTCCAAACACTCTTCCCTCGTAAGGCGGGAGGAACAGCAGTACCTTGCCCCGTCCGGAGTTCAGCACGAGACTACCTCTGCACTCAGTTGATGTGCATCGACCTTGGGTTTGGCTGGGAACCAACGGTTCGCCGCATTCTTCAGCCAGAGCTCAAACGGGAGCCAGGTAAAAATCGTGGTCCAGCCGCCACCGCGCCGAAATGCTGATCAATGCATGAATCAGACGATTCAGCGGATGCCTTCGTTGTTGCCCGATCGGAACGCGATTGAAGGCGACGCGCAGATAGTCGCGCATGGTCTGCAGCTGTTCGTGCTGTGCGCCTCTCAGCCAAGGCAGAATCGTGTAACGCGGAAAGAATTCGACCCAGCCTTCCAGCGATTTCGGCACATCGATTCCAAGTTCGAAGGCCCGCTTCATCACCGGCGCGCCAGGATAGGGAGTGAAAATATTGGTCCAGAACTCCGCGCCGGGATATCGGCGGCAGATGTTCATGATCAGGCGAACCGATTCGCGGCGCTCCGGAGCGTTCTCTCCGGGAAAGCCGAAGATCATGTTGAACGACGGCCTGATGCCTGCCTGCGTGAGCTTGTTCGCGGCTTCGTAGATGGTTTCGAGCTTCTGAAAATCTTTGTTCATCAGGTGCATGACTTTCTCGGAGCCGGAATCGGCGCCCTGGGAAACCTGAGAAAGCCCTGCCCGCCTTAGAAGCTTCAATTCCTCGACACTAAAGCGGTTTACGAGATTCGTGGAGGCCTGAATGCTCCAATCGAAGCGAACACCGCTGCGGACCAGTCCTTCGGCAATCCCGATCGCGCGATTGCGATCAACCAGGAAGTTGTCATCCACGATCCATAGCAGCGATAAGCCGTAGCGTGAGACCAGATCGGTAGTTTCCTCAACTACCTGCTCGGGGTCAAGCGCATTCCACTTCCGCCCGTAAACACCGTCATTGGTGCAGTACGCACAGTTGTAGGGGCACGCCAGGCTCGATGTATACATGGCCCAACGACGGCCGCATACGCGTTGGTATGCGTCGAAGTCCGCAAGGTGATAGGCCTTCGGGGGCAGCTCGCGAGATCGGCTTTAGAGGTCGCGGCACGTTAAACATGAGCCGGCCATCCTCTTTGTAGCCAACGCCCGGAATGCCATGGAGGCTTTCGCCTGCCTCGATGTGCTGAACGATCTCAAGGAAGGCATCTTCACCCTGACCTTTGACGACGATGTCGACGCAGTCGGCGGCAAGCGTCTGATCGGGTAAAAGAGACGGGATGCCACCCGCCGAGTACGACCGGCTTTGAGGATATCGGCGTTTAACCGCTCTCGCAATCTGGATCGTCTCGCGGATCATCGGCCCGGTGACGAGCGAAACAGCGAGACAGATGGCGTCTTCCATTTCGGAAAGCACAACTTGCTGAAAATCCGGCGTGATGGTTGAATCGATGATGCGGACGTTGTAGCCTGCTCGCAGCAGCGGTGTCGAAACAGCCAAGATGCCAAGCGGAGCTGTTGCCTCCTGGCTGGAAAACGCCGGGAAAAAGAAAACAATTTTCTTGTTTCGCACTCAGGTGCCTTTATAAAATTCGAGAAATCGAAATTGAAGTGTAGAGCCGTAGGGAGGGAGCGATTGTCGCCAGCTTGTAAAACACTTGTAAATTCCGGCAACGGCTTCTGAGAGCTTCGCTATTGGGGCGAACGATCACGCCTACTATCTCGAATCCAGACCGCAGCGCCTACGCAAGTAGGTATCAGTGAACTGCAGTGATGCCGCGCTCTGCGGCAGAGATATCGAAAGTTGGCCCAGTGCCGCCGTAAGTGAATCGTGAAATTGAATTGCTCAGGCTTAAGGTGAACTGCGGATACGGGGCCGGGTAACTGGGGTGGAATCAACCTTCTTCGCAGGACCGTTAGGCGCTGGCGAGTGGACTGTAGAAGTGACCAATGGAGCCACAGCTCGTCTTTATTTGGCTTGAAGAGGCAGGCGAGCGGCGAATGAGCGTACAACTGAAGCCAGCGTTTGATACCGGTCGGGAGAAGAAGAATGGTCTGCTCTACGATCGGATGAACGTCGCACGAAAACCAGTGCTGCGCCAAGGCAAAGCAGATCGCCTGATCCTCTCGAAGCTCGTCGCCGAAAGAGTCACGCCATATTTGCCAGAACTGATCGTCATCTTTGCTGTGGTGGAGAAACCAGGAGCACTCGTAGACATGGGAGGGACGAATATTGCCGCGGAGTACGTGCCGCAGAGCGTGCAGCGAGGCATAAAGAACAAGATCAACGGGAGCCAGGGATTGAAACGAGATCTCTTCGCACGTTCGACGTACCAGTCTCGTAAAAAACGCCTGTTCTAAGTCGTAAGGCCCAAAGCCTTCCGTATCTCGATCCCAACACTGAAAGTGGAGTTCTAAGGAGAACGGAATCTCCGGGTCAAAATAGTCTCCGCCCCAGACCCAACCAGTTTTGCGGATCAGGGTAGGTAGATGATCCACGACCGGCCGCGTGCGACCGGTGACTGCCGGTTCAAAGCCAAGGCGTGCCACCACAGACGCTGCCAGTCCCACATCCTCTCGCCTAAAGAGGAGGTCAACATCGTATTGGCTTCTCTGCCTGGGATCGTTTACGAAGAGAGGCCATTGCGTGAACCCCTTCAGAACCGCGAAGGCAATTCCGCTCTGTTCCAAAGCCTCGGCGATCTCGATATAGACTTGTTTGAGCCGTCGCCAGCGCTCGAAATTCTTTCTCAACTTCTCCTCAATTTCCGTGCGGACGGGCAAAGGCAGGTGTTCACCGCATCTGAGATAGAGAGGGATCGTTAAGCCAGCAGCGTCGGAAAAGGCCACAGCTGCCCGCCATTGATCGTTCGAGATGCTTTGGAGGGCCGAAGGTGTCCGGTGCTGAGAAGTTCAGGGCCTCGAGCACCGCTCGCACATGCGCCGGGATATCGGAGTACCGTTTGCTCGGCAATCAGCGTTACCCGGATTGCCTTAGACTCTCAAGCAGACGATACTGCATCGTCTAAGTCGCTATATTCGAGTTCCCAGACCGGGACATGCAGGAGGGATTCATACGATTCGAGCTGTGCGCGCCGCACGTTTTCCTCCCCGTAAGAAGTGAAACTGGTGAACCAGTCGCGAGCCCAGTCTTTGTCCCACGAACGGAGCCGCGCCTCACCGGTCTGGTTGCGATTCAGAAAGACGACATGGTCTAAGTGGCAGGATGCGGCGGTCTGGATGGGCAAGTCGCGCGTAAACGCTTCAATTCTTTGCGAGCCATTTGCTCGTCGGGAGGCGGGCAAATGGAACAACTCCGGAAAAAATCGCTTCGTGTTTTCTCGGAAGCGGATCGTGTGGCAGTTCCCAATTGCGTAACGAGGCGACGCAGATCGCACCAGGAACGTGGCGTCGTCGGAAACATACGTCCAGCCCGCCCGGCTGCAGGCATAAGCCAGCGTGCTCTTGCCGGCCGAAGAAGGACCGCAGAGCACGATTCCACGCCCCTCGCGGGAGACGCATGCGCCATGTATGGGCGCTAGATGCTGCTGTTGTAGTGTCGTTAGAACTGCGACTTCAAGGAAGAAGTACCGCAGAAACGATGCATCCTGAGCGACCGCGTCTGTAACCCACCCGAATTGGAACCCGGAAGAAAAATCGCACACTACAAAATTCTCTGGATCTGAAATGATCGACAGAAGGTGACCGCGCGACCGAAAGCTGGGCACCGGCGGTAGCGCATCAGACCTGGTTTCCGAAACTCCGAGGGAAAGGATTGATGCTTCGCGCTCGAACGCTCGAGGGAAATGGGACCAGATGGTTGACGCGGCGCGTAGAATGTCCTGGGAGTTGCTTTCAATCGTCAGTGGGAAGCCAAGCGGAAACAATGTGACCGAATAGAAAAAATCACGGCTGGCAAGGAGCGGATCATCGTACGCCAGCCGTGGGTCCATCTGCTTTGGCATTGAGCTAGCCCTAGGGTATTCAGTTTCCATGTTCGTTTCCAGTGTTCTCAAACGAAATCACGAATCTTTTACAAAGAATGCAGGTGTCCCTGACTATCATTGACCCAACCTCAGCATGTCTCTCAATGTCGGCTCGATAAAGCGCCGGCATTCCCACTCCGCGACCGCAATCACTCGCAAACACGATAGCCGCTCCATCCCGCTCCCACGCGGGAGAGAAACTGCTGCAACGGCCCTCGGTAACTTGGATCGGTTGGGCGGGGTGGATCTGATTAACGAGATACAGCTGTGTTTGCCCCCGCGAAGTTCGTTCGCACACAACCCACTTGCGATCAGGAGAACGCGCCAGGTTCGCGGCTTCGGTACGATCTTCGTTGCCGGAAAGCGACACCACCCCTGTCGTCGGGGTCAATGATGAATCGGTGATTGATGCCGCCGCGAATGGACTCGAAACGAAGTACATGACTGCGAGAAAGCAACTCCGGGCTGAGAGCGTTTCCTTTAACAACAAGATCCTGTACTGCTCCTCCGCGACGATATCGAAGCTTATAAACGCCATCCTTTATCGCCTGATAAACGAGGCCGTCATTCATCGGGATCGGGTGAGACGAATAAACTTCACCTGGTTGCCCGGCTATGTGTTGCCACCGCCTATGCGTCTCTCGCCCGTGGTTTGTCGCGCCAAATACTCCAATAAAAAGAGAGATTGCGGCCGCGACAGATAGACTCGCGACTATTGTTCGAGGCCTCAACGAACGCCCTGATACTGCCCATGCCGACCAGAACATCGCAATCAGAAGCCACACCTTAGGGAACAACCAGCTCCAGGATGGACGCATTGGCAAAGCAAGCAGAATGTAACAGAAAAGCAGGATGGCCTTATACCGACCGCTTGCGCTCTCCAGCAGCAATGCAGTAGGGAGCAATAGAAGAAGAAAGGTATACGATGCCGTATTGGGCGAAAGAAGAATCAAGGTAACCAGGAACCCGGCGTAGCTTAACTTGAAGCTGCTTGCCCTTCCAAAGGCAAGCAGCGAGAGAAACAAAGTCGAGAGCCCAAAGAAAGCCTGCAGAAAGAAGAAAGATACCGGGGAATCGAACAACGCGGCAGGATTCAGTTCAGGCTCCCGGACGAGCATGTGACGAAGCAGAGTCACAACCGTTCCATTGGCAGCATTGAATGGGTCGAGCGTTTCACCCGCCATCGATCTTGGCCAAATTGCACCGAGATAATACTTGAGATCGGATTCACCGAAGAGAGCGAGTGCGACCAGGCAACTGACCCCCAATGCCACACACATACCAGCCAGCGCTTTCCACTGCCTCCGCCAAGCGAAATAGAGAATGAATGGTAGGGTGATGAGCTTCAAGCTGCAGATCAGGCCCAACGTTCCACCGCTGGCGAACTCCCGATTCGTTGCCAGGAAGTATCCAGCGAGCGTCAGGAGGAACAAGAGAAAAACGTAGTACTGACCCAGCTGCAAGTTCGTGTGAAGCGCTCCGAATCCCAGGACCAAAAGTCCGAGCACTTCCGAAAGCCCGAAGTTGGTCATTCGGGCTAGAAGCCAAACGGTTCCGCTCAGAAAAGCCACATCAATCAGCAGCCAGAGTCGTTTGGCATCTTGCATGGCAAGGTTCACAAGGGGAACGAACGGCAGCATCGTCAGCGGCGTTTGAGGAATGTAACCGCCCAGGCGATTCGGAACGACAAACGCGTCCATGTGCTCCTGAAACCGTGCCATGTCATAGAAGTCGCGCAGTGGTTTTCGTTCTGCAACAAGGTGAGCAGCCGTGTAGTAACTCGGGAAGTCAGACTCAGTGTGTGTCCAGGCTTGATGGAAGGACCAAGCGAACTGGATTCCGAATATGGCGCAGATAATGAGCGAGAATGCTCGCCTATACTGATCGCGTACCGGCAGCATTCAGGCGGTCAGAACCGCAGTACGCAGGGTTTCAGGAACGGGTAGTTCCGCCTCGTCTACGTGACCGGTAAAGTCGCGCGGCACGGTCAAGTGCAACATACCCAAAGCCAACGACGGCAAGAAAGAGGGTTAGGATCTCACTATCTCCTAAGTTGTGTTCAAAACAGCCTTCCAGCAGGATGGCGATTACAACGGCAATTCCACCGTGCAAGGCGAACCGGACCTCGGGAATAGTTCGGTATTGCCGCGCGCCCTTAAGGAAATCGTGAATTACTCGGGCTATCAACCAGAGCAGCGCGCCGAGCGCTGGAATGCCGCGTTCTGCGGCAAATTGCAGATAGATGTTGTGAAGATGCCCGTAGAAGCCTTTTGGAAGCGGCAGGGGCGTTCCGTTCGGAAGATATCGTGTGAACTGCGGCCCGACCTGTTCAGGGCCTAATCCAAGCCAGGGATGTCTGCGGATCATCGCCAGCCCGACGTGACGAGTCAAGACCCGGTGAGCGTTGGAATCGAGCTCCTCATGCGGCTTGACGGCCGAAATGACACGCTCTCGAACCTGGACCGGGCCGAGAAGAAATTCGCCGAGCAACAACGCCGGCAGGATTAAAGCCGACGCCCGTTTCCAACTCCAAAGCAGGTAGATACAGCCGGCCGGCAAGCCCAGCAGGAATATGCTCCGAGTTAACCCGACGACCGTGGAAGCCCATAGAACCGCGGCAGCGAGCAAGCCCAACCCTCGCCAACGCGCGGAAGGTGGACAAAAAAGCAGGAGAGCAAGCAACATTAGCAGGACGATCATTTGTTCTCCCCCAAACGTCATCCAATGGCTTGCGAATCCAGTAAACCGTCCATCCAAAAAGAAGCCGTAGTTGTAAGCGTATTGCTCCTGCGCCAGATGGTAGCGGTGAAGGTACTGCACTCCGCTTCTCAGCGCGGAGAGAAAACCTATGCCGGTCCAGATAATCACAGTCATCCTCAGAGTTGCCAGGCTCTCGAAGACGCTGAATACGATTGGGAGTGTGGCAAATACGTAGAATTTTCTGATCTGTGGAAGACCGTGGATCGGATCGCCCGAAAACAAGAGGGACACAACCGTCAAGGCAAGAAATAGAAACAAAGGCGCCTTGACAGGCGGAAAGCGAAGCTTCATCCCTGATGCGAATACGGCTACTATCGCGATGCCCAGTAGAAGCTGCGAGAGAGCAATGGAGAACAATATCGAGGTAATCGACCCTAGTGCCGAGATGTACGCGACCTGCCACCAAGTCGGTCGGAGAGGCGCAGTGTACAAATCACGAATGAACATCGGCTGTCAACTTGAGCGTTGGCGACTTTCATCTTAATGCCGGGCGCGACATCCATTTATTCGCCTCCTGTAAACATCTTGTAAATTTCCTGAATCTTGCACTCGCATAGCTTCACTCTCATTTCTTTTCGGGATAACGTGGATTTTCGCCCGTCGAGTGAATGAATCGACTGCAACTATGGCCTACCCCGTTCCGACCCGAACCTCGATAGACACGGATGTCTTTTATGAGGATCGGCTGGACCTTCTGAACTTCGCCGATTACTTAGGTTCCAGGTGGCGGATCATGGCTGTTACTTGTTTGGTCGCGGTGCTTGTGGCCGGCATCGGTAGCTTGCTAATGCCGAAAAAATATAGCGCTACGGCAACCCTGCTGATTGAACCTCCTGCGGGACAAGACCCTCGCGGAGCAACTGCGATCAGTCCCGTCTACGTCGAATCGTTGAAGACCTATGAGCGCTTTGCTCTCAGCAATACTCTTTTTGTCCAGGCGATGAATCAGCTCGGGCTGCGGAAGAGCTATCCCGGATCGTCCGTCGAATCCTTGAAAAAAGCAGTTTTGCGCGTTACCAAGCCTCGAGATACCAAGATTCTTGAAATCACCGCCACCTTGCCTGATCCGGAAAAGGCGGAAGCCTTAGCAAAGTTTATGGCTGAGCAAACGGTCAGGTTGAGCGGATCTCTGGACCAACGCTCGCAGACGGATTTGACCGAGGCCGCTCAGAGACAGTTGGAAGCGGCACGTTTGCGAGCAGATAAAGCAGAGAAGGCGCGCACTGACTTTCTAAGCAGCGATCCGACTGAGCCCTTAGATGCTGAGATAAAGAACGGCACGGAACAAAAGCTTCGATTGCAGAACGAACTTGCGGAAGCTCGCATTGACCTAGCGGATTACGAAGCTCGCATTCGCTCGACATCAGGGGCTGATCGAGATCCGCAAGAAGCGGCGCGGATGCGTGAGCAGATTGCAGCCGCCAAGGCGAGAACAGCCCAGATCGAACAATCGGACCGCGAACTCGGGCAATCGCTGGCTACAAAAGGCTTAGTCCTTGAGAAACGTAAGCACCAGCGTGAAGTCCTCGATGTCGAGCGCCAGAGCGCTCGAACCCAGCTCGAATTGGCTACCAATCGCTACAACGATACTCTCGCATCGGCGGCCTTCCGGAGTGAGCGGCTCGAGATCATTGATCCGGGAACCGTACCCGAGCGGCCTAGTTCGCCGAATATCCCCTTGAATCTCGTTGTCGCCTTTTTCGGTGCCGTGTTGAGTTCTCTGGTGTATCTGACGCTGGGGTTCAGCTTCGCACGCCTGCGATCTTTTTCCGGGCAGCACGCCGATCGCGGCCGCTGATGGAAGTTCCATATCGGCTATCGGATACTCGAACGCTCTTCGCTTCGCTCACGCTGGGCGTATTTGCGGCAACCATCGCACTCCTTCCCGCTTGGACCGCACAGGCGGCTGTGTTGTCAGTCCTTTTTATTGCACCGTGCTGCCTCTGGATCCTGCTTCGATCGGACCGCTGGCTGCTTGTCTTTCTGTGTGCCTTGGTTATATTGCCGCCTCTCCCGATTCAACTCGGCGACTCCGGACCGCATCCGGCCTTGCTCATTTTTTGTTTAGGCCTGCTATCCGCCTCCGTTCATATTCGACGATGGAACGAATCCGCGGGTAGTCTGGGTCTGCTCGTGATCGGATTTACGGGTGCTCTTTTCCTGAGCGTAATCTCGGCTGCGATCACTTCCGGAGCGGAGATCGGATGGGGAAGCTTAAGCCGAGCGCTGCTCTTTGCTATCGCGCCATTCGTGTTCTTCTTGTCGTTGAACTCCCCTGGTCTCGATGGCAAGCGCGGCCTGCAGTTTGCACGATGGCTCTTTAGGATAGGAGTTCTATCGGCCCTGTTCGCTTGCGCGGATTTCTATTTCCAGTTTCCAACCCCAGCCGGCTTCGGGCCGCAGTTCGTGTGGCTCGATCAGGGTGTGTTTCGGAGAGCACAAGGCCTCTTCTATGAGGCGAGCACGCTTGGTAACTTCTGCGCATTTTTCCTGGTTATGATTCTCGTCGCCCTGCGGCGCCGATCTTCCGATTCTCCAGTCGGACGCCTGGAACTCACGGTTGGGGCTATCGTTTTCGCAACAGCTCTTATCTTTTCGTATTCGCGAGGATCGCTGCTGAACGTCTTCACGGCTGCGGTCGCGCTCGCGATCCTGAATCGTAAAGCGATGGGCCGGTCCGCTGTTTTCTTTCTCATCTGCATCGTACTCTGCCCGGTACTTGTCTATCTGCTGTTTCCTGCTTTTGCCCAGAGCTACGTTTCGCGTCTCTCTCAGTCTCTGGCGTTCATCTGGTCTACGCCCAATGGCGTTTTGTCGGGGCGAGTTGAGTCCTGGAGGCGATTGATTCAATTTCTCGTCGAGGAACCTTGGCGCGTTTTCTTCGGGATCGGATACAAAACTCTGCCATATTCTGATCTTGTCGGTAGCAACCTCATCGCCGACAACACTTACCTGAGCCTGCTGATCGAACTCGGTATCGGAGGGCTGCTGGTCTTTTTGTTGCTGAATGCAGAAATCCTGAGAAGGAGCATTCGGGCCTTTCGCTCATCCGTACCGGAACGCTCTTTTTTCGCCGAATGGAGTTTTTGTTTCTGGATTGGAGAACTTGTGCAGATGGCTTCTGGGGATCTGATCACATACTGGCGCCTTCTCCCGCTGTACTTTTGGGTGATCGCAATGGCGATGCGTCCGGAACCGAAGCCGATCCGGGTCGGCCCGACTTTGCCCGACTCAGTTCGTCCCTGGCGCGAGTGCTAACTGCAAAGGTGTCCCTGGTATTGCGATTCTACGCAGAATCCGACTAGGACGATTTACATCCACAACGACGAGGCGATTAGAACCGCCCACGCAGACATAGACACGACCGCTCCTTGGGCGGGCAGTGATGCCGAACGGCTTATCGCCAACTGGAATCTCTTGAATCATCTGCTTCTTCTCCAGGTCGATCACTCCTAGGCTTCCGCTGCTGTAACAGGAAACATATCCGAGTTCAGATCCTCTGTTAGAAGCCGTCGCGACATCGACAGGACCTCGGCAGACCGGAATCTGTGCAATTTCACGCAGACTAGAGGTGTCTAACAGCGATACGGTGTTGGATCCGAAATTCGTCACGAGTAACAGGCTGCCCTTAACGGCCAAAGCCATGCCTTGTGGCACTTTCCCTACCTGGATATCCCGAATCTTCCGGCGGGAGTTGCTGTCGAGAACGGAGACCGTGCTGTCGCCTTCGTTGCTGATCCATGCGCGGGATTCAGGCTCCACGAAGACGATGTCCGAGGCACCCTTCCCAGTTGGAACTTCGGCCAGGAGTTTTGCACTGCTTGCGCCGAAGATCGAAACTGTGCCGCGGTCTTCATTAGAAGTCCATACTTCGTCCTTGCCATCTCGATAGGCAATCCAAGCCGGGAGCCTTGCACTGGGTATCTCCTGAGATTCGGAACCGCGAGCGAGATTGATCAAGCTGATCTTCGAATCGTTCCAGCAAGCGGAGTATAAAGAAGCTCTCTGAACGAAAGCAAGCCCGAATGGCCCCTTGCACTCCAGCGCGATCGTGCTCACCTCCCGTTCCTCAACGTCCAGCCGGAGTAGCGTGATTGTGTTTCCGTCCGATTGACTGACAGCCAAAAGAGGTCCATCTTGAACGGGGTCTCGCCAAGGCTTTGCATAATAGAGCGCTAGACCAAGGACCAGTGTGCCGGCCGCGTAAGCCGGGGTCCAATCACCGGTGACAACATCCGATCCGTGCCGGCGGCGGTACTCGCTCAAAGTAGCGGCGACCAGTAGGGCGATGCCACCCCACAATCTGCCGAAGTCGCCGAACGCCGCTGTTCCAATGATGGGCGTTCGCTCCTGGAGGTGGAAAGGCCACGCAAGCAGTATGGTGCCGATGATCACGAGCGCCGCGGAAGCGGACGATCTTCGCAACTCCGGCAAGAGAAGTAGGAGGCTCGTCATCGCCAGCGGGTACGAATGCTCCTCAGCGCGGGGTGAAAAAACAAGATTCAGGAGCACACACATGCTTAAAGCCGCAGCTGACGGAAATCGCTGCCCGGCGCGAGCGAGCGGTAAGAGGCACACTGCAAAAGCAGCCGCTTCGATTCCAAAAAGACAGTAATCGGACGAAGGCGATAGTACTCGCAATGCGCCGCTCTGGACGGTCGGCAAATTCAGCAGCAAGGCAAGGAAACTCTTGACTGTCTGCAGTGCCGGTGTGGGGATCCCGGAGAAGCTGGCGCCGCGATAAGTAAGGAAGAAGTAGATCCACTGCCTGGTCCCAAGAGCCCAAGCCGCAATGATCGCGAGGAGTCCGAAGCTAGTGAACGCACCGCGAAGAAACGCCCAATCGCGTCGAAGCGCAGCGAAGATGATGAACGGAAGCCCGTAGCCTTTTAATCCGAGCAATGCTCCACCGAACACACCTGCTGCCGCCGGTCTGCGCATCATCCAGAACCAGCAACAGGCGGATTGCAATGCGAATGCGAATACGTACGTCTGCCCTTCCTCAACGTTGGCCCTTAGCGGCGCGTATAGCGTCCCAAGGCAGAGCAGTGCAGGAATGGCGACGTATCGCGAGGAGGTTCCGTCGACGAAAAGTCTTGACCCCAGCAGAGCAATGCCCGTTGCCCAGAGCCCCAGAGAAAACCAAGTCCAGACAACTCGCGCTTTTGACGGAGACAGGGACGCAATGGGCAACATCACCAGAGCCGCGGACGGAGGGTTGCCATAGAAGACATCTGTGGCTTTAAACCCGAAGCGCTGTGTTTGTGCTCGGAACCAGTTCCAATCCTGCAGATTGCCGCTGCGATCGCGCAGAATCACCAGGCGAGCGGCTGAATAGGCCGCCGGAAAGCCGAATGTCTCGGTGACAGCGGCTTTTTTCGCAAACCGAACCAGTGACGCACTGCCAGCGATGCCAACCACCAAAAGACAGAACCCTAACGCCGAAGCGGCTAGCTTCTTTGCGGCAAACGGCCGGGGGAAAGGGCTAGTCCCAAAGTTCACGTTGCTATTGGATCATGCGACGACGGAGAACACGAAGGGGTTCGAATCCTTTCGAGTTTTGCCTCATGAGCCTTTGCCCGTCTCAGCCATCTGCTCTGGAGTTAAGGGAGGAATTTCTTCCATCTTGATTCCGTCGCCAGAGAATCAGGCCGGTTAGGAAGAGCGAAAGTGCAACCCAGCCCGCCTGATGGGCCACGCCGTCGACCACATGTCCACCGAAGTATGTATGTCAAACAACCGCTCAGAAATCCAGCCAAGAGAGGCGAAGCCCGCGAAAAGTGCTCCGCCAATCCTGAAGATCGGGTAGGTGCGCGTCCTGCTCAGCAGAAGCAGCGATGGCATCGTTCCGGCAATCGCGACCAGCTGCATGGATTCGATACCCAGATTGAATGCCAGGATACTCGCCACTCGTTCCGATCTTCCCAACCCAAGCGCACTCAAAGTTGTAGCGAATGCCAGACCGTGCACGAGTCCAAAAAATGCGGCAATGCCTGCTTCCCGTCCGGGGAAAAGCGGGCGTATCGCATGGATCGCGGAAACAAGAATCGAACCGGCGATTAGAACTTCAACCGCGCGACCGGGAACGCTTACTAGCCCCAAAGCCGCCAACGCCAGCGTGATTGAGTGGCCAACGGTAAACGCAGTGACAACCTTGAGGATTCGTACCAAGCTACGCCGGACGCCCGCGACCCCTACCCAACGATGTCTGAATGCCAGGAGTGGCGCCGGAAGCAGCAACGCCAAAAGGAACAGAAGATGATCGTTGCCTTCCGCAATGTGCCGGATCCCAAGGCGGAATATGCTGCCGAATCCGCGGAGCCAGCTTCGGTCCGTGCGGTCGACCGTCAAGCTTCGGGTCTTACCATGCAACACACCAATGAGCTGCGGATTGTTGGCAAAGATGCCCTTACTCCAGTCGGAACGCATAGAGACAAGAGTGATCTGGGAAGGTATGCTGTCAAGCAAAATGTCGTCTCGTATGTCGAACGAGTCCAGCGATGATGCGGTCTGCGGCTGGAGCACAAAGCGAGCCACAACATACAAGGAACTGTCGACAGTTTCGATCTGAGGTGGTGTCACCAAGCGCGTTTCAAAGGGACGACCATCAGGCGATTGGGCGTAGAAGCGGTCTAGCAAATACTGCGTCAGCGCGGCTCGGTCACTTCCTAAGGTTCGCAGGCTGATCGGCTTACCGAACGCGATGGACATTCGTTCTAAAGGCAACTGCAGTTCGGCCCGCACCTCACCGCCTGTGAAATCGAGCAGTAGAGCCGCCTCATACGTCGAGTGAGCGTATGAGGCTGGCGCTATAACTCCGAGACAAAGCAGCGCGATGGTCAGAAGGTAACGCCTATGCCTGACGTAACGGTTCATCGGGTTCTCATGAGTCAACAAACACGAGTTTCACAATCCGCGCATCATAAAGAAGCATGCCAGTCATTACTGTGACTGTGCGTTTACGAACTGCTTGCCACAAAGGATTGCGACTCCAACAAGAGCCAAAAGCACAACCCTGTCCGATGATCCGCCACTGCGTGACGAGCTGTCAGAGCCGCGTGCGTTCAGCCCTGCGCCTTCCTGGACGTAGTTCAATTGGTAAAGCGATTGATTCTGATTGCGAATCTGGGAGACAACTCGCAACCGGCGGTCCTGCGGGACCAGGCAGTTCACCAGGTACGCCGAGATCCGCTGTTGGTGGTGATTCTCGAAGACGAGTTTGCGATTGATGTCGCTGGCCGGAGGTAGATCCGCGCTGGATTCAATCTGAATCTCGCCCGTACCTTCCTTGATTTGGTCAACGGTCGGAAAAGTAACGGACACTAATCTGGGTGTCAGGTGGTTGCTATCGACACTGAGCGACACATTGCGAAGAACCTGCTCTGCATAGGTGCGCTGTTCACTTTCGGAGATCACGCCTTCGTTCCGGGTATCGATCGTTGCCAGTACTGAGGACGACACCGCAACACCGGGAATCAAACGCATGAAGAGTCCGACGCGATCCTTCTCAATGGAGATAAGTGTCGCCTGTAGATACTCATCAAGCCTGTGTGCAAAAGCCGGACTACCGAATGATAAGAGAAGTATGGCGGCCAGCTTCCGTTTTCATTTTGCCGTAAACTTCCGTCCGTAGTCATTGGTCGGATCGCGGTACATCGTATGGACGTGGAGCGCCGGATCGCCGCCCAAAGTTTGAGGCGCATACTCGATCACCAGATGTGGCCCCTGAATGCGGTAGTAGGCGGTGATGTTGCTGCCTGGATTCACAGTAGTCGGGCCGCTCCAGGCGAACCATGTTTCGTTCAGATCGGCTTTAAGCTCTGCGATTCGAGCCGTCGCGGCATTGTTCTGGATGATTCCCGCCCACTCCAAGATCACATCAAGCAACATCGTACGCTGGCGGTCGTTCATGGCAGAAGCTTTGAGACCCTCCGGTTGAATTGTCTTGCCATCCTGCCCGGGGCCGAGCACAAGGTCGGCTAGACCGATAACTCAGGATCGCCTGTTTCCGCTGGCTGTCATCGAGAGCATTCAGTAAAGCCATTGCCTTGTCGCTCTCGGCACCGAGAGGGCGTACGGTTTTCCCGTCCTTGGTATACAGCGCAGGCTGTGCACCTGTCAGGCTAGGCGTCAGCACTCCGCGTTCGCCTGCGATCGTGATGTTCAGCGCCAAGTGGTGACCCCCGAACTGCAACATCCAAGGATCTTTCTCTGAGGGCTTCCCCAGGAACGAAATGTAATAGAGATCCCGACCGAACAGGGGCCCATTCCCGAATGGTGGACGGCGCCCGGCAGAACCCGAGGGCGGGCCTCCGCTTCCCATCGAGGGAGGTGGTCCACCATTGCCTCGTGGAAAACCGGGTCCGCGAGGACCACCGTTGCCAGCTCCGCGAGGCCCGGGATCGGTGGTCTTGTTCACTTCGTCACCCTCCATAATCTGCTGGACCTTCTCGAGCCCTCGCGCGCTAAGAACCGATGCAAGTAGGGCCATAGTTGCCGCACGCTGATCGGCATTCATTTCTTTCAAGCTGATGCCACCCCGCGGAACCATAGCAATTGGGAAGTTAGACCATCGGGCGCGCTGCTTCTCGTCGTCGAAGGCAAACAAAACGTCTTGGCGCTGCTTCTCATCGAGGGTCGAAAGGAGTTGATTTGCGGTGCTTACGATCCGGGAGGTGGGTGTCTGCGCCAAGGCCCCCGCGAGCGACAGGCATGCCAACGTCAACACCTGGACGCGGCAGGCGATTCTTGTGAAAGTAGTGTTCATTCTGGTCTCTCCAATGTCGTCAGGCGAAGGCGGTCGCCAGAGCCTGGCCTTTCCACTCGTGCAAGGAAGCATCCGAATTCCGGAATCTAACGACCATCAACGTGCGGTCGTCCTGTGGCGCTCTGGCATCCGCAAATTCTGTGAGCCCCAACATAATCCCCCGGCAGATTTGCACTGGTGCAGCATCGGGATTGGCAACTATGATCCGTTCCAACCGGGCCTCTCCGAACTCGTCTTCGTTCGGGCTCATCGCTTCCGTGATGCCGTCGGAGTAGAGAACAAGCGTATCAAGTTCTTCGATCTGGACGGTTCCAGCCGAGTATTTTGCTCCGGGAAGTAAACCCAAAACGGGTCCGCCTTCCACCAGTCGCTCGACGTGGTTGTGAGCCTGGCGAACGAGCATGGGTGCAACATGGCCAGCGTTGACGTATTGAAGGCGATGCGTCGCGACGTCGAACACACCCCAGAACAAAGTAGCGAAGCGCTCGCAGGCGGTTCGCTCGCACAACATACGGTTAATTCGCTCCAGGGAAACCTCATGGGCCGATGCCGTCGCGGAGCGAATCGCTCCGTGAAGGACGCTCACCAGCAGCGCCGCTGGAACTCCTTTACCTGAGACATCACCCAAGACGATGGCGATTTTTCCCGGCTCGATCTCAAAGATGTCGTAGAAGTCTCCTCCGACGTGATCGGCCGCAATGGCGCATGCGTCGAAATCAACATACGCCGACACGGAGTCTGGCTTCGGCTGCAAGTCGCTCTGAACACGCCTGGCGAGTTGAAGCTCTTTCTCAAGGTACTTGCCGCGGAAGTGGTGCGGCGCACGTATCCCGATGAGCGCCACAGAAGCCAAAAGCGCCAGAGACGCGATGAGGCCGATGACCAGATTCTGACGGAGGCCGTTGAATGCATTCGCAACAGCGTTGAGCGATATTGTCAGCTCAAGCACGTACGCAGAACGCCGGTCATCCGGTCGATGTGCAACGTACTCAAGCGGGCTCGATTGGTTCGGGGGAGTTGGAGAGGCGAGTTCCTTTGGTGAACCGGGTTGCACAACCTCGCCTAAACGCAACGGCCTTGCCATACGGAACGGAAGCATTACAACCAGCGCTTTACCTTCCGGTGTGTTGATTTGAGTGCCGAGTTTCTCGTGTTTCTCCGCGCGCTCCCACCAGTTCGCCGGGAGCTTGGCGCGTTTCGAGGTGCCACCCCGTTGCACTAGAACACTTCCGTCACGATCCAGCAGGCGCATTGATACCACGCGGTCGGACGCGGATTCCATCGCGCGTTCCATCAATGGCCCTAGTCCCAGCGGATCGGCAATGGAGGCCGTTCGTGCAGCCGCGTTGAGAGCACCAGCCTGTCGTGCCGCCTCATGCTCCGCTTGCTCAGGAACCAGAACCGTATCCGTGTAAAGATATGTCCTTACACACTGCACGCACAGCGCCAGCGCAACAACCGCGCCGAATCCGAGCACAACACCGAACTTCCATTGCGAATACATGCGCCGTTTCAGAGGCCCCTCCTGCACACGGAGACAGCATCGCAAGACGACCTTAAATATTTCTGAAAAATGCGAATGGTGGAAGGTGATATGTTTTCTGGTCTAAACCGATTGTTCAGTCGTCAAATCAGATCCAACGCGTTCCCGCGTCGATTGCGGAAGCCGAACCGTGAAGACTGATCCGACGCCGATTGAGCTTTCCGCGGTTAGCTCCGCGCCGTGATATTGCGCAATTTCACGAGCGATTGCGAGGCCTAAACCGGCTCCACCGGCATTTCGCGAGCGCACCTGATCAGCACGCCAGAAGCGATCGAAGATGAACGGTAGTTCATTGGCAGGGATGCCGATACCGGTATCTGCAACGGAAACTGTCACATGGCGCGCATCGTCGACGAGGGTCACGGTGATCCCGCCATGCTGCGTGTACTTGACGGCATTGTCCAGCAAAATGACGAGCATTCGCCGGAAGGAAGCGCCGTCAACAACAGCTTCAATCGCCCGTTCGGGCAGCTTGAGTGAAAGTTGCAAGCCCTTCTCGGAAGCGAGTGAATCGACCTCGTGCGCCACTTCTTTTACTAGCTCTGTCAGGTTTGTTGAGACCAACTCCGTGCGGCTATCTCCGGCGTCGGATCGCGCAAGCGTGAGCAGTTGATTGATAAGGTCCGTGCATCGTTTCGCTTCGCGCAGAATCTTTTGCAAAGCTTCTTTCAACTCTTCAACGCCTCGATCGCGGCGCAATGCGAACTGGGCGGCCGTGTAGATCAGGGTCATCGGCGCTCGGAGTTCGTGCGAAGCGTCGGCCGTAAACCGGCGAACCTGGGTAACCGATTGTTCCACTCGGGCTAGCATCTGGTTCAACGTTTCTGAAAGACGTTGCAACTCGTCTCCCGAGCTTGGGACCGACAGTCTTGCGCTCAGATCGGCCGAATCGAAGGATCGAACCTCATTAATGATTTGATCGACAGGTCTAAGGGCCCGGTTGCTTAACCAGTACCCTCCAAGCGCCGCAACAGCCAGAACAGCGGGAAGCGCTAACAGCAGAAAAGACGAAAGCTCCCGCAGCACGTCTCCATATTTGCCCTGCGGATCTGCGACTTCAATGATGAAATCTTGGCCATTGACGTAAATGCGCTGAGTCGCCATCCGAACGGGAAATCGCCTTGGCCCGGCGTTTCGGAACCTCATTGCGGCTCCGGGATCGGGAGGAGCTTGCGTTCTGACGTGATGGCGAGCCAAACCATCCGACTGTGCTATCAGCTCGCCCTTGGGCCCGAAGACCTGGAAAAGCTCCCCGAGCATTTCCAAGTCGCGCAGCTTTGCACCCAGGTGGTCAGTGCCCGAAGGGCTGCTTTCTTCGAGGAAGCGGTGTAATCCAATCAGGCGGTGTCTTAATCCCTCGTCGAGCGCATGATTGAGACTCTCGGTCAGCGCCCAGCGAGTGCTTCCGGCCAGCATGAGAATCACCAAAGCTAGTGCTGCGGAATACCAGATAGTGAGCCGAACGCGAACCGATCGCGTGTTCAGTCGCGTCATGGGGCACCCTGTCGCAAGCTGTATCCGAGTCCCCGTTCGGTATGGATCAGCTTTGTTAAACCCGGGATGTCCACCTTGGTGCGCAGAAATCTGATGAACACATCCAGATTGTTCTCGCTCACCTCACGATCGCTCCAGATCGTGTCGATTAGCCGGCCTCTTGTGACGACCCGCCCGGCCGAGCGAAGCAGACATTCGAGGATGGCGAATTCCGTGCGAGTCAGGACGAGTTCCTGTTTGCCTCGCCAAGCCTTGTGTTCCTCGACGTCAACAACTAAATCGGCAAAACGCAACGCGGAACTCACTCCGTCGAATCTTCGAGTTCGCGCGCGTATTCGGGCAAGAAGCACATCGAACGAGAACGGCTTGGTGAGGTAATCGTCAGCTCCCGCCTCTAGTCCTCGCACGATCTCTTCAGGAGCGTCGCGGCCCGTCAATAGCAGGATAGGCGTCCGGATGTTTTGCCGCCGGAGGCTACGCGTGAGTTGCAGGCCATCCATAAAAGGCATCATCACGTCGAGTACGAGGATGTCGAATGCAGACGATTCTGCCAGGCGCAGAGCGGCCGCCCCATCATGCGCAACGACCACATCGAAGGACTCCTCTTCAAGCTCACGGCGGACATAGTCAGCGACATCGCGATCATCGTCGACAAGCAGAACGCGCATCTTACCTGGTATCCATTGCAGCAGATTCTATAGAAGGCAGGAACCGAAAGGCCAACTTTTCAGGCAACTTTAAGGTAAGCCCATCAACCTTGGGATGGTTCTTTACGACAAACGGGAGGCGAAATCATGCGCAAAATACTCTTCTGGGCGCATCTTTCTGCTGGCGTGACTGCCGGCTTATTTATTTTCATCATGGCTGCAACCGGGGTCCTGCTGTGCTTTGAAAAGCAGTTCGTCGATTTTGCCGACCGCGATCTTCGATCCGTTACTATCCCGAACGATGCCAGACCAAGACCGGTGAACGAGTTGATTCAATCCGTTCGGCGGTCCGGGTTAGGTGAACCAACCGCTATCGTCGTCCGTGATGAGCCCCAGGCAGCGACTCAGTTCTCGATCGGCAGGGGCAAAACGGTGTATGTGGATCCATATAGTGGCGCGGTATTGGGTGTTAGTTCGCAGACCGCTCATCAGTTCTTTTCAACAATCGAGCGCCTGCACCGAACGCTCGGCGCACCCCTGGGATCGAAAGGTATTGGTCATTGGCTAACGGCAGTGTCGAACCTTCTTTTCGGTGTGCTGGTCCTGCTTGGAGTCATTCTTTGGATCCCTCGTAGATGGCACTGGAACGCGTTCCGCGGAGTCCTCACCTTCCGGCCCAGATTGCGAGGAAAAGCGCGCGAATGGAATTGGCATAACGTAATCGGTATCTGGTGCGCACTGCCGCTGCTTGTGATCGTTCTCACAGGAGTCGTGATGTCGTTCGAGTGGGCCAACGCGCTCCTGTTTCGATTAGCTGGATCGCCAGTGCCGGCTTCCGGACGTGCTGCGGGGAATCGAGGGCAACGCGAACCCCATCGCCTCGCAAGTGGGGACGAGCCGAACTACGATCGGCTATTGGGCACCGCTATGACACTGAATCGGGATTGGCACATCATTACCTTGAACATGGCGCAGAGTGCGAACTCACCGATTTCCGTCTCCGTCGATACAGGGACGGGAAGCCAACCGCAAAAGCGCTCGCAGTATCTCCTGAATCGCGAAACCGGAACAGTGATGAAGCGGATTGACTTCTCGGACGGCAGTCTCGGGCAAAGACTGCGTGCATTCGTTCGCTTCGGACATACGGGCGAGTGGAGCGGATTATTGGGTCAAACAATAGCAGGTCTAGCTTCACTCGGGGCTTGTGTGCTGGTGTATACGGGTCTCTCGCTGTCTGTCAGAAGGCTTCTGGCGAAGTTCAAGGCCGGTCGACGAAAGGTTCCGTCCAGAAATGAGATCAGACTCGAGCAGCCGGTCGGATAACCGGGTCCGCTGAATTCAACTCAATGCCTCAGGTCGATGCTTAGCGTCGGGAATCGAAGTGCGGGAGCCGGTTGGCTCACTTAAACGGAGGGAACGAGAGAGGCAGGGCAGGAATAGAGGCATTGTTGCTGGTGGGCAGGGGAAGGTCTGCCCACCAGCTTCTGGGTCGTCTACCAGTTGAACTTCACAACAACCTCGAGCACTCGAGGATTGCTGCCAAAAGCCTGGTTGGAGACGTTAAACAGGGCATTAGAAACGTTGACAAACTGCAGTGAGCTGGAGTTTGCCGTACCTACTGCCGCCACATTGTTGATCGAGCCCGGAACAAACTGCGGGTGATTGAAAAGATTCAGCGCTTCGCCGATTACTTGCAGATTGCTACGCTCTTTGATGCTGAACCGCTTCATCAGGCTCAGGTCGATATTGTCGATCGGCTGAGAAACCTGAATGTTGCGTCCGGAATTGGCGAATGCTCCGTATCCTGCCTGGATGTACCGTGCATTAGGATTACTTGCCACCCAGGCCACAACCGTGTTGATTTGGGCAGTAGCCGCGTTGATCGGGACGACAGTTCCTGTCCGGGTAAGGCCGTAGACGCCGCTTCCCGTTCCGGCAGTGCCGCTCTCGTTGACGATCACCCGGTCGGGCGCAGAGTCGCCGTTTAGATTCGAATCGATTCCACTCTGTGGAGTGTAGTATTCGCCGGTTTCATAGGTGTAGACGGGTGCAGCTTCCCAGTTGCCGGCGAGATTCTTCAGGAACCAATTATTGCTGCTCTTGAAGAACGGCACATCATAGATCGCGCTGAATGTAAACCGCTGCCTGTGATCGAGCGCCGAGTTGCCCCATTCCGGCCGTAGGTTTTGAGAATCCTGAGCGCGCCGGGGAGTCAGATAAGTTGTGGCGAATTCACTTGTACTGTTATCCAGGTTGTGGCTCCAGGTGTAAGCGGCCAGGAACTGCAGGCCGTTGCTGAACCGTCTCGACAGCTGCAGGTCAAGCCCGTTGTAGGTGGAGGAGCCCTGCGGCGTGTAGCTGGTGATCAGGTTCGTGAAACCCGCAGCCGCGTAGGCCGGCAGCGTGTTTCCGAGACCTCTCAAAGTGCCCACCGTGTAGGGAAGGGAACCCAGCATGGTAGTGCTCGGCGCACTCATGAACGTCGGAATGTTCTGCGTCGCCGTCACGTTGCTGTACTTATTGATCTGGTTCTGGAACACCAGATGGACTCCCCGTGTACCCACATAACGGGCTTCCAACGTGTAGTTGTTGGCAAAAATATGCTGGATGCTGAAGGTATAGTTGATCGAGTACGGCAGCTTCTGGTTTGGCAGATAAGCGCTGGTTGCAGCTCGCGCCTGCGCCGCCGTTAATGCCCCCGCACCTGCTGCGTTGGGCGGTATGCCACCCGTCGCAAGGAACTGAAGCGCATTGGCGGCGGAAAGTGCCGGATTGGTTCCGTTTGTATAGTCAATCGTGCTGCTCAACTGAGGCGGGGTAGAAACGGTCCCAATGTTGTCGAACAGAACGTCGTAGGCCAAGCCGAAGCCCGCACGAATGGAGGTTCTCCCGCTCGTCCCCGGAGAGTAGGCCAGCCCGATTCTGGGCGCAATCGCATGTGAATCGGCTTGGGGCGCATTGAAACTCAGGAGACCTGGCACGTTTGAGATCGCATTCGAGCGATTGCAGCCGCTCGGAGTAAGGAACGGTCGTGTATTCATATCGGAGCCCAAGATCGATACTGACATTGGGCCGAATCCGCCACGTGTCTTGTAAGTAGGAGTACGTTGCAATCTGGTCGCCGTAGTAAGTCACATTCCCTACACCGCGCTGGGCCAAGTAGTCGGGAACCTGGTCGGACAAGTACCGCGCGAAGGTCGTGTATTCGTAATCGCCTCTTGATCTCTGCGTGAAGGAGGTTGGCGCGATGTATTTACGCAGCTCTGTACCCGCCTTGATAGTGTGGTTGCCAACCGTCCAGGTGATGTTTTCGATGCCGCTGTAAACGTTCGAAACGCCCGATTGCGGAAAGTTGGAATTGGGTCCGAGCTGAAGGTTCAGATCATTGAACACGAGGTTCGGAAATTGATCCAGTCCGGGGAACGAAAAGTTTCCTGCGGGAGAGACCGAGCTGTTGCGGTGATAGCCCAACCGGACCTCGTTGGTGAGAGTCGGGGAGAAGGTGTGATACTCGGAGACCGTTGCAAGATAATTGTTTGTAGGTACAGCCGTGTAGAAAATGGGCAACTCCGCGCCGGTATTGATCGCGCTCTGTTTGTTGTAGATGAACCTTCCGCGCAGTTGATCTTTGTCTGAAATGTTGTAGTCGATCGTACCGATTCCGTAATTGTTGTTCGTGTAGCTTGCACCCGCGATCGGAAGGACGCCGGTCGGTACGGATACACCGCCGATAGAAATTGTCGGCGCGCCAGCAGTTGCGGTCGGTGCCACTGCGTATTGCCGCGCAATACCGAGGTTGGTCTGATTCACGGCCGGATTGCCTGCCAGGGCAGCATAAGCGGCTGCCGTAGGCGCATAGACACGGGTGGAACTGGTGTTGGTCTGGCCGAGCGGGTTGTATTCAAAGCTCCCGAAAAAGAACAGCTTGTTTTTCAGGATGGGGCCGCCCACGTTTGCTCCCAGCCGGTTCTGGTCGTATCTGGGATTCGAAAGGATACCCTGCCGTGCAAACGACTGATCGATCGCATTCAAATTACGGTTGCGAAGATAGTCATAGAAGGTGCCATGGAACTGGTTGGTTCCGCTCTTCACGACCGTGTTGAATTGCCCGCCCGAGGAGTGGCCGAATTCAGCCTGAAACTGATTCTGGATGAGGGTAAACTCAGCGACCGAATCGTTTGGAATAAATGCCTGCGGGCCTGTCACCGACTTACTGTTGTTATCCACGCCCTCTACCATGAAATTGTTATTCCGGGGGCGTTGGCCGCCAATCGACGGTCCGGTTCCTGCGCCGAGCCCGCCACCACTGGCTACGCCAGCGCCGAGTAACGAGAGATTTAGTACGCCTTGTCCCGTACTGACGTTTGGCAAATCTGCAGCTTGTTTCGCATCGAATGTGGATTGCAGTTGGGCTGTTGTCGTATCAATCTGCGGCGCCGCCTCTTCCACCTGGATTGATGTGGACACAGATCCGGCGTTCATCGTCAGATTGGCGGTCGCTTCCAGGTTCAGCTGCACTGAAACGCCTCGCAGGACTGCTTTGGCCAGGCCCGGAGCGGTAACATTTACGTCGTAATTGCCCGGGGGAAGATTACTGATACGGTACTGTCCGTTGTCGTTGGTCTTGCCGCCGTAAGTGACGTTAGTCGATGCGTTGACAGCACTTACAGTCGCGCCCGGCACAACGGCGCCGGAGGAATCCGTGACTAATCCTATTAGGTTGCCGCTCACCGCCTGCGCAAGACACCAGATAGGAGCGAACGCACACAACAGGGCAGCGACCCAAAGAGATCGTTGAAACACACTAGAAGCCGAAGTAAGTCGATGAAACAATGAAGAATAACCCTTTCTGAAGCTATTAAGATCAATGGTAATTCATCGGGTGTCCGATTTCGGACAAATTAGCTTTATGGTCCGCAAAGAAATTTGAAATGAATCGCTAAGCGTCCGAGCACGATTCAGAGCGGCGGCTGGGTTTACACTCAGTTTCAATGCCAGTTCGCCAGTTTCCGCGTCCTCTCCTCCTCGCGATAGCGCTCTTTGCGCTTCCGGTGCTAGAGGCGGCCTCGCCAGACGGTGCTTCGTTCGAGAAATTGCAGCCCCGCAATATCGGACCCGCAATCATGGGAGGTCGCATTGCCGACGTTGAGGGCGTACCTGGCAATCCCTCAATCGTCTATGTCGCTAGCGCTTCCGGTGGCCTCTGGAAATCAATCAATGCCGGAACGACCTGGGTGCCGCTGTTCGACGGCCAACCGGTAATCTCCATCGGGGCTTTGGCACTGGACCCTCGCAATCCGGATGTCGTTTGGGTCGGTACGGGCGAGGCTTCAGCCAGGAACAGTGTTTCTTTTGGGGACGGCGTTTATAAGTCGCTCGACGGTGGAAAGACCTGGCGCAACCTGGGCTTGCACGATTCTCGAAGCATCTCCCGTATCGTCATCAATCCTCTGAATCCGGACATCGTCTACGTGGCTGCCTTGGGACACAATAGCGGCCCCAACGAAGAGCGCGGCGTCTTTATGACCACCGATGGAGGCGAGCACTGGAAGAAGGTCCTTTATCTGGATGCCGAACACGGCGCGGCCGATATGGACATCAATCCTGCCAATCCGAACATTTTGTTCGCTTCGCTGTGGCGCTTCGATCGCAAGCCTTGGAAATTCGTAAGCGGCGACGACAAAGGTGGATTGTTCCGGTCGGTTGACGGCGGCCTCACCTGGAACAAAGTGACTGAAGGTATGCCGAAGACCTTCGGTCGTATGGGTGTCAAGGTTTCTGCGAGCAATCCCAGAGTGGTCTACGCCATTGGTGAATCAGAAGAGGGCACGCTGTTCCGCTCTGATGATTCGGGCGAGCATTTTAAATGATGTCGAAAGATCCCGAGTCTCGTTGGGCGGGGTCTTTATTACAGCCAGATGCGCATCGATCCAACCGACGAAAACCGCATCTACAGCATCGGTATGAGTGCATCGACTTCTATCGATGGTGGCAAAACGGTTCATCGCATCGCGTCCAAAACGCACAGCGACTATCACACGATCTGGATCGACCCCAAGAATCCCAGTCATGTCTGGATGGGTAATGACGGAGGCATAGCTGTCAGCTGGGATAAAGGCGACAATTGGGAGTTCGTCGGCAACATACCGCTCGGACAGTATTACCAGGTGACCGCCGACAATCGGTATCCCTTCTACAACGTCTATGGCGGATTGCAGGATAACGGCACCTATGCCGGCCCGAGCCGCAAGCGCCAGCCCGAAGGCATTCTCAACGACGATTGGCAGATGGTCAGTTTCGGCGATGGATTCCACGTTGTTGTGCACCCCGACAATCCCGACCTTGTGCTCTCAGAAAACCAGGGTGGTGGGATCGTCGGCACAGATCTGCAGACGCTTGAACAGCGCGACGCAAGCCCCCAGCCTCGGCGCAATGACGGCGGTCCCGTCAATGAGCTGAAGTACCGGTTCAACTGGAACACTCCGATCGTCGCTTCTCCGAATGACAAAAACACGGTGTATTTCGGCGGCAACGTCATCTTCAAGTCGACTGATTTCGGTCATACATGGCATCCCATCAGCCCTGACCTGACCACCAACGACCCTGAAAAAATCAAAAGCGTCGGCACGATCTGGACCGAAAACACCACCGCCGAATACCACTGCACCGTCATCCGCATTGCCGAGTCTCCTCGTAAGCCAGGCATGATTTGGGCCGGTACTGACGACGGCAATCTGCAACTGACTACCGACGGCGGAAAGCAGTGGAACAATTTAATCGCGAACCTCAGCGGTGTTCCGAAATTCGCCGAGATCGCCTCTATTGAGCCTTCCCGCACTGCCGCAAACACGGCTTACGTGGCATTTGAAAACCACTGGTTTGACGACCTCCACCCGTACATTTATAAGACCGTTGATGCCGGCAAGACCTGGACCAATATCACCGGCAACCTCCCGCAGAACGCTTACGTGTGGGTTGTCCGTGAAGATCCGAAGAACCCTCGGCTGCTGTATGCCGGAACGGAACTCGGCCTTTTCGTCTCGTTTACCGGTGGAAACGACTGGACGCGTTTGGCAATGAAGGGCTTTCCGGCGGCAGAACCCGTCCGCGATCTGATGATTCACCCGCGAGAGAATGATTTGATCATTGCCACCCACGGTCGTAGTCTCTGGATCCTCGACGACATTACCCCATTGCAGCAAATGACAGAGTCGCTCGCTTCGCAGGCGGCCGTCCTGTTCAATCCGCGGGACACGATGCGCTTCGACTCCCGCTTCACCCGCTACGGTATCGGCAACAAGCCGTTCGCGGGTCCGAACCCGGCCTATGGTGCGCCGCTGACTTATCTTCTGCAGGAAAAGCTTGAGGCTTCGAAGCCGCTGAAGATCCAAATCCTGGATAAAAATAAGAAGGTGATCCGGGAATTGACCGACATACCACGCTCGAAAGGCTTGAATCGCGTCACCTGGGATCTGCGCTATCAAGGTCCGGAGCCGCGCCAGCCCAAGATGGAGGATGTTGATCCCGAAGAAGAATTCACCGGCCCTCGGGGAGGTCCACAAGTCATTCCCGGCGAATACACAGTTCGTTTGGTAGCGGACAGCACGACGGTCGAGAAGCAACTGAAGGTTCTTGCCGATCCAACGGTGAAGGTCACAGCTGCCGATCTTCAAGCAAGCCTTGAGTACGGTATCAAGCTGCGCGATCTCCAGACTGCTACGAATGAGGCGCTTCGTGCCGTCGATGCTGTCCACGGCCAGATTGAGCAAGCGCAGAAGAGCATGGCCACTTTGGGCAATCAGTCATCGCCCGACCTCGTGAATGCGCTGAATGAACGCCTTCAGCAGTTGCACACCATTGAACTCAAATTAGCCCGTCCCCGCAATATCCCGGGATACAGTATGGGTCCTCGTCTGGTCGATCGGCTAGGAGCTTTAGGATCATCGATGGACCATGTACTCGCGCCACCAACGGACTATCAACGCGCCTATTACGAAGAACTACAGGAAGAATTCGTCACCGACGTGGGCCGCGTCAATACGTTCCTCAAGAAGGATCTGCCGGAAGTAAATCAGGCTCTCACAAAGCAGGGCGGCCCGACCCTGAGCGGCGGCAAGCCTGTCAAGTTCCCGGATTGGCTGCGGGAGAAATCGGGGCAATAGCGAACTGGGAAGAGCGGCTGAATATTTAGTTCTGCGCGTCAGCCGCTCACACCCACGTCGACGGGTTGCAGCCAGTGCCACAAACGTGTGCCCAAAGTCGTTCCGGCCTCTTCAATCGGCGTACGGTAACCCTCTCTCCAGTCCTACGGCTTGGCGTTTGCACATTCTTCGTTGCCACCCGTCCGGGCGAACGCTCGGCGCCGGATTGGACTCTGGTTTGCGATTGGATTTTGACGGCATCCAAATTGTAAAGCCGCCTGCGATAGTTCGGCAGAACGTCCGCCCGCGAGCATCTGCCGACACGTTATCCATGCGCATGGAGGGCGGCGCACTGCGCCTTTTGTTCGGCCTAAAACTTAGTACACTATGACATCCGTAATCATGCGATCCGATTCGATTTGTTGCCTCTTCTTGTTCGTTTCCACCGTGTTTTTTCCGTCCGGCTTCCTCAATGCTGACCAATTGAGTACGAGGCTGTTGCGAACGCCGACCGTGAGTGCAAATTCGGTCGCGTTTGCGTATGCCAATAACATCTGGATTGTCGACCGGAAAGGTGGAGCCGCGAGACGCCTCACCAGCTTCCAGGGTCAAACATCGAACCCGCACCTGTCGCCCGATGGCTCCACCGTGGCCTTCAGCGCCGACTATGCGGGCAACACAGACGTATATGTAGTTCCTGCGGCAGGTGGCGAACCGAAACGACTGACCTGGCATCCAAGTCCCGACCTGGTGCAAGGCTGGACTCCCGACGGCAAGTCGATCCTCTTTGCTTCGACCCGCGCCACGTGGGCTCCGGTTGCGGCCCCTCGCTTCTGGACCGTGCCTGCCGCGGGCGGTGTTCCGCAAGCCGTACCGCTTCCGCGCGCTTACCAGGGGAAGATCTCGCCGGACTCCACGCACATCGCGTATCGCATGAACAATTCCTGGGACGAGGAACGGCGTAACTATCGCGGCGGACAAAATCGGCCGATATGGATCGCCGACATGAAGACGTGGGACGTTGTGACTCCACCCTGGACCAACTCGAAAGATATGGACCCGGCCTGGATCGGCGGGACCGTTTATTTCATCTCAGACCGCGACGGTGTTGCGAATGTCTGGTCGTTTGACCCTGCAAACAAGAAGCTATCGCAACTTACTAAGTACACTAACTTCGACGTCAAATCGCTCGATGCGGGCGCCGGCACGATTGTTTTCGAGCAGGGCGGCTATATCCACGAGCTAAACCCGAAGGACGGCAAAGAGCACATTCTGGAGATCACGGCCGCCGGCGATTTCCCCTGGATGATGCCTCGGTGGGAAAACGCGGCGAATCACCTGGCGAACATGGTGGTATCGCCGACGGGTAAACGGGTTGCAGTCGAGGCACGAGGCGAGATCTTCACCATTCCTTCAGAAAAGGGCGACGTTCGGAACCTTACCCACTCGAGTGGCTCGGCTGAACGAGATCCCGCGTGGTCGCCCGATGGTAAGTATCTGTCGTACTTCAGCGATAAATCAGGCGAGTATAAGGTCGTCATTGAGTCCCAGGACGGTGTCACCCCGCCGAAAGAAATCGCCCTGCCTCACCCGACGCACTACTACACCGCTTCCTGGTCGCCCGATTCGAAGAAGCTGTTGTATACGGATACCAACCTGAAAGTTTGGGTTCTCGACATCGCCACTGGTACAGCGAAACAGATTGGCGACGACCCCTGGATGGTTCCTGCGCGTACTCTGAATCCGGTCTGGAGTCCTGACTCGAAGTATGTCGCCTATGCAAGCCATTTGCAGTCTCTGTATCACGCCATCTTCGTCGCAAATGTGGAGACAGGGGAGAAACACCAAATCACCGATGGTTTGGCTGATTCCGTTTGGCCCGTTTGGGACAAGAATGGAAAATACCTCTGGTTTCTGGCATCGACTGACCTGGGCTTGAAATCGCAATGGCTCGACATGACCTCCTATGATCACGACGAGCATTTCGGTCTGTACCTCGCTGTGCTGAGTAAGACGGGAGCGAGCCCGCTGCTGCCCGAAAGCGATGAAGATCCCGGTGTGAACGCTGTCTCGGCGGGCAATGAGAGTCGAGGGGCCGAAGGCGCGGAAGAAAAACCACGAACGCCGGGGGTTCCCGCTAGCGTCAACATCGACTTCGACGGGCTGCAACAAAGAATTGTCGCCGTGCCGGGCGTACCCGTTCGCGAATATTCTGCCCTGCGCGCCGGCGCCGCTGGGACTGTCTTCTACCTGGAAGCCCGCACCGGAGGAGAAGGGCCGGGCGTGCCGCCGGGTAACACTCTTAATCGCTACCGGCTCAGCGATCGTAAGTTCATCCCGTTCGTGGCCGGCGTAGCGGATTTCAACGTGAGCGCCGACGGCCGTAAGCTTGTTTATCGCCAAGCCACGGCGGCCGCCGGATCCCGCGACCACTCCCGCCAACGCGCCGCCACCAGTCCCGTCCCTTTTCCTTGTCGATGCCGACAAGCCGGCGGCCCCGCCACCTGGAAGCGGACGGCTCAACGTCTCACTTCGCATGTATCTGGAGCCTAAGGAAGAATTCAAGCAGATCTTCTACGAAGGATGGCGGAATCAGCGCGACTATCTCTATGTTCCTAACATGCACGGAGCCGATTGGCCGCGCATGAAAGAGATGTATGGCGCCTGGCTGCCTTCTGTGATGCATCGGGCTGACTTGAATTATCTGATCGACATGATGGGCTCCGAAATCGCGATCGGCCACTCGTATGTACGGGGCGGCGACATGCCCCAAACACCGCGTTCCCAAGCGGGCTTACTGGGTGCGGACTTCACCATCGAAAATAACCGCTATAAGATCACCCGCATCTATGACACCGAGAGCTGGAATCCCGAGCTTCGGGCCCCGCTCGCCACTCCCGGCGTGAATGTCGCTGTCGGCGATTACATCCTCGCCATCAATGGCCAGGACCTGACAGCTCCGGACAGCATCTATCGTCTTCTGGACGGTACTGCGAATCGTCAGACCGTTCTGACCGTCAACTCACAGCCCTCGGTGACCGGCGCTCGCCAGGTAACCGTCATTCCCGTCGCGAACGAAAACGGTCTGCGCACTCGCGCCTGGATCGAGGCGAATCGTCGAACTGTCGACAAGCTCTCTGGCGGAAAGCTCGCCTATGTTTATCTGCCCAACACCGGGCAGCCGGGCTACCAGAGCTTCAACCGTTATTACTTTGCCCAGCAGGATAAGCCGGGCGCCATCATCGACGAGCGCTTCAATGGCGGCGGGTCCGCGGCCGACTACATCGTCGACGCATTGGAACGCAAACTCGATGGCTACTTCAATAACGTCGCCGGCGACCGGTATCCATTCACGAGTCCGGAAGCCGGCATCTGGGGACCCAAAGTGATGATCACGAATGAAATGGCGGGCTCGGGCGGCGACCTGATGCCTTGGATGTTCCATCACCGGAAAGTCGGCATTCTCGTTGGCAAACGGACCTGGGGTGGGTTGGTGCATACCGCCGATACGCCGCACCTTCATCGACGGGGGAAGCATGATTGCACCTCGCGGCGGATTCTTTACCGCTGAAGGCAAATGGGCCGTCGAGAACGAAGGCATCCCGCCGGACATCGACGTTGAGAACTGGCCGAAAGAAGTTATCGCCGGGCATGACCCCCAACTGGAGCGTGCGGTAGACCGAAGCCCTGCGCGAGTTAAAGGAACATCCTGTTCAGCGCCTGAGTAAGGAGCCGGCGTCTCCCACCTGGGGTCAACGCCGAGTGCCACTCAGTCCTGAATAGGTCAGCCTGTCCAGCGGCAGGGCGGGTCCCAACGCGTCCTGTCGCAACTGCAAACAACCAGCACGCCTCGAAACTTTCTCAGCAATTGCATTCGTTACGGCCATGCGCTTTGGGCAGTCTTAAGTGGTGGAGACACGAGAAATGGCCAATAAACAGGAGTTGCTCCATTTTCTTGACCAGCACGTATTCAATCCGATACTGAAGGCTTCGGCAAAGAGCGACGGTGATTCGGACGCGCGAAAATTGAAAGACGTCCAGGACAGGACTCGCAGCGAACAAGAACGCTTCCACCATTATTCCAGCGCTCGCGAGATCGTAGACAACTACAAAAGCGACCTTCACTCAAAGACGGCACACCGAGTGAACAGTGAATTAGAATCCCTCAAGCTGCCCACGCTTCCCTCGGTTAAGGATGAATTTCTGAAGTTGGCCGGCGATGAATGACAGCAGACGGCCCTTGCGTCGCGGCTCCCCAGATTTGAGTCAGAGAGTGTTTACTCGAAGAACTATCTGCGAACAGATTGCAGCTTACAGCGCCGCGGCATCCTGGGATGTTCTTGCCCCTGAAACCAGGACGAAGATCAAGGATCACGTGCTCGATGCCCTCCGATGCGCGCTCGGCGCCCTGGGAGCCGCTGCTTTCTACAATGAGGCGCGAATCCGATACCTTTCATGGACACGTTCGTATCTCCGGGAGAGGCTCGCCATCTGTCCGATAACATCGCTGGCATTGGCAGCCGGCGTTGCACGCTTGCTGTGTCTCTCGAAGAACGTACTGCCCATGCCATCGCGACGCTAGTGTCGGAGGAGCGGGACTGGCCGCCACCCGCACCGGAAAGCAACTCTCGAGTTGGAAAGGGCTGGCTTCGGCTGACATGGCTATGCATGTGGTGCATAGCGTCATGCTGGCTCAAGAAGGTATCACCGGGCCACTTCACGTCTTCGAAGGACGCTAGCGAACAAGGAGATGACCGTGAGCTCCCGGCCCAATTGAGCAGAAACGGTAAGTAAGTCTATTTCGCTCGTCAGAAGCGGCATGTGTCGCCTGCCGGGTGAAAATGGGAGTGTGTGGGTGGAATGCTATTCAGGAGCGAAAGCTGACGAGTATCCTCTTCGATTCGGAGTCGGCGATCACGAGTACCGGGTGGAAGAAGTTCTCGATCGTTGGTATGGGCCAGACGACGTCTACTTCAAAGTGCGGGCGGGCGATGGCAACATCTATATTCTTCGGCACCGGTCAGCTGCCGACACCTGGTCTCTCGAATCTTTTCGGAGGGCTTAAGCTCGGCGACTTTCGTGCAAAAACTGGCAAGGCCCGGACTCTCGTCCGGGCCTCTAATTAAAATGGGTTCGAACTAGCGAGCTTGGCGGGCGGTTTTCATTCGCTTCAGGAGTCCAACAAGTCCCACGCCCCCGGCAATCAGGCCAATGCTGGCGGGTTCCGGTGCTGCGCTCGATCGCTCAACATCCACGTTCGTCAATGCAAGGAACCCAGGATCCTGGCGACCAAGGAACATGAGCTGGGTGGAATTCGAACTCGCAATAAGATTGGAGACACTGTATTGCATCAACGCGTTCGGCGCATTGATGAGATCCAGAACTACATGATTGCCCCAGAGAACTTTCAGTTCTGAAGGCGTTCCGTTTCCGCTTCCGTAATCAAAGGACAGATTGTAGCTGCCGCCCGGGGTGGTTGCCAGATACTGATACAGGTAACTCGCCGTACCGAGATGATTCTGATCAACACAGGCGCTGCTGACACAGCCATTCGTCGCAGTGTGTTCTGGAGTAGCGACCCATCCGTAGTCGACTTGACTGTTGTTGACCCATGGGTTGAGTTGTCCGGTCGAGAAGTCCGGATTGGAAACGATATTGGCTCCAAAGGACGTAGCAGCCGCGAAAGAAGCCATGAAGAGAAGGTTGAGAGTGATGTTACGCATTGTTTGCGCCTCCGAGATATGACCTGAGTATCGGCTTGATCTCGAGACACCTCAATACCTTAGTGCCCTTCAAAAGTTATGACGAGTGTTGGCTATCACCAAACGAGCTAAGGTCTGCCGACGGCCGTCCCGCTGCGCGGTTCGGATCGCACTTCCGGGGAACGGCCTGTAGTTGCACTACCAGTAAATACCGAACTCAGATAAATCCCGCCCGTGTTTGGCGACTTACCTGATCGGATAAATGCGCTCTAGGTCTAGTACTCTGAGTAACTGAAAAAAGTTGGTAGGCTCGATTTCGTATCAGGTCCTGTCTTAGGTTCTCGTCGCCTAAGCACCCGATGCAAGTCGCCCCGCTGGTCGGTTCCAATGCTGATCAAGCCACCGGCCGAAGCTCGTCAGCTGTTGGTAGTGCTCGCGCACCAGCGGAATGTCAACGTTGTACCCTTGCTCCTCGAACCACCGATACATGACCGTCATCTCGTGCCCGGCCTGCTGCTCGAAATCATCCCAACTCACCTGTTGATATCGCACCTCGCGCCCTGATACGCGGCTAAACGCTGCGGCGAGTTCGTTCATGGACAATTCATCACCGGCCAGTTCGAACGCGCGATTATGCCAATGGCCGGGGTGTTCGAAAGCAAGGGCCACAAAGGCGCCGATATCGTCCACGGCGATCATTTGCAGTCGCTTCTCCGGGCTGAGCGGAAGAGTGATCACCCCATCCTGAATCATCTCGCCCATGCTCAGCCAGTTCTCCATGAAAAACACGGGCCTGAAAATCGTATACGGGATCCCGATCTGCTGCAGTCGTGCCTCGATCTTGCCCTTGCTCTCGAAATGAGGGATACCGGTATTCAGTTCCGCCCCGGCCACCGAACTGTACACGAAATGCCCAACCTCCTCGCGGTTGGCCGCTTCGGCCAATGAAATTCCCCAGCGAACCTCCGTTTCCGCGCCTTTCTCCCAGGGTTGTACCGAGAAAGCGCCGTCAGCTCCGTCCAATCCTCGTTCCATCGATTCCGGGTCATCGAAATCGCTCTGGAGAACCTCCACCCGGCTACCCTCGAGACTTCGTACTGCATCGCGTTCGGGATTTCGTACCAGTGCGCGAAGCGCGAAGCCTCGCTCCTTTAAGTGCCGGAAGGCCGCACCCCCTTGCTTACCCGTGGCGCCGGTGACGGCAATGGTTCGATTTCTGTTTGCTGGCATAACGATAACTCTCGACGGTAATGGACGCGAATATGGACGCTTCGGCTGCAATCACATTTGGTTATTTCAAGGCGGACGCGTGAACCTCCCTGGGTTTAGCAGGCCAGGCGTTTACCCCCTTTTGGCGTGTGCCAATCTGGGCGTATGGCGGAACGTTCCCGCATCATCAAGATTGCCGGATTCAGCCTGGTCGGCTTTTGCGCGGTTGCCGCTGCAGCCAGCAAGCTGCCTATCGGCGTGAACACCGCTCAGATTGCCGGGTTTTGCGGCGCTTTTGCGGGCGCGCTTGCGGGAAGATACCGGAAAAAGGAGCACCACGCGCCAGATCCGGGCAAAGATCAGGTCCCATCACCGCCCGTCTCTCCTCCCGTCGACCAGCAGTAAGCACCACGAAATTGATCCCGTCGGTCGGGAGGCGGAACTTTCCTCCGCCCAATCTCGTATGGATCGTTCATGACCGGCCTGAGACAGGATGTCCGTTACTGCCTCCGCGGTTTTCGGAAGCAGCCTGGCTTCGTCGGCATGGCTATCCTCGCCCTCGGACTAGGCATCGGTTCCGCCACCGCTATCTTCAGCGTCGTTGAGAACGTGCTCCTTGAGCCGTTCCCGTACCGTCAAGCGGACCGGATTATCACGGTGCAAATCCACGACATGAAACGCACCCAGCCGGGCGGACGTGGAGCGTACAGCACGCCGGAGTTTGTCGACTTGCGCCGCCAGACCCGAACGCTTGAGGACAGCGTAGGCGTCAATCAGCTGGACGTTCTCTACACCACACGCGAAGGCACGGAGCGTTTGCAAGGTGTCCAGGTCACGTCCAATACCTTCAACTTCCTCGGGATTCCTCCTCTGCGAGGGCGCGGCATCCTCCCGGATGACGGGAAAAGCGGCGCTCCGCCCGTCTTCGTCATGAGTTACAAGATGTGGAGTAAGTACTGCAATCAGGATGTGCGGGTACTCGGTAAGACATTTCTCTTCAATAACGAGCGGCGCACACTGATCGGCATCATGCCGCCCCGATTTACCTACTTCGGCGCCGACATCTGGTTTCCCCACGATCCCGATCTTGCCGAGCCCGATGCGGAGCGCACGTTCTTCTTTCTGCAAGGCCGCCCAAAACCTGGCGCGAACCTGCAGGATGTCCAGAACGAGTTCGAAATCGCCGTTCATCGGCTAGCGAAGACGTATCCGGATCGTTACCCCGAGAAGTTCACGATCCAGATCCGCAATCTGACTGACATGGTGGTCGGCCGCTTCCGCAATACGCTGATGACGCTCCTGGCGGCAGTGGGTCTGCTTCTGTTTATCGGCTGCGCCAACGTGGCGAACATGCTCTTGGCCCGCGCCACGGCTCGCGAAAAGGAGATCGCAGTCCGCTCCGCTCTGGGCGCCACGCGTTGGCGCATTGCACGCCAGATGCTGGTGGAAAGCGCGCTCTTAACCTGCGGCGGCCTGGTTCTTGGCTGTTTTCTTGCCTATGGCGGCGTAAAAGCGCTCGTCATGATGATTCCCGACAACACCATCCCATCCGAGGCCGTCATCACCCTGAACTGGCGTGTTCTGTTGTTCAGCCTGGGCGTCGCGGCGTTGACGACGATTCTCGCCGGCCTGGTTCCCGCTGCGCGAGCCGCGCGTAAGGAACTGGCCGAACCCCTGAAAGATTCGGGTAAAGGAGTGAACGGCGGCTTCCGCCACGCAGGCCTTCGCAAGCTCCTGGTTATCGGCGAAATCGCCCTATCTCTTATTCTTCTCGCCGGTGCCGGCCTGCTCATGCGGACCATGGTGGCGCTGCAAACCGTGGACCTCGGTCTCAATCCCGACAACATCCTGGTGATTCGGCTCCCGCTCCCCAGGACCCAGTACAAAACTGCACCTCAAATTCAGCACTTCTATGACCAGCTGCTTCGTCGGCTCAAGAATCTGCCCGGGGTCATCGCGGCATCGGAAACAAGCACGCTTCCGCCCTATGGCGGCATCGGGAGCGAAGCGGACGTTCCCGGAAAAACACACGCCGAGAAATGGCGGGCCATTTACCAGCTATGTAGTGAAGGCTACTTCCCGACGGTCGGCTTGAAACTCCTGCGAGGAAGAGTGCTTACGGAGGAAGAGGTCTCCGATCATCGCCACGTTGCCGTCGTGAACCAGACCTTGACCAAAAACTTCTTCGGGAAAGAAGACCCAATCGGCCGTGCCGTCACGTTGAAAGACCTCGGGACAGCTCCCGACCCGGTCAAAGATCCTTCCTTCACCATCGTCGGCGTGATCAGCGACGCCAAGAATCAAGGTCTCCAAGACCCGGTTCTCCCGGAGGTTTTTCTTCCCTACACGGTCACCGGCTCGTACGAGCGCGGCATCCTCGTCCGAACCTCTTCGGATCCGCTGCTATTGCAAAACGCAGTTCGCCGTGAAATCTGGTCGATCGATCGCGGCGTGGCGCTCACGCTGACCGGAACCCTGAAAGGCTATCTCAAATCGTTCTCGTATTCCGGACCGCAATTCGCGCTCACCATCCTGTCGATCTTCGCCGGAATCGGCTTGGTCCTGGTGGCCATCGGCACGTACAGCATCCTTTCCTACACGGTCTCGCAACAGACGCATGAGATTGGCATCCGCATGGCCCTGGGCGCGGCGGAATCTCGTGTGTTCTGGATGGTGCTTGGCGCCGGCGCAACCCTGATCGCAATTGGAGTGGCCGCGGGTCTCGTTTCAAGCCTTCTTCTCAATCGGCTGATCGCGAACCAGCTATGGGGCGTCCAGCCACATGATCCGCTCACTATGGCCACAGTCATTGCCATCATCCTGACGATCGGAACTGTTGCCTGCCTGGTTCCCGCCAGGCGAGCCACGGGCGTCGAACCGCTGGAAGCTCTTCGTTACGAATAATCCGATCCGAGAGCCTCGTTGCTTTCGGACTACCATACTCTTTAAGCTCAGAGCTAGAAGTATTCCGGACAGCGTGTATGGGAGTCGGATGCCAACGAAATCTGCAGTCAATCCGAATCTCACCCGGGGCGGAGTGAAATCCATTCCTCAACGGCCGCTATTGGTGTTCCTGCTCCTGCCCATTGCGCTCACGGCACAGGTCCAGGATTCCCCATCACCGGCCGTTTCGCCGCCGGCGGCTGGGGCATCTGTATCCAGCGGAGTCATTCAGGGCACAGTTGTTGACACCACCGGTGCAAGTCTCTCCGGAGCTAAGGTCGCGCTCACCAGCAATCGCACTGGCGCCGCATACAATACGCAGACCAACTCGGCCGGCGCCTTTTCGTTCACGTCTTTACAACCAGACGAGTTCGCGCTGACCGTTTCGGCGCCGGGCTTCGACCTGGTCACCATGTCGCAGGTAACGCTCGCCTCCGGTCAAACTCAGGAACTCGCGCCGATTCTTTTGAGCCTGGCCGCAGTCACCTCTACGGTGGAAGTCGTCGCTTCCCGACACGACGTAGCCGAAGCACAAATGAAGTCGGAAGAGCAGCAGCGTCTCCTTGGCTTTGTCCCGAATTATTACGTCGCTTACTTTCCTGATCCGGTCCCGCTGAGCCCCGGGCAGAAGATGCGCATGGCATTTCGTCTCGCGATCGATCCCGTGAACGTTGCCTTGGATGCTGCGCAAGCTGGCTTTGAGACCAACAGCAAAGATTTCCGGGAATACGGAACTGGCGCCGCGGGCTTTGGAAAGCGTTTTGCCGCCGCATACGTCGACGACGCCAGCGGCACCATCATTGGATCGGGGATTCTGCCTGCTCTCCTCCATCAGGACCCCCGCTATTACTACCGCGGAACCGGAACGGTCAGCTCCCGGATCCTGTATGCGCTTTCGTATTCGTTCCGCTGCAAAGGAGATAACGGGAAGTGGCAGCCGAACTACTCGTCCTTGCTGGGTAACCTGGCGGGTGCAGGCCTGTCTGAGTTGTACTTGCCGAAAGCGATCCGGGACAACGATCTCCAGGTCGTCAAATACAGCCTTCTCGGCCTGGCCTCCCAGGGGGCAAACGCACTTCTCCAGGAGTTCGTCTTCAAGCGCCTCACATCCCATGCCGGTGCAGCGGGAAAAGAACCGAAACCCGACGCTAAACGTTAACTCCCGAAGCGCGCAAAACAGGATGGGACAGCGGATTACCCCGCTCCGATCTAGTACAATCTGATCGTTAATTTGCCAACTGACGAAAAACGCATGGAGCGCGCGATCCGTGCATTAGCCAATGACCGGCGCTTGCAAATTCTCGCGTGGCTCAAATCGCCGCGCAAAGAGTTCCCGGCGCAAGTAGACGGTGATCTTGTCACGGACGGCGTCTGCGGCCTTTTAATCGCGCGCAAATTGGGCGTTTCCCAACCCACTGCGAGTGAACACCTTAGAATCCTTGGAGAAGCCGAACTGATCCGCGGCAAACGGATTAAACAGTGGACGTTCTACAAACGGAATGAACGAAGCATCAAGGCCTTGAAACGCCAGATTGTCGCCACGCTCTGATTCTGAGCGCTTAAGCAAGGTCGGCGAAACGTCCCTGTGCCGACGCGATCTCGTAATGAGCGGATTCGGTTTCGTACCGGGTCAGATAGCGTCGCCGCTCTGGCGGTACGACCGCCTTCTCGAACTCAGGACCCGCGATGGCCTGGATTGCGTCGATCGATTCCCACAACATGATCGTGATGAATTCCACCTCGCTTCCATTGCTTCTCTTGCCTAGAAAACTGCCCATATAGCCCTTCGCGGCCGCAAGACCGGGCAGCAGTTCTGGCTTTAGCATTGCTTCGTATGCCGCCGCGTCCTCTGGTTTCGTAAATCCACGCCAAATTCGTGCGATCATAAATCCTCTTCCTTCGTCACTTAGCTATCTGACGAAGTATAATGCCTGATACCCCGAGGAGTGCAAACAACGATGTCGCATCGACGTACTTTCCGCTACCGGGTTGTGGACGTGTTTACTCGCGTCCCTCTGGAGGGCAATGCGCTGGCGGTCTTCCCCGATTCGCACGGTCTCGATGATGACACCATGCAGCGAATCGCGAGGGAACTGAACCTCTCGGAGACCGTGTTTATCGGGGAGCCGGCGCTTCCCGATTGCGTCAAGTCGTTCCGGATATTCACGCCTGTTCGCGAAATGATATTCGCCGGGCATCCGACCGTCGGTGCGGCGTACGTGCTTCTGGAGCAGAACTCAGTGCCGGACGGAGCGGAAAGTTTTCAAGTGGAGGAAAAGGTCGGCCCTGTCACTATTAGAGTAGAACGGTCGGAACCGCCTCTGATCTGGCTCGAAACACCTCCCATCTCCTTCGAACAAACAGTCAGGCCGGATGTGTGCGCAAGCCTGCTCGGCCTGAAGCCCGAACATCTATTGCCGATCCAGCCGCAGATGGTAACTGCCGGAAACCCGACCCTCCTCATTGCTGTTTCTGATCCGTCCGTGGTGGATTGCGCCTCGATCGACTCAAATGTTCTCGCCCAGATGAATCGAGACGACCCGCGGCCGTTTTGCGTTTTCGTCTTTGCGCCCGTTGCGACCGGCGCTTATTCGCGAATGTTTGCCCCGGAATATGGAATCGTCGAAGACCCCGCAACGGGAAGCTCCACCGGCCCTCTCGCCGCCTACATGAGGCGCCACCAACTGTTGCCGAAATCGACCAGCCGTAGGTTCGTCAGTGAGCAGGGAACCAGAATGGGCCGCCGCAGCCTTCTGCACTTCGAGTTTTCTGCGGGAGACACCGAACCCGTCTTCGTAGGCGGCCATGTCACTCCGCTCGCCGAAGCTGTAATGACGATTTGAGCATTGCGTCCGGAAATTCGCGACGGGTCGATCGTACGGCCAGCCACTGTTAGAATGGCCCCGGTGAAGGAGATCGGACAAGGATGACGAATTCCAGCTCTCGACGGCGCTTCTTTCTGGGAGCGGCAACCGCAGCCGCAGCAGCCCGGGTCTGGGGTGCGAACGATCGAGTCAACGTGGCCATCGTAGGACTCGGCGGCCGGGGCTCAAACCACCTGAGCATCTACTCGAAGTTGCCCGAAGCGCGCGTTGTCGGGCTTTGCGACGTCGATCAGGCCGCCCGCGAAAAGGCGCAAGCCACGCTCCTCAAGAACACCGGCGAAAAAGCCAAAGAATTCGAAGACATGCGGCAGGCCTTCGCCGATTCCGAGGTGCAAGCCGTCTCCATTGCCACCCCGAACCACTGGCACGCTTTGGCCGCCATCTGGGCCATGCGCGCCGGCAAGGATGTCTACGGCGAAAAGCCCGCCTGCTACAACATCTACGAAGGCCAGAAGATGCTGGAGGTCGCCCGGTCGACCAACCGCATGCTCCAGATCGGCTCTCAACATCGCAGCACGCCCTTCAAGATGCGGGCGATGGAGATGCTGCACGGCGGCCTGATCGGCGATATCTATCTGGCCAAAGGCCTCTGTTTCAAACGCCGCGCCTCCATCGGCCACCAACCGGACAGCCCCACCCCGGCGGGAGTGAATTGGGACATGTTCCTCGGCCCTGCGCCCATGCGGCCCTTCAACGCGCTGCGTTTCAAATACAACTGGCACTGGTTCTGGGACACCGGCAACGGAGACATCGGCAATCAGGGCGTGCACGAAATCGGCATCGCGCGCTGGGGTTTGAAAGATCCGCAATGGCCCGACGCCGCCTACGCGCAAGGCGGAAAGTACGCCTACCAGGACGACCAGGAAACGCCCAACACCCTGCTCGCCAGTTACAAATACGGGCCGCAAGAATTGGTGTTCGAAGTACGCGGGCTACTCACCGGTGCCGAAGGCACACCCGTCGCCCGAAAAGCCGTAGCGCCTGCTGCGGGTGCCACTGCTCCTCCTACCTCAGCGCCTATCAAGACTGTGCCAAGCAAGGGCGCGCCCTTAGACGTCATGGTCGGCAATCTCTTCTATGGCAGCGAAGGTTGGGCCGCCATGAGCGATCAGGGTTTCCAAGCCTTCAAGGGCGAGAGCAACGAACTGGTCGCCGACGAACGGCCCGAGCACGGTGCGGGATCGGACGCTACGTCCCTGCACATGCAGAACTTCCTAGCCGCTTGCCGCTCCCGCAACTACAAAGACCTGCACGATGAGATCGGGAATGCTTACCTGAGCGCCGGGCTGTGCCATCTGGCAAACATCAGTTATCGGACTGGTCGGCGGCTGACACTCACGCCAGGACCAAAATTCGCCAACGACCCCGAAGCCGACAAGCTACTGACCCGGAATTACCGCGAGCCCTACGTCGTCGCCTGAGCAGGGCATCCCGCTCGCCGTCCGAGACCGCTGTGGGCCGCCTCACTTTTAAAAACAGCGACTAACATTCTCCTGAATGACCTGCACACGCCGCGTTCGGTTCTCATTGTTGGCGGCGTGACCGGCAGGCTTGCGGCTGAGCGATGGGCCATGTGGATCGACGATCCAAAGGACATCGAAGCGAGTATTGGGTCGTGCATTCCTTCGTAAACGCGGCGGCGACGACGGCCCCTTGCGGATCCCGACCGTCGGCATTGATAGCAAGTTCAAACCACGCCGCTATGTCTTAGACATGGTGCGGAGAAGTAAGCATTCCATGCGGAATCATCCCAGAAGCCCCACTCGTTCAACGAGACTCTGCCATCGAACATCGGAACGCAAATCATCGAACATCGGCATTGTCAGTTCAATGATCCGAAATACTCGCTGGCGATAAGCCTCTTCGAACTCTTCAAACGCTAAATCCAGCTTGCCGAGGCCCACATGCACCACGGCGAGGTCAAACGGCGATATGTATCGGTGTTTTGAGACCTGAAAGAGCTCGTCCAAAATGGCTGAGGCTTTCCCGATTTCACCCATCATGCCGTAGGCTCTCCCGAGTAAGGCCAGAAAGTGCGGACCCTCGGAAATGCTTACGGTGTGTTCAAGTGTGGCAACTGCATCCGACAACGCGCCCTTCTTTTCCTGCGACAAAGCCAGGAACCACAAAGCGTTTGCATAGCCAGGGTCAATTTCCAGCGCTTTCCTGCATTGCTCTATTGATTCGTCATAGCGGCGCGCCCGGTACAGGATCAGTCCGAAGTGCCCGATATAGACGCGCGAGATCGGGTCGAGCCTGAGTACCTCTTGAAACACCTCGATGGCTTCGTTGTGCCGGCCCCTTATCGACAGGTAATCTGCTAAATGAGCGTGCGTCACCGACTCGCCGGGACTCAACCTAACTGCTCGCTGGGACTCGGCCTCCGCTGCGGCCCAATCCCAGTCGTAGAAGATGTGCACCGCCGCCATTGCATTGTGTGCAGAAGCAATGCCTTCATCTAGTTCTAAGGCCCTCGCAGCGTCCGCTTTGGCTTGGGGAAACAACTGTTGCGGAGGGCCAATCCCGAAGAGTCCGAGATAGAAATAGGAGCGGGACCGATCTCCGAAAGCTCGGGCGTATCCGGGATCGAGTTCAATGGCGCGCGTGAAGAATCCAATGCTTTTCTCGAGATCGGGCGGGGTCATCTTGTCTCGGAAAAAGTTGCCCTTCAAACACGCTTCATAGGCCTCCGGGTGAACCTTCGGCTGATGCTCTGGCGCTGCTTGATCCGGACGGACAACCTTGGAGATTCTCTCTGCGATGCTCTGTACGACTTCAGCCTGCAGTTGCAGGATGTCACCCAACCCTCGATCGTACCGCTCTGACCAGAGGTGCCTGTCCTCGGAGGCAAGGATAAGTTGAACCGTGATGCGGACCTTTTGACCCGACCTCGAGGTGGATCCCTCCACCACTGCGTCTACCCCGAGTTCCTTTGCAATTACGGGAAGTGATTTCCGCAGACCTTTGTACACCATTACCGAAGTGCGCGATATGACCCGCAGGGACGCAATTCTGGAAAGTGCCCTAATCAGTTCTTCCGTCAGTCCGTCCGAAAAGAATTCCTGCCCAAGATCTCCGGAAAGATTTTCCAGCGGCAACACTGCCAGCGAGTCGATGGCGTGGATGCCTCCGTGCACGCCCACGACATTCTTTACGGGGCCGATAAATCGGTAACCTCGCTGCGGAAGGGTCTCGATGTACTTTGGTTTCTCTGCCTGATCCCTCAAGGCCGCGCGAACTTTATTGACGGCTTTATTCAAACCGCGCTCAAAGTCTACGAAGGTATCTTCCCTCCAGAGACTGCTGCTCAGTTCCTCGCGAGTTACCACTTCGCCCGCGTGCGCCAGCAACAACAAAAGCACTTCGAAAGGCTGATCCTGCAGATTGACTTTCGAACCCTGGCTCCGCAATTCGCGGGATCGCGTATCCACCTCGAACGGTCCAAAGCAGATACGCTGCGGCAGCCGGGCGTTCATTTAGTGGATTGAAGGATAACACCTCGCCTTTAGCACCGATCAGATACGGGCCGAATCGGCCGAGCCAATTGGGAACATCGCAGGAACAAGGCGGGAACACACAGGCCATTGCAGCGTTCGCCGAATAGCCGTACCTTTATCTCGACCATTAGGAGGTCGCAATGTTAGCAAAATCTTCTCTCAAACACGCCATGGCCATACCTGTTATGCTCACCTGGATCTTGTTTGGCGCGGTTTCATCGGCACGGGCGGAAAATGGAGCGGGAACGTGCTCCAACAGAACGATTCAAGGCGACTACGGTTTCAGCGCGGAAGGATGGCTGATCAACAATCCTGGTCTTCCTCTTCAGGCGCCTTTTCGTTCCCTAGGGATTGTTCACTTCAATGGCAGGGGAGATTTGACGTGGGTGGAGCACACGGTAGTAAATGGCTTCCCGGCTAACTTCGAGGGTACAACGGCAATCGGAACTTACTCGATTGATTCCAATTGCAGCGGAACTGCAGTAATTGACACTCCAAACTCGCCTGTTCCACTCAAATTGGCGCTCGTGGTTGTCAAACGTGGCAAGGAGTTGCGCAGCGTACTCGACTCGAACGCAGTCAGTACAACCTTTTTGAGGATCGACTAGACTTGCAAACCAGTGACCTCGTGTAAGGTCGATTTCTCTCCGGGGTGCTATCGAGGCGCCCCGGCAGCTAACAACCTGTTGGCCAAGCCTGAGGACGGACGACCACAGCCCTTCGGACAACGGTTTCCAGTGACCTGAGCCGGTCGAGTCAGTGTCTCTCCGCGCGTAGTCCGGAAGGATTCACGAATGACCTTGAACATGGTTTCGGATTGTTGGCGGTTATCGTGCGATCCGGACAGAACTTGCCAAGGCCGGCCGAAAATTTGCAGGCCACTCATTTCACTCTCTGCTGGACGCCAACGGGTACCCAGTCTGATACCCGGATCTGGACGAGTCAGTTCTGGACCTTGCCGCATCATGATATTACGTTCAGAATGGCAGGGATGGAAAAACTCGACCTTTCTCTCCGATATCTAACCGTCCATCCGGACGATCATCTGCACGGGTCTGCGGACGCACCCTACACCTTGATCGAGTACGGTGATTATCAGTGCCCCGGATGTGGTCGTCTCTTCCTTGTGATCCGCGATTTGCAGGCAGAGCTAGGCGTCACGCTTCGTATCGCCTATCGGCACTATCCGTTTTCCGGCATTCACCCCCAAGCACAACTGGCCGCAGAAGCCGCTGAGGCAGCCGCAGCTCAAGGCCGATTTTGGGAGATGCACGACCTGCTCTTTGAAAACCAAAGCGCGTTAGCCCCAAAGGATCTGTACCGATATGCCGAGCAGATTGGTCTCGACATCAAAAGTTTCCGTGATGACTTGAAGGCCCGGCGTTATCACGCTCTTGTCAATGAGCATTTTCGGCGCGGTGTGCAAGATGGCGTGTATGGGACGCCGGGGCTCTTTATTAATGGCATCCGCCACAATGGCACTCTCGATCTCGATACACTACGCGCCAGGATAGTGAACGCCGAGAGCGGAGTTTGAGACGCGGCACGGCGAAACGGAAGAAGCTTAGTCGAACCGATTCTCACGGCCACTTCACAGGTGCCTATTGGGACAGATGCTGCATGGTTGCACGATGAGTTTTGCAGTGCACATCTGATCTAGTCACCTATCCGGTATGTATCTTGCAGGAACGCTTGCTGTCAGCTTGTTCGATTCTAATTGCCGGATTGCCGACGACCGCCGCGAAACCCAAAGGAAACTACGGGCCAAGTCACCGAAATGTCGAGTTGCCTGCTGAACAAGGGATGATTATCCTCGACCTTGTGGATGGCCTCGTGCATTGCGTAGAGGTGCTCTGTCGTGACGAGATTCGCCAGCGTGTGCAAGACCTCTTTCCTTGAACTGGGGTCCAGTTGGTCTTAGAATCGTCCATTTCCGGTTTCCCGACAATCCAGAAAGCGATCCGTAAGCCCTACATCAACCACTAGTTCACTTCTAAGAGCCTGAGTTTCACACGCCTAAGCCGAGTAACTTAGAGCATCCTCTCTGGCCGGTGCTAGTATTGCAAGTCCGCTCTCATTTTAGTGCCATGGTCTGTGCCTGCGAGGAGAAGAGTTCATCGAAACCTCTTGCAAGGAGCTACGCAATTCACAACCATCAAAGTGCTACTGACGTTCGGAGATGTTGGGGAAAGCAGATGTTACATTCTTTCGTAGCTCTATTGGTTCTTGCGCTCAACGGGGCAGCCATGCAGTCGGCTGCTTCTGACGATATCTATGCGCCTGGACGCAAGATCATTTCCGACATCGATCGCATCGTAACCCCCAACGGTGTGGGGGAAACGTTCGAGGTAGTGCTCGGCGGTGCGCGGCAAATCGTGAACGTGCGTGGCAGTGACCGAGCCAATCCTATTCTGCTCTTCGTCCACGGCGGCCCGGGTGCGGTGGAGATGCCGGTCGCCTGGGCCTTCCAACGCCCATGGGAGGATTTCTTCACCGTCGTGCAATGGGACCAGCGCGGCGCTGGCCGCTCGTTTCCGCTGAACAATCCGAAAACGCTTGCTCCCACATTAACGCCTGAGCGGTACCGCGATGACGCGATCGAACTGATCCAGTTGCTTTGCCATAAATACAACAAGCGCAAGATCCTCCTCCTTGGGCACAGCTGGGGAACCATAGTCGGCCTTTCGGTTGCAATGAAGCGGCCTGACCTGCTCTACGCTTACATTGGGATGGGGCAAATCATCGATTTCCGCGAAAACGAGCGCGTCGGTTACGAATGGACGCTTGAGCGAGCGCACAATGACCATAATGCGAAAGCCGAGCAAGAGTTGGAGGCGCTGCGCCCCTATCCCGGTTCCGGCGGATTCGACATTCAGAAGATGACTACCGAACGCAAATGGTCGATCCACTACGGTGCGCTCGCGGCCGGCCGTGACAATGCCGAGTTCTACTTCCAAGCGCCACACCTGTCGCCGCTCTACACGGCCGCCGATGTCAAAGCATGGCTCGATGGCAGCGCGTTTACCATTACCACCATGTTTCCGAAGCTCGCGGAGCTTACTTTCAAGGATGTACACAGCCTTTCAGTACCCATTTTTCTGTTCACCGGCCGCCACGACTTTACGGCTCCTTGGCCCATCGCGCAGATCTGGCTGGAACACGTGCAAGCGCCCAGAAAGGCGATGGTGTGGTTCGAAAACTCTGGCCACTTGCCTATGATCGAGGAGCCCGGACATATGGTCAAAGGGTTGCTAGATCATGTACGACCTCTTGCCATCGAGGATGGTAGTCGGTCTGGGCACTGAGTTGTAGCTGCGGCGGCAAATGGTCCACGCGCATGTCCGGCGGCCTCAGCTTCCGCTTAACGGGCAACTCGGAACTTAACGACGACTTTCTTCTCGTCATCACTTTCATCTGGAGCCCCGAATTGCTCTCGAAGCCATCGAACGGCAGGCTTCCGACGTCCATGGCAAGCTGGAAAACCTTCTGCAAATGCTGGAGAAGTCCGCTCCAGCATTTGCCGACTGAAGTCGGCCAAAACCCCACGTAGTAGAAGCACTCTCTCCCAACAACTAGCACCGATGTTCTAGAATGTGTTGCCAGAGCAAGTCTGAGCCTCTCAGACCACGACGTTCCGACCGCACAGGAGAACAGAAGTGCCATCCAAGACACACCGCCGCAGCTTTCTGATGGCTAGCGGGATGACCGCGCTGACCGCCACACAGGTAATGGGCGCCAACGACATGCTCCGCGTCGGCCTCATTGGCACGGGCGGCCGCATGAAAACCTTGCTGCATTCGGCGGACAAATCCGGGCCGTTTCAGCTGGTCGCCGCGTGCGACGTCTACGCGCCGAATCTGGATAAAGTCAAATCACGCCCGAACAATACCGCCACCACCCACGTCGACTACCACGAGGTGCTGGACAACAAGGACATCGACGTCGTTATCATCGCCGCGCCCGACCATTGGCACGTCAAGATGGCCTGCGACGCGCTCGCTGCCGGCAAGGACGTCTATCTCGAGAAGCCAGTCACCCATACCATCGAAGAAGCTGAAGTGCTGACCCGGGCCGTGCGCTCGTCCAACAAGCGCATCTTGCAATGTGGAATGCAGCAGCGTAGCTGGCCGCACTTTCGTAGTGCCGTGGAACTGATCGAAGGCGGCAGCCTCGGCCGGATCACCCAGGTGCGCACCTACTGGTATCAGAATTACCAGACAAATTGGCCAGCCGATCCTGTGGACACGCAACAACTCGACTGGAAGCGCTGGCTGGGCTCAGCACCTGATCAGCCTTTCAGCGAGGAGAAGTTCCGGCGCTGGCGCTGGTTCTGGGACTTTGGCGGTGGTGCCATGACCGATCTCTTCAGCCACTGGATCGACGTCGTCCAATGGGCCATGAAAACGCCCCAGCCGAACCTCGCCCAGATGATCGGCGACAAATACGTGTTTGAGCAATGGCAATGTCCCGACACCGTGCAGGCCAGCTTCCGCTATCCGGGTTACGACGTTGTCTATGAAGGCACCATGGTTTCGTCCATCGATGATGGCGGCCTTGAATTCCGGGGCACCAAAGGAACGATCAAGTTGACTCGCTCCGGTTTCGAGCTCTATCGCGAAGCTGTCGCCAAGGGCAACCCGGTGATGACGGAAAAGGCCTATCAGGACGGCACCATCGATCACATGGGCAACTTCTTCGACTGTGTGAAAACCCGCAAAGAGCCAAACGCGCCGGTCGAAGCCGGCATCGCAGCAGCCCGTGCCGGTCACATCGGGAATCTGGCCATGCACCGGGGAGGACAGCTGAATTGGCCGGTTCGCTCCTGATCTTACGCCGGCCAGATAGAATGTGTTCGCAGGATGTTAAGAGCACTCTCTCTGTTGTGCGCGGCAACTAGCCTCGTGAGCATTGCCGCCGCCGGTCAGGAAAACACCTGGGATCCAGGAAACGGCCTGACCCAAATCAAACTGTGGCCGGGCCAGGTGCCGGACGCGAAGCCCGCCGCCGGGCCGGAACGCAACGTCACGACTGCGAAGGATGGTTCACCCGGAGGCAAGCCCGTCGTCCGTCTGGCCGACGTTGTCTCGCCCACGATTACGCGCTATCCGCCCAAAGGCAGGAACACCGGACTCGCAGTGCTCGTGTTTCCGGGCGGCGGCTACCGGCGCCTGTCCATGGACCTCGAAGGAAGCGAGATCTGCGATTGGCTCAACGGCATAGGCGCGACGTGCGCACTCGTAAAGTACCGCGTTCCTGACTCGGGACCTTACCCGAAATCGCCGGCGGCTCTAGAAGACGCCCAACGCGCGATGAGCATCGTCCGGTCCCGCGCGGCGGAATGGCAAATCAGTCCTGACAAGATCGGTGTCGTCGGATTTAGTGCTGGCGCCCACTTGGCCGCGGCTCTGAGCACACACTACGATAAGCGCCTCTATCCGGACCAGGACGCCGCCGACCAGGTAAGTTGCCGTCCAGATTTCGCGATGGTCATCTACCCCGGTTACACGGCCGGTACTCCGCAGTCAATCACTCCCAGCCCTGCCTTACCGGTCACAAAACAAACACCCCCGACGTTTCTACTCCAGACTGAAGACGACACCACAGCCCACGTCGAAAGCTCGCTTGCGTACTACGTAGCCCTCAAGAATGTTGGCGCTCCCGTTGAAATGCATCTCTTCACGGAAGGCGGCCACGGCTACGGCATGCGAAAAACCGGACTGCCCGTGGCCGATTGGCCGGCCCTCGCGGAGACTTGGCTTCGAACGATCAAGATGCTGCCCCCAAGCTCTTCGGCGGGCCAGTAAAAGCCAGGGTCCGCTACCTGGCCCTGGAAGCTCCCGCACGAGAGGTGGCCAAATCGATCGCCTTTAGCTTCATTCGGATCGCTGGCTATCATGTTTCTGAGAACGTCTTTACTGACCGGGCGAGGAACGCATGATCAATGGAAAGCGCATTGCGGTTGTAATGCCGGCTTACAATGCCGAGAAAACATTGGAGCAAACTCTTTCGGAGTTGCCGGAGACAGTCGACGTGCGTCTCCTGACGGACGATCACAGCTCGGATAAAACGGCCGAAGTTGCCAATCGGCTGGGCGTTTTGACCTTTGTACACGACCGCAACTACGGCTACGGCCGCAACCAGCAAACCTGCTACCGCGAGGCTCTAAAGACCGGCGCGGACATCGTGGTGATGGTCCACCCCGACTATCAGTACACGCCTCGTCTGGTGACTGCCATGTCGAGCATGATCGCCTATGACGTTTACGATATCGTTCTCGGCTCGAGAATCATCGGAGGCGGCGCACTTCCGGGAGGCATGCCGCTTTACAAGTACATCTTCAACCGGTTTCTCACTGCCTTCGAGAACATCTTCCTCGGCGTCAAACTCTCCGAGTACCACACCGGCTACCGTGCTTTCTCCCGCCGGGTTCTCGAAACCCTTCCGCTCGAGCAGAACTCCGATGACTTCGTCTTCGACAACGAAATGCTGGCGCAAGCGGTCATGTTTAACTTCCGTATCGGCGAGGTCTCCTGTCCAACCAAGTACTTCAAGGAAGCCTCTTCCATCAACTTCCGCCGCAGCGTGCGGTATGGCCTTGGTGTTCTGGGCGTCACGATGAAGTTCTTCTTCCATAAGCTCGGAATCGTCAAGTCTCGTCTCTTTGAACCGGCACCGCCGGACAAGAAGAGCAACTATTATATGCGCCTGGCGCCTGGAACTGAACGCTCCTAAGGCGGCCGGTCAGCTTACTTTCTCCCTGGCCTTTAACTAAGGCTTAACGAACTTTCGTAAACGGGCCCGACACTGCCCGCCACCAAGAGACCCGGTTCGACTAGAATGAAGTTTTCAGTGATCCTGAGCTGGCCATCGGACTACGACCGCGATCCTCACGTGATCTACGCCGTAGATGAACAATTTCGAATCGTCCGCTGCAACCCCGCTTGGGACACCTTTGCGCTCGAAAACAACGGATCTGGTGCAAAAGAAAGCAAAGTACAGGGATTATCGTTGTTCGCGGTCATTCCGCAAGTTCTTTCCGAGTACTACGATGCAGGCTTCCAGGTTGCCCGCAAACAGGGTCGATGGCAGCACGAGTTTGACTGCTCCTCAGCCCGGGTCATGCGCCGATTGCGCATGACCGTAACCCCATTCGGGTCTGGATTGCTGTTCAGAAACGTGGTGATGAAGGACACGCTCGCGCCGCCCTCAGAGGCCGCCGGTAATTTTTCTGACTATGGCCCGAAGATCACCATGTGCTGTCACTGCCGCCGGGTTGAGAACAGGAACACAAGCCTCTGGCAATGGGTTCCCGAGTTCATTGAAACGATGCCGGCGGAGACTCGCTGTCGTCTTTGTCCGGCTTGCTGGGCTTACCACTACGGCGAAGCGGGTCGAAGCGAACAAACCCCGATTTCGGCAGCCTGATCTTCCCACCGCAAGGCATTGCGTACCCGCTCATCCAGGGCCGATGGAACTGATGAAATAAAACCGTGCCGCCAAGCGAACTCACCCCTGACGAATGGATGGCCCGCGGCATCGAAGCCTATCAGGCCAAGCGCTACCAGCAGGCATGCGAGGCTTTTGAGAACGCGACTGCAAGAGACCCTAGCTCCGTCCAGGCTCATCTCGCCCTTGGTGCCGCACGTTTGACCCTCTATAAGCAAAGACCCAGCGGGACATTCCATCGACCTAAACACGACAGGTGCTGCCGGAGAGGATGAGTGGACCGCCTATGAGGAGCGGGAAAGAAAGGTCCTTGCTGAGAAAAACTCCACGCAATGGCCGCCCGCCGAAGCAAGTCTGAGGCGGGCGAACCATCTCGACCCCGAGAACGAATTGACGGTCGAATATCTCTGCTCGCTCTACTTCAGTTGGAAGGACCCGCTCGATCCGGGAAACGACCGCATGGATGAAGCAAAGCAATGGCTCGAGCGTCTCCTCGAAATTCGCCCGGAGCACAAGCATGCAAATGTACAGTGCGGAATGATCCTGAGCGCGAAAGCAAGAAAGCTGCTGCCAAACTACGGACGATACCCCGCGTCGGCGGAGCCTGACCTTTCAACACTCCGCGACAAAGCAGGGCCACTGCTGGATGAAGCCAGTCGGCACCTTATGCGTGCGATAACTCTTTACGACGAGCAGACAGCGGCCCCTTTCTTTATGGAAGAGGTGACCTCGATGCGAGCCTACCTCGCCGATCCTGAAAGGGCGGCTCAGGCCATGCGCGACAAGCTCCAGGAGATGTTTCGTCAGCACCAAACGCAAGCCGCCGTACCAAGCGTGGAGGAAGAGTCGGACTCGGCGAGTTCCTCCGCCACGATCACCTTTCCGCTGAGTCCGGAAGCCATCGCCGAAGACCGGGATCGGCCTTTCCCACCGAACCCATGGAGAATTCCGGTGAACTAAATGGAACACCAGGTAAGGGCAGCGTTCTACCTCAGTACCTCAAGCGGGTTGGCCGTGACGTGTGCGGGCATTCGACGAGGCACTTCCAGCTCCGGCATAGGTTTAGCTTGAAATAATCGTCGCGTCACCTTCGCTATCCGCCTCGCCCAGACATTCGCGCGTTCGCGCCGGGCACTGTCGGTCGCAATGCCGGTGCTTGCGTACATCTGCCGGTACAGCTTCGAGATGAAGATGAATGCCAGCCGAGCTCGCAGATTCGGCGTACAGGCCGAACGCTTCCAGATGGCCGGCAGGCTGTAGAAGGCGTCCCAGACACCCTGCGTTCTGCTTCGCATTTCGTCCGAACTCATGGTCGGATGCGGCATGAACATCTTCGGCCTTTTGTCCGGCGGGATGAGCCAATAGCGATTGATCGGCGTGCCCTCCACTTCGGGTGGATGATCGCCGAGACTCTTCTCCCATCGCTCAAAATCGACAGTGCCACAGAAAGGCGTGAGCATCACAAATTGGGCAAACGCTATGCCCGAACGCTGCGCGAGTTCCTGCGTCGCCTGAAACGTATCGTGCCGGTCGGTGGGCAACCCGAAGATGAACGATCCAAGGACATGAACACCATGATCCTGGAACTGTCGGAGCCGCTGCACCAGGTTTTCACCTGAGAGATTGAAGTCCTTGAAGACCGCTTTAAGACCCTCCGCGGTCACCGCTTCTACACCGACGAGTGCCCCCATAATGCGCGCCTTCCGCATCGCATCCAGAAACTCAGGGTCCTCGGCCGCCTCCATCGTTATCTGCGTGAAGAACACCATGCCCTTGGGAAGGTCGGCGAGACGGTCCATCAATTCAAAGCGCTCCGCTCGGATCGCCTTCAGCGATGCAACTCTCGGAACGTTGTTCTGTCGTTCTGCGAGCTTGATATCCGTGAGCGAGACCGGGTAAAAGTTGTCATCCGCGAGCGCAATAAAACGGAAGCCCCGTCGGCGCAGCTCAACGATCTCTTCAATCACCGGATCCGAAGGCCTTTGTCGCGGACGTTGCCCGTCTGTGCGCCAAACTGAGCAGAACGAGCAGTGTTTTGCACATCCCCGCACAGTCTGGACCGAAGCCCACATGTACTTGGACGAATCGAGCAGATCCCATCGGGCAACTTTGAAGTCCGCGGCTTCCACGCGGCCGCCTTCATAGATGCGTTGACTTAGTCCGTTCTTGTAATCTCGCAGAGCTTGGCCCCACGCGAGATCCCCATCGCCGCGCACCACGCAGTCAGCCCCGCCTTGCTGAAGGGCCTCCTCGGGGAACAGCGTGGAATGAATACCGCCCAGAACAACGAATGCGCCACGTTCCTTAGCAAGACGCGAAATCGCATAGCCTCGAAGGGCGTTCCCGGTGTGAATGCCGATCCCCACGATATCGCCGGCTTCGATCGAGTCGGCATTCAGCGGCTCCAGAGTTTCGTCCCACAGGATGGGATCTCCAAACTCCTCAGGTGTAGCTGCCGCTAAAACAAACAACCAGCGTGGCGTAATTACGGCAGTACCGAATGCCGTATCGCTTGGATTTATCAAATGAACCCGCAACCATATCCCCTTTTGTGCCGGACTGAAACTCCGGATCGTGTCAACTCAGACAGTCTGTCTGACTTACTGACGTAAATTCCCGAGCGAACGTGTCGCAGCAACTGGTTCGGATAGGGGACGAAGCGCTATCCGCGTACGGGAGTACCGAACGCCGAGCAGTTGGCGATTCAACTTAGTTCACTTCCCCGCAGGCAGATTCGGACACGTGAGTCGATACGGTTGCTTAGGAAGCCATTGCGACCACTCTGCGCGGGACAAATTACTGGACAGGCGAGTGCAAGCTTGCTGGGTGAGATCGCTCGAGCGCCAGAGCCATAGTGCCGCGGATCGGTCGTCGACTTTCGTCAGCAGGTATCGGCCGGAAGGGCTGAACGCCGCTGCCGCGGTACTCGGAACTTCGGCCAGGGGCGTGCCGGTCGTGGCATCTCTGACCGTGAGATGGGCCTCCGTTACTGTAGCGAACGCGGCCGAAGAGGGATCAGGGACAATCATCCGTATTGCACTGTCGCCCGAAAGAGCGAACCGCTGCTTTCCCCTTGGAACTTCCCAGGCCTGCAGATTGCTACCCTCGGCCGTGAACAAAATAGTGCCCGCTGGATTCGACGCTACCGAGGTGAGCGCGAGCGGGAGAGTGATGCGCGCTTCACTGGCCTTACGCGCAACGTTCCAGATATCGATTCTGAATTGCTTCGGCGGTTGTGTTGTGTCAAAGGCGAGAAGCTTGCCTCCCGCAGTAGTGAAAAGCAGATGTTTAGGAGTGCCAGGGACAGAACTGACTTTCTGCAATTCCGGCAAATTGTAGAGATCCGTTCTCTGCTCTGACGGGCTGGCCAGGACGCGGCCACTGGGGTCGATCCGGATGTCGCTGTACAGTTCGGGCACCTTCAAATGCTTCATTGACGCGCTCTGGATATCGATCATATCCAGCTGTGTGCTCCACTTCCCGACAAGCCGATTTACGTCAAGGAAGAAGAGCTTGTCGAACGAGAGGCCATTGCCTTCGATGTCGCGCACAACATTGCCCGCCGTATCGCCGATTCTCACCAACCGCTCGTACTGCGCTGACCTCGCACCGAGAGCCACGTGTCGGTCATCGGGGCTGAAAGCGAGCGAACGCAAACCACGCGGCAGATGAAACACAACCGGATTGTGAGCGCGTCGCATGTCAGAGATGGAAATTGATCCGTCCATGCCTCCTGACGCGACCCGGCCGCTCTCCGCGCTAAATGTAACTACTTCGGCGCCTCCTGCGTGAGAAGATCTCTCAATCTCCCTGCCGGAAGGGATCTCCCAAACCCGCGAGGTGCCGTCATACGAGGCAGTGCTGAGCTGAGCGCCGTTTGCATCGAAAATCACCGCCGTAACCGGGGAACCATGCTGGAGCGTAAGAATCTGGCGACCTGTCTCGACATTCCAGATGCGTGCCAGAGCGTCACTCCTCGATGCATAGGCCAGGTACTTGCCATTCGGACTTAGCGCGGCATCGATAATCCAATCAATCGTGGGCAGCTCTTCGAGAGATTCAGAATGCGTCGCTTTCAGCAGTTGCTGCCCTGTGGCGAGATCCCAAACGAAAGCGAAACTCCCCATAGCGGTCGCGAGCCGCTTCCCGTCACTGCTGAACGCAAGATGGAGAGCGGCCTCGCCGCCGCCGAACAGCTTACGTGCCAACTTGCGCTCACGAAGATCAAAAAGATAAACAGGACCATCAGAGGAGAGGGCGGCCAGAAATTTGCCATCAGGGCTATATGCGGCGGAAGCGATCTTGCTTCGGCAGTCGAAGCCGGCGATCATCTCCTTGCGAGCGATATCGAAGATCCTGATCTGGCCATCGTCGGCAGCGGTAAAGAGTTCGTTGGCTTGGGGATGAAATCCAACTTGAGAAACCGGTGCAGCGTGGAAGATGCGCAACACTTCGCGTCCGTCCTTGCGACTCCATACATGTACGAAGCCATCGCGCACTGCTGTCGCAACCAACAATCCCGTGGCATCAAATGCTACTGAAACTGCATTGTCTGAGTTGTCGCCTTCAAGCGAGCCGTCCTGCGGCTTGGGTGCTAGCTCTATGTGAGCAGCCGGTTCCTTGTCGGGTCCGAGATAGCCGGCTGACTTGTGATTAGCCACGTCAATCAGCTGCGTCGACCCGTTGTCTCTTACCACCGCCAGCATGTCTCCGCGGGGAGAGAAAGCCATGTCCCGCACCCGTTCTTCAGGATCGCCATCGTCCGCTTTATAGAATTGAGCGCTTGCCGGTAACAACGATACGGCAGACCGCAACGCTTGGTTCCCCCGAACGGACGGATAACGGCGAGTAGATTCGATCGCGAGAAGGGCAGCCTGGCGTGTCTCATCCGGATAATCGCTCAAGATCTGCGCGGAATTCGCGGCGAGCGTGGCGGCCAGGTTGCGATTCATTTCTTCTGCGGTTGCCTTGCCTTCGCGCCATGCAAACAGCCCCGTGACAAGGATGATGGTGCAAGCAGAGGCGGCGATCCAGCGAGTGTGGCGTCGGGCCCGGATATCCTCCCCGTCGAGCTCGTCTTTCGGCCGGTTGCGAAGAGTAGAAGCCAGTTGAAGAACGGCTTCGTGAAACTGCGGTTCGCGCATGCTGAAGCGCCGGTGCGATGCCGCTTCGCCAGCAGGCAGGAGGTCCACGAAAAGAGGCTCCTCTGAGAACGACTGGAGCAGGTCGGATGGAAGCGCGCTGGTCTCTGATTTGTTGAATGCACTACTTTCCCGGTCCCAGGCCAGCGTCCCGCCAGTATGAACAATCAGGACGTGCGACGTCCCGTTTCGGCTGATCCAATACCCAGCCTCTTTGGCGACCCAGGGAGAAGCCGCCGCTGCTGGTGACGCCAGCAGAATCAGAAATTGCGATTGATCGAGCGCCTCGCGAATGGTGGACCATAGAGCTGGATTGACAGCGAGATTGGTTTGGTCGCGAAACACGTGCAAGCCGCGTAGCTTGTACCAGGGCTTAGCGAATCGGTGCAAGGCCGACTGCAGCGCTGCGGCAAGCGTACTGTCGCTCGCGTGGCTGTAAGAAATGAAGGCGTTGTAGGCCATGGACAGCTACCGAAACACTCGCCGGCGTGAAAACTCGACTCCGAGTCTCTAGAAGAGTATCAAGAAACGCTGTCTATCCGATCAATGTTCTCCGGCAATGCCTCCACTAATGTCGCCACCAGCGGCAGGTGGTCCGAAGCGAGGAGCGCCAATCTTGTTCGATGAAGATGCATCTCCCGCAATTTAAATTCCGGGTCATAGTAAACGTGATCGAGATGCATAAACGGAAGAAAACCCGGATACGTTTTTCTCCGTCGTAAGTGCATGGCGATGTCGGCGCTTTCGAAGTGGTGGCTGAGCATTGTCGTCACCAATCCCCGGGTCCATTCGTTGAAGTCACCGGCGATGATCCGCCGCCCGTTCATCTCATTTGCGAGCAACACGTCACCGGAAAGCAGCATGCGTGCTTGTTCGCGCCGTTCTCCGAACGATGTGCCCAGGTGCACGGCAAAAAAGTGAGCCGTCCTGTTAGAAGGAAGCCGAAATGAAACACGCAGGCACTGTCTCTGCTCTCGCCCGGGCACAGTGATGTCGTAACTCTGCTCTGACACCATGGGCAGTCGGGAAAAGACGGCATTCCCGTATGCTTCCCCCGCATGCTCACGTGCAGAACCAAAAATAAACGGCGTCTCGATACGATCCGAGATCTCCCGTGCCTGCGATAGCAGAATCTCCTGCGCGGCCACAATGTCGCAGTGCAAGTGGGCGATTACGTTCGCGATCCGGGCGGGGCGCACTCTTAAGTCCATTCCTTTGCACTTATGAACGTTGTAAGTGCAGACCCGGAGCGGGTTCACTGCTGACGTTCCGCCAGTGAGAAGAGCCGATCCGCGATACGGAATCTGCTCTTCTCTCGCCATACCGCGTAAGTAATCTCTCGGCTCTGCGAAAGATCGCGCTCAAAATCCTGAGCCAGCCGCCTCGTGAATCCTGGGTCCATGACGGCCAGGTTCACCTCGTCATTAATCGCGAACGAGCGATAGTCGAAGTTCGTCGAGCCCACGACAGCCCACAGATCATCCACCATCAGCACCTTCGTATGGTTCATGGATGGCTCGTATTCGTAAATCTTAATTCCATGCTTCAGCAGAGATCCATATAAGTGCCGGCTGGAAGCCCGGGTCATCTTCTGGTCGTTGTTATCTCCCGGCGTCAGAACCTTCACCTCGACGTTGCGTTCGCGTGCAGCCTTGATAATTGCTTCGCGTGCACTATGAGACGGCAGGAAGTAAGGACTCGAGATATAGATGCACTTGCGCGCGCATGAAATCAGAAGCTGAAACAGGATTCGCGCCTGAGTGGCGCCAGCCGACGGCGTGCTTGCGACAACCAGTGCCGGTGCGCCTTTCCCGTCCTCGTCATTCGTGACATAGTCATCGCCCGCCAGGATCTCTCCGGAAACGCGCAGCCAGTTCTGTGCGAACACCGCTTGCAGCGCCGCAGCAGGCGGTCCGTCTACCCGAACCATCATGTCGCGCCAGCGTTTGCCTCTCACGCCATCCTTCAGCCACCAATCGGCAATGCCGGGGCCTCCGATAAATGCGGTGGTCCCATCCACGATCAATAACTCTCGGTGCGTACGATTGTTGAATTCGGGAATGAACCTGATGCGCAGCGGGTGATACCAACGCAACTCTCCGCCCGCGTCCAGCAACTCCTTCATATATCGCCGGGTGGTCGTGAGACTGCCGATGTAATCAAGTGTCAACCGGACCCGAACTCCCGCACGAGCCCGCTCCGCCAGCACTTTCAAGTAGCGCTCGGCCACCTCGCCCTTATGGAAGATATAGGCTTCGAGGTTGATACTGCTCCGAGCCTGCGAGATGGCCGCCAGTTCCGCTTCGTAAAAACAACCGCCATCGGTCAGCACCTCCAGGCTGTTCCCGTGCAGCAACTTGGCCTCAGTGAGGAACGCGAGCAACGCCGCGAACTCCGGATTATCCAGAGCTGTGTTTGGCGCTTCCTTGACGTCATAGCGCAAACCCCGGCCAAAAAAAGCCAGGTAGAGCTCTATGCCCTGCAGCGCCATCGCGATCAGCGCAATGATGAAGAACGCTGTATGCACGGCTCTCTACAAACCTTGGATCCGGTCGTGACGAACTCGGATACGAAGTGGATTGGTGGTCCCCAAAACTCAGTATTCACTATACGTTCGTCGCTTTTTGAGCGGCGAATGATGTCAATCCTGATGCCCGATGGGAAGACGGTGTTGTGTGATCTTGTGCCGCTTAATCGTGAGAAGCGTCCCGCATTTCAGTCCGGAGTTGTGAGCCACCAAGATTGGCAAGAGCAAGTCCACAATCGGCTGGGCAGCAAGGCCCTCCAGACGAATTCGAACGACTGACGGATCACTCGCGCCTGAAACGGCCAGGATGGCATGGAAATCCGCATCGAGCGTTATAACCACAGCGCCTTCTCTTCGTGCCCAGGTGAGTATCTGTTCGTCGGTGGCCTGGGACATTTGAATCTCTCCCGCATGAATGCAGTCGTACCCGAGTTCGCGCAAGAGTACTGCTGCATCGCGAGGGACGCCCTGATCCAATACCAGGCGCAATGCCGCGGTATTACTCAAGCTGCGTTCGTGTCGCTAGCGCTGTCTTCTAGATTGGCCGCCGCGAAAGCCAGGGCCTGCTGCACGTCTTCCGGTTCCAATTCCGGATAGTTTCGGAACAAATCGCCCCGGTCCGGGTAGAGGGCCACCGCTTCGACGACGCGTCGAACAGTCAACCGTGATCCGCGAATACAAGGTTGGCCGTTCATCTGGCCAGGGTCCCAAGTGATTCGGTCGAAGCGGCGCATTCCCTCTATCTTCATACACGCGCGCCGAAATATCGCGACTCTATATGCGAGCGGCAGCTGTAAACAGCGCAGACTGTAAAACAGTCGCCAGCTGCCGATACTGAGGAACGGTAGGTGATCGGACTGCGGTTTGCGACTAACTGCAGATAAGCCGGCTTACGCCGTATAAGCGATCAGGAACGTACAGCCGGTCTCGGTATGGATTTCCCCGTGTGTGCTTCCCGCCGGCATACACACAAAATCGCCGGCGAAAGCCGTAAGCCCCGAACTGTCCACAACGCTTCCTTCTAAAACGAAACACTGCTCGGCGAAACGGTGTTCATGCGAAGGGTACACCGCGCCGGGCTGCATCCGAACCAGCAACGTCTTAGTCCCCAATAACGGCCGCACCTCCACTCCGGGGGATGGCAACGGCCGCCAGGGTGTGTCTCCGCTACGGACCAGCTTTATCCCTTCCTGCAGTGGTTGCGCTGGAGCGGAAACCGGCGCGGAAAGCTGAATCCGGTCGAGCAATCGCCCTCGAAGGCCCGGATCTGGCTCCTCCATCGGAACAGTAAGTGCCATCTCGTCCGCCACCGAAGCGTACTCTTGCAATTGAGCGGTGCAGAACGGACAGCCGCCCGATAGCCGCTGCTCGAACTGCATTTTCTCGCGTTCCGGCAGTGCGCCTGCCGAATACAGCGCGGCGGCGGTTCGGCATTCCTCGATTGGATCTTGCATTGTCATTGGCGGAACATCTCGCCAGTCGAAGCTTGAAGGGCCACTCGGAGTTTGTCCATCGCAGAACGAATTCTCGTTTTGATCGTACCCAATGGCACTCCTAGGCTGGTTGCAATCTCAATGTGCGTCAGGCCCCGAAAGTACGCCAATTCCAACGCCTCCCGCTGCTCCGGCGGAAGCGTGCGGATCGCCCGCCTCACTGTCGTCTCTTGCTCGGCGAGGATGCTCGCCTGCTCGGGAACCGGAGCGGAACTCGCCACGTTAGATTGCTCCGGAAGTGCCGGCACCTCGTGATGTCGTTTATTCGCAGTGTTGCGCAAACGGTCGAGCGCTCTGCTGCGCGTCAGCAGGACCAGCCAATTCCACACTCCTCCTCGCCCCGGATTGAAGCTGTTCGCCGCGCGCCAGATCTGCTGATACACGTCGAGGAGCACTTCTTCGGCATCCGCTGCATTGCCCACAATGCGCAACGCTAACGAATAAAGCGGTCGGGATGTAGCGTCATACAGCTTCGCAAGCGCCTCCGCATTCCCTTTCTGAACCGCACCCAGGTATTCGCTCCAGGATTGGTCGTCCGTTGTTTTGCGACCTGGAGCGGCTGGTTGCGGCTGCGACGTTGGTCCCACCCCGGAGAACATATCACGGAATATGGGATCCTCGGAACTACCATCTGCAGCCGCTTCCGAGCGCTTTCCTCCCACCAGAGAAGAGTTGCACGCAACGTTACCCATCGAACAACCTTGAACCTCTGCAAGCTGAGCGCACCGCCGAAAACTTCCTCACTTCTCTATACGCGCGCGCTACCGGTCTGGATTGCCCTTGTATGCTTCGAACAGACCCGCTGGTCGGTTAGCGTCCGCTCACAACGCCGCCATCGCGCATCATAATGTAGCTTCATGGTCGATTTCACGGGTAAGCGCGTACTTGTCACCGGCGGCACCAGCGGTATCGGTCGCGCCATCTCAGAAGCATTTTCAATCGCCGGAGCCGACGTCCTGGCCATCGGTTTAGCTTCGGACGAAACGGTACGATCTCCGATCCAAACAGAGATCCTCGATATAACGGACACCGCTGCGGTCGACAACCTGGTCAGCCGCCTTCCTGCGCTGCACGTGGTGGTGAACGCCGCGGGCATCATCCGCCGGGACGAAGAGTTCCGTCTGGACATCTTCGACAAAGTACTCGACGTCAACCTCACCGCCGTCATGCGCGTTTGCATGGCGGCGCATCCAAAACTGCTGGCGTCGCGCGGTTGCATCGTCAACATCGCCTCCATGCTCAGCTTTTTCGGCAGCGCCCGCGCTCCCGCCTATAGCGCAAGTAAAGGCGGCATCGTTCAGCTCACTCGCTCGCTTGCCGTCGCGTGGGCCGCCGATGGCATTCGGGTGAATGCCGTCGCGCCGGGCTGGATCGCAACGCCGCTCACGCAAGCGCTCCGTAACGACGCCACTCGATCCGCCGAGCTGGTCTCCCGGACCCCTCTCGCACGTTGGGGACGGCCCGAGGAAGTCGCTGGCCCCGTCTTGTTCCTTGCTTCCGACCTGGCATCGTTCATGACCGGCGCTGTTATTCCGGTCGATGGCGGGTACTCGGTGTTCTAGAGTTTGATATCAAAGTTCAATGCAGACCACTCATCCCCTCTCGCCCCACCAGATCGTTACCCATGCGGTTCCGGAGGATGAGCGCGTGTGGGTGCCGCAAGCCCCCAATGTCTGGTTCCGTCCTCTCATGCTCAATACGCTCAACGGCCAATGGTGCAATCTGCTGCGCGTCCGTCGTGCCGGAATTCTCAGTCGCCATCGCCATCCCGCGCCCGTTCACGGCTATGTCATCAAGGGCTCCTGGCGCTATCTCGAGCACGACTGGGTCGCGCGCACCGGCGACTACGTATTCGAGCCGCCAGGCGAAACCCACACGCTCATGGTCGATGAAGACGTAGAAGAGATGATCACGTTCTTCAATATCTCGGGCTGCATGTATTACGTCGATGAGGCCGGCAATCACACCGGCTTCGAGGATGTATTCACAAAAATCGACATGTGCCGGAAGCACTACATCGAAGTCGGGCTCGGAGCGGAGTACGTCAATCAGTTCGTGCGCTGAGAGGCGTTCCCGCCGCAAGCCCGCCTGGCCTGATGGAGCAAGCACGCATAGAGGACGTGCTCGCCCAGTCCAAACGCCTGAATTCCTAGCGACGACCGCCGCGCAGGCTTCGTCAATCTTAAAGTCGGAAGGGCGACTTCAGTCGCTCCGAGCCAGAGAACAAGCGCGAATGCGAGCGTAAACGCCTTGCCCTCCGGCACAAAGCACGCATAGAAGAGTCCCGCTGATGCCCCAAACCCGGCGTGCACAATCAGTGCCGACGCAAGTGGATGCTCACGGGGATAAGTGCTGCGCCGAAACAACCTTTGCGCGGTTGCGGCGGTCGGATCCGGCAACCGGAATGCAGCCTGAAAACCGATGCCGGAATCCGCCAGAGCTCCCGGTGAGCCCGTCCGCCGTAACCACGCCCGCAAAGGAAACTGCAACGCCGCCATGGCCGCAGCCCCTAGCACTCCGCCCGCGAACCCGGTCACGACGCGGCAGAGCATCGCCACGTCAGGACCTTCGCGCCATCAAAACCGCGGCACCGGCCACACCTGCAAGTGCCAGACCGCGCGCCCACCGGTGCGTCTCCATCCACGTATATACGCTGACGCGCCGTGCCCGATTGCTGAAGTCTCCCTCCCGGCGCGTGTCATCCGTCGGCTGATAGAGATTTCCCGGCATGCCGTTGGGCCTCGGTTCGTCCGTGCGCTCGGACGGAATGCCCGTGCGCGCCAGAACCTTGTCCATCAGCGATGGCATAAATTTCTGCCCTAAAGCCATGGCCTTGCCCGCGCCGCCCGCAAACAGTTCCCGAACCGGATGCTCGGCCGCATACAAAACACAATCGGCCACTACCGCCGGGTCATAGATCGGCGGCGGCCCTTGCGGCTTCACCTCCATCTTGCTCTCGGTGTTGTCGAAAAACGGCGTATTGATGGTGGCCGGCTTAATGCTTGTTACAGAAATCGGCGCGCCTTCGGCCTTCAACTCTCGGCGCAGTGCATCGAGCGCCCCTTCCACGGCATGCTTCGAGGCGCTGTAAGAGCTGTGCAGCGGCAGCGCCACCAGGCTCTCCACCGACGACAGTGCAATCAAAGCACCCCGCCCTTCTTTTCGCAGATACGGCAACGCCGCCAGCGCTCCATGCACCTGCCCGAGATAGTTCACTTCCATCACGCGACGGAACTCTTCCGGCGTCGTGTCTTCAAATCGTGCGTAAACGGATACAGCCGCAACATTTACCCAAGTGTCGATCCGCCCGAAGTTCGTTACCGCGGCAGCAGCCAGGCCTTTCACCTCGTCGAACTCGGCAACATCGCAAACCGCGTATGCACCCTGCCCGCCGCGTCGCGTCGATCTCCTCTGTGAGCGTCGCCAGACCTTGCTGATCGCGCGCGCCCACGACAACCTTCGCCCCCCGTTCTGCAAAACGGAGTGCACACTCGCGCCCGATACCACTCGAAGCACCGGCGATCACCACAACTTGTTCTTCAATGGACTTCAGCTGCATGCCCCTAAGACGCGCCCCAGCCGCTCCCCCTCAGCTAGCAATTGTCAGGGCGAAACCAGGCAATCAGAGCTCCGTTCCACGACCGCGCCGCACCATCGTGACATGGTAAGACTGCTGGGAGTACCGGCCGCTTCCAACCCGGCAACTACACCTTTCCTGTCCGTTTCAGGCCGATTCTGGCTGACCTTCCATTTGCCCTCAATCTCGACAATCTCAATCTCAATCCCGACGATTCCTCGACTGAGCGCTTCGATGTAATCCTTGGGCGCGTCGTCAATGGACCAGGGCGTCTCGCGCGCAGACTCATGCTGTTCCGTCAACGTACGAAGATGCTGTTCCAGTTCCTCTCGACCTTCAACGATCCGGGCCTTGCCCCGAACGTGGACGGCAACATAGTTCCAAGTAGGAACAACCTTGCCATGTTCCCGCTTACTGGGATACCAGTCAGGAGTAATGTACTGATCCGGACCTTGCAGGATCACCAGAACCGCCGGCATTGACCGCATCGTTTCCCAATGGCGATTGGCCCGCGCAAAATGGCACCGAAGCACTCCCTTCGGCCCCACATCTTCGTGAAGAACGACGGGAACATGCGTGGCTTCCGGTCCGTCGTCACCACAGCTCACAATCGCTGCGAATGGATATTGACGAATGAACGCATGCAACACATCCACGCGATGTTCGGCAAACGGAGAAGGGTTGTACATGGCCCGCCTCCAAGTCTATCGACAGAACAAGTTAATGGTGCCCTCAGCCCGGGCCACTGATGCCGCGCAAAACATCTGAAAAGCTCTGGGATTTTCTAAGCCACAAGCAACGAGTTCAGACCAGAAGCGAGACTTATACGAGACGCCGCCGCCGTTTCGCCCTCACGAGAACGGACAGCAACGCTGCTGAAACACCGCTTAAGAAGATTGTCTGCGGCTCGGGAGCAGCGGTTGCCTCAGTTCCTGTCACGCTAAACACCAGATGTTCATTCGGCCAAAGATCTCCGAAGATAGTCTCCGGCATATAGAGGCCGGACGGGGGATACGGATAGCTCCACGGGAGTCTGTCCAGCCCTACATACTGGTATGAATATCGGCTTGCCCCAATCGTGACACCCTCGTCGAGAGTAGTAACCGGATCCGAAGAGAATAACCAGCCTCCACCCGCCATAATCGGGGACCAAAGTGTCAGGTAGTACGTGCCCGGTCCCAGAATAAGTCCGCTAAACAATTGGACACTCGGATCAGCGGCAGGTGAGAAATACACGAGAGATCGCGCGATCTCGTCCGTTTCCGTTGTACCGAAGCCGCTCCGGCTCGTTATATAGGCGTAAACGGGATTGGAGTCGTTAGCGCCCGCCGTTGGCAAAGGCGCGTAGATACTAACGTTGGTATACGACCTGGCCTGGGTCCAGGAGACGGACAATGCTTCCTGCTCGTTGGCCGAGAGGCCCGATGTGAAGTTACGGTCAGGATTTCCAACCGATGCGATGGTCGCTGCGGGAAGCATGGTTCCGAACAGCGCAGATATCAACACCGTCACGCATCTTGAGTAGGTCCGCACTGAGCCAAGTATCGGGTGGCGAATTCCGATCGTCAATATATCTGTGTATCGGCGGGACGAAGGCGTACTGGTATTTGAAGCTGAATAGTCTCTCTCACCGAATCCCACCGTCGGGTTCGAACTGCGGTAAGTGGCTCAACGGATGGAGCCCCGCTCTTTGCCCGCATTCCGCTCGTTCAGTCTTGTTGCACGATCGCCGCGGCACGCTTCATCTCAGCTTCCGCCTCGTGCTGAAGATGACTTACTACCAATCGGTAGACTTCTCCCGTACTCAACCCCCGAACGGAAATCCGAGTCGTGACATCCGGGCGCACTTCCACCTTCGTGCCCGCGCGCCCCAGCAATTCATCCAGATACCTGTTCGATCGGGTTCCCCAATACGGCGCGCACGCCGCATTCACTTCATAAGTACCCGGTGGAACCTCCCAGATCCCGCTCACTCTGGCAGACGTCGCTCCTGAGTAGTAAACGCGCGGATACCCAAGCGGTGCTATCCGCAAAACCTGCGTGCTCATTTGCGGAAAGCGATACGCACCACACCCTGTAATGTCTATGTCGAACGAGCCAGTCTCCTCTCGTTTTGCCTTCGACGGAACCGGCTTGGGCCGCGGCGGTCCCAACTTGTGCATGGGCAGCAAGATTTCTCGCGGTGGACCGCCTTCGTCGATACTCAATCGCATCTCGCCGCGCTGATCGTTCGGTGTTGCAATTCTGCGCTCGGGATCGCCATCCACCCACACCGGTGAAATGGCCATGCTGAGTCGATATACGCCTGCGATCACTGGCGAGCATTCGAACGAACCCGGTACCGTGTTCCACCGGCAGGAAGCCGGTTGCGCAAAACGTTCATCGGACGAAATCACAGCAAAATCGTTGAAATAAACGTCACGTGGTTTCGGACCGTCGCCGTCGTCCCAGACGAATCGCCCTCGGACGGTGAACGCCCGCGCCTTTGCCACGCGAATGGCCAAGCCTACGCCTCGCTCTCCCGGCCTCAGAACGACGGGCTCGGCCTCCTTCAACGTGAGCCCGCTCGGGTAGAGCGTTCTCTTCCAGGCAAAGAAGGGCCGAGGATTCTCCCGGATCACCTTCTGGGGAAAATAAGAGCTCTGAGCTTGCGCATTGCAATCCGCGTTCGGAAAATACACACCGGCAGCCAAACGTTTGAACTGAAACTTGCCCGCAAAATCAGTAGTCGTCTCGTCAACGCCCATGTCGATATCAAGAGGACCGAACAGGCTCACCGGCCGCATCAGGTTCACGGTGCAGCCCGCGACTGGTTTACCGGCGTCGTCGTGAACAGATCCACTGGCACTGGCTGCTGGAATCGCGGGAACAACCACGCCGGTCTCACGCTCGCCTTTCCTAAGCCAGTGACCTCCGAACCCGAGCGTCTTACCGAATAAACCCGCGTACCCCTCACCTTCGGCGAACAACCCAGCGGTTTGAGTCGGATAGGGCAGGAGCAAACGAAACCGCCCGTCGCCGTCCGTCTCCACGCCTTCGCCATGCGCATTGGCATATTTGGCAAACACATGAGCATGGGCGACAGGTCGCCCCGTTTTGAGATCAACCACACTTCCGCTCACGAAGGATTCGCGGCTTGCTTGCCAATAATGAAGACCCGCGGCCGCGCCTGAAACGACAGCCGCCAGCAGCAACAGGTCGCGAAGTGTGCGCATCTCCAGTCTCTTGGAAACCGCCCGCGCTCTGGTTGTTCCGATTCGCTATTGGCAAACGTGCATGTGACCTTGCCGGTCGATGTTCAACTCAAGCACCGTCTCGTTCCGTCGCGGTACGAGGATGCCTTCAATTTGACTCACGTGATAACCATCCTTCGCAGCGTGAATGCTGTACCGTCCCGTTCGAGGACCGGAAAGGCGAACGAGCCGTCCTTGGCCGATACGGCACTTGAGACTTCGCCCTTCTGATTGGCCCTGCTCACGTGGACCCGCGCGCCCCGGGACCCCTTTGCGGCGGTCCTCATCCAGTACTCGCCCGGACACCGCGCCGGATGCAGATTGCTTCGGCCCTCTGTACTCGACGGTGTCTGCGTACCCACAGGTGAATGGCAGCATGTGTATGGAAGCCTCGATGTCGGTCTGAGTAGTCGACGTATGAATTACTGCCATTTGCGTCCACCTCACGAACCCGTGTGCATTCACTTCGACGTCATAGACACCGTCGGGAATGTTCTCGAACCGAAGGACGCCGCCAGCACCGGAGCGTGCCTCCCAAACTCCGTCGACCGAAACCAGTCTCCCCGCACGTCTCCGGAACGTAGCCCGACTGGTCGCTTACAGAAACGCAAACAGCCGCGTCCGGTCCACCCCAACCGCTGCCCGCCGCAAGCGACGCGAACACGAGGAAGGCGCGAAGGATCCGCTGGCATCGCACGGGAGAATTACAACACAATTTTCCGCCGCGCCCGTGTTCCCAAGAGCGGTTCCGGTGACGCTGTCCGAACCCAACTTGGGATGTGAGTGAGGACAGGTGTAGCGAACAAACGCCAACTGTCTCCAAGTTCACGGAGGACATAGTATGAGAAGGCATGAAATTCCTCCTGTTTTGCAGCTTGACCGCCGCGTCCCTGCATGCGGCATCGTTCATCCAGGTGACCTGTGGTTCGCCGACTGGTGTGGCCACTCGCTACAGCGAGACCTCGACTTCTTCGACCTGCGACGCTCGAGATCCCGGTGCGGCAAGTCCGTTTGACCGCGGCGGATCATCGGCAACTGGATCGGTCACGTTGCAAGTCGCCGCCGACCCGAGTCAGTTCAGCAACTTATTGACATCCCAAAACGCCATCGCTTACCAGACCAGCCAAATAACAACTCCTGGCGCAGTCTATGGCCCCGGATCATCCGCCAGTATCGCGATCAACTACAGCACCACGCTGCGCACGGCTGGCTCCATTCGATCGGGCTACCTGCAGATCGGTCCCAACAGTATCGGCAACCCCGACAACTACTACGACGGCATCTCGACCATGATCACTGGTTTTGCCATCAGCCCGGTTCCCTTGAGCAACAACAACCCGAATACAACAGTGCTGAGTTGCTCCAGTCAACCTCCAATCTATGGCTGTGATCCTGGCAGCAACTACTGGCTGAACGTTCGTGGATTGATTCCGGTGACGCTGGGCACGAACCTCGGCCTGTTCGCTCGCGGTTCGACGACCGACTACGCCTACATGTTCGACGGCCTTTCAGGCGGGCACCTAAATACATCCTTTCAATTCCGGTTCTTCGAAGCCGACGGCGTCACACCCGTAGCGGCCAGCGAAGTGCCGGAGCCCGCGAGCTTGGCCCTGTTCCTCTGCGGTTTCGCTCTGACCAGGACCGCTTGGAAAAGACGAAAAGCTGGAACGGAACCAGCCCTTTGATCGAGTGGGTTCGGCTCTCACAGCTAAACCGCCGCCGCCCTCTTCTCCGGCAACCCGATACTTCCACGGCCAATGCCAGTGGCCGGTCCCGACCCAATGCCCCAATCCTTCCGCATGGCCGCTGCTGATACTCAGAATCCCGCCCCCAACGATAAGCAGCGTTCCCACGATCGCCGAGCTCGCCGGAACATTCCCGAAGAAGATCCAACCGAGCAAACCCGAAAAAACCACCACTGAGTAGTTAAACGGCGAAAGCTCCGAAGCCGACGCATAGCGATAGGCGAGAATGATCAGCCATTGCGTCAGAGCATAGAACACCCCGACGCCTAGCAAGAAAAGCCACTCGCGTCCTTGCAACGGCTGCCATTCCAAAAGCACCACCGGTGCCAGCAGCACCGAAGACACCCCGAAGTTGTAGATGAGGGTTCGTGCCGGAGGCTCCGTCTTCGCCAACTGGTTTGTCGTAACCAGCGCCACGGCCGACAAGATACCCGACGCAAGTGCCAGGATAGCTGCGGGATCATGCAAAAGCTCCGGCCCGGGGTGAATCACCAGCACCACGCCCCACAATCCAATTCCCAGGCTCAGCGCGACGGTTCGGCTGATCCCTTTTCTCAGCCATATCCAAACCACAATCGGAATAAACAGTGGCGCGGCATTCGAAAGCAACGACGCGGCGAGTAAGGGCAAGGATCGCAGCGAAAGGAAGTAGAGCAATTGGCAAATTGAGCCGACAATGCTCCGGAAGATCTGCATCCCCAATCGCTCGGTCCGCAATACGCCCCATCCCAGCCGCAAGCCCGACGGAAGAAAACACAGAAAGCTGATGATGTATTGGAACGACAGCGTCAGCGTTGGGGGTACGCCGTGTAGGCCTTTACTCAAGGCGCCGTAACTCGCCGCGCACAAAAACGCGAGCATAATCAGACCGATCCCTTTCGGCAGATTCCTGCCGGCGTCCTGCGCGCGGATGTCGATGGCTGGCATGTAGCATCCATCTCAGCAGGACCGGTTCCCTCGTCGCAAACCGATTCACAGCTTTGAAACTTCTTTTTCTCCGCTTCGTGTGCTGCGTGATCAGTACCACTCTGCCGGCTAGTGCTGTGTGGTGTTACGGAAAAACTAACAGGACTTCGAAATTGCCTCCGGTTTGGTAAAGTACACCAAGACCAAAGGAGGTCGGATGCATCTTTGTTTGGGCAGGCTCGGTATCACGAGCGGCTTGGCGTTGCTATTGGTGATGACCGCGTCGGCGAAGGAAAAAGAGAGTTGTAATGCCTCGATGCTGCGCGGGCATTACGCGCATCTCATCCAGGGCGCATATGGCCCTGTTGGCGCTACTCCCTTCACCCAGACCTACGGCGAATCCCTTCCGTTCCAGGGCATCCAAATGCTCGAATTCGACGGGAGAAGCACTCTGAAAGGTCAGGAAAGCCTTGTCGCTAGCGGCGCTGAGATCACAAACAACGGCGGCAAACACTTCGTCCCGGTTGTGGGCAGCTTCACCATTAATGACGACTGCACGGGCTTTGGCTACATCTGCAGCAACCATACCAGCGGAACTCTCAGCGGGGGGCCGAGCACTTGCGACGCTAATCACACGATCAATACCCCTGGCTTTCCTTGGGAAGATTTCGTTCAAGTGACCATCGTGCTCGCCGAGGGCGGTAAGAAATTTCATATGTTAGTCGTTCCTCCGTTTGATTTGCTCGGCGGCGTCAGCGTCATCCGGACCATCTCAAGCGTCGGCACCAGGGTTGAGGACGACCCGGGCCGCTAACGAACTCTCCACCAGGACTTGCGGCCGCTAGGTAATCTGCGGCCGCAACACATTGATTTAATCGTTCACAGCTCACCCCAATTTCTTTCTTCCTTCTCTCCAGTCGTTTACAAGCCAGCCCTCCAGTAAGTCAAACGTCGTACCCGCTACCTTCGCCGTGATAACCACACGCACGGCATGAAGAAGCAAGTCACCCTCAAACCGCTTTTCACCAGAAGCAGCCCAACGCTCGAATACTTCTCCGATCGCAAGCTCGAAGCGAACCGGAACAACGCGCAGCTCTCTACCGGTCCTACCACCGAAACCGGCAAAGCGGTCTCGTCTCAGAACAACTTCCGCCACGGCCTGACCGGCGCGTTCTGCGTCCTTCCCGACGAAGACCGCGATGGATTCAACAAGCTCCATGCCGATCTGAGCGAGGAGCACCAGCCGGCGACCGCTACCGAATCCATGCTCGTGAACGACATGGCTCGCCATTACTGGCTCTACCAGCGCGCTCTCCGGTTGCAGGAGACCTGTTTCGCTGCCGACCTCACCGCCAGCGCCACGCAAAACCAGCTCAGTCTCTACCTCCGCTACGGCACCACGCACGAACGAGCCTTCCGTCGCTGCGTCGCCGACCTTCTAAAGCTCAGAAAAGAAAGACTTGCTCTGGAACGTGGGTTCGAATCGCAGAAGCGCGAGCGGGCCGCCGAACTTCGCCGCGACTCCCGCGAACAGCGCCTCGCCGCAGTCGAAAAACGGGACGCGGAAGCCTACGAGAAGGAAAAGAACAAACCCGAAACCGAGTTCGACATCATCAATGAGTATTTCCGGGAGATAAACACACGGGACCTCCGCGAAGCTCTCGAAGAGAAACTCAGGAGCAACGGCCAAAACAACCATGCCGACTAAATAAGGTCGACAATTGACGGCGCGAGCCAAGCCGGCAATCCGCCCTCCGCGATCAAATATATACTGAAAGGTGGATTCCCCCGTATGAAAACCTATGTCAAATTTGGCGTTCTGATGGCTCTTATTGTCGGGTCCCTGATTTGGCTGGCTGCCGGCGGGATTTCGGACACAAAGACTTATTACAAGACCATCCCGGAACTCGCAAAAATGGGCGATACCGCCCACAACCAGCGGCTTCGGGTGGGCGGCGATGTCAAGCCGGGTTCCATCGTCAAGCGCGGGGCCTCCGTCACCTTTACTCTTCACCAGGATGCCCAGATTCTGAACGTCGTCTACACGGGCTCTGATCCGCTGCCCGACACCTTTAAGGACAACGCCCAGGCTCTGGCCGACGGCCGTTTGGGTCCGGACGGGACCTTTGAAGCCAGTAAGATTCAGGCGAAGTGCGCTTCGAAATATGAAGCCAAACCGGTTCAGCGGGGTCTCTCGCACGAGAGCCCTGCAACTAAAATCAGCAGTCTTCAGCCGGCCCGCGTCGGCTCCTAACCCTCCGGTCTGAACTTTTAACCTTTCTATATGGAAAATGTTGGAGCCATCTCGGTTCTCCTTGCCTTTTGCATGGCCGTCTTCGCGGTCGCGGCAGCGGTTACCGGTAAATACGCAAAGCGGCCATTCCTTGCCGTCAGCGCGGAGCGGGCGGTCTACGCCGTTTGGGCGCTGTTGACGCTAGCGGCCGGCGTCCTCGTTACCTCGCTCGTCAGTGGTGATTTCCGCCTCGCCTACGTCGCCGGCCACACCAACCACGCGATGTCGAGCCTGTACAAATTCACAGCCTGGTGGGGCGGCCAGGAAGGCTCGCTCCTTCTCTGGAGTTGGCTCCTCTCGACCTACACCGCCATTGTCGTCTTCACTAACCGCCGCAAGTTCCGGGACATGATGCCCATCGTGCTCGCCATCATGATGACGACGGTCTCGTTCTTCGTGGGCATGATTACCTTCGTCGCCAGCCCGTTTAAAGTGCTCATGGTCGGCAAAGGCATCATCGACGTTGGAGACGGTAGTGGACTCAGCCCGCTGCTCCAGTGGTGGACCATGGCGATTCATCCGCCGTTTCTCTATCTCGGTTACGTCGGGTTCACGGTTCCGTTCGCCTTTGCGATGGCCTCGCTGCTGACTAAGCAGCCGGGAGAAGCCTGGATCCACACCACCCGTCGCTGGGCCATTGTTACCTGGCTCTTCCAGAGCACCGGCATTCTGCTCGGCATGTACTGGGCCTACACCGTCCTCGGTTGGGGCGGCATCTGGGGCTGGGATCCCGTCGAGAACGCTTCGCTGATGCCGTGGATCACCGCTACTGCCTTTCTCCACTCCGTCATGATGCAGGAGAAGAAAGGCATGATGAAGGTTTGGAACATGGTGCTCGTCTCGGCCACGTTCCTCCTGAGCATCCTCGGGACAACGCTCACCCGAACCGGCCTTGTCTCCTCCGTCCACGCCTTCGCGCAATCACCGGTCAAACCGTATTTCACGACTTTCTTGATCAGCGCAGTCGTCCTCACCGTCGCCGCCATTGTCCTGAACCTCAAGTACCTGCGCAGTGAGGTCAAGCTTGAAAGCGTCGTGTCGCGTGAATCGAGCTTCCTCTTCAACAACCTCATCCTGCTTGCCAGTTGCTTTGCCGTGCTCTGGGGCACTCTGTTCCCGGTCATCATGGAAGCGGTTACCGGCGAAAAGGAAACCATCGATGCGCCGTACTACAACAAGGTCAACGTACCCATCGCGCTCTTCCTCATCTTCCTGACCGGTGTCGGACCGCTAATCGCCTGGCGCAAGAGTTCGGTGAGCAGCCTCAAAAAATCATTTCAGATTCCCGCGTTCATCGGCGTTCTCACCGGGATTGCTCTGTGCGCCGCCGGCATTCGCGAGATTGCCGCTCTCGTCTCGTTCGCGTTGTGTGCCTTCGTTCTCGGCACCATCCTGATCGAGTTCTGGAAGGGGTCGCGCGCCATTCAGGGGAAGGAAAATTTAGCGCTCCCGCGCGCGGTCTTTGAACTGACCTGGCGCAACACGCGCCGCTACGGTGGATATCTCGTCCACATGGGCATCGTCATCATGTTCATCGGCTTCACAGGCCAGGCGTTCAACCAGCACGAGACCAAAAATCTGGGACTTGGCGAAACTCTTCACTTCGGCCACTACAATCTGAACCTGCTCTCGGTGAACGATAACGAGACCGGCGATTACCAGTACAGCCGCGCCACGATACAGGTCTCAAAGGGCGGGCAAGTCATCGATCAGCTCGAGCCTGAAGTTCGCCTTTACAAGTCCAGCCAGCAACAAAATTCCATCATCGGCGTCCGCCGCCGCCTGAGCGAAGATCTGTACATCAACTTCTCCGGTGTGTCCCAGGACAACAGCAAGGCCATCCTTCAGCTCTACACCTTCCCGCTCGTCTCCTGGGTGTGGGTTGGCTACTTCGTCTTGCTGTTTGGCACACTCATCTGTCTCATTCCTGGAAAGGTGCGCCTGCAATATGCGCGCACGGAGGTAATCGGTTTTGCCAGCACGCCTGCAACGGTTCCGGCGCAGCACTAGCACCAAGCTTGCCGTTGCCTTTTGTCTCTGTTTCGCGGCCCTCTTCGCGCAGGACCCGACATCCTATCTGACTCCTGACGTCGCGCGCGTCGGTGATCGTCTCGCCTGCCGCTGCGGTGGCTGCCGTAATACTGTCGGCAACTGCCCGATGCTGCACTGCCACTCGGCCGATCCGAAGCGTCAACGCATCCACGAGCTTCAATCGAAAGGGATGAGCGATGACGCGATCGTCAATACCTTTGTTCGCGAAGAAGGCGTCGTGGCGCTGTCGTCGCCGCCGTCCGGAAGTCTAGGCGGCTTGATCACTTGGATCATGCCCGGTGTCATGCTGCTCGTGGGCTTCTTCGTTTATATGCGTTACGTCCGGGGCAACCGGCAAGCGCCGGCTCCCATCTCGGTTGAAGACCAGGCGCTTCTCGATCGCTATCGCGGGCATCTCGGGGACGACGAGTAAATGGTCGCCACTGTCGCGGCAGCCCTGGTCGCAATCTCCGCGTTTATCTACATCCTTTTCGTCCGCGACAAAGACATACCTGAGCCAATCCCGGTTTCGCCGATCCAGCATCTCGACGACCGCAAACAGGCCATCTACGAAAACCTGCGCGACCTTCAGTTTGAATTCCGCCTCGGCAAGCTCTCGGACGAAGACTATAAGCAAACCAAACAAGCCTTGCAGCGAGAACTTGCGTCCGTTCTTGCCGAAACCGAATCGACCCTGAATCGCCTCGGCCTCACCGCGAAGTCCAAACCGCCTGCACCGAAACCGAGTGGGACAGTCTGCCCTCATTGCAATGCATCGTTTCCCCAGGCTCTGAAGTTTTGCGGCGAATGCGGGAAGGCCATGGCATGAGGCTCGCTCTGTGTCTGATTGCTGCGACCAATCTTTTTGCCGCTATCGACGGTACCGTCCTCAACCAGACGACCGGTAAACCTCAGGCCGGCGTCAGCGTGACGCTGCTCAAACCGGGACAGGCCGGAATGCAAAATCTTGGAAACACGACCAGCGACGCGTCAGGCAAGTTCGTCTTCGAACACGATCAACCCGGCGGCGGCCCACAACTTCTTCAGGCGAACTACAACGGCGTGAACTACAACAAGCTCCTCACGCCCAACATTCCGACCTCCGGCGTTGAGCTCGATATCTACGAAGCGACGAAATCACCCGCCGTCGCCCGCATCGCGCAGCACATGCTCGTTCTCGAACCATCCACGAGCGAGTTCGCGGTCAACGAAACCGTCCTGATTCAGAACGACTCGAAGACAACCTATAGCGATGAGCAACTCGGCGGGTTCCGCTTCTATCTGCCTCCCGCCGCCAACGGCCAGGTGAAAATCAGCGCGCAAGGGCCTGGCGGAATGCCGCTTCCGCGCCCCGCCGAGAAGACCGAAGAAAAAGACGTCTTCAAGATCAACTATCCGATCAAGCCCGGCGAAACACAGTTCGAGATCACCTATGTTCTTGTCGCCGGTTCGCCGATCATCTTTCACGGCGGCAGTCGCGAGCGTGAAGGGAATGCCTCCGGCTCCGTTACGTCTTGTTGCTCCCCCCGGCGTCACGGTCGAAGGCAAAGATCTGCAGCAGCTCGGCACTGAACCGAAGACACAGGCAACGATCTACGACGTCACCGCAAAGAAGTTGTTCGACCTGAACGTTACCGGCACCGGAACGCTCCATCCGCCCGAAGCAACAGCGAGCGACGAGAGCGATTCGCCGAAGGTCACCGAAGGTCTGCCGCCGGTCTACTCTCACCTGTCCTGGCTGGTGTCGCTCGGACTCGGCATTCTGGCCGTGGGCCTCTTCTCGCTCTATTTCGCCTCCCCGGTCCGTTCTCGATGAGCCCGTCCGCGGCCATCGAAATCGACCAGGTCTGGAAGTTCTACGGCGACTATCCGGCCCTCCGCGATTACACTCTGACGATCGGGCAAAGTTCCTGTTGTGCGCTGCTCGGGCGCAACGGGGCAGGGAAGACGACGATTCTCCGGATTCTCGCCGGCCTCTCGTCTCATCAGCGCGGAGCCGTCCGGATTCTCGGCGCTTCGCCGCGCAGCAGTGAGGTACGTACCCGCGTCGGTTTTCTCGGCCACGGCATCGGCGTTTACGAAGATCTTTCGGCGCGTGAGAACCTATCGTTCTTCGCCCGTGTCGTCGGCGCTCGAGAACCGGTCGCAGACGGTCGATAGTTGGCTGGAACGCGTCGGCTTAGCGCGAGTCGCGACCATGCCGGTTCGCCAATTCTCGCGCGGCATGCGCCAGCGGCTGGCGTTAGCCCGCACCTTTCTTCATACGCCCGATCTGCTCTTTCTGGATGAACCGTTCACGTCGCTCGACGATCGTGCCATTGCCATGCTCAGCCAACTACTGATTGAAGCGCGCGAGCGGGGCGCCACGATTGTGCTCTCCACGCACCAGTTGCGCGAAGCTCTCGCGATCGCTTCGCACGTCGCCCTGATCGAAAACGGCCGTTTGCGATTTGCCGGCGAGCGCACAACCGAAATGCTCGAAGACCCGGCCCTGCTCTATCGCCTCCATACGGAGCTTGGCGCGGATTGAGAGTCATCCGTCAGGCGCTTTCGGTCGCGCACAAAGACCTTGCCATCGAACTACGCACCAAAGAATCGCTTAACGCCGCCGGAGCGTTCGCCATTGCGATCCTGCTGCTCCTGAGTTTTGTCTTCGATCCGTTCTCCGATGTGGTACGCGACATGTCCGGCGGCCTGCTCTGGCTCGTGTTTGCCTTTTCCGGCGCGCTGATTTTCAACCGCGGCTTCTCCCGTGAGCTGCCGAACGAATGCCTCGACGCACTTCTAGCCTCGCCGCTTTCCCCGGCGAGCCTGCTGCTCGGAAAGGCGGGGGGAATCTTCGTCACGCTGCTGCCGGTTGAGCTGGTTTCGCTGTTCGTCTTCGGCATCTTCTATAACGTGCGGTGGTGGCTTCACCCGCCCGAACTCGCTGCCATCTTTGTCCTCGCCACGTGGGGTATCGCGATTGTCGGCGCGGTATTCGGCGCGCTCACCGTCAACCTGCGGCTTCGGGAACTGATGCTGCCCGTGATCATCTATCCGCTGCTGATTCCGCTCCTGATTGGAGCCATTGAAGTCACGAACACCCTGTTCGCAAATCATCCGGTCACAGATTACGAGTGGCTCTGGGCCCGCGTGCTTCTGGTCTTCGATATGGTCATGACGGCGCTGGCCTCCGTTCTGGCGGAAACAATTTTGGTCAACTAGTATTGATAGGAAGAATTTAGAATGAGAGAACGACTGTCGATCTTGCTGGCAGCCATCGCGGCGCTGCTCCTTGCCTATAACCTGTCACCAGATGTTCCTGTCCCTGCCGGACGAAGCGATGCAGGGCGCCATCTACCGGATCTCTGTTTTTCCATGCGCCGGCCGCCATGGTCGGCATGATCGGCTACTTCGTGGCGCTTACGTTGAGCATCATGTATCTCAGCTTCGGTGACTTCAAGTACGATTCGCTGGCTGCGTCCGTCATTGAAGTCTCGCTCGTGTTTCTCGCTGGTGAATATCGTCACCGGCAGCATCTGGGCGCGCATCATCTGGGGCATCTGGTGGACGTGGGATTATCGCCTGACCTCCGCTCTTGTCTGCGTTCTGATCTTTAGCGGCTACCTGATGCTGCGGCGCGCGATCGACGAGCCGACCCAGCGCGCCCGGCTGTCTTCGGCGCTTTGCATTTTCGGCTGCGTGGATGTGGTGATTGTCTGGAAGTCCATTGAATGGTTCCGCAATCAACATCCCGGGCCCGTGCTCGATTTCCGTACTGGCGGTGGCAACATGGATCCGGCCATGGACCCATGTTTTCTACCTGAACTTTCTGGCTCTCCTCTTGGTGGCAACCGCGCTCGTGCTCATCCGTACCCGGCAGGAAGTCGACCGCTCGTGAAATTGACTCGCTGCGCCGCTTGGCGCACGCAGCGTAAGAAGGAAATTATTGTGGACGCTCGAAATTTCACCTTCATGTTCTACGGCTTTATGGCCGCATGGTTGATCGTTATGTTGTACGTGATCAGCCTTGCACGGCGCGGAGCGCGGTTGAAGAAAGAACTCGAAGACGTGAAGCAACTCGTCAAGGGTGAACGGTCAACCGAAGAAGACCTCGCGTCGCACCGCGTACGCTGACCCATGCCGATCGTCCTTGACCGCCGATCTTTTCTGAAGAGCGCGGCCGGAGCCCTTACCCTTGCCGCGGCGCGCGCGGACGCTGCGTCCGCCCGGATTGCTCTGCTCTCTGACACGCACATCGCTGCCGACAAGAACGACACTATCGCGGCTTCAATCCATCTTCGAATCTGACGATCGGTGGTGGGTCAAGTGGGACAAGAGCGCTTTGACCTTGCCGTCGTGAATGGTGACTTGGCTCGGTTAACGGGCGAACCGGCGGACTACACGCAGTTCGCATCGCTCATGCAACCGGTGTTCGAGTCCACACCCACTCTGTTCACCATGGGCAACCATGACGGGCGCGAGCACGCCGAAGCCGCTTTGACCCGGAAAAGCGGGACAGTTCAGCCCGTGCAGAAGAAATGGGTCACCACAATCGAAGCCGGCCCGGTCAGCCTCGTGTTCCTCGACTCGCTTCTCGCGACGAACGTCACGCCGGGACAACTCGGGAAGGCACAACGGGCGTGGCTGGCCAACTATCTCGACGCGAACGCCGGTAGGAACCTGGTCCTCTTCGTCCACCACCAGCCGGATGCTCAAGAAGACGGCGCGCTGGTCGACGCCGAAGCGCTGCTTTCGATTCTTCGCCCACGCCGGGCTGTAAAAGCTCTCATTTTCGGCCACACGCACGAGTACCGGTGCGAAAAACAGGATGGTTTGCATCTGGTCAACCTTCCGGCCGTCGGCTACAACTTCTCCGATCCGTATCCAGTCGGTTGGGTGGACTCCACGTTTTCCCCGCGTGCCGCCACCCTGAAACTTCACGCCATCGCAGGCGAGCGCCGGGACGACGGGAAGGTAACCGAACTTACCTGGCGATAACGAGGTAATGGTCGTACTTTTGTTTTCAGTGTGTTAACATCGAGGGGTATAAATCGAGATTAGGATAAAGACGAGGAGTATCGTTTTCTAGCATGGCCCTGGCGGTTGAAAGTAAGTCAGAAATAATCGGCAAGTACAAGATTCACAAGTCCGATTCGGGATCGTCAGAGGTACAGGTTGCGCTTCTGAGCCAGCGTATTCTGCAGTTGACTGAGCATTTCAAGACGCATAAGAAAGATCATCACTCTCGGCGTGGTTTGCTGACGATGGTCTCACGGCGTCGTAAGCTGCTCAAATATCTGAAAGATCGCAACCCGGAGCGTTACCGGACTCTGATTCAGAGCCTCGGCATTCGCCGCTAGTACGGTTCTAGAAGCAAAACGGGCGTGGCCCGTTCAGGTGTGGCCATGTGGCTTGCCGTCGAGTACTGATGTCGCTGCGGAGTTCGCTGCTTCGCCACAAGGCGGAGCGCACCGCCACGTCTGCTCTGAGTCCCCACTTTAATCCCGAAATTGGTCCGCACGCCAGTACACAGCTACTGACGGGCGTGCATTGGAGTTGGATGCGGATCACGCATCGGGAAGTTTTAAATGTCGCATATAGTTGAAATCGACCTTTTTGGGTCAAAAGTCTCGCTGGAGACTGGCAAGATTGCCAAACAGGCCAATGGGTCTGTTGTTGTTCGCTCGGGAGATTCGGTGGTGTTGGTCACCGCAACGTCGTCCGGAAAGCCGAAGCCGGGAGCCAGTTTCTTCCCGCTTACGGTGGACTATCGCGAGTACACCTACGCTGCCGGAAAATTCCCTGGCGGTTTCATCAAGCGCGAAGGGCGCCTCTCTGAAAAGGAAACGCTGACCAGCCGCCTGATCGACCGGCCCATTCGACCGCTCTTCCCGGAAGGCTTTAGCTGGGACACGCAGATCATCGCGATGGTGCTGTCTGCAGACCCGCAGTACGATCCCGCCCCGTTGGCCATCATCGGAGCAGGAGCCGCGCTCGCCATCTCCGACATTCCGTTCCTTCACGTGTTGGGCGGCGTTCGCGTTGGCCTCATCAACGGCGCCTTCCAGGCGAACCCCAAGTACGACGACGTCAAGAATGCCAAATTGAGCATCGTTGTTGCTGGAACCGAGCAGGGAATCGTCATGGTGGAGGCGGCCGCGAATGAGGCTTCCGAAGCCGAAGTTGTCGACGCTATCGAATACGGTCACGATTGCTGCCGCAAGATTGCGGCTGGCATTCGGCAGTTGGTGCAGCTTGCCGGCAAGCCGAAGAAGGATTACGTTTCTCCGGCCACCAATCAGGAAATGCTGGCTAAGATCTCGGATGCGGTTCGTACCGAGCTGAGCGACGCTCTGAATACCCAGAAGCACGGGAAGCTCGAAAGCTACAGCCGCGTCGATCAGGCTAAGCAAAAAGCCTCGCTCTGTTCGAAGAGGAAGGCGGAAAAGGCCGAAGCCGGCAAGGTCTTCGACGCTCTTAAAGAACGCATCTTCCGCGACGAAATGCTGAAGGATCGCCGCCGTCCCGACGGTCGCGCCTTCGACGAAATCCGTCCTATCACGTGCGAAGTATCGGTGTCTGCCGCGTACCCACGGCTCCTCGATCTTCACCCGCGGCGAAACGCAGGCTCTCGTCACCACCACGCTCGGCACGAAAGATGACGAGCAGCGCATCGAGATGTTCGATGCTGCCGAAACCTCCAAGCGCTTCATGCTGCATTACAACTTCCCGCCGTTCAGCGTCGGTGAAGTTGGGTTCATGCGCGGTCCCGGCCGTCGCGAGATCGGTCACGGCGCTCTTGCGGAACGCGCTCTCGCCCCGATGATTCCGGACGAGAAGAGCTTCCCCTATACGCTTCGCGTGGTCAGCGACATTCTCGAATCGAACGGCTCCAGTTCCATGGCGAGCGTCTGCGGCGGAACTCTGTCCTTAATGGACGCCGGCGTGCCGATGGCGGCGCCTGTGGCCGGTATCGCCATGGGTCTCGTGCTCGAGAGCGATCAGTACGCAGTCCTGACCGATATCGCCGGTGCCGAAGATCACTACGGCGATATGGACTTCAAGGTCGCTGGAACGCAAAAGGGCATCACCGCTCTTCAGATGGACATCAAGGTCCCGAATGTGACGACCGCAATCATGTCCGAAGCCCTGGAGCAGGCGCGCAGGGGCCGGCTCGAGATCCTCGACAAGATGATCGCCACCATTTCCGGAGCATCGGACCCAGCTGTCGCAGTACGCTCCGCGCATCTACACGACCAAGATCCCGACCGATAAGATCCGCGAACTGATCGGACCCGGCGGTAAGGTCATCAAGGGCATCATCGATCAGACCGGCGTCAAGATCGACGTGTCCGACGACGGAACGGTCAACATCTTCGCTTCGGACGGCACTTCTGCTGCCCGTGCGCTGCAGATGGTCAGCGATATCGCCGCTGTCGCAGAAGTCGGAAAGACCTATCTCGGCAAAGTGGTCCGCATTGCTGATTTCGGTGCGTTCGTCGAAATCTTCCCTGGGACCGACGGGCTCCTTCACATCAGCGAAATCTCGGAAAGCCGCATCAAGAACGTTCGCGACGAACTGAACGAAGGCGATCAGATCCTGGTTAAGGTTCTGGCGCTCGAAGGCAACAAAATCAAGCTCAGCCGCAAAGCAATTCTCAAAGAACAACGGGAAAAGCTCAAGGTTGGGGCCGAAAAGTCTGAGTAAGTAAGTGTGGTGAGGTGCTTCCTGCACCTCACCAAATCCTCCCTGAGCTGCAGGCTGGGTAGACGTTCTCAGTTCGAATGGCAACGCACATTTTCACCAGCGCCGCAGCGAACTATCTGCCGAAAGCTCGTGTACTGGCGCAAAGCGTTCGGCAGTTCCATCCTGATTGGAAAATTCATCTCGTCCTTTGCGACGAACCCCCTCCCGGATTCAAAGATCCAGATCAATTCGACACGATCTGGAAGTTAACAGATCTCGAGATCCCGAATCTGAAGTCCTGGCTGTTTCAGCACACGCTCGTTGAAGCGAGCACAGCAGTCAAGGGATTCGCGTTACGGAAGCTGCTGTCGCTGCCGGATTGCGATCACGTTCTGTACTTCGATCCGGATATCGTTGTCCTTTCGTCCCTCCGACAACTTATCGATGAGTTCGAACGAGGGTCGATCCTGCTCACGCCTCACATCACCGAGACCGAATCGACAGAGCAAGCCATCGTTGACAACGAGCTGAACGCGCTCCAGTACGGCATCTACAACCTCGGTTTCCTGGGCGTCAAAAACAGCCCGGAGGGGAGCCGATTTGCCTCGTGGTGGTGCGACCGCCTTCAGGATTTTTGTTTCGATGACCGGCCTCGCGGACTGTTCACGGACCAGCGATGGGCCGATCTCGTACCCGCGTGTTTCCCGGAGCACGTGATCCTGCGCGACCCTGCTTACAACGTCTGTACCTGGAACCTGACTCATCGGACTGTGACGGGTTCTCTCACCGAAGGCCTGCTCGTGAACGGGCGGCCGATTGGGTTCTATCACTTCTCCGGATTCGACAGCGGTTCACAGCAGGGCATGCTGGATCGTTATGGTTCGGAAATGCCCGCCTTGTATGAGCTGCGCGAGTGGTACCTGAACGCGTGCGCGCAAGCCGATCGCGAACAATTTTCCCAGCTGCCTTGGGCATACGACTTCTTCGGGAATGCCGAACGCATTCTGCCCGTCCATCGCCTCCAATACAAGCAATCCCCTTCCATTCAAGCGCTTTTCCCGGATCCATTCCAAGCGGATGAGACCGCGAGCACTTACTGGGGCTGGTTCCACTTACGAAATCAGTTTGAATGGCCTTATGCGTCCTCCGAGGACCCTACGGATGCAATACCCGACTACCGGATTGTTGTTATTGCGGCCAAACAGGACTCTGCATTTGCCGTGGACACTTGCCGCCGGATCATTCAGGCGAGCTACAAGCGTTCCGACTTGGTGCTGCTTGTTGGGCCTGATGCGACTCTTGACGGGATACCGCCTGCGGAGTTCCAGGTCGTAAACGAATCCGCCCCCGCCACTTACTCAGGCTTGTTCATTGCTGCTCTGCAGAGATGGCGTGAACAGGATCGTCCTGCTGATCAGAGCTGGAGGCGTGCCGCCCCCATTCTGGGATCTGCGACTCGCGTGGAGCGCCGCTCGACAACCGGGAGCACTGAGTGTAGCTCCGTTGGATCGCCGCCTGGTGGACCCTTCTGCCGTACTCAGCGAGATCGACAACCAAACCCTGGACTGTTTCACCTACTGGTACCGGCCTCCGAGTGACGTCGAGATCGCAAGGCTCGAAACGGATTGCGTCTACGTTCGAAAGGCAGCACTAGCCGATATCGCTGGATCACGCACGCCGGCAAGTGTCTCCGAACTCGCTGCCCAGTCGGCTCGCCTTCGCTACACCAATGTTCTCGCGACTCATGTCTGCCTGGGCTGGAATGTCCCGAGACAGGCTCTGGATACTCTGGATGGTTTCAACACAAGCCACTGGACGACGAGACAGCTTCGGACTCAACTTCGGGCGCTTCGCGCAGACAAAGCGTGTTGTCCGATCGCAGCAGTCACGCCGGGCACGCAGCCCACTCTGCACGTTTCACATAGTTGGGGCGGCGGCATCGATCGCTGGCTCTCCGAATACGCAGATGCCGACCGTCTGAACGAGAATCTGGTGCTCAGAGCGCATGGGCCTCAGGGGAGTTACGGGACCGAGCTACGGCTGTATCGGTACGGACGTCTCGGCACCGCTCCGGAAGTTCTGGGTACATGGCCGCTGAAACCGGCCATCAAGGCGACCGATACGCGGAACGCGAGCTACCGGGCGGTTCTTCGAGAGATACTCGGCCAGTACCGGATTGGCAAAATCCTCGTTTCCTCCGTCATCGGTCATTCGCTGGAGTGTCTGGAACAGCCGGTTCCCACCGCGTTTATCTGCCACGATTACTATCCGTTTTGTTCCGCTGTCAACCTCTGTTTCGGAGAAGTCTGTGCATCCTGTGAAGTGCCGCGGCTTCGGGCCTGCCTGGAAGAGAACCCGCTGAACCAATCCTTTCCGAACGTGCCTGTTCCGGAGTGGTTGTCGATCCGGTCGGAGTTTGTCAACGTCCTCAACGCGCGTGCCATTCCGTTGATTGCTCCGTCGCCCTCGGTGAAGGAAAACTATTCACGAGCACTTCCCGAAGTCTCGCACCTGTTCCGTGTCATTCCTCATGGAGTCCGGCCACTTCCGTGCGACCATGTCCAAGTCCTCAAAGGAAGCAACGAACCGCTGCGCATCCTTATCCTGGGAAGCATGGCGCTTCACAAGGGAAGGCTCCTTCTGGAGGCTTTGCTCCCAGAGCTTCTCGAATTTGCGGATGTCACACTGGCAGGCTGCTTCGACTTCCCCGATCGCTTTCTCTCGAACCCTCGGATCCGTGTGATTCCTTCCTATGATCGCGAGGGACTTTGCCGGCTGGTGAGAGAACTTCAGCCCGACTTGGGCTTGCTGTTATCCGTCTTCCCCGAAACATTCAGTTACACCTTGCACGAGCTTCAGATGATGGGGATCCCGCCAGTGACAACGCGCATCGGAAGCTTTGAAGATTGGATCGAAGATGGTGCGACCGGATTCCTTGCCGATCCTCAACCGAGCCCTTAGCTGGACCTGCTCCGGTCGTTGGCGCAGGACCGGTCCCGTTTGCAGACAGTTCATCGAAACCTGCGAGGCCTAAGCTTCCGGTCTCCGGAGGAGATGGTTCGAGACTATCGCGAGTTGAGCGTCACGAGCTATTCCGCTCGCGCTTATTTCGATGGACCGAGTGCGCCACCCCCGATGAAAGATCGAGGACTTCAATTGTATTGGCGTACGGCGAATCAAGGCTTTTCAGAACAGAACAGTGCGATCGCTTTTCCGCGTGGATCATCCCGACAAACGTTGCGCCTCGACTTTGTGACCTCCGGTTCGGCTCCTACCGAACTACGTCTCGATCTCGGGTCACGCCCTGGGTTTGTTCTTTTGCATGATATTGCTCTATTGGGGCGCAAAGAGGAGAGTCTTTGGAGACTCGAGGGAACCCCGGAGGCCTTACAAGGAGCGCAACTCGTGCAATGCCTCATTGTCGAATGAACGCGCTCAGAGCGGTGATGGCGTACTGCTCTGCCTCTTCGGAAACGATCCGCATCTGATCCTGCCGATTCCTTCCGACGTCTTGGCTGAGTCAAAAGGCGCCGGAACTATCGAAGTGGAGTTCATTCCGGAGCCCGACACACATATCGCGACTGAACAGGCTAACAGCCCTAGCTGCTTTGCAGTTCCGCATCGATGAGCTAACCGGCGCTTTGACGCAGGCACGTGCGGAGCGATCTGCGGCAGAGCTTCAATCGCAAGAACTGCAGCACGTGAGGGCGCAACTCGCGCACGGGAAGAACTGATTGATTCGCTACAGCAATCAGTCTCCTGGAAGATCACTAAGCCGCTCAGAACACTTGCTCACGCGGGGCCGAAAAGAAAAGACGTAAGGTAGCGAACCGTCTCAGCTACCCGATGGAACCGGCGCGCCAGGCGATAAACGAAGGATCGCTCGATCTTGTTCACTTGCTCGGTGCGTTCTGCCGCGATCTGCTCCGCTGAGCGTCGCGCTTTTACCAGCCCGTCTTGCACTTCACGATGGCGGGCTTCGCTTGCGCCGTATGCCGCAGCCATTCTTTCCGTATAACCTTTCGCATCCAGAGCTTTCATGTCGATGACGACTGTCCCACCGGCGTTCAGCGGTTCTTTGCCGGCTCGGGAATTGGGAGACGGATCTGTGATCCGATCGGCGTATTCAGGACGAGTGCGCCTGATCCGTCTTCGGTGAGGATGGAGTGAAGTCCACCGGCCTGAAGCGCGATCAGATCTCCCGGCATGCTCCAACGGCACAACTCGTTATCATCCCGGTCGAGAACGCGAATGCCACGAAGTTCGAGCAACGCAAACGCGAGAGTTAAATCGATTCGGAACTCTGCATAGGTTTGTCGGCGGGGGGCAGTACCAATTTCGCTTCAGACCCGGTGCAGTTACAATATGCGCCAGTCGTACGGATGATTCCTCACTAAAAGCGCTGCTCGCGTCTCGCCAAAACAGTTGGCTGATCACGTCCCACTCGGCGGGCGCGTCGCGTCTCGTCAGTTCGTGGTCGTGTTCCAGGTTGCCGCGCACAAACTTCGTAGTAGCGGCGCAGTGTTCTGAGCGCATGGTCGTCGGCATAGACCATCTCGTTTGCGACGTGGTTTAGGTCCTCCTCCTCCCGGCTTCACCACGATTCCCAGACCGTGACTATGGAAGAACTCACTAACCGGAAAGTCTGTTTTTAACTCAACAAGTAGTTGCCAGACGCCGAAGTTGTCGTGCCTGTCGAACGAGTCGTGCATGACAACCACACCACCCGGTCTCACCTTTGGCCACCAAGTGTCGAAGTCATGCCGGACAGCTTCGTACGTGTGCATGCCGTCGATGTGGAGCAGATCGATTTCGCTGTCCGGGAAGAGCGCGCTGGCTTCGTCGAATGTCATGCGAAGCAGCTTTGTAAAAGACGGGTAATTGTCGCGGGCGTACGACTCCACTTCCTGGAATACGCTGTCGTCATAAGCGCCGGTGTGGACATCGCCCCGCCACGTGTCTACGGCAACAGCCCGGCATTCCAATCCGCATTCCTCGACCGATTGGCAAAAAGCAAAGAATGACTCGCCCGTGTGCGTTCCCAACTCAACGAAAAGAGAGGGGCGCAATGTTGCGATCAGGTCGCACGCAAAAGGGATGTGCCCCGACCAGTAGCCGACGCCGTGTGGTTTGTAACGCCGCGGTCTGAAGTGCAAAGAGGGACGATCGAGTAAGGCAGGAGTCTTCAATTCCGAGTCGAGTCTAGCACGCGTTTGTTCGCCCGGCCCTCTCAGCCAGAGGCCGAGAAAAGCAATCAGATTTGCAAGCAGAATGGGATGGGCCGGAGTCGGGTAGAACCGTTCAGGAATGAGTTGGAACGAACCGATGGCGAGGTACGCAATGGGAATTGCAGTCAGCGAGAACGCGAGGCCATTGCCAGATTGGATTGAGGTCCATAGCCACCAGACCGACACGGAGGATCCGAGGATTACGAGTATTGAGAATACCGTCGGCGCACTTTGGAAGCCCAAGTACCGCACAAAAAGATTGCCAGCTCTCAGTAGCTCAGTTGCCGTAAACCCGCAAAGAAGAAGTAGCAGCAAAGCGATGCAGACGACAATTATGAGGGTTCGAGATGCTTTGGCACCAGCTTGCCAGAGCGTGCGGTATGGCCGAAGGGCATCAGCGGGAACGTATCGTTGCAGGAGCCAGGCGAACGCGATCACGGGCGAAAGTGCCAGGAACGAAAGGCCGCCGAGCGATCCAAGTACGACGATAACGGCGAGTGCAACACAAAAGGCAATCCGGTTTGTCGTTCGCGTCCAATCGCGGGTTACGAGTAGCCATACCAGGCAAGCAAGGCACAGCAGCCGGATCGCTTCCGATCCTGGGATACCGATTAGCTGAGGATAGAGCGAGATCAAAGGCAGGCTGATCGCTCCCGCAAGATCCCCACCGATGCTGCGAACAATATGCCCCAACAGAAGTAAGGCAACAAGAACGCAAGCGATAATGTCCGGTCGAGCCGGCGCGAGGAGCGCTCGCACCGCAATAATCAGGCCGCAGCAACACTGAGCGATTCGGTAGGTGGTGGGTCCGTGCGCGGTCAGATACCGGTCCAGCGAATAAAAAGCGCTGCTACGATGGCGCCGCAAATAGGACCGAAGATCGGTATCCACGAATAAGCCCAATCCGAGGTGCCTTTTCCCGCGATGGGACAGAGAGAGTGGATCAATCGCGGACCAAGATCCCGGGCCGGATTGATGGCGTAGCCGGTTGTGGCACCCAAAGAGAGGCCAATACTCCAGACGAGTGCGCCAACAAGTACTGGCCCCAATCCGGGGGCCACCCCGCCCGGTGCCAGCCTGCGCGATACGAGAGCCGAAGCCACGAGGACAAGGACGAACGTGCCAATCACCTCGCTCAGGAAATTGCTACCGTAACTGCGAATCGCCGGGCCGGTGGAAAAACAGGCAAGCTTCTTGTCCGCATCTTCTGTCGCGCCCCAATGCGGCAGATAGAAAAGCCACACCAGGAAGGCGCCCAACATCGCGCCGAGAATCTGCGCCGGTATGTACGAAAGTAATCCGTTCAGCATGCCCCGTCATGAGAACGGAAGCCACCGTGAATGCGGGGTTCAAATGGGCATCGGTGTCGCCGATCGAAATCGCTACGGCTACGCCGGAGAATACCGCCAATCCCCAACCGGCGGTGATGGCGACCCATCCTGCGTTCTCCGCTTTCGACTTCGAAAGAAGAACACCGCCAACGACTCCGTTTCCTAGAAGGATCAAGATAGCGGTGCCGACAAACTCTCCGATTACAGCTGCGCTCAGCGTCATAGAAATCAATTCACCAGATGTATTGCGATGCCAGCTTATTGTATTGGGTGAGCTGATCTTGTTCCCACTGCTCGCCCTTTCCCAACTCTTTCGCCAGCAGCGTGGCTACGAGTGGCGCAGCTTGCATGCTCGCCTTTGCGTTGAGAAATAGGGCCCGTGTTCTCCGAGCCAGGACGTCTTCGACGGAACGAGCCATCTCTTCACGTGCTGCCCAGAGTACTTCCACTTTGCGAAAGGGCAGCTCCGGGTGGATCGCTTCCAGCAGATCGCTTTTTCCGTGAGCAAGCGCCTGCAACTCAGGCAGGTCGGACCCATAGACACGTTCCCATTCGTTCTCGGTATTTCGGTCCGACCAGCCGTGCAATTTCATGTCAGCGGTACGTGAAGCGGAACGCGGCAAATTTGCGACTTGTGCCGCGCGGTCTACCGCGTCCTGGCCCATCCTGCGATAGGTCGTCCATTTCCCTCCTGTGACCGTGATCAACTTGGACGGAGAGATGAGGATTGTGTGATCGCGGGAGAGAGCAGCGGTGCTTTTCGCGCCCGCCTTTCTCACCAACGGACGCTGTCCGGACCAGACACTTTGAATGGCATCACCTGTCAGCTTCGGGGTGAGATAGCGTTCGATGTGTTCGAACAGGTATTCGCGTTCGCCCTTTTGAGCCTTGGGCTCGGTGTCGCTTTGCGGTACGGGATCATCGGTCGTGCCAACGACGACATGCTCGTGCCATGGAATGGCGAACAGGACGCGCCCGTCGGAGGTTCGCGGGATCATCAGAGCGGAATCGCTCGGCAGATAACGGCGTGGCAACACGACGTGAGTGCCTTGGCTCACCGTCAAAATTGGCTCTGAGTTGGGCTGGTCCGCTTTCCTCAGCTGATCCACGAACACTCCGGTCGCATTCACAACCGCTCTCGCCTGTATCTCAAATATCGCGCCTGATTCGACGTCTTCGGCCCGCACTCCTGCCACTTCCCCGGTCGGTTGTAGCAAGCCAGTCACTCGCACGTAATTGGAGGCGGTGCCGCCGAGATCGACGAGCGTCCGAAAGAGACGTGATTGCGTAGCGAGCATCGTCGAACTGTCCGTCGTAATAGAGGATGCCGCCTTTCAGCCCCTTAAATTCCAGGGTTGGAAGATGTTCTTTGACCCGGGTACGCGAGAGCAGCCGAGATCGGCCGATCCCTTCGCCGCGCGCCAGCAGGTCGTATAGAGTTAAGCCAATTCCGTAAAAAGGCAGGCCGAAGTACGAATACGTAGGCAGGACAAAGGCCCGCCGGTGCGCGAGGTGCGGTGCGTTCCGAAGCATGCGCCCGCGCTCCCTCAGTGCCTCCAGAACGAGTTTTACGTTCCCTTGCTGAAGATAACGAACGCCGCCATGAACGAGTTTGGTGCTGCGGCTGGAGGTGCCTTTCCCGAAATCGTAGGCTTCGAGCAGGAGCGTTTTGTAGCCACGAGACGCCGCTTCCACGGCCGTACCGAGCCCCGTCGCGCCGCCCCCTATGACGATTACGTCCCAACGCTTCTCTGTTCCGATGGTTCGAAGCGCGTCTTCGCGGGTCAGGGAACCAGCCATCCCTCTAGTGTGTCTCCCAGCCCTTTGCTCGCTCTAGTGCTTTCGCCCACCCGGCGTGCCGGTGCTGTCTTTCGCCGGCCGGGATGTTGGGAGAGAAGCGTGCGTCCGCCTGCCATTGTTTCGCGATCGTCTCGCCGTCCGGCCAGTAGCCAACCGCCAATCCGGCAAGATAGGCGGAGCCGAGGACGGTTGTCTCCGGATTCGCCGGCCTGGTGACAGGAACGCCTAGAAGGTCAGCCTGAATCTGCATCAGCAGGTTATTGCGAGCGGCGCCTCCATCCACTCTCAGTTCGGAGAGAGGAACGCCGGAATCATTTTCCATCGCATTGATGATGTCGGCGATCTGGAACGCGATACCTTCCAGTGCAGCACGAGCGATGTGCGCGCGCGAACTGCCGCGCGTCAACCCGAGAATCGCTCCTCGCGCGTATTGATCCCAATGCGGCGCACCCAATCCCGAGAACGCAGGCACAACATACACGCCTGCCGTATCCGGAACGCTGGCCGCGAGTTCTTCGATCTCGGCGGCCGTCCGGATGATCTGCAATTCATCCCGCAGCCATTGCACAATGGCGCCAGCGATAAATACGCTGCCTTCGAGCGCGTACTCCGTGCGATCGCCAATCTTCCAGGCAATCGTTGTGAGGAGACGGTTGCGGGACGGCACGGGCTTTTCTCCCGTGTTCAACAGCATGAAGCTTCCAGTGCCGTAGGTGCACTTCACCATGCCCGGCGAGGTACACATCTGGCCAAAAAGCGCAGACTGCTGGTCGCCCGCGATGCCCGCGATGGGTATGCCTTCGAGAATGCCCTTCGAATGAGCACAGACTCCGCTTGAAGGGACGACTTCGGGCAGCATGGAACGCGGAACGCCGAGGATCGACAGCAGTTCGTCGTCCCAGGCGCCGGTTTCCAGGTTCAGCAGCATGGTTCGAGAAGCGTTGGTGACGTCAGTGACGTGTCGCGAACCTTCCGTCAATTTCCAGATAAGCCAGCTGTCGACGGTTCCGAAGGCGAGCTCGCCCTTGTCGGCCTTTTCTCTTGCCCCGGGTACGTTGTCGAGGATCCAACGAATTTTGCTGCCCGAAAAGTAAGCGTCAATGACCAGACCTGCTTTGCGCTGGATCAGCTCTTCGTGGCCGTTCGCTCGTAGCTCGTCGCAAAAGCCGGCCGTGCGGCGGTCCTGCCAAACGATGGCGTTGTAGACTGGCTCGCCCGTTTGCCGGTCCCAGACAAGCGTTGTTTCACGCTGATTGGTGATTCCGATGGCAAGGATGTCTTCAGGCCGGATGCCGCTTTGTGCCAGCGCTTCCATGGCGGCTCCGAATTGCGAGGACCAGATTTCGGCGGGATCGTGCTCCACCCAGCCAGGCTTTGGGAAGATCTGCCGAAATGGCGTTTGCGCTAAGCCGAGCACTTCACCGGTTTGTCCGACAATGACAGCTCGCGAGCTGGTGGTTCCCTGGTCGAGCGCCAAAATATATTTCATTGAGCAGCCGTTCGATCGTGATTATATAGTTCGGCCCGGATTTCTCAGGAGAAGTCTGATAGGGAGAGCCGACTCATTTCTGAGGTGGAACCAGTGAAATCTTGCGCGTCCAGGTCGACCGCACTTCCAGTCACATCGCCAGCAGGATACGTGAGAACGTCCTGGGATCTTCCCGTTTCCGATCTTCTCGCCTGGATACGGGCAAAAGGCTGGACGGTAGAAGAGTTTAAGTTGTCCGCCTTCTACGAGAGAAACAAAGGCACGATCGCGGCTTTTCGGAGTATCTAGACAGACCTTTACTGGGCGTTTCGGCTGATTTGCAGGCGCTCGATCGCTCTGGCTTTACCCGTGCTTTCGTCCGCGTCGATGATGACGCCGTGAAGTTCAGCACCCTGCTTGGCCGCTTCCATTCTCCCGTTCAGACCAGTGAGGAAGCGCCGAATGATCATATCCTTGTCGACTCCAATGACGGAATGGTACGGGCCGGTCATGCCGGAATCCGTTTGGTAGGCCAGGCCACCCGGTAGAACCCGCTCGTCCGCGGTCGGAATGTGCGTATGGGTACCGATCATCGCGGTTGCCCGGCCGTCGAGATACCAACCCATTGCTACCTTCTCGCTCGTTAGCTCCGCGTGGAAGTCGATGAATCGAATCTTGATTTCAGGGTCGAGCTTGGCCAGAATTCGGTCTGCTTCCCGGAACGGGCAATCGATGTTCGCCATGAGGGCGCGTCCCTGGAGGTTGATCACGGCATATTTCACGCCGTTCCTCGCCTTGGATGTCCAGACCCCCACGCCGGGTAAGCCCGTAGGATAGTTGGCCGGACGCAGCAGCCGTGGCTGGTGTTCGTAGTAGTCGTGAATTTCGCGTTTATCGAAGCTGTGATTGCCGCCAGTGATTACGTCGAGTCCGAGCGAAAGCAGGTCCTCCGCAATGGCCGGCGTAATCCCAAAACCGCCGGCGCTGTTTTCGCCGTTGGCTATCGCCAGATCAATCTTCCGTTCGGAAACGATGCGGCTTAAATGCTCAACCACCATTCCCCGACCGGCGGCAGCGAAGATGTCGCCGATGAAGAGGATGTTCATTGCAGGTAAGGTGCGCCCCGGGCGTAAACGGCCGCTCGACCCCCGTCATTGACCCCTAAAGAGCAAGGGGGGAATCCTCCGAGTACCTTCAGGCTTCTCCTGACGGAACCGCCGGAGCCTGCACACCAGTACTTCATTCGAGCCGGACTCCATGACATTGACTATCGGATCAATTTTTAGGAGGCCAAGGGCAGATTAACCAGGGACGCTTTTTTAGCTTAACAGGTTGCTGGAGGCGTTAAATAGCGAACAGATTGCGCACGTCCACGGTGACGTCATGGAACTCGACGGTTTCGCCTTCGCGTGCCTCGCGTGGACCGTCATCGGTTGAGACAACAACGACACGGCGCGTGGGATAGACGGTCCAGACTTGTTCGGCGCCATGACGAAGATACAGTTCCGCCTTGCTTTGCAGCCGACGATTACTGGCTGAGCTGATCTCGACCACCAGGTCCGGCGCGCCTCGGATCCAGTCTCCGCGTCGCACTGCTTCCAGCATGCGTTCCCGGCGTATCACGAACAGATCGGGCGAGGGCATGGAGCGAGGAGGCAGCACGCACGAACTGTTGTTACTAATGAAATAGCCTCTTTCCAGAAGAGGCCGGAGAGCCTCCCTGATCACTTCCACGATGTAGGCATGATCCGGCTTGGGATCCGGTGACACGACGAGCTCTCCTTCGATCAACTCTTCACGCCAGCCGTCCTCGTGTGGCGCGCGTGCCTGAAAATCTGTGAGCGACATTTCAAGGGGCAGGCTTGCCGTGCTCATATCGCCATTATCGAATAGTCATTCGATCGAAAGGATCCGGATGATGCAGCGGCATTGAATGCATGTGGTCTGCGTGGGGTGTGAATGCAGAGTGTTCTAGAGCGAGATCGTGGACCAGCCGATCGAGGTCTGGAGCACGCATTCGGATCTTCAGGCTTGTATCTTCACCGCGATCCCGGCGATCTAGATGGAACTGATAAAACGCTCCGAATACAGGTCTCAAGAACTCTCCGGAGCCGGGGAGGGATCGCCGGACTCCCTCCATCCCAATCAAGAAGAACCCTTGGGTGTCGAAAAGGACTCGCAACCCTAGACGTTGCCCTTGAGCCACTGATCAATATCATGTTGCGGTCGGGCCCAGTCCGGATCGATCACAAAATCGGAATACTTCCCGAGCGTTCCCCATTTCGGCTTCCGCGGGCTCGCTTCCACGTGCGTGATCTGCGCGATTGGCTTCCCGTGACGCTCGATGATGACGGACTGCCCCATTTCCACATGCCGCAACAACTCAGTGAGCTTGTTTTTTCGCCTCGGTGGTGCTGACAGTCATAATATTTATCCTAGCTATTATCTAGCTAGAATCGCCGACCTTACGTGGCCTGCAATCGCTCAGCGATGTCGCGTTCGGAGATCGCGCCTTCCTTGATGACGCGCCAATACGGTTCAGTGATGTCCACTGTCGTGGGTCCCTCGCCTTGGCACACGCCGCCATCGAGGACGAGATCGATGCGGCCGTCCATAAACGCAAACAGTTCAATGCCGCTCGGCAGTGTCGGAGACCCTGAAATGTTAGCGCTGGTCGCGATGACCGGGTGGCCGACTTTTTCGATGATGGCGTTGAGCGTTACTGAATGAGCGTGGCGTATCGCAAGCCGCCCGGTATTGCCGGTGACTTTCAAAGGCACTTTGCCACCCGCGGGAACGATGATCGTCAGCGGGCCCGGCCAGAAGTGACGAGCGAGAATGTAGAAGCGGCTCGTCAGTTCCTTGCCGAGATCTTCGGCCATCAGAATGTCGGAAATGGCAAGCGGAAGAGAACGGACACTGTCGCGCCCCTTTGCCGAGAAGACACGGCCTGCAGCATGCAGGTTAAACGGGTCGGCCACCAGGACGTAGCGTGCGTCGGTGGGAACGCCGATGACGCGCCCACGATGAATTTCTTTTGCTGCCCGCTCCACGGCCTCGGGTGAGGGCTTGGCAGGGTCGATTTCAATAAGGTCTGTAGCCACGGATTAGGAAGTAGTGACTGCTCAACGCATTCCGCGACTGAGCAATCGTCAGTTTAGCGTTCCCCCAGGGCCTGGGCAACCTGTACTGCCATCTCGTAGCGGCCGAAGGGAGCGCTCAGTTGGGCGCCCTGGACAATACTGCGTACCCGGCGAGCCATTTCCTGTGCGATGGCGATACCTTCTGCCCGCGCGACTTCAGTGCTGTCCGCGCGGCGCATGCGCTCCATGTATTCCTTTGGAACAGGCACGCGAAGCTCGTTTACCATGAACTCCGCATTGCGGTAACTGGTGAGGGGCCAAATGCCCGCGATGATCGGAAGCCCGTAGTGCTCGACCTTGTGAAGAAATTCTTCGAGCAGATCGAGGTCAAACACCGGTTGAGTGACAACATACTCAGCGCCGGCTTCCACCTTCCAGGCGAACCGCTTTAATTCCTCATCCATGTTCACGGCTCCGGGATTGGCGCCGACACCAATGACCATGGCTGTTTGCGAACCGATCGGATTGCCGCCAATGTCCAGGCCCTGGTTCAGATTGTTGACGATGTTTGTGAGGCCGATAGAATCCACATCGAAGACGGCGCTTGCGTCGGGATAAGTGCCCATGCGCGGCGGGTCGCCCGTAATGCAGATCAGATTCCGAACGCCAGTTGTATGAGCACCGAGGAGTTCGGATTGAATGCTCAGGATGTTGCGGTCACGGCAGCAGAAATGAAGCACGGCTTCGATTTCGGCTTTCTGTTGGATCAGCTGACAAGTAACCTGCGCGCTCAACCGCGCACTGGCACGCGGGCCGTCGGGAACGTTGATGCAGTCGATCCCGTTGTCCTTGCAAAGGCGAGCGCCGGCGATTTCTTTCGAAGCGTCGACTCCGCGCGGAGGAAGAATTTCAACGAAAGAAACGAACTGGCCGGCTGCGAGCTTCCTGCCGAGCTGCGACTTTTCGGCGAGCGGAACTTTGGCTAACGGCTTAACCGCCGGCTTCGTGTTGTCGTCAACCGTGACAGCGGTCGTTTTCTGCTGGAGAGGCTGCAGCGAGCGGACATCCCCGCAGATTTCCTTGATGTGATCCGGCGTTGTGCCACAGCAGCCGCCGATAATCCGTACGCCCGCTTGCAAGAAGCGTCGTGCGTACTGCGCCATGTACTCGGGAGAACAAAGATAAATATTGCGGCCTTCGACCGTAGCCGGCAGTCCGGCATTCGGCATGGCACTGAGAAGCTTCGATGTGAAGCCAGCCATTTTTTCGACCGTTTCGAGAGCGACCTTTGGACCGGCAGAGCAGTTTACGCCGATCACGTCGACGGGCCAGTCGTTCATTGTCCTGGTGAAGGTCTCGGTGCTGGCGCCTCCTCGCAGGCTGCCGTCATCCTCGACCGTTAGCTGCGCCACGATCACCATCTCAGGCCCGGCGGCTTCGCGTGCCGCATACACCGCTTCACGCAGTTCGTTGAGGTCGAAGAAGGTTTCGAGAACCATCAGGTCGATACCGGCGCCAACCAGAGCGTCGGCCTGTTCCCGGAAGATGGAACGAGCTTCCGCGAACGATAACGGGCCTAGCGGCTCAATATTGGTGCCCAGCGGGCCCATCGCTCCCGCTACAAACGCGTTTTCACCGGCGGCCTCGCGTGCCAAACGAACACCCGCCTCGTTGATGGCGCGCAGCTTTTCCCCTAACCCGAAAGCCCCCAGCCGAAGACGGTTACTGCCGAACGTGTTCGTTTCGAGGATTTCGGCCCCCGCACGCACGTATTCCTGATGTATCCCCTTCACCAGTTGCGGAGAAGAAAGGTTGAGTTCATCGAAGCAGCGGTTGATGAAGATGCCCTTGGAATAGAGCATCGTACCCATGGCCCCGTCGGCGACCATGATTTTGGACTTTAGTTTTTCGCGGAGTTCAGCGGCGCGGGTGGACGAAGCGGTTAGGGTAGCGGTCATGCTCGGGTACAAATACTCAAAGCGAGTATCGGAAGGGCTTGATTTCGCTTATTATAGCGCCTTTTTCAGCCTCTCGGATTCCCGGATTTCCCCGGAGCCGGTTCGCCGCAAGGTGACAGGTTGCCCGGCTGCGGATTGCAGGCGCCGTGCCGCACTACCCTGATTGACCCCGATCTCGAGGTAGCCGGCACTGCCCGGGTAAGCGAGGATGTCTCCGGGAGCAACCTCGCCGAATGTCGCTCCGTAATTCGTGATCCATTGCCCGGCAATCCCGATTTCGAACCTCTCGGACGGGAGAAAGGAAAACTCGGAGGACCGGAAATTTGTGATGAGATTGCCAAAGTGGTCAACGGTCAGCACCTGTCCTCTCCAGGTCTCTCCCTCGGTCTGCCGCGGCGCCAAGCCGTCCAGCTTCTTCCAGTCCGAGATCGGAGGTCCGACCTCTGAAGCGGCCGCTTTTCCACAAGCAACCGCTGCACCCACCGGCGCGAAGATGTCGCGGCCGTGGAAAGTTGAGGAAGTTTGTGAGCGCATCAGATCCCTGCGAGTGATCTCGTAGCACTTCGCTTCATCGTCGCCGCTCGCGATCATGGTGAAAACACCGTTGTCGGGGCCGACAAAGATCTGGCCGCCGGTTTCCATAAGAATCGGGCGGCGCGCTGTTCCGACCCCGGGGTCCACCACCACGACATGGACGGTATTTGGAGGAAAACAAGGCGCTGCCTGACTGATTGCGTAGGCACCCGAAAGGATTGAGAACGGAGGGATTTCGTGGGTGATATCGACAATCGGTGTCGCTGGATTCACGCTCAGGATCACGCCCTTCATGGATGCAACATAGTGGTCCTGAAGACCGAAATCGGTTGTAAGCGTGACAACGGGGTACTTCGGCCGGCAGAGCATCGCTGATAATATTGTAAATACGGGCGTTAGCAGTCCGGTCCGTCATTTCCTCCTTCGTTTTCTACCTTGCTTTACTTTGATCACAATGCCACTACGTTTGTGCTGCCAGAAGTCGCGCAGTATGTAGCGAACGCTCTATGCGAGGTGCCCGGCAATGCTTCAAGCATTCATGGTGTCGGGCAGCGCGCACGACAGGAGCTCGAGAAATCGCGGCGTGTGCTGGCATCTTCGCTTGGCGTCGCGCCTGGCGAAGTAGTGTTCACAAGCGGTGGTACGGAATCAAACAATCTCGCGATCTTCGGTGTTGCGCGACGGTTCCGCGGCCGGCCGGTTCACGTGGTTACGACCACAATCGAACACCCGGCGGTTCTGGAGGCTTGCCGCCAGCTTGAGAACGAAGGCATGGAAGTGACGCGTGTCGGAGTTGACGCCGAATGGCGTTATCGATCCGGAGGCGGTCCGGCAAGCCATCCGGGAGAACACGGTGCTGGTCACGGTCATGCACGCCAACAACGAAGTCGGTACGCTGCAGCCGATTCAGGAGATTGCGACGGATATTCTGGCGCGCCGGCAGAGCGGGCAAGAGATCTACTTGCATTCGGATGGTGTGCAGGCGTTCGGAAAGGTTCCGGTTTGCGTTCGTGAGCTTGGGGTCGATCTGTACTCGATCAGTGCGCATAAGGTGTATGCGCCTAAAGGGACCGGGGTTTTATACGTCCGCAAGGGTGTTGCGCTCGCATCGACTGTGGTGGGCGGCCGGCATGAAGGCGGCCGGAGGGCCGGTACGGAGAACGTGGTCGGAGCAATGGCGTTCGCAAAGGCTGTTGAACTCCTGGACAAAACTGCTCCTACCCGTACCGCGGCGCTGAGAGATGATTTCGAGGGACGCATTCTGCAATCGGAAGTCGCCGCCGAAATCAACGGACAGGGTGCCCCGCGTTTGCCGAACACCACGAACATCTGCTTCCCGGGTGTCTCTGGTGAGAATCTTGCCATCGCGCTCGATCTGAAAGGCATTGCTGTTTCGACAGGATCGGCTTGCAGCAGCGGCTCGCTCGAGCCTTCTCATGTTCTGCTGGCGATGGGGCAGAGCCGGGAACAAGCCCGATCAAGCGTGCGTATCTCGTTCGGGGCTTACCAGGACGGGGAAGACGTCCGGCAACTCAGCGACACTTTGCTTCCGATCGTCGCCGCGCCTGCAGGCGGTAAAAGGAATGGAAACTCGTGTTGCTGTCTGAGGTATTAAAAAGCGAACAGTATGCCTTGGGCAGCGGGCCGATTGCGGTAGCAATGTCTGGCGGCGTTGACAGCTCTGTTGTTGCGGCACTGCTTCACCGGGCAGGGCATCGCGTCGTCGGCTTGACGATGCAGCTTTGGAACCAGCGTCGATTGCCCGAGCTTACTCCGGAGGGCGGCGCCGCCGGACGCTGCTGCTCGCTTGACGATGTGTACGATGCGCGCGCGGTTGCCGGTGAACTCGGCATTCCATATTATGTCGTGAATTTCGAAGACCGCTTCGAAGAGCAGGTGGTGAAGCCATTCGTTGCCGATTATCTGGCGGGCCGCACGCCCATCCCTTGCACGCTCTGCAATAACTTCATCAAGTTCGATCAGTTCCTGGCGATGGCGGATAGTGTCGGAGCCGAGAAGATCGCGACCGGCCACTACGCGCGCATCAGCTATGATCCCGATACGGACCGTTATCAGATGCGGACCGGTGTAGATGGGACAAAGGACCAGACCTACTTCCTGTTCGGTCTGACCCAGGAACAGCTATCGCGCACAGCTTTTCCCCTGGGAGGGCTTGTGAAGTCGGACGTGCGCAAGCTCGCCGAAGAACTGGGTCTGGCCGTTGCCACGAAGAATGACAGCCAGGAGATCTGCTTCGTGCCGAACGGCGACTACGCAGGTTTTATCGATTCGTACTTCCGGGAGCAGGGTATAGATCCGGCCCAGAGTCGAGGTGACATTGTCGACACGAGCGGCCGGGTCTTAGGCGAGCATTCTGGCACTCACCACTTCACCGTGGGCCAGCGGCGCGGGCTTCGCATTGCCGCGCCGGAACCGTTGTATGTCATCGCGACCGAGCCCCAAACCCAGCGCGTCACCGTTGGGCACGGCGAAGAGTTGATGCGGTCTGAGTTGACGGCCCGCGACGTGAACTGGGTTTCGACTTCTCCGATCAGCGACGCTCGAAACGCGAAGGTGAAGATCCGCAATAAGCACGTTCCTGCTGAGGCAACCATCGTTCCAACCTCCGAGTCAACCGTCGTTACGGTTCAATTCCGGGAACCACAGCGCGCGATTACGCCTGGCCAGGCCGCCGTATTCTACGATGGTGACGTCGTTCTCGGCGGCGGCTGGATCTCCTGAACTCGCTTGGCTCAGCGTAAAGGCAAGCTCCAGACGTGGGTTGAGTATGCGATCGCGCGTACGCTCACGGCTGCTCTCGAGTTTCTTCCGCTCCCGGCGGCTCAACGGGTAAGTTTCGCATCAGCTCGCGTGTTGGATCTTGCTGTCCCGAAGCTGCGTAAGGTGGCGCTGACGAACCTGTCATTTGCCTTTCCTCAGCTAAGCCTTGAGGACCGACACAAGATCGTTGACGGTGTATTCGAAAGCATTGGACGAATGCTACTGGCGATCTCGCGCTTCCCACGCCTCAACGCTTCTAACGTTCGCGACTGGATCGACTACCAAGGGCTCGCGAATTATCTTGACGCGAAAAAAGGCGGCCGCGGAATTCTGGTTGCGACGGCGCATCTCGGCAACTGGGAGCTAAGCGCGTTCGCGCATGCGTTGATGACCGAGCCGATGCATGTCATGGTTCGGCCGCTAGACAACGAGCGAATTGATGAACTGGTGGAGGCTCGACGCCGCATGTCGGGCAACTCCCTGATCGAAAAGAAGGATGCCGCCAGGTTGGTCATCAAGGCACTTCGGGCAAACGCAGCCGTAGGCATCCTGATCGACCAAAACACAAGCCCGACCGAAGGTGTCTGGATCGACTTTTTCGGGAAACGCGCTTGTGCCTCCTCCGCTTTTGTGAAACTGGCTCACCATTCCGGGGCGGCGGTCCTGCCGGGATTCGCGTTATGGGACGAAACGCTGGGGCGCTATGTTCTGCGTTTTTATCCTCAAGTGGAAATGACGGGCGACGTGCAAGCCGATACACAGACGATCCACCGCATCTTCGAGCAAATCATTCGTGAACATCCCGAACAGTGGTTGTGGATCCATCGCCGCTGGAAGACGCGCCCCCCGGGTGAACCGTCCTTGTATTGATTATTCGGTCGCCCGGGAACGGACGGCCACTGTCTCCACCCGAAGGAACGGGCTAACGACCCTTACTCTGGAGCACCGGGCAGTTTGCATCGTGCCAAGCGGCGGCATCTTCTTCCGAAGGGAATCGTTCACCTCGCGCAAAATCCCACTCATATACATCCTCCTCGTTTGCCGGGATGAGCAGAATGTGTCCACAACTCTCATCCTGCATGATCCATAGTGTTCCGTCTGGTTCTCGTCCCAATAGCGCCATAGTTTCCTTTCGCAAGGGTACACGAAACGTTCTGAGCTACTTGCTGCACGCGAATCGCGTGGACTCAGGCCGCGGTTGAATCCGGCACCATCTGAGCCGCCTCACATCGTCGTATTCGCGCTACGATAACGCACACAGCGCGATGATTTATATCGAGCACAAACCGGATCTCCCCTTACGCCGCTTTGTGCGGAGCCTCTGGTACGCGAACGCACCCTTCGTTCAACATCCGGCGCGAGCGCATCCTCCCGAGCGGATGTGCCCAGATCGTTCTGAGTTTGTCGCGCGATTTTCTCACGGATTGCCCGGAGGGAGAGCCGGAACAGCGCGTCGCACCAGCCCTCATGGTCGGCCAACGTTCGAGTCTACGAGATCATTGCCACAGCCGATCTTGTTGACCTGGCCGGCGTGCTTTTTGAACCCGGTGCCTTGCCGGCGTTTGTCCCGGATCGTGCCGACCTGCTCAGCAATCAAAGCGTCCCGCTGGATCAAATTTGGCCCGGCATCTACCGATACTCTGCGAGCCCGCATGCTTGCGGTGTTCGTCGCCGGAAGCGCGGCTTCGATTCTCGAGGATTGCCTGGCAACGGTTCTTATCGGAGAAGCACTGTGCGTGCACCCGGCTGTAGAGTTTGCGTTGCAGCAGTGCGCACGAGACTCGAACCGGCTCTCCATTGCCGATCTGCGCGCAGAACAGCGGGTGGAGCGAACGCCGGTTCTCACAGATCTTTCGGGAGCAAGTTGGATTCTCACCTAAGGTGTGGCATCGGCTGCAGCGGTTTCAACGTGCGGTGCGGCAGCTGCGGGCTGGCGTGGAGATTCCGTGGGCTGAAGTGGCGGTCGACTGCGGGTTCTACGATCAGGCGCATTTTGCAAACGAGTTCCGGTCGTTCTCCGGCATCGACCTAACGACCTATTCCGCGACTGCGCACCGGTTGTGGGCAAACCACACGCAGGCAGAGTAGCTGATTTCCGATTTTTCCAAGACGGGAAGCGCGTTGTTGTTCCAACATGAGGCTAGAGAGGAAAGCGATATGAAGACTGCCTTAACGCAGACAAAATCGACGATCATGCCGGCCCTGCGATATGCTGATGCGCCCGCGAGCCATTGAGTGGCTTTGCAATGTGCTTGGATTTGAGCGCCATGCTGTGTATCCGGCACCAGATGGCACAATCGCCCACGCCGAACTGACGCTTCACGGCGGAATGATCATGCTCGGTTCGCAGAAGGACGACGAGTTTGGACGCGGTTTTAAATCGCCCAAAGACTTGGGTGGTTTCGCGACTTGCAGTTCGTACGTAGTTGTTCCCGACGCAGATGCCGTTTACGAACGGGCACAGGCGGCAGGGGCGGCTATCACCCAGACCCATCGAAGATATGCATTATGGCAGCCGCGAATTCAGCCTGAAGGATCCGGAAGGGCACACCTGGAGCGTTGGCACTTACGATCCCTGGAACAAGCAGGAGTAACGCTTCGAGAGGATCATTGGCCCGAACGGGTATGAACAAGCGGCAATGATCCCACGTTTATCAACGATAGCCCTAAACTTTGGATCTCCTATGCGGCTTCGCGACTGGCCTCTGATCTAAACCGAGCACGGCGGTCACGAGATTCGACAACGACTGCGGAATGGAGATTGCTTCGCGATGGCTCAGATATTGATTTCCGCTCTCCGACACTAAACCGAGATCCACGCCGAACGCTTGCTGCATCTGGGCCGCAGTGCCCCCCACGCTGAACCGTTCGTTTGGCCGGATCCGCAGCTTTTGACCGACAGACCATGCTGCTGCGCGAACGCAGAAACTCGCGCGATGTCTTCGGATGATGCCGCAGTTGCAGCTTCGGCATCAGCAGACGAGATTTGCGGGCTCCCGCTCAGCAGGAGCTGGTCAGCCGCGTCTTCGCCACCCGGACGACGCAGAAGGATGGTTGCCTCGATCGGGTGCTGTTCCGGGTCTGGGATCTGCGACCAGTTCGCAGACGCGCTGTGAGTGGGAGCGCTGCCGGCAATGGCGGCTCTGCTCGAACCGGAAGAGCTCGATAGAGCTTTAAGGAGGGCTGCGCCGTTCGGGCTGCCCAACCGGTGCATGGATCCCACCCGGTTTGGGCCTTGTAGTAGCCGAGATTCGCGTCATCATTATTTCCGCTGGTGATGTCGCGGAAAACTGCCGGAACCGAGCGTGTAGAGCTTCGGATTGAGGAATCCCGACCGGCTTTCCAAGCTGCTGATTCATCAGCGCGACTAATCCCGCCCAGAGTGGCGCCACCGCGCTGGTTCCACCAATGACCTGATTTTGCCCGTTGACACGAACCTGGTAACCCGTGCTCGGATCTGCATCGCCTGCCACGTCCGGGTACTCCGCGCCCGACGAAATTCGTCTGGGGTTGTTTGGGAACATTCGCTGATTGCTGATAGCTGGGCAACGCAAAGACGGTGCTGACGCCGCCGCCGGTTGCGCCTTCGTTCTTTGCGATCTCGTTCCATACGACTTCGGACGAAATGGTTTTGCCATTGCCATTAAGTGTTGTTCCGCCGCAGGCAAGCGCAAATGGACTCGAAGCAGGGAAGTCAACATGGAGTTTCTTGTCGCCTGCGCCATCGGTCGATCCGTTGTCGCCCGAAGCGACTGTCACGGTGACGCCGAGAGTCGCGGCATCCTGCAATGCGGAGTTCATGGCGTTGCGGGATTGTGCGCTCCACGAATCTTCCGGTCCTCCCCAACTGATCGAGATCACGGAAGGCTTTCGCGTCGTAGTCGTGTGCGGCATCGATGATCGCGTCGACGAAGCCCTGGTCGGTATTCGGTGCGAAATAAACAGCGATCTTCGCGCCGTTCGCTACCGCGCCGACAACTTCGATGTCGAGCATCACTTCGCCATCCGCATCCGAGCCGGGCGTATTCTTACCGTTATCCACGGAGACGGCCGTCACACTCGGACTGTTCAGCTTGAGGCCTTTGAAGTAGGTGTCCAGATCGGCTTTTCGATAACCGCCACCGAGTTCGATAATGGCGACCGTTTGTCCACTGCCGTTGCCGGTTGTCGGGAAGTTGTACATCGCCGCGATCTGCGGGGGCGTGTAGCTGGTGGCGCCCGCCTGGCGCGGCCGGAAGTGCGGCTTTGCGACTGGGCGCGGGTATCGAATCCCAACACAGCTGTGACCATGCCTTCCAATTCTTTCGGGATCGGAGAGTGTCGCCTTTGCGCCCGCGATATTCGCGTCCCGTTCCGTCTTGGCGATACATCGACCAGATCGGCCCCGAATGCCTTTTGCATTTCCTCAGCGGTTCCAGTTAGAATGACCCGCCGTTTCCTCGCATCGCTTTCAACGACTGTCAGACCGGCGTGATGAGCAAATTCTTCTACAGCGGACAGGTCAGATGGACTGGCGCCGAGCGGAGCAGCAAAGGCCTCCGCCGTCTCGCGATAGCCGAGAGCTGCTTCTTTCGCGACCTCCGGCATTGGTTTCGCGCTCCAGTATGATGCTAACCCTGACGGTCTCATCCATTTTCACGGGGCCGCAGCTTCCAGGCCAGGACGGTGAACGTTTTCGGTTCCGCGTAAGACAATCCTCTCTTCGAATGGCATGGTTTTATCTCCTGGGCGAACGATCGGTACGTGTTTAGCTCTACTCTCCTACAGAATCCGCCGAACGGCTAAATGTGACAGTCGTCTTCTACAATGAGAACTCCAGTCTGACTCGCGAATGGAGCCTTCTTCTCTTCAGATCCGCCCACTTGAAACTCTCCCTGAGTTCTCAGACGTAGTTGCTTTACAGCAGGAAATCTGGGGATTTCACGATGTTGAGTTGTTGCCCCGCCGCTTGTTTGTAGTCGCAAGCAAGATTGGCGGCCAGGTCCTGGGCGGATACGACGGGGACAAGCTGGTGGCGTTTTGCCTTTGCATTCCAGGACTGAAGCCAGCTGGTCGCGGGTATCTTTACAGCCACATGCTTGGCGTGCTCGCGCCCTATCGGAATACGGGATTGGGCCGGCGCATGAAACTCGTGCAGCGAGATTTTGCTTTAGCCGCCGGGTGTGGATCTGATCGAATGGACCTTCGATCCGCTTGAAATCAAGAACGCGTTCTTCAACATTGAGAAGCTTGGGGCCATTGTGCGGCGGTTTGTGCACAATCAGTACGGAACGACCACCAGTCATTTGCACGGCGGGCTTCCAACCGATCGGCTCATCGCAGAGTGGCACGTGCGCTCTGCCGCGCGCGGTCGACAGTCTGAGTAGCGAGCAGTTTCTTGAGACTTCGAACGAAGACGCAGGCCGTGCGAATTGCCGTTCCTGCCGATATCGCGGAGATCCGAAAGAAAGATCCGAAACGGGCTCGCTGCGGTACAGGCGCACATCGGATCGCAATTCGATGAATTCCTTCGCAAGGGCTTGCCGTGACCGGATTCGAAAGAACAAATGAGTTCGGAACCTATTTGTTGACTCCATGGGAATCAAATTAGATCGGATCGTCCTGAGGCAGATCAAAATGCCTCTCGTTCATTTCTTCGAGACGAGTTTTGGCCGGACGTTCACGCGCGATATCGTGCTGGTCGAAGTGGTCAGCGATGGAGTGTCGGGCTGGGGGGAAGTCACAGCGGGAGAGAACCCCTTCTACAACGAGGAATGGACCACCTCCGTGTGGAGCCTCGTGACCGACTATGTTGCTCCCCGCGTGCTTCATCGCGAGCTCCAAGAGCCTTCGGAAGTCTTGCCTTTGTGCTCTCAAATGCGCGGGCACTACATGGCCAAGGGCGGAGTGGAAGCCGCCGTGTGGGATTTGAAGGCGAGGCTGCAGAATCAACCGCTGTGGCAAACCATTGGTGCCGGCGCACGACGCGAGATTCCTTGCGGCGTCTCCATCGGCATTCAGGACAGCGTTGACCAGCTGCTCGAAAAGATCACGACCGAGTTAGCGGCCGGCTACCAGCGGATCAAGATGAAGATCAAGCCTGGCTGGGATGTGGACGTGGTTCGCCGGGTTCGAGAGCGATTCCCGCAAATCAAGCTGATGGCGGACGCCAATTCCGCCTACACGCTTGCGGATCTGGATCACCTGAAGCAATTGGACGAGTTCTATCTCATGATGATCGAACAGCCGTTGGCTCACGACGACATCATCGACCACGCTGTTCTGCAGGCCGCCTTGGAAACACCGATCTGTCTCGACGAATGCATTCGCACCCCTCACCATGCGGAGCAGGCCATCCGCCTTAAGGCCGGCCGGATTGTGAACATCAAGCTGGGGCGCGTGGGCGGCTTCGGCGCTGCGAAGAAAATCCATGACCTTTGCATGGCCGCAGGCGTTCCCGTCTGGTGCGGCGGCATGCTCGAGTCGGGTATCGGCCGCGCGCACAATATCGCGCTCGCGACGCTGCCAAATTTCGTTCTTCCGGGAGACGTTTCGGCCAGCAAGCGCTATTGGAAGCGTGACATTATTTCGCCACCTGTCGATATTACGGATAGCGGCACGATCGAGCTGACCGACAAGCCCGGTTTCGGCTACGATCTGGATACGGAGTATCTCGAAAGCCTGGTGGTCAGGCGTGAAGTACTTACCTAAGAGAAACCTTTACTTCGCGGGCTGAGTCTCTAAAGTTATTCTGAAGTTATGCTCAAAGCGAGTATTTTCCGCGAATACGACATTCGTGGAATTGCAGACGAAGAGTTGTTCGACGCGGACGTTGAACTCTTAGGGCGCGGCTTGGCGACCTACCTGATCCGCCACAGTGGTCGAATCATCTGCCTGGGACGGGATTGCCGGCTCAGCGGAACACGGCTACATGACGCTCTGTTGAAAGGTCTGATGGCGAGCGGCTGCACGGTCCTGGATATTGGCGTTGTGCCCACTCCGGTTCTGTATTATTCGGCAGTTCACTTCAAAGCCGACGGCGCCATCATGATCACGGGCAGCCATAATCCGCCCGAATACAACGGCTTCAAAACCGTATGCGGCACCGGAACGCTGCACGGCGAAGCGATCCAGGAAGTCTACAAGCTGATCACAGGTGTAGATTTCGAGGCCGGGCAGGGAAGTGTAAAGGAGCTTGATGCCGTCACGCCTTATGTAGACGAGATCGCGCAGCAGTTCAAGTTCGAACGCCAGGTTACGGTTGTGATCGATGCGGGCAACGGCACCGCGGGGCCGGTCGTCCACCGCGTTCTTGAAAAGCTGAACGTAAAGGCGAAGGAACTTTTCTTCGAGATGGATGGCCGCTTCCCCAACCATCATCCCGATCCCACGGTCCTCGCCAATCTGAAAGATCTCGAGGCGGAGGTGGTCCGGAGCAAGGCCGAACTCGGTATTGCATTCGACGGCGACTCCGATCGCATCGGGGCCGTTGACGAAAAGGGGCAAGTCGTTTTCGGCGATATGCTTCTTCTGATCTTCGGCCGTGAAATCCTCTCGAGAAAACCCGGTTCCACCTTTATCGGCGAGGTGAAGTGCTCCCAGATCATGTACGACAAGCTGAAAGAGCTTGGCGGCAATCCCATCATGTACAAGACGGGGCATTCCCTGATCAAGGCCAAGATGAAGCAGGAGCATGCGGAACTGGCGGGTGAGATGTCGGGGCACATGTTCTTCGCGGACCGCTATTACGGCTACGACGATGCGATTTATGCGGCTTGCCGTTTGCTCGAGATCGTCAGCAAAGTCAGGCAAGCCGCTTTCGTCTCAGATGGAAGGAATCCCGGCTCTGTTCTCAACCCCGGAACTGCGGGTGGACTGTCCGGATGACATCAAGTTCAAAGTGATCGCCAAGGTCGCGGACCGGCTGAAGCAGCACCACCAGGTGGTTGATGTGGATGGCGTGCGAGTTCCGTTCGAGCAAGGCTGGGGGCTTGTCAGAGCCTCCAATACTCAGCCGGTACTCGTCATGCGTTTTGAAGCTACTTCGAAAGAACTGCTCGACCGCTATCAGCAGGAAATCGAAGGAGCAGTGGAAGAGGCGAAGAAGGAACTGGGAGTAACCGTCTAGTTCTTCGGCCCGATGTTCTCTGTGCGTCCGGCCAGCGGCTTCACCGTTGGCCCGCCGCAGACGCCAACACCAGTATTTAATAGCGCGTTCAATAAGTTGAAGAATACCGCGTAGACCACCTGCTCGCTCACAGGCTGGCGTCCGGGCATCCGGAAGTTGCCCGGCAGTTCCTTGGCGATCTGAACGCGAACTGCGTTTGCAAGGGCGCGACCCTTCTATCTCGTTGATTCGCAAGAGACATCGGCGTCTGAAGTATGTTTCCGGTTTTCCCGTCAACGTAGAACTGGCAGCGGGAAAACCAACCGAGGTTGCCGGGGTCGGCCGCGTCGAAGAACAACAGCGGCGCTTGCCGGTCGGAGGCGGAGAGATCGAGCGACATCACTCGCACTCCGTCGTCGATCTTGATCTCGAACCCCACTTGGCGGGCGATGTTCGCCACCGATTCAGGTTCTATCTCCAGAAGAAGATACTTGTCCGATCCAGCTTCAAGGACTTGCATGGGGTGCTTACATTTTAGCTGGCGATGGCGGTTTCGCGGAGTCGGATTTGCCCCGCTTACAAGCAGGAACCGATCGAATCGAGCAGGAATTTTACGCGCTCAGAATCTGCTAACGGCCCGATCGTGCCGATCCGAATGACTTTTCCGGCCAATCGGCCCAAAGCGCCGGCGATTTCGATATCGTAACGGTCCATCAAGCGTTGACGCAATCCGGCCTCATCCACGCCTTCCGGAGGCATCACCGTCGACACGTGCCAGATGCGGTCTTCCGCGTTCTTCACGAGCGGTGTAAATCCCAGGGCCGTCAAGTCCCTGCATCAATTGCTCGCCCGCGGCGCGATGGCGGGCCCACCTGGCCGGAAAGTCCTTCCTCTTCGATCACTGCGAGGCCTTCGTGCATCGCGTAGAAAAGCGGCGGGGAGGGGTGTGTTGGTACGCGTGTGGCGGGTCGTAGTATTGCGCCAACAACTTCAAGTCGAAGTACCAGGAGCGGCTGTCGTCCTCGCGGTGGGCCAACTGTTCCCAAGCCCGCGGTGATACGGAAAACGGCGATAATCCGGCCGGACAGCTCAGTCCCTTTTGGGAGCAACTGTAGGTGACGTCGATTCCGATCTTGTCCAGTTCGACCGGCATGGCGCCCAGCGAAGTAACGGTGTCAGCGATCACCAAAGCGCCTGCTGCGCGAGCGACCGGCGCAATCGCTGCTCCAGACTGGTAAGCACCCGTCGACGTCTCCGCCTGAACGAAGCAAACCACGTCGGGACGCTCCCTGCCGATGAAGGCTTCGGCTTCCGCCTGCGTGAAAATTTCGCCCCATGGCTTCTCTAATTTCGCGACGACAGCCCCTTGACGAGCCGCCATGATCGCAGCGCGATCGGCGAAATGGCCGGCGGCAAAAATCGCAAATTTCGATCCGGGACGAACGAAATTCGCCATCGCCGTTTCCATGGCGCCGCTTCCGCTGCTTGGAATGGGAAATGTCTTCGGGTTCGATGTCCCGAAGGCAGACCGCAGACCGGTCCGAACCTCGTCCATCACCTGGAGAAAGAACGGATCTCGAATGCCGAGGGCCGGCTGTTTCATCGCGTCGAGCGCGCGTTCGTCCACCATTGATGGACCGGGCCCGTAAAGAAGCCGCTTGGGAGCAGTAAGGCGCTCCGTCGTTGTACCTACCACAATTCCAAAATATCAGGACGGCCGATGTCGAAGGTTCGGTTCCTACTCAGGTTGGTGTGTGGACTTGCTAGGAGCCGGTGCTTGGCATGGGTTCCTGCGTGCCCAGTGCGCCTAAATCGGGCACTTCTTTTCGCGCGCTCTCTCCAACAAAAGCGGTAATCGAATCGGCAGTAATGTCATCGTGAGAGGCGGTTGCGATCACCTGGCCCCCTCGAACAACAATGACCTGCGGAGACTCGTGCTGGATACCGGTCTGCTCCGCTATATAGCGCGAGACTTCACGCCGGCGGCGAACAGAAACCAAATAAACCGGTGTCTCGGGTTGGGCCGATCGATACCGCATCACTTCACGATGGGCCATCCAGCTGACGGGACAAGTAGGGCTGTGTTTGAACAGAACAACAAGCTCTCCGTTCATCACGCTGGCACAGTCTTCTATTGAGTCAAGCTCGGGAAGACCTTGAGCTGACTTGGACCACGGCATCGCCATTTTCTTTAAGTTAAACACACTACAATGCCTCGTCAAAACACCAGCACGTTTTCAGCCCCGCGGATCCTTCAAAGGGTGAAACGGCTGTTCCTCTGTCCCCGCGCTAGCCGGTTCCGGTGTTTGGAGATCCAGGTTTACCACAATCGGGTCCTGTCCGCTTCTGACTACTACCGCCTCGCAGACCTCGTCGGTTTTCGCATTGATCTCCTGATGCGGCACGAAAGGGGGTACAAAGATGAAGTCGCCCGGTCCCGCTTCATCGGAAAACTCCAGATGTTCGCCCCAGCGCATCCGCGCACGTCCGCGAACGATGTAGAGGACGGTCTCCAACTCTCCGTGGTGGTGAGGGCCGGTCTTCGCACCCGATTCCACCTTGACCGTACCCGCCCAAAGCTGATTTGCTCCGGTCCGGGCATTTGTGATGGCGGCTGCGCGCGTCATTCCCGGCGTTTGCGGCGTGTTCGAATCGAACGTACCAGCGCGGACAATCTTTACGCCGTGCTCTTTCCAATCCACACTCATGACGCGCTCCCATCTAGTGCGGGCTGGGAGGTGCGTTCTACTTCGCTGGGCAAACTCGGCGTTGTCTGCCCGCGCAATTTGAAGTAGAAGGTTGACCCACGGGGAGAGCGCGGTTCGACCCAGATCTCTCCGCCGTAGCGTTCCACCACCCGCTCACAAATTGCCAGCCCGACTCCCGTTCCCTCATAAGAGTCTGAACCGTGAAGTCTTTTGAATAGCCCGAAGATCTGCTTCGCGTGCTCGGGCGCGATCCCGATACCGTTATCGGCCACCGAGAAGGTCCAAAACTCTCCGTCGCTCCGGGCATCGATCTCAATCAGCGGCTGGTCGTCACCTCGATACTTGATCGCGTTGGAAATCAGATTCTGCAAGAGCTCAGTCAAATGAAACTCATGCACCCTCGATGCTTGGAAGTTGTGAGGCTTTCACCATCCGCCGGCTTTCTTCGAGCGCATCCTTCAGATTCACCAAGACCTTGGAAAGGACGGCATTTGCATCTATCAGGCCAATGTTTTCCGTCGATGTGTGTACCGAACGCGAGTAGGTCAGCAGATCTTCCAGAAGCAACTTCATCTGGCGAGCGCCGCTCAAGATTGCGCCCAGGTATTCATTCGCGTCTGAGTTTAGTTGCTGAATGTGATCGCGTTCCAGTAGTTGCGCATAAAGCGTGATCATTCTAAGGGGCTGCTGCAGATCATGGGAAACGGAATACGAGAATTCGTTGAGTGCTTCGTTGACCCGGGTCAGTTCTGCATTGGCTTTTTGAAGTTCGTTTGTGCGCTCATGGACCCTGGCATCCAATTTCTCGTTTGCTTCGCGGAGCGCCTCTTCGGCCTTACGACGACTTTCGGCGACGCGGCTGATCAGTATCGATACGAGCAGAACGAGAATAGCCCGGCCCACATCCACCTGCAAGATGTTGAAACCAGGATTAAAGATATAGGGCGCGACAAGCAATCCAAAAAGACACGCCACGATGCCGGGGCCATAGCCGCCCCACCAGACGCTTGCAAGCGTGGCGACCAGATAGGCAATGGTCAGTGCTGAGTGGCCGGCATGGAAATAACGTAAGCCCAGACCAATCAGAGTCGCCGCTGACATTCCAACCAGCGGTACAGCGTAACGGCGTGAGGTGCTTAGGGCAGTGAAGCGGTGCTCTCCTGCTGTTGTTCGAAGTGCGGCGACCGTGTGCAAATTTGAAGCGGCCAATCGCTATACAGTATAGGAGTTATCTGCCTACCGCGCGACTCCCCTCCAGGCTGCACCGGGGTGCCCCGCTGCGCTTCCTGGAGCGAGATCCACGACTGGCTGCTACCGCTTAAAAACCTAGAAAAGTACTCGTAAAATTCCCACGTTTCTGTGATACGGTGGACTATGAGCAAGACCATCCACGTCCAACGGAAGGAAAATGAAACGTATGAAGTTCACGTCGAATCGCCCGTGTCCGGTGAGCGTAAGGTAGCGGGACGATTCCTGGATGCGAACCGGCTCCAGGAAGAACTCGTGCACCACGGTTGCACGCCTGAGCAGATCGAAAAGGGTTTGGGCGAACTGAAAAACCAGCAAAACCAATCCGCAAGAATTTCCCTAGACGACTAACATCAAGGCGTAGTTGTCACATCTGGAGAAAAGGGAATAGAATTGTTGTTCGATATCTGTCTGCCGCTTGCCTACGGGGCTTGACAGGCCCGCTCGAGGGCGCTCCTCAACGCCTCCGCGATTTGACTCGTCACAGAGAAAGGTGGAGCTATGGCGTCCGTCAACAAATACTGCAGTCTCTCCGGCTGTGATTGCAAGACCGAAAACGGAGAAGACTATTGCAGCGACTACTGTAAACAAGCTGCCCGGCATGCTCCTGAGCGGGATTACTGCCAATGCGGGCACGCGAATTGCGCCTCGCCAATTCCGATTGAGCGCGCATTGTTTCAATATCAGATTAGTGAAGCAATCTTTCTATCACCCGGCCAGATAACTATTCAGTGCACAAGTATCGAGCAACTCTACCAGCAGGTAGAGTTGCTTGCCAAGACTTTGCGAGAGCGCTCAGACGACCTTTGGAAGAGAGTAGAGCCCGGTTTGGCGAGGCGTCCCGTTAAGAGCGAATTCCAAACGCCCTTGGCATCCGCTAAAACCGCTTAAGCGGCCGCGAGTACGCAACGGCGCGGAAGTGCGCTACTGCAGAGTCCGTTCAGGTCTTGGATAACTGGACGGGGCTTCGCCGGGAATGCTGTTCGATCCACTTCTCCAATCCCTTCGACTGGCCGCTCAGATAGCGCACGGCAAACACAACTTCGTCCGGATGCGCGGCTGACCAGGCGATGATTCGTTCGAACTTGGTTAGATCGTCCTGGATGGCGGAGATTTCGGACAGTTCTTCTTCGACGACTTGAACGTCTCTCACGACCCGAATGCTACCACGAGGTACTTAGTCCGGCTTCCAGCGCTCGAAGCAACAATTCTGCCGCGGCAAGATCTTCCAGAGCGTGTCCGGCAGACTTGAATACGGTTATATCCGACGGGGACTTCCGGGCCACGCGCATTCCGGAAAGCACGGCGCGTAAAGTTGCAATCCCGTTCTTCTGGATCAGTCCACGTTCGAGCGGCCCCGCCAGATCGCCCGCTTCTGCCATCGTGTTCTCCATGTCGGCCACAATTGACGCACGGGAAATGAGATCGTCGTCGGCCTCCCTCATCTCTACGCGTAAACCCTCCCACCAGATCCACATGAGTTCCCGGCCGCACGTAACGACCCAGGATGATCGGCTCGCGGGCTAACGTGGCGGAGGTGACGATATCCGCTGAGCCCAGAGCGCTGGGGAGATCCGATGTCCATTGCGCTCCAACGCCCGCCTCTCCTAATTCGTCTGCCACGGCTTGAGCTTTGGCTTCCCGTCGTCCCCAGATGAGCAACTTTTCGGGGCGGAAGCTTTCGGCATAAGCGTTTGCCAGTGCCGTAGCGAGGGATCCTGTGCCAATTACCGAGCACCGTCTTCGGATTTGGCATTGCCATCACCTGGGCGGCAAGCATCGAGGTCGCGGCCGTTCGACGGAGCGTCAGCGCGTGCCCGTCGATGAGTCCTTTTAACTCTCCGCTTCTTGCGTCCACGGCGACATAAATCGCTCTGGTCGCGCCACCCGGCCGCTCACTCAGTTTCGGCTGAATGGTGATGATTTTCACCCCCAACAGGCTGGCCGGTTGGAGTGATGGCATGACCAAGGCTGTTCCGCCCGGTTGCTCTTCCGTGTCCTCGATCGGTATCGCGAGCCGCTGTGGAGTGATCGGCGGGTGAAGGAACGCGCGGCGAATTGCCTCGATCAGACTCGGAAAATCCAGAAATCGCTCGACGGTTTCCCGGCTCGCGAGCGGAACACTTGTCTCGTTCACAGCAGAAGTGTCACATGTCCGGTTCCCAAGTATCTGCCCTAACCTGAAAGCAATGCACAACCCGTCGCGCATTTGCCTCCACGGCAACGTTGTCTTGCCGGACTCGATCCTCCCTGGTGCATATCTGTCCGTAGAAGGCGACCGGATTACCGGGATCGATCGAGAAAAGCCTGCCGGCACTGAGGGTGAAGTGATCGAAGCGGGCGATGGATTTATCGCGCCCGGATTTGTTGACATCCATGTGCATGGAGGCGCAGATGCCGATTATATGGACGGCACGAGCGAGGCGGTACGTATTGCAAACAGAGCGCACCTGCGTCACGGGACCACAACGATCTTTCCCACGACGACAACTGGTTCTACCGCTCAGCTAGAGAGGATGATTCAGTCCTGCATCGACGTGCGCGACGGATGGTCTCCCGCTGACGGCGCATACATCGGCGGCATCCATTTCTATGGTCCTTACTTCGCGGAAGAGAAAGTGGGTTGCCACTCTCTCGAGGGCAGGCGGAATCCGGACCCGGAAGAATACCGGCATTTCTTCAATCTGGGCATTATACGTGTTGCGACCTGCGCCGCCGAGCTCCCGGGCGCAACATCCTTCTATCGGGCTGCCCGCAGAGCATGGATGTCTGATCACGTGTGGGCACTCGAACGCGAGTTGGAGCGAGATGCAGAATGCGTTCGACGCCGGCGTGCGGCACGTAGATCATTTTTGGTGCGCGATGAGCTCGGTCACGTCACTGCGGATCCGCTTCGGGACGCCGATGCAGGCCAGTATGGAGCAGTTCGTTCTTGCCAATCGCGAGATGAGCACGGAGGTCATAGCAGACGGGCAGCACCTTTCTTCGGAGTTACTCGATTTTGCGTTCAAGATGATAGGTTTTTCCCGCCTATGCCTTGTGACCGATTGCAATCGCGCGCTCGACATGCCGCCCGGTGATTACCGTTTCGGCTCCGCAGAAGATGGGCCCTGGATCGAGAGCGACGGCAAGGTGGGGTTTGTACCAGGGCAAGGCTTAGCGAGTTCCGTTGTCGGAATGGACACGATGGTTCGCACGATGGCGAGTGGCACTTCTGCCGATTTGCCGGAAGTGATCAGGATGGCGAGCCTCACTCCGGCCGAACGCGTCGGCATGGCGGACGAGATCGGAAGTCTCGAGTCAGGAAAGAGGGCTGATGTCCTGATCCTCGACCGGGACCTCAACATTAATAGGTGTTGGTTATCGGGACACGAAGTCGACCTCCATCCATAACGTCCCCGCACCGCTGTTCCGCCAAAGATCACACGTAACCGTTGCCCAGTGATCTGGATCACAGTATCGAGTTCTTTCCTGCGAGGCCAGGACAGATGGCAGCCACAGCAAAACCAGCGTACGCTAGCGAATGCATCGAAACCAACGTCCCAACCCGCCTCGATCGATTGCCATGGAGCCGGTGGCACGTGCTGGTTGTTGTTTCGCTTGGCGTGACGTGGCTGCTCGACGGCTTGGAAAGCAATCTGGCAGGATCGCTTGCCGGCATCTTGAAACGGCCGGACACGTTGGGTTTCACCGACGCGCAACTGGGTTGAGCGGAACTTATTATCTGGCCGGTTCCGTAATAGGCGCCCTCATCTTCGGATATTTAACTGATCGCTGGGGTCGCAAGAAGCTATTCACTATTACGATCGCTCTGTATCTTGTCGCAACGGCCCTGACGGCGTTCTCATGGAACTTCTTCACGTTTCACGTTGTTTCGAGCTCTCACGGGCGCCGGGATCGGCGGTGAGTACGCGGCTGTCAATTCGGCAGTCGATGAACTGATTCCCGCCCGCATGCGTGGACATGTCGACCTGCTGATCAACTCGACCTTTTGGGGTGGGTCTGCCGTGGGTTCGATCGCTTCCTACGTCTTGCTGAACAACAGAGGCATCTCGCCCGAGTTTAGCTGGCGTCTGGCATTCCTCATTGGTGCGACCATCGGTGCTGTTGTATTAGTTTTGCGGCGCTACGTTCCCGAGAGTCCCCGCTGGTTAATGATCCACTCCGAGCCGGGCGAAGCCGACAAAGTTGTTGGCGATATCGAGCGCCAGGTGGTCGCAAGCACGAAACAGCAATTAGCCCCAGCCGATAAGAAAATAAAGCTGGTAACCAGGAAGGTCACCCCGATGCGGGAAATCTGGCACGCAATGGCTTTTGAGCATCGGCGGCGATCGATTCTGGGTTTCTCCCTCATGGTTAGCCAGGCCTTCTTCTACAACGCTGTGCTTTTTACTTATGGATTGGTACTGCTCAGATATTACGGAATCGCGGCGGAGAAGCTGGGACTATTTCTGATCCCGCTCGCCCTTGGAAACTGGGTAGGACCACTTACGATCGGACGGCTGTTTGACACCGTGGGACGCAAGCCGATGATAACGATTACGTACGTTACTTCAGGTGTTCTGCTTGCCATTACTGCTTGGCTGTTCCAGCTCGGGGTGCTGACTGCTTTTACCCAGGCATTATGTTGGAGCGCCACATTCTTCATCGCATCCTCGGCCGCAAGCGCAGCCTATCTGACCGTCAGTGAGGTTTTCCCGCTGGAGATCCGAGCCGTCGCTATTTCAGTCTTCTACGCTTGCGGAACACTGGTCGGCGGCGTCGCGGGCCCTGCGCTCTATGGATATATCGTCGGGACGGGATCTCGCAGCCTTTTGTTCTGGGGCTACATCGCGGGCGCGATCGTCATGGTTGCGGGTGGCTTAACCGAAGCGTTCCTGGGAGTGAACGCAGAAGGTAAGTCACTCGAAGACATCGCGCAGCCGATTGCCTGCCGGGGCTGAACTTCAACGGACTACAAAGATTGTGGCTGATAACAAAGCAGGAAGCCTTCGGGCTCTCGATGCGCTGAACTTCTGTAACGCCGGCATACAGACTGGTCTCGGGCCTTTCATGGCCATTTTCTATACGGCCGTTCGGCACTGGAATCCCGGCCAGATCGGAACCCTGATCGCTTGCCAGTCGATTGCGGGCGTCCTTATCCAAACACCTGTGGGCTATTGGGTTGATGAGTCACGTCATAAGAAGCTGCTGACCGGTGCTGCCGGCATCGCAGTCGCTGTCAGTGCCCTCGGAATCGTGCTTCTGCCCAGTTTCTGGGCGCAGATTGCTGTTCAGATTGTGATCGGTTGCGCTGTCACGATTTTCCCGGCAGCCACTGCGGCGTTCGCGCTAGGGATGGTGGAAAAGGACCAATTCGCAGGACGAGTTGCACGGAACGAGGTATTCACACATGGCGGCAACGTTGCGTTTGCAGTAGCTGCCGGTGCGGTTGGTACCGTGCTGGCGTTACAAGGAATTTTCTACGGGGCGGCTATATTCGCGGCCGGCATGGCGCCCTCAGTTTATTTCATCAACGAGAAGGATGTCAGCTATGAAGCAGCGCGAGCCGGCGACGAGGGCGCTGATCCGAAGTCTGAGCCGCAACGGCAACACTGGCGCGAGCTTCTTCGGGATAAACGGATCGTAACTTTTGCGATAGCGGTTGTGGTGTTCTACTGTGCCAATGCGGCTACTTTACCGCTGGTCGGAGAGATCCTCAGCAGCCAGAAGCACGGCAAACAATCCGCCTGGCAAGTAGCGGCGGCGGTGGTCGTCGCGGAAGCGGTCATGGTCGCGGTCTCGGCGGTAAGCGGGAAGCTAGCGGAATCGTGGGGGCGCAAGCCGCTGTTTCTGGTGGGCTTTGCCTTTCTCGTTTTGAGAAATGCGCTCACGGTCGTGAGCCACAACGAATACTACCTGATTGGTTTACAGACCCTTGACGGAGTCGCCATGGCCATCTACGGCGTGCTTCTCACGCTCGTTACTGCGGATCTTGCACGTGGAACCGGACGATTCAACCTTTTGCAAGGCGCGGTGCAATCCGCCATGGGCCTCGGCGGCGTCTTGAGTAACAGTATCTTCGGCTGGATCGCGAAATCGCTTAGCTTCAATGCGAGCTTCCTTGGCTTAGCGGCCGTGGCTGCCGCAGGCGGCCTGTTCTACCAGTTCAGGATGCCCGAAACGAAACCAGGAAAGGAACCAGAGGAGGAGAGCGCCGAAGCTAAGCGAACGGATGTTCAAGCGAAGAGCTCTGCGGCGTAAATAATTCGGCGCCGTTCTCCGTGATCCGCATGTCGTCTTCAAGACGAACTCCAAACTCGTTCCGGATGTAGACCCCAGGCTCGTCGCTGAATGTCATGTGGGGCTGCAGCTTCAGGTTGTTTCCTCGGACGAGATAAGGCCACTCGTGGCCGTCCATTCCAATGCCGTGGCCCACGCGGTGGGTGAAGTAGTTGTAGTTTGGTCCGAAGCCCGCTTCTTCCACAACCTTGCGAGCTGCGGCATCCACCGCCTGACACTCAACGCCCGGCTTCGCTGCAGACAGTGCAGCCTGCTGAGCGCGGTGGACGATATCGAAGACTTTCTTCATCTTGTCCGTCGGTTTGCCCAGGACGAAGGTTCGTGTGATATCGGAGTTGTATCCTTCGACCGTGCATCCATCGTCGACCATGATGATCGTGTTTTCCTTGATGGTCTGCGGCGTGGCTGAGCCGTGCGGATTGGCAGTATAGGGACCGACTTCGACGCTCGCCTCGCCCCGGAAGCCCACCTTCGCATAACCCGCGGCGATCAACGACAATGCTTCCGTTTGCGTCATGCCGGGCTTTAAGGCGTGATACACCGCCTCGTACACTTTGAGAGTCGCCTCATTTGCAATCCCCATCAATTCGATTTCGTGAGGACTCTTGATCATCCGGCACCCCGCGGTAACCGGTGTCGCAGAGGTAAGCCGGACGCCCGGCGCGGCTTTGGCGATGCCTTCACTGAAGACCCACGGTGTGCGTTCTTCGACTCCAACCGTTGCGGCGGACTTGCCCAGGTCCCGGAGACCCGAAGCGACCAATTTGTACGGGCTCTCGTCTTCCTGCCAAGTCATCACGCTCGCATCTTCAAGCGGTCCCCGATTTAGTTGTTCGCGCGCTCGCTCTTCTTCAAACGCGGGGCAAACCACGAACGCCTTTCCGGACTGGGGAACAACCGTTGCCAGCAACCGCTCGCTTCCGCCCCAACGCATCCCGGTGAAATAAAGCTGCGACGTTCCACCCACAAGCAGGATGGCATCGATCTTATTGGCAGCCATGATCTGCCTGGCCTTTTCGATGCGCTGCTGGCGTTCCTTCACGGTGATCGGTTTAACGCGGCCCGTCATTGATTGGAGACTCGCGATCGAGGGCGCAGTGTGCTCGTTTCCCTGAGCTTTTGAAAAGCCATCCTGCAGCGCCAGTGATGCGCTGGCCGCAGATGCTCCGCGCAAGATCATGCGGCGCGACAGTACTCGATTTGTGCTCACGACTTTTCCCTCCGAAGAGCCGAATCGCTCTTCGTCAAGGATAGTATTGAGCGTTCTTGAATTTGGAAATGCGCATGAAACGAATCTGTATTTTCTGTGGTTCGAGCTTTGGCCTGAACTCTGAGTTTGCGGCGGCAGCGACTGCTCTCACCGAATACCTTGTCGCCGCGAAGATTGGGATTGTGTATGGCGGAAGCAACAGAGGCCTAATGGGCATCGTCGCCGACACTGCACTAGCGCTGGGCGGTGAGGTGATCGGCGTGATACCGGAGGCGCTGGTTGAAAAGGAGATTGCCCATCGGGGATTGAGCGATCTTCGCGTAGTGAAATCAATGCACGAGCGGAAAGCGCTTATGTCCGACCTTGCCGACGCGTTCATGGCTCTGCCGGGCGGCTACGGAACGTTGGAGGAGTTCTGCGAGGTGCTGACTTGGAGCCAATTAGGGCTGCAGAAGAAGCCCTGCGGACTTCTCAACGTTTGCGGCTACTACGATGCGCTCCTGAGCATGTTCGATCATGCTCAACAAGAAGGATTCGTGAAGCCGGAGCATCGTGAAATGGTTGCATCAGACGAGGATCCGGAGAAACTGGTCGCAGCCTTGCGCCGCGCGCGTGTGCCCAGCGTGAAGAAGTGGTCCGACCTACCGATCTAGTTCGTCGGTGTGCTGTCACGAAAACGTAAACGTAGTGTTATCAATTCGCGAAGTTGGGATGGTTCTCTCTAACAAGGACCTATTAGTTACGAGAGGACAAAACCAATCGCATGTCTACTACTCGCCGCAATTTTCTTGCCGCCGGCGCCCTGGTGGCTCCGACCCTTCTTAGAGGCCAAGAGCCCGGCATCATCACTTCCGAGCAAGACAGGCCCCAGATAACGCATGGGGTGATGGCAGGTGATGTCGCCGGAGGTGAGGGAACAATCTGGTCGCGCGCGGATCGCCCGGCGCGAATGATTGTGGAGTATTCTTACTCGGAAACCTTCGATAACGTCACGCGTATCCTTGGGCCACACTGCCTGGATGTGACCGACTACACGGGCGTCTGCTTCTTAGCAATTTGCCGGACGGCGCAGACATTTTCTACCGCGTGAAGTTCCAGAGCCTGGCGGACGGAAAGACCGAAAGCGATGCCGCGACTGGGCGATTCCGCACGCTTGGCCGGAAAGATCGTGACATCCGCTTTGTCTGGGGCGGCGATGTCGTGGGTCAGGGCTGGGGGATCAATCCTGATTTCGGCGGAATGCGGATTTATGAAGCAATGCGCAGTTTACAGCCGGATTTCTTCGTCCACTCTGGCGACAACATCTATGCCGATGGACCGCTGACGAGTTCCGTGTCGCTTCCGGGCGGCGGCGTCTGGCGCAATATCGTGACCGAAGAGAAGAGCAAAGTAGCCGAGACGCTGGCGGAGTACCGGGGCAACTACAAATACAATCTGATGGACACCAATGTCCTGAAGTTCAACAGCGAAGTGCCACAGATATCACAGTGGGACGATCACGAGGTACTCAACAACTGGTCTCCCTCCAAAGATTTGAGCAGTGACTCCCGTTACTCAGAAAAAAGCATTTTTACGTTGAGCGCTCGGGCTGCTCGCGCTTTCCAGGAGTATGCGCCTCTTCGAGCGTCGGCTATTGGCCAGGATAAGGTCTACCGCAAGTACTCGTTCGGACCACTACTCGAAGTCTTCGTTCTCGATATGCGCAGCTATCGGGCCGGTAACAACTATAATCTGCAGACTACAAGGAGCGAGGAGACGGACTACCTTGGTGCACCGCAGCTCGCGTGGCTGAAGGACAGCTTGCAGCAATCGAAGGCGCTTTGGAAAGTAATCGCGGCTGATATGCCGCTCTCGCTTGTTGTTCCGGATACGACGGACGCGCAAGGCCGCCCCACCTTTGAAAACAGTGCGAACGGCGACGGACCGGCGCTTGGCCGCGAACTTGAAATTGCGGATCTGCTGAGCTATATCAGTCGCACCCGCATCCGGAACACGGTATGGATCACAGCGGATGTTCATTACACAGCTGCCATACACTTAAGTCCGGACCGCGCCCAGTTCACAGACTTTCATCCGTTCTGGGAGTTCGTCGCGGGTCCTCTCAACGCCGGCACCTTTGGTCCCAATGCGGTTGACAACACTTTTGGGCCACTCGTTGTCTTTCAGAAGGTGCCGCCAACGGGGCAGAGCAACTTGCCGCCCTCCGCGGGGTATCAGTTCTTTGGGGATGTTACCGTTTCGCGGAGTGCTTTTAAAGTAACTTTGCGCGATCTCTACGGGACAGGCTTGTTTACCCAGACGATTCATCCGGAAGCGTAATCCGGTTCGTTCGATAGGAGGGCCGGAGGTTTTTCCCCGGCCCTCTCACTTCAATCAATCAGACGGCCGACAGTTCCGGCTTTACAACCTTCTCGCGCTCCCAATGCCGCAACATCCGGCAGAGCGTAATGAACTTCGAAGCGCCGGCGGCATCCGACAATTGGAAGCAACCTGCATCGAGGTCGTCGGCCAGTCCGGCTTTGGTCAGCAGTGGTTTTGCCGCTTCGTTGTAAGCAATGAACTTAAGGTGTGTAAACGCATCGGTGACAAAATCGCGGGCCGCAGGATGCTTCGCTAGCATCTGGGCCGCGGCCTGCGATGGAAGAACTGCGACCGCATCGTAGAGCACGGACGGACCGCCTCCAAGCTTCTGGTCGGCAGGGATCAGCTTGCCCTTGCTCGATTGAACCCCGCCGACCGTAGGCGCGATCGAGCTCAACGGTTGCTCCTTCTTCCTTCGCTGCCGACTGGAGCGCAGTCAGCAATTCCTCATCTACTCCGTCGGTAATCAGGATCCCGAGTTTGCGTCCCTGGAAGTTCTCCGGCGCGTTCAGAACAATACTGAGCGCTTTCGATGGCTTCAGATCGGTGCGGGGTGCCTGGGCCGGCTTCGCCGCCGGCGGCATTTCCTGTAAACCGAGCCCTTTCGCGACTTTCTTCGCCAGCTCGCCGTCGATGTTCGGCAGATGAGAAACTAACCGCGTGCGAATCGCCGGAGTGTCTACTTTGCTTAATTCGAAGATCAGCGCGTCGGCAATGTGGCCCTGCTCGCTCAGAGTCTGGCTGATGTAGAACTGCCGAGCCTGGCTATAGTGATCCGCGAAGCTCTCAGCCCGGATACGCAGCTTGTCACCCTCTTCGTGCGCCGGATACGACTGGAATCCGGTTTTGTGGCACTCCCGAGGTCCTCCCGCCGCGCCGCCCCACGAATTCGGTTCATAGTTCGCGCGTCCTCTGGGATTGTTCATCGCCATGTGGCCATCCTGCTGAAAGTTAAGGACAGGGCACCGCGGAGCATTGATCGGGATGTGCGTGAAATTCGGACTACCAAGGCGCTTTAATTGCGTATCCAGGTACGAGAAGTTACGGCCCTGAAGCAGTGGGTCGTTTGTGAAGTCAATGCCAGGAACGATGTTTTGAGTACAGAACGCAACCTGTTCTGTTTCAGCGAAGAAGTTGTCGACCATCCGATTAAGGACCAACCGTCCCACGCGTCGGACCGGCAAGATTTCTTCCGGGATGATCTTGGTCGCGTCCAACACGTCAAAATCGAAGGAGTTGGCGAATTTCTCATCGAACAACTGGAGTCCGAGTTCCCACTCCGGATAGCTTCCCGAGGTGATCGCATTCCAGAGATCGCGGCGATGGAAATCCGGGTCTGCTCCGTTAATCTTCAGCGCCTCATCCCAGACAACCGACTGCATGCCGAGTTTTGGCTTCCAGTGGAACTTTACGAACGTCGACTTCCCCTCGGCGTTCACCAGCCGGAACGTATGAACACCGAACCCTTCCATGAAACGGAACGACCGCGGAATCGCCCGATCCGACATAATCCACATCACCATGTGCATGCTTTCCGGCATCAGCGAGATGAAATCCCAGAAGTTGTCGTGAGCGGTTTGAGCTTGGGGAAAGTCCCGATCCGGCTCCTGCTTCGCGGCGTGGATCAGGTCGGGAAATTTGATGGCGTCCTGAATGAAGAAAACCGGGATGTTATTTCCGACGATGTCCCAGTTCCCCTGTTTCGTGTAGAGCTTGACCGCAAAGCCGCGCACATCACGCGCCAAGTCTGCCGAACCCTTGTTGCCAGCCACGGTCGAAAATCGGACAAAGGCCTCCGTCTTTTCGCCCGCCCTTTGGAACAGGTCGGCAGAGGTGATGTCCGACAGCGATTCGTAATTTTCAAAATACCCGTGCGCTCCGTAGCCGCGGGCATGAACCACGCGCTCTGGGATCCGCTCGTGGTCGAAATGGAAAATCTTTTCACGAAAGTGAAAGTCCTCGAGGGCAGTTGGTCCCCGCTTGCCGATGCGTAAGGAGTTTTGGTCGTCGTAGACTGGAACGCCCTGCTGAGTGGTGAGCCGAGATACTTCGCCTCCAGCCACCTGGTGCAGTTCGCCGCCGTTTCCGATTTCTTCCTGATTGTCGTCGCTTTTAATGCCTGGAATTTTCATAAAAAACCTTTCTCTGCCCGACCCGAGCGTGGATAAGGCATCGCAAAGCTGTCGGGCGCTCGTACGATGAAGATCGCTAGTGTCTCGCTAGATGGAATCGAAAAAGACTCGCGATGTTTCTGACCGAAAAGTTCCTCAGTCAGCCGTAGTCCAGTTCAGGGCATTTTTCACTAGCGCTTAAGCTAAAACGGCCGAACCAGTTCGATAAGCTGGAAAATTCCTAGCCATGCCTCAGATACTCAATAAGTACAGCTCTCGGATTACCCAGCCCAAGTCGCAAGGCGCCTCGCAGGCCATGCTTTACGCAACCGGCTTGGGAGAGCAGGATCTGCAGAAGCCGCAAGTGGGAATCGCCAGCGTGTGGTTTGAAGGCAACCCCTGCAACATGCACCTTCTCGGACTTTCCGAAAAGGTGAAGGAGGGGGTTAGCCGCAGCCGGTATGGTCGGGATGAGATTCAATACCGTCGGCGTGAGCGACGGCATCTCGATGGGCACGGACGGTATGAGCTTCTCGCTGCAATCTCGCGATCTCATTGCGGATTCGATCGAGACTGTGATGGGCGGCCAGTGGTACGACGCCAACATTTCAATACCGGGCTGCGATAAGAACATGCCGGGTTGTCTCATCGCGATGGGGCGTTTGAACCGTCCATCGTTGATGGTTTACGGCGGAACCATCAAGCCTGGGCATAGCCACGGCGAAAAGCTGGATATTGTCTCCGCGTTTCAGAGCTACGGTGAGTTCATTTCCGGCAACATCACTGAACAACAACGATTCGATACCGTTCGCCATGCGTGTCCCGGTGCAGGGGCCTGCGGTGGGATGTACACGGCGAACACCATGGCCTCAGCAATCGAGGTGATGGGTATGACGCTGCCATACAGTTCCTCCATTCCAGCCGAACATCCTTCCAAGCTGGACGAATGCATACGCGCGGGCGCTGCGATTCGCAATCTGCTCGAGTTGGACCTGAAGCCGCGAGACATCATGACGCGGGAAGCGTTCGAAAACGCGATGGTTCTGATTTCGGTTCTTGGCGGCTCCACGAATGCTGTTCTTCACCTCCTGGCGATCGCACGCGCAGTAAACGTTTCTCTCACGATCGATGATTTTCAAAAAGTGAGCGATCGAATACCGTTGCTCGCCGATCTGAAACCCAGCGGTAAGTACGTCATGGAAGAGCTGCAAGACGCCGGCGGAATTCCTGCGGTGATCAAGATGCTGCTTGACGCCAAGCTGTTAAACGGAGATTGCGTAACCGTTACGGGCAAAACGCTTGCGGAGAACGTCAAGGATCTCCCAGGATTGAAAGCCGGACAGCAGATTATTCGGCCGCTTTCGGATCCGATCAAACCTTCCGGTCACATCCAGATCCTGAAGGGCAATCTGGCGCCGGAGGGTGCTGTCGCCAAGATCACCGGAAAAGAGGGCCTTTCGTTTACCGGTCCAGCGAAGGTCTACGACTCCGAAGAGGATATGCTTCATTCCCTCGAACGGAACGAAATCGCAAAGGGTGACGTGATCATCATCCGGTACGAAGGCCCAAAGGGTGGACCGGGTATGCCCGAGATGCTGACTCCCACGTCCGCGATTATGGGCGCAGGCCTGGGCAAAGAGGTGGCTTTACTGACGGATGGGCGGTTCTCCGGTGGCTCCCACGGTTTCATCGTGGGACACATCACGCCCGAAGCACAGGAAGGCGGCCCAATCGCTCTCGTTCGTAGCGGCGACCGAGTGACGATCGACGCCGAAAATCACGTATTGACTGTGGACCTGTCCGACTCAGAGCTCGCCTCCCGTAAGAAAGCTTGGACCATGCCGCCTTACAAGGCCGAGAGAGGCACGCTGGCAAAATACATTCGCCTTGTCAAGAGCGCCAGCAACGGTTGTGTAACGGACGAACCGTAACGAGAAAAAAGGCGGAGGGCGTTGGCTCTCCGCCTACAAAGCCGACTAGTTGTGCCCAATCGGTCAAACGCTATAGGGCAGAATCGAAGCGTTCGAAACATTGCATCATCCGTGCAGATAGCCCGATCACGAACTCTTATGCGATTCCTTCCTGCCGGAAGCTGACATGTCGTCCACCTTTGGCGCGCTGTAAACAAGTCTCAGCCCGAGATGGCCAAATTCAATGCCGCGCACTCTGGTTTGTTGGCCTTCAGTGACCAGAAGCATCTTGCTGCCGTCGAAAGGAGCGCCAAGTGAAATTCCGCCGACGGCGGGTATCCTGAGGGATTTGCCCTGTCCCCGAATTGAAAAGACAAAGCCAGCGCTTGCACGATCCAGAGTGTAAGAGTAAGTTCCGGGCGGCATTACTGCGCTTGCCCAGTGCGTCTCGAGAGGCAAGGTGAATTCGCCCCGGCTGACCTGCGCATTGGAAACGTTAGCGCCCAGCATAAGCGCAGAGCACGCAGTGAGTACTAAGGTGGAAACTCGTGGAAACTGAAATAACTTCATGATGAATCTCGTCTTTCTGAGGTGAGCTAACTCCCCTCACTTATGCCTGCGGAATTCGATAGCAAAATTGGTGGCGAAATCTGGAGAATCATTACGCTCAGGGAAGGCGGTGAAATGATGTGTAAGTTTGGAAGGTTCGGCGTCGGAGGAGATCCATGGCCACGAATCTAACGATCGATGGTTACAAGGTTAGGGCGCATGCCTGATATCTCTGGTCTAAGATAAGTCAGCCGACCGGAGACTAAGGATGCGCCCTCTGGTGTTATTGCCCTTCGCAACTTACTCGGTTATTCCAATCCACAAATGCTCCGTTGGGATTCTCCCTCCAGGCCCAGACGTGCAGTTCAAAGAATGCTGGAAGAGCATACCGATTCGGGCTGTTCACCAATTGGAACGATTGCCCTTCGAGTACAGGCGGACCGTCATGGCTTGCGAGCCAGGTCGCAGCATCGACTATAAACTCGACACCGACCAGGCGGAGTCGATTTCGCTTCCGGTTCATAGATCAACGCTTCAGGTCGCGAAGCATCGATTTCTCCGTCTCCTACCAGTCCGCCATTGACGTAGTGCACTCCCATTGCCCCATGATCCGGACCACTGATGCAGCCGAGAAAGGGATGGTAGTCCGCATTCGTAGCGGCATTAACGTCAATATAGTGCCGCGTCGCATGGCGAACCATTTCGACGAGTTTTGCGGGAGCTGCATGGTCGTGGCCGGAATGCATGCTATCGCTATCCTGGACCCCGGAGCCTCCAGCGGCAAAAACGGGCATGGCTGCGGCGATTCCGCTAACCAGTAAGAACCGCAACGTGTTCATCTTGCGATGCCGAGTGACTTGCTCAATTTGTTTGGTCATGATGTTTGTCCTTCAACTTTCAAAGAGTGCTCAAAAGCTTGCCAAGGAGTATGTCCCCCTGAGCTTTGCCACTCCCACCTGCGGCATTCGCGAGACAATTTGAAGGTTAAGCGCAAAGAATCGCTGTTTGGGATGCTCCACCTTCTCCCGTGCATCCTGCTTTACACAAGAGTTGCTCACCGATGATGTTCAGGCATTCGGCTCAACGAATCCTGCGGGGGAGTGTCAAATTTCGTCATTCCAGATGAGCTACTTTCGTCCCTTACTCACGCGGTATTGTTCATGCACGTCACCAAACTGCTACGTCGCTTTAATGAAGGTGATCGGGAAGTAATGGATCTGGTGATCCCGCTTGTGTACCAGGAGCTGAAGAAGCTGGCGCGGGCACGTTTGCGGAACGAAATGAATGTTTCGCCCCTGGAGACTACGGCGCTCGTACACGAGGTGTTTCTAAGGCTGGCAGCCGGCAGCCACCCGTCCTACGACAACCGCTCTCACTTTTTTGGTATTGCTTCGAGGCTTATGCGGCAGATCCTTGTGGACGCTGCCCGGGCCAAAGCGACAGCGAAACGAAGCGCCGGGCAGGTGCTGGCACTCGCTGACGTGCCGGATATTGGCTCCCAGCCAGACCGGTCTGTGCTGGCGCTGGAAGACGCTCTGAACTGGCTTGAAAAGACCGATGAATTAAAAGGACGGCTGATCGAAATGCGATACTTCGGCGGCATGACTGCTGAAGAGTGCTCCTCTGCGCTATCCATGCCCGTCCACGTGGTGCGCCGGGAACTTCGGTTAGCTCAAGCCTGGCTTCGGAAGCACATGGCAGAAGAGACTTCGAGAACGGAAACGATTCCGGTCGAGCCATCGTTCCGCCTGGCAGCCCAGATTGCTTCCTGATATTTTGACGCGCTCTTAACCGACCCTTTTCGCGGCTTCCAGTTGATTGTGAATATAGGTGTTCTGCGGAAGCGCCTGCTCCCAATGGCGCCAAAGTTCAATGCGTTTCGATCTCATTAGATCTGCTTTGGACGCCTCGCCTAACCGAAGATACAGGTTCGAAAGTGCGGCGTAAATACTGGAGAGCTTCGGAGTATCGCGAAGGTCGGAGAGCACATCGGGTTTGCTGATCATCACCTTCTCAAGTAGTTGCTCGTAGCTGAGAAGCGCCTGGCGGGGGTCGCCCGCTTCCGCTTCGTACTCTGCGAAAGCGCGGAGCACAGTGCAGGCTGGGCTGCTAAGAAGGATCCGTGTTGCCGGATAGTCCTTTGTATTTCGTAGCATCACCAGTGCAGCATCTAGCCGCCGTTTCGCTTCTGAGAAATGGCCCAACCGGCGAAGTGAATACGACGATTTCGCAAGCATGGTCGCGTAATCACGGCTGACTTTCACTCCGCCTTTGATCTCTCCCAATCGCTGCAGTCCTGCGTCGTAGACGGCAAGCGCTTCCTGCGGGTCCCGATCGCGCAAGATGTCGCCAAGTTCCCGCGCTACGGTTCCGAAGCGTGCTCGACTGGCAGCATCGTTTACATCTTTCTTAATCGCTGCCTCTCCCATGCTCAGGGCTTCGCGAAAAACTCGAATGGCTTCGGCGGGCCTTTCCAGACTGACTGCTTCCGCTCCGGCCAGGATAAGACCTTCCCTGTAAAGTGGTCCATACTGGCTGAAGAACCGCGCTGTCTCGCTGTTGTAGCTCGCCTTCTGAGAGTTCTCCCGAGCCTCGCGAATCACCGTGAGTGATCCTTCGAGATCACCCTGATAACGCAGTGCGTTCGCCAGAACACTTAAGCAACTCGCGAGCACGTCTTGTGCGGACGGGATCGATCGCACCATTTCCGCGCCCCGTCGTGCATAACGAACTGCGTCGGCATACAAGTGCCTGTTTACATAAGTCAGAGCCACGTTTGCGTACAGAAGTGCGGTGCTACTGACCGCGGCGTGAGGATCGCCAGGCCGCAGGATCTTGTGCACGCCGATGGCCTGCGTGCCCAAGTTGTCCTGGCGCGAGAACGATTCCAGACGCTCGACGGTCCTGCGCGTGTGGACCATGACATCGGCTCTGCGATCTTCCGTGTCGGCCAGGATCATACGATCGTGGGCAATCAGGGCTGAACGGAATAGTAGGCCCCGATCATGCGGCCGGCGAGCAAGGAGTTGATTGATGAGAGTGTCGGCCCTCTTCAGACTATCTTCCGCTTTTGCGGTGTCGCCGAGATTGTATTCAGCGTTCACGCCTTGGATCCTGGCCATCCGCCAATATCCGTCCGCGATCTCTTCCGCCAGATCCGGATCGCCGGGTGCCTGCGGGGCGAGACCCTCAAGATATTCGAGCGAAGCTGTCACCAGGCGTCGCCTGGCTTCTACCGATCCGGGCAGTGTTCGGATCGCTGCGTCAAGATCAATAATCTTATTCGAAAGCTGCCGCAACTGGTCAAACCGCCGTTCGGCCAAAACCCGCTGCTGGTTTGCCAGGGAGAGCCCGATCGACAGACTCGCCACGACGAGCAGCGTTGCTGTCGCCGGAATCCAGTTCCGGCGGAGAAACTTCAGCGTTCGGTACCATGTCTCCCCTTTTCGCGCTCGGATCGGCCGCGATTCGAGATAATTTTCAAGATCCTCCGCGAATTGTTCGACGGTTGTATAGCGTTCGCGCGGATCCGGACGTAGCGCCTTCAGAAGAATAAACTCAAGATCACCTTTCAAAACCGGCGCCAGCTTGGACGGCGGTGTAATCTTGCCGGTCGGGATTATCGACGTTCTCGCTCCATCGTCGTCCCGGGCAAACTGGTGCGGAGATTCTCCTGTCAGTAGCTTATAAAGCACCGCGCCCAGCGAGTAAATGTCAGTTCCCGTTGTTACTCGACCACCCATGGCTTGCTCCGGGCTTGCATACTCGGGAGTAAGAAGGCGCATCGTAGTGACGGCGAAATCACCCGTCATATCGAGGATCTTGGCAATTCCGAAATCCAAGAGTTTAGGCTCGCCTTCGGTCGTCACGAAGATGTTGTTCGGCTTCAGGTCGCGATGAACCACCAGGTGGCGGTGTAGATACCCGACTGCAGCACAGATCTTGAGGAACAGCGCTATGATCTGCCGAATACCGAGGTTTGCGGTGAAGACATCGATATGGCTACCCTCGACGTACTCCATGACCAGATAAGGCTGGCCATCCTCCCGATGACCGGCATCCAGAAGCCTGGCTATGTTAGGTTGCGAGATAGTCGCCAATATCTGGCGTTCGTTTAGAAAGCGTTGTCTTAGCTCAGGGTAATCGGCGTTGACGCTTAGCAACTTCACTGCAACTTGCTGCGTTACTTCGCCATCGACGCGCTCGGCCAGATATACCTGGCCCATGCCGCCGCGGCCCAGAAACGCTGTGAGCTGGTAAGGCCCGCACCTGGTCCCAATCGGGTTTGCGGGCGTTACAACCAGCTTTGCAATCTCGCTGATGCCTTCCGAAAACGAAGTGTGCGTTTCGGAATCAAACGCGATCAACCCCTCCACTTCCCGCTGCACTTCTTCCTCGATCGCATGGTCGACAAAGTATTGAACGCGCGACAGGACAGGCAGATCGACCACGTCAAGGAACACTTGTTCCACCCGCGTTAGCATCGCGACACTCCCTCTTTGCGGCAATGTGTCGTGGCCGCTAGTAACTGGGTGCCGGGACAGTGGATTTGCAGGGACGCGAGTTGGTCGAAGTAGAGACGATACGACATGCCATTCTTATCACCGTCACCTACCGCGGATGCTGCTCAATCAACGCTCGATTCGGATTTCTACACTCTGAATCAGAAAATCTTCCCTCGAAGTCTCGCAGGTGTTCACTGAGGGGCTTGCGGACGGTATACCGAGCCGCCATCTGAGCCTTCAAGGAGAGAGCAAAATGCTGGGTCGAATCTTAACGTTTTTGTACGGGACAGTAGCTTACGTCTCGTTTCTGGTCACAATTGTTTACGCCATCGGCTTCATCGGCAACTTTGGGGTTCCCAAGTCCATTGATTCGGTGTCGGATGGTGGTCCGTGGCAAAAGGCGCTTGCCATTGATGCGAGTCTGCTTCTTGTGTTTGCTCTGCAACACAGTGTCATGGCCCGTCCAGCCTTCAAGCGTCTTTTGACACGAATCGTACCGTCCACCGTCGAGCGAAGCACGTTCGTGCTGGCGAGCAGCGCCGCTCTGATCTGGGTGTTCTTGTTCTGGCGGCCTCTCGGCGGCAGAGTCTGGGAGGTGGGGAGCGAATGGGGGAAGATACTGCTGTATGTCGGATTCGCTTTCGGCTGGATCCTTGTATTTCTATCGACTTTCGTTATCAATCACTTCGATCTGTTCGGGCTTCGACAAGTCTGGCGGTATTTGCAGGGCAAATCGCAGGTAAAGACGCCGTTCTCAACACCGTTTCTTTACCGGATCGTACGCCATCCGCTTTACCTGGGATTCCTGCTCGCGTTCTGGAGTACGCCGACGATGACCGTCACCCACTTGTTTTTCGCGCTGGTTACGACGGCTTACATACTGACAGCAATTCAACTCGAGGAAAGGGATTTGATGTACGAACATCCGGAATACGGGCAGTATCGTAAGCGCGTTCCGATGCTGGTCCCCGGCTTGCGATAAGTCGAGTTCGTAATGAGCAGTGTCGCAAAAGAGAAAGGGCGGAGAGCCGAAGCTCTCCGCCCACCCCTGAAGCTGAGCTCTCCCACCTAGAAGTTCAGCTTCAAAGCCAATTGCAATGTCCTTGGATCGGTGGCGGCAGTTGCTTGACCGAAGTTAGCAGCGCCGACCGTGGGGGAGATTGTGGTGTAAGAAAAGTGATTCGGGAAGTTGTACAGCTCGGCCCTTAGGCTCGCCTGCACTTTCTCGCCGATCGGGAATGCCTTTGAGGTCGAGACATCCCAGTTCGAATAGAACGGATACCACAGAGCGTATGCTCCCAGGTTCCCAAACGTGCCCGCAGCCGGAGTGCCGAAGGCGAGCGGATTGAACACCTGCGTACGAGCTGCACCGGCGGGCGCCCCCGCATCGAGCAGCACCAAGTTCGGACGTTGACCGCCGTAGCTCGTGCTACTCGCATTGCTGAAGCCGATCCCGGCCGTATCGGATGAGATCACCGGGTTCAGCGGCAAGCCCGTCTGGAGCGTTACGACACCGGAGACCTGCCACCCACCCAGCGCCTTCTGCATGAAGTTTTGGCCATGGAGCCAGAACGGAAGCGGATAGACATAGCTGGTGACAAAGATATGGTTCCGGTTGTAGCTGGCCGGACCCCAATCCCCGCGCAAGTTGTAACTGTCTTGCGGTTGATAGTTGTATCCATTCGCGTCCGTCCGGGCTTTAGACCACGTGTACGCGACGTTGATGAGTCCGCCTTGCGTAAATTGCTTCCGGAGCTGCACCTGCATTGAGTTGTAGATGAAATTCGCCCCGGTGTTGTATTGCATGATATCGGCGTAGCCCAGGTAAGGACGCAGAGCGTTCACGTTGACACCCGGATTCCTTTGCAGAGTCCCGGGCAGCAACTGATTTGTGTCCTGCTGGTAAGCCAGATTTGCCGCACTCGAACCGACGTAGCCGACGCTCAGCAGCGTGTTGCTGCCAAACTTGTGTTCCACGCTCATGCTCCAGTTCATCGTTCGCGGTACCTTCATGTCCAGGAAGTGGGAGTTGTTGATGGTGCTCGGGAAGTTCTGCAGAGCTCCACCCCCTGGATTCGTCGTGTTGCCGTAGTAGATCAGCGATTGCTGTACGAAGGGCGGATTGTTCACCGCGCTAAAGAGGTAGTTTCCTTCGACCCGTTCGTAGAACATACCGTACCCGCCACGAACAACGGTGGACTGATTTCCGGTCAAGTCATAAGCGAAGCCGATACGTGGCTGCCAGGTGTTCCAATCCGTGTTTGCTGTTCCCTTCGGAAGTCCGCGGAACAGAGCCTGAACGGCAGGATCTTTGGTCGCCGGAATGCGATCAATCGCCTCTTGGGGGAAGCTGTCGCCGCCGAGGGCCAGGCCGTTGTAGATGTTGCCGCTGTTTGCGATGATCGCGCCCGTCGCTGGATTGATCTTGACTGCTTGTGCCGGATTGTAGAACTGAGGCAGGAAGGCGGTGGTGTTGTTCAGCGCGCTGTACTGCGGCTGCATGTAAGCCCATCGCAATCCAAGGTTTACCGTCAACCGGCTATTGACCTTCCAGTTGTCTTGAACATAAGGCTCGATTTGAGTAAACCGATACCAGCCTTCTCGTGTGCCGCTTGCCTCGGTGTAAGAGTAGAAGTTCCCGAGGAGTGTGTCGGCAACCGCATTTCCGGTTGTATTCGTTAAGCCCAACGGTCTCGAAGTCGTGTTGAACACGAAGGTTCCATTAATAGCGGGAACGTTGTCCTGGTTCTTCCGGCTCCTCATGATCAGGATGCCAGCCTTGAAATTATGGTTGCCCATAATCTTCGAGAAGTCGTCCTTCCAATCGAAAATACGATTGAAGTTGTCAAAGTTTAAGGGAGTGGAAGTCAGGTTCGTAAAGCCCGCGACTTGAAGACTTGGTATAGCATTCGACGCGTTGTAGATGGTGGGATACGTCAGACCTTGACCAGCTCGTGTGTAATCCGTGAGGAAGATCGGATTCGGCGCAATGCCAGTTTTCTCGCGGATCACGTTCCCGGTAAAGGTAAACTGAGCAACGTTAACTGTTGATGCATTCGGCACGAAGGTCCATTGAACACTCGAGTTCGTTCCCGGAATGTTTCGGTTATAGAGGATGGTCTGCGTCAGGTTCTGTAACGACGTATAGTAGTCGCGGAAGTAGTGAACCGAAATCTGATTTTTGTTGCTGATGTTGTAGTCGACTTTGAACAGATACTGATTCGTATTCAGCGGCGCAACCGTATTGAATATGAAGCCGGCCGCGCCTGAATTCGGTCTTGGATACAAATTCAGCAGCTTGGTGGAGTTTGTGTTCCAAAGATTGGAGGGTACGATGCCCCCGGCGTACGGGACACGAGTGAGCGGATCCACTGGCCACTGGCTCTGCGGCAGCGCTGAAAAATTTCCGCTACGTTGGGCAAGCGTGGGAACGGTCCAAGTATTCGTTGCTCCCTGGCGCAGGCGTTTGAAGTCTTCGCCGACAAAGAAAAACAACTTGTTGCTGTTCTTCTTAATCAGACCCGGGATCCACACCGGACCTCCCAGATTCCACCCGAAGTTATTGAATCTCAGTTCGGGGATGTTGAGAGAGTTGAAGGCGCGCGCCTGGATAGCGTCGTTGCGGAAAAACTCGTATGCAACGCCATGGAAATCTGTCGTGCCGCCTTTTACAGCGATGTTGATAACCGCACCAGCGCTCCCTCCATATTCCGCGCTGTAGTTCGAAGTCAGAACGCGGAACTCGGCGATCGCATCCGGGTTGATGTTGACAAAGTTGTTTCCGCCGCCGCCGTTGTCCTTGTTATCGGCGCCATCCAGATACCAGGAGAATGTGTCGGTCCGGCTCCCGTTGATCGACTGACCGCTATTGTTCACTCCGTAGCCGCCGAATAAGCTGAAGCCACTGTTGTAGGTCGTCGAGACGCCAGGAAGCAGTTGCAGCAATTGCGGGAAATTACGTCCGTTCAACTGGATCTGACTGGCTTGCGTGCCGGTGATCAAATTGCTGACCTCGCCGGACGAGGTATCGACATGGACCGCGTCGGCCTGCACCGTGACCGACTCGTTTACGTTTCCGACGTCGAGCGTCACGTTGAGGGATGCCTGTTGACCTACGGTGATTTCGAAATGGGAGACCTGATACTTTTTGAACCCGGCAGCGGTGGCTGAGACATCATAGAATCCCATGGGAACGTTGGATATGAAGTACGCACCGCTGTCGCTCGAAGTGGCCGAGCGCGTAAGGTTTGTTCCCTCGCTGACCACGGTAACGGTCGCGTTCGGGACGACTGCGCCGCTCGCGTCCTGAACCGTTCCGGAAATTGATTGGTTATTTGTTGTTTGCCCGAAAAGGGCAGAAGACACAGATAAAGTAAGCGCTGCAAACAGTGCAACGGTAGTTCTCACGAAGAACCTCCCTGAAAGCTAATTAAACCTTGACCAACTCTGCGAGTAATTGTATAGTACGTAACCTTGTGTTGCTTCGCAAGTGTTTTCAAAGGAGAACTAAACGGGCCGAAATGGACCCGGGTTAACGATCACGGTTGATGGCGAGGCGATGCAAACGGCCAGTACTTTCGTTCCGACAAAATACCAGATGGAGCGAGTCTATAGGCCGGGGGAAAACCAATGCACCGAGTTGCTAGAACCTTGATGGGCGGTTTGACTGTCATGATCGCGGGCGCGTTTTGTCAGGCTGCGACGATCTTAACTGCGAACATAACGAACGCTACGGAGCTTCCTCCGACCGTTCCGACGACCTCCACGGGGGCGGCAAGACCAGCCTCATTTGGAACGGCGAGCTTCGTTCTGAATGATGCGATGACCTCCATGACAATGTCGGTGACCATCTTCAACATCGATTTCACTGGCAGCCAGACGCCGGACGTGAACGACAACTTGACTGCGGCTCACATACACGCGTCGTCAACCGCAACGACGATCAATGCGCCGGTTGTGTGGGGTTTCTTCGGATCGCCGTTTAACGATAACAATCCGAACGACGTGGTCGTTACGCCGTTTACGACGGGCGTAGGCGGAACCATTACCGGGAAATGGGACGCGCCGGAGGGCAATGGCACGACGCTAACGGCGCAACTCTCGAATATCCTGTCCGGGAATTCCTACATTAACTTCCACACGACACAGTTCGGCGCGGGCGAGACAAGGGGATTCCTGGAAGTAGCTCCGGAACCTTCCTCCAGTCTTCTGATGAGTTGCGGGTTGGCCGGCTTGCTGGCGGTTGGATTTTACAGGCGTCGTCGCATCGTGGCGGTGCGGACAGCCGGGCTAAACCGCTCTCCGGAACGTTAGATTAAAGCGGTAGCTGCCGAGAATCGGGTGCGTGCCGTCTTTGAGCGGCAGAACGCCATGGTAACGGAGGCGCGCAGGCCCACCCCAGACGATCACGTCTCCGTGATTTAGTGCGATACGCTCGGGTTTGTCACTCCGCTTTAAGCCCCCAAACTGGAAAACGGCGGGCAGGCCCAGCGAGACCGATACAATCGGCTGGTTGAAATCCTTTTCGTCCTTGTCCTGATGCAGTGACATTTTCGCGCCCGGCGCGTAGCGGTTGATCAAACATGCGTCCGGTACGAACTGGGCAAATCCGCTTCCTGCGGCGGCATTTTTCGCCAGTTCGAGAAAAGAGCCGGGAATTGGCGGCCAAGGGTGCCCGCTGGCAGGATCGATGGGATCGTAACGGTAGCCTTTACGGTCCGATACCCACCCGACCGGGCCGCAATTCGTCATCGCAACCGACATCCGAAATCCCCCGGCCGTTACCATATGACGGAACGGCGCTGCCTCGGCAACCTGTTTCAGGTCGTCAACTAGAGCGGTTTCGTTCTGAAGAGCGAAACTTCGGAGAAGCTTAACTCCCGGGCCAAGTTCGAGTTTCTCAGGCTCCGAAAGTTCCGCCGCAAACAGATCCATGTTTATGATTCTGTCTCACTTTGGAGGATCTGCCTCTTCCGTTCGATGCCCCAGCGGTAACCGGCCAGTTCTCCGTCCTGACGCACGACTCGATGGCACGGAATCGCGACGGCCAACTGATTCGACGCGCAAGCCTGGGCCACGGCTCTGACGGATCCAGGCGCGCCAATCCGCTGGGCCAGTTCGGTATAGCTCACCCGCGAGCCAACCGGAATCTCCGTCAAAGCGTTCCATACACGTTGCTGGAAGGCCGTACCTCGAAGGTCGAGCGGTAAGTCGCACCCGATGGAGGGAGAGTCGACGAAGCCGACAACCTTCGAAACAACCGCCTCGAAATCCTGATCGCCACCCAGTAGGCGAGCTTTCGGGAACTGTTTCTGCAGCTCCCGTAGCAGGATTTCGGGATCTCCTCCCAGCGAGATGGCGCAGATCCCTTTTGTGCTCTGGGCAACAAGTATTGCTCCCAGCGAGCATTGGCCAAGGGCGAACTTGATGTCTTCCTTGTCACCGCCGCTGCGGAAAGTCGAAGGGGTCATCCCCAGAATGGCTTGTGACTCGCCATAAAAACGTCCGTTCGAGTTGTATCCAGCGGCATACATCGCTTCCGTGATCGTCCCCTCACCGGACAAAAGTTGCGACCTGACTCGTTGCGAGCGTCGCGCAGCGGCATAGCCCTTCGGTGTTAAACCGGTAGCGGCTTTAAAGACCCTATGCAGATGAAATGGGGTCATTCCGACTTGTTCTGCGAGGTGCTCCAAAGTCGGGACGCTGTCTGATTGTTCGATTGCCTGACACGCTCGCGCCACCATCGAAGCCTGCTCTTCGGCCGGCGAAGTTCCGTCGGGGCGGCACCGCTTGCACGGACGGAAACCAGCTCGCTCTGCATCAGCACAGCTCTTGTGAAAGCGAACGTTTTGCGGTTTCGCCAGGCGAGAAGGACACGACGGGCGGCAATAAACACCGGTTGTCTCGACCGAGTAATAGAAGGCTCCATCGGCCTTCCGGTCGCGTTTCGAGACGAGTTCCCAATAATCGTCACGCCACGGGAGAGCATCGGGAGCTACCTTTGCGGCGTTTGATTGTGTTGGCATTTTCTGTTTCTCCCTTACGACTTCGACTCTAACGTTGGGCGCGCCTTTCGAGCACTCCGATTCTTGCGGTCGAATTCAGAAAGGGTCCATCTGTCTAGCGTTTCACAAAATGCGCGCTCATGAGCATCCAGGTATTCGGATCCAGGGTCACCGCCGATGGACTTTCACCCGTTGCGAACGCAAAAACCTGGTGCTTCTTGCTGAAATCAACCTTCTCGATCCGTTGTGTGCCGTCTGCCTTCTCGAGACCGATTTCGAGCGGGAGCCTGTAGGTCTCTCCAGGCTGAGTTTGTGTCAAATCGAGGCGGACCTCCTTTGAACCGACATCGTAGCTCCAATCGCCTTCGACGACTGGTGAACCGGGCGCTTTAACCATTGATCGAAGAACCATTTCAGATCCGTGTGCGCGTGTTCCTCCATCACGTGCCTGAAGTCGTCGGTCGATACGTTCATGTCGCGATAGCGACGGTAGTAGTCCTGAATGCCGGCCCAAAAAGCGTCCGTCCCAATCTGGGCACGTAGCATGTGCAAGGTCCAGCCGCCCTTTTGATAAATGATCTGGTTCAGAACCTTTTTCATGTCCGAGAGATTGTCGTGAATGACCGCCACCCCGGGCATTGTCCGTTCAAGATTGAACACGGTTTCGCGGCTGCGCTTCAGACCCGCGACGAATGCGTCGCGGCCCTCGTCGTGTTCCGTGCAGAGAAGGGTGAAATACGTTGCAAATCCTTCACTCAGCCAGACATCGTCCCAGTCCTTTTCCGTCACGGCGTCGCCGAACCATTGGTGCGCAATCTCGTGAGCGACCAGGTTCGTCGCGGGCCTGTCCCCAACCGACTTCTCGCCGTAGAAAATGGCGCTTGCGTGCTCGGTTCCTCCCGAGATACCCGCCGCCTCGACGTTCGCCAGCTTCTCGTAAGGATAGGGACCGATGTGATCCCGGTAGAACTCAAGCGCGCGGATCGCGGGCCTGTCGAAAACAACAACACCGTTGTCGCGCTCCTGGCGGTAGACCCAGGTCTGGAGCGGAATCGTTGCCACGGTTGCAAAGTGCCGGAAAGAAAACTGCGCAACTCCAATGGCGTTTAGCCAGGAGGCAATCGGAACGGACTGCTTCCAGTGCGTCACGCGTCGGCCATCCCCCAGGTCCGTTTCTTCTACAAGCAAGCCGTTCGAGACAACCTGATACTTGACCGGCGCAGTCACTATGAACTCACTGGTCGCCTTGTCGTAGGGATGGTCGATGGTCGGTAGCCACTCGTGTGCTCGATTGGGCCAATTCTCGCTGAAGAAAGTGCGCTCACCGAATTTGTTTGGGATGATCCTGAGACCATTCGCTGGAAACCCGTGATACTGAATCCTGAAGGTCCGGTGCTCTCCCGCGCTGGCTGGATTGTCAAGCTTGATCGTTAGCCGGTCGCCCGTGTGTTCATATCGAACCGGGCCGCTGGATGAGGTCACTTCTGTGACGGTCATCCCTTTTCCGTTTGAGGCGGAGGCGAGATCGAGAAAGAACTCTCCGCACGCTCTTTACAAAACGGAGTTCTACGCCCGCATCACCGCTGATTTCGTCCGTGTCATCGCGCAGGACGAGATGAAAGGTGTAGTGTTCTGCATCGATGGCGGGCTGGCGTGGATACGTGTCTGCCCCGGCTTGGAGCGTGCCTAGAAACAGCAGGAATGCCAGCCGGGAACGCATACCGTCCATGAGACTTGATGCTCTCATGGCCGAGCAAAAAGCCGAGCTACCGAGCGTCAACCTTCATGGCAGCGTAGGCGACCGTCTCACCCGAGTTCAGCAGAAGCTGGTGAGGAACGGTTGCAGGAATCTGGATAATGTCTCCCGTGTGGATGGTGCGTTTCGTTCCATTGCGGATGGAGTCACCCCTGATCTCGCCCTGCCCCGTGTCCTTTCCGTTCACGACCTCACCGCCGAAAACGAGCGTGGCGCTGCCTTCCCGAACGAACAACACGTCGTGCTTGTTCATGTGGACCTCGACCACACCGTTCCCGTTGCGCTGGATGAGCATCAGCGAATGACCGTCGAAGTTTCCCACCACTTTCGACACAACAGGTTTCTTCGGATCCGCCGCCCGGATCGACGAGAAGGTCGAGTTTATCTGCGCGTCAGGCAGAATCCAGGTCTCTTTTGACGATTTAGCCATGACAAAGAGGCCGCCGAGAGCGGCGAGGCCAAGAATGCGTTTCATCGATTTATCTCCGCTCCAGTAGAGCCTATTGCAACATCACCGGCTGGGTAAATGCGCCGTTTCCGGCGGAATCCCAAGCCGCAAAACGAACCCACTTCTTTCCGCTGGCATCGAACGGGATTTTGAACTTCTGATTGCCAAACGGGGCAAGCTTCGTAGCCGGTATGACCTGGCGATCTGTTTTCTGCCCGTCTCCCCAAACCAGTTCGACGAACTCCAGAGGAAACGTCCATTCCAGGTCTGCAGTGTAGGTGCGTTTACTCCCGGAGCCCTCGATACCCCAATCTCGGAAGAGCACTTCGCCGCTCGAGACGTAATAATCGCCGCCTCGCACCGCTTTCAAAAGCGGATCCCAGCTCTCCGTGAACTTCGGCACGCGGTTGAGCTTCACGTAGTTGACCAGAAGTTCCGGATAGGTCTCGTCGTCGGGGTATTTCATGTATGTGTCGCCCTCGGCCAGCATGTACTTCGGGCCGCTGTTCCAGTTGTTCATTTCGTCCAGTAACCCGAAACAGCGCTCCTCGCAAAGCCGTTTTTGAGACTGATCAACAGGCAGCGACTGATAAGAGCCGCCAACGAAGCGATCGCTCTTGAAGTGATCCCAGGTCTTTATGGCATCCGGATAACCGGCCGATCCCTTTGTCCGGGGATGAGTCTGCCACATGTACCCGTTTTCCTCTTTAAGCAGATTCAATTCATCCGCCGCTGAGCCTGAATGATAGACCTTCCCGTATTGCCCGTCATTCTCCACGAATTTCTGTCCCGAACTTCGCACGTGCGACCAGAAGAGCGGCTGCGGAAATACGAACATGTAATGTCCACCGAGGTTCGCATCGGGCTCCTCGCCGGGGATCAGCAGGAAATCATTGTCAGAGAAACGCTTGCAACCTTCAAAGTAGACGTTCTGCTCTTTAAACCGGATCGGTCCGGGATCGTTCGGATGGGAATCCGAATGGAAGTCTGCCAGGATGACGGCGTTGATGCCCAATCCGCGAAACACCGAATACCAGGACGGCTGCTGGTCCAGCGTTCCGGCGTCTGTCAGTTGCTCATTGAAGTGCATGTGGAAATGACTGACGAGAACCTTGTAGCCCGGCATCTCTTTGTAAACATCTCCGTGGGTATACGCGAGGATGTTTGCGTCCGTCGTTTGCCCATCGTCCGCACTTAGGTAAAAGTAGACGGGCATGTGCTGGGTCGTGCCTGGCGGGGCATTGTACAAAGCGAAGTTATTGATATCGTGGCGCGCTTCGTTGGCCCGCTTCGTCCATTCTTCCTCCGAAACACCGTATGGCCGGTAGGGCTGCTCACGTTCCGCTTGCCGGATCCCGACCGAGAACGAGCTTTCGCTATCTTTCCGGTAATAGACAAACCCGAGGTTCGTTTCGATCTCACGGGCAAAGAAGAATTTATGAGGCGGAGGAAGAAAGCCCAGCGATCCACCAGGCGTCTCTATAATCCCCAGGCGATTTCGAGCGACTAGGGGGACGTCGTCGTTGTTGACGGCCCCGCCAAACGCATACTGTTGCCAGTTGCGGGCAACATCCTTCCAGACGATCCGAGTTTTTGGGCCGATGGCAAACCCCTTCAGGCCGCCGTTGTATTTATATGCAACCCGGTCCGCGTCCGTCTTCGCGACCACTTCCTGGCGAAGAAGATTGCTTCCGCTATAAACCGTGTACTTCAGGTCGCCGGAGAACAACCCGAGATCGACCCCAGACAGTGTCAATTCCGCGCGCGCCCCATCGGAAACGACGGAGCAACTACCACGGCGAAACTTAGCCGCCGCGCTCCTGATCTCGTCGGCAGTCCGCGGGAGATCCTCGCTGGTGCCGGGGTTCCCGGGAATGTTCAATGGAGCATCCCAGAAGGCGTTCCATCTTTCTTTCTCCAGGAATTCCGGAGTGAGCGCGACGTTCAGCTTGCGGAGTGGCGCCATCTGCTGCTCCGACATCCTTCGTTTTCCCGTTGTGACCTGATACTCGGGGGAGAGATCCTTGCCGAGAACAACCCAACTCCCATTGTTTCTCTTCGCTGCAAGTTCCCGAACCACAGGTTGGTCCTGCTGAATCGCGAACGCCGCTCGAAGTTGCTGTCCGCGCTCGCCTCCCCAGGTAACGACTAGCGACCCGGCTTGCGCTTGAACCTTAGGCCCCGAGTTTTCGTTGTACTTCTGCAGATTGCAGTCAAGATTCTGGGCATACGACGCGCCGCAAATGGCAGCGCTAAGCCAGAGGATGCGATGGTAAGCCATTTTTCTTCTATGGAAGCAGCATCAGTATATCCGCGGGCCATTGGCCGGTGCTCTCGGACCGGCTTTCGTGTGCCGAAAACAGGCCCAAAACCTTGAGGATGCCCCGCCTCCCAGATGCTCACATCCCGTCCCACACTGTGGGATGTGCGATCGTAATTTGTAAATCTTTAATTGGTAGGACCAAATTTCATTGACAGCAGCGTCCCGCTTGCAGTAGATCTTTTGTAGTTCGCGAATGGTTCAGTCCGTCAATTAGCGGACCCTGGGGTAAACCAAATGAGGAGACAGTCTCGGCTCGCAGCCACGTTTTTGTTGCTGAACCTGATATGTGCGCAAACCATATGGGCTCAAGCAGCAACTGGCAATATCCGTGGCACGGTCGTCGACAGCTCGGGAGGTGTCATCCCGAATTGCCCCATTACGATCACCAACCAGAACACAGGCGACAAGCGAAGCCTCACCACGAACGACCATGGAGACTTCAACGCTGCTTCGATTGCGGTCGGCACCTACACGTTGACGGCCGAGATGGCTGGTTTTCAGAAACAGGAACTGACCGGGATTGTTCTGCAAGTCGATCAAACCGCAACGTATACGATGACGCTGCAGCCCGGGACCGTCAGCCAGACGATGCGGGTGGAGGCCAGCGCGCCGCTCCTGGAAACGGAGACTTCCTCTGTCGGCCAGGTGATTGCCGACAAGCAGATTCTGGATATGCCCCTCAATGGCCGGAACCCATTCGCGCTCGGCGTACTCTCGGGGGGAACTGTTCAGTTCACGGGACTAACGACCAACCTGCCGATTGTTGCCGGCGGGGGCAGAATGTCGGCCAACGATATTCTCCTGGACGGGGCTGACGACAACCTCCGCAATTACAACGGCTCGGTGGGACGCGCGGGAATCACCTACATACCTTCCGTAGACGCTGTGGAAGAGTTCAAGGTAAAAACCAGTTCCTTTTCTGCCGAATATGGTCACGCCGCCGGATACGTGATGAACGCAACCATCAAATCCGGGACCAATCAGTTTCACGGCCATGCCTGGGAGTTTCTGCGGAACGACAAATTGGACGCGAACAATTTCGTCTCGAATTATGCAGGACGGCCAAAGGCTGCGTTCCGCCAGAATCAGTTCGGCGCCACCATTGGCGGACCGGTTCGGCTCCCTTACTACAACGGGCGCGACCGGACCTTCTTTTTTGTCGATTATGAAGGGACGCAGATCCGTCAGGCCGCCGGTTCCACCATTGTTGACCTGCCTCCTGCGTCATTCCGCGACGGCAACTTCGCAAGCACCAGCACCCGCATCTACGATCCTCTGACTCGCCGCATCGGCGCGAATGGCGCGATCGTTGACGATCCGTTCCCAAACAACGTCATCCCGACCGCGAGGATTGATCCAACGGTCCTCAAGTATCAATCTCTGATTCCGCTGCCGAACCTGGGAACGGCGAATGCCGTTTCCCGCAACTACTTCACGCCGATCCAGCAGCAGAACAAGCACAACCAGGGCGACGCCCGCATCGACCACCACTTTTCGGAGAAGAACTCCCTGACGGTTCGGACGTCCGTTTCGCGCCAGGAGTCCCCGAATGCGGGGACCTTCCTGTTCAGCCCCCAGACGCAGTTGTTCAACACCATTAACGCGGTGATCGCGGATACCCACGTGTTTACCCCCACAACACTGAATGAATTCCGGATGGGCTACAACCGCGCGAACAGCTCAAACTTCGCCTCGAACCAGGATGCCGGGATTGCGTTTGCGAACCAGAACGGATTCCAATCGGGGCCGATTATCGGGTTTCCTAACGTCAACTGGACCTTCTCGGGCCAAACACTGGGCACGAACGAATTCACTGCCTTCACCTCGGCCACGACGAATTACTCCTTCGAAAACGCATTCCAGTGGACCGATAACCTGACGCTGATTCGCGGCAACCACACGGTCAAAACAGGAATTGACGTTCGCCGCTTCCGCTTCGACAGGCTGCAGGGCTATCCGAACAGCGGAAATTACTTCTTCGGATCCACCTACACGTCGAACCCGAGCATCTCTGGAGCCACTGGCTTACCCTATGCCGACTTTCTTCTCGGCTTCCCGACGAGCGTGATCAGCGGCAACACCAGCCAGGTGGACTGGTCGATGCAGCGCGACCTCTACGTTGGACCTTACATACAGGACGACTGGAAGGTTAATGGACGGCTTACCTTGAATCTCGGGTTCCGCTACGATCTCTTTACACAGCCGGTGCAGGCCCGCGATGTGGGCGGCATGTTCGACCCCTACGCTTACTCAAGCACAGGCCGTCGCGGCATCATCATCACACCGGGTGCTCCCGGCTATTCCCGAGCTATTGTGGAGGGGCACCACAAGAACTTCGCGCCTCGGTTTGGCTTTGCATACCAGGCCTCCCCAAAGCTTGTCGTCCGGGGCGGTTGGGGCATTTTCTACAGCCAGCGGGAACAGAACGACCAGACGACCGACTTTGCCGTTTCGCTCCTCAACTTCCGAAACATCAACATGCCGGTTGCGAACGCGCAAACAAGCTTGCGTCCGCTGTACAGTTTCACCACGCCGGTGCAGGTGAACTCCGTCATTGATCCTCAATTCAGCGCTTTTACCGCGGCGAATCCACTGAGTTCGAATAGCGGCAGCTTCAACGCGGCGGACATCACGTTTTCCAAGTTCCCGATGCTCCAGCAGTTCAATCTCTCCATCCAGTACGAACTCGTGCCCAACCTGCTGGTCGAGGCGAGCTACTCTGGCGCCCGGGGCGTCCATTGGGTGCAGCGGATCGATCTCAACCAGGTGCCGTTTCAAAGCGCGGTCGCCGGACACAACACGCAAGCGGACCGGCCATTCCCATTTCTGCAAAGCTCGGCCGGGTTGGATACAGCCGACGTCAGCAACTGGTACAACGCATTTAACTTCAAGGTCGAGCATCGCTTTTCACATGGATTTCAGGTGCTTGCAAACTACACCGTGTCGCACGCGACCGATTCCGGCAACGCGGGCATGAGTACGTTCAATAACCAGGGAAATACGCGAGCCATGAACTCTTATGACCTGCGGCTGGAGAGCGGCCTCTCGCCCCTGGACCTGCCCCAGAAATTTGTGGTCAGCGCTAATTACCAGATCCCTTTCGGAAAAGGGCAGAGGTTCTCAACTTCTCACGGTTGGGTGAACCAGGTGGTTGGCGGCTGGGAAATCAATGGAATCGGTACGCTGCGTTCCGGGTTGCCTACCGACGTTCTGACCGGCTCTCTGCCTCCGGTGTTTGCCACCATCAACCGTCCGGATGTGGTCCTGGGCCAGCCGCTACTCGTCCCGAATCCAGGCTTCGATCAGTACTTCAATCCCGGAGCATTCTCTGTGCCCGGCACGGTGCGGAACGTGAACGGAGCACCGATCAACACTTTCGGAAACGCAAGCCGGATGGTTTTACGTGGCCCTGGTTCTAAGAACCTGGACTTCTCGCTCTTCAAAAACTTCGCCGTCACGGAACGAACTCAAATTCAGTTCAGGGCCGAGGCGTTCAACCTGACGAACACGCCAACGTTTTCTCTTCCCAGCGCCAGAAGTGCGGCTCTGACAGTGGGGAACGCGGCCTTCGGCCAATTGACGAGCTCGCAGACGGTTGGCCGGCAAGTACAGTTTGGATTAAAACTTCTCTGGTAGGTTATTACGATTTGCAGGCTTGAATGATATGCCGATAACAGCGGAAAGCAAGATTGATAAGTATCGGATTCGAGTGCTCGATCGAACCTTCGACATTCTTGATGCACTCGCCGAATCCGAGTATCCAATGGGCACGGCGGACCTTTGCAAGCGGGCTCACCTGAGCAAGAGTACGGTGCATCGCCTGTTGACCGTTCTCGAGACCCGCCACATGGTGGAACGGGAAGGGGACACGCACCGGTACCGGCTCGGCTCTAAGGTTGCTGAACTCGCACGGCGTTCCCGGCCGCTCGGAAGCGTAGAGGGAACCCAGATCTTCCTGGAAGAGCTGGCTCGCCAAACCGGCGCAACGGTGCGAGTCGGTGTACGCAGAATGTACGAGCAGGTTTCGCTTGTGCTCACCTCCGGGCGCGCGGTACCAACTGCACGTCGCGATGTGCGAATGCCGATCCACTGCACGGCTCTTGGCAAAGCAATCGTGGCCTTCGAGCCGCTGTTTGTCGGCGAGTTGCTGCCTTACTATCGCTTTGTACCGTACACCAGCCGCACGATAACGGAACCCTCCAGATTCCGTGCGGAACTGCGAAGAGTCCAGACTTGCGGATATGCGTATGACAACGAGGAATACAAGGCGGGCTTTCGGTGCGTGGCAGCTCCGATTAGAGATGCCAGAGGTCGGGTGATTGCGGCCCTTAGCGTTTCCGGAACCACGGCAGAGATCAACGCCAGGAACCAGGACGTGATCATTCGAACATTGCAAGCGGCAACAGAGCAGCTTGCGTCGTCGGCCGACCTTGTTCTCCGAACAGCCGCAAACAGCCAGATCTTACGGGCTCGAGACCTCTGACCGTCCTTATCGCTGGTACAGATAGAGACGATGGCTGTGCCCTTCGCCGTCAGACTTGATGTCCACGACCTTTACGGGTGTCCAGGACGTGAATGCGGCGTTATGGGACACCACGCGGCACCCTGGCTTGAGTTGCTTCTCAAGAATCGGCGTTAGCTTCTCGTTTCCGAACGGGAGCAGGTAGACAGTGATCAAGTCGGCGGAAGAGTAATCCTGTTTCAACAGATCACCCTGCACGATCCGCGCATGGGCGCTAAGCCCCAGTTTCTTGATTCGCTTTGTGCTCTGTTTGACTAGGGCCGTATCGAGTTCGATGCCCGTCGCATCAGCGCTATATTTCTGAGCACTCATGATGACGATCCGTCCGTCTCCGGATCCGAGATCGAACATTTTTTCGCCCGGCCGCAGATTGCCCAACTGAAGCATCCGGTCGACAACTATCTCGGGTGTTTCGTAATAAGGCGCAAGAACCTCCACATCCTGCTTCCCGTCAGCGGTTAGTGCTGCGAATACGAAAAGCAGGCCGAAGAAAGAACTCCGCATCAGGTTCAATATATGTTCTTCAGCATCAGAGCCGAAGGTATACAATCGCTGATCAAAGGCAAAATGGCGAAAGTGGCCGGCGTGATCGCTTCCCTATTGATGCCAATCGTTCTTCTCTCGACAGGCTTCCGGAGTGCGCAAAACGAAGACGCCCGGACAGCCTTGGAGATCAAACGCCTCATCACGGACTCGCCTTGGGCTAAGCCGGTAAACCTGGGAATGAAGGGAGAGGATTGGGCTGAGGAGGGCAATCCATCGAGGCTTTCGAACACGCCAACGGCCGGAACAGGGCCGTCTTCTATGCGAACGGAGGGCAACCCAAATTCTGCTGCTCGTTCGCAATCAGTGGTTCGCTGGGACAGTTCCTCTCCTATGCGGGACGCGTGCGCCAAGGCCGGCATGGAGCCGTATGCGTTCTCCTGCTACTCGAAAATCATGCTCGTTTCGGGCCAGTCTGAGAAGTTCGATGCGCTGGCGAAAGAATTCTACATTCTGACCGTCAGCAACTATCCGAAAGACGCGCTGCCCAGGCGAGACCAGGACGCACCTCAGCATTCATCCGAGGCGAACGCGGCGCTCGAGCGACTAGGACAACGTCTCAAAAGTAAGACCGTCTTGAGGCGCAAGGGGAAGGAGAGTATTGCACCGGAGAAAGTGTTAGTTCTTCCCGCAGGACAGAGCTTGCTTGTTGTCGTCTTCTTCTCCCGTTTGGCTTCCATAACTCTGGACGACGGAAATGTCGTCTTCGAATCGATCCACGATCTTGTCGAAATCAGGTCGAGATTCAATCTGAAGAAAATGACGCTCAACGGTAGGCTCGAGCTTTGAATTCTACTCTGGTCTCACTGCAACGCCCGCTGGTACCCAGGAACAGAAAATCTCGCCTTCGACTTTACACAGACTTGGATCAGTCTTGAGATTTTGAGTGAAGCTGTTCAAGACAGCCAACTCCTTTGCGCCGGCGATCGCCATGTTGTGGTCTGATCCGCTCTGCCGGACAAGGTAGACCAAGCGGACATGCTCACGTTTCGTCGGGAGCGCAAAGGGCAGTTTTAACGTGTTCTCACCAGTCGGAGTTGACTTTCCACTTTGGACCGTTTCGGCCGATCGAAAACGAATCCGAACAGTGCCGTCAGAGCGCCCCACCACTGAGTAGTAAGAACTCTCGTATCCAGTGAGATCTGGCGCCGAGAACACCAGTGAGCCCTCCTTTCCTGCGTTCGGAACGGGAATCAGCCCGGCACCACCTGCCTTTAGAGGTACGACGATCTTCAACAGTCCTCCCGGCTTCAAATCGAAAAACGAACTGTCCGTTGCTGTCGGCGCCCGATTCGAGAGCACTGCAGTCCGAGGTGAACAACAGAGAAGGACTCCGATGAGTGGCACCACGGCCGCACTGCTTCGAAAAGGATGGGTCATCTGTTGTGCTCCGATGCGCCACGCACCGGAAGGGTTACATCTGAGCTGTTTTCCCCCGGAACTGCGCGTTTCTCAGTGAGGACGGAGAAAGACAAATGCTAGAAATCTTGGATGAGCCCATATTGAATGCCTCGGCCGCGCCGGTGCTTCCCCCGCCGATGGCGTTAATGCAGATGCTTTTCGGCAAACACATTACTTACAGCCTCTCGGCCGTGGCACGGCTGGGAGTTGCCGATCATCTGACCGCCGGCCCGGAATACGTGGAGCGACTGGCAGAACAGACCGGTTCGCATGCACCGTCGCTGTACCGCGTGATGCGCTGCCTGGCCAGTTTCGACGTGTTTGAAGAGTTACCCGGAAAGAGATTCGCACTCAAGCCGATCGGTGATCTCCTCCGGACAGACAACCCGAATTCAATGCGCTATTCGGCGATCCAGATGGGTGAGCGATGGAGTACACGCGCCATGGAGCACTTCACCGATACGGTTCGAACCGGAGAGGACGGCATCACCAAAGCTTTCGGGAAGAACGTATTCGAGTACTTCGCGGAAAGCCCGGAAGAGGCCGATGTGTTCAACAAGTCCATGACGGCCTTTTCGAGTATCGTGGTGGATCCGATCGCGGCGGCTTATGATTTCAACTGGATCGATCGGTTAGCGGACATTGGAGGCGGTCACGGGTATCTCCTGGGCTCGATTCTGACGCGTAATCCGCTGATGCGCGGCGTCGTTTACGATCTGCCGGAAGTGGTTTACGGCGGCAAAGGCGAGGGGCATTTCAGTGGCTGCGAGCAACGTGTAGAATTCGAGGCGGGCAGCTTCTTTGAGCGGGTGCCCTCCGGCTGCGATGCCTACATCATGAAGTTCATCCTCCATGACTGGAGCGACGAGCACTGCCGGAAGATCCTGGGCCTCATCCGCGAACAGCTTCCGCCGCATGGACGCGTTCTTGTCTGCGAGCAGGTGCTTGATCCGAATCCGGTGCCTGGCCCCAGCAAGTTGCTCGACATCGAAATGCTGGCCATGACGGTCGGCGGGAAAGAACGAACTGCGGGCGAGTTCAGCGACCTGTTCGCCTCCGCGGGTCTTCGCCTGACACGGATCGTTGAGACCGGGACGCCGGTCTGCATTCTGGAAGCACGGCTGGCTTAATCGGCCGCGCCGGCTACTTTGACGAGTATTTCGTCGGCTCCACTGGATCGCCAGTGGAGCCCGGCGGCGGTCCCAAATGAGCGCTCAACCGATTAAGCTTCATGCCGTCCGTTGAGAGTTCTTCGAGAGAACGAAGACCGAGATAAGCTCGAGCCTGCGCGAATAGTTCGGGTACGTTGAAGCTCCGTTTCTCGGGGCCGAGGATCATTTCAATGGTGTGCGCGCCCAGCCGCCGATAGCTCTCAAACTGAGACTCGTCGAACCACTGGTCGGTCGTCGATTGCTGCGGAAACTCGGCATTTGCGGAGTGATACGCGAGCACGTCCGCCGGTTCATCACCCGTCAGGAGAGGTTTGATATAGAGCAGCCGGCCGTTCTTGGCGCCAGGATCAACACAGTCGTACTGGATCTCACCGAGAGCGCAGTGGCGCGTGTTCGGGCCCAGCGAAGGATCGGTGGGAAGCCCGTCGGGAAATTCCGGGAACTCGATCGGCACCCCGAGATCGATTCGAACTTTACGCACGGCGTTTCCAAGATCCTCTTTTGTGTACTTCGGATCCGCACCCGCATCGACCACGACGATGAAACAGCAACGTCGAACCACCATCTCGTAAAGGCCAAGGTTCTCAAAGTGGCCGCCGTCCGAAAGGTAAACGTACCGATTATCGTCGGTTGTGTTCCCGAAGGCCTCATCAAGAATAGGTCTGATGCCAAAGGCCGGCCCGCTCTTTTCCCAGAAGCCGCGACCGGGTTCGCCCGGATTCGCAAGCCACCATCCCAAACGCGCATTGAACAGCGTCATCACAAGGGCGGTGATCGGCGACGAATGGTAGCCCATGTTGGGGCTCGCCGCAGCCCCCGAAATCGTCATCGCGGTTCCCACACTCATTCCCTCGTGAGTGCTGCCGCCCCCATACGTCGAAGTGGGCTGGTAACCCACGCGGAAGCTGCCCGCGTGGTAGCGAGTGACAGTGAACGGCTCTGCCTTGCGTTGCTGCCAGGCAAGCTTCGTGCCGCGCACAAGGTTCAAACAAAGGTTTAGGACATGCAGCGGCTTAGGCGTCAACTGGCTCATCCGCAGGTTATCCTCGACGTCGAATCCGGTGAATGGATTCGGATTCTGCTCGGTATTGGAAGCGCCAAGAAATGCACGAACCAACCGCATCCGATACATGGCATGGAGCGAGAACTTGTTGACGTTCACGGCGTACGACATCAAAGTCGCCAGCGCCAGCTCGAACAGAATCAGGAATCGGTGAGTCACCCCAAGCAGATCCTCGATCCATGCATTGAGAAAAACGACGGAACACGCCAAGGTAATCAGAAAGAGAACGGCAGCGGCGGGAAGGATAAGGCCGTCCAGCTTTTCGGCACTCCAGCTTTTCTTTCTCGCCGATTTATCCCCGCGCAGACCGGATCCGGTTCTGTCGTTTGCACCGGCTCGAGAAACGATCCACCCCAGTACGGCGCTGGCCGTCGACAAGCTGAAGGACCAGCGGCGATCCAGGCGCACTGCGGCATCGGGTAGAAGCAGAACTAGCGCGCTGAACATCAGCCAGGTCAGGGAGACGACCAGGACCCACGCGCCCGCACGTGACCACCACTCTCTATCGTCATCACCCGTAATCTTGCTGCTGATTCCTACTGACAGTACACCCACAGTGGCCAGGATGAGAAACACAAATGGCACTCCGAAACACGCGTAAACCGTGTCGCCAACCAAGGCCGGATGGAAGTGCACCGCCAGGGAAGAGAACAGCCACGCCCCTAGCGCCCCGGTGACAATCGCGGCGAGAAATGCCGTGACTAATCGAACGGGTTTGAAACGACCCGTACCGAAGTTCGGAGATCGGAATCCAAGAGAGAGAATCACGCCTCCAACGACGCCCAGGCTGTGCATACTCGCGCCAAAGAGCGCGAAGTATATGCCCGAAATCTGAGAAATATCACTTGCGCTCTGCCATCCCCACCACAGCGTCATGCTAAGCGCGGAAAGCGTCAACGGTAAGAGGCAGTAGATTAGAAACTTGTGCTCGCCTTTCTTCCCGTTCCCGAAGCTGGGAAGGTTATACATGATGAACGAGGTTCCGACAACACCGGCCGAGAATCCCAAGCCAAGAGCGTAGCTTCTGTATGTAGAAACGGCCATCGGATCAAGGACCAACAACCGCCGGAACAATTCGGGCAGCAGCAGCGCGGCGGCAAGAAACGGGATCAGCACAAGCCAATTCAGAAGCATGTTCTGAAGAGTCGTGGCCACCAGTGTCCAGGTATCGGCAGAAAACAACCCCAGCCGCGGATTGAGATAGTTGCTGTAATCGCGAAGATAGCGCAGCGGCTTCGGTTCGGGATCCAGTTTGTCGGATGGCGTACTCGCGAGTTGCCGGATGACCGGCTCGGCGCTTCCTTCCCGCGCGATCCAGGAACTCAGCCATGAACCGATGTAGCCGCCACCGGACACTGTCGAAAGATAGTCAAACTCTGCCAGCAGGCGCGGAGGGTCGGGGCCAGGCTCACCGGCATAAGAGTATTTCGACATGGCGTGCAAGACGCCCAAGGCGAACGTTGCACTTCGGATACCGCCGCCGGAAAGGCAAAGCGCGGAACGATTCTGGTCGTGGAAGATGCAGTATAGCGGGCCCAGGCATCGCTGTTCCGCAATCGCCAATGCATCCTGAGCTTCGTCACAGCTGACCCGGTCAGCGTGCCGGCGAAGTAAGTCCGCCCAGTATCGGCGAGCTATCTGCGCAGCTTCTCTGAGCTGCTGGTATTGCGCCAGGCATTCCGTCTGCGTTGCTGTCGCCGGTGTCCAGGCGGCTCCCAACTCGGCAAAGAGCACATCGTGAAGAGCGGCTACGTCTGGCGCGGGCAACGACTCGTCCATGTAGGAAGCCCATATTATTCAGGATGGGCAAGGAAAGCAAGTATGTTGCTAAACGATTCCGTCCTTCTTCAAATCAACAGGACCGATTGGTTCTTTCCACCCTTCGCCACTCCGCAGGCTGACATTCCATCTCTGACAGTATTTCCGCAGGGCAGCGTGCTGTTTGGTCCACGTGGATTTCCCTGCAAGGTTCTGCAACTCGTTCGGGTCCGTCTCCAAATTGTAAAGCTCCTCAAATGGGGCGGCGTTGTCAGTGTATTGGATATACTTCCAGCGCTTTGTCCTGATTCCTTCGCTCGAAGGGATCCAGCCATTGTTCGGAAAATGATGTTCGAAGAACCAGACGCTCCGATCGGCTAGGCGGCCGTTTCGAATAGTTGGGACAAGACTGCGCCCCTGGGTCGACGGAGCGGGCTTGAGGCCTGCAAATTCCAGCACCGTCGGATTTAGATCAATGTTCAGAGACATTGCACCGATTCGCTTCCCGCGGCCTTCAACGGCTAATCGTGGGTCGTAAACAATAAGCGGGATACGGATGGATTCTTCGTGCCCGTACCACTTTCCGGCAAATCCGTGTTCACCGTTGAAGATCCCGTGATCTGCGGAATAAACGATGATCGTGTTATCGCCAAGCCTCAGGCTGTCCAGCTTTGCGCGAAGGGAGCCCATTGCTCGATCGATTCCGCTGATAAGCCGATAATACCCTTTCACTGAAGCCTGATAAATGTCCGGAGTGGCGAATCTCACGCCCCATCTCCGCCTGTTCTCTGAGTGCTGAATTGCTAAGGGAAAGCGCCTGACGTCTTCGGGGCCGGCACCCTTGGGTGGCGGTACCGTTATGTCTTTGTAGAGGGAGAGCGTATCGTTTGAAGGCAAGTACTGTGCGGGGTCTTCGTCCTGGACGTGCGGCGCCTTGAAACTGACCGAAAGGCAAAACGGCTTGTCCCGGGGTGCCTTCTCGAGAAACTCGTTCGCCTGATCGCGCATGATGTAGGTCAGGTGAGGACCAGATGGGCCCTGGGGGAAATAGAAGCCCTGTGCCGGGAACCCTTTCCAATAGTCGAATGCTTCGCCCGGCATCTTGTCGCCTACGCCGAACTTTCCGATAAAGCCAATGTGATACCCGGCCGTTTTCAATTGCTGCCAATAGGTTTGATTTACCTGTTGCCTGCTGAGCGACGTCTTGAAATCGTTGATCCCGTGCGTGCCCGCGTACTGGCCCAGCATGATGCTGGCGCGGCTAGCACAGCAAATTGGAGTCGTGCAGAAGTGATTGTCGAAGATAACGCCTTCGCGGGCGAGGCGATCGAGTTCCGGCGTTTGCACAATGCGGTTCCCCATGCAACCAAGAGCGTCCGCGCGATGATCGTCTGCGAGGACAAAAAGAATGTTTGGAGGCTTGCCTTCTGCGGCACCGGTTTGAGAGATCAACGACGAAGCGCCGGCCGCCTCTATGAAATCCCGTCGGGAGACTTTCATAAGTTTCGTTCTACCAGGTGAGCTTCATCGCAATCTGGACCAACCGCGGCGGCAGGGTAGCCGAAACGCGCCCGAAGTTTGCGCCGGCGCCCGTGCTGGCGTTTGGATTTGTGAACTGGGCATGGTTGAAAGCATTGAAGAACTCCCCGCGAAATTCGAGCCGTGTCGCCTCGCTCAACCCAAGTCGAAACTGTTTGTGAACCCCGACGTCCCAGTTGTTCTGCCCTGGGCCACTGATGGGCGTACGTCCGGAAGTCCCGAAGTAGCCCGATGCCGGAGTCTGGAAGCACGAGGTATTGAAATAGAGCAGCCCGTTTGTGCGCAGGTTGTCCGCGAGATTTGGATCGCTGCCGTCACAACTCCGATTTGGCCGTTGAGACACGTAAATGCTGGATGTCTGACTGGGTGACGTAATAAAAATCGGAACACCCGTTGCAAAGGTCGTGATAGCAGTAATCGTCCATTCGCCCGCAATTGCGTTGACGGCCGGATGTACCTGAGCTCCAAAGCGCCGGCCTTTGCCGAACGGTATGTCGTAGATCGTACTTGCGACGACCCGATGGCGCTGGTCGTACGACGCGAGACCCTTGTCACACGCTCGGCAAGAGGCAACCTGCGTATTGGTAGCTACATTCGGCCCCTCGAACGCGTCGGTCAGCACTTTCGCCCAGGTATATTCCAGCCGAAAATTCAGTCCCGAACCGGCCCGGTGATTGAATTTTGCATACATCGCTTCGTACGAAGAATTTCCGTTGAACTCGGCGTTCAGAAGCCCGGCGTAGCGCGCATAGGGTTTGCTTGCGGCGCTACAGAACAACGCTGCAGTAGGAACGCATTGGTCCAGATCGTATCGATTCTGGAGCCGGTGGGATGACGACCCGAGATAATCAAGCTCGACTGAATTGTCGGCACCGAATGCCCGTTCCAGCGAGAAGTTCCATTGCGTGACATACGGCACGGTGCCGGTCGGGTTCAACAGAAAGGCCGTAGTCCCGGTGGGCAGCGAAGCCGCCGTGGAAGACGAGAGGGCGGGGATTGACGACCCTGGAAATACATTCTGCCCGAGCACATACGCCGGATTCGGTTGCGCGTTGAATAGTTGAAGCGGCGTGTTGAAGGGTGGCGCCACCATGGCGAATTGAGCTTCAGACAAAGCAGAATTGAAGTAGTAGAGTCCGACGCCGCTTCTGATCACCGTGGTCGGCATGTTGGGTGGCTTCCAGGCGAAACCGAAGCGAGGCGTCCAGTTGTTTTTGTCCAGGCTCATCACCTGCGGAGAAATTTGACCTAAACCCGCGTACGTCAGCAAACCAGTCTGTGGATTAAACCCATGCACAAACTGGCGCGCCGACCCTTGTGGATCGGGAACAGTGCTGAGGTACCAGGAGAGGCCCAGATTCAGCGTCAAATTCGAATTGACTCGCCACGTGTCTTGAAGGTATGGCTGATATTCAGTGAAGCGGTATTGGAACATCGGCAGCCCTGCAACTGACGCATTGAAGGGGGTGCCCAGCAGGAAATCCGCGAATGAATCGCCAGTCGCCGACACAGCGGAAAGTGCGCCCGCAGGCGAGCGTGCGAGTTGTGCCGTGAAGAAAGGCTGGAACGCAAGCGTACCAAGTGCATTTGCGTTTGCATTCTGCTGCCACGTGCGATGGTAGCGAATGCCCGCCCCAAGTTGTAGCGTATGGCTGCCGCGAACCCAATTCACTCCGTCGTCCAGTTGATAGTTGTTATCGATGTTCCCAAGATTGCCGTTCGCGCGGCCAAAGGAAGAGTATCCGGTCATCGTGACGGACGAGACACCCTGGTCATCGAGCGTGTTCGGAATGCCTAACCCTCCGAGGATATGCCCAGCCGTTGTGCCTTGATTCGTGTATCTTGCTTCCGCGCGCGTAAACCCGGCCCGGATCGTGTTCACAAAGGTTGGCGTTAGGGTCCAGGTGTGTTGAATCATTGCCAGCGTGCTCGTGTTCGGGTAGGCGGCCCCGGAGAGCGGAAACGTGCCCGGGCTCACAGCCAGCCCGGTTTCATGCACCACTTGTCCGAACAGGCTTTGGCGCGTGCTCAGCAGGGTGTCGATGCGAAGTCCGCCCTGGTCATCGTCCAGCGAGTTGCGGGGGGTTGCGAAAAGGTTGTTAGGCCGCAACGAAAGGCTTGCGCCGGGCAGATAGTAGTTGAGCAGGTTGCGGGAAACCGTGTTGATCCGATTTTGAGGAATCATGTTGCCGGGGAACGGCGAGCGTGTTCCGGTCACAGCATTGTAGGTTGCCGGGTCGTAGATCGGGTTTGCAGGCGCCTGGAAGTTGCCGCCGAACATGCTCTGCGTGGGCGTGTAGGCGTTCGAATTGAAGGCTGAGATCTGGCGCAAACCTTCGTAGAACCCGTAGAACCACAACTTGTCTTTTCGGATCGGACCGCCCAATGCCCCGCCGAATTGATTCCGTTTCAGTGCCTCGGGAGTTTGCGCGAAATAACTACGAGCATCGAACGCCTCGTTACGTAAGAACTCAAAAGCCTGCCCATGGAACCTGTTCGTGCCTCCGCGCGTGGTGATGTTGATTAAGCCCGGATCCGGACCTTGGTCGGGAAGGAAGAAGCTTTGCTGAACTTTGAATTGATCGATGGCCGCAATCGAGAGATTGACCGCGCTTTCGCCGAGCCGCTGACCTCGGGTAGCAATACCGTTGATGGTGTAACCCGTAGTAGTCGGCGGGTTGCCATTGATGACGACGGCGCGGTTCGGATGCCCGATCTGGGCTGAGTAAACGTCGGATCCTCCGGTAACTTGGCTCGATCCCGATGCTGTCAATGCAAGCTGGAGAAAGTCTCTTCCGTTCAGGGGCAGGTCCTGAACCTGATGTGCGTTCACGACAGTGCCGATAACGTTCGATTCGGTTTCGAGAAGCGTCGCCTGTTCTCCAGAAACAGAAATTACAGTTGAGAGGGTTCCGGGCTGTAATGTGACATCGACGGTTGCTACCTGACCTACCTGGAGTTGCAGACCGGTGACGCGCTTAGAGTCAAAGCCAGCCTTTTGGGCCTCCAGGCGATAGACACCCGTCGGAAGGTTGGGCAGGGCATACGAGCCCGTGTCATTGGTCTCGGTTCGCCGCGTGTCGCCCCGCTCAGTGTTGGTTACAAGAATGCCGGCTTTCGGTACTGCCAGCCCGCTCGCGTCGCGCACTGTTCCCGAGAGAGTTGCAGTCCCAAGGCTAGCCTGGGCCCAGAGAGAGGCCGGCAGCAAGCATGCCAGACTCAGAGTCATTTGCCGAATGTTCATACTTTGCCGAGGAGTAAAACCCGCAAACTCAACTACTTCTTATCGGGATGAAGAGACAACTTCTGTACTCGCCAGTTCAGAAGCTCAGCGACATACAATTCGTTTTCTGATGGGCAGGCCATCTCGTGGATCCAGCCGAACTGCTTCGGCTGATGGCCCGTTTTGCCCAACATTCCCACTACCTTCCCATCCAGGGTCATCTTGTAGATGCGGCCGGGGAACGCATCGGAGCTGTATAGATATTGCGTCGGGCCCGGCGTAATGCAAATGGCCCAGGGTGATCCGGGCTGCATGGTCCCGGCGGCATCAGCACCGGGGCGAGGGCCCATCCAGGGCTGTGCGTCCGCGGGCGCCGGGATGTCGATCTTCATTTCACGTACGAATGTGCCGTCATGGTCGAAAACCTGGATGCGCCGATTACCCCGATCGGCGACATAGATGTTGCCTGCCGAATCAGAGGCGATGCTGTGCGGAGTATTGAATTCGCCCGGAGCGGTGCCCGGCTGGCCCCATTGCTTCACCCAATCGCCGTTCTTGTCGTATTTTGCGACGCGTGAATTGACGTACCCGTCGCTGATGAAGATGTTGCCTTCCCGATCCCAGGCGACATCCGTGGGCTGACGAAACTGACCATTGACTGCGGGACGAGGCGGCTTTACATGGGTCCAGGGTCCGTCATTATCGTCGGAGGCTTCCTTTTTGCGACCGAACACCATCGTTACCCGACCTTGCGGATTGAACTTGATGATCATGTCCGAGCCCTTGTCGATGGCCCAGATATTGTCGTCCTTGTCGACGCGAACGGCATGAGCGTACGACCACGCATACAGATTCTTGCCGATTTCGCGCAGGAATTTGCCATCGGGGGCAAACTCCAGGAGTTGTGCCGCGGCGGCGCCATACGCCGGCCCGACCGTGCTTCCACGCGAGAACACGAACACATGCCTTTTGGAATTGACAGCGACCCCCGCTACTTCGCCGAAGTAAAGATCGGCCGGTAGCTTCAATGCGTCCGGAATCGAATCGTAGGGGATCTCCGGCACCGATTGCTGAGCGTGTAATGCTCCCGCAACCAAAACAGCCAGAACAATGCAGCTTCTCACGGATACAACCTCGAAAGGAAATTAGGCAGCTTCCGTGTAGCGTATAACACGACGTGGCTGAATGCCTCCGTTCAGCCTCGACCGATGTAAGGCATGGTCGTGGCCATAAGGGTCATGAACTGAACGTTCGCATCGAGCGGCAGATTCGCCATGTACAACACCGCCTCTGCGACGTGCTCCACGTTCATTCGCGGCTCGGGCATCCGGGTCCCGTTCGCCTGGGGAACTCCCTCCGTCATTCGTTCGGTCATTTCGGTCGCGGCATTTCCGATATCAATCTGGCTGCAAGCAATGTTGTACTTCCGGCCATCGAGCGAGATGGCCTTCGTCAATCCGGAGATGCCGTGTTTTGTCGCCGTGTAGGGTGCGGAGTTCGGCCGGGGCGCGTGCGCCGAAATGGACCCGTTGTTGATAATGCGGCCTCCCCCTGGCTCTTGTGCTTTCATGATGCGAAAGGCCGCCTGGGCGCAAAGAAACGCGCCTGTCAGGTTTACGTTGACCACGGTGGTCCATTGTTCGAACGAGAGGTCTTCAAACGGTACCGGAGGCCCGCTGATTCCGGCGTTATTGAACAGAACGTCAAGGCGCCCGTATTCGCTCCGCACCTTTTCAAAGAGCTCATTCACTGATTCGGGCTTGCTGACATCAGCCGGCGCCGCGGTAGCGTTCCCGCCGGATTTCTTAGCCAGTTCCGCGGTCGCTGCGAGCTCGCCCTTACGCCTGCCCGTCAGAACAACCTCGTAACCGCCTTTTGCGAGCGCAATACTGACAGCCCGTCCGATACCGCTGCCGGCCCCCGTCACGAGTGCCACCTTTGTAGTGCTCACGTTTCAATGTCTCCTTCCAGTTCGTTTGAAGTTATTGCTTGAGCATCGCACCCTTCAGATAGCTTTGCGCTTTCTAACCAGTACCCATTCGCCACTAAATAGAAACTTTGGGAACATAGGTTTGGTCGTATCTGGAGGCGGTGGGTGCGGGTTGATTCGTAAGCCAAAGGTAATTCGGTTTCGTACTGCGGTGGGATTGGCAGTCGTATTGTGCCTGTTAGTCTTCGTGTGGTTCTTCTGGAGACATAGATCTCCGTCCGGGCCTGCTCAATCTGACTCTGGTACCGCTGAAAACAGCAAAACGGCGCAACCGCCTGCCGGGGCGAGAACCTCTGACCTTAGCCCAACCAATGTCTACGCGCACAACCTGATGCTGCGCAAGGGGCCCAGCTTCCGCATCTATGTTCGGTGGCTTCGGGGCCAGATGGCGCGTTCCCGGAAAGCGATAAACCCGACATTCGATGATCCCGACTCGTTCTCCATTTACATAAAGACGGGCGTAATCCGTGCGAATATCGGCGACATTGCCAATTACCTCAACTCCGGGAGCCTTGGCGACACCCCACTCAAGAATATTCAGCTCTCGGGAGACGGGGACCAGGTAAAGCTTAAAGGAACTGTTCACAAGGTCATTCCCTTACCGGTCGAGTTGAATGGAACGCTCTCCATCTTTGGAGAGAACGGAATCCAGATTCACGTGACCAAGCTGAGCGTCCTGAAGATTCCGGTGAAAGGCATGCTGGGCGCGTTCCATGTGAAGCTTTCGGATCTGTTCAAGGTCAAGAGCATACCGGGCCTGGAAATCACCGACAATGACATCCGCTTTGATACTCACGAATTATTACCTCCGCCTCACATCAGCGGCCACTTGACGCGCGTGCGAGTGGCAAACCCCGATCTCGAAGAAATCTATGGCGAGGCGAAAGAAGATGTGGAGCGCACGGAGGAGTGGCGTAACTTTCTTCGCCTGAGTGGCGGAAGCATCGACTTCGGAAAGTTGACGATGCACAACGTGGATCTGATCATGATCGACATCTCGAAGGATCCATGGTTCGATCTGGATCTTGCGAATTATCAGGAGCAGCTTGTGAACGGATACACGCGAATGACGCCACAAGCGGGCCTTCAGATTTTCATGCCGGATCTACGGGACATCAAGAATCCGAAGAAGAGTCAGAACGTCAGTATTGAGTGGCTGAAGAATCGGAATCTTCCGCCTCCACCGGACGTGGTGAAGAAGTAGCTGTTTAGGCGTGTTTTACCGGCTGACGCGCCTTGGAGAAAGGACGAGCGGCACAGGGCACGTTCCGGATCCACTGATTGGGGTTCACGGGTTCGCCGTGCACGTACAGAGTCCAATGGAGATGCGGCGCCGTGGAGCGGCCCGTCGAGCCGACGAGACCCAAGCTGTCCGTGATCGTGACGCGATCTCCTGGTTTCGCCAGAACCTTCGACATGTGCAGGTAGATCGAAGTCATGCCCTGTCCGTGGTCGACCGCCACGGTGCCGCCGCGTAATTCGTATTGAGCCGCGAGTCGTACAATTCCGTCCGCCACGGGATGGATGGGCGTGCCCGCGGCACCTCGCTGATCAATTCCAGCGTGATAATCGCCAGTGGGCTTGCCGTTAATGTACCGTTCAACGCCGAACAACGAGGTCATGCAACCAGGAATCGGACGATGAAGCGGCTCCTGCCAGAAACGCTCCGGAGTTTCTTCGGTACGAAACGCGTTCACATTTTCGCGTTCCTCGGGAGAGGACTTTAGCTCCGCTACGGCTTTCGGCAGTACAACGTTTTGCTTGGGATAGTGTGCGTCGAGAACGCTGAAACTGATCTTGTCGACAACTGCGTTTTGAGCGTCCAGGAACTCGACGGTGTATGTCCCGGGTTTGGCCCCGATCGCGATCGGCATGAGGCCTGCTTTCGATTGCCCGTCGGGGTAAAGAGGCACACTGCGCTTACCCAGCCTTGCCGACGCCGCGGAAGCGTCCGCCGTTAATTGCAGCGTTTCCCCTTGCCGAATCCGTACCGGCTTCACAGCAAAGGTTTGAGCATTTAGCAGCGGAAGGAGGATGGACAGGAGCAACCATCGCATCCCCTAAGGATAAGGGCAGCGTTATGGGCTGCCCTTATGATCGTCAAAACAGCAGCTTGAGGGCGAGTTGCCCGATCCTCGGATCCTGCGCCTGATTCAAGGATCCAAAGTTCGACCCGTTAAACGCCGGCGTTGTCGAGTTACCCGAGGGCAGGTTGTAATTGACGCGATTGAACACGTTGAAGAACTCTGCACGAAACTGAAGGTGGACCGCCTCCGACTTCATGGGGAATTCTTTGAACAACCCGGAGTCCACGTTGTAATAGTTGGGCCCTCGCAAACTGCCCTTGCCGACGTTTCCAAATGCACCCAAGGGCGCAACAGTAAACGCCGCCGGATTCAGGAAATTGACACAAGGCGCTGTATTACCGCAGGCGTTGCCACCGTATGGGTCGACATTTCCGACGAAGCTTGCACGATCCGTCCCAAGGCCCGTGAGCGACCGATCGGTGCCGGCGCGGACCGTGAACGGCGCCCCATTCTGCGCTGTGAAGATTCCAGTCCACTCCCATCCTCCTACCGTGTACCGTAGCCATGCGGAGTGGCCAGTGAATTTTGGCAGATCCCAAACATAAGACAGGATGAAGCGATGCGTATGATCGAACTCCGACGGGCCGTAATCATTCTGGTGTCTGCCCGGGAAGTTCCAGGGAACTGCCGAGTAGTTGGCCTGATCGATGGTGCTGATCGCCATACCGGCCGGCAGCGTGTCCAGCGATTTCGACCAGGTATAGTTTGCCAGTAGCGAGATGCCGTGCGACAGCCGCTTCTGCAGCGTGAGTTGGGCTGAGTGGTAAATGGAGTTGATGTCCTGGCTGCCCTGCGAGACGCTTCCGTAACCGGTAAACCGGCGCCGTGCATCCGTCGAAGCCGTGCTTCCTGGTGTGTAAACTGCTGGGTTCAACTCGACTGATTCCTGCAGATGTGTCGACCGTGATCCGACATACGCCATCCGGAGCAGCCATGTCGAACTTAACTGTCGTTCGAGCGAAACGTTCCAGTTGTAAACGGTCGGCGTGAGTTGTTTTCCGTCTCTCGCCGGATCGTACGTCACAACCAGGACGGGAGGTTGAAACGCCGCATTCTTCGGTGGCGGGAATGGCGCCGGGTAGGGATTTGTGAAGCCGAGGTAAGGATTGCTGAAAGCTTCCCGGAGGCGTCGTTAATGCAAATTGCGGGCTGAATGGCGTCAAGTCGACGGTTCGATTGTTGACGATCCCGCTTACGATCGAGTCATAGAAAGATCCCGCTCCCCCGCGAAGACTCGTCTTGCCGTCGCCCGTCAAGTCATAGGCAAAGCCAAGTCGAGGCGAGAAATTGTTCAAGCTGGGGTTTGCACCCCATCGCGGAACGCCCGGGTCGCCCGGAAAAAGCAGGCCCGCCGGTGCGTTGACGTAAACCTGTGATTTCACGCCTTTGTAGTAATTCTCGGGAGTGAACTGCTCAATCCGATTCTTTTGTTCCATCCAGGGGAAGAACGGATCGTAGCGAAGCCCGAGATTAAGGGTGAGTCTGCGCGAAACGTGGAAATCGTCCTGAATATACAGGTTGTAGGTGTTCACCAGGTTGTCTTTGAATTCACCGAAGCCCTGGAGTGAAGGTGCGGACATAGCCCTGCATGAAGCTGGCAAGTCCGTCGCCGGTCGTGTCCGCAGTGAACGTGTAACTGCCTGAGGTCCGGAACTGATTACGCAACAAAACTTGAGCACGGATCGCTGCTCCTCCAAACGAAATCGTGTGGCGGCCGCGAACCAGGTTGAAGTCGTCGCTCAGGTTGTATTGGTTGCGAATGAACGATGCCGGGTCGGTCTGCGCCGGGTTGAAATAACTATTGACGTTGATGCCTTCGAGAGTCTTACCTGTGTTAGGCTGGTAAATGATTGACGCCCAGATCTGACAGCGAAGATGCTCCCTTCGGCCGGACCGCGCACCGAAGTCTCCCGCGAAAAGCTGGCACGGAATTCGTTCACCGCACCGGCGCCGAAAATGTGCGTCTCCGCTAGTAAGGCGTTCTGGGAAATGATCGTCGTGAAGTTCTGATAGCTCAGGACGTTCGTCGCGATCGATGAAGCCCTGGTTATCAAATTGATCGTAGAAGTAGCGCAGCGACAAACGGTCGTGTTCCGAAAACGCATGATCACCGCGAGTGAGAAACTCTTTGAAATTCTGTGCGATGGGTTGGGAGAAGAACGTTACGCCATTCGCGGAACTTGGAACGGGAATGTATTTGAAGAAGTTGATGGCCGCCGGATCGAACAAACTCGACGGAATGATGTTGCCGGGCAGCAGGGCACCGTTTCTATCTCGCAATTGAATCGATCGCCGGAACGGATTAGCCGGGCTAGCCGCATTTAGCAGAGCGGAGAAGTCCCCGGTTCGCTCGGCCGCCGTTGGCAGGGTTGCGTTCTGAACGTTACCGATGTTCCGAATGCGAGTGCCTTGGTAACCAAAGAAGAAGAAGGTCTTGTCCTTGCCGTTGTACAGCTTCGGAATGACGACCGGACCTCCGATGGTCCCGCCGAACTGATTGCGTTTCAGCTGGTCCCGCGCGGGCGCGAAGAAGTTCCGCGCATTGAACACGCCGTTACGCACAAACTCAAACGCATCGCCGTGCAGACTATTCGTGCCTGATTTCGTAACTACGTTCACGACGCCGCCCGCATTGCCGCCGTACCGCGCTCCGTAGTTGCTCGTTTGAACGCTGAACTCTTGCAGAGCGTCGGGGAAGGGAAACGGCTGATTCGTGTTGGTGTAGAGATCGTTGTTATTGGCGCCATCCAGTCGATAGCTGACCTGGTTTTGTCGCGAACCGTTCGTCGATACGGTCACTGCGCCGGGGAACGTTTTCGTGTTTCCCTGGTCCACATCGCTTCCCGGTGCCTGATTTGCCCCGGCGACGACCAATAAGAGTGTCGCGGCGTTGCGCCCGTTCAAGCGGCAGATCCACGACACGGCGCTGTTCCACCACTTCGCTCATCGTTGCGGTCGTTGTGTTGACCTGTGGCGGCTCGGCGGTCACAAGAACCGACTCCGACGTCTTGCCTAACGAAAGGGCCGCGTTGACTGTCGCGCTCTGGTCCGCCTGGAGCACTACGCCCTTCTGCGTGTAAACACCAAAGCCGGACGCTGCAACCGAAACGTCGTAAGGTGCGGGCTTGAGCGAGGGTACGACGTAATAGCCCTGAGCGTTGGTCGTTTCCTCGCGGTTTTGTCCGGTCGCCGGATCAGTAACCGTGACTTTTGCTCCGGCTACGACGGCCCCCGACTGATCCGTTATGGTTCCGACAATGGTGCCGAAACCCTGGCCCCAGACCAACGGAGAAAAAGAAAGGACGAGAAGCGCTAAGAACGCTCCCCTTGAGAATCGCCCGAAACCCGGGGCGTAGGAATTCACCATGGAATCACCTCCTGAAGCTGCTAGTGGAAGCGTACTACAATCCTGGCGGCAGAAGACGGGATGTGAGTACGGTGCTGATCGCCGGTACGGATTGGGAGGACTACTCGACAGTGAATGCGACGACGAGGTCGCCTAGCTTGCTTCCGTCGACCTTTCCGTGGCCGCCCGCGGAGATCACAACGTAGCGTTTTCCATGCCATTCATAGGTGCCCGGCGTCGAGTTCGCAGTGAACGGCAGGTCGGCCTCAAACAGCTTTTTGCCGGTATCCGCCGAAAACGCACGGAACTTGCTTTCAAAGAGGGTGCCGCCGAAAAATACCGCGCCATTGACAGTAAAGAGGGCCGCCCAGGCTGACCGTCATCGGTGATTTCCCAGCGAACCTTGCCAGTCTCGACCTCAATGGCAACCAGGGCGCCCCAAGGCTCCTGATTGCAAGGTCGCCCATCCGGCCCCAAAAAAGTACGGCGCGACATGCCAAACGGAGCGCCTTTTTGGGCGCCGTACTCTAGTCCCAGCCGTTCGCCAGTATCGCCATGTCCCGATCGGTCAAAGGTCTCGCGCGGAATGAGCCGGACCTCTGTAGCAAGGCGATTCGCCGCCGCAAAGATCAGGCCGCGCTCGGCATCATAACTACCGCCGCCCCAGTTCGCTCCGCCGACATTGCCTGGAAAAACCAGGGTTCCGCCTAGACTCGGAGGCGTAAATATCCCCTCGTAACGAAGTTTCGCCATGCGCTCTTCACACCATCCGGGCCGCGGAACAAATTTCTGTTCAGTGAAAACACCGCTCATCGGAAAGGGCTGCGTCGGGGAAGCCTCTTCGCCCGGCACATCAGAGCGGGGAACCCGGCGCTCTTCAACCGGGAGTAGCGGTTTTCCGGTTTCGCGATCGAGCAGGAAGTAGTGGCCCATCTTGGTCAGGACGGCAACTGCGGGTTTCCCTTTGAAGTTCACGAGAACCGGCGCTGATGCGACGTCGTAGTCCCACAAGTCGTGATGAACTGCCTGAAAGGTCCACAGGAATTCACCGGAAGAGGCACGCAAGGCCGTTACGGAGTTCGCATAGTGATTGTCAGCCAGCCTCAAACCGCCGAAGAAGTCAGGGGAAGCGCTGCCTGTCGGAATGAAGACCATGTCGCGGGCTGCGTCGAACGCGAGACGCGACCACGCATTCGCTGCCCCCGTTTTACCCCCTGGCGTTGGATCCCAGCTCCACTTCGGATTACCCGTTCGAAGATCAAACGCCCGGACCACCCCATGTTCCATCTCGGCGTGGCCGTTATCACCGATCGAGGAGCCCACAATGACCGTTTCACCGACGGCAACCGGCGGAGAAGTTAGCTGATAGTTGCCGTCCGTTACACCTGGTGAGACCGGAATGTCCCACAGACGCTTACCATCTGTCGCGCGCAGGGCAAGTAAACGGGCATCAAGAGTTCCGAACAGAACGATCCCCGATGCGACCGTCACTCCCCGGGAAGTAGCCTCCGAATACCCACGATCTTTCGCGACCTCCGGATCGAACCGCCAGCGCTGCTCCCCGGTTCCCGGATCGAGCGCCAAAACCTGGTCGAAGGGCGTGATCACATACAGGAGGTCTCCAGCCAGCACCGGTGTTGCTTCGAAAGCTGCGATGCCGGCCGCCCGCTTATTCGGCGCGAACGCATCCGTGTGGCGTGTCCAGGCCGGGAGAACCTTCAATTCCGCGCCCGCGCACGCCGTGCCGAGCAGAACAGGGAGCAGGAACGTGAGAATCCGGTTCATTTCTTCGTCGACAGAGCCTTCAATGCCTGTTCATCCAGTCTGGCGATCTGCCCTTTGGGACCGACCACCCAAGGCAAGCTTAATGCGTTCCAATTCCCTTTGTCGAACGATTGCCAGGTTTTGCCGTTATCGAACGACACATCGCTTCCGGTAGGCCCCACCGCAATCCAGCATTGGAATTGCTGTTCCCACGCAACAGCGGAACGAAAGCCGGCGGGCGGTGCCGAAGCCGGGCAGCCAATGCGAACCGTCGAGCGTGTACGCCGCCGTCCCACCCCGTTGCAGCGGCTTTTTATAGTCGCCACCGACCGCAACTCCTGTCTGAGAAGAATTAAATGCCAAGGAGAAAGCCCCGGCCGATTCGCTGTTGCCGGACAACGGCAAGCTGCTTGAGAACCATGCCGAAAAGAATCCGCCGGGCTGTCCACGTTTGGCCGGCGCAGAGGACGAGAGCTCAAAGATCTTGGGCCCGTTCAGGCCGCCGGTAACGAATGCGCCGCTGGCCCAGGTGGCGCCGAGTTCGAGCGAAGAATTGCTTGCGGCGAATATCCCATCCCGCTTAGGGTCGGCCTGAAGCTCGGGGCTGGGATCGCGGGTCCAATGTTGACCGAGATCCTCCGTGTGAAACACGGTGAATCTGCCATCCACGGGGTCGCCGACCAGCAGTCCGCGGTTTCCGTTGAACGCGATACCGTCCCAAAACCCTGTAGGATCGGGATTTCGGAAGCAAAAGCCGTCCAATGCGCACCGCCGTCCACGGTCTCGTACAGACGGGAAGCGTCGCCGGTACCGCTCGAGATTGCCATTGCGTGATTGGCGTCCCACGCCCAGACTCCGCGAAAATCAAGCTTGCCCGCATCGGCGGGCATATGGCATTTTTGCCAGACGAACCCATCGTCTTCGCTGCGCAGGACGGTTCCGTCTGTTCCGCTGGCCCAGATGACCCCCTTTCCGGCGTTGTGGACGCCTCGTAGTCCGGCCTCCGTCCCGCTCGACTCCACCGGAATCCACTGCGCGGAAGCCAGGGAGGACAGCATCACACCCCAAATCGCGCAACATCGTCGCGCTGAAAGAGCTGCGATTGTTCCCATCCCTCGATTATGGGCATTTATACGTATATAGCTCCTAGCCTGATGGAAGAACGAAGATTTGGGCAAGTAGAAGTCCTTATTCCATGAAGACAAGAACGTTTCCGGCTGGAAAGGAAAAATCATATGGTTATAATCGACTTTGGTTTTGCATCCAACGTCTTTTTCTCGAATGACCAGATAAGGTATGCCACAACTTTTCAGACCAAGTTCAAACACGATCGCAAAGGTTGCGATCGTGTCGGTCATTACGCTCGTTGCGTCGACGATCGCGGTGGCCTATATCGCCGACCGAGGTCCCTGGTCGACTTCGGTGCAGATCGCGCCGGTTCAGCCGATCCCGTTCAGTCACAAGCACCACGTCAAGGATGACGGAATCGACTGCCGCTACTGTCACACTTCAGTCGAAAATTCCGGGTTTGCCGGCATACCGGCCGACGGAAATCTGTATGACCTGCCACTCGCAGATCTGGACCACTGCATCGGTCACAAAGCCCATTCGCGACAGCTGGCAGAGCGGGAAATCGATTGAATGGATGCGCGTGCATGACCTTCCGGACTTCGTGTACTTCAACCACAGCATCCACCTGAACAAAGGAATCGGCTGTTCCTCGTGCCACGGGCAGGTCAACGAGATGCCCATGATGTACAAGGTCAACACGCTGAATATGAACTGGTGCCTGAGTTGCCATCGCGACCCTGCGAAGTTCGTCCGGCCTAAATCCGAAGTCTTCAATATCAACTACAAATACCCCGCTAATCAGGCGGAGTTGGGACCAAAGCTAGTGAAGGAATACCACGTGCAGTCGTTGACTGATTGCGTAACTTGCCACAGATGAGACGTTCACAGCACGACCCCCACGACCACGATCATCCCCACGACCACGATCATCCCCATGATCACGGTCACCACCACCCGCATCCGCACGGCGGGCATGCCTCGGGACTGGTGACGCTCGGCGCCATTGCAGAAGAAACGGGCAAGCGCAAGAAGGCAATCGATATTCAAGCGTTGCGGGACAAGCTGGCTGCCGGGCGGGGGCCGGCATTCTGGCGCACGCTCGACGAGGCTGCGGAGAGCGAAGAGCTTCGCGAGTATATCGAGCAGGAGTTCCCCGGATCTCTCGGGGGAAATTCCGCAGGGTGTGGACCGGCGGGCGCTTCTGAAGGTCATGGCCGCGTCGCTGGCGATGGCGGGTGCCGCGGCTTGTACGAAACAGCCGAAAGAGCTGATCGTTCCTTACGTACGGCAGCCTGAAAACGTCATCCCGGGCATTCCTCTTTTCTATGCAACCGCGATGCCGGCGCACGGCTATGCGCGCGGACTGCTCGTAGAAAGTCACCTAAACCGGCCCGACCAAGGTCGAAGGCAATCCGGACCACCCGGCCAGCCTAGGCTCGACCACGATCTTTGAGCAGGCTTCGGTTTTGAATCTTTACGATCCCGACCGGTCCGAAACGGTTCTGCACGAAGGCCGTATTTCAACCTGGGGTGATTTCACCGGCGCTTTCAGCACCGAAGCGCAGAGCTTGGCTATCCGCAAAGGTGAGGGCCTTGCGATTCTCAGCGGCATCAGCACTTCGCCGACCCTGATCTCTCAAATCAATTCGCTCCTGGATCAATGGCCAACGGCGAAGTGGTATGTGCACGAGCCGTGCGTGAACCCGGCGAGAGCCAGTGCGGCACGTAGGATTGCCGGAAAGAACGCCTTTGTCGCGTACGATCTTTCGAAAGCCGACGTGATTGTCAGCCTGGAAAGCGATTTCATGGTTGAGGGCCCGGCGGCCCTGCCGTACGCCCGGCAGTTTTCGGCACGGCGGCGTGCGATCGATTCCGGAAAAGACTCCGTGCCGGTTTTATGCCATCGAATCGATCCCCACACCTAGCGGATCGTTGGCCGACCACCGCTTCGCGCTAGAAAGCAGCAAGATCCCGGCTCTGGCCTATCAACTGGCGAAGGCATGCGGTGTAGCGGCGCGGACGCCCCGGGCAACGCGCCCGAATGGCTCAATGCAGTGGCGCAGGACCTGCAAAGCGCCAAAGGCCGCTGCGTCGTGATCCCGGGTGAATTCCAGCCCGAGAGCGTCCACTGGCAGCCTATGCCATTAACGCGGCCCTGGGCAATGTTGGCACCACGGTTCGTCTGATCCAGGGTGTCGAACCGGAGAACACTCACTCCATCGAGGAACTCGCGAGCGATCTGAACGGCGGACGCGTCGAGGTGCTGGTGATTTTGGGCAGCAATCCGGTCTACACCGCTCCAGCTTCCCTCAATTTCCAGCAGGCAATCCGAAAGGCCCGGATGGTCGTTCGGCTTGGCAGTCACTTCGATGAAACTTCCAAGTGGAGCCATTGGCACATCCCTGAGGCCCACTACCTCGAGACCTGGTCCGATTCGACAGCCTTTGACGGAACAATAACCATTCAGCAACCCCTGGTGGAGCCGCTCTACGGGGGTAAATCGGCGCACGAAATCGTTTCCATTCTCCAGGCAAAGCCCGACCAGAGCTCGCATGACATCGTCAAGAATTACTGGCAGAGCCGGCTCAAAGGCGATTTTGAGGCAACCTGGAAGACCTCGCTCCACGACGGTGTGGTTGCCGGCACGTCTGCTTCGGTCATCAATGCCGCTGCGGTTCCCACGCTCCCGGCACTCGGCAATCTCGCCGCGTACGAGATGGAGGTGGTTATCCGGCCCGATTCGACGATCGGGGACGGCACCTACTCAAACAACGGTTGGCTGCAGGAGTTGCCGAAGAGCGCAATCCAAGATGACTTGGGAAAATCCGGTCACGGTCAGCCCCGGCAGAGCCGCCAAGATGAGCATCTCGACCGGCGATGTTCTGCAGGTCACCGTAAATGGGAAGAGCGTCGAAGGCCCGGCATGGATTCTTCCGGGTCAAGCCGAAAATACGATCGGCGTAACCTTTGGCTACGGGCGCGAAGGCTCCGGCCGAGTCGGCAACAACATCGGTTACAACGCCTACACCTTGCAGGATGCAGATACGCGCTATGCCGTAGGCGGAACCGTCGCAAAGACCGGCAAGCATGTCGACGTAGCGGACGTGCAGGAAACTCAGACGATGGCGGAACGCGAGCCGGTCCGCGCCACGCGGTTATCTGAGTTCAAGAAGCACCCCGATTTCCCCAATCTCGAAGAGAAGCCTCTCGATCCCGAAGACAACATCTATCACCGCGAGAACTGGCCCTATGAAGGTTACAAGTGGGGCATGGCCATCGACCTGAACGTCTGCACCGGATGCAGCGCGTGTACCATCGCCTGTCAGGCCGAAAACAACATCGCGGTCGTCGGCAAAGATCAGGTGGCGAAGCGGCCGCGCACATGCATTGGATCCGGGTGGACCGCTACTACTCCGGCGATCTGGATCAGCCCGAAATCTATAACCAGCCGGTACCTTGCATGCACTGCGAGCAGGCGCCTTGCGAGGTGGTTTGCCCGGTTGCGGCGACGGTTCACAGTAATGAAGGCCTGAACGAAATGGTCTACAACCGTTGCGTCGGTACTCGCTACTGCTCGAACAACTGTCCTTACAAAGTTCGCCGCTTTAACTTCCTCCTGTACTCCGATTGGCAAACCGAGAGTCTGCATGGCGTTCGCAATCCCGATGTCACGGTGCGAAGCCGCGGCGTGATGGAGAAGTGCTCCTACTGCGTGCAGCGGATCCAGGAAGCGAAGATACGGACAGAGAAAGAAGGGCGTCGTATCAAGGACGGTGAAGTGATTACCGCTTGTGCAGCAGGTTTGCCCGACCCAGGCAATCTATTTGGCGATCTGAACGACAAAAGCAGCCAAGTCAGCGAAGTCCCAGAGCTTCCACGGAATTATTCGTTGCTGGACGATTTGAATACCCGTCCGCGCACGACGTATCTGGGCTTTGTCCGGAACGCGAATGAGGCACTAGGAGGTCAGCGTGGCAATAAAGAATCTTAACGAACCAGCGCTTATTCCGGATGTCACCATCCCCGATCCGGGGCCCGATAAGATCCTCGGACCGGGGCACGATTACGCGACCGTTACCGAACGGATCTCGGGCGTCGTTTATCTGCCCTGGAAGCAGAGCCCCGAAGAAATGGCTCGTCGGCGCGTTCATCTCCTTCTGCTTTGTCAATATTCTCGCCATAGCCGTTTGCTATCTATTCCTGCAAGGGCGTCGGCATCTGGGGTATCAATATCCCTGTTGCCTGGGGTTTTGCCATCATCAACTTCGTTTGGTGGATCGGTATCGGCCATGCCGGCACGCTAATCTCGGCAGTCCTGTTTCTGCTGAAACAGGACTGGCGAACGTCGATCAACCGCTTCTCGGAAGCGATGACGTTGTTTGCCGTCGCATGCGCCGGCATGTTTCCGATTCTGCACCTTGGGCGTCCGTGGCTGTTTTATTGGCTGCTTCCCTACCCGAACTCCATGTGGCTGTGGCCGCAGCCGCGCAGCCCGCTCGAATGGGACGTGTTCGCGGTTTCCACTTACGGTAACGATCTCGTTGATCTTCTGGTACATCGGTCTGATTCCGGATCTTGCCACCATGCGCGATACTGCGCCGAATCTTTGGCATGCGGCAGATTTATGGCACGCTGGCCCTCGGCTGGCGTGGCTCAGCCATCCACTGGCATCGTTATCAGAAGGCCTATCTGCTGCTAGCCGGTCTGGCGACGCCGCTGGTGCTTTCGGTTCACACCATCGTCAGCTTCGACTTCGCGGTCAGCCAACTTCCTGGCTGGCACACCACCATCTTCCCGCCCTACTTTGTTGCGGGCGCCGTTTACTCCGGCTTTGCGATGGTGCTGACGCTGATGATTCCGCTGCGCGCCTGGTACAACATGCGCGACCTGATCACGCTGCGGCACATCGAATCCGCCAGCAAGCTGATGCTGGGCGTCGGCTTGATCGTGGCTTACGGATACGGCATGGAAGCATTCTTCGCCTGGTACAGCGGCGACAAGTACGAAAGCTTCATGTACTGGAACCGCATGACCGGTCCGTACGGCTGGACTTATGCGCTGCTGATTCTCTGCAATATCGTGATCCCGCAGGCGCTCTGGTCACAAAGTCCGACCCAACATCTTGGCTCGTCTGGATCATCTCGATCGTTATCAACATCGGCATGTGGCTGGAGCGCTTCGTCATCGTCGTCACCAGCTTGCATCGCGACTTTCTGCCGTCTTCCTGGGGTATGTATCATCGCCACCAAGTGGGACTGGGCGACTTACGCCGGCACGCTCGGGTTCTTCATGCTGCTGATCTTCCTGTTTGTCCGCGCGCTGCCGTCCATCTCCATCTTTGAAGTGCGCGAAGCGGTGCATCACGGGAAGAAGCACGGCGAACACGAACTGGAGTCTGCCACCGTATGAGCCAACATGTGCAATTGATGAGCTACCGGCCATTCATGGCGCCATGGCCGAATTTGAAACTCCGGAAGATCTGATCGCCGCCTGCGAAGAGGCGTACGCCAGAGGCTATCGCCGCATGGACGCCTATGCACCCATGCCGGTGGAGGGCCTGGCGGAGGCGATTGGCTACAAGAAGAACAAAGTCGCCTTGGCCGTACTGATCGGCGGGTCTTGTGGCGCGCTTGGCGGTTTCACCTTACTTGAGTGGATCGCCGGTATCGCCTATCCACACAACGTCGGCGGACGGCCACTGAACAGCTGGCCATCGTTGATCCCAATCACGTTCGAGTGCATGATTCTGTTTTCTGCGATCACTTCGCTGTTTTGCGTGCTCGCAATGAACGGATTGCCTCAGCCGTATCATCCTGTTTTTAATGTTCCCGAGTTCGCCCGGGCATCTATTGATCGATTCTTTCTCTGCATTGAGTCTTCCGATCCGAATTTCAGGACAGAGGAGACCTTGCAATTTCTCCGAGATTTGGGAGGCAGTGAGGTGACCGTTGTTCCAGCGTAGGGCGATTCTCGGCGCATTTGCTCTTGCTGCCATGTTGTCGGCCAGCGCTTGCCGGCAGGACATGCATAACCAGCCGAAGTACAAGCCGCTGGCTGCAACCGACTTCTTTGGCGATCGCAGAGCCTCGCGTCCGACTATTCCGGACACCGTCGCTCGCGGACAGTTGCACTTGGACGAAGCGCGCTACACCGGCAAGCTGAATGGCAAAGATGTGACTGCCATTCCGATTCAAATCACGCGTGAGGATCTTGATCGAGGTCACGACCGTTTTGAAATTTACTGCACTCCGTGCCATGGCCGGCTCGGGGACGGGCAGGGCATGATCGTCAAACGCGGCCTTCGCCAACCGCCCAGCTATCACGACGAGCGGCTTGTCAACGCGCCGGTCGGCCACTTCTTTGACGTTATGACCAATGGTTACGGAGCGATGTATTCTTACGCCTCCCGCGTCGCGGTCGACGATCGGTGGCGAATCGCTGCTTACATCCGTGCCTTGCAGTTAAGCCAGAATGCTCCGGCAGACTTGCAGGGAGTTAGCAATACGGGCGCGAAGAGCGCATCCGGGGGAAATCAGTGAGCGATAACCACCACCACAGAGCTGAAGTCCCGATCATTCGGCTAGGATCCCGTGCAGCTAGCGTCGAGCGCATTTCGGGCGTAATTGGCGGCGTTGGGTTGCTGCTGTGTGTTGCCGGTTTCTTTGCAAACAGAGCCGAATTCTTCCAATCCTATCTGTTTGCATTCCAATATTGGGGTGGATTCGCCTTCGGCGGTCTTGCTGTTCTTCTCCTCAACAATGTTGTCGGGGGCAAGTGGGGTGTCACCATCCGCCGCCTGCTCGAAGCGAAGATGCGGACGATCCCGGTTGTATTCGTGTTGTTTCTGCCCATCTTGCTGGGTCTGCCCTACCTTTATCCCTGGGCCAACGACACCATCCACCTCAACAAAGTGGTCGAACATAAAGCGGCATACCTGAACACACCGTTCTTCATCATCAGAGTGTTCATCTACTTTGCGCTCTGGATCATTATCGGCATGCGCGTTCAGAAGATGACCGACCGGCAGGATGAAACAGGGGACCCAACGCTTGTGGTTCGACTACGCCAGTTCAGTGCTCCTGCCCTGCTGGCATTTGTTCTAACCGCTACGCTGGCTTTCATCGATTGGATCCTGTCAACAGACCCAGAGTTTTACTCCACTGTCTTCGGTGCTCTGATCTTGATTGGAGACGTTCTGCAAACATTCGCGTTGAGCATTATCGTGCTTATCCTGACCAGTCGCGAGGATCGGTTCGGAGACCGCATTGGTTCCAAGATCCTTCACGATCTTGGAAACCTCATGTTTGCGTTCACAATTTTCTGGGCTTATCTCTCCGCCTCTCAGCTAATTATTATTTGGCCCGCTGATCTGCCACAGGAAATTGGTTACTACCTGTTGCGGACGCGCGGATTTTGGAGATACCTGACTTGGGCACTCGGTCTCAGCATGTTCGCCATCCCCTTCCTGGCGCTACTGTCGCAGCAACGAAAGCGGGATCCAAAGCGACTGATTCGGGTTGCAGCCTGGATTCTCCTGGCAAGGCTTCTCGACGTGTTCTGGGTGGTCGAGCCAACTTTTCGGAACAAAGGGTTTGCGCTCTACTGGACCGACATCGCGGCGTTCTTCGGCGTAGGAGGCATCTGGCTGTTCGCGTACCTCGGACAACTCAGACGAAGGCCATTATTACCGTTGCATGATCCGCGCCTGCCGGAGCCAGAGCCTGTTCGGGAGCTAGTCGCATGAGCGAACAACATCACAAACCAAGCCAACCGTATCCCAACGCCGGCCAGAACCGCGATCTCGACGAAAACCAAAATAGAATGGTGAGTTCGCGGGGTCCCGTGGAGTCTCATCCCCACGTTGGACACGGCGGCACGGCGTATGAAGAAGTGGATGCGCGCGCAGGAGTGGTAGTCAGTTCGCTTGCGGTAATCGGCGGGACGCTGGTATTCGTCTTCGCGTTAACGCTGGTTATCCACTCGTTGCTGGTAAAAATGAATCCGCAGGGTTCGCTCCCGAGTCCGATGGCTCCCGAGCGCGTGATACCGCCGAAGCCTACCCTCGAAGTTCACCCCTGGGACATCCTGCCAGACCTGAGAGCCCATGAGGACCAGGTACTGGGAAGCACCGGGAAGGACGCGCTTGGACGCACTCACATTCCGATCGATCGCGCCATGGACGCCGAACTTTCTCGATTGAACATTGCTCCGGGCGCTCCGGTGGGGATTCGAACTCCGGGCGGGGACGCGACGGACGGGTCAGGCGGCACGTCGTCCAAGCCTGTGGGCATAGGCGCCCAAGCGCGGCCGCAAATACAAGGGGAAATCAGGAAGAATGCGCAGTAAGCTGGCCTTTACGGCTGCCCTGCTGGCCTCGGCAACCTTAAGTTTCGGGCAATATGCTCGTCCTAAAGCAGCGCAGGGCGTGAACCTGGAACAGAAGCTTAACTCTCCCGTTCCGCTCGATTTGATGTTCAACGACGAGAACGGGCAAGCCGTGCCTCTCCGAACTTACTTCGGCGAGAGACCGGTCGTGCTCGAGCTGGTGTACTTCAAGTGCCCAAGCCTGTGCCCGATGAGCTTGCGGGAGACGGTGATGGGTTTGCGCCGGGTTCCGATGCAAGCCGGAATCGACTACGACGTTGTGGTCGTCAGCTTTGACCCGGCGGACACGCCGGCTGCGGCGAGGGAAAAGAAAGCCGAGTACGCCAAGATGTTCGGTCGTGCAGGCTTTGATAACGCCTGGCATTTCTTGACCGGATCTCAGGAATCGATCACCAAGCTGACCTCGGCCGTCGGGTTTGGTTATCGGTGGGACGAAGGCACGAAGCAGTTCATCCACGCGGGCGGCATCATGGTGGCTACCCCCGAAGGGCGGATGTCGCGTTACTTCTATGGCGTGGACTATGCACCGGCTGATCTCCGTATGTCTTTGGTTGAGGCCTCAAAACACAGAATCAGTAACCCGGTAAATTACGTTCTCCTGTTTTGCTTCCACTACGATGCGACACAGGGAAAATACACGCTTGCGGTTCAGAACATATTGAAGGCAGGAGCCGCACTGACGGTTCTGCTTCTCGGCGGACTTATATACCTACTCATGCGAAAAGACAAGAAACACCGCGTGCGGGAACAGTGGAAGGAAGCGGAGCATGTGGGCTGACTCGCTCGTTCTAGCACAACTGCAGCTGTTCCCCGAATTGGCGTCCAAAGAAGGCGCCCAGATCGACGCTCTGTACTGGTTCATCAACATCGTCTCGATCGTGATGACAATAGTCATCTTCGTCGCGATCGGGTTCTTTGCTTATAAGTACCGCCGTCGCGCGAACGTTCACGCGACGCAAATTGAGGGTTCAACGAAGCTGGAACTGACCTGGTCCATTCTTCCGTTCCTGGTGATGCTGATCATGTTTGCCTGGGGTGCGCAGCTCTTTTTCGCTGCGCAGCAACCGCCGAAGAACGCTATGGAGGTCTTCGTCACCGGGAAACAGTGGATGTGGAAAGTTCAGTATCCGAATGGTGGAAGCGAGATCAACGAACTACATGTGCCGATGAATCAGCCGGTCAAACTGACCATGGCATCGGAAGATGTAATCCACAGCTTCTCGATTCCAGCCTTCCGCGTTCGCCATGATGTGGTGCCGGGGCACTACGACAGCCTGTGGTTCACACCTAGCAAACCTGGACGCTACCGCCTCTACTGCACAGAGTATTGCGGACTGCTTCATTCCGGGATGGTTGGCTGGGTCAATGTCATGGAAGAGCGCGAGTACGCCGAATGGATGAGTGGCGGCGGAACTGGCGGCTCGCTAGCCCAGCAGGGTGAAACGCTGTTTGCCCAGTATGGATGCTCGACCTGTCACTTGACCGATCAGCAGGGCCGCTGCCCGGTGCTGAAGGGGTTATACAACAAGCCTGTGCAGTTAGCAAATGGCCAGACGGTTCTTGCGGACGACGCGTACTTGCGAGAATCCATCCTTGAACCAAACGCCAAAATCGCGGCCGGGTTCGAGCCCAATATCATGCCCAATTTCAAAGGCCAGATCAGCGAACAAAATGTTATTCAGTTGATTGCGTATATCAAGTCACTTGCTCCAAGCCAGCCCGCGTCCCAGCAAGGGTCTCAACAAGCCCCGGTAGTGATTGCGCCACGGGCGCAGCAGGGCAACAACCGACCAGGTGCGGCGCGACAGCGGTAGTGTGTAGTTAATAAAGGATCATCCAAGCTCATGGCAACAATTGCACGAGAACTCCCTGAGGTAGAGACCGAACCGGTCGACTACCTCAATGTCGAGCATGGCTGGAAGAGCTGGCTCTTCACGACGGACCATAAACGGATCGCCTTCCTGTATCTGATCTCGATTACGCTGATGTTTTTTGTCGGCGGCGCGATGGCCGTTCTCTTTCGCATCAACCTCCTGGAACCGGAGGGTATTTTTAGCCCGGAGGTCTACAATCGCCTCTTTTCGATGCATGGCATCGTCATGGTGTTTTTCTTCCTGGTGCCGTCTATCCCGGCGACTTTGGCCAACTTTCTGATCCCGATCATGATCGGAGCCAAAGACCTGGCGTTCCCGAGGATCAATCTTCTTAGCTGGTATATCTACGTTGTCGGCGCCCTCTTCACGCTGTACGCGGTGGTACGTGGCGGAGTGGATACGGGCTGGACCTTCTACGCCCCCTACAGCAGCACATTTTCAAACTCATATGTGCTGGCGGCGGCGGTCGGGGTGTTCATCTCCGGCTTCTCCTCCATTCTTACCGGCCTGAACTTCATCGTCACAGTACATAAGATGCGCGCCCCGGGAATGACCTGGTCGCGCTTGCCACTGTTCGTGTGGTCCAACTATGCGACCGGCTTGATTCAGGTTCTAGGAACACCGGTTATCGCCATCACCTTGTTGCTCCTGGCGTTTGAGCGTGTGGCGCGAGTCGGTATTTTCGATCCGGACATCGGTGGTGATCCCATCCTGTTCCAGCATCTGTTCTGGTTCTATTCGCATCCCGCCGTTTACATCATGATTCTGCCGGGCATGGGTGTCATCAGCGAGATCATGGCCTGCTTCTGCCAGAAGCGCATTTTCGGCTACAACTTCGTCGCCTTCTCGAGCATGGCCATCGCGGTTCTGAGCTTCGTTGTTTGGGGCCACCATATGTTCGTCACCGGCGAAAGCATGTATCTAGCGTGGCCTTCTCGTTCCTGACTTTCATGGTGGCGGTTCCGTCCGCGATCAAGGTGTTCAATTGGACCGCGACCATGTATAAAGGTTCGGTCTCGTTTGACACTCCGATGCTGTATGCACTCGGATTCATCGGGCTCTTCACCATCGGCGGTTTGACCGGCCTCTATCTTGCGACCTTAGGCACGGACGTTGCGACTCACGGCACGTACTTCGTTGTGGCCCACTTCCATTACGTCATGGTGGGCGGAATGGTGATGGCGTTTCTTGGCGGCTTACATTTCTGGTGGCCCAAGATCACCGGACGAATGTATCCGGAAGCCTGGTCGAAGTTTGCGAGCCTTATCATCTTCATTGGCTTCAACCTGACCTTCTTCCCGCAGTTCATCCTCGGGTATCTCGGAATGCCGAGACGGTATCAGTCTTACCCGCCGGAATTCCAGGCGCTCAACGTGCTCTCGACGGCCGGTGCTTCGATTCTGGGGATCGGCTACCTGATTCCGATGGTCTATTTCACGTGGTCCATGTTTAAAGGTCCCAAGGCTGGCAACAACCCTTGGAATGCGGCTGGGCTCGAATGGCAGATTCAATCGCCGCCCACCACCTTCAATTTCGATGAGACACCCATTGTGAAGGAAGAAGCTTACAACTACGGTCCGCTGGAGGAAGTCGTTGGCTGACACAATCGTTCCCGCCACCGAGGATGCTGATCTCACCGGCTGAGGCGGCCCATCTTAAACATCACTTTGCGACGCCCGCACAGCAGATGGATGCGGACACGCTCGGCATGTGGACGTTCCTGATCACCGAAGTTCTGTTCTTCGGAGGAATGTTCGCAAGCTACGCCGTGTACCGGAATTTGTACTTTCCGGCTTTCGCGAGCACGAGTAAGTTCATGAACGTGCCGCTCGGTGCCACCAACACCGGCGTACTGATCTGCAGCAGCTTGACCATGGCCATGGCGGTTCGCTCCGCGCAGCTGAGTAATCGTAAAGCACTCGTGAGGTTTCTGATCCTCACGATGGTTTTCGGCGCTATCTTCCTTGGTATTAAGGCTTACGAGTACCACGAAAAGTGGGTGGAGCATCTGGTCCCGGGATTTGGCTTTCACTACGAAGAGACCCAGTTCGAGCGGAATGCGCAGATCCTCTTCTTCCTATACTTCGCGATGACCGGGATGCACGCGATCCATATGATCGTGGGCTTTGGACTGCTGACCTATCTCGTCGTCAAAGCAAGACAGAACGCTTTTACCGAGCATTATTTCGCCCCGGTGGAAATGATCGGACTCTATTGGCACTTTGTTGATATTGTCTGGATTTTCCTGTTCCCGATGCTTTACCTGATCGGAGGTCGAGGATGAGCACAGCTGCCGCCGCCGGACACCATACACCGATTCCGAAAGTCGGGACGCTGGTAAAGGTCTTTCTGACCTTGATCGTCATGACTTTCGTGACAACCCTGATTTCTTACATCGACCTTGGCGAGTGGAACATCGTGGTTGCGCTGATCATCGCAGTGTTCAAGGCTTCGCTTGTTGCCTGGATCTTCATGGGAGTGCGCTACACGACTAGTCTCACGAAGCTCTTCGTGATTGCAGGGCTGGTCTGGTTGAGCATACTGGTACTGCTAACTTACAGCGATTACACCAGCAGAAACTGGATTTATCAACCAAGACCGTGGAGCCAGACAAAAGCTCCGTACTTCGAAGATAAAGCAAAGTAGTCGTGGTCTCGGAATAATCCTAGCCCCCGGAGCTGCAAGCTCCGGGGGCTTTTCTTTTTACCGAGAAACATGGCCGCCCGTTGCTCGGTCTCACAGATTGCGAGGCGATCTACGCCCGCTCAACGCGAAGGAATAACGAACATGGCTGAAACCAGTGTTGACGTAATCAAGAGATACCTGCAGGATGCGATCGCTGCTGAGAAGAGCTTTGAGACCCAGTTGGAGGGATTCTCAAAGGAAGGGGACGACACCGTTGTGCAGTCGCTGTTTCGTCAACATGCAGCGGAAACAAGGCTGCAATACGAGCGTTTGACCGCCAGATTGACCGCTCTGGGCGGTAGTCCTTCCACGGCGAAAAGCTTGCTGGCTCACGTATTTGGACTCAGTCCGAAGGCGGCGCAGTTGGGCCACGAGAAGGAAGAACGAACCACACAAAATCTCATGATGGCGTTCGCTGTCGAGAATAGTGAAATGGCTATGTATGAATCGCTGGCAACGGTAGCGGAGGCGGCTGGAGATACGGAAACCGCTTCGCTGGCCCGGCAGATTCAGGCGCAAGAGAAGGAGACCGCCGAAAAGATCTGGCGCGTGCTTCCTGGCTGTGCTGAGCAGGCCTTTGTGAGGGTCACAAGCGATTCCGGCCTGACCGGCACCCGCACGGCAACTGTCTAGTACGGCCGACAAGTAGTTACGGAGCCGTTATCTCGGCTTTGGTAGCTACGGTAGCGGTGGCCGCGCGAACAGCAGGCGCGACCTTTGTCCCAAACAGTTCGATTGAACGCAAAACCTGGCGGTGCGGCATGGATCCGACACTCATCTGGGCGAGGAAGCGCTGGTGTTGAAAGATCTCGTGCTGGTAAAGGATCTTTTCCACAACCTGCTGAGGGCTTCCCACCGCCAGGGCACCGCGCAGAGAAGTTAACGAATCAAAATCTCCCCGGGTCATTGCACTCCAGCCTCTTTCACGGCCGACCTTGTTCATCATTGCCGAATAGGGTCCAAAGAACTCGTCGCCGGCTTCTTGTGAGCTGTCGGCGACGAATCCATGCGAGTTAATGCCAACCGCCAGTTTCGACACGTCATGGCCGGCCCGCTCGGCCGCCATTCGATACTTTTCGACGAAGCTGTTAAATCGCTCCGGCATTCCCCCGATGATCGCGATCGTCATGGGCAGCCCTAGCCGCCCGGCGCGAACGGCGGATTGTGGCGTCCCACCAATGCCAATCCAAACGGGTAAGGGATCCTGAATCGGCCTGGGATAGACACCCAGGTTGTCAATCGAAGCGCGGTGCTTGCCTGACCAGCGGACTCGCTCAGACCGGCGAATTTCCAGAAGGAGTTCAAGCCGCTCCGAAAATAACTCGTCGTAGAGCTCCAGCGGAAACCCAAATAGCGGAAACGATTCGATGAAGGAACCGCGGCCCACGATAATTTCCGCGCGTCCGTTTGACAGAAGATCTACGGTAGCGAATTGCTGAAAGACGCGAACCGGATCGTCCGAACTCAGAACCGTCACCGCGCTGGCCAAGCGTATATTCTTCGTCCGTGCAGCCGCCGCCGCGAGAACCACGGCAGGCGCAGAGACCGCGTAATCTGGCCGATGATGCTCGCCGACGCCGAAAACATCGAGACCGACCTGGTCTGCCAGCTCGATTTCTTCAAGGAGATTGCGAAGCCGTTCAGCCGGACTGATTGTCACGCCGGTTTGCAAGTCTGGCGCGATATCGCCGAACGTCGCGAGCCCGAGTTCCATCATTTGTATTCCCTCTTAAGGATGTGGAAATGGGCTTCAAACGATGCCGACCGCGACCGGTAACGGCTTCTAAACCGCTGCGGTGGTGGTTCGGGCTTTGTCGTTCTCCTGAACCGCCTCGTTCCAACCGATTAGATTCTGATCACCGGTGATCAGTCGTGCCGAACGGCTGAAGAAGAGGTAGGTCCAGGCCCACTGCAGAAGAACGAGCAGCCGGTTTCGAAAGCCAATGAGGAAGTACACGTGCACCACGGCCCAGGCGGCCCATGCAGGGAACCCGGACCAATGTGCGTGGAAAGGCCACTTGACGTCAGCCACAGCGGCGTGGCGTCCGATTGTAGCCATATCGCCCTTGTCGAAGTAGTGGAAGTTCTTGCGAGGGTGACCCGCGAGATCGAAACCAATCGTTCGTGCGGCGAAATCTCCCATTTGCATCGCCGGCTGCGCCACTCCCGGCACGCGCTTTCCGCTCTCTTCTACGTGAGCAAGATCCCCCAACACGAAGACATTCTTGTACCCTGCCGGATTCAGGAATTCATCCACGATGACGCAGCCCTTGTTGTCCACGGGCAAACCCAGCTTGCGCCCAAGCGGCGAAGCCTGAACACCTGCGCCCCAAAGCATGACAACGGCATCAACACGTTGTTTGTTGACGACAAGATACCCCGGCTGAACGTCCTCAACCTTGCTGTTGGTATAAACCTCCACGCCCAGATTCTTGAGTTGTTCCTCAGCGCTCTTCGTCAAGTCCTCGGGATAAGCGTTCAGCAGCCGCGGCAATCCTTCATAGAGGATGATCCGGACCTTCTCCCGTTTGATGTGCCGGAAATCCTCTTTCAGCATGTACTGTGAGATGTCCGAAATGGCTCCTGCCAACTCGACGCCCGTCGGTCCGCCTCCCACCACAACAAAGTTCAAGGGGGGGTGATCACCCGTTTCGATCGCCTCTCGTTCGGCAAGTTCGAAGGCGAGCAAGATTCGGCGTCGGATTTCCGTAGCATCTTCCAGGGTCTTCAGTCCTGGAGCAAGTGGTGCCCACTCGTCGTGTCCAAAGTAGGAATGGGTGGATCCGGTTGCAATGCAAAGATAATCGAAGGGAAGCGAGAGCCCGCTCTTCATCTGTAATGTCGATTTCGTGAGATCCCCGCCCACCACCTCATCCATTACCACTTGCACGTTCTTCTCCCGACTTAAGACGCCGCGGATAGGTTGTGCAATATCGGCCGGCGACAGTACAGCCAACGCGACCTGATACAGAAGAGGCTGAAAAGTGTGATGATTGCGTCTGTCGACCAGCACGACGTCGACAGGGAGGTGCGCCATTCCCTTCGCCGCATGCAACCCGGCGAAGCCGCCCCCTACGATGACAACGCGTTTTCGGCTGGTCTGCGGTTCGGCTATAGGCTGGCTGTTCACAATCAAGTCCTACTAGATAGATGAGTTCAGCGACTAGTGCGCTGCAACGGGGCCTCTCGTCTTCACGCGTTTCAACGCCCAAACGAGAGGTACACAACAGAAGCACGCGAACGCCATGTAACGCAGATCGTCGACAAATGACCACAACATTGACTGCTGAACCAACGTGCCTTCGACTAGCCCGTAGACGCGCCTGCTCGCTTCAGCTGGTCCATAGGTCTGGGAAAGAAATTGAGTCATCTCGGCCAGCCGCTGCTGCAAGTTATGCGAGGTAGTTACCAGATTACGGCTCAATTCTGTTCGGTGAAGCTGTTCATGGCGAGCAAGGATCGTGTTGACGAGCGAAATGCCGACGCTGCCGCCCACGTTTCGCAGGAGATTGAAAAGACCGCTTCCGTTACCCACCTCGCTTGGCCTTAATCCGCCGAGCGAAATCGTACTGAGAGGAACGAAGACGAAACCGAGAGCAAAACCGCTGATAATGATCGGCACATCGAGGGAGTGCGGCGAGATTTGCGTGTTCAGGTTTCCCCAGGTCAGGCTGCAGATCCCGAACACAGTAAAGCCGAACGTAACCAGGATCCTGGTGTCTATCTTCGCCACCAGGAACCCGACCAGAGGCATGGCCAGAATGGCCCCGATTCCTCTAGGCGCGACCGCAAATCCTGACGCCGTCGCCGAATAGCCCAACAGATTCTGATAAAAGAGCGGAAGTATGGTGACAGCTCCATAGATGCAGCCGCCGAACAGGAAAATTAGGGCGCATCCGATGGCAAAATTGCGATTGCGGAAGATACGGAGATCCGTGAGCGGCTTGTCGGCCACAAACTGGCTGTAAATAAAGCCGATGAAGGTGACGACCATGATGGCGAAGGTCCAGCGGATCCAGATCGCGCCGAACCAGTCGTCTTCCTGTCCGCGGTCAAGAATCAGTTGCATCGCGCCTAGCCAGATTGCGAGCAGGCCAAAACCGATCTTGTCGAGTTTGCCAGGGTTGGCGTTTTTAATATAGGGCGGATCTTCCACAAACCGTCCCACCAGGAACATCGCAAGCGCGCCGATAGGTACGTTGATGTAGAACGCCCACCGCCAGGAGTACGTATCGGTTAGCCAGCCGCCTAGCGTGGGACCCAGGATTGGAGCAACGACGACTCCCAAACCAAACAGTCCCATGGCCATTCCGCGCTTTTCGGGAGGGAAGCTTTCCGTGATAATCGATTGCGAGAGCGGCTGAAGAGCTCCGCCTCCGGCGCCTTGCACCAGACGGGCCAGGATGATAGTGAGCAGACTGTTTGCCGCTCCGCACATGAACGACGCGATCGTGAAGATCAGGATGGAAGCTAAGAGGAACCGCTTTCGGCCAAATCGCAGCGAAAACCATGCGCTTGCCGGCAGAACAACCGCGTTCGACAGCAGGTAGAACGTAAGAACCCAGGTGGCCTCGTCACTTGTTGCTGAGAGGCTACCGGCAATATACGGAATGCAGACGGCCGCGATGGAAGTGTCGATCACTTCCATGAACGCAGGCAGAATGACCGCAAGCGCAACAATCCACGGATTGACGCTTGGCTTCCAGGCTTGATGATCTTTGTTTTCCTCGGGCATGTTGCGAGAATCAAACACTCCGAGAGGTTCACAGGCGAGCGCACCACCCGCTGCGGTCCAGCTCGAGGCATTCCAAAGTTTGTAGATGTAAGCTCAGTGCCCTTAGGCTTCAGAGAAAGCGCTGCCGGCGACTTAAGTTATTGGGAGCGTAAACCAGAAAATCGAGCCCTCGCCCGGTTTCGAGTCGGCTCCGATACGTCCGCCCCAGCCCTCAACGATCCGCTTACAGGCGGCAAGGCCGATTCCGGAACCCGGATATTCACGAGTGCTGTGAAGCCTCTTGAAGGGCGCAAAGATCATCTCGACGTGTTCCTGTGGGAACCCGATTCCATTGTCCTTCAGCCGGATTACCCATTCTTTATCTCGTTGCTCAGCCCAACCATGAATCTTCGGAGGTTGATCAGGCTTTCGGAACTTAATCGAGTTGGCGAGAAGGTTTTGGAAAAGACGTACGACTTGGCTGCGGTCCAGGGTGACGCTTGGCAGCGGGTCGTGTGTAATGATGGCTCGCTCCCGCTCTATGCTCGACCGTAATAAGCTCGCGGCGCTTTCCCAATCTTCGTTCAGGTCCACGGAGCTTACCGCGTTCTCCTGGACGGAAAGTTGGGAATACGCGAGGAGGTCGCTGATGAGCGTACTCATTCGTTCGGTCGATTCGATCATCGATCGTAGGATTTTGGTCGCATCGCCATCGAGTTGGGCAGCATAGCGCTGCTTCAGTACGTCCGCATAGATGGAAACCGTGCGCAGGGGCTCTTGCAGATCGTGGCTCGCCGCGAACGCAAATTGCTGCAACTCTTCGTTGGAGCGAGTGAGGGCGTCTTCCAGATTCTTACGGGCGGTGTCATCGATAACAGTCTTCGAGTACCCGAGAAGTGTGCCATCAGCGTCTCGGATGGCGTTCAGAACTCCTCTGAGATAGATGCGGCTTCCATCTCTACGCCTATGCCAGCGAATGTTCGCGGCGGTCCCGTGCTCTTTGGCGAGTTCGATCTCCCGCAATGGCACGCTATCGGCGCGGTCTTCGTCCAGGAAAATGACGCCTGCATCTTGGCCGATCCACTCCTGCTCCTCATACCCCAAAATCTTCTGAACACCACGGTTCCAGGTGCAAAACTGACCTTGCGGGGAAAGGCCAAATACTGCGTAGTCCGATTGTTGGTTGACCTGAAACCTGTAGAGCTGGGCGAGTTCGGCGTCCGAGCGCTCGCCTGAGACCTCGAACGGGTTACGGACGGGAGATGAAGTGATTCGCACGTGGTTGAGCGGACCTTTAGCTCGGCATGGTGCCGCTCCTTCGAGCTGCAAGGCGCATAACAAGTATTTTACTTAGATCCGCTCGGGCTGCGGTTGCCGCTTTCTGGCGATGCGTTCGCGGCCGCGCAACCATAGTCGGTCGGCCTTGGACGCACTGCGGCCATCTCCAATGCTGCAGTATTGCCCCGCTTCTGTCTTGCCCTCCATAATATGGGGCCAGGAGGAAACATGGCCTTCTCGCCCTTGGGATTGACCCCGCTGATCGGCGTTTTCGATATGCCAACCGCGCTTGCATTCTACCGGGACGTGCTCGGGTTCACCGTTGTGTCAGCATCACCTGAAGTCGAAACGGCGGAGGGTTGGTTTTCTCATTGGATGTGGCTTCGCTACGGCGCTGCCGACATGATGCTCAACACGCAATATGACTCAAATGAGCGCCCAACCGTGGCCCCGGAGAAGAGTTCCAAGAATACGGCATTTTACATAAGTTGCTCCGACAGAGAGATTGCGTATCAGGAACTCACAGGCCGAGGTTTGAGAGCTGAACCCCCGAAGATGGCGCCATACGGACTCAAGCTGTTCAGCACTGAAGATCCTGACGGCTACACAATCGTTTTCCAAGAAGTGCGTCAGCAGATCTGATGGATGGCGATTTTAAGAAGGGCGACACCGAATAAGGAAAAAGATCTACAAAGGTTGAGGGTAGAACAAATGCAGTACCGCCAGTACTACACAACTACTAGTATTTAGTTCGGCTCGCCCGTATTCTGTACCAGTCCGTACACCAAAGCAAGTGTCAGGTGTAAGTACACTGACGCGAACTTTCGGCGCTCGGGGGAGGGAAAGTGAACTGGAAACAGGTTTTTTCAGCTTCGTCTCTGATTGCATTCGGGCTAGCGCTTCCTGCCGACGCCCAAACCGCTACTTCGGAAACTCAGATTGTGGCAAACAATACTCCGCGTTTCGTCTCGACGGCTAAGAAATTAAGTCGGGCTAACGCCGCCGAAACCATGGACGTGACAGTCTGGTTGAAGCCTCGAAACCGGAACGAGCTCGATTCTTTAGCCGAGGAACTGTACGATCCGGCGTCTTCGAAGTATCATAACTGGCTCAAGCCCGCCGACATTGCCTCGCGATTTGCTCCTGGTGCGGAGCAAGTGGCTGCCGTGCGGAAATTCCTGGTGGCGCACAATTTGGCGGTGGTTGCTGTCGGACCCGCTAATTTCTCCGTTCGTGGGCGAGGCACACTAGGCGCCGTAGAGAAGGCTTTCCATGTCGAAATCCATAATTTTGACTTGGATGGTGCAACGTATCGCGCCAATACCAGCGATCCCTATCTCGACGGTCCGGTTGCCTCGATGGTCGCCTCAATCTCAGGTCTCGACAACATGCAGTACACGCATCCCGTGACGACGGTCTCCGGTGCTCCTGAGCAACAGACCACAGACAGCTTTCAGCCGGCCGCCATGGCTCAGGCGGCATCAGGCTTTAACGCCAGCAACTGTTTCACGGGCCCGGCAACTGAATCTTTTTCCGGATCCGAAATCGTTTCCGGTTTCCTATATTCCGCCCAAGCCACCTATGCCGGCAACACCTATAACGGAACCCACAATCCTGCTGGTTGCGGCTATACTCCGCCGCAAATATGGACGGCTTACAATCTGACGGGCTTATACAAAGCAGGCTTCGACGGCACTGGGCAAACGATCGTCATCATCGATTGGTGCGGCTCGCCGACTATCCAGGACGATGCCAACACCTTCTCGGCCATGTTCGGTCTTCCCCCGCTTACTTCGTCGAATTTTCACACTTACTACTCATCCACCGTTCCCACCTGCGGTGCGCCGTCTCCGGAAATCAACATAGACGTCGAGTGGGCTCATGCCATCGCACCCGGCGCGAATATCGCATTGGTTGTTCCACCTTCCGGGACCTTCATGGATGTAGACGATGCGCAGCTTTATGCAATCGTTAACGGGTTAGGAAACGTGATTTCGGGAAGCTACGGAAGCCCGGAACTTCGCACCTCGCACGGCCGTAATGAATGAGGAAAACTTACTCAATCAATTGGCGGCCGTCATGGGGATCTCTGCGAATTTCTCAAGTGGAGATTCCGGCGATTACACCGCCAACCAACCTGCCACCAACCCACCGACGGTCAGCGCGCCCGCCAATTCTCCTTATGCGACGGCGGTGGGCGGCGTCACTTTGGCCCTGTCTTCCGATGACACCATCGCCTGGCAAACAGGTTGGGGAAACAACATAAATTACTTGGTGGGATTCTCTGGGCCCGAACATTCTCACAAACCCGCCCGTTGGTTCCTTCCGTAGTGGTTCCGGAGGAGGCACCAGCGCGTTTTTCTCCAAGCCATCCTTCCAGAGCAAACTACCGGGAACTCAGCGTTTGCTTCCCGATATCTCTTGGCTTGCGGATCCGTATACGGGAGGCGTAGTCGCCATCACGCAACCGGGTTTCTATCCTACTGTTTTGCAAGTCTACGGTGGGACAAGCTTGGCAGCTCCCATGTTCTCGGGGCTTTGGGCAATCGCGAATCAGGAAGCTGGTGTGCCACTCGGACAGGCCGCGAGATACATCTACTCTATGCCTGCTGCGGCCATTACAGATGTGCTGCCTCCCGGCCCGTCCGCTAACGTCACCGGCTCGATAACGGATTCGGTCTTCGGCACACGCCTTTTCAGCGCCGCTTCCTTGTCCGCGCCTTTGGGAGGAGCAAGAAGTTACTACAGCGCTCTATGGGACGTGCCCCTCTTACCAAAACCGTACTTACCTGATCACCTTCGGCACCGATGCGGGTCTCCAAACCACCGTCGGCTGGGATAACGTGACAGGATTGGGTACACCAAACGGGCAGGCTTTTGCCGACTACTTCAACCCGGCGCGCACTGTGCAACCTACAGATAGCCCGACCGGCCTAGATGGCCAAAGTGGGAGCGCCGTTGCCGGCTCGAGCACGGCGCACCAATAAGCAGAACCCGAAACCGGGTAAACAGGGCGCCCGCGCCCTCGCGTTTGGGCCAAGCAGCCGTTGAGGAAGCAATTTCGCATACCCGGGAAACCGGCGCAAAAGGCTACAGAACTCAACCGGCCGCCTTGGCCCAACCCCACTCGCCAACCGATCGCCGCCTTACCGCCATCCTGATTTTCGTCTTGGCAGGCACTCCTTTAGTGATCCTGCCCGCGCACTTCGAGATGTACGACACCGCGCCGAAGCTTGCCGTCCTCTATGTGAGCGCCGCTCTTGTGCTCTGGTTTTCCCATAGCTGGTGGCCTGGTGTGGCGGGATTGAGGCGAAATCGGTATGGCTACGCCTTTTTAGCAGTGTCGCTGCTGGGCATGGCTTCGCTTGTGATTTCCGCCGCGATGTCTAACGACCCTTGGCTTTCGTTTGCTGGAACCGTTTGGCGCCGCTTAGGCGCGTGTAGCCAGTTGCTGATCTTTCTTATTGCTGCTGTCATAGCCGCACACGTATCCATCTACCGCCAATCAGCCAAAACGCTGATGCTAGGGATGGAAGCGGCTGCGGGAGTAGCCAGCCTCTATGCAATCCTGCAATATTTTGGACTCGATCCGCTGATCCCACGAGCCTTCTATACGCTCGGCTCGTCAGCGGCTGTGCGCCCGCCCGCCACACTTACTCAGGCAACTTATTTCGCTACGTTTCTGCTTCCCGGTATATTAATCGCCACAGGTTTCCGCTTGGGCGAGACACGTCCGCTGCCGAAGCGAATGCACGAACTGACTTTGTTCCTCTCGCTCCCAGCTCTATTCCTCTCCGGCACACGCTCGGCGATGCTCGGCTTGGCTGTTGGCCTCTGGATCTTGATCTATCTTGTGGGCGATCGCCTGCGGAACCGGAACAATCTGCTGCGAGCGGGGTATGCCGCTCTCGCCTGCGCGGTTGCTGCGACCATTTTTCTATTCATGCCTGCAGGGAAGCCCACGCGTGCTCGTATTGCGCAGTGGACAGCCGATCCCAAGGGAGGCCCACGGCTTCTGGTCTGGCGTGACTCGTTGCCTCTCATCTGGCAGTATCCGGCGGTGGGTATTGGCCCAGAGTTATTCGAACCGGAGTTTCGGAAAGCAGAATCGATGGAACTGGCTCGCGCTTTTCCGGACTCCTACCACGAGTCGCCCTCACAACTTTTTTCTCGAAATCGCAACCGCTCAAGGCGTCACGGGACTTCTCTTCTGGCTCTGTCTAGTGGCGATCACGGCTGCCTGCGGTCTTCGCGCCCGCCGTGCGCATGATGCCACCGTCGCAATTTTGCTCGCTGCGTTTGCGGCGATGCTCGTGTCTCTTCAGTTCTGTCCGCTGACGCTCACGAACGAGCTCTACTTGTTAGCACTGGCTGCGATCATTGTCGGGCGACACTCGAACCCTGGCTCCGCGGAGGCAGTATCCAACCCGGTGGTCACACGATTTGCCATGGCATTTAGCGTAGTTCTGTTCTTCGTAGCAGCAGCTTACGTTACACAAGCAAGCATTTATACCTTTGTAGAAAGCCATGCGGCCCGCGGCGAATTTGCAGTTGCCGGGCGCTGGTATGGGGTTGCACGCAAGCTGCCGGCGCCCGGTCCAAATCTCGAGTTGTCGCGTCAAATCGCTTCGGCCGCACCACGCTTCGGTCCGGTCGTTCGTCGTGAAGCTTTCGTCCTGGCTCAAGAGGCCGCTGACGCTGCCGAACTTGGTAGCGCCGAGCGCTTCAATGCTCTGTATCAATCCGCAATGCTCGCTCTCGGCACCCGTGATCTGCAGCGCGCGGAAACGAAGCTGCGTTCCGCCATCAATGCGTCCCCGACCTGGTATCGGCCCCGGATGGCGCTTGCGTCGGTGCTTTGGTGGGAAGGGCGAAACTCGGAGGCGAAGGTCGAAGCGACACGCGCGGTCGATTGCGCCGGCCGCGTCGGACCTAATGTCAAACGCACCCTCGAAAGCGCTCGTGCTCAAGCCAGCGCTATCGCCGCGTTGTCGGGCAGAGCCTCCCCGAAATACCGATAGGTGTGAGCGAGCAGATGGTAGCCGGGCGCATGCTTACGCGCTTGCGCTGCAGGCAAAGGTGAAAGAAACTGAGGCGGAGCGAGCACGTGCGCTGAATTGAGTCCGGGTGGGCTCAGGGGGTTGCCTTTCCCGGCGTGTCGCACAGGCAGTTATGCGCGGCCGACGCGGTGGTGAAACGCTAAATTATTGATGGCGTCGAAGTGCGATTGGCCGAATACTTAGGCATTTCAGTAAATGCCTAAGAGTAAAGGGAGGATTGAGTTAAATGGTACGCCCGAGAAGATTCGAACTTCTGACCTCTTGCTCCGGAGGCAAGCGCTCTATCCAGCTGAGCTACGGGCGCTCGTAAAAACTAATTCTTTTTGGCCAAGGCGGCGCGGGTACCTGATGACGTGCTGCGCTTCGCAGAAGGCGAATCCGAACCCAGCAACTCTTCGATGTGCTGCCGGATATTGTCTTCCTTCATCAGCTTGTCCCAGTCCTCGTTTTCCAGGGCCGGAGTCTTGTAACGAATCATGCCTTTGCGATCGACCATCACCAGCTGAGGAACGACAAACCGCCCATCGTTAAAGCCCATGAACTCAGTCATCTGGCTCCGCGGAGTCCAGCCGACCGGGAAGCCCACCTGATAGTCCCTCACGAAATTCTCGACCAGAAGATCGGCGTTATCGTTGACCGCGATGTCGAGCACCTGGAGTCCGCGCGGGCCGTACTCGTGTTGGAACTTCGTCATCACCTTGGAAGCTGCCTGGCAATGAGGGCACGTCGTGAAGATAAATTCGAGTGCGACCACTTTCCCGCGGTATTGGCTGAGCAGTTTCTGCCCCTGGTTCGGGATCGTAAACGCTAGTTCGGGCGCTTTCTGCGGCTCTGCAGCTATCAATGAAGAGGCCAGGAGGAAGGCACTCGAAAGGAAGGCGACAGCAGTCTTCACGATTTTCTCCAACCTCAGTGTACCGTAACACCAAGGCTTTGCGGGCGCAAAGCGGTGGCGTGGAAAACAGAATGGGACGTGCGGATTAAGGCGCGCCTGCACCTCGGCCGCCCAGGATGTCTTTAATTCCCGCCATTCCGCTTCGCTGCTCAACCCCTCTACGCTCCAGAAGCTGGCGCCCTTCTGACGGCAGACAAACAGACCGTTATCTCCGGAGCCCGCCAGAATGCCTCCGTTCTTCACGGTCACGTCGCAATGTTTCCATTTTCCGCAGAGAATTTTCTCGTAATCCTGGTAGAACTTTGCCGCGCTCTCCGGTGAGTCCCATTCGGAAGAATATTCGAGAACGGGCCGGTGTCCTTCGGCCGCGGTGACGATCTTGAATTGTCCGCCTCGCAGGTGCGGGGCGAGCGAATTCGCTTCCTCTTCCCCCGCATACTCGCGCAGCAGCATCTGATGATCAAATTCACCCACCGAGCCATCCGTGATCATTTCGTCCCGTTTAGAAGCCAGCTTCGGCAAGTCCGGATGCGCCGGTTGTTCACCGTCGAAGTATCGCTCCGGGTGAATGATCTGGGCTGAGTCTACCGGCGGATGAGTGAAAACCTGCGTGAATGCCCGTTGACCTAACTTCCGGTAGACCGCATCGAAAAACGTTGTGCCGTATGAATAGGGGAATAGCAGGGATTGTTGGATGTAGAGGGGCGCCTGCCGCAGGACGGGGAAGTCGGTCATCGACGACTGCCCAGTCTCGGACATCGACCGGAGCATTTCGGGTGTGGGCACCGGGGGTTGGCCCGATTGCTTCAGGTTGAAGGCGATCATGACCCAGGTGGCCTCACCCTCCACGACCGCCGAATGGGCCAGATTTTCATCGTCGCTGGCCGGCGTATCGTCCATAAAGTTGTTGAGATGAAAGTGTTGATCGGCGAGCGCGTGCGTCAGTTCGTGGGCCAGTGTGACGGTATCGCTCGAAACCGACGCGTCTTCCATCAGGAAGAGCTTCTTTTCGTCGTAATCGTAAAAAGCAGCGGCCTGCTCTGTCAGCAGATCGATCGTCGATTTTCGAAGGTCGAAATCCTGCGGTACGAACCCAAACATTTTCAATGACAGCTCGTCGGCGTAGATCTCTTCCGGTTTTAACGACTTCTTGATCCTCTTATTCAGAAACTGGCGCAGTTGACGTTTGGACATCCGGCCATATGGGACCGGATGCTTCTCGGGAAGGCCGGTAATCTCGGAGATCGACTTGACAATCGAGTCGATCTGGCCGAAAGCCGCATCATTGGTGGCCGCGAGGGTTGCTGAAGCTAAACAGAACAGCACCAGACCGGCGAGCCACGCGCGTGAACTCCTGAAGATCATCTCGAGGGGGACTAAAACTCTAGACTACTAGGCTGCGTGCGAATGAGCAGTCCACAATCTCAAACAAAGACACAAAGTTGTGTACAGATTGCCGACAATCCATAAAGATTGATGGAAGGCTCGGCGGTAACCTCTTCTCGTGCTGACTTCGTTCTGGATAATGACACCGGAGAGGCGACATGGTCTCCGCTTTGGCGTTACGGGCCACTCGATTGAGGATGCCTTCCAACTTCTCTCGGAGGCTGGTTACGTCGTCGATACGGAAACCGCTATGGTGCGGGCAAACGCACTGCCGCACGAAATAGATCCTGACCACGTCGCGCCCAATTCTGGTCCTGTTATGGTTCGCGGCGTTTGGTATCCCTTGCGCAATCTTTAGGCAATTTGACGGTGCAGGGCTTCTGGACGACGGGCAACCCGGAACTTGGCCGAAGTTCTGTCAGTAACGATCCTACTTTCCGGTTTGCCGACGATCCGTGACATACTGAGGACCATTGTCTTTGTTCGCGTACTGCACGTAGAATCGGTCAATAAAATGCGTACTCGCTTGGCTCACGCTCGCTCTGCTTGCACCTGGACAGCTCAAGTAGATTAAGACCACGCAGGGTCGCAATCTCATCGTCGGTACCTGGGGCCTTAGCTCGTACGAACTTCGTCTCAAGCCATCCGGAACAATCACGACACCGTTCGGACCGCATCCTGTCGGCCGAATCATCGATGAGGCGAACGGCCAAATGTCGGCCCAACTCATGCGTCCCGAGATGACGGCCTTCGCGAGCAATGACCCGCTACGCGCAACCGACGAGGAAGCTGCCTTGGCGTGGATGAACTACATCGGTTATCGGGGCACGTACACAATCAATGCGACAGAGGGGATCGTCACGCATCACATCGAGGGCGCTTGGCTGACCAACTGGGTAGGTCAGAATCAAACGCGCGTTTTCCAGCTTTCTGGAGACAGTTTATCGCTTGACACTGATTCGCCTGCTTGGCACGCTCACCTCACATGGAAACGAATTCGGTCAAGGTAAATTCCCTTACCGATTCTTACGATCAACGCGGGAAGATAACGGGCTATCCGTCAATTGAACTGTCGCCCGGTACTGGCCTCGCGTTTTCGGTGCAATTATCGGAACTCGACCATAGTGGAAGTGACAATTAGGACGAGTGAGACTTGTGCGTGCGGATCATTGCTTCACGTAGTCGACCTCATAGTCAGAATCTTGACATCTTACAATGTCCGGTCCCATGATGATGCGGCGAAACACCCGTTCCGGCTGGAACGCAGACAACCCTGCGCGATCTGGATTCGGACTTGTGAGACTGAGCAGTCGCTCAAAAGTAATCAATCCCGATTTCTGATCCAGGTGCCACCGCCCTTTGACCTCCCTCGTGCCGCCTGAGCGCTCGTCGATGCGCTGGATATACGAGTGATCTGCGTTGACCAGAAGGTTGGCAGTCAAACAAGGTGCGCTTGCCGTGTACCTGCCGATGATCGAGCTTTCAGAAGATACGGCGCATCCGAGATTAGCTGCCGCCCAGAGTGCGATAAGGATGGACGATTTATTTAACTCTGCTTTCAAACGGTAGTTGTTCTTGATCGTCTCATGAAGATCTTTAATCCGCAGTACCGTTGCGGGCGTAGTCAATTGGCGGAACGACGGTCGGATACGAGAATTACGCAACTCCCTATATAGGGGCTGGATTACGGGCAATCCGGACACTTGGCCGAAGTTCTATCACGTAACGGTCCTACTTTCCGGTTTCCCGACAATCGGCTCACAATGGATCTAAGGGCAGGAGATTACCTGTTTAGCAATGCAAATACGGTTGCGCCTCATTGCAGAACTGGTTCAGACCCGGGCGACTCTCGTGATCCTCTAGCGACACCTTTTCTTCACTCCGACTATTGCACCCAGCGAGTAGGAAATGGAACTGACGACCATCAAAGTGGCCATAGCCTTCATGAAGCAAGCCCCGCCCGGTGGGCACGTTCCGTCATATTTCAGATGCTGGAAAACTACAGATCGTTCAGGCTCGTTTAACCACACCAACACCGCCTGGCCGAGCGGTAACAACCAGGTGAATTTTGAGATCCACCCACCGAGCCGCTTCGCCAAGAGAAATCCAAGAACAACGCCATTTAGAGCCTGCAATGGGTACCCAGGGATTGTAAGCAGTAGCCAAGCAGCACGACTGCGATCGAAACTTGGGAGAAATGGGTGAACGGCCTCCTGAGTTGCATAGAGGGCACAGGCCGTCACTGCCGCTACGCCGATGCTGCCAACAACCAGATGGGTCAAACCGATCGCTGCGTGCGTGAGAAATGAACGATTTGCATCCCCGGTTGGTCGGTGTCGCAGCAAATCTGGTGTGACTTTACCGTGCGTTTCCATTCACGGTTTCAACTTAGCTCAATCGTAGTTCCAGCATGACGGGCAATCCGTCAATTAGGCAAGCCTCAAGGCGGCCCGGGCTAAGAGAAAGCTTGGCTAATAGTAGGGAGGACTCATCCTGGGTCCGGCAGTTGGCCACCTTAGCTCGATTGCAACTTCTTCTTCCTGATTTTCAGCTCTTTCAGACCAGCGATCGGCGTAAGTCACAGGAGTCCCCCACCAGGATTTTGGAAATGACACAATCGCTATGAAAATCTATGAAGCTAACGTATCCCATTGTTTGCGCGCTACTCGCGGGGTTAGCATTTGCCGAACCCGCTGTTCTTCAAAGTAAGAAGACGCCAGTGGACGTGGCGCCGACGGCAAATCCTGAGTCTCCGTTTTGGCGAGACTTACCAGCCATAATCGTTACGGCCGACTCCACCGGGAAACCCGTTCCAAACAATCGGATGGAAGTGCGATCACGGTGGAGCTCCGACAACCTCTATATCCTTTTCATTTGTGAGTTCGACGAGCTGACTTTGAAGTCAAATCCAACGGCTGATCAGGAAACAAACAAGCTTTGGGAGTGGGATGTTGCGGAAGCGTTCATAGGCTCTGACGCCAAGGACATAAATCGCTATAAGGAATTTGAAGTTTCGCCACAACGGGAGTGGGTGGATCTCGACATCGACCGCAGCCCGATGAGGCGTGGAGCGGGAATAGCCTGGAACTCCGGTTTTGAAGTGAACGCGCGAATCGATCGAGCGAGAAAAACCTGGTACGGAGAGATGAAAATTCCTCTCCAGGCATTGGATGTCAAATCACGCCCCAGCGGTACAAAGCTTCGGCTCGGCGTCTTCCGCTGCGCCGGTCGGGAGCCGAACAGGAAACTTATGTCCTGGCAGAACACGGGAGTTAGAAATTTCCACGTTCCCGAACGTTTTGGCATTCTCGAATTGAAAGATTGAACCCAGTTGCCACGCGTTGACCTTTTGATCGTCGTAGACCAGGATTAGACATGAAAGCATTCGAAGAACCGAGCGCGGCGGCACTATCTACGGCTAGTGCCGACACCGGACAACCCGTAAGGCGAGCTGTTTTGTCACTTGCGGCGTAGTGTCCGAACTATCGAACACCCCTCAAAGCAGTGCGTCGTCGGACAACATTTCGCTTCAGCGTGTCGAGTTCAGGAGCGTTCGGACGCCCTCCCATACGATCTGGACGCCGATACAAAGCAGGATGAACGAACTCAACCTGACAATCACATTCATCGCCGTCTCGCCCAGTAAATTCGCAAGGCGCTCAGCGAATCGGTAACTAAGAAACACGCTGAGTGCGACCAGTGCCGGCCCGACCAGAGCGGCAATCAACCGTAAGAGCGGGCTTCGGTGTATCTCCGTCGCTCCCAGAGTCAGCGCGACCGAGATGGATCCTGGGCCGACCGTAAGAGGCAGGGTAAGCGGGTAGAACGCGCGATTGGCAATGTCCCTTTGCGTGATGTTCTTCTTCGCCGGAGTCTCGGTGGGCTCGGACTCACCTTGCAGAACCGACCAGCCGGCATAGATCACCACCAATCCTCCTCCCACCTGCACGATCGGAATGGAAATCCCGAAAAATGCCAGGATATGAGTGCCGACCAGCATAGACCCCGTCAGCAGCCAAAAGCTGTTGAGTGCGATTTTCCGCGATAGGATGGTGCGGGCTTCGCTCGAATAGCCGGACGTGAGGCTCAGAAAGATGGGACTGGTCCCTAGCGGGTTGACGATGGGAAACAGCCCCGAGAAAACCAGAAGGCAACTCTTAAGGAGCGCAACGATCGCTTCGGACGGCATGAATTAAAGGGTAGAACCTCCCGTTTCCAGCGCCGATTCGGATGCTATTCTGAAATCGCTTCCTCCCGCCCGAATTCATGGATTTCCTTGCAGGTCTAAATCCGCAACAACGTGAGGCTGTTGAGCATGTCGAAGGGCCAATGCTGCTGCTCGCTGGAGCCGGCAGCGGCAAGACGCGCGTCATCACCCACCGCATCGCTCACTTGATCGATGCGCATAAAGTGCCCGGGCCGGCAGTGTTGGCCGTGACATTCACCAACAAGGCCGCCGACGAGATGCGGCAGCGCGTCAACTCGCTGCTTGGGGCGCCTACGACCGCGTATACGCCGCTAGTTTCGACGTTTCATTCGTTTTGCGTTCGTGCCCTCCGAAGGGACGGCGGCACTTTGGGCGAAATCCGCAAGGGTTTCACGCGCCAATTCACGATTTACGACGACGACGATCAAGTCTCGCTTCTTCGGTCAATCTACAAACAAATTGGCCTGGATGACAAGTTCATGGCGTATCGCGCCATGCTGTCGCGCATCAGTCATGGCAAAAGTCACGGAGAAACACCGCTCGACTGGGCCAAAACGGCGACAGAGGCGAAGATGACTCGAATGGCGAAGGTCTACGAGCTGTACCAGGAGCGTCTTTTACAGGCGAACGCGCTCGATTTCGACGACCTTCTCCTTGAAACTGTCAGGCTGTTCAAGCATGACGAAGCGCTTCGCAGGCTTTACAACCAGCGGTTTGAGTTCGTGATGGTCGACGAGTATCAGGATACGAACCATAGCCAATACGAACTGATGCGGTTGCTGACCGAAGCCCGGAAGAATATCTGTGTCGTCGGTGACGAAGACCAATCTATTTACGGCTGGCGCGGCGCGGATATTCGAAATATTCTCGATTTCGAGCGTGATTATCCGAACGCGGTTGTTGTCCGGCTGGAGCAGAACTACCGCTCAACGAAAAACATCCTGGAAGCGGCAAGCGCGGTGGTCGCGAACAATAAGGAACGCAAAGGGAAGTGGCTCTGGACCAGCTCTGGAGACGGCTCTAAGATCGGCTTCTACGAGGCGCCGGACGGCGAGAACGAAGCGCTGTTCATCGCCGATACCATCGAGAAAATTCTCGCGAAGAGTCCCAGGGACCGCGTCGCTGTCCTTTACCGGACCAACTTCCAGTCCCGTCAGATTGAAGAGGCACTACGGCGGTATGGCCGTAAGTATCTGGTGGTGGGCGGATTCAGCTTCTATCAACGCGCGGAAGTGAAGGATCTGCTCGCCTACCTGAAGATCCTGCTCAGTCCGCAAGATTCGGTCAGTCTGCTCCGCGTGATCAACACTCCGGCCCGCGGAATCGGAAAAGGCACCATCGACCAGCTGGAGCAATACGCTCTCGAAAACGGGATGAGCATATGGAATGCGCTCCCGAAGATGCTGGAAGAGAAGGTCTTCCCGGTGCGGGCTGAATCGGCGATCAAGTCCTTCCTGTCCATCATTCAAAGCCTGTCGGAAAAGGCCGGGGAGCAACCGGTGCACGAGACGCTTCGAGACATTCTCGAAAAGACGGGCTACGAGGCGATGTTGAAGGCGGACATTTCGCAGGACGCTGAATCGCGCCTGGGGAACTTGGAGGAGTTGATCAACGCTGCCGTTGAAGGCGCCGAGCGCGGCGAAACAGCGGCCGAGTTCCTGGATCATGCGGCGCTGGTGGCGGATGCCGATTCCGTCGATCAGGAGGCGCCGGTTTCCTTACTGACCATTCACAACGCCAAGGGACTCGAATTTCCGAACGTTTTTCTGGCCGGCATGGAAGAGGGCATTTTCCCGCATAGCCGATCCCTACTCTCCGAAGGGGCGATGGAAGAGGAGCGCCGGCTCTGTTACGTCGGAATGACCAGGGCAGAGAAGCGGCTTTACCTCACCTGGGCACGATACCGTCGGCGGTTTGGGGGCTCTCAGCCCGAAGTTTGTTTGCCCTCGCGTTTCCTGAACGAAGTGCCGGTGGCGTTACGCGAGAAACTGTCTCCGTATAGCGAACCGCAGGCGGAAGAGGTTGATCTTTTCGCGGAGCAGTCCGACGTGCGCCAATCGGTGAAGCGGAACCTTTACACCGGAAAGACGTACAACTCGGTCGAGAACATCGCGCAGTTTTTTGCCGAACGAGGCATGCCTCCCCCGTCCGGGTTTGTTCAGAAGTTGGGAGGACAGCCGAAAGCGGCGGCGAGTCCCTCGGCAACTCCTGTGCCTGACATTGCGCGAACCGGAACACAGCCCAAAGCAGCGCCGCCCCCTGCTAAGAGCGGCTCTCTGCCGTTTTCGAAGCCGGGTTCCAGTCCCACTGGGAGACCGGCCGCTCCTCCGGCGGGATCACGCCCGATTTCTGCGCGCCAGGTGCCGGCACGCGGTGTGCGTTCCGGAGCCACGATTCAGCATCCGAAATATGGCCGCGGAGTGGTGTTGCGGAGAGAAGGGGACGGCGAGGATGCGAAACTAACAATTAGCTTTCCGGGCCACGGCCTGAAGAAGATCGTTGAGAAGTACGCAGGAATCAAAGTCGAAGAATGAACACTAAGCACGTAGAGAATCCAGAAGAGCGCAAGAAGCTGAAGCGCGAGGCCCGCAAGAAGGCTGCACCCAAAGCAAAAAGAGCTTCCGGTGTGGCGCGCGGATCCAATAAGAAGAAAGTTAAGAAGCTTGTGAAGGGTCAACGTAAGCGCTAACAGTAGCGCTTCGTTTTCCAGCTAAGCTCTCAGCCGTACGGCCCGGTTCCGTTCTTTGATGACGGTTCCGGGCGTAGCGAGCTGAAATCCTACCCGTTCCATGGCGGTTCGGATGTAGTTGCTGCGCATAAACCAGCGCCAGACGTTTCCGGTGAGCAGGTTTTCAATGCTGAGCAGCGAAATACCGACGTCGATGCCGACCACATCCTGATTGACCCAGAGCTTCTGGTCTTTCCAGTTCGGGTTGAAGGCATCAGTGAAGCCATAGCGGCCGTAGACCTTTTCGCCGTAGACATCTTTCATCTCGCGAAGCACGGGAAGGCAGATGTCTTTGGCGAACATCAGTGATCCCGCTGCAGCACAGGGAACAAGCGTGCCGTTGATGGGACCCGCGTAGGGCGGGCCGCCCCAAGCCACATAGCCGCTCGGTCCGTCCGAAGCTGTAATCCCCCACATGTTAGGGCCGTAGTCGCCATAGCGGGATTGCAGGCTGATGCAGAAATCCCGGTGGGCGTACGTGGCAATAACGGAGTTCCTGAAGTAGTCAAGGTAAGACGGATCGCCATCCTGCTGGTGGCGGAAGTCGACCCAGGCATGGGAAAACTGATGAGTAAACAACGGGCCGCCGCTGACGAAACTCCACTGGTCGAAGTGAACTTCCGGGCGCAGCCAGGCGTACCAGCTTTCGGCCGGTATCGGATGCCTGGTCGATCCGATCCCCATGAGATACAGGACCGAAGCTTCGCTGTAAGCACTCCAGCGATGGCTCAGAAAGCCGGAACCGGGCATCGCTCCGTGGCACAGTAGCAGCGGACTGCCCGCCAGCATCCAGGTAAAGTCGACCCGATCGAAGATTTGATGAGCAAGCGTCTGGATCTCGCGGTCGGTCGAGAAGTAACCTGCCGCCGACAGTACGCCGCAGAGCAGCCAGGCTGTGTCAACGCTCGAAATTTCGGAGCCGAGGCGTCGCTGACCGGTACTCGCATCCATGAAGTGCAGATACCAGCCGTGATCGTGATACGCGTGACTCCAGAAATACCGAAGTGTGGTCAGGACGCGGGCGCGGACCTGGTCTCGTGGTAGCCAACCGCGGCTGGCACCGATGCATAGGGCCGTAAGACCGAAACCGGTAGCGGCGGAACTCCCGACGTTATTGCCGGATCGGCTTCCGTCGTTACGAGCCCGGTCCATGACGATTCCGGTATGGGCATCGGCCTGATCCCAGAAATAGCGAACGCAGCGCGATGCAAAGTCTTCAAGGAAAACTCGTTCTTCGGGCTTAACGGGAGACGAAGATTCGGCAAACCCAGTGGCGCCCTTGCCCGATCGGCTCAGCAGGCTCAAGCCAGCAGCGCCGGAGACGAGAAAGGTTCGTCGTGAGAGAGCTTCGAATTGGGGTCTCGCGCCCATTGCAAGATAGTGTGGAATTGGAGAAATTCTCTCCCAAATATGTTGATGCCCGCAACCTTACTTGGGTTCACACTACCTTCAATTGGTGCACATGGGTACTAACCGTCTGCTTTAGAAGCTGAATCGAGCCTGGAATTCGATCGTCCGCCCGCCGAGAGCAGATTGCGGCTGCCCGAAGAGGGGATTGCTGGTTCGTCCGTCGGTGCTGATCATCTGGTCCACCGAGTTGGCGGTCAGAGGAGACAGGTTGGTCCGGTTCAAAAGGTTGAAGAAGTTCGCGCGGAACTCAAAGCGGGCGGCTTCTCCGAAAATCTTAAGGCTCGGAATGCCGAAGGCTTTAGTCAGGGTGGCGTCCAGGTTGAGGAAGTTTGGCCCAACCAGAACGTTGCGCCCTACCGACGGGGCAGGCGGCGTTCCGCTGGCAGGGAAAGTCGGCACGGTGAAGTAGGCGAGAGCCCCGCTTGGGAAATTGCCACTCGGTCTTTCGAATGTGGAGTTACTGTAATCCGTACCTGCTCCTCCCAGGTAGGCTGCGGGACGGAGATTGCAGTATCCGCTGTTTTGGTAGACAACGTTGCAGCCTGTGTTGCTGTAAAGAGGCGTCCATGGGAACCCCGTGTGATAGTTGAAGATCCCAGTCACCTGCCAGCCTCCCAGTACCTTCTCTTTCCAGCTCTTGTCCTTGAAGAAACGAGGGCTGTATTCGCCGTAGAGCTTAAACAGGTGGCGCACATCGAAGTCGGCTGGTCCTCTCAGGTATTGCAAGCCGTATGGATATTCGCCGATGAAGTAGTCGTTTGACCCTTCGTCGATGGTTTTGCTCCAGCGATACTGGGCATCAATCTGGAAGGACTTGGCGAAACGGTGCTCAATCTCGGCAAGTAGAGCGTTGTAATTCGATTGGTATCGTTCGTGTAGTAGTACAGGTTCTGGATGATCGGGTTGGTAGGTCCGTACAGAAAGTTCAAGATTATTCTGGCGCGTGTAGTGGCGGCTGGAACTTCCCTGGTATCCCGACTTTCGCGGTCCAGTTTCCGCCGAGATCGTATTGGGTGTCCAGGGAGTAGCGATAGGTGTAGGGCGTCGGGAGAAAGGACGGAAAACCATTCAAGGTCAATTGTGATGCGCCGTGATCGGCAGGTTTGTATTGGGATCAAACGTTTGGCGAGCATTCGGATTCGCAGGATATCCGGAGAACTGGTTGACGTTGGCCGGCAAAGCATAAACGACGTTAGCGCCGGTTAGGGTGAAGTGAAGTGATGAGTGGCGGATTGGCGCGGCCATTTAAGCGTGATTGCCTCCTGCATGCGGTTGTAGCCGATGCCGAATCCGCCTCGCACAACAAAACGTTGACTGGCGGGATTTGGCCGCCATGCGAATCCAAACTGGGGACTGAAGTTCAGTTTGCTGGCGTTATAAAGATCTCCGCCGAGGCGCAGCTTCAGACCGGTGAAGTGGATTCGGGCCGGAGCCGAGCACGACGTTGCTGATATTTCCGTACTTCTCGTGAACGGGTTGGAAATATTCGTAGCGGAGACCCAGATTGAGAGTTAGATTCGGCAGGATTCGGTAATCGTCCTGAACGAAGCCCGCATAGATGGCGGAGCGAATGTACTTGGAGGCTGCCGAAGGCTGGCCGGTCTTAGGGTCGAAGTTCCCGACTTCCTGATATGGCGCATCGTTGCCGAAGCTCCAGAGGTTTCGAAAGTAGTAGATCGGCCTGGCGCCGCCTGCGTTGTTGTCGGCATCCTGTTCCCAATACAGGTCAGCACCAAACCTGCATGGAGTGATTCCCAGTAACGTAGCGTCGCTGTGTCGCGGAAGTTATATGTTGTCTGCGCGAAAATTCCGGGACCCGGAGCGCCCAAGATACTGATCCTGGAGGTTAACCGTACCAAATTTGTCCACCTGAGCCTGTGGGCAGGCCCCAAGGCTCCTGCGGGATTGCTTGCAATCTCATTGAAGTTCCAGCGAGTTACGTTAAATCGCGCTTCGTTGAGCAGGCTTGCCGAGAGCGTTCGATTCCAAACCAGGGCTGCCGACTCGTTCAGGCGGCTGCTGGTCCAGAGATTGGCAGCCCGCACCGGCCCGTTGTAGTTCGTCGTATCGGACGGGACGTAGTAGCTGGTGAATGTAATCAGATCCTTCGAGGTTGCCTGGAAATCGACTCTGCCGTTGTATTGCTGAGGACGGATGGTCGTCGGATTGACCGTCTGCACATAGAAAACATCCGGGACGCCGTCAAGCCCGCCACCCACTCCGAAGTTGCCGGGGCTGGCGTATCCGGGATCCTGCAATGCCCCGCGCCAGCCCGCGGAGGGGCGAACCCACGTCAAGACCTGCATACTGACCGTTGGAGAATACGGGCTGGCAGAGCGCAGGAGAGGAAACTCCGGCGTCAGCACAAGATTTGAACGCTATCTGGTTGAACGCCACTCCTTCCCCCGGGTAGCTCGCGTAACGAGCCGCATAGTTGTTTGGCGCGGCACCGGCAACGGCTCGAAAGATATTGCGGTGTTTCGTACCAGTTCAAAGCGGTGGTGGAAGAACTGTTTAGGAGCGTCTCGTAGGAGAAGAAAAAGAATAGCCGGTTCTTGATGATCCGGCCACCCAGGCTGCCGGCCCATTGGTTGAACCGATCGTTGTCCCGCTGCACCGGGTTATTGGGTCCGTTGTAGCGTTGATACGCGTTCAGACCAGGCCGGTCCGCCTTCAACAGGGCGCTTCCATGGAACTCGTTCGTGCCATTCCGGGAGACCACCAGAACCTGGGCTCCGCTATTGCGACCGTTCTCAGCACTGTATGGGTTCGATTGCACGGTTACTTCTTTGACCGATTCCTCATTTGGCGTGATGACCGCCGCTCCGCCCCACGCCAAGCTGTTTACGGAGACACCATCTACCTGGAAGCTGTTCGAACTGTTGCGGGTTCCGTTCGCGACGACCTGCACCTGGTTCTCGGTCTGGAAGATACTGGACGTGCTGCTGGTGCCTCCCGGCCCTGCGCTTCCGGGAAGGTTTTGAGAACCTGATCCACCGGCATTACGTGCGTTATCGCCGAATGCGCCGGGAGCTAGTTGTGCCGCCTGAAACGGATCGCGGCCGAACGTTGGCAACGCCCGCAACTGATTGCCCGAGAACGTGCCGGAGATGGTGGCCGTCTGCGTTTCAATAGCCGGTGTTTCGCTTGCTGACACAGTTACGGTTTGCGTCGCCTGGCTGGCAAGCTGCAGTTGAACATCCTGAGCGCGAGCCTGTTCATTCTCGATTGTGATGTTCTGATCCTTCTTCGCGAATCCTTGCGCGTCGACTGACAGAGTATAAGAGCCAGGCGCCAGGCCGGAAATTGAATAGACTCCCGCTTGTGACGTAGTGCCGGTCTTCGTGATGTTAGTTTCGCGGCTGGTTAGCGTGACGGCGGCATTGGGAATAACACCGCCTTGAGCATCTGTGACCGTTCCCTGCAGGCTGGCGCGATATTGAGCGAAGCACTGCGCGGATAGGAACAGAACTAAGCAGAGAAGAGACGTAAGTCGCCTCGGATCGAATGTCTTCAGTACAAATACGGGCAACGACATGGTTCGGCGAGACATATCCGATAGACGCCAGTCCCATCGAGTAGGTGACGGGTCTAGTCGCCGGCTAATGACTCAATCTGGCTTTGGCGCGCAAAAGATTCTTTCGTGCCGTTTCTGCATTGGGATCGATCTCGAGCGCCCGCTCGAAGGCGGTGATGGCCCCTGATAGATCGCCCGTTATTGCTAGCGCTGTACCCGAAGTTGGACCATGTGTCAGCGTCGTCCGGTTTGAGCCGTGCGGCCTCCCGAAAAAAGGGGTACCGCCTCCCGGTAACGGCTTCTGCTGCACATAGATAGCAGCCATACCTGCTTGCGCTCGCGGCATCATCCGGTTGTTCCTTCAAGAAAGACGAGATACTCCGCAGCGGCGTCCGTCCAAATCCCCTTCCACTTGCGAGCGTACTTGCCAGATTGTAGCGGGCGTTCGAATACGTGCGGTCGATTCGCAATGCCTCCCGAAATTCCGCGATCGCAGATCGCGTTTCGCCTTTCGCCAACAATGCGCCTCCAAGGCTGTTGCAGGCAGTTGCGCTGTTTGGTTCTGTTCTCAATGCTGCCTGGTAGTTCGCGATTGCTTCGTCAGTCTTGCCGCGTACTTGCAGGAGGGAGGCTAGATTGTAACTGGCGGTAAAGTCGGCGGGATATTTCTCCAGTCGTTTGCGCATGACAGCCTCCTGAAGCTCCAGGCGAGGATCTTCCCTTGATGATGCGTCCGTCACCGGCAGGAGTTGCAACCAGACATGGCCCATTTCATCCTGGCTTCTGTTACCTGTTTGCACCCATTGCTGGCGGATGGTTTGGATTTCGGGCGATTTGAAGCGGAGTTATCGTAGCTGATCCGCATCTGGACCTCCGGTTCCCTTAGGAAGCAGAACCGGATGCTTATACTCGTACACCGCCTGCCAATTGATATCCCAATCGGGAATGCGGATCAACCATTCGCGCGCGCCCGCCCGGCAGAGTCGCCCATGCTTCGATTACTTTGCCGAGATAATGCGCATGAGGATAAATGGCGAGAAGCTTACTGTCTACCGGCAACGTTAGTTGATCGCGTAACGACGAAATTGTTTTGCCCGGGAGGGATACGAATGGCGCCGTCATGTTCCAATTGCACCAGCATCGGGAACAGCGTGGGTTTGCTCTTCGCGAAATACAGATCCAACCTCTGCCTGTATCCGTTCTTGCTTTCCGGTAGGCTGCAAATGCAGGTTGATGACCAGGTCTGTATGGGAGTCGAGCTTCCAGCTCATCGCATCAGGCTCAGGGCGAAGAACGTGTGCCTGGTTTCCAGAAGAGGAAAGTGCGAATCGGGATCGAAGTCTCCCGGAGCGGCTTCGGTCAGAATGTCCATGCCAGGGAACCCTGGCTGCCCGTCCTGTTTGTCGCGCTGGCGCAACGATCGTGCCCGATCTAAGACGATGTTCGCGTGGTGAACGACGCGCGTGTTATCCATCCGAAGTTCGGCCGCCGTGATGTACTTAGTGCCGGTCAGATCTGTAGGAAGGACGAAATTCCGAAAAACATCGGTTCCATCGGGCGGGATTATATAAGGTTCGGGCATGCGCAGGATGAGGTCGGGAGTACCTAGTTGCCACCCGTCTTTAAAGCGCGGTGGCGTGGGCCGAGTCGCGGGAGGTCCTTCCGGGGCTCCTGTGTTCGCCCAGGCAGCAAGTAGCCGGATCTCCTCGTCATTTAGTCTTCGTTCGTCGGCGAAGTTTCCGTATCCGGCTTGGGGCGGCCAGGGCGGCATGTAGCGCTGTTTTGTCACGGTGGCGATCTGGGAGGCGTGACTCCGGACTTCCGTATATGAAATCAGAGAAAACGGGCCAATCCCGCCGGGACGATGGCAAGCGACGCAATGCTTGTCGACGATAGGAGCTATGTCGCGATTGAACGACACCCCTGCCGCTCCGGCCGCCATGGATGGCAGCGCCAACAAAGCAAAGAGAAGAAGCCGTTGAGCAACACGGCTCGTGCGGCATGTCATAACCGTAGGGAACTGTGCGGGCGATGCGCCATGGCTAAACAGCAGCCACCTTTTTCAGGATCGCGATCTGACCGCCATGATACAGACTGTGCTGCACGAGTCCGTGAAACAGGTGATAGAAGTTGTAGTCGCGACCGGGAACGATCTCGAGCAGACGCCTGTCCGGAAGGTCTCGAATGGCTGCTGCCAGTGTTTGGGCGTGCCCGAACAGGTCGTCGCTGGTCTGGCTCCAGGCGTGTTCGCTGGTATCGGTAAGGGGAAGCCAGTCCTGTCCGGTGCCATACCAGCGCGGGATCGGAGTTCCGCGAATCGCCTCCGTACCGGCCCGGGTATAGACGTCAATGTGCACGGCAAGTTCCCAGATGGAATGCACTCCATTGATCGGTCGAGCCGCGGCAGTCTGGGCCGTGACATCGGACAGCAAATCACGGAGCGGTGGACCATGCCACGCATCGCCGGAGAAAGCCCGGGTAAGCTGGTCGGCGATTCGAACACACTCAGAATCCATACTGTTCCCTCCGCCTCATTCGCCCGCCTTGCATAATCTAAAGATTCCGATGGGCGCGACATCTGTTTCCACTCACAAGCCACTGAACACTCCGGGGCAGGTTCTGTTTGCCAGCCTGATCGGCACGAGTATAGAGTTCTTTGATTTTTACATCTATGCAACGGCGGCGGTCCTGGTTTTCCCCCGGCTGTTCTTTCCCGCTTCGGACCCGACAGCGGCAACGCTGGCTTCGCTTGCAACCTTCGGCATCGCCTTTCTGGCTCGTCCCGTCGGTTCGGCTCTTTTCGGACACTTTGGCGATCGCGTCGGGCGCAAGACCACGCTGATTGTTGCTCTCTCAACCATGGGCTTGTCGACGGTGCTGATCGGCGCCTTACCGACGTACGCAACGATCGGAGTCGCGGCGCCGACACTCCTGGCTTTGTGCCGCTTTGGGCAGGGACTTGGGCTGGGCGGCGAATGGGGCGGAGCTGTTCTGCTCGCGATCGAAAACGCGCCCCCGCGCAAACGCGCCTGGTACGGTATGTTCCCGCAGTTAGGTGCGCCGCTCGGCTTTTTCCTTTCGGGTGGTGTCTTTTTGATCCTCTCGCGGTGGCTCACCGACCAGCAGTTCTTCGCGTTCGGATGGCGCCTGCCGTTCTTATCGAGTGCCGTCCTCGTGTTTCTGGGGCTTTATGTCCGGCTCACCATTACGGAGACGCCGGTTTTCCAGGAAGCCTTGCAACGCGGAGAACAAGTCAAGGTGCCCATCTTTTCGGTATTCGGCCGTCACACGAAGGCGCTCCTCGCGGGTGTTCTTCTTTGCCTCGCTACCTTCGTGTTGTTCTACCTGATGACGGTATTCGCCCTTTCGTGGGGCACGAGCGCGCTGGGCTATAGCCGTGGCAAGTTCCTGCTGATGCAACTGTTCTGCATTGCATTCTTTGCGTTGACGATACCGCTTTCGGCGATGTGGGCCGAGCGCGGGCGGCGCACGGTCATGCTCTGGGTGACGGTGATGATCGCCGCCTATGGATTCGTTCTGGCACCGCTGTTTACTGCCGGCACTGCGGGGGCCGTCGCTGCAATGGCAATCGGTCTTGCGCTGATGGGCTTGACGTACGGTCCACTGGGAACGGTCCTGTCTGAGCTATTTCCGACGGCGGTTCGGTACACCGGCAGTTCGCTTGCCTTCAACTTCGCCGGTATTGTGGGGGCGTCATTGGCTCCCTACATTGCGACCTGGCTGGCAAAGAATTACGGCCTCTCGTATGTCGGCTACTACTTGTCGCTATCAGCTTTGCTGACGCTCTTGGGGCTTCTTATGATCCCGGAAACGCGGGATGAGGATCTGGCGACGGTACGGGATGCCGCGGCCTGAAATTATCAACGTCCGGGATTCGTGTAACCTTCTCGCAATCCGCCAGTATTGAGAGATGAGGGTGAGTGGAGGAACTGACCGATAGCGCGTTGATGACGCAGGTGCAGGGTGGCGACAGCAGCCAACTCGCGGTGCTGTTTGAGCGGCATCATACCGGGCTCTTTCGTTATCTCCTGCAGCTTTCGCGTAACCGGGCGCTTAGTGAAGACTTGACCCAGGAGGTGTTCTTCCGGGTGCTCAAATACGCCGGGACTTACGATCCGGAGCTTCCTTTCTCCGTCTGGCTGTATCGCATGGGGCGCAACGCTTTCTACGATACGCTGCGAACTCGCTCGGCAGAACCGATGAGCGCCGACGTGCTCGAAATCAGGAGCCGTGAACCGATGCCAGAAGAAATTTTCACCCGCAAAGAGGACCGATTGCTTCTGGAGGAAGCACTTCAGACGTTGTCGCAAGAGAAGAGAGAGGTTCTCGTCCTCAGCCGGTTTCACGATCTCCGATACCACGAGATCGCCAAGATTATGAAGTGCGAGGTAAACACGGTGAAAGTGCGCGTTTATCGGGCCTTGCGCGAGCTTCGGGAAAAGTTTTGCGAATTGCGTGGAGAAAAGCTGTATGACGTCTGAGGAGTTTCGCTACTTGATTCCGGAATATCTCACCGGCGGATTGACTCCGGAAGAGATGAAGACGTTCCTGGACCGGATCGCCATCGACCCGGAACTCAGGCACGAAGTGGCGGAACTGGAGGCTGTCTGGAAAGACCTTGGCGAGGTGAAACAGGAACAGCCAAGTCCATTCTTAAGGGCACGGTTCTACCGACGACTGGACGACCTCTCGCATCGCGAGGCGCGGCTGGCGAAGGGAACTTTTGCGTGGTGGAAGCCGGGTCTGGCCGGATTGGTGCGCCAGGGAATCGTTGCGATGGCGCTATTTGCTCTGGGCCTGTTTGTGGGCCGGGAAAAAAGTGAAGCGCCGTCCCGAAGCCAAGTGGCGGAACTGCATACGCAGGTGCAGGAATTGCGGCAGACCGTGGCGTTGACGCTGATGGACCGGCAGTCGGCGACATCGCGGCTGGAGGGTGTCTCTTGGAGCATGCAGGTCGATCAACTCGATCCTGAACTCCGGAACGCTCTGGTGCAGGCGTTGAACCATGATCCGAACACGAACGTCCGCCTGGCTTCGCTCGATGCGCTAGAGAAGTTTACTCGCGATAAGGACGTCAGGCAGGCGCTGGTCAACTCCATCCGGCAGCAGGATTCGCCGCTGGTCCAGATTGCGTTGATTGATTCGCTCGTTCACATTCAAGATCGTGGCGCGGCGGGCGAACTGAAGAAGCTAACCGAAGACAGAGCATTGAACGCCGCCGTGCAGGAACGAGCACGGTGGGGGCTCCAGAAACTTTCCCTGAACTAAAGGACGGTACCAATGAAAACGTATGTTTGGCTGGCGCTTACAGCGTGCGGCCTGGGAGCATTGTGCCTTGCGGGCTCCTCGTCTGAGCGCTGGCCCGTGAAAGAGGAAGAAACAATCGAGAAGACTATGCCGTTGTCGGGTTCGCCCGATCGTGTGGTCATCGAGAACCTTCAGGGCTACGTGCACGCGACCGCTTCAACGGGATCAAGCGTTCGCATCAAGGCACACAAGATTATCCGCGCTGAAACCGATGCCGATCTGGCGGAGGCGAAGCGCGATGTGAAGCTCGACATGTCAGGAAAGCCGGGACAAGTGTCTGTCTCGTACGACGCCCCCTGGCGCTGTCACGGTGACGGGCAGTCGTGCTCGGGAGAGCACAGGCACTTCTATGACGTCGTCTACGACATTGACGTCGAAATACCTCGGGACGCCAGAACGGTGATCTCGACGGTAAACGGGGGCGACATCCGGCTTGACGGATTGAACGGGAATTTCGATGTAGGCAATGTGAATGGCGCGATTGCGATGAACGCGATTGGCGGATCGGGAGATGTACATACCGTGAATGGCCCTGTGGCGATTCATTTCTCAAGAAATCCGACGAGCCCCTGCAGCGTGAAAAGCGTCAACGGGCCGCTAGACGTGTTCTTCCCTCAGGATCTCTCGGCGGACCTTTCCTTTAAGACGCTGAACGGGGAGATTTACAGCGACTTTGACGTATCTCCGCGGGCGATGCCTGTTGTCGAGAGCGAACGCCGCAATGGAAAGTTTGTGTACCACGGCAACCGGATCTCCGGTGGCCGCGCGGGGCGAGGCGGTCCGGAAATGAGCTTCAACACGTTGAACGGAAGTATTCGGTTACATCGAGGGCAGTAAAAGGCTTAGCTATGAAATTTATCCTTGGAATCGCGTTTCTGTACGCTTTCTGCTTATTTGCGCAAGATGGGTCGCAAAAGGCGACCGTACCCCTGGACGATCCATCCCGTCCGCCTCGGATTCGGGCGAATCTGATGATGGGGGGCATCACCGTACGCGGCGGCAACGTGAAGGAGATCACGGTGGAAGCCCGTTCGCGAAACGACAATGACTCCCATGAGCGCCGTCCCGCGGAATCACGCGGTATGAAGCGGCTAAACCTTCCCGGCAACGCCGGTCTGGACATCACAGAAGAAAACAACGAGGTCAACATCCGCACGTCTTCCTTCAACCGGCCGGTAGAGCTTGTGATAACCACGCCGCGGCGATCCTCACTCCAGTTGAAATGCATGAACAACGGGGATATCGAAGTCGAAGGTATCGAGGGCGATATCGAGGCCAATAACCTGAACGGCCGCGTGACCTTGAAGAATGTTTCGGGTTCGGTGAACGCGCATTCTCTTAACGGCGAGGTGAGCGCCGTACTGGATGCGGTGGATCCTTCGAAGCCGCTTTCGTTTAGCACGATGAACGGCGACATCGATGTGACTTTGCCTGCAAATCCGAAGGCAAATGTGCGCATGAAGACAGACCACGGCGAGATCTACAGTGATTTCGAAGTGAAGTTCGAAGCGGGAGCGCGTGTAGAAGAGGCCGATTCGCAGCGCCAGAACGGACACTACCGACTACGCTTCGACCGAACGTTGCGCGGAACGATCAACGGGGGTGGCCCCGAGTATCAGTTCACCACCTTCAACGGACAAATCTACCTTCGCAAAAAGAAGTAAGCGCTTCACCTAACCGCCGGCTACGGGAGTCGTCAAAGGAAAACTATGAACCTGATGCGGGATATCAGCTTCGCCCTTCGCAGCTTTGCCAAGTCTCCGTTGTTTGTAACGGTGGCAGTCCTGTCGCTCGCGTTTGGAATCGGTGCCAACACGGCTATCTTCTCGCTTACTGACCAGATACTCGTGCGCTCGCTTCCGGTCAAAGCCCCGGAGCAACTGGTTCTCTTAAGCGCAGTCGGCAGGCACTATGGGAGCAACCAGGGGTGGAACCGGCTCTCGTATCCGATGTACCAGGATTTCCGCGGCCACGATCTCGGTTTTCAGGGCATGTTCTGTTTCCGTGAAGTAGAAATGAGTCTCGGGTTCGGCGGGCGTACGGAGCGCGTCGCCGGCGAGGTTGTATCGGGTAACTACTTCCCGGTTTTGGGCGTGAGGGCGGCACTTGGCCGGCTTTTCACCGCGAATGACGACCTTTATCAGGGCGGCCATCCAGTTGCTGTCCTGAGCTATGACTTCTGGCGGAACAGGTTTGCCGGGAATCCCGGCATCTTGGGACAGAAACTCTTAGTGAACGGGTTCCCGTTTACGGTCGTCGGGGTCAGTCCGCCGGAATTCTCAGGCACCGATCCGAGTTATGCACCCCAGGTCCGCGTACCTGTGACCATGGCGGCCAAACTGGGGCGCTACATGGACCTGAATGACAGGCGTTCTCGCTGGGTGACGGTATTTGGCCGCTTGAAGCCAGGCGTAACCCTCAAGGAAGCAAAAGCCCGTATTCAGCCTTACTTCCACAGCATTCTGCAGATGGAAGTTCAGGAAAAAGCGTTTGCGAAGGCGGCACCTGAGATGAAGAAGGCGTTTCTGCAGATGTCACTGGATGTCTTGCCAGGTTCGGGAGGGCGGTCGTCTTTGCGGCGGAGATTTTCAAAGCCTTTACTTGTCTTGACCGCGACGGTCGCGCTGGTTCTTCTCATTGCGTGTGCGAATCTGGCGAACCTGCTGATTGCGCGTGCAACCTCGCGGCAGAAAGAGATCGCCGTTCGCCTCGCTCTTGGTTCCAGCCGCCGGCGCATCGTCTCTCAACTCCTGGTTGAATCGTTACTGCTCTCGTTAGCGGGTGGCGTCGCAGGCTTGGCGCTTGCGTTCTGGACGGATCACGCGCTGATCAGTCTTCTGCCCCGGGGTTCGACACCTCTCCGGCTCTCTTCCGTACCCGACCTTCGCATTCTCGGTTTTAATCTCGGGTTATCTCTGCTGACCGGATTGCTTTTTGGGCTTCTCCCGGCATTGCAGGCAACTCGGCCGGACGTAGCCGGGACGTTGAAGGACCAGGCGGGCTCGGTTTCGGGCAGTGGCGCTTCGACCGGTATCCGTAAGGCCCTCGTGGTGGCGCAAGTGTCCTTATCCATCATTCTTCTAATCGGCGCCGGCCTGTTCATCCGAAGCCTGCGTACCTTGCAAGAACTTGATCCGGGATTCCACACTTCGAACTTACTGGCCTTTAAGGTCAATCCGACCCTGAACGGCTACACGCCGGAGCGAACCCGGGCCTTTTACGATCAGCTCGACGAAAACCTCAAAGCCTTACCCGGGGCGGAGGGTTCGGGCCTCGCGGTGATGCCTGTGCTGGAAAGTGACGAGTGGGACTCTTGGGTGACGATCGACTCTTACTCGCCAAAGACTGGTGAACTTCCGGATCCGCACATGAATTTCGTGTATCCCGGATACTTTGACACGCTCGGGATTGCGCTTCTCACTGGACGGGATTTCCGAAGGGACGATGTGATCGGCAGCGCGAAGGTTTGCATTGTGAATGATGCGTTCGCGAAGAAATATTTCGGTACCGTGAACGCTATCGGCCACAAGATCGGGATGGGGATTGATCCGGGAACGAAGACTGATATCACCGTGATCGGCGTTGTGCGCGGCACGAAGTACGAGAGCATGCGCGACGAGGTTCCGGTTGAAGTGTTCCGGCCGTATCGGCAGATGGAATTTGCGACGGGCGTAACCGGCTATGTTCGAACCCGCAGCAATCCGGAAGAGATGTTCAACAGTATTCGTAAGCGGATCCATGACCTGGATGCGAATCTGCCTGTGTTCCAGATGATCACGCTCGAAAAGCAGTTGGAGAATTCGCTGGTGACTGAGCGGCTGGTTACGTCTCTATCGACCGGCTTTGGTCTGCTAGCCACCCTTCTTGCTGCGATAGGTCTCTATGGAGTAATGGCGTACACGGTAACGCGCAGAACTCGCGAGATCGGTATCCGGATGGCAATCGGCGCAGCCAAAGCGCATGTGCTCTGGTTGATCATGCGGGAGGTCTTGATCCTGTTAGCGATCGGCATGATCATTGCGTTTCCGCTCACGTGGGCGCTGACGCAGTCCGTCAGGTCCCAGCTCTACGGAATCCAACCGACTGATCCGCTCACTGTTGCGGCAGCAACGCTTGCAATTGCTTCGGTCGCAATGCTCGCCGGATATGTGCCGGCTCGCCGCGCGACCAAGGTTCATCCCATGCTCGCGTTGCGCTACGAATAACGGATTATTTGCGCTTCCGAAACCAACTGGCGGCCGCAATGACTACAAGTCCAAAAGCGGTGGTGGATGAGTTTTCAGCTTCCCGGATGATATTCGCGTTCCGTATGACCTTTGAGCTGATCGCGATAGAAATACACGTCCCTTAGATTGCCGGTGCTGTAACGCTGTGCTTCGTCGTTGAAGTGGGGCGATCCCGAATGTCCGCTTTCACCGCCGGCTGTGACGGCTTTCGCTCGGACTTTGTCGCCGAACTCGACTACGGCCACGAAGCTGTTGCCGCTGGTGCCGTACCACTCCTTCGTGCCTGGATACGGCCGCGCGCCGAATGACGCAAGTGAGCCCCACATGGACGAAGTGAAGCCGACAGGGATGCTGGGCTTGGTGTCGTTGAACGGCTGAACGATGTCGCCCGTCAGGCGTTGGTAGCGGTTGATCTCGCCCCACGGTTCCTTCCAGGTGCCGAAGTCGCTCGTAAGCCGGTCGCACGCTTTCGCGAACGATTGGAGTAGTTGCTCCGGCGGCGTCTTTGTGGCGATGTAATCCTCCACCAGGAGATCGGTCTTCCTGGACGGCCCAAGGGTCTCGCGCCGGATTTCTTCGCCCCAGAATACGGCAAGGGAGGTAGGAACGGAATCGACGGCCCAGCGGTGATCCCAGGATTTGAGTGCTGCGATCGGCTCGGCTAGTTTTGCCTTTAGCGGTTGCGAATCGGGCGCTTCGTCCCAAGCCTTCATAAGGACGGGAAGCGTGTTGTCAAACCAAGGCAGGTAGCTGTCGTAAGCAGCCGAAATCAGTGAATCGAGCGTGAAGTTCTTCTTGTTCTGGAGCACGCGAATCGCATGCAGTCCGCGCGCCGACTCAGTTCCGTTTTCGACATAAGCGGGGAAATCGGCTTTCTTCGGACTGTCCGGACCTGCGGCCGACCACGGCCAGTTGTTGCAGTTGTACAGCCAGCCGACCTTGGGATTGAAGAGCTGCGGGATCTCGTCCACCGTCATCAGTCCCTGCCACTCCGTTGCCGGATTGCTCCCGTCCACAACCTTCTTCCAATCGAATCTTGTGTCTCGCTTGGGAATGAAATTGCCGTGGAAATAGGCGATATCGCCATCGGCATCCGCAAAGATCGTGTTGTTTGAGGAATTGGCTTTCAGTTCCATCGTCTGCCGGTACGACTTGTAATCGCGAGCCTTCGTCCGGGTATAAGACTGCGTGAGCGCCTTGATGTGTTCCTGCATCAGGCGGACGCTGATCCATTTATCTCCGTCGCTGCTGATGATCGGACCATGGGTGCTCCTAAAGGTGGTGAACTTCTTCTCGGCCATACCGCTCGCCGTCTTGTATGGAATCGTGATCTCCTTCACGGTGATGGGGCGTTCGCCGGTCCCGTATTTCGCGTACCAGCCATCCCCTCGCTTCGACACCGTCTCGGCGTATTCGTCCACGGCATCGACACCGCTGGAAGTATGCATCCAGCCGGCGCGATCGTTGAACCCCTGATATAGGAAGAACTGACCCCAGGTGGCTGCGCCATAGGCGTTTAGCCCTTCGTTGCTGACCATCTGCAGTTCCGACCGGAAGAAGAAGGACGTGTGTGGATTGATCAGCAGGAGAGCATGATGGCCGACCGTATTCGAAGGAGCAATGGCGATGCCGTTTGAGCCGGAAGGTTCAGCAGGCCGGAGTTCATCGTTCAGCGCGACCTTCTTCGGTGCGCTCTTACCGTAGAACGCTTCCAGATCATTCAGCCGTATGTGTTCGATGTCGCCACCGATACTGCCCTCCGTGAACGAAAGTGCCATCCACGGCTCGAAATGGGTAATGACGCGCGGCTTCACATCCGGATGCCTGGCTGAGATAGAAGTTCAAGCCGTCGGCAAACGCAACCATGAGCTTTTGCAGCCAGGCGGGGCTCTCGCCGTACTCTTTCTTCAACTCGACAGGATCGATGAATAGCTTCATCCGGAGGTCCTGATAGATCTTCGATTCGCCTTCGGCCTCGGCTAAACGGCCCAGCGAGTTGAGGTAATTCGTTTCCACCCGATTGAAGTCATCTTCGGCCTGGGCATAAATCATTCCGAATACCGCGTCCGCGTCCGTCTTGCCATAAACGTGGGCGATTCCCCAATCGTCACGGATGATCGTTACGGCACGGGCATGTTCCGCCCAGCGGGACGCCTCCTCATTGGTTCCTCCAAAGAGGGCGCATGCAACTACTGCGGCGGCAGCGGCAAGTCGAAAGGCAGAACGGGTATTTTTCAAGGAGGGGCTCTTGCTGATTTTACTCAGTTCCGCTATGGGCCGTGCGGAAACGGACTATACTGGCAGGCGCTGGAGCCTTCATGCACGAGCACGGTCACACCCACACGCATACGCATAACCGACGGGACTTCTTCTCGAAGACCTTGGGCGGGATCCTCGCCGGGGCTTCGGTGTTTGAGGAGGCGTTTCTGCGTGCTACCTGGGCACGCGCTCAATCGCCTGTGGCTGGAGATAACCTGTTTGCGATCGAGAAAGTTGCGGACGGCATCTTCGCGGCCCTTGCGAAGCCGCAAATCATGATCAATTGCAACGCCGCGATCTTCGTGCAATCGGACCACGTGGTAGTGCTCGATGCCCATTCGAAGCCCTCCGCCGCTGCCTCTCTTATCAATCAGATTGGGAAAGAGATTACAACCAAGCCGGTACGCTATCTGATCAACAGCCACTTCCATTGGGATCACACCCAAGGCGATTCGGCGTATAAGGCGAAAAACCCGAACGTGACGATCGTCGCGAGCGACACCACCAAGCAGTTGATGACGCAGCTTGGCCGTAATCGAGCGAAGGAATCGGTGGACGGCGTGCCCAAGATGCTCGACGATGTTCAGGCCCAGATGAGTAAGGCAAAGACGCCGTCGGACCGGGCTTACTGGCAGGAACAGATTCGCCAGTTGAAGGCGTACCGGACGGAGATAGGGAACTACACGCCGGAGTTGCCGACCCTAACGTTCGCGAAAACTCAGGTGTTGAAAGATGCTGCGGGCGATCTCCACCTGGAGTTCCATGGCCGCGCGCACACGGCGGGCGATATCGTGGTTTTTAGTCCTCAAAAGCGCGTCGTTGCTTCAGGCGACATGATCTCAGGATTCCTGCCCAATATGGGCGATGGCTATCCCAATGAGTGGCCGGCGACGATCACTTCCGTTGAGAAACTCGCGTTCGATCAGACAATCACCGGGCATGGCCCTGTGCAGCATGACCGTACTCGCATCGGCCAGCTTCGGAACTACATTGAGGAGTTGACGGCGCGGGTTCAGGACGGGAAGAAGGCGGGCAAGTCTGCTGCCGAGTTGAAGAAAGCAATTACAATCACTTCGCTGAAGAGCTTCCGAGGCAATGGTTATCCCGAGTATCTGGCCAAAAACCTGGACAACTTCACCGTGCATTTCGGACCCAGTCCGCTCGAAGGCAGGCTGGGCGGCAATATCGAAGCCATCTACGAGAAGGCCAAGAGCTAGGGCTTTTTGACCTTTAACTCGTCGGGGAAGTCCGCCGCCCCTTCTTTGTTCGCGTTGCGCTTGTTCGACTGATTGCCGGAATCGCGGAACAACGGGATCTTCATCGCGCCGTTCGCCTCCATCAGGTCGAACAAACGCTTGTTCATGTCGGCTACGGTCTTCTTTCGCTCCGGGTTCGAGATCAAGTTGTTCGATTCGAGCGGGTCTTCCTGCAGGTCATAGAGTTCGTCGATGTCCCAAATGCCGTAGTAGTGGATGTATTTGTAGCGGTCCGTCCGCAGTGCATGCATTGTCGGCGTCTGAGGAAAGTTGCGTTCCCAGTAGTACTCATACAGAAGCTCTTTCCGCCAGTTCGGATCGCCTTTCCCTGTCAACAGCGGCAGCATGCTGCGTCCGTCGAGTCCATCGGGAATGTTGACGCCTGCCGTTGCAAGAACCGTCGGCATAATGTCCAGGCCGGCTACCACTTCGTTCACAACGGTTCCACCCTTGAACAGCTCCGGGCAGCGGGCCAGCATGGGTACTCGCATTGACTCTTCGTATGCCGTTCGCTTATCGATGAGCCCGTGTTCTCCGAATTGGAATCCGTTATCGCCCATGAAAATAACGAGCGTGGAATCCAGTTCGCCGCGTTCGCGTAGAGCTTTGAGCACTCGCCCAACGCTCTCGTCCACGGCCATCAGGGTCTCGGCGTAACGCTCATAGTATTCGGCGATGTTCAGATCCGAATGGTAAGGGAAATCGACGCCATGCCAGCTATTTCGCTGATTCTGGACCCACATGGGCCGGTGTTGCGCGTACTGTCCTGACTCGGCCATCGTTTTCGGGGGTTGAAATTTCTGGCCTGCGTACATGCCCTTGTGGCGTTCCGCCGGAACAAAATCGGAGTGAACCGCCTTGTGCGACAAGTAAAGAAAATAAGGCTGATCCCGTCCGATCCCGTTCAACCATTCAAGGGCGTAATCCGTAAGTTCGTCGGTAATGTAGCCTTTCTGCGGAACGTGCTTGCCGTCGATGTTCAGGCCATCTTTGTTGGGCAAATAAGTCCCCTGGCCTTTGAAGCTGATCCATTTGTTGAAGCCGGGCTGTGGATCATCTCCGGCCGCGCCCATATGCCACTTACCGATGAATGCGGTCTGGTAGCCGGCTTGTTGCAGTAGCTGAGGGAAGAATCTGGTTCCAGGCGGAATGGCGGTGTTGTTGTCGACGATCTGATGCCGATGAGCGTAGACGCCTGTCAGGATACTGGCGCGGCTTGGGGAACAAAGCGCGGTGGTAACGAACGCATTCTTTAGATGAGCGCCTTCCCGGGCAAGCGAATCCATGTTGGGCGTGCGCAACCAGGGCTGCCCGTGCATGAACCCCAACGCATCGTAACGTTGATCGTCAGTGAGGATGAACACCACGTTGCGAGGTTTGGAACGTTGCGGACTGCGCGGCCCTGCCCGTCTCGAGTGCGTTTGCGCTGAGAGCCGCGGCGGCGGCTGATCGTAGTAAGTTGCGCCTTGACTGCATTGCCATGAATTCTGACCGCTCCCGTTATATCAATCCGCAGATCTAAGGAGTACACTCTCAGCTAGCGCAAAGTCGCCAAATGAGCGAAGGAGTTAGCCGGATGAAGAAAACACGTCCCTTGTTTTTCCTGGTTTCTGCGTTTCTCTGCTGCGGCCTCGCAACTGCCCAGCAATCCACGCCGACGCAGTCGCGCATCTTCAACACTGTCAAACAGAAACTGGCCGCCGGGAAGCAGGTGGTAGGCGGGACCGTCGTGATTCCTGATCCGGACACGTACTGCGCCATGGCAAATTCGGGGTTCGACTTCCTGTGGATTGAGATGCAGCACAGCCCGATGACCTATCAGGACGTCGCGCACATGATCCGGGCGTGCAAAGGCGCACCCGCCATGCCCTTTATAAGGGTTCCCGATGCAACGGAGGGAGACATCCAGAAGGCAATGGACGTGGGAGCCGTAGGCATCGTTATTCCCATGGTGGAGGACATCCAAAAGGTCCAAAATGCGATCAAGTTCTCGCATTACCCACCAGCCGGTAAGCGGAGCTTGGGAAATGGCCAATACGGCGCAATGTGGGGTCCCGACTACCGGCAGATTGCAAACGATAATGTGATGATCGTCGCGATGATTGAGTCTCCGGCGGGCGTGAAGATCGCTGACGAGATTGCTTCTACACCCGGCGTCGACGTTGTTTTCGTTGCCAGCACCGATCTGGGGAGCTTCTCGGGCTTCAAGCAAGGAGAACCGCAGTATGAGGCTCTCGTGAAACAAATCGAGCAGTCTGTGAACAAGGCGGGCAAAAAGCTGGCCGGTCCGTTGGCGTGGAAATTCAGCCGCCAGGGCTATGCGTTTTTCCAGGGCCCGACCGAGGCATCGCTGATCAAAACCGGTGCTGAGTTTGATCTGGGAGGCAGTCCGAAGAGCGAGTCGCGCAAAGGCATCGCGCCTACGGAAGGCGCCGAGAAGCCTTAGTTTGTACCCTTCGATTGCTTCTTTAGTTCGGAGCGGAACGCGGCTTCCCGATTCGATGACGTACTCCCGGTATCCGTCGGGATCGATGAACGGATTTACTCCGCCTGTCTTCAGGCGCGGATACTTGTCCCCGAGATCGTAGTAGTCGCCGTGCGCCCCCAGGAAGATATCGCACGGCAGCGACTTCAGGACAGCGAACGTGTGCTCGTAGTCGCTCGCGATATTCGGATAGAGCGTATTCTTCACAAGCTTGTAGCCCTGATTCACGTTAGGACTGCCTACAATCACGACGTCGTAAGTCTTGCCACCGTCTTTCACCTTGAGCGTCCATGTGGTGCAGCCTTTTGTGTGGCCAGCGGTTAAGTGGGCGACCAGCGTTACCCCTCCAAGCGTCACTTCATCGCCATCGTGCAGCGCGCGGTCGACTTTCGTCGGCTTATAGAAGCTCGCCGGGGAGTTTCGGTAATGAAAGTTCTCTTTTCCGCCGGTTTCTATGTCGTGCACATCGGCATCCATGACCATGTATTTGGCTCCGGTAGCTGCCTTTACCCCTGCGCTGCCGGCACAATGATCCCAATGCGCGTGGCTGATCAAAAGGATCTTCGTATCCGAGAACTTGAAGCCTAGCTTTTCCACGCTTTCCTGAATCATCGGCACAGAGCTCTCGAGATTGCTGTTGATCAGGATGTTGCCTTGCGGCGTCGTGATCAGGTAAGAAGCGAGTCCTTTGCTGCCGACGTAGTAAACGTTGCCTATCACACGATGAGGCGGAAACGGTTCGGTCCAGGACGGGTTGTCTTGAGCAAGCAAGCCGGCCGCAATGCTCACTGCGGCGAGGGAAACGCGGAAGAGCATAAGGATAAGTCTACCCGCGACCTCTTCCACAGGTTGAAACCGATTCGTCTTTCGTCCGATCCTAAGAGTGGAGGCGCCCATGGCAAGTACGGTTTGGCGCGGGTTTATATCGTTTGGTCTTGTCTCGGTACCGGTGCGGCTCTTCCGTGCGGCGCGAGCGGAGCGGGTCAGCCTGAGACGTCTGTACCGCGCGGAAACTCCGGGTTCCTCTTACTCCCAGGCGGTCCGAAGACGATGAAGGGGAGGAGGCCGCGCCGCCCGCTTCCACAAAGGGCCGAAGGAAATTCGAGCCGATTTTGGCGACGTCCTCTTCGAACTCACGTTTAAGTGCGACCGCAGGAGCCGCACCCGCGCCGGAACCGATTCTCGCGCCCGTGCGACAAGTCTCGGTCCGGGGCGAGACGGACGATGTCGTAACCGGGAAACAGGTCGTGAAGGGCTACGAATACGAGAAGAATCGGTTTGTGGCGCTGGATCCGGAAGAGTTGAAGAGTCTCGAATCGAAAACTGCCACGGAGATGCAGATCGAAGAGTTCGTCAATTTGTCAGATGTGGATCCGGTGTACTTCGAGACGTCGTACTACGTTGCGCCGGATCGCGGTGGTGAGAAGGCCTACGCTCTGCTTTTCGAAGCTCTTCGGAAATCGAACCTTGTGGCCGTTTCGCAACTAGCCATGCATAGCCGTGAACATATTGTGATCGTGAGGCCAGGAAAGCACGGCCTTGTGGCGCATACGATGTTCTTCAGCTCTGAAGTACGCGCGGAAGAGGAGTATCACGCCGTAACCGACCTGGTGAAGGACAAGGAACTCGCGTTAGCGCAGACGCTGATCGAATCGCTCGCAGCTCCATTCGAACCCGAGAAGTACAGAGATTCACGCCGTGAGCGCCTGGAAGAAATGATCGCAAAGAAAGTTGCCGGGCAACCGATCACGCAGGTGGAAGAACCGAAGCGGCAGGCGGCTGTTGTGGACATCACCGAAGCGTTGCAAAGAAGCCTGGCCGCCTTGAAGAAGCCAGCCTTGTCCGAAAAGGCAAAGACTTCGGAAAAGCTGCCGCGCGCTGCGGGCAAAAAGCACTGAAAAGAGGCTCATTTCTGAGCCTCTTGGTCAAGCCGGTAAATCGCCCTTGTTACTCGCGGCTTGGAAAAATGCCGGTTATTGCGATGCAGTAGTTCATCGCCAGATAGGGTGCGCGATTTTCGTGAGGCTGATTCCCGCCGGCCATCGAGCTGGTGCCCGCTCCCATCTGGGCGTTTGATGTCGGTGAATAGGTGCCCGGAGATTGCGGGCCAAGATAGTTGTTGGCCGGGCTCTCTTCGCCGCCGGGATCGCTGCTGCAGGCCTGGCCGAATCCGTGATTGTGCGCCGGCATCTCTGGAGAGGTCAGAGTTACCACCTCTGCACCGCCTTTTTGTCCCCAAACGTAGTTCTGGAGACCTGGTCCCTGTCCAACGTGAACAGGGGCGCGGCCGCGCAAGTCGGGCAACCCAAATGTGCTTACGCCGTCCCCGCCGTAGGTGGTTCCGATGAGGCTGAACAAGGCAGCGTTCTGCTGAATGGGCAACAACTGCCCGTTGCAAAGTGCCCACCCGACGGGGGCAAAATTGCCTGCAAACAGAATGATTTGTCCTATATAGGAGTCGTTCATGTAAAGGGGTATATCCCGTCTCTTTATAATCTATTGGCAACCGGTCGCGGCCCGCACTCGGACTAGTGTTGTCGTTCCATTCGTGAGCATGTAGTTCAGGAGACTCGTAGGAACGAGGGTAGTGGCTACAGTTGCCGAGCACGATGTCCCGCCCGCGGGGCTACAGGACGCGATTGTCTGCCCATCTTTGCGAAGCGAAACGGTGATGGTAGTAGGTGAATCGGTTAGAACATACATCGTGTTCGCCGTACAGGAAGCTGCGGCCATTAGTTGCGTAGTCAATTCGGTCGTGTAGCCAATTCCACCCAACACTCCAACAGGCGGTATATAGTACGCCGAAGTCGAGTTGTAATTGGCGGCCATGGAGAAGACGGGGCCTCCGCTTCCTGCCGCCCCGGTAGCGCCAGTAGGACCCGTCGGTCCTGCGGGCCCTGTCGCGCCGGTGGCACCGGTCGCCCCACTGGTCCGGCCGCGCCCGTGGCACCCGTGGGTCCGGCAGGACCAGCGGCGCCTGCTGGGCCAGTTGCGCCCGTGGCACCTGTAGGACCAGCCGGGCCTTGGTCCCCTTTCTGCGCCAGAAGAGACCAGACAGTAGGATCGGAATCCGGTTGGATGTTCAAGCTGGAGTTAAGAGCGAAATAGCTAGAGCCGTTGTAGAACACCGCGTCATTCAACAAATAGACCGAAGTCGGTGACCAGGTGCCTCGGAAAGGAACGCCGCCCGGTCCTGTCGGTCCGGTTGCCCCCGCCGCACCAGTCGCTCCCGTCGGCCCCGCGGGACCAGTGGCGCCTGTTAAGCCCGTTGCGCCAGCAGGCCCCACCGGACCGGCTGGTCCGGCTGCGCCAGTGGCACCGGTTGCACCCTGAAGCCCTTGTTGAGCCAAGAGAGACCAGAAGCTCGCGTTCGTATCGGGCTGCTTGTTGGAACTTGCCTGCGTCGCCACGTAGCTCGAACCCGAATAGAACACGACATCACCGGAGACATAAGAAGAAGCGGTGGACCAGATACCCTGATACACCAGACCGGGCGTTCCTGCTGCCCCACTTGGGCCCGTAGCGCCGATCGGACCCGCGGGACCCAATGGGCCCATTAGACCTGCCGGACCAGCAACACCCTGAACACCTGGAATGCCGATTGGACCCGCTGGGCCTACCGGTCCAGCCGGCCCCGTAGGCCCGGTTGGACCCGCTGGACCTGCAGCCCCGGCGCTCGGGGCAGGGATGAAGTACCCATCGATATCCATCAACACTTCTGTCTCGTTGGTAGCGAACACCGAAACCTTGCCATCTGTGCCCGCGCTGACGACCACCGAATTTGCAACAGTCTCGCCGGTTCTCGAGTTTAAGGTCGACGTTTCCGGCTTAGTCTGGCCGGTTGCGTAGACTGTCAGGTAATCCAGGCTTTCCGTAGGGACAGCGGTCACATTCATCGAGTACGCAAGGGCTGCGGATGGAATGGAGCAGGCACTGCTTAGAATCGGAAAATCTCTTGTGCCCGGCATCATGATTGGAGTGCCAAGCAGGCCTTTGGCCACTCGTGTATCAACAGCACGACAGGGCGTCATCGGGACAAAGGTGAGGGAGGTTTGCGCTTCGGCTGCAAGGGGCAGGAGAGTGCCGCCGACCAGGAGCAATGCTGGGACTACTCTGTTTTTTGACTTGAAACACAGATTCAAGAGTTCATTCCTTGTTGATCGCGGAGCTGTGGCAAAGCCGTCTATCGCCAGCTGCCGACGATGTAATTTGGCGTATGTTAGTTGCCGCTAGGGCGAACTATTCTCTTGATGGAGCGAACAATTGAGTCTGAAAGAGCTTCAAGCCGAATGGAGTGGCGATTCTTCGGCCTCGCTAATCTGTTGCGAGCGCACCCGTGAGGGCATCGGGAGTCCCAGATCCTCCAGGAGACGCTTGCTTGAAGCAGTGATTTCAAGAACCGCGCGGTCGAACGCGTCCTGGTTCGCTTTGGATGGTTTTCGCATCCCCGAGATCTTGCGGACAAATTGCAGAGCTGCCGCGGCAACTTCCTCGCCCGTGGCCGGTGCCTCGTGTTTTCGCAAGACTTTTATGCTTCTGCACATCGCTTCCAGCTTCGCACCTGCGATCGATGAGTTCAGGAGAGCCAAACGACCACCTATAATCGCGTGATGCGGATCAGTTCAGGTTGCTTATTGGCGCTTGCGGTTTTCGCGCTTCCGATCATTTCGTTTGCGCAAGTCGCGCGCCCTAGTCCTCCACCTTCCACCACTTTTATCCTCAAACCGGGGCAAGTCTTCGATGGCGAAGCCCTTCATCAGAATTGGGCTGTTCGAGTCGCTGGCGACAGAATCGAGGCCGCCGGCCCCCTCGCGAGCTTAGATGCAAGCGGTGCCAAGGTGATCGATCTCCCTGGCTTGACTCTGATGCCGGGACTGGTAGAAGCGCACTCGCACATCTTTCTGCATGCTTATAAGGAGACCTCATGGAATGATCAGGTGGCTCATGAGGGATTGGCTCTTCGCGTCGCGCGCGGTGTCAATCATCTGCGTGACGAGTTGCAGGCAGGCTTTACAACGATCCGCGATTTAGGAACGGAGGGCGCCGGCTATTCGGACGTGGAGTTAAAGCAAGCAGTGGAGCAGGGGATTGTACCCGGGCCGCGTATGCTTGTTTCCACTCGCGCCATTGTCGCCACCAGCACCTATGGTCCGAAAGGGTTCGTGCTCGAGTGGCATATCCCGCAAGGCGCGGAAGAAGCGGATGGAGTCGACAGTCTGATTAAAGTGGTGCGAGATCAGATCGGGCGAGGGGCCGACTGGATCAAACTGTATGGCGATTATCGCTGGGGACCTCACGCCGGTTCGCATCCGACCTTCTCGCTGGAAGAGATGAAGCTTGCGGTTGAGACAGCGAGGGACGCCGGTGTACCGGTCGCTGTTCATACCAGTACTCCAGAAGGAATGCGCCGCGCCATTCTGGCTGGTGCCGAGACGATTGAGCACGGGAACGAAGGCACGCCGGAGATTTACAAACTGATGGTCGAGCACCATGTCGCGCTGTGTCCGACATTGACGGCGGGTGGCGGAGGCGTGGGCAACACCGGCCAGGCTCCGACTTCGGCAGTGGCCGCTCGGCGTCGGGCGAGTTTCAAGGCTGCGCTTGAGGCAGGCGTGACGATTGTCAGCGGCAGCGATGTAGGCACGTTTCCGCACGGCCAGAATTCCTGGGAGCTGGATGCTATGGCGGACGCAGGCATGTCCAAGATCAACGCGCTCAAGGCAGCGACATCGGTAGCCGGCCAGGTGATGCATATGGACGTTGGGCTGGTAAAGCCGAAGATGCTTGCTGACCTGATCGCGGTTGAAGGTAATCCGGTCGAAGACTTGTCTGCGCTTCGCCGGGTCAAGTTCGTGATGAAAGGTGGCGTGGTTTACAAGCAGTAATCCGGACCCAGATCAGAATCAAGTTGTCCTGATCTAAAAAAGTTAGTCCCGCCCCGTGACTTACTCGCGACTCCGTCCGAATACCTATTTGCGCGACCGGCCGGTGGCAATCCCAAGCGGGTTGCCACGATGCCGCTCCGCAGAACAGGAGTCGAGAATTGTCCAAAACACTTTGCGCATGGCTCGCCATGGTAATCGGCGGAACATCCATGTCGTTCGCAGCCCCATCCGGCAAGGGTGGTGCTGTGTTCGTCATGACGAATGCCGCCGATAAGAACGAAATCGTTGCTTTTGAACGAAATTCCGATGGAAGTTTGACGGACGCCGGCCGGTATCCGACGGAGGGACGCGGTAGCGGAGGCGTTACAGACCCGTTGCAGTCACAAGGGTCGCTGACATTGAGTCAGGATCATACTGTGCTGTTCGCCGTTAACGCGGGCAGTGGAACGGTATCGGCTTTCCGCGTGCGTAATGCGTCTTTAAAGTTTATCGATAAGGCGCCATCCGGCGGCGCTGAACCCGTTGCGGTGGCGCAATGGAACAACCGAGTCTATGTTCTGAATGCGGCTGGTCCGGGGAGTGTCGTTGCGTTTCGGTTCGACGGTAGCAATTTAAAACAGATCCCGGATTCGACAGTGTTCCTGACGGCCAATACGTCGGGCGGTTCGTCGCTCTCCGTCAGCCCGGACGGGAAACTGCTTATCGTCACGGAGCGAACGCCTAACAACATTGATATTTTCCCGATTAAAAACGATGGAACCCTAAGTCCCATTGCGGTGAATCACAGCGCGGCTCCCGGCGTGTTTTCCGCCACGTTCGTGTCGTTACGAACCATTGTGGTCTCTGAAACCGGACCCGCGGGCGCGACCAATGGCGCAACCATCTCCTCTTATACGGTTTCCCCTGCCGGCACTGTATCTGCCATCAGTCTGGGTATTCCCACTCTGGGCGCAGCGAATTGCTGGAACGCCATCACTCCGAATGGCAAATTTGTGTACGCCTCGAATGCCGGGTCCGCAACGATCAGTGGTTTTGCGATCGGCAATAACGGTTCGTTGACTCCTATCGGCGGAACCATCGCCGGCGTGAATCCGGCAGGCAGCACAAATCTCGAGATTGCGATCTCGGCCGACGGCAAATTTCTGTACAGCTCAAATTCGGGGAAAGGCAAAGTTGGGATTTTTGCCATCGGTGAGGACGGACTGCTATCGAATCTCGGAGACGCTGGCGACTTCCCACCGTCAACGGGCTTCAACGGCATGGCTGCATATTAAGGAGAATGATCGTGAATCTGCGAGGTGTGGCGCTTTTCGCGCTTGGATTGATGGGCTTTTTCCAGCCGGTTCTCGCTGCACCTCCAACGGTCGGCGAGAGGGCTCCCGACTTTACTCTGTCGACGCCGGAAGGTAAGGCGGTCCGGCTCTCGAATCTGGTCTCGCGGGGCCCCGTGGCACTAGTGGTGCTCAGAGGCTATCCCGGTTACCAGTGCCCGTATTGCAACCGCCAGGTGCAGGATTTCGTGCAGCATTCGGAGGACTTCGCCAAGGCTGATGTCCATGTTTTGCTCGTTTATCCGGGGCCGCCGCAGGATTTGCAGGGGGAAGCGAATGAGTTCTTGCGAGATAAAAGTCTGCCCGCGAATTTCGATCTCGTTCTCGATCCCGGATATCAATTCACGAATGCCTACGGGCTTCGTTGGGATGCGCCGAAAGAAACGGCCTACCCTTCCACGTTCCTGATGGACTCGGACGGGTTGATCTTCTTCAGCAAAATCGTCAAGACGCATGGGGGGCGAACCACGGCGGCCGAGATTCTGGACGCAGTGCCGAAATCAAAATCTCGACCTTGAATGCCCTTACTGAGACGCAGCTTTCGCCGGTCGGTTTACGATGGCTGAGAGTGGGTGGCAACCCGGAAGAAGAAACAGAGCTTCGAGAGCCCTCGGCTGCTTCGGTTGAGGAACTCCAAAGATCATCTATGGAGCTTTGGATGGAGCGCTACCAGGCGGCTGACCCACAAGCGCCTTCCGTGCTGGTTCATGCGATCAGCCCCGCGCTCTTGCGGTTCTTTCTTGCACAAGGGGGAAGCCGCGAAGAGGCCGAGGACCTGCTTCAGGAAACCTGGTTGCGTATTCACCGCTCCCGGCATACTTATCGGCGGGGCGAACAATTGTTGCCCTGGATCTATGCGATTGCTCGTCACGTGCGGGTTGACGGATACAGAAAGAAACGCCGCGTTTCAACACACGAATCTGCTGTCGAGGTGTTACCGGAACCACCACCGGAGCTAAGTCACTCGGCCGCAGATCTTCCCTCCTTTGAAGAACTGGTCGCACCTTTACCGCCCGGGCAGAAGGAAGTGATCACGATGCTGAAGGTCGCCGGGCTAACTTTAGAACAGGTGGCCGAGGCGACATCTTCAACCGTTGGCGCGGTTAAGCAGAAAGCTCATCGAGCGTACGAGCGGCTTCGCTCCTTGCTGGGAAGCGGGGAGGAACGCAGTTGACGCGGTCGAATTCCAAGTGTCGCGACATTGAGCGCGCCCTTTCGGAACAGCCCGCGGGCGCAGCAGTTCCAGAAGTGCTGCGCGAACACATTCGCGACTGCCCGGAGTGCCGGAGATTGACCGAGGCGTCGAGCAGCTTAGAGGGTCTCCCAGCGCCTTCGTCTGACCTGATGAATCGCGTTGCTGAGTCCATGCGCGCTGATCTGCGGCCTGTTCGGCCTCTTGCCTCGCCTGCAACTTACGGCGTTGTGATAGGTGCCATTCTGCTGGGAGCTTTCGGTTTGGCGACCTACAGCATGGAGGCGTACGGATGGCAGGAGATGGGCGCGCGCGAGACGATCCTAATTTTGGGTGCTCTGACCGTTTGCGCGATCGGGTGCGTTGGCTCTGTCGTGAAACAAATGACGCCGGCAGGACGGTATCGTATGAATCCGGAGATATTGCCGTCCCTTGTCGTAGGCGGGCTCGCAATCGGTACGGCGGCACTTTTCGGGTTCGAGCGTGAAGACGAATTCTGGGCTTCGAGTTGGGTTTGTCTGCGAATCGGGCTCAGCGTTGCGGTACCAACTGCCGCGCTCGTTTGGCTGGTCTTGCGAAGAGGAGTTGTTCTTTCTCCGACGCTCACTGGTGCAACCGCGGGCGTATTGGCCGGGTTAGTGGGAGCCGCTGCGCTGGAAGTTCACTGCCCGAATCTGAACGCGTGGCACATTCTCGTGTCGCACATTGGGGTGGCGGTGAGTTTAGGAGCTTTTGCTTTTGCGGTCGGTTCTGTCGCAGAGAAACGTAGCGTTTACGGGAAATCCTCTCCCCATTAGCCTCGGGAATCCTAGTCGCTGTCTCGATGGTGTATTACTTTCGCATGTTGTGACAAAGGTCCGCTACACAGCGGTTCCGTCAAGTGTGAGTTGGTAGTCGGGGCGTACTCATTCACGCTTCGTTTCGAGCCTATGCACTTCGTTAACGTCGCCCTGCGTCATCAATGAATGGTGCTGTTGAGGTTTTCCTAGTGACCCAAGTCCCTGTGCGGACTTTTGGGTCGATGAGGCGCTCTACTTTACTTTGTACAGATTCCAAGGATTCCGAAAATGGATATTCACTGCCGCAGATATCGCACACAAAAGTGAGATAAGAGATGGCGTTATAACCGCTGGGGTTGAAAAAACGCATTCTGTAGTCACATCCAGGGCAGAAGGCAGCTAGGTTTTCGATTGTACCGCCGTAATATTCCCAATGCCAAAGGACGCCCGCAAAGACATCCTGGTTATAGCTTTTCCAAGCAGGGCCAGCCTCCCGCGATGCGCTCCGAGCCGTAAGGCCTAAATAAACCACCAGCGCGACAAGTAGCCCTATCAGGACAAGCAGAAGCCCGTGCGGTATGAGTGACGAAGCGATGAGAAAGCGCCACGTTGTTTTCCATACCTGCTTTAGTACGTTTAGCCCAAAATAGCCAGCTGCAACGGCTATCAACCCGGATATGCATGTGCTCCATACCGGGTCTTTCCATATCTTTTTCAGCATCGAGCCCTTCGGGGAGAACGAGACATCAAATCCCCACCTTCCCTTACTCTTCAAGCGAAACGACATGGCTTTCGTTTCCGGCAAGCCGAGCATTTCATTATGGGCGCCGACGTGCAGCGACTGAACATATTTGCAGATCATGCAGGCCGCGCAGTTCGCAGCAGTCGGCACACCGGCTGCCTTTTGCAACAAACCCCGCGGGTGTTGGAATTTTGAGTATCGCGGTAAATCAAAGCGGACAAGCGCTTTTGAGTATCCTGGGTTGGATAAACAGGGCCGGAGGCTTCATAGCAAGGTCCACGAGCGAAGGTGGTCCATTCAAGGGGAAAATGGTCAAGGTCATAATAATGCAGTTTCCGTCGGTGAGGTCTTCCTTTCCTCATTGCGCTTCATGAACAAGGCGAACTTCTCATTGAGTACAAACACGTAATCACAAATTGCAGTCGCGAAGTTGAAAAGGTCTTCCGCATCCTCGTGTGAGAATTGCTCCCCGCTCGCATAGGCGGCCAGATTTCGATGAATGCGCAACGCTTCGCTCCACTCGAACAGTCTTTTGTCGATAATCTCCCTGTCGAGTAGTTCCTTCAATCCCTGCGCCATTGTTTTGTGTCTGACGCCCGCCCCGAAGTGATGACACCTGGCTTCCAGTGCGCGGCCGATCATAACTACACTGGCCGTAAATGCACCGGCGCGAAGACATAGATTGGCTTCTATCAGAGAGATCCGAGTTGAACTCGGGATGGATGCCGGAATGTCAGTGTCCGGCTCGGGCCATACCCGGGCGGTTGCCGACCATCTATCAGGCTCGTCGAACTGCCCTTCCTGCACCAACTCGTTCTGTGCAACGACAGCATGAGCGCACACCGGACATTCGAGGAGCGAAACGCGGATACATTCCGACGCCGACACATATGTTTTAACCTCGCCTCGTTTTGTGGCGTTGACACGAGCTCGGCAGTGGGTGCAACCCATCAGCATGCTGTCTAGTCTGCTAATGTGCTTTATCACATGCTAGAACATTTTGCAAAGGAATTGTTCCCAGCCTTTCGCGATCAATGTAAATCATTGGTTCAGCATCTGAAAACGCACTATCGTAACCGGCAGCACATACCGTGAAGCGTTTTAACGAACGATGTTCTGTCCCGCTCAGCTTATGATCCGGATCACACCTGCGAGTGTCGCCGCGCGGGTTTAGGAAGTGTGGATCGATTGACGTGTGGGTGATATTCCTAGCACCGACAGCGGCTCGGGGCCACCTACGCCAGGAGGAAAGGCCTCGAGAGCCCTGGAGAGTATTAGGCCCAATCGATTGCGTCAAGAGATCGGTTCGTCGCCGGCCACGAACAACGTGAACGCTCCTAAAAGAGAGCTTCCAGCCGTCTCTACTTAAACGTGACCGTACTTTCGCCGCTGTATTTGTGATAATCGCGGAAATCAACAGCGTTCTTGCTGCAGATAGATGTGCCTCGTTGGCAGCTTAGGTTCTCGGCGTGTACCGGAAGCAGGAACGAGGCCGTACCCAACCGGACCACGTCGTAATCAACCGCCCATTGCACGCTGTCCAACGGAAAATCCTGGGGGATCTTGTCCGCTTGCATTTCGATCCGACGGACCTCAGCGGTCGACTTGTCGATCCATACGCTACCGCTGTACGCAGGCTTCAGTGCCTGCCCTCCGACCTTGATAAACCAGTCTGAGTTGGGCAGCGCCACTTTGAAATCGTAGATAGTAGCCGGGGTGGAACCGATGGTGGTCGACTGCACAAACTTAAAATCGGTCTGGCTTCGGGGCGAGAAGAGACTTTGTAAGGTTGATGCAAATTCGCCGGTTGAAGTGGAGCCGCCTAGATCAAGCATCGACTTGCTCGTTCTTTTGCCGCCCACAGTAATTTCCTGGTACCGCTCTTTCCCGTCCTCGTAGATCACCTTCGCCGTGACGACGTCCACCGGCTGCCAGCCTTCTGACCTGGACTGCTCCACGTAGCGGGTTGTCATCTGCTGGCAGACGAAATTCGGTAATCCGTTCGTGAACGTGCTTGCCCAGTCCATCGCCTTATTCACCAGTTCCAAGCCATTTCCCTTCGGTTTCGGCCGGTTGGTATTGTCTTCGATCGTGAAATCGGTGGAGTCGTCTGTGCTCCGCTGCCGAGCGGGCGCGGCAGAAGGTCTTGGGGTTCCTTCGTTCTTCGCTACGACTACCTCGTCGTCACCCTGACTGCTGCTGCTAGTTTCCGCTCGCCCCTCCGGGCTTTCCGCGGCGCAACACGGGCCGGTCGGGATCATCCGGTGCCTTGCCCAGCGTCGTAGGATCGGGGATCGCGTTGTTGTCTGCATCCGCACGCTGAGGTTCCGGTTTCCGTGCCTGGCCGTCCCGCTCCCGTATGCTCGGCTTCGCTTCCGCTTCCTCGCGTCGGAGCGTCCTTCAGAAGCTCGATCTTCTGTGCGGTCAGGTTCCCTTCGTCATCCTCGGAAGCATCGACGTGTACCGTGGTGCGCGGGACGATCTTGTTGGCCTCTACGCTCGCGTCGCCCTTCACAAATTTGGTTTGCGTCGTCAGAGCAAGCGTGATCTCGCGCCCGTCTTTGGTGTGAATCACCAGTTGCTTGCCGTCATTCGAAGCGGTTTGTCCCTCTGCGGAAAACGTTGGCGCCTTCGCTTCCTGCTGTTTTTTCTTGTCCTTCGATTTCCGGCCGCCCCAAGGCACGGGAATCCCGCTGCCGCCACCACCCATGGGACCTTGTCCCGGCGGATATTGGCCGGGAGGATACTGCCCGGGAGGGTACTGACCGCCGCCGCCGGGTGGATATTGTCCCGGGTATTGCGCTTCGGCCGTAACCGCAGCAGCCAAGAGAGCGAGCGCAAAGAAGGGGACCAGCTTGTACATCAGCACTTTAGATGAGATCACAGTCGCTTCGGGTTTCATCAATGCCAGGTCTGAGGCTGGAGCGGACTGAGAGATAGGCGTGCCGGCGGGCACCTATTCCACGTGTCTAGAACCGTATCGAGCGCCGAAGAGACGCTCTTTTGGCTCGCCCTCAGAATGGTTCCCGGTCTGGGAACTTTGGGGACCCTGAAACTGCTCGGAAAGCTGAAGTCGCCCCAGGCCATTTTTCGGGCCTCCGCCACAGAGTTGGAAGCGGCAGGTCTGAGCGCATCCCAGGCTCGTAACATCGCCAGCGGGTACTCTTTCGACGATGCTGTGGACCAGCAGCAACGGGTGATGAATTCGGGTGTCCGCCTCATCACCATCCATGATGAGCACTACCCGCAGCGGCTCCGGGAGATTTTCGATCCTCCGCTACTCCTCTTTACCCTCGGCAGGCCGGAGTTGCTCGCATCTCACTCCATCGCGGTAGTCGGTACCCGCCGCCCTACGCCCTACGGAATGGCCGCCTCGGAGCGACTCAGTGCCGATCTGGCCAAAGCCGGCTTGACGATTGTCAGCGGAATGGCGCGAGGCATCGACACGGCGGCCCACCGGGCGGCCTTGAACGAGGAAGGAACAACGATCGCCGTTCTCGGTTGCGGTGTCGACGTGCTTTACCCGTCGGAGAATCGCCGGCTCTACCAGGAGATTTCTCGCCGCGGCCTTCTGATTTCGGAGTTCCCGATGGGCGCGCCAGCCTATCCGCAGAACTTTCCGATTCGTAACCGGATCGTGAGCGGGCTTTCGCTCGGCGTCGTCATTATAGAAGGCGCGCAACATAGCGGGTCGGCGATCACGGCTAAGCTCGCCATGGACCAGGGCCGGGAGGTGTTTGCGGTTCCGGGGAACATTACTTCCAAGATGAGCTGGGGCCCTAACCTCTTAATTAAGGATGGGGGAGCGAAGCTGGTTCAGGAGTGGACGGATATTACGAACGAACTACCCTCGGCGGTACGGCGCGAGCTGGTTTCGAAGGCCAAGCAAAAAATATTATTAGAAGCCGGCGAGTTTGTTCCGCAAGGGGAAGAGTCCGGTCCCGAAGAGCCTCAAAAAGCCCTTGCCAGAAAGCTGCTGAATTCGTTGCAAGTCGATACTCCTCAACAACTTGAAAGCCTGCTTGAATCCTTCGAGGGGGTTTCGTCATCAGAAGTGATCGCAGCCCTCTTTGATCTTGAGATGTCTGGCCTGGTACGGCAATTACCAGGAAAGAACTTCGTCAAGGTGTGGTAAAAGGGTAGCGTTCCCGGGGGCCTAGAGCCGTTCGGGGGCAAAAAGGCATCGAAGAAAGCAGGATATGGCTAAAGCGCTCGTCATCGTTGAATCCCCGGCGAAGGCGAAAACCATCGGAAAATACTTAGGCAAACAGTACATTGTTAAGGCCTCGCTGGGTCACGTAAAGGACCTCCCAAAAAAGGACTTGGCGGTTGATATTGAAAAGGATTTCACGCCCAAGTACGAAGTAATCGAAGGCAAGAAGAAGCTCATGACTGAGCTGAAACAGGCAGCAAAGGGCGTGGACTCCGTCTACCTCGCGGCTGACCCTGATCGTGAAGGTGAGGCAATCTGCTGGCATCTTCAGGAGGAATTGCTTCCGAAAAAGTCCGACAAGCCGGCCATCTTCCGCGTGATGTTCAACGAGATTACGGCGAACGCGGTCAAGAAAGCCTTCGACAAGCCGATGGCCGTCAACATCAACCTCGTTGAGGCCCAGCAGGCGCGCCGTGTGCTCGATCGCCTAGTTGGTTATAAGATCTCTCCGCTGCTTTGGGACAAAGTTCGGCGCGGGCTATCCGCCGGCCGTGTCCAAACTGTTGCGTTGCGTCTGATCGTTGAGCGCGAACGCGAAGTGAAGGCGTTCGAAAAGCAGGAATACTGGACGATTGACGTTGCGCTCAATGCCAAGAAGCCGCCGATTCTGAATGCGCGCCTAAATAAGGTTAAGGACGCAAATCCCGAGATCGTCAACGAGGCGACTGCCAGCGGTATTGTCAACGACATCGAAGGCGTAGACTACGTTGTTCGATCGGTTGGGACCCGTGAGAAGAAGCGCAATCCGGTCCCGCCCTTCATCACTTCCACTTTGCAGCAGGAGTCATCGCGCAAACTGCGCTTCAGCGTCAAGCGAACCATGATGCTGGCGCAGGGCCTGTACGAAGGTAAAGAGCTCGGAAAAGAGGGCTCGGTCGGTCTTATTACTTACATGCGTACCGACTCGACGCGAGTTTCCGAAGATGCGCTAACCGAGGTACGAGGATTCATCGCCGATCGCTACGAGCAGGCGGCCGAGAAGAAACCGGGCTACAGCTATCTGCCAGAGAAGCCCAACGTCTATAAGACGAAGAAGGACGCGCAGGACGCTCACGAAGCAATCCGCCCAACTTCCGTGCTGCATACGCCGGAGTCGCTCGAGAAATACCTTGCCGAAGACGAATTGAAGCTCTACCGCCTGATCTGGATGCGCTTCGTCGCATCGCAGATGACGCCGGCGGTGCTCGATCAGACCACGATCGATATCAACGTGAAAGGCAAGAGCGGGACCGATTACCTGTTCCGCGCCACGGGGAGTGTTCTGAAGTTTGACGGCTTCCTGAAGGTCTACGAAGAAGGAAAGGACCAGAAGGACGAGGAAGACGAGGATCTCAAGAACAAGCTGCCGCTTGTGACCGAAGGCGAGAAGCTGAAGTTCAAGGAGATCACTCCGGAACAGCACTTCACCGAACCACCGCCCCGCTACAACGAAGCGACCCTGGTGAAGAAGCTCGAATCCGACGGTGTGGGCCGCCCCTCGACCTACGCTTCTATCCTGTCAACGATTCAGGAACGCGAGTACGTGAAGAAAGAAGGCGGCAAGTTCTTCCCGACGGAGCTTGGCACCGTTGTCACGGATTTGCTGCTGGAGAGCTTCAACGACCTGTTCGACGTGAAGTATACGGCGCGCATGGAAGAGGAGTTGGACGATATCGAAGAAGGCAAAGTGGAATGGCGAAAAGCCATGTCCGACTTCTACGATCGGTTCCAACAAAACCTTGACCACGCGGCTCAACACATGACCGACATTAAGCGCATGGAGAAGCCAACCGACTTCATCTGCGAAAAATGCGGCAAGCCGATGGTCATCAAATGGGGCAAGCACGGCAGCTTCATCGCGTGCTCCGGATATCCGGAGTGCAGTAATACGCGTGAAGTCGCGGCGGAAGCTCCCGATGGAACCAAGGCCGAGTTTGGGGAGCAGGACGAGGCCGAGTACTGCGAGAACTGTGGCCGTCCCATGGTGCTCAAGAAAGGCCGATTTGGTCAGTTCTATGCATGTTCGGGTTATCCGGACTGCAAAACAACCAAGCAGATCGGCGGCGAACAGCGTAAAGACGTAACGCTCGAAGATAAGTGCCCGCAGTGCGACAGCAACCTCGTCCAGAAGTTCGGGCGGTATGGCGAATTCGTCGCTTGCAGCAACTACCCGAAGTGCAAGTACGTCCGCCAGAAGACGATCGGAGTGCCTTGCCCGAACTGCTCAGAGGGCGAGGTAGTCGAGCGCCGCTCGAAGCGTGGAACCACCTTCTACGGTTGCAATCGCTACCCGGACTGCGACTTCGTTGCCTGGGGTAAGCCCATTCCGGAGAAGTGCCCGGAGTGCGGCAACAGCTACCTGATCGAGAAGTATCTCAAATCCGGACCTGTTGCACAGTGTCCGAACAACGAGTGTAAGTACAAACATCCGCTGGAAGTTGTAGCGGAACCCAGCGTCGCCTGAGCCCCGGGTGAACGCCGAACGTAGAAGGCTTGCTGAAGCGGAGGCCAAGGAAAAGCACTGGCGCCGCTTCGGCCCGTATCTTGCAGAGCGCGCCTGGGGCACGGTTCGGGAAGATTACAGCGCGAACGGCGATGCCTGGAGCTACTTCCCACACGAGCATTCGCGTTCGCGCGCATATCGGTGGACAGAAGACGGCATCCTCGGCATCTGCGACAACCATCAGTTTCTCTGCTTCGCGATCGCCCTCTGGAACGGCAAAGATCCGATCCTGAAAGAGCGTCTGTTTGGGTTGACAGGCCAGGAAGGCAATCACGGAGAAGACGTCAAAGAGATCTATTACTACCTCGACGCTACGCCCACCGCCTCCTACGCGAAGGGACTGTACAAATATCCCCAAGCGGAATTTCCGTATCATCAACTGGTCGAAGAGAACCGGAAGCGCACGCGCCTTGATCCGGAGTTTGACCTGAACGATACCGGGGTCTTTGACCAGAGCCGCTATTTCGACGTCTTCGTTGAATACGCAAAGCGGGATTTCGAAGACATCTTCATTCGCCTGACTGTCGTAAACAGGGGGCCCGATCCCGCCAGCCTGACTCTGCTTACCAACGCTTTGGTTCCGCAACACATGGAGCTGGGGGCGGAGTGAACAGCCTTCTGAGCGGCCTCGTCTCAGCTTGCGCGAGCCCGACCAAGTGGAAGCGGCACACACGAAGCTTGGGCAATTTGTCTGGACCCTCGACGGCACGCCGGAAACGCTTGTTCACCGAGAATGACACGAACTATCCGCGGATCTTTGGCGTCGAGGGACCGGGCACGTACGTCAAGGACGCATTCCACGAGTACATCGTCGGCGGGAAGCAGGACGCGGTCAATCCCGCCAGGGAAGGAACGAAGGCCTGCGCGGTCTACCAGCTTACGCTCGCGCCGAATGAGGAGCGCGTTCTGTATCTGCGGCTGGCGCCTGAGACGTCACGCGATGTTCCACGTGAGCAATGGCCCGACATCTTCGACCCGAGCGATTCAGGAAGCAGATGACTTCTACGCCGAGTTTGCAAAGGACTTGGGCGAGGACGCCAGAAGCATTCAGCGGCAGGCCTTTGGCGGCCTGTTCTGGAGCAAACAGTATTACCACTTTGTCGTTGATACGTGGCTGAAAGGCGATGACGACGGCCCGGCCCCGCCTCCCGAGAGAAAGTTCGGCCGCAATCACAACTGGGTCCACCTCTTCAATGAAGACGTGATCTCAATGCCGGACAAGTGGGAGTACCCGTGGTATGCGGCCTGGGATCTGGCTTTCCACGCCGTTGCGATTGCGCCCGCTGATCCCGGCTTTGCCAAGGCTCAGCTCTCACTGTTTCTGCGGGAATGGTACATGCACCCGAATGGACAGCTGCCTGCGTACGAGTGGTCATTCAGTGACGTGAACCCGCCCGTACACGCCTGGGCTGCGTGGCGAGTATTTCAAATCGACCGCAGAGTGACGGGCAAAGCGGATCTGGCGTTCCTGGAGCGCGTGTTCCACAAGCTCCTGATGAACTTCACCTGGTGGGTGAACCGCAAGGATTCGGAAGGGGCCAACGTTTTCGAAGGCGGCTTCCTTGGCTTGGATAATATCGGCATCTTCGATCGCAGCGCACCGCTTCCGGAAGGATGGCTGCTGGAGCAATCGGACGCCTCGAGCTGGATGGGTATGTACTGCCTGAACATGCTCAAGATCGCGCTTCAACTCGTCGGAGACGAACAATACCTACGAAGACATAGCCAGCAAGTTCTTCGAGCACTTCCTTTACATTGCGCATGCCATCAACAACTACGGCGGGACAGGGTTGTGGGACGAAGAGGACGGCTTCTATTACGACCGGCTGAGAATCCTTGGCGGTGACAGCAAGTTACTCCGTATTCGTTCCCTGGTGGGGTTGATTCCGCTATTCGCCACAGACACGCTGGAATTTGAGCAGGTTGCTAAACATCCGGGTTTTCAGAGACGAATGCAGTGGTTCGTCGACAACCGCCCCGATCTGACGGAAGGCTTGGCTCCGATGCTGGAGGGGGCGTGCAGCGCCGCCAGCTGCTTTCGTTGGTCACGCGTGAACGCATCGAAGCGCATTCTGCAGCGGTTGCTTGACACGGAAGAGTTTCTGTCGCCGTATGGCGTGCGTTCCGTGTCGCGCTATCACAAAGATCACCCTTACACGCTGACGCTCAATGGTCAGGAACTGCGGATCGACTACGAACCGGCGGAGTCGCAAACCACGCATGTTCGGCGGGAACTCGAACTGGCGCGGGCCGGTTTGGTTTCCGATGAACTACCTCATCATCGAAGCTTTGCAGCGGCTGGACTATTACTACGGCGATTCTTTCACGATGGAGTGTCCGTCCCGGTCAGGTAATCGCCGTGCCCCTCCGGGAAGTCGCGAGGCATCTCTCTCAGTTCTTGACGAGGCTGTTCTCGCGGGACGAAGCAGGGCGGCGGCCGATCTACAGCGATGTAGAGTTGTTCCAACAGGATCCGCATTTCCGCGACCATATCTTCTTCTACGAGTACTTCCACGGCGATGACGGGTCCGGGCTGGGTGCCAGCCACCAGACAGGGTGGACCGGGCTTGTCGCGAAGCTGATTCAGCAGAGTGGTGCGGCGGGTATATAAGACCAAGTATTCAGATTCACCGTCGCCAGGCATTTCGGGCACCTACTTACGCTCGTGATAAGAACATAATCGGTATGCCTTGCCGCTTCTTGGTTGTGACGATCCTCCTGTCACTTGTTGCCGGGACCGTTTGGGGCGATACCGGAGCGGCAACACTAAACGGCAAGGTCGTAGACGGCGATGGAAACGGTGTCGAACACGCCACCGTGCTTGTTTACGAGGCTCAAATGAGAAGGGGGTACAGCGTCTAATGTCCCACTTGCTGGGTGGACTGCGGGAAGCGCACAACAACCGGTCCCGAGGGCAGATACTCGCTGACAAGCCTAAACTCCGATCTTGTTTTCAAGTTGCTGGTGGTGAAGAACCGATACAAGGCGGTCTTTGTCAACAAGTCGACCCTCTCAAAGGTGATGCCCACGATGCAGTCCTGCCAGTAAAGCGCGATACTGAAGATCCGTCGCAAACAGTGCGCGGTCGTGTCACTGACGCCTTTGGTGGTCCGGTCAGAGATGCAGTCGTGGAACAGCAGGGGGTCACTTATAAGGGACCCCGGGGCGTTGGCCGAGCCTTTGGTCCGAACGAATCTCCTGATTGGATTCAGCCTTTGGCTGCGACGAACGAGCGTGGCGAGTTCGAGATCGTCTATGCGAAACCCGCCGTTCAAATCACACTTATGGTCTCTCCGCGTGCAATGGCTCCCAAATTGGTGACGTTGCCAACTGGACCGGAAGAAAAAACGATTTCCGTTACACGAGGCGCTTCTATCCGTGGACGTCTGTTGAAGCCTGATGGAACCGCAGTGGCGAACGCCGAAGTGGGAGTATTCACACACAGCCGTAGTTCCGGGACCGTTTTCCAAGAAGTTCGCATTGGGACGAGAACGGACGGGACTTTTGAAATCTCGAATATTCCTGCGGGCCGAATTTGGTACGTCTATCCGAAGATGGAATCTCTTGCGGCCAGCGGTCTAGCTGGTGATGCGGTTACGGTAGAAACCAAAGACGATGGCGAGGTGGTAGACGTGGGCGTCATCAAGCTGTCGAATGCCTATAGCTTGAGAGGAAAGCTTGTGATGACCGATGGTAAGGCGATTTCGCCGGAAATGCACGTCACGCTTTCGTCCGACGCTGGCTTCGATAGTCAAATTGCGACCGTTTCAGCGGATGGAAGCTTTGAGTTTCAGGGCTTATCGACAGGAGTCTACTCAATTTCACCGGGGGTGCGCGGTTACAAACCGCCCGATGATTTTTATGGTGAAGTTTTGGTCAATCGCGACAGGAAAAGCATTGTAGTGCCTCTGATTCCGGCTCCGTCTCACTGATCAACTTACTTGCTCCCCAAGTACATAAATCAACGATACGACTTGTGACCACCTTCGCAGCCGTGCAAGCGCCTAACGGGCTGAGAATTTTCACACTACCCTTCGTTCCCGACTGGCTGATACTTTAGTGCTAGTGCTTACGGATGAACAGTCGGCTGGGCAACCTGAGCTGACAGAGAAGCAGAAACAGGAAGCGGAAGATCGTACATCTGTCAGCGCCGTAGTGGTTCATGAAGCCGTCCGGCTGGATGGTGACGAAGAACTGAATCGGTCTGCTTCCGCGCTGGCGTGGTCCGGTCTGGCGGCCGGGATGTCCATGGGATTCTCTTTCGTCGGACAGGCATTACTCCAGTCTCATCTCCCGGATGTCGAGTGGCGCCCGCTCGTGACGGCATTGGGGTATCCGCTAGGGTTTTTGCTGGTCATCGGTGGCAGGCAACAGCTGTTTACCGAGAACACACTAACCGCCATCATCCCGCTCCTTGCCAGGCGGAACGCCGAGACTTTGATCAAGGTGGCCCGTATTTGGACCATTGTGTTGATTTCTAATCTGGTGGGTGCGCACCTGTTCGCCTGGGTGGTCGGAAACACGCCCATGTTTTCTCGCGAAGTTCAGGACTCAATGATGAAAATCGCGACCCATGCGATGGGGGTCGGGTTTGGGACAGCAATTCTGCGTGGGATTTTTGCAGGTTGGCTTATCGCCATGGTGGTGTGGATGCTTGCTGCGGTGAGCACGGGCCGCTTAGCCGTCATCGTGATCGTCACTTATGTAGTCGGGTTGGCGAACCTGACACACATCGTAGCGGGCGCCGTCGAAGTTCTGTTCCTGGCTATGGTGGGAGCCCGGTCTTGGGGCGATGTTGCGTTGGGTTACTTACTGCCTACGTTGCTGGGTAACATCATTGGCGGTGTTTCATTGACCGCCGCTATCAATCACGCACAGGTCGTTGCGGGACAAGCTCCAGCGCGCGATAAAGAGGCTTAGCACTCTTCGACATCCCAGGTAGGCGCGCTCAACGCACGCTGGTGCGGAACTTACATGGAAGGTTTCGGTTTGCGACCGGGAACCATCCGGATAAGCTATTTGGTTCGCGATGCGATATCTGCGCGCGTAAGCCGGGGTTATTTGAAGAAACAAAACTGGATGGCAACTTGCTTCGCTGCTTCTCCGAGGTTGCTGTACGATGCGCAGTTTGCTTCCGTTCTTATTTCTCACCGTCTCGATTGCGGCTGCTCCAACGCCGAAATCATTTGTCCGGCCATTGACATTTGAGCCAAACGTTGGCCAAGCGCCGCCCGAAGTGAAATGGGTGGCCCGCGGACTGGGTTACCAAATCTATTTCACTTCTACCGGTGCAGTCTTCCAGCCTCGGGTGCTCCCCGCCGGCGCTGTCCCTTCGCGAACTCCTCCTAGTGTGTCGGCCATACCGGCGGTGCTCGCAAATCCGAACCTCGATCGCGTAACCATGAGCCTCGCAGGCAGTTCCGAATGGGCGGCTATGGAAGGTCTCGAACCGACCGGCTCTGTGAACAATTACCTCTTCGGAAACGACCCCAAGCGCTGGCATATTGGTGTTCCGCAATACTCACGGCTGCGAATTCCGAATGTCTATCGCGGTATCGATCTCGTGTTCTACGCAAATGGGAAAGGTCTGGAATATGACTTATCCGTGAAGCCGGGCGTCGACCCTCGTCAGATCCACTTGGCATTCAAGGGCGCGAGCAAGATAGCTCGTGATCCTCAAACAGGCGATCTCCTGGTGACCGCGCACTCCGGGTTCACCATGCGCCACGTACGGCCTGCTGTATATCAGAATCTCGGAAGTCACGTCAAAACAGTTGATGCCTCATACGCGCTGCTAAATGGGAGCGAAGCTTCCTTTGCACTTGCATCATACGACCAGAACACGCTGCTGACGATTGATCCAACCGTCGATTTCACAACCTTTCTATCGGGTAACAATCAGGACGTAGCCTCAGCCCTTGCCGTCGACAGTTCCGGAAACACTTACGTGACTGGATATACATTTTCAACGAATTTCCCGACGGCTTCTGCTGCCCAGGCGGTCTCCGGCGGTTCAGTTGATGCGTTTGTCACAAAGCTATCTCCTTCCGGGGGCATTCTGTTTTCCACTTATCTGGGCGGAACGGGAGGTGATTTCGGGTCCGCGATTGCTGTCGACTCAAACGCAGTCTATGTCGTCGGATCCACGGATTCGCCGAACTTCCCGTCTCGCGACCACCGCCGGGGCGCCGGGCCAAAGGGTCGCGATGCCTTCGTAACAGAACTGTCCCTGACAGGCAACACCCTACTCGCTACGGCTTTTCTTGGCGGTAGCCGCACTGAATACGGTTTCGCTGTGGCGGTCGACCCGAATCACGACCTCTTCGTAGCGGGTACGACGTTCTCAGATGACTTCCCGGTTGTGAATGCGTATCAGCCATTCTTCGGCTCTAACGAGCAGATCTATGGGGACGCATTTGTAGCTAAGCTTCGCCCCTCATCGGGACTCGCCGTTCAATTTGCGACTTATGTTGGGGGGATATTCAATGATGAGGCCTACGCCCTTGCGGTGGATAACTCCGGTTATGCATATGTGACCGGGTACACGTCGTCTCCGATCGGATTTCCCGCGACCTTCGGAAATTTTCCCGGGCCGCTAGTGCCTCCCAATCCGAACATCTCGGCGGCGTTCGTCGCGAAGTTCAGCCCCGCCGGCGCTATCGTTAACTGTGCCCTGTTTGGAACCGGATCGGAGAAAGGACGTGCCATTGCGCTTGACGGGCCCGGCATCGTTTATATCGCCGGCGAAACCTTCTCCCCGAATTTATTTGTCAGCTCCGGCGCTTTTCAACATCAGAAGCTTTCGCCCACATCGAACGCAAGTATCTTCGTAACCAGGCTCGATGAGCCCGGCCTCCCCGTCTACTCGACCTACTTCAGCGGGTCGAACGGCGACACCTTTGCCAGCGGAATCTCCGTGCAACCTGGCGAACAGGTTTACCTCGCCGGGTACACTTCTTCAAGCGCGCTCCCCGGCGCTCCCGCCATTGTCCCGAACCCGACCGCCGGATTCGTCACGAAGTTCGCGCCGTTCCTGACAGGGATCGACTACACGCAATTTTTAGGCGCTCAGATCAACGGGTTCGCGGTCACGCAATCTGCATCGAGATTCCCGTGGATTCTGCCTCGTACCAATCTCTACACGGCTGGTTATCGCTTCACGGGTACTAATGTCGATGCCTTCGCGGTCAAACTGGAGGAATCGCCCTTCGTTCTAACGAACCCGTTCTAATCCGTGAGTTTGGCAGGTCAGTGCCGGATAGCTATTCGGCCGTACTGACTTCTCTCGTCGCTTGGTCTGGACACTGCTGGTTGGTTTAACTCAGGAGCATGAATGAGCTGGTGAGTTGCAGGTTGGAAGAGTTGTTCAGTAAGCTAAGATGCTGTAGAGTTTCTTAGTAGTCCGTAAATCTACTGACCAGTGCGAAAGCTCCATCGCTTGTTGATGGCGGCGGGTTCTGTTCTCCTTCTTGGATATCCGCCGTTTCAAGCGCAGCCACAGAGTTTGGTGCGCCCACGCCGTATCGTTAACCAGATCAACGAAACCCAGCTTCAGCGGCTCCCGCGGAACACTCATCGTCTTGCGGCGTCCAGATTTGACCGCGGGATAGCCTCGTCTGATCTGCCAATGGACCGCATGCTACTGGTCCTCGAGCGCAGCCCCGAACAAAAAACGGAGTTGCAGCGACTGCTAGACGCCCAGCAGGACCCCGCTTCCCCGGAGTATCACAACTGGCTCACGCCGGAACAGTTTGGCGAGCGGTTTGGGGCCGCGGAAGCTGATATCCAAACGATCACGTTATGGTTGGCCTCGCAAGGCTTTCAGGTAAGCCCTGCCTCGGCAGGTAAAACGATCATCGAGTTCTCGGGAACTGCCGGCCAGGTGCAGCGTGCGTTCCACACCGAGATTCACAAGTTCGTCGTGAACGGCGAAGAGCACTGGGCGAATGCAAGCGATCCGAAGATTCCCATTGCGCTCGCCCCCGTAGTGGCCGGGGTCGCGACGCTGCACAATTTCGCTAAAAAAGCTCAGCTTGCTGGTTCCCCGCAAATTTTCAACGCTCAACTTCGTGAAGGACAACAGCCGCAACTTACTAGTGGCAGCGTTCACGCATTGGCGCCTGGCGACTTCGCCACGATTTACAACCTGAACCCGCTGTATGCGCGCTCTGAAGACGGAAACACACGATCGATAGCCGTGGTTGGACGAACGAACATCAATGTTCAGGACGTGAACCAGTTCCGAAGCAGCTTTGGCTTGCAACCATCTACACCCACGGTCGTGTTGACGGGGGCTAATCCGGGCAATCTCGGGGGAGGAGAAGAAGCCGAGGCCGTACTCGACGTGACCTGGGCGGGAGCTATTGCACGGGGAGCAGCCATTAGCCTTGTCGTATCTAAGTCGACAAATACGACTGACGGCGTGGATCTCTCTGAGAGTTACATCGTCAACAGGAATCTTGCTGATGTGATGACGGAGAGTTTTGGTTCCTGCGAAGCGAATTATACGCAGGCCCAGGCAATCTTTTATTCGTCGCTCGCCGAACAGGCAGCCGCCGAAGGCATCACATATGTGGTCGCATCCGGCGATTCGGGTTCGGCCGGTTGCAACGAAGGGTCTGACAATACATCGAATGGTGCTCTTTCGGTCAACATGCTAGCTTCGAATCCTTACGTTGTTGCCGTAGGTGGCACCCAGTTCAATGAGAACGGGAATGCGACGCAATACTGGAGTTCGACCAACGGCAGTAACGCCACTTCCGCGCTCTCCTACATCCCGGAAGTAGTCTGGAATGAAAGCTGCAGCATTCCAACCGGAAGCAATCCATGTGCGGGAGGAACTGCGCCCGGGCTTTGGGCTGGAGGTGGAGGCGCGAGTGCGTTCTACTCGAAGCCCACATGGCAGGCTGGAATTCCAGGGATCCCGAATGATGGTAAACGCGACGTTCCTGATGTCTCCTTGAGTGCTGCTGGGCACGATCCGTATCTGGTTTGCCTGCGCGGTTCATGTACGCCTAACAGCCGTGGCCAGATCTCGCTGTATGGCTACGCAGGTACTTCGGCGGCTGCGCCATCCTTTGCGGGAATAGTCGCGATTCTAGCGAGATCAGTTAATGGACGTCTCGGTGCGATCAACACAAGCCTCTACGCGCTGGCGCAAACCCAGTCCTGGATCCAGTGCGATGGGTCGAGCACCACCGCGCCCCTTGCGAGCACTTGCATCTTCAACGATGTGACGGCAGGGAACAATTCCGTACCGGGAGTCAATGACGGCTCCTATCCCGCGGGTCCCGGGTATGATCTCGCGACAGGACTAGGGTCGATCAATATCACCAATCTGGTAGATGCGATCAGCGGCGGTGGAGGCGTGCCTGTTCTTGATGTTTCATCCACCGCAGTGGACTTTGGAACGGTTCCGTTAGGAAGTACTCAAACACGACAGATTACCCTCACTAACACCGGAAGCGCGAGTGTCACTATCCGTTTCAGTCCCAGCATCAACGTGAGTGGGCAACTCTCGCAATCTCTGACATGCGGATCGATTGTTGTGCCGGGAGCGAGTTGCACCCTGGAATTAACATTCCGGCCCACCGTGAGTGGCGCTGTTCACGATTCTTTTCTGTACCTGGTAAATACCCGGTTGCCGTTCCTGCAAATTGCCGTATCTGGCGTCGGGTCAGCAGCGTCTACGGCTTCTGTTTCAGTCAGTCCGCTCGATTTCGGCGATCAAAAGGTTGTCACGCGAAGTAGTTCCCAGGCGGTAACCATCACGAACTCGACCACGCAAACGATCCCTACAGCTGGTTTTACAATATCGGGTTCAAAAAACGATTTCGCTCTCGCGAATACATGTGGGAATGCACTTCGTTCAGCTGCAACTTGCACTGTTTACGTGAGCTTCACTCCGCAACTTGTTGGCAATCGGTCGGCATCGCTTGTTATTCCGGTTGATGCAGCCGGAGATTACCAGAGCATATCGCTGACAGGGAACGGAACTCTCGAAGGAACATTCGAAATTGCAAGCAGTACGACAGGTAAGGTTCTTGAAGTAGCGGGTGGATCACCAAACAGCGGCGCGCTTATTCAACAGGGCGCTCTGAACGGGTTCCAACAACAACACTGGCAGTTCATACCTGCTGGCGAAGGTTATTTCGAGATCAGAAATCCGCTGACCGGCAAGGCGCTGGATGTCACCGGTGGCTCGACCCTCAACGGCGCTCTGGTTCAGCAATACGATTACTTGGGTGGAGCTAACCAACAGTGGCAGCTCATCCCTGTCGACGACGTCCACTACAAGATTGTGAACCGCGGAAGCGGAAAGGTCCTGGATCTGCCCGGCGGATCATCTGCGGATGGTATGCCGATCCAGCAGTGGGACTACGTTGGCAATCAGCAACAACTCTGGGTTCTTGTGCCGACGCAATCGTATAACATCCTGAACAACTTCAGTTCTCAAGTCATTGACGTTCAGGCCGGAACGACGGCCGACGGCGCGCGTGTACAGCAGTGGTATTGGACCGGCGTCAAGCAGCAGCATTGGCAGTTCATGCCTGTTGGGAATGGCTACTACGCGATCCTGAACCGGATTACCGGTAAGGTGCTGGACGTGACAGGGGCCTCGTCGGCCAACGGAGCTGTAATCCAGCAGTTCGCTTACCTGGGTGGGCAGAATCAACAGTGGCAGGTTGTACCGGTGGACGACACGAACTATAAAATCGTAAATCGGCTCTCGGGCAAGGTGCTCGACAATCCCAGCGGTTCGCTTGTGAACGGCACGTTCATCCAGCAATGGGACTATGCGGGCGGAGCTAACCAACAGTGGCAAGTGCGACCGGTGACGTACTACACGATAATCAATAAACAGAGCGGGTTGGCGCTGGACGTCACAGGCGGGTTAACCGGGGACGGCATACCGATTCAGCAATGGCAGTCAATCGGCAACGAGCAGCAGCAATGGCTCCTTGTCGGTGCAGGAAATGGCTATCAAGCGGTCATTAACGGGCTCACAGGTAAAGCGCTGGAACTGACAGGCACGTCCAACGACGATGCCACTCCCGTCCAGCAGTCTAGCTACGGCGGTTCGGACGGCCAGCAGTGGCGCTTCATTTCCGTGGCGGGCGGCTACTACGAGATCCTCAACAAGCGGAGTGGACGATCGCTGGACGTTACCGGAGGATCACTCTCGAACGGAGGCTCGGTCCAGCAATGGGACTACCTCAACGGCGGCAATCAACAGTGGAGCTTAGTGCCGGTTACCAACTGAAAAAAAAGACGCCCTCAGGAGCTTCGTTCCGTCACGAGATCCACGATCGAGCTCAGCGCGCGTTGTGCGGGTGAATCAGGGAAGGTATGAATGATCTGGCGAGCTTTCTCCGTGAAGGTGTGTGCACGCCCGTAGGCGCGCGCGATACAGCCCTTGCTCTCCAGCATTTGCAGAATGCGCATGAACGGCACCTGTTCGTAGTTGGCGTCGGCAATCACCACCTCTACCCATTTGCGCTCTTCTGCCGTGGCAGTCTCAAGCGCGTAGATTACCGGAAGTGTTACTTTGCCTTCCCTTAAATCGTTGCCGGACGGTTTACCAAGAATCTTTTCGGATGATGTGAAGTCCAGAATGTCATCCACAAGCTGGAATGCCATGCCCAGGTTCCAGGCGAAATCACCGAGCTGAGATTCCGTATGCTCGTCCACTCCGCCCGCTACCGCCCCCATACACGCGCAGGCGGAGAAGAGGCTAGCGGTTTTTCGGTCGACCAGCTCCATGTAATCCGCTTCCGAAATGTCTACGCGGTGCAAACGCTCCAGTTGAAGCAGTTCCCCTTCGACCATCATCTGCGTGAGGCCAATTAAAAGATCGAGGATGTGGAAATTGCGTTCCCGGAGAGCGACCTGGAACGCTTGCATGTAGAGCCAGTCGCCGGCGAGAACCGAAACATGGTTACCCCACACGACGTTAGTAGAGGGGCGGCCACGACGAGTCTTGGCAACATCGATAACGTCGTCGTGAACCAGGGTAGCGGTATGAATCATTTCCACAACCGCAGCCAGGCGTCGCGCACACTCTGTCGGCGGGCCGACAAGCCGATTGCATAGCAACAGCAAGGCCGGACGCAGTCGCTTGCCGCCACCCGCCTGCAAATACTGATTGATTGTGGTGATGGCGTCGAGCGAGGCGATCGACTCTACGCTGATTTCCCGTTCCACTTGCAAAAGATCCGACTGAACAAGGTCGAAGGCTTCACGAGCGCTAAGGGATTGCCGAATCTTGCTGAACATGGATTCCCAGGGGGGAACCCTCAGTTTAGCTGGTAAGCTTCGAACGACTACCGTTTTTGGGGTAAGAGGATTCGTTCGAATGTGGAAGTCGTCTGTGCCCCCAGCTCTTCCGGAGTACAGTTGCGCACCTGGCCGAGGACTTCAGCCGTGTGGACAAGGTAAGACGGTTCATTACGCTTACCTCGGTAAGGCACTGGCGCCAGATAAGGCGCGTCCGTTTCCAGCAATAAACGGTCGGAAGGTGTGATGCGTGCAGCTTCTCGGACTTCACTCGCCTTCGGGAACGTGGCGACACCTCCAAAAGCCAGATAGAAGCCGAGTTCCAGGCATTCTTCGGCTTGCGCAACATTACCGGTGAAGCAATGCATCACGCACGGCAACCCGTACCGGCCCAGTCCGAGCGAAGCACGGCCAGCGTGTCGTTCCAGGCATCGCGAGTGTGGATGACGACGGGCTTGTTCGCGCGCGCTGCCAGTTCGAGCTGGTCACGGAACAGGGGCAGTTGCAGTTCCTTCGGGGTGTCCCAATGATAGTCAAGGCCGATCTCGCCCACCGCCGATACCTTTGGATGACTAAGCAGCTCTTCCAGGCGGCTCAAGGTTCCATCCGTCACTTTGCCGGCGTCGTTCGGGTGCACGCCGACAGTTGCGAAGATCGAAGCGTGTTCTTCGGCCATCCGCACCGCAGCTTCGAGATCGGGCGGTCCTTCACCGGTTCCGATTGCGAGCATGTACTTCAAACCCGCGTCCAGAGCTCGCTGAAGTACGGCCTCTCGATCGGAAGAGAACTGCTTGTCATCCAGATGACAATGAGAATCAACAAACGCCACTGGCTCGCCTCTACTACTTGAGACGGGCGCCAATGGGAACGTCTTCGGTGAAACGCGGCGAGAACTGGCAAGCCACCTTCGAGACTGGCCGCGACGATCATTCCTTGCGATGTAAGACCTCGCAGCTTTCGGGGCTGCAGGTTCGCAACAATGACCACCTTACGTCCGACCAGCTGTTCGGGTGCGTAGGCTAGCGCAATTCCAGCCACAATGCTTCGCGGTTCTGCTTCCCCGATATCGATCATCAGGTGAAGCAGCTTATCGGCGCCCTTCACTTTCTCTGCCGATCTCACTTCTCCGACTCGGAGATCGACTTTCGCGAAATCATCGATCGAGATGACGTCAGAGATCGGCGAAGGTGGCGTCTGTGCAGGAGCTGATTCTTCCGGCTTGACTCCCATAAGGGCCGCTTGGCGGGCTTTCTCTTGCGATTCGAGTTCCTGCATTTTCTCAATCGTTGGTTTCGCTTCCAGGCGAGGAAAAACGGCCTCGATCGTTCCGATCTTTTGCGACCGGAGACGACCCCAATCGAGAGCATCGATTGTCATCTCGTCCAGCGGATCGGTGAAGCCGAGTTGTTTCCAGATCGCTCGCGCCGAGTGGGGAAGGACAGGACTGACAAGGATGGAGATCAGACGCAGCGCTTCGGCCGCCGTGTACAACGTTTCGTCCAGCTTCCGCTGCGCCTCTGGCGACTGATCTTTGGCCAGCTTCCAGGGCGCCCGTTCGACGATGAACTTGTCGAGGTTCGAGATGATGCTCCAGGTCTCTTCGAGGGCATGGGAGAAGTCGAAGTTCTCGTAGGCGGTCAGGGTATTCGCAACTGCGGTCTGCGCCGCCTGCTCCTGCGCCTCATCGCCATGCGCCTCCGGGATCACACCGCCGCGGTACTGCGAGATCATGTTCAGCGTCCGGCTGGCGAGATTGCCCAGGCCGTTCGCCAAGTCTGAGTTGTATCGCCCCACCAGCGCGTCGAAGCTGAAGCTGCCGTCCTGTCCAAAGACGATTTCGCGCAGGAGAAAATAGCGCATCGCGTCAACACCCATGACTTCGGCAATCGGGCTCGGCCGCACGATGTTGCCGCGCGACTTGCTCATCTTGTCGTTTTCAAAGAGCAGCCAGCCGTGCGCGAAAATTCGTTTCGGTAGCGGCCATCCCGCCGCCATCAGGAACGCGGGCCAGTAGACTGCATGAAAGCGCAAGATCTCCTTGCCGATCAGGTGCAGATCGGCGGGCCAGCGGTCTTCGCCTTCCACCGCGCTCATGTACGTGTTCAAAGCGTCGAACCAGACGTAGAACACATGGCTCGGATCGGCTTCGACTGGTATGCCCCACTTGATGCTGGTGCGCGTGATGGAGACGTCCGACAACCCACCGCGCACGAACGCCAGAACTTCATTGCGACGAATCTCCGGCCCGATAAAATCCGGATTCGCGTCGTAGAACTCGAGTAGCCGATCAGTGAAAGCGGAGAGCTTGAAGAAGTAATTTTCCTCGGTCACTTCCTCGTAGGGTTTGCCTGTTTCGGGGTCAACGTCGCCCGGCTTGGCATCGTTTACGAAAGACTCGCTGACAACGGCATACAGCCCCGTATAGCTTCCTTTGTAGATGTAGCCGTTTGCTTTGCAAGCCTCGAACAGCTTGTTCACCACCTTTGCGTGCTGAGGACTCGTCGTGCGTTGAAAGCGGTCAATCCGGATATCGAGCTTCTGCCATTGCGTCCGGAATTCGTTCGAAATCAGGTCGACGAACGTTTCGGGACTTTTCCCTTGCGCTCGCGCCGCCCGCTCCACCTTCGTTCCATGCTCATCGGTTCCGGTGGTTAAGACAACATCTTCGCCCCGCAATCGCCGGAAGCGGGCAATCGTTTCAGCAGCAATGGTCGTGTAGGCGTGGCCGATGTGCGGCGCCGCGTTCACGTAATAAATAGGCGTGGTGAGGTAGTACTTGTCTCTGATCATTGCGTTATGAGCGGCCGTGCTCGAAGGCACGCGTTGCTTCTGCGATCACCTCTCGCAAAGGTACGTGCTGCTCCTCGGCGATTCTGCGGCAATCGTCATACTCGGGTGCAAAGCTTCCCAGATCCGTGTATTTGATCCGCACGCGGCCATGCGGGGTCTCCACTTCCTGGACGTTTCGGGCAAGAACGCGGCGTTCGGCGTCGAAGATTCGCACGCCCAGCGTGGATGTCTCCGTGAACAGAATTTGCGAGAGACGTTCTGTCAAATTGGGCGCACAGATCACCGAAATCTGAGAGGCCGGGCGATTCTTCTTCATGTAGATCGGCGCGAGTGTTACGTCGAGCGCACCGGCTTCGAGCAGCCTCTCCATCGCATAGCCGAGAACCTGGGGCGTGGAATCGTCAATGTTCGCTTCGAGCACTTTGACCGATGTCGTTTCCGCGGCTCGGGTCCGTTCCCCGATAAGCACCCGGAGCACATTTGCGCGGGCATGGGAAGTCTTTGTCCCCGGCGCCAAAACCTTGCGCAAGGAGGCGTACGGCGGGCAGCGGTCCGAACTCTTTGGCCAGGGTTGTCGCCAGCGCCGCTCCCGTTGGTGTCGTCAGTTCTGCTTCCGGTCCGGCCGAGTAAACGGGGCGGCCTTTTAGCAGTTCCGCCGTTGCCGGCGCGGGTACGGGAAGAACCCCATGCTCGGTATTTACCGTGCCGCTGCCTACGTTGATCTGTGAACAGTACACTTCTTCGACGCCGAGCAGATCCAACGCGACGCAGGCGCCGACGATATCGCAAATCGAGTCCACTGCGCCGACTTCGTGGAAGTGCACCTTCTCGATGGGAACGGCATGGGAGCGGGCCTCCGCCTCGCCCAGATTCTGGAAAACGGAAAGAGCATTCTTCTTGCTACGGTCCGACAGCGCGCCCGCCGTGATGATCTTTTCGATGTGTGGCAGATGGCGATGTTTCTTGTCGTCGACCGCGTTCACATGGAACTTGGAAGCAGCCATGCCACGCCGCTTCGTCTTCTCCAGACGGAATGATGCCCCGAGTTCAAGGCTCTTGAGCGCGTCTTCGAGAGCTCCCCAATCCGCGCCGGCATCGACCAGCGCGCCCACGGTCATATCGCCGCTGATCCCGGAGAATGCGTCAAAGTAACAGATTTTCATGTAGTTTCGAGCCCATCGTGGCCGGCTCGAAGGCCGTTTCCAGTTTAGCGGGAAGTAGCTTTACGAACGAGTAGATCGCGGGCACGAAGGGCGTCGGTCCGAGCCTGTTCCGCCGTGGAAGCGATGGCGGTTAAGTGGCCCATCTTGCGGCCTACACGCGGAGTAAGCTTGCCGTACAGGTGTAGCTTCACATCTTGTTCTGCGGCGGCGGTAGCCCAGTCGGGCTCGCCATCGGACCAGATGTCGCCCAGCAGGTTGACCATCGCTGCCGGAGCCCATTGCGTCACGGCACCAAGCGGTAGCAGGCAAACTGCGCGAAGCTGTTGCTCAAATTGGCTCGTCAGGTTCGCGTCGAACGTAAAGTGGCCGGAGTTGTGGGGCCGCGGAGCCAGTTCGTTGATCAACAGGCGTCCGTCTTTAGTGACAAAGAACTCGGTGCAAAGCACGCCTACGACTTCCAGGGTTTCCAGCACCGCACGAGCAATCTCAACGGCTTCGGCTGCCACTTTCGGGGACACCCCGGCGGGCGATACCGAAGTATCCAGAATGCCGTTCACGTGATGGTTTTCAGTCGCTCCGTAATGAACAAACTCGCCCGAGATGCCACGTGCAGCAACCACAGAGATCTCGCGATCGAAGTCAATCATGGCTTCGAGAACCGCCTCGGTCTCGCCGACGGCGTGCCAGGCCTCCTCGAACTGCGAGGCATCGGATAGCCTGAACTGGCCCTTGCCGTCGTAACCGAAATCGGCAGTTTTCAGAATGGCTGGCAACCCAAGTTCCCCGGCCGCCACGCTCAAATCATGGAGGCTGGCAACACGTCGGAACGGGGTGAGCGGGAGTCCGGCCTTCGTCAGGAATGTTTTTTCGCGTAATCGGTGCTGCGTGGTGTGAAGAATGTGACCCGCCGGGCGTACGGGAGCGCATCGGGCTGCCGCCTCCGCTGTTGCAGCTGGTACGTTCTCAAACTCAAACGTGACCACCGAAACGTCTCGGGCAAACCGGCAAACAGCGTCCAGGTCTTCGTAAGGAGCCGCGATCTCGAGATCGGCCACTTGCCCGGTAGGAGTGTCTTCGTCCGGCGAGAGCGTATGTACGCGATAGCCCATGCGCCGCGCCGCAATCGCGAACATGCGGCCGAGTTGACCACTGCCGAGCACTCCAATCGCGCTGCCTGGGAGAACCGGAGATTGGCTCACGAGAGCTGGTCCTGTAGAACGGCATCGGTCTGCGCTTGCCGCCAATGTTCAAGGCGTGCGCGAACCTCGGGATACTTGATACCTAAGATGCTGGCGGCCAGCAGCGCTGCATTGGTTGCTCCGGCAGGGCCGATCGCAAGCGTGCCCACCGGAATCCCGGCAGGCATCTGCACGATCGAGAGCAGGGAATCGACCCCGTTTAACACGCTGCTCTTAATAGGAACTCCAAGCACCGGGAGAGAAGTATGTGCCGCGACCATTCCGGGAAGATGAGCGGCTCCCCCCGCAGCGGCGATGATCACCTCGAGCCCTCGCGAAACAGCTTCTTTGGCGTACTGCGCCATCAGGTCCGGGGTTCGATGGGCCGAAACGATGCGGCATTCATGGGGAATATCGAGCTTTTTCAAAGCTTCGCTCGTACGCCCCATGGTTTCCCAATCGGATTTACTGCCCATGATGACCCCGACCAATGGCCCGTCGGAGTTCCGATTGGTGGTGTCCATCAGTTCTTACTGGCCGTCAGCATCTCGGCGACTTTGTCGATGTACAGCGTCGTGTTCAGCCACTTCTGGTCTTTGCCGACCAGCAGCGCCAGATCCTTGGTCATGAAGCCGGCCTCGACCGCGCCTACGGTCGCTTTCTCCAGACGATCGGCAAACGCCACCACATCAGGCGTGTTGTCGAACTGTCCTCGGTAACGCAGACCAGAGGTCCAGGCAAAGATCGATGCAATCGGGTTCGTGGACGTCTCCTTGCCCTTCTGGTATTCGCGATAGTGTCGGGTAACCGTTCCGTGCGCCGCTTCTGTTTCCACCGTCTTTCCGTCCGGCGTGATGAGAACGGACGTCATCAGGCCGAGTGATCCGAATCCCTGGGCCACCACGTCCGATTGCACGTCGCCGTCGTAGTTCTTACAAGCCCAGACGAACCCACCGTCCGATTTGATGGCAAACGCAACCAGGTCGTCGATCAAGCGGTGTTCGTAGGTGAGGTTTGCTCCTTCGAACTTCGCCTTGAACTCGTTATCGTAAATGGACTGGAAGAGATCTTTAAAGCGTCCGTCGTACCGCTTCAGAATGGTGTTCTTTGGTGGAGTGGTACACCGGGAGCCCACGAGAGAGCCCGTAGTTGAAGCAGGCGCGTGCAAAGCCCTCGATGGACGCATCCAGGTTGTACATACCCATCGCGACGCCGCCGCTCTTGAACTCGAATACTTCATGGTTGGTGGGTGCGCCGCCATTCGCCGGAGTGAATGTCAGGGTCAGCTTGCCCGGCTCCTTCACAACGAAGTCAGTAGCCCGGTATTGGTCACCAAACGCATGACGTCCCACCACGATCGGTTTCACCCAGCCGGGAACATAACGCGGAACATTGCGGCAAATGATCGGTTCGCGGAAGATTGTGCCGTCCAGAATGTTGCGGATGGTGCCGTTGGGCGACTTCCACATCTGCTTCAGGCCGAATTCCTCAACCCGCGCTTCGTCCGGCGTGATCGTGGCGCATTTCACGCCGACTCCGTACTGCTTAATTGCGTTCGCCGAGTCCACCGTCACCTGATCGTTTGTCGCGTCGCGGTGCTGGACCGAAAGATCGTAGTACTTCAGGTCCACATCGAGGAAGGGCAGGATAAGCCGATCCTTGATATTGGCCCAGATGATTCGAGTCATCTCGTCGCCATCGAGCTCCACCAATGGGGTCTTTACCGCTATCTTCGTCACGCCTGAGTTCGCCATCCTTACCAGAGTTAATTAAACCAAACAGGCTCTCCTTCAAGATCGACAGCGGATAGCCATCAAAGAACGGCGGTGTACAACCATCGCTTGTGGTGATGGCTCGTCGGGGGATTCGCTGTGGGATGAGGAGACCACCCGGATAGATAGAGCTAAGAGCCTGCCGGTAACCTGTCTGTTTTACGCGAGAGTCTCTCGTATGGGGCCTTGACAGTATTCAGAATGAGAACTTGTCTTTTGGCATTTTTGCTCTTCGGGTTTGGCTTGCAACTCTCTGCCGACGTTATCCCGACAGTTCCCGTGACCGAGTTAAGCGCTTATCGGACTCAGGGTGGTTTTTTTTATAGCGGCGGAGGAGCCGGGTTTACCTTGGCTGGTGGGGCCGGTACCGGTCCGAACGACTTCTACCCAGTTGATTCCCCGATCACTCTGGGGTTCACTCTTCCGGGCACGAACACGTCTCTTGGATCCGCAATGCTGACAGTCGCGGGGATCTTTTATGTTCCGGGGGGCATTGCGGGGGCGACATATTTCGGGTCCGCAACCGTGTCACCTCTCGGTGCCTCCACGTTTACACCTTCCGGAGACTCTGCCACTTACACGTTTCCCGCCGCGGTTCGTGGTTCCTTTGTGGCTTGTGGCCCTGTGGGATATGCGCTATGTGCGACCAACGGTACGCTTCCGGCGAATGCGCCCGTATTAGCTAACGTAACCGTCGATCTAACCGGGACCGAGACCTTGGTCGTCCATCCAGCTTCGCAGCCGTACCTGATTACCTACTCGATAACCTTCGATGCGAGCAGTGTGCCCGAACCGGCCAGCCTCGGTCTGATGATGTTTGCCGGAACAGGCCTGCTTTTGTTCGTGAGTTTTAAGCGAAGGCACGCATTGCTGAGGCGACATCGCTAACGCCTTTTCGGGCTCATTTCCCCCGAATCCGAGTCCGATCGCGCCGAGTGAACCGAATGCCATGCTCCTGGCCTAGTTCGCCGCAGCAAGGGCCTGTGCGCTGAACAAGATCGCTCCACACCGTCTACCGTGTGATGCACCTACGAGCCGTTAACGTGGGAAGCTACACTGACAAAGGCGACACGCTGACGTCGTGATGTGCAATCGTATGTTCTCAGGCTCACTTAATCAGTTCTTCCGTCTGCGCTTGACACGCCTGTGACGAGGCGACCTTTTGCGGCAGCTCTTCCCGTCACGCTGCTCATCCTTGTGGCTACCAGCTGCGGCGACCAGGCAAGCAAACTACCGAAGTACGACAAGGTTCCGCCGTTTCGGATGACCGATGCGAACAACCGGCAATTCACACGAGCAGGACCTGGACGGTAAAGTCTGGATCGTCGATTTCATCTACACGAACTGTCCCGCTGAATGCCCGCGGATGAGTTCTCAAATGCACAAGCTGGAGAATCGAACGGGCGGAGAGCCCGACGTCGGCCTGCTATCCATTTCAGTCGATCCGGATCGTGACACGCCGGAAGTCTTAAGGCAATTTGCCGAGCGCTATGGGGCTCCCAACGAGCGGTGGCGATTTCTCACGGGCGATAAAGCATCCGTGCATCTGCTTGCGTACCAAACATTTCACGTCGGTGATGTCATTGGAAAAATCGAGCACAGTACCAAGTTCGCCGTCCTGGATAAGCACCGGACCGTTCGCGGTTACTACTCGAGTTTCAGCGAGGAGGACATGTCAAAGATGCTGACCGACGTCGACAGCCTCCGGAAAGCGAAGTCCTGACGCCATGGCGCAACCGTCCGATCTGTCTGTCCAAGGCCCGCAACTCGCGCGCAAGCCGATCCCGGTTATCTTGGCGTTAAGCGCCGTCATCGCCGGGTTTCTCATCTGGCTGATCTACTTCAAAGGACGAGCGGCCGGCCCCGAGTGGGTCGCGGTTCTGCCCAAGGCCAACGCCGTCTTCAACTCTTTAAGCGCAGTCTGCCTGGTCCTCGGCTACATCAACATACGTCGGCGAAACCGAGTGGTTCACATGCGCTTCATGGTGTCTGCCACCGTCTTCTCGTCGCTGTTTCTGCTCAGCTACATCACGTATCACTACTTCCACGGCGACACCAAGTTTCCGGGACAGGGCTGGATACGGCCGGTTTACTTCTTCATCCTGATCACGCATATCGGCCTATCCATGGTCGCGCTGCCACTCATCCTGGGCACGCTTTGGTACGCGCTCCGAACCCAATTCCGTTTCCATCGCCGCAGTCGCTCGATGGACTCTGCCCGTCTGGCTGTATGTCTCAGTAACGGGCGTTATCGTGTTTCTTGTCTTGAACGCTTATACGACTCCGTAGCATTCTGAAAGCTATGAATGCACGAACGGCCTGGGACACCGAGCTGTACGAAGCGCAACATGCCTTCGTCTGGCAGTTAGGTGCGGGATTGATCGAGGTCCTTGCTCCTCAGCCGGGCGAACGAATCCTGGATCTGGGTTGTGGGACCGGGCAACTGACCCACGCAGATCGCCGAACGCGGAGCCGATGTTCTGGGCGTGGATGCATCTCCCGAGATGATTGGCCAGGCTCGCCAGAACTATCCTCGATTGCGCTTCGCTCCTGCAAGACGGCGCTTCCATGATCTTTCGACGGTGAGTTCGACGCAGTGTTTTCGAACGCCGCGCTTCACTGGATCACTCAATGCCGAAGGAGCCGCTGATTCGATGGCGCGAGCACTTCGAGTTGGCGGCCGCCTGGTGCTCGAGATGGGCGGTCACGGCAACATTCGTCAGATTCACCAGGCGCCTTGAAGGCACTTTCCGTCGCATTCGACGAAAGCCGCTACCCGCACCGCGCAATTTCTTTCCGTCGGTCAGCGAGTACTCCATCATCCTCGAGACGCATGGCTTTGAGGTTCGTATGCGCATTCTCTTTGATCGTCCGACACCGCTTGAAGGAGATCGAGGCATGGAGCAATGGATCCGGCAGTTCTCGAGTTTCTATCTCGACGAACTACCCGCTTCATTGCGCCAAATCAGGCCATCGAGAGGTCGTTGAACAACTTCGGTCCCACGCTGTGGAACAACGGTCGATGGTATCGCCGACTATCGTCGATTGCGATTTTCGCAACAAAGCTTTGAGCTTCGTGTAAATAGGAGATATGATGACGCTGTGCTGCCGCATGCTGTTGCAGCAGAAACTAACTTGAACTTGAGGGATCTAATTCGAAGAGCTCTGTCGAGTAGCTCGGCGATTAATCGGCTGCATCAAACTCCAGAGGTTCAGGCATGGCAAATTTAACGAAGACGACGCAAGATCATGAGGAGATCCGAAGGTGGGCGGAAGAACGGGGCGGGAAACCTTCTCACGTTAAGAGCACCGAATCAGGTGATGATATCGGCATCCTTCGGATCGATTTCCCGGGCTATAGCGGTGAAGATTCTCTCGAAGAGATCTCTTGGGACGAGTTTTTCGAGAAGTTCGATGAGAACAATTTGCTTTAATCTATCAGGAAGAAACTGCCGATGGCGAACGAGAGCAACTTCAACAAGCTTGTGAAGGCAGAGACCGCAGCCGCATCCGGGAAGAGCAGGCTCTGGTCATCAGAGTAGCGATTCGGATATGTCGGCTGAATCGGATTCATCGGACGAAGACAAGCCGCGGCCGTAAAAGAAGCCGCGGTTGAAAAAAGGACGAGCTAAGAAGAGTCTGACGGGTAGCCCCCGGCCAGAACCGCCCGGAACGTTCGTCTCCCGGCCAAGAGCCCAACCAAAACCACTGCAAAGAAGAGTTCACCCGTGAAAGACTGCAAAGAAAGCTACCTCCGCGCCTGCTAAGAAGGCCGCCCCCTTGAAAACGAGTGCCAAGAAAGCCGCCCCTTCGAAGGCTGCGGCCAAGAAGGCGCCGTCCAAGAAGGTCGCCATGAAGAAGGCTGCTACAAAGGCCGTGAAGAAGGCGCCCGCCAAGAAGGTTGCAGCCAAGAAGGCTGCGGCGAAGAAAACCGCGCTGAAGAAGACAGCACTCAAGAAGGCGCCGGCCAAGAAGGTGGTCCCGCCAAGAAGGCTGCTAAGAAGTCTGCGGGCCGTCCGCCGTTAGATTTCCCCTGATCGGGACTCTACAGCAAAACAATCGCTGAGTGAATGCCGATTATCGCTTCCAGTGAGACGTCGAACCCAAAGAAGAGACTGTCCCTCGGGCTTCTCATCGGGATCGGCGTCTCGTGCTTTTGCTGGTGGCGTTCCTCTTCTATCTGTCTCGTCCAGTCACAATCATTCTGCGCCGACTGCCTCGGTAGAAGCCAAAGCTTACGTCAGCAAACTGAATCTAAGCGACGTGACCGATGCAGGCAACCGAGAACTTCATGAAGCAGAAGGTGGTCGAGATTGAAGGCAAACTCGGCAATGGGGGCGATCGCGAGCTTCGATCTGATCGAGGTCTTCTGTCTTGTTCTACGGTGATAGATGGGCCCGAAATTCATCGCGAGCGCGTTCCGGTTCTCAATGGGAAAGGCGCTTCCGTTGCGACCAGGAGAAAGCCGCGCCTTCCGTTTCCCTTCGACACTCTGCCGGAAGGCTGGAATCAGGTGATGCCTCGGTTGGTGATCGCCGGTATCGGTTTCGCTTCTAGTAGTTCTGGGCGCGCGACCTTACTGACGGATGGCGCCGCAGGCGGCCAGCAGCCGGCCGCCTCGCAGTAGTCGAAATCGATCGCTAGTTGCCGAGCGATCTTCGTCGCCACATCTGCACTGGCGCCCCGGAATTTTGCTCCCGCGCTCTCTTGTGTGGTGGACCAAATCACATCGCCGACATTGTTACAGAGCCGCACGGTCGCGTACGCCTCGTGTTTCCGCTCCTTGATGTGATGGGATTCTCGTTCTGATCGTCGATTCCGCTCCGTAGCCGCCGCCTGGCTCTCGCTGTAGACTCGCCGGTGAGACCGTAGATGCCGCCGCCTGTTCGGCCGCCAAGACTCGTATCTGTGTCGAACGTATCTTCGTAGTCCTTGTCGTCGCGCAGCATCCCTTCAAGATCGCGTCAGCGCGATCGGGATCATCCGTCAGAACGAAGAGCTTGGTCGAATTCGAGCCTGGTAATGATCAACTCGCGCAAAGCTTTGCCGGAGCGCCGCCCGTAAGAGGCTCAACGTAGATACGTTGCACCTGGCTCAATTGGCTGACGGTAGGCCCGGCAGTCGGCTTTCAATGACTGGCTTTTGGCCGGCAGCAGTCAGGACAATCGGAGCGTCACAAGAGATGCTAAGCAAAAACGGCATTTCATGGTAGATCATCCCTTGCCGTAGATGCGGGCTTCTTCGTCCTGGAACTTCACTTCTTGGCCTGTTCGAGCCTCCAACGTGACCAGCAGCTAAGCGCAAATCGTCTTTGTTCACCCGGAACACCATCGCTTCTTGCTGGCCGTTATCGTTCTCGAAGCCAACCGTCAGGAAGTGCTCGCGCTTTTTCGCCACCATGAAGATGCGGCGAAATGATGGCTGCCGCGACGTAGTGGCGATCGACCTTTTGCCCGTACTCGAGCAGATTGATGCGCTCGTAGGGGATTTTCACTTCCGTGTGTTTCGAGACGAAGACGAAGTAGGTCTCGTTCGTCACCCGGATTTCACCGTTATTGTTGCTCGGGATGTCGCCACGGGTGCCGCCGATGTATTCAACGCGGCTGCCGGTTCGACCCGCTACCGCCAGCACGGTACAACCGCAAAAGAGTAAACAGAGGAGAAAAGTGCGCATTCGCCCGAAGAGAAACCTCTTGAGAGAATGTGCTTCTCGCTCCGGCTTTTCTCGCCGTTTGCTTCAGGTTCAGGACCAGATCTTTTCGGACGGAACGCCGCGCTTGCAAAGGTCGCACGAAGCCCAGTCTTTGTAATACAGTTGCAGTCCATCTTGGCGAGATAAAAGATCGGCAGATTGCCGAAATCGGCGATCGTCGGGTTCGGCTGGTAGACCGCAACGGCCAATCCAACCACTTCGGCCCCGTGGGCTTCCACCAGACGCTTTCAGCTCCGTGAAACGCCGCCCGGATCGGAGAATGTCGTCCACCAGCAAGACCTTCTCGCCGGGCTTGGCTTCGACGAACTGCCGGAATCGCAACGGCGAACTCTCGGTGTCCTTCTCGGCCCAGTAGACCTGGCGGGCCCGAGCGCTTCGCAGACGCCGTAGCCGATGGGCAGTCCTCCCGTCGTGGGGCACACGATCGAGAGCTGCTTGATCATGGCTCGGATTTCAGGATCGGCGCGTAGTCGGCGGCTGAGGCCGACGCTCAAAATCTTTGCGTATTCGTAATAGCGGAACGCGAGAGCAACCTGGAGAAACTCGTCGGCGTGCATGCCGTTTGGGTATTCGAAGTGCCCTTCGCGGAGCGCTCCGGTTTCGCGGAGCATGTCGATAACTTCGTCGTTGGTGGGAATCAGGTGCATGTTGTAGTTCTTCCTAGGTGTTAGTGCGCGCCTCGCCCGGCAAGCACGAGCGGAATGGTTCGCAGAATAATAGACCAATCCAGCCGAAGCGACCAGTTCTCAATGTAGGAGATGTCCATCCGCATCCACGTGTTGAAGTCGACCCCGTCGCGGCCCGAGACGCCCACAGAGCACGTAAGCCCGGGCGCATGCGGAGGCGCCGCCGCTGCCAGCGTTCGTACCGGTCGACTTCTTCAGGGATTGGTGGACGCGGGCCCACGATCGACATATCTCCGCGCAGAACATTTACAAGCTGGGGAAGTTCATCGAGCGAAAAGCGCCGAAGCCATGAGCCGATCGCGTCACCCGAGGGTCCTTGGCGATCTTGAAAGCGACCTGGCGCGTGCTCAAGTGCTGCAGCGTCGTGCATCAAGTTCTTCCGCATTCTCGACCATCGACCGGAACTTGTACATCGTGAACCGTCGGCCGTTCAGGCCGCAGCGGCGTCTGCCGGAAAATGACCGGGCCGGGGGAGGTGAACCGGATCAGAAGCGAAATAAGAAGGAAAAGCGGCGCGAGCAGGACCAAAGCGGCCACCGAGATAGACGATATCGAAGAAGCGCTTCATCAGCAGCCGCAGATCGTCGAGAGGCGCGGCGGAAAAGGTGAGCAGCGGAGCGTTGCCGACGCGATCGAGTGTAATCTCGCTGTTGACATGCGGGAAGAAGTCGATCGCGACGCGCGTTCGAACGCCTTCTTCGTCGCACTGCAGGAAAACTTCTTCCAGTCCCGGCAGCTTGCTGCTGTCGACATCGAAGATCACCTCGTCCACGACCTGGCGCGCCAGCAGCTCCGGCATCCGGCGCGGCGCACTCTTCTTCGGACAGCTTGGCCGAGATCTGAATGGGAAACGGCGAGTTCCGGCAAGTTGTTCCGCAAGGGCATCTGCCTTGGTTGAGCTGCCCACAATCACGATATGGTACGGAGCTTCCAAACTCCCGCTGGAAGGCACCGATCAGATGCGGGGACGACCAGCGGAAGCGGTCAGCAGGAGGCAGATCGATGAGAAAGAAGAACAGAAGGAAGCTGCGGCTTAACGGATGTTCCAGGCTGCAGCAGGTATTGGAAGATGATGACCAGCAACCGTCCCGAACAGGCACTGGCGGACGGTGTTGGCGAGAACATGGCGCGCGATCCGCCGAGTGAGATGTTCGTAGACCCGGAGGAAAGATCCGAGCGCGACCCAGAACGCGACTGAAGCCGAGACCAACAGGAGGTGGTGGCCGCCGATAGGAAGAAGAGGTGCTCGAGCGTCAGCCGTGTACGGGTGAAGTAAGCAGTTCGAAAGCAACAGCGTCAGGATCCCGTCCGCAGTCGCGAACAGAAGCTGGACCCGTTTTCGATGATGGGCAAACAAGCTAGTACCCGGATGACAAACTATATCCAGTTTCGCCGAATGAACTCTCGGCCGTTTAAGCAGTGGCCGCAAGCGCCTGGTCGAGGTCGGCCTTGATGTCGTCGATGTGTTCGATGCCTGCGGCAACACGCACCAGGTTTTCCCGAATGCCCATGCGCTCGCGCATCTTGGGAGAGAGGTTCCGGTGGGAGGCGATCGCGGGTACAGCAGCAAGGTATGAACATCCCCCAGCGAGGTGCCGGGAACGATCATCTGAAGCGCGTCCATAAAGTTCAGAACTGCCGCTCTTGTCCGCGCCCCGGATCTCGAAGCTGAGAATCGCTCCGAACAGGCCGGGAGCGAAGGAGTTGCGAATCACATCCGCATCCGGATGGTTCGGGTCGCGCAGTAGTAGACGCGCTCCACGCCGGGTGTGTTGCGCCAGCCAACCGGCGAGAGCCTTGGCGTTCTGGCACTGACGCTCGAACCGCAGCGCCAACGTCTTCATGCCGCGCATCGTCAGATAGCTTTCGAAGGGTCCCAGCGACGGGCCGGCGATGCGCGCCAGCGAGCGGACCGTCGCATGATGAGCTTCGTCGCTGACGACGATGCCCGCCCAGGACGTCGCCGTGGCCGGCGAGATACTTGGTTGCGCTGTGGACGACAATGTCGGCGCCAAGTCGAATGGCCGGACCAGCATGGGCGTGGCGAAGGTGTTGTCAACCACCAGCGCCGCTCCGGCTGCCTGCGCCAAGTCGGCAGTCACGGATGTTGCCGACCCGCAGCAGCGGATTCGAGATGGTTTCGATGAAGACAGCAGCCGGCTTGATACTTCTCAATGGCCTTCTCGACGGCATCGAGATCGCAGATGTCGATGTAATTGACCTCACGCCGAAGGGTTCGAAAAACCTGATCGAGGAAGCTCGACCGTGGCGCCGTAAATGGCGTCGGAAGCGAGGATGGATGTGCGGCCGATCGACCAGCGCCGCCTGAAAGCGCAATCTGGAGCGCCGCCATGCCGGAACTGGTGGCGAGCGACCGAACGCCGCCTCGAGGCTGGTCGTCAGTTCCTCCAGCGCCTCGTTCGTCGGGTTGGCGTAGCGGGCATAGCTGAACCCTGGCTCTTCATTCCCGAGAACGCGGTCAAGCGTCGCGGCCGAGTCATAGAAATAAGTGTGCCCAAGGCTGAATCGGCGTGGTCGAAGGGACAGGAATCCGCTGCCTTTGCCGCTTACGATCACCCGATGTGGACTACTTGCGATTCAAACTTCATTTACGCTTCCAGCGAACTCCGTCCTTTGTGTCTTCGAGGATGACGCCTTGTCCCGCAGTTCGCTTCCGGATCTCATCGGAGCGCTGGAAGTTGCGTGCTCTTCTTGGCCTGCGTGCGCTCCTCGATTAAGGCTTCCACCTGCGCGTTCCGTCAGCACGTCGGATCCTCCGAATCGGCCTCTTCGCTCAAGCCCGGCAGACGGTTCCGAACGCTTCAAGACGTCGAAGACGCCGTCGAAAATTTCGAGAACTCTGGCCGCCTCCCAGCGGTTCTCTTCAAGGAAATGGCCTTCGTCGATGGCGGTGTTGATGGTTCGCACGTATTCGAACACCGCCGCCAGGGCTTCGGCGGTATTCAGGTCGTCGTCCATGCTCTCTTCAAACTGGCGGATGGCTTCCCGCGAGCGCTCGGCCAGTTCTTCGTTGCGTCCCGGGCCGAAGCGTGGTCGAGGCCAGACGCAAGCTCGAAGTCGCGCAGCCGCTCGATGCTGCGGGCGGCGGCCTTCAAGACCTTCAAAGGTGAAATTCAGCTTCTTGCGATAAGGGACGGAAGCCAGCAGGTAGCGGATCGTCTCCGGCTGGTGGCCCATCTTGAGCAGATCGCGCAGAGTATAGAAGTTGCCCGAGCGACTTCGACATCTTCTGAGACTCGATCTGCAAGTGCTCGGAATGCAGCCAGAACCGCGCGAACGGACGGCCGGTGATGGATTCCGATTGGGCGATTTCGTTTTCGTGGTGCGGAAACACCAGATCGATGCCCCCGGCGTGAATGTCAAGCGTCTCGCCCAGATAACTCATCGCCATGGCCGAGCACTCGATGTGCCAGCCGGGTCGCCCGTCGCCGAAGGGCGTGGGCCAGGAGGGCTCGCCTTCCTTCTTCGCCTTCCAAAGCACGAAGTCTCGGGCGTCGGCCTTCTCGTATTCGTCCGACGTCGACGCGCGCGCCGGCGCGAATGCCGCTGAAGTCGTTGTGCGAAAGCTTGCCGTAATCCGGGAAAGTAGCGATGCGGAAATAAGTCGAGCCGTCGCTCGTATAGGTGTATCCCTTTTCGGCCAGCTCTTCGATGGCTTCGACCATCTCGGGGATGTGCTTCGTCGCCGGAGCGACATGTTCCGGCTGCTCCAGGCGGAGCGCGGCGGCGTCCTCAAAGAAAGCCTTGCGTGAAATCGGCTGTGTAGTCCTCGATCGTCTTGTGCTCTTTGGCCGCGTTGATGATGATCTTGTCGTCCACGTCCGTGATGTTCATCACGTGGTTCAGTTGATAGCCGCGATAGCGCAGCCAGCGCCGCAAGAATGTCCTGAAAGGTGAAGGTCCGGAAGTTACCGATGTGAACGAAGTTGTAGACAGTGGGACCGCAGGTGTACATGCGCACCGTGTTGTCCTCGAGCGGGTGAAATACTTCAAACTCTTGCGTAAGAGTGTTATAGAACCGGAGGGCCATCGAGAGGGGTAAGTCTCAATCGTAACAAGCGGGCGAAGTTCCGGCTGCAGTCATTGGACGCGACAATAGTTTTAATGTCAGCACTTCGCTTCGAGATTCAGGCGGTTGCCCCGAAACCGGCGCCCGGGCGGGGTTGCTCCACACGGCTCACGGCGCCATCGAGACGCCAGTCTTCATGCCGGTCGGGACACAAGGAACCGTGAAGGCGCTCACGCCCCGTCATCTGGAGGAAGAATCTCGAGGCCAAGATCATCCTGGCGAATACCTATCATCTATTTCTTCGGCCCGGGCATGAGCGGATCGAGCGGTTTGGCGGGCTTCATCAAGTTCATGGCGTGGCCGCGGCCATCCTGACCGATTCCGGCGGCTTTCAGGTATTCAGTCTGGATACGCTGCGCAAGGTGACCGATGCACGGCGTCCTTTTTCGGTCCCATCTGAACGGAGATTCCGCACCTTTTTACTCCCGCAGAGCACGGTGGATGTCCAACTCGCGTTGGGCAGCGACATCATCATGGTGCTCGACGAGTGCCTGGCCTATCCGGCCACCCACAAGGCGGCGCTCGACTCGATGCAAGCGGACGATTCGCTGGGCGCGAACGGCGTTTCGAACACTACCGGCGGCGAGAAAAGGGCCGGCACTGCGCGTTATTCCCGATCGTGCAGGGCTCCATGTTCCCCGATCTGCGCGCGTACTGTGCGGAACGAGCTGCTGGAGCTCGATGCCCGGGTTACGCCATCGGCGGGCTCTCAGTCGGTGAGCCTCGCGAACTGAGTCAGGAGATGGTCGCCGTCACGGCGCCGCTGCTGCCCGAAAGATCGCCCGCGCTATGTCATGGGCGTCGGAATGCCGGAAGAACTGGCCGCAGTATGTCGCGAAGGGCGTCGACATGATGGACTGCGTGCTGCCCTCCCGGAACGCGCGCAACGGCTGTCTGTTTACGTCGGAAGGAAAGGTGCTGATCAAACAAGCGCAGTACGCCGATGACGACGAGCCCGCTCGACCCCGCCTGCGGCTGCTACACCTGCCGGACGTTTACGCGGGCCTATCTTCGCCACCTGTTTCAGGCGAAGGAAATTCTGTTTTCCACGCTCGGAACGCTGCACAACGTTCATCATTTCCTTGACACTGATGCGGCAGCATGCGGGAGGCGATTCTCTGAGCGGAACTTTCCCGCCGTTTCTCCGGTCGTCCGATTGCCGAGCAGATCTCATGGCCGCACCCCGACCTGGTCTCTGCTGGGAGCGAGCACTTACTCTAGATAGAAGATAACCAAAGACTCTATGCTCTCCTATTCCTTCCTTCTGCTGCAGATGGCCGCCCCTTCCGCCGGCGGTTCCTTCCTGACGGGACTCTTGCCCATCGTCCTGATGGTCGCGATTTTCTACTTCCTGGTCTTCATGCCGATGCGCCGGCAGCAGCGGAACCAGAAGCAAATGCTGGCCCAGCTCCAGAACGGCCAAACCGTCGCTGACCAGCGGCGGAATCATCGGCACGATTGTGGCCGTGAACGATGATACTCTTATACTTCGAATTAAGCCGGATAACTTGAAGCTACAGGTGGCCCGCAGCGCTGTGACGAGTGTCGTCACGACAGACGAAGCGGGCAAAAAGAGCTAAGTAGCGAAGCCACCCGCTGCAAACGAATGAAACGCCATCTACGATTCAAATTCCTATTCATCATCGCCGTCATCCTGGTCTGCCTCTACGGCATCATCGGCATTCCGCGGAGCAAGAGCGAGCTGGTCGCCAATTGGCAGAAAAACATCCACCTCGGGCTGGATCTCCGCGGCGGAACCTATCTGGTGGTTCAGGTACAGCAGCAGGATGCCTTCAACGCCCAGGCGGGCGCCGACGCCGATCGCCTGAAGGAAGAAGCCGCGCAAAGCGAACATCCAGTTCGCGGACGTCGAAGTGGAGGACGCCAAGTCGCTCGCGACGGCCGTGAAAGCCGCGATCCTGGTGAAAGGCGTTCCCGGCACGCAGGCCGGCACTTTCCGCAGCCTCGTAAGCGACAAATTCCCGCAATGGCTGGCCACGCCGCTGAATGGGACGGATTACCGGCTGACCATGAAGCCTTCGGAGGCGCTGCAGTTCTGGCAGAACGTCCTGAGCCAGTCCAAGAACATCTACGATCGCAAGATCAACGCCTTGGGTCTGAGCGAAGCGACAGTGCAACAGCGCCGGGAAGATGCGGATTCCGAGCTGCTGGTCCAGATGCCGGGCGTCGATGACCCGGGCCGTGTGAAGCAGATTCTTCAGACGGCGGCCGTACTCGAACTCTACGACGTGAAGGGCGGGCCGTACGCGAGCAGGGAAGAAGCGCTGGCGCAAAACGGCGGCGTGCTTCCGGTCGGCACGAGGCTGATCGGCGCGCCGCGACTCGGATCCGAACGCCCGGGGCGGCGGCGTGTATCTGGTTGCCCGGACCCCGGTCATCCGGGGTCCTGACATCCGGGATCGCCAGGCCGCAACAGGGCCAGCTGCCGAACAGCTGGGAAACCGGCTTCGTCCTGAGCCAGGATGCGGCCAGGCGGTTTCGGCACGTACACGGCGGCCAATATCGGGAACCGGCTGGCGATCGTTCTCGATGGCAAAGTGCTGAGCGCGCCCCGAATCGACGCCCAGATTCACGACCAGGGCGTCATCACGGGAGCGCCGACCCAGCAGGACGCGTCCGATCTCGCGCTGAACCTGAAAGCCGGCTCGCTGCCAGCTGGTATCGTGTTCGAACAGGAAAGCACCGTTGGGCCGTCGCTCGGGGCCGATTCCATTCGCGAAGGCTTCATAGCCGGTGTCGCGGGCGTTCTCGCTGTGATCGTCGCGATGCTCGTCTACTACAAGAAGAGCGGCATCAATGCCACTCTGGCGCTGATCCTGAATGCCTTGATCCTGATTGCGTGCCTCAGCTACTTCGGAGCCGTTCTGACGCTGCCCGGGATCGCCGGCATCATTTTGACCATCGGTATGGCGGTGGACAGCAACGTCCTGATCTTTGAGCGTATTCGCGAAGAAGTGCGGGCAGGGAAGGCCCCGGTCGCGGCCGTCGATGCCGGTTTCGGGAAGGCGCTTCTGACCATTATCGATACGCACGTGACGACCGTGGTCTCGTGCGCCATTCTCTTCCTGTTCGGCTCCGGCCCGGTGAAAGGGTTTGCGGTGACGCTCGTGATCGGCCTAATCGCCAACGTTTTTACGGCCGTGTTTGTGTCGCGGTTTATCTTCGATTGGGAGCTGTCCGGCGCCGAAGCCGGTTCGAGCGCTCAGTATTTAAGAACGTAAGCCAAGTTTCGCGCTTTTCGAGCGCTCATTAAGGAACATTTGTAGATGACTGGTGTCTATTTCAAGTGGATGCCGGTTTGTGAAGCTAGATGGAAATTTTCAAGCAAACAAACTTTGACTTTCTCGGCAAGAAATGGCCGTTCATTATCCTCTCCTTGCTGCTTACGGCGGTTGGGATCGTCAGCCTGCTGGTCAAAGGCGGGCCGAAGTACGGTATCGATTTCAATGGTGGGGCGCTGATGGACGTGAACTTCAAGCAGCGGCCTCAGGCGGAGGACATCCGCTCCGCTTTACGTAAGAAGATCTCGGGCGAAATTGAAGTGCAGGAAGTCGCCAACTCGCAGGAAGTTCTGATTTCGACGAGCGTCCGGGACCCCAAGGGGCTTGAGGTCGTGCGGAACGACATGCTCGCGACCCTGAATACTGCCTTCAATCCAGGGTGCGGTCGGCAAGCTGGACATCAACACGGCCACTCAAAGCGAGTTGATCGAGGGATTGCGCGATCCGCTGGCGAAAGCCGGTGCTGGTTTGAACGACGAGCAGCTGCAGGGCTTGGTGTCGCGGATCCTGTCTTACCGGGATACGCCGCCGCGCTCCGGTCTGATCCGAAACTTGGATGAGCTGTCGAACGTCCAGGGTGTTACGCCGGCGGTGCTCGAGTGCGATCAAGGGTGTAGCCGTTCCCGGGCAATCTGCACGTTGGCCGGGTAGAGGTTGTCGGCCCGAAGATTGGCGCGGATCTGCGGCAGCAGGCGATCAACGTTGTCCTGATTGCGCTGGCCGCCATGTTGGTGTACATCGCGTTCCGGTTTGAATGGATGTACGGCGTAGCGGCGGTGATTGCGGTGTTTCACGATACGATCATCACGATCGGCCTGTTTTCTCTGTTCAACAAGCAGATCGATCTTGACCGTCATTGCGGCGCTGTTGACGTTGGTCGGGTATTCGATGAACGATACTATCGTGACGTTCGATCGGATCCGGGAGAACCTCCGGCTGCACATGCGCGGATCATTTCGTGAAATCGTGAACGCCAGTATCAATCAAACGTTAAGCCGGACGGTGTTGACATCGGGATTGACGTTTCTGACCGCAATTTCTTTGTATTTGTTTGGCGGTCAGGTTCTAAACGGGTTTTCATTTGCGCTGGTTATCGGTATTATTATTGGGACCTACTCGTCGATTTTCATCGCAAGTCCTTTGCTGATCGCCTGGAAGGACTTAGTCGAGAGTCGAAGGAAGAATGTAAGGCCATCGGCAGTTGACGTGCGGTCGCGCTCAGTTGCCGGCTCGATGAAAGGGATCAAAACGGTTAAGTAGTCAATGAGAGCAGGCCCGCTGTTCAGCGGGCCGAAGCGAGGGGATTATGTTTGATCAAACGTTCGTAGACGGAACGCAGAAAACCAAGAAGCCATTCACGATCGTTGTGTCGTTGCTTCTTCAAATCGCAGTGATCGGTATCTTGATTCTGATCCCTCTGATTTACACGGAAGCGCTACCAAGCGCCCAGTTGAAGAGCATGCTGGTTGCCCCGCCGCCACCGCCGCCGCCTCCGCCCCCACCTCCGCCGCCCGCAGAGGTGAAGGTGCAGCCGAAGCCGGTGATCAAGCAGTTCGTTGCCAACCAGCTGATGGCCCCCAAGGTCATCCCGAAAACCATCAATAAGATCGAAGAAGCCGCGCCGCCTCCGGACACCGGGATGGGCGTAGTTGGTGGAACGGGTGAAGCCGGCGGTGCCGCTGGCGGCGTGATCGGTGGAATTGTTGGCGGCGTTCCGGGTGCGCCTCCTCCTCCCCCGCCTCCGCAAGCCGAACGCTCCGTCCGGGTCCGGTCCGTGTCGGTGGACAGGTTGCCGAGGCGAACCTGATTCGTAAGGTTCAGCCCGTCTATCCGCCGCTTGCCAAGTCCGCTCGCGTGTCGGGTACGGTTGAATTCACTGCGACCATCAGCAAGGAAGGCAACATTGAGAATTTGCAGTTAGTCCGTGGGCATCCGCTCCTGGTGAACGCCGCAAAAGAAGCCGTGCTGCAGTGGAAATACAAGCCCACCATGTTGAACGGCCAGCCAGTAGAAGTAATTACCAGCATCATCGTGAATTTCACGCTGAGCCAGTAAGTTGAAGTAGTCCGCTTTAAGGGTTCGATTCAAACTTTAGGAGAAGATAAATGGTTTTACAGCTTCAAGTATGGGCCTTCTGGCTCTTCCAGGAAGAAGGAATTAGCTTTGATCCGCGAACGGTATGGGGCAACATGGGCGTCCTCGCCAAGTTGGTTGTCCTGGTGCTGTTCATCATGTCCGCCTGGTCGATCGGCGTCATGATTGATCGGATCATTGCCTACAATGCCGCGAGAAAACAGTCTCGGGCGTTTGCGCCGGCAGTTGCGGGCGCTCTGCGTGAAGGTAAGCTCGACGAAGCCGTCAAGATTGCCGACCGTTTCAACAAAAGCCATCTGGCCAAAGTTGTTGTTGCCGGTTTGCAGGAATTCAAGGCTCATCAGATGAGCTCTGAAATTCCGGGTGAAGACATCGAAGCTTCCAAGCGCGCTCTTGAACGTGCCGAAGCAATTGTTCATGCCGAACTGAAGCGCGGCGTCAGCAGCCTGGCGACCATCGGCTCCACGGCTCCGTTCGTGGGTCTGTTCGGAACGGTCGTCGGTATCATGAACGCGTTCAAATCGATCTCGACTTCTAAGTCGACCGGTTTGGGTGCTGTCGCCGGCGGTATTTCGGAAGCTCTGATCACCACGGCCGTCGGACTGTTCGTCGCTATCCCGGCTGTTTGGATGTTCAACTACTTCACCAACCGCATTGAGGCGTTTGACGTGGAGATGGGCAACTCGAGCTCCGAGTTGATCGACTACTTCCTCAAGCGCACGCAAGCAAGAGTTGGAGCGAAGTAAGTAATTAGTTAGTGGAAGTCCAGGAAGTTTGAATCGGCTGGAGGGCGGTGTCCCATACATCGTCCTCCGCAACCCCAACTTCGGACGAAAAATTTGAATTGGTGCAGTTCAGAAGGAATGAACAATGAAACTAGCCAAAGCTCCTCCCGTGGTTTCTGACATCAACGTCACACCTATGGTGGACGTCATGCTTGTTCTGCTCATCATTTTCATGGTTATCACGCCTATGTTGTCCAAAGGGCAGACCGTGAACATGGTGAAGACTCATAATCCGATCAAAATGCAGGAAGCGGATAAGGAAGATGCTGTTCTGATTGCCATTACGCGTGACGGCAAAGTCTTCCTCAGCCCCGGTAATACATTGGTTCAGCCCAATGAGCTTCCCTCGAAGGTAAAGGATTTGCAAACGGCTCGATCGGATAAAACGGTCTATCTCAAGGCCGACGCCCGCGCCCGTTTCTCTGCTGTCACGGACGTGATCGACAACCTAAGGTCGGCCCAAGTGGATCAGCTCGGTCTCCTCACTGAAGAAATCAAAGAGGGGAAGAGGAACACAGGTCTCTAAAGTTCTAAGAAAGGTCTTTTAGTTTATGGCAATGGCAGTTGGTGGCTCCGGAGGAGCCAGGGCGGACATCAACGTCACGCCACTTATCGACGTTTTGCTCGTGCTGTTGATCATCTTCATGGTCATCACACCTTTGACTCCGCACGGTCTGGATGCGTTGGTGCCTCAGCCGCCTCCGCCGAACCAGCCACCCCCTCCGCCTAATCAGGACCCCACTGTTGTGGTCGAGGTAAAGAAGGATCAAAGCATGGAGATCAACGGACAGCCGATTAAGGAAGCCGATCTCACAGCGCGCTTGACCGACATCTTCAAAACTCGCGCAACCAAGGTCGTGTTCGTGAAGGGTGATCCTGACCTCGACTATCGCTACGTAGCGGAGGCGATCGATGACGCCAAGGGTGCGGGACTCGATAAGGTCGGCATTATGACGCCCAAAGTTGAGGCGGGTCAATAGGAGTGAAAATGAAGCAATCACCTAAGCTCTTTGCTCTGGTTCTTTGCTCGGCTCTCCTGGCCTTGAGCACCGGTTGCGCCAAGTTGCAATCGAGGGATCAGATGAACAAGGGCATCCAATCGTACAAGGGCAATAAGTACGCGGATGCCGTGAAGCACTTCCAGGAAGCTGTGCGGCTCGATCCAACGAACGCGAACGCGCAGAAGTACTTGGCTACTTCGTACATGATTCAGTGGGTGCCGGGGGCTGATTCTCCCGACAACAAGAAGAACTACGACATGGCGCGGAAGGAATTCGACACCGTTCTTAAGAACGATCCGAAGGATGGTCTTGCGCTCGCTTCGATGGCCAACATGGCGTATAACTCTGCGACGACGGGAACACCTGAGCAGAAGGCGGCCGCTCTCGAGGAAGCCAAGAAGTGGAATGAGCGCCGCGCCGAGGTGGATCCGAAAGATGCCGAAGCGTACTACTATCTGGGAGTCATCGATTGGGCTCAGGCATTTACTCCCATCCAGACCGCGCGTGTTCAGCTTGGCATGAAGGGCACTGACCCGGGTCCCATCAAAGATAAAAAGGTCAAGGCGGAGTTGAAGGAGAAGTACGAGAAGAGTATCGACGAAGGCCTTGTTAACCTCCGTAAGTGCCTTGACATTGACAAAGAGAACGAAGACGCCATGTCTTACTTGAACCTGCTGCTTCGTAAGAAAGCAGATCTGGAAGACAGCCCCGATGCCGCCAAAGCTGATATAGCGCAAGCGGAAGACTGGTCGAACAAGTCTCTCGATATCAAAAAGATGAAGGCTAGCCGTCCAGCTAAGAAGTCGGAAGCTTAAGACCGATTCAGATACGAGGAGAAGGGGAGAGCGCAACCGCGCTTCTCCCCTTTTTTCTTTTTCGCGTTTAGTTTAGGAAGTATGTCCGGTACAAAGTATCGCGCTGTTTCGGAACAAAGCCGGCATCCCGGATCATGTGCCGCAACTGTTCTTCGGTGGCAGAATGGTGAGTTCCCGCGGCCGATACCACGTTCTCCTCAATCATGATGCTTCCCACGTCATTGCCTCCAAACCGCAGCCCTAGTTGACAAACCTTCAGGCCCGGAGTTACCCAGGAAGCCTGGATGTTCTCGATATTGTCGAGGTAAATTCGTGAGATCGCAAGCATCTTGAGGTACTCGACGGCAGTCGCCTCCTGCTTTACGAAGCGCCCTAGCGAGGTATATTCGCGCTGGAAAAACCAGGGAATGAAAGCGGTAAAACCTCCGGTATCCTCCTGGATCTGCCGAACGATCTCGAAGTGGTTTAGCCGTTGTTCAAACGTCTCTCCCGTCCCGAACATCATCGTAGCCGTCGTGCGTAAGCCCAGAGAGTGTGCGGTTCGGTGAACGTCAATCCAGTCTTGAACAGAGCACTTGAGTCGGCTGATGCGATGGCGAACCGCCTCATCTAAGATCTCCGCTCCGCCGCCCGGTATCGAGTCCAAACCCGCATCTCGGAGTCGCGCGATCGTATCTCGCAGCGTTAATCCACTTACATCGGCAATGTTGATGATCTCCGGAGCGGAGAAGCAGTGGCACCAGACATCGTGGTTTGCCTTGATGGTGCGAAGCAGTTCCTCGTACCATTCGATTTTCAGATCCGGGTGGAGCCCACCCTGCATGAGGATCCCGGTGCCGCCCAGGTCGATGGTCTCCTGGATTTTCTGGAGGATGAGTTCTTTCGGCAGGATGTAGCCTTCTTTATGGCCCATAGGGCGATAGAAGGCGCAGAAGCTGCAGTACTCCGTGCAGAAATTCGTGTAATTGATATTCCTGTCGATAATGTAGCTGACGACTCCATGCGGATGAAGTTTTCGCCGGATGGCGTCTGCTTGCATACCGATTCCTACAAGATCATCGCTGCGAAATAGATCGGAAGCTTCTTCTCGGGTGATCATCTTCGTTTGTATGACTAAGGGATAACTCTATTTTCAATGGCTCAGGACGCGAGGTGCATTAGCCCCGGATAGCGCCCAGAAGTGCCGAAGTCCGTCGAGTTCGCCAGGTCCGAGCGGAAAATGGATGTGCTCAGCGAAGTAACGCTCGCCGAGCGACCGGCTGATCTCACGCTTGCCGCACTCCGCAGCCAGAATCTCTGGCAGGTAGGACATCCCGAACTGATACGACCGGAGTGCCACGTCCCGGAACCCGCGTTCCGGCAAGCTCGGCTTGCCAGCCCAAGCGGCAAAGACCATCGGTAATCCGGTCAGCTGGTTCCACTCCGCACCCAAATCGAGATACTCAAACGGAAGCGTTTCAGGATCGATCCGCAACGCCGGGTCGCCGATCACAAGCGCCGCATCGGCCTTCGAAAGCATTTCTCTCCAGTCCGGCTTGTGCTCGGAAAGTTCGGGCTCTACACCGAACTTCTCGCGCAGAATTACCCTCGCGAGTTGCACCGACGTCCTGGAGCTTGAGTCTGCGGCGAGCGACCGGATCTTCGGCCAGGGCACACGAGAAATGAGCAGGATGCTCCGGACCGCACCGTGCGCCACGATTCCGACGTCTGCCACGATCTTAAGGCCTTGGCGGGCAATTTCCCAAACCGGAACCAAGCCGATCTCCGTGACATCGTTTGCGATCTCAGCCGCACAAACGGAGGGAATTGAGAACGACAGATCGACTGTGCTTTGCTCTTCGCCCCGAAGCATACCCCAGATCAGCGGTACTGAATTGAGGTAGCTGACTGCCCCGACGCGGATTTTCGACCTTTGTTCGACCAACTTCCAGTGTATCGAGCGCCTGCCGACCTTGGCCTAGACACCGCGTTTCTTGCCCCAGAGATCGATATGCAAGCGGGGACTGAACCGGAAGCCTTTCTGCTTGCAGATCTCGACGATCCACCGGCTCCGATCAGCGAGCGTCTGCGGATCTGTGCCTTCGGGCATGAGGATCACGTCCGAGTTGGGAGCCCCGACCATCCCGACCGTCTCTTCAATTTCGGCCAAATCCTCTGGCGCCGTAACCACAAACTTCAGTTGAAAAGCGGTACCGACTTGTAAGGCGCTTCAAGACGTCCGGTTGCAGTCGAAGCTTTTCGTGCCGTGCCGCCCATCTCCCATCTTCGATCCCGTGCGGGACCGAATTGGACAGCTTTGGGCTGATGCTCATTAAATCGCACGCGACTGGTGCATCGACTGTGCCGGCGGTTTCGATCGTGATATGCAAGCCTTGAGCGCGAAGGGCTTCCGTAAGCGCCGGCATCTCGGGGACGATCATCGGCTCGCCTCCGGTCACAACCACATGGCTGGAGCCGTAATTTCGTACGGTTTCCAGTACTTCGGCGGCTGACAGCATTTCGCCTTCGGGATGCCAGGAGGTGTATGGTGTGTCGCACCACGAACAACGCAGATTACAGCCGGACGTGCGAACGAATACGGAGGGCACGCCGAGGAGTGAGCCCTCGCCCTGGACCGAGTAAAAGATCTCCGAAATCTTCACGTGAGGAGAAGGCGCTCAAGCGACCGGGTCAAGCACCTGCGCTGCTTCGAAGCCTTTCCGCCGCAAGAGGCACGAATCGCATCGGCCGCAGGGCTTACCGGCGGCATCGGGATCGTAGCAGCTATGGGTCAACGAGAGATCGACCCCGAGTTCCACTGCTTTGCGGACAATATCGGCCTTTGTCATATGTAGCAGCGGGGCTTCGACGCGCAGTACCGAAGTGCCTTCGACGCCTGCCTTGGTTGCCAGGTTCGCTAAAGTCTCGAAGGCATGTATGAACTCCGGTCGGCAATCCGGATAACCCGAGTAATCCAGTGCATTTACTCCGATGAAGATGTGATTTGCCCCGAGCACTTCCGCGTACGCCAATGCGAGCGAAAGAAAAATAGTGTTGCGAGCGGGGACATAAGTCACCGGGATGTTCGTTGCCGTTTCCGCTTCAATCCGATCTTTCGGAACGTCGATCGAATCGGTTAGTGCCGATCCGCCAAACCCTCGCAGATCCACCTTGATCGTCCGAAACTCCTTTGCGTCGAGCGAGAGGGCTACACGCCTTGCGGCCTCAAGTTCAATGACATGTCGTTGACCGTAATCAAAGGAAAGGCAGTAGCACTCGAACCCCCTTTGTCTGGCGATAGCAAGACATGTGGTCGAATCGAGTCCACCGCTCAAAAGGCAAACGGCACGAGCGCGTTCGTGGTGCTGCACTCCTAATTATAAGTTGCTGAGCTATGCCGGATCGATCTTCGTGACGGTGGATTCGAGACGGCCGCGGCTGAGACGAATCGTGAGCCGATCGCCTACCTCTGCCTCAGCAGAATCGCGAACGAGACGTCCATCCGGGGCTTGCACGAGAGCATACCCGCGCTGTAGAACGGCCAAAGGGCTCAGATGGTTCAATTGTGCCTCCGCTTTTGCCAGCCTGGTCTGAAGGCGAGCGGCTGTGTGCTGCCAACAGCGCTCGAGTCGGTCAGACAACAGATGATGGCGATGGCGGCTGCCCGCGATTTTAAGCTCAATGTTGTTCTCTCCCAAGCGCCGCGAGAGTTCAGCGAGCCTGTTCCGCCGCGTCTGCAATGCTCGCTCCTTGCTAAGCATGAGACGACGATCGAATTCGTCGACCCGCTGGGCTCGTTGCGAAATCGCTCTCTGGACGAGGGCATGTGCGCGATCTCCTCCTTTCCTGCTCAACTCGCGGGAGAGGATCAGGATCCGATAGCGAAGCGCCTGTTTCGCCCGGGCTCGCTGGTTTTGAAGTTGCTCAAACAGGCTCTCACGGGTACAAACTACGATCTCGGCGGCCGCAGAGGGCGTCGGTGCCCGGTGATCTGCGACGAAATCCGCGATGGTGAAGTCTGTTTCGTGACCGACCGCCGAGATGATCGGAACGGCCGAGGCGCTGATCGCCCTTGCGACGGCCTCTTCGTTGAAACTCCAAAGGTCTTCGAGCGAGCCTCCGCCTCGAGCCAGGATCAGAATGTGTGCCCAGGGGTTCCGGCTGAAGTATTCGATGCCTTTGCAAATCTGCTCGACAGAGTTTTCCCCCTGCACGGCCGCGGGAAACAACCGGATGTGCAAACCCGGAAAGCGCCTGCCAAGCACGTGCAAGATGTCTCGCAACACGGCTCCCGCTTGCGATGTGACCAGCGCAATGCGGGTCGGAAAGCTCGGTAGCGGACGCTTGCGGGAAGCCTGGAACAGCCCTTCGGCCTCGAGCTTTGTCTTCAGCTGCTCGAAAGCGATCTGAAGAGCCCCGACGCCGCGCAACTCGAGGAATTCGACAATAAGCTGGTACTCACCCCGCGCTTCATACACCTCCAGCCTTCCTCTGGCGAGTACGGCGAGGCCATCTTGCGGTCGGATCTTCGAAAGGCGGAGCGAGCTCTTGAAGAGGACCGACTTGAGTTGGCTTTCCCTGTCCTTAAGTGTGAAGTAGAAATGACCGCTCGCGGCTAAGCGACAGCCCGAAATCTCACCCGCAACCCAAATGTTGGAGAACTCATTGGAAAGCAGACCTTGGATCGCGGCATTAAGCTCGGTGACACTGAACAGCCGTCGCCCGGGAGCAAGCGGTAAATCAAGTTGAAACATCACTCGTGTACGGGAGTCTGCCAAGTGTACTTTAAGACTCCTATTTTCAGCGGATTGCCGCTAGTACTTTTTCGGTCCGTAGCTGCCGAGAATTCGAGAGAAGCTCGAAATCTCTTCCAGTTGGGATAGGGCACGCTGAACTTTCTCGTCATCATTTCGGCCCACAATATCGACGTAAAACATATATTCCCACGGCTTCCCAGTGTTAGGCCGGGATTCAATCTTGGTGAGATTTATATCCCGTAAGGCGAAGCATGCCATAGCTCGGAACAGCATTCCGGGAGAATTTTCCACTGCAAAAACCAGGGACGTTTTCCAAGTTCCGGATTCAGAACTTGCCTCTAGCCGCCTGGCATCCTTCCTGGCGAGGAGAAAGAAGCGCGTAAAGTTCTGAGAGTTATCCTCTACATTGCGCTTTAGGATGCTCCCTCCATAGATCGTGGCGGCCGTCTCTGAAGCGATCGCCGCCGTTCCCGGCGGTCTCTCGTTCATGATCATTTCAACGCTCCCGGCCGTGTCGTAGTAGGAAAGCGCCTCCAGTCGGGGATGCTTTTGGAGGAAAATCCGGCACTGATTCAAGCGCAACCGGGTGCGAGTAGACTCGCTTCAGTGAGCGAAATGTCACTCCAGGTGGGCTGATTAAATGATGCGCAATTCGCACCGTAGTCTCCCCAGAAATCTGTAAGTTGTACCGGAGCAGGTTGTCGTAATTCTCGTGGATACTGCCGTGCAGGGTATTTTCGATCGGCACTACCCCGTGGCTCGCGGCGTTGCTCGACACCGCGTCGAAGATCTCTCCAAATGTCTGACAAGGCTTCACCTCGACCTTGTCCGAAAATAGCTGCTGGGCCGCTTTGTGGCTGAAGGCTCCCCGCGCACCTTGGAAGGCAACGACTGCTTTTCGATTTTTCATGTCCGTTCGGGTGTCCAACGTCATCATGTCACCTCGAAGAAACTGCCCAGAATTGGACAATCAGCTTGCGATTGTGGAGCTAATTACATTTTTAAAGATCCTGAATTTACTTTTACTTGCACCAGAATCAACGTCTTTTTCTATCAATAGGTCCTGATCTGTTCTTACGGGCAAACCCTCTGTTCCGAAACCAGAACAAATTCCAGTACCGTGATAGGTTAGCTAAGAAACAAGTCGAACAACAAGAATGGAAGACGCCGGACAGAAGCTACGTCGGGTGCGTGAACGGCTGAAGCTGACCTACCGCGATGTCGAGCAGGCCACCCAAAAAATTGCTCAGCTGCACGGAAATTACGAATACAGCATCGGACTTAGTCGCCTAGCCGACATCGAAAACCGGGGAACACTACCCTCTCTTTTCAGGCTGTACTCGCTCTGTGCTGTGTATCGGATAGAGTTTGAGAAAGCTCTCCGATGGTACGGAATCGATCTGCAGGCGCTTTCCATCGACGCTTCGCGATCGCCACTTTGTCAGACTTATCCTCTCGATCTGCGAGTTGGTGATGATGTGGCGATTGAAGTTCCTGCTCTTGAGACGAGCCTCGATTCCAAAGCAACAACTTATTTAAGCCGTCATTTTCAACGCTGGGGCAGATTGGCCGTAAACCTGGTGAATGCCCTCGATCATAAGCGAAATCGGTACGCACTGATCGGCACCGATGACTGGTCGATGTACCCGCTGATACCGCCAGGCTCCTTTATCGAGATCGATACGGACCGGCGTAAAGTTTTGCGCGACGGTTGGACTGGTGAGCATGACCGGCCCATCTACTTTTTGGAATGGCGGGACGGCTTTAAATGCGGATGGTGTAGCCAGCGCGATGGCAAGCTTTATGTTCAGCCCCATTCGCAGTCATCAGAACCGCCAAGCGTATTCGATTTTCCAGGTGAAGCAGAGATTATTGGGCAGGTGGTAGGAATTGCTATGCGAATAGATCTGGGGAAGCGACGCCATACACGTTCCTAAGCAAACCCAGGATCGCTTCGAAGTCCGAGATGTGCTGCTCCCTCTCCGGTCCGCGAATCGCGGCGGGTACTAGGTTCTTATAAGGAGTCAGCCTGAGCCACGCATCCACCAGTTTCGCCGGGTCTATTGAATCCAGTCCCCGGATATACAGCTGAATATCAGCCATCTTTCGTTCAAGGGTGAAGTTCACCCACTCTCGAAAGATCCCCTCATGAAGACGCAGGAAGAAAGCATGAACACGCTTGCGAGATCCCGGATCAGTCGCGTAATGCTCATAGCGACCGGAATCAGAATCTCGCAAGCTGGCCAGATACACAAGACGACCGTACGCTGTCTCGATTTCTGCTAGTTCGCGTCCCCAGGTTTCGTCGAGGACCTCGAGGTCGTTAACGCTCTGTCCCGGTGTCCACATCGGAGTATCCACTACTTTCCCACGCCCCCGAAAAGCGCTTCAAGGCCTAACAGTACTCAGAACCAAAACGTTCTGTTGCCGGAAAAAACATAAACCGCACAATCCCATTCGGGCTTTCGCTGGGCTACTGTACAGTAGGACCTATAAATTACATAAATCCAAAGGAATCAATAGCTTATGAGCCGAAATTTCTCTGTAATCACGCTTGCATTTGCCCTCTTTTCGATGAACTCGCAAGGCGCCGTCGCGTCGTACTCTTCTGAGAATTTCCACGTTAGTACTCCCGACACCGAGAACAAATTGTCTGTAAATTCGCAATCCCGATCGAAATCCGGGCGATCTGCGTTTGAGGCACCCATACCGAACCCCTCTCCAATTCCGCCCGCAGTAGCCGCGACAATGTCACTAGGTTTTGAAGCGCCGATACCGAACCCCTCTCCGATTCCACCCGCAGCAGCCGCGACAATGTCACTATGTCTTGAAGCGCCGATACCAAACCCGTCCCCCATTCCGCCGGAAGCAGCGTTAAGGGTGTCGCCCCAGAGCGTGCCGGCAGAGAAAGCGGCCAGTGTCGGCTCGTTCGAAGCACCGATACCGAATCCGTCCCCGATTCCGCCCGCAGCAGCGGTAATGATGTCCGTAGTTTTTGAAGCGCCCATTCCCGAACCCATCCCCCATTCCGCCCGCAGCAGTGGCCGTCCAATCAGCCGTGCTGAATCCGGGATCGCCGTGGTCCTTGACCACGGTTCGTTCTTTGGCAGATCCTCGAATTCGGGCGTAAAACCGTACACGGTGGCCTGTTCCAACTCTAAAGTCAAAATCGCAGTTTGTCCAGAGATAGTAGTTGCCGTCTGCGTTAATGTATCGACTACTATGCTAATTACGGCCAGGAGCGATGAACTGGGAAAATTCCGTTCAGGTAATCGATCTAGTTCTCGGTTCAATCCTGATTGTAAAACTCTGGAAATGCGGGCTTTATAAAGCCTATCCCGCATTTTGGTTCTTCCTGATTGTCGATTTGCTGGGGTCTTATGGATGGCTTAGTTACCCGCCTGGACCCTCGTCACCTTGACTATCGAGTGGTTTGGCTTTGCACCAGTATACCCGTCTGGCTCCTCACGCTCTCGATGGTGTATCGCCATATGGAGAAGATCCTGATCAATCTGCCCGGCATAGCTAAACTGTCACGTACTGTCCTTAATACCGCTTACGTTATAGCGGTGACCGCGGTCTCCTTACTACCTACTTTCAGTATGGAACTCGAGGTCCTTGGGACTCCGAGAAATTTCTGAATTACCTGTTGGCGTTGGGGATCATTTTCGCTGGAACGTTTGCGACTGTTGCTTTATTCGTTTTCTTACGATGCTGACGTTTTTGATCTGGTTTCCGGTCTCCGTGCCAAAGAATGTGGCTTCTTTGACCGCCGGTCTCTTTCTCTATTTCACCGCCAAAACTGTGCTTTTGCTCGCTCCAAGCTCCTGGTCTCAAGAATCCGTTCGACTGATCAGCTTTTGCATCACGATTGTATCGAGTATTTGTTTTGCTTTTTGGGTGTTGCTGATTAACCCGGATGGCGAGAAGATCAGTTTCGAGGCTGCAACTGCCGTGGCGCAGTTGGATAAGGAAAAGCTGATTCGCCAATTGGAACTGATGGACCACTCTCTCGCTCATGTTGCACGGCGCTAGGAAGGGACATTCTTGACTAAATAACTTTAGCATGCCAAGAGAAGTAATTATAATTTCGGGAATTTAACAAAACTACTTGGCATTAAGATTGCGCTGAATTTAATTCTTGAATTGCACTGCCATATCGAGTAACTTGGACGTACGGACACGATGCAAGCAGCCCTGATCGTATTCCTATTCGCTATCGTCGCGTTTGGCATAGCAGTGTTGGGCCCGGTTGTTTTCCGTTTGTTCCAACCTTGCTCTTTTACGAGATCTCTCGCGAGTGGCTGGAGGAATTCACTCCGACCTCTTATTACCCTATGCAGAGGCTGCTGTCGGACGAAGACTTTCAGTTCCTTGCCAGGCAGCCCGGTTTTGACCTCTCGCTTTATCGGAAACTAAAGCGAGAGCGGCTGCTTATTTTCCGTCAGTATTTGCGACGGTTGATCGTTGACTTTAACCGCCTTTATACTGCTACCCGAACGCTTATCTCTCATCAGCAGGAAGACCACTCCGAACTCGCTGTGAAATTGGTGAAGCTTCGGATTCGATTCATGTTCTCCGTGCTGGCGGCCGAATGCAGTTATGTGCTCTGCTGCATGGGCTTCAAGACGATCGTTGCGACCGCGATGCTCGCCCGGCTGGAAGAGATGAGTGGCGAATTCCTCCGGGCCGCCGGCCCCCAAACTGCTTAACTGCCCGCAACGCCCGCCAAAAACTTCTTGAGGGCGTTGTCGCCGCCCCGTAGTCTTTGAAGCTCTTCTCCGCCGCCTTGAACTCGGCTGTATGCACGCATCTCCTCGCGGTGCGTGACTCGGCAGGGAAGACTGTGTGTAGCAGCTCGTGGAAAAGCACGTAGCTGACGATGAGATACGAAGATTCGGCGGAATCGAGCAGATTGGAAATCACAACAGCATCGTGAGCCGGGTCGTAATGTCCCAACGTGGAGCGCGAGCGCCGCAAGCTCCAGCCCATTTTGGGCATTCGTAATTTGTCCCTCAAAATAGCGAGAATTTAAATCTTTGAAAATCTCATTAAGGTCGAAAAACTCGCCCGCGGGGTGCCGCATTGTTTTCCGGCCCCGTTCACGCTTCGCCGTCTGTAAAGCGTCCTGAATTCTGGCGGTGCGGACGTATCGCTGATACTGTGCCACGCAGCCCGGGTCCGGCCTCTTACGCAAGAGTTTCGAGACGAGAAGGATCGCCAAGCGCTTCCTGGATGGGCGCGGGAGCCTCCCGCAGAACGTCGCTGATGTCAACGGCCAGGCGATCACGATCGAGCCTGATGCGGCTATTGGCGTTGGCATATTCCCGGAACCGGACCGACACCTCACGGAGATTGGCCCGGGGGTTCAGAGAGCGATAAATGCGCCCGTAAATCTCCTCTAATGATTCGAAGAAAATCGCGGTCTGCACGCTTGATTTCGACCAACTGTACCATGGTGTGGCAGAGCCAAGATAAGTTAAGTCCTTGGCGTCGCGCCCAAAGGTAACGGTAAATGAAAGCGAAAATCAGCTCCTTAGGTTGTTTCACGCCGCCGCGTGTTCTAACCAACGATGAGCTGTCCACTATAGTCGACACAAATGATGCCTGGATCGTAGAGCGTACCGGAATACGCTCTCGCCATATTGCGGACGCAACGGTCGCGACTTCCGATATGGCCGTGGCCGCGGCGCAGGAAGCTCTCAGACGGAGGGGGATTGAGGCCTCGGAACTGGATGCCATCATCCTCTGCACCGTCACACCCGATATGCTTTTCCCGTCGACTGCCTGTCTGGTGCAAGACCAGCTGAAAGCCACCAGCGCCTGGGGTTTTGACCTCAGCGCAGCCTGTTCGGGATTTGTTTACGGTCTGACGACGGCAGCTCACCTGGTCTGTGCCGGAAGTCATCGCAAGGTCCTGGTGATCGGCGCTGACACGATGTCCCGGATTATCGATTACACAGACAGAGCGACCTGCGTGCTGTTTGGGGATGGGGCCGGCGCGTTTCTGGTCGAGCCGACGGAAGAGCCGGACCTGGGCTTCATCGGGTTCCTCAACGAGATCGATGGCTCGGGCGCGAATTCTCTGAAGATGCCGGCGGGCGGGAGTCGCATGCCAGCGTCCGCCGAAACGGTCGCAAACCGCCTGCACTACGTCAAACAGGAAGGGCAGCAGGTATTTAAGTTCGCTGTCCGGAAAATGTCTGAGCTTTGTGAGAAAGCGCTCCAGAAGTACTCTCTCACGCCGGCGGACGTCGCCCTCCTGATTCCGCATCAGGCGAACAGACGCATCATCTCGGCAACGGCCGAGCGTCTTGGATTGCCCGACAGCAAGGTAGTCATCAATCTGGACCAATACGGCAACACGACTGCGGCCACGATTCCGCTTGCGACTCGTGATGCCGTGGAGAGTGGCCGGTTGAAGAAGGGCGATCTTGTGCTTTATGCGGCGGTGGGTGCCGGGTATACCGCAGGGGTTAATCTGTGGCGCTGGGCTTACTAGCGGCTGACTTTGGCTTCCGGGCGGCGGCGTCTACCGGCACCTTGGTCTTACACTGCTTTTTGTACTCCTGAAGCACTTTGAGGATGTACCGGCGGGTCTCTTCATAGGGCGGCGCGCCCCCATACTTCTGGACAGCGCCCGGACCGGCATTGTAGGCCGCCAGCGCAAGGACCGAGTCGCCTTTGTACCGCAGAAGAAGTTCGCGGAGATAGCGCGCTCCCCCGGATGCATTTCCCGCCGCCTCCTTCGGATTCACTTGCAGGTCGGCGGCTGTAGCTGGCATAAGCTGCATCAGCCCCATGGCGCCTTTGGGAGAGATTGCTCCCTGTCGAAGGCCCGACTCAATTTGCGCGACGCTCCTCACGAACGCCGGATCGACACCGTAGGCCTGAGCAGCATCCGCCAGGACTTTCTCGGTGTCAATATTCGATTCGGGTTGTTTCTGTGGGGGAACGGCGGGCTGGCTCACAACCTCAATGCTGCCGATTTCACTTTGAGCGACCGTTAGGGTTCCGCTTCCAACTTGCAGCACGACCATCCCGTCTTCTTCGGTATGTGATTGGGCTTCAAGCGAAAATCCGTTTTTCAGGTGCACGAATTCATTGCCGGAGCACACCAGCCCGAGGGTCAGTCCCAACGTGATTCCGAGTAAGCGAGTGCGCATCACCCTAAGACACCGATCCACCGAAGTCGTCCGACTCGGAAACAGTAGCGCCCGAATCTTCAAGAAGAGTGAGTTCATGCTCGAGCAAAGTTGTCGAAACCAAGGCTTTCACCGCCATTTCAGCGATGCTGCTATTTCTGCCGTAGCGGGACGAGAATAGATCAGCTATGTCCTGAAGCTGTTTTCTAAGCCCGCCCAAGTGCCTGGCCATGGCAGTGTGTTCGTCCCTGCTCAAGGGGTACTGCACGTCTCTCCTCAAACTAATTGTGTCGTTTCACGTTATTCTGTCACAGTTTTTGCGATAGAACTTCCCTAACCATGTAAAAAAGTCTTGGTCCGGTGTGATCTCGCCGGACGGTAGGATGGACACAGCATGGGAAGAGCCTCCAAACTCGTCTGCAGCCGGTGCTCGCTGACGTACGATCCAGGAAAACCAATCAATCTCTGCAGTTGCGGAGGTCCGATACTCGTCCGCTATGACCTCGACAGTATCCGCCGGAGCTGGAGCAAGAAGCAGGTTGAGAGCGCGACGTCCAGTATGTGGCGATACGAGCCCGTTCTACCGTGCGGGGCGGACGAAGCTGTTACGCTTGCAGGAAGGCTGGACACCCCTGAGGAAGGCAACCTCCCTTGGTCAGGCGATCGGTCTCGCGGACCTTTGGATTAAGGACGAAGGGCGAAACCCGACTGATTCCTTCAAAGCGCGGGGATTATGTTGCGCGGTCAGCATGGCCAAGAAATTCGGCTTAAAAAAACTGGCTATACCTTCCGCCGGGAACGCGGCCGGCGCTTTGGCGGCATATGCCGCAGCAGGCGGACTGGAGGCCAATATCTTCATGCCCAGCGACGTACCTCAGGCGAACTACGTGGAATGCAAGGCGTTCGGGGCCAACGTCACGCTGGTGAACGGGTTAATTAGCGACTGCGGCCGGATTGTCGGCGAGCGTAAAGCACAAGAAGGCTGGTTTGAGGTCAGCACGCTCAAAGAGCCTTATCGGATTGAAGGCAAGAAGACCATGGGCTACGAAGTAGCCGAGCAGTTCGGATGGGAGGTGCCGGACGCCATTCTTTATCCTTGCGGCGGGGGCGTGGGGCTCATCGGAATGTGGAAGGCTTTCGCGGAGCTGGAGGAATTGGGTTGGATCGGTCCGAAGAGGCCCAAGATGATCTCAGTGCAAGCTGCGGGATGCGCGCCGATCACCCGGGCGTACGAGCAAGACCAGCCGGACAGCAAGTTTTGGGAGGGTGCGGCAACCGTTGCAAGCGGGCTTCGTGTGCCGAAAGCGTTGGGCGATTTCCTTGTGCTGGCGGCGGTTCGCGAGAGCGGTGGAACCGCCCTTTCGATTTCGGATGCAGATATGCTGGACGCCGGCGTGCAAATGGCCGGGAACGAAGGCATTTTCCCGGCACCGGAAGGCGGCGCGTGCGTGGCTGCGGCACGGCAATTAGCGAAAGATGGCTTCCTGAAATCCGATGACCGGGTAGTCATTTATAACACCGGTTCGGGCTACAAATATCTGGAGGCCTATTCGACTCGATTCCCACGAAATACCGGCGGCGAAGAGGAAAAGCTCGGTGGCCTGATCACGCCTCGATAACCGCGGCGGGAGGTGAAATCCGGCCGAAATCCTATGCTCCATAGTACGAGCAAAACGAAATTTGTGGCAGGATGGAGTTGTCAGTTTGGAGTCGGTTTTCCCGCTGGGAGTGACTTTTGGTAACTTCGCCCAACTCAGAGACCTATCCTTCCGAACAACAGTTAGGAGACTGTCAATGACAAAGCTTTTCGTGGGGAACCTGCCTTATAAAGCGACCGAAGCGGATATTCAGGCGTTCTTCGAAGAGGCCGGTGTCCACGTCGACTCCGTTAATATCCTGCGCGACCGGTTTAGTGGGGAGGCGCGAGGCTTTGGATTCGTCGAGATAAACGATGATTCCCTCGCGAATCAAGCCATTCAGGCCTGTAACGGCCGAGCGCTGATGGGCCGCGCATTGGTTGTTAATGAGGCTCGTCCACCAGAGCGCAGGGAACGTTCTCAGGGCGGCGGTGGTGGCGGCGGCCAGCAGAGGGACTTCGGCGGCAGCAAAAATCGCTGGTAAGCCGCTAATTTGGTCGGCTAAGCCTTGTAAGCGGGAAGTGCGATGGCGAAGGTTGATCCTTCTGCCCCGTTTTCGACCGTGATCTGCCCGCCTTGTGCAACCACCGACCATTGGGCGATCGCAAGCCCCAGACCGGATCCTCCTGTCTCACGGGTGCGTCCTCCATCGACCCGATAGAAGCGCTGAAAGATTTTGTCGCGATGTTCCGCGGCGATGCCCGGGCCGGTGTCAGAAACACGAACCGAAATCCACTCGGGCTGCGACCGTACCCGTCGAGACCGTGATTGTGCCCCCTGCCGGAGAGTATTTGGTCGCGTTGTGAAGAACGTTGATCAAGGCCTGGCGGAGCAGCAAGCGGTCTCCTCTCACGATCGTTGCGGAATCTCCTGTGACAACGATCTTTTGTTCGCGCTCTTCGGCGAGTATTTCCACCAGGCTGACCACCTCGTCCACGAGTTCACGCAGAGAAAAGACGGAAAACTTCAGCTCGATCTGTCCGGCATCCGCGCGCGAGATGGTTAAGAGATTTTCGACGAGCGATGTCAGGCGGGTGACCTCTTCGAGCATGCTCCCGATTGTGTCCCGATACTGTTCCGGCGTCCTGTCGCCTTGTAAGCTGACTTCGCCTACGCTTCTGATTGCCGCGAGGGGTGTTCGCAGCTCGTGTGAGGCGTCGGACGTGAAGCGCCTGAGCTGGGCGAACGCTCGGTCCAGGCGATCGAGTAGATCATTGATCACCCGACCCAGTTGTCCGATTTCGTCTTGAGGGTTCGCGATCGGTAACCGTTCGTGCAGATTCTCCGCCGTGATCTGCTCCGCCAATCGAGCCATATCTACCATCGGGGCGAGCGACCTTCGAGCCAGTTGAATGCCGAAGATGGCTACAAGCGCTAAGGCCAACGGCATAGTGGTGAATGAGGCGGTCAAGAACTGCCAAACCTGAGCGGAAACGCTGTCCTTTCGGTATCCAACGCGGATGATCAGCGGCCGCCCACTCATTACGTGACGCCGGCTCACAACCAGTACCGAACTGCCGTCCTCCATTCGGACCGTGCGAGGAGAGTAGCCGCCTTCTCCCTCGCTCACGAATGATGCCCCGCCAAGGCGTTCATTGCCCAAACGCCAGTTCCGGTAGAGGATGGTCCCGTCTGGCGAAAGTACTTCCAGCAATCGCTCCAGAATCTTTCGAGACTCGGCATGATTGTGGTAGTCCTCATTCAATTGCAGGTGACCGCTCGAATCGAAGAACAGAAGCCCCTCGATCGTTTCAATGTCCTGGATGGCGAACTTTGTGAGCTGTCTCGATAATTGCCAGTAGAGGATGGTGGTCGTAGCTGCCGCAAACAGCAACAGCGCAGCCCCTAAAACCGAGACGTACCAGATCGTGAGGCGCGTGCGGATCGGAAGGAGCTTCGCCGACGGGAATCGCACGCGGACCGACATTTAGCGGGAGTCCTCGCGCAACACGAAGCCCAATCCCCTCACCGTATGAAGGAGCTTGGTCTTGAACCGCTCATCGATCTTCCGTCGCAGATGATTGATGTGGACATCGATCACGTTGTCGAGAGGCGTCTGACGTGCCGTGTCTTTCCAGATGTCTCTTGCCAGCATCTCGCGTGACACTACGCGGCCCTGATGGATGAAAAGGTATTCCAGAATTTCGAACTCTTTTGCCGTCAATTCAATGGGAGAATCGCCCCGTTTTACAGAACGGTCCGGTATATCGATTTCGAGATCAGCCAGTTTTGAGGGAGCCTTCGATGGTCCCGCACCCCGGCGGAGCAACGCGCGAACTCGTGCCTGTAACTCAGGAAAGGCAAACGGCTTCACGAGGTAATCGTCAGCGCCGGTATCGAGACCCCGGACGCGATCCTCAAGCGTGTCTTTCGCGGTTAAGAGCAGGATTGGAATCTTGACACCCTGTTCCCGCAAGCTTCCGAGAATCTCAAACCCATCCCGGCCCGGAAGCATGACGTCCAGGATCGCAAGGTCGAACGGCTGTTTGCACAGCAGGTAGAACCCATCTTCTCCCGTATAAGCCAGCGTTACCGAATAGTCGTCAGATTCGAGTCCGTCCTTGATCGCGGTCGCGAGCTTCCGTTCGTCCTCGATTACTAGAATGCGCACAATCTTGTCTTTTTTATACGAGAACGAGAGAGCGCGGACAACTGAATACTGTCTTAAGACCGGCTTCAGCGAATCTTAAGGAACTCTTAAGTTGTAGACCCGCTTATTTGATTTCAGCATAAGGGTGTGATGCTCTCGCGCCGGTTTTCGCTCGTTGCGGTCTGCGCAACTGCCTTGCTCGCCTCGATTCCGTCTGCACTGCAGGCTAAAGGGCATAAGAGGAACGATCCTCCTCAAGACGGGATCGAAGTTGTTGCCCACCTGCCGCTCACCTCTGGGACTGTGACGCATTTTGTTGAGACGCAGCACTATCGGCGAAATTATCTCTACGCCGAAGGCGGCGGGAACACCGTCACTCTGATCGACGTGACTGACATTGCCCGACCCACGGTCGTGTCAACCCTGAGTCCCTCTTCGGGAGCTGCCAATGTGGTTACGGCGGCGGGTACTGCTGCGCTGGTTGCAGAGAGTCCGGCCGCGACGACGACACCCGCGAACGGGCAAACCTTCCGCATCATGAGCTTTGCTGATCCGCTACACCCGACAGTAAAACAGGAATTCGCGAACGTGAGCGCCATGAGCCGGGACGAGAGCCGTGGCGTGATCTTCCTTGCGAATACCCAAGGCGTTTGGATATTGCGCGAGACGTTAGCCATGGATCCCGAATTCGAACGCGAATGGGAGCACATGGCGCTCGATAACCGTTAACTTGCAAGCAAGATGCTGATGCGCGGCAAGGCTCAGAAGGTAACGGTGTATCTGAATGAAGACACTAGCTCAGGAGAAGGCTTCATCTACGAACAGGTGATGAAGTTTCTTTACGAACAGGAAGTTGCGGGCGCCACTTTGATGCGTCCCCAAGAGGGCTTCGGAAGTCATCACCTGCGCCGCGAAGTGACTCGTCGAAGCCTTCCCGTTCGAATCGAGTTTATCGATTCTCCTGAGGTCGTCGAGGCGATACTTCCGGCGCTTTCCGAGATGGTGACAGACGGACTGATTGAAATGCACGAAACGACGATCGTGAAAGCGGAGAAGCGTGAGGCCCCGCTGTAAGTTGTCGTTTCTTCTCCGCTCTTTGGTCTTGTCTCTCGTTGTTTCCGGGACTGCACTCATTGCGCAGTCGCCGGCGCTTTCTCCCGCCAATGGGCCGGCCAAACTGCTGCAAGGAAAAACGCTTTCGGGAAGGTTGACGCTTGCTGAAGCCGAGCAACTGGCGATGCAAAACCACCCGTTCATTTCTTCTGCAACTCTTTCGGCTGAGGCGACCAAAAACATCGTCGACCAGGCCCGATCGGCCTACTATCCGACGGCGGCATTGAATGTAACATCTGCGGCCGCCAACGACGGAACAGTGCTGGCAGCCGGTCTGCTCCAGACCTCGAGTTTGAATACCCGGTTTGCATCGGGTGTGAGCATCCTTCAGTTGGTGACAGACTTCGGACGCACGGGAAGCCTGGTGAATGCTGCCAAGTTCCGCTATGAGGCGGCAGGAGACAACGTACTAAACGCCCGTGCCCAGATATTGCTAGCGGTGCGCAGAGCATATTTCGGAGTTCTCGGATCTGAGTCCGTCCAGCGTGCGGCCGCCGCGACCCTGAGCAGCCGGCAACTGACTCTGCGACAGGTCTCGGCGCTCGCGCAAAGCTCTTTGCGCTCGACACTGGACGTCACCTTCGCCGAAGTCACGGTCTCCGAAGCACAGCTAGCCGTTGACCAGGCTGAGAATAATGCGCAGGCAAGTCGCGCTGCCCTGGCCGCGGCGCTCGGCATCGAATCCGTCCAGAATGTCACTCTCGAGGATCCCAATGAAACGGCATCGCTGAGCCCGGACATTGAGGAGCAAGTGGCGGCAGCGTTGCGCGATCGTCCGGATCTCAAGGTAGTGGAGCATACGCGCGATGCTGCTTATCAGATTGCCGCGGCGGAAAAAAACTCAGCTATCCAACCGTCAGCTTGCAGGGCATCGCAGGAGCGATCCCGGAGCATGATCACACGATTGCGCGCGATCACTACGAAGCAGCAGGCGTGAACGTAAACATTCCGGTCTTTAATGGCGGCCTGTTTGCCGCTCGCAGATCGGAAGCTCTTTTTCGCGCCAAGGCTGCGGACAAAGATGTGGAGAATCTAAGCGTCCAGATTGGGAGAGACGTCCGGACGGCCTGGTATAACGCAAACAACGCCTTCCGACGTCTGAGCGTAACGAGTCAGTTGGTGGAACAGGCGCGGAAGGCGGTCCACCTCTCACAGGCCCGCTACGATGCCGGGCTCGGCAGCATCGTCGAGCTGAATCAAGCTCAAACCAGCCAGATCTCCGCGGAAATCAACGCAGCCGCAGCGAAGTATGACTACCTCAGCCGGCGCACGGAACTGGAATTCGCGACCGGTGCTCTGCACTAGCGCGTAGGAATAGGACCCCTCCATTGAAGATTCAACGCTATTTGCCACTGTTCGTGCTTTGTACATACTTTGCGCTAATCGCTAGTTCGTGCGGCCGCGAGAGCGAGACTTCGGCTGCGAGCGTAGCGGCATCACCGGATGCGAACACAACGATAGTTCCTGTCGTCGCCGTGTCGCGCAGCAACCTGGCAAGCAACCTGGTGCTGACGGGAGAATTCATCCCTTATCAGGAAATCGACGTTATGGCCAAAGAGGCTGGTTATATCAAGTCGATTCGCGTCGATATCGGCGACCATGTCCGTACCGGCCAACTACTGGCCGAGTTGGAGATTCCTGAGATGCAAGACGACATGCAGCGCGCGGCTGCGAACGCGGAAGCCGCTGATGCCGATATCGCTACTGCGCGAGGCAACCTGACGCGTGCACAATCGGCGCATGACCTTGCGGAACTCTCATATAAGCGCATTCTCGATGTTTCGGAGAAAGAACCCGGTCTGATTCCGCAGCAGGAAGTCGATGTAGCGCATTCCAGGGAACTTGAGACGGCAGCCCAAGTGGTAGCTGCCGAAGCGAACCTTCAAACGACGCAGCGCAAACTCGCAGCCGCTCAAGCCGACCAGAGCCGGTGGGCGACCTTGCAGAAGTACACGGTCATTACGGCCCCGTTTACCGGGATGATCACCAAGCGTTATGCGAACACAGGCGCGATGATCCAGCAGGGAACCTCGTCCGATACGCAGGCAATGCCGGTGGTCCGGTTGTCACAGAACGATCTTCTTCGGTTGATGATTCCTGTTCCCGAATCGGCAGTGGGCAGCGTGCGAGTTGGCTCAACAGTTGAAGTGACTGTGGCATCTCTCGGCAGAACGTTTCCAGGTCGCGTCACAAGGTCCGAAGGCAAGCTGGCGCTGAACACTCGAACGATGAACACGGAGATCGATGTGCCCAATCGTGACTACACGCTCGTGCCTGGGATGTACGCGCAGGTCGATCTGCATACCGAACAGAGTCGCAAGTGTTGGCAGTCCCGGTCGAGGCCATCGAGAGATCGATGGTACCCCTCACGTGTACGCCGTTCGAAACTCCACCATCCAGATCGTTCCTGTCGTGACAGGAATTAAGACTGCCGAACAACAGGAAATCCGGTCGGGCCTTGCGGAGCACGACCTTGTGATCGTGGGCCGGCACGCCGGCTTGCAAAACGGCCAACAAGTGAAAACAAAGCTCATGGAAGGCAATTCACAGAGCCAGGCCGGCTGAACTGAGGTTCTATCGATGTCTCGTTTCGCGATTAAGACCCCCTACTTCATTGTTGTTGTCTGCCTGATCATTGCGATCGTGGGCGGCGTCGGTGTCTTCCGGATGCCGGTAGACATGTTTCCGACCATGAACATTCCGGTTGTTGTGGTTGCCACGTTCTATAACGGCATGGCGCCGGAACAGATCGAAGGCAACATCACGTACCATCTTGAGCGATTTTTCACTCTCGCGAGCGGCGTGGAGCACATCGAATCCCGGTCGCTTACCGGTGTCAGCGTGATTAAGGTTTATTTCCAACCGGGAAGCAATGCGGACGCCGCGGCTTCCACCATTTCCAATCTTGCGATGGCCGATATTCGGGACCTACCGCCTGGAACGCTGCCGCCGATTGTGTTGAAGTTCGATGCGTCCAGCCTTCCGGTTTGCCTGGTGACCTTGAAAGGGCCCGGCCTGACAGAGACCGCGCTGAAGGATATTGCGCAAAACAATATCCGAAACCAGCTTGGGAGGCGTCGCGGGTGCTTCGGTTCCTCAACCATTTGGCGGCCGCTGGCGACAGATCCAGTTCTATGTAGATCCGTTGAAGCTCGAAGCCAACCAGTTGAGCTTGATGGACGTCGTGCGCTCCCTCAATGAGACGAACGTCATCCTTCCCGGTGGCGATGTTCAAATTGGTCATCGGGATTACGACGTTTACGCCAATAACCAAGTAGATCTGGCGACGATGAATCGCACGCCGATCAAGATAGTCGGCCAATCGCCGGTGCGGTTTTCAGATATCGGCGAGGCGAAAGACTCTTACTCGCTGCAATACAATGCGGTGCGCGTCGATGGGCAGCGCTCGGTGTATCTTCCTGTCCTTAAGCAGGGCGGCGATTCGAACACGATTGCGGTTGTGAACGGAATTCGCGCCAAGCTCCAGCAATACGTAGTGAGTCAAAGAAAACAAAACAGTAAC
>CAVSTI010000011.1:0-72432 GCA_963730775.1 uncultured Acidobacteriaceae bacterium | reverse complement strand
ATCACTATGGCAGGAACGGCGTTTTCGACGTGATCGCCAATGCCTGCCTGGTACAGTCCGACTGCCAGACGCCAAAAGGTTGCAGCTACGGCGGCCAGCAGTCGCTCGCCGTCAGCTACCATCTTCAGAAACACACGCGCCTGTACGCTGAGGTTTTCGGCCAGAACAATTCTCAATCGAACACCCCGCCAGGCACCTATGCCTTTGGCGGCTTTTACCATCAGTTCAGGGATTCGTTCGGGCTCGATGGAGGCATGCGCTTTGGACTGACGGACCATTCTGCCCGGGTCGGTACGACCATCGGACTGGTGTTCGGGAAGCGATTGCGTTCGAACCCGGCGTCGTAGCGACATCGAATATGAACGAGCAATTTGGTTTAAGGAAGGCGTTCCGATTTGAAGAGAAGAGCCAGCGTTGGCCATGTTCTCGCGCCGTGGCGTTTCCTGGTGTTCAGTTTCATGGCGTTGGCAGGGGGAGCCCTCGCGTGTCCCTCCCTGGGAACCGCACGCGGGATGATGGTGGCCTTCGACGCCGCGGCCCTTGCGTTCCTCGTTTCGTGCGTGCCCCTGTTTCGACACGAACCGCGGCAGATGCGCGAGTCTGCCATGAGAAACGACGCCAATCGCGGCTTTCTGCTGCTGCTTGCCGGCGTGGTCACCGGCGTCATCATGATCGCGGTGGGAAGCGAGCTGGCGCACAAGGGTCGTCCTCAGCCGCTGGATGTGACCCTTGTGATCACAACCCTGTGTCTGAGTTGGCTGTTCAGCACTCTGGTGTATGCATTGCACTACGCCCACTTGTTTTACACGCGCAGTTCTCAAGGCGGAGACAGCGGTGGCGTCTGCTTTCCGGGAACGGAGGAGCCGGATTACTGGGATTTCGCGTATTTCTCGTCATGCCTTGCCATGACGTTTCAGACCTCCGACGTGAACATCAAGTCCGGAGCTTACCGCCGCACCGTTATGTTTCATAGCTTGGGCGCGTTTGTTTTCAACATCGGCGTAATCGCGTTCTCCATCAACATTCTTGGTGCGAGCTAGGCGGATCGGGACTCGCCAGGACCGATACCAAACCGGCGTAGGACATTGGCCACAGTTCGGTTGGGAAACGTGGTGTCCGGGGTTGTTTAGCGCTCCCCGAGAAGTGATCGTAGCCCCAGTCGCTATTCTCGCGAGCCATACGGACGATCAGGTTCATGATCTGTCGTCCGACAGTCGGTCGTCCCGGGTAGGCACGGTGTTTGGAACCATCATACTTTTGGGCAATCAGCTTGCGATACCGACCTCAGGATGGTCGTCCGAGCCGGTTGCCGATCGTGGCCAGCGTCGCTGGTTTCGGATTGGTAAAGCGCAGTGGAGCCGGCAAATGCGAGCGAAAGATCCTGTTCTCTGCAATCAGGTATTCCTTCTGCGGCAGGAGTTGCTGGTTTACCATTCCGGTAACGTACGCCAACAACCGCGCTACTTGCGTTTTCTTCATCGAAACGCACCATCACATCCCTGCCATTCTTCAATGGATTGGGATTATTTGGCCATTCGGGGAGTTGTTCGCCCCCGTTGAATCCAGGCCCTAAGTCGACGCTCGGGTTGCGTCTCTGCATCGCCCTATCCTTCGCTTGGGTGTCGATTAGTTTACCCCTGAGTTGTGGAGGAGATGTCTGTGGCCGCATACTTTATCGTTGCCGAGCCAGCATCACGAGAATATAGAATCCACCAACATGCTGGAGGAGATCAAACGGCTTACTTAAGTGATGCGCATCTTTCCGAATGCCTGTTCGCATCTGGTTCGTGCCCTAACCGTCGAGATCGACGAGAACTGGATCGAGGTCATGCAATACCTCAATATGGAACGCTCGCCGAACAGAAAAGGAAGCTCTCCGTGCAGAAGTCGATAAGCACAACCTCTGTGTCAAAGTTCTCAAACCCCCGAATACCACTGCACGTCCCGTCCGGGACGATGGCAGCATTGCAACCACGGCGCCTGCGCCAGAGTTCAGAGTCGAAACCACGGTTGGGCGTACCACATGGCCAAACCGATAACAAGGGAAGATGACTTCGGTACGGCGTAGAAATTCAGGGAATACGCGGCGATATTCAGCCATTGGGGAACGAACCTATCCCTGAGTAAAGTGACGCAATGGGAGAGCAACCGGCAGATGACCCACGGGTTCGGACATAGATTGGCATCGAAGACGGTAGGTAAGCTGCACTCGTTCCGGGCTGCAGCGGGCCCGACACACCATCAAAGCCACACCGCCAGCTCCAGGAGTGCGTTCGATGCGAGTTGCTGCCGCAATAACACTATGCGTTTGCCGTAGCTTGCTTGCGTACCGCGACAATTAGGCCAAAACCGTTCCGCCGCCATGCTTTCACAGGAAGAACGTCGGTTGCGATCCCAAGTCGTACTGACTTCCCAAACTGTTGACGCGTTTGCCGTTTGGCTAAGCAATTGAACAATCTTACCCAGTCACGAGCTTCTGACCTACCTTAAGCAGACACACTACCACCGTAAGTGATAGTTACTTACCAGCAGGACTTGAGTGCAATGAACGAAATCGTACAGACTCTTGCTAGACACTTCGCACCGATTTAGCCCTGCTCGCCGATAACGCAACGTTAGTCGCGGTCACCTTCGGGGCTCATCAGTCTGAAGTCTGGAGGGTTGCCATGCACATACACCGAAGGCCGAAGTGTGCCTACGCTCTTTCTCTCATGCTGTGTATAGCGGGGGGAAGACTACTGGGGGGCTCGGAATTAAAAGAGCCGATCACTATTGCGAGTGAGAACGGCGTGCTCGATATTTTGATGATTGCTAAGAGCGCTTCGGTCTCAACGCTCCCGAGTTCGCCGGATGGTTGGGTTTATGAGATTTGCAAGCGACCGGCAGCGCCGGTTACAAGCTGCCCCGCGAGCGTCGAGGTGCCGAACTATTATGGCGGAACTCTGCTCCAGTTGCGGGCAGGCGACGTTCTGCGCGTGCATTTGGTGAACCAACTACCCCCGGCACTCAACAGCAAGCATGCGGAGGAGGAGGGGCATGACTTCCTCACTCTTAACCCGACTAACTTACACACCCACGGCATGTTGGTTTCTCCTCATGGGCCAAAACCTGATAATCCGACGTATGGCGACAACGTTTTCGTGTTGACGTTCAACTCGGCAAATGGCAAACCAACAATGAGTCCCCATATGCATTCAGATGTGCGGTTTGACTTTACCGATTATGAAATCAAAGTTCCGAAAGACCATCCGTCGGGTCTGTTCTGGTTTCATCCACACGCGCACGGGCTGGCGTTGAACCAGATTAGTTCCGGACTGAGCGGAATTATCACGGTAGGCGATTTGAAAGATTATGTGTGCAAGGACCGGGCGTGTGGGGAATTCATATCGAACGTTGCGACTCGTCACCTGATCTTGAAAGATATGCAAGTTCTGTCGGACGGTGAGGTGCAGGACCAGGAAGATCCGGATTTCTGCTCCCAGGTCCCCAAGAGAAATGAGCCAGCACGCGAAGGCTCCTGTCCGGAGGACGTCGCCTCCAAATCCGGGCCGACGGGGAGAACCAAAAGAGGTAACTGGTTTTTCACTTTAAACGGCCAGGTTTATCCCGAGATTCCGATCAAGGCAAACGGAGGAGAAATCTGGCGGTTAACGAATGCGTCCGGGAGCGTCACCTATGACCTCAATCTGTGGAATCCGACATTGAGGCGGAACATGCTGTTTCAGGTGATCTCGATCGATGGCGTGAGTGTGAAACCAACCGCGGGGATGAGTCGATCGCAGATGAAACAGATCACGGGCGGAAAATTCGATCCAGAGGGTTGCCCGGGTTGGGAGCCGGACGGTTTAGCCGAAGACCCGATCTGCACGCGCACCCTTCATATGATGCCGAGTTCGCGAATCGAGGTTTGGGTGACGCCCCGCGACAAAAACGATCTTCCAAGTGCTCCTCATGCCAGAGACTACGCTCTTTTCCGTACCAGCGGCTACACGACAGGAGATAGTGGAGATTCTTGGCCAGCCGTGGACCTGGCGCGAGTCGAATTCCAAGGCACGAAGTGGAATTCGAATACGCCAAAAGCGCTTCGTTTGAAGGGCGACGCAGTTGCTCTGCTTACTCCCACTGCGTTATCCGCTGATCTAGCCGTGAGCAATTCCGCAGTAGGTGCCGATAGCAGCTGCAAAGCGCTGCCGCCAGGCCATATGAGACGGATCTTCTACGGTATTCCAATGGACAATCCGGATGCCTTTGGGTTGGCATACGAGGAGATTGATGAGCACGGGAAAGTTGTGGGCGAAGCAGCTACGGACGTAACTCCCTTCGACCCGATGCGACCAACCGTGTGTGTTCCTTTAGGCCCGGGTAATTCGGCAATGACCGAACGGTGGCAGCTTGTGAATGTCGCAACGGAAGATCACAATTTCCACATCCATCAGGTGAAGTTCCGGTTGCTTACTAACGATGAAATTGCTGGAACAATACTTCCGGGCGCGGTGGGTGGCAAGGGCGTTCTCATGGATAACGTGCCGCTGGCCGCTGCGACAGGATCATGCGGCAATAATCCACCGACTGACGTCAGCAGTCCAATCGCAGATTGGCGCGCTGGCCTTTGCAAGTCGGATGCTATAACTGTCGAGATCCCTTTCACAATCGCCGGCGATTTCGTTTACCACTGCCATATCCTGGAGCACGAAGATGGCGGTATGATGGCGCGGATTCGAGTTAGGGCGAATAAATAGCCCGTCTCGAAAAATCGTGGCGCACATTGCAGGTGCGCGGGCTTCTATTCTGGGACTTGGCGTCGTTTTTTGGCCGTTGGGGTAGCCTGCCGTTGGATGAAAATGCGGGGATTGCAAGGGGTGTCGGCGGCTATTCGAAGCTGTCATCCCGCTACGCTACCAGCGTACCTGCAAGTTTTGCAGTTGGCAATGTGCGTTCCGGTTCGGTGAAGCGAATGGCGTCCGCTCGCCATTCTATCTTCAGACCGGTCAAAGAAAAACGTGATGAGGTTTGCAATGGCGACACCAGCGATCACAACGAATCAGGTCCTCGAACCCGACTAGCAGGATGCTAAAATTCTCAACAAACAAGTGACTCTAAGAATGTTTGGAACGTCTTAAGAGTATGCGTGGAGAGGACCGTCAACAGCAGGAGTTGTTCAGCTACGGATCGCTGGAAGAGCGGGTACCGCGGGACCATCCTTTACGTCCGATGCGGGCGATGGTGGATGCGGCGCTGAAGGAGATGAGTGCTCGCTTTGACGCCATCTACGGTGAGGACGGGCGCAAGTCGATCCCGCCAGAGCGCTTGCTGCGCGCACTGTTGCTGCAGTTGCTCTACTCGATCCGCAGCGAGCGGATGCTGATGGAGCAATTGGAATACAATCTGCTGTTTCGCTGGTTTGTCGGTCTGGCGGCCAATGACCCGGTTTGGCATCCGACGGTGTTCACCAAGAACCGCGACCGACTGCTGGAGGGGGCTGTTTCCGAAGAGTTCTTCTCGCTGGTAGTCGCGCAGGCACGGGCCAAGAAGTTACTTTCCGACGAGCACTTCACGGTGGACGGAACACTGATCGAGGCCTGGGCTGGACAGAAGAGCTTCCAGCGCAAGAAGAGCGATGACGACAGGCTGAACCCGCCGCCGCGCGCTCCCGGAAACAATCCAACGGTCAACTGGCACAAGCAAACACGAAAGAACGATACGCAGCAATCGCTTACCGACCCGTTTGCGCGGTTGTTCAAGAAGACGCGCGGGGCGGAAGCAAAGCTCGCTTATATGGGCCACGTACTGACGGAGAACCGTAACGGCTTGGTGGTCGATGTGCGCCTCACGCAGGCCACGGGCATAGCAGAACGCGTAGCAGCGGCGGAGATGCTTCAAGGGAAAGCAGCCTCCCAGCGGGTGACGCTCGGTGCCGATCGCGGTTACGACACCGCCGGCTTCATCAAGCAGATGCGCGAGATGAAGGTGACGCCGCACGTAGCTCAAAATGACTCTGGCCGGCGTAGCGCGGTAGACGCACGAACTACACGGCACGAAGGTTACGTGATCAGCCAGCAAAAGCGGAAGCGTGTCGAGGAAGTGTTCGGCTGGAAGAAAACCGTGGGGCTGCAGCGCAAGACTCGCTTCAAGGGACCGGATCGCGCTGGCTGGATGTTCACGTTAGCGGCGGCGGCATACAACCTGGTACGCATGCGGAACCTTCAGGCAGCCGCCGCCTAGGGATACGTGTGCCCGAACGCTGCAAAACCGGCGTTTCGGGCAAACGAATACGAACGTAATCCCCGCTTGAAGACCCTGTTCCGCGCCTTTACTCCGTCACACAACCCCTCGGTCCTGTAAACAGCCGGCGGAGTGGCTCCTTTTCAGCAGCCGTCTAGGCGTGGCGTTTACTCCCGAGCTGGTCCGGGACGGGACGGGCGGCGAGCCAAGCAACTACAGGCAGAAGCTGTCCCTAGCCATCCTGATGGAATGTCAGAATTGAGAGAGGATAGACCTGTCTGTGAATGGCCACAGCCAGCGTGACTCGTGGTAACGGAGAAACCGTCACCGTATCGATAAGGAGCATTTGTGTCGCCGCAGTCATTCTTGCGCCGTCCTCCTGCCGCTCGCGATCACACGTTGGCGTCAACCTCTCACCTCCGCCGCTGCCTAGCCACTGATTCAAGCGGGGATCAGTGAGTTACGCGGCGGCCTCTACTGGCCGGCAACGCAGGATCTGGGCAAAGCTGCTGAAGCAAATCCCGAAAACCCCCTTCCGCCCTTGGCTCTGGCACAAGCTTGGCTGGAACTAGATGAATGGGATCATGCACAAGAGGCCGCTCGCGGGCTCACATGCGCGCAGGCCATTTTGTACTTCCGAAAGACGAACGGCTGTAATTGGAAGGTTTGGAATACACACTCGTAAGGGATTGGAAGCCGGCAGCGAACGTCTACCCGATGAGGCAGAACACCGCGCTTCCTTGGCCTCGGCCTGGATCGCATTGGGAAGAGCGTATTTCCGGGCGCAGGACAATGCGAATACGGTTCGTTGCTATCGAAAACGCTGGAGCTGAATCCCGACTTTGCGCATGTGTCACTGCGGCTGGGTTCAGTAGACGCGGCCGCCGGCCACAGAAAGGGCGCCTGGGGATTATGTGAAAGATCTGAGCGAATCTGCCGGCCGTCAAGGCGCGCTCGACGGAGTGGGGCAGGTCCTCCTGCAAAAGGTCCACTGGGGCGGCGATCATTTTTCACCAACCCAGGCATCTGACCAAACCGAACAGATCATCCGCATTGCTGAGTCGGCACATGATCCTTATCTGGAGGTGAAAGGTAAGCTTCAGCTGAGTGCGCTTGCCTGGAAACCCGGCTCCGCGGATCAGGGCCGAACCTATGCTTAGAACGCCTTGCAGATTGCCCGGGGACCCATCTCACTTCACTACTGCCCCGGTCTCATTTGGATCTGGGAAATGCGTAGGTCAATTCCGGATTGCTCGCCGGCGCTGATGATAGCTTTCGCAATGCTTTGGACGCCTCGCGCCTGACAAAGAATGCTTCTCTCCGAGCTTTGGCCCTGCTGTCTGTCGCCAGTCTGGACAGTGATTGAGGCAATCTGAGCGAAGGCGTACAGTTCGCCGAACAAGCGTGCCGCTGTTTGACAGCCTGAAACTCTCTCGCGACGCTGCGAGCACAACGCATCCTTATTGGCCGCGCCAAACGCGATCAGGGCGATTACGAAGGCGCAGAATCCATCTTCCGCGCGGCGTACCGTAACGCGTCAACTCATGGCCCGGGTGAAGATCTCTGGCTGCCCGTGAATCGCTAAGCAGTGTTCTCTTGCTTCGCGAGCGCCACGAGGAGGCACTCGAACTCTTCTCGGCCAATGCCCGTAAACAGAGTACTCGGGCGCCGAAGCGGAACCGGGCATATGGACGATTGAACTACGCTTCGGGCCTTTGGAATTTGGCAACTACAAGGAGGCTGAGCCCATGCTGAGGAAACAAGTGAGCTGTTATCGGGCATTGCAGAGGATGTCCATTGCGAACGCGCCGAAATGCTCTTCTGGGCACGAGCCGGTGGCGGAGATTATTGGTGATAATCTCCGCCACTGACCCACGAGGCTGGCGCGCGGAAAGCTTAGGAAAAATTCGTGAGCGAGAAGGGGGCTGCGCATCACCTGATCAAGGCTGCGCCGCTCCGCGCTTAATCGCACACGCCCTTATTTGTCGAGCTCTTGGACCGATGTGGTCAATGAGGAAGAATCGCGAACGGACGCGGGAGATGGGTCGCTCACTAATTGGATCTTTTCAGCTTCGGCAATCTTTCTCGCCACTCCACGAACGGTCGTAAACGACCCAATCTGTTGCGAGCTATTCTTACCTACAGCCGTCAATGCAGTGGCAAGAGACAGCAGACGTCGGCTGTTTGCTGCCTGCATTGGATCGCTAGCCAGTGCTTGCGAGGCATTCTGGAGATCAGTCATCGCGGCTGGGGCCTTCAGTGCGGCTTGTGCGTCGGCCAGAAGGACAAGCGATAGCCGCGAATCGGCGCGCCGCACCGCCTGTAATTTTTCCTTGTGGTAGCCCTGCCAGTCATTTGCCAGTTTGCTCGCTTCGTTCGCCACCGACGAGGCGAGTTGCATCGATTCCGAATCAAGATTCTGATTTGGATTTTGAGCCCGCAATTCGTTGTATTTGGCCGCAGCTTCCCGAATGGCCTGCACTTTCTCGGCCGGATATAAGTCTGTGAGTTCCTGAACGGCCTTGACACCCTGATCGGTGGCAGTCGTTACATAGGTGAGCAGGTCATTCCCATGAGCGAGAGCAGGGCCGGTATCGTAGCTCGAAGCACCGGACACCGGCTTCGCCAGTGCTCGGGCCTTGCCCATCATTCCGTGCAGTCCTTGAGCGTTGACCGCTAACGCGCTTGCCACGCAGGCAAGTGCTACAAGTGAAGTTATCTTCATCGATATCTCTTTCTATGTCTTTAGTCGTGCGGTGATAATGCGAGTCCCAGGCCTTTGGTTACACCGAGATCGGTGAGCTTGCTAAGTGCTTCGGCCGTGTAGTCGACTGCGGCACCCTGAAGGTCGGTAGGACTTAAATGCGGAGTCGGAAAATTCTGAGCGACCCGGGTTTTCACTTCCAACCCAAATGACACGTGCTGAGAAGTTGAGGCGCCCCGCTTTTTCCGACCAAGCTTGACTGGAGTTTTTGAGGTTCTGAGGTCCTCTAAGGCCCGGTTGACAGGCCGTTCACACACTCTAGAGACTCTAAAGAGTGACTCTGGTTTCGTGGGCGATGCGGTAAGGAGCTTCGCCCTCTTGTTAGATCAGATTTCGGCAAGCGTCGGCTCGGGTCAAGGGCGGCCGTGGCCGGCATAGCGAACCCTTGACCCGGGTTGGCGCTTGTTGTATTAGGGTGCAAGAGGGCGGAGCGCCGCTGCTCTGTCTTGCTGGTCAGCGTCGGCTTTGCTTGTAGCTGTGCAAATGCCGCTGGTGTCCGATCGGCTAGAGAGCTGTGTGGCCTCACGCAGTTGTAATCGTCTTTCCAAGCAGCCAGCTTCTGCCGTGAATCAATAAGTGAAAAGAAGATTTCTACGTTCAAGCATTCGTCGCGCAGCCTTCCATTGAACGATTCGATATAACCATTCTCTACAGGTCTTCCTGGCCGGATGAAATTCAGCCGGACACCTCGTTGTGTCGCCCAGGCGTCGAGAGCTTTACTTGCAAACTCGCTGCCATTATCTACAGTGATACTCTCCGGCGTGGCTTCTCGTTCTTCGACCGCTTGGCTCAACGCGATGCTCACCTTACTTCCATTCATCCGTTGATCGGCGATCAAGGCCACGCATTCGCGCGTGTACTGATCGACAACAGTCAGGATACGAAATAGGCGATTGTCGTGTAGGCGTGCTGCCATGAAGTCCATGCTCCAACGCTGATTCGGACGTACCGCGGCCGGGAGCGGGACGCGTGTGCGACTGGCGAGTTTCTTACGTTGCGGTGTTCTCACCGTCAGTCCCTCCTCCGAGTAGATTCGATAAATACGCTTGGCATTTACTTTCCAGCCTTCCCTCTGCAGAAGCACAGTCAACCTTCGGTAGCCATAGCGGACTCGGCTGGCCGCCAGTTCTCGTAAACGATGACGCAATCCTTCCTGCCGGTCTTTGTAACTGCGGTAGCGCAGCGTTGCTCGATCCAACTCCAATAGCCTCGCCGCCCGACGCTCACTCACCTGATAGGACTGTTGCGTCCATTGAGCAAGTTGCCGTCTGGCACGAGGCTTCAGAGCTTTTTTGTGACGATCTCCTGCAAAATGTGTCTGTCCAGCGAAAGATCGGCTACCAGTCGTTTCAGTTTGGAATTCTCATCGCGCAACTGCCGCAGTTCCGCCAGCTCCGCTATACCCATTCCTGCGTACTGCTTCTTCCACGTGTAGAAGCTCGCTTCACTGATCCCCATTTTCCGGCAAACCTCGGCCACTCTTTCGCCGCCCTTGGCCCGACTCAGCGCCTGGATGATTTGCTCTGGGCTGTGCCCCTTCTTCGGCATTCTTCGTCCTCCTTCTCATTCGCTGCAGGACTTCGTCTGCCTCATTCTCCTCTAGTCTCCGTTGGTCGGGTTTTCGGGTTTTGGGTCAAAGTAGCGAAGCCGCCGAGCGCGGTAAGGCGAGCTCGCCACTGGCCTGCGCAAGCCATCCCGTCTGCATCCTGGTTCATTGACGCAGCCGTCACGTTGAGTTTCAGAACGCGGTCGAAAGCGCCAGAGTTTGCGCCAGACTTGTCGATCAGAGCGAACTGGCACTGGCAATGCGTGCGCTGCGGCACGCCGTCGGCGGCAAGAAGCGCGATCCAGGCAGGGTCGGGCAGCGACGCCGAGGCGTTCGCTCCCGTTGTGAGTTCTAGTGAGTTGTCCCAGTGATTGGGTTAGGAATAATTCTGCGTCGCGGATCTGAGTAAGACCAGCGGAAGGGTTTTGCGACTCTGGCGTAAGCGTGGATGTACTTCCGGATCTTGCGGCCCAAGTCGGCCAGGGAGGAAAAGATGCCACGAGCAAGGAGATCGCGCTGGATCTTGGCAAACCACAACTCCACTTGGTTGAGCCACGACGAATAGGTTGGGGTGAAATGGAAGCGGACGTTCGGATGGTCGGCCAGGAACTGTTGAACAGCTTTGGTCTTGTGTGCAGAGAGATTATCGAGCACGATATGGATTTCTTTGGCCCAGCGAGCGCCCTTGACCAGGTCCGAGACGAAACCGACGAACTCGTCGCTGGTGTGGCGTTTGGCTGTTTTCCCCTGCACCTTTCCTGTTTTCACATCCAGCGCGGCATACAACGACAACGTTCCATGCCGGTAGTATTCGAATCCATGCCGTTCGGCTCGTCCGGGCGACAACGGCAGAACCGGGTCTAAACGGTCTAGCGCCTGAATCGCAGTCTTCTCATCTACGCAAAAAACCGCGGCGTGCTGCGGCGGTTCTAGATATAACCCGATGATGTCGGCGGCCTTATTCTCAAACTCAGGATCGTTGCTCGCCATGTACTGTTCCAAGCGATGCGGCTGAAGCCGCGCTTGCGTCAGAATGCGATGTACGCTCGATTTGCTCACACCCATCTCGGCCGCCAGCTTACGCAGCGACCAGTGTGTGCTTCCGTCCTGCGGTCTTTGCTGCACTTTCCGGCACACCTTGGCTTGCACGACGGGGTAGCGGTTCGTGGCTTGCTGCCCTTGTGCTTTGCTTCCAGTCCTTCTATTCCGGCTTCTTCAAACCGCTGCTTCCACCGCGCAATTGTTCGAGCCGTTGTCTGCAACTCCCGTTGTACCGCCGCGTATGTCTTCCCATCGGCAAGCGCCAGAATCACACGCGCCCGAAACACATCGCCAGCCGGCAATGTGCGCGACTGCGACCATCGCATCAACTCTTCCCTCTGCTCTGCCGTCAGGGAAAACAACGCCCGATATCCTGCCACATAACCAAGACGCAAGCCACCAGAAAATCTATCCTAATCACTGGGACAGCTTACTAGTCCCAGAGTTGCTGTCGGCGTTCCAATACTTTGAAACCGCAAGACATCTCCGGCATGTAGCTTTTCGCTATTGAGAACTCGTGAATTCAGAAATCCCTGGGCGGGCGCCTGCCTATTAAAGTAGGTTCCGAGTGTTTCTCCACGTATGTTCACAACGGGGCCTACGGCTCGCAGCCAGGTGATGGGAGCCGTTGGCATCGGCGGTGCACCATTCCAGTTAATCGAGTGGTGGTCGGCAGAAACGACTGCTTCACGCCACGCGAGATTACCTCGATCCTGGCTTGATATTTTGTCAAGTACTTCTTTCGCCAAGCGGATTAAGCCGTTGCGCGAGACGGTGAGCCAAGCAGAGGCTGGATCTTCTTCCCGCACTCCATGCATTTCTATTCGGGCAAGCTCTTCCGTGTGTCGCACGACCGACATGACGGGATAGATAGGAGATTCCTCCGAATCCGTTCTCCCGTGGATGGCGGCGGCAAAGGTGACGCGAAACAGGTGCTCGACCGATCCATCCGGGCGGGTGCGCGACCCCAGGTAGCTGTCGAGAACTCCGAACTCGACACTATATTCGGGTGCCTCCGCGGCCAACCGGACCAGCGAATCGCGTTGGAGTGTAATGGCATTTTGGACGACGAGCTTGGAATGACGAGAGACATCGTCACTGATGGCTCGAAATTGATCCTGTACCGCCGGTAACGAACTCTGTTGGGGCAGGATGCGCAGAGCCCCGGACCTGGTGAGGTAATTCGCAAAGAGAGATAACGCCACGTCGGAGGAGATCGACTGCCCACCCGATGAAGAAGGAGGAATCAGTGGCAGGCCGAGCCAGAATAAAGCGACGCGGGGCTCCGGGCGCGAAGACGGCCTTTCGACGACTGTCAAAGAGTATGTCTCGCCAGCGGGAATCGCCCGAGAAAAAGAGGCGATGTCACGAATCGCCGAAAATTTCGGATAAACCGAAGTAACTTCGGCAAGTTGGCCATTTGGACTCATCAGGGTGGCTCCCTGGCGTACACCGCGCTCGGAACCGAACGGCCAGATACCGCCCGGAGAGTTCCGCGCTTTTTCTGGGGCGGCGAGAGTGTCAGCCGTGAGGTCGAAAGGTTCGAGATCGCGCTTCATCTGCTCGATGCAGGCATCGAGCCAACGATCGTAGGTGACGCGGAATGCTTTAGGGATTTCTGTGCTCGTCTCGTTTATTTTGCTTTGACCGAGGGATATTTCACCGATGACCATACGGGTCGCGGAGTAAAGAATTGTTCCGGTCCAAGGATCGACTGCGGACACATCGCCTACAATGACGCTCTCGAAATTGTGGATTGATCCTGCCTTTACCTGGTGAGTGGTTCGTGCCGCAGTGATGGACGGAACCACAAGGAGCACGCGCTCATCCGGCGAGATCATGGTATTCGGCCCAAGCTGCAGGATCTGCCCGGCGTATGCGGTTTCAAGCTTCCTTCGAAAGAGAGCATCACGGTCAGCGGGCGCCGGCAAATTCGAATCGGGTATCGGATCAGAAACGATGACGGAACGCGACGAAACGAATGCAACCCGGGGTGCGCTCTGCAGGCCCAACGGCCAACTAAACACGCCGGCAAGGAAAACAAGTACTCTGAGCCAGGGGGTCATCTAGCGGTTTCTCAAAACGGTCCCGTGCTCGTCCATGCTTACGACATCAAACCCTGAGACTTGAGATTCGAGTACGGCCAGAACGTCTGCGCCGGACTTTCCGTCCAGTCTGACGGTGATCGTCTCGGTGGACGCTGCGCCACGGAACTGCTGGCTGATAGTGAATCCGGCTCCGCGCAGGGCGCGTAATGCCCGAGACGGAGGTCGGGCTGTCTAGGTTGTCGATGCGAATGAGGTACGAGGTCGAAGAGGCAATTGCGTCACGAGCGACAGATCGCTCGCCGGTCCTAATGGCGCGGGTGAGCTCAGTCTGCAGGACTTCGTCGGTCTTGGCAATCGCCAACTCCGTGGCAACCGTACGGGCAGAGTCGTCCGAAATCTGGTCACCGGAATCTCCAATCAGATTCTTGTCGGGTAGCAGGATTTGACCGTCCTGGACGCGCAGTACGCGGTAGGTCACCTGAGCGGTATAGCGGTGAGAGCCCTCGGCGACCGGTGTGAATCGATTTAGCGCGACCGCGACATAGTCGCTCGGGCTAACCTCAGGGTCCCGTTTGATCGTTGTCAGAATCTCGTGGTACAACTCATCTTCGTTGCTGAATTCGCGTCCCATCAGGTTGATGTCGTAGAACGACGTCATTAGCCCTGAGGCTTTAAGCAGTTCGCCAAATTTGGCTCGGACCTCGTTAGAAGCGCCAGCTCCCTTCTTTGTAGGTCGGCATAAACAACGAGTTTGTGATAGAACCGACTCGTATCTGAATATGAGGCATTCGAATCAGCTTTCGAGCTAAACGAGGCGTGCGACTCAGCCGCCCGAGCATCTAACCCCCGAGCACTGCGCTTGTCCCACGAAGCAGCACTGGATCCGCTTCCATGAGCAGACAAGTTTTCTGAGGCCTCCGGTTTCGCAACCAAGCGAACTCCTGCAGCGCCTGACGTCCGAACCGCTTCCCGATCGTGGCCAGCATCGCTCGTTGCGGATCGGTCGATCGGAGTCGGGCTGACAAATGAGGGCGAAGAATCCTGTTCTCTGCAATCAGGGATTCATTCCGCAGGAGAAGTTCCTGGTGCACGGTCCCGATAATGTACGCCAACAGCCTCGCTACTTGCGTTTCTTCATCCAAACGCACCATCATATTCCTCCCATGTTTTCGATGGATTCGGATTATTTGACCATGCGAGAACATCCAGAACCCCATGAACAAGATCCCAATGCCCGAACCCAGGACCAAGGCCATAGCCCATACCTTTGTCAAAACGCGGCGGCCGAAGCATGCGTGCTGTTCGCGTGAATTTAGCCAAGTCCTTCAGCACGGGATGCCAGGACGCTTGCCAATGGTTTCGGCATCAGCTTACAGTGGTGTACTCCAGCCGGGTGCATCAGAGGCCGACCACAACAGGAACCCGGAAAGTAGAACGGCGCCCGACAACTTCGCCGTACTGACGCGAGTCAGATCCATAGGTTATCGAGTTGCACTATTGAGGCGGCCTTTATGAAACAACATAATGTCTACCAGACCAGCCGGGCTCCTAATTGAACGCGACGCGGCGTGTTCGCTTGGGCACCAATTGTGCCGAAGCTAGAGTTGGTGGGCGTGAGATTCGGAGCCGCGAACCCGACGCGATTGGTGGTGTTGAATGTTTCGAAGCGGAGCTGCAGATAGGTACCGTGTTCGTTGAACAGGAAATTTTTCAACAGCGAGGCGTCCAGGTTTTTGGTAGCGTCACGCCGAAGATTATTGAACGTCGTATCAAACGTGCGAATGTTGTAAACGAGTTGCTGACTCGCAACTGTATTAAACCGCGTCGTATCGAAAGAGTAACTGTTCGGCTGGTGCGGGTTAAAGTTAATCGGGCCGCCGTAGTAGATGACGTTACTCGACCACAGAAGAGGCGGGCCGGATTGGATCGTAAGATTAGCGTTCAGCATCCACCCGCCGAAAATGGCATTCGTCCAGCCGGACTTCAAATTGATCGCTTGGTTGCGCCCGATCGGCAAGCTATAGACGGCTGCCAGAACTTCACGCAGCGGCCTTGAATCCGGGCTGATTCGTTTTTCTGGGGCAGAGTCGCTATCGTTCAGGTAATTCAGACGATCAATCTGCTTACTCCAGATGAAGTTGTTTATGAATTGGAGTCCCTTCGACAGACGCTTCTGAGCCCGGAAATCCAGGCTGGAGAAGTACGAATTCCCGGCGCTCGCACCTTGCTCGATGATTCCGTTCGTAGTGCCCGTTGTGGAGGCGGTCGGGACGGCGGGAACAGTGTACTGGGGGAACGGCACAAGTAACTGCTGGAGAGCAATTCTGGCGGTGTTCAGCGCTCCTCCGTTAGGAATGAGACCTGCGAATGGATTCGGTACGGTGGTCGTCATAAGCGTGTTCAAAGCGTTGTTACGGACGGTAGTAGAAGGATCAAGAGCCGCCCGCGGTATCGCGTCCAGTTGCTGCGCAATGGGCAGGCGCAAGGAGTGACTCCCGATGTAGGCCAATTCGAGAACGATCTGACCGGGAAGCTCGCGCTGGATGCTGAAATCCCATCGGAAATTGTATGGATTGGTGACAAGTGGATTGAAAAACGTAATACCTTGGCCGATGAAAGCGCCGGGACCAACGCCCGTCCCTTGCGGCACAATCCCGCCCGGAAATGGGTTAGCGAGGGTTGCGACCGGGGTAGTCAGGTTGTTGTTGTTGTACTGCGTTGTCTGACTGAAGCCGGCTTGGTTGGTGCGGTATAGGTTGCTCAGGTTGACCGTGGCGCCTGTATTCGAATTGTCGAAGAGCTCGATGGGGAAGACGAAGATACCAAATCCGGCGCGGATGACAGTTCTGTTGCCGAGTTTCGCTGGCTTCCAGGCGGCTCCCACGCGCGGACTGAAGAAACCCCAGATCGTGTTATAAATGTTGCGGTTATTCGGATCCGCGAAGGTCAGTCCTCCAGCGGTATTGAATCCGCCGGGCGGAGGCAAATATGCTTTCTGCGCTGCCGTGTAGGCGCTTGAGCTGTACAGAGTAGCGTAAGCGGATGACGCGGCTGTCGTTGCGGGATTGAACTGCAGTGGGTTAAACCCATTTACGGCGCGGTTGTAGCGCTCCGTTGCCGGAGTCTCATGCTCGAAACGAATGCCTAGATTGATTGTCAGATTCGGCCGGGCGCGCCAATCATCCTGCAGATACAAAGCCTGATATTTCGAGCCCACCGTATTCGCTGAGTTATTGTCATAAGTCGCGGTTGTGGGTAGACCGAGCAGAAACTGGGCGTAGTCGTACCCGAATGGTGGCGGCGCTGCGTTGAACGCCGGACCGTTGGTCCAATTCGAAGTGCTTGTTAAGCTGCTGCTGAAGTTGTAGGCGCCGGCCGAGTTTCCTTTTGTGAACGAACTCCAGCGGTAGTCGCGCACATCGACACCGAACTTCAAAGAGTGATTACCCTGAATCTTGATGACCTGCACGGCCGCCTGATACACGTCGAAGGTGTCGGTGCCGTCCCCGTTGTAGCCGAGACATTGAAAGCTGGCTTGGCTGCCCGAAGAAACGCTGCAACCGGAGAAATTCACGATGGGGAATTGCGGTTGCTGCGAGGAAGTCTGCAGGAATGACGGGAACCCAAGCGAGGCCAGATCGAAGCCGTCGCTCGGATTTCTGTGTACCTCGATGTAGCGCGTCCAGGCGAAGCGCGTATTCATGAACATGGTCGAGGAGAAGGTATGGGTCTCGTCCAGCACGGCGCCTTGATTCAGGCGGTTGAAGGTGTTGCCTTGCGTGATGTTGTCATTGCCGAAATAGGGATTTTTAAACTGGTTCCGGTAGTTGTGGCGTGCCGTTGCAAACACCTTGTCGTTGTTGCCGAGATTCCAATCAAGACGGCCCAGTTCGTTATCGAACGTGTCGGTATCAATCGCATTCACGGTGTAGTTATTCGAACCGTTCGGGTTGCCGGTTGTGTTCGGAAGCGGGTAGTATTTCTGGATCGCGAGCGACACAGGGTTCAACAGGCTAGTCGGGATCACGTTGTTTGAGAACGGCGCGCGGGTCACAACTCCATTGACCGTGGTGCTCGAAAACGGGTTATAAAGCTGATACTGGCTGCCAAGCTTCAGCAACGCTGAGAAATCGCCGTTGCGCTCCGCCTGGGTCGGCACAGTGGCCGAGTTGATGGGATTACCAGTTTCGAGCGGCGAATTCGCCGGGTCTGAATCCTTAAGACCCTCATAGCTGAAGAACCAGAAAAGCTTGTTCCTGCCGTTGAACACCTTCGGAATCCAGACCGGGCCCCCGACGGCAAGACCGTATTGGTTGTAATGATAGGGCGCAATCGGCACACCGGCCCGGTTGTTGAAGAACGAGTTCGCTTCCAGGCGAGAGGTTTGGTTGAATTCCCACGCGGAGCCGTGAAGCTGATTGGTACCGCTCTTCGTGATCTGGTCCAGCGTGCCGCCACCGGTATGGCCGAGACTGGCATCCGATTCAAAGGCGTTCACGCGGACCTCGCTAACGGCGTCCTGAGGCGGGCTGTACGCGAGCTGATTCCCGAAGCCGGCGTTGGGTGCGCCATCGAGCATGCTTTCATTCGCACCGACCGGACCGCCGCCAAGACTGACCTGTGTTGCGGCGGGTTGATCAAACGGTCTCACCGGGCCGGGCTCGAATACCGAGATTGCGCCCATGGCCAGGGTGTCGAGCATGAGCGGCGTGCGTCCGTTTACTGGAAGGTTCTCGACTTCGCGTGTTGTTATCACTTGGCCCACGGATGCGTTCGATGCGGAAACGAGCGGTGTTTCCTCCGTAACGGTGACGTTTTCCGTGACGGCGCCGAGATCCATTTTGATGTCGATCACCGGTTGGGCGCCCGCGTCCAACGTGAGGCCTCTCTGCTCGAACTGCTTAAAGCCCTGAACCGAGGCGGCGAGCATATAGTTACCCGGTGCGAGAAAAGGCAAACTGTATTTGCCGGTAACCGACGAAACCGTTTCCGATTTCGTACCGGTCGCTGTAGCGGTTGCCGTGATGTGTACGTTGGGTATCGGCGAACCGCTCTGGTCGAGTACGGTGCCGGTTATGGTCGCGCCGGTTTGGCCCCATACTCCAGCGCTAAACAAAAGAAAGGCAAAAGCAACATGGCCTAATTTAGACATCGTAGTCACCCGGGAGCGCGGCAGGAAGTAATCCCGCTCAAACTGACCGACATTATAGACTGCCAAAGGTGGTCGCTTCCATTGCGAAGTTGGAAGCCGGGTTGACCGGGTTGATTACGCGCGGAATGGGATGCGCCGCTAAACGGAATACCTTGTCAGAGAACCGTTTGGCGGCTTCAGCGGATACCTTGGAAGCCGAAGCTATAAATCCGCGGGCGTTCGTCTCGGCCAGGGCAAGTATCTCAATATCGTGATCAAGTGCGTGGTGATCCCTGTAAGACTTCGAAACCACGAGTATGATCTGCAAGGGACGTAAGACATTTGGCCAAGGCAACGTTATTGCGGAAGCACTGTTCATCGACATGCTGTTTACCGTCGCCATTTGATTCTTCTCACGCTTCACGACTCAACTGCAGCTTGAAGTCCACCTCGGCAAGCCTCGCAATGGATTGAGTAGCAGTCTGGCGCGCGCATCGATCTTTTCCCGATTCCGCCATCACGATCCCGACTTGATTGTGCAAACAACAAAACCCGACTGGAATCATAGACGAGAAAAACGGGACTTATCGTTACGAATCTCGCCGCACCTTCTGAGCAGTGCCCGAATTCCCGGCAATCCAGAACCAATTCGAAAAGTAAACTATGCCGCACGTCGGCTACCTGAGATCGCGGAGATTCCAGGACTGGTGAACGCTGCGGGTCACGAGCCTGACCGTGTGGATGAAGCGTACGCTGATCTCAAAGGCATGAAAGCGAGGACGCCTAAGTACCTGGCTGGGTTGATAAAGACCAGCGACAAGCGCCAGCACCCATTTGAAAAGTTTGAGCCCCGAGATTTTCTTGAAGATTCCCCCGTGGCCATCCTGGTTGGGCATGCCGGCGGGGCACAGTGGCGGCAATGCTCGGGATCTTACCGGTTCAGAGTGTGAAGCCACAACCGAAGTGAATAGAACCGAGGCGCAGAGGCGTCCACTGCATATGTCTTTTGCCCTGAGTCATCCGGCGTTGCTTCGTGCACTAACGGAACGAGGTTACGAAGAACCCACTCCCGTACAGGCCGCCATCCTGCAGCCCGATACTAGGGGCCGTGACTTGCTGGTATCAGCTCAAACCGGCTCCGGGAAGACGGTCGCGTATGGGCTCGCATTGGCTGAAACGCTACTTGGCCAAGCCGAGAGGTTCGAATCCCGCGGACAGCCTCTTGCGCTGATCGTTGCGCCCACGCGAGAGCTAGCCATGCAGGTTCACCGCGAACTCACGTGGCTATTTGTCTATACGCAGGCACGAGTTATTGCGTGTGTTGGCGGTATGGACATCAGGCAGGACCGGCGGGCTCTTTCGCAAGGCGCTCATATTGTGGTGGGGACGCCTGGCCGGCTCTGGGACCACATTGATACAGGCGCCCTGAAAGTGGACGGGATGAAGGCGGTGGTGCTCGACGAAGCCGACGAGATGCTTGACCTCGGATTTCGTGACGAGTTGGATCGCATGCTCGCTGCCATGCCCGCCGAGCGCAGGACTCTGCTGTTTTCCGCCACTATCCCTAAGCCCATTGCTGCGCTCACGAAAAAGTATCAGCGGGATGCACTACGCATCGCCCTGTCTACAAAGAACGAGCCGCATGGCGACATTGAGTACCGCGCCTTCCTGATCCGGCCGGGTGATCACGAACATGCGATTGTGAACGCGCTCCGCTACTTCGACGTGAGGGGAGCGATGGCCTTCTGTTCCACGCGGGAGGCGGTCCGGCATCTCCACGCGAACCTCATGGAGAGGGGCTTTTCAGCCGTCGCGCTTTCGGGCGAACTGACGCAGGCCGAGCGAAACCGCGCTCTACAAGCGCTGCGAGATGGGCGTGCTCGCGTCTGCGTTGCTACTGACGTGGCGGCCCGTGGGCTCGATCTTCCCGATCTCGGGCTGGTGATTCACTCAGATCTTCCGCAAAGCCGGGAAACGCTGGTCCATCGGAGCGGGCGCACCGGCAGGGCCGGGAAAAAGGGCCTCTGCGTGGTGCTTGTACCTCCACAGGCCCGCCGTCGCGCGGAGCGTCTCTTCGAAGCTGCGCATATCCATGCGACTTGGGGGCCGCCGCCGAGTGCGGATGAGATACGCGCCCGCGACCTGGACAAGATAGTGCGCGAGATTTCGTCGATGAGTGACGGAGCCGCCGAAGAGGATCTCGCGGCAGCCAGGGTGCTTCTGAACGACCGGAGTCCGGAACAACTCGCGGCAGCCCTCGTTCGTATGCATCGTGCCCAGTTGCCCGCCCCGGAGGAACTGAACATGTCGCCATGGAGGCCAAGTGACGAGGACGGCTACCGCGGCGGAGATAAGAGGCGACCTCATAGGGTAGCGGCAGGAGGTGGAAGGCCAAGCCGAGGAGGCCCGGCGAAACAAAGCGGAGACCGCAAACGCGGCGGCTACGATGCCCGTCGTCGCTAGCCTTGCTCACGCATCGTCGCCTCGGCTGCGGCCCTACTCCTTCGTGCGGCTGCCGAAGCTCCGGCCGCGGCGAATCCGCACAGGCCGACGGTCGGGTCATCCCGTTTAGCCCGAAAAGCAAAACGAGCTCTTTCAAGTCTTCGCGTCCGTTCGTAACGTCGTCGTAACGTGGTTACATGCACCTAGTCAACTTGTTGATTCTATGCAGCGATGACGTTTGCGAGATGGACAGTACCCAAGAAAGCTAATGCCGGTATTGAAAACCGCCGATACGTCCCCTGATGCCAGATTTCGTATACACAGCTTCGAGCCGCAGTTTATACAAAGGGGCAAAGAGTTCCTTTTTCCGTGCCGCTCGCCGGCTAGGCCTCTTTCAGATCTCAAGATACTTGCGGCGGAATAGCAAGTCCTTACTGATCCTGTGCTATCACGGCATCAGCAAATCCGACGAAGATCTCTGGAATCCATCACTCTATATGGATACGGCTACCTTCCGGAGAAGGCTGGCAACAATCCGCTCCTTTGGTCTTGACGTGCTACCTCTTGGGCAAGCGCTCCGGCAGATCGAAGCGGGCTCCTTGAAGCGGCCTGCAGTTGCGATCACGTTCGATGACGGCTGGCACGATTTCTACACGTCCGCATGGCCGATTCTCCAGGAATTTGACTTCCCTGCAACGGTTTATCAGACCACGTACTATAGCTATTACAACCGGCCCGTTTTCGACACCACTTGCTCCTATCTCCTGTGGAAAGGTATGGGGAAGACGGTAACAGACCCCGGCCACCTCGGTTTGCCCATTACCGTTAAGCTCGACTCCATGGCTGCTGTCGATGAGATGGCCAAGCGGTTTCGCTTCTTCGCTACAGAGAGCCTGCTTAGCGGAGAAGAGAAGGATCATGCCCTCGCTGTTTTGGCCGAGCAGCTTGGACTAAATTTCAAGGAGATCCTCCGTTCGCGTACGCTCCACCTGATGAATCCGGCAGAATTAGCTGAGGTTTCTCGCCACAACATCGATATTGAGCTGCATACACATCGGCACAAACTTCCCGGCAATCGTAAGCTGTTTCTGGAAGAAATCGCACGTAATCGTGAGTTGATCCGCGCGGCGACGGGAATTGGGCCGGAACATTTTTGTTATCCGAACGGTGGCCACCGCCCCGAACTCACGGACTGGTTGCGTGAGGCCGGAGTAAAGTCCGCAACCACGTGTGATCCCGGATTAGTCTCGAAGGGCGCCGATCCTATGCTGCTGCCGAGGCTAACGGATTCAAACAATGTATCTCAGGCCCGATTCGAATCCTGGTTGGCTGGTGTGGGCGTATCTAGTTCCACTGTGCAACGCGTCTACCCTCCAAATATCCAGGGAAACGCGAAAGCCCCGGCCGCGTGCGATTTGGGAGCGGAGCGGGTCGGGGTGTCGTCCACAGCTTAGACGCTCCTTGCAAGCGACACTATGCTTCGGCGTTCGGCATCTGGCTGATCCGGCTGGACGGGGGTCCGTCGCACCGGCTCAGGACAGCTAGTCCGGAGGCGCAGTTCGATGCAGCTCCCGCGTTCTCGTTGTATCGCAAGACCGCTGGCCTTCATTCGCACGATCTCGGGCACGCGGGGATCCCGATCGCTCGGCACCCCCTGCAATCCGCGTATTTCGTACGAATTGTAATTTCCGCCGGTCCCTATGAAGTGGAATCCGTTCTGTGCTCCCAGAACTTCTTCAGTTGGGTCTCGATGTGTTCCTGCTCCGGTCGATAGTCTGTGATTCCGGGAAATCGCTCCTTGTCAATGTCGCGGCCCTCCGTGTCGCGGTAGCTAATCTCGAGACCGTCTTCTGCCTGGCTCGCAAATGCGCTAAATCCAGCGTGCGTGGCAATGAGTTGCATACGACAATGCTATCCCTGACGCGCGACCGTCGCAACAGCCTGATTATTTGGTCGGTGCAGGATCAGGATCCATTCAAAGGTTGCGATTGAATATAGATGTTCTTTTCAGAGTTCTTATTCGCAAAGATCACTAAGCCTTACCGTTCCCAAGGTGAATTGTCACTTCTCGGTATAGAAGGAGTGCGTCGTACAAAGAGCTTCGATTTTTGCTCGTAGTTCGGCCGGATGCAAGTTTATCAAGCTAGCCAAGGAGACTAGGAACTTGAGCTCTTTCGCCATCGAGATCCCAAACCACCGGTCCCCGCTCCAGCGCTGATTGGCATATCGTTGTGATGCTTTCCTCTGCAACTAGGAAGTCATTACTTAATTTGATCTTTTCCCTGCCCGGTGGAAGACGTAGGTCCAAGGATGAAGTGCCGTCCTCGTCGATGGGTGGGTTGGCGCCGTCGGGCAGCTCTTTGGCCGGCGAGAATCTTCGGGAGAGGCTCCGTAAACAGCCACGTATCAGCTCAGAAGAGGGGAGCTTGACATTTGACCATTAAGCGACGAGGATCTTCGCAATGCGGACGCAATCCGCGATCAAGTTGGGAAGACAATCGCGGAGTTGCGAACACTGAATGACGCCGTTGAACTATTACATCCCGGACACCTCGAACCGGATCAACAATCGCTACGTTCCCAACGACCCCCGACTCGCCCGTGCCGACGGGGCGCGCTTGCAGGCGGACGCGACCATATCCGCGCGGAGCGGTTTTCCCGGCAAAGTGGAGCGCAAGAATGAAGGAGTGCCACGCTGCGATGAGAGTTCCCGTGGGCCAGTGTGCGCCCCGGTGTCCGTCGGCCCTTTCATTCAGCGCGAAGCGCTTGCACCGTGTCGACTCGCGCAGCACGTGCAGCCGGGACTAACGATGCTAACACTGCTGAGGCAACAATAACGGCCGCGGATCCGATTAACGGTATCGGTCCAGGAAGCTGAAGTTCCGCAACGTAATTGCCGGCCAAGCGGGACAATCCCCATCCCACAAGTCCGCCGGCCGCAATGCCAATTGCAGCCGTTGTTGCGCCGTCGATCACAACGTAAGTGAGAATCCGGAGCGGCTGGGCACCCACGGCCAGCCGGATGGCGAACTCGCGTGTGCGCCAGCTCACCGAAAAAGCCAGCACGCCCGCAATCCCGACGACAGAGATCGCTAACGCGAGGGCGGCGAACCCCCCGAAGACCATGGCACTCACGCGATTGTTTGCCAAAACTTCGGTGCGGACATCTTCCAGAGTACTGGCGTGCTCCACAGGTTGAGTCGCGGCCACAGCGCGGATAGTTTTCGTGACCGATGGGATTAGGACGACAGGATTTTGCCCTGAGTGCACGAGCAGAGAGGCTCCGAACAGCGGCCCCTGCGCAAACGGCTGATAGATCGTCAAATTGTACTGGGGGAGAATATTGGCGTCGTCTATGTCGGCAAGAACTCCGATGATTCTACGTGGGTTAGGACTGATGCCCGCGACTTTAATTAGCGGATCGGTCCACATGATGTGCCGGTTTATGGCCTCTTGTCCGGGGAACAAGTGCTGCGCGACACTGCGACTGACGATAGCGACCAGCTCGGATTCCTTCGTGTCGGCCTCGGTAAAGTCATGCCCCTCCAGAAGGGGAATCCTCAGAGTAGAGAAGTAGCCGGGTGAAACAAATCGGAACCGGGCACGCAGATCGTCGGTCTCGCTTTCAGCTTTTCGACCCTCGACTGCAAGTTGCAAAGTGAAGTTCAAATAACGCCTGTCCAGCCACGGGGCCCACAGTGCGATTGATGCGCTATCCACTCCCGGTAACGCACTTACTTTACGCAGGGCTTCACTGTAGAACTGGGCCACCTGTTGGGACGTTCGGCCGTCAGAAATCAATGGCAGAGTGGCAATAAGAACGTGCCCGGTTTCAAAACCCGGCTGCGCTTTTTGCATGGAGCGCAGTGTGGTCAGCAACACACCCGCACTCGCCAGCAATAAGAATGACGCAGCGACCTGGACAACGGTGAAAACGCGAATCCGGCGTCGGCTACTTCCGGTAACCCGGGCGGCTCCGCTGGTGAGCGCCAGTCCGTGCGAACTCCCTTCGGACGGGAGGCGGGGAGCGAATGCAAGAAACACCGCGGCGGCCAACGCCAAGGCCAAGCCCATCCAAAGCAGGCCGAAATCGACAGTCAGATCCGCGGCCCTGACCGAGAAGCGTAACGCGTATCGCGCAAGTATTGTCACCATCGGGATCGCCAGGAGAATGCCGGCCAGGCCTCCGCTGCCGCATAGGACCAGACCTTCCGCCAAGAGCGATCTGCGAAGCGTAGCTGGGCTTGCTCCCAACGCGGCGCGAACCGCCAATTCCGATTCGCGACGGACCGTCCGGGCAAGGATCAGGTTGGCAACGTTCGAGCAGGCAATGACGAACAGCAGACCCGAGGCGCCAAACAATAGCCAGAGAACGGTGCTCGCTTTCGAGTTGATCTGGTCCCGCAATAGTCGGGCATCAATCTGGAAATGATACTGAGGTTTGTAAACGTCAGGATGGGCCACCGTCATTGCCGCATACTTGGTGCGAAGCTCCGCACGTGCGGATTTAATGCTCGCTCCGGAAGTCAACCGGCCGAATACATCTGTCATGCGATGCTCGCGGCCCTGCACCATGGTTGCGGAAAGATGATGCGGGCTGGTGACTATGTTGGCGATTAGCTCAGTTTCGGCCGGATACGGAATGGACGGCTCCAGAACTCCGACTATGCTTGCTGAACGGACTTCCATCATGCTCCCCAGCCGTAAGGTCTTTCCAATGACGTTCGGATCGGAATGCAGCGCCGTGGCCCAGAATTTGTAAGTCAGCACTACGGCGCCGGCCGCAGTCGGCCCATCGTCGCGCTCGTCGAGCAGACGACCCAAGACGGGCTTCAGCCCCAATACTTCGAAATAGGCGCCGTCGACGACTCCGGCGTGGATTTCACGTCGCTCGCCGAAACCGTCCGCAGAAAAGTCAACGGTGGAAAACGTGGCGATTTTGCTGATGGTTGTTAAGTGCGCGCCTAGGTCGTCAATCTCCGGAATCGAAAAAGTGGCGTTGCTTACTTGCAAGCCGGGCGCGCTCTGTTGGATGAAAATCAGCCGATCTTCATCACGATTCATCAACGGGCGCAACAGCACGCCGCGCACGACGCTGAAAATAGCCGTGTTCATACCGATGCCTAGCGCCAGCGTAAGGGCGATGGTGGCCCACAACGAAGGGGTCCTCGCGAGTGAGCGGAGTGCAACCTTTATGTCGCCCAACAAACCGCCCGCATACCTGAGCGCGAGAGTGACGTTGGTCGTTTGTTCTGATCGATTGCTCATTCAGGTCCTCACCTTGTTTACTCTCGCCGCGCTCGACACCGGTCTGCGCCCTCGCAGAAGCTGAATCAACCACGAGGACACACTCCTTAGGCAAACGGATGGCCACCGCCATCGCGTCATCAACGCTCTGCCATTCGAACGAGATGTCTCATGCCTACTCGGTTTCGTCTTCGCCAACGTCCGGTTGCGGCACGACCCTTCCCAAAAGCGAACACTCGGGAAGAGCCATGAAGGCAAGCCTTGAGAAGGACAAGACGGCTCGCTCATACCAACCTGAGCGTGAAAAGAAAGATATCGGTTAGGAACTCACAGCTCAGCCCTATCGCAAATGATCGTTCGAAACTCACCAGTAAGACAGTTTTGTCACGGCTGATGCCACTCGCCTCATTTTGATCCCGGATTAGCGGGCATAACGCCAGATTCAGAGCCAATCTCGACAACGTTCTACAGCTTAGAAACATCGAGAACCCCAAAAACTTCGTCTGGCCTCAACTATCCCGAACCAGCCTTAACACCCTGCCCGGAACGCAAGATCACGCAATTCTTGCTGTTATAAAGATTGCTGCGGCGTTTACTTTTCTGCACGAGGTCCAGCACCTTTGCTTGCAGGAAACCCGCCAGGAAGTCGGGCAATCGAAGAATCGGAATGTGATTGATATGCACGTGACTTCCTGTTGGCCGAGATCTCCCGATACTGTACCCGCTCGTTGCAAAACGTTTTTCGGGACCTTTTGCATAATCACAGATGTACGCCCGGATGAACATGTCTGCAAATAGGCCTGCTCGCTGATCCTCGGAACTCTTCATGCCGAAAACAGATTGCATAATGACATCCGGTTCTCCAGGACCGAGGATCTCTTCGAACAACTCCTGGATTTGTTGCCACAAACCCTTACCGTCGCAACAACCGTGAGGTTTCGAATAAGGTTTGATGGGTGTAAGGTGAGGATCTGGCAGACGCACCCGCGGCGCATGTCAACTTAGAACCGACAAGAACATTCGCGGTCGTCGCAACAATAAGGTTGATCGAATACAGAGGTCCACCTTGACGTATCGTCGGCTACCGTGAGATTGACCTGAGACGGGTATCGAGGACATGACGAATGCCTGCTCGCATCAAACCGCATCGAATTCCCTTCAGGGAGGCCGCAAGTTGCTGGCATAATGAGCTTTAAACCATCGGAGACGGATAGGGAACGGGAAACGCCGATCGCAGATTGGATAGGGACTTAACACGCGATGTGACAGATCTCGCGTTCCCGAGACGAACGGCGTGCGTCAAGCCTCCGAGGCGGGCGGGACCGCCTCTGCTCCACCGAAGCTGCGAAACAAAGCCACAACACGATCGGGGGCATCCGGCGCATAGAACATCTCTGTGTTTGCCATTGTGTCCGCCGTCATGTGCTGCATCCGAGCAAACATAGCCGCCTCATACGTTGCAATCGCGCGAGAGGACGACTCTTCGCTGAGGAGAAGCTTAGACAGCACCAAGGCGTCGAGCATTGCCATGTTCACACCTTCGCCTGCGTACGGTGGCATTACGTGCGCTGCATCGCCGATCAACGTGACGTTGGGCTTCGGCTCCCAATGCTGATTCGACGGGCAAACAAGTAGCGGACGCCAGACCATCGACACGGCTTCTCTGAAGAGCGGGTCCCACAGCTCACCCCATCCCTCAAAGTTTGCGTGGAACCATGCCACACGCTGGTCCGGGCCGCTTGCCTCTTCGAGGCTCTGCCTCGCGGTGCCGTCATGCGTCTTCAATCCCGCATAAATCAGCACGCTGCCTTCAGGCTTGGTTCCCATGCCGATCGTTCTTTCGCCTCCGAGAGCGATTAACGCTGACCCGCCGAGGAGATCCCACAACTTCGGTATAGTCTGCTTTGCCGCAGGAACGAGCCCCTCTACGAGCGACACCCCGACATACTCCGGCCGGATGGGAGTGACCAACTCACGCAAGCGAGAGTTCGCGCCGTCGCTGCCGATGGCTATGTCGGCCAGTGCCGTCTTTCCGCTCGCAAAACGTAATAGCACCTGCTCGCCCTGCATCTCTGCCGACTCGAGCTTGCAGTCCCATTCCACCGTGCCGGGTTGAAGCGAGTCGAGCAGAAGATCGCGCAGCGGTCCGCGCTCGATCTCCGGCCGCTTCCCGGCACCAGACATCCGGCGCGGATGATCGTGAAGAATCGCTCCGTAAGCGTCGGTAAGGCGAAGACGATCGAGGTCAGGCCGGTGGTTGACCCAGAAGGCATCGATCAAGCCGGCAGCTTCCAGCGCGGCCAGTCCAGAGTCCTCGTGGAGGTCTAATGCGCTGCCCTGGACGCGCGCACTGCGGCTCTGGTCACGCTCATACACTGAGACCTGCGCACCGCTTTGCTGCAGCAATCGGGCCAGCGTCAGCCCGCCTGGTCCCCCGCCGACGATGGCGATCTTCTTTCCTTCAACGGCACTCATGCATACCTTCCGAATCGTTAATACTCCCACCTATAAGGCGCAGCAACCGCCAGGTACTCGGCTTCTTCATCGTTGCACCGGTTCTGTCGGTCCTGCCAAACGCGCCAGCGTGCGGCCAAGCGGGCGATCACATGGCCTGGCAAAGCCGGAATACTGGCTGCCATGACCAGAAAACACAAACGCGCTCCCAAATCTGTACTCAAGCTGCCGGACCTGGAACATTCGAAATCAGCGGTCTTAAACAGCCTGCCGTCGGTTAGCTCACAACGCTCATACGACCATGCGATTCGCCAGTTCATTGACTGGTATTGCTCAGAACCTCGTCTGGCGTTCAACAGCATCGTCGTGACACGGTATCGCATCTTCCTCGAGCAGGCGCATTACGCGTCGTCGACAATCAACCTGGGACTCGCGGCTGTACGGCGTCTCGCGTATGAAGCTGCCGATTCCGGATTGCTCAGTCCGGACCTCGCCGCCGGCATCCGCCGTGTGAAGGGTGCGAAGAAGCACGGAACCCGGGTTGGCAATCGGCTCACGGTAGAGCAGGGTAAGGCTCTCCTTTCGACCTTTGATCGAACCTCACTCCGTGGCAAGCGAGACTACGCCATGGTTGCCGTCCTGCTTGGGTGCGGCTTACGGCGCGCAGAGTTGGCGGCAGCGCAAGTTCAAGACGTCCAACAAAGGGAAGATCACTGGGTCTTTGCCGACCTGATCGGAAAAGGTGGTCATATCAGAACGGTCCCGATCCCCGACTGGGTCGCCGAAGCTGTTCGCGTCTGGATGACAGAGGCTTGCATTACGGCAGGAGCCGTGTTCCGCCCCATCAACAAGGCCGGCCGGATGGGCCCAACGGGTTTAGCCCTAAGGTCATTTGGGGCGTCGTCAAGCAAGCTTCTGCAGCCTGCGGGCTGGCGAACATCGCGCCTCACGATCTTCGGCGCACTTGCGCGCGCTTATGTCACTTGGCGGGCGGAGAGCTCGAGCAGATCCAGTTTTTGCTGGGCCACGTGAGCGTCCAGACAACCGAACGGTATCTGGGCTGCAAGCAGCGATTACACAATGCCGTGAATGACAACATTGGACTAGGCCCGCAGCCGTAGATCCCCGCTGCAACGGGACTTCCCGGTCCGTATCTGGTTTACATTCAGCAAGCCATTGAAAGGTCCCCGACTCTTTGCCGCTACGGCAGGACCTGGACAATCTCCCGAAGTTCAGAGTTCCAGAAATTTGATCTTGCAGGGATACTCTCAGCCAACCCGAGATCATAGTCGACCTCCTTGTTCCCGGTTCTTCCTTACGTAGCTTCCCGCAATGAATCTGTCGTGAAGGTACGAGCAAAAGCGTAGCGAAGGTAACAAGCCAATGGAGAACCAGGCAGCGTGCCATTGGCAATCCGACAACGCCGTAAGTTTCTATATGCCATGGAATGAGCTGTGCCTCTCTGTTCAAGGTGCCGGAACTGTTGGGGCGATAGAAGCAGGCTTTCCCGACGAGTTGGCAAGGTGAATAGCCGACAAAAACACAAGGCGAACGATCTTGGTCATCTTTGGATACTTTATGCACTGCCAGGTGTCCCGGTCCGTGTAATAGTCCGGATGCAAACCAGTCTGAAATTGAACCTGCGGAAGAGTTGCAAACCAGAAGTGGTCGCTTCGTGACCACAGCGAATGAGGGTCGACCACATCCATTTTGTAGTCGAGTTTCAGGCCAGTCCGCTGATTCTCCTTATCGATCACCTTACGCAGATCCGGATTGTAGCGGGTGCCAAGTACGTTTACCATATTCACGTTCCTGTCTGGCGGGACAGGCCAATTCGCGTCATTTTCGTCTCTGCCGATCATGTCCATATTGATGTTCGCGATCGTGTGGCGAGCGGAATGATAGGGTGCGTGACGTAGTGGTAGGAAAATCCGCTCTTCACCGTCGTATGAAATGAAAAGAATACTGCGCTTGGGGCGAACGTGACCGGCAGTAATTGCCCGGGCTATCTCTAGCAGGGCCGCAACTCCTGATGCGTTATCATCCGCACCGTTATAGATGTGCCCGTTTATCTCGCCCATGTGATCGTGGTGCGCCGTAAGAAGTACAGCCTGCGACTTCAAGTTTGGATCTGAACCCTCAAGAAGCGCGACGACGTTCCGCCCGTTGCTTTTCTGAACGTGAATGAAGGACTTTGCCATACCGGCGGAAGTAACTGAAATGTCGAACGAGGCGGGATGTACCGAGCGATCAATGCCGGCTTGCAATTCGCTTATAGTCCTGCCGCTTGGCGCCAGTAGCTGGTCGGCCACTTCGGGTTTGATGTTGAATACCGGTATGTCCCACATCTCGCCGGCAAGAGCGAAATAAGGCCCACCACTCGCGCGCGGGGAACTGGCAGGCGTGAGCTTGACATCGCGACGTGTGCGGTCATCGATAAAGAGCAGGCCAGTTGCCCCGTGCTTCCGCACTTCCTCAACCTTTTGCCAGAAAAAAGCGTGATAGGTGTCCCAAGCGCCTGCGAACTTTGAGTTGGAGTCGTTGGCTTGCGGTTCGCGATTAAGCACTAGAACCACTTTGCCCTTCAGGTCGAGTCCGGCGAAATCGCTGTAGCTATATTCGGGAGCGTCGATCCCGTACCCGGCAAAAACAACGCCACCGCATTCAGAAGCAGGATGAAGGCTCTGGCGTGCCCAACGGAAGTCTTTGTTGAACATGTAGATATGGTCAGCACCCGATATTTGGCTGTGAGAGACATGTGGTCGGGATCGAGATCGGCGGTGACAATTCCTATGTTCTGGAAGTACGTCCCGTTGTCTCCCATCGGCCGAAGGTGCGCTCGCATGAATTCGGTTGCGATGTAATCCGCAGCAACATGATCTTCTACAGAACCAGCGTTGCGACCCTTCAGGTCATTGGAAGCGAGGAACGCCACATCGGCTTTCAGATCGTTAGGCTGAATCAGTTCGAGCGGGTCATTGCCGCCTTGCCCAGCAAACACCGATGCGACAATTGCAAGAAAGATCGTGGAACGGCAGGCCTGTGCGGCAGATTTCATCGCGCTATCCAGAGCTTAACGCGGTGAGGTAACGTCTGGCGTCGGATGGCTGAACTGCGGGCGATATCTCGGCGCTCTTGGCCAAAAGCTTTGTTTTTAGAACAACCCCCGGTCGCAATTCGCATCCGCGGGACTCTGGATTGGTGCCCTACAGAGAGGAGCTTACTAGGCGTTACTCTTGCCGCTAATGAACTCAGAACAGGACTTCTGGCTCGTTATCTCTTCCGTTGACGGTTTGCGACGATCGCAGTTGAGAAGGGGACTTCAGGGTACGTATCTGGCTCACACTTTTCCAACTTAGCAACTTTACCTCCAGTTGACGTCGGGGCTGGGCGATTCCGCTCATTGGAACCCGCCTACACAAGCTTCTGTACGAACGCTTGCGCTCATGTGTCAGGACAAGCTCTGTGCCGCCTTTCACTTTCGGTCCGCCAACTCAAAACATGAGTTTCAATCCGAACTGCAGTTGGCGCGAGGTGGATACTGTGTTCGTGATCAGCCCGGCTGACGGACTGACGGCGGCGCCGGAAAATACCACGACGTTGGGTGTTCCGAAGTTGGCCCGATTGCTCACATTGAAGCACTCCGCCCGGAATTGAAGTGTGCCTCTCTCCGAGAGCGTGATGTCTTTTAATAGCGACAGGTCCGCGCTGGCCAGTCCGGGGCCTCTATAGACTCCTCTTCCGACGTTCCCCCATGTTCCTGCCGTCGGAAGGACAAAGGTGTTCGGATCAAACCACTGGCTCTGCTTTCCAAGCACAACCGGTCCATTGAAATTAGGGTTGTACGAGGGCCGGTCCGGATTTCGAGTATCGCCGTTTGCAGAGCGATTCGAACCCGTTTGAGGCGTAAACGCGAAACCGCTGAGCAGCGTCGCGATTCCATTTAGTTCCCATCCGCGGAGGAGTGCACCCGTTAGGCCACCGTTACGCGCGAAGAAGCGCTGCCCCTTGCCCACGGGCAATGCATAGTTGGCGGAGATAGTCGATTGTGCCGCCACGTCCAAAGCCGCCGGTCCCCAATCCCTTCGTGGTCGAGTTTATCGAAGGCACGTCAGAATGATGTCCATGAAAGATACAAGCATGGCTGCTTGCGCTGACTCAGTCGTGCAACTCGTTGCCGCTTGCCGGGCCTTACAGACACTATCTGCCGTGAACTCGCCTTTCACTCCGGCCTTCGCCAGGAACGTAGCACAGGTTTGTATGGCTTGCGAGAAAGAGTGTCGTAAGTTCTACACCAAATATGCTGCCTGCAAATCGTGTGCGGACGCATGCAGAGCTTGTGCCGATGAGTGTCAGAAGGTTCCAGCTTAGTTGCTGCGATACCATTTACGCTTCATTCTGACACCCGGGTAGGAAGTTCGCACCGCTCACTATTGAGAAGCAGCACATAAGGCTCTGGCCCGGCCTTCCGCCCCCTAGACCGTCTTTTTAGATCGATAGATTTCCAACGTTCATAAAGAATTGGGTACACCAGCAGTTCAAGCAAAAAGGACGTAACAATCCCGCCCACCATAGGCGCGGCTACTCGTTTCATGACTTCGGATCCTGTGCCTGAGGACCAGAGAATCGGAAGAAGCCCCACAAACATCGTAGATACTGTCATAAATTTCGGCCGAATCCTTCGTGCCGCGCCAGCGACGATAACCTGATGAAGATCCGCCTTATTGTGGATTCCCTTCGAAGCGACTGCTTGTTCGTACGCGAGATCCAGGTATAACAGCATAAAGATGCCCGTCTCGGCATCGATTCCCAATAGAGCAATCAGACCAATCCACACGGCAACGCTCATTTGGTAGCCCAGGAGATAAGTGAGCCAAAGTGCACCAGCTGCAGAGAAAGGAATGGCCAGCAGGACGATCGCAGATTTCACCGCGGATTTCGTGTTGAACCAGAGTAGAAGAATGATGACGAGTATTGTCAGGGGAACAGCAACTCGAAGCCTGGCACGGGTGGCCTGCAGCTCTTCATATTGCCCTGACCACCGCAAAGTATAACCGGGTGGCAGTGACAGGTCATGTTCCAAGCGCTTTTTCCCGGCGCGTACAAAACCATCCAGGTCCGTTCCCTGATAATCGATGTAGACGTATCCGGCAAGCAATCCATCTTCGTCGCGGATCATCGATGGCCCGGCCCTTCTCACGACCGTAGCCACCTCACTCACCGGAATCTGCCGTTTCCCGTCCTCAGTTGCCAACAGTACGCTGCCGAGGGCTTCCGGATCGCTCCGGAAATCTCGCATATACCTTACCGATACCGGATATCTCGCCCGACCGTCTAGAACGGTTGTGACATTCTCTCCGCCCACCGCCGTACTTAACGTCTGCTGGGCCGCTTCTATCGAGAGGCCAAATCGTGCAAGCTCGTCCCGATTCCATTGAATATCCACGAAAAATCCATCAGCCGGTCGTTCAGCAAAAACACTCCTTGCTCCTGGAAGTTGCTGCACGTACCCAGCCGCCTTTGCCGACAAGGCCTGAATCACCTTTGGATCAGAGCCCAATACCTTAAGGCCCAGTGGGGTCCGGATACCGGTCGTGAGCATGTCCACTCGGCCGCGGATTGGCATTGTCCAGGCATTCGAAAGTCCCGGAACCTGGAGGGTCCGGTTCAGCTCTGAGACAAGTTGCTCTTCGCTAATTCGATCCGACGTGATGTGTCGCAGCGAAGGTTTGAGCCACGCAGGAGCCCAATTGGAGTACCAGGTGCTTCGGGCCCTCCACTCCGATCGCGGCTTAAGAGTTATGACGGTTTCAAGCATCGACAGTGGCGCGGGATCCGTAGCGGTATCGGCCCGTCCGGCTTTGCCCAAAACTTGATCCACTTCGGGGAACTGATGAATTGTTCGATCCAGATTTTGGGTGAGTCGTTTTGCTTCAGTGATCGAAATACCTGGCAGCGTGGAGGGCATATAAAGAAGCGTGCCTTCCTGCATGGTAGGCATGAATTCGGATCCTAACCGACCCCAGACTGGAATCGTCGATGCCATCACAAGGGCGGCCAGTACTAAGATCAGAGTTGGACGGCGTAGGGACCAACGAACGACAGGCTCATAGGCCCTGATCAGCAAGCGCGACACCGGATGGCTGCGCTCCGGGCGGATCCGTCCTATCAGTAGCGAATCAATAAGACGGCCAAGCCACTTGGGGCGCAAGTTGTAGCAGCGTAGGCGCGTCAGGCTAACTCGAATCGCTGGATCGAGCGTGAGAGCGACGAAGGCGGCGACTATCATTGCAATTGTCTTCGTAAGGGCCAGAGGCTTGAAAAGTCGGCCTTCCTGCCCTCCAAGTGCCAAGACGGGCAGGAAGGAAATTCCTATCACCAGCAAGGTGAAGAAACTCGGACCGGCGACTTCCTTGATGGCTGCGATCACTACGTCCGAGGCTTTAGCTTGAGAACCCGATTCCTGCCACTCTTCCAAGCGTTTATGCGTCTGCTCTACAACCACAATCGCGGCGTCCACCATGGCGCCGATTGCGACCGCAATACCGCCAAGAGACATGATGTTGATGCTCAACCCTGCCGCTCCGAAAGGGATGAACGAACAGAGCAGGGTTACGGGAATCGTTATGGCAGGAATGACAGCGCTTGGCACGTGCCAGAGGAAGAGAAAGATGACAAGCGTGACAGTCAGGATCACTTCGATAACAGTCCACGTGGTGTCGTGAATCGCTCGGTGAATCAATTCTGACCGGTCATAGATCGGAACCACCCGCACGCCCTTCGGCAAACCCGGGCCTACCTCTTCCAGGCGTTTCTTCACTCGATCGATAACTGCCAGTGAGTTCTCACCGTTACGCGCGATGACTATTCCGCTTACTGCTTCTCCGCTTCCGTTCAGGTCGGCTAATCCTCTGCGTAGCTCTGGCCCGGGGACAACGTTCCCCACGTCTCGTACTCTGACTGGTGTTCCGTCATCGGCAGTGGTAACTATCGCGTCGCCAATCTGCTCCGGAGACTGTGCATACCCAAGTCCTCTGACCATGTGTTCGGCACCGCCTATCTCGAGCAGGCGTGCCCCAGTTTCCTGGTTGGAAGCTCTAACGGCCTCGGCCACACGTTTAATGCCGATCCCAAGGGCCTGTAATTTGCGCGGGTCTACGTTAACCTGGTATTCCTTCCCAAATCCACCCACGGTCGCCACTTCGCTCACGCCTGGAACAGACTTGAGTTGATACCGGAGATACCAGTCTTGAAGTGATCGCAACTGAGCTTGATCATGGGCTCGTGAGTCGTCAACCAGCACGTATTGGAACACCCACCCGAGTCCCGTCGCATCCGGGCCAAGAGTTGTCTTGACTCCGGCCGGCAGAGTTGGTAGCACACTCGACAGGTACTCCATCGTTCGTGTTCTGGCCCAATACAGGTCGGTCTTGTCGTCGAAGACGACATATACGTACGAATAGCCAAAATCCGAGATACCCCGCACCGTTTTAACCTTTGGTGCTCCTAAAAGCGAGGTGACGATCGGGTAGGTGACTTGATCTTCAATGATGTCGGGGCTGCGATCCCATTTCGTGTAGATGATGACTTGGGTCTCTGACAGGTCCGGCAATGCATCTACCGAAAGGCGCTGCATGCACAACCAGCCGAGCACGGACAGCACCGTGACAAGCACGAAGAGAATTCCCCGGTGCCGGACCGAAATGTCGACGATGCGTCCGGTCACATGTCCTCTTTCGACATGGACAACATGTCTTTGTGCTTGCTGCTGAACTTCGCGGGCTGACGGTCGAACTTCTCTTTGCAGTCCTTTGAGCAAAATCTTACCGTCGTTCCCTTATAGGTCGATGAGGGGCTATCGGCCGAAGCGGTGAATGGCATCCCGCATACCGGATCGGTAGTTGATTCCGAACTCACTTGTCCCGGATGAACGGACGCCATTTTTTTGGATCGATTACCGGGCCGGGCGTCGCGGTCCGCTTCATGTAAACGGCTTTCCGAATCCAACAGAAACATCCCAGACGTAACAACTTCATCGCCTTCTTGCAATCCGCTCGTCACCTGCGTGCGGCCATCGAGCACGGAACCCAGCGTCACTGATCTCGGGGCGAAGGTATTCATCCCTGCTTTCACGAAAACAACCTTCGAACGGCCAGTGTCGAGAACACTCTCCGTGGGGACAGAGATACCTATGGGCTGGGAATGACGCATGTGAACATCGACGAGCATCTCCGGCCTGAGAACCAGTCCCGGATTGTCGAGTTCGAGCCGCACCTGTAAAGAACGGGTCTGCCCGCTGAACTGCCGCGCATCGCTGACCCGCGCCCGATATACCCGCTTCCCATAGCTAACGTCTACGTAGCTTCCCGGTGTCCATTGTTCTGCTTCATCCTCGAAAATGGCTGCCAGTACCCAAACATGGCTCAGGTCAGCGATTCTGAAGAGCTCGGTTCCCCTTGTCACGAGCTGATCTCGCGAAGTGTTGCGAGCAAGCACCACACCCGCGATTGGTGACCTAAAATCGATATCGCGCGTAACCTCGCGTGTTCGGGCAAGATCTTTGATCTGCGTGACCGTCAGCCCATACGACTTCAGCAGCTCTTCATCCGTCCGGCTGTTTGCTTTTGAGCTGTTAATCAGTCCCGCTCGCACGGACGAGGCTGCCTGATCGAAGGTACCGCTCGCGAGCACAAATGCCTGGACCGCGTTGTAGATGTCTCTGCTCGCGACGAAGTAGGTTGCCAGCAGAGCGTCTTTAGGAACATAGCTTCCCTCCGCGTAGTTAGACACCGATCGGACTACGCCGTCGGCCAATGCCGTTACGTGATCGATGCGGGTCTCGTCGGCAACTACTCGACCGATAGCATCTGAATTCCGAACACCAGACTGCAGAGTTATTTTGGTCGTCTGGATTCCTGCCAAGTCTCGAGACATGTCGCTGAGCTTAAGTGCCGTTCCTGTTCCATCGGACTCTGGAACTTCGGAGAACACCGGCTCCAATGCCATTCCGCAATCCGGAGCGATGCCGGGCTTATCGCTCTTGTACCCAGGATGCATCGGGTCAACGTAGTAGATAGGCTTCTTTGCAGGCGGCTCGGCGGCGTCGCGGGATACGTGGGAAACCCTTGTCCCGGCGAGAAAAGCCAGGCCAGTCGCGGCCCCGATTGCAACAATTTTATTGATCCTTCTCATGCTTTTCTGTCTGGCTCTTAGGCTTAGGAAATCGTCAGAGCTACAGACCTCTAATCGGCAGAAATGGAGCCCGATGTTAGCTTCCACCTGCAAACTTGTGACGGAAATAAAAAAAGGGGAGGCCTGAGCATGGCCTCCCCTCGTCCTTCCAATCTAGATCAGAAGCCTGTACCTCTCATGTAGATGGTTTGTGCCGTCGCCGGGCTGGCCGGCGTGACAACTACCGTCCCGTTCACCGTGCTGAAGACGGGCGCATGGAACTGGACTGTAATCGTGCAAGTCTGGTTCGCGTTCAGGACCTTGCCCGTTGTGCAGGTTGTACCGGTTCCTGCGAGGATTGTGAACGCCGTGGATGATCCGGCTCCGACCGCTACGCTGTTGATGGTAGTCGCGCTTTGTCCGGAATTGGTGATTGTGAACACATTGTTAGTGTTACTGTTGCGTGTCCTCGTGCCAAAGTTGTAGGGGCTTGCAGAGGAAGTGGTTGGTGCTACCGAGATCACAGGGCTGGAACTTATGCCTGTTCCACTCAGTGATACGGTTTTCCCTGATGCAGGGGCGTTAGCATTCACATTCAGAGTGCCGGTTTTAGCGCCGGTGGTTGTAGGCGTAAAAGTCACACTGACAGTGCATGTGGAGCCCACCGCCAAGGTAATTGGGCAGTTATTTGTCTGAGCGAACTGGTTGGCATTGGTACCGGTGAGAGTCACACCGGAAAGCCCCACTGGCCAGTTCCCACTGCTCGTCACGGTGACAGTTAAGGCCGTTGAAGCAGAGTTCAAATTGCTATTGCCGAACGCCAGAGCATTCGGAGTGAGCGTGATTGCCGGAGCTACGCCACCGGTCAACGTCACCAGTTGCGCGCCCGCCGGATCTGAAGAGCCGACGCTTACCGTGCCGTTGCGTACGGTGATTGCGCCTGCAAACCGAACTGACATGGTGCAGGTTCGGCCAGCGGCCAGAGTGGTGCCGCAACCGCCTAACAGTTGAGGTAAGGTGGAGACGGTGAAATCAGCCGCATTGGTACCGGCCTTGGTGAACGCCAGTCCCGTGAGTGTAGTTGCACCCAGGTTTTGTACCGTGAACTGCTGTGTAGCCGCCCCTGTTCCATAGATCAACGACTTCGGGTTCACCACCACGGCTGTTCCGAGCCCACTCAAAGACACCGTCAGGTGTGAATGCAGTGGATCGTTGGTGTTAATGGTCAGAGAACCAGTGCGGGTACCCGCGACCGTCGGTTTAAACGTGACGGTTACCGAACAAGAGGCATTCGGGGCCACCGTAGAACAGTTGTTGACCTGAGCGTAGTCTCCAGCAGCAGTGATAGACGACACGGTCAGATTAGCTGTGCCAGTGTTGCCTACGGTCACCACTTGGCCGGCAGAGCTACCGCGGATCGGCGTAATGGCGAAAGTAAGTGCGTTCGGATTTACCGTTGCGTTCGGGAGGTTGGACGTCGGCGCCTGGGCCGCATTTGACCAAGCCGAAGCAAGGATGTTCGTGGCCGTAGTTTCCATGACCGGATTGTTGAACAGCTTCGTGGCTGCGACGCGATAGAAGTACGGCACGACAGCGGAAGCTGAGGTGTCATCGTAAGAGGCAGTCGTCCCCGGCTTCATCTGACTTGTTGTTGTAACCGAAGGAGCGATGTGAAACGTGGTTACTCCTTGCGTAAACGCGGCGTCGGTTGCGCGTTGGATGTCGAATCCAGTCGCACTCGCGGCCGTATTGGTCCAGGTAATGTGCGCCGAGAAGTCATTGTTGCGGGTAACTGCTCCAACGACCGGCGTCTCGGGCTCCACTTTGACCACGATCGGGCGCATCATATCGTTTTCTTCATGGCCCAGAAGGTGGCAATGCCAGACGTATTCCCATCCAAAGTTCACCAATTGATTACTGATGGTTAATGGATTGTTCGTGATGGGGTCGACGTTAGTGAATGCAGGGGTTGTAGCGCTAGGCCCCGCAGTGTCAAGAGGAGACGTCGGATCGAGTGGCCGGAAGCTGTCCGTCAGAGAGAACGGCAGCGTCGGCTTGATCGGACGCAGCGCTATGATCGCATCCGTTAAAGGATTCATGCGCACTGTTTCCTTCCAACCCATCTCATTGGCGTCAGGAGGGTACATCGTTCCATCCCAAGCCACACGGTTAATCAGCTGGACATCGAACATGTGGAAGTGGATGGAATGCGTATCCACTCCGTTGTGCGTAACGCGCCAGATCTGAACGTCACCGGGATTCAGGACGCCATTCTGTTCGTCGTGCGCAGTCGCTATTTCTGTCGGCGGATCAAACATCCACATCTGCAAAGTGGTCTGCGTTAAGAAGTTACTGAACGGAAGTTCCACGCCGAGTTGTGCGGTCATCCGTCCCCAATCCGTATCGAATTCTTCTGCGATCGACTTCGGTTTCATCGTGATTGCCGTATCTGTGCCAGTATTCACGGAAGAATCAACGAATTTGCCCTGCGTCATATCGTAGGTAACGTCTTGGATTTTGGCGTAGATATTGGAATTATTGCCATACGCCTGTGCCGGCACCAGAGGTGCTTTCTGCTCTGCCGGATAGACCGTTTTCATAGCAGTTGCGAATTGTGCTGCATCGAATGTTCCGGTACCAGGGTCGATTGTGCTATCTACGACGAACTGCATCACCGTTCGTGTGTTCGGTCCGTAACCCGGAAGAGTCGTGGGAGCACCACCAGAGTCACTCTGGTCGGGATCGCCCGTGTAGTAATCGAGACGGGCATCGAACCCCGGATCTGGCGCTGGGGCGTCGTTGTAGAGAATCAGAACCGCGCCATCCGGAACGTTGCTGAAGTCCACCACGACGTCCGCTCTTTCTGCCGGACCTAATAAGAGGGCGTGATCGCTTACGTTGAGAGCGGTGATCACACGACGGTTGTATTCGTAATTGATCGGTTGGCTAGGAATGGCAACGGGTGCTGGAAGGAACCCGCTATCGCTACCGATTTGGATGATGTCCGGTCCTGCGGTCGTCCAGTCAGGAACGCCTCCGTCACGGCCATCTGTCGGCCAGGTCTGGGGCATACCCTTAACCGGCGATGACGGGATCATTTTCACTTCTGTGCAAACCGTGGGATCAGTAGCAGGCTTGCAAACATTTCCGTTTGCGTCAGTCGCGTAGTAGAACTGAAGATTCCAGTGACGATCGTTTGCGGCATTCAGGATGCGGAAGCGGTACGCCTTCTTGCCGACGGTCATCTTCGGATAGGCAGTTCCGTTCACAACCGGCGTGTCCATGAAAGCTTCTTGAACTGCCGAAGGATTCGGGAATGGCGGAATCGTTACAGGTGATCCGGTTACCGGGTCATTGACGCTGATCGGAGGATACTTCAAACCAGTTACAGGCGGCCATACCCAAGCGCCGTAATCCCAGCGACCATATCCGTTCACCACCGTGTTCGGATCGTTTGGATTCTGATTCGGCATGAACACATGGGGAAACCACAATTGGCCGAACTGTCCTAAGACGCTGTCATTCGTGCCATCCACCGTCGAGATCACAGAGTGTGTTCCCGTGTTGTCCTTGGACGAGAACCAGGTGGGATCTTCCGCCATCAATTGGTCCATTGTGTAGGGCGCTGGCAACTTGCCGGCCTTATCCACGGTGGGAGGAACGAATGTTTTGTCTTGAATGACGAGCGGAATGCCCAGTTTATAGGCACCCTGACCCGATCTATCCAGGCCCGACTGATCAGGAAGCAGTTTCAGATTGCTGGGATTGCTTCCGGTGACGTTCGTCCCGTTGATCAGGTCCTGTTCCCATTTATCGGTGATCAGGTACGGTGCCGCTTCACCGGCGTATACGTTGTGCCGAGTGGTCGCATAGGAGTGGTCGTGATACCACAGCATGCGTGCGCTCTGCTGATTCGTGTAATACCAGGTATCCCAGCCGCTGGAACCGTCGGCGGCAGGTTGCGCCATGTCAGGCACGTTCTGCTGACTCGCTCCCTTTTTCAGAGTGGTTGGATCGCCAGCCGGCGTAATCCATTGGTGAGGCGTTCCGTCACTGATCCAAGGTGTGATGCCGCCATGGAGGTGCAACAGCGCGCGGTTTTCGCCATAGGTTTTGCCGTCCGGGCCGGTGCCGGCACCCTTCATGGTCTTGTCGATGGGCAAAAACATATTTCCGTTCGTGCCAGTCGGCAAACTGTTCGTAAACTTCACGCGTACGGGAACATCACGCTGGGCGAAGATGATTGGGCCCAGGTAGTGGAAGCTTCCATCTTTGGCATTTGCCGACGCATCGTGATAGCCCTGTAGTACGGTCGAGGGAAGATCGGTATGCAACTGCTGCTTGTAGCGCTTCAACTCGATCTCATAGTAGTCGGCCTTGGTATCGGCCGTTCCGTCCGATAGGGTCGCGCGTCCCGGTGTAGCAATCGGGATGTAGTTTCCTAAGTTGTTTGCGTTCCCCGCCCCCACACCCGCGAGTGTGTCCTTGAACTTCCGAATACCTGTTCCAGGAATCGGAATCATGTTGCCGTTTGCATCCACGGCGATTTTCGGATTCGCGGGGTCAGTCACATCCAGGGTTGGCTCTGGCAGCGGACTGTTCGCATAGTTTCCACAATTGAAATAATCCAGAATGCCTGGCTGGCAAACGTTCGGAGCAGCGACCGTGCTGCCCGGAATGCCAGTCGGCGTCGTTCCATTCAGGATCGGATTGCCAGCCTTATCGGTGATCTGGCCAGGCACGATCGCTACAGGCGTCGCTGTAGTCGTAGTCATGGCGGCCATCATCGGCGTGGCGGCCATAATCAACGGTCTGGAAATTACACCGCTTGAGGTCGTGTTTGAAGTCGAGGCAGTTGGCGCAGCCGTCGTCGTATTCGCAATCACCGCTGCGTTGGGAGACGCGGATAACGCCGCATTGGCAGCGGCGGTGACGCTACTGGAGTTTGCGGGTTGTGAAAGGCGCGTCTTAGCTGCCGCCTTAGTTGCCGCCCTCAACGCCGATCGCTGTGCTCTTGCTTGCGCTGCGGCCGCCTTACGCTGCGAGTTGGTTACGGTTTTCATTCGACTGGCCTGGGCTTGGGCAGCAGTGACCAAGCCAGTCGACGATGTTGCGGGTTGAGTCTGAGCCTGCCCTGTATTCAGAGCCAGGACCGAGACTTGCATGATGACAGCAACGTGCTGTATCAGCTTTGATTTTTTCATCAAGTCCTCCGACTAACGCCTCGACGCGCATTAGCCCAGGGATATCGAGTAATAAGTCGATTTCCTGGATTAATGCAGGTGTTGTTTTTCTGAGGCGAACTCATTTTTCGCTTAAGCAAGCCATCACTTCAAGGTGTCGCCGTACTCGTACAGTGCAGACTAGATTACGTTTGCAACCCAGGACAGCGGGGGGATGGTTCTGCCGCTTGCAAACTGTACTGAACGCCAGCCGGAAAACTCTGCCCCGAAATTCCGGTAGGTCGCCAGATGTTTTCGGCCACAGTACGATGGATTGCAGGCAGCTATTCGATTGAAAGTGAACGAAAATCGTACACCCAGTAACGATTTCAGCGGTCTGACTATTTGATTAGCGACCGCTGATCGCGCACCGACTGATTACTCGTGTCAAGCCGTTTTCGGGAACTAAAAGCCAGGCGCTAGTAATGGCTAAGGTCGTCCAGTACTTACGCACAAAGCTTTTACAAAACCTTAGACAAAATGCTTTGCAATTGTGAGCCGACAGGGAAGCTACCGCTCGTAGTGTGATTCCAGCCAGCCCTGTCAAAGCCGTCATCTCGTATGGACTGAAAGTCAAACCATGATTCAGGTTTCGGAGTGCCGGGCTGACGTGCGGCGGCGTTGCCAGACTTACAATTCTTCATGCTCGAGGACATCGTCGGACAGGTCCACAATCATGGAATGAAAGCTAACGTCAAACCAGCTCTGGAACGTGGAGAGATCTCGTTTCGCAGGCCAGACTTGCGGTGCGCGATACCACCCGTCGAGCTGTTCTTCAAAAATGCCTCTGATGCTATCCCCCAGATACTCCAGCGCTTGATCCAGGCTGTCGCATTCCGGCACCAAGTAGATGGTCGGCTCTTGTTGTAGATCTTCGACTTTCAGGTGGGCGCTTGTGAAGTCGACTCGGTGAAGCCAATCCAGAAACGGCTGTGCTGGTCTCACTACGATCGCTGATCGATTGATCGTGTCCATACCGATGAGAGAGGGGAGGAGTCTATGCCGCCCGATGATAGTAGTTCAGGATTCCACCTAATCGCTCACGACATCGGATGGCGCCCTTGTTGCCCATCTCGCTGATTTCCGGAATGACTAGCCGGTTGCCCAAACCTTGATGGTGGCGCTCTCCCAGATAATGCGCTACGAGCTCGCGAACCGCCGTACGCAACGAGTTCTCCCCGAATAAGACCAGCCGTTCCAAGCACGATTCTTTGATCGAGCGTACAAACCTCTCCGCGTAAGCATTCAGGTTCGGTGACTGCGGCCGTAGCTTCACTGCGGTTACGCCGACACTTGCAAGAATGTCTTGGAATTCTGTTGTGAACAATGGGTCGCGGTCATGGATCAGATAGCGTTTGCCATTCAGAATTCCGTCCACCGCATCCGTAACACGCCTTGCAATCTGACTCATCCACAAACCATTCGCGGTGGATGCTATGCCGGCGATCTCTACCTTTCGTGTGGACAGATCAATAAAGAATAGGACGAGGAAACGCTTCAAGCCTCTGGCCGTCCAGACCTCGACCGTAAAGAAATCCGCAGCCACGATCAACTCCCAGTGTTGTGTTAGAAATTCCTTCCAATTGGCTTTTCGGCCTCGCTGAGGCGCTGGTTCGATTCCATGCCGGCGCAGAATATCGGCGATCGTACTGCGCGCTAACGTGTAGCCTAAGTGCGACATTGCACCCTAGATTCGACGATAGCCCCACGTCCGGTTGTCTTTCGCCATTCGAATGACCAGATTTTCATGTTGCTGTTGGGTGCGCGGGCGCGCTGGCCTACGCTTCTCGTGCCCATCGTACTTCTGGGCAATCAGCTTTCGGTGCCACGCGAGTAGGGTGTCGGGCGTGACTAAGCTGGCGACCTCGGCCAGGAGCTTGCGACCTAAGCCTTTGGCCCGGACCGCCAAGCGGCCGTGCTGGTCATCATTGAACCGCACTCGACGATCACCGAGCTGTTCCCGCAACACTCGATTCTCTTCTCGCAGGTACTCGATCGCTTGCTGCTGGCGCTGATTGATCCATCCGGCAACCGACACGAGCAAGAACTCAAAGGGATCGAGCATTCTCGGCATCTGTTTTCATCTGATTCTCCCAAGCCTCGCTCCCGCGTTCCAACCAACTCATGTCGGCGGTTCGAATATCCGGGCCATACGACGTCACCCTGATCTCCGACCTCGGGCATGAAAGCATTCCCGGATATTGAGAGTCCGGTAGTTGTCCGAATGGAAGTAGTGGCTTTTGCCGTATAAAGTTGTTATGAATCAAGAGTTTCAGTGGCCTGTCGTCAAGCCAGCCACGGATACCCTTTCTGAAACTGTTGCCGTCACAAACTGAGAACCTTCTGTCAAGATCGTTCCGCTGCTAACACGCGTGTTAGCTTGCAGCTCAAACCCGATGTCTACCGAATCGGCGTAGTAAGAAGCGGTGCGACATACCGCGGAGCTTGGGCCGCGTGAGTTGATGCTCGTTCGAAAATCACTGTTAGATATTTTCGCAGGTCATAGCGCGGTCGGTGCGAAGCCTGTATGCTCTAGCTCATTACAGAGTTCCTCGAGTACTTTTACAGAGCGCTGGCACGACCAGATCTAGCTTGTGCATCTGGCGATTGGGCGATGAACGGTACCGGCGCACCAAGTTCCGAGAAGAGGTTAGATGAACATTCCCGAACACCCAACGAAGGAGGTATTGCTAGGGGCCTTTCTCCTGGAAGAACTATCTGATCACGCAGTTTTCCTACTGGATTTAGAATTGCGCGTTACAACTTGGAGCCAAAGCGTGAGTCGCATTCTAGGTTATAGCGAAAGCGAATTCCTCGGTCTGCACGCAAGCGTTCTCTTCACGCCCGAGGACCGTAAAGAAGGAGTTGATGAGAAGGAATTCGAGCATGCGCGTGTGAGCGGTCGGGCCTCAGACACTAGGTGGCACATGAAGAAGGACGGCTCAAGGATCTTCCTTGACGGCGTGCTAAAAGCCTTGTCAGACGGGAGTGGGGCTCACTTCGGGTATGCGAAACTTATCCGCGACATTAGCCCAAATCGCCTCGCTGACAGTATGCTGGTCACTATTCTCGACCGGACTCCGGATGCTATCTCGCTGAAGGATCGAGAGGGCCGTTTCGCGTTCGTGAACTCGGAGATAGGGCGTCTGACTGGACGGCACGTGGAAGACTTGGTTGGACTTACATCGGAAGATCTGTTCCCACCGCATATCAGCGCGGCACTGCGAGAAAGCGACGTGGCAAGCATGCAGGCGGACGGTCCCACGATCGTTGAGGAAAGGATGATGTCCAAGCAGGGTGGAGAGCTCACATTTTTGAGTGGTAAAGCACCTTGGCGTGACAACGACGGCAACGTGATTGGTGTGGTGAGCATTGCGCAAGACATTTCAGCTCGGAAGCGCGCCGAGGAGGAACGCGAACGCCTTCTACGCGAAGTCCAGAAGGTCAATGACCAGCTTTCAGACTTTTCTCACAGCGTTTCCCACGATTTACAAACGCCGCTTCGGATGGTGCGGAGTTACACTGAGCTACTCGCGCAAGCTAATGCCGGGAAGCTGGATACAACGGCAGATCAGTTTATCTCCTTTATATTGAGCGGCGCCGCGGCTATGGACAGATTAGTAAAAGCATTGTTGGAATACGCGCAGACAGGTCAGCAGTCTCTTACCAGATCGGCAGTGGCGACCGAGGCCGTCGTGGTCGAGGCGTGCTCCAGCCTGAAATCCTATATTGATGAGAGTCATGCTGAGGTGACTTGCGGGCCACTGCCCGTAGTGACAGCCAATCCCGTGCAACTCGTTCAACTGTTTCAGAATTTGATCGGCAACTCCATAAAGTATGCAAGGCCCGGCGTTCCGCCCCGGATATGCGTGACCGCCGCGGCGATAGAGTCCGGGCACATGTTCACAATCCAGGACAACGGCATTGGAATTGATAGGAAGCACTTTGAACGTGTGTTTTCTCCGCTCAAGAGATTACACGGACAAGAAATTCCGGGAACGGGCCTAGGCTTGGCTATATGCAAGAAGATCGTTGAAAGCAACGGTGGTCAAATCTGGCTATCCTCGGAACCGGAGAATGGTTCTACGTTCTATTTCACCATTCCAGCGGGCAACTGATGTTGGGAGTATCAAGGCGATGCAGTTTCGATCCGGTAAAGACCAGTCGTGTGAGTTGACTGACAGCAAGCAAAACAAATCTCGGCATGAGGCGTTCAGGAACTCAGGTCCACATCAGAAGGCCCACGGATTGTCAATTTCGCGCCTGAGACCAGGCAGCATCGGGCCGCATGTCTCGCACTTCTTCACATGTGGAACATTGATTTAGTCATGTGCTGCGACCAACCTCGGGGATCGGTCACGTTGATAAGAACTGCATCGGAGAAATCGTCAATGATTTCTCCGGCAGCAGTCAGAGCGTCTTACCACGAGTCGCAGAGCAGATCCTGCGATAGGACTTCTCCACACGTGAGCAACGTCACGTGTAATGTCCAAGGCATTACTGGAAAGAACCGACTTCGACGGGCAACACGGCGAGCGTTTCTATCAACTTGACTAGCTCTCTGAGTTCGTCCGTACGGAAGTCGCGAATTGAATTGCGGAATTCTCGATCAGTAACTCTGCCTTCCACATGATCTCCGAAAAGCTTCTTGACCCGATCTGCAACGAGTTCGGCCATAGCTCATGCTGCGCCGTGGGTGAGAGACTTTCAAGTGGTATTTCTTACAACTGGAAAAACACACGACTAATTGAGCAACTCTCAATTGTAGAAGCGCACTGCTCGCCTTAGATAAACCTCGTGAGGTCAAATAAATGGCCTCGAAGGGCTACTCTCTGTCATCAGGTGTACGTCCTGGTCCAAGAGATGACACGTTCAACCGAGCCGAAACACAGTCTCGTTGTTAAAAGATGTAGGACGTTTTACCGTATCAGAACGGAAAGAGCCTCGGTTCCTGATCACTTTCGACACGAAACAAGACTGCCTGGAGATCCCGTTGGGGACATGCATACCGGTTATGCATTGCGCAGGAGGGAATTGCTGATGCTCGCTCTCAACGATAGAGCGCTAGGTGGTGAACCGCGCATCGAGAAAGTTCCGACTCGCGCTTGAGGGTTCCGTCCGATTTCCCGCTCTGACAACGCCATAAGTCCGATCCAGCATACGTTAAGGCTACGGATGATGTTGTGCGTGTGACTCATCGAGCGTACTGGAGTTCCAGCAAACAACCGGCCTTCCAGCCCGATGATAGTAGTTCAGCATTCCACCTAATCGCTCACGACATCGACGTCGCCCTTGTTGCCCATCTCGCCGATTTCCGGAAGGACTAGCCAGTTGCCCAAACCTTGATGGTGGCGCTGTGTCGGATAATGGGCTACGAACTCGCGAACCGCCTTAAGCAACGAGTTCTCCCCGAATAAGACCAGCCGTTCCAAGCACGATTCTTTGATCCAGCGTACAAATTTCTCTGCGTAAGCTGTTGGTCATCAAAACTGGGCGCGTGAACGGTGGTAGCTGGAAGGCGGGCGGGAGTTTGGAAATCGATTGAGAGATCACAGACTAACACGAGGACCTGGAGTGCTTTGCGGGCCGCCCCGGCGGGATCGCCATGTTCAAAACAGGCGGTATCCGACGAGATGCCAAGAAACCACCGTGTCGGGCCTGACGAGAATGAGTGCTTCGGACCAGTTGGTCCAGATCCGACGAACGACCAGCCAGAACAAGCGATCCAATCGATTCAGCTTGGGGCGCGGTTGTTTGCGCTTGTAAACCGGCAAGTTGCTGTCGCAGGGCGACCGACTCCATTGCCAAACGGTTCCGCGCAATTCGGGAACGCCCGCAAGTACGCCCGCATCGCGAACAGACCCGTCGTCATCACTCCGAATGCTAATCGCTTGTGCCTTGGATCTGAAGCTGTTGATTCGAGAGGCGGGTCGATTTTTGATGACGCACAGCGGAGCCGAGAGCTTGATCGCGTTGTGCCTCTAACTCTTCAGGTCGAAGCGTCGGTTTCTTACGCTCTAGGACCCGGTTTATAGGTGACGTGTGATCAGTGTTCGCGGGAAGGGCGTGTCGGGTGTCTGGATCGATTGACCGGCTCCGAGCTGGCATGGCGTTATAGTTGAGAATCTCGCTCAAGCGCCCAGGATCAAAGGGCCGCTTGTATTGGGCTCGGCTGGCGTGACAGGTAATAGCCGGATTCGATAGTCAAAACTCAGTCTCGTCCTGAAATCAATAACTTCCGTCGCTTGCTGAATGAGACGTTACGTAACGTGACGGCGCTGCGAATCTGCGCGGCCGCAAATGTTACGCAATGCTGATCCGGTTGGGTGCAACCCGTGATTCTGTTGATCTGCAGATTTCGAGCACCCACAGCGGGATTTCCGAAATTGGCATCATGGCCGAACAACACGTATCGATAGGGCAGGGAAGCGGGAATGCTTCCCGCAGTTGCTGCACGATCCAATCGCCTGTTGGATGGAAGGTAACGTTGAGATGCAGAATGCGCAGGCGATGGTGTTCAATCGCGAAGAAGCAATATAAGGTTCGGAAGCAAAGGGTCGGTACAGTGAAAAACTCGAAGGCGGCCATCACCTCGCGATGGTTGTTTAGAAAAGCGAGCCACTGGCTGGCTTTGGTTGCCTCCGGAATGCGCTTCAGGCGTTGCAGATAGCGTGAAACGGTAGGTTCGGAGATCTCGAAGCCGAGTAATAACAGCTCGCCACCGATGCGCGGCGCACTCCACATCGGATTCTCTCTTTTCATGCGGCGGATCAAAGTCTCGGACTTCTTCCGCCACCTTCGGCCTCCCCACTCGCTGACGGCGGGATCGCTACGTCCAGAACAGGCTGTATCCGGCCCGATGCCAAGAGACTACCGTATCGGGCCTGACGAGAATGAGTGCTTCGGACCAGTTGGTCCCAGATCCGACGAACGACCACCCAGAACAGGCGATCGAACCGATTCAGCTTGGGGCGCGGCTGTTTGCGTTTGCACACGGTAAGTTGCTGTCGAAGAGCGGCGCTCCATTGCCAGAAGGTGCCGCGCGATCAGGACCGCCCGCATGTATGCCAGTATTGCGAACAGAGCCGTAATCATCACTCCAGATGCTAATCGCTTTAGCATGAGTCCGAAGCTGTTGATTCGAGAGGCTGCCGGCGTTTTGATGACCGACAACGTGCCGCGATGGAGCCCAAACTTCCCAGGAACACCACAAAATTGGTGTGCGAGTTTCTGTCGCGGCACACGTCCCTATGAAGCGGCGAGCGCGTGTGCCGGCTCAAAGTTGAGCGAGGAGCGTCATCAGAAGCTCGTCGGACTCATCCAACTCTTTTCGAAAGATCGATAGTTGATCCATGAACCTCCGGATTGCGCGTTGATACAGCAACGGTATAGCCCATTGCCTCAAAGGTAGCAAGAAGTGCCTTCGCTTTCAGCAGGATTTCCAACCACTCTTGGTGAGGATCGGAGAGCGCCACGATCGCCCCGCCTACGCCAATCGTGACGGTATTCTTCGAGAAAACAGCAGTCCGGATAACGATGTTTAAATCGGCTCTGCCGTTGAAGGAGAGGAAGCCGATTGAACCGGAGTACACACCGCGGGCCCGGCCTTCTAGCTGGTCGATAATCTCCATTGTCCTGATCTTCGGCGCGCCTGTCATCGAGCCACCCGGAAAAGCGGCCTTCAGACAATCGACCGATGATTGACCGGCATCCAGCGTACCCCGAACTGTGGTCACCAATTGATGGACGGTCGCGTATGTTTCGACCTGCATCAGTGTAGGAACGTGCACCGATCCAATCGCGCATACACGGCCGAGATCGTTCCTCAGCAAATCGACAATCATTAGGTTCTCGGAGCGGCTCTTGGCGTCGCCTGCGAGGGCAGCCTTCATTGCGCTGTCCTCCTCTTGAGACCGGCCTCGGGGCGCTGTGCCCTTGATAGGTTTCGTTTCCACGGTCCGTTCGGACCCAATTTTCAGGAACCGCTCGGGAGAAGACGAAGCCACACAAAGTTCTGGGAAACGCAGAAACGAAGAATACGGTGCCGGATTTTTCTGCCTGAGCGTCTTGTAGTAAGCGAATGGATCCACGCCGGTGTTGGCCGTTAATTGGTTTGTCAGGCAAACTTCGTAGGTTTCCCCGTTTGTAATCGCCTGGAGAGCACGGTCGATCTTTTCGCGATATTGTGTTTCTGACTGCGAAGAGCAGAACGTGATCGTCTCGCATGGCCCGCTCTCGCCTGGGGGACGCGCCCCGGCACCTTCGCCTGCGATCCTCTCTTCGATCTCCTCAAACCACTCTCGGGCATGTTCTTCCGATTCGTCGCTCTCCCCGATGAACACAAGGAACATCTCGTCGCATGAGTGGTCGATTGCCACGAATCGAGTGGCTAACATGGCGAGGCAGTCTGGATGCGAGGTTCGATGCGCGGACTCAGCGCCGGTCAGCGCCTTCAGCTCATATCCGAAATACCCCACGAAACCGCCCTCAAAGTCGAACGGCAGGTCGACAATTGGATTTTCTGCCGAGGAAAGCCGCTTTCCGAGGTAGGAGAACAGCTCTTCATTGCGGAGTTCGTCGACGCCTTTGCGCCGGATTCTCAGCCGCCGATTATGCGCAAAGTACCGAACACACTCTACGTCCTGACTCTTTTCGCCTCCCAGGAACGAGAATCTGCCATCGTGTTTGCGTTGGAGGCTGCTATCGAGCCAGAACGCATACGGCAGAGGATTGAAGGCTCGATCAAAGATCTGTTCTGCGCTGTATTCAAGAGGCTTTCGGCAGACGTACATTCGTCTCTTGCCTTGATCGTGAGTCTTGCCCATGTCGCCCGAATCAGTGGCGATCTTCACGTTTGCCGTGATTGCTGCGCCGTGTCGTCCCGAACTGCGGTGAAAGTCCGCTGCTAAGCGATGGAAGTTCGCCATCATCTCCCGGCCGAATGTGGAACAGATAGATTCCGGGTGAAACTGAACGCTCCAGATCGGCCGCGTTTTATGTCTCATGCCCATGAGTAAACCGTCTTCAGTCCAAGCAGTGGCTTCCAGGCATTCCGGCAGTGCCTGGGCCACAATTAATGAGTGATAACGCACTACCACGAACGGGCTCGGTATGCCTTCAAAGATTCCTTCGGCGCTGTGATGAATTCGGTCCTCACGCCCATGCACGGGCTCCGGAGCATGCATCACTTTTCCACCCATGAGATGCGCGATTCCCTGATGTCCTAGACATACGCCAAAAATGGGAAGATTCAGTTCGCGGATAACCCTCTTGCAAACACCAAAATCGTGATCATTCAGCGGAGATCCCGGTCCTGGCGAAATGATGACCGCGTCGAAGTTGCGCGCCACAATGTCGTAGAAATCGTGATCGTTGGGCAGCACTGTCGGGAGACTTTCAAAGACCTCAGCTGCAAGCTGAAAAAGATTAAAGGTGAAAGAGTCGTAATTATCAATGATCAGAAGCTTCATCTCAGGCACTCGCTTTCACAGGGAATTGATATGTTTTCTGGAAATTCCCAAGCCGACCGGACGCCTCTCGCACCGTCTCCAACGATTTGGAAAATGTCAGCCGGATGCGCCCTGAGAACGCGTTACTTCCAGGCGGGAAGAACACCATCCCGGGGACGCCTGCTACGCCGCTCGTGTTGAGCAGTCGTTTGGCGAAGCTGAGGTCATTTTCTTCGCTCACCTTCGAGTGGTCGCACCATAGAAAGTACCCGCCCCCCGGTTCCCAAGGCTGGAGCCCTGCGGTTGCGGCGGCCCGGCTCAACACCGCTTTCCGCTCGCGATAGCGCTCAAGTTGGTCCGCGTAAAACGCTTCTGGAAGTTTTAGAGCTCTCGCCAAGGCCAATTGGCATACGTGTGGAGCACAGATGGTCGACAACTCTCGCAGGCGTGCAATCGGCTTCAGTAGCTCTTCGGGAGCGGCAACGTAGCCGACTCTCCATCCAGTCACCGAATAGCTTTTTCCCATCGAGAAGACCGAAACCGTCCGCTCCCGGGCCTCAGGGAAAGAGGCAATGCTGCGGTGGCGTCCACTCCAGATGAACCGTTCGTATGTTTCGTCCGCGATGAGAATCAGATCGTGGCGCGCTGCGAAGTCGATCATGACTCTAAGCTCGTTCTCCAACCAGACTTTCCCAGTCGGATTGCATGGATTGCACAACAAAACCGCCCGCAACCTGGGCGAATATGCCGCCTCCAGCATCTCCGAACTGAGAGAGAACTCGGGTTCGCTCAGCCGGATGGCACGAACGGTCAGTCCGGCCGCACTCGCCTGATGAAAGAAGTTCTCGTACGCGGGCGAGAACATGAGGATCTGATCACCCGGTTTAAACAAGGCGCGGAAGGTAGCCTGTAGACCTTCTGCCGCGCCGCACGTGACCGCGATCTCCTTATTCGGATTCGCAAGGATTCCGTTGAAGCTCTCGAGCTTCTGTGCCACATTTCTTCTGAGCACGCCTGCGCCACGAGGATCGCAATACTGATGTGCATGAATGTCTGAAGTTGCTGCGCGAAAGCACGCCATGACCTGCTCAGGAGGTGCCTCGTTCGGAAACCCCTGCGCGAGGTCGATCGCGCCCAGCGAATCGCTTAAAGCCGTGAGTTCCGCAATCTTTGATTGCCCTAGCCAGGACGAGTCGCCTGTCTCAGATGTGAGTCTCATTCGTGCCTTCCACTTTTGTCATCAATGCAACAAAAGCCCCCTCTCCAAGATTTGGCGAAACGACCCGATCAAGCTATCGCCCGTCACGCATTTGGAGAGGTAAGTAAGTTTGCCTTAGAACTGGGAAGCCATATCAGGAAAAGTGCTTGTAGGCTGTCGGTCATCAAAACTGGAGTCTGAGCGGTGAAAGATGGGAATGAGCGGCAGTTTGGAAGCCGGACTGAGAGATCAACAGACCAACACGAGGAGCTGGAGTGCTTGCGGCTCTTAGATCGGAGGATAGGCTGTGAACCTACGCATTTCGAGCGGGTCTACACTAATGACGCTGCTTCAGACCCCGTACGGTCAAGAAATTCATGCGGCGCGCTGGTAGAATTTCAGCAATCCGCCTAAGCGGGCGTGACAGGTAACAGCTGGATTCGGATGTGACGGAGGAGAACCTGGGCAGGGAATAGCAACATGTTCTCTTTCCCTTGATGGTTGCGTTCGAAATGATAATGCCTTAGGAATTCAGTTACTGCGCGCCGCAGTGAGACTTCACCAAACAGGATCAACTTCGACAAGCACTCGTGCTTGATGGAGCGGACCCATCGCTCGGCGAACGCATTTAGATTTGGACTGCGAGGCGGCAGCAGGATCGGCTGAACTCCACCACGCTGAAGCATGGTTCGAAAGGAACTCCAGAACTTAGTGTCGCGATCGTGTAAGGCATAGCGGACCGGAAGCAGAGTGCCGTCGATCACGTCAACCGCATTCCGAGCCATTTGCACCATCCATTCTTCCGTGGGATGCTGAGTGATTCCGGCGACCGTGACGCGGCGCGTCTCCAGGTGGAAGAAGAATAGAACGTAATAGGTTGCCAACCCTCGCCATGTGAGCACTTCGACGGTGAAGAAGTCGATACCGGCCAAAACGGCCATGTGAGTGCGAACGAAGCGGGCCCAGTTCATTTGCGCACGGCGCTTCGGAGCAGGAGCGATACCCAAACGGCGTAGGACATTACCCACAGTTTGATCCGAAACAATGTGTCCGAGGTTCTTCAGCGCGCCCGCGATGCGATCGTAGCCCCACTCGCTATTCTCACGAGCCATGCGCACGATCAGTTCCGTGATCTCTCGGCTGACAGTCAATCGTCCCGGGTAGGCCCGGTGTTTGGAACCATCGAACTTCTGGGCGATCAGCTTGCGATACCAGGCCAGGATGGTCTCCGGTTTCGCCACTGATGCCACGTGCGCCAGCGCTTGACGGCCGAGTCGTTTTCCGATGGCCGCTAGTGTGGCTCGTTGCGGATCGGTCAATCGAACTCGACCGGGCAAATGCAAGCGTAGGATCCTGTTCTCTGCAACCAGGTATTCATTGTGCAGCAGTGGTTGCTGGTTCACCATTCCCGTAACATACGCCAACAGCCGCGCTACTTGCGTTTTCCTCATCGAAACGCACCATCATATTCCTACTGTGTTTTCAATGGATTCGGAATATTTGGCTATACGGGGTCCAGAATACTCGGGATGTGTAGGCTCCTCTTCCACAACCCAGTTCGTTATTTGTGGTGCATGGCCGCACCGGCAATACCTTTATTCGATCGGCAAAAACTCGATCAGGCACTCAACGGGCGGCCACCTTCGAGCTGTGCCACTAGCCGGCGGAGTTCGCGGACGCTCGCAGCCACCGCAGAATACTCTTCACCCCCGTAATCCGGATGCAGAAAATCGATTCCGACGGCCAGTAATCCATCGAAACCAGTCCGCCTTAATTTCTCTACCAACTTGGTGTTATCCACCACGCCTTCACCGACTGGAGCACTGGAGAAAAAGTACCACTCGTTTGCTGCCACGCCTCGCTGAACTTTTAGATCTTTAACGTGGGTTGCATACGTATACGGCGCCAGTAAGTCCATTGCTTGTACCGGATCGCCAAGTAAACGGACGAAATTCCCAGTATCGAAGTTAATTCCGAGAAAAGGTGAGTCGACGGATCGCAGCAAAGAAAGCATCTCCTCACAGTTGAAATTAATGTGATTTTCGACCGCCATGCGGATGCCGAACCGTTCGGCTACTTTCACCGCTTTACGGAACATCCGGGTGAGTCGCTCTAGCTGTGGGGGTGCGGCTCTTTGCGAAAACGTAGACTACTGCCGACCACCCGCATCACCTTCGCGCCGATGGCCTCTGCGTGATCGAAACTCCGAATCATCTCATCGTAGGCAACTTCGTTAGTGCCACCTTCCAAACCGTCCGGGTGTCCCCAAGCGTAAACGCGATCTAAGCCGTGGATATCCAACAGAGAACGGACCTCGGCTAGGTATGAAGGGTCAACGCTTGGGAAGAAGCACGATTCTAGTGAAACGCCGTCCACATCAAGCGCTTGCGCAAGTTCGATGAATCCGTCTAGGGTCATGCTCCGTTCTGGAACCTGCTGTTGAGGATAGATTTCCCCAAAAAAACGATGGAAGCAATAGCTGTCAATTCCGACCTTCATGAGCTACGAGGCTATCATCCACAGGGCATTTCGGTGGCGACTAGCTGGGGTTACCGATCTGGAGACCGCTCAGACCGGTGAGCCCGCCAAGGACAGCGTAGTTCTGACGTGCCTGCTGGCTGCTTGAGGGCCAATGTGCCATAACGTTTCTGACGTAAAGGGCGTGCTCGAAGGCGCGCACATAACGCGATCCGGCGGTGAGCACCAAAGTTGGTTCGGTACGAGCTGTCGGGCTTTTTGCGTAGGGCAGCCACCGAGACCCACGGCGGAGTTATCTCGGAGAACGACGACAGGTTGACATTCACGGCGACCGGCAGCAAAGGTAAAGAGCTAGGCCGTTCACGACCGGCTGGTGTTTGAAACCAGTAAGGACCTCGACTCCAAACGCCGTCGAAGTCGGCCGTTAATCCATGGCATCAATAGCCGGCACCGACGCGAACCTCAGATAGCGGCTTAGAAACGTCCGCGAGCAGTTCGGGTCCGATGATGGAGATAGGGGTCGAGCCGTAGGACAAGAGCCGATCGTGGAACTCGCGCAGCGATGCATGCGCGCCCGCCTTCGCGCGATACTCCGCCAGCAATGCTTCGATCTCCGCACGGCCGGCAGTGTACGCGATCATCTGACCGGGATTTAGGGCGATTCCGGCGATGGCCGCTTTCGCTTGTTCCTGGGAGAAGCCAGTCTAGTGGGCGAAAAAGGCGATAGCCCGATCGGCGCTCCAGGCGCCGCTTGCTAGTTCCGGGTCGACAATAGCTCGAGCACCGCGAACGCGTTCCCATTGGGCCGTGAAATAGCGGGCATCGAGATCGTCTTGGAAGAGGCCGAGTTGGATGAATAGCTCTTCGCCGTAGAAGGCCCAGCCTTCCGAGAATTCACTGCTCGATTGTATTTTGCGAACAAAATCCGGGTGGCGGCGAGCGATGGATGGCTGCAAGAAATGGCCCGGCATTGCTTCGTGCGCGGCGGTTGAGAGGATGCGGTCACGGTCGAAGTCTTGGTTCGGATCCAGGTTCTTAGCCGCGTTTTCCAGTGAGGTTGGGGGAGTTATGAAGTAGAACCCAGTTCTGCCTTTGCTGAACAGCAGCGGCGGATTCATGGAAGCGCCGGGTGAGACCGGCTGAAGAAACTTTGGTGTTTCGACTATGTCTATGCGTCCGAGCCACTCAGGGACATCGACGACGTGATGCTGCAAGACGAATTGGCGAAGTTGAGCGATCCGCGAACGATAGTAGTCGATCAGTGCGGTTCCTCCTGGAGCGAGGCCACCGCCGCTCTTGGGTCCAATCGGCGTGCCACGCTCGGCGGCGAGCGTTTCCAGCCAAATTTGCACGGCCCATCCGTGAGCGAGCTCGTCGCGGGCCATTCGCTCGATATCGTCGGCGTTGGTTACTACGGAGCGATTTATGGGGCTGCCGCTTTGGCCCGCGAGCGGCTATTTCAGGTGCAAGCGTGAACGCGGCGCCGCTGCGCGAGAGCTACTCATTTTTCTTTCGAGAAGGGCCAGCACGGCCTTCTGGATCCATTCCTCGCTCTTCGGAAAATCGACGTACGTTCTTAGTTCTTTGAGCATCGGTGAATCGTACGGCACGCCTGCGCTCTGCAGCAGTTGATAATCCTGTAGGGATTCCGCGGAGACTTCCCACCGAATGGAATCGATTGGTCCGTCGGGCCCTGGGTACACCACAAACGGATCGCCGTACTCGATGCCGGGCCACCCGTACCCGGACCCTTCCTGAAAGAGATTCGGAACTTCCTGCGTGTCCATCTTGAACCAGTAATCGTAGCCCCAGTGAAGGAAGCCCTTTGCCTGTAAATGGTAAAAGAGGAAGCCCGACATGCGGACCTTCGTCAGCCGTATCGAAAAACCGGTTCAGAAACTTTCCGCGTGGTCCCGTGCAGTAATAAACCCAGTGCGGAATATCAGCTTCCCGATATTTCTCGTCCGAAGGCAGCAATGGAACTGGGATGTCCACCAGACCCTGCTTTCCATACACTACGTCGCTCAATGCATCTAATACCCGGCCCTTCGTCCATGGTGCCAAACCGAACTGGGCGGGCTGGATGGAGCATTGTCCTTAGCGAAAGTCTCCTTTTAGCAACTTCAGGCCAGAGCAGCTTGAGGAGTATAAGGTGCAGATTGCTCTCTCCTCCGCATTTTCGGGTACTGGTGTTATCCAGACAGGCGGGCGAACCCACTGCAAAAATTTGTCCGGGGCGCTTGAAAGAGGGGCCGAGACATCGGCTGTCAGGCTTATCAGCAGCCCCGAGCGCATCGCCGGCCCCTTCCGCGTGTAATCTCCGCGAACGCGTTTTCCGACGAGGGACACACTTACTTCAACATGGGCCACACCCCGGGTGCATTGTTTTACGGCCCAGCATTTCCCACAACCAGGAAGTTGTGCGCAAAATAGTATTGATCGCCGGGGGTGGTATTCCTGTTCTCCGTCGAACGATATGCTCCAGTGGGGATCAAAATGACGTTCCGATTGAATTGCCACAGCACGATCCTAGTTGGTCTGCTTTTTATCGCTCCTCAAATAGCGCTGCCGGCAGAGGAAACGACTTCGCAGGTGACATTTAGCAAGGATGTGGCTCCCATCCTCTACGCACGTTGTGTCGTTTGCCATCATGCGAACGACATTGCTCCCATGTCACTGCTCACGTATCAGCAGGTTCGACCCTGGGCAGCCGCGATTCGTCAGGCCGTGATTCAGCGGAGCATGCCGCCTTGGCACGCGGACCCGCACACGGGCGAATACATTAACGATCCCAGCTTGTCTAAACAAGAGATCTCCACAATTGACGCCTGGGTTAAGCAGGGCGCAAATGAAGGATCGCCGCAGGACCTGCCGCCTGCGCCCAAGTTCATTAGCGGCTGGCACATCACCCCAGATCTGATCTTGCCGATCACTGAGCAGACCGTAGCTGCTGGCACTCAGGACGACTACGAATACATTTACGTCCCGACCAACTTCTCGGAAGATCGATGGGTTCAGGCAGCTGAAGTAGTCCCCGGTGACCGCCGCGTGGTGCATCATGCCACGGTGAGCGTTATTGCTGCAGACAAAGTGCCGACCGGCCAAAAGCGCGGAGAACACGTCGATCAATTCCAGTTTCGAACTGGGAAGGTGAATCACCTGAAGTCGGATGCTCCCGTTTCCGATGACGGTTGCGCGACTAGCACTGTACCGGGCCTGGAGAAATTCTCGAGCGGCTCTGTGAATCACGTACCGGGAATTTATCTTCCCGGACATTTGGCAGAAGTTCGCCCTCCCGGGTACGCCCTCAGGATTCCAGCAGGTTCCTATTTGCAGTTCCAAGTGCATTACAGCAATCGCTTAAACGAATCCGTAAAAGACCGCACCAGCATTGGTCTTGTTTTTGCAAAAGAACCCGTCAGCCACGAGGTGGCACAGTACGAGATCTGGAACAATTATTTTCTGATCCCACCGGGCGATGCCGCACACAAGGTCACTTCCTGTTTCACGGTGCCCAAAGATCTCACCGTGGTGGCTTACACGGCGCACATGCACTTTCGCGGTAAGAGTATGACGACCGAAGCAATTTACCCCGACGGACGCCATGAAGTGATCTTCAACGTCCCCAAGTACGACTTCCGCTGGCAGGAAACTTACTTCCTCAAGCATCAATTTGTAATGCCGAAAGGCACACAGTTGATTACTACCGCCTGGTTCGACAATTCGTTGAACAATCCTCTAAATCCGGATGCAACGAAGTTGATCCGATGGGGCGAACCGAGTGACGAGGAAATGATGGGCTTCTGGTTGGCCTATGCCGATGATGTGCCACAAAAGCCTAAGCAGCAACTTACCGAGAAGACAGGGCAGTAATGCCGGCATGACTCGTCGCACTCATCTCGCAGTTCTGGCAGCAATCAGTTCCAGACTGCGTGCTCAGCGAAATACTGACCCTGTTGATAACCGTGACTGGGTCTGTCCGATGGACCCTGATTACCGGTCCGCTCAGCCTGGTAAGTGTCCCAAATGTGGCATGACGCTGGTCTTCGGAGTCCCCGATCGCGTGGAATTCGAGATCGAGGTATCCCACGATCCGCGCGTTCTCAAGTCCGGCGACCTCAGCGTTCTGAATCTGCGTTTTTACGATGGACGTACACACCGGCCAGCCACACGCTTTGAAATCGTGCACGAGAAGCTCATCCACCTCTTTCTGGTCAGCGAGAACCTGGAGTTCTTCGCTCACGTTCATCCCGAACAGATGCCCGACCACTCATTCCGCCTGCCGATTCGCTTACCGGAAGGCGGCATGTACCGACTTCTGGCGGATTTCTATCCATCGGGCTCCGTGCCGCAGTTGGCGCTCAATACGATTTACGTCGCGGGAAGCTGCAAGCCACCTCATCTGGCAGCTTCTCTCTCACCGCAAACGGCGGAAAACCTGACCGTGACGATGCGCATGGAACCCGAACGAGCGCTTGCCGGCCTTGGAGACGCGCTTCATTATGACGCCTAGCCCACAGGACGGTTGGGAACCTTACCTCGGCGTGTGGGCGCACATGCTAACCGTGAGTGCCGACTTGATTGACATGATTCACGTCCATCCGTTTCTGCGCAATGCGGATGGCAGCTTGCAATTCAACTTGCTGTTTCCTCGACCCGGCCTGTATCGAATCTGGACCCAGTTCCAGCGCAAAGGCTTGGTGAATACGGTCGCATTTACTGTTCCGGTCTCGTCACTTTGAATCGGACCCTCGATGCGTCTGGAGCGCAAATGTTAGAGGGTTTGAGGACTCCACTACGGTTCCCACCGGTAGATCTAGTGGTGAGCGGAAGGTAAAGATGCGCTTAGATGTGCCATCGAACTGGTATAGCCATAGGACAGGCAGCACTTCTCCTCCAGGTAGCCTGGCAGTAACCTTGGCTGAAGAAATGGTCCGGCTCTCTAATGGTTTGATTCCGGCTGCTTGGATGGGTTTGATCAGTTTTGCCCGTGTCTGCACCACCAGGGCATCAGAGAACAGTGGAGAGGTCGCAGATGAGTGCGCAACAGAATGCGGCTTGGGAAGAGCGGCTGGATTTCCCTCGGGCGCACCGCCCACCACCCAGCCGGCAATGATCATGATCTCTTCCTCCGTCATTGCGTTGTCTGGAGACAAACTCCCGAAGCCTTTCACTGCGCCCCAAGGCGGCATGGCACGAGACAGCACTTGCTCTTTGATAGCAACCGCCCAAGGCCGTGCTTCCGCATAGGTGGTCAGCGGCAGAGTCGATCCCGAGCTGTGGCAGGAAAGGCAGCGGGATGTGAAGATACGTGAAACATCGCGCGAGAAAGTCAAGTTCGTCGTGACCACGTCATGCCCCCGGAACGGAGCCGGACACGCGAGCAAGCCAGCAGCGACCAACAACCTCCACTTCTTCACGGCTGATTCGAAGCCGCGGATTTCGAGGTAGGCACGGCGTCCAGATATTCAATCCAGCCGTCCATCATCTCGTTCTCGCTCGCATTGCCCCAGCGCACGTTGACTTTGGAATCGGGATTGCCGGCCTTATTAACCGAGTTATCGAATTTGCCGAGCACTTCGATACGCGTTCCCTTCGGTAGATACACAGGATCCTTTTGCCGATAGGTGAACTGCCAATTGAACTGGTAGTCAGGAACGGAAAGGAGGGTCTGTTTGTGCCCGTCCGGTAAATCCGCGACGATCTGCATCGACTTCCCGCGCAGATGCATGTGGGGAGTCAAACTCGTTACGAGCACGTCCTTATCGAAGGTGTGACATTCGCTCACGGCATGGTCCGGATCGCCAGCCGGAATCATGAACATCTGATTGGAGAGGTCGATTCGTCGCGACACTCTCTCTGGCGGTTCCTTTACAATGACCAACCCAACGCTTGTGTCGTCCGTTTCGGTCCTGCCTGTGCTCCGCGAGTAGTGAATTTGAAAATTCAAAACAGCGCCCGCGGGAATTTTCCGAGCCGTACCGGCGGGATACACGTCCGCTTCGCGGCCCGGCAGGTACGAACTGATAAGGCTACTCAAATCCGAACTCTTCGAACCTGGGAACAGGCCGTTATCGTCCACCGAACACCCGTTATCGATCACCGGTGCGTCGGGCCTCACCCATTCAAGCGATCCCTGCCGAATGCGAATCCACTTCGCATACTCGGTAGCGGGCGTAGTTGTCTTCTCCTGTTCCCCATTCCTGCCTTCCACGAAGACGTGCGCATGATGAACAATCTTGCGATTCCCGGGGCGGAGTTCGGCAGCAACGATCCAGCGGTCCTCCTGAAAATCGGTTGGCACCTTGACGTACGTATACTCGTCCGGTCCCTTCCCGGCGAGCGTGTGGACCGGAATACTAAACACCGCATCGGGCTTGCCGATCTTCCAACCATCAGGGAAGAACGGGACAGGCGGCATGTCGTTAGGATCGCCTTCGAGTTTCGGGCTTGCGACCCAGGCGCCTATCGTCTGAATCTCGGCATTGGATAGACGCGGATCGTTCGACCAATGTCCGACGGTCGGGTCCGCCAGCCACGGCGGCATCTTGCGTGAGACGACCGCCTCCCGAATGGCTGCCGCCCAAGGACGGGCATCCTTATACGTCAGGAGCGACATGGGCGCGATGTCACCGGGATGATGACAACTCACACAGTGTTTGTACAAAATAGGGGCGACGTCGCGGCTGAAAGTAAGCGGCTTCTCTGGATGAGAACCGGCGGCCTGAGCGAGTGCCATCAAGGCCGCAAGCGGGATTCCGCAAATGAGGGCTCCTGTTCGCATACTGCTTCGACAGATTCAAGGCTACACCCTGTCGACGGTCAGCTTTAAGACTGCTGGGTTCTCTTTTGGCTTCAGGGAAGATTACTATTGGCGAAAGCGATCGGATCGCCCCCTCAAGTCGTTACCACTCCGGCGGATGCAGCCGGACTTCACGGTACGTATCTGGCGTACATTTTCTAAGCGACCATCCCTCAGAATGACGTTCGAATATGAAGGATCGGTCATAACGCGAGGTGGCACAGCCCTGACTTGCAAGGAAGCGCTATGATGGACAATTCTCGAAATTACCCATACGAAACCCGGCTCGACATCGCGTTTCAGCCTGTTGAATTGATCGATTAAAAGGCTCTGTCGGATGCCTGCACCTACCAGTCGGGGGCAGTCACGCTGTCTACAGGAGGCGGTGAATTATGGTCATGAAAGATGTGAGATCGCTCGGAGCGCCTTACTTGTTCAGTTTCGCGATTTCGGGATTCGTGGCATTGGCTGTTTGTGTCATGGCCCCGACCAAAGCTGTTCGTGTTACGCCGACTTTACGTGTACTCGATCAAGTGGATACGGCATCTTCGAACCAACAACTCGGAGCATCAGGAACAATTAATTTCAAGCTTTGATTGTCGCTACAGCTTACTATCCGAGATCGTAGCCGTCCGCCCTGCAACTTCCTCGGATTGCCTTCTGTTCACGACCGCGTTAAACTTCATTTCGTGATCTCAACCGCACACTTGCGGTTTTGCAGCGAACGGGGAAGGCTGCTCGACTTGCTGACTGCGACAGCGGACGTTTACGCGACGCAAGCAAACGAATTGTCCCGACAAACGAGTGCCTTGTCTCCGTCCGGGTATCGCAGTAAACTGCTCAAAATCGAGAGCGCCCGAATGCAAGCCCAAAGCGCCCGAGAAGCGCTACTCGCACGCCGGAAAGAGCACGGCTGCTGAACTCTAGGGTTGGCAGTACGCATTTGCGCTTACTGGATTTGAGAGCCATTTTAATCCTCTTCTCCCGTGTTAGCTCGTAACAGAGAACTTGACCACCTCCGGTGTCGATTGTGGCTGACTCTCGTGATTGGTTTTGGACTCAGGAGACAGGAAATGGATGAGCGTAAGTACACTACGCGTGAGGAGTTTGAGAATTGCTCTCGGGCATACCCTCATGCTCCCAAGGACGGTTGCGCGGAGGCTTAGACCCCTTCTGAGCCGTGTAGTTTGACTAACTTGTTGTAAAGGCCAAGGAGCAAGAATGTCGGTGCCCATTGCCCAACGAACAATGCTGCATGGTCCTTGCCAGCAAGTTTGAAGGCTAATGAACCGCCTATTGAGCCGAACGCTGCCCACAAGAACAGATCGGAAGGAAGCTTCGCAGTTTGCTGCTCGATGCTCCGGGCCACTGTGCCCTCCCTGTGCTCCTCGCGTGCTCCTGGATGTGGGTCCGTCTTCGCTAGATCTTCATAGTTCATTTTTTGTTCCTTAGCGCCTGTTCCAATTATGGAGGCGTAAATCTACTGTAGAGTAACGCTTTGGGTGCGCCGAGCCGGAGCGACCCGTTTTGTGTACAGCGGACCACCGGGCTAATTGACCGGCACGGAGCCGGGATGCAGTCTGACCAGCCTGAACGAACTGCCCTCAGGGTTGCTCGAAACGACGGACATCGTAGTTCGACGAATCAGGCAATTGCTAAGGGTTACGAGCCTCAATGGCCTTCCTCAACCGTTTGATTGCTCTAGAAGGGCCGCCAATACGAGTCAACTTGAACTTCTTGCCTCGGCTCTTGTTGTAGGAAACGAAAAATTCTTCGACCTGCTTCACAACGGATTGATTCATTTCCGTCACTGACCGAATATTCTCGTGGCTATACGAGTGTAGAGCGACTGCAATCAAGCGATCATTCTGCGTGGTCTGTCCATCTTGTGTCTGCTCCGCTTCCATGATCCCAACTAGGCGCACAGAAAGAACGCATCCTACGTGAGCAGGTTCGTCCATGAACACCATGACATCGAGCGGATCTCTGTCTTCAGCAACAGTTGAAGGAACGAATCCGAAATCGAACGGAAAACTCAGTCCCTCGGCCAGCAATCCACCCAGGGTGAATGCCTCGATGTGCGGATCATAGTCGAACTTGTTACGCCGTCCCTTCGAGGTCTCGATGACCACACGGCAAGATCTCTTCTTCTCGTCAAGCTCGTGAGACAGGCTTGTCAGATCCATGCTTGTGACCATACTGAACGCTCCGCTTGCAATCACGATGCGCGTCTCACGCGTGCTCAGTGCTCAGACGCAGCCATGCTGGATGTTGCCGTTATAATGACCTGACGTATGAAACTGTTAGGCTTTGCATTGTTGTTTGCGTTGACTGCTGCGATCCCTAGTTGCTCGTATGCACAGATGCCCCAGACCAGTACTACGAAAGCGGCTTCTCCAACCGCGAGCAAGAAGGCTGCGGACACGACTTCAACGCCTTCGGCCCAGGAGATCTCGGATGCGAAAGCCAAGGGAATGGTGTGGGTTAATACGAGCACCAGGGTGTATCACAAAGACGGTACAGTTTATGGAACTACGAAGCACGGGAAATTCATGACTGAAGAGGACGCAAAAAAGGCTGGATACAGAGCCGCGAAGGCAAGCAGCGGTAAATCATCGAAAAAGTCGGCCAGCAGTAAGTAAAGAAGTTTGCCAGCCCGACCTGGCACGATAATGGCGCGTAGGAGACTACGGCTGAGTGAGAAGTCTCTCGCGTCCTGAATATGCACCTGGCTCCTTCGTGTCGGAGGTTTGCTTTTAGGCTCGTTTTGACCAATGCCTGACCCGATCAGCATAGGAACCTTCCGGGACAAACGGGCGCAATGCATCGATGTACAGGAAGCGCTGTCCGCGTTGGAATCACTCATCAGTCTGATCACATGCGGTCCTCGCGACACTCGTCGATCCCGCTTCCGCAATGACATGCGAGGAGACGATCTCAGAGTTGTTCAGGCTATTGGACGGATCAGAGCGGCGACAGATCCAGGCTCCGAGCTGGCATAGCGTTATAGTTGAGAATCTCGCTCAAGCGCTCAGGATCAAAGGGCCGCTTGTATTCGGCTCGTTCCCATTTCGCCCCGGATCGCCGCTAATACTAGGCCGGGTTCGCACAAGGCGTTAATAAGAACGTGCGCCATCACACAGGGCGCTAGTAATCTATGACTTGCAACATACACAACGGCGAGAGCGAATCCCAATGCTGATGTTGCGAGGATGGCACTGATTGCTGCCCAGGGGCTACCACGAAACACGCCCCAGATCCCGTGGACTGCCCCGAAACTGAGCGCCGAGGCGAGTACCTGCGGGAATATGGTGTAATCCCGGTGCGCCATCGCGTCCATAAGAAGCTTTCGGAAAACCGCCTCTTCGCAAAATCCAGCAGCGCAGGCCATCGCGAGTGCCAGGAGCTTCAACCAGGAGAAGCGGAACAGATTCGCCCGTACCGAAGGTAAGCGGCTCCCAACAGCCGTGAACCCGGCAGCGACAGCCATGGCCAGCATCCAACCCACCGGTTCGGAGTGGCTGCTGAGAAACCCGCTGAAACGGAAGAATCCACGCGGATTGGCAACCACGTTTAGCACTAGCCATGCGCCTTCAGCGACGGCGAAGCCGCTTAGAATCAGAGCGGCTTTGCGGGTCTCGGATGTCATGGCCACGCAGTTCCCATAGTGCGAAGACCTTTAGTGTAGCCACTCCATCAGTTCTTATGCCTGAGTTGCCTACCGGTAACCGGAGCGGGGCTATGCCGCTACGTGTCTCACATCCAGCGTATGACCGCCCAGCAAACAACCTGCCTTCCCTGTCCCCCACCCGGTGCCACCCAGCCCTTTCAGATCCCGCGTCCAAACGGGTGGGGTACTTCTTGCTCCTTGCTTTCATCTCGCCATTGAGTTGAATCTTTGCTTTTTGCTCGCCTATCATCCTGTCGTGGGCTATAGCCGGAGGAAGGAAGCTAGAGAGATCGCCGAATCGATAGCCGAATCCAACAAAGCCATTCGAGGGTGCGACCCTGGGACAGGTCTGCGCTTCCGGTCTGGTAATGCTGGAAGTTGCGTGCCATCAGTGCCAGCGAAAGGGGCGCTATCGGGTCACCCGGCTAATTGACAGGCACGGAGCCGGGATGGAGCTTACCAGATTGAAAGCCATCATCGCGGGTGACTGCCGGAGACAGCAGAAACGTCTCGTATTTCCAGCGCTGCGGAGTGCATTTCCCTGGCGTATAGAACGGCTTGACCGCCTGTGACCGGGTACGACATAGCGCAATGGAGCAAGACGATATTGGCAGTGGTAGGGGCCGGGAAAGATGTCAAGGAAACTGACTCAGTATCCGCGTGATACGATATCGCACTCATGCCCACCAAGAGTGATAACGCGCCGTTCCCCAGCGAGGGCTTTGACTACAATGATCGCTTCGCATGACCGTTAAAGAGTTCGGCAGGTTAGTGATCATCGAAACGAATCGTGGCAAACCAAGAATCGGACCCGATGGGAAAACCGTGTACATAACCTATCGAGATGCCGCGACCAGGAAGGCAAACCCGAAGAAGGGTATCAAAGGCAAAGCCAGCGTAAACAGGTAAGGCGGTATGGGAAGCATCTGGAACACGCCGAACGGAGATTACGCCGTGTGTGACGGAGCTGGGCCGACTGGAGTAAAGGGTTATATCGCTCGGCGGCCTAATGGTTGGATGATCATTGGCGACGAAGCGGCGGGCGTATTCCTTGATCAGGAAACTGCCGCAACCCGAGTCCTGGGCCAGCAAATCGAAGGCACATCAGAATACACCGTCGAAAGGAACGGAATCACGAACATAGTCCGCACCTACCCGGAGGTGGTCGAAATGCTCGAACGAGATGGTTGGCGAGTGGTTGCTAAGCTCTCTAGCAATCCTCCATTCCCTTAGAGGTAATCGCCGCACGCCAGTCTCCCGGTGCCCCTTATGCCATCGCGGTCGTGCTGGATACATGGATGGCGAAAAGGATCTACATGATCTTACGGGCGCTGAGCTAATCACCGAAATCCGAAAGCTAGAAGCAAAGGAACTCAGAATCAGGAACTACTTGGAAGACCTCCGGTTGGCCAACCTGGAGCCGCAGATCTTTCCACAAGCAGTGCCCTGTCCGACGTGCGAACAGGGATGGCGGGAATTTGATAAGCATCGCAAGGACCTGGAGCAACTGACGGCAACGGAAGCGAGAGCGGCACTTGCGATCAACTCACGTTGGCTGAACGCACTACGTGAAAGAGGCATCTAGCTTAGCCGATGGTCACATTGAGCGATCACTGCGAGAGGTGTCTTGCATCGGGCGTATAGGCTCCCAGCAAACACCAGCACTCACTGGGTGCCCACCCTGGCACCCGGTAGGTGTGTTTGGGCAAGTCGAAACCGGGTGGGTCCGGGAAAGATTGGCTAGCTGATGATCACTTAGCAAGGTTCTGAGGGTTTTGCCGGTGCTGGCTGGCTTGGACACCCAGAGCCATCACTGATGTAAATGTTCAAAACCCTAGAAACCCTTGCAACCCAGTGTGCTCTTGCGTATGTCACATCGGGCGTACAGCTTCCCAGCAAACAACCGGGGTTCCGTGCCCCCCGCCCGGTGCCACCCGCCCTCTAGATTACAGAAATTGAAAGGGCGTGGCCCTTTTCTTCATTGCTTCTCGCTTATGGAATTTAGCTCGGGAAGAAGGCATGCGCATTCCCAGTAGCAAGGTTGCGAGAGCGGGAAACGTGAGAAGTAGTGAGGATACTTCCGGCACTGCCGAGACGACTACGTCTCCGTTTATCCGTGCTGCGGGCGCAGGAACTCGGGACTCTCCGTATTGCCAGGTTGAATCTAGCAGGTTTTGTTCAGCATATAGATTGTTGTTTCCGTTCACATTTACCCTCCAGAGTACGCCCTGGAGAACTAGAGTTGGATCACCGGTGGTGGTCTGCCCTTCCAGCCAGTATCGAGCACCAGCCGTGAGTGTGGGCATCGTGGTCGATGAGAGGTGCGTCAGGCTTAGGTCTGGTGTTGGGGAACTCAGGTTAAGAAACGGAATCGAGGTGTACGGGATAGCCGGAAACTGCTCGATGATGTTACTGCTTGGAAAACCATTTGAATCCGTTCTCAGCGACATGTTCACTGTAACGGGGAGATTGGGCTCAGCGTTTTGTTTATTTAACGCTATGTCAGCCCCAGTGAACACGTAATTCGATTCCTGTGGGCTGAATTGCAGCGCCACAGCGACACTGACTTTATCCGGCGGGGCATTGGGACTGTCACCGAAGAATACACCTAACGTAGGATTAAACGTGTCTCCGGGACCAAGATTTGAGAAGATAACCGCTCCCTGTAGCTGAAGCCCCAGGAGCAAGCAGGGGAAGAGCTTGAACATGTACCCTCCGAAATCCAGTATGCGCCGCAGCAGGACCCGTTCACAACCATCTTTACCGATTGCATGTCTCACACCCGGCGTACAGCTCCCGGCAATCAACGGCCTTCCCGGGGTCCCCGCCTTTGGCCACCCCATGGGTCGCCCAGCAGATCGAGACCGGGTGGGGTGCTTGAATCATCAACTCTTCGATTCCGCATATCATGACTGCATGTCACAACCTGCCGAAACGAAATGCGAGAAATGCGGTGGTTTCTTGGAACGGGGATTTGTTCTGGATGTTGGCTACGGAGGTGTAAAGGCGGCTGAATGGGTAAATGGAATCCTAAAAAAACGTGGTGGACCGGTTTGAAGATTTCCGGTCTCGTGCGACACGAAATCTATTCCTTCCGCTGTACCCAATGCGGACATCTAGAGTCTTACGCTAACTAAATGCCCAAAAGTGAGTGAAGGTCCTCTCGTTCTCCGAGTTATCACTGATCGTGATTTCTCGTTGCGTGTCGCACATCGGGCGTACAGCGCCCCAGCGAACACCGGCCTCACCTGGGGGGGTGCCCCTGGCACCGGGTGGGGTAGTCTCCAACAAGTTAAGACCGGGTGGGTACTGGAGAACAACGGCATCGCTCCTCTGATTGAAATGTGATTGGAACTGACAGTTCTCCTGCGCTCAGGTGTTTCAAAAAGGGGGTTGGATTCCGGTCTTCTAAGTCACTGAAAGTACGAGTACGCTACAAGCCGTTCCCCTGTATTCACAATCGTTCGATTTAATCAGGGCAGGTAGGGAACGGCAAACGCCGCTGGCTTCGCCCATCAATGCGTTACCACTTCGGCGGATGCAGCGGGACTTCACAGTACCTATCTGGTGCAATTGGCGAATTGCCGATGAGCTGTAAATCGCAGACGTTCGCCCGCGGTGCTGTACTGCGTCACGCCTTAATGATGCCCGCCGGCGTTGTTTTTCCGTCCTCTGCTTTGGGCCCGAGCACCTCGCGCATCACTACAGCTAGATCTCGCAGCGCTTGCGCTCCGTCGCCATAATAACTCGAGCCATGCATAACGGCGAGGGTCTTCGGCTTCCGTTCCGCTAAGCTTTCCAGAACGCGCCCGGTGTGATGGGTATACGGCACGTAGTTGGCAAACGGACCCGCTTCGGTCTCCCGCAGCGCCTCTTGGCATCGTTCCAGAATGTCTTTCTCGGTGGCCGGTTCGCGATGTCCCCATTGATGAAACAGGTCGGAGCAGAAGAGCGTTCGTTCCGCCTCCTCAAAAAGAACGCCGGCATCCCACCCGTGCGGCACATGAGGAGTGGGCAGAAATCGAAAATGATACCGGCCCGTCGTCAAGACATCATCAGACGTTAAAACACGAGCGGCCCGATTCGAGAAGTCATTCACGCTCACCATAGCTCCGACCAGCCCGCAAACCGGTTGCGCAGCGGGTGCGACTTCAAGCCATTGGTTCAAACCCCCGCACTCGTCCGACTCGAAGTGGCTGAATCCAATGTGCCGGAGTTTGGAGACATCCATCAGACGCGAAATCGCCTCCCGCAATACCGGGAACATACTTCGAAGTCCGGCATGAAAAAGTAGCGGCTCGTCATCTCGGACCAGGAAATGACTGAACTCCAGATTGATTTCGGGAACGAACAGCGCTAAGCGGTAGATCTCAGGGGCGATTTCAGTTGTAGTGACCACGGCTCTCCTTTTTGCAATGTTGGGTGGCATTGCAATTCACAGTCCGGTTCCTAATGCACCGACCGGACAAATGCTTGTTCAGTATAAGAAATGCTTGGCAGACCGCCTTTAACAGTTGGAACGGTTGACGCGCAATCCTGAGATCAACGGTCCGAGCGGGACTTCTCGGTCCGTATCTGGCTAACACTTCTCCGGAGTCTCGACCTTACGTTCACTTGCGCGTGACCTAAGCGGCCGCGCATTCATGTCATGCATAACGGGCTACAGGAGATGCCATTCTACCGAAGGCCAGTGCCCCTGCCGCGCTTGGATTCTCAGCCGCCATTCGGCGGATCAGGCGTCTGATCTTGACCGACTGTGCATATCGCAAATATCATCGCTGAGTGGAATCTACAGGTTGCGTATGCGCAGGGAACCACGTTGCGAGGACGTTACGAGCGGGAGGCGACGAACTTTAAGAGTTCGTTTGAGTTTCCGGTCCATACGGGAGCGAGTGCTGTTTTGGACAGGGGCCCAAACTCGTTTTGGGAAGAGGAGTCCAAACCCGCCAGGGTGCGCAGCAAGAGCAGGAACGCAGAGCGACGGGCGCGGGCATTAGCCCGTAGCGTGGCCCGGTAGAGCCAGGAAACGGAAGAAAACGCATGTACGATGAAACAGACTGGAGTCCAGAGAAGAACGATCTCGGATGTAAGGACTTGACGTGACGACCGCAGGCACGCAAGGGGCTGGATCTACTTGGATGCTGCTCAAAAAAGTCGACCGCGATCCGCTGAGCGCCGTTTATGCACCGTGACATGTATTGGCGGTGGAGACGTTTGAATACGGCGCCGTATTCTGGCATCGACTCTCTTGGGCTGAACGCATTCTGGTTCAAAGTGTCGTTAGCTCTCGTCCGTTGTGATCCTTGGCACGATCATGATTGTCGTTGGCCAATAGATCACAATCAAGGATTCGAGTTTTCGGACCATACGGGACCGATCCCTAATCCAACCTGCGCCGGCACCGGCGATTTCCCGCCGTTGATCGACGGCCGCTCGACGCCCAAGTTCTGCCAAACCGCGTAATAGTCGGGAACTGTCGAGTAATCCGCTCGAACCTGCGATTGTTCTCAGATCGCCACTTCAGCGTTACCCATGATCTATGTAACT
>CAVSTI010000010.1:0-21359 GCA_963730775.1 uncultured Acidobacteriaceae bacterium | reverse complement strand
GCCTACACCGCTCGACCAAGCCCCGCTTCCGTCATAACTTGTTCCGATGTTCGCCACTTCAGGACAAACCTGGTACTGCGTATTCGCCGTTAACCCGCTCAGAATGATTTGGAATTTTAGCGGCCGCCAGCCGATCCGCCGTAACCGGGATAGGCGCTCGGCTGAACGGTTCCACCGGATCCGCTGGTGCAAGATCCTTGCGCAGTAGGTATATAACGAATTCGCACGTTCTGCCATGCACTCGAAATCTGCATGTGAACGAGCATCGAAGAATGGCTGAGATCCGAATAACGTTGTGCTGTTCACCACCGGGTTTTGGGCAAACACAGATATTGCGCCGGCAATGACCAGCAGAGTAAGTCTTTTAATCATGTTCTGCACCCGACTAATAAAGACTCGTCCAAAGGTAGGCTGAGCCGGTGTAAACGCAAACCTGAACTGCATCCTTTGCCGAGCCGTTGTTTTGGTACCAGAACAAGCCCGCGCCCGTTCATATCGCACGTCGGCTGTGTGCCTCCACCCATACGGACCCCGCTGGGAAAAGTGTTCAACCCCGTAAAGGTGTTTGCAGCCGCCAAGCGAGGCACCACGGTGGTCACCACATCGAGAGCTCCGTTTGTAACTGCCAACGCGCCGGATCCACCCAAAGACATGTATTGTGTCCAGGTGTTCGCTGAAGAACATGTATAAATCTGTTGGCTGGCCGGCTGGTCGGTCGCTACGTATAAGAGTGCCTGACGAACAAGTGTTCGGCATCGCGGCGAGCGTCCCTGAGCGCAGTGCCTCGCCACTGCCGCCTGCTGCAGTCGCTGTCGAAACAGCCGTGATTTGGCCGTACCCGTTCACTGTGATCACTGGGATTTGCGTGGAACTGCCAAAGCTTCCGGTCTTCGCGTTCACCGTCGCCAGATCCAGATCTGTTCGCTAGTTGTCGAGTTGTCTGTCATGGCAAACGCGTTGGACAAGTTCAGCGACCGGCCGTTGTGTTCGTCGTCACTCAGCTCTTGCTGAGTTGCTGATAATACGAAGAACCTGAACCGCCTCACGCCCGTAATGGCCGATTGGCTCACGCCCGTGATGCGGCCTTTCGCATCCACCGTCAGTTGAACAGCGTGGCTCGCATCGCCGAATGATCCCGGCGTCGAGTTAACGGTGCTAGAGTACGGTCGCGGCACTTCCGGCCGTGTGGTCACGTCTCCGCTGAGCGCCGGCAATCGTGCAGCGGAAATCGTCCCGAATTGATCTGCGATGCGTCGATGCTCTTGTTCGTGAGCGTCTGCGTGTCGGTTGTACCGACAATCGCGCCAGAAGGCGCGGCCACAGCCACGGTCGTGTTGAGAGCCGTCCTCTTGACGATTCCATTACTGCCCGGATCACCGAGGCCGCCGCAGTCTGCCCAACGATGCTCCAACTGTTTGATAGACAGCTAAACAAATTCTGCCCTGCCGTTGCAGTTGTATTCAGGAAGAAATCGCCCGTCGAACAAGTTGTCGGCAGGGTCGATCCCGTCTTGATAGGACGCGTCGCTTGAGCGCCGGTGAAATCGATGTTCCTGCTCTGTGTTCCGAGGTTGATTAGTGTTTGAGCATGGCTGTCGCTTAACGCCGTCAGCAACACGCCACAACAGAGAGCGGCGTCTACAAGGAGACGGTTGTATTGATTCATGTTTTCTCCGTAGTCGAGTGCATTACTTTCCGTTGGAGAAACAGTAGCAGCACGGAGAAGCACTTAAGCGACCCGCCATGTGGTCTATGTGATTGACTTTACTGAGCGGTAAAAATCCTTCGAGAGCTGTGACTAGTTTTTAGCAGCAGGTTACTCGGCGCCGCAATTCTTCGTACACCTGCGCCCATTGATCCCGAACAGGCTTCCAGTGATACTTCTGGACTTCGCGAAGTCCGCCTTCCGTGATCGCCTCGACCAGAGCAGTCGTTCTCGAGCAGTTCGATCGACCTCTGCCGCAACAGCCTCGGTGATCGTCGATGTCGACGAGCAACGCAGAATCACGATCAGTGGCGATATAAGGAATCCCGCCGGCGTTCGTAGCTACCACCGGCAAACCCGACGCGAAACACTCCAGCAGCGAACCCGGCATACAGTCGATGTTTGGAGTTGTCAGATAAATATCCGCCGAATCGTAAAGTGCGGGAACTTTGTCATGCGGAACTCGCCCGATAAATTCCGTGTTCTTCAAGCTTCAGATCCTTGGCGAGTTGCTCGAGCGCGGGGCGGCAGCAGCCATCGTGCGCCATCGTCAAGCTTGCGTCCGGATATTGCTCCTGGATGAGAGCAAAAGCCTTCAAAATGCAATCCACGTTGTACAGCGGCTCCAGAATTCGATTCGTCATGAACTTCGGCCGCAGTTTCCGGCGTTTGCGATACGTGAACCGGTCGACGTCGATGATGTTGAAAATCGATCTTGCCTTGATTCCGTGCTTCCCGAACACGTCCACCAGAAATCCGGAGGGTGTCACAATGCTGTCCGCTAACGCAATTGTGGGCCGAGCCGTTCGCCACGTTGTGACATGCTCTTCTGCCTGCCCGTCCCGGTAGTTCAAAATCAACTTCTTACCGTAAAGACGCCCGACCAGCAAGGCCGGTATGGTCCAAAGCGTATACGACGAAAGCCCCGCCGAGAAGATGTGCAGGATGTCGTGTTTTCGCGCTTCGAGCAGCAATCGGCTGTTATACAGTCCGAACGTTAGCAGCGTCCGCAAATACGGCACTTTCCGCACCCAGCCGAGGCCTTTCGGCGGACGCGGATTAATCGGAAAGAACGTCATCGCCAACTGCGGAAGCTGACTCAAAACCGACATCAGCCGCGTTGCCTGAACCGCCTGACCTCCGAGAATGTCGAGCGACGGTCCGATCAAAAGAACTTTGATCGGCTTTCGGCTCGGCTTTCCCGGTCCGGCGCTTGCGGGCGGCGCAATTTCTGAGGTTGTTTCTAGACTAGTTTCCAGCACGTTCCCAATCGATCGACTTCGGAGTCAGGTCTTTGGCTGATTCAAGCATCCGGATGCACCCAATGGTTGACCGGGCTCCGTCGCGCACCGTTACTTGCGGCGGGTTGCCGCTCCTCAGATCACGGATCAGATCCGCAATCTGCTTGTCATATCCCTTATCGGCAAACATGAACTTCTTTCGCCTGGCGCGCCGAACCGTTTGCAGAAAAACGCTTGAAATTTTCCGTTTCCATGCCCCAAACCTTGCATGTAGGCTTCCACCCGCTCGCCGCCCGAGGTCTTGCTTCCTACGGTGCAGTACGTCAGATTCCCGATCGAGCCGTCAGCAAACCGGAAACACGCCACCATGTTGTTCTCTCCAATCGGATCCTGCTTCCCGGTTGGCAAGACTATAGGCGGAAACACTGAACGGTTCGGAGTCGAGCAGCCAATACATCAGGTCGACGAAGTGGCAAGCCTCGCCCAGGATCGCGCCTCCGATCGCCGGGTCGGCCATCCAGTAACTCCCTGAGATCCCGGGCGAGTTGATCCGGCATTGCACAACGGCCGGCGCACTCCGCTTTGCAAGCCTCTTCTTCAGGTCGATGATAGAACGGAGCAAATCGGCGGTTGAATCCGACGGTCAAGTGGCAGCCGCTCTCGTTCACCGCCTCCGTCAGTTGGGCGCATTCTTCTTCGGTAAGCGCCATCGGCTTCTCGACGAACACATGCTTGCCCGCCTGTAAAGCTTCGAGAGCCTGACTTGCGTGATATTGATTCCGGCTGGCGATGAAGACGAGATGAACTTCGGGATCGGCCAGGACCTGCTTGTAGTCCGTCGTGCAGTAATCGGACTTTGAAACGCGTTCCGTAACTCTTGCCGCGCACGCCGCTGTTCGAGTGAATCGCCCGCAAGTGTACTTCGGAGACTTTCTGCAGATTCGGCAGATGTTCCCAACGCGCCAGATTACCGGCGCCAATCAGAGCGACACCCAACTTCCCCGCTGGTGCTTTTGCCTTCGATTCACCGATGTACACCGTTCGTTTCGGTTCGAAAACCACCGGCGCGCCGTCATCGGCAGTCTCATATTTCAACAGCACGGCCAGGCTGTTGGAGGCCGGATCCATGATGGTCGAGTAAGCCTTCGGCCCGTCGCTCAGCGGAAAACGATGAGTAATGAGCGGTTCCAGCTTCATATCCCCGCGGCCGACAAGCCGCAGAAATTCTTCCATGTTGCGGTTCTCTGTCCAGCGGACATACGCAAACGGATAATCGCGCCCCTGCTTTTCGTAAGCCGGATCGTAGCTGCCCGGGCCGTACGCGCGAGCCATGAAAAGCTGAATTTCCTTCAGGTACATCTCGTTCCAGGGAAACTCCATCTGCACCGCACCAATCACCACGATTCGGCCGCGGTCGCGGCAAATATCAAGAGCCAGCTTGCAAGGCGCCGAGGACTTGGCGGCCGCAGCGATAATGACGCAATCGGCGCCCTTTCCGTCCGTTGCCGCCATCACCTGCTCCGCAAGCGAACTGCCGCCATAGATCGGCTGCTGCACCCCGAGCGACTTCGCAAGGTCAACGCGCTCAGGCCGCAAATCGGTGGCAATCACGACCGCACCCTGCAGCCGCGCCAATTGTGCAACAAGCTGACCCACCAGCCCAAGCCCAATCACAGCCACCCGGTCCCCCAGCCCGACGCCCGAGATGCGGACCCCATTCAGCGCAATACTGCCGAGAGTGGCGAAACACGCGTGATCGAAGCCCACTTCGTCCGGAACGCGCGCAACAAGATTCCGGCCCGTCACAATCGTTTCGGCGTGCCCGGTCCCCTCGCCGCCGTAAGCAACACGGTCTCCGAGTTCCAGATCCTTCACCGTCGGGTGCTTTTCCACAACGATGCCCGCACCCGAGTACCCGAGCGCGGCGAACTCGCTAAACTTCGCCCGTACTTCCCGGATAGTCGGAAGCGGTCCGTTCGCTTTCATGACCGCCAGGACCTTGCCAATGTGCGAAGGATTATCGGCGACTTCCTTCAACACGCCTTCCTGGTGAATGCTTGCCGTTTCCGTTCCGCTGCTGATCAGGGAGAAAACGGGGCGAATCAGCACATGGTGGGGGCCGGCGATCGGATCAGGCACCTCCTCCACAATCATGTCCTTTATGCCCTTGCGGATGACTTGTTGCACTTCTCCCATTTTCCCAGTAGCCGGAACGCCTTTCAAATAGGAAAAGGCTGTCTTTGCTTAAAATCAGCTAATAAGCTAGCTGAAAGCTGCTGAGGGTATTCCTACTATCATTTCGAGACCCTCGAGTTGATTCTTAAAGACTTTCGGACCCTGGAGGATGCAAAATAGGATCGGATGGAAATTCATTACGATGCGCCGGCGGATGTTCACAAGTACATCGGTACCCACCGGAACATCGCTCTCGAAGAGAAAATCCCGCAATTTGAAAGCCTTTTACGGCCGGTGCGCCGTTTCAAAGAGCTAACGCCGGAGACCAAAATCCTCGAGGTAGGAACGGGCTCTGGCTGGTTTCCCATTCTCTGTCAGCTCCGGGGTTTGCAATGTAAAGGCTTAGAAATCAGCCCGCAACTGATTGAAATGGCTAAGGAAATTGGCCGGGGCCAGGGAGTCGAGCCCGATATCGAGCTTGGCAATCTCGAAGATTATCCGCTGCCGGAGAACTACTACGACGTTGTGATGGCTTCGTCTGTGTTCGAACACGTCGAAAATTGGCGAACAGGCGTACACAAGGTGTATAGAACCTTGAAGCCGGGCGGCATTCTTTACTTCGAATCAACCAACAAGTTCAGCTTCACCTCCGGCGAATATGCTCGCATTCCGCTCTATGGCTGGATGCCGAACTGGCTTCGATACTCGCTTCGGAAGATGATTCACGGCAAAGACATCATGAAGCTCGGGATCGATTTTCATCAGTTCACCCATCGCGGGCTTCGCAAAGAATTCCAGAAGGCTGGTTTCAGCCGCGTTCTCGATCGTATTCAAATGGCTGACGAGTCGCAGGTTAGCACCGGATTCCGCCGCCGCGTGGTACGTACGGCGAAACGCTCTGGCCTTGTTCGAGGGCTCGCGCTCACCTTCGCGGAAGCGACACGTTTCATCTGCATTAAGTAGCGGCAGAGTTAGTGACCAGGCGCTTCGGCGTCTTCCTGCTTCGATTCGCTTCAGTTTCTGAAGCGAAAGGTAAGTCACGGTGTCCCATGCGTTATGAATGCCGAGGAATAGGAAGACCAGGCTTACTGCGCCCATCGAGAAAAGCGACCGCTCCAGATTCCACCAGAACAGTAACGCTGTCGTGATCATCGTGAGGTACGCGAGTAGTGGAACCACGACGTACCAGCACCAATCCCCTGCATCGGGAATATATTTGGCCTTACGCGCATGCCTCACGATCCAGCCGGAGTAACAGACTCCGGCAACACCGCAGATTCCCAGGCACACATCGACGTCTGATAAGTCAGGCCAGGGAGCAGTCATGATACCGGACAGCAAGAGCGTTGCGCAGAAATGGACCACGGTGGGCGTACCAAAAGCGCGGATCTCGTGAATCGAGCCCGACTGCCGTGTGGATGCAATCAGAGTCATCACAACAAACTGCAGGCCGGTGAGCGCGCCCGCCGCGGAACCTACAATGACGTAGAAGTTAGCCCACGCGGCAAGCTGAGGAAGTGTAGCCTGTCCCATTGCCTAGTAACCATACTACGAATCAGGCTGCAACCGGTTGCAATACAAACGGGGCGGAGTGCTTGCGGTAGAACAGATATGTCATAACCGCCATGAAGGTATCGAGTATCAGACCCGTAATCGAGACCGCCAGCGGCGGCCACATCAGATAAATGCTCGGTATCAGAATGATGAAATTCAGGACCGTCATCTGCAAAACCAGACGTGAAAACGCTTTGTCGTAGCCAAACGCCAGCATGAAGAACGTTGAGTAATTGTGCTGAAACGCCAGCAGGAACGGGCTCATGGCCTGGATCTGAAGCAGAAGCACTGTCGGGGCGTATTTAGGGCTGTAAAGAATCTTCACGATTAGTGGCGCAAACGCCAGCAAAGTGAGCGATACCGCAAGGAAAGGCGACGCAAGTAGCAGGCTATATTTGCGGAGGAAAGCCACCGCATCCTGTTTTGACGTGGCTGCCATGTGGCTGATGTGCGGATAAATAGCGGTTTTCACCGGATCGACCAACGCGCGTATCGCGACCACAAGCCGGTAAGCAGCGATGTAATAGGCGACATCGGCAGGCCCCGAGCGCAATCCGAGCAGGAAGATGCTGGTGGACGATGACAGCGTGAAAGCCGCCATGGATAAGAACACCGGCCATCCGTCGCGTAGCGCCTTGATCGTTTCTTCCATGCTTGGTCGAACGAGTTTGACTTTCGCCACAATCGGCACGGTGATGAGTCCAACGAGGCCGGCCACCAGCGGTGACCCCGCCTGAAACGCGGCGGCCAACATGAAATCGCTGTCTTTCCGAACGAAAGCAAAGACCAGAGATAGCGAGAGAAACTTCGTCACCAGGTCGCGCCAGACAAGATTCTCCATCTTTTGAAGTCCCTGGAAGAGCCACAACGGGAACAGCAAGTCGCCGACGACAGTCAGGTAACTAAGGCAGAACAATCCAGTATTCGCCCGAAGCTTAGGGGTTGCCAATACAACCGCCAGCATGATGGCAAATCCCAGAACAGTCAGGAGAGCCTTCGCAGCATAGACGGAAGAGCAGATTTTGGCGACCTTTTCCGGGTCATTCTGGTTGACAGCAATCCGGCGCGTGGCCGTCAGGTTGAATCCGTACTCTACGAGCGTGATGAAGTAAAAATTGAATGACGTTGCGAACGCGATGAGCCCGAAGTGCTCGGTGCTCAAAACTCGCGTAAGATACGGCAGAACCATCAGTGGCGCCGCGAACGCGCTCATCTGCACAACGACCAGCGCGCCGGCGTTTTTAACGAGCTTGTGCTTCAGGAGATCGCGTGCACGCGCAATGGAGATCATGAGCGAATACCCGCTCTATGCCGTTTGGGCAACTTTACCGTTCACGTAGTCAAGTATCTTCTTGAACGATGTAAGTTCACCCAGATCGTCGAAATCCATCTGGATGCCGAACTCTTCTTCGATCAGATTCATCAGCGTGATAGCAGCCACTGAATCCCAGTTCTGTACCGAATCCTGAGATGCATTGGGAATTCGATCGGCCGGTAAGTCCGGGAATACGTTCTCGAATATTGTGACGAGGCGAGCTTCTGAGTTATCCATTTTTCTCTACTAATTGGTGATAAAGCTTGGGGAGTTTCTCCGTGAACTTCTCACGGGTCAACACGATGCCGTTTGCGGGCTCGTCGTCGAGAAGGTCCCGGAGGAAATCGGCAACAGGTTTGTTTTTCGGCGTGGAAGCGAAATCGAAGGCGATGCTTTCGACCCCGTACCGGTCGAACAGTTGCGCAAGCGTCTGGTGCTCGATCCTGCGTGAAAATGCCCTGCAACTCATCACCCAGGCACCGATCCGCAACCGGTTCCCTTCCCGGACACCCCGCACGACCGCGATCTTTCCCAGCGGCCCAAACTTGTCCTGGTAACCGATCGCAACCGTAAACGTTTTGGGATCCCTGGCGCTCTCGTGCCACTCTCCGTCGGTGAATCGAAGGCCGTTCAGGTTGAACTGGTTTGTCTTGTTCACCAGCTCGACTACTCTTTTGTCGCTCGCAGGAGGATCGAACTCCAATGTCACTTGAGCTTCCGCAGACGCTAACAAGTCTTCGGTCGCATCTCCCGACGCCGCCGCATCCTGAAATTGCTGTCCTTGGCGGATACTCTGGAGCCGGTAGCTGTCCTCTTCCGAGAGGCGCGGTTTCCCGAAGAGATCGCGAAGCTTTTCGAGGAACGCGAACCCGGCCAGATAATCCGATTTCGGAAACAGCAGACACTCGACGTCCGGATGGACAGCCTGCACCTCAGCCAGTTCCATCGGGCTGTCGTCAACAAAGACGACGCTGTCGGCACCGATATTCCAGGCCTTCAAAATCCTTCCGACGGAACCCGACTTCGGCTCCCAATGAATCTCGACCGGAAAGATCTTGTCGCCCGAGATCATCAGATCCGTGCGTGCCAAGCCCTTGTGGGCAATCTCGGCCGTGTTCTTACTGGCGATGGCGATCAAAACGCCCTGGTCTGCCAGAGCTCCCAGCATCTGTTGATAGAGTCCGTGGAACTGCGTGTGGCTCCCGAGATCCCACGAGACCTGGTCATGACCGATTTCGCCAATCAGCCCGGCCCACAAGGTATCGTCGAGATCTGTAATCAGGCCTTTTTTTGGCTTGCGCGGCGCGAGCAAACCGGCCAGCGCTCTTCCTAAAACCTCGGCGTGCGGCAAGCTGTAGGGAAATCCGGTATTCAAGTCCGCGCGGAAATCATACCGGGCCGGAGAGGGAGAATCAGCATCAAGTTTCTGCTTGCTTACGATCGAAACCGATGGATGCGCAGCCAGATTGCGCGCGAAGTTGAGCACGAGTTCGTGCAGCGCTAATTCCGCTTCACTGACCTGCCATCCGGCCGTATGAAAGCCGGGCGGAAGAGGCAGCGTTGGCAGTGATACAGCCAGGCTGGTGCTCGAGGGTATCTCACTGATTAACCCGCCGAAGTGCTTCAATCGAGCCTTCACGTTTTCGAGAATGCTGGGAACGACTCGCTGCCCCCAGCCTCCAAGGTGACGAAATCCAAGCCTTGAGTCGAGGTCCGACCATTCAAGGACCAAAGCAGCGGCCTGGACACCGTCCGTAGCCAACGACTTCAAGGTTCCAGGAATGTCCTCGAATAAACCAACGGACACTTCGACCTTGCGATCCGGATGTGTCTGCTGCAGATGAGCAGCAAAGAAGTTCTGCAGATGAAGTGGCGTAAAGCCGCAGGCCAGAACAACTTTCAAGGGGGCACCATTGGCAGGTGCTTTCCGAACGATCGACAGAGCTTCGGCGAGTTTCACTGTGCCGCCAGTCCATTCGTCATGCGTAACTCTTTCAGTGTAGCGGCGGCGGACGCCTTTGAAGAACTTCTACTCACTGTCACTCCCATGAAATACCCGCGACGTCCCGGGGGTCGGCGGTGCTTCGAGAGCGCTGCAAATTCGGCTGGCAAAAGCGAGCGGAGACATCGCCTTCTGACGGCCCATGGGTGTATTCGTCATATCGGTTAAAAGCTTGTCCGGCCGGATGATCAAACAGCCAGTACCCGGATACTGCAAGGGGGCAACGAGTCCCAGCCCTTCGACCGCATTCTTTGCTGCCACATAATGAGGCCAGTCGCGGACTGGCTTTTCCACTGCAACCGAGGAAACGATAACGGAGCAGCCTCCGCTTTCCTGCAATAAGGGCAGGAACGCGCAGAGGGGCGCCAGCACCAGATCGGTAGAACGCGCAAGGTAGGAGCGAATCCGTTCCGCGGCGTTTTCCTCCAGGCGAAGCGACGGAATCGCCGGAAAGGCACTGCATACCAGGAAATCAAGCCGTCCGAAGCGATCCCGAACCTGCTTGCTCAAGCGGCTTAACGCCTCTGCGTCCGACGCATCTGCAGCTTCCGTCGAGATTCTCGTCTGCACTTCTTCGGGGAGACCATTCGTCCAGCTCATCGTCGACCTCGAAAGCCCGACGACCTGCGCTCCCTGCCCCGCCAGACATGCAGATATCGCCGCACCCAGTCCGCGGCTTGCCCCGACCACCAACGCGATTTTTCCGGCGAAAGGCTTTCGCCCATCGGAAGCGATCACACTGAAGTCCACCGGCGGCATTTCAGGACGGACAAACGCCACCAACTGCCCATGCGCGTAAGGCTGCGCACCACGAGACAGTTCCGCATTGACCTTGATCTGCGACATGGCTCCGTTAGCGCTTGTCACTCCTAAGGCGTAAGAAATCACGTGCCCGGCGACCGGCCCGGCTTCAAAGTCCAGAGCGACGCGGAAGAATAGCGCGCTTTTGCCAGGCAGTTCCATCCCGACCGCGTAACTGCTCCACAGCAGAGCCTCGACCGCAGGCCTGTTCTCCTCGCACACATGCCAGTTCCGGCATAACTCGCCCGTCTTCGCACCATCGGCAGCCCAAGAGCCACTAACCGTCTTACCCGAGGGCAAATCCGCGAAGGTGAGTTCGCACGCTTCGGTTTCGCCGAACTCCGCTGCGCCACCGCGGTATTCGTGGTCTTCGTGCTCCTCCCGATACTGAACAGAAAGCGTTAACACGGGAACGGTGCCATCCTGCAATCGCGCTATCTGGGATGAGCCTTGTTCCGATACGCGAATCGTGTACTTCACGTCGAGAAAGATCGGCCTGTGGAAGTCGGCCGTCAACTTAGCGATGGATCGACCCGCCGTGTGAGGCAGGCGTCCGAGGCATGCCACCGCGCCCAGTGCCCCGAACACGACTTGCTGCCCGTACGCCGTCTTGGAGGCGTAGGCGCGTGACAGGTGAAGCGGATTCCGGTCGCCCGAAGCATCTCGGAATAGTTCCAGGTCCGCCTGCGAGAAAAGGATTGTCACGGCATCCAGGGACGAGATCATGAGAGCACTCCCTTGGACAGGCGCAGGACTAACGCGTTACCGGCAAACAACATTCTTCTCAGCAGGCGGCTCTTAAACGAGAGCCATTTGGGGAGTGAAATTGGCGCTTCGGACTAAGTCAAGCACCGGTAAACCTGAGTTCCGGATCTGAGCGACCATGGCCTCATTCTGTTTTTGCGCAACGATCAGATGATCAGCCCACGCAAGCACTCCATCCAAACGCGCCTCCATCAAGCGCCCGATGTGAGGAATAGATTCCAGAATAAAGTTCCGATTGCTCCCGTAGATGGTGTCGAGTTGAATGTGCGGATCGAATACTCGCACATCCCGGCCTTTGCCGATCAGTTGCTCGAGCATGGAGACCACCGGACTCTCCCGGAGATCGTCGGTATTCTCTTTGAACGCGAGGCCGATCACGCCCAGCCTTTTCGCCGGAAGATCGAGCACAGCGTTGAGCGCTCGAGACAGATGGTCTTGATTACTCGGCAACACGGATTCGAGTAAAGGAAGATTCAGGTCGAGGCGTCCGGCGCGATAAACCAGGGCGCGCAAGTCCTTGGGCAGGCACGAGCCGCCGAACGCAAAACCCGGCTTCAGATAAGCGGCCGAGGCGTTGAGCTTCACATCCGCACAAACCGTATCCATCACTTCCGTCGCATCGACGCCCAGCTTTGAACTGAGTGCCCCGATCTCGTTTGCGAAGGCAATCTTGGTCGCGTGGAATGCGTTGCAGGCGTACTTGATCATCTCCGCCGTTCGGAGCGAAACGAGTGAAGCCGGTACGTTCAAGGCACTGTAAAGGCCCGCCACTCTTTGCACTGCGACGGGATCGTTGCCACCCACCACAACGAGCGAGGGTTCCATGAAATCCCGGACGGCCACGCCTTCGCGCAAGAACTCGGGGTTCGAAACGACCGGGATATCCTTCCCCAGGATCGGCATAACGATCTCTTCACAGGTACCGGGGAATACCGTGCTACGAATCGCCACGATCAGCGGCTTGCTCCTGCCGGCGAGAGAGTTGGAGATCTCGGTCACCACACGACGGAGTTGATCGAGTCCTAAGTTGCCGTTCTTTTCCGACGGTGTACCCACACAAATCAGCGCGACATCCGCATCGCGAATGGCATCCGCTAACGAGGTGCTCGCACCGTACCGGCCGGCCGAGACGTTCGCCTGAATCAGTTCTTCGAGGCCGGGCTCGAAGAAGGGAGCCTGCCCTCGCAGAACAGAGTTCACCTTATGCTCGTCGCGGTCGACACCGATCACGGTGTGCCCGAGGCTACTCAGGCAAGCGCCTGTAACACAGCCGACGTAGCCCAAACCGACAACAGCGACTTTTGTAGACGGAAAAAAATCCTTCAAGAACTGATAATCCTTTGCCGGATCAGGCCGGCTCCCACTATCTTATCGGCTGCAACCGGCTGAGGAAAATGAGAGCACCTGCTCGATCTCGGCCGCGGTTTCGGAAAAGGACGGTACTGCACTATCCCTATCTTCCGTAATAGCAGTGGCTATACGCACCCGAGACTCGCCCGTTTCCTCGACGGCAAGAGATTGTCCCGGCAATTTCAACCCGTAACCGGGCGAATACCAGGATTTACTCGGCTTTCAACGCTCCAGACGAACCAAACGCAACACGCGGCGCGCCCGGACCTAGCTGCCAGATTTGTTCGCACGCGAGCGCTCCTGGTCCCTCCATCTCATCCAGCACCAGCAGCCGCTTCCCGGCAAGCAAAGAGCGTCGGCGATGGACAACTGCCCCGTAATTACACTGGACATCCACCGCACCACCTTCGGGGGTCGATGTCCATGCGTGAGTCGTGACCGACGGCTTCGATGACCAGCGGAACGGGCCAGCCGGTTGCCCCTGGTCCAATCCATTCACTCGCACCGTATTGTGAGCACCCGATCCTCTAAACCAATTGCGCTCAGCAGGATCACCCATATAGGCGTAAGTGCCCGGGTCGATCAGAATGTTCTCTCCCCGCGATGCGAGCAGGATGCTCAGAGTATCGGAATGGCTATGCCCCGCTCCGCCATATCCGAACGGTCCACAATCCATCTGCAGGGCAAAAGCAGGATTACGGAGGAACAGAGAGCCGCTGTCGGGGAAGAACCGTGAAGATTCATCGCCCCTTGGCCTTTCGACGGCTTTGTCGAGTACTTCCACCCCAACCCACCATGCAGCTTGCTCTGCCATTTCTCCGCGCGTGCCCATCCACTCGTCGCGTCCGAACAAAACACCGCAGGTCGCAAGCGTTGCCCGCCCGAACTGATCCCGCGGACCATAGGGATGGAACAGGCGTCCTCCGTCGTCGTCGCCCTGAAATGCCAATTTGCGATTCGAACCCAAAAGCGCGTAAAGGTAATCGGCCATCCGGACGAGAGAAGCCTCCATCGCGGGTGGCTGGCCGGAAAGCAAATAGAAAAAGACGAAAAAATCTACCGCATAAACGTGGTAGTAAGTGGACTGCTCAAAGTGAGAACCGTCCGGTCTTATCTGGAATTCAAGCTGGCTGAGAACGATCCGGCTTCCGCGTTCCCGCCACTGGGCGGAACCCCTAAATTCCGGGAAAAGCACCCCTAAAGCGTGCAGCGCGACAGCTTCACCCAACAGATGGGTATTGGGGGAGAAGTACACGGACAGGTTCTCGTACAGATGCCGCCCATGACGGTAAAGAGCTGTCAGAAAATCCCTGCGGAAGCGATCGGACATCTCCGATCCCACTAAGTGGTAGACCCAGATCCATGACAAAGCGCGAAAGGCCACCTCGAGTGCGCTTGTCCAGTTGATTCCGCGCTGGAAGGGATTCTGAACCATCCAGCTTTCTAGCTCCTCGAACACTTCGCGGAGATATTTTTCCTCTGCGGTCAGCAGGTAGGCCTGGGCAAGAAGAACAAGATGCTGGTGCCGGTTCAACTCCCAGACGAACTTGTGATCTCCCACCGTGTCGAAATCGAGATACGGAATGCGGCGGAAGTAGGAGAGTCCGGATTCTTTTCCGTGCTGGTAGTCTCGCCGCCAGTGAATCTCAGATCCGGCTTCAAGTTCGACGGCCAACAGTGGGAAGCGATGGCGAAGTACCTGTTCGGCTAGCGAGATGACGTGGGCGCCGTACTCGGAATGCGCGCAATGCGGCGGCCGTGGGCGCAGGATCGGGAAAACCAAGAGTTCCCGGACCGTTCCCGGAGAACCGTGGTTGCGCGCCAAACAGATATAGATTTGCCGCCTCTTGGCGGGCGCGGAATGATATTTCCGCAAACGAACGCATATTGTAATTCAGCCTACTCTTTCGGCCTAGGGATTTTCTGGCCACACACAAACGGCAGTTATAGACCTAAAGCGGTCGATAGTGAAAGTGTGGGGAGAAAGTGCATTTCGGGCCCACTCCAAATCATGCGACAATGGCTAAAACGGCTGTGTACCCTCGTTGAGACTGACCGAGTGTGCCTACGCGTGCCCAGTCATGAGCATGGTCTGTAAGTTGCTGAGGCCAGACTTGTCGGCTCCGAAACATTCATGAGTACTTTCGCCGGTCCACAGTTGGGAACGCGACCGCTTCCCTCTCCCACTTCCCCCGTATCTGCATCGGCATCGACGGCTGAGGAGCCAACCAGGCTAGGTGTCAAGCTACTCGCTTTCTACGTTTATCTGGTGACCGGACGCGCACTGGACGTGTCGCCGATCTGGTTTCTCCACATCCCGTTGATCATGTTTGTCCTGCTGATAATCATGACGCTTGCTGGCGGAAACCTCAAGCATGCCATGTCCTCGAGCATTTCGAAGTACTTTCTGGCATTTACGATCTGGGTTGTTATTTGTTTTCCCTTCAGCTACTGGCGCGCAGGCAGTCTCCCGTATGTTCAGTGGCAATTGCAGTCGTTTGTCATTTTCCTGATTATCGTGCAGATCGTCAGATCCGTCAGTGACTGGCAAAAGATCGCGGGAGCGTATGCCTACGCCACTTTGTCGGCTGCTCTCTTGAGCTTTTACATCGGCACGAGTGTTCAAGGCCGGGTAGCTTTGCCGGGTGGAACACTCGGTGACCCGAATGAGTTTGCACTGACAATGGTCGCGGGTTTGCCGTTCTGGTGGTTCAAAGCCAGCCGGAGTTCTGGGTTCAAGAAGATCGCCTTCCTGTTGGCCACGATACCTCTGTATGCCGCGTTTGCGCGCGCAGGGTCGCGTTCGGGACTCCTCGCCATCATGGTTCTGCTTCTCATGGCCTTTGTTTTCGCCGAAGGCAATAAGAAGGTAATGATCATGGTGGGAGTTATCGTCGCGCTTGCCGCGTCGTCAGTTCTTCTTCCCGATTACCTGAAGGCGCGCTACATGACCTTCTTCTCTCATGAAGGGGAGTACGACAAGGCCACGAGTAACCGTCTGGGAGCTGATATTGCCTCGAGCGAGGAGCGCAAAGCGCTGCTGCTTCAAAGCCTGGAAATGACGCTTCATCATCCGATCCTTGGCGTCGGACCGGGGGACTTCTCTTACGTCAGTTGGGATGAACGTAAAGCGGCGACGGGCGCAGGCGGTGAAAGTCTTGTGTCGCACAACACCTATACTCAGATCTCGAGCGAGACCGGGTTGCCCGGGTTCTTCTTCTTCGCGGCTACGCTCGTTCTTTCTTATCGCTATGCGTACCGCACTTATCGCGAGAGTGCAGAAACCGACCCCGGCCTTATGCGGTGTGCACGATACCTCCTCTATTCGTCGGGCGCTTTGTTTGCCGGAATCTTCTTCCTGAGCGTTGGATACACCCACATACTGGCGACGTTCTTCGCTTTGGCGGCCGCGTTACGGCTGGTCCTCCAACAGTCAAGCGTGGTCGCGAGCGCTTCCAATCCCGGCGGTCAGCGGCCTGTTTCTCCCCTCCCTGTGACACGGCGTCCCGGTGTTCACCTGGGCACTCCTGTTCCTCCGCAACGCCCCCGTCCGCGGCGTTTCCGTCATGGACTCGCAAACAGCTACTTTCTGAAAAAACCTTCTGTCTAGGAATCGGCTCAATGTGTGGAATCAGCGGGTTTGTAAAACTTAAACCGGTCTCGGGATCAGCCGCGGATCTGCGGCACATGATGGACGCCATCCGTCACCGCGGGCCCGATGGCCATGGTGTACACGAAGATGGAACGGCATTCCTCGGCCACCGGCGTCTCAGCATTATCGACGTCGCCGGCGGCCACCAACCGATGTGCAACGAGGACGGATCCCAATGGATCACCTTTAACGGTGAGATCTTCAACCACGCCTCCATCCGGCCTGAGCTTGAAGCGGCCGGGCACCAGTACGTCACCCGGTGCGACACCGAGACGATCGTTCACGCCTACGAGCAGTATGGTCCTGCTTGCGTCGAGAAGTTCCGGGGCATGTTTGCGTTTGCCATTTGGGACAACCATCGGCAGACGCTCTTTTGCGCTCGCGACCGGCTGGGCATCAAGCCTTTTTACTACTTCCACAACGACCGGATCTTCGCGTTTGCGTCCGAAATCAAGGCGCTGTTGCGCCATCCGGAAATCCGTTCTGAGTTTGCCGCGGAACTGCTGCCTGAGTATCTGACGTTCGGTTACGTCAGCAGCGACCAGACGCTTTACCGCGGCATACGCAAGCTGATGCCGGGACATACGCTGACTCTCGACGCGAAAACGGGCTCCGTCAACATCCGGCAATACTGGGACGTTCCCGAACCAGGCTCCCCGGAGCGAAAATCGGACGAGGAATGGATCCGTGAATGTCGCGAGCGGCTGGAAGAAACCGTTCGCATGCGGCTCATGAGCGATGTGCCCCTCGGCATGTTTCTGAGCGGCGGCCTCGATTCCAGCGCCATCGCCGCGCTGATGAAGCGCATGCGTTCTGAACCCGTTAAAACCTTCGCGGTCGGTTATCGCGAGGCGGAATATAGCGAGTTGGGGTACGCGCGCCAGGTGTCGGAGGCGATCGGCACCGATCATCACGAGATTGTGATCGGCTCGGACGATTTCTTCAACGCGCTGCCGCGTCTCATCTGGCACGAAGACGAGCCAATCGCGTGGCCCTCAAGCGTTTCGCTCTACTTTGTCTCGCGGCTCGCCGCTGAGCATGTCACGGTTGTCTTAACCGGAGAAGGCAGCGACGAGCTGTTTGCCGGCTACCATCGCTACCAGCACTATCTGTTCAATCGCCAGTGGGCGGACACTTACCGGCTTGCACCCGACTTTCTGCGGAAGGGCGTGCGAAGTGCAATCGACTCTTCCTCGCTCATCTCCCGCGATCTGCGGCGGAAGCTCCAACATACTTTCCTGGGAAGAGATGGCTCGGTCGAGTCGCTGCAACTGGATAACTTCTACGGTGCGTTTTCGGGATGGGAGCGCAATGCTTTGCTGCTCAAGCAGAACGGATCGAATCCGTACAAGTCTTATCTCGATTATTGGGAATCGCGATCCGGCTCCACCTTATCGCAGATGCTCTATGCGGATACGAAGACCTATCTCGTCGAGCTGCTGATGAAGCAAGATCAAATGAGCATGGCATGCTCGATCGAGAGCAGAGTGCCGTTTTTAGATCACACCTTTGTGGAGTTCGCGGCTCGCGTTCCTGACAACCTCAAAATCCGGAACAAGTCGGGCAAATACATCATGAAGAAGGCCGCGGAAGATCTGCTGCCCCACGACATCATCTATCGCAAGAAGATGGGATTCCCTACCCCGTTACGGCAGTGGTTCCGTGACAAAGAGAACGACCCGATCGTCTCCCTTTTGCTTCGACGCAAGTCGTTCCTCTCGGAATACGTGAACTTGAACTACGTCGAGGAGCTTGTGGCTAAACAGCGCAGCGGCGCCGAAGACGCCACCGACCGTTTGTGGCGGCTTCTGAACCTGCAGGTTTGGGGCGAGATGATTTTTGCCGGACATCAGGAAGAGTATTGGGACGGGCTGTTGGCCGGAGCTCCCGCACGGGTGACGGCGTGAAGATCCTCTGGGTCAAAACCGACTTCCTCCATCCGACGACTCGCGGCGGCCAGATCAGAACGCTTGAGATGGTCCGCCAACTCCACAAGAACCACGAAGTTCATTACCTGGCATTCGACGATCCGGCCAATCCCGAAGGCTTACGGCGCAGCTCCGAATATTGCTCCTACGCCTATCCGGTCGCTCACAAGGTTGTCCCGAAGACCTCTCCGGCTTTCGCGCTCCAGCTTGCGCAGGGGCTGGTCTCGCCGATTCCCGTCGCCGGCATGCGATATCGGTCCGAAGCTATGCGACAGGCGATACGCAAGGTCACAACCGAGCATCACTTCGACGCCAAGGTTTGCGACTTCCTGTTTCCGGCAATCAATATCGACGATCTGAGCTCGTGGACGTTGTTTCAGCACAATGTCGAATCGATGATCTGGGAACGGCATGCGAAGACAGGCAAAACGTTTGCTCATCGTGCTTACTTTCGCGGGCCAGGCACAAAAGATGCTGAATTGGGAGCGCGACGTTTGCCGCGCGGTTGCCCACGTCGTCGCTGTTTCTGAAGTCGACGAGCAGATGATGCGTACCCGTTTTGGAGTGAAGAGCATTTCGTCGGTTCCTACCGGAGTGGACGTGGATTACTTCGAGAAGCCGCCCTCCGCTTCGCTTTCGCACGACCTGGTTTTCGTTGGCTCCATGGACTGGATGCCCAACATCGACGGTATGCGCTGGTTTTTGAGCGACGTATTCCCGCTGATCCAGGCGCAAAGGCCCGGCACAACGCTCGCCATTGTGGGGCGCACTCCACCACCCTCGATTCTCGAAGCAGCCAAGACGCCCGGGATTACCGTCACCGGAACTGTTCCTGACGTGCGGCCTTACCTTTGGCAGTCGGCAGTATCGATTGTGCCGCTTCGGATCGGCGGCGGTACCCGCCTTAAGATCTTCGAGGCCATGGCGGCCGGTGCACCCGTTGTATCCACCACCATCGGTGCCGAAGGTCTCCCCGTTCAGGACGGCGACACCATTCGCATCGGTGACTCGGCGGCGCGCTTTGCCGAACACTGCCTTGAACTCCTCGAGCACCCGGCGGCACGCCAGAGCTTAGCGCAGAGAGCGAAGCAATTGGTGGTCGAGAACTTCTCCTGGCAGCAGGTCACGAGGAAGTTCGAGCGGGCATTGCCGCCGGCGAAGAGCCCGGCAGCGCTTCAGGGCGCATGACTGTAGCTGTCGGCGTCTTTCTAAGCTTTCTGGCCTTCATCATTTACGTTCTCGCCGGCTATCCGCTCTTACTTTCGATTTACGCGAGGTTTTTTCCTAAGCCGATTCGCAAACAACTACGGCCTGTCCGGATCTCGGTTCTCATTCCGGTCAAAAACGGGGAGCGCTGGATCGAAGGGAAGCTTCGTTCGGTTCTTGCGTCGGACTACCCCGGCCATCTGATCGAAGTGCTGGTCGTCTCTGATGGTTCTAGCGATGGAACGGAGGCGATCGTAGGCAGGTTTAGCGATCCACGAGTAAGCCTGCTTCGTTTGCCTCCGGGTGGGAAGGCAATCGCAGTCAGTCAAGGGCTGGCGGCCGTAGCGGGCGAGATCATCGTGCTCACGGATGTCCGGCAAACGTTCGCGCGCGACGCGATTTCGAAGCTCGTGAGCTGTTTTGCCGACCCAAGCGTTGGCGTAGTGACTGGTGAATTGGTGATTCGAGAAGGCGAGAGTCTCGAAGAGTACAACACGGGCTTGTATTGGAAGTACGAGAAGTGGATTCGGCGCAATCTCAACCGCATTGATGCGATGTTGGGCGCCACGGGTGCCATCTACGCGATCCGAGGAAGCCTGAGGGAGGCGATCCCAGCGGACATCCTGCTGGATGATGTTTACCTTCCGTTCGTAGCTGCATTTAAGGGCTACAGGATCTTTTTCGAAGACGATGCGAAGGCCTTTGACTTCCCGACTTCACTCCAGTCAGAGTTCCGACGTAAGGTAAGAACGCAAGCGGGAATTTATCAGATTCTCGTGCGGTTTCCCCAGCTTCTCTGGCCGGGAAATCGCCGCTTCATTCATTTTCTTTCTCACAAGATGGGCCGGTTGCTGCTGCCCTTCGCGATGATATCTACGCTTATCTCGACCTTCTTCCTGCCCCAACCGCTTATGATCTTAGCGGCCGCGGGTCAAGCCTGCTTTTATGGAGCAGCGCTTGTGGACCCGCTTGTACCTGAGCGCACCCTGCTCAAACGCGTCACCGGCGTAATCCGTGCATTTTCCGTTCTCGTAGCCGCTGCGCTTTGCGCGACAACGGTGTTCTTTCTGCCCGCTCAGCGGCTTTGGAAGGAAACGCGCGTGACCACTGCAACCCCTGCCACGAGAGTGGAAGAAAACGGCCGATCCTGAATCAATGAGCAGCCGCGGCTGCTCAGTTACGGAAAGAAATCGGGAATTAAGAACAGTCCAGTGACGGACATGTACGAGATCCAATCGACAGAGTCGTATGCTTCCGGAGTGTTCGTCCGCGCCGCCCGCCACCAGATGATTGCCAGAATCACAGCCAGGACCACGTGAGCGTCAACTTGCGCCGGATGAGTGCGGTGCCGGTAGCTATCGTACGTGAGTATCAGTTCCGTCAGGACGAAAACCGACATCTGAACCGGACGCGTGAACCACTTTGCGTTTAGTTTCTTCAGCATGGCTGCGCTAACCGTTCATGCTTGCTTACCATTCTTTCGCAAGCACGAGCGCTGCGATCAGAGTACACCCAGCAGAATCGCACCCCGTGTGGCACTCACTGCGACAGGAGTTACTCGATTGGCTTCAATGAACCGAAACTGTTGGTCGGCGTTAAGTTGACGCAAGGTGCTGTTCTCTGTTGGATAAGTGTCAGCCCCACTCCCTGCGTTTCCTTCCGCAAC
>CAVSTI010000009.1:0-627336 GCA_963730775.1 uncultured Acidobacteriaceae bacterium | reverse complement strand
CCAAGCTCCAGCATCTGTTCGACGTTCCCAGCACGCTTTCGAGCACCGTCGTGTTCGATCAATCGGCGTTTGTGAAAACCGCGATCGAGACGCTGCTTCATGAAGGCGGCATCGGGCTGTTTCTCACTTGCCTGATGATTCTGGTCTTTCTCGGAAGCATGCGGGCGACGGTGGCCGTCTTCTTTTCCATTCCGCTTTCCGTGCTGGCGGCGTTCATTGCTCTTCAATTAGGCGGCAGTTCGATCAACAGCATGGTGCTTGGTGGGCTGGCGCTTGGCGCTGTCGCGGCTGATCGACAACTCGGTGGTGGTGCTGGAGAACATATTCCGCCACCTGGAACTGGGCGAACCGCCGGCGGTGGCCGCGGAAAAAGGCGGCCAGGAAGTTGCGCTTCCGGTTCTCGCCGCAACGTTAACCACCGTGGTTGTTTTCTTTCCCGTAACGCTTCTCTATGGCGTCAGCAAGTTCCTTTTTTCGGCCCTGGCGCTGGCGGTGGTGTTTCGCTGTTCGCGTCCTATTTCGTCGCGATGACGGTGGTGCCGCTGTTTTGCGCGCGGTATATCAAGCATGCCGGGATTCACATGGAATCGAGCGAGGAACGCGAGCACCATGTGGACCAAGCGCCCGGTACCAAGCGAGGATTCGGTGTTCGCTTCAACGTTTGGTTCAATCACGCAGTTCGGCCGCACGCTCGCCGGATACGAACCACTCGTCGCAGTCGTGATGGCGCGTCCGGCTGTAACGATGTTTTTCTTCTGCGCACTGTTTGCCGTCAGCCTTCTCCTTTATCCGCTTGTTGGCCTGGCGTTCTTCCCTCAGACGGACGCGGGGCAATTTGTCGTAAATCTGAAAGCGCCCTCGGGCACGAAGTTAAACGACACCGAAAAGGAAGTGGCTCGGGTCGAGGCCATGATTCGGAAGATTGTGGCGCCGGAGGACATGGGCATGATCGTGTCCAACATCGGCGTTGATCCGGGTTTTTCTTCTGTCTATAGCTCCAACTCGGCCATGCATACAGCCGTTGTTCAGGCCAGTCTTAAGCCGGGACACCGCATCGGGAGTTATGAATACATCGCCCGCGTCAAGCAGCGGATGCAGGATGAAATGCCGGAGCTCGCTGCATTCTTTTCTTCAGGCAGCCTGGTTGACGCTGTCGTGAACATGGGCATGCCAGCTCCGATCGATTTGCAGGTATCCGGGCGTAACCTCCAGGACGATTACAAGGTCGCTCTGACGATCGCCTCGCGCATACGTCAGCTTCGCGGGGCTGCGGACGTTTACATTCCGCAGGACCTTGACTATCCGGCATTGCGGCTCGATATCGACAGGATGCGAGCCGGCGAACTGGGCCTGAGCGAAAAGGAAGTGATGTCAAACGTGATCACGGCCCTGACTTCGAACCAAATGGTTGCCCCAAGTATCTGGGTTGACCCGAAGAACGGCAACAACTATTGGCTCACCGTGCAATATCCGGAACAGAAGATTCAGGAGATCAACGATCTGCGTGCGATTCCGTTGCACGGCGTGAACGTCCCGAACTCGACTCGCCTTGATATGGTCAGCAGAATCACTCCGTTCGAGGCGCCAACGGAAGTGGATCATTACCAGATCCGCCGCAGGATTGATGTCTACGTTCGGCCTGTCGGCGAAGCTCTAGGAACGCTCGCAAAACAGATCGACCGGATCGTTGCTGATGTGAAACTGCCGGCGAACGTCGACATTTCGATGCAGGGTACCGTCCAGTCTATGAATGCATCGTTCCGAAGTTTCGCGATCGGACTGGTGCTTTCGGTAGTTCTGCTCTACCTGATCCTGGTAGCGCAGTTCCGCTCTTTCGTCGATCCGTTCATCATTCTGCTTGCGCTGCCGCCCGCTATCTCTGGTGTACTGATCGCGCTGGTGACCACTGGCACGACCCTGAATGTCATGTCGCTGATGGGCGTTCTGATGCTAGCCGGCATCGCGATGTCGAACAGCATCCTGATTGTGGAGTTTGCTCATCAGCTGCTGGCGGAAGGACGAACGGTTCGAGATGCTGTCGTCACCTCCTGCCGCGTTCGTTTGCGGCCAGTGCTGATGACCTCGCTTGCCACGATCATCGGCCTGCTGCCGATGGCAATGAAATTAGGGGAGGGAAGTGAATCCTACGCGCCGCTGGCGCGCGCCCTCATTGGCGGTTTGACTTTGTCGGTGATCGTGACCGTCTTTATCGTGCCTGTGGGGTTCTATCTGGCTTACCGGAACCGCCAAGGTGATCCCGAAGGCCTTGGAGTCTAAGCACTAACAGCGATACTGAGAAAATGCGTCTGATCGCTCTTATTCTCTTCTCAGTCTCTCTTGCTTTCTCTGCTCCGTGTACGAGCGCCGATTCGACCTGTACCGAATGGATTCCCCTCGGGGGAGCGTCGGCCCGGTCACTGATCTATCGCACTTACCCGCTGGAGACTCGCAATGAGGCGATCACGCGCGCATTGATCGTGGTTCACGGTGCGGGACGAGATGCGGACAACTATTTCCGCAATGCCCTTGCTGCGGCGTTTCTCGCTGGCGCCTTGGAAAACACGGTCGTTATTGCCCCACGCATGGGTTCCGCAGCCGCGAATTGCCACGACACACTCGCCCCGCAAGAGATCAGCTGGAACTGCAATACCTGGCGCTCCGGTGGCCCGGCTGTCAGCAATCCGGACGTAACCTCGTTTGACTTCCTGGACGAAATCCTGCGCAAGGTGGCCCGCAAAGAGGTTTTTCCTAACCTGAAACAGATCGTCATCACCGGGCATTCGGCTGGGGGTCAGGTTCTGAATCGTTACGAGATGGGGAATCGGATCCACGATAAGCTCGGGGTTCCGATCAGCTACGTTGTTTCTAATCCTTCAAGCTACGCGTGGCCGGACAGCACTCGTCCGACGGACAATGCTTATTCGGTGCAGGCGCATGCACCTGGGTACGTCCCGGAAGTGCGACCCGATGCGCCAGCTTTTCATAATTTCAATGGCGCTCGGGATTGCACCACGTACGACAAATGGCCTTACGGAATGAAAGACCGAAGCGGCTACACGGCACAGGAATCGGATGAGCAGTTGAAGACCCAGCTAGTCTCCAGGCCCACGACTTATTTGCTCGGAGAGCTCGATGTCTTGCCGCTCGGCGGTTTTGATGGTTCGTGTTCGGCAATGGCCCAAGGCCCGACTCGATTGGCCCGCGGCGAAGCGTTCGGCAAGTTTGTCAATGAGAAGCTGGGCGCTCATCACAATGTCAAGATCGTGCCGGAATGCGGACACAACGCACGATGCATGTTTACGTCGGAAGATGCTCTGCCGCTGCTGTTTCCGAAATAAGTTCTGAGAAGCGGGACATCAGCTGTACGTTTTGTCCTGAGTGCGTCCCTTCCACTGACCGCCAGCACCGGTCCAGAACCGAACGGCGGAATGGACCGTGCAGCCGGCGTAGAAAACTGCAACGAGCGGTAAGGAGAGAGCCCAAACAGCCGGTCGGCGGTAGAATCTCACGACCGGAAGATACGACAAGGCCATCACGATCCAGGCGATTGCTCCGCATAGGACTGGAACCGATCGGCCAGTGAACAGTAGCAGAGGCGGCGCGAGATACGTCACTGCCAATCCAGCAATCGTGAACACAAGCAGTAATGTCGAATGGTGCAGTTGATGAAACGCTGAACGCGAAATCATCTGGCCTACGCCCCGGAATCCGCCGTAGGAGCGAATGCTGTGGCTTCCCTCCGTTAGTCCCAGCCATACCTTCCCGCCGGTTCTCTTGATCGCACGTGCCAGAGCGCAGTCATCGATGAGGGCGTTGCGGATTGCGGAGATTCCCCCGGCTCGTTCCAGGGCCTCCGGGCGAACTAGCATGCAGCCGCCCGCCGCCCCTGCGGTACGGGATTGCGGCGAAGCAATCCAACGAGGCGGGTAGAGCTGAAAGAAGAAGTAGACAAACGCAGGAATGGTGACCTTCTCGGCCCAGGAAGCAACCGAGAGCTTGACCATGTAAGACGCGAGATCGAATCCGCCGTGCTGGGAGACGGCAAGGAGGCGGCCGATACTTTCGGGATCGTGCCGGATATCGGCGTCGGTCAACAGGTAATAGTCGGCTTCCATTCGTCGAGCGACGTCGATACCTTGCGAAACGGCCCACAATTTGCCGGTCCAGCCCGGCGGCGAGAGGCTTTCCGGCCAGGATGGTTAACCGATCGTCGCCTCCAGTTTCTTCCGCTGCTCGCGAGGCAACGTCTGCCGTTCCGTCGGAACTCCCGTCGTCCACCAGAACGACGTGCATCGATGATAGAAGCTTCTGTCCGAGCAGAGACTGCACCGCACTTCCGACAACAGCAGCTTCGTCCCGCGCGGGAACGACGGCTACGATTCGTCCAGGATAGATTCGTTCATTCGAGTTTGGGGCAAGATGCTGCCGAACCCGCCAAAAACCACCTCGGCCGAAAAGAGATAGAGCCAGATTGCAACGGGAACAGCGGCGAGTACGGTGAGAGCCACAGCTCGATCACGCAGGCTGCTGCTGCGTCATGCAGTGAAGCGTTCCCAACCCGAGCACGAGGTCCGTAGAGGCTATCCCAACCACGGTGCGATCCGGGAACAGTTCAGCTAAGGTGTTCAGCGCGATTCGATCGTTGGGATCATTGAAGGTAGGCACCAGGACGATACGATTCGCGATGTAGAAGTTCGCATAGCTCGCCGGGAGTCGCTGCTCGTCGAAGATCACCGGTGCAGGCATCGGTAGCGTGATCACCCGGAAACTGGCACCGCTCTGATCCTTCATTTCACGAAGCAAAGCGAGATTCTCGTTCAGAGGCTCGTAGTTGACGTCCGACGGATCTTCTTCGTGTGCAATCACAATGGTCTGCGCGTCCGTGAACCGGGCCAGATCGTCGATGTGCCCGTGCGTATCGTCGCCGGCGATCCCATTCCGGAGCCACAAGTGTCCTGGGCGCCCCCAGATAAACGTCGAAGATCTGCTCCAAGTCTTCCCGAGAGAGTTCCGGGTTCCGGGCCTGGACCTTGCTCAGGAGGCATTCTTCCGTCGTGAGGATAGATCCTGATCCGTTAACGTCGATGCTGCCGCCTTCAAGGACAACGCGCTTGTCGTTCCACAAGGGCGTCACTACTGGCACGTTCAGATCTTGTTCGAGCGAAGCTGTGACAGCGTCGTCGTGTTTTGAATTCTTGTATTTCGCCCAGCCGTTGAATTGCCAGTTCAACATTCGAGGCTGGTTCGCGCTTGTCCTTCACAAAGATGGGGCAGAAATCGCGCGTCCAGCTTCGATCCGTCTTGCGGTGAAAAAATTCGACGGCATTCAAGTCCGCATTGCTCTTCGTAAGACCCGGCGAGCCTTTCGTTCCGCCTCAGCATCGTCGATGAGAATGCGTACCTTCTCGACTCGGGAGAGGTGCCGGACGATTTCCCCATAGACCCAGGGGATCGGAGTAAATTTACCCGGCCAGTCAGTATTCTCGTGAGGCCACGCGAGCCAAGTGGCTTCGTGAGGCTCCCATTCGGCCGGCATTCTGAATCCGGCAGACCTGATCTCTTCCTTTTCCGACATCTAGTCGAGCCAGCGTTGCACGATCGGCGAATAGGCGTCGATACGTCGATCGCGAAGGAACGGCCAGTTCTTTCGAACTTCGTCCATCTCCTTCGGATTGCATTCGGCCACCAGCACTTCCGTCTTCTGTTGCCGAGGCTTGCGCGATGACGCGCCCGAAAGGATCCGAGATGAACGAATTGCCCCAGAATTCGATGCCGCTATCGGCAGGACCCTCGAAGCCGGTGCGGTTCACTGCCGCGACAAACACCCCGTTTGCGATCGCATGGGCTCGCTGCATCGTGCGCCACGCATCCAGTTGGGCGTCTCCGTATTGCTGCTTTCTCTGCCGGATGCCAGCCGATGGCAGTCGGATAGAACAACACATTAGCCCCTTGCAGGCTCGTGATGCGTGCTCCTTCCGGATACCACTGATCCCAGCAGACGAGCACACCGATCCGCGAGTAACGGGTCTCGAAGTTGCGGAAGCCCAGATCCCCAGGCGTGAAGTAGAACTTTTCGTAATACAGCGGATCGTCGGGAATGTGCATCTTGCGGTACATGCCAACGAGCGATCCGTCCGCATCGATAACCGCCGCGGTGTTGTGATACAAGCCCTGTGCGCGCTTTTCGAACAGAGAAGCAACGACGGAGACTTGTAGCTGTTTTGCAACATCGCCGATGGCTTCGGTGGATGGGCCGGGAATACTTTCTGCCAGATCGAACCACTTCGGATGCTCTTCCCGGCAGAAGTACTGGCTTCTGAAAAGTTCCTGGAGACAAACGATTTCTGCGCCTGCGCTGGCCGCTTTCTTGATTCCCTCGATTGCCCGATTCAGGTTTTCTTCGGGATCCAGAGAGCAGGGCATCTGCACCAGACCGATCCGGAAACTGCTGTCGCGTTTTGCCTTGGGTGAAACGGTGATGGAAGACATAGTTGAAAAGTGCCGCGCGTTGGGCGCACCTCACATATAGATGCCGCCGTTCACGTCCAGGACGTGCCCGGTGATAAAACTCGCTTCTTCGCTCACGAGAAATCTAACCGCATGGGCAATGTCGTCCGGCGCGCCCATTCTACGCAGGGGAGTGTTGGCGACCATCTTCTGTTTCAGTTCTTCCGACAAGCCGCCCGTCATATCCGTTTCGATGAAACCGGGAGCCACAGCATTCACGGTGATGTTTCTGGCCCCAAGTTCCTGCGCCAGAGACTTCGTGAGACCAATCAGGCCCGCTTTAGACGCAACATAGTTCGCCTGTCCCGGGTTCCCCATTTCGCCCACCACAGAAGAAATATTGACGATGCGTCCCCAGCGCTCGCGCATCATCGCCGGCAATACTTGCTGGATAGCGAAAAAAGCGCCGCTCAGATTCGTTTCCAGGACCGTGCGCCAGTCTTGCTCCTTCATTCTCACGGCAAGCCCGTCTTTTGTAACACCAGCATTGTTAATCAGGATGTCGATCCTGCCAAATTCTGCGGCCGTTTTCTCGAATCCGGCTTTAACCGAAACGCTGTCACTCACGTCGATGGCGACCGCGTATGCCTCGGCGCCGGCGCTTCTCACGTCGCTCACTGCATCTTGCCAGATTCTCAAGCGAACGAGCAGCAAGGGCCACACGATAACCGGATTTAGCCAATACAAGAGCGCAAGCCTTGCCGATTCCTCTGCTTGCGCCAGTTACGAGTGCGGTGCGGGTTGCCGTCATCCATCCCTCATCATAATGGGTGTAACGAAATGGCATTCAATGATCTGCGCGCGTTCATACGTGCTCTCGACAAAGAAGGAGAGCTCAAGCGAGTGAGGCTTGAGGTAGATCCTCATCTGGAGATCACTGAATTTGCGGATCGCGCCGTGAAAAGCAACGGCCCTGCGCTTCTATTCGAAAATCCAAAGGGCTCGGAATATCCGGTGCTCATCAACGCTTTCGCCAGCATGCGGCGCATGGAACTGGCCTTGGGTGTGTCGAAGATCGACGAAGTGGCGGCACGGATTTCCGGGTTCCTCGAGATGCAGAAACCGGAGAGCTTGCTGGACAAATTGAAACTGCTCCCGAAACTGGGCGAGCTTGCCTCCATGTTTCCCAAGATGGTTTCGACCGGACCTTGCAAACAAGTAATCCAGCGCCAAGGCTTTTCGCTAAACGACTTTCCGATCCTGCACTGCTGGCCGGGCGATGGCGGCCGTTTCATCACCTTGCCAATGGTGTTTTCGAAGAACTCTGAAGGCAAGAGAAATTGCGGAATGTACCGCATGCAGGTGTTCGACGGCCAGACCACCGGCATGCACTGGCAAAAGCACAAACAAGGAGCGGAACACTATCGCCGGCTGGCAGCAGAAGGGAAATCGACTCGCATGCCGGTTGCCGTGGCGATCGGGTCGGACCCGGCGACACTATACTCCGCGATACTGCCGCTGCCCCCCAGTATTGATGAAATGTTGTTCGCCGGCTTCCTTCGCGGAAGCCCCGTCGAGATGGTGAAATGCGAAACATCAGATCTGGAAGTGCCGGCCAACTCGGAGATTGTTCTCGAAGGCTACCTCAACCTAGGCGAACTGCGCCGCGAAGGTCCGTTTGGGGATCATACCGGCTTTTACTCTCTCGACGATGATTACCCGGTGTTTCACGTAGAGTGCATCACGCGCCGGAAAGACCCAATCTACGCTGCGACGATTGTGGGGCCGCCTCCCATGGAAGATTTCTACATGGGGAAGGCGATCGAACGCATCTTTCTGCCGCTCATGCGCACCCAGCTTCCGGAAGTGCGCGACATCTGCATGCCGGCGGAAGGCGTTTTTCACAATCTCATCCTGGTCTCGATACGGAAGTCGTATCCAGGGCAGGCGCGCAAGGTGATGCATGCGATCTGGGGGCTGGGACAGGCCATGTTCAGCAAGTGCGTCGTTGTCGTGGACGAAGACGTCGATGTTCAAAATGTGTCCGAGGTTTCCTGGAAGGCTCTCAACAATATCGACCCGCAGCGAGATATTGAGTTCGTGACTGGTCCAATCGACTCGCTTGACCACGCGAGCCGATTGCCCAACTTCGGATCGAAGATGGGTGTGGACGCAACGACAAAGTGGCCGTCCGAAGGGTTCAACCGCCGTTGGCCCAACGTGATCCGGATGGCGCCTGAAGTGGTCAGTCGCGTGGATGAACTGTGGAAGCGCGCCGGCCTCGGCCGCATGTGACACATGGACCGCGTTCCCTTTCGCGCAACCCTTGGCGCTTCGCTTTATGAGGACCTGCGGCTTCCGGTCACGATTCTGCTGGACAACGTTCGAAGCATGTACAACGTCGGCTCGTTCTTTCGGACGGGCGACGGCGCCGGCATTGAACAACTGATCTTATCCGGTATCACGGCCCGGCCGCCTCATAAAGGCGTAGCGAAGACCGCTTTGGGAGCCGAAGAAAGAGTGCCGTGGCGAGGCTCCGAAAGCTCTCTCGAAGCGATCCGCGTCTTAAGAACCGGCGGACACGAAATTGCGGCTATCGAAACCAGCAACCGGGCCGTGGACATCTTCGACTGGCAGCCGCGGTTTCCTGTGTGCGTGCTATTCGGGCACGAAGTCGACGGTTTGGATCCCAGGTTGTTGGAGGCCTGCGACACCCACGTACGCCTCCCCATGCTGGGATTAAAGCATTCACTTAACGTGGCGAGCGCAGGCGCAATCGTTATGTACGAGCTGCTACGTAAGTATCGTGCCCTGCACTCCGCTCAGTTGATGATGCGCCAGGCATGACCGTCTCGCGCGAGTAGTTCATCCGCTTCGGCCGGCCCTTGACTTCCCGCCGGGTAAAAGGCCAGAGCCTTTCCGGCATTCTTCGCCCAATCATCCAGGATCGGCTGAACAACGCTCCAACCGGACTCAATGTTGTCTGCTCGCTGAAACAACGTCGCGTCTCCGGTCATCACGTCGTACAGCAGAGTCTCGTACCCTGTTGCAGGGGCCGTTCCGAAGTAATCACGATATTTGAAGTCCATCCGAACGTCGCCGACGCGCATCGACGGGCCTGGTATCTTGGCCCCAAACTCCAATGCCATTCCTTCGTCGGGTTGGATGCGGAGCAAAAGCCAGTTCGGGGCCGGCTTCTCGAATTCAGTGTTCCGCAGCAGAGCCGCAGGCACCTGTTTGAATTTGATGGCGATTTGGGTTTTCCTGCGAGCCAATCTTTTGCCGGTGCGCACGTAGAAGGGAACTCCCGACCATCGCCAGTTGTCGATCAAGAGCTTCAATGCGACATATGTCTCGGTAACAGAATCGGGAGCGACGTCCGGCTCTTCTCTGTAGCCGGCGATCTTTTCGCCATCGACCATTCCAGCCGAATATTGACCGCGCACCGCGTTGCACGTCATGTCGTGTTGATCGCAGAGCCGAACTGCCTCAATCACCTTCGCCTTCTCGGAACGGATCGCATCCGCACTGAACGAATTCGGCGCTTCCATAGCGGTCATGGCTACGAGTTGAAAGACATGGTTGGGAACCATGTCACGGAGCGCGCCTGTTTTCTCGTAAAACGAACCCCGCTTTTCAACTCCGACCGTCTCCGCAACCGTGATTTGAACGTGTTCGATGCGATCGCGATTCCATAACGGCTCGAACAGTCCGTTAGCGAAACGGAACAGCATAATGTTCTGCACCGTTTCCTTGCCCAGGAAATGGTCAATGCGATAGACCTGATTTTCATCAATGACCTTGAGGATCTGTTTGTCGAGGTCATGAGCCGATTGCAGGTCATGCCCGAAAGGCTTCTCGACTACTACACGGCGCCAGTAACCATCCGTTTCGCAGCTGAGGCAGCTATGGCCCAGATGCTCCACAACGGTGCCAAAGAACCTTTCCGCGACGGCCAGATAGAAGAGGTAATTGCGGCCGGTATTGCGAGTGCTATCGATCTCCGCCAACTTACCCTTCAGATCCTCGTAAGACTTGTCGTCCGTGAGATCGCCTTTGAAATACGACATCCTATCGGCCAGGAACTGCCACGCGTCTTTGCTGAACTTCGCCTGATCGCTGCCGGTATTCGCAAATTCTTCCGTCATTTTGGCCAAGCTATCCGTCCATTGCTCGGTGGTCTGGTCGATACGGTCGAAACCAACGATCGCCAACTCTTGCGGAAGTAAGTGTGCGCACGTCAAGTTGTAGAGTGCAGGGATGATGAGCCTCTTGGTCAGATCACCTCCGGCTCCGAAGATGACCATGGCGCACGGGCCGGCAGGTTTGGCCCCGCTGTCTTTATCGTGTGGCATTAACTTATTCTCCTCTTACCGGCAAATCTCCCCGCGTACGCAACAGCGATAGTAGTAAAGGGGTTGTTAACGATTATGAGCCGCGAGCTTTTTACGCTCTTCATCCTGGGTCTGCCAATTGCATCGATCGCATGGACCGTTACGCATGAAGAGGTGTTTCGGGAACCGCGCGAATACTGTCAAGACCGAAGCCAAAACTGTAACAAGCTCCTGAAGCGCAAGTTTTTTTACCTGTTTACGTGTGAATACTGTTTCAGCCACTACGTTACGGCCTTTTTCCTTCTGCTCACCCGTTTCAAACTCCTGTACCCGGACTGGCGGGGTTACCTCATCAGCGGATTCGCCCTCGTCTGGGTGGCAAACCTGTATATGAGTATCTTCGCCAGGGTACGCCTGGACGTAAAACGAGAGCGCGTCGAGATTGCGGCGCAAGAGAAGGCGCTCGAGAATCAGTAGCGGCTCGCACCGGCGCCCACAAGTTTGTGCTGATCCTCTGGCTTCAATTCGTCATATAGCGCGGTAAAGGCGGCATTTGTCCAGCCAAATCCTGCCTGGTTCGCACTATAGCCGAAGCGAATCTGCGCCGCGACCTCGGTGCCTCCTCTCACCACGTCGTATTTCTCGACGATGTAGCCTTGACGGAGAAACTCGCGCTGCACCATAGTCAAGAATTTCATTGAAACCCGCTCGGCATCCTCTTCGAAGCCGTACTTCCTCATTCCCTCTACCGCAATCAGCTGCAGCGGCGCCCAGCCAAACGGCGAATCCCATTGATTTCCGCTGACGTAAGTACTGGTCTGTAGTCCGCCGGCTTTTTCGAATTTGTCGAGGTTTTTCATGACGCGCAACGCCTGGTCTTTGCTCGCTAAGCCCGCCCAAAGCGGATAGAAGGTAGTCAGAAACGGATATTTTCTGACCTTCTTCGTCACGAAGTTGTAGTCGTAATACAAACCGTCCGCGTCATCCCACATCAATCGATTCACCCGCTCTCCACGGATCGATGCTTTCTTCTTCCAGTCTTGAGCTGCGTTTGAGTCACCGAGCTCGGCATAGATGTCGGCGATTTGCTGTTCCATAAGGAACAGCAGCGAATTGAGGCAGACCGGATTGTAATGAATGATGTCGATGTTGAACGCGCCGAAACGGTTCGACGGGTCAAAGCCGGACTCTCGCATGGATCGGTCGCCTTTATAGAACAGCGGAGTCAGCTGGTTCGTCGATCGATCGTAGTATTGGCTTACGTCGTAGTCTGTGATTTGATTCGCCTGGAAGAAGTCGCGGATCCGCTCGTAATGTGTTTTCCCGTTCGTGTCGCGCTCCGACGAGATCACTTCCGGAGCAGGTCCCTCACCCAAATCGAAATAGCGGGCCAGCCCGGTTTCGGGCGTGAGATGGGGTTCTTTGGCCCATACTTCGTAGTAGCGAGTCACTGACGGCAGGGCGTTTTTCAGCCATTCACGGTCGTGTGTCTTGCCATAAACGCCCAGCACCATCTGCGTCAGGAATGGCGGTTGCGATCGCGTCATGTAATACGTTCGATTCGCATTCAGAACCTGGCCGTAGTGCTTCACCTCATATAGGAAATTATCCGCAAGGTTCTTGGCCATCTCGGTCTGGCCGTCACGCAGCAGGCCCACCTGGATGAAGTAACTATCCCAGCCATACATTTCATTGAAGCGTCCACCCGGTACCACGTAGGGATGAGGCAGATACAGCAGTCCTTGGCTCGGCAGGGCGTCCAAATCAGCGGGTAACGATTCAATCGCGATGCTTTTGAATGCGGCCGCAGGCATCTCTCGCCGCAAACCCTCGCCTCACGAGTTCCTGATCCTCATCGCGCGGGATGTATACGGTCCACCGGCCGTCCGGTCGCGGCTTGAACTTCGGATCTACGGCGGCTGTCCCGAGGTTCGCGTTCGATCGCGTCAGAACAGTCCAGGTCGACCGGATGTATTCAAGGATGTTTGCGGACTTCGCCTGTGGTGCCGGTGTTTGTCCGGAGAGATACGTAACAATGAAAAGCGCAAAGCCAAAAGCCGTGGGTGTAAGCCTTCTCCGAAACCGCAGCATCCCTCGACTATATACGTATTTCCGCGCCAAGAGGCCCGACGTGCTCACCAGCGGAATGTGACTGTTTGAGTCCGGAAGCCGGGCGTGCCGGAACTTTCGAGCAGAAGTTTGTCACCCGAGATCCGTGCGCCCTCTACCGTAATGCCAGGGCGGCTGAATCGAACGGGCAATTCGTAGCGCTGATTACCGGGCGCAGAAAACGTGACGACCATGGAACGGTCCAGGTGGCGTTCCTCGATTACCTTCAGTTGTTGCGTTCTCGATCCCGGCTCAGGAAGTTCAGCCGGCATTTGTATCTCGACCGCAGGCGTGGGCAGCCGGAGTTCATGGATCCGAGCAGCCGAATCCGAACAAGGTCTGCCGGTTGGACTGGAAGACAGGCAGAACTGCTGACCTTCGGTGGATTTTGACTGAATCAGCAACTCGCCCTTACGCCGGGTGATGTCCAGTTGGACTCGGAGCGAGCCCAGCGGGACGTTATGAACCGCGACTTTATCCCAGCGTAGCGGGCAGTTGCGGCCTCACGATCAAGGTGCGGTTCAGGGCATCCCAATCAAGGCCGAGTAAGCCGCGCACCAGAGGTGAGATCACCATGGCGGAGGACCACATCTGATGAGAGCTACTCCGGCCGAGCGCCTGAAACAGATCGCCGGAAAGGAGTTCGGTGACCGCGCCGAGATCCTGGGCCCATGTCAAGTTAGCGTTTTGCATCAGATGCGCGTACCCGGAGAGCGGGCGGCCAGCCCGGTATTCCGCCAGCGAAACCCAACCGGTAAATAGTGGCCAAATCGAGCCCTGGTGGTAACTGATCGGGTCGTAGAACGAAGTCTGATTGCTGATGTCTCTTGTTCCCCAATCGGCCGAGAATTCGGGCGACGCCCAACGGCTGAACATGCGGTCTGCTTTAGTCAGCGCCAATGTTCCATCCCACCACGCGACCGCCGGATAGATGTCGCGGTCCTATCTAGTGTTCCGTCCGTGTTCCGGCTGAAGGCGTAGAATCTCATCTGGCGCTGAATAAAACTGTTGCTCGATTGTTTGCCTGATGCTCTCGGCCTTCTTTTTCGAGGCGAGGGCGAGTTCCTGATCGTTCGTAGCGGAGGCGAGAGTTGACATCGCCTGGCAGCTTGACAATCCAGGGCGGCGAGGTAAATCTCCTGATGAGGCATTCCTTCAGGCCATGACTCTACCCAGCCGGTGCCTTGCTCATTACTGTAGATGCCGTTGCGGTCCTCGTGTTCACGAAGGAATCGATACGCCTTGATCAAGGCCTCCCAATGGCTTTGATCCAGGGCACGTCGCCGCTGATCTTCAGATAATCCGCAACAGCCATGATGAGAAGCTGAGTGGAATCGGCCGAGGCGTAGAAATAGGGAGTTGATTTCCAATCGAGGGCTTCGGCTGTTTGCGAATACTCGTGCATGATCTTTGCCGTCGTGGCGCTGACGTGAAAAGCAGAAATTCAAAGCGCGCGCGTAGTGAGTCCGAAATCACCGTAACTGTTGATTGCGTATGTCGACCAGAGTGTGTCGCGACCAAAGAACCATGCGTAGCCGGGACGCGCAGAATCAGCCGACTCGTAGTATCCCGCTACCAGGCCTATTTCGCTACCCTGAAGGACCTGCATCTGGTCAATTGCAACTCAGCCCACGCCAAAGCTTCGTCCAGCTTTCGATCCGGTGTTTCGATGTATAGGCGCTTATCAAAAAAGCTCTGATAGTAAGCTCGAGTCGCGCGATAGCACGTCAGTGATCTTCGCGAGAATGTCTGCGGCCTGCGCGGCTGGATCGGAGTTTTCCTTCATAGCCAGGAGCAAGCGGAAAAGAAAGACCCGCGTCACGTTTCGGATCGAACGCGAGTTTCAGTTCGAGAGGATAAGTCTGCGGATGCTCCTGGTAGGGAACCAAGGTTCCGGGCTTCGTTCGCGGCATGGCCACAATTGCCGAGAAGTTTGGATCGTCTGTATGCAGCACATAGAGGCCCGAATCACCGCGAGAAATCCATTCGCCACTGGGACGGCCATGATTCGGAGCAGGCCACATCCGGAGCATCTCGGGCGTAAAGGAAAAGGTGAGGTTGAGTGGCCGGACCGAATCGATCTCGAAAACAACTGCAACGGCGGGACTGGCGAGTCGTGTCTTCCTCGCGATACGAACATGCGCTGCCGAATTGTAAACGCCGCGTGCGAGTACGTGATGATCGTCTCAGCGGGAGTTACCCGGATCTCCGCAGATAGAGCGTTCACGTCGATCGGCACCGGGTAATCGAAGAGCTCGGCGCGGATGGAGAAGTTACTGAGCAGCTTCACCGGCCAAAGCCATGCTTCAAATTTTCCGTTTTGCCTTCCGAAGAGCGCCCCTTCCTCTCCCGCTACGGTGAAAGGTTGTCCGGCCTGAGTTCTCCTGACAATCTGGCGTGAACTTTCTGCGACGGGCAATGAGGGAACGGGATCAAGGAATGCTGCCGGGAGAGACGAGGCAAATCCGGCAAAGAGGAGAACTCGAATCAGCAGCATGCTGTCTGCTATGAAATCACAAGTCTGACCTCTGCGAAAAATCAATCGACCCTCGCCGGACGAGCGTCTAGATCGAATAGGAGGCAATTTGGCCAAGAAGGAAAACCGTTGTTGGCCCGGCTACGAACCGGTTCCAGGCAAGACGCAGCACGAACAGGGAAGCTGCAAGCCGAAAGCGGACTCAAAGATGTCCGGTGGCGAGAAGAGCTTTCGCGCCAAACGTAAGAAGCAGCTTGACAGCTGGAAAGCAGAGCATCCGGGATCTCCGACGAAAGCCGCCCAGCATCTTCATGCGCCGGGCAAGAAGACTAAGACCGCTGCGAAGAAGGCCACCGCGAAGAAGGCTGCTAAGAAATCTGCCAGGCGACCCGCGGCTAAGAAGACCGCAGCTCGAAAACGAACGTCAGCGCGAGCCAAGAAAGCAGCATAAGCGCACAATCGTTGGCGCCGCAATAGCTCCGAATAGCGAACCGGATTTCAGTCCCCCGGTTTTCATCTCTCGACTTATACGCAGAAGTGCTGGTGATGATTCTTACTCCTCCAGGCGCGTCCATATGGGATGACAAATAAGACAAGCACTTGTTTTTTTCTGGGCCTGGGAGCAGCCGGTGGAGTATTGCTGGGCCGCGTTTTGCCTGTGCTTCTCGCGAATGCTAACGGATTGGTGCAAGGCGCGGCCGGCCGCGATCCCTTCGCTGGGCTGATTCAACAACACAGGAAACTGCTTTCGCTTCTGGACAGAATGGAACAGCTTCCGGCGAGCGATTGGGGCAAGCGTAAGATTCTCTTTCTCGCGTTCAAGCGCACGATTGGAAAACATGCCATGGCGGAAGAGGACATCGTCTATCCGCTGCTGAAAACGCAGGCAGAACGGCATGAGGCCACCCAGAAGCTATATCGCGAGCACGCGAGCATGAAGATCCACCTGTTCGAACTCGAAAGGGCAGTTCGTCGCGAAGAGGAATGGGGCGAGGCTGTGCGCGCTCTTCGCACCGAGATCGAACCGCACGCCCGGGAAGAAGAGGAAACGGAGTTTCCGCGCTTGCGCGAGTTGCTGGACCAGAAACGAACGGCACAATTAGCACGTAAGATCCGGCAGGAAGAAGCGCTCGTGGTCTAGTGGGTGAAAAAGATGGAGCGGGAGACGAGAATCGAACTCGCAACCAACAGCTTGGAAGGCTGTGACTCTACCATTGAGTTACTCCCGCTTCTGATATTCATCATACCCTCAACGAACTTCTGAATCTTGCGCTTCCGGCCGAGTGTTCTACCGAACTCCGCCGCTTCGGATTGCGTATAATCCGTAATCCCCTGTTTATGCGCTTTCTCGCATCACTCCGCACGGTTCTTGTCGCTTCGCTCGGCGGCTTCCTCCTCCCGCAAGGTCACGCGGCGGCCCCCGAAGTTCCCAGGCTGACATTCGAGAAGTACACGCTCCCGAACGGGCTCCAGGTCATCCTTCATGTTGACCGCAAGCTGCCTATGGTGCACGTGAACTCGTGGTATCACGTGGGCTCTAAGAACGAGCGTGCCGGACGGACCGGATTTGCCCATCTGTTCGAACACATGATGTTCGAAGGCTCGAAGAATGCCAATGTAAAGTATCTAAGCTTCATCGAGAAGGCCGGAGCCAACCTCGCCGAAGGCGGCGTGAACGGAACCACGAGCGAGGACCGCACCAACTATTTCGAGACCGTGCCGTCAGGGAGCCTTGAATATGTGCTTTGGCTTGAGTCGGACCGGCTCGCGACATTAACCGATGTCCTGACCCAGGCCAAGCTCGATAACGAACGCAATATTGTTAAGAATGAGCGGCGGCAAAGCCTGGAGAACCGACCGTATGGGCGCGCCTTTACACTCCTGAACGAGAATCTGTTCCCGGCCGGACACCCGTATGCGCATTCCGTCATCGGCAGCCAGGAAGACTTGACGGCGGCTTCCGTAGATGACGTGAAGCAGTTCTTTCAGACCTATTACACGCCGAACAATCTGACGCTCGCCGTTACCGGCGACTTCGACCCCGCTGAAGCCAAACGCCTGGTCGCGAAATATTATGGGCCGATTCCTCCGGGACCTCCGCTCGATCGGCCGAAGGTGTTGATTCCGACTCTGGGCTCGGAGAGAGTGATCGAGGTGAACGATCACGTGCCGCAAGAGCGCGTCTATGTGGCGTGGCCTACGCCGGCGTTCTTCGAACAGGGTGACGCGGAACTGGATCTAGCGTCGGCCATTCTTTCGGACGGCCTTTCCTCGCGGCTCGAGAAGACGTTGGTGTATGACAAGCAGCTCTGTTCGAATGTGGCCGCGTTTCAACAGTCGTATGAGATTGCAGGTATGTTTCTGACCATGGCGACGGCACGTCCCGGCGCGAGTCTGCCGGCAATTGAGAAGTCGCTGACGGAGGAGATCGCAAAGCTCGCGACGGAGGGGCCAACGGAGCAGGAGCTAGCCCGCGCGAAGGCAAAGTGGGAGCTGCAATACCTGTCGGGACTCGAGCGGATCGGCGGGTTTGGCGGACAGGCTGACGTCTTAAACCAGTACAACACTTACTTCGGGGATCCGGACAAATTTGCGGAAGACGTGAACCGGCACCGGCTGGTGACGATCGCGAGCTTGAAGGCCGCGACTAATAAGTGGCTGAATACCCAGAATCGGCTGCTGGTTCGGTTCCATCCCGAAAAGGTCGCGCCGCAAACGTCAACTGTGACGCTCGACCGGTCGAAGCCGCCGGCATTAGGGCAGGATGTTGCGTTCCAGGTACCTGAGGTGAAAACGACGAAGCTCGACAACGGCATCGACGTGTTTGTGGTGGAGCGCAAGGATCTGCCAAAGGTGAACGTTACGATTGCGAGCCGGGCGGGAAGCGTTGCCGATCCGCAGGACCTACCCGGGCTCGCAAGTCTGGCCGCTACGGCGATGTTGCGAGGCACCAAGACTCGGACCGCCCTCGACATTGATAATTCGTTAGGTGATCTTGGGACGGGTATTGGGAGCATGGCGTACCGCGAATATGCCATGGTGGCGGTCGATGTTCTGAAGGCGAACTTAGGGCCGGCGATGACGGTGATGGCCGACGTGGTGCGCAACCCGAATTTTCCGGCGGATGAGGTAGAACGGGAGAAGAAGAAGGCCCTCGACCGCCTGGCGCAGGCAGAAAATGATCCAAGTTCGATTGCGCGGCGTGTTGCTCCAATGCTGGCATTTGGTCGGAACCATCCGTATGGGCATCCGGTAAACGGGTTCCGCGCTTCGCTTCGAAAGATTACTCCTGCGGAGTTGATGCGCTTTCACGAGACCTATTGGAGGCCGGGTAGCTCCGCAATCATATTTGCCGGGGACATTTCGCTCGCTGAGGCCGCGAGCGCGAGCAAGCAGTTTCTGGGTGCATGGACCGGCGGTGCTGCGCCTGCGGTCACCATCGGTCCTCCTGAACCAATCGGGCCTGGCAAAGTTTATATAGTTCATAAACCCGATGCAGCGCAGACGGAGCTGTCCATGGTGCTGCCTGGTGCGCCAAGGAGCAGCCCTGACTACTATGCGTTTACGCTGGCGGATACGGTTTGGGGCGGGTCTGCTGGGTCGCGGCTCAATATGAATCTGCGCGAAGACAAAGGTTATTCGTATGGCGTTGGGTCAGGGCCGCAGTTCTATTCAAGGTACGGGAGCTGGATGGCTCGGGGCGGTGTGCAGACAGATAAGACAAAGGAATCTGTCGTTGAGTTTGAAAAGGAGCTGCGATTCATCGCGGGCGAGAAGCCGGTGTCTGACAAGGAGCTTGCGTCGGCGAAGGAGACGCTTCTGAGGGGCTATGCACAGCAGTTTGAATCCCTGAGCCGCGTGTCTGGCGAAGTAGCTCAACTTTGGTCGCTCTCTCTACCCACATCGGAGATGCAGCGGGAGCCGGCGGAACTCGAGAAGGTGACGTTGAATGCAGTGAATAGTGTTGCCGAGAAGTACGGGACCCCGAGTAAGGCTTCGCTGCTTCTCGTCGGCGACACGTCGAAGATCGAATCTGGTGTGAAGAGCTTGAACATCGGCGAGATGGTCACGCTGGATCCCGAGGGCAAGCCGATAGAGAAGCCCTAGGTCTCATGCCGGAAAACGGCGCTTCTCCGGCCATAGACTTCGGAACCAGCTAACACTCCGGCCTCTATTATGCGAGTTGATCAAAGTCACCTCGTGACCATCGATTCGTAGTTGGCTAACCAGGATTCGCTCGGCGCGAAACGGCCAGAATTCTTTTCGCGCACCAATCACCACGAGCGAGTGTGGCGCGAGAGCGTCGCGGATGCAGGCGAGGCGATCTCGGCAGAGCCGAACATCAACGAATGTTTCGATCGAGTGCTGTTCGCAGAGTGTCCGGAAATGGCGAAGGCGGAATAGAGGATCGACCCTCGGGTGAGCGATATCGAGCGGGTAAGGAACGACGGACGGAACGAGAATCCGTATGCGTGCCTTAAGCTGGTGCGCGAGACCGCTCGCCTCGCGTAGCGCATCCAGGGTAGCGGCGACTGTCGTGAACACAACCGTGACAGCAAGCGGATCAGAAGGAACCGCAATCGCGGCGTTTTCGCCTGGGGCCTCTACGGACTCCGGATCTTCGATCAAGGCTCGTTTGTACTTCGGCACGCGCACCCTCCATCAGCACAGTAAAGCGGCGAGCCTAAGGCTGGAATTAGGGCGGGCTAAAGGCGGCCTAATCGGGCAGATGAAACCGATATCCGACTCTTAATTCAGTCAGCAGATACTGAGGATTTCCCGGATCTTCTTCGATCTTCTTGCGAATTTGATTGACGAAGACGTGGAGATACGCGAGCTCGTTGCCGTAGTCGGGTCCCCAAACGGTTTGCAGCAGCTTGGTGTGCGGGATTGTCACGTTCGGGTGTGTAGCCAGGTAATGCAGAAGATCGAACTCCTTGGGCGTGAAACGAATGTCTTTGCCGTCCACCGAGACATGCCGCGTTTCCGAGTTGATCTCCACCTTTCCAAAGCGGATCACGGACGGCGCGTTGGTCGTCAGGTAAGGAACGCGTCGTAGCGAGGCGCGGATGCGGGCGAGGAGCTCCGGCACACCGAAGGGCTTGGTGATGTAATCGTCCGCGCCCGCGTCGAGTGCGGCGACTTTGTCGGCTTCGGCTCCGCGAACCGTAAGCATGATAATCGCGATTTCGGAGGCGCGGCGGAGTTCAGCGCAAGCTTCAAGGCCGCTCATTCCGGGCATGTTGACATCGAGCAGGATGAGATCGAAGCGCTCCTCCCGAACTTTGTCGAAGGCTTGGTCGGCGGATTGTGCTTCGGCAATCGTGAAGCCTGCGGCGGAGAGCGCCGTCTTTAAGACTCTGCGGATTTGAGGCTCGTCGTCGACGACCAGGATCTTAGCTTTCGTCACGGGTTTGGGAACTATCATCGTGTTTGGACGAAGATGCCATTGGGAGTGTGATTGTGAAACTCGCGCCTCGGCTGACGTCCGAGTTGAGCACGACTTCGCCGCCTTGGGATTCGATAATCTCGCGCGTGATGCTGAGGCCGAGACCGGTTCCGGGTACACGGTTGCGCACATCGGAAGCGCGATAGAACTTATCGAAAATTTTTTTCTCTTCTCCCGGCGCGATACCCGGTCCGTGGTCGGTCACGGTGATCAGCACGAATTTACCCTCCTGGCGAGCGCGGATCGCGACTTCAGATCCGGCTGGTGAGTACTTCAGCGCATTGTTGAGAATCTGGCGGAGGGCGAGTTCGGTCATCGTTTTATCTGCAAGCACCGGCGAGAGGCCGGAAGCTATGTCCGTTCTTAGGTTTCTGCCTTCGAAGAGACTGCGAAGATTGTCTGTGGCCGAGGCGACGATCTCAGCGGGATGGTAAACATCTTGCTTCAGTGAGATCGGCGCCGAGCCAATGCGCGCGAGCTCGATAGAGTCGCTGACCAGGCGAGTCATACGGTCGGCTTCCTCATCCACGATCGTCACAAGTTCACGTTGATCGGCAGGATTCAGAGACGAGGCAAGAAGCGTTGTTGTGGCCGCCTTCACCGATGTGAGCGGAGTCTTGAATTCGTGTGCGAGAGCATCGAGTAGCGTTGCCTTCAGACGCTCGCTCTCACGACTTGCTTCCATACGGGCTGAGATCTCCTGTGCTCTGGTCCGCTCAATGGCAATTGCGACCAATTGAGCGATGGACTGCATGGCAAGTTCAGATGGGATGGTATTTCCCGCCACGCCCAAGCTGCCGAGTGAGGTGGAGCCTAACTTGACAGGAACGATCAAAGCGGTACCCGGAGCACCTCGCCAGGACTGGCCGCGTTCCGCCACTGCCTTCAGAGCTGAGGGCTGCAGATCCGAGAGTTGTTCAAGCGAGCTAGTAAGGGCGTCAGCACTTCGGTCGTAGAACGCCGCCTCCTTCACCTCGAAGCACTCTAGTACCTGCTTCAGCACCTGTTGAGGGAAGGGCAAATCTTCTTCTCCCAGCATCAAAGCGCGGCTGAAGCGGTACATGCGTTCGAGTTCTACCTGTCTTGCCCGCGCCTCTTCAGCCCTTTGGCGAGCTCTGGCAGAGAGTTGGCTGGCCGTGACAGCAGTTACGAGGAAGGCGATTAAGGCGATCCAATTTTGCGGGTCAGCAATGGTGAAGGTGCCGACGGGCGGAAGGAAGAAGAAGTTGTAAACCGCAACGCTTAAGAATGAGGCGGCAATCGCTTCGCTCAGCTTTGCCCGGGTTGCCACCCCGAGTATCAGGACAAGAAAGGTGAACCCGGCGGTTGCACTGTTGACATGAACGGACCGAGCAAGAACGGTCGCCATTGCCACGGCACCCGCGACTCCGAAAAAGCGCAATACGGGTCGTGCTGATGGCGCTAATCGGTAAGTCGTCTGCGCACCTTCTTCCGCGATCAGGATACGACACAGAGCCTTACATCACCAGGCGCCCTGTTTGCCTCCAAATCACCACAACGTGCCGTCTAGTCTTTCGGAAGCTGTCGGTCAAGCGCAAGGTTCACTTCCAAAACATTGATACGAGGTTCTCCGAGCAGTCCTAGATCTCGCTGCTTCATTTGGGAAGCAACGAGTGCTTGGACATACTGACTCGTCGTCCCCCGCGCCTTCGCGATCCGGGCGACCTGGGCCTCCGCATTTGCGGTGCTGATTTCAGGGTCAAGACCGCTTGCCGAAGCGGTAAGAGCGTCCGCGGGTATCGGGCCGGTAAACGACGGATTCTCTTTCCGGAATTGATCCGCTGAAGTTTTTATACGGTCGTACAACTTTTGACTGGTCGGCCCCAGATTCGAGCCGCCCGAAGCGGTGGGGTCATAGCCGTTTGCTCCCGCGGCAGATGGCCTGGGGTGGAAGTACTCCGGACGGCTGAAGTTTTGGCCGAGAAGCGCGGAACCGACGATCTCGCCGTTCCTCTTCACCAGACTCCCATTGGCCTTCTCGTGGAAAAATATCTGGCATAAACCCGTGACCACGGCTGGGTAGACCAAGCCCGTCAAGAGCGTTAGTAGGACGGTGGCCCGCAATGCGGGGAGTAGTTGTTGTGTCATTTTTTTTGAGCCTCCTATGCCATGTGAAACGAGACGAGAAGCTGGTCGAGAAGCCAGATGCCCGGAAAGGGAACGATGATGCCGCCCACCCCGTAGATGAGGAGATTGCGCCGTAGCAGTTCTGCCGCGCCGAGGGGACGGTACTTCACACCGCGCAGAGCGAGCGGAACCAATGCGATGATGATCAACGCGTTAAAGATCACTGCTGCCAAAACCGCGCTCTGGGGTGTGTGCAATCGCATGATGTTGAGGTGGCCTAGTGCCGGATAGGTGGCCATGAACATCGCCGGAATGATGGCGAAATATTTGGCGACGTCGTTTGCGATGGAAAACGTCGTTAAGGCTCCGCGCGTAATCAGGAGTTGTTTGCCAATCGCGACGATTTCGATGAGCTTGGTTGGGTTGCTGTCGAGATCAACCATGTTGCCGGCCTCTTTTGCAGCCATTGTTCCTGTGTTCATGGCAACACCCACGTCTGCCTGTGCGAGAGCGGGTGCATCGTTCGTGCCGTCGCCTGTCATGGCGACTAATCGGCCCTCGGCTTGTTCCTTTTTGATGTAAGCCAGCTTGTCAGCGGGGGTTGCCTGCGCCAGAAAATCATCGACGCCAGCTTCGGTTGCGATGGCAGCGGCGGTCAAGGGGTTGTCGCCCGTGATCATGACGGAGCGGATACCCATGCGGCGCAGTTGCGACATGCGCTCCTTCATGCCGCCTTTTACGATGTCTTTTAGATGAATGACACCAAGTGCGCGATCTCCATCGGCAACCGCTAATGGTGTGCCGCCGGCTCGCGCGATACGCTCGGCTGTTTCGTCGAAGCCGTTGGGGATGGTTCCACCGTTTTCGCGGACGAAATTGGCGACGGCGGCGCTCGCACCTTTCCGAAGCAAACGTCCATCCATATCAACTCCGCTCATTCGTGTGTAGGCAGAGAAAGGAATGAAGTTCGCTTCGCCCTGGGCTACAGTACGTCCTCGCAGACCGTACTTTTCTTTTGCGAGAACTACGACAGAGCGGCCCTCCGGCGTCTCATCCGCCAGGCTCGAGAGCTGCGCGGCGTCCGCCAGTTCTTCCTCCGAGACTCCCGAGAAGGGAATGAATTCGACAGCTTCGCGATTTCCAAGTGTGATAGTTCCGGTTTTGTCGAGGAGCAGAGTGTTCACGTCGCCAGACGCTTCTACGGCTTTACCGCTCATCGCCAGAACGTTGTCTTGCATGACCCGATCCATGCCAGCAATACCGATGGCAGAGAGCAGGCCTCCGATGGTTGTTGGAATGAGGCAGACGAGCAGAGAAACCAGCACTGCAATAGTGGGAACGGACCCCGCGCCGGCGGACCCGACCGAGTACACAGCGAACGGGTGTAGAGTAGCGACGGCGAGGAGGAAGATGAGCGTCAATCCAGCGATCAGGATATTCAGCGCAATCTCATTTGGCGTTTTCTGGCGCTGAGCACCTTCGACGAGCGCGATCATGCGATCGAGGAAGGTTTCTCCGGGGTTGGAGGTGATACGGATCTTTATATGATCTGAAAGCACCTTTGTGCCGCCGGTTACTGCGCTGCGATCGCCTCCTGATTCACGAATGACTGGTGCGCTTTCGCCGGTGATGACAGATTCGTCAATGGTGGCGATGCCGTCAATCACATCGCCGTCGCCAGGGATAAGGTCGCCCGCTTGGGCCAAGACCACGTCGCCGCACCGAAGCTGCGAAGCAGAGACGCGTTCAGTCGCACCGTTTCGAACCCGGTTAGCGATGGCGTCAGTCTTCGTTTTGCGCAGAGTGTCGGCTTGCGCCTTCCCGCGGGCTTCTGCCATTGCTTCGGCGAAATTCGCAAACAGCACCGTGAACCATAGCCAGACAGCAATCTGAAGTTCGAAACCAAGGCCCGGAGCGTGACTAGCAAAGTCGCGAATAAGGAAAACACTAACGAGCGCGGCCCCAACCTCGACGACGAAGATGACGGGATTCTTCAGCAGCGTTCTCGGGTTCAGCTTCACGAGCGAGTCACGCGTAGCTCGCCTGACGATCTCGGGATCGAAGAGTGGACGGGAACGGCGCAACGTGTTTGGTAGCAGGGAACTCGGGCCCGGCGAACTCGGTGGGGGCGCGACCGGCGCGGGTGTCTCAATTACAGTTGCCATGATTTAGCTCCAGATATTCAACACAAGAAACGAAAAGAGTTTGCCGTCCTGCATGAGGAAGTGTTCTACGACGGGACCAAGCGCCAGGGCAGGGAAGAAAGTTAAGGCTCCGACGAGAATCACTGTGCCCACAAGCAGGCCAACGAAGAGCAGACCGTGCGTGGGTAGGGTTCCGGACGTGTTCGGGATTTTCCGTTTGGCCGCCAGACTTCCTGCCGCTGCAAGCAATGGAAGCAGAAAAAAGAAGCGGCCGACTCCCATCGCCAAGCCGAGGGTCAGGTTGTACCAGGGCGTGTTCGCATTCAGCCCGGCGAATGCACTACCGTTGTTCCCGGTTCCGCTCGAATACGCATACAGGTTTTCGGCGAACCCATGGGCGCCGGAGTTGTTCAAGTTTGCGGTGGCGGCACCGGGTGGGTTCCAATAGCTATGCGCGACCGGTTGTCCCTTCGCGTCCTTGCCTGGATCCTCGAAGTGGACGATAGCGGAAAGCGCGGAGAAGACCAGGATGCTGGCGGCAGTGCAGATCAGCGCCAGCATAGCCATCTTGACTTCTTTCCCTTCGATCTTTTTGCCTACATATTCGGGTGTACGGCCCACCATGAGACCGGCTATGAACACCGCAACGATCGCGTAGAGCAGAATGCCGTAGAGTCCCGCGCCAACACCTCCAAAAATCACTTCGCCCGTTTGAATGTTGAACAGAGGAACCAATCCACCGAGGGGAGTGAAGCTGTCGTGCATGCTATTGACGGCTCCGCAACTGGCGTCCGTAGTCACGGTCGCGAATAAAGACGAAGCGGCGATTCCAAATCGAGTCTCTTTGCCCTCCATGTTGCCGCCCGGCTGAGTCGCCGTTGCCTGGTTCTCGATACCCAACTTGGTGAGGGTGGGGTTTCCGTTTGCCTCCGCCCAGTAGCAGAAGAACGCACCGGCAAGAAACATAACCGCGCAGGCGCTAAAGACAGCCCAGCCCTGCCGTCGATCGCCGATCATAACGCCGAACGTATATGTCAGGCCCGCCGGAATGATGAAGATGAGAATGATCTGAAAGAAATTGGCTATCGGGGTTGGGTTTTCAAATGGGTGTGCGGAGTTCGCATTGAAAAAGCCGCCGCCGTTTGTCCCGAGCATCTTGATTGCTTCCTGGGAAGCTACAGGACCTTGCGCGATAACCTGCTTTGCACCTTCAAGAGTCTTGGCGACCGTGTAGGGTTCGAGGTTCTGGATTACTCCCTGAGAACAGAGAAAGAGCGCAGCAATCAGGGCACCGGGAACGAGAATATAGACCGTGCCGCGGATCATGTCGACCCAGAAGTTACCGATGGTGCTGATGCTTTGACGTGCGAAACCTCTCACAAGCGCGATCGCTACTGCCATGCCGGCGGCAGCCGATGCGAAGTTTTGCACCGTCAGTGCTGCCATCTGAACGAAGTAACTCAGTGTGCTTTCACCCGAGTAGGCTTGCCAATTGGTGTTTGTCGGGAAGCTGAGCGCGGTGTTGAATGCGAGGTCGGGTGTAACGTTCGTCCCGTTGAATTGTTGCGGGTTGAGCGGAAGAAATCCCTGAAGGCGTTGAAGCAGGTACACGAAAAGAAAGCTGAATACACTAAAGGCCAAAAGCGAGCCCGCGTATTGTGTCCAGCGCTGTTCAGTTTCTTCGTGCACTCCGATCGCCTTGTAACAGAACACCTCAAGCGGTCTGCATACAAAGTGGAGGAATGTTCGTTTGCCCTCGAAAAGCCGGGCCATGAAAATGCCGACTGGCTTTGTCAGCGCCAGAATCAGCAGGAAAAAGAGTACGATTTGTGCAATTCCGTAACTTGTCATCGTTTTCTCCGCCAGCGGGAACACATTCAGAACTTCTCCGGTCTAAGCAGGGCGTAAAGAAGATAGATAAACAGAAATACCGTCGCTACGCCGCCAATGATGTAATCCATGGTGTTCTCCTGTGCAGTCAAAGGCGATCACAAACCTTTGTAAAGCTCCAACACGCAAAAAAGAAGAGAAGGGCAAGCAGAACGTACAAGAGGTCGATCATATGAGTGCGGGCGCGATTTCAAGCCCGACATCTCGAAGATAAAGTTTCGGCCCTAAAGGCGGGCTTAAGGCGCGAAAATATATTCCTGGCGGAAACTCGGACGGGCCAACACGGCAGGCCAGGCGGAGTGAGCGGCGCGTGCAAACTGAATGCCTGCGCGCGTCAGCTCAGAATTCCCACTGAAAGCTGAACTGTACCTGCCGTGCGTTGGAAGTTTCAATCAGCCCCCGGTAGGTGTCCAGACTGTAATACTCGCTGACGAGAATTGCATTCGTATGATTGGTGAGGTTGTAAACGCCCAGGCCAAACAGGAAGATGCCGTGGTCTTGCCACCACTCAAAGCCTTTCGTGACACGAAGATCGATGTTAAATAAACCTCGCCGATAGAAGGGATTTCGTCCGAGTCCGTCGGGGCGGGCTGAAATGGGATACGCGCCAGTTCTGTACAGGTCTGTTGTCGCAAGCGCGTTGACCGGTCGAGGGCTCCCAACAGAGATGATCGGAGCCAGGTCGAGTTTCTTCCCTACGTTTTGCAACCACCGCGGTGCGCCCAGATCATCGATAGGCAGTTCGAACAGGCTGCTGGCGACGACGTGATGCGCTTCATATTGCCGCGACCGGGACCAGTCAAGTCGTGTATTTGCGGGATTGAGCGGTTGCTCATCGAAATCGCCGGCATCGTCGTACGCTGAGCCCGTTGTATACGAGATGAGATAGCTGAGCTCTTTCGTCAAACGGCGGCGCAGGGTCATGCTTACTCCCTGGTAACGCGAACTCGCGCTCTGTTCGAGCAGAAATTGCGGCGGCAGCGTGAGCGCGACGTTTCGGAGCCGAGGCAAATGAAACCCGGCGATATTCATGTATTCGACTGAAAGCGTGGTCTCTTTGTTAAGAGCTCGTTCAATGCCGGCCGTAACTTTGCGGGCGTATGTCGAACTCGCTGCAAACGCCGATTGAGGTCGATAAGACGAGTGGAAAATTCCGGATATCGGAGTCGCTAACATTCCGCCTTGGGAAAGTGCAAAGAGGCGCGCTGCCTCGGAACCTTCGGCATACTGCTCAAAGCCGTGAGTGCCGTCTTTCTGAATCGCATCATTTAAGAACGCGAGTGGGAAGCGATCATAGAATAGGCCGGCGCCAGTGCGAAACACCCACGGGCCGCGGCCATGCGGCTGCCACGCAATCCCGATGCGCGGAGCGACATTGTGCGTCACCGTGCCAAATGGATGGGGCAGCACCTGAGCTTCGTCCCGAACGCCCCCGATCACGGTGACACCCGCCGCTGGTCGCCATTGATCCTGTACCCAGAAAGCAATGGGATTGGTCCCGTATCCGGTGTGCGGGTCCCCGAAGGCTTGAACGAACATATCGGGTCTGCCCGATGCAAATGCGGTGAGCGTGGGAAACACGAAAATGCCACCGAAACGATTCGCCAGGCGAGCATCAAGCGAGACACGTTGAATTGAACTGCCAAAACCCAACTGATGATCTCCGCGCACGAGCGTTGCAGTGTCCACAAATTCCGTGTGGTCCTCAGTCCTTGATGAATTGAGACGGGGCGATTGGCCCATGCTTACGAGTCCCGGGATCGCCAGGTATGTGCCTTGGGAATTCGCCGTGAGATTGATTCTGCGGCGCGCAAACTGGAACCGGACCTCGTTGATGAACCGAGGACTGGCAACGGTCTGCCAACTGATCGCTAATGAATGGTCCCGGTTGAGGCTACTGCCGCGCGTCGACTCATCGCTGAAGTTATCGCTCCCCAGTACCTCACGTGAAACATCGGCCCCGGAGAATGCGTAGCGAGCTGTCATCTGGTGCCTGGCCCCGAATAAGTGGGTGAGCTTGAAAGAGGCTTCCGTTGAGGATGATGCGGTGGGGAATAAGCCGTTAGCGAGGCTGCGCACGGGACTTCGGGCGAAGAGCGGGCTACTCAGGGCTGCATTGATCCTGGCCTGCGCACGGGAATCACCTATCTCCGAGAACTCCTGCGCGTTCTCCAACTCGCCTTCAATTGTTGCGGCAAAAAAAGTGCGATCGCGCTGCAGCGGTCCATTCAGGGCAGCCTCAGGCTGATACTGCCGCCGGTTCGGGCGCGCACTTGTTTCCGCTTCCGGACTCCTGGCTTCGGCGAAGGAGTCGGCCGCGAACAGATTTACGTCACCGTGAAAATGGTTTGTGCCGCTTAGTGTGACCACATTGAGATTGCCACCGGCAGCGCCGCCAAACTCAGGAGCAACGTCCGACGCTGTGACTCGGAACTCAGCGACGGCTTCTTGGCCGATCGCAACGCGGGTCGATCCGGTGGTTTCATCGCGGTTGTCCAGACCGTCAATCGAAAGACTGTTATTCCGCGGGCGCATTCCTGCAACGGTGAAGCCGCTATTCGGCGTGGCACTTCGCACGCCAGCTTTTGTTCGAAGCGCGTTGGATCCCGCAGCCGGCGCAACCCCCGGAGCGAGCAGCACAATCCCGAGATAGCTTCGATTCTGGGATGGCGTTTCTTCAAGAACTTCGCCTCCTATCCCGACACCCGCGGTAGCAGACGTCGTGTTCAATGCTTCGGGTTGTTCATGAACGTCAATCGAGGTCCCCGCTGCGGCAAGGCTCAGGTGTATGGGCTGCTCCAGCGTTTGGTTCAGGGAAAGCGTGGCATGGCGGATCTCGGAATCCTGAAATCCTGGTTTCTGACAGCGGATTCTATATGTTCCTACCGGAAGCGCGGGAACCCTATACCGTCCTCCCGCATCAGTGTTGACGGTTCGCGCGTTGCCCGTTGCCTCTAGAACGGCCAGAACATGAGCGTCGGGGACGGCGGCGCCGGTTGGATCAGTAACGACACCTTGGATGGTGGCACCCTGTGTTAGCAGACCCAAAGCGAACAGAAGTCCGACCGTGGCCCGCAACATACGGCTCACGATAACAGCGCATCGTCGGGAATAGCGGCACACGGCGCAAAACATAGACAGTTTTCATCGGCCTCGTTCCATCAGCTACGACGTATTTGCACAAAATTGGGTCGCATTTCATAGATCTCGCACCTAAATCTGAGGAGATCCCGGGAGCAAACTCATTGGAATGATCGAGTCCGCCCAACTTGGCACATGCCATGGATGCGTTTTTCCGGAGGCGTGTGTCGCCGATCGTACGGCCAGTTTCAATCCCGCCTTACAGGGTCAAAATGCTTGATATACTGCAATGGTTGGACATCTATATGAGTGAACAGCGATTAGGCGATGTTATCGACGATCATTGTATAAAGTGTCGCCGTATCACCAATCACTCAATTGTGTCTTTAGTAGAAGGGCAGGCAGCTAAGGTCCGCTGCAGGACGTGCTACCACGACCATGACTACCGGCACGAAATTGCACCGCCTACAAAGAAGGAATTGAAGAAAGCCGAGGCCGAAGCGCAGGCACTTCTCGCTGCCCAGAACGCCGAAGGCGGAGCCGAACCGGAGAGTCCCAGCAATCTGAAGAGTAAGGGCGGACACGCCTAGTACTTCGCAGACCATCGTTTCCCATTTCTCGATCAGCATTTCCCGCCTGTCACAATGCCTGATCTCAGCCGCCAGCGCGAAGCGTTAGCTGTCGATATCATCAAAACCTTACGAGATCACGAGTGTAAGGCATTTCTTGTCGGAGGCTGCGTTCGGGATCGCCTTTGGGGCATCGCACCAAAGGATTTCGATGTCAGCACGGACGCTCGCCCCGAACAGATTACGTCGTTGTTTCCCGGCTCGCAATTGGTTGGAGCGAAGTTTGGGGTCGTGCTTGTCAAACGTAGCGATGATGTTTGCGTCGAGGTTGCCACCTTCCGCAGCGAAGGGGCTTACTTCGATGGGCGGCACCCGGACGCTGTGCAGTTTGAGACGGACCCGGCCCGCGATGCACAGCGACGCGACTTCACCATCAACGGCTTGTTCGAAGATCCACTGTCATCTCGCATCTATGACTACGTCGATGGAGAGCGGGATCTTCGCCGTCACGTATTGAGAACCATCGGGGATCCGGACCGGCGGTTCGAAGAAGACCACCTGCGATTACTGCGAGGCGTTCGCTTCGCCGCTCGTTTTCAACTCTCGGTTGAGGAAGAAACAATGCGAGCGATGCAGCGTTTCGCTCCTTCCATTGTTCACATCTCGGCAGAACGGATTCGCGAAGAGTTGGCACGCATTCTTACCGAAGGGGGCGCGCGCTATGGCTTCGAGTTGTTGGATCGCACGGGTCTGCTCGAGCAGGTTTTGCCCGAGCTTAAGGCCTGCCAAGGCGTCCAGCAGCCGCCCGAGTTCCATCCTGAGGGCGACGTTTGGCAGCACGTTCTTCTCATGCTGGAGACAATGAACGGCCCTTCCCGTACTCTTGCCTGGGGCGTTGTGCTGCACGATGTCGGGAAGCCGCCGACCTTCCGTGTTGCTGACAGAATACGATTCGACGGCCACGCGGAAGTAGGGACAGAGATGGCCCGGCACCGTTTGGCCCAGCTTAAGGCGTCGAACGAAGACATTGAGCGTGTGTCTTCCCTCGTGGCCAACCATATGCGCTTCAAAGATGTTCCGAACATGCGGGTCAGTACGCTCAAGCGTTTTCTCCGTACACCCCATTTCGAAGAGCACCTGGAGTTACACAGATTAGATTGCCTCGCTAGTAACGGGCGTACTGACGTGTATGAATTTGTTAAATCGAAGTTGGCCGAGTTTAAGACTGAGCAGTTAAGGCCTCCACGACTTCTAACTGGCGACGATCTGATTAAGGCGGGATATGCGCCCGGACCGGCGTTCAAAAGGGTCATAGAATTGACAGAAACGGCGCAGCTTGAGGGCGAAATCGAAACGCGTGAACAAGCTCTCGCGCTAGCTCGGCAAATGTTGAACGAAGATCCCGGATAGTACGAAACAGCCAGACATATATTTGGCTCTTTGGCCGACCATATTGCGTCAAACGAAGGAACCGAAAACGACAAGGAGGACCGAGCCGGATGGAAGTATTGGAGTTGACGAAGACAAATCTGCTGGAGGAGATCCGAAAGGCCAGGATTGCAAGTGATCAATTGTTTAAGGTTCTTACGCCCGAGGCCATCTATGACCGCCCTATCGCGGAACGGCATCGAGTGATCTTCTACGTTGGTCACTTGGACGGTTTCGATTCCATACAAATCTGCCGCGAAGGTGTGGGCCTGAAGAGTGCGGATCCGGAGTTTGATTCATTATTTCAAGCCGGCATTGATCCGGACTCTTCGCAGTTGCCAACCGATACGCCAGCGGATTGGCCCACATCGTCGCAAGTCAGCGAATATGTACGCCGCTGTCGCGAACGCGTTGACGCACACCTTGATCACGCGCCCGAAGAGGTCGTGCAAATGGCGCTCGAGCATCGCGAGATGCACCTCGAAACGCTCGCGTACATGTTCCACAACTTCAGCTATGAAAGGAAGGTTCAGCCGGCGGCGGCTGATTTTCCAATTGTGTCGGGTGCGATTCTCTCCAATGACTGGTGCGAGATTCCCGCGGGTGAAGCGGTTTTGGGGAAACCGGAGGATGCGACTTTTGGCTGGGACAACGAGTACGGCGAGGTGCGGACTCGCGTCCCAGGGTTTCGAATCCAACGTCACAGCGTAACGAATGGCGAGTATCAGAAGTTTGTCGCTGCGGGTGCGCCGGCACCTCACTTTTGGGTACAACGGGGTTCATCCACTCACTATCGCGGCATGTTTAGTGAATTTCCGTTGCCGTTAGATTGGCCGGTTTATGTAAGTCAGATGGAAGCCCAAGCTTATGCCGATTGGCTCGGGAAAGCCCTGCCCACCGAAGAGCAGTTCCATCGTGCCGCCTACGGTACCGCGGGCGGAGAGAACCGGCCGTATCCGTGGGGCTTGGCAGAACCGACTCATGCTTTCGGAAATTTCGATGGAAAGCGTTGGGATCCTGAGCCCGTCACAGCGTCGCTCCCGGGCAGCAGTGCCTTCGGTGTGGCGCAGATGGTTGGGAACGGGTGGCAATGGACGAGTTCGAAGTTTGCACCGTTCCCAGGTTTTCATCCGCGAGCCTCCTATCCTGGGTATTCGGCCAACTTCTTTGACAACGAACATTACGTCATGAAAGGCGCGTCTCCCCGAACACCGAAGCGGCTGCTGCGGCGGTCGTTCCGCAACTGGTTCCGGCGGGATTATCCCTACACTTACGCGACGTTTCGGTGCGTCGAGAACTGAGCCTCAACATGCTTGCATCCGTACGAGAACAACTGTCACAGTTTGCATTGGATGTCGCCGAAGGACTGTCACAGCCCGGGCAAAAGAAACTCGCCCCGCGCTACTTCTACGACGATTTGGGCAGCAGCCTCTTCGAAGCAATTACACTCCTTCCGGAATACGGGTTGACTCGCGCGGACGAGCGTTTATTGAAGAATCACGCCGGCGAGATTGCGTACCTCGCGAAGAACGTCACGACAGTTTCGGAATTGGGAAGCGGCAGTGGCAAGAAGACCTCTCACATCATCCGATCCTTACAACAGACTGGACGAGCTGTCAGCTATCGGCCCATCGACGTGTCGAGCCTTGCTCTCGCTACATGCGAGAAGCAGCTCGGCGGGCTGTGTAAGGTGAAACCGGTTTGCGGTGACTGGCTGCACGGACTCGACGAAATCGCGCGTGAACGAACAGGTGCCGAATCCATGCTGCTGCTCTTCTTGGGCAGTTCCATCGGCAATCTCGACCGCAAGGACGTACCCGAGTTCTTGCGCGAATTGCGAGTCCGACTTCGGCCTGACGATTACCTGCTCCTTGGTGTTGATCTCGTGAAAGACCGCGACACGATGCTGGCTGCGTATGATGATCCAACCGGCGTCACTGCGGCCTTCAATCTGAATGTGCTGGGAAGGATCAATCGCGAGCTGGGCGCAGACTTCGATCTACGATCGTTTGGCCATGAGGTCCGATGGAACGAGGCCGACCGGCGCATAGAGATGCATTTAGTCTCGTTCCGAAATCAGACGGTGGTTGCCAGGGTACTTGATTCGTCTTTCCGATTCACTTCCGGCGAGACAATTTGGACCGAATCGTCCCACAAATTCACCGAGGCGGAGCTCTATGACTTCGCAAGAACAACCGGGTTCAACTCCGTTGCTTCTTGGAACGACCCGGAATGGCCGTTCCTCGAAGTGCTTTGGCGTGTTTGAACGTAGCCTTACCGCAGACTGGCTTTACAGCCCGAATGCTGGTCTCGCGGAGAGCGGCAAGCCGACAGCGGCCGAAGCGGCTTTGGCTGCGAACTCGGGAGCCCCGGCCAACTTCTTGCAAAGCGTGAGGGCCTGGCCAACCACCTGGTCCATATTGTAATAACGATACGTCGCGAGCCGGCCCACAAAGTGCACGTCGGATTGTGCAGCGGCAAGATCCGCGTACTTTTTGTACAGTGCTGCGTTTTGAGGAGTGGGAACAGGATAATACGGGTCTCCGTGGTTGCTCGGGAACTCGTAGACTACGCTCGTGTGACGGTGGGCTTGTCCGGTCAGGTGTTTGAACTCGGTGATGCGCGTATACGCGTTCTCGTTCGGATAGTTCACGACTGCAACCGACTGCAGAAACTCCTGCGGCAGCGTCTTGTGCTCAAATCGCAGTGAACGGTAGGGAAGTTCGCCGAAGCGGAAATCGAAGTACTCATCCACCGGTCCCGAATAGACAAGCTGATTGAACCGGACGCTGCGCACGGCGTCGCGGTAATCGGTACCAAGCTGAACAGTGATGTTCTTGTGGTCGAGCATGTTCTCGAACATTCGAGTAAAGCCGTGCTTCGGCATGGCCTGGTATCGGTCGGTGAAGTAGCGGGCGTCGCAATTGGTGCGAACCGGAATGCGTGCGGTAACCAGCGAATCGAGCTCGGAAGGATCTTTGCCCCACTGCTTGCGTGTGTAGTTGCGGAAGAGTTTCTCGTAGAGATCTCGTCCTACTTTGCTCACCACGACATCTTCGGACGTTCTAATCGCATTGCGAGGTTCGGCGCGGCTCACGAAGAAAGCTTCCACCTCGGCGTCCGTCTGCAGACTGAGGCCGTAGAGCAGGTTGACGGTGTCGCGGTTGATGGGTACTGGAACCAGCTTGCCGTCGACACTGGCGAGCACGCGATGTTCATAGGAGCGCCAGGTAGTGAATTGCGAAAGGTAGCGGAATACCTGTTCGGAGTTCGTGTGAAAAATATGCGGGCCGTAGCGATGGATTAGCAGACCGCTTGAATCGTAGTGATCATATGCATTTCCGCCAACGTGAGAGCGGCGGTCTACGACGAGGACCTTTTTTCCCTGATTTCGTGCCAGTCTTTCGGCAACAACTGAACCGGCGAAGCCGGCACCAACAATGAGATAGTCGTACATGTTATATCCTCTTCGCAGAAATGAATTAAAGAGCCAGAACCGAACCTTGCTGCGGCCGTTCGGCCGATTTTGACGTCAAGACCTGTTCAATCAGATCGTCCATGGTGCTCCATGTGAGATCCCACGACATGCGCCCGAGGAACTGATCCACATCTTTTTGCCAGCACGCATTCCCGGGCTCCGCGAAAATGGTTTCCGCGGCCTTGATGAACTCCTCGGCGTTCTGGGCGATGCTCACCAGCCCAAGCTGTCCGTAAGGAGTTACAACGTCCTTGATGGGTGTCGAGATGACATGCAAACCAGCCGAAAGATATTCGGGAGTCTTCGTAGGGCTGATGAAGCGGGTCGCCTCATTAAGAGCAAACGGAAGAAATCCGATTTGCCAGCCGCCAAAGTAAGCCGGCAGATCAGCATAGGCTTTCATCCCGAGCCAATGAATATTCGGCGCCTTCGGAAGCGCGTCGGGGCTGATCTTCGCAACCGGACCCAGAAACACGAATTGCCACGCCGGGCGTGCAGCGGCGACCTGACGCACCAGATCAAGGTCCATTCGCTCATCGATCACGCCCGCGTAACCGATTCTCGGTTTTGGCATGGACTCTTGATCCGCAGGTTCCGCCAGACCTGTGCGGGCCTGCGCAAAGTGCTCCTGTTCCACGCTGCTTGGAAAAAGGTGCACGTTTCTATGTTGTTTTCGCTTCGACTCGAAGAGGCTTGCGCCACCCGTGAAAACCAGATCGGCGGTGCGAAACAGGGCCTCTTCGTTGATCAGCATGCTCGGTGGAGCCCCGGAGAACGCAGAGAGTTCATCCATGCAGTCGTACACCACGACGCGCGGGGCCAGATTACCGGTGAACTCCATGGCCATCGGGGTGTAGTACCACGTCAGGTACTCCGAGATGTTATTGTTCTGGATCGTCTCATTCAGCAGTTGCCGCAAGCTTGCGTTTATTTGCGATCCTTCAGTTCCCACCGGCAGAACAGGTTTGATGACATGAACGCCGGTCTTCGTGCAAGTATGCTGACGTATTTGCGGTTCAGTGCCCTCAAACGACGGCTCTTCAAGAAAGAACACCCGGCGATCCCGCGCGAAGCGACTCATCAGATGCTGAGGGCGCTGCAGCACGAAATCCCATCGAAGATGTGAAAGACAGATCAAATCTATTGGATTCGTAGTCATGAAAGTTCTCCGGGCTTCGCTGAACGATGCTTTGAAAACTAATGATTTCGTCGAGTAAGGGCTGGAACGCAGCCCGATTCCCTTCGGCATCGGCATAGTCGAATAGGCCGTTGTGGCAATGCCGATCGTCTTCCCAGCCGGGGTGATTCAGGATCGGGTAAAGGCAGATGCCGTTGACTGGAACGCCCTGCCGTCGAGCGGTCAGGACCTCATTCAACATGTATTTGAACCATGAGGATCGCGCCTCATCTTCCGTTCCGGTTTCCGAAACAAAAAGCGGACGGCGATATCGGTCCCAGATTTCGCGCAAAATGTGATGAAAGGGCCGGTAACGCGGATGGTCGGGCAAGATCGGTGCTGAATTGTGAACCCATTCATTACGGTCGTAGAAGTTGGTGCCGATGATGTCCAGGAACTCGGGCCTGCCGCCGAGTTCCGGGGCAAGCCGTCCCGAAATCATGTCCCAGGCTTCGAATTGTGCAAGGCGATACGCCTCGGCTTCTTCCTCATCGCCCGGGATCTCCGGATTTCCTACGATGTGAATGACGGGCTCAGGCGAAATGAGCCGAATGCCTGGAAGCTCTTTAAGAAGAACCTCGCTCGCAACGATAAACGACCGAATGAGAATGCGTTTCAGTTCCGCCCCGCGACCGCGCTCGAACGGATTGATCGCCGCCACGTCGCCGCCCGCCCATGACAAGAAGTTGATTTCGTTCAACGGGGCGACCATGTGACAAACATCTGGCCACGTGCGCAGATGGCGGGCAATGGCGCGAACGTAATCGCGGAACCGGGGAACGAACGACGATCCAAAAATATCGAGATCGTCAGGCCAGCCGAAATGAAACAGGTCGAGCAGGATTTCGATTCCGTTGGCTCTCGCAGCCGAAAATCCGGCTTCGAGAGATTCGAAATTATACGTGCCTTCTGGATCTTCGATAAGATGCCATCGAGCTCCCGTGCGAACAGTTCTGATACCTAATGCTGCGAGCAGAGCGAAATCGCTCGAAGTGTACCTGTCGTGCTCAGTTGCCCTAAGCAAATCTAAGCGTGTGCCATCCCGTCGCTTGTGTGTAGAACACTCAAATCCGGCCTGAACAAAACTACGAAACAGTGAACGCAACGCTGACGCAATTTCCCTTCCTAGGTTTTCAATCCACAACGCAGCTCTGCAGAGCAAGGATGGCGATACCGATTGGAATCACAATGCCAAACTTCGCCAGGCAGCTTGCAAGGGGGAAGGCGAATCGGAAAGAATCGCTCTGAATCAGCCCCGTCGCGAATGTAGATGCGGGTACGGGAATTTAGTTACAAGGTGTATTCTCGTGCGCGCTCGGCGCCGCGGCAGGGTAACCGGGAATACTTCGAGTAGTGCTAGTCCTTAGTGAACGCAATCTCGAAAAATTCTCATATTCTTCAGGAAAAACTGGCTACTAACCCGACCGACTTCGCACTACATATTTGAGGGATGAGAGTTGAAAGCGTCCGAATGGCTAATGCTCGTTCCTCGTAAGGATTTCAGTTGGCCGACATACCCGAACATCTCGCGATAGGAAAGTCACTTTCAGGCGCAAAGAAAGCTGCGATCGTGCTGGTTTCATTGGGACCCACCGAAAGTGCGAAGCTTCTCAAGTTCATGCCGGAAGAAGAAGCGGATAAGATCGCCAAAGCGATTGCACAATTGGACCGTGTCGCCGCTGAAGATGTAGAGCTGACTTTGGAGGAATTTAATCGGTTTTCCACCTCGGAAAAGCTGTACATGAAAGGCGGCTTCGAGTACGCAAGCAAGATGATCAGCGAAGCGTACGAGCCGAAAGTCGCCAAGGCCCTGATCGAACGATTGATGAAGTCCATGACTCATCAGGCGATTGACTTTGAGAACTTTCGAAAAACCGATCCGCAGCAGCTGTCCAAATTCATCCAGGACGAACATCCGCAGACAATTGCGTTGATTCTGTCCCACCTTGATCCAGGGCAGGCTGCCGCTCTGATTACTTGTCTTTCGCCAGAGCTTCGCACCGATGTCGCAACACGCATGGCGGATCTTGAACAGATTTCTCCCGAGATCGTTCGCAATATCGCTTCAGTGATTGACCAGAAGCTGAGAAATTTAGGCGAACTCAGTCGTGAGGCATACGGCGGTGTGAAGGCAGTTGCGAATATATTCAACCGGCTGGATCCGAATACATGCGCCAGCTTGATGACTGCCTTCGAGCAACATAATCCTACGCTGTTTGAGAATATTCGCGGATTCATGTTCGTCTTCAAGGACCTTGAAGAACTTGATACAACTGCTATTACCGCTCTGATCGCCAGAGCGAATCGCAGCACGCTGATCATTGCCCTGAAAGGCGCGAACGACTCACTGCAGAAAAAATTCCTGTCCACACAATCGCAACGCGGAGCCGCCATGATGTCGGAAGATATTGCGGCACTCGGCCCCACGAAACTGCGCGACGTCGATGCGGCTCAGCAGGAAGTGATCGCCCTCGCTCGCGAGATGGAGAAGGAAGGCATCATCAGCTTGAAGAACTCTGCGGACGAGCAGTACGTCTGATCCGCCTTAGAACATGAAACTTACTCAGGAAGAGAATTCGTCGCTCGATCGTTTCGTGGAGACGTGGACGAAGGAGTTCGCGCGTGCGGTCCATACGTTTAGCGGAGAAGAGGCAACCGTCACGTGGAGCCGTGTCAAACAGCTGCCGCTCGGCGACACCGAAGAATTCTTCTGGTGGAAGCAGTCGCTGCAAGGTGCTGCCGCAAAATTCACGACCTGGATAGGTGCACACGAGAGCACATGGAACGCCATCGGCCGAGCTTCAGAAGATGCCGATTCGGATGATTCGAAAGCGGCCTATCTCGAGATCATCAACCAGACTCAGCAAGCAAGCGCGACGGCACTGAGCGCGGCGCTTCCTGAACATCTTGAGTGTCGAAGAGGACAAGTGGGCAGCGGTCCGAGGTCAGAGTCAGTCTTGTATGCCCTCGTTGGGGTCACGCTTGCTGGCGAGCAACTGCCGGCTCTGGTGCTCGCGTACGAAAAGTCCATTCTGGAAGTGCTTGCCGCTGCGCCGAGTTTTGGAGACGCCGCTGCCCCAGGCACGGCGCATTCAGGGCTAATGCTGGATCGCCTGCTGAACCTGGAGATGCCCATTTCGGTCGCCCTCGGTCGGACGCAAATGCCGATCCGGGACTTGCTGAAGGTCGTCTCAGGTGCGGTTATCGAGCTGGATCAGGGCGTGGATGACCACGCAGACCTGATTGTTCACGGAACCGTTGTGGCGAAGGGTGAAATCGTTTCGGTCAAAGGAAACTATGGCATCCGCATCAAAGAGTTGATCAGCCAGAAAGATCGCATTGACCTTCATGGACTTGGGTAAAGAAGAAATCCCCGCAACCGAAGACGGCGCGGGGATTCTTCCTTCTGAGTTGCAAGTTCGAATCTAAAACACGAATCGAATCCGGAACTGTACTTGTCTTGCCGATGTGATCGTTGCAGTCGAACGGCCAAAAGTAGGGGACGAAATGTTGATTCCCGAGACGGTAAACGTGTCGCCCGACGGTGTCTGAAAGATCGGGTGGTTGAAGGCGTTCACCATCTCGGCCCGAATCTCGGTTCTCAACCGTTCGCCGAAAACAGGCATACTCTTTGTAATGGAAAGGTCGTCCGTGATGTAGTGCGGACCATACAGGAATAGGTTCGTTCCGAATTGGCCTGCCGTGGTGGGTAGAGCCAGATAGTTCGCGTTGGCCCGCCCATCCGATCCGACGAGGTTCGGGTTTAAAAAATAGACGTATGGATTGCCGGTTTTGTAAGTGCCGACGGTACTTTGCAGAACAGCTCTATTCGCAACGGGAACTACTCCCGAATCCTGTTGGTTTACCGTCAGTTGACCACTCGTCAGCTTGAATGGCAAACCGGTCTGGAAGCGGAAGATGGAACCCAACGTCCAACCGCCCGCGATCGCATCGACAACCCTGTTATTGACCGAGAACATCCGGCCACGACCAAATGGAATGTCGTAAGTCCCGTAGATCTGCACGACATGACGGAGGTCCCAAGGTGAGGGACCTTTATCAAGACCTCGGTTGCGTAGCGTCGTGAAATTTACAACGTTCGTATCGCTCTTGATGAACCGATCGGTGAAGGAGTGCGACCAGGCATAGTTCGCATTTAGAGTAAGGCCATGCCAGGTGCGCTGCCGAAGCTCGATCTGCAGGCCGTTGTAGCTCGAGAAAGAATTCGAACTCACGAGATTTGCAGTTCCAACATAAGGGTTGATCTGGAAGAAATTGATCGGGTACGGCCCCGGAGCTGTCGCCCGACCGGCACAGGGACTGAAGCTTGTACCGACCATGTTGCAGAAGTACGTCGCATTTTGCGCCATCTGGTTGGCCATTCCTCCGGCCTGACCGGATTGCAGCAAGCTGACAAAGGTCGTATTCGCAAAGCCCTGCGCGGGCGTGAGTCCATTGAACGCACTCGCGAAAATGGGGGTGGCGGCTTGGCCGGGCAATCCGTTATTGGCGAACGTGGCGCCGCGGCCGGCTGCCTGATTCGGCGGCCAAATTACCCTGCGCTGCCTGGAACTGATTCAGGAACCCGTTCTCAAGCGTGTTTACTTCATTGACGTTGTAGGTATGCCATAGATTCACACCGCGATTTCCCGCATACCGAACCTCGATCACCGTTCCTTCTCGCAATTCTCTTTGCCAGCTAGCGGACCATGTCTGAACGTAAGGCGCCTTGATATCGGGATCAAATGTAGTTACTGTGCGGTTGGCAAATGCGAAGTTTGATAAGGGCAACGGAAACGAGAAACTCGCCGGAAACCTTGAAAAGGAGGGCAGTGGATCGCCGACGGCCAGACTTCCGGCGCTAAACGTAGAACCTGACGAGAGCGTTGCCGTTTGGGTCGGCCCCGGATTGTTAGTGGCCAACTGCGTGAAGTTGTTCATGCCTTCGGAGTAATAGCTGAGCGAATAGCCGGCTCGAAACACCGATTTCTTATCTCCGAATACCTGATTCAGCCAGCCGTCCTGAAAGCTGGGATTCCAAGCAAACCCGATGCTCGGTCCCGGGTTGGTGTAGTCCTTCTTATACACTTGCGATCGCTGATAGATAGCGGGGTTGGCGATGCCTTGGAGCGATCCCGGAGCGAAGAGATTAGGTGCGTTGCCGAGACTGCCCGACGGTCCGAATAAATCCGCAATCGTCGGACTCGTATATACCCCGTTCGGGTTTTCATCATCGCCCTGGAAATCCCAGCGGAGCCCATAGTTCACGGTCAGATTGCGGCTGACTCGCCAGGAATCGGCGAAATAAAGTCCGAATGATGTTTCGAGTTCATTCGTGAACACCGGCTGAAGGTCCGCGTACTGGTGAGTGGCAGAGTCGAGGTTCCGAGTGATCGCCACGCTATTTACGCGACCGGTTAGAAGCGCGTACAAATTCTGAGCATCGGCCAGATTCGTGCTGCTGATGGCGGGGAAGGTTGCGGAATTGAAGATTGCGCTTGCAGGGTCCGAGCTGTTAAAGGTGAACGTGTAGCGCGGAAGGCCCGCGGCTCCGTAGCTGGCCGAATGCATGTAACTGTGAATGTAGTTTCCGCCGAACGAGAACGAATGATTGCCCTTCTGAAGCTTCAAGTTGTCGAAGAGGTTCCAAACCGGGTTATTGCGAGGCTGGTACACATTGCTCTGCTGCAACCCGTTTAGTTCTTCCAGTCCGCTGGCCAACCCAAGTGGAAACGTCATGAGCCTTGGATAAAAGGTGGAGATATCCCATCCGGTGTTGAACGTCTCCTGATTGCTCTGAAGACCGATCCCGAAGTCATTCACCAAGTTTGGCTTGATTGTCCAGGTCAGCCCAGCGGAGCCGATGTAAGCATTTTGAATCTGCCCATAGGATTGCTGCTGCTGAAAAGACCCGGGAAGAGTGGTGCCGCGAAATCCGGTTTGGTTCACTGGACGGTTCCAGGTGTCCGAAACGTTGAAGCGCAAGTTGTTAGTGATCTGCCAGTCAAACCGCCCCATCGGGAAGTAACTGACAACTGGCTGCGGCGCGACCCACGTTAGCTGGTTACGGTTTAAGTCCGAAAACGACACGGCTCCTGCCGAGGTCGACGCCTGGATTTTCTGAAGCTGGCCGCCAATGATTGGGTTCACGCTGCTTGTAAATCCGCTGCGCCCGGCCGCTGCCAAAAGATTCACCGTTCGTGTGACGCCGTCGCTTCCGACGTAGCTGAAGTTCCCGTTCTGGGCCGCCTGATTCAGAACCAAAGCTGAATACGAACCCGAGCTGGGCGTTATGACTTGCGCGTAACTCAGGAAGAAGAACAGCCGATTCTTCAGAATCGGGCCGCCAATGGTGCCCCCCTGATCATTTTGGATGAAGACCGGCCTGCGGATCCGATTGGCGTTGTTGAACCAATCGTTGGCGTTTAGAGCGGAATTCGAATGCTGCCAGAACGCTTCGCCATGGAAGGCATTCGTGCCCTGTTTGGACACGTATTGAACCTGCATGGAACCTTGTCCCGTGCTGTTATCCGCGCTCAAATTCGATGTGCTGATGGTAACTTCCTGAACCGTTTCCAACCGAGGAGTAACAAAGGCAAAGAAACTTGTTCCACCGCTCTTGAATCGCTGAGAGTTGTTGGTAATTCCGTTCAGCGTAATGTTGACGGCTCCGCCCGGCATGCCCTCAAACGTGCTATCGCGCGGGGTAACTCCTTGTTGCGCCCCCGGACTCAATAGGGCAAAATTCAGCGTGCTGCGCCCAGGTAATGGCAAGTCCTGCAGCGCCTTCTGATCCACCGTATTAGAGATCGTAGTGTTAGTCGTTTGCAGGACGGGAGCAGCTCCGGTCACTTCTACCGTCTCGCTGACCGAACCAACCTTGAGTGTCACGAGTTGATTTGTCGTGCGCGCTGCATTGACAACAACCCCCGAGTAAACGCCCTTGTCAAAGCCTTTCAGCTCCGCAGTTAGCGTGTAAGTGCCCGGTTGCAGCGTTGTGAAAACGAAGCCGCCGTCTGCGGAAGCTGTGGCGGTCTGTGTGGTCTTAGTCTCCGCACTTTCCAGCCTTAGCTCCACTCCCGGAACCGCCGCCCCGGAACTATCTTGCACTGACCCGACGATTTGGCCTGTACTGGAGACCTGTCCCGAAAGACACGAACCTGCCAGAAGCAGCAGCAGTCCCCAGCGGAGCCTCATTGTAATCCCGTTTGTATACAACCGTAAGCAAGACAGCATGTAACCCCTATTCGTTTTGCAAATTTGTATTACCCAAAAAACTAAACTGACTGGGCCTCCACGAAGGGCCCGACTCACTCGTGCGAGACTATCGGCGAACCGCTCTACTTGGCCTTTGTAGCTCGAACTAACACGTGCGATGAGTCTTCGTTCTGAATATTGACGATAGCGACGAAACTCCGGCCCTGGTAGCTGCCGACCGTCGCCGGCTGTGATACTGCCGAAACCTCCCAGCCGCTCGGCAGGAGGACCGTATTACGCGGCCCGTGAAGAACCTGGTCAAAGATCAATTGATCGTACTCCAACCGATAACCGTTGTCGCGTACCGTGCCACTTACTTTCAGATGTGCACTCTGGCGTTCATTCACGATCGGAACAGGCAACTGGACCGTCCCATTGTTTACCGTAAGTTTCTCTGCTGTATCGAGATCGGTCACGGTAAGGTCGGAGATAACTTTTGCATACTCCGCAACAGCGAGTTTCGCGGCCTTGCCTTGGTGCCGCTCACTGTAAGTCTGTTCGACGCGGATTGAGTGAGACTCCGGACTCCCTAGATCATAGAGCGTTTTTGTATCGTCCGCAGCCTTGTCGTCGTTCGTTCGTCCGACGAACACAGCCGGCGTTTTGCGAGCCCGGATCGTGATAGGAGAGCCGCCGCCGCTCGGGTTGGTCAGGGAAAGCTTCAAGCGTCCGTCCGCCGCCGTCATGATCTGGGAGGCGATGTTGGACGAGATCAGCGTATACCCGTGCGGCAGAACGATCCCAAAACGCTGAGCGCTAAGGGGCCGGGTCCAAACGATTACGTCTCCTTCCGGATAGTAAGTGCGCGCGTCCTTGTAGGTCTTGTAAATGAGAGCTCTGCCCTCGCCACCCTGCGGAACCGGACGCGGCAACTCGGCCCAGATGTAATGATCTTCGGGACTGAACTTGCCCTCGATCCCGCGGGCCATCATTTCCGTTCCGGGCAAGTACTCGAATCTCAATGGATTGCCAGTACGCGGGTCAAATACCTCGATGCCCCCGCCATCGCTTCCGTGCCTGGTTTCGTTGATGAGGTGCGTTGAGCCAGGCCGTGTCTCGAGAGGCATGAACACGATCCGGAAGGAATTCGTGGTCGCGTCGTCGAGCAGATCGTATTCGGTGTAGGCATCCAGAGCAAAGAGACGCGTCAGGGCCGGAGCGACTTTGAAGGCCTCCTCGGGAAACACTCCGTGCTGAGGAGTCGATGGGCCGCCTGGGTGCGCTGCATCTCGCACGTCGAGAATCGTGACGTGGTCGATGTAATCAAGCAGGGGAAAGTGCGCTTGGAAATAAGCATTCCCGCCTTCGAACATCGCGTCCTGGTGTCCGGCACGTATCCCACCACCGGCGGTCTCACCGTAGCCCGAATAGAGCGCATCGGCGACGTCCATACCTTCAACCACTTTGCCGATCGGGACGAAAGGTTCTTTGTCATGAGTCGCGCGGTTGTCGCGCAGATTGATGAACAACTGCGTTGTTCGACCGTTTGGCACGGCGAAGGCGTAAGCGATGGTGCCGCGGACGTTCGATTCGAGGCGAGGGTCGTCCGGTACCGTCCTGGTCCGCCACTCTTTGGCTAGTTTCGGATCGCCGTTGATTCCAAACTGTGCCCACTTCCCGGGCACCACTCGAAAGAACCGGTTGCCGTCATAGTAGCCGCTGCGAACCAGTTGGTAAAAGTGATCGACCCCTTGGGGAGACCAATCCCGATGGAACTCCCAAAGCATCGGACCCTTGCTTGTTTCGACTCGCACCCGGAAAAGATCGGGAGCCTGCGCAGCCATCTCTCCCGCCCGGCCGAATGGGGCCGAGAGTAGGAAACCGGCAATGACACAGGCTGCGAGTTTCAATTTCCTGCGCTCACGCCAACCGCGCCGCCGGCGGTAAGCTGCTTGTTGAAGGCAGGCAGTTCGCGGTCCATGAGGGTTCGGTAGTCGGCCTTGACCCCGGTCAGGTCCTTTTCAATACCGCGCGAGAATTTCCTGGACCGTCTCAGTCAGACCATAATTCGCGCCGCCAGCCACGTCTCCAGCTCCGGTGCCCACTTCACCGTTCAACCAGATCAGGTTGAGATAGATTTTGTATGGCTCGACGTAGTACTTGTCGTCGCTGTTGGCGTCCGATCGCGAAATCAGCTTGAATTCGACGGCTTGCATCCTACTGTCCATCGCCTGCACTGTGCGAAGCAGTTCGGCGTTGCCCGGCTGCGTCCGGACCATCTTACGGATGTCGTCAAGTTGTTTACGCATCCATTCCAGCCGGTTGACCATGTCGGAAGTTGTCGTAATGTCATCGCGGATTCGAAGCTGGAGCTTAAGAGATGCCTCGAGTTCCGCTTCTGTAGCCGGGGTTTTCGGCGACTTCAAAATCTCAATCGGCTGCTTGTAACGTTTGGCCTTTCACCGTAACTTGAACGGTGTATTTGCCGGGGTTTACCAGCGGACCAACTTCGGCTTGCCGGATACCCCAGTGCGTGATGGTGCGGAAATCGGCGTCACGAAAGCGTGGTTCGTCCCATATGTATGGGTTATCGGGAGCGGCGGTGCGCAGCTTCACCGAATTAGGTGGATCGTAATGGAGATCCCATGTCCGGCGATTCAGACCTTCTCTTGCCGGCGCGCTTTTGAAAGCCCGGACCACAGCGCCGTTCGCGTCCAGGATCTTTACTTCAGCGGGTGAAGCGGAGTCCAGCCGGAAATTGATGAACGCGCGTCCACCGCTCGTGACACGGTAGCTTGGTCTGGGAGCGTAGACTTTGACCGAAGCCTCCGATCCGCTCGATGTAGCCATCTGCTCAAGGGGTGTGATGTCATCCAGGATGTAAATGCCGCGGCCATAGGTGGACACGACCACATCGTGGAAGTCTTTTTGCACCTCGATCCAGGTGACAGGCGCATGGGGAAGACCAGCACCGAATGGTGTCCAGCTTCCACCGTCGTTCAACGAATAGTAGAAGGCGTTGCCAGTTCCGGCGAAGAGTAATCCCTTCTGATTCGGATCTTCAGTAACGGACTTGACGTAGGCGAGAGGTCCTTTGGGGAGATTGCCGGTGACGCTCTTCCAGGTCTTGCCGAAATCGGTGGTTTTGAAAATGAATGGATCTCGATTGTCCATCAGATGAACATCGACGGCGATGTAAGCCGTGCCGGGATCAAATGCCGATGGCTGAATCTTTGAGATCGTGCCCCATTGCGGCATGCCTGTGATGTTCTTGGTCACGTCGTTCCACTGTCCGCCGCCGTCCCGCGTGTACCAGAGTTTACCGTCGTTGGTGCCGGCCCAGATCAGGCCCTTCTGGAGGTTGGAAGGAGCGATGGCGAAAACCACTTCGCCGTAGAACTGGCCCAGGTTGTCGCCTACGATGCCTCCGGAGGAGACATTATGGCTGGGATCCTGAGTCGAGAAATCGGGACTGATCACGCTCCAGCTCTTACCGGCGTTGGATGTTTTGAAGACAACCTGGCAGCCGTAATAGACCGTGTTGTGATCGAACGGATCGATGGCGAGGGGCGGAGTCCAGTGGCAGCGGTACTTTGTTTCGTTCGGGGGCGAGTCGAGAGTGTGAATCCACGGACTCACCGAATGCGCCTCTTTGGTGCGGGCATCGTAGCGGGTGACTTCATTGCCGTAACAGGACGCCCAGATGATGTTTGTGTCTGTGGGATCCGGGTAGGTGAAGCCGGATTCGCAGCCGCCAAGACGGTATTCCCAGCCGTCTGAACCGGGAGCGACAGGCTGCCCTGCGGAAGGCTGCGGTCCACCTACCGCCGCGACCGCCTCGTGCCAGGCCAGCATCGCCTGCAGCAGCCCCGGCGTGCTGTCCGTACCGGGTTCCGTATTCGCCGCACGATCTCCGCTCACGCCGGCGTCGCGCGATGTGGAACGCTCTCCGGCTGGGGAGTTTTGTGAGCCTCGACCCCCCGCTACAATCTCGTCCCGGTTCGGGGCAGCCCCTTCCCCGCCTTCTCCACCACCAAACCCGCCGCCACGAGCAACGCTTGGCCCGCGCATGGTGCTGTTGTCCTGCATGTTGGTGTAGATCCAGTAAGGAACCTGGTTATCAACAGCGACGTGATACATCTGCCCGATCGGCAGCCGCACGCGATGAAAACCGCGGCCGTGGACCGTCGTGATATTCATCCCGGCGTCGTCGGTCACTACAAAACGGTCAGCATTCGTAGGATCGATCCAAAAATCGTGCGAATCGCCGCCCCACGGAACGACCCGAAAATTATCGCCTCCGTCCGTCGATTGATGAACAGAGCTGTTCATTACGATCACTTCGTTGTCATTGCCGGGCACGACTCCGAGGCGAATGTAATAGCCGGCGCGCCCGACAAGTGCGCGGTCGCGACTGCCCGCTCGCCAAGTCTCGCCGCCATTGTCTGATCGCCAAAGCGATCCTTGGTTTGCGGTTTGGATCAACGCATAGACGCGATTCGAATTCGAGGGAGCGATCGCAACATCGATCTTGCCGAGCGGCGATCTTGGCAGGCCGCGTCCGTTGATTCGGGTCCAAGTCGTGCCGGAGTCATGCGAAACGTAAACGCCACTACCGGGCCCGCCGCTGAATTCGCCGTAGGTATGCATTTCCACTTGCCACATCCCGGCGAAGAGAGTGTTCGAATTCTGCGGATCCATGACCAGTCCCGAACAGCCGGTGTTCGGATCGGCAAACAGAACTCGATCCCAGTGCTGTCCGCCATCGGTGGTACGAAAGACGCCGCGCTCCTGCTGTGGTCCGGTCAACCTGCCAAGAGCACAAGCGAAAACGTTATTGGGATCCCGAGGGTTTACGACAATACGACCAATGCGGCCGGTCTCATCCAACCCCATGTGCTTCCAAGTTTTGCCCGCGTCGACCGACTTGTAGACCCCGTTGCCCGCGACATCGCTGTCGCGAATGGCCCATGCTTCTCCCGTACCGGCCCAGACCACGTTCGGGTTAGACTGGGCAACCGCGAGTGCCCCGATTGCCGTCACGGGCTGGTCATCGAAGATGGCCGTAAAGCGGTTGCCGCCGTCGGTGGTCTTCCAAATGCCGCCTGAAGCTGCACCGGCGTAATAGGTGTTCGAATCACCCGGCACTCCGGCGACCGACGCAATGCGGTTGCCGACGAGAGGGCCTAAGAATCGAAACCTGAGGTCGTTACTCTCCTGCGAATAAGCAAGAGAGCCGCAACACAGAATGGTTGCCGCGATGGCAGCGCTGAAGGGGAAATGGCTTAGATAAAACCGGGACATCTCGCTCAACTTTCACAGTGGTTCGAAAACCCGAACTCAATTACCGGCACATCGAGCGACCAGGGGCCGAGAGCGGTATACAGAATTGTATACAAGTCGCCGCCCGATGAATTGGCCTTCACGTTTTTTCATTTGCGATAAGCTTCCCGCGAGCTCTACACAACTGAGGTTTTCAATGAGGGAAATGCCGGGTTTGACTATGTCGCGGCTTCGTCTGCCAGGATTGGTCGCATTGCTGGTTTCGACTGCGAGCGCGGCCGGACCTAATTTTGTTCCTGATTACACGCTAAAAGGCTCAACCACGCAAGGTTGGCACGTTTTAGGGCAGGCGCAGTGGCGCGCCGGGAACGGAGAGTTGGTAGGTTCGCCTCAATCCGCGGAAGGCGGCTGGTTAGTTCTCGATCGATCATTCGCTGATGCGGGTTTCTATGCGGATGTCCTCTGCAACGCGCCCTGTGACGCAGGCCTTCTATTTCGCATGGAGAAGACCGGGAACGGACTCAAAGGCGTTTACTTTTCTTTGAAGGAAGGGGAGGTCGGGCCGTATTCCGTGCAGCTGGACGCGCAAGGGCGAATCACAAGCCGGGAGAAACTGCCTGCGGCACACACAAACGAGGCCTTTGGTAATAGCCCGATTGGCACCGGCGGAATCAACCGTGACCCCCGGGCGGCAGGCTTTACGATTGGCGTGCTCCCGTTGCCCGCGGGAATCAATTTGCCAGAGCTGAAGCGACCGGTGAACGAGTACCGCCCTGGCGGTTGGAACAGCGTTGAATTACTGCTCTCCGGCGATTCGCTCCGTCCTGCGCTGAATGGCGGAGCTCTTGATGTGGGCAGAAACCCGTTCTCTGGCGCGGTAACGCAAGCAATGGGCAGCTATGGTCCGATTGCAATTCGTGCGGGCGGTACGGGCGAGGTTCGGCTAAAGAACGTCTCATACAAGGATCTGCTCCGGAGTTCGCTGCCTCGCGAGTACCTCGCCGACAACTACCGAATCCAGCGGCTCGAAACGTTTTACTTTTCGTGGTCGGCGGCCGCCGCGGATGTAAATCGCGATGGCAAGCCGGATATTATTGCGGGACCGTACGTCTATATGGGGCCCGACTTCACGGAAGTCCGGGAGATCTATCCTCCGGTCGCTTACAACCCGACGACCGAGTATCCGCAAGTCTCGATGGTGAACCTTGCCTACGATTTCACCGGCGACGGCTGGCCGGATGTACTCGTCATGAGCGGGAACGCCGGGAACGGTACCGCAACGTTGTATGTGAACCCGAAAGGCGAGTCGCGCCACTGGGAGAAGCACGTCGTTATCCAGCCGATCGGCAATGAAGACACGCTGCTGAAGGATATCGACGGAGACGGCAAGCCGGAAATCATTCACGCGGGGAACAATACGCTTCAATACTCCAAGCCTGATCCGAAAGATCCGACGGGACCCTGGATCACAACCACCATCTCCGAACCGGGTCCGTGGGGCGCGAACATCGGACATGGCCTTGGAGTCGGCGACTTAACAGGTGATGGGCGGATGGAGTTCTTGAACGCCTACGGCTGGTGGGAGCGCCCCGCGCCCGGAAGCTCGCAGAGATTGTGGACTTATCATCCTCAGGCCTTTGGCCGCTGGGGACATTCACAAGGAGGCGCAGGCGGAGCAGAGATTGGCGTTTACGACGTGAACGGGGATGGGCTGAACGATGTCGTGACGGCGCTCGAAGGGCATGCGTTCGGACTCGCCTGGTATGAACAGAAGCGGGACGGGAGCGGGAAGATCTCGTTCGTTGAGCACATCATCATGGACAATTTCCTGACGAAGAACGCAGGGAACGTGACCTTCACGGAACCACACGCCACGTCATTTGCCGATATGGATGGAGACGGCATTCCGGATCTCATCACCGGGAAGCGCGCGATGTCACACCTCTTCGGCTACAACGACCCTGATCCCCATGGACCTCCGGTGCTGTACGTCTACAAAGCGGTGCGCAACCCGAAGGCGCCCGGCGGTGCGGAATTCATCCCCGAGTTGATCCACAATCAGTCGGGAGTCGGATCGCGCCTGGCAGTGCTGGATCTCGATGGAGATGGTACGCCCGACATTGTGACCTCAGGCGTGTACGGAACCTTTGTCTTCTTCAACAAAGAGCGCGGCGCGCAGAAGGTTTCGGCGGCACACAGGCAGTGACCGTTACAGGCCCGGCTGCCTGTTTAATCCGGCAGCGCGAAGGCATACATCGCACCCTCGCCGGTCCCGATGACGTACTGTTTTCCGTTCACCGCATAGCTGATGGGCCCGCTGGCGTTGGGTCCGCCGAGATTCACATGCCACAGCACCTCACCGGTTTTGGCATTCAAAGCGAAGAAGTTTCCTTCCATGCCGCCGCCGAAGACCAGGTCACCGGCAGTGGATAGCACGCCGGATTCGGTATAGCTCACCATCTTGAAATCCCATTCTTTATCGCCGGTTTTGGGATCGATGGCGCGGATGGCACCGTAACCCTCCTCCTCGGTCTTATAGTTGTTTTGCGCTCTCACCATCCGTGGCAGATTCTTCGCACGAACGCCCGTACCGTCTCGTCCGGTTCCTGTATATCGCTGACCTTCGACCCACTTGCCAGGGTCACCTTTGGTCGAGATGCCGCCCGAATTCTCCCAGGTCGGAATGTAAAACAGCCCTGTGTGCGGGCTGTAGGACGGCGGGTACCAATTGGTTCCACCCTGCGTGCCCGGCTCGACAAATATTCCGCCCATAGGCTTCGGCCAGTGCTTCGGATCCTTGATAGGTTTACCGTCGGCAGTCAGACCCGTATTCCAGTTCTGCTTGACGAAATTTTTCCCGAGCAGGAACTCGCCGGTAGTGCGATCGAAAACGTAAAAGAAGCCATTGCGATTTGCCCAGAGCATGAGTTTTCGCGGCTGTCCCTTCCAATCCATGTTGGCCAGCACGGGCACTTGTGTTGCATCCCAATCGTATTCATCGCCCGGCGTGAACTGGAAATACCACTTCAGTTTGCCCGTGTCCGCATCAAGCGCAATCACGGAATCGGAGTACAGGTTAGCCGCCGGAAGCCGAATGTCTCCGTTCCAGCCCGGATTGGGATTTCCCGTGCCCCAGTACGTCAGATTTGTTTCCGGATCGTATGCGCCTCCGTTCCAGATCGGTGAACCACCGTGCTTCCACGAGTCGCCTGCCCAGGTCTTCGCTTCCGGCTGATCGGCAGAGGTCGGATTTGTGTAGAAACGCCACCGCTCCTCCCCGGTCTTCACGTCGTAAGCGGCGACCCAGCAATTGGCACCCGCCTCGTTGGTCGCGGGGCCGAGAATCACCATATCTTTCACGACCAGCGGGGCCACATTGAACTGATAACCCTTGCGCCAGTCCACCATGACTTTGTCCCAGATCACCTTGCCGGTTTTGGTATCGATGGCGAGCAGATGGCAATCGACAGTAGCCCAAAACAGGGTATTTCCGCCGATGGCCATGCCTTTATTCACTTCGTAAGCGTTGTAGTATGCGTTCGGGTCGAGCGGGTGCGGAAGCTTCCAAAACTGACGCCCGGTCACCGCATCGAGAGCGACGGCCTCAAGAGCGCTTCCCGTGTAAAGGATGCCATCAACAACCAACGGAGTGTTTTCCATCTTCGACTGATTGTTTCTGGTCTTGTAATAGGTCGGGCGATAGACCCATTTGAGCTGAAGACCCTTTACGTTGTCGCGATTGATCTGCGCGAGCGGGCTGTAGCGAATACCCGCATAGCTGCCCGAATACGTGAGCCAGTTCTGTGGCTCTTTATCGGCGTGAATCATCCGGTCGGGCGTTACTTGCGCTGAGAGCAAGCCCGCTACTAAGCAAATGAGTGAGGAATATCGAATCCTGGCCATCCCGCTCCCTTTGGCAGCGCCGTTTGACCTGGGTTCTCTCCTGTTTTGAAGCCCCCATTTGAACTCCGGCGTGCCGTTTGAACCCTCTGTGTATATCACAAGAAGAAGCGGATTCCCGGCGGAATTACCCGCTATTTGGCTGCTCTGCTGTAACGAAGACAATGCCGGTCTTCGGAGTGCGGTCAAGAGTTATCGTGCGGCTCTTGCCTTACCCTCCGGCTTGCCCCAGAAGATGAAGGTCCCGCGATTCGTCGAAGTCACAACGTCCGTTGCCCCATCCTTATTCAAATCGACCGCGAGCACCGACGATCCCACGCCCGACCGGTTGTGAATCAAGTGCGGCACGAATCTGGCGCCTCCCGGCGCTTTGGCATCACGCACAGTTTGGAACCAATACAGCACGCCGGGGCCGTACGGATCGGGGTCGGTATAGCTCTCGTTGTGAGAAAAGACTCGTTTACCGACGACGAAATCGGGGATTCCGTCCCCGTCGATGTCGGCGAAGGTGGAAGCATGCGCTTCAGAAAACTTGACGTCGGTCGGCGCCTTCGTCGCGTAGTCGTCAGCAATGATGTGCTCGATGAAAGAGATTGCGCCAGTTTTGTCGCGCTTCTGTTCGTACCATGCAAGACCCCAGCCGTGCGCTTCGAGGCTGGTCACCACGTCATTCAACCCGTCTCCGTTCACGTCATAAACGCCCATTTCGCCGCCGCCGGGACTTGCTCCAGCGCGCGGCCAGCGGCCCAGCGCTACGGGATGATATGGCCACGGCGCTTCCGGTGTTGCCCTTGGGCGGCTGCTCCCACCAGCCGTACGGCGAAACGATGTCCACCCGACCATCGCCGTTGATATCGCCCGCTCCAACGCCATGCTGCGCGACAACGCCATAACCCTGCTCCGAGACCTGATGAACGGTCCAGGGCGCCGTCGGATCGGAGGGATTTACGCCAGCCCAGGAAACCGCGCCTTTGCCCATGAACACGGCGTCGGGTTTTCCATCCGCGTCGATGTCTTTGAATACCGCGATCTCGGAGTTGACCGTCGGCAAAACGTTGTACTTGTCCCAGCGCCGCAGTTCGCCCTTCGGATTCACGTACAGCGACATCGGACGGCTGTTAGCGACGAGAACATCCGGCCAGCCATCGCCGGTGTAGTCGAATGCGAAATTGACCATTGCGGGTGTGTACTGCGAACTGACGTCGGCAGTTTTGCTCGGATAGATTTCGCGAGAAACCTGGTAATCGGGGCCCAGGAAGTAGAAAGGACCGGCAATGACGTCGAGGATTCCGTCGCGATTGATGTCGGCCGCAGCAGCAGACCAGCCATAGTAGTAATCGCTGATTCGTTGCATACGGAATCCGCCCGATACTTCTTCCGTTGGGAGGACGCGCCGCCCGATGTCTTTCAACTCCACTTGCTTGAAGCGAACTTCTCCCGTACCGCCCACATAGAGAGCGACAGGTCCGTAGGACGCCATGTCCTCATCGGCTTCACCATTGGTGCCGCCGGCTTCCGGTCCATCGTTGATCCAAACGCGAAGGAAATTGGAGTCCAGGAGCACTTCGACGGGGTTCCATTGATTCGGACGATAGCTGTAATCGGGACGGGTGAATGGAGACTGCGGAGGCAGAGGAACGCTCATTGCACCATCAGGTGCATCCGGCCTCTGGCGGCCTGGTCCTCTACCCTCAGTCGCCGGAGGTGGCAGGATCCAACGCACTGTGCCCCTCGCTGGCTTAAGAGCTTCACGCGTGAGTTCATGCCCTTGAGCGTCGAGCTTGACTGCAAAGGCCCCGGCGGGATTCTGTCCATCGGGCAATGCCACATAGATTCCACGGAAGCCTTCGGCCGTTGATTGTGCGCGAACCATGACACCTGTGCGGCAACCCCCGGTGCAGCGGTAATCCGAGGCGAACTCGACATCCTGTAGAGGCTTGTCCAGCATCAGCCAGCCTCCTCCGGGCGCTCGCGGGACTCCCACGATCTCGCCGTTTTCGGCGCGCCAGTCTGCGTCGCCTAGGGTGCGAAAGGAAGCTGAGCGATGAACCTTTGAATGTCCAATCCGGTACGAAATTCTTGTTTGCAGCAGCCGGACGGCTCAGCAGGCCGATGCCTATGGCCGCGAACATTCCGCAAACGATTGTTTTCCGCATAGCTTGTTTTTACGCTTTTCGATTCTATAAGGGCTCGTTCGCAACACGCAATTCGATTTGCGTAATGAGCATTGAGTCGATAGACTAAGGCGAGTTATGAACCGACGCGTTTTTGCCCAAACGCTTTCCTCAGCTCTCCTCGCCTCCCGCGGTTTTGCCGGGAAACATCTTAGTTTGCATATCGGCCATACCGGCCTTACTTGGATTCCGTTGGGCCCGCCATCTCCAGGAGCGGCGCGCCCCGCGATCAATCCAATGGAAGATCCACAATATGTGGAATCTGCCGTTCATGACATCGCGGGACTTGGATTCTATGGAATCGAATTGTTCGGCAATCAGATTGAGGCAATGGAAGCGAAGGGCGGCCTCGGGCCTCTCCTTGAAAAATACAAACTGCCGCTAATTTCCGCCTACTGCGGGACCAATCTGTCCGCGCCTGAGCAAAGGAAAGAATCGATCGCAAAAACGCTTGAATGGGCCAAGCTGGTCAAGAAATATAACGGAACGGTGATTGTCGTTGGCCCGAATGGGGTAAAGCGCAGCACCTACGATTTCAAAGCGCACAAGGACGATATCGTGGCCACGCTGAACGAACTCGGTAAGGCTGTCACGGATATGGGCCTGACGCCCGTTCTCCATCAGCACACCGGAACGTGTGTGGAGACTCGCGACGAGACCTACGCTGTTCTGGAATCCGTTGACACGCGAGTCATGAAGTTCGGACCCGACATCGGGCAGTTGCAGAAGGGCGGGTCAGATCCCGTCCAGGTGGTAAAGGACTTTCTGCCTCTGGTGCAGCACATGCACCTGAAAGATTTTAACGGCGGCCCCAACTATCTTGGGTATTGCCCGTTGGGTGAAGGCAAGGTAAACATTCCGGCGATCCTCGCGATGATGAACGGCCGGAAAACGGCTGGACTGGTGATGGTGGAACTGGATTCGCCACCGCCCCAACCTGCTCCGCCGCTGGAAGACGCCAAAATCGCGAAAGCGTATCTAGAGAAGCAGGGCATCGGCTTTCGCTCGTAAGTCCGCCAGAAGGGCCGCGACTTCGTCATCGCCAGCCTTATCATAAGTAGGCTTTTCGCCGGCAACCGCGAGCCGGACGCGGTACATGCTCGTCGACGCAGTGATGTAGAGGCTCTTTCCGTCGTCCCCCCATCCGCAGTTTGCCGCAACTTCGGGCACTTTGATCGTTCCAAGGTGCTTGCCCGAAGGCGAAAACACCAGGACGCCGCCCGGACCAGTCCCGTAAACATTACCTTTCGAATCTACCTTCATGCCGTCAGGCACGCCGGATCCTTTGATCGAACTGGCGTCGGCGAACTTGCGCGCTCCGGAAAGCGATCCGTCCGCAGCCACGTCGTACCGCATCCAATAGGCTTGCGGCTGTGTATTCGAGATGTAGAGCACCTTCCCATCGGGTGAAAATGCGATCCCATTCGGGCTTGTAAGATCCTTGATAACGGCTTCCAGCTTGCCGTTTGCGTACCGATAAACGCCATTGAACTTGATCTCCTTCGCCGGGTCTGCATCGCCCTTTGGTAAACCGAACGGAGGATCCGTGAAATACAAAGCTCCGTCCGATCGGAACACCAGGTCGTTCGGGCTATTGAATCGCTTGCCTTCGAATTTATCAAGATAGACGCTAGTTTTCAGGTCCTTCGCCACGCGGACAATACGGCGATTCGTGTGCTGGCACAGAAGCACGGTTCCATCTTTATCGCCCACCATTCCGTTCGGACCTATATATCCGCCGTGAGGGAGCTTGCTCTCGCCGCCCGCATTCTTTATCAAGACTTGTACGTTGCCGTCCGGAGTAACGGAACGAACCACGTTACCTAAAACGTCACTGAACCAGATGTGCCCATCCGGTCGCCACAAGGGCGCTTCAATGAATTCGAATCCGCCTGCAATCTTCTCAATCTTGGCGTCCTTAGGGACGATTGCATCCAGAGTCGGATCAAGCCGCTCAATCGTGCCCGTTCCGGATTGCGCAATGGCGAAGCTCGTGCCGGCAATGGCGGCCGAACAGGCAAGAAGAATTTTTGTCGATAGTCTGTGACGTGACATATTAGATGGTTTGAACCTGGTTAAACTTCGTCGAATAACACGACCGGATAGTCCTTCGGATTCTTGATGAACTTCTCAACTGTCGGCCACACCCGCTTATGCTCGGGTGTTGCAATCCACTTCTGGCGTAGCTCTTCGCTTTCGAATACCAACTCAAACCGATAATTCACCGGCGGAGCCGTTCCCAACATCACCTTCCGGAATTTCAGCATCTTGACGGAGATATAACCGGGGTGTTTCTTGGCTTCAGGAACGAAGATGTTATGGAAGTTGCTGAGCATTTCCTTTTCATTCTTCGGATCCACCTCCATCTCTACAAAGAGCTGAATCGGCTTAGCTCCTCCGTTTACTTGAGCCTTGCTTAGGCCTAGTCCTAATGCGCCAAGCACCAATGCTTTCAGGTGCGCTCTTCTTCGCATGCTCCTCCTCCGAGAGTTTCTGGCATGGTTTAGGAACTCAGTATATCCAGGTCTCTTTCCAGTTCCGCACGGGCCCGGCTTAGGTCATAAATCCTTTTCTGATAAGCTCCTGCTTCAGGACCTCCTGGCCTAGCTCTGGGCAACGAAGGCAGCCGGGATAGTTTTACATCGAGGAGGAGTGACACATGAAGAGGCTTGCCGCCTTTGCCTTTGTTCTTTGCCCGCTCGTCGCGCGCGAGCCTCTCGCGGATAAGATCGCTCATAACGATCCATCTAAGTACCATTTGTCAAAAGCCGTTCACGACGGTGCCGGACAGATGCACTATTTCGCGATGTTCGATGAGCATTCGCTGGACACGAATCTGTTCTTCCTGCACCGCGGAGTAATTGATGCGAAGAGCGGCATTGGTCATCACTTTCATAACCAATGCGAAGAGATGTTTGTCATTCTTGACGGCGAAGCTCAATTCACCATCGATGGCAGGACCTCCGTCCTAAAGGGTCCGGCGGGTGCTATTTGCCGCATGGGACATTCCCATGCGATCTACAACGCGACCGACAAGCCGGTGCAGTGGATGAACATCAACATCACTGCCTTGAAAGGAACTTATGACGCTTTCAACCTGGGTGATCCTCGCGTCGACGTTTCTCTGGACCGGATACCCGTTTTCATGGCTATGCAGCTTGACCGCTCGCTACTGAAGCCGTTCGAGAGCATGGACCAGGGGAAGGGAACAGTTCAGTACCGGCGCGCCTTAGGTCCTTCCGTATTCAATAGCGCCTGGGCATATGTGGACCACTTAATAATTCCCGCAAACGCTTCACTCGGTCCTCACGTTCATCACGAGCAGGCAGAGTTTTACTACGTAATGAACGGAAGCGGTACCGTCACAAGCGCCATCAGAGGCACGCCAGAGACAGCGTCAATCAAAACCGGTGATGCCATCCCCATTCAGCTAAACGAAATCCATTCCTTTGCGAATACCGGCTCGGAACCTCTAGAATTCATGATCGTCGGGATCTCCCGGGATAGCAATAAGCGAATCGATACTGTGGACATGCCGTTTCCGACAGCGCGCGCCCCCCGATAAGCCTAACCAAGAACCGTTCGGTCAACACCGCAGGCTGTTTCTGAACTCTGCGGAGACAACCCCTCTGTCGCGTCACAAGTTGACTCAGAAAAATCTGAGGAGCACGCCAGGACGGATTACCATCCGCAGTACTTTCCTTGCGTTTGAGCCGCTTCGTCGGTACAGGTACTCACATTTGGTGCCGATAGGTGTCATGTAACCAGCGGTACGGAGTATCACTGTCGACTCCTGGTTCGCAGAGGAATTCTAATTCATGAAGAAAATCGCATCTTTGTTGTTGCTCACCGCGATCACCGGGATGGCAGCCGACTCCAGGATCTCTACCGACCTTCTGACTGCTGTCGCAAGCAACTCGAATCAAGCAGTCCAAGTGATAGTGCAGTGGAATACCGGCGCCCTCAAATCGGGTCTGTCTCTCCCTCTCATCTCGGCGCTCGGTGGCACGCTGTTGTCAGAGTTCGCCGCCTTGAACATAGGGGTTTACACGGTTCCCGCATCTGCTTTACCGCTCTTAAGCGCTAATAACAACATCGCTTTTGTCTCGCTGGATCGACCGGTTCACAACAAAGCTCTGTTTAGCAAGGCCGTCAGCACGCCTGCCGCTACCATCTCCGCTAATTTGGCCTGGAATAGCGGTTACGTGGGCCTCGGAGTTGGTGTTGCGATTATCGACAGCGGCGTTAATGCAGATGAGAACCTTGGAATGCTGCCTACCTCTCTGGTTTACTCCGAGGATTTCACTGGGCTCATGCCGACCGTTTCCTTGGGCAAGATCGGGCTGCAGTTGCCTGGGTTCGCCCCAGATTGGTACGGTCACGGCCAGCATATTGCCGGTATCATCGCTTCGAACGGCAAGGCTTCCAATTGTCTGAGCTGTACACAATCCTTTGTTGGAATCGCCCCGGCTGTCAACCTGATCAATCTCAAGGTTCTTGATGCCAGTGGAACCGGTTCGGATAGTTCCGTGATTGCGGCGATCAACCGTGCAATCCTTCTCAAGAATGTTCTCAACGTTCGGGTCATCAATCTCTCGCTAGGGCGGCCTGTTTACGAGAGCTATACGCAAGACCCGCTCTGCCAGGCTGTAGAAGCTGCCTGGAAGGCTGGGATCGTGGTCGTCGTGTCATCGGGCAACGAAGGGCGAGATAATTCTACCGGTAATCAGGGATATGGCACGGTCGGCGCGCCCGGAAACGATCCTTTCGTCATTACAGTTGGCGCGATGAGAGATCTGGGAACTGCTGACCGGTCAGACGATCTGATGGCCAGCTACAGTTCGAAGGGCCCATCGGCGATCGATCATGTTGTAAAACCCGACCTTGTGGCACCGGGAAATCAGATTGTGGCGCTTCTCAATCAGCACGGAACGCTTGCACTTCAGAATCCGCAAAACATCACCCCGCTCAGGACATACAATAGCTTGGCGCCTGCAGCAGGTACAATCCCAAATCAGCCTGCGTATGATCCCAGCTCGAATACAGCGCCACCCGCGGTTCGCATCGGTACCGGATATTCTCCGCAATACTTTCAAATGAGTGGAACCAGCATGGCGGCAGGGGTCGTGAGCGGCGCGGTAGCTGACCTGTTGCAAGCATCTCCAGCTCTGACACCCGATCAAGTCAAGATGCTGTTAATGCAGACGGCGTCTAAATCGTTCCCAACCTCGAGCACGGTGGTGGACAGCGGTTCGGGTGAAAGCTTTACCAGCTACTACGACATTTTCACGGTGGGCGCCGGTTACCTGGATATGAAGGCGGCCCTGGCCCAGTTGAATCAAGTGCCGCGAGGACTGACTGCAGTCTCGCCGACAGCAAACTTCAACGAGACGAACGGATCCGTGGAGTTGGCCTTTGATCCCTCGTCGGTGTTCGCGAATAGCTCTTCGTCAGCGAACGCTTCTCCCTGGACTGCCGGTTCCACCTGGAGCAGTGCTGTCCTGGTCGGTAACACCGCGATGTGGACTGCGGGTTCGGTGTGGGCAAGTTCTGACGACTCAGCAAACAAGGCGATGTGGGGAGCCTCTACTGATTCGTCCAACAAAGCGATGTGGGGCGCATCCACCTCTTCTGCCAATAAAGCGATGTGGGGTGCTTCTACCGATTCCTCGAACAAGGCAATGTGGGGAGCATCAACGGATGCCTCAAACAAAGCCATGTGGGGCGCCAGCAGCTCAAGCGCCGAAAGCACAACAGTCAACGGAGAACGCTAAGCCGACTGAAGCTTCCAGAATCGAGTCTCTGTGCGGGCGGCTAACCACCGCCCGCGATTTGCATTTGCGCCGCTGTTTAGATACCGACCTCTTCCCCTTTTCGTAAGCCGTCCAGATCGATCCCTAAGGCGGCGCACTTCTTATATAGGTAACTCCGCTCGAGCCCCAGCACCTTTGCCGTGTTACTGATATTCAGCTTTTGTCTAATCAGTTCCTCGCGAATGGCAGATCGCTCGAAGCTTTCTACGCGCAAGGCAAGGGTTTCGCTGTGGGAATTCGGTTCAGTCGCGCGCAATCCGGGTAGTGCCATTTTTACGATGCCGTTCATCGACAGCATCGTCGGCCAGCAAAAGCATCCGCTCTACTCCGTTTCGCAACTCTCTCACGTTCCCCGGCCAATGGTATCGATCTAACAGCGCAATCGCTTCCTCGGTGAAAACACGCTCCTTCCAACTGTTTTCGGTACTGATGCGCCGGGCGAAATGATTCACCAGTAGTCCGATGTCGCCTGGTCGATCACGAAGCGGGGGCAGGAACATGGGGAATACGTAGATACGGTGAAACAGATCCTCACGGAAAGCGCTCTTTCGGACCAGTTCGTCCAAATTCCTGTGAGTAGCGACCACGAGCCGAACGTCGACACTGATCGTTTTATCGCCTCCTACCCGTTCTATTTCTCCTTCTTCCAGAACGCGCAGCAGTTTGGCCTGCATGCTGGCGGGCATGTCGCCGATCTCATCGAGAAATAACGTTCCGTGATTCGCCTGCTCGAACTTGCCCAAATGACGCGCGGCGGCGCCAGTGAAAGATCCCTTCTCGTGTCCGAATAGTTCACTTTCGATCAGCTCGGCAGGTACCGCAGCGCAATTCACGGTGATGAATCGGCCGGATTTGCGAGGGCTTTTGTCGTGAATAGCGCGTGCGATCACTTCCTTCCCGGTCCCTGTTTCGCCCAGGATACAAACGCGAGACATGCTCGGTGCCACACGCTCAACTTGGGCCAGAATCCGTTTCATTCCCTCACTCTGTCCCACGATCTCGTGACGCCCAAATTTGGTACGTAGGTCCCGGTTTTCCGACTCCAGCCGAGACATCTTGAGCGCGTTGCTCAGTGTCAGCAGTAATCTGTCGGTAGAAAGCGGCTTTTCCAAGAAGTCCAGTGCGCCAAGCTTTGTCGCGCGGACTGCCATGTCTACCGTTCCTTGCCCTGACACCATCACGACCGGCGTCGTGATGCCCAGTTCGCGGATGTCCGTGAGAAGTGACAGTCCGTCTTTCTCCGGCATCACGACGTCCGAAAAAATCAGGTCGAAGGACCGCAACCGGATCAGTTCGAGAGCTCGCGATGCGGATTCGGCAACTGTAGCCTCATGTCCTGCCAGACGGAATGCGCGGCTCAGCGAGGCCAGAGTGTTGTGATCGTCGTCGACTATCAGCAGTTGACTCATGAGGCCTCACCCCAGGTTTGATTTACCGGAAACTCCATAATGAACGTTGCGCCCATTCCCTTACTGCTCTCAACGGTGATCTTGCCGTGATGGTCGGTGACAACGCCCTGCACGATTGCGAGCCCCAAGCCCGTTCCGTAGTGTTTGGTGGTGTAGTAGGGCGTGAAGAGACGTGACCTTTCTTCCTCCGTTAAGCCTTCTCCGGTGTCTGCGACAGCGACGCGAATCGCCTGTTCGAGTTGAGCGACCGAGAAGGTCAGTGACCCTCCCTCCGGCATCGCGTCGATGGCATTCAGGATGAGATTGCTGAAGGCCCGGCGCAACTGGTCGGAGTCAGCGTCGATTGCCAGTCGCCGTTCCGTTCAGGTTTGTTTGAACTTGGATTTTGTTCCGGGCCAGTTGCCCTTCGTACAGCCTTACAGCGTCTCTGATTACCTCAGTGACATCGATCCGCTCGAAATGCGGGGCAGGCATACGGGAGAAATCGCTGAAGCGTCCGATGATGGCCTTCAGATTCTTAACTTCTTCGAGCACTGTACGCGTACCCTCCCCGAAGGCCTCCTCGAACTCCTCTGCTCCAGCGGAACGTGCGCGCTGCATGTTCTCAACTGTAATCTGCAATGGGAAAAGCGGATTCTTCAGTTCATGGGCGAGCCTTCGAGCCAACTCACGCCATGCCGCCACTCGCTCGGCCTGCAAGGCCCGGTTCTGCTGCTCCTTTAACTCTCCGACCATCTTGTTGAACGCTTCGGCCAGCTCTCCCATCTCGTCCCGGGATGACACATTGACTCGGGCATCCCATTCGCCTGAGGCAAGGGCTCTTGCTCCGCGGGCTAATTCCTCCACGGGTCGCGTCACGTGTTCGGTCGTCCACCAGCCGAGCAAGACACCGAGCAGGATTCCGCCCACTGCGACTCCCAATCCGATGTAGAGAATGGATCGCTCCAGGGCCAACTGCTGTTGGAGGGACGTGCCGACGAGCAGGACGCCGAATATCCCGCCATTCTCCTTCAACGGAACCGCCAGGAACGCTTCGAGCCCGATTCGCCGGGACACCTGCGGTCTTTCGTAATGCTTCACGCACCAGGCTTTGCAGTTCCGTGCCGATACGTTTGGAGCCATCAACACTGAAGCACTCCTGCGGATCGGTACAGAGAAGCGTTCTTACGCCAGGAGCTTCGCCCAATCCCTTCATAAACGCTGAATCCAGCCGCTTGGCGCCTGCCAGGAGAAGATCATTTTGCCGCTCGAACGAACCTAAGGCAGTGGCTTTGGATCCATCGGGCAAGGGGATCTTCGTCAGGAAAGCCTCGTCCGGCTTGCAGCCGCTGCAGATCCAGTCGTTCTTGTATCCGAACCGGACGGGCCAGTGCGCGGACGACAAGATTGTAAGGTCCTTGCGCATGAGGTCCAGGAAGTCCAAGCCGGCGTTTTGAGCCAGGACCTGCGCATCGGTGTAGAACGAGCCGAAATCAGGGTCCAGGCGCTTGGCCTCGGCCGCGATGCGCGTCACAACCGGTGAGGAACTGGCGCGAGCAACGCCATAGCTTACCTCTCGCCCCTGCGCTTTGATCTGGGTCCTGAATTGTTCGAGTAGCATCTTCTGCCGCTCGGCGTCGACATTCTCAAATACTTGACGCGCAGCGACCAGGACACCGCCCGTCACAACCGTTACTGCTCCCGCTACGGTCAGAGAAGAAACTATAAGCAGCCTGGTTCGAAATGTCACTGTGGCTCCTCAAGCCAGACATCCGCCAGATCCCATTGCGCTGACCAGTTCCTGACATTCGGCCGCAACGCAAACACGAGTGGAAAATGAAATAGTGGAACGACGCGGAAATCCCGAAGCAGCTCGCATTCCATCGCGTAAGGAGATCGCCCAGGCTGGCGGGGGAAACTTCAACTCCGAGGCAAGATACAAGAGGGCTTGTTGCGGGTTCACCGACCTGACAGGCAATCTGACCAGGCGTGCTTCGCACGATTTGGTGCCCTGCCGCACAGCAATGCCAGATTGGCTTACGTCGACCGCGATCCTATCTGCCAGCGACCGCAGCACCCTATCCCGGGTATCCGAACAGAGTGACAAGCTACTTCCCGCTGGGGCCAGGTCTTTGGCGCGCTTAACATCTCGTGCGGCGGGGAAAAGAAAAGCGTAGCCACTAATCCATTGCGGCAGCAAAGCGCCGGACACCTCGCCCTGTTTGTCGAGCATCACGCGCTGCATCGTCAAGCGGTCAATGCTTAGCGCAACCGCCTCTCGGATGGGGCTGGATGTTTTCGCGTCATCGAAAACCAGTGCGACCGTTTCAAGAGGCTTTGAGACTTGCACGGCAGTGTTCGGCTGTTTCAGCGTCTTGATGTCCGTAATGTCCGCTTCCACCACGTCCGCTTTTCCTAATTCGAAATCGAGCAGTTGATCGCGTCGTGTTCGTCCCATTTGAATTTCGATCGAGTCCAGGAAAGGCCGACCGCCCCAGTAGTTTTCGTTCGCCGCCAGTTGCACCAAGTCCGTGCCGCGCTGATTTGATATTCGAAACGGACCGCTTTCGACTACCGTGCCGTCAACCATGCCGGCTTCGATCAGAACCTGGTCGCCGGCCTTATGGTCCGGTATATTCAATGCGTTCTCGTCGGGATTCCACAAGGAACCATCGGACAGCTTCACGTTTTTGCGAGGTGAGAAGATCCATTTGCCGGCGGCCGAGTCGTGGGTCCAACTCGTGGCCAGCCAGGGCTTCATCTCGCCTTGCTGATTGCCGCGTACTAACGTTTCGTAGATTTGTCCGGCAAACCGGGTGATGGCAATCTCTCCGGCCGCGCTGGTCTCAATCCGGAGCATCCCTCCATACCGGGGGCGAACGATTCCCGCGGCCAGCACCAGCGAAACGCAGCTAATGGCTGCTGCAATCCACCGATATCGCATAGGCTGCGTATTTATCGGCCTCCTGATTTCGAATCACGACAACCGCACCGTCGCCGGCAGGCCATAGTTCCCGCAAAGCGCCGGGCAGTTCCGCTTGGTCGCGAATGACACCCTTCGGGCTCACGATCGCTATCATGTTTTCCTTCACCGGACTGAGCTTCATCGCCGCACAGACGTTTGCAGCGTCATCTTCCCGTTGGACGCCTGCGATCGTATTCCGACCCGGCACAAACCGGACCTGCTTGCCATTCAAGAGAAATTCGGAGGACGCATCGTTGCAATCCAAATGAAGAGGCTCCCCGGTGCCCCTGCATGTAGCGCCCGGAAAATAAGTCGTAAGCGTATTTCCGTCTAGCTCGAGCCGCCCCCTGGGATCCCGTACCCGCGGTATGTCCAGCGCGAGGTCGGATCGCTTCTCAGCGTGCATTATGGTTACGGTTCTGTCCCCTAAGATCACGGTTCGGTCACCTTGCTGCACAACGTCCAGGATCGCCTCTCGCTGCTCCCAGAGCAAACGCCTGGTGAGCAGTTGTCGACTCACAGGAGCAGTCACCGCGGGATTCGCAACGGCCACCATCTCCACCTCTCCTTTGTGAATTTCGGCCACCCATACATACCCGGCAGGGTTTTCAGAGAACGTCAACGACACGGTGATCACTCGCCTGGTCCGGACATGTTTAGGCAAAGCCGCTTCCAACGCGGCTTGAGCGCGTGTCGCATCTGCTGGGGGTAAGCCCGAGATGTTGCGCACGGACAAGTGGGCCCTTTCCTGCGGCGACAGATGGGCTGCGATCTTCCCCGCCAGAGCAGCAGCCCCGTCCTCAATTTCATCGGCCTGCGCCACGCTACACGAGAGCAGTACCAAACACGAAACGAATCGCATGTGAATGAAGCGGGTGAGGTGCCGATGAACAAGCTCCGCACCCGCAAAATCATGGTAGCGGTTTAGTGTCCGCCCAACGCCGTTACCTGCGGTCCTTTCAGCACGTCGTTGGCAAAGAAGAACTTCCCGTCATTCGGAACCATCATGATCTGCACCTTGTCAGATAGTTTCTCCGCGATAATCTTCTGAATCAGAAGGGGATTATCCTTAAGCACGGAAGCCTCCAGCCTCATTCGCTCTGCGTCAGCTAAACCAACCTTGTGGATATGATCCTGGTCCCCGTCGCTCATTAACTTTCGCCGCTCCAGCTCGGCCTTGCCATCGATGACTTTGGCCTGGGCCTGCGCTTCGGCGTTCATCACGGTCGCCTCTTTCCGTGCTTGCGCTTCCAGGCGTGATTGTTGAATCTGCTTCTCCTTGAGCGGCAGCGTGTGCTGCATGGCGTCGGCCTGCGCCTTCGCTTGCAGGACTGTAACCTCCGCGCGTGCCTCCGCCAGCTTTACTTCGCGGGCCTTCTCGGCTTCGGCTTCGAGCTGCGCCGTCCGTACTGCTTTCTGTTTCAGCTCGAGTTCGATGGTCATGCCTTCGTTCTCTTGTTCTTTAAGCAGCAAGCCTTCCAGCCCGCGAGCGTATTCGGCAGGAAGTTGAATGTCGCGCAGTGTCACTTCCTTCACCTGGATCGCGTCGCCCGCGAGTTTCGCCGTGATGATTTTGGCTGCTTCCTGCGTCATTGCTTCGCGCTTCGTCGAGAAGGCTTCACGGACAAGATAATGCGGAGCGACTTCGCGAAATACGCTACCTACGATCGGATTAACAATCTGGGTCTCCACCGGTTGCGGCAGATTCGCATACACGTATGGAAGCTTGCTTGCCTGAATTCGATAGCGAACTGCAACCGCCACCGCCGCGCTTAGACCTTCGCGTGTCTGAATGTAGAGTCCGGATTTCTTTTTGGAATCGTCGATTGTGCTGGTGAAAATCTGGTCGCGGACATTGAACAATTGAACAGTCTCTATCACGGGCCAGATAACATGCACTCCCGGGTAAAGTGTTTCCTCGCGTGCGCCGGCGAACTGATTTACGGCGACGCCGGCCATACCGCTGGGTACAACGGTTATGGCACAGCCGACGAGAAGCGCCGGAATCGCCAAACATACAAACTTCACCGTTTTGCTCCAGTCCATGCGAACCGGCTGGCGTGTGTCGCTTGAGTCTTCAATCTCCGTTAGTGACTTCCGCGCCTTGATGATGGTGTAAAGGTCCCAGATAAGGATGGCGGCGGCTATCGTCAGCAAGCCGAATCCTGAAATAAGCAAGAGGTCTCTCACAAGCAACATATTTGTCTCCCTGTTTTGAATTGATTTGAAGCTACAGACGAATTAAAAACCGATCAGTTCAACGCTCAGGCCGGGCTCGACAAGCGTAAACAAGTCCTCAACGTCCGCGTTGCGCATGCGTATGCAGCCATGCGATATCGCTTTGCCGATTGACTCCGGCTCGTTGGTGCCGTGAATGCCATAACCGCTTTTTGACAATCCAATCCATCGCGTTCCCAGCGGATTTCGCGGGCCCGGCGCCACTGGGTTTCCGTGCGCGTACCACGTGGGGTGATTGATACGATTCACGACCGTGTATCTCCCGATGGGACTGGGCGTCGATGGCTTACCGACAGCCACCTGGTAAGTCTTGAGCGTCGACTCGCCTTCAAAGACCGTCAGCTGCTTTTGAGCGAGTGAGATAACAATCCGACGCACGGGCTGGGGATTATCGGCCCCATAAAGTCGTGAGCTGCTCACAATCAGACACAGCGTGATCGAGATGAATTGGGCCAATTTGCTTCTCTTCATGCAGCGAGAAATGCAGATGCGAAGCCAAACCGCAAATGGTTGCAAACGCTCGATCTGACGACGGAACAGGTGTGTTGCCGAGCAGACAGGCGTGTCACGCGCAACACATCGGGTGTCTCTTGGAGAGACGAAGCCCTGTGAATCCGAGCGGCGAAGATACCCAGATACAGACGAGCAAGGCGTAGCTTCGCCGCTACACTCGCCCGGGTATATACTGGCCATCCAGAACACGGCTTCGGCAGGAGCCATGCTCTTGAAGGATGTGACTTGTGCGCACTGGTGTTCTTCTGGGTTTCTCCGGGCTGGTAGCGATGGCGTTAGCCGGGCACTTGGCGGCTAAACAGAACCCGACGTTCGAGGTTAAAGGCAACGAAATCGGCGGCGTGGTGACTAGCGCCAGCGGAGTCGAAGCCGGTGTTTGGGTGATCGCCGAAACCACGGATTTACCCACGCGCTACATCAAAGAGGTGGTCACCGATGATGAAGGTCGGTATCTGATCCCGGACCTGCCTTCCGCATCATATGAGGTGTGGGCTCGCGGTTACGGACTGGTGGACTCGCCCAAAGTCCGAACAGGCACCGGTAAGCGAGTTGACCTGAAGCCAACCGTAGCGCCGGATGCACGAACGGCGGCTCAGTATTATCCGGCGAATTATTGGTACGCGATGCTCAAAGTGCCGCTCGAGAGCGAATTCCCAGGCACAGGCTCGCAGGGAAACGGGATCTCTCCCGCTATCAAAACACAGGGCCAATGGCTCCACCTGGTCAAAACGGATAGCTGTGAGTCTTGCCACCAGCTAGGAAATCAATACACACGCACGATTCCGCAACTGTTTCAGACACTTGATTCGCCGGCCGCGGCGTGGATGAGACGTGTGCAATCAGGGCAAGCGGGTCGAGCGATGGTTGGAGGTCTCGCGCAATTAGGCCCCGAACGCGCGACCGCCGAGTTTGGCGATTGGACAACGCGCATAGCCAAAGGCGAAGTGCCGACGGACAGACCTCCCAGGCCACAGGGCGTTGAAAGAAATATAGTGATCACGCAATGGGACTGGGCAGATCCGAAGGCCTACCTTCATGACGAGATCTCGAGCGATCGGCGTAATCCGAAGCTAAACGCGAATGGGCTGATTTATGGATCGGCAGAGGAGAGCCGGGATTACTTACCAGCGCTCGATCCGGTTCGTAATGCCATCAGTCAGGTCAAGGTGCCTTACCGTGACCAAGACACGCCAGGACAGCCGAAGCCAATGCAACCATCTGCGATTTGGGGCGATGAGCCGATCTGGGACGGCCACACGACGGTACACAATCCAATGTTCGATGAACGCGGGCGACTTTGGATTACCTCGCGCATTCGAGCGGGCAACAATCCTGGATTCTGCAAAGCCGGATCGGAATTGCCCTCCGCGAAACTCACTCCTGTGCAGACGTCGGGACGGCAACTTGCCGTTTACGATCCGAAAACGAAACAGGTTTCGCTGGTCGATACCTGCTTCAGTACTCACCACCTTGTATTCGCATCCGATGCGAACAATACTCTTTGGACTAGCAGCGGCGGAGGCGGGGGAGTGGTTGGTTGGCTGAACACGCGGATGTGGGATCAGACGCAAGACGCTCAGAAATCGCAGGGCTGGACCGCGCTTGTCCTGGATACGAATGGGAACGGCAAGCGCGATGCGTATCTCGATTCCGAGCAAAAGGTATTGACTGCTCCAAGCGGGGAAAGTATGGGAACGTCGTCCGCCCTCGGAAGCATTGCCGATTCGTCTCGCGACACCAGGCTCAATGCTGCGCCTTACGGAATCGCGGTCGGGACGGACGGCAAAATTTGGGGCAGTGTGCTGGGATTTCCGGGAGGACTCGTTCGACTCGATCCGGGACCGAATCCGCCGCAAACCGCATTGACGGAGTATTACGAAGTACCGTGGCGCAACCCGAAGGCGCCTGTCTCTGGATTCTCGCCGCGCGGGATGGATATTGACCGCAACAATGTCGTATGGGTCGCGCTGGGCAGCGGACACCTTGCCAGTTTTGACCGGCGGAAATGCAAGGGTCCTTTGAACGGGCCCACGGCTACGGGCCAGCATTGCGCGGAAGGTTGGACGCTTTACCAAACCCCAGGACCCAACTTCCGCGGTGTCGCGACTTCCGGGAGCGCCGATTCGCATTACTATGACTGGGTTGATCAGTTCGACACGCTCGGGCTCGGGAGAAACACTCCGATCGTGACCGGCAACGGCTCCGATTCGCTCCTCGCATTAGTGAATGGCAAGTTCGTCATCATGCGTGTTCCGTATCCGCTGGGATTCTATGCGAAGGGCATGGACGGACGAGTCGATGACGCGACAGCCGGCTGGAAGGGCAAGGGGCTCTGGACAACTTGGGGCACGCGAACACCGTTCCATAGTGAAACCGGCAAGGGAACAACGAGCAAGGTAGTCCATTTCCAAATCCGACCCAATCCAATCTCGGATTGAACAGAACTCGCGCAAGCCTTACATCAAAGGCGCTGGCGCCGTGCATATGAGCCCAAGCTGCGGTGCGTCCCACGTCGCTCCGCCATGACGGTTAGGCGAAACTGATCGATTGTGGCTCATTTCTCTCTTGAACTCAAAGATTGGGATCCGAAAAGTATGTTGGAGTTGCCCGTCACCCGTGTGCCGCGGCCTCGCTTCCCGGTCATCGATTTCCATACCCATCTCACCTGGGACGAGCGACTCGATCACGGCGCCGAGCCGCAGGTTTTAGCGACTCCTGACGAATTACTCCCAACCATGGACGCCGCGGATGTGCAGGTGATGGTCAACCTGACCGGAGGGCACGGGCGATTTCTCGACGACGCGATCGCGATTCATCAGAGCGCAAACCCCGAGCGCTTCATCGTCTTCACGGAGCCGGCCTGGAGCAGAATCAACGAACCGAATTACCCACGCATGCAGGCGGATTTGATCGAAGACGCCGTGAGAGCCGGTGCGAAAGGGCTCAAGATTCTGAAGACGCTTGGCTTATTTCTTCGGGAGCAGATCGATGCCGGGCCTTTCGTGGCCGTTGATGATGAACGGTTCGATCCCATGTGGGACGCGGCTGGGCAACTCGGAATACCGGTCGCGATTCACACGTCCGACCCACGCGCCTTCTTTGAACCCATAGACCGCTTCAACGAACGTTGGGACGAGTTGCAGGCGCATCCGAATTGGTCATTCTACGGCTCTGACTTTCCTTCTAATCGTGAGCTACAGGAAGCGCGACGGCGCGTGATGGCTCGCCACCCGAAAACCAACTTCGTCTGCTTGCATGCTGCCGATCCGGAAGACTTGGCCTACGTGTCTGAATGCATGGACGCTCATCCAAATATGTTCGTGGACATTGCAGCAAGGATCAGCGAACTGGGCCGGCAGCCGCGCGCTGCCAGCAACTTCATCGAACGTTATCAGGATCGTGTCATTTTTGGAACAGATGCAGTTCCGGGTGGCCTGGATATGCCGCAGCAACTCTTCTGCGAAGAACTCTATGAGATCTACTATCGATTTCTTGAAACCAAAGACGAATACTTCGTTTACGCTCCTTTGAATAAGTCGCCACAGGGGCGCTGGCGAATTTCCGGCTTAGGTTTGGCGGAGCCGATTCTCCGAAAGATCTATTCAGACAATGCTCGCTGCTTGCTCAAACTCCCCGGGTAAGTTGAACAAGCTATCAGGTTTGTAACAGCGGACGAGAAGAAAGTCCAGCATGTTCGAGCGCAGCGGTAGATATTACCTGCACTGAATAAGCTATCGCATCCACTTCAAAGGAGTTAGCCGATTGGTCAGCTTCGTGCTTATATCTACCTGGAGTAGATATGAATTTTAGATACCTTAAGTGCGTAAGTTGCGCTCTTTTGTTTGGAACAGCACTGCTCGCCACGCCAGGCGGACAGAGTGGCAATCAAAGCGGCTCTGCTGACAACACGAAAGTGAACAAACGGGACCGGAGTCAATCCGAACCCACGGCGGACAACGCCAAGAACAATACGTCGGATAGAGAGCTGATGCGGCAAATCCGGCGCGATGTCGTGTCGGATAAGTCGCTGTCGACCTATGCGCATAACGTAAAGATTGTTGCAGAGGGCGGTAAGGTCACCCTGAAAGGCGTCGTCCATACAGATGAAGAGAAGAAGACCATCGAGGACCTCGCGCGCAAACATGCCGGCGACGCAAATGTTACGAACGAGATAACTGTCAAAGGCGACGCAAAAAAGACCGCGGGTAAGTAGAAGCTAGAGGAGAGATATCAATATGGCAAAGAATACAGTTGTTTACGGAATCTACAACAATCGATCAGAAGCAGAGGCTGGTGTTGATGCCTTAATCGCTGCGGACTTCCGCAACGAGGACATCTCCGTACTGTTACAAGACAATGTCGGTACGAAGGATTTTGCTCACGAGAAACATACCAAGGCTCCTGAGGGTACGGCGACCGGTGCAACGACCGGCGGCGTGATCGGAGGTACACTCGGTTTGCTTGCTGGTATTGGCGCGCTCGCGATTCCAGGCGTAGGACCCTTCATCGCTGCGGGTCCAATTATGGGTACTCTCGCCGGTATCGGATCGGGTGCTGTCCTGGGTGGAATCGTCGGGGCCCTGGTTGGTATGGGCATCCCTGAATACGAAGCCAAACGCTACGAAGGCCGCATCAAAGAAGGCGGAATTCTAGTTTCGGTTCACGCCGACAACCACGAATGGGCAGGTCGCGCTAAGGACATCTTGAAGCGAACCGGTGCCAATGACGTTTCTTCCACTGGCGAAGCCTCGGCTGACTTTGCTGAGACCGACAAGCCTGTTAGCAGAACAACGATCGGCTAGTCAGCTTCGCTCCAAAGCTTAGTTGGCGGACGTGATGTTCGGGTCACCTCGACCGGATGGCCGTCCGCCAATCACGCTTTACATTAAGGTTTCGAGACGCCGGTAGCTCATCTCCATACCGCTTTCCATCCCTGTCTTGAGCATCGCCGCACGCGATTGTTCGTTCGGCAAGGTCATTCGCATCCGCATTAAAGTTCCTGTCCCAGCCGGCTCGAAGGTTGTTCGATGTCGTTACCGGGCGTCAGTTCTGGCAAATGCATGCATTCCATATGTGATAGTAATGAACTCACCCGCCAGGTAACACCCGCCACCTTTATGGTTCGCCCATTCGGAGCGAAATCTTTCTACCTGGACGAAATTCGTTGATGGGAACGGGCGCGGTAAACCATCTCTGGCGATGCGATGAAAAGCCTGCGCACAACTACATAGGTCGCCCTCAGTCATCAGCGTCATCTTGCTCATCGTTTCTTTCGTCCCTTCCGTGTATGGTTATCGTGTTCCATTCCCGCGAGTACCTCGTCAAGCCTGCTGTAGTTCTTGGCCAGCGATCGCCTGAATGTGGAAAGCCAATGGTCGATCGCCGATTGCAATACGCTAGCCCTGCTATATAGCGCGTTGTGATTGGAAAAGGCAAGCAAATGCTTTGCGCAGACAAAGATTGCAAAGCGTCTACATGCTGTGGCAGCTGTTGAGATCGACGGAAGCTTCGGCGAAGGCGGCGGACAAATCCTACGAACCTCGTTGGCATTGTCCCTGCTCACCCACACGCCCGTGCGAATCTGCAACCTGAGGCGAGGGCGTGCAAAGCCCGGTTTGCGGCGTCAACACCTCACGGCATTGCGTGCGGCTGCTCGAATCGGTCAGGCTAGCTTGGAAGGCGATGCCCTCGGTTCGACCGAAATCGCTTTTATTCCAGGTCGGACGGAGCCAGGGGATTACGAATTCGATGTGGGTACGGCGGGTAGTACCACGCTTGTGTTCCAAACCATCCTGCTCCCGCTGCTGGAATGTTCCGCTCCTTCGCGGATCACGCTGATTGGCGGAACTCATAATCACGGCGGTCCTCCGTGGGACTTCATCGACAGCGTGTTCTTGCCGGTGGTGAGGCAGATGGGCGCGAAAATTACAGCGACACTCGAGAGATACGGTTTCGCTCCTGCCGGGGGAGGACGTTGGTCGGCAGAGATCTTGCCCTCGAGATTAAATAGAGTCGAGCTTCGGGAGCGAGGAGAACCAGAACAATCATTCGTCCGGGCGATTGTCTCCAATTTGCCCGTCTCGATCGGAGAAAGAGAACTATCGATCGTACGCGAGAAGTTGGGGTGGGCAGAGTCCGCCTATCGTACAGATACGGTCGACTCAGCTGGTCCAGGGAATGTCGTGATGATCGGAGGCCGTTTTCGCCAGGCATCTGAACTCTGCACCGGGTTCGGACAACGCGGCGTGAAGGCCGAGAGCGTCGCAAGGCACGCGATCGAGTGCTGGAACCGGTACGATCAAGCCGGGGTCCCGGTCGGAGAGCATCTTGCAGACCAGCTACTTCTTCCCATGGCCATTGCGGGTGGGGGTTCGATGATCACGACAAAGCCGACGCTGCATACGACCACCAACGCTGAGGTGATCAGCAGATTTCTCCCGATCCGGTTCCGGATGTCAGCGAGCGACGATGAAAACTGGGAAATCGTTGCTCATGGCGCAGCGGACTGACAGATTGACTAGCCACCCGGAAGCCGCGCACGAAAAGAGCATCAACATCACAGGTTCCATAGCTCATTACGACGTGATTGGCACAGGCGAACCGCTGGTGTTGATTCACGGGCTTGGTGGATCACGCGGCTGGTGGGTTCGAAACGTCGGAGTTCTCTGCGAGCATTTCACGGTGTACAACTTGGATCTGCCAGGTTTCGGACAAATGCGGCGCCACCCGACCCCATTTTCTGTCCTCCATGCCGTGACCTGGCTCGAGGCCTTCCTGGACACTATGAGACTGGAGCGAGTGTCACTCGTGGGGCACTCGATGGGCGGGCTGATCTCGGCGATTTTTGCGGCCGAACGTCCGGAACGTTTGGACAGGCTTGTACTCGCCGCTCCCGCTATTCAACTTCCGAGTCGTCGCGTGATGGGCTACGTTCGGCCATTGCTGCGCGAAACGCTGCAACTCGAGCGCAGCTTCTGGAGAATACTGCTGTGGGACGGTCTACGGGCTGGTTTTCCTACCACGCTACGTGCCGCGCGCGACCTGCTGGGCTACGTACTACAAGATGAGTTATCCCGTATCGAAGCACCCGCTCTTCTGATTTGGGGCGAACGCGACCCACTGGTTCCTCCTGAGATCGGGAGCGATCTTCAACAGAAAATTCGAGACAGTCGGTTATGCGTTTTGAAAGACGCCGGCCACGTGCTCATGTACGATCACGCGGACGATTTTAATAAGGCCGTGCTGGAGTTCCTGACGGCCCGTTCAGCGACTCGTTGAAAGATGGCTAAGTGGTCGGGGCGGTGTGATTCGAACACACGACCCCCTGCGCCCAAGGCAGGTGCGCTACCAGGCTGCGCTACGCCCCGACATATCAGCAACTTACAGTGGTTTGGGCGTACAGAAGACCTGCACGCAAGCATGCTGCCGAATCGACTTTATCCTAACACGGGAATGGCTCCATCCCGAACGCAGGCGGAGCCGGAAAGCGCTTGGACCCTCCTTAGGCGCTGAACCGCGATGACCCACGAAGCTCATCTTTTTAGCTCAACGGCCTGGAAAAGATCGAAGCCAGGAGCGACGCCAATACTAAGTGTCAATGGCTTGAGACTCTACATGAATGCGACGGGACTCGCGAGTACGGGGCCCGAGGCCGCAACGCTCAATGAAATAGAACTGCCACTTCCTGAATATCTGAATCCGGGATAGAGCCGAGCTCCATCAGCACGTGTATAGCAGAGCCGAGTTCAGCCGTCGGTGAAGCATCAAGTGTCACATCAGAGATGCCCAACCACACAGTGTTGGAGTTGCTCTTTAGGAGCCCCCTGGTGTTCAGGACCAACAGCTCCTGCAACACGGCCAATTGCGACACGCTTAACTTTCTGTGATGTTTTCGGAGAGTTCGGTGTTCCAGTCCGCTGGTCTTCTTCTCGACGAGGGCTAATAGGCACAGCTGACGGTAAGACATCTGCTCTGGAGTCCGTATGAGGAGGTTGCAATATGGGCGATCATATTCAGTCGTGAAAACGAGATTCGCCAGTAAGTTGGCGTAGAAGGGAATCTTTCGTTCCTCATACTCGCGCTGACTTACGGTGAGCAGACCTTCAACGATCTCGTCCGCGGAGGAACGTCCATCCGGCTGCTCATCGAAGAAACCGTCACGACGGATTCGTCTACCACTTTCTCTGAGGACATTCACTTTGAGGATGGCATGAACAACGGCAGTCCCAACACGCCTCTCTTCGCGCTTCCCGAAGCTACGTTCGGACAACTCGGCGCCAACTTTCTGAAGGACATAACTGATTGTCGGTCCGACCATCGCTCCCCAAAATGGGGCCCGTTGACGGTTCGCAAACCGAACTCGCAGCCACGCTAATAACGTTGCCGACTATATCCGCGCCAGCTCTCAAAAATCGGACAAGGGAATCGCGCTCATCTCTGTCCGTGCGTTGAGAATCATGAGTCATAGCCTCTTTGGACCCTTTCAGCCCAGCTCAATACGCGCTCAAGCAGTTGCATCCAGCACCAGATCGGAGATCGCTATTGGAATGCTAGAAAGGCCCTGGCTGAACCAGTGCACATTTCAGTTTGCCGCTGACCCTAATTTAGAGATTATTCTGAGTGGCCCGAACTTACTACAAAGTGGCAAAAGCAGAACAGTCGCGTGCGCCCGAGGCTCAGGCCGACTTCGAGTTGCCCGTACACCTCGTCGCCACTGACGGGTCGCGCGAGACTATTTCCGCCGAGATCCGCCGCGTCAATAACGGGTTCTTCCAACTTCGGACGACGGCGCCTGTGGACGTCGGCCGGCGCTTCGTGTTGGAGTACGATGCCTGCCGGACTGAGCTGGAAGTGATCTACTGTCAACGCCCAGGAATCGGTCCTTGCTACGTGGGGGCCCGAGTTCTCACAGATGGAGCCTCTACCTCCCGGAAAGAGGTTCGGCTTCCGGTTGAGATTCGTGCGACCGTAAACGTGCCGGGTGTGTTCGATCACGCTCGCGCTCTGATCAAAGGCATCTCCGCCTCAGGCCTTCGAGTGATGCTCCCCGCGAGCGCCGAGGCCGGATCGATGATTGCTCTGGACATCGGCAATGGCGTCGTGTTCGGAGAGGTGAAGTCATTCCGGAAATCCGCCGACGGCCGTTATGAGACGGAAGTTGCGCTGGATGAGTTTCTCGAGCGCCCGGAGACGCAAGACACCGATCGGGAAGAGCGCGAGCCAGCGGCTCCTCGCGGCCTGTTTCGGCGGTTATTGTCGCGCCGGCGAAACTAACCGCTGCTCCGTTCAGAATGAGAGAAGTCGTTCGCCTTCGCGAACCAGGTCTGCCACCTGCGGCAGAATCTCATCTTCCAGTTGTGGATTGTAAGCCACCCAGGTGTCTTTTGCGGCAACCCGCCCGACAGGCGCGTCGAGGAACGTAAATAGCTCATCCGCAATGCGAGCGGCGATCTCTGCTCCGTAACCCCAGGAGAGCGTGTCTTCATACGCAATCAGCACGCGGCTGGTCTTCTTCACCGACGTTTCGATGCCCGCCCAGTCGTAGGGCGAAAGCGACCTGAGGTCGATGACCTCGACGGTTGCCCCCCGGTATTTTGCTTCCAGTTGCAGTGCTGCTTGCAGCGACTTCTGGACTAGCGCGCCGTACGTAATGACCGTCAGGTGCTCGCCGGGTTTCACGACCTTCGCTTTGCCGAAAGGAATCGTGTAATCGGGTCCGGGATGAGGAGAGCGATTGTAAGGTTCTCGATAAAGCTTTTTGTGTTCCAGAAACAGGACCGGGTCTTCCGAGCGGATTGCCGTTCGGAGAAGTCCACATGCGTCCAAAGCGTTCGAAGGAAATACAACGCGCAGGCCCGGTATATGGGTAAACGATACCTCGCCGCACTGGCTGTGATAGATCGAACCGCCGGTTAAGTAGCCGCCGATTGGAATCCGCACGACCATCGGGCACGAGAATCCGTTGTTAGAACGCCAGCGGAAATTAGCCACCTCGTCCCGCAGTTGCATCATGGCGGGCCAGACGTAATCGAAGAACTGGATCTCCGGGACGGGTTTCAACCCGCGAACAGCCAGTCCAACAGATCGGCCAATGAGGGCTGCTTCCGCGATCGGAGTATTGAAACAGCGGCTGCTACCAAACTCGCGCTGCAGTCCTAGGGTGGCTTTGAAAACGCCGCCCTTACCCTTAACCAGGGGAAGACACTCTTCACGGCTGCAATCTGCGACATCCTCTCCAAACACCAGCACCCGCTCGTCTCGCCGCATCTCTTCCGCGAGTGTCTGGTTGATGGAGTCAATCATGGTTCGAGCCTCGCCCCTAAACGCGGGCTGGGCGTCAAGAGCGGCCGATTGAGGGTCGAACTCTTCTGAATACAGGAACCGAAGCACCGAGTTGCTCGGAGGCGAAGGCTCACGCAGAACTTGCTGCGACAAGTGTGCGACTTCGCTGTCGATCTCGAGACGGATCGCATCCAGTTCCGCTCGGGTCGCCCAGCCCCTTTCGACGAGCAAATCCGGAAATTTGGTCAGCGGATCGCGTCGAGCCTCGCTCTCGCGTTCGGATGCAGGCTTGTAGAAACGCTCATCATCCGAGAGCGAATGAGAATAAGGCCGCACAACGCTGGCGTGAACGAGCGCGGGGCCATGGCCCGCCCGGCAGTAATCTGCAGCTTCTTGCAAGGCCCGGTAGGATTCGATGAAATCGGTTCCATCGACCTCAATCCGCAGCAGGCCAGGGAAGCCTTCCAGCAAGCGGCTGATGCTGCCGCCAGGGGTTTGCCGCTCCACAGGAACAGAGATGGCATAACCGTTGTCCTGGACAAGGAAAAGGACAGGCAATCGCTCCAAGGTGGCTGCGTTGATTGCTTCCCAGAACTCGCCTTCGCTAGTCGCACCTTCGCCTGCGCTGACGAGCGTGACTTCATCGTTCTCAGGCGCGCTCTGTCCGTAGCGTGAACCCTGAGCACATCCAACTGCATGCAGAAACTGGGTACCGGTGGGTGACGAACTCGTCACGATATGGAGTGCCGGCGACGACCAGTGAGAAGGCATTTGCCGCCCACCTGAACTTGGGTCCCGGGCGGCCCCCACGGCCTGAAGCAGCATATCTTCCGCGGTCATTCCCAACGCGAGCGCAAGACTTCGGTCCCGGTAATAGGGAAACACCCAGTCGTACCCGGCGCGGGCGACTAGCCCCGCGGCGACCTGGATGGCCTCGTGACCCGCTGCGCTGATTTGGAAAAAGATTTTATTCTGCCGCTTCAGCAGGATTTCGCGGTCATCCAGGCTGCGCGACAAATACATTAAGCGGAAGGCATTCAGGAACCCCTCACGGGTGAACCCGTCGGGGAGATTATGTGTGGAAGCTGCGCTGGATACGATTTGAGTCCCCACGGTCACGTTTTGATCTTATCCCGCTGTGGTGTTGGAATGTTCCGCGCTACCGTTCCCTAATGTTGTGACATGTGGTTAACGGCAAGTTAACGACTTCGTTTCAAGAGCTTACGACGGAATTCTAAAGGTTGGACTTGATCTGCAGGGTGAGAGTTGGCCGGAATGCCGCGTCAGCTAAGAAGCTGGATCCGCAGCAACATGTCCGAGGACATCATCAGTTCGGGTACTTGCGCCGCGTAAATAAGGAGTGCTCAAGTTAGGTTTGGTGGAGGCGGCGGGAGTTGAACCCGCGTCCGAAAAAGCCCGCCATGCAAAGACTACGTGTGTATCCGATCCTGTTGGTTTCGGCGGCTGCCTAAAGAACCGGCAAAAGCGACAGCCGCCTAGTCCGATTGATCTCGACCCTTCAGCTCCGGACCGAAGCCTTGGAGCCTATCCTGCAAGATGACGCTCACTAGCCGACGCGCAGGCTCACCGGCCGGAGCGGCAACCTAATTGTTTAGATTAGGCAGCGTAAGCAAACTGCTGATTGTTGGCAGTTGTTGTTTTCCGATCGTTTTACGGGAGCTCGGAACCCGACACGCCTTCACACAACGATTCAATCCCGTCGAAGCCGTTGCGCCCCCAGACTCGTTGGAGTACCTTTATTCTAACAGTTTTCCGGCCGTTTGCGGAGGTGCCGGGTCCTGCGAAACTTGCGCCTCTTTGCTCTCCGGATGCTCCAATAAAAGAGCCCATTCGAAATGCCCAGTGTGTCGCTCCTGTCAGTACGCCATCCGTCCTAAGACAGGAGGAAGACGAACACGGGCATCTATTTCACGTGGTTCTCCTCGATGACGACGAACACACGTATGAGTACGTCATCGAAATGCTTCAGAAGCTCTTTGTTCTTTCCAAGGAGGCTGCATTCCGGCACGCTGTCGAGGTCGACTCCACCGGCAAGACGATCGTGATCACGTGCGAGAAGCCCGAGGCCCAGTTCGCCTGTGACCAGATTCACGGCTACGGTGCCGATCCTCGCATGCCGAAATCGAAAGGCTCGATGTCCGCGGTCCTGATTCCGGTCGACAATACAGCACTCGGCTGAGTCGCCGACAGTTTACATTTTTTTTACAAACAGGTTGTACGGCCTGAAATGCTAGAGTCCTGATGAGGTCGCATCGCATGAAAAGCTTGATTCAGAGTGCAGGGCTTCGCCTGCCTTGTCCCCTTACTGTCGGTTTCTGCCGAATGGAAGGTGGACCCGAACCATTCCACGGCCGGGTTCGCCGTCCGCCACATGATGGTGTCCACTGTCCACGGATCGTTTAGTGGTTGAAAGGTATCCGTTGAGTATGACCCGGCCAATCTCGACGGCTTCGAAGGCCAATCTCACGATCGATGCGACGACGGTCGACACCCGAAACGAAAACCGCGACAAAGATCTTGAAGCTGCCAAGTTCTTCGATGTCGAGAAGTTCCCGACCATCACGTTTGTCTCGAAGAAGTGTTGTTCCGCAGGGCTCGAGGAAAGTTCCAGCTGATCGGCGATATGACGATGCACGGTGTCACAAAAGAGGTGACTTTCTGCGGTCGAAGGCCCGATGCCGGCCGTTAAAGATGGCAAGGGCAATCTCCACTCCGGCGCGACCGCTACCGCGAAGATCAACCGCAAAGATTTCGGCTTGTTCTGGAGCGGCCCGCTCGAGGGCGGCGGAGTCACGGTCGGCGACGAAGTGGAACTGACGGTCGAGATCGAAATGGTTCAGGCGAAAACGACTTAGCTACTCGCCGGATGGAATCGTCGGAAACGTGCTGGAGATGTGATCCTGCCACGTTAACCGATCTTCATCCACCAGAGACCAGACCAGGCCGATTCCTGCCGCGAGGAAGCTGAGAATGCTTCCTCCCAGGCGCTGGTATCGACGAGTGGAGGATGGCGGATTCCCGTCGAAGTCGATCAGGTGCAGACCTGCGGACCGCATCCCGATCGTGTCGACTCCGGCGATGGCCCACAAAATCTTGTAAAACAAAGGGACGGTCAACAGTCCCAGCATGAGGAAAGCAACGCTATGCTTGTCCCATTCAAAGGCGACGCCCAGCAACCCGAAGTACCCCGAACGTAAAAGCGACACCGCAGAGCATCAGGGCTGCATCGATCAGAGCCGCTTCGAAGCGAAGACTCAGCGGGCGCAACCGGTGCGTCACAAATGATGTGCGACTGCGGGGGAGCTACAACCTCTGCTTCGCCTTGGAACTCTAGACGCCGTTGATCCGCGGTACGCTTCTTCGCCGCTTTCGCGTGCTTGAGCTGTACCCTTTCACTTTTCAGCGGCGCGGGCCGGCTGATCTCGGCTGCTCGCGCCCGAATCGATTCCCGTTCGGACTGAGAGGTCAGCGAATCGAAAGGAATGACGCGCACATCCGGGGCAGTTCCCGGAAACAAGATTTGCTGGCCGTCCGGCTCGAGCTGTTTAGAGCCGTGGGCGTTTCTTCCGGAACTGCGTCGCTGAAAATGTCGTGCGCGAGCGCAGATGCTGCAATTGGAAAAGTCGATGGAGAAACTCGCGACGGAGTGTTCCTTACCCGACGCCCGCAACGCCGGCAGCGGTGGTCATCGTCTAAGATCCAAGTTTGGCAATGTTGGCAGGTCATCGTGTCTTTCTTTGGATCAGACTCGCTAATGCCTACACATGCTTGCAGGCTCAACAAGCGTCGTGCTACGGTGCTCGGTTGAAGCCTTTCGTACCACGAAGTTCCCCAGAATTCCTATCTACCAGAAATCGTGGGCTGCGTCTAGGAAATTTCTCAACGTATTGTTTCCTCGCGCTCGGAGCACTATCTCTGAATGGGGTCTTGGCGTTCGCGCAATCGACCAATCACCAGCTGAAGGCGAACCTCCCGGCGGAGGACGAGATCCGATATGAGAGTGTAACGCAAGACTCGAATCCGCCTTTGCGCTACCTGCACAAGATGGCTCGGATTGTGACCTCCGAAATGGCGATTTCCGCGGATGAGATCCAATACAACTCTGATACGGATTGGGCATACGCGCAGGGGCATGTGCACCTGGAACACTTTGTCACCGGTGACAAGATCAATGCCGACCACGCCGAATACAACCTGAAAACCCAATCGGGCAAGTTCTACCTGGTCGATGGCACCGCCCCTTCGAAGATCGTCGCGAGCCCCACCGTGCTCACGACAACCAATCCCTTCTATTTCCAGGCACAATGGGCGGAACGGATTAAGAATCGCTACATTCTGCACAAAGGATTTCTGACGGACTGCACGGTGAAGAAGCCGTGGTGGAAGTTCGAGGCCCCCGTGTTCGACGTGATCCCGGGCCAGCGTGCGATCGCGCGAAACACTGTGCTCCGGCTCAAAGGCCTTCCCATCTTCTACCTGCCGTATTTCTATCGTCCTTTGGGAAGAAATCCGCGCCAAAGTGGCTTCTTGACCCCGAACGTCGGACACAGTTCCCTCTACGGATATATCGTCGGCGCCGGCTATTACTGGGCTATCAACCGAAGCTACGACACGACTGTGATTGGAGAAAACTTCTCCCAACGCGGGCCCGCCCTGCGCTACGATTTTCGAGGCAAGCCGAATGAGGTGACTGATTTTGACTTCAATTTGTATGGCGTGAACGACCGGGGAATCCCCCAGGCGGGTGGCCCGCCCACCAAACAGGGCGGCCTCGAATTCGAGCTTACTGCTAAGACTCAGATCCTCGGTTTTACCGGAAGGCTGGATTACAACTACCTGAGTTCGTACCTGTTTCGCCAGGCGTTTTCCTATTCCTTTACCAGCGCGATTTCATCTGATATCTACTCGATCGGTTTCCTCCAAAGACATTTCTGGAAGGATCTGGGTACACTGAACATCGTTTTTCAGCGCGATCAATTGTTCCAGAGCATCACTCCCATCGACACTCTTGCAAACCAGGTCGTGATTCAGAAGCTTCCATCCCTTGAGTTTTCAATCCGAGATTTGCAAATCGCGAAAGGTCCCCTTCCGGTCTGGTTTTCGCTCGGATCGAGCTTAGGGCTTCTTACGCGTGAAGAACCGACCGGCCAAGTGACGGGTGGATCTCCGCTGCCGTCTCAGGTTCTCAGTACGGGTCCACTTGCAAGACTCGACATTGAGCCCCATGTCACGACTGAGTTCAGTTTCAAGGGATTTTCTCTGCTCCCGAGCCTGACCCTGGGAGCCACCGGTTACAGCAACTCGTACGCGACGAACAGCACAACTTATGTCCCCAATTCCTCGTGCGGTGGCTATCAGGCCTGCCCACCGATACCGACCAACAACGTTACTCTTGCCAATCAAGCTCTCTTTCGCAAAGACGCTGACTTCACGCTCGATTTTCGAGCGCCAGCGCTGGAGAGAATCTTCACCCCGCCGAAACGACTGCACCTGGGAGAGAAGCTGAAGCACGTGATGGAACTCGAGGCGATCTACGAATACGTCACCGGGGTGAATCAATTCCGCAAGACCATTCATTTCGATGCCACCGACATCCTGTCCAACACGAACCAGCTCACGTTCTCCTTCACGAACCGGCTCTACAAGAAAGACAAGAACGGAAACATCATGGAGATTTTGACCTGGCGAGTTGCTCAGGCTCGGTTTTTTGATCCGACGTTTGGAGGAGCAGTTCTTCCCGGCCAAATGGATATCGGGTTGCGGAACGTGGTCCTGGCAACCAGTGAGTTTTCGCCTTTTGCTTTTCTGGATGGTCCCCGCGCCTATTCGCCAGTGACATCCTCACTGACGCTCACACCCGTATAGCTTCTTTTCGTTCGATTACCGCACCGAATACGACCCGCTACGGCGGCGCTTCATCGACCACACCATTTCGGGCACGTTCCGGTATTGGAAGTACTTCGCGTCCATGGCGGACACTGCGATCACAACCAATCCGGTCTTACTTCCCCAAGCAAATCAGCTGACCATCAGCGGCGGGTATGGCAGTGCGAACCGGCGCGGCTGGAATGCGGCGGGTCTGGTGGATTTCGACGTCCTTCTGAACAGACGGCTGTTCAACTTCCTCCAGCTCTCCTACAACACCGATTGTTGCGGCTTCAGCATTCAGCTCCGGCAATACAACCTTGGCATTCGAAACGAGAACCAATACCTGTTTTCGTTCTCGCTCGCCAACATCGGCACCTTTGGAAGCCTGCAGAAGCAATCCCGAATCTTCTAGCCGCGCGCTCGGTGGACTCACCGGTGCGCCTTAGGTTTAGGCTGAGGCTCATCCCCGCGACGATCGCCGCCCATTGCTTCACGAGCTTCAGCGGTTACCGGCCCGAGAGAAAGTTGCAGAGCCGGACCGGCTTGCCATGAGTTCGCCCCGGCAACCACGGCGGGCGGCTTAATGTCGGAACGATTCTCCTTTTCCTTCTCCGTTGAGGTGTTCAGACGACCGTCACGGTTCGCCACCATATCCTGTTGGATCTGGCCGTCTGCCGTAAACCCCATCATCAGGAGCGGATGGCCGGTCGGCAGCTTACGTCCCTGGTCGGTATTCCAGGTGTGCCAGGTCTTTCCATAGGTGCTGGCAATTTTCTCCATCAGGGCGTGCTCCGCCGTTCGGGGAATGGCAGGCGCGATCAGTTCTCCGCTTGTTACTTCGTAGTTGTGGCTGTGCCACAGCTTCCGCTCATCAGGCGGCAGGCTCTCAAAGGCATTCCGGCTGACGATGTACTCGACGCCCATCAGCTTCGAGGCCTTGTCGTTGCCGTCGAAGATGATGCACTGGGTCAGGTCTTCATTGACGATCGAACAGTAATGGTGTGCTTCCATCTGGGCCTTCATGTTCCCGCTGTAGAAATGGAACCCGTCGAGGTACACATTGATTGCGTCGATGGGGGGCTTGCTCTGTAGAACTGCTGCCCCTCCTTCCAGTACCTTCGTTTTCGCGGATTCCGGGTTCCCCGGCGAATTCACGTACGAGGTCGTGTTCCTCCCTCCGCAGCCGCAGAGCACCGATAGCTAGGCCGAATGAAATCCAAGCTCTCGAGAACATTGCTTCTCCGAACGTCAGACGCGGGTGCCTCCGCAGTATTCCACTTGGGAATGCACTGCACAGATTGCGAGAATCGTCTTTGTGAAGAGGCTCCTCGCTGTCCTTCTAGCCTTCGTATGCTGTTGCCTTGCCCAGGACTCGTCCACTTTCGTAAATCCGGTATTGAGCAGCGGCCCCGACCCTTGGGTCATCTTCCGCGGTGGCTATTACTACGAAATGAACACGACGGGCGTGAACTTGACGATCCGGAAGTCACGAGATATGTCTGACCTCAGGCATGCGGAACGGAAAGTGGTCTGGGTGCCGCCTACCAATCAAGCGTATTCAGCTCAACTTTGGGCGCCCGAACTGCACTTCCTAAGCGGGAAATGGTACATCTACTTCGCAGCCGATTCAGGCCGGAACGAAACACATCGGAATTGGGTACTCGAGAACGCCTCTGACGATCCACTGTCGGGCGAGTGGGTCTTTAAAGGGCAACTCACCGACAAAAGCAACAGGTGGGCGATCGACCCATCCGTGTTTGAGGACGGAGGGCGCCTATACGCCCTTTGGTCCGGGTGGCCAGGGAAGAGAAACGGTAAGCAGAACATTTACATCGCCGGGATGGAGAACCCCTGGACCATTAAGACGAAACGGGTAAAGGTGTCCTCGCCCCATTTCCATTGGGAAAAAGTTGGGGCGGAGAACCCTCCCTACGTCGCCGTGAACGAAGGTCCTGAAGTGCTGAAGCATGGGGACAAGCTGTACCTTGTGTACTCTGCCAGCGGATGCTGGACCGACCACTATGCGCTTGGCTTTCTAACCGCGAGCGCGGGCGGCGATTTATTGAACCCGCACTCCTGGAAGAAGTCGCACGACCCGGTCTTTTCGAGTAACCCGGAAGCACACGCCTACAGCCCCGGGCACAATGGGTTCTTCAAATCGCTCGATGGAAGGCAGGACTGGATCATCTACCATGCGAATCCCGAACCTGGTTTGGGCTGCAAGAATGCCCGTTCAACCCGGATTCAGCCGTTTACGTGGAAGCCGGACGGCAGTCCGGATTTTGGCCGGCCGGTAGACCTGCGACAACCGATCCCCAAACCGTCCGGGGAGACCGTTCCGTGACCTAGGAAGCCGATGTTCCCTGGCCCTAGGGTTAGCGCACCACGGCAGCTGCGGCTAACGGAAGTCTGATACAAAGGCTTTGGTGGCATTTTCCAGTCAAAGTTTGCCTGTTGATCGCCTTGGACCGCCCAATCCGCGGCGGATCCTGGTGATTGACGATGAGGCTGATATTCGTGAAAGCCTCGAGCTTCTTCTCTCGAGCGAGAATTACGCGGTCGATTTGGCCGAGAACGCGACGGCCGGTTTCCAGAAATTCGAATCGGGCAATTACGACCTGATTCTTCTCGATTTAATGATGCCCGACCGTTCGGGAATGGAAGTGTTGGCTGACATACGCCAGCGCGATCGCCAAACGCCGGTGTTCATGCTGACGGCCTACGGCTCGGTGGAGGTAGCGGTCCGGGCGCTCAAAGCGGGCGCAAACGACTATTTCGCGAAGCCCTGGGACAACGAGAAGCTGCTGATCGAGATCGATCGCATGATCTCGAAGGGGAGCCTCGAGCGCGAAAATACGCACCTCAAGCGCGCCCTGAAGCAACGCTATGCTTTCCCGAACATCGTGGGGAAGAGCGAACGGATGTTGAGATTGCTCGATCAGGTGGCGCAGGTCGCCCCGAGCAAGGCAACAATCCTGATTACGGGCGAGACAGGGACAGGAAAAGAGCTGATTGCCAAGGCAATCCACGGGCATTCAACTCGCGCGGACCAGGTTTTCGTGCCCGTAAATAGCGGATCTTTGCCGACAGAGCTGCTGGAATCGCTACTCTTCGGTCACGTCAAGGGCGCGTTTACGAGCGCCACAGCCAACCACAAGGGCTACTTCGAGACGGCGAACCGGGGGACGATCTTTTTCGACGAAATCGGAACGATCGGGCCGGAGATCCAGGTGAAGTTGTTGCGCGTGATGCAGGACCGGGAGTTTATGCCTCTCGGTTCGAACGAAACGACACGAGTGGACGTTCGAGTCATCGCTGCGACCAATGCGGATTTGCGGAAGTTGGTGGAAGAAGGCAAATTTCGTGAAGACCTCTACTATAGGTTGAACGTCATCAACTTAAATCTCCCGCCTTTACGTGATCGAAAGGAGGATCTTCCGCTCCTGATCGATCATTTCTTCACCGGCTTCTGCCGCGAAAACGAGAAAGTTCCTCGACTCTGAGCGCCGTTCGGTGCTTAGCTTTGAGCCCGAAGCCATGCAGATTCTCTTGGAGCACAACTGGCCGGGCAACGTGCGTGAGCTGGAAAATGTGGTCGAGCGGGCGGTTGTTCTCGCCACCACTTCGTCCGTCCCTGCCCATGTGCTTCCCGATCAACTCCAGCAAGCGAGCGGACTTCGCATCTCGCGAGACCAGAACGGCTCGGTGGCTCCCGATGCGTCTCTGTTCGAGATTGTTGCCGATTTTGAGAGGCGAAAGATCATCGAAGCTCTGGATACCGTCAATCAGAGCCAAACGGACGCGGCGGAGATGCTCCGAATCCCGCTTTCTACGCTGAACCAGAAGATCAAACGACTAAATATTGACGTAAAGCGCCGAACGGCTGGATAAGGTCAAGGGGGGAGCTACGATGGTTAGCTTCCGTGACAATCATGAGAAGTCATCGTCCTTTGTTCGCTCTTCCGCTGTTCTGGCTGGCCCTCCTGTCTCCGAGCGCCGACTCGCAGACGACCAATACCCGTTCGGGTTCGGCGGCTGCAACCTCGCCGAGCGTCACCCAGCTTCAGACGGAACTGGCGCGAGATGAAAAGATTCTCTCGGATTGGGCGAACGTTGGGCGCTATCGCCAGGAAAATTCGCTGCTGCCAAGCCCGGGAGAAAACGAGGAGCGAGTCGTGTTCATGGGCGACTCGATCACGGATGGCTGGGGACGGTCACACGGAGTCTTTTTTCCCGGTAAACCGTATGTCAACCGCGGCATCAGCGGGCAGACTACGCCGCAGATGCTCATCCGCTTCCGGCCGGACGTGATCGCTCTGAAGCCGAAGGCGGTCGTCATTCTAGCCGGAACCAATGATTTAGCCGGAAACACCGGGCCGGAGTCGCTCGAAGAAATCGAAGGCAATCTTCAATCCATGGCCGAACTCGCTAAGGCCAATGGCATCAAGGTGGTTTTCTCTTCCGTGACGCCCGTTTGTGACTACATCAAGCCTCAAACGGAGAGACGGCCGCCCGAAAAGATTTTGAGCCTGAATGCTTGGATGAGGACTTATTGCGCAAATAACCATCTCACATATCTGGATTATTATTCAGCAATGATCGACGATCATAAGATGCTCAGGAAAGACCTTACATTTGATGGGCTTCACCCGAACGACGCCGGATACGCGGTGATGTCGCCTCTTGCTGCCCGAGCCATTGCAGAAGTATTGTCTGGCGACGTCCGATAGGGACTAAACAATGCGCTCAGGCTCACCAGGCCCATCTTGGCGCCGAAGGCTGCACTAGTGTCGAGCTTCGCGGCGGACGCCGTCGTCCCGGAGAAAAAGGCACTGAGTAGCCGACGTGCTTTACCCCTCCTCTATGGCGTCACGATCTTCGTCAGCGCCTGCCTGCTGTTTCTCGTTCAGCCGCTTATCTCTAAGCTGATTCTGCCCTGGTTCGGGGGATCAGCTGCCGTTTGGGTCACCTGCATGCTGTTCTTCCAGGCCGGCCTTCTGCTTGGCTACTCCTATGCGCACGAACTGAGCCGGAGAGTTTCTCCAAAGCTGCAGGCGTTCATCCATGTCCTGCTCTTGACGGGCAGCCTGGCGCTGTTGCCTATCGTTCCCAATCCCGCCTGGCAACCTGCCCCCGGGCGAGGATCCTACCTGGCGACTGCTCGGTGTTCTGGCGGTCACGGTGGGATTGCCGTACTTGCTGTTATCCTCCACAAGTCCGTTGCTGCAAGCCTGGTTCGCCCAGAGCGAAGAGGGGCAACTCCCATACCGCTATTTCGCTTTATCGAACGCCGGGTCGCTGGTTGCGCTGATCAGTTACCCCATCTTGATCGAGCCGCGCATGGCTGGCCACTCCCAAGCCGTGCTGTGGTCCAGTGCTTTCGCGGTCTTCGTATGCCTCTGTGCCGGAACCGCCGTGCTGTCTACCCGAGCGCGTGCGGAACGGGTGACTATGGCCGCGTCCGTCGTACCGGAGTCATTGACTCGTCGAAAGCGGAGCTTCACGCTTCCGCTATGCCTCTCGGCGGCGGCGTCTGCCTTGCTTTTGGCGGCGACGAACCTTCTGACCCAGAACATTGCGCCTATGCCTCTGGTCTGGGTTTTGCCGCTTTCGGTGTACCTGCTCACCTTTATCTTGTGTTTTGAAAGTGAACGGTGGTACCGGCGAGCTGTCTTCTCTACCGTTGGTTCTGCCGGCACTCATGGCGTTTGTCGCTCTGTCGGGGCCTCTTCTCGAAAACAGCAGCATTTCCGTGACGGTTCCGAGTCTGCTTGGAGCATTATTCATCTGTTGCATGGCATGCCACGGCGAAGTTGCCCGCCTGCGGCCGGATCCGGCTCATCTCACGGGTTTTTATCTCTCTATCTCGGCCGGGGGAGTTGTCGGCGGTCTATTCGTCGGACTGATCGCGCCGCATCTTTTCCCCGCAACGTACGAAAACCCGATCAGTTTTCTGTTTTGCGCCGGCATTCTTCTGTACATCCTCTGGAGAGAACAGCACGCACGAGCGGAACGGCTCCCGATTGGCGTTCGTGCCCTGGCTCGCCGCCTTGTGCGCCAGCGTTCTGCTCCTGGTTTACGTTGCCGATCGAGCGTGGCGGGAATACAAATCAGCTACCGTGCTGGCGCGGAATTTCTACGGCGCACTACGGGTAGATCAGTTCAAGGACCACGGCCGACGAATTCGAGAACTTAGCCACGGAACCATCATCCATGGTCTCCAGATCATGACGCCGCCCAGCCTTAGGCATTTCCCCACTACCTACTATGCCCACGAGTCGGGCATCGGGTTGACCTGGCAGGTGCTACAGACGTCCGGACCGCTTTCGATGGGCGTAGTCGGGCTCGGTGCGGGAACGCTGGCGGCGTATGGCCGGGGCGGTGATCGGCTGCACTTCTATGAGATCAATCCGCTGATGCAGTCCATCGCACAAACGCAGTTCACCTATCTGTCCGATACACCGCGCTCACGTTGAAGTGGCGCTCGGCGATGCTCGCATCACCATGTCGCGAGAAGAGCCGCAGCGTTTCGACATTCTGGTCGTCGACGCCTTCTCGGGCGATGCAATCCCTGTTCATCTATTGACCCGGGAGGCTTTTGCACTTTACTGGCGTCATTTGAAGCCGAACGGTGTTCTCGCCGTGCATGTTTCGAACCGTTATCTCGAACTTCCGCCGGTGGTGCAGATTGCGGCTCAGCGCTCAGGGAAATCAGCCTGGCTGGTCGACAACGAAGACCGTGATCTGAGCCAGATCTACGGGGCCAGCTATGTACTGGTGACGAACCGGGAAGGATTTGCGAAGGAGCCATTGCTCAGAGGGCAAATTGAAACGGATTCCGGTTCCGGCGCACCTTCGCGAATGGACCGACGATTACAGCAATCTTTGGGACATCCTGGACACGAGCACAGACCGGTAGGGTAGGCCGCTTGTTAAAGGTGAAACTCGCCGCCGATCTCGCGAACGCAAACGCGTTCCGGATCAGAGCCCGCGGCCTGCAGTACACGCTCCATCGGTTCGTGCTTTGATTCGTGGCTGAGCCGAAAGGTCTGGTGGTGAACCGGCAGCATGCGGTCCGCGCCGGCCTCGTTTGCCATCGTCCACGCCTGCTCCGGATTGCAGTGAACCCGGATCCAGGGATCGTAGGCTCCGATGGGCATAATCGCGAGATCGAACCGACGGGACGATTTCAGTTTGCGGAACGCATCGGTGTAGGCCGTATCTCCGCCGAAGATAATGCGGAACCCGTTCGTTTCCACCGTGTAACCGTTGAAGCCGCGATACACGTCGCTGCGCATACGGGCGCCCCAGTGATTTACTTCGAAAGCGGAGACTGTAGCGCCCCCTGCCGTAGCCGTCTCGCCCCACCGTAGTTCGCGAACCTGCTTGTAGCGCCTGGTCCGAAGCAGGTCCGCCGTCCGGAAAGCGGTTACCACTTCGGTTTCTTTGCTCTCCAGCTCTCGCAGGCTTGGAAGATCGAAATGGTCCATGTGTGCGTGGGAAAGCAGGATCAGATCGATCGGCGGAAGTGCAGAAACTGGAGCCGCCACTTCGATGAGTCGTTTGATTCCAAGCGTCACAGGGCCGAAGTTCAACCCTATCCGTTGACTAAACACCGGATCGGTCAGGATCGTTGTTCCGTTCAGCTTCAGCAGGACTGTGCTGTGTCCGAGCCACGCTGCGTGGAGTCCCGTGTCCGGCCACTCCTTGGGATCCGGGTGGCAAGGGGCGGGTTCGCTCTCGCGGTGATACTCGCGAGACATCTCGCGGATAAACGCCGGAGCGGCACGCCGAAGGAATCGAGCCGTTTCGGGTGCACGCGCGAGACGAGCCGCCACCGACGGTTTGGCACCGACCCTATGGGTCTGTCTCAAATTCGATTACTCATTGAGCAAGATGCTCTGACGTTCTAATTGTCTCAGACGTCGGGTGTCAGGCGTCAGAGCCGCTCGCCTTCACCACCGGAACATCCCAGAGAAGATGGGTCCGTGCAGTCTGGCCGTCACGCCGCTGCCGCCATTGCTCGTTACGTGGATGTCAGTGTTTACTGCGCGATAGCCCGCCAGAAGGGTGACGGGTCCAAGAACGAGCCCTCCGCTGCCTGTTGCTTCGGCGAAGTAGCCATAATCTCCGAACGCCATACCTCGGATTCCGCCTTCAATTTCGAAGAACTTGTGTCCGGGAAGTGGAAAGATGCGGAAATCTGTACCTGCCAGAGGCAGCACGATTTGCTGCGTCTTCGTAGCTGAGGTGTTTGTCTGGACGGCTTGGAGGAAGCCGGACGCGCCGAGATAGGCGGCGCCGACCGAGAATCCAAGGTGTCCTCTAGGTCCGCTCAACACATCGTATTGATAACCGAGAAATGCGTAATCCAGACTGGCGGAAGAACGGACGGTCTCGCTCACATTGAATGTCTGCCCGCGGTATACGATGCTGCGGGTGACTGTCTTTAATCCATTGACACTGAAGGGACTTCCTTCAACGACAATCCGGTGCTTGCGCGCCGGCTTGAAAACCAGTTGGCCATAGAACGTACCCCTCTGTTGCTCCGCATTGAGGTCGTTGACCAGGTCAATGGGCGTTCCGCTCGCCTGAATCTGACCTCCCGTGTCCACGAGCCAACCACCCGCGGTCACTTCGATGTGAAAGTTCTCGGGATCTTCGAAATGGCCGGCCCACTGGGCCCGGCAGGTTGACCCTGCTGCAAGACAAAGCAGCAAGGCGAAATAGGGACGCAACTTAAACACCTATGAGAAATACCCCAAACATTAGATCCATTTGCCAGGGGAGAGCTCACAAGAAAATTCGTCAAAGCTTTGTAAAAACCCAAGGGGAACCGGGCGAGGAACGGTTCTTTCCCTTTGCTATTCTCACGGTTGCATGAGCGCCATAGTCCTCGACGGGAGGCGAATCCGGGATGAAATCCTTTCCGAATTACGACCGAAAGTAGAACAACTTGCGAGCAAAGGTCGAGCGCCCGCGCTGGCAGTTGTGTTGGTCGGGGATGATCAGGCGTCGCAGATCTATGTGCGCAGCAAGATCAAGGCCTCGGAAGAGTTGGGCATTCGCAGCGTTGAGATCAGGGCACCCGGGGACATTACAACGGAGGCGCTCCTGCAACTGTTGCAGCCCCTTCGGGAAGATCGCTCGGTGGACGCCATCCTAGTGCAAATGCCGCTACCGCCGCAGATCGATGCGGAAGCCGTGGTGCCAAAGGTGGTGGACTCGGATCGGGACGTGGACGGATTCGGTGCGTTCAGCCTGGGCCGCCTGGTCCTGAACCGGCCCGGGCCGCGAGCATGCACTCCTGCCGGCATCATTGAGATGCTGAAACGCTACAAGCTTCCGATTGCCGGAAAAAAGGCGGTCGTGGTGGGCCGCAGCGATATTGTCGGCAAGCCGATGGCACTGATGCTGCTTCATGAGAATGCAACGGTGACGATCTGCCATTCGCGGACACCGAACCTGGCCGAGGAATGTCGAACGGCGGATATTCTGGTCGCCGCCATTGGACGGGCGGCGATGCTGACGCGCGAACACATCAAACCTGGCGCCGTCGTGATTGATGTCGGGATGAATCGGGTGAGGGATCGGGCCGAAGTGGAACGCTTGTTCCCCAATGACAAGAACCGGTTGGCCCTGTTCGAGAAGAACGGAAGTGTTCTGGTTGGCGATGTCGACCCGAAGGCGATGGAAGAATTGTCCTCAGCCTATACACCCGTTCCCGGCGGAGTTGGTCCGCTCACGATTGCCATGCTCATGGCAAATACAGTCGAATTGGCAGAACATCACCTCGCATGGTGAAGGTAGGCTTGACGGGCGGCTATGCGAGCGGGAAATCGTTCGTAGCGGCCGAACTGGCCCGTTTAGGCTGCTTCCTGATCTATGCGGACGAACTCGGTCATCGGGTACTAAGCCCGGCGGTGAAGCGTACGAACCGGTAATTCAAAGATTTGGCGCTGCGCATTCTTTCCGAGGATGGGGCCATCGATCGAAAAAAGCTGGGACAACTTGTTTTTTCCTCGCCAGAGCTGTTGAAAAGCCTGACTGATATTGTGCACCCGGCGGTATTTCGCCTGGAAGAGGATTTGCTCGACGATGCAGCGCGAAGGAATCCGCAAGCCATTGCAGTAATCGAGGCTGCGATTCTGATAGAGACGGGACGTTTCAAGAGTCTTCGACCGTCTAATCCTGACGGCGTGCAGCGAGGAGACGCAGATTGCGCGAGCGATGGCTCGTGACGGGCTCAGCCGGGAGGCCGTGAAAGCGCGGATCGACAAGCAGCTTCCGCTCGAGGAGAAGAAGAAATATGCTGATTATGTCATCGAGACAGACGGAACGAAAGACGAAACAGTCGAAACAGATACAGATCGTCTTTCGGGATCTCGAGAAGCTAGCCAGAGTTCAGTAAGCATGCGACTGAGAGTTCTATTCCTTTCCGTTTTGGTGACGTGGAGCGCCATATGGTTCACGTCCCACGGACAGTGGAGTTTTCGGAGTCTGACCAGTCCGTTGCTGCGAAGCGCTTCGCAGTGGTCCGAACCCTCGCTTGTTCGCGGGGCGGGCCTTTCGGCCGATGAACAGAACAACATCGACATCTACAAAGCTGCCCGGCTTGCGACCGTTTACATTACGAGCACCACCGTCCGGAGAGACTTCTTCTACCAGCCGGTCGCTTCCCGAAGTCTGGGGTCTGGATTTCTAATCAACGAAAACGGCTTCATCCTGACCAACTTCCACGTCATCTCGGGCAGCAGCCGGATTCAGGTGACGACCTCGGATCAGACGCAATACTACGCGACGGCGCTCGATACCGACCGCTCCGACGATCTCGCGTTGATCAAGATCGATCCGAAGAGGAAGATCGAGTCTCTGAAGCTGGGCGATTCGGAGCACCTGCAAGTGGGTCAGAAGGTGCTAGCGATCGGAAATCCATTCGGACTGGAGGGCACGTTGACGGTCGGGGTTGTGTCTTCCATCGGCCGCGCCATTGAGGGAGAGAATCAACAGCGCCTGGAAGGGATGGTTCAGACGGATGCCGCGATCAATGGCGGGAACAGCGGCGGTCCACTGCTCGATTCGAATGGAGCGGTGATCGGGATCAACACCGCCATCCTCGGTCAAACCAACATGGGTATTGGTTTTGCCCTCCCGATCAATCGGGCGAAGGCGCTGCTGGCCGATTACCAGGCCGGACGCGTGACAGAACGGCCGAAGATCGGGCTCACCGCCGAGTACGTCGCCGGAGATCTCGCCGAAGCTCTAGGATTACCTCGCAAAGGCGGACTGCTGGTTCAGGAGGTCGTGCAAGGCTCCTCGGAAGACGCGGCGGGCGTTCGTGGAGCGCGTCAGGTGGTCGCGATCGGCAATGTGGAACTCGGAATCGGCGGCGATCTCATTGTGGCAGTGGATGGCAAGCCTGTCGATCGAGAAGACGCGTTGGTGCGCGCCATCTCTCAAAAGCGGGTGGGCGACACGCTCGTGCTGACGGTCGTTCGCGGCGGCAAAAATCTGGTTATTTCGATGAAGCTTCTACGTCCGCCTGCGGATGTAGGCTAACGACCGCGGGGGTCGCAGCAAACGGGTTGAAGTTGGTGTCGTAATCGAAATAATCGACGCCTTCGGCCCGTTTGAGCCAGTTCACAACAGCGTAGGTGAACGGGGTCATCAGCGTTTCGTAAACGACCTTGATCAGGTAACCGGAGACGATCAGGTTGACGATGACGCTGACGGGGCGAGTTCCGTAAAAAGCTGCAAACATCACCACCGTCGTATCAACCGCCTGTCCGACGACGGTAGATCCAATGGTCCGGGTCCACAGATAACGGCCCTGAGTCATGACCTTCAATCGAGCGAGCGTGAACGAGTTGGCGAACTCGCCGCACCAATACGCGAGTAGGCTGGCAGCCACAATGCGGCCCACGGGACGAAAGATAGTTTCAAAGGCAGCTTGGTCTTTGAACTCCGGAGCGGGAGGGATCACCACAGCGATGTAGCTGATGGCGACCATGATGAATGCTGCGAAAAAGCCATACCAGATAGCTCGGCGCGACGCGCTGTAGCCGTACACCTCGGTAAAGATGTCACCGAAGATGTAGGTGATAGGAAAGAGTATCTGAGCCGCGCTGATCCGCATGGGCCCGATCGCGAAGAATTTAGGTGCGATCAGGTTAGAAATCAGGAGTACAACCACAAACAGCAACGTGAACGATTCCAAGTATCGGTACTGTTGTGCCGACGCGGGCGCAGTCTTTGAGTGGGGCCGTGTTTTCGTCCTTGCCAATGTTGCGAAGATCCGTTTCTCTAGAATTCAAGCACGGCCATCTTACCGTCCGTGATGAGCTTATCCCCGGTCGCGTTCGAGGCATCCTTCGGGATGTTGTTCCGTTCCACCAGGGCTAATCCATGAACTTTGCCCGTAAAAACCAGATCGTTCGCCACTTTGGCGCGCTCAGCGTCGATATGCGGATCGATGCCATGGGTGAACGATTTGCTGGTTTGCGAAAACGTGATGCTGATGTCGTGCGTCGCCGCCGCGATCCAGACTGTCTTTCCGTTAAACTGTTGCGGCCTTTGCCAGATTCGGATGTGGTGACGCATCGCGAAGGTGTTGTTCTGTTTTTGCAGCGCTAAGTCGGGCGGCTTTCCTTCGAGCGTCAGGATGGACATAGGCGCTTCGCTGTACCCGCGGTTCTCTATGATCGCGCGTGCGGTTTCCATTTTGGAGTTTTGACTGAGGGCATCCGCTGCGATCCAGCCTGCGGTTCGGAACGCTTCATTCACCTGCTCGGCCGTCCCGAGAAACATCAGGTTCGTCATGTCGGATGGGTCCGGTGGCTTGAGTGCCAGTGTGCGAAAGGGAAGGGCGTTGACGAGAGTTTCGAGTTCCGGCGCCGGAGAGATTGGTCCCGGTGCGGGAATTGTTCCCGGGTTTGGTGTCCAGTCCAGATTCTTTGTGAGCTTCAGCTGAACGTCCGCGCCGGGTTTGTAGTCGATCGACGCGTCGACTTTCTTCAGAAACGCGTCTCTCACTCCGCCGAGTAACTGCGCGAGCTCGGAGTGCCGACCGCCAAGCTTATCGAGCCCCTGATCGATCTGGCCCGCGTAGGTGCTCGAGACCTTGATTCCGGTAATTAATCCTGACGAGGCGTCAACCTGCTCCCTTGCATTTTCGACTCCCGTGAGCACGGACGAGATCTGTTTCGATTGCCCGCTAGAGTCCTGCATATGGTCGAAGTTGAGCCGCAGCGTTGCCGGCTTTTCACCCCCCGCATCGGACGAATCCTTATAGGGGGAGACATCAGCGGTTGTGCCGGTCACCTGCACGCCCGCCGGGATCGCAACGGCATCGCCGATGAAAAACGGTGTCAGGACGACGCCGGCGACCTGTTGGCCTGAGGGTTTCTCACTGGATACCTCGGATGTCAATCTCACATCGATAGCCGTCCCGGCAGGCACCTGGCGGGAGGCCGGAGCCACTAGCAATAACGGAATGAAGATTTTGTAAAGAGAAACCGAATTCATCGCGAACCTCTCGTTTCGCGGCCATGTTGCACCGCAGGTGATTGCGTCTCCTAATTTTTGCGTATCGCTGTGGGGACATCCGGCAGAATCGCAGAGCTGGCTCCTATTGTTTCGTTGTGCAACTCGGAGCACTGCGGGATCAAACGTAAGCTCCACATACGCAAGCTATAATCAGATGGTGTTACGCCACCCGGCCGCCATTCTTTTTGTGGCTATCCTTCTCATCTCGTGTGGGAACGACATGAAGAGCAAGGAGAAAGTGCAGGCCGCCATCATGGATCGAATCCAAACTAAAACCGGACTCGATTTAAAGGGTCTCGACGTTACAACCACCTCCGTTTCGTTCGAAAAGAATATGGCCTACGCGACCGTCGCCTTTCATCCAAAGGGTGACGCAAGTGTGAGTCATGGAATGGAGATGAAGTATACGCTCGAGCAACGAGACGGCAAATGGCAGGTGCTGAACGTTTCTGACCCGCACGGCAATTCGGCTAAATCGCCGTCCGGCATGGGCGGGCAACTGCCGCCCGGACACCCATCGGTCGAGGGCGGAGTTCCCGGGCATCCGGGCGAGATTCCGGCCCCCCGGCAAGGCGGACAGACAAGGTAATGAAAACCGTAGCCGTGCTAGGCGGTGGCCCCGCTGGAGCTTCTGCCGCAGAAAGATTAGCTTCCGCAGGTCTTAGAACCATCATCTTGGACGAGAAACTCGCATGGGAGAAGCCATGCGGTGGCGGAATCACCTACAAAGCCTATTCTCAGTATCCGTATCTGCTCGAAAACGATACTCCAAAGAAGCTGGTAACGGACACGCTTCTTGCCGCTCCCGGTTCCGGGGCGTACAAGATGGAGCTGACGAAGCCCCTTGTGATTTATTCGCGGATGGACCTGAACGGGATGCTTCTCCGCCGCGCGGAGGCGGCCGGCGCAGAGATTGAGAAAACGCGCGTATTAGGTCTGGAACGCCAGAGCTCAGGCTGGACGATCCGGACGCGAGCGGGCCGGCTCGAGGCGGATTATTGCGTTGTCGCAACGGGTGCGCGGAATCCATTGCGCGACGTCGGAACGCAGTACACGGCGCAAGACACCATGTACGCTCTCGGGTACTGGGTGCCGGTCGATCAGCCTCACATCGACATTCAGTTTCTGCCGAAACTGGAAGGCTACATCTGGGTATTCCCGCGCGCGGGACATCTATCGGTTGGCATTTGCGGTAAGAGCGAGTCTGCGCAATGCCTGCGAACGCGTCTTGAACGCTACATGGACGAGCGGGGAATTCCGCGCAAGGAAGCAAAGTTTTACGGACACATGCTCCCTGCGCTCGAATGCCGGGGATGGCGCAACAATCGGCTGGCGGGTGACGGCTGGATTGCGGTTGGAGATGCCGGCGGCCTGGTGGATCCTATCACGGGTGAGGGCCTCTATTATGCGGTGCGATCGGGCGATCTTGCGAGCCAGGTTCTCCTGGCCGACTCGGAACCAGAGCGCAAAGAAGAGACCTACCGCCAGCTCATCTCGCGCGATTTCGGCCTCGATCTGACCTACGGTGCCGGCCTTGCGAAACGGCTCTTTTCCGGAGCCATCTTTTTCGGGGCTGTTCCGAGTCGGATGATCGACTTCATGAAGCGAAGCCCGAGATTCTGCGAGATCATGCAGGATCTATTTGCCGGTACGCAGCCCTACCTCGAGCTCAAGACCAGGCTCATGCGCAACGTCAACACAACGCTGCATGAAATCTTCATGAGCTTTCTGTTCCGCAAGCTGATTCTCGGCGAAACGCGGGTATGAACGTAAAACAGTCGGAACTTCTGATGTCCCGGGCGCAGGAAAGCATCCCGGGAGGAGTCAACTCGCCTGTACGTGCTTTCAAGGCCGTTGGTGGTTCTCCACGATTTATTGCGCGCGGTGAAGGCTCACACCTGTTTGACGTCGACGGCAACGACTACATCGATTACATCGGGTCGTGGGGGCCGCTGATCCTGGGTCACAGACCTAAGCCCGTCATGGACGCGATCTCGGCTGCACTGGAACTGGGAACCAGCTTTGGTGCGCCGACCGGCCGCGAAGTGGAACTGGCTGAGCTCATCATCGACGCCGTGCCTTCGGTCGAAATGGTTCGGCTTGTCAACTCGGGAACGGAAGCGTGTATGAGCGCCGTCCGGCTTGCCCGAGGCTTCACCGGGCGGGACCTCACCGTCAAGTTCGAAGGCTGCTACCACGGCCACGTGGATTCTCTGCTGGTGAAGGCGGGTTCCGGTGTCGCTACCTTGAGCCTTCCCGACAGTGTGGGCGTTCCTCGCGCCTTTTCCGAAACAACGATTGCACTTCCGTTCAACGACCTCGATCGTGTAGAAGCTGTGTTCGCCAAGGACGGGGACCGCATTGCCTCCGTTATCGTCGAACCGGTCGTCGGCAATATGGGCTGCGTTCCCCCGGAACCGGGATTTCTGGAAGGCCTGCGCCGGGTGACAGAGAAATATGGCGCGCTTCTGATTTTTGACGAGGTGATGACGGGCTTCCGTTTAAGCCGAGGCGGAGCGCAAAAGCTGTTTGGCGTTACGCCGGATCTGACGACACTTGGCAAGATCCTGGGCGGCGGCTTGCCTATTGCGGCGTACGGCGGCAGGGCGGATATCATGCGTAAGGTCGCGCCGGCCGGGCCTGTTTACCAAGCTGGAACCCTATCGGGCAACCCGCTTGCCGTTACCGCGGGAATTGCGATGTTGACGTATCTCGAAGAGCACCCCGAAATCTACGATGCGCTCGAGAGCACGTCGGCGACCATTGTCGAGAACCCGCCAGAAGGTGTGCACGTGAATCGCGTCGGATCGATGTTTACGTTCTTCTTCTGCCCGGGACCGGTTCGGAATTACGAAGAAGCGAAGCGCTGTGACACGGCGGCATTCGGACGGTTTTTCCACCACCTGCTCGATAACGGCGTCTACTTCCCGCCAGCGCAGTTCGAAGCAGCATTTGTCTCGGCGGCGCACACGCCCCAAGACATTGCACAAACGATCAGCGCTATTCACAGTTTCGGAAACGTTCCTGTTTCCCATGGAAACTAAGCGGCGCGTTTTAGTCACGGGTTCTGCGAAGCGCATCGGAAGAGTCATCGCGATCGAGCTCGCCAGGCGCGGTTTCGCGGTTGCGATTCATTACAACGGGTCGCGCACCGAAGCCGAACAGGTGTCGAAGGAGTGCGGCGGCGCTCCGATCTTTCAAGCTGATCTCGGACAAGTCGAACAAATCCGAGGGCTGTTCAGGGACGTAGCTGACCGCTTCGGAACGCTCGACTGCCTGGTGAACAACGCCGCGCGGTTTACCGAATTCGATCCTCTGGACATCACAGAAGCAGATTGGGACTTTATTCACGACGTCAACCTGAAAGGAACGTTCTTCTGCTGCCAGGAAGGAGCGAAGCAGATGCTCGCCAAAGGCGGCGGCCGTATTGTGAATATCAGCTCTCTGGGCGGAATACGACCCTGGGCGGAACATGCTCACTACTGCGCTTCAAAAGCCGGAGTGATCATGATGACCAAGGCGTTGTCGAAAGCGCTGGCGCCCCGGATCACGGTCAACTCTGTCGCGCCTGGCGTCATCGCGTTCAACGATGTCGACGCTCGCGTTCAGAAGATGATCGACGCGACCCCGATGAAGCGCCCTGGCACTCCGGAAGAAATCGCCGACGCCGTACACTTCTTCCTGACAGGACCAGATTTCGTAACAGGGCAGACACTTGCCGTCGACGGCGGTCTGAACGACCGGTGATGTGCACCGGAGCGAAATGAAGCTGATCTTTTTGGGTGCGACCGGCATGGTTGGCGCAGGTACGCTGCGGGAGGCACTGGCCGACCCTGAAATCGAGTCCGTCCTGAGTGTTGGGCGCCGATCTTGCGGCGTTCAGCATCCGAAACTTCGCGAATTGATTCTTCCGGATCTCTTTGACATCCGCTCCGTTGAGCCGGAGTTGGCTGGCTGGGACGGTTGTGTCTGGGCCTTGGGTATCAGTTCTGTCGGGCTGGATGAAGCAGCCTATGCCAGGATTACGGAGGAACTCACCCTTCTCTGGGCTCGCACACTGCTTCGGCTCAACCCGGATTTCAGTTTTTGCTATTGTTCCGCGGGCGGTGCGGATGGACGCGCCATGTGGGCACGGGTGCGGCAGCGTGTGGAGAAGGCGTTGAAAGCTCTTCCCTTTCGGCATGTCGGTTGTGTGCGTCCGATGCTGATCAGACCCGGACCGGGGATCCGAAGCAGAGTGGCGGTCTACCAGACCATCATGGCTTTATCTGCGCCGGTCTTCCCAGTGATCGTGAAACTTCTTCCGCGGCTTTCGACGACTTCGGAGCGCCTCGGCCGGGCCATGCTCCAGGTCGTCAAAGGGCGAACGGACAAGTACATCTTGGAAAGTACCGACATTAACCGCTTCGGCGCCTGAAGAACTCGTCTCGCGAGCAATCCCTTCTGTTTCGAGCCAGTAGTTCACCCAAATTTCGGACGAAACCTCCAGTTGATAACGTATGAACGGGCCAGTTATTTCGGCTTGGGGGTCGAGAATTGCCTGATCAAAAAATAAAAGATAAACGGTTTTCCCGATTTGTAGCGGTGACAATCCTGCTAGCTGCGGGAAACGCGGCAATGTACGGGCAAACGGGCAGCATAACGGGTCGGATCCTGGATGCGACCAACAATGCAGTGCCGGATGCGACAGTGAACGCGAAAAATGTCGGCACGACCGCCGTGCGTTCAGCGACCACTGACGCGAACGGCAGTTACGCCCTACCCAACTTGCCCGCGGGCCGATACGATGTGACGGTTGAAAAACAAGGCTTTTCCGCGTTGCACTTTCAGGATGTCGAATTGACCGTCGCACAAAACCTGGCACTCGACGGGACATTGGCTGTGGGCGCGGTTTCGGAGTCGGTTGATGTGTCTGGAAGCACGGTTCCCGCCATTAATCTCACGGACGCCCAGATCAGCAATGTCGTCGATCAGCGGCGGATCGAGAGCCTGCCCCTGATCACTCGCGATCCCTATCAGCTCGTACTGCTATCGCCAGGCGTGCAACAAGCCCCAAGCGCACTCGGTGGTTTCTCGGTCAACGGACAGCGGGAGCGGAGCAACAACTTCCTGCTGGACGGCGTGGATAACAACGACGCCTCTGTTCCGGGGATCCCTGGCGGGGTCAGCACGTTTAACCCGGACTCCACACAAGAGTTCCGCGTGATCACGAACAATTACCTTCCGGAATTCGGCCGCAATTCGGGTGCGATTGTCGACATCGTTACCCGCAGTGGATCGAACGCATTCCACGGGAGCGCCTACGAGTTCAATCGGGTAAATGCTCTGGCTGCGCGCGACTACTTCAATCCAACGCCTGATCCGCAGAATCCGTTTGTTCGGAACCAATTTGGCTTTTCATTGGGCGGGCCCGTGGTAAAAAACAAGACCTTCTTCTTCGTGAACTCGGAATGGAATCGTTTTCGCACGACCTTGACGAATTCGGCGATTGTTCCGACCCCGGCTTTTAAGACCGGGATCTTCACCTACAACGGTCAGCAAATCAATCTGGCAAACCCGAGTTCGCCAAACAATGCGTTGGGACTGGGGCTTAGTCCAACTATGCAGAGGGCGCTCTCGCTATACCCAAATCCAAATGGGCCTGCCGTGGACAGCATACGCGGAACTTACTTTTTCCCGACGACGACGCCGCAAGACACCGCGACGACCATGTTCCGAGTGGATCATCATTTCAGCGAAAAATACAGTATTTTTGCCCGCTACATCTACAACGGCCTCACGGTGGGGAATTCGCTGGATGAGATATTCCCCGGCGTTGGTGGCGTGGCGACCAGCCAGCAGGGTCAGAACGGAGCGTTCAACTTCACAGCCGCCTTCCGCGCCGAACCTGGTCAATGAGTTCCGTTTCGGGTTCAACCGGACAGACAACCTTTTCACCTGCAATGGCTCCAACGTTGTCGACCAGAACGGCGTTCGAGATCCGTTCGGGTTCGGCACAGACTACAGCTTCAACACCTCTACGAACGTTCAGACGATCGCGAACTTAGGTTGTGGAGCGTTAGGGAATAGCAATGGCCAGTTCCGAAGGGCGGGAACCTGGCACTACGTCGACCAATTATCCTGGGTCGCCGGCAATCACAACGTGAAGGTCGGCGGCGAATTTCGAGACGTGTTTGAAAACGGCTACGATGCGTTCGGGTCGCGGCCGCTAGTGGACTTCACTGCCTTCGGCAATTTCGGGATTCCAGTTGTGAACTGCCCGGGAAGATGCGCGAGCGACGAAGTCTTACAGACACTATCGGCGGCGTTGCTCGGCGTGCCCGGCATTCAATCTCAAACCCAGTTCTTCTCTGCGCAAGGGCAGCGCACCTCAACGGACTTCAGGAGATTCGTCCAACACGAGTACGGATTGTTCGTCCAGGATTCGTGGAAGATACGGCCGAACCTCACGCTTGCAATCGGCCTGCGGTACGAACTCGATCAGCCGCCGGTGGAAAGAGACGGCAACCTTTCCAACCTGCTCAATCAGCAACCGTACGGAGTACCGCCCATCACCTTCCAGACAGTAGGGCCGGGAACGGGGCGTGAGGTCTTCTATGGTTACCCTTATAACTTCGAACCGCGTGTAGGACTGGCTTGGGATCCATTCCACGACGGAAAGACGTCTTTTCGGGCCGGGTATGGCATCTTCCACGACCGTGTGTTCGGCAACCTGTTCACCAACCTGAAAGGGAACCCGCCATTTGTAGCGGGAGTGCAGAACTATCCGAACGAGAACTACCCCGCGAGTCTGGTGACACTCAACACCCTGCGGCCGCCCGCAACTCAACCGGCGCCATCCGCAAGCGTGCCGGACGGATCATTGCTGAGCGGTATCACTATTCTCGATCCGCTTCTGAGGAATCCGCAGACGCAGTCCTGGAACGCCGGGATCCAGCGACAAATAGGGGGCGGCATGACGATCGAGATCGATTACGTCGGATCCAACACGCACCGGCTATTCCGTTCTGTGGATGGCAACCCGCCGCTTCCCTGGCTGGTTAATGCCGCGCACGCGAATGGCACGCTCCCGCTCACCGTCTCCGGCGGATCACTAAGAATCACGCCCTTGCTTGAGTTGCCACAAGTGACTGGTAATCAGGCGTTCGTTGAGCCCGTGGTCATTCGTTCGATCGGTAACTCAACTTACAACGGGCTGCAGATGATGCTCAGACGCCAGTTCAGCAGGGGAGTGCAATTTCAGGCGTCCTACACTTGGGCACACGCCATCGACGATGCCGCCGACCCGCTGGTTGCAACAGGAGGAAACCGAAACATCGCGCGAAATTCGTTCAATTTACGGGAGGAGCGCGGCTCGTCGGATTATGACGTCAGGCACCGGCTGATTGTCAATTACGTGTTCCAGTTGCCCTTTGGGCCCGGACACGCGCACTTGAACCATGGCGTTGTGTCGCGCGTGGTTGGGGGATGGGAACTCTCCGGGGTTTCGACGTTCCAGAGCGGCCATCCCTTTGACATTTACAGCGGCAGGGATTCGGAGTACACAGGATTAACGAATCGTCCCGACCTGGTTGGAGATCCCACCATCCCGGCAAATGCGCCTCGAAATCAGGTCGGGCCGCCGGTCACGGCATTCGCAACCCAGCCGTTTGGCAGGCCAGGGAATGTGGGGCGAAACACGTTCACCGGCCCTACGTATTACGACACGGACTGGAACTTGATAAAGAATACGCGGATCACGGAAACTGTGAATCTGCAATTTCGGGCCGAGTGCTACAACGTATTCAATCGCATTCAGTTCGACGTGCCGGGAACCTCAAGCGACACCATCGCCTCCCCCGGGACATTCGGACAGTCACTATCTACGATTGTGCAGCCGGATGGAACAACGTCTGCACGGCAGATTCAACTGGCTCTGAAGCTGATCTTCTAGGGTGCGGGAGCGCTGGTTGCGCCGCCTAATTTGCTCGTCCTTCGAAGAAGGCGTCCTGGTGATGAACAATCGAGGGCGGTTCAGTGAAGACGATGGAAACGGTGTCGAATCGGACCTGATTCCAGGGGATGCCTGCCTTGGTGGCGTAGCTGCGGGCCGCACGGGTGATGTTTCGCTGTTTAGCCGTGTCGATGGCCCGATCTGGCATGCCAAATTCTGCGGAACTGCGTGACTTTACTTCCACGAATACGACGACTTCGCCGTCGCGAGCCACAATGTCAACCTCAGCTTCGCCTCCGCCCGGGCGATAGTTTCTGGCGAGAACGGTAAAGCCGGCCCGACGAAGATAGCGGTGAGCATAGTCTTCTCCCCGTTTACCGAGAGCCGCTTCCGGCGTCAGGCTGCGGCGTTCACGGAACTGTCTGGCCGCATCGCTCACTTTCCAGAGGAGCTGCCGCGGTGCGACGGTCCAAGTTGATTTTTCACGGCTTCCAGCTGCCATTCGATGACTTTGCCCCTGACCAGATAGCAAAGGTAGAACTCCCAGAAACGCCGGAACCTGCGCGAGGCGTTCACCAGGACTTCGAAACCCAGATATCTCCAGAAAGCAAGTAACCGGACTCGCGTCGAAATCTCACGGAAGCGAGCCTCGGAGTAATACCCGAAGCCTCCGTGGTCTTCACCGAAATACCGAAGCGAGAAGCTGTTCAGGTGCCACTTGTGGGTGGGATCGCAGAATGAGCTGAAATCGGTGTAGTGCGGCGTAACGATCAACACACGCCCGCCGGGCTGAAGCAGGCGATGGAATTCTTCTATCGTTCGGACCACGTCCGAAACGTGTTCGATCACGTGAATGGCTCGGATCTCGCGGAAGGAAGAGTCCTGGAACGGGAAAGGGAAGTGGTCGAGATCGGCGATCACATCCGCGTTGGTATTAAGGTTCCGATCGACCCCGATGGCGCCCGGATATTTTTTGATCCCGCAGCCTACGTCGAGTACCCGGTTGGTGAAATCCGTAGCCGGTGAGGAAGCGTGCTCCAAACAATCTAGGATATCGGTACGGAGTAACCGGGCTGCCGTGCAATCCCGTCTGCCGAGAGGTAAACGAAGCGCTTTCGGTCGCTACAATGGAGCGATGCCGGAGGAGAAAGAGCGCTCGCTCAGCTTCGAAGCGAGCCTGGAAGAACTGGAGCGGATAGTCAAAGAACTGGAGAAAGGCGAACTTCCTTTGGAGCAGAGCCTTGCTCTTTTCGAATCCGGTATGCAACTGAGCTCAGAGTGTAAGAAACAGCTGGAAGAGGCGGAAACGCGGGTGGAAATTCTGATGAGGAGGGGCTCTGATATCGTGCCGGTTCCATTCAACCCTGACGCTCCAACGAAATGACGAGCGCTACCCAAACGAGCCTTTCGGAGTATCTCGCCGAACAGGTTGCGGTCGTTGACGGCGCGTTGGAGCGATGTGTTCCGCCCGAAAGCACTCAGCCCAACTCGATCCATCGTGCGATGCGTTACAGCCTGTTTGCCGGCGGCAAACGGATTCGTCCTATCCTTGCAATCACGGCTGCCAAGGCGGTGTCAGAGGGTATCGACGGCGTGGAGAATGCAGCCGCACCGCTCGAACTGGTCCACACCTATTCGCTAATCCACGACGATCTTCCGGCGCTCGACAATGACGATTTCCGGCGCGGACGGCCCACCTGCCACAAGGTTTTTGGTGATGCTCTCGCGATTCTGGCCGGCGATGCGCTCTTGACGCTTGCATTCGAAGTCTTAAGCACTTTGGATCTGGATGCGGAGCGCAGAATTCAGCTTGTGAAAGAGTTATCCCAGGCTGCTGGAACCGTGGGCGGAATGATCGGAGGACAGGTCCACGACATTGAGGGTGAACGTCAGCCGCCCACGCCAACCCTGCTCGATGCGATTCACCGCGCCAAGACCGGTGCCTTGCTTAGAGCAAGCGTGCGATTTGGCGCCATCTACAGCGGGGCCTCCGACAGCCACCTCGCCGCGTTGACGAAATACGGCGAGCATCTTGGCCTGGCATTTCAGATCATTGACGACGTTCTCGATGTCGAGCAATCTTCCGACACGTTGGGAAAGACCGCGGGCAAAGATGAGCAGCAGCAGAAAATTACGTTCCCCGCCGTCTATGGTCTCGAGAAGTCCCGCCAGATGGCAATGCTAGAACGCGAGTCGGCGCATGAGGCAGTGCAGATCTTCGGGGCGCGTGCGGATCGGCTACGCCAGATCGCGGACTTTGTTGTTCTACGGCAGGCGTAGCGAATCCGGATGCCCTCCGGTGATTCCTCGCGTGAGCGTAAGAGCGTAGAGAAAAAGCGACTGGATCTCTTGCTCCTGGAGCGGGGGTTGGTTCCCTCTCGCGAGAAGGCGCAAGCACTGCTACTGGCCGGGAAAGTGCGCGTTGAAGGTCGAAGCTCCGTTAAGTCCGGACAATTCGTCCCCGTCGATGCTCACATTGAAGTGGAAGCCCCGGCAAAATACGTAAGCCGTGCAGGCGTCAAGCTGGAAGCGGCCCTTGCTTATTTCCACGTTAACGTCGACGGCAAAGTTTGTATGGACGTGGGTACGTCGACGGGCGGGTTTACTGACTGCCTTCTCCAGAGCGGTGCTGCGCGCGTTCACGCCGTTGACACTGGAGCCGGACAGATTGCCTGGAGTTTGCGTAGCGATCCGCGCGTAGTGCTGCACGAACACTGTAATGCCCGTTACCTGAAGTTCGAGGATGTGGGCGAGGTCGTGGACTTCATCGCATGCGATGTGAGCTTCATCTCTGTGACGTTGCTGATTCCGGCGCTCATACCGTTTCTGCGCGCCGAGGGGGACTGGATCATTCTCGTGAAGCCCCAATTCGAAGTTGGACGAGAGTCGGTGGGTAAGGGCGGAATTGTGCGCGATCCGGCGGCCCACCAATTCGCCAAGGACAAAGTGGCTGAAGCTTTACGCAACGCAAATTTCGAGGTTGCGATTACGGACAGCCCAATCTTCGGCGCGGAAGGCAACCGGGAATTTCTGCTCCACGCGCACAGGCGAAACGCGGCCTGAATTGGTGCGACAGGGTTGGATTCTCGGGTAAGCTATCCTTTAACTCCACGGGGAAAATGAGAGAAATTGCGACAGTCGGCATCATCTCCAAACCGAAAATCGCACGTGCGGTTGAGATCGTTTGCGGCTTGCTCCAATGGCTCGACGGGCGCGGTATAAGCTACCGATGCGACGAGCAAACTGCACAGTACGCCTCTTTAACGGAGTACTATCCGCGACAGGAGCTTCCGGACGGCACTGATCTGATCATCGTTCTTGGCGGCGATGGAACCTTGCTGTCTGCGGCGCGAGTGGTTGGGGGCAAAAACATTCCTTTGTTCGCCGTTAATCTCGGTAACCTGGGCTTCCTCACCGCGATTCAAGTAGAAGAGCTTTACCCTGAACTCGAACGTGTTCTCAGAGGCGAACACGAACTCGAATACCGCGCTATGGCGGATTGCGAACTGCTGCGGGGCGACAAGGCAATTGCAAGCTACTGCGCTTTGAATGACGTGGTCATTACCAAGTCTGAGCTTGCGCGCATGATCGACCTGGACACATATGTGGATGACCACTTCGTCGCAGCGTACAAGGCAGACGGCCTCATCATAGCGACGCCCACAGGTTCTACGGCTTACTCGTTATCCGCGGGCGGGCCGGTAGTTTTCCCGTCCGTCGGCGCTTTCTGTATCACGCCGATCTGTCCACACATGTTGACAAATCGCCCGGTTATCGTGCCGGACACGAGTGTGATCGAGATTCTGAACCATGGTGCTGAAGGGATTTTTCTCACCATCGACGGGCAGGTCGGCGAGCCTCTTTGCTCGGGGGATAAGATCATCTGCCGTTCGTCACCGAACTGCATCCAGTTGATTCGTCCTCCGGAACTGCTGTTCTTTGATGTCTTACGCGAAAAATTGAAATGGGGAGAGCGTTAAGAAATGTTTCTGAGACGGCTATCGATCACTTCCTGGATCTTCATATCTCTCCTGATCGGAATTCTGCTCGGGATCTTTTTTCCCGAATTTTCTAAAGGCCTCGCGCCCATCAGCAACATCTTCCTCAGACTGATTCGATCCATCGTTGGTCCGCTGCTGTTCGGGACACTTGTGTACGGGATTGCAGCGTCAGGAGAGCTCAAGACCATGGGCCGGATCGCGCTGAAGGCCGTGACCTACTTCGAGGTCGCGACGACGTTGGCTCTGGTGATCGGCCTGTTAATGGTAAACCTCATGCAACCGGGCGCCGGCGTGCCGTTGAACGAGGGCGGAGCCGCAAAGCTTCCGACCTTAGCCAAGCCAGCTTCGGTCGGGCAGATCTTTGAGCACGCTGTACCTGCGAATATTTTTGAGTCTCTGGCGCAAAACGACGTTCTGCAAATGGTGGTGTTTTTCTTCCTGTTTGGGGCGGCCTGTTCGTCCATTGGCCCCAAGGCGCAGCCCGTGATTGACTTCGCCGGTTCCGTAGCGGAGGTGATGTTCCGCTACACGAAATACGTCATGTATGTTGCCCCGTTCGGAGTGGGCGCGGCAATTGCGGTCACAATCGGGTCCAAGGGTGTTGGGGTTCTGTTCGGGCTCGGGAAGCTGGTGGGAACGCTTTACCTGGCGCAAACGCTATTCGTTGTCCTGGTCTTGGGATCGGCCCTCACCATCTTCAAGGTTCCGCTCGCGCCCTTCATCAAAGCAGTGCGGCAGCCATTCATACTCGCGTTCTCCACTGCCTCTAGCGAAGCAGCATTGCCGTTGGCTCTCGAGAACATGGAGCGCTTTGGAATTCCGAAGCACATTGTCGGCTTTGTTCTCCCGACCGGCTACAGCTTCAACCTGGACGGCTCCACGCTCTATCTGTCACTCGCATCGGTGTTTGTCGCGCAGGCTGCTGGTGTTCATATGCCTCTGGGCACTCAAATCACGATGATGCTCACCCTCATGCTGACCAGCAAAGGCGTGGCTGCGGTTCCTCGTGCGTCCCTGGTAATTCTGGCCGGAACGCTCGGGACTTTTCAGCTTCCGCTCGAGGGAATCACGCTGATCCTCGGTGTGGATGCTTTGATGGACATGTGCCGAACGTCAGTGAACCTGCTGGGGAACTGCGTTGCGACTGCTGTGGTGGCGAGATGGGAGGGTGTTCCTCTCTCCGCGAACGCCGACCGGGCGCTCGAAGTCGAAGTCGCTTCCTGACTAAGACGAGTGCTACTGATTGCATCAGTTTGTGTAGTTTGCTCGTGGTGTTCCAGTTGCGAATCGTCATGCCTTTATAGGCAGGATGCGATACGAGCTTCGAAAACTGGCTTTGACTCGCTTTGCTGATGAGTCGCCTCAGATAAATCGCGTGATCGCCGGCGAAGGCCTCATCAACGCCCTCCTTCAGCTTCACAGTCGGCAGGACGTCGCGGGCTCGAAAGGGAGCGCGGAAAAAGATGACGTCATACTGATACGTGTCCGGTTGACTGCCGAATCCTTCCGGTGCCTCTCGCATGACCCGCTCCAGTTGATCCGCGGAAACCAGAACGACGAGCGCGGTGTATCCGAATTGCGCGCTTAGCAGGGCTTCGATCGAGCCAGTTAACCGGGTAAGGTCCCGGGCCTGGCTCTCGAGTAAAACATTGCCGCTTTGAATATACGTACTGACGTTCTTGAAGCCGGCTCCCTCCAGACAGCGCCGGAGTTCGGCCATGCTGACCAGGTTGTTACCGCCAACGTTGATGCCGCGGAGCAGTGCCAGGTATTTCAAGTGCAGCCTGAGAGTGATTGCTCTACGCGATAGTGCCGACGAGAGGACTGCTGGCGACGGCGTATTCGCGTTTGGGCATGCGACCAGCGAGGAATGCGGCTCTTCCGGCCTCGACCGCCAGCCTCATCGCGCGCGCCATCAGTTCCGAGTCCTCCGCTTCCGCGATTGCTGTATTCAGAAGAACACCGTCGTAGCCCAACTCCATGGCTACGGCGGCGTCGGAGGCCGTACCGACGCCCGCATCCACAATCAGCGGAACATCCGTGATTTCCTGCGCGAAGGATCTTGAGATTGGTAAGGTTCTGAATACCTAAGCCCGGAGCCGATCGGCGCCGCGAGCGGCATGACGGCAGCGGCCCCGGCATCGATCAGCTTACGGGCGTTCACGAGATCATCGGTCGTGTACGGCAGAACGACAAAGCCTTCCTTGACCAGAACGCGCGTCGCCTCGAGCAGACCTTCGTTATCGGGAAAAAGCGTCTTTTGGTCGCCAATCACTTCGAGCTTGATCCAGTTCGAGAGACCCACTTCCTGGGCCAGGCGCGCGGTCCGGATTGCGTCGTCCGCGGTGTAGCAGGCGGCTGTATTTGGCAGGATGTGGATGCGGGAGCGGTCGATGAAGTCGAGCTCAGACTCCTTGGACTTGTCCGTCAAGTTGACTCGCCGGACCGCAAGAGTCACCATCTCCGTCTCCGCTGCCGAGTGACAGCGTGACATCAGTTGTTTGCTTCGGTACTTTCCCGTGCCTACGAAAAGCCGGGACCGAAACGTCCTGTTCGCAATCGTCAACGTGTCCTGCATAACAACCATTATGGATCTAGCCTCGGGATTCTATACAGAGACAGATTCCTGCTTCGCACGAGTGCTATCCGAGATCTCGATCGGCACCAGGATCTCGACCGCGAGCCCGGGCCCCGCGTTACGAGCTTGGATCCGGCCACCGTGAACGCCAACTGCGCGCTGCGCGATGGATAAACCCAGACCCACCCCTCCAGAGTTCTTATTTCGGTCCGCGTCCACACGAAAGAACGGCTTGAAAAGGTTGTCCAAAGCCGATTCCGGAACGCCAGGGCCGTAGTCGCGAACCTCGATTCTCGCGTCGCCCATTTGCTTTTGCAGCGTGACCCTGATCTTGGTGTCTTCGGGTGCATAGCGGATCGCATTTCGCAGGACATTCTCGAACGCCCGCCGCAGCAGCTCGCGGTCGCCCAGAACCTGGATGTCCTGCTCGATCGAGAACTGAACGCGACAGCCCGCGGCCTGGGTCTCGACCGAACAATCATCCACTAGCTGGCTGAGCAAATCGGAAAGCGAGATCAGGTGGAGGTTACGGCTTTGCGGGTCGTTCTCGGCGCGGGTCACCTGCAAAAGTTCAGAAACAAGCGACGTCAGGCGATCAATCTCACGTTCAATCCGGTCGAGCGATCCGTCCCGATCGCCGCTCGTTCGGGCGAGTTCGGTTGCGAACTTCAATCGCGCCAACGGCGAGCGTAACTCGTGGGAGACGTCCTGGAGGAGGCGACGCTCGGCGTTCAACAATGTTTGCAGCCGGTCGGCCATGACATTGAAGGCCCGCGCTAATTTGCCGAATTCCGCGCTGCCCGACGGCTTCGCTCGAACATTGAGCTCGCCCCGGCCAAACCGATCAACGGTCTCCTCGAGAGCGAGCAAGGGCGATCCGATCTGAACCGCCAGAATGTAACAGAAGACGATGACCGCGAACACGATCCAGAGGTAGTACGGAACAGGATTGGGTGGTCCCGGGGGAATTACGGCGTCGATGATCAGCGTATATTGGCCATCGCGGGAAGGCCAGGACATCTTCATCCGATCCCTACCGACGCGCCATTGTCGGGTGGGAGGGAAACGTCTGACTTCAGCTTCGCGATCAATGCCGGTCAATACATCGATTCCGCTCTTGTTCACCAGGCCGTAATTTCCCGGAAAGTATCGTTCGTAGCGTTCGAAGAATTCGCGAAGCCCTTCTTTTCCGCCTTTTTCATAAGCGGTGCGGGCGTTCTCAAGCTGTACGCTGAGGAACTTCGAAAAGAAATCCCGGTGACCCACCGGGAAATGTCGAAACTGACCGGTAAAGACCGAACCCGCCAGGCAAACAATCACGGTCGCGCCGCACCAGAGGAGCATTCGGGTGAAGAGCGACTTCAGCGTGAAGAATGATTTCATGCGCTATTCCTCGGCGGGAACGGCTGTGCTGCTGGTTGCAAACAGATACCCGACACCGCGGATGGTACGGATGAGGGGCCGGTCACGCTCAAGTTTTTTACGTAAGTGGCTTACGTGAACATCGAGTGCGCGCTCGAGGGGGTTCGCCTGCCGGTTGTACAGAAAGCGAGCCAGGTCGTCGCGCGACACGACCTGGCCGGCAGAGCGGACCAGTACCTCGAGAATTTCGAACTCGATGGAAGTGACGTCGACACCAACGCCATCGCGGAAGACTTCGCGGGTCCCGGGATTGAGCCGGACCCCGTTTGCCTCCAGCAAGTCTGGTTTCAAAGCTGGCCCTCGTCCTACCCGACGAAGCACGGCTTGGATGCGCGCCAGCAGTTCATCCGGACTGAACGGCTTGGCGAGGTAATCATCGGCACCCGAATTCAGCCCCTCGATCTTGTCCTGCGGCTCTGTTCTGGCCGTCAGCATGATGACCGGAACGGCGCTGCGTCTCCTGATCTGGCGAAACACCTCAAAGCCGTCCATCACGGGGAGCATCACGTCCAAGATGACGATTTCGAAGCTTCCTTCTAAAGCGCGGGCCAATCCTTCCGAACCGCTATAGGCAACGGTGAGCGCAATGTCATGGGCGGCGAGAAACTCGTGCATCAACGCCGCCAATTCCGCGTCATCTTCGATGAGGAGTACAGATAGGGTCTTCAATTAATAACAGTCCAGGCTCCATCATCGAATTTACAGAGCCAAATTCCCCTCGTATTGCATGTCGCGCAACGAAAACTTCTTCTTCACTTCGACGGATCCCACCGAAGCTTTGAATTCAACTTCCTTGTCCGGGGCCGCGATGGGGAACCCATCCCGCCGGAATCGGAAGAAGTAAACGTCAGAGGCCCCGATCTTTCGATAGCTCGATTCGGCAGCCTTTTCTTGAGGCTTTCCTTTTATCGCCAAAAAAGCTTTGCCCGACAAACTCTTAGGATCAACGTCCGAAGCAGCCAAGCCGCTTACCGCAATCACGTAGTATTCGTTCGTCTTGCGCGCATTTTCAATTTGGGTCTCGGTAGGCGGATTCGCTCCGGAGCGCAGCTTGAGGATTGCGAGCCGCACTGGAACGGCACTGGCCCAAACGACAGTGAGCGGGGGAGCCTGTTCGGGAGCGGCGGTCGTGCGGGGCCATTCCCGATTGACGGGAGCTGGTCGGAAGGTTCCGTCCAGTGCCATCTCCAGGCCCGCCTCCTCCCGCATTCCCCGCGGAGGTTGTGTTGAGACCCGTCGTCGCGTTTGCCGGACTTCCAAGGGACGCAGTAGGAGGCGCTCCGTTATTGCCCGGTTCAATCACTGTCATCGCCGGACGGCCACCTGCGGGCATTGGTATCTTTTTGCTCCAGGGCGAGTCGGTCATAACAGACTGAGCGTCCTGGACTGTCCAATCTTCGAATTTTTTGCCCTGCCATCCTGCGTTCGGGCTACCTATGGCGAGCGCAACAACCAAAAACGCGGAAGCAGTCGCCGAGCGAGAAACCACCGAGTACCTCCCAAGGATGAATCGGAACCTCGAACAGAAGTCGATCAACATTTTACACGAGATCAACGACTTACGGGTGTTCGTCGGGTTGGATCAGTTGCCCCGGTTTGGCGTGCAGACCGTGACGTCGCCGATTATGTTATTCTCATTGCGTCTGCCCGTCTTTGGGCTTTAGGGCGGCGACACACCTGGACAGGTGGGTGAGTGGTTAAAGCCAACAGACTGTAAATCTGTCCCTCCTTGCGAGGTACGAAGGTTCGAATCCTTCCCTGTCCACCATTTCAAATAGCAGGCAGGCCGTTGTAGCTCAGTTGGTAGAGCACTTCCTTGGTAAGGAAGAGGTCACCGGTTCAATCCCGGTCAACGGCTCCAGTTCCTTCCCGAATCGCCCTCTGGGCGGTAGAATCGGATGGCAGTGAATTTTACGGAGTACCTTTCCTTTCAACCTCCGCCCGGTTTCCGTGATGAACTAATTCACGGGGAAGTCATCTTGTCACCTTCGGCAAATAGAAAGCATGCAGATCTTTGCTGCAGGATCTACGACCTCCTCAAGGACAAGTTGAAAGCCTCCTTCGTGGTGCGACTGGACACGACCCATCATCTTGGAGAGAGGGAAGGACCCCGGCCTGACGTCTTTGTGATTAGCCGTGACCGATGGGTTGCCGCAGACAAAACGGGTGGTTTTCCTGAAGGCAGTCCCGAACTCGCGATAGAGGTCTTGAGTGCTTCGAACAGTACAAAAGACATGACCGCAAAACGGGACCTTTATTTCTCCGATCCGCGTTGCCTGGAGGTTTGGGAGGTCCGCGAGGAAGGTCGGCAGTTGACTCAGTATGTCCGACTCGAAGCGACTCAATACACGATGGGACATTCGGTTCCGATACCCGGCAAGCTAGGCGACGGCAGTCTTGCGATAGAGACCATCTTCTCGGGCATCATCGAGCCGTAGCTCGCTGCGGATTGGATCAAACGCAAGAAGAAGTTTAGTGTTATCCTTCCGTAATGGGTACGCACGCGATACGTGTGTCCCCCATTCCTTAGGTGTAGTCTCCTTCCTGCAGGGAATCAGATACAGATTGAAGAGTACGAATGGCGAAAGAGAAATTTGACCGCAGTAAGCCGCACGTAAATATTGGGACGATCGGGCACATCGATCACGGCAAGACGACGTTAACGGCGGCGATCACGAAGACGCTGGCGAAGCACAATCCGAAGAACAAGTTCCGGAGTTTCGATTCGATCGACAATGCGCCGGAAGAGAAAGCGCGCGGTATCACGATCGCGGTGGCGCACGTGGAGTACGAGACGGCGAACCGTCACTATGCGCACGTGGATTGTCCGGGACACGCGGACTACATCAAGAACATGATCACGGGCGCGGCGCAGATGGACGGCGCGATTCTGGTGGTGGCGGCGACGGACGGCCCGATGCCGCAAACGCGCGAACACATTCTGCTGGCGCGCCAGGTGGGCGTGCCGTACATCGTGGTGGCCTTGAACAAGGTCGACATGGTGGACGATCCGGAGTTGCTCGAGCTGGTCGAACTCGAAGTGCGCGAGCTCTTGTCGAGCTATCAGTTCCCTGGCGACGACATTCCGGTGGTGCGGGTGAGCGCGCTGGGCGCGTTGAACGGCGAAGCGAAGTGGGAAGCGACAGTCGATGAGCTGATGGCGAAGGTGGACGAGTACATTCCGCTGCCGGAGCGCGCGATCGACAAGCCGTTCCTGATGCCGATCGAAGACATCTTCTCGATTCAGGGCCGCGGCACGGTGGTGACGGGCCGCATTGAGAAGGGCATCTGCAAGGTCGGCGAGGAAATGGAGATCGTCGGTTTCCGCGACACGCGCAAGACGGTTGTGACGGGCGTCGAAATGTTCAAGAAGCTACTCGACGAAGGCCGGGCGGGCGACAACGTGGGCTTGCTGCTGCGCGGTATTGAAAAGAACGACGTGGAGCGCGGACAGGTTCTGGCGAAGCCGGGCTCGATCAAGGGCTACAAGAAGTTCAAGGGCGAAGTCTACGTGCTGTCGAAGGAAGAGGGCGGACGGCACACGCCGTTCTTCAACGGCTACCGGCCGCAGTTCTACTTCCGGACCACGGACGTGACGGGTGTGGCGAAGCTGCCGGAAGGCATGGAAATGGTGATGCCGGGCGATAACGTGTCGATCGAAGTCGAGCTGATCACGCCGGTCGCCATGGACAAGGGCCTGCGCTTCGCGATTCGCGAAGGCGGCAGAACCGTCGGCGCAGGCACGGTCACGGAGATCGTGCGAATAAACAAGGCGAAACGAGGGAAAAGATTAGAAATGCCACGCGAAATCATTCAATTTCAATGCGGTGAATGCAAGAACCGCAACTACAGCAAAACGAAGAACAAGAAGACGACGACAGAACGGATCGAAATGAAGAAGTTTTGCCCGTTCTGCCGCAAGCATCAACCGCATCGAGAAACAAAGTAAACTATTGGGACTACACTGAGGCGATCGCGGTTTGTCCATGTTTGGTAGCCTGACAGAGTAGTCCGAAACAGGGGCATAGGCTAACGGTAAACCAGCGGTCTCCAAAACCGCCTTTGGGGGTTCGAATCCCTCTGCCCCTGCCAGCGTTCTCCTATTTGCCCTCTTACCATTGGGCAAACAGTCGAGTTTGTTCGAATTTTCTGGTGAAGATTTTGAATGGAATTGAGTAAGGCGGGCAGTTGGCCTCAACAGATGAAGTCCTATATGGACGAGGTCAAGGCCGAGATGAGGCGGGTTTCCTGGCCGAGTTGGAAACAAGTCCGCGCCACCACCGGTGTTGTTATTGCCGCGGTGTTTTTGTTTGCCGCCTATTTCGCCATTGTGGATGCGGTGGTTAATACGACCGTTCAGCATCTGATTGATTACTTTGCTCGTAAGTAGAGCTAGCCCTGGTGAATGGAAGAGCAGAATGGCCAACGGACATTTTAACGAAGAGCATGCGGCCCATGCCGTTCATGACGAGCCCGAAGAACATCGGCGCTTAGCGGATTACGAGAACGTAGATCCTCTCGAAGCGACGAGGGCGTTCGCTCCGGAGGAAATACACGACGAAGACGCTGGCCAGCAAGCGGAGCCAGTAGCTGAAGCAGCCGAAGGACCGGACGAGCCGATTGAGGCCCAGCAAAACATTGGTACATCATCCACGCTTACTCGGGGTTTGAAGATAAAGTAGCCGAATCGCTGAAGACGCGGGCGCAAGCATTTGGATTTGCCGATCGTCTTGGGCAGATTCTGATTCCGACGGAAGAAGTCGTGGAATTGCGGAACGGCAAGAAGGTGACCAGCAAGCGCCTGCTGTATCCCGGGTACGTGTTCGTTGAGATGGAGATGGACGATGAGCTTTGGCATGCGGTGAAATCTACGCCACGCGTGACGGGCTTTGTCGGCGGTGGTACGAAGCCGGTCCCGTTGACCGCGGATGAAGTGAACGCTGTTCTCTATCGCCAAGCTTCCAGCGCTGAGCGTCCGCGACCGAAGATGAGCTTCGAGAAGAATGAGACCGTCAAGATCGTCGATGGACCATTCACGAACTTCTCGGGCAAGGTGGACGAGGTGAACCTGGAGCGCAACACGCTTCGCGTGATGGTCACGATTTTTGGAAGATCGACTCCCGTGGAACTCGACTTCCTGCAAGTAGAAAAGATTTAAGTCGCCGCGGGAAGCGGAAGCAGATTAGTAAGGAACGAAAATGGCAAAGAAAGTAACGGCTGAAGTAAAGTTGCAAATTCCGGCTGGCAAGGCGACGCCCGCACCTCCTGTCGGTACGGCGCTCGGTCCGCAAGGCGTGAACATCATGGAGTTCTGCAAGGCCTTCAATGCGAAGACATCCGCGAAGGACCAGGAAGGCCTGATTATTCCGGTTGTGATCACGATTTTCTCTGATCGCTCGTTCACGTTCATCACCAAGACGCCTCCAGTCGCCATTCTCGTCAAGACGAGCTGTGAATCTGGCGAAGGGTTCAGCCGAACCCAATAAGAACAAGGTCGGCAAGATCACGCGCCCAGCAGGTGGAGGAGATCGCCAAGATCAAAATGCCCGATCTCAACTGCTTTACAGTCGAATCCGCCGTTGAGCAAGTGAAGGGCGCCTGCCGCAGTATGGGCGTTGAAGTCGTCTAGTAGCGCGCTTCCTATCATTCCGCTAGTGTTTAGGGCTTATTGACGTTTGAGTCGATAAGCCCTATTCTGTTTTTAAGTCTCGCAGTGCAATACCGACGCTGATCGGTTTGCGATTTCTTCAGTTTCCCGACGGCCTTGACGACCGTCATCTTCCCCCGCCCGTAAGATCTGTCCCAGGTTACGACTGTCTCTGTTTGGCCAGAGCAATTGCTCTGTGCCCACACTGGTGCTCCGTTCGCTCCCCTAGTTCCATATTTCTAAACCAGAGGAGAAAACAAAACTCAATGAAGTTGTTCCAAGCATTATTTGTCGTCGGATCTGCTGCGTTTCCCGCTCTGCTTCCGGCGGCCTCCACCTATGACTCTCTTTACGTTCACGTGCCGTTTGAATTTGTCGCTGCCGGGCAGAGCTTTTCTCCCGGTGATTACCGCAGTTCAACGAGCCGACAACGGTGTAATCCTGATCCAAGGCAACGGCAAAGCAGCCGCTGACCATCAGCTTTCCAGGTTCATTGGCGAAACCCGGAACCGCCACGGGCTTGAGGTTCTCGAGCGACGGCCAGCGCGAACATCTCGTCAGTGTCCAGGTCGAAGGAGAAACGATCCGTAGCATTGTTTCTCCCACGGAAGACACGAGAAAAATCGCTCTGTCCTCCAGATAAATAAACTGTAACTTCAGGTGCGCCGGCCCTGTTTGCCGGCCGCGCGCTTCCACCTGTTACAGTCGTGGGCATGAAGCGCCGCCATATGCTGACTGCCGTTGACCGGGTCAGCACTTATTGACCTCTCCGCAACCGCTCCGCGGAGTCTCCCAGCAATCACTTTCTTGAAATTCGCCAATGGCGCCTGCATAACACCACAGAGGATCAGCCGAAGCGTGTTGCCGAGTACCTTGAGAAGGGCTTTGGACCTGCCCTCGAACGTTCCGGCGCGAAGCTGGCAGGAGCCTTTACGAACTTCATCGGGCCGGACGGTCCAAGTTACATCACCGTCACTGAATTCCGTTCCCTCGTGGCAATGGGCGAAAGTTTGAACGCGATGCGCGCGGATGAAGACGCACAAGCGCGAATTGCAGAAGCTCAGTGCCGGAGCAGGGCCTTCCTTTCGTGCGCCTGGAGAGCAGCCTCCTGCGCTGCTTCGATGCGATGCCGACTGTTCTTGTGGATACTGCGGCAGCGGCGACTACGCCGAGGATCTTTGAACTGAGAACTTACGAGTCGCAAACGTTTGCCACACTGCCGCGCAAAGTGGACATGTTCAACCACGGTGAGATGCAGATTTTTCAGCGCATCGGAATGCGGCCCGTGTTTTTCGGCGAGACAATCGTTGGCCCGAAACAGCCGAATCTGATGTATATGCTTTCTTTCAGCGATTGGGATGCTCGTGACCGTCTCTGGAAAGAGTTCGGCTCAGACCCAGAGTGGAAAAAGCTCAGTGGTCCGCCGGAGATGAAAGATCCTCAGATCGTATCGAACATCAGCAACGTCATTTTGAAGCCTCTGGCCTTTTCGCAGCTGAGATAAGGCTGACGCTCGGTGGGCGGCCTTGCGCTCACTCGCCGCTTCGGCCCCGGAATGACATTGCGGACGAGGCACAGGGCTGGCTCCCTGCCGAGCGAATCGAAGATCCCATACGCGCTGACCGCTTAGGCGCAAACCCGCGATCTTTCCCGACTCATCTCTTAAGAAATGAAGGTTTCCCAGGTCGCCCGCGAAGTCATCCGTGTAGGTTGGCTGCAGTGGGAAGGAACTATGAGGGCTGTTGTGGACTACCAGTTTGCCGTCCTCGATTGCAATGCGTAGCTGCGTCTGGGCTTCATCACTCGTATACACGCCGGTGAACTTGGTCAGGTCCTCTGGCTTCCAGGGTTCAACGCGCTCCCAGACATCCTCTCCAAAGGCGGGATTCGCAAATACGGCTTTGTTGCCTTCCGCGCGTGCGTTCAGCTTGTTGGGCCATCCGTCCAGGGTGAGGTTATTCCCGCTTCGTTCTATCTTCGTTGTCGAATGATGGCGAGCATTCAGATACAAACCAGTCCGGATGTCCTTTGAGACAACCGGGTCGCCGGGAGCAGCCGGTAGGTCTGAGAATACATGCGCCAGCTGATGTCCCATGCTCAACACATCGGCGGATGCCGCATTGCAGGCGACCGCAACCGAGAGATTCTTACTCGGTATTCGCCCCAACCAGGCGACGTAACCGGCTGTGCTCCCGGGGTGCGCTATTTCTGGGCGGCCCCGCATACTGCTCGAGGAACAGTCCGAAGTCCATAGCCTAGCCGTGCTGCCGTTGTTGAGTGTGCTCGGTTCCATCATCAGCTTGAATATTGACGGGTGCAACTTGCCGCCTGCCAGGTTCTCATTCCACTTGAGAAGGTCGCCAACAGTACTGAGAAGCCCTCCGTTGCCGTACACATCTTCGAACGGCATCATCTGACGCCATTCCGCACCTTGCTTGTGATAGGCGATGGCACGGTTCTTAACAACCCGGCGGAAGTCATCGCGCCATTCAGTCGAATTCATCCCCAAGGGAGCAAAAAACTCTTTCCGGGAAAATTCTCGAAGGCTCATTCCGCTGACACGCTCGACCAGCATGGCGGCCAGGTTGTATCCGGTGTTCGTATACGACCACGCTTCACCGGGCGCGTAATTCAACGCTCGCTGTCGACGGACGATATCAAGCACATCTGAATGCCTGTACTCGCGTGTGCCGCGCGGCCAGCCGGCAATTTCCTCGATCTCTCCCCAATCCCGCAGACCGCTCGTATGGTTGAGGAGTTGCCGGATCGTGATGCGCCATTGAAAGTCCGACAGCTCGGGGAAGTATTTCCGGATGTCGTCATCGACCGAGAGTCGTCGACGTTCTGCCAGGAGGAGCACGGCAGCGGCAGTAAACTGCTTGCTCACGGAACCGATTTCGAAGACCGTAGAGGGTTTGTTCGCAATGCCGTGTTCGAGGTCGGCCATCCCGTACGCTCCGGACCACGGTCCATGCGGAGGCGCCTCGACCGCGGCGGCGCAACCGGGTGAGTCTTTACCATTGAATTGGGAGAAGATCTTTTCGGGTTCGTCCGGTCTCGGTTGTTCGGCGGAAACGGAGACCGCGAGGGCCAGGATCGCGAGGAGCAATCGAGACATGCCGCGGATTGTACCGCACATTTTCCTCGTTCCTTCTGAGCACCCTACGGGTTCTGTGATATCCTGATGGAAGTTCCAATCACCTTGGGAGGCTCGTTCGCAGTGCGTCGAGCCGTTTGTACCAGTCCACAATATGAGTCAAAAGCCAGGCAAGAAGTATGAAGCCGCGGCGAAACAGGTGGAAGCGAAGCCCTACGGCCTTGCTGATGCTGTTCCGCTCGTTCAAAAAGTAAAGTTCACGAAGTTCGACGAGACTGTTGAAGTCCATATGCGTCTGGGTGTCGATCCCAAGCATGCGGACCAGATGGTGCGTGGAACGGTTGTCCTGCCTAACGGTCTCGGAAAATCGAAGAAAGTTCTCGTGATTGCTTCCGGCGACAAGCTCCGGGAAGCGGAAGAAGCGGGAGCGGACTTCTTTGGCGGCGAGGAAATGGTGAATCGGATCCAGGGCGAGAACTGGACCGATTACGACGCCGTGATCGCCACGCCCGACATGATGCGCTCGGTTGGTCGCCTCGGTAAGGTTCTGGGTCCACGCGGGCTCATGCCGAACCCGAAAACGGGCACGGTCACCACGGATATCCGCAATGCTGTCGGCGAAATTAAAGCCGGTAAGGTGGAATTCCGCGTGGACAAGACAGGCGTCATTCACGCTCCGGTCGGCAAGGTCAGCTTTGCGACGGACAAGCTGCTTGAAAATACGAATAGCTTGATTCAGGCGGTGCTGAAAGCCAAACCGTCGGCTGCCAAGGGTAAGTACGTGCGAAGCGCGACGCTCTGCTCCACGATGGGGCCCGGGGTGCCGCTGGACGTCACGGCTTTTAACGCCAAGGCAACGGCTTAACCCCGACGGACAGAGGACAACGCATGAAGAACAAGAACGAAAAGAAAAAAGATTTCGAGAACCTGAAGAAGGCGCTCGAAGATAACAAGAACTTCTTCGTGACGGGCTATGAAAAGCTGACGGTCAGCCAGGACAATCAGCTGCGGAGAACCATTCGCGATGCAGGTGGCGAATACGAAGTGGTGAAGAACAACATCGCGGCCAAGGCGTCTGAGGGCACCGCGGCCGGCGATGTATTGGGGAGTCTGAAGGGGATGACTTCGCTCGCGTATACGTCGGGCGATCCCGTTGCATTAGCGAAGGCGCTCCAGAAGTATGCCAAAGACAATGCCGCGTTTACCTTCAAGGCCGGCATGGTGGAAGGCCGTGTCATTGATGTTGCAGCCATCAATGATCTGGCTTCGATGCCCCCCAAGGAAGAGATCTACGCGAAGTTGTTGTATCTCATCAATGCAAATGCGACGCGTATGGTGAGCTCGATTGCCGGTGTGGGCCGAAATCTGGCGGTTGTTTTGGATCAGGCAGGCAAAGAAGGCAAGTTTCAGGGTTAGGTCCGGCTGCGGCGGAACCCAGGTTTAAGTTTCAATTCGCAGGTGGGCAACGCCTTGTGCGGGAGAGCCTCCTGAATAGGAAATCGTAAGGAGTATAGAAGATCATGGCGGATATTAACGCGATTGCAGAACAGATTCAGGGCCTGACACTGCTCGAGGCATCACAACTGGTGAAAATGCTCGAAGAGAAGCTGGGTGTTTCCGCAGCGGCTGCTTCGGTGGCCGTTGCTGCCCCGGGTGCGGGCGGCGGTGGAGCGGCGGCTGCTGCTCCGGCGGAAGAAAAGACCGAGTTCACTGTGATCCTGACAGCTGCTGGCGCAAACAAGATCAATGTGATCAAGGCGGTACGTGAAGTGACCAGCCTTGGTCTGAAGGAAGCGAAGGACCTCGTCGATGGCGCCCCGAAGCCAATCAAGGAAGGGGTCAATAAAGACGAAGCCGAGGCGATCAAAAAGAAGTTTACAGACGCCGGCGCAACCGTGGAAGTAAAGTAATTTATATTACGTTTACGAGAGCTGACAAGCCAGCCGTCTCATTTGACACGGCTGGCTTGTTTTGTGCTACCATAACTTTGACGTCAGGTTTAGGACGGTTTTCAGCAATTCACGTAGCCGCTTAATCCTAAAGAGTTTCCCGCGGGCCTATAGAGGTCGGCGGGGCTTTTGCATGCTCAAATTCCAGGCTTCCATTCCCTTCTCGATACATTGCAAGTGCTGGCTTAGTTTTCGCCACGTTCCAAATCTAAGTCGTTGTTCTTTCCGGTATTTCTCAAATCATTTTGCCTTCGCGCGGCTGGCGACGCCCCGAGCTGAGCAAATGTCTTTTCTGGAGTCGCTGGGCTCGGTTGAAGCGGCTCTTTCCGTCTAAGCGGCTTATTGCCGCTGCCGTTCGGGCTTTCGTGCCTGAATGTTGTTTTTCGTCATTGGTTCGTTCTTAAAGGACAAGCGTAGATGCCCAACGTTTCAAATGGTTCTCTCCGTGAGAGGGTTGATTTTTCAAAGATCAAAACCTCCATTCCCATTCCCAATCTCATCGAAGTGCAGAAGCGTTCTTACGAGCGTTTCCTGCAGATGGATCTTCTGCCTAAAGAGCGAGAAGATGCAGGGCTTCAGAGTGTTTTCAGCTCCGTTTTCCCGATCTCCGATTTCCGCGGTCTAAGCCAGCTCGAATTCGTCGATTATTCCATCGGCAACTGGGAGTGCAAATGCGGCAATTTGAAAGGCCTGCATCACCTCCGAACCATTTGCCGTAATCCGAGCTGCGGTGCTGAAATTCAAACCGACCCGTTTCACGCGGGCGACGTGCTTTGCCATCGTTGCGGCACGTTCAACAAGAACATCGTCACCTTCTGCAACCGTTGCGGCGACCCCGTTGCCTTGCAGCTGAAGTACGACGTTCCTGAGTGCGAAGAGCGTGGCATGACGTATGCTGCTCCGCTCAAGGTCACTATTCGGCTTACCGTTTACGACAAGGACGAAGCCGGCAACAAAACGGTCCGGGACATCAAAGAGCAGGAAGTCTTCTTCGGCGAAATTCCGCTGATGACGGACAACGGTACGTTCATCATCAACGGCACCGAACGGGTGATCGTTTCTCAGTTGCACCGTTCGCCGGGCGTCTTCTTTGAACGCGTTCAGGCGCAGGGCTACTTCCTTGGCAAAATCATCCCTTATCGCGGAAGCTGGGTCGAGTTCGAGTACGACAACAAAAATCTTCTGTATGTCCGAATCGATCGCAAGCGCAAGTTCTATGGAACGGTGTTCCTTCGCGCGTTAGGCCTCAAGAACGACTCCGACATCATTCGCGCGTTCTACAAGCTTTCGACCGTGACCCTCAAAGAGAGCAAGCTGTACTGGGGTGTCGGCGAAAACCTGATCGGAATGAAGCTGTCGCATGCCATCCACGATGCGGCAGGAGATCAGGTTGTTCCGCAAGGCAAAAAGATCACTAACTCGGTTTTCCGCGAGATCCAAAAGCACAAACTCGAGCAGGTAGAAGTCGCCTCTAACGATCTCGAGGGCGCCTATGTGGCGGCCGACGTGATCGATATGTCGACCGGTGAGGTTCTGATCGAAGCGAACCACGAGTTGACCTCGACGCTGATCGGAAAATTGACGGAAGTCAGGGCATCGAGAGCGTTGAGATCTTCTTCCCGGATCGTGACGAGGCGGGTAACGTTATCTCCGCGACCCTGCGCAAAGATGCAGTGAAGAGCCAGAACGACGCGCTGCTCGAAATTTATCGCAAGCTGCGCCCTGGCGATCCGCCGACTCTCGACACAGCCACTCAGCTGTTCCAGGGCATGTTCTTCGATTCGCGGAAGTACGACTTCTCGCGCGTCGGACGCATGAAGTTCAACATCAAGCTGCACGATAGGGCGGATGCAACGCCGCTCGACAAGCGAACGCTGGATCAGAAAGACTTCATCGACACGATTCTTTACCTGCTCCGCCTCCGCAGGGGTCTGGGCGTCGTGGATGACATCGATCACCTCGGCAACCGCCGCGTGCGAGCTGTGGGTGAGTTGCTCGAGAACCAGTTCCGGATCGGTTTGGTCCGCATGGAGCGAGCGATCAAGGAAAAGATGTCGGTCTACCAGGAAATGTCGACGGCTATGCCGCACGACCTGGTAAACGCAAAACCTGTGATGGCGGCGATCCGCGAGTTCTTCGGTTCGAGCCAGCTGTCGCAGTTCATGGATCAGACGAACCCGCTCTCCGAGATCACCCACAAGCGCCGACTTTCGGCTCTTGGACCAGGCGGTTTGTCACGGGAACGAGCCGGATTTGAAGTCCGCGACGTTCACCCGACGCACTACGGACGTATCTGCCCGATCGAAACGCCGGAAGGTCCGAACATCGGACTTATCTCCTCGTTGTCGTGCTTTGCTCGCATCAACGAGTACGGCTTCATCGAGAGCCCCTACCGCCGCGTACGCGACGGCATTCTGGTGGACGAAGTCAGGATTCTGAATCCCGGCGAAACACCGTTCCGAGTGGGGCAGGTGGTTCCACGAGACGACATCGAGAAGGCCAATCAAGGTGTTGGAGCTGCGCAGAAGCAGCTTGCCGAATTCGAATCCCATTCAGATTATCTTTCGGCCTGGGAAGAAGATAAGTACATCGTTGCGCAGGCGAACGTTGCCATTGACGACACTGGCCGGATCGTTGACGATCTGGTCAATGCGCGCCAGGCGGGCAACTTCGTTCTCAAGCATCGTGACGAAATCGAGTACATGGACGTCAGTCCAAAGCAGCTGGTCTCGGTTGCGGCGAGCTTGATTCCGTTCCTCGAAAACGACGACGCAAATCGAGCTCTTATGGGTTCGAACATGCAGCGCCAGGCGGTTCCGCTGCTTCGGGCCGAGGCGCCGTACGTCGGCACCGGTATGGAGCGCGTAACGGCTCGAGATTCGGGCGCGGTTGTCATCTGTAAACGCGCGGGTATTGTGGATTCGGTCGATAGCGAACGCATCATCGTTCGTGTCGAGGGCGGGGCTCATCAGCAGGGGCAGATGTCGCGCGAAGTCGGCGCTGACATTTACCAGATGACCAAGTTCAAACGCTCGAACCAGAACACCTGTATCAGCCAGAAGCCGATTGTTCACCAAGGGCAAAGGGTCAAGAAGGGCGATGTTCTCGCCGACGGGCCTTGCACCGAGGCGGGCGAGCTGGCTCTCGGCCGCAACGTTCTGGTGGCGTTCATGCCGTGGCGCGGCTACAACTTCGAAGACGCCATCGTCGTCAGCGAAAAGCTGGTCAAGGACGACTACTACACCTCGATCCATATCGAAGAGTTCGAAATCGAGGCGCGTGATACAAAGCTCGGGCCAGAGGAGATCACTCGCGATATCCCGAATATCGCGGAATCGTTCCTCCGCAATCTGGACGAAAGCGGAATTATCCGTGTCGGCGCGACGGTGAAACCGGGCGACATCCTGGTCGGCAAGGTGACTCCGAAGGGCGAAACCCAGCTGACGCCGGAAGAGAAGCTGCTCCGCGCCATCTTCGGCGAAAAAGCCGGCGATGTGAAGGACGCGTCCCTGTACTGCCCCCCGGGTATCGAAGGCACGATCGTTGATTGTAAGGTGTTCTCGCGGAAGGGCGCTGAACTCGACGAGCGTTCGAAGCAAATTCTGCAGCTGCAGGAAGAGCGCATGCACCGCAACCTCGAAGATGAGAAGCGAATTCTCAGCGACGAGCGTGCAAAGCGACTCGAACAGCTACTGACGGGCAAAGAGCTGCAGGCTGACCTGCACGACGAAAAGACCAATAAGAAGCTGCTCTCGAAGGACACGCCGCTGACGCGGGACGTGCTCGAGAAGCTCCGGGCTCGCGACCTGAAACGCATGCGGTTGAACACCCGTGACGTTCGGCTGAACGAGCAGATCGACGAAATCGAAGAAATGACTTCTCGACAGATTGCTGTTCTCGAGAAGATCACGGAAGAGAAAATCGCTAAGCTCCGCAAGGGCGATGAGCTGCCCCCGGGCGTCATCAAGCTCGTCAAGTGCTACATCGCCATGAAGCGCAAGCTTTCCGTTGGCGACAAGATGGCCGGACGGCACGGAAACAAGGGTGTTATCGCTCGCATTGTTCCCGAAGAAGACATGCCATACATGCCTGATGGCACGCCGGTCGAGATCGTTTTGAATCCGCTCGGTGTTCCGTCCCGTATGAACGTGGGACAGATCCTCGAAACCCACTTGGGTTGGGCGGCTGAAAAGCTCGGTGTTCATTTTGCGACGCCGGTGTTTGACGGCGCGGCGGAAAAGGACATCAAGACTCAGCTTGCGGCGGCCGGTCTGCCGACCTCCGGCAAGATCGAGCTCTATGACGGTATGACGGGCGCTATGTTCGAACAGCCGGTGACAGTCGGATTCATCTACATGTTGAAGCTGAGCCACTTGGTTGACGACAAGATCCACGCTCGTTCCATCGGACCTTACTCGCTCATCACACAGCAGCCGCTGGGCGGAAAGGCTCAGTTCGGTGGCCAGCGCTTCGGCGAAATGGAAGTTTGGGCTCTCGAAGCGTATGGCGCTGCTTACATTCTGCAAGAGCTGTTAACGGCCAAGTCCGACGATGTGTACGGACGCGCGAAGATCTACGAAGCGATCGTAAAGGGCGAAGCCGCCGCCGAGCCTGGCGTGCCGGAATCGTTCAATGTGTTGATCCGGGAATTGCAGAGTCTGTGCCTTGACGTGGAACTGATGAAGAAGCCGCGCGAGATGCAGGATCTGGCACACGCCGCGGACTAGTTGATATTTAGCTGCGGAGGGGCGCGTCATTCGTGCCCCTCGCTCCTCCGCAGAGTGTTGGGAAGTGGGCTCGTACTTTGAAAGGTATCTAAGAACAATTCATGTATCGTTCCTCTCCGTACGATAGAGCCAATCTGATCGCAGACTTTGATTCGATTCGAATCAGTCTGGCCTCTCCGGAAAAGATTCGGAGCTGGTCCCATGGGGAAGTCACCAAGCCGGAAACAATCAACTACCGAACTTTCAAGCCGGAGCGCGACGGCTTATTCTGCGCCCGTATCTTTGGACCGGTAGCTGATTGGGAGTGCTTGTGCGGTAAGTACAAGCGCATGAAGCATCGCGGAGTGATCTGCGATAAGTGCGGTGTTGAAGTAACCCTTTCGCGCGTGCGCCGCGAACGCCTTGGCCACATTGAACTGGCCAGCGCCTGTTCGCACGTATGGTTTTTCAAAGGACTTCCGAGCCGAATCGGATACCTGGTCGACATCACGCTGCGCGAACTCGAACGCGTCCTTTATTACGAAGCGTTCGTCATTATCGATCCAGGCGAAGCCACCGGCCTCAGCATGGGCGAGGTAATTAGTGACGAGCGTAAGCGCCAGTTGGACCAGGAATTCCCGGGTGCTTTCGTCGCCATGATGGGTGCCGAGGGCGTGAAGGAACTCCTTCGCAAACTCGATATCGAATCGCTGAGCCAGGAAATCCGCGAAAAGATGCGGACCGAAACTTCAGCGCAAAAGAAGCTGAAATTCGCCAAGCGTCTCCGGGTCGTCGAAAGCTTCCGCAAATCGGGCAACAAGCCGGAGTGGATGATTCTCGACGTTATTCCGGTCATTCCGCCGGAATTGCGGCCTCTCGTCCCACTCGATGGTGGCCGGTTCGCAACCTCCGACTTAAACGACCTCTACCGTCGCGTTATCAACCGCAACAACCGGTTGAAGAAGTTGATGGAGCTGCATGCTCCTGACGTGATCGTTCGTAATGAAAAGCGCATGCTGCAGGAAGCTGTCGATGCGTTGTTCGACAACGGACGCCGTGGCCGCGTTCTGCGAGGCGCGAACAATCGTCCGTTGAAGTCGCTCTCCGACACCCTCAAGGGTAAGCAGGGCCGCTTCCGCCAGAACCTTCTCGGTAAGCGCGTCGACTACTCCGGCCGCTCGGTTATCGTCGTTGGGCCGGAGCTGAAGCTCCACCAGTGCGGTCTGCCGAAAAAGATGGCGCTTGAGCTCTTCAAGCCGTTCATTTACCATCGGCTGGAACAGCGTGGTCATTGCACGACGATCAAGCAGGCGAAGGAACTCGTCGAACAACAGGATCCGGTGGTTTGGGACATTCTCGAAGAAGTGATCAAGGACCATCCGATTCTTCTGAATCGCGCTCCTACGCTTCACCGCTTAGGCATTCAGGCGTTCGAGCCGGTGCTGGTGGAAGGTAAAGCCATCAAGCTTCACCCGCTCACTTGTACGGCGTTCAACGCTGACTTCGACGGCGACCAGATGGCGGTTCACATTCCGCTGTCGCCCGAAGCACAGATCGAAGCATCGACCCTGATGCTCGCGTCGAACAACATTTTGTCGCCCGCACACGGCGCTCCGATTACCATCCCGACGCAGGACATGGTTCTTGGCTTGTATTACCTGACCAAGATGCGTCCGAACTCAAAGGGATCGGGCCGTACGTTCGCTTCCATCGACGACGTGCTGATTGCTCTTGAAATGGGCGAAGTGGAAACGCTCACCGCCATCAAGCTGCGTCACACCGGAAAAGTCATCGACCTGACGAAGGCGTTCGACAACCAGAACATCCTCTATACAGAGCCGATCGAATTCAACAAGCAGTACATGGACACGACGGTAGGACGCGTCATTCTCAATGACGTTCTTCCGGACTCCATGCCGTTCATCAACGGGCTCTTGAAGAAGAAGGGCATGGCCCAGCTTGTTCAATATTGCTACCTGAAGTTCGGCCGGGTCGTGACCGTCGGAATGCTGGACGAAGTCAAGAAACTCGGCTTCCTCTACGCAACACGCGCCGGTATCTCCATCGGTATCGACGACATGGTCGTGCCGGAAGAGAAGGTCAGCCTGGTTCGCGACGCTGAAAAGCAGGTCGTTGAAGTTCAGCAGCAGTACCAGGAAGGCGCGATCACTCAGTCCGAGCGCTACAACAAAATCATTGAAGTCTGGTCGAAGGTCACCGAGGCCGTTTCCGACAAGATGTTCAAGAACATGGAAGAGGACGACCGCACCGGCCGTATTCTCAACCCGATTTACATCATGGCCGACTCCGGTGCTCGCGGATCGAAACAGCAGATTCGTCAGCTCTCCGGTATGCGCGGATTGATGGCGCGTCCGTCGGGCGAAATCATCGAAACGCCGATCACCGCGAATTTCCGCGAAGGTCTGAACGTTCTCGAGTACTTCATCTCGACCCACGGTGCTCGTAAGGGTCTGGCTGATACGGCTCTTAAAACAGCTGACTCCGGTTACCTGACGCGTCGCCTCTGCGACGTGGCTCAGGACGTGATCATCACGGAAGACGATTGCGGAACTTCCGACGGTATCTACGTCGAGCCGATCATCGAATCGGGCGAAATCATCGAGCCGTTGCGCGACCGTATCGTCGGTCGTGTTGCTCTCGAAGATCAGCGCGACTACGAAAACGAAATCATCGTTAGCGTCAACCAGGAAATCACGGAAGAACTGGCCAGCGCGATTCAGGCGGCCGGTATCGAGCGCGTTAAGATCCGCTCGGTGCTGACTTGCGAATCGAAGCGCGGTGTTTGCCGGCTCTGCTACGGACGCAACCTGGCAACCGGACGCATGGTGGAACGCGGCGAGGCGGTTGGTATCATCTCGGCCCAGTCCATCGGCGAACCCGGTACTCAGTTGACCATGCGTACGTTCCACATCGGTGGAGCGGCAACCAGGATCAGCGAGCAATCGACGCAGGACGCGAAGAGCGACGGATACGTCCGGTTCAACAACGTCAATACGGTTCGCAACAACAAGGGCGAACTGATTGCGATGAACCGTAACGGCATCCTGATCATCGTTGACGAAAAGCAGCGTGAACGCGAACGTTACCCGGTCGTGTACGGTGCCAAGATCAACGTGGAGGACGGCGCGCCTGTGAAGGCGAACCAGATCCTCCTCGAATGGGATCCTTATACGTTCTCGATCCTGACCGAAGTCACCGGTGCGGTGCACTTCAAGGATCTGATCGACGGCGTAACGACCCAGGAACAGGTCGACGAAATCACCGGCAACATGCAGGTGGTCGTCACTGAATCCTCGGATGAGAAGCGCTTCCCGACCGTTATCATGCGCCCCGAAGGCGGTAGCCGCTCCGAAGAGAAGCGGTACCTCATGCCGACACACGCGCACTTAATGGTGGCGGACGGCGATGTCCTGCACGCAGGTGATGTCATCGCTAAGATCCCGCGCGCTACTACGAAGACGAAAGATATCACGGGTGGTCTGCCTCGTGTGGTCGAGCTGTTCGAAGCTCGTAAGCCTCGCGAAACGGCCATCATCGCTGAAATCAACGGCGTAGTGAAATACGGCGAAGTCACGAAGGGTATGCGAAAGCTGTACATTGTCGGCGACGACGGCGTGCAGAAGGAGTACTCGATTCCTCGCGGTGTTCACATCAACGTGCAGGAAGGCGAGCGCGTCCGCTCCGGCGATCCTTTGATGGATGGTCCGCGGAACCCGCATGACATCCTCGCTGTACTCGGCGAAAAGGAACTGCAGAAGTACCTGGTGAACGAGATCCAGGAAGTCTACCGACTGCAGGGTGTCAACATCAACGATAAGCACCTCGAAGTCATCTCTCGTCAGATGATGCGGTGGGTGCGAATCGAAGATATCGGCGACACCGAGTTCCTGCCCGATGAAGTCGTGGACAAGTTCAAGTTCCGCGAAGAGAATACTCGAGTGATCGAGGCGGGTGGTCGGCCGGCATCAGGCAAGCCGCTTCTGCTTGGTATCACGAAGGCATCTCTCTCGACCGATTCGTTCATCTCGGCCGCCAGCTTCCAGGAGACAACGCGTGTACTGACCGAAGCCGCTATCAACGGCAAGGTTGACTATCTGCGCGGTCTAAAGGAAAACGTCATCATGGGTCGACTGATTCCCGCCGGAACCGGTATGGAATACTATCGGCGCGTGAAGATTGCCGGCGAAGATGTGGTCGAAGAGGAGCCGCTGCCAGAGCAGGAGCTGTCCCTGGATGGTGGTCTGCAGGATTTCGCAGACGAAACCCCGGGCATCTACACTGGCGGACTCTCCGAAGACCTGGGCGAAGAACCCATCACCATCCCCGACGAAGTATAAACAGCAACTCAATCAAGTTGTGGAAAGAGGGCGGCTACCGTAGCCGCCCTTTCTGTTTTTAGCGATCATAGAAGTTGCGGCTTGCCAGGAAAGATTTCGCTGCGATCTGTTCGGGTGGTGGAACGATCGTTCTTCCAACCCGGTTTCTCGCGTCTGTCGGGCGGCAACAGCTTGCCGACCAAAAAAGAGAATTGGGAGTCGAAAGCTGGGAGCGTCCGGAGATTGTCAGCCTCAGCGCCTGGCTCGTTAGCTGTTGGAATGCAGCGCGCTTCAGCGGAACAAGCGTCCCTGCCTTGCTCTCACGGTCGCAGGAACTTGAGCTGTGGCGCAGCTTGTTCGAAGAAGTTCATCCTGATCTGTTCGATCCGGCTGGAGCGGCCCGGCTAGCTTCCCGGGCAGCGAGCACGATTGCCGAGTGGCATCTGCCCCTCGATGGCGATTGGTGGGAGCGAAGCAAGGATTCGGAATCATATCGCCAGCTGCACCGCCGGTTCGGAAAAGAAATGCGTGACCGGGGCTGCATGACCCGGGCAGATATTTGGCGCGTCCTCCCCGACTGGATCCTGTCAGGAGCATACAGACCCGGCAATCTCACGTTCCTTGGGTTTCGGCAACTCAGCCCGGCAATGTCACGCATTTCGGAGGCGCTCGGCAGGAACGCGAGCTGGGCGCCCTTTGATGTCAAGAAGCCGAAGACGCGGATCCTTAGCGAGCAGCATTCGCTGTTCGCGGACGAATTCGAGAGCGCTGCGCGCTGGGCCCGCAAACTGGTTGAGGAGGAGCCTTCTTCTTCGATTGGCGTGTTCGTCCCCGACCTTGCGTCTCATTGGCAGGATGTTGCGCGAACTTTCGAGAGCATTGTCGATCCACCCAGTTCGGTTCGGCTGGAGGTTTGCAGCGGAACCGAAGAAGACCCGAAACGACCGCTGTTCCATCTGCATGCATCTCCCTCGCTCATCCGCGAGCCGCTGATCACAAGCGCGCTCACATTGCTGGAGCTTTTGCGACCCAGGATAAGGATCACGGACGCAAGCGCGATTCTGCTTTCTCCCTTCCTGACGGGTGCCGCAGCCGAGCGAAGCCAGCGCGCTCTTGCTGATCTGAGCTTACGCCGAGCCCGGGAGATCGATGTCGGCTTCCCTCAAATCGAATACAGGACAGCGAATTGTGAGCTCCTCGGTCCCGTCTGGCAGAAAATCCGAACCATTCGGCCAAAAGCTGCGAGCCTCGATCTTGGTGAATGGAGTGAGTTGTTCGGCGACCTTGTTGCGGCGAGCGGTTGGCCCGGAGAACAAGCTTTGAGCAGCCATGAACAGAGTGTGACTCAAGCTTGGAACGATGCACTGTCTGAGCTTGGCAGCTTAGGATTCGTCTCGCCTCCCGTGCCGTTCGAGGCTGCGCTGTCCCGTTTGCGCGACTTCCTCTCCCGAAGTCAAAGTCCGGAGTTGGGGGACCAGCTTTCGCCTATCCAGATCCTCGACTGGGAAGATGCCGAAGGAATTCAGTTCGACTTCTCCGGTGCCGTTGGCTTGTCCGAAGAGAACTGGCCGCGTCGCAATCGTCTCGTCCCTTTCATCCCTCCTGCTATCCAGCGTGGTGCGGATGCCGAATTCAGCTTGGCTCAGCAAGCGCAACAAGAGTCGGACGCCAGAGCGTCTGTTCTATTCTCGACAGCGCCCAACATGCTCGTGACATATTCGGGAGCCTTAGCGCCTCAAGCGCGGGAGTTCATTAAGGCGAAGAGCAGCTCAGTCCCGAGGTGGACGGGCTCAACAATGCTCTCGTCCGATGTCTTCCGGTCGGAGATCGATTACATACCCGACGTTCAGCCCCCGCCGTTCCGGTCGACGGATCCGCTGTCCGGAGGCGTGGGCGTGATCAAGTCCCAAGCGCAATGTCCTTTCCGCGCTTTTGCTGAATACCGGCTTCATGCGCAACGGCCGGAAGACGCTTGCTTCGGCTTCGATCCGCGCGAGCGTGGCGGTTACCTCCACCGGGCGCTCGAGAATGTCTGGAAGCGCCTTGAATCGTCCGAGCGACTTGCGGAAGCAAGTGATTCGGAATTGCAGAGCATTGTCGAAGATGCAGTCGCGCAGGCATTAGCGTCAGAGCGTAACAGCCCGTTTCGGGAGGTCATCTCGAAGGCCGAGAAGCAGCGTCTCTCTGAGGCGATCCTTTACTGGCTCCGCGAGAAGGAAATGACTCGAACGACGCCGTTCCGGGTCGAACACTTAGAAGAGAAGAAAACCGTCGAGATCAATGGGCTGCAGCTTCGGCTGCGAGTCGATCGTATCGACCGACTCCAGGATGGCAGCGTTGTACTGGTCGATTACAAGAGCGGCGAAATTTCGGAAGCAAGTCTCTTAGGGAAGAGGCCAGCTGAACCACAGTTGCTTGTCTACGCCGCGGCGATGGAAGAAGAGGTCGACGGCATCTTCCTTGCTCAAGTGAGACCGCGGGAAGCTAAGACCGTCGGTTGCGCCCTTCACCCGCACTTCGCTCCAACGAGGAATACGAAGCTCGACTGGGCCGCGCTGCGCGACGATTCTAAAAGTTATCTTCGCGATTTGGCGGATGAATTTATGAGTGGCCACGCGCCCGTAGATCCCCTGCACAATGCGTGCAACTTTTGTAATCTGCCGTCTCTATGCCGGATACAGGAGAGAGCGGGTTCGCTCGACGACGAGGACGATGACTGAGTCACTACCCGTCGACTTCGCCGAGCGCGAGCAGGCGATTCGGACCGACCGTTCGTTCATCGTTAAGGCACCCGCCGGGTCCGGAAAAACCGGGCTCTTAGTGCAGCGCATTCTTGCGCTGCTTGGGCAGGTGGAGCGGCCGGAATCCGTCGTTGCCATGACCTTCACCATCAAGGCAGGTGCCGAGATGCGTGAACGAGTGATCCGAGCTTTAGAACAGGCCGGGGAAGGCAAAGCTGCTTCTGGCACTTACGCGGTGAAAACGCGGGAGCTTGCGCTTCGGGTGCTTGCCAACGATCGCGCGCGAGGGTGGAACCTGCTTCAGGATCCGAGCCGGTTACAGATCGTCACTATCGATGCGCTCTGCGCCATGCTGGTCCGGCAGATGCCGATTGTGTCCGAGTCGGGCGGTGTCGGTCCCGTGGTGGAAGATGCGACGGAGTTTTACCGACTCGCCGCTCGGAGGACACTGCAGACCCTGGCTGAGAATAGCGAGGACGGCCGAGCCCTTCTGGGACGCGTTGCGCTGTATTTCGACAACGACATGGCGCGGCTGGAACGACAGGTGGCGGGTATGCTCGCGAAGCGGGACCAATGGCACGCGACAGGTTACAGCCAAGGCACTGCGCTCGGCGATTTCCTATGGGTTCTCGACAAAGCGGAAGCCGAATTAAGCAACGTGTTCCGGGAAGAAGGCGTTGTCGACTTTCAGGAGATTACAAGCGCCGCGACGCTGGCCCTTGGTGAACCCGAGTCGCCCAGTGATCTTCTATATTCGCTCGATTACCGTATTGAACACATCCTGGTCGATGAGTTTCAGGACACGTCGCGGGCACAACATGAACTGCTGAAGCGTCTGACCGGACAATGGTCCGACGGAGACGGCCGGACGCTGTTCCTGGTGGGGGATCCGGTGCAGAGCATCTATGGGTTTCGAGCCGCGGAAGTTGCGTTATTCACGCAAGCTTGGGAAGATGAGCGGCTCGGCGCTGTTCGGCTCACTCCGGTTCGTCTCCAATCCAACTTCCGCTCGACCCCGGAGGTTGTCGGGTGGATTGAACGCAGTCTCTCGCCCGGCATGGCCATTACCGATAAAGTCAAAGGAGCGGTGAAGCTCGAGCCCGCTGTTGCTTCCCGGTCTGGAAGCGGGAAGTCGCCCCAAGTCATACCTCTGATCGAGGACCGGAATGGTGTTCGCGAGGCGCAGGAAATCGTGCGGATTCTGCAGAGCAAAGAGAGCCTTGGCGAGACCGCCATATTGGTTCGCAGCCGCTCTCATGTGGTTGCGATTTTGCCTGCACTTCGAACTGCTGGCATTCCGTATCAGGCCATAGAAATTGACGAGTTGAAGAATCAACAGCACGTTCTTGATCTCCTCGCTTTGACCAGGGCGATTCTCCACCTGGCCGACCGCGTTTCGTGGCTTGCCTGTTTACGTGCTCCCTGGTGTGGATTAACGGCAGCGGATCTGTCCGCGTTGGCTGAAGGCGAGCCCGACCGCACTGTTTACGATCTGCTTCACGATCTGGACGTGATCAGCCGTCTTAGTCCGGAGGGCCGCACACGTGCCATACGAGTGGCCGAGATCATGGACGAAGCCGTTAATGCTGTGGGGCGTTTCGGGTTGCGGTCCCTCGTAGAGCGCACCTGGAATGCTCTCGGCGGACCCGCTGCGTTGCTCGAATCTAGCCAATATCAGGACGCACAGACCTTCCTCTCGCTGCTAGAATCATTCGAGCACGGTGGCGCCATTCGCGACTTCAGTCTGCTCAGCGAGCGCCTTCAGAATTTGTACGCTGCCCCGAGCATGCAGGAGGGTGCGGTCAAGGTGATGACTGTTCACGAAGCGAAAGGGCTTGAGTTCGACACCGTGATTCTGCCCCAGCTCAGCCGGCGCCCCGCCAGCGACGACGATGAACTGGTTGTCTGGAACAAGGTGGCGGCTGATGACGGCAGCTCCCGGCTGGAGGTTGCCGTGCAACCGCAGAAGGGTGTCAAAGACCCGGATTACACACGCATCAAGAACGAGGCGAAAGACAAAGTTCGCAATGAGGGAAAGCGGCTCTTCTATGTCGCATGCACGCGGGCCAAGAACCGCCTGTTCCTCCTGGGATCGGTGAATCGAAACAAGCGGGGCACGGAGCTGTGCAAAGCGGCCGAGCATACCTTTCTGGGCATGATCTGGGAAAAGTACAAGAGCGAGTTTCAACTCGCCATGGGACGCCTGGTTCCAACACAGTCGAGTTTGTTTTCCGGAACTGAAGGAAAGCCGCAGATGATTCGCAGGCTTCAGGCAGACTGGACGGCACCTATCGTGAGCCCCGCGCTTCGGGTGCCCGACGTGATCACCCGGGCCGCTGCTTCGGAACGACCGGTGACTTACCAGTGGGTGACGGGATTAGGACGGCACGTTGGAACTGTGGTCCACCAAGTTTTGAAGCGGGCGGCAGCCGCAGGTGACTCATTCTTCGGAATGCAATCTGCACGATCGCTCGATTCGCTCGTGCGGTCGGAGCTTGCGCGTCTCGGGGTTCGTTTGTCGCAACAGGCGGAAGCGTCCAGCCGCGTCATAAGGGCGCTTGAAAACACGTTCTCGAGCGAGCGTGGCAGGTGGATTCTTCGAGCAACGGCGGACGCACGATCCGAGTGGCCGCTTGAGGGCGTAGTCGGTAACAAGCTGGTGACTGGAACGGTAGACCGGGCTTTTCGTGACGAGGACGGTCGCTTCTGGATCGTCGATTTTAAAACCAGCGAACACCGAGGCGGGAATCTCAACCACTTCCTTGATGAAGAGCAGAGGCGCTACCGTACGCAAATGGAGAACTATGGAACGCTCGTGTCGCGATTAGTTGGCGGTCCTATCTGGCTGGGACTGTATTTTCCGCTGCTCGATGCCTGGCGCGAGTGGCCCTTTGCGGAGATCGCATCCGCTTATTCCGCCGGAACCGAATTGGCGACACTCGACATCTCATGACCACGAATCCAAATCCACTGATCATTGCGTTAGACCTCGACAGCACATCGGATGCTCTCAATCTGATTCATAAGCTCGGGCCGTCTTGTGACTTCTACAAAGTGGGAATGGAGTTGTACGCTGTCGCCGGACCGGAATTTGTCTCGCGTTTGCAGTCGGATGGCAAAAAGGTTTTCCTGGACCTCAAGCTCTACGACATTGGGGAAACCGTCAAGAGGGCGACTCGTCAACTCTGCGAACGGACCCGTCCGGCCTTCCTGACCGTACATGGAAGCAAACCCATCATGAGTGCCGCACGCGCCGGTTGCGACGGGACAGATACCAAGCTTTTGGGCGTCACTGTGCTGACTAGCTTCGACGAACAGGATCTGAGGGACCTCGGCTTTCCGGTCTCCGTCACTGAGCTGGTCGAATTGCGCGTGAAAAATGCGGTCGAAACCGGCATGGACGGACTGGTTTGTTCGCCTCTGGAAGTTTCGCGCGTCAGAGAACTGGCTGGCAAGGACAGCATCTTAGTCACGCCCGGCGTACGTTCCGCCAACGCGTCCCAAGGTGACCAAAAGCGAGTGGCGACACCAAAAGAGGCAATGACCAATGGCGCTAGTTACCTCGTGATTGGCAGGCAGGTAACTCGCGCCGCCGATCCGCAGAAAGCATACGACGAAATCCTACGGGAGATCGCGAATTGATTCGCTCGTGTGTGGAAAAACTCCGTCCGACGGCACTCGCGGCTTTGCTTTTCGCGGGCGGTCTCACGGGTTCGGCTCAGACCATCCCCGGCCTGAACGGCGCCGCACCGAAGGCTGAGGCTCCAACGGATTCTCTGCGAAGAGTTAGCCCGCGCAGTGCGATTTACGCTTTTCTGCAGGCGTGTCACACGGGCCAATATGATCTCGCGTCGGACTATCTGGATCTGCGCCGGATCAGGTCGGACCAGAGAAATACAGAAGGGCCTGAGCTTGCGAAAGATCTCTGCCAGATCCTGGACCGGGACACCCATTTCGAAGTGGGCCGGCTCAGCAATGACGCTGACGGAAATACGCGAGACCGCCTGCCCACCAATGTGGATGAGCTTACGTCAATCGACGTAAACGCCCGAAGCACACAACTGACCATGCAACGCATCACGCAAAACGGGCTGAGCGTTTGGCTGGTGTCTCCGGATACAGTCGCTCAGATACCCAAGCTGCGGGTAAGCGTGGATGAATCCGCCTTCGAAAAAAAACTTCCCGCGGTGTTTGTCGAGACCCGTTTTATCGGGACTTCGCTATGGGTCTGGGGTGTCCTTCTACTCACAGCGCTCTTAATCTCTCTGCTTTCCAAGCTGCTTGCACGAGCTTTTCTCATGCTCCTGAAGCCGATCGCCAATCGATACACGAAGCTGCACGCGCATCGGCTGGAGGCATTTGTCGAGCCGGTCCGTTTTGCGGTTTCTGTGATGGTTTTTGGAGCACTGGTGGAGGTAATCGGGCCTTCGGCGCTGGTTCGCGATTACCTGTACAAGCTGCTCACACTGCTGTTTGTCCTGAGCTGTGCCTCCATCCTGATGCGAATCGTCGACATCGTTTCGGACACTGTCAGCTCACGCTTAGATCCCCGTCAGCGAGCGTTCTCGTACTCAGTGATGCCGCTTCTGGTTCGAGCGGTGAAAATCGTTGTATTCTCTATCGCCGTTTTGTTTGTTTTGGGCGCTTGGGGGTACAACACGAATGCAATTCTCGCGGGCCTGGGAGTAGGCGGTGTAGCTGTTGCTCTTGCATCGCAAAAGACGATCGAAAACCTCTTTGGCGGAATTTCGGTCATCAGTGATCGTCCCGTCCTGGTTGGCGACGTCTGCCAGTTTGGCGGACAGATCGGAACTGTGGAAGACATCGGGCTCCGCTCGACCCGCATCAGAACTGCGGATCGCACGCTCGTAACGGTTCCAAACGCCTCTTTTTCTACCATGACGCTCGAGAACTACTCGAAGCGCGACCGTATGCTTTTCAAGCCGACTCTCTCGTTGAGGAAGGATACGGCTCCGGAAGACATCCGCAAGATGATGGATGCGATCGCTGGCATTATGAAGGACCACCCCGAGGTAGACCCCACGGGCGTCCCGGTCCGCTTTAGTAAGATTGCTAAAGAGTCGTTCGACCTCGATCTGTTCTCGTACGTTTTGACCACGGACGGCGATCAGTTCCTCCGAGTGCAGAACGAGCTTCTGTTAAGGATCATTGAAGCAGCGAGGACGCTCAAAGTCGAATTCGCGGTCCCAATTACAGAAACGATTCCGCCGAATGTTCAGCAGCCAGGTCCGTCTCGAACTCCTTCGGACGGAGCGCGTTCGTCGCCCGTAACCGTTTGACGGTTACCAATCGGAACGCAAAATATCGAAGTAGATGTGAAGCCCAGCCCGAAACTGGTCAGCAGGAATGTGTTCGCTGTCGCTGTGCATGGTTCCGAGCGTTTGTGTATCTACGATCATAGGCATCAGACCATACGCCGGGACGTTCCGCATCCGAAACTTTTGCCCGTCTGTGCCGAACGGCACCACGATGGGAATCACAGTGCCCTCAGGGTGTTGTTTCTGAATTGATTTCGTGATCGCAGCATAGAGCGGTGTCCCTGTCGAACTTGGTTGCGGGTCGTCCGCCTTCGGTGAGGTGACCTCGATCGAAATACGAGGGTCATTGATCCGCGCCTTGATTTCAGAAAGGAACTCGTCCGCGTTCTGGCCCGGCAGCAGGCGGCAATCGAGCGTCGCTTCAGCAACGGAAGGGATTACGTTTGACTTTGGCGGGTCACCAACACCGCTTCGCAAGGAAGTGAGTGAAATAGTGTTCTGCCCGATGGCGTTGATGAACTTGTTCGAAGAAAGAGTGCCGGCCTTTTCTTTCAGATTCTGAACAATTGGATTTGGCTTTTTGGACGGCGGGAATGCTTTTGCCTTGGCGATCGCCTCCAGCAGCAAGTCATTCGCATTATCTGCGATCGGCTGCGAACCATGGCCGGAGGTTCCGACCGCGCGCATCTTGAGCCAGAGCAGTTGCTTATCCGCGACCGAAACTCCAAAGATCAGCTTGCCGGGCGAGTAGATATCACGAGAGCCGACGCCGCCTTCGTCCAAGACATACTCCGGATTCAGTTCGTCCCAGTGAGTTTGAATCATCCAGGCGGCACCGCTGACTCCACCCGACTCTTCGTCGCAGGTGCTCAGAAAGAGAATATCCCGCGCCGGCACGATGCCGAGCTGCTTCAACAACAGAAGCGTTTCGAGCTGGATGACGCCGGTGCTCTTCATGTCCAGGCTGCCGCGTCCCCAAATTTGTCCGGCTTTCAATGCACCGCCAAAAGGGTCCTCCGTCCACCTGGTCTTGTCTACGGGAACCACATCCATGTGATTGAGTAGCAGCAAAGGGCGGAGTGACCGATTACGGCCTGGAAGGCGCGCCAGCAGATTGATTTTCCCTGAGCCCGTTGTGTACGTCTTAGCCTCTATCCCGTTCGCAGCGAGTTCGGCCGGCCAGGAACCGCGCACTTTCGGTTGTGTCGGCCGGCGGATTGACCGAGGCAATGCGCACGTAACGCTGCAGCAGATCGATCGCATGTGCCTCTGTGGCCGGCCAATCAGGGTCCTTGCCAAAGACCGAAACGCAAAGAACAATGGGCAATAGAACTAGAAGGGAGCCTCTCACGTTTCGGATTCTGGCACATTCGTCAGGGGACTCATAACCGAGCCATCTCGAAGGGCTCGCAACAGAGCGCCCGCGGCAGGGCTCAGCTTGGGCCGATGTGCGATGGAACCGAGCGCCATCTGCACACGTTCGATGAAAACATTGCGGAGCAGATCGCTTTGGAACACACCCCCGACATAGGCGACCTGGACAGACTCGCGCGACGGAAAAAGGCGGCAGTATACGTGTCGGACATATCTCGCAAGCTCGCCGGCACCTTCGATCAGGATGAGTCGCGCAACATCGTCGTCTTCGCGCTCGGCCTCATCAAGCAGAGCGGCATAGGATGCAATCACGGACCTCGGTTGGCCAGCATAAAAGCGGCGCAAGATCTGGTCTGCGCTCTTCGCCTCAGCCGCCTTCAGAAGCTTCTCGTACAGCTTACTGGGCGGGCCCCAGCCTTCTTCGAACGCAAGAGCAGCGCGCAAGGCCTGGCGTGCCAGGAAAAACGCTCCGCCCTCGTCACCGAATGCGTACCCCCATCCGCCGGCTCGCGATGACTCACCCTCACCGTTTCTGCCGAATGCCATAGAGCCGGTACCTGCAATTACGATGATGCCGGGCAATCCCTCCGTAGCACCTTCGAGCGCGATCTCGGCATCGTGAGTTATCCGGTAGTGCGCGCTGCGGATCATCTCACGGACGTAAGTCTCCTTATCTTGAGGTCCGCCACTGAATCCCAGACATGCCGATGCGAAGCTAACGTCCGTTACGGAGACGCCTGCCTGCGCGCAGGCTTCCTTCAGGGAATCTCCCAGGGCAGAGAAGAACCTGGCTCTGCCTTCCGCCGGGCCCACGTGATTGCACGGACCACCCTTGCCGCGCCCCACTACCCGTCCGGTTTCGTCCGCGATCAAGGCCACCGTGCTGGTTTGGCCTCCATCGATGCCGAGATAGAGTTCTCTCATCCTTTGTTTCGGGAGCTTCTAAGCCAGAGTTTTGTCCTTTGCGTAGCAGAGCGGATCGAGAGGACAAGAGGCGCAGCGAGGCTTTCGCGCAATGCAGATCTGGCGCCCGAAGTGAATCATCTGATGCGCAAAAAGAATCCAGCGGTCTTCCGGGACTATTTTCATCAGATCCTGTTCTACTTTCACGGGATCTGTATTTTTGGTCAAATCGAGACGCGCCGAAATGCGACCGACATGCGTATCTACAACGACGCCGGACGGAATGCCGTATGCAGTTCCTAGAACAACGTTCGCAGTCTTTCGCGCAGCGCCGGGAACGGAGAGCAATTCATCCATTGTTTTGGGTACCTGCCCGCCGAATTCATCGCGAATCCTCTGGGCAGCACCAATGATCGACCGCGACTTGTTATTAAAGAAGCCGGTTGAGCGAATATCATTCGCTAATTCGTCCTGAGAAACATTCGCAAAGTCTTCAATTGTCGGGTACTTTGCAAACAAACCCGGTGTTACCTTGTTGACGCGCTCATCTGTGCATTGAGCCGAAAGAATTGTCGCGACCAATAGCTCCCACGGGTTTCGATGCTGCAGAGCACACGTGGCCTGGGGAAAAAGTCTGTCGAATTCATCAATGATTTTGGCGACCCGCGCCTTTCTTTCGGCAACAGTTTTGGGCTTCGGGACCTTCTTGGGCGGCGTAACCGGGTGGACGGGCGTCGGAACCGCAATAGCAGCGTCAGACATGCGAAAGCACCACGATAGCAGTAAGTACTGCGGCCAATCGGCCTGAAAGCGCATCTTAAGTGCGCGATGAGAGGCAAGAAGAAAAGAATCTACAGGTTGGATTGCGAAATGATCAGCGGGCAGCCGCTCGCCGAGACCTTTGCGATCTTCGAAGATCCTTACAACTTGGCCAAGATCACACCACCCTGGCTGAACTTCCGCGTGACGTCTCCCGAGCGGGTGCAAATGAAGCGGGACGCCGAAATTGAGTACGTAATCCGCTGGTTTGGGTTCCCGATACGCTGGAAAACGCGCATCACGGATTACGATCCGCCTCGCAGATTCGTGGACGAACAGGAGCGAGGGCCCTACACGCTCTGGCGCCATCAGCACAACTTCGAAGAGATTACGGAAGGCACGAGAGTCCTGGACCGGGTCGAGTATCGCTTACCGTTTGGGTTGCTTGGGAGGCTGGTCCACGCGGCCGTTGTGCGGCGCCAACTTCTGGCAATTTTTCGCTATCGTCAGAGGGAGCTTGGCAAAATGTTCGGAGACAAAAGCAGGCAGCTTGTAGCGCCGCACATTCGTCCGATGGATGCCGGCCTATGACGGCGCGCCGTGTTCGAGGAAATTCCGCAGTCGATTACTCCGGCTGGGATGACGAAGTTTGCGCAGCGCCTTCGCTTCGATTTGGCGAATACGCTCGCGAGTGACTGCAAAATTCTGGCCGACTTCTTCCAAGGTATGCTCGCTTCCGTCCTGCAGACCGAAGCGCATTTTGACGATTTTCTCTTCTCGCGGGCTGAGTGTTTTCAGAACCTCAGCGGTTTGCTCACGCAGATTGAGATTAATGACTGCTTCTGATGGTGAAACCATCCTGCTATCTACCAGAAAATCGCCGAGATTCGACTCTTCTTCCTCACCGACAGGAGTTTGTAACGAGATCGGCTCCTGGGCGATGCGCAGAACGCGTCGGACCTTGCCTGCAGGCAGCTCCATGCGAACCGCGAGCTCTTCCGTAGTTGGTTCACGCCCGAATTCCTGCTGCATGATGCGCTGCAGGCGAACCAGTTTGTTGATGGTTTCGATCATGTGGACCGGAATGCGGATGGTCCTGGCCTGATCGGCGATTGCCCGAGTGACGGCCTGCCGAACCCACCAAGTAGCGTACGTGGAGAACTTGTAGCCTCGCTTGTAGTCGAATTTATCGACCGCGCGCATTAACCCGATGTTGCCTTCCTGGATAAGGTCCAGGAACTGCATGCCGCGGTTCGTGTATCGCTTGGCAACGGACACTACCAGGCGAAGGTTGGCCTCAATGAGTCGCTTTTTCGCACAATCGGTCTCCCATTCCCCTTTCGCCACAACGTCCAGCGTTCGATGGAGGTCGCCAGCATTCGCACCGGCTTTGTCCTCCAGCAGGTGAATCTGCGCGATGATAGCCTTCAGTTCCCGTTTTGCGGTCCCCGCGGACGAGGACTCGGGACCGTCGAGCGAATCGAGCTTCGCCTGGAGACGAGTTGCCTCTTCCTCAAGCGGTTGAATCTGGCGAACAAACTTTCGGAGTGCTTCGCTCAACGACCGCTGGAAACGGGATGCAAACGGAATGGAGCGGATATGGCGCGAGACTTGAACGACTGTTCGAAGGTGTTCGCGATGCAGCTTCTCGTATTGCTTCGGCTTTAAGGAACGCGAGACAGCTAGCAGCTTTTGGCTCGCCAGCTGAGACTTGCGGTAGAGCTTTTCCAGTTCCACTACGCTGCTGAAGAATTGCTCCTTTAATCCGTCGTCGGAGGGAGGTTCTTCGCTGAGAGTGGCAGCCTCTGGCGCCTGCATCACTTCCGATACCGGGATCAGATCACGTTCCACATTGCGCTTTGTGTCCAGGATGATCTGAACAACCAGTTGAGAACGAGACAAAGCCTTCCGAACGGCCCGCTGCCCGCGCTCAATCTGCTTTGCAAGTTCGATCTCGCCTTCCCTTGTGAGAAGGGGGACCATGCCCATTTCGCGCAGGTAGACCCGCACGGAATCGTTACTCTTATCGATGGCTCCCGCGGAAAGGTCGAGGTCAGAGAGCTCTTCGGCGTCATCGTTCTCTTTGCCGTTCTCTTTACCCTTGTCGAGCAGGTCGGCGGAAGATGCCTCGAGGTCGACGAAGAAGTCGTTGAGATCTTCAGTCCCGGCCAGGTCTTCCCGCGCAGCGGCGGTGGCTTCGTCAAAAAGAGCGAAGCCTTTGTCGTCAGTTTCCTGCATCAACTGCCTTCGTCAATCTCGGCTACCTCAGATTGGCGGGAAGAAAGTCGGAGACGGCTCTAACCCCGGTAATCTGCCGAGCAAGGCCCCCACAGTCTTCTCGACTCCTCATAGTACAACAAGATTTCGTCCTAGGCGGACAATCCAGCCCCCCTGTTTAGCTGTTCCGCAAGCTGAAGAGCTTCCGCGAACTGTCCGGCCTGCTCCAGTTCTTTAATTCTCCGCTTGAGATCCTCGCGCTGCTTCATCCGGCCCGTTCCTTCCAGCGCTTCCAGGCAGTGAAGCGCCTGTTGTGGAGCGTCGGATTCGCTGATGCCCAGATCAGTGAAGCTAAGTTCCGTGAGCAGTTTCTGCATCCTGGCATCCAACCCCTGCAGCGCGCGTTCCACCGAGAAACTTTGCTCTTCATCATTGATGTTCAGCGCCGCTTCGAAAAAGGTTCGCAACTCCAGGAACTGAACAATGTTCGTCTGACGGAAGTACTGCCTGATCACCGACCGGGCATCCGCGCTCAACAGAAAACACGCCGCCAGCAGTTTCTCATTCGGCGGCAGGGAAGATCCCAGCATCCGCGCCCTGGGTGCGGGTTGTGCGGGATTATGCGGACGAAGATTCTCTCGAATGGTCTCCCGATCGACGTTCAGGTATTCTGCCAGTTCCTTCGCGATCGTTCCGCGCTCGATGCGATCATGCACCTGCTGAAGCACAGGCGTAAGGTACTTGAAAGCATCAACGCGCCCCTCTGCTGTCCGCATATCGAACTTCTCGCGTGCACGGTCCGCGAGCCAATGAAAGTACGAGCCGGCTCTTTCGAGCAGCTTCACGTAAGCGTCCCGACCGAACTCTTTGATGTATTCGTCCGGGTCCAGTTTGCCCGGAATGCGCAATACCTTCACCCGGAGTCCCTCGGCAAGTACCGCGCCGATATACTTCTCGGTTGATCGCGTTCCCGCCGCGTCGGGATCGAAGTTCAGAATGATCTGGCCGCTGCCCGCCTGGCCCTGCGAAACCTGACGCTTGATCGCGCGTACCTGATCGCCGGATAGAGCGGTCCCGCTGCTTGCAACCACTTCGCGAATCCCCGCCGAGTAGACCCCGATCACGTCCATGTATCCCTCAACCAGGATCATGCGGTTCTGTTTCCGCGCATCGATCTTCGCGCGGTGCATGTTGTAAAGAACAGCAGACTTTTTGTAGATTGGCGTTTCGGTAGAGTTGCGATATTTGGGCTCGTCGCCTTCCCTTAAGGCACGCCCACCAAACGCGATCACCTTGCCATCTTCGCTGTGAATGGGGAACATCAGCCGTCCACGAAACGCATCGAAAAATCCGCCGCCCCCTTGGCGCTGCAATACCAGGCCGGACTCGGCGAGCAGTGTCGGCCCAAACTTTTGCAATCGCGCCGCAAGTTGCTGGCCGGAGGGATCGGATAGGCCCAGGCGAAACTCCGTAGCGGCGTCGCCGCGTGATCCCGCGCGATTCCAGATAGGCGCGGGCATCTTTTCCTGATGCCGAGCGAAGATTATCTTGAAACGTCTGCGCCGCAATTTCATGCATCTCGAGAATCGCGGCGCGCTTTTGTGCCTCCGGATCATCGAAACGCTGCCGCTCCGGCATGGGAATCCCATAACGCTCGGCGAGCAATTTCATCGCTTCCGGGAAGGTCAGGTGATCGTGTTCCATCACGAACTTGAACACGTCGCCGCCCGCGTCGCAGCCGAAGCACTTATAGATCTGAAGAGCGCTATGTACGCCGAAAGAAGGCGTCTTCTCCGAATGAAATGGACAAAGGCCGACGTATCGGGTCCCGCGCCCTGACGCTTCAGCCTGACGTAGTGGCCCGACCACATCGACGATGTTGAGTTGGCTCTTTAGCTGCTCGGCAAAGGTCATAACTGAGCTGCTGTAACCTGAGGGTAGCAATTGCTATGAGTCACGCCAGCCTCACGGCTTGCCATAATGTCGGCAGCTATGGGTCTGAAAGAATATGCCCGCAAGCGCCACTTCGACAAAACTCCCGAACCCGGTCCGGACGAATCCGAACGGGAGGCGCGCCAGCACGGGTGGCTTCTTCTGTGTTCAGCGACACGACGCTACCCGGCTGCACTATGACTTCCGGCTCGAAGTGGGGGGGTGCTGGTCAGTTGGGCGGTTCCCAAAGGGCCCAGCCTCGATCCTTCACGCAAGTCTCTTGGCATGAAGGTGGAGGATCACCCGTTTCGATTACGGAACGTTCGAGGGCAACATCCCGGAAGGCAACTATGGCGGCGGCAGCGTCATGTTGTGGGACACGGGCACCTACGAAGTTCTGGGCGATCTTGCCTGCCGAGAAGCAGTTCGAACGCGGCGATTTCAAATTTGAGCTTCACGGCCAAAAGCTGAAAGGAGCTCGTTCGCCATCGTGCACATGAAGCATGCCGGCAAAGGCAACGAATGGCTTCTGATTAAGAAGAAGGACGAATATCGCCGTTCCCGACTACGATATCAACCAGTCTCGCACAGCGTGAAGTCGCGGAGCGAACGCAGGATCGAGATTGCTCGAAGATAGAAGTCGTGCGACCTGGCTGAATTACGCCGAAATTCCCGGAGCTCGCAAGCTGCCATGCCCTCGAGTCTCGATCCGATGCTCGGCGACCGCAGTCACGAAACCTCCCGCCGGCAACCAATGGCTTTATGAGATTAAGTGGGATGGCGTTCGCGCCCTCTGCCGTATCCGCGATGGACAACTCACGATGTTTTCGCGGCGCGGAAATCGCTGTGATGCGCAGTACCCGGAACTTGCGAGATCTTCCTGGTCATGTGCAAGCGACGCGAAGCTTGGCTCGATGGCGAGATCTGTGTTCATGAACGAGGAAGGCCGGGTCGAGCTTCGGTCTTATTCAACACCGCATCAATGCGCAAACCAGAGCGCCGTGCCGCGACTGACCGAAAGCTCATCCGGCAGCGTCTTTTCTTGTTCGATGTTCTCTACGCTGACGGCTTTGATCTTCGCGGTTGCACACTCGAAGATCGCCGGAAAGTTCTTGAATCGCTCGTAGCGCCGATCCGGCAACATCCGCATCTCGGATACATACGACACCGATGGTGAGCAGATGTTCGAGGCCGCCCGCAAAATGGGCCTTGAAGGCGTGTTGGCAAAAGATCGGCGGAGTAAGTACGAGTCCGGGCGATCGACAAAATGGCAGAAGCTCAAGGTCTTGAACGAGCAGGAGTTCGTCATCGCCGGTTTCACGAAAGGCGAGCGGGACTACTTCGGATCGCTGGTGCTGGGAGTTTACGAGGATGGCAAATTACGGCATTGCGGACAGGTCGGCACAGGTTTCGATCAACAAGAAGATGCGCGAGATCCATGATCGCCTGAAGCCGCTGATCACGAAAACCTGTCCGTTCGCCGTAAAGCCCAAAATCAAAGACGTGACTTGGGTGAAACCCGAAACTGTATGTGAAGTTCGTTTCCTCGAATGGACAGCAGATGGTATTCTTCGTGCCCCGGTTTTCGTGGGATTGCGCGAGGATAAGAACGCTTCGGAGGTGGTTCGAGAGAATCCTGCTTCGGACCCCGAAGCGGACGAACCAGATGAGCCTGAGGAGGAAGCCGAGGCAGCATCGGATGTCGAGACATCGCCCTTCCTGGATCTTGTCCGGCGCGAAGCGGTGGTCGATATTGACGGCCACAATCTTAAATTTTCGAACCTCGACAAAGTTTTCTACCCGAAGGACGGCTGGAAAAAGCGCGATCTTGCTCGACTTCTACGATCGCGTCTCGACCTGGCTTCTTCCGCACCTGAAAGACCGGCCTCTGTCACTCAAGCGCTATCCGAACGGCATCCACGACGAATTCTTCTTTCAGAAGAATGCCAGCAGCTCATTTCCCGGACTGGATGCACTGCGAGCCAATTCAAGAAGGCCATCCGGTTAAGACAAATCACTATCCGGTGGCGCAGGATCGAGCCTCTCTCCTCTATCTGGTCAATCTCGGATGTATCGATCACAACCCCTGGATGAGCCGCATCGGTTCACTCGACAATCCTGACTGGATGTTGCTGGATCTTGATCCTGTCGACACGTCTTTTGACCGGATCGTGGAAGCGGCGCTGCTGGTGAAAGAACTTCTCGACCAATTAGGACTGCGGGGCTATCCGAAAACAACTGGCGGCGATGGCATGCACGTTTACGTGCCGCTGGATCCGATTTACAGCTATGAACAAGTACGAAGCTTTGCCGAACTTGTCACGCACCTGGCCGTGGACGCGAGCCTGACCTGTTCACCACCCCAAGGAGCGTCGAGAAGCGGAAGAAAGATCGCGTCTATTTTGATTACCTGCAGATTGGAACAGGCAAAACGATCGCAGCTCCCTACGTTCTCCGGGCGTATGACGGCGCACCGGTTGCTACGCCGCTCGATTGGAAAGAAGTCAAACCGGGAATCAAGCCCACCGACTTCCGCATCGACAACGCGATCGAACGCTTCGAGGGCGTTGGCGATCTCTTTGCTCCTGTGCTCGAAGGCGGTCAACGAATCGAAAATGCGCTCGCCCGACTGCAAGGTGCGGAGCAGGAAGACGCGCCGGCAGAAAAGTCCCCCAAGAAACGCGCCGTTAAATCAGCGGTCAAGAAGCGGACGAAGAAAGCTTGAGGGTCAGGCAGGCCCAGTCTTCCAGGTAGGTCAGCTCAGCATCGGGCCAGAACTCGGTGAAGGCAGCCGCCTCTGCGCGGGGAAAGCCGGTCAGGATCAGGCTGCCGTTCGGCGCGGTGACTCGTAAGAGCTCGTCCATGATGGAGAGCAGAACCGTCGCGCTGATATTTGCCACGGTGAGATCGGACCATCCGTCCGTCACGCAATCGGCGGATCCAACAGCTAGCAGCGGCGAGAATCCGTTCAGGCGAAAGTTGGCTTTCGCAGTTTCGATCGCGATCTCGTCGGGATCGAGGCCCAGTGCAGCAACCGATCCCAATTTCTTGGCTGCGATAGCGAGTATTGCCGAGCCTGTGCCAATGTCCAATACCTTGCATCCGGCATATACGGTTCGTTCCAGCGCCTCTAAGGCGAGCTGGGTACAAGGATGTTCGCCCGTGCCCGACGCCTGACCAGGATTGTGAACGAGGCGATGTCTGCCTTCTGGTGTCGGTTCCTCGGACCAGGGCGGAGCGAGATAGAGAGATCTGCCGATTGCGCGGCCAGGCCACGCATCGCGTGTCACCGCTTCCCAGTCGGTAAGGTCCTCGCGCCATTCCGGCGTGTACCCAGCAAATTGCCGCAACAGGGAGTCGCGCGAGGTTTCATCCTCGAAACCCGCAGTGAGCAGATAGGCGTCACCCTCATACGCTTCGGAGATGGCGACCGTGCCCGCATCCCAGAGTAGGATCGAAAGCGCTTCAGCTTCGTCTTTCCTACAGCGCAAACGAAGCGAGTACACGGACCCTACAGAACCGCCGACAAAGCGTCACTGCGCTGCGCTACTGATTCCGTCGTTTGCGCAGTTGAGATGTTCCAGCGTTTCACCCACAGATGCAGGGTCAGCAAGCCCCAGAGATGATAACCGAGGTTTGCCTCGCGCCGAAGATGGCGCCGCACCAAGGTTTGAATTGCCGCGGGAGAAAAGATTCCTACTTTCGCGACCGATTCCGCGCCGAGCTCCTGTTCGAGAAGCGGCCGTAGCGGGCCACGAAGCCAGTCATGCGCCGGAATGTCCAGACCTTCTTTGCGTGCGATTCAGAATCGCGGCCGGCAGCTTGCTCTTCAGCAGTTCGCGCATGACGAACTTCGTCTTGCTCCCATTTATCTTCAGGTGCGCAGGCAAGGTCCCCGCGAACTCTACGATCCGGTGATCGAGGAACGGCGGCCGCACTTCGAGCGAGTGCGCCATGCTCATGCGATCGCACTTGTACAGAATGTCGTCCGGCAAATAATAGTGCTGATCGACAAACAAGTACCGGTTGATGACCTCATGCTCCGCAGGTACATCCTTCAGCGCCGACACCAGACTCGCAGGAGATAACCGTCCTGGAACGCCTAGTCGTTTTTGCTCAGCCGGCGTGAATGTTCCGTTCCAGAAGAAGTGCGCGTCGTCCTGCGGTCAGCACAGCACCCGCCAGGAACCGCTTCAACTTGTACTCGAGCGCAATCTTGTCGTCTGAAACGGGAAGCCGATTTGCAAGATTCAAAGCCGCGACTCAACAAAGGCCGCGGCAGCTGCCGGGCACGGCGAGCATACCCGTCCGCAAGGTACGTCTGATAGCCGCCGAAGATCTCGTCCGCACCTTCACCGCTCAATGCGACCGTCACATGCTGGGCAGTCATACGTGACAGAAACCAGACCGGAAGCGCGCCAGCGTCCGCGCTTGGCTCGTCCGAGTAGTACGCAATTTCGTCAATCGCGCTCGTCAGATCGAGATCGCCGCTTAAATCGAACTCGTGGTGGGAGGTGTTGTAAGTCTTCGGCGAGCAGACGAAAAAATTCGCTCTCGTCGAATCGGCGGCCTGCAAACGAAATCGAGAAAGTTTTCAGCTTATCCGAGGTGGCTTGCGCGGCGTAATGAAGAATTGCGGAAGAATCGAGACCGCCGCTTGCCCACACCCCCAGCGGAACGTCCGAGATCAGATGCTCGCTGATCGAGGACGAGAGCAATTCGTCCAGTCGCGCGGTTGCATCCGGAAGTGTCCATTTCTCGGGCCGAAACTTATTCGTCCAATACCGCTCGCTCGATACTCTGCCGTCCTTGAACTCGAGCCATGCTCCCGGCAAAACTTTGCGTTATGCCTTCGGCCAGCGTGTACGGAGTGGGAACGTAATTGAGAGAAAGGAAGTACGCGAGACCTGTATTGCAAAGCTGTCGCGGAATCTCGGGATGCGCGAAAATCGCCTTCAGCTCTGAGCCGAAGTGAAGGTCGCCATTGCGGACGGTATAGTAGAGCGGCTTGATGCCAAGCCGGTCACGAGCCAGAACGAGCCGCTTCTTCGATTCCTGCCAGAACGCCACGGCAAACATACCGCGGAGCTTGGCGAAACAATCGGTATCCCACTCTGCGAACGCCTTCAGGACAACTTCGGTATCGCAATGGCTCGAGAAATTGATGGCCTAAAGTTTCGAGTTCACGGCGAAGCGCAACGTGGTTATAGATCTCGCCATTGAAAACGATAACCAGGTCTCCGTCATTCGTAACCATCGGCTGATCTCCGCCTTCAAGATCGATGATCTTTAGCCGAACCGCACCAAGAGAGACCGACTCACTTTCGAATACGCCCTGCTGGTTAGGCCCGCGATGGCGAATGCTTTCGATCGCCTCACGTAGAACACCCGGTGCGCGTGGATTCTTGAGATGGGTAAAACCCGCTATCCCACACACGGCGTAAAAACTCCGCGAGCGAGGCACGTGATCGAAAATGGAATTGTTGCAGCGGCTTCCAATCGATACATTATTGCCGGAAATTGTTCAATGCATTGAGGTTAACACGATCAGCATTGTGCGCGCCGACCCTGGGGCAGGGAAGACGACCCGACTGCCGCCTGCTTTGCTGAACGGTGGCGGACGAAAAGTGTTCGTGCTTGAGCCGAGAAGATTGGCTGCAAGAATGGCCGCCCGGCGTGTGGCGGAAGAGCTGGGATCAAAGCTGGGCGAAGTTGTCGGATACCAGGTTCGTTGGGAAAAGACCGGGAGCGAATGGACGCGGCTCTGGTATGTGACCGAGGGCGTCCTGACGAACCGGCTTCTCTCGGGAGAATCGCTCCCGCACGGAGCCGTCGTGATCCTCGACGAATTCCACGAGCGGCACCTCGAAACCGATCTCGCGCTCGCATTATTGCGGCGGCTGCAACGCTCGCGGCCGGACCTCCGCGTTGTGATTATGTCCGCGACTCTCGATGCGGAGGATCTGTCGGGTAAACTGGGCGGCGTTCCCATCGTAAACGTCCCGGGCCGCAGCTATCCGGTCGATGTCCTCTATAGCCCGGCGTCGGCCGCGCCCCTGGAAGAACAGGTTGCCAGCGGACGTCGCACGCGTTGCCGAGCGAACGGAGAATCACATCCTGGTTTTCCTGCCAGGGTCGGCAGAGATCAGGAGAGCCATGCGCGCGTGTGAACCCGTTGCGCGTTCCCTCCGCGCTCGCCTGCTGCCGCTGTACGGAGAACTGAGTGCCGAAGAGCAAGATGCAGCGGTGCTCGATTCCGACGGTCGAAAAATTATCTGCTCCACCAATGTGGCCGAAAGTTCCGTGACCATTAACCGCATCGGAGCAGTGGTGGATACCGGACTGGCGCGTGTCCTTCACCATTCACCGTGGAGCGGCTTCTCACGATTACAACTCGAAAAAATCAGCCGCTCATCTGCCATCCAGAGGGCCGGTCGAGCAGGTCGAACCGGACCGGGCATCGCGCTTCGGCTATTCAGCGAGGCCGACTTCGTCCGGCGGCCGGAAAATACTCCGCCCGAGATTCTCCGCTCAGAGCTTTCGCCTTTACTTTTGCAACTCGCGGCGAATGGTGAACCTTTGGACCTGCACGATTGGATTGAGCCCCCGCCGGCTGAGCATGTGGACGCAGCGAGAGAGTTACTGGTCCGGCTCCGCGCCTTTGATCTTGACGGCAGGATCACCCAGGATGGACGAACCATGGCACGGATGCCTGTTCACCCACGACTCGCCAGGCTCGTCATTGAAGCCTGCCGCTCGGGCGTCGGGACCGAGGCTTGCGAAATGGCGGCGAAATTGGACGACAGCCGGTTCCGGATGGACGCGCGTGATCGCGGCAGGTTCAGCTCAGATCTCGAGGCAATTTTAGCGGCGGATCTGTCTTTCGAGGCACGACGCACTAAGTCGCAACTGCTCGAGGCGTGCCGCAAGTTCAAGCCTGTTCAACACGGAGAGGTTTCGGCGCTCGAAAAAGCGCTTGTCGCCGCCTATCCCGACAGGCTCGCTCGCCGACGTGGTACTGTTTGCTCCTTTCGTCCGGCGGTTCTGGGCAGATTGATCGGGATAGCGCAACGGAGGGCGAGTTTCTTGTGGCGCTTGATGTCGATGAACGCAGCGAGCGGTCAGTTCCGCTGGTGCGAGTGACGAGCAGCTACGAACCGGATTGGATCCTCGACTTATTCCCGGAACGGGTAAAGGCGGAGGAGACGATCACCTGGAATCGCGAAGGGGAACGTGTCGAGCAGATCAACTCACTGAAGTATGACGAACTCACGCTGGACGAAACCAGGTCCAAACCGACCGATACGAAAGCTGCAGCGAGCATGCTTATCGACAAGGCTCTCGAAGTGGGCTTTCGACGTTTTGCGACCGGAGACGATATTGATCGCTTTCTCGCCAGAGTACGTTTCGCATCGGAACACGCGCCAGAATTTCCGAAGGGAGAGTCGATCGTCCAGAGCGGCTCTCGAACAACTGGGAACCGGACTGACAAGCTTTGCTGAACTCCGCAGGCGGCGTCGGATGGCGGATTCCTCTGGGCGCTTCAAACGCAGGTTGACATGCGATTACTCGATGAACTCGCTCCATCACACATTCTGCTGCCGCGCGGACGGCGGGTGAAAGTGGAGTATGAGGAGGGACTGCCGCCCTCGATCTCTTCTCGCCTCCAAGATTTTTTTGGCTTCGACGAACAGTTCTTTGTTGCCCGTGGAACTGTGCCGGTGGTGATGAAACTGCTCGCCCCGAATCACCGCCCCGTGCAAGTAACAACGGATCTTCCGAGTTTCTGGAAGAACTTATACCCGCAGCTACGGCGTGAGTTGGGCCGCCGATATCCGAAACATGCGTGGCCCGAGAATCCGGCTTAACTGCGCCCCGAAGACTTGCATCCGCTACCGTCGTATAAACTTCATCTCTTTGCTAAGGAAGCATGTGTCTCTCAAGAAGGAGTTGCTTCGGAATCACGCACGTGTTTGATATGCGCTAAGATCCGATTCGCAATGACTGCACCATGCTGATGGATGCCCGCCTCGTTCGCCGGATCCTGTTTGTGGCCGGGATCCTTCTCATCACGGTCGGCATTGGAACGACCGGATTCTGCCTGATCGAACATTGGGGAATTTTTGATTCCTTCTACATGACGCTTACGACGATCACCACGGTGGGATATCAGGAAGTTCGCCCATTGAGCCATGTCGGCAGGGTCTTCAATTCATTCCTGATCTTCTTCGGTGTCAGCGCCATGTTCTTTGCCGTGGGCGCTGTGACTCAGACGATCATTGAGCTGGAATTTTCAGATCGGTATGGCAGAAGGAGGAGGAATCGTATGATCTCGCAACTGCATGACCACTTCATCGTCTGTGGATTCGGGAGGGTTGGCCGCAATGCCTCGTATGAACTGCAGCGCGCCAAAGCACCGTTTCTCATCATCGATCGAAGCGAACAGAGAGTTGAACGCGCGTCGCAGGCTGGCATGCTGGCGATCGTTGCGGACGCGACTATCGATGACGACCTGCGAAAAGCGGGAGTGCTTCGGGCTCGCGGCCTGATCGCTGCACTTCCTTCCGACGCCGAGAATCTCTTTATCATTCTCTCCGCCAAAACACTAAACGACAAGCTCGTTGTCGTTACGCGTGCTTCCGAAGAGCAAAACGAACCCAAGCTACGAAGAGCGGGTGCTGATACCGTTTTCGCTCCCTACACAATGGCAGGGCGCCGGCTTGCCGATTCTCTGCTGCGACCGCACGTGGTTGAATTTCTGGACTTTACAATGAGCGGAATCGGGCCGGAAATTATGATGGAGCAGTTGCGTGCCGGCGCCGCCGATCCATCTGTCGCAAGAACGCTCGGCACGATACTTTCCTCGAGTAAGGTAAACGTGATCGTGGTTGCGGTACGTGGCTCCAATGGCCGGATGATTTTCAATCCGTCAACCGACACGCGGATTGAGGCAGGTGATTTTCTGATCGCGTTGGGCGACAAGCCGAGTCTGAACGTGCTGGAGCGAGCTCTATCCGCTGACTAAAGGCTCAGGGTCTCTTATAACCCGTTCAATCAGGATCGCGTTACTTTGATCTTGCGAAGTGCCGCAATGTCCAGGGAGTTTTCCCAATCCTCCAAGGAAGGAGCCTCGATGATCTGCTTTACCATCGCAACGATGTCTGCGTTGTGTTGGATCTCCACATGTGTCAACCCTTCGACCGCGGAGTGATGGATGTGGGCATACGTGCTCTTCACGCGGTCGGGATGGAGAATGCAGAGATCTTTCTCTGAACTCCGGCCGGAACCGGGATCGAGCAGAGTGTTGGAGCGGCGCTCCACAATGCCGTCGTGCGGACGCTCTAAGCCAATCTTCCAGAACGGCATGGTGGCGGATAGAACTTCGCTTCCAAAGCTCAACGCGCCAAACGACGGTTTCCATGCGTTCAATTCGCGCCAGGGTCCAAGGTCAAAGAACTCGCGGCTATCGTGGAAGAATTCGCCGGGTATCGTGATGTATTCGACGGAGTCGGCGTGTTGTACCCCGTGTTCCAGCGGTTCGCGAAAGATGCGGCTGACACGGGTCAGGTCGGCGAGACCGGGTTTACGAAACAGTCCATAAACTAATCCCGACGTGCCGAGCATCAGCTGTGCGGCGAGGCCAAGCTGAGCCGTTCGGAGCGCGCCAAAATTGGGAGTGCCGATCATGAACAGGCGCTTGACGCAGGAGGCATGACCGGTCAGCACGGCAAGGCGGCCCACGAGTCCTCCCATGCTGTGACAGACGAGGGTCACATGACAGAGGTCATTCAATTCCTGCAGTTGTTGCCCGAGTAATTTCCCATTGCGCTGCAGCGGATTGTGGAAGTCGTAATCGTAGAGCGCACACGTTCTCGTCGGTTCGATTGCGGTGTACATCTCGGGAAATGCAACCGATGACCTTGAGTAGATGCCGTGAACAAAAACTATGACGCTCAGCGGATTCTCCGCCGAGGCACCCCGGCTGACTGCTAACTCGCGCACCTGCTTAAGAAATCTGGGGCTATTCAATTCCATACGCCGCTCCAGCCGAGGACGATGAACCAGGCGTCAATGGTTCCGTCGAAATCTCCTGTGATCTTGAAGCGCGAGAGTTCCAGGAGGCCTCCGCAATTGACGCGAATGAGCAGCCGGTCTTTGCCAAAGGAGAACGCTGAAGGAACGGGCAGAATCAGCACTTCGCCTTCGCCCAAAGCGTCGAGTTCGAAGGCGACCAGCACAGAAAGTCCCTTGGATCCGTACTTTCTTTTCCAGGAACTCAAATGAATGCTATCGACGGGCACTGCAAAATGAAGAAATTCGTTGATGTCCCCCAACGGGTTCCGGCTGGAGGCGGACCGGCCCACCTGCAACCGCTCCGGCGCACTGCTCGTCATCAGGCACTCCTGGCCCGGGCCGAGGCGGGCCTTATCCGTCTCGCTTTCGACCAGCGACTCGTCCCTTTCGACAGACACCCTCGCGAGAAGCCGCTCCAGGATCGTTTCTGATTGTGGCTTGTTGACCCATGGAGCAACATTCCAGGGCAAACGGAACATATCGCCACCCAGATTGGCGCTGATGGTAAGGACACCGGGTGAGGACAGAATTTCATCCAGATCTAATGTGCCTTGCAGGTAATCCATGAGCTTCAACAGGCCAAGCTCATAGAGGGCCGTAACATCGTCGCCACTCATCGATCCGCGGAGTGCCGCCGCGAGATAACGCATGCGCGCCCGCAATTTCGAACGTTCCTGGAGAACAATAAGGGCGTCGTTCGTAGCGCAGGTATCGTCGATCACTTGCCGCGCCACCGCCCAACCGGGCTGGGTTACGATCTCGTGTGGCTTCAACCCGGCCTCGAAGAGAATGCGCATGTACATAAGTACTGAACAGACCTCCAGATCCCGGCCGGCGCGGAAAAGGGGAGATTCGTCGTAGTAGGCGTTTCGAATGTACCGGAACTGTCGAGCTTCGAAATCGGCAGCGCCATTCCAGCGGTCACGCACTCCGAAAGTAGAGTCCGTTGAGAATGTCATGGTCGCAGCGGGAACGACGTTGCTGACTTTCAGTGATTCCCAAAAAATCCCGTTGTCCGCAAATGACCGGATCTGCCAGCGCAGGCATTCGCCAAACGGAATCTGGTGCTGAAGAGATCGTTGAATGATCGGTGTCAGCTCCGGAGGACCGCTATGAAGCAGGTCGACGTCGCTGGCAAAGGGCACCAGGTCAAAGACATCCATCTTATAGTCCGGATCATGTTCCCATTCCGGCCCGATACGGATCAGGTTGCGCACGAGGCTTCCGATTGCGGTGAAATGAACGCGGTGCTTTGAGCAGACGTTGCGCATCCTGCGGAGTCCCGGGACGTCCCAGAGGCTTATCAAATTTCCGATTCGCGCAGATCCGCCTTCGCCCATTGGGTTAGTTTACTTCCGGGTGTTTGTCGCCTCCCAGGTAGACAGAAGCCTGGGTCGCATCGCGCGTCAACGCGTCGCGGGTTTCTCTTTCAGAATGGAAGCAAGAATTTCGGGTATCTCGTACACCGCGCGATTATGCAAGGTCGCAATGCGACTTTTGAAATCCTGAAGACGGCCGGGAGCCAGCAGTTCGTCGACTGCCGATTCCACTTGCTGAAGATTCTTGAGCACGATCCCGTAGCCGTTTTCTCGCACCCATTGCGCATTGAATCGCTCCTGCGGGAGTGTCCAGGCATTGGCTTCGATAATCACCGGTAAACCCATGTGCAGTGCCTCCGAGATGCTGCCCGGGCCCGGCTTTCCGATAAAAAAGTCCGAAAGCGCCATGTAGTGAGGTATCTGCTTGGTGAATCCCTCCACAAAAATCCGGTTCCGAGTCTTCAAAGCGTCAAGGCGTGCTTTCAATTTGGCGTTCTTCCCGCAGATGGCAATGATCTGCAGTTTCAGGGGCAAGTTCCCAAGCCGCCGGCAAAGGCTGTACATCACATTCGATCCCTCCCCGCCAAAGAGAACCAGCGCGGTTGGCACATCGGGAGCCAATCCGAGCCTGATCCGCTCCTCATCGCGCGAGCTGACGTCGCGCGTGTAAAAGTCGGGACGAAGGATCATGCCGCTTACCCGATATATCTTGTCGCGTGCCAGTCCGAGCGCGGCCGCCTGTTGTTGGGCACGCTCGGTACCGCAGATGATGTACTGGTCCTGTCGCTCCATCCAGAAATGCGGCGGATAGTCGGCCAGATCCGTCAAGATACCCACATAAGGAACGTCGGGACACGCCTGTTTCAAGCCTTCGAACATGGCCCGGTTCAGATTGGGAACGAGTGAGACGACCATATCCGGCATGCGCTCACGCCAGAATTGTGCCAGCAGTTGAACCGACGCCCGATGGTATTGGCGTATCACCAACTGCATGACAGGAAGCCAGTAGCTAGCTCCTAAGGTCCAACCCTTGGCGAGCATCTTGTTGTAGAGGTCTTCCAGCCGGATACCTGTGAGCTTCCGGAAGACGTCGAGTGGGTCCAGCACCTCCTGCAGGTTGACCAGGCGAACGTCCCACCCGTAGCCTTCCGACGCGACGACCTTGTCGAGAGCAGTTGCGGCGCTTCGATGTCCACCACCGGCATCGAAGTAGACGAAATCAATCTTGGGGGGCTGGAGGCCGGGTAGGATTGGCTCAGACAAATCTCTATCCTACTCAGATTTTTCGCCGTTCACCACGATTGATTCGTCAGTTCATGGCCGTTTAGCGCGCCTGTCATACGGGTGTAATTCCAGGTGCCTTACATGGAAGCTGGGAGCATGGATATGAGAAATCTCGTAGACTCTCTATTGGAGGGCTACTCGAAATGACGGCTCACCACACGATGCTGCAGTTCATTTCGTCCCGCGATCACCGGCTGATGCGGAAGGTGAACCAGTGGCGCGCGCCCAAGTGGATTCGGCTTTGGGCGATTTTCGCAACCAGGGCCGGTGACGGCTGGCTTTGGTATCTCACCGGATTACTCGTGATGCTGTTCGGCGGTGAGAATCGCTTCACCGCAGTTGCCGTCGGCCGGCTCCGCGGCGTTCGTAGGCTCATGTACGTTCGTCACGATCAAGAAACTATCGGGACGAACGCGTCCATGCGCCATTGAGCCGCATTGCTGGGCCCGACTTGCTGCCGCCCGACCAGTTTTCCTTTCCGTCGGGCCACACCATTACGGCGTTCGCCGTCGCTGTTTCCCTGAGTGCGTTTTATCCGAGTGCTGACCGGTCCGCTATTGTTTTGTGCCTTCAGCATCGCCGTTTCTCGCATTTTGCTTGGCATGCATTTCCTCAGCGATGTGGTGGTCGGCGCCATACTCGGTAGCGGCCTCGCCCTTACGAGCCACTCGCTCTTCGCCTAGTCCCGCGCTGTTATTGCGCTTACGCTTCTCAGGCAGCTACTACATTCCTTCCCGGCTATAGTAGAAATGGCTCGGGCCTCTTTACCCACGTCGAATAGGTAGCCGGAAGCCTTGAAAGGCTAAAGGAACACATGCTGCGGCGTATTTTCCTCGAACTGTCTCAGAACCGCCCGTTGCGCCATTGGATGGAGCAATCGCCGTTATCGCAACGGCTCACGTCGCGCTTCGTCGCGGGGCAGACGCTGCAGGACGGAATCGAGGCTCTCAAGCAGCTTTGGGCCGACAAGATCACCGGAACGCTCGACTTCCTGGGAGAGAATGTCCACTCCTTCAGCGAAGGCGTCCGATCGCGCGATTGTTACCTGACCGCACTGGACGAGATTGAACGTGCGCACTTCCGGCCACAGTTTCCATCAAATTGACACAGTTCGGGCTTGATTTCTCGGAAGAGGGCTGCCGGGAAAATGTCTTGCTCCTCGCCTCTCGCGCGCGGGAGATGAAGAGTCGCGTCGAAATCGACATGGAATCGAGCGAATACACGGACCGGACGCTCCGAATCGTGTCAACGAATCCAGGACCGCATCCGGGATGTGTTCGCGCTGTGATCCAGGCTTACCTCTATCGGAGCGAAGACGATATCGCGCCGGCTTTCTGCCGCCGAGCATTCCGGTCCGGCTCTGCAAAGGAGCCTACCGGGAGGGACCGGAAGTTGCGTTCCCGAAGAAAAGCTGACGTGGACGCGAACTACATCAAGCTCGCGAAGCTGCTCCTCGATCAGGGTACCTATCCCGCCATCGCGAGCCACGACGAGAACATCGTTCGCGAAGCACTGCGCTATAGCACGGAACGAAAAATCGCCCCCGATCGTTTTGAATTCCAGATGTTGTACGGCATCCGGAGAGATCTCCAGCGCGAATCGTCCAGAAGGGATATCGACTCCGGCTGTACGTGCCGTATGGAGATGCCTGGTATCCGTATTTTATGAGGCGCTTGGCGGAACGTCCCGCAAACGTTTTCTTCCTGGCCAAGAATTTGCTACGTAGTTAGTATCGTTCTCCGGCGGAACTTGGCCGGGGGTAAAGGAGTCTAATTAACGTTGAGGTACTGGCTCTACTTACTTGCGAAGTTAATAGCTGTCGTTGCAGTCGGTTGTGGTCTGCAGTGGGCTTTGGTCCGTTTCTATACGAGACATAGCGTCACATCCCTCCGCTCCCCTCTTTCTTCAGGACATGGTGTTCACTTTCGGGACTCTCGGTGTCTGGTTGGTGGGGGCGGGCTTGCTTTCTCTGTCGCTCTGGGATCAGAGGCGGAGATGCCGAACCTGTCTCCGGCGGCTCATCATGCCTCTGAAAACCGGCTCTTGGGGACATATCGTTTTGCTCGGGCGGCCGACCACGGAGATGATCTGTCCGTTTGGACACGGCACCCTCTATATTGAAGAGCTTCAGCTAGTTGGACATCAGTATCGCGATTGGCACGCACACGATGGCGACATCTGGAAAGAGCTAGAATCGTATCATCAAGCCGGGAAGTAACCGAGGTCAGCGTCGGGCGTCCAATGGTTTGCGTAGCTTTTACTCTAGGCCAAACATTTGCCCGTTCGCATTAAACTTCCCTTCCGAAAAGGTCGCGGTCCAGTTGTCGCTAATTCGCGGCTCCGCACCGTTCTTAAATACACCCTGATCGGGGGTGCAGCCGCTTTTCTCGCCTGCGTCATCGTGGTCAGCTACTTCTACTCGAAGTACGCGCGGCTGGCTGACGAAACACTGCTGCACGGACCCTTCCCGAATTCGTCGCTGCTGTATGCCGCGCCGCAATCGGTGGGTGTAGGCGATCCCGGAACTCCGCTGCAGTTTGCCGCCCGGCTGCGAGAGAGCGGATATGCCGAAGACGTTCGAAGCAGCCCGGTCGGCTGGTACCACCTTCGTCCCAATGCGATCGAGATCTTCCCCGGCGACCAGTCTTTTTCCGGCTTGGAGCCTGGCGTTCTCAAGTTTTCCAAAGGTCAGATTTCGTCGGTCATTTCGCTGAGCGACAACACGCCTCGCACCCAGTACACGCTTGAGCCGCGGCTTTTAAGCAGCCTCTTCGACAAGAACCGTGAGAAGCGGCGCCTCGTGAAATACGACGATATCCCGCCCGTACTGGTTCACGCTGTAATCTCCATCGAAGACAAGCGCTTTTTCCAACATTCCGGATTCGATCCCGTTCGAATCGTCAAAGCGGTATTGGTTGATCTGAAGGAAAGACGGAACGCCCAGGGCGCGTCGACGCTGACCCAGCAGCTTGCACGCAACATCTGGCTCGATGCGCGCAAGACCTATAGCCGTAAATTCGATGAGCTTCTGATTACGTTCCACCTGGAGCGCAAGCTGACGAAGCAGAAGATTTTCGAATACTACGCCAACGAAGTCGACCTGGGCCGAAGAGGATCGTTCGCCATCCGCGGCTTTGGCGAAGCTTCGCAGGCGTATTTTGGCAAAGATATCCGCAATTTGACGCTGCCCGAAGCGGCAACTTTAGCCGGGATCATTCAAAAGCCGAGCGTGCGAAATCCCGTGCGCTATCCGGAACGGGCGCAGTCCCGCCGCAACGTCGTTCTTAAGCAGATGTTGAACAACGGCTACATCTCCGGGCCCGAGTACGCCGAGGCAATCGAAGGAACCCGTGGTCGTGGCGCGCCAGGGTATCGAATCGGCGGACGCACCGTACTTTGTCGACCTGGTGAACGAGCGTCTTGCGTCGGAGTTCCAGGATCGCGATTTCCAGGAATCGGGTTCGCGCATCTACACCACGCTTGATCCCGATTTGCAGCGGGATGCTGCTGAAGCAGTAGCCCTGGGCCTTCGGGAAATCAACGCCAACATCCTCAAGCATTTCAAGGGACAAACCCCCACGGACGAGCCGCAGATTGCTTTGGTTTGCCTGGATCCGCACACGGGCGAAGTGAAGGCGCTGATCGGTGGCAAGAACTATGGAATGAGCCAGTTGAACCACGCGGTTGCCAAGCGGCCCTCGGGCAGTATCTTCAAGCCGTTTGTCTACGCAACTGCTCTGAACACCGGTTTGACCGGCCAGCCGGATGTCATGACGGCATCGACGATGGTGAAGGACGAAGCGCGAACGTTCCTCTTTTTGGGAAAACCCTACGAGCCGGCCGAATTCCATAAGGATCAGTGGCTCGGTGACGTAACGCTCCGACGGGCGCTTGCGAAGTCGCTAAATGTGCCTGCCGTCGAGACCGCGGAAGCTGTGGGTTACGGCAAGGTAGCGGACCTGGCGCACAAGGCTGGGCTGAACGACGTTCGACGCGACACCCGCCATGGCCCTTGGGGCGTACGATGCAACCCCGCTCGATATGGCTACCGCCTATACGATGTTCGCGAACGATGGCATGCTCGTGAAGCCCCGTTTCATCTCTGAGATCGTCGATCGTACCGGGGCCGACAAGTGGTCCTCAAAACCGCGAAACGGAACGGATTCTCGATCCGCGGGTGAACTTCCTCATGGTGAACATGATGCAGGAGGTGCTGCGTTCTGGAACCGGCGCCGGCGTGCGTTCCCGAGGTTTCACGCTAACCGCGGCAGGCAAAACGGGCACGTCACATGATGCCTGGTTCGCGGGATTCACGACCAAACTGCTTGTGCGTCGTCTGGGTCGGCTTGGACAACTATCAGGATCTGAAGACCGTTCTGGGCCAGGCAAACGCAGAGGGTGCAAGGGTTGCTCTTCCTATCTGGACTGAGTTCATGAAGCGGGCGCACAAGCATCGCGCGTACCGCGACGTCGAGGACTTCGAGGTGCCGGACGGGGTTGTAAGCGCTGAGGTGGATCCGGATACTGGTCAACTTGCCACAAGCGCATGCCCCAAGCCTCAGACGGAATACTACCTGGTCGGCACGCAGCCGACCGCGTTTCTGCGCGCTGCACATGGGCGGTTCGACGCAGATTGCGAGCTGGGATACTGCGTCCCCGACGCAGAAAACTCTTCCTAATCTCAACGCTCCTCCTTCCGGTGTCTTGATTCCGCCCGTTCCCGGTGCACCGCCGGCTACTCCGGCTACGCCAACCGCGGACGTAAACAATCCGAATTTGGACGCCCAAAACCAACCTGTCCAGAAGCCGAAAGAGAAAAAGGGATTCTTCGACAAGGTCAAGGGCATTTTTAAGTAGATCTCCTCGCGCCGTTCTCGACTTAAGAGGTATATAGTAGATCTCCAGGGGGATCTATGATGATCTCTTGCGCATGTTTATCAACTAAGCTTTACCTTCCCGTTTTCACCCTCGCCGCCAGCCTCGCGCTTTGCGGGCAGACGCCCGTGCCCCATAATTCGTTCGTAGCAGGAAACGTACCGCCCTCGCCTGCTCCGGCCGTGAAACCACCTTTGCAGATCTCGTTCGAGATGCGCGGGGACATTCTTATGGCCCGTAAGATGTATCGCGAGGCCATCGACATGTATCGCCAGGGACCGTCGAATTCACCTGTCCTGGTAAATAAAATCGGTATCGCCTTCCACCAGCTTCAGCTTCTTGATCTGGCAAAAAAGAACTACGAACAGGCAATCAAGCTCGACAGAAAGTACGGAGAGGCGATCAACAACCTTGGAACCATCTACTACTCTCAGAAGAGTTACCGCCGCGCGATAGGTTACTACAAGAAGGCGATCCGCATCTCCTCGTCATCCGCTTCCGTTTACGCCAACCTTGGAGCGGCATACTTCGGACGCAAGGACTATAAGCATGCTGCGGAGTATTATGAGAAGGCGCTGCAGTTGGATCCGGATGTCTTCGAACACCACAGCAGCTTCGGAACGCTGATGCAGCAGCGGACGGTGGAGGAACGCGCCACATATCACCTCTACCTGGCGAAGATGTACGCGAAAAACGGGGTTAATGAGAGAGCCCTGATTTACCTGCGGAAAGCTTTAGAAGAGGGTGTTAAAGATCGCGAGAAGATCCCTGGCATGCCGGAGTTTGCGGCACTTCGCAAAGACCCGGCCTTCGTGCAACTCATGGCCGAAAATCCTCGCCCTCTGTAAGCGGTTTGCGCCTGCGACCTTCTTCTGCCTCGCGAGCGTAGGATGCGGGTCTCGAGTCGAGCCCGGCAATTCGCCCCAGCGCATCGCCGTTTTGCCTGCGGAAGTTCTCGTGGATGACGATTCTTTGAACTGGGCAGCGCTGGCCGGCACGTTTGTGTTGCAGCAGGATCTTGCGACCTCGGCTTCCATCGTGCCTTCGTTCGCCAAGGATCAATCCAGTGCATTCGGCCAAGGCGCCTCCGGGGTGGTGCGTTCGACGGTTGAGAAGCGCAATGGCCGGATCCGGGTTGTAGCCGTTGTCACAGATCTCAGTACCCAGCGAAATCGGCAGACCGTCGAAAGCGACGGGCCGGAAAGCGATGGCTTGATCGCACGCCTCGACGCGATCTCCAAGAGCCTGGATCCCCAGCGGGCCGGCGCCTTTTCGACCCGAAGCGACAAAGCGCTTCAGTTTTTCGCAGCGGCTGCTGCCACCTCGAACGGGCAAGAGCGACTGAACCTGCTCGAGCAGGCGGTAGGCACCGATCCCGCCTTCGGATTAGCGCAGTCTGCAATCGTCGAAGCCGTGCCGTCACGGGCTTCCTCGGACCCGCGCTTCGCGGAGCGTTTCGTCCCTTTCGACCGAGCCCGCTATTCGGCTTTAGTGACGCGAATCAACCACGCCCCGATCGCTTCGCAAGCTAACGCGGAAGCCGCGATCTTACGCCTGGCGCCGAATAATGTGGAAGCTCTGTCGCAACTCGGCTGGCTGTCATTTCTTCAGGGCAAGCCTGCGGATGGAGAGCGCCTGCTCGTGAAAGCCATCGGGCTCACTTCTCAAAACCTGTCCCTGCAACTCCAGTTGGCACAGGGTCTGGTCGCATCCCGGCGCTTTCCCGAAGCGATTCGACTTCTCGACGGTTTGACCGCAGGGAACCCGACCGTTCTTCCTGTCCTGGCAGAGGCGAAGCTTTTGAGCGGAGACGTGGGCGGCGCGAATGCTGCTTTCAGCCGTTTTGCCGGCCTTGTTCCTCCCGGTACGCCGGCAAGAGCATTTGTCGAGGAACAGTGGAAATCCATCGCCGAGAAGCGATTGCCCAACGCCGTACGCAGCCGGCAGCACCCCACTTGCGGCCGGTTACCAGGCTTTCCTCGATCGCCGATTCCCGGAAGCGATCAAGTTCTGGCAGGGCGTTGTGCAACAGACCGCCGGAACCGACCTGCGGGCTCGCGCCATGCTTGCAGCATCTCTCGACGGAGCCGGCCAGCCGCAATCGGTGGACGTCCTACCGTATCTGCCGGATTTGAGCGACCCCTATGCGTCGGTTGCGTTCAACCAGATGCGCCGCTTGCTAAAGCTGTAAAGATCCTTTGGTCTGAGGGGCCTCGATCTCGTGATCGTCGTGCTTCCACGGCCTCGGCTGGTGTCCGGTGTCGCGCTTATAGACCCGGTCATACATATGCTTGGGAGTCGTCGTTCCGAGGGAGGTGTTGTAGAGATTCGTCAGGTCGAGAGCCTCTTTTACGTCATCCTCAAACTCGTGCAGCGCCTTTAGTTCCTCGGCATGCGCCGGAAATCGCTTGCCGCTGGGGGTTTCGAGGAACATCTGATAACCCGCGCTGAGCAGAGTTGCGATCTCGTTCCCGTAAGCAATACCTGCTTTTTCGATCTCGGGCTGGCCCTTTCCTTCGTCGCCGATTACAGCCGCTACGGTACCCTTTGACACTCTGACGCGCCCGTCGGGCATAGCTTGCGTGTTGAAACCGGCGTTCGCAAGCAGCGAAACGCGTTCTTGAAAAGTCGGAACTTTGGGACGCGTACGTCGAAAGAACATGCTTCTCTTAGTATAGAGACGAATGCCCATTGTTCCTCGTATCCCTATCGCCGCCATCACGGACGAGTTCTCTCCCACCCTGTCCGAAGCGATTCCTGTCATGACGGAAATCGGAATGACAGGGGCCGAGCTACGGGTAGTGAACGGAAAAAACATCATGGACCTGAGCGAAGACGAGCTAAAGCGGGCGAAGGAGGATCTGGAACGAGCGGGTCTTCCGGTCATCTCGATCGCATCGCCATTGCTGAAATGCATTCTGCCGGACTCTCCACCGCTGGATAGCCGCTTTGAACATGATGTCTTTGCTTCCAAGCACACCTACGAAGACCAGGAACGGCTAGCGCAACATGCGTTCAAACTGGCCAAGCTGTTCGGCGCCAGTATCATTCGCGTCTTTTCGTACTGGCGAACGATCGACCCGAGCGCTTGCACAGGCGCGATCATTGAAGATCTCAGGAAACTGGCCGATCTCGCGAAAGCCGAAGATCTGATCATCGGCCTGGAGAATGAGCACGCCTGCAATGTAGGAACTGCTGCCGAATCAAAGACTGTGCTCGATGCCCTCGACCATCCGAATCTCAAGCTGGTTTGGGATCCTGCGAATGCACTGGTAGCCGGCGAGGACCCTTTCCCGTTTGGATATGGGCTGTTGCCGAAATCGAGGATCGCTCACGTTCATGCCAAAGACTGCCACATGGAGAACGGGAAGCCGATCTGGGGCCCTCTCGGAACGCGCACGGTGCGTTGGAAAGAGCAGATTGCGGCCTTGTTGGCCGATGGCTATAAGGGATATCTCAGCCTCGAAACACACTGGCCGGGTCCGGGGGGCAACAAACTCGAAGCTAGCCGGATTTGCGGCTGGAACCTTCGTGGACTCGCTGCTGCTTAAGTCCCGGTTCGTCGCCCAGGTGCCGGCTCGGGATGAGATAGTTCAGCACATAATCCCGGACGGCATCCGCCAGCGGCGTGATCGGCCTTTCGTACCCGAAAGAGCGCAGTTTATCGATGTCGGCGCAGGTAAAGTACTGATATTTGTCCTGCAGGACTTCGGGCATCTCCACGAAGTCGACCTTAATGGGCTGGCCGAGCGAATTGAAGATTGCTTTGACCAGGGCGAGCCAGGTATTTGCCTCCCCTGAACCGACATTGAAGATGCCCCCGCCCTCGACGTGTTCGGCCAGGTAAATGGTGGCATCGACCGCGTCCTTCACATAGAGGAAATCGCGTCGCTGCTCCCCATCGCGATATTCGGGCCGGTAGCTCTTGAACAACGACACGCGGGCGCTCTCGAGAATCTGGTAGTAGGCTTTGTGCACCAGGCTTCGCATATCGCCCTTATGATCTTCGTTCGGGCCGAACACGTTAAAGTACTTCACCCCCGTGATCAACGGCAGAATCTCGGCTCGCTCCGCCCAACAATCGAACATATGCTTCGAATACCCGTACATATTGAGCGGGCGGAGATTTTCGAGCGGAATGTTCTCCGAGACTTTCTGTTCGAGGCAACCATACGTAGCGGCCGACGAAGCGTAGACGAAACGGAGATCTTCAGCGATTGAGAACTTCGCGAGGGCTTTGGTGAATTCGAAATTGTTTCGAATCAGGAACGCGGCGTCGCTTTCCGTTGTCGACGAACATGCCCCAAGGTGAAAAATTGTACTTACATCGCTGAACGCCTGTGGTGAGACGTCCAGCCGCATCAAAAGATCTTCGCCCTCGACATAGTCCGCAAACTGAAGCGGGACCAGGTTTTTCCATTTCTGTGTCTCGCCTAGCTGATCACAGACCAGAATATTGCGCAGACCACGGCGATTGAGTTCCCAGATGAGGGCGCTCCCGATGAATCCGGCCCCGCCGGTGACCAGAATCCTGCCCTTCGACAGGTCAGACATGAGAGTCTTGCCCGCGCACGATGAGCAAGGGTACGTTAACTCGATGGCGAACGGCGTTTATGGTTGTTCCAAAGATCAAATCCTTCAGCCCCCGGTGTCCGTGTGATGACATAACCACCAGATCGGGCTGAAGTTCGCGGGCAGCTGCCGCGATTTCCCTGGCCGGGCTCTTGCCGTGCCGTACGACAACCTGGGTGCGAATCCCTTGTTCCTGCAGCGATTGCGCGCAGTTAGCAAGGTAATCCTGACCCTCGTTGATCTCGGCAGTCGACGAGAGAGCTCCGAAGAGTTGGCTTGTCACTCCTTCTTCGACGTGCAAAAGGATGATTTTTGCATCATGCATTTTTGCAAGCGCGACCGCGTTTCCCAGTGCCTCCCGGTCTGAGTCGCTGTGGTCGAGCGGTACCAGGACGGTCGAGTACGTGCGGGACGGAAACACGGGCGCAGGTTCTTCTTTGACCGTGACCGCTACTCGTCGGGACGAACTAGGGGCGTAGTGCATCCAGGGCCAAGCCGTGACGGTAAAGAGCAGAAGCGAAAATCCCAGCCCGACGACCGACGCGGCTGCGATCACAAGGGGCCGGTAGGCGCCGCTTGCTTCGATCCACTCGCTCACCTGGCTCTGAACCAACCAGATATTGAGGACAAGGATGAAAGCAGCGCAGAACCATGCCCCGGTTTTAAGCCAGGGCCCGTTCGCGAATGGCCCCATCCGTTTCCCGTTGCTGGTCAGGTGAACAAGCGGTATGACGGCAAACGGCAATTGCAGACTGAGGATCACCTGGCTCAAAAGAATAAGCTTGTAGCTTCCCGCAGTCGCCGGCGAAGTAGATGGTCAGGGCTGCGGGCGTGATGGCCAGAAACCGGGTAACGGCTCGCCGCAGCCAGGGTTGCATGCGGAACTGGAGAAATCCTTCCATGACGATCTGTCCCGCCATCGTGCCGGTGAGCGTCGATGATTGCCCGGAGCACAACAATGCTAACCCGAATAGCACGCTCGCAACTGTCGTGCCGAGAAACGGGGACAGCAGTTGATGCGCCTGCTGAATCTCGCGCACGATGATGTGGCGCTGGTAGAAAACAGCCGCCGACATAATCAGGATCGCCGCGTTCACGAACAGCGCACCATTCAAAGCCACAGTCGAATCGACGAGATTGAAGCGGCAAGCCTGGCGCTTGTCGGCCACCGTGGTGCCGATGCGGCGGGTTTGTACCAAGGCGGAATGGAGATAGAGATTGTGCGGCATGACGGTCGCGCCGAAAATGCCGACCGCGATATAAAGACTTTCGGAATCGATCCGCGGGATCAGACCCCCTAGTACCTGGCCAGCGGCGGGATGAGCCAGGAAGATCTCAAAGGCAAAGCAAGCCCCGATAATCGCGATCAACGCCAGAACAAAAGCCTCGATATACCGGATCCCCAGCCGCGTAAACCATAGAATCAACAGCGTGTCCGTCGCTGTGAGCGCGACGCCCACCAGTAGCGGGATGTGAAACAGGAGGTTGAGACCGATCGCTGCTCCGAGTACTTCGGCGAGATCACAGGCGATGATCGCTATCTCCCCGAGCACCCAAAGAACATACGAGACAGCACGGGGGTATTCGTCGCGGCAGGCCTGCGCGAGGTCCAGCCGTGTCACAATCCCTAGCCTCGTGCTCAGCGTCTGAAGCAGCAGTGCCATCAGGTTCGAGAGAACCAGGACCCAGAGCAGCTTGTACCCGAATCGGGCGCCGCCCTCCAGGTCTGTCGCCCAGTTGCCCGGGTCCATATAACCGACGCTGACGAGATATGCCGGGCCTGCGAAGGCCATCATTCGCCGCCAGCGGTTGGCGTGGGATGTTCCTACCGATTCGTGAACTTCGGGCAGGGAAGCACGGTCTGACTTAGAGATCCTTGTCGCGTGCTCCGTAGGCATAGCTCCCTCTAGTATGGCGTTTGCCTTAGTATGGCCCTACTACGTTGGGGTTTGCGCAATCCGGTACGCAGGTGTGCGAAGCAGAATGGGACAAATCCGGACCCAGCGCCGTGGTCCGAATCCGCACTGGAGCCGAACCCCAGCAGGCTGATTCCGTGAACCAGCGACCAGACCATGCGTGCGATGTCGACCGGGTCTCCCTCAACGAATTCACCGGCGCTCTGGCCATTCCGGATGGTGTCCGCCAGGATATCGAACGATCTCTCGGCTACCTTGCTGCCCTCGGCATCGAGCTGGAGCGCTTCGCTTCCCGAACCGAACATGACCTCGAAATGCGCCCTGTGTTGGGCGGCGAAGCGAACGTAGGCGAGGCCCATTGCGTTCAGTTGCTCGAAATGGCTGACTCCGGCATTACGGCGAGCCTCTTCCAGAACGTCCCCGAAAGTCTTGAACCCCACTGCTCCAATTGCAGCCAGCAACGCTGCCTTATCTGCGAAATGCCGATATGGCGCTGTACGTGACACGCCGAGTCTGGCGCCGATCTCGCGCAAGGTGAGCGCGCGAACACCTTTGTCCCCAATCAGCTCCAGACTGGTCTCCATGATGGCTTCGCGGAGGTTGCCGTGATGGTAATTTTGCGGACGATTCTCTTCGGGCAAGTTCTTTCCACTCATTGTACTTTTTGTGTTGACGGCGTCAACATGAGGGCGCATAATGTTGACATAGTCTACATGGAGGAAGCAACGTATATGGTTTCTGCTCTACGGAGAGTTCGTTCGGAGATTCAGGAATGCTGGCATCGGAGCCGATCTCTGACGGCGGTAGCGATCGTCATGCTCGCCGCATTCCCGCCCTCCTTGTTGGGAGTCTTCCTAGACGGCCGGATTGTGAACGGGGCTCCCGTTTGGCTGAAACCTGCGAAGTTCGCCATCTCCTCGGCGATTTATGCCGGAACGCTGGCTTGGCTGTTTCGTTACCTTCAGGTCTGGCCCCGTTTCGTGCGAGTGCTCGGCACGATCACGGCCGCTGTCCTAGTGATCGAGGTGGCCATCATCGATTTGCAGGCTGCCCGCGGTACGACTAGTCATTTCAATGTCAGCTCCCCGCTTGATTCCGCTCTCTGGAGCACCATGGGTGCGGCGATCGGCGTCTTGTGGTTAGCTAGCATCGCAATCCTCATCGCGCTTTTGCGGCAGCGATTTGCCGATCGTGGCTTTGGTTGGGCACTTCGCCTCGGAATGCTGATCACGGTAGTTGGCTCGGCCACGGGAGGGCTCATGGTGCAGCCGACGGAGCAGCAGCGATCCATGATGATCCAGACGGATAAACCGCCGCTCAGGATCGGTAGTCACACCGTAGGTGCTCCGGATGGCGGACCGGGATTGCCCGGCGTGGGCTGGAGTTCCAGCCATGGTGATCTTCGTGTTCCCCACTTTCTCGGCCTGCATGGGCTGCAGATGATCCCGATCCTGTACTGGTTGAGAGGTCGTCGTCGGCGAAGTGATCTACGGTTGTCCGGTACCGCCTATGCCTTCGCCACTTCGGCCAGTTACCTCGCACTCGTTGGGATTGGAACCTGGCAGGCGCTCCGAGGACAATCGCTCTTCCAACCGGATGCAAGCACGGAGTTGGCGTTAGCGATCTGGGCTCTTGCGACCGGTCTCACCCACCTGATCCCGCGCATGCAGCCGAGCAGCCATCGTGCGAACGCCGCAGGCGTGTATTAACTCATGACTCCTGATTTGCTCTTCGGAGTCTCTAACAATGTCGCGCTACTCGGTTGGCTGCTCTTGATTGTGGCCGGCCGAAAGCGGTGGGCGTCTGGTCTGGTCACGGGCGTTTGCGTTCCCCTTGCACTGGGAATCGTCTATACCGTCCTGATCCCTCTTCACTGGGGCGAGGGAAACGGAAACTTCAGCACACTTTCCGGTGTGTCTGCCCTATTTGCCAATCGTTGGTTGTTACTCGCAGGATGGATTCACTATCTCGCGTTTGATTTGTTTATAGGCAACTGGGAGGTGCGGGACGCGATGAGGAACCGTATCCCGCACTGGGCCGTTATTCCGTGCCTTGTCCTTACGTTCTTGTTTGGGCCGGCGGGCCTGTTGTCGTATTTTGTCCTCAGAGTTGCTATGCGCCGCCAACTCGCGATTGAAGATGTAGACGCAGCAGCCTAGAAAGTGAGCCGCAGTCCCAGTTGTAGCTGGCGCATGTCGCGCGCGCTTGTGATTTGGCCGAAATTTGGTGATGTAACAGTGGCCGGTGGTGGGGCGCCGCTCGAGGTCTGGCCTGGAGCGTTTAAACTCACGAGATTAAAGAAGTTCGTGAACTCTGCCCGGAACTGGACTGCTGCGTGCTCCCGGAGTGCGACGTTTCGGAAGATACCTAAATCGACGTTGCGGACACCCGGGGCATCCAGGAAGTTCCGGGCGGTGTTGCCATCGGTGCCAATTGCATTTTGCACAAATGCCGCCGTGTTGAACCACTTCGCTACGACGTCTGCCCTCGGACGATCAGGATCAAGATACGGATTGCCGACCAGGTTTGCGCGGTCGTTGTTGTTCCCGTCGTAGTTGTTGTCGCGGCCCGATGTGACCGTGAAGGGAAGCCCGCTGCTCAGGGTAACAATCGGCGACAGAGTCCATCCGTTCAAGACGTGCTTCAGCAACGAATTGGTCCCACCGTAGTAACTGATGTCCCAGATAAATGCACCGACGAAGTTGTGGCGCTGGTCGTAAGTGGACCGGCCGCGTTCAAGAGCCAGGTTGCGGAAGTCTTGTGCCCCGCCACTAGTGCTTTGGCCGCTCATATCGTAGCTGGAAAGGGATTTGCTGAAGGTGTAGAACGCGGTAAAGCTGAGCTTTTTGGCCATTGCCTTCCGGGCACTGATTTGTAGCGAGTGATAAGACGCCGTGCCGTTCGACTGCATGATGTTGATGTTCGATAACAGGCCATTCCCGTACGGACGCCGGCTGTTGTAGTTGGTACTCGTTGCCGTTGGCGTAAAGAACGGGTAATTAATATCGGGCGAGAACGCCAGCGAATGACTGAGCGTCCCGACGTAACCCGCCGACAAGCTGAGCCCTTGAGCGATCTGCCGCTGAATGGTGAAACTGAATTGGTAACTGTAGGGCCAGCGAAAACCAAGGTCGATCGGCAACAGGCTGGCTGGTGTGACGAACCGGTAGTTGTTCACAGAGTACACGTATGGGAATGGGGAAACGCCGCCGGGTAGATTCCCATAGGGATTCGAAAGTGAGGCAATGTTGCTGAATTGCTGGCGAATTGCAAACGGCTGAGAATTCTCCACCGTTCCCCAACCATTGCCGGAAACACTGCCGAAGAAAAGACCCGCGCCGGCGCGTATGGCCGTTTTACCGTCGCCGAAGGGATCCCAAGCAATTCCAAGACGAGGCGATACGTGGTTCCAACGAACGGGAACGACACCGCGTTCCACGCCTTCGTCCCCGACGAACAGAAGACCAAGCGGTGCATTAGGCAGGATCTTCGATTGCCTGCCGGGAACAAAGGTCTGTTCGCGGTTCTGCGGATCCGTGGGTGGAGTCTGTACGTCCCACCGCAGCCCGAGATTGAGAGTCAGCCGTGGATGAACCTTGAAGTCATCCTGGATGAATAATCCGGTGAACCAGGAGTTGTAATACGCGTCTTCGGGCGCGTCCTGATTCATGGTGATAGGCTTGCCCAACAGGAAATCGGCCAATGCGTCGCCCTGGTTCGCTGCCGGTCCAGTTCTTGCACCGGTAAAACTGAACGTGCCGTAATTGTTGAGGAGCGTCTGCTGAACGTCTTTCCCGAGGTTTACCTCACCGCCAAACCTCATCGAGTTGCGGCCGCTCGTGAGGCTCGCGACATCCCGGAAGTTATAGATGTTCGATCCTGCCACCGGTCCCGCAATGCCTTGCACCAGCGTGAAGTAGCCGGTGACCGAAATCTGCGGCAGCGCGGGCGGTCCCTGCGGCTGGAAGGTAGACCCAAGATCGTGAAGCGAAATCGCCGGCAGATTGGTCCGGCCTCCAAAGTAGCGCGTGTAGCTGAGCCATGCCTGGTTCACGAGCGACGGAGAAACCGTCCAGGTGTAATTCAAGTTTGCATTGTGCTGGCGCCAGTTGTAGGCCTGGACGGACCAGGGCAGGTTACCGCCGCTCAGCAAAAGCGAGTTGTTCCCGGAGGTCGTGAAGTAACTCGCCGAGAGCCGTTGCGAGGCCGTGATCAGGTGGTCTAACTTGGCCAGAAACTCGTCGGTGTTATAGGGACTCGGCACCTGCGCTTGATAGAGATTGTTCGGCTGATTTGCCAGCGGAATGTACCTGTTCAAGATATTCAGCGCCGTAGGGTCGAAACTCGTGACGGGAATCTGGTTGCCGGGAAACTGTCTGCCGGTTGTGGGATCGATGATCGGTTTCGCGGTGGCAGCGAAGTTACCCTGCCGCTGAGCGGCGGTGGGAACGACGGCGGAGTTCACCAACGTGGTCGTGGTCTGCCGCAGCCCTGAGTAACTGCCGAAAAAGAAAGTCTTATTGCGAACAATCGGGCCGCCTACAGTTCCGCCGAACTGATTGCGGTGGAGCGGCGGCTTATTCAGCGCGTTCCAGCTATTGGCGTTCAGGTGCGTATTCCGGAAGAACTCAAACGCTGAACCGTGGAAGTCGTTTGTACCCGAGCGCGTGATGACATTGATCACTCCGTTGCCGAACCGGCCGTACTCAGCGCTGTAGTTAGTCGTGTCCACACGAAATTCTTCGAGTGCGTCGGGATTCGGAACGAGATTCCCCGTATTGCGCAGAGTCGAGATGTTCAAACCGCCGTCCAGGTAGTAATTCACCGAGCCCATAGTCGCGTCAGTTCCGCCATTGATAAATGTTCGTTGGGCGGGAAATCCAAGCGCGATTGCGTTCTGCGTGCTCTGAACTCCTGGCGTGAGAGTGAGCAACGAGTACGGATTTCGGTTCACAAGCGGGAGAGTCGTGATTTGTTCCGTCGTGGTTGTCTGCCCAACGGTGGCGTCGCTTGTGTTGACGGCCGGTACGCCGCCTTCCACGGTAACGGTGCTGGTTGCCTCACCTACTTGCAAATGAGCGTCGACGCGAGCCGCCTGCCCGACCTGCAGAGTGATCCCCGTCTGACGGAACGAGCGGAATCCGGCATTGGCCACCTGGAGTTCATAGCTGCCCGGAGGAAGAAAGTCGATTCGATACTCGCCCTGGTTACTGGTCTGCACCGATCTTGCCAAACCGGTATCGGAGTTTTGGGCGGTGACCTTTGCGCCCACCACGACCGCACCTTGCGCGTCATCGACGGTTCCAAGAATGCTGCCGGTTGTCTGTTGCGCTCGCAGGGAGGGTGATAACCATCCGGAGCTCAGAATGCAAAAGAGAGATGCGAGAGAAAGTGTTCGACGTACCACAGGATGAGACTCCCCTTTTTATAAGCGGTGAACTTACTACCAAGAATCCGCTATCGCTAACATATGCTTGGAAACCGGCCGATTGCAAGCGCTTTCATAAACTCCTTTACCTGGACGTCGACATTGTTCAGGGCTGCCGATATTGACAGGCCTTGAGCTCGCTGCGGATAATCGGAAACGATTGCAAGATCAATCGAGATCCGGATCGCCTGTCGCTAAACTTCGCGACATTGCCGCGTCGGCCGGCGTAACGATCGCGACGGCTTCGCGGTCCCTGAGCGGGGCATATGGTGTTAATCCGGCGACCCGGCAGCGGGTGCTGGAAGTTGCGGCACGGCTTCATTACCGGCCTAATCGCTTTGCCAGAGGTTTAGTGACCGGCCGATCCCAGATGATTGGGCTGGTGATCAGCGATATTCGGAACCCCTTCTTTGCCGATGTGGCGCGAGGAGCGGAAGACGCGGCCTTCGCGGCCGGCTCTGATGTGGTCTTATGCAACAGCGATTTGAATTCGGAGCGACAGAAACGCTATATCCATTCGCTGATGGAAAAGAATGTCGACGGAATCATCATGAATTCCATCACCGCGCTGGACCGAACGGAGCAGAAGCGTCTTGCCGAGAGCGGGATCCCTGTCGTGTTGCTGAACAGCCATGAAAAGAATTCGCCTTTCTCGACAGTTTTAGGCGACAACGCCCGCGGTGGCTGGCTGGCGGCAGAATATTTGTGGAAACTCGGCCATCGGCGGTTCGCCCACCTGTCGGGCCCCGGACGTCACGGAAATCTGTCGAGGCGCGCTCAAGGGTTTCTGCAGTATCTCCGAAAACCGGGCAAGAAGGCCACCGTTTCGGTCCTGCATGGGGGGCATACGTTTGAGGGTGGCTACAACGTGGCCCGGAAACTCTTAGCAGATCGCGGTGATGTCACGGCGATCTTCGCCGCAAACGACGCGATGGCCTTCGGCGTCCTTAAAGCCGCCATAGAGCTGGACGTGCGAATCCCAAGCGACGTATCGCTCGTTGGCTTTGATGATGTGGAGATGGCTTCCATCGCCCACCCGCCGCTCACGACGATTTACCAGGCGAAGTATGAATTGGGAGAGGCGGCTGTCACCATGCTGCTCGCCGCTCGGTCCGGCAAGCAGAAGGCGCCGGAGCATCGGGTCCTCGGGGTACATCTGGTGGAACGGGAGTCGGCCGCCAAACCGCAACGAAATTCCGCTGCGCTCTAATTTGTAGTGCATGGCTATTTCGCTAAAAGACAAAGTCGTCCTGATCATTGGTGCGTCGAGCGGGATTGGGCGCGAGACGGCGCTTTTGTTTGCGCGCGCCGGAGCAAAGGTCGTCGCTTCTGCGCGTCGGGCCGACCGCCTGGCGGAACTGGAGGCGGCAACGAAGGCTGCCGGTTTCGGTATCAGAGTGCATGTCGCCGACGCTTCGAAAGCAGATGAGATGAAGAAGCTGGTCGACGATGTGCAGGCGAGCGTCGGAACCGTGGACATCCTCGTATACGCCGCCGGAACGAATATACCCGGGCGTGCTCTCAGCGTCTTGAACCCGGAGACCTGGGACATGATGCTCGATGCGAATCTGAACGGAGCATATTATGCGACGTATGCTGTTCTCCCGGCGATGCGCGCCGCGGGGGGCGGACTGCTCCTCTACATCTCGTCCATTTCGGGGCTCATGGCCGATGCGTCGGGCGCGTCATACCAGGCAGCGAAGCGTGGTCTGGTGGGCCTGGCGCATGCCGCACGTTTCGAGGAGCGGCAGAATGGCATTCGGACTTGTGTAGTATGTCCGGGACTCGTCGACACGGAACTCGTGCAAAAGCGTCCGGTAAAGCCGACGCGCGAAACACTTGACGCGGCATTGCAGCCCGAAGATGTTGCGGAGATGATTCTGGCAATTGCAAGCCTGCCCCCGCGTGCCGTTGTGCCCGAGATTCAAATCTTGCCGACAACTCTATAAAGGAAGATCATGTTTGTGCCTGAATCGTTGACTCGCCGACAGATGATGGCGGTGAGTGGAACTGCCTTGGCCGCCTCACGGCTGAGTGGCGCGACGGACGCGAGTGTTCCTCCCCACCGTCTTCCCGCAAATGAGCGCCAGTACGTAAGGGTCAAAGGGTACGTAGAGGAGACACCGGTCCCTGAGTATCATTGGGCGTCGAACCAAGCGTACGAAGCGTTCCAGGATATGAAGTATGGTGTCCGGATCCATTGGGGAATCTACTCCATTACATCGCCTGCTACCCGGAATCTTGGCCCTTTCTGAAAGTTGTCTGCGGCAGAACGGAACGATTACAACCAGCTTTATAAGACCTGGAATCCCTCGGCCTTCGATGCTGACGAATGGACTGAACCTGTTTCACGAAAGCGGCCTGAAGATGTTCGCGTTTACGACGAAGCATCACGAGGGTTTCTCGATGTTTCACACGAAGACTCGTGTGCAGTTCACGCATCAATTGGGCGGCTCCGGGCGGACCGAAACTGGAATCCTGCGATCTCGCCTACAGCATCGAGGAGACACCGTTTCGAACGTGACATCGTGGCGAGACTATGCGAGCTGCGCCCAAGCCCGCGGATTGAAAATCGCGCTCTACTTTTCGCATCCCGACTGGTACGACGCCGATTTCCGGCCCTATTGCTACCACCCGGCCCAGGTGCCCTCTTCGCCTAAACTGACCGACTTCGAAGACGCGAAGAAACGGTTGGGCGATCGACACATGATTGTTCGCCGATCCTACGCCCGACGAAGTCCAACGCATGATGGCGCGGCATCGCGGTCAGTTGAAGGAACTGCTGACGAACTATGGCCGGATCGACATGCTTTCGCTGGATATGTGGCTCGGGCCCACGTCTGGCCGCAAATGCGCGACACGATTCTGCATTTGCGCAAGTTTCAACCCGACGTCATGCTGCGAGCGCGCGGAATCGGCAACTACGGCGACTACTACACGCCGGAGCGATTTGTTCCGGGCGGAAAGGAGAACACTACGGTGCCCTGGATGGTGATCTATCCTTTGGCTTCCGCTTCTCGTATGATCCCGATCCGACGGAATATAAAGGCGCAGGCTGGATCGTCAGCAACCTGCTCGACTCGGTAGCAAAAGGCGGAAATTTCCAGGTCGGCATCGGCCCGGATGGCACAGGAAAATTTCATCCGGCAGCGATCCAGCAACTGAAGGAGGTCGGGCGGCTGGCTAAAGGTGAATGGGGAAGGCATTTATGCCACGCGCGCTCGCGATGGCGCTTTGTGGCAGAAGGCGATCATATCCGATTCAGCCGGACCAAAGACCAGCGCTATATCTATGCCTTTGCGCTAGCTTGGCCCGGGCAAGCCGCTCACCCTAGCTCCGTTCACGCCAAAGAGGGATCGCAAGTCACAATGCTGGGCGTTCGCGAGCCTCTTCGCTGGCGCAATGACGCGCAGCAGCGGATTGGTGATCGATCTATCCCACAGAATCTGCAAGACGAGTCCAAGCGTCCTGCAAATTTGCCTGGGGCTTTCCGAATAGCGGGAACGATCGAGCCTGAATTGAAGGCCACTCTAGGCCGGAACAATGCCCAGACCCAGCCTTTGATGATCGGCAGTGCGGACCATGCCGTCCTTCACGTTGAAGATGCCGGGGAACCGCTTCGCCCAGCCTTTATTGGCGGCAGGTACATATTCGCGAGCATTGGCTTCTATTGCTTTTACCGTCGGTACATGTGCGGCCAGGCTGACCGAACTGACGAGAGAAGCACCCGGGACATGTCAAGTCCTGCACACACAGAGAAACACTTTTCGCTTTTGGCCCAGCGCAGCCATCAGGAGCGATTGGCTCAAACCTTTGCACGCTTTCAAGGCCGCTCCCGAATAACCCATGTCGAGTGCGGTCAGGAACGCCTCCTTGCCGGTCAGCGACTCATCGATCACGACGGGAATCAACTTGGACGCCGCATGCACATCGTTCTGCGGATTCGCATCCAGGTCGCGGGCCGTGGGCTGCTCAATGTATTGAATTCGCGAGTATGCCTGCGGAGACCGTGACTTCAGTTCCTGGAGAAAGCTCACGAGGTAATCGACATTCGGGCACTTTTCGTTGAAGTCGAGCGAATACACGTACTGATTCACTTTGCGTTCACGTTCCGTCGCCGCCGTTGTCTCATGTACCCGGATCACGCGCTCGCAGATCCCATTTCCGATCGTCGCCATTGAGCTTGATCTTGATATGGGTGATTCCGTTGGCCCGGATCCATTCGGGCAAGGTTTCCGGCAGGCCATCATCGATCTCGCTTCTTGACGTCTTCTTTCGTGATCGGGTCAACGGCGCTAACGAGGTGGTAGAGCGGCAACTCCGGCTTGGTTGCGGCAGGATGTAACGGTCGAGCGTCTCCCCGCGAAATTCAGGCCCCAGGTAATGCGACCAGATCGTGATGGAGATACTCCGGCCCTAGAGTTTGAAATGACGACGGTTGTGAAGTCTTGCCGTAAGCGTCATGGAGAGCGATATCGAAGGGCTCGCGGTAACGAGTGTGCAAAGCGGCGGGATTGGCTGCGCCAGATCCTTCGGAGATCTCGGCGGCCGCCGCCAGATACTGCGGCTCGAGCTCCTGGCTCAGATCAATCGGATGACCCCATTCTTTGTGGTTCGAAGTTAAGCTGCTGATCCTGCCCGATAGCTCTTTCATCGCCGCGAGCGTCTCGTCGTAGGACAGTTTCTTCGAGGGAAACGACCAAACATTGCCCATCGGCATCGACCCGAAGCCCTGGGCCGTTTTGCCGTTGCGGCCTTTTACCGTACAACGAACGTTGAGCAGTGTGACCCGAGTGACGACCGAGCCGCCGAACTTCATTGGCGCCCGATAATTGAAATCCTGGTATGAAGGCTCAACCTCAACAATCTGGATATCCGTGGCCGGGGCGGAGAAAATGACCGGTGCGCTGGCCGCTACTCCTGCGATTGACTTGAGTACTTGCCTTCGGCTAAAGTTTGAGTCGAACATTGGTAAACGTTTCCGACGTAGGAAATTCGAGTGTAGCTGGTAACTCCATGTGGAGCAAACCGCGCCCATTGCCTGTCTCGGGGACGAAATCGATTGCTGTACCAGCCCAGATTACTCGAGAGGAACCATGACAAGACGAGACTTTTCGCGGACGGCGTTTGCGGTAACCGCGGCCAACGCGCTGAGTGCATCCCGCATCCTGGGAGCTAACGACCGAATCCGAATGGGGCTGATTGGATCAGGCGGGCGCGGCCGGGAAGACTGGGGCAATTTTCTCAAAGAACCCGATGTTGAACCGGTAGCGGTTTGTGATGTCTACGATCCCTTCCGCGAGCAGGGCATCGCGATGACACAAGGCCGCGCGAAGCCATTTAAAGATTTTCGGAAGGTACTCGAGCTGAACGATGTTGACGCCGTGCTCGTTGCTACGCCCGATCACTGGCATGCCATTATGACGGTCCAGGCATGCGAAGCAGGCAAAGACGTGTACTGCGAAAAGCCGCTTTCGCTGATGATCAGCGAGGGCCGGAAGATGGTGGAAGCCGCTCGCAAGAATAACAGGGTGGTTCAGACGGGAAGTCAGCAGCGGTCCGGCGCCCACTACGCGCAGGCGGTGAAATTGATCCAGGATGGTGGAATCGGCGACGTTCATCGCATCCGCGCCGGCTACCAGCGGAACATCTTTCCGGGCCTGAAGCCTACTGCCCTGCAGTCCGGCCTCACGCCTCAGCTCGATTGGGACATGTGGCTTGGACCGGCTCCAAAGGTGGAGTTCGATCCGTTCCGATGCATCTACAATTTCCGCTGGTTCTGGGATTACTCGGGCGGCCAGATGACCAACTGGGGCGCCCATCACCTGGATATCGCGCGCTGGATTGTGGGCGCAGATGCCCCTGTCTCGGTGTCTGCGACCGGCGGTCGTTATTCCCTGACGGACGGCGGACAAACGCCCGATGTACAGGAAGTGTTGTACGAATTTCCTAAGGTGGTCGTGAGCTGGACGTCAAGCGAGATTTCCGAGGGCGAGCCGTTCACGCTCGACATCTTCGGTACTAAGGGAACGCTCAGCCTGACGCGCGGCGGTTTCACAGTGAAGCCGGAGATGGCGAATGTTCTCGGCAAGAAGACGGACAAGCCGCTGGTTGAGGCGTTGAAGGTCCCCGGATCTGACCTGAACGGCGCTCATGTCCGCAATTTCCTCGATTGCGTGAAGAGCCGCAAGCGGCCCAATGCGGACGTGGAGCAAGGGCATTTGACGGCTGTGATGTGCCATCTCGGCAATATCTCAACCAGGCTGGGCCGGCGATTGCGCTGGGACACTGCCAAAGAGCAGATTATCGGTGATTCCGAGGCCAATGGGTGGATAGATCGCCCGTATCGGGCGCCCTGGCATCTGGCCTGAATCGATACACGCAATACTTGTAAACGTTTGCAATAAGGTGAAGGAGTTCACGTGAAATACTCTTCTCTCTGGCGCGCTTTGTCCTGCGCCTTCTGCCTGGCCGTGTGCGCGCTGGCTCAGATTTCGAATGGCTCGTTCCTGGGCACTGTGACCGATGCTTCGGGCGGCGTAGTCGCCGGAGCAACCGTACAAGTGCAGAACGTGGGTACGCAACTGACTCGGTCGGTCACTACCAATGGCAGCGGCGAGTATGTGATCCCCGATCTGCCTGCGGCCCACTACTCAATCAAGGTGACGATGGCGGGTTTCAAGACCTATACGGTCCCGGATGTCGAGCTACAAGTAGCGCAACGCGAACTGATTGATGCCACTCTTCAGGTCGGGGGCGTTGAACAGGAAGTCACCGTTGCGGCTGCGCCACCCGATTGTCCAGACCTCCGAGTCATCGGTCGGTCAGGTAGTGAATCCAACGTCTGTGGAACGAATGCCGCTGAACGGAAGAAGTTTCTGGCAACTCACCAGTCTCACCCCAGGTGCGACTTACACTCCCGGCGGGCAGGGAACGCGAACCGGCGGAAGCTCCATCCGATCGTCATCTGTGAATGTGGTGATCAATGGCACCGCGCCGAACCAGGTTGGCTGGTATCTGGATGGCGCATTCATTACCGAAATGCAAACGGGGGGAACGCTGATCCAGCCGAACGTCGACGCCCTGCAAGAGTTCAAAGTAGAGAGCGCCAACATGTCCGCGGAGCACGGCCACAGTCCGAACGCCGTCAACGTGACTTCGAAGAGCGGCACCAACGCATTTCACGGAACGGCTTTCGAGTTTGTACGAAATTCCGCGTTCGACGCACGAAACTTCTTTTTCATTCCGCCACTTGGTTCTAATCAGACGAAGGACGTACTACGCCGGAATCAGTACGGGTTCGCGGTCGGTGGGCCAATCCGAAAAGACAAGACTTTCTTCTTCGCGGACATGGAGAAAACGGGTCTGCTCCAGGGCATCACGACCAGCAGCGTTGTCCCGACAGCCGCGCAAAGGACAGGTAACTTCGGCGCTATCACCAACAAGAGGCTTCTTGATCCAACGAACGGGTACGCTCAATTTCCCGGGAACGTTATTCCGGTCAACCGGATCTCGCCACAAGCTCTGTATTTCATGAATTTTCTGCCCCTGCCCAATACTGTCGCAAGGCAGCGCCGCTTACTCGTCGTTAACAAACGACCTTACACAGCATCAGATTCGCAGTGACATTCGGATTGACCACCAGATCACTTCAGCAACCCAGCTCAGCGGGCGTTATTCCATCAACAACAATGATGAGAATGACCCGAACGCCTACACCACGCTGGGAAGTTTTCCCCTTCATAGCCGGGCCCAGAACGCGACGATCAGCCTGACCCACATTTTCAGCCCGAGTTGGTTGAACGAAGCTCGTGTTTCTTACTACCGAAGTTACTTTTATTTCGGTGGCACTTTACAGGGAACAAACTTCAATCAACAAGCGGGCGTGCAGGGCTTCAACGATACGACTTCCGTGTATAGCTTCCCGCAGATTACGGTTACCGGGTACTCCACATTCACCGGTTCCCCTTCCGACCAGCGACCCAAGCAGAATCGAATCCGGAACTGGCAGTACGCAGACAGCGTGAGCTACTCAAGCGGCAAGCATAATGTCAGGATTGGCGCCGAGTTGATGCATCAGACGGCCGCGTTCATCAACGGCTCGCGCTCCGTTGGAGTTTTCAACTTCGTGGGTACTTATACGGGCGATGGATTTGGCGATCTTCTTCTTGGCTATCCGGATTCGGTCACGCGCGACTACTTCAAGCAGCTCAACGGGGATGTTGGCGATTTCTGGGGCTTCTATGCGCAGGACAATTACCGCGTTTCTCAGAACGTGACGCTGAACCTGGGCGTGCGTCTGGATCTGCAAGGGTTCTACAGCGGAATTCGAGGCCAGAAGAGCGCGTTTGATCTCTCGAATGGAAAAATCATCGTTCCCTCTTCCATTGATCCGGCTGTGCAGCCGCTCTCAGCGTCGCTGCTGAATTTATTCAGCGATCGAATTGAATATACGAAAGATCTGGGGCTCCCGGATTCGATTCATTCCGTGCAGAAGAACTGGGCGCCGCGCATCGGCTTTGCATGGAGGCCGTCGGGTAGCAACAACTGGGTCGTTCGCAGCGGGTTCGGGATCTTCTACGCCTTCCCGGATAGCAATACGATTAACAACACCGTTGCCACAGTACCCTTTATCGCAACGAGCACCGTGTTTAACGATCGTCCCCAGGCAAGACCCACCCGGACCTGGGCGGATTTCTTCCTCGGGCAGCCGAACGTCTCGCCGAACACCACCGGACAGGTTTGCGCTTTTGGATTTGCGGCAAAATCGTGCGCCACGCCGGACGTCGACTCCGGTTCTACTTTGTTCCGCAGCACGTCGGTGAGCGAATGGAACTTTGCGATTCAGCGCCAATTGACGCACTCAACATCTCTCGACATCTCGTATGTTGGAAACAAGACGACGCACCTGAATCAGAATCTCAGCACCAACGACCCCAATCCAGGACCCGGCGCAATTCAGACTCGCCGTCCCTTCGCGCAATGGGGAGCGTTCACATATCCCGTGTTCTCGGAGAACGCCAATTACAACGCCTTACAGGCGAAATTCGAGAGCCGCGATTGGCATGGGCTGAATACGCTGATTTCCTATGCATGGTCGAAGTGCATCGATGCCGGAAGCCAGCAAGGCGGCACCACCTTGCTGCTGTTATCGTCGAACCGGGGCCCTTGCGACTACGACTTGCCCCAGTCATTCACGGGCAGCTTCAACTACTCTCTGCCTTTCGGCAAGGGCCGACAGTTTGCGAGCAATGCGCCGGGTTTCGTAAACCAGATCATCGGCGGGTGGGAGTTAGCGAGTATCGTTACCCTGCGCTCGGGACAGCCGTTTACGCCGGTTATCAGCACCGATACCGCCAATACCGGAGTCACTAGCCAGCGCCCGAACGTCAACGGGGCGCCGATCATGGTCGGGCAGCCTACCTGCTGGTTCTATGTTTCGGCGAATTCGGCGTGCTCCAGTTTCGTTTCGGGAGTGAGCAATACCTTCACCACGCCCGCCACATTCACCTACGGCAACGGGGGCCGGAACATTCTCCGGGCAGACTCCCTAAAACAGGTCGACTTTTCGCTTTTGAAGATGTTCCCGATCACGGAACGCACCGCACTGCAGTTTCGGGCGGAGATGTTCAACATTCTGAACCATCCTGTGTTTGCGATTCCGACGAACACAATCAATAACTCATCCGGCGGCCAGGTGAACGCCACGCTGAATTCAGCGCGTATCATCCAACTCGCGCTGAAGTTGTCATTTTAAAGGGTAAGAATGCAAAAACTTTTCAGCCGAAGAACTATGTTGGCGACAAGCGCCGCCGCAGCCGGTGTGGTGGCCGCGAATGCCGACACGAACACGAAGCGCCCTATGAAAGTCGCCATCTTCTCAAAACATCTTCTGTTTCTGCGCGGAGAGCAATTGGCGGAAGGCGCAGCTGAGATCGGATTCGATGGTGTGGACCTCGCCGTTCGGAAAGGCGGCCACGTACTTCCAGAACGCGTGAAACAGGACCTTCCACCTCTGATTGCCACGCTTCGTAAGCATGGCCTGGAAGTTCCGATGATCACGACGGATATTGTTGATGCCAATACTCCGTATGCAGAGGACATCCTCAGTACGGCCTCTCAGCTTGGAATACGCTACTACCGCTGGGGCGGCCTGACGTATAAACCGGATCTTCCTCTCGAGCAGCAGTTGAACTCCATGAAGCCCCGTGTCGAGAAGCTGGCAGCGCTCAACGCGCGTTACCGCGCGACAGCCATGTATCACACGCACTCCGGCGTGAATGTCGTGGGCGCCTCGATCTGGGACCTTCACGAGTTGCTAAGCGGGCTTGATCCGGCCGCGGTAGGCGTGAACTACGACGTAGGTCATGCGACGGTAGAAGGCGGCTTCGGTGGCTGGATTAACAGCTTCCGCATCACGGGCAAGTACCTTCACGGCATCGCGGTGAAAGATTTCCTTTGGGAAAAGAAGGGACCGGGAAACTGGCGTCCCGCCTGGAAGCCGCTGGGCGACGGTATGGTTCGGCTTCCCGAATTCTTCGGGATGGTCGCCGCTTCCGGATTCGATGGACCTTTGCAACTCCATTTTGAGTACCCGCTCGGCGGCGCGGAGGATGGTAAGGCAGAAATCGCTGACAAGTCTGCCGTATTTAATCCCATGCGCCGCGACCTGCAACAACTGAGAACCTATCTGCGGAACGCGGGTCTAGCCTAACATCTCGACACGTTCGAAATGAGCTCCGGCCAGATTGCAGCTCCGAACTCTCGCTTGCGTTGGGTCATGATCTCCCTCGCGTTCTGGGCGACGGTCGTGAACTACCTTGACCGACAGACGCTCTCGGTCGCGGCTCCCGTACTGACGGAGCAGTTCGGCATGAGCAGCACCAGCTATTCGAGAGTCGTCTCCGCATTCCTGCTCGCTTACACGATCTCGAACGGTGTTTCCGGCCCGCTGATCGATCGGCTTGGCACTCGAGCCGGATACGGACTGTGCATGCTTTGGTGGTCTGCGAGTTCGGTGCTCCACGCTTTTTCAACCGGCCCGGTCAGTCTCGCAGCGTGTCGGTTTCTGCTGGGCATGGGTGAGGCGGGGAATTGGCCGGGAGCCGTCAAGGTAGTCGCCGAATGGTTTCCCGAAAGGGAACGGGCGTTAGCGTCCGGCATCTTTAATAGCGGCTCCTCAATCGGAGCGATTCTTGCGCCACCTGTTGTCGCTTTTCTGCTGCTGCGTCTCGGTTGGCGCTGGGCATTCGTACTCGTCGGCTTAGCCGGTTTTCTGTGGCTTGCGGCCTGGTGGCCCATTTATCGCACGCCGAAGCCGACATCTGAGGCGGATGTCCTGCCGCCTGTACCGACCCGCGCACTGTTACGTTCCCGGTTCGTCTGGAGTTTCACGATTTCGAAGGTGTTTATTGACCCCGCGTGGTACTTCTACGTCTTCTGGTTCCCGCAATATCTGAAAGCGGAGCGGCATTTCGATATGGCGTCGATCGGGGCCTATGCGTGGATTCCGTTCTTCGTGGCTGGTCTGGGTAACATTCTCGGCGGACTGCTTGCACGACTGCTGCTGAAGTTCTTACCCTTGATCCCCGCTCGCAAAGTCGCTGTCACTTTCTTCGCTATTTTGATGATGGCCTCTATACCAGCCGTATTTGTGCATTCGGTCTGGCTATCGTTTGCGCTTGTCTCGGTGGCAATGGCGGGTTACACGGGAGGCCTCGCCAACATGCTCGCGCTGCCCGCTGATTTATTCCCGAGGAATGCAACCGCCTCGGTCTGGGGAATCGCCAGTATGGGTGCCGGCTTCGGCGGCATGGTGTTTTCCTTGTTGACTGGTTGGCTGCTTGAGCGTTTTTCGTACACGCCTGTGTTTATCTGTTTTGGCTTGATACCTGTCATCTGTCCCCTGATCCTGTGGATCTTCGCCGGATCGAAAAAGTTTGTCCTGGCCCCTGAGGCGGTGACTGCTTGATCGCGATTCCCAGGCTCCGGGGTATGGCTCTGCTGTGCCTGATCCCTGTCGCTACCTGCTGCATGGCGGCGCAAGAACAAGGCGGTAAGGGCACGACTGCCGAGGTTCTCAAGAAGGGCGCGACCCAATTCGCGACCAGGTGTGTCGGTTGTCACGGCGGGGATGCGGGAGGAACGGATCACGCGCCTGCGTTGGCGGGAAATCGCCATCTGCGCTCACGTACAACGGAGCAGATTCGCCAAACGATCAGAAACGGGGTGCCGAATGCAGGCATGCCAGCCTTCGACCTGCCCAAAGAAGAACTCGAAGACATTGCCGACTTTGTGCACTCGTTAAATTCGGCTGCTGCCGATTCCGTTCTGCCGGGAGACCGCGACGCTGGCCGAAAGGTTTTCTTCGGAAGCGGCAACTGCTCGTCTTGCCACATGGTATTCGGCGAGGGCTCAGCGATCGGACCGGATCTGTCCAACGTGGGATCAACAACGACCGTGATGGAACTGAAGCGCGTTTTGACTCATCCGGAACTGTTCATTACGCCGGGTTATCAGCTCGTTGATGTGCAGTTGAAAAATGGTACGAAACTGCGTGGATTCGCACGCGGGCGTACCAACTTTGACGTCCAGGTTCAGGACCTTCAGGGTGAGTTTCATCTGCTGACGGACAGCGAGATCGTTTCTATCAACGAAGAAGCAGGTTCGGTGATGAAGCCCTTCGCGGGATCAGACGCGGACCGCACAGACCTGATTGCCTATCTCGGAAGCTTAAACGGAAAAGAATCCCCGGACAACTTGCCGGCGGCCACAGGGTCAACTTCGTCCAAAGATATCGACTTCGCGCGTCTGCTACATCCGCACCCTGGTGATTGGCTCAGCTACAACGGGAGTCTGGATGCAAACCGATTCACTAGCTTGCGCCAGATCGATAAAACCAACGTAGGGCAACTGGGCCTCCGCTGGATCTTCCCCATCCCGCATTTCGGTCTCGAGGCAACCCCGCTTGTGGCAGATGGCGTCATGTACGTGACGGGGCCTAACCAAGCGTACGCTCTCGATGCAGCGACCGGCCGAATGATCTGGAAGTACGCGCGCCCGCAGACCCGAGGGCTGGTGGGAGATGCCTCGCTCGGGACAAATCGAGGGGTCGCCCTGTACGGCGACAAGGTGTTCATGGTCACCGACAACGCGCACCTGCTCGCTCTCAATCGAGTGACCGGCAGCCTCGTCTGGGACACCTACATGCCCGAACAGCCGCAGCACTATGGCTCGACCATCGCTCCGTTGATCATCAACGATACGGTGCTTGCCGGTGTTTCGGGTGGCGATTGGGGAATGCGCGGCTTTATCGCCTGCTTCCGTGCGTCGACCGGTCAAATGCTTTGGCGTCACTGGACGATTCCACTCAAAGGCGAGCCCGGGTCCGAAACTTGGAAAGGGAAAGAGCCGCTCTATGGCGGAGGATCCACTTGGCTCACCGGATCATACGACCCGGCAACGGATACCGTTTACTGGCCCACCGGTAATCCTTGGCCAGATTCAGACGACCGAGACCGTCCGGGAGACAACCTCTTCACCGATTGCATTCTTGCGCTTAATCCGCACGACGGCACGGTGAAATGGTATTTCCAGTTCACCCCGCATGACATCCACGATAGAGATGCAAACCAGCCGCCTGTGCTGGTGGACACAGAATTTCGAGGGAAGCAGCGCAAGCTCTTACTGCATGCCAATCGCAATGGCTTCTTCTACGTCCTGGACCGTACGAACGGAGAGGTCTTGCTGGCACGGAAGTTTCTTTCGCGTGTGAATTGGGCCAGCGGCATAGGCCCGGATCATCGGCCCCAAACGGTGGGAGGAGACAAGGAACAGCGCAGCCGTGAGATGGGTTGTCCATCGAACGCGGCGAACTGGAGTTCGACTTCGTACAACTCCGCCACGCGTCTCTACTATGTGATGACTCAGGAGGACTGCCAGCCCCCTGAGAAGATCGAAGCGATACGGGCGGGGAAGATACCCGACGAGCCCGGCTATCGTTATCTCCGCGCAATCAGAATCGACGACGGGTCGATCGCGTGGGAGGTGAAGCAGATAGGTCCTGTGCTCGCGAAAACCTGGCCCGGGGTACTTGGCACGGCATCCGGAATTCTCTTCTATGGTGATCCGAACGGAGCCTTCGTAGCGGCTGACGCTCGGAACGGCAAGACTTTGTGGCACTTTGACACTAACGTGGTGATGAAGGCGTCACCAATGACATATACAGCCGGAGGCAAGCAGTTTATAGCAATCACAGCCGGCTCGGATGTGCTCTCTTTCGGCCTTCCCTGACTCCGAGTTTTCAGAGGGGCTTGAGTTTCAAACGCACGACATCGTATCATCGCGCGCAGTGGACCAAGTTGCTATCGACAGTCGAATCGAAGAGCAATGGGCTGTCGAATCGACTAACATTTATCCCCTAAGGCGATATCTTGTCGCGCTGACAGTATTGCTCGGTGCGGGCCTGATTGCCTATTCCGTGACACTCGGTTTCGTTTGGGACGAAGGCTTTCACCTGCTCGCGGCCCAGCTCATCCATCAAGGCAGGACGCCCTATATCGATTTTTGTTTTCCTCAACCGCCTCTAAACGCTTATTTCAACGCGGCCCTTTTCTCCATATTTGGTACCTCCTGGCGAGTCACACATGTGTTCGCCTCTCTGTTCCTTGCCGGGAGTACATATCTCGCTGCCGAATTTGTCCTGTTCCGGCTGCCTATGAACATGAACCCCTGGCGCTGGCCTTGCGTTTTGCTTGCGGCTCTCTTCACGGCGCTAAACGAGATCTTGGTTCAGTTCGGGCCGATCGGCCAAGCGTATGCGAGCTCGATCTTTTTCTCCGTTCTTGCATTCCGGCTCATGGCTGGGAGTGTTCGCAAAAGCAGCTTGCTTGGGATATTTGCAGCCGGCTTAGGGGCGGGTACGGCTGCTGGTTGCACTCTGCTGACAGCCCCATTGGCTCCGGTCCTCCTGGGGTGGTTGCTCTACTACAGCAAAAAGGGAACCCGATGGAAAAACGCGGCTGCTTTCCTTGTGGGCTGCACGGTTCCTTTTCTCCCGGTATTACTTCTCTTCGTCAAAGGTCCGCGCCAGACCCTATTCAACGTTGTCCAATACCAGGCGTTGTTCCGCCGAGTGAATTGGGGAGACGCTACCTCGCATGATTTCGACGTATTCACCGCGTGGATCAATTCAGTGCCGAGCTTTCTCCTGGCGCTCTTCGCGGCCTTTGGACTTGCTTTCATAAGACGGCAAAGCGGATGGGACCGGAGTCGCCGAGCCGAGTTTTACCTGTGCGGCTGGATTGCTGCCTCACTGACCGCGTATATAGCCACCGCGCATCCGACATTCCAGCGCTATTTCATCGTTGCGGTGCCGTTTTTTGGTGTGCTCGCTGCGGTCGGGTTCTTCGCTGTCACATCGCATCTGGTGGATGCGTCGCGTCCGTTTTGGCCTGTAACTGTTATGAGCGGCTTACTGGTTCTGTCGATTGGCAAAGAACTTTTCGACAATCGCGACTCGACCACGTGGGCAACTTACGACGAGATTGCAGCGAAAATCGCGAAGGTCACTCCGCCCGGCGCCCAATTCTATGCCGATGAACAGGTCTATTTTCTACTCGGAAAAACGCCCATGCCTGGAATGGAGTTCTCTTATTCGCACAAGCTGGAGCTTCCTCCGGCGGAAGAGAAGCTCTATCACGTCATTTCCGAGAAAGAAATCAATGCCCTAGTGAAGGCGGGCAAGTTCGCCACTGTGGAATCCTGCAAAGAAGACCGTATCGACACCATGGAACTCCCGAAGGTATTTCCGCAGCAAGCCGATATTGCGGACTGCACCATCTTCTGGGGACCGGTCAATCGCTCCAAGTAAACGCTAATGAGTCATCGAATAGATGATGTAATTGACGCCGAGCCTGACCGCTAGAGCCGAGAATCGTTCGGGATAGAAAGCTGAATCCGCGTACTCCCACGCGTCGCCTACATCGGAATTGAACGAAATCGCGACCATGATGCGCCCTTTGTCGTCATAAATGCCGCGCCAGTGCGCGGCATAGCCATCGAGCTTGTGGCCTTCAGGCAGATGCGCCTCGCCCGGAATCTGGTAACGCTGGTCGAGGTCGTAAACGGTGTGAAAGATCGGATCAGAATCAGGAATCTCAATGATTGGCCGATCCGGGAAGACCCGCTTCATGCTCTCTTCGAACACTTGCCACTCGACGGTACCGTGGAGGTCGTCCGCCATGAAAAAACCGCCTCGCAGCAAGTAATCTCTCAGCTTCAGGGCCTGCGCATCTGTGATGCCCCATTCGCCCACCTGCACGGCGTACAGCCAGGGCCAGTTATACACTTCGTCTTTGTCGTCGAGATTGACCGGCTGTTCCACCGAACGAGTGCTGATCTTCGTGAGTCGCCGGACAGCTTCTGCGAAGTGACGATCAGCGCGCGGGAAATCCTGCGTCCATAGAGATGTACCCTGTTGCCACTCCGGATTATCACGTCCTTCGTAACCGTTATTCCATCCCGGCGGGAACATCATGCGCGCGAAAGTCCACTCGGTATTTTCGGCATAATCGCGGGGCAGCGGAATGGTGCCAATCCGGTACTCGACCCCCTGCACTTCGCGGAATGGTTTGGGTAGTGTGCGATCGAGCGCGTATGCGGTGCAGAGGAACGATATCGCGCAACCTCCGATCCACCAAGCCTTTCCGACTTTCACCCGTGCCGTCCTCGTCCCGAGAATAACACCGAATCAGGGAGAGCCTTGACTGTGGGCCAGATCCAAAAAAATAGAGCGGGGTGACGTATGAGGTCACTCCCGCTCTTCGAGGGAATCCGAAAAATTGCTTGTCTGTTAACGGCCCCAGTAGCCGTTGTAGTAGTGCCTGTTGTAATAGCGAGGTGCTACCCAACGTGCCCCAACAAACGGACGTGGCGCCCAATACCCTGCTCGCCAGCCCCAGCGCGGTCCAGCCGGATAGTAGTAGCCGTTAACCCACGAGTACCCGGGGCCCGGCGCAGGTGCCATATAGGCAACGGCGGGCGGAGGAGGTGGCGGCGGCGGTGCGTAGTATCCGTACGCGGGAGCTCCCACGTTCACGCCGAAGAAAAACCTTCCTCCCGCAAACACCGAGCTGCTTGCGAGCAACAACAGAGCCATCATTTTTGTTTTCATCTTCTGCTTCCTCCCCAAACATCGCTTTCTAGCGATTTCGCTGAGAAGAGTGCAACCGCACTGCCAATGCTAAGTTGTTGATTTCACTAGCTATGCGCGGCTGGCCACGGCTCCTGTCAGCCGCTCGTGGTGCTTTTCGGCCAACTCTGGCGGTGCGGCCAGTCCTAATGCACCGGCCGCAAGCCGATACGACTCCATGCGCGCGGCGTGGCTATGCATGATGTTCACGAGTAGCAGTTCATCCGGTTTGCCGTATTCGCGAGCAACGTCTTGGAGCTCAGCCCTGACACGTTCCGGTGAACCGGTGACAAACCGCCTGCCCGGGGGCAACGTGTCCGCAGGAAGTCCGTTTCGGCGGAGGAACTCCGACGCCGTCTCGACCGGAGGAACCGCAATCAGCTTTCCTTGATGAAGCAGGGTCATCATCATACGGCTGCTTGCGGATAGCTCGAGCGCTTCTTTGTCCGTCGCGGCGCAAATCACCCACACGGCCACGATGACGTAAGGCTGCTGAAGGTACTGAGAGGGTGTGAAGTGCTCCCGATAATACTCTACGTTCTCCGCCCCTCGAGCATTGATGAAATCCGCGAAGACGTAAGGCAATCCGAGCTCGGCCGCCCAGGCAGCGCTCTGCAACGATGACCCAAGGAGAAAGGGGTCGGGTGCGGCAAATGGCGGAAGGGTCCTGGCGATTTGCGGAAAGGGGCTCTTGGGCGCGGCAGGATCGGCGAAATAGCTGAGCAGCTCGCTGAATTGTTCCGGGAAGTCATCCGGCGCGCGCTGCCGGCGGTCTCTCTGCAACGCAAACGCAACGGCCGGGCTTGTTCCCGCTGCGCGCCCTATTCCAAGGTCGATCCGTCCCGGATACATCCCGGCGAGCATGCTGAAAGACTCCGCAACCTTCAAAGGGCTGTAGTGTGGCAGCATGATGCCCCCGCTACCCACCCGAATTTTGGAGGTCACCTGAGCAACTTGGCCAATCATGACTTCCGGGCTTGCGCACGCGAGACCGGGCGTCCCGTGGTGTTCGGCGAGCCAGTAACGGTGGTAACCCAGGCCATCAGTGAGTTGCGCCAGTTCGACGCTGTTCCGGAGTGCTTGCCCCGCCGTCGAGCCTTCTCGGAACTGGTGATTGATCCAGGACGCCCACCCGAATGTTCGAATCTGCAAAGAGGCTCATCTTCCCTTAGATGTGCGGACGTGCCGCGAGGTTCAGATCCCCGTAAGTCTTCCATCCGAACGTGCCCGTCGAACGGACATTCTCAAACCGGTAAATGGTCGGGCAAGTAAGCGCTTGGATCGAGAAACACAACGGATATAACAGCTTTCTGATGGGTAAGGCAACCTGTCCTTACGGAGGTGATCAAAAGCTTAGGATGCTTGATATTCAGCAAGAGCAGATTTCAAACCTCGGTTCCGAAAACAAGATGTCCATCGCTTGGTGGGCTGTTATCTCGCGGTTTCTCCTGCACGGATTGATCGTCTCCACTTGGGTTTCGCGGATCCCGGCTGTACAGAACGCCCTTGGCTTATCCAATGCGAGGCTTGGCCTTTGCTTGTTAGGAACAGCCATCGGCTCGGTCTGCGCCATTCCGGTTACCGGTTGGTGCATCACAAAGTTCGGCAGCAAACGGATCACGGCCTGGAGCACTGTCGGTTTCTCGCTGGCACTCGCGGGTCTCTCCTTTGCCGACCGGAGCTTCTTCTCTGTTTTGGGCGCTGGTGCTGTTCGGGGCCATGGCTGGAGCCAACGATGTTTCGATCAACGCGCAAGGTGTGGCGGTTGAAAATGCGTCAGGCAAGCCGAGCATGTCTCGATTTCATGCGCTGTTCAGCATCGGCGGCATGGTTGGTGCCACCCTGGGCGGTCTGCTGGCGGCGTGCGAGGTACGGCCGGAAGTACATATGTCGTCCGCAGCGGCTTTGTTCTTTCTTGTGAGTCTTGCGACCGCTCCATTTCTCCTCGACGGAGACGGCGCAGCTCGTGGTGCCTCCGAGAAGTTGTCGCTGGAAAGAATGCCGCTGACGTTGCTCACTCTTGCAACTGTCGCTTTCTGCATGTTCCTTTCCGAAGGGGCGATTGCTGACTGGACCGGCGTTTATCTCAAGAAGGGCCTCCATTCCAGTTCCGGCCTGGCTGCGGCCGGGTATGCCGTTTTCTCCGCGGGCATGGCTACGTTCCGCTTACTCGGGGATTCGATCACGTCACGACTGGGCGCGACGCGCACGATGCGCTCCGGTGCCTTGATTGCGGCGATCGGCCTTACCCTGGCTCTCGTGTCGACCTCGCCGATCTGGGCGCTGCCGGGTTTTGCCCTGACCGGTGCCGGGTTTTCGGTGATCGTTCCGCTCGTGTTCCGAGCGGGTGGAAAACTGCCCTCCATTCCCAGTGGCGCGGGTGTTGCAACGGTAAGTGGTTCCGGCTATGTCGGCTTTCTGTTCGGACCGCCGCTCATTGGAATGGTTGCACAAGGTACTTCGCTGCGCATTGCACTGTTTGGGATTGTGGCTCTGAGCCTGGTAGCGGCCGCGCTCGCGGACGTCGTGGGCGCGGAAGCAAAACGGTAAATTGATCAGTCTCTATCGAGATGGGCACCACACGAGGCACGGACCACCAGTTCTCCGTCGAGCAGAACCTCGCGTGGGCGTAATTTAGGAGTCCGGATGCGATCGAGCATGACACGCAGCGCAGCTTCCCCGATCTCGTGCGTCGGTTGACGCACTGTCGTGAGCGGCACGGGAAGCAAGCTCGCGTATGACACATCATCGATTCCAACCAGACGAACGTCTTCCGGAACGCGGATCTTCCGATGCAGAAACAGATGCATCAGTTGCCCTGCAATACGGTCATTGATGCATACGAATGCGTCTACCGAGTGAATCTTGTGTCTTCCTGACCAGTGGAGCGAATCACTCCGACCTGTGCTTGCCTCAACGGAGGAATCAACGATCGGCCGCAGTCCATGTACCCGAAGAGCTTCGGTGTACCCCGATAGCCGTTCACTGATTGTTAACGCCGCGCCATGATAACCCAGGAATCCGATCTGGTGGCAGCCTAAGTCAATGAGATGTTTCGTAGCTACATAAGCGGCCTGGCGATTGTTGATGCCCACAAGATCCTGGCGGCCACGATCCGGCACTTCCGTCGCGCGGCGATCCAACAGGACAACTGGAATCGCCGCGTGTTTTAACGCGTTCAGGATACGCTTGTTCGTCTTTTCCGAATCGGGCTCAAACTCGAGCGGCGCGAAGAACACACCCGATACCTTTTTCGCGATGTACTGCTGGCAGAGAATCCAGGCCTGCAATGCTTTTCCAGCTTTGGGATCAGAGTGTCCCCAGAGCAGTGCGTGCTCGGTACTTTCCGGCGCATTCGCAATGCCCTGGCAGATCGGTTCGAAGATCTCCGTCTCGCCCAGGTCGGGAATCAGAAGGCCAAACAGGTGAGGACGTCCCTCGGGCATGATGGTGCGCACATAGGTGCCGGAGCCGGCGATACGGTCCACCAACCCAAGGTTCTGAAGTTCTCGAACGGCGCGACCCACGGTAATGCGGGACGCGCCGGACTTGGTGACAAGGGCCGCTTCGCTTGGCAGCTTCTGTCCAGGCTTGTATCGCCCGGCAACGATATCCGTTTTGAGTGATTCGAAGAGCTTTTGATATTTCGGCTTACGGGCATCCTGGGCTTTTGCCGGCATGAAACGGATATAGCAGCTTTCCAGGCGGTCCCGCAACCGTGGAGTGCCGATTCCATCTAAAATGGTAGAGACAGGCGTTGGTTCGCAATGCTCGTCCCTGTTCATCAGGATGTACGCCTCGTCCTGATCTCCCGTCCATTCATTCCGAAGGTTCCCAACAGAAGGAGAAGTGTATGGTTCAAACAGGAAAACAATTTCTATTCGTCAGTGATTTCGACCAGACGTTGAGCTTTAATGATTCTGGTCTGGTCTTAAGCAAATTAATCGGAGTAGGTAGTTTCGAAGAGCGAGTAAAAGGGCTCTCGGATATTCACCTTGTGCAGCAGGGCGGAGAACTGGCCTATCTGCTTCTGCATGATCCGGAATTTCGGTGTGTTCGGAAAGAGCACCTGACCGCCGTCGGAAAACAGATTCGGCTTAAAGAAAACATTAAGCTGCTTTTCGAGATTCTGCGGGGCGGATGGGAAGGAAATGAATTCTCCTTCCATGTTGTGTCCGCTGCTCCGGAAGAAGTCATTCAGTCGGCACTTGAAGGCATTGTGCCGCCCGAAAACATCCATGGAACCCGTTTCCGCTATCACGCCGGTACAGGCGAAATCGAGTCAATCGTTACTCTGCCCGCCGGGTACGGGAAGGTTGCCGTCGTGGACGGACTTCGCACCCAAATGCGAATCGGACATAACAATGTCGTTTATGTCGGAGACGGAAGTTCCGATGTCCACGTCATGCTGCACGTGAATCGTCTCGACGGACTTACGATCGCGGTCTCAGAGAATAAGTATCTGACACCTATCGCGAGAAGGACAGTTCTGAGCGAGGACGCCTGCAGCGTCATTGTCCCGATGCTCGAGGATCTATTCGGCTGGAGCGCCAGCCAGATTCGCGCGTTCTTTGAATCACACGGCTTGACGCTCCAGGAATGGGACAAGATTCAGACGGACTCGATCACGCTCTGCCGCACGCCCGTCGCGCAGCCGGCGGCCCTCGTCAACTGAACAACGTCAGGGCTTGAGAACGACTTTGACGCAGCCGTCCTGCTTGTCACGGAAGGTTCGATACATCTGCGGCGCTTCTTCGAGACTCACCTTGTGTGTGATGACCGCCGACGGATCAATCTTGCCTTCCTCGATTTTTTCGAGAAGCGGCTGCATGTAGCGTTGCATGTGCGTTTGACCCATCTTGAAGGTCAAGCCCTTGTTCATGGCAGCGCCCATCGGAATTTTGTCAACAAACCCGATGTAAACGCCCGGAATGGAGAGCGTGCCTCCTTTCCGGCAACACATGATAGCTTCGCGCAGGACATGGGGGCGGTCTGTTTCGAGCATTACGGCCGTCTTGACTTTGTCCATGATCGTGTCAACGCCTGAGTGCATGCTCACGTGAGATTCAGTGCCGACGGCATCAATGCAGCGGTCCGGACCACGTCCTTTGGTCATCTCCATGAGCCGGTCATAGACCTTCTCATTGTCGAAGTTGATGGTCTCGGCTTTACTGACCTGTTCAGCCATCCTGAGTCGTTCGGGAACGCGATCGATAGCGATGACCCGTCCGGCGCCCAACATCCAGGCGCTCTGCATTGCAAACTGGGCGACTGGACCGCAGCCCCACACCGCCACCGTGTCTCCCGGTTCGATCTCCGCGTTTTCAGCGCCCATGTAGCCCGTCGGAAAAATGTCCGAAAGGAAGAGAACCTTCTCGTCCGGAAGACTGTCGGGGATCTTGATCGGGCCGACTTCAGCGTAGGGTACACGCAAGTATTGCGCCTGACCGCCCGGAAATCCTCCGAGCATGTGCGAATAGCCGAAAAGTCCCGCGGGCGAGTGTCCCATCACTTTTGCGGCCGCTACAGCATTCGGGTTGGAACGGTCGCAAAGCGAGAAGAGACCTTTCTGGCAGAAGAAGCACCTGCCGCAAGAAATCGTGAAAGGAACAACAACCCGGTCGCCTATATTGAGTTTCTTTACTTCGCTGCCACGTTCGACAACCACGCCCATCGGCTCGTGGCCAAGGACATCGCCCTTTTCCATGCTCGGCATGAACCCGTCATACAAGTGAAGGTCTGATCCGCAGATCGCCGTTGATGTGATCTTGATGATAATGTCGCCCGGATCCTGAATCACCGGATCGGGAACGGTCTCCACGCGGACATCTTCCTTCCCATACCAGCAGAGTGCTCTCATCGTTTTATTTCTCCTCGATCAAAACTCGTAACAGCCCGTACTCCCTCAACCAGGAGGTTGGATCAGATCGGCCCGTCGATTCTCAGCTAGCAACTTTTCTGGCTCGGTAAGCTGTCGTTTTTTGAGTCCTCCCTATCAGGAATGCCCGTTTGTCCTGTTTGTCATGGAGCCTCATTTACCCGGCTGGCTTCCCGGGAACAATTAGAGGACGAGTGCCGGATGCGCGCTCAGTTCGTCAGGCAGCGTCTCACCCGACCGGTAAGCGCTAGCGAGGCGAAGGATCTGACCGATTTCTTCCATGCTGAGAAAGCCGAGATTCAAGAATGCACGACCTGCACTCTCCTGATCAGGCATGAGCACGAACCGCCGCCTGCGGAGGAGTACGCGCAAGACGAATACGACAGAGATGTTGTGGAGCGGGAATACCCGGAATACGTCGCTGCGTTCCGGCGGAAAGAGGCAGCGTACCGCCAATTGATTCCGCCGGCGGCCAGGATCTTGGAAGTAGGCAGCCATTACGGAGCCTTCCTTCAGGTCGCGGGCGAGTGGGGATGGCAAGCCGAAGGTGTGGACGTCGGCAAAGACACGAGCGCTTTCGCCAATTCCAAAGGGTTCAGGGTGCATAACGCCGAGTTGCAAAACGCAGGATTCCCGCCGGCCGCCTTCGACGGAGTCTTCATATGGAACTGCTTTGAGCAGATCGATGATGCCGGGCCCGTTCTCGGCGCTTCGCACCGCATTTTGAAGCCGGGTGGACTACTAGTCGTGCGGACACCGAACGGACTTTTCTATTCGACCTGCGAGCTGCTTCTTCGGGGAAAGCAACTCCAGCCCGAAACGGAACAGTTCCTGATTGACGCAATGGGCTACAACAACCTGCTCGGATTTCCTTACCTGTACGGACACAACCGCGCCACTCTGGAGCGATTGATCGAGCCGCATGGATTCCGCCTTGAAGGTGTGCTGAATTCCGAACTGCTCACCCTGCCGGTGCCGGACAAATCCCCTGAAGTGATGGGAGAGGAGCGGATCATTAACGCCGAAGTGCGGATGCTTGCGAACTCGGTTCTGGCCAACAGCGCGGGAGTGCTCGCCGGGCCGTGGATCGAACTCTGGTTCCGGCGGGAGTAGGTCCCACGGCACCCTCCGCGTCTCACAGGCCGCCTCGGACACCAGCTGTTTCCACCCTTGACACTGACGGGAAAACTCGATACATTTCAACGTCAGCGGTTGTATACAAAGTTGTATCCGGTCTCGAGGGGGTTCCATGAAGAAGTTTCTCGTTGCTTTACTGCTGGCGGCCGTGCCGGGTTTTTCGCAGTTTTCGAGTGCCATGCAAGGCACCGTCACTGACCAGACCGGCGCGACCGTTCCCGACGCTACAGTTACGGTTACCAATACAAGCACCGGTATCGTACGGGACGCCAAGACTTCCAGCGAAGGTTTTTATCGGGTCTCGACTCTCGGTCCGGGCACATACACGGTAAAAGTTGAGAAAACCGGATTCCGCACCGAGACGCAAGCAATCTCTGGAAGTGGCCATTAACGCCGTATCGCGCGCCGATTTTACTCTTACGCCGGGCTCTGTGAGTGAACGAATCGAAGTAACGGCAGCGCTCCCGAGATCGAAACCGAGCAGGGACGAGTATCTGGTCAGATCACGACAAAACAGATACGGGAACTGCCGATCAATGGCCGGAACGTTCTGAACCTTGTCGCATTACAGCCTGGCATTGTTGGACGCGGTCTTTCGGCGGGACTCTACAGCGGAGGCGGCAGCGACACTTTCTCAGGTGAAACGCAACCGGCGGTGTACGCGAGCGGACAACGATTTGAAGGAAACAACTACACTCTCGACGACACGAGTGTCAACGGAGATGCCCGAAACGGCGTGACGAACGTCGTTCCAAACGCCGAGTCCGTGGAAGAGGTACGGGTCGTTGCGAACAACTTTTCCGCTGTGGATGGACGAAACCCCGGTGCGCAGATTCAAATGCAAACCAAGAGGCGGAACCAACCAGTTCCACGCACTGGGAGCTTATTACTTCACCGACGACACGCTGGCCGCGCGCTCCGTTTTCGATCCCGCTGTTCTCCCGGAGCGAGGAAACATCTGCTCGATTTCGCCGGCGGCGGTCCTATCATTCGCAATCGAACCTTTTTCTTCGCGAGCTATGAAGGACTCTGGCAAGGCGGCGCCAGAGCCACGCAAGCGGTCGTCGAGACTCCGCAGTTTCGAAGCCTGGTCACGCAACGAAATCCGAACAGCATCGCCGCGTACCTCTGAATAATGCGCAGCCTGCGGCGGATCCCGACCTCAGGTTTCAGAGATATTGGCAGCCCTGGTACGAACGGAAAATGGACGTCAACTCCGGATGGCATTCCTGATCTCGGAACGCTTTTCTACATACCAAGCATTTATCGCAACGCAGAACCAATTTAGCATCCGCTTAGATCACGAACTCATTCCAGGTAAAGATCGGCTGTACGGTAGTTACTATCGAACCACTAACCGGACGCTTTCGGGAGGATCGAGGCCAGCCTTTAACGCGCCGCAAAGCGAGTACACCTACTTCGGCAACATCAACGAGACCCACACGTTCAGTCCGGACAAGGTGAACGAGTTTCGCGGCGGAGTTATGCAATTGATTGGGCGGCCGGACGTGCGTAAACAGCTACAGATTCCTGGAGTCAATATTACGGGAATCAGCGCTATCTCCGGCGCGCTTTATCCCAGCGGGTGGTGGCAGACAAACTATAACTACAAAGACATCTTCTCGTGGGTACGAAGTACTCACACCCTGAAATTCGGCGGCGAGCTACGGGTCATGCGCGGGGCCGCTCAAAACACCAGCAATTACATCCCGACTTACAACTTCAACAATCTGGTTGATTTCGCGAATGATACACCGTATACAGAGCAGCGGCTTGTGAATCCTTCTTCCGGCCAACCCGCGACGCTTTTCACCCAGTTACGTCAAAGAGAATGGGCCCTGTTTATCCAGGACGATTGGAAAGTTTCGAAACGCCTGACGCTCAATCTGGGACTGCGATACGAGAACTTCGGCACGTTCTGGGACAAGCAGAACTCCCTCCGGAATTTCGTCTTCGGGCCGGGTTCAAATCCTTTCGAACGGATTGCCAACGGAAGAGTCGATTACGTCAACCAGTTCTATCCCACAGACTGGAATAATTTCGGCCCTCGCTTTGGGTTTGCTTTCGATCCGACTGGATCGACGAAGTGGGCGATCAGAGGCGGATTCGGAATTGCCAACGATCGCATCAGCACGTTGCCGGCCGAGAATTACAGAGGGAATCCACCTCTGCTCGCGCAGGCAAACCTAGGCGTACCCTACGGGAGCTCATTTATTTACTCGCTGGGTGATCCTTCGAAATCGAATGTAGGTTATCCGGTCGATCCGGCTCTGCAGCTTGGGTCTGGACAGCCGTAACGGGATTCGCGGTGCGCGCGCCACCATCCAGGCCGTAGATCCGAACCTGACTACTCCGTACGTTTACAACTGGTTCTTCGGTGTGCAGCATGAGTTCTTCGGGAAAACGGTTTTCGACGTCAATTACATTGGGTCGGCGGGCCACCACCTCTACAATTCTGTGAATATCAACCGCTTCTCCGGAGACATGCTGGATGGCGTTTTCAACGGCATCAACCCGAGCTTCGGGGCCATCAACATGGTTCAGTCGACGTCCAATTCCATCTACCACGGTGCAACGGTCTCGGTGAGGCGAAGGTTCAGTCAGATTGACCGCGCAAGGTTCTTATACCTTCGGCAAGGCCATCGACGACACCGACTCAGAGACAGGTACCACAGCATGGCAGAGTGCGTTTAATCGCCGCGCTAGAGCGAGCGCTGGCCGGTTTCGATACGCGCCACCGTTTCACGCTGAATGCCGTTTGGGAGATGCCGTTCTTCAAAAGTCCCGGATCGAACGCCTTTCTTCGTGCTGTGGCAGGCGGATGGCAGTTGAGCGGCTTCGCCATTATCGATAGCGGCCAGCCGTTCAGTATCCTCAATTCCGCCGCTTACACGAATGGCGGCGATTACAACTACGACAACAACACAGGTGATCGGCCGAATGCACCGGCAGGCACTTTCCAGACGACAGGCTTCTCAGAGCAGCAGTTCCTCAACGGAGTGTTCGCCGCTTCTCTGTTCGGAAAGCCCAGCTCCCGGGCAAGAAGGCACGCTGGGTCGAAACGTCTTTGGTGGACCACATTTCTTCCAGGTGGATTCTTCGCTAGCGAAGCGATTCAACATCACGGAGCGGTTCTCGGCTTTGTTCCGCGCTGATGCCTACAACGTCTTCAACCACGTGAACCTGATGAATCCGAACGTGGATATCGCCACGCCGGGCACGTTCGGCAGAGTGACCAGCCAGAATACGCCGCGGTACCTGCAAGTCAGTATGAAACTGCAGTTTTGACCAGATAATAAAGAGCAACGAATGAAGAACGAGTTGAAATTAAGGCCATTGAACCGCCGCCATTTCGCGGGAATGCTAGCCGGAACTGGAGCGATCGCTCCTGCGTTATTGGCCCAGGAGCAGCCGACGCCGCCCCCGGGCGCCCGTCCTGCTCCGCCGCCGCAGAACCAACCAGCCACTGGCGCGCCCAATCCGAATACCAGCCAGCAGCGCCGCGGAACCATGGAGGAAGTTCCACCGTTTCGAGAAACTCTTACTTTCACGCGCTTTGACGTTGCGCCCAAAGTACAGCCGTTTCCCATGACGCAAGTGAGGGTGCTGGGCGGTCCTTATAAGCAGGCGCAGGATTGGAACCGGGGCTATATGCAACGGCTCTCAGCGGACCGCCTGACCCGTAACTTCCTGCTCAATGCTGGTCTGGCGTCGTCAGCGAAACCTCTTGGCGGCTGGGAACAGGACACCCCAGGCCGCCAGGGCGAGTTGCGCGGCCATTTTACGGGCCACTATCTTTCGGCGGCAGCTCTCATGTACGCCTCCACCGGGCGACAAGGAGATCAAAGCAAAGGGCGACCAGATGGTCGACGATCTTGCCAAAGCGCAATCGAAGCTGTCCGGCGGCTACCTAAGTGCGTTCCCGACCGAGTGGTTCGATCGGCTCGACGCGCGCAAGCCGGTTTGGGCTCCGTTCTACACCGTCCACAAGATCATGGCCGGCATGCTGGATCAGTATCAGCTGACGGGCAACAAACAGGCCCTTGAAGTGGTGCAGGGCATGGCCAAGTGGGCGGACGACTGGACGGCTCCCAAATCAGAAGAGCATATGCAATCCATTCTCGAAACCGAGTATGGCGGCATGAATGAAGTGCTCTACAATCTGGCCGTCGTCAGCAATGACGATCGTTGGGCCAAAGCCGGCGACCGTTTCACCAAGAAGAGAGTTTTCAATCCGCTGGCACTCGGGCGCGACGAACTTCGCGGACTGCATGTCAACACGCATATTCCGCAAGTGATCGGCGCGGCGCGGCGATACGAGATCTCCGGGGATGAGCGGTTCCGGGATGTCTCTGACTTCTTCCTCTACACCGTCAGAACAGGCCGCACGTATGTGACTGGAGGAACCAGCAACGGAGAAGGATGGCTGACCCAGCCTCATCTGCTCGCCGCTGAGTTGAAGCGCAGTGTTGCCACGGCTGAATGCTGCTGTGCGTACAACATGCTGAAGTTGGCCCGGCACGCCTATAGCTGGACGGCCGATCCGCAGCTACTTCGATTATTACGAGCGGATCCTGATCAATCACCGCATCGGCACCATTCAACCGGAAAGCGGCTACACGCAGTACTATCTTTCGCTGACGCCGGGCGCGTGGAAGACCTTCAATACCGAAGATCAATCGTTCTGGTGCTGCACCGGCACGGGCGTTGAAGAGTATTCGAAGCTGAACGACAGCATTTACTGGCAAGACGCGGATGGGCTCTACGTCAATCTCTTCATTCCGTCTGAATTGAACTGGACCGAAAAGGGCTTCCATCTTACGCAGGAAACAAAGTTCCCTGACGAAGGCTCGACAACTCTGCGGGTGCGCGCGGAAAAGCCTGTGCAAATGGCGTTGCGGCTGCGAATTCCTGAATGGGCCGCCGGTACAACGATCAAGATTAACGGAAAAGCGCTCGAAGCGACCGCTTCGCCCGGCAGCTATCTAACCCTGACTCGCAACTGGAAATCGGGGGATCGTATCGAGATGACGATGCCCATGAAGCTCCGGGTCCAGAAGATGCCGGACGATAAGCAACAGCAGGCGTTTCTCTACGGGCCTGTTGTGCTGGCCGGCGATCTCGGAGCTTCGGGACTCGATGAGAAGTTGATTGTGGGGCCGAATGCGCCACGCATGCGCGATATGCCAATGGAGGTTCCAACGTTCCGCGCTTCGAATGCGGATCCGTCCTCCTGGATCAAGCCGGCTGATAACCCATTGTCGTTCCGTACGAGCGGGCAGAGTAAAGACGTTAATCTTGTTCCGCTGAATACTGTCTACGGAAAGCGTTATTCAGTCTACTGGCAGGTTTCGTAGTCGCTGTCCCTAGAGAAGTGCCCTGCGTGCTTACGGGCAGACTCGCGTTCGACGAACCAGCACTTGGGGATTGAGGCAAGTCCGGCCAAGGTAGCCTGTAAGGAACCATGCTGGTCACTTCAAAACCAAGTTGGGCACGCATTCTTCGGCAGGTCGGAGCGCCATTGGCTCTCGTCACAGTCATGAGCATTGTCGCGGCGACGATCAATGCCATCGATCATCCGTTTAAGGCGATCGCGATTCCGGATCTGACGGTGTCAATTCTGGGTGCGGTGCTGGGGATGTTGCTGGGCTTTCGTACCAACTCCGCGTATGACCGCTGGTGGGAAGCGCGAAAGCTATGGGGCGCGCTTGTGAACAGTTCCCGTTCTCTCGCGCGCCAGGCGCTGAGCTTTATCCAAGCGCCGTCTCTCGATCGCGAGGACGAAGCGCAACGTCATGCTCGAACGCTTGTTCATTACCAGATTGCGTTCGTCCATGCGTTGCGCCTCGTCCTTCGGAAAGAGGAACCCTGGAGGGAACTCGGCCGCGTGTTGGACGCTCCAGCCCTTACGGCGCTGCGGGGAGAGAAGAACGTGCCGGCGGCACTCCTGCAGCGGATGGGCGAGACGACGGCGGAACTCGCCCGGCACGGTTTCGTCAGCGACTTACAACTGCAACGGCTGGATTCGACTTTTACCGACCTCAGCAACATCCAGGGCGGCTGTGAGCGAATCAAGAACACGCCGCTGCCCAGGCAGTACGACTACTATCCGGAACTTCTCGTAAAAGCGTACTGCATCATCTTGCCCTTTGTTCTGGTTGACGAATTGAAGTGGCTTACTCCCGTTGCAACCGCAATTATCGCCTTCGCGTTCCTGGTCCTCAATCGCATAGGAAAAAACCTCGAGGATCCGTTCGAGAACTCCGTCTACGACACCCCGATGACGGCACTCTCCTATACGATCGAGACCAATTTGCGCCAGGCTCTTCGGGAGACGCAGTTGCCCGAATCAGTGGTGCCGGTCGCCGGGGTGCTCTGGTAAGGCCTTAGTTTTGCTCCGCCCACTTCGCCGCCAGAACCGATTGCACCGCGCTCTCGGTATCCAGGTGCACGATAGATTTCGGCGACAGCTCCAGATCAGCCGCGGCGAGAATTGTCTCCAGTTGGTCGATGCTGGTTGCACTGGCGATGGGAGCGGTGACTGTGGGGCGGGCTGACAGCCATGCAATGGCTACAGTGGCGGGAGTCGAATTGTATTCCTGTGCGACCTGATCCAAAGCGGCCAGAATACGGTAGCCTCTCTCGTTCAAGTATTTCTGGACGGTCGTACCGCGCGCTCGATTTTTGATATCCGCCTCGGAGCGGTACTTCCCGGTCAGAAACCCGGCCGCGAGTGAATAATACGGAATAACGCCCAGGTTTGCATCCTTAACTATGGGCTCCAGGTTTGCCTCATAGTCCTCGCGATCGTAGAGATTGTAGAGCGGTTGCAAGCTGCAATACGCGGGCAGGTTCCCGTTTTTCGCCACCTCCAATGCTTGGATTAGCCGGTCAGCCCGATAATTCGAAGCCCCGATCGCCCGAACCTTTCCCTCCTTGATCAACTGTGCATACGCCGAAAGCGTCTCTTCGAAATTCGTGTCGGGATCGTCACGGTGGGACTGGTAAAGGTCGATACGATCGGTTTGTAAGCGGCTCAGCGACTCCTCTGCCGACCGGAGAATGTGATCTTTGGATAGTCCCTTTTGGCCTCGAACCTCCATACCCACCTTGGTCGCGAGAACCACCTTCTCTCGCTTACCTGACTGTGCGAGCCATTTGCCAAGCACCGTCTCTGATTCGCCACCCGAATGACCGGGGACCCAGGCTGTGTACACGTCCGCTGTGTCGATAAAGTTGAAGCCGCGATCTACAAATGCATCAAGAATTCGAAACGAATTTGCTTCATCGGCTGTCCAGCCGAAGACGTTGCCGCCCAACATGATCGGAGAGACTTGAAGATCCGAACTGCCGAGTTTTCGCATTTCCATATGTCTATTGATGTTGGCTCCTCCACTATGAGTCATAGACAATTTACGGAGCGATTGTAAACTCCGAAACACCTGCAACTTTCGCGCGTCAACCTCCTGAGACCGGAAGGATTGCTAGCATACATCTTGCGAATGAGCCAGAACTTACCAATGTTTCCCACCCTAGGCCGATAAAAGTGCGCTTTACTGACTGGCTTCTTGCCGACCTACGCATTCCGAAGGGAATCGGTGGTCAACCGGAAAAGCAGCATCCCTGGTGGAAAGTGATGTGTCTGACGGGTGTCGATTATTTTTCGACTCTCGGTTATCAACCAGGCATTGCGTTCCTCGCCGCCGGCGTTCTGTCGCCTATCGCGACTCTGATTCTGGTTCTTGTCACACTGTTCGGGGCGCTTCCGGTGTATCAGCGCGTGGCCGCGGCAAGCCCCAATGGCCAAGGCAGCATCGCCATGCTCGAAAGGCTTTTCCCTCGTTGGGGCGGCAAGGTCTTCATCCTGATACTCCTCGGCTTTGCCACTACGGACTTCATCATCACGATGACTCTTTCGGCGGCCGACGCTGCGGCGCACTTTAACCAGAATCCTTTTGTTCCCGCGGCTTTGAAAAGCCAGATGGGTGTAACCTTGGCGCTGCTGGCCTTGCTCGGAGCCATATTCCTGAAGGGCTTCCGAGAAGCAATCGGGATTGCGACCGTCCTGGTCGGTGCTTTACCTTGGGCTCAACGTTGTCGTTACGTCTGTGGCTATCTGGGAAGTCATCGTCCAGCCTCACCTTATCCCCGCATGGAAGAGTGCCCTGTTTGCGCAGCACGGCGGCAGTATTCCGGCGATGATCGGACTCTCGCTCGTATTGTTTCCTAAGCTTGCACTTGGCTTATCAGGCTTTGAAACCGGTGTAGCCGTGATGCCTCTGGTGGAAGCCGAAGGCGAGAAAGAGCGAATTCAAAACACTCACAAGCTGTTGAAAACGGCGGCGCTCATCATGAGTGTTTTCCTTCTGGCCACCAGCTTTGCAACGACACTGCTGATTGAGCCGGACAAGTTCAAGGAGGGCGGCGAAGCCAACGGACGGGCTCTCGCTTACATTGGACACAAGTATCTGGGCAACGGATTTGGAACCCTGTACGACTTCAGCACCATCCTGATCCTCGCCTTCGCGGGCGCATCCGCGATGGCCGGCCTGTTGAATTTGATTCCAAGATACCTGCCCAGGTTGGGTATGGCGCCGGAGTGGGCGCGGGGCTCGCGTCCCTTAGTTTGGTCTTCCTCGCCATCGCGACGACCGTCACCCTGCTATTTCGCGCGAACGTTGATGCGCAGGGCGGAGCCTATGCCACTGGCGTGCTGGTGCTAATTACCTCTGCTGCCGTAGCTGTCACGATTGCCAATTGGAAGGGCAGAGCGCGTTTCCCGTTTCTGTTGATTGCGCTCGCCTTCGGTTACACGACAGCCTTGAACGTTTATGAGCGGCCGGAAGGCATGAAGATTTCGTTCTTCTTCATCGCTTCAATTGTTATCTCGTCTCTGGTCTCTCGAGCTATGCGGTCCACCGAACTACGGATCACGTCCGTCGAACTCGATCCGGTGGCCGCAGCGCTGCTCGATGAGGACGAGGACCAGGTGATTCGGCTGGCCGCGCGCAAACCGCAGCAAGACACGGAATCCACCCTGGCCATAGCGGACAAGAAACTTCGTGAGAGTCATGGATTGGCTCCCGAGGAACGCGTTTACTTCTTCGAACTGGAGCCGGGTGACGCCTCAGAGTTCGTCGATTGCATCTGTGTCAACGGTGAACGAGTGGGCAAGTATGCGGTTCTCCGTGCAAGAAGTCCCGCGGTCGCGAACGCAATGGCCGCAATGCTGATCCACCTTGAGCAAAGAACCGGCAAGACGCCCCACGCGTATTTCGGCTGGACGGAGGGCAATCCTGTCGGCAATCTGTTCCGATTCTTATTTCTTGGCCAGGGCGATACCGCCCCGCTCACCCATGAGGTACTTCGGCGAGCAGTACCCGACCCGAAACACCGCCCGTGTGTCCACGTGAGCTGATTTTTCCCCCAAACTGAAATTCGGTTCGCCCGGGCGGGAATATGCGGCCGGGCCGTCGCCGCCTGCGCTATCGGGCTGAGATTCATCACCTTGGCGTGGAATTGACACGAAGATATAACCAGAGGGTCGCCTACTCAACTTAGAAGATGGCGAACCGGCAAGATCCTGTGTCCCTCGTCGAAAAGTCCGGGAAAAGTGTAGCGGAGGAAGATTCCGAGTCTCCAACTGCCTGCTCAGACAGGGATGCACGATCTGAGGAGGCCCGTATCGCCGCGCTAGAAAGCCTGGACTTACTCGATACACCGGAAAGTGAAAGCTTTGACCGGATCACCAGGATGGCTAGCCATCTGTTTCGAGCCCCTATCTCGGCGGTTTCTCTGACCGACCGTCATCGCCAATGGTTCAAGTCTCACGTTGGCACACAAGGAAGACAGATCCCTCGGGACGGCGCTCCGTGCGCAGCCGTTACGCGCTCGGCCGCACCGCTGGTCATTCCTGACATGCTTGCCAATGCCGAATTCGCGGATTGCCTGCTTGCAAAGTCCGGAATCCGGTTTTACGCCGGCTCACCGCTCACGACTCGTGACGGATACGTCCTGGGAGCCATGTGCGTTCTGGATAGTAAGCCGCGCACCATCACGCCAGGTGAACTCGCATCTCTGAATGATTTAGCGGCAATGGTCATGTCGCAAATCGAACTTGAGCACGACTTCGGCCGCGTCGATCCGCTAAGCGGGCTACCCAATCGGCATCAATTTGGTGAAGATCTGGACGACGAAGAGCGGCAAAATTCTGGTCACGCTCGTGTTGTGCTGCTCATTGATCTTGTCGATCCCAATCAGCTCCGGGATTCCGTCAACGTACTTGGCACCGCCTTCATAGATAACGTTGTCAGCAACTCTACGCGCATCATCAAGAGCGTGCTGGGCCGAAAACAGGGTATCTATCACGTCGGCACATCATCCTTTGCCGTCTTCTTACGCGACGAGGACGGTGTCTGGCCGGACGTAGTCGACAGGTTGTTCAAGACCTTAAACGGACAAGTGATCTCGGAAGGAATACCCGTAACCACTGACCCATCTTCGGCGTCGCGCCCTTTCGAATCGGCGAAACCCGACCCCGGGATGTTCTTCGCACGGCAATCGCCGCAGCACACGACGCACGGCAGCTCGAAATCAGGCATGCCGTTTACAGCCCGGACAGCGACCAGGCCAATCTGCGTCGCTTCACGCTTCTGAACGATATCAGCGCAGCGGTAGAGCGCGCGGATGAGCTCTCGCTCGTGTACCAGCCGAGGGTTCACGTCCGAACTGGAGTATGCGTAAGCGCCGAGGCATTGCTCCGCTGGCAGCATCCCACTCTGGGCAACATCTCACCCGGTGAATTCATTCCGCTGGTCGAGCAGACCGCGCTGGCACAGCCTGTCACCAGATGGGTACTGAACAATGCGCTACGCCAGGTGTCGCGGTGGCGAAGAAGCGGGACCGATATCCGCGTATCCATCAACATTTCGGCCCGCAATCTGGAAGAACCGAATTTTGCCAGTGACTTGAGTACGATGCTCCGAGAGCACGGAGTGTCAACGAATGAGATTGAGCTCGAGTTCACGGAAAGTGCCCTCATCAGAAACCGCTCAAGAGTCATTGCGCAACTCGAAGTGATTCGTGCGACCGGCATCGAACTGGCGATCGACGATTTCGGAACTGGTTATAGCTCGTTCTCGTATTTGAACAAGCTTCCGGCCACCACGATGAAGATCGACCAGTCATTCATCCGTACTCTGGAACAAAGCAGTGTAGAAGAGAAGCTCGTACGATCCATGATCACGATGGCTCATGACATCGGATACAGGGCTGTGGCTGAAGGCGTCGAAACAGCAGAAGTATACAGAATGCTTGCCGAAGCCGGTTGCGACGAGGTGCAAAGCTATTTCATCTCCCGTCCGCTCGCTCCCGGACTCTTCGAGAGCTGGCTAAAAGAGCGGAGAGATGCTCTCACCGTCTCTGCACTGCGGCTGCTGTCAAGCGAAAGTCTCATCTCCCACCTCGCCTGATTCCCGCCGGCACGGGGATTGCAGCAAAATCAGATGCTCCGCTAGACTGAGTCGATGTCTCGGCTGCTGCTACTTGGCTTATCTGCAGTTACGTTTTTTGCAGTATCCATTCCGACTCGCGCATCGGATCAACTGAACCGAGACCTGAAGCGCATCTTCGACTCAAAAGAATTGACGCCCAAGCGCTTTGGCCCGGCGCGGTGGAGGGACAACGGTTCGTCTTACACCATCGTTGAACCTTCAGCAAAGCAAAAAGGCGCAGACGATATCGTCCTTTACGAGACCGCGACGGGAAAGCGAAGTGTCCTGGTTGAGGCCTCGGCGCTTTGTCCGCCCGGCGCTTCGAAACCGCTGAGCATCGACGATTACCGCTGGTCCAATGACGGTCAGAAGCTGCTGATCTTCACTAATACGGAGAAAGTCTGGCGCAACAACACTCGCGGTGACTACTGGGTTCTGGACCGCGCGGCAAGCAAGCTGAGAAAAGTAGATGAAAGTGCTCCCGCCTCCACCCTGATGTTTGCCAAATTCTCGCCCGATGGCTCGCGGTTGGCCTTCGTTCGCGAAAACAACATCTATGTCGAGGACCTGAAGAGCGGGTCGGTTCACCCGGTCACGCGGGACGGCTCGGCAACAACGATCAATGGCACGTCCGATTGGGTCTACGAGGAAGAATTGAGCTTGCGCGATTGCTTCCGCTGGAGTCCGGATGGCAAAGAAATCGCCTACTGGCAATTCGATTCTTCTGGAGTGCAGCAGTTTACGCTTCTGAACAATACCGATACGCTTGTACCCCAAGGCGAAGCGGATTCCTTATCCGAAGGCCGGAACGACTAACTCCGCAGTCCGGATTGGGGTGGTGGGTGCGGGCGGAGGAAAAACGAGGTGGATGAACGTGCCGGGCGACCCTCGCGAGCATTACCTGTTTCGCATGGATTGGACCGGACGGGACAACGAGCTGGCGATCGGTCAACTGAATCGTCTGCAGAATCACCTGGCGGTTTATCTCGCGGATGCCAAATCGGGTAAAGCGACGCAGGTCTTCGAGGATGATGATAAGGCTTGGGTGGACATTCCCAAATTCGGCGGGGCGCGCGATGACAAGTTTCAGTGGCTGGATGACGGGCGCCGCCTTTTGTGGTTAAGCGAAAGGGATGGCTGGCGGCATGCCTATTCTGCCCCAAGTAACGGAGGAGCGCCGCAGTTGCTCACGACGGCAAAGGCCGATGTGATCGAAGTGGAGCGCGTGGATACGGCCGGAAAGCAGATGTATTATCTCGCCTCGCCCGAGAACGCCACGCAAGCCTATCTGTATCGAACGTCTCTGGATTCGCCCGGCGAAGGCGTGCGCGTGACGCCGAAGGACGAGCCGGGCAGCCACAGCTACGATATCTCGCCGGACTGCCGATGGGCGTTCCATACTTACTCGCGATCGGGCCACGTTCCGGTCATCGATCTGGTCAGCTTGCCGGATGCGAAACGGGTGCGCGTGCTCGAGGACAACGAAGCGCTGCAGGCTGCGGCGGCACCGTTCTTGACTCCTGCGATCGAATTTTTACAGGTGGGTTTGGAGAATGGCACGATTTTAGACGGAACGCTGGTCAAACCACGTGATTTCGACTCGTCCAAGAAGTATCCGATTATCGTGCACGTGTACGGAGAGCCGGCGAGCGCAACCGTTACTGACCGGAACAATCGAACGGATTACTTTCACCATGCTTTGGCTAACGACGGCTATCTCATCGCAAGTTTCGATAACCGTGGTACGCCTGCGCCAAAAGGAAGAGCGTGGCGCAAGGTGATCTATGGGTCGGTCGGTGTTCTTTCGTCGGAGGAACAGGCGGAGGCGCTGCGTAAGCTGATTGCCGGACGGCCTTATATTGACGGAACACGTGTCGGCGTGTGGGGCTGGAGCGGCGGCGGGACGAATACTCTGAACCTGATGTTCCGTGCTCCTGGCCTCTATCAAGTGGGTGTGGCCGTTGCCCCGGTACCGGATCAGCAACTCTACGACAGCATTTATCAGGAGCGCTATATGGGGCTGCCATCCGGAAACCCCGACGGATATCGCTCAGGTTCAGCGATCAACTTCGCGAGTGGATTGAAAGGCAGATTGCTTCTCATTCACGGCTCCGGGGATGATAACGTACATTACCAAGGTACGGAACGACTCATCAACAAGCTGATCGAGCTGAACAAACCTTTCGACTTTATGGAATATCCCAATCGGACCCACGCGATATCCGAAGGAAAGGGCACGTCCCTGCACATCTATAGCTTGATTGCGCGCTACTTCGAAGAGCACCTCCCTCCCGGACCGCGGGACATCTCCGGACAGCCGTAATCGGCCGGATCGGCCACAGGCGTGGTTCGATGTTCAATATTATGTGGATTGTTGTCTAATATGACAGTCCGATGAACCTTCTGCCGAAAGACGAAAAATTCTTTGACCTTTTCAACCAGCATTCGCGCATTCTGTGCCAATCTTCCCGGCTCCTGGCATCCAGTTTGCAGGGCGGATACCGGGCCATGTGCGACGCCTCAAAGGAGATGGAGGCGCTGGAGCGAAGCGGCGATGAGGTCATTCATGAAATCTTCCGCCGGCTGCAATCTACCTTTCTGACGCCCTTTGATCCTGAAGATATTCAGGCGCTCGCGACTGCATTGGATGACGTGCTGGACGCGATCGAGGACGCGACCTTTCGAATTGTGGCTTACCGGCTCGATCCCATACCTGACGCGTGTGTGCGCCTTGGCCAGCTCGTGAATGAGAGCTGCCGCTCACTTTCAAGTGCCCTTGAGTCCTTGCACGACAGAAAACCGTGTCTGGATCAATGTGTCGAGGTGAACCGGATCGAGAACCAGGCGGATGCCATCGAGCGGGCACAGATTGCAAACCTCTTTGCTTCGGACATCGACGCGATCTCGCTATTGAAGCAGAAGGAAGTATACGAATTGCTCGAGAATGCAACCGATCGATGTGAAGATGTCGCCGACGTGCTCCAATCGGTGGCGATCAAGAATTTGTAGAAGCATGTCCACCTTCGCTTTGGTCGTTCTGATCATCTCGGTCGCGGTCCTCTTTGATTTTGTGAATGGTTTTCACGACGCGGCTAACTCCATTGCCACCGTTGTCGCCACCCGTGTTCTGAATCCTACGCAAGCCGTGTCGATGGCTGCCATTTTCAATTTCCTCGCGGCTATGCTCTTCGGAACGGGCGTGGCTGCGACGGTCGGGAAAGGTTTTGTCAATACCGAGATCGTGACTCCCTATGTCGTGCTGGCGGGCCTGATCGGCGCGGTCATCTGGAACATTCTCACTTGGTATTTCGGATTACCGATCAGCTCATCTCACGCCTTGATCGGCGGATATGCGGGAGCCGCGATGGCCAGGGCGGGCTTTAACGGAATTATCGTCGGGAAATGGCCGAGCACGCTCGCTTTTATCGTCGCGGCGCCGCTGATGGGGCTTGCCCTCGGGTTTGTCCTGATGATCGCGGTCTACCGCATTTTTCATCGCTGGACGCCCGCTCACATGGATCGGTACTTCCGCCATGCCCAGCTCCTTTCCGCCGCCCTGCTCAGCGGCGCCCACGGAACCAACGATGCCCAGAAAACGATGGGGATCATCACGGCGGCTCTGGTGGCTGGGCACTTCCAGCAGTCCTTTGCCGTCCCCAAGTGGGTGATCATCCTTTCGGCCACAGCTATGGGATTGGGCACTCTGAGCGGCGGTTGGCGCGTGGTCAGAACAATGGGAACCCGCCTGACCCGCTTGAAGCCGAGGAGTGGCTTTGCCGCAGAGACAGGAGCCGCACTCTCCATCTTTTTCGCCACTCACCTGGGACTGCCGGTTTCTACGACTCACGTGGTTGCCGGTTCAATCGCCGGCGTCGGCGCGATCCAGCGGGTGCGGGCAGTCCGTTGGACTCTCGCCGCAAATATACTAGTGGCTTGGGTTCTGACAATTCCCGCCGCTGCCGCAATTGCGGCGGCTTCCTTCTTAGCGGTAAGGATTTTCGTCCAGAATCCTTAGATCAGGACGGTTGAATCTTCGTGACAGCAACGTTCGCGCACATGGACGTCCGGAGGCAGCCTTGGAAAATCTAGGCCGCCTGATACTGGCGTATGTGCTCACGCTCGGGATCGGATGGGAAAGTGAGATGGAAGCGCATACCGCCGGCATTCGAACGTTCCCCATCGTCAGCATGGCGAGCTGCGGCTATCTGCTGCTGATGGGCCCTCATCCGGACGCTGCGGATCAATCCCGTTTACTGCAAGGCCTGATCACCGGAATTGGATTCATTGGTGGCGGCGCAATTCTGAAGCAACGAGCCTCGGTCAAGGGAACCGCTACTGCCGCAAGCGTTTGGAATGCAGCGATCATTGGCGCGGCAGTAGCCATGAATCAATGGCCGATTGCGATTGCGCTTGCCTTCCTGAACATCTTCACACTCTACGTTCTCTTGCCCTTGAAGAGGCGGATTACCGCCAAGGAACGATAAGCTGCAGCGGAGCATCATCGGCTTCCACCAGGACGAAATGCAGGACTGGGTGGCGGACCTGGATTGCGGACACACCATACACATGCGCCATAATCCTCCTTGGTCCATTCGTGAGTGGGTACAAACAGAAGAGGGCCGAGGAAGGTTTTTGGGACACAAGCTTGAGTGCGTCAGATGTAATCAGGCGCCGAGTGAGCCCGCCGAGGTTTAGATATGCGATGATTTGAGCGTCTGAAATACTGTCTGGCCCTGCTCTGTCCCTTGGTTGCACTTGGTGCATCCAGGTATACGGCTGAACGGATCAGCGAAGGCGGCGTCGAGATCGTCCGGCTAGCCGATTCCACGCGCGCTGAGCAGGTTTCGATTATTCCTTCCTATGGAAACCGCGCGTACGAGTTCAAAGTTCACGGGAACAATCTCCTTACAACCCATTTCCGAGCCCCGCTGCGTTGAAGCAGGACAGGACAAAAGGACTGAACGGGATACCGTTTCTGGCGCCCTGGGCGAACCGAATCGGTGATGGCGGTTTCTGGGCGGACGGTAAACACTATCTGTTCAACGATGATTTCGTTCACATGAGCCCGGACAAAATTGCTATCCATGGCCTGTTGACCACATCGCCTTATTGGGAAGTGGAGGAAGTGGTTGCGGACGAGCAGTCAGCGCGTGTGACGAGCCGTCTCGTCTTTTGGAAACACCCGGACTTGATGGTGACGTGGCCTTTTGCCCATGAGTACCGGATGACTTACAGCCTTCACGAGGGAGTATTGGAGGTTCGCACCGAAGTAACAAACAAAAGTTCGGAGCCCATGCCCATCACCTTCGGTTTCATCCCTATTTCAACCTTCCCGGCGTACCGAGGGAGCAAGCATTCGTCCGCATACCGGCCCGCAAACATATCGAGACCGATCGTAAGCTCCTTGCAACCGGAGTGATGACGCCGAACAATTTGCCGGCGGAGGTTTCTCTCCGGGATCACACGTTCGACGATGGATTCACTGATCTCATGCGCGGCGAGGATGGTCTGGCAGTCTTCTCGTTCGAGGCCGGGCCGAAGAAAATTCATGTCATCTATGGTCAGCAGTACCAGGTGGGTTTGGTTTATGCGCCGCCGGGCAAGGAATTCGTCTGTTTTGAACCAATGACTGCGATTACGAATGCGGTGAATCTGGCACATGAGGGCAAATACAACGATTTGAAGAGTGTGGCGCCGGGCGAAACCTGGAGGGAGAGCTTCTGGATTCGATACGAAGGCTTCTAACGGAATGAAGGCAAAAATAGCGCTGTATCTGGCCCTGGCAGGTGCTTGCCTTGGGAGCGGATGTGAACTGGCCCGTGAACGGCGGCGCCAACAACATCCGATACTCTCCGCTCACGCAGATCAATCAAACGAACGTAAGTCAACTGAAGCTGGCTTGGAGCTACGATTCTCACGATGCGTTCAAGGGCTCGGAGATGCAGAGCAATCCGATCGTGGTCGATGGAATTCTGTATGCGACGACGCCCAAGCTGCGTGTCATTGCGCTCGATGCCGCAACAGGGCGCGAGATCTGGAGTTTCGATCCAAAGGGCAGCACCGAAGGGCAGCGACGGTACCGCCATCGGGGCGTCACCGTTTATCGCAACCGCGTTTTCTTCACGCACAGGAACTTCTTGTGGGCGCTCGACAGGTTTACCGGCAAGCCCGTGCTGACGTTCGGTGATAACGGCAGGATCGACCTTCGGCTCGGGTTAGATCGCCCGCCAGAGTCCGCTACGATCAGCGCCAGCAGCCCGGGAGTGGTGTTCGAAGACAAGATCATCTTGGGCAGCACGGTGCCGGAAACGCTGCCGGGGACGCCCGGCGATATCCGAGCCTTCAACGTCGATACCGGGAAGCTCGCCTGGAGCTTTCATACCATTCCTCATCCTGGCGAGTTCGGGTACGACACCTGGCCGAAAGATGCATACAAGACCCTTGGTGGTGCGAATGCCTGGTCGGGCCTCAGCGTAGATCCGCAACTGGGAATGGTCTTTGCAGCCACGGGCTCTCCGGCATTTGATTTCTACGGCGCCAATCGCGTCGGTGACAATCTGTTCGCGGATTGCCTGCTCGCACTGGATGCCAGAACGGGCAAGCGGATCTGGCACTTCCAGGACGTGAAACACGACGTCTGGGATCTGGATTTTCCGGCTGCGCCGAGTCTGGTGACTGTCACGCGCAACGGAAAGAAAATCGATGCCGTCGCACAAATCACCAAAACGGGCTATGTCTTCGTGTTCGATCGCCGCACGGGCTCGCCGTTGTTCCCCATTGCTTACAAGAAAGCGCCTGTATCTTCTCTCGAAGGCGAGGTGCTCGCACGCGATCAGCCGTATCCACTGAAGCCGGCGCCATTCACGCGGCAGACGTTTACCGAAGACATGGTGACGGACCGCACACCGGAGGCGCATGCCGCTGTACTCGAGCGTCTGAAGGCACTCGATTCGAACGGCATGTTCACTCCCCCCAGTCTGCGCGGAACGGTGTTGATGCCGGGCACCGACGGCGGAGCCGAGTGGGGAGGAGCGGCTTTTGATCCGGAAAGCGGGCTGCTGTACGTCAACTCGAACGAGCAGCCGTGGATCATCCGCATGGTCGGGCACGAAACGAAGTCGCTGTATCAAAACAACTGTGCCGGCTGCCATGGGCGCGATCTGAAGGGCGCCCCTCCCAGCTTTCCGTCACTCGTTGACATCGGCGAGAGGCGGTCTCGAGAAGAGTTGATTCGCTTCATCCGGGAGGGCAGCGGGCGCATGCCGGGCTTTGATTATCTCGGTCGAAATGTGAATGAAATTGTCGACTTTCTGCTGACCGGGAAAGATACGGAAGCCGAGGAACTGACCCGCGAACACGATCCAAACTGGCAGAAATATCGCAACGAAGGTTATATCTTGTTTCGCGATCCGGAAAACTATCCGCCTATCAAGCCGCCCTGGGGCACGCTGAACGCGATCGATCTCAACAATGGCGAGATTCGGTGGCGGATCCCGTTCGGTGAATATCCGGAACTCGCCGCGAAGGGCATCAAGAATACCGGAACAGACAACTACGGCGGCCCGGTGGTGACTGCAAGCGGGCTGCTGTTTATCGGCGCCACGAGCTTCGATAAGAAGTTCCACGCCTACGACAAGCTGACCGGCAGATTGCTGTGGGAAGCAGAGTTGCCGGCGGCAGGCAACGCAACCCCATCAATCTATCAGCTTGGCGGCCGTGAATACGTCGTCATCGTGTGTGGCGGCGGCAAAAACGAAGCTCCTTCGGGTGGCAGTATCGTAGCCTTTGCGTTACCGCAGAATGCGGCCGGTGCTCAGTAGGGTCGTTCGCCGATAATGTTTCCGGGCGGGTCGTAATTGCAAACCCACACTTGACGGCGGCCTTTCCGGGCGACTCCGCATCCGAATTGTTTTGTATCTCGCCAGACGATCTGTGTATAGTGCCCGCAGCGCGCTGAACAGCTGTTTCTTCGACCGTCGTAGGCCGAACGTTCTGCCGCCCAGGCATCCACCACTTGCTGCGCATCCGCCGGGGGACCGACGGCTTCGAAAAGACTTTCTCCGAATTGGAGGTCTGAAGGGTGCTTGTACAGTCCGGTCCGAACCAGGTAGTCGGCCCAGTTTTGAGCAACCGCCGCCAAACGGCTCGACCACGCCAGTGGCGGACTTCCAACCTGCCTGCGATAGTAATTGTGCGCCGCAACCATCGTGGATGCGGTCGAGTCTGCGGAGAAGAGCAAAGCGGGCGACGTCTCAAGCAAACAGAGACAGCAGAGGAACAAACGGCACCGCAAGCCACATTCTAGCGTCCCTGCAGCTTACACTTTGCGTAGCGATGTTGCGCACCGTTCAAGCCACCCGATACGTAACGCCCTTGCGGGAAGGCGGCTCTCTGCCCGCCATCGTGGAGGCGGACGACCTGGGGCTGTACGTTGTTAAATTTCGCGGTGCCGGTCAGGGTCCACTATCGCTTGTCGCCGAATTGATGGGTGGAGAAATCGGACGCGCGTTGGGTTTGCCCGTGCCTGAGTTGGTGTTCATTGAGATCGACTCCGCACTAGGGCGCAACGAACCGGACTATGAGATCCGCGAACTTCTAAACAAGAGTGTTGGCTTGAATCTCGCGCTGGATTATCTGCCCGGTTCCGTGATGTTCGACCCGGCCGCTCGGGACATCGCGGACGGCGAATTGGCCTCTCGTGCGGTCTGGTTTGACGCGTTCATCACTAATATCGACAGAACGGCCCGCAACCCAAATTTGCTCCGCTGGCACAAAACTCTTTATTTCATCGACCACGGCGCCTCGCTCTACTTTCATCACAACTGGCGCGATGTCGAAACGGTGGCCACCTCGCCCTTTGCTCCTATCCGCAAGCACGTTCTGCTGCCCTGGGCGGACCGCCTGGAGCTAGCCGACCAGTCATCCCGGCCGTTGCTGAATGAGCCGGTACTTTCGGCGATCGTAAACCTGGTTCCCGAGGCGTGGCTCTTGCCGGAAACTGAAGTTGGACAAGCCGACGAGAGGCGATCCGCTTACCTGAGCTACTTTCTTCAGCGCCTTCAGAGCGCTTCTCGGTTCGTTGCGGAGGCCATGAGTGCACGTGCAGAGCTCATTTGACTATGCCGTAATCCGCGTCGTCCCACGAGTGGAGCGGGAAGAGTTCATCAACGCCGGGGTGATCTTGTTCTGCAAGGAGAGGCGGTTTTTGCAGGCCCGGGTCGGCTTAAATCCCGAGCGTCTCAAGGCGCTGTGGCCGGAAGCGGAAACCGAATTAGTTCAACTACACCTCGCGGCGTTCACAAAGATCTGCAACGCAGAGCCGACTGCCGGACCCATCGCTCAACTTCCGCAAGCGGACCGTTTCCACTGGCTGGTCTCGCCACGAAGCACCACCGTTCAGGTCTCCGCCGTTCACACCGGTTTATGTCAGGATCCCGAGCTGGCTTTGGAGCGCTTATTTCATCAGCTCGTCTCGGTACAGATGGAGGCGCGAGGCAACTAGTAAGTAGCGCGGCCTCCACTGACGTCATACGTCTGGCCTGTAACAAACGAGCAATCGGGGCTGGAGAGGAAGTGAACCACTGCCGCCACTTCTTCCGGCTTGCCCGTTCTGAGCATCGGTATTCTCTGCGTCATGTATTTGACTTGGTCTTCCGTCAGCTGATCCAGGATCTGCGTCTGAATGACAGCAGGGGAAACGGCGTTCACGCAAATTCCGGAAGTTGCTACCTCTTTCCCCAGCGATTTCGTCATCGCAATCACGGCGGCTTTTGTGGCCGAGTATGGGGCCATATTCGGATTGCCCTCCTTGCCGGCAATGGAGGCAATGTTCACGATGCGGCCGTACGAACGGCTCATCATATGAGGGACAACCGCGCGGCAGAGATTCGCCGGGCCGTAGACATTGATCGCCACGATACGTTGCCAGTCCTCTTCGGTCTGTTCCCAAAGCGGGGCAGCGCGACCTGCGATGCCGGCGTTATTCACGAGTACGTCTATACGCCCCGTACGCGACAAAACTTCGCGAACAGCAGTATTGACAGAAGCTGCGTCTGTCACATCGCAGCGCACTCCAAATGAGTTGCCCCCAATCGCATTTGCCACGCTTGCCGCTCCGTCGAGATTCAAATCCGCAACGGCTACTGTGGCGCCAGCCGATGCCAGGCGGCGTGCAATCGCCTCTCCAATTCCCGTCGCCGCGCCCGTCACAATTGCTGTGTGTCCACTCAGGTCGAACATGAATAGGTAACGATCTCCCAGTTATGAGGCCGTAGAAGAAGGCCAGATTCGCCTAGGATACTATCTGGTCCGACAAGTTTCCCGAGCTCGGCATTTCTCCAACAGTCGTAAGGCGCAAGGACAATCCTACGCTCGACCCCGGGAAAATCCACGTTTCGCAGCGGCGCCGACCCACTCGATAATGAGTTGGGATCGCGGTAGAGATTGTTCGCGACGGCTTCCCAGGTCAGTGACGAACGACGCTGCCGCGATACCTTTCGGCTTGCCGAATCTGACGGCTGTCTGATGTGTTCTGGAGATCGTATCGAATTGGTCGGCTAAATCAGTAACTTAGCTGGCGTGATTCGGTCCAGCAAGATGCCGGTCCAAAACAAATAGGACGCGCAGAATAGATTGATGTTCTTGTGGGGTGCTAGCTCTCTCGCCCGACATCCTTCGCCGCTTTATCCTCCCGAAGCCCCACAAACCGGGTATGCCGAAGGTGATTCTCGGGCGTCCATTCCAAGAACTCAAACTGCCCGACCAGCTCCGGCTTCAGCCACTGGCAATCCTTCATCTTCGCCGTGGTCAGTCCGGTTCCCCACCGCCCGGTCTTCGGCTCCGGCAGATTCGCGAACGGGCATTTGTCCGTCCGAAGCTTCCCAAACCGCTTCATCAGATCAGTCCTGATCGCAGGAGTGAACCCGTTCCGGGTTCGGGCAACGTAGATGAGTCTGTCCCCTTCGTAGTAGCCGAAGATCAAGGCATCGAAGGTGGTGCCGCCGAGGGTATAGCCGCCAATGACAAACTCCTGGCCCTTGTTAATCCGCATCTTGCGCCAGGAGCCAGAGCGTAAGCCCACTTCGTAGATGCTGTCCCGCCGCTTCGCTACCAACCCTTCCAAGCCAGATGCTTTGATTGACCTGATCAGATCCGGGAGGGTGGCGTTCAACACGCCGGGATAGCGGATCGGCTCCGAGAGCTTCGGTAGGATCTTCGCTTCCAGTAGCCGCTGGCGCTCCTGTAACGGCAGCTTCGTGACATCCCGGCCAGCCAGGACCATTACATCGAAGATGAAGTACACCAGCGGGACGCCGGATGAACCGTGGTTCTGAAGAGTGTTGAAGGACGGCTTGCCGGAAGGATCAAAAGCTACGATCTCTCCATCCACTACCGTCTCGTTTGGAAGAGCAGAAAGAGCTTCCGCAATTGACGGATATCGAAGGCTGAAATCGTTATCGTTCCGGGAGCGGAGGTACAGCTTGCCACTCGTCTTGTATGCGATTCCCCGGTAGCCATCGTGCTTCAGTTCGTATAGCCACTCGTTGCCGTCTGGCAGCTTGTCGGTTCGTAGGAGCAACATCGGATCCAAGAACCTGGCCTTCATCTTTTCGGGCACAAGTTATTGCGCTTCAGAAGTGCCGGTTTTGACAGGCGCTTCCATTCCAACCCCGCACCTCGGGCAGACCAGGAAACGGGAAAAGGCAGTCTCGGTACAGATGTTCAAGGCTCCACAATGAGCACAGGGAAACACTAAGTAGCCGCATGTCACGGCCAACCTTACCAATTCCCGCTCTACTTCTGTAGAGTGAATATCAGTCTGAACCGGGTGACCACACTCACTGCAGATTAGGTCAAATCTCCCATCGCCACGCTCCAGGGCAGTAATGCACCCGCGACAATCACGTTCGCCGAGAGAGTGATGGGCCAGAAGGATGGCCATGGCTTAGTGTAGGCATTTAGCCTAGAAATTGGCCAACTCAGATGCGACTAATATTTCCGAGATGTTGCGGATCTTGAAAAATTTCAGCGCCGCTAAATCGGATCACTTCCCTCTTACTCGAGAAGCGCTTACCGGAGCCGAAACCCAAAGATGGGTGTTGTAAATACCATAGGGATCGAGTACTCTCCAAGCGGACGCAGCGCTGAACGGTGCTTCTAAGCCCACTTGGTTCTCTCGAATCCAGCTCTGTGGCCACACGACGGAGACAGGAACCAAGTGGGGCGTTCAAACGATTATAAGAACCTCCTTATGAGCAATCGCATGGTTAGCGAGTTGATCCGTCCCCTTTGACCGCTCCGTTCATTCATCCAACGGCCAGCATACGGCCAAATACAAAGAGGACCGGTTCTTGCCTTCCACCTGCTCTCAAACGTGATGTGTACTCCTTCCGATGCCAACTGGCGAAGCTCCTTGATCCGGCGTTCGCCAGGGCTTTCATCTTGCTTCCAAGCATCGTAGACGCTAGGAGTGGTCAGCCACACGCCCTATCCTGTTCTTCACGACGGGAGATGAAGAGCCAAGCTTATCTATACGAGCACTGGCAGCGCTTGTCAGTGAATTGAGATCGGAATCCACCCCTGGGGCCGGTCTTCTGCGGGAGGAGTTTGATCCTGTAGCGATCACCGGATACGCGGTAAACTCCGTCAGCAGTAGCGAGTGTGCGTGAGACCTGTCTTAGTTTGGTGACCAAGGCAGCACCTTGGTCAGAACGACGAGCAGCGATCTTCATTGATCATATTCAGACATTTATCGTCTGCTTCCGTCCAGGTGAAAGATTACGTATGCACCCTTCATGGGTAGGAGCCTCTCCGCTGTACGTTGCGGAGTAGGATCTTCGCTGTGATAAGGCCGGATGAGAGCACGCCGGTGGAACGTCACGCGGTAGGGGTTTGCACCTAACGAACGCATCACCATGGTTAGCGAATGACTCTAGGAGCGGAAGGATCTCCGTTGCAAAAGCAGCAGTGCATGGCGAACAGAGCCTTCTGGAGTTTTGCCTGTTTTGAAGGTTATGCTGGGGGAGCATTGCTATAGCAGGGGTCGGCTCAGCGAATTGGAAAATCCGGTATACCTCGCAGCAAGCAATCAGCGCAGTGGCATTGCTCTTTTGTCACCACTTGCGGCATTTCGCGATATGCGCTTCGCTTTCAATAGCCGTCCCTGAGCGATGAGTCGCCGCCCGAGTGTCTATAGTGGTGAGAGGCGGCACATGGAAACCGTAAGCACACTAGTTCCAGATGAGGATATAGCGCATCTGCTGTTATTCTCGTTTCGCTACTGTCTAGGAAATGTATCGTATGCTACATACTGCGTTGGCCTGATTGTCACGTATTGGGATCTGCTAGCGCCATGGCACCAGGAGATCCAGGATGACATCAAACGAGCACGAAATCGTGGAGATGCTGGATCTCTCGCCGAGGTGAAAGACTGGGAACAGATCCTGGCGCTTCCTGTGAAAGACGTATCCGTTGCTCGGTGGCACGCTCCGGCCAAGTAGCAGCACACAATCAGAATCACAGCCGTCAGGCTGCTCGCGCTCGAACGAGCAATTCAGAAGGGCGTCACGCCCGGGTAAAGTATCACAACCGAAGGATGCTCGGAATCCGGCTTACCACTGGGGCATGCGAAGGGGACAACTCCTCAAACTTCGATGGGAATGGATTTGTCTGAACGAAGCAAATCCCCTCATCAAGATTCCAGGTTGTATCAAAAAAGCGGCAGGCCAAGAACTGTTTCTGTTCTTAGGCGATCCGCATTCCTGGGTCTCTCGCGCAAAATCCGAGCGAGACCAGTCATGGCCAACTGCCCTTGGGTATTTATATGCAGCGGAAGACGACTGAAAGACCCGCGAGACGAATTCCGAGCTGCTGCCGAAAGTGCGGATTTTCCGAGCGCACTTTTCACGATCTACGCCGCACAGCCATTCGCAATATGAAGGCGACTTTGATCCCGAGAGTGGAAGCCATGCAGATCGGTGGACATCGCACCGAGTCCGTATACAAGCACTATGACGTCTCAAGTGAACGCGGGGCCATCCGCGCGTGAGAGGTAATGGCCAAACATCGTAGCGCCTTAAGGGAGCAAACAAGCTCGGCAGATAGGGCGCGTACTCAATTCTCCGCAGGAGAGTACAAACCGAGCTTATTCTAAATTGTTAATTTTGTTGGTGCGGATGAGAGGACTTGAACCTCCACGAAGTTTCCCCCACTAGAACCTGAATCTAGCGCGTCTGCCAATTCCGCCACATCCGCAGGATGTAAGGACGAGACCATTGTAAACCAGCCGTCCCCCGGTTCTCCAATGCCCACGGACTGGCACGCAGCGCCATCGCGGCTAAACTGAATACATGCCAGCCAGTACTCCCGCTGCGGTCGAATCCGCTGCGCCAATCCGCTCTCCCATCCTCGTTATCCTCGCCGCGTGGCTGGTTCCGGGCTCGGGACACTTTCTTCTCGGGAGAAGGGGCCGTGCCGCAATCATCTTTTGCGCCGTTGTCGCCGCCTTCCTCATTGGCGTCGGTATGCGGGGACCGTTCTTCGCGCCGGCGGTCAACGGCGATATCCTCTCCAAGCTGATTCAGTACGGCGGCATTGTGGGCGACGTCGCGAACGGGCTGCTTTATTTCATCGCGTCCTTCGCTGGTTATGGTCCGCCCGATGGACCGGGACACGCCTCGGATTACGGCTCCAAGTTCATCGTCTGCGCGGGACTGCTGAACATACTCGGAATCGTCGACGCGTACGAGATTGCAACGCGCCAAAAGGATTAGGGAAACGTCAGATGCTTAAGCTCGATCATTTCGAGGTCGCTGTTCTATTTGCCATATTCGCCAGTGCCGTCCTGGGTGTCGTTACCAAGCGCACGGATGCCGAGAGGCTTCGCTACGGGCTGGTTTGCTTCGGGTATTTCGTTCTTGCCATCTTTGGCATCGGCTGGTTCATGCGGATCTTGCACGGATAACCAATGAACACGTTCTACATCGAAACCTTCGGTTGCCAGATGAATGCCCATGATTCTGAAAAGGTCGTGGGCACGCTCCTGCAGCAGGGATACACGCAGGTCGAAAGCCCGGAAGAGGCCGAACTCGTTCTCTATAACACCTGCAGCATTCGGGACAAGGCGGAACAGAAAGTTTTCCATCGACTCCAGCAGTTTGGCCGCGCAGCCGGGAAGGGAAAGAAGTTCGGTGTCCTCGGCTGCGTTGCTCAACAAGAGGGCGAACGCATCTTCGAGCGCGCTCCGCATGTGAGCCTGGTTGCGGGCTCCGCGAGCTACACAAAGCTTCCTGAGATGCTCGTTCAACTCGAAGCCGGCAATCGCCGGGTCACCGGCTTGAGCCTGGACTCGAACGAGACCTTCGACACGCCTTTCACACGGCGCGACAATCCGCATCGAGCCTATCTCACGATCATCGAGGGCTGTGACAAAGCGTGTGCGTATTGCGTGGTTCCGTTCACACGAGGCCCGGAGCGCAGCAGAACGAGTGAGAGCGTCATCCGCGAGGCGCAGTCTCTGGTCGAGAACGGTTATTCCGAAGTTCAGTTGCTCGGCCAAAATGTAAACAGCTATCGCGATCCTTCCCCGGCCGGCTGGGATTTTGCCAAGCTTCTCGCTGCCACCGGCGAGATCGAAGGCATGCGGCGCGTGCGTTTCACGACCTCTCATCCTCGGGATTTTGTGCGCGAGATCATCGATGCGATCGACACCAATCCGGCCTTGTGCGATCACGTCCACCTGCCGGTGCAGTCGGGATCGACTACCGTTCTGAACCGGATGCAGCGGCTTTATTCCCGCGATGAATACATGCGCCGTATCGAGTGGATGAAGGGTGCGAAGCGCGACATTGCGATCACAACCGACATCATTGTCGGCTTTCCCGGTGAAACGGATGCCGACTTTGAGCAGACATTACGACTCATCGACGAAGTCGAATACGATTCCATGTTTATCTTCAAATACTCGAAGCGGCCGAATACGTCCGCGCTCGAATATCCGGATCACATTCCCGAGGAGGAAAAGACCAGAAGATTTCAAATCCTCCAGGAACGGCAGCGCACCATTCAGATGCGGCGGAACAGCAACTACGTGGGGCGGAGCGAGGAAGTTCACGTGGAAGGCTACAACACGGCGACCGGGCAATGGATCGGGCGGACGTCACAGAACAAGACACTCAACTTCATTGACGCGGCGCTGCCGGCTCCTTCTGGCAGTCAGACCCACATCGGCAAGTACTTCGATGTTCTCGTCACGCGGGCGACGCCGAATAGCTTAGCGGGCGAACGGGTGGCCGCGTCCGGGCGATTGCAGTAGGCTTGTGGATATGGCTGATGGAGAAAACATGGAAGTAGAAATGAAAATTCGCGGCCTGATGATGGATCCCATGACGAACATGCCGATTGTCGTCCTGAAGGATCTTGCGGGGGATTCCGTCCTGCCCATTTGGGTTGGAATTTACGAAGCTAACGCCATAGCGCTTGAGATTGAGAAGGTAACGACCCCCAGGCCTATGACGCACGACCTGATTAAAGTTCTGCTCATGGGACTGGATACTTCCGTGAAGAAGGTTGTCGTCAGTGAGCTGAAGGACGATACCTTCTACGCTCTGATCTGGTTGGAACGAGCCGGTCAGATGATCAGTGTGGATTCTCGCCCAAGCGACGCCCTCGCGCTGGCACTTCGGCATGACTGCCCAATTTACGTAGAAGACCGAGTCCTGCAATCGTCCAAAAGCTCGAACGCGGTCTCGGAGAAGGTCAATAACGAGGAATTACGGAAATGGCTCGAGAACTTGAACGATGAAGATCTGGGCCGCTACAAAATGTAGTTCTCCCAAAAGAAAAAGGCCCCGGAGAAGAATCTCCGGGGCCTTTTCTGTTTCTACTGGCTCGAATTAACGCTTCTTTCCTTTTCCCTTGCGAGCCGGCGTGGCCGTTTGCACACCCGGGATGGTCGGGTCCTTGAACGTCAACATGTACGGATCCTTTGACGTAAGAATCCGCAATTCCGGAGAAGTCGATCTTTTCACCGACTTTGATCTTGTCCATCGCGGCGGCAGGCAGCGGCTGCGAAAACTCCAGAGTAGCGTCGGGCTTGGTCGGATCTTCAATTCCGAGCGTCACCTTGGAGGGGTCCACCGAAACCACCGTTCCGGAGAATGTCTTGCTCGGGGCCGCATCACCCGGCAGTTCGAAGTCCTTCACCTGGTCGTTGAAGAAGGCATCGCCCTTGTCCTGCACATTCTGCTTAACGGCGTACCAGATTTTGAAGGCAGGATCACTGCTGATTCTGGCGTTGAGGGCATCGGCTTGCTTATTTGCCAGATCCGCCGCACTTGTGATCTGCAATCCTTCTGGAGGCAACGCCTGCGATCTTCGCCTGCGCCAGCATCTGGTCCTTTCCTTCATCGCTGCCGTGGAAATCTTTGTAAGCCTTATTGAAATAGTCCATCAGCTGCTGACGAGTGGCCGCTGGAAGAGCGCCGGGACCGTCGTATTGAGCCGCGCGAGCGTACTCAAACAAGCCTTCCGGATACTTCTTTTCGCCGATCAGCATCTTCCCGTACTGCGCAGCAACATTGCGACTGTGCGGGATCGGCTTGCAGACTTGCCTTGTATTCGGTCTCAGTAGCGGCGTTGTCTTTCTTGGAACTCGCCGCCCACGCGAGAGCATTATGCGCCAAGGCTTCGGTCTGTCCCTTCGCCTTCTGGAAATCTTCAGCGCTCAAGCTGGCCGGCTTTTTAGCCGGATCGAAAGCGGTGCTGGTTCCGTCGATCACGCCATGAGCGGCGGCCTCTACTTTGGAGGCTAGATCGGGGCAGGGGACGCACCGCCGACCGCAGGTCCCCAGCGAGTGATGAAGTAATTCGCCTGGAAGTTCTTGGGGTCGGAGCTCAGAACCTCGCTGGACTTATCAATCAGCTTTTGCCGCGATGCCGGATCGTTCGCAGCCAATTGATTCAGCGTGACCATAAAAAGGATATTCCGATCAGACGCGAAATCGCTTTGCGGATACTTGTCCTGCCACGTCTGCAAAAGCGCCAATTTAGCTTTTGGATCGGCTGTTTGAGTGATCTTCGAATACAGTTCGTATTCGTCCCGATCCTTATAATTCTTGGTCCCCGCCTGGCCTGCTGCCGCTTGGCCGCCTGCTGCTTGTCCCGTTGCCTGGCCTGCTGCCTGTGCTCTGGCGATAGGTGCTGTACCTACGTTGACCAGAAGCGCGAAGGTGCCTGCCGCTAACATCCATTTACCGGCTCTCATAAAGCAAAACTCCACGACTACCTCCTCGGAGGAATTCTATGTCTCTGAAACTTGGAAGCGGTCTCTTCAGAAATCGAAGCCACCGGGTCAATGTTGCGTAACTTGGCTATCCGTTCGAAATTGGACGGCGCAAAGCCGGAGTATATCGGATACTCGCGTAGGCCCGCAACCCTTCCTCTACCTAGTTAGATGCGCGCGGTTTCGAACTTGTTCCCATCGGCGAGCGTACTGGGCATTCCGCACTTGCATGTTATCATCCGTTGGCCATGCATGTTGCTGACCTCGCGGTAATTGGAGCGTATTTGCTTTTTATTACCTGGTTTGGCGCACAGTTCAGGGAAAACCAGCGAAGTTTGAAAGACTACTTCCTGGGCGGACGCGGTGCCCCCTGGTGGGCCATCTCTCTCTCCATCGTGTCTCGCTGAGACTAGTACGCTGACCGTAATTGGAACACCGGCCATCTCCTTTGCCGGCAACTACACGTTCCTCCAGCTGATCTTCGGCTATCTGCTGGGCCGAGTTGTGATCTCACTTGTCTTCCTGCCCCAGTACTTTCGCGGCGAGATGTTTACTGCCTACGAACTGATGCAGCGCCGCTTTGGCCCTCGTGTGCGCAAATTCGCCGCTGGGACTTTCTTTTGTTGCGAGCATTGGCGGAAGGGCTGCGTGTCTTTGCCGTCTCGATCGTGGTCTCCGTGGTACTCGGGACCGGCGAGCTGACTTCCATTTTCGTGATCGTCGCTCTCACCCTCTTCTATACCTTCGAAGGCGGAATGACGGCTGTCATCTGGACTGACGTGGTTCAAATGGTGCTGTACGTCGCCGGGGCAATCGCCAGCTTTTTCTTGATGCTCCACCTGATTCCGGGCGGTTGGTCACATGTCGCTGAGGTGGGCCGAGCCAGCGACAAATTCCAGGTCTTCGATTTCCACGTGGCGCTTTCCCCCGCATTCTTCGCCACTAGCTATACCTTTTGGGCGGGTTTGCTCGGAGGGTGTTTTCTTACCACCGCGAGTCACGGCACGGAACAACTTCTGGTTCAACGTTTGTTATCCGCCAAGAGTCAATCCGAGAGTCGGCTTGCACTCTTCACAAGCTGGGTTGTCGTTTTCTTCCAGTTCACATTGTTCCTGACGATCGGCGTTTTACTATTTGTCTATTACGGAGACACCGGGCAATCAACTCCGCGGGTCATCGAAGAGATCTATCCGGCTTTCATTTGGCATAATTTCCCGCCCGGTCTCGCAGGTTTAGCGATTGCGGCGATTCTCGCTGCGGCGATGTCGAACCTCAGCGCCGCTTTGAATGCTCTGGCGTCTACAACGATTATGGATTTCCTGCGACCGCAAAGGCCGAATAAATCCGAGCTCTTTTACCTGCGCCTGGCGCGATGGGCCACGGTCGGTTGGTGCGTCGTTCTTTTCGGAGTCGCCCTGCTGGCCCGGCATTGGGGCCGGATTCTTGAATCGGGCCTTTCCATCGCATCCGTTTTGTACGGCGCGTTATTGGGCGTCTTTTTGCTGGGCGTGTTGACGCGCCGTCCCGGAGAGTGGGCCGCCATCGTAGGAATGAGCGCGGGATTTCTGACGACTCTGGTCGTCCGCTCGCACGTCGCTTACACCTGGTACGTTTTAATCGGTTCTTCTGTCACTTTCTTCGTGGGCTACGGTTTCAGTCTTGTCGTTCCTGAGAAGAAGCCGGTCTTTGCGGAGCGCTAGCTATGGCCGATGAAGAGACTTTGATCGGCGCTGGGACAGCCGGACCCCACAACCTTGAGCCGAGTGGCCAGCCGGGACTCCGCCGTGCGCTTGGACTCCCGAGCGCGGCTTCCATTGTTGTGGGCACGGTCATTGGCAGCGGCGTCTTTCTTGTTCCCTCGGCGATGATCCGCAACGTGGGATCGGTCCACGAACTCTTCGTGGTGTGGATCGTCGCCGGTGTCCTGAGTCTATTCGGGGCTTTGACCTATGCGGAACTCGCGGCCGCTATGCCGGAAGCGGGCGGCGAATACGTCTACCTGAGTGAAGCGTATAGCCCATTCTGGGGCTATCTGTACGGCTGGACGCAGTTCTGGGTTGCCAAGAGCGGCTCGATTGCGACACTCGCTGCCGGTTTCTACACCTATCTCTCGGCGTTCTTCCCGGCCTTCGCCAAGCCGGTCCTGATCACTCCCTTTCACATCGGGCCCGGCTGGAGCCTACTCGAGATTCGCTATGGACAGCTGTTTGCCATAGGCGTGATCTTGTTTCTTGGCCTGGTCAATTACTACGGTGTGCGGTCAGGAGGTAATCTTCAGGTCCTCGTGACAGTGCTTAAGATGGCCCTGATCGCCGGAGTGATCATTGTGGGGCTTGGATCCGGACGAGGGGATTGGTCTCATTTCGGGCAATCCGCGCCGAGCGTCGGAGGAATAACAGGTTTCTTCGCGGCCATGGTCAGCGCGCTCTGGGCTTACGACGGCTGGAACAACGTCAGCATGGTGTCTTCCGAGATTCGGGACCCCCAGCGGAACCTGCCGCGCTCGCTGATCTGGGGAACGGTCGCCGTGATCGTTACCTATTTGCTGGTCAATACCGCATATTTTTATATTCTGGGGCCGGCTCAAGTGGCGGGAAGCCGCCGGGTAGCGGCCGATATGATGGCTCAGATTTACGGATTGGGCGCGGCCGGGGCGGTGACGGTCGCGGTTCTGATATCCATTTTTGCGGCACTGAACGGGTCAATCCTGTCCGGTGCCCGTGTCCCTTACGCCATGGCTCGCGATGGTCTATTTTTCAAATTCCAGGCCCGTGTTCATCCACGGTTTCATACGCCGGGAAATGCCGTTGTATCACTTTGCGTGTGGTCGTGCGTCGTACTACTGAGCGGGTGGTATGACGATCTCTATAATTATGTGATTTTTGGCAGCTGGATTTTATACCTTCTCACCGCCGTCTCGGTCTTCGTTCTGCGGCGAAAACGCGCCGCACTCCCTCGGCCATATCGGGTAATCGGTTACCCGGTGGTGCCGGTACTTTTTGTTGGCATGGCAGCGCTGCTCTTGTTGAACACCGCACTGGCCAGACCTAGGGAATCGTGCATGGGCCTATTTGTAATGGCCATTTCGATTCCCTTCTACTTGCACTGGCGTAAGGGCAGTTCCTCCAAACCTCTCGAACGAATTTCCCGATAAACGCGAGTTGTACCAGGGGTACTAATTCGGAATAGGACTCATTGTGAGTAAAACACGTCTTAGTTCTGTTGAAATTCGTCTTAAACTACCTTTAAACTTCGACTAAATCGAAGTAATCGCAATACTTACATGGCTTAGCAGATTTACTCCCCTAGCGGGATAAATGCGAGGAGGCAATATCTTGGACGTGGATAAGATGCTCGCCGAGCTCAGACTTGAGCGCGAGCAAATTGAAGAGGCAATTTTAACCCTGGAGCGTTTGGCGCGCGGACGTGGTCGCCGGCGTGGTCGTCCACCTGCCTGGCTGAAAGATGTTTCCTCTGCTGCGGCGGAAGACGACCCGGAAGCGAGCTCGCTCGGCGAACCGCGCCGGCGTGGCCGTCCGCCAGGAGCAAAGAGCAAGCCGGTCGCCCAAGCCGCCGAGGTGTAGTGCGTATCTGCTCAATAGAGCAGATATGGCGACCTTCGAGTTGTGAACTCGGCGGCCGCTGATTGCATGCGCATCCAGATCGCGCTGGGGTCCTGGCCTTTCCTGAGGCTTTCCAAGACGGATCGATTTCCGATCAGAAACCTGCATTTTTCGAAATCGATCTTGCCTGGAAAGAGCTTTTCGATCGCCGAAGCAAGTTCGATTCCGAATCGGCCGGTTTCGAACATCTCCCGGTCGGTCACGGTGAATCGAACACCCGCCACAGTCGTGCCGGCAAAGTTCGAGCTGGAGGGCCGAAAGCTAGTCGGGTACACCCGAATGCCCGGAATCAAGCGCGCGTTCAGGTAAGCAGCCAATGCCGGCCCATCCATCCAGGGTGCGCCAATCTGCTCGAAGGGATCGTCTGTTCCTCGTCCCACCGAGAGATTCTTATCTGCCTCCAATATGGCGATCGCTGGATATAAGGTGGCCGCGTTCAGGCTGCGCATGTTGGGAGACGGGTTGATCCACGTCAAAGACGTGGAATCGAGCCAGTCTCCACGCTCCCAATTTTTCATCTTCACCACGTGAAGCTGGGCGTTCCAATGCTGCTCTGCATTGGCCATCGTGGCGAGTTCGCCAAACGTCATTCCGTGGCGGACGGGCATGTTGTAACAGCCGACGAACGAATGTAAATTGCTCTCCATCATCGGGCCTTCTACGTGTGTTCCGGTGATGGGATTCGGCCGGTCCAGAATCCAGAATGGCTTGCCCGCCTTGCCCGCCTCTTCCACTGCGTAGAGAAGAGTGCAGGAATACGTGTAAAAACGCGCCCCAACATCCTGGATATCGTAGACGATTGCGTCGAAGTCTTTCATTTGGGCTGCGCTCAGGCGCCTGCGATCCGGCTCAAAGAGGCTTGTCACGAGTATGTGCGTCGTGTGATCCAGCGTATCGTCTACGTCCTTGTCTTCTGTGCCGGTGATCCCGTGCTCTGGAGAGAAAAGCCGGTTTACCGTGACGCCGGCCGCCAGCATCAGGTCGACGTTGCGTTTGCCATGGCGGTCGACACCGGTGTGGTTCGTAATCAAACCGATTTTCTTTCCGATCAGTTCCTTGAATTCCGTCTCCTCAAGAACATCAAGGCCGGTCGAAGTAGCGCCATTTCGGGGCACCACGCGGTGAACACCCGCTCCCGTGATCGTCTCGTTGTATCCGGTCAGAGCCACTGTCTGAGGCACCGTCTGCCCGAAGTTCGCCGCCACGGCAGTGGCGACTCTTGACCGCAACGAACTAAGCGATTTCACCCCGTTCGGATGAACAACGTTGGTCAGGAGGATAACGAAGCTTTTCGTGGTCGGGTCGATCCACATGGATGTCCCGGTATAACCGGTGTGCCCATAGGATCCGATCGGATAGAGTTCACCACGATTGCTGGAGTAGGAAGAATCGATATCCCAGCCAAGTCCTCGAAGGATTGGTTGGTCGGCGGGAGTTGCGGGTTCAGTGAACTTTTGAACGGCGAGGCGGCTGAAGACCTGGTGACCGCCGGATTGGCCCATGGCCAGCATCATGAACGCGTATTTAGCCAGGTCATCTGCGGTCGAAAACAGGCCCGCGTGTCCGGCGACTCCGCCCATATAGCGAGATCTCGGATCGTGAACCACGCCCCATAAGGGAATGCCAGTTTCGGGATCCTTTTCTGTTGGAGCGATGCGCGGCCGCAAGGACGGATCAGGCAGGAAACCCGTGTCGGCCATGCCGAGCGGCTGGTAAACGGTTTGCTTCGCGTATTCCGCGAGAGACATTCCTGAAAGCCGGCGGACAATCTCGCCTAAGCAGGATGAAATTGGTATCGCTGTAGATAAAGCGCGTACCCGGAGGAGCAATCGGCGTTTCCGCGAGCGCTTTTTTCAGTCCGGTTTCGTAGCCGCTCCAACGCGAGCCCAATTCGAAATCGGGTTGGAAACCAGAGAAATGCGTCATCAGCAGGCGAATCGTGATATCGCTTTTTCCGCCAAGGAACTCTGGAATATATTTGGTGACCGGATCGTCGATCCTCAGCTTGCCCTCTCCAAACAGCTTCATAAGACATGGGGTGGTGGCCGCCACCTTGGTCAGCGAAGCGACGTCGAAGATTGTGTCGGTCGTCATGGGCTGCCTGGTGGGTACCAGGGACCGAAATCCGTATGCCTTCCGATAAACGATCTCCGAATTGTGACCCACGACGAGAACTGCGCCGGGTATCAATCCAGACCGAACCGCGTCCTGGATGATCGGATCAACCTGCAAACCGAGGGGCGGGGCAGGCTCTTGCGCCGCCGCGAAGCTTGCTATCGCCAGGAACGGAAGAAGAATACGTTTCATTGTGTAAGGAAACTCTTAGGCTAGCTTGAGCGGATTTCCGGCGAGAAGAAAATTCATTTGCTTTATACGCACACGTGTGCATCAATGGATTTGAGGTTCTTAGCAGGAACAATGAGTCAGGTCGTATTGGAACAGCAGCCGCTGAAAGAGCTGGATGAGTGGGATGATTTCGTCGCAACGCGCTACAAGCAGGGCAAATCAGAAGAAGAGTTTCGCAACTACAAAGAGGATGCGAACCCGACGGTAACGGAGTTTTACCGTCAGAACCATCGGTATCAGACGCTCGACTTCGTTCTTGGCAAGCAGAAAGAGTATTGCGGGCTCACTCGCGGCAAAAAGAGCATCTGGGAGATGGCGGAGTATCTGAACCAGTTGGTCGATGACAGCGATCCCGACACCGATCTGACCCAGACCGAACATCTTCTCCAAACCGCCGAAGCCATCCGCAAAGACGGACATCCGCGCTGGTTTATTCTGACGGGCCTGGTCCACGATCTTGGCAAGGTTCTCTGCCTTTACGGGGAACCCCAATGGGCCGTCGTCGGCGACACATTCCCGGTTGGCTGCGCATATTCAGACCAGATTGTGTTTCCGGAGTTTTTTGCCGACAACCCCGACAGCAAAGTGCCTGAATACCAGACCAAATACGGGATTTACTCGCCCAATTGCGGTCTGGACAAAGTTCATCTTTCCTGGGGTCACGACGAGTACATCTACCGCGTGACTCGCGACTATCTTCCTGAATCCGCGCAGTACATGCTTCGTTACCACTCGTTCTATCCGGCGCATAAGCACGGTGCCTACAAACACCTGATGAACGCGCATGACGAAGAGATGTTCAAGTGGGTTCGCGCCTTCAATCCTTACGATCTGTATTCGAAAGGCCGCGAACGTCCGAACCTGAAGGAGATCAAGCCCTTCTACGAAGATCTGGTCTCGGAATTCTTCCCCGACCAAATCGGGTGGTAGCTTGCTAGGTGCTCCGGGGAGCTGTCGAGCCTCGCACGATCAGCTCCCCGTTTATTACTGAGGTCTTTTCCGCGGGTTCGCCGTCGAGCAGTTCGAATAGCAAGCGCATCGCCCGTCGACCCATATCCCGGCGGGGCTGTCTTAGGGTGGTCAGCGACGGGCGGGTGAACGCAGCGAACGGAATATCGTCAAACCCGGTCACGGAGAGTTCCCGGGGAATCGATATTCCAAGCTCCTCAGCGTGATGCATGAGGCCAAGAGCGGTGACATCGTTGTAGCAGGCCACTGCGGTGGGTTTTGACGCACTCTTCAACAACCGGTCGAGAGCAGTTGCACCTTCGTCCGCCTTGCCATCACCTCTCACGACCAGTGCCTCATCGACCGGAATCCCTTGAGCTTCTAAAGCTTGCCTGTAGCCGGCGAACCTCTCTTCGTCTGAATGCAACCCGAATCGATCTCCGACGTAAGCGACTTGCTTATGACCCAGGTTGAGCAGGTGGTCGGTTGCCAGGCGCATGCCATGGACATTGTCGATACGGATGGAGTATCCAAAATCGCCCTGATGCTGATTGTTCAGAAGCACGATCGGCACCTCCAGCTCGGATAAGAGCGGAAGGTACAATGCTCCCACGCGAGACGAAGCCACCAGAATCCCGTCTACCCGCCGTTCCTGGCAAGCGCGTACCACTGCCAACTCTCGATCCGGATCGGCCTGTGATGTAGCCAGAATTACGGAATAGCTCCGCTCATTGGCGACTTCTTCGATGCCGGCAACAACATCGCCGTTGAAGGGGTCGGCGATGGACGTGACCACAACCCCGATTGCCTGGGTCCGGCGAGTGACTAGGCTTCGGGCGACGGCACTGGCTGTGTAGCCCTGCTCCTGCGCAATGCGCTGGATGCGCTGCGCGGTTTTTGCAGGGATTAGCGGACTCTTATGCAGAGCCCGGGAAACGGTCGAATGAGAAACTCCGGCAAGACGCGCAATGTCCTTGATCGAAACTGGCATGGTTAAACGATCAAAGAAACGATGCTACTTCGTCTGGCTTAGTTTCCGGAAGTATCCAGCCACCGCGTCATGGTACTTCTCCGGCGAATCTTCGTGCGCTCCCGTCCGGGTTCCTTCGTTTTGCTGCTGAGCCAGACGCTTCCCGAGTTCGATCTCGAGGCGCTGCAAGCTGGTCAACGCATCCCGGCTGATACGCGCTTCGAGTAAGCCGTCTTCGGCGCCGGTCAGGTGCTGCAGGTTCCCGAGCGCTCCGTCGATATATCCAGTCAGCGCCCGGTCGCGGTTTCCCGCCTGATCGCGGAGTCCGCGCAGCTGGGCAATGGCACTCTGGACGTCTTCACGGCTCATGTCTCTGCCGCCACCGCCGCGGGGGTTCCAGTAGCCGCCGAGAGGTCCGTAACCGGACCGGTCGCCGCCCATCTGTCCGGATTGACCGGATGATGCGCTTTGGCCGGATTGCCCGCCTTGCTGTTGCCCAGGTTGTTGCCCGGACTGCTGGCCCGAGCGCCCGGACGCCTGCTGGCCCCCTTGTTGTCCGCCTTGCTGTTGTCCACCTTGCTGCTGCCCACCCTGCTGCTGGCCGGAGCGCCGTTCCAGGTCCTCACGAAGTGAGCGTATTTCAGAGAGAGCGCGCGCGGTCTGCTCGCTTCCGCCTTTTTGCCCGTTCTGAGGTCCGCCGCTTTGCAGCGCCTGATCGGCGTCCCGCAAATCTCGGCTAAGCTGCTGAAGTCCTTGCGTCACGCTGTCTTCGGTGGACAGATTTCGGTCTCCGTAACCCTGCCGCATCCATTCCGCATTTTTCTGCATACGGACGGCAAGATCCTTCTGTTCGGCTTCGGACAGAGCGCGAGAGAGCTTACGGGCGGCATCGGGCCGTGTGCCGGCCAGAGCTTGCGCCTGCTGCTGCACTTGTTGTTGCAAGCGTTCGACGTCTTTCGCCAGTCGATCTTTCTCGTCCGCGATGGCCTTTTCGCCCTGCGTGGGCTCGTGGCCTGGCTGGCTGTAGTAGCGCCTTCGGAAGCCGTACCCAAATCGCATGCTGTTCGGGTCGTTCATTTCGGGCATCATGCCCTCACTCTCGCCGTAGCCCCTGGAGCCCGCTCGCGAATTTGGGCCTGCCTCCCCGTACATCTGCTTCAATCGGTCAGCAATGGATTTTTGCGATTCGGCTAACTGGCCCGCACGATTCGCAAGATCTCCTACGCTGCGTCCAGCCTGATCGTGCATCATCCGATTCATCAGTTCCTGCGCTTCGCGAATCTGGTTTAGCGCTCGTTCACGCGCAGTCGGGTCGCCATTCGTGACGGCATTTCGCATTTCATTTTCGGCCCGCCCCAGCGCCTCAGTAGCGCGTTTCATTGATTCGGCGGCCCGCTGTTGATCTGCGCTGTTCTGAGCATTTTGGGCGTTTTGCCCATTACGATTCGAAGCGGATTGGGCGTTCTGCCTGGATCCGGAACTCTGGGACGAGGAAGAGCTTCCGGACGAGGATTGCGATTGTCCACCCTGGCTGCCGCCGCTTTGTGATTGGCTGCCGCTCTGAGACTGGCTGCCCTGTTGACCCTGGGAGTTCTGGCCCTGCGAGTTCTTTGCCAGTTCCTGCATTTGCTTGCGCAGTTCTTCCGCTTCGCGGCGCAGTTGCTCTTCTTGCCATCGCTGTTCCGCTACCTGCTGCTGCGAATTCTGTGCTGCCAGCTCTTCCTGTCTCTTAGCAAGAGCCTGCAACCGCTCATAAGCCTCGTCGATCGCCTTTTGCGCGTCCTTACCCGAATCTGACGAGGAAGACTGACCCGTTTCGTACTGATTCTTGGTGGTATCGAGCTCCAGATCGAACATGCGAGCCAGGTCCCGCTGGGCTCCGCTCGCTCCGCCGCCACCGCCGCCGGACTGCCCGAAGGCGACCTGGATGTCCCGGAAGAGCGCTTCAGCCCGGAGCAGGGAACCCAGGGCTTTCTGTTCCGGAACCAAAGCCTCGTGCCATTTGCCTGGGCGCAGCTGCTCTACCGCGGTTCCCATGTCGGCGGAAGCTTGCGTCATCAACTTAGAGAATTGCTGGAACTCGGGCCCGGAAGAGCCCATTTCGCGACTGCCCATGCGCTCGGCAAGAACCTGCGCCTGCTCGCCGAGTTTCGCCTGCAGCCCCGACAGGAACTTGGCATCTTCGGATAAAGCAGCACGAGCTTTTGCTTCTTTCGTCTCATTGAACGTGGCAGCGATAATCTGCTTCTGCCGCTGCGAGATGTCGTCCGACTGATTGCCGGCTCCGCCCCCGCCGCCACCGCCCGCCTGCTGGCTTTGCGAAAACTTGAAATCGAAAGGCTCGGCCTGGGCGAATACGATTTCGCTCTTGGTAGTGGCCTTGGCGTCCTTCGCTACGGCGTAGAAGCTGACGAGGTCGCCGGGAACGACCTTCAGATTCTCGAAATACAGCGTCGTACCGCCTTCAGCTTCTTTTGTATTCTTCGCCTTCAACAGCGGTACCACCTGCTCCTGGCCGCCATTGACTGAATAGTGCAGGTCCAGCCCTTTGACGCCGAAGTCGTCCGCCGCCGTCACTCTGACGGGTAGTTCCTCGATCGGGCTGACCTTCGGGTCGCGCCCCGGCTTCAGGATCTTAACCGTTGGGGCTTCATCCTTCTTCGCTTCTATGTAATAGTCGTCACTAATGCGGACTGCCTCGGCATTGTCGAGCGCAGCGATATGGTACGAGCCATCCTTTTCGATTTTCAGGACAGTTTTCGACCAGTTGCCCTCGCCCTTCTCGAGTGGGATTTTCTTGCCGTCATCAGTGACGAGCAATCCCTTCTCAAGCGGCCGGTCTGTCAGGACCGATACCTCGGCCATGGTGCCGTCCACGGCGCGAATATCGCCCGGCGGGGTCCAGAACGACGTTTTGAAGGTCCAAACCGGAGGGAAAGCGAAGCGCAATTCGCACGCGTTTCACCGCCGGGAAGTCCTTCACATGAATGGTGAAGTGCTTCGACTTGGCCTTGTCCGCCTGGATGTAGTATTCAACGTTGTCGGAGAGTCCGGCGAACAGGAAGCGATATTGGTCGCCATTGGCCTGCACCTGCATGGGGGTTTGGTCCCACTTCTGCGTTTCCTCCGTACTTCGCATGCAGAGTGACGGTATTGGCCGAGAAGCCCTGTAGCGTGGCAGTAATCACCTGGTCGGCTTTACGGCGAATGGTCTTGTCTCCCGGCCGCACCGCGATGTCGTACAGCGGCTTCTTCGCCGGATCCGACCGGCCCGTCCAAAGCAGGTCGGCTCCATAGCCCCAGTACCCCGGACCGGCAAAAATCAGCCATAAAAGGAGCGCCAGTGCAATTGCGCCGCCACCGGCAAATGTCAGGATCGGCTTCCTGGGCGCCAGCGTTTCGGGCGTATGAAGCTGGGCCACCCTCAATGCGTCTTCGGCCAATACTTCATCCCACGGATCAGGAGCGTCTTTTCGATCTGTCAGAGTCAGGAGGCGTTCCTGGAATTCAGGCGCCCGCTGCTCGACAAGATTGGTGATTCTTCTGCGTGTCAGGCGGAGAAGCGGTCGAACCAGGAGCAGGGAAATGCCGGCCGCCAGCAGGACGAACATCGTTATCCGCAGCGGCAGCACAACGCCTTGCGCAAAGGCGTACTCGGTTGCTGATCCAAACGAAGAAAATGGTCAGCGCGAGCGCCAGTGGCAAGTACAAGGGCTGTTCCACGCCAGAAAGCGTAAAGCCTGATGCGGCTTTCCAGACGCTTCAAGTAAGCATTCAGTTGTTCCAGTGCTGTCATGCTGCCTGACCTGCCTCCTTCAAGATAGCGACTACCGAAAACTGACTCGACCAATGCCGCGACGATCACGACAGCCATGAAATACCTCCAGAGACTAAAAGGGCGGGTCTCGGTGGAGGGCGCTCCGGCTTTAGCCTCGACAGCTGTACTCCCAGTATTGCGCCATAAATCCAGGGTGTCATTGGGAACCTTGCGAAGGTCCGATTCCCGACGGTCCGCGTGAACCGCGACGAGTTGCCGCTGTCCGCCTGAACGTTGAATTTCGTAGAAGCCTTCGCGGTTCAGATCGAACGTGAATGCCTTTGCGGCCTCCGCGAGACGTCAATTCGTGTTTCCCGTCCGGCCCGATCACATCTGCAGCTGTGCCTTCGCTGCTGGTTTGCCGTAACGGGACAGAGGTTCCGGCCACCATGCTGCTTGGGCCTTCTTCTTTCCCCGACAGGTAGCGTGCCGTTTGTACCACGAAGGGGAGGAAGGATGCGTGTAGCGGAAAATCGTTGGCGGAATTATCGATAGTGGACGTGAAGGTAAGCGTTCGCCCTTCCCCCATGCGTTCTTCGACCAGCAGCGGGGTTCCGTCGGCCAATCTCGCCAGAACGTGCACTTCCGGCTTGGGATTTATGCGATTCGTTTGATAAAACTGAACATTTTCAAATCGCCCTGCGCCCGACAGCGCAGCGTGTTGACTATCCACGAAACCTACGCCCTGCATGGTGCGATCGTCCGAACTTCGCATGGCGGAAAGCGGGACCCGGCCGGCCCGCGCCGTCGATGGCCCCAGGACCACAAACGCAGCCCCTCCACGTTGCACGTATGCGCAAAGATCCTGCGCGGTCTTGTCGTTCAGGCCCCCGGTGTCGTTCAAGACCACAAAGGCGTACTTCGAAAAGTCCTTCCCCGCAGCCTGTTCCAGGGGAAACGGTTCGGCAATTAACCCGGTGTCGCTGGCCGAATCAATGGCGGCTTTGTAGTAGAACGCCTCGCGAGAGTTGCCGGCCGCATACAGGAACAGGACACGCCGAGGATCAGATCGCTCCACCGAAAAGTTGAACTCATCGTCGTTTGGCAGCGTGTCGTGCGGCTCCATGGTTATCTTTCCGCGATGGATTCCGTAAGGTACGTCAAAGGCGAGAAACTCTGTCTTCGCCCGGCCGGCAGCAGGAACTGTAACGCTCTTCGTCCCAAGCACTTTGCCGTCGAGCGACAGCGTAATCTTACGAGCCGCTTCTGCCGTCTGCCAACCGGCTACCGTTGCGGTCAGTTGTGTGTGTTTTACGTCGTAGACGTGAGGAGACGTGATCACACTTTCCACGGCCCAGTTCGGCGCGGTATCTGTCCCACCTTATGAATTTCGAGCTTCGCGTCCGGTCCCAACGTCAGGTCTTTGAAGTTGGCGGGCATGGACGTCTGCTGCATGTCGCTAAACAGATGTACGTTCAGCTGCATCCCGGTCGTCTGGGCCTGCACGCGGAGCGCACGCGTTAGTTCACCGAATGAACTGGCCTCGTCGCTCGGCCGAATGCTCTGGATTGCCGCTTCGAGCGCGGCTCGGTTGGGTTCCGGGCCCGGCCAGACTCTCGACTCGCGAATCGACTGCCAGGACCTGTCCGATTTCGCCGCCCGGTAAACCACGCAGGACTCGCGTCGCTTCACTCTTTGCCTGCTCCAGTTGATTTGCCGCACGCATGCTAAACGAGCGGTCGATCGCAAGCACCGTTAGCCTGCGTTTGCCCAGCCGTGGCACTGGTCCGGTTCACAAACGGATTGGCGAAGGTAAGAATTATCAGCGCCAATAGTGCAAGCCGCAGGATGAGCAGAGTGATGTAGCGCAGACGGCGGTGTCTGGTGGAGCTTTGCAGCCGGCGCTCGAAGAACATGACCGAGCTGAAGGGCTGCGGATTTCGCCGGTATTGCCGCAGGAGATGAAGCCAGAGCGGGAGCCCGAGCGCGACCAGGCCCGACAGGAACAACGGAGACAGAAGACCCATCTAAAGCTTGCCCTCGCGCATCCGGAAATATTCGCGCAACGCGGCGTCGAGCGGTCTGTCTGTCCTTAACAGGAAATAGCCGAGTCCTGCGCCTTGCGCCTTCGTGCGCATTGCTTCGATATGGGCAGCGATCTTGCCGCGATATTCCGTTCGCGCGTATTCGCCGGTGGTCTCGATCGCCTCTTCGGTTTCCATGTCAAGCAGCAGAGCGGGTCCGTCTAAAGCGGGCTCCACCTCGTGCGCGTCGAGAACATGAAACAGAACCACCTCATTTCCGCGATACCGAAGTGGTTCGACGGTCTTGATCACCGTTTCAGGATCTTCGTAAAAATCCGAGATGATGACGCGTCAGCCCGCGCTGGCGCATCACGCGCTGCAGTTCGAAGAAGGGCCGGGCGAAGTCGGTGCGTTTCCCCAGCGTGGCGCTGTCGAGGCCGTGAATCAGTCGAATCAATTGGCCTTGTCTTGAGGAGGGACGGACGAAGTTGGTTACATCGTCAGCAAAGGTGATGAGTCCGGTCCCGTCGCGTTGAAGGTGCGCCAGGTAGACGATAGAGGCCCCGATGAACTTCGCATAGTCGATCTTTCGGACCGGCCCGGAGCCGAAACCCATACTGCCGCTTACGTCCAGCAGCACCATGACCGTGGTATTCGTCTCTCCCCGATAGCGCTTGAGATATGCCTTCTCCGTCCGCGCGTAGACGTTCCAATCCACGTGGCGAAGATCGTCGCCTGGGCTGTAAGCGCGATACTCAGCGAACTCCTGGCTGAATCCGAAGTCGGGAGAGCGATGCAGTCCGGAGATGAATCCGTCCACAACCGTCTTTGCGATCAGTTCCAGATTCGAGATCTGGGCCAGAACTGACGGATCGAGTAAGCGGTTTGTGACGTCGACCGGCACGGTGATCGTTTTACCTCTACGTGCGAGGAGCGGGCTTCGAATCGAGCAGACGACGCAACAGATCGTCGCGTCGTGAGCCGGTCCGATTCAGCGTGGAAGTTCAGGAGCACGCGATGCCTGAGTATCGGAATCGTGAGAGCCCGAATGTCTTCGTAAGCCACGTGGAATCGACCATGCATCAGCGCACGCGCTTTGCCGGCGAGGACAAGAAACTGCATGGCACGCACGCTGCCGCCAAAATTGACGTACTTCTTTACGAAATCGGGACTGTCGCCATTTGTTCCGGGCCGCGTTGCTCGAACGAGATCGACCGCGTATCGCGCCACCGGCTCCGCGATCGGCGTCATACGAACCAATTCCTGAAAATTGACGATTTCCTCTTTATCTGGTGACCACTTCGGGCGTTGCCGATGTTGGTCGTTGTCGTCAGGTCGACCACCTTCGCCTCGTCCTCCGCCGTGAGGTAATCGAGCACCGTGTTGAACAGAAAGCGGTCGAGTTGCGCTTCCGGCAGCGGATAAGTGCCCTCGAGTTCAATCGGATTCTGCGTGGCGAGCACAAAGAACGGACGCTCCAAGCGATAGATGATTGCCGCGCACTGTGCAGGACGCCTCCTGCATGGCTTCGAGCAGCGCCGACTGGGTCTTCGGCGGCGTACGGTTGATTTCATCCGCCAGCAGAACGTTCGCGAAGATGGGTCCGGGGACAAACGTCCAGCGCCGATGCCCGGTGGTCGTGTCTTCTTCGATAATGTCTGTGCCGGTGATGTCCGAAGGCATCAGGTCGGGCGTGAACTGAATACGGCTGAACTTCAGTCCCAGAGTCTGCGCCATTGTTCTCACCAGCAGCGTCTTCGCGGTGCCGGGAAGCCCGGTCAAAAGACAGTGCCCGCCCACAAACAGCGAGATCAGAACGTTTTCAATTACTTCGTTCTGTCCGACAATGACTTTGCCCACCTCGCGCTTGATGGCGGTGTGTGCTTCCCTGAAAGCGCTTCAAGCGGGTCTTCAGCTCGGACGAGTCGACTGCTGGAGTTGTGAGAGTTGACATTATTCCTGGCTAAGTTTCAGAAGTAACTGCTGTGCCGGCTTATACCCAGGCGCGGCTTCTAATGCTGTAAGGACTTGATCCTTTGCCTCGCCGTTACGATGAGCGCTGGCAGGGCTTGGGCGAGATGGAAATGCGCCTCCGCAGTATCGGCAGGCTTCAAATCTACCACGGCTTGGATACTCCCGAACGGCGCCCGTCGCATCCGCCGATTCGAGCAGAAGGGCCCCTAATTTCTGGTGCAACCGCTTCGTCTTCCGGATAGACTAAAGAGCAGCTTCGTCAGTGTCTTCTGCGCTTCGTCTTTCTTGCCCGTCTCGCTTTCAAGCTGCGCCAGTTGCTTCAGCGTCTCGACGTTCGTTCCCGCCCATTTCGCGATACTTCTCCAGTTCCGTCGACTGCCTCCGGCTTCTTGCCCTCACCCACATACGCTTTCGCTAACAGCTCATAAGGACTTCCGCCGCCGGTAAATTCCGGATACCAGTCGCGAAGAGTCGAAGCCTGTTTGATGAGGTCCGGTTCTTGCCTTCGTCTTCCGCCGAGTAGCGCCGCTCTCATGCCTTTTTTCCACTCTTCGAAGTGCGTCGGTGGCATTCGCTGTTTGTGCCATTCAGCCAGGCCGTGAATTCAGTGTCGAAGGCTTTCGGCGACTCGTGCAGATTGTCCTGATCGCTTCTTCCGTTGTTTTTCTGGCCGCGAATGAGTGGATCATGCCAAGCAAGGCGGAGTCGCCCCATTTCTTGAGATGAAATCGCACATCTTCCCGGCCTCGTAATACGAGACGATGACCTGCTGCGGATAGGACGGGCGGATGAACCCGCGTTCGAGTTCCAGCACCGGCAGCAGCTTCTTCTCCCGAATCGCCCGACGATCTCGGGCGTCATGCGTCGACGCCCAATCGGGCGAAGCGGCTCCTTCTTCATGCACAGCCAGCCTTCGGTAAACCATCGCGGGAAGAAGTGCTTTGTCGCAGTCAGGACGTAGACGTGGCTCATTTCATGCCACATCGTGCTGGCCCAATTGAAACCTCCTGCAGGGCGCGCCGAAGGGCTGTCCATTGCGACAACCATGCCGAACGTCACTCCCAGAATCCTCCCTGGCCCGGCAACCCAAGTGTGCGCACGACAAAGTCGTCGTGGTTCGGATAAACCTCCAGCTCGAACCGTCCCGGTAAGCTCATCTGATACTTCTTCGATAGGTCGCCAGCGCCCGTTCTGCATCTCCGGTTCGATATACGGCCGTAGCAGCGCGGCTTCCTTCTTATGCAGCATCAGCTCCACCGGACGGCTCTTGAACATCCTGTAATCACCAAGCGTGTCCAGCAGTCGGAGCGAGTTCACGGTCTGCGGATCGCGGTAGTGTGCTTCGTAGGATCGATTCAGCTCTGTTTTGGCTTCGGCTTCGCATGCCGAGCCGCATCAGGTTGATTCCCAATTGCGAACGCGCGGCCCAAAGTGCTGGGATCCAGTTCCAATGCCTTGCGGTAAAGTCGGATGCCCTCTTCGTAGCGGCGGTTGATGACCAGGAAATGCGCGCCGGTTGCATAAGCCTCTCCGTAATTCGGATTGATTTGCAGAACCTTTCTGATCCATTGCGATTTTCGCCTTCCGCCTTCAACCAGTCCATTGACGCCAGAACGGCCATGCCATCCAAGGCTTCCGGTGACAATGCCAAGCGCCTTCTGCGCCTCCTCGGCCGCCAGTTTCGATCGCTCATCTTCCAGCGCCAGGAACGCGAGAAATTCATGCGCTTCAACGAATTTGGGATCCTGTCGCAGCGCCTCGTGCGCAAAATCGACGGCTTTCTTGCCGTAGCCTTCGGCCGCCACGCGAGCCATTCCCAAGCGACGCCGGAGCATAGTTCGGATCGATCTTCAGCGCTTCATTGAATAAGTTCGCTGCTTCGCCGGCGTTGAACCGATCGAGAAACAGCACGTCCCCACTCCGTTCGGACTTCAGCCGATTGCGGCTGCTCCTTGTAAGCCAGCTGCAAACTCGTTCTTCGCCTCCTCGATATTGGTCGAGGCCCCAAAGTCCCTCGGCTCGGGACGATACGCGTCGGCTCTGAGCGCGTCGAGCCGTTCGAAGCAGGCTTTTGATTCCTGCGCGTTTGCCATGTCGCTCCGCGCGAACGGCAGTCCTTCCAGGGAGACGGCTGCGCTTCCGCCCAAGCGAGGCTGGTACCGAGAAGCGAGCGCCAGGCACGAAACAGAACGTTCGCATCATCGATCGATTTCCGCCTGGGTTCGCGCGAGTTCAAGCAGCAAAGCACGTCAGCTGCTGTTTGTAAACCTCCGGCGCGAGTGCCGCCTTCTGATATTTCAGCCGATCGATTTTGGCTTCGAGGTCCTCTTTCGCGCAACCAGTTTCTGTTTCTCCGGAGCTGGCGTTTCTTTGCCATTGCGGTGTCCGGGCGGATCAGCGGGAACGAGGCCGCGAGCGCGCCCTCACGGTCGCTCGCCGTCGACGATGCGTACTCCGTCGACTCTGCCGCTATCGGCAATCATGGAGTGCTCGGTCGCCAGCAGCTTTTCAGACTCGAAGTACGCGGTCGTTTTGCGCTGAGCGTAAGTGAACGCTTCGAGCGCTGAAACCGTGCCGTTCTTGTCGGCATCCGCCGCCGGATCGTCGTAACGCATCGACCCAATAACGGGCAAAAACCGGAGCATTCTTTTCGGTGCCCGACTTCGTCGCGGTGATCACAATTCGATCTTTTCGCGAAAGCACCGCGAATGACGCGCCGCTGCAACTCGTCATATTCACGATCAAGTTGCCGGCGCGCCTGCAGCTTGTTGATCAGGCGGCCGATCTCTTGAGCTGTAATGTCCGGACCCGGCAGGTTGAACTTATATTCGTCGCCGTCGAACGTTCCGTGTCCGATCAGGAAGAGGCCGAACGCGTCGTCCGTCTCAGTTCGTCCAGCGCAATTCGAGTCAGCGTTTCCGTCACTTGCTTTCGCGTCGCGATCAGCCGACCTGAGCGCGATGACATGCACGTCCGGACTGCCTGACTTCAATTGCTTGTTCAGGTCTGATGGCCCACTTGGCGAACTGGGTCTCGTATTCCGGCGAGCCGCCCGTAATCCGACGATCGTGACGAAGTAATTCGCCGCGGATAGCGATAGCGATGCGCTCAAGTAGAAGGCGCGAGTAGCTTCATACCACGCCCCAGCGTCGGCGCAGCAGCCATTCCGCCGATTTCAGGCCGAGCACTGAACAATAAGAGATGGCCGGCATGTCCCAAAGATCCTTCAACTCGCGGGACGTAATGCCCGCTTCCGAGTATGAACGATCTCCGAAGGCAATCGGCGCGCCTCTTGGGGCTTGTAATATCGCCCTCCCGTTTGGTCAGCAAGACTGGCGGAGTAAGATCGAGATTCGCCTCGCGATGAAAGTTTTCCGCAACGCCATCTTCCCTGCCGGAACGCCCATGTATCCTTCCCAAGCGGCGGGTTCCGTCCTTCGCTCTTGCCTCCGCCACATAGAGTCCAGCTTTCGGCGCGTTCCATTTCGCGGTGTAGACGCCCTGCGTCAGCGGCTCGGGGCGAAGTGGAATGTCTTCTGTACGTCCGTCCGGAGCGACCATATGAACTTGAACCTCGGCAGCACTTGTCGGGAGATAAACGTTGTCGCGGACTTCGGCGCGGAGCTCCACCTGACCGTCATCTTCCAGAGTCGCACTCTTCGTTGAGAGCACGACGCGAGAGGGTGTCGCACTTACCGTCCATCGCAACAAGTTGACGCCAGAACGTCTCCTCGCTGTTATCTCCAACCGGCTGCTGCATGCGCCAGCGCCAAGCTTCCTCCCGTCGCGAAGACCGCCGTGCGTCCCCTTCCGTAGTTCTCGGTGACCAGCAGCGGAATGCGGCTGCCAGCCACATTCACGCGGGCAAGCACTGTGGCGCCTGGCTTAGGTGTTCCCGGATCCTGGTAATTTGCCAGGTAGGGAAGCACCTCCCAATGCGCCGTGCTTTTCTCCGGACTCTCTTCGATTCGGCAAAGAAGGCTGCGTTTGCCGGCTTCGGTCAGTTCGGCGGGAACGAAAGTACGCTGGAACGTGTTTTTCCGATTCGGCAGATTGACGGGCAGCAGTTCGCCAAAGGGTTGAATGTTGTACCCGCCATCCGAAAGGCATGATCGGCCGCCGAGGAACAAGAGACCGCCGCCGCGACGATCGACAAAATCCTTTATGAGCTGCTGTTGGGCGGTGGTAAAGAACGCGGCCTCCATGCTCCCAAGGATCAACCCCTGAAATCCAAAGAGTTCCTCCGGCTTCGTCGGGAACCCTTCGGCCAGTTCATTCGGATTCGCGACCCCCTGACGGTAAATCTTGTTCTGAGTCGTTCGCAGCATGGAGACTACTTGCATTGCCGGATCGTCTTCGACCGCTCTTCGCAGAAACTTGTAATCCCATCGCGGTTCTCCTTCCACGTAGAGAATCCGGCGTCTGCTGTCGTCGACTGCTACCGCGCGCGTCTGGGCATTGTTGTCCAGGTTCGTTTCTCCGGCAATGGGCTCGATCCGTGCCGTCACCGTCTTGATCGCAGCTTTACCGGCATGGAACTCAATCGTTTCGCGCTGTTCCGGAGACGATTGCAGCGTGATGTCGCGCGCTGCGAGGAACGTTCCCGCATTGGTCAAAACGAGCTCGGGCGTGTTTGCCGTTGAAGCCGTGTTGTCTGATCGTTACCTCGGCCTGCAGCCGTGCTCCAGCCAGAGTCTTGGTAGGAAGCGAAAAATCGCTGAGCTCCACGTCATCGGGCACCTGCTCACTGCCAATTCCGACTGTGCTGACCGGTATCCGCCTGCGCCGGATTTCAGAAAGGGTATCGCTGTCGAGCCCGCCCGAATTATCGGCTCCATCGGTCAGGAGCACTGCCGCTCCTATGGGCAGAGTCGCCGCTTCGTCCGAGATCTGCCGCAGGCTTTTGCCGATTTGAGTGGAAGTCTGATTTGCCGAAAGTTCAGAAGCGGACTTTAAGCGCTCAACGCCGGAACCCATGCGGTAGAGTCGCACCTGAAAACGCTTACCGAGTTCGTTCAGCAGATTGGAGTCGAGAAGCCGCCGCGCTACTGCGGACCGAGTCTCCGATCCATCTTTTGCCGACATACTGCGGCTATCGTCGACGATGACCGCGACGATGTTCTGCTGCGGCTTGAGCGAAGTAACGCTGATGGCGGGCTGCCAGAGGAGCAGCAGAAGTGTTCCCAGGAGAGCCGATTGCAGAAGCCACAAGACCACCGCATGCCAGCCACGGACGGTGCCTCTCAGTCGCGATGTCCCGCGCCAGATAAAGAACGCCAGCGTTCCGGCCGCCGCTAGAATTCCAGCGATCAGCAGCCATTTCGGCCAGGACCCGAGAAACACAATTGTGCCCCTGGAAAAAGCACTGGCCGGATACTTGAACAGGAATTCGAACATACCGGAGGAGGTACTCAGTGTGTCATGGAATAGATGAGGTAGTTCACACCGATACGAAATCCAAGCGCGGAATACTGCTCCGGATATTCGGGATTATCGGCGTGTTCCCAGGAGTCGCCTAGGTCCATGTTGTGGCAGATGGCCACGATCACTCGTCCTTTGTCGTCGTAGATGCCGCGCCAGCGCGCCTCGAAACCGTCGTACTCAAAAGTTTGGTGAGTGTAAACGAATTGTTCCCCTGGAACCTGGTATCGATCATCGAGATCGTAGACCGAGTGAAAGATGGGATCGCTATCCGGCAGGTCGACAATCTCGCGGTCAGGAAATACCTTCTTCATGCTCGAGACGAAAACCTCCCATTCATGGGTTCCATGAAAGTCGTCACACATGAAGAAGCCGCCACGAAGCAGGTAGTCGCGTAGTTTGGCTGCTTCGAGATCGGTGAGGTCCCAATGTCCGACTTCCACACCGTACAGCCATGGCCAATTGTAGATGTCGTCTCCGTCTTCGGCTGCTACCGGTTGCTCGACCGAGCGTGCGTCCACACGCGTGAGCCGGCGAACCGCCCCGGAGAGATGGCGGTCGGAGCGCGGGTAATCGATAGTCCAGTTACTGCGGCCTCGTCTGCCGTAGCCGGTGGCCCGGTACATGAGCCTGGCGAATACCCATTCGCCGGGAGTAGCGTAATCAGGCGGAAGCGGAAAGTCGTAATACTCGACCCCGGGATACTGCCGGAACGGCATGGGATTCTGCAGCTTTCGGGTGGTGCGCTGGCCGACAACGGTCGGATCGCTCTGCGTGGGAAACGGAGCCGTCGCATAACCCACTCCAATAAGAAGAAGCCCAATTGCAGCCCCGAAGAGCAGACCACGCACACTCATACGCAGGCTTTACTCCCGAAGCGTAGCACTTCAGGGGTGAGCGAGATCTTCCATTTATCTGCCAGACACCGGTAGGGCAGCACTTGCGTGAGGTCGCTTTCCGTTTCGACGGTTCACCAATTCTACCGCCTGCATTTCAGGCGTCTCCGGCCGTGCAATGAATGGTCTCGATTCGCTATCCTAAATACTTGAAAGCAAATGGAGTTCCGTATCCCAGGGCAGGGGAAAGTTTTTGCTCGAGATGCGTGATATCCTTGTCGGGCAAGGACGCCGAGTCATCCCGCGTGCCCTCCCTCGCCCTCAGTGAAGAGGAGTGACTTGAACCTCGACCGACCTGACACAATCGCTGCCCTTATCGATCACACTTTGCTGAAGCCGGACTCGACGAGAGCGGATATCTCACGAGTGTGTGCCGAGGCGCGCCAAGCCCTGTTTGCGTCGGTCTGCATCAATCCCTTTTGGGTTCGAATGGCGAAAGCGGAGCTCGAAGGCTCATCTGTTCGGGTTTGCACGGTGATAGGTTTCCCGCTCGGCGCGAATGAACCGGAAACGAAATTTGCCGAGGCGCAACGCGCGCTCGTGAACGGGGCAACGGAACTGGATGTGGTCCAGAACATCGGTGCACTGCGGTCCGGTGAAGTCCAACTTGTCCGGCAGGAATTGAAGCAACTCGCAGCCCTGGCGCATGCCAGCGGTGCCCTACTCAAAGTCATTCTGGAAACCGGTCTTTTGTCTGAGGAAGAAAAACGGATCGCCTGCGAATTGGCCGTGGAGGCGGGTGCTGATTTCGTCAAGACTTCCACCGGTTTTGCTGCGGGAGGCGCAACAGTCGAGGACGTAAGACTGATGCGGGACATCGTGGGCCATGCCATCGGGGTAAAAGCCTCGGGAGGGGTCCGGACCCTCGCGGCTCTTCGGCACATGGTCGCGGCGGGAGCGAACCGCATCGGAACGAGTTCGGGTCTGGCAATCCTGAAAGAACTTGACTCCCCTGCGGGCGCAAGTTCCCCAGGCGCCGGGCCAGGAAGTTACTAGATGCCGGTCTCTCGCAAAGCCGAGTTTCGGGAGCGGGCGGAACTCCTCGATTTCCTTCTGGAAGTCAGTACCGTCACGTCGGAGACGCTGGATCTCGACCGCCTGCTGGGAAACGTTGCGGAGATCATCAAAGACGTCATTCCTTATGAACTCTTCGCGATTCTTCTCTTCAACGACAAGACTCGTACGTTGAGGATGCGGTATTCGATCGGGCATCGCGACGAAGTGGCGAAGAACCTGGTGATCCGGGTAGGGGAAGGAATTACTGGTGCTTCCGCTGCTACGCGGCAACCGATCCTGGTGGAGGATGTCCGTAAAGATGCTCGCTACCTGAACGCACTGGATGCCGTGCGCGCCGAACTTGCTGTACCGATGCTGGTGCGCGGCAAGTTGGTCGGCATCATCGACCTGCAGGCGACTCACCTGAAAGCTTTCTCTGAACCGGACCAATCGCTGCTTGTACTGATTGCGACCCGGGTTGGGATTGCGATCGACAACGCGCGGCTGTACCGCCGCGTAGAGCGGCAAAATCGCACGCTGCGAGTGCTCGCGCATGTTTCGCAAGAGTTCAGCTCCATTCTGGATCTGGATGAACTGCTGACGAAAATAGCGCTGACGATCCGGGCACTGATCAACTTCGACGCTTTCAGCATCTTCCTCGTCGACGATGAAAGAAAACTTCTGACCTGCCGTTTCAGCCAGCGGTACGACGAGAAGACGACCGTGAACAACATCCCGCTCGGGAAAGGCGTGACAGGTGCGGCCTTTGAATCACGACAGGTTGTTCGGGTGGCGGATGTTACGCGGGAACCGCGCTACATCGTTTCGCATTCGGATGTACTGTCCGAAGTGGCAGTGCCGCTGATTCTGCGGGACCGAGTGGTTGGCGTCATGGATCTCGAGAGCGTCCGGCTTGGATTCTTTACCGACGACCACGTGCGAGCGCTCAGCCTGTTGGCTCCGCAGATTGCGACGTCAGTAGAAAACGCACGCTTATATGAAGAACTTGCAAAGCGTGAACAACGAATGGAGCAGGACCTTCGAGCCGCTTATAAGCTGCAATCGGTCCTCGCCCCGCGTACGATCTCGGATGTTGTCGGATTAAAAGTTGCTATCAAGAGCCGGCCCGCCAGAGAGATCAGCGGCGACCTTTATGACTTCTTCGAGCACGCCGACGAATACACTCTGATCGCGTTTGGCGATGTGAGCGGCAAGGGAGCTGCGGCGGCTCTCTACGGAGCGCTGATTTCGGGCTTGCTCCGCACTTTGGCTCCGCTTCGCGAGAGACCCTCTCAGCTGATGAAGCATTTGAACGAAGCGCTTCTTGAGCGTCGGGTGGATGCGCAATATGCCACGCTTTCCCTCATCTCTTGGGACTCGAAGGCCTTGAAATTTACCGTCACCAGCGCCGGTACTCTTCCGCCTCTTATTTGCCGGCGAGGGAAGATCTCCGAGGTTCGGGCCGAAGGTGTGCCGATCGGCTTGCTCGATGACCAGGAATACGATGAAATACCGTTCACGGCCGAACCGGACGACCTCATCTTGTTCTACTCCGATGGTGTTGAAGATCAACTGTCGGATACCGAAGAGTATGGCCGGACGCGTGTGGAGACACTGCTCGAGAAGTATCAGGACAAAACTCCCCAGCACATTGTCAACGCTATTTTCGAAGATATCGACCAGTTTAGGGGCGCTATTCCTTTGACGGACGATCAGACGGTGATCGCTCTCCGTGTGCTCTGATTACTAACCTTGAATGTTAATCGACGGTGAATTCTTTTACTCGCACGGAGTGCTTGCGTGCGAAGACGTCAGCTTGCGGCAAATCGCCGATGAGCACGGAACGCCCAGCTACGTCTATTCGAAGCGCGCGATCGTATCTCGTTTCCGCCGCTACCGTGCGGCGTTGGAAGGCCTGAAACATAGAGTCTGTTTCGCGGTAAAGGCTAATTCGAATCTTGCCGTCCTGGCAACGCTCGCTAAAGAAGGCGCCGGATTCGATATCGTCTCGGGCGGCGAACTCTATCGGGTGCTTGCTGCCGGAGCGGATGCCGGTTCTGTCGTGTTCTCTGGCGTTGGCAAAACGGAAGCTGAAATCCGGTATGCATTAGAAAGCGGCATCCACAGCTTCAACTGTGAATCCGAGGCCGAGGTCGCAGTGATCTCAACGATTGCTTCTTCCCTCGGCAACGTGGCTTCGGTGGCGCTACGTGTGAACCCGGATGTCGACGCAGTCACTCATCCCTACATCTCAACAGGCTTACGTGAGCATAAGTTTGGCGTAGCGATGGAACACGCACCGGCCATTTACAGGAAGATCGCGGCTCTTCCCGGCATTGTGCCCGAAGGCGTTAGTTGCCATATCGGTTCTCAACTGCTAGATCCCGGTCCACTGATGGAAGCTGCGAAGAAGACCATCGCGCTCGTCCAGCAATTGCGGGCCGATGGACTCGAGATCAGTCATCTGGACCTCGGCGGCGGTATTGGCGTACCGTATCGACCCGGTGACACAACTGTTGATCTCGGAAGCGTTGTCGCGCAGCTGCGCACCCTGGTGGAACCGCTTGGGCTTACCTTGATGCTGGAGCCGGGCCGCTCGATTGTCGCCGAGGCCGGCGTCCTCCTTTGCCGCGTCACCTTAACGAAGCACAACGGCCGAAAGACCTTCGTGGTTGTAGATGCCGGTATGAATGACCTGATCCGTCCCGCGTTATATCAAGCGCATCACGAAATCATCCCGGTGTCGATGTCGAAAACGGACGCTGAGGCGGAAGTGGACGTCGTCGGTCCCGTCTGTGAGACCGGTGATTTCTTCGCACGCGGCCGGTCCATGCCCGAACTCAAGGCAGGCGACTTGGTCGCGATTCAGACAGCGGGTGCGTATGGCTTCGTGCTGTCGTCCAACTATAATTCGCGGCCGAGGGCTTGCGAATTGCTCGTCGACGGCAATCGGGTGCTGGTTGCGAGGCAGCGGGAAAGCTACGCGGACCTGGTCCGCGGGGAAACAATCGAGTTCTAACCGAGCCGCTTTACAGCCTCGCCAACGTCTTTGGATCCGGTTCTCCGTTGAAGAACTTCTCAAGCGCAGCGCGAAAGACACCATTGTCGTTCGTCACGGCGGAAAAGAGCGTCATCGAGGACCGGAACTTGAGGTCGTCGGGATAACCCAGGATCGATTCAATTGAAGCATCTTGAACGGCGTTGACGAGTTCGGTGCATTCGCGCAATCTCGGGCCAAGAACCGGATGAGCAAGGTATGCTCCTGCCTCCTCGCGAGAACTGATGCCGTATCGCTCCGCCATCGGGCTCGAACCTAAACCGCGTAACTGGGGAAAGACAAACCACATCCAGTGGCTTTGTTTTCTCCCGGCGCGCAACTCAGCCCGAACCTGGTCCATCACTCGCGCTTGAGCCTCGACAAAGCGTTGAAGATCGTACGGATCGCTCATGTGTAAAGAAGAAAACGCCTACAGCGGAGTACCGTAGGCGTGAAAGAGGTTTGGTAGAAGACGAGAAGTGCGTCTGCTCACAGTATAGCGCAACTACGGTAATAGGAAGGTGCTAGGGGCGAGGCTTCCGGGGTTGCAAAAACGTGCAGGGGTCAGCGAACCTCACAGCATTCGTACAGTCCACTTTGTTGTTCTGCTGTTTGCAATGCCACATGCGTACGCGCAAATTAGCGCGCAGGGAGAGTCGGTGTCGACGGCGGCAATGGCGAAGCTGCTTCATGTAGACAGCGGCTGTCTCTGCGGCAACAAATCGCTGAAGAGATAACGGGAGCATTCCTGGATGTCGATCCCGTCTGAGCGAAGTTTCCAACGAACGCGCACGTCTACTCGAACTCCGCAGCGTTCTTCAAAGCAGACGAGATCGTGCCGTCAACCTTGCTTCGACCGCGAACCTCGTCACGGGTACCGGAATCGGCATAGCGCTGAACGCTCTACAATTCAAGAACTCCACCTCCTTGCTTGGGGACGGGATAGTGTCACTTCAGGCATCGGATCGACGGTGCTGTCGATTATCGGCATACGTCTGCAAAACGGTCCGCAGAGAGCGGTCTCACATTCGCCGAACATGCCTGCTGTGTTATTCGGACAGCAACGTCAACTCCACAGCGACTACCCAATCAACGCGGACATACATAAGTGATGAGGACTTGGCGTATGTCCGGGAGCTAAACGCGCCTGCGAACTCAGCTGTGGACAAAATCATCAGATTACTTCCGGCAATATGCGACGATGCTTACGTAAAAGTCAGTATCGTTGAGTAGGCATGGGCAAATGCGTCCGAAGGTCACCTCTTTGAAATGAGGGCGCAACACTCGTTCCAAGCTCGTTTGGTTAAAGAAGTTCACGTGCGTACTCTCAAGTAAGTGCCAGGGCACAAGCTGGTGCCGGGCGCCCAACGGAATGGCACTGACGTCTGGAACCGTGATTACTACGCGCTCGGTTGCAATGCGTGCCATGTCTCGAATGGCGGCTTCGTAATCCGGGATGTGCTCGAGCACCTCCGAACAAAAAACGCTTCTGACGCTGTTCGATTCGATCGGTGATGGAAACGTCCCGTCATAGAAAGTCACAAGGTGTTGCAGCGAGGCGGGAACGGAGAGACTTGCCCTGCTTCCGGCGAGTTCTAAACCGCGAGATGGAATGCCTCTCGCTTCCAATACCGCGGTGAGTGCTCCGCTACCGCAGCCGAAATCGAGAATGGGACTGGGAAGTTTCGTTGCCAGTGCCAAGACTTCCGGATGAACCGCCGCATTGGGCGAACCGGTGCCGTAAATGTGGGAACGAGTGAGAACCGTTTCGCACTCGAAAGCGGGACGATAGTCGGGCTCGACGAATGTAACGTCCGTCTCAAACTGGAGGGCAAGGTAGCCGGCGAAGTTGAGTGACAGTAAGCGAGGCGTTTGACCGTATAACGATTGAGGAATAAGGTACTCGCAGACCACACCCGCGTATCTGTCCGTGATCTTCTCCGCAGCTTCTACATCGGGCCTGGATACGCGATAGGTCTGGAGGCTCCGGACTTCAACAGCATCGAGCCGTATGCCCGGCGTTGCTTCGAAGCCTCCTCCGGCGAGCTTCGACCATCCTAAGACTCGGATCAACCCGGAGGCATCAATCTCGATGCGATCCAGAAACCCCTTGAGTAGTGGCCGATCAAGCGGTATGCATTGATGGTGCATCAATCGCCCGAAGCAGCGCCTGTATCGAGAACGACCACCGTGTCCCAAGGATCACGACGGTCGAGGGGTATCTTGAGCAGCAGATTGCCTTCCACTTCTTTCATTGTCAAGGGTTGCCCGCCAGCCATCAGTGTTGCCTGCGAAACGGGTTTCGGGAGCTTGGGCAGCAGGAGAGCTTCGTCCGGCCAATCGAGAACGTGAACGTAGACCTTGCCGGGTTTAGCTGTGGTCACGCCCCAGGGACGCGGCGTGATGGGCCCTCCACGCGTACCGTAAATAGATTCCCCATACTTGCTCGTCCACCCGCCGATCTCGTGCAGTCTGCTGACAAACTCCGGCTGGATGGTTCCGTCCGGTTTGGGGCCGATGTTCAAAAGAAAATTAGCATTGTTGCCGGCGGCCCGTGCAAGATATCCGACCAGCTGTTTTGGCGATTTGTATTTCGTATCTTCGGCGTTGTATCCCCAGGCGCCGCTGATCGTGTCGCAGGTCTCTAAAGGCAAAGCGCCGATTTTAGAATCACCGCTAAACCCGGTCGTATTCTGGCCGGGCAGATCCTTCTCGAACATCTGAAAGTCTTCACCTTCAAAAGGCGGCAAATGATGGTTATTGCCAACGAGCGCCGCAGGCTGAAGTTTATGGATCATGTCATAGGTCCGCCGGAGCCGCCAATTGGCATCCGGCTTGTCCCACATGCCGTCGAACCAGATCCCCGCGATCTCGCCGTAATTCGTCAACAGCTCGCGAAGCTGCGCATCCATGTAGTCCAGATATCGATTGAAGTCGCCGCCAGGTGGACGCCCGGACGCGTGACCCGTACGTCCCAACGGATAGTAGTCGGGATGGTGCCAATCGAGGTGAGAATGGTAAAAGAACAGCTTGATGCCTTGGCGGTGGCATTCGTCTGCGAGCACCTTCAAAACATCTTTCCCATAGGGCGTCGACTCCACGATGTTGTAGTCGTTCTGCTTCGTTCCCCACATCCCAAACCCGTCGTGATGTTTGCTGGTGATCGTGATGTAATGCATTCCCGCCGTCTTTCGCCAGCGACACCCAGCCGGCGGGATCATCTGAACAGGGTTGAAGCGAGGCGGCAGCTTGGCGTATTCGGCAATCGACATCTTGTCGTTGTTCATCACCCACTCGCCTTTGCCAAGTACGCTGTAGACGCCCCAGTGGATGAACATGCCGAACTTGGCGTCCTGAAACCACTCACGCGCGGCGAGATTGGCAGCCGTCGGTTGATAAGCGTCAGCGCGAACAAAACGGGGAAGCGCAACCGCGGTCGCAGCAAGGCTGAGCATCGATCTTCTGGTCATAGGGAACACAGAAAGTATATCGGCATGGAAGGCGATGATAAGGCTTCAAATCCTGACCGCGATCAACGATTTGGGGATTCCCAAGAACCGTTCCTTGATCACGTTCGCATCGGGGAACAGCAGCTTCATATCGGAGGAATCGAGAAGGTTCAGTTCGTTCAGGAAATGGTGGAGGTAATTGCGGCGTTCGTCTGCCGTAGGCCGTACCAGATGCTCCCATCCGGTGAAGCGATTGACAACAGCGTGTTGCCAGCGTTTTGGAAGAAAGTGAATGGCGGGGAGCATGACATGGTGCTCAAACGGAAAGCGCCGATTTGGCGTTTGAATCCAGTAGTTCTTTCCCACGCGTGATACCTCTTGGGCAAACAGGCGCTGATCTTCGCGGGTTCCCACATGCTCAATAACCGAGTTGCTGAAGACGATGTCAAAGGCGCCATCGGAAAAGGGAAGCATCCTGCCATCCGCGCCGACCAGGTTCGCGTGCTGCGCGTGCGGCGCCAGAGCGGAAGGCATGTTCAGGATCGTGAGTTGCGGAGTAGCTTTTGAGAACGACCAGATCTCGGGCGAACCGCCAACGTCAAGAATCCGGGTGCGGTCTGAGATGGCGAACGTCTTCTCGAAGAGCCGCAGGCGTTCCGTGCGGAAATGCCGGAACGCACTTTGAAGCAACGGAGAGGGATCACGCACGATTCAAAGCGGTAGGCAGATAAGGGCTCCTGACCCATGCCGTAGGAGAAACTTGTTGCTGTGGCAACTTCATCGGTGTTCGCTGAAAGCACGCCCGTGAACTGGCGGACGGTGGTCCTCTTCATCATCACACTTGTCGTCGTCGGGCTCTGCGTGGCCTTGTTGTCTCCCTTCTTTCCAGCCATCACCGGAGCCATTGCTCTGGCCGTCGCGGTGCAGAAGCCCTATGCCTGGCTCGAACGGAAACTACGACATCGAACTCTGGCCGCGGCCGTCGGCGTTCTTCTAACGATCGCGCTGGTTCTGACGCCTGTTCTTCTCGTCGTGCAGAGTCTGGGGCATCAAATGGTCGATGCTGCCTCGGCAATCCAGTCAGGTTCTGCCCAGGACTGGGTCAGTGACAGGATCGATCGCGTACCTTGGCTCAGCCGGCTAGTCGACCAGGTCTTAGGGGTGGTCAATCTTCGGCAAGCTGCTCAGGGGACAGCCGGGTTTTTCGGCAACCGCCTCAGAGGTTTGCTTGCCGGCTCGGTTGCCACCGCGACGCAGGCTGTGTTGATGCTGTTCACCTTATTCTTCACGTTGCGCGACGGTCGTGAGGCCGCCGCGCTGTTTCGATCGATCCTGCCGGTCAGCGAGCGGCAGCGCGACTACCTCATTGAGCGGATGCGGAACACTATCGAAGCGACCGTGCAAGGAAGCTTTAGCATCGCCCTGATCCAGGGCACTCTTGGCGGCATCATGTTCTGGATCCTGGATGTCCCAAGTGCCGCGGTCTGGGGATTGACTATGGCCATCCTGGCAACGATTCCGTCGTTGGGAACTTTTCTCGTGTGGATGCCCGTGGCGGTTTATCTGGCGGTTTCAGGTCACTGGGTGAAGGGAGTTATCCTTGCGGCCTGGGGCGCTTCGGTGATCAGTACGGTTGACAACCTGCTCTACCCGACGTTGGTTGGCAGGAAATTGCAACTCCATACAGTGCCCGTTCTACTCGCGGTGCTTGGGGCCATCGGACTCTTCGGAATAAGCGGTATTGTGTTGGGGCCGCTGGTTCTCACGACCGGCGTTACTCTTATTCGGTTCTGGAACGCGAGCGCTTTACGATTGCCGGACGAAGGCCCTCGCGACGCAGAACATTCGAGCAATCATCAGCAGTAATATGCAAGCCGGAAGAAAATCCGGACGATCAAAGGAGTGCCGCACATGAAATGTCTGATTCTGAATGGGAGTCAAAGCGAGCCGAGCATCTCGCTCGGCGAACTACCGAAGCCATCACCCGCTCCCGGAGAGGTGCTCGTGGAAGTATGGGCGGCCGGCGTCATCCCCACGGAGCTACATTGGCAGCCGACATGGTTCACAGAACAAGGCGAAAAGCGAAGTGACATTGTACCGGCCCATGAGTTCTCGGGTGTTGTGGCCGATGTCGGCGCGAATGTCGCGGGATTGCAAGCCCGGCGATGAGATATATGGGATGAACGATTGGTATGCGAACGGTGCCGTGGCGGAATATTGCATCACGAAGCCGGACGCAATCAGCCCCAAGCCTCCGAATCTGACACACGAAGAAGCCGCTTCCGTTCCCATCAGCGCACTTACCGCCTGGCAGGGACTCTTTGAACACGCCGACCTGCGGCATGGCCAGGTGCTGCTGGTTCACGGTGCGGGGGGAAGTGTGGGCGCATTCGCGGTTCAACTTGCGAAAGGAACTGGAGCGCACGTGATTGGTTCGGCTTCAGCGCACGACCGGGAGTTGGTTCTCAGTCTCGGAGCAGACCGCGTCATCGACTACCGATCGGAGCGCTTCGAAGATCTGGTGAAAGACGTGGATGTTGTGTTCGACACGATCGGTGGCGAAACATTAGAACGCTCATGGGCAGTCCTCAGGCCGGGAGGACGGCTGGTCACCGTCGCCTATGATGCCGCGGACGGCTCCGGGGATGCGCGTGCTCAAAAGGCCGCCTTTATCGTGAAGCCGAGCAGAGCCGAACTGAGCCGTATCTCGGAGATGTTCGGCCGCCGGGAACTTCGGGCGTTTGTGCAACGCGTCCTTCCTCTTGCCGAGTCCCCGGATGCTTACCGCGGAAACCTACCGAAGCAAAAGCCTGGCAAGATCGTCGTGTCAGTCAGGAGTTGAGAATAAATCACCGGCCCGAACCGAGTAGCTGATTCAGCTCAGCCATCCGGGCATCCAGTTCTTTACGCAACGCCTGGTACCGCTCGACTGCATCGTGGCCGATCTTTTGGTCGGAGTTGTTCGTCATGCCATACAAGTAGGTGATGTGAGTTTGCAGCTCCGGCTTGCTGTACCGGATAGAAGGCGTGATCAGATGAGACGCCAGCTCCTTCAATTTCGCCGCGTCGCCGGACGACTTGCCTTGCGCCTCGCGAACGCGCGCCACGGCTTGATTAACCTCACTGACGAGATCGCGAACGCGCATGTTGTGTTCGAATTGTTCCCGAAGGTCAGCATCCGTTACTCCGGACGCGACAACGCGCGGATCCTCCTTGATGGTTAGCGGCTTGGTGCTGGTCCACGAGCCAACCGTCAAGCGAACACTGTACCGGTCGGGAGGCGCCATCGGTCCATTAGGGCCTTGTGGCCGCGTGTTGCTCATCCAGGGACCGGGGTAGCGCAGGTCCCAAGTGAAGCGGTGCATCCCGGCAGACTTGTCCAGCCGTGTGGGGCCGCTTCGAATACGAGGCCCTTCATCGTCGTCAGCCGCAGCTTCGCCGCCTCCACTGGCCCGTTCTCCCGCCGCCGGCGCCGTGCTCGAGAACGAGCGCACGGTTTTTCCATTCTTGTCCAGGATGTCAAGCACGATATCCCCTTCGGGAGCTGTCGGCAGATAGTAGTCGATTCCTGCTCCCGGCAACGGGAACTGGAGAAGGGAAGCACTGCGCCCGGGACTTCCCGCAACGCGTCCCGCCGAACGGATGGCATCGACGGGCGTGAACAGGACATTGCTGCTCGGCGTCGCCTCGCCCTTGCCTTCCCTGAATAGCGTGACGTTGTCTAGAATCCAGAAGCCACGACCCTGAGTCGAAAGGATCAAGTCATTGTGGGCGAGCTTGATATCCGTGATGGGAGTCGCAGGCAGGTTGAGCTGGAACGAATGCCACTGTGCCCCGTCATCGAACGAAAGGTACATTCCGAATTCCGTTCCGGCATAGAGCAGATGAGCACGCGCCGGGTCTTCGCGCACAACGCGTGTCGGCTCATCGGCTGCAATTCCATTCTTCCCGTCTGTCAAGCAAGTCCAGCTCTTGCCGTAATCGTCCGTGCGGTAAATGTACGGCGCGAAATCTCCTAAAAGGTAGCGGTAAATAGCCGCGTACGCAGTGCCCGGGCGGTGCGGACTGGGTTCAATGTTCTGAACGCGACCTCCCGGCTTCAACCCTCGCGGTGTCACGTTACTCCAGGTCTTGCCATCATCGCGAGTTACCCAGATGAGCCCGTCATTCGATCCAGTCCAGATCAAACCTTTTTGAACCGGCGACTCGCGGATCGAATACAACGTGCTGTAGACTTCTTCACCGGTAGCATCGCGAGTGATCGGCTCTCCGCTTGCACCTTGCGTGCCTTCCGGATGCGCGGTCATGTCGGGACTAATGCGTTCCCAGCTCACTCCGGCGTCACGAGTGCGATGGACATATTGCGAGCCGTAATACACAGTTTGCGAATCGTAAGGCGAGGTCTCCATGGGCGAGACGCGCTGGAAACGATAAGTCAAATCACTTCCCGGATTGCCATAGAGCGACTGTCCGCCAATCCAATACTGCTGCTCATCGTGGGTGTTCATGTCGAGCTTGCTGAACTGACCCTTGCAAGCGCCGTACACAAATTGGGGGTTCTTCAGGTTCGGCATGATGGGTCCGGTTTCGCATCCCGGGCCGATGCGGAACGGCTGTCCAGTGGGAAGAGCAAGGCTCGGCGCAATCACCGTCGTGTTGTCCTGTTGAGCACCATACACGCGGTAGGGATATTGGTTGTCTACCGCGACCTGATAGATTTCGGCTGTCGGTTGGTTCGCCTGCGTGCTCCACGTACGGCCGCCGTCTATTGAGACGTTTGCGCCGCCGTCGTTTGCCTGAATCATGTAATCCGAGTTCTTCGGATTGATCCAGAGGTCATGGTTGTCACCATGGGGAACTGTCGAGGTGCGGAAGGACTTCCCTCCATCTGTGCTCTTGAACCAGCCTTCGTTCCCGACATAGACGACATCAGGGTTGTTCGGGTCGACACCCAGCGTGTCGTAGTAGAACGGACGCGTAGTCAGATTGCGCGCTCCGTTCACAAGCGTCCACGAGGCGCCGCTATCTTCTGATCGGTAAAGGCCGGAGCCCGGTTTCGCCTCGATCAGCGCGTAGATACGATTCGGATTGGCAGCCGAGATGGCAACGTTCGCACGTCCGAAGAGTTCATGCGGAAGTCCGTTCGAAAGCTTGGTCCAGTGATCGCCACCGTCGATAGATTTATAAATACCGCCATCGGGAGAACCGCTCACGATCGTCCATGGTTTGCGTAAGCCGTGCCAGATTGTCGCGAACATAACTTCGGGATGACCAGGTTGCATCTCGAGGTCAGCGGCGCCTAGCTCATCAGAGACGTGAAGTGTGTTCGACCATGTCTTCCCTCCGTCGGTCGAGCGAAACACACCTCGATCTTTGTTCGGGACGAACGGATTTCCAATCGAAGCCACGTAGACCAGATCTGGATTGCTTGGATGGATACGGACGGTCGCGATCTGGCCGGTATCCCGTAGTCCGCTAAACGCCCATGTCTTTCCGCCGTCAGTCGATTTGAAAATGCCGCGTCCAATCGATACGTTGCTCCTGATCTTGGAAGAACCCGTGCCTGCGTAAACGACGCGCGGATCGGAGAGCGAAACATCGATCGCACCCATCGAGCCCACCGGCAACTGACCATCGGAGACGTTCGTCCAGTTATGGCCGGCGTCCGTGGTCTTCCAAATACCACCGCCCGTCGAGCCCATATAGAAGGTCAACGGCTCGGATGGAACGCCAGTCACGGCTGTCACTCGGCCGCCGCGTTCAGGGCCAATCATCCGGTAGTGAAGACCTGACCACAGTGAAGGTTTGTTATCGGACTGAGGAAAAATGCGGACGGCGGTCGAAAGGGAGAGAATGAGGAGGAGAGCGCCAAAGGGCGCACGTTTTCGCGAAACCATAGATGTGAGGGTGTTCCCGCGGACACGGCGAAGGAAGTGTCTATCGTAACGTATCGCGCCAGGATATCCACTATCACCGCTAATAGTCCTAGAACCCCTAGGGCTCATAAGATAAGAGATGCGACTCCGCTAAGCGCGAATCCACTTCACGAGAGGTACAGTAAGAGAATATCCTCGTACGGGTTAATAGCATTGGGTGGGTCTCACAATGAATGCGCCAGATGAGAGTTCGCCGGCATCGAGTTTGCGCCGGCTGCCTCTTTTAATTCGTCTCGCGCCGGAGCTGGTAAACCAATTTCCTGCTTTTCTCCCTTCGGCCAAAAGTGTGACCACAGGTGCCACGGGACTCCTGTTCGGGCGCGTGGAATCAGATTTTGTCTTTATCCAGGCTTTTCGCCCGTTGTCCTCGTTTCCCAGCGTTCCGGAGAAATCAGGGGCGAACGCGGGAGGACAAGATTGGCACGACTCGATTGTGTCCCGATCCAAGGGTGATGCAGAGCTTACCAACCTTACTCTGGTCGGTTGGTTCTCGGCTCGGAACACGGGCGGCCTGCTAGCCGAGGACATTGATTTCCATGCCGAGAACTTTCGCAAGCCGACCGATATTGCCCTCATCCTCCGGAACGAAGAACAACGAGAATTCACTGTAGAGCTGCATTGCCGTAATGCCGGCGCAGAGTTGTCGGGCAAAGACTATCTTTGGGGTACGACGCGTCTTTCCATGGATGGGAAGGTCGTTTCTCCAATAGAAGTGCCGATGCGCTCGAAGGTCCACGATGACTTCTACATGCGCGCGTATGAGTTTCGGGACCCGGAGGACGCATCCACAGGCGCTTGGAGAGACGCGCTCTCGAAGACTAAAAAGGTGTTTGAACGGTTCAAACCAGTAAAGGTGGAAGGTAAGAGCGGAAACGGTTCACAGACCACTGCCGGTGGGGCAGTTGAACCTCTGCAAGCCCCAAAAACGGGGAGGGGAAGTTTGCCATCGCCGCAACCGGCTCCACAACCTGAGGCAGCTGACCTGATTTCTGGCCCCGCCACAATCACGCCGCACAAGGAAGACAGACCGAAAGTACTCAAGAATCAAGGTGCGGCCCCGGAACCGGCAGCGGATGTCGTGGATGAGAGTTCGCCGGCTCCGAACTTACGCCGTGTTCCTTTCTCAATCCGTCTCGCGCCACATTTTGTAAATTCCTTGTGCGCCGTTTTGCCGGCAAGTGATGGCGCCTTCGAAAAGTTAGATGGTGTTCTATTCGGAATCGTTGACAGCGAGTTCTCTGTCCTTCGAGTCGGCCGTTTGTTTCCCCCTGGTCTGGACACCGAAAACCGAACCTCGTTTGAAACATTCCTCGCGCAATCGAAGAAAGACCCGCAAACCTCGGGGCTTTCTCCATTGGGCTGGTTCTCCGTGCGGAACTTCGGCGGCCTGCACACGGAAGATATTGCGTTCCATGGAGGCAATTTTCAGAACTCGAATGACGTCATCCTCATTGTTAAGAGCGAGCCTGCGCACGAGCTGAAATTTGAGATTTATTGCCGCACTTCCGACGGGTTTTTCTCTCAGGACAAGCACCGCGCGGGCAGTATTCGAATTTCGACTGCCTCGCCGGTATCCCTCCCGATCGAAGTAAGAATTGACGGCAAACTGCCTCCCGATGCGCTCATTGCAAACGGTCCAGCGTTCGAGGAAACGGAGAAAGAAGCGCCTGCGGGCTGGAAGGATGCGTTCACAGGAAAAACAAAGAAAGCTCTGAAATTCCTCCATTCCGCCAAGCCTGAAAACCGCGAAGACAGAGAAAAGGCGGTAGAGTCTGGCCGAAATTTCAGCAAGCCTGCCTCTGCAATGTTGGATCGGCTACAGTCTGTCACGCCGGCTCTCCCATTCTCAACGGGAGGAACTGGAACGGCTGCTGCTCCTGCAAGAATTGCGCCGGAAAAACGGGAAACGGATGAGCCCAAAGAGGAGGGCAAACAGGACCTCCGCGTCGAATACAAAACACCGCGGCTGGTTGAAGTTCCCGACCATGAGTCAGCCCAGCAAGAGCTGCTGAAGCAGGAAGCCGCAAGGCAAGAAGCCGCTAAGCAAGAAGCCGCACGGCAAGAAGCGCACGCGAGCATCCAGCGGGAACTGCTGAAGCAAGAGGCTGCGAAGCAAGAAGCTGCGAAGCAAGAAGCTGCGAAGCAAGAAGCTGCGAGGCAAGAAGCCGCGAGGCAAGAAGCCGCTAAGCAGGAAGCTGCACGCCAAGAAGCACTCCGGCGGGAACTGCTGAAGCAAGAAGCCGCCAAGCAAGAAGCCGCCAAGCAAGAGGCCGCCAAGCAAGAGGCCGCGAAACAAGAAGCTGCAAAACAAGGAGCGTTGCAGCAGGAGCTGCTGAAGCAAGAGGCAGCCAGACAAGAGGCGGCGCGAGAAGAGCGGCGGAAGCCAGAGCCTGCGGCGTTCAAGTTCGGCGAAGCTGCATCTGCCCGGTCCGAAGAAGAAGAGCAAGTCTCAGACGCCTATTCACCGCGCTCGACCGCACTTCCGACTCCGGCCTCTTCGGACGTATCCGACAGAAAATCGGAGACCACACCCGAGCCGGCCTTCCTTATACGGCAGGCGTTTTCCTCTGATCTGTCGCAGTATGAACCTAAAGGAGTACGCGCGCTTCCCTGGCGCGCGATGGCGGCCGTCTTCGCGATCGCTGCGGTGGGTACATTTGGTTTCATCTCTCTGAAGAGCGCGGGTGCGAATGGGAAACTGCCCGGATTCCTGCAGGCACTCTGGCCTTCAACCGGGCTTGACCTGAAGGTGTCAACAACCGGTGATCGCTTCCAACTCAGTTGGAACCGTGCTCTCCCCGCCGTTAAGAATGCGCGCGAAGCGACTCTCGACATCGACGATGGTTCCAATCACCATCAAATCCGTCTCGGCGGTCCCGAACTGGCAAATGGATCGGTGCTGTACCTTCCGGCCACAGATAATGTCATCTTTCGGCTTGAGGTACACGGCACTGCGGGACAGAATGCTTTCGGCAGCTTGCGGGTTATAGGAACCACAAAATCGACAGCACTACAAGTGAGTCGACCCGAAGAGAATGCAACAGACAGTCCGGTTGGCGGCGTCGGAGGTGCCCCTGCCCACACTGCGCGTAGCGGAAGTCAAGCGCCGCGCATAGCGCCGGGCAGCAGCAAATCCACGCGATCAAAGAATCAAGAGCTTCGTGCGGCAAACCGCGTTCCTCCGATAGTGCCGGCATCTGGGTCCTCCCCTGGAAATGCTCCCTTGCCCTCCGAGGTTGTGCCTGCGGATAAAGGGGAAACCGCGGGCGCGCACCCGCGAGCGAACGATGCCGCTCAGACCACCAGCGCCGGCGAAACGAAGCAAGTGGCTGAGAATCTGGCGCCGCGAACCACTCCTCCCGCTCCGGACGCTACCCGCCCATCCTCATCGAACGAGCCTCCAACCGGTACTGTCGCTAATAATTCCACGCCGAAACCGAACGGGGAGGAAGCTGCCCAAGTGCCCCGGTCAGCGGGACAAAGTGCACCCGTGCAAGACGATCTCGTAAAGAGCGCCCCCGCGCAAACGCCGCCATCGGTTCCAGTGCGGCCAGCACAGACCAGTTCCGGCCGGGCGCAAGCAACGGCCAGCTACCACCCACCCGTTCCTGTGAAGCAGGTGCTCCCAAGGTTTAATGCCCTACCGCCGGGAGTCGCGGATACGGTGCAACAAATCAAAGTTTTGGTGAGAGTGGACGAAACGGGCCGGGTTGTCGAGGCGCGCATCCTCGAAGGCAAGAATAGAGTCGGCTCGATACTAGGGAGCGCCGCACTGACAGCAGCGAGGCAGTGGGTCTTCGAACCCGCCTCACTCCACGGGAAGACGATCGCAAGCGATCATACGATCCTGTTTCAGTTCCGGCACTAGCGCCGGTCGGTTCACCGCTTCCACTTGATGCTGCAACCGATGCTCGGCTTCTGTTCGGCAGGAATAGGACGTCCGGACAGCAACGAGTCGATGGCTGTTCGAAGATCGCGTCCGGATAGGATCACAGAACTGCCGGGCCGGCTGTCATCCAGTTGGCCGTGATAGACCAGTTTCCGATTCTGATCGTAAAGATAGAAGTCGGGTGTGCAGACTGCGTCGAAGCTCTTGGCCGCTTCCTGCGTTTCGTCATAACAAAACGGGAAATTCAGTCCAAGTTCGGTGGCCATCTCTCTCAGGCTATCGGGCGCATCGTCCGGATAGGCGGACGCATCATTCGAAGAGATCGCCACGATCCCGAGCGACTGGCCGGCGTAGTTATTTCCCAACCGTGGAAGCTCAAGCTGTATGTGTTTGACGAACGGACAATGGCGGCAGATGAACATGACAAGCAGTCCGTGCCTGTCAGCGAAAGTGTCGAGTGTTATCGTTTTTCCGGAGATCACGTCCGGGAGCGCGAAGGACGGAGCCGGAGTGCCTAACGCGACCGGGCTGGATTCAGTGCGAGCCATCAACGACAGGGTAACAGGATTTCTGGGCTCGGCCGGTCTCGCAAATACTCGGGTATCAGAGGAGGACATGTAAAGCTTGCCAAAGATGGAACAACCGAACTTCGACCCCGGTCTCACCCAGCGCTACGACGGTGTTCTGACGCGCGCCATCAACCCCGATGGCCGCTTCAACGTGAGGCGGACCGGTTCGACCTGGCAGGATGCGCATCCTTATCTGTATCTGATTAATGCTTCCTGGACGCAATTCCTCGTGATTGTCTTCGTGACTTATGTCGTCGTGAACACGTCGTTCGCTATGGCGTATATGGCAATCGGGATCGAGCACCTGAAAGGGGCTGAAGCACCTACCGCGTGGCTTCAATTCACTAACGCATTCTTCTTCAGCGCCCATACATTGACGACTGTGGGATATGGCAACATGTGGCCGATTGGACCGGCTGCGAACGCCCTCGCCGCGTCGGAGGCACTGGCGGGTCTTATGACCTTTGCTCTCGCGACCGGGCTCCTCTTTGGTCGATTCTCGAGGCCGTCGGCACGAATCGGCTTCAGCCCGAAAATGCTCGTTGCGCCGTATCAGAATGGCTTGAGCTTGCAGTTTCGTGTTGTTAACAGGCGATCCAACAATTTGATCGATGTCGAGGCACGTCTGCTGTTGATGACGGTGCAAGGAGAAAACGGCAAGCCGCAACGTAAGTTCGATCAGCTTGAACTCGAACGAAGCCAGGTAATGTTTTTTCCGCTGACGTGGACGGTTGTCCACCCGATCACCGAGGCTAGCCCGCTATTCGGCAAAACAAAAGAGGATCTCGAGAGATTGCAGGCCGAAGTTCTCGTGACGATGAAGGCATTCGATGAATCATTCGGACAGGTTGTGAATTCCCGTTTTTCTTATCGCTACGACGATTTGGTCTGGGGTGCGAAATTCAAACAGTCTTTCGAAGTGGAAGACAATGGCGATTTGCGACTTGAAATCAACCGCGTCGGAGACTACACTCCAGCGACTTTGCTAGGGGAAGCCGCGCGCACGAACGACTGAACTACCATATTGAGCGTGGCTGACGAGGCTTGCGTTTTCTGCAAAATAGTTGCGGGTGAAATCCCCGCGAATGTCGTTTATCAGGACAACAACGTTATCGCTTTTCTTGACATTGATCCTCTGTTCCCCGGACACGTTCTTCTTTGTCCGCGCGAGCATTATCCGACGTTGACTGATCTTCCGGTGACCTTAGCGGGGCCCATGATGGAGAAGGCGCAAGTATTGGCGCAGGCTGTGGAGACGGCCCTGGATGCCGAAGGCACATTTATCGCGATCAATAACCGTGTCAGCCAGTTGGTTCCCCACCTTCACATCCATGTCGTACCGCGCAGGAGGAAGGACGGATTACGAGGATTCTTCTGGCCTCGGCATCAGTATAAAGACGAAAGCGCGAGGGAAGCAGTGCGCAACGCAATTGAAGGCGAAGTGAAAAAGTTACTCAAGCAGTGACGGGCTCTTGTGTCGTGGCCAGAATCTGATCGAGATGGTACTCGAGGTGCACAAGGTAGTCCTCAATGAGAAACCGCAGCGTGACCGGTACATTGTCGCCTACCCGGCATGGTGCGTCTAACGAACGCTCCGGGACTCTTTGAACCACTTCGCCCAATAGCAGGTTCTGCAATCGCCAGTGCTCAAGCAGGTTCGCCCACGGCATGGATCGGTAACCGTGAATATTGACCCAGGCAGCCTGCTCGTACGTGGGCCCCTCATAACTACCGTTGAGTGCTGCGCGAACGAACCTCTGGTGGTTGTTGAGCGCCGAGTCGATGAGATGGCCGAGAATCTCTTTACGAGTCCAGCCGCCTTCTCGAAAGGCTGTCAATGACTGCTCTTCGGAGATGTCCCGCAAAGCTCTGTGCCCGGCACCGATGCGGTCTCCGAAGCGAAGTTGTTCACCGAAGTTCATAGATTTCAGATGCCCGGCCGCTACATCGGAATACCGGCTTTAGCGAACACCTTCCGCGTTGCATCCAAGCCCATCTGGGCGGCGCGTTCCGGTGTTTCGTCTTTTAAGCGGCCGAACACTTCCACGCTCAAAGCGTCTGAGTATCCGATTTTCTGGAGCGCCTGAAGAACTCCAACCAGATTAATGACGCCCTCGCCGGGCAGCAACCGGTGATCGTCCCTGATCTGCTCGGGCGGGAGGTCCGGAGCATCATTGAAGTGAACATGGACGATGCGTTCACGCCCGGCGTTCACAATGTCCTGGATGGTCGCGCCGGCATGATGCCAGTGCCAGACATCGAGAAGTAGTCCAACGTTTGACCCGCATTCCTTCGCAAACGCCAGCATGTCGTTCATGCGCCAGATAAACTCGTGCGGTTTCGCTTTCCGAAGATGCAGCGGGCCAAGGAACTCCAATGCTAGCCGTACCCCATGTCGTGCCAGAATCTGCGCGCTCTCGGTGAAGCGCTGTTTATACAACGGACGAAGCTGCTCCATCGGGGTGTCGGACGAGGGGAGTATATAGGTCATCATGCGTGGACAACCGATCGCGGCAGCAAATGCGGCCGCGGGCTCCAGTTTGGCGATCGAGGCCTGGAAGTTTGCATCCGTCGTGCGGAAATCGACAGGGAAGTCCAAAACCGCGGGCCTAAGCTTCAAGCTCCGAAGCAGCTCGACTGTCGCCGGGGCGCCCTCGCTCATCGCCGCCTTCAGGTTCACGTCTGTGCCGGGGAATCCGACTTTTGCAGCTAAGCGCGCAAAATCCGGCCACGGAACGCGTCCCGAGATGAGCACGCTATTCAGGGCGGGGAACATGCCCCTGGTGGCAGCCCGCGAGAGGGTGAGCGGCGCCGAGGCCGCCAGTAGTTTGCAGATATTACGTCGTGTAATCACCGGTATCGTTGTGAGGGGAAGCCGGGTGCGCCGGTTTCCCTCCGTTTAGAGATGCTATCAGGCGTACTGGGCGCTCCTCCTCTTCTTCTGCAACCTGCCGGATATACCTGAGCAGGATGCGCGATGATGGTAGTTGATGAACAAGCCATTCCACTTGATGACTCCAGCCGAACGGACTGCTGCTCGCATCGCCCAAAACCGGGCAATCGAGGAGAAAATAGCCGAAACAAAACAGCGGAAGCCACCAGCCAAGTCAACGGGTGATTTTGTTCGCGCAACTCCCGAAGAGCGTGCCAGCCTTCGTGGAGCTCTAGTCCGTAAAGTTCAGTCCTAAAGCTGAACACAGCCGCTTCGGCGCCCACATGAGGCCCTGTGCCAGCGCAAGGGCCTCATATACTCAAATGCATGTTCGGCGCAATCGAGGCGGGCGGCACCAAGTTCATCTGCGGCATCGGAACCGGCCCTGACGACCTGAAAACAGCGCAGTTCCCAACTTCCACTCCAGAAATTACCCTTTCCTCGGTCGTTCGCTTCTTCCAGGAATCCAATGTCGAGCTCGATGCGATTGGCATTGGCTCCTTCGGTCCGGTCGATCTCAACCTCAGCTCCCCCACATACGGCCACATCACCTCCACCCCGAAGGTCGGCTGGCAGAACTTCGATCTCCGTGGTACTGTGCAGCGAGCGCTCGGCGTGCCGGTCGCCTTTGACACGGATGTGAACGGCGCGATCCTTGCCGAGGCCCGCTGGGGTGCGGCAAGAGGCTTAACGGACGCGATCTATATGACCATCGGTACCGGAATCGGCGGCGGTGCCCTGGTCCATGGCCGCGTCGTTCATGGTCTGGTTCACCCCGAAATGGGCCATTTACACATCCCGCACGATCTGACGCGCGATCCGTTCCCCGGCATTTGTCCATACCACGGGGACTGTCTGGAAGGCCTTGCCTGTGGGCCTGCGATGCAGGCCCGATGGAAGCAGCCCGGCTCTACACTCCGGCCCGAACATCCCGGATGGGATCTGGAAGCGCATTACCTCGCGTTAGGCCTCATGAACCTCGCGGTAGCATTCTCGCCCGAGCGGATCATCATGGGCGGCGGCGTCATGCAGCAAGAACAAATGGTGGGGAAGCTCAGACTCGAATTTAAGAAGATCATGAACGGCTACATCCGGCATCCCGACGTAAACGATCGCCTCGATCTCTTTATCCAAACTCCTGCCCTGGGTTCGCGATCGGGCGTGCTGGGCGCGTTAGTGCTGGCGGAACAGATTTACTCCGATAGCTTGATTGAGCAGACAATGAATCACCCGGAGAAAGAAGCGTAATGACCCTGACTGGATCTTTAGTAAAGAGCACGGTTGTTGCCGCTCTAGGTGGATTGCTGTTTGGGTTCGATACGGCAGTGATTGCCGGGACCACGGCCGGGCTCACTAAATCGTTCGAACTTACGCCTACGGGCTTGGGTTTCACGGTTGCTGTGGCGCTGGTGGGTACCGTGGTCGGGGCCATCTTCGCCGGTATACCGGGCGACCGTTATGGAAGACGTGACAGTTTGCGTGTCATGGCGGTGTTGTACCTGATTTCCGCGCTCGGATGCGGCATCGCCTGGGATTGGTATTCACTGCTTGCATTCCGCTTCCTGGGAGGTCTCGGGATCGGCGGTTCATCGGTGCTCGGGCCCATGTATATCGCCGAAATCGCGCCCGCGAAATGGCGGGGACGCTTGGTCGGATGTTTTCAGATCAACGTGGTCGCTGGGATACTACTGGCCTACCTCTCTAATTACCTCGTTGGTCTTGCGCACCTCGGTCCGGAGGACTGGCGCTGGATGCTGGGAGTCTCGGGCATTCCCGCTTTTTTCTTCTTCATCATGCTGTTCACCATTCCGCGCAGCCCGCGCTGGCTTGCCCAAAAATCGCGACTCGACGAAGCCCGGCAGACTTTGCAGGCCGTAGGAGAAGAAAACATTGAGGGCGAACTCGCCGAGATCGTGCGATCGATCGATGTCGAGCACGGACACGGAACCGAACCGCTGTTCCAGGCGAAGTACCGGCTGCCGATCTTTCTGGCGGTATCCATCGGCATGTTCAATCAGCTGTCGGGAATCAACGCGATTCTCTACTACCTGAACGACATCTTCGCGCAAGCCGGTTTCAGCCGGGTGTCCGGCGACTTGCAGGCAGTGCTCATCGGTGGGACAAACCTGGCAGCCGTTCTGATTGCAATGTCTGTCATTGACCGGATGGGACGGAAAACGCTCCTGCTGATTGGTTCGGTGGGATGCGCGCTATCCCTTGCCGGAGTCGGCGCAATCTTTCTGACGTCCAGCCATGGCGACTTGCTTGTCTGGCTTCTTGTCGGCTTTATCGCATTCTTCTCTTTCTCGCAAGGCGCCGTCATTTGGGTTTATCTCAGCGAGGTATTCCCCAATCGCGTCCGAGCGAAGGGACAGAGCCTTGGCAGCTTCACCCACTGGTTTATGAACGCGCTGATTTCGTTCACATTTCCTGTGGTCGCAGCGAAGAGCAAAGGCGCGCCCTTCGTGTTCTTCGCTGCCATGATGGCGCTTCAATTCTTTGTGGTGCTGTTCTGGTATCCCGAGACGAGCGGTGTCACGCTAGAGCAGATGCAAAAGAAGCTCGGGATCGCTTAAATCCCGAGGTTCCTGTCTTCGAACGATTCATTGCAACCGCCTCATCCTCGCTGAACCAGCGGCCGTGCAGCATCACACCAGTGCGCCGCGAGACGTTGGTGATGTCCTCTAGCTGTTTGCATCCAGCGCGGTCTGCGAGGCCTAGAAAGGAAGCGGCGTTTGCGGTAGTAGCGTGAAGGGCTTGATACCGCGTAAGGCCCGCGCCGACAGGTCCTCCAATTCGTCTTTCATCGCAAAAGCCAGGAACCAAGCCGGTCACATTGCAATCGGTACCAACAAGCAACGGAACGCCGTCATCGTTCTCCGAAACCTGGACAATGATTTCACGAAACACAGCAAGAGTGGCACTAAACCAAGTGCCCGAACCGGGCTGTTCTTTCCGACACGGTGTGGACGATCATCGCCTGTTTCCCGAGTACCGCATGGATTCCAAGATTTGCTTGCACGTGGCCGACAACGCGGATGTGCTGCTACCGCGGTGGATCGATGAGTGCCTGATAGGCATTGGTTGAAAGCTCGCCATGAATTTTGATGGAGTCGAGTGTGACGTCGACAAAGGCGACGGGCTGAAACCTCGGCTCCTTCGCTCGCGCATCCGGGCCAGGGCAAGCCAATAGCGAGGAAACTGAACGTGAAGAGTCTGAGGAGCAAGTCTCGGGTCCGATTCATTCCTTCATCCAGCCGGCCTCCGTCCGCAGCGTAACCTCACGTCAGGCTAGGCCTCGATGCCCAAAGAATACAGTTTCAAAAAGAAAAAGCTCGGGATCACTTAGATCCGAGCCTACTTGTTACGAGAGAGGTTAAAACGTGAACCGAAGCTGGAGATCCATGCGCCTTTGATTGCTGGCAGTTGCTTCTCCGGCGAACCCACCCGTGATGCCCGTCGGCTGGTAGAAGTAATTGCGACGTCATAGATCCGTTGAACGTGTTTAAGTTCTCATGATTGATGATGTTGCGCGCATTCAAGGAGAAGGTCAGATTATACCGATGCTCGGTCGATTCGCCGCCCATTCCTCCCGGAGGGCCACCTCCAAATCCGCCGAATCCACCTCCGCGTCCGCCGCGACCACCGCCACCCGGACCGTGAGCGCCTCCCCCACCCGCCCTTGCACCACCGGACGCGCCCTTTAAACTTCGTGGGGCCAAAGCCCCAGGTCTTACTAACTCGAAGATTGAGGCCGATGAAGCCGGCACCTGTACCCGCGTAACGTTCAATTTGTGGAGTTCCAACAGTGGGATACGGGTAAAGAATGCCGAGCGGTGATTGTCTTGTGACCCCGGACAGATCAGTATCCAGGACCGTAGGTCGGGCGGTCGGTGTTACGTTGCCCTGCAGGTAGAGATCTGTGCCGCGTCGTGATATTGAAGGGCGTTCCCGTGTGCGCAACCAGGAACGGCGACAATCGAATCCCGTACTTCGTCGTCACCGAACCGCCCAGGAACAGATTGTGAGAAACGTTAAGTCCTGTTCGTCCCCAATCGGCTCTGAAGTTATACGGATTCGACGGCATCGTACTCAGACCATCGGTGTCGCTATGAGCGTTCGAATAGGAGTATCGCGAGAAGATCGTTGCCCATCTGCCGATTTGCGTGTTAAGGTTCACCATCGCCTGGGTCTGCTTGTAAATGCCATCTGACTGGTAGTCATAGATGTCACCCGGTCGCATTACCGTAGGGCCGGTTAATCGGCGTGATGAAGCCCTGTAGCGGCAGCTGTGCGCTGACCGGCGTCCCCGCGGGAAGCACATTCGGATTCGTATAATACGGCGCATTGATGTCAACCGTTCGAAGCTCATGCACTCCGCGCGCATTGGTGAAGTTGAACGAAAGCGTTGTGCGTCCAAACAGCTGCCGTTCGATACCAATGGCGGTCTGCATCAGCATGGGTGCCTGCAAAGATCGGTCGATCTGATAAACCTGGGACGACGTGCTGGTCAGGCCCGACGTGATTTGCGTGTTGAATGCTCCCGTGAATGTTGTCGGATTATTGACTGTGTACGTCCTCAGCGGATCACCCGAGAGATACCGGTACGCTGTCATCACATTAGCGGCGGAGAACCGATCATAGAAAACGCCCCAGCCTCCGCGGATGACTGTCTTTGCGCGACCGCCGCCCGCCTTGGCATCGGGTGACCATGCGAACGCGAACCGCGGAGCCCAGTCGCTATGGTCGTAGATGTTCGTTTGCGATTCCCAACGTAACCCGAGACTTAGTGTCAGGTTCGGACGAACTTTCCAATCGTCCTGTATGAAGGGTCCGAAGTCCATCTGGTAGAAACTAACGTACGGATTTCCCGCACTGACCGTGTACTTGGACGGACCGTAGCCTAAAGCCGCAACCGCCTGGCTCGTCAGCCCCAATCCAAGCAGCCGCTCGGTCAGGCTGTATTGCTGCAGGGAGCTTAACGAGGATGATCCGGCGATGGGACCGAGGGTATTCGGGTCAAGATTGGGGAACGTGCCGCCCAGAAAACTGTAGACCCCGTTGAAATTCCTTGGACTCGAGTTTTCCAGCGTACTGGCACGAATGCGAAGCCCAAATTTGATCGTGTGAGCTCCCTGGGTGAGGGACGTGTAATTCTGCAACTCGTACCCACTCTCGTGATCGTAGCTGCCGGAGTAGCCGGGGGCACTGTAGCCGGACCCGCCGATCGAAAACGATTGACTCACGTTGAGTTGAGGCGCCTGACTTTGGCTCGTCCAGGTCTGACTGGAACGATCGAATTGGAAATGCGTCTCGTTCACGACCTTTGCACTCAGAACTGCGGTTTCCACCACTTGCAGTGTGTGCTCTTCCGTATCCGTGCCATAACCCGCGCCCGTGAAGTTATAGGTGCCTATGGTCGTGCTCGGAAGATTGAAGCTGCCGATTCCGGTAATCGGCCGATCGTTCTGCAGGTAACTGTAGCGGAACGACAGAGTGTTGTTTGAGTTCAGCTGATAATCGACTCGCGGGCTTGCCGTCGTGCGCCGCTGCGGAGTGGCGAAATAGTTTGGCGTCTGCGGATTTCCATTTCCAAACGACTGCGCGCCCAGAAAGTCGCCTGACGGAATGGTGGCAACGATAATGCCGTTATCGTCGATCGCGCGACGTTCCGCGTCGATGAAGAAGCTGGCATGTTTCCCTAGCGGTCCGCTGACGTTTCCGCCATATTGTTGAGACCGGAACGGCGGATTCACGGTTGAGAAGGGATTGCGCGCGTTCCAGACGTTGTCGCTGATGCTGTACATGCCTTGCCCGTGAAACTTGTCCGAGCCTGGCTTCGTGAAGATCTGAATACGGCCGAAGCCCAGCTTGTCGAACTCGGCAGAAAACGGATTAGAGTTGATGCGGATCTCTCGAATGGATTCTTTGGGGGGCAGTCTGCCACCAGTAAAGCCGTCAATAAAGATCTGATTGCCTCCAGGTCCGGCCGATGGTCCCGCAAGCGCCTGCAGATCCGCTTCGAGATCGTCCGGATCGTCCGGCAACGCATCCAGATCTTCCTGTCGCAGCACAAGCGCGCCCGCATTGTTCGCCGGATCGGTGCTCACAGTGTTGACCGCGGTGTCCGTCACCGTGACTTCCTGCTTCTGCACCTGCAGCGTCATGGTGATATTGCCGGTCGCCGCCTGACCAGGGGCCAAGGTGATCGCCGTGGCGCCTTCCTGCTGAAGTCCGCTGTAACTGGCCGACACGCTATACGAACCCGGAGGAAGGCCGCGGAAAGCGTATGTTCCGTCACCACCGGACTGTACGGTTTGTACGGCACCCTTCTCGGTCGAGACGGTGATCGTCGCGCCCGGAATGACGCCGCCCGTATCGTCTTTGACCGTGCCAGTGATCGTGCCATTACCCGACCTCCCGGCGCGCCGCACGGGTGCCTGGGATGGAGATGCTTGTGGAGCGGGCGCCTGGGAGAACGCTGAGCAAGCGATGATCAGCCCGGCGAAGACTACACATATAGTTCGGTTATTCATTAGACCTCAAGGAGCGATTGCGGAAATACAGTTTCGGCTACGGCTGACCGCCAGCCGCGTCCATCGCACCCCCACCCAAGCTGTTGCCCCAGTCACCTAATGACTGAACTTGCCGGGGAGAAGCGGATTGGAAAATGGGTTCAACACCCGCGATGACGTTGGAGGCGAGGAGGGTGGATTTATTTGCAGCAGAAGGGGAACCTGAGATGACCAGCGCATCTCCCGGGCTTTAGTTCCGACAAGGTAATTGGCGGAACCCGTTCAAGCATTTGACCTAGATCCCCGTTGCCGCCACGCATGCCTGGACCGCCCGGCCCGGCACCGCTTGGTGGTCCTCCACCGCTTGGCCGATTCCAACCACCGGCGCGTTGGCTGCCGCCATCCGGACCACCCGGTCCGGCCGGAGTGGGCGTCTCGCCTGGTTTCGCGCCCATGGCTGGGCGAGCCGCCCGGAGCCCAGGACCAGCACCAGGCCCGGGCGGCACCGGGCCCGCCTGCCGGCGCTTTGTAATCCGGGTTAAATCGCCGGGCCAGCATGTCGGCCATCATCGGTGGAATCTTACGAATGGAAGCATCACTGCTGAGCGCAATGGTGACCGGTTGCTTCGTGGCCAGATCCTTGACGACAAGACTCTTTCCGTCCGGCGAAGCAGAGACCAGTGTTCCTGCGACAGACTTAAAGGTCCCGGAATAGATCTTTTGAGCCGTGATAGCGGCTCCATCGCTGCTTTCTCACCGATGACCTTTACCTGATCTCCGGTTTGGATGTCAGTGAAGGCCGACTGCTTCGGTGTCTTGGGAGTCTCCGGAGAATATCGTGTGAACTGGGCACCGCTCGCATCAACCGTCAAGGGCTTCGGCCCTTCAGGCGTTCTCGAGGTTACAGTCAGCTTCTGCGCTCCGGCATCGATCGAAGCAACGATCCCGGCGGTGCTCTTTTGCCAGGCGCTTGCCTCGGCCTGGTGATGCTGCTCTAATTCCCGGGCGGACATGAGGACGACGCTTCGGGCAGCAACGCCGGTCGGGTCTCCTCCGTCGGTCTTCGAGCCACGTACATCCACTCGATCGCCTACCGCCAGATCGCCCGGCAGTGATGCGAGTTGCGGATTTCAAATCTTTGGCTGTCGGTGGAACCTTTGAGAAGAGTCTTCGTGTTTCTTAGGTCGATGGCGTGAGTCTGGCACTCGCACCGTCCTCTTTCACCGTCACCGTGTGGTTGGCAGCGTCAGTGCCGTGACAGTGCCCATGACGTGCTCGCTCGGCCTTGCCTGGGCAGGAGGCGTTGTGTCCTGCCCAGGCAGGGTGAAAACAAAAATGAGAGTGGTGAGGGCGGACAGCAGCTTCACAATGAATACTCCTGGTATCTGGAAACGGCGCAACTGGTTCGTCGCGCGTTACATAAGATGACCAGAGGTGTTTTGATTTGTAAAGCGGGTGGGTGGAAACCTAAGTAAACAAAAGGGTGCAGCGTTTCACTGCACCCCTCAAGAACACTAAGTTAAAAAATTTAAGCGGCGTTGACGAGCATGTCGTCAAACGACTCGTCGCCTTGCTCCTGATTCTTATCCGCCTGCTCCTGGCACTGGATGCAGAAAGGAGCCCACGGCACAGCAGCGATGCGCTTGGGGCTGATCTCTTCCTCGCAGTGCAAGCAGACTCCAAAAGATCCGTCATCGATGCGACGAAGAGCTGATCTGACGTTGCGTAACAGATTCGATTCGCGATCTAGATTTCGGATCGCCAACTCACGTTCCGCAGCATGTTGCACTTCGTCTAGTGCATCCGCGCTTTTCTCGATGGTGATTGCGTCGCGGTTGCGAACAATCTGCTCGAGTTCGTCCTGCTTGTTCTCCAGGATCTTTTTGTATTTATTAATCTCCGTCTTCGTCATTACTATCTCCTTCAATTACCAAACCCGATACTCATTACATAGGCATGTTATAGTCTTGCCTAAGTCATACGCTTAGACGTCACTAGCGGCCAAAAGGGTGCAACAACCGAACCGCTTTCCGCCCAAAGATTTCGAGCGGAGTTCTCACCACCGATGCTGGAGTTCTTGATCGTTGAAACTGCCGGTTTTCGCTGGTCGACATCCCGTGCGGAGGCTGCCAGAGTAGACCTCTGGTGCGCCCGCCCCGACCAGCCGGGCCGTTTCAGTTCTCAGAATCATAACACAACTTCTTAGCAACTGAGCAACCATTTCCCTTGAGGGACAGAGGTGTTTTTGCACTCTGCCCGAAGCTGGATCTCCACTATCCGCAGGGGCGGCCCTCAAATAGAATTAATCCAAGCTCAAGCACAACAAGCTCTTTCAAAATCAATTAGATACAGTAACTTGCAATCCGCCTCAGCGACTCCCGAACTGCCCGCTTTACCGGGTGCCAACGTCGCTCGACCTACTAAGTGCCTTCCGGCGACACGCGTTCTCGAGCATGCTAGATCACGATTCGAACGTCGCGGGTGGCGTCGGGGCGCCTGAGTCGGGAACTTTCTCTCATCTGTGGTGGAAAGAATGTCGCGATCCTTGTAAAGACTCGCTTCCTGGTGCCACTACGAGGGCGTTTCGGCAAGGAGGCAACTATACCGGTGCGTCGACTTGTTCGGGGACGACGCGCACAAGACAGCTATAGAAGGTCGGGCCGCCGCCAATGTCGGTCAGGCGCGAAGAAGTAAGTTGATTTACTCCCGCGTGAGCCCGGCCGTTCTTGTTCCAACGCATGGTTCTCGCCGCAACCACCCCCGGTCCAACATCAGTCGAGAGTCTTGCTCGGAAGTAGCAGGTTCCACGATCGTTCTCGACGCGCACCGGGTCTGTATCTGCAATGCCCAGGGACGCTGCGTCGGACGGATTGATCTGGAGGTCCGACGTTATCCGCCGTCACGTCCTCGCGGTGACCGAATGTAGAGTTCACGCTATTGGCGTTCTTGCTTGTGATCAGTTCGAACGGATATCGGCGCCTGAGTTCCTGATCGCCGGCTCGAGATTCTAGCGGAGACCGTATACTCCAGAGATTCGGCGCCGAACTCAAACTTGCCCGAAGCGGTTTTGAAACTTCCTGTCGCGAACGGCAGAAAAGGCTCTTTGAGAGAAGACACGTTTAGCCGGACCCATTTTTCCCGATCGAGCCGTTCTAACGTAATGCCTTGCAGATAGGGAGAACCACTGTCGAGGAGTCCTCGAATCATCTCTTCTCCCGACTCGCGAAAGCAGGGCTCATCGAATCCCATCGCCTGCGCAAGAGCCCGGAAAATCTCGACATTTGATCTCGTCTCACCCGGCGCGAGGCAAAGCAGCACGAGCCAATTGTAAGTGGTAATGACCGTAAGCAAGTACAAGTCATCGTGCTCCAGAAAGGTCGTCGCGGGGAGCAGCAAGTCGGCGAAATCCGCCGTGTCCGTCTGGAAATGCTCCACCACTACGGTGAACAAATCTTCTCGCGCCAGTCCCGCCAAGACTTGGCTCTGATTGGGAGCGACGGCCGCAGGATTGGAATTGTAAACAAACAGCCCTTTTACCTTGGGTTCAGCTCAACCTTGTAAGTGCAGTCGCCAAGCTCCGACATGTTTACCAGCCGAGCCGTGCGACCCAGTGGTGATTTGCATTGGAGATCCGGTCGTCTCGAGCGATCGCTATTCAAAGCGAATGCGCCCGGAAGTTGTCAGTTGAAGTCCGCCGCCGACTGACGCCAGCGACCACTCAGGACCGGCAGTGCGGCGATGGCGCGTACGGCGCTCCCTCCCTGATCACTGCGTTGTACACCATAATTAACGCGGATCACGGCCGGGTTGTTTTGTCCCGTATTCGCGAGCGAGGAATTCCAGATCTTCTCGGTCAATGCCGGTCATCGCTTCAACCCGACGCGAAAAATTGTACTGATAACGCGCTTTTGAGCTCTTCAAAATCGCTCGTATACCGCGCGATATAGTCCAGATCCTCCCATCTCTCCCGCAGGATGATATGGATCAATCCGAGCGCCAGAGCGACATCGGTGCCGGGATTTATCGCGAAATGACGATCAGCGGCTTTCGCGGTGCGAGTCTTGACGGATCGATGACGAAAAACTTTGCCCCTTTCGCCGGGCCTCCACAATCAAGGCCAAAGATGAACGTTCGTTTCCAGGATGTTCGCGCCCCACGCAATAATCAACCGCGAGTGGGCAAACTGTTCTGGCTCCATGCCAAGCCCAATACCCTGCGACAGCTTCAGACCAGTTCCACCGGCGGCGGCGCAGATCGTGCGGTCGAGCCGCGAAGCGCCAAGACGATGAAAGAATCGCCGGTCCATCCCCGCGCCGTTGAGAAGCCCCATGGTTCCCGCAGAACTATAGGGAAGGATCGCCTCGGAGCAATCGCGAAAGTGAGATGGCCGAAAGCTTCGAGGCTATCTCGGCGAGCGCGTCGTCCCAAGAAATGCGCTCGAATTTCCCTTCGCCTTTAGCGCCGTCCGCCGCTGCGGATAAAGCAACCGGTCCGGATGATATTCACGCTCAAGGTATCGGCTGACCTTCGCGCAAAGAAAACCACTCGTGATCGGATGAGCCGGATCGCCTCGCAACTTCGTTCCTCGTCCCTTGTCGTCCGATCTCAACCAGCAGCGAGCAAGTGTCGGGGCAGTCGAGAGCGCACACTGAACTTCGGATGTCTGACATTTCGAAGAGCGGAGCACTGCGTTCAGCGCAGTCTATCGGTTTCCTAAAGCTTTATTGTGCCTTTAAGAAATAGCATCGCGTATCCGCCGATTTCCACGCGATTGTTCTCCGTCAGCCTGCAGAAAAGCTCGCCTCCACGATAGGAAACCTGCCTCGCATGCAGAGTTGTTTTTCCTAACAGGCGTGACCAATAAGGAACAAGACTGCAATGGGCAGATCCAGTTACCGGATCCTCGGGCACGCCTTTTGCCGGTGCAAAAAAACGGGACACGAAATCGCAGTCGACGCCCGGAGCGGTGACGATGAACCCGAATCGGTCGACTTCTTTGAGCGCCTCCATGTTCGGAGTCAAAGCTCGAACCTGCTCGGCAGTTTCGTACCGGATCACGTAATCGCGCGCTGCCAGAATCTCCACAGGCTTAGGACCACCCAGCGCCGGCACAAGCCGCCGATCCACTTCGATCAGGCCCGGATCGCGCGAAGGAAAATCCAGAACCAGCTTGTCTCCTTGTTTCCGGACACTCAATTTCCCGGACTTGGTTTCGAAGACCAGATCTTCCTCCGGCACATTCAACTCCGAGAAGAGAATATGAGCCGTCGCCAGGGTCGCATGTCCACAGAGATCCACTTCGCAGCCCGGAGTGAACCAGCGCAGCCGGCGCGATCCGTTCTCGGGCACAAAAAATGCTGTTTCGGAGAGATTGTTCTCAGCAGCAATTGCCTGGAGTGTTTCGTCCGGAAGCCATTCCGGGAGTGGGCACACGGCAGCCGGATTTCCGGAGAATGCGGTCCGAGAAAAAGCGTCTACTTGGTAGATTGGGAGTTCCAAAAAACAGTAGATGCAGCCGAAACCCTAATTGATGCGAACTCGATGCTTTTCTCTTAGAACGAGCTCATCAAAAATCGCTAATACCTTTTTGCGATAGGTATACATGCGGCGAAGAGAATCGCGGAAATCTTCTTGATATCGCTGCGGCTGTAGCCACTTACTGACAAGCGGGCGGGGCACATCGATATCGCGGCGCAAATCGTCGGCGGAATGGCCACGCAGAAAGAGCCCGTAGAAGATGGCTGCCTCGCGCTGCGGGGCAAACGGATCAAGTTCTTCGCGGCCGATCATAGTAGAGAATACCCAGCCCGAGGCTACTCGGGGTCCGGTCTTTCAAAGCTCCCTAAGTCAACAGTCTAACAACGCTGTCAAGTCTCTCAACGGCTTAAATAACGGTTTGGTTTCGGAAAGGTAGAGAGAGAGCCGAGTGGGGAATTGGTAAGGCCAAGGAGGTGTTCCTTGGCCTTACCTAGGTTTGCGGATCAGAAACTGAATTTCGCGCCGAGTTGTACCACGCGGTTGCCGCCTCCGCTTGTAGACGAGCCTGCAGTTGCTGTCACATAGCCGAAATTCGATGGATTACCAACGTTATTGTTTGGGTTGGCAAACACGGGCGTATTTGTCAGGCTGAACGCTTCGCCGCGGATTTCAAGGGAGTACCGCTCTCTATACTTAATGACTTTGGTAAGAGAAGCGTCAAGCCCGAAGAATCCCGGCCCGTCGAAGATGTTCCGGCCTGTGTTTCCGTAGCGTCCTGCGGCCGTTGGCTGGGCGAAGCTGGAGCCGCTAAACCATGGGCTGTTCGGTCCGATACCGCCCAAAATCTGCACCTGGGCAATCTGGTCCGCGGTTTGAGTGTTGCCCGGCATGTTGAGAGCGGTGCCGCTCGCCGTAATGTTGATGGGTAAACCGCTCATCAGCGTAAGAATTCCTGATACGCGCCAGTTGCCGAAGATGTTTCCGAGAGCGCCTGAATTCAGGAAGCGCTGGCCGGTACCAAAGGGCAGATCATAGACATAACTCTGAACAAACGTGTGCTTGCGATCAAAGTTATTGCGAGCCCAATTCCGGCGTTGATTGACATAGAAGTAGAGCCCTCCGTCATCGCCGTCTGAGAAGCTCATACCCTTGCCGAACGTATAGGCGGTAGTAATATTCAGTCCTGAGAAGCGCCGATCCAGCTTCACTTGAAGCGAGTTGTACATGGACGAGTACGGCGCGAACAGGAGGTTCGTATCGGCCGTTCTATTCCCATACGCTAAGGTGTTCAGCGGCCGGCCTGACGCGCCGGCCCCGGGCACGAAGCCAGCGTTCAAATTGTAATTGACGACTGAGTCGACGCCATGGTTCGCCACGTAAGCCACGTCGAGGACGAAACGATAAGGCAGTGCTTGCTGAATGGCGGCGTTCCATGTTTCGACGTAAGGATTCTTGAAGCCCGGATTTACGACGTTATATTGCTGTGTCGCCGTGGGGTTCGTAATGATTCCATTACTAGGAATCGCCGGGTTGATAGAGGGCGGGAACCCATTCTGGAAAGTAGCGAGCTGGCCGGTGTAAAGGACCGCCGGCGCGAAGCTGCTCGCAGCCGTGTACTGAACGTTCGCGCGCACCGGATAGTTGAACGCATAGCTGTTATCGGGGAATGGTGTGTAGCTGATCCCAAAGCCGGTTCTGAACACTGTCGAATCGGTGATACGATACGCGACGCCGACTCGCGGTGCGAAGTATTTATAGCGACTCTGAATCCCTAGGTTTGAGGGCACATTGCCGATCCCGGCTAGAACCAAAGTGTTGTTCGTCGGATCGTAGTTGGACAACCCGCCCGGAAACTGCGGTGTGAATGGCGGATAGAATTCCCAGCGCAAACCGATGTCAACCGTCAACTTGGGCGTCACGACCCATTTGTCCTGTGCGAACAGAAAAAGCTGCCATCCCCGGATGGATGGGAAATAAGTAGCGAGATCCCGTCCAGCCTGGTTCGGGACATCCAGGAGAAGACTGGCGAAGTTATTCAAGTAACTAGTGGCCGATGAACTGCCGTTCGGGTTTCGCAAAGCTGTCTGGCCCGGACGGAATTGATAAACGCCGCGGGGGCTAAACGTCTGCTCCTGGAGGAGAGAGTCACGTATGCGCCGGAAATCGCCGCCCCACTTAATCGTGTGGTTGCCGATGATTTTGGTCCAGGTGTTCGCGACGTCAATGTTCGCTTCCGCCCGGATCCAGGGTAGGCTCGCACTGAAACCGATCAAAGGATTGCCGGAAAAGAACGTGTTGTCCACGTCAATGCCGACGATGCCGCTTGTAATCTGGTCCAGGTTGACGCCCGGGATTCCCAGGCTGGCCGATGTGTTGGATCCGTAGCCCGCCGGGGTCGCGATGTTGTTGTAATAAGCAACGCCGGCGCGGAACTCCGATACCAGTGTCGGGGTGAAAACGTGGTTGTAGTTAATCCCGGCACTATAGGTCCGTTGTATACCGGTACCAGCGAAGTTACTCTGCGCCGGACCGCCGCCGACACCGAATACCGGCGCTTGGAAGACCTCCGGCCGCTGATAACTAAGCCGGGTGCTGAACCGATCCTTCTCGCCAGGGACGTAGTCGACCTTCACGTCATAGGAAGTCGTATCTTTGCTGAACGGCAGCAGCGCGAAGTAGTTGTTCGTGCCGTTTGAACTCGCGACATTGGGAGCGGGCAGCAATGCAAGGAGCGAGCGCGAGATCGGGTTGATCCGGTTGGCTGGGATCACATTCCCGGCAAAGGGCGTACGACCGGAACCGTCGGGATTGCCTGTCCCTGGGTCATAAATGAGCGACGATGAGCCACTCAGATTACCCGCGATCTGCGCCTGCGTCGGGATTGTGAGCAGGTTCGTATTTGCCTGATGGTCCGTGACGCGCAAGATGTCGCCGAAGTAGAACAGCTTGTTCTTCATGATCGGTCCGCCGATGTTGCCGCCGAAGTAGTTGTAGACCTGGTGCCCTACCGAAGGGTTAAAGAAGGACCGGGCATTGAACTCGCTGTTCTGGAGGAATTCGTAAGCCGAACCGTGAACCTGGTTCGTGCCGGACTTCAGGATGACGTTGACAGCCGCGCCGCTCGCCCTCCCAAGTTCCGCTTCGAAGTTGCTGGTCGAGACGTCGACCGTTTGGATCGCCTCGATCGGCGGGACCAGGACTTGGAGCAAGCCGGTGCGCTCGTTGTCGTCGATGCCCTCGATTTGATAGTTGTTGCCCATTCGTAGCTGCCCGTTCGCTTGCGTCTGGAGCGAGCTTTGCGCGTTGAAAAACTGTGAATGCTGGAACGAAGCACGCGTCGTCCCGGGCACAAGGTTCAGCAAGCCTTGGAAGTTCCGGTTGGTGCCGGTGGGCAGATTCGCTGTTTGCGCCGTGCTCAGACTGACCGATGTATCGGCGCGGTCTGTTTGGAGCGCTGGCGGCGCGGCAGTGACCTCGATCTGCTGGGTGATGTCGCCCGGCTGCAATACCGCATCGATACGGGTACTGGTGTTGATGGCAACGTTGATGTTGTTCCGGACATCCCGACGGAAGCCCGGCGATTCCACGGATACCTTATATGTCCCCTGTGGTACATCCGGGAACGTATAGTTTCCGCTCCCGTTCGTTTCCGTCGTACGAGAAACGCCCGTATTGATCTCGGCGATGGTGACCTTGGCGTTTGCTACAACCGCGCCGGACGCATCGGAAACAGACCCCAATATTGTCCCGGTGACCGCTTGAGCGAATGCAGAGACATGGCTAAAGAGAGCCAGCGCACACACGGCGCAGGCTAAACGGAGAGCCCTCATAAATCCCCTTCACGATTGCCGCGGCGCATCGGAGCACCGCACTACTTCTCAAAGCTGCTGAAGCTTGGCTGGGGTCATTATATGCAACTTAGTTCAGGCGGGAAAGTACTCGGCGTGCTCGACCGGTAGGTGGTACGACCCTGCCGGATTGATCGCGAACCGATGTTAGGTTTTTACTGTGTCGCTGCCGACGGTCTCCGAGTCGCCGACCACACAGGAGGAACTGCAGGAAGGTCGGCAGCGATAAAGGGCAGGAATTCAGCACCTCTTTCTTAATTCCCGACTTACGTCTGCACGGAGCAGCAGCTGATAAAACAATTCCTCGGCGGGTACACCGCCAGCTCGATTGCTTCGAAATTGGGAGAACGGAACCGTTACGAACGAGACCGCCGAAACCCCAGCGAATCGCCTCTGAGTCACCTACATCGATTGCAACAGATGCGCGAAGTGAACGATAGGCTTCCGCATCGCGAAGACAGCTCTCCAGACCAGAAAACACGGTGAAAGGACCAGCTTCAATCTCTTCTGGTGACTTTCGTTGCTTTCCCGCGCTAATCCCCAGTGCCGCTCTTATCCGCCAAAGCGCAATCGCAAGCGGCCTTAGCTCGGACTGTACTTCTGGCGGGGGCCAGTCTGTTTGCAACCAACCTGCTGAGAGTTCCCGCTTTTTGGGCTCGAGCAGTAATAAGAGCTGATCTTCGGACAAGGTTGGATCAAATCCGAACATCGTGTTTTCTGCCTGAAGACTCACGTCCGTTACATAGATGAAAGCGAATCGTTGATCCGTTCCTACTCCGACAACGTTGCGGCGCATCAACTCAGCCCATGTAACACACGATGACATTGATGTGCCCATGTTAGCTGCTCAAGGCGCCTTCCGCATACGCGCCCTTCGCGTCACTAATCATGAGGGCTCACGCTCCGAACGCCTGTCAGATCTTACTCTCATTTGAGGTTGCTGCTGCAGGGCGCGCTTAGGCCGTAGATCCCGCATCGGAATCATCGGCTTTTCATTACTCGGTCAGCAAAGCGTGGATGTTGCTTTTTACATTCTCCGTATCGATGAGTCCGACGTAGATTGCTGCAATTCGTCCGCGAGCATCGATAAGGTAAGAGACCGGCAGCGCTTGGATGTCATAGCGGGTATTCGTCTCGTTGTCTCCCATAAGGATGGGATAGGCGATTTGGTGCACGGCCATGAACGGTTTCACCCTGGCCCAAGCTTCCGTGGCATTTTTCAGTCCCTCATACGAGATGTCCATCGAAATGCCGATCACGGCGACATCCTTCTTCGGGAATGTTCGATCTATGTCTACGAGCCAGGGAATCTCTAGACGGCATCCACCGCAGTCAGTCGCCCAGAAATTCAGCAGGACGACTTTACCTCGGTAATCGGTAAGTTGCTCGGCTTTACCCGACGCGTTCCCAAGACGGAATGGCGGTGCCTCCGTTCGCGTGTTGGGTGCTTTCAATATGGCCTTAATCGGCGCTGCCGTTGCATGCGCGCCGGTGAAAGCACAGCTCACTACCACCCAAACTAGAGCTGGAATTTGAGTATTCCTTACCATGTCATTCCACCTTTCTGAAGCGTGATGTAAGAGTTTGTCTCGGTTCTGCCTTGTTCACGCTGCGCGCTGTCGATACTCGTCTCGTCTCCACTGCAGAAACGGAATCAAAAGCACTGGCCAGAAGCACGCCAGCCACGGCAAAATCCGCGACACGAAGGGCTTGGGAAGGTAAGTCTGTCCGCTCAGTTGGGCAAGACCAGCGGCAAACCAGGTTTGCATCCAAACGAGCAACGGGAGCGCCGCGATCCCGATTGTCGTGATAATCAGAGACGTGTTCCATCGCAGCTTGCCCTTGATGCCGGCAAGACGGCCCAGCACCAGCGCCAGCAAGAATGCCCACACGATCGGTCCAAGTGGTAAGAGGCGAAACAGCATAGCGAGCCAAAGTTCGTGCTTCAAGACAATATTTCCCTTCAATGACCATGCGAATTGCCCAGCTATCTCGAACGTTGCAGTAGAACAAAAACGACGTAATCCAAAACGCCCGGCCGGAAAGCGAGCTAAGGACAAATCCACATGCCCACGAGCAGAGCAGCACAACCAGAAGGGATGTTGCCGCATAAGTAACTTCCTGCGAGGTGCTCACTCCCCCCGGTTGATACGCAACTCCATAGCGAATGTATGTACGAGCCTGTACAAGGATTTGAGCTTCCACACCGGCAAGCGATCCGCTGAGGAAAGAGCCCGTTAGCCCAGCTACGCCAAAGAGCGCTGCCCAAGGCCCCACGTGTGACCACTCAGCCAACTGCCGACGGATCACAAGTCCCACAATGTTCCACGCTGCTGCGCTCGTATCCAGCCGCAGCTCCTCGACATCGCCGCAAATGCATTCGCGGTCAATCGGTTCTAGCAATCGGGAAAGCAGAGCCACAAAGTGATTCACCTTTGCAGTCCCCCAATCGCCCAGGCGGAGCCAACGCTAACCTTCATGACAGCTTCGTAGAAAGCCTGTGCCTCTCGCGCGCCTTTGGCCGTAATGCGGACCATCCTCTTGGCACGTCCTCCGCGTTCCGGGCTGGGCTCGCCCATCGAAGTGCTGATCAGGGCCTTTCGTTCCAAGCGGTCGAGTGTCGTATACAGCGCACCGAGGGAGCATTGTCGACCCGTGACGGCTTCCAAGTCCTTCTTTATTGCCGCACCGTACGCGTCCTCGCCTAAGCGCGCCGAGGAGGAAAGAATGAAGTATTCGAATTCACCCAACACAATATGAACTACATTGTGTAGCTAATCCGGATTGCCGTCAAGCTATATCTGGCAATTGGGTTCGATCTGCGGAACTGGTGTACGTACTTCTTCCTGCCGATTTCAAGCGGTTCGAAGGTTTCCGTGGTAAGTTCACCGCCGCATTGAGGGGCCGCGGAAAAGCAGCAAATTGTGCCGCAATGGACCCGCGGCCCTGCTTGCTGGTTCGGAACAGTTGCCAAGCTGCTAGGTGAGAATCGGGGCGTTCAATTGGTCCGGACTCACCATCTGCGATGAACCAGAACGCGCGAGGATTGAACGCCCAGAGACACCCTATGGGCGCCGGGGTAAGAGCAAACCGTACCTGGCCGTGGTCCAGTTTTCCGGGTTTCCAGACCATCCGCTCGGAAAGCCAACCAATTTACTGCGGCGGTGTCACATACCTGGTTAGCAGTGCTTGCAGCAGCGAATCCGCCGCTTCCGAACTGCGTTCGCCGCCAGAGTTGAGAACGACGGCAACTCCTATGTCATTCTTCGACTGCAAGGCAACTATCGCATAGAAACTTCCTGCACTGCCGGCGTGAGTGCTCGTGGGCACGCCGTCCCAGCTGTATGCACCCCAACCCAGCGCGTACTCGTCTTGCATGAGCGAGCGGTGTAAGCGCTGGATTGTCTTCGCAGATAAAAACTCATCGTTCTCGCCCGCGAGTCCTTTCAGATTCATCTCAAGGAACCTACCGTAATCGCCCAGGGCCATCGCAATGCCACCCGCGGGCAGCAGATAAAGTGGCAGTTGTACCGCGCCGCCGGGTACCGGCTTGAAGCCCTATTTTCGTTTCAGTGTGCCCCCAAGGCTGGTTGCCATCTGCTGCGAGCGGAAACTCGAAAATAGCGTGAAGTTTCAGAGGCTCAAACACTTGCGAAATGGCCAGATCCTCCCAGCTCGACCCAAGTTTCCGCTCGGCCATCGCGGCAGCGATCACGAAGCCGCCATTCGAGTACAAGCCTTTGGTGCCCGGCGTTATGGCGGGTTTATGGCTGAGCACCCATGCAGTGAACTTGTAACGCTGTTCGACTGCATTGCCGCTGAACTTGGGCCAACTCTTAGGCGTAGTAAGTGGCGGAATGCCCGCGTGATTGGAAAGCAATTGTTCGAGCGTGATGTGCCTCAACGCCGGATGTATCGTTGCATTCAACTCCGGGAAAAGCTGCAAGGGCGTTGTAGTCCACGAAAGCTTTCCGGCTTCAACGAGCCTCGCGACCACGGTCGCCGTTACCGCCTTTGTATTGGAGCCAAGATGAAACAGGTCAGTCGGTTCAAGTGGTATGTTCTCGCCTTGCCGTCTCAGCCCCGCAGTCGCGATCCCAATGATTGTGTTTGACCTGATCACGATCGCTCCGACGCCCACAAGATGCTGATCCCGGACCTGTTTCTCTAAGAGCTTCTTGATTTCCGCTGATTCCGTAGAACCCGACGCAGCTTCGGAACTTTGGACCGAGACAACCAAAAGCAGGGCAGCAAACAGAAGAGCTTTCGATTGGACTAGCGGATGCATTTCGAATTCAATCTCGCACAGATTTCAGCGCAATCGCGAGTACTGCCCGGATTCAAGGATCATGTCGGAATTGCGCTGGGGGCCGCGGAATACGAACCCTGGACGAAGCTCCCAGGGAATCGCGGATTGGTATCGCGGTCCTAATTACTCTCAGCGCGAAGCCGTTGAGAGCGTGCCCGGCACTTTCGGCGGCACGGGTGTTCACCAGTCGGCCGATTAGGCGCAAGTGATCCCGCTACAATGCGATCTAAATGCTCCGCAGCTCATTATTGCCTCTGCTCATAGCCTTTTCCGTCTACGCCGCGAAACGGCCTCTCGGCCCTGGCGACTATGACGCTTGGCGGCACATCCAGAACCAGCAGTTATCCGCAAACGGAAGATTCCTTGCCTATGCAGTCTTTCCACAGGTCGGTGATGGAGAAGTCGTCGTCCGCGATCTGAAGACCGGAAAAGAGATCCGCCAGTCAGCCGGCGAGTTGCCCCCGCCTCCTCCGGCAAACAATGCCAATCCGTCTCCCGAAGAAGGGCCGCCGCCCGCCCCTGGGATTTCGATCCGGTTCTCTTTCGATGATGCCGAAGCGGTGTTTCTGGGATTCGCTCCGCATGCCGAGGTAGAGCGTGCCAAACGGGAGAAGCGCAAATCCGAGGACATGCCGAAGGGGGATCTCGTCGTGATCCATCTGGATACGGGAGCGGTCGACCGCGCCCCCCGGGTCGCAAGCTTTCAGCTGACAACGCGCAGCGCCGACTTTCTTGCCTTCCTACAGGCGCCGGAAAGGGCGGAGAAGCCGGAGCCGGCGACCACCGGGACGGCGGAAGCCACCCCAAGAACCAGGCGTCCGGTAATCGGCGAGCTGACAATCCGCAACCTGAAAAGCACCTCGGCGCGGAAGCTCCAAGACGTGAGCGAGTATCTGCTCAAGAATGACGGCGCGCGTGTAGTGTACGCAGTCGATTCCAAGACCGGCGATGGAAGCGGAGTCTATTGGGTCGGCACTGCCGAAGCCTCACAGCCTGTTTCCTTGTTGAAGGGAAAAGGGCGTTACGAGAAGCTCGCCAGCGACGAGAACCAGGATGGCTTGGCCTTCTTAAGCAATCACACCGAAAGCGCCGCTGCTCGGCAAGGGGAGTACAAGCTGTACTGGTGGGACGCGAAAGCCCCGTCCGCTTCCGAAATCGTTTCGAGCCGGACGGCGGGTTTTCATCCCGGTTGGGTTGTTTCCGAACGAGGACCCGTCACGGTAGCGCGAGGAGGGAAGCACCTATTCTTTGGCACTGCACCGAAACCCCCTCAGCGCGCGGAAAACGACGATACGCCGCAGGACGAGAAACCCTCGATGGACCTCTGGAGCTGGAAAGACGACTATATCCAGCCCATGCAGAAGGTGCGTGCGGCCGTCGAGCGTGCGCGCTCGTATCGCGCTACCTTCGACGTGGAAGCGAAGAAGTTTCTTCAGCTCGCAGACCCCGAGATGAGGGACCTGATTCCAAACGACAATGGCACGTTCGCCATTGGTAGCGACGATCGAGCCTATCGAAAGATGCAGGAATACGACGAACGCCTGGAAGATACCTACGTCGTCAATACCGAGACCGGCTCCCGTAAGCTCGCGGCAGAGAAACACTCGGGGCGAGTGCAGTGGTCGCCCGACGGTCAACACGCAATTTACTTCGACGGGAAAGATTGGATCCTGATCAGGGCCAATGACGGGACAACACGGAACCTGACTAAAGATATCGGTGTTTCATTTAGTCGCGCGGAGTACGACATGCCGAGCCGTCCTCCGTCTGAAGGGCCGGTCGTGTGGACCAGTGACGGAAAACACGTGCTGCTCGACGATCAGTTTGATATCTGGCGTGTCAGCACGGCTGACGATTCAGCCGTAAATCTTACCCGAGGCGAGGGCCGGAAGGACAACGTGTCTTTTCGTGTCGTGCGTAACGAACGCGCAGCAGGTCCTGACCGGGGCGTTGACCCCGCAAAGCCATTGCTGCTACGTGCCGAAAACCAGGTGACGCGGGACAGCGGTTTCTACCGCACCACGCTTGATGCGAGTGCGCCGCCGGTGAAACTTGTGATGGAGCCGAAGAATTTCGCCCCCGCGATCAAGGCGAAAAACGCTGACGTTTATGTCACGGCTGCGTCGACGTTCTCCGAGTTCCCTGATCTGCTGGTGAGCGACGGATCCTTTCACGATTTCAAGAAAGTGACGGATCTCGGATCTCAATTGCAGTCCTTTACCTGGGGCACCTCTGAGTTGGTCCATTTCGAAAGTTCGGACGGTGTTCCACTGCAAGGTACCCTCTACAAACCCGAGAATTTTGATCCGAAGAAGAAGTACCCGATGCTTGTTTACATCTACGAGCGGCTCACTCAAAACTTGAATCTGTTTGTTGAGCCGAAGCCGATGGATTCGATCAACGTGAGTCTTTATGTCAGCAACGGGTATCTGGTTCTCGAACCCGACATCACGTACAAGCTTGGCTATCCGGGCCAGAGCGCATTGAATTGCGTGCTGCCTGCGATCCAGGAAGTGGTAGATCGCGGCTTTGTCAACGAGAAGGCGATCGGAATCCAGGGTCACAGCTGGGGTGGCTATCAGGTTGCCTACATGGTGACGAGAACGAATCGTTTTCGCGCGGTGGAAGCGGGAGCGCCCGTAGCCAATATGATTAGCGCCTATGACGGAATTCGATGGGGCCCGGGACTACCGCGGCAATTCCAATACGAACATACGCAAAGCAGAATCGGCGGCACTCCATGGGAATACCCGTTGCGCTTTATTGAGAACTCGCCCATCTTCATGGCGGACCGCATCACGACGCCCGTGTTGATGATCCACAATGACGCAGATGACGCCGTGCCGTGGTATCAGGGGATCGAGTTCTATCTCGCACTGCGGCGGTTGGGCAAAGAGGCTTATATGTTCACCTATAACGGCGAGCCTCACCACGTGCGCCGGCGTGCCAACCAGAAAGATTACGCGATCCGCATGAAGCAGTACTTCGATTTCTATCTGAAAGGCGAAGCGAAGCCCGAATGGATGGAAAAAGGTATTCCCTATATCGATCGCGTCGGGGCTTCGGCCCAGGCCATCAGTCCTGATCAGTAGCTAATTTAGCGGGCGGTTCCCTCAGAGCCGCCCGCCTTCGACTCGAGCGCGCGGTATTGATTTTGGATCCTCTCATCGTTCGGAAAGGCGGCCGCAACGGGCCGCAGATGGGCAAGTGCTTCCCTCAGATCCCCGGTTTTTACGAGCGCCAACGCAAGGTTGTACTCGGCATTCAGAAAGTGCGGATCTATCACGAGCGCCTTCCGGAATTCCGCTATCGCCTCGGGCAGACGACCCGTGTTCAGCAGTGCTGCGCCGAGCATGTCATGAGCTTCGGGATGGGTGTCGTCGAGTTGGATAGCCGAGCGGAACTCTGTTACCGCACCTTGTGCATCCAGCTTTGAAAGCAGCAGCGCGCCCAGATTTACATGCGCGACGGCGTCGTGCGGCTCGAGTGCGATCCGATGACGCAAGACGGCCTCCTGAATGGGACGCCGGTGGTCTCCGGTGCCCCGAGGCAGAAGCTGAAGCCAGAGATGGCTCATCTCGTCCCTTGCCTCGTTTCCAGCCCGAACTCGCCGGGGAGGGTGGTTGGGATTCCGTGGGTTCGTTTCGGAGTTGTCGTAATGAAAACGCATCGAGATGGTGGTCCCGCGCGGAAGGAACAGCGGCTGCTGGTAGCGATACACTGCCTGCCAGTTCAGGTCCCAATGCGGAATTCGGATCAGCGATCTGCGCTGACCATCAGGAAGAGTCGCATAGGCCTCGAGCAGAGTTCCCAAATAGTGAGCATGCGGATAAATCGCAAGCAGCTCGACGTCTGACGGCAGCTGCAAGTCGTCCGAGACTTCGAAGTCCCGAGCGCCGGGAGGGATGTTCAGCTTGTCGTCTCGCTCGAGTTGCACCAGGATCGGGAATTTGGCCGGCGGAGTGTCTGTGAAGTAAATGCCGAGTTTTGGCAAGACGCTCTCTTCCTTGCCCGAGGGCTGCAGATGCAAATTCAGGACGAGTACATTGCCGGGGTCGAGGATCCAGGAGAAGCCGGGCGGTTCCGAATAGGGCCGTGACCCGGGTTTCCAGAACAGGAAATGACTTTCCGGGTCGAGCGGATTGCGACTGATGTTCAGGTCCATGCCGGGAAACCCGTAACCCGGTTTGGTTTCGCGCCGCTCGACCGCGCCCGTCCTGTCCAGGAGCAGATTCGCGTGATGGGCGATGCGTGTGTCTCCCGGCTTAATCTCTATCGCGCGCACATAGCGTCGGACCTTTAGATTGGGACGGAAGATCAGATTCCAGAAGACGTCCGGCCCGTCTGGTTGCACCTCGACGGGGTGCTCGGCCTCGAGAACCAGGTCCGGCGGTCCCAGCCGCCAGTCATCGGGAGTTGGCAACGAGGGCAGGGCAGGCGTTTCGGCTCGATCCCCTTCGGGCGTTCCGTTCCGGACCCAACGGCCGATGCTCTCGATCTGCTGCCTGGACAGGCGATGCTCATCCGCGAAGGTTCCCGGCGCGGCATCGGGCGGAAACGGCGGCATAAAGCCGCTCGCTGTCGCCGCCGCAATCTCCTTTGCGTGCGCCCGCGCGTCATCGTAGGTCAGCAGGGCGAAAGGTCCGGGCCCTCCCGGATTGTGGCAAGGCAGGCAGTTCGCGTACACAATGGGTGCAATGTCGCGAGAAAATGTTGGTTCGCGGGCGGCCTGCTCGTTTGGAGAGTAAGCGTCTACCGCCAAGACAAGCGCTGTCGCGAAAGCGAAGACTAACCTAACGAACATCCGCTAAGGAACAGCCGATGGCACGGGTCTTTTGCTCGGCGGGAGCTTTGCCTGCCACCACGGCGGCGATCGCCGCCTCCAGATCATGAGTGGTCGGCTGCGGTCGAGATCTCCCAAAGCTGATCCAACGGTCGTCGATGCGGCCAACGTATAGCAATCGTCCCGAGCGATCAAACACTGCAGCCTCGGGCGCAACCGTCGCGCCTGCCCGAGTCGCCAGTTCGTGGCCGGGATCCAGGAACGCGGTGCCAGGAAAATCGTACTCGCGAACATGTTGCTCTACGGCGTTTCTCGTTTCGACCTTGCCCGAATACACCAGCGAAAAGTCGACGGGAGATTGCGAGAAGCGATTTGCAATGCGGCGAAGTTCGGGCGCGTAGCGATTCGTGATGGGACAATCTGTCCTGACAAAGAGAAGGACGTGAACCTTTCCCGCCGTCGCGCAGCGGGTTCGCCGAAGAACCCCGCAGATCGGTCACTTGGGCCGAGCCTACGCTCGAGAGCAAAAGCGCAGCGATGATGGAAGGCAAGCGAGACACACGGCTCCGAGAAGGCGAGCAACGGTACAACGGGGTACGCCTAAAAAATGAAATTCAGACCGCCGCGAATGGAACGAGGAGCCTGAACGATCAGGGTACGACCATCACCAGCTGAGCCGATCGGCAGATATCCTTGCGCCATCAAATTGCGAAGGTCGGCGGTCAATTCGAGCCGGCCCGGTAATCCGAACAGCGAGGGCAAAGGTTGGCGGAGATAAACATTAAAGCCGGGCGAAACACGGCTGTTCTGAGTCGTGAAAAGGTGTTGTGGAACAACCGTTCCGTTGTCGACCCACGCATACTCGCTCTGCAATTGTGTCCCGAGGAAAGGCAGCAAGGCTCTTACCTGAGCGGACGCCATATTGACGGTCGTCTGATTGACGAAGCTGCCGGAACCGACGGTTCGCGACGTACCCGAGAAGCCGCCCATGCGTCCATAGGCGACGCTAAAGTCCAGATGCTCGCCGGCTTTCTGGGCCGCCGAAGCCAGGTATCCTCTTCTGCTGTATCGCCCGATGTTGTAGGTCGAAGTGCTGGCATAGGTATCGGTCAGCAGATCTTCGGAGCGGATCGACGAAAGATCTCCGGCCAGATTGATTCTGCCGTGCGAGACATCCTCCGAGAAGGCACTGAGAGCATAAACACGCGATCCCGAGGCTTTGTTCCAGCCCACTTCCAAGTTACGCGTGCGCTGCATCTCCAGGCGCCCGTTCTGACGCGAGAGTTGGGGTAGTTTCGCCAGCGATCCGGCGGACACGAAGTCCCGCGAATTCCGGGCATCAATGTTGGTTTCGTTGTCCCAGTTGTGGCGCAGGAGTGCATCCGGCTGGCTCCCGTCGCTATACGCCGCAATCAAATGACCTGCTCTGCCTGTATCCACGGTTAGGCGTGCGAACGGGCTAATCCGGCTATTGTGCTGCAAATAGTCAAGCGACTCAGCCAACGCTCCATACTCTACGTGCACGTTGTCGAGCGGGTCGGCCGTCTCATAGATCCCCAAGGACATCGCACGCAGGGGTGCCGAACCTAACATAGGGGATTCGATCGCAGCATTTTGCCCCATCGAAAGGGGCGAGCCCAGTCCGCCAACCTGGGACATCATCAATGTCACCTCAGGTGGGCGGCCCAAGTACCCCTCTTCGTGCGGACTGTATATCGCGCAGATCGTAATTGAAGGCGGACCCATCGCGGTCATGTCTCCGTAAGACCCGCTTACTTTCAATTCGCTGTTTCCGAGTACGGTCGTCGAGAGCGAAAACCCTGTGCCCCAATCACCTAATGTCGCCGCGGTATCAGGTGTTCCTCCGTCACCTCCGGAGAGAGACAGCATGGTGCGTGTCTGAGTAAAGATCGGCGGCCTGGCTTTCCCGCTGGTCTCGTCGGAGGTGCTGGCGTCCAACAGCCGCGTTATGGGCCGGGTGGCCGGTGATGACCGCAGAACCCATTTCCACTCGTCGGCCATGGCGCTGGTTGGGACTACATAGTTGACTTCGATGCTGCTGAAGAGCGTGGCCAAATGAATTTGAAGGACGCTGCTCGATCCCGGCTTGACCGAGATCTTGTCTTTTGCTGCAGGCAGAAAACTCGCGAGAGTGGCGTGAAGGGAGTAGAGATCAGCCGGGACAGCAACAAAAGCGAACCGCCCGTGGGCATCGCTTGCCGTTTTCCCGACAAGCTGTTGATATTTGTTGAAAAGCTGTACGGAGGCTCCGCCCTGAGGCACGCCGGAGCTGTCGACAATGGAACCAACCACATTTCCGGAGGCTGGCAGAGACAGATCTGAAGCGTGAACCGGGGCTGGGAGGAGTAACAGCCCCGTCAAAAACGTCCCGAATTGTACGCTCGCAAGTACAGAGGCCAAGATGGGTCGGACTACCCGATCACGCGGGTATCATTATGATAATACCGTAAATTGAGCCGACGGAGTTAAGCTCTTGTTCTTGAGCTTGTCGGTCACCGTTAGCTTTAACGTATACTTGCCCGGTGCAAGACTGGTCAGCGGCAACTTCTTCTCGACCGTCACAAGAAAAGCGGAGGCGTTCGGTATGGTCGCCAGATTTTCTGTCTGGGTCATCACCGTTTTGTTGTTGGAATCCACCACGTCGTAGGTGATGGTTCCATCCGGCTTCTTGGTCTTCTCATCCATCCCGAAGTTATAGAACTCGGTGTAGATGCCCATAGTCTCGGATTGACGGAAGCTATCGCCAACTCGGGGGCGCACCTTCGAACTGCGAATCACGAACGGCCCGCCGCCGATGCTCTTGGTCGGCACGCGCTCCAGTTGATCCGCCAGGATTAAGCTGCTCGAGCCAAGCTGCTCCTCTTCGTAATGAGGAACATTCAACGCCATTTCGAACGTGTTCATGGTGTTGCCCACCAAATCCTTGGCGACAATGTTCAGCCGGTAGGTTCCGGGTGCAAGCGGCACCGTCTTCGAATAGATTTGCGAACCCTTCATCGCCTGCTGCAGCATCTCGGCAGGGACCTCTGAGGTCACAGTGTCTTCGAACCAATTCACCGGCTTCCGCGTGAGCGAGGTGATGCGGCCATACATGTTGATCGTCGCTTTGGCCACCTTCTCCTTGGTGGCATAGTTCAGATCGTTGTTCTTGAAAAGCACCGTCAGGCTGGTCAACACCGTGGAATCCGTGATGCGGACGTAATCCGCTCGAACCTGCATCGGCAGGGTGTTGTACCGGACCGTCGAGTTGACGGCCGCTTCCAGGTCTTTGAACTTGATCGTCGGCGCCTTCTGCAGCTTTGCGAACTGCTCCAGGCGGGTGAACTCGTTCATGCTCTCGGGAAGCGGCTGATTGCCGGTTCCGAGGTGCGTTCCGTCCGAACGGCTAAACCGCTGCGTCTTGTCCGCCATGCCCATCTGTTCCGACATCGTGAGGCCGGCTCCCGGAACGTAGAGAAGCGCGTCCTTCTCTGACGGGTCCATGGTCATGTGGTATTCGCCGCTCATGGTCGTGTCGACGAACTCGATGTTGACGTTCGTCCCGATACCGTCGATGTACCGATAGCGCCAGTCTTCGAACGGATAGGTTGAGGTCTCGCCACCGCCTTCTTCGTACGGGCGCTGGTAGCTTCCGCCGGACGGATGAGAGTCAATCTCATCGGCTGGGCCGTACTTGATGTAGATCATGCCCCGATCTGTTTTCCAGCCAGGGATACCGGAGGCGTAGTGGTCGTTGGAGTACGCGATACGGCGGTAGTGCTCCTCTTTGTATTCGTTCTCCTCAGTATCAGGAGTCGGATCGCGCCGCAACCAGAAATTCTCGACGAAGGTCTGGCGTTCTTCGTCGGTTTTTAGCCGCTTGAATGCCTGCCTCTCCTCGTCCGTGATGATGTAGATGACATCCTCGTTCATCCACTTTTTCCAAGGCCCGGCAAGCTCTTTCTCGAGCTGCTTTTGCTTTTGAGCGATCTGTTTCTTGGTGAGGGGTTTCGCTACGGTTTCAGAGGAAGTGCTCGAACTACTGGAATCTGCGGAGCTTTTTTTAGATTGAGAGTACAGCGAACCTGCCAAAAGCAGAGCCGCCGCCGAAATGCCTACCGATTGGTACGCGCGGAAGGCAAGGGGAAACTTCATAGAATCAATGACCTCTAGTGGCGCCGGGTACTTCTCCAGTCTAAGGTGCGAGTCCCCCGACCGTCAACGCCCGTGACGCGCCGTCATGAGATTTGGTTTCGTCCAGGGCATCGCAGGTGAATTTATGGGTTTTCGTAGAGCCGATCCAGAAATGAAAGCAAGTTTGCATACATCAAAGACCCGGCCACTGGACAGGTTGAGTACTTCATTGATTCTTTTCAAGTAAATAGGGATAATCTCAGATTGGTTGCCAACGTGCATCGTCCGTTGCACTTTTACTGTCGGGCTTCGAAGTGAATAAGCGCTTCAGCGGTGAACCTTGAGCCAATCCCGAAATCAACTGGCAGGCACTCTCCTGCTAATCGGTACTGTTGCAGCCGTAATCTGTGCGGTCTTGAGCTTTCAGCACCTGCGAAGCTATCCCCTTCACGATGACGGGGTCAGCTGGGTAGACAGGAAAACTGCGTCCGGCGCGGTCCAGGTCATCGCGGCTCATGTGACCGCGGGAAGCGCGGGCGATCACGCAGGCATTAAGATCGGCGACCAGCTCGTCAGCATTCACTCCTATCCGATACATAACTCCCTCGATGTTCCGGAGGCCCTGTGGCGCATTCCGCTGCTTGGGCAGACCAAATACACACTCCGTCGAAACAATATTGAATTTCAGAAGGACAATATTTTCATCCAGGCAGCGCCTCGGGATTCGGCTGTGTACTACCAATACGCCGTCGGGGCGGCCTATCTGGCGATCGGGCTATTCGTGTATTACCGGCGAACGAGCGCCGCTAAGTCCCTTCACTTCTTCATTCTTTGCCTGGTTTCGTTCATAGGAACAACGTTCCACTATTCGGGAAAGCTGAATACTTTCGATGAGGTGATGTACTGGGGCAACCTCGCCGCCACGATCTTTGCGCCCGCGATTTTCCTCGACTTTTGCCTGACGTTCCACGCTCGCCCGAAATTTCTGGAAGCTCGCCGGTCGGAGATGCTGTTGTACTTCCCCTCCGCGCTTATATTTCTCATTTTTGTCGGGTCGGCCGAAGGAATCCTGAAGTTTTCGGCAACACTCTTCGAGGTTCGCTGGTTCCTCGACCGGCTGAGTGTCGCTTTCTCGATGCTGCTGTACTTTGCGGGGGCGGGCGTCCTCGGGTATGACTATTCGAACGCCCAAGACCCGGTTATGCGCCGGCAGCTGAAATATCTGCGAAATGGGGCCTTCGTGGGATTGTTGCCGTTCGCACTTGTTGTATGCGATTCCGTATGCGTTTGGCGCTGTTCCGTCGCACATCATGAACCTTAGCGTCCTGTCGATGGGGCTGATTCCGCTCACCTGGGCGTACGCAATCACGCGCTATCGGCTGATGGACGTCGACATCATCTTCCAGCAGGGCTACGTTTACACGCTCGCCACGTTGGCCGTCATCGGGACGTTCTATGCGCTGATCTTCCTGGTATTCAGCACACCGAGCATTCCTCCGCCCGCGTTTGTGGTCCTGATCTCGTTTGCGACATTCGTGTTTCAACCCATCCGGCGCTGGATCCAGGAGCAACTTGACCGGTGGGTCTTCTACCGCGACCGCTATGATGCCCGACTCACGATGATCGAGTTTGCGCGAGAGCTCAGCTCGGAAACGGATCAGGAAGTCATGCTCGCGAAGGTGTCGGATCGGATCAAGCGAACGCTTTCCATTCAGCGAATCGGCTTCTTCCTCCTCGATGAGGGCGCAAATCAATACCGGCTGCACTCCTTGAGCGCCATGCCTAACAGGACGGCTAAGCCGCTGGGCGACGATTTGGATTTGTCGTTCCTGCAGGAGGCGGAAGGCAAGCCCTACTTGTTTTTCGAACGCCCGAAGCACTTGCGGGACATCGTTTCCGAACGTTGGCCCCAATCGGTACGCGACACGATCGGGGACCTTGATTTCACCTATTACGTGAGCTGTCGCACCCGCGGTAAAACGATCGCATTCTTCGCCGTGAGCCGCACGACAGAGGGAGATTTCCTGTCGAGCGATGACCTCGACCTGTTGCTGACGCTGTCGAATTACGTCGCAATCGCTATCGAGAACTCCCGGCTCTACACGTCCCTTCAGGAAAAGGCCGACGAGTACGAGCGCTTGAAAGAATTCAGCGAAAACATCGTCGAATCCATCAACGTCGGCGTGCTGGCGGTGGATCTCGAGGACCGGGTAGAGAGCTGGAACGGCCAGATCGAAAAGTTGACAGGTATTCCACGCCGAAAGGCAATGGGACGCCGCCTGTCTGATCTTTTTGCACCCGATCTGATCGGGAAATTCAATGAAGTGCGGGGCCGCCCCGGCATTCATAACGTCTATAAGTTTGCCCTGCAGCCGCGAACGGAAGGCGGCGAAGCCGAGGTTTCGGTCCAGAGCATTCGGTCAGACGGGCTGGAACGAGCGCCCAAGCCAAGACCTGCGCGTGAGTCAATCGTCAATCTGGCGATCGCGCCTCTTGTTGCCAAGGATTTCCAGGAAATTGGCCGCCTCATCATTTTCGATGACATTACTGATCGCGACGACCTCGAGCGGCGACTGGTCCAGGCGGACAAGCTGAGCTCGATCGGTCTACTCGCGGCGGGTGTGGCTCATGAAGTGAATACGCCTCTGGCAGTCATCTCGACCTATGCGCAGATGCTCACCAAGCAGGTGTCTGACGACGAGCAGAAGTCCAAGATGCTCGAAAAGATCGCGAAACAGACGTTCCGAGCAAGCGAGATCGTGAATTCACTGCTCAACTTCTCTCGAACCTCGCCGACCGAGTTCGTTGAACTCGACCTGAATCGTGTCATTCGCGAAACGGCTAATCTGGTCGAGCATCAGTTCGAGAAAGCGGGCGTTGCTACCGAGTTAACCCTGACGGACAGTCTGGGGCGTATTCGCGGAAATCCGGGCAAATTGCAGCAGGTTTTCTTGAACTTATTTATCAATGCTCGAGACGCGATGCAAGGCGGCGGTACTTTGCGCGTGCGTTCCTGGACAGAGGAAACCTTTGCCCACATAGAAATCGCTGATTCCGGGCAGGGAATCGCCCCCGAGAATCTCTCGCGTATCTATGATCCGTTCTTTACAACCAAGGGCGCGAAGAAGGGAACCGGCCTGGGACTCTCGATCACGTATGGCATCGTGCAGGAACATAATGGCGTGATTGAGGTAGAAAGCGAGCCCAACCGCGGCACCCGATTCCACCTCGAATTTCCATCGGTTGCTTCGCGGCCCGGCCGGCAAACTGACCTGCGACGCGAAGAAGCTCTCTCCGCCTGAACGGGTCCTCCCTGCGCAACCTTCGGACTGCCTCTCTTCTGCTGACGTAAAATACTTCCGGGGAGATAGGCATGAGAAAAGCCGTTCTGTCTCTATTCGCGTTCACATTCCTTCTTAACGGCGCGTCGCCGGGTATTCGCCCGAGAGCAGACGCCAAGAGCTATCCCGCGTACCGGGAACGAGGCGACTTCGCGATCGGCGTGTTTTTGGTGCCTCGCGAGCAGGTTAAAAAGATGTTCAAACCGGACCTGGGCTCGGAAGGTTATGTGGTGATCGAAGTTGGCGTCTTTCCCGGTCCTGGGAAGGATGTGGATCTGTATCCGTCCGATTTTATGCTTGCGATCGGCGACAAGTCGGCGGCTTTACGCCCGGTCTCTGCGGACACAATCGCCGAGGTTGTAGGGGCCAAAAAAGGCCCGCCAAGCCGGCGTGACTCTCAGGATATAGAAACGTCCGTCGGAGCGTCGGTGGGTCGTTACTCGTATCCCGATCCGGTGACAGGACGGACACGGAGTGGAACCGTCACCACTACCGAGGCTGGGGTAGGTATGGGCGGACCGCCGCCCCGGAACTGCCCAACTTATGACTGTGATTCAAGGTATCCGGCGCCCCCAGTATCACAACCGTCCACCGTCCAAATCACAAACACAATCTCGCAAGATCTCTGGGAGAAGTCGCTCCCCGACGGAAAAACGGTGCGCGCCGTGGCCGGCTACCTGTACTTTCCGAAACCACCTAAAAAGGCAAAGGATGCTACCTGGGAGTTGCGATACGAGAATCAGGATGGCAAGATGCGGCTGCCGCTCCCGAAATAGAGACAAGCTAAGTTCTTAGCCTTCGGGAACGATGGGGCCGGCAAACGCCTGATCAAGCAGCGAAGCAAAATCCCGCGTTTTGTGGCTGACGGACTGTTTGTATTCGCTCAACTCGCGTTCAACGGTTCTCAGGCGGTCGGCCAGATGTAAGCAGGCAAGGACGGCGGTCCGCGTGGTGTCCAGTCCCCCCGATCGCTTGGCGATTGCTGCCATCAAATCATCGATCTCGCGGGCGAGATCTTCGACCTCCTGCACATTGCCGGAGGCCGAAATGGCGTAAGTCTGGTTGAAGATGTTTACCCGGACGATGTGCTTGGCTTTGCCCGGAGTGTCCATTGCCGTTCAGACCTCAGCTGGCGCTGAGTAAATCGAGCTGGCCGAGAAGTTTCTCGATTCTGTGTTTCACTTGCTTTCGTTCGCCGCGAAGCGTCTCGAGTTCCTCGCTGAGAGTGGCGACTTTCGCCTCAAGCGCGGTGTTTTCACGCTGAAACTCTTCCGAGAAGGACTGCGCCTCATCGCGCTCACCCTGCAACGTAGCGATATCTTCGTTGGCCTTTTTTACCTTCGCCTGAAGATGATCGTTGTCCGCCCGCAACTGACTGATGACTTGGACGGCGCGGTTGATACGCTCCTCCAAACTCGCAAGGGTATCGACGCTCTCGCCTGTGACTTCAGTCGTGTTAGCCGCCATGATGGCTATTATGGCTTATTGAACTTGCGCTTGATGAGCTTCTTTTGCCCTTGTTGCTAAGGCGGCAAATCCGGCGGTATCGTTGACGGCAATGTCGGCTAAAACCTTGCGGTTCAGTTCGACTCCGGCGCGCTTCAGGCCGTTGATGAATTTGCTGTAGCTGATTCCGACTTCCCGGCAGGCCGCATTGATGCGCACAATCCAGAGCGAACGGAAGTTGCGCTTCTTAAGCCGCCGGCCGACGTATCCGTAGCGGAGCGCCTTTTCGACTGCTTCCTGCGCGGACCGGTTCAGCTTCGACTTGGTGAGGAAGAAACCCTTCGCACGGCGTAGGGTCTTGTGGCGATAATCTCGCCGGTGGGTACCTCTTTTTACTCTTGGCACGTTTTCTCCTTAATCAAATTAGGAACGAATTCGTTCCGGGAGGGGAGTCAGGCACGTGCAGCGCGCTGCCCCCGCTCTGAATGTTTCTTGGCCGCCCTTTAGTAGGGAAGCATTTCCTTCAACTTAGCCTGATCCGCGTCGTCTGCGACAACGCCTTGGCCAAGCTTACGCTTACGGGAGCGCGTTTTGGACGTCAAGATGTGGCGGGCATTGGCGTGCCGTCGGGTGATCTTACCCGTGCCGGTCTTCTTGAAACGCTTGGCAGCTCCCTTGTGGGTTTTTAACTTAGGCATAGCCTTCCTGGCTCAATCAGAATGGGTGTGGACGGGATTCGTCCAAAGAACCGCAAAGCCTCAGCGACCGAGGACAGCGCGACTACTTTGGTTAGGATAGCACGCCGCCTTGGTCGATAATGACTGGTATGAGCACGGCAGTCCAGCCTCATCCGATGACGGTCGAGGAGTTCCTCGAGCGCCCGGAGCGTTGGGACGGGAACCACGAAGAACTCATTGAAGGAGAAATTTGCCTGGCTCCGAATAACAAGCCGCGGCTCAACCTCATTGTGGATATGATCCAGGAGCGTCTCCAACCGCTTAAGAACGAAGGGTTCGTTGTTTTAGGCGAGGTAGCCTGCCGCGTTACCGACTCGTCTCTACCCAACACTGATGTCGCCGTTATTCGGCGGGACCGATTGGAGGTGAATGGCCTGGATAACTTCCTCCGTGAGTCCCCCGCACTAGCCATAGAGGTCGCTTCTCCGAAGCAGACGCGCAAACTTCTGCTAAAAGCAGCTCTATACCTGGAACACGGAGCGGAGCAAGTCTGGATTGCCTATCCCGATAAGCGAGTGGTCCAAGTTTTGACGGTTGACGGCAGCCGCGAAGCCCGGGAAGGCGAAACCGTCGAGTTTCACGGCGTTGTCATTCCGGTCGCAGAGATCTTTCCCGCCTAACGCGATTCGTTGTACTCTTCCACCCATGCCATCTGAATGGCTTCCAATTTGCCCTCTGTTGAAGCCATCGGGTCGTCTTTGAAGTCCGGCAATTCGGTGATCCACTTGTGCAGATCCGTGTACCGGATGTGCGTTGGGTCGACCTCCGGATGAGCCTCAAAAAGGCTGAGGGCGATGTCTTCGGTGTGGTTCCAGCTTAGGCCTGGCATGATAATCTCCTCACGATTCTAGTCGATCTTCGTGCCTTTCAGCGCTCCGCTGACAGCGCTGTTCATCATGTTCTCCGCCAGGCTATGCGTTGCGTGATTCAAAGCTTCGATCCTTTCGTTAAGAAGGCGATAGTCGCTGCCGTTGTAAACGGCATGAACATCTTGTCTAGCCTTTTCGATCGCCTCGCGCTCTGCGGGCGAGAGATTGCGCCAGGCATCGTTCTTCTGCGCCTTCTCGATTGCCAGAAGAATGGTGTCCGCCTCGACTCTGGCTTCGCGCACCTGGCGTTCCCGCAGGTCTTCTTCGGCGCGCTCAAAGCTCTCCTGGATCATGGCTTCCACCTGTTCCTCGGAAAGCCCGTACGACGGCTTGACTTCCACGCTTTGCTCTTTGCCCGTGCGCGCGTCACGCGCCGTGACGTTCAGAATTCCGTTCGCGTCGATCAGGAACCGCACTTCGATTCGGGCAAAACCGGCCGGCACGGGGTCGATGTCTTTCAGATCGAAACGAGCCAGGCTCCGGCAGTCTTTCACCAATTCTCGCTCACCTTGCAATACGTGAATCAGCACGTTCCGCTGCCCGTCGACAGCAGTGGTGAATGCTTCGGTCGCGCTGGCCGGGATGGTCGAGTTGCGGTGAATCAGCTTCGAAACGACACCGCCCATGGTCTCGATCCCGAGCGAGAGAGGCGTCACGTCCAGGAGCAACTGGTCCTGCACTTCGCCAGACAAGATACCGGCTTGTACCGCAGCGCCGAGCGCAACCACTTCGTCCGGATTGAGTTCCGTGTGTGGCTTTGCTTTAAACAACCGTTCCACGGCCGTTCGCACCAAAGGAATACGCGTGGATCCGCCGACCATGACAACTTCGTTGATGTCTTCAGGCGTAAGCTTGGCGTCGGCCAGGCAGGCGCGGCAGGGCTCCAGCGTGCGCTCTACGATGGGAGCGATCAGACGCTCGAACAACGCACGGTCGATCAGGCGCTGATACTCGGTGCCTTTGTAGTCGAGAGATATTTTCGCTTCGGGCGCAAACGAAAGCGCTTCTTTGGCGGCAATCACGGCGCGCCGCAATCGCTGCACGCCTTCCGGGTCTTCGGCAATGCTCGGACCGCCATCGGATCCTATGTCTTCGATCGCAATCCGAAGCAGCAAATTGTCGATATCGTCACCGCCGAGGTGCGTGTCACCGTTCGTGGCGAGTACTTCGAAGATGCCGTCGTGCAGCCGCAGAATCGAGATGTCGAAGGTCCCACCGCCGAAATCGTAGACGGCGATCACGCCTTCCTTGCGCTTATCCAACCCGTACGCAAGAGAAGCCGCCGTAGGCTCGTTCACCAGCCGCAGCACTTCCAAGCCTGCCAAACGTCCCGCGTCTTTCGTGGCCTGTCGCTGTGCGTCATTGAAATAAGCCGGCACTGTAATGACAGCTTGCGATACCGGTTCGCCGAGCGCCGCTTCGGCATTGTCTTTCAATTGGCGCAGAACAGCAGCCGAGATCTCGGGCGGTGTATATGTGCGCGATCCCAGCTGAAGCTTGATGACCGATTCACTGTCGCTGGCGATCCGGAACGGAAACAGCTTAAGTTCTTCACGAACGTCATCTACGCCGCGTCCCATCAGGCGTTTGACGGAATACACGGTGCGTTCCGGACTGCTGAAGAGGAGTTCGCGAGCGGGCTCGCCCGCGACGAGACGCCCATCGGGAAGAGACGAAACGATGCTAGGGACAATCTTCCGGCCTTCGGCATCCTCTAAGATGCGCGGACCGGTAAGATCCATCACAGCAATGAGGCTGTTCGTCGTTCCCAGGTCGATACCGACAATCTTTGACTGGCGATCCTCGCCGAAATCGATCTGAAAGGTTCCCATAGTTGATTAGAGTCGGTCGTCCAAATTTTGCGCGGCGGAAAGTGCCGGGTTTAAGGCCTTATCTACGTCGCGAATCAGGTTCTCGACATAGCGCCGCTTGTTGAGTGCGCCGCGGACTTCATGAAGCGCCTGCTTTGCGGTTTCGCTCTCGCTTTCCGAGGCGTCGTACTTCGCAAACAGGGACTTTAGCTGTCCATCAATCTCCGCGCGCATATCCACGAACTTTTCCCTTGCCTCCTGCAGTTGAGGCCGCGCGCTTTCGTCACCGCTTCGCATCTCCTCGAGAGCCATGTTCAGCTCGAAGACTTCTTCGAGCAGTTCGGGGGGCACATCTTTTGACCTCTGCTCGCCGATCGGAAAACCTTCTTCCGTGAGCAAATATTCGGCGCGCTTCACCGGGTCACGCAGGGTTCGGTAGCCGTCGTTGATGATGGCCGTGTTCTCTATCGCACGCGCATTCTCTTCCGGGCCTTTGCGGCTGAACCGGTCCGGATGCCACTCGCGGCTGAGCTCATAGAATCGCTTCTGAAGAGCGCTTTCGTCCAGATCAAGCTTGGGTTCGATACCGAAAAAGTCGTAGAAATTGCGAGAAGAGGAGGACATAGGGCAGGGAAGTGACGCAACGCAAACGGTTGCGTCACACAATCACGAGGACTGGCTGAAGGTTAGGCCGAGAAGGAAGTGCCGCACCCGCAACTCTTGGTTGCGTGCGGGTTCTGGAAAACGAAGCCTGATTGGATCAGAGAATCCTGCCAATCGAGCGTCATCCCATCGAGGAAAACCATGCTTTTGGGGTCCACAAACACGCGAACATCTTCAAATTGAAAAACGTGATCGCGTGGCCGGGGCTCGGGAGCGAACTTGAATTGATAACTCAATCCAGAACAGCCACCCCCAAGTACCCCGAGCCGCAGACCGCCGCTCACCTTCTCGCGAGCGAAAGCATCCCTGATCTTGCCGACCGCTTTCGGAGTGACGAAGATACGCTTCTCCGCCGACTGACTTGCAGTCGCAGGCTCCGGAGGAGCGGTCGGAGTTCCGGCAAGCTGGGTCAGATCAGCCATAGAGTATTACTGAACGGTGACGGCTTCCGGCTTGGCAGAAGCGGCACCCTGCTTGGTCTTGTAATCCGAAATCGCGGCCTTGATCGCGTCTTCGGCAAGCACGGAGCAGTGGATTTTTACCGGCGGCAGCGAAAGCTCGTTCACGATGTCCGTGTTCTTGATTTCGAGCGCCTGGTCAACGGTTTTGCCCTTCAGCCACTCGGTAGCGAGTGAGGAACTGGCGATTGCACTTCCGCAGCCGAAGGTCTTGAACTTCGCATCTTCGATGACGCCGGTTTCGGGATTTACCTTGACCTGCAGCTTCATTACGTCGCCGCATTCCGGAGCGCCGACCATCCCGGTCCCTACGTCCTTGCTGCTTTTGTCGAGAGATCCAACATTGCGTGGATTCTCGTAATGATCAATCACTTTGTCTGAATATGCCATGTCGTATCCTTTCGAACTAATTTCCTAGTGAGCCGCCCAGACTACCTTCGACAAGTCTACGCCTTCTTTCGCCATCTCGTAGAGCGGCGAAAGGTCGCGAAGCTTTTTGACCACGTCGATTACCTTGTTTGCTACGTAATCGACTTCTTCTTCGGTGTTGAACCGGCCCAGGCCGAAGCGGATAGAGGAGTGCGCCAGATCGTCGCCCGCGCCCAGTGCCTTCAGAACGTAGCTGGGCTCCAAAGTGGCCGAAGTGCAAGCCGAACCGCTCGATACCGCGATGTCGTTGATGCCCATCAGGAGGCTTTCGCCCTCCACATAGGCAAAGCTGATATTCAAGTTGTGCGGAAGATGGTGCTCCATCGTGCCGTTGATGTAGACCTCGTCGAGGCTGCTCATCAGCTTGTCCTTCAGTTTGTCGCGCAGGAAGCTGAGCCGTTTCGATTCTTCGGCCATTTCGCGCCTTGCGATTTCGCAAGCCGCACCCAAACCGACAATTCCCGGAACGTTCAAGGTTCCGGAGCGCATGCCGCGCTCATGTCCGCCGCCGTCCATCTGAGCGGTAATCTGCACACGCGGGTTACGGCGGCGAACGTACAGGGCGCCGACGCCCTTCGGTCCATAGAGCTTGTGGGCGGTCAGCGAAAGCACGTCAATCCCGTCTTCGATCACGTTGACCGGGATCTTGCCGATAGCCTGAACAGCATCGGTGTGGAACAGGACTCCCTTTTCCTTCGCGATCTTGCCGATTTCTTTCATCGGCTGGACGACGCCGATCTCGTTGTTCGCATACATGATCGAGATCAGAATCGTCTTGTCCGTGATCGCGTCCCGAAGCTGGTCGAGATCGATCAACCCGTTCGTCTGCACGGGCAGGTACGTCACCCGGACGCCATTCTTTTCCAGGTGCTTGCAGGTGTCGAGCACCGCCTTGTGCTCCGTAACCTGGGTGATGATGTGATTGCCGCGCTCGGCATACATCTCGGCGATGCCCTTGAGAGCAAGGTTGTTCGATTCCGTGGCGCCGCTGGTGAAAACGATCTCCTTCGGCGTCGCGCCAATCAGGTCCGCGATTTGTTTGCGGGACTTCTCGACTGCCTGCTCTGCCTCCCACCCGAAGCTGTGATTACGTGACGCAGCATTCCCGAAGTACTCGGTGAAGTACGGGATCATCGCCTCGAGCACCCGTGGATCCGTGCGGGTGGTCGCGTGGCTGTCCATGTAAATGGGCAGTTTCATTGTTTATTCCTTAAAGATTCTTCCGGTTCGAAGCGGCTCGCCGTACTTTGCAGCGCAACCAGTTGGGAGCTTGGCAACTGAGAATCCGCTTTGGACTCGGAATCCTCCAGCATGCTTTGGATGCTGACGCCATCGAGAAGTCGCAGGATCCCTTCGTGAATGCGACGTAAGGGCTTCTTTACCGTGCACTTATCCGAGTGCCCGCAGACCGCATGCTCGGTAAAGCAGTTCGCCAGCACAATCGGTCCATCGATCGCTCGAATCACTTCAAGAGCGCTGATTCTGCTCGGGTGCCGGGCGAGGCGATAGCCGCCGTTTGTGCCGTACTCAGAGACAAGAAATCCGCTCTTGCCAAGCTTCTGGAGCAGTTTCGACAGAACCGGCAACGGGATGCCGCAGACGTCTGAAACCTCCTTCGCACTCACTGCGCCCCCGGTCTGCCCCTGACGATAGGCAAAATGTCTGAGAGCAATCAGACTGTAATCTGCCTTTTTTGTAAGTCGGAGCATTTTCTGAATCGAACGACGGCGTCTAAACGGAGGGCCGGAGCCTAAGATACTTCTTAATTTATAGCACGCCTACAGTGGTCCGAAGAAGAATTTATCCTCAACATAATCAACACTTTGAGGTAGAAGGTGTCGAGCGTCCCACCCGGGCCGTCCGACTCGTCGGAGCCCCCGGAATGACCCGGCCGCGTGTTAGAATCGGTACTCGAACTCTCCTGCTAAGTATCTCGCTTGATTAGACTTTTTCGTGTTTTTATCCCGGCCAGCGTCCTTGCGCTGCTGCTCTCCGAGATAATTCTTATCCTGGCTTGCTACCTGCTAGCTCTCTTTGTTTTGAGAATTGATGCCGGATTTTACCTTTTTGGCGAGGGAAATTACTGGAAACTGCTCGTTGTTACCGGATTCATCATCCTCGCGCTGTACTATCAGGACCTCTACGCCGAACTCCGCATTACCTCCCGGATGTTGCTGGTGCAGCAGGTCTGCCTTGCCGTCGGAAGCGCGCTGCTCCTCCTGGCGTTCCTCGGATTCCTGTGGCCGGATTTCCTGATGTCGCGCTGGCTGATGGTGCTCGGCAGCTTCCTGGTGGTGCTGGTTCTACCAGTTTTCGGGTTTTCTTCTGGAAGTACATCATCGGCGCGCTCCGTTCCGAACGCGTGCTGCTGCTGGGAAACTCCAGCATCCTGGGCGAGGTAATCGAGTGTCTGCACGACAAACCCCAGTTTGGGTATTCCATTCTGGGCTACCTGTGCGAAGACGAGCCCAATGAATTCCCTGTCCCGTGCCTCGGAACCTTGAACGATGTGCGGGAGATATGCGACAAATACAAGCCCACACGCATCGTGGTCGGGATGGCGGAGCGCCGCAACCGGCTTCCGATGCACGATCTTCTCGAAATCCGCTTCTCCGGCGTTGTTATTGAAGACGCCGCCGACACGTACGAGGTGGCGATGCGGCGGGTTTGCAGCCGGAAGATCCAGCCGTCTCAGCTGATCTTTTCGCGCATGCTGGGGCCCAGTTCCCACGCGCTCACCATCCAGAGCATCTACTCCTGGCTGATTGGCCTCATCGGCCTGGTTGCGTTTGCGCCCCTGATGCTGCTGACGGCAATGGCGGTGAGGTTGTCCTCAAAAGGGCCGGTTTTTTATCGCCAGCGCCGGGTCGGGGTCAACGGGCATATTTTCACGCTTTACAAATTTCGGTCCATGTACGCGGACGCCGAGGCGCGCACCGGCGCGGTCTGGGCCTCAAAAGACGACCCGCGCATCACTCAACTCGGTAAGTGGCTGCGCCGATTGCGGCTCGATGAACTGCCGCAGTTCTGGAATGTCGTGAAAGGCGATATGGTCATCGTCGGTCCGCGCCCGGAGCGTCCCGAGTTCGTCGATGTTCTGGCTCAACAGATCCCGTATTACCGGCAGCGGCTTGCGGTCAAACCGGGCATCACCGGGTGGGCGCAAATTAATCACAAGTACGGCGACACGCAACTCGACGCCATGATCAAGCTCGAATACGATCTCTACTACATCAAGCACGTCGCGCCGGCACTCGACTTCTACATCATCTTCCACACGGTAAAAGTGATGCTGCTCAGCCGCGGCGCCCAGTAAGCTTCTGCTCAGCGGCTACACTCTTTCTTGAGCTTCGTCCCGTCTGCATAGGCGGAAATCCCGGCCGGATCGTTTTGGGAGGCATTATGACCAGGGCTAGTTGGAGTCTTCTTCTATGCTTGTGGCTCGGCGGCCGGAGTGATGCTGCGGAAGCCACATCGTCGGCGAATCGCGATGACACACGAGCGTGGAACGCTGCCGCCGCTGCTGTCTACCTTGACGGACGCGCAACGTGGTGGGTGAACTGGACGAAATCGCAGCGTGATCATGAGACCAGCTGCATCTCGTGTCACACGGCCCTTCCGTACTTGCTTTCCCGCAGCGTCCTTAAAAACAACCTGCCGGAAGAAACCTCGCCGCACGCCGCTGGACCGGATGCTCAGCAATGTCCGGAAGCGCGTCACTCTTTGGAAGGACGTGCAGCCGTACTATCTGGATGCGAAGTCCGGACCTGGAAAATCCAAGGAGTCGAGGTCAACCGAGTCGGTTCTGAACGCGCTGATTCTGGCAAGTGAAGATCGGAAGACCGGCCACTTGTCGTCGCTCACGCGTGATGCATTCGACGCTGCGTGGGCACTACAGATCCCGTCGGGTCCCGATGCTGGAGCCTGGGATTGGCAAGTGTTCCATCTTGCGCCGTGGGAAGTTGTCGAGTCGCGCTATGCCGGTGCGACCTGGATGGCGCTTGCGATCGGGTGGGCGCCGGACCATTATTCGACAGACGGACGGATCGCGCAGCACGTCCAGCGCTTTGCGGTCCTATCTCGAACGGAACTACGCGCAGCAGCCGCTGATGAACAAGATCGGCCTGTTGTGGGCTTCGGGATCCATGCGCGGTGTGCTTACGGCGAGAGGAAAAGCGCGCCTTGCTTGCGGAGCTCCGCGCTAAACAAAAACAGGATGGCGGCTGGAATCTTGCAAGCCTGGGTGCCTGGACTCGGAGCGACGGAACCGAACAGGACACGGAGAGCGACGGCCTAGCCACAGCCTTGATCGCGCTGGCGTTAAAAGAGAACAGCCAACACGACAAAAAAGCGCTGGAGGCGCGTCAAAGTGGCCTCGCTTGGCTCCGTGGTCATCAGGACGAAAAGGAAGGATGCTGGCACGCCTACTCGCTGAATAAAAAGCGAGACCCGAATAGTGATGTGGGGCGGTTTATGAGTGACGCGGCTACAGGGTACGCCGTGCTGGCGCTTCAAGGTAAATAGAGCATCGGTCGCGGTGCCTAATGACTCGCCTGGCGCAGGGCCAGCACGGCCTTTTCGTGTTCGGCGAGCGACGACGAAAAGTGATGCGAGCCTTGCCCGCCCGGGTTTGCGACGAAGTACAGATAATCCACGGATGCCGGTTGCAAAGCCGCGCGGATCGCCGTGAGTCCCGGATTCGCAATTGGGCCCGGCGGTAAGCCTGGATGCGCGTAGGTGTTGTACGGATTGACGCTGGCAAGATCGGAGCGGTGAATCACGCCGCGATATCGGTTTTCGAGCAGCGCTGCATAGACGGTGGTCGGATCGCACTGGAGCGGGATTCCCGCACGCAGCCGATTTGTAAATACGGCAGCGACCAGCGGGCGTTCTCCCGGGACCGCGGTTTCCTTTTCTACCAGCGAAGCCAGAGTGAGCACCCGGTGAAGATCGACACCGCTCGCATTTCCTCCCACAGCGGCCCATTGTTTCCGGAACTCTGCAGTCATAGTTCGGCAGAGTTGCTTCGCGGTTGTCCGGTGCGTCACGCGGTATGTGGACGGGAACAGAAACCCTTCGAGATTAGGTGCTAGCGGGTCGAGGTCATGAATGCTTTCCGGGTCCGCCGCAGCCTTCAGGAAATCGTCCGGCTTAACGGTATCGAAGTTCTTCAGGATGCCCGCGATATCGAAAAGATTGCTCCCTTCCGGAAACGTGAGTTCTTCGTAGAAGACCTCGCCTTTGCGAATCTTGTCGAAGACCTGAAGAGGTGTCGCTTCCGATCCGAACCGGTATTCGCCGGCCTGGAGGGTGGCTCGGGGGTGAAGCGCGCGTGCGGCCAGGAAGGCCCACGGCGAACGCACAATGCCGTGACTTGCCAGCAAGTTGCCGATAGCGCGCGATGACATTCCATGCTCCACTTCCACAAACGTCTCGTCGGAAAATCCACGATACGGACCCATATACCAGTAGCCGGCGAGAGCAACCGCAAGCAGGAACACAAAGATCACAAGACTGGCAATGAGCCTGAACATCCGTGGCAGGAACCCGCCTCTATCGGCCATTCGTTTCGTCCTCCAGGATTTCGCCTGCCCCGCGGCGAAATTCGAGATAGCTTTCGAGCAGCAGCATCGCAGCCAGGCGATCGACAGACTTCTTCTTCTTGTCGAGGCTCGCACCCGTCTCTCGCAGCGTGCGCTCCGCTTCCGCCGAGGTCAGCCGTTCGTCCCAGAACACGACTGGAAGGGAGGTCTGGCTTGCCAGACGATCGGCAAATTCGCGGGTGTATTGGCTCTGGCGGCTCTCGTCACCGCTCATGTGCAGCGGCTTTCCGATCAGTAGTGTGCCAATGCCGAGCCTTACGGTGATTTCTTCCAATCTTGCGAGATCGTCTCGGATTCGGTTCCGTTGCAGCGTTTCGAGACCCTGGGCAGTGAAACCCAACTCATCGCTGACGGCGAGTCCAATCCGCTTTTTGCCGACGTCTAGCGCAAGAATGCGGGGACTCTGGTGGGCTTGCTCGGATTTGTTCAAGGAAGTAATCTTAGCCTGACAACGTGATAAATTGAGGTACCGGGTCAGCTCGCTATTTTGGCTCTTTTAAGCCCAACGCAGACGTACTCCAAGCTCGTTGGAATCCGTTCTTCGCTCGTTGCGACAGCGGCTCTCATCGCGCTTCTCTACTATGGGCAGGACTTCTTCGTCACCCTCATCATCTCTGCCGTCTTCGCCTTTATTCTAGACCCTGCTGTTCTTCTTGCGATGAAGCTGCGCATTCCAAGGCCGGCTGCGACGGCTGTTGTGCTCGGGATCGCTTTGGTTGCCTGCTACATCATGACGGCTGTCGCCTGGAGCCAGCTCTCGCGTCTGAAGGAGGACCTGCCGACGTATGCGTCACGGGTGAGCGAACTTCTGAATGCGACAAGCGGCAGGCTGGATCAGTTCCAGAAACAGACGGTCGAGATGGTTGTACCGAAAACCTTGCGGGAGCAGGACCAGCAGATCGAGCAAAAGCCGCAGCAAGCGATGCAGGCTCGCCGGCGTAGGAGCAAACAGCCGGAACCTGTGGCTCCCCCGCTTCCCCCGGCTATCCAGGAAGTGCGTATCCATACGGACCCGAAGCCGTTCATCACAACTATCTACACCGTTTCGTCGCGATACTTTCACCGGCTATTCCTGCTATCGTTCGTTCCGTTCCTGGTGTATTTCATGCTGAGCTGGCGCGACCATGTCAGCAAGAGTGTGATCCGTTTATTTCACGGGCAGGATCGCTACATCGTGGGGAAAAGCTGGTCGGGTATCGGGGACGCGACGCGTGGCTATGTGCTTGGCAATTTCTTGCTCTGGGTGATGCTGAGCGTTGCAAGCGGCCTGGCGTTTCTCTTCCTCGGCGTACCCTATTGGCCGCTTGTGGGACTAACTAGCGCGTTCTTCAGCCTGGTGCCTTACGTCGGATTACCGCTCGCACTCTTGCCGCCGGTCTTGGCTGCCGTTGCAATCCCGAACCGTTTTAAAATCATCCTCCTGGTTGCAGCCGTGACCGCCGGCCTCCACTTGGTGACCATGAACTTCCTCTACGCGAAGATCATCGGCCGCCGCGTTCGGCTCAACCCTCTCGTCGTCACCATCGCGCTGATGTTCTGGGGATTGCTGTGGGGCGGAGTCGGCCTGATTCTGGCCGTCCCGATCACCGCCGCCGTCAAAGCCGTTTGCGACAACGTGGAAGCGCTCGAGCCGTACGGTCGCCTCCTCGGGGATTAAGGCAGGTACGCTTCTCCTGCGTCGCTCAACGTAAACTGGGCGCCTTTCGCGATGGTTTCAGCTCTGAGATAGGCCAGCGCGACTACCTCCTGCAATCCAGGGGACACAGCCGCAGACGTGATCTCCCCGGCATCCTTGTCTCCCGCCCGTAGTTTCGTTCCCGGCTCAGGCGCCTCAACCGCGCGAATGCGAACAGGAGTAAGCAACCGGTGAACCTGTCCGCGGGACCGGATCCGCTCCACGATCTCCTGTCCGAGGTAGCAGCCCTTGCTGAATGAAACGGAGGAAAGGATCTGCGTCTCTTGTACCAGGTAACGCTCCGAGATATCTTCGCCGTACCGCGCCCGTCCATTTTCCAGGCGCACCACCTTGACGTCTTCGGGAGTGGCTTGCGGGATTCCTGACGTTTCCAGCTGTGAAACCAGCTTTGCTTTTTCGGCAACGGGTACGAAGATTCGAAACCCAACCGGCCCCGTTGCCGCAACGCGAACTGCGAATCCGGTACCCCAAGGTTTGATCTCGAACTCTGTCTGTGGAATTTCCTGGCCCAGTTGCGCCAGCGCTTCCGAAGCTTCCGGCCCTTCTACCCCGATGACGGAGTATGTCTCGGTTTCGTCTTCGAGCGTGACATCGTCCGCGATGATGTACTTGTCAAGGTGAGAGAGGAGCTTCTCCCTTGTCTCGGGCTCGGTATCGAGCCATAGGTAATCGCCGACGTTGTAGATATTCGCGTCCGCGATAATGCGGCCTTGGGCTGTGAGGAAGAAAGCGTACAAACCGCGCCAGGGCTCGAGCCGGTTGACGTCGTTTGTGCTCATCGCGTGCAACAGCCGGGCACGATCCTCTCCTGTCGCTTTGATCTGGCCACGGCCGGAGAAGTCGATCCAAGCCGCACGCGAACGTAGCGCTTCGTAAGAGTTCATTTACCGTTTTGATGAAGGAACCGGCTTATAAGCCGCGCTGAGACAGCGAACGCAGGTAGGCAGAGATCAATACGATGAGAAATCCGGAGATCACCATCCCAAACAGCCGGCGGTTGCTCTTCCCGATGCTGATCTCGCCGCTGTATCGAGAAGTGCCCCACAGAATCGCCGTCGCAAGGAGGTGCAATACCAGCAGCATCTTAATGCCAAACCACATCTGGTAGCTGGATGTGTGTTTGGGGCCCGCGTAAGTGGTGAAATTGTACAGCCCGGACAGAACAATGAAAACGAGCAGGGTCCAGAGGGTTGTCCGGAATCTGGACTGGCTCGTTTGTACTGCGGTTTCGACCTGGCCCGAAGGCAAAGAACTCAGGACAGGGACGAGCACCTGGCGGGCATAGAACGCGCCGCCAAGCAATAAGATTGCTGAGCTGATGTGAATGAAGCGGAAGAGGAGATGCAGGATGAGGTCGGCGGACACTTTCCGAGTATAAAGGGACGGACCCGTAGCCTAGGCCAGTAACTCCCTGACGTACGGCTCGAGGCCAGGCGCACAAGCGTAGGCATTGCCGCCGTAGATTGTGTTCCTGCCGTCGAAGCTGCGAAAGACGCCGCCCGCTTCCTCAACCAGCAGCTTGAGCGGGGCAAGGTCCCAGGGCGCGGCGTTAGGTTCAATCCAGACGTCAGCCTTCCCCTGCGCGAGCAGCATGGCATCCACTGAGCCGCCCATGCTGCGAACCGCCCAGAAACGTTGAACCCAGGAGAGTAGCCGTCCAGCAAAAGGTTGGATTCCGGCTTTGTTAAAGCCATTAAAGGACAGTACGGCGTCCGACGGGTTCGACTTCTGAGTTACGCGCAGTTGTTTTTCATTCAGCCAGGCTCCGGAACCTGACCCGGCGGAGAGAAGAAGGCCTTGGCCGGGACTATGTGCGGCTGCCGCGACGATCTGGCCGTCTTGTTCGAGGCCGATCAATACAGCCCAAAGCGGGATGCCACGAACGAAATCGCGTGTTCCGTCGATCGGATCGATGATCCATTTGCGTCCGTTCCGGCTTTCACGATTGGCGCCTTCTTCGCCCAGGACCCCGTCTTCCGGGAACTCTCGCGCAATTCCGTCGACGATCAACTTCTCGCAGGCACGATCCGCCGCGGTGACAGGCGACTCATCGGATTTCGATTCGGCTGTCACACCCTGGCGCTGGAAGTCGAGCGCAAGCGCTCCGGCTTCCTGGGCCAGGAGTTTGGCAACCTGGATCTCATGTTCGAAGGGCATCGTCTGATTATGCCCTTCGCCCTCAACGAAGTGGTGCCTAGCTGGCTCTCTTGGCGTCGAACTGACGTTCGGGCATATTGCCCATCGGACCGCCTTCCATCTTCATGTTGAAGTGGATCACATCTCCGTCCAGCTTGCCTTTGTAGTTCGAAGTCATTTTGTTGCCGTTGAACTCTCGAACAACCGTGAAGCTGAGGTCGCTTCCGTCAACTTTCCCATCCGAGATTTCAGCGTCGCCACCCCGACCGCCGCTCACCGTCCCGGTGAGCTTACTGCCATCCGCCTTCAGGTTCATCGTGACGGTTCTGGTGTTTCCACCCGGACCTTGCATCTCGGCAGTCCACTTGCCGCTGGCGTCAGCAGCCCACATGCAAACGGTGGCGAGACTCGTGGCCAGCAATATCCGAAGTGTTTTCATATGTTTGTTGTTGCTCCGCCTAGGAATGCGCGTCCATAGAACGCGAGGTTACTCGGGTGGCTGTAAAGACCTGTAAAAAGTAACGGGACCTTGATTAAAGGCATAGCGGGTGAAAGCTCTTTTCTCAGCATTCTTCAACTTGCACCTCCGCCGGGGTTTGAAAGCAATTGAAATCGACAACCGGTCGCTCCTGGAGCAGTTCCGGCCCATTTTCGAGGAAGCGGAAGCTCTTGGGTTCACGGAACCGATCATCCGGGGCGGTGCCGTGCGCGACGCATTACTGGGCCGGGAAATCAATGATTACGACCTCTATGTGAGCCGGGTGCAAGTTGTCGAACACTCGAAACTTCCCTCGATTCACTCGCCAAGTGCGACGGAGTTCTACAAGAAGTGGTTGTCGGACCGTCTTGGCATGCGTGACCTTGAGGCGCATCGGCAACGGGTGATGGACAGGCCTTATCTTGCTTTTAGCGTGCGGTTCTCTGGGGTTGACCGTCCGGTCGATCTCGTCATTAACGACGAAGTTCTGACGCCTGAAAAACTAGCGCTCGAGGCGGATGCAACGATGAATGCCATTGCGGCGTCACGCACGAAAATCGTCGCGCACCCGCTATTCTTCCCCGACACCAAGGCCCGCATCTATCGTCCTACTTGTGCGACAGTGGGCAACTTGATCAGCGCGCCGGCGCGATTTCGAGGAAAATTTGCATCCCGTGATTCCGGGCTGACATATAAGTGGTTTTGAGAAGAACGGGCGCATCGGCGGCCTGGATCTTGCGACTATTCTGGGGCTCGGAATCGGTCTAAGTCGTTGTCGTTACGTACTTTTGGATATATGCCTATAAGTTTTCGCTATTGACACACTCCCCCCTCCAAGGTAGATTTAAGGATTCTCCGACGCTTTGTGCCGCTGAGTTTGTAGCTTTCGGCTTGCGTCTTGGGCCGTGTTTCAGGCCGTGAGGAGTTGAATGGATAAACAGTACTTCGTTCTTGAGTTTGCTCAGGCGGTGCCTGGGCAATGCAAACGAATACGTGTGAAATATAAGCACTTAGCCTACATTCTGGTTGCCGCATCGCTGCTCGTTGTTTGTGCTCTTGGCATGTTTTCCAGCTACGCCCGGATGTACTGGAAGGCTGCGCATTATAACGAGCTTCGGACCAGTTTCGAGGGGCTCCGAACGAAATACCTGGAACTGCAGCGTATTTCGCGGCAACACACGGAACAGATGGCTTCGCTTGAGATCCTCGCGAACGAGGTTTCTGCGGCTTACGGATTGAATACTCCCGCTACTTCAGGGAATCGCAGCGTATCGACCACTGCAGATCTCTTCGTTCCCAGCGTGAATGAATCGATCCGCGAGTTCAATTATTTGAAAGCTGCTTCTTTTGGAGGCATTTACCACCGCTACGGTGTTCCGAAAACCGCGCAGGCCTTCCCAAGCACCTGGCCGATCGAGGGTGTACTACGTAGTTCGTTCGGCGGACGCTCGGATCCTTTCTCCGGTGAGGGGGCGTTCCACACGGGTATCGATCTTGCCGCGCCGGTCGGGACGTCTGTTCGCGCCAGTGCGGATGGCGTCGTTGTCTCGGCCGGCTGGTCTGGCGCCTACGGAAAGCTGGTGGTGGTGGACCATGGGAATGGGTTGCAGACGTATTACGCCCACCTTTCGTCGTTCCTGGTGATCCCCGGGGAGGAGGTTCGCCGCGGGCAAACAATCGCTTTGTCCGGCTCTACCGGGCGCGCGACCGGACCTCATATGCATTACGAGGTTCGATTGGCTGGAACACCGGTGAACCCGTATAAGTACCTGGCGAAGACCAAGCCGAGAAATGTGATGCTCGCGTCACGATCGGGGCACAACGATCTGGGTCTCTAGTACTTCCGGAGCCCTTTCGCGCGTCAAAGCAAGTAGTGAGTGAAAGGATCACGCGCCGCAACCTCCTGCTCGCCGTCTGCGGCTTCCCGGGGGGTTGAGTGCCGCATCGCCTGAGAAGCCGGGCACACTCAAACCGAAGTCCCCGATACGAGCCGGGGTTGGTGAGTTCGTCCGGATTACGGATCCGATCACCGAAAATCCCCTCGTTCGTTTAACAACTCCGTCAAGCAACAGCCTCCTACCGGACGCAACAAATCGGTTCATCTCCCTGAAGGGTCGATTCCTGATCTTTTCATCGGACCGGAACGGCCATTTCAATCCGTTCCGGGCGGACCTTCATACCGGCGCTCTCACGCAGATTGCCGATACAGAATCTCTGCGCACCGGTTCGCTGTGTCTGGACGAGCAGGACCGGATGCTGAGATTCATCGAAGGCGACCGCCTCGTCGAGATGAACTTGCTTGGACGGAGAACTCGCGTCGTCGCGGACGGAATCTCTGCGTTCAGCCAGGTGCGCGAACCCTCTGAGTTCGTCGTGGTTCGTCGAAAACGCCTGGAATACCTGTCGCGAAGCGGGCCTGTTCTGGCGGAGGATGTCGCGGACTGGTGTTTAGTCGGTCCCGACCGGCGTAGCTGTTTGTTCGGACGCGAGGTTTCGCCGACGGAGAGCGAGTTGTGGTCTGCGAGCCTCGACCCGAATGGAAAAAAGCCGCTGAAACTAGCGTCGGGGCTCATTTCGAACCCGCGCTGGGCGCCGGATGGCCGTTCCGTGTTTTTCCTTCGCGCTTCTGCCGTCGGCGGGAATGTTTTTTCCGACATCCGCCAGGTGTCGCTGGACTCGCTGGGGGAGAGCGAAGTGGCGAAGACGAGCCAATTCGCGGTGTTCAACATGAATGAGGATGGGACCGTCTTTCTCGGCGCAAGCCGGAGCAAGGCACAGCCCAACATTCTGCTTATGCTGCGGTCTGCCCGACGCGAATTAACGTTATGTGAGCATCGGGCGCATGATGCGCGCAGCGTCACCCCTGTGTTCTCGCCCGATAATCGGCGTCTCTACTTTCAAAGCGATCGGGAAGGGAAGTCGGCACTGTATTCAATGAACGTGGAAGCTATTGTCGAACCCAGTTCGCGGAGCGAATAAATTCGACCTTTCAGACCTTTCTTTCGATCTCCTGAAACCTGCTGTCCCGTCCCACCGTCTTCCTGTGCACTCGCTTGCTAGATCAGGGAGGAAGAAGTGTGTCTAGAATCTGGCCAGCGTGTGTGGGTAGCAACGATCGCGCTCGTGCTACTCGTCTCCGCCGGTCCTTGCAGGGCAGACGACAAGCAGAAAGAGCAGGGGAAGGATTCCGTGCCCCAGGACGTTTATGAGCCCGGTCCAACGGTTAAGGCTCCTAAGCTAATTCACTATGTCGAGCCGGAATTTTCCGCGGATTCGAAAGAAGCCTTCGTGGAGGGCGTGGTGAAGGTTTCCACGGTCGTGACCACGGAAGGAATCGTCTCCACTTGCCAGGTGGTTCGCGGTTTGAACGCAGAAGAAGACAGGACTGCCATCAAAGCCGTTAAGCTTTGGCGCTTCCAGCCCGGAACGAAAGACGGTAAACCTGTAAACGTCAGGGTTACGGTCGAGATCGAATTTCATCTCATGTGATCGAAGCGGCCGCCGTTCGCGTGCAGTCAAGCCGGCTTCACTCGCCTGTACAATTGATTGATCCGTTCGGCTGGGAAGCCTGATCGGTGTGCCTCCATCATGACCAGTAAGACATGCGGTGCCCTCTTCTCCTGCGTAGTCGTCGGTATCCTGTGCCTCCATTCTTCGACTTTGCGGGCGCAGGACTCGCGGCCACCAGATGTAGCTTCGTCGCCCTTGCTGTCTGGGTTCGAATGGCGAGATGTCGGCCCGATGCGAGGCGGGCGAGTGTTCGGGGTGGCGGGTCACGCGAGCCAGCCGGATACTTTCTACTTCGGGTCTGTAGGCGGAGGCGTCTGGAAGACAGAGAACTCCGGCCGCACATGGGTTCCCATCTCGGACCGGGGCATCGCCATCGGTTCGATCGGCGCTATTGCGGTTGCGCCTTCTGACCCGAACATCATCTATGTCGGCACCGGCGAGAGCGACATCCGGAGTCAGATTTCGTATGGCGTCGGCATGTTCAAGTCGACCGATGCCGGGAAGACCTGGACACACATTGGCCTCGACAACACACGCCAGATTGGACGCGTGGTGATCGACCCCGTGAATCCGAATCGCGTGTACGTTGCGGCGCTCGGCCATGTCTATGCACCCAATCCGGACCGCGGCGTTTACCGTTCGAATGATGGCGGCAAGACCTGGAAAAAAGTGTTGTTCGATTCTGCCAAGCCGAATGATGTAGGCGCCATTGATATCGCTGTGGATCCGAAGAATCCGCGAGTCCTCTACGCGTCTTTATGGGCAACCCGGCGTCCACCGTGGTCGGTTTACGCTCCGACGAATATGCCTGGCAGTGGCCTGTTCAAGTCAATCGATGGCGGAGACACCTGGAAGCGCCTGAGTGGCGGTCTTCCCAATGACGAGTATCTCGGCCGAATTGGAATCGCCGTTTCACCTAGTCAATCCGAAGCGGATTTGGGCTGTTGTGGACGATACTGGCTCGTCCGTCGCAAAGCCGCTGGGGGGTGGCGCGGGAGCTCCTCGACAGCCCAGGCAGAATCCGCCGGTCGAGAAGACCGGTGGCGGCGTGTATCTGTCTGACGACGCCGGCGCGAGCTGGCGACTAGTGAACGACGAGAACCGGCTCTGGGGGCGCGGTTGGTATTTCGAACAAGTGGCGGCGGATCCAACCAATCCGGATCGAGCCTACGTCATGAACACGGCAACTTATATGACGGCCGATGCCGGAAAAACCTTCGTTCCGGTGAAGGGCGCTCCGGGCGGCGACGATTACCACCAGATGTGGATTAATCCAAAGGACGGCAACCGCATGGTACTGAGCAGCGACCAGGGCACAGTGATCAGCGTGGATGGTGCGAAGACCTGGAGTACCTGGTACAACCAGCCGACGGCGCAGATTTACCACGTCGCGGCCGACAATCGATTCCCGTACTGGCTTTACGGAGCACAGCAGGACAGCGGCGGTGTGGGTGTCAGCACCTGGGCCCGCGAAGGTGTGTTGACCCTCAGAAACTGGGAACCAACGTGCCTCGCCGGCGAGAGTAACACGGTCGTTCCGGACCCAAAGGACGGCAACATTCTATATGGCGGAGGGTTGCGCTGTGATCAGGCGCTGAACGCAGTTACGCAAGGCACCGGACAGTTGCCCGCCTCTGATCCGAGCGATCCGAATCGCAAGACCTGGACGCTTCCGACCGTTTTCTCCCCTGCGGATGAGGCCCTGTATTTCTCGAATCAGTTCGTGATGCGCTCACGCGACCGCGGCCGCACGTGGCAGAAGATCAGTCCCGATCTGTCTCGTGTGAAACCGGCTATCCCTTCAACGCTCGATCCCGTCACCGCAAAGGACATCGATCAGTCCATGACGGAACGATTCGGGGTCGTGTACACGGTCAGTCCTTCGCCGATTGTCGGCAACACCGTGTGGGTTGGAACCGATGACGGATTGATTCACGTGACTCGAGACGACGGCAAGAACTGGAACGACGTCACACCCAAAGAACTCACCGCATGGAGCAAGATCTCACAAGTAGAAGCCGGGCACTTTGACCTTAATACCGCGTACGCTTCCGTAGATCGACATCGGATCGCGGACGACAAGCCGTATATTTATCGCACTCACGACGGCGGGAAAAGCTGGCAAAACGTGGTCGCCGGAATTCCGGAAGGCGCTTACGTGAATTGTGTGAGGGAGGATCCGGAAGCCAAGGGCCTCCTGTATGCCGCGACGGAACTCCGCGTATACGTCTCTTTTGACGATGGTGATCACTGGCAGGCTCTTCAGAACAACATGCCCGTGACTTCTATTCGCGACGTTGTCGTGCACGGGGACGATCTCGCAATTGCCACCTATGGCCGCGGATTCTGGGTCATGGATCAGATGTCGGCACTCCGGCAAATTGCTGCTAAGAACTCGGAAATCACGGCGGCGAGTACGTATCTCTTCAAACCGGGCGAGACGTTTGCGTTGATTACCGGAAGCATGAATGGAACGCCGATGCCGCATGAGGAGCCGCAGGAGACCAACCCGCCCGCGGGTGTTCTTGTGTATTACTGGTTGAAATCTGATGTCAGCGGTCCAGTGAAACTCGAACTCGTCGACGGCGCCGGGACAGTGCGCGCGTGTGCCGCAAGCGACATGGATGTACCTAAGGTTGATACTGAGGCGATCAATGTCCAAGCCATCTGGGAACAGCCGGTACGGCCGCCATCTATTACGGCCGGAACCCACCGCTTCGCTCTTGCTCCCGCGATGAGGCGACGGCGGCCGAGGTCGGGGCAGGAACCCTCAACGGGCTCTTGTGGACCGTCGCCCGCGCCTTCTGAAGTAAGCGACGATTCGCAACCGGGAACGCGGGTCGAACGATTAACACCGGGAGACTACACGGTTCGGCTGACGGCGGACGGGCAGAGTCTTTCGCAGCCTGTCAGAATCAAGCCGGATCCGCGTCTCGAAACGAAGGGGCAATTCCAGTAAGGCGACGGTTCTATCCCTTTTGCTGAGATGGGCTACTTCAATCGGGGGCTGCATCTGCTTGCTTGGCCGGTACTGGCTATAGTTGCTGAATATTAGGCCTCATCGAAAGATAAGTACTATTCTGGTGAGGTACTCCGCCAATCAGAAGTCGTCACCGCAAGTTGCGCGCACTCTTGTTGCCCTAGGCATCGTTAAGCTACTCTGGAAACGGGATTGGGCGTGTAAACTTCTCTGAAGGCGAAGCGTTGGCTGCAGGACGTATGTTGTGCTTCCCTTCGAAATCGGAAAGGTCAAACCTTCGCGGGTTGCAGGAATGCTAGAAACAGCTTCGAGCCGCAGTTTATACACAGGGGCAAAAAGTTCGGTTTTCAGCGTCGCCAGACGCTTAGGTCTGTTTCACCTGTACCGATATCTTCGGCGTAATAGCAAATCTCTACTAATTCTTTGCTACCACGGTGTTAGCAAGTCCGACGAGGATCTTTGGAAGCCATCGCTTTACATGGACCCTGCGACTTTCAAGCAAAGACTGGCAACCATCCGTGCCTTTGGACTGGATGTACTTCCACTCGGAGATGCATTGCGAGAGATTGAGGCGGGTACCTTGAAGCGGCCTGCCGTTGCGATCACGTTCGATGATGGCTGGCACGATTTCTACAGTTCCGCGTGGCCCATCCTTCGTGAGTTTGACTATCCGGCGACGGTCTATCAAACCACCTATTACACCTACTACAACCGCCCGGTGTTCGATACGACGTGCTCATATCTCCTGTGGTGCGGTATGGGGAAAACGGTAACAGATCCCGGCCATCTCGGACTCCCGATGACGGTGAAGCTCGATTCGATGGCAGCCGTCGACGACGTAGCGAAGCGGCTTCGTTTTTTCGCCACCGAGAACCTCCTCACTGGAGAAGAAAAAGATGATGCGCTTGGCGTGCTCGCGGAACAGCTCGGAGTCGATTTCAACGAGATCCTCCGCTCCCGGACTCTTCACCTGATGAATCCTGACGAACTCGCCGAGGTTTCTCGTCAGGGCATTGGCATCGAGTTGCACACACATCGGCACAAGCTTCCTGCCGACCGTGTCCTGTTCCTTGAGGAAATCGCCCGAAACCGCGATTTGATTCGCACGGCGACAGGCATCGCTCCGGAGCATTTCTGCTATCCGAACGGTGCATATCGTGCTGAACTCACCGGCTGGTTGCGCGAGGCCGGAGTAAAGTCTGCGACGACATGTGATCCGGGCCTGGTCTCCAAGGGCGCGAATGCCATGCTTCTGCCGCGTGTGACCGATTCAAATAACGTGTCTCAGGCAAGATTCGAATCCTGGTTGGCGGGAGTGGTTTTCGGTTCGGCGGCGCAACGGTCCTTTGAATCAACTGTCTGCTCCGACCCAACCTTGGAACCCCAATGCGAACTGGCATCGGAGCGCGCTGACGTCTCGTCGGTGCTTTAAATAACGAACGGCCGCATCAGGGCTCGTCTGCATCCGCATCGGAACTCTCCGATCCACTCCCTCTCAGGCTCTCCAGGTTTGGCTTTGGAACCGCGATCTCCGGAAGTTTCCCATCTCGTAACGCGCCGTTCAGCCTTACCATCGTTGTCGCCTGGAATGTCTTCCATTTGAGGAGTTGAGCATTCAGTTTAGTCCTCACGTCCGCTACGGCCGACACGAGCTGAGTCGTGGGCCCTCGGTCGGTCCCTTGTGCAGTTTCGAAGATACGGGACAGTTCGCGATTGAGAGCGGTTAAGTTCTCGCTGCCAGCAACTGCTGGGCTACCCGTTAGTGCATTCAACTCCAGTCGCGCGCGGTTCAGTTCTTCTTTCACCGGATGCGGAACGCTGGAGTTTCCTTGCAAACTAATTGCCCGCGTGAGAGCACGAACTTGCGATAGCACTTCCGCATCTGTCCGCATCATGTCGGACAGGCGCTGCGAGACGAGCTTCTGTTCCGTCAACTCCTGAATAGAAGTCTTGATCCGTGGATCCATGACGACGGTCAGAGGTTGTGAGAGAGTCTTGCCCCCCGCGTGCAGCACAACCGTATAGCGGCCGGGAGTGACGAGCGTGCCTAGAGGCACTCTCGGCGTGTTTCTGTAGATCGCTGCGATGGGATATTCGTGGTTGAGGGCGGCTGGAGGAGCGTATCGCAGATCCCACACAAACCGGTGCGCTCCGGGCGAAGCGGGCAGCGCACGAAACGGCCTCACCCAATATGTTGGAACGTTTAGTTCCTTTTGCAATTCGGGTTCAGTAGAAGGAGCTTTGTCTTGGCTTGAATAACGCCGCACGACTTTTCCGGCGCCGTCCAGGATTTCGAGTTCGACCGTCCCGGCCGTATCCGGCAAAACATAATCGATGATGGCGCCCTCGGGCGGGTTCTGGCCCGCTGGTTCCTCCGGTGGCAATGGCGTGTCAGTGTTGCGATTGAAGCGCCACCGGATCGCCTTTTCCGGAGCGAACAACAGAGCCTCACCCGTCGAAGCGCCTTGCTTCAGCTGCCGCAGCGCAGCGATGTCGTCCAGGATCCAGAACGAGCGTCCGTGTGTACCAACGACCAGGTCGTTGTCGTGTACCACCAGGTCGCGCACGGAACAGACGGGCAGATTCATCTGCAGCGGTTCCCATGCGTCTCCATCGTTTACAGAAACAAATACACCTAGCTCGGTTCCTGCAAACAGGAGCCCACGTCGAACGGGATCTTCGCGAACCGCATTCACCACCGCCCGTTCAGGCAAGCCCGTCACGATCTCAGTCCAAGTTTTGCCGCTGTCGTGAGTACGGAAAATGTGAGGCTTCAAATCATCCAAGCGGAAACGGTTGATGGCCGCATACGCGGTTTGCTGGTCGAATCGCGATGCCTCCAGCAGGGAAACTTTGCTCCAGGGCGTAAGCGCAGTTGGAGTTCTGTCCTGCCAGGTTTTGCCTGCATCTCGAGTCATGTGAATCAATCCGTCGTCGGTGCCGACCCAGATCAGGTTTACGTCGACAGGCGACGGAGCAATCGTGTAGATGACGCCTCGGTGCTGCCCTTTTTCCGGGTCTTGCGAAGCAAACGACTCGATGACGGCGGGCATCTCCCAACTCTTTCGGGTAAGATCCGGACTGATCGTTTCCCAGCTATTGCCTCCGTTGACCGTCTTGAACAGGACGTTAGAACCGAGGAAGAGAGCGTGTGGATCTGCTTTTGAGAACAGCAGCGGCATGGTTCGCACGAAGCGATACTTCCCGCGGATCGCTTGCGGACTGATGTCCTGAACGTCACCGGTGACCCAGTTGAATCGCGTCGCTTTGCCGCCATAGATAATGTCAGGATTTAACGGATCGGGCGCTACGTAGCCGTACTCTTCAACGCCAACGGTTCGGAAACTGCGAAAATTGATCGCCCCATCATCGCTGCGACTGGCCACCGCCGCGGAGCCGCTTTCCTGCTGCCCGCCGTAGACCCAATATGGAAAGCGGTTGTCGGTGATGACGTGATAGAACTGCGCAGTTGGCTGGTTGTACCACGAACTCCATGTCTTGCCTCCATTCACGCTTATCGTTGCGCCCTGATCCACGCCCAGGAACAGGATGTCCGGATTCTGCGGGTTGATCCAGATCGAGTGGTAATCGTCTCCTCCTGGAGCGCCTTTGATCGCGAGGAAGTCTTGTCCGCCATTTTCGGACCGGTAAGTGGACGTGTTCGCGACGTAAATCCGATCCTTGTTTACGGGATCCACCTGGACACCGGCAAAGTCCGCGCCGCGGCCCCAGATTCTGTTTTCGTTGTTGACCTTGCGCCAGGAGTCTCCTCCGTCATCTGACCGATACAAGCCGCCCGATGCCGGGCGGGCGTCGACCAGAGCATACATCCGGTTCGGGTCAGTCGGAGCGATGGCGAAACCGATACGGCCGAGCCCCTCGGCAAAGGTCGGAAGGCGCGCCGGTTAGCTGGTTCCAGGTGCTTCCGCCGTCGCTCGACTTGAAGAGTCCGCTACCGGGCCCGTGAAACGAGGCGCCGACTTCCCACGGTGCCTGACGTGCAGCCCAGAGATCGGCATAGATTGTGTTTGCGTCGCCAGGCTTGAAGGTCACCTGCATGGCGCCCGTGTTCTCGTCTTTATACAAGACGCGCTCAAATGTTTTCCCGCCATCCGTCGAGCGGAACACGCCGCGCTCCGTGTTTGGTCCGTAAGGATGGCCCAGGACGGCAACGAACAGCCGGTCAGGGTTTTGAGGATCGACGATGATCGAGGGAATCTGATATCCGTCGCGGAGCCCAAGGTGCTGCCATGTTTTCCCGGCGTCCGTCGATTTGTAAATACCGTCTCCAACCGAAAGGTCGGGGCGTTGCAAGCCTTCACCACTGCCCACATAAATTACGTTAGGGTCGGAAGGCGCTACCGCGAGTGCTCCTATCGAGCCCGTCGGCTGCCCGTCGAAGATGGGCTCCCAGGTCCTTCCGTAATCCGTGCTCTTCCAGACGCCGCCATTGTTGGGCGCCATATAAAACGTATTGGGCTGCTGTACGACTCCCGAAATCGCTACCGTACGACCGGCTCTGAAAGGGCCGATGAGCCGCCATTTCATCTCTGCGGATATGAGTTGCGCGTCCAATGGTGCAGCTGGTAAGTGAACGCTTGGCAGCAGCAGAACCGCAGCGACAAAGAGGCGAACCATAGTGGATACGCCATTTTAGCTGTGAGCTGTTGATGAGCTAACGGTCAGCGAAACGCATATCGAGCAGGTCCAGCTCACGCTCCAACGTGTGAAGCACGTTGTCCGGGATCTCTCTATCGCGGTACATCTTCATTGCCGTCGATCGCTCAACGGCGCGCAATTTGTTCGCGACCGAATGATAGAGCTGCTGATACTCTCTTCCGTTCGGGTCCGCATTGTCGCCATCTTCCGGCTGTGCGAAGGCATAGCCGGCGTTCGTAGTAGCGCCGGATATCGTCGTACACTTCGGGAAATCCGGAAGACTGGTCTTCGATATCGTCCAGGCGCTCTAGAGCGGCCTTTGCCATCTTGCGGCGTGCGGTGCGCTCTTCGGGATCCTTTGCCGGCGGTTGCGATAGCCCGAGAGCCCGAATCAACGGCGGCAGAGTCAAGCCTTGGACAACAAGGGTGACGAAGATAACGCAGAAGGTGAGAAAGATAATCACATTGCGCTGAGGGAAAGGGGATCCATCTGCGATCGTTTGCGGTAAAGCGATCGCCGCTGCGAGCGCAATGACACCACGCATGCCCGTCCACCCAATCACAAACACACCACGAAAGGTGGGCGGGTCCTCAGCTTGTTTCTGTAGATCTCGCCGAATCAGATGCGCTACGTAGGCGCCCGGGTATACCCACAACAAGCGCAGCAGGATCACGCCGATGACGAATTCGGCTGCATCAAGAATCAAGATACGGATGGGTATCGACCGGATCTCAGCCAGAATGAACGGCAGTTGCAGACCAATCAAGAGAAAGACCAGGCTGTTGAGTACGAAGGTGAAAGTATTCCAGAAGCTTTTCGACTCGATCCGGGAAACAGACGAGAACAGCGATGAACTCTTCTGTCCGAGGTAAAGGCCAGCCGCCACAGCCGAGAGAACGCCTGAGCAATGGATCGCCTCCGCGCTTAAGTAAGCAACGTACGGAATGACCAGCGTCATCGTTACTTCAATGGGCGAATCATCGAGCTTGCGCCCGAGCACATGAACTAGTTTGCCGATCAGCAAACCCACCAGAATGCCACCCGTCGGGAGATAGATGAGCTCCCAAATTCCGCCCACCAGGGACGGAACTTTGGCCTCGACGATGAACGATGTCGCGAGTTGAAGCGCGAGCAGACCGCTGGCATCGTTAATCAGGCTTTCTCCTTCGAGAATGTCGATGATCTGTCGAGGTAAGCCAATTCGTTTACCGATAGCGGTTGCGGCGATGGCGTCAGTGGGCGCAACGACAGCGCCGAGCACCAGGCCCAGCCGCCAGTCGAACTCCGGGAGCAGCATGTGAGCCATGAATGCAACGCCAAGGACTGTAAAGCCTACCAGTCCAAAAGCAAGCAGCGAAATGCTTGCGAGGTTGTAACGGAACTCGTGCCAGGACGTGGCGAAGGCGGCCGAAAAGAGCAGCGGCGGAAGGACGCCGATGAAGATCAGGTCAGGATTCAGCGGGATGGGCGGTAACCCTGGGACCAGGCTGACCGCCAGACCAGCGATGACCAACACGATCGGGTATGGGAGCCGCAACCATTTGGCGACCGAACCGAAGCAGATCACCAACACGAGCAGAGCAAGAAGAATGAGCTCGAACTTATGTACCGCAGTCATTTGCATCTCTAGCGGACCGGCACTGGTGATTTCATCAGCCCTTATAAGAACACGTTGCCCTGTTATGACGATGGCGAACCTCCCGGAACGTGAGAGCTATCCTGAGTACAACGTATCTGCGCAGCACCTCTGCACTGCAAACTCGCCGGGTCGCGAGACCTAGCAGATATCCTTTAGAGCTAATGAGATCGTATTTCCCGTCTGCCCTTGTATAAGTCATGTGGATAGTTCACCTCGCACTACGGCGACCCTATACCTTCGTCGTGTTTTCAGTCCTGATACTGATTCTGGGCTGTATCACGGCGATTGTTACGCCAAAGGACATTTTCCCGTACATCGACATTCCGGTCGTCAGTATTGTCTGGACTTACAACGGGCTGCCACCCGATGACATGGAAAAGCGCGTCGTCACGATCTGTGAACGCGCCATGACGACTACGGTGAACGACATTGAGCACATCGAATCGCAATCGTACTCGGGGGTCGCGATCATTAAGGTCTACTTCCAACCCAAGGCGAAGGTAGAGCTTGCGATTTCTCAGGTCAGCTCAATCGTCCAGACGATCCTCCGGGTCTTGCCGCCGGGCATCTTTCCGCCAGCGATTCTGAAGTATGACGCGTCGAGCGTCCCCGTCTTACAGCTTGGGCTGTCAGGCGAAGGACTAACAGAACAGGATCTGTTTGACCTCGGCCTGAACTTCATCCGCACGCGTTTGGCAACAGTACAGGGGGCTTCCATTCCGCTTCCATGGGGCGGTAAGTCGAGGCAGGTCATGGTTGACCTTGACCCTGATGCTTTGTTTGCGAAGCATCTTTCGGGCATTGATGTATCGAACGCATTGAACGCGCAGAGTCTGCTGCTGCCGGCCGGCACATTGCGCGCCGGCAACACCGAATACCTGGTGAAAACAAACAGCAGCCCGCTGACCGTCTCCTCCATGAATGATCTGCCCATTCGTGCAGCCGACGGAGCGATCGTCTACATGAAAGACATCGGCCAGATCCGAAATGGGTTTGCGGTGCAGACGAACGTCGTACGCGAGAATGGCCGGCGCTCGGCTTTGTTGACGGTTCTGAAGAACGGGAAAGCATCCACGCTTGATATCGTCAACCAGGTCAAAGAAGCACTGCCTCGCGTGAGGGCCGACCTTCCGAAGGCGCTTCGCATCACCCCGCTGTTTGATCAATCGATCTTCGTTCGATCTTCCATGAACGAAGTGATCCGAGAAGCGGGTATTGCCGCGTTTCTTACGGCGCTGATGATTCTTTTGTTCCTTGGCAGTTGGCGGAGCACTCTGATTGTTTGTATCTCGATTCCGCTTTCGATTCTGACTTCCATCTGCATTCTGGCGGCACTGGGCGAAACGATCAACGTGATGACACTCGGCGGGTTGGCGCTTGCCGTCGGCATCCTTGTCGATGACGCGACGGTTGAGATCGAAAATACTCACCGCAACCTGGAGGACCCGCACAAATCCCTGGTTCACGCCATTCTCGACAGCGCGAGTCAGGTTGCCGCGCCTGCGCTTGTCTCCACGCTTTCCATTTGTATCGTGTTTTTACCGGTTGTTCTGTTAACCGGCGCAGCAAAGTACTTGTTTACTCCGCTGGCGATGGCGGTCGTCTTCGCCATGCTCGCGTCTTACTTCCTGTCGCGGACGTTGATACCGACGATGATGCACTTCCTCCTGCCCGCGGAAGTGGCTCTGTATCAAACCAAGGAAGGCGATCCTCCGCCGAAGGAAGCGAACAACTGGATCTGGAAAGTTCATCAGCGGTTCGAGCATCAGTTCGAGCGACTGCGGGAGCGATACAAGGGCGCGCTCGAATGGAGTTTGCACCATCGCGCAACCGTGCTGGTGTTATTCGCGGTCTTTGTCGGGGGCTCTTCCCTTCTGACTTTGGCGATCGGAAGAGACTTCTTCCCGTATGTTGATTCCGGCCAGATGCGCCTGCATGTCGCTGCCCCCGCAGGGAACCCGTATCGAGCAATCGGAAGTGATTTTCGGCCAGATTGAAGATGAGATTCGGCGCATTGTCCCTGACGGCAGGGTCGACATGATTCTCGATAACATCGGGCTGCCGAACGGCGGCATCAATCTTGCCTATGGGAACAGCGCCACTATCAGTAATTCTGACGGCGAGATCCTGATCTCGCTGAAAGAGGGAAAGCGTCAGACGCTTGAGCTCACCCGGATGCTCAGGAAGCGGCTGGCTGAGAAGTTTCCCCAGGAAACCTTCTACTTTACGCCGGCTAACATAACGAATCAAATTCTGAATTTCGGATTGCCTGCTCCTGTCGATCTGCAGGTGGTCGGGCGCAATCCAACCGAAAACTTCCAAATCGCGCAAGACCTGCTTGCGAAGGTGAGGGCGATTCCCGGCGCGGTCGACGTCCATATCCATCAACAGAATTCCTATCCGACGTTGCAGGTGAATGTGGATCGCGAACGGGCGGCGCAGATCGGTTTGCAGCAGCGCGATGTGGCAAACAGCATGTTGATCTCCTTGTCCGGAAGCGGCCAGACTGCTCCGAATCAATGGCTGAACCCGCAGAACGGAGTCAATTACCAGGTTGTTGTTCAGACACCGCAGTACCGGCTCGATTCACTCGATGCGCTCAAGCGCACGCCCGTGACTTCAACCTCCGGCAACAACAGCCAACTCCTTGCCAACCTGGCAACCGTGAAGCGTGACGTGTCCAGCATCGTGATCAACCACTACAACATTCAACCCACATACGACATCTACGCGGATGCCGACCGGCGGGATCTGGGCGGTGTTGCCGATGCAATTCACAACATCATCAAAAGCGAGAAGAATCTGCCGGGCGGAACGTTTATTGAGCTTCGCGGCGAGGTAACGACCATGGAGCAATCCTTTACCCGGCTTTTACTGGGAATTGCTTTTGCCGTGGTCATTGTCTATCTGCTGATGGCGGTGAATTTCCAAAGCTGGCTGGATCCGTTCATCATTCTGACCGCCTTGCCGGGAGCGTTTTCCGGTATTCTCTGGATGCTTTACCTGACGCAGACGACCTTCAGCGTGCCGTCGCTGATGGGCTCCATCATGACCATTGGCGTGGCCACTGCGAACTCCATCCTGCTGGTCGTGTTCGCTAACGATGAGCGTGCTCAGAACAAGGATCAGTGGGAAGCCGCTTTGTCTGCCGGCTACATCCGGCTGCGTCCCGTTTGCATGACAGCGCTGGCCATGATTATCGGTATGTTGCCGATGGCGCTCGCGTTTGGCGAAGGTGGAGAGCAAAACGCGCCACTGGGCCGCGCTGTCATTGGCGGACTGTTAGTTGCGACCGTTAGCACTCTATTTGTTGTTCCCATCATGTACTCGTTGCTGCGACGGAAAGCGCCTGTCGATTATGACGAGCGAATCGATAAGGAATATAAGGGCGAAATGAATCCAGACGGGACCATGGTTGATCCTAAAACGCGAGAAGCATAACGATGGCAACGTTGAACGAGTTACCTCCCGGCCAGACGGAGGATGCTCCAGTGGACAATAACGGCCGCGACACTTCGGGTGAAAGGCCCGGCCACTCCGTTCGCCATTGGCTCGTATTTTTACTTCTGCTAGCGATCGCGGCGCTTGCCGTCATTTTCTTCGGCTGGCTGCCGAGACATAGACGGACGGAGTCGATCAACGAAGAAGCTAAGGAGCGGACGCAAGCACTTCCTCGGGTTCAGGTCGAGCGAGTCAGGCGCGCGCCGCCCACCAGCGAATTGGCCATCCCAGGCACGACGTTGCCGTATACAGAAGCGCACATTTATGCCAGAGCCTCGGGTTACGTCTCGCGCCGGCTGGTAGATATCGGCGACCGCGTGCGAGCAGGGCAGCTATTGGCATCGATTGACTCGCCCGATCTTGACCGGCAGGTGGCCCAAGCCTCAGCAGCTCTGCAGCAAAGCGAGGCGAGCTTAGGCCAGCTTCGAGCCCAGCAACATCTGGCTCAGGTGACTTGGGACCGTTGGAAGGTCTTAGTGGGGCGAGGCGTGTTCTCGCGGCAAGAGGGCGATCAACAGGAAGCAAACTACCGTGTGGCCGAAGCGAACGTTGCCGCCGGAGAGAATCTGGTTGCCTCCAATCGCGAGAATTTGAACCGCTTGAAAGTTCTGCAGCAGTACGAGAAGCGTCACGGCTCCGTTCAACGGCGTCATTACTGCCCGGAACATTGATGTTGGAACTCTGATCAACCCCAATGGCTCCGGGCTTGGCGCCGGTTCCTCAGGCTCATCGGAAGGCTTGAGCACCGTGGGCGCACAGGGGAACAACCAAGGTGTTTCGGGAAATGTCAGCTCAAATGTTGGTACGTCCACCGGAGGTGCACAAGGCGGAGAGATGTTTGAGATTGCGAGTGTCGATCGGCTGAGGATCCTGGTATCGGTACCCGAGGCCTATACGTCGACGATTAAGGTGGGACAACCCGCCGTCCTTTCGTTTCAGGAGAGGCCGAATGATGAAGTGACAGGACAGAGTGACGAGGACCTCCGCTTCGATTAACCAAAATACGCGCACGCTGCTGGTGGAGGTGCAAGTTTTGAATAGGGGCGGCAGGCTCGTGCCGGGCATGTATGTGGTCGTGAGCTTCCGGAGCACAACTGAGCGGCCTCCGCTTCATCATCCCGGGTGCAGCGATCGTCATTCGTGGGGCGAAAACCACGGTCGCGGTTGTTGAAAACCAGACCGTTCATCTTCGCCCGATTACGGTAGGACGGGATTACGGCGAACTGACGGAAATAACCTCCGGACTGAAAGAAGGCGACGTGATCGCGCTCGATGTGACCGATGAAGTGCAGGAAGGCCTTAAAATCGATCCGCAATTTGCCAAGACCGAAAACCAGCAGCCGGGAAGCCAAAGCGAGCAAAAACCCGGCCAGGGTGGAAACTACGGGCAGCAGGGATTGACGAACCAGCCGCAATCGAAGAGCAAGGGCGGAGGAGGAAATGGCGGTTCGCATTCCTCGAATTCCGGCAAGTAATGAGATTTGCGCTTATTGGAATCCTGACGTTCTCACTATGCGTGCTGCCGGCGCACTCGCAGACGGCAGCGAAATCCGAAAGCTTCAGGCGATTCAAGGTAAGGATACGCAAGGCGCCGCTGAGACGCCGCGATACAAGTCGGCCCAAAGCGTATGGGATTTCGGTGCGCGATATGCGAAGCCTACCGCCCCGGATCTTAAACTGGGGCCGGCTGACCGGGCAAGATCTCTGGTTCGGGATGGCGCGCTTTACCTTTCGCTTTACGATGCCATCGCTCTCGGTATCGAGAACAATCTCGATGTAGAGGTGGCGCGTTATAATCTCGCCCTCGCAGGAACGGAAGCGCTTCGTGCCTCGGGAGGAGGCAACCTTCGCGGCCTGGATTACTCGGTGGCAGAAACGCCAACCGGTGTCGGCGGTCCCGGGAGCCCGCTCCTGAACAGCGCCGCATCGACGGTCACTCCGAGCACGCCGACGGTAAACGATCTGACTTCGCTGAACATCCTCAGCCCCACTTCCACCAATCTCTCCGTGCAGGGTCCGACGGGATTCGCGGCCGGTCCTACCGTGCCGACTCTTCAGCCGACGCTGGTTGGCCAGAACACTTTCTTCAATCGGGAAAACAGCACACTCCTCACGGGCACGACAACGGGAAATCCTGCTGCTCTTCAGCCGTCACCGAATACTCTGCACTTTGTTACCGCGAACTACGCATTGGTGGAGGGCTTCAGCTACGGAACGCAGTTGCAGGTTGGCTTGAATAATGCGGCGCAAGCACTGTACGGAGATCAATCGAGATTGGATCCGTTCTCGGCCCCGAACACGTCGGTGACTCTGACCCAGCCGCTTTTGCGAGGGCGGGGAAGAGATATCAACCTTCGCTATATCCGGATCGCTCACATCAACCAGCGGATTTCGCGGCTGTTGTTCTACCAGCAGCTGATCAATACGGTGTACGGAATCTCGCGTCTTTACTACGATCTGGTCAGCTTGAATGAGAACGTTCAGGTGAAGCGGGAGACCCTTGCGGCGGCGCAAAAGCTGCTGGAAGATAACCGGTCGCAGGTCGAATTGGGAACGCTGGCCCCGCTTGAATTGACTCGCGCCCAATCTCTGGTGACTTCAAGCCAGCTCGATCTGATTCAGGCGGAAGGGTTGGTCAGCCAGCAGGAAGTCATTCTGAAGACACAACTAGCGCGGCAGGGAACGGCTGATCCCGTGCTGGCAAATTTGCATATCGTTCCCACCGATCCCATTCGTGTGCCTGCGACCGAAGACATGCCGGCGGGCGATGCGCTGGTCTCCCAAGCGATGACCATGCGTCCCGATCTGGCGCAAGCATCGCTACAGGTCGAGAGCGGCCAAGCGGCACTCAAGGCTTCGCAGAACGCAACCCGGCCCGAAGTGGACCTGGTGGCGAATTTTCAAACGAGAGGCAGCAGCGAGTTGCCATATGGCACACTCGGAACCCCGGGAACTGGACAGATTACGATACCGTCAGATCTTGGAACCGCCGGCCTTCGCCTTTCGAGGATTTATCAGGCAGGAGTACAGTTCAACTTGCCTCTGAAAAACCGTGTGGCGGAAGCAGATGCGGCTCGCGATTTGCTGCAGGTCCGTCAGGCGGAAGCCCGGACGCAGCTCTTATCGAACCAGATTCGTGAACAGGTCCAGAACGCGCTGATCGCATTGCAGACGGCGCGGTCAGCTCTGAATGCGGCGACGCAAAGCCGTATTTACCAGGAGCAGTTAGTCAGCGCGGAGCGCGATAAGCTTTCGGTCGGCGCTTCCACAAACTTGCTCGTGATCCAGCAGCAGGGCTATCTGGCGCAGGCTCGTTCCACCGAAGTATCCGCACGCAGCGTATGGATTAAAGCTCGCGTCGCCCTGGATCGTGCGGTCGGCAATCTGCTCGATAAGAACGGAATTACATACGATGAGTCGGTCATAGGGCAGTTACCGGCTGGCCAGTCGACGCCGCGACAACAGTAGTGGCTTTGAGTGTATTATTATGTATATAATAATCACATGACTACCCTCAAGCTCACCCCGGTTGGTACGTCCACAGGGGTTATCCTGCCAAAGCAGTTGCTTGCTCTGATGAGGGTTGAAAAGGGTGATCAACTGTACGCCGTTGAAACACCGAACGGCATCCTGCTGACGCCCTACGATCCTGAAATTCAAGAACAGTTGGAGATCGGCGACAAACTCCTCGAAAAACATCGGGACGTCTTTAAAGCTCTCGCGAAGTGATCGAACCCAAATGGGTCAGCCGCAAGGCCCTGGAGATACTCCATGGGAAGAGTCTCGCGATGTTCGGTGGTGCACCGGGATTGCGAGACTCCGGTCTCCTCGAGTCTGCCCTCGCGCGGCCCCAGCAGGTATTCGCGTACACCGAGTCGCCCTCGCTGGCAGCACTGGCTGCCGCGTACACGGTCGGACTCTGCCGAAATCACCCGTTTGTCGATGGCAACAAGCGGGCCGGGTTGCTGGCGATGTTGATCTTCCTTGAAATCAACGGCTACCGGTTGGCCATTGGCGACACGGCGGCAACAATCGACACAATTCGCACGATCGAGGCGACTGCTTCCGGGGAAATCTCAGAACAGGAACTGACGGGCTGGATCGCTCAACGTTGTACCACAAAAGAAAATCCGGGACGGTGAAGGGAATCCACCGTCCCGGATCTGCGAAAGAGAGCTTACTTAAACTCGAGAATCTCTTTTTCTTTTGTCTTCGAGATCTGATCGAGCTTCGCGATTTGCCCGTCCGTTAGCTTCTGGATGACATCGAGTCCCTGACGCTCCTCGTCATCGCTGATGAGCTTGTCTTTAGTCAGCTTCTTCAACTGCTCGTTTGCGTCGCGCCGGAGATTGCGCAAAACCACCCGCCGCTCTTCGGTGAAGTGGCTGAGCTTCTTCGCCAGATCCCGCCGGCGCTCTTCGGTCAGCGGAGGAATCGGAATGCGGACGATCTTTCCGTCATTCGAAGGGTTCAAACCGAGATCCGATTGACGAATCGCTTTTTCAATCTCGCGGATCATCGAAGTGTCCCAGGGCTGGACCGTGATCATAGCCGGTTCCGGCACATGCAGTTGCGCGACTTGATTCAACGGAACGGGAGATCCGTAATACTCCACGCGTACACTGTCGAGTAAATTGACCGAAGCCCGTCCCGTCCGGAACTGGGCCATTTCCCCTTGCAGATCGGCGAGCGCTTTCTCCATGCGGGTACGCGCATTCGCCTCTATATCTTTAACGGTCTTAAACTGTCCGGCGCTACTCTGGGGCGCGGTAGTTTGGTTTTCCTGTTTCATAGTCGAGATCTCGAGCCGACAGATCGCGGATGACTGTCCCGATCGGCTCGCCCATCGCCATTCGCATTATATTGCCCGCGATCTTCAGATCGAAAACCATGATGGGCATGTGATTGTCACGGCACATGGCAACAGCAGAAGCGTCCATGACGCCCAGGGCTTTCGACAAGACCTCGGTGTAACTGACTTCTGGGTATTTCACCGCGTTAGCGTGCTTCTTCGGATCTTTGTCGTAGACGCCGTCAACGCTGGTTGCTTTCGCGATGATTTCAGCGTGGATTTCAAGTCCGCGCAGCGTTGCCGCTGTGTCCGTTGAAAAGTAAGGATTCGACGTGCCGGCGGCAAAGATGACCGCTCGGCCCTTTTCGAGGTGACGTATCGCGCGGCGGCGGATGTAAGGCTCAGCTACCTGGTGCATCTGGATTGCCGTCATCACTCGCGTTGGCACGCCTTGCCGCTCGAGAGCATCCTGGAACGCAAGGGCATTGATTACCGTTGCAAGCATCCCCATGTGATCGCCCTGTACCCGATCCATGTGATAAGCAGCGGCGGCAATACCCGCGAAAGATATTGCCGCCGCCAAGTACCAGGCCGATCTGAACGCCGGCCGATGCTACCTCGGCAACTTCCTGGGCGAGACCGGTCACGCGGTCAGGATCCAGACCGAATGATGATTTTCCAGCGAGCGCCTCGCCGCTGATTTTGAGAAGAATACGCCGAAACTGTGGCATCAACCCCCTTGGATCGCCTCCGCCACTCGCTGTTATGCCGTTACTGGAAGTGGGCTTTCCGCCACGCCAGGAGCATCGGCCGCGTCGCCGACCTTGAAGCGAATAAACCGAGTGACCTCGATCGTTCCGCCAATCTTCGAAGCTGCCGTCTTAATCAGGTCCGTGACCGAAATCGTGTTTTCGCGAATGAACGGCTGTTCGAGCAGGCAGACTTCCTCGTAGAACTTGCTCATACGGCCTTCCGCAATCTTGTCGACCATCTTTTCGGGCTTGCCTTCGCCCAAGGCGCGTGCGCGCTGGATGCCCCGCTCTTTTTCGAGAACATCAGCGGGAACCGTTTCCTTGCTGACGTATTGGGGCGAAGCCGCTGCCACCTGCATCGCAAGGTCGCGAATGAGCGTTTTGAACTCCTCCTGCGAACCCACGGACGGCTCGGAGGTTTGGACTTCGAGCAGCACCCCGATCTGGCCGCCTGTGTGAATGTAGGAGCCAACAACTCCGCTGCCGCTCACTTCATATAACGAGAAGCGGGAAACATTGATGTTCTCGCCCAACTTCGCAATTTTCGTTTTCACCAGGTCGCCGATTGTGCCGCCCTGGTCGCCGCCAAACTTCTGCTCGTAGAGAGCCTCGTGCTCTTTGAAATTCGCCCTCTCGGCTTCCGTGACGTCCTCCGCTCGAACGAACTTCGGCTTGGTAGCCACGATGTGCTTCGCGATATCCGACACGAGCGTCTGGAAATCCTCGGTACGCGCCACAAAATCGGATTCGCAGTTCACTTCCACCAACACGCCGAGCTTGCCGTCCTCCGCGATGTGGGAGGAAATAATGCCCTGTTTGGTCGAGCGGGATGCCTTCTTGGTTGCGCCCGCGATTCCGCTTTCGCGCAAGATCTCCACTGCCCTTTGTAGATTTCCATCTGCCTTCTGAAGCGCCTTTTTGCACTCCATCATGCCCGCCCCGGTCATATCCCGGAGCTGTTTCACCAATTGTGCGCTGATCTCTGCCATATGTTCTTCACCGCAGCCACCAATGGGCCGCTTACGCTTATGCTGCTTATTCCCTACACAACTTGGGCGACCAAACCGTTGCTGGCAGGTCGCCCAAGATTACTTTCGAATTTGACTTTAGCCCTCGCTGGCTGTCGTGCTAACGAGTTCCTCAGCCGTTTCAGTACCTGGGCCTTTTCGGGGCGGAGCCTCAGGCTCGCTGCTGGTTGCCAGGCTCTCCGACATGAGCTGTTCCGCGTACTTCGGATCCATATACTGCGTGTATTCTTCGGGTGTCTGTTCCGAGGATTCGTCATCGCTGACGATCTTCTCCGCCACGAATTCCTGCTCTGTCGCGAGGGTGCGGCCCTCGATCACAGCTTCAGAAATCTTGGTCGTGAAGAGCCGGATGGCGCGCAGAGCGTCATCGTTGCCCGGGATCACGTAATCGACCTCGTCGGGATCGCAGTTCGTGTCGACAACCGCGACGACCGGAATACCGAGCTTGCGCGCCTCTTTCACCGCGATGGATTCTTTGTTTGAATCGATCACGAAGAGCAGATCTGGCAGGCCGTTCATGTCCTTGATACCGGCCAGGTTCTGCTGCAAGTGCTTGCGCTCGCGTTCCAGGCGGCCAACTTCCTTCTTGGCGCGGCCTTCGTACGCGTTTTCCGTCGCCATGCTGTCCAGCTCTTTCAGTCGCTTAATTGAGCGCTGAACGGTGGCGATGTTGGTCAACAGTCCGCCCAACCACCGCTGGTTGACATAAAACTGACCGGCGCGCGTCGCTTCTTCCGCGATCGCCTCTTGTGCCTGCCGCTTAGTGCCGACAAACAGGACGGTTTTTCCTTGTGCGGCCATCTCGCCGACATAACGCATTGCATCTTTAAAGAGCTTCAGCGTCTTTTGTAGGTCGACGATATAAATGCCGTTGCGTTCGCCAAAGATGTATTCCTTCATCTTTGGATTCCAGCGCTTGGTCTGGTGCCCGAAGTGAACGCCTGCTTCGAGCAGTTCTTTCATCGAAATCGATGGCAATCTGCCTCCTAGGCTTTAAAGAACGAGTCGAAGCGACCGGAATCACGCGGTCCAGGCGGGATTTTGCGTGAGATCTCTGGCGACCCGGTAATGCAAGCGGAGCCGGACGGGCTGCCGCTCGCGGGACAAAGGTTTGGACGGAAGAAAAACAGGAGCGAATTAACGCTTGGAGAATTGGAAGCGCTTGCGGGCGCCCTTCTGCCCGTACTTCTTTCGTTCTTTCGCGCGTGCATCGCGTGTGAGCAATCCGAGGGATTTCAGCTTTCCACGCAATTCCGTGTTGAATTCGATCAGGGCACGAGCGATTCCCATTCGGGCTGCTCCCGCCTGACCGCTGATACCGCCACCGTTGGCGAGGATCAAAACGTCGAAACGATCCGCCAATTCAGCCGCCAGAAGCGGCTGGCGCACATACGCACGAGCGGATTCATTCACAAAATAATGTTCAAACGGTCGGTGATTGACCGTGATCTGGCCCTTACCCGGTCGCAAGAAGATGCGGGCGGTCGCCGTCTTCCGACGGCCGGTGCCTAACTGCTGAACTAACTTCGCTGGCATTCGCTATTACAACGGCGCAAGATCCCGAAGAACCTTGACGTAATCCTTTCTCCTAATCCTGAGCCCTTAAACGGTAAGCGGCGCAGGCTTCTGTGCCTGATGAGGATGGTGCTCGCCAGCGTACACATTCAGCTTACGGTACATCTGCTTGCCAAGTTTGGTTTTCGGCAGCATTCCCGAAATAGCGAGCTCCAACATGCGCTCCGGGCGGGTTTCCCGCATCCGGCGAGCGCCGGTTTCGATCAGCCCGCCGGGATAGCCGGTGTGGCGTCGATAAAGCTTCTGATTCTCTTTTCCGCCGGTCAACTTGACCTTGGCGGCATTCACAATAATGACGTGATCGCCGGTATCGATTGACGGCGCAAACGTGGTCTTGTGCTTACCCATCAACAGCATAGCTGCGCGGCTCGCAATTCTACCCAGGACGGCATCGTTCGCGTCGATCACGTGCCAAGCACGCCTGATATCGTGTTTGGACGGGTATTCGGTACGCATGGACAGACTAGTTCTCTCTGCTCGAAATCTCGAACATCTCAGTCTAGCTAATTACAAACTAGAGTGTCAAACCGGGGGAATCCGGGGCAGTGAATGAGTCGGGTATGGGCCCTTGCGAAGGGTAACGATGCCAACGCAGTCCGCAGCCATTGGGACGTAAGGATCAATTCGGGAAAGGAACTGGCACGAGACCGTCTCTGATTGGTCACTATTCACGTACAATCCGTGTCGCACGTCCTGCGCGTGCTGAGGTGTTTAGGAACTGTGGGACAGATCAATAAGAAACAGAACGTCACCGTTAGCTTAAGTCCCGACACCATACGGAAGGCCAGGGTGCTGGCCGCGCAACGGTCTACCTCGATCAGCGGATTGCTTGCCGACCAAATCGATTCACTCGTGAGCAAGGAAGAAGAGTACGGACGCTCCCACCATGCAGCACTCGCCCTCCTTAAAGAGGGATTCCATCTCGGTGGAATGATCACGGCGAGCCGAGATGCATGGCATGAGCGCTAAGGCATTTGTCGATACAAATGTCTTGATCTATGCCCGCAACGTCGAATCCGGCCGCAGCCCTGAAGGCTGGAGCAGATCGAATCCTGTCCGAAGATCTAAACCCGGGGCAAACGATTTCAGGTGTGCGGATCGAAAACCCATTTGTCACAGGCTTTTAAAAAGACGCTTTGGACGAATCCTGGGGTGTTGTCGGCACGCCCGCGCGTCCATACGGCACAAACTTCTCAGCTTTCGGCTTTCGATCAACCAATAGCAATCAAGGACGTCAAAGTACGCCAAAAACTCGCTTCGGCGGAAAGCCATTCAAATATCGTGCCACTTTGTCACAAGACACCGAAGGTTTGAATCGAATCGGTCTGAGTTTATCGCCCGGACTCCGCGCGGCAGTTCTAATTACAAGCAGCAATCCCCTGTAATCAACGAGGTCTTTTCCTTTTCCCCCTTCGTCTTGCGTCCGAAATGGTCCAATTGGCGTGCGGTCTGGCCGCACTGGTACACTGCCGGGAGGTCGACGCATTTACAATCTGCGTCGGCGATATTTGGCCTTAATATTCGTTACGGTGATCGTCCCTGTCGACCAAATCCTATGTCAAGTGCCTCAGGAGGCGCTTTCTTGAACTTTAATGTGCGCGTTCCGCCCGCGCTGTCAGTCGCTCTGTTTGCGTTGCTGGCTCCGCTGAGTACGTATGCCCAAAGTGCAGAAGAAGGCGGCGAGGCTCATCTTCCCCTTCCTGATCTGCGCCAGGCAACCTTCTTCGGAGGCGCAATCGACGGGCGCACTCTGGTGAGCCTCGGATTGATTGTTGTGGCTCTCGGCCTGCTTTTCGGGATGGTGATCTATCGACAGCTCAAGAATTTGCCGGTCCATCGGGCCATGCTCGAGATTTCGGAACTGATCTACGAAACCTGTAAGACCTATCTCGCGACCCAGATAAGATTCCTTGCACTCCTCGAGCTCTTTATCGCCGCGGTGATCGTGTTGTATTTCGGCGTGCTCGAACATTTCACAGCCGGCAAGGTGATCACGATTCTTCTTTTCAGCGTTATCGGTATCTGCGGGAGTTGTGGTGTTGCATGGTTCGGTATCCGGGTGAACACGTTCGCAAATTCACGCACGGCGTTCGCAAGCTTGGCCGGTAAGCCTTATCCCTGTTTCGACATTCCTTTAAAGGCCGGCATGAGCATCGGCATGCTTTTGATCAGCGTGGAACTGGCCCTGCTGTTGTTCATCCTGCTCGTGGTACCTCACGACTATTCGGGACCTTGTTTCATCGGCTTCGCTATCGGTGAGTCGCTAGGGGCTGCGGCGCTTCGTGTGGCCGGCGGCATCTTCACGAAGATCGCCGATATCGGCGCTGACCTGATGAAGATCGTGTTTGGAATTAAAGAGGACGATGCCCGCAACCCTGGCGTGATTGCCGATTGCACAGGTGACAACGCGGGCGATTCGGTGGGTCCTACGGCGGATGGGTTCGAAACCTACGGAGTGACCGCTGTGGCCCTCATCTCCTTTATCGTCCTCGGCGTTCGTGAGCAGCTTGTGCAGAGCGAACTACTCGTCTGGATCTTCGCAATGAGCATCATGATGGTCGCTTCGTCCGGCTTGTCCTACCTGGCAAACGCGGCCTATGCAAAGGCTAAATATGCGGGACGGGACGAAATGGATTTCGAAGCCCCCTTGACTAGTCTGCTCCGATTGACCTCAGCAGTGACAATCGTCCTGACTTACGTTGTTTCGTACCTGATTATTCCGAATCTCGCAGGAGACGGAACGCTGTGGTGGAAGCTCGCGACGGTAATCAGTTGCGGCACTCTGGCCGGAGCGCTCATTCCGGAACTGGTGAAAGTCTTCACCTCTGTTCACTCGGCTCATGTGCGCGAGGTGGTCTCCTCATCGCGCGAGGGTGGTGCGGCCCTGAATATTCTTTCGGGCCTGGTGGCGGGCAACATGAGCGCATTTTGGCTTGGTCTGGCGATTCTGGCTCTCATGGGTGTGGCGTTTGGAGTCAGCACGACTGGTTTAGGTAATTTGATGGTGGCGCCGGCTGTATTCGCTTTCGGCCTGGTGGCATTCGGGTTTCTCGGGATGGCGCCGGTTACGATTGCCGTCGACTCCTACGGCCCGGTCACGGACAATGCACAGTCGGTTTTTGAGCTGTCGACCATCGAACAACTGCCTCAGATCGAGCAGGAACTGCAGTCGCAATTTGGAGTTTCGGTCAACTTTGAACGGGCCAAGTATCACCTTGAAGAGAACGACGGCGCAGGTAATACGTTCAAGGCAACAGCCAAACCTGTGCTGGTCGGCACGGCCGTGGTTGGCGCCACGACCATGATCTTCTCCATTGTGGTTGCGTTAACAAGAGGGTTACGCCCTGAGCTGGTCACGAGGCTTTCCATTCTGTATCCGCCATTCCTGCTCGGTCTGATTGCGGGTGGGTCTGTCATCTACTGGTTCACGGGTGCCTCCATTCAGGCGGTCACGACCGGAGCCTATCGAGCAGTCGAATTCATCAAAGAGCACATCAAACTGGATGGACCAGCAAAGGCATCGGTCTCGGATAGCAAGAAGGTCGTGCAGATCTGCACGCGGTATGCGCAGAAGGGCATGCTCAACATTTTCCTGACCGTGTTTTTTTTTACGCTGGCCTTTGCGCTGCTTGAGCCGTACTTCTTCATCGGCTACCTTGTCTCGATCGCGCTGTTCGGGCTGTATCAGGCAATCTTCATGGCCAATGCAGGCGGGGCTTGGGACAACGCAAAGAAGATCGTTGAAACAGAACTGAAGCAGAAGGGCACCGACCTTCACGCAGCAACCGTGGTGGGCGACATCGTCGGTGACCCGTTCAAAGATACGTCGTCCGTCGCGTTAAACCCGATCATCAAGTTCACGACGCTCTTCGGCCTGCTCGCGGTCGAACTGGGCGTTTCCTTGTCGCGTAACCAGGGTTCCACAACCAAATACTTTCTGGCCGCGATTTTCTTCGTTCTTGCTCTCCTTTTTGTTCACCGCTCTTTCTACAAAATGCGGATTGTTTCAGAGCAGCCGTAGGAGTCAAGCCGGATGGCAACTCTCCAGGTACAGATCTTTGGAGTAAAGAACTCCCAAACGACTCGTGCGGCAGAGCGGTTTTTCAAGGAGCGCGGCATCAAGCTCCACATCGTCGACTTGAAGCAAAAGCCGTTTGCGCCGGGAGAAATCAAGCGCTTCATTGATCGGTTTGGGCTCGGACGGTCTTCTCGACACGGAAGGCAAGCCGTACGTCGATTCCGGTCTGAAATATTTGAAGGTATCCGACGCAGAAATGATCGGGCGTATCGAAAAAGAGCCCCGACTATTGCGATTACCTCTCGTGCGGGCCGGAAATCGGCTCAGTGTCGGCCAGGATGACAATGCCTGGAAGACGATGCTCGAGACGAACACAAAATAGTTGATATACTCGGTCGCGCAACGGAGGCAACGTGAACCTGGAACAGCTGCGTCCACGCTTCCGCGGAGAGATCATTAGTTCCGACTCCGCGGATTATGAGACTGCGCGCCGAATCTGGAACGGAATGATCGACCGTCGGCCGCATGCGATCCTGCGGTGCCGGGGCACGGAAGATGTACTCAGTGCGGTACGATTTGCGGTCGATCAGGGGCGTTTATCCGGCCATTCGCGCCGGGGGCCACAACGTCGCGGGTACAGCCCTAATCCACGAGGGAGTGGTCGTCGACGTCTCCCAGATGAAGAGCATCCAGGTCGACGAGGGCACGCGGACAGCCATCGCCCAAACTGGCTTGCTTTGGGGTGAGTTCGATCGCGCGACGCAAGCTCACGGCCTGGCAACCACCGGCGGGCTGATTTCCTCAACGGGCATCGCGGGCCTGACACTCGGCGGTGGTGTTGGGTGGCTCATGGGCCGATGTGGGCTGACCTGCGACAATACTCTGTCCTATGAGCTTGTCACGGCCGGAGGGGAAACGATCCGTGCCGATGGGGAACAACATCCTGACCTGTTTTGGGCTCTGAAGGGCGGTGGCGGCAACTTTGGTGTTGTCACGTCGATTGAGTATCGCCTTCATCCGATCAAGACCGTCTTGAGCGGTCCCATGATCCACCCCCTGGTTCAGGGTCGCGACGTTTTACGGCGTTTCAGAGATTTCTGCCAGGCCGGCCTTCCAGACGAATTAACCGTCTATGCCGGCGCGGTAACTACGCCTGATGGCGCTCCAGTGATCATGATCATTCCCTGCTATTGCGGGGATGATCTTGCGGAGGGCGAGCGCATCCTTTCGCCGCTCAGGCAGTTCGGTCCACCGATCGCCGATCTGGTCAGTCCCATGCCGTACCTTCAGCTCCAGACCATGTTGGACGCAGCAGTCCCCCACGGTAACCGAAGCTATTGGAAATCGAATTTTCTCCGGGAACTGCCCGACGAAGCGATCGATGCATTTGTCCGGATGCTGGAGTGCTGCCCCTCGCCACGTTCGATAACGATGCTCGAACACATGCACGGCGCGGCGACTCGTGTTGCTCCCGATGCAACGGCGTTTCACGCTCGACGGGAGGGTTTCGATCTCGTGGTGCTGAGCTTATGGGAACGCGCCGAGGACGACGAAGCAAACCGGAATTGGACGCGAGAGTTCTATGCCGCGATGAGCAACTGGTCCGCCGAATCGGTCTACGGCAATGCCCTCAGCGAGGACGAACAGGGACGGTTTCAAGAAGCATACGGAAGCAACTACGGGCGCCTCAGGAACGTCAAAACTAAGTACGACCCGAGCAATTTCTTCCGTCACAATACGAATATCGAGCCTGATAACAACCGCGCTTCGACGGCCCTGTAAGCGACTCGCGCCGGCACAGATCATTGTGCTCGGTATGTTCCTGTTCGCAGGTATCGCTTCGGCACAACCGTCGCCACCCTGGTGGTTGGCGGAGTCCGGACATTTTCAGGTTTACTCGCACGTTAGCGGCGAATCGGCTCGAAAACTTCTCGACCGCTTCGAACTGTTGCGCTCTTTCTGGACCGGCGGCGACATTCGAGGCTTAAGCGGCTTGTTAATGGACTCGGAGGTGCCCTTGCGGGTGCTGGAATTTAACTCGCCCCGTGAATACGACGAATTTCGTTCACATGCGGCCGCAGACGCGTATTATGTCGGCTCCGACGCGGGTGAATATATCGTCCTACCTCCTTCCTCGAGCTTCGGGATCAGTGCTCACGAATACGCGCACGCCGTGTTCCACGCGAGGGGGCTTCAGCTGCCCGATTGGTTGAGCGAAGGACTGGCCGAGGTCTTTTCCACGGTGCAGGTGACAAGTTCGGGATTTGAGTTTGGTGGCGATTTGCCGGCCCGGCTCGATACATTGCGCCGCCGCCCGCTGATCCCGCTGTCCGAGTTTTTCGACGGCGCGCCCGGTTCCAAGTTCCGCGAGTCGCGGGAAGTTGCCGCTGTTTTCTACGCGGAAAGCTGGGCAATTGCGGGGATGTTGATCTCTTCGCCGGATTATGGACGCCTGGACCAGTTGTTCCAGGCGATCAGGACCGGCAAGCCCTGCGCAGAAGTGTTTGCAACGGTATACGGCAAACCTCCGGCGATTGTGAACAAGGACTTGCGAAGTTGGATCGGAAAGCGAAATTGGCCGCGACACCTGATTCCCCGGCCGAGTTCGTTGACCACCGTCCTCAAGCAGGAACGCTTGCCTGATCTCGACGCGGGAATGTTGCTGGCCGATTTACTGATGGCGAACAAGGAGTGGACCCGAGCGGAAGCGAAGTACCGGTCCTTGCTGCGCGACTATCCGAATGAGCCGAAACTGCTGGCGAGCCTGGGCACGCTCGCGTTCGATAGCGGGAGCAAATCATCGGCACTCGAGAGCTGGAAGAAGGCGATTGACTCGGGCGCCGCCGACCCCGGGCTCTGCTACCGGTTCGCCTTGCTCGCAGAGGACGCCCGGCTCCCCGACGATGAAATCGCGCATGCGTTGCAGAAGGCGATTGCCGGCAAACCGGATTTCAGCGACGCGCGTTATCACCTGGCGATCCTTGAGAGCAACCGAGCCAACTACGCCGCCGCCGTTGACCAACTGAAAGCGATGGGTACTCCGTCGGCGGCCCGAGCGTATAGCTATTGGAGCGCCCTCGCTTCGGCGTTGTCCGAACTGGGACGGACAGAGGAGGCCACCGCTGCCGCTCATCAAGCTATTCTCAGCGCGAAAACGCCGGAAGAGCGGGGGATCGCTGGGGCTCTTGAGTACACGACGAAAACCGATTTCCACGTACAGTTCGAACGGGATAAGGATGGCCAGATGAAAGCTGTCACCATTCGGACGCCGCATGGAACTGAATGGAATCCTTTCATCGAAGCCGGTGACGAGATCGATCGAACAAGCGGCCAGCTTCGGACGGTGCAGTGCAATGCCGGAAAACTGGTTGGCTTCTCCGTCGATACCGCAACAGGCCCGCTGCAGCTCGAAGTATCTGACGCGACGCGCGTATTGATGCGCAACAGCCCTTCCGAGTTCAGTTGCGGCCCTCAGCAGGCCCGACCCGTTAAGGTCGAATACGCCAAGGCCACCGGAAAACGAGGGCCGCTTCTGCGCGGGATGGAATTTCAATAAGAGCGCTGTCGCTCTCAACGTTTTCTCCGCCCGCTACGTATAACGAGTGAGGTGTTAAGAACGGCGCATGCAGATGGCGATACCGTCCTTTGACCGACTGATGCTCGAGCCGGACGTGCTTCGCCAACTGATTCGCGGGGCAAAAGCCGGCAGGGCAGAGTCGTTCGAGAGGCTTGTTTCCCTGCATGAGCGCCGGGTTCTGCGGCTCGCGCAACGATTGCTTTTGAACAGGGAAGCGGCTCGAGATGCTGCGCAGGACGTGTTCATCCGGCTTCATAAGAAGATAAAGTCGGTTGCCGAGGACAAAGAACTCGGACCGTGGTTGTACCGGACCACGGTGAACGTCTGCATCGACCTTATGCGCCGCGCGAAAGACGAAATGTCGATCAATCTTGTTCAGGAACCTGCAGATGATTGCGAAAATCCCGAAACGTCAGCCGCGAACAGAGAGCAAGAACGACTCGTACTGGCAGCGCTGAAGGCGCTGAGCCCGAAAGAACGGCAGGCGATTGTGCTTCGGGACCTGGAAGGGTACTCGACCGGCGAAGTAGCGAAGATACTCGGATCGAGTGAGACGACCGTGCGATCCCAAATCTCGACAGGACGAGTCAAGATGAAAGATTTCCTCGCAGCAAAGTTGGGAAGGGCGTTATGAGCGGGCATCCTGATCCGCATACGCTAGCGCTTTGGGCAGGTGGCGATCTTGACTCAATAGCGAAGTTTAAATTGGCTCCGCACGTCAACAGTTGTGCTCAATGCCGGCAGACCATCCAAGAGCTCGAACGAGCGAAGGCGATGTTGCAGGGCGCGTTTGCAGAGCCTTTCGAAACAGATCTGCAGTGGGTTCGTTGCGGTGTTGCGGAAAGGCTAAAGGCTCAGCGGGGGACGAAACGATGGTCCTGGTTCCCGGGGACCGCTTTTGCAGCTCTCGCCGTGTTCGTGTCCATTGCCGTGATGCGGCGGGACTTGCCGGAACCGCTTAAACAGAAGGAACCGGTTCTATTGCCCATTCCCCACGTACCCATGCAACTGGCACTCACCATTCCTGACCTGAAACGGGTTGGGCGCCCACGCCCTACTCACAACCCCAGAGAGGCCGGGCTTCGAACAGTGAATCTCGTGGCCCGTACCGATGGGACGACGCAGTTCCGGATTACCACGGCTGATCCGAATGTAGTTATTCTCCTCTCGCCTATGGAAAGAACGGTCGAACAATGAGATTGAAGCTGCTAGTCGTCGTTATTTGCTGTCACGGAGTTTTTGCACAGGGCTCGAATCCAAAAGCTGGAAATACACCTTACACCTCGACAGCCATTGACAACGCGAACCGGGTGATTAGAGTTGTGAGGGTTCGCGGCGATGCAGAGGCAATCGCCACTTTGGCCTGCAGGGCCTCAGGCGTGGATTGCCAGGCAAGCAGCGCTCTGAAGGCAATCGTGCTGAAAGGCTCACCGACAGATGTGGCGAACGTCGAACGTACAATCCAGGATTTAGATAGCTCCAGCCCGGCCATCAATACGACTACCGGAGTCCGGAATCTGGAACTGACGATCTACATCATGGCCGGTTCAACTGAGCCCCTGCCCGGTTTCGAAGAGGTGAGCGGCGACGCTCTCTCGCCCGTGCTGAAGCAATTGCGCGCGATCTTCCCGTATAAACACTACGAAGTCCTCAGCACGCTTCTCCTGAGGTCTGCTCAGAGCACTGGAGCAAGCGCACAGGGTGTGATCAGGCAGTTACAGCCTACAGACGTGACTATCGGCCCCGTAACCTATCACGTGAGTTACGATTCGCTGGCCGCATCGACGGAATCCACTTCCATTATTCATGTTTCGAAGCTTCAATTTACTGCGACTGTACCGTACTTCATCGGCTCGAAAGATTCCAGGCAGTATCAAAACCTCAATATCGGTATCAGCTCGCACGTCGATGTCCGTGAAGGCCAGAAAGTGGTCGTGGGTACCTCCAATGTCCCTGAAGGGAACACTTCCGTGTTTCTCGTGATTTCAGCTCGCGTTGTGCAATAACGCTATCCCGAAACTGCTTCCAGTTGCTCCGCTTCCCCCGACGCAATGTGCGTTTCGCGCTGGTTGAAAACAAATTTACCGACGATCGCGGCCGCAACGAGTGCGATCGCGGCCATCGTGAATGCAGCCGGATAACCGAAGCGGCTGGCCACTCCTCCCGCAGCCACAGAACTCATCCCAACGAACAAGTCGTAAAAAGCACTCAGGAAGCTGATCGTCGAGCCGTGTTCGTTGGAAGGAGTCCGCCGCAGAACCGTAGCCGCAATGGATGACCAGGGGAAGGAAAATCCGAAGCCTAGAATGCCGGTCGCCAGGATCGCGACCGCTGGCTGCGGTCCGGCTGCAATCATGAGCAGCCCGATAGCCATGAAGACAAGCCCGCCATAGAAAGTCAGGATGGCCGGTAGACGATCGGGAAGCTTGCCAAGAAAGAACCGGCTCAGCAGGATCGTCAGCGCATAGGTGGTGAACGCGGCGGGGCCCGATTTTCCGTGCTGCGCGAGGTGCAAGATCAGAAATCCTGTGATCACGGGATAATGCACGTTCACAAATCCGACGGCAATACCCGCAGTCAGTAACGACGGCCGGAAAAGTTTGCGAGGAGTGTCTCTTTGCCCTGGTCGGAACGTCTCGTCGACTAATGAGGCAAGCAAGAGGGAAACGAGCGCAGCGACGATCTGAAGTGTGGCGGCTCGTCCGAAGGAACCAAGCCAGTGACCAACCGCTGGCCCGGCGGAAATGCCGCCCCAAATGGCGCTGCTGACGTATCCAAGCGCTTGAGCGCTTCGCTCCACGCCGGCCAGCTCTACCGCCCATGTAGCGGCCCCGGTGTACAGACATGCCTCGCCGAACCCTTGCAACGCCCGGCCCAGGTATACTCCCGGCAAATGGAGCGGCACCAGGTACGCAAAGCCTGCGCAGGCACAGCTCAGAAGGCCAGCCTGCATCGTGATCCTGCGGCCTCGCCGGTCGGCCAGAGGGCCGGAGATGAACCGGCTTCCCAGAGCGATAAACGAGAACGTGCCGATCACGAATCCGACTGTGCGATCGGATCCGCCTAGATCATGCCTCACATACGGAGCCAAAGCGGGCAACACCGTGCCCATTCCAAGAAATCCAAGGAAAGTGGCACCTATAAGCGACCAGAAGCGAGACCCAAAGCCCCGTTGCGCAGACTCCATTCGTCTTCCTAGCTTAGCGGGCAAGCTGAAGGCCGAGAATCGACACCCGGCTGCAGTAGCCTTGGATCAAATGACAAAGAATGTCTTAGGCGGCGCGTTGCAGACGTGCTGTACGGATCCGTTGACTGGCTACTATCGCGATGGCAAATGCAATTCGGAGGAGGACGATGTCGGGCAACATACCGTCTGCGTAATCGTCACGGACGAATTTCTTCAGCATCAGAAGGCAATCGGAAACGACCTGATTACTCCTCGTCCCGAGTTCGGATTTCCCGGACTCAAGGCCGGCGACGGATGGTGCGTCTGTGTCGGACCTTGGAAAAGATCCTATGACGCGGGAATTCGTGCTCCGGTTCGCCTGGAGGCAACACACGAGAGAGCTCTCGAGGTAGTCTCGCTCGACATGTTGAAGACCTGCGCACGCGTAAACTGAACAGGCGAGAAGGGTTGTAAGGGGTACGCATTAGGGTCCGGGAAATCTTCACCGGGCCTAAAGGTGGTTCCGCTTACAGCCGAAAGGTCAGGTGATGACCTGTACGCGTTGCGGTTCTTGCGATGTGCACCGATCCCGCCGAAGCGGGGCTTGCGATCAGATTCAATCCTGGGTTGGCAGGTATCCGTATCGCTGCGGAGCTTGCGGCTTGCGTTTTCGCGCGACCGGCCGTTATCTCGACGCACAAGCCGCGGCGAATAGCACGTACACGGCTGGGGCCCAGCAGCAGCATCGGGCGCCGAACCCTGCGCCGGCCGCGAGTGGGCCCGAGATGGCGTTTCGGACCGATACGACAAAGCCGCAGGCAAAGATAGTGGTTCAGGCGGAAACCCACGAACAGTTGAATCACATCCTGCTCACGCTGGACAAGGCCATCAACGCGTACGGGAAGACAACGCGGCCGGAGAGCAACCGGGCCTCTTACGCTGCTCGTTAGCTAAGACTTGCCCGAGTCGCCTTCGGGCATTTTCCGCCCCTCATCGTCAGTCTCCGGTTCCTCACCGGTAAGCGGTTCCTCGCTGTTTTCCTCGCTGCGGACAAACTCGAGAATGTCGAAATGTCTTCCTGTCTGCTCTTTGGGGAGGAAACTCTCGATTCCGGTGGCCTCGTCTTCAAAGTTGGGGAACACCGTGGTCAGCTTGGAGAGCACCAGCAAGTTAATGTGCCGTTGCGACGCGTTAACCAGTTTGATGGCACCGCCCGCCTTCTGAATAGCCAGATGAGCGGACACGAGCACTCCTAAACCGGAACTGTCGATCATCCGCACACTCTTGAGATTCGCCAGAATCCTGATCTTCGCTTCCTCAATCAACAGGTCAATCCGATCACGAAAGGACGCAGCGCCGTCTCCCATCACGAGCTGACCGTCCAGGTCCAGTATCGTGACATTCCGAACTTCACGTTGCCCTATGTGAAGCGCCATAATAGGTCGTCTTACTATACCCTGCCAAGTACAGGTAATACCTTCAGTTTTCTCTTCTAGATCGAATGGTTACGGTTAAAGTAGAAAGTGTAGGGGTAAGGAGAGCGTTTTAGTGGCCGAATCAGGTTTACTGGCTTTCTTTCAGGTCCATGTGCCGGGGATGCCCGAGCATCGCGTGACAGATATCTTCAAGCCGCTGGCCTCTCCCGCTGCTGCGGAGAGGGATGTCGGCTGGTTCGCAATGGCCGTCACTGCCCTGATCTTTGTGGTCGTGGCCAGCATCATCGTCTACACCATCGCTCGCTTCCGACGGAGGCCGGGCGACGATCTGCACCAGGAGCCCGCGCAAGTCTACGGGAGCAACCAGATCGAATTAGCTTGGACCGTGATCCCGATTCTCATTGTTTTCGTGTTGATCGGAGTCACCGCGCGCGTAGTCTGGAGCGTCGAGAACGCGAGCCCGCCGCGTTCCACTCTGCATGTGAGAGTAGTCGGCCATCAATGGTGGTGGGAAGTGCAATATCCCGATTACGGCATCACAACTGCGAACGAAATCCACGTTCCGTTCTCGCCCGACGGAAAAGAAGCGACCTACCTGGAACTGACCAGCGTTGATGTCAATCACAGTTTCTGGGTGCCGCAACTCTCTGGGAAGGTCGACCTGATTCCAAACCGCCTGAATTACATGTGGATCGACCCCAAGGAGGGCGGCGCCTACGTCGGGAATTGCGCCGAATACTGTGGAACGCAACACGCGAACATGCTTTTGCGTGTGGTTGCAGAAGACCGGCCGACATTTCAGGCATGGGCGCAAGGACAACAGAAGCCAGTGGCTTCCGGCGATGTGAGTGCCGGGCAGGACGGCTTTCGAGTCACTTTCCTGCATGAATTGTCACGTGGTCAAAGGGACAAGAGCCATCGGCAAGTTTGGGCCAGATCTGACTCATCTAGCCAGCCGGTCAACGATTGCGGCCGGAGTAATGACGAATACGCCGGAACATCTGAAAGCGTGGATCAACGATCCGCAACAGATTAAACCTGGGTGCCTGATGCCGAGCATGAAGCTCGGCGGTAAAGAACTGGACCAACTTGTCTCTTATCTCGAGACTTTGAAGTGACACATGGCGACCATTGAACAACATCTACCGGCAAGACCCGCAACGATCCGGGAGGAATTCTCCTGGTCGGAGAGTTTATACAAGTGGGTCGCGACCGTCGACCATAAGCGGCTTGGGCTGATGTATGTCGTCTCGGCGCTCGTGTTCTTCGTGGTCGCCGGGATCATGGCAAGCGTGATTCGGCTGCAGCTCGCCGTTCCGAATAATCACGTGGTTGGTCCAGACACTTACAACCGGCTGTTCACCATGCATGGAACGACGATGGTGTTTTTCGTCGGCATGCCGATGGTGGCTGGTTTCTCAAATTACCTGGTGCCGCTGATGATCGGCGCTCGTGATATGGCGTTCCCGCGGCTCAATGCCTTCGGCTTTTGGATATTTCTGTTCGGCGGCATTCTTCTGTATTTCAGCTACATCGGAGGAAGCGGATTAACGGGAGCGGGTTCGGCTCCGGACGTAGGTTGGTTCGCTTATGCCCCGCTCACAGAAAAGCCGTTTTCGCAGGGAGCAAGCACCGATTACTGGATTCTCGGCATCTTTACGGCTGGAATCGGAAGTATTGCAAGTGCCGTAAACGTAATTGCGACTGCAATCTCGATGCGCTGCCCGGGGATGACTCTGTCCCGTATGCCGGTGTTTGTCTGGGTGATGGTCATCGACTCCTGGCTCATTCTGCTTGCGGTGCCGCCGCTGACTGCAGCGCAGATCATGTTGGCCTATGACCGATACCTGGGGGCGAACTTCTTCAATACGCAAGCCGGAGGATCTGCCGTGCTGTGGCAGCACTTCTTCTGGATCTTCGGACATCCGGAGGTCTACATCCTGATCTTTCCGGCCTTTGCCATTTTGTCCGAAGTCATACCGGTGTTTTCACGTAAGCCGCTGTTCGGGCGGCCTGCCATGGTGGCTGCCGTTATTGCCATCGGGTTTATCAGTCTCGGTGTTTGGGCCCACCACATGTTTGCGGTCGGGTTGACGGCCTGGTCTAACACGTTCTTTGCAGCTTCCACAATGCTGGTCGGCATCCCGACCGGTATCAAGATCTTTAACTGGACTGCCACGATGTTCGGGGGCAAGTTGCGAATGGACACGCCGATGCTCTACTGCTGTGCTTTTCTGTTGCAATTCCTGGTAGCCGGGCTGACAGGTATCATGCTTGCCGTATCGCCCTTCGACTGGCAATTGCACGATTCCTATTTCGTGGTAGCCCATTTCCATTTCACCCTGATCGGCGGCCTCGTCTTTGGCCTCATGGCTGGAATGCATTACTGGTATCCCAAGGTAAGCGGCCGAATGTACAACGAGCGGCTTGGAAAGTTCGGCTTCTGGAACTTCGTGATCGGCTTCAATCTAACCTTTCTTCCGCAGCATGTGCTGGGGTTCCTTGGCATGCCGCGCCGGATTTATACGTATCCCGCAGGCCGCGGGTGGGAACCGTACAATCTGATCTCGTCTATTGGCGTCATCTTTCAGGTCGCTGCGGTGGCCACGTTCGCCTGGAACGTCATCTATTCGGCGGTTAAGGGTAAACGGGCGGGAGACGACCCTTGGGATGGCTGGACGTTGGAGTGGGCGACCAGTTCTCCACCGCCCGAATATAACTTCGAAAAACTTCCGGTCGTTCGCAGCAGCAGACCTCTTTGGGATCTGAAGCATCCGCAAGATCCGGATTGGAAGTTCGGGCAATAGCCATGGCAGCAACCGTCACACCCGCAGACGTCGGAGCTTTAGAGCGCGAATGGACGTTGCCGGACCGCGGCACGATCGGCATTATTCTGCTGATGATCACGGAGACTTCGCTCTTCACCATCTTCGTAGTCGCGTACCTGGTCTACATCGGCAGGAGCGTCACCGGGCCCTTTCCAAAGGACGTGCTCGAAGTGCCCATCCTGGCATCCATCTGCCTGTTATCCAGCAGCCTGACGATTGTTCTTGCTGAAAATGCCTTGAAGCGAAATCAAGTGGGGCGGTTCAAGCTGTGGTGGTTCGTCACCATCCTGTTGGGCGGAGAATTTCTCACTGCAACAGGGCTCGAATGGTATCACCTGATCTACAAGGAAGGCCTCACGATCAGCACCAATCTGTTCGGCACAACCTATTACTCGCTGGTTGGACTTCACGCGAGCCACGTGGTTGTCGGTTTGTTCTTTCTGCTTCTCGTGATGCTGGTTTCGTTGATGGGATTCCCGATTCAGCATCAGGAAAGGCGTGTAAAGTTTCTTTCCTGGTATTGGCATTTCGTAGACGCAATCTGGATCGTGGTTTTTACGGTCGTCTACATCATCGGTAGGTAAGCGCGTGGAACATCATTTCAATCACGGGGAAGCCGGAGAGCGGACGGAAGACACGCACATCCTGATGCCCAAGCCGACGTACTGGCCGATGGTCTTTGCGTTCGGGATCGCGTTGATGATGGCAGGCCTGGTCACACACTTCGTGGTGGGATTAGTTGGCCTTGTCATCGCCATCCGGGGTGGAATCGGCTGGTGGCACGAGGTCATCCCACACGAAGCGCACGAGGAGATGGCGATCGAACCTGATCTGCGGCCCGCTCCCATTCTTGTCGAAACGCGGTCGGTTGTCCGGATGAAAACAGGCGAGGATCGTCACCGGGTTCGCATACCGGAGCGGGTCCATCCGTATTCGTCAGGGATCTGGGGCGGTTTGGCCGGCGGCGCTGCCATGGCGGCTTTGGCTTGCTTATACGGCCTTATTGCGCAGGGCAGTATCTGGTATCCCATCAATCTTCTCGCCGGCGTCGTGATCCCCGGACTGGGACAGGCTTCCACCGAACAGCTAAAGGCCTTCAACGGTCTTGCATTCACGGCGGCGTTCATTGGACACGGAGTTATCTCGATTCTGGTGGGGCTCGTCTATGCGGTGATCCTACCGATGTTCCCGAAGTACGCGCCGTTTTGGGCGGGCATCCTGATGCCGTTGTTCTGGACGGGCCTGATCGCAACCGTTCTCAACCTTGTGAACCCAATCATGAACGAGCGCATCAGTTGGCCCTGGTTTGTCGCGTGTCAGCTCGGGTTCGGGTTAGTGGGCGGTTTCGTCATTGCCAGAAGTACGAGCATACGGACGATGCAATCCTGGTCGCTTGCGGAGCGGGCCTTTGTTGAGGCACCCGGCATACACGGTGACGGAGAAGAGCACAAATGAGGCTTTTGCCAGTCATCTGTGTCGCGCTTGCGTTCGCGATTCTGGGGACGGTCGGGTGCGACGCACCAGGTAAGCCGCCGCCCAATGCCGAAGAAGCAGAAGAAGGAAACGCAACGGATTTCAAGGGGCTGTTTGCACGGAACTGCGCCGGCTGCCATGGCGCGGAAGGCAAGAACGGGCCTGGCAGAATCCTGAACGACGCCCTCTACCTTGCTGTCATTCCGAAAGAGGAGCTTCGGAATACGATCGCCCATGGACGCCCCGGAACGTCAATGCCCGCGTGGTCCCGTGCCGACGGTGGAGCGCTAACGGACAAGCAGATCAACATTCTCGTGGAAGGTATCGAGAAGAACTGGAGCAAACCGGTCCCGCCTGGAAACCCGCCTTTGCCGCCCTATAACGCTGCGATCGAGAGTGGGGACGTGAATCGGGGCAAACTGTTGTTTGCGCAATCCTGTGTGCTTTGCCACCGCCCCGGCGTCATCGGCCCGGTGTCAGACCCGAGCTATCTCAGCCTGGTGACCAATCAGAACATCAGGACTTCCGTCATCGTGGGGCGTCCTGATCTCGGGATGTTAAGTTACCGGAACCTGAAGTTAGGCCGCCCGCTGAGTAATCAGGATATCTCGGATGTCGTCACCTATCTCGCCTCACTACGGCCGCCGAATGCGGAAGCGGTGGATGCTTTCTCGCAGGCGAGCGGAACAGGGCAGAGCGGGGAAAAGACAAAGGGCAACGAAGATAGCGGTAACCGGCCTGGCCGCGGTCGAGATCAGCAGCGGGAGGAAGGCAACAAATTCAATAACGGAAGCAGCATGCGGGGAGGTCCAATTGAAAAAGGAAAATAGCTCCGGCGACACAACACGTCAGGAAGACAAGGGCAAACAGAACACACTCGATCCCACCCGGCGGAATTGGCTCTTCGCAGCCGGCATGGCGCTGAATGTGGCGGCCGGGGCCTTAATTGCGGTTCCAATCATTGGGTTTGTGTTCTCCAGTTTTGTGGAGAAGAAAGATCCGCGCAATTGGATCTCGCTTGGCAACCTGGACGATTTCGCGGAGAAAAGTACCCGCATTGCCACCTATCGAAACCCGTTCACCAGGCCTTGGGATGGGCAGACCGCAAACATTCCCTGCTGGGTGCGGCGAGCCTCAGGGCAGGAGTTTCAGATTTTTGCGATTAACTGCACCCATCTCGGCTGCCCTGTTCGATGGTTTCAGGAATCCGGGCTGTTCATGTGCCCGTGCCACGGCGGAGCCTTCTATGAGGATGGGTCGCGAGCGGCTGGTCCGCCCCCGCGTGGACTGTATCAATACGATCACAAAGTGGAAAACGGGCAATTGTGGGTCAAGGGCGGTGAGATGCCGACTCTTAGCAACCCGGTTTGATTGGTAGGCCTCGATGGTAAACAAACTCAGAGAACTGGCAGTCTGGTTAGACGACCGGCTTCACCTGACCGCTCTGTACTCGTCTACGGCCGGTCATGAAGTGCCTTCGAGCGCGGGAAGTTGGTTCTATGTTTTCGGCAGCGCCACCCTGCTTTGCTTCATTCTCCAGGTCATCACGGGAACATGTCTCGCGTTCGTCTACGTTCCTTCAACGAACGAGGCGTTTACCAGCCTTGAATATCTGAACCACGCCCAGTTCTTGGGCTGGTACCTGCGTGCAGTGCACTACTGGGGATCGAACTTCATGGTCTTCATCATGACGCTGCACATGATTCAAGTCTTCTTGTTCGGGGCTTACAAGTACCCGCGTGAATTGACCTGGGTAAGCGGTGTTTTCCTCTTGCTTGTGACGCTCGGGCTGGCGTTCACGGGCCAAGTGATGCGCTTCGACCAGGATGCCTATTGGGGATTATCCATCGGCGCTTCGGTTACCGGGCGCGTGCCTTTGATAGGAGGTCAGCTGGTTCACCTGCTGCTTGCCGGGCCCATCATAGCCGGCGAGACCTTGTCCCGGTTCTTCACTCTTCACGTGTTTATCCTTCCGGGCTTGATCATCGCAATGGTAAGCATGCACCTGCGGCTCGTGCTCACCAAGGGGATCAATGAATATCCGAAGCCGGGTGTTCCCGTGAAGCGCTCAACCTATGACGCTGAATACGCCGAGATTCTGAGGAAGGAAGGCGTGCCGTTCGTTCCCCATGCTGTCGGCAAAGATCTTTTCTTCTCAGCGTTCACGATGGTCGCCATTCTTGCATGTGCGTTCTTTTTCGGCCCTAAAGGTCCGCTGGGTGTTCCGAACCCGACCCTGATCAACACCAATCCCCGGCCGGACTTCTACTTCCTTTCCATCTTCGCCGCCTTGGCACTGTTGCCGGACTGGATGGAAGTCATCGTTCTGTTTGTTGCGCCGGCCATCCTGATCGGCTTACTGTTCGCGCTTCCATTTATCTCGGGAACGGGTGAGAAGAGTTTCCGTCGCAGACCTGTCGCTGTCCTGTCCGTCATCTTCATCATGCTTGTGATCGGAACGCTGACGTACATGGGCGAAACCTCGCCGTGGTCGCCTCGCATGTATGCCTGGAGCGGCACTCCTGTTCCGGTCAACATGGTCAAGAAACGGACTCCGCTTGAGATTCACGGAGAGCTTGTGTTTCAGAACAAGCAATGTCGCAACTGTCATTCACTCGGGAACGAGGGCGGTCTGCGCGGCCCTGCGCTCGACGAAGTGGCGACCCGACTCACGGCCGACGAAATGATACGGCAGGTGATTCAGGGCGGCGGAAACATGCCTGCGTACGGCAAGAAACTTACGCCGGCGGAAGTGGAAGCCCTGGTCGCTTTTATGCGAACGCTCAGGCCACAAAACGAGCGGGGAGTTCAACCATCGGATAAGCCCTTGAACAAATTTCCTCGCGACGTCGCACGATCCGGCCCGCTCCTTGCCGAGCGGGAATTCTAGGAAGTGGACTCCGTAGCCGCAGCCGCTTTACAATCCTGGCCCTGGCACGCATGGACAATGGCTGCTCTGTTGTTCACCGCGGTGCTTTATGGAATCGGCTGGGTTCGTATCCGGCGTCTGGTTCGCACGGAACACGACCCGACTCGGCTCGGGTCTTTTCTAGCGGGCCTGGCTGTGATCTGGCTTGCGATTGATTCACCACTGGACACATTCGACAAGCTTTTCCTTTCGGCGCACATGACACAGCACTTGCTGCTGCTGTCGATCGCACCCCCGCTTCTTCTGATCGGGCGACCCGTTGCTTCCTCTGCTACGCGGATTGCCGAAAAGGTTTGTGAAGGACGCCATTGGTCCTTTTCTGACCTGGCCCGCTAGCCACCGCATCTTCCATTGGCTTAGCTCCATGCCCGTCGCATGGCTGCTGTTCGCCGTCAGTACGGTCGGGTGGCATGTTCCACCGGTGTACGAACTGGCCTTACGGTCGAACTTCGCTCATGATCTGCAGCATGCCTGTTTCTTCTGGACGGGCGTTCTGTTTTGGGTTCCGCTTATTCAGCAAGGGCCGGGAAAGAACCGGTACCCAAGCTGGGCGCCCATACCGTACCTGCTCTTTGCGGATCTGGTCAACACAGTCCTGTCGGCTTCCTTTGTTTTCGCGGGGCGTGTGTTGTATCCGAGTTATGAAGCTGTTCACCTGGGCGGCTTGTCTCCCTTAACAGATCAGACCCTTGCCGGAGCAATCATGTGGGTTCCGGGTTCAGTCGTTTACCTGATCCCAGCGGTCGTGTTTGCTATGCGGCTCTTCTCGCCGGAGCGCAATTTCGCGGAAGAAAATGTTGTTCGTCTACCCAAAACGTTCTCTTCCGGGCAGCAGCTACCACGGCTTACGTGGCTTCCCCCGGCGCGGCGGTTCGCTCAATGGGCCATGCTCGTCGTTGCGGGTGCGGTGATCGTCGACGGTCTGCGCGGAACGCAAGTTGCGCCATTGAACCTGGCGGGCGTTCTACCCTGGATCCACTGGAGAGCGTTGTCGGTCGGGGCGCTTCTGCTGATCGGGAACCTGTTCTGCATGGCTTGTCCGTTCACGCTCGTTCGGGACGGCGCACGGCGATTGATCACTCCCAAACTGCGCTGGCCGAAAGTATTGCGTTCGAAATGGCTCCCGATCACTCTGCTGTTTCTTTACTTCTGGAGCTACGAAGCGTTCAGCTTGTGGAACAGCCCTTCCGCTACGGCATGGATCATTGCCGGCTATTTCGCTGGCTTCTTTAGCGGTCGACAGCCTGTTCCGGGGAGCAAGCTTCTGTAAATACGTGTGCCCCATCGGCCAGTTCCACTTTGTCGCCTCGCTGGTTTCGCCGAGAGAGGTCGCGGTCAGAAAACAAAGCGTTTGCCGAAGCTGTCGGACCCACGATTGTATTCGTGGGAACGAAACGGCACGCGGTTGTGAGCTTTACCTGTTTCAACCGGAGAAAGCCAGCAATCTCGATTGCACGTTTTGTCTCGACTGCGTGAAGGCATGCCCGCACGACAACGTGGCTCTCGTTCAGGTTGCACCGGCTAAGACCCTGACCGAAGATCCGTATCGATCCTCGGTCGGGAAGCTTTCGAAGCGAACCGACTATGCAGCTTTGGCACTGGTCATTGTTTTTGCCGCGTTTGTGAATGCAGCAGGCATGACGGCGCCGGTCATGATGTACGAGCACAAATGGCACGGGCGTTTGGGTCCGCATGCCATGCCGATCGTCGTCGGCGTCTTCGTACTGCTCGGCGCGGCCATCATGCCGGCGGTGATGGTTGCTGGTTGCGCCGCTCTAAATCGGCTTTTCATGCCGGTTGATCGGGTCCTGGATGTGGCGCGCCGCTTTGTCTATGCACTCGTTCCGATCGGCATTGCAATGTGGGCGGCACATCTTCTCTACCATTTTGCGACTGCGTGGACCACGTCGCTGGCGTTCGTGACGCCTGTGCAAATCCTATTGCTCAATGCCGGGTTGCTTCTCAGCCTGTATGTGATCCTGCGTATAGCAGAACAGTACGGCAACGAAATGCGACGAGTGTTCCCGGTTGCCCTGCCTTGGGCTGCTGTTGCAGTTGCGCTCTATGCAGCCGGAATTTGGATTCTATTTCAGCCGATGGAAATGAGAGGCATGATTCATTGAGGCGATTGTCGCCGTACTGCCTGATTGCTCTGCTGCTGCTGGGCGGAGACCAACTGCTTCGAGCAGATGGCACCAAGGTCGTTTTGCAAAAGCAAGCCGGGCCTTTCCTCCTTACGCTCTTTAGCGACCCTTCTCAGGTGCGAGTCGGGCGGGTGGACCTAAGTGTTCTTTGCCAAACGAGCGACGGCACAGGTACCGTGCTGGACGCCAAGGTCTTTCTTCACCTGACGAAGCCTGGCGGCGCTGAAATCGTGGAATTCACGCTTCCCGCAACTCACGAAGCGGCGACGAACAAGACGCTCTACGCTTCGCATCTTGATTTACCAACGGCAGGAAGGTGGAAGGTTAAGGTAGATGTCAGGCGGGGCTCGGATGAAGCGTCGGTCACTGGCGACTTGAACGTACTTCCGAAGGAGCCGCTGCTCGTCACTTATTGGCCCTTCTTCGTGATCGTGCCGTTGATTGCGCTGTTATTTGCTGTCAATCGGCGGCTCAGGAAAGGCCGCGAACTCCGGCATCCACGAGCACGGCATTAGCCGCGTTTCTTCCGTTGATCGCGATCACGCTGCCGCCCGGATGGGTGCAAGCGCCGCACAGGTACACTCCTTCCATCGGTGTACGTGAGGAAAGCCGGTTGCTCCACATATAGGGAGGAAGGCATTCGCCCTGGAAAATGTGTCCACCGGTCAATCCGACCCGCTTCTCAATGTCCGGAGGCCCAAGTGGTTCCGCGTCGATGACGGCGGCCGGGATGTTCGAACAGTAACGAGCGAGGGCCGCAAGCGCCAGGTCACGAGCAGATTCGCGCTGGCTGTCCCAGTTGCCTTCGGCGAATCGGTACGGCACGTACTGCGAGAAGACGCTCATGGTGTGCGTGCCCGCAGGAGCGACAGACGAGTCATGGACGCTTTGAAAGTAAAGCTCGGTCCAGAGGTGTTCCGGCAGAAACCCGTTCCGAGCTGCTTCGTAGCTCGATCGCCATTCGTCTTTCGACAATGGCGTATTGACCTGGCCAAAATGGTGCGGCTCGCACGTTCCGGGACGTGCGCGGAAATTCGGCAACTCTCTCAGCCACACGTTGAGTTTCAGCGTGCAGCCCTCCATCGGAATACGCTCGACTTGAGAGCGCCATTCGGGCAGGGCCGCGTTCCCGAGCAAACGCAGAGTAACGCGGGGATCTGCGTTTGAAACGACCGTTGAGCTATGGATGCGTTCGCCACTTTCGAGCAGGACGCCTTCGCCCGGCAGAATCTGTGCGACGGGAACTCCACACGCAATCGTCGCTCCGGCTTCCCCCGCCGCATCGGCAAGAAAGAAGGAGACCATGCCCATGCCGCCTTTCACGTATCCCCAGCTGCCTGGCAAACCTCCCAGACGTCCGGAAGAGTGATGGAAGCGAATAGAGGCTGTTCCGGGCTCGAACGGACTGGCGTTGGTCCCTATGACGCCCTGCCCCAGGTACGCCATCTGTAAGCGTTCGTCGCTCAAATAGTGCTCGACGAATTCAGCCATCGACCATTCGAAGAGCAAGGCGCGCGCTTCGCTGTCGTTTCCGAGCCTTTCTTCCAGTTCCTCCCGGCTCGGAGCCTCTCCAATCCAGGAATCTCGCTCGTTATCCGGTCGTATTGCGTCGCGTAGGCGTCGGATCACGTCCGACATGGCGCGAAAGCCCTCCAGATCTTTCGGCGCAAACCGCTTTAATTCGGCCTCACAACGCTCGTCGTCATCGTAGAGTTGAATGCTCGAGCCATCTAGGAACGGAACGAAAAGGCCATTGCTCGCGGGCGTCCATTCGAAGCCGTAGCTGGCCAGATTCAGCTCGCGAATCACCAGGGGATGAAGAAGACCGGCGAGGTAGGCGCAAGGCGACATCCGAACTCCCGGCCACGGCTCCTCGATTGTGCAAGCCCCTCCGATTCTCGTCCGCTGCTTCAAGAACGAGCACCCGTTGCCCGGCACGCGAGAGATACGCCGCGCAGGCAAGGCCGTTATGACCGCCGCCGACGATGATCACGTCCCAGCGCTGGGTAGCAAGTACGCTTACCGGTGCAGGCAGCCCGAGCAGGCCAAGCGATTCGACGGCAGACGGCATTGCTTACGTGCCCGCACCCTTCGCGTTCCAGCGGGACAGGTCCGGATTCTCTGAATCGTATTCGACTTTGGCGATGCAGCTTTGTGGGCGGGAGTGCCCTTCGGGAGTGTGCCAGCGCCCTTCGATCAACTTAACGTCCGTGAGCTTCTCGATGCAGAGACAACGCCAATTGTCGGGCGAACCTCGGCGTTGCAGTCCGCTGTTACTTTTGCCCCCGAACTGATAGCAGAGAGCATGCGGCACATCGTCCTTGTTACGCCCGAGGACGTGGGGACAGAACAGGCGTGGATTGCCGTTGTAGGTTGCTGAGACTGGCTGGCGAGTGAGGAGGGAGCTACGGAGTAACTCGTAAACAGCTTCGAATGATTGACGACGGATGGGCTGGACGGCAGCCATGTTTAAAGCATACCGCCCAGGTTTTGTTTTATGTTTTTAAGCCGTGCGCTGCAGCTCGGAATGCTGATTCTTCCGAGCCAAAGCCGCTTGCGCCGCGGCAAGCCGGGCGATTGGTACGCGATAAGGCGAGCACGACACGTAGTTCATGCCGATGCGGTAGCAGAACTCGACAGAGCTTGGTTCCCCGCCGTGTTCACCGCAAATGCCGACCTCGAGATCGGGCCGGGTTTTGCGACCGAGTTCGACAGCGCGTTGGACGATCTTGCCCACTCCGTCCTGATCAAGAACAGCGAATGGATCGGCCTTGAAGATCTTCAGATCTTCGTACTGCTTCGAGAACTTCGTATAGTCATCGCGCGACAGACCCATGGTGGTTTGGGTCAGATCGTTCGTACCAAACGAGAAGAACTCAGCTTCACGCGCAACTTCGTCCGCGGTCAACGCGGCACGCGGAATCTCGATCATGGTGCCGACGTAGTACTTGAGATCCTTCATGCCGGCTTTGGTCAGCACTTCTTCAGCAACCTTGACCACAATGGCTTTCTGGTTCTCAAGCTCCTTGACGCTTCCGATGAGCGGGATCATCACTTCCGGGATGACCTTCACGCCCTTCTTGGCGACCAGGACCGCAGCCTCAAAAATGGCACGCGCCTGCATTTCGGTGATCTCGGGATAGGTGATGCCGAGACGGCAGCCGCGATGGCCGAGCATGGGGTTGAATTCATGAAGCTCTTCCACGCGGTGTAGCAGCTCGGGAAGATGCTTCTTCAGGTCACCGATGCCCACCTTGTAGGTGTCTGCCATCTCCTTCTTCTCGCCGCGCGAGGCGTGCGGGAGCTTGGCAAGGTCCACCATCAGGTTCTCGCGCTTGGGCAAGAACTCGTGGAGCGGCGGATCGAGTGTACGGATGACAACCGGGAAGCCGTTCATCGATTCGAACAGACCCGCGAAGTCTTTGCGCTGCATCGGGAGCAGCTTCTGCAGTGCCTTCACGCGACTCTTCTCGTCACGCGCAAGGATCATGGCCTGCATGAACGGAATACGGTCTTCCGCGAAGAACATGTGTTCCGTGCGGCAGAGTCCGATTCCTTCGGCGCCGAACAATCGCGCCTGCTTGGCGTCGCGCGGGATATCGGCGTTCGCGCGAACACCGAAGTCCCCGCGGAACTCGTCCGCCCATTCCATGAACGAAGCGAAATAGTGCGACTTCGGGTCAGGGTCGTTCGTTTTGCATTGGCCAAGGTAAACTTCACCAAGCGAACCGTCGAGCGAAATCCAGTCTCCCTCTTTGAGGATCAGGCTCTTGCCGCCGGTGTTGATGACCGCCTGCTTTTTGCCTTCGTGAACTGAGATAGTGGACGCGCCGACGACGCAGGGGCGTCCCATACCGCGGGCCACCACGGCCGCATGGCTGGTTAGTCCGCCGACCGCCGTCAGAATGCCTTTGGAAACGTCCATACCGTGGATATCGTCCGGTGTGGTTTCCTTGCGAACAAGCACCACGGGGCCTTTCGCCGACAGCGTAACAGCGTCTTCCGAGGAGAAAGCGGCGCGACCGACAGACGCACCGGGAGAGGCCGGCAATCCGGTTGCAATCTTTTGCAAACCTTTGCGCATGGCAGGGTCAAGCACCGGGTGAAGCAGCTGGTCGAGTTGATTCGGAGCAACCCGGCCTACGGCTTCTTCCTTCGTGATCAGGCCTTCTTCCACCATGTCGACGGCGACGCGCACAGCGGCAGGACCCGTCCGCTTACCGTTGCGGGTCTGAAGCATGTACAGCTTGCCTTCTTCGATGGTGAACTCGAAATCCTGTACGTCGCGATAGTGCTTTTCCAGACTGCTCGTGATCTCACGAAGCTGCTTGTAAGCCTCCGGCATCACCGATTGCAGTTCAGAAATCGGCTGAGGAGTACGGATGCCGGCAACGACGTCTTCGCCTTGCGCGTTCACCAGGAATTCGCCGTAGAAGATCTTCTCGCCCGTTGAGGGATTGCGGGTGAAGCCAACGCCCGTGCCGGAGTTGTCGCCCATGTTGCCGAACACCATGGCCTGAACATTGGCGGCGGTGCCGATAGAATCTGAAATCTTCTCCATGCGCCGGTAGTATTGGGCTTTCGGCGTGTTCCAGGAATTGAAAACGGCGTCGCGAGACATCATCAGCTGCTGCAGGGCATCCTGCGGAAACTCTTTACCCGTTTCCTTCTTCACCAGCTTCTTGTAGTCGGCGATGATCGCCTGCAGGTCGTCTGCCGTGAGATCGGTGTCGAGCTTGGCCTTCCGCTTTGCTTTACGCGCGTCGAAGATGTGATCGAACTTCTCCATCTCGATACCGAGCGAGACTTCGCCGAACATCTGAATAAAACGGCGGTAGCAATCGTAGGCGAAGCGCGGATTCCCGGTCTTCTTGGCCAGACCTTCGGTTGTTTTGTCGTTCAGACCCAGGTTCAAGATGGTGTTCATCATGCCCGGCATGGAGAACTTCGCGCCGGAGCGCACGCTGAGAAGCAGCGGATCGTCAACGCCGCCCAGCTTCTTGCCCATCAGGTCTTCCAGTTTCTTCAGGGCTTCGTGAATCTGGTCGTCGACTTCTTTCGGAACCTTGTTGCCGTTCTCGAAAAAGAGATTACAGACTTCCGTGGAGATAGTAAATCCACCGGGGACGGGTACGCCCGCCTTGCACATCTCCGCGAGGCCAGCACCCTTGCCGCCAAGGATGTCGCGCATTTTACCGTCACCGTCGGCGGTGCCTCCGCCGAACGAATATACGTATTTCTTTGTCAAATCGTGTGTCTCCTGCTATCTGCTTAAAGGCTTCATGTTTGTTACTCAGGCGCCTGCGCCTTCTGTAACGATTTCGGAAAAATCAGCGATGATCGAGAACTCGGTCAGCAAGCTATAAAGCAGCGCCAGGCGGTTCTCGCGTATTACCGGGTCTGGATCGTTTACAAGAATTTTATCGAAGAACAGATCCACTTTGGGACGGAGCGAGGCGATATAGGTCAGCTTCTCCCGATACGAAGTTGTCTGCGCGGCTTGTTGCCGCACTTGCTCGAAGGCCTCGAAGAGGTCCTTCTCCGGTCCCGGAACCAGTAGTTCGGATCGCACGCCGGCCGCGTGTTCCACTTCCGCCTGGCGCAGGATGTTCTTGATGCGCTTGAAACTGGCGGCCAGAGGTTCGAAGTCTTCCGTCGGGCGGATGTAATGAATCGCCTCGGTTCGTTCTTCCAGGTCGGCAAGTGAGCCGAAGGGAACTGCGAGCACCGCTTTCACCTCGTCGTACGCAAAGTCGCGGACCTCGCGCAGGTAGAAATCGATGCGCTCCGTCATGAATGGAAGCAGCCCCGGAACGCCTTCGCACAATCCGGCAAGCTCCAGGTCCAACTTTGCTTCGAACAGAATCTTCACCACGCCTTGCGCAGCTCGCCGAAGTGCAAAGGGATCCTTGGAACCGGTTGGGACCAGTCCGATTTTGAAGCACTCGCGGAGGGTGTCCAGCTTGTCAGCCAGCGCAACGATCTGGCCTTCCAGGGTCCGCGGAATCGAATCTTCCATGCTGACCGGCTTGTAATGGTCGTAGATTGCCGTGGCAATCGCTTCCGGTTCACCCTGCGCCTTGGCATACAGCCCGCCGACAATGCCCTGGAGTTCCGTGAACTCCTTCACCATGTCCGTCGTGAGATCGCATTTCGCCAGCAAGGCCGCGCGTGTGGCCGAGCTTTGGTCCGCCTTCAGGGCTTCGGCTAATTCACCCGCGAGCGCACTCATGCGCTTTGCTTTCTCGCCATAGCTGCCGAGTTTGGCCTGGAACGTCACCTTATCGAGGTCGGGCAGGCGATCAGCCAACGTGCGGCGCTGATCGACTTCCCAGAAGAATCGCGCATCGTTGAACCTGGCACGGAGGACGCGCTCGTTACCCTGGCGAATGAGTCCGTCAGGATCCCCGTCGGTGTTCGTGACCGCCACAAACTCCGGGGCGAGCGAACCATCAGGCTTCATCACGGAAAAATAGCGCTGGTGATGACGCATCACGGTCGAAAGAATCTCGCGCGGTAGTTGCAGATAGCTCGGATCAAAGCTGCCTCGAATCACCGAGGGCCACTCTGTGAAGTAGATGAGCGTGCCTAACAGGTCAGCGTCGTGGTGAATATCCGTGCCAAGAGCCGACTCGATACGGCTGCGACGCTCGTCCGCCCTGAGCACGACAAAATTGTCCCGAAGGACCTGCTCGTAAGTGTTGATCGTGACAGGAACCGGAGTTTTCGACCCGAGGATGCGATGGCCCCGTGTCGTATCGCCGGACTTCACATCGGCAACTTCGAAGGGCAGAACCTGATCGTCCAGGAGAGCAACGAGCCACCGGATGGGACGAATGAAACGAACGCCACCTTTTCCTGTCCAGGTCATGCTCTTGGGAAAATGGATTCCCGCGATGATGCCCGGCAGCTTCTCCCGCAACGCCCCATGGAGGGCCTGCCCCTTCACGTGCTGATGGAACGCGTAGCGTTGGCCTTTCGCGTCTTGTATCGTCGCGAGCTGATCAACGGTAGTGCCTTGCTTCTTTGCGAAGCCCTCAGCCGCTTTAGCGCCGGCAGACAAGTACGGGCCTTGCGCAACCGTCTGGGTGTCGGGCGCACGTTCCAGCAGATCCTTCGCGAATAGCGCCAGTCGCCGCGGCGTTGCCTCGGTCCGAAGAGCGTCTCCGCCGAATTCGCCAAAGGAAGCCTGGAACTTCGTCGCGCAAATCAGCGAGTGCGGCGTCAATCATCCAATCCGGAATCTCTTCCGTTCCGATCTCGAGCAGAAGGTCGGCCAATCTAGGCGGCCTCCTGTTCCGTCGGACTCTGCTGCGCGACCCAAGCCTCTGCCACGCCAACCGCTAATTTGCGTACGCGCGCAATCACCGCCACTCGTTCCGTGACGCTGATCGCGCCTCGGGCATCGAGCAGGTTGAAGAGATTCGAGCATTTCAGCGCCTGATCATAGGCAGGCAAGAACCGGGAAGCGCCGCCGGTCCTTGGTCTTCGCGAACAGTTGCAGCAGCCGCTGGCACTCCGCTTCATGCAGTTCGAACGACTTCCAGAGAAATGCGACGTCGGCCGTCTCGAAGTTGTAGGTAGAGAACTGCTCCTCGTCTGCCAGGCGCACGTCCGCGTACTTCACACCCGGCGCCCACTGAATGTCGTAAACGCTCTCTACGTTTTGCAGAAAAGCGACGATCCGCTCTAAGCCATACGTGATCTCTGCGGGAACGAGGTCCAGATCCATGCCGCCGCACTGCTGGAAATACGTGAACTGCGTGATCTCCAGGCCATCGAGCATCACCTGCCATCCGACGCCCCAAGCGCCGAGCGTTGGCGCTTCCCAGTTGTCTTCCTCGAACTTGATGTCGTGCTTCCGGAGATCGATCCCGATCGCTTCCAGGCTGCCCAGATACTGCTCGAGGACGTCTTCCGGACTGGGCTTGAGGATCACTTGCAGTTGCTGGTGCTTGTACAGGCGATTGGGATTTTCGCCGTAGCGGCCGTCTGCCGGACGGCGGCTGGGCTGCACGTAAGCCACTTTGTACGGTTTCGGACCCAAGACCCGAAGGAACGTTTCGGGCGCCATCGTACCCGCTCCCACTTCCAGATCGTAAGGTTCCTGGATCACGGCGCCGCGATCAGCCCAGTAGCGTTTCAGCTTGAAGATTGTGTCTTGAAAGGTATCCATTATTGAGCGTCAAAGACCCTCAAGCAATGCCGGTGTATGGAAGTGCCGTTCCGCGTGCTCTTCCATCCGGGCAACCAGAAACCGGCGCAGATCCAAGGCCGTGTCCTTATTCCAGGTTCGCGCAGGCAGATCAGCAATGTGATGACGAAGCATGGCTTGCGCGAGATCTCTCGAGGAGGCGCTTAAGTTCCGATCCGGATGGTTCACGAGATCGGGCAGAAACCCCGAAAGGCGCGTCGCCCAAAGCGAAAAATACGTAATGGCCGTCCACATGGCACCGTTCGCCCGGGTATGCATGTAGTCGAGACTTGTCGCGATCAGCCGGAAAAAGCGCTCGTTCGGCTCATTTGCGGGAAGCATATGATCACTCACTTCCGCGATGTAATCCAAGGCGATACTCGTGTCGAAATCGGTCAACAAATCGAATTGCGACTGGAGCAAGTCGCAACCGTTCAGGTTGACCAGTTCTCGAGTCTCTTTTTGTGAGTACGACACGTTCACTAGCGAAAGCCGTTCCAATCCCGATCCGAAGCTGTTTTTCGGTTTCCGGGCTCTTCGCGCGATCCCTCGCAATTTGCCCTGATCTCGCGTAAAGAAACTGACGATCAGGTCCGCCTCACGGAACGGGTAAGTGCGGAGAATGAACGATTCGCTTGCCCGGGCCGGCATAAATCCAAAACTCGATGCTGCATCGGAACCACTTCCTGCGAGGTGCGTTAGCGGCCAATCGCAACAATAAGTTGTAGCCGGTAGAACTCTCAGAGTAGCAGGTGCCTATTCCCTATATGGAACAATATTCGCTTGCGGCTTGCCACGTTCGCATTTCTCCCAGCTCTGGTCTGGGCTCAGGATGCTCCACAGCCAAATCCGTCGGCGGTCGCTGCATTGCCACACACGCCTCATTTGCTTTTATCGGCCCCGCGACTGAAGCGTTTGAAGCGCGATAGAGAACGGCAGACGGTTCGCTGGACGAACTTTGCCCAACGGGTCGAAAGTGTTCCTGATTCCCAGGAGAGAGGCTTCGAACTCGCGCTCTTTTACATCGTCACCGGCGACGAGGCGAAGGGAAGAGAAGCCGTTGAATGGGCGAAGACCCATCCGTGTGAGCGTCGGCAAATTGCGCTGATCCGCGATTGGGCCACCGCTCTCTTCTCACAGGAATCGCCGAACCCGTCTTGCCCGGATGCAACAGGTGAATCTCTGGAGGCGCTGCGGGACAGGTTGTTCTGGAACGCTGCATCTGGCGAGGATACGGAATCCGAGGTCGAGCAGGACAAGAAGGTCCTGGTCGACAAGCTGCGGACAGGCGACTTCGGTGATCCGAAGGAACTTTACGCTGCTGTCGAATATCTTTCCGCCGCTAAAACGGTAGAGCGCACGGATCTTCGCGAGGAGGATCCCCGCTTCTTTTCGTCATTACCGGTAGAGCTGCTACTAAGCCTGAAGCCAAAGCAAGTGGAGCACCCGGACTGGCAAACTCACGCAGCCGCGCTTGCCCTGGTAAGTCTCGATCCGAATCTCGACAGTTCCCAATTCCTGCAGGCGTGGGCCATTGAGGATCGCCAAACGGTTCACGAAGGAGAAGGTGTTGCTTACGAATTTCTGTGGGGCGACCCTTATCTCCCTGGCGTCGGTTACCAGAATCTCGATCCCTGGTTTTACGACGAGTCCCGCGGAATGCTGGTCGGTCGATCGAACTGGACGCCTTCCGCCTGCTGGATTCGGATCATCCCTGGGAAAGTTGAGGGAGAATCTTGCCCGTCCGATTGGGAAACGAAGCCTCTGGTATCTGGGCCGGTTGACACTCGTTCCCAAGCTCGACAGATGCGTGAAATTACCGCACCGGGATGCGACCCAAAGCATGATCATTTGGAAGGTTCCTCCGCGCGCCAAATTGAGTTACCTGGACGGCAAGGCTCAGCAAACCACCGCGGTCGATGCGTCCGGCTTGTGGCGTGTACCTTCAAACGCCAGCGCCCAGGCCTGTACGGCCGATCCCTAGTTCCATCCGCTTGATAAACTGAGGTTTCTCGATGATTGCAGCAACACAACTACGTCCGGGCATGGTGATCAAGTTCAACAACGAGCTCCACTCGGTGTTCAGCATGGTTCACCGCACTCCTGGCAACCTCCGCGGCTTCGTTCAGGCGAAGATGCGAAACATCCGGTCGGGCTCTATGATCGAGCACCGGTTCTCTTCGGAAGACAAGGTCGAGCGTGTTGCGTTCGATGAGCATGAAATGGAGTATTTGTACGACGACGGCGAATACTACTACTTCATGAACATCGAGAATTACGAGCAGATGCACCTGACAAAGGACATCCTCGGTGACGGGGTGTTCTACCTGACGCCCCAACTGAAAGTAAACGTCGAGTTTTACGAAGGCAAGCCGATCAGCGTGGAGTTGCCAGCCAGCGTCGAGATGACTGTGGTCGAAACCGAGCCCGGCCTGAAAGGCGCGACCGTTTCAAACGTCACCAAGCCCGCGAAGATGGAAACCGGCCTGGTGGTACAAGTGCCGCCTTTTATCAACCAGGGCGAACGCATCCGCGTCAATACCTCCGAAGGCACGTACCTCGAACGCGCGTAGGCGCGCTTCACTCTGCCTCGCGCTTTTCCGTTGTAAGCCGTTTCACAACGCCTACAGCTAGCACTTAGTCCGAAAATGCAAAAAACCCATGCGCACGGAGCGCATGGGTTTTGCCAGCGAGTTCCAGGCGGCGAACCGCCCAGAATTACGCCTTCTTGCGGCGAGCGATCAAGCCAGCGCCGGCGAGGCCAAGGCCCATCAACAGCATGGAGGCTGGCTCTGGAACCGGGGAGGCAATGAAGGAAGCGGAGTAGGTGATCCCGTTCAGCGACTGACCTGCGTTCAGGGCAGCGATGATTTGGGGCAACGTGCCGTTAACAACCGTCTGGGTTGAGAAGACGCCAGTTGTTGCGGAAGTACCGGTTGCGGCGCTACCAGTGTAGGCTTCACCGTTGAGCTGCAGAGTGGCGACAACAGTGCTGCTGGTAAGCTGCACCAGCGTGAAAGGCGAGCCGTTCGGCGTGCAGACCGAACCAGGAGTGCTGCTTGCGCAACTAGCCTGTGTTCCAACGCCAGGGGCGATGTAGGTCAGGTCAAACGTGATCGGCGTTGCAACGCCCGCATTGAACGAAATAAAATTAGGAACGTTGACCGCTCCAGTCCTGGGTCCACCAGTCAGTGACATGATCGTGCCACCGGTCAGTCCAGCGAATGAACCGGTTTCCATCGCACCAGGCGTATTGACGAACGTGGGGTTAAACACAATGCTGGTCAGGTCAACGTTCACGTTGCCAGCGATGTTCGCCGTTCCTGTGACGGATGCTGCCTGTGCAGAACTTGCGTTGAAGAATGCTGCTGTCGCCAGAAGGCCGGCGAACAGAGAACCTTTGAACTTCATAATTTGCTAATCTCTCCTCCGAGGTATCGGCCGGAAGAACTTCCGGCTGCCTTTGCATCTTGGCATTGGGAAACACTGCGTGTCGCGTCCGTCCTGTACTAAACCATGGAGGAATAGAACGAGGAATGGAACTGCCATTTGCGCAATAAGGGGTAGGGATTATCGGTAATTTTTGCCGCGCGAGGGTCTAGAATCCTGCCATGATTTCTTGCAGGCGAATGAACCGTATTGGCCTCTCCTGCTTTACAGAGACAGCTTCTTTTCATAGAGATCCGGGAGATCGTTCTCCAGGAGGACCACGTCGAGCCGGCCGAGATTGCTATTCATCCATTCCTGGGCTGCGGCAAAATTTGCGCACGGAATTATCACGGATTCCGGATTATCAATTTGATATCCGGCAATCAGTGTCGGAATTCTCTGGGGAAGTACCGGAAGCAGGATGTCTACGCTCGACCTCGCTAATAGCCCGATCTTCCGATGTTCTTCGTCGTGGGCCGCACCCAACTCCACCATGCCTGGCGTGACAAGAACGCGGCGTCCTCCCTCTGGCCTCAGGTCATTCAGCAGCTTCAAGGCCGACGCGAACCCCACCGGGTTCGAATTGTAAGCGTCATCGATCAGCCGCGAGCCGGCAGGGCCTTCCTTTACTTCCAGCCGATGACTAATCTGCGGGGCCGAAGTTAATGCGAGGATTGCGTCTTCCGGCGAGATCCCTACCCTGCATGCGGTCGCAAACGCTACTGCCATGTTGCCAATATGGTGCTCGCCGAACAGGGGTGCGCGCAGGACGTAGAGCTGGTCCTTGCACATGACTTGCGCCACCAATCCAGCAGCCGTCTGACTTCCGTTAACAATCCTGAAATCCGAGTGCGAGCCGAACCCGACGGTTACTGTCTTGGCCGGGTGCTGAGAACGAAATCTCCGTGCGGTTTCGAATTCCAGCACGGAGTCGGAAAGAATCGTGTCGCCGTTTCTGGCTGCTGCCGCCTCGGGAAGCTCGAACTTTGCCTTTGCGACGGTGTCGAGTGTCTTGAAGCGTTCGTAATGCGCCATACCGATCGCCGTCATGACCGCAACATCGGGCGGCGCCAGACGGCATAGTCGAGCGATGGATCCGGGACCATATGCTCCCATCTCGCAAACGAAGAAGCGATGGTGGGCTCCCAACTGTTCCCGAATCACGCGGGATACTCCCATCGGGGTGTTCACGCTTCCGGGCGTAATCAGTGTGGGAGCCTGCAGTTCGAGGATGTGACCCAGCAGATGCTTCGTAGAGGTCTTTCCATATGATCCGGTGATACCGATGACCGTAGGACTGAGCGCCTTCAACTTGCCATGCGCTTCGTTCCAGAATTTCTTCTGCACCGATTTCTCGTGCGGAGCCAGAATCAGCGTCGCCACAACCAACGCGAATGGAACCGCCTGCACCGGAATCAACCACGCGATGAGCGGAACATCCGGAAGGCGTAGATCAGTGCAACCAGAGCCAGGACAGCGAACGCCACCCAGTAGATCCGTGTGGCGCGCTGCGGTCATCACCAGCCGCTTCTTCGACGCTAGCCCGCAACTTCTTCTCGTAAAGAGCCGCGAGCAGCAGCACAGCCACAAGGAACATCGCTCCGACACTGAAAGCAAGTCGAATAGCGAACTGCAGGACACCAACAACGAGAACTACGATCGAGACTCGACGATCGAGCGAACGCGTGCTTAACTAACCAGCGGACGAAGCGGACTGGGTCATATTCTTCCTGCTGGAAGATATGCAGATAAGTTGAGAGTCGCCGCCAGGCAAACACCAGGTATGCCGCAAGAAGCAGATATCTCATTCCGCGTGCGCCTCGATGAACTTGCGAATGCGAAGAGCAACCTGGTGCTGTCCACGGGTCAAAATGTCCAGATGACCCAAACCCTGCAGGATGCTGAGCTCCGAGCCGCGGATGAACTTATGCAGGCGTTCGCCGATCTCGGGCGGCGTTTCCGTGTCCTCGGATCCATACAGGAGGAGCGTCGGACAACGGACCGCTGATGCGACTTCGCTGAGGTTTTCGCTGACCACCCGGCCCAGTACCGGACGAAGCGGGCCGGCGGCGCGATAATCGGCGCTTCCCATTCGGCTCCGAAGGCGTTCGAGCTGCGGACCTTCTTGGAGTACGCGTTTTGCTGTTTTGAAAAATGACCCGCCTCAGACTCGATACGTGCGCGCTCGAGTGGCGTTCGCGTGCGCTGCAATCCCGCTGAAGCAATCAGGATCATGCCTTTGAACAATTCTGGATGTCGGGACGCTAACTGCAGCCCGATTCTTCCGCCGAAGCTATGACCGATCCAGATGCGATTCTCGGCGCCGGAAGGCTCTCCATCCAAGCCGCGACGGCGTCCGCGTACTCGGCCGTTCCCCAGTTCTGCGGTGGAACCGGCGATTGCCCGAAGCCGGGGAAGTCAACCAGGTAGGAAGGCGCGAAAGCTTTTAGCGTTTCGGCGATCGGCAAAAATGCCGCCGATGATTGACCCCAGCCGTGTCCGAAGATAAGGCGCACGTTCCCCGTGCGGGGGCTGGTGGTCTCGATCACGGCAAACCGCTCCGGTTGCCGTATGGTGGATTCAGAGTGCATTCAATGCTTTGCTAGAGTGAAAAATTCGACGACTTCCGCAGGTTCAGCTTGTTGTGAATACCCGATCGATTCACGTCGCCCACTATGAAAACGCGAGTGGCTGTCTTTTTTGGCGGCCGTTCCCCCGAACACGACATCAGCGTCATCACCGGTCTTCAAGCCTTAGAAGCTCTGGACGGAGATCGTTTCGACTCCTTCCCAGTCTACGTTGCGCCGGATGGTAAGTGGTTCCTTGGCGACGCTCTGCGAAGCCGCAGCACATACATACCGCGTGAGAACACGCTTAAAACGCTCGAAGGCGTAACGCTTGACCTATGGCCTACGGTCGAGGGCCGCGGCCGTTTGCTTCCGGCGAAAGCGGGCGGCCTGTTCTCGAAGCCGAAGGTGATCGAGTTCGACGTCGCTCTGCTTGCTTTCCACGGCTTGTTCGGGGAAGATGGCCGGGTTCAAGGATTGTTCGAGCTTGCAAACGTGCCCTACACCGGCATGAGAACGCTCGCCTCCAGCGTTTGTATGGATAAGGCGGCTACCAAGACGTGTTCTCGCCGGAACCGGCATCGCGCTTCTGCCATCGACGGTGGTCGCGCGTCCGGCTACCGGTCTTCTACCGTCGACGGCAGAGGTTGAAACGCAGCTCCGGGATCTCGCGTTCCCCGTGATCGTGAAGCCACTGCATCTTGGCTCGAGCATCGGAGTCGCGCGCGCGTCAACAACTCGACGAAGTCCGCGGTGCTCTCTCCGTGATCTTTCGGCTCGACACTCACGCCATTATCGAGCCGTTCGTGGAGAATCTCGTCGAATACAACGTTGCTGTTCGAAACGGAAGAAGGCAGGTGCAGACGTCCGCCATCGAACGGCCGAAATCGGATCGGGAATTACTTGACTTCAAGGCGAAGTATCTCGCCGGCGGCGGTGGTTCGAAATCCGGCAGCAAGCAGCCCGGCACGATCAGCCAGGGCATGCTATCGCTGACACGTGAACTCAATCCCTCGCTGCCTCCTGATCTCGAAGGCAAGATTCGCGAGTGGGCAACCGTCTGTTTTACTTCTGTCTACGGTACGGGGGCGCCCAGGATTGATTTCTTGTGCAATAGCAAGACGGGCGAAGTCTGGCTCAATGAGGTGAATCCCTGTCCCGGCTCCTTTGGGTACTTCCTTTGGGAAGCGTCCACCGATCCTTTGCTCTTCTCCGAACTGCTGACCGCGCTGATTGAAGAGGCGTTTGCGGCTCACCGGTTAATCCAGTTACCACCCGACCCAACACAGCCAGACTCACGCCTTTTTCCTCGTTCTTAAGTGCTATTTGCGTATGGCAAGATAGTCCCGAGGACCGTGCTTGACCTCAACGGCAACATACTTACCATTTGAGCCCGTTCACGAGCATCCCGCCCGCTCGGTTTGGCGACTCGATAAATGGTAGATTCCAAATCGCACGCCAGCTTGGTTGATGGAGCGGAACAGAGGGGCCACTGGCCACTGCCGCTAGAAACGGAAACCCGCCTTGGTGCGGCCCTGTCGATCGCGAAGCTCGGCACCTTCGAATGGAATCTTGCGACCAATTCCGTACTCTGCGACGAGCGTAGTCGCGAGATTTTCGGTTTCTCATCCAGCGAGGGATGCACGATCCGCGAGGTATCCGCTCGCATTCACCGCGACGACCTTCCACGAGTAGAGCGGGAATCGGAATGGTCCCGTGAAAATCTGAGTCGCCTCGAAACCGAATACCGCGTTGTCCTTCCAGATGGGAGCATCCGTAACGTTGCGAGTATCACTCACGCAATCGCCGGGCATGATGGCAAAGCGGAGCACATGTTCGGTGTCCTGAGCGATATAACAGAGCGGAAGCAAGCGGAAGCTCTTCTATCGACAACGGGAAGAGCAGTTGCGGCGCGCACTGGAGGTCGATACCGTCGGCGTCATTATCTTCGATCTCGAAGGAAACATCGTAGAGGCGAACGACGCGTTTCTGGGAATGGCCGGTTATACGCGCGAGGATCTGGACCAGGGGCCACTCCGGTGGGATGTTCTAACCCCGCTCGAGTGGATGCCCATAACGCTTGAACGTAAAAGTCAGCTTGCCGCGACCGGCAAAGCAACACCTTACGAGAAGCAATATGTACGTAAGGATGGATCGCGGTGGTGGGGCCTCTTTGCTCCGAAGATGCTCAACGATCGTCAGGGAGTCGAGTACATTCTCGATATCACGGAACGCAAACAGGCTGAGGAGGCGTTACGAGAAAGCGAGGACCGGTTCCGGCGTGCTTTTTCGCATGCTGCTGTGGGGCTTGTTCTGTCCGATCCAAGTGCCCGGCTTCTCTATTTCAATCACCGCCTACTGTGAAATCCTTGGCTACACCGCCGAGGAGCTTCGCGACAAGGATTTCTTCGCCCTGACACACCCGGACGACGTACCGAAAAATCGAGAGCTTCACTTACAACTGCTGTCCGGAAAAATCCAGAACTTCGTCATCGAGAAGCGCTATATCCGAAAGGATGGCCAGCTTGTCTGGGTGCGAGCAACAGCAACCGTTATTGCCGAGGATGCCGGGCGTCCTACTCAGATCATCGGCATTGTGGACAACATTCAGGATCGCAAGGCAGCGGAAGCTGCTCTGCTGCGCTCTCGAGAAGAACTCGGCGAGTTTGCGCATACGGTGGCACACGATCTGCAGGCTCCGCTACGTGGGCTGCTGAGCTATTCACAACTCCTGGCCAGGCAGTATCGGGGAAAGCTGGATGGCGAGGCGGACGAGTTCTTACAGTACATTGTGGATTCCGCGCGAAGTATGGAGCAGCTCATCCGCGCATTGCTGCGCTACGCCGAGGTTGGAGAAGAGGAGCGTGAACGGACGGCGGTGCACCTGGATGAAGTGGTGGAAGGCGTGCGGATCATCCTGCAACAGGAAATCGGAGAAACCGGTGCCGAGATCGACGTACAGTGATCTGCCGACGGTGGAAGCCGATCCGATTCACCTCACCCAGCTTTTCCAGAATCTGATCGGAAACGCTATCAAGTACCGGAAGGCCGATGAAGCTCCGCGTATCACGGTTGCGGCTGAAACTCGCCGGAATGGATGCGTGTTTTCTGTCGAAGACAACGGTCAGGGTATGGATCCCAAAGACTCGGAACGGATCTTTCAGCCGCTACGGCGTTTGCACGGCAAAGAAATTCCCGGGCTCGGGAATCGGGCTTGCGATCTGTAAAAAGATCGTTGATCGGTATGGCGGGCGCATCTGGGTAGAGTCGGAACCTGGCAAGGGCTCCACGTTTCGCTTCACCATACCTTGCGTGTGAAGAACGAAAAGATACCCGGCCGGTCACCTCGAACTTACCGGCTCTGGCGCCCCGGCCTTCACCGTAACAAGCCCGTCCGCAGTTACGCGGACAGGGTACGTCCTCAGTTTGCAGTCTCCGCCGCTTAACTGGCCCGTGCTGAGGTCGAACTTCCAGGCGTGAAGTGGACAAATAACGGTCCGGTTACCAATGAGGCCGTCAGCCAGCGGACCATTCCGGTGAGGACAATCGGCCTGCGTCGCGAAGATCTCACCCGACCGTGTATGAAAAACCGCGATGCGCTCGTTCCCTAGCGCGAACGTTCTTCCTTCGCCCTGGGGGATCAGGTCCAGCGGACCAAGCGTAAACTCTTCTTCTTTTTCTCTCATTGGAGCACCGGGAGCAGGGAAGCGAATTCTGTCGGACGCGGCGCGCTGTAGGCCGCTTCCCATGGATCCTGGTAGGCGTCGATCGAAGCCTTAATGGCTGCGTCGAGCCGTGCTGCAATACCCTCGCTGTCCTCCACTACAATGGCCCGGATTTTATCGATTCCAATGCGTTCGACGAAGCCGTATGTGCGTTCCAGGTACTTGGCGTTCTCGCGGTAATACTGCATGAAGCGAGCGGCAAGCTTTACGACATCATCGTGGCTTTCTACGACGCAGAGGATGTCGCCTTTGCGCACATGCGCGCCCGCGGCACCACCGACGTAAATCTCCCACTTGCCGCCTTCGACCGCCACTGCGCCGATATCCTTCACCATGGCTTCTGAGCAGTTCCGCGGGACAGCCGGCAGTAGCCATCTTGACCTTGTGAGGCGTGTCGATCCCCTTGAACGTGTGCTCAATCCGGATCGCCAGCGAGGTACTATCGCCAACGCCGAAGCGGCAAAAGTCGGTCCCGACACAGCTCTTGCAAGTCCGATAACTTTTCCCATAGGCATGGCCGGAAGGCATGCCCAGATCGCGCCAGATGTGCGGGAGATCATCTTTCTTGACTCCGAGCAAATCGATCCTCTGGCCGCCGGTCAGCTTGACCATAGGCACCTGATACTTCTCGGCCACGTCCGCAATTCGACGCAACTCGGCGGGACTGGTGACGCCGCCTGCCATTTGCGGCACGACGGAAAACGTACCATCTTTCTGGATATTGGCGTGAACGCGTTCATTGATGAAACGCGCGTCCGGCTCTTTCACATACTCGCCAGCCCAGATCGTGCTGAGCAGGGAGGCAAGCCCGGGCTTACTGGCCGGGTCTTCTTTACCATTCGCCAGTGCCTGGAAAACAGCGGACACCGATTTTAGGCCTTGCTCGCAGATGGCTTGCATGAGGTCCGGCTTGGTCAACGGGATCCCGGCACGTAGTAGTGAACGGATGGATCTTCCTCCAGCTTCGCCACCGCAGGCAAATTCGACGATTTCGGTCACCAGGCTCTTGCAGGAACCGCATCCGATGTCCAGCACGCGTTCCTTCCATCACGGCCTTCGGGCTCCGCTTGCCTGCCTTCACGCAACCCACAATCGCTCCTTTCGTCACGCCATTGCAGTTGCAGACCTGCATGTCTGCCGGCATCTCCTCGACCGTGACCTTCTTCGAAGGCGCGCCGATATCAAATAGCAGGGACAAGCGCTCTTCCGGCAGCGGCGTACCACGATCGAACGCCTGCATCAGATAAGCTGCTTTGCTGATATCCCCGAGTAAAATGCCACCGACCAGACGGCCATCCCGAATGATCAGCTTCTTGTAGGCGCCCTTCTTCGGCTCCGTGAACTGGACGATCTCATCGCGCTCATCCACCGGTTCGATAATGCCCATCGCGGCCATTTCGACACCCATGACCTTCAGCTTCGTAGCCACTTTCGAACCGTGATACGACGCTGCCGAGTCACGGCCCGTAATATGGTCAGCCAGAACCTTCGCTTGTTCCCAAAGCGGAGCAACCAAACCGTACACGTGACCGCGATGTTGGGCGCACTCGCCCACAACGTAAATTTCCGGGTCCGTGACCGATCGCATCTGGTTATCGACGACGATTGCGCGTTGAACCTGCAGGCCGCAGCGGCTTGCGATCTCAACGTTGGGTTTGATTCCCGCTGCCATCACGACCATGTCGCAGGCAAGGATGCTTCCGTCAGCGAACCGAGATGCCGGTGACGCGCTCATCGCCGAGCACCGCAGTCGTGTTCTTGCCGAGCAGGACCCCGATGTTCATGCCCTCCATCGTGGATTTCAGAATCGCGCCGGCCTGCTGGTCAAGCTGCTGGTTCATCAGGTGCTGGCTGCGATGGATCACATCCACCTGCACTCCGTGGCTCTGAAGGCCCCGCGCCGCTTCCAGTCCAAGCAGTCCTCCACCGATCACGACTGCCCGCCCGCGACAACCTTTGGCGTACTCCGCTATTTCGCGGCAATCGTCGAGAGTGCGGAACACAAAAACGCCGGGCTTATCCTGGCCGTCCGGCATCGTAACGCCATCGATGGAGGGCACGTGGGAGCGGCTGCCAGTTGCGATGATCAGCTTGTCATAGGGTTCAATGCTGCCGTCGGCGCCAAGAACACAGCGCGACTTGCGTAAGACGGACTCGGCATAGACGCCGACATGCAAGGTGATGTTGTTGTCTCGATACCATTCGATCGGGTTCAGAAAGATTTCTTCTTCGCCCTGTGATCCGTTCAGGACGTTCGAGAGCAGGATGCGATTGTAATTTCCGTATGGCTCGTCTCCAAACATCGTGATATTGAACAGATCATCGCCGCCGCGAGCCAAAATCTCTTCGACCGCTCGGGCGCCGGCCATGCCGTTTCCGATAACAACAAGATTCTTTTTCAAGCCTCTATCTCCACGAGTCCGATATCCAGCAGAAGGGAAGCAAAGACGTTTTCCGGCGCACCAACCAACACCTCGAGAGTTGTGCCGGGTTCCAGGTCTTCCACCACTGCCAGCTCCACATGCGTCGCGGCCTTCGCACCCACGGGGAAGTACCGCATTGGCTTGCCCTCGCGCTTGAACAGCACGTATACCAGTTCATCCGTCGGATTCCCGGCGCGGAAGTAGACCAACTGTGCCCGTCTATCATCCGGGACTTTGTAGGTCAAACCCGGCTTGAACGGAACGGGATTCGTCAATCCGTTCCCCCCATACGGAAACAAGCCCTGCAGAAAAACAGGTTTCTCTAACACGTGCTCTCCTTCTCAATGCGAGCCGCACAGACCTTGAATTCGGGCATGCGCGAAATGGGGTCGAGAGCCGGATTCGTCAACAGATTGGCTCTACCCGAGCCTGGAAAATGGAAAGGCATAAAGATTGTGTCCATGCGGATCGCGGAGGTGAGCCTGGCTGATGCGGAAGCGACGCCTCGCCGCGTGCTCACACGCACCGCATCCCCGTGCTTGATCCCGTAGGAGAGCGCCATGGAAGGATGGATTTCGACGAACGCTCGCGAAGCAGCGTCAAACAGTTGCTTGACGCGCCGCGTTTGAGTGCCCGACTGGTATTGCTGCATGACGCGGCCGGTTGTGAGGTACAGCGGATACTCCCCGTCCGGCTCTTCGGCTGCACTCCGGTGTTCGACGGCGTGAAACCGGGCTAGCCCATCCGGCGTGCTGAAGCGATCGAGAAACAGGCGCGGTGTCCCGGGGTGATCTTCCGAGGGGCAGGGCCAAAAGACACCGTCCTCGCGTTCGATGCGTTCGTAACTGATGCCGTAATAGTCCGCCGGGCCGCCCGAGGTCGCACGGCGGAGTTCGTCGAACACCTCGCGGGGTTTCGAGGGAAATGCATCGCCAAACCCCAGCCGTGCGGCAATTTCGTGAATGGTCTCGAGATCGGAACGCACGCCGCCGGGCGGCGAAGTGGCGGCGCGCCTGAGGATGACGCGACCTTCGAGGTTTGTCATTGTGCCTTCTTCTTCTGCCCATTGGGTCGTGGGAAGAACGACATCGGCCAGCGCTGCAGTCTCAGATAGGAATATGTCAGAAACGCAAAGGAACTCGAGCGACTCGAGACGCGCTTGCACGTGTCCGGCTCGAGGCGTGGAAACAGCCAGGTTCGAAGCGAAGACGAACAACCCGCGCACGCCTCCCTCGGTACCAAGCCGGTCTAACATCTCGTAGGCGGACTTGCCTGGACCGGGGATCGACCCTTCCGGTACGCCCCAGACGCTCGCAATATAAGACCGGTGATCTGGATTGGTGATGTTGCGATACCCGGGAAGTTGATCGGCCTTCTGGCCGTGTTCTCGTCCGCCCTGGCCGTTGCCTTGCCCGGTGAGGCAGCCATATCCGCAAAATGGCTTTCCAGCCTTGCCGAGCGCGAGCGCCAGGTTAATGAAAGCGAGAACCGAATCTACCCCTTTGCTCTGTTGTTCCGGACCGCGCGCAGTCAGAATCATCGCCGTTTCCGACTTTCCAAGCATCCTCGCGGCGCGGTAAAGCTGCTCTTCGGGTATGCCGGTGATCCGCTCTACGCGTTCCGGCCAATAGCGCGAGACCGAGTGGCGCACCTGTTCAAATCCGGCCGTACGGTTAAGCACAAAGTGTTCGTCAACGAAACCCTCTTTCAAGGCGATATACAAAAGCCCGTTCGCCAATGCGATGTCGGTGCCAGGCGTGATCTGGAGGTGAAGTGTTGCGGCGGCGGCCGTTGGGGTCTGGCGCGGGTCCACGACAATGAGTTGCCCGCCGTTCTTAGCCTGCGCCTGGAAATACTGCATGATCGGGGGCATCGTTTCGGCCGCGTTGCTTCCAACGAGCAGGATTGTCTGTGCTTGCGGAATATCTGCAATGGGAAACGGCAAGCCGCGATCCCTTCCGAAGGCTTTGATCGAGGCTGCTGCCGCGGATGACATGCAGAAGCGGCCGTTGTAGTCGATTTGCGAAGAGCGTAACGCAACTCTTGCGAACTTGCCCAGGGCGTACGCCTTCTCATTTGTCAGTCCGCCGCCCCCAAATACGCCAACGGCATCAGCCCCGTATTGGCGATTGAAGGCGCCGGATCTCGCTGGCAATGCGGTCCAAAGCTTCGTCCCACGATGCATAGCGCAGAATTCCGCCCTTGGTGTCCCGCACCATCGGCGAGGTGAGTCGCTCAGGATGGTTCAGCAGTTCTGCTGAGGTCCACCCTTTCTGACACAGCCCGCCGCGGTTGGTGGGGAAGTCACGAGCCTGCACCTGTACCGAATTGCCCGAAGGTTGCAGGGTCATGCCGCACTGCAGCGCGCAGTAAGGACAATGGGTGTCCGCGGTCTTGATCGTTTCGAGCGTGCTACTCGGCTGCATACGCAGAAGCGACGGCGGACCGTCCCGCCAGCAATCCGGCGCGCTCTGCTGCTGCAGTCGGCCACGTCTGACGCCAAACGTCGCGCAGGTAAACTAAGGCCCCGAGGCCGCAGAAGAAGAAACAGGCGAGAATCGCGAACCCGGACGAGAATGAGCCGGTCCTGCCCTTGAGTAGTCCCATGAGGGAGGGCAACGCGAAGCCTCCTAACCCTCCGGCCGCTCCTACGAGTCCCGTGATGATGCCAACCCGATCGGGGAAGCGCTGAGGAACCAGTTGAAAGACGGAGCCATTTCCCAACCCGAGCATTGCCATCAGGAGCGCGAAGAGCGCCACGGCGACGGCTGTTACAGGCAAAGTGGCTAATAAGCCCAAAGACACCACGGCGGTCGAGAAAAGGACCAACAGCATTCGGTAACCGCCGAGTTTGTCCGCCATCACGCCGCCAACAGGGCGAAGGAAGCTGCCGAACAACACCACGAATGTTGTGAGATCACCAGCCGTGACTTTACTCACGTGATACTGATCTCGAAAGAAAATGGAAAGATAGCTGGCGAAGCCGCTGAACCCGCCGAAGGTCAGGCTATAGAGAAAGCAGAACCAAGCCGAATCGCCGATCCGAAGCACCGAGGCATAGTCCTTCCACGTTTTGACCGACCGCCGCACCGGCGCATCTTTCGCAAGAAAGAAGAACGCGATCCAGACGGCAATGACGGGAAGGGCGACGGTCGCGAAAACGTTACGCCATCCGAACACTTGTGCCAGCCGCGGCGCAAACAGCGATGCCATCAACGTTCCAGAATTGCCCGCTCCTGCGATACCGAGGGCGAGTCCCTGATATTCGGGTGGATACCACTCGCTTACTAAAGGAAGCGCAGCGGCGAAGCTCGCGCCAGAAATGCCGAGTAACAGGCCCAGCCCGAGAAACTCAGTGAATGTCGATGCAAACTTCCAGCCGATAAGGAGCGGAACCAGGGTAAGCGCCATTCCCGTCAGCGCAGTTCTTCGACCGCCGTATCGCTCTGTGCTGGCGCCCAGGACAAGACGGAAGAACGAGCCTCCCAACAGCGGGACCGCCGTCAGAAATCCTTTTTGTGAGGCCGACAGGTGCAAGCTCTCACCAATGAAAGGTCCGAGCGGGCCCAGGATGACCCACACCATAAAACTAACGTCGAAATACAGGAATGCAGAGACCAGAGTTGGTGGGTGGCCGGCGTTCCTAAACGAGCGTAGTGACACAATTCGCCCCGCGTACGAGCCCAAGTGACTCGGAGAATATAGACTTCTTCGCGAAACGGTGCGAACGGATCAAACAGGGAGGGAACGCGCCAAACAGGGGCGTTCTCCAAGTCTAACCGACACGCCGTGCGTACGGCAATCGTCTTTCGATTGACACTAGCCGGGACCGGACGTCACAATCGAATGCTTAGCGTTCTGATGAAAAACTATCTCCGTCCGTGCCGGACTTCGTTCCTCGCTCCAGTCTGCTTTGCTTCTCTCCTGCTGCAACCGAGCTTCGCGGCCCAGCCTTCCGCTTCTAAGACGACGGCGCAGAAAAATGATGAACAGTATGGGCGGCTGATCAAGGAGTATCTGCAGGATCCGCGCGTCACGACAGAGCTTGTGGATCACCTGCCCGCGTCCGACACCATTCCAACGCCTCTGAAGTTTTTCGGCAGGATTCCTGGCACTCCAGGCGAACTAACCTATGCGAAAGACATTTACCGCTACTACGAAGCATTAGCCAAGGCCTCGCCGCGTGCGCGATTCTGGAAGATCGGACAAACCGAGGAGGGGCGCGACCAGGTCATCCTCGCGATAGCCGACGAAAAGACAATCAAAGAACTTGATCAGTACAAAGAAATGCTCGCGGCTTTGGGAGACCCGCGTAAGACCACACAGGAGCGGGCCGAAAAGATCATAAAGACCGGAAAGCCCATTTACTGGATCAACAGCGGCATCCATTCCCCGGAAACGGGTGGCCCGGAGATGCTGATTGAACTCGCCTACCGGTTGATCGTGGAAGAGACGCCGTTCATTCAGGCCATCCGGAACAACATGATCACGTTCATTACTCCCGTGATCGAGGTCGATGGGCGCGAGAAGGAAGTCGACACTTACTATTACGGAAAGAAGACCGGAAAAACGCGGCCTCCGCTAATGTATTGGGGCAAGTACGTCCAGCACGACAATAATCGCGATGGAATGGGCCAGTATCTGAAACTGACTCAGAACATCACGCGAAGCATGCTGGAGTGGCATCCGACGGTCCTCCACGACCTTCACGAAGCGCAGTCCTACTTGTACGTCTCAACCGGTACCGGACCTTACAACAATTCGCTTGACCCGATTCAGGTAAACGAATGGTGGCTGCTTGCTGAAACGGAAGTCATGGAGATGGCTAAGCGCGGCGTGCCGGGTGTTTGGACCTACGGATTCTATGACGGCTGGGTTCCCAATTACCTCTTCTGGATCGCGGTAACCCACAACTCCTTCGGGCGCTTCTACGAAGTGCAGAGTTATGGTCCGGATATCAACAAAAATCTTCGCCTGCCCGCCACGACAACCAGCCGCGAATGGTTCCGACCGAATCCTCCTCTGCCGTCGATCAGTTGGGGACCGAGAAACAACACCAACATCCAGGAATCGACTCTGCTGATCGCGCTTAACAAAGTGGCGAACGAACGCGAGCTTTACCTCCAGAACTATTGGCTCAAGACCAAACGCTCGGTCGAGAAGGGGAAGGACGGTCCGGTCTACGCGTGGGTCATCCCGGCAGATCAGCGCCGCCGAACAGATGCGGCCGACATGGTCAACGAACTGCGGCGGCAAGGCCTGGAGATTCACAAAGCCGGCAATTCGTTCGACGCTGGTTCGGCAAAAATCTCGGCCGGCGACTACATCATTCGCGCTGACCAGCCGTACCGCGAACTCGCGGACATGTATCTATCGGTGCAGAACTATCCCGTCACAAATCCGCGTCCATACGACGACACCGGCTGGACCATGCAGTACATGCGTGACCTGAAACTCACAACGGTAACGGACAAATCTGTGTTGAGCGGATCCATGACGCTCTTGAGCGAAGACGCGTTGCCGTCCGGCTCCATCGAGGGCACGGGCGATGTTCTGGTGTTAAACCATACCGCCGAGAACAATTTGATGGCGTTTCGTTACAAGAACAAAGACGTCAAGATGTCGGCGGCCGACGAAGCTTTTGAACTGAACGGCCAGAAATTCGCGCCGGGCTCATTCATCATTGCGGGTGCGGACCGCGCCAAGCTGGAACCGTCGCTGAAAGAGTTTGGCCTGCTCGCCTACGCAACCGCCTCTGCGCCGTCCGTGAAGTCTCATGATCTGGACATTCCGCGTATCGGATACGTTCATTCCTGGACCCGGACTCAGGACGAAGGCTGGGTGCGCGCGGCGCTCGATCACTACGGTGTGCCGTATACGTACTTCGCCGATCAGAAGCTGCGGGAAGGCAACTTGCGGTCGAAGTACGACGTGATCATCTTTCCTCATGTTGGCGGAACCTCGCAATCGCAGGTGAACGGGATTCCGAAAACGGGTCCGGATCCGATTCCGTATAAAAAATCTGAACTGACGCCGAACCTGGGCTATGTCGATCAAAGCGATGACATCCGCGGTGGCATGGGACTCGAAGGCATGGGGGAATTGGCGAAGTTCGTCAACGAAGGCGGCACGCTGATTACTGAGGGCTCTACGGCAGCGCTGATGGCGGATTACGGCCTTGCTTCCGGAGTCACTGTTGAACATCCGGAACAGTTGGCGGCGCGCGGAACGATCCTGCGCGGCATGATTTCGGACTCGAAGAGCCCGCTCACCTACGGCTATGACGGCAAAGATCTGCCGATCTACTTCAGCCAGGATCCTGTGCTGGCGGTCGGAGCCGCAGCACCTGCCGGCCTGGGTGGCGGAGGAGGTGGTGGACTGCGCGGCGGGCAAGCGGCGGGCTTCGGACAGAATGTCACACCCAACGCTGTCCCGGTGCCCATCTCGCCTTACGAGGGCTCGACGGCACTGCCTGCGTCAAAAGAGGCTCCCATTGACGAAGCCGAGAGCATGCGCCAGATGATGAGAGCGTTCGGAGGCGACACAGAAGGCGCAAGGCCGCGAGTTGTTATGCAGTTCCCGGCGAATCCGAACGACATGTTGCTCTCCGGCATGCTTGCCGGTGGCCAGACGCTTGCGCGCCGGGCGCTCGTGGTCGATGCCTCGCTTGGAAAGGGCCACATCGTCATGTTTGCGTTGCGACCCTTCTGGCGCTGGCAAACCCAGGGGACCTACTTCCTGGGTTTCAATGCCATCCTCAACTGGAACGACCTGGACACCGGCAAGGCTGAGCCGGCGCACCAGCGACGTAGCGCGACCGCTCAGTGAATGGATGCGGAAGTCGTCGGCTTCCGCTCTGGGTCGTTGTAGTTCAGGATGGCGTTGAATAACATCCTGAACTCGCCGAGGTTTTGCCAGCGATAGCAAGGATTCGTGGCAAACAGCAGCACCTTGCCGGCACCGACCGGAACATCCATGATGGCGGGCCTGCCGCGAACTTCGTTAGCGCCCTTCATGAAGCCGCTCAGCACGGATTCGTCTCCTCCGGGAAAGCGCATCAAGACCTCGTCGCGGTCCGGCTGCTGAACGGTCAAGAGCGGGCCGCTGGCCCAGCGAACCGGCAGCGTCTTTTCCGTGTAGCCGTAAAAGATCGGGTGTGTCGGGCGGACAATTTCAGCCTTCACGATTGGTCCGGGTGCATAAAATTGAGGGCTCGTGCGCGATGCTTCAATGCGGCGAGTCAATCCGAATTCCGGAGGAAAATTACTCGCCACGCCGAGTGTGATGAGTGTTCCGCCGGCCTCGACGAATTTCTGGAGGGCAACGACTCCTTCGAGTCCCATTCCGCCGGTGATGTCCGGGGATGAGCCGTAATCGCCCAGGAACTTGAATTGGTCCGTCTTGGTATAGGCAAGCGGCTGCTTCTTGGGTTCGATGTCATAGACCAAACCTTTGGCAGTACGGGCCTGGCTCGGAATCACAATCACGTCGTAGGCGGAACGCAGATCGCCCTGTTTGACGCGTTCTTTGTAGATCAAGTCGTACCCCACAGCATAGTGGTCGAACGCATACCGGACCCAGCCAACATCTTGCGTGCTTCCCCACGTGCTGTAAATCGCAAGCCGCGGTAGATCCGCATTGTGCATCGGCACTGTCGGCTCACTTTCAAGCGCAACAACGTTCAAGCCCAGTGATCCGGCTGAAGATTTCAGGTCGCCGAACGACTTGCCCGGGACGATGAACGAACCGGCAGGAATCGCCTGGTCTCCGGACTTGAACGCTTCCTCCACGATGCGCACCGGAACGTTTTTCAGCTGGTAGCGCAGCGTCATCATGTCGGCGGAGCCTTGATCCGGGACTGCATACCATGCCGCGCTAGCCTTGCTCGCCAGCGTCCCTTCGGCCGTATACGAAGTGAGCGGCTGGACCGCGGCATCCAGGATCGAACGGTCCGCGCTTTCCACGATTTTCGTATGAGTCATAAGACCCATAGTCCAGGCCGCATCATCGTAGGTGCGGAGACTGGTGTCGGGATAGCTCTGTTTTTCGAGCAAAATCTTAGCCAGGCGGCCATAAGGCTGATCGCGCTTGACCACGAGCGAGCCCGCCGGGAACGTGCCTTCCGCGAGCTTGAGCTCAGCCGAAGTCTTTCCGATCTCGATACCCTGCATGCGTAGGATCTTTACGACAAACGCGACGCGAGTGGGGTCAGCCTGACCGGCCGGAATCACGTAACCAAACGGACCTTCTTTCTTACCGGCCTCGATGGCGTTTCGGCTCTTGTGATAGAAATTGTCGAGAATCACCTGCGGAAACGCCGACGCTAACTGCAATCCGGTGAGCACTCCCGTCTCCATGTAATTGGTGTTGTTCCGCATCGACCAATCCACCTCTTTATACGGAGGAAGCGGCCGGTACCATTCACGATCGGTCGGCTGGCCGCCGCGCTCTGATCCGCCGGGATTACCACCGCCGCCTGGACCTGAAGTGACGCGCCTGTGCATGGTGTTCGCTCCGCCATTACCGAAGGTCTCGTACATTCGCAGCATCCCGTTGTGGTTCGACGACATAAAGCCCAGGTAGCCCGGCGACCACATGTCGACGTAAGCATGCGTCCAGACGCCAGGCATGCCGTACTTGATCATTTGAGCCATCTCGAAGTTCGAGAACCATGGCAGCTCGCCGTACAGAATCGGATCAAGCGTCGGGTTCTGCGGCGCTTGCCCGCTGAACGTATACATGAACGGGACCGACTCGTGCAGCTCGTGCATGATCGGCGGGTGCCACTGCAGATACCAGCGCGAGCAGATGTTGCATCGGAAGCTGCGAGTAATTGATGTCGCGATTATCGTCGTGAAAGATGTACTTGCCCCAGTAGGGTGGCCCGCCTAAATTGTCTTGCTCGCCCGTTTCATTGATCTTGTAGCGGTAGTACCAGTCCGCGTAACGGTCGCGGCCGTCCGGGTCAGCGGCAGGCGTAATCGAAACGATCAGGTGATCGCGAATGCCTTTTATAAGCGGACTATCTTCCGTCACCAGGCGGTACGCCAGTTCCATCAGCATTTCCGGAGGCCCGGTTTCGCCGCTGTGCAATCCGCCCATCAGGTGATAAATCGGCTTCGCCTTGGCGATGATCTCCTGGGCCTGTGCGTCGTTGATCTTGCGCGGATCCGCCAGTTGACCCAGGTAGCCGCGATACGTCTCGAGATTGCGAATGCGTGTCTTCCGACCCGATGAAAACGACGATGCACTCACGGCCTTCATCTGTTTTGCCGATGTCAATGCACCTTGACGCGCGGCGACTTTGCGGCGAGCGCCCGATAATAGCCGGTCAGATCCGCGTAGTAGGTGAGCTTCTTCGGCGCTCCGACATAATGTCCCAGCATGTCTTTGGGAGAAGGGACCTCGGCCGATTTCGGCAGGTGATCGACCAGTGGGCTGATGAACTCAGGGCGGGTAGTCCACTCCTTTACTGATTTCGCAAACTCATCATCCATCTGCTGCGCTGGAAGCGGCCGAGGTGAAAGCGAGAACCAAAAGCACCGGCAGCAATGCCGCGCGACCAGGCTTGTTGTGCAAACGAAACTCCTAAATGAAAAGGTCACGGGGCGTGTACGCAACAGGGCGGTACCGGACAGTAACTAATAGAAGTAACATCCTCGCATCATCGGTCGGGCAAGATCGCTGGGCGTTATCACTTCTTTACAAACGCATCGTTAGCCAATCGCCCGTCTTTTGCGTTCGAAATGCTTCAGAAATCTCTTCCGGTTGGTCTCGCATTGTGCTTCTCGACAGCTCTGCTCTTCGCGCAATCATCTTCTGCGCCTCCTGAGCTTCTCCACAAACGCGCAGACAGGCAGCAGCACACCAACGATCGTGAATACGCCTGCGCCTCCGAATGAACCGGCGATTCTCGAGGACGGTGGCTTCTCCATTCAACCGAATTACTGGCTGAATCGTGCCCAGCCTACACTTCACGGCGGCGCAGCGGCGACGGCGCCCGGAGATCTTAACTACACGGGAAACGCGAACGCCAGCATTGGCGGGGAGATTGCCGTTCCCGACCGGACACTCCAACACTCTGCGTTTTTCCTATTTCCGTGTCCAGGGGCTCACGGACACCACCTTTGGAAAGGACACAACGCTGTACTCGGAGCCTTACTCGGCTGGTGACTTTCTGAACGCGAGTTACAAAATCCAGGAAGCCAAAGTCTCCTGGGACTACCTGTCGTATACGTGGCACAAATCTCCCGGGCCGATCCGTTTGAAAACTCTTTATGAAGTTCAACTGGTCAATGCCGGCGCAAATGCGATCGCTCCGTTCAAAGCGGTCACAACGGACTCAAGCGGCAACACAAACGACAACACCGCGCATGGGACGAGTAACCTGATTCTGCCTACGTTTGGATTTGAAGGCGAACAGATGATCGGTAAACACTTTCGCTGGGAAGCGAAGGGCTCCGGGTTTGGACTCCCGCACCGGGGTGACATCTGGGATGCCCAAGCTCTGGCTGCCGTTCGAGTCAACCAGTTCGAACTCATCTGCGGTGAAAAAGGATTCCATTTCAAGACGTCGCCGAAATCCGCCATGTATATGGTGGACACGTTGTCCGGCGTATTCGTAGGAATCCGCTACTACTGGGGCGCGGAGTAGCGCCTGCCTAGTCCATCTCGACTAGAATCTTGGTGAACAACTCCGGCGACCGGCTCCATTCGGCCAAGGCGGAGCCAGCATCCGAAAGAGGAACTGTTTTCGAGATCGTGGCTTCGACCGGGAATTTGCCCGTTCGAAGCAGGGCGATCACGTCCGGGAACTCGTTAAGGTAGTTGCGCGATCCGAGGATATCGAGTTCCTTGTGTACGAATATCTTGGTGTCGAAGCTGACTGGTTCTTTCGCCCATCCGATGTAAACGACGCGGCCGGTGTGCGCTACTTCGTCGACCGCGAGACGGTAGGTGTCCGGAACACCGACTGCTTCGATCACGACATCCGGGCCGCGATCGTCGGTCAGCCGCAACAGTTCCGCATGGAAATCAGGAGCGTTCGATCGAAGCGAGTGCGCCGCGCCCGCCCGCTCGGCAAGAGCCAGCTTCCGCGCGTCCAGATCGATTGCAATGGTCCGGGCGCCGCGCGAAGCGGCGGAGGCAATTGCGCCTAATCCCACCATCCCCACTCCGATGACGGCGACAGTATCGGAAGCTTCCACCCGTCCGCGAGCGGCAGCGTGAAACCCGACTGCCAGAGGCTCGACTACGCTCAATTCGCGCAACGAGAGTCCGGCCGATGTCACGAGTTTCTGCCAGTGGATGGTGAACAGGTTCTTCATCGCGCCATCACGCTGGACACCTAAGGTCTCGTTGTACTTGCAGGCATTGAATCTGCCCCGCAAACAGGAAGCGCAGCGCCCGCAACTCGTGTTGGGGTAAGCCGTCACGTCGAGGCCCGGTTTGAATTCCGGGGGCACACCTTCACCGACGGCGACGACCGTCGCTGCGATCTCGTGGCCGGGAATTCTTGGATAACTGACAAGCGGATTTTTGCCGCGAAAAGTGCTCAAGTCTGTTCCGCAAAGCCCGATGATTCTGGTCTTCAGCAGAACTTCGCCCGCTTGCGGGGAGGGCTCGGGAAGATCCCGGAGTGCCGAAGCTTCCGGGTTCGGTGATGTAGAAAGCTTTCATTTAGTTGACGGGCGGAAGACAGGCTATCACGTGCTCAATCTCTTCCGGGCTGATGTAGAAATGCGGCGACACTCGAACCCAACCCTGGCGCGGGGTCGCGAGTATGTTTTGGGTCTTCAGCGCGCTGACGATCGCGCTGCTGTCCATCTGCGGATGCCGGAAGCTGACAATTCCAGAGCCGCTAGCGCGAGACCGGCAAACCAGGATCTCGTAGCCTCGGTCGCGAGCGCCGTCTTCCACCTGCTGCGCCAGGGAATCCACCGCAGCCGAGATATTCGGCACGCCGACTTCCAGAAGAAGATCGAGCGCCGCCTGCAAGCCATAGCACCCAACGGTGTTTAAAGTTCCGCACTCGTATCGGCCGGCGTCCGGACGCAAGCGTCATGTCGCGCGTGCCGTAATCGAAGTAGTGCGCCGGATTGGTCCAGCCGAATTCCGCCGGCCGGATCGTGTCCTGCCACTTTTTCCGGACATACAGAATCCCGTTCCCTTCGGGACCGAGCATCCATTTGTGCCCATCGGCGGCCAGGGCATCAATTGCGCACTCCTCGACATCGAGCGGGAACACGCCCATGCCTTGGATCGCGTCCACGAAAAAGAAGCAGCCGTTTTCCCGGCAGAGCTTACCGATTGCCGGCAGATCGACCCGGTAGCCGCTCAGGTAGTTGACGTAGCTGATTGCGAGCAGGCGGGTGCCGGGCAGGGCCGCCACGATCGTCTCGAGCGGATCGTAGATCGAAAGCCATTTCAGGGTCACTCCCCGCTCTTCGAGACGAAGCCAGGGGTAGTAATTCGCTGGGAACTCTTCGCGGAACGCGATTACCTGGTCGCCTGGCTTCCAGGGAAAGCCCTCGGCGATCAGCGAAATGCCCTCCGAAGTGTTCTTTACAATGGCAATCTCATCTTTGGAGGCGTTGATGAGGCGGGCAGCCGAGTGGCGCAGATCGCTATAGCACTTCATCCATTGGGTGTAATGCAGCGATCCGAACTGGCACGCTTGGTCCGTCAGCTCCTTCATTGCGTTTGAAGCTCTGCGGCTCAGCGGCGCCACGGCGGCATGGTTCAGGTAGATGAGCTGCTCCGTCACCGGAAATTCCGCTCTAAACTGCTGAATCGAGGAGGATCCGGCATCCAGTAACGAGTTTGAGCTTTCTTCGAAACCCATCACTCCGAGCATACGTTAGTGTTCACAGGACCTAGTGCATCTTGTAACCGCCGGAACTCGTCATTTTGGTTCTATACTGGGTGCAGGCGAATTCTGTTTGCGACTGCTAAGCACAGACTGAGACGTGCCGCGGCAGAGGAGTCATCATGCGTCGCTTTTCTTTCCTTCGATCTTCCACCAGCCTTGTCCTTTCGGCTCTTTTGCTCGCTCCCGTCGGTACTTTCGCTGCTCCGAAGGACAAAGATACGACGGACACGAAGGACACCAGCAGCGATTCCAAGAAGAAGGGCAGCAAGAACGATCCTGACGACATCGGAGATCGGAACGTCAGCGGGAAGGTCAACTTCTACTCGCTCAGAGAAGGAAATCGCGCTCGGCAAGCAGCTAGCCCAGCAAGTTCAGCAGCAATCGAAGGTCATCAATGACCCGGTGGTCTCCGAGTACGTGAACCGGGTAGGCCAGAACCTGGTTCGAAACTCCGATGCTAAGGTTCCTTTCACCATTAAGGTGATCGAGGATCCGGTCGTGAATGCATTCGCATTGCCCGGCGGCTTCTTTTTCGTTCAATCGGGCCTGATCCTGAAAGCGGATACGGAAGCTGAGCTGGCGGGCGTGATGGCTCATGAGATCGCTCACGTAGCCGCCCGGCATGCAACACGGCAGGCAACCCGGGGTGAAATCGCTCAGCTTGCGACTATCCCGCTGATCTTCATGGGCGGTGCGGCTGCTTACGGTATTTATCAGGCTTCGGGTCTTCTGGTTCCGCTGACATTCCTGAAATTCAGCCGGGGACAGGAAGCGGAAGCGGATTTCCTCGGCCTCCAGTACATGTACAAAACGGGCTATGATCCCAACGGGTTCGTAGACTTCTTCGAAAAGATCGAGACGCTCGAGAAGCGGAAGCCCGGCACGGTTTCGAAGCTCTTCTCGACGCATCCGCCAACGGACGACCGCATTGTCAAGACCCAGAAAGAGGTCAATGATCTGAAGCCTCGGCCTGAGTATGTGGTCACAACGTCCGAGTTTAACGATGTCAAGGCACGTTTGGCGATGCTCGAAAATCAGCGACGTCCGGATAAGGACACTGGTGATCCGAACAAGCCGACTCTGCGCCGCAACCCGAATTCAAACGCCCCGATCGAGGACGAGACTGATCCGTCAAAGAAATCAAAGGGCGATGACGACGATCGGCCGAAGTTGAAGAGACGGCCGTCCGACACCAGCGATCCGACACACTACCAGCACATCGCCCGATAAGCCCTAAAGTGGGCGAGTTGTCATCACGATGGCGGTTTCCTTTGGGTTTTCGTAGTAGTTGAGGCGGTAGCCGAGTTCTCGAAAACCCAATTTCTTGTAAAGCGCTTTTGCGGCAAGATTAGAAGCCCGGACTTCCAGAAAGAAAGTTCCGGGCTTTTTCATTTCCTGCCGGAGAAGGGAAGCGCCAATGCCGCGCCGTCGATAACTGCCTCTGACCGCCAGGTTGATAATCTCCCGTTCGGCGGAAAGTCCGGAAGTTTGCGGTGCAATCTGCGCGGGAGACAAGGAAGCCTTGAATTTTGCCCTCTTCTTCCGCCACTAAGCATTGATATCGGAGGAAGTCAGAAGGAAGCCAGGGAGATCGCGGAAAAGCCTCGGTTTCGATCTCCGCAAGTTCTTCGAGATCTGCTTCCGTTGCCTCTCTGATCAACGAGAGGACCTTGTCTGCAGCGTCAACACCGTTCCGTCGATTCGCAAGCCTTCGTCCGGCTGGGCCGCGTATGTCACCGTCACGGGCACGGTCGGTTTCTGGTCACCGCAGCTGAGTCCTGAATCGGAAGGGTTCCTGAGGAGAAGCGTCGACTCGCGATTGTGGGTGTCTTTCACTCTGAGACGGGCGGTTTTGCCCACGCATTCCACTCGTAGCAGTTGCCCCCGCAGCTCCTTCTTCGGTACCACCTGATTCCACGGGACCACTTCGCTCAGAGCTTTTCCGCCTGCCTCTGCGTCGAGAGCAGCGTTGGCTTTGGCCTCGGCCGCTTTGATACGGTCCGCCTGGGATTGTTGCGCCTGCGCGTCCGATCTCCGGGCCGCGTCGCGTTCGTCGCGGCGAGCCTTCTCTGCGGCATCCAGCCGAGCCGCCTCGTTATCCAGGCGCATCTGGTGAATCTCGTCACGCCCCTTATCAGTAGCTGCCGATTCTTCGGCTCGAAGCCAACTGCCTTGCGCTACGGCAGCGTGGCCGTTCGCAATCTGAGCTTTCGCGAGTTCGATCCAGTACTTGGTTTCCCGGGGATTGATCTCGGTCGCTCTCTTGATCAGCGCCTCGCGTTCCCCTTTGTCTTCGGTTTCCTGCGCCTGGCGGAAGACCGGCTCCGCCCAGCGCGGATTCAGAGTCTCCGCCTTCTTCAGCAATGCGATCAAGCGTTCGGTCGGCAGATCTTCTGCCGAGGCGAAATAGACAGGCGCGCTTCGGCTTCCCGCTTGCGCGGCTGCGTCCAAGTATTTAGTCGTGTCGGCATCTTCCAGGAGAGCAAGCTGCGCCAGCCCCTCAAAACCGAGAGGCGCCGTACGTTCCGCCCGCGTCGATCGCCGCCTGGTATGCGAGCACGCGCACCTTCCGCGTCCCCCGGGAGCTCTGGCATCGGCCAGGTAGACCTGGATCTCGGTGTCCGCGATCGAGTGCTCTCCGAAATCGCGCTTGGGGTTTAAGAGGCCGTCCCGATACGGGGCCGGAGGGCCATCTGTTCGAAGCAACGATCTGCCGCCGCTTCTTTCTCGAGTTCGTCTGTCGGCCGGCCGAACGCGTTCGTTTCCGCCGAGCGGAGCGTGCTACCACCCTTCAACGCGGCGATGAAGATGTGGAAACTGGCCGAATACTCGAATTTTGTCGCAAACAGCTCCATCCGGGCTGTGGCGAGATCGAGGTGCGCCTGCGTTCCGCCCCACGTCACGCGACTGCCGTTCGCCTCCAGTGTGTCGAACAGCTGGGCTAAACCCGACTCAACCTCGGGAGGGAGTCGAACCGTGTTTGCGTCCAGCATCAGCCCGGCTATCTGGCCGAGTGGCGGTTTTGCCGCAGTCGGGCAGACCATGGTGTATTCGGAGTGCAGAACGAGCGCGTTCTCCCACTGGAAGATGGGCTCGTCCGTCTGCGATACGAACCCAAACGGCTTGTACGACTGATACCCCGGCGTTCCAGGCGCGGGGCGTGAGATCAAGGTGCAATTAGCACCTTTTCCAAGCGCATCGGTGACCACAATCCGGAACGGCCACGCAGCTGCAAGCTCTTTCTGCTCGAGCAACCCGCCCATCACCCATCGGGCCTGTTCCATTTGGGTCAGCATATCCCTGGCGCGGCCAAGGTCTCCCTGCGTATCCACGTAGAATGGGCCGATATTCAGTTCGGTCCAGTTGTCGTGCGCTGCGTTAGACGGGGATGCGAAGACGAAAACGGCGACTGCGACCAGAAATGCTTCAGTTGCGCGATGGCGTGGTAACGACAATCGCCCGAGCCGCCTCTTGCGATCTCCCGAGGTAGGAATGCGGCTCCGAAGAGTCGAAGTAGACACTATCTCCGGCTTCAAGGATGTGCTCGTTCGACTGATAGTTTATCGCGAGCGTGCCTTGAAGCACGTGCACGAACTCCGAGCCCTCGTGCTGATGCTCCCGAGGTTGAATGCCTGGTGGATACGGGGGAAGTCGGCGAGATAGGCGGCTATGTTCTTCTCGGTCGCGCCGTATGCCAACACTTCGAAGTAGTAGGTGGGAACCGCGGCCTCAGGCCGTTCGGGGAAGCGGATGCGATCGACAGACCGGATGACGGAAAAACTCTTCTTCTGCCGCTTCTCTCCAAAAAAGAACTCGAGACCGACGTCGAAAACGGTCGCAATTCGGGCAAGTGTCGGAAGCGTGGGAATCAGTTTTCCGTTCTCCAGCTGCGATAGCATGGACGCAGAGAGCCCGGTGTGCTTCCCAAGGTCGACCAGGGCGATTTTCTTGCGCAGGCGCAGATGCCGGAGCTTGGCTCCGATGTCGTAGTTAGTGATGATCCGCCGGATCATCTCATCCCCACTTTCAGCTTCCCTCAAAGTCGCTTCAATTCCGCTTAAGCCGTTACGCTCGTTTTTCGTCTCGCTGAAACCGATTTTATCCTCAGCAACAAATTCCAACGATCCCGACTTAGAGTTGTCCATAGAGGCTCATTCGGATGGATTCTTACGACGGAGCGCAGATGCAAAACCGTTACACGTCAAACTTGAGCGATGATGTTTTGGTCGCAAACTGCACAACCGGTGACGAAAGCGCTTTCGACGAATTGATGAAACGCCACCACCCGACTGCCTTGAAAGGTGGCTTACTCTATCGTGCGGAACCGGCAAGACGCGGAAGATGAAGTGCAAAACGCGTTCTGGAAGGCTTACCGCCACATCGGGCAATTTAATCGCGATTCGAAATTCTCAACCTGGCTTACCAGGATTGTGGTTAACCAGTGCCTGATGAAGCTTGCGCCGCTCCCGCAAATTTCACTACTTGTACATTGGCGATACGGGTCTCGGGCGAGGAGTTTGCAAATTTCGAACTGCGGGACGGCAGAAATACACCAGAAGATGGCATGGGCGAGTCGGAGGTGCAGAACGTCCTATTTCAGGAGATCCGCAGGACCCCACCATTACTGCGGAACGTATTCCTGCTTAGAGATGTGCAACAGCTGCCGATGCCCAAGGTGGCCGAAGTGCTGGGTATTTCTGTTGCGGCGGCAAAGAGCCGCCTGCTGCGGGCGAGGTCGGAATTGCGAAGCCGGATGAGCCGCCACTGCAATCGTTCGGGTTCTGCGGCTCTGATGACGCTAGTCGGGACAGGTACTTCGCAAAAGAAAAGGGACGCCCGGAAAGGCGTCCCTTTTTGATTCGCGTCTTGAACCTGTGTTACTTGTCTTTGTCCGGAGTGACCTTTTTGTCGTTCGGGACGATGGCGTTCTTTACGCCTTTAGCCACATTCTTGGCAGCGTGGCCGGTTCCTTCGCCCATTTTGGCCACGCCCTTGCCAACACCTTTTCCAAAGTCCACGGCGCCCTCGCCCACTTCGCCGTGCTTGAGATCGGTCCCGGCATCTTTTGTTCCCTCGGCGACCGTCTTTCCGCCCTTGGTGTAGGACTTCTTGACGTTCTCCCCGGAAGTCGCAATCTCTTTCTGGCTTTCCTCGTGCTTGACGCCTAGAGCATCAAGAGTCTTCGGACCCAAAACGCCGTCCGCAGAGATGTTCTGCTGTGCCTGATACTTCTTGACCGCGGCTCTAGTTGCCGGCCCGTTGACCCCATCCACTGGCCCCGGGTCAAAACCCTTGTCCTTCAGTGACTTGTTGTGCATCGCGGATCGTGGCGCTGCTTTGGGCAAGCGCGGGAATCGCTGATAAAGAGATGGCCAGAATTGATGAAACAAGAATCTTTCGCATTTTTTTCTCCTACGCTCTGTCTCACAGAGCGTCTGCGTTTCGCTTGACCCGAACTACTAGTAGTCGAACCCCAAACGTAACTTCTGTCTTACCCGTGAGACTTCTGGGAGGAAAAAACGTAACGAAATGCTTTGAACGTATTCGGTTAATTGCGCTTAATAGTGTCGCAAAAAGGCTGGCCTCCGGCACGGATTCGACTGCATTCTCGGGGAACACCTGGGTGGAACTCGGAAATGCGTCGACTTAACGTCTGAAGATCGACGAAAGCCTGGTTGCAAGCGACGGCCGATTGTTCGAGGGCTTCCAGGCACATTGGATCGAGGGCGTGAGGCGCATCCTTCCGCATGATCTCGAAGACTTTCTCGTTCGGCAGCGCATCGCGGTAAGGCCGCTTCGCCGAAAGAGCATCGAAGATGTCGGCGATCACCAGAATGCGGGAATCCAGCGACAAAAATTCGCCCGTTAGGCCGCGAAAGTAGCCCTTGCCATCCAATTTTTCGTGGTGCGAAGCCGCGACTTCGCTTAGCTCGTGGAATCCCGATATTTTCCCCAGCACTTTCCACGTATGGTACGGGTGCAGGCGAAGCGATTGCCATTCATTGCTGTCGAGCTTGCCCGGTTTTTCGAGGATGACGTTGGAGACGCCCAGTTTACCTAAGTCATGGAGCAGGGCCGCATGTCGCAGGAACAAGATCCGTTCGGAGCTAAATCCCAAGGTCTGCGCTATCGCGATGGCCGCGTGAGCGACGCCGTTTGAGTGGTTGTAAGTGAATGGCGATTTTGCGTCAACAATCTGCGCGAACGCTAGACAGATCGAGTCGAGCGTTGCGTCACCCGCGGCCATCGTTCGACCTTCGGTGTCCAGTTGCAATGCGAGCGCGAAATCATCATCGCGCTCAAAACCCGCCCAGAGAAGGCCGCGAGCGTTGAGTGACCGAACAACCCGGACCAACTCCGGATCGAACCACCGGCCGCTTCGCCGAACAGCCACTTCAACCGCGGAATCGGGACCATTGGCGGTGAAGAAAACCTCCAGGGTTTGGGCCAGCAACATGATGCGAGAGAGAAGTGGGATCGCTTGCCCTTTCAGACCACTCGGATTACCGGCTCCATTCCATTGCTCATCGAGTCCTCCGATCCCCTCCGCGGTAGTTTCCCGGAGCCCAATCAGCCGAGCAAGAGCGGCGCCTCGCTCGCAACGAATCTTGGTGACGTGATGCGCGTTCTTCTTTTGGGTGGCCGCTACGCGAACCAGCGTCCGCACCCGCTCGAGGAATGGCTTTCCGGTGGCGACGTGCGAGAGTGCATATTGAAGCGTCTCCCAACCTAAGCGGCTCCAATCGGTCGTTTTCACGTCGCGCTTGGCTTTCAGGTCGTCGGCGTTGATGGTGTGGAATATCAGAGACGCGTTGCCGCTGCAACCGGCATCTTTCAGCAGCAACGCGTAATAGAGATCGTTCGACAACTCGCTCGACAGTTCGATTTCGCCGGCGATTCGCATACCCAGAATGCAGCTGCGGACCGAGTGGCCGACAGGCTGACCGGTGCTCAGGTCGAGAGCGTGGGAGAGAGCCGAGACAACTTCAGCCATCCGGAACGACGTGACCGGCCCATCAGCCGTACCGCCGAGGTTGGTGAGAGTTCCCACTCTCTATACATCGATCGCTCTGGACCAAAATAGAGTTAAATCGCTTGAATGTCGGCGATAGTACAAGCCGGGGGGCTTGAGTTGCCCTAAGACTTCGCAGGCGCTTCTTGTATTACCGCTAAAGTGGTGCGCGGGAATGCGAACTTACGTCCAAACTGGTCGATAACGTTGATTTGGCAGTCATATTTGCCCGGTTTGAGCTGGGAGACCGGAACCTGGAGCCACACAGGCAAAGTTCCGGGACGTTTCTCGCTTAAACGGTTCGCCCGTACTGCGGGCGATTCGAATACCTTCTTGTTTTCCTGATACAGGGTGAGGTTTGCCTGAATGCTTGCTCGTCGGAAGTTCTCCGGAAGGAAATCAGGGATCGTCGGGTCGTAAACCTCCAGGTAGACCAGCATGTTCTGGCCTCGCCGGAACACTCTGGTGACACTTGGAACAAGCTTCTGGCCATTGTCGATGAGAGGGTTGACGGCCAACGCTTTCTTATCATTCTTAACCCCGGCCACTTGTTGCGCGACCGGATCACGCTGGCTGCTGAGCACGACGGAACTGACCTGAAGCGCCTTGCCGGCCACGAGATCCGGCACCGTGAAAGAGCCTTCGAAGGTTCCGACCTTACCTTCGCCGTTCTCTCTCGCCACAAACCGAAGCTTGTAACGACCCGGGGTCAGGGTCGCTCCGGTATCGTACTGAATACTCTTTCGTACTACCTGGCCGGCGACATCGCTCGCCACTTTAAGCGGTATGGTGTCGCGCACCGTGGAGGCAGGCCGATTGCGCGCATCGAACACTTCCGCGATGAAGTCGAGTTCGGTCGCCTGTTTTGCGCCTTTGCTGTGGAAGGCGAGAGCCGATCCGGGGATCTTGACCGAGATCGGGACGAAGTACTTGGTTTTCTCCAACCGGAAATAGTCGATCTCGACTGAGATCGGCAGATCCGTCACGGGGTTGTCGGACAACAGCGCTTGCGAGAGCTGGGACTCCTTGTCGACGTCTCGCATGCGGGCGAACGTTGTGGGTCCGTAGTAGCCCTGGCGATAGTCGAGTTTGGCGTGGAGGTCTGCTGCTTTCGGCGCGAGTTTTATCTGAATTCGCCGATACCGGCCATCCTGAGCCGTGTTCGTACTCGCATACGAAAGAACGTAGTAACTGGAGAAATCCTGCTGAACCTGGCGGATACCGCTCGTCAAATCATTGGAGTCGAGCAGTGCCTTTCCGCCGGTATCCATCGCAAGCGAGGCCAGCGTCTCCTGTTGGTTATTGAAGTTGTCGCGCTGCGATCGCTGGCCGGACCCGTTGTAAAGGCCGTTCCCGGCGGCTCCGGCCTGTGTGGCATCGCCGCCGGGGACCAAAGCCGAAAGACCGCGCGCATCGATCGGGATAGAACGCCACATTGGAACGAATGGCCGTATTCACGGTCGCCCGCAACTGGGACTGGTTATCAACGCCGCTCTTTTGAATTCCGCTGGAAAAGTAGATGAGCGCTTTCTTTTCCGGATACTGACTCAGCTTGCGCGCAGCATCTTCGAGCGCCGCTAATTTCAAATCCGCGTTAAAGATGTTGAACTCGGTTTCGTCCGCCGTGAAATCGCCGCTCGTGTCCTGATCGTCGGCACCTGTGCTGGCGGCATCCGCGTTTTCGCTCGACTCGCCGATCCGAAACTTATTGATCGTTGCAATCAGCAAGTCGCGGTCGGAGGTGAAATCGAGCGCGGTTTTTAGCTCACTCCCGTACGTCATGATCGACACCGTGTCGCTCGCCGTCATTTGCGTGCTCAAAAACTTGATGGCAGCGTCCTTTGCCCGGACCTGCTCAGCGGGCTGCATGGAGCCGAAATCGAACAACAGGATCATCAATCGTCTGTCCTGATACTTCGAGAGCATGCTGCTCACGCACGCTCGCTCTTTCGGTGTCGGGGTTGTAGCCCTTCGGAACGGCTGGTTGTGCCGGCGTTTGTTCGGCCGGAGGAAGAACTTTGTTCGCCAGATGCTGCAGGTCTACCGCCTGCAACTTCTGGGGTTTGCCGTCTTCGAAAAGCTGAAAATCGTCCTTGGTAAGCGTTTCGATTGGCTTTCCGTTCCGGTCCAAAACAGTGACGTTCACGACGACGATGTTGGTGGTGGTAGAGAACGTCGCGCGCGGCGGTTGGTTTTGCCCGAGCAGCGGTTGCAGGATGCAGCAGGAAGCAGACAAAGGAGGAAAGCGGTTTCAAAATCTAAACCTCACGACCGCATCTAGGGTACGCATGGAGCCGGCGGCGCTCGGCAGGCCATAGGTCACCGCATTCACGACGGTGTAATAGCTCGTGTAGTTGACATGATTCAACACGTTGTTCGACTCAACCCGGAACTCAACCCGGCGCCGCTCCGACAGATTGAAAGAACGGGCAAAAGCCAGGTTCAGGTTGAATGAACCCGGGACCTGGAATTGTGTTTCTTCCCGCATTTCCATAGGTGCCTGTAACCGGTACGGAAAACGCGTTGCTATTGAAAAAGGCTGACTTCCGAGTCGATCGGCTCTCCGGTCGCTTCTGCTCGGCCGCTGCCGGCACCCGCAGTTTGCGCCAGTTGCTGCGAGTTGCCCAGCACGCGCGCAGTCAAAGGATTTCCCGTCTGGGCTGTGATGCCGCCGCTGATCTGCCAATCCTTTAACAGTCGTCCGGTGATGCTGTCGGCCGCCATGTGGTTGCCGGGACCCGCAACGGGCGAAGTCCAGACAAAGTTTGCGGAGAGTTGATGGCGAACATCGAAACTGGAAAGGCCGCGTTCTGCCGAAATGTCCAGCCAGTTCTGGGCAACTGTATTGCCGGTTCCGGCGAATGTCGAGGAATCGTCGATCGACTTGGCGTATTGGTAAAAAGCGTTCAGAGAGATAGCCGCGATTGAATCGCCGTACCACGCCGTATGTGACCGGAGTGAAAGATCGAATTGCCGTCGGCTTGAGCGTAGGTGAATCCTACCGCGTTCCCCAATTGGTTCCGTTGTTCGAGCGATAGAACACTGCTCTGGTTCGGCGTCGTTCGAACGTCAAGACGAGTTCCCTTGGTGCCGAGATAGCCAAGCTCGACGAAGAAACCACCAGCAAAGTCGCGTTGGATGGAAGCATTCCAGGTGCCGGCGTACGGCGTCCGATAGTGACGGTCCACGGCGAAGGTGTTGGTCACCTCATTTGCCGCCACATTCGTAAATGCGTCCAATATGGTCAGTGGTCGACTGGCGCTGGTATTGATGCTGCTCGAGACTGCGAACGGCGGCTGCTGCGCCAGGATATTCGTGAATTGAGTGTAGATTTGCCCGTTGTAGTAGATGCCGTAGCCGGCTCGAAACAGCGTGGATCGCTTAAATGGCAGCTTCCAGGCAAGGGCGAGCCGCGGTGACCAGTTGTTGCGATCCGGATCAATCAGCCCGCTCGGGAATGCACCGCTATAGAGTCCGGCAATGGAGGGCGTCACTCGCGAGACATTCGTGTAACCAGGCGCAATGTCGAGATTTGCTTCCCGGCCATACTTTTCGGAGAAGGGCGAGAAATACTCGTAGCGCACTCCGAACAGCAGCGTCAAGTTCGGCTTCACTTTCCATTGGTCTTGCGCATAGAAGTTGATCTGATTCTGACGGAAGTAGTTGCTGTTCCGACTGTATTGAATGGAACTCGATTGCGGCGAACCCAGCAGCAGATCAGCCAAATCGTAACCGGTTCCGGTGACCGGCTGTCCATTGGCTCCGATCTGGCTGGTTGCCAGGCCCGTGAAGTTCAACGCGCCTCGGCCGTTCGAAGACGTTTGCGAAGATTGGTCGGCGCGTGTGTACCCGTAGCCGAACGTCAACGAATGCAGCCCCTTGAGCCAGCTGATGCTCTGAGTCACGCCTTGTGACTGATTTCGGGTCAAGGTCGGATTACTATCCGTGAGCGAGCCAAAGTTCGTAAAGTTCAGCGTGGGCGGTCCGGCGTTTAACGGATTGCTCGAGATGCCTTGGATATTCAGTTCTGCCGCTACATTCGGGATCAGCGAAAAGTAAGGGACGATCTGACTGTAATTGCGGTTGAACCGTACTTGAGTGGTCAGCACGGATTTTGCGGTTAGATTTCGGGTCCACTGCAACTGCGTATTGAGACCATACCCGTTGGTATCGTCTGAATAGCCGAAGGCCTGAGCCGTGGTTCCTTCCCGCCGCTGGTATTGAAAATTGACAGAGAGCCGGTCCTTCGCCGTTACGCTTCGCTGCAATCTGACGCCCAGGTTATCCGTGTTCGATGCCTGCGCCGTTTCGTATTGGTAGTTGTTGCTCAGTCCTGTTTGGTTCGGCAAAGGATAGAACTGCAGGAGTCGCAGCGCTGCCGGGCTCAGGCGGCTTGTCGGGATCGCGTTGTTCGGGAAGAGGGAGCCCGTCGTCGGGTCGAAGATGGATACCGGCACACTCGTCGCAGACGTGCCGAGCGATTGAGCTGACTGCGAGAAGTCTCCCGTTCGCTGTAATGCGGTCGGAACGGTCTGAGTGAACAAGCGAGGGTTTCGGGCTCTGGTTCCGAAGTACGTGACAAAAAACTGAGTTTTGGGATCGTGAGCGAGTTTGGGAATAAGCAGCGGACCGCCGACGATCAGACTGAATCGGCTTTGCGCGTACGCCGCTTGCGGGATTTCTAGTCCGTTGATTGAGAATGGCTCGGCGTTAAGAGCGGAATTCGTGAGCGTGAACGACGCCTGACCGTGAATTGCCTGGTTTCTCCTGCGCCGGTTGCCGAACGTTGCGCCGGCCACTTGTCCCGGACGCCGGCCTCCTCGTCGCTCCCGGTCCTCCCGGACCGCCTCTTCCTCCGAACCCTCCGCCGCCGCCGCCAAATCCACCGGGGCCTCCAAAGCCACCACCACCGACCACCCCCGCCCCCGGGCCAGCTTGCGGCGGCAGAGGTACCCGGCACGCCTGCTTCGCCCGCCGTTCCCGCACCGAGCTGTTGCCCTGGTCCCCCGAACCCATTGGGGTCGCCCATGCGCATGTCCGGTCCCGAATCGGCTTGGGTTCCCGGCGCCATCCCGGGGCTCAGGCTACCCGAAACCAGAAAAGATTCGTTGGTACCTTCGGCCGTCGTAGCGGCAGTGGGTCCCGTCGCATTTTGGGCGTTCAGCTCGTTCTGTAGATCCTCGTCGAGGGTCTGGCTGCCGTTTTCTCCGTCCGATGCCGCGCCTCCGCCCTGTGCGCGACCGCCCGGACTACGCGAAGCCTGACCGCTTACGCCTGGTGCAGCCGCCGCCTCGAGCATATCCCCCGCCCTGTCCGAAACCGCCGCGCTGGCCCGGAACCTCCACGTTGCGCCCGGACCCCCGGCGCCCGCCGATTGACCCATGCGACGCATGAACTGCGGTTCCGACCATTTCAACTCAAAATTGGCAGGACCGGAAATCCTGGTGAAATCCACATCTTTTTTCAAGGTTTCAAATCCGAACATCTCCACTTGAACGGACCATGTTCCGGATGGCAGCGTACCGAAAGCGTAATGCCCATCCACGTCTGTCACCGTCGAAACTGTTTGAGAACCCTGGGTGGCCGTTATCGTTGCACCCGGAATCGGCTGATCGGACGATTTCACAAATCCGCTTTGTCCGAAAGCGCTAACGAAACCGGCCAGCAATAAGAGGAACGCGAATAGAGGAGGACGATGCAAAAAGGGCAATCTGGCTTTCCGTTCGGATCACCTTGTACGATGTTCTCCGTTCGGACGAGGTTACGACCACGCGGACGCGCATGGACCCACATGCCAGTGAAGAAATGTGAAGATCGGGAATCTGATACGGTGAAGCGGATGGCTCTTGATCTTGAAACGCTCAAAGCGGAGATCCAAACCTATCTGGAAGCGTCCGATATCCCTGTATTTTTCGGGTATCACCGCACGATCGATCCTATGGCGCATATCGCCTGGGATGTAGAGAATCATCCGGACTTTCGCGAGTTTATTGGCGACAGGACGGAAAGCCGGCGCGAAGCTCATTGTGTTTACCCATCTGGCCTTTTCGCTCGATCAAATCGACGAAGCGATGGAGCAGTTGGAAGCGAGCGATCTGACGCGCGAAGAAAAACGCAATTTCGAGACCCGGCTAAGGCAATTACAGGCCTACGAAGGCTTCACATGCATGGTGGAACTATCGTTCACGCTCGAGACGGAAGTATATGTTTTCGAGTTACGCACGGACTGGTATAACTCGCTCAATGACATTCTGGCGGAGTTGGATTTCGCCACGGAAGAAGAGCCGGGCGACGAAGACCCGTTAGGCGGCTACTTTTCAAAGAATTGACTACTCCGAGTACTAACGTGTCCCGCTGGGTTCGCCCCAGCGCACGTTGGATCGTTCCCGTTTCCTCTGAGCCAATCATTTCGCAATTGCAAGCGGGTCTCCCTATCTCCCGTCTGGCGGCGGAAATTCTCGCGAATAGAGGCTATGCCGATCTGCCAACTGCGCGAGAATTTCTGTCTCCGCATGGTCGTCCTCTGCACGACCCGATGCTGCTTCAAGACATGGACCGCGCGGTGGAGCGGCTGTCGAAAGCGGTACGCGCAGCGCGAACGTATCTTAATCTATGGCGACTACGACGTAGACGGCACGGCATCGATCGTGATTCTGAAGAAGGCGATCGAGATCCTGGGAGGAATCTGCCGATTTTTACATACCCGCATCGACTTGACTGAGGGCTACGGCATGAAAGCCGAAGTCATCGAGCGCGCCGCCGAAACGGAGTAACGCTGGTGGTCAGCGTTGATACGGGAATACGCGCGCTTCAGGTTGTCCGCCATGCGCAAACGGTCGGAATTGACGTGATCGTGACGGATCACCATCTGCCCGAATCCGATCTTCCGCCTGCACTGGCTGTTCTGAACCCCAACCGTCCCGACTGCCGCTACCCGTTCAAAGATCTATGCGGCGCCGGAGTGACGTTGAAGCTTGTGCAGGCGTTGCTGGAACGAAGTGAACTGTCCGCCGAGCCGACGCGCGGCGCTGCTCGATTCCTTTCTGAAGCCGGTCGCGATTGCTACGGTGGCCGATATCGTGCCCCTGAATGGGGAAAACCGGACGGTGGTGCGACGAGGCTTGTCAGGGCTTGCGCGAGGTCCGGAATCATGGGCTGCGTTCCCTGCTTCGCGTTGCCGGCTTCGACGAGGGCGAAGTGCCTTCCGCCCACCAGGTCGCCTTCCGGCTCGCGCCTCGAATCAATGCAGCCGGCCGGATGTCGACCGCGCGTGATGTAATCGAGCTTTTTCTCACAAACGGACAGCCGCACGAGCGCAAGCTCTTGCCGAACAGCTGGATGTCCAGAATCGCGAACGGCAACAGGTCGAAAGCAACGATTGTCGAAAGCATCCTGAAACAATGCGACGAAACCGAGGCGAACCCGATGCCTCCGCGCTGGTCTTCTTCGGGGAGAACTGGCATCTGGGCGTTCTTGGAATTGTTGCCAGCCGACTGGTTGAACGCTTTTGCCGTCCCGTGTTTGTGCTCAGCAATGGCCAGCCGGTCCCGAGAACGGGCCCTGTTTCACGGGTTCCGGGCGCAGCATCCCGGATTTTCATTTGCTGGGCGCACTGGAAACGATGCCCGAGCTTTTCACAAAATTCGGCGGCCATCGGCAGGCGGCGGGTCTGACGCTCCGCTCGGCCAACGTCCCCGAGTTCCGCAAGAGGTTTGGGGAAGTTGGATCCCGGCTTCTCACAAGCGACCACTTGCGACCGCAATACAAGGTTGATGCGACTGCGAATTTTCCGGAATTGACCGACAACTTGTGTGGCCGACGTGCTCTCGTTGGGACCGTTCGGTTTCGGCAATCCGTCGCCGCATCATTGCCGTGTTCGGCGTGACGGTGGCGGGTCCGGCGCGCGCGTCTGAATTCTCCAAAGCATTTCAGTGTTCCACTTCAGCACCAGGGACGAACCCTATTTGCGAAAGCCTGGAATTTCGGTGACCGCGCGCACCTGTTCGAACCGAAGAATCAAATTGACGTGCTGTTGCAGATTGAAGATGATCCGTATTCGAAAAAACGGGGCTACGGATCGTGGTGCCTGTCTTTGAAGGACGCACGGCCGACGAGCTGATATTCGCCAGGCGTCTTGTGAAGCTCCGATTGCAGGCCGTACCAAGACCAGCGGGTACCATGGTACTTGGTGTCATTGCTAGGAGTTCAGGCAGAGCAAACTCGAACTGCGACAGATGTCACTGTTGCGCAAGATACCCCACAGAATTCGAAGAAGCGGTATTTCGAGTTCGTCGAAGGCATGCGCGCGATCGCCGCGCTTTACGTTGTTGGCCACCACGCCTGGGTTGACACTTGGAACATCTTCCATGGACAGAGCCCGGGCCGGTTAGTAAATGCTCTCACCGGCTGGCTGGCGTATGGCCACGAAGCCGTAACGGTCTTCATCGCTATTTCTGGATTCTGCCTGATGCTTCCCCTTGCTCCTTCGGGCGGGCGCCTTTCCAGCACGTCTGGTTTCTTCCGGCGCAGAGCTGTCAGGATTCTCCCTCCGTATTACGCGGCTCTGGCCATTTCGGTGGCGGTGATCCTGGCGACCGGCCAGGGAGCTTCGCTTAGCTACGCGAGCATAGCTCAGCACATTTTTCTCGTTCACGATTTCACGACTCATATGGTGGACATCAACGGGCCCATGTGGTCCGTTGCCGTGGAAGTGCAGATCTACCTGTTATTTCCTCTTCTTCTTTGGCTGATGAGGAAGACCAACATCTACACAGTCTTGGCGTTCACGGGCGTACTGGGCTATAGCGTGTTTGCCAAGTACGGCCTTTGGAAGGACTTGGAACGCGATAGCCACTACGTCTTCGTTTTCGCGCTCGGAATGTACGCGGCGTGGTACATCTCCGGTGATCGTCGGCGTAGCGCCCTTGTCCCAGCTTTTCTCGCGCTGTTGTTTTCATTTGCGACGGTTCTCCTTATGCGGTATTGGGGGCTCGCGAACTTCCAGTGGACGGACTTGTTCGTTGGAATGGCGGCTTGCTTCGCCCTGATCACCGGTGCAACCAATGAGCACGGGGCGTTGGCCAGATTCTTCTCGCACAAGTACCTTCTCAGCATCGGCGCTTTTTCGTATAGCCTTTACCTGATGCACAAGCCGGTCCAAATGGTGGTCAATTCGTGGATTGAAGGCCATGGAATCGGTCTGGACCTGGCCTTTCTTATCCGAGCCGTTTTTGGAACGGTGCTCGCTCTCCTCGTGTCATACGCGTTTTACCGGGTCTTCGAAAAGCCGTTTCTGCGCCGCAGTCCGAAGGGCGCAGTGACGGTCGCAAATGCGGGTTGATGATTCGCGATTTCCGCGTCCAAAGACCTTCTCTCAGGACTGACCGCTCCAGCAGCGAAACAGCGCCGCGCTATCATTTGCCTGAAAATGTCGCGTTCTCTTGTCAGCTTGTTGCTCTCTTACGTTCTGTTGCTCCAGCCAATCGCAGCGGCACCAAATGGAAACGGCAAATTTGAGCTCACGATCGACAACCTGATGCGCGGGCCAAGTCTTGTCGGTACCGAACCAGCACAGGTGCGCTGGTCAGGCGATGGTTCGAAGATCTATTTCCAATGGAAGAAAGCTTCGGATCCAGTGAGCGCGCCTGCCGATACCTACGAAGTGAATCGCGATGGCTCGGGTCTGCGAAAGTTGTCGGAAGAGGAAGCTCACAACGCGCCACCATCGCTGGTTGATACCAATCGGGATCATACGTTGAGCGTCTTCTCACAAGACGGCGACATCGTTGTCATTGAAAACGCGACGGGCAAACGGCGGCAGCTGACGAAGACGTCGGACGCCGAGGCGAATCCCCGTTTCCTCCCGGACGGCCATCACATCACGTTTCAACGCGGATTGAATCTGTTTCGGCTGTCGCTGGACGACGGAGATCTCGAACAACTGACCGACATCAGGCCTGCCGCTGCTCCCGGCGCGCAGGGTCCAGGTGCCGCTGCAGGCGGGGCCACCGGCGGCGGGCGCGGTCAACGCGGGCAGGGCGCTGGATCGGGAGCGAACGCCGATCCCGATGCTCCTCCGAAGGGCACCGACAGCCAGGAATACCTGAAGAAGGAGCAGGCCGAACTCTTCGAGACTGTCCGTAATCGGGAGAAGCTCGAAAAGGAGAACGCGGAGCGGCGAAAGAAGCTCAACCCACGTAAGCCTTATACCTTGCAGGCACGCCAAAGTCTCGCGCAGATGCAGCTTTCGCCCGACGGCAAGTTGGTGTTTGCAGTCGCCGTGACAGCGGCAGCCAATGCCAAGCCCGATAACGTTCCGAACTGGATCACTGATTCCAGCTTTCCCGAAGAGATCCCCGGCCGCACGCGGGTAGGTGACGACTTGGGCCAGCGCCACCTCACGATCATCAACGTCGTTACGGGTGAAGTGAAGACGGTAGATCATGGAGACCTCGGGACGCCCTCTGCCGAGGTTGAGGACGGAGGCGCTTGCGCAGGTCGCGGCGGCGGCTTCGGTCCCGCTGCCTTTGGTGCTCCGCTCGTTGCCTTCTCCGAAGACGGCAGCAAAAGCGTGTTCACAGCTCGTGCGCAAAACAATAAGAGCTGTTGGATCTTGGCGCTTGATGCGAGCGCGGCCAAAGCGCGGTTGCTCTTCAAGGATGAAGATCCGGCCTGGGTCGGCGGACCCGGCGGAGGCCAAGGCTGGCTCGCCGATAACCAGACCTACTACTTCACGTCTGAGAAAGACGGATTCAACCATCTGTACGAAGTACCCTTCACGGGGGGCACACCCAAACAACTGACGTCCGGAAAGTTCGAGATTGACAAGGTTGAATTGTCTCGCGATAAATCTAAGTTCTACCTGACCTCGAGCGAGAACAGCGACTATGCCGAGCGTAATCTCTGGTCGCTGGATGTTAGCGGCGGTACCGCGACGCGAATTACCAAGTCCGTCGGTATGCACGCGACAACCACCTCGCCCGACGATCAATGGATCGCGGACGTCTATTCTTATACGAACAAGCCACCCGAGCTGTACATCCAGCGAAACGAGCCCGGCGCGACGCCCACGAAGGTCACCACGTTCGCCTTCGCCTGAGTTCAGCAACTATGCGTGGATTGATCCACCGATTGTGAAGATTCGCGCCAGCGACGGAGCGGAAGTTCCAGGTCATTTCTATAAGTCCGCCCGTTTCCGCAAAGGCGGACCCGCCGTCATCTTCGTGCATGGTGCCGGTTATCTGCAGAACGTCACGAAGGGATGGTCGAGCAGTTACTACCACGAGTATCTGTTCCACCATTTCCTGATGGATCACGGCTATGTCGTTCTAGACATCGATTACCGGGGCTCGAAGGGTTATGGCCGCGATTGGAGGACAGCTATTTACCGGCATATGGGCGGCAAAGATCTAAGCGACCAGGTGGACGCGGCAAAGTGGCTGGTGTCCGAACAAGGTGTCGATCCGAAGCGCATCGGCATCTACGGCGGTAGTTACGGAGGGTTCATCACCCTGATGGCGATGTTTACGCAGCCCGATGTTTTCGCAGCGGGCGCGGCGTTGCGCCCGGTCAGCGATTGGGCGCTCTACAATCACGGCTACACGGGCAATATCCTCAACTTCCCGCAGAAAGATGCGGAAGCTTATAAGCAGTCGTCCCCGATCTTCTTTGCCGATCGCCTGAAAGGTGCGCTCCTGATCTGCCACGGCATGGTCGACACGAACGTTCATTTCGTGGACACGGTCCGGCTGGTCCAACGCTTAATTGAGTTGCACAAAGACAATTGGGAACTGGCCGTGTACCCGGTTGAGGATCACGGATTCAAAGAACCCGCGAGTTGGACGGACGAATACAAGCGGATCTTCAAGCTGTACGAGACGAATCTGAAGAAGTAAATCGAGGCGACTAGAACGAGCTGTTCCAGTACGCGTTCTGGCCCTTGTAGTGGTCGTCCGGCAACTGTTTCAGAATGGCTCGTTTCACTTCGAGCGGGTCCATTGCGCCCTGGCTGTGGTACACCACCTCGCCATTCATGCCGATCAGCACAGTAAAGGGGACGGCGCCGGACCAACCCGCATTGAAAGCGGGTGCAGCTTCGGCTGCATCGTTGCTGTTGAAGAGCAGATTGCGGTTGAAGGCGTGTTCTTTCTTGAGAAACGAAAGCACCATGTCTTTTTCATCCGGAGCGTTGACGCTTAACGTGACGATGTTGATCTGACGCGCCCGGAACTGACGAACCATCTTCTGCAGTTCGGGGAATTCGCCGACACATGGCCCGCACCAGGTGGCCCAGAAGTTGACCAGGAGAAGCTTATCCGTCCCGGCATTCTGACGGATCTTCTTCAGTTGCTCTGCGGAAACGAGTTCCACGTTGACCGGCTCCGCCGCTTCTTTGGCAAGCTCTGCCTTAGTGCCCGCTTCTTTGTAAGCCCACTTCGTTGAACAGCCCACGGCGGGCGTGTGCTCGACCGTCACTGGTTTGCCTGCAAGCACCGCTTCGATCGCGTCACGCGTTTCATGTTTCGTCGCAAGCTCTTCTCGCTGATTGCTGTCGACGCGTCCTTCGTACCGTAACTTCCGGTCTTTATCGAAGATGAAGACGTGAGGAGTTGCCACCGGGCCGTATTTAAGCGCGACTTTCTGCGTGTCGCCGTCCGAAAGATAGGGATAATTCAAGTGCCGGTATTGAGCGCGGATCTTCATCTCGGCGAGGGTATCCCCGAGATCGGTATAACCCATCTCTGATAAGATGGACCGCGTTCGGGGCGTTAGGATTGATCGCGACTACCGTTACGCCCTTACCGCGGTAATCGGAAGTCAGTTGCTTAATTCGTTTCTCATACATCTGCGCCACGGGACAGTGGTTACAGGTGAAGACGATGGCCAGCACTTTTGCGGACGCATACTCTTTCAAGCTGTGGTTCTTACCGTCGATGCCGGGCAGGTTGAAATCTGGCGCCGTAGAGCCGATGGCCAATACCGGCGGAGTATCGGGCGGCTTGGCCGTGACGTCGTCCTGCGCCTGAGCGAGCCCAAGTGCAAATACCAGAACTGCCGGCTGAAGGAGAAAACGAGTCGAAATACGAGCGGACCGGAACAATTTCACACACTACCTCGAGGCAAAATTCGAACGAAGAATTACAGTCGGACTATACTGCCGGGGCTCCGGCTTGTCAAGCAACGGTTAGTGCTGCGGCACGGCGGCGGATGTTTCCGTTGGCAATTCGCTGTGCGCGCTCCATTCCTGCCATGAGCCGTCGAACATGCGCGCGTCATAACCGAGGTAGCGCGCGGCAAAGTACGCCAAGACTGGCTTGCTGCCCGATATGGCAATACGTGATGACTTGCTGGCCGCGGATGCGCACCAGACCCCTCGAACTTCGCTCGCAATGCCTCCACCGGCAGTAAGCGCCCGCTCTCGTCTAAGAGCGAAGCAGAACGGGACATTCACGGCACCGGGAATATGGCCTGCCCTTCGCTGCGACGGAATCTTCTCGCCCGTGTAAAACTCCGCTAATCGCGCATCTACAATCGCCACCTTAGGCTTGTGCAATTGAGAACGGACGTAATCGAGGCCGACAACGACGTCCGCCTGCGGGCAAAGTTGCAAATCGCCGCGAGTCACAACGGGAGCTTCCTGAGTCAACGGACGCCCTTCCCGTTTCCAGAGTGGAAGCCCGCCGTCCAGGATTGATGTGGACGCGCCCAAACCCATGGCATCCATGCGTGAGATACATCCGCGCCGTCATGGTGGCATTGTCACCGGTCGAGTAAAGGACAATCCGCGAACCGTTCCGGACGCCTGATTTCTGCGAGCACGTCCCTTGCCTGTTCGAGAGGCGGAAGCTCAAGGATCAAAGCGTTACTACCCGGAGGTGGTGTGTTCGAACGCAGATCCGCTGAGTCCAAGTATCAAGGAGCCAGGTATGTGGCCCGCCGCATACTCGTCTCGCTTACCGACTGCAATCACCACCAGGTTTTGATCGCGCGAATGCTCCAGCAGCCACGACGCATTCACCAGCATGCTTTCGCGCGTACCGTGGCCGCCGCACGTCGCCGCTTCGAGACCTGCGCTCAACAAGAAAACAGCCGCGACAACGAGTCCCAAGTTACGTGTCAACAAATTACACCCCCTAACAATTGCTTTTCGCTTCCGTGAATTTGATGTTATGCCATAATCCAATAATCTGAAAACCCGTCGTTCCTCGCTGAGGTCCAGGTAGGGCTCCGCTGCAATGTAAGCCGTGGACCGCGACATGGTGATCAAGTTCAGGGAGGGGTCATGGCGCGTCGAGCGCACTTCATTCTTATTTCTTGCTTTCTGCTGATCGCAGACAGCGGCTTCGGTCAGTCCGTGCGCGGCACAATCCTGGGCACTGTGACCGACAGTTCAGGCGCCGTGATCAAAGGGGCACACGTTACTGTTCAGCAAACGGCCACAGGCTTGGCTCGAACAGAAGTGACGAACGATTCGGGTGAATACTCGATTCCTCAGCTTCCCGTTGGGCCCTACCTCATTACTGCCGAACAAAGTGGCTTTAAAAAGACAGAACGCACCGGGGTAGAACTTCGTGTCGATGATCGGCTTCGCATCGATCTCGTGATGCCTGTCGGACAACTGACGGAAACTGTTGCCGTCGAGGAGACCGCACCGGTGGTCAGCACCGATTCTTCGACCTTGGGGAACGTTGTCGACAACAAGAAGGTGACGGAGTTACCGCTAAACGGCCGGAACTTCCTGCAATTGAATCTTCTGGTTCCTGGCGCGAACCAAGGTGTGAAGGGTTCACAGAACCAGACGCAAGGCGGTTCGATTTCGGTGAACGGTGCGCGCGAGCAGTCGAATAACTTCCTTCTCGATGGCATGGATAATAACGATCTGGCGATCAACCAATATGCCGTCGCGATCTCGACCGAAGCGATTCAGGAATTCAAGGTGCAGGCGAGCACTTACTCCGCTGAGTTTGGCCGAAGCCCGGGTGCTCAAATCAACATCGCCACCAAAGCCGGAACAAACAGCTATCACGGCGTTTTGTACGAATATCTTCGCAACAGCGAGTTAGATGCGAAAAATTTCTTTGACCGCCCTGGGCCGATACCGGAATACAAGCGGAATCAGTATGGAGCTTCCTTCGGCGGGCCGATCAAGAAGAATAAGACCTTCTTCTTCGGGAATTTCGAAAGCAACCGTATCCGCCAGGCCATCACCAAAGTCGGAACAGTGCCCACGGCAGCGATGAAGGGCGGCGACTTCTCGGCGCTTTCCACCATCATCTACAACCCTGCTTCGCTGCATCGCAATGCGGCGGGAGTTCTTGGTGCGAGATCCGTTCGCCGGCAATATCATTCCGACAAATCAGATCAGTGCAGTCGGACAGCAATGTCGCTGAATTTGTATCCCGAATCCCGAATGGCGCGGGCAGTTCGTCCGCCAATGGGCTATTACACATCCAGTCCGACGAAGACCAGATGATTTCGATCAGTTCACGGTACGCCTTGACCACCGCTTCAACGACAAGAACTCGCTATTTGGCCGTTACAGCTTCAGCAAAGAAAACAGGTTCGACACTTTCGATGCTTTCTGCGCCGGCACCAACAATATACCGGGCTATGGCTGTAACACTCCGAATGGTGGACATCAGGGCGTGCTCGATTACATTTCGCTGCTCGGTCCCAATAAGGTCAACGAAGCGCGCATGTCGTTCACGCGAGTTCGTGGCGGCATCTTCCAGCAGAACTCCGGAAACGATATCTCGACTCAGCTCGGAATCCTCGGCACCTCTCGCAATCCGATCGATTTCGGTGTTCCGGTTATTTCTCTGACCGGCTACGATCGCATCGGCGAAGCGACGAATCTCCCGCAGGACCGGCACGATAACACGTATGAGTGGGCGGATCCTTTTCCGTGGACCACAGGGAAGCACACCTTCAAATTCGGAACCGAGATTCGGCGGTTCCAGGAAAACTTCCTGTTTGATTCGAATGCGAGAGGCACTTTAACCTTTAACCCGTTCTACTCGGCGCAAGTGACCACAACGTCTACGGGCGTTGTCAATGCGGCCGCGAATACCGGTAACGCGGTCGCTGATCTGCTCCTCGGCTACCCTTACACCGCAAGCGTCAGCCGTTCCTTCGCCGGCATTGCCGCGAGCACCGTGGCCGGACTCCGACAGACCTCAACGAATCTCTACGCACAGGATGACTTCCGGGTGCTTCCCGAACTTAACGCTGAACCTTGGACTGCGCTGGGAATACAACGCGCCGACCACGGACAAGTACAATCACCTTGCAACGTTCGATCCGAATTTCCCGAATTCAACGCCCCTTCCGTACCTACGGATCTCAACTGCGACAACCCGAGCATTTACAATTCCTCGAAGCGCGAATTCTCGCCGCGCTTTGGCTTCGCTTACACGCCCTTCGGACCGAACACGGTTTTCCGCGGAGGCTATGGCCTGTTCTGGGATGTCAAATTGCTCAACGTCATCCTGAACTCCGCCCTGACTGCTCCGTTCCTGACCTCATTTTCCGTGAATCAGAGCACCACTGGCGTGCCGAACATCAACATCGCGAACCCGTATGGCGGAACATCGGCCGGCGCCGCGATTCCCAGTGCCTCGTGGGTTGAAAACCCGTTCCGGGACGGCTACGTTCAGCAGTGGAATTTCAACATCCAGCACCAATTGCCTTCTGCTATGGGTCGTGACGCTAGGCTACGTGGGCTCGAAGGGCACGCACCTCGATCGTGCCTATGACTACAACGCACCGGGCCCAACCACATCGTTCACTCAGTCGCTGCGCAAGTATCCGGAGCTATGCAACGATCAACGTCCGCTCGCCCAGCGCGTCCTCCATCTATCACGCTTTGCAGGCCAGTGTCGAAAAACGCTTCTCGCACGGACTGAGCTTCCTGGTTTCTTACACCTATTCGAAATCGATCGACGATGCCTCGCTTTGGAATGGCAGTACGGTTGATGTTACGAATTTCCACCTGGAGCGCGGTCTCTCGACGTTCGACGCCCGCAACCGTTTTGTTGCGAGTTACACCTACGATCTGCCCTACGGCCATGGCCGCCAGTTCGGCTCCTCGAGTCCCACGGTAATGAATACGATTCTGGGCGGATGGCAGACCAATGGCATCGTCTCCATCCAATCCGGAAACCCGCTCGATCCAACCACCGGACTGCAGCTCTCCGGCACTCAGACCGGCACGCGACCGGACGCGATCTGCGATCCCAACAACTTCAATCACGATCCTGCGCTCTGGTTCAACACCGCCTGTTTCACCAGCAATTTCAGCGGGCGCTACGGAACTGCCGGACGGGACATCATCATCGGCGCCCCGACGCACAACTTCGACTTTGCGCTGCTGAAGAATTTCACGCTTGGAAAAGAAACCCGCTTTCTGCAGTTCCGTTCGGAGATCTTCAACCTGTTCAATCATCCGAACTTCGACAATCCGAACGTGACCACCAGCAGTTCCGTCTTCGGAAAGATCACGTCGGCGGGCGTCCAGGATGCGAGAGCAAGTTCACGTCAGATCCAATTTGCTCTGCGTCTGGCATTCTAGTCTGAGTTCCTGGATGAAACGCTCCTTACTTTCGGCACTGACCGTAGCCTGCCTGGCCATCTCCATAACACCGGAGATGGCACAGGCCAAGACGAAAAAGCAGACCAAGGCGCAGGCGCCTCCCGAGGCCGCCAAGCTTCCGCCCTTCAATGTGGTCGAGGCGTCCATTCCCGACATGCGGAAAGCGATGGAGACCGGCCGTGTTACCTCACGCGACCTCGTGATTCAATACCTCACTCGCATTGGACTCTACGAAGACAAGCTCCACGCTGTGATCACCACCAATCCGAATGCTCTCGCTGAAGCGGAGGAACGCGATCGGGAGCGTGCAGCCGGGCGGATCCGCGGACCGTTACACGGCATTCCGATCGCACTCAAAGACAACATCCTGACGCACGACATCGTAACCACCGGAGGCGCACTTGCGTTTGACGGCTACATGCCTCCGTACGACGCCACGCTCGCGAAAAACCTGCGCGATGCGGGAGCAGTGATTATCGCGAAGACAACGCTGTCCGAGCTAGCGAACTGGGTAGCCGGGGGGCCCACTCCCATGCCCGCCAATTACAACGCAGTGCGGGGTTTCGCTTACAATCCCTACGATCCGCGGCGTGATCCCCGCGAAGCGACCGGCGACGGCAGGCCAGTGCTTCAGACGGGCGGTTCCAGTTCCGGCGCGGGCACGGCCTCGAACTTCTGGGCAGGCAATGTCGGAAGCGAAACGTCCGGCTCCATTCTGAGCCCATCGAATCAGAACATGCTGGCCGCGGTAAAACCAACTGTGGGACGAATCAGCCGCTACGGCGTCATCCCGATCACGGCTGATCAGGATACGGCCGGACCCATGGCGAAGACCGTGACGGATGTTGCGATCATGCTCGGCGCTCTCGAAAGCCCTGCGCCCGATCCCAATGATCCCGCCACCAAGACCTGCACTCCTCCGCCCGGGCGTGACTACACTAAGTTCCTCAACCCTGACGGCTTGAAAGGCGCCCGCATCGGAATTCCGCGCGCCTATTTCTATGACCGCATCAATCCGCCTGGCGGCTCCGACGCTCCGGCACCGGCTGCGCGCGAAAGCACTCCGACTGGCGGCCCTTCGACCCGGACACCTGGTGCGCCGTTTGGAACCGGCGGAGGATTCGGACGACGTGGTGGAGGTCTGACCCCCGAAGAAGCGCGCGTTATGGGCGAAGCGATCGACATCCTGAAACAGCATGGCGCGATCATCGTCGACCCGGTCGATATCCCGAGCATGTCGACCAAAGACATGGACAAGAGCTTTCTGCAATGGGGCCAGTGCTCCGGTGCGGCGAACGTCAAAGGCAAGGACGCAAACTGCTCGGTCGTTCTCAAATACGGCATGAAGCGCGACTTCAACAACTGGCTCAAGACGCTCGGTGCCTCGGCGCCGGTGAAAACGCTGACGGAGTTGCGCGAGTGGAATATCACCCATATCCAAGGCGGTGCGATTCGCTTTGGTCAATCGAATCTCGACATTTCCGACGAGATGGATGTGGATGCTGATCGCGCCCGCTATGAGGCTGATCGCGCAAAAGACATCCAGATTGCGGGTGCGCAAGGGCATCGACGCCGCGATGAAGGCGAACAACCTGGACGCGCTGCTTTTTCCCGGCGCAAGTGGTGCGGCCATTGCCGCGAAGCCCGGCTATCCGACCGTTCTCGTCCCCTTCGGCATGATTCCCAACACTCTCAACCCGCCCGCTCCTGCCGGGTTTGAAACCAAACCCGCGCCTTTTGGAGTTGCGTTCACGGGCATGGCTTGCAGCGAGCCAAAGTTGCTCGAACTCGGCTATTCATTCGAGCAGGCGACAAAGCGCCGCGTGCCTCCGCCTTCTACTCCGTAAGCCTAGGCGCCCTGGTGATCGAACTTGACGTCAACCTGGAACGCGGCGAGAATCTGGCTTATAGCCTTTTCAGCGTTTTCTCCCGCGCGGTCCAGAATGCCCATGCTGATGGCTGCCTTGCGGATTTCATCTAGCGCCTGCAGCCGGGCGCGGTGCTCGAGATCCGGACTGTATGGGACCCACGGTGTCCACCACGTCACATGCCGGTCCCAAACTTTCGTCTGGCTCTCGTCAAGGTAACTCGTCAACACTTTCGGAGCCGGTAGACGAACGCGGGCATGTCCATCCGAGAGCACCACATCATCGGGGCGCAAGTCTGCAAGATCCACGCCGGCCTGCACATCGCCTTGCACAATCAGCAGAATCGATTCTTCTCCCACGGGAACCTTTGGCTCCGTCATGCCCACAACCCGCTGGATGCTGAAACGCACGGTCGCAAGCTGATTTAGCTGCTTAATCTGTGTGAGAACAGCAGGCGTTGACAGCAGTTGCGAGCGCCAAAGCGAGCGCAGATGCGATCGAAACAGAAGCCCCGAAAGAAGGACGAGAACGAAAACGACGACTACGAAGATCCTGCTCTTGCTTCTGCTCATTACGTTTCGCCGTCCTGTAGACCAGCCTAGCGAATTGAGCCAAACAAGATGGGAGCTTCTTAGTTGTTGCGGCCTGCAAAGCCCGGTGTTCTCGCCTGTTCCAGATACTTACGAACCGCACGCTTGGCGCGATGCAAAGTCACCCGGACGTTGTCGGCGGACATGTGTGTGATCCTGCTGATCTCATGCCGGTCAGTTTCGTCCCAGTAGATCATTCGCAACAGTTCCCGATCGCGTTTCTGCAGCTTCACGAAAGCCTTCCTCAGCTCCCCAATCTCTTGCGTGAGTTGTGCAGCGCTCTCCGGATTACGACGGGTGTCTATCTGGACGGGAAGTTCGGGCGATTCTCCCCCGGTTCCCTTGCGTCGCCAATACTCGAGAAGGACGTGATTGCAGACAGAATTGACAAATGCGCCGAAACGCTCAGGATGCTTCAGCTCCGGCTTGTTATACACCGCTTCCAGAACTCTCACAAGCGTCTCCTGGCGAATATCCTCGGCCAGATCACGGTTTCTCAGCCGGTTATGTAACTTGTTCTCCAGATAGCCGGAGAAATAGGCTGCGAAATGAGCCTCCGTTTGTGGATCTCTGAGCCTCAGGTTCTTGAGATATGCGGAACCGAACTCTGCCTTGCATGTGTCGGTACCAGAAACCATCGTTGAAACCCTCTGAAGCTGCGATAGCAATTCGGCGGCCAACTTTGCGCGAGCCTTCGATTGGGGTATCTGGCCGGCGCGATCGCTCGTATGGACTGCTTTCGTTATCCACTTTCATCTAGCACGTGAACCATATGGCTGCACTGCGAATCGGAATGTTGCATGCTACAGAAGTGCAGCCTTCGCCGTTTGAAACCATCGAGAGTGCAGAAGAGTTCATGCATCTCCTTCACGGTGAAATCGAAAAAGCTCAAGTTGAGATCGAGGCCCTGCTCGCCGGAGACCAATCTGATTCGTCCCGGCAAGAGGAGGCGCTTCGCCTCGTGGTGCACAAATTGACTCAGCTTAAAGGGCATTCCGAATCCAGCCAACGGATTCTGAGGGACCTCCGCACCCTGCGAAATCTTCTGCTGCGGTAAGACAAACGCCCGATTTTCGGGATCTCTTATCATTGAAGTTCCGCACGACAGATGTCACAGCAGGTTCTCTTATCGTCCGCGATCGTAGGAACGATCGCTCAACAACTGACACTCCCAACCCAAAGCGTGGCCGCTACGCTTGCGTTGTTCTCTGAAGGTGGAACCGTTCCCTTCATTGCGAGATACCGGAAGGAGGCGACTGGCAACCTGGATGAGGTAGCGATCGGGGCCATTGAGGAACGCGCTGCGTACTTCAAAGAACTCGAAGAACGGCGCGCTACTGTTCTGAACAGTATTGGCGAACAGGGCAAGTTAACCGACGAACTGAAGGCGCAAATCGAGAGCACAACTGGAGAAGAGCGTCCTTGAGGACCTCTACCTTCCATACCGTCCCAAACGTCGAACGAAGGCCTCCATTGCTCGCGAGAAGGGGCTGGAACCCCTGGCGGATTACCTTTGGAACCAGGAACGGACGGAACTCCCTCTTCTCAGCTATGCGGAACAATTCGTAAGCAGCGAGAAGGGCGTCGCTTCCGTCGAAGATGCCGTTGAAGGCGCCCGGCACATCATCGCGGAAAAGATTAGCGAAACCGCGGAGTTCAGAGGCCACCTTCGCCAGATGATGCTGGCCGACGGCGTCGTGATCAGTCACGCTGTGGAAGGCGCGGAAGACCCGGATGGCAAGTTCAAGATGTATTTCGATTACCGCGAGCCTGCGGCCAAGATTCCGTCGCATCGGATGCTGGCGATTCGGCGCGGCACGAACGAAAACATCCTCTACTTTCAGATCGAACTCGACTCCGTACGCGCGCTGGCTTATCTGAAGAGCAAGATCCTGCGGACACCTGGCGACTGGACTCCCGGAACTTGAAGCGGCCATCGAAGACTCCTGGAAGCGCCTTCTCAACCTCTCGATCCAGACCGAAGTCCGCCTGGAGCTGAAGGAGCGGGCCGATGCCGAAGCGATTCGCGTCTTCCGCGAGAATCTGCAAAACCTCTTGCTGGCGCCACCGGCCGGCGCACTCGGCGTGATCGGGCTCGATCCCGGCTTGCGCACCGGTTGCAAGATCGCCGTCGTCGATGAAACGGGCAAATTTCTCGACCACGGCGTGATCTATCCGCTCGAGCCGAAGAACGACGTCGACGGTGCCGCGCGGCTCCTGAAAACCTTGGTCGACAAATACAATGTGCGCGCCATTGCAATCGGGAACGGAACCGGCTCGCGGGAGTCTTCTGCCTTCGTGACCAGCTTCTTGCGTGACGCTGTGTTGCCGAACGTCTTCAGCGTGGTGGTCAATGAATCCGGCGCTTCCGTTTACTCGGCTTCCGAGATCGCGCGCCAGGAATTCCCAGACTCTGGATCTCACGGTTCGCGGAGCTATCTCGATTGCTCGAAGGCTGCAGGACCCGCTGGCGGAGTTGGTGAAGATCGATCCGAAGTCCATCGGGGTCGGCCAGTATCAGCACGACGTCGATCAGCGCCGGCTTGGAGAAGCACTGGAAAGCACGGTCGAGACCTGCGTCAATCGCGTCGGCGTTGATCTTGAATACCGCTTCGTTCGCGCTGCTTCGACATGTGGCGGGAATCAACGAACGGACCGCGCAGAAGATTGTGCGAGTTCCGAAATGAGAATGGGCGCTTCCGTTCGCGCGTCCAGCTGATGGCCGTCTCCGGCTTCGGACCGAAAACATTCGAACAGTCTGCCGGATTTCTTCGCATTCGGGACGGGGAAAACCCGCTGGATATGACCGCCGTGCACCCGGAATCCTATCCGATTGTCGAGAAGATTGCCGGCTTCGCTTACGGGTGAGCGTTGCGGAGCTTATCGCCCGCCCCTCTCTGGCGGAAGCGGTAAGATCGAAAGCTTTCAAACCGAGAAAGCAGGCATGTATACCCTGCGCGACATCCAGGAAGAACTGCGCAAACCGGGCCGGGATCCGCGCCAACAGTTCGTCGCGCCGCGTTTCCAGGCGGGCATCGACAAAATCTCTGATCTCGCACCGGAGATGGTTCTTGAAGGCGTTGTGACGAACGTTACCAACTTCGGCGCCTTTGTAGACGTCGGTGTTCATCAAGATGGCCTGGTACACGTCAGCGAACTCTCTACCAGGTTCATCAAAGATCCGAACGAGGCCGTCAAGGTGGGCGACATCGTGCGCGTAAAGGTGCTGTCTGCCGATCCCAAGACCAAGCGCATCGCGCTCTCGATCAAGGCGCTTCAGGCGTCCACGTTGCCGAAGGTGAAGGGCGTCCCTCAGCAGCAAGCGTCCGCGAAGAAGCCTTCGCTCGAAAGCAGCCTCGCTAAGTTAAACGACCGCTTCCGTAGCAGGTGAGTGAAAAGCTCAGTGCGTCTCATGCTTCATGGCAGCCTCGACCTCGTCGGCCGTATGAGGTAGAGCGCCTGTGAGATTAACCAGCTTGCCATCCGGATCGACATAAAACGTGTCCTCGATCCGGACCCCGATCTTCTCTTCCGGAATGTACACGCCGGGCTCGATAGTGAACACCGAGCCCGGTCCAAACGCCTTCTTCGCCTCATATGGATCGTGCACATCGATTCCAACAGAGTGGCCCAGACCATGCAGCCAATACTTGCCGAGGGCCTCACCGTGCAGATCTTTGCCGTGGGTGTTCACGAAATCGTAGGCAATCTTGTTCAGCGAGTTCGGGTCCTTCTTTTCTGTGCCGCTGCCCATGTACGACTTGCCGGACACAAAGGCAGCAATGGCGGCGCGTTGGGCTCCGAGAACAACGTCATAGATTTCGCGCTGGCGAGGTGTGAAATGACCATTGACCGGGAGCGTGCGGGTGATGTCGCTCGCGTACATGGAATACTCGCCGGCTGCATCCACGACCACCAATCCGCCAGCTTCCATCGTGTTCTCGTCCGCCATGTAATGCAGGACGGCGGCGTTCGCGCCGGACCCCACAATCGATGGATAGCTCGGGCGCTCGCATCCGTACTCTTTCAGCTTGTAGTCGATGAGGCCGCTGATTGTGCGCTCGGAGACACCCGGTTCTATCGCCTTCAGAACAGCACGATGCGCAGCTACCGAAGCCTCTGCGGCTTTCTTCAGCAGGGCAATTTCGCCCGCCGACTTGGTGACCCGCAGTTCCGCCGTCGTCCGCCTCAGATCGCGCGTCGCCGGCAGCGGCACGCCGATCGTACCCCCGACAAGCTCGAGCGAGGCCTTCGCTTTCGTGTCGTCGGCCGGAGCATAGAGCTTCCCGCCTCGACCGAATAAGTCTTGGTGTCTGTCGGCAGGGCAAGGCGAACTAACTCGGCCTGCAGATCAGTCATCGGGCGTACTTCATCTACCCCAGCAAGTTTCGCGGCGTCGGGCGTGTTTGCGTAAATGCCGGCACCTTTGTAGAGCTCGAGCCGCGGGTTGCGAGCGCGGACAAACAGAATTTCACGATACGGTTCAGCCGAAGCAGGTTGGCTGCCTGTGTCAGGGTCCTTTTCCTTCGAAGGTTCAACGGCAGCTTCCACCAGCAAAGCCGCACCAGGCTCGTTCCATCCCGTCAGGTAATAGAAATCCTCATCCTGGCGCCAGGACAGGTAATTCATCTCAGGCTCATCTGCCGAGAAGATCAGAGCCGCGCCGCCATTCAACTTCGAAGCGAGCGCGACTCGACGCGCGTGGTACTCGGAAGCCGGCTGCTTTTCCAAGGCAGCACCACGAGACAGCACCGCCAGCCAGCCTACGGCTAAAACGAAGGGTGTTCGAAACATAGGAAGATTTCCGTCAGGCTAGCACGCTAAGCCGTCCAGTCAGGGTGCGAGCGGCGGTACTTCTTCCGCAGACCCCAGGTACTCCCAACGCTGCAACGACAAGGGTACATTGCCGTTTTTCCAGACGTAATCATGGAATGCCTGTAAACGAAACGCATTCCCCTGTTTGGTTTTGGCGTCCGCGAGCAAATGCATGATCTGAATTTTGCCGATCTGATACGTAATTGCCTGGCCGGGAGTTGAAGCAAACAGCCGCGCCTCTTCGTGAGCGGTCTCGGCATCCATCGGAACAGACTTGGCCAGGTATTCCGCGCCCTGGTCGATGCTGAACTCGCCGAGAGCAAGTTTCACATCCACCTCCACCCGCAGAGCCCGCAGGCGCATGAAGTTGTAAATGATCTCGCGGCTCCTTGGGCTGTCGTCAAACAGGCCGGCTTGCAGCATCATTTCTTCTGCATAGAACCCGATACCTTCATTGGCGCCGGAATCATAGTAAGCGCGTCTGACGGGATCCGGGTTCCGCCACGAAAGACTCATCTGAAAGTAGTGGCCGGGAACACCTTCGTGGATAATCAGCGGCCGGGGGTCTTTGGCAGTCGCCAGCGCAAAATAGCCAAGCTTTGGTGAGGGCTCCGGGGTCCAGCGCAGCCCCTCTTCCTTCAGGCGGGTCAGAGACGTAAAATCATCCAACTCTCCGAAGCCCTCCAGGTAGGAGAGGTATTTCGGTATCGGCTTCACGACGTAGTGCGGGATGTCCGGCGGAACGGTGAGAATGCCTTTCGCATTCAAGAAATGACGGATCTCCCCTTCCGCTGCCTGTGTCTTCTTCCGCTGGTCCTCGAAATTGGCGGCGAGCGGAAGCTCCGGTTTGCCGATATCCCGCTGATGTTCATACTGTTCGAAGGCGACGGCGCGGGACCACTCCTGCCGGCTCATCGACAACAGCTGCTCGGGAGTATAAGGACTAAGAGCTACATTGCGCAGAAAGAACAGGTAGTTCTCGCGTCCGATAGCGCTCTTCGCCGGGTAGGAGGGCAGGTTCTTTTCCAGCCAAGCCCTGTAGGTCTCGGCCGCATTGCCGGCATCGGCCGCCTTCCTGGTCAACTCTGTCGCCAACGCTTGAGCCGACTTGCCGCCGCCTGCTGTCAGCATTGGGCCGACCTCTTTGGCGACTCCGATCAGCTTCGGCCTGATATCGCGAAGTTCGCCGAGCGCGAGTTCGGCAAACGGTTTGGCCGGATGCAGATTTGCCATGCCGTCCCGGAACACGGAAGGAATGTTCTCCATCCGCTCCAGAATCTGTTGGGTTCGCTGCGCATTGAAAGGAGGGGGCGCCAGCAGAGCTTCCAGCAAACCGGTGATCGCCTGGTCCACATAAAAGGTAGGATCCCGTTCCCAACGCTTGTTGACCTCGAGCTCCCAATGCACCCGGGCCAGCGCTGAGCCAAGCAAGCGATAGTCGACCTGTTCGGACACCGGCGCATTTGTCTGATGCGGCAGTTTCTTCCAACGCTGGTCAAAGGTCCTTAGCGCCTCTCTTTGTTTCGCGATCGCCGAAGCAGACCAGTCCCGCTGGCCGGCAGGATGTTCGACGCGCGGTATGTCGTCCTGCGAGAAGGGCTGAACGGTCGAGCGCCAATTCCAGAAATCATTCGAGAACGAAACGAGGGAATCTGCGGCCGGTGCCGAGTCTGCGATTCCCGGCTTCCAGAGAACAAGAACGGGCAGGAGGGCCATGAAGCAAAGGGAACGACGCAGAAAGTTCTTGGGCACGATTTCTCTCACCCTAACACCGCCGCCTTTAAACCAAAAAGGAACGCGGATTTTGAGTGCTCCGTGATCGCGCTTTGGTGTTATTCTGGGCCCTCAGGGATTTCCCTATCCCTAAGCGGAGTAGTATATATGGCTGGTATAATACTGCTATGAAACTCGGTTATGGACGAATCGGGATCAGCCTGCCATTTGCCTCAAAGCAGATGATGGCGACCCTGGGAATACTCGTTCTTCCGATGGGAATTTGCCTGGAAAGGGCAGGAAGTGCTCCGAGCGTTAAGACCACGCGCCAAAGGCATCAGTAAAGCCAGCGTCTCAGCCCGATCCTCGGACAGAGCGCCTGAAGCGGTTTTTTGCGACGTTGCACTGCCCGGTCTCTTACCTGTCGCCCGAGTTCATTCGTGCTGCCGACGAGAACGATCTTGACTGGAGGCTCCTTCCGAGCATCTCCGTTATTGAGTCGGGCGGCGGCAAAGCCTACAAAAACAACAACATCTTTGGCTGGGCAAACGGCGATTACCTGTTTCCTACTTTAAAGGCCGGCATTCACGAAGTTGCCTTCAAGTTGGGTCGCAGCTCGTTATATCGGAACCGGGATGTGGAAGCTAAACTTCACCTTTATAACCCGAACGAGGAATACGCGACCAACGTGATGACCGTTATGAACCGGATTAGCCCGGTCGTTCACCTGGAAAAGGTGGGTGCCAAGCGGAAGCAAAGCGCGGTCGCTTACACCAGCGATTAGTGCCGCTGATCCGCGCTAAGCCGGTGAACCTACCGGCGTAGCGGCTTGGGCGAGAGCCTGCATTCCCACCCGGCTGCAAAAATCACCAAAATTTTCGCCAGACTGCTTTTGTGCTTTGAAAAGCTCAATGGCAGGGCGCAATCTAGAAGCGATCTCAGCTCCGCGAACGCCTTGCGCGTAAACGCTTCCCATGCGAGTGCCCATCGGCGAGGCCCCGAGATAGATCGTGTACATGTCTACGCTCATTCCGACAATCCCGATTTCCGCGGTGTAGGGTCGTGAACAGCCGTTGGGGCAGCCGCTGGTTCTCAGGTGCACCATTTCGCCGGGCAATCCGGCTACCGTCAGTTCGCGTTGAACTTCGGCCGCCAGTTTGGGCATGACGCGTTCCGATTCGGTCAGAGCCAGACCACAGGTGGGGAGTGCTGGGCATGCCATCGCAAGCCTCAGAACGGGCGGTAGCGTGGCGGGGTCCGCTAAGCCACAGGCCGTCAGCAGATTCTCCACTTCTTGCTTCGCTTCGTCCGCAATCCCGGAAAGATACAGATTCTGCTGGCATGTGAGCCGGACTTCCGGGCCAAAACGCTGAACGATTTCTCGCAATCCTGACCGGAAGCGATGCTTGTCGCTGAAATCTTTAATCCGGCCGCTTACGATCCGGACTCCAACGAACCAGACGGGCTTACCGGTCGCATCCTGACCTTGTCGATGCCATCCCAGGTAATCGTCGGCCCGAGTCCACTTTAGAGGTTCTGGAGGGGAAAGTGATCGCCCGACGCGGGATTCCAGTTCTTCCTTGAATTTAGGGACGCCCCAGTCGTCCAGGACGTACTTCAAGCGCGCAAGTTTTCGGTTGGTGCGATTGCCGAAATCCCTGTGGATCGTTACGATTGCGGAGCAAACTTCAAGTAGCTCCTCCGGTGTGGGCCCGACCGTGCAAATTGGGTCCGCGAGTCTCGGGTGAGAGGCCTTGATGCCGGCACTTTGACCCATTCCGCCGCCCGCGAGGATCGTGAAGGCCTTCAATTCTCCCGCGTCGAAATGCGGCACAATGCCGATATCGTTCGCGTAAAGATCGGTGGTGTTATCACCCTCAAAGGCAAAGCCGATTTTGAATTTGCGGGGTAGATAAGTCGGGCCGTAGAGCGGCTCTACTTCGCCTTCCGGCTCCGAGACGTCAGCAACCTTTTCGCCGTCGAGCCAGACTTCGTAGTACGCGGTCGTCTTGGGCTTCAGATTTCTCGAAAGGAAAGCGACAATGGACTGAATGTCGCGGCGGTTTTCGGATTCGAAAGGCGCGGGGCATGCGATCACATTCCGGACGACGTCGCCGCACGCCGCCAGTGTAGAGAGATAGCTCTCGTTGAGCCCGCGAATCATTTCGCGCACCCGGCTTTTCGGAATGTGATGGTACTGGATATCCTGGCGAGTCGTGATGCGGAGCGAATCGTCTCCGAGGGAAGCCAGGCGGTCCAACGTCAAATACTGCTCAGCCGTAAGTACGCCGCCAGGAACTCCGACGCGGACCATTGCGGAGTATTGCTTTGGCCCCGACTTTCGCAGGTCGCGGTCGTCCTGCTGGTAAATTCCGTGGAACTTCAGCACACCGATCGCGGGCTTCGAGAACATCTCTTCGGAGTTGTCCAGTTCCTCCCGGAGCGTACCGCGAAGATAATGAGCGTCGATTTTCGCCTGCTCTGCCGCAGGACGTGCTTTCTCCATCTACCCTATAGACTAGCGCGCCATTGGGAAAAATCCCACTCGGATAAGCCACAAATCGTGGCTGAATTAGCGGCCGAAGCTGCTCGCGGTACGGCGTCCAGGGGGCGGGGGAGGCGGCGGTGGAGGCTCTTCCACCACGACCTTCTTGGGCCGCGCATCCAGGCGCGCAGCGATCAATTCCTTGTAGATCTTGTCGTACTTCGCGGTTCCAGGCTGGCCGCCCTGCCCCATGACGTCGGCCGGCGTGACTTCCTGCGCCGTGGGCAGATACTTCTGGAAGTAGTTCTTAAGCCGGTCCACAATGATGCGTTGGCTCGATTTCATCGAGGAGTAAATGAGAACCTCACCAGGCACTTTCGAGAGGAGCGTGTAAAGGGTTGATGGCCGGTTGATCTTGGCCACAGCCAGCTCTTTCTCGAACTTCGACGCGCGCGCTTCCAACTTCTGCGCGGCATCGGCAACGCTCTTTTCAAGACCCACGGCAGCGATCATCTGGTTTCGCTCTTTGCCCGAGAGCTTTTCAAACAACAGGGCAAGAAACAGAACGTAGTAATCGATGGAATTACGCATTCCGTGAGGAATGGACTGAATGGCTTTCTGCAGTTTGGAGAGGGAAGAAAAGTTCAGTTTCGCGCCAGCGAGTGCGGGCGAGAAAAGCGACAGGAGCCCTTCGTCGTCGAGAGCCTTGACGACGTCTCCCGCCAGGGGCTCGGCGGCAATCTGACGGAGTTCACTCTCGAGCGACGCGGGGCTGATTTTCGCTTCGAGATTGGCTTCCCGCGCGTTCTTGTATTGCGTCATCAGGCGTTCATCAACCGTGAAAGCCAGGCGCGTCCGAAACCGGATCAGCCGCAAGATCCGGGAAGGGTCGTCGAACAGGACGTGATTGGTTACGCCGCGAAGCTCTTTGCGCGCGAGGTCGCCGAGCCCGTTACAAGGGTCCAGCAGAAGACCACGGGAAGCTTTTCCGATGGAAAGAGCGATCGCATTGATCGTGAAATCGCGGCAGCGGAGGTCGTCGTGGATGGAGGCGGGCTGAATTTGAGGTTTGCTGCCGGGCTTGTGATACCTCTCTTCGCGCGCCATCGCGATGCTGGCTTGCACGTTGCCGGGCAGCCGTATTTCCGCACATTTACGGACGTCGTTGATCGAAATGATCTCCGCGCCCTTGGTTTCAGCGAGCGTTTTCGCGATTTTGAGGGCTGGCCCCTCGACCGTGAAATCGAGATCGCGGATCGGGTACCCACCCATCATGTCGCGCATGGCCCCACCTGTCAGAAACAGGTGCAAGCCCGCTTCCTCGGCCGCATCCCGGACCCAGGCAAGTGCCTGCGTCTGCTCTCCGCTGAGGTGGCTATCGAGCATGAACATGTAGTCACTCATGGCTACTTGGCTCCTAAACCCTTTCGCGCCGCTGAACGATGACGTCCCCGAGCTTCCCTAGGGTGATGCTGATCGACTGTGTCACGCAAGCGGCTTTGCATAACGTGTGTGTAGATCTGTGTGGTGCCGAGGTCCGCGTGGCCCAGCATCAGCTGAACGCTTCTGAGGTCGGCGCCGCCTTCGAGCAGATGCGTTGCAAAGGTGTGGCGCAGAACGTGCGGACTCAGCGATCGATAGATACCGGCAGACTTTCCGTGGCCTCGCAAGAGCTTCCAGAAACCCTGGCGGGTCATTCCTGTTCCTCGCGCGGTCACGAACAAGAATGGGCTCGGTCTTCCCTTAAGGAGGATCGACCGGTCCTCGCGGCAATAGGCGCTTACGGCGGAAATCGCTTCCCGGCCGACCGGCACCAGCCGCTGCTTATTGCCTTTCCCGATGACCCGTAACACGCCTTCCCCCTCATCAAGATCCGAAACCCGCAGCCCGATCAGTTCGCTGACTCGTATTCCGGTGGCATAGAGAAGGCTGATCATAGCGCGGTCTCTCACGCCGGTCGACTTGTCTAACTCGGGCGCCTCCAGCAGGCTGTCAACTCGTGACCGACCGAGGAATTTCGGGAGGGGGGAACCGAGCTTCGGGGCGGTCAATAGCTCAGCCGGATTGTTTCCGAGCACGTTTTCGTCGAGGAGAAACGAAAAAAGTCCTCTGATAACAGTAACTTGCCTTGCAATGGATCGGTTGGATAATCCGCTTTGCCGGAGGTGGTCCAGGTACTTTCGAAGGCTTGCCAGATCGATCGTGTCGAGCGTCCGTTCGCCCAGGAACGCCTCAAAACTCTGCAAATCACGACGGTACGCGTCCAGAGTATTCCGCGAGAGTCCTTTTTCGGTCTGACAGAAGTGTAAGTAAGCTCTCCTCTTCGCAGCGAGACCGGGAGAAGGCTCCATTCTGCTCAATGATACAATGTCGCGGAAGATGTTTGGAACATCTTCTTAAAACTCTTATTTCATTGACCTTTATCACCGCGAAACGCGTGTTCCTGTATCGCTTCGACCGGCTGCCGATCGAAGGTTTCGCCAGCGGTTCGCTTTCCGGTGGCCCACTCGAGGTAATCACACAAGGGGGAAGTCTTCAGCCGTTGCTTCCCTCGGACATCAAGGCGCTGTGCTTCATCTCCGAAGGCGGCAAAGCCGACCTGTTCACGGTTGATCCGCTGTTCCAACGCCGGCCGAAATTACCCGGGTTGTGGGCGAGATTCACGTTCCGCGACGGTGAACAGCTGGATGGCATATTGCCTCATAATCTGCTGGACTGGCCGCAGGCGGGATACCTCCTGATTCCGCCGAAAGCGTCATCGAACCGGCAGCGTGTGTTCATACCCCGATCTGCTTTGCTGGACGCGGAGTGCCGGGGTGTCGTCGGGCGGCCTGCCTCAGCGGGGTCCAAGGCATCGCCGCGGGGAACCCTCTCGCCGGGAGAACAGCTCCCTATGTTCGATTCCCAGCCGTAGCCAGGAACTCTCTCCCCGCACTCTGGAGGGTGAAGGACCGCACCGGTTTCCATCCGTGTTCGTCGCTATCCGTCCATAACAGTGCGAGCTCGCGAACGGGAAAGGAGCGTGCCGACTCGCTTGCGTTCCAGAGTTCGCTGGCTTGTTCCAAAAGTGCGGGAAGCGCTTCGGACTCAAATGGCCCGGCGACCGTGACGTGAGGAGTGAATTCGTATGTTTCCCGATAGCTCAATTCCCGGGTGTTCAGGGCGAGGTGCAAGCGTCTCAGAACATCCGCGCCGGACTCCACGGCAAGGTAGAGCACGTTTGTGGCGGGGAAGGATAGGAGCTCGGTGAGGTTGACGACGAATTCCGGATGAGAGGCGAGCGTTTCAGCGATATGTTGCTCCACGCTTTCAATTCCGACTCGTAGCGGCCTGGGCGGAAGAATGGTGATGTGGGGTAGCGCTGAATACGAGCTTTTTAGTACTTCCCGGAAGCTTTGCAACGTCGTATTGAGGGGCTCCGGCAAGTAACACACAAGTGCAATCAAGCCACCATCGGGCATCTTTGTCATCGAATTCGGAGTTCGCTGGACTAGACTTCCTGAGGAGCGGGATCGAACGAGGATTCGCAGATAATTGAGGAAGAGTTGGCAGTCCTCTCGGGCTTCGGCTCGGGAACAAACCATTGTGCAGGCTCGAAACCGATGTATTTCGTTATGAGAAGTGATGCGGATGTTCCGTCATCGAGCTGGGTCTCGAGGACATCACCGGGACGCAGGGCAGTTTCACCCGCTGAAAGGGATTTCCACGCGGCATACGGGGTTTCCGCCTCGATTTCTTCACCGCAATCGTAATCTTTAGGCTTAATAATGGCCAAACCCCCGGTATGGGCAGCCCAACGAAAGCTCTCAAATGGCGCTTGTTTGATTCGATGAATACGGTAGCGCGGCATTACGGAACAGTCTACCGCGGAGCACTGGTAATTGCCTAGATACAGAGAACGCAAGTTAGTTTTGCCAAAATGTTGTCGGGTATTTTGACGCTTTGGAATGAAGAAATATTGGTTAGTTGCTGTCGTTTTAGTGCTGCTCGTCTCGTGGTGGGCCTTCGCGCGTCAGCAGACCCTGCCAGAGGTTCACTTTGCCAAAGTCACGGAGAGACGGATCGAAAGCTATATCTCGACCAACGGTAAAGTCGATCCGTTCGAGTGGGCTGCCGCGAGAGCGGAGAGTCCGGGGGTGGTTCGAACGATATCCGTCCAGCGAGGCGCAACCGTGCAAGCCGGGCAGACCCTGGTTGCGCTGGACACGATGGCCGCGGAAGCCGAACTGGCAACGGCCGAAGCCCGCGCCCAGGAAGCCAGGGCGGAACTCGATGTGTTTCAGCAAGGCGGAAAAGCTTCCCAGCTGAGCAGCCTTGCCAGTTCCACCACGGCGGCAGAGTCGGCGATCGCGGTGGCACAACGAAACTACGACTCGCTACAGCGCCTACAGCGCAGCCAGGCCGCGACGCCGCTACAGGTCCAAGAGGCCAAAGACGCGCTCGATCGGGCCAGGCAGCAACTGGCTTCCGTGCAATCGCAGCGGCAGACCTTGGTCACGTCCGGTGACAAAGCGGTCGCCCAGGCCAGATTGCGGGACGCCGAAGCTGCGGTTGCGGCGGCAAAACACAGGTTGTCTCTCGGCGTGATCCGGGCGCCGATGAGCGGAACCGTTTACCAGTTCGATCTGAAGGTGGGAGCTTACCTGCAAGCTGGAGACCTGGTGGCGCTGGTGGGCAATCTTGATCGCATGAAAGTGACAGTGTATGTGGACGAGCCGGATCTTGGCCGCTTATCCCCGCACGTGCCCGTTGAGATTACTTGGGACGCGAGGCCGGGCCAGAAGTGGACCGGGCAAGTGGATAAGTTGCCGACCCAAGTGATCGCTCTTGGAACCCGGACGGTGGGAGAGGTAACCACGGCCATCGAGAATCCTCAGCACGATCTTCTACCGGGCGTTTCGGTAAACGCCAAGATTACGACGAGCGTGGCCGGTCAGGCACTGACCATACCGAAAGCCGCGCTGCGTTCCTTGCACGGGACGAACGGCGTGTTCAAACTTTCCAATCGAACTCTTGTCTGGACGCCTATTCAGACCGGGATCAGCGACATCAACAACGTTCAGGTCATCTCCGGCCTGCAGAACGGGAACGAAGTTGCGGACAGGGTTGTAAATCCGAGCGACGCCGAACTCCTGAACGGAATGAGGGTAAAGCCCAACCGGGAGTAGGCGTCGCTCGAAACTACTGCAAGTTGACGAGATCGGTATCGGGCGATTGCGCCAGTACTTCCGCTGCGTCGGCGTCGGTGAACTCCTGCGTCTTAGCCGAATGGTTCATGGAGCAGAATTTTGGACCGCACATGGAGCAGAACGCGGCGTCTTTGAAACCTTCTTCGGGAAGCGTTTCGTCGTGCATGGCCTGTGCTGTCTCGGGATCGAGCGACAGCGCGAACTGTTGACGCCAGTCGAAGTTGAAACGTGCTCGGGATAGCTCATCGTCCCGGTCGCGAGCACCTGTGCGATGTCGCGCTACATCTGCGGCGTGTGCGGCGATCTTGTAAGCGATGATCCCTTGCTTCACATCTTCGCGATTCGGCAGACCCAGGTGCTCTTTGGGCGTGACGTAGCAGAGCATCGATGCTCCGTGCCAGCCGATCATGGCTGCGCCGATCGCGGACGTGATGTGATCGTAGCCCGGTGCGATATCCGTCACGAGAGGCCCAAGCGTGTAGAACGGGGCTTCGTAACAGAGTTCCTTTTCTTTCTCTACCTGCAACGCGATCTGATCGAGGGGGATGTGACCCGGGCCTTCGATCATGACTTGCACATCGTATTCCCAGGCTTTCTTCGTCAATTCGCCCAGCGTTTTGAGTTCCGCGAACTGCGCAGCGTCGCTCGCATCGGCGAGACAACCAGGACGAAGGCCATCACCGAGTGAGAAGCTGACATCGTGCTTCTGGAATATCTTGCAGATTTCGTCGAAGTGCTCGTATAGGAAATTCTGGCGGTGATTCTTCACCATCCACTCGGCAAGGATCGCTCCACCGCGGCTGACGATGCCGGTGATGCGCTTTCTCGTCAGTGGAACGTACTGCACCAGAACTCCGGCGTGGATCGTCATGTAATCGACGCCCTGTTCCGCCTGCTCTTCGATTACTTCGAGCATGACGTTCAGGTTTAAATCCTCGACTCGACGCACCCGGTTCAAGGCTTCATAGATGGGTACCGTGCCGATTGGCACAGGGGAGGCCTCGATGATCGCTTTCCGGATGCGCGGGATGTCGCCGCCGGTCGAAAGATCCATGACCGTATCCGCGCCGTACTTCACAGCATAAGAGAGTTTTGCGAGCTCCTCTTCAATGTCCGAAGTCGTGGAGGAGTTCCCGATGTTGGCATTGATCTTGCACTTGGAGGCCACACCGATACACATCGGCTCCAGGCTGTGATGGTGGATGTTAGCTGGGATGATCATGCGCCCGGCCGCCACTTCACTGCGGATCAGTTCAGCCGAGAGATCTTCCCTTTTCGCGACCCATTCCATTTCACCCGTGATCTGGCCTTGGCGGGCGTAATGGATCTGGGTGCGGATGGGGTGGTTAACGCGAGACGCTGTCCACTCGTTGCGGTGCATGCTTCCGATTATAAGTCGGTGAAAGGACAGCAGCAGGTTTCAGTGTCTGTCCGTCCGCGCGGCCAGGCGTAATCTCCTGTCAGTTCCGATACCGAAAAACCGACAGTTCAAATCGTTGGCTTTGCTTGCTACTCTCTGAAAGCCTGCTGCTTACAGCTCCCACCTGCATTCGAGAGCTGTAAACAATCTCAATAATCCTCCGATCGATAACCTTGTCCGCACACTACTTCAGAAGTCCTAACTCGAGATGTGTCCGCTCGCTGCCCTTTTCCGTTTCAGCTCTTGTTCTCTACAGTTCGATAACGTCCCTCGCGCTTCCGGCCTTCGCCGGAGGTGCCGGTGTTTATACCTGGCGCAACGACATTGGACGAACGGGCCAGAATCCGAATGAAACAATCCTGAGAGCGGAAAACGTCAACACCGACTCCTTCGGGAAGCTCTTTTCACTTCCTGTTGATGGCCAGGTATATGCGCAACCGCTGTATGTTCCGAATCTCAACATCCCGGGACGCGGCACTCATAACGTTCTATTCATCGCAACAGAACACGACTCTGTGTATGCTTTCGACGCGGATTCTGATAGTGGCGATAATGCCAACCCTCTTTGGCAGGCGAGCATGCTCGACGCGAGCCGAGGTGCAGCTCCGGGCGCCACAACAGAGGCGAGCGCGGATGCCAGCCAGGTCGATATCGTTCCCGAGATCGGCATCACTGGAACGCCCGTTATCGACGGAAGCACAGGCACGCTGTATGTGGTCGCAAAGTCATGGGAGAACTACTCAGTTGTCCAGAGGTTACACGCGCTCGACATCACAACAGGCGCAGAACGTCCAAACAGCCCGGTTCCCATCCAGGCTTCGGTTCCCGGGAATGGCAATGGCAGCGTCGACGGCGTGTTGAGACTTGATCCGCGCTGGGCAAACAATCGCCCGGGCCTGCTGCTGTTGAACGGCCTCGTCTATATCGGCTTCGGCTCCCATGGCGACAACGGGCCCTGGCATGGGTGGATTCTTTCCTACGACGCCGCGACGCTTCAGCAACGAGGTGCGTACTGTCCCACTCCGAATGGAATCGGCGCAGGGTTCTGGATGTCGGGAGCAGGGCTTGCAGCCGACGTGGTCGATCCCGGTAGCCAACCGTTCGGACGTATGTTTGTCGCAACTGGCAACGGATCGTTCAACGCGACTCCGCCATTCAGCAACGGCCAGAACTTCAGCGACGACGTACTCCGTCTGGATCTCACAAACGGCCAGCCGACTGTTGTCGATTCTTTCACGCCTTTTTCCGAAGCTGAGATCAATTGGTCGGATGAAGACCTGGGCGCGGGAGGTGTACTCGTCTTACCGGATCAGCCAGGGGACCATTCACATCTTCTGGTGGAAGTAGGCAAGCAGGGTATTGTCTATCTTGTTGATCGCGACAACATGGGCGCGTTCACCACTGGTGAAGACAAGATTGTCGAGCGACTAACAGGACAGGTTCGCGGGCTGTGGAGCGCTCCTGCCTACTGGAATGGACACGTATACTTCGCGGGCGCGAACGACAATCTGAAATCCTTCTCGATGACGAATGGCTTTCTGTCCTGGACACCCGTTTCCTCCTCGACCGAGGCCATCGGGTATCCCGGCGCCTCGCCAGCTATTTCGGCTGACGGGAACACAAACGGCATTGTCTGGACAGTGGACAGCACCGGCTTCTCTTTCGCCGGCCGCGCAATCCTCGCAGCTCACGACGCGAACGATGTCAGTCATACGCTGTATTCCTCCGACCAGAATCCCGATCGCGACAATCCAGGGGGCGCAATCAAGTTTGTCGTTCCCACAATAGTGAACGGTAGGGTTTACGTGGGAGGCGACCGGATCGTCAGCGTATATGGACTTCTGAACTCCTGGCAGCCAACCGCCGCCCCTCCGAGTTTCAGCCCTGGATCTCAATCCTTTACGGATTCGATCACGGTTGCGATGAGCAACCCCAGCCCCGGGACTTCCATTTACTACACGACAGATGGATCCGCGCCCAATCTGAACTCGACCTTGTATACAGGTCCCATAAAGGTCGCATCCACCACAACAATCATTGCGTTTGCTGCAGGTTCAGGCTACTCACCCAGCGGGACGAGCTCAGCTGCTTTCGTTCAGGAATTGCAAGCTCCGGCTCCGATGCTTTCTGTTGCAGCTGGCAGTTACAGCTCATCGCAGCGCATCACATTGACCCATTCCGCTCCTAACGCCATCATCTACTACACGCTGGACGGAACTACACCGAGTAGCAGTTCGTCCGTGTATCGAGATCCGATCATGATAACCAACGATTGCACCGTCAATGCAATCGCGGTCGTGGAAGGCTTTACAACTAGCGCCGTCGCGAGTGCGCATTACGCTTTTTTTACGACGACCGAGGTATTTAGTTTCAGCAACGGATTTAGCTCTTCGCTCGACGGATCAGCCTCCAATCCGCAAATGGTTCTGAATGGAAGCAGTCGCCTGGATGATACACGGCTGCAGTTGACTGACGGCGGCTACTTCGAGGCCGGGAGCGCTTATTATTCGCAGGCGGTCGACATTCGGTCATTTGCGACAGACTTCTCGTTCCAGATTTCGAACGCCGGTGCTGATGGATTTACGTTCACGATTCAGGCAAATGGCCCCAATGCACTCGGCGGAGTTGGTGGCGCACTCGGATATCAAGCAGTCCCGAACAGCATCGCGATTAAGTTTGACGTGTTCGACAACAACGGAGAAGGCGCCGACTCTACGGGCCTTTTCATCAACGGAGCGCCACCATTGACGCCAAGCCTCAATCTGCGAGGGTCGGGAATCGATCTGAGCAGTGGCGACACGATGCAGGTCCACCTGAGTTACGACGGCTCCATACTCAGCATGAGCATTAACGACGGTGTAACTTATGCGGCTTACTCGACCAGCTTTGCGGTAGACATACCGGCCTCATTGGGCGCCTCGAGCGCTTATGTGGGCTTCACAGCCGGCACCGGAGGACAAACGGCAAGCCAGAAGATTATGAATTGGGTCTTCAGCAAGCCGGTCGCGTCCAGCACCAGCTCGAAATGAGCTTTATCGGAACCTTCGATTGAGGCTCGCGTTTATCGTTGCAGCAGCGACGTGTTGGCCGGTGGCAGGCATTGCGTTCGGGAGCCAGGAGTCGAGTATTGCCTGGCGCTCTGACGGGCAGGCTGCTCGCCTACCTTTCGTCTGACGCATCGCCCGACTTGAGGATTGCCAAGTTGGAAACGGGCACGTCGGAAGTGTTGCTCAATCGTGAAGATCTGGCTCGACTTCTCGGTTCGTACCGGTCAGCAGGCGACACGCCTTGCCTCCGTCTTCTTTGGAGGCATCATGCAAACGAGTTGATACTGGTCGGTTCCCATTGGATCGCTTCCATCAATGTCGCTACCGGCGAGACAGGTCGGCGGCTCTCAAGCGAGGAGCCGATCGGCTCGGTCGAGATTTCGCCCGATGGTCACTACATCAGTTTTCTTCAGCAGGGAAGAATTCATCTGCTCGATCTGAACAGCGGCCATGCTCGTCCGCTGACTTCGGAGAGAACGGGCGTTCTTGCCCAAGGCGCTGTAGGACCGGAGATCCAGGATGCATTCGAGATGCCGGAAGCCTATTGGTGGGCGCCTGATTCGTCTGCGATCGCCTATCTTCAAACAGAAGCTCAACGATTTCAGCCTTTCGAACCTGGCGCGCCATTGCCTTCTATGCGCTTATGGGTTTGCAACCTTCGAGACCGCCAGCCGCATCCGGTTGACCTTGGCACTACGAGCGGCAGCTACGTTCCGCGCGTGAATTGGCTGCCCGATAGTAAGCGGCTGGCCGTACAGGTTCTAGATCGCGAACAAACGTCTCTCTCCGTCTTGCTTGCTTACTCCTCATCCAGGCCGCCAACACTCCTGTTCAAGGAGACCGATCCCTATTGGATCAACGTCGGCAGCGTCCTGCATCTGTTCGCGGATGGCACGCACCTGCTCTGGTCGAGTGAGCGCTCCGGATACCGGCACCTGGAGGTATATGATCTTCAGGCCCACGTGAGCCGGGCGGTCACGGCAGGCGCATGGGAAGTAACCGGGATGTCGTATCTGGATGAGGCCGCGCATCAGGTGTATTTCACCGGAACCCTGAGCGGTCCGGCGGAACGCCAGTTATATCGTGTATCGCTGGACGGCCGGGCGGCCCCTACGCGGCTAACTGCATCCAGTGGAACTCACCGGGTGATGTTTGCACCGAACGGAACAGGCTATGTTGATACCTGGTCCGACGTGGACCACCCGCCGGTTCGTTCCGTGTACCGTTCCGACGGTTCCCTTGTGCTAACGCTTGACGCTCCCAAAAAGCCAGAAAAACCCAGCTGCCCCCCGCAATTTCTAACGATCAGAACCCATGAGGGCGCTCGTCTGGATGCCATGCTGATACGGCCGCCGGGCGTGAATGCCGAGCGTAGATACCCCGTCATCATCGAGATCAACGGAGAGCCGCGACACCAAGTCGTTCGCAATGCCTGGGACGGCCCCAGATATACATGGCACCAGGCAATGGCAGAACGCGGCTACGTCGTCCTGGCGCTCGATTGCCATGGTTCTGGCGGACAGGGTCATCGCTTCGAAGAGCCGTTGCACTACCGGCTCGGAGCTCAGGAGATGTCAGATTTGCGAGACGCGGTAGATTGGCTACGGCGCCTGCCATACGTCGACGCCAGCCGCATCGGTGCCTGGGGTAGCACTTACAACGGATTCCTGGCGCTCGAGGCGATTTTGACGGATCCCGGCCAGATCAAAGCGGCGGTGGCGGAGTCGCCCATTGTGGAGTGGAAGCACCAAAGTGCTCCCTTTGCTGAGCGCTACCTCGGGCTCCCACAGCTGCACCATGAAGAGTATGAAAAGTCATCTCCGCTGGAATTTTCGGAGCGCTTCGTTGGCAAGCTACTGGTTGTAACTCCAGCAGGATCGGGCCGTCTTCGCGAGGATCTCGAGCACTTGCACAGCAAGCTGGCAAAGACCGGAGGAGCAGCGCAATTTGTTCAAGCCGAAACCAACGATGAGTTTTTTGAGAAGATGACCGAGTTCTTTCTGCGAAATCTCTGATTGCCCTTTCACGCTGCCTACTGTGAGGTGGTCCTGACGTACTTTCCGTGGTGCGGAAGCGCGTAGTGATCGAAATCAGTCGCAAGCCGTTTCAGTTGCCCGGCAACGAGATCGCCGGCGATCGGTAGCCCGTGGCCGGGGGCAATGGTCTGCGGATGAAGATCGGCAAGCTGCTGGACGGAAGAGCGAGCGGAATCCCAATCGGGCGTGTAATACGAAGGCGGCCCATGCAGCTCAGGCTTTTGTTGCGCAACGGCCAGGAAGGATTCCTGTTTCGTGGTACAGAATGCATCGCCGGGAAGGAGCAGCTTATCCTCTGCCCGGTAAAGCGAGATGTGGCCGGGAGCGTGACCCGGAGTGTGCAGATAGGTCCAGCCGGGCAAAGTCGGTACAGTTCCGTCCTCCGGAAGAGGTTGGGCGCGGTCACCGAGATTTGCCGAACTCCTGGGGTAAAGTGGCGACATCACCGCCATTAAGCCGCCCCCCACGCCGGGGTCGGGCGGAGGATACTTCATCTCGCCCCGCAAGTAGGGCAGTTCGCTGCGATGTGCGTAGACGGGAACGTTCCAATCGGCAACCAGGTGTTCAACCGCGCCGACGTGATCGAAGTGGCCGTGGGTGAGCACAATCGCATTTGGTTTCGTGCCTTTCCCGAACAAGTCTTCGGCCCAGGACTTGATTTTGCCGGCGGATAAAGGAAGCGCAGTGTCAATCAGGGTCCAGCCGCCCGAAGCCGACTGAATGGCGTAGACGTTGACGAAAAGAACCCGGAGACCTTTTACACCGGGTGCTACGTCGTTTAGCGGGACAACCTCATACGACGGAAGTGGGATAGCATCCATAACGAACTCCTACGGGCATAGATGCTCAGCAGCCCGGAACCATCTCCAGTACGAACGACTAAACTCGTTTTCCTCGTAGGTGTAACAGTCCGCGCTGTGCGTAGATCCATGAAGAGGGGATGCGAATAACCACGAAATGACAAAAACCACGATGTTCAGTACCGCAGTGCTGACAGGAGTTTTACTCCTCGGCACGGCGTGCTCAAACAACAGCAAAGTGGCGGAGAATTCCGCCGTGGAAAGCAGGGGCGACGGGAAAGGGGTAGCTCCATCGTCGGCGGCAGCGAAGCAGGCTGACCGGGCGATGGTGCGCTTCGTGAATGGCACGACGGAAAAGAAGGATGTCGCGTTCGGCGACCTCACGGCCTTCGACGGAGTGGGCGACCGCGACATTACGGCGTACAAAGAACTGCCGGCCGAGCGCCGAGAATTCCGACTTATGACGCACAGCGGCGCGAAAGAAGCGTTGGCAACCGATAGCGAAGGCCTCAGCGCCGGGAAGCACTACACGCTCCTCGCGGTCACGGAAAAGAACGGTAAGAATGTTCTACACAATATCGACGATGATCTGACACCGCCAGACGCCGGAAAAGCGAAAGTTCGTGTCATCAATCTCGCTCGGGGGCTGTCGAAGATCGATCTTTATGGCAATGCCGGGAAGGACTCGATCATAACTGGTGCCGGGCTCAATTCGCCGACCGACTATAAAACGGTCGATCCTGCTGAAACAGAGCTGAGTGTTCGCAATGGGGCGAGCAAACGGAACGCGGTGCCGATCAAGGACATCGAGCTGAAGTCAGGGAAGCTCTACACGATTCTCGTGTTCCAGGACAAGAAGGGGACGCTTAAAACGAAAACGATTGAGGATGCTTTCTCGGCCGCACCCAACGGTGTGACGAAGGCAAACTCGTAAGCTCGCACGACACTAGCGGAAAGAGCCGCTCCAACGGAGGCCAATGCGCCAGAGGCGCGGCTCGCCAGTGTTCGGCGTAGGCGTCAACGCGACGAGGAAACTGCGATCGAGCAGATTCTCCACCGCGGCAACGGCGGAAAGCTTATCAGTCAGGTGGTGTTCCGCGCTGAGCTGAAGGGCGGCGAAGCCGGGGAGTTTGAACTGATTCAGGTCATCGTCAAACTGAAGCCCAAAGGCGCGGATGCCACCAGAAATCAGGGTCTTTTTCGCTTGAAAGGTTATTTGGCCGGTGCCTTGCTGTTTGGGAACCTGCGCTAAGCGCGGCCCGGTTGTGAGCCTGGCGTCCGCGAAGAGATAACCGGCTTCCGCGGTCCATGCGTGCCAGCGCCGCGATGCGCCTATCTCAACTCCGCGTGAAAAGCCGCTGGGGAAGTTGATGCGTTGACGCAGTATCAATGCAGGTGTTGTGCTGATCGTTCCGTTTCCTATCAAATCCGAGAGTTCATTACGGAACAAAGTGACCGATACCCGAGAACTCTCGCCAACCCAGTCGACGCCCGACTCCACGCCAACTAGTCCCTCCGGTCGTAAAGTTCGCGTTTGCAAGCGTCAGAGCATTGCCGACGCGGAAGTTGCGGTAGAGCTCATTCAGTGTGGGCGCGCGGAATGTCCGGTAGCCCGACGCACGGAAACGAAGCTGTTTGTAGCCGTATGCGACACCTCCATTCGGGCTCACGAAAGTTGCGCCAGCAACACCCGTGTATTGGTGGCGAATGCCAGCGAAAAACCGGACTGGCCCGAAGCTGATATCGGCTTGTCCAAACACGCCGTGCTTCAGGAGTGTGCCGCCTCCCGGAGTAAGGATTCGCGTGTTGTAGGAGTAATCGTAACTGACTCCGTGTGTGTCGTCGGCGTCCGCACCGGCGATGGCGTTCCAGTTGTAGCGCTTTGATTGCTCATGATGTTGCCAATACAGCGCTCCGCCGTAATCTTCCACCGGGACCGTCTGCTTGGAGGTAAGTGTTTCTCCATTACGGTTTAACGAAACGCTGGAGAACGTGCTGTGAAACTGTTCACGCGTGTGATAAGCGATCCCGGAGATCTTGTCCTTGGACCAGCTATGGGAGTAGTTCGCGCCTATGGTTCCCAGCCCTGTTGAGTTCTTCGTTAGCTGCGTCCCGTTGTGCCGCGCTTCGGCGAGGACGTCCCCGTGCAGCGAAAATCGGTTGGAATTGCCGAAGTAATCAAGATGAATATCGCCGGACGCAAATCGAACGTTGGCCTTGTTGTCCGCTAGCCCGCGAAGGTATCCGGGCACGATATAGTACCCGTCCGTTGTGAACCCGCGTGCATGGGCAGTAAATCCCCACCGGCCCCACAGGTTCGAGTAAGCGGCTGAAGCATCCTCCGTGCCTGCGTTGCCGGTCATGAAATCCAAGAAGACATGATCCTGCTGAGCTGAGGGCGCGAAGAGCGATATGTTTCCGCCTAACGCACGGTCGCCGAACACTGCTGTTGTGCCTCCGCGGTCCACTTCGACCCTGTCGACAAAAGCCGGATCAATACGTGTCCAATAAACCCATCCACCAAACGGATCGTTGATTGGTATACCATCCCACAGCACCAACGTTCTGCTTGCTCCCGAGGATCCAGTGGCTCGCAGCGAGACGCCTTGGGTCGTAGGATTCGCGACAAGGCTTGAAGATCTCCTAAACAAGCTGAACCCCGGTACCTGCCGGAGGCGGTCATCCAAATTCACGCCGGGGATGGTCCTGAGTTGTTCCTGGTCGATGACGGTGATAGCAGCAGGGCTTTCGCTGGTGAGAGAACCGACCACGGTGACGGTGGTCGTAAGAGGTTTCTGTGTATTGTTGTCTTTCTGCGGAGGCGGGGTGTTAGTGGCGTTCGTACCGGATTGCCCGAGGCAAATCCAGCAGCTCATAAAAGCCATTCCGAAAACCTTTGTATAGCTCATGTTAGATGCAGCGAGAAAACATCGCACTCGCCAAGGAACAAAATGTTTGAGGAGACGTATCTTTAGAGTACATGGCAGCGGAGTACGCGCTCGAGGCGGAGAGCCTTTGCAAAGTTTACAGGTCGCGATGGAGAGGCAGGGAGATTCCCGCGGTTTCAAATCTGACGCTGTGTGTACCGGAAGGCGTTAAGTTCGGTTTGTTGGGCCCGAACGGCGCAGGCAAGACGACTTTCGTCAAGATGCTGCTGTCCGCGGTGATCCCGACCAGTGGGACAGCGAAGATCTTCGGCCGGAACGCCAGCCTTGCAGAGGCGAGGAGACCGGTCGGCTATCTCCCCGAGAACCACCGCTTCCCCACGTATCTGAGCGGCGCAGGGATGCTCGACTTCTACGCGGCACTGTCGGGTTTAAATCGCGCCGAAAGACAAGCTCGTGTTCCCGAGCTTTTGAAACTGGTAGGGCTTGAAGGCTGGGGTGACGTTCGGATCAAGAAATATTCGAAAGGTATGCTGCAGAGACTCGGGTTGGCGCAGGCTCTGATTCACCGTCCGCGCCTGTTGATTCTGGACGAGCCGACCGATGGTGTCGATCCGGTGGGCCGTCGCGAGATTCGCGACATCCTGAACGGGCTGACCGGAACGGGCGTTACTGTTTTCATCAATTCCCATTTGCTGGCGGAGGTGGAAAGCTTCTGTGACTACGTTGCGATCCTCCATCGCGGCAAGCTGGCTTTGCAGGGCCGGATCAGCGCGCTGGTGATGGGAAGCGGGTACGCGATCACAGCGAGTAGAATGCCTGATGCTGTGGCGCTGGCGCTTCAAGAGCGCGCTCTGGCGGCCCGAAGAAACGGCGGTGGAAGTCTAGAGCTTCGCGTCCCGACCCTCGAAGCGGCGAACGAGGTCATCGACGTCGTTCGAGGCGGAGGCGGTCTCATCGAGAGTGTCAGGAGCGAAAGCAGCAGCCTCGAAGACGTGTTTATCCAAGCCACCCGCCAAGAGCGGGCCGCATGACCGATACGATTAAGGTGTCAAACGGCCGTGTTCTGATGGCGCTCATAGCGGACACGTTCCAGGAGGCACGCGCTCGATGGCTGTTCTGGGGACTATTCGCGCTCTCAACACTCCTGATTCTGCTGTTCCTGTTTGTCCTGAAAATTGACCTGGTCGAGGGCGCGGTTTCCCTCTTTGGTGTGGAATCAACCACACGGATGGTGGATATTCATCGTTTCGTGATTACATCGTATTCCTGGGTTTCGGTGATCCTCTACATCTGGGGCACGTTCCTGGCTATCTTCGCTTCATCTGGGCTGATTCCGAGCGTTCTGGAGCCGGGCCGGATTGCGCTTCTGCTATCCAAGCCAGTTACTCGGCCAATGTTATTGATGGGGCGATACATAGGAAACGTGCTGATCGTCGGCGCCAACCACGCGTATCTGATCTGTAGCATCTGGCTTGTCATTGGCCTGAAGACCGGTATCTGGGAAGGGAGATTTCTTCTTTCGATTGCCGCCAGTTTGTTTATCTTTTCGGTGCTGCTTTGTGTTGTTGTGTTCGTGGGAGTGGTTTCCGAGAGCGCCGCTCTTTCGGTAATGATTTCGGTAGCCATCATGTTGATCAGCACCATTCTGGGTCAGCGGCAATTGGTTGTGAGGCTGCTCAGCTCCGAGTGGTCCCGCCAACTCTGGCAGGCACTGTATTGGGTAGTTCCCAAAGTCTATGATCTGGCGGCAGCACTAAAGCAGTTGATTGTCTATGACCGGGAGGCGGATTGGTTCACCCCGGTCTGGACGTCAGCGATTTTTGGAGTAGTCGTACTTTCGGCGGCTCTCTATATCTTCAAAAGGCGGGATTTCTAAATGAAGCGGCAAGCTGTCGCGATCGGAGTTGCCTGGGTTGCTACGATCGCAATCGCAAGTTGCTCCGGACCGGTTCCAAGCGGGGTCGTTGTCCCTCATGACTTTACTCCTTTCATCAGCCCCGACACGTCGATGATCCTTGGCGCAGATGTGGAAAAGGTCCGCTCGTCTCCGCTCTATGCCAGATACAAAGGCGAGCTGAACTTTCCGGTGCTGGAGCAATTCACGCAGGATTTTGGTGTCGATCCCCGGCGAGACCTAAACCAACTTCTATACGTTGCCGGAGAGAAGAAACAATACATGCTCGCTCGTGGCGTGTTTCGGGTACCGGATCTAGAGGACAAGCTGCAAAAGAAGGGCCTAAAAAGGAGTGCTTACAAGGGGTTTACTCTTTGGGGAGACGCACAAAACTCATTGGCTCTTCGAAAGGGTTCGGTTGCGGTGATGGGCTCGGCTGATGCGGTGCGTGATGCAATCAACACGGAAGAGGCCGGCCGGGGCGAGGTGCCCGAGCAGATCGCAGACCGCCTGCGCTCGATGCCCAAAGGTGATCAGATCTGGCTGGTGAGCCGGAACGGGCTGCCGTTTACTTCGGCGGCCACGCGGACCGACATTCAATCTGCCTTGTCGAATATAGTTGGGTACATCAAAGAGGCTGGCGCCAGTTTGGGTGTAGAGGACGGACTGCATTTACGCGCCGCCTTGGGATGCGTTTCGGCGGAAGGGGCAACCCGCGTCCATGATGCGCTACGAGGAGCAGTCGCCATTGGGCGGCTCTCGACAAAAGACAACGAAGCGACACTGCTAAAGATTTATGACGCCGTACAAATCGAGCGGCAAGAAAACACTGTTCGAGTCAATGCGCAGCTAACGGGCGATCAGATACAGGAACTGGTGCAGAAGTTCGGACCCCGCTAAGATACCGGGGCTCGACAGCCTAATTGCTGCGGGTTGGAGACTCGGGCTCGAACGCGGCATAAGCTTTATCCAGGATCTGCACAACGTGCGCCACTTCCTGGTGCTGTCCGTATAGCCGGGAACCAGCCATGAGCTGGATCATACATCCCGGATTCGCCGTGACGATGACCGATGCCTTCGTGGTTTCGATCGAGGCCATCTTCCTCTCCAGGATGCGCATTGCCATCTCGTTCTGCACGACGTTGTAAACGCCTGCGCTTCCGCAGCAAAGATCCGACATTGGCATTTCCTGCAGCTTCAGCCCGGGTATCGATTTCAGGAGCTTGCGTGGCGCCGCCTTGATCTTCTGGCCGTGGGCCAAATGGCAAGAATCCTGATAGGTGATCACGGCGTTCACGGGACCCATGGCGCGGTTGAGTTCGATTGAGGCCAGAAACTCGTTGATGTCCTTCATCTTCGCGGTAAACTGGGCGGCCTTTTCGGCGTAAGCAGGATCGTCATGAAGGATCTGGTGGTACTCCTTCAGCGTCGATCCGCATCCGGCTGTGTTCGTCAGGATGGCATCGAACTCGGCGGGGTTGATGGCATCGATGTTTCTTTTCGCGAGCGATTCCGCCTGATGCTTCAGGCCAGCATGTAGGTGAAGAGCACCGCAACAGCCTTGCTCGCCCGGGATCACGACCTCGCACCCGTTCGCTTGCAGAACTCTTACGGTGGCCTCATTTAAGCGAGCGAAGGAGACATTAGCGATACAGCCGGCCAGGAATGCGACACGGTAACGCTGTTCACCTCTTGCCGGGAAAGTCTTTCCGATTTTGGAAAAGAAAAACGGGAATTTCCGCGGGTGGAGTGAGTGCTTCGAGACTGGCGAGCTTGCCGAATGGTTTCAGGATGCCACTTGCGCGCACGATCCACTGCAAGCCGGACGCCTGATACAGGTACAGCCCCGCGCCAACGATCTGGAGCGCTGTGCGCGACTGAATCGCACGGAACGCGAGCTCCTTCAGACGTTGTGCGAACGATCGTTTTTTCCTGCGTCTGGCGACTTCGATCTGGTTGCGGGCAGCCTCGATCATCCGGCCATATGGGACACCCGACGGGCACGCGGTCTCGCATCCCCGGCAGGCCAAGCACAGTTCCATGTGCTGGACATAGGCGGGCGTAATGGGCGCGCCGGCGGCTACCGCGTTCATCTGATACACGCGGCCGCGCGGTGAATCCATTTCAAGGCCGAGATCGCGATAGGTAGGACACGCGTTCAGACACAATCCGCAGTGGACGCATTTATCCAGGTCTTCCTGGGCGGGTCCTTCGCTGCGATCGGCCTGGATTGCCAGGAGTTCAGAGCTTGCCATATAGACGCGACCGGTTCAACAGCTGAGAAGGATCGAACATTCTCTTTATCTTTTCCATCATGGCAAACGCCGCCGAAGATCCGGGCGTTTTGCGTTCGATCCACAGCTCCTGCGCAGAGCGGATGTCGTCGGGAGCGTGTTCAACCACGGCCGTCCAGCCCCGCTCGGTTGCAACGGCGAAAATGGGCGGCGCCGGGTGCCACGAGCTTAGATAGACGTATGACACTCCCGAGCCGGCGCGGCAGACGACCGTGCCGGGAACAAGTGTAAGCAAGCTGCGAATCTCCGTCAGCGGCGTGCCCAGGCGAATCACGACACCTCCGGGCTGCCGCCGCAGAAAATCCGGGGAGAACTCGGAGATCCGCTTCCACCAGGCCGTTTCGTCGTCGCCCCGAATGATCTGGGCGCCGCTTAGCTCTCGCTCGTACCGCGCCAGCACGGCAGCGGACCCGGCAGCACGTATTGCAAGGGCAAACCCTTTCTCATTGGTTCGAGCAGCCGCCGGCGGAGAGAGAATGTCGATCGAAGTCGGGCGCAACTGGGTTTCGTGAACAACCCGGTGGTGCTTCTCCATGATGATGTCGGGGTCGGTCGAGGTGTACAGAAACGTTTGCGTCGCTTCCGGAAGCGCGTGTACACGAAAATTAACGCTTGTGATCGCGGCAAGCGTTCCGAAACTGCCGATCATCATCTTGCCCATGTCCAGGCCGGCAACGTTCTTTACCACCATTCCGCCCGTCTTAATCAGTTTGCCTTCCAGGGTGGCGAAGGTCATGCCGATGACCATGTCGCGCGCTGTTCCATAGTTTCTGCGCATGGGTCCGCTCACGTTCGAAGACACAACGCCCCCGACCGTGGACTCTTCCGTGAATGGCGGATCAAGCGCGATCATCTGCCGTTCCCGCCGCAGAAAGTTCTGAAGCGCACCGAATTGCATCCCTGCTTCGACGCTAACCGTCAAATCGTCTCGCTCGTAAAGAAGGACCTTGTTGAGGGCGCTGGTAGAGACAGTGACGTCTGCCGGCAGGATCGGGCCGGCCATCAAGCGCTTTGAATTGCGACCGAGGATGTTGATTGTTTTCGAGGCCTGAGCGGCACTCTTGAGGGTTTCCGCCAGTTCCTCAGGTGACGTCGGTTTCAGGGCAGACATAGGCTTGTCGAGGGATAGCAACTTAAATCCTATTCCAGCGTGCTTCTCTGACGCCTTGTCTCTGCGTGACGCCGCCGATGTGGGTGTTAAGATCGCCTCAGTATCCCACGCCTTTCGTAGCCTGATTGCCGCCGTTTCAGCACAGGCAAACAGGGCGACCTCTATGGATTTTGAATTTTCAGCCGAGCAGATTCAGCTTAGGAAACTTGTTCGGGACTTCGCGGAGAAAGAGATCCGGCCCCATCTCATGGAATGGGACGAGGCCCAAATATTCCCGTTGGAGGTGGTCAAGAAGGCGGGCGAAATGGGTCTTCTGGGTGCGATCTTCCCGGAAGAACTTGGCGGTTCCGGTTATGGATACATCGATTACTCCATCATCATCGAGGAACTGGCTCGTGTTGATCCGAGCGTCGCATTGATCATTGCGGCGCATCATTCGCTCTGCACAAATCACATCTACCTGGCTGGCGACAAGGAACAACGAGCCAAATACATCCCTAAACTGGCAACCGGCGAGTGGATCGGGTGCTGGTCGCTGACGGAGCCTGAAGCGGGGTCGGATGCCGCCGGAACTCGCACCACCGCTGTGCTGAAAGATTCCGATTGGGTTCTCAATGGAGGCAAAACGTTCACCACGAACGCCCAGTATGCCGATGTCTGCGTCGCGATGGCAGTCACCGATCGGTCAGCCTCCCAGCACGGAATCTCTGCTTTCATTCTCGAAAAGGGCACGCCCGGATTCACTGTCGGAAAAAAGGAAAATAAGCTTGGCATGCGCGCGAGCGCGACGGGTGAGGTGCTGTTTTCTCAGTGCCGCTTGCCGGCCTCGCAACTCCTCGGCAAGCAGGGCGAGGGATTCGTGGACAGTCTGCGAATTCTCGACGGGGGCCGTATCTCGATTGCCGCGCTCGCGATTGGCCTTGCGCAAGGTGCCTACGAAGCAAGGTCTGAAGTACGCAAAACACCGAAGGCAGTTCGGACGATTCATCTCGGAATTTCAGGCGATCCAGGACAAGCTGGCCAATATGGCGACTTCAATCGAGGCCGCGCGCTGGCTCACCTACTCGGCTGGCTCAAAGAAGGATGCGGGCAAACGGGTTACCAAGGAATCGGCGATGGCAAAGCTTTTCGCATCCGAGATGGCCGTGCAAGTGGCCGACCAGGCTTTGCAGATTCATGGCGGCTACGGATTCATCAAAGATTATCCGGTCGAGAAGTTTTATCGCGATGTGAAGCTCTGCACGATCGGCGAGGGGACCAGCGAAATCCAGCGGCTTGTCATCGCACGCCAGCTCTTGAAAGAGTAGCGTGTCGAAGATAGAAGGTGATGTAACGGGTGCGGATCTGTCGGCGAACCCGCGTGCTCTCGCCCGTGCCGCCACGTTGATCGAATCGCAAACGGAGGCTGGCCGCGAAGCTGATCTCGTCACTTTTCGCTAACACAGGACGCGCCACTCTCATCGGTATCACAGGACCACCGGGCGCTGGAAAAAGCACGCTTGTCGACCAGCTGATTCGCCAACTCAGAGCGCGCGGGCAAAGGGTAGGTGTTATTGCGGTTGATCCCAGCAGTCCCTACACGAACGGCGCGATCCTTGGTGACCGGATCCGGCTCGCCGAACACTTTGGCGACCCGGGCGTATTTATTCGCTCCATGGCGACCCGCGGGAAACTCGGCGGGCTGGCGCGCGGGACCATCGAATTGTCGCTGCTGCTCGATGCTGCCGGATTCGACACCATCCTGATCGAAACCGTGGGTGTCGGTCAGGACGAAGTAGATATTGCGAGTGTCGCTGATGCAACGGTCGTTGTTCTTGTTCCGGGGCTTGGGGATGATGTGCAGGCGATCAAGGCCGGTATCATGGAAATCGCGGACGTGCTTGCCATTAACAAAGCGGATCTTCCGGGTGCAGACCGTCTGGAAGAAGAACTGCGAGCGATGCAATCCCTGACAACTTCATATCGGCCGGTACCGATCGTGCGTGTCGTCGCGTCGCAAGGTTCGGGTGTCTTGCAGTTGCTGAACGAGCTGGACGTGATCTCCCGTAACCGCAGGACCAAGGCAGACCAGGCGGAAATTTGGTCGACCCGGCTGCGAGAGATGCTGCGAGAGTCGCTCTTATCGGAGCTGAATGCGGCGGAACTGAGTAAACATGCCGCCCTTGTTGCTTCTCGCGAGGAAGATCCTTATGAAGCTCTCCGGCAATTAAAGCTTGCGCTGCACAACGGTGAAGGACCGCGATGAACGTCGAGATCGACCATCTCGGTATCGCTGTTCTCAGCCTCGACGAGGGACTCTCGTTCTATGAAAAGGCGCTCGGAATGCCGGTGACTCTGCGGGAAACGGTGGAATCGGAAGGCGTACACGTGGCCATGCTGCCCGCTGGAGATTCGGCCGGTGCGCCAAGAATCGAACTGCTGGAGGCGTCAAACGATGATTCCACCATCGCTAAGTTCGTGGGCTCGCGCGGGCCGGGATTGCATCACGTTGCTCTACGAGTCGACGATTTGGGTAGGGCGGTCGAGCGCTTGACGAGCGGAGGCTATCGTGTCCTCCACGAGCCACGCATCGGTGCAGGCGGACATCTGTACGTGTTTGTTCACCCGCGCTCAACCGGGGGCGTCCTGCTCGAGTTAATACAAAAGTAAGTCGTTTAGAAAGGGATGAAAGAGATTGGAAGCGAGAGCTAGCGTCGGCATTATCGGTGGGAGTGGGCTGTATTCGATGCCGGGCTTTGAGGCACAACAGGAAGTAAAACTAACAACTCCTTTCGGAGAACCCTCTGACCCGTACGTGGTCGGGACGCTCGAAGGGGTGAACGTGGCGTTTCTGGCGAGACACGGGAAGGGCCACCGCCTCTTGCCGAGCGAGCTGAATTTCCGCGCGAATATTTACGGAATGAAGATGTTAGGCGTTGAGCGTATCGTTTCGCTGAGCGCCGTCGGATCCCTGAAAGAAGAGCACGCACCTCTCGATTTCGTTGTTCCCGACCAATTCTTTGATCGAACCAAAGGGCGAATCTCGACCTTCTTCGGCGATGGGCTGGTAGCCCACGTGAGTTTTGCTGATCCTGTCTGCTCGGAGATGGCGGCGGTTGTGGTCGAATCCGGCAAGCAACTGGGTATCACAACGAAGAACGGCGGCACCTATTTATGCATGGAGGGCCCCGCTTTCTCGACACGCGCCGAATCGAATATTTACCGCAGCTGGGGCATGGACGTGATCGGCATGACGAACCTGCAGGAAGCGAAACTGGCTCGCGAGGCCGAAATCTGCTACGTCACGATCGCCATGGTGACCGACTACGACTGCTGGCACGAAGGTCACGACGCAGTCACGGTCGATCAGATTATCGGCACTCTGACCCAGAACGCAGCGAATGCATGCCGCCTGGTGCGGCAGGTGGTCCAAGCGCTTCCGCCCAGGAGTTGCAAGTGTGGATCGGCGTTGCGACACGCAATCATTACTGACCGAGCAGCAATCCCGGCAAACGTAGTGAAGAAGCTGGAGCTAATCGTTGGTAAGTATACCGGCAGTTGAGCTTGCAAACGAGATTCTGCAGGATTGCCTGCAGTATGGCACCTGGCCGTTGCGCACTCTCGAAACGCTGATCGATCGCGCACTTAATTCCCAGGATTCTTTCCTCGAGGTCGCTGCGACTCGGGCTTTATTTGGCATCGTCGTCGAGGGGCTTGCCGATCGCTTCGAAGCCAAACTTTGCGGCTTCTATGCCGAGATGTTCAGCCACGTGGTCGCGAAAGCGTTTCCTGAGTTCAAAGCGCAAGATCTGCTGCGACGTTACAACCATATCCGTCAGCCTCATCGTTTCTGGGGCGGGGAAGTAAAGCGCGTCTACGTTCTGTCCCGCGTCACTCTCGGCGCGGATGTTGCAGTAACAAGCGTGGTCTTGTCCGGGCTAAAGCAACGCTTTCCCGAAGCGGAGATTTGCCTGGTTGGTCCGGCGAAGAACGCCGAGTTGTTCTCGCGGGACCCGCGAATCGTTCCGGTGCCGATTACCTATGAGCGTTCGGGTACTCTTCGGGAACGTCTGGCGGCGGCGTTCGAATTGCAAGGCCTGGTTGAGCAGGCGGACGCAATTGTGGTGGATCCGGACTCGCGTTTGACTCAACTAGGAATTATTCCTTGTGGCGACGACGCGCGCTATTACTTCTTCGAGAGCCGGGCCTTCGGCGGCTCCTCGGATCAGCCGCTTCCGGTTCTGACTGCGAACTGGCTCGAAGAAGTATTTGGAGTGGAAGCAGCATGTCCCTATGTAGAACCGCCGCACATCGCAAAAAGTGCTGACATCTGTGTCAGCTGGGGTGTGGGGGAGAACGAGAACAAACGCCTCGATGATGAGTTTGAAGCTGAAGCTCTGGCGGCGCTTCTTGAGAAAGGCGAAACCGTCTTGCTTGATCGGGGGGCCGGTGGCGAGGAAGCCATGCGTGCGGACGAACTGCATCGAAGGCTCAACTCGCCGCGTCTGAAGTTGCACGCGGGAAGCTACGCCTCCTTCGCCGGCCACATCGCCCAAAGCCGGCTATACGTGGGCTACGATTCTGCCGGCCAACACGTCGCCGCGGCATCTAGCGTGCCGCTTATCTCAGTGTTCGGCGGCTACGCCTGCGAGCGAATGATGTGGCGCTGGCGTCCGTCATCGCCGAACGCAAGGGTCATCCCGTTTGAGGATGGAAACCGATCCCAGGCGATTACGACTGCTCTGGACGTGATCAGGGCTTCTTGAAAGTTGGCGGCGGAGGAGGAGCTGTTGGGACCGCCCACGGATTGTTTGTGGCTTTCGAGTTATCTGTTTTCTTTGCCGGATCGTTCCCGCTTGTCGCGCCTGTTGCCGAAGTTGTTGCCGGTTCTTCCTTGCTCTCCGGAAGCGGAGGAGGCGCCGCGGCCGTTGGATCCATATCGTAGGTGATTGCGGATTCCGTGCCAAACTTGCGGTAGTTTCGGAATTCCAGTTCGTTCTTGGTCTTTTCACGCCCCGCCGTCATGTACAGCTTGGCCGACCTTGGCGTCACGTACTGTTGCCCGTTGATGTCCACCAGGTCGTAATCGAGAATCTCGGTTGCTTGTCGCACGGGAAAGCTCTGCGGGATGTCAATTGCTTCAAAGGTGATGCGGGCAACCTCGCCCGTGTCCTGGTCGGCGTAGATGAGGCCGCGGTATGCAGTGTAGATGCGTTGTTCATCGCCGGGACCGGAACTATAGGAAATGGAGTAGCCGGATCGACCGCTGCCGATCATATAGTTGAAGACCGCCATGCGCCGCCCTCTCAAGGTGGCCCAGTGATCCCAATTGAACGTCGCCCCGCTCTTCTCCTCGAAGATCTCGCGCATCATGCTGCCGAATTCGCCTTGTGAAATCGCGCCGCCGCCCGCCGCGGCCCGATCGATCGTGGTGTCTTCTACGTGTCCATTGACCGAGTAAACTTTGTATGACTCCTGGCCCTGGTTGTAGCTGACGCGGGCGAGGACGTTCCCAATGCTCTGATAACGCTCGGCGCTCATCGGGTCCACATAACGCCGGATCACTTCCACACAGATGAAATTGGGCAGGCTCTTCGTGTAATTAAGGGCATACTCTTTCACCAGGCTTAGGATCTGTTCCTGGCGCACGGAGTCTGGGGGCGGAATGGGGGCAGCCCTGGAATTCAGCCGGATTGTTGCCTCGCCCCCGGTCGCTGCGTTGTCCGGCACGGTTGCCGGCGAGTAAGTCGAGTCGTGTGACGGCGGCTTCAAGGTAGCGGCCTCATCCCGAAGTTCCTGCAGCGCGGCAACAGTCTTGGGCTGGGCGCCTTGCGCCTGAAGGTCTAGAATCGTCTTGTCCGTCAGCTTCTCGGACAGTTTGATCTTCTTGACATAAGCAGCCACCTGCTTGTCTGTATGTTGCCGAAGAGCCAGTTCCGAACGAATGAAGTCAACAAGTTGCTGGACGTTCATCTCCATTTGCGCCTGCAAGCTTAAAGCCGCAGTGAGCAGAAGAGTCAATACCAGGCGCAACTTCATAACTCATAGTTTGACGCAACAGGAACTGGGGAGGTTGCCCGTCAGCCCGGAATTCGCTGCTCTTTATCGAGCTGAATGGTGACGTTTCCGATCGGAAATCCGAGCTGGAGCCGGATTTGTACCGGTATCCGCTCCTGGTCTTCGGTGAGCCAGACGAATAACCGGCCCTTCCTGCGATAGAGCACGTTGTCGAACAGAAATGCCTCGTAACGCATCGTTTGATACTTCTTACCGTCAAAGCTCAAACTTTCGCGGGCCTGGCTTTCGATTCGCGCGCTGACGACCTTCTTACCGTCCGTTACCGGGATGGTCGTCGATTGGCCGGGCTGCAGATTGAGAAGACGCAAGGACGCGAGCGCACCTGCGATCTCGCGTGTACAAGGCGGGATGTCCAGCTGCTTCGTGACGGTCGAGTTACCTACCAGGTCCTTTTCTTCGAACCGGAGCTTCGACGCTTCCCGCCACATGCGAGCATTGACACGGCGCTTGTTCTCCTGCGCATCCAACTCCGATTTGACCAGGCAGAACTTGGGGTCGGTCGTTACTTCATAGGTATCCAGTACGCGATAAAGACGTGAGGCGATGCCTGCGCTCTGGATATTCAGTTTGGTTTGCCAGGTATGGTCAGGCGCCGATTTTAGGTCCAAAGTAGCCATGCCTGCGGTAATCAGCCGCCATTCAACCCGATACACCAGTTCTTCAGGGAAGGGAAATGTTCCACCGCCTCCGTCCCGAGCGGAGAACGATGAAGATTGATTGAATCCCGGCAGAGCCAACAACACGGCGAGGCAAAGGATTCGCAGTAGGGAATTCCGAAACATGCAGGTTCGGATATTACCTCGCGAGTCGAGTTTTGGTCGTTCGATGCCGAAGCTTCATTCGGAGAGATTGATGACTCCAGTTTGCCAGACGTAATCCGAGGGAGCAAAAGTTAACAGATTGCCTCAGCTTGTCAGAAATCAATGGAGGCCAGTAGCTCGGAAGGTTTTCGGTTGAAGGCGCGCGAGATGGCAAGAAGGCTCTCAACGCTCGGGAGGTTTGTTCCGCGTTCAATGGAGCTGATCTGGGAAACGCTCAGCTTGGCCGCCGTCGCCAGCTCCTTGAGGGACCAATTGCGTTCCACTCGAAGCAATTTGATGCAATGGCCCAGCCGTTTCCGAAGCTTTTCTTGCGGCGTAGAACCAAGCCCGAACTGCTCGATAGCGTTTTGCAACGTTTGCCGCAGTTGCTGAATGGAGAAAGGCTTGGCGAGGTAATCGAAAACGCGCAGCTTAAACGTAGCTCGCATGCTTTCGAGCGAAGGATAACCGGTCACGACGATGATGCAGAGCTCCGGCCACCGCGTCAGTAGTTCCTCGACCACGGTTTCTCCACTGGTCGCACCCATCTTCATATCGAGCAGTACGATCTCAGGAACGCGATCCTGAATCGAAGCGAAAAGCGTAGCTTCGTCGCCGAACGAACGGACCAGATACTTACCTTCGTCCCTTAGCAGGTCTTCGATGTAGTTGCGGAAGTCCAGATCGTCGTCCAGAACAACGACATCGATCAGTCCGGTTTCGACCTCAGTCTCACTCATCGCATCAAATCTCAGCTCTGCTCAAGCGGTTAGCCGAGAGAAGGTGTCTTGGCTTTTGGCAACACGACCCGTAGCGCCGCACCACCCGAAGCTCTATTATCTGCCGTGATGGACCCGCCATGCTGTGTCACGATTCCCTCTGCAACGGTCAAGCCTAAACCTGTGCCCCTGGAGTCCAATCTGGTCGTCACAAATGCTTTAAATAAATTGTTTAAGACATGGTTCGGAATGCCAGGTCCATTGTCCAGCACGGTGCAGCAGATCCAGTCCTGATTCCCGCGCGTGAACGACTTCGATTCGACGCGGATTTCGCCTTCGTTCGGAACAGCGAGCAACGCATTTCTCAAAAGATTGACAAATACCTGAACCAGACGATCCGCATTACCTGGAACCGCTTCGTTTTCCCCGATATCGTTATGAAATGAAATCGCGGAGGCCTTTTCATCGATCGCGACCAGGGCCCAACTCTCATCCACGATGGGGCGAAGAAACACCGCTTCGGTTTCTTTCGTTCTCAAGCGCGCGAAGTCTACCAGGCCTTCGCTGATTTTCCGGAGTCGCTGAGTGACTCGCAGCATTCTGGCGAGCCGGTCGAGTGTGTGGGCGTTTTTCTCTGTTTCCAGCAGCTTCTCAATCGAACCCTGCAGGACCGCGAGAGGCGTATTAAGCTCGTGAGCGACGCTTGTGCTCAGCAGTCCTAAACTTACCAATCGATCTTGCTCTTCGATCTTCTGCAATGCGCTCGCGAGATCATCCTCTTGCCGCCTCAGCTCGATCACGGTCGAATTTCTCGATTGCATAATCCGGCCGATCTCGTCCTTGGTGATGAAGCGTTCATCGATCAGTTCATTCTCTCGGTCTCCACTTTGGGTAGCATGGTCTGCTTCCAGCATCAGCCGTATCGGTCCATAGACGTATTGGGGCATGATGATGAACTCAAGAAACATGATCGATAGGACGTAGATCGTCCCTAGTACCACGAAGAGACTCAGTCGCGCCCGGCGCAGGCTGGTGTCGTACACATCAAACGACAGGGTCAGCCGCTCAAACCGACCTGCGGACTTGCCGGGCCGGAAGACCACGTCGGGTTGCTGGCGCCAGACTTCCGTCGGATGCTCGAGAAGATACCGTCTGCCGGGCTCTGAGAGGCGGAGTTGATCCGCTGAGCCGACTTGGAGTTCATATATTTTGGAATCGAGCTTCGCCTGGTCAGCCGTGAGCAGGCCTTCACGAAACATTCGTTCGTAGAGTCTGACTTCCCGATCTCGTGTAGCCCCCAACTGATTCGACAACAGCGGAATAGACGAGAAGTAGACGGAAACAGCCAGCACGGCGAAGAACACGTTGTGCAGGATGATTAACTTCGGGCGGACTTTGAGGCCATCGAAGGCCCGGAGCGGGGCACTTCGGCGCCCGTCTCGCTTAGAGCTGCTGGGGTGCGAGCTCGTCCCTGCGTTCAAGTTCCTGCTCCTTGTATTGAAGCTGGTACAACTTCCAGTAGATTTCCCGGCGTGCCAGAAGTTGCTGATGCGTGCCCATTTCTCGCAGCTTTCCTTTGTGCATCACCATTATTTTGTCGGCGCTCTGGATCGTCGAAAGCCGGTGGGCAATCACGAGGGATGTGCGGCGGGACATCATGCGCGACAGAGCGTCGCGTACTTTCAATTCAGTTTCGGTATCTACGCTCGATGTGGCTTCGTCGAGAATAAGAATCCGAGGATGGTGAGCCAACGCGCGCGCGAAGCTGATCAACTGCTTCTGTCCCGTCGAAAAGCCGTCACCTCGCTCCCGCACGGGTGTCTCAAATCGCTCCGGGAGTTCGTCGATAAAATCGAGAAGATTGACCTGGCGCGCAGCGTCTTGAACATCTTGCTGGGTCAGGCCCGGAGTGCCTAAGCGAATGTTCGAGTCAACGGTTCCCGTAAACAGATACGGATCCTGGAGAACCACGCCAAACAGCCGCCGAAGGTCGTCCAAATCGAAATTCCGGATATCGGTACCTCCGATTCGAATGGCTCCGCGCTGAACGTCATAGAACCGCAACAGCAGGTTCGTCAAAGTGGTTTTCCCGGCTCCAGTGTGCCCTACCACGGCCACTGACTCGCCGGGCTCGATGCGGAAGCTGACGTCCCGCAGAACCCAATCTTCCTCTTTGTATGCGAACCAAACGTGGTCGAATTCGATGTCAAGCGGCGCCGTCGGAATCGGGTTCGGCGCCGACGGTGCAACGATGCCGGGTTCCGTGTCGAGCAGTCTGAATATCCGCTCTGAGGCTGCCATTGCACTTTGCAGGATGTTGTACTTCTCGCTTAAATCCTGAATGGGGCGAAAGAAGCGAAGACCATACTGAAAGAACGCGACAAGAACGCCGAGTGTCAGGGCACCTTGCCGAATTCGAAAGCCCCCGTAGGCGAGCAAAAGAGCCAACGCGAGCATCCCGAGGAACTCAACGACGGGATAGAACCAACCGTAGGCGATGATGGAATCCTTGAACGCCAGCATGTGATCCCGATTCACGTTGTCGAATTCTTCTTTGCTTTTCTCCTCGCGATTGAAGAGCTGTAACACCGCGATTCCCGCAATGTGTTCCTGCAAATAAGCGTTTATCTTGGCAACCGCGACTCGGATCTTGCGGTAACTCTGAGAAGCGGTGCGGCGGAATTGCGCGGTCACGAAGATCACGATCGGCATCACAGCAAGCATCAGACCCGTCATTCCCGGACTCATTCGGAACATGGCGGCGAGAACGAACGAAAGCATCAGAACGTCGCCGACAATTGTGACCAGGCCTGACGAAAACAAATCATTTAAAACGTCAACATCCGTCGTCACCCGGGTCACGATCCTTCCGACCGGGTTCCTGTCGAAATACGTGAGATCGAGCCGTTGCAGATGCGTCATCAGCTGCTTCCGCAGGTCGAACATGGCCCATTGTCCGGTCAGCTGCATCAGGTAGGTTTGGCCGAAATCGAATACGAATCCGAAGATGATGACGGCCAGATAAATGCCCGCGAGCTGAGTTAACCCGGTCCAAGCATCGCTCGACAACCGATTCGAGAGAAACGGAAGCACCGGCACCTGGTTTGACGGAACAAGATACTTATCGACCGCGAGCTTGGTCAGCAAAGGACCCGTCACCTGGAACAGGGAATCGATGAGAAGCAGGAATATCGAGACTGCGATAATCGATTTATACGGCTTCATGTACGTAAGAAGCCGCCGCATCAGGCGAGCGTCGTACGCTTTTCCAAGTACCTCTTCTTCCAACGTTTGCTCCCAGAAATTGCCACCCGAGTGGTGTTTCGGATCGCAGTACCAGACTAGCGTAGGCCTGTTGCACTCTTTAACCTGTTATGAACTCTCTGAACGGCCTTGTGCGAATCGACAAGCCGGCTGGTTGCACCAGCCATGACGTCGTAAACAGATGGAGAAGAATTAGTTCGGTCAAACGAGTCGGTCACCTGGGCACGCTCGATCCGATGGCTACCGGCTTACTGCTTCTTCTGTCCGGATCGGCGACACGTCTTGCGCCGTTTTATTCACGGACAGAAAAGACGTACCTGGCGAGCATCACGTTCGGCGTTGTCTCCGATACCTATGATGCAGAAGGCATTGTGCGCGAAACTCACTCGCCGATTCCCACCGTACGGGAGGTTGTCGATAGAACACTGGATCAGTTTCGTGGCAAATTCTTGCAGACACCCCCGCCGGTTTCCGCAAAGAAAGTGAAGGGAACCCCAGCTTACAAGCTGGTGCGACGGGAAATAGAGTTTGAGCTGAAGCCGGTCGAAGTACAAGTGCATTCGCTCGAGCTGCGCCGGTTCGAAGCCGGAGTGGCACAAATCCTTGTTCGCTGCTCAGCAGGTACGTACATACGCAGCATTGCCCATGACCTCGGGCAGGCTTTGGGTTGCGGCGCGTTATTGAGCGACCTGCGACGGCTGCAAATAGGCGACTACAGCGTTGACGAGGCAATGACGCTGGAGCAACTGGAAGAGCTCGGGAACGCGGGCCAACTCTCCCGAGCTCTTCTGAAGGGGACGATGCTGCTGCCTGAAGTGCCGGGAGAGCATTACCCGGATGAAACGATCGTCCAGATCAGGCAGGGTCGCGACTTTCACGCCTCTCCATTTGTCATCCCTTCCGGAGCACCGATCATCAAGGCACTCGATACCTCGGGAGAACTCGTCGCTATCGCAGAGATGACCATCCCAAACGTCTACCACCCGAAGATCGTGCTCTGACCGCCTATTCCGGCGGGGGATTTGTCTCTCTTCTTCTTTTGGCCCAGCCGTGCTTCTCGACCTGGTGAGCACGGCCAATTGCAAGGGCGTCGGACTCTACGTTCTTCGTGATCGTCGAGCCCGCTCCGACATAAGCGCCGGCCCCGATGGTGACAGGGGCAACCAGCGTAGAGTTACTTCCGATAAATGAGGCTTCTCCAATGGTGGTCCGGTGCTTCTTCGCACCATCGAAATTACAGGTGATCGTGCCGGCGCCGATGTTGGTGTCGGCTCCAATATCGGAGTCGCCGAGGTAGGCGAGGTGCCCGGCCTTTGCGCCGCGGCGGAACACCGTGTTCTTCAGCTCGACGAAGTTGCCAATGTGAATGTCCTGCTCGGTCCGCGTACCGGGCCTTAAACGCGCGAACGGACCAATGCTGCCGCCGCTTTCTATCTTGGCGGACTCTGCGACCACATACGGAAGAATAGTCACGTCGTCCGAGACTTCGCAGTCTCGCAAGACAGATCCCGAACCGATTCGACAGCCACTGCCAATGCGGGTTTTGCCCCGCAGCTGAACACCAGGTTCGAGATACGTGTCCTGACCGATTTCGACCTCTACATCCACGCTGATGCTTTCCGGCTTTTCCATAGTCACACCGGCGAGCATCAGTTCGTTTGCCTTTCGAAGACGCAAAAGGCGATCCGCGACGGACAATTCAAGCCGTGTATTGATGCCCAGGAGTTCCGTCTCGTCCGCGACCATGTAAGGCGAAACCGGGAAGCCGTGAGAACTTAGGATCTCGACCATGTCGGTCAGATAGTACTCGCGGGCCGGGTTGTTCGGTTGGACCAGTTGGATTAGTTCCCAGAAGTGGCTGGCATTGAAGCTGTAAACACCCGGGTTCACCTCGCGGATCAAAACCTGTTCCGGAGTGGCTGACTTCTGTTCGACGACAGATGCCACGTTCCCCGCGCTGTCTCGCAGGATGCGGCCATATCCGGTGGGATCGCTGAGGTTAGTAACGACGATGCTGCCGCCTTCCGAGCGCCAGCTTTGTTCCAGCAAGCCTCGCAGCGTGGACGCCGTAACTAGTGGTCCGTCCCCATTCAGGATCATGAGGCGGCCTTCCCGTGCCGATATCGCCTCGCGCGCACAGAGTACCGCGTGTCCCGTTCCTTTCTGTTCACGCTGCTCCACGAAGCGGACCCCGGGAACCGAAACGCTCGCTTTCACAGCATCGGCCTGATGCCCGACGACAACAACAATCTGTTCGGGCGGGGCAACGTGTCTCGCCGCCCGAATCACATGGTTCAGAAGCGTGTCGCCGCCGGCTTCATGGAGCACTTTCGCCTTCCGTGATCTCATGCGGGTGCCGAGACCGGCCGCCATAATTACCGCTGTTACGTTATCGTTCATTTGACTTTCTTTTTTGCGCTAAGCGCCTGCCTTCGCAACTGGAGAGCCCGCGAGCGTGCCGCCAGGTCCATAACGACTTCGGCCAATGCAGCGGGATCGTGGCGGACCTTCCGAGCTACGTTCGCATCGCCTATTAGATCCGCCGTTACGACTTTCATCCCCAAGTCTGTCAGTGTCCCGAAATCGTTCTCGACCGGCTTCACCTGAGCTTGCGCATATTGCTTCTTAAGCGTTTCTGGAACCGGCGCACTATTCAGGACCACGCAGTCGATGATCTTGGTCCCGGCGTGCTCCTTGAGGGCTTGCACATGCTGCGATGCGGTGAAATTGATGGTCTCGCCCGGTTGCCACATCAGGTTGACGAAATAGGCCTTTAGCGCATGGGATCTTGCGATCGCGTCCGATACGCCTTTCACCAGAAGGTTGGGAATCACGCTGGTGTAGAGGGACCCAGGTCCTAAAGTAATCAGGTCTGCCTGCGCGATCGCTTCCAGTGTCTCGGGAAGGGGCTCGCAATCGTTCGGTTCGATGGAAATGGACCGTATGGGCTTTCGGCTCTTGCTGATCTTGCTTTCGCCGCGGACGATCGTCTCATCGTCAAGCGTGGCTCTCAGGACGACATTCGCGGAGGTGGAGGGGAAGATCCGTCCCCGAATCGCCAGGATCTCCGAAGACAGCTTCACAGCTTGCGAGAAATCACCCGTGATCTGGTGCATCGCGGTGAGAAACAGGTTTCCGAAGCTATGACCTTTCAGACCACGTCCACTCGCGAATCGAAATTGGAATAACTGCGAGAGCAGGGCGGTATCTTCCGAGAGCGCCGTCATGCAGTTACGGATGTCGCCCGGCGGCAGGATATCGAAATCGCGGCGTAATCGGCCGGAACTTCCTCCGTCATCGGTTACGGTTACAACGGCTGTGATATCAATTGGCGGCTTTGTTGCCGTTTTATTTTCCGGGATAGCTCTCGCATGTCTCTTTAACCCCGAAAGGAGCGTGGATAGACCTGTACCACCTCCGATGGCAACCACCCGCAGAGGGCTTTTCACCGCATTGGTCCCATTCCAGTGTGTGCCGAGCCGCTAATCGGTATCGCCCGGTTCAGGATTGTTTGGTCCGTCCCAGAACTGTAACGACTGCACGTCCGACGCTCCGTCGCGAGCCGATGCGGCTCTAGCGTCGACGCCTGGGCTTTTCTTCCTCTTCTTCGTAGACCGGAACCGAATCAAGATCTTCCGCCTCAAAAACCTGGCCACATTCTAGGCAGCGAAGGTATTCCACGCCATCGCGACGATAAAGAAATTCGGTTCGCTCGTGCTGACAACCCTGCATTGCGAAATAACACCTATTCTAGACTGCACAACCCACCTGTCAAGTGCAACTTGCACTTTTTCGGTAAGGCCGGTTTGTACTCTCATCCACTCCCCGATTGTAAAATGCCCTTTTACGCACGTCTGCCCGTGGAAATTTCCCCACCCATTATCGTTCCGCTCTGCCAGATTGAGGGCTCCGAACATGCCGCGCTGATACCGAAAGGTCCCGGCGTGTATGCATTCCGAAACAGCAAGCAGATCGTCCACTTAAGCTGGTCCGCACAACTCCATACCAGGATCGCCCGTTTGTTGTCCCGAACTGATGCGGCGAACCGCAGCCTAGGCTCTCGTATGAGAGAAGCGGGCTTTGTTCTCCATTGCTGGCCGACCTCGTCAAGGCTCGAATCTTCTCTTGTCATGTACGAAGTGTTACGGTCTGCCGGTCTGGTGGATTTCCGCAAACGTTTGCGCTTGCGCCAGCCGTGGTTCGTGGCCCTGACTACCCGGGAGACATTTCCGCGACTCTCGGTGGTAAACCGTATGCCAAGCGGCAACGAACCGGTATTTGGTCCATTTCAGTTTCGAGATGGTGCACAGAGATATGCGGACGAGGTGCTCGGGTGCTTCCAGATCAGGAGATGTGCCGATGTGCTTGTTCCCGACCCGTCTCACCCGGGCTGTATGTACGGTGAGATCAGGCAGTGCCTGCGCCCTTGCCAAAAGGCAGTCACCGAGGCCGAATATGTTGCCGAAGTGCAACGAGTCTACAGCTTCTTATCGACTAACGGCGACAGTGACTTGCGCGCGCTGAGTAAAGCGAGAGACGAAGCTGCCCGAACCTTGCAGTTCGAGGAGGCGGCAGATCTTCACAAAACGATCGCGAAATTAAAGGAGATTGGAAGACAAAGAGACGAACTGGTCTGCGATGCCAGATCGCTTTCCGGCATCGCACTGACGAAGGGTGGGACAGCGAACTCGTTCCGTCTCTGGCCCATGGTGAACGGATTGTGGCATGAGCCGGAGGAGATAACGGTACAAGAGGACGACACGCCCGAGGCAGTGGCCGACAGAGTGCAGCCTTCCGTTTCTAGGCTGACTACCCAAGACCTGGAACTGGCGGGCGACGCGGCGGACCACTTAGCGATCCTGGTGCGCTGGTACCATTCGTCGTGGCGTGATGGCCAATGGTATCCGCTTGGGTCAGGCATCAAGCCCAGCGTTCGTCGTATCAGCAAGGCAGCGCTACGAATGCTGAGAGAGAACCCAACTCACTGACACGCTCTCGCTCAATGTGCCACGTGGCGATGCGGACGCGCATCCGCCAGTTGCTCGACGGTTGCTTCCGGTATGGACAATGCAAGATGTACATTCTGCCCGTTTGCTGAAAGGATCATTTGATTAAGCGCCGAGGCAAGAAGGGCAGTCTGCGGATCCGATTGGCCTTTCATCTGCAGCATGCTTGCGCCAAAGCGGATCACGTCGGCAAGTGAGGAGGCGTCTTTCTCTGATCGGGCTACGGCATCAAGTGTCAGTTGGATGTTGCTGCCGAATCTCACTCCGCCGCTGGCCGATGATATCGCTTGGATCGTCTGAGAGCCAGCCGGCGCAGATTGGCCCAGTTCAGATTGCAGATGTTTTGCGAATTGCGAAGCTGGCACGGTAGACGCGAACCACATGTCGTTGTCGGCGGCGGCTTGCGTGATCAACTGTTGCAGTTTAGGGTCCAGGCGGGCCGGACGGTTGGCAACCGCCTGCTGCAACTCTGCCAGCGAACCGGTTGCGAACACATCAGTGTCAAGGAACGCGAAGCCATTCCTGCCGTTCCCGTTTCCGTGCAGGTAGAAATCCACTCCTGAGAAATTCTGCACAACCGCACCTTTCGCTAAAGCCGCGCTGGTGATCCTGTTTTGATCAAATGTCCCTCTCGCCAACAGAACTCCCTGTAGGTTCTGTTGCCCGCTTGGGTTTGTGACGCCCGCAAAAACAACCGATTGGAGATCTCGCCTGGGATCGAATCCCGTCAAGTTGTTCAGCTGTTCGAACCCTTTCGCGCCGGCATTCAGTCGGGTACTAAGGTACTGACCGAAATCCGAATTGCGGGATGCTTCTACATTGATTCCGATGACGAACTGGGAATCCGGCGGGACCAGCCCAAGGAGACCACTGTCTACGGCCGCGAACGAACAGACAGCAGAGCTTAGCGAGCATAAAACCAGGGTCCGGAGCATTTTGATCGTCATCGTACCAAGTAAAACGGAAGAACAGAACCTAAAGTTCACGCTCCTTGCGAAGAAACCTAACTTGCGGCCATCTCTCGCACCCGGGTTTGCGCACCCGCAGTGTCCAGCGGGAAGTCGAACCAGAACGTTGCGCCCGGCTTTGGCGTGTTATTTCGGGTTCCAATTTGCCCTCCCATCAGTTCCACAAGCTGTTTGCAAATGGTGAGGCCGAGCCCGGTGCCGCCATACTTTCGCCTGGTAGTCCCGTCAGCCTGGAAGAACGCCTCAAAAATGCGCTCTTGAACGGCTTCGTGAACCCCGATTCCCGAATCGATCACATCGCAGGAGAGGCGCGTACCGTCTCCCGATACGCCCAATTTCACCTGGACGCTTCCGGTAGCCGTGAACTTGATGGCGTTCGCGACTAGGTTGGTCAGGATTTGCTTAAACCGGACGCTATCACCGTATATTTGCTCCGGGGCCTCCGGAGCAAATTCAAGCTTCAAGTCCAGGCCCTTGCTATCGGCCCGGGGCTTCAGGAGCTTGATCACCGAGTTCACGCAATCCTTTAACTCGAACTGTTCCAGCATCATCGACAATCGTCCGGCTTCGATTTGGGACAGATCCAGCAGGTCGTTGATGATCGTGAGCAGGTCGTTTGCGCATTCATTCACCGCGTCGGCATACCCCTGCTGTTCTTCGTCGAGACTCGTGTTCTTCAGCAGGTTGATCATTCCCATGATGCCGTTCATTGGCGTCCGTAGTTCATGGGAGGTGTTTGCCAGAAATTGTTCTTTGAGCTGAGTCGCTTCCTGTGCGAGCCGAAGGGCTGTTCGCAGCTCTTCGTTCTTCATCTGCAGTTCTTGCGCCGACTCAAGCAGCTTCTGCTGCGCCAACTTCCGTTCCGTGATGTCCCGTCCAAAGTTCTGAATAGCTACCGGATGCCCGCGGCGATAGATGACGCGGGTGCTAACCTCCAGAAACCTGCGCTGGCCCGACTTCGAAAGGATCGGCAATTCATAGTGTTGGGTGGCGCTACCGCCCAAACGGGTTCTGATGTTGTCGAGCGTCTGATTTCGCGCTTCAGGCGCCACGAGAACCTCGAAGCTTTTCCCGATCACTTCGCTCCGTGAGTAATCGGTCAAATACTCGGCCGCTCGATTCACCGCGATGATGTTGCCCTTCAGATCATGAAGAAAAATGACATCATTGGCGTTCTCGAAGAGTTCGCGATATCGCTCTTCGCTGGCTCTTAGGGCCTCTTCCGCAGAGTGACGGGCCGTCTCGTCCTGAATGAGGGCGATTCGCGCGTTTACTCCGTTCCGTTCGAATGGAAAACAAACCAGGCGAACGTACAAACCGTCTTTCCTGCTCGTGCTATGCATGGCAGGGCCGATCGAGTTGACCGGCTTTCGAAGTTCGGACGCGAGATCTATGCCCTGGAGGCATGGATGGGCAACGAAGAAATCGAGAATGTTCAACCGGCGTATTTCGTCGAGAGTGTAGCCATAAAGCGCCAAGGCCGAGTTGTTCGCATCGATCACCTGGAACGAGTTGACATCGTAGACCAGGGTTGGTGCTGCAATTTCGAAGTTCAGGCGTTCAAAGGCCGGCGTTTGCCCGGCCAAATCCTCAAGGGTTTTTTCTAGTTCGGCGACGCGCGCCCGCAACTCCCCGGTGCTTAGGCGAAGCAGATCGCCGGTCGGGGATTCTCCCGCCGGGTCGGAGAGCGTTCCAGGATCGGCTTCGCTCAAGGGCGTCTGCTCAGAAGACTCATGTTCTGTTCCACCCAATTCCCGTACAAATTCGGATCCGTCGCTCCGAGGCAACACAATGTATCTAATTTACCAGCGATTTACCGTCCCGAAAATATGGCCCACGTGGAATTTACAGGGGTAGGTGTTGCTCTCCGGGAGCCGTTACGCTCAGGGCTGGAACGTAATAGTGGAATTCGCTTCGAATTTCCGGTAATCGTTAAACGACATTTCGTTCCTGAGACGGCCGGAGCGGATTGTCATTTCGATGTAGGCGGTGGACGGTAGCAGGTAGTCTGCTCCCCCGATCGCAACCTTGTCGTAATCGATCACCGTTCGCGAGTTCTCGGTTTCGAGCTCGGGCGGAATATCGGAAAGCTCCTTGGTGATGCGAAGAACCGCCCCGTTCTTCGGGTCGAAGAATACCTCGCCGTAGTAAGCGATGAACGCAGAAGCGAGGTAGTCGCGGCTGAGCCGCAAGGTAGAGTGCTCCCGGTCCACTGAATACTTCACGACAGCCACTTCATGGTCCCGCAGATGATCGAATCCTACCCAGGAGATCTCGGCTTCGCTGTCCGGGCCTAAGATGTTGGCCAGTAAAATTCCGAACTCACCTTCGGTCGTAAGCTCGCTTCGACTGCCTCGGGATCGGCCGGCCGATACTGGTTTGCCATTCACGGCCTGCAGCGTTCTCTTCTCTTTTCCACCCGCAAACAGGAGCTGCGCCGTCTGGGTATCCTTCTTGCGCCAGTGGTCTCCCTTTCTTCCCGCAATGGAGTGGGTTGTAGTCTGTACGCAAAGGAAATTCGGCAGCCGGTCCATATAGTCGGCAGCGTAACTTCGCGCTTTTCCGATGATGTCGCTGGCGTTTGCTGGAACGGACTGATTCTGGAGGGACTGACTCGCCCAGGCTAGGACGCCAAGGAAGGGGCAGAGCGCGAGGATGAGGATGCACTTCATCACGCTTCTTGCAGTTCTAACACACAACGGGGATTTGCGCTGGGGGAAGAGGCCGGAGACCGGTACAGAGACGCTGGCAGCCGCAGGAGGAGCCCACAGCGTCCCTGTACATAAGGCTTACTTGTTTTCCTGAATAAAGGTTGCCACGTTGTCTTTGTCCACAACGAATGAACCGGTATCGACAAAGGTTGGTACGGGCGATTTCGGATCCTGCATGAAATTCGCCGTCAGCGAACTCGGTTTGCTGATATGGATATCACCAAGTAACTTCGCACCGTAGTAGGCCATCGTGAATGGCTTCTGCGCAATCGTCGCCGAAATGACGCCCTTTTGAAGCAGATCGATGGTGCGTTGATCAGTGTCCATTGCAATCACCTTCACCTTTCCGCCCATGTTCTGACGATTCACAACTTCGCCCACCTCTGGGCAGGAGATCGCTTCCAGGCAAACGAAAGCGTCCGGCTTGTTCTTGCCGTCGAGCATCTGTTTTGCCGTATCGAAGGCGATTGTGGGATCGCCCTTCATGTCGACTACTTGCGCGACTTTCAAGCCGCCCTGTTCCGCGATCGCATCCTGGAACCCATGCAGACGATCTTTCAGGTTGGGTTGGCTCGGGATAGTCAGGATAACGATATTTCCCTTACCGCCCAGAAGTTTTGCAGCCAACTTGCCGCCCAAGGTTCCAGCCCGATAGTTATCGGTTCCGATAAAGAAAAGGCGCTTGCTGTCAGGCGCATCGGAGTCCATGGTGAGGACGGGAATTCCCTGAGCGAGTGCCGCGTTGATGTCCGGCGTCATGAGGCTGGCGTCCGCAGCGGAGATCAGAATTCCCGCGGGCTTCTGAGCGACTACTCTCTGAAATTCGTCGTGCTCGGCCTTCGTGTCGTAGGTGTCCGGCCCGGCCATTTCGGCCTTGACCTTCATCTCACTCGCCGCACGGTTCAGTCCCGCGAGCGCTGTCTGCCAATAAGGCAGCTTCGTATTCGCCGCGACCAGAATGTACTTTTCGCTCGGTTCGTGCGGGTTTGCCCCGCACCCTGTCATCGTGATGATTGCAGCTGAAAAAGCGCTTGCAATCAGAGCCCGTTTCGCAACTTTCATTTGGTTTCCCTAGCGCCGGAGTATAGCACGTGGGACAGTGCGGCAGCGAAGTATTCCCTTGAAAACGCGTAACTTTGCCGTGTTTGGCGGGTTAGTTTCGGGTCGCATTCCTGATGCCGAAGGCCAGGACTGTCCGGCTGTGCATCTGGGGTTCGACTGCCACGTCCAAGGCCAATTTGTCTCGTCTGCCTCAGCCCGATGTTTACACTCGTCGTGTCAGACGGGACCACTCGGATCCAGGTGAAAAACTGCTGATCCTGAGTGGATCACAATTCCCGCGCCTCTGACGATGGTTGGTGCCTTCTCAAACTCACCACTTCGGCGGCGGATTATCGATGATTGCTTGTCATGCGGAGCCGGGGTCCGCTACTTGTGCGCAGGATTTGGCAGCTGCGCAACCGTTTTCTACATTGCGCTACAATCACTTAACAGGTTGTGGCGCTGTGGCGGAATTGGCAGACGCAGCAGACTCAAAATCTGCCGGGATTCACTTCTCATCTCGGTTCGACCCCGAGCAGCGCCACCATATTCGGCTCAAATCGTGGCTCTGCAAGCTTAGTGGGGGCAGTCAGCCTCTGACTGATCTCAAGAACACATTACGCTAACGCGCAATCGATAGTTCTGGAAGTTTCTAAAGCCATACGCTTGGCGCTGTAAGAGTTCCATTTTGGTGTGAAAGCCTTCGGTGATGCCGTTGTTGCGGGTGAAGCGCCACATACAGGCGATCTCGTCTCGCCAGGCATAGAGCGTATGGCCGAGCTGAACCAGTGGCGCGAGCCCGCAACAACGGAGCGAGGCGACGCCGGGTAAAGAAGTGCTCGTCAATGCCCAAAATCGGCGGACACTGCCGGCTCGTGCGTTCCCCGGCGAGCAGTTCCAGATACCAGCGAAACCAGCGTTCCACCGTCGCGCTCGAGAGTCCTTCCCGTTTACCCAGGCGACTGCGGCTGATGCCATCAAAGTGCTTCTGACAGACGCTGCGCCGGAACGGTTCGGTCGCCCGCAGCCGCGGCTAAAGCCCCGGAAAGCGCTGCCAGAAGCTGCGACCGCAGGCCCGGCACACCCATTTGTACCTTTCCAGCTCGAGCACACCCCGCCGCATTCCCCAGCTTTCATGCCGCGGCGTGCGCAACCGCCGGTCCTTCCGCCGCAGCTTCGTTCCACCGCATCCTGGACAACTCACCTCTCCCAGGAACCGCACTTTGATTCGCACTCTCCCGCCACACTCAGCTCGGAAGAAAGCCGCGGGATGATTGTCGCTGGCGAACACCTCTGATACTGTGCAGACGGATCAGGCTCACCTTTGGCGCAACTACACGATTGACGCGCTCTTGGCTCGATTACACGGCTCGCACAAAAGTTGGATGTTCCGAGCAGTGCTACTTCCGCCGAGTGCTACTGGGATGATGTGATCGAACTCCAATCGCTCATTAGAGCCACACCGAACACACTTTCCTTCATCGCGTCGCCAGACTGTCATGCGCACGGATTCAGGTATAAACTCACGTTTGGCTATCTTCGGGCTTTGATTATTAATGTACGCCGTTAATTTTGCTTCTTCTCGCGCCAGGGCCCTTCCTATCAATGCTCGCCATTGGTCCTCGGCAAGGTCGCGGGTGCATGACCAAACAGAGTCATTGAGAACGGCGTAGTACCGGGCTTTGTACGAATACTTCATGAACTCAGGTCTGCCCAAATAGTTCAGCAGTTCGCGTTCTATCGATGGCCTTAGATCAGCGCATCGGCCCAAGTGCTTAGTTGCCTTGCTGCGATCCGCACCTTTGCCCAGCATTAACTGCTCATCTTGCTTTCGTTCTTCCTGACGGTAAGCTTCGTACTCATGACGGTAAGCCTCGATCAACTCGGTGATGGGGGCAGCATCTGGAACCGGGTCTTTACGTGAAACCAAAGAATCGCGCCCTGTATTGACGCACAAGGAGTAGAGTACAGGGTCAATAAGTTCACCGCCGTCGAGGCCGTGAAAGCGATAACTAATCTCAACCGAATCAGATATACGGCGGATCATTTCCTATATGAAGTGCCGGTTGCTAGATCCGGTAACTTGATCGTCTCCGGCCGCTGACATTACTCCCCGGCCAGAGTCCACCGCACAACAATTCGGGCCCAGAATACCCGCCGAACTCTCCCCGGACTCAGGCCCGTCCGTTGGGTAGAAGTGCGCAAAGACTGCGCAACAAAATGGCAGATCTGGCCTTTGTGAGGATTTTGCGGCATAGGTACATTCAGTAAGGTGATAGCAAATTACTGGCAAGGGTTCGCCACCGGAGGGTCCTCCGCACAGCTTCGAACGACGACTCTTACGTGATCTTGTGCGCCCGAATAAATTCCGGTTTCACTTCACTGCTCATGCCTGGGACCTCCGGAGCTAATACTTCTCCGTTCACCATCTTCTGCTTGCCGCCCGATTCCATGTAGATTGCATTGGGAATTGCGCAGAGGATATTCATGTCGACCGGACCCCCTCCATGGCTCGCCAACTCCACTCCGAAACCGTCAGCAATGGCTCCGATCTCGATCCATTCTGTTGGTCCTCCGGCTCGCCGGTTATCCGGCTGCACCACATCTGCCCCCTTCTTCAGGAGCAGATCCATGAACGCGTGTTTGTTGTATTCGTTTTCGCCTGTCGCAATGCGCATGTCGAGCGTGGCTGCTAACTCGGCATAGCCTTCGTGATCCCAAGGCGGAAGCGGTTCTTCATACCAGAAGCAGCCGAGTTCCTGGTAAGCGCGGCCGCGCCGGATCGCTTCCACACGGTTGTAGGCCTGATTTGCATCCACGAGGATCCGGATGTCCTTGCCCGCCGTCTTGCGGCCGACCTCGATGCGTTCGACATCGTCGTCCAGACCGTATCGCCCGACTTTGACTTTAAACGCACGATACCCAATCTCTAGCGTTTCATTGATCGTGCGTTTGTATTGCGAATGATCCTTGTCGTTCTCGCGATACCATCCGCACATGGCGTAAGCCGGCATGCGATCCCGCACTGCCCCCAGCATCTTGTACACAGGTAGGCCGGCTGCTTTCCCGAGAATATCCCAAACTGCGATATCGACAAGAGACATTGCGAATTGTGTAACGCCCTGCACCCCCTGGTACTCGAGCGCACGCCAGAGATCGGCTCGAATGCCACGTGGAAATGCCGGATCCTTTCCGATGAGGACCGGTTTGATCTCGTGTTCGAGTATGGTTTGAACGACTCTTGGACCTCCGGGAACCGCTGCGAAGTTGCTGTAAGCCCATCCGGTGATTCCCGCGTCGGTCTGGACCCGCAGTACGACTCCGCCTGAGGTCGAACCGAAATCGTGAATCGCATCACCGGTGTATTCCGCCGCCGGCAGCCTAAGCAGATCTGTTTCGATTCCGGTGATCTTGATCAGCTTCTTTGCCTCTTCCGCTTTTACTAGCGCGCGGCTGAGCGGAAGGGCTGCTGTAAGCGAACAAAGAGTGCGTCGTGTCAACATTTCTCACCTTCAAGCGACAGAAATTGCCGCAATCTCGTAATCCACCACTTTGGGAATCGTGAATTCGATATAACCATTGCTTACCTGAAACGGCGCATCCGATTCGGCCCGCAACAGTTCCACGCGGTTCGGCTTTGCGCCTTGGGGCAGCCGCATTCGCACTTTCTGTTCCCCGATCGGGAAGAATTCGCGGATCCATCCTCGGTGCATGGCGGGATTCGTGTAGTTGAGAACGTGAACTGCCAAACCAGGTTCTGTCTCCCAGGCGAACGCCTCGATGGCACCGTTGCCCTCGATTGCAACCGGAGCATCTCCGTCCAGGAGCCAACGAATCGAGTTCTGTAGTAAGCGGGACAGGTCAGTGTGGCCAGACTTCCACATCGTGCGTTCCACATCACCAGGAAAATAGATTGTGCGGCTCTTGCCGCTTTCTCGAATCACGACCGCAGGCTCGCTCGTATGCGACTGGGGCGGATATGAGAGTTCCGGTGGATACGCGGGATAACCCGGCACGACCGTTAACACCTGGCTCGAAGAGGTTTTCACGGGCAATCGGTATTCAGCGCCCGGTATCCAATTCGTATCGGTGAAACCGCTAAGGATCGGATGCTGATGTTCGATTCGCGCGTAGTACGCGTTGCCGTTGGTTCCGATAATCTCGCCGTTCTTGTTGATACCGAGCACGTCAGCAAGACCAAAATCTTGCCGCCGCTGGTTGCGCTCGGTATACATGCTTGTTTCGAAGGTTGCAAGCAACGAGCCGCCGGCATTCACATAGGCCTTCAACTGACCGCATTGCTCATCACTGAGGAGAGCCGTATTGGGCAGTATCAAGGCCTTGTACTTCTTTAGATTCTCAGCGCCGAGATCATCCTCGTGCACGAAATCGAAGAGAAATCGTCCATCAAGGAGAGCGTAGTAAATGCCGTCGATGTATTGGTGAGCGCTCCCTTTGTAGGGGGTCTTGTAGAACAACTGAGTGCGCTGTCCCATGACGACGCCAAGATTAGCGATCGGCTTTTTGTTGAACAGGTGCTTCTCATGCTTTGCAAGCCAATTGAAGTATTCGCGGCCTGGCTCCTGCCATCGGCGGTCTTCTCCCAGTCCGGTCTCGCCTCCGATGAAGTGGTACCAGGGCACCATTCCGCTCGCGACCGTTTCGTCCATCCACATGCGCGCTTCTTGCGGGCTTTTGGACGCGTTACGCCAGCGCGGCGTGCCGGTTGACCAGGCGGCCGTTACGTTGGTGCTGGTTTTCCCCTTCATTACTGCGCTGCAGACACGCCCTTGCAGCGTGCAGCCCCAGATTGGCGTGTCGTCGCCGCCGCGCCCCTGGTTGTCACAGTTGAACCAGTATGCTTTCTCCCCAAGCGTCTTGAGATTCGCGGTGCAACGAATGGATCCGCCAAGATTCCCGAAGTAGAGGCTGTCTGGTTTTTTCTCTTTCGCAATACCGTCGTATAAGTTCCAAAGCTCGATGACGCGAGCGTTGAATTGATCCCAGTAATCGATCGACCCTCCGGGCGAAAGCTTCTTACAGTTCTCGCAATGGCAATCCGGCAGCCGTCCCAGCGGCGGCCAGCCATTGGTGAAGATTCCGTCAACGTCATATCGGGAATTTACCTCTCGCATGATGGCCGGTATATGTTCTGTGAAGTACGTGCTGAACATACAGGTTCGATAGAGCCGGGGATCTTCCGTATGACGGGCAAACTCTCCACGCTCATTCTTCTCGAACCACTCCGGGTGCGCCTGTAACGCGTCCTCCCACTCGAGGTCGGGACTCATGCGGGCCAGTACGCGCATCCCCCGCTTCTTTGCGGCGTTACAGCAGTCGCCGAAAAAGTCTCGATCGCCAAGGTACTTCCCGTGTTTGTGGTAAGGAACTTTCGAAGGGTAAAACGCGAGAATGCCTGTGACACTAACCTGTACGGCATCCACTTTTAAGCTGGCCCAGTAGTCCGCCCATTCGTCGACATTCATCGAGACAGGATCGTGTTCGGTCATGTTGACCTGACCCATGCGTCGAATTCTCTGATGCCACGGCACAGCTGTATCGCCGGCCGGAGCAGCCGGCATAGAGCTAGCGACGATCGAGCCGGCGGCTGCTGCGCCCGGAAGAGTGATAAATCGCCTGCGATTCATGATTGTTATTTTTTTGCCGAATCTAGAAGCTGAGTCGTACTCCGAGTTGTAATTGCCGCGGTATGTTTGACTGTCCGTTATTTCGCAGCAAAGCTCCGAAGTTAGCGTTCGTCGGATCAACCACGGGATCGCCGCCAAAGATCGGGTGATTGAACAAGTTGAAAGCTTCCAGGCGAAGCTGAATGAGATAGTTCTCCCGGATCCTCGTATTCTTTGCGAGAGTGACATTAAACTCCGGTCCCCAGCGATCCCGAAGGTTCCCGAAATACTGAGAGGCTGTACGTAACGCAAATGCCGGCAGGATCTGGAAAACCGGCTGTTCTCCTGCAGCAACGTTCCGGACCGCCCCGGTAGCATCGATGAGCCCGGTCTTGAACATTCGGTCCCAGGTGGGATCTGACAGACGCGGATCACCCAAAACGGCGACGCCGCCTGTGCTTGTCAGCCCGATGGTTGTGGTTCCCGGAGGCACAGTCATCGGCGCCCCCGAGCGAAACGTTGTATTCGTTGCCAGTTGCCATCCACCTACCAACCGGCTTACCACTGCATTTGAGTTATTTACGAACTTTCTTCCCTGGCCGAAGGGCAATTCGTATATCGCCGCAATCACCAGGCGCTGTGGTTGGTCCCATGGGACGAGACTGCGGGAGGGAGCGGCATCCTGCGGGTTCAGGTACGTGACCGCCTGCATGTTCTTCGACAGCGTATAAGAACCGTTGATGAGCAAACCTCTGGAGTAGCGCTTCTCCAGTTTGACCTGCAGTGCGTTGTACCAGAAACGCCCGGTTGGCTGGTCTTGGATTGTGATGTTCCCAAATTCCGGGTATGGACGTAGGAATTGCTGCCGTGGAATCGTGGTGCTGTTGTAACCGGTCCCAGGGAGCAGCGTTGAGAACGGATTGGGAACTTGTGCTGTCAGATAACTGGGATTTCCACCTCGGGTAACATCGCCTAGCGCGAGGGTTGCTGCGGGTAATTCGTTGACGCCGTGTGTGGTCGGAACATCCAAGGTTCTCGATCCGACATAAGACGCTTCCATGACAATCTGAGCCGGGAATTGCTGCTGAATACCGAAGGAGAACGTGTGTACATAGCCATACGCGCCTGTCGGATCAGAGTACGTCAGATTCTGGCCAAGCAGAGTAGCCAAGCCTGCGCTCGAACCCGATGGCGGCAGCACACCGGTTGGGAACGGGTTGGAGAGGTAGGTTGCAGGCGTTCGCCCGGAATCGAGCGACGAGACAAACGCAGTCGATTGGCTGAAGCCGAGTGTGCTGCCCGTCGATACAGTGTTGATATACGAGATCCCGTACCCGCCCCGGAGGACCGTCTTCGGTGTGAGTTGGAATGCGGCCCCGATTCGAGGTTGCCAATTATTCCAATCCGTCTTGAACGGGGAGTCAGGCAGCCCGCTCTGACCGACGAATCCGATCCCTCCGTAGACCTTATAGCCGGGATAGAGCGCCTGGTTCACTTGATTCGAAATCGGGTTTACCTGATTGGTCAGAAATCCATAATTGGACCGGTTGTACTTCTCTTTCACCGGAGCGTTGATATCCCAACGTACCCCCACGTTCATCGTTAAGCGGCGTGAAACTTTAATGTCGTCTTGGATGAACGGAGCGTAGTATTTGAAGCTGTAATAAGGGCTGGCGACATAGTCGGCCTCGCCGGAGGCTGCCGTTCCGAGGAGAAGGGAAGCGATTGCGTTCCCACTCAGAGCGTCCTGCGTCAGATAGTTGCTTCGCGTAAAACCGCGGTCAACGCTGAACAGGCTTCCGCTTCCAACCGATTGATAGTTGGCATAGCGGTTCCAACGGAAGTCCAATCCAAAGCGCCAGGAGTGACGGCCCTGGATGGTGCTTAGCGTCGGCTGAAGCGCGATGGTTGTGTTGCCGGTGTACCAGATGTTGCCGGATGACGGTCCGAGGTTTTTGTAGCTATTGACCGTAAAGCTCGGGAATCGATTTGGCTCCTGTAGCTGATTGATTAAGCTCTGCGGAAATCCAATCACGGAGGCGTTGTAGCTGCCCCAGTTGTATGGCTTGTAATCTTGAACCCAGCGCAGTATGGAAGCACGCATGTCGAACGTGGTGTTGGCACTCAACACGGTGAGCGAATCGAAAAGAAAGCCGTTGTTGCCCTTCACGCCTTCGCGCAAGTCGGCCCCGAAGCCGGGAATTCCGTTTGAGTTCTGATGCAGCGTTTGACTGTTCCAGATGTAACGCCCATAGATGCGTTCCTTCTCGCCGAAGTTATGATCTACGCGCGCAACGAAGTTGTGGAAGTCATACCAGGTGACATCGTTTTGATAGAAGAAGTTGTTCTGCCAGGGCACGGATCCCGCAGTTGTTGTGTTTGGCAGTGGGTATAGGTTCGCAACCGCCTGGCCGACCGGGTCGAACCGGTTGGTGGGAATCTTGTTGCCGGGAAACGGATCGCGCACCCAGTTGTTCCCGACAGCGTGACCCGACGCCGGATCATAAATGGGCATCAACTGCCCTGTAGCGCTGAACGTTTGGGAAAAATCGCCCGCCCTTTGAGCCGCCGTCGGGACGGACGAGATGTCGTTGGTGGGAAAGACGATGTTTTGCTGGTAGCTTTCCCAGGAGGTGAAGAAAAACGTGCGGTCTTTGCCGTTGTAGAGCTTCGGCAGTATCACCGGGGCACCAAAACTGAATCCGTATTGATCGAGCGTGTTGTAATCTCGCGCAGTGATCCCCTTCGAGTTATTCGCAAACGTGTTCGCGTTCAACCAGGGGCGCTTCAGGAACTCATAACCGGAACCGTGCATCTGGTTGGTGCCGCTGTTTGTCACGATGCTGATGACGCCGCCACCGTTGTGTCCGTATTGCGCGTCGTAAGCGTTTGAGATGACTTTCAACTCGCGAACTGCATCGCTGGGAGGAACGAACGCGATGCTCGGCTGGGATTGATAGACGACCGTGTTTGGGGATCCGTCAAGCAGGAACTCGGTGCTAAGCGAGGTGCTGCCGTTGATGGACCAGGTCGTTAAACCGGAGTTGGAGAAAGGCGTCAGGTCGTAGCGTGGGTTGGTCGCGACGACGCCAGGAGCAAGAGCCGCAAGAAGGATCGGAGTTCGTGTAATGGTCGGGAGTTCGGCGACTGCTTTTGTTTCGATCACCGCGCCACGGTCTGCCTTCTCGGCCTCGAGCATTGGAGCTTCGCTGGCTACAGTGACGGTTTCAGCCTGGTTGCCGAGCTGAAGTGCGACGTCCAGCGTGGCAGATTGATTTGTCTCAAGCTGAATACCCTCGCGGACGAACGTTCGAAACCCGCTCATCTCAGCTTTGAGGCGGTAGTTTCCGGGGTTTACGAACAGAAAATGGTATTGACCGAGTTGATTACTCTGTGCCGTAATCTCCACGGACGTATCGACGTTCACCAGACGCAAATCGGCATTGGAAACCGCTGCCCCCGATTGATCGGTGACGGTTCCGCTCAACGTGGCGCGCGTTTCTTGCGCAAGAGACGAGAGCGAGAAAAAGCACGCCGTGAGTAAAAGGACGCAAACGGATGACGGACGACTAGGCGTCATAGATGTGATTACCTCGACAGACTTGGTGTCTGACAAAGTATCACGATCGGTCAGGCCAATGCAGCAAAACTCTCAAGCAGTATGAGCGCTTCATCAGAGCGAGGCGACATCAGCCGTGCTGTTGCGGCAGCCGATGTTCAGGGTTGGCTGTCTGGAGTCGAGTACCGATCGACGCGAACCTTCGCGGTAAGGGCATGGGCGAGCATATTCTCGAGCTCGCACTGCCGTTCCGTGACTTTGCCGATTTCGACGCTTGCTTGCGGGGTCATTCGCTGATACGTGCAGGTCTTCATGAATTTCCCCACCCATACGCCGCCTGTGTAACGGGCAGCCCGACTGGTTGGAAGAATATGATTTGTTCCGATGGTTTTGTCGCCGTAAGCCACGGTTGTTTCTTCGCCGATGAACAGTGAGCCGTAGTTCACGAGCTTGTCGATGTAAGCCGCCTGATCCCGGACGTGCACTTCCAAGTGCTCGGGAGCATATTGATTGCTGAGTTCGATCGCTTCGTCCTCGGAATCGGCAACGTAGACAATTCCGTTATCGCGCCAAGACAAACTCGCGACCTCTCGCGTCGGAAGGACCGCGAGTTGAGCTTCGACTTCCGAGACAACACGCGTCGCAAACTCGGCACTAAAGCAAATCAGGCAAACGCCGCTTGCGGGATCATGCTCGGCTTGCCCCAAGAGGTCGCAGGCCACCAGTGATGGATCCGCGCCTTCGTCCGCAATGATCAGGATCTCCGTCGGACCTGCTAACAGATCGATTCCACAACGGCCGAACAGTTGTCGCTTTGCTTCAGCAACATACTTATTTCCGGCTCCGCACAACATATCGACAGGGGGGAAATCATCGAGGCCGAATGCCATGAGCGCCATAGCCGGAACACCACCGAGGATGTAAATGCCGTCTGCTCCCGCTCTGTCGATTGCGTTGATGGTAGCCGGAAAGAAGCCCTTCCCTTTCACGGGCGGCGTACACGCAATGATTTGCTTCACTCCCGCTACTCGCGCCGGAATAATGCTCATCTGCGCAGAACCAAACATCGGATAGCGCCCGCCTGGAATATAGCTTCCGACGAACTGGACCGGTAGGTGGCGATGCCCGAGAATGACTCCGGGCCGCGTTTCCACTTCCAGGGGCTGCAAAGTCGCAAGTTGAGCTTTCGCAAACGAGCGCACGTTGTCCTGACAGAAATCGGTGTCTCGGATCGCCTGCTCGGAAAGCTGATGGCGCGCGCTTGCAATCTCGCCGGGTGTCAGGCGGAAGTTTGGCGGATCCCAGCTGTCGAACTGACGGCTATATCTGCGTACCGCGTCCATGCGGTCCCGTTCCAGTTCAATGAGCATCTTGGAGACTACGGCCGCGGTCTCGGCGTCATTCTCAAACAGCCGATGCTGTCCGTTTTTGAAGATTGTCATGCAGGATGTGGGCGCCGCCAGGGAATGCGGCGACAGCAAACCACTCTATCAAGAGGGGGCGAACGAGTTGCCTCACTCCGTTATGATGCGTAAATGGAAGATCGACGGAATGTCCTTGGGTGGCTGGCAATGGCCGCTACGGGTGGAACTGCCCTATTTGCGGAGGGCGAACAGCACCTTCAGGACAAAGTGGTAATCGGCAATATGGCGAAGCTGACCCGTGATCCCTTCGGAGACACTCGCGTTTTCTTCGAAGGTCCAACGTCTCAGCTGAAGTCAATGACGGCCGGCAGTTTGCTTCTGAAGCCCGGTATGGAGCCGCATCCGCCCCACCAGCATCCCGAAGAAGAGATCATCATCGTCGCAAGCGGCCACGCTGAGATCCTCGTGAACGGCGAAAAGGTGCCGTCCTCTCCCAACTCCATGATGTATTGCGAGTCGAACAAATTGCACGGTATCAGGAACGCGGGTACCGAGCCGCTCCTGTTCTACTACTTCAAATGGATGGCTTAGCTTTCTAGAAGTCCGGCTCGTTCTGAGACCGCAGAATGGGCGCCACCGTTTGCGCCAAAGCTTTCCCCAGCTTCAGATGTTGCCCGGCGTTCAGGTGCACCCCGTCCTCCGGACTTGTTGGGGTGACATCCTCCACGTCGAAGAGCGTGCAACCTAAGGCCGATGCTGCTTCGGCGTATGCCTCTCCCAAGCCCGTGCTTCTTTCCTCCGCCCCGCGGAATTTTGGAGCAATCGATCCTTTTGGCGACCGCACTCTGGGTGGGCAAACCAGAAGGATCGGGGGAACGGGCATGCCAGGCTCGATCGGAGCTTTGCGCATTTCGTTCACGACCGTTGTGACGCCTTGAGCCGCAGCCCAGGCGTCATTGTAGGGATGTGAAAACTGGAAATCGTTTGAGCCGAGAAAGAGGATAATCAGCGACAGCGGCGAGTTCATCTCCATCACCTGCGCTAGCCCGGTAAGTCCGTTGCGACCCGATTTGAACGGATCCTCCCAGACCGTGCGGCGGCCGTTCACGCAATTTTCGATGACGCGTACGGGGATCCCAGACTCGTGCAACGAGTTCTCCATAACGCCGGGCCAGCGGCTCGCAAAGGGCAAGCGCTCCCTTGTATTCGGGACAATGCCCCAACTGAGTGAATCGCCGTAAACCAGAACACGATACATGTAACTCGTTCAGTTTACCTGTCTCGCCCCAATCCGCAGACGCGCTGCCAGCCCTCGAAGCCGGCTGGAACGCACGTAGTATTGTTACTCAGAGACATAACCGAGGAACTCTTGAGTAAAACACGAATTTTGATTCTGCTCGCCGCGACGATGCAGGCCTGTATAGCGGCGGAGGTCACCGGGAACTGGTTGGCCAGTGACGAGCAGAGTGACGGCACGATCCGCCGCACATACCTGAACCTGAAGCAGGAAGGCTCCCAGGTGACGGGAACCGCCCGCCTGCGCTACAACTATTTCGATATTAAGCAGAGCACGCCTGAAGGTCCCGATGCTTACTCGTTAACGGTGAACTCCGGGCGGCCGAACGCGGCTGACATGAAGATCAGCATCAAGCTCGTGGGAGACGAGTTGCAGATCGAGACGAAGTTTCGTCCGAACGCACCCGTAACCCATCTTGTGGCGCATAAGGTTGCCGCCGGAGAGGGCGCGCGGCCGGCGAAGTTGCCATTGCCGGAACTTCACAAAGTTCCCTATAACGGGTTAGCCAAAACTCCGCCCATGGGCTGGAATAGCTGGAACAAATTCGCTGGCAAGGTGGACGACGCTGCTGTTCGGAGCGCGGCCGATGCGATGGTGGCGAGTGGAATGAAGGATGCCGGCTACCAATACATCAACATCGACGACACGTGGGAACTGGATCGCGATGCCGAAGGCAACATTCGCACGAACAAGAAATTCCCGGACATGAAGGCTCTCGCTGATTATGTGCACAGCAAAGGTCTGAAGATCGGTATTTATTCATCCCCTGGTCCGAATACCTGTGCCGGATACGAGGGCAGTTATGGCCACGAACTGCAAGACGCGAAGAGCTATGCGGCGTGGGGTATTGATTACCTGAAATACGATTGGTGCGGCGCAGGCAACATCTACAAGGATGAGGACATGCAGGCCGTTTACCAGAAGATGGGCGACGCGCTTCAATCCGTAGGACATCCCATCGTGTTCAGCCTTTGCCAGTACGGACGCGCCGACGTATGGAAATGGGGACCGGACGTCGGCGGAAATCTCTGGCGCACGACGGGCGACATTCGAGACGCGTGGGATTCGATGGTTAAAATCGGCTTCGACCAAAACGACCTGGCGCCCTACGCCGCTCCCGGACACTGGAACGATCCCGACATGCTCGAGATCGGGAACGGCCACATGACGCGATACCGAGTACCAGACGCACATGAGCCTGTGGTCGATGCTGGCGGCGCCTTTACTCGCCGGAAATGATCTGGAACATCAGTCGAAAGAGACTTTGGCGATCCTGATGAACCGCGACGTCATTGCCATCGACCAGGACCCGGCAGGCAAGCAAGGCAAGAGGTTATCTCAATCGGGAGACAGCGAGATCTGGGTTCGGGACCTCGCGGACGGCAGCAAGGCCATTGCTTTATTCAACCGCGGAGCGGCAGCGGCAGACATGACGGTCAACTGGTCGGCCGCGGGCTTCCCATCTGCTCCAAAGAAGGCCAAGGATCTCTGGCAAGGCAAGAATCTGAAGCTGAAAGGTTCGGATTATAAGGCTTCCGTCCCTTCCCACGGCGTTATTCTGCTCCGAGTTCACGCCTAAAAGAAAAGAGGTACAAGCGACGATGTCTTGTACCTCTTTCCCCTCTAGAACGATGGCCTGATTCAGGCCTTTTTCTTTTTCGGCTTTTTCGTCTCTTTCTTCCGGTCCATTCCTTTAGCCAAGGTGATCTGTCCTCCTCACTTTGATTATGAACCTGTGTTCACGCAAAACGAAAAGAGTGTATCGCCGGCCGCGACCAGTATGTACTGCTTGTTGTCGATCATGTAGCTGATGGGACCGGCGCTCGGGCTCGCTGTAAGAGCCGCGTGCCAAAGAATCTTGCCTGCCTTTGCATCGAAAGCGATCAGATTGTTGTTGTTGCTCGTGAAGAGTAGATTGCCGGCGGTCGACAGATTTGAGACAACGCCCGTACCGCTTGGCCACTTGTGTTTCCAGGCCGTCTTGCCGGTCTTGTAATCGATCGCGAGCAAAGCCCCGGCATCGGTACCAATCATGCTGTCCAGTCCAGCCCACCCTTCCGGCTTTTCGTCCGTGTCGGTCAGATAGTAAAGGCTGTAGAGACGATTCGTTCCCACATAGAACAGGCCGGTGTCGGGATTGAACGTAGGAGCGGGCCAGTTTGTTGCGCCGTTACTTGGCGGCGATACCAGCACGCCGTCGGTCGCCGGGTATTTCTTCGGATCCGGAATCGGTTGCCCGTTGGCGTTCAGACCCTTCGCCCAATTCAGTGAGTCGATCAACGGCGTTGGTCAGGATGTGTTTGCCGTTGGTTCTGTCCAGAACGAAGAAATAACCATTTCGGCTTGCCTGCAATGAGAAGCTTCCGTGGCTTGCCTTCGATCTCGCCGTCAACAAGGACGGGTGTTTCCTGGGCGTCCCAATCGTGCACGTCGTGGGGCGAAACCTGGTAATACCAGACCATCTTCCCGGTTTCGGGGTTAATGGCTACGATCGAGCAGGTGTAGAGATTGTCTCCCTTCCGACTCTTTTCCGCCATGACCGGATTAGGATTCCCGGTCCCCAGGTAGTAGAGGTTCAGCTCGGGATCGTAGGTGCCCGGCATCCATGTCTGGCCGGTGCCATGGGCCGCAGAATATTCGTCCGGCCACGATTCGATACCCGGCTCACCTTTCCGCGGCGTGCTCCACCATTTCCATTGCACCGCTCCCGTTTCTGGATCATGCGATTCGAGAAAGCCGGGATTATCGAGGTGATCGCCGCCGATCCCGACGAGGATGTGGTTCCCGACCACAACCGGCGCGGCCGTGGAAGTGTAATCAAGCTTAGGATCCGCGATTTGAACCTTCCACTTCTCCTTGCCCGTTTTCGCGTCCAGGCAGATCAGATTGCTATCCGGACTTTCGAAGTAGAGCCAGTTCTCGTACATCCCAACGCCGCGGTTTCCGATCGTGCTGCCGGTGTTCGGCGGATATTGATAATGCCAAAGCTCGCGGCCCGTCCTGACATCGGCCGCCCAGACGTTATTCGGAGAGGTGAAATAAAGAACGTCGTTCACGAGCAGCGGCGTCGACTTGATCTGCAGCCCGGTTGCTGCGTTGCTGCTGGTGAAGCGGGTCGCCCAGGCAAGCGAGAGACTGCGGACATTGTCAGACGTGATCTGCTTCAGCGGGCTGTAGCGCCGACCTGAATAGTCGCCGTTATAAGTGGGCCAGGAATTTGGAGGCGGCTTCAGTAGGGTCGAAGGGCTGAGCTCCTGACTTGGTGCGATCGCGCACACAACGGAGAAAAACGGAAAGCAAAAACTTCGTGCGCATTTACTTTTTCAAACTCGCAAGGTAAGCAGTCATGTTGTGGATGTCTGCATCGGTATATTTACCGAGCTTTTGCAGGTGTGCCTGAAGAGGATCGTCGATTTCGACTTTTGGCGTGTCGCCGTTCCGGTCAAACGAATGGAATCTGTTTTCGGAGTCTCTCAGAGAAACAGCGAAGTCGTCGATATGATCCAGAGTGCCGGTGACTTTTTCTCCCGACGGCAACCGTAACGGTGACCTTTGGAGCCAGCTTTGCCGCGTCTGCCGCATTTCCTCCGCGCCTGGCGGATCGGGGATACAGCCATCTGGCCTGGAGCGCAAGCGGATCATATTTGCTGCCGATGCCCGCCAGGTCCTTCGAAGCGGAGTGGCAGGATCCGCATCCGCCCGGACCGTTGAAGTACGCTTCGCCCTGCTTGGCGTCCCCGGTCAGAACGTCCTTGAACACGTACGTTGTTCTGTGGCCGGCAGAATAGGTTCGTGCATGCAGCCACGAGACGATGTCTGAGATCTGCGGTTCGGACAACGGGAGCTTGGGCATTCCTTTATCCGGGCGGCCTTCCCGAATGACCGGTGCGATCAGGATGCCTTTCTCGTCATCAAGAACCAGCACAGAACGAACCAGGTTCGGCGCTCCTGGGCCGCCTTTCGCACCCGCTCCGTGGCATCCGGCGCAATAGGTCGCGAATGTCTTCGCGCCGCGCTCCACGGCTGCCGGATCCTGTTTGGAGCCGGCAATCGCAGCTGGACTGATTCCGTCTATTGTCTTCGCCGTATTCGTGTCTTTGACCGTGGGTCGAGCCGGGAATGTGGCGGCGGGTTCCTGGCCCGCCCCCAACCACGGAATCGACACGGCAACAAAGGCGACCGAAACTATTCGCCCAAACTGCAGCTTCAACATGTAAGCCTTTAAAATCCCCCGCAACCTCAGTATATTTTGAGACCGTTCGAGCACCCGCTACCGTAGAGAAATGAAAGTGATTTCGTCAAAAGAGCTGTTGACGACCAAGATCTTCTCGGTGGTGGAGGAAGTCGCCAAGGATCCCGGCGGATTCGAGATTCAGCGCGCCATCGTAAAGCATGCCGGTTCAGCGGTGATTTTGATTGTGGACGAGAAAGAGCGTATCTTGCTCGTGAAGCAGTTTCGACTACCTGCGCAGAAAGAGCTATGGGAGCTTCCCGCGGGTCGCTTGGATCCGGGTGAAAACGCCCTCCAGGCCGCGAAACGCGAGTTGAGGGAAGAGACAGGGTTTCGCGCAAAGAAGTGGACGAAATTAACGAGTTTCTGGGCAAGCCCGGGATATGTCGAGGAGAAGATGAACATCTTCCTTGCGACCGAGCTTACCGAGGGAGAGCAGGAACCGATGGACGACGAGAGAATCGAGATGAAGTGGTTCAACCGGAAGGAACTGCATTCGGCTATTCTCGACGGGAGAATCTCAGACGGGAAGACCCTGATTGGTTTCTTCTTCTGGCTGGAGCATCGGAAGCTGAACCGCGCAAGCCGGTCCTAAGAGTCGTCGTCCGAAGACTCGATCCTGAGGGGGCGCTCCATCAGCTCGCGGAGCGCTACCCGAGGATCTTTCTCGCCAAAGAGAATTTCGTGCATTTTGCTGATGATCGGAAGGTCTACGTCCAAGCGTTGGCCCAACTCAAAAGCGGCCGCGCACGTGCCGATTCCTTCGGCCACCATATTCATTCGAGCCAGAATGGATTCGAGCCGCTCACCGCGCCCCAGTTCGATACCAACGGAGCGATTTCGCGACAGGTCACCGGTGGCGGTCAATACCAGATCGCCCAAGCCTGCCAACCCGCTTAAAGTCTGAGCACTTCCACCCAGGCGGACGGCGAGGCGCATGATCTCGGCCAAACCGCGGGTGATGAGCGCCGCGACGCTGTTACTGCCTAGTCCGAGCCCTTTGCAGATGCCTGCCCCGATAGCAATCACGTTTTTCAGAGCGGCCCCGGTTTCAACCCCGATCACGTCTCGTGTCGCGTAAAAGCGCAAGTTTGGCGTGGCGAGTGCGCGTTGCACGCTCTCTGCAATGCTCAGATCTTCGGAGGCGACGATCAATGCCGCAGGTTGCCCTTCGGCGACTTCCCGCGCAAAGGTGGGACCCGAAATGACGGCGATGGGTCTACCGCTATCCCAGTTCAATGCCTGGCCCACAACACTGGACATCCTCAGTAAGCTTCCTTCTTCGATTCCTTTTGTGGCGCTGACGAAGGTCGCGCTCCCTGGTACATACGGTCGGAGAGTTTGCAGTGTGCTTCGGAGGAAGGCGGAGGGTACTACGCTGATGACGACGTCGGCATCCAACAGGCAACGCTCGCCATCAGCGCTGATTTCGACGTTCTTCGGGATGGGAAATCCCGGGAGATAGCGACCGTTCTCCCGGATCGCTTGCATGGCCACCGCGTTCTCTGTGTTGTGTACCCACAGATTAATGGTTTCGAAACGGCCGGATAGTGCGATGGCCAAAGCTGTTCCCCAGCTACCAGCGCCCAGGATGCACAGCTTGCGCGACAGTCCAGATGAGACCACGCCTCCAGACATCTCTCTAGGCAGCTTTGCCGCCCTTTAGCGTAAATACGTGCTCCTTCCCTTTCAACAATCGCTCGATGTTTGCCTTATGGCGGAACACGATCAGCAGCGCTGTCGCTGTCCCGGCTAGAAGAATGGGAAAGGGATAGATCCTGAGACGCCACACAATTAACGGAAAGACCAGTGCGCCAACGATCGAGGCCAATGAAACGAACCTGGTTAGTGCGAACGTAAGGAGAAACGCAACGGTTGTGATTGCCAGAGCCAGTGGTGCAGCATACAAAAAGGCCCCCACAAAACAAGCCACCGCTTTCCCTCCTTTGAAGCCCAGGAACACGGGATAGCAATGTCCGACGACAACCGCAACGATCGCGAGTGCCAGCGCATTCGTGTCATTGTGAGTTACCAAGGCTGCGAGGATTACCGCCAGGTAGCCTTTCAGAATGTCCAGCAGCAACACGATGATGCCCGCTTTCCCTCCCGAAGTGCGGTGAACGTTCGTAGCGCCGATATTCCCGCTGCCCATGGTGCGGATGTCTTTTCCACTGGAAAGGCGAACGAACCAATAGCCGAAGGGGAGTCCTCCCAGGAGATAGGCTACGAGCGTGGTCAGAGTGATGAGCAAAGATGCAGGCACGGTTCGACCTTACGATGCAGCAAGAACGGCTTCAAAGCCGAAGCTTTTGACCTTGCGGTAGATGCTCGCGTTTGAGCCGGGATCGCTCCGATACAAGTGAAACGAATTCACGTCGAATGCTCCGAACGTGGATGGCTCGAAGGTGTCCAGCCTCTGCCGCAGGCGTTGCAGCGGAACCGGGCGCTTGATGCGTGCGAGCGTGACGTGTGGCGTGTAAGCGCGCTTCTCTTTGGCGATGCCCAATTTCTCCAGGCAAGCCCCAGTATCTTGGCCTAATTTCTGAAGAGCATCGCACGGATCTGTTCCGACCGAGAGCACGTGCGGACTGCGAGCGTTCGGAAACCAGCAGAAGTCCTTCAAATTTATTTCGAAACTTTCACGAGGCGACAAAGACCTTAGCGCACCAGTTAGCTCGTCGAGGCGGGCTTCGGGCCAGCTGCCAATAAAGCTGATTGTGATGTGCAGATTGTCGAGCGGACTCCAATTGATCTGCGCTTCCGGGCGTAACGCGCTGAGCAGTCGTTCCAGGCGGAGCAGCAAATGGGGCGGCAGCTCGATGGCTGTGAAAAGTCTCATGTTGAAGCTCGTGCTAATGTTCTAACGTATTTTGCCATTGCGTGACAAATCCGTTCCGAAAACGAAGAGGATTGCGGGTTCCGCTGCCGGTGATCCGTGGCCTTACAAGGAACTGCTGGCCGCGACGGCACGAATGAGTTTGGGGGAATTCGAGCAGCCTGCAATCGATCTGGCAAGGAACCTATTAGGCGCTGTCTTGCGTCACGGGACCGTTGCCGGAATGATCGTGGAAACCGAGGCGTATCTGGGGCTGGACGACCTCGCGGCTCACGCATCGAAAGGAAAAACGGAACGAACAAAGGTGCTCTTCGGACCGGCCGGTCACGCTTATGTGTACTTCATCTATGGCATGCATGAATGTTTGAATGTCGTAGCCGATCGCGAAGGCTCTCCCGGTTGTGTTCTGATCCGGGCGCTCGAACCGCTGTCCGGCTTGGAGGCGATGTACGAACGCCGCAACTGGCACGGATCGTCCGTCGGGCTTGCGAATGGCCCGGGCAAGCTGACACAAGCGCTTGCGATTACCCGAAAACAGTATGGCTCGCGCCTGGACACCGGAGATTTGACGATTCGCGCATGGCACAGCAAACCCTCCTTTGAGATCGCGGCCACGCCCCGCATCGGCATTACGCAATGCGCAGATTGGCCGCTACGATTTGTCTGGGCTAACCATCCCTGCCTGAGCCGAAGGAGCGCCTGATGGCTGTCCATGGCAAGATGAGCAGAATGCTATGGCAGGCTATTGCTCTCTTCGCTCTGGCTTTTGTGCCATTCCGAGCCGCGGGTGATGACGGAAGTCTTCAGTCCCGAGTGAAAGGGAAAATCTCCGGCTTCCCGGGCACCGTCACGCTTTACGCCAAAAACCTTCGCACGGGCGCAAGTTTCTCGGTTGAAGGCGAGCAGCCCGTGCGTACCGCAAGCACCATCAAGCTGGCGATCATGACGGAGTGCTTTGCCGAAGCCGTCGAAGGCAAATTGAAGCTTTCTGAGCCGATCAAACTGCGGGCGAGCGAAAAGGTGTCAGGAAGCGGCATCCTGCAAGAACTTTCCGACGACATCTCGTTGCCGCTCCGGGACGTTGTCGATCTCATGATCGTTCTTAGTGACAACACTGCGACCAACTTAATCCTGGACCGCATCAGCGGAAATGCTGTTAACGAGCGCATGGCTGCACTCGGACTGGCTCAAACCCGAGTAATGCGAAAGATTCTCGGCGACGGATCGAAGTTGAAAAGCGAAGTGAGTGGCGTTACGCACGAGGGTGAAAAGCCCGAGAACAAGAAATGGGGCATTGGTCGCAGCAGCCCGCGCGAGATGGTGAGTCTGTTGGAGCGGCTGTACCGGGGCGAGCTCGTCAGCAAGAGTGCGTCCGACGAGATGCTTGAGATTTTGAAACGCCAGCGCGACAGAAACGGCATCGGCCGCGACATGAAGGATGTCACCATCGCGAGTAAGTCGGGAGCCCTGGAACACCTTCGCAGCGACGTCGGAATTATCTACTCGAAAAACGGGCCGATTGCGATGGCGATCACGGTGGACAACATCCGCGATGTCAATTGGACCTCCGACAATCCGGCTCTACTTCTCCTGTCCAGTTTGTCCGAAACGCTTGTCGAGGGATTAGGGGGAACCCAGTGACTTTTCGTTCCTCAACTGTGCCCACGAAAAAGGAACACAATCTCGATGATCAGGATGATCACGACAACGGTCTCGAGAAAGAACGCTCGGCCCTGATGAAACTCATTGACCATCGAGTCGTATAGGTCGCGAGCTGTATCAAGCTTTTCTGCAACCAGTTCGCGGTAATCATTAACACCGATTCGCGTCGCGGCCAGGCGGTAAGCTCTTGCATAATACATGTCCCCGAGGAACTTGATCGCGTTGTGAGTCCGCTCCGTCAATTCCTCGTAATCTAAACGGATCGTGTTTAGTGCTTCGGCTTGGCGAGCAAGCGTCCACCGACGCCAAAAATTCCGGCGCTGTTCAAGCCGTTTGTATACGTCCGCCAACACACCGGTCAGTACGTCATCGTAATAGCGGAATTCCAGTAACTGAGAATTTGCATATTCCAGTAAATCGATGGTGGGGACCGCCTCACTTGGTTTATCGTAGATGAACGCCGAGACCCACCCAACGATCAGGACATCCGTCGGGTAATAAGAGAGGCTCGACTGCATGACATCCGCCACTTCGGCATTCGAAAGCGGTACCTTCTCGCCGCGAACAAGTTGCGCAATGCGGGCGCCGCAGTCCCGGACGATGGTCTCGGCAGGAACTTGAGTACCATCCGCCCGAATCAACGGGTCGATTTGCACAATGTAATAGTCTTCCGAGATGAAACCCGTACGGTGCGGTTTGGACAATGTTGGTTGAGCACGTTCGAGGCTAACTCGCAGCTTGGAGTTCGCGCAGGACTCGGATGTATTCGAGGTAATCCAGCGATGCGCAGAGTGAACCAGATCATCCCAATCGCCTCTGAAAGGCGCCATAAGCTCCACACTCGCAACTCCATATTCGAAGTAGCGCACTCGGACGTCCACTGATACTTCGGAACCGAGACGGCAATTTCCCAGGTGTTCTATAACGGAGGGTCGCTCATAACGGACGTACTCAGGCGCAGGATGACGAAACGAAGGTTCGCGGACCGCCGGATCTGCGCCCAGGAGTTTTCGTAGCGCCGCAATGTCGATCGCTTCGGCGATCTCGTAAAGGAAAAGCGCTCGGATCGTGCCGCTGAGATACGGCGTTGGTTCCATACTCATGAGAGACGGCTATGTTGGCACGAAGGTGGCCGTCCTGGTGTAAAGCTATCATTCAGACATTTAAGGATTGATGAAGCCGCATACATTATTTTGGGCCGCCTTATTTCTCCCCATTCTGACCGGGGCACAAACGGTGGAGAAGCCGTCGGAAGCGAAGCCGCCCGTTAGTCCGGTAGACCTGAAAATTGCAAAAAGGGCGCGAGAGATTTTGAACTCACCCGCGAAATGGAATCGGTCCGACACAAGAGTGTGCCCGCCGAGCGCTAAAACCTTCAGCCTCTACTGCGCGATCGAGAAAGCCACCGGGGACGTGGGAGGGCACTTCGAGCATCGCAGTGCGGCCATGCAGCAAGCTCGCATGGTGATCGAGGAAGTTTACCCAGACTGGCAGCGCTATGAGCATCGCTTGAAGGATTACAACAACGATCCCCACACGACATTCGCCGACATTCAGAAAGTTCTCCGGCTTCTGGAAGAGCACATATCGGAGCGACTTGGAGAGCAACGTCGCCCATCCGGGCGCTAATTCGTCTTGGGCTGTCCTGTCTCCGAACGGAGGGTCGGATATTTGATGCCGAGCTGATCCAGGTACGTCGGATATTTGTCGGGATCGTAGTAGAACTTCTTCATCTCGGGCCGATACTGCTCCATGATCTTCTGATTCAGCCAGATAGCGGGCTGGTCCTGTGGGCGGATCAAAGGTGTGTACTTGACATCCTTTGTCTGTTCATCTCGATAGAACTGCCATGCTTTGTCGACCATATCCGGATGAAGCAGAATGTCGATCATCGTCATAGCTTGCACTTTGGCGCCCGCCACCACGCCTTTATGTGCAATCGGAGTGGCCATCGCGATCGCGTTCGCCCAGTTGTGTCCCGGAAGGTTCGGAATGTTTGCGGGGTAGCGAAGAGTCACGGTGGGCACGTTCCAGGAAATGTCGCCGATATCGTCCGATCCGCCGCCCATCTTGCGCTCTTCGGGAATCGGTCCCGCCAGGTCGGCCAACTTGGTTGCCAGCCCTTTCTCAGGGACCTTCAGCTCCTTCTGAAGTCCCTTCGCAAGTGCCTGATCGGCCTCGCTCCATTCCGGCAATCCGACTTTCTTAGCGTTTTCGTACATCGCCTCGGCGATGGGTTTGTTGAAGTAGGCAGGCCACGCCGATCCAAGGACACGGGAAGTGAATTTCGTGTCCGTCATCAACGCCGCACCTTGCGCCATCTTGTCCCCGGTCTCCCACAGCTGCTTGATGTGCGGATAGTCCATCTCGCGGAAGTAGTACCAGACCGAAGCGGTCGGCGGAACCACGTTGGGCTGGTCTCCTCCATTCGAGATCACGTAATGCGATCTCTGCTGAAGCCGAAGATGCTCGCGACGGAAATTCCAGCCGACATCCATCAACTCCACCGCGTCGAGAGCGCTACGGCCCCGCCAGGGAGCCGCCGCGGCATGCGCGCTTTCACCAGCGAACTGATATTCGACCGAAACAAGCCCGTTCTGAGCGCCGCTTCCCCACGACACATTCAGGTTGTCGCCGACGTGCGTGAAGAGCACGATGTCAACATCCTTGAACATGCCCGCGCGTACGTAGTAAGCCTTAGTGCCGACCAGTTCTTCGGCAACGCCGGGCCAGACACGAATCGTGCCTTTCAGGTGCTCGCGCTCCATCAGCTTCTTGACCGCGATTGCAGCCACCAGGTTCAGCGGCTCGCCCGAGTTGTGCCCTTCACCGTGGCCGGGCGCACCGGCGATGATCGGATCATGGTAGCCGACGCCGGGTTTTTGCGAAGCCTGGGGAATGCAGTCAATATCCGAACCCAAAGCGATGACCGGCTTGCCTTCTCCCCAACTCGCCACCCAGGCGGTGGGAATTCCGGCTACGCCGCGCTCCACTTTGAAGCCTTCTTTTTCGAGAACGCCCGTCAGGTATTTCGAGGTTTCGACCTCCTGGAATCCAAGCTCGCCAAAGCTGAACACCATATCGTTCATGACTTGCGCCTGCTTTTTCATTCCATCGATCTGACCCATCAGATCTGATTTGATTGCCGCCTCACGCTGAGGATCAGCCGCAAAGCCGTTCGCAACGGAGACGCAAAAGATTGTTGTGTAGAGAAGAGGAAAGATGGCCCTTCGGTGCATGTTGAAGGGACAGTATACGAAAGCTGGAGGGATTTCTGTCGAAAGAAGTTTGATTGAGGGTTATCCGGGAAACCTTGAGGCAGGTTTCCCGGACAGAAGAGACTGGAAGGATTAGTAGCGGTAGTGATCCGGTTTGTAAGGACCTTCCGGTGCAACGCCGAGATACTCGGCCTGCTTCGGGCTCAGAGTGGTCAGCTTGACGCCGATCTTCTCGAGATGGAGCCGGGCCACTTCTTCGTCCAGCTTCTTCGGAAGAGTGTAGACACCGACCTTGTAGGTATCTCGGTTCTTCCAGAGGTCAATTTGTGCGAGCGTCTGGTTGGCGAAGCTGTTGCTCATGACAAAGCTCGGGTGGCCGGTGGCGCAACCAAGGTTCACCAGGCGGCCTTCGGCAAGCATGTAAATGCTGTGGCCGTCGGGGAAGGTGTACATATCGACTTGCGGCTTGATGTTGGTGCGCTTTACACCGGCTTCTTCGTTCAGGCGATCAACCTGAATTTCATTATCGAAGTGGCCGATATTGCAGACAATGGCCTGGTCCTTCATGTACTGCATGTGCTCGAGCGTGATGATGTCGAGGTTGCCGGTGCAGGTGACGTAGATATCGCCGCGGCCAAGCGTGTCTTCGACCGTCGTCACTTCGAAGCCTTCCATGGCTGCCTGTAGGGCGTTGATCGGATCGATCTCGGTGACGATCACACGTGCACCCATCCCGCGAAGCGAATGAGCGGAACCCTTTCCGACATCTCCGTAACCACAGATGACGGCAACTTTTCCGGCCACCATGACGTCGGTCGCGCGCTTGATGCCGTCTGCCAGCGACTCGCGGCAACCGTACAAGTTGTCGAACTTGGATTTCGTTACCGAGTCATTGACATTGATCGCGGGAACCAGCAACGTGCCCGCTTCCTGCATCTTGTACAGGCGGTGGACGCCAGTGGTCGTCTCTTCCGAAACCCCGCGCCATTCCTTAGCGATATTGTGCCAGCGCTGCGGATCTTCGGCATGCACCTTTTTCAAAAGGTCCTTAATGACTTTTTCTTCGTGGCTGCCGGAAGGCGTGTTGACCCAGTCGCTGCCGTTCTCGAGCTCGTAGCCTTTGTGGATCAGCAGCGTAACGTCGCCGCCGTCGTCGACAACGAGTTGCGGACCCGTGCCGTTCGGGTGGCTCAGCGCCTGGTAAGTGCACCACCAGTACTCTTCAAGAGATTCGCCCTTCCAGGCAAAGACGGGAACGCCGGCGGCGGCAATAGCGGCTGCCGCATGGTCCTGCGTGGAGAAGATGTTGCAGCTTGCCCAGCGCACGTCGGCACCAAGATCGACCAGTGTCTCAATCAGCACGGCGGTTTGGATCGTCATGTGGAGCGATCCCGTGACTCGCACGCCGGCGAGCGGCCTTTCTGGCGCGTACTTCTTCCGGATGGACATCAAGCCGGGCATCTCATGCTCGGCGATGGAAATTTCCTTCCGGCCCCAGTCGGCCAGGTTTAAGTCGGCGACCTTTGTACTCCGTCGCAGTCCGATTCAGTGTTGCACTACCCATAGTTGAACCTCGTCTAACATTATATCAAGAAATCTTGATATGTTGATGGATAAGTGTCCCAAATTCTTCGCGATCTCTTCGGCTACTGGGTGATCCCACTCGGGTGCGCCTTTTGATGCTACTGGAAAGCGAAGAGCTGTCCGTGGCCGAACTACAGGAAATTCTGGCAAAAGGACAAAGCCAGATCTCGACTCACCTGGCGCAATTGAAGCAGGCGGGCTTAGTGGAAGACCGCCGAACGGGTAAAAATATCTTTTATCGCCTAAATCGCGGCAGCGAACGACGAAGATTCGAACGCCGTGAAAGAACTGCTCGCCCTGCTTCGGACTGCGGCGCGCGATCAACCGGAAGTACCTCGACGACCAGGAAGCCTGGCCCTTGTTCTTGAAAGAACGGCGCGACCGGATGCGCAGCTACTTCGATAGCCTGGCCGGGACGTTTTGGCCGGGAATACCTGCCCGGGCGATCGTGGCAGGGTCTGGCGGAAGCTCTGTTGGCGTTGCTGCCGCCGCTGGTGGTGGCCGACCTGGGGGCGGGGGAGGGAACATTCTCTCAATTGCTTGCGCGTAGTGCGGAGCGCGTCATCGCCGATCGACAATTCCGAGCGCATGGTGGAGTTCGGCGCTCAATTGGCACAGAAGCACGGTGTAGCCAATCTGGAATATCGGGTGGGGACATGGAAGCTGCTGCCGCATTGGGGACGCTGAAGTGGATCTGGCATTTTTCAGTCAGTCGCTGCACCACGCGCTCAATCCCGAGCGAGCGGTTTCCGAGGCCTCGCGCATTCTTCGGCCAGGGGGGCGAGTCGCCATTCTCGATCTCGTTCGCCACCAATTCGAAGAAGCGCGCGAGATGTATGCGGACGTATGGCTAGGCTTCACGGAAATTGAACTTCGTCGATTCCTGGAAAACGCGGGTTTCGAGAATGTGTCAACCTCAGTCGTTCATCGCGAAGCGGAGGCGCCTCATTTCGAAACGCTGCTTGCCGTAGGCACTAAGAGGCGCTAGTGTCAGCGGAAGCGCTCGGTCTGCGCAACGGCCGCATAGCCCAAGCCCACCACGCTGAGGAACATCATCAGCACTTCGCTGTCGCCGAGGTTGTATTCGAGCGTGCCGCCGACCAGAATGCCGATCGTGACTGCAACCGTCGAATGCAGCAGGAATCGGGAGACAGACCGCCTTTCGCCGGCTCTGCAGAATTGCACGCGTGCAATCCCAAACCGTCAGAACGATGGCCCACAAGATGAAGAGCAGTCCTGGCAAGCCCCGTTCAGCGGCGTACTGCACATAGATGTTGTGCAGGTGCCCGTAGTAGCCCACCGGCAAGGGGCGCTGGACGTCGGAAGGAACGTAACGGTCGAACTGCCGTCCTATCTGCTCCGGACCAATCCCGAATAGGGGGTGAGCCTTGATCATTTGCAAGCCGGTGACGAAAGTTACCGCGCGGTGCCGGTTCGAGTCGGTTTCACCATGCGGCGCCACCACGGAGGTTAGCCTTTCGCGGGTAGCCGAAGGGGCAAGGACGAAGGCAACGGCGATCAGAACCGGAAGCGCCAAAACCATCTTGGGCCACCAACACCAAACAAGGTAGAAGACAGCACAGACGGAGGCAAGCCAGATGCTGCGCGTCTCGCCAAGAAGAATCGAGACAGACAAAATGGCAACTACCGTCCAACTCACCCAAACAGGCATTCGCCGATCGGAAAAGAATAGTTGCGCAAGGACCAAACAGAGCACGCTGAGTTGCAGAGCGCCAAACGTCATCCAATGGCTTTCAAAGCCGGTGATCCTATGTCCGACATAGGTGACATAAAAATTCTCGCCGGTTCTCTTTGCCGTTTCGTATTTCTGGATGAATTGAACGAAGCCCCAAAAAGCCGAGGCGGTTGCGGTTGCGGTCCAACCAATGAGAACGTAAAACGCTTTCCCGAACTGCCGAACGAATACTGTATACAAGAGAGGAATAAAGAGAAACAAGACCAGTTTCTTAATCTGTGCTCGCCCGGTCCATGGATCCGGGCACACCAGATCCGCTAAGACGGTCCAAACAGAGAACGCGGCCAATGGAATCCAGATGCGGGGAAACCGTAGTCGCCAGCGGTAAATCAGGATCAGGGCCAAGCCGACGCCGAGAAGAAACTGGCTGATGCTGATCGAGATGTGAATGAAGGCCGCTGCTGCTGTTGTAACCCCGACCAGAACACGATTTTGAGCCTCTTCCCGTCCGGACATGAAGGCTCAGTATGACAGAATGGGCTGTTTCTCCAGTGGATGTTTTCTTACTCAGACATGGGATTGCCGAGGATCCTAAACCCGGGCAGAGCGACTCTACCCGAGCATTAACTTCGGAGGGGCGGAACAAGCTTGGCGAGGTGCTTGCCGTGGCTCGTCGCGCCAGAGTGGAGCCCAGCTCTAATCCTCGCGAGCCCTTTTCGCAGAGCAATCGAGACGGCAGAGTTGGCTGCGAAAATCTTGGGTTACAAAGGACAGATCCTGCAAACCAGGGCCTTGCAACCCGAATCGAGCCCGGAAGGCGTATGGGACGAGATCCGGGGCCACCGGGATGAATCCTCACTTCTGCTTGCCGGCCATGAGCCACTCTTCAGCAGCCTTGCGGCCTACCTCCTGGGCGCGCCTTCCATGTACATCGACTTCAAGAAAGCAGGATTGCTGAAGCTTACGGTCGACAGCTTTCCACCACATCCCCGAGGTGTGCTGGGCTGGTATCTCACGCCAAAACTCGCGGCCCGGGAATAACTGTGGCGTGTCTGATGTTTATGATGTAAGTGGGTCTGATGATGGGTAACTGTCGCGCGTTTAGTGTGGGCGCACTCACGCGATATGCCTTGCTCACGGCGTTTCTTGTGTCTGCGTCCTTTGCGCCGGCCCAGACCATCCCTGCCCAGCCCTCCCCCCAAAGTCCGGACAAGAAGCCCGGTGGGGACACTCCAATGGAGTTTCAGTCTCACGGGTTGGATTACGAAGCGCTGACAAGAAACGGCATCACAGTCATGTTCGCGACTCTTCCGCCGCACATTAAGGACTTCAACATCGTTCAAATCACGGTAACGAACGGCTCTCTCGTATCGTGGACGGTCAAGCCGAGCGACTTTGCTTTTGTGCGGCAGAGCGGAGTGACGCTGCAGCCGGTTTCGGCGGACGATGTGGTTGAATCGCTTCTGCAAAAGGCGAGCAGAACAGACGTGATTAAGCTGCAACTGCTGTACGAAGACAGCATCTATGGCCTCTCTAATTTCCGGTCGACCAACGGTTACGAGCAGCGGCGCGAGGCCGCAATGGCTCAGTTTGTGAATCGAAGCCTTAAGGCTGCCGTCGCGGCGTCCGCAATTACTATGGTGCCCGCCAAACTGAAACCAGGCGAGAGCACGGACGGCGCAGTGTTCTTCGAAAATAAAACAAAAGAAAAGAACCTCGGCCCTGGCCGTCTGATTGCGAAAACGTGCGGTGAGACGTTCATTTTTGAGGTCTATCCGGAGATAAAGATCCACTAGTGAGCGTTCATCGACATTCTTCCGGCTACATTGACTTACATTCGCACACGACAGAGTCGGACGGCACCTTCAGTCCGGAGGAGATTGTGGAACTCGCCGTTACCAGCGGTCTTGATTCCCTCGCGATCACCGATCACGACACTTTCTCCGGGTATGAGAAAGCGACTTCCCTTTGCTGAGAAAGCCGGGCTCGACCTGGTTCGCGGCATCGAGTTGAATTCACGCCTCGCGCTATCGGACGGTAACGGGTACAGGCATGTTCACCTGCTCGGCTACTTCCCCGTCGCGGCGCCGTCACAGGATTTTGTCGAATGGCTGGGAAACGAACGGGAAGACAGGCGGAATCGGAATCGCAAGTTGGCTGATGCTCTGGAAAGGCAAGGCATTCACGTGACCTTGGAAGAGGTGGAAGCGCGCGGAAGGAGCCTCACAGGGAGAGCACACTTCGCGCAGTTGCTGCTGGAAAAGGGCTACGTTCAGACATTCGAAGAGGCTTTTCGCCGCTTCCTGGGTGAGAATGCGCCAAGCTATGTGGAACGTCAGAGCCAGACCTCTGAGGCTGCTATTCAGCGGATCAACGGTGGCGGGGGTTTCGCGGTAGTCGCCCATCCGGTCCGGCTGTCATTGCCGAGAGACTCTGAACGAAGAGAATTGGCGCGCCTGAAGGCGGCAGGGTTGAGGGGTTTGGAGATTTACCACTCCGATCATCCACCGGAACTTCAGGCTCACTACCATCAGCTTGCCCAAGAGCTGGATCTTCTGCCTACGGGCGGCTCGGATTTCCATGGCGCCATCAAGCCCGACATACAACTCGGGACGGGACTGCGAGGCAATATTCGGGTTCCGGCAGATTTCCTTGCCCGCATGCGTGACTTCGTACAATAAAGCTTGTCCGAGGCACTTCCCAGACTCCGTTTCAATCTCGATTTCCTGCCGTCCTCCGACCCGGAGCGGCCCGGTCTGTACATTCGAGATCCTTACCACTATTCAGACGCGACACTACTCGTTCCACCGCCGCTTGTTCAGGCGCTGGAGTGTTTCGACGGGCAGCAAACTACGATCGACCTCCGTGCCGAACTTGTTCGGATTACGGGGGAGATACAGGTTGGGGAGATCGAAAAGCACCTGTACGATGCACTGGATGAGGCGGGCTTCCTCGAAAATGATCGCTATCGCGAATTGAAGCATCAACGCGAGAGAGAGTTCGCGGAAGAATCAGAGCGCGAGGCTGTTTTCGCCGGCTCAGCGTATCCGGAAGATCGCTCGAGCTTGTCCGGGTTGCTCAACCAGCGGGTTGGCCAGGCAACTGGCAACGGAGGAACGATTGCAATCGCAGCGCCCCATGCCAGCCCTGATGGCGGCTGGGATAGCTACCGGGCTGCGTACCAGGCACTACCTTCGCGCGAAGAAGCCAGGGACAAGACCTTCGTCATCCTCGGGACGTCTCATTATGGTGCGCCGGAGCGATTCGGTCTAACCCGGAAACAGTTTCTGACGCCCTTTGGCGCTGCGCAAACAAATACGGCGCTTGTCGACGATCTGGAGCGGAAAGCGCCAGGTGCGATCCGGATGGAAGACTACTGTCACGCCGTCGAGCACTCGATCGAGTTTCAGGTTGTCTTTCTGCAACACATCTACGGCCCGGACGTCCGCATTCTGCCCATTCTTTGCGGTCCTTTCGTGAAGAGCATCTACGGAGCGCGGAATGCCGGAGGACACGGATGATGTTGCGCGCTTTTTCGACGCGCTCGGAGATATCGCGAACCGCGAAGCCGGTAAGATCTTTTGGGTGTTGGGCGTCGACATGGCGCACATGGGACGCCGCTACGGGGATCCGATGAGAGCCACCGCGAATATAGGCGAGATGATGGCCATTGAACAGCGCGATCGAGCAAGGATCAGCAAGCTCGAAAGCGGCGATATCAGCGCCTATTGGGATCTGGTAAAAGAGGGCCACGACGACCTGAAATGGTGTGGCTCAGCCCCGTTCTACACGTTCCTGAAAAGCGTTCCGAACGCTCGCGGTGAACTCTTGAAGTATCAGCACTGGCAGATCGACCCGCAAAGCGTCGTTACCTTCGGGGCGATGAAATTTACGGACGACGGCGCAAGTTAGTATTGCCCGCCGCCCCACCAGTATCCAGGGCGAACTCGAACCCTCAGGCCGGGACGGTTCACGTCCACTTTGATGGTGTGGAACCCAGGCTCTTTGCTTGTTTCCGGGTTAGGCGTATAGCTCAGTAGATACTGGCTGTTCAGATCTTTGCCGATGTCTGTGATGGCGTTTTCGAGCGCCTTATCGGTAGCGAAGCTGTAGAGCTGACCGCCTGTGAAGTAGCTGAGTGCCTCGGCCGGCGTCTTCTTGAACAGGTCATGGATGCCGCGCAAAATCGGTGGCCCGGCATTTAAGATGTTACCCGTCTGCTGTTGGACATTCGAGGTCTCTGTCCTGGGCCCATTGCCGATCAGGTTCGGCTGGGCCTCCGGCGGAATGCGCCCGTTCGTCGGAGCAGGGTAATCCATCTTCTTCATCAAAGCCGTCATGACCTTCGAAATGTCGACGCAGTAAACGATGACATTGTCGAACTGCATCTGACGCACGGTCGCCTGCAGGTGCGACTCGCTTCCTTTGTCAATATTCCGGCTAAGCAGCAAGATTACGTGCCGCCGCTCATTCCTGATATCGTGCCGCTTCAGCATATGGTCGGCTTCCAGGACAGCGTCGATCAACCGCGCCGAGGAAGACCCGGAGGTCATCTTCTGCATGGCATCGTCAAGCTTGTCTGGATCCTTCGTAAAGTCCTGCAAGACGGTTAAGCGATGATCGAAGGCCAGGATCGAGACATCGCCGCCCTCACCTGTGACGAGCCCATGCAGTAAGACGCCGGTCTTCTTCAGTTTGGGAAGGAACGGCTCGATTTCAGAGTTGGCCTGTACCACCATGACAACCGACATCGGGAGTTGGGTGAATTCGGCCGATATCTTCTGTGGCTTCTGGTTGTCGTACAGCGAAAATTCGTTCGGGGCCAGTCCATTCACGTAGCCGTGGCCGTCGGGGTCCAGAACGGTGGTAGGAACAAGAACGGTCCTGACTGTTGCACGACCAATGACGGGCCCATTGTCAACGCCTACGTCGCCAATGATCGGTTGCGAGGGTTGGCCGGCGGGCGTCGCAATCTTATTGGGGCTCACCGGTGCCGGTCCAAGCTGACCCGGTTGGGGCGGCGGCGCATCGGGTAGCCGTCCCGGCTGAATCTGACCAATTGAGGGCACGCCGAGGGCCAACATCGCCCAAAAGCAGAGTATTGGCTTCCCAGACCTCTGAATCATCACTGATGAGATGCCTCTTGCGCTTTCTGAGTTTCGGCTACCCTCTCCGCCGGACAGGCTGTCGTTTTGGAGTGTTCTGTCCGACCTGCGAGCAGATCGAGAATGTGGGGTACGAGATGCTGAATCGCTTCGAGGGAGTAAACGGCTCCTTTGGGTGAGCCGGGCAAATTAACGATCAGACACTTCCCTCGGCTTCCGACGACGGCGCGAGACAGAACCGAAAATGGCGTCTGCTCCAGTCCGCGGGCACGCATGAGTTCTGACAGCCCGGGTATTTGGCGCTCAACAACGTCAAGAGTCGCCTCAGGCGTGACATCGCGGGGAGCGACGCCGGTTCCGCCCGTGGTGACGATCAGCCCCTCGGTATCTCCGTCAGCCCACGACCGCAGCTGAGACGCGATGGCTTCACGCTCGTCGGACACAACGGCTTGTGCCACTACCGTCCACGACTTCTGCCGGCAATGAGCGACGATCGCCGGTCCGGAAACATCTTCGCGTGTTCCTTTTACAGCGGAATCACTCACCGTTAAGACAGCAACTCGAATCATCGGCCTCCCTCACGCCGGAACGTACCGGATTTGCCGCCGGTCTTTTCCAAAAGGTGGATCTCTCGGATCTCGATGCTCTTGTCGAGAGCTTTCGTCATGTCGTAAACGGTCAATGCTGCAACGCACGCGGCGGTCATCGCCTCCATTTCAACTCCGGTGCGAGCCACGGTCGAGGCGGTCGCCAGGATTTCAACACCGTTTTCATCGAGACTTAACTCAACATTGACTCTCGTCAACGGAAGGGGATGGCACAGCGGGATCAGATCGGAGGTCTTCTTTGCAGCCATGATTCCTGCAATGCGTGCCACTTCGAGAGGGTCGCCCTTCTTATTGGTGGGTAGCGCTTCGAGAACGGCCCTGTCGAGCACAACGTATGCTCGTGCAGTTGCGGTTCTCTCCGTTTCCGTCTTCGTGCCGACGTCCACCATGGACACTTTTCCCGACGGGTCGTAATGAGAGAGCTTGCCTTGCATGCGAGAGTTCCTATGGCTTCAGCATGACCCGGATGGTGTCGCCGATTTCCCACGTCTCCCGGTCATGATCTGCGACCAGAAACGCATTGGCGCGCGCCAGGGCTGGAATATCGCTCGAGCCCTGCCAGGAGATGTGACGCAAGCTTTGCCCGTCCGGAGCCAGACGCGCCGGAAGAAATCGTGTCAGGCCAAGCTTGTGGCGAAACGGCGCTTCAAAACGGGCGGAAAGGAACGGTTCCAGCGGCTCGCTTTCTCCGCACAATAGTTCTAACGCCGGCCGGGCAAAGAGCTGATACGTGATGAGAGAGGAACCGGGATTTCCGGGTAGACCAAACACTGGTTTGCCGTCCCTTGTTCCAAAGGCGGTCGGCTGTCCAGGCTGTACCCGGACGCGCTGAAAATGAAAATCGACTCCGAGTTTGCGCAGGGTTGGCTTCACCAGGTCATATTTGCCCGCTGAGACGCCGCCGCTGACAAGCAGCATGTCATGATCAAGGCCCTGTTTCAGCAGTGGCTGTAGTGCCTCGTCCGTGTCGCGCGCGATCGGGAGGATTGTCGGTGAACCTCCCGTGGCGCGCACGAGAGAAGCCAGCATGAACGAATTTGAATTTCTGATCTGATGGGGCTGGGGCCTTTCCTCGAGCTCGACGATCTCGTCACCAGTGGCCAGGATCGCTACGGAGGGTCGGCGAAGAACGGGAACACTCGTTGTGCCTGTCATGGCCAGCGTTGCGATGTGGCTGGCATCGATCTTCACCCCAGCCGGAATCAGCGTAGAACCGCGTTCTGCCTCCGCTCCACTCCGATTGATGAACTGCCCGGCCTCAGCATTCCGGTCCACAACGATGGAATCGCCTTGTCTTGTGACATGTTCGACCATGACCACGGCATCGGCGCTTTCTGGTACTGGCGCGCCCGTCATGATCTCGAGAGCTTCCCCATGGTCTAAAGCGGCCGACTGCTCCTCACCGGCGCGGATCTCGCCACGAACTTTTAGCGTCCCGGGAACATCGGTCGCGTGAACGGCGAAACCGTCACGCAACGATCGACGGAGGGTCGGATAATCACGATCCGCAACAATGGATTTCGCGAGGACTCTGCCATGCGCTTCATGCAGCGGAACCGTCTCAGTTACGGAGTTGCGTGCGAGAGCACGCACTGTGTCTATGACTTTTTGACGCGCGATTTCCCAAGGGAGTGTTTCAGGTGGTGCAGTTTCCGGCACGATTGGATTGTACCTTCATCGTGATTGATGGTGAGTTCCGCGCGTAGGGTGTTACTGCACCCCAAAAGCGGAACTCCGCTCAGAGAACTCCCGCGTCCTTCGAAGTAGCGAACCTTAATTGGTGGAAGCGGGTCGGGATTCCATCAGGTTCTTCCGGAAAAACTCATCCACGCGCCGCCATGCGTCTCGCAAGACCGGCTCACGATCGAAGTAGTGAAACTCACCGGGGTACATCATGAAATCCACGAGATCGCCTTTATGCAGCTTTAGAGCCGAATCGATGAGCCGGACCGATTGCAGGTAGGGCACGTTGATGTCAGCGGTCCCATGCAGAATCAGAAGCGGCCGTTGCAAGCGATCCAGGTGTGAGATCGGCGAAGCGTTGTCGTAGACCTTGGGATTCTCGTCCGGAGTTCCTATGCGGCTGGCCGTCCAAGCGCCGTGGTATGGATCTTCGTAGTACATACGATAGTCCACAACCCCTGCCACATCGACAGCGGCCCGGAAAAGAGTGGGCTGATCCGTCGCCGCGATAAGCGTGAAAAATCCACCATAGCTGAGGCCCCAAACGCCCATTCGCTCACCATCCACGTACGGTAGCGTTTTGAGATATTTTCCAGCCATCCAGGCGTCTTTGGCGTCCTTGCCGCCGACGTCCATGTAAACGCCCTCGCGCCAGTCGCGGCCATAGCCAATACTGCCCCGATAGTCTGGCGCAAAGACTACGTAGCCTTGTTGCAGCAGATACTGGTGGAAGCTGTAGTACACCGCATAGTTGCGCTGTATGTGCCAACCGTCGTAGTTCTGATTCACTCCGTCGCCGTGAATCCAGACCACCGCGGGATGCTTCTTGCTGCGGTCGAGATTTTTCGGAACAACAACCAGCCCGGGACCGGCGTCCCGTCCGCGCCGGGAAAATGGACATACTCCGGTTCGACGAACGAGTCGTGATCAAAGCCGGGGCCCATGGAATCAGTCAGCCGCTTGGGACTTGCTTCGTTCTTCAAACTAATAGTGAAAAGATCCGCACTATGCTGCGGGTCCGTGTGCTGGTAAATGACCGCGCTGTTGTCGGCAGTCCAAACTGGGGCGACGTTTGTTCCTTTGCCGGACGTAATCGTCCGGGTAGTAGCGCGCCTGGGATCGTCGTTCAGCGTAACGATCGAAAGTTGCCGGTCACCGGGGTGATCGGGAGCGTTTGCGTCAAACGCGATGGATTTGCTGTCGGGAGACCATACGGGCCGCCACGCTTCAAACTTTCCCTTGGTAATCTGGACCGCTTCGCCGCCCGCCCGCGGGCATTACGTACAGATGATCCCAGCCGTCGCGATCGCTCAGGAACGAGACCCACTTACCATTTGGAGAGGGTTGAGCGCCCTCACCTGCGCCGCCCGGTATGCTCCAGAACTTCTTGTCCACGTCTTCGTGAACCACCCGCGCGCTTCCGTTCGTGGTGTCAGCCAGATAAGTACTGCGTTTCTTGAAATCCTTGGAAGTGCGATCGAAAACGACGTGGTTTGAATCCACCCACCTTGCGCCGCCGAACCCGCCAGGTGCTTGCAACTGGACGGGCTCGCCTCCGCTCGTCGAAACGACGAATTGATTTCCGCCTGCCCGCTCCGTAATGGTGTAAATGATCTTGGCGCCAGAGTACTCAGGCGTTTGTTCGTGACGAATGGTCTTGGTTCCGCCCGTGTAGAGAACATGTGTGCTATCGGGAGACCAGGTCACCCCACTAATGCTTGTGTCATTGCCCGCGATCTTCTTTGGCGATCCCCCATCCACCGCGGCAACCAGAAGTTCGGCTCCTTGTCCCTTGCTGCTTTGAACGAACGCAAGTTGTCGGCCGTCTCGCGACAGGGCAAAGCCGGATCCTCGAACGCCGGTGCTGCGGGCCGGCGAAGAGGCCTTGCCACTTGCGATGTCAACGCGCCAAAGCTCCCCGGCATGGGGGAAAAGGACAGCCCTCCCGTCTGCGGTCCAGAAGAACTCGTTTACCTGCCCGGAAGGAAAGGTCGTCAGCTTCTGGGGAGCGCTCGTGCCGCCCGATGTGCTGATCAGGTAGAGGTTCCAGACGCCGCCCTCATCCCAGGCAAAAGCAACATACTTGCCATCCGGAGACGGGGTCGGGTTTGAGGGATGCTTGATCTGCATCAAGCGATCGATGGTCAGAGGCGCCGCAAAAAGCGCTGGCGCGATCCCGACAAGAATACCTGCTGATAACAGCAAGCAGCGGGCGGACAGTCTTCCGGATCGAAGCATTGTTAGAATTCTACTCGCAGGCCGAATCTTGCAACAAACGGGCTGAGCACATTGCTCGGCCGAAGATAAACCGAGCCGTAACTAGACACCTGGCTCAGGACCGTGCTGCTGTTACCGAGGTTAAAGAGGTCCGCGATCGGCTCCACTCGCCACCGTTCCCCCAAATGAAAAACTCGCGACACACGCAGATCCGCCAAGTTGACGCTTGGCAGCCGTAAGTTCCCCTGCGGCAATAACGCGACCGTGACCGAGCCCTGGTTCAGGCCCGTGAAGACTTGCGTCGGGCGGAACGGATAGCCCGTGTAGTGTTGGAAGTTCAAAGCGGTCGAGATTTTCCAAGGCAGTTCGTAAGATCCGTTGATTTTCCAAACGTACGTGGAGTCCTGAAACAGATAGTTGTCGTAGCGGTTGATGTCGAGATTCGGGTTGTTGAAGTCGTCCGATAATGCGTTCGGACTTCCAGCGCCGTACGTCCCTTTCTGCCGCTGAATTGTTAACCCCGCTAGTAGCATCCAGCGCTGCGATAAGTGCTTTGTCGCGGTAAATTCCATTGCGTTGTAGCTGTAGCGGTCAAGAGCGGCGATGTTTGCGACCTGATAGAAATTTGCCTGGCTAGCTTTCGCGGCGCTCAGATTGTAAAGCGTGAGTGGTTGATTCGTAAGCGGGTTCACCAGAGGACTTCCGCTAAGGTTTGTGATCGCGGTGTAATCGGAAGGCAGTCTGGTGGTGCTGGTCCGACCGATCTGGTCCTTGTTGTTGCGGTGGAAATACGAGGCGCCGACCGACAGGTTCGAGAACAGTTGCTGTTCCCAGTTGACGGTGATTTCGTCCGAGTACGGATGGTGCAAATTGGGGTCAACCGTCGTGAAGATACCTCCCGACGTGCTGATAATCGCGTTGTTCAGGAAACCGGTCGGGTATCCTCTCGCATCGACGCCGCCGGTCCAGGCATAGGTTCTGCTGCTGAAGGTATTCGGATTGACGGCGGACGAAAGCTCCGCACCTTCCATTCGATAGAACCGGCTAAACGCGGCACGGATCACCGATCGCCCATGGCCTGTGACGTCGAAGGCCGCTCCCAAACGAGGCGAGAAGTTGTTCCAGCTGACCGTATCTGCCGATTGCGGAAATGTCCGCGCACCAAACAAACTGCCGTAAGTTCCCGTTGCCGGGCTGCTCTGGGCGGGGTTGTAAGACCGAAAACGGTCGTAACGGACCCCCAGATCCAACGTAAGTCTTTTGGTGGCGTGCCAGGCGTCTTGCACAAACAGAGCAGCGTCCCGAATCTCACTGCTGTAAGCGAGAGGCGTGTTGTAGATAATCGCCTGGGTGGGTAGCGCATTGTTGTAGACTGCGGTGATGTCGTTATTCACGAGGTAACTGTAGGCGTTTTTCGCGCGCCCACCCTCGTATCCGAACTTCAGGTTGTGCGAGCCCCAGGCTCCAGACTTGTAGTAGCCGAGTGTCGCTGCTATGCGTCCGTGATCTGCCAGATTAGAGCTGCTATACGGCGCGGAACCGTCTTCGGTAGATAAGGTCAGGTCCACCCGGTTGATTGCAGAGGCCGGAACTGTGGGTTGGAAACTAAGCGGGAAAATCTGGTGCATGTAACCAATCCGGAAATCCAATACCAGCGAGTTTGTCAGCTGGCTGGTCCACAAGCCCTGCAGAATGTAAGCGGGCTCGATCTGACGCCAACTCGCCTGGTCGCTGACAAACGTGTATGCGGTATCGCGACGGAAGTAGCGATTCTGTTCGTTGTAGAGCCACACGAAACTCGCGCGGTTTTTTGCATTCACCTGCCAGTCTGACCGGGCATCGTTATTCCACTGATGGTTGCTGTCGTTGACTGGCTGACCATTGGGCCGACGCGTCGAGAGGACGTCAGTCCGGATATCGTACATGCGGAACGAATTGAACAACCACCAACGATTTTTGATGAACGGTAAGCCGACGCTCCCGGTTGTATCGCGCGACATGACGAACGGCGTGCCTGCCTGTACTGCCTGCCCTTTGTAGATGGGGAGGTTTTGCTCCGCCTGGAATGCGCTGGTCAAGTAGTAAGCCGACAACCGCCCGTGGATTTCATTCGAACCTGATTTCGTGATCATGTTCATGTAAATCCCGCCCACGCCCACTTCCGCGGGTGCCTGATCACTTACAACTTGAAACTCCTGAAGCGAGTCATGGTTGATGTAAAAAGACGTATAGCCGCCGTTGCTGCCCGGCCAATTGAGACGAAGCCCGTTCCAGCTATAGACCTGCTCTCCCGGCATGCTCCCGTGCATCTGCATGGTCGATTGTTGAAAGCTCTGATTGCCTGCCACATCGAAGGTGCTCGACGTAACACCGGGTGCTTGAACCACGGTCGACCATGGATCGCGGCCGCTCGGAAGATTCTGCAGCAGCGCCTCGCCGAATGTTGTCGTGGAGGCCACGCTTTGAACGTCGACTACCGGCGCGCTCTCGACTGTTACGGACTGCGTCATCGTTCCCACTTCCAGAACGGCGTTCACAGTTGCCGTAAAGCCCGCCTGCATTGCGAGATTGTTCTGAACGAAGCTTTTGAAACCGTTCGCCGTGACCGTCACGCTGTAAGTGCCGATTGGAACCACATCCACGAGGAAGTTACCATCCGATTGGCTCGTTGTGGAACGCGGCGCCATAAGCGCGGCGCCTTCTACTTTGACCGCGGCGTTTGCGATGGCTGCCCCCGACGAATCGGTAACGGTCCCGGTAATTCTGCCGGTTGTCGCCACTTGGGCACACAACGAGAGGGAAAACAGGAAAAACGGAGCGAATCTTCTAATGTGAGCTGGCACTGGACATCCCTTTGGCAACGTAAGCGCGCAGGAACAAGGCGCGGTCTTTGCTCAGGGACGGAGAGCTCAGGGACTAGCGGGCATTGCTAGAACCACCGACTTTCTTAGAAAGAGTAAGCCAATTGTACAGCAAAAGTAGTATGCGAACAGCACTCAGATCGGTCTGCCGGCGAGATCGCTAGCGATCTCCGGACCCGTACCATCGAAAGCGGCACTTAGCTCCCTGGCGCGCTCGAGAGCTGCCTGCACATGGGGCAAGACGTTCTCACGTCCGATGCACTCGACAAAATCGGTTCTCGCGAGCAACTGTGCCGGTTGGTGACGAGCCCCGCAAACGAGAAGCGTACGACCCGACTTGTGAAGCCGTTCTGAAAACGATTCCAGGGCATGTACGCCAATGGCATCGAGAGCCGTCATGTTGCGAAGGCGCAGGATAACGATCGGCGCGAAGTTCTCTAATACCTGGGTCGCTTCGCTGAGTTTCTCCGTTGTGCCAAATAGGAACGGCCCGTGAATTCGCAGTATTGTGACGTACCACGGAAGCTGTTTATCTTGCAGTATGTGTGCCTGGCCATCGCGAATGTACTCCTCCGTGACGGGAAGGACCGTCGTAGTTTGGGCGATTCGATAGATGTAAAGCAATGCCGCGAGGATCATTCCAACTTCGACCGCCACAGTCAGGTCGGCCAATACCGTTAAGGCGAAGGTGGCTGCCCACACCGCTATATCGGCTTTCGACAATCGAATGATCGTGCCGATCTCGCGCCATTCACCCATGTTGTAAGCGACGCCGGAATCCCGCCGAACAATGGAGACGCTATGTTCGCGATTCCTTGCGCGACAAGCTCCACGTTTGAATTGTGTCGAAAGCCGCTCATACTATCTGCCACTACTGCAGACAGAAGGCTTTCGATGGCGGCAAGGAGCGCAACGGTTACGGCGGAGGGAAGCAGTGGAACCATTTCTTGCGGGTGGAAGGACGGAATCGAAAGGCGCGGTAAACCGGTCGGTATACCGCCGAATTTGGACCCGATCGTCTCGACAGGGATCCCGGACGCGGCGACAAGAAGCGTGAAGCCAAGCATCGCCACAATGGACCCCGGAACCCGCCTGGTTACACGCGGCCAAGAAGAATCACTGCAATCGTTCCGATGCCAATGATCAGAGCAGGCCAATGAACAGTCTGAATTCTTGGGGCGAGAAGCGCCATTCGCGGGATAAAGGCGCTCGGAACGTCCCCGGTTAGTAAACCGAAGAAGTCCTTGATCTGGGTGGAAGCAATAAGAAGAGCGATTCCGTTTGTGAAGCCGATAGTTACGGGGCGCGGAATGAACTTCACTGCGGCTCCGAGCCCCGTCCGGCCCATGACGACAAGCATGACCCCCGCCATGACGGTCACCAGTGTCAGGCCCGGAACCCCAAGCTTTGCGATGATTCCGGCGGCAGCGCCACCAACCCAACGGTCAACCCAGCCAGCAGATCTGCGTTGAAGTCGGCCCGGGAATAGCTCCGGAGGCAACGAGCCAATTCCGGGAGCCAGCGTTCCGGTATACTCACACGCTAACTCCAGCAGCCGCTGGAACGCGTGCTAGTCGGTGGGGTTCTTGGGTAACGCGGTCGAAAGGAACTCTCCAACATCGTGGCGTAACTTTGTGTGCGAGGTGCTGTCGATGTACAGCATGTGTCCGGACTTGTAATACGCCCAAGAGATGCGTTTGTGCATGTCCGGATTCAGTCCCATGTGGTTGAACGTATATTGGACGGCGTAATACGGTGTTGCCAAATCGTAGTAAGCGGCCGCGACCAACACTTTCATATACGGATTCTTCGTCAATGCATTGCGAAGCAGACTGGTCGTGTCACCGAAGCCGTTCTGAACCTCATAATTCCACGGCTGGATTCCGCCGCTCGGGTAATAGAACATATCGGTTTTGTAATTCAGCTCGGTCCGGATGTAATTCGTGAACGCTGCCATAAATGGAGGCGTGATTTCGGTGCTCGACGGATCGAACTCGCTTGTTTCGCCCGTGTTCAGCGAGGAAGCTCCCGTAATCCGCCCGTCATAGCGGCCAATCGTTTCATTCTTGTCTCGAAGCAGTTGCCTCGTGAAGTGCTGCACGTCATAGCGAAGATTGCTCTGCTCGATGTATTGCGGTTCAAGTCCGGTGTAGCGCACCAGTTTGTCAACAATCGCTTTACGCTCGGCTGCCGGGACGGTATCGCCTTTGTTCAAGGCCAGCGAATATTCGCCCGGTGGCGAAATCCTGCACCTCTTTGAGAAATGATTTCAAGTCCTTCTTCTGGTATTCCGGCGCAACCTTTTTGTGATACCAGGCGTCGGCTGCATACGTTGGCAGTTCCAACTCGTAGACCAGGTCGTCGCTCCGGCTCCAGATCGTTTCCAGATTCAGCGTCGTCCCGATGAGCACGATGCCGTTGAAGGCAAGTCCTCGATCGATCAGGTAGCCCGCCAGGCCCGCTGCGCGAAACGTGCCATAACTTTCACCGGCGATAAATAAGGGTGAAAGTTCTCGATTGTTGCGCTCCACATAGAGCCGCATGAACTCGCCGACCGATTGGATGTCACCATTTACGCTATTCATTCGGCGCGCAACTTCAACCGTTTTCGCCCGGCTGTAACCCGTCCCGACAGGGTCGATGAAAACCAGATCGGTCATGCCCAGCCAGGTGTCCTGGTTGTCTTTCATCTGATAAGGCGGAGGCGGCATGGTGCCATTCGGCATCAGTTTGGGACTACGCGGCCCCATTCCTCCCATATGCACCCACATGGATGCTGATCCGGGTCCGCCGTTAAAACAGAACGTGAGTGGCCGTTTTGAAGCGTCACTGGCGCCGTCGAGCGTGTAGGCCATGTAGAAGATGTGCGCTTCCGTCTCGCCAGCTGTGTTCTTCAGCGGCATCTGTGCCACGGTGGCCGTGTAGTTGATCGTTTTGCCGGCGACCGTAATGGAATGGTGAGTAACGACGGGGGTCTCATCAACTTCGCCGCCTATGGCAGGTCCTGGCCCAGGTACTCCTGGCCGTCCGCCTCGCCCTGGTTGAGCTGCGGGCGCCGAAGGTGCTGGAGCGGTTGTCGTGCTTGCCGGTAAAGGCTGCTGTCTCGCAGGTTGCTGGGGAGTTTGGGGACCTTGCGGAGCCCACAAGAGCAGGAACAATGAAAGACTTAACATTGCGTCAATGATAAACAATGGACGGGTGCGATTCGGATTCCCTGCCTACACCATCTGACGTCCGGCTGCGACCGCGACCGGTCTGGCCCGAGTCAGATTGATGATTGACCCGGTAAACGTGGCTCGGGCTTCGGATCGGCTCTCAGTGAGAAGGTCCATCGCGATCAAACCCCAGGGTCGGCCAAACTCCTCCTTCGTATCAACGGCTACTGTCTTCAGCTGGCCCGCCAGATCTGAACGGAGTTTCTGAAAATCCGCGTTCTTCGGATCGACGCCGGGGGTCTTCACCAGAAAGTTCTTGACCTTTATGAGTGCCTGTCCGGTTTTGTTCATCGTTTCGGCCCACCAAACGATGGTCGAGTAATCTGCGGTGATCGCGCCTATCTGCAAATCAGTCGCCTCGGGCATGAGGGTGCGGAACTTCGACTGGCCCTGCCCTTTCATTTGCTTCCAGAGGTCGTCGCTTTGCAATGGCCGGAGGCGTACCGCATCCCCGGTGCCGCCCCGGCCCGCTACAACCTGCATTGCCTGCCGCCCGATGTCCTCATATTCCGTCAGCTCTCTAGACTTGCCATTCTCAACAAACAAAGCGGTAGCGAGTGCATCGTTATAATCGGCGCTCGCATACGCGAGTGTCCGGCCAAACTGGGCAGTATCTTTGACGAGATCATTCAACTCGCCGCGCGTCATGAGACCTAGGCCCACCGCCGCACCAAGTTCATCTGCCATGGTGTTGCGATCGGTCCGCTCGTGAACTTCACAGTACGTGTGGCTGGATTTCAAAGTTGGCGGGCTTACCAGAGTGTCGGAGGCCCTGTAGGCAGCAGTGATCAGCAAACTTGACGCTAAGATCTTGCGCACCTGCTTGGGATTGGCTTCATTGGGCCGATTCCCGACGTTCACGACACCAGCCTGGAACTGGCTTGCGCTAGCGGAGTCAGTGAGAATCAACTCACCAGTTTCAGGGTCATACAGCGCTTTGCCCTTCAGCGTTAGTTTGGAGATCGAGACGAAGTTGTAAATGCCAAGAAGATTGATCTTGAGCGTGACCTTAGTCTGGCGAAGGTTCGTGAAGATACTCTGGACCATCTTGATCCCACGGGGCATTGCATCCGCATTTCCCTCGAGGCCGCTCAGGTCACCTCGAAGCGCGGACTGAAGCGCTGCTTGACCCTTTTCGTCCAGCGCACTCAGATCAACCTCATATAGGAATGCCGTTTGGCTGGCATGCATATCCCCGAATTCGAGCGAAGTTGCGATTTCAAGAGTGCGCTCGATTGCCGCTCCGATTGTCGCCTGGATGGAGGCAATCGTTACCGTGTCGACATTCGCCTGCTTGAGTTCATTGAATTCTGCGTCCGGGTCCGGGCTGAGAGCCGATAAAATCTGCCCGAAGAGATCATCGCTGCCGCCGACCGAAGCTGATAATCCCGCTGATGCCGTAACTGAGGCTTTCCACTCCTTTCCGCGCTCTCTGAAATACCCCAGGCGGATGGTCGTTGCGCTCGTCTTTCTCACTCTCAGCTCGTAGTCGCCGAATAGCCGAAACGAAGCCCCGACTCGGATTGAAGCTCCCTCCTTCAATGCAATGCTGCCGAAGAGGGAAGGAAGATCGGCTGTAGCCAGCGGATTCGAAATGGCAAGAAGGTTGGTCGATGCGGAGAACTTCAGGCTGCCGGCTCCCGCGACCGTCACTATGGAATCCGGAAGCATTGCGGAGACATCGGCGAGGGAAGCGGGAATCTGAAAAGAGGCAAGCGTCTTCTTTAAAGCGTCCAGGAAAGTTGGAGATTCCGGCTCCAGCGAGAACTTCTGGTAATTCGTGACGGTGATGGAAGAGTCGCTTGCAAACCCGAATGTTAGATCCGACACTCCAGCCGACGCGGCCGCTCCTGCATTGGCAAAGAAGCTCACGGAAAGGTAACGTTCGGTTTTGGCTACCGGAACATCTTCGCCGTCTTTGTCGGGGCTGAAGAGAGAATCCTTCTCTCCTGCCTCGAGATGTGGGTCCGGAACGAAGACATCGATTCGTCCGCCCGCACCGGCTTTCAAGTTGAGCGAAAAACCGTCGCCGACGATCGGTACGGGCTGCGCTCCGTCCAACTCGGCCTGCAATGAAGTGAAAGCGGGATCACCAAGCGGCAAAGGTGCGTATTTGCGAATCTTGCCGTCGGGGTTCAAAAATTTAAGGGTGGATTTGAAGTATTTCGCGATCGCAGAGCCTTCACCAGGCTCGACGTCAATATTCAGATCCAGGTTGTCGCTGATGCTGATGTCTGGCAAAGCTTTCCTCCGATGACAGGCCGGTCAGTCAAGTGCTGCAGAAATGCCCCACTATGATATGACCCGCCCTGGATGGAGCCGAACCAGACCCAGGTTCAGGCGTTCTTGAGTTCTGCCTCGAGGTCTACCTCATCGGAGCGCGAGAGGTCGGCCTTCAGCATATTGTGCATCTGATTCATCGCGAACATATGCTCATCGCAGTTGCAAGCGGCAACGCAATCTGAGGGAATTACCAGTTCGAGGTCTCTCATATAGGCATCGTTCGCAGTGAACAGCACACAGCTATTGGTGGATACGCCCGTGAGAATGAGCCGGTGCGTCCCGAGATGTTTCAGAAGAATCTCGAGTGGCGTCTGATAGAACCCGGAGTGCTTGGGCTTTAAGACAAAATAATCGTCGGCCTCCGGGATGAGTTGCTCCACAAAAGGTCGTCCCCGAATCCCTGGTTCGAGACAATGCTTGACAATGTCGTCAAACTTCGACTGCCAGCGTCCGAAGTTGTCATTCACATAGATCGAGGGCACACCGGCCGCCTTCGCGCGTTTTTTCAGTCTGGCGATATTACGAGCTATTTTTATCGCCTGTTCGAATAGCTCATCTCCTCTTGGAAACTCGAAATCATTGATTACGTCGATCAGCAACAAGGCCGTATCGTGCGTGTCGGGTGCACTGCCGTGCAGATCGTGCTGCTTGCCCGGTTGTGGTGTCACGTTTTTAATTTAGCTGTAAAGGATTTCCGGAAGGAAGGGGGTAAAATCAGGCGCTTCAAAGCCATTCACGCCGTTTTGTGCCGCAGAGCTTTCGGCGAACTCATGACCAGTTTCCCGTGGTGAACGCCTTTGGTTCCGATCAGCAGATCTGCCAATCTCTGGATCTCCTTCGACTTGCCGCGCACGACCAAAACCTCCAGGCACGTGTGGTGATCGAGGTGTGCGTGTGTGGTTGCAATGACCAGGTCATGATGATCGTGCTGCAGTCGGGTCAACTTGTCGGGCAACAGGCGTGAGTGATGATCGTAGATCAAAGTGATGCTTCCCACAACGACAGCTTCGGGGTTCTCGACGGCTGCATTGATCAGGCGATCACGAATTAGATCGCGGAATGCTTCCGAACGATTGCTGTAGCCCTGCTTCTCAATGAATCGGTCAAAACGGTTCAGGAGATCCGAATCAATTGCGACGCCGGTCCGTGTCAGGTCTCCCATGCGGTATTCCCTATCATAGTCGTGACTAAGCCGTAACACGTTGCCAGGGAACGTGTTACGCTGGTCCCGTTCGCGGAAAAAGGCGCCAGTGCGCCGGTGTGGCGCGCTCCATTCACTCGGCCATGCACATTCCTGACGGCTATTTAAGTCCTACAACTTGTGCCGGCCTGTACGCTGCCGCCGCCCCGTTCTGGTATGTAGCGATGAAGCGGGTCCGAACAAAACTGGCCACAGAGGCTGTACCGCTGCTTGCCGTCTTCTCGGCATTTTCGTTCGTGCTGATGATGTTCAACCTGCCGCTTCCGGGAGGCACTACCGGACATGCGGTCGGGATGGGCATCGCTTCCGTGGTACTTGGGCCGTGGATGGCGATGCTCGCGGTCTCTGTCGCCTTACTGGTGCAGGCGATGTTTTTCGGCGATGGCGGTATCTCGACCTACGGAGCGAACGCGTTCAACATGGCGGTTGCCGGCTCACTCGTGGCTTACTGCATCTATAGAGTCGGAAGCTTTCGTTCCGGTGTTTCCTCTGTACGGCGTGTCTTGGCTGCAGGTCTTGCAGGTTATGCCGGAATTAACCTGGCTGCCTTTCTCGCGGCCCTGGAATTTGGCTTGCAGCCGCTGTTCTTCCACGACGCGAATGGAACACCTTTGTATGCACCCTACCCGTTACGGGTCGCGGTACCGGCAATGATGATCGGACACCTCACCTTTGCTGGACTGGCTGAGTTTTTCGTCACGGCAGCACTTGTGAAGTATCTCGGACGCGTCGATCCCGCATTGCTCGGGTTTACAACTGAAAGCCGAGAAGTTGTTTCTGCTGCGTCAAGGCGCAAGCTTTGGGTTGCTCTTGCGGTCGCTGTCTGCTTGACGCCGCTCGGAATCCTGGCGGTTGGAAAAGCCTGGGGCGAATGGAGTGTGGGCGATTTCGCCGACCCAACCGGACGCGCAGCAATCGCCGCGGCATCCGCGAATGCAGCGGCACCGTCTCGGGCTCCCGCAGGTCTTCAGCAGATGTCGTCCATATGGCGAGCACCCTTGGCGGACTACGAATTGAGATTCGTTCAGAACTCTGCCGCGGCGTACTTCCTGTGTGCCGCCGTAGGCGTTGGCGTCGTGATTGTTTTAGCGGCCGTCATCGTCTTTCTTGCAAACGGCCGCTCTAGAGAACCGGACGAAGGTTATGTCGCGAACGTGGTTCCCGTATCCAAGAAGAGACGCGGCAACTTCCTTGAGAAGACAATCGACGGCTTGCTGGTCAGCACCCAAGAGGCTCTAGGCGCAGAGGAACTCGCCCGCTCCCGGGGTTTTCTTCAGACGCTGGACCCGCGCGTCAAGTTGTTCGGCCTTTTGGCTCTGCTTGCCGCGTCCGTTGCAGTTCATCGCCTTACTGTTTTGCTCGCCCTATTTGGCGTGGCCGTGATCCTTTCTGCGTTCTCGCGCATTTCGCCCTACTTCCTGCTCCAGCGACTCTGGGTTCCAGTTCTAGCCTTTACTGGCGCGGTGGTGATCCCGGCCTTGTTTACCGTTCCCGGGCGAACAATCGCTGAGATTCCCCTAGTAGGTTGGACCGTGACGCTCCAAGGCTTGCTCAGCGCGGTGTTCCTGGTTGCTCGCGCCGAGACAGCGAGCACCTTTTCCTTGCTGCTTGTACTGTGTACGCCGTGGAACCAGTTACTGAGGGCGTTACGGTCTTGCAAGGTTCCGGTCACTGCTGTCGTCATCCTGCAGATGACACATCGCTACCTGTTTCTCCTGGTCGATACTGCGCATAATATGTTGGAAGCGCGGCGTGCCAGGCTCGTAGGGTATCTGGACCGTGGCGAACGGCGCCGCCTTATGGGTGCAACTGCCGGTGTGCTGCTGGACAAAACATTACATCTCGGGCGCGAGGTTCATTCCGCGATGCAGGCGCGGGGTTTTCGCGGCGAGGTCTACCTGCTGGAGGATCCCGAGATCCAGGTCCGGGACAAAGTCTTCTTGGCCGGCTTTCTCCTTTTAGCCGCATCCCTGTTCTGGCTGGGGCAATAGGGTTTGGATCTCACGGAATCCACATTCTCCGTTCGGAATGTCTGGTACGCGTATAAGAACGTACCTGCGCTGAACGATCTGTCCCTGGAGATCGGGCGCGGCGAACGTGTGGCGCTTCTTGGTCCGAATGGTTCGGGCAAGTCGACCGTATTGCGACTCTTGGCTGCTCTGGCCTTCGCGGGACGCGGCGAAGTCATTTTCCACGGCAACCCACTCAGCGAGGAGCGTTTCTCGGACGGCGAGTTTTCAAACAGCTTCCGGCAACGAGTCGGTCTCGTTTTCCAGAATCCGGATGTGCAACTTTTCAATGCCAGCGTGCTTGAAGAAGTTGCCTTCGGGCCGCTGCAAATGCGCTGGCCCAAGAGCAAAGTTCTGGAGAGTGTTGAGGCCACCCTTGAACAGTTAGGGATCGCGGAACTGCGGAACCGCCCGCCGCATCGTTTGTCGGGTGGAGAAAAGAAGCGTGTGGCTCTTGCTTCTGTCCTGGTGCTCGATCCGGAAGTGATCCTGCTCGACGAGCCGACTGCCGGACTCGACCCGGAGAGCCAGAATGAACTGGTTGGGTTGCTGCGCTCATGGGCCGGAAGCTCACGCACGATTGTGATCTCGACCCATGATCTCGACACCCTGGAGGACGTGGCAGACCGGTGTTACATCCTCAACCGGGGCCAGGTTGCCGGTCAAGGAAAGCCGCTCGAGATCCTCCATGATGTCGACCTGCTCGAGCGTTCATGCCTCCTGCGTCCGCACCATCACGTGCATGAATCGGATGGCGCATCTCCGCATCCTCACATTCATGCAGATCGGGATTGATGCAAGGATTCGCTGCCAGGCCAATTAGAATGGAATTCACCTGAGGAGGTCAGATGCTCCGTTTCGCATGTATTGCTTTGTTCTGCGTTCTTCCGCTGTTTTCCCAGACGAAGAAGATTCTGGTCGCCTACAATAACCCGGACTTAATCGAGAAACTTCGAGCGACAGGACCCGGCGTGCGCGTCGTGCCCGTCACTGAAGAGAATGTGATGAGCGAGATCGGCGATGCGGATGCGTTTGTCGGTGAGATCAACTCCGCTCAGGTCCGCGCCGCGAAGAACTTGAAGTGGGTTGCGATCATGAGTGCCGGCGTAGAACGTGTTCTTTTCCCGAAGGACGGCTCGGATGACCTTCGGCGAAGCAACATTATCCTGACGAACAACAAAGTTGTGCAGGGCCCTGAAATCGCGGACCACGCTCTGGCCATGCTGCTGATGCTGTCGCGCAACTTATACGTGCTCTATCGAAACGATCAACAGCAGGTTTGGGATCCGAAGTCCTTTCACGGTATCGAGTTAAGAGGAAAGACTGCTGTGGTGATCGGCGTGGGTGGGGTCGGCTCACAGATCGCTGTGCGCGCAAATGCGTTTGGGATGAAAGTGATTGGTGTGGATCCCGAAGATAAGCCGTTCTTACCGTTTGTCGAACGAATCGTCAAACCGGATCAGCTCGACGAAGTTATTCCTCTCGCGGATGTCCTTTTCACCTCGGTTCCCGACACGCCGAAGAGCCACAAGATGATCGGAGAACGCCAGTTTCAGCTCATGAAAAAAAATTCGTACTTCATCGCTGTAAGCCGCGGTGGCATCTACGAAATGCCGGCTCTCGTGAAGGCGTTAGACGAGAAACGCCTGGCCGGCGTGGGTGTCGACGTCACCGATCCCGAGCCTTTGCCGAAGGGACATGCGCTCTGGCAATTTCCGAACGCCATCATTACGCCGCACATCGCGGGGCGCTCAGATCAGGACGCTTCCCGAATGGTTGGGACGATCGTTGAGAATGCACGGCGCTTTGTTGCAGGCATGCCGATGATCAACGTCGTCGATAAACAGAAAGGCTACTGACCGCTGCTTACGGACGGCCGGTTCTGTCCCGGAGGCATGTAATGCAGCGTGAGAAAAACTTCGTGTGATTGCGGTGTCACACCCGGCTGAACGAATGCGCCCATGGGGCCGGCTTTCCACTTAGAAGCATATTGAAGCGCAGAGTTGTTCAGCGACGGATTGCTGGATGCAGTCAGCTCGATATCGCTGAGGCGACCCTTCGGGGACTGCATTCCATGGACTACGACGACTTGCGGCTGATCGGCTGCAATCCCGGTCGGTGCGGGTACGCTTGCATGATAATGCCAGGGCGGGCTCATGGCCGGGCCCATGCCGATCGTGTTTAGGCCAGCCGCCTGGAAAGCGGATGGATCGTCGGTGGGATCGGCAACGCTGAGCGTTCGCCCCTCTGCCACTACTTGACCAGCCTGAGTGATGGCGAACTTTCCCGGGACCAGCGCGTCATGAAATTGAATTCCGTTCGTGTAGTCGTAATGGATGTACATACCGGGGATCGGCGAGTAGGTTGCGATCGTATTGCTCTTGAGATCGACGCAGTATTCAGCTTCATCCCACGAGCGCCCTCCCGAAACCGTGTGTCCCATCATGTTATGTGCCGCCAGGACACACGTTAGCTCCGCGCCGTCGAGGCTACCCGAGGTATGCCGGATGGTGGTGCGTGGTCCCATGCTTGGCTGAATGAAGAAGATCGCCGACCGGACTTGCGCAAGTCTGACGGGGAGAGAATCGCTTGGCCGGTTACTGTAGAGGACCTTGTTCAGGTAGAGATAGACGGCAGAATAACCCGGCCCTTGTGCAGTCCAGCGATATCTGTTTGGACCGATTGAGGTGTCCTGCAATTCCCAAGTCCCATCTGCACTTCCGGTTCCCAAAGCGGCGAAAGAAGTCTTTAGATCATACGGCCGGATTCTCACGTTGGAGTGTTTCAGTGCGGTGGTCACAAGCGCGACCGTATCGGCTCGCTCATTCGCATCTTCAACCAACTGAGCGTCGCCTGTCACGAGCTCGTAACGGTCCGGCGGAACGGCCGGTTCGTTGAGCTGGGTGGTGCCGCTACCGGACGGAAGCGTTAGATGGGCCGGCGTCTGCGCAGCCAAAATGGCCTGACACAAAAATCCAACAAACAGGGCACCGAGGGCGTGAACTTTAGTGTGGCGAGTTGGCAACCGGGCACCTCTCTACCTACACGTTAACGCGAAACTGTTTAAACTGCGTTTCCGCCCCCTGCTAAACGGGTACTAAACCTCGCCGCATACCAATGGCTACCGCTTCGGTCCGGCTGCCCGCTCCCAGCTTGGCCAGGATTTGCGCAACGTGAAATTTAGCCGTGTGGTCTGAGATTCCAAGACGGTTGGCTATTTCCTTGTTTCCCAGCCCATCAGCCAGCATTCGCAGGACTTCAAACTCGCGCGGAGTCAGGGCTTCTCCGATCGAATCGTCTATCTGCTTCTGGCCGCTTTGGCCGACCATTCGTTTGGCTTGCCTGCTTGTTAAAACGACGAAGTTCTGGGAAACAGCGACGATGGCAGCCGAAAGCTCCGGGCCTGTGGGAGCCGGAGGAAGCCAGCCTCGTACCGGGTCGCGGAAGTCCCCTTCGTCTCCTGTTTCCCGGCCAACAACAATCACGGGCGGACCGTCGGGCGGCACCGTCCGGAGCAGGGCAAGAGAAGTCACCACGACCGTGTCGATGTAACTAAAGTCGTTCTCCCGCGAGCGTAAGAGCCAACGGGCTAAGGCTCACGACCTGAAACCGATCGTCATCAGAGAGTAGATCAGTAAGAAGTCGGCCCTGAGCCGCCGTATCTGCGATGATGCCGACGCGAATCAAGCTGCGCTCAAACCTGCCTTGCGCTCGACCTGGAGCGCCACGCGCCGAAGACTTCCTTGACCTGCACGGTAGAAGTCAAGAGTCACAACAGATCCGGCGCCGTCCCCTGTGAGTGCCTCAAGATCCTCGGCCGTTCGGAAGCGCGCATAATTGGCACCCACCAGAACATCTCCAGGAAGTAGCGACGCCCGGTCGGCTGCACCCCCGGGAGTCAGCTCGAGAATCATCATTCCCACGGATCGGTCCTTCAGCCTGACCGGCCGCACAACAACGCCGAGACTAAACCCGGATTTGTCGCGCTTGAGAAATAGCTGTACCAACCGGCTCGGTATCGCAAGGGCGAGACCACCGCTGATGACCATCGTGTTGATGCCCACCACCTGGCCATGGTAGTCGGCGAGTGGTCCACCTGAGTTTCCCGGGGCCAGCCGCACGTCGGCATAAATTCCGGTCCGTCCGCCCATGGGAGGAGCTATCCCGACCGAATGCACGACGCCGCTCGAAACAGCACCGATGAAACCAAGCGGATTCCCCACGGCGACCACCGGAGTTCCGGGCTTCAGCTTATCCGAATCGCCGAGCGGCGAAGCTGGCGCTCGCAATCCCGGAACGACCAACAGTGCTAAATCCCGTTGTCCGTCGATGTCGCAACACCGTCGCGGGAAGGCCGTCGCCCTCCCACGAGGCCACCGTCACCGATGTTCCTCGAACGACGTGTGCATTCGTCACGACCTGGCCTTCGGTAACGACCGTTCCTGTGCCCGTTCCCGAGACTCGAGATGAGCCGCTTAGAACCTCAACGGTCGATCGCCGCAGCATCTCCACAACCCGACCTGGTACCGGAAGCGGCATTTTACTTACCTCGAGACGGACGTTCTTCGATCGTAACTTCGCCCGCGACCTTCTCACCCCCGCGAATAAGAAGCGCCTTGATGTTCCGTCCTACGCTGTCGCCGCGGAGCACTCCCTGCAATTCGTCCACGTCGAGAACCGGGGCATCGTTCAGAGTCACGAGAATATCCCCAAGCTGCCAGCCCGCCTTTTCCGCCGGCGATTCGTGTTCCACACTCAACACGATCAGCCCATACTCATAGCCGAAGCCGAGCTTCTCTCGTAATGAGACTGGAATCGGGACAGCTTGCATACCGACGCCGAGATAACCGCGCCGGATCCGGCCTTGCTTCAGCAGTTCGTCTGCTACGCGGTTCAAAGTTGAGACTGGGATAGCGACGGCGGAATGGCGTAGAAGCGCGGGCGTCGCCATGCCGATGAGCGCACCGTCGGCGCCCACCACTGCCGCGCCGGATTGGGACGGGTACAGGTTCACGTCCAACCGGAGAAACTGGTCGAGAGTGCCACCGCGCCAGGTTCGTCGCGCGCCACCAACCGCGCCCATAATTCCTACGCTGGCCGAAGCACCGACGTCGGTTGTCATTCCCACAACACTCACCAACTCGCCGGGTTTGACCGACGCTAAATCGCGGGCCGGAATTGGCTCAAGTGCCAGATCATCGGGACGCAGGATCGCAAGATCAAGGCCCGGCTCTCGACCGATTACGCTGGCCGTGGACTGCGCACCGGACGCGGTTTGCAAGGGGATCCCGGAATCCCGTTTCACCGCGTGGTGAGCGGCCGCGACGAGGTTTCCGGCAAGGCTTACTCCGCTCGTCGTTCGATACGCGGCCGCTTTGACGGCTACAACGCCAGATGTTGCCTTACTAACAAGTTCCACCAGCGCTTGGGAGAACCCGCTCAAATCGCCACTGATTGCATTCATGGCTTCAGTGTGGACGGCCGAGAGGGTTCTCACATCAGCCGTTCGGGCAGGCTACGCCGAAATTACTGTACGCGCCACTCCTGAATCCCCGCCGATGCATTAGGCTGCAGATCCAGGACAAGACGCAGTGAGCCGGTTTGCACTGGTTTGAACGCAATGCGGTCGTAATGATCCCTGTTTACGGTGTAAGTGCCTTGCGCTTCGACCGGCTTCCATTCGTCGCCTTGGCGGTACAGCAGCTTCCAGCTCTTTGGCAATTGGATCTGCCTTCCGCTCCCTTCTGCGAACCAGTAAACGTCGGAGCTGTGGACCGTGGTCGGTTGCGGGAAGTCGTACTGGATCCACTCGGTCGAGCCTTTCTTCGGCAGCCAATCGTAAAAAGAGCTTGTGTCACTTGAAGACGTAGGCTCCTCCTGATCAGCTACGAGCTTTGGATCACGAACTCCGTTCTCAGCCATCGTGGGTCCGGATGGTTCCAGAAATCGTTGCCAACGGCCGCACACGTCTCGTTATAGGCAGACATATTGGGCAGTTGATAATCGGCGCCGAACGCCTCGCCTTCGCCGAGGGCACCGATCCCGCCCGTGATGTACAGTTTCTTGTCCACCACGTTCTGCCATATCGTGTCAATCGCTTTCAGGTACGCCGAATCGCCGGTAAGTGCCGCAACGTCTGCCATTCCCGAGTACATGTAAGTGGCGCGCACGGCGTGGCCTTCCGCCTCCGTCTGGTCAACCACTCGCAAGTCGGCCTGGTTGTACGCACGCCCGCCGGGACCACGGCTGTCCAGAAAGAACTTCGCAAGTTCCAGATATTGTGTCCGCCCAGTGACGCGATATAGCTTCACGAGACCCATTTCCACAATCTGGTGGCCGGAGTAAATCTTTCGTTTGCCGGGCCCGAAAGTTTTCACCAACAGATCGGCGCTTTTGAGCGCCACCTCAAGAAGCTTCCGGTCACCAGTTGCTTGGTAGTTAGCGACTGCCGCTTCGTAGAGGTGCCCAAGGTTATATAGCTCATGGCTCAGGATCTCTTCGTTCTGCCAACGCTGTGTGCCTGCCCACGGATGCGGATGTTGAGGATCGATGGTCCGCGTCGTGTAAATGTAACCATCCGGTTCCTGCGCCGCAGCAATCTTATCGATCAGGCTATCGACATACGCCCTTAACTTCGGGTCCGGATTCACTCGCAGCGTGTAAGACGCTCCTTCAATCACCTTGTACGGATCAGTATCGTCAAAGGGAAATGGCGGGTAATGCTTGTCCTTGAGACTGACGCCGCGCAGGACCTCTGCAGCGCGCACGAAGTTCTCGACACGTCCTGTCCGCTCGCATTGATCGAACGCTGTTGGAATACTGACCTTGCGATTGATTTCAATCTTTGGCGCCCAAAACTGATCGTTGACGTGCACTTGCGTGAACGGAACGGGTTCGATCGGGTAGTCACGTTTCGAAGTCGCTGATCGGTTTGCGGCCTGACTGGTCTGCGGTTGGACGGGCAAGGCAAACGTGGCGACGAGCGAGAGTACAAAGAGACCGTTTGAAATTGGCATAACGACAGAGTCCAGCTGACTCCGGTTTGATCACAGCAATTGTATAGTGAGTCTACTCGTTGAGCCGGGAAGCCGGCGTCTTACGCGGATATGAAAGGGGAGGGAACAGTGAAGTCTGTTTTCTTGTTTGCTGTCGTATGTTCGATCGGATGGGCGGGCCAGGCACAGAGTAAGGCGCCGCAGACTCTGAAGGGGATTCTATTGGAGTCGCTCCGGACGACCCACAACCAGAAAGACTGGTTCGTGCCCGTCAACATTGCCGTGGAGGGCGTCACGCCGGAGCAGGCAAAATGGCGCGACAAGACCGGCAATCACTCGATCGGTCAACTCACCAACCATCTGGCTTTCTGGGACGCCCAACAGTTGGCCAAGTTCAAAGGTGAGAAACCGCCTGCGTTTGGTGGCAACAACGAGGAAACCTTCAACAGCTTTGATGCCAAGACTTGGAATGAGACGGTCAAGAGGCTGGATACCGTACTTACCGATTGGGAACATGCGGTCGAGCAAGCTGATGATGAAAAGCTCAAGAAGTGGGCCTCTGCAATCGAACACGTTGGAACGCACAACGCCTATCACATTGGGCAGATCGTCTATATGCGGCGGCTGCAGGGGTCGTGGGATCCCGCCAAAGGTGTGAAATAAATTCGTAGGACCTGCGCAAGAAATGGCCGGGACCGCTACTGTGTTGACGCCGCTGTGACTGCTGGCCTTCTTACGTTATAAGCTCTGAAGTATCAGCAATTACTCAAGGATGTCCCGCACCGGATCTCCTGAGTTTGGAAGCTGCAATCCCAATAGCGCCGCCAACGTAGGTGCAATCTTCGTATTAGGAAACGATTCGAGCGTCGCGCCTCTTCTAATTCCGTACCCGCTTGCAATGAAAATGGCCTGCATCTCAGGATCGGTATTCAGGTAACCGTGCGCTCCCACGTTAGGCTCCACAGCCGCAACGGCGGGCCCGGCTTGTTTTCGCTTTCCTGCGAAGCCGTAACCCGAATCAGCCAGAACGATCAAGTCAGGCATCTGCGGATTGACCTTGGGTGATGGGTACCCGAAGGCTGCGAAATCAGGTTCCCGCAGAACCCTTACCACGCCTTCCGTGGCGGCGAACGTCTTCGAAAGTCTCTCGAGGAGTTCGGTTCGCCGCTCGGAGCCGACATAGATCATGCCGCTTCCGCCTTCGGGTACCACCTGAACTTCCGGTCCAAAGTGTGCCTCGTCTAAAACGTCGCGCAGCCAAATCTGCTTCCGAACGCTTTTAAAGCCGTGATCGGAGACAACAAAGAACGTGGTCCGGTCGAAGATCCCCGCGGCTTTTGTTGCATCAATCAGCTGGCGTACGCAGCCGTCTAAGAAACCGATAGCGTCGTAGCTGGCGAGACTCCTGGGTGCGTACGTATGGTGCGTGCTGTCCAGGCTCAAAAGATGAAAAAGCAAAAGATTCGGCTTGTGCTCCTCAAGTAGATAAACTCCCGCGCGTGTCCAAATCTGGTCGCGCCAGACGATCGACGGGTGACCCTCATTGCTAATGTCTTCGGGCTTCAGGACTCCCTTACCCACCATTTCCTTCACCAACGGGTCACGGGGAGTGGCCGTTTCCGGAAATGCCCATGTGATGCCGGGAGCGTCGTTGATCGCGACCCAATCCACTTGAGCAGTCGTCAGTCCGGCTTGCCGGGCACGGTCGTATACCGTTGACGCGTGCACCATTTGCTCCTTCGGCACGGTCGGATCGACCTTCACTGCCACCGGATCGTTCGCACGACGAAGGACGCCGTTGTAAAGAACGCCGTGAACTCGCGCGTCAACGCCCGTCACCATCGTGGTGTGGTTCGGCCATGTCCAGGTAGGGTTGATGGGCTGCATCGATTTTGCCCAACTTCCGCTCCTCATCAGTTCACGAAGAGTGGGAATTGGAAGCTTCGGGTCTTCCAGGTCGTACGCCGGGAAGCCGTCAAGACTAATCAGAACAACCGTGCGGTCTTTGGCTGCGATCCGTGCTTGTCCGCGCGCTTCGGCCGCTGTCCATAGAAGCGGGCACGCGCAAAGCAGGACCCAGGCGGAGTAGCTTCTACTTGTCATCGGGTTTGTGGATCAGGTTACAGCGACCCCGCTAAGGCGTGAGTACTGTGCGATCAATCCACACAATGTGATCCCAACTTAGGAGCTTTTCCGTCCCGTCGAACAGCTTGGCGTAACTTCCGCCTGCTCCTTTGAACGAGAAGGACTTCACGCGATCGGGAGGATTCGTGGTCGCATTGCGCAGAATATCGAGCGACTGTGCTTGTCTCGAAATTTGGTAACTGGTCGGTGTCTTCGCCGAATAGAATTTGACATCGACAGGATTGGTTCGGCTTACCGGGCCGCGCTCAAATTGAATGTGCAGTTCCAGGTGTTCGCCGGAACCGGCCTCGAAGATCCAATCCTGAGAATCCGTCTGTCCGTTCGAACCTGCGGAGGTGGATCGTTGGACCTGATGCGTTTTCGCCTGTAGGTACACTCCGAAGGGCCCCGGCGCATCGGAAGCATCTTCCGTGATTCCTCCAATAATGAGCTGAACGCTTTCGCCCTCCCCATTTTTCACAGGCGCAGCCAGGTAAACAAGTCGGTTCGAACCTTTTCCCAGTGGTTTCCCGTCGGGGCCGTTGACCGTAATCCGATCGATGAAGATCGCCCGAAGATTGCAGTCTTTTGCCGGGCCTTGCGGCGCCACGTTGGGAGTCCAACCGGCTGGGAGATACGTTTTCAGAACTGCGTCCGGAACATGCAAATCGAGTTGAAAGCGCGTTTCGACACTCTTCTCAACGACTGTTTCGGCCAAAGTCACTCGCGTTAAACCCGATACAAGGCAAGCGGCGAACATGACCCGCATTACATCTCTGCCGATTCTGTACTTTTTCAATTCCCCTCGCTAAACCGGGCGATGTGTATGCAACCCGGCAGAGTAAACAATATCAGGTCGATCCTCGCCATGAACGGCAACCCACGATTACCAACCTGGTGGTTTTTACAGGAATTTTACAAGGCGGAGAACAACAAAACGGCGTTTGAAAATATTGTGGGAGAGATTCGCCAGTTCACTTACGAAGGTTGACCGTTATGTCATCACGATTACTTTTTTCCGGGCAGTCTCTGCTCTTCTTTTCGGCGTTTTTCTTCCTCGCTCAGAATGCTAAGCCGGATGCATTCGCCCAAACAAATTTAGTTTCGAGTGTCTCCGGGTTAGCGCCGGTGACAGATACTAACTTGCGAAACCCCTGGGGTATGTCGTTTTCCGCGACAAGCCCATTCTGGGTTTCGAATCAGGCAACCAACACCTCGACGCTATACAGCGGCACCGGTGCTCCTACCGCCCTTGTGGTCTCGGTTCCAGGCGGTCCGACGGGCCAGGTGTTTACAGGCGGAACTTCGTTCCTCGAGCCAAACGGCTCGACCCCGAACTTTGTGTTCGCCACCCTCGGCGGATCCATCTATGCATGGAATAACGCAAACGGAACGACCGCGCAACTGACCGCCTCGACTACTGGAGCAGTGTACACGGGGCTGGCCATTGGCAGCAATACAACCGGGAGCTTTCTCTACGCTGCAAACGTTCGCGGCGGCAGCATCGACGTCTTCAACTCCAGTTTCGCTCGAGCCACGCTATCCGGATCATTCACTGACCCGACTCTTCCCGCCGGCTACACACCGTACAACATACAAAACGTAAACGGATTACTTTACGTGGAATACCAGAACGGGGCACAAGCCGGTACCGGTGGCGTGGGCACTGGAATCGTCAGCGTTTTTGACGCGAATGGCGTGTTTCAGAGGCGTTTAATCAGCACAGGCGGACAACTCGACCAGCCTTGGGGTATTGTTGTTGCTCCTGCAAGCTGGGGTACGTTCGCGAACGATCTGCTGGTTGGAAACTTCGGCAACGGTGAGATCAACGCATTCAATCCGACCACGGGTGCCTTTGTCGGGACGGTGACCGGTAGCAACGGCCAGCCGATTGTAGACAGCGGACTTTGGGCTCTGGCCACTCGCACGGGTCCTGGTTTCGACCCCAACGCAGTTTATTTCACCGCCGGCATCAATGGCGAGGCGGACGGGTTATTCGGAAGCATTACTCCGACCCCGGAACCGTTCTCGTTGAGTTTGATCGCGCTCGGAGGGGCAGCGATCTTTGTGATTGGGCGACGGCGAGCGCGGACAGAGTAACTGCCGCCCAATGGCCGAGCACTTCCCTTCGGGGTGTGGGTGAAGCGCTCGGCCTCCTCCGTGGTTGATTTCGAATGCCCTAAACGACCTTTGCCCGCCTGAATCCCGCCCGAACATTCACTTCGCCATATTCTCCACTGCGTCTTCGCGATACTGGGAAGGGATCAGTTTGTATGATCCTCCTTAGGATCAATTAAATGGCTTCAACTGTGATCGGCCTGCGGGTCGCCCGCCCGGCGCGCTTTTTTGCTTCCACGAACGGCAAGAAGGTTGTGATGGGAATCACGGGCTTCATTCTCTTCCTGTTCGTGATCGGCCACATGATGGGCAACTTGCAAATCTATGCCGGTGCCGACAAATTCAATGCCTACGGTCACTTCCTCCACGGGGTCCCCGAACTGCTGTGGATCGTCCGAATCGGTCTCCTGCTGGCGGTAGGCCTTCACATCTGGGCCTCGGTTGGACTTGCTTCAAGGAAGCTTTCCGCTCGCCCTGTTGGCTATGCCGAACGGAAGAATACGGTCTCCACATACGCGTCGCGAACCATGTATTGGAGCGGCCCCATCCTTCTCGCGTTCGTCATCTATCACATCCTCCATCTGACGGTCGGCGCCGTTCATCCGGGAAGCACGTTCCAGGAGGGCGAGGTCTACGGCAATACGGTTGGCGGTTTTCAAGTCTGGTATGTGTCCGCCTGGTACATCTTCAGCATGATCCTGCTGGGACTTCACCTGCGCCACGGCGTATGGAGCATGTTCCAGTCCTTGGGCATTAATCATCCTCGTCACACCCCGATTCTTCGCAAATTCGCGCTTCTCTTCGCTGTCGTGGTAACCGCAGGGTTCATCTCCATCCCGATCAGCGTTCTTCTGGGACTCGTCAAGTAAATCAATGGAACTCAACTCGCGTCTTCCTTCAGGCCCTATTGAGACGGCTTGGGACCGGACTCGCTTCGACATGAAGCTGGTCAACCCCGCTAACAAGCGCCGTCACTCTGTTATCGTTGTCGGCTCCGGATTGGCTGGTGGATCCGCAGCCGCTACTCTGGGCGAACTCGGCTACAAAGTAAGCTGTTTTTGCTTTCAGGATTCTCCGCGCCGTGCCCACTCGATTGCCGCGCAGGGCGGTATCAACGCTGCCAAAAATTACCAGAACGATGGCGACAGCATCTACCGCCTTTTCTACGACACGGTCAAGGGTGGCGATTTCCGTGCGCGCGAGGCCAACGTTTATCGGCTGGCGCAAGTCAGCGTTGAAATCATCGACCAGTGCGTAGCCCAGGGCGTTCCGTTCGCCCGGGAATATGGCGGGACGTTGACCAATCGTTCTTTCGGTGGAGCGCAAGTCTCGCGGACGTTTTACGCACGCGGTCAGACGGGCCAGCAGCTTCTCCTTGGTGCTTACCAGGCACTCGAACGCCAGGTGGAAACGGGCAGCGTAATCATGTATCCCCGCACCGAGATGCTCGACCTGATCGTGATCGATGGCCGTGCTCGCGGCATCGTAACCCGGCATCTGGTAACCGGTGAGGTGAACGTCCATCTGGCGGACGCTGTCCTGCTCGCGACCGGCGGTTACGGAAACGTCTTCTATCTTTCGACCAACGCCAAGGGGTCAAACGTCACTGCTGCGTGGCGCGCCCACAAGCGTGGTGCTCTCTTCGCCAATCCCTGTTACACGCAGATCCACCCAACCTGTATCCCCGTGTCCGGCGAGTACCAATCGAAGCTGACTCTTATGAGCGAGTCGCTTCGTAATGACGGCCGCATCTGGGTCCCGAAGAAGAAGGGTGACAAACGCAGCCCGGATCAGATACCGGAGGACGAGCGTGATTATTATCTGGAGCGCCGGTATCCAAGTTTCGGAAACCTTGTTCCGCGGGACGTTGCGTCGCGTAACGCAAAGCAGGTCTGCGACGAAGGCCGCGGAGTAGGAGAGACAGCTCTCGGCGTCTACCTCGATTTCGGAGCGGCCATCCAGCGGCTGGGCCGCAAGACGATCGAAGAACGCTACGGCAACCTCTTCGATATGTACCAGCGCATCACGGACGAAGATCCTTATAAGGTTCCGATGCGTATCTACCCGGCCATCCACTACACGATGGGCGGGCTTTGGGTGGATTACCACCTGATGAGCACGATTCCAGGTCTGTTTGTTCTCGGAGAAGCCAATTTCTCCGATCACGGAGCAAACAGGCTCGGCGCAAGTGCCTTGATGCAAGGGCTTTCCGACGGCTACTTTGTTATTCCGTACACGCTGGGCGATTACCTTGCGAACAACAAGCTCGAACCCGTGTCGGCTTCGAATCCGGAAGTGCGCAATACGGTCGTCTCAGCAGAGTCGGTCCTGAAGCGACTCTTAAGCGTGAATGGACGCCGTACCGTCGATTCCTTTCACCGCCAACTTGGCAAGATTGTTTGGGATTATTGCGGAATGTCCCGCAACGCCGCGGGACTCGAGCACGCCATCGGTCAGATACAGGATCTGCGCGAAGAATACTGGAAAAACGTCCGTGTTCCCGGGAGCGGCGCCGACTTCAACCAGAGTTTGGAAAGGGCCGGCCGCGTGGCGGACTTCTTCGAACTGGGTGAGTTGATGTGTGTGGATGCCCTGCACAGAAACGAATCTTGCGGCGGTCATTTCCGCGAAGAATATCAAACCCCGGATGGGGAGGCGCAGCGCGATGACGAACATTTTTCATACGTTGCTGCGTGGGAATACCAGGGGGCGGGGAACCCGGAAACGCTGGTGAAGGAACCGCTGGAGTTCGACTACGTGCATCCGTCCCAGAGGAGCTATAAGTAGATGAAGCTGACCCTCAAGGTCTGGCGGCAGACCAGCCGCAAAGATTCGGGCAAATTTGTCAGTTATCCGGTGGAAGCCAATCCGGACATGTCCATACTCGAGCTGCTTGACGTTCTCAACGAAGAGCTGACCGAGAAGGGCGAAGACCCTATCACTTTTGAACACGATTGCCGTGAAGGAATTTGCGGCTCCTGTGGATTCATGATCAATGGCATTGCTCATGGCCCGCTGCCCGCCACTACGGTGTGCCAATTGACGATGCGCCATTTCAAAGCAGGAGAGGAACTCACGCTCGAACCCTGGCGTGCCCGTCCTTTCCCGGTGATCAAAGATCTGGCCGTTGACCGCCGCGCGTTCGATCGCATCATCGCATCGGGTGGTTACATCTCGGTTTCCACCGGAAGTGCGCCCGACGGCAACGCCATTCTGGTTGCTAAGGAGTCGGCGGACCGGGCAATGGACGCCGCCGCCTGCATCGCATGTGGCGCTTGTGTCGCCGCCTGCCCAAACGCCTCGGCAGCCTTGTTTACTGGCGCCAAGATTACGCACCTCGGGGTACTTCCTCAGGGCAAGCCGGAACGGGACATGCGCGCAATTCGCATGGTGACGCAGATGAACGAGGAGGGATTCGGCGGCTGTACCAACATCGGCGAATGCACCGGTGTTTGTCCCAAAGAAATCCCGCTCGAAGTCATTGCTGCCATGAACCGCGATTATCTGCGCGGCAGCTGGCGCGAGAGAGACAACATCGTCACCACGCTCAAGCCATTCACCGAATGGAGTACAGGATCGAAACTACAGACCGATCCTGCATCCTCGGACGGCTAATTCGTAATAGTAGGCAAGCTCAGTCAGCGACCGTGATCGTCGGGCGCTGACGCTGCTTGCTTTCATTTGCGCGGTCGATTATCGTTTGGGCAAGTGTGGAAAACAACTTGGTCTGCGGTGAACTTGCGTCTGTCGTGATCGGACGCCCGGCATCTCCGCCTTCGCGCGTCGCAGGATCCAGCGGGATCTCCGCCAGCAGCGGCACTTTCATGGCCTGAGCCGTGCGCGCGCCACCGCCCTTTCCAAAGACGTACAACTTTTCGCCGTTGTGCTCCAGGTAGCTCATGTTTTCTACGATGCCGAGCACGGGTTCCCGCACCTGCTCAAACATAAGCACCGCCTTCCGCGCGTCTTCGAGGGACACGTCGGACGGCGTTGTCACCACAACCGCGCCGGTCAGCGGCGTTGTTTGTATGAGAGTGAGTTGAACATCGCCCGTACCCGGCGGCAGATCGATTACGAGGTAGTCGAGCTCGCCCCAGTCGACGCTTCGAAGAAACTGCTGGATAACGCTGTTCAGCATGGGCCCGCGCCACACCAGCGGCTTGTCTCCCGGGTTCAGAAACCCCATGGACATTAGCTTGATTCCGTATGCTTCAAGCGGTTGAATACGCTGGCCAATGGCGTGAGGAGTCTGGCGCACGCCCATCATGAGGGGTACATTCGGGCCATACACATCAGCGTCCAGACAGGCCAACCTTGTGGCCCAGCTTCGAAAGACTGATCGCAAGGTTTACCGCGACGGTGCTTTTACCGACGCCACCTTTGCCCGAGCCTACCGCAATGATGTTTTCTACTCCTGAAATCGGAAGCTTCGGTTGCTCCGGAGGAGCTTGAGGACCCATACCCTCAAGCTAGCACCAGCCCGGGTTGTACCTTCAGGTCGAGACTGGCGAAGTCTCTCCGTTCAAATTTGGGAAATGCCGCGGCTGCAATCATGGCCGCGTTATCAGTGGCCAAACCGCGAGAGGGGAAGTAGAAAGAAAGACCGCGAAGACCTTCGGCTTTGGCTCGCAACCCTGCATTGGACGCTACGCCTCCCGCGACGATAACCGAATCTGCCCCGATTTGTTCGGCAGAGGCGGAAGCGCGTCGCAACAGTTCCTCAATCACGGTTCCCTGGAAGCTGGCCACCATGTCGAGTGTTCGGTGGGGAGTAACTGCAAGCCAGCCTTCCAAGGTCATATCGCGGTTTTGCCGTCGTACCGCGGTTTCTTCCGCCATCCCGGCTTGGCTCTCGGTCCACCGTAAAACTGCCGTTTTCAGCCCGCTGAATGAGAAATCCAGCTCATTGCCTTTCATCTTCGCCAAGCTGAATTTCACTGCTTTCGGGTTTCCGTGCGGCGCGAGTTGGTCAATCAGCGGGCCGCCTGGATACCCAAACCCCAGCAGCTTTGCCACCTTGTCGTAAGCCTCGCCTGCCGCGTCATCCCGTGTTTTTCCCAAAAGCCGGTAAGACCCTGGCGAGCGAACTTCGAAGAGATGCGTATGTCCGCCGCTGACCACGAGCGCCAACGCAGGGAAGCTGACTTCTGGATGTTCAAGCAGCACGGAATGGATGTGACCCTCTACATGGTTCACTGCGATAAGCGGGATGCCTGCCGCGAAGCTGATCGCCTTCCCGTACGTCACGCCGACCAGCAGGGAGCCGATCAGGCCCGGGCCGGCTGTGACCGCTACAGCGCTCAGAGACGCAAAGCTTGTACCCGCGCGACTGAGTGCTTCTCGTACCACCGGCACCACTGCACGTAGATGTTCTCGGGAAGCAAGCTCAGGAACCACTCCTCCGTATTTCGCGTGTACCAGCTGTGATGCGACGACATTCGAGCGAAGGACTGTTCCGTCCTCTACCACAGCGGCTGCCGTTTCGTCGCATGAACTCTCGATTCCTAAAATGATTGCTTGGCCCAAGTCTCTGACTTTGATTATGAGCTCCCCGAATCCCTGATCGCTCAGGAGCCACTCGCAGAACGAACAGCTTCGCGCATGATGGTGGTCTCACGCCAAAGCCAGTCATTCCACGATGATTCGTTTGCCAATTTTCCCCAATACCTCCGCCCCGGCGATTGCCTGGTGGTGAACAATACGCGCGTCTTTCCGGCACGACTGCGCGGGCGGCGCAACACGCCATCCGGGGCGGAAGTTGAGTTGCTTCTCCTGCGTGCTCTGGAACCCGAAGAGAAGCAATGGTTGGTGCTGTCGAAACCCGGCAAGCGTGTGCGTACCGGCGATAAGTTGCTGTTCGGGCTCGGGTTGGAAGCGACGGTAGAAAGCCAGGGCGAATTCGGTGAACGCGTGGTTCGTTTCGAGGCAGACGAACCGGTACGCGTCATTCTGGAGCAAATCGGCCAGATACCACTCCCGCCGTATATCCACCGTTCTCCCGAGGTTCGAGATCGCGAACGTTATCAGACAGTTTTCTCCGAAAAACAAGGTTCTGCTGCAGCTCCTACCGCGGGGCTACACTTCACTCCGGAGATGCTCGATCGCTGCTCGGGCGCTGGCGCAGCTATCGCTCATGTGACTCTGCACGTGGGCTTGGGAACGTTTGCACCTCTTCGTGAGCAGGACCTTGCGCAAATCCAGCTTCACGAAGAGTATTTCGAGATCTCTCGCGACAACAGTGAGATCATGCGTGGCGCGCAGCGCCTGGTTTGCGTTGGTACCACGTCTGTGCGCACGGTGGAGACCGCAATGCTGCGCGGCGGGTTTCAGCCGATGAGCGGTGAAACAAATCTATTCATTCATCCGGGTTTTCACTTCCGCGCGACAGGAGCGATGTTGACCAACTTCCATCTGCCTCAATCGAGTCTGCTGATGTTAGTGTCCGCCCTGGGCGGGAAGGACCTGATTATGGCCGCTTACCGTCACGCTGTCCAGGAACGATATCGCTTCTTTTCGTACGGCGACTGTATGTTGGTGCTCTAAGGCTTATTCTCTTTCGCCCGTTAGTCCAAGAGCTTTCTTTGCATCTTCCTGAATAAAGTAATCAGGGTGATCGTCGAATTTGCGCTTGCACTGGGCAGAGCAGAACGGGTACACACGCCCGTCATAATCCGAGAAAAATTGCGGTTTTTCGTCCGCAATCTGGGTCCCACAAACCAGGTCCGTCGCCACGGCTTCAGTCTACCCCTGCGGTGTAACGACTTTTACTAGCTGATCTTTGCTTCGAGTTCCGCCCAACGCTCGTAAAGCTGGTCGACCGAGGCTTGCGCGTGCTTCCACGCTTCGCAGCGCTTCGCTCAATCTCTTCGGGTCTCGAACGACCTCGCTGTCCTCCAAAAGCAGTTTCTTCGATGCAAGTACGTTCTTCCGCTTCTGAGATGCGGTCTTCGATCGTCTCGAAATCCCGATTGTCGAGGTAGGAAAGCTTTTTGCGGGCTGGCGGCGCCAACGTTTGCGTCTTGGCTGCCGCTTGCGAAGTGGGTTGTGTTCTGTTCGTGCTCTTTTGGCTATTCTGCCACTCTTCCCATTGGCTGAAATCGGCAAAGTTTCCCGCGTTGCCGGCGCCATCCAGGCCCCAGACAACGGTCGATACACGATCAAGCATGTAGCGGTCATGGGTGACCAGCACGAGCGCTCCCTTAAACTCGAGCAGGCTCTCCTCGAGCACCTCAAGGGTCGGGATGTCGAGATCGTTGGTGGGCTCGTCCAGCATCAGCAGGTCCGCGGGTTCCAGCATCAGCTTCGCAATCAGAACCCTGGCCCGTTCTCCACCCGAGAGACGGCCGACAGGCTGGTTCAGCTGTTCACTGGTGAACGCGAAGCGCGCAGCCCAGGATGCCACATGAATCGTACTCTCGCCGTACAGCACCGAATCGCTATGAGGAGCGAGCGCTCTGCGGAGCGTGACGTCCGGATCGAGAACACGGTTCTGGTCGAAGTAGACAATACGCAACCCGTCAGCACGGGCAATCTCGCCGCGTGTTGGCGTCGTTTCACCACGGAGAAGGCGCAGCAGCGTGGTCTTGCCGCTTCCGTTTGGACCCACAAGGCCGACGCGTGTGCCCGCTGTCATAACGAAGTTCAGATCACGCAAGATCGTGCGTCCGTCAATGTCGAACTCCGCGGATTTCAACTCTACCAACCGCTTGGTCTTGCGGTCGGTAGCCGTGAAATCGATGTCCGCTCGGGTCGTGCGAGTTCTGGAGTTCAGATCGCTCAGTTGCCCAATCAGCTCGTGAGCCTTGTCGATCCGGGCTTTCGCTTTTGTGGCGCGCGCTTTGGGACCTCGGCGAAGCCACTCAATTTCCGTTCGAACGCGGTTTCGAAGCGACTCCTGCTGCTTATTTTGAGCAAGGAGAAACTCGTCCTTCTTCTCAAGGAAGTAGCTGTACGTGCCGGAGACGCGGAAGATTCCTTCCGGATAGATGCGGTTCAACTCGGCCATCTCAGTGCCGACATTCTCGAGGAAATAGCGGTCGTGGCTGACTACGACAGAAGAAAACGGAGAACTGAGCAGCAGCTTTTCAAGCCATTCAGATGCCTTCGATATCCAGGTGATTCGTGGGTTCGTCCAGAAAGAGCAGATCCGGGGAGAGAGCCAACGCTCTTGCAATCGCCAGTCGCTTGCGCCATCCTCCCGAGAGGCTCATCGCCGGGGCCTCGAAGTCCTCGAAACCGGCGCGGCCCAACGTCTCGGCTAAACGGCCCTCTCGCTCTCCAGGGCTCAGGCCAGCCTCCCGGAGCGCCTCTTCCATGACGGAACGCACGGTTTGACCGGGCAGAAACTCGGATTGCTGCGCGACGTACGCGAGGCGGGTATTCTTCCTGACCGCGACAGTTCCCTCGTCCGGGTCGCGCCTGCCTGCGAGTATTTCGAGTAAAGTCGATTTGCCGGAGCCATTGGGCCCGATCAAACCGAGCCGTTGCCCCTCCGAGATGTTGAACGAGAGATTTTCGAAGAGCGGAACGGCCCCATAGGACTGTTTAAGGCCGGTCGCATTCAAGAGAAGAGCCACTAGCTCTATTTTCTTACGGCCGCCGAAAATGAGATTAAATGCGAGCGGGTTCCTCGCCGATTCCGTAAGCCCGGTGAACGTCCTCGAGCGTCAGGACTCCAAGTACATCGTCGGGTCGCAGGCGGCTGACCACCGCGACACTCGGCTGCACAGCAAGCAGACGCAGGGCTGCGTCCAGCGGCTCATCCGGAAAAAGCGAGATGCCGCCCATCATGCTGTCATGAGGTTTGGCTGTAAGCAGCGCGTCTTCCACCCGTAGCGGCTGGAATGTGCGTTTTTCCTCGGCGGTCGGCAGATTGACACCCTCGAGTTGCGCGAGCATTTTGAAAAACGGCGTAGGATGCAATTTGCGGGAGACGAGATAGGCGGTGACGTTCGCAATCATGACCGGCAGAATAATCACGTAGCTGGCGCTTGTCTCGAACACCATGAAGATTGAGGTGATGGGCGACCGGAACACGCCGGCAAAGAAAGTCCCCATGCCGACGAGAATGTAGGATTCCGCCGGCGCAGCCCCGTAAGGGGAGTATCGGTGAGCGAAGCCTCCCAGCGCTCCGCCCAGCATGGCGCCGATGAAAAGCGCAGGGGCGAACATGCCGCCCGGAGTCTCCGCACTGAAGCACAACAACGTAACCAGTAGCTTTGCGAGCCCGATATAGAGCAGCAGATCCCAGGTGAACTGACCATGCAGCGCGCTGTTGATCGCTTCGTAGCCCGCTCCCATTACCTCGGGAAACCAGAGACCGACCACTCCGGTCAGAAAGCCGGCGGCCGCGGGCAGTCCGTAGCCCTTCCAGCTCGGAAGGTGCTCGATTCGCCTCTTCATGTCTTCGATGAGCCGGATGAAGAGCGCGGAGAGCGCGCCGCTGATGAGCCCTATTCCTGCATAGATCACAAGCTCGGACGCACTTGCGATTTCAAACGTCGGGATCCGGAACAAAGGCTCATTCCCGAGGAACGCCCGCATGGTAACCACGGCGGAAACAGCCGCGAGCACAATCGAACCGACCGCGGTTGCGCTCCAGTCCGCCAGGACCTCTTCCATAACAAACAGAACTCCGCTGATCGGCGTGTTGAAGGCCGCAGCGATGCCCGCTGCCGCACCCACTGGCGCAATCATGCGCATGTTGGCTTTGGGCAGATGAAACAACCGGCCAAGTCTCGATGCAACGCCGGCTCCCATCTGCAGAGACGGATCTTCTGGTCCAAGCGAATTTCCGGTACCGATGGAAATAGCGCAGGCGAGGAATTTCCCGGCGATGGTCGTTGAGGAGACGTACCCTTCGGAGCTATAGACGGCGATTTTCGTCTGGTTGACGCCGCTGCCGCGTGCAAGCGGGAAAACTACCTTGACGATGAATACCGCGATCACTGCTCCAATTGCGGGACTGATCAATCGGGCAAACCGGTAACGGCCGGCAAGAGCGCCCAGCGTGCTCCAGCTCGTGAAATCGATGAAGATGTGGAACAGAACAATCAGCAGTCCCGAAAAGATGCCGATCACCAGGGACAGGACTAGAAATCTCTGGGTTTCGGAGACCCCTAAGTGGCTGAGGGTTGATTGCAGTCGCCGGGCAGAGGACCACAGTTGCCTAACGTCGCCCGATCGAATCGCGCCCGCCGTACCCCTACTCACGGGACATCCTGTCCATCACACGTGAAACGGCTGGATCTGTAGAAGGGCTGTCGGGACAGATCGTGGCTTGTTCCTTCCACAGTTGCTTCGCGAGGTTCTGCATTTCGAGTGTGACGTCGGCGTTCTTCACTTTCCCACCCTGCAACAGATTGTCTGCGGCCGTTAAACTGTCGTCCACTCCGACTCCACCCGAGCATTGTCGAAGGAGGGAGACAATGCGCTTTAACAGGTTGCCGCTGCGCCGGAACCGCTCGACGCTGCTGACGCCCGGCAACTCCGGATCCATATCGATGATCGTGTTCGTCAGCGCCAGGGAATTGGCGGCCTGTTTGTCTTTCGCATCCAGTCGAAGCGCGCGTTCGAACTCGTGTCGGGCCGACACAAATTCGCCTGACGCCAGATAGGCCTCGCCGAGTCCCCGATGCGGTTGGGCGTCCTTCGCTGCGTTCTTGGACGCTTCCCGGAAGACCTGGGTCGCTTCGGAGATCGCGCCGTCGCGTAGGAGGGCAAAGCCAATGTCGAGCTTGCCGCTTGGTCCAACTGTCGTATTCGCGTAAAGCGTCATCAACTCGCCGATGGCCTCTTCACGCCGGCCCGCTTTTTCAAGCAGTCCAATCAACTCCCATCGGGCGCGGGCGCGCTCCTGCAGTTTGTTAGGCGGCCAATACTCGTAAACGGCACGCTGGTAGTAGTCGATGGCAGCCGGGACACGTTTTTGCCGCTCTGCCAGGTAAGCCTGCATACGATTGAGCGCGCCATTTGTAGGATCCTCTTGTAGCAGTTGATCGATATGCGACTGGGCTTCCTCAAATCGCCCCGCTCCGATCAGGGCAGACGCGAAGGAAATGCGGTAATCCGCGTCATCGGGAGCGAAAATCAACGCCTTGCGATACTCTTCAACGGCAGAATCCAGCTGGCCGGCGTTTTCGAGTCGCTGACCCTCTGCGTGGTGCCTCTGTCCCAGATTCGTTCTTTGATGCTTGTAAACCGACGTGCAAAAGCCCGTAAGGGCGAACATGCCGATCAGCAGCCCGGAAACTAACCCTGTGGAACGAAAATTGGTTCTCTCAAAGAGCAACTCGGATCCAGCTACCAGCATAGAAGATTCGATCTATTCGACAATCGTCGTCACGAATAGCAGCTGGAATCGCTTGCTACAATCAGCGGCGTGCCTGCTCCCGCCGTTGATGTCGACCTAGCGTCGGACCGTCTTAAATCTCTCATTCGGGAATGTGCCGACTTCCCTAAGCCGGGCATCAAGTTCTACGACATTACGACCCTGCTGAAAGACAAGAACGGCTTCCGAGAAACAATCGAGTCTCTAACCTCGCACTATCGCGGACGGCCCATCGATGTTGTCATTGGGATCGAAGCTCGCGGCTATTTCTTTGCTCCGGCCATGGCGCATGCTCTCGGGGCGGGATTCGTTCCCGTGCGGAAACCGAAGAAGCTCCCATCAACCGTGCGCAGCATTGAGTACGAACTGGAATACGGCACGGACAAACTCGAAATCCATGCGGACGGGATCGAACCCGGACAGAACGTCCTCATCATCGACGACGTTCTCGCGACCGGTGGTACTGCCAGTGCAGTAGCTCGGCTTGTTGAGCGATTGCGGCGGTAAGGTCATGGGACTAGGCTTTGTTCTGGAGCTTACTTTCCTGAACGGCCGGGACCGACTGGCAGGCCACGACGTCTTCTCACTTCTTCGGTATTGACCGTGGAAGTCACGGTCCCTTCGCTTGCGAAGATCAATCTCGATCTTCGGGTTCTGTACAAGAGGAACGACGGTTACCACGAACTGAGAAGTCTGTTTCAGACAATCAGCCTCCGGGACACGATCGAGATTCAGTTTGAGAGCGCGCGGAAATCCGACTTCACGCTCGAGAGTTCCCTTGATATTCCCGACAATCTCGTTCTGCGAGCAGCCAGGCTAATCAGCGACGAGCTGAACATCAAAGCTCGCATTCGGCTGAAATTACGCAAGCGGATTCCCATGGGCGCCGGATTGGGCGGTGGTTCGAGCAATGCGGCGGCCGTCCTGATCGCGCTTGCGGCATTAGCTCGAAAGCCGGTTTCGTTCGGGCGGCTCATTGCTTTGGGGGAGAAACTCGGTAGCGACGTCCCGTTCTTTCTCCTGGGCGGCACGGCGGTTGGAATCGGCCGCGGGAACAGAACTGTATCCGCTGCCGGACCAGCCGCGCAGGCACGCGCTGGTGGTGGCGAGTGGGGTCCACGTATCAACTGCGAAAGCCTATGCCCAGTTAGACCGTCAGCCTATAACTCCTGCAGATACGGGTACGTTGACTTCGCCCGTTGAGTTCCCTATTCTGAGAGAGTTCCAAACAATTGCCTGGACGTTAGACCGATCCGATCCCGGTCAAATTCCGTTCGCAAACGACTTTGAAAAACCTGTTTTCGAGAATCATGGAGAGATCCCCGCGGCGGCACGCAAGCTGCGCCGCGCCGGTGCCAAACCAGTGCTTATGACCGGCAGTGGGTCTGCCGTGTTTGGGATTTTCGAAACTGCTGCGCAGGTAAAAGCCGCAGCCGATATGTTTCCGCCCGGTACTGCTTTCGCCGCACGCTTTGTCGATCGCCGGCAGTATCGCAAACTCTGGCTCCAAGCCCTGGGCCCTGCAGCGGGCGCCAGTTGCTTCGCCGATTCCGACTAACCGACAATGTCTGCCCCGAAACCAGCAAGATCGCTGTTTACTGATTTCAAAGTATTTAGCGGTACCGCAAACTCCCGCTCGCAGAGGAAATCTGCACCGCGCTCGGCTGCCCGCTCGGCGACATGATGATCAAGCGTTTCGCCGATGGCGAAACGCACCTCCAGATCGGGGAGAACGTGCGCGGGTATGGACGTCTTTCTCGTCCAGCCCACCTCCAGCCCGGTCGACCACTACATGATGGAACTTCTGCTGATGATCGACGCATTTAAGCGGGCGAGTGCGGAGAGGATCACGGCAGTGTTACCCTATTATGGGTATGCGCGGCAGGATCGGAAAGACCGGCCGCGAATGCCGATTTCGGCCAAACTGGTAGCAAGTCTTCTAGAGCGGGCGGGAGCGAGTCGGGTTCTGGCGCTCGATCTACATGCCGCTCAAATCCAAGGCTTTTTCGATATCCCGGTAGATCATCTGTTTGCGGCGCCGGTGATGGTCGACTATTTCAAAGAGCGGTTCCGGCAGGACGATCTGACGGTCGTTTCCCCCGATGCGGGTGGTGTGGAGCGAGCCCGTTCTTTCGCGAAACGGTTGAATTGTCCGCTGGCGATTATCGATAAGCGCCGGACCGATGTGAATGTGGCGGAAGTCATGAACATCATCGGCAACGTGAATGGCCGGCACTGCCTGATGGTGGACGATCTGGTGGATACGGCCGGAACGCTGGTGAAGGGTGTGGAAGCGCTGCTCGAGTCAGGGTGCTAAGTCCGTGACCGCTTGCGCGACGCACGCGGTTTTGTCCGGGCCGGCGGTGGACAAGATCAACGCTTCGCCGCTGGAAGAGTTGGTAGTGACGAACTCGATTCGTCACGAAGACCAGGCGGGCAGGTGCAGCAAAATCCGAACGCTCTCGGTAGCGTCGTTGCTGGCACGGGCGATTCAATCGATTCACGATGGTGGCTCGATCAGCACGTTGTTTATTTAAGTTTTGAACTTCGCTGAAGAGCGAAAAATCAAGTCGGGGGCCGGCGCTCGGTGAGTCGTAGCAGGCAGCCGTCCTGGCGAAGAGGTGAAGGATGGTTAAGGATTTAAAAGTTGCCGCACAGCTCGAGAGTCGCGCGGCAAGAATGAAGCGCGCCGTTTGCGTGTGAAGGGTCTCGTTCCCGCCGTTGTGTACGGCGGAACGAGGATGCGGCCGCTGTTGCGGTCGATCCCAAAGAGATCAACAAGATTCTGCACAGCAAAACCGGGCACAACACGATTTTCCAGCTGAGCATCACAGGCGGTCCCGATACCCCGGTCATGATCGTCGATTGGCAGCACGAGCCCATCAAGGAGTCTCTGCTGCATGTGGATCTGAAGCGGATCGATCTGAGCCAGCGGATTACCGTTAAGGTGCCGGTTGTCACGCTCGGTGATCCGAAGGGCGTGAAGCTGCAGGGCGGAATCCACGAGATCGTCACTCGCGAAATCGAAATCGAGTGCCTTCCGAACGATATTCCCGAGCAGTTCGAGGTCAATGTCGCCGAGCTGTCAATCGGTCAGAGCATTCGCGCCTCCGATATCCCGCTGGTCGGTTCCATGACGCTTCTGAGCCCTGCGGATGCGGTGATCTCGCACGTGGTCTCGTTGCGTGCGGAAGAGTCGACGACGGCTGAGACCGGCGGAACCGCTGCCGCTGAACCCGAAGTGGTGAAGAAGGGCAAGAAGGAAGACGAGGGCGGCAGCGAACCCGCCAAGAAGAAGTAACTTTCGCCTCTGCCTCGAATGGCTGAGCCCGCTTCGTTGGCGCTGGAGTCTCACACCGAAAAGCAGGGAGGGGAAGCTAATGACCGCTCTTCCCTCCTTTGCATCGCGGGACTCGGGAATCCGGGTACTCGCTTCGAGGCGACTCCTCATAACGTCGGCTTCTGGATCGTCGATGCGCTGGCGAAGCGTTTCGACGTCAAGCTGAAGTCGGAAGGTGAAAGCCTGGTCGGAAGCGGCAGGATCGGGGATCGCAGCGTTCTCCTGGTCAAACCGCAGACGTTCATGAATCTCTCCGGGCAGGGCATTGCAGCCGTTCTCCGGTTTCGCAAGCTCAGCGCGAGAGATCTGGTGGTTGTATACGACGAGCTCGACCTGCCTTGGACCGCGCTGCGGATCAAGGTGGGCGGTTCGGCGGCTGGACACAATGGTGTCAAGTCGATCATTGGCTCGCTGAAGACAGAGTTGTTTACCCGGGTTCGGGTGGGTATACGCCCGAACCACCCGGTGTCGGACGCAGCTGAATACGTTCTTTCTCCTCTGGAGAGAGAATTGAAAGTGGACGAGGAAGAGGTTGTGTCCTATACCGCGGATGCAATCGAATCCCTCGTCGCCGAAGGCGCCGAAAAGGCCATGGCGAAATTCAATCGCCGCGCCCGAGGCATGACAAAAGAGGAAGAATGAGAATCTACGAAGAGTTGTTCATTGTTCGTCCGGATGCGACCGATGAAGAAATCGATCCGATCGTCGAACAAGTGAAGAACGTTGTCACCCAAGCAGGGGGCACGCTTGACAAGACCGAGAAGTGGGGTGTTCGCAAGCTCGCTTATCGGGTAATGAAGCACGACGAAGGGCAATACGTCCTGCTGCAGTTCACGGTAAACGCCGAAGCTGTTCGTGAAGTCGAGCGTCGTCTGCGCGTATCGGACGTGGTCCTGAAGTTCTTAACTGTGCGCATCGACGAGAAGCTGAAGCGCATCGAGAAGCGGAAGAAAGCTCGCGAGAAGCGTGCCGCCCGCAAGCCACCACCGGCTCCTTCCATTCCGGCGATTGCTTCACCGGCTATGCCGCTGGAAGCACCGCCGCCCATTCCAGGGGCCCCTGGCGCACCAGCACCTGCCGTTCCAGCAGCCGCAGGCGAAACCGCAGAAGAAAGTTAAGAGGAGATTCTCATGGCAGAACAAAGAGGCGGCCGCCCTATTGCGGCTTCGCAGCGCCCCACAGGCGGCGACAAGGCAATTGCAACCGGAAAAAAACAATATTTCCGCCGCAAGAAAGTCTGCCGGTTTTGCGTCGACAAGGTTGACGATATCAACTACAAAGACGCCAGGCTACTGAACAGTTTTATTTCCGAGCGGGGCAAAATCACGCCGCGCCGGATCTCGGGTGTTTGCACGCCCCACCAAAAGCGTCTGAGCGAAGCGATCAAACAGGCGCGCAATATCGCGCTGGTTGCGTTTGCTTCCCGTGTCTGAGGCTCATCATGGAAATCATTCTTAGAGAAGACGTCGAAAAACTCGGTGCGCGCGGCGCCGTGGTGAAAGTTGCTGACGGGTATGCGCGCAACTATCTGTTGCCCAAGCGCCTCGCCGTGCCGGCAACCGAGTCGAACAAGAAGATCGTCGAACAGGAGCGGGAAGCCCACCTTCGCCGCGAGGCAAAGCTCCAGACTGAAGCCCAAGGACTGGGCCAACTTCTCTCAAACGTGGTGTTGACGTTCAAGCGCCGCGTGGGAGAGAACGATCAACTCTTTGGTTCGGTAACGGCCAAAGATATCGCCGATGCGCTCGAGGCTCAGAAATATCACATCGAGCGTCGTCGTGTTCTGCTGGACGAACCCATCCATACGTTAGGCGAGCATACGGTCAATCTGCGGCTCCATCGCGAAGTCACGACGGAGATCAAGGTCGTCGTCGAGCCTGAGTAGTACTTTGATCCTCGACCCCGACAAGCTGTTAGAGGTGCCGCCCGCTGAGGTACTGGCTGCCGCATCGAACGGCCAGTTAGGGCTGGATCATCGCTTCCTTCACGCAATCCTGGACCGTTCGGACGAAGCTTTTCCGGCGGTCCTCGAGTTTTCTCGCCACAATCTAGGGGAAGATGCGGTTGATCTTTCCCCTGACCTTATCCTGCTCTTCCGGCACTGGAAACGGCCGGAAGCCCTCGAATTTCTCCTCAAGTACATCGAAGAAGACCCAACGGACGTTCCAGACGAAGCCATTGAAGCGCTAGTCGCAATTGGTGCGCCTGCTCTTGAGCCGTTGCTGAAGCTTTATGGCGAACTGGACGAAGGCGAAAGCGGAGAAATCGCGTTCATCCTGGCCAATCTTGGTGTAAAGGACCCCCGCGTTCTCAAGCTTCTGCTTGATCGGGTCGACTTCGACCTTTCGGATACTGTGCTCCTGCTTCTTTCGTACGGCGACCCGGACGCCCGCAGCACGTTGGAAGCACAGCTTTCAAAACTTGGCGAAGAAGACGTACAGCTTAAAAAGGAACTCGACGAGGCAATTCGAATTCTGGGAGAACCGGACCGCACCAACCCCGATTCCGGGGTCAGAAGCGACGATCCGGACATTTGGGCGTTGTACCCCGAGAAAGCTGATCTTCCGTTAGAACTGCTGACACGGGATGAACGGTTGTCTCTTCTCGATAGTTCAGCTTCGGCGGAAGTAAGGGCCTCTTCGGCGGGGTCGTTCTTCAATCTTGATCTTTCCGACGAAGAAGTCGCTGCGCTGCTGAAAACGGCAACTCACGATCCCGATCCCTCGGTAAGAGCGCGTTCCTGGGAAGCGCTGATGAACAACACGGAAAACTCGAAGGTGATTGAGGCGATGCTGAAGGCTTTGCGCAATCCTGAACTCTCGATCGAAGAGCGGGGCGGTCTTCTCGTCGGTCTTGCGCCGGAAGCCGACCGCAACGAAGTTCGTGAGGCGATCGACAAGCTTTACGGGGAAAATGGCGGGCGCGCGAAAGCGCTTGAAGCTATGTGGCGCTCCTTGCACCCTTCATTCCGGAACAACTTCGCCCAGCACCTTGGCGATTCCGACATCGAAGTGCGTAGAAGTGCGGTTTGGGGCGTGGGCTATTACGGCCTGAGAACCGAACTCGATCAGCTGCGCAAATTGTTCGACGACGAAGAGCTTCGTTCCGATGCCATCTTCGCGTACGCACTCGCGATGCCCGGCGAAACGTCACGCGGCCGAGCCAAGGGCCTTTTCGAGCGCGTTAAGAAGGACGCCCGCGGCCTCTCCGAAGTGGAGGAGACCCTGGTAAAGGCGGCGCTCGATGAACGCTTGATGCTCGCCGGAAAAGAGCCGTTCTTCAGCGCAGAAGAAGACTAAGCGGCTAGCTTAGTCCTGGGCAGGCTCTCTCTTCACCTGCCGCCCATTGTGGAAGATCATTTGGATCTTCTCGGTGTTCGCAATGTCCTGCGACGGATCTCCATCCAGCACAATCAGGTCTGCCTGCTTGCCCGGTTGGATCGTTCCTGTTTTCTCCTCAATGTGCAGCATCGCTGCCGTCTCCTGCGTGGCGCAGTGAATGGCCTCGAGCGGTGTTAAACCGGCATCGACCAGCAACTGTAGCTCACGATGTTCCGCAAAGCCGGGAACGCGATAAGGAGTGGCTCCGGAATCAGTGCCGAAGGCAATCATCGCCGTCGCCTCATGCAGCTTTCTGACGTTTTGCTTTGCAATCTCCAAAGCCTTTTTGTGCGTTTCAGTGGCGGGATCCTTCGAGACACTCGAACGGTACGAAACGGAACCCACCGTGGCCTTAAACGGCTGGTCCGACACGAATTGGAAGAAGGGCGATTTCACCCAATCCGGGTGTTCCGCGAAGCCGTAGAAGGATTCTTCGAGCTGCAGAGTGGGGATGTAATACACTTTCTTGCCCTTGATGAGACTGACTGTATCGGCATCCAGAACACCATCCCGCACGCTATGCGCAAGGATGTCGATCCCAGCCTGAAGTAACTTCTTCGCGTCGGCCTGATAGTACACGTGAGCCGCCACTCTCAGGTTGAGCTTGTGGGCCTCGTCGATCGCGGCAGCTTCTACGTCCATCTTCGGGCGGGGCAGCTTTCCCAGATTGTCGTCGACCCAAAGCTTGATCAGGTCGGGAGCGTGCGTCGCCATCTCACGGACCGCCGCACGCGCTTCCTCCGGAGTTCTGGGCCGATAGACCTGGTCGGCACCGACTTTCACGGGCGGTACGCCGTTAGGCACACCGATCCCCCGGCCAGCCGTCAACACCGTTGCTCCGGGCTCGTTTCCTTTCTCCTGATCGGACCGGATCTTGTACAGCAAGTCCTTATTCATGCCCAGCGAGATCACGGTGGTAACGCCGTAGTCTTCGTATTGCACGAGCTGGCGCATGATGTTTACGCCGGTGTAGTTCGCGGGCGCAACAGCAGTGCCTTTAACAAGGCCCACATGACCGTGGCCGTTGATCAGGCCCGGGATCACGGTTTTGCCGGAGAGTCGGATGGCACGAGCGCCGGTTGAAGTGCCTGCACCCGTTCCAGCACGGACGATCTTTCCGTTCTGGACAACGACGCTGGCGTGCTCGACGGCGGGGCGGCCGGTGCCGTCAATGAGGCGAACATCGGACAGAACAAAGCTGTTGTTCTGTCCGAAAACTGCCACCGTTAGCAGGAGGCTGGAAGCGAGAGTACGCGTCACGAGGTGTATGACGCACAAAACCTCGTATGTGAATCAGAGTGATCCGGCGGGCTCAGGCTCTTTTTGCAACACAGGCCGATTCAGGTTGCTATGCGACCTGCTGTACAGGAAGTAAATGGCGAGACCGATCAGCATCCACGCAAATGCGGTCAGTTGGGTTCGGTTGTCGAGCGACACAATCATCCCGCTGCAGATGAGAACGCCCAGGATCGGCACCAGTGGCACAACAGGCGTGCGAAATGGGCGATGTCTTGCGGGATCGGTTCGCCGCATGATCATAACGCCGATACACACCAGAACGAACGCGAACAGTGTGCCGATGGATGTCAGATCGCCGGCGAGAGAGCCCGGTATGAAGCCCGCAAACAGTCCGACAAAAACAAACAGAACCAGGTTGCACTTGTAAGGCGTACGGAACCGCGGATGTATCTCCGAGAACAGCTTCGGAAGCAAACCGTCGTTCGCCATCGAGAAGAAAACCCGGCTCTGCCCCATGAGCATGACCAGAATCACGGAGGAGAAGCCGGCAAGAATCGCCACCGTAATGGCAGTCGCAAGCCAGGCGTAACCGGGCATGTAGTGTAGAACTGCGTAAGCAACGGACGCCTCTTTGCCGGCAGTTCTAAATTCCTGCCAATTGCAGATGCCGGTAAGAACGTAGCCGAACAAAATGTAGAGAACCGTGCACAGCGCGAGCGATCCCATGATTCCGATTGGCATATCGCGGGCCGGATCCTTGGTCTCCTGGGCCGCAGTAGACACGGCATCAAAGCCGATGAAGGCGAAGAACACTATGCCGGCGCCGCCCAGAACACCGCCCCATCCATGTTTAAAGAAGCCTTCGTGTCCCTGAACGGAAGCAGGAACAAGGTAAGGCGTTAAGTTCGCGTGATTGATGAACTGCCAGCCCAGCGCTACAAACGCCACTACGATCGAAAGCTTAATAATGACGATGACCATGTTCACAGAAGCCGATTCCTGTGTACCTTTGATCAGTAAGATCGTAAGGAGCGCAAGGATCAATAAAGCGGGAGCGTTGAAGATGCCGTGAACGCCCGCAGCATTCGCCTCTAAGGGCGAATGACACCACTCGTACGGAATTCGCATGCCGACCAGGCTGTTTAAGTATTCACTCCAACTGATCGCCACGGTCGCGGCGCCCAAGCGCGTATTCAAGAACCAGTGCCCAACCGATGATCCACGCGACGAACTCTCCCATGGTCGTGTAGGCGTAGGTATAGGCGCTGCCGGCGATCGGAATCATTGCCGCAAATTCGGCATAGCAAAGACCTGCAAAGGCACAACCGATCGCAGCTACGATGAAGGACAGGGTCACCGCAGGCCCCGCAGCCTCGGCGGAAGCCGCCGCGGTGCGCACGAACAATCCGGCACCAATGATGGCGCCGACGCCCAGAGCGACCAGGCTCTTCGCAGTTAAGGTTCGTTTCAGGCCGCTCTCGGAAGCCTGCTGCAGGAGCATGGACAAAGACTTCTTGCGAGTAAGGCTCATGGATGATTACACGATAGGCTAACAAACACTTAGCGGCGGAAGCAATGTTACGAACGCGTGTCCGGTTGTGCTAGAGTGCCGGAACAGTCCCAGCGGAACCTTGAATCATTATCTCGCGACCAATCGGGAACGCGAATTCGCTCCCCGGTTCTGCCAGATACGCGACGAAGGAACGACTCCGGTATCGCCCGTTGATAAATCCCACCCAGGTTTGAGCGGCCGGGGCAGGGAGGGGCATCAACTCTTTTGGGAACCCGGCACGCAGATGGCGCCCGAACCCGACGATCTTTCCCGAACCGTCTACAAACAAGATCAGATTCTTTCCTCCGCGGTCAAGGTTGGCCGCCCACCCAACGACGGACACTCCTCCCCGGACCGGAGTGACCCTGCCAATACCGCCGAGTTCGTCCCCCTTCTGGGACTTCGGGAAAACGGAACGAATTTGTTTCCCGGGAAGGTCAACGGACGGATCGGCAAAAATCGACTTGCCGCCTGCGCGCAGTATCGGAAGGAAGTGTTCTATGAACGCCTGTTTGGGAAAGATGCTGCCGAGGAAAAAAGGATCGAATACGTCATTCTCAACGCTGACAGCGGCCCACTGCTGAAATGCGACATAGTCAGTATTTGTTCTTAGCCACCTCGCCAGCCTGATCTGCATAAATCCGACGACCACCATGGCGGTTAAGACAATCACCTGAGACGAGAAGATCTTCCATTTCTGGCGCCAGGACAATGCTGTCGCGAGCGCCACGGCCAGCGCCCAGCCAAGGAGAGGGAACGTAAGATAGCGGGTCGCTTTGGCGTTCCCGAACCCGCTGTCCGCAACGTTTATCCTGCCGAAGCTTGTCAGGACGGCCGTCAGCAGGAGAAATACGAAGTACCCGAAGGCGACCAGCTCGAATGCGGTGAGCGCACGCTTGTGAGCGCGAAGGGTTCGAGTAAAGCAGGTTACCCATACAGCCAGGCTGAGAACCCCGAAGATCAATCCGAAGACGGGTAGTCTCAATGCACCGAACGGCATGCTGAAGTAGGAAACGACGAAACCCAAACAGTAGGCCGGGTGTTGAAGGGCCGCGAGCAGCGGAGTTCCGGGTCTCTGATATCCGATGAAATAGACCGCGATACTCACCGCTCCCGAAACGGCCAAAACCACTAAGCGCTTTCGGGGTGCACGCACGAATCCCCCAATGCCGAGGAGAATTGGCCAAAGCAGAAGCCCGTTCGCGGAAGAATAGGTGGCCACGACGCCGGAGGCAACGCAGAGCACGACGGAGCGAAATCCTGATTTCTCCGTGAACTTGGAGACGGAGTCGAGCGCCAGAACGACCGCGAACTGCAGAAGCGTCCATTGGAGAAGAAACGGCGTGCCGAGCACGTACACGCTCAATGGCCAACCGGCAATGACGGCCGCCAGAAGTAGCGCTTGGGTTTTCACTCGAGTCGAGACATTTGCCTGCTGCCAGTATCTGCGGCCCAGGAGCATAAGGGCGCCAAAGTAACACGCAAAGCTCACAAGTAGTGGCAGTACTTCACGTCCTCGGAACGCCAGGTGATCGAGCACGAATACGATCTCTGGAAAGACGATGCGATGTTCATTGTGCTGGCGCCACAGCCAACTCAAATGACCGGCGTTAACGACTGGCAAGTCCTCAATCACACGCCAGTAATCGGAAACCGGCAAAGGGTTGTAGTACTGAAGGATATGAACGACTGTCGATGACCAGTTAAAGGCCAGCCACGCGAGCAGCACAGCCAGGACTGTGCGATTCAGGATGCTCCGGCCACCTAAGTCAGGTTCGGTTCTCAAGCTCGCACTCGTGCCAGGGCTCGAAAGAGACGATAATCAAGCACTCGTTCTGCGCAGCCACTCGGCAGCAAGCGACGGTACTTCCTCGAGTTCAACCGGCAGGATGCCCGCGACCGTTGCGATAGAGTCTGCTCCCGCTGCGAGTACCTCGGCTGCATCTGCGATAGTGATGCCGCCAATCGCGACAATGGGTTTGCTCGTCAACTTGCGAGCACTGCGGATCCCATCCAGTCCGACGACGGGATCTGGTTGAGCTTTGGATGTCGTTGGATAAATCGGCCCAATCGCGAGATAGTCCACCGGCTCTTCATCTCCGCGCTCTACTTGAACGCGGCTATGAGTGGAGAATCCGATTATTCCCTCGGCGATGATCTTCCGGGCCGCAGCAGGCGGCAGATCTGTCTGTCCAAGATGCACCGCCGCATCGAGAAGGTTGGCGAAATCCACCCGGTCGTTGACTACGAAAAGAGCTCCGGCCGCTTTGGCTAATTCAGCTAAGCGCTTCGCCTCGTCGAACTGCGTCTGGGTCCAGACTTCCTTGTGGCGGTACTGCAGAATCTTCACTCCGGCTCCGAGCAGAGCTTCGCTAAATGTTAAGGCCGACCACTTTCGCCGAGCCAGGGCCCCGGTATCCACAATGGGGTAGAAACGCGGGAGAAGAAAGGTGTTCGGTAGGGAAGGCAAGGTCAAAAAGAATCGGCGGAATTGGGTTCGGCAGCTTCGGGCGCTGAGAACGGAACCTGTTTCGTAATCTGGATACCGAAGCCTTCGAGACCCACCACTTTGCGCGGGTGATTTGTCAGCAGATGGATGGTTGAGAGCCCCAGGTCTGAGAGGATTTGAGCGCCCACTCCCGTATCATGCTGAACCGGCTGGTGTCCCACGGCTGGTGTGAACGTCGATTGCGTGCGCCCGTGGGTCAAGAGCTCGCGGTGGCCATCGCGCGTAATACTCGGCACGCCGGAACCCGACTGGTGAAGGTAAATGAAGACACCGCAAGCTGCGTTCGTTATTTCGCGGAGAGCGGCCCGGATCAAATGGTGGCAATCGCAATCAAGCGATCCGAATACATCGCCATAAACGCAGCGCGAATGAACCCGCACCAGAACGTCCGGCCTTCCGGCGACATCCCCGTGCACAAGGGCAAGATGGGCTTCGCCGTCTATCTCACTCCGGTACTGAATGGTCCTGAATTCCCCGAAAGCCGTCCGGATGTTCCCTTCGGCTTCGCGCTGCACAAGCTTTTCCGTTTGGGTGCGATAGCGGATCAGCTCGGCCACCGAGATCATCTTCAGCCCGTACTGCCGGCAAAAATCGACGAGTTCAGGAACACGGGCCATCGTGCCATCTGTGTTCATGATTTCGCAGATCACGCCGCCCGGATTCAACCCTGCCAGGCGGGCGAGATCGACGGCTGCTTCCGTCTGCCCCGATCGAACGAGAACGCCCCCGGCACGCGCGCGCAATGGGAAAACGTGCCCGGGGCGCGCCAAGTCTTGCGGCCTGCAAGTCGGGTCTATTGCCACTCGAATCGTATGGGCCCGGTCATACGCAGAGATGCCCGTGGTTACGCCGTCGGCAGCATCAATGGCCTCGCAGAATGCAGTCCCAAACCGCGCCGTGTTCACTGCCGACATCGGCTGCAGATCAAGCCGGTCACAAATATCAGGCGCAAGCGCAAGGCAGATCAACCCGCGCCCCTGGGTAGCCATGAAGTTGATAGCTTCCGGCGTTATCTTCTCGGCAGCGATCGTCAGATCGCCTTCGTTCTCGCGATCCTCATCGTCAACGACAACGACGATTTTGCCCTCTCGAAAATCTTCGATGGCCTCGGCGATAGAGGCAAAGGTCGCCTCAGTTTGGGAAGCTGCACTCATCCACGATTCATTCGTTAAGAAGCGACGACCACGCCGTACTTCTCATACCAGGGCTTGGCCGGACGGATCGCTTCGTTGACGGCGTCGATGTTCTTTACGCCCTGGTCCTGAAGCCAATCTTCCAACGCTTTCACGCCGGACTTCGCGTACACAGGAATGCCGTCTTTCCAAGTCGCACGTCCGCACAGAACGCCTGAGTAGTCGGTTCCCGCTTCGGCCGCCATGTTCAGAGATTCAACGAATTGGGCATTGCCGACGCCGGCGCTGAGATAGATGAACGGCTTCTTAGCGATCTCGGCTGCTCGCCGGTAATGGTCGAGTGCTTCTTTGCGTGTATAGGCGGCCTTCCCTTTGAATACGCTGCTGCCTTCCACGAACTCGGCATTTACCGGCACTTCCACCTTCAAGACATCAACTTTGTATTGAGGCTTGCCGAATTCCTTCATGGACCCGATCACAATTTCGGGCTTAGCCTTTGCGTATTCAAGGCCTTTCTCGTCGCCGCCCTTTGGATCGTAGCCGACAAATTCCAGAAAGAACGGAATATCGTAGGTCTCGCACTCTGCGCCTATCCGTTCGATGAACGCGTGCTTGATGTCGTTGACATCCTGGGCGTCGAAAGGCGAGTAGTAGATCAGAATCTTCACTGCATCCGCGCCGAGTTCCTTGATGCGCTTTACCGAAAGGTGAGGCAGGAGGTCAGGAAGGCGGCCTGGCTTCGTGTTGTCATAGCCGCTTTCTTCGTACGCCAGCAATAATCCCGTGTTTTTTTCGCGGGCTTGAGCAGCGGGAATCCCGAATTCCGGATCCAGAAGAATGGCGCTTGCATGCTGGGTGAGGACTCGAGAGACGGCGACTTTAAACTCGCTCATCATCTCGTCCGTCACTTCTTTCTGATCAACACCTTTCGCGGACGCGATGCTCTTGCGCAGACTTCCGCGCTGGTCCATAGCCGCTGCGGCAATTACGCCCTTGTCATTAGAAAGTGCCTGGAAATGTTTGATTTTGCCTTCGGAAAGCTGCATCGTGGTCCCCTCCGGGATAGGTGGATGAATCGAGTTCAGTATATCGAAGGAGACGAGCCACACCAGCGCTCGACTCGCCGCCAATACTTCTTTGCAACGCCTACATCGCGCAGGATTTGAGAGCGCAATTCCTCCGGGCCAGGGAACTGGCGTTCGGCGCGGATGTAGTGAAGGAATTCGACCTTGATCCTGTCCGGCGCCGGTGGTTCGAATGTGCTCAGGATGAACGTTTCGACCGTGAAATCTTCGCCACCAAACGTGGGCCGCGTTCCGACGTTTGTGATTGATTGCCAAACGCGCGAGCCCGACGCCTCTCTCGTTCGCGTGACATATACGCCCGGGGGCAACACCTGGTTTGGCGCCGGACGCAAGTTCAGGGTGGGCACGGTCTGCTTGGAACCGATTCCCCGGCCCGGTACAACCGGCCCCGATAGCGAGAACGGCCGCCCAAGGAGACGACTTGCACGGACAACTTTTCCCGATTCGATGTACTGGCGAATGCGAGTGCTGGAAACTACTTCACCCCGACAAGCAACAGGATTTAAGCAATGCGCCAGGTATCCATGCGGAATCCCTAGTTCCTGAAGCGTCTGGCAGTCGCCGGCCTTCTTGTGGCCGAACCGAAAGTTTTCGCCGACGAAAACTCCCTTGGCCCGGAGCTGCTCAACGACGATCCTCTTCACAAAATCTTCCGGCGACAACTGGGCGACAGCTGTGGTGAACGGCAGAACCTCGATATGGGAGATTCGGTTCGCGCGCAACAGCCGAATCTTTTCTTCGGAGCTGCAGATCTGCCGGGGCACCCGGTCGGGAGCGACGATCGCTGTCGGATGAGGGTCAAAGGTCAAAACGGCGGGTTCCAGTCCATGCTGCTCCGCGAAACGAATCACTTCGTGCAGGAGAGCCTGATGGCCAAGATGCACCCCGTCAAAGTTTCCAATCGCCAGGGCTCGATCGCTCAACGCTGATCTCCGTAGCCGATCGGGATCTCGAGTCCGTCGAACGCGATATGAACATTCGGCGGTAAAGTGGCCTCGACTTTTGCATGAAGTAGGTCGTGGGAAATGTGTGTAAAATAAGCCCTTTTCGGTTTCAGTAGGTCTACTGTTCTCAGCGATTCCTCCACCGTCGAGTGAGTCGGGTGAGGATTGTGGCGCAGTGCGTCAAGGAAGAGTACGTCCAGACCCTGTAGCTTGGCCAGGCTCGACTGGGGAATGTCGCTGTGATCCGTCAGGTAGGCGCAATCGCCGAACCGGAAACCGTGAACCGTCGTTCGTCCGTGTTGCACCGGGATAGGAATAATTTCAACTCCGGCCACCGGGAAAGGCTCGTTGTCAAACAAGTTGGCACACAGCCGCGGCCGGCTCGATTGCGATGGCGAGGCATCGAAGACGTACCGGAAAGTGCGCTCGATCGTTTCCCATGCATCGTTCGAGGCGTAGATCGGTATCGTCTGCTTTTGCATGAAGTTAAACGGCCTAACATCATCCAAACCCAGAATGTGGTCGGCATGGGCGTGGGTGTACAGAATCCCGTCAATATGATCAATGCCGTAACGCAGTGCCTGGTACCGAAGATCAGGCGACGTGTCGATCAGGATCCGTTTGTCCCCAAGCCGCAGCAAAACCGAGGGGCGAAGCCGGCGGTCGCGACTATCGGTGGAGGTACAAACTTTGCAATGGCACCCGATCATGGGCACGCCCACACTGGTACCGGAGCCGAGCACGAGAATGGAGGCGTGCTCGAAATGACTGAGCATCTATTCCGTCTTTGAGCCCTTGCCACCGTCCGGAGTGATGATGAGCGGACCCTGATCTTTCCGCGATTCTTCGGCCGTGGTTGTGCTCGCCCGGCTCAATTCATCCGAAACTTGGACATAGCGGTAGCGGAGCTCCGTCAGACCGTTGTCCAAGAGCCGCTGTTCTTCCGCAGTCAGGTTGCCTCTGGTCTTTTCACCCAGCATCGCGAGCAGGTCGATGGAGTGCCTTGCGAGCTGGAGGTTTGGCTCCGGCTGGCCCTCCTCGTCGCCCAAATCGAGCAGCCCAAGGTGCATCTGAGCCTGCATGAGGATCGATTCGACGAGGAAGAAGAAGTCGGCTGGCGGTATAGGTAGTTGCGATGGATCGGCGGCCAAGTGTTGTACGCGCTCCCAAGGCTATTTTGTCAGACGGTTTGCCAAGTGCTGACCTGTGGCAGTCCTTGCGGGTGGGTATAGTCGGGACATGCCTGAGTCTCGCGAAAATGCAGGTCAAAAGTTCAGCGAACTAGTGAGCCTGATGCACCGGTTGCGGGCTCCCGGTGGTTGCCCCTGGGACCGTAAGCAGACGTTTGATTCCATCAAGCCCTACACCCTGGAAGAAACGTATGAGGTCTTGGACGCAATCGACAGCCGGGATTGGACTGGTTTGTCCGAGGAGCTCGGAGACCTGATGCTGCAGCCGGTGTTCCTGGCGGCGATTGCGGAGGAAGAAGGCCTCTTCACCATTTCCGATTCCCTGCAGGCCATCAACGAGAAGCTCGTACGCAGGCACCCTCACATATTTGGCAGCGCCAAGGCGGAAACCCCGGAAGACGTGAAGGTCCGGTGGGATCAGATCAAAGCGGAGGAGAAGGCGGGCACCGGTAGCGGCACGAACACTTCCATTTTGGATGGCATTCCCCGAAGTATCCCGGCGCTGGCCGAAGCTCAAAAGATTTCGACCAAGGCCGCCGAGGTTGGGTTCGAATGGCCAAATGTCGATGGCGTTCTGGAAAAGCTTGTGGAAGAGGGAAGGGAACTTACGGAGGCGGCCCATCGGAACGAGGCAGCCGAAATTGAACACGAAATTGGAGACTTGCTCTTCACCCTGGTGAACCTCGCTCGCTTCTACCGGGTCGATCCCGAACAGGCGCTGCGAAAGACTAACGCGCGGTTTCGGCGGCGGTTCGGCTATCTGGAGCGAAAGATTGCGGGCGACGGAGGCGAACTTAAGGCTACGCCGCTCGACCGCATGGAAGAACTCTGGCAGGAGGCGAAAACGCACGAAAAGGGTGAACCGGAGCCGGCCGCCTCATCCTCGGGCGTTCCCGCCCCGCAGCCTCGCTGAGACCTTCTCGACGTCGCGCATGAGGCGCAGCGTGTTTCCACCGTAGATCTTGCGGATATCGCTGGGTGAATATCCTTTGAGCAACAAGGCTCGCGTCAGGTTCGGGAACTTTGAGACATCGTCAAGACCTTCGGGCGCGCAGGTGATGCCGTCGAAGTCAGTTCCGATTCCGATGGCGTCTATACCGGCGATCTGACGGACGTGGTCGATATGCGCGACTAAGTCGTCGAGGGTCGCGCGCACCGGCGCATCCTTCGGAGCGTCCGCGGACTTCTGAGAAATGAAATTGCAGTAGATGTTCATCTGAATGACCCCGCCCTTTTTCGCGAGAGCCCGGATCATGTCGTCCGTCATGTTCCGTGGCGCGTTTGTCAGGGCCCGGCAAGCAGAATGGGAGGCGATGATGGGCGCCTCGCTCGTTTCCAGTGCGTCATAAAAGGTTTTGTCTGCAACATGGGAGATGTCGACCATCATTCCTAACCGGTTCATCTCGTGCACGATGTCTTTGCCAAGCGGTGTCAACCCGTTATGGTGCTGGACCTTATCGTTGCTGATGTCGCCCGAGGAGTCGGCCCAACTGTTTGTATTCCAGTGGGTCAGCGTCATGTACCGGACGCCTAGCCGGTAGTAGTCACGCAGCAATCGCGGACTGTCCTCGATTGCGTGTCCACCTTCGAGGCCCATCAAAGCGGCAATCTTGCCTTCCTTGTGGGCTCGTTCGATGTCTGCCGCGGTAAACGCCTGCTCGAACTCCTTGGGATACCGGTCGATGATGTCGTGCTGGACTGTATCGATCATCTGCAAGGCGCGATTTGCAGAATGATTCCCTTCAACATACGTGGCCGCGACATACACAGAGAAGAAGACAGCGCCCACGCCGCCCGCTCGCAATCGAGGGATATCCGTGTGGTCTTTCGGCGCATTCGCGATGTCTGTCCCGTCCACCGTGAATGACGGCGTGTCGTTGTGTGTGTCGATCAGGATTGCTGATTTCCTGATCTTCTCCACTTCGGCGTCGAGCTTCTTACCGTCGGGCACCTTCGGGTCGGCGATAGAGGCGATGAGGAGAACGGAGGGAACAAGAAGGCGTCGGGTCAAGTTTTCAGAATACAATCGAGGTAACGCATGAAAGAAGCAGTATTTCCGTCCTCTGCACCAGTCGCGGTATCCGGTTCAACGAATTGGCGGCGCACCGCCGTGGCCGTGGCGGCTGTCCTGCTCGGAATCATTTTTCTGGTTTCGGGAGGCTGGAAGGTCCTTCAGCCATTCAAGACCGGCGAGCTTTTGGAACAGGCTCGAGTGCCCGCCGGGCTGGGTACGGCAGGCGCATCGACTTTAGGTACTCTCGAGCTCTTTGCGGCTTTCCTGCTCTTCACTCCGCGATACAGGAAACTTGGCGGGATACTCGGTTCGGCGTTGATGATTTTCTTCATCGGCTGGGTCGGCTTCTATTACAACCAACTCGTGGGACATGAGTGTAGTTGCTTTCCCATCATCAAGCGCGCCGTCGGCCCCGGCTTCTTCGTTAGCGACGCGGTGATGCTGCTCTTCGGGTTGATCGCTGCGGCCTGGGCTCCGGCCGCTAAGACGCTTAGAGTTCCTGCGGTTGCTCTGGCTGGTATCGCCGTGCTCGCGGTGGCCAGCCTGGGAGTCGGCGCGGTTCAGCGTAAGAACGTCGAAATGCCGTACCCGGTCGCCGTGGAAGGGAAACCGACCGATCTGCGCAACGGGAAGGTGTTCTTATTCTTCTATGACCCCATGTGCTCGCATTGCGATGCCGCTTCCAAGTTCATGTCGACGCTGACCTGGAAGGACACGCGAATCGTAGCCCTCCCCACAAACGATCCTCAGTTTGCAAAGGATTTCCTACGGGATACCAAGCTGAAAGCCGAAACCAGTCTGGACGGACCCAAACTCAGGGCGAAATTCCCCTTCGTCGATCCGCCGTACGGTGTCGCTCTTGTGGACGGCCAGGTAAAAGAGAATTTCGGACAAGCTCAATTCAACGCGCCATCACCCAAGCCTGACCTAGTGAAGCTAGGCTTCGTACAGTAAGACAGGCGCGCGAATCTGATTCGCTAGGAGGAAGTATGAAGTTCCTTTCGCTCCTGTTGTGTGCTGGCGCTTTCTGCGCTGCTCTCCCCGCTGCGGAACCGCTGGCAGGACTATGGGAAGGCTACGCGGGCGAGTGGGATCATGTGTCCCACCAACTGCTGGATCTTGCAAAGGCAATCCCCGACGACAAGTTTGGCTGGCGTCCCGGCCCAGGCGTGCGATCGACGAGCGAAGTATTCATGCATATAGCGGCCGCGAACTATAGCCTGCTGAGCGTAACCGGGCCGCCTATGCCGCCGGAGTTGACGTCGCCAGGTGCGGAGAAATCAATAACAAAGAAAGCGGATGTGATTGCCTGGCTGTCTCGTTCTCTCGATGCTGTCAAAAAAGCGCACGCCGGCCTGAGTTCGGCGGATCTGGAGCGTAAGGTTACTATTGCGGGCAAGACGGTAACGGTGGACGGGATTTACCTGCGGATTATCGTGCACGCGAACGAGCACATGGGGCAGCTGATCGCCTACTCTCGCGTAAACGGTATCGCACCGCCGTGGTCTGAGGGTGCAGGCAAATAGAGAGCGATTCGCAATTAAATCCTGCGCTTGATTCCCTTGCCGGGAGCGACGTTCTCGACAAAGCTGCCCTTATTAACAACCAGCGCTCCGTTCACGAGCACGTAAGGAATGCCGTCTGAATACTGGGCTGGATTTTCAAAAGTCGCGCGATCGCTCACCCGATCCGGATCGAAGACCGTAATGTCAGCGTCAGCACCTACACGAAGGCGTCCCTTCGCTTGTAAATTGAGACGTTGGGCCGGTAACAGACTCATCTTACGGATTGCGTCCATTAGCGAGAGGGCGTGCTGCTCTCTCACGTAGCGGCCTAGAACTCGCGCGTAACACCCGGCGGCTCGGGGATGGCCCTTGCCCTCTTCAAGAATGCCGTCGCTTGCGATCATAACGGAGGGATCTACCATTGCAAGTTTCACCACGGCTTCCGGAATGCTATGGATTGCCACCATCCCGCCCTGCCGGCGATAGCGTTCGAACGATTCTTTCGTCAGTCGCTCCCCGGTTGCGGCCCACTGAAGGTCGCCGTACGAGATTCCGCCCTGGTGCTCCTGCCATCCGGGATTGAAAACCGCCGAAGACAGGTCTGTCATGCCGGCGGTGTAGGAATAAGCTTCTGTCGTTACATCAAGTCCGTGTTGTTTCGCCCCAGCGATCATGCGCAAAGCCAGTTGTGTCTCTCGGAGCGCCAGGCTGGTGATGTGTACGATATGCAGCGCTGTGCCGGTCACGGCCGCGTCGGCCAGGACCTCCTGCAAGGCATCCACGACGCCGGGGTCCACAGGGCCACCGTTTCGCATATGGACGAAACAGGTCGCCTTACTTGCGCCGGCCGTCTCGAATACCTGCAGGATCTGCTCGCGCGTGTCGTGGGGTACGTACGCAATGCCCAGGCCTACCCCGAGCGCGCCTTCGCTTAAACCTTGACGAATGTGTGCCAGGATCTCGTGCTGCTGTTCCGGATTCGGAGCATTCTCAGCCGCACGGTCGCGAGGCAGCAGCCTTCCCGAATCTCCCATGACCGCGATGCTCGCCGGTATATGCCCGCTGCTCGCTCCGAAGTTGATCAATGCTTTTCCGGTCCGCTCCGCATACCAAGCCGTGACGGGCCACGCACCGACCTCTAGTTCGAGGGCCGTGGTTACGCCGTCGCGAGCCTTGAAACGGTAGTTCTCGGGCGTCTGCCCGTGAGAATGGAGATCGATGAACCCCGGCGCAACCACGAGGCCCTTTGCATCAATCACGGCCTTAGCGGAGAGCGTTTCGGATGAGATGGCGGCGATTCGACCGTCCCGGATGCCCACAGTGCGGATTGCATCTAAACCACTCTCGGGATCCATCACTCGCCCGTTCACGATGGCAACGTCAAATTGCTGGCAAACGGCTTGAAATGCCAAAGGGAGGAAAAGACAGAGCCGCAGGATCCGCATTCCGGTGATCATACTCCCTTCAGCGCCCGGCAAGCGGTCGATCGGTGTGGAAGTACTTCTTGTATGCGCCGATCCAATTACGGGCGATCTCGCGCTGTGCTTCGGTCAGTTCAAGCTCACCGTCGCACACCATGTCGCGCAACCGATCTTCCAATTGATCTTTCACGTGTGCATTCCAGTCCGCCGAAAACGACTGTGGCCATAGATTACGGATATCGTCTGCTCCGCCGAGTGCCGGCGTGACCAGAAAATCAACTTCGTATGCCTGCGCGGCTGCGCTGCGGATGCCGTACTCATCCAGCACCTTGCGCTCGAGAACCACGGGGACGGGCTTGTTTTTCACATTCGCCGTACTGCAAACGGCCTCGCGATCGAGCACAACCGTCGCGCCGGGTGTCAAGCGCGAATCTGGCATGGACCACAACAGGTCCGGTTTGCGGATGGTGTCGTCCAATGTGCTTCCGATGAAAAGTCCGAGCGCCAGTGAGGCACAGGCGGTAGCTAGTGCAAAAACTGCTTTGTGCCGGCCGGACAAGCGGCTCTCAAGGGGTTCCTGGGCCAAACGGAACCGTAAGACTCGTCGCGCTTCTTCCTCCGATAAAGCGGTTGTCGTATCTTGTTCCGGGCGGCAGTGATGAATCTCACGCATGACGGAATCCATTTGGTCCCGTCTGGTTCGACACGCCTTGCACGTGGCGAGGTGGGCGGAAATGACCGCCTCGTCTTCAGCACGCAGTTCTCCAGAAAGGTGTGAAACGATGGCCGTGTCGGTAAGATGCTCGCCGCGTCCCAACATCTTTCCTTACCCGTTCGCCACTCGCGCTAAGCGCGCCACGGAGCGAGTTAGCGAGATTGAGACCGCTCCGAGAGAGATACGGAGAACTTGGGCGATCTCTCGAAATCGTAGTCCCTCGGCTCGCAACCGAAGACATTGGTTGTCCCGTTCGGGCAGAGCGTCGAGCGCAAGCAGGATGCGGCGGCGAGTCTGCTTCTCTCGCGCCAGAGCTTCGGGGTTCGGCGATGGGTCAGGAATGAAAGCGTCTGCGGTGCCAGTCGAAACGTCGGCTGACCGAGGTAGCTCGCTTTGTCTGCGCTTTAGAGCGAGGTTGTGGCCAACCCGAAAGATCCAAGCACGTAAGTTCTCCTCGGACTTCCCCCTCCTGAGGTGACGAAAGAGCTCCAGAAACACGTCTTGAACAATCTCTTCCGCTTCGTGGACCGGAAGCCTGAACCCGGACAAGTAACGGAGAAGAGGATACCTGAATTGATCGAAGAAGTAGACCACCTTGTCTTCGATAGGGCGCAAGTCCGCCCGCTCCCACTCGGCTTTGGCCGCAAGGCCCTTCCATACCGAAGCGGTCGGGTCTGTCATGAACTATTCATCTTAGACTCCGATCGCTGGAGAAAAATCACTTGCAAATCGCAAGTGATCCTGATACTTTGTCCACTGTGCGTGATGGAGGAGGCGAAACAAGGCGATCCGGCTGTCCCGTCAGCATCTCGCTCGAAGTGTTCGGCGACCGATGGTCTTTGCTGATTGTCCGTGACTTGATGGTTCGTGGTTACCGGACATTCAAGGAATTTGCGGAATCGGGCGAAGGCATAGCGACTAATGTTTTGTCAGACCGTCTGAAAAAGCTGCAACACGCCGGGATCATCGTTGCGGACGAAGAACCGTCGGATCTCCGTCGGGTCCACTACGAGCTGACAGAGAAGGGAATCTCTCTGGCTCCAGTCCTTCTTGAGCTTCTGATATGGGCGGCTTATCACGAAGAGACCGGGGCGCCTTGCGGGGTGATTGAACACATGTCGAAAAACCGTGAGCAGGTGCTCGCGGAAGTTCGCCGGCGATGGTTAGAGAAGGATCGGACGCCCATATTGCCAAGGTTCGAAGCACAACACAACAACGAAAGGAGCAGGAGGGGATGAGCGGAGTTCGAGTATTGGTGGGAACGCGAAAAGGCGCATTCATATTGTCCGCGGACGCAAAGCGTAAGGACTGGAAAGTAGAGGGCCCGCACTTCGCGGGATGGGAGACTCTATCACGTGAAGGGATCGCCCGCAGATCCGGACACCATCTATGCATCGCAATCGAGCGGCTGGTTTGGGCAGGTGATGCAGCGCTCAAAAGACGGCGGAAAAACCTGGGAAGCTAGTGGGCAATCAGTTCACGTACGACGGCATAGCGGGAACTCACCAGTGGTACGACGGAAAGCCTCATCCCTGGGAATTCAAGCGCGTCTGGCACTTGGAGCCCTCGCTCACATGATCCCGAGACCGTTTACGCGGGCGTTGAAGACGCGGCCTTGTTTCGTTCCTCCGATGGCGGGAAAACATGGGCTGAACTGTCCGGACTGCGAAATCACGACACGGGCTCCAGATGGCAGCCCGGCGCGGGCGGGATGTGCCTGCATACCATCCTTCTCGACCCTAGCGATCCCCAGCGAATCTACATTGCTATCTCTGCGGCCGGCGTTTTTCGCAGCGATGATGCTGGCGCTACCTGGCGGCCGATCACTCGTGGCTTGAACTCGAACTTCCTTCCGGACCCCACTGCCGAGGTGGGTCATTGCGTCCACCGCATTGCGATGCACCGTGCTCGTCCGCAAACTCTGTTCATGCAGAAGCATTGGGACGTAATGCGGACCGACGACGCGGGCGAATTGTGGCGCGAGGTGAGCGGGAACCTTCCGACCGATTTCGGATTCGTCATCGATGTTCATGCTCATGAGCCGGAAACGATCTATGTCGTTCCCATCAAGAGCGATTCCGAGCACTATCCGCTGGACGGAAAGCTGCGCGTGTTCCGGAGTCGAACCGGCGGCAACGAATGGGAACCGCTGACTGCCGGTTTGCCGCAAGAGAACTGCTACGTGAACGTACTGCGCGACGCTATGGCGGTGGATTCGCTCGATTCCTGCGGAATTTACTTCGGTACCACGGGTGGGCAAGTGTATGGTTCATCGGATGGCGGCGACAACTGGGCTCCTATTGTGCGCGATCTGCCGGCAGTGCTGTCGGTTGAGGTGCAAACACTCTCATGATCCGAGTGGTGCTTCCGGCTCATCTCCGGAAGTTGGCACAGATTGAGGACGAAATCACGATTGAGGTGAAGGGGCCTGTTACTCAGCGCTCAATTTTGGATGCTCTGGAGAGTTCATTTCCCACTCTCCGGGGCACAATCCGCGACTACACCACGCAGCAAAGGCGACCCTTCATACGATTTTTCGGCTGTTCCGAGGATCTCTCGCACGAGCCCCCGGACACGCCCTTGCCGCAGGAAGTCGCCGAGGGGACTGAGCCGTTCCTGATCGTTGGAGCGATCGCAGGCGGCTAACGAAGCCAGTAAATCTTGAGCTGATCTTGGGCTGTCGGTACACTAAGCCCTTGACGCGAGTTCGATACAAGGTCGTGGCCTTCACCATGACGCTGGCGGCCGTGACTTATCTGGATCGGGTCTGCATCTCGATACTGGCCCCTGGCATCATGCGCGATCTGAAGCTGTCTCAGATCCAGATGGGCTACGTATTCAGCGCTTTTACGCTTGCGTACGCCATCTTCGAGATTCCGACTGCCCGCTGGGCGGATCAGATCGGAAGCCGAAAGGTACTCACGCGTATCGTTCTCTGGTGGTCTGCGTTCACGATGACCACGGCGGGGGCATTCAATTACGTCGCTCTGCTGATCATCCGCTTCTTGTTCGGAGTTGGCGAAGCGGGAGCTTGGCCGAATGCTGCGCGGGTATTCGCACGCTGGATTCCCGATCGGGAACGCGGACGAGTCCAGGGCATGTTCTTCGCGGGCGCGCATCTCTCGGGCGGGCTTACGCCCATGCTCGTTGCTTATCTCGCCACCTTCCTGCACTGGCGAACGATCTTTCTTCTCCTCGGTTCAGTTGGCGTGTTCTGGGCCGTGGCCTGGTTCGTCTGGTTCCGCGATGAACCTCGCGAGCACTCGAGCGTTTCTCCGGAGGAAACGGAGATGATTGAGGCGTCGCGAGGTCTTCCGCCGGGTCACGCGGGCTCCTGGCATGACGTGCTGAAGACGAAGAGCCTGGTGCCGCTCTGCATCCAGTACTTTGCGAATACCTACGGATTCTTCTTCTTCATAAGCTGGCTACCGACTTACCTGGAGAAGTCTCGCGGAATGGCGAACGTGGAACTGGCGCTCTTTGCGGGATTGCCGCTGCTCTTGAGTGTGGTCGCCGATATTACGGGAGGACTCACAACAGACCTGTTGTCCAAGCGCTTTGGATTGCGGGTCGGGCGCTGCGGAGTGGGGGCGGTCGCGTATCTTCTCGCCGCGGTAGGGATGGCGGCTGGAACTCTGGTCGGGAAATGGCAGGCTCGCTGGATTTCTGATTGCCGTTGGCGGTGCGCTTTCCATGTTTACGCTCGCCCCGGCATGGGCCACCGCGATCCACCTGGGCGGGCAAGAACTCCGGCGCCTTGAGCGCGACCATGAATACGGCGGGCCAGGTAGGCGGCATGTTGAGCCCGGTGGTGCTTGCTTACATCGTCGATCGCTGGGGAAACTGGAGTGCGCCGCTTCACATACTCTCCGCTTTATATCTGATTGCGGCAGTCAGCTGGTTGCTAATTCACCCCGAACGTGCCGAAGATGATACAAATCACCTAAGTGCTTAAGACTCTCGACATCCTGCTCGGCCTCTCCGTGGTCATGCTGATGGTCAGCTTGATCGTCACCGTGCTGACCGAAGCGATCGCCAACCTGCTACAGATGCGGGGCAAGCATCTGCTCGAGGGCATCATCGGTCTCCTCAAACAGGTCGACCGGGATGTTCCCGATCCTGTCGTCAACGCCATCGCGACGACGATACTGACTCACCCGCTGATTCGATCGAAGGGCTCCCGCTACGGCACCGTAATCCATCGCGAGGAATTGACCAAACTGGTTCTTGAGCTCGCGGCCGACGAGGGGCCGCAACGGCTGGCACCGGAGATTCTGGCCGAATTGAAGGCGATGCTGCGAAGAAACGGAATAGACGATCCGAATAAGACACTCGAAAGCGTACGCACGCGTTGCCTTAAAGCTGGAACTTGCACATCCTGAACTATCTAACAATCTTCGGTACTCGACCGCATTTCTGAAAGAGGCGAACAGCCGATTTCTGGCGAAGATAAACGGCTGGTTTGATCAAACAATTGACCGCGTTTCCGACCGTTTCACCAGAGCGACCAGGATTGTTACTTTTTGCGGTTCCTTGTTAATTGCGCTGGTACTGCAACTCGATACTGCACAGCTCGTAAACCGCCTCTCGGAGGATTCGAACTTGAGGGGCGATCTCGTGAAACAGGCGATGACGATCGATCGAGATAACCTGGCGCCAAGCCCAGAACGCTCTCCGTCCCTGCTTCCCACTCTTAGCGACCCGGACCGGAAACGGCTTCGTTCGCTCGTTCAGGACGACATCATTGAATTTCCGACGAGCCTTCGGGAGTGGTCTGGCCGTTGGACGCTCGACAATTTCTTGATGAAGCTGCTTGGGATTACGCTCACGGCGGCTCTTCTCAGCTTGGGAGCGCCATTCTGGTACAGTGCTCTCAAGAATTTGATCCGCCTGCGATCGCTGATCGCCCAAAAGGACGATGAGCAACGGGAAACCCGGCAAACGACCAAAGTTGTTGAGATCCCTGGTTTGGAGCAGCCGGCCAAGGTGGAAGGACCCGCTACTAACTGATCGTGGAACGAAGACGATTCATCACATACGCCGGAATGTCGATCGGCGCCAGCTGCACCGCCAAACTGAACGCGTTTGCCCGAGATCACGTCGTCGTTGTTGGCGCAGGTATCATCGGCAGCTCCATTGCGTATCACCTGGCGAAGCGCGGCGCACGCGTGACGCTTCTCGAACGGGAGCGTCCAGCGGCAGGCACGACCAGGAACTCATTCGCCTGGCTGAATGCGAGTAGTAAATCGCCTCGTGCTTACTACGATTTGAATCTTGCCGGCATGCTTGGCTGGCGCAGACTAGCGACCGAGATAGGGCCCTCCTTGCCGCTTCAATGGGGAGGCGGCCTGCAATGGTGCAAACCCGAACCGACCGCGCAGGATGCAATGAAGAGACGGGTGGCAGAAAGGCAGGGCTGGGGCTATTCGGTCGACATGATCGACCGAGAGCAGTTCGACCACCTGGTTCCTTACGTCACACCTGGAGACTTCGGGTCCGCCAATTTCGCCGATCAGGAAGGGACGATCGATCCTGTTGTCGCAGCCGAAACATTGGTCGGGAAAGCGCGTGAGTTCGGCGTCGAGGTTGTCTACCCGTGTGAAATCAAGTCAATCACGACCACCGATCGACGCATCAAGGCAGTGCAGACTTCGACCGGTGTGATCGCGGCCGACACGGTCGTGCTTGCAACGGGAAATGATACGGAACGCCTGGCCCAGACGCTTGGCTTGGCCGTTCCTCTGAAAGTCTCCAAAGGCATTCTGGCCCATAGCACTCCCCAGAAGCGCTTTCTCAGTCGTGTGCTTATGCCGCCAAGTGCGGAGATCAAACAGAATCTCGACGGCCGTATTGTCACGGGCTTTAACTTTGACGACACGGGTGATCTGGAACCAACGAAAGAACTTGGTCGGGACTACCTCAAGACGGCTGCCAAATATGTACCTGCGTGCCAGGAGTCGCAACTGGAATTCATGACTTTGGGGTATCGAGTCATGCCGAAGGATAATTATCCGGTCGTGGGACGGTTCGAGAAGTATCCGAATCTCTATGTCGCGGCCCTGCATAGCGGCATGACGATGGCGCCGATAATCGGGCAGTTTGCCTCGCTCGAGATCCTTGATGGCGCCCGAGTGGATATGCTCGCATCGTATCGGCCGGAGCGTTTCAGCTAGAACGAGCAGACGATCGGAATGGCCGAAATCGCCGCCACCCCGAAGCCCCGCGTACCTTTCCCATACCGCCTCGGCTTCGGGTTCGCAATCTCCTTGACGGTGCTCGTCTTTCTTGTGATGGGGCTTCTGCTCTTACCTCATCTCGGCTTTGAATACGACGAGGTCACGTTTTGCCAGTTGGTCTTTCATCCGAGTAAAAGCTTTTTTGCCGCACGTATCAGTCACCGTTTCATTCCCGTCATGGAGATGAGCTATGTCGGGGCGCTCAAAGTATGGCTCTATTGGCCGCTACTAAAGATTTGGGGGGCGGGAGTTTACTCTGTACGCCTTCCGGTGCTAGTGATGGCAAGCATGACCATTTTCCTGGTCGCGGACACGGTACGGCGTGCAGGAAGCGTGCGCGCAGGAATCTTTACCGGCGCACTCCTTGCGAGCGATGTGAGCTTTCTGCTGGCGGAGACCTTCGATTGGGGACCCGTCGCTGTTCAGAACCTTCTCCTGTCTATCGCTTTGTATTGCCTTCTGGCCAAGCGAAAAACCGCCCTCGGACTTCCGATCGCGGCGTTCGCGCTAGGACTCGCGTTGTGGGACAAGGCCATTTTCGTGTGGATCCTCAGTGGGTTATGTATCTTCGGTGTGGTTTTCGGGGCGCCCGTGATCAGGCGGGAAATCACTTACAACAAGTTAATCGCGGCGGCGATTGCGTTTAGCGTTGGCATATCGCCGCTCATTGTCTACAACGTGAAGCGCCGAAACCAAACACTTGGCAACAGTGCGCATTTCGCGCTTTCCGAGGTCCGCCCGAAGTTTCAGGTTGTGGAACTTGCGCTGAACGGGCAATCCTTTCGCGAGTTTCTCGCGGACCCCAATGCTCCGGTGCGGAACGTGACGGGTCAACAAGTGCCGCCGAGGTTTATCCCAAATCCTTCCAGTTGGCGTTGTCTTTCATTCGCTCTCTTGCTGGTGGCGGGTATTCCCTGTGCGCGTCGGAAAAGCCGTGCTTTGATCTTATGGCTGACCTGGCGCCGTTGTCCTTGCGTGGTTTCAATCAGCAATCACCAAGGACGCTGGTACCTTCGTTCACCATGTCGTCATCTTTTATCCGGTGCTGTTTCTGGCAGTGGGCTTCGCGGCGGAAGAGATCGCAAACAAGCTGCGGACTTATGGGACGGTCGGAATGACGATCGTTGGCGTCTTGCTCTGTGGGACTGGCCTAAACACGATTTACGTTCAGTTCCGCAACCTTCAGCACTTTAGCCCGACCACCTTCTGGACGGATGCCGATGAGGGACTTGCCAACTACGTTCGGTCTCAGCCGGCACAGCAGGTATTGGTAGGCGACTGGGGAATTGCCTCACAACTTGATATCCGAACGTCCAGCTCACTTCCAATAAACGAGATCAGCTTCAGGCTAAAAGATGGGGACTGCACGAAGCAAGAGGCACAAGAATGGGCCCAATCAAGATCTCTGATCGTTATGCACGCGCCGGGTCACGTAATGTTTCTTAACCAAAACCAGAAGCTTGCGCAACTAGCTCGGGCGAGTGGACTGGCGGTCATACCCGTCACGACGATCAACGATCGAGGTGGTCATCCCATGTTTGAGATTGACCAACTCGCGCGACCAACAGGCAGTTGAACTCGACGGAAGTCAGATCTTCAGGAAGATCTTCCGCCGATACATCCAAAACAGCATGAGCCAGTAGATCAGTAAGACCGCGGCTCCAAACACCAGTGGTTGCAGTCCAGCACCCAGGCTCGCGAACAGACGATTCCCTAAATGGATTCGAAGACTGCTGCCGACGAAGTCTTCGCCCAGATGCGCCAGGAGATAAGCGGCAATGGAATTCGTGCCGATCACAACAAGCGGGAAGGCCCAGCGCCGATAGCGTTTCCATTCAATTACCCAGGTGAAGCCCGCGAGGAAGAAGAAGCAAATACCACCGCTGAATAGGGTCCACGATGGCGTCCAGATTCGTTTGACGATCGGGCAGATGCCGGTCGCGTGAAGAACGAGCGCGATCGCCAAACTCGCGAAGCCGGCCAGAGCCAGTGGCTTGAACACGGCGGGTGATTTTTCGTCACGGATCCAACGCCCGGCGATGAGGCCGAGAATCATAGTTCCAAGGGTTGGAATAAAGCTGAGTGTCAGATATCCGCCGCCATTTGCGACAAACGGGTGGGAGCGGGGGAACAAGTTCAGGAACCATTGATCGAAGGCATTTCCGAGATTGCTGTTCTTATTCCAGTGGGAAGCAAATCCGGAGAAATTGTGGTGCCAATCGGGAGAAACGCCGACGGCCGCGTAGTCGAAATGTGGTCCGGGTGCGGGATACATTGCCCACGCCAGCCAATATCCGAAGAGGATCAACGCGAAGCTGCCCCATTGCCAACGCGGTGAACGAAAGCCCAAAAGGAAGAGAAATGGATAACCGAGCCCAATCTGGGTCAAGGTGTCTTCAAACGTGAAGTAGGTTTGGGTGCTATGCATCGAGCGGAGAAAGATTCCGAGCACAACCAGCAGGAACGATCTCCAGAGCGCATGAGCAAACAGCCGGGAAAACTGCGCACCCTTTTTCAACCTACTCGCCAGCGAATACGGCAGCGCGACGCCTACCAGGAAAGAAAAGGAGGGTTGGATTAAGTCGTGGAGCGAACACCCCGACCACTCCACATGGGTCTGATTGTAGGCAAGAAAGGCCCAGAACTTGTTGCCGGGAAAGGCGTGCGAAACCTCCGAGAGGCGGAGGACCTCGGCCATCATCAACAGCATGACAAGTCCCCGGTACGCATCGATGGCCACGTTTCGGGCAGGAACGGGCTCCGAGGAGGGCGGCGCAACAATGTTGATTTCGTTCGTCGGGCGTGTGGCAACGGACTCGCTTATTTGCGGCATTTCCCAAACCGCCTTTCCGGGATCTAGAATAAACCCATGGATCTCATGGTGAACGGTGTGCGCTCCCGCGTCAACACCGATCCGGAGCGGCCGCTGCTTTGGGTGCTACGGAACGAGCTTGATCTGACGGGTGCGAAATACGGATGCGGCGAAGGACAGTGCGGTGCTTGCACTGTTCTGATCGACGGAGTGGCCCATCGATCGTGCCTGACTCCGGTGGGGTCTGTCAGCGGTAAAGAGATCACTACCGTGGAAGGCCTGGCAGATGGAGAGCGTCTGCATCCGCTGCAGCAAGCGTTTGTGGACTGCGAGGCCATGCAGTGCGGTTATTGCACCCCGGGCATGATCATGCAGAGCGCCGGACTGCTTCGTCGGGATCCCTCGCCATCCGAAGCTGAGATTCGAGGCGAATTGGAAGGCAACGTCTGCCGCTGTGGCACGCAAAACAGGATCGTAGCGGCGGTTCAAAAGGCGGCACACACCATCGGCGCCGTGGCAAAGGGAGATCGTCATGCCTGAAACAGCTCTCGAGGTGCCTCAATCTTCGGCTACGCGGTTAGACCGCCGGGGGTTCCTGAAGTCGATCGGCGGCGGCCTGGTTGTGTTGTTTGCTCTCGAAGGAGAATCTTTAGCCCAAGAGTCCGGCAGCGGTGGACGGGCCGCAGGGCAGAAACTGCCCGAGAACGTAGCGGCTTGGCTCCATATTTCGCCCGACGGAGCAATTGAGGTATATACCGGAAAAGTTGAAGTCGGGCAGAACATTCGAACCTCGCTCACCCAGGCCGTCGCGGACGAGCTGCGCTGTTCGCCAGGTACGGTTCACCTGGTTATGGGCGATACCGCCAGAACGCCTTGGGACATGGGGACGTTCGGCAGCCGCACAACGCCCACCATGGCTCCCGAGCTCCGGCGCATGGCGGCAACAGCTCGCGAGACCATGATCGACCAGGCAGCGAAAGCCTGGGGCGTTGACCGTTCGCGTCTGAAAATCGAAAACAATTGTGTCTGCGACAGTTCGTCGACCAAAAAGGCCAGCTATGGAGAGCTTGCGGCCAAGATCGACTGGGTAAACGTTGTTGGCAAGGCGGACCACGTTACGCCGCCTGCCGAATGGCAAGTCGCCGGGAAAAGCCTGCCCAAGATAAACGCGAAAGAGATCGTTAACGGCAAGCATAAATACCCCTCCGACCTCAAGCTTCCTGGCATGCTGTACGGGCGGGTATTGCGGCCGCCAAGCTTCGGGGCAAAGTTGGTCTCGGCCGATACTACGGCAGCAGCGAAAATTCCCGGCGTATCTGTGGTTCGCGACGGCGATTTCATTGGAGTCGCGGCAACCGATGAAGGCAAAGCGCAAAAAGCGATTTTGAGCATCGACGCCAAATGGGAAGCGCAGCCGCAAATCTCCGCACGTGAGTTATTCCCGTTTATCAAAAAGGGTGCGGAAGCGACCGAGCCTAAAACTGCCTCGGGAGAAGGGCATTCGTTAGCCGCGACCTACACGGTTGCATACATAGCGCACGTGCCGCTTGAGCCGCGGGCTGCGGTAGCGAAGTTCGAAGGCGACAACCTGACCGTTTGGACCGGCACGCAACGGCCTTTCGGGGTACGCGGTGAACTGGCAACCGCTCTGGGCACGGCGGAAGAGCATGTGCGAGTGATCATGCCCGATACCGGGTCAGGATACGGCGGCAAACATAACGGCGAGTGCGCGATCGAGGCGGCGAAACTGGCGAAAGGCACCGGCAAACCGGTGAAGCTGATCTGGACGCGTGAGGAAGAGTTCACGTGGGCTTATCTTCGGCCAGCCGGCGTCATCGACGTGAGCAGCAGTGCGACCGCGGACGGAACATTGAAAAGCTGGGACTTCCACAACTACATGTCAGGACCCTCGGGCCTGCCCACTCCCTACGACGTCGCGCAGAAGAACGAGCATTTCCATCCCGTCAAATCACCCCTGCGTGAAGGCTCCTATCGAGGTTTGGCTTCTACCGCCAATCACTTCGCGCGTGAGTCCCATATGGATGAGCTTGCGGCGGCCGCAGGAATGGACCCGCTCGCGTTCCGAATGAAGAATCTGAAGAACGAGCGCTTAACGGCTGTTCTCAAAGCCGCAACAGACCGTTTCGGCTGGGGTAAAGAAAAATCGACTTCCACCCGCGGGTTTGGGCTGGCATGCGGGGCAGAGAAGGGCGGTTACGTCGCTTGTTGTGCCGAGGTTTCGATCGGCTCCGGGCGGCAGCTTCGTGTGGAACGGGTCGTTTCCGCTTGGGATTGTGGCGCCATTGTGAATCCCGAACAACTGAAGAATCAAGTGGAAGGGGCGATTGTAATGGGGCTTGGCGGAGCCTTGTTCGAAGCGATAGACTTTGCGAACGGACGTATCTTAAACGGGCGATTGTCTCAATATCGTGTTCCGCGTTTTAGCGATGTGCCGCAAATCGATGTCGTCCTTATCGATCGCAAAGACATACCGTCGGCGGGTGCGGGCGAAACTCCGATCGTCGGAATTGCTCCCGCGATCGCCAATGCGGTCTTCAGCTCGACCGGCCTGCGCATCCGCTCGATGCCGATGCTTCCTGCGTTCCGGGCGATGTAGGACTAGAAGTGGGTGGGCGTTTAGCCCATCCATTGCGGATTCTTGGCGGTGCCGTCGAAGACGTTCGTCGTTTTGAACTTTTCAAGGCGGCCCGTCATGGCAACTTCTTTGGTCTTGTCCGTGAGGGCGGCCATTTGCGTCTTGGTCATGGGCTTGAAAGTACGAGCCGCCTCCAGTGCCTGTTCCAGACGCTCCATCGTGTCGCATCCCGTGATCACGACAGTGGTCGGCTGGCTGAGAGCATAGTGCAACGCCTCAATGGCCGTGACCAGTCCGCTGCGCGGAATTTCGCCCTCGGCGAGCGGCTTCATTCCTAATAACGCGATGCCTTGTGAAACAAGCCGCGGGACAACTTCTTTGGTAAAGCTGCGGAAGTTTGCATCGAGCACGTTGATCGGCATTTGAGCCGAGTCGAAATGGAACTGATGCTGTGCCGCAAGGTCAAGCATCCGGAGATGCACAACCGGATCTTTGTGCCCTGTAAAGCCGATGAAGCGGATCTTCCCGGCTTTTTTCGCCTCCGTAAGCGCTTCATGTGGGCCATTCGGAGCGAAGAACCTGTCCGGATCTTCCAACCGGATGTTCTCGTGGAATTGCATCAGGTCGATGTGATCGGTTTGCAGGCGCTTCAACGAATCGTCGATCTGCCGCGCAGTGGCCTCCTTGGTCCGGCCGTCGAATTTGGTCATCAGGAAGACCTTCTGGCGGTAGCCATCACGAAGCGCCTTGCCCATCACGACCTCGCTCTTGCCGTCGTGATAATCCCAGCAATTGTCCATGAAGGTAATACCGCGATCGATGGCGCTCCGGACAATGCGAATACCATCGTTCTCGTCTTTCGGGTTGCCGATGTGAGATCCGCCCAACCCTATGGCCGAGACTTTGATCCCGGACTTCCCGAACTGGCGATAGATCATGTCTCCGGTCCGGGTTTCCTGAGGAGAACCGGCAGCGGGAAGGCCAGCCGCGAGCGTTGTGGTGGCAATTGCGCCGATCACTTCGCGACGATTGGGATTGTCGTTCGATGGCATAAAACTGGGACCTCCACGGTTAGATCCGAACAGGCCCAGTTTATTACGCACTCAAGTGCGGACAGTAGATCAGGCGCTGGCGCTGAATGTGTAGGGAGCGCGCTGGGGCCTGCTCAGCATCGAGTTGGCTTCGTCGTCGTTGTTGAAACGCTCTTTCGCTGGATCCCAGTACAGCTTGCGTTTGGTCTTCATCGCGATGTGATGAAGAAGGCAGGTGGAGCAAGCGCGATGACCTATCTCCACCGGAGCGATCGGTGCTTTCCTGCTTCGGATGCATTCGAGCCAGTTGCCGTGTTGATCATCACTCTGGTAAAGATGAGTTTCGTTCGGTCCGATGACACTGTCGAGAATCTTAGGGTCGCTTGCCACGAGCGGCTTCGGCTTTTCTCCCGGCGCAGCGCCCGGGTCGCTTGCCGTCACGGTTTCGTCGCGCGTAACAAAGATCCAGCCCTTCGTTCCATAGAACTTGATTCCGTTCGGGTAGTCGCCGGAGATCGCCATCGTGACGCCATTTGCGTACCTGGCTTCGGTCTTGAACTTGCCGTGGACGTTCCAGAGTCCATGAGTGGGAAATTCCGCCGTACCCCAGATTTCGACCGGACCGGTGTGCTCAGTATTCATTCCCCAGTGCGCAGTGTCGACGTGATGAGCGCCCCAACCGGTAATCATCCCAGCGCCGAATTGCTCACATCGGAGCCAGCCCGGCCGTTCAAAGCTGTTCTGAGGATGTACGCGCATATCTGTGTAGTAAACGACCGGAGTGGATCCGAGCCAGGCGTCGTAATTCAAGTTAGGAGGAACCGGCATCTCGGGAGCATCGGGTCCCGAAGGATCACCAGGAAGACCGATTTCAACGTGTTTCAGGTCGCCGACCCGCCCGTTTCGTACCAGTTCACAAGCGCGATGGAACTGTTTCCATGAGCGCTGTTGAGAGCCGATCTGAAGAATGCGATCGGTTGCCTGAACCGCATTGCTCAGATAGCGTCCTTCCGCAATCGTGAGCGAAGCCGGCTTTTGCAGGTAAACGTCTTTGCCGGCGCGGACAGCATCGACGGCAACGATCGCGTGCTGGTGGTCGGGGGTCGAGATGATAACGGCGTCTATATCTTTGTTCGCGAGTAACTCATGATGGCTGGGATAACCCCTCGTCCCGGTATAGGGCTTGCCCGCCTTCTTGCTGTAGAACTCGTTGACATACTGCTTTCCCAGTTCGACCCGCTTCGAATCAAGGTCGCAAACGGCCACGATTTGCGCTGAGTCGTACTTCCAGGTTCCCGGTAAGTCGTGTACGCGCGAGATGCGACCGGTTCCGATGGTTCCGATGTTGATCCGATTACTCGGAGCATTCTGCCCAAACACGGTCGCGGGAACAATCGCCGGAAAACCTGCTACCGTGGCCCCGGCGACCCCCGCTTTGACGAACGAACGCCGCGAAACCTGTTTCTTCACTGCCATGTGTGCCTCTTTTGCTACTCTGCCCCCTGCTTCTCGCTACGTTGCGAAATGCAACAGCTTCGCATTCTTTTGAGCTTTGAGTACAAGTTCCGTCGCGAGCAGGGCTTGGTCCTGGTCTTGAGCCACGTGGGTTCGATTGACGATGTCGCTGACGAATTGCCGCCCGAAGGGTAGGTCCAGGTCGTTGCAATCGATGTATCGGGCTTGCTTCTGATCAACGATGAACAGGTTATTGCCGGCCTTCCGCCTGGTGACGTCCGTATACTTGCGGAGCTCGATGTAGCCTTCCGTGCCAACGATGAAAAGACGACCATCACCCCAAACACCCAATCCGTTCGGTGTAAACCAATCGACGCGAACGTATCCGACGCCTCCGCTTCCGTGAAGCATCATGTCGCCGAAATCCTGAAACTTTGGTTTATCCGGATGGTTGAAATTTGCGATTTGCGCCGCTGTCACGTCTGCCGTTGTTGATCCGGTGTAATAGACGAACTGATCGGCCTGGTGAGAACCGATGTCACAGAGAATGCCGCCGTAGCGTTGCGGATCCCAAAACCAATCGGGACGAGGCCGGCTATTTGGCTGGTTGATCTGGTGCGGCGCAAGATTCACGGTCTGGATGACGCGTCCGATGGCCCCCGCCTTCACGAGTTCGCCTGCCTTTACGGCACACTTCACCTCGAGACGTTCCGAGTACATGATCCCGAAGATGCGGTTTGTCTCTTTGATGGTCTTGCGTACTTCCGCCAGTTGCTCCAGCGAAGTCATGGCGGGCTTGTCGCTGAGATAATCCTTGCCGTGCTTCATCACGCGGATACCAATAGGTGCGCGCTGGTCAGGAATGGCTGCGCTTGCGACTAACTGGATGGAGGGATCATTCAGGATCTCGTCTTCGGTCCTGGCAACTTTCACGTCACCAAACCGCTTCTTGAATTCGGCCAGTCCGCCAGGGTCGGTAGAATGAACGGCTACCAGTTCGCCGCCGCCTCGCTGAATCGCTGCCGTGATGCCGAGGATGTGGTTGTGATCGGTACCGATGACGGCAAATTTGATGTGGTCTTTCGGTGTGACGGATTCCTGTGGTCCGGGACTCGCCACTTCGTATTCGATTTTTCCCTCGTAAGGTGAGCCGAACGCGGAAAACGGCAAAGCGGAAACCAATCCGGCAGAGCTTGTCGCTTTCAGGAACGCCCGCCGCCTGAGGTCCTTTGTTTTCGGCATGGTACTTAGCGTTTCTCCTTCATCTGCTTTCAGTATGAGGGCTGGGCTACCGCAGGCTTCCTGCCATCCAACTCCCTAGAATCCAGTTTAGGGTCGTTTCGGGAAGGCCATGATGGCGCCCGGGACTGATTGGGCTCGGGCTTCTGAGCGGCCCCATTCAGAGCATAAACCCCACGCAATTCGCGAGCGAAGCACCGGAACCTGATGCGCTCATCGGTCTGCGTGTGGAAGATAATCTTCAAGCAGCACTTGTTCGAAGCGTCCAGGAGCAGGTCGGGCAAGCAACGCAGCCGGGTAGTGGGTGGAGAAACGCCCCAAAACAGGAACGCAAGCGGCGTCGAGCGAAGTTGTTCGGGACATCGACCGGCGTATCGTCTTGAATCTCATTCGAACCCATCAACCTATTTCGCGCGCGGACTTGGCCCGGGTGTCAGAGATGCAGCCGAGCACAATCTCGCTTATCGTCGAACAACTGATCGGTGAAAACTGGGTGCTCGAGAGAGAGATGGGTCGCTTGCCTCGGGGGCGCCGAGCGTGCAACGGGGAAAGATCGAAGGAATCGGTTAGCGTTCCAGGACGTTTCAACAGTTCGTCAGACCGCTTAATCTTTGCGCCGAATCTCGGTTGGAGAGATGTTGAGATCGATGTGGAAGTGGAAAACGCTGCGAATGCTTGCGCTCTTGCGGCCGTCTGGTTCGATCACGGAAGCCCCTCGCGGAATCTTGTAGCGGTCACGGTGTCGGAAGGTATCGGCACGGGCATCTTGAGCAATGGGCAACTCGTGCGCGGAAAACCCCAACGGCCCTGATTGTAACTGCGGCAGCCGAGGCTGCTGGGAGGCCTTCACATCCAACCGAGCGGCTTTACGTTATTACGAGAACGGTTCCGCGCCAACCCCCCACAGTTCTTGAGAACTGATGAGCCTAGCGGAGCAGAGCGACCCGGCCCCTTCCCGAGCGCTCGAAACCGTGGCTCACTACCTGGGCAGGGGAATGCGGATCATCATCGTTTGTGAACTAACCCGCGCATGGAAGCGATTCGGACCCGTGATTGAGGCGGGGTGAAAGCGCAGATGCTGCCGCGGCGGGATTCCTCCGCTCATCGCGCCGGCATACGAAGGCCGAATGGCCCGGCTTCGAGGTACGATCGCACTTGTTCTTGGGTCGGCTGTTCATCCCGATCGGCTGGACTACTAACGCCAGCGACTTGATAGGTCCGCAATTCGCCGTGCCGCTTCGCGCAAGTTTTCGAGCGAGTTTGCATAACTGAAACGGATATAGTTCTTTCCGAACTCGCCAAACGATCCGCCGTCCAGGGCTGCTACGCCAGCTTCTTCCAGCAGCATGTCGGAGAGATCCCTTGAAGGAATACCCGTTCCTTCCACGTTAGGGAACGCGTAGAACGCGCCGCCCGGTAATGGGCACCGGAAGCCGGGAATGCGATTGAGCTCCGCACAAAAAACGTCGCGCCGCCTTCGAAACTCGGATACCATTTCCTCTACCGCATCCTGGGGACCATTGACGGCAGCGAGCGCCGCGCGCTGTGTGAAAGTCGCGGTACACGAATTGGAGTTGACCATCAATTTGTTAACGGCCTCGGCGATCCATTCCGGCATAACTCCGTAACCGATGCGCCATCCGGTCATGGCATACGTCTTTGAAAAGCCGTCGAGGATGATCGTCTTGTCCAGCATCCCGGGCAGGCTCGTGATGGAGACCGGCGGTGAGTCAGTGTAATAAATACGCCGGTATATTTCGTCTGACAAAACGATCAGATCTCTATCGCCGACCAAGCGCGCGATCTCGCGCAGGTCTTCTTCGGGAATGTGACCACCGGTCGGGTTCTGTGGCGAATTCAAAATCAGCATGCGCGTGCGATCGTTGATCCGATCCCGGAGCACATCCAGATCGAACGAAAAGCCCCTGTTTTCGAGCAAGGGGATCGGCACGAGCTTAGTGCCGAGATAATTTGCCATTGATCGATAAATGGGAAATCCGGGATCCGGATAGATCACTTCATCACCGGCCTCCAGCAGTGCCATCATGGCGAAGAACATGATCGGCTTCGCGCCGGGAGTAATGCAGACATGTTGAGGACCGACTGAGATGCCCCGAGTCCGCGAGATCTCGGCCGCGATCGCTTCGCGCAAATCCGGAAGACCTTGGGTCGGACCATAGTGAGTCCACCCTTCGTCTAAAGCTCGCTTACCCGCCTCGACGATATGCGTGGGCGTTGGGAAGTCAGGCTCACCGATCTCCAGGTGTATGACGCTTCTGCCCTTCGCTTCGAGTGCTTTGGCGCGGACCAGGACGTCGAATGCAGATTCGACTCCAAGCCGGCCCATACGATCAGCTAATTTCATCGTTTTAAGTAGAAAATCCGATAACTTGAGGCCCGATATTCTGGGACCATAGGTCTCAGCCCGAGATGTTGGTTAAAACCGAGACTTCGCCACGGACTTCCGAAGAATTGTACCTTGATCTTCTGAAGAAGATTCTTACTCGCGCCCTGATTGCGAGTGAATTTGAGCGGCACACCGTTCTGCCTGTTGGGCCAAAGTCACGCATCGTCCATCGCCTCAATCGGTCTGCCGCTCCTCGCTTTGAAATTGTACGGCTTGTGAAGACGACAGCCGACGATTATCTTGAATCCGGGCATGAGGCGGCATCTCGAATGGAGTCCGCCGAAACCATGCTCGGGCTTCGACAACTCGAGCATATGGAGCAGTGCATCCTCCACATTCTGCGCGAAGGAGTGCCGGGAGATTTGATGGAGGCGGGCGTATGGCGCGGCGGGATGACCATCTTCATGCGAGGCGCATTGCGAGCCTACGGGGCAACTGACAGGCTGGTCTGGGTCGCCGACTCATTCGCCGGTCTGCCCCAACCGGAGACGGGGCAAGAATACGATGACTGGAAAGAGGGAGACATGGCGGTTTCACTCGAACAGGTTCAACAGAATTTCGAGCGATACGGCCTGCTAGACGACCAGGTTCGATTTCTCCGAGGTTTCTTCAGCGAGACTCTGCCGCAAGCTCCGATTGAAAAGCTCGCGATCCTGCGGGTTGATGCGGATCTATATAGCTCGACGCTGGACGTGCTGAATAACCTGTATCCGCGGCTATCGCCTGGCGGCTTCGCCATCTTCGACGATTATCAGAATCTCCCGGATTGCAAACGCGCCGTCAACGAGTTTCGGGCAGAGCATAACATCCGGGAACAAATCACCAAGATAGACGAACGAGCTGTTTGCTGGCGGCGAGAGGCTTAGCTGTCGCCGCACAGTGACCAATAAGCTCAATTGCTGGCGGTCGGCGTCTCGGGCTCCGCCTTGGGCATGGAAACCTTATTCCAGTCGGGCGGTTCCACGCCAAGCAGGTTGTGGACGAAGTAGTCGTCACGGTAGTGCTCGGAGTTCAGGATGGCCACTCCGTGGTTTTGGCCTGGGATGTACAGCATGTCGAAATGCTTGTGCGCCTTCACCAGCGCGTTTACGACCTGCATGGAGGAAGCGGGGTCGACGTTGCTGTCCATCTCGCCGACGATGATGAGCGCCTTGCCTTGCAGCCGATAAGCGTTGTCGACGTTAGACGAAGCGGCATACTGCGGGCCAAGCGGCCAGCTCATCCACTGCTCATTCCACCAGAGCTTGTCCATGCGATTGTCGTGGCAGCCGCTGTTGGTCACGACGACTTTGTAGAACTCCGGATGGAAGAGGACGCCGCCCAGCGAGTTCTGCCCGCCGGCCGACGTTCCGAAGATGCCTACGCGCGAGATGTCGTAGGACGGATACTTCGCTGCGGCGGCCTTGTGCCACAGGATGCGATCCGGAAATCCGGCGTCGCCGAGGTTCTTGAAGGCCACATCGTGGAAAGCCTTGGAACGGTTGCTGGTTCCCATGCCGTCGATGTGGACCACGATGAAGCCGAGTTCCGCGAGCGCCTGATCGGCCGAGACGGCGCTGTAGGTCTTGGGCACGAATGAGCCCTGCGGCCCGGCGTAGATATTTTCGATCACCGGATATTTCTTCGACGGATCGAAATTCAGTGGACGGGTGATCACGCCCCAGATGTCCGTCTTGCCGTCGCGGCCCTTGGCGACGAAGACCTCGGGGTATTTGAAGCCCGCGGCGCGAAGCGCGGAGTCGTCGCCCTTGTCCAGGTCCATCACCACTTTCTGGTCCTCGCTGCGGCGCAATTGCGCGACGGGCGGCAGATCCACGCGCTGCCATGTGTCCACGTAGTATTTGCGATCTTTAGAGAAGGTGACCGTGTGCGTTCCGTCCGCTTCGGTCAACTTTGTCAGGCCGGTGCCATCGAAATTGATCCGATAGGCTTGCGTAAAGTAGGGATCCTGATCCGGGCACAATGCCGCCGGCTTCGAACCAGATCTGGCGCTTGTCGTCATCCACGAAGTCCACGTTGCGCACGATCCAGTCGCCTTTTGTGATCTGGTTCTTCACCTTGCCGGTCGCGCCGTCGTAGAGGTAGAGGTGTTCCCAGCCATCGCGCTCGGAAGCCCAGATGATCTCTTTGCCGTCGTTCACGTCGTGCCGATAGCGCCGGCCAGCGGACAGACCCGGTCCAAGATAGTTGTAGTAGAAGAAGGTCTTCGGGTTTCAGCGATCAGCGGGCGAGTCTTGCCGGTTTGTGCATCCACTTCAATCACCGTGTACGCCTGATGGCCGCGCTGATTGTATTCAAATGTGAAGGCGCGGCTGTCTTTCCACCAGACCGGCGGGCTCAGAGAGTACGGATTCGGAAACAACGCGTGATCAATCTCGATCTCTTTCCTGGAATCGATGTCGAATAGAGCAGGATAGGCGATGTCCAGCGCGTCGCCGGGCTTGCGGTAGTGAATTGCCATGTGCTTCGGCTGGATTTGGTCCGCCGGCGAAGATTCGATGTACATCACCTGCCGGTCGTAGCCGGGACGCGTATGATAGGCGACTAATTTTTTGGAGTCAGGCGACCAGGCGACACTGCGCAGGGTGTAATAGTTCCCTTCGGATCCGTCGAAGCTGAGAGGCGTGCCGGGATGATTGCCGACCGGCTTGAGGAAGACGTTGTAGTTCTGAATGAACGCTTCCCATTTGCCGTCGAATGAAGCGCAGACCTCGGGAGGTTCGGGCGCGAGTTGGCCTGGGAATTGCGAACCCACACCTAATTCGGCGGCGCGATCGAGACGGCTCTGAGTCGAGCGCCTGGGTTGCTGTGCACAGGAATGAGTCGCCGGCCCGTAGCGACCTTCGTCCCCGTTTTGGGGGGCTGGCGGCTGATACTCCAATCCGTCCATTGGATCGCCACCGGCCTCTTGCGGGAAGACGAGGGACTCTGGATTGGTTGCATCGGGGCCCACATCGCGAAAGCCGGCAACCACCGGGGGTATGCTGCCTTCCTTTGCGCACGCGTACTCTGTGAGCGTGCACTTGTACATGACGCCGCCAGTGCCGAATCGGATGGCTTTCTCCCCATCAACGAAAACTAGGGGCGAACTTGTCGGAATTGAGCCATCGACGGGCCGGCGGGCAGCGGGCCGTGCATTCGGATCCGGGGCAAACGGCAGCTTAAGTCCGGTATAGCTCTTGCCGGTCGCGGACGAAATAGCGGCGGCAAGCTTCTCGTGATCAAAGGCCAGTTTCTTTGTTCCCGCGGTCGCGTCAACCAGCACGAACTCGGTTCCGCCTTTCACCGTCCGCGGATACCAGACGTGATCGGTGTCGCCGATCCAGCTCATAGCGCCGGGCGTGTTGACAACAAGTCCTCGAGCTTTGGTCGGAAGGTTCTGCGCTCTTTCATAATCAGCCAAAGTTCCTTGGGGGAACGCTGTCGCGGTGAACGCCACCAGACATAAAGCGGCAAGAGCCGACCGCTTACCGAGCGAGTGTGGAGAGTAGTAAAGCATGCTTGTTCCTGGACTGATAAACAGGGTTTGTCAGAGGGCGTTTGCCCGTCGAAAAGGTTACATCCAATCCTTGTAGCTAGGCGGAAATGCTGGTCGATTGGGGTTCTTCGTCTTCGTCGCCGAACAGGTGCTCCAGGTTTGTTCGAAGAATCTGTTCCGCTTGCTTTTGGTCCAGCCCGATCTCGTATAGCGCTGTTACTTGTGCATCGAAAATAGCAGAATGCCAACCCCGGGGGAAGAAGCTGGAATCGGTACCGAACAGGAGCCGCTCGGTACCAACCACGCTGATGGCCCGTTGATACACATCACGAAGATTCAGGTTTTCGTACAGGAGCCAGCGGTTAGAACTCGATGTATCGAGGAAAACGTTCTCGCACAGATCGGCCAGCATTAGAGTCTCTCGAAACATTCCGGCTCCGAAATGGGGCACGATGAAACGAATCTGCGGAAAATGGAGAGCGACGGGATGCAGATCGAGCGGATTCGAATAGCGTAGATCGAATTGGGTCGAGAGCCCCAACTTCTTACGTACACCCACGCTAAGCGCGCCGCAATGGACGAAAACGGCCAGTCCTGAGTCGGAGGCCATCTCGAGAATAGGAACCAGCCTCGCATCGGTAATGGAGTAGGTGTGCATTGCCGGGAAAAGACACACGCAATCGAGAAAGCGATTTGTCATAGCCGTCCGCATGCGATCCGCGGCGTCCGGCCGGGTCGGGTCGAGCATGAAGAACCCAAAGAATCGATCGGGATATGCCTCAACGGCAGCCGCTACACTCGCCTCGTCACCGTGGCTGCTGGCGATGAGAGAAGCCCGGTTTACACCGAATCGGTCCAGTTCCGCGACCCATTGGCGGGCAAGATTCGCGGCGTCCGGCGTGGGAATATCCCAGCCGAGAAACGGCGCGAGTGCCTCCGCGGAATCAACTTTCTTCCCCTGAGCAAGGCCTGCGTAAAAGCCGTGCGAGAAGAAATGGATGTGTGCGTCATTAACCGTCAGATCGCCCCAAGGGGTTTGAGCCATGTACCGTCATTTTATCGGGCGGCGGGATTTGTGGCGGGTAGAACCCTTACTAACCGATTAACTGAGATTAATGGCTTGAAGCTATCTTTTCCGAAGTCCTGCGCTTCAGAAGCCGCGTCGAAAGAGCAGGGGAACAAGCTAGATTCCTCAAACTGGGGAGGTTGAAATGTTGAAGAAGTTCGGAGTTCTGGGACTGATGTTAAGTGGCGGCTTACTGTTCATCCATCCGTCGGTAGGGAACGCGCAGGATAGGTATGGCAGCGGCAGCTACTACTACGGCAATCAATACTACGATCGGGGCCACGACCGGGACTATCGCGATTACGAGCGCCAAAGGGTAAGGGAAGAGCGAGAAGCGAGGAAATGGCGCGAGAGAGAGTTGCGCGAAAGAGAGCGGTGGGAGCGCCGAAATTATCGCAACTACAACGGATATCGGGATGGCCGGGATCAGGGCTACGGATACGGAAGTCCTTACCGTCCTTATTAACGCCTGACTAAATGAAAGAACCCGGAAGGCACTTACTGCTTGCCTTCCGGGCCACAAACAACGAGTCAGCTGTTATTTACTCCGTTAGAGTTACAACACGCTTCTGCGGCCGGCTAGTAAGCTGACCAGGAACAGAATCAAAAAGATTCCAAAGCAAATCTTGGCTACCATGGCCGCCGTCGAGGCGACACCCCAGAAGCCTAAAATGCCAGCAATCAATGCGACAAGTAGAAACACCCAGGTGTACCAGAGCATCAGTTATTTCTCTCCTCGGGGATCTATCATGCAACTGGATTGCCAAGTGCAGCGTTGTCCTGATCAGTGATTCAAACTACTGTAAACACCCGAATTTCCGGGTTTTGAGCAGCAAAGCGGCCGTTTGTCGCTCCGATTAGCCCACCACGGATTGAAGAATTTTCGTCTGCCTGGAAGTTTTAACCGCTTTTGTTTCCGCGCTCCATCTGGTCGCTAGCTGCTCTCGAATCCGCAGCGCAACGTACGGGTCAAGCATCGCGGCAGTTGCAAGTTGAACGTGGTTTGCTCCTGCCTGTAATCGGGAAAGAAAGTCCTCTGCCGAGAACACACCACCAACTCCGATCAGCTCAATCGGTAGACGACGGTTAGCGACTATGGTGGCCAACGTTCTTACTTCTTCAAGGCATCGGTCATGAATACAGGCGCCACCGATACCTCTGTTCAGGCCTCCGAAAAGTGGCGAACTTCCGTCCGTAACAGATGCCGAGATACTATTTGTCGTACTTAGAGCGTCTATATAGTCTGCGACCGCGACGATGAATTCGTCCGCAGCCTGCGGCGTTGGAAACAACCCGATCTTGAGCGCCACCGGAGTACTTCCTACCGCTTGTCGGATAGCTTGCGAAACGAGTTGTGATGCCTGTGGCGAAGTGTATAGTTGCCCCTCGCTGGTGCAGACGTTCGGGCAGGAGAGATTCGCTTCCACAACTTGCGCACCGGCCTCTTTGGCCCAGTGGGCGCACCGCGCGAAGTCCCGCGCAATCTCGTCGAGAGTTGACTCTGCCGAGGGTGTTGCAACGACCGAGACAACCAGCACCTGTCCGGTTGCCAATCCTTTCCTTGCTTTTTCGACGTCCGCTCGCCAGACGGATGGATCCTTCGACGGCATGCCAAATGAGATGGCCCAAGACCTGGTGCGTTCTGCTGAATCGGCTGCGGCGACCACGTCCTTACTACCAGTGAGCTGGCCAGCCGAAACCGGCAACAGATTGGGCGGTTCATAGCAAGGACGGTCAAGCGAGCGAACCGTCTTGTAAGTCAGGACATCGAAACCCAACCTGGCATAGTGCAAGATCCACGCACTGTTTAAAAGCGGGCCGGCCGGCATGCCGAGAGGCGAATTGACTTTGAATCCGCAGAACTCCCAATTGCCGGGTAACGGCGATATGTCATTATCCGACGCGCTTTCAGGTGCGTTGGCGTAATTCCAGTCGTAGGATCGGCGGTAGTCGTACACTTGTGGCGTTTTGGATGCCGAAGTGGGCATAGGTTACTAGACCTATGGTAAGCCTCGCTTTACGGCATTGTTGAGAGGGAGAACACGGTGGAATTATCCAGACGAGAGCTTGCGGCCCTGATGGCGGCGGCAACGATTGAAGCGCAAGATGGGGAATTGCATTCGGCGGGGTATGAGTACGGGAGTCCGCCCGAGCACCGCAGCGCAAACGGAAAGACGACATCGCGCTCGGTGTTTCGCGGCGTTACGAGCCGTGGTCAAGAACTGACCATGCACATCTCCGAACTAGCACCCGGCGAGGCGCCTCATCCGCCGGAACGGCAGCCGCACGACGAAGTGATCGTGATCCGCGCGGGAACGCTCGAAGCGACGTTGAACGGAAAGGTGGTCCGACTGGGGCCAGGATCGGTGATCTTTTCTGCGTACAACGAATTGAACGGTTGGCGAAACGTCGGCACAACACCCGCTCAATACTATGTACTCTCGCTCGAGCAGCACTCGTTACGGTAGAAAGGCGATCGGGCTGCATTGGTTCTAGTCAGGACGGAACAGAGACCGCTCGGGGTACCGTTCGCCTACGAAGGCGCCTGGCTGGAACGCTTCGTCGACGGCACGCTTCTCAGGTTCGGAGAGCCGGACGGACAGAGCGCCTAAGTTCTCCTCCAGATGGGCAATGGATCTGCTTCCCGGGATGGCGAAGACGGTCTCTGCCGCAGCGAGAATCCAGGCGAGCGCTAACTGCGCAGGGGTGCATTCCTTTTCTTTTGCGATCTCACGCAAGGTGGACAATCGTTGCGAGTTCAGGGCGAAATTCTCGGGTCGGAAGCGCGGCAGCTGGCTGCGGAAATCGTTATTCTTGATGTTCTGCGGGCGCACTTTCGCCGAAAAGAAGCCACGCCCTAACGGGCTGAATGCGACGAAGGCGATCCCGAGTTCCCGGCAAACCGGAAACATGTCCAGTTCCGGCTCGCGTGTCCAGAGAGAATATTCGGACTGAAGCGCAGCGATGGGATGAACAGCGGCGGCACGACGGAGTAGTTCAGGCGTTACTTCGGACAGCCCTAAATACCGGACCTTGCCTTCATCTACGAGCCGTGCCATCGCGCCGACCGTATCTTCAATCGGCACGTGGGGATCCAGGCGGTGTAGATAGTAGAGGTCGATGACATCCGTCCGGAGACGGCCTAGACTATCCTCGCAGGCCTGGCGCACATGGTCGGGGTGTGCGTTCAGGCCTGTCACTTTGCCGTTCCGGTCCCAGACGAAGCCGAACTTCGTTGCCACGAAAGCTCCGTGACGTCTTCCGGCAAGCGCATTCCCGAGAAGCAGTTCGTTCTGGCCAGCGCCGTATTCGTCCGCCGTATCAAGCACATTGCAGCCTAGATCGAGGGCCCGATGTATAGTTCTCATCGATTCCTCGGAATCAGCTTGCCCGTATGCGTTTGAAAGACCGAAGCAGCCCAATCCAAGAGCGGAAACGAACGGGCCTTTGCTGCCTAATTTCCGGACTGCGATCGGAGCCGTAGGATCGCCCTCAGTTTGCGCCATTCGGCCTAGGTGCTTCGGGTCCCGGTGGTGGTGACGACCGTTGTTGCGGTATCTCCTTGCCGTAATAGACGTCCATTGGGATGTGATGGTCCGGATAGACCTGGGCCAGGAGATGGTAGAGCGTAGGATCGTACTCGAGAAGGTCCCGAGGTGTCATGATCCGCTTGTTGCCGTCCGTGTACGCGAAGTTCGAGTAGAACCAGAATTGGGTTCCTTCGGCCCAATACTCTGCGACCGTGTTTGCTCCGTAGCTGTTCTTCCAAAGCCCCAGGCCCATAGCATCATCGAAGGCCTTCTGGATTTCCGAGTAAAGCTTGGGGTCGGCGTTCTTGATTCCGATGTTGTGGATTCCATGAGAGAACTCATGGACGAAGATGTTTTCGCCATAGTAGCGGGTACCTGGATAGCCAAGCAGATTCTCTTCGGCACAAGACGTCGGATTCCCGCCCATGCCCCGAGCCCGGCTGTTCCAATACTGGGCGTCTGTCATCTTCGCGATCCGGTCATAGTTCTGGCGCTCGCCTTCCGTAAGACGTCGGTCCGTGATAGCCGGCCTCTTCCAATCACGGTGTTCGGGCAGATCCATCGTGCCCTCTGACTCGGCCATAACTTCAACCTTGAAGAATTGCGCAACCATGGCCTCACGAATATCGGATCGTTTCGCCAGCATGTGATTTACGATGTCGCGGGCAACAATCAATGCGAGATCAGGAACCTTCTCCGAGCTGATAACCGGAATACCCGTTGCGTCTGCGTACTTCTTGTAAAACGGATCGGCGCGAATGGACAGCGGAGGAGTCGAGATGTTTGCAGCGAAGTAGTCGGTCAGCAGCGGTTTCGGCCGCCCGGACGGCGACTGTTGCGCAAGGAGGAAGGCGCTACCCGCAATTACGGCGATTGGAAGGAGAGTGTAAGTCGTTCGAAGAGAAGTCACTTTTTAGATCTGAACGGAAGCGCGGTGTGCCATGTTGCAGAGGGCAATTTGGATCCGGCTAACCATCGGGCAGTTGCACGCGTTTATCTCCACTTCTGAATCCGTTCGAAGCAGACCGTAATTGGGGAGTATAAGGCTTTGGGAATCACGTGTCAACGGATGTACCCCGGATTGTATACAATGCTGGTTCCGTGTCTTCCATCGTTAACGGTTTCCCTCGCGTGACACGCCTACCACTCCCACGCCCACCACTCCTATGTTCGATGCTGGGCCGATTCTTCATCGCAGCTGTGATGATGTCGTCACCCGTGAACTCAGCAGCAAGCCGCGTAACCGAGCACGCAGCTCGCTTTGATACTTCACCTCCGCTTCGCAATTTGACGGTTCGGCAGTTTCCTCCTCGGGAAGGCTGTGGGGAAGGGGACTGCGGAACCTTCCCTCCCGACGTAGAAGACTCAGAAGCTACGTTAGAAGCGTCCAAGCCCATGACTTCTGCCTCGATAGCGGGGCCAGGAGGAGACTCGATCGAGCAGAACCAACCAGGATCGAGAGCGCCTATGGCCAAGGTGGAAAGCTTCGACGGCCTTGGATTCGGCTTCGCTGGACCACAAGGGACGGCCAAGCTGCGGAATCCATCAGACAATACTCTGGCCATTGGACCCGACCATATTGTGCAAATCGTGAACTCCCGGATGGCAGTTTACTCCAAGAAAGGCGCACAGTTCGGGCAGACCGGCAAGGTGCTCTACGGTCCGGTAAGAACGAATACAATCTTCGAGGGCTTTGGTGGGCAATGCGAGGCACAGACCAGCGGGGATTCCGTTGTTCGCTACGACCAGCTAGCCGACCGATGGCTTTATGTTCTGCCCATTTTCAAGCGTCCGCCTGGTGATCCGAAAGGTCCCTTCTACATGTGTTATGCCGTGAGCACAGGGCCGGATCCTCTTGGCCCATATCATCGTTACGCGTTCGAGCGAACCTTGTTTCCCGACTATCCGCGTCCCGCGATCTGGCCGGATGGTTACTATATCCCGACCAGCACGGGTGACGACGTAATCGAGAAGCATGCCTGCGTCGCAGATCGGGAGAAGATGCTAAGAGGCTTAGCTGCAACCGAGCAGTGCGTGATCATCGAAGGCGCCAATTTCCTTAACAACGCTGATATCGATGGTCACGGCCTGCCGCCGCCCGGAGCTCCCAATATCATGCTTGCGGCAGGCGGAACACAACTGGAGAAAGTCCTTGAAGACAATGGGATCTATGCTTACCAGTTCCATGTAGATTGGAGCAATAAGGCGAATACAAGGGTAAGCGGCCCGACAAAGATAAGTGTCGCTCCCTATCACTATCTTTGCGACGGCCAGTTGACGAAGTGCGTATCGCAGCCGGGCACAGACGTTCGTCTCGATGCGCAAGGCGACAAGCTGATGCAGAGGCTGGTGTACCGGAACGTCGGAAGCTACGAGACGTTGGCCGTTGTTCACTCCGTCAATTCCAAAGCTGGTGGCGGGGGAGTTCGGTGGTACGAGTTCAGATTGGACGCAAGCCGCAACCCCAAATTATTCCAACAAGGGACGTACGCGCCCGATAACTTCTACCGCTGGATGGGGAGCATTGGCATCGATCGCCAGGGAAACATTGGCGTTGGATATTCGTTTGGCGGAACGCCGAATTTCGCTGGACAGCGGTTTGCCGGACGCTTGGTTTCGGATACGCCGGGCTCTCTTACGTTCCGCGAGACGATTCTTGCCGAAGGTGAAGCGGCGCAAACGAATACGCTCCGCTGGCAAGACTACACGAGTACCGCCATGGATCCGAGCGACGATTGCTCGTTCTGGTACGTAGGAGATTACATCAAACGCGGTGCGGACACGTACTCGACTCGGATCGGCGCATTTCGCATGCCCGGTTGCCTTCAGGGGACGGTTACGGGCAGCACGTACTACGATCTAAATCACAATGGACAGCGTGAGCCCGGTGAGCCCGGGCTTGCACACTTAACAGTTCAGTATTCGGGCCCCGCATCGGGCCGAGTGACGACGGACGAGCGAGGCGCATTTAAACTCACAGTTCCCGCCGATCCTGCGTACCAAGATCCAACGTACATCGTCTCTCAACAAGTAACTAGCGGTAAGTCGTGGAAACGAACGAAAGTGGCCGGGGTTCCCCAAGCAGCAGTTGGAATTGCGCAGAGCGGGACGGACTACACAATACAACTCGCCCCAACACGCGAGTTGCAGGACGTGGAGTTCGGGAATGCTTGTATCGTGCGGAACAGGGGCGGGAAGGACAGCCGATTCTGGTCAAAGAAGGGCAGCATTTTTCCCGATCGAGATTGGAACACGGTGCTGAGTTCCAGGCTTTATCTTGCCAACCCTGATGGGTCCCGATTCACTCTTTCTTCCGACCAGAGAGGTGCCGTTCAGCTGAAACGTTATTTCCGGGGCGCAGGCTCGAAGGTTTTGTCCCGGCTCTCGGCAGAGATGGCGGCAACGGAATTGAATATCTCTGCCGGGAATCAAGACGGAAAAGCGACTTTGCACGATCCCATCGTCGAACGATTGGGCACCGATCGACGTGATCATGGAACGGGCGAGCAACCTCCTCCGTTCGGGCGCGAAGGGAGGTGCCCAGCTTGAGCAGGTCAGTAATTATGACAAGGTGTTCGAGGATCTCAACCGGAATCGCCTAGAGATCACTCCGTCCCAGCCGGAAGGATGCGGACCGGTGAAGTAGTTCGACGGTCCGCAACACGCTCTACCGGGCTCCGACGGTTTGCGGACGGGTCGCGAGACTATCGGCAACGAGTCTCTTCGTTTGTGCAAGCTCGTCACCGGTCAGAGTGAGACGAGGAGGGCGCACGCGCTGATTGCCCATTCCAACTTCTTCCTGAACGAGCTTGATCAATTGAACGAATTTGGGAACCGTATCGAGCCGCAAGAGCGGCAAAAACCAGCGATAGAGTTCGAATGCTTCCTGCTTCTTCCCATCGCGAGCGAGCTCAAAGAGACGAACGGATTCCTCGGGAAAGGCGTTGACAAGACCTGCGATCCAGCCAATGGCGCCAGCGTAGATGCTTTCCACAATCACGTCGTCTACACCGACAGCGATTTCCAGTCGGTCACCGGCAATGGCACGGAGTGACGAAACACGGCGGACATCGGCACTCGACTCCTTGATTGCTTGCAAATTAGGGAATTCGCTCAACAGCTCATTCACATGTTCGGGGAGGAAATCCGTCGTGTAGGCAATCGGATTGTTATAAAGCATGCACGAAAGTCTGGTGTTGGAAAGAATTGCACCGATGTGCGCTTTCGTCTCCCGCCAGTCGCCGATGTAAACGTACGGAGGCAGCAACATAAGACCGCTGCAGCCTTGTTCTTCTGCGCCTTTCGCGATCGTCACGGCTTCGGCCGTACTGAGAGAGGCGACACCGGCGACAACATGGGCGCGGTCTCCGATCGCCTTCACACAGGTTTCGAGAACTTGATTCTTCTCCGCCAGCGAGAGTGTCCCTCCTTCTCCTAATGAGCCGAGAGCGACTACTCCTTTGCATCCGTTATCCACGAGCCACTTGCAATGAGTGGCAAGGAAGCCGTGATCTACGCTGAGATCTGCATTGAAGGGCGTTGTAATCGCGGGAAGCACTCCCCGCCAGTTCATTTGTTTCATTGTGGTATGGGTGCCGTCTCCTCTGGAACGGCTTCGTCGATGACGAGGCTTCCAACCCTCGCCGGGAAGATGGGCGGTCGGATCGATTCCGCACGCCATCCAAAAAGAAACTGAGTTGCAGGTCCGCAGACACGGCCCTGGCAGGGGCCCATACCGCAGCGGGTATGCAGTTTTGCGGCGCGAAACGAGGACACGTTTTTTAGACGTTCGTAAGTGACGTCTTCGCATCGACAGACAAATGTGTCGTTTCTAGCGAGTTGTTTCAACTCGGACCGAAGCGCGAAGGCTGCATTCAGCCGGTCGGCGAAGTCGCGCGCCTTTTTCCGAGCGCCGAAACGACTCCGCGCACGGTCCTCTTTTCCCGCCGCGGCATACCCCGCTATTTCGCCCTCCACTAGCGACAGATCCACACCCCCGATTCCGGTGCATTCACCGGCGCAGTAGATGTTCGCCACCGATGTTCTTCCGTACTCATTTACCTGGACGGCGTCATGAAGGATCCGGCAGTTCAACAGCGAGGGGAGTTCGATATTAGGGTAGAGCCCAAAAGCGATGGCACCGTAGTCACAATTTTCGGTCCAGCGACGATCACCCTGGCGAAGAATAAGACGCTCCAGGCGGCCATCTCCTTCAGCGGCTTCTACCCAGCAGCCATATCGGTACGGAATGCCGATGAGTGACCATTGCAGGGCAATTGCTTGCGTGATTTTGGATGGATGCCGAACAAGTCCGAAGCCGAAGCGCATCACCGATTGCATCGTGGCTTGTTCGGCAATCAGTCTTACGCGTGCGCCCAGCTTTTGGAGACTTGAAGCAACGGCTAAGAGTAGAGGACCGCTCCCTGCAACCACCACGGATTTGCCATGGACGGGCAGTCCGGATTTGGCTAGGGCTTGGAACCCGCCTACGCCCGCGATGCCTGGCAAAGTCCAACCCGGGAATGGTAGGAAGACCTCTCGCGCGCCGGCGGCTATGATGAGCTTTTTATAACTAAGCTCGAAGCTTTTGTCCCAGGTTTCCGCCAGGACGCGGTTATTTGAAGACGATGCTGAAATGACTTGGGCACCAGTTGAGTACCGGAACACCGGAGTTTTGAAAGCGATCGAACCACCGCGCGGCTTGCGAATCTTTGTGCGTTGTTTTACCCCCGCGCCAGATTTGGCCGCCGGACGTCGGGTTATCGTCCAGGACGATAACATTGGTGCCACTCTCGCTAGCGCGGACCGCTGCTGCCATGCCTGCAGGCCCGGCCCCAATCACCAGGACCTCGGCATTCAGGATGTCGGGACCGAGCGCGCCCCTCATGACGTTGACACCACCATTCCGTTCCTTGCCGATATTTGGCAGCTTCGTGCATCGGGGTGGCCGTCGATTGTGACGCGGCATTCGAAGCAGATACCCATACCGCAAAGCGCAGCACGAGGTTGTCCGGTTACGGAGGTTCGAAACTTTGAGCGGCCGCTCAGGAAGACGGCCGCGGCCACTGTGGTGCCGGCTGGTACGGTCAAATCGCGTCCGTCTATATTTAGTTGCACTGTTTCAGACATGGGCGACGTAAGACCTGTCCGGCAGGTAAGGGCTGCGATCGATATGCGAGCTTCGTCCGAGTAGTTCGTCCGTCAGCAATCGCGCAGTCGCGAGGGACGTCGAGATACCGAGACCTTCGTGTCCTGTCGCGAGATAGAGGTTGCGGTATCCAGGACAAGCGCCGATCAGGGGTAATTTGTCAGGAGTTGCCGCGCGGAATCCAGTCCAGGTGCGAATGGCCGAGAGATGCTCGAGTTCAGGCATGTATTCAATGGCCCGATTCAACATTCTGCGTAGGATATGCGGTTCGGCAGCAGTATCGTCCACGCCGAATTGACGAGATGACCCAATCAGGATTTGGCCAGTTAGTCTCGGCTGTGCGTTAAACGCCACCGAGTCTGCGGTGGAAGAGTGAGCACTTTTCAGATAACCTAACTCGATTAACTGGTGCCGCAGAAAACCTGGGCGCCGGTCCGTGATTAGTAAATGCCCTTTACGCGCTTTGAGTGCCAAATCCGGCATGAGCTTAGCCGTTTCAACTCCCGCGGCGAGAATCGTAAATCCAGCAGAGATGACGGAGCCGTCAACCATCGTCACGCCGGAATCGGTCACAGCCGCTACGGGTGAGTTGTAGAAGATCTCGCCTTGTTTTTCGACGGTCCGCTCGATCAAGTAGCGAGCCGCACAGGGAGGGTAGCAAACGCTGTCCCGTGGCATCAACAGCGCTCCGGCCAACCCTGGACGGAGATGAGGTTCGGCTGCGGCGAGTTGCTTGCTATCGAGTATCTCGACTGGAATCGCCCGTTCCGAGTAAAACTTGTATTTACGTTCTACTTCCACAAACTCTTCCTCGTCAGCCGCGACCCATAGAGATCCGCACGGGAGGTACTCGGCATCGTGGGGCAACTCTGGCGCAAGTTGGATCCAGAGCTCTTGCGAGTAGGACGTAAGAGCGAACTGAGCATCGGAGTCGTCCATGACCGCGAGGTGGCCCATGCCAGCTGCCGTTGCGCCGCCCCCGGAGTAGTCATGACGCTCACAGACTGCCACGCGCATCCCAGCTTCGGCAAGTTCTCTTGCGCAGGCTGCACCCACGATCCCCGCCCCAACGACTACGGCATCGAAGGAACGCTCACCCATTGTATACAATGACGTATTCTATCTCGTGACACCAGAGCGCCGCATCCACATTGTCGATTCCCACACGGGAGGTGAGCCCACACGCGTCGTGATCGAAGGCGGTCCGCCTCTCGGAGCGGATCCGTTACCTATGCGCTTGGCGTTATTCAGAGACGAGTTCGATCACTTTCGTTCGGCTATTGTGAACGAGCCGCGTGGCTCCGACGCGCTAGTGGGAGCACTCCTCTGCGAACCTGTTGACCCTACTTGCTCGGCTGGCGTGATCTTCTTCAATAACGCAGGGTACTTGGGTATGTGCGGCCATGGAACGATCGGCCTGGTGATCACGTTGGCACACCTGGGAAGGATTGGCTTTGGCACTCACCGCATTGAGACACCGGTCGGGATTGTTGAAGCCCATCTACACACGAGCGGCGAGGTAACGGTCAGTAATGTCCCGAGCTATCGGACGCAAGCCGACGTCCAAGTTCTTGTCGACGGATTTGGCGTTGTCACGGGCGACGTAGCCTGGGGAGGCAACTGGTTTTTCCTCACCTACGATTGTCCCTTTGAGCTTTCTTTGGATAACCTTGAGCGCTTGACCGACTATTCCTGGCGGATTCGTCAGAGCCTTGCCGCAAATGGCGTGAGAGGAGAGCGCGGCGAAACGATCGATCACATTGAACTCTATGGGCCGCCAACCGTGACCGGAGCGGACAGCAAGAATTTCGTTTTATGTCCCGGAAAGAGCTATGATCGCTCACCGTGCGGGACCGGGACTAGCGCGAAGCTCGCCTGCCTGTATGCTTCGGGGAACTTGAAGGAAGGGCAGATTTGGCGACAGGAAAGTTTAATCGGCAGCGTCTTCGAGGGCTCGATCAGCGTCCGAGACGGGCTTGTCTTTCCGCACATCCGCGGTTCGGCGTTTGTGACAAGCGAAGCTCACCTCCTTTTAAACGATAACGACCCGTTCCAATGGGGAATTCGAAGCTCGGAGATGCCGGCAACTCTTGAGATTGCCGGTCCCTGAGCTCTCAAACTGCTCTTGCGAAGCTGAACATGAGCAAACAGCTTAGGCGAATCAGCGAACCGTGGGTGTGCGCCTCAGCAGCCTCTTGACGTAAGCGCTTATTTCCCGGGTTTCTTGCCGAACTGCTTCAGGATCGAATTGATTGGGTTTTGATTTTGATTCTGTTGACCGTTCGACTTCTGATTTTGCTGTCCACCTAAGACTTGGTTGAGCACACCACCAGCCCCCTTTTTTCCGCTGATTGCACCAACAAGCCCGGACGTGAGCTGAGCAGGATCACCCGACGTAGGCAGCAGATTCTTGGCTTTCATCTGGGCCATTGCTTGCAGATCTGGAGTAAATACCGGGTGACTGGTTGTTCCTCGGACGGTGACTGGCACCACCAGCTCTCCATTAGAGTTTGAAAGCGCAGTGTTCAAGAACCCACCGATGCCGGAGCCGCCGACTGTTTGACTGGCTTGGCTGCCAAGCACAGCGTTCAGACGCATGTTGAGCCCCTGATCGACCAAACTGACCTGGCCACTGGCGGCCAACGATCCGGCGTCCAGCGATGCGGTCAGGTTGTTTGTTGAAGCTATGCCATTTTTGATTGCCAAAGTTCCGGCGAATTTCCGCAGCGCGGTTCCCGAACCGGTCTGAGCAGGCGCACTGTTCAGGAACTTCCCGATTTTCGCTACTTCATTCAAGATATTGATGTTTTTGAGCTGGCCATCTGTGACTTGAAAATCGAGAGTGCCATTTAAGCTTTTCGCAAGGTCTGTAGACGGTCCCAGTACAAAAGACAGGGAGGTATTAGCTCCCAATTTCCCGTATAGTGTGTCGCGGAGAGAACTTACTGCTGACAGAAGAGCATTCGAATCGACGCCCGTAAGTTTTGATCGGACTGAACAAAGCGGCTTCTGTGGGCGAACATCCAGTGTGACAGCGCCTTCTTCCTTCCCCCCGAATAGATCAGCAGTCAGTGGAGAGAGTTGTATAACTCCGTGATCGAGCTTACAGGACGTGTGGACATTCGTGAGAATAAGGTTGTCTGACTTGATCCGGGCAGCGGCCAAAGTGCCCGATCCGGTGACCTCATTGATCAAACCTGGTTGTTTGTCATTTTGAGGGCTTGAACCTTTGGTTTGAGCCGTATTGGTCTCTAGAGCCTGCAACTCGTCCGCATCGATGTTGTCCGCCGTCAAAGAAAATTGCAGCTCTGGCGAGGAAAAATTCTTGACTGAGACATTGCCATGAACAGTCGTGCTGCCCAGCCCAGCAGAAAGTGAGGTAATCGACGCAGTGTCCTGAGAGAACTGCATTGACGCGGAACTCACCGTTATCGGTTTCGCGAGGGTCGGTGTCTTCAGATTGACGCTCGAGAGCGTGCCATTTCCAGAGAACGACACGTTCGATGTATTGGGGGCAGGCCCTTGCGCCTGAAGCTTCATGGATACCGTGCCCGTCGCAGAAGTGCCAGCCAGTTGATCGGTCAATCCGATCTTCCCGTCTTTCACCTCCAGATTATTCAATGAGAATTGGTTCGTTTTATTCGACGTATCGGATTTGCTGGTGTTCGTACCAAGACTCGAGAAATTCCACACACCTTTCTGGTTTTTCACGAGTTCTATTTCCGGATTGTCGAGCAGAAGGCTCTTCACCTCGGGGCTGCCACTTATGAGTGAGAACAGTCCCGCGCTTACAAACACTTCTTTCGCTTGGGCGAAAGGCTTGCCAGTTGAGAAGGCCGGATCCTCTCCCACTGAAAACGAATCGATTTTGACCGAGAAAGGGAAAAGTCGAAGCCCAAGGTGTCCTAAAGTAACCTGTCGGTTCAGCTTGCGCTGTAGCTCCGCCTGGATTTGGGGACGGAATCGATCGACAGCGCTCGTAAGGATCGCGATCGCTATGACGACCAGAGCAAGTATTGCCAAGACGGAAATGATTAGAGTGCGACGCATTACTTCGTAGACGCCTCTCGAGTGCAGCGAAGAACAACTTTTAAACGTTCAGAGTCCTGTGCCAGCCAAACGTTGGGACAGCGCTGGCGGCAGCACAGATCGTACATACGTGGAAGTCTCATAGTTCTTTGATGGCCTCCGGATGCCATTTCAATCACTTTTGAAGCATGTTTTTAGTGGATCACAACTCTCCTAGAAAAAATATCTCCCGTCCCAGCAATAACTTAGCTCTGGTGAATTCGGACTTCTTCAGCGGTGGCGATCTACAGTCGTTGGCGTGCAGGGAATGGATTGGCGAAAGTGCGACGTCGTGAGGCGGCAAACCTAAATGATTGACATCGATCAAGAGCATCCCGAGCACAAGCGCCGACAGCACATGCTCCGCATGTACCGCGATCTTTACACCGGCGGCCTGGAGTTCACACAAAGGGCTAGCGAGTATCTCCTGAGGAGACAAAAAGAACCGCTGGACGTATACGGCGAGCGGCTACAACGAGTCTTCTATCAAAACTACATTGGTTCGATAGTTGATTGGTACGCTTCGACGTTGTTTCGCAGGGAGCCGAGCATTCAGTTTGAGGGCGGACTGGAAAGCGGAAAAACGTTCCTATCCGATTTCGTGGACAACTGTGACCGGCGAGGAACAAGGCTGACGGACTTTTTCCGCAAGTGTCTGATCGATACGTTAGTCGCTGGCGAGACGCACATACTCGTCGACTTTCCTCGTATTTCCAAAATTCCAAATAACAGGGCAGAAGAAGATGCTGCCGGTTTGTCGCGGGCATACATCGTCCAATATCAATCCGAAGACCTGATCAATTGGTGCGTTGATGAATGCGGCGATTACGAGTGGGTTGTTCTTCGACAGAAAATCAGGCGGCAGCCCAGGGTGGACTCGCCAGAAGTAACCGAAGAAACATATTGGCGTTACTACGACCGTTCCGAATTTCGAACTTACCGAAGAGTTGAAGGCGAGAACTCAACCGGTATCGTCATGACCGACAGCGGTTCGCATGCATTCAGTCGTGAGCAACGAGTTCCACTTGTCAGCATGCAGGTCAGCGAAGGATTGTGGCTGATGAACAAGGCCGCCCACCTGCAATTAGAACACTTCAACAAGTCCAACGCTCTGAGCTGGGCAATTACGATGGGCCTTTTCGCCATGCCGGTTATCTACTCTGATCGCGAATGGAACCAGATCGTTGGCGAAAGCTACTACATACAGTTGGGACCGACCGATCGATTCGGGTGGACCGAGCCAGACGGGAAGGTCTATCAGATCGCCGCAAACAACCTCGTGTCCCTTAAGGAAGAGATGTACCGAGTGTGTTACCTGACGCAGGCCTCGGGCGAGATGGTGAGCGGACATGCTCAATCGGCGCTGAGCAAGCAGATGGATTTCGCCATCACACAGGAAGTTCTTCGGACATATAGCTCGGTTATCAAAGAATGCATTCGCCAACTGCTAAATGCGATCAGCAGCGCGCGACAGGATGGCGTTCTGATCGCCGTATCCGGGCTTGACGAAGTTGATATCACTGACTTCTCAACCGACCTGCAAGACGCAAAAGATCTTCTGCAAGTGGGCATCGAATCACCGACGTTGAAGCGTCAGGTTTATCAACGCCTGGCACTTAAATACTTGAATGATGCGCGACAGGATCTGAAAGATCAAATTGCGCGGGAAATCAACGCGCAGTTCAGCATGTAAGAAAGGACCTGAATGTTAGATCAAGGGCAGCAAGAGACTCAACCAACAAAGGCGATCGACGTTCGCGATGTGGTGCGGCAAACTCTAGAAGAGTTTGTCCGCGGTGAGAATCAGAAATCGGAACCCGCCTATAAAGCCGAGTTAGAAGACGAGCGGAGGAGAAGGGAAACCCTCGAAACCCGTTTGAATCAGTTGGTCGAAGAGAACCGAAAAGCGCGCGCTCAGGCCGAAGAAGCCGACCGAAGTTCACAGATACGTAGCGAGCTGCAAAAGCTAGGCGTTGCCAAAGTGGATCTTGCATTCCGCGCTGTTAAAGATGAGATCGTCCGGAAAGAGGACGGCCGGCTATCAGCGCGGGAACATGACAAGACTATGCAGGAATATCTTGCGAGCTTCGTGCAGGAGAATCCAGAGCTACTACCAGCTCGCATCGCAGGAGGAAGTGGAGCGCAATCCGCGTCCAAGTCCGCGGGCGGTGTCTCGACCGTAGACATCAACTCGATCCGTCCCGGAATGAGCAAAGACGAACTCGATCAAGTGCGACAAGAAATATCGCGGCTGGCCTCAAACGTCATGCGTGGGATCTGAAGCTTCCCACTTCCGCAAACACTAGAAACGGTTACCACTCTCCCGACACTCGGGCTGAGATCTGGAAACTTCCCGCGGCGGGACGATACGTCGCACTTCAAATTAGGAGACCTATGTCATTAATTACATCTGCCAATCTGGCAAACGCGATTGTTAAGCTGGTTGCCGCCGACGCCTTGCCAGCACTTACTGGAAACTTGGTGATGGGCAATTTGGTGAATCGGGACTACGAGCCTGTTCTCGCCCACGCCGGGGACACTGTCAACGTGCCGATTCCCCCGGTTCTGGTTGCAAACAACATTGCTGAAGGGGGTACGGTAACGCCTCAGAACCCGAGCCTGGGAAACGCACAGATCGTGCTTAACACTCACGCCGAAGCGACGTTCCAGATTCCCGATGTTACGAAGGCGATTGCTTACCCGGAGCTGCTCAAGGCTTACATGCAGCCCGCTGTGATTGCTCTCGCAGAACGCGTCGAGCGGGACCTCTTGAGCCTCTATGGCCAGTTCACTGCAAATGCGCCGGTAGGAACGCCCGGTAGTCGCTATTACGGAAGCGACGATAGATGGTGCGGAAACAGCGCTGTTTGCCGCCAAGGTCCCGGCGACCGCTCCGAAGTACCTCGTTGTTGACTCGAACACATATTCTCAGATTCGGCAGATTCCCCGATTCAGTGAGTACTATTCCTCCGGTGAGGCCGGTCTGAAGGCTCTAGTGGAAGGTAATGTCGGCAAAATGAAGGATTTCTTCATTTTCCGTTCACAGTTCGTACCTGCGACTGGAACGGGGACAGTGAACACTCACAATCTGGCGTTTACCCGGGATGCCCTCGGTTTGGTCGTTCGGCGCTTACCCCAACCGCTTCCGGGTACCGGAGCGGTTGCAGAATACGCCGAAATGGGCAATTTCGGCATCCGCGTCGTGATGAGCTACCAACCCAATACGCTCTCTCAACAATTCACGGTTGACGTTCTGTACGGTTGTGGTGTGTTGCGAAACAACTTCGCCGTTCAAGTGAACAGTTAAAAATACGACTGCGTGTCAATAAGGGAGCTGCAAGACGTAGCTCCCTTTCTCAATTCTTAGGAGACCGATTATGGATCTAAAGCAATACTTCCGGCGCCTTCGTGAAATCGAAGAAAGCTTCATTGACAAATACCCGGTTGTAATCAGTCTAGAGACTCCGGATGGAGGCAAGGCAGGCCTTATTGCAGAGACGTCTCGCCACGTTGCAGCCAAAATGATCGTGGAAGGTAGAGCTGTGCTGGCGAATGCCGAGCAGAAGACTGCGTATTACGACCACCAAGAAGCTAATAAGAAAGCTGCGGAGAAGGCAGAGCTTGCAAAACGCGTGCAAGTCGCAATCATTGCAGATCCGGATTTCCAGGCGCAAGCGATAGCCAAGAAGAACTCCGGGTCCTCCTCGGCGAAGTAACAATGGCCCTCTTCACTGATTCCGATGTTGTAACGCTTGACGATCTTCTGCAATTCGAGGGAGCGCTGGTTCAGATCTCCTCTACTCATGGGATTGACGTAGAAACCAAGATTCGGCTCGCCATTGATGAGATCGGAGACAGGATCCTGTTGTCCTTTTTGCAAGCGGGGTCAACGCAACAGTGGAGAGGCGCAACCGAGCTTGGTTTAGATAACGTTGTCGTTAGTCCGCCTCTATATCGTTGGATCTGCTTCAATTCTTTGTCCCGCGTTTATGCCGAAGCATATAACGTCCAATTGAATACCAGATTCCAGGGCAAATGGACGGAGTATCAGCAGCAAGCAAGCCAAGCCTCCAACCTTGTAATGGCTTCTGGAATTGGGGTAGTGGTGGACCCCTTACCAAAGCCTGGGCTTCCCCGCATGACGATATCTCAGGGCCCAATTACGGCCCCCGCGGTGTTCGCCCAAGTCTCCTGGACGGGAAGTCAGGGGCAGGAGAGTGCGGCTGGTCCCATAGCAGGTGCGGTATTGAACGGGGCAACTGCCGTCGAGATCGGATTTTCAGAGCTCAACGCAGATATCCCTGGAAACGCCTTTGGCTGGAATATCTACGCAGGCACTTCACAAGGGAGCCTTACGTTGCAGACTGCAGATCCCTTGGCGTTAGACCAAGCCTGGCAGATGCCGGACGTAGGTGTCGGAAACGGAAGGCGACCCAGCACGGGACAGAGGGCGGACTTTACTGTAACGCTGTCCAAGAGAATCCAGAGAGGATAAGATGCTGCCTTTGACGCTTTTGGCATGCCAAAAAATATATGACCTGCTGACGCGCGAATCGGCACTTGCTCAGAAACTTGCAAGTCTGAGCGGTTCAAACGGAGTAAGTCTTCCCCCCATAGATTCATCGCACGTGTATCTCAGTTCAGCTGCAAACGACGTTGGCGATACTGAATCGAGATTGGGCTATCCCAGAGTATGTGTGTACAGCTCAGGGTTCAAGAATTCACTTCTTGAGAAATTTCGGTCTTTGTCGGGTAGCGTAACAACGACGCTGGACATCTGGAGTAGTGCGAATCTGGTTGAGGAAACAGATCGCTGCATCCACTACTACGTCGAAGGTGTGTCGGCATTGATTCGGAACAGTTCCGGAGACTGGGGTGACGGCCTCTTTTTCTCCGGTGTTTATGACGTGCAGTTTCAATCACCAAAAACCGGCGGCTTTGGTTTTGTGCAGCTTGCGCGCCTCAGAGTTGATTTGATAGCTAGCCAGGAATAAGTAGTGCCAAGTTACATACGTTCCAATTCAAACCGCTTTTATGCGGCCGTCGAGTCGTCTTATGGTGTAGCGGCGGAAGTCAGCACGCCCGATCGCTTTCCCGCTGTACGCCTCCGAGCTCAGCAAGCTATAGAGGCTACCCGGCGTCTCGACAAAACAGGAACTCGGACGTTAATTCCGACATCCCGTGATGGAAGGCGACGAACGGCCTTTGAAATTCGGACGTATCTGTCGAGCATGATGCTTACAGGGCAAGTACCGTGCGGGGTGCTCTTTCAGTCAGCAATGGGTGCTGAGCCGGAGATCGCTAACACGTTAGTCATTGACGCAATTTCAAGCGCCGTGAGTTTCAGCACAGCAACTCCGCACGGCTGGAATGTTGGGTCAGCCGTCTCTACAGGAGGAGAGATCCGATTCGTCAGTTCGGTTATTGATTCGCAGCAAGTCACGGTCAACGCCCCTTTCTCCCAATCGCTCGTGGCCGGAAGCCAGTTGAGCCCGACTGCTACCTATAGACTTTCCACAAACCTACCCAGCCTAAGCATTTATGACTATTGGGATCCGGTTACGGCTGTGAGCCGAATCATCACAGGCGCAGCAGTGGACGTTTTGCAACTCTCGATAAACGGTGATCAACACGAATTTACGTTTACCGGGCCGGCGGCAGATTTGGTCGATTCGGTAAGTTTTACCGCGGGGACTGCAGGTCTGAACTCTTTTCCTGATGAACCGTCGGTGCAGGTACCGAGTGCCGGGCCAGTTCCGGGACATCTGGGCCAAGCGTGGCTAGGAGGCACGGCGTGTCAGTTCTTTACAGTGACCGAAGCCACGATCCGGCTTCAAAACAGCCTGGAACTTAGGACCCAGGAGTTCGGGTCCTCTTATCCCCAATCAACTGTCCCTGGCCAACGGCAGGTAAGCACAAGCTTTTCTCTGTTTGCCCAAGATGATTCCCAAACCCTAGCGCTCTATGCGGCTGCGAGGAACCGCACGCCGATTTCGATGATGCTGCAGATGGGTAAGCAGAAGGGGCAACTTATGGGTGCTTATCTGCCGAGCGTAGTGCCCGTCATACCGTCGTTTGATGATTCAGAAACTCGCCTGCGCTGGCGGTTTGAAAACAATTTAGCCGAAGGAACATCGGATGATGAACTTTATATCGCATTCGCCTAGGAATTTTGATCACCGTACCCAGGTTTGGCATGAAAGCGCTGTATGCAAGGGCGTTCGCTTTGCAACCAGGCAAATGTCTCTGTCGGGTCGGATTGAGTTGACGCAAAGAATTCAGGACCTAATCTTAAAAAATGAGTTTCTGCGGGCCGGTGACGCTTTGGAGCAGTCACAAGCATCGTTAGCTGACCTTCTAGCCAGGAAGGTCTACCTCGAATGGGGAGTCTCGGAAATCAAGAGCTTGACGATCGACGGGCGCGCGGCATCGGTACAGGATTTGATCGATCACGGCCCTGAAGACCTCTGTGAAGAAGTAGCAAGCACAATCCAGAGCGAACTCGGTCTTTCTGAGGAAGAACGAAAAAACTCCTAATCGCATTCCATTTCCAATTCTCGTCGCCAGCCGCGTGGAGATGCGATACATGCAGGACAAGCGGTCTGGTGAAGGTCCGGAACTGCGGATGGATCGAAGACCCGGTTCGGCCTCTGAGTCCGGTCTGGGCGAGACGAAACGTCTTCTCCTTCGAATGCCCTAAATCCGCTATTACGAGGCAGAGCGCTTATCTTCTGGAACGGTTCAACTCCTGGCGACGGTTCGGAGAAGGAGTAGACGGGTCAGTTCCGGCTAAAATGGCCGACGCGTTCTTGTTTCTGAAGAACGAACTAGAACTGGAAGAACAATATGGGAAAACGCAAAAACAGCATTCCGAGCGGAAAGGGCACTAAGGGCGCTTCGCTGGACATTCTTAGCACGGTCAATCGCGTCCCAAGCAGCCGAACATTGAAGATTGGTGGCTCCGGTGAGCTTAGGAGCTTAGCGATAGGTCAAAAAGCGGTTACTAGTCCGGTTCAGTTCGGATCTCCTGCGTCCAGGGGAAATAGCGCGCCTTCAAGCAAGCGGACCAAAGGTGGTTGGACGAGTCTATTAGGGAGCCTTGGCAGCTAACGGCATGTCTGACTTGTTGGGGGGGGGAGTTCTAGGCGCCGGACTAAATTATTTGGTCGGTGGTTTCGAAAGCCTCTTCGGCGCGGGCTCGACCTCCGGTGATACCGTTAGCAGGTTCGAGCTGCCGGATGTACAAATCCAAAACATAGTTGTGGATAATGCGCAGAAGCCGGCAGAAGCAAGGTCTTCAGGGAGCTACGGATCTTTTCCATCCCAAATGAGTCAAGCGTCGCAGGCTGCAATCGTAAAGACGGTAAGAAACGCACTCCTTACGTCTAGCAGCCTAAACGATGTGATCGGAGAGCTTTGATGGCTGCGTTTCCAATTCTAAGCTCCGGAGCAATCAGCCAATATCCAACCGAAAGCTACAGCAGCCGAAGTGTCGGCATTATTCGATTCTTAGATGGTTCCGATCAAAGATTTCTGCGCACGGGTCGGAGACTGCGGCGTTGGAGAGTTGAACTCTCTTTGCTTACGGATTCAGAGATTTCTGCTCTCCAAGCCTTTTTCAGCGCGCAGAAAGGGATGTTTTCGTCATTTACTTTCACGGACCCAGCCAGCAAAGCTCAGGTCTCGAACTGCCGGGTGGGCAACTCCGAAATGATTGCCGAGTACGTCAGCGGTAACGCGAACTCCACTTCCTTTTGGATTATGGAAACGAATGGCTGACCTTTACTTCCCACAACTCAAGACGGGTGCTATTGCGCACTATCCAGTGCGGCGAACTTTGGCAACGCGAACAGTGGGCAATATCCTTCCTGGAGGCAGCATTATTACCTATCCGGACGACGGAGCGAATAGGAGAATCTGGTCCTGGGAATACGTCGGCTTGACCTTCGAAGAAGCAGCTGTACTCCAAGAGTTCTTCAATATCTGTGATGGACCATTAAAACCGTTCACGTTCCTGGATCCATTGGGTAATCTTTTGGCCTCTAGCTCCAGCTTTAGAGAGCCTGCATGGAGACTCTCTAGTTCGGCTGCAATCATTGAAGACTTGCCTGGCCCTTTCTCGGGCGCCGCAGCCGTCACCATAAGGAACAGCGGCCAAGCCGCTCAAGAGATTTGGCAGACCCTTCCCATACCAGCCAATTACGCCTACTCTTTCTCGATATATCTCTGTAGTGCTACGCAGGAACCCGTAACGCTATATCGGCGCGGCAGTCACTCTGAAACGATAGTATCGTCGGACAGCAAAGCAGAATGGAGGCGTATTTCGAGCACCGGAAATCTGCAAGATCCGAACATCGGAGTGTCTGTAGGTATCAGACTCCAACCCGGACAGCAAGTCTCCATATCAGCAGCACAGTTGGAGGCGCAGCCCGTCATTTCGGCATATCGCAGTGGCGCGCCAACAGGCGACGTGTACCTCAATGCTCATTGGGCTGTAGACGAGCTCATGACCCGATACATTGGGCCGAACAACTGCACGATGAGTGTTTCGATCGAAGCTTAAGCAGACGTGACACAGACTATCAACGAACTTAAACAGCAAGGCCTCTCAGATACTCCTCTGATCCTTTTTGAATGCGTGATGCCTAGCGGGGACGTGGAACGGTGGAGCACACATGAAGTAACCTTTTCAAGCGATCTATATTCAGCGCGAGTACTGCAGCACGACTTGTTCGAGATGCAACTGTCGGCGGACGACGCTATGGACGGTCTCAGCCAATTATCACTAACCTTGGCGAACGCAGATTCTTTGCTTTCGGAACTGAATGCAAGCGTTGGATTCAAAGGATCTCGGCTAACGGTCTACTTTGCGTTTGCCAATCTTGACAGTTCGAATGTAAGTAGTGAGGCCATTGTTCTCTTTAAGGGTGTGGCCGGCGATCCAGATGAAATAACGGAGTCTTCTCTCACCGTGAGCTTTCTAAACAAGCTTAGCTTGCAGAGAGTTCCTCTCCCTGATGTCAGGATCCAAAGAAACTGTCCATGGATGTTTCCCTCCTCCGCCGAGCAAAGGCAGGAGGCTGTCAGCGGCGGAGAAAACGGAATATACTCGCGCTTTTTCCGGTGTGGGTACTCGGCCGACATTGCAGGGGGATCTGGAAACCTGAACAATGGTCGGCCATTTTTGACTTGCGACAAAACCCGGGTACAGTGCGCCGAACGTGGAATGTTTAATCGTGATGATGGGGGAAACGTCACGCGCCGGTTCGGAGGAGCGGAATTCGTCCCATCAGCTGTAAATGTAAGAACCGCTGGCGACAAGAGCTACCATCTCTCGGCACTGCTTACGAACTCTGCAAAATACAACGACGCTGTACCGCTGGTTTATGGGACCGGATGGCTAAGAGCGCCACTCATATTTGCGCGAAACGACGGCAATCTGACGCACATGGAAGTGTTTCTTGCAGCGGGTAGTATTGAAGGCGTCTTAAAGGTCATCGTGAATGACGTCGAGATTCCCCAAGCGGTGGAAGGGGCTGATATGACCGGAACTGGTTGGTACTCGTCGTTGTCATCTGGTTCGAGGGTCGGCTCGTTCGATATGACCTTTACAGATGCGAGTGGAAGTCCACTTGGCGATCCGTATGGGAATTTGGCCACGCTTTCGATCGTGGTCCCCAACCGCATCTGCCCTGGAACGTCGTTGCCTACTATTCAGATCCTCTTACAAGGCCTTCGGGTTGATGTCTTTGGTTTGGACGGCGGATATGTTCGGACCACCTTTTCGAGCAATCCGGCATGGATCCTACTCGATTTACTCCGACGATGCGGCTGGAATCTGGTAGATCTGGATGTCTCTTCATTTGCCTCGGCAGCATTGCATTGCCAAGAATTGATCAACACTACAGATCCAAACGGGAACGTCCTGTTCGTCCCAAGGTATGGATGCAATCTGATACTCACAAGGCGGCAGAGTGCGGCCAGTGTGATTCGCGGTATCCGCGTCGCTTCAGGCCTGATGATCCGTTATGGGACGAATGGCTTACTCCAACTACTTCCGGAGACAACAATTGCTGCACAACAACCGGATTTGCCGGATGGCAGCAATAGCGGCGCTGCGTTCAATAGCGGATGGCCAGCTTACGAATTCAGTGACGGGTCAGCCTCGTTTTCCGGTCTTGTCAGAACGATGGACGGTGGTTCGTCTCTGAGAATCACATCGAGAACTATCGCTGAAATCTCAAATTGCCTAAGTGTTGAGTTTCAGGACGAAGCCAATGAATACCAGCAGGATTCCCTCTCGGTTCTTAGTGAAGACGACGTCAGCCTCATAGGCTACGAGGTGAGCAGCCAATCAACAGCTCTCGGGCTGCCTAATTACAACCAAGCAAGTCGCATTCTCCTTCGCCAGTTAGACAAAATGACGAAGGGGAACTTGTTCGTGGAATTTCAGGCGAGCTTCCAAGCGATCAAAATTAGACCTGGGGACATAATTACCATCACGTATGTTAAAGATGGTTTCGACCGTGTCCCGTTTCGTGTCACGAAAATCTCACCGTCGCTCAACTATCAGCTCGTCACAATCCTCGCACAGATTCACAATGATGATTGGTACAGCGACAGTCTGGCAACGCTGGAAGCCGCGGGAAGACAGCCCAACAGTCAAGTTCAAATTCCCCGGCCTCTGCTCGGGTTGAAAGCCCGGTTGGACTCTACGGGAATTGCCGAGGTCTTTGATTTTGACATCCAGGAGGCAATTCAAGCGAATCAAGACGGATCAGCTTCCGACACTCTGGCGATCGCTTTCTCAGAACCCACTCGGCCCGCGAATCAGATAACCGGTATACCGCTGCTTAGTCTAGCGCCGACGGCGACGATGGGCGGAAGTCTCGCGGCGGGAAGAACGTATTACTATGCGATCACCGCGTCGGACAGCACAGGGACCGAGGGAAACGCATCGTTCACTGTTCGGGCGCAGATACCTGCCACCAGCGGATCATACTCAGTCTCAATTTCTGGATTAAGCTTCCCGAAGACCGCACAAGGTTTCAACGTTTATCGTGGGTCGAATCCGCAGTCCCTGTTTCAGATTGCGTCTGGTTGTGAAATCGCGGCGAGTTTCACGGACCCTGGTCTCGCGGCGCGACCGCGTGGCCTCCCGGATGGCAGCTTCGACCATGCTAACTTCTACTACCGGTACGAATACGCTGGGCCATTTACCGCAACCACCGCATCGAAGACTACGATTGGTTGTCAAGACATGGGGGCCGTCAGCCAAGCGTACGTCAACATGGTTGTAAGAGTTATAGACGGCACAGGTTTGGGTCAGGAGCGGCAAATCGTGGCCAACGACGCGATTACGATTACAACGATTTCGCCGTGGACCATCACCCCAGATGCCACGAGCCAATTCGTCGTTTCCGAGGCGTCATGGAAATTTGGGGCAGCCTCAACGACGAGTCCGGCGACGTTCCAGCTCCCTTACCGCGCAGGGACGGTGCTGCAAATTTCGGGACGGGCGGCAAACGTTTCAAATCAAGAAAGCGCACCCGAGCTATGTCCGCTCACACGAACGACTTTGGGTGGACAAATGCCGGATTTTGGAGTGGCCAGCGTCCCGACTTTCGCGTTGAATGCACCCGGGGTTGGCGAGCTTACGTTATCCAGCATTGGATTTGCTGACAAAACCAATGTGGGCTCCGTAACGAGTGGCACTTTGAGCCTTTACAGCGTGAACGAATTGGCAGGGCCGAGCGGATTTGTGCTTTCGTCGGCCGTCGACTCGAGTTCCACCAGGTTTCAATTGACTGCCGTTTCCAGTGATCTTGTAGGCACTCTTATGCAAGTGGGTACGGAGTTGGTCTCGCTGATCGGCATTGACAACTCTGAAAGCTCTTGTACCGTGTTAAGAGGCGTCTTGAACTCAACTGCCAGTGCGCACGCAGCTGGTGAAGATCTATTGTCCATACAGCGGTCCATTATCATCGTGCCGTTTGCGCAAAACTTCTTTGAAAATCGAGCTTCGATCAACTACCTACATTCATTCGTCCTGCCGGACGCGCGAGTTGCTGCTTCCGAATTCTTTGTGACGAACTCATTTGGGGATAGTCAGACTGCGACGCAGTGTTACACCTCACTCCCGAGTCGCGGCTTGCGGACGCTGTCCGGTGGCCAGTTCGCTCTTCAGACGAATGGTTCGATTAGCACGCAGTTGAACGCCGCTCCGCCTTTGATGATTCAAGCGGACCACGCTGTTCGGGATATTCGGGCAGATCTGGGAAGGTCCGCACAGGGTTATGATGTTGGTATCCAGATCTTACAAGCAGGGGAAACCTTTTGTTCGCTTCAGATTTCGGCAAATCAGGTTGAATCGCCCGTCTTAGATGGAGTTGACCTGCCAATCTTGAGAAAGCTTTTGTCCTTGAGCATGAATATAACGCTGCTTCCGGTTCAAGGGTTTCTGGGAACGCCAGTGCCTCCGAGGGATCTTACGGTGACTATACGTTTATGACGTGCCTAAGGAAATGACATATCTGACTCCAGATGACGTTGCCCTGATCTCGCCTACCTACTGAGCCAGTATGGATTGCGTCCTCCTGACGTGCCCCCAAAGATCGCCCACCTAAATCAACCTAGTTCACTGCCACTTAGCAAAGCCGCTTTGCCTTCTTGGTAGAACGTCTGAGCGCGTAGCTCGGCTCGGGTCAAGGCCGGCGAAGCCGCCCGTAGGGCTTGGCCTTGAGGCGAGTCGGGCGGAGCGCTACCGGAAGATGCAGAAGGCGAAGCGGCGACCACACGCGCAAACTCCTCGGGCGTTCGATAGCCCAAGCTGGAATGAGGCCGCTGGCTGTTGTAGTCGTGACGCCACAACTCGATCTTTCGCCGCGCATCGAATAGGTTCCGGAACCAAGTCGCATTCAGACATTCGTCTCGCAACCGCCCGTTAAAGCTCTCCACGTGCGCGTTCTGGATGGGCTTGCCTGGCTGAATGTGGATTAGCTCGATCTTGTTCTTCGATCACCAAGCCAAGAAATGGCGCGAGGTTAGTTCGCTCCCGTAGTACAAGCAATATCTATGGTGTGAAGCTTCTCGGTGTCGGATTGCTGTTTTGTGATAGCGTATGGGCGCCTGGGCGGAGGGTATGGCAACGCAGGAATGCGACCAGAGCGCCGATCCAGGTGCCGGAATGCAGGGCGGCGACAGCCGCCCTGTTGGGTCTACCATTCTGGCCTGAAAGCGTTAAATTCCAGGGGTGTGGGGACAGAGTCCCCGTGCAGAAAATCATCCTTGTGGGAATCGCTGAGCCATTGGGCTTGTTGGCCAGTCACTCCGGTGACAACATCCTTAGAAACCCTAATTTCCCTAAGGAGAATCACCCTCATGACTGACCATTCGCACTCTACAGGAGAAGCGAACCTGGTAGCAATCGACATTGCCAAAGAATGGAATGTCGTTCTGATCCAGGAGATCAATGGCACAAAGCGAAGTTTTAAGGTTGCCAACAATGCTGCGGACCACAACCAGCTGCTGCTCCACTTGTCCGCTTTGTCCGGCCGCACTCGTGTTGCATTGGAGCCGACCGGGGACTTTCATCGTCCGCTTGCCTTTCGTCTTCTCCAAGCGGGATTCGAAGTCGTTTCGATCTCGTCGGTAGCTCAGGCTCGCTTTCGAGAAGCTCGCTACGGCACCTGGGATAAGAACGATCCGAAAGATGCGCGTGTGATCCTTGCCATGCTTGCGCAAGGAATGGTGCAGACGTATTACGACCCGCTCTTCCACGGCACCCACGATTGGCAGGAGCTTTCGAACACGTACTATCAGGTCACACTGGCTCGAACCCGGCTTCAACATAGCCTCTTGCTTCATTACTTGCCGCTATACTTCCCGGAGTTCGGACGCTATTGGTATTCCACACGGTCGGAGTGGTTCATTCGTTTTCTGATTCGCTTTCCGCTTCCTAGTTCGGTTCGTGCACTCACACGGGATGGCTTTATTAAGGAAGCGTGGGACATTGTTGGAAAAAAGTGGGACAAACGCGCCAAGCTGGAAGAGATTTACGAGCTTGCTGCTTCCTCCATTGGCCTGCCGGTTGATGTGAACTCTCCAGCTGTCGAGACGTTCCGACTTCAGCTTGAGCGCTATGCGGAGATCAATGATCGCCGGAGTTGGCTGGACCAGCGAGCGCAGGAACTACTAGCAGAGAACCAGGACTTCCAGAGGCTGATTAAGCTGCCTGGTGTGGCCGCCATCACGGCATTAACGATTCTCGCGGAGGCCGGTGATATGCGACGGTTCCATCATCACCGGCAGTTCTTGAAGTACTGCGGACTCGATTTAGCGAAGAGTCAGTCCGGCCAGTCTCGAGGAAAAGAGACCCTCTCGAAGCGCGGCAATAAACGTTTGCGGATGGTCTTCTGGTTAGCCGGCCTTCGCGCGATCCATCTGCGCGAGAATGAGTTCCGCAATAAGTACCAGAGATATCTCAGCAGCAATCCTCTGGATGCTGACCGCAAGCGCAAGGCACTCTCCGCGATCGCTGCCAAGATGGCTCGCGTGGCCTATGCCGTGGTCAAGAACGGAACCGATTATCAGCCCTTTTTCGAACAACGACTTCCCAGTGGATCGATCCCTCTCACACGGGCCGTTGAGGCGCTTGCGACCTCGTAGATAATGTTTGGACCTTCCACTGGGTACCCACGCTGTTTCAAGTCCTGTGAAGACGGTGCTCTCAGCCGATCTTGTGTTTACTATGCTCAGCGGGTTTCCCAATCTTCGTGGAAGACCACCGGGTTCCTTGGTTGTTTGGAAGTTTGTGTCGAAAGGTTGCCAGTTTCGGCGACCTGAGGAGAGCTATTGCCGTGACCAGAAAAAACTTGTTGCATTTAGCCCGTTGTCGCACCGTATAGCCAATGGTCGCCCGCGTTGCTTGATAATGCCGTCCAACACCCGCGTCACCCGCTGACTTGTAAGCGTTAGGCCAAACCATCTGTTATGGACGGCGAGTCGGTGCTGAAGTTGGAGGATGAACGGAAAGCAGCAACCGGGGACGCGGCGACGCCGGAGCCAGGCAGAGGTGGAAGGATTAGTAGCGGAGTATGAGGCCAGCGGTTTAGGCCGGCAGGCGTTCTGCAACAAGCATGGGCTGTCATTGTCGACGCTGAATCGGCATCGAAAGCGGCAACAGATGGCAAGCGAGCCGGCAGAGACAAGGCGCTGGGTAGCGGTGGAGTTGTCGGATAGAGAGCAGGCTCCGGCGAGCCAGCCGGACAGTGAGTTGTCGGTGTTGTTAGCGAGCGGTCGAAGAATCGAAGTGCGAGGTGGATTCGACCCGAACGTACTGCAACAGCTGGTGCGTGTGTTGGAGCAGGCTTGAGTGTTTGGGTTGGGGCCGGCAACACGAATCTATTTGGCGGCGGGTGCAACGGACATGCGCAAGGGCTTTGAAGGACTATACGGCTTGGTGCGCGACCGGTTGTTAGGGGATCCTCTGAGCGGGCATGTTTTCTTGTTTTCGAATGCACAGCGGAATCGGCTGAAGTTGCTGTTTTGGGATGGAAGCGGGCTGTGCAGTCCCTCTGCAGAAAACCCACAGCATCGCATTTGAGACCAAGCGACTCTGTTATCCATGGCATCGTTGGTATGACCGCAACGTATTGACGCGCGCAGCAGGCGGAGCCCGCTCCGATGTGATGTACTTCTGCAAATTGCCCGACGCTCCGCTTGATGCGATGCTCGTCGAGATTCCGCGGTGGATGTTTGATCCAACCCAATGCTCCGGAATGGCGGTTGCTGATGCACCACATGTCGACTGCGAGACGTTGCACGCTTTGAAGAACACGATAACTGAGCAGCATGTCTCCGTCAAGGTAACGGTGTTACAACCGCAACTATCCCGGCAACCGGGTGACGGAGGCACTATTGGCAACCATTCCCAAACAAGATCCAGCGACGCAGCTCATGCTATTCGACGAGCGCGTCGCCGTACCGGACTGGCGCGATCTCGCGGAGCACACACAGGGGGACGCGATCAAACTGATCACGCAACTGCTGATCAGCATTCACACGAACAATCTCCGCTCCGAGGAGAACGTGAATGAATGACAAGATCAAAGCTCAACACCTTTCACGCAAGGCAATCCTGTATGTGAGGCAATCTTCGCCGTATCAGGTGATGAACAACCTGGAGAGCCAGAAGCTGCAATATGCCATGGAAGCTCACCTGCGTGCGCTTGGCTGGAATGATGTGGAAGTTATTGATGAAGACCTGGGCCGCTCGGCGGGCGGTAGCATCACACGCACGGGCTTCGAGCGCATGGTGACGCAGGTCTGCCTCGGTGAGGTTGGTGCAGTTTGTGCCCGTGAAGTTTCTCGCTTTGCGCGCAACAGCCGTGAGTGGCAGCAGTTGGTAGAGGTGTGCCGGATTGTAGACACCCTGCTTGTTGACCAGGAGACCGTATACTCGCCGCGCCAGAGCAATGATCGGTTACTTCTGGGATTAAAGGGCACGCTGAACGAGTACGAACTCGACCTGCTTCGCCAACGAGCTAGTGAGGCCCGAGTGGAGAAAGCGCGCCGTGGCGAGCTAGTTTCGCAGTGTCCCGTCGGCTTCATCAAGGACGAAGATGGACACCTTGAGAAAGATCCTGACGAGCGCCTGCGGCGTGCGATCGAGTTGGTCTTCACTAAGTTTCTAGAACTCGGCAGTGCTCGCCAAACTCTGCTGTGGTTCATGGAGAACGAGCTATCTATACCAGCGCGAACTATTCGCGGTGATGTTCATTGGCGACGCCCCGCCTACTGCGGCATCCATCGTATCCTCACTAATCCCGCTTATGGTGGGGCGTATGCCTACGGCAAAACAGAAAGACTCACTTGTTATGAGAACGGTCTATCGGTGCAGCGCACCAGGCGTAGAGCCCGTGACCGCTGGGTTGCATTGATCCCCAATGCGCACCAAGGCTACGTGAGTTGGGAGCATTTTGAACGGATTCAAAAGATGATCACCAGCAATCGTCTCAGCAGTTGTGAGCCGTCCGGAGCCGCGCGCCGTGGCAGCGGGTTGTTGGCCGGTGTGTTGAGATGCTTGCGCTGCGGTCGTATGCTGCGGGTCTACTACAAAGGTCCCCATGGCGATGTGGTTCGTTATGCTTGTCCGAGAGCTCACTTGGACAACAAAGAAGCTCGCTGCGTTGCCTTCAGTGGCGCGTGCGTCGATGCCGCGGTTGCTGCGCAGTTGCTACGGGTTGTTCAGCCAGCGGCGATAGAGGCAGCGATCTTGGCAACTCAACAACAGACCCAAACACGTTCTGAGGTGCTGGCCGCCTTGCGTCGCGATCTTGAAGCCGCGCGATACCGCGCACAACGGGCTGAGCGGCAATATGAGGCGACTGACCCGGAGAATCGTCTCGTTGCGCAAGAACTGGAGCGCCGGTGGAATGTTGCATTGCAGGCGGTACATACGCTCGAATCGCGGATTGCCACAGAAAACGGACAAGACGAATTTGTCAACACCAGCTCTGCGGAAGAGTTTCTGGATCTTGCTAGCGACCTTGAGTCTTTGTGGGGATCTCCTCAGGCGGATGAGCGCACGAAGAAACGCCTGTTGCGAACTCTGATTCGGGAGATCGTCGTAGATATCGATGAACAAACGAGCGAGCTCGTTCTGCTTATCCACTGGAAAGGTGGTATTCATACGCCATTGCGTTTGCCGCGTCGTAAACGCGGTCAACATGGCGGTCAAACGCCCAAGGATGTTGTAGAGGCCGTTCGCACATTGGCGCGAATCTATAGCGACGAGATGATCGCCGGCGTACTCAACCGTGCGAAACTGCGTACTGCTCGAAGCAACTACTGGACAAGAGCTCTGGTCACATCTTTGCGGTGCAATCACGGCATCGAATGCCATGATCCGGATCGACAGGCCGAAGAAGGGTGGCTAAACCTTTCGCGGGCCGCACGTCTGGTCGGTGTAGCCAATCGCACCTTGAGAGTTGCCATAGAACGGGGCGACATCACCGCAGAACGACCTATCAGCTCCGGACCGTGGGTGTTGAACAGGAAGGCCCTGCAGAGCGAGGCTGCTACACGCTTCCTTGAGCGTGTAAGAATCGGACGGCCGCACCCCACGGCACCACAATCGGAACAGGCCACTTTAGATTTATCAGCCACATAGCGAAATAGGGCATTATGAAGACGTCTCGTGGGTGTG
>CAVSTI010000008.1:0-50564 GCA_963730775.1 uncultured Acidobacteriaceae bacterium | reverse complement strand
GTAATGGAGCCGGGAAAGCCTGATTTGTGGTTACCCGGACCGCCAGAACCACACGCGGCGCCCGAGAATAGCTAGCGATAACGGGACACAACGAACTCGTCTGGGCATGTGACCTGAGTTCGCACGCTCCCTAGGATTTACTTAAGGCGTCGGCGTGGCAATAAATCCTTGTAAGATGCCGTTCGTAATTTCGAATCCTCCAACTTTTCCTGCATTGTCGACCGTTTGCGTGCGAGTAAAAAGCGCGGTCGGAAAGTCTACGGTGGTGTACACACCGCTATCCCAAACGAATCCATGGCTATAGTCTTGCGCGTCACTGTAGAACCCGACGACTTCTAGGTGATCGTTTAACCCAGCGACATAGGTGAACGTGGACGCCGGGTAAATAATCGGAATCGTGGCTCCCTGCATTGTGCGAAGGAACCCTTCACTGCCCGAGTTTCCTACCAGGTCCCCGCTATTGTTTATGCCTGTCAAAACATTTGGAACGGTGGTTACCGAGTTCCCTTCGCGAATGAAACCTAGGGAGCGGCCGCCTTCTTCGAAGCTGCCTACGATTATTCCTGCGTCGTTGATAGCTGCGGGAGTAACATAAGTCGAACCAGGAATAGTTATCGTGGTGTAAGCCCCATTCTCCAAAACGAACGCCCGTGAATCTGAAAATCCGACGATTGTCCCTTGATCGTTGATTCCGTAAACCGCGGTGTTCCCGCCCACCGGTACGCTCGGATCGTTCAGAACCACAAAGAAATCTCTCGCTCTGTAGAACCCCTGAATGGGAGCACCTGCTTGTCCGACGATAACGCCCGCGGAGTTCGTCCCATTTGGCTGGCACGATTCGATCGTCTTGAATTCGTAAGACTGAGCCCAAACGGTCAATGAGCCCACGGATAGAAGTAAGAATCCGGACAGCGCGATGGTACGGACAAAGGATGCACTGCGCATAGGCATGACGTTTCATTCTCCCAAGAACTGCGATTGTATCTCAACCGGGGACAGGCAAGTCCGTTCTGCTTCCGTTCGTGTTTCGTTCATACTGCAACCCGAAGTAACGTGATCAACTCGCTCCGTCCTGCGGCCTTACTCTCCGCTGGGCTTGTTTTCATAACATCCGCGCCCACATTCGCAGCCAAGGACGCCTGCTCTATCGTCACTTTGGACGACGCCACGGCTCAGCGTGTCGTCTCCGATTACAAAGCGCCTCTACAACATGGCGCGACACCGCGCATTTCCTTACTGCACAATGATGCTGTTTACGGGGATTGCGGTCATCACAGGGCGATCCGCAATTGCTTCGGGGTTCGGCGAGGCTGCACACTGGAGAGACACCGTGGTTGGTTCAGAAAGAGTAATCGCGACTTGCAACGGCAGCGTCGCCCCCCACGAGCCGACATTTAGGGTATCCGACTGAAGGTCAACGGTCACGGCTGTATTCAAAGGAACGATTCCGCCGCCTGCGAGTTCGCAGACCACTTCTACGGGAGATCCACCGACGTTACTCACTCCAACTTTCGCGGAGATTGCAAAAAAACCGGCGGGTAAGGATAGATTCGCAAACGGTGAGTAAGTGGACCCGATCGGCGTTGAGATGTCTGGGTTGGGCGCAGTATAGAAAATACTTGTGCCAGTGGCCCCCGCTGCCCCGTATGCAACATCGAAAAGGCCGCTCAAGTTTGTAGTCAGGTTCTTGACAACTAACTTGTAGGTCCCAGCGCTTAGATCGGACGGCGCGTCCGCGGTGATCGAGTGGTCAGTCGCCTCGATCACGACCTCTGGACTCCCGTTGAATCGAACCGCGACGGACGTTCCAAAATTACGGCCTGTGATCGTAAGGACGGGAGGCTGAGCCGCGTAGTTTAAGACTGCGCTGAGTATAAAGGGCGCGTCGGAATCCGCCGCCCTCGCACCTTCGAGGGCGCAGAAGGTGGCGATCAGTAGAAGCAAGCTTTGTTTGTGTGGCACGTTGGCAGTCCTTTGCAAGATTTTGTGTGAAAAGGCTTCAGCTTCTTAAGCGAAAAAAAACCGGTTCTTGGGACAGCATTTCGGCGCGCGCGGTTCGCTTTCGCCTTTTCATCGCCTATACTGGATTCGTGCCGCTGTGCGTTGTCTCCTTCGTTGATACCGAATCGATCGCTCATTCAGTCGAGGTCGAAGCACATTCGCTGTACGAGACTGGCGCGCTGGCGCTGGCTGAGTTTCGCTTGTCTGGAGTCATTGCCCTATCGGTCCGGCGATCGTGCTTAAGATCGAAGTCCGGCGTCCGGCGACTTGCCATCGCCTGTCGGTCTCGAAGGTCGAGGCATGGCTGGCTGCTGGTTCGAAAAACCCGAGTGAGCAAGCGGTGAAGGTGCGGCTGAAAGAAGCACTGGGCTGACGGATCATTGACCATTGGTCCTTTTGCGCTTGCGCGGAGTGGGGCTCTCTCTGACAAGCTGATCCATCGGAAACCACCCGGAGCGGCTTGGGGGCAGCATGGCTACGAACGATCGCACCTCAGAAAGGATCGCGTTGAGCATCTCGGCAACATCCCATCCGTAATCACCCGCTCGGATGTACTTATCTCGGGAGTAGCTCAAGTGAGCGAGCATCTTGTTCAGCCGCTCTTTGTCTATGCTAAGTTTCTTGCAGTCGGCTAGATCGCGACTTTGTGGTTCATTTCAGAAAATCACTTGCGATCGCGTCGTCAATCGCAGTGGGTTGGAGGGACGGACAGAGGAAAACACGCAAGTTCCTGAAATGGAGAAGGAACGAATCAAGAGCCATGTTCTTTGCTGCACCACCCGGTCCCGCTACTGGTGACGAGTGCATCCGCCCAAATACTTTGACGAATACACAAGCATCATAATTTCGTACCTTACGTGCTCTGAAACCATACGCAACTCCACATCAGTACGATGTTGTCGTTGCGATCTGAACAACGGCTTTTGCATGGGCGGCCTCTGGTCAACTAATTAGACCTCACTGGCGATCCGCGTCCGATGAAGATCGATCCAAAATTCACTTATGGGAACAGTTCGCTCCGATCTTTTGCTGTAAGCTCTCGATTCTGGCGTGCTGCTCGAATACCGAACTGCCTATAATATCAGTAGTGTCGTTTGCCATAGGGACGGCGCGATGGAGATGGTGACCGAGGCTTTTGCTATCCAGAAGATGTCGGCGACCGGAACCCCGCCTCCGGAGCTGGCGGCGTTTGACGCACTGCCCGAACCGTGGTCAGCTCGATGGACTCTCTCTCCTGGGTTCGGTCCGGGTACGATGACTGGATTCATGAAGACGGAAGGCAATATTGAGAGCGAGGGCCAATGTCGCGTGAGCAAAGCGTAACTACTTGCTTAACTGGCCTAGCGCAGACCGCAACAAATGGGGAAGCGAAAAAGCAATAGACCAAAACCAACGCAAAATACAGGGATGTGATGGGCCTCCACAACGGTGTACCTGTACGGAACGACGTCCAACTAGTCGCGCTCGACGAATCCGGTAGGCCTGTCGTTTCAAACGTTGCAGAACTACGGGTCGGCGGGCGTGATGTTCGCGGTCCTTCGAAACAGGCGTCGCTAGCGATTCCGGAAAAACGATCAACGCAGTTTTAAGGCACTACTCGCGAAGCGCTCGATGCCGCGCGGGTGAGACATGCGGGACTCGCCCGCGCTGCAACCGAAGCCCGCGAAGCCCTCGCCAAATCCCACACGATTTTTAAGCATCCGCCATCAACGCAGTTTAAAGAAACTGGAGTCCGAGGCCGAATAAGTGGAGACGCCGAAAACGAACCTTCAGCTTTTCATCTCGACCCTTCTAACCACTCCCTCAGCAACCGTTCTAACGTCTCGCTGAACTCCGGGTTCTCCTGATCGAGCAACTTGCGCTTCACTGCCGTGTAAGTGTCTTTCCGGATGTAAGCCGTGATCTGCGTATAGTCGGGATTGCTCGACTTAGCGGGCGGCCGTCCCATCCGTCGCTTGCTCCGGGTTTCCGAACCTGCTTAGCCGGTTCGGGCTTCTTTTTCATAACCCAACCCTTCCGCTGACGTTCCCCGCGGAACACGTTCGCGTCCCGGATGTAACCATAGCGGGCGTCTTATGCCGCGTTTGCGCCATGATCCGCGATTCAGGAACCTCGTTGATCGCGGCTTGTTACGAGACCAGCCCGCAGGCTATGCCCGGCATACCGAGCCGGATCAAGTCCGGCAGCGCGCGCATATTGCTGCACCACGTCCGCCACGGCTTCGGCGGTTAGTCTCGACGGCTCTAGTTGGCCATACCGGCGCACAGGACGAAAGATCGGATATGCGTAGTAACGTCTCGACTATACTAAGTCCAAAACAAAGAGGAATCTTCTTATGAAACGAATCACACTCTTGGTAGTACTAGTCGGGCTGGGCTTTTTTCGGGCAAGCGGGCAGACCTCCGGGCCGACTATTGTGAAGCAGCTCTATCTCAAGAACCAGACGGGATTTCTCGGGTCGCTCAGTGCGCCGCTCCCTCTTTTCACAGCACCTCACACCGGCTTGTACAGGGCGAACATTTACTCCCAGCCTTCTACCAGTCAGGTATGCAGCACAGTTTGCGCCCAGGCGGGGGTCGTATTCGCTCCACAAACAAGCACTTCGGTCGTCGGGGTCGGGAGCGGAGTAACGCAGCCGTTCCCGGCAGTCGCCGGACAATCAATCGGCTATTTTGCTGAACCAGAGGGGAACGAAACCGAAACTCCGCCGTACAATTTGTACATTGTAATTGAGGAGTTGTAAGTGCCGCACTCAAAGTGCGATCGCAGCCGAAACGTCACAAAGTTGTACGGCTGGCCATCACGGGACAGACCCATATAAAGCTTGTTGTAGTTCAGTTCAAGACTCGGGTCCAGTTCCTTCAACACGATGAGTAACTGGTCGGCAAGAGCGACTGTCGCTTTCGAACCGCGACTCTCCCAGTGAACCCGATCCGTAGGCGCTGCCTCGGCGTCCTCGTCCTCATCGACATACCCGCGGCTCAGCTCATCCATGACCGTTGTGAAGACGAGCGCTACGTTGTCGCCGATCCGGGGAATGGCGGGCGCGCCTAGCCTGATTCGGGGGGAAAAGACGGTCAAGCTACTTAGCATCGAGAATAGCCCTGACCCGGTTCCGTTCAGCCATATCACCCGGCTTCCCGGCACTATGCGCGTACGCTCGCAAGCCTGCTAAGTGAATTGATTTCGAAATTTTGTGAAAGTGACCCATTACTGGTAAGTGATTAATTCCTTTGCAGTTGCTCGCCACATGGACCGGGAACGACCCAAAACTGTTTTCTCTTTCTCGGTTCGTGACCCAAGGTAAGGTCGTGTGTCATGAAACCGCAAGTAGTCGTTTTGCCGCTACCGAGCAGACGCCGATTGCGCATCCGTATTGGAGCTAGAGTTTACGAAGTGAGGGTAAACGTGGAGATCGCAGTTCTTCCACTCTCAGCACCGGCCCCGCTTATTCTCATATCCGATCAGCCAACGCTAAGCTCGAAGTAACTGCACTAGTAGTAGAGTCAGACGAGCCCGTTGTGAGGCATTATCGGTAGTTATTTTCGACGGGAGATAAGTCTTGGGGCCGGGAGCTATCAATAAGGCCGCCAGCCGTCCCTTTCCGTCCAGCCGGGGAAACGCCCGTAACCCCGTCGTCGTCACTTCGCTTTCGAGATAACCTGAACTCATGTGGCTCCGCCACCTGGATTTCAGCGTGCATTCATACTCGGGAGACTACATGACATCTACGCGGCTCTCTATTCTGCTTCTGATCTGTTCCACACCTTGGTGCGCTCTTGGACAGGCTCCGGGCACCTCATTGCCCGATGCTCCGAATCGAGAAACAGTTCAGCGGATATGCTCGGCTTGTCATCCGGCGCAGATTGTACTCGGCCGGGGGATGACCCGCGAGCAATGGGGGAGCATCGTCTCCAACATGATCAGCCGAGGCGCCAAAGGATCCGACGAAGAATTCGCGGAGGTTGTGGACTATCTCGCCAAAATCTGCCGCCGGTCAAACGCAGACTCGACTTCCGTCACCAAAGGCAAAGCGCCGCGCCCACCCGGCCTGATCGATCAGGCAGGCGCCAATGACAAGCAGGTGGTGGACGAAGATGCGGCAGCGCGCGGAAAGACCATCTATATCGCGCAGTGCATCACGTGCCACGGAACGCGAGCGCGTGGAAGCGAGCAGGGACCGGATCTCGTGCGATCACTGATCGTTCTTCACGATCGTTATGGAAGTACCATTGGGCCATTTCTGGCGAAAGATCACCCTAACCCAAAGTCGTTCACACTCACCCCGGATCAAATTGTCGACTTGTCTCACTTCCTGCATCAACAAGTGGGAGACACGTTGCGAACCGGCCCGTATAACAACGTGCTAAATATTCTTGTGGGAGATCCCAGAGAAGGAAAAGCCTTCTTCAACGGACCAGGAAGATGCAGTCAATGTCATTCAACGACCGGCGACTTGGCGCATATTGCCAGTAAGTACGACCCTCCTGTTTTGCAATTAAAGGTAGTCTTTCCGCAGACCGCCGCATTCGGCCGGCGAACCGCTGTTAACGCCAGCAAGCCCGTCACGGTTACAGTGACCACCGCCACAGGCGAAAGCGTGACGGGTGTTCTGGAAGAAATCGACGATTTCAATGTCTCCTTGCGCGATGACACAGGCCGCTATCGCAGCTTTCGGCGCAGCCCTGGAGTCAAGGTCGAGAAACATGATCCGTACGCGGCTCACGTTGCGCTTACTCGACGAATACAGCGACAAAGACATTCACGACGTTGTTGCCTATCTGGAGACCTTCAAATGAAGCTCTTTTTCACTGTAGTCTTGCTGCTGCTTCCGTTTATACCGTGCGCCTGGCGCCGAATCTGGCAAGTGGACTCGATCCTTCCGCCCTCATACATCCGACGCCCGACTCCTGGCCAACATACAACGGTGATTACTCAGGCCGTCGTTTCAGCAGCCTGACTAAGATCAATGATCAGAATGTCAAATCGCTGAGTTTGGCCTGGATGTATCAACTCTCCAGCAGCGGCGATGCTTTGGGCGGCCGAATTTCGGCGACCCCGCTGGTCGTGAATGGAATCATGTATTTCACTGTGCCCGATAAGGTCTGGGCCATTGACGCGCGCACCGGCCGCGAGCTCTGGACCTACACTTGGACCTCAAAAGGTGGCATTCACCTGGGAAATCGCGGCGTCGGCATTTCCGGCAATTCGCTTTATTTCGAAACGCCCGATTGCAATCTTGTCTCGCTGAATCTGAACGACGGTAAGAAACAATGGAATCAGGCGATCTGTGACCTCGATCAGATGTATTACGCGTCGGCCGCGCCGGTAGTCATCAAGAATCACATCATTACCGGCGTCAGCGGTGACGACCTGGATCGTCCCGGTTATCTGGAAGCGCGAGATCCGGAAACGGGCGAACTGCAGTGGCACTGGTCCGTGGTGCCGAAACCGGGTGAGCCTGGCTCCGAAACGTGGCCGAATGCTGATGCGATGGCGCATGGCGGCGGCATGACCTGGATCTCTTGCACTTATGACCCGGATTGAACATGCTCTTCGTCGGCACGGGTAATCCGCAGCCGGTGATCGCGGCCAAGGCGCGAGCGGGCGCCAATCTGTTCACCGAATCGATTGTGGCTCTCAACGCAGATACCGGCAAACTGGTCTGGTATTTCCAACCTTCCCCGCATGACACGCATGACTGGGACGCCGATTCAAACGCCGGTTCTATTTGACGGCGAGATTGATGGACAGACACGTAAATTGGTGGCGCAGGCAAGCCGCAACGGATGGTTTTTTGTGCTGGATCGCGAAACCGGAAAGAATTATGTCAGCTCCCAATTTGTGAAGACGAATTGGGCGAAAGGCGTCGATGCGAAAGGCCAGCCGATTCCGAATCCAGCCAAGGAGCCGCAGATTGCCGGCGCGCTGGTCTCACCGAATCAGGGAGGCGCTGCGAACTGGCCGCCGCCCACGTTCAGTCCGGCCACTGGGTTGTTCTATATCAACGCCACTCGCGCCTTCAGCATCTACTACATCTTTGACGATGCCGAAAAGCCTGAAGGATGGGGCGGCAATGACCAGGGCGGATGGGCGGAGTCGATGCTTCAGGCGCTGGACTACCGCACGGGAAAAGTCAAGTGGAGCCACAAATGGGAAACGTCGGGCATTCGCGGCGGCCTGCTGAGTACTGCGGGCAACCTGGTGTTTGCCGGCGACCCCAGCAATAATCTGGTTGCGCTGAATGCCGCGACCGGAGAGCCGCTATGGCATGCCAACCTCGGCAAGCCGGTTTCAAATGGCGCCATCACTTATGAACTCGATGACCGCCAATATTTGGTGGTCGGCGCGGGAGATAAGTTGTTTGCGTTTGTCATGAATCAGTAGGAGTCTAACGGCCGCACACACATCTGCTGACGCATCGGTGCGGCGTTTTGTCGGTGGCGGCATGACAACTACTTTCGTTTCCATAACACACGACCTTACCTTGGGTCACGAACCGAAGAAGTGAAAACAGTTTTGCGCCGTTTCCGCCCTACGCGACGATCAATTGCAAAGGAATCAATCACTTACAGGGGATTAGCCGGCGGCCGTAAAATTCCGAATTATCATCAACTTCATTTCACCAGGGGACAGGTCCGTCACGCGCACGCTCGTAATGGAGCCCGTAAGAACATAAAAGCTGAAAATCGACAGGTTGACGAATCTTTCGATGCCGTATGGGGCGAGCTTTGGGCCGCTGTAGTTTCAGCAACCCGAGAATTTCAAGAATCCGAGGGAAAGTTCTCAGTGGTCACTAATGGGTCACATGATAAGCGAATGGTTGGCATCCCCGATCCGATGCAGGTTATGGCTGGGCAAGTTCATGGCTTTCATAACAAGGTATTCATTGAGACGAACAAAAACGCGCGGTCTATCTCTGTCACTAACGGTCCTACGTTCGACCTAGTTGTTGGCGTTGACAATGTTGTTAGGCTATCGCACCAAGGGAAAGAGTTATCTCCCACAGAAGCGGCGCAGCTGATCCTAGACCCGATACTCTTTCCCGAACTTTGAACAGAACTACTAGAAGCTGTGGTATAACCCTACTTCAAAATCGAATCAATCCATCGAAGGGTCAACACTAGGTCCTGGTGGGCTTCCGTCATCTTTCCGCCGGTTAACAGCGCCGCACAAAGACCGAGCAGGTCTTCAGTGAATCGCTGGTTATCAGCAATTCTTTTCCTTGCATCGCCCCGGCTCACGTTGAAGGCATCCGGCAAGGCTTACGCGCCCACTGGTTATCTACGGCTTGCTCTTCAGCGAGTATCGCTTCTGCGTCAATTACAGTCTTGCGAATTGCTAACAGCAATTCTTCGATTTCCTCACGAATCTGCGTTCGGAGTTCATCGGCTCCCGGTTGATGCCTCGTGGGACGCCTCCGATCTTGTCGGCCTTAACTATATCGCGTAAAAGCAAATGCGCGCAACTCGGTGGTTTAGGAGTTATCCTGAGATCATGGAGTCGAACGACCCGGAAGACTTGCGCGCCAAGCTTCAGATGCGTCATTTTGGTGTCGTTCAGGCAGAAATCGATTTGATACAGACGCTTATCGAATCAAGCAGGATTCGGTCTCGAATGGGATTCGCCGATGCTGCGGCTGACAGTCTCGCAAGAGCACAAAGAACTCTCGACCGGGCGCGGCAGGGATTATGCCGGATTGACGCGAGCGATCGTCGTGCGTCACTTGAAGCCAAAGTTGAGGAACTTGCGGTCAGCATCGCTGATTTCGGAAAGAGAACCACACCTTAAGTTCTCTTTGGTCTATTCAAATCAAACTACCGCTAGGCGGTCATTTTGAAAATGAGCCACTACCGCGCGACGCAATTCCGAAGCTGGAACAAAGATCGAGTAGTTCCTGCGCGAGCGCGACAGTATCAACATCCTTTAGCCTGATGTGCGGATGAGATATCTGACGGTGAGTGGATCGCAGCCAACCTCGTGGACTACCGCTGAACAGTTTGGTTCTCAACTGCACTGCGAACGGATCATTCTCACGCCACACTTCATGCGCGCCGTTCTTTTCCGCGGTGGCCACGGTCGGCGGCCGATCCGCTACAAACGTTCCGTCGCCCTCTCGTCGGAAGATCACATAGTTGTCTGCCAGCGAGATCGCCGTATTCTGCGCGCAGATCGGTTCCGGAAGAAAGTCAGATCTTTGAACACGATCGAAGTCGGGGTGCTTCCTTTGGCTCGGGTGCGCGATCCGGCATAACCAATCCGGGTGCCAGATCCGCTGATCGAAATGGGGCTGCTCGACGTGTCTGAAGCCATCAGGCTCTGGTCTGATCAGAATATTTCGATAGCTCCGATACGTCGCAAACTCCGGAAGTGTCCAGATCTTATCTCTACTGATCTTCTGATCAACGGTTGCGAATCCAACAAATTGGTACGTGCACGGCACTTTCCGCCCGCCCGCGAAGAAAACTACAAGATCACCGACGCTTACTGCGTTGCGTACCGGAGGCCGACAGACACCCCACGTTATCTGTCCCGACGCTCTTGCGCTCGCTTCGAAAGACGGATCATCGCCCAAATCCCACGGCCAGCCCTGGTCCAGGGCTCGGCGATATACCGCGATGATCAGATCGGCCATTGCTATATCGAATCATCATCTCAGGACGAATTATTCCAATAGAGAGATTCTGGGAGGTCCACCTGCGATTCGGCGGGTACGTGCGCTCTTGACGATCACGTTTCTGTGCCGGAAAATAGTAGGGAGCGAACGTGCGAAGCCAACTGAATCGTCGAATCGTGATGCTCGAAGCTCGGGTGCCGGGAACTCGTCGCCGCAAGAAGCCGTTACCTGACTGGTTGGTGGCGGAGTTTGTTTCGCAGGGTGCGCGCCTGAAGCCGGACGGGACGCTCGAATTGGCATCTACGGGGGAACTCACCTCCAGCGGGAGCCGCCCGTCATTTGCCGCCCCGGATGTCAAAGGAAGGTCGTACCTCCAAGAATCTTCCCGATGGTAAACCTACTCAGCCTGCTGGCCCAGCCGGAAGGAGCCGCAATCGCTGTCTGATTCTTGGCTAGCACTGGAAGAAGGACTTTCGGAGCAATACAGGCGACGATGGCGGCCTCGTTCTCCTGACCTGCTTGCATAACGAATGGCAGCAGCATGAAAAAAACACAACTGCGATTGTTGATTGACGTGGCTGTCGAGCAAGCTCGAAAGTCGGGTGAGGTCTACCATGCGGAGCTCAAGATGTTGTTGGGGTCAAGATCGGAGAAATTTCCTCTTCTCTTTCCGCGAACTTCGTATACAGGTAGCAAGTACCCTCTTCGGCCTTGCGCGATTGCCGAGTTTATACGGGCAGCTCGGACTGCGAGATTACTTGGGTGATGCACCGCCGCGCGAGCCTGCGGCTCTTCGCGTTCAGCTCTACGAGTACACTGCGAAGTTACACCGGACACGAGGGCGGCGATCCGTTTAACTGAGTTCAATCCGCCTTTAGGGCAACCAACCGAGTGCGGAAACACGCGGGTTGATTTCCGATAATGCCTAACCGTATTGGAAGCACAGCGGCCACATGCAGAGACCGACCGGAGCGCGAGATGCGGGGTGTGCGTTGGTCAGATCAACTATAAGACGGAACCACGCTGGAAGCCAATGCGGCGCTGCGCTCGATCGTGCGACGGAGACAGACGGTCAGGGTTACGACGACTTTCTGAAGGATCTGGCGAAGGAATCCGGCATCGAAACTCCTACGCGTGAGCAATTGGCAAAGCTGGACCGCAAGCGGAAGAAGAAGGGCAATAACGACGACTGGAAGAACCCGCACGATCCCGATGCGCAGATCACGAAGATGAAAGATGGCCGGACTCATCTGGCCCACAAAGCGGAGCATGCAGTGGATCTGGAAACCGGAGCCGTGCTGGCCGTAACCCTGCAGCCGGCAACCGCTGGCGATACCAATACGCTGCACGAAACGCTGACGCAGTGCGGCGAACATATTCGTGAAGTCGCAGCTGATATCGACAACAGAGCCGAGCAAATGAATCCGGAAGGTCCCGCCGAGTTGGTGCTGGACAAGGGCTATCACAGTAACGACGTGCTGGTGATTCTGAAAGAAGTGGAGGTTCGGAGCTATTGTTCCGAGCCGGACCGCGGGCGCCGCAACTGGAAGGGTAAGCAGGAAGACAAGGCGGCGGTTTATCAGAACCGACGGCGGATCCGAGGAGAGCGCGGCAAGCGATTGTTACGACAGCGCGGAGAACGAGTCGAGCGAAGTTTCGCGCATATGTACGAAACCGGAGCCATGCGAAGAACGCACCTGCGGCGTCACGACAACATCATCAAGCGGCTGCTCATTCATGCAGGTGCGTTCAACCTGGGACTGGTGATGCGGAAACTACTGGGAAATGGAACGCCGAGAGGGTTCCAGGGAAGGCTGAATGCACTTTTGTACGTCATTCAAATGCTATGGAGGGTCTTAGAAAGGCGCATACTATTGCAATGGGGTGAATCAGAGTTCAAATCGGTAACTGTCAAGGGCGGAGTGAAAGTTTCCCACTAGGGCGGAGGAAAAGGGGACCACCTCTGTCCTAGTGAGGGCATCTTTTTCGGTCGGCACCGAGTAATCATTGGTTTCATAGCGCACCAGCGCCTGCGAACTGGCGCGCGCGGTGCGCTGCTGACAAGCTTCCAAGGGTGCCTTGTCATTGCCCTTGCCGGGACGTCCGAACTTGGCCGCGAACAGATAATGCGACTGCAGTCCGCTGAACGCTTCGGTCGGCTTCCGTTCGCCGTCGCCGGCAATCTCCTTCACTGCAATCCGCGTGTTGTCGTAGAGGATGGTCCGCGGTACGCCGCCAAAGTAGGCAAAAGCCTGGTTGTGACCCTCCAGGAAAGCCTCCGTGTTTTCGGCCGGGAACGCGATGACGAAACAATCATCGGAATAGGGCAGATCCATGCACTGAAAGTGCGCCTTCTGCTCGACGCCGGCAATCACGACCAGCGCTTCCCCGAAATCCGCCTGCGCCTCTCCCGGCGGATGGGCCAGGGGCACGAACACTTCCTTGTGCCGCAAGCGCGCCTCCCGCACGTAATCCTTCACCACCGTGTAGCCGCCCGAAAACGCGTGCTCGGCTTTTAACCGGTCCCGGATGCGCTTCGCCGTGTGCCGCTGCTTTTTCGGCTGAGCGTCGTCATCCAACAAAATCTGATCGATGATGCCCAACCACGGCCCCGACTTCGGACGTGCCGCCGGCTTCTTTCGTTGGTATCCGGGCGGCAACGAAAACTGCAGCATCTTTCGGATGGTCTTCCGCGACAGGCCGAACTCGTTCGCCGCCTGCCGGATGCTCATGCCGTCTACCTGCACCGCTCGCCTCAGGCGCGCATACACTTCCACCTTGTACACCTCCCGGTGTCCCACAACACGACTAGCCTGTTATGTTCTGAAACTGAAAGTGGGGTGGTCTACTTTTCCACCGCCGCAAAGCGCCGCTCACGCGCCGCTTTGTGGTCTATTATTGCTCCGCCGTTTATAATTTAAGACTTGGCTGGTTTACTAAAGTATACCTACCGCTGTAAAAACGGTCATTGCCGCAACGGCGCTTCATCTTTCCCCAACTAGGCCTGACGCCGCGTTTTTGCAGTTTGTTGGCTTGGTCTTCAAAGCTCGATGTTGGAACCGTCGAGTTTCACCTTGTATGCGCGTTCAATCTCGGCGAAGAGAGAGGCTAAACAAAACGGTTTCTCCAGGAAGACGATTCCGTTGAGCTCTTCCTCCCACGACCCTAAGTCAGCCGACATAGCCACTATCGGAAGTTCGGGGACTAGAGCCCTGATATCACGAATGAGCTCTACTCCGTTTTTTCGAGGCATCGCGAGATCGGTAATCAACAATTCTACGGTGTTTGAGTGCCTTTGAAAGAGTTCCAGAGCTTCTTGCCCGTCGGAGGCCGTTTCGACGGTAAAGCCTCGGCTACGGAGCACAGAGCTGATCAGGCCACGGACTGATGCGTCGTCTTCTGCCAGGAGTACGGTACCTTTCTGAGGTCGCGCCGGTTGTCTAGTTGCTTCTGAAGCCAAGCGGTTGCTCGAATCGGGGGCCACTCTTAAACCTAAACCGGCGTATGTATTCTGCTTACCTTAACAGATCGCGGTGGAAATGTAGCACTGTCGGTAAATTATTTCTATGTTCGGCTTCAATTCGTGTTCGGCAGGCGATCTGATTTAATGTGATTTGGTGTGGCCACATCATGCGGTGGCGAGCGGCCGATCACCTCTTCAACGAATAAACTGTCTCATTAATAATTAGAATTACCGAAAAATTCCTGGTAGACTTTCTTTCGTAACAGGCATTTATCCATTTTTTTATAAAATGTCTCTGGCAGGATCTACGTGAATTTCGCCAAAGAACGTGCAGACGGGCTGCTTTTCGGTGATGTATGAAGGGTTGGCCAGGCACGAAAGAGTTGCTGCCGCTAGCGTTGACAATTGTCGTACTCATCTCGGGCGTCGCTTTGTCTCGAAATACCTGGCGGAAGGCAAACGATGCTAATCTGCGAGTCTCTGCCGCCCGCCAAGTGATCATTGATTCAAACGCATTGCTTTCGTCACTCAAAGATGCCGAAACCGGCCAACGCGGGTTTCTTCTCACAGGCCGCGAGGTTTTCCTCGCCCCCTACAGACAAGCGCTTCCCGAGATCGCGAATCGACGGCGTGCGTTGCTTCGGGATTCGATCGGAAACGAAGATCAGGTTCCGCAGGAGCGGGCTATCGATTCGCTGGTCGAGCAGAAACTTGACGAGCTCAGGCTGACCATTGATCTCCGGTCTCGAAATCCGCAGGCCGCTCTACGCGCCGTCAATACCGATCGCGGTCGTCGCTATATGGACGAGATTCGAATCCGGACGGCCAGTCTGCAGAAGAACGCCTATGGAGACCTTGCTCGCTACTCCGCGCAGGGTGAAGAGTTGAGCCGACGCGAATACTACTTCGATGTAGGTCGCGCGGTTTTGATTTTCGCATTGATGGGCTTCGCAACCCGACTGATCTACGACGGGATCGTGCGGCGGGAGAAGTTAATAGGTGAATTAAGTACGCAGATTGAGCGGCGCCAAGCAGTAGAAACGAGGCTTCTTCAATCCCAGAAGATGGAAGCGATCGGCAGGCTCGCGGGCGGAGTCGCTCACGATTTCAATAATCTTCTCACCGTGATTCTAGGGTACGGCGAGATCCTCAGGTCAAGAATCCTCGATCAAGGTTGCGCGGACTGTATCGCAGAGATCCTTCATGCGGGTCGGCGCGCGACAGATCTTACGGGTCAATTGCTCGCGTTCGGTAGGAGTCGCAGCTCGTCGCCGCAGGTTATTAACATCACCGAAAGCGTTCGTGCCGCCGTTAAACTGCTGTCATCTATTATTGGGGAAGATATCGAAATCGTGGCCTCGTGCCACCCGATTTAGGCGACATCCTCGCCGATCCAATCCAGATTCATCGAATCCTCATGAATTTGGCGGTGAATGCGCGTGACGCTATGCCTAATGGCGGCAGGCTACTGATTGAGGCCAGCAATTCCAATCTCACTCATGATCATGTCCCCATGATCGCGAGGTCTCTATCCGGACCTTGTGTGCTTCTGGCTGTGACGGACACAGGCACCGGAATGGATCGCGAGACTCAAGACCGCATTTTTGAACCTTTCTTCACAACAAAAGAACAAGGGAAAGGAACGGGGCTCGGACTCTCGATTATTTACGGCGAGGTCAAACAAGCCGGCGGCGATATCCAAGTTTATAGCGAACTTGGGCGGGGATCGACATTCAAGCTTTACTTCCCCGAAGTGGTCGGACGTGGACAAGCTGCTCAAACACCTGCATCGACCAGTTCTCCCGCGGGAGGAAATGAGCGAATCTTATTTGTAGAAGATGATGCCGGAGTCCGAAAACTCGTTACTTTCACACTTGAGGAGGCAGGATACGAAGTCATTCAGGCGTTCTCGCCGCGCGCCGCCATAGAGGCGGTAGAGAGACTCGAGGCGAAACCGCAGCTTTTGCTGACCGATGTTGTCATGCCTCAGATGAACGGGCCTGATCTTGCCGCACAACTTGCGATCTGCTGCGGGCTCATAAAAGTCGTGTACATCTCTGGATACACCCCAGGTGGAATCTCAAATTCAGGAATTCTCGAAGCTGGTTCTAATTATCTCGAATAACCGTTCTCAAGAGGGCAGTGTCGCATTGATGGTACTTAACTGATTACTTCCGACTTCCGGTGATTTGCGCGCCGTTTGTCAGGCTGCAATTCCGAATAACCGTTCGATGAACCGCTTCTGCCCAACAACCTCGCCTTTCGGCAACCAACGAATCTGACCTTTTCGAATGATGTTCATTGCTTCATATCCCGCGATCGTGTTCAGCGCTCCGTGTACGGATCGGAATCCCTGACTGGCCGTGATCCGCTTCTTCACAAAACGGTGGTCCTGTTCGATGATGTTGTTCAGGTAGGGAGACGGTCGGCAACGGCATCTCCGGCTCAATTCTCCGGACTCTTTCAGCTCGGCGATCGCGGTTGGATACGCCGCGTGGCCGTCAACATTGATAACCCGCGGCCTGCTCGTTACGGCGCTCAGCGCCAGCCGCAGGAAGCCTCTGGCCGCAGTGAGATCCCGGTTCGGGGACAGCAGGAAGTCAATGGTGTCTCCCGCCGAATCGATCGCCCGATATAAATAGGTCCACCGGCCAGCCACTCGAACATACGTTTCATCGACTCTCCACGAACGGTTGGGACGGCGCATTTGCCGCCGGATCAGGTCGTGCAGCATAGGGCTGAAATGCAGGACCCAGCGAGCGATGGTGGAGTGATCCACGTGCACGCCGCGTTCGGCCATCATTTCCTCCAGATTGCGATAGCTCAGCGGGTATCGCAAATACCATCGGACGCATGACACAATGATCTCTCTGGGAAAACGTCGCCCACGGAATCGACCAGCCGGATCGCTAACCATCGAGGTTTACCGTAGCAGACCGACGCTTCCTGAATGCGACACTACCATCCAGTTCACCCCCGACGCGAAATATGCTTATGTCGCGAACTATGGTTCTGCCACGGTATCCGCATACAGCCTGAACGGGACGAACGGCGCACTTACACCAATTGCAGGTTCCCCTTTTCCAACCGATGGGAACCCAATCACTTTGGCAATTTCTCCGTCCGGGAAGTTTCTGTACACGGGAAATTCGGATGGCAATCCCGACGACAATGGTGTCTCCGGTTTCAGCATCGACGGTGCAACGGGTGCGCTCACCCCGGTTCCGGGATCGCCTTTCTTTCAATTCAAAGAATATTTTCCGGGACCTTTTGCATTTACGCCCTCGGGAGCTTACCTGTACGCTTCGAGCGTGTTTGGATTGAACAGCTATATTGCTGGGTTCGCAGTTGAATGCCGATGGGTCTCTTTTACTGAACTAACCGGGTCGCCGTTCAGCAGTTCTTACCCGGATGGACTAGCTGTGGCGCCGTCCGGAAACTTTCTGTTCGTCGGGGACTATAACGGATTCATCGAAGTCTATGGCATCAATGGCTCGACAGGGGCATTAACTTCTGGTTAGTTCCGTGCCGACTCTAGATACTTATCCGGTCATAGAAGTAACGATGAGTGCAGGCGAGTTCCTGTACGGCGGAGTCACCCAGTTTGGGGATCCAAGCGGGTCCGTCAATGGCTTCCGGATCGACACGACGACGGGTGGACTGACGGGCGTGCCGGGTTCGCCGTTTCCCGCAGGCTCGAATCCCCAATCCCTTGCGGGATCCTCGTCCGGCCGATTCCTGTATGCTGCCGACGCCCAGAACAACCAAGCGTTCGGATACTCTATCAATGCCGCGACCGGCGCGCTTACGCCGATCGCGGGGTCACTTTCGCCACGGGCAGTACTCCCGAGTCCGTTGCTCTGGCGAACCGGCATTGGAGGAATGCGGGGCTTTCAACATGTTGCGCGAAGCTACTCCACTCCGGTCCTTACACGCGCCAACCAATGAAGTCTGACCTATTCGACGAGACGCTGACCATTACGAACGGCATTACGGCGATTCCCGGTCCGCTGTCGGTGGTACTTCTTGGCCTTCCCAGTTCAACGACAACGTTACCCGGGACTTACAAGGGTCGATCGACCACTTACTGCTTCTCGGCTTCCGGTAACTATGTGGTCCCAATTGATTCGTTCCTACCGTCTGGAAATCACGGTATTCTTCTTCCGGACGAGGTGGCGGCCGTGCCGTTTGTGTTCCAGGCGATACAAGACGGTCATGCAGTGAAGCCGACGGGCTATGTGCCGAAATTGATCAGGGGAGCGTTGAACAAGTAGGAGAGCTATTTTGCCGCATACATCCAGAAGTAACCAGCCACGATAGCGGCGAAGGCCAGAATGTATTGCACCCAGCGTGACCAGCCCATTTTCGTTATTCCGTCTTCGGTAGTCAAATTCGACATCTCGATATAGGGACGTAGTCCGCCGGCGAAACCAACCTTCAATTACGACGCGTTGTACCACAGCCGAGGTCCACCACCGTATCGCCGTGGCACGCGCAAGAAAGATGAAGCAATCGCCGCGTTCTCACCCAACGTAATGTTGAAGACGCAGCTCGCGCCGCCTGCATCGGAACACAGACTATGATTCGCTGGATCAAGATGCCCGAAATAATTGGGAAAGTTTGTTGCCTTAAGTTTGGCCGGGCCCGGTGCTGTGGCCGATGCCACTACCCCGCTAGCCAGATACTGCCGTGACGCTAACCGCCCCGTTGTCGGCAGCCGTGATTGCGGCTGAGGGGGGCAAAGTACCTCCATTCACCAAGTAGACGTTTGTGCCGTCTTCTGCTATTTCGACCGTTCCTGTAAAATTCGTAATCGTCGCGCCTGTATCCGCACGAACGGCAGTAACGACAGCTGTAGCGTTCTCTGAGTATTTTCCGTCCGTGCTGATTGCAATATTTCCGGCCTGCGTGAGCTGCATGTTGATCGCAACAATGTTCAGGCTAAAGGTAGCTTTGCCAGAAGCAACCGTTACGTTTAGGGTACCCGCAGTTGCGGCCTGATCCAAGGTCATCGTACCCTGAAAGGAGGTCGGCGTACAGGTTGCGTAGCGGGTGCGTAATATCGGAACATCCCGCTGGCGACATTAGCAACTTCGGCGAGAACCTTGCGGCCGAGACGCTTGGCCGATTTTGGCGCGCGTGGATCTGTGAGGGTCGGTGAGTGAGCTGCAAACCCGGCGGCGACTGTGCGCGCAGGATATTGTTCTCGGCAATGGCAATAAGGTATTCGTTCTGAAGCAGGAGTTTCTGGTGTCACCGAGCCGTGACATACGCCGGCACTTCACCTCAGAAGGCGCAAAAACCCGATACTTCGGTAACGGTCCGGCGCGTGACCGTCCCGCAGCCGTTCCTGAGGAGCGCCGATGCTCGTGCGGCATCTTTCTCCACGCTTCACCAGCGATGCCGGGAGCCGCAAGCCCACCCACATTTTGTGCTAGACTTCGATGCAACATGAGCTACCGATTTTCTGCGATGCTGCACATTCCTGGCGACGTCCGCGACGCCATTGCCTTCTACGATCGGGCATTTGGTGCTACGACAGGCTGGAGCACGCCTCCGGCCGCGGACATGGTGGCGCAACTCCTGGTACATGGTGCGGAGTTCTGGGTGCATCCGGCTGACGAAGCGATCGGCAATCCATCGCCGGCGCAACTTGGAGGCACGGCAGTGCGGCTGATTCTAATCGTTGATGACCCGGATGCCGTGTTCGATCAGGCCGTGGCTGCTGGCGCGGTGGTTCGTTCCCCCATGCAGGACCACGACTACGGATGGCGTGATGGCTCGGTCGTGGACCCGTTCGGGCATCGCTGGGAGATCGGCAAGCCGCTTTAGCCTACTCCACTTCATGCCTCCTATTTGTGTTCCTCCGGAACCAGTTCTGCAAGCCGAGCGGCAGCACCTCCTCAACGTCAAGGTCTTCGGTGCGTTGGCGGCGGATGATGCTTCGGCAATCGCGATCTGATCATTCAAGTCTAGGGTCGCGCGATAACGCTCATCCGCTCTCGGCTGCGCCCCGGAAGCACTGAAATGTGGGTGAAGTCGGGTCCACCGGCCCTTTTGCGCCGCAAGGGGGACTGACGACTCCGGACGGAAAGGTGCGAACCGGCGCAAAGGACGTTTTTCCTTTTGAGTTCGTTACGCGTTTACCGTAGTAGCTTCCCCCCGGCGTCCCCCCTCGCACAGTGAACTCGGTAACCCTCTCTCGTCCTTCAAACCGGAAGTTGCCGGCACGTTCCAAATTGCCGTTCGGGCTGAGAGAAAAGACTCGCTTAATCCGGAAACCACTGACTCCAAACGAGTTCTCAGTTCGTCCAAATGGTTTCGCAAGTGGGGAACTTGCCTCCAAAGGCGGCCTTCATGGATCGTTGAGGACTCAGGAGGCCAGATTCGCCGAACGTGCAAAGGACTCCCGGGATCCTCCCGGGGTCATACCGGCTGAAATTTTTCTCTTGCCGACCCTTTTCTGCTTTCCGCGCTACCCTGATTCCAGATGGAACCGCCAAAAACGCCGCGAGCAGATCGAAGACGAATTCAGGGCTGAAGTTGAGGCTATTGCTGACGCGCTTCAGGACCGCTACGGGCGAGGATCGCAGAACGGCGAGGGAACAACTAGTCGCCGCATTGTCGGCCTTCAATGGGTTCGTATTGTACGGTCGAACGCCGAACGATTAGCTATCGATTCTTTTTCGCCCTGCCATGGGCGCTACCCTGATTCCAGATGGAGTCTGCTTCCCGAAATTGAGAAACTTCGCGCGCAATTGCAGGTAAACCACATCCGTTTCGTCAGTGCAGGAAATCAATCTGATCGCTTCGTTTTTGGAAATGAGCCGAACCGAATACAGCTTAGGGTTCATTGAGGCTGGAGCAAAGAGCCTACGCCACGCACAGGAGGCCATTGCGGGCGCGGGCAAGGGTTTGAGCCGTATTGATTCAATAGCTCAGCGAGCCGTGTTCGAACAACGGCTTCAGGAACTTGCAACTGAAATTAACAATTGCAAGATTGGGAAAGGATCGCTATTTTCCGCTCTCCCGCCGAACGTCCGTCGGCTTCTTATCATCTCGAAGCGCAATGAACCGAGTGTGCCGAAGATGGTTCTCGCCGGTCCATTCCACGAACTCGAATTGCCCCACTAATACCGGTTTGAGCCATCGGCAGTCCGCCATTTTCTTCGCTGTCAATCCCGCGCCCCAGCGTCCGCCAGTCTTCTCCGGGAGGTTTGCGAACGGGCATTCTCTGGTTTCCAGCGGCTTCAGCTTCTCAAACAACTTTGCTCGCAAGGCAGGCGTGAAGCCGTTGCGCGTCCGGGCTGCGTACATGAGTTTCGGCCCCTCGTAGTAGCCAATCACGAGCGCGTCAAAGTTCTTGTCAGATGGCGTGTAGCCGCCGATCACCAACTCCTGACCTTGATTCACTCGCATCTTTAACCAGGCGCCCGAGCGCTGGCCCGGCTCATATTTGCTGTCGGCCCGCTTTGCAACGAGCCCTTCGAGACCCTGCGCCTTCACGGACTGAATTAGATCCTTGAGGCTCGCCTGTAACTTCGGGGAATACCGGATCGGTTCAGTAAGCTTCGGCAAGATCCGCTTCTCCAGCAATTCGCGGCGCTTCGAAAGCGGTTCGGCCATCACGTCACGCCCGGCAAGGATCAGCACGTCGAAAACATAGAAGTGCAGCTGCGCTCCCGCCGACCCGTAGTTCTGCAGTGTTTGGAATGACGGTTTACCGGACTCATCGAGTGCGACAACCTCACCATCGATTACGGTCTCGTTAGGTAGCGCCGCTAACGCATGAGCGATAGCCGGGTAACGTTTGGCTGAAATCGTTATCGTTCCGCGATCGCAGTTGCACTCTTCCGCCGGTCTTAATCGCGAGCGCCCGGTACCCGTCCAATTTGATCTCGTAGAGCCACTCCGGCCCTTCCGGGAGCGTTTCGGTGCGCAGAAGCAGCATCGGCTCGATGAAATGCGCTTTGATTCTCGACGCGGCCATATCCGCTAGTCTGACGCTGAGCCTCTTACTGTTTTCCCTGTTCCGGGTGGGCTAGCGCGTAGGTGAATTCCGCTCCGAGGAAAAAGAGCAGCGAAGAATAGTAGATCCAGATAATCACAACCATCAATGATCCGGCCGCACCGTACGCCGAGCTCACGCCGGCCTTACCCAGATAGAGTCCAATGAGAAACTTGCCGATCGTGAATAGAAACGCGGTAGCGATGGCCCCAATCCACACCTCTTTCCAGGCAATCTGTGTCTCCGGCACAAACTTAAAGATCAGTGCAAACAGTATCGAGATGCCGGCGAGTGAAACCACGAAGTTGATTGCGCTCAGAACGAATTCCGGCAACGGTAGTAGACCGCCGAGAAACTTTCCCATCGCTGCCAATCCGGCGCTGAGAACCAGCGAGACAAGCAGGAGGAACCCGATAGCCAACACCATCCCGAAAGAGAAGAACCGCTCTCGCAGCATGCCGCCGATTCCGCCTCCGCTCTTCGGTTTTACGTCCCACATCTTATTCAGAGCCGACCGTAGTTCACCGAAAACGCCTGAAGCTCCGAACAGCAGAGTGAGGACCCCGATAATCGACGCAAAAATACCGGAAGTGGGCTTTTGAGCATGTTCGATCATGGTTCGAATGGCATTCGCTCCATCTTGCCCGACCATCGCCTGCACCTGACTGAGGATTTGGTCCTGGGCGCTGGAGTGTCCAAACGCGAGTGCCACAACTGCAATCACCAGAACCGCCAATGGCGCAAGGGAGAGAACGGTATAGAACGCCAGAGCTGCGCCTACTCTCGGGGCATCATGTTCACTCCAAGCAGAGAAGGTCCGTTGAATTATCGGCCAGAGCCGCTTAAGTTTCATGGTTGAACCTGACATTGGTACACACCGCTCTTTGAAACTTGGTTCTCATAAGTGGAACCATTTAACTAACTCAGAGTTCTCTAAAGCCGCCTAGCCCAAGCCGTTTATCTGTGCTGGACGATGTCGTCTTCGATTGCTGACGGGAGATTGCGTGACCACGGGGTCTCTACGTCGCCTGGTGAAGTGGGAGTGATCCTAAATGCACGCCGCGTGTACGTCGGAAGAACTCGGGGTCACGGCGCATCAGGCTGCAGCAGCCAATTTTCTGGGCCTGCCGGGACCTCTCTTTCCTTGCGGCGCCGTACGCTTTGCGGCCCAGCGCTGCTTCATGGCTTCGGCAAGCTTCTGTCGTCCTTCTGGTGTCATGCCGCCTTTGGCCTTTGCTGGAGCCGTTGACGGGGAGGTTTCAGCAGCGCGTTTCGTATCCCATCTTGCTTTCTGCGCAGCGGAGCGTTTGTTATTGCTGCTTGTTGCGGTAGGCACAGATACACCCGGCACTTCGCCTCCAACCTCACGTAGTGCTTGCAAGGCCCGCTCTATAGCCGTCTTCTGAGCTTCTAGCTGCTTGATAATCCCGTCGAATCCATTCATATTAAAATCATATCGTGTCTCCTCATTTTCTAAGGAATTCTTAGCTGGCAAGGCGCAGAGATCCGTCCGGTAAAGCACTCAAGAGCGCAACATCCGAGGCGCACCGGGCGTAGCTGGTCAGCGGAAGTCAAGCGTTACACAATTTCAATATGACGGTGTTTGTGGTAACTGAAATCGAACCGGAGCATGCGCACGCCCGAACAGTCGTCGGAATCTTCGGCACCTCGCAGAAGGCCAAAGCATTTGTTGAAAAGCAGAAGGCGGAGCTTGAGTCGGGGCAACACGCTGGCTTTGCCACAGAGAAAACAACGGAAGATCTCTGGTGGGAGATCGATGAGTTCAACGTGGAGTGAACACGATGAACAACAGAATCAGTTCGGCTCTGGAACGAGCAGTCGGGTTACGTAGCGCGCCACCTTATCCTGGTGTTCAGTGGTAGGAATGCCGATCAAAGAGCTAATACCCAAATACGTGACGCTGTTAATTCTAGTAGCTGTTTGCGCTCATTCTCAAACACCTACGCCGCCGGCGCAGTCCAGTTCCGGACCGGGCGGCAATACTTATTTATACACGGCAAACACTTCGTTCGGACCGTTTTACGCTGACCCCGCCGAGTCTCCGCAGTCTGCCTTCTATATCTTCGAACCGAGTGGCCCAAGTGCCGCATCCACTTATCCCGTCGTGCTCCTTCTGCACGCTTACTTGCTGCAGCTGCAAGGAAATCCTGCTGGCGATCTTCCGGATAACTACACCTATTGGATTGCTCACTTGAATCGCATGGGCTACACCGTCGTCTTTCCCACTTACGACACGGGATTACAACCGCCGGAGTTCACTTCGAACATAATCGCGACCTGGCAAGCCGCTTTGACTCTGCTGCAATCCGGGACTGTGCCGGGCCTGATCCCACCAACTACCGACAGTCTTGGCCTACAGACCGTGTTCGCCGGACATTCACTTGGCGCGGTCGAGTCGTTCGCTGTAGCACAGTCGCTGACGACGATTCCCAACGCGGCGGTACCTGTGCCGAGAGCGATCGCAGCCTTTCAACCCGGCGTTGGATCGACTGGCGAAATCTCCACGGACTATTCGCAGATTAGTTCGTCTGTTCGCGTCGTCCTTGTGGATGGGGACCAGGATGCGAACGATATACCGGCGGCGCAAGCGATCTGGAGCTCATTGTCTACTCCGATTCCGATTGCAAACCGCGACTTCCTTGAGGTTATTTCGGATTCGCACGGTTCGCCCGCCCAGATCGGTAATCATTGGTATCCGGACACAAGCGGATTTCTGGATGACGATTCCGGCGTAGATAACCGCGATTACAATATCACCTGGAAGTTGAGCGTCGGCCTATTTAACTGCGCGCTAAACAACCTGGATTGTAGTTTCGGATTAGGGCATGGCTCCAGCGATCAGGTTTCCATGGGTAACTGGAGCGACGGTACTGCGGTCGTTCCTTTGAGTCTCCCGGCTGTTCCGACAGGGCCTCCCGTCATCGCGTCGGTTACTGACGGCGCCAGTTTCTCTGCTGCGGTCGCCCCGGGTGGTCTGGCTACCATCTTCGGGAGCAACTTCACGGGCGACGCAGCGGGAGGCGCGACTACCGTCCCGCTGCCGAGACAACTGCTGGACCTCTCCCTAACAATAAACGGAACGCTGGTGCCGTTGCTGTATGTGTCTCCCACGCAAATCAACTTTCAGATGCCGTACGAGACTGCCGTCGGAAACGCACAAGCTTTGGTAACGACTTCGGTCGGTAATTCCGGGGTATTTTCGTTTGTGGTCCAAACTACAGCACCTGCTCTCTTTCAATACGACGGCAACAACGCTGTGGCAGATAACTCGGATTTTAGCTTGAATCAGCCTTCGAATCCCGCATCTCCTGGAGATTTCATTGTGGCCTTTGCTACTGGCGGCGGCGCGGTGACCAATCAGCTCGCCGATGGCGTACCTGCGCCGTCGCAGCCTCTTTCGAGAGTCACTGCTACTCCACTCGGGGCTAAGATCGATGGGGAAGACGCTACGGTGTCCTTTGCCGGACTAGCACCCGGTTTCGTCGGACTGCTCCAGATGAATATTACTGTACCTTCGGATCTTCCCAGCGGAGCCTACCCGTTGATCATCACGATAGGAGGAGCATCGAGCAGCCCGGCCACGATAAACGTGAGGTAAGGAAGCACCGCATGCATCGCGCCAAAACAGAGCTACTCGCTCCCGTTTCAAAGCGCTACCCGAAGTAGAAGCTGTCCCAGTGCGCGGTCAAGTAATGCCCGTTATCCAGCCTTATCGGACACTATACCAGATCGTCACAACGTCGCGGCGTGTCCAGACTGATTACCGGGTTGAGATTGTACCCATCTTTCTCGCCTCCGAAAGATGGAAAGGCTTGCGCTCTCGCGGGACGGGTTCTCGCCTCCGCCGGTCCCGCTCGACCCAGATTTCCTCCTTAAATCCTCCGGACGGTACGAGCAATTCAGCACGATCTTAGGCAAAGCGCCCACGGAACAGTTCTGTTGGGTGATTCCGCAATCAATCAGTTCTCTAAACTTATTGCGGCTGAGCTTTGGCCGCGGCGCCTCTTTACCGATGCTTTTAAAGTTCAATCCGTGGGCGATGGAGAACACCTGATTACACTCGGGCGATTGCAGTCTTCCGTACCTAACTCGCTGATTGCAGACGTTCTGTCCGGTCGGGTGCCGGCATCTGCAATTGTTGACGGCATGTTGCCCAAATCGCTCGAGGGCGACGGCGTGGAGTGAAGGATGCGGCCGGTCGGGCTTCATGTCGCCGGTGAATAGACTTGAATAGATAGCGGAGGTTTTCGCGAGCGATCAGCTCCGGTAGGCAAATTCTGCAGGAAACCAGCCGTAACCGTCGACCCGCGCCAGTTCAGGGAATTCTGGCCTGCTTCGAGTGGCGGAACCTGTAAATCGGGATGGGCACACGACATGTTGGTCGGAGCGCGCCGGGCCATTTTAGGCAAAATCAAGTCTGTCCTTTTTCTGGACCATTTTTCGCTTATCTATGTGACGGCGATTGCGGGTCGAGATCGAGCTTTGCTAGGCAGGATCAAGGTAATCGAAGCTATGCGGTTGTTTCAACCGCACGATTTCTGCGCGTCGGACGGCGCGTGAGTCGGCAGCGAGGCTGCAAGGGGGGTCGGAATATCGATGAGCAAAAGAATAGTCATATGCTGCGATGGCACGGGAAATTGCCTCGATAATCTGAATGAGGATTCGAACGTCGCGAAATCATATAGCACTCTGACTCTGGATGCAGGTTCTTCACTGATACGGACACCAAAAGGCCCCTTGCATCGCTCAGACGCGCGGTCTATAGTGTTGGCAATGTCTAATCGTGCGAGACTGACTGCCTTTCTCCTGCTGAATGCCGTATGGAGGTATCGCGCTCGCACAGCAACAAACGACGTCCCCGAGCCCGAGCTGCGCCGAGATCTTAGCGAATGTCGGCAGCGGGAGAACGGCCGTTGCAATACCGCCGGAGCTGCAGCCAGAATGAAATCCATTCGGAGCCAACTAGGTGACCTCCCGGATGCAGGAGTGGTGATTTACAGCGTCGCTCCGAGCAAAAAGGGCATCGCATATGTGCGATTGGAGTCTGCGGGCAGAGGAAAGCCAGTCATCGAAGAAACAGTCAGTGACAGCAGTATAAGCGCGGCCAACTTTCGCAGGGCTGTCGCAGCGGCACGGCAAAATGGTAACAAATACTATAAGGATCTGCTCCGGGAAGAGTTTCCGGCGACCACCGATGGCCAAAGACCAAGCAAAGCTCGTCTTTTTTTTGGACCCCAGACCGGCTTTGGCTTAGTGCCGCAAGCGTTCGGTTTTCAGAATGCGGTTCTGCTCGGATCCACTGACGTGAGGCAGGCAGTCGATAACTTCAGGCGATTGAATAACGGGCGAGGCTCAACGTTGAAGTATGCTGCGCTGATCGGGATACCGCGTACCGAAGAGGAATACTTGAAAACGTTCGGAGCGCCCACTGGAGAAGCAAGTATCCGCCGCTCGAAGAATGGTTATTGGCGTGGCAGGCCGCTAGCGATATAATGACAAAACACAAGGCAGAACTCCTGTCCAAAACCACCAAGGAAGAACTGTTGAGCGAATTAGGACGTCTGGACGGTATTATCGTGATTGTTGCCCACGCAGACGGCTTTCATATTCAGATACCGGGCCATGAGGCAATTAGTATAAATCCCGCTGACATCGCCAGCACAAAGTTTTCCGGCTCACCCTTTGTCTTTTTGAGAGTTTGTCAAGGTACGGATGTGGGTTTCGCAGACGCGTTCCTCAAGGCAGGTGCAGGTGGCGTCTGGACTAATCGCGGCGTAATTGATGTAGCAGTTGCAAACCGCCAAGCTGATTCCTTTCTTGAACAGATCCAAGCAAAGGCAACCATCTCAGAAGCAATCAGAGTAGTCATGGCAAGTGATTCACCCGCCGGTTGCGACGGCGTCTTTACTAATCTAGGCTTTTCGACCATTTACCTTCTGGAGCCGACCGAGTGCCTGACACTGTGCTGACGACCGAGCAGATAGAAGAGTTGCTTTCCGCAACCGATAGTGAGGTTTACTCGCTCTTAGGTGCCGCAGCTATTGCCACGGAGTCCTCCCTTGACTTGTTGCAGATCGGTCGTAGTGGCGAGTTGTACCAGTCTGCGCCAAGAGTTCTTGGCTCTGACATACCGTTCGAGCATCAAGGATTTGAGCGGATCGCAAAAACGTTTCTTCGTAATTGGGCCACTCAGCTCCGTAAGGCGATTTGCGAAAATGACATATTAGCGAAGGAAGAAAAAGCGCGCGGTCGTCGCGAAGTTGACCTGATTATGGCCACCGTAATCGCATCAATCACGGCGAGTATACCCCAACTTGCTGGCTTTTCGGTGCTACTCAACATTCTCGCCGTTATGGTGTCGCTCTGGTGTAAACGCATTCTGTCAGGATTGATCCCGCCTACATAGAACTCCGTCAAAGGTTCCACACATTTATGCGATTTCAATTGTGTTTCTTTCAATCGGCGTTTGTTGTTGCTACGGCGCTGACGATCCTAGCGAAGTTCGCGTGTTTATTAGCGCCCTAAAGGATAAAGATCCTGCCATGAGGAAGGCCGCGGTTCTTGCGATCTCCAAGGATGAAACCTACGGTGTGTCGGCAGCGCCTTACCTTGTAGAAGCAGCCGACGATGCGGATCCAAATGTTCGCCTGCCGCTGTGAAGGCACTTGGAGCGCTACAGTCGGAGTCAGCTCTTGCAGTCAGGATGCTTATTAAGCACATCGAGGATACTAGCGGCGCGATTCGCATCGCAGCCTGCAAGGCTCTGGGCGCAACCGGAAAGCCGGCGGCGGCGGCGGTTCCTGCTTTAATCCATGCATTGGCGACCGACGACGTCAATTTGAAGTTCGTGGCCATCTCAGCCCTTGGTAAGGTTGCGACGGACGGTGAATCAATTGTTCGCTCACTGCTGGCGATATTGCGAGGAGATCGGTGCTGACCTAACTCAGGTTGCGTTAGTACGATCCAGACAGTTGACAGTGACTTGACTGCTGAGGCTCGGGAGAGAGTATTTCTGGGAGCGGTCGATCAAATCCAAAGCCCGTGCCGAGATACCCAGATCTCGGCCCTCAGCGTGTTGAGGGACACCGTGTCGACCAGAGGACTTTCAACCGAACTCTTATCGTTGGTAATGTTGAAAGCTGACGACAAAGACGAAGATGTTCGATACGAGGCACTTCAGATATTGGAAAAGGTGGACAGTCCGCGAGCTCAGGACCTTCGCACGGCACATGCGATAAGGGATCCGGATTATTTAGTTAGGACTCATGTCATCGACAGCTTGGGCTCCGGTGATGACGTGGATCAGATCGCGGCGCTTATGGAAGGACTCAATGACCCTGCCGGCGCAGTCCGGGCAAAGGCGGTCGACAAGCTGGGCGCTGCGAAAATTGGAAGGCGGCAGATTTGCGCTGAAACGGCAAAGCTGGCAAATGATCCGGATGTCACAGTCCGACGCAATGTAGCAGAACGTCTGAGCACGTGTATTGGCGGCCCAAGTGAAGCGTTTGCTGCTTTGTTTGCGATGGCGCACGATAGAGACGCAAAGGCCAGATCAAGCGCGCTTTCCTCAATCGGAATTGTATTCGGCCGAAACAGATGGCAAGCCCCGGAAGGTGAACTGACAGCCACGCATGCAGAGGCTGCGGAGCTCAGTGATGAGGCTAAGAATGCGATTTTTTAACATATCGACGACCCCGATGCAGAAGTTCGCACGGTCGTCGCGCAAGCATTCTTAAAGGTTGCGCCGTTTTCAGACCGAGATCTTATAAGCGTAGTATCAGCCACTCGGAGCGAGTATGCGGAATTGCGGCATTCCGCAATCGAAGCATTGGCGTCGTTTGGCAGTATCGCTGCTGATCAAACGCCGCACTTGCTGGAACTGTCAAAAGATGGGGACCCGTCGGGTAAGAGCGGCATCACTAGAGACGCTGAGTTTGATTTCCGGCGACCTTTGCCGATTCAGGCTCGGTTAACGGCAGCTCTCGATGATGACAACAGCAACGTACGTGCTTCAGCAGCGGTTTCATTGGGACGGTATGGGAGCGGTCCGCGTCAGCAGTTGGCAAGATCGTTTCGAAGGTGGGAGGTTCAGGTTCCGAGGATGCTGCCGCTCTTTATTGGGCGTTGGCACAAATCGGGCCGGACGCCCAGACCGCCCTGAATGTAGCGGTTCAAACGGCTAAAACCAAGCCTTCTCCGAAACAGAGAACTGGCCTCGCCGCCCTACTTGCCGGACTTATCGACGGACCCTGCGACTCTAGATGGGGCGGTTGCCGCAGTGTCGGATGGGATGGCGAGAGTTGAGCTTCAATTAAAGACTCGAGATGGAAAACTCGAGAAAGTGACTGCGGGGGGACGGAATGTAGTGATCGGCATGGCCACGTGGTGTCCGCATTCGAAAGCATTGGCGCAGTTATTAGAGAACGAGAACGTGAAACGCAATGACTCAGGGGTGGACCTTCACTTTCGTTTTCGGAGATGAATGGCCGCATATCCGTAATGTCCTCAACGAACAAGTCAAGGCAGGCGACCTAAGCCCGACATCTGTAGGTCAAAAACTCCAAGAACTTAGAAGTCGAGCAGAAAATAGCGAGGTCTATGACCCCTAGTTTTTCGTCGGCCTCCCCGGCAATGTATATTTTACTCGGGTACCGCGGGCGAACCCAGCCCCGAACGCTTTCCGAGCGTTTTTGTTCCCGCAAAGAACAAGTACGCTCTGGATGCATCTTCTTGGGCGGGTGAATCGCTACGATTACCGACTTGGATACTCGAAAACGTTCACTGGTAATGGCAGCAGCCATAGATTCGGCTTGCCGGGCTTCGTCACGAGCGTTCGCGTGACCGACATATCTCCAGGCGAAATGAAATTGATCATAAACGCCGGCAGCACGTAAGTTGTTCCGGCACCGAACGTTTCCGCGTGAGTAGAACTTTAGCAGATTCCGGGATTTCCCAAGCGGCCATTCCTCGTAAGTGATTGAATTGTTAATGGTTGATCATCACGTCGGCCGAAGACGACGCAAAACTGTCTTCACTTCTTCGGTTCGTGACCCAAGGTAAGGTCGTGTGTCATGAAACGAAAGTAGTTGTCATGCCACCACCGACCAAACGGCGCGTTCGGATTCGCATAGGGACTACTGTGTACGAGTTGAGCGTGAACATTGCGATTACGCCCGTGGCGCTCTCAGCACGCGCTCCGCTCATCGTCATGCCTGCCGTTTCGAAGCCCTACCCGAAGTAGAATCTGGTCCAGTGCGCAGTCAAGTAAGGCCCGTTGTGGCCTGTTATCGGTAGCTATTCACGGGCGCTGGCGTGTGACTCTGGCGGTCCGGGAAGCCACTGATCAGGCTTACCGGGCTCCATTACGAGCGTGCGCGTGACGGACTTGTCTCCTGGTGAAATGAAATTGATCATGAACGCCGGCGGTACGTACGCCGGGAGAACGCGCGCTTCCAGCCGATCAATCCGCTTACTGAGTGTCCGTTTCATGCTGCGTTCGACCAGCGCAGCCCGTGGTCTGTCGGATCTGTTGTGATCCGCTCATTCACGGTCAACATGAGCGGGATTTCGCTGTCTTCGCCTTCCAGGAATTCGTCTTGCACGATTCGTTCGCCGGGATTGAGTACGTTGTCTTGCGGAATCGACTTGACCACAACTATCAGCGGCTCCCACGCCGGTACGAATCGCGTCTCCAGCAATTCGATCCGGCGATGCAATCGCTCGGTTCATCGTCTCCTCCGACCTGAAGTACATCGTTGAGCGGCAACGGGAACAGCGGATGTGCGAGCCTTTAACGCTGTCTTCAGTTCCCCGCACGAGATTCCAAGCGAACGCGAGAAGAGTTCCGCCAAGCTCTCGTTGCCTTCTTGGAAGAATCCTCGGCTCGCCGCAGACGCTCGGACGAAGTCGCAGAGTATCTTCGCTAGATAGCTTCCTGCTGCGCATAAGTTAGTTGTTGAGCGCGGGAGCCCAATGTTTGTTCTAAGTAACTGATGCGCAGCGCGATTCGACGTTGGCCCATCGTCAGTACTCGTTCCGTCTCGGCGAGGGACCAGCCTTCTCTTCGAACTCACACCACTCGAAGAAAGGTGAACCGGTCGGCCGGCAATTCACCGGGACATAGTGGCGCTCGCCTTCGTAATCCTCGGGTAGCTGACTGGCCAGCCATCCGAATCGCAGAAACTGCGGGGTGGAAGCAACAGCAAGAGCTTCCAGTACCTCGATCCGCCCAAGCAATGACCGGTTCAGTTTCGCCCTCCGTGACCTTCGTTGTCCTTAATCGACTTCTCCAATGCGGATACACGAACTTCCACATCTTCGATCTCGATTGCCTTCGCCGCGTGTTTGAGAACGCAGTCCGCCGCTCGAACCCGTGCCGAGTGTGGAGTGTTCGGGTCCGCCAGAACTTTCACAATGGCCGAGACAGCGATGCTGGACACCTGCTGCAAGCGAGCGATTGACTGTCCATAGGCATCCCGTCGCGCGCGGCGATACTCAGCATCGAATTGGTCGAGCTTCTGCCATCGGAGCAGCGTTTTGTGGCCAACGCCAATTGCCTTGGCCGCCTCTTCCACATTGCGGTGAGTCAACAAGGCAGCGATAGCTTCCTCTTGCTTTCGCCCGAGTTTTGCGCCGTGACCGGTCAACTGAAATGTCCTGAGGCGATCTGCACCACCTTCAGGACAACAAGAAACGAAATCATTCGTCAACAGTCGGGCGGCGTCGTCCGGCAACCTGAGGTTGGATTGTTGCTGCGCGATTATTCCGGCTCTATCGCAGTCAGAACCGTGTAGCCGCGCGACCGACGAACCCAGATCGCGTAACGGGCCGGGCAAAGGGGAGCATTTCCGCTCTCGACATCCGCGAGCCGGAGTCGAAAATCTTCGGCAACCAAATCGCGCGCCTCGCGCAGGGTGCTTACTAGAGCTACCGGCTCGTACCCGCCCGCCTCGTCTTCAGCGACCAGGAGACACCCGTAACCAAGGTCGGCGTTCTCGTCAATCCCGATGTTCCCGTTTGTTTGTTGATTAAGCTGTGCCATCCGTTTTCCCTCTACGGACCATTGATCGCTCTTAGTTGCGGCAACGTCAAGCGCAAGCTTCCGAATAGATCTGATCCCAGCGATAAGTGCGCCGCGTTGCTCACCAGACAACGCTGTCTCTTGCCCGGATTCCATTAATGTCAGAGCCTGTTCCAGTAAGTCGAGATCGGCGTCGGAAAGCTGGCTAAGTAACTGGCTTCTGATTGCATAGGAGTCATCCCGGCAAGTACGGCCAAGCTTCTCCTCGATTGCCGAGAGTCTGCGAGTAAGTTGCCGGTTCATAATCCGCAAACCTCTGCGACGAAAAATTTCCTGATCGAATTCTGAAGAATTGCCTTGCTTGTGTCCTGAAGCGGAGTGATGAATGTGCTGATCGCGGTTGCTACCGCGAAAGGAGAGCAACGAACATGACTTATACGATTAACGCCGAGAACACCATCTCGGCCCACGCGAACGTGAAGCAGGCCGAAGCCGTTGAAGGCGTGGAGCACTTCCGCAACGAAGCAGGGCTGGCGAAGCTCGCCGGTAACTGGCCCATCGCCCGGCTGGTAGAGATCTGGAACAGCCTGCCCGGGGTATCGCCGGTCAAAAAGTTCAAGGATCGTCCAACGGGAGTATCGCGGATCTGGAAGGCGATCCAGGAACTGGAGCTTGCCAGCGCCACCCAGCCTGAGGCCGCCGCGGAGGAAGAAGCTCCGGTTGTCGAAGTAGCCGCGGAGTCGGAGGTAACAGCGGAACCCGAGCCCACGCAGCCGGAACCCGAGCCCACGCAGGAGGACCCCACAACGCCGCAGGAAACGCCACAGTCGCCCAACGTGACGCCCGAGGAAGCCCCGGCGACTAAGAAGGCCAGCCGCACGAAGAAGACGCCCAAAGTGGCCCAGAACGCGACCGCGCCGCGCGAAGGTAGTAAGACGACTAAGGTCCTCGAACTGATGAAGCGCGAAGGCGGCGTCACCTTGAAGGAGATCATGGCCGCCACGGACTGGCAGGCGCATAGCGTACGCGGATTCATCAGCGGAACCCTCGGCAAGAAGATGGGACTCACCGTCATTTCCACCAAGGCCGAGAACGGGGAACGCACTTACTCGATCAAGTCCTAAGCGACTTACCGCTCTCGTCCACGCCGCCGGATTCAACCCCGGCGGCTTTTCTCGGTTTGACGCGAGCTCGCGGCGACACTAAGTCACTCATGCGGCCACCTTCAATCGCTCCTCCGCGACCGCGTCAAATGATCGGCCGTCACCATCCAGGAAAGCTTGCTTGCCCGTAAAGTTCTGCCATCGCCGCACGGCAACATCGACATAGACCGGATCTAATTCGATGGCGAGTGCGCTTCGTGCCTCCTTTTCGCACGCAATGATCGTTGTCCCCGAACCGCAAAACGGCTCATAGATCGCTTGCCCGGGGCTGGAGTTATTCACGATCGGGCGGCGCATGCATTCGACAGGCTTCTGCGTGCTGTGAACGGTTTCCGCATCCTGGTTCCGGTTCTCGATCTGCCAGAGGGTGCTTTGCTTCCGGTCCCCGTTCCAGTGCCCGGTGCCCCGAACCGCGTACCAACAAGGCTCGTGCTGCCAGTGATAGTGACCCCGGCCCATGACAAGCGAGGGCTTCGCCCAGATGATCTGGCTGCGGATCTGAAAGTCGCAAGCTTCGAGACTATTCGCAACCGTGGCCGAATGAAGAGCTCCGTGCCACACGTAAGCGACGTCTCCGGGAAATAAGGCCCACGCTTCGCGCCAGTCCGCCCGGTCGTCGTTGCTGACCTTGCCCATCCGGTCGGAGTTATTGATCCCGGCCCGTTTTCGCCACTCGGGATCGTAGTTCACGCCATAGGGCGGATCGCTCACCAGCAACGTGGGACGGACTCCATTCAGGAGCCTCTCGACGTCCGCGCGGCAGGTAGAGTCGCCTTTCAGGAGCCGGTGCTTGCCCAGTATCCAGAGATCACCCGGCACGGATACCGGAGTCTCCGGTGCTTCCGGAACAGCATCTTCATCGGTCAGACCCTCAACCGCGTCCTGGCCGGCGAGTAGTCGTTCCAGTTCCTCGACTTCGAAGCCGATGAGATCGAGGTCATAGTGTTCTTCCTGAAGCATCGCCAGTTCGAGACGAAGGAGTTCTTCGTCCCAACCGGAATTGAGAGCCAGTTGGTTGTCGGCGATGACCAGCGCTCTGCGTTGGGCTTCCGAGAGATGTCGCAGGACGATGACGGGAACTTCGTTCATCCCAAGCTTCCGAGCGGCGAGTAGCCGCGCATGGCCGGCGATAACGTCGTTGTCCGCTCCAACGAGGATCGGATTCGTCCAGCCCCATTCTTTGATGGACCCGGCGATCTGACTAACCTGTTCCGGCGTGTGCGTACGCGGATTCGTTACCCGCGGAATCAGCCGCTCAACCGGCCAGCGTTCGATTTGAAGATCGATGTTCATAACCCTCCTCCTCCGCGCTCGGCGGCAACTTCCGTGAGTGACGCTCCGCTAGCAGCTAACTTCGGTTCTTGTTGCGCAAGTGTGGATATACGGTGCAAGATCACGTCGCAGTAAGCCGGACTGATTTCGCAACCGTAGCCGGTCCTGCCGAGAACGTGAGCGGCGGCGAGTGTGGTGCCGCTGCCCAGGAACGGATCGAAGACAAGATCCCCCGGGTCGGAGAACGCTTTCAGAAAGAACTCCACCAATGCCCGTGGGAAGGGCGCGGAGTGCGATCCCTGGCTACTCTCGGTTTTGACTTCGATGACATTGCTGGGGCGGGCGATCCCGGTGAACCGTCCCTCGTCGCTGTCAATCGCTGCAGGCTTCCGCCCGCCCATTCCGTTACGCCCCAGGCGAAGTGATCCGGCCGCCGTTCCGCGAGGACCTGAACCGAGGAGCCCGCTGCCGGAAGTCGATGCGGGATTGTCCGGTGAATATTCGAAACAGTCTTCGGAGCTATGCCCGACTGCTAGCGGCCGGAACTTGATCTCCTGCTGCCGGCAGAAATGAAACACCGGTTCCCAGGCATTCTTGAAGCGGTTATTCCAGCCGCCAGGAACGCCGTTGTCGGTTTTGCGCCAACAGAACTCATCGACGAAGCGCCAGCCCCACTGCCGCTGATGCGCCAGCACGAGATCCTTCACATAGAGAGTGCGCTCACCGTCTTCGGCATGTTCTTTGATATTCAGGAAGTAGGAGCCGTCCGGCGCGAGGATTCCTTGGATGTTCTTCGCTACATCACGAAACCACGCGACGTATTCTTCCGGCGCGATCGGCTTGAACCCGCTGGTTGTGTCGTACTCCCGCTGTGCGGCATAAGGCGGGGACGTGATCGCCACGCTTACTTTCTTCGTGCCGAGTAAGTTCGCGATGGTTACGGCGTCCCTCGAGTCACCGCAGATCAGATGATGCTTACCGATGACCCAAATGTCCCCGGGGCGGGTAATCGGATCGGCGGGAGGCTCCTGTACCTCGTCTTCTCCTGCCGGCGCATCGGCGATATCCTGCTCTACTTCGGCGAATAGGACACGGAGTTCCTCCTCGCTGAAACCGATAGGGTCTAAGTCGAACTCAGCGTCTTTAAGCGCTGCGAGCTCCATGCGCAAAGCCTCGTCATCCCAACCAGCATTCGCAGCGATCTTGTTGTCGGCGATGATGTACGCTCGTTTCTCGCTCTCCGTCAGATGATCCAGGACGATAACCGGAACCTGGGTGAGTTGAAGCTTGCGCGCTGCGAGGAAGCGTCCGTGACCCGCGATGATGCCGTCGCTGGAATCGACCAAGATCGGTGCGTTGAACCCAAACTGGCGAATGCTGCCCGCAATCTGGGCGACCTGCGCGTCGGAATGGGTGCGGGGATTCTTGGCATAGGGCCGGAGTCGCTCTAAGTGCCAGAGCTGAATGTCCTTCGCCATCGATCGAGGCGTTTCAGAGGTTTCCATTGAAGTAAGTCTTTCGCGTGTCACCTACTAACTAGGTCAACAGAAACGAAAATCATTCGTCAACAGACGATTTGAGATGTGTGGCGGAAGTACGGAATAAGTGAGTCGATGGCCAGTGATCAAGCTGACCGAGCATCTGAGATCGGGTATACGTGTGTCCTTACTTAGTCTCAATGCTCAGTTCTGCGAGCTTCTGATAAGCCGTACCGGATTTTCCAGCTTTCCGCGCAGTTTGCTAAAGTTCCTATCGTCATGATCAGCATTCAATTCACCAGCGTGAGAAGGTTGAATCCGGCGTCGCTCCTCCTTGTGATCCTCTGTGCGACGCCGTATCCGTTGCGCGCGCAAACGGCCCCTCCTTCAGCCTTGCCCGTGCCGGACTGGGCTCAGCCGGGATCTCCCACGCACAAACAAATCCCGCCGCCGCCGGATTTTCATCGGCCAAGCAGGAACTTCGATTCGCCGTTGGGCTTGTTTCAGGGACAGTCTGACATCGGCGCTGCTCTGGTACCGGGGAGTGCCACGTACGATGCACGCACGAAGCAATACATCATCAACTCGGCCGGTTACAACGTTTGGTATTCGCGGGACGAGTTCCGTTATCTCTGGAAGAAGATGTCCGGCGATGTCTCACTCGCTGCTGACGTGGCATTCCCAGATCCAAACGGCTACAACGATCGTAAGGCGATCTTGATCCTCCGCCAGAGTCTCGACGACGACTCGAAGGAGGCGATGGTAGCCGAGCACGGTACGGGTATGATCCACCTGGCACAGCGTCCAGACCGAGGGGCTCTTATCACCGACATGCAGTACCGATTCGGTGGCTTGCTCGCGAAAACGATGGCGAAGCGGATCGGCATCGAGAAGCGCGGAGATTCCATCGCAATCCTTATTAGTCTGGAGGGCGAACCGATGCACCAGTTGGGACCGCCGATAACGCTCCACTTGGATGGCCCTTTCTACGCCGGTATTGGTTTCTGCTCCCATCTACCAGACAAATCGATACGGCCGTGCTTTCGGACGTCCTCCTGGAGAACTCGGCCGGGAAGCTGCGTTAGCAGGGTCTTTGGGCTAAAGTTTGGTTCGTTCACCACAGTCGCCGGATTCAGACTTCCGCGGCGTATACTTACTCCACGTGAGCCGATTTCTAATCGAGCATCTGCCCCGCAACCCAGCAAAGTATCGAGTGACTCCGCTGGATTACTCTCAAGCTAAAGCTTGGGTCAACCATTCGGGATTCCATTCTCTTGTTCGAACGACCGAGCTAATCGCTCGCTATTCAAACCGGTATGGACATAAGCCTGGCTCAGTCGGATTCATTGATGTCCCTTCGGACCGGGGATGAGGCTGTCCTGATTTCGCTATCCTTCGGAGTTTTGCTCGCATCGGTTCAGGGGAATTTTCCGCCGCTCCCAGAGGATTGGCGGTGTTCGCTCTTGCTTGTCGAATCTGTCTCGGACGAGCTAGTGAACTCATGGCGGAAGAAGCCGAAGATCTCAAGTCTTAACGATCCGACCGCAATTCCCGACATGAGGCGACTGCGCACCTGTTTCTTAAATTGCACAGAGAAATACGTTGGAACCGTCCACCACTTCGTCATGCAGGACATTTCCGATCTCGTGTGGCTAACCGCTTGCGCGACGCGCAAATAGAGGTGGCACGCCGCCCCGAAGCCGGTTCGCATGAAAGAGCTCACGGTCATCCAATGGCTTTCGTCATCGGACCGGTCCCTCTGATAGTATTTTTCCGCCTCCTGTGGGCCTTCGGGCACTCAGGGTGAGACCGAGTTTGTATCCTGAGGCGAACTCACCTTGTGATCCGGATCATCTCAACGCTGAAGCTCCCGTCGTCGGCTCGTGCCGGGAACCTGAGCCAACCGTGTCGCTCAGCAGTCGTGAACGGGAAGTTGTTATGCTCGTCGTGCGGGGATTCCGTAACAACGAAATCGGCGACGAACTGCAAATCAGCGAGCAAACGGTCAAAAATCTCCTACACAGCGCATTTAAGAAACTACGCGTTAGCGACAGGCTTGAACTCGCCCTATTTGCGATTTATTATCAGTTGCAGCGCGCTCTTCTGATGTTGTGTGCCCGCTCCTATGGCTCTCACGGCAGGCGCGGGGGATGTACTCTGCGCGAGGAGGGCTAGTCTGCGACTCTCGTGTTGCGCTATTTGGGTTCCGGCGCTGATGCTTTCTTGGAGATCCAGGCTTTTCGCCGCGTGATATCCGGCTTTGGTTGCATCGTCCGGACATGAACTTTCCGTGCTTTGTCGTTCCGTAGAACGCCCCGTCCTTGTGATACACCTTAGTTTTTAAGTTCACCCACACCATTCCCCTTGGCCTTTGTATCCCAAATCTCTTGGGCGCTCGGAGCAGCGGTCGCTGCGGGGCTCCGGTTGTTTGTTGAAGCGGCGGCCGTGCGGCGGTCTGTGCGGCTGCAAATAAACCAGAAGCCCGATGCCCAAAACTGAGGCGATCGCCGCTCTAGCGGAGCCGTGTATGGTCATAGATCGGTATCTTACCAAGCGTGAACCGGCACTCTGGCTTCAGGCTCAACCCCCTTTGTTACATGCACGCCTGCCCGTGCACGTAACAGTTGCGACCAAGTTGAACAGAGAGGGACTCGCCATTCCAATTTAACCGCACCAGATCACCAGGTCCCTGGTGTTTAAAACCCGCAATCTTTAGAAGATGACCGCTCCCTGCGGCCCCCGACGGCGATTGGTCGGTACGGGAACAAGGCTACTAGACAATCGATCAGAAGCCCGGCCGCTGCCGAACCTGTCTTTCAGACGCTTGACAGCCGTGTAGAACTCCACGTGATCGTTAAGTAACTGAATCGCAGAGCAACCAGGCAATTTCAAGCGCTCGCCATAATGCTGTTCTGATAATCTTTCCGTTTAGTATATAATCGCCTGCTACTACATGCGAACGCTTGAACATGGAAACGTTCCTTGCCCTGGGAACAACAATCAGCAACACTCAATATTCGTGCCAATCGAACTTATGCGGCCTTGAAACGGCAACTAAGTAGGTTACGTTCTGTTTGGCCTTCGGTGGTTTGGCTTGCGATCAGCGTAGTCTTTCTAGCTGTTTGGATCGATCCGTTCTGGCGGACGGTATGGCTGCCGTTTCGAATCACCTCCTCCCTAGTCGTGGGTATTTCCTGCCTCCAGTTCTTAGATACCGTTGTTAAGTCACTATGGATAGGAGCTTGTTTTTTATTATCGGGATTTGGCCCTGGAACCGAGCACATTCGCCTGAGGACCCGCCGGTTGGTTCATTTTCCTGTTCTTCGTATGTCTTGTTTGTTTCCTTGCGGAGGGTTATGAATTCGCCTACACCGAAGTTCGCGACAAAGATTTATAAGAGGTGCCGCCATCAATTAGAGGCAGCGTCGAAGACGTTAATAACAGAGTTCCTATTCTACGACTTTAGAGAACTCCTTCGATTGGGATGTTGCTAGCCTAACTATCAGTGCCGATTTCCCGTTCATTAAGCTACCAATTATCGGTCTACATATACTCGGGCCTGGTGCTTGGCGTTCAGCGTCGTTTTCCCTCCGCCATCCTAGTTTGGCTTGCTCAATCACCCGGAAAAGAATCTGCGAGCCTTCGCCCGGAGGGTTTTCTAGACTTCTTTAAGTTCTCGCCATTTTGGAAACTGTTTGTATGGTCGGCGGAAAAGCTCGCTCAGATAAGCTGACCACGCTATCTAAGATTATCGCAAAGCGCATTGATTTTCTTCTCTCCAGGCAGCTTCCGAGCCCCAGCCGCCCAGCAGTAAGCGCTTCTACGCAAATGCGATTCGACGGTACAACTACTGCCTTCACAGAGTGCATGACACGATTCTTTTCGGTCAAACGGTAACTCTGAATATCGTCAGAAAGCTCTTTTTTACGTAATCGGCGGCGAGCGACTCAGCTTTTCATTTAAGTTCTGGTTTGACCATCATATTGAAGATTGCCAAAATATCGTGACGGCTTACGCCCGCTCCTTCCTACGCGAACGGATCACCGAAAGGATAAATCAGAACGGCGAAGACAGTAGTACCTTAGAAGAGTGGCTCGATAAAGTGTTCGGTGGTTGGAATCCGGTCGAGGAAGGCTATCGAGAACTCAGCGCGATCGTAAGTAGTAGCTGGCAGTACCGTAATTTGCCGGCATACCCTAGCGACGCCCAACCCACAGAAGAGACTAAAGATAAGTGTAAGATCAAGATCGATATAGATTCAACTCTTCCATTACCGCCAGTGGGGATCAGAGCCGCTGTAATACTCATCGACACCACGCTACTAGTAGCTCCCGGATCTTTTAAATTCCCCCAGCGGCTCCAAGCGATATGACCGAGTCATTGATACGTGGAAGCGACGGATTGCCTGCCCGTTTGGCTACTATCGCTTGGTGGTGAGGGCGGACACAGATGATATTCATATGAAGCAATTCTTCCCCGACGTGCGCGTCGGGAAACCGAGAAGCAAAAGCTATCATCTGGGAAGAAGAGAACCCTGTAGAGTCACAGAGAATCAGAATCGGAGAGGGTAAGGAATACGCTGCGGCGGTCCATGAAATGGGAATTGACTTCCCGCTTCCTGGAGCAGATTACCTATTCGGTTGGGAGATCTGGCCTTCTTGAGACGCTCTGTCCAGACTCCCGCATTAGTTGTTTCAGGTTAATAGAAGCTTTGTTCTATCTAAATTGCGTCACAGACTGGAAACAAGGGGGGAGGTGGAAACGGACGAAAGGCGACAGTTAGGACCCGCCGCCACCGCCGCCAAACCGAACACAAAAATAGTCGTTCATCATACATTCCTCCTTGAGCAAAGTGCTCGCCGAAATATTGTTTCTCATAAATTAAACCATATCTCTGTTCAAATATAGCCACGGAAGCAAACTTTCGCCCGTAAGCGTACTATATCGCAGCGTCGGGCTCCCACCAGTGCTCATACCGGTTGGATGCTCTCGCGACACGAAAGTGGCAGGATGCGACGGGACTGTCGCCCGGTGGGCAGTTTCTTGTCCAAAACGTGCGCAAGTAATACATGTGCGGCTGTTGTCACGGAATGGCATTGTCACGCTGAACTTACCTGCACAGGACTCGATTTTAAGGTTTGAGAAATCCCGATTCTGGATCTGCCAGGCTGGCGGCCAGGGCTTTTGGGAGCCGGTTGCTGCGTTTTACAGAAATCCGCAAGGCGGATCGCGAGAGTACCTGCTGGCTCCCGCTCCCGCGCTCCCATCGAGCCAGCGTGCTCGCGTCAACGCCGATCCGCGTGGCCGCTTCTTTCTGCGAGATTCCCAGCGCGGTCCGGCACTGGACCAGCCGTTCCGGCCACTTGTAGCGGGCGGTAGTGGGTTGTACCCCAGGAACCGGATGATCGCCGGCATGTACACGAGGCCGGGCTTCGTCCGGTTGCTCTCCCAATTGGTGATGCTTGTCTTGTCCACGCCGATCTGTTCCGCGACCTGTCGTTGCAGAAGCTTTAGTGCGAGGCGCCGACGCAGCAGATGATCGCCGATAGTGTTCAGTTCCTCAGGTGGGCTGTTGCGGCTGTGAATTTTGTGGGATCGCGGTAAAACAAGCGCGGCTGGTTCGTCCGGCTGGCTGAACCGGTAGGTGATGACGACTTCGCTCTGCTGGACTCCCCATCGCTCGACCGTGTTGGCCTCGACCGTCTCGACCAGAACCTCGACGATGCGGCGCTTCAGTTCCGGCGGAACCGGGCCATCCAGTCTGGTCCGCAGCATTGCCAGTAGTGCTTCGGCGGACTGAAGCTGCGCGGTCCGGTCCCCGGCCGACAAGAGGCGGGTCCGTTTCGATGTCGGTCTGAAGTCAGTGGTCTTCTGCATCGATCACGTCAAGTTGCTGGTCCAGGGTGGCATCGTCGATCCGGCCACGCCGGAACAGGCCGAGAACGCGATCCCGCTCGCCCGTTTTCTGCTGAACCGGTCCCGCAATTCGTCCAATTCCTTCTGCCGCGCCTGGCGGTCGCCGTCCTGCATGTGAACCCGTTCCCGCAGACGCTCCAGGATCTCGCCGGGGTTGCGGAGGAAGGATTCGATGTCCGCCCAGACCAGCGCTCGACATATTCTCCATTCAGACCTTTGCTCGGGCACTTCTTGCCGGAGAGGCCGTACAGTCCGCGGGCCTGCTGGCGGCCGTTGCAGCGGTAGTAATGGTCCCTTTGCGGCGGCTTCATCCGCATTCCCGAGTAGCTCATCCCGCATACACCGCATTTGATCAGGCCGCGAAGGAGATAAGGTTCCCGAATATTCCGCTCGACCATTATCCGGTTTGAGACGAGCACCTGCTGGGCAGCTTCCCATTCCGTCAGAGACTATCGCGGGCACTTCGCGGACGATCAGCTTGCGGTTCCGGTTCCGGGCTCGTTTCCCGAATACATGCTCGCCCATGTACGTCCGGCTCACGATCATGTTGCGGACGTGGGAGGGCGCCAGATTGGAGCCGTTCGCCGATTGCGCTTTCCTGTTTCCGGTCTTGGGCGTGTTCGCGACCGAGCCGCAGGGAACGCCGACCCGATTCAGGTGGTCGGCGATCTTCTGGCAGGACTTTTTCTCGACGCCCGCCATCCGGTAGATCGTGCGGACAACCTCGGCTTCGCTGATCTTCGATGCCGGGAATGGGATCTTCGTTAATACCGATCCGCCGCTGTGCCCGTCCCCTGCTTTCCGGTAGCCGTACGGGACCACGCCGCCATCCAGGCGCCCGCTTCGGCCAGCCGGTTCGTCCCAGCCACCGAACGCTCCCGGATCACTTCCCGCTCGTGGGCGGCGAACCCGGACAGCATCGTGAGCATCAGGCGGCCGGTCGAGGTGGCAGTGTCGAACTCCTCCGTCATGCTCGCACGCGGACGCCGTGTTTCTCTAACTCAGCGACGGCGTTCAGAATCAGACGTGTGTCGCGGCCGAGGCGGTCCAGCTTGAAGACGAGGAGTTGATCGAACTTGTGTTGGCGGGCATCCTCGAGCAGCCGCATCCCGGCCGGCCGCATTTCAATCGGCACGGTGCCGGAGACTCCGTCGTCGGCGTAGGTTTCATGGATCGGCAGCTGGTGCAGATCGCAGTACCGTGTCCGCGAACTCGCGTTGCGTGGCGATGGACTGCCGCTCTCGCTGCTCCTCAGTCGAAACACGAACGTAAATGCCGACGGCCATTCAGGACACATTCCTCACTCGCGCGCGCGCTGAAAGCAAGTCGATCTTTGACGAATCAGACGCGGGAGATTGGGAATCAGGAAATTCCGTTAGCAGGTCGTACAGAGCCTCTATCAGAGCGTCTACGTCGGCGGTGCCGGGCCGGTAACGTCTGTGGAAGTTCACTGAGCTTGTCCTTCCAGAGAGACAACTGGAATACCCAACGCCCGAGCCACAGCAAACGTGACGGCAACCGCTTCGCTGTGTTCTTTCGCTTCTCCCATCTGCCCGTTAATCTGGATCTGAGCCGAGCGGTCGCCGTTCTTAACCCGACAGATCGTGTACTGTTCGGGGGCGGAAGCTTCTAAGAGGCGGAACGCGTCAACAACGCGCTTGGTCGGCTGGAAGTAGTGACGAGGCTTCCACTGACGGCGACCAAGCAAGAAGCGATCTGGCGCGACAACCCAATTGAAGACTGGTTCACTAATCAACCGGCAGCCAACTGGGGGTCATCTCCGGCTGCGTCTTGCCGCAACGCGAGCAAGCTGAATCATCGCCGGACAGACCCAACTTTTCGCGGCCTGCCTCCAGATCTATTTCGCCAGCAAATTCCACCCCCAGTGGGAGCTGCTTCTTGGCCCTGTCTAGTGTTGCCTTTCCCCAATCCGCTCATCCCTGCAAACAAGTTTGAGCGACTTTAGAAGTCTTGGTGTTGCAAAGAAAAGGGCGGTTGCTGTTACCTTCAATGCAACAACTTCATGCCGGGTTCCAGAATGTCTGTGGCGTCGGAGGTGTGATCCGCGGCCTACGAACGCTTTCGAGAAGCAGACAATCGGCGTAATCTCACGGTCTCAAGGTCAAGCAGTTAAAAAGTTGGATCATCCAGCGATTCAAGATGGTTCTTTCTCTCGCGTACCCTGGCGTTGCGGCGATTTCTTCTGGGCTCAATCCCCGGAAGAGATACAAGGCTGTGACCTCCATCTTCGTCCGAAGGTCAGCCGGCAAGACAGTTTCGCTTATGCTTCCCGAGTCGATTCCCGATTGCAGCAATCGCTCGAATTGCGCATTGAATTCCTCTTCTAATTTCGACTTGAGATACGCCTTCAAATTCTGTGAACTGAAATAGGGTCTCTCGAACCTATACTCATGCGGAATTGGGATCGTCAGATGGAAACTATTTAATGCGGTCCATCAGCGGGTCAGTTTGAACGCTTAGCGAAATGCCCGGATGCGCGCGGCTTTCCGGATGCATAGCCCATCCATAAGCAAGATCAACGGCCTGATTCTCGATCCAAACTCCCGTGGTCCCGTAGTCCTTCGCCCACAGCTTCAACGCTGGTCCGAGTAATTGCATGACTAGGCCAGGTTCCGTACCGCTCGTCCCCTGGCTCCCAACCCGGAGAGCCCTCTTTTTCACGGTAGTAAGCTCCGATTGTTTCGGCAACGCCCGTCTTCAAATCGTCAAACACTTCTGGACAGACGCTCTGCACCGCATACAGGAAGAGGTGGCGGTACATAACGCGCTGAACTGAGTTTAGGATTTCAGGCTGTTTACGACGCCGACTCATCGATCACACCACACGAACGCTTGTTGCATGGAAAGCAGTTAAAGCGCAGGCTCACATTGCAACACGCCACTCCCTACTTTCTACCAAACTGAAGGCGTCGGGTCGGGTGTGAATGCCGGACGGCGAAACGGCGGCGTGTTATGGCGATCATTGGCACGTGAGCAGGCGCCGATCACAATTAGAGATCCCCTGCGAACTAGTTGAAGAATCGGTAAGCGAGGCAACCCACGGGAAGACACCGGAGGACGCCTACCTAACCTTGGATCAGGTGAGGTTAAAACGACATGGCGGCTCAGATATGGCCTGAGCTGCAGGAGCTTCGCTTACTCTCTTCTTTTGACATACGGGTAAGAGAGACCCGCAGTCAGATACTCGACTTAGAGGCTGACCAAAGGGACCGTTGTATTCGTCATCAAGATTTAGAGTCTTTCCAAGCCCTCGGGCTCTTGCATCGAAGTCGGAAGTCCCCGGACTTTAAAATGTCTCAAGCAATTTCTGCACGCCGATCAGACCCTGGAGCGATCTTGACGATCGCGTTTCTGTGCCGGAGCATTAGTGCGGCCAGAGATCCTCCAGTCCAGCGGAACCGACGAATGCTGTTCACCGGCGCTGAACCTATCCTAGCCGCCGGTCAGGGTACGGGGAGAGCGAGAGCAAGCAAGCCCCTGTTAAAGCTTTTCCCAAGCCTTTTGAGTCTTTCCATCGGTTCGGATCGAGAACCCCAACCGCCTAAAAAGGTCACGTTCACCGTCGATCAAATCCGCGATCGCGCAGCGATGCGCTTCAGCAGTGGATCTCAGCGTGTGAATGTCGCCGTCACGCAGGCCCCAACGGGTTCGTAGAGCTTGGAAGATTGCAGAACTGACATCAGTGGGTCGACTTTCCTTAAAGAACCTGGTTAGTTCAGTATAACTATTCGCCGCGTGCTTTTCTGCCTCACCGACAATCCCTCTGTTGAGTGAGTCCCCATAGTTACGAGCACTTGGCTTGAATCGAAAAGCGCTTACAAATTCATGCCCGAAAGCCATTACGATTTTCAGCCAATGTACGACGGACAGATCGAGCGGCTCCACGAGATGATCCCGAATTCCCTCTACCAGAAACTCGGATTCAAAATCAGCTTGCCGCGTCCTGTTACAGGTCCGGCACAACAAGCGCACATTGCGTTCATCAGAAGAACCGCCTTTTGACCAAGGAATGACGTGATCAAACTCAACGTCTTCGTCTTGAACAGAAAGTCCGCATTGCCTGCAGATCTGATTTTCACGCTTCAGAACACGAAATTGCACCGATCTTGGAATAGACCGACTAATGTTACGCAGTTCTCTCGTCTCAGTAAGAGGCTCTGCAACGTGGAAGACCGGGCAGTCGTGGCCAAAGATCCGACACGACTCCTCCTTGGAATCGACTTGTATAGGAAATTGCTCAACGAGCGGACCGTAGGGACAATACTTCAGTTCCCAGCATGGCTTGCAGACGGCTTTTACCCTTCGAGTCCAGCCGATCCTCTCACTCCAGCTTTTGAATAATGAATCGTCAACCTTTTGCGCGCGACCTTTTGCTTTTGGCTTCTCTGTCATGGTAAGCGAAGTACGCGTGAATTAGAAAAACTAAAACCCGATTCTGACGACCTCGCTCAGACGGCCCGTGCTAGAAAATCACGGGGGGCTCCCGCCGGACATGAGTTGCGCATCGACGCCAAGTCGAGCGTCCCGTCCTGCTCCATCCGCGCGCCTTGCGCGACTAATTCCGCTAACAACCAGTCCGGTAACGGCTTCTTGCAGGGACGTCTGGATTGCCGAAACCGACTTCGAGAGCCACGATTCGCCGACTCAGGTGACTTCGCACGTTGCTCGATACTATTTTCCGGCACGCAAGCGTGGTCGTCAAGATGGCACCACCCAACCCGCGGGTTTCAGTTGTATACTGGCAGGCTGAAGTGCGCCGCGACGCCGCGACTCGCTGCACCCCGGAGGGGAAAACAACCAGTATGTCGGAGGGCGAACGTATGTATCTAACAAGATCAAATGTGCTACACAGATTGGCCTCAATCCTGCTGCTCTGGTGCGGGCTTCACTGCCTGGCCTTGAGTGCGTACGCGGCAAACGGTATCCGTCTGAATTCGCCACCGGAATATTTGGTCCCTGTCGCCCCGCAAGCCCTGGCGAAGGGCGATTTCAACGGCGACGGGTGTGGGGATATCGCAGTCGTAACCTCCGGAGAAGGCTATGGCGAAGACCAGACCGTCTCCATTCTTCTTAACAAAGGGGACGGGACGTTCGCACTGAGTCACATTTATACCCTCTCGGACGGTCCAACCAGCATCGTCGTCGCGGATTTCAACGGAGATGGAAAGCCTGACATCGTAGTGTCGGACATCGTTTACGTCTTCACCGCAATCCTTTTCGGAAATGGCGACGGTACATTTCAGAATCCGGGTAAGCCTGCGGGTTCCGGCGGCTTCCTCGCCGCTGCCGATGAACCATGACGGCAAAACCGATCTGATTGCCGCCGGTTACTACTTACCGGTCGTAACTATCCTCCTCGGAAACGGCGACGGAACTTTCGAATCGCCGGCTTGGCCGGCTCTTCCGTCCCGGGTAAGCCCAGCTCAATTGCGGTCGGCGATTTTAACGGAGATCATATCCCGGACTTGGCCGTCGCAACGGGTGCGACCGGCACAATATCGATACTCTTTGGAGAGGGAGGAGGGAGCTTTGCGCCGCAAGTCCTTGTTCCCGCGACTCCGTCACCATCGTCGATATTGAGCGCGGACTTCAACGGCGATGGCATTCCGGACTTGGCATTAAGCGACGCCGCACAGCCCGTGATTGCGATTCTGATCGGCATCGGTAACGGAACATTCGCGCCTCCTCAGATCTATAACGCGGATTCAGCGAGCGGGAGCATCACGGCTGCTGATGTAAACCGTGACGGCAATCTTGACCTTTTGACTTCGAACGGTGACGTCTATGTATTTTTGGGTGAAGGCAATGGTGCCTTCGCTTCCGTGAAGCCGGTGAATCTATCGGTCGGCGACTTCGTCGTGGCCGACTTTAACCGGGACGGAAGACCGGACATCGCCAGGAGTTACTTATTTAACAGTCGCCGTGATGTTTGGCGATGGCCGAGGCGATTTTCAACACGTTCATACCGAATCGACCGGTGTTGCTGTGCCTCAGTCCTTTGTCTCAGCGGATTTCAACCGCGATGGAAATGGCGATTTGGCTATTGCCGATTTCGAAACCAATAGCGTCTATGTTCTCGCGGGGAATGGAAAAGGTAAATTCACACAGATCGGAAGCTACGCCGTAGGCGTCAATCCAGCCTTCATCGGCTCGGCTGATATCAATGGAGATGGAATCCTGGACTTAGTCACTGCAAATATAGGAGCGTGCTGCCAGTCGGACACCATCTCTGTCCTGTACGGCACTGGTGGAGGGAACTTCCATTCGCAGGTAAGATACGAAGTCGGAACCCATCCTTACTACCTTGCCTTCGGCGACCTGAACGGCGACGGAAATCTCGACATTGTGGTGGCGTACAAGTCCGGCTCTTCAATCTCGGTCCTTCTTGGAAATGGAAACGGAGGATTTCAACCAATCGTCAACCTGACCCTGCCAAACGGTGTGGATTCCGTGGCTATCGCTGACATGAACCACGACGGCATACCGGATATAATCGCGGCGGGGTTCGGTGTGGACGTGTTAATCGGCAACGGTGATGGGACGTTTCAGACTCCCGTTGCCTTCGGCATTCCCGGCGTGAATGCGGTCGATATCGCCATCGGGGATTTCAACGGCGATTCAAACCCGGATGTTGCTGTTATCCATTCTTTCGGCGTTGATGTCGAAACCAGCCAGCCGTTCGGGATGGTTTCGGTCCTAATGAATAACGGCGATGGCACACTACAGCAGTCCTCGACTTATGGAAAAGGCGTAGCACCCACACACATGGCACTCTGCGATTTGAACGGAGATGGCGTCCTGGATATCGCGGTTGCGGATGCCGGTGTTGGCGGTGTCGCAGTGTTTGCCGGGCCAGGGTGACGGTACCTTCGAAGGAGCCGAATCCGTTATGGCGGGATTCGATCCTTACTGGATTCTTTTCGGATATTACACGGCCAACGGAAATCCGGATCTCTTAACGCTCGACGCTGGCGACGGGACGATAACATTTCTGGAGAATGTATCGAAGTAACCGGAAGTCGTCTTTGTCAAGCCCCCATATTCGGTAGGCGGTGGCGATGTCAGAATCGGCTGGCTGTTCAGTAAAACTGAACGGATGCAAAGCTGGCAGTACGCATATGAGTGGATTCCGGTTAGGCCGCAAAGCTCGGTCTACCGATGGACGCGGAACAGTCTCCGGGTATGGTTGATAACTCGCGAACCCTTATTGACATCGTCCGCCTGATTGGCTGCATCGCAGTGCTTTCGGTCATCAAGGAAGATCGATCTGACCTATAGATTTCAATCTGGAAGATTCACCCATTTCTTTCGCTGAAGTGCTCCGTCAGTTCCGCGATTTTTCGGAACGTGGAGACCTGGTCCGTAATACTGATGTCAAGGTTCGACCTCGGCTAATGGGAAAGCTTTCTGCGTCTTTGTTCGAGCAGGTGCAGACGAGCTGAAGAGCCCTCGCGAATCGGATCGATCCGCCACACCTTCCACTGCTTGCCAGAAATCTATAGGAGCTTTTGATCTGGATTGAATATTGTCGGACTTCCGAGGATAGATCTCTTCAGTTTCTTTTAGATTTCAATAGGGATTTCA
>CAVSTI010000007.1:0-24035 GCA_963730775.1 uncultured Acidobacteriaceae bacterium | reverse complement strand
CAAACGCCGTTCTCAGATGGCATCCCGAGTTCTCGCTCCCCAAGTCCCAGGACACGGGATCTCGCAGATTTCAACCCTGCTTAGACTTCCGTCGTGAACCTACTGATGCAATGAGAATCCGGACGGCAAAGCTGCCTCAAGATTGATCTGTTCTCCGGTGACGGGGTGGTGGAAATTCAGATATTGGGCGTGCAGGAAATATCCTCCATCGCCGGGGAGGCCGGGGAGATTTTCAAGAGGCTGACCGGTTAAGCCGTACAGAGGATCGCCTACCAGGGGATGGCCGATGGATGCCAGATGGATTCTGATTTGATGAGGGCGGCCCGAATTCAGGCTTACCTCGAACGTTGTGGTGCTGGTGGTGCGTGAGATCACCTTTGCCAATGACTTTGACGGTTTACCATTTGGGTTGGCCGCCCACACGGAACCGATGAGCGGGTGCGGTACGAGGCCGATGGGTGTGAGGATTTCGTAGGCGTCCTGCTGTGCACTGTTTTGAGCCAGCGCCCGATAGATTTTTTGAATTTTGGGTGTGTTCCAGTTTGCGAATAGAATCAGAGGCCGCCTGCGGTGTTTTGGCGAAGAGGACGATGCCCGTGGTGGCCCGGCCCAAACGGTGGACAGGGTTTGCGTTGGGGGTTTGCTTTTGCACCAGGCGCAGGAGGGTGTTTTCCATGAAGCCGCCGCCGGGAAGGGTGGGCAGCCCGCTGGGTTTGTTGACGGCCAACAGATGGGGGTCTTCAAACAGGACTTCGAAGTGCTGAGGGGAGTCCGGTTCGATCCAGGGCGGACGGTTCCAGACAAGGGTTTGGCCCAAAGTGACCGATTCGCTTCCGGTGGCGATGACGCCGTTGAGGGTGACTTCGCCGTTGTTCAGTTTTTGTTGCCAGGCTTGTGGGGTTGAGTGGGGGTAAAGGCTTGCCAGGTGGGAGAGCAGGTTTGTCCATGGTACTTGCTGCTGATGATTGTGGTGTAGGCATAGCCCCGGTTGAGCATGGAGTTGAATGTAAGCTATGGTGTTTGGGCGCGGCGGCCGGTGCTACGCAAGGAGTTCAAGTCGCCAGCTTACAGCTTAGGGTCTGCTCTAGCCCCCAAGCCGATCACAACTCGCCGCATCCTCCGTCCCCATCCAAATCTGCCGCTTGGGAAAATCGCCCGATAACCTGCACTCGCCGCAAATCAATGTGAAAACGAAAGGCCTCGAGCAGTTTCCGGATCGGAACCGAGGAAGCCAATGAGACAGATGCCGTTCTTGTGCAAGACGTAAGCTTTCCTTTCGTTGTCCCGATCTGCCGAGCCACCCGAAAGGCGAGGGCGCCGCTGTCCCAATCCGAAGAGAGCACTGTTTTGGACAGGGGCCAAACTTGCTTTGGGACGGAGGAGTCCCAACCCGAGGGGTGCGCAGCAAGAGTGGGAACACAGAGCGCCGGACGCGGCAATAGCCACGCTCTCTCGCACTTACCCACCGGCGCGTTCCTTGATCGCTGGGAGCTGGGGTGGTGCTCGGCGCTGGCCTCGCTTACCTACGGTGTGCCAGCACCTTTCAGGGCATCGCCCAAACCTTCCCTGATTTGTAGATGGCTCCAAAGAGCCGCCGAGAATGCGAAACTTGGTCCGTACACCAGTTCCTACGACCGTTTCACACGCTTTCCGCCCGGCAGCCGCGGCAATCGAGCCAATCAGTCCACCTCGTGAGGAACATGCATTCATCAGCGTTCGTTTTCAGGATTCTGCGAGCGCCCGAAAGATCGTCGGCCGTTGTCGCTGTACAACATTTGAAAGGTGCGCAGAAGTTCTTCACGTCCGTAGATAACGTGTTGCCGCATGGCCGAGTCAGCTGCCTCGGGGTCGCCTTCCGAAATAGCATGGGCTAACCGGCTGTGGTGATCGGGCGGGAAAGTATTTCGACGTGTCGCCGTATCGTAAAGCCAGTTGAACGTTAGCACCTGGTTGTTCTCGATCGCCCGGCACAGCGCCGGATGCCCCGCGCACTCCGCAATCCGCATGTGAAACTGCTGGTGCCGTCTGATGCAGTCCGAAGAGAGCCTCCGGCGAAATCATCTCTCCGCCTCGCCTTCCGGTAACACGGTCCAGATCGTTTGCGCGGTCGACGATCTCCTGCTTCTCCTCAGGCGTAGACTTCTGCGCAAACAAACGCGCCGATTGCGATTCCAGCGCCTCGCGAACAACATAGTGGCCCCGGATGTCCTGGGTTGTCGGAATCCTTACACGCGTCCCCACCCGCGGCCAACTCTCCACAAGACCTTCCGTCGACAAACGCTGCAGCGCCTCGGAAACCGGCACAACGCTCATTCCTAAATCTGTCGCCAACTTCCGCCGGGATACCGCTGAACCCAAGGCCAGTTCCCCACTTAAAATCCGGTAGCGAATGTGATTGTAGGCGCGGGCGGAAAGGCTCCGCTGTAGAAGAATCCCGATTCATCGCAAACTGATATGTCAGTTTACAACAATTTCATTGACAGCGATTCTTCTTCGACATAGACTGTGGCATATCAGCGTATATCAGGAGGTTGAATCCACGTGTTGCCATTCCCGTCGTCATCTCGTCATTGGGTTCCTCTTCCTCGCTTCGACTCATCGCCTCCCAAACCGGTTGCGGCACCATCCGCGGTACGCGTTCCGATTCTACGCGCCGCCGTCGCCGGGGCCCGTGCATTGTTACCAATGAAAGCACCAACGTTGCCGAAAAAACCGCACCAACGACCGGGGCGTCTACGTTGTCCCGTTCCTCTGCTCGCCGGGCAGCTACACGATCACCGGCGCGAAATCCGGCATGCAAATGGTCCGCCAGGCAGGCGTAACTCTCCGTGTCGCCGACGATATCTCCATACCTCTCACCCTCCCCGTCGGCGCTACGTCATCCCAAATCACCGTCGAAGCGACCACCCCACTCGTCAGTGCCAACAATGCCTCCCTGGGTCAAGTCATCGAGAACCGACGGATTGTCGAACTCCCTCTCGATGGTCGCGAGCCCATTTCGCTCGCCGGCCTTGCGCCCGGAGTTATTCCGGTCCCGCCCAACACCAATATTCATCAAGGTGGGGCCATTCCCAGCATCAATGGAGCAGCCAATTTCACCAGTGAAGTCACAATAGATGGCGTCCCGACCACGCCTCGCAACACCGCTATCAATAGCTTTCTTATCTATACGCCTACGGTGGACGCCGTTGCCGAATTTAAGTGGAAACCAATTCGTTCAGCGCGCAGTACGGCCGGTTCAACGGTGGCGTCATCAATGTGGTGCTCAAATCGGCACGAATCAAATCCACGGATCTGTGTACGAATTCCTCCGTAACTCTGTGATGGACGCCAACAACTTCTTCAACAATCGCGCGGGCCTCCCGCTTCCCGCCCTGAAACGGAATCAGTTTGGCTTCACGCTAGGTGGGCCGGTCGTGATTCCGAAGCTTTACAACGGACAAAATAAAACCTTCTTCTTTGTGGACTATGAGGGCTATCGCGAATCATTGGCGCCACGTCTTCCTTCACGGTTCCCACTGCGCTCCAGCGTCAGGGCAATTTTTCTCAAACTTTCAACACTGCTTCGGCCAACTCATCAGCCATCTACGATCCCGCTTCCATCACGAACCGTCAACGGCGTTCAGACTCGCACCGTTTTTCCCGGCAATATCATTCCTGCGAATCGGCAGAATCCCGACGGCGCTCGCTCTCCAGAAGTATTTCCCACTGCCGAACAACAATAATTTGACAGCGAACTATGTGCGATCACCCGCCGTCAGTTACACCAACGACACAGGAGACGCCCGCATTGACCACTATTTCAGCGACCGTAATCGTTTCTTTGCTCGTTACTCCATCCAGTACCCGTTTACCGGGTCACCTAACAATTACGGAAATATCGGGACCCCCGACAATCCTCCGCTCACGCAGCGCCGCCACGCCGCAACGCTCCAGGACACGCATACCTTTAGTCCCTCCCTGATAATTGCAAGTGAGCTACGGGTTGTCGCGCATGTACGGAACAAGGACCGCGTGGTCCGATGGCTTCGACATCACAAGCTCTGGGTTTCGCAAAGAATTTCGCAGACGCGCAACAAGTAAAAGCCATACCGGCCATTACAATTTCGGGCATGTCCGGGATCGGTAACCCGACCAGAACTACAGCAGCCAGTTGAACCACACGGTCTAGGTACGCTGACCAAAATTGCCGGGAACCACAGCCTCAAGATGCGGCGCCGACTTCCGGATCTACTTCATCAACCAGCTGCAGAACACTCAGGCGGAGGGCGCCTTAGCTTTGCCACCACCTATACGCAAGGGCCCGAACCCGTTTCAAGCCAGCGGCTCCAGCGGCATCGGCTACGGCGCATTTCTCCTTGGCATCCCGGCCGGAACCATCGCGATTCAACCCGCTGTTGCTGTCGAAGAGCACCTACCTTGCAGAGTTCTTTCAGGATGACTGGAAGGTAACGCGCAAGTTGACGTTGAACCTCGGGCTTCGCTACGACCTGAATTTTCCGCGCGTGGAGCGCTATGACCGGTTCAGCATTTTCGATCCTAATGCCCTTCCCCTCTCGCCGGCAAAGTCGCCGGATTTCCAAACCTGAACGGAGCACTGACGTTTGCCGATCCAAATCATCGCGCCTACACTCCGACAGATAAGAACGACTTTGCCCCGCGCCTCGGCCTTGCTTATCAGGTCATCGGCGCGACCACGTCTCCGCGCCGGATACGGCATCTTCTATGGGCTTTCTCCGGCCGGTTGCGGCCGGTCCAAGTGCCGGATTTACCGATGGATTTACCGGAAGCACCAGTATCATCACTTCGCTCGACGGCGCTACTCCGATCGTGAATTTATCGAATCCGTTTCCGGAGGGAGTCAACCCGGCGGCCTCGCGGGCGAGCTATACGCGCAGCGCGAATCTCGGCCAATCGATCAACTCGTTCAATGCTGGCCAGCGCACTCCTTACATGCAGAACTGGAACGTCTCGGTTCAGCGCAGCGTTGGAAAAAGATATCGTGATGCGCGCTGCTTATGCGGGAAATAAAGGCACCAAGCTTCCCTTCAACGTTCCGATTAACGTGAATTCGCTGACCACAGCTCAGTATTATCAGGGCGCAGTGAATAACCAGCTTGTTCCTGATCCCGTTTTTCGGGATCATCACGGATCCGACAAGTATTCTTTCCGCTTCGACGATCGCTCGCGGGCAGTTGCTGAAACCGTACCCGCAATACGTCAACGTCAACGCGATCTACCCAAGTGAGGGCAATTCCATCTATCATTCCTTGCAGGCCAGCGTCGAGAAGCGCTTTTCCCGAGGCTTCACACTTCTCGCTTCTTTCACTGCAGCGAAACTGATCGACAACACCACGCAGGCGGCTTCCGGACAAACGATCGCGAGTGTCCAGGATCCGACGAATCTCCGTGCCGAGCGAAGCATCGATCCCCAGGATGTCTCGAAACGTTAGTTATCAGCGGGGTTTGGGAGCTTCCCGTTGGACGCGGTCGAGCGTTTGGTGGAAGCCTGAACAGATGGACCGACGCTCTTGTGGGTGGCTGGCAGCTCAACGGAATCGGGACGTTCTCCACAGGCCAGCCACTCTTAATAACCAGCATTGGCGCTGCGCGGCCGAACGTGGTGGGAGTGCCGCAGCAAGACGACGGTCCGGTTCAGTCCCGGCTGGGTAAATACTTCGACACATCCGCATACGCTGTGCCGGGCGCATTCACTTACGGAAACAGCTCCCCGACGGCACCGAATCTGCGTTCTCCTGGAATCGCGAACTATGACATGTCGGTTTTCAAAAACTTCTCCATCATCGAGCGGCTTCGGGCCCAGTTGCGCTTCGAATCTTTCAACATCTTCAACCGGGTGCAGTTCGCGGCGCCCGGAACGCAGGCAGGACAACCAGCTTCGGGTTGATTACAGCACAGCAGAATACGCCACGCCAGCTGCAAGTTGCTTTAAAGCTGCTGTTCTAAAGGAGGAGATCAAAAAAATGTCAGATTGGACCCGCCGCCAGATGATCTCCGCCTTGGCGCTCCCCGCATTTCGTCCGGTCACCGAGAGCCAACCGTCCTACACTGTCGCTGGTGAAACTCCCTCCGATTGGCGCAACATCGTCAGCGGCACCGAGATCCCGCGGGAAAACTACAGTGACCAGCCGTACGTCGTGATTACCAAAGACGGTAACTGGCTGTGTGTTCTAACTACGGGTAACGGGAAGAAGGGGCTGCCGCTCAGCACATTATCTCCACTATCAGCAGTGATCAGCGGCAAGACTTGGTCCACTCCTGTCGACATTGAGCCCGCGACCGGACCCGAGGCTTCGTGGGTCATGCCGCTTGCCGTTCCAAGCGGTCGAGTCTACGCATTCTATACGTATAACTCGGAGAATCTCCGGCTGATCGAGAAAAGCAACAGTCCTACTTACGCCAAGCGTGTGGACACGTTCGGCAGTACGCGTTTAAGTATTCGGACGACTATGGCAAGACTGGTCGAGCGGAGCGATACTACATACCCATGCGCCTCATGCGTATCGACCGTGAAAATGCCTATGGCGGCAAACTTCTGTACTTCTGGGGCGTCGGCAAGCCGATCATTACTCGCCACGGTGCCATGTTTGGTTTCGCCAAGGTCGGCAAGTGGGGCGATCCGGGTGGAATGGTCACGTCTCAAGGCTGCTTCATGTTCAGTCCGAACATTCTGACCCAGCGCGATCCGAACAAAGTTCAGTGGGACGCTGCTGCCCGAAGGCGACGAAGGCCTGCGCGCACCCAAGGCCTGTGTCGGACGAAGCGAATCTGGTCGAGCTGAATGACGGCTCGCTGTACGCGACCTACCGCACAATCGACGGATTCAATTGCCATGCTTACAGCCGTGATGCGGTCAGACATGGACCCCGCCGGCCTATGCTACCTACACACCAAATGGCCGTCCGCATCAAGCATCCTCGCGCAGCCAACTTCGTCAAGAAATTCAGCAATGGCAAGTATCTGCTCTGGTATCACAACCATGGTGGCGATTCGGTCTTAACCGGGAAGTGGCAATACTACACAAATCGCAACCCTGCCTGGATAACCGGGGGAGTCGAACGAAACGGATTCATTCATTGGTCTCAGCCGGAGATCCTCCTCTACCATCCAGATCCTGACATTCGCATGAGCTATCCGGATTTTGTCGAGGATGGAGGCGAGTTCTATGTCACCGAGACCATGAAAACTGCAGCGCGTGTTCACCACATCGATCGGTCGCTCCTCGAGGGTGTTTGGAATCAGGCCGAAAATCGATCGGTGTCGCAACCTGGTCTCGCGTTCACGTTTGAAAGCACCAAGACCTCTTCCCGCCCCGCAATGCCAAAGCTTGCCTCGTTGCAAAGCGGCGGATTTACGATTGAGTTCTGGGTACGCTTGAGCGAGCTTTCTCCCGGACAGACTTTGCTCACCACCCGAAGCGGTAATGGCAGAGGGATCAGCATTACAACGTCCGATCGTTTTACCTATGCTTTGACTCTTAACGACGGAACCCATGAATCCACTTGGGACAGCGACCCTGGCGTCCATGAAGGTACGGTTCGCAGTGGATGTTGGCAGCATGTAGCTTTCGTCGTCGACGGCGGTCCGAAGATCATTACGGTCATCGTTGATGGTGTTCTCAATGACGGTGGTCCGGTCCGCGATTACGGCTGGGGACGCTTCCACCCCGAAATGGATGATGTGAACGGGAGCGCAGAGCTTGCAATCGCGCCCGCTATGTTCGGCGAGTTCAAGCTTTTCCGCATCTACGATCGATATTTGAGGACCTCAGAGATAGTCGGGAACTATCGCGCCAGCATAGGCGGTCTGGTTCCAAATGCTCAGTGATTCGAGGGTTCGTGGAATCATATGGGGACACATACAAAAATGTGTGGAGCATTCGGAAAAGCTCTGGCCAACCAATAGATGAACTTAAATCAAATCTCCCGGTGGCGACCCAGGACGTTAAAAGATTGAGCTGAAGCCGGTGGTGGGAAGAGGCGTTGGACACTTAGGCGGAATATTCGGGCAGACGCGCATCCCAGATGAGATCGGGACTTCCCGATACGTATGTGGCTTACAGTTTCTCTGGATGGCCGATGACCCGCTCGCAATATGCAAAGTAAACGCTGGGGCGATTATTCAGTATTTGACCCTGGGCAGCGACATGTCTCCGCCGTGTAGATCCTCTTGAGGTTGGCACTCTCTATCCGGGGCAGTGAGCTTTCGGCTGAGCACGCCGCAGCTACTCGTGTTGCAAATAGAACCGCTCGATCATATCCATGATCAGGTCGGATGGATCTTCGCCGCGCTCTTTGATAAAGAGCATCTCGATGAGCTGCTCCGTCGTCACGAAGAGAATGACCTTGCCATCCTCGCTGTAGATCGTGTTTCGCTTGATGTAGGCCGATTCGTTAGGGGAGCGATTGCAGCACATGATTGCGAGCTTTCCCATCGGCCTGTTTAGATAGTTTCTGGTCTGGTTGGTCTCTTCCTTGCCAATTTCCTCGCGGTCATAATTCTTAAACTCAAACAACACCATTCGCGCCGCGAGCTCCTTAAAGATGTGGCCCCAATTGTTGTGCCCTTCCATGTTGCGATTGGGGAAAACGGCATCTCGCCGGTCAATCCCCGAATACGTCCTTGGTTGGATGTAAGGCTCCTCAAGGGGCGGAACGAAGAGATGTTTCAGGGCATCGATACACGCATCCTCATATTCCTTCCAGCCCGGCCGTCCCGGCGGGCACTGTTCCAGCCGTTGACGCAGGAAATTTCCATCAGGCACGGCTGCCACCGTGAGGGAAATAGCGTTCGATCAGGACCGGATACTGAGCAACTAGACTCGTCAGTTCCGGCCCCTCGATCACTCTTATTCGACTTCCGTATTCCGAATCATCGAGAAATGATCGCCCTTCTGATGTGATATTCCCGCTCGTCACGATAAGGGCCATGGCTGCTTTGCGCCAACCGACTAACAGCCCAACGGCTTCCCTTAGCACGCTAATGCTCACGCGTGACTTGCTGTAAAGCTTGCTTTCGACTAGCCAGGTCTCCTTCTTTTCCACACCGAACGGGTCCCGCGAATTGTATATTGCTGTAAAGTCGATACCTTTGTCATGGGCTCCGCTGTGAGATTCAACGGCAAATCCGAGGGCAACCAGAAGATCGCCCACAAGTCGCTCGAATGTCTGCGGCGTCATATCCGTGAAGCTGATAGCGGGAACGGCCGACACTTGCTCCACGAGGCGTCGGATTCCGATTTCCCGCTTGGTTCCCCGCATATCGAAGTATTGTCTGTCCCTCAGAACGGAAGGGATTTCGCAGTCCGCCACGAGTACGGGAACGAGCCTCACGGCTCTCTCCTTAAGTTCTCTAGAAAGCGAGGAGCTGATCTCGTCTTTGACCCAGGGGGATTCCACGGCGGCGGGCGAAAGCAACAATAGGATGTAGTCGCTCGATTTCACACCATCCTCGATTTTCTGGACGATAGAATCGCCGACACGGATTTCCCACTCGTCAAACAAAGTCGAGATCCCGGCTTGCCTCAGTGCATCGGCAATAAAACGGGCGGACGCCCTATCCGAACTGGCGTAACTCAGGAAGACCTTAGCCCGTCGCTTTATTTCGGAGTCATTCATTTTGGACCATCGCTGATTCTACAGTCTGGGGAGTGCGGTGCCGCTGCTACACCCAGCGCACGTCGTTCGGCTGCTTAAGAGCCACGCTCCTGATTTACTCCCCGCGCATTTTCCCATCGGCTGCCGGTGATGGCGCCTATTGCTGACTTTTTACGAACCGACGCGTCGCATCGGTTGTTTCCAGATGCACCGCGACCCACGCTCCCATGCCCAGATGTGTCAATGAGTGAATTAGCTTCCGGTTTATAAGGTAGGTGAGCGCCGGATTCAATCTCCGGGGTGGCCATCCATAGCGCTCGGCGATCTGATCGGGCTCGCGCGGAAACGCGGGATCGTTTAGAAGATCAGCCGCAAGGGCCAGCGCATCAGAGCATGGATCCCATCCCTTGAAGTGCTTATCGAAGGTCGTGTAAAGCTCGGGCTCGCCGATGACACTGCCGTAATGTTCCTCCACCATGCCCTTTAACTCGAAAAGAGCATCTGCCACATCTTCCTCAGACAGCGACGTTTCCTCAGCAATCTCGTGCGTCGAAATCTGGGGGTCCCACGATGCCGCATTTTCTGTCCGTTCAACAAAGAGCTTGGCGATAGCTGTAGCGGCTGGCGAGTAGCCCGAGTTGAGTTGGCGAGTAGTCGCCAGTGGCGCCGGGCCGAGCGCCGGTTTGCGGGATAGGCCGTGAATATCTGCGATGAGCTGCTTCAGGTCCGTCTCGAAGTTTTCCAGAGCAGGCGAAAATGTACCGCGCAGCAACGGGGGGAGGGCGCTGACGGCTAGGTTTTTGCGAATGGCAATGAATCGCGCCTGCGATTCGATTTTCCGAATCAGTCCTGCGTCGATCTCCTGATTGACCCACGGTTTGATTATCGAGTCCGGGGTGAGAAGGACCAAAAACACAGTGCAATTGCTTAATCCCTCCTCAATCTTCTGCCGCAGGCTGTCACCTGCCTTGAGTTCCCACTCGGCCCACCACGTTTCGACGCCGTTCGCCTGAAGCGCCTCAGCAATCGCCTTTGCCAATTCCCGGTCGTCCCAGCCAAAACTCAAAAATGCCCTCGGGCGTGAGGGAGCTTGCGTCTCAATCAGAGTAATTTTTCCCATTTCCTCTGGGGCGATCCTTTCCTGCACGAGCCGGAGGAGTTCGGGCGATCCCTCGACGCGAGCGGAGATGTCCTCCACGCAACTGCCAGTAACGTGCACAACGGGAAACTCACCGGTTTCTGGATTCCGAATCGATGAGAGTCGTTCGTGCAAATGGTCCTTCACCTGATTCGCTGCGGCTTCCATGATGGTCTTTTTGAAATCGTCGGGATCGAACGGCTTTCCGTTCATTGTCAGGGTAATCATTTATCACCTCGCCGCGGATATCCTGCCGAAACATAAATGAGCAATGCCGTTTTACGCTGCACCCATTTTAGTGCCCGCACACAGGGGCACGCTGCTCATGAACCGAGTGTTTTAACGGAAGAAAGGAAGGTCCGTCGTCAGCCAGCAAGGAAGACCATGCTAACGACCACTGTCCGGCTCTTCCGGCGATGAGACGGCCATGGCGGTTGTCTGTCAAGCGAAGAGTGGCTTCCTCAGGCAATTGGCAAGACTGAGAAACGCCAAACGGAATGGAGAGCTTAGAAGGACCTCATTTGCCCAAGGCAGCTGGTCCGTAACTACCCCGGTCCGATGCACAATCGGATGAATCACAGCACTTAGCTACTTGGTCAAAGCGGTTTGCGGCCCGAGCGCAGGATTAGGAATGGTAAACGCGCTTCCGACCGACGATCGGCACAGAGGTTGGGCTCCATTCAAGAGTCTAGGGTCGGACAGCTCCGCCATTGCTGCGCGAACTGGCGTCGATAGTCAAAATTCTGTCTGCCTTGAAATCAATAACTTCCGTCGCTTGCTGAATGGGACGTTACGTCACGATACGGCGTCCGAATCAGCGCGGCCGTAACATCTTACGCAATGCTGATCAGGTGGGTGCAAACCCGTGATTCTATTGATCTACAGATTTAGAGGACCTGCAGGTCCTCAACGTCACGTTAACCCGCTGTTTGCAGCGTTCAGATCACTCGTGTTTTCAAGCTGGTCCATTTCTTAACCTTACGGGATCCAACTGACCACATCGGTAACGTTCTTCATGCGACGCGCCACTAGGCGTCCTAGCGGCCTTACCAAGTCACGAGTTCCACGCGACGGTTCTTGGCTCTGCCTTCCTCGGCTTCATTGGAGGCTATCGGTGCGTATAAACCACATCCAAAGGAGTCAAGGCGATTCGCGGCGATGGAATACTTCACTTTCAGCTCATTCACCACACTCGCTGATCGGCGCCGGCTCAGGTCGAGGTTGGAGGCTACACTCCCCTGATTATCGGTATGGCCAACAATGCGAACATTCAAGTCGGGATGGTCGCTGAGAAGCTTCGCAATCTCCTTCAGCATCGGCTCTGAATCGGCTCGGAGGCTATCTTTGCCAATGTCGAAGGTGATTCCGTAAAGAAGAACCCTTCCCGTGTCGATGATCGACTTAGACATTTCCTCCGAGTTTAGAAGCGTCATGTTCGCTTCCATCTGCTGGGGCGCCACTATGATCAATTCCGCAAGAGCGCGATCTTTTGTTACAGTTCCGGCAAGCCGTTCCGGGATCAATCCATCGCCGTAAGCAGTGACAAGAAGATAATAGTAGGTAGGTTTCGAATCTTCTGATTTGCTTACAAGTAAACGCTCCTGCGCCTCTCCGGAGGCCAAGATTTGACCTAGGTCGTCTTGATCTGGAATGTCGCCAAAGGCCGATCCGTAGCCGCCCTTATCCGCCGTCGTCTTCTCGAAAAGTGGGATCAGACTGAGCCGCTGAAATTCGCTCTTGTAATTGCGGAACAATTCGGCTGCTGATCGTCCCGATGGCGCAAGGTAAGTGTAGCGACTGACTAGACCCTCGGTCTTCAGACTTTTTTCGTACGATACGGGTCCAAACGTGACAGGCGGTCCAAGTGGAAGTAGAAATTCGTCGAACTTAGGCGCGCGATAAGCGATGATCTCGCTGCCCGCATAGCGCTTAAGGCCGGTTGGATCCTTTGAGTTGGGGGAATCCGCTCCGAGGCAGCTGACCACTGAGCCGAATGTAACTAGTCCCCAAACGAAGGTGCACAGTTGATTTCGAACGGTACGAGCTTTGACATTCGCAAACGTCGCCATGGTGCCGTAAGCTTACACCCGTTTGCGATCAACGATGAAACGTGAAGCAACGATTAAGTTTGCCGTATATTCCGCAACCGGAGCTGTAAGGCTCGGCTTCGGCCATGCGGACCACAAAGCCCGATAGGTCATTCTTGGTGAGGGGGCGGCCGGGTTTCCGCCTCGCACTGCCATCGTATTTCTGTGCAATGAGGTTGCGGTGCCAGGCCAGTAGAGTAGCGGGCGTGACCAGGGTCGCCACCTGAGCCAGAAGTTTGCGTCCCAAGCCCTTAGCCCGCACAGCTAGACGGCGGCGCTGGTCATCCGTGAACCGCAAGCGACGCTCTCCGAGTTGCTCGCGCAGGACTCGATTCTCTTCGCGCAGATACTCGATTACATTCTGTTGCCGTTGATTCATCCAACCGGCCAGCACGATCACAACGAACTGAAAGGGATTGAGCACCTTCTCCGCCATCTGGTGATCGTCTCATCCCGTCTACAATCAATCGCTTCCGTCCTCCTCATTCGAGTTTTCGGACCATACGGGTTATGCGCGTTTGCGCAGCACGGCCCGGCTATTCCGCTGTTGATCCGCGCTGCCCGCAGGAATTTAATCCCGTCGTGGATGCCAGCGGCATTCCCGGGTTCCAGCGCCTGTGTGTCGGCCTGCGCCTCATTCGAGAGCGGCCTGAACTAACGGCGCCTGCGAAAAGGCGGTCCGCGCATCCCCGGGAAGCGCCTCCAGTACAATTGTCGTTCTCTGTCTCAACTCATGTAGGAGAGCGTCGTCGCCAATCGCTGGCAAGAGGGGCGCGAACGTCCTGACTGCTAGCGCTGGATCGCCGACTTTCCGTGCGATCGCGCAATGCCGACTTCGCGTCCTGGATAGCCTCGAGTGTGTGGCCGAGCGCGTACTGGGCCCGCGCCCGAGTTGTCAACGCAGCTGCTTCATACTTTCTCCGCCCGGATGCACGGCTTTGCCCGAGCGCGGCGGTTGCGAACGCCACGGCTGCCGGCCAATTCGGCGCGCGCGAGTGCGAGCTCGGCATAGGCTTGTTGCAGGCGCAATCGGAACAACCATCCGTGCCAGCCCCGCGCGTTAGCAACTGCTTCTTGGATCTCGGGTTGAAGCCGCTCGGCCCGGCCCGGATCGTCTTGCCGAGCGTAGGTCATGAGCAGATCGATGCCGGCGCTCGCCTGTGTTGGAACAAATTGGGCATCGGCGGCAATTTGGCGCGCTTCCGACTGCAACGCTTCCGCGCCCGCAAAGTCGAACACGTCCAGCCGCCATCCCGCCGCCATGGCGCTCGCACGGGCGAGGAGCGGCTGCGCGCCACACGATCGAGCGCATTTCCGGGCCTCGTCGAATGTGGCGGCAGCGCGTGCGTATTGCCCGTTGCCTGCGAGAGCGAGACCGTAGTGCGACAGGGCATACACGATGGCGCTGCTTTCCCCGGCTTTCTGTACGTCTGCCACGACCCGTTCGGCCATGGCCACCGCGTCTGGCAAACGGCCGGCCAGATACAGTGTGAGCGGCGCGTGTACAAGCGGTCCGTTCACTACGCCGCGAGTAAGCCTGAAGGCCTTCCGATCGATCTCGATTGCCGCGCCAAGGTTTCCGTCGGCCTGGTCGGCCCTCCCGAGCCATCCCAGCGCCTCTGCCGTGAGATCTCGCCGCACTGCTCGCTCGGCCAGATGTAGCGCCTCGGTAACAAGCGAGCGCAACTCTCTAATGTCCAAAAGCCAGAACTGCGCCATCGCCAGCTTGAGCAGGAGCTCGGCGCGCAATTCGAGGCGACCTGGGCTAACATGTTCTAACGCCGCTGCGAATGCGGCCTTTGCCTCGGGCCAATCTCCGATGCTAGCCAGAGCCGCGCCGCGCCGCGCGTGAAGGTCGGCGCGCAGATCCTCGAGGTCAGTCAGCGTCTGGATGAACGGCAGCGCGTCCAGCGCCAGAGCGTAGAAGCGTGCCGCCTCGTTCTGAGCGAGGGCGCTCGCGGCTTGTTCCGCTGCGCGCTTCGCGTATTCTATGGCGCGCTCGGCGCCCCCAACTGCTGCCGCCTGTGTAAAGTGATAGGCGAGATCGGCGAGCGGGATATTCATCGGTTCAGACAGCGCTCCAGTGCCTCGGCTGCCCGCAGGTGTAGGCGAACCCGCCGCGTCGCTGACAGCCTCTCATACAGTGCCTCGCGCACCAGCGCATGAGAGAAGCCGAAGCGGCCTGAGACGCCGGGCACTTCGACAACCACACCGGCCGCCCGCGCGGCTTCCAAGGCGTCGAAGAGCTCATCTTCGTTGAATCCTCCGATCTTCGCGAGCAGGTCGAACCGGAACTCGCGGCCGAGGACGGAGGCCAGCGACAGGGCGCGGTTACATTGATCGTTAAGTTGGGCAACGCGCTGGCCGATGACCTCTTTGATGCTGTCCGGTATTGGCAAACCTCGACCCGAATGGTTTGCGCGAAGCGCGCCGGCGCGATCGAGACCGCCTACGTTCTCGGCGTGCTGAAGGATCTCACGAATGAAGAACGGATTGCCGGATGTTTCGCTCGTCAGCGATTCCGCGAACGCGCGCGATGCGCCGCTTTCCGGTCAGAGTCTCGATCAACTCTTCGACGTCACACGGACGGAGACCCTGTAGGGTCAGCCGGGCGGCCGACCGGTCGCGCCGAAGATCCGCCAGCAGCTCCCCCAGCGCGGTCCGCTCGACACCTTCGCCGCGGTACGTGCCGAGAATCAGCATCGAGCTGGATCGGGCGGTGCGAACAAGGTGGCGAAGCATCGAGAGTGAGGACTGATCGGCCCAATGCAGGTCATCGAGAATGATCGCGATCGGAGCGCTCTCGGACGCGCGACTCAGTATTCGACCGACCGCTTCGAAGAGACGAAACCGCTCACCTTCCGGGTCGACAACCGGTTCCATCGGGAAACTCGGGACGCGGCGAACAAGCGCTGGAACCACCCGCGCCAGTTCGCAGCCAATGCCGCCCTCGCGCACTTGCCGACGCAACTCAGCGTCGCTGAATCGGTCGATGAGATCCGTCAGCGCCTGGACAAACGGTTGGAACGGAATCAATGCCTCTTTATCGCACCGCCCGAAAAGCGCGACCGCGCCGGCTTCTGAACAGCGCCGGCCAAACTCCGCGACAAGGCTGCTCTTGCCAATTCCGGGCTCGCCCGCGACGAACATGACCTGCCGGGCCCCACTGATTGCCTGCCCCCAGACTTCGCCTATAAGACGGAGCTCCTCGATTCGTCCCACGAATGCGGGTGCGCTCGACCTCGGCCCTCCCGCAAGAACAGCTGGGGACGCGGCGTCGAGGAACCCATAACCGTGCCGATGGATTGTGCGGATGTATCGCGGATGTGCGGGATTATCCGCTAGCGCCGCCCGGAGTTCGGCTACTAGATTAGCGAGATTAGCTTCGACGACTGTGGTGTCGGGCCAAAGCACGTCTTGCAGGGCCGATTTCGACCACGCCCGCGGCCGGCTTGAGACGAGTACCTCAAGAAGGTGAAAGGCTTTAGGCGATACGTGCACCGGCTGCCCCGAACAGAGAAGTTCGCGCGTCTCGCAATCGAGAATGAAATCGTCGAAACGGTAGACACTCATGGGCGACCCCGGGCCCCAGCCTGGCTGTTGCCTATTGAAGTCTTACGGAATTCCTATCGTTTGTCCATGATTTTTCACTCCTTGCGGCGCGAAACTACGGAATCGTTCTCCGAAAGGGGAGCGAGAAAGCGGGGAACCTGTGAATATCAGTCGCAAGACAAAGCTTGTGTGCGTCGCGCTAGGCGGTCTCGGACTATCCGCAACAGCGTACAGCAATGAGGTCCTGGCGTCCGACTCGCATCGGGCCGACTCTGCGATGGTGCTGCTGTGGAGCAGCGAGGCCACTAACACAATCGTGACCGTCGGGGGAAAATTCCCTTGCCGAGCGGCCGTTTACAAGGGCATTGTCCATGCAGCCATCTATGATGCCGTAGTTGGGATCGAGGGAGGGTACGAACCGTATACATCTCACGCCGCTGCGCCAGCAGGGGCCTCTGCCGATGCAGCAGCCGCGCAGGCCGCGCACGACGTTCTCGCGGGACTGTTTCCCGCTCAGCAGGTTCGACTCGACGGCGTGCTCGCCACCTCGCTAGCGCTGGTGTCGGACGGAAAGGCCGAAACGCGAGGGCGAGAGTTCGGCAAGTTCGTTGCTCTCGACATTCTCGCGCTTAGGGCGAACGACAACCTTGAGATCGATCCGCCTTACATAGCCGGAAGCGGACCCGGCGCATGGGTACCCGGGCCTTCTCCCGTCGGCGTCGGGCTCGGTACGGCGCGACCACTCGTACTGTTGAGCGGCGATCAGTTCCGGCCCAACGGTCCGCCGGCTCTGGATAGTCGCCAGTACGCCACCGATCTGGCGGAGACACGCCGACTTGGCTCGCTCAACAGCACAGGTCGGACGGGCAAGCAGACAGAAGCGGCGCTGTTCTACGTGGAGCACGCCGTCCCGCAATTCACCCGGGCGCTCGGCCGACTCGCGGTCGAGACGAACTTGACGAGGCTCCAAGCCGCCCGCATGCTAGCCCTGACTGCTCTCGCGAGCGGCGATGCCTGCATCGCGTGCTTTGATGCGAAGTACCACTACTCCTTGTGGCGGCCGATCACCGCGATCCGCAATGGATCCTTTGCACCGGATGCAGCATGGTCGCCGCTCATCGCGACTCCGAATCACCCAAGTTATCCATCCGCACACGCCTGCTTCACAGGTGCTGTAACGGCGAGTCTCGAAGGGTTCTTCGGCGAGGACCAGGCCTCATTTTCCGTCGATAGCGGATCGTCAGGAGGGACGCACAGCTTCGATCGTTTCAGAGCGCTGACGAGAGAAGTCGGCAACGCTCGAGTTTGGGGTGGAATCCACTTCCGTACTGATGACGAGGACGGTGCGGCCATTGGCCGCAACGTAGCGAAGTGGCTCGAACAACACTTCCTCCGCTGCACTCGACCGTAGACGCACTTCTAGCGGGTCACCCGATGCTGATCAGCTATTACTTCGCGGCATCCCGTAAGCGAAGAAAGAAGGATCGCTGCATGAAACGCTTACGAATCGCTAGTTGTTGCGCCGGAACCGGCGACCTAGGGCTGCGATCCCGGCCGGACAGAGACGAGATCCTAATTCACCGAAGCAGCCAATCCTCAACAACTCAATGCATTACGTCCAATGTAGGTAGACGGATTCGGACGGCCCTGCTGGTGGCCTATTGCCTTTCGGTTTTGGTTTCTCGCGTTGCTTCCTGCTCAACCGACCTGAAACTAGCCTGCTGGGATGCAAATAAGCGGGCCATGGACTTGTCCTCCCACGCCATGCTGGAGGACGCCGCGGCATTGCTGTCCGAGACACTCGAAGGTCTGACGGAGACTCCGGAAGACAGGCTTTGCGCCGGAACCACACTCGCCAACCTTGCGAATCTCCGTCTGCGTACCGGCGAGTTGCAGGCCGCCAAAGAGGCGGCGCAAGCAGCGATCGTGCGCCTGGAGCAGACGCTCGGGGGTAATTCCGCCAGACTCCTCGATCCATTAGGCGTACTCGCGAACGTGGCCATAGTGCGAGAGCGATTCAATGAAGCTTCTGAGTTGATTAGCCGAGGCGAGAAACTGCCTAATGCTTTGCACCGGGACATTGCGACAACGCGAGGACTGCGGGCCCTTCTCACGATGCGTCAGGGCCGATATGAGGAAGCCGAGAAGAATTTTCAGCTGGCCTTGGCGGAACGGGAACTAGCTGGGCAACAGGACTCACCAGAGGCATTCACCGAGCTCTGGAACCTGGGCGGACTGTATATGAAAGAGGGGCGGATCGCTGAAGCCGTGTCGCTGTTCCAACGTGGCCTCCGTGTAAGTGAGGCTGCTCCCTTGGATCCGGTAATGAAGGTGGGAACCCTTCTGGCTCTGGGGGTTTCCTACGCCAAGTTGAGCAATCGCGAAATGGCCACAAACAGTTTCGATCGAGCCACCAGTCTTGTGGGTTCCCTACCGCCCGGCTTCCGGCTCCCTTTGGGAAGGTCGCTTTATTACCAATACGCGCGATTCCTTCGAAACGTCGGGCATAAGCAGCGGGCGAAGAGTATAGATGCGGCGGGCGAGCGGCTGTTCGGTAAGGACCGGTCAGGAATGACGGTAGCGCTCGACAGTCTCTTCCCCAAATCGAGAAAACATTGAGACGTGGCGCCCAGGACTTCGGATTCTCCGGCTATTACCAGAAGTTCGATTCAATGGCTCTGGTGCAAACTTTGCCGAAGGAGCGCACTCGGGTGTACAGAACTAGCGAGTAGGTCAGCCAGCCAAGATAGCCGCCCAAACCTCTGGAGCGGTTTTGGCTCTGCCTGCTAGCTTTCCTGATTTGAACTGATGTTTCCGAAATCTTCTCCGCAAGCTCGATGCCGCTGATCGTGATTGCTTCCGTCTCGAATAGTTGGAATCCAAGCATCGCTCGAACCCGGGGTTTGATTCGGCGATGATCCTCCACCACCTCATTCAAATACTTGCTGGATCATATCCGAACCGCTGCGGTATCGCTCCCCCTGATTTCAGTTCGGTGATAGCCCCGATGCGAAGCCGGGTTCGCATCCAGGGTGATGACGCTCGATATCGGGGCTGTTCGCTGCTTTGCGAAAAAAGAGTTGGCCGCGGCCACGTTTGCGACGTTCGCTCACTAGGAGTCCACCGTTCGACCCTGCTGTCCACTGCTCGATGCATGTAGCTCCACGGCCCCTTCACCTTTTAGCTCCTCGTCACAGCGCCAGGACTTGCACCCATCGCGGACCGTGCGTGCCGCGCGAGAACGGAATTCCCAGCGTGACACGGAGGGGATCAGTTACGTCATACGTGAACGTTGCGTTCAGGGAACCCAGCTTGAGAAACAGAGGCTGGCTCAATTGCCCCCGGACTCAGGCGCTGCGAGCCGACAAACCATTGATTTGCGCAAATGAGTTGATCGGGGTTGCCGAAGCGCCGAAAGAACGCCATTGCGGGTGTGAGGCGTCGTTTCATCCTGTTGTTCCACGTCGCCTTTACCCCTGTCCTCCGAGTAGTTGGGGCCCGGAGGGAACAACGACGCAGTCTTCCGGGCCTCTGAGTGATGTCAATCGTTCTCCACCAGATCCGCGCTTATGCCGTTCGCTACGCCGGCAATGTACGCCGAGGGAGGAGTTTGCGCCGCCAGCTTTCCAAAGACGTTCAGCCGATAAACCCCTCGCCGACGGCCCAAGATGTATGTTTTTCCGTCGATCTGGAATGCTTTCGCAGACGTGATCGTAATGTCAAAAGTCGCGGTAAAGTAGCCAGTCGAGGTGTCGATCACCACTTGGTGCCGCAACGTGAAGTTCTGGACGGGGATACCCTTCCTGAACGTGTCCGGGTTCGCGAAATCGGAATTTCCTGAGTCGAAATAAATCGCTCCCGTCCCGGTTCTGTCAATCACCCGAACGGGCCCGTTGTTGATGACGCGCTCGGTGGCCGTATCGTTATAGAACGTAAACAGCGCCGTCGCTTCAGAGACGGCAGCACCAGGTGTCGTCGTGATCCGGTCGAGGCCCTTTATGAAGTTCAGGTAGCCGTATTGCAGAGACTGTTGCGCGGAAGGATTCAGAACCTGGCCGACAATCTCATATCCGATCTGCTGTGCCGATAGCTCTCCGGCGTGCGCTCTGAGGCAGCAAGGGAGCAGCAATGGTCCTGCGCAGCCTATCAGCGCCGTTATTTGTCCAAAGGACGTTCGAATTTTCATTTGAGTCTCTCCTGTGTGGACCTGCGCCGCTCTCGAGCGAGGCAGCCGGTCGGACGCGATCAGCGTGGCAGGTGTTGCGATATGCGCGGCAATAGAGACGATCTGAAGATTGTCTGAAGGCGTAGCTGCCTGTATAATCAGCCGGTTAAGGTCTCGCAATCCGTGTCTATCCGGGATTACGAGTTCGATCAGTTCCGTTTAACCCCGGAAGCTTGCGAGTTAACGCGCGCGGGCCGGCCGGTCCGGCTGGAGAAAATCCCGTTCGATCTGCTTGTGCTGCTGGTGGAGCGCCGCGACGAATTGGTTTCGCGCGAGGCGATCACAAGCTCCCTGTGGGGCAATGGCGGTTTTCAGGATCAGGACCAGAGCCTCAACACGGCGATCCGCAAAGTACGTCTGGCATTGCGGGACAGCGCGGACGAACCTCGGTTCATTCAGACGGTGGTCGGACGCGGATATCGGTTTCTCCCTGAAGTGAGCGTCAAAGAACGTTCGGTTTCGTCCCGAGCCGGTATTGGCAGCCCCGCCGCGCATTGCGCCGCAACCCGCCGTGTTCCGTCATGGTCGCTTTGCCCTGCTCGCCGGCTGGTTATTAGCGCTGCTGATTGTCGGCTGGCTCGTCCTGCGTGCGCCGCGCGAACCCGCCCTGATCGCTGTTCTGCCGTTCGATGACCTGAACGGAGATCCTGCACAGGCCTATTTAAGCCGCGGACTTACCGAGGAAGTGATCACTCAGCTTGGACGGGTTGCGCCCGCCGGATTCGGAGTCATCGCCGGACCTTCTGTCTGGCGGTACCGCGGATCGCAGCTCGCTCCGCAAAGAATCGCATCCGAGCTGGGGGCCGGATACATCGTGACCGGCGCAGTGGAGCACGACGTATCCCATGTGCGAGTCTCGGCGCGGCTGATTCGCGCTCGCGACGGATTGCAGCTATGGGCTGACAGCTTCGACGGACCGAACGATGCGGCGTTGCCGCTCCAGACGGATGTGGCTGCTTCGGTCGCCCGTGCGATGCGCAGCCGGTTTGCGCCCACGCCCGCGGCAGCGCGCCACCCGAGAATCGGCGGCGAAGCAGCGGACCTTTATCTTCGGGGCCGGTTCTACTGGAACCAGCGGACCGAGGTCAGCCTGAAGCAGGCGATCGAGTATTTTCAGCGATCGATCACTCTCGCGCCCGATTATGCGCCGGGTTATGCGGCGCTGGCCGACTGTTACTCCGCCATGGTCTATAGCTGCTATCTCGCTCCCGCGACCGGATTCGCGCAGGCGCGGGCTGCCCTGGAACGCGCCCGCCAGCTGGATCCGGAAGCTCCGGAGGTGCTTGCGTCGGAAGGCTATTTGAACATGTATTTCGATTGGGATCTGGACAAGGCCGCCCACAATCTCGAGCGGGCAGTTGCCGCCGATCCGAACTACGCGACCGCTTACGACTGGCTGGGAGTGCTGTACACTGCCTCAAAGAAATTCGCCGCGGCGCGCAACGCCTTCGAACGCGCGCGGCGCCTCGATCCCGCCTCCTTGCCGATTCGGACCGATCTGGCTTTCCACCTTCACTACGCGGTCGCAATGAAGAGGCCCGGCAGGAACTGCAGAACATCCTCAGGATTGACCCGAATTTCCCGCTTGCACATTTCTGGATGGGCCGTGTGTTGAGTTCCGAGTCCAACTGTCCGGGCGCGCTTTCCGAGCTCGAAATCGCGGCCTCGTCGCCTCTGCGCGACTGGCAGCCCGTGATTGCTGCTCACGGCCATGTGGCGGGTGTATGCGGGCAGCCGTCACGAGCGGTCGAAGACCTTCGCCGGTTTGACGACATCGCCCGCAACAGGTTTGTGACCTCGTACGGCTACGCGCTGATTTACGCGGGACTGAGAGAAAAGAGCAGGCGCTTCTCTGGTTGCGAAAGGCGGTCGAGGAGCGGTCACACTGGCTGGTGTGGATCCGGGTCGATCCGCGTTTCAACGCCCTTCGCACTGACCCGCGCTTTCAGCACGTTGGTCACCAACGTGTTTCCGGGGAGCTGACACGGATCAGACGCCCGTAGCGGCGAGGTCGGTTCCGGGCCGATGCCGAATTAGCGCTACTCGAAACGATTCCTGCTTCGGTGAACGGTCCCGCCTAGGAAATCCTACTGGGATGCAAAGTTCCGTTGCCGTCTTCAGGCGCTGGCGAAACGCATGAATCTAGCTGGCTGCTATGTCGCTTGTGTTGAGACCGGCGTCCCAGCGCGGCTCTACGGACAAACAGATCCGTCCTTGTCGGGAAGTATGGATCTACACATCGCCGTTTTGCCTTCCGTTCTTATATTCCCATTTTGCTAAAAGTCTTGTGTGGACAATTCAGTTCAGTCGGCAGCCTCAGACACAGCTCAAACGCCTACGAGTAAACTTCTACTCCCGGAGATAACAAACTGAATACGATGCGGAGTGCTTTGGTTCTTGCAGGAGGCGGATACGTCGCGAGTTCATGGGAGATTGGGCTCATCACAGGGATGGCTGAAGTAGGTGTCGATGTCCGGAACGCTGACCTGTTCGTGGGCACCTCTGCAGGCGCAAGAGTTGCGCTGGACCTCACAAGCGGGACTGCACTCGATGAGATCTATCAGCGGCGAGTAGGATCAGAAGTGCCTGCGCTCGACCGGCCTGCCATGGTTGACTGGGCTCGGCTTAAGGGCGGGTGTGGACGCTGCGAAGCAGACGGGCGGCAGTCCCGCTGAAATCCTCCGGCGATACGGAGCGCTGGCGCTCACGGCAGCGGTAAGACAGGATCTGATCGGCGGCAAAGTCGTCGCCAGCCAACTTCCCATGCAGGTGTGGCCAAAGCAAAGAGTGCTTATCACAGCTGTAAATGCGGAAACCGGGAGAGGCGCGCCTTCGACCGCGATAGTGGCATCGATCTGGTTGATGCCTTCTTGCCACGACCGCTTCTTTTGGCTCACCTCCGATGCTCTTTGAGGGCCACCATTACATCGATGGTGGATACTACTCTGGTGACAACGCGGATTTGGCTATCGGCTTCGAACGTGTGCTGATCCTCTCCCTTTGCGCGCCTCCTGACGCGATGCGCCTGATACCGCTCGAGCGTGCAGTGGCAGCACTCGAAGCTGCTGGCGCGCAGGTGGAGTGATCCACCCCGATGAACAAACGCTAGCCGCACTCGTGGAAACGGGTGGGCCAATGAACCCAGCCTCCGGAAGGTCCGCATCGATCGCTGGCCGTTTGCAAGGTCAACGTTCCGCAAAGCAACGCATTGCATCATTTTGGCGATAGAGCCGCGTCCGCTTTCAGACGATCGAGCTGCCAAATTGACGAGTAGTCGGCTATGGTGAGATTGGCCGAACCGGCATCGAAGACTGTGACGATTTCGTGCTTGCAAAACCAGTGTTCAATTGGCTGCAATCGGTCGCAAGTTCCGCTCGCCATTAGCTTTAGATAAGGGCAGACGGATTAGGAACGGG
>CAVSTI010000006.1:0-421915 GCA_963730775.1 uncultured Acidobacteriaceae bacterium | reverse complement strand
TCAGATAGACCGCTATCGCCGCATAAATCTGCGGACAGCCTCCACGCTGGATTCAGCACTGCAGATCTCCTCGGGCCGTTTTCCCTCCTCAAAAGCAGCAATCACCGCGTCAAAAACGTTGTCATTTCCTCGGCAGAAATGTTTCGGCACTATGCCCAAAACTATGACCACCCTGTGCATCTCGGCGTTTTGACCCGTTGCTACAAGAACTCTCATTTTCAGCTGTAAGCTGCTGAAACTGAGCAACTTGTCTCAATCCCTCACAATCCTTCTCATTCCCGCTAAGTTGTTGAAAAACACCCGAGCCCTGCTTCGGGACCAGGAGGTCGGAGGTTCGAATCCTCTCGCCCCGACCAATTTCTCTATTCCCGGGACGGACACAGCGCTAGCAGTACGTTTCTGAAAGAGAGGTAGAACTCTTCAGTCCGAACTCATTGTCCAAGGGCTGCAGATTCTCTTGAGTCGCTGCAACCGACAACGACCCGTCACTCCCCCCAACGACGCTCTTCATAGCGCCCCATACTGCGGCCTACATCGCACGCCTCGTCCGTGGCTCCCGGACAAAAAAGATTGTCGCCTGAGCCTTGAACCAGTGTTCCCCAAATCTGTCACATTTCGTTCATGACAAACTAACAAGTTCGTTTCACAATCTCTTGAGGGGGGTTCGAATGGGTAAACTTCGTCTACTGTCGTTAGGTTTCCTGCTCTTTGTTCCGACAATCTGGGCGCAATTTGAAACGGCCGAGGTGCTGGGCACCGTTCGCGATAACACAGGCGCCATTCTGCAAAACGTTCCGGTCACGCTTCGTAACGAAGAAACAGGTATCGAGTCCAAAACGCGATCTGACCAATCCGGGCAGTATGATTTCTTCAATGTAAGGGTTGGCCGCTACACCGTAACCGCCGAGCAGGCTGGATTCAACAAATTCAGCGCTGAGGGGGTCGTTGTGAACGTGAACGCCCGGCAACGCGTTGATATCAACATGCAGGTCGGCGGCGTTGCCGAGACGGTAAACGTTGAGGGTGCGGCCGAGACGCTCGACACAGACTCGAGCGAAAAGGGCCAGGTCATTCACACGCAGCAAATCGTCGAGCTGCCACTGAATGGGCGCAACTTCTCGGATCTGGCGCTCCTGGCGACGAATGTCCATCGATCGCCGCTGGCCGCGGGCCTGCAGACGAACACGCCGCGAGAGGGCGCGTTCAATGCCAACGGGATGCGGAGCACTTACAACAACTTCCTCCTTGACGGCCTTGACAACAACGCATATTCAACCAGCAATCAGGGCTTTTCGAACCAGGTCGCGCAACCCTCACCGGACGCAATTGCAGAGTTTAAAGTCATCACGAGCAACTTTAGTGCAGAGTACGGTCGCGTTGGAGGAGCGGTGGTCAACTCCGTAATGCGCTCCGGAACGAACACCTTTCACGGGACCGCGTACGACTTTCTCCGCAATACAGACCTGAATGCGATCGGCTACATCTTCGGGCAGCGCGCTCCCACTTTTCAGAAGCCCACCCTGCAGCGGAACCAGTTCGGCGCTACCATCGGCGGCCCCGTCGTCAAGAATCGCCTGTTTTTCTTCAGCGACTACGAAGGCTACCGATCGTTGCAGCGAAGTTTGAACTACGACACAGTGCCGAGCCTGAACGAGCGTAGCGGGATTTTGCTCCAGACCGTGACGAATCCACTCACGGGCGCAACGTACCCGGCCAATACGCAAATTCCCGCTACGGCTCTCACTCCGTTCGCGCAGCAGGTTCTCGGCGCGCTTCCGGCTCCGAACCTCGCCGGTCGTACGAACAACTATCAAGCGCTCCTGCTGACGAAGGATTACCAAGACAAATATGACGCCAAAATCGACGGTCAGATTAATGCCAAAATGACTGCTTTTCTTCGCTGGAGCCAGCGGAAGCAGAACCAATACAATCAACCGGACCTCCCCGGTCCTTCCGGTGGCAACGGCAATGGGTATGTGCGCGTTCTGGACCAAGCCGGGGCTGCGGGTTACACATGGACAGTGACGCCAACTTCCGTTCTGGAAGCGCGGCTCGGCTTTACTCACGTGCTGGGCGGCAAGTTTCCTGTTTACCTGGGTGGCGCCTCAGTACAACAACTCTATGGAATCCCGGGCGTGCCCGATGCGCGCGACTTTGTAGGCGGGTTGAACACGCAGAACGTCAGCGGCTATTCGGGTTTTGGACGTCAAGCCACGAACCCGCAGTTCCAAAACCCGACCACCTGGAATCCCAAGGTCAACTACGCGATCAACCTCGGACGGCATGCGATTAAGACTGGCTTTGAATTCACGACAATCCGTACGGAGGTTATGGACATCAACCCTGTCTACGGCCTGAACGCCTATGCGGGGCAGTTCAGCCGTCCCTCGGCAACGAGTCCCGCCGACGCGAACACCTATAATCTTGCGGATTTCCTGTTTGGGCTTCCGAGCCAGGTTCAGCTTGCTAACTACCTGATCACCAATTACCGCCAGCATCAATACTTCCTCTACGTCCAGGACGATTACCGCGTCAGTTCGAAACTGACGCTGAATATCGGTCTGCGTTGGGAATTCGCCACGCCTCGCTGGGAACGAGACAACGTTCTTACGAACTTTGATCCCGTGACGTTGACCATGGTCAAGGCGACAAACGGAAGTCTGTACAACCGAACGTTAGTGAACCCGGACTACAAGGATCTCGGCCCACGATTCGGGTTCGCCTATTCTCCATACAGCAAGACGGTCGTGCGTGGCGGTTACGGCATCAGCTATGTGCATCTGAATCGACTTGGTAGCGCGGACGAACTGGGCATCAACGGGCCGCAAGTGAATATTGCGACGGTGAACCAGACGCCGCTGCTCAGCAACGGCCAGCGCAACCCGGCTTTCATCACGAGCCAGGCCGGATTCCCCCCAAATTTCGCGAGCCCTTCGAGCTTCAACCAGGTCAATGCGAACGTCAGTTACATCCCGGCCGATACGCGCTGGCCCTACGTTCAGAGTTGGTTCTTTAGTGTCCAGCAGCAATTAGCGAAGGACACTATCTTGGAGGTTGCATACAACGGGAACCACAGCTTACGGCTGCCGGTTCTTGGCGACTACAACCAGGCATTTCCGAACGCCCCGGGCGGAACGCTGGGTATCCAGCAACGTCGGCCGATCCAAAACTTTGGTGCGATCACTTGGGTTGATCCCGCCGGGACCGCCAACTATCATGGATTCTCAACGCGGCTTGAGCATCGCTTCTCAGCTGGTCTGTATTTCCTGAATTCGTTCACCTGGTCAAAGGCTCTCGGGAACTCCGAGCAGTCTCTTGAAACAGCGCCGGGAGTGGGATTGGCGAATCCCCAGAACATCCGGAACCTGGTGGCCGAGCGCGGCCCTTCGAGCTACGATGTCAAATACGTCAACGTGACGAGCGTGGTATATCAGCTTCCCTTCGGCAAGGGGAGGGCCTTCGGTTCGAATTGGAACGGCGTTACGAACTCGCTTCTGGGCGGATGGGAGCTGAACACGATCAACACCTGGAACACAGGGCTTCCCATCAACGTGTTCTATACGCCCGGTGCAGCCAACGACGTAACCGGACGCATTCCGGATTATCGTGGAGAGGCAATCATGCGGCCCAATTTGATTGGTGATCCGACCGGCTCTTCGGGAGCAGCCATGTTGGACAACTACTTCAACAAAAGCGCGTTCGCCGTTCCGAGTGCAGGCGCTCCGTTTGGAAATCTTAGCCGCAACGCCTTCCGTACGCCGAATTTCGCCCAGTGGGATTTTGCAGTGAACAAGAACTTTGCGATCCCCTTTCGGGAAGGTATGGCGTTACAGTTCCGATCGGAGTTCTTCAACGTGCTGAATCATACGAACTTCGGATATCCAACGTCTGATATCACTTCGGGATCATTCGGCACCATTCGGACTACATATCCGCCACGCCAGATTCAGTTTGCGCTGAAACTGCTTTTTTGAGACAGAGCTGAGTTTCCGTGCTCTATCGGGCAAGCTACGCATCCCGACCCTGATATCTTCATCAAGGGCGTTGCCGGGAAGATCGTCGAGGGCAATAAGGAGCTGGTGGCTATCTCTTCCAGCCATTCCAACGGTCTTCCGAGGTCCCGCGGACCGATTTAGAATGCCTGTCAGGGAGCACAACCATTGTTATTAGAGTCGCCTGAATTGACCGCACCCGCAACGCGTCGGGTAACGAGGCGCGGATTTGCCGTAACAGCAGCGGCAAGCTCACTACTGATTCTGAAGCCACGAACCGTATGGAGCTACCAGGCGAATTCCGCCGTTCGCCTCGCGCTTCTCGGCTGCGGATCGCGCGGCACTACAGTAGCGACCTCGTTCGCCAAAAACACAAGCGCGCGAATCGTGGCGCTGGGCGATATATTCCAAGATCAACTCGACAAAGCCAAGACCACCTTCGACGGAATCGCCAGTTCCTTGGGGTACCCGGGTCCGGATGCAAAACTCATGTTCCGAGGTTCCCATGCCTACCAGGAGCTTGCGAGTTCGAAGGACATCGATGCGATTCAAATCTCCACCCCGCCGTTCTTCCATGTGGAACATCTGGCGGCAGCGGTGGCCGGCGGTAAGCATGCGTATTGCGAAAAGCCGGTGGGCGTCGACGTGCCGCAAACGAAGCGCGCGCTTGAGATTGCCAAGCACGTCGGAAACAAGGTGAGCGTGGACGTAGGGTTTCAGATCCGTAGTGCCCCTCCGTTTGTCGAACTCGTACGACGGATCCAAGACGGTGCATTAGGCAAGCTGGTCAGTATCGATGCGCATTACTATTCTCCGGAGAATGGTTATCCGGATCGTCCCTCCACCATGTCGAAAGATGAATTAACTCTGCGCAACTGGCAATGGAGTATGAATCTTTCGGGTGACATCTTCGTCGAGCAGGATATCCACGTCGTCGATATCTGCAACTGGGTCTTGAATGGTCATCCGACCTCGGTCTACGCCACCGGCGCGCGCAGTGTTGTCTCTCATTTCGGCGATAACTTCGACAACTACCAGGTGAACTACACCTATCCGAACGACGTCCACGTGAACATCAACGCCAAGCAGTACGGAAAGACGCGAGACTTCGATGTTTCCGAAAGGGTGTTAGGTTCGCTCGGTTATTCTGAGTCGCCGTATTCAGGGCCATTGCGGATTGTTGGTGATAACGCCTGGGAGTGGAAGGACCCGGAGGCACCGCCAGTAAACGCCTCGGCAGGGTTCGCACAAAACGGCGCCTTCTCGAACAACCTCGCGTATGCTGATCGCGAAAAGGATCGCGGTTTTATCGACAGCATCACATCGGGCAAATATCACAACCAGATCGAACTTGGGGTTGAAACCGCGCGCACGGCGATCATGGCGCGGCTATCTGCTCGTCGGGGTCATGTGATTACATGGAACGACCTCTTGTCGGATAAGGAAGCGTTCAAACTCGATTTCGATATCAATCAATTCTCGTAGAGGCAAGCTTGTGAACGCGATCGACCGAAGACGAAAATTCCTGAAAGTGCTCGCCGCGTCTGGCTGCTGCGGCATGGGTGGCGAACGCTCAAACGGCAGATCGATCCCGGCCTCGACTGGGCGTGGTCGCAAGTATAGCGAAGGGCAGTGGACCCGATCAGACTCTCAGCCATGTTCGACAGCTTGGGTTTTCCACCTGTCAGTTGCACGTCGGCATGGCGCCCCCGGAACTTGCCGGCCCCATTCGCGAAGCCGCTCGTCGCCAACAACATTGAGGTAACTGCCTTGATGACTTTAGGCGAAGGCAGAATGGTTTGGAACCTTCGCGATGGCCCAAGAACCATCGGCGTCATTCCGCGAGAGACTCGGCCCGGGCCGTGTTGCTGCCCTGAAACGCGCGTCCGATCTCGCCAAGGCTTGCGGCGTCATGGCCGTTCATACACATTGCGGCTTCATCCCGGAAAATCCCAACGATCCGCTCTACGCGGAAGCCGTGAACGTGATCCGCGATGTGGTCCAGTATTGCCGCAACAACGGACAGACGTTCCTTTGCGAAACCGGACAGGAGACGCCGATTACCCTGTTGCGCCTGATTCAGGATGTCGGGCTCGACAATATCGCGGTCAACCTCGATGTGGCGAATTTGATTCTCTACGGAAACGGCGAACCGGTGGGCGCGCTTGATGTGCTCGGGCCTCATGTCACGGGGCTTGCACGCGAAAGACGGCTTATACCCGACCGACCCGTATGGGTTGGGCAAAGAAGTGCCGATCGGGAAGGGAAAGGTACGTTTTCCGGAGGTAATCGCGAAACTTCACGCTCTGAACTACACGGGTCCGATTACGATTGAACGCGAAATCTCCGGTCCCCGCCAGGAGACCGACATCCGCTCTTCGCAAAAGCTATCTGCAGCGCCTGATCGATCGGAGTGTACGGTCCGGCGGCAAGCCGCTAAACGCAACTATTCTTCGTCTTCAGCGTGCATGTGCGCCTTTGCGGCCGCTGATGATCTTCTCGGCTTGCGGCGTCGGAACGTAGTCGTAATGATCGAACTCCATGTGGAACGAAGCTCGCCCTTGCGTCTTTGAGATCAGGTCATCCTGATAGCTCAACATCTCCGACATCGGCACCTGCGCGCGGATGCTTCTGCTGATTATTCTTCAGATCCATTCCGCTGATTCGGCCGCGTCGGCCGTTGAAGTCGCTCATCAGATCGCCCGCAAACTCCGTGGGAGTTTCCACTTCCACTCTCATAATCGGCTCCAGAATCGCCGGCCGGCACTGTTGCATCGCCGCCCGAAACGCTTTGCGGCCAGCTAACTTAAACGCCATTTCCGAAGAGTCCACGTCGTGATAGGAACCGTCGTATACGGTCACTTTGAAATCCGTGACAGGAAACCCGGCGAGGAAGCCATGTTCCGCCGCTTCGATGATTCCTTTCTCCACAGCGGGAATGTATTGCCTCGGAATCGCTCCGCCAAACACCTCGTTCACGAACTGAAACTTCTCGCCGCGCGGCAGCGGCTCAATCTTGATCCAGCAATCGCCGAACTGGCCGTGGCCGCCCGTTTGTTTCTTATGCCGTCCTTGCGCGCTGCCGTAGCTGCGCACCGTCTCCCGATACGGAATCTTCGGCGCCTTCAGCTCCACCTCCACCCCGTAACGTCGCTGCAGTCGGTGAACAACGATCTCCAGATGCTGCTGCCCGTTGCCCGCCAGCAGGAATTCTTTCGTCTGCGGATCGCGGTAAAACCGCAAACATTGATCCTCTTCGAGAATCTTCGCCAGCGCAGCGCTCAACCGGTCTTCATCGTTGCGAGTCTTCGCTGTAATTGCGTATGCGATCGCGGGCTCCGGTGCTTGCACGGGTTCAAACACAACGCAATTGGTCTTCTCGCATAGCGTATCGCCGGTCAGCGTGTCCTTGAGCTTCGCGACTACCCCGATGTCGCCGGCATGCATCTCCGGAACCCCGCTCATTGACTTTCCGAATGGCGCGCCGCATGTGCGCAAGGCGTTCGGCTGCGTTCGTCCGCATGTTTGTCAGTCGCGTATCATCTTTCACTGCGCCGGCCATCACTTTGAAATAACTGACCCGGCCCGGCGAACGGATCGGCGGCGGTCTTGAAAACAAAAATGGAGGGCGCACCGTCAGGAACGATGCCTTTCATCAGCTCCTGGCCGCTTTCCCTAGCGAGCCGGGGAGGCGCCTGGAGCGGATTCGGGAAAATCTGTGTCATGAAGCGCAGAAGCAGGTCCGACCCTGCATTCTGAGTTGCAGCTGAACACAAAACAGGAAAAATCCGCCGGTCTCGAATTTCTTCCTGCAATCCGCTGATGATGTGTTCCACCGGAAGCGTACCGGTAGCGAAGAACTCATCCATCAAGGCGTCATCACCTTCCGCAATCATCTCGACCAGTGCTTCATGTGCTTTCGTCGCCTCTTCCGATAGTTCACCCGGTATGTCGCCCTCTAATCCTCGCCCGTTCTTCACGCCGTCATAAGAGAAGCACCGCATGGTGATGAGGTCGACGATTCCAGTCAGGGCTTTACCGTTCTGAACAGGCAGATGAATGGGAATCACGGCTCTGCCGCATGCTTTCGAAAGCGACTCCATCGCTGCGTCGAAGGACGCGCGGTCTCGGTCCAGCTTGTTGATCACGAACGCGCAGGGAAGCTTAAGCTGCTCCGCGTACTCGCAGATCTTCTCGGCTGTGGCCTCGAACCCTGCTACTCCGTCGATGACCAGAAGCACCGCATCGGCTGCCGTCATCACAGATCGAGTGTCGTGAAGAAACAGGCTGAAGCCTGGTGTATCCAGAAGGTTGATCTTGGTCTTTTCCCAGGGGAAAGCCGCAACCGCGGAGGAAATGCTGAGCTGACGGGAGACTTCCTCCTCGTCGAAATCCGTGATCGTGTTGCCTTCCGTGACGGAAAGCTGCCGGTCGGTTATCCCGGCCGTGAAGAGCAGGGCGGAGCACAAGGACGTCTTTCCCGAATGCCCATGCCCAACCAGGGCAACATTGCGGATATCCGCACTATCGAAGAGTTTCAACGGAGCCTCCTGGACAGTTCTTAACTCAAACTGCTGCTGAGAATATCAAATCCAAAAGCAAGTTCTACAAGCTTCGCGCCCTCGGATGTCTGAATGGTCGATCCTTACGATAAAATCGTCCCGGCTGCTATGCGGCCACCTTCTTCATGCGTAAACAAGCCATTCTTCTCGCGGCCGCGGCTCTGCTCTCGGCGGCCAGCCGCAACCCTGATATTCCGTTTTGCAGACCACATGGTCGATCCTGGTGCGAGCGAGACGCTTGCGGTCGCCGACGTCAACAATGACGGACGTCCCGACATCATCTCAAGCGAGAGCTGGTATGAAGCGCCCGGTTGGAAGAAGCATCACCTTCGCGATATCAACTTCAGCTCGAACTATGTTGATAACTTTAGCGATCTGCCGGTTGATGTCGATGGGGACGGATTCGTTGACATCGTACAGTTCGGCTATTTCTCGCGGAATATCGTGTGGTTGAAGAACCCGGGCAAAAGTGGCGGTGAATGGAAGGTGACCGAAATCGACGCGAGCGGGCCCACCGAATTTGCCTTCCTCGTCGATCTCAATAACGACGGCAAGGCGCTCGAGCTTCTTCCCGAATTCGACCGGCCCGATGTTCCGCTGGCCTGGTTCGAATTGAACGGAGGCAAGTGGACCAAGCACGTTGTCAGCTCAAAGAGCTACGGTCACGGAATCGGTGCCGGCGACATCAACGGCGACGGCCGCAACGACATCATCACACCGCAAGGCTGGCTCGAAGCACCGGCCGACCCTCGCGCGGAGGGCGAATGGACATTCCACGCCGCGGACTGGGACCAGCACGCGATTCCGGCGAGTGGATCGGCCCCAGGTACGCCCGTTCCCGCTATCTCCCGCCGTGCGCATTTCGGCCGCATGTATGTTCTCGACATCAACGGAGACGGCCGCCCGGACATTCTGACCAGCATGGCGCACGATTACGGCATCTGCTGGTTTGAGAATACTGCCGAGGGCAAATGGACTCAACACGTCATCGACAATTCGTGGTCTCAAGCGCATGCATCGTTGCTTGTTGACATAAACGGCGACGGGCATCTCGACTTCGTCACCGGCAAGCGCTACATGGCGCATAACGGAAATGATCCCGGCGAGCGCGAACCGCTAGGCGTTTATTGGTACGAATATCGAAAGGCGCAAAACGGGTCAATCGAGTGGGTCCGCCACCTGGTTTCGTACGGCGGGCGAATGGGGGGCGGGATGCAGATCGCGGTAGTCGACCTGGATGGAGATGGAGACCTCGACGTAGTAAGCGGGGGCAAGTCAGGGGTCTTCTTTTCAGAAAACCTTACGACCGCCCCCGCTCGAGGGAAAGTGAAACAGTAACGGACCGAAGCCTTAGAAGTACAGCTTCAATCCAAGGACGACGCGGCGCGCCAGGGCGGCGCCGTTGTATTGACCGAACGTTGTATCCGTCTGCTGATTAGTCGCCGTGTACTTCGCGCCGAGATCCAGCGAATTGTATTGCGTGTGGTTGAAGGTGTTGTAAGTCTCGAGTCGGAACTGCAGGCGTCGCGTTTCGCTCGCGCCAAGCCGGAAGTTCTTGAACAACGAGATGTCGAAGTTGTTCAAGCCGGGGCCATAGATCGGCGCCTTTGAAGCGTTACCGATACCGTTTACCGACAAGCCCGGCAGCGGAGCTGCAAAAGCCGCCGGATTAAACCCGTACCCGTTGGGAACATTCTGCGTCGGGTTGCTGAGCGCCACTACGCGGGAATCGTAACCCGTAATGAGATTGCTCGCCGTTGTGGTACTCGTTTGTGTTGTGCCGCCCGTCAGGTCGCTCGTAAACGTCAGAGAGTACGGTATGCCGTACGGTTGACCGGTTTGGAAATTGGTGACTCCCGACAGTTCCCATCCGTCAAGCCCGACGCGAGTGAACGCATTGTTCCACACTTTGCTGGCGTTTGGCAGATTGTAGACATAGTCGATGGTAAATACGTGCCGGCGATCGAAGCTAGCCGGGCCGTAGTCACGGCTTCGATAGTCCAGCACCGGGTTCACAGTGCCCCCGAGAGTATCCACCAGATCCAGAGCCTTCGACCAGGAATAACTGGCGTGGAATGTCAGGGAGTTCGAGAAGCGCTTGGTCAATTGAACCTGCAGGGCGTTGTAATTTCCAAAACCCGCAAACTCCAGGTAATTGATGTCCTGATAACCCCGAATCGGACGAAGGAAGTTGGAGTTCAAGGGGCTGCTGGCCGTCGTGACATCGCGGCTCGACGGAAGGAAGTTTGTGCCGTAGGGAACGGCGTTCAAGTTACGAACATCGAGCAAGTGCTTCTGCTGGTTGCCCGCGTACGCTAAATCGAGCAGTACACCCTTGCCCATATTCTGCTGGATGCCAAAGCTGTAGTTGTAAACGGCTGGCGGTTTGAAATCGCGCTGCGCTCCCGTTACGCTGGTCGGGCTCAGGCTCAGCGGAGTAGACAGCAGGTTGTTGATTGTCGTGTAGTTCGCTGATGCGGTAACGATGAGCGGAGGCGACTGGACGAGTTGGAGAATCTGGTCGTCGTTGAACCGGTCGTAGAAAATGCCGAAGCCTGTCCGAAGAGCAGTCTTTCCGTTCCCGAACACGTCCCAGGCAAGACCGATGCGTGGAGCGGCTTGAATGCTGGGATTGTTCATGATGCTCTCGTTGTACTTGGTCATACCCTGATACGGCGTTCCGGCATTGGGCGAGAAGGTGCCAATCTTTACTGCCGGAACGATGGCGCCGGTGACCGGGTCGCGGCCCACGCGTACTCCGTTCGAGAGGAACGGCTGAATCAGGGGCGGCTGTGCGGCGGCGTTGTAAGCGGACGGGTCGAACGCCGCCAGGGTATCGCCTTGGCTAAACGTCGGCTGAATGAAGTAGAGTCGGACTCCCAGATCGATCGTCAGGTTCTTCGTCGCTTTCCAAGTGTCTTGGGCGTACCATTCGATGTTGTTGTAGCGTCCATGCGCGCCCGGATGGCCGTTGGATTCGGTGTAGCTGTCGACCACACCTAACAGCGCGTTCGAGTAGGCGTATCCGGTATCGAGCGGATTGTTAGCGTCACGGTCGAAGGCGAACGTGCCATTGAATGAGGTCGACCGGGCAGCGTTACGCGTTCCGTGTTCCCAGAAAGCCCCGAACTTCAGGCCGTGCTGGCCGCTGATCCAGGAGTAATTGTCCGACAGGTTCCAGATGTTATTCGTCCCGAAGAACGGAAATCGTCCCTCGATGCTAAGGTTGCCGACGTTAGGGATGCCGCTGTTGTTGAAAGTGGCATTCGGGATCAGATTCAGCGGATTCGCTTGCGGATAGAACTGGGGAATCGTTAATCCCTGCGTGTGCGGTTGTTTGCGGCAAGGGCAGCCGGCGTTAGCGCCGCTACCGTTTGCTTCGCCCGATTCACTCCGAACGTCAGTTCGTTGACTTTGCTTGGGCTGAAAGTATGGAGCAAGTGTTGCCACCGCGCCGGCGCTGTGGATTTCATAGCTGATGGGCAGTTGCGGCCAGGTGTCACGTCTGCCCAAGACCGGCCAGCAGTCCCCAACCGCCTTGCGATGCCTGGTAATCCTGAATCAGCCGAACATAAAACGTTGTGTTCTGACTGATGTTGTAATCCACCCGCAGAACCGAATCTCGCCGAGGTTGCTTGTTGATGCTGACGGCGGTCCAATTGTACTGGCCGCCGGGTCCAACCGTATTCGGAAGCGGCAGAAGGTTAAGCAGTTTCTGCCCGTTGGGATCGATACGGTTCGCGGGCACGATGTTACCGGGTAAGGGTGCGCGTGAATTGGGATCGATGATCGTGACGCCTGATTGTGAGAAGTTGCCCGCGCGCTCCAGAGCAGTGGGAAAGGTCTTGGTGCTGGCGGTTGAGGGAATCGTCAGCGGGAGAAAGTCCTGCGACCAGAAGAAGAATAACTTGTCGCGATTCCGATTGAACCGGACGCCGGGCAGCAACACCGGCCCGCCGATGAAATAGCCGGGATTATTGAACCGGTACCGCGGACGCGGCAAACCGTTTCGGTTGTTGTTCCATTCATTGGCGTTTAGATCTTCGTTGCGGAGGAAGTAATAGGCGCCGCCATGAAGATCTCGGGTGCCGCTCTTGATGACCGTGTTGATGGTGCCGCCGGAGCTGCGGCCGTACTCCGCCTGATAGTTGCTGAGCAAGACCTTCACTTCAGCGACGGCATCGATACTCGGCGCCAGGTATGGGCCGGTGAGTGAGCCTGTATCAAGGCTGGTAATCCCGTCCAGATTGAGATCGATCGACCCCGCACGGGTCCCGTTGATATTGATTCCGACGAGATCGTTCCAACCTGGAGATTCCCGGTTCGCCGTATCGATAACGCCAGGCAGAAGCCGTGTGGTTCCGATATAAGACCGGCCCTTTAGCGAGATCTCTTGCATTTCGCGGCTCGTGATGAGACCGGCCCGTTCAGAGCTTTCCGTCTGAACGGCGGCAGTCTGACCGGTCACCGACACCGTTTCGCTTACCGCGCCAAGTTGAAGCGAGATTGCCGGGAGAGTGACACGTTCGGTGGCTGTCACGCTGATGCCCGTCTGTTCGTACTTCTTGAAACCCGCGTTCTGAATGGTGATGGAATAGTTTCCAGGCAAGAGCTCAGGGAAGACGAATCGACCATCGTTGTCGGTGTTGGTCGACCGCGTCTGGCTTGTCTGTATGCTCGTCAGCTGTACAGCTGAGTTCGCAACTGCGCCCCCACTCGGGTCAGTGACGGTGCCCGAAATTTGCCCCGTGAGACCTTGCCCGAGCAAGCTGCCACCTAGTGCGAGCAGGCACGCAATCGAACACAACGCTCTTTGAAGCGTTTCAAAACTCATAAACAACCCCTTTCTGAAGCTGAGACAGTTCTACTGGGGATGAACTATATCAAAAAGCTTTTCGGACAATGTTTCTGGTAAACGTTAGTGCTCCGGAACGCAACTCGGATATTCGGCCATGGCTGAGTTTCCCTTGTATCCGAGCTCTTCTCGCAGGCCGTGGCGGGACGTGTAATATCCGTCCGCTGTCAGGCTCTTTACGAGCGCGAAGAACTGGACATTGCGGCCGCGAGCGAGTCCCGTTGTCGTGTCAGCAAGCTCGCACAGAGGTTCGAGAATAGAAAGCTGCTGCTTCTCCGTAAGCTCGACGAATCTTTTCGAGCCCATACTTGCCGCCTGGGCATCGAGCCAACGCAACCCGTCTGCCATCACAAGCTGTTGGTCCGTATTGCGAGCGATGACCAGGTCGACGTACGCCGGAACGCCGGCTGCGAGTGCCCCCGGAGTATCGGTCGCGGGAATGATGAGGTCGACAACACGCGAGATAGTTGCGAAATCGGCCTTGTTGAAGAACTGCGGCAGGGAGTCCGGCTGTTGGGGCGAAGTTTCGTGGTGATGCGGTTCCGCTGTCTGCCCGAATAGTTCATCGCTCGCGAACGGGTAAGCGCAGGTGGCGCCTACAGCCCCGAAAATTTTCAGCAACGATCGTCGATCGTTTGAGTAGCTTGCCATCAGATATCCCCTTTCTTCAGCCGGTCCGCTATGTGGTCGGCGGTACGAGTCGCCAAAGCCATAATCGTCAAGGTTGGATTCTTTTCGGAGGAGCTTGGAAAGACGCTGGCGTCCACCACGTACAAGTTCGGCACGTCATGCGAGCGGCAGTACTGGTTGAGCACCGATGTTTTCGGATCCGTTCCAATCCGGCAGCCGCCTACCTCGTGATTCGAAGCGGGTGCGGCGCTCACGGAGTGGATTTCGGCTTTGCTCGAGATGAGGATGTCTCGACACCACTTTTTCATGTCGTTGTGAAGCTTCCAGTCGTCTTGCGAAAGCTTCCAGTTTCGTTTCACACGGGGCAAACCATATTCGTCTACTTGCACTGGATCGAGCTCGATGTAGCTATCCTTGTTCGGCAACATCTCGTGGTATCCGGTAAAGACGAAATACGCCGGATAACGCTCCTTGATCGACTGCTTGTAAGACGCGCCCATCCCTTTCATGCTGCGTGCCCAACCGACCGCTCGATGGTTCTGGTAGTTGAACTGAACGCCGAAGCTCCGCGCGTAGTCTCGCTTTCGGTCGTGCATGAACGACGGAACATAGGCGTGGTCAAGAAAGCCTTCGTCGTTCACGCTGGGCTTTCCAATGTAGTCCGTTAGAAAAGCCTCGAATCCCGCAGTGATGTGGGGGATGAAGTTCCTGCCGAATTCTCCGCTCGAGTTGCCAAGCCCGTTCGGAAACCGGCTCGACTTCGACATCAGGAGCAACCCGACACTCTGGGCGCACGCACACGCCACGACAACCACCTTGCCATGCGCCACACCCTCGGCCCTGGTCTCACGGTCGAAGTACCGGACCTCCTTGACCTTTGCTTCGTCCGAAACGGGAAGATCATAGACGATGCTGTTCTGCCGCATTGTGAGCTTTCCATTTGCCGCGGCAGGCAGCATGTGAACGTCGTAGGAGTTGTACTTAGCCACGACGTCGCATCCGGACATGCAGTTGCCGCAGAAGTGACAAGCCGGCCTCGTTCTGGTGGGGCGGCTTAGGGTGGCTTTGCGGACGTGAATGACATTCACTCCCAGCTTCTCGGCGCCTTTCTTCACCGCCAGATCAGTGCACTTCATCGGCACGGGTGGAAGAAAAATACCATCGGGCAGATCGGTCAAGCGGTCGTAATTGCCGCAAACACCTACCTGCTTTTCGATGCGGTCGTAGTAAGGCTTTATGTCCGCATAGCCGAAGGGCCAGTCCTCGCCCGCTCCATCGTGCGTCTTGCCCTTGAAGTCCCTCTCGCTGAAGCGAAGGGAAACGGCGTTCCAGAGCTGCGTCTTGCCGCCGAGACCACGGCTGCGCTCACCATCCATTCCTGGCTTGCCGGGCTTCATGGTCGGGATATGGCGAAACGGAAACTCCCAAGGCAGCCCGTGCGTGTTGAAATCGGTGCGGGTGTTCAGCTTCGGCCCGCCCTCCAGCACAAGTACATCGGCGCCAAGGTCTGCGAGTCTGGCCGACAGGGTGCCCCCGCCCGCACCGGAGCCGATAACGACAACGTCGTAGAGATGATTGGTTTGCATTCTGACAACAGGAACTTCGACTATAGATCCTACCGCCAGCGAGTTTGGGTTCGGCGCCCTAAGCTACGGTGCCCTTCAACATCGTGAACGAGTGCGCCGGGAATGTGTATTTCAGCGTCGTCCCGTTTGCGCTGGTCGATTTGGTCACAGTCTTCACGGTCGCAGTGTCGAAATTGTTCTCCGCCTTGATGTCCGGACCGTTTACTTCCGACGCCTGCCAATTTCCGTTGAACCGCTTGTCTTCGAGCTCGATGACCGCGTCCATTGGCTGATCGCGATGGCGGTTTGTCACGTTGATCACCAGTGTTCCGTCTTTGTAAGCAGCCGAAGTATCGAGGTAAGGAACAGAGGCGTGCGCTTTCGTCGAGTAAGTTGGCCCATCGACAAATAGATTCAACGCCGTGCCTTGCGTGTGAGTCGCAAACAGCTGCAACGGATAGTAGATCGTTTGAAGGAAGATTCCGTTTTCGTTTGCGAAGATTGGCGCGATCACGTTCACGAGTTGCGCCATATTGGCAATTTTGATGATGTGCGCGTGGTTGACGAACGTGTTTAGAAAGCTCGAGACCACCAGAGCGTCTTCGAGATTGTAACGCTCCTCCAGAATGCGCCGACCTCGCTCCTTGTCTCCGCGAGCCCGATACCAGACGTTCCATTCATCCCAGGCGATGTAGAGTTTCTTGTCCGCAGGCATGTCGGACAACGCGCCTTTGATCAGGCCGTCGGTGATCTCGATACGTTGCGCCAAATCAACCGGAGTTGCCTGAAATTTGTAGTAGTCGTTCTCCGGATTACCCACATACATGTGCAACGAGAGATACGTAATGTGATTCTTCAGGTATTCCAGAACTGTGCGGTTCCAGCCGATCCAATCAGCGTTGTAGTTCGAAGAACCGGCGGCAATCATCTGGATATTGGGGTCAGTCCAATGCATCAGTTTGGCTGCTTCCAGAGCAAACTTGCCGTAGTCTTCGGCCGTTCGATGGCCCATCTGCCAGGGACCGTCCATTTCGTTTCCAAGCCCCCAATACTTGACGCTCCAGGGCTTATCCCGGCCGTTTTTCTTCCGGAGCCGGGTCATTGCGGTGTCGCCCGCGAAGTTCACGTATTCGACCCACTGCTGTGCCTCGTCCCACGTTCCGGTGCCCAGATTGGCGCAAATGTAAGGCTCGGTTCCTAGTCGCTCGACGTAGTTGAGAAATTCGTGCGTGCCGAAGCGGTTGTCTTCGATGGTGCCCCAGGCCATCTCGAGGCGTCGGGGACGGTCATCGCGCGGCCCGATTCCATCTTTCCAGTTGTAATTGGACGAGAAATTTCCGCCCGGCCATCGGAGCAGCGACACGTGGAGATCCTGGCTCGCCTTCATGACGTCCTTCCGAAATCCGTTCGAGTCAGAGAGCTTCGAGCCCTCCTCGAAGATTCCGCCCTCGATGCACCGGCCCAGATGCTCGATGAAATTGCCGTACACCTTGGGATCAATTTCGCCGATTACCCGTTCAGTGTCGATCTTGATCCTGGTGGCTTGAGAACTGGTCCGCTGTCCTTTTAATAGGGCGGGTGAGGCCGCGAGAAGGCCGGAAAAGTGACGCCTTGAGAGTTTTGGAGTGTTCATCCGATTCAATATTTCTCGCCCGGATCGGACCGGGCACATTGGTCAACATTCTATCCATTCCACCTTTTTCGGTCTCGGGTGAATGTTGAGCCTCTGAAAAGTCCCAGTATGGGTACGAGGGAAACAGGATGGGAAGATTCGCCATCCACAATCGGAGGAGATCAAGGTATATGTCCGCTTTATTGCAGGAAGTGCTTGTCGATCAGCTAAGAGATTTGTTGCATGCCGAAGGGCAGTTGGTTAAGGCCCTACCGAAGATGGCCCGCGCGGCTCACAGCCCACAGCTGAAAACCGGCTTCCAGAATCACACGGAAGAGACGAAGGGACAGGTTGAGCGCCTGAAACAGGTATTTGAGTTGCTCGGCGAGAAAGCGAAAGCCAAGCCGTGCAAGGCCATGCAGGGTTTGATCGAGGAAGGTCAGGAAACGATCGCCGAAGGCAAGGAAATGGAAGACGTTGCCGCCGACCTTGCTCTTGCTGTTTCGGCTCAGAAAATCGAGCACTACGAGATCGCCGGCTACGGCAGCGTCCGTACTCTGGCCGAGGCCTTAGGGAATCAGAAAGTCGTGAAGCTGCTCGCGCAAACTCTCGCGGAAGAAGAAAAAACGGACAAGCTGCTGACCAACGCCAGCGCGCCGCTTATTGAAGAAGCCAATATGGAACCCGAAGAGGAAGAAGAAGAGGAGTAAGCTTCCTCGAAACTAGTCCCCACTGATGATGGGGCGCATTGTTGTTCTCGGCAATGCGCCCCTTGTTTCTCTCTCGCGTTCTGCTATCGTCGACTCTTCCACACTGGAGAGCGACAACATGCCGGAGAGTCGAAGCCGCCGAGAACTCCTTGCCCTAGCCGGAGCCGGCCTGTTCACAGGACCGCTCTTTGGGCAGGAGCAAATCCCGCAACAGCCCCCACCCGAACCCGAACTGGTCGTGTTCAACGCCCAAGTGATTACGGTAGATTCCAGGCAGCCTCGTGCGCAGGCGTTCGTCGTCCGGAATGGCCGATTTGCGGCCGTCGGTTCGGACGCAGACATTCGAAACCTCGTCCGTCCTGGTGTAGCAACGTGGGACGCGCGTGGAGCGACCATTCTTCCTGGTTTTATCGACACGCACAACCACGCCAACGGAACGGTGCTGCTGTACGAGGTCCTTGTTGGTAATCCTTTCGAGGTGGAGTTTGTCACGGTCGACAGCATCGTCCAGAAGCTGCGAGCGCGTGCGGCCCAAACCCCGCCCGGATATTGGGTCGAGGGCTACTTCTTTGACGACACCAAAGTCAAAGACGGGCGTCAACTCACGATCCGCGATCTCGATCAGGTCTCGAAAGACCACCCGGTTGCGGTCCACCACCGCGGAGGTCACACCTCCTTCTACAACTCGAAAGCGTTCGAGATGGCTGATGTGAACCGGGAAACTCCCAACCCAACGGGTGGCACGTTTGACAAAGACTCGTCGGGCGCACTGAACGGGCGTGTAACCGACGCGGGAAAACGCTCCTTCGCCCAAGTTGGTAAGCGCGGCATGTTCAGTGGCACTAATGTTCCTGCCGATCCGCTTAGCCGCGAAATCGCCGGTCTTGCCCACATCTCCCAAATGTTCGCGCGGTACGGCGTCACCACTGTGCATCACGAAGGGGGCAACCTGCCAGCGATGCAGAAGGTGCGGGCCAACGGGGATCTGAAGCATCGTATTAGTTACGAAGCCATGGGCAAAGAACTGGACGCCATGATCGCTGCCGGCCTCCAATCCGGCTTCGGCGATGACTGGATCCGGCTGGGTGCCACATCGGAACACACCGTGGATGGTTCCTTCTCCGAACGAACCATGGCGCTTAGCGTCAACTACCCAAATACAAACTACAAAGGAAACATCACGACCAGCCAGGATGACCTGAATGCCTGGATCGAGAAGGTCCACCGCGCCGGTATCCAGGTCAACTGCCACGCCAATGGCGACGTTGCGATCAGCATGTATCTCACTGCTTTTGAACGTGCCCAGAAGCTGTTTGAGCGTCCCGACGCACGCCCGAAGATCACTCATTGCACGCTCATTAACGACAACATTGTGAGCCGGATGAAGGCCGTCAATGCGGTTCCAGCCCTCTTCACGACGTATGCTTACTACAATTCGGACAAGTTCAGCTTCTACGGAGAAGACCTGATGAAGCGCTGCATGGCCTACCGTACGCTTCTGGATGCCGGCATCCACGCCGCGGCAGGATCCGATTTCGCCCCGGGCCCCTTCGATCCGCGCATGGCAATCCAAGGCATGGTCACTCGCACCGGATGGGACGGGAAAACCTGGGGCGCCAATCAGAAGATCTCGCTTGATGAAGCGATCCGAGTCAACACGTTGAACGGCGCCTACAACTCCCACGAGGAGAGTAGCAAGGGCTCGATTACCCCCGGCAAACTGGCCGATTACGTCGTACTGGCGGAGAACCCTTACTCAATCCCTGTCGATAGAATTAAGGACATCAAAATCGTTCGGACCGTTGTAGGTGGCAAAGCTGTCTACGAAGGCTGATTGTCTCCAGCATGCAGTTGTCTGCTTCCACTAACGATCGCTACGAGACCCAGCAGTGAAACCCCTGCCACGTAGTGTGCTGGACTGAATCGGCTCCAATGGGCTAATGCAGAAACAAGCAGCGGAGTCACTCCGCCGAATACCGCGTACGACAGGTTGTAGGACAACGAAACGCCAGTGAACCGGACCGCCGGCGGGAAGCTACGGACCATCACAACCGGTGTTAATACAGCTGCACCCGCACCGATGCCGGCCAGCACATAGAGCGGCACCAAGGCGGAGGGCGTGCGTTCCGCACCAAGATAGAGTCCGTACGTCGACACAATCAGCAGAAGCAAAGTCGGGAAAGCAAGGCGGCGAACCCCGAAGCGGTCAACGGCAGCACCAATCGCCACGATCGAAACGCATTGTGCGACGGTGCCGGCAAAATTAGCTAGCAGCGCCCTGTGCGCATCCACATGGAAAAGGCTTTGGAGTAGCGAGGGCGTCATCAGTACGACGACCAGAATCGCAGCCGTCAGCATCCAGGTGCTCACCATGCACACCACAATCGCGGGCTTGTAGGAGCGCAGGACCGTGCGGAATGGCGATGTAGACCTGGCTGCCGCACTCTGTCGCATCTGTTGGAACACAGGAGTTTCCGAAAGCCACCGCCGGAGCATCATGGCTATGAACCCGAGCACACCGCCGATCAAAAACGGCAATCGCCAGAAGCCTTCCGCAACCTGCACGGGCGTGAAACTCGCATTGACTGCGACCGCGACAAGAGAACCGAGCAGGATTCCAAAGCTTAAGCCGCTGGTCAGCAAACCGATGGCGAATCCCACCTGAGAAGGACGGGCGTGCTCAGCCACAAACACCCACGCTCCCGGTGCTTCTCCGCCGATCGCAACCCCCTGCAGTAAACGCATCGCGAGCAAAAGCAAAGGAGCTCCCATGCCAATGGACGCATAGGTCGGCAGCAACCCGATCAGCAGAGTCGGGATTGCCATGAACAGAACGCTTGCCGTAAAGACACGTTTGCGTCCGCGGGTGTCGCCAAAATGCGCCAGAATCACACCGCCTACCGGGCGAGCGACGTACCCCGCCGCGAAAATCCCGAATGTTTCGAGTTCGCGCACCCACTCGGGAAGGCTAGCGGGGAAGAAAAGTCGCGCGATAACGGGCGTGAAGAACACAAAAATGATGAAATCGTAGAACTCGAGCGCGCTACCGAGCGACGCCAACGCGAGCGTTCGCAGTTCCGTCCTTGCGAGTCGAGTTCGGCTTCGGGAGCCGGGAGGTGCCGCTACGGCTCCGCCGATTTCAGAAAGGCCGGGATCCGCTTGTTTGTCCTCGGTTGGCATGCGCCGATTCTACCCGCTGCTCGCCCGGCCCACAGCTGCATGCGTTGGCGCATTGCACTCGTCAATACTCTTTGCACAGGGTACGCGGCTTTCACGTACTGCGCGGCAACACTCCGGCCAGATGGCCGCCGAACCCTCGCGTAATGACCGTCTCCACACAATTAGGCAGCCACTGGAGGCAAAACAACGCACGCCGATACAAACCTAATTCGGATACATCACTGGCGACCGATGCTTTCTCTACCAGCCGGCGTTTGTCAATGATGCTTCCGCATGTTGGTCGAGCCAGCTGACTGCTTCTGTCGTGTTGGAAACCCTACCGCCCAGAAGCTCGGAAATCAAATCCGAGCTAAGCACGCTGTTGAATGCCCGGTCGTAACTAAGTCCCTGTTTTTGAGTGGGCAACTTAAGCAAGAAGGGAACGCAAGGGTAATTCTTAAAGCCTGTTGCGGTGACCATCTCCGCCGTTCGGAGGTTCTTCGCGCCCTGCCACATCGTCGCCCGGTAAGGATGATCTCCACTGACCACAATGGTCGACCGATCCCAATCGCCGGTGGCTTCTAGAGTTCGTCTCAACTTGCCCAGAATGTAATCACTGAGCTGCAGGTTATCGATATAGTTCGAATTTGCCGTTGTGAATCTTGCATGCGAGGTATCCCAGATACCTGGCGGGTGTGGAACGGGAAAGTGCAGAAACACCAGGTTCAGTTTCTGATCAGCGAGCATGCGTTCGGCGTTCTCCGTCACGTACCGCGCAACGTCCACGTTGCTCTCGCGGAAGAAAGTGACTATGTCGGGAGCAAAGAAGTCGCCATATCCCGCAAAGAGTGCTGCTTGCCAACGCGCTAAGTACACCGCACGTGTCAAAAATGAGCTTCGGCGGAGATAGCGCTCCACAAAATTGTTCGTCCATCCGCCGTTCTCCCAGGAGCAATCGCTCAAATCACTGCCTAAGATGCGGCAATACGGATGGTGCCAGCCACTGAGACCAGTGTTGAAACCCTGTGCGCGAGCGCGGCGGAAGACATTCGGCTGCGATTGGAAGTTTGTCCAACGCGAGTTGTCTTTCGTCTTGAAAAATAGCGTCGCGGTATCTAGTCGGGTATCTGTGATCGTTTGACCCAGGAACATGCTGGGAACTGCGTCCAAGGTTGATGTGGCCGGGGTTCGTACCTGGTCGGCGTAGATTGATTCCTGGCGCAGCTTGTCAAACTCAACCAGATGTATTCGCGCGGGTCTGGCCTTAAACAGCAGCCGATCGTCCAACTCGTCGAAGATAATCCAGATGACGCGGTTTGGCCGTGCCGGCCTGGCGGACAGCATTCCCGCGGCAGTACCTTTGCCCAGCGTTCGGAGTGCATTATGACTGTAATTCCATATGGAGTCGATTGACAGGACCAGGAACAACGGCGAGACAATGAGGAAAGCCGCGCGCGCAGTTTGAAGAGCATGCTCCTTAGACTTCACAAGCCAAAGAAATCCGGCCGTTAGCAGCAGGACTTTAGCTACGGTCTGGCCCAAAGTAGGTGAAGAATAATTCGAATACCGGCGTGAGACAACGCTGCACATCATACAAGGCATATAGGCAGCAGAAAACCAGGATTGCGATGGCCGGCCGCCGGATGTAGGGCGAACTGGCGCGGCAAAGCAACTTTGCGGAAAATACAAATGTGGCCAGGACAAGAATGTCAACAATGAGAGCCCACAGGTACCCCATCAGAGGAGCACGTGTTTCGGAGTATCGCGTTTCAGGGTTACCAGCGAGATTGCCGATTTGAATCCAGACGTATAGAAAACAGAGATTGGCGATCGAGAGGCTGACGAGGAAGTCTTTTGCTCTCACTTCTTTTGAAGAAGATAGAGCCAGCGCAAGTCGCCCTTTACTGGATGTTTCTCTAAGATCTTGAACTGCCGGTTGCATGTCGTTTCAAAAAATGCCTGGGAAAAATGTGAATGCAAATGCTCTCGACCTCGGGTTAGCCGCTGGAACATAGAATCGTTCTTGTCCACAAACTCAAGCACCAGATAGCGCGTGGTCAGCTGGGCCGCTAAATCAAGGATTTCTTCGAGAGGGATTCTTTCCGTAACGAGCAGATGATGCAAGACTGCCAGCATCATCACGGTTTCGAACACACCGGTGCTGCGCTCAATGAAGGACGAGTACTCCGTATTTCGCCAGCCAATCGCAGGGGTGGGTCTGGCGAGATTCACGATAAGGGGCAAAATATCTAAATCTCGTTGGACGGCTCGACGCCATGTACGCCCGACAACAACAGGATCCAGGTCAACGGCTACAACCTTGCTGCCTGACCGTGCTGCGATTTCGCTGAAATGCCCGGTGTTGCACCCGATGTCGAGGACCGTGGCTGGTTTGTGGTCAGATGTCCAGCGGCGGATCAACTCAGACTTCCTGTCGAACTCGTCGGAGGAGTAGCTCATTTCGTTCGAATACGATGACCACACCGAATCACGATCGGTGCGGGGCTTGGCGTGTTCGAGCAGTTTGCGTGCGGAACGAAACCGCATTTCGAGAACGAATTTCGCTTTGTCGGGCGAAGAGGCGGCCTGGCTTCGGTACAGGTTCTTGTCGTCAGGATTTACCCGCTTGGTAAGCCACGTCGGCACCGAAACGGAGGTGAGAAATGGAGGCCGCAAGCGTTTGGACCAGCTCAGACTACGGTATACATCTTCCGGACGGAGACCATCGGCGTGAGAGAGGAAAATGTCATCTAGCCGAGAGCCAATCTGTCTGGCCAGGAGTAGAGGCAGAACAAAGCTGCGAAGGAATTGTTCGTACGGCAACCAGCGCTGGTCAACCGGATCACGCCTTTCAAAGGAAAGAACATCTACAAAGATCGGTTTGGGCCCACGATAAAGGACGTTGTATGGCGTTGCGTCCTTCATTCCGAAGCCAGCCGTCAAAATCCGTTCGCAGATCTCCAGCGTGAGATCGCCGGCAGCGTAGAGCATCTCCGGCGGCCACTCATGAGCGTACGAGGCAAACCAAATTCGTGGGTGTTCACAAAGCGAAAAGCCGGATTCGTTAGGTCGGGAAAACTCCGCTTCGAATGCGTTAGCTGCGTGCTCCGAAGACGGATACGTTTCTATAAGCTTCCCTAATGCAACGAGCGTCTGTGCTGCCTCTGTTTGCAGAAAATCATTCAGAGGATGTAAGGCGCTTCCGCTGATACTCCGGAACACCTTTGTGTCAGTTAGATGTACACTTCCGCTCGGGTCGCGAAAGGACGAACGAACCGGAGTTCCGGTGGCCACGAGGTTTACTCAATCCGTCTGCGTCGCTTGATTTTGAGAATGAATCGCCGCAGATAAAATAAGCCACCGATGAACGTGGCCGTGATCGATTGCCAGATAAGTGATCCAGAGCCTGGATCAATGTATGCGTATATAGGAACCAACGGATTACCTCCGGTACGCTAAGTGTTATTTGTTTGCGATGTTACTACACGATTACACGTTTGCATCCGTCAAGATTCGTTGTGCGGTACCGGTACGTGCAGACCAGTAGATGAACGGTCGGAAACACGCTTAGTGCTGGTTGGCATGGGCCGAATTCTATCGGCTACCGGCTAAGCCGTCCGTCGATTGACGAGCGTCAAAGCACCGTCCCAAAGCTGTTGCAAGACTGTGGCCACTGGTTCCGCACGAGCGTACTTAGCCGCTTGTCCAGCCCACATCTGCATCCGCTCTGGATCGCCTTCTTTCTGGGCCGCTTGCCGCATGGCGGCTGTCAATCCTCTTTGCACCGGATAAGGCGCAGGAGGAGGACCATCGAAAGCAGCGCGCACGTACTTCGTCGTTACGCTCCGTCCAGGGCGGCCGCTGAAAGCCCACGTGATGACCGTCTCGTGCGCTTCTGTCCGTGCTAGGCGCTCTGCATAGGCCGGGTGGATGCTTGATTCGGGGGTTCGTAGCAGCCCGGTCCCAATCTGCACCGCGCTTGCTCCCAAAATGAGTGCGGCCGCGACCGCCCTGCTGTCGCTGATCCCGCCCGTCGCGATAACCGGCACGTTCACCGCATCGGCAACCTGGGGCAGAAGAGCAAATAAGCCGACCGACTCCCGTTCTGCTAACGCAGCCGTGAAAGCTCCACGATGTCCTCCGGCCTCCGCACCTTGGGCCACGATTATATCCGCGCCGGCGTCTTCGGCCAGTCGTGCTTCGGAGACGGTGGTTGCCGTTGCGAACCAGAGGATGTCTCGTCTCTTCATCTCCGATACGAATGCCGGAGGGTACAGGCCCATGATGGAGGAAATTACTTTTGGCTTGGCCTGCAACAGCGCCTGGCACTGATCGTCGAAATCCGGCGGCGTCAGGTTGCCAGCTTCCGGCGGTACGTCGAGGTCCCCACGCCTCGAGGAATTCACGTTGCCGCGCCTCCGCGTCCGCATCTCGCTTCGGTGGCGGATCCGGAATCCACAGGTTAATTTGAAATCCGCCGCTGCTTTTAGCGCGGAATTCGTTGGCCCACCTGACGATCTCATCGGGCTTCATCAGCAACGCTCCACACGCCCCGAGCCCGCCCGCTTCTGCCACTGCAATGGATAGTGAGGGAGGACATGCACCCGCCATAGGTGCAAGCAAGATCGGTAGCCGCGTCCCTAGGCGCTGCCCGAGACTCTCGACACGCTCTAAGAAATTAGCTGTTTTCTTCACGGTAGATCAAGCTCGCCGAGCCTCCGGTCTCAAGATAGATACACTCTTCGTCCATCTGTCGCGCCAGCCTTGCGAGATACTCCTTCAACTCGGAAAGCTTCCTTTCGTCGACCATGGCAACGCTGAATTGCCGGTGCTCGCCGTAGGTACTGCCAGCTCCGTCGTCCTTCCAATACCCGAACAGGTTACCGGCAGTAGCCGTATAGCCATCGAAATGAGCCAAAAGGAACTCGTGAACGGATTGTTCGAAGGTGGGCCCTTCTGAGGTAAGTCCCTTCAGTTTCAGGGAAGGCAGTAGGAAGGCCGCCCGCGTACCGAGCGAGCGCTCCATGGACTTCATAAACTTGAGTTTACCGGCCGCCTGTTTACGGAATTCAGGAGGTGCAACCATAGGGCTGTACGGGAGAAAGAAGGCGGCAATGGCTTACGAGTTGAAACGGCCTGCGGTTATGCCACGTCCCGCACGGAGAGCCCTTCTTGTGTTGCGACCATTTCGTCTCCTGATCGCCCTCGGTTTTGCTGTTGCCGCTTTCGCAGCGCGACGACCCGGCGGTGTTCAAGAGTGACGTCGCCATGACTCGGGTGGATGCCCAGGTGGTTGACAGCGTGGGCAGGCCCATCACGGGATTGCAAGTAAGTGACTTCGTATTGCGCGTGGACGGCAAAGTTCAACCAATCCGCAACTTTGCGAGCGAGAACATGCCGATCGATATCCTGCTGCTGCTCGATGTGAGCGGGAGCATGGAGCCTCACGTCCAACGCATTGCCGACGCCTCCGAACAAGCGCTGCGAGTTCTCGCTCCCCAGGATCGAATGGCAATTATGGTGTTCGACACCCGGACCAGGGTGCGATTGCCCTTCAACCAAGACCACCGCGAAATTGTCGGTGAATTGCATAATGTACTCCGAGCAGAGCGATTCAACGGAGGAACCCGCATTACGCATGCAATGCTCGACGCGGCGAGATACATTGGCCGCAACGGGCGGCCGGAAGCTCGTCGGGCGATTGTAATCCTGACGGACGACGAAACCCAGGATGGAGAGGCGGAAGCGCAGGTCCAGGTGGCTCTGGATGAAGCGAATGCGGTGCTGAGTTTCCTGCGCGCCCCTTACGAGGGACCTTTCTCGGCGGGCCCTGGCGGTCAAGGTCCCGTGGGAAGACGTGGTCCTTGGGGAAGCGGAGGCACTTGGGGCACCGGCGGGCCGTTGGGTGGCGGCGGCACTACCTGGCCGGGCGGACGGGGAGGCCCAATCGGCGGCTCCCGATACCCGGGCGGCACGACCGTCGGCATTGATGCGTCGCATTCGGCCGGAACGGCAGATATCGCAAAGGGTTCGGGCGGCGACGTTATGCCCATCAGCGACGCCTCGGCTTTCGAAGATACATTGGAACGCCTGCGCCAGCGATATGCGTTGCACTTCTACTGGCCGGGTGGCTCGTCGTCCGACCCGGAACGGCGAACGGTGGTCGTGAGTCTTGCTCACTCGACCGGCGCCCATTACGCCGGATCCGAAGTTCGCTACCGCCGGTCTTATGTTTCGGACGACAAACTGCGCCACGCTGGGGGTCTCATCGAGGTTTCCCGAGAAGCAGATCCAACTGATCCGGAGGGCGCACGTACAAATCGCCCGACGCTGTCTTCGGCTGGCAATCGAACGAACGACCCAATTCCCGATCAGACGCCGACTAGACGAAGAGTCGCGGTGAATGAGCACTCAAGCCCCGTCGTTAATGCAGTCGACATTGAACCGGATGATCCGCCTGCGCATACTGGTTCGGCCCAAAGTCAAACGTCAACCCCGGCCGATACCCCAACTCAACAGAGCGCTCCTTCCGGGAAGCGTAGCGGATGGCCCCGAGTCGACGAATCGAAAACGCAAGGGGGCGGACCCATCGTCAAGTAAGGCCCGGGTTTGCTCCGAATACTTGAAAGCTTCGGTTGTCTTCGTGTTTGATATCCAACCCTAAGCCGGGACGTGACAAGTCGGGCTGGAGAATTCCGTTCTTAGCCCGTACAGCCCCGTCGAACAACATCGCCTCAATTCGCTGGTGATCGAAGAAGTACTCGACATTGATCGCTGGAATTGCTGAGCAGCATAGCGTGGCATGAATGGAAGGAGATGTATGAGCCGAGAGCGGGAAATGGCAAATCTCAGCGAGATCACTGACCTTGAGGAAATTGGTGATCCCTCCACAGCGAGTAACATCGACCTGCAACACGTCCACTGCCTGGGCCTCGACCAACAATCGTGCGTCGTCAAGAACATAGATATATTCGCCGGCCGCAATGCGGACCGAAGGCGGCGCTTGCTCCACAAGTAGACGCAAACCGATGCGATCATCGGAAGTGACCGGTTCTTCAAACCAGGTAACGCCAAACTCGCTGAACGGCTGGCTGCTGGAGAGCGCCCGTTTGCGGTCATAGGCGCCGTTCGCATCCACATAGATTTCCGTTCTCTCGCCGAGCGCTCGCCGAACCTGCGCTACACGTTCGATATCGGCTTCAGCATCTCTGCCGATCTTCATCTTGACGGCGGAGAAGCCCTCGTCCGCCCAGCCGGTCAGCTGGTCGATCAGTTGCCGTTCTGTGTAGGAGGTAAATCCGCCGCTTCCATAGGCCGCGATCGAATCCCGACACTTACCCAGCAAGCTCAAAAGCGATCGTCCAAGCAGCTTCGCCTTGAGATCCCATAAGGCGATGTCCACGGCTGAAATAGCGGTGGACACCAACCCTGGCCGCCCCCAGTTGCGCGACAGGCGATCCATCTCGTGATGAATCGCCGGTATGTCGTACGGATCGCGCCCCAGGACTACCTTCTCGATCAGCTGTTGGGCGACTCTGGCCGCGGGCTCCGTCGTGTAGGAGAAACCCAGGCCAGTAGCATCGCCCGCCGTCAGCTCGACGGTAAGGACAGTAGTTGAATCCCAATCGGCCGTTCCGTCTGCCTCGGGCGTCTCGGTTGGAATTGTGTAGGCCGAGATTGTTGCGGATCTAAGGGAATCGTTCGAACTCCGCATCGGCACAGACGCTTACACCAGTTCTCGAATCCGGTCCTTCGCAACAGTCGCGGCGATCTTCTCCCAATCTTTGGTTCCCCTTGCCATCGACTCGGCGAAGTGCAGCGCTTGTTGAGCCTTGATCTTCGCCGGCATTGGCGGCTCGTTCTCGTCAACCACCGCTTCGATCAAGGCTGGCCCCTGTACTGCAAGGGCTGCGTCAATGGTCCTGCCCGCTTCAGAGGCTTCGGTTATCGTGAAGCTCTGCCAACCGAAGCCGCGCGCCACGGCAGCGAAATCAATGGGCTGCAGAGCGCATTCATATTCCGGGTTGCCCAGGAAGACCAGCTGTTCCCATTTGATCTGGCCGAGAGAGTTGTTCTTAATGACGAACACCTTCAGCGGCAGCTTGTATTTCACGCACGTCGCCATTTCTCCCATCAGCATGGTGAACCCGCCATCACCTACAAATGCGATAACCGTTCGGTTCGGATACGCAACTTGTGCAGCAATAGCGTACGGGAAACCGCAAGCCATTGTCGCCAGATTCCCGGAGCAGGTATGGTGTTGTCCTCGCAACGAAGGAATATAACGCGCCCACCAGGTCGTGTTTGTCCCGGAATCGCTGGTAACCAGGGCATCGGACTTCAACCGCTTCCCAAGCTCGTGCGCAACCACTTGCGGCTTCATGGGTGAGACCGTCGCCGTTCCTCGTTCGACCATGAGCTCGTTCCATTCCTTCATGCCCTTTTGGGCCTTCTCCAGGAATGTTTTGCTTTTTTGCTTTAGGTGCGGAATCAAGGCATTGAGTGTTTCGACGCTATCTCCCACCAGGGCCACATCGGCCGGATACCGCAGACTAACGCGAGACGGGTCGATTTCAATCTGAACGCACTTTGCTTGACCTATCTTGGGATAGAACTCGATGTAGGGCAGGGTAGAGCCGACGATGAGCAATGTGTCGCATTCCTGCATTGCTTCTTCCGAAGGAAGAGTGCCGAGGAGCCCGAGACCGCCAGTCGTATAGGGACTATCGTCCGGCACACACGACTTACCAAGCAGAGCCTTGATGATGGGTGCGCCCAGCGTCTCCGCTACCTTCTCGAGTTGATCCCCAGCCTTTAACGCGCCTTGGCCCGCGAGAATGGCTACCTTCTTGCCGGCGTTCAGCATGTCGGCGGCGGCTTGAATCTCGTTGGGCTCCGGTTTCCGCGCTCCACGTGCAAACACATCAGAAACATGGTTTGGCTTATTGCGCATTGACCGCATGTCCTCTTTTACGGTCTGGTCCTGGATATCGACCGGAATGGTGACATGCGCGACGCCGCGTCGCGCCAGGGCAGTGCGGCAGGCTAGCTCCATGATGTTTTGCGCATGAGCCGCACCCATAATGCGTTCGTTGTAGACAGAGACATCCATGAAGACGCGGTCGAGCGCAACATCCTGTTGCGTATGGGTTCCGATCAGGTCGTGAAATTGAAGACCTGTGATTGCCAGCACGGGTTGGCCGTCCAGCTTGGCATCGTACAAGCCGTTCATCAGATGAATGCCTCCGGGGCCGGAGGTAGCGATACAAACGCCGAGCTTTCCGGTGAACTTGGCATAGCCACACGCCATGAATGCCGCGGCTTCCTCGTGCCTGGTTTGGATAAACCGGATTTTGTCCTTAGCCTTCCGCAGGGCCTCCATGATGCCGTTGATGCCGTCGCCGGGGATACCGAAGATCGTATCGACGCCCCAGTCCACCAGAGTGTCCACCATAATTTCCGCTGCTGTTTGTGCCATTCTGTCTCTCCAAAATTGAGACAGCGCCGTGGCCCGAATGTAACGGGAAACTTTGTTCGCTCGCCTCTAACATGCAACGCTTCTCGTCCGTACTCGTCTACAGAGCGGTGACTTCGTGGTTCTGACAGCCGCTTCAGCTACTACATGCATGTGAGAGTGGAATCGCCAGTCGAGCAAGATCATAACGTTCCTGCTCCGCTGCTTATCTTGAGTCTGGCGAGACCAGTGCTCGAACATATCCGGGACGGGCGATTTCAACGCTCTCTCGCCCTGATCACGGCGGGCTCAAGCCTCGTCAGCGGACTAGAAGTCGCCTACGAACATTACAAGGGTAGCTACAGTAATCCTGTTATGTACACGCCCGTGGTTCTCAGCGGCATCGTGTCGCTGTCCAGCCTCGGTGGCGTGTTTAGCGAACGCGTTGCGCGCGGCGCTATGCGCTGGGCCTGTGTAATCACTCTTGTTGATGGCGTTGTAGGCTTCGGATTTCATGTGAGGGGAATCAAGCGCAAACCTGGCGGATGGAAACTCCCGATCACAAACATCATCATGGGCCCTCCCATTTTTGCTCCGCTCCTCTTTGGTACGGCCGCCTATCTGGGATGGATGGCTTCTTACCTGCGCAGAGAGGAAGACCCGCCGCTTGATGAGGTGCCGATGACATCGCATACCGGCTGGAAGCGCGAGATCCATGAAGGGCGCTTCCAGAAGCATCTTGCGGGCGTCGCGGCAGTGTGGACGGTTCTATCCGGCGTGGAAGCCTGGTATTCGCATTACAAGAGCCGCTTTCGGATCTGGGCGCAATGGACACCGCTGCTGCTTGCACCGGTGCAGCTGGCCAGTTGCATCGGTGCGATGTTCAGTGAACGAGTTGCTCAGAAAGCTTTGCCCGTTACATCGGGGCTCGCGATGTTAGATGGTGCTGTTGGTTTCTTCTATCACGCCCGGGGAATCGTCCGGCGTCCTGGAGGCAGAAAGACTTGGGTCTACAACATCCTCTACGGCCCGCCGATTTTTGCGCCGCTTCTGTTTGCTGCCTGCGGAGCGCTTGGCGCTCTCGCCAGCCTGCTGCGGAGAGAGAACAGTGAATAGTCATCCGAACGAAACAGAACTAATACCGGTTGACCCGAAAACGGGCAAGCCGCGCAAGCAAATGGAGCAGCCGGGTTACTATCCGGGCTATAAGACTCTCGGTCAAAAAAAATTCTGGGATGCGACCACCCGGGGCGTTGTCGAGGAACGAGTCGGAAAGGTTCCCCCGATCCAATTTTTCTCGCCTGAGGAGACGCCGATCATCGCGGCAATCTGCGACCGGATCATTCCGCAGCACGATCGGCTGCCGCAATTTCGCATTCCAGTATTGAACTCCGTCGACGAGCGGCTCGCTAAAAATCAAATCAGTGGCTATCGCTTCGAAAACATGCCGGACGACCGCGATGCCTATCGGCTCGGCATTCAAGCAATCGACATTACAGCCCGCGCGAAATTCGGCAAAGCCTTCGTAGATCTGGAGCCGATCGAGCAGGACACAATTCTGAAGTCCATCCATGACGGGGAAAAGTGGGCCGCTCATGACATCTGGGATCGAATGTCCATCGACCGGTTCTGGCATTTGCTCGTGCAGGATTGCGTGTCTGCTTATTACGCGCACCCGTTTGCTTGGGACGAGATCGGCTATGGCGGCCCCGCGTACCCGCGCGCGTACACCCGGCTTGAGGGCGGCCTGCCAGAGCCGTGGGAAGTCGACGAGAAGCGCTATGAGTGGGAAGCGCCGAAGTCCGCGCTATCGGATCAGTATGAAGAGAGCGGGGCAACATCGGACACGCCCGCCCATGGTCAAGGTGGAACCCATTGAAGTCACCTGTCTTTGGCGAATTTAAGCAGGCTCGGGACGATGTCCGGAATCTTGGGCCGCTTCAACGGATCCCAAAAGAGACGAAGCGATTCCGGGACGAAGAAGAGGTCGACTACTGCATCGTTGGAGTCGGTTCTGCGGGTGGAGTACTCTTGCAACGTCTCGCGAAGGCCGGTTTCCGCGTTGTCGGCCTGGAAGCTGGTCCGTTCTGGGATACCGAACTGGACTGGGTCAGCGACGAAAAGGGCTCGCACCAACTTTATTGGAACGACCTTAGAATTACCGGCGGTTCCGACCCGCTGACCCTCGGTGAAAACAACAGCGGCAGAGGCGTTGGTGGCGGTTCTGTTCACTGGGCCGCCTTCGCGCCTCGCTTTCATCCCTCGGATTTCCGCGTCTATACGCAAGACGGCGTGGGCGCCGACTGGCCCATCTCCTACGAAGAACTCAAGCCGTATTACGAACTGTTGGAACGCGAAATCCCGGTTGCCGGTCCTGCCTATTTTCCGTGGGGTGATCCGCATGGCTATCCGTATGGCCCTCATCCCCTCGGTGGAGTCGGCGATGTGCTTGTCAAAGGTTGTACCAAGCTGGGAATCCGGGTTTGTGCCGGTGGGCCGGTGGCAATTCTTTCGGGCTCGCATGGCGACCGGCCGCATTGTATTTATCGCGGATTCTGCATTCAAGGCTGTAAGGTCGGCGCCAAAGGAAGCACGCTCATCACACACGTTCCGGAGGCCATCCGGTACGGAGCAGAAGTTCGCGCTCATTCGATGGCTTCGCGCATTTCACTGCGCAGCCGCGACCGTGTGAACGGGGTGTTTTACTTTGACCGTAATGGCCGCGAACACTTTCAGCGTGCCAAGGCCGTCATCGTCTGCGGTTACGCAATTGAGACCCCCCGCTTATTGCTGAATTCGGCTTGTCCCGGGCATGAGAACGGGCTCGCGAATTCAAGCGGCACTTTGGGCCGCTATCTCATGGCGCAAGCCGGGAACGTTGTACTGGGCCGCTTTCCGAACCTGATCCGGATGTATAAAGCTCCTCCGGCGCACGCCCTTACTGAGGAGTTCTATGAGACTGATCCCCGGCGCGATTTCGCCAGAGGGTTTGCGATCCAAACAGTAGCGCCGCTGCCGGTTGCGTTCGCGAAGCAGATGATGGTGGCGAAAGGCGCGTGGGGATGGGGGATGCGCCGCGCCATGATGGATTACAACCACTGGGCGACGCTTGGTGTTCTTGGAGAGATCCTGCCTTGGGCGGACAATCGTGTCGAGCTCGCGGCCGAAAAAGATCAGTTCGGGCTCCCTGTCGCGAAGGTGACGTTCGGTCTGCACGAGAACGATAAAAAGCTGATTGCGTTCGGAAAGAACAAGGTTATGGAAGTCATGCGGGCCGCCGGGGCTGAAGAAGTTTCCCAGGAAGCTCGCTTCGCGCACCTGGTAGGGGCGTGCAGGATGGGCGCCGATCCAAGTACTTCAGTGGTAGACAAGTTCGGGCGCACGCACGACGTGACGAATTTGTTCGTATGCGACGGGAGTGTAATGCCAACGCAGGGCTCAGCCAACCCCGGACTCACCATTCAATCCCTCGCCGCACGTACGGCCGATTACTTGGTCTCGCAAGGTACGCGTATCTTCCAATCCGATGTCCGCGACATGGAGACTCCGCCCGTGCGCACGGAACTGGCCGTGAAGGACAGCTTCAGCAAAGGTGTGCCACGGCTCACGTAACTGATTCTGAGCTTGCATAACCAGGGGAATTGGTACCGGCGGCCGCAAAAAGAACGTGCGACGAACTACGAAAGGCGATCGGGCAAATTGGGTAAGTTGAATTGCACTGGAACCCGAGAAGCAAGGCTTTGCTGAGAACCAGAGCCGATCCATGCTCTTGCAACGACGCTTCTTAATACCGCGTCCACTTCGTTACAGTATGTGAAGTGATCCAATCCTGAATAGCAAAGAAAGGACTCGGTATGTGGTCCAATTCAAAGCTGCTTGTTGTTGCAATCGCGGTACTCTCCTGCTCGGGCCTGAGCTTCTCACAAGAAAAGACAACTGCCGAGCATAGTCAGGGGCCGGCTCAGAACCGGGAAGCTAATTCCGAGCAAGGTCAGTGGATAGAATCTGCTCGCGCCTATCAGCGTGAGTTGGATGTGAACCCCTCGTCCGCGAAAGCGCACGAAGGCTTGGGCGTGGCCCTCTTCCGTCAACTCGTTGCTCAGGGTGCCCGGCCCTCAGACTATAACGATCTTGTGGACCGCGCAGCCTCACACCTCAAAGAGGCGTCCCAACTACAGCCCGCGGCACCAGGTCCGCTGCTGGCATTGTCCGACCTTGAAGCGTATCTCGCAGAGCGTTCGCCCGATCCGGAGGAACGGAACAGCCATTACAAAGAAGCCCAGGAATTTCTGAAGCGCGTCCTGTCGCTGGCGCCTCCGAAGCCGGAGACCTATCTGCGGCTGGCCAATCTGGAACACGATCAGTTCGGTCCCCCGGTTCAGGAAGCGAAGGCCCGGTTCTCCAACATTGCCGGCCCCCTTCCCGACACAGAGCTGCGTCGCAGTTTACAGCAGACGTACGGCGCGTTGATCGACGACGCCATCAACAATGCGCAACAGGCAACCGCCGCGAATGCCCGCTTTCAGCGGCCTCTCTTGTTGCTGTCACGGCTGTTCCGCGAGCGGGCTGTTCTTCGCGATACACAGGATCAGTACGTAACCGACATGCAGCTCGCGAAAAACTGGGAGCAGCAGTTTTTGGCCACCGGCGGCCACCTCGACAGTACGACTGATAAGAGCCGATGATCGGCTTCGATTGCCGTGATCTACGACCGCCACTCCCCTAAGGCTGATTGCGAGTTCGGCAGCGCACGTATGGAATTGAATGTCCCAGTGACCGTGGTTTTCACGTCTAAGGAGCGAAAGGAACCCGGACTAAATATGCCTAGCCCCGAGCCGAAGGACAATGAAACCGCTGATCAGGATAAAGTGAACAAGCCCGAAGGAGAAAAGCACTTGGATCGTGATGGCGGCGAACGACAGCCTACCGATCAATCATCGGAGAAGTAGGCTGCCACGAACCGACCGAAGGCCGCCCGCCAAGGGCCTGCTGTTCATTGCTGTGTTGTGCCTGACTCAGTTTGCCTGTACCAGCCGAGGCACACCGGAGACAGTCAAAATTCCGTTGCAGAGCTGCTCGGGTTTGCCTTGCGTGGATGCAACGTTCGGAGGAACCAACCTCAAGCTCGTCATTAGCCTTGCTGACCAGAATTCCTACCTATCGCCCGCTGGAGCAGTGAAAGCCGATACCCATCGCAATCCGAAAGAGGTTGGGAAAGTACGGCAGTTTAAGCTCGGGTCGATTGAGTTGAGCGATATCTTCGCGATTGATCAGAAGTTCAGCGAAATCCTCGGGAAAGCACCCGAAACCTTCAGCCCTCCCATTGATGGCACTCTCTCGTACAACGCGTTTGGCGAGAGGCTGCTGGTGCTGAACATCCCTGGGCACGCGATCGAAATCTCGGCGGAGACTTTGAAATCGCCTGCCTGCCCAGGCATTTGCAGTCAGCTTCAGGACAGCAGGGCGGCGGATACGGCGGACGTCAAAACATTGACCACAGACGGCTTCAGCGTTGGTATAGTGCCGCTCCGCGCCCAGCTGGATACAGCTTTTCAGGGTTCAGTCGCGACAGCAAAATTAATCAAAGGCCTGCAAATCGATGATGCTCAACCGAGTGAGGGCCTCTATCGGGGAAGCAAGTTGTCCTATCTCGGCACCGCACCCGTGTATTTTGAAGGAAAACCTGTGGCCAGCGCTGCCCCTGTTTTCGGGGCAGCCCACCTTTCAGCCGCCGGTACACAGTTCGACAGCGCGATCGGCCTCTCGATTCTCTCGACGGGCGCCTATGCCTTCGACCTCCGAAGCATGAAGATGTGGCGCTACCAGTAACGCCGCTCTATTCGTCGCGGCTATGCACCTGGGCTGGAGGATGCATCGCCTCGACAGCTTTGAAATGCCCGTCAACGTGGTAGGTGTGCTTTGCGCCCTTCGGCACAACCCAGCTGTCGCCCGCCTTCAGTTTGATTGTCTGCCCCTCTAGTTCGAGCGTGGCAGCGCCTTCGAGTACGAATCCAACCACCTCATAATCCCGTGCAACATTCTGCTCCTTCTGGGATCCGCCCTTCTCGTCCCAAAGACGCATCGCGATTGACTTTCCGGACGCGAGATACTTCTGGCCCAGTTTTCCCGTCGGCGAGTGCTCTGACTCGACTTTCATGACTGTTGAATCACCCATGCTCCCGTAGACGCAGATTGGTGGCGAAGTGGGACAATGCGAACGAATGGCTACGAATCGGCTGGACATGCTAAAGCAGATGCTCAGTGAAAACCCGGGTAATACGTTTGCTCGCTATGGGTTAGCAATGGAACTTGTGAAAAGCGGCGACTTTGCCGAGGCTATCGCCGAATTCAGTAATCTGCTCGCGCATGACGATACTTACGCCGCAGCGTATTTCCACGGCGGCCAGGCATACGAAAAGCTGGGCCAAATAGAGGAAGCCCGTCTGATGTACGAAAAAGGGATTGAAGTGACAACGCGCAAGGGCGATGCGCACACCCGCGCCGAACTCGAAGCCGCGCTCAGTTTGCTGCCGGTTTAGCCGCAGACGCATTCACAAGCTTTTGAATGCCGGGCGCAATCTGAATCAGGATGTCGCCTTTGCGCTCCGAAGCCGAAGCCACTTTCGCCGCAGAGTCTGGCTTTAGCGCGTCCGGATGGTTCATTGACCGCGCAGAAATGGCATCCTGCCCAATCTGGCACAGGGCCACAACGGCTTCGGCAAGCGGGATGTTCTCTTCCAGAAGCGAGTTGTCGCGAAGCATTGGAAGAATCTGTTGCGCGTTGTCATGCCACTTTACGAGCTCCTTCATCAGAAGTTCCGGGGAACCCTCGGCGCCGGAAAGATACTTGTCGACCGCATTGTTGAACTCTCGTGCCGTGTTGCTCTCCGGCGGAATCGAGTCGACCAGCCGGTTCAGCGGTGTGGAACTCGAGTACTTTTCCGCATGCCGGGCATATCCTTTCACTGGCTCGAGGATGGCGACGAAGGTATCCATGGTTTCTCGGGGCACCGAGCCCGCGATACGCTGTCGCATCAGCTCCAGATTTGATTTTTGAGTCAATCCCAGCCACTGCAACCAGTCATTTGTGATAGCTAGCCGGCGATACATGGAGTCGACATCGGTCGTGGACTGCGGTGACCAGAGTCGTTCCGCAATAGCAGCGAGTCGTGGCCATAGTTTCGCGTCCAGGTTCTCCGCAGTTGCAATTTCTTCCCACATGGCCGCCTCTCCGCCGAGAATGTTCTTGGCTTCCGCAGGGGTGAGTTCGGGAGGAATCGGCTTGTTTTCCTTCTGGAGCCGCTCCTTTCTCGCGGGGGGCAGAACAAACGGATCAATGGCGTAGTGCTGGGAGGCGGGTTGCATCAGGTCGAGGTAATACCCGGCCGACAAGATACCTTGAAACCCCTCGCGAGCAGCTTGCCATAACGACTCTTGTCCACGCCAGGACTGAATAACGATCGTCTTCGGCAAATTAGGCTGCAGAATTTCATCCCAGCCTTCCATTCGCTTTCCGTGTTTTGTAACTATCTTTAGAAGCCGTTGATTGAAGTAAACCTGCAGCGCCTTTTCGTCCGGGATGTGCCGCTTCTTCATAAAGCTCTGAATACTGGCACTGGTTCGCCATTCCCGGGGGTTTACCTCATCGCCGCCGATATGAAAATACTCGTCCGGGAAAAGCTTCGCCATCTCCCCGACGAATCCGTCCATAAACCTATAGGTGGATTCCTTCGTCGGATCGATGAGCGCTGTGAGGATTCCGACCGAATGCATCACTCCGTGCGGCCCCTTGCCACTCGCCAGCATCGGGTACCCGGGAAGCCAGCTTGCCGCGTGCCCGGGAATATCAAACTCCGGCACCACTCTCACTCCGCGGTTCCGTGCGTACTCGAGCACGTCTCTCACCTCGGCCTGGGTATAGAACTGCCCGTCCGATCCAAGCTGTTGTAAGCGGGGATACTTCTTGCTTTCTATACGAAAGCCCTGGTCGTCCGAAAGGTGCCAGTGGAAGACATTCAGCTTCACCGCCGCCACACCGTCGATCGTCCTCTTCACCCCCTCGAGCGGGATAAAGTGGCGGGACACGTCCAGCGAAAGACCGCGCCACGGGAACCGCGGTTCGTCTCGAATCGTGACCGGGGGAACAGACCAACCGATTGAGCCAGGCGGATTAGGCGCCACTAGTTGCAGGAACGTCTCGATCCCCCGAAGCGCTCCAAGCGGTGCGTCCGCAGAGATCCTCACCTTGTTGTCACCTGCTTGCAACGAATAGCGTTCGTTATCGCCAAGGCGCTGCGGTCCTTTGTGGTCTTTGGTTTCCACCACGATATTGAGCGTTGCGTTTGGGGTTTGCACAACACGCGGAAGCATCGGTATTCCTGTTTGCCGCCCAAGGCGAGCAGTGACCCGGGCCGCCAGATCACGCAGTCGAGGGTCGCTCGATCCGGCGCCCGACAGGGACACGCTGAAGTTGGCATCAATCGGCACGGCGGTTCCGGTCCCTGCGCTTACCGAGGCCGGCATGGGCATCAGGGGCCAATTGCCATTACCCGGAACAGCTTGCATGAAAAGGAGAGAACCGGTCAGGAGAAGGAGCAGCGCGCGAATCATGAAAACGGAGGCTATAAAACCTTAACAGAACAGTGAAGACCGGCCGGTGTCACCGATAGCCGGCGGCTTGCAACTCGAATAGTTCTGCGTATTTACGTCCCAAGTTTACAAGTTCTGCATGAGATCCCTGCTCGGCAATCTGGCCAGCCTCGAGAACCAGGATCCGGTCCGCCATCCGAACCGTGGAAAACCGATGCGAGATCAGGACTGCCATCTTGCCGGCAGTTAGGTCGACAAAGCGCTGATAGACCTCGAACTCTGCCCTCGCGTCCAGGCTCGCCGTTGGTTCGTCCAGGATCAGGATCTGAGCGTCCCGCATGTACGCTCGCGCCAAGGCAATTTTCTGCCATTGGCCCGTTGATAGATCAACGCCGCCGTCAAAGCGACGGCCTAGCATTTGGCGGTATGCCTGCGGGAGCTTGGCAATCACATCGGCTGCAAGACTCTTTTCGGCAGAGCGTTCTACCCTGGGCTCGTTGTCGAGATGATCGATCCGTCCAAAGCCAATGTTTTCAGAGGCTAGCATGTCATATCTCATGTAGTCTTGGAAGATAACGCCAATCTCGTGCCGAAGATCGTCGGCGTCGTATTGCCGAAGGTCAACGCCGTCCAGCAGGATCCGGCCTTCCGTCGGATCATAGAGCCGGGCGAGCAGTTTAACGAGCGTTGTTTTGCCCGCTCCGTTCTCGCCTACCAACGCAATCCGCTCGCCGCGCCCGAAATGGAAGCTCAACCCGTCGAGAACCTTGCGCTCCGAATCGGGATAGCTGAACGAGACGTTCTGGAATTCGAATCCTTCCCGGATGGGCCGGGGCGCGGGTAAAGCCCCGGGCAGAGAGACGATCGTTGGCTTCGTATCGAAGAATTCGAAAAGATCCTTGATGAATAGAGCTTGCTCCGAAATCCCGACGAGACCGGAAACAAGGCCCTCCATGATGCTTCGAGATCGAGAGAACGCACCCACCAGCAATGTAAGATCGCCTACGGTAAGTGTTCCCGAGAGCGCGCGGAGAATGATCGATGCATAGGCCACATAGTAGGCGCCCGTCGGAACGAGGTTGAGAAATGTCCCGTGAAGTGCCCGCTTTACTGCCAAATGCTTGTTCTCGGCGTAGAAACGCTCGAAGAGCGTTCGGGAACGGTCAGCTAGATATTTGCCTAGCCCGAAGATCTTGACCTCTTTGGCGCTCTGATTACTGGCCCCAAGATAACGAAGGTAATCCAGTTCACGTCGTTCCGGTGTGTACCGGAACAGCATGGAGTAGTTCAACATCGCGAACCGGGTCTCCCCGAAGAAGACCGGGATTGTGGCGGCGATCAACAAAACCAGGAGCCAGGGCGAGAACAGAATCACTGCCGAGAGGAGCGATAGCAGGGTTAGAAGTTGCTGGGCCATCCCGGCCAAACCTCCCAGCATCCCAAGCCTTGCGGTAGTCTGCCGGCGCGCCCGCTCCATCTTGTCGTAAAAGACCGGATCTTCGAACGCCAATAGATCCAGCGAGTTAGCGTGCTCCATCAGCCGAACGCTGATGTAGTTCGTGAACCTGTCCCCGAGCAGACTGTCGACGAGAGAGATGAACCGGCCGGTGGTATCGGACGCAATCGCGATCAGCAGTTCGAGCACCAGCAGTTTCCAAATGGCGGACCGGTCCACCGGCCTGTGGCTGATTGCCCGCACGACAAGGTCGATGATCAGCTTCGAAATCCAGAGTGTCGCAAGAGGAAAGAAGGCCGATAAACAACGGAGAACGATGGTGTAGAGGCTGAGAGACGGGCTCGTCTGCCAGACCATTTTCAGCAGAGGAGGAACGTTCCGGAGAGCCTGGAAGCGTTCGCGCCACGTTTGGGGAGTCTCGTTAGCCTTCGGAGGCGGTGGCCTCATTGTGTAAGATGGCCGCCAAAACTACGTGGAAAAAGAAAATGCTCATTCTTGCGAATGAGCATACTTCTTACCCTGGATGACCAGGATTTACGTTTAATGGGAGAATCAGATCCGACGGCATCGCAGCCATCAAAACCTGTTTGTGATTGGAGTTTAGGGCCAGTGTGAGGTGAAGTCAAGGGCATTTTTCCCCCGAAAACCGAAAGACCTTGTAAGTATCGGCGTACAAACCATTTATGGGTGAGCGATCTTCGCATCTTTGGATGCGACGCCTCCAGGACGCGTCCGCCCGCGTGATAAAATTGAGTGTAAGTTGTAGTGAGCGTGGGAGTTAATGGCCGCTTCCCGTCAAATTGAGCGTGGTCATCGCCTCTTCAGACTCAAGCGTTCCATAGCGCCTCCGGTAGATTCGGATGCCCGCGTAAACCAAACCAGCAGCTAGACATAGCACGGACAGAAAGACGCTCAGGTAGATGATGTCCACCAGCAACTGGTACAGCGGCTTGATCGGGCTGGGCGGCGGAACTTCGTTCCAGGTAATCTTGGCTTCGTACTGGACCCGGCTGAGAAGCGTATCGGCCTGTTCGTCGGAGGCACTACCAAAGACGGCGGCAACCAGGACAGCGGATCGCTTTACGTGATTGCCGATTGCCTGCTTGAATGCGGCCGTGTGAATCCGCGCCATTTCCGGCGTAGGGTAGTAGAAAAGCGCTAGTCGAACCGGGTTTCCACCCTTGATCTGGTAAGACGCCACCTGCGCTTCCGCTCCTTCGGCGAAGCCCGGATTGATCGACCGCAACTCGGGAGCAAAGGCATCGAGAGACGCGGGACCCAGGATATAGCGGGGAGAATTGGCGACTCGGCCTTCCTTGGGCAGGAACGTGAGAATAGCCGGCAGGCTGGTCCCATGCTTGTCCGGAAGCGCTTTGAGCGTTTCGTCCACCTCCGCCTGGGTTGGTGGGGGACCTTCAAACTTGACGACGTAATTCGCGTCCGAAACTGTGGTCTGCTGGGGATCTTGGGAACAGAAAGCGGCTAATTGACAAGTGTTTGCACGAGGTGAGCGCTGCCACTCGAAAGCCGCAATGGCTCCCGTCAGATCTTTAAGCTGATAACTTGTGACCGTCTGGTTGCCGCGATGCACGGTGTCGCTATGAACCAGTCCGTATTCTTTCCAAACGTCCGCATCACTCGCGTTCAGTAATCCTGCAAAAAGTAAAAAACAAAGGGAGACTAGGCGAGAGCACCGCAACATCGCTTATATTTCTTTCCACTGCCGCAGGGGCAAAGTTCATTCCTACCGACCTTCGCCGTTTTGGACACCGTTCGTTGGCTTTGTGTTCCGCCGTCCGTATTGGCGCCGAGCGTCTGCAGTTGAGCCAGTTCGCGATCTTTTTTGCGCTGGATATTGCGCGTAAGATCAAGAACGGATTGTTGGGCTTCTTTTTGAGCCTGTAGTTCCTTCTGGCTCTGCACGTTCGCGGTGACCAAGGCGGGTTCTCCCCCGCCGTCCGTTCCGCCGGTATTGTCTTCGTCTTCGTCATCCTCATCCATTTCGGGATAAGGAAGCTGGATTTCAGACGAGTTTCCAGTCTCAATTCGCATGAAGAAGAGATACCGGATGGTTTCGTCTTCGATCCGATCCATCATGTCCTGGAACATGGTGAAGGATTCCTTCTTGTACTCGATGAGGGGATCCTTCTGGCCATAGCCGCGGAGTCCGATACCCTCCTTCAGGTGGTCCATCGAAAGGAGGTGGTCCTTCCACTGGTTGTCCACCACGTTGAGCATGATGATGCGCTCGGCCTGGCGAAGATTCTCTGGGCCGATTAACCGCTCTTTTTCGTTGTAGCGCTCCATGACGAAGTCCTGGAGCTTCGGTTCGATCTCACGGCGGTCCAGGCCCTCGTACTCGCTGAGCTCAATCTTTGCGCCGAACTGGTTCAAGATCGCCGTTTGCAATCCGGGCAGATCAAACTGGTCTACACGCGCATTTTCGGGACAGAACTGGTCCACGAAACCCGCGATGATGCCGTTGATGATTTCGACCACGCGCTCGCGCTGGTCGGCGTGCCCGTCCAGAAGCTGGCGACGCATGGAGTACACAGCCTGACGCTGCTTATTCATGACGTCGTCATATTCCAGAACGTGTTTGCGCGATGCGAAATGCTGCGCTTCCACTGCTTTCTGCGCTGCAGCGATTCGCTTCGTGATCAGTCGCGACTCGATCGGCACGTCTTCTTCCATGCCGAGCCGAAGCATCAGGTTCTGCATGCGCTCGCCACCGAAGATCCGAAGAAGATCATCCTGCAGCGAGAGGTAGAATCGCGAACTGCCCGGGTCGCCCTGGCGGCCCGCGCGGCCACGCAACTGGTTATCGATACGGCGGGATTCGTGGCGCTCGGTAGCCGAGAATGTGCAGGCCCCCGAGCTCGACGACCTCGTCGTGTTCCTGCTTGATTTCGGCCTTGATCTCGTCTCTCAACCGCTCCAGCTCCTCCGCTGAGAGCATGTCCGGTGTCTTGCCGTATTTCTTGAGCCGGTCTTCCAGCAGAAAGTCCGGGTTTCCGCCGAGCAGAATGTCGGTACCGCGGCCGGCCATGTTGGTCGAAACCGTTACCGCGCCTTTTCGTCCCGCCTGGGCGACGATGTGCGCTTCGCGCTCGTGATTCTTTGCGTTCAGAACCTCGTGCTTGACGCCCATCTTGCGCAGGACGCTCGACAACCGTTCCGATTTCTCGACCGAAATGGTGCCGACGAGGACCGGCTGTCCCTTCTCGTGAAGCGCCTTGATCTCTTTGCCGGCATTGCGGAACTTTTCTTCTTCCGTCCGATATACGACATCCGGATTCTCGATGCGAACCATGGGTCGATTCGTCGGAATGACTGTGACGTCAAGGTTATAGATCTTGCCGAATTCAGCCGCTTCCGTGTCGGCCGTACCGGTCATTCCGGCCAGCTTCTTGTACATGCGGAAGAAGTTCTGGAACGTGACACTCGCGAGCGTCTGCGTCTCGCGTTCGATCTTGACGTTTTCTTTCGCTTCTACCGCCTGGTGTAAGCCATCACTCCAGCGGCGTCCCGGCATCAAACGGCCGGTGAACTCGTCGACGATGATGACCTGGCCGTCCTGGATCACGTAATCCCGATCACGTTGGTACAGGATGTGTGCACGCAGGGCCTGCTGCACATGGTGATTCATCTCGATATTGGCGGGGTCGTAGAGATTGCCGGTATTGAGCAGCTTTTCGACCTTGATCACACCCTCTTCGGTGAGGGCGACGCTCCGGTGCTTCTCGTCCACGGTGAAATCGCCCGTGGTGCGCGATTGTCCTGGCTCTTTTCCTTCGATCACCTCGCCGCGTTCGAGGTACGGAATGATCCGGTTCACCTTGTAGTATTTGTCCGTTGATTCTTCGCTCGGACCCGCGATGATGAGCGGCGTTCGGGCTTCATCGATCAGGATGGAGTCAACTTCGTCGACGATGGCAAAGTTGAAATCGCGCTGGACGTAGTCTTCCAGGCGAAACTTCATGTTGTCGCGCAGGTAATCGAAGCCGAATTCGTTGTTGGTGCCGTACGTGATATCGGAGCCGTAGGCTGCCCGCCGCTGATCCTCGTCCAGGTCGTGAACGATGGTGCCCACCGTGAGACCCAGGAAGCGGTGCATCCGCCCCATCCACTCCGAGTCGCGACGCGCAAGATAGTCGTTGACAGTAACGACGTGAACGCCCTTGCCACCGAGAGCATTCAGGTAGCTGGGCAGGGTAGCGACAAGTGTTTTGCCTTCGCCGGTCTTCATTTCGGCGATACGCCCCTTGTGGAGGACGATTCCACCGATCAACTGGACGTCGAAGTGGCGCATATTCAGAACGCGCCGCCCCGCTTCTCTGGCTACTGCAAATGCCTCGACCAGGATGTCGTCCAGACTGGAGCCGTTGGCAATTCTTTGCTTGAAATCGACCGTTTTAGCTGCGAGATCGGCATCCGACAGCTTCTGCAACTGCGGCTCCAGGTCGTTGATAGCCGCAACGAGTGGACGAATCGCCTTGATCTCCCGGTCATGTTTGGTGCCAAAAACCTTGGCGAGAGCGCCTTCGAGCATAATTGACTGTACTTCTAGTTTAGCCGGAACAAGCACTTACGTGCCGTACTCGTTTGATGCAGCAAAGGGCCTACGGGGTACAGGCTAGGAGTCGGGTCCCGCATAAGGGACGCCGGGCCATTGCTTGTGGACCTGAGCTGGCGGTTTGCGATTCGGAGTAGATTGGTAAACGGGTTGTTAGCAAGTACCTGTTCCGCCCTGAGATCTCTCCTTGGTCCGAAGGCGAGGCTGTGATGAAGTGATGATTCTTATGGGACCAGAGTCGCCGGATGTTGACTGAGAGCAAAGCGGACTGGCAGGCGTTGAGTGGTGGAGGTGTCGCTTGATCCAAGATGACGCCGCGACCATGCCGGCGGTGCTTGCCGCAGGGATCGCGAACGGAGATGGCGGATTTCGCGCCATGCTGGAAGCCCTTCCGATCGCCGCGTATACAACGAACGCCGAAGGACGGCTCACCTGGTTCAATGAAGCCGCAGCGAAACTCGCCGGCCGTGTACCCGAAATCGGAGTCGATCAGTGGTGTATCACGTGGCGAATCTACGGCCCGGATGGCACACCTCTGCCCCACGAGCAGTGCCCGATAGCGCTCGCGCTCCGGAACGAAGAAGCCCCGGTCGGATCAGAATATCTTGCGGAGCGGCCGGACGGCAGCACCTTCTGGTTTGCGGCTTACCCTGCTGTGGTGCGAGACGCTGTCGGGCGGATCACCGGGGCGCTCAACCTCCTCGTGGATCGAACGGCGAACAAGAGAGCCGAAACGGAATGGAAAGAGCAGTTCCGCACCATCGTCGAGACTACGCCGGAATGCATCAAGATCGTCGGCGCGGACGGAACATTGCTGTTTATGAACACGCCAGGTCTCACCATGGTCGGCGCTTCCTCTCCGGAACAGGTAATTGGACAAGACGTTCTGGGACTGATCTCACCTGGGCATCGGGACACATTTCGCGAATTCAACCGCAAGATCTGCGGAGGAGAAAAGGGGTGGCTGGAGTTTGAACTTACGGGGCTCAACGGTACGAGTTCCCTGATGGAAACGTACGCCGCTCCTATCAGGCAACCAGACGGAACCACGGCCCACCTGGCCATCATGCGCGACATTACCGAGCGAAAACGGGCCGACGGCGCGAGCCTGCTCCTCAGCGCGATTGTCGACTCTTCGGATGACGCCATTGTCAGTAAAGACCTGAACGGGATCATCACCAGCTGGAACAAGGGCGCCCAGCGCGTGTTCGGCTACACCGCAGAGGAAGCAATCGGCCAGCCCGTGGCGTCGCTCCTGATTCCCCCCGACCGGCAAGAAGAGGAACCCCGAATCCTGTCCCGGCTTCGACGAGGCGAACGTGTCGATCACTTCGAAACGAAACGCCGGAGGAAAGATGGGACTCTGCTGGACATTTCACTGACAATCTCGCCGGTGAAAGATCCGTGGGGGAGGATCGTCGGAGCATCAAAGATCGCCCGCGACATCACCGAGACAAAACGCTTCGAATCGATCCTTGTAGCGAGTGAGAGCAGATTTCGACAGCTTGCGGACGCTATGCCCCAGATCGTCTGGACGGCGCGCGCGGACGGGCACGTCGATTACTACAACAGCCGGTGGTATGAGTTCACCGGATATGGACCGGACACGTCAAAAGATGCCAGTTGGGAGACCATCATGCATCCTGATGACCTGGAGCCCTGGCGCGAGACCTGGCAAAAGTCTGTCACTTCCGGAGAACCTTACAACCTGGAGTATCGGCTTTTCGATCGCGCCGAGAACCGCTGGCGGTGGTTCGTCGCCCGTGCCGTTGCAGTCCGCGAGAACGATGGCGGCCCGGTAAAGTGGTTTGGCTCCTGCACTGACATCGACGAACAAAAGCACGTGCAGGAAGATCTTCAGCGAGCGAACTACGACCTGGAACAGTTCGCCTTTTCCGCCAGCCATGATTTGCAGGAACCTCTGCGAAGCATCAAGATTTATAGCGAGCTTCTCTCGAGAAGACACGGACATCTGATCGACGAGGATGCGAAGACATTCCTTGGCTTCGTCAAGGATGGGGCAACTCGCATGGAAATGCTGGTGCGCGACCTGCTGAGCTACACCAAGGCGTCTTCGGTTGAGTATAAAGCCGAGAACGTGGATGCGAACCAGGTTCTGAGGGCTGTGCTTGCGAACCTGGCGGGTGCGATCTCGGAGGCAGGGGCGACAGTTACGTCCGAATCGCTTCCAACGTTGTCCATGCACGACCTGCACTTGCAGCAACTGTTTCAAAACATCATCGGGAACGCCATCAAATATCGCAGCCCGGATCGCTCACCAGCGGTACAAGTGTCAGCGGGGCGCAAGAACGGATTGTGGACGTTCGCGATTGCTGATAACGGCATTGGGATCGAGCCGCAGTATAAGGAGAACATCTTTGGGCTTTTCAAACGTCTGCACACCGTCGACCAGTATTCGGGTACCGGCATCGGGTTGGCCATTTGTCGACGGATCGTGGAGCGGTATGGAGGCCGGATCTGGGTCGAATCCGTGCCGGGGAAAGGATCCACGTTCCGTTTCACAATCCCGGCGGGAGACCACGGGCCAGAGAGTAAGCCACGTCCTGGTAGTCGAGGACAACGAGTCTGATGTTTTTCTGATTCGGGAAGCCCTGGGAAGTACAGGCATGTCTTTATCGGTACATCTGGCCAAAGACGGGGAAGAGGCGATTCGTTTTCTGGACGAAGCCGAGAACAACACGGATGCGCCTCGCCCGGATCTGGTTGTATTGGACATCAATCTGCCCAAAGTACAGGGAGGCGACGTTCTAAAGCATCTACGGCAGCTTCCGAAATGTGCGGAGGCTTTGGTGCTGGTAGTTTCGACTTCGGATTCCGCCAAGGAGCGCGAGAAGATGATGAACCTGGGCGCGAACGGCTACTTTCGGAAACCCTCGCAGTACGACCAATTCATGAAACTGTCCGAGGTAGTGAAGGTGCTCTTAGGTTCGGACTGAACCCGACCAGCAATCTATTTGTCGGACCCGTGCTGCGGATAGTCCCGCAGCAAAGCATCAATTCCGGCCTGTGCAACCGCTTCGTCGATCTCGGACTTTGACCCGCTACAGGCAATCCCGCCGAGTACTTCACCCTCGACCAGAACAGGTAAACCACCCTGATTCGGGAAGTAATTGGGGTAGGTCAGTACAGAGACATCGCCCTTTTTGAGTGTTTCAGCGGCGGCAGCCGAAGGCCTGCGATAGAAAGCTGCCTGGCGAGCTTTTTTCTGGGCGAAGTCGATCGTATTGAGCGAGACTTTGTCTCCCTTTCGCAGGAACAGCAGATTTCCGCTCTCGTCCACAACACAGATTGTGACGTTTACGTTGCGTTTCGCCGCTTCGGCTTCTGCTGCGGCAACCATGGTCTTGATGGCAGCCACATTAAGGTACCTCTTCGTGGGCAGGTCTGCCGCGGGCAACGTCATAGCTGCGGCCAGGGAGAGAGCAATCAGCTTGAGCATGGGGTATATGCTATCAGCGCCTTACAAATTTCGCACGTTCCTGCTTTTCTGCCGATGCCGTCGCAGGAGAAAGCATAAAGGCACGGCGGCAGCAAGACTCGCCAATCCATCCACAGCGAGTAACCCTGTCACTCCTGCGGCCTTGTAGCCCAACCCGTCAAACCAAGTCATGTAACTGATCGCGGCGTTGCCAATCATGGTGAACAATCCCATTTGTGTGCTCGCCACCGGATTGTTCAAGCCAATGAGTTCGAGCGCAAGAGCGGTAAACGCGGCGTAGGAGATTCCGGCGATCCCGTTGTACAGCAGAACGGAGACGGTAAACGACAACGGAGTATGTGGCAGGAAGGCCGTTGTCAAAGCACAAGCCGCAGCAGCGATCCCGGCACCGAGATAAACGTAGCCGCGAGCGAGGCGACCGGCCAGGTATCCACCCACCAAGGCACCCAAAGACGCGCTGACGGCGCAACCTGCGCCGGTGACCCAGATCACCACGTCTGAACTTGCGCCGAAGTCTTTGCCGAGGGCGGAGAACAGGTTGATTGCCGCCACGCAGCTGGCCGGACTCAGGAAAAGCGCAAATCCGATAAGGCTTTCGCGCCGCTTCGAAACACGCCAGATGGCTCCGGTCGTCTCCGAAAAGATCTGACGGAGGCGGAACGCAGACTGTCGGGGTTTCGGGAACCAAAGGGTCGGCAGACTGGTTACGAGAATCGCCGCGGCCATTCCGATCCCGAGACTCCGGGCAGAGAAGCGGGTGCTCAAGCGCATGACGACCAGTGAGCCCAGCGCACCGGCACCAAGATACGCAACGTTAAACCACCCGCCCACCGCACCCCTGATAGCTTCGGGAACGAACTCCGCCGTCCAGCCTTGAACGGCTCCGGAATTGAGAACGATCGCAAGCACAGCCAGCACCAACAACACCGTTGCCGAATCGAGGTGGCCAGCGGAGAGAAGCCAAAGTGCGGCCTCCATGGCGATGGCAGAAGCTGCGGCGCTCAGCCAGAAATAAGCGCGGCGCGACAAAGCCACATCCAGGATGGGATTCAACAGCGATCCCCAGGAGTTGGCCGACAGGACCAAGGCGCTTACCGCCGCTATTCGCCCGGTGGGAACGCCCGTGCGGGACAGGAGAAAAGGAAGCGCCGTAATCGAGAAGCCGATCACCAGTCCGAATGGAAGCGCCTCCATTCCGATCAGCCAGGCAGGAGGGAGCCGCACCGCAGCCGCAGCCTCCTTATTGGTAATTGTCAAATCTTCGGCCAGAACGAATCATCCAACAACTTACAACGAAAATGCCCGAAGGGAATGAACTTCATCGTCATGCCGTGCAGCACGGCGAATTATTTGGGGGTCGCATCATCACCGTGGAGGGGCCAAACGGTCGCTTCCACGAAGGCGCAGCGATGCTGAACAAGAGAAAGCTGCGTTCCGTCGAGGCGTATGGCAAGCATTTGTTCTACGAATTCGGCTCGAACCGGCATCTTCACATCCACTTGGGTCTTTACGGCAAGTTCCGCACGGGCGAAGTACCGTTCCCGGAGCCCCGAGGCGCACTGCGCTTGCGCTTCTCTTCGCGCCAGCATTGGCTCGAACTTCGTGGACCAACGGCGTGCGAGGTGTTCACAACCGCGGAACGCGACGGACTGGTGGGCCGGATCGGACCGGATCCCCTACGAGAAGATGCCGACCCTGCTAAAGCGATAAACCGGATCCGGAAGAGCCGGGCGCCGATCGGAGCTTTGCTCATGGATCAGGCGGTGATCAGCGGGATCGGGAATATCTATCGCGCCGAGCTCCTGTTCCGGGCACGGCTTAGTCCCTTTCGCCCGGGAAATTCCGTTCCCAAAGAGTGCGCTGACGAAGCTCTGGAAAGACGCCCGGCAACTGATGACAGTGGGTATGATCGACCGGCGTATTGTTACGACGCGTCCCGCCGACCGGCCGCATCCGAAGGGAAAAGCAAGGCGCGGCGAAACGCATTACGTATACCGGCGGCACCTGCTCCCCTGTTTTCTTTGCGGCACCGCGATCAGCCGACAGGAGTTCGTGGGACGAAAGCTCTACTGGTGTCCGGAATGCCAGCCTGAAGCACCGAGGGAGTAATCAGTTCGAGAACAGCATCTGGGTACCGCACAACCGTTCCAGGATGGCTACGGGAGCGCGCTCCGGATTAGCCATCGATTTCCGGGCAATGATGAAAGTCTGCTCCAGCGCGTGCTGGCCCGACAAGACGGAGTGCGGCACAACGTCGGTGAAGGTGAGCCAGAGAGCACCAGGCGGGAAGTTGAAAGCGTACTTCTTTGAGTTCTGTTGAAAATCCGTGTTGCGCTTCAGGTACTCGTGAAAGTGCAGCATGAACTTGTCGTAGGCGGATCGCGGAACGACCGGCATGCCGAGGCTATGCAGCAGTCGAGCAGAGCTATTCAGGAACCGTCCACTGGTGGAGTTGTTACTGCCAGCGATGCTGTCGAGACCGGCCTGGCGAGCATACCGTTTCGCGACGTATTCGAACGGATCGGTGGTGATCCAATTTCGGGTTTTCGTCGGGTGAATGTTCGTGAAGACGCGCATGATCAGATCGCCGTTGGTAGGCCGGGACGGAAACGCATCCGTGTGAATCAGGTCGTTGCGCTTGTTCGTCGGCAGGTCGCGACTCTCTTCTTCAAGCGGGCGGAAGCTGGCATAGTCCAGCTTCCAATATGGGGCGTAATCCGGTAGCAACTCGCTCGTGAAATGGACAATGTTGCGCGAAAAATCCCGAAGAATCGAAAGGAGTCTCTCTGTGTTGGCTTGGTCCAGTTGGACCCCCGTGACCCGATCGCTCGAGGGCCGGTATGCCACGTTTTTGTGGATCGCGCCTCCGGCAAAGTTGATGTTGCGAAGAAATTCCTTTTGCTCTTCCGGGAAAGTGAACGGACACGAGGGGAAGAACAGGACGTTTCCCGCTTCAAGCTCGGGCCGGTAATCGACACTCTCGGGATTGGGCCAGCGATCGACGGTGATGAACTCCATACTTGTACAGGGTATCCGGAAACGTCTATTCAGCCGTTTTCGGCTGTTCGGGATGAGTTGCCAACGGCTTCAGAATCGCATCAAGCAGCGCGGCTTCTGAGCCCTCGTGAGTCAGATGGGGGTATTTTGCACCGCCCTGATAATTGATCTTCACGACCTTGAAATAGCCTGTATTTTCGAGAATCAGTTCGATGGGTTGCGAGCCGGATTTCGTTTCGTTGATGGCCGTCCGAAGCAATTCGTCCGAGTAGCCTCTTCCGTTTACCGCGACCACTTTCATGCCCGGGCCAACACCCGCTTGAAAGGCGGGGAGTTCACCAGAACGTCGTTCACCGCATTCTCGGTTCCGGTTCTCAGCCCGAGAGAGTACCAGGCGTTCACCCCATGGCTTCGCGATTCCACTGCGCGTGTGAATTCGTTCGGTTTGTCGTCGAAGGTAAGCGCGTACCCGCTAGCAGTGATGCCCCCTTTAGGAGCATGATCGGCCTTGGACGTGACCCGCTCCTTCAGGAATGCAGCCCAGTCAAACGGCTGTACGGCATTGAGCGCGTCGACCACATCCTGAAACGTGTAGGGAAGAAGTTCGGGACCCGTGGTGCCGCCAACCCCGAGAAAACGAGCACAGAAATCGTTCAACGATTTCTTGCCGCTCGACATTTGACGGATCTTGACGTCGGCTTCGAGCCAGATCAGTTCGCCCTCGGGATAGTAGTCGACCGAACGCCGCCAATTATCCCAGCCGCCACCCGATTCATACAGAGTCTGTGCAGCGACCGCGGTATCCTCCAGATCGCGCCAGGTGCGCCCGGGACGGTGGTCCAACTCAGCCGCCGAAGCAGCCAGGTAGGACTTGAATTGATCCGCTGTCCATAAGCCGCTTCGCGCAGCGAGTATGTCGCCTAGATACTGCGTCAGTCCTTCGTAAACCCATAGCAACTCGCCTTTCATTGGCTGCTGATAGTCGGGTGTAACCAGGCCGGCAGGTCTGCGGTATTTGCCGTTCCAGGAATGCGTAAATTCATGTGGCAGAAGGTCGGCGCTCAACAGTTTCAGGTCTTCATCGATCAACGTCCTTGCGTGGACGCGGTCGTCGCTCGATTGATGGTGTTCAAGGCCGAAGTGCGCGACGTTGTCGCTCAAGGTAAGAAGGAAATGGTAGCTGTTGAAGTGCTGTGAGGCGTAAAGCTTGCTCGCCTCAAGCACCAGGTTGTGCACGGCTGCGAGATTGTCTTTGCTGATGTTCAGGTCTTCAGGACCGTCAGCTGCCATGTCCAGGAAGTGCTTCGGGGTGACTTCGGGCGCAAGCGGGATTTCCTTGAAATAGCGGCCCGCAATAACCGGGGAATCGACAAGAGTCCCCAATGTGACCGGCTGGAAGCTGGCCGCGCCATCGACATGGGCGTCTGATCCGGTCAGTGCCGTGCCGAATTTCCACCCTTCCGGCACTTTGAGGGACGGCGCAAACCGGACCTCCGATGCCGAGTACCCTTCGGGATAGAGCAATAACTCGTTCCAGCTCAGCAGGCAGAGGTTAGCCGTAGTGGATGCGCCGGCCGAAAATCCGCTAGGGCTTGCCGTGGCAAGGAAATCGAGCTTCGCGTCGACGGTTGTTGTGCCTGGCGGGATGTCGAGGTGGAAAGCATACATGTTCACGTCGTCCCGGCGCCAGGGGATCTGCTTCCCGTTTGCGGTAAATTCCAGTCCCGCCAGATTGTCGATGGGACCTGTCGGCCCGTGCTCCCCGGGTATCCACTTTGGGTAAACCAGGGTGAGGGGCCCGGGTTTGACCGGGTAAGACAACCGTGCGTGCAGGATCTTTCGCGGCGCATCCGTCAAATCGACGGATATGTTGATCGGCTTTGTCTGCCCGGAGGACAGAGCCGCGACGGCAAACAGGAAGCCAAAGCAGGAAACGAATATGAAGCGCAATTTACATGATACGTGTCAGGATTGAGGCGGCCGGACCCGATACCGGACTCTTGGATCCCGGGACTTCTACGAGGTAGCACCACGGATGTGATTTCGCTGATATTCTGAATGAGAAGCGTTCTCAGCGAGAGCGTTCCGCCTGGCTCTCTTATTTTGATCCGATAATCAAAGTCATGGAGCCCAGAGGGTAGTGCCTGTGCTCAGGCTCCGGTACCGAAAGGTATAAGCGGAGAAGTCTAAAGGTGCTCAGAGGGTTCCCCCGTGGTAAACGGGATCAATGACGGGGGGTTGGGTGGAGTCTCTCGCTGAGAACGCTTCTTTTCGCGTCTACCCGCCCGGACTGGCATTTGCGCGTGCGGCGGTTTTCAGTTCAGCGGTCTACGCTGATAGCGATGCCGCTCCTCTTTCTTGCCGTAGCCGCTCTCCTGTTTTCCTTTGGCGGATTAGCGATGAAGGCCTCGGACGGGCTCACCCGGATTGGTCCCAGCGTTGCTGTCTTCGTTCTCTTTTGTGGCGGAGCCGCATGCCAGACTCTCGGGATGCGCCGGACAGAGATGAGCGTCGCTTACATCTCGGTGCTGGGGCTCGAAGCGCTCACTGCGTTCGCCTTGAGCTGGCTAGTACTCGGGGAAAGCGTTACAATTCCGAAGATCGGCGCCCTTCTGCTAATCGTGGGAGGGATTGCACTCTTAGACCGCCAGTGAAGGAGCACTTCGATGGCAGCGGCATCAGGCATCCACAAGAACATTCATCCGAAAGCTGAAGGCAAAGACCGCTTGCGCGACCTCGCGGGAGTGGGTCCCTCGATTGAGGCGGACCTTCGAAGCCTTGGTATTTCTTCCGTCCGGGATTTAGCGGAGGCGGACGGCGATGAGCTCTACCTGCGCCTCTGCGAAAACACAGGCACCCGGCAGGATCCCTGCGTGCTCGACACGTTCCGATGCGCAGTGGCGCAGGCACGCGATCCGCGGTTGCCTTCCGAGCAGCGCAATTGGTGGTGGTGGTCGCGGCAGCGGAAGCTGGGGCGGCCCGCTTAGTCCAGCCTGCGATACTGCAGGTATGCCGTGCCGGTTTTTCGAGCCACTGCAGGTCGTCTCCATACCCTTTCATCGGAACGCGCGGCTTCCTCTCGTTGACGAGTACGACGGGCTTTGCCATGCAGGCCAGGATTCTGCGACTGTTCCTGCGGAAACCCGATTTGCAGGCTGCAATCACGGCAATCGCGGTAATCCATGCGGTAGATTTCCGGCGGGCGTCGAAAGCGTTGTCCTGCGCTTCACGGTTGCCAAGGAGAGCTCTGAAGCGCTTGAGATTCTCGCGATCGAGGAATGGGACCACCGACCGATTGGGCGGCACACGGTTCGATTTGTGCTTGGAAGTGAAGAATTGCTACCGGACCGGGCCGACGCCTGCCAGCGGGCGCAGCTTTTAGCCTTTTGCCGAAGCTATGTGACGAAGGCTGCCGGGCAGTCCGGATACAAAGAAAACCATGTCTGAAAGATCATCAGTCGTGCTTTCGGCGAGCACCGAAGAACAGATCCGTACCGTGGCGCAATCACGTTCGGATTATGCGGAGATCTGCCTTCCCAATGATGCCAATACGCTTGGGAACATGCTCGGGGGGCACGTCATGCATCTGGTCGATCTTTGTGGCGCCATAGCGGGCATGCGGCACGCTCGCTGCGCAGTAGTGACGGCGTCGATCGATCAGATGACTTTCCTGCACCCTGTGCACGTGGGAGAACTGGTTCGTTTGAAGTCTCAGGTGAACCGCGTCTTCCGGACGTCGATGGAAGTGGGAGTGAAGGTCTGGGTTGAGAACCTGACGAAAGGGACGCTACGGCACACGTCGTCGGCGTACCTCACCTTCGTCGGGCTGGACCCCGCCGGCAACAAGGTTTTATTGCCGGCGATTGTGCCGGAATCGGAAGATGATAAGCGCCGATATGAAGAAGCGGCCCAGCGGCGAGCCTATCGACTCGCCAGAAAAGCCAAAACGCGGACCGGCTCGAGTTGAGCCGGCGGCGCTTACTCAGCTTCGTTCTTGTAGATGTACTTAATGCAGTGCTTATAGAGCAGCAGATTGGGCGCACCGATGCGGTTCAGCTTCACGCATTCCCGGTCGTACCACTCGATGACTCCCTCTAATTGTTCCCCGTCCGTGAGCACAACGACCATGTGTGTTTTGCTCTGCATTTGCTTCGAATAGTAGAACTGTTCGGCATTGGTCTGATCGGGCGGTGCACTCTTTTTGGCTGACACTGGACGTCTCGCGTTATCCTTCAAATCCCCGGTTGCAGTACGAGTAGGTTTCCTCGTAAGTGATTCTAATCGCCGCTCCTCAAACATTTGTCTCTCGATTTTACTTGATGGGTTCGCTCATGGTGGACATGAGCGTTTAGTTGCTAGTTTAGGTGCTAATCGGGAGGGAGGGGTTACGCAAATTCAGAACGAGCGCATCCAATGCTGCCGTTTTTTGGATATTGCGGCGTACCATTACCAATAATTCATCTATTTGCAGCGTGGCGCGCTCGATCCACGAAAAGCTCACGGCGCCGGCGATTTTGGCGATGCGCGCCTGAATGTCTCGATTGCGTACCGGGCCTCGGCCATACCAGGTTGCGAGGATGTCGCGCAGCAACAAGTACCCGAGCCTCAGGTAAACTTCCAGTTTCTCCGAGCGGCTGGCGTTGAAGCTTTCGGATTGCCCGACCCAGGTGGAGAAGGGAATCAACCCGGCGGCACACTCGAATGCCGCGAGCATCAAGGCCCGCCGCGACCTTAGTTCGTCAATATTCAATGTGACGGCAAGCCCGGGGCTGCCTTCCGCGAGATCGATCCGGGTCTGTGCTTCGTCAAGAGCGCGGGCCGCCGCGAACTCGGCCATCTCGGACTCCGACAAACGGGACATCTGGAGGACCACCGAGCGCGACCGAATCGTGGGCAGCAAGTCGTAGAGATTCTCTGCGGTCGCGATGAGAACGAGATGATCCGGTGGCTCTTCGAGTACTTTGAGGAGAGAATTGGCTGACTGCTCGTTCGCTCTCTCGAGGTGATCGATCAGGAAAACGCGGTGCGAACCTCGCGATGGTTTGAGTTGAGCGCGCTCTCGCAGAAGCCGCACCTGCTGGATTGTGAGTTGGCGAAGCGGACCGTCGGGAGCGAAGGTCACGAAATCGGGATGCGTCGAAAAAAACAGAGGATCTTCCGCGCGCTTGTCTGAGGTCCACTTTTCGCGGGCTTCAATGCTCTCGATATTCTCGGGCAGGCTCAGATCGTCGCGCTCAATTTTTTGGGCGTCGCCTAGAAGGGCGGCCGCGAAACGGCGAGCCAGGGTTGCCTTACCGACCCCTTCCGGGCCGCTCAGAAGAAGCGTTTGCGAGATGCGCGCTTCGTCAACCATCTTCGCCAAGGTGGCGGCAACGGCGGCGTTCCCAAAGAAATTCGGGAATATTGTCACGCTTGGACGACCTCTTTCGGGCGAATAAGCCGCTGGTCCAGAAGCGGAGAAACCGCGGCCCAGATCTTTTCAAAGACTGCAGTCCGATCTCCCGAACCGTCGATCATCCGGAACCGATCTGGCTCGGTCTGCGCGATAGTGCGGTACGCCTCGCCCACTTGTCGATGAAAGTTCAGGGATTGCCCGTCGATTCGCGCTTCCTGATCTCCAGCGGCATGCTTCTGATTTCTCGAATTGGCACGGAGGAGACCTGTCTCTATGTCGATCGCCACGCAAATGGTGAGTTGGGGGCGCAGATCGCCGAGCACCAGACGATGCAGGTCGAGGACCTTCTGAAACGTTAGTCCCCGGGCAGCACCCTGATAGGCCAGCGACGAATCTGTCCAGCGGTCACTGAGGACGATATCGCCGCGCAACAAGGCGGGGCGTATGATCTCGGCTGCGGCCTGGGTCCGAGACGCAAACATTAGCAAGAGTTCCGTCTCGGATGCCATCTCGCTATTGGCCGGATCGAGCAGGATGCGTCGTATGTCTTTGCCGATCGGTGTGGCGCCAGGTTCCTGATTCGGGGTGACGCGATACCCAAGCTCTTCCAGCCGTGCTTGCAGAAGCCGCAGCTGGGTCGTCTTTCCGCTGCCTTCCGTGCCTTCAAACGTGATGAACAGTCCCGGCTGACCGGGCTCGCTGGAAAGCTCAGTCATAAACGAAATGGAGCAACGTTTTCAGGTCTTCCCACGCCTCACGGCGCGCCGTCTGATTGTATTGGCGGAGGAGGTATGACGGATGATACGTAATCATCACGGGAATGTCGTTCCACTTGTGCCACTTGCCGCGCAGCTTGGTGATGCCTTCTTTGGAGTTGAGAAGGGCTTTCATAGCGGTGGAGCCGAGCGCGCAAATGGCTTTCGGCTTAATGGTCATGAGCTGGCGAAACAAGAACTGCCCGCATGTCTGCATCTCGTCGGGAAGAGGCGTCCGGTTTTCGGGCGGCCTGCATTTCACGACGTTGCAGATGTAGACGTCCGCGCGCGTGATTGGAATGCCTTCCTTCGCCGCGGTATTGTCAATCATTTGCGTCAACAGTTGTCCGGCACGGCCGACAAACGGCAGTCCTGACTCGTCCTCGTCCGCACCGGGACCTTCACCCACGAAGACGAGCTTTGCTTTTTCGTTCCCGGAGCCGAATACCACGTTCAGACGCGCTTCATGAAGTCGACAGCGGGTGCAATCGCCGATATCCAGGCGAATGAGATCGAGCGTGTCGTCTTCTGGAGCCATGCTCGGGAGGACAACGATCGGGCTTAACGGTTTAGCCGGCGCGGGTGCTTCCGCAGTTTGCGCGGCGCGAGAGGTTCGAGGACGTGGCAAAGATGTGTAGATACTGTCGAACCCGAGATCCCGATAAAAGCTGAGATAGTCTCGAATCTGTTCCTTTGTCATGCGGTATCGGAAACTAACAATTCGGCGGCGCGTAACGAGAGACGGAGAGTAGCGATCTGATCGAGGATTTGCGAAGCAATCTCAACCTTCGAGGCCGGGCCTGCATGTACCGTCTGACCGGCACGCGTGACCATTTCGACTTCATTGTTATCCGACTCGAATCCGAGACCCTCGCGACCGACAAGATTCGCCACGACCATGTCGCAACGCTTCGAAATCAGCTTACGGCGCGCTTCTTCAATCAGATTCTGCGTCTCTGCCGCGAAGCCAATCAGGAGACGGTCACCCTTTCGCTCTCCGACTTCGGCAAGGATATCGGGCGTTGGATCGAGTTCCAAGGAAAGGCGAGTCGCGGTCTTTTTTAATTTCTGGCGGGGAACCTCGGTGACGTGATAGTCGGCCACAGCGGCGCTCTTTACGATGATCGAAGCATTTTCCAGGTGGTTCAGCACTGCTTGACGCATCTCTCGCGCCGTTCGCACGGGTACGACCTCAACGCGCGGTGGTGCCGGAATGTTCACGGGACCCGAGACGAGGACCACCTGGGCGCCGCGCCGCTCTGCCGCTTCGGCAATGGCGTACCCCATTTTCCCGCTCGAACGATTGCTGATGAACCGAACGGGATCGATCGGCTCCTGGGTTGGGCCGGCTGTGATCAGGAACGATTCACCTGTGAGATCTTGCTTAACACGGGCCCAGGAGTCTACGAATTCCGCGATCTTGACGGGCTCGGGCAAGCGACCTGCTCCCGTGACTCCACAGGCGAGCCACCCTTCGTCGGGATCGATTACGGCGCATCCGCGACGGCGTAGCTCCCGTAGATTCTCCTGGGTGGCAGGATGCTCCCACATCTGGGTGTTCATTGCCGGTGCAAGGGCTACCTTGCCCCGGAAAGCCAGGTAGAGCGTCGATAGAAAGTCATCGGCCAGACCGTGGGCAAATTTCGAAATCAAGTTAGCCGTCGCCGGGGCGACCAGGAGGACATCGTTGTCCTGGGCTACGCTGATGTGCTCGACGGCGCTCGACAATGTCTCGTCGGGACTCTCGGAAGCAAACAGGTCAGTGATGACCTTTCGGCCGCTGAGCGTGGCGAAGGTAAGCGGCTGGACGAACTCGCGGGCGGCATGGGTCATGACTACCTGAACTTCGTGGCCACGGGACTGCAGCGCTCGTACGAGTTCCGCCGCTTTGTAAGCAGCGATGCCTCCACCAACACCCAGGACTACGCGCATCTCTGACTATTCCGCCGGAGGAGGAACCTCGCCTTCGATCTGATTCAGGTCCGTGTATGGAACTAAACCGCGCCGGGCCTCTTCCATGGCGAGTGTGGTGGGCTTTTTGTTTGTTGCCGGCAGGACACTCCTTTGACCGCCCTGCAATTGCCGGGCCCGCTTGGCGGCGACAATGATGAACCGGTAAGTGCTGCCGGTTGCATCCTCGGGAATGGAATACATGGTGTTCTTTGTTTTGTCTGACATGGAATGACCTCAACTACAACTGAATGCCCGCACGCGATCTGTCCGGGCGAGCGCTAAAACAGGGGGAGGGAACGATCTTCGAAACTCTCCAGAATGGGACGAATCTGCTCTTCCATCCGAACCCGCCGAACGCGTTCTGCGACGACGATGGCCGAAAGAGCATTCACAGATTCCTCCACCTGGTGATTCACGAGCAAATAATCGTACTCCGCGTAATTCCGGATTTCTTCCGCGGCATCTTGCAATCTCCGCTTGATACCTTCTTCCGAATCTTCCGATCGCGACCGTAAACGCTGCTCAAGAATATCGCGGGACGGGGCCAGGATGAAGATAGTAACGGCCTCCGGAATGCTCTGCTTTAATTGTCTCGCACCTTGTACATCAATGTCGAGGATCAGGTCTTTCCCCTCGCGCTCGGCCTGCTCCAAGACGCTTCGGTGGGTACCGTAGAGGTTGCCAAACACCTCGGCATGCTCCAGGAACTCGCCGCGATCGCGCCGCTCCTCAAACTCATGGCGCGAAATGTAGATGTAGTTGTCGCCCGGCTTTTCGGTACCGCGCGGTCTCCGAGTGGTGTAAGACACGGAAAATCGCAGACCCGGATCTTTGGCCATCACCCGCGAGACGAGGGTTGACTTCCCCGAACCGGACGGGGCCGAGATGATGAAAACGGTTGACATATCGGGCGGAAATGATTGTGGCAATAGGGCTTAAGTACCTATTCCAGGTTTAAGCACTGCTCCCGCATCCTCTCGATGTTTGCTTTCGCTGCTAGACCCAGGCTGGTCATCTGGATCCCGAGATCGCCAACGGTCGAGCTCTTCGAAAGTATAGTATTCGTCTCCCGGTTCAGTTCCTGGAGCAGAAAATCCAGGCGCTTGCCCACCTCGCCCCCGGTGTCAAGGAGCCGGCGAAGTTCTGCCGAATGTACCTCCAGCCTGGTCAACTCTTCCTGGACGTCCGATTTGTCGGCGAGCAGGGTCGCTTCCTCGAGCAAACGCCCTTCGGACAGGTTGATATCGGACAAAAGTGCTTTCAAACGCTCCTGAAGGCGTGCGCTTAACTGGGGCACCACGTCTTGCCGGATGGCGCTCATGGAACCGGCGCTCTCCTCAAGCGAACGGAGTTCGGACAAGATGGCCGCCACCAGGGCAGAGCCCTCGCGCTCGCGGTATTGGTTCAGTTCGTCTGCGCAACAAGCCATGGCTTGCAGCACTTCCGTGCCGAACCCTTCGCCCAAGGCAACCGGCTGCCGCGAAGTGTCGAGCACGCCGGGAAGGCCAAGCAGAAAGTTCAGATCCGGTATAGACTGTAGCCCGAATTCGGCGTTTGCTTCGCGAAACGCCAGCAGCAGGTTTTCGAAAAGCGGCTTGTTGTAGGATGCCCGCTCTGAAGCCGATTGCGAGGCTAGCGAGAGCCGGACTTCGACGTGACCTCGTCGGATCTTTTCCTTCAAAAGAGCACGTAGCGAATTCTCGAACGTCGCGAACTCGCCCGCTAAGTAGAAATGCAGGTCTAAGCCGCGCCCATTCACGCTGCGCAATGAACATGTCAATTCACCTGCGCTCGTTCCCTGACGGACGAGAGCATAGCCGGTCATGCTGCGCACGGGAGCAGAGGCGGTCTGTAAAGAAGAAGAGGTCAAGTGCGGTCCGATTTCCTAGCCTACGACCCCAGCGGGATCGGCGTATTGCATTTCGTACAGGCGACGATACACACCACCTCTGGCCAGCAGTTCGTCGTGCGTGCCCATTTCAGAGATCTTACCGGCGTCAAGCACCACGATTTTATTCGCTTGCCGTATGGTGGAAAGCCGGTGCGCAATCACGAGCACTGTCCGACGCTTCATCAAGGTGATCAGCGCTTGCTGGACCAGTCGCTCCGATTCGGTGTCGAGATGGGAAGTGGCCTCGTCCAGAATCAGGATCGGCGCGTTCTTCAGCAGGGCGCGGGCAATGGCGAGGCGTTGCCGCTGACCGCCGCTCAACTTCAGGCCTCGCTCTCCGATGTGTGTTTTGTAGCCTTCCGGCAACTGAAGAATGAAATCGTGCGCAAGGGCTTGTTTTGCCGCCGCGAATACTTCTTCCGGCTTTGCCTCCGGGCACCCATAGGCAATGTTGTCGAACACCGTATCGTTGAAGAGAAAAGTCTCCTGCGCCACGATGCTGATGTTTTCACGCAGGCTGATGAGCTGCAGATCACGGATGTCGACGCCATCGATGAGGATTTCACCTTCGGTCACATCGTAGAAGCGCGGAACAAGGTTGGCGAGGGTCGTTTTGCCGGCACCACTCGAGCCCACAAGCGCGACAACCTCACCCGCTTTGACTTCCAGATTGATGCCGTTCAGCACCAGCCGCTCGCGTGCAGGGTAGCGAAAGCCTACGTTGACGAAACGGATGTTCTTTTCGAACCGGGAAAGCCGTCGCGCGCCGTCTTTGTCGACCACGTGCTGGCGGTCATCAAGATAGGAGAAGACTTTGAGGGCTGCCCCGATCCCTTGCTGGAAGATGTTGTGGATATTTGTAAGCCGCTTGATCGGCTCGTAGAGGAAAGTCAGGGCGATGATGAATCCTGTGAAATCGCCAGCGGTCATCGCCGAGCTTTTCACCTGTTGCCGCGCGAACCAGAGCAGAAAAACGATGGTGGCCGCGCCGAAGAACTCGATGATAGGAGACGCCAGCGCCTGCTGTGCGACGTACTTCAGATTGCCGTTCTTCAGCCGTTGAGCGGCTACCCGGAAGCGGCGGCTTTCAAAATCTTCGGCGCCAAAGCTTTTCACTACCTGATGACCGGAGAGCGTCTCCTGAAGAATCTGGTTCAGTCCGGCGGCCATGTCCTGGGCATGGCGAGTGGTTTTGCGAATCTTGCGACCGAGTCGAACTGTCACAACGGCCACCAGCGGAAAAACCGCCAGACTGATCAAGGACAGGCGCCAGTTCATGCTGATCAGGGCTAACAGCAGAAAGACGGCCGTAAACATCTGCCGCAACCAGTCGGCCAGCATCGTGGAAACCGCGATCTGAATCCGGTCGATGTCGTTCATGATCGACGACATGATCTCGCCAGTACTCTGGCGTTCGAAGAAGTGGGAATCCTGACGGAGAACCCGATCGAAGACCTCCTGGCGGAGGTCCATGATCGCGCTGACGCCCACCCAATTCACGAGGTAGTTGCCCAGGTAGTCGCAGATACCCTTTGCCAGGAAGCAGAACAGGATGCCGATCGCCACCATCGTCCAGATATTCGTGATGGCAGAAGGGATCAGGTCTTGGAGCGCTAAATGGATCGAGGTATGCGGAATGGAAAACAGGACGGCCGGATCGTTGTCACCCGGGTTTGGCCGCAGCACGCGTTCGAGGATGAGCGGTATGAGCTTAACGAGAAGTCCTTGCGACAAACCCACAATCGCCATGAACAGAACTGAGGCGAACAGGGCTGGAAGGTAGGGGCGGGCATACCGAAGAAGCCGGTACAGGTCTTTCAAGCGTGCGCCTTCTCAAAAACTCGCAGACGCTCGAGAGCGGCTATTACTCGCGACACATTTACCTTGTTCAGACCATCGGGAGCAACGACCACTTCAGATTCCGTTCTCCAAGGCGACCAGATCGCAGGATTCGAACTGCCGAAGAGAACGACGGTCGGGCATCCGAAGGCGGCGGCCATGTGGGCGGGACCGCTATCGTTGCCGATGAAGAATGCAGCCTTCGAGACCAGCGTCTTAGCCGATTCGAGGTCACCTCGCCAGACCAGATGGGGCGGAAAGGCGGAAGCATCATCGTTTGGCCCGGCGAGGAAAATCGGCCGAATCTGCCATAGTTCCAGATATCGCGCCACTTCGCAGAACCGATCAGCCGGCCACTGCTTCGAAGGCTCCGACGCAAACGGGTGAAGCACGGCGTACTGTCCTTGCGGTACTTCGTTCGAAGCGGCGGTGGATGCAACCTCCGACGGAAACAGCAACGCTCTGGGAATCGGCTGCATGGGAACGCCTAGCGCGAAGAATGCAGACGCCATATGCTCGGCGGTATGCACGGTCCGGTTCACGCCCAGGATTTTCTGCGCACGAGGAATTTTGACGTTGTAAGCAAACGTAAAGCTGTGGTGGGCAAATCCGGCTCGCCAAGCTGCGCCAGAAAGAGCCGTCATCCATTGGCTGCGCGAGCCTCCGTGCAGGTTCACACAGAGAGCGGATTTCCAGTGCCGGACGGCTTGCCACGTCGGGGAGAGGAGAGCATCGATCGACGGATTTCCGGTGAAAACAGCGCGGAACCGTTCTTCGACGACAACGCCGACCGAGAGGTCGGGCCGAACTTGCTTGAGAAGCCCCAATCCGGGAGTCGTCAACACACAATCGCCCAAAGACCGCAAACGGATGACAGCCACGCGGGAACCCTGCGGAAGCTGCTCGAGCACCGTCATGGAGCCTAGGCTTCGATCGTGGCCTGGTCGACCATCATGATTGGAATGTCATCACGCACCGGGTACACACGGTGGCACGAGACGCACTTCAGCCCGCTTCCATCCTCTTTGAGGACGACCTTGGCCTTACAAAGGGGGCAGACAAGGATTTCCAGCAGCCGTTCACTAATTGCCATGGAATTTACCAGTTTATCAACCGAGCGGGACTATCAATGTTGTAATACAACAAAGACAGTTATTCAACCTGCGCGATCGGTAAGCCGGTTTCTGTTCCCGCCGAAGCGGGCGGCAACCATTCCTCTAGGCCTGCCATTACTGACAGGCTCAAGCGACCTACCCGGAAGTTTGAACGGAGCGGGCAGCTCCTCCTCCCCTATTTGGTCTTGCTTCGCATGGGGTTTACCCTGCCAGTCTGATTACTCAGACCGCGGTGCGCTCTTACCGCACCTTTTCACCCTTACTCGGGCCGAAGAACGACCCAAGCGGTATATTCTCTGTGGCACTAGCCGTAGCAGTGCGCTTGAACGCACGCCCCCGGCCGTTAGCCGGCATGCTGCCCTATGAAGACCGGACTTTCCTCCCGATGCGTTCGCGAGCGAACACACCCAGCGGTTGCCTGATCGCGCAGGTAAGTTTAATCCAGTATTGCAAAACTAGGAGTGTGGAACGAGTGTTCGTCCAGAGTTTCGGGTGCCGGGCGTCGCAGGCGGACGGGGCGGGAATAGAAGCCTCTTTCCGCGATCGCGGTGTCGAGCCCGTGCGGGATCCGGGCGCCGCCGATCTTCTGGTCGTGAACACTTGTACCGTTACGCACTCGGCCGATGTCGACGCCCGCCGTACCATTCGTACCCTGCACCGAGACTATCCAAACGCAAAGATTGTGGTGACCGGCTGCTATGCGCAACGTGCTCCCAATGAACTGGTTGGGATCGAAGGCGTGGAATGGGTGGTCGGTAACGCGGAAAAGGCCCGCATTGCATCACTTGTTCTTGATGACCGCGAGGCTTATCACGGCGGCGTAGCCGTCAGCAGTTTCGAGCGTAACGGTTCATTTCTGGCGGCTCCGGTCCGCGATGTGCGGGAAGATCGCACGCGTCCCAATCTGAAGGTGCAGGACGGTTGCAGCAACGCGTGTTCGTTTTGCATCATCCCGTCCGTTCGCGGCCGCAGCCGAAGCGCGCCCGCCGAGAGTGTGGTCGAGCAGGTACGCGAGCTCGCGACCCGGTACTGCGAAGTGGTCCTTACCGGAATCAATCTGGGCCGCTGGGGAAGGGAGTTGGCGGGACGATTGCGGTTTTCCGATCTGCTTCAACTTCTTTTGCGCGAAACTGATGTGCGCCGCGTTCGGATCAGTTCGGTAGAGCCCATGGACTGGAGCGACTCTCTGCTGCGGCTGGTCGCAGAAGAAGACCGAATTGCCGATCATGTACATCTCCCATTGCAATCGGGCTCAGATGCCGTGTTGAAACGAATGTTCCGGAAGTATAGGACTCGTCACTACGCGTCCCGGGTTCAAGCCGCGCGAAAGCTGATGCCCGATGCGGCGATCGGCGCCGATGTGATGACTGGCTTTCCCGGTGAAACGGATGCTGAATTCGACGAGACGGTCCGATTCATTGAAGAGCAGCCGTTCACGTACCTTCATGTTTTTACGTATTCGGAGCGTCCGGGTACCGCCGCCGCATCGCTCGGTAAGCCGGTCCCGCCTGCGGTTCGGAGAGAAAGAACACAGGTGTTGCGCACACTGTCCGATCGAAAAAACCTGGACTTCCGGCGTCGGATGATCGGCAAGAGACTCTCCGCAGTCACGCTGGAGGAGTCCGGCATGGCGCTTACCTCCAACTTCCTACGAGTAACTATGGCGCAGGAGCGCGCCCCCAATCAGATCGTTTGCCTCAGGATTGGTCGTGCAAGCGATACGGGACTCGAAGAGTACCGTCCTTTCGCGATCCTGCCTGCATAGGAATATATACTAGCGGGGAGTGTTCGCGCCGAAAGGACAAACGTTCGGCGACGAGGAGGTCCTTGTTTGCAACGTATAAGTCCAGCCGCCTTGCTGCTGTGGGTCGCCGGGGGCTCTCTGTGGGCAGACGCCAGCTTCACCGAGACGACCAAGTATACGGGGGGAACTCTGCTAGAGATGACTCAGCGCATGGCCAGCAACCCCATCATGGGCCGGCTCGCGGGCGGGCGACTGCAGGCGGCGTTTCAAGATCAAGTTTCGAGCGTCTACGTGAAAGGCGCAAAGATGGCACGTGTAGGACAAGCAACGACCACTCTCTTTGACTTGGACGCCGGGACGGTTACCACAATCAACAACGAGAAGCGCACCTATTCCGTCGAGACGTTTGAAGACATGCGCCAGCGCATGGAAAAGATGCAGCAGCGGACGAATCGCGACGGGCAGGGTGAGCTGGAATTTGACGTGAAGGTCACCAAAACCGGACAGACCCGATCAATCAAAGACCAGACTGCAAATGAAACAGTGATGACTCTTACCGCGAAGAACTCCGGCTCGCAGGGTCAGATGGTTGTTAAGGTTGATACCTGGCTAGTCCCGGCAACCCCGGTTACTAAGGAACTGGCCGAGTATCAGAAGAAGTTGGCAGAGAAGTTTGCCTACGCGTTTTCTGGCGCACCAGGCATAGGGCCCGCAATGGGCGGGATGAACGCCGCCAGCAAAGAAATCCGCAAGCTTGACGGCTACCCGGTGCTTTCGGATATCTCCGTCAGCGGAGTTTCGTCGCCAATGGCTCAGATGGGCGGCGGCGGAGACCCTAACGCCCCACTCATCACGCTGGAAACTCAGACCGACAACGTGAGCAACGGAGCGGTTGATGACACGAAGTTTGCAGTTCCGGCCGGGTTTAAACAAGAGAAAGCGCGCCGCTAAACGTCCGGATCAAATCGGTGCAATTTCAATTGCCTGTAACTGAGATCGACCTATAATTCCCCTAGGAGTGCTACTTATGAGCGACACATTGACCGTCGGTAAGCAATTAGTCTCTCTTTGTCGTGAGGGCAAGATTATGGAGGCTGTCGAGACTCTTTACAGCCCCCAGATTGTGAGCATCGAGGCTGTCAGCGGCGGACCATCGATGCCTGCGCGCATGGAGGGCCTTGATGCCATCAAAGGCAAGAACGATTGGTGGGTTAAAAACCACGATGTACATAGCTCGAAAGCCCAAGGTCCGTATCCTCACGGAGACCGGTTCATCGTTCACTTCACCTTTGACGTGACTGCCAAAGCTGGGCCGATGGCAGGCAACCGCATGACTCTCGATGAAGCTGCCGTTTACACGGTGAAAGACGGAAAGATCGTCCAGGAAGAATTCTTTTACGACATGGGCAGCTAAGCTGCTATGCAGTGGCCGTGCGGGGACATCACTTTTTATTGACCGCCTGTTCCCGGTCCCCGCGTGGCGCGCAAGCGAAGCTTTAATCCCAGCGCGATTACGGTTCCTAAGCCTCCGAACCAGAAAGTCGCGGGTTCCGGCACAGCCTGTAACTCCGGCAGCACGCCGGTAGTGTCGGTGGCGAGCCTCAGGATGCTCGCCGGTTCAGGGCCGTTTGGCAGATCGGTAAAAAGACCTCCATTGTTGACAACGTAGAGATCGTTTGCGTCCGCAGCTATTCGTCCAAAGGCGACAGCGGCATCGCCATAGGTCCCAGTCGGGATTTCGATGCGGGTTCCATCCGGGAGTACCCGGATCAGATATCCGTTCTGCGTTGCTGCGAAAATGCTGCCGTCCGCGCCAAAAGTGAAATCGTCAATTTGGAATGAGGACGCCACGATTTCGGGCGTCCCGGCAGTGCCGTCCGGCAGGATGGGAATCCGAAGAAGCGTTTGAGCACCGCTATTTGAAACATACACCGCACCGTTGTAGAGCTTGACCCCATTTGCGCTGAAGGGGAGCGCCGCATCTGGCGGGATGGCAAGCAGCCCGCCAGACAACCAGGCACTCGAAGCTCCGGTTTTCAAATCGACCTTCCAGAGCGCGCCCGCGGCATCGTCGGCGACAAGAACCGAGCCGGGGTTGAACAGAGCCACCCCGTTCAGGTCGCCAGCGCCGGGGATTTGAGCGACCAGCGACCGATTGCCGTCTGCCGCAAATCGGTAGACCGACGATTCGCCCACTGCTATGACGTTACCGTCGGCTGTCAAGGTGACCCCAGCCAAGATGGTGGGTGCCTGCCCATAAACCTGGCTCGACCCGCCCGGTGAGACCTGGTAAACAACCCCCGCATCAGATGACGTGACGAACAGGTTGCCTGTCGGCGCGATCGCGATGTTTTCCAGCACCGTGCCTACGGGGTAAGTGGCGATGGTTTCGGCGCGCAGTGCGATCGCGCATGCGCACGCCGATAAAAGTAGCTTCGAAGATCGATTCATTCGATCACTCCTCCTTGGGACCCGAACACAGCCGAGGTCCAGTTGAAAGCTACATGGCCAAAAGCATGGGCCGCTATGGCGAGCCGGCTCATTTGAGGTAAATTGGGACCTCACCAGCTAAAACTCTGAGCCAACAAATGTTACGAGCGAGTTAGCACCCTGTGTTAGACTGCCTCACACTCGGTTGAAGCGATGAATCTGGAAGCAGGGTCCACGGCTCGGTATAGTTTCGGTCCCTTCGAGGCCGATGCCGCCACCCGCGAATTGCGCAAAAACGGCATTCGCATCCACCTTCCCGGCCAGCCATTTCATATCCTGATCATTCTCTTAGAGAACGCCGGCGAGATTGTCACCCGCGACCAATTGCGCGAGAGGATTTGGGGTGAGGGAACATTCGTCGATTTTGAACACGGCTTGAATGCAGCCGTGAACAGATTGCGGCGAGCGCTCGCCGACTCCGCCGACTCGCCACGCTACATCCTGACCGTAACCGGACGCGGCTATCGGTTCCTAGGTGATGTCGGGGTTCCGGCCCTCCAAGCTCAGAATTCCGCTTCTGCAGGTGCCGACCTCGAAAACACTCAAGCGGTGTCAGCAATCGATGGACCCGTGCGGAGTAGGATCGCAATCTGGACTTCGGTCGCTTTGGTGATGCTAATCGTCGCTGCCGGCGCTCTTTCCGTATCCCGAGCCTTCGGCCACAGAGGGAGTGCAGAGTTACGCGGCCCCAAGAGAGCGGTTGTTCTCGGAGAGCTTGGCAATTCAACCGGGGATCCCAGGTTGGGCAACACCATTCAATCCGCGTTGGCGGCGGAATTAGGAGACGCTCCAACTCTCGCTGCTCTCCCTGAAACTCGTGTTCAGGCTGTCCTTCGTTATATGCGAAAGCCCTCGGAAACTCGGCTGAGTCCGCCGCTTGCGCGTGAGGTGTGCCAACGAGCGGGAGGCGCGGCCGTCGTGGATGGCACGATGGGCGCAATCGGAACGCAGTTTCTGCTGAAGCTCCGCGCCACAAGCTGCAGTACTGGGTATGTCCTTTTCGAGAAGCAAAGTCAGATCGAGAATAAGGAACTTGTTCTACCGGCGCTGCGCCGACTGGTTGAGGAATTCGAGGACTATACGCGGCGGGCGCAGCTTCGCTCGGAACTTGCGCTTCCAGAACTGACTACGGCTTCCCTCGAGGCGCTGAAGTCATACAACGCTGGCCAGAACGCGCTCTTTTCTACGGGTGGTGCCGAGGCTCTTCCCCTTTTTAAGCGAGCCGTCGAGATCGACCCGGAGTTTGCGTATGCACATTCGCACCTCGGGCGCGTGTACTCCGATATCGGTGAGACTGCGCTTAGCGTCCTAAGCATCACGCGGGCTTATGAGCTGCGCGATCAGGTAAGTGAAGCGGAAAACTTCTTCATTACCTACAACTATGTCCGTGAGGTCAAGAGGAATCTGGAACTGTGCCGCCGCACTTGTGAAGCGTGGATGCGAGCGTTTCCGGCTGATCGGAATCCGCACGCGTTTTTATCCGGGTTCACCTCGCAAGGCTCTGGTCAATATGAACAAGCAGTGTCCGAAGGAACGAAGACAATCGCGATGGAACCGAATCATGCCATCGCCTTTGTAAACGTTGCTTCCTCTCTTCTCTCACTAAATCGGTTGGACGAATCGGAGGCCACGCTCGATGCCGCTGCCAAGCGGAAGTTTGATCTTCCTGAGCTGTCCTTATTTCGCTACTTCGTTGGATTCCTACGGAACGATGAATTGGCCATGCAACGAGAGTCAGCGCGTCGGCGGGCGAAAGGGCAGGCTCAGGGTTGGTTCCTCTATCAGGAGGCGTTGACACTGGGCTATCACGGCCGTGTCAGAGAAGCGCGCGATCTCGCTACACAAGCTGTGAGTCTGGCAAAACAGGCAGGACTGCTCGAGAGGGCGGCGAGTTTCGAAGGCGGGCTGGCAATCCTAAACGCATTGGTCGGCAATACTGAGGCTGGGAAACGAGATGCGCGAACAGCTCTCGAGATTGCGCGCGGGCGGGACGCAGACTACGGCCCCGCATTTGCTCTTGCGCTTGCCGGTCAATCTGGGCAAGCCGAGAGACTTACAGATGAGTTGGAGCGCGGCCATCCCGAAGACACACCGGTCCGCTTCAAGTATCTGCCGTCACTTCGGGGATTGCTAGCTCTCAACCGTAAACGACCGGATCTCGCGCTTGAACTTTTACCCGTCGGAAGTCCCTATGAGCTGGCGGGCACGGGCACATCCTTCGACTGCTTCTATGGACTCTTCTACTCAACATATGTGCGAGGTCTCGCGTATCCTGGAGCTTCGTCGATATCCAGAGGCGATATTGGCTTTTCAAACGATTGTCGATCACCCTGCGCTGGTTCTCAATGACCCGATCGGACCCTTCGCACGTCTTCAACTCGCCAGGGCGCTTAACGCCGGCGGCAACAAGGAAAAAGCCAGATCGGCGTACCGGGAGTTCCTCGTGCTGTGGAAAGATGCTGATGCTGACCTGCCTGTACTGATGCAGGTCAAATCCGAATTTGCACGGCTAAGCTGATCGAACGGCAAAGCTATGACCAAGTCTCCTTCACGTCATCAAGTTTGCGATTCAGGTAAGTCGCCGCACTGATCAGCGCGAGATGAGTTAAAGCCTGGGGGAAGTTGCCAAGGTGCTCGCCACTGCTCCCCAGCTGTTCCGAATAGAGTCCGAGGTGATTGGCGTATCCGAGAGTGGTGTCGAATAGGAGCCTCGCTTTCTCCAGTTGTCCCGCTCTTGCCAGACACTCAACAAGCCAAAACGAACACGCCGTGAAGCTGCCTTCTCGTCCGGCGATCCCGTCGTTTCCGGGTCTGTACCTGAACACAAAGCTATCTTCGACCAACTCTTCCTGTATACGCTCAAGGGTGGAGAGCCAGCGCGGATCAGTGGGACTGATGTAACGAAGCATCGGCATCAAAAGCAGGGAAGCGTCCAGCCTCTTCTCGCCTTTCACCTGGACGAAGGATTGAAGCTCTTCGTCCCAGAAGTTGTTAAGAATATCGGCATCGATCTCCCGGCGCGTTCCATACCATTCGGTAATCGGCGCGTCCAAAGAACGTTTTTCCGAAAGACGGATCGCACGATCAAACGCGACCCAGCACATGAGGCGCGAGTGGAGCAGATGCTTTCGCCCGGCGCGAAACTCCCATATGCCTTCGTCCTCGCGATTCCAGTTGTCTCGCAGCCATGCCATGAGTCTTATGACGCGCTGCCAGCCATCCTTTGAAATTCCGGAGGAATACTTGTTCGAGAGGTAAACGGCATCCATGATCTCGCCGTAGATATCGAGCTGTAACTGCTCGGTGGCGCGATTTCCGATCCGTACGGGGCGGGATTGCTTGTACCCGGAGAAGTGGCTTAGCTCGACTTCATCAAGGTGATCCCCTCCATCTGGTCGATATACAACCCGGAGTGGCCCATCCTGGCCTTCCTCTTTAAGCCCGTCTGTCAAACGCTCTCGCAGCCATTGCGTGTAACTTCGGATTTCACTCGAAAGTCCGAGACGTACCAAAGCGTACAAGCAGAAGGAACAGTCCCGGAGCCAGGTGTAGCGGTAATCCCAGTTCCGGGTCCCTCCGATCTCTTCGGGTAGTCCGAAGGTGACCGCAGCGACGGTGGAACCGTGTTGCTGTGAGAACAGCAGCTTCAAAACCAGAGCAGAACGATTGACCATCTCACGCCAGCGTCCCTTGTAAGTCGAATGCTTGATCCAGTCTCGCCAGAACTGTGTGGATGCATTGAAGCATTGTTCGATCGACTCAGAGTTCAGAAACTCAGCCGAGGTTCGCTCTTCCTGTCGAACTGATCCGAATCCAAACGCGGCTGTGTCGCCCTTTCCCAAAGTGAAGTCCGCTACGGCGTCGCCGTTTTCGATCTCAAGGGGAACGGTCGCATGAAGCGCCAACGAAGTGAGGTCATCACCTTCGGGGCGGAAACATACCGCATTTTCTTGTTTGCACGCCGTGTGCTCGCGGCGGCCGTAGTCAAAACGGGGCGCGCAACGCAGCTTCAACCGAACCGGGCCTTTGACAACCTTCACCTTACGAATGATCTGGTGTGCGTACGCAGACTCCGAGTCGCCTCCCTGGTCCACCGGCATGAAATCGATCAGTTCCACGATGGCATCGTCCGAGAGATACCTGGTGATCAGAACGTTGGTGTCGGGCAAATATAGCTGTTTGAATCGGACCTTTTCAAGTTGCGGCTGAATGCGGAAATAGCCGCCCCGCTCCGAGTCCAACAGCGCAGCAAAGACGCTGGGCGAGTCGAAGTGAGGGAAGCAGAAGAAGTCGATCGTGCCGTCAAGGGAAACGGTCGCAGCCGATTTCATATTCCCGATCACGCCATGGTTTTCAATCAATTCACTCGATTCGCAGATGTCCAAAACCTCCAGATCCCCCTAAATCAGGGTAAACTGCGAGGTCGCCGTGCGGGGAGTGAACATCCGACTCTGTCACATAGTCCCGTGTTTGCATGTCTGGGCATGATCGAAGAATTAGAAAGGCATGGCTACAAGATCAGTGCGGACAGTCTCTGTCCGTTATTGCAGCGCCTGGGTAGAAAAGGTTATCTCCGATCCAAGGTGGAGCGAAATGGCCCGTGCCTGCGTCGCATATATCGGGTAACTCCGATTACTCCTCCATTCATGTTTCCCAGGGGCAGCTTGCAGCGACCGCGGCGGCGATCCGAGTTGATCCGTATGAGACAACCCGATTAGTGTCCCTTGTCTCGAGACCCGTTTCGCAATCGATCGAGCTACCAGGTGTGCTTAAGCCGTTCCAGATTGTCTCGGCCGCTTCCAAGATCAGGAGCTATGTCGAACCGGTTCGGATTGACCGCGGGAGCAGAGTGGCCGCGGGCGATGTGCTCATCGAGTTCCGTGCACCTGAGATGAAGGCCCAGATTGCGGAAGCGCAATCAAAGGTCTAGTCTGCGGCAGCGGACAAGCTTCAGGCGGAACCGCAATTGACCGCGGTACAGAGCACGTACGAGCGACTGAGAAAAGCCGCCGAAACACCTGGCGCTATCGCTGAGAACGAACTCTTGTTGGCCCAGAAGCAACTCGAATCTGCGCGTGCTGTAACGCAATCCAGGCGGGAGGCCCCGGCTGCAGCCGAATCGATGTTTCGTGCGCAGGAAGACCTCGAGGGTTACCTGCATATTCGTGCGCCGTTCGGCGGAATCATCACCGAACGCTTCGTTCATCCCAATGCCTTACGGCCCTGGTTCGGATTCACCTCTTCTGGTGCCTGGAGGAAAGTGGCCCGGCTTCGATTGGTGATATTGGTGCCGGAAGAAAACGTGGGGACCATCGTGCGCGGCCATCAAGTTGCGTTTCACGTTCATTCAAGTCCAGGCCGCTCTTTCCACGAAAGGCGTTTCGTGGTAAGAAGTTTTGGCGGCCGGGCAGAATGGGTCGACGTGGTCAAAGGTATTTCAGAAGGCGGCTCCGTCGAGATACGCGGAAATCTGCGGGCCGGGGACCGAGTGGTTGCGCGGGCGACCGATGAGATTCGGGAAGGAACAACGCTGCAATGGACAATGCGGCGCGTGATGTTTCCCTCGGCATCCGGTTACAGTGATGGTTGATGGCGCAACCAGACGACTTGGAAAAGATAAAGCACGGCACCACGGATCTCCCGGTGGAAGACTTGATCCTGCGGCGCTGGAGTCCACGTGCATTTGCGGAAAAAACGGTCAGCGATGTCGTTTTAGCCACTGTCTTTACGGCTGCCTCGTGGGCTGCTTCGTCCTATAACGAGCAGCCTTGGCGCTTCCTTGTCGGGCGGAACGGCGACGAAACCTGGAACAAGATCTTCCGATCGTTGGTTCCCGCCAACCAGGGCTGGACGAAAGGTGCGCCGGTCTTGTATGTGGCTATTGCCAAGAAGACGTTCAGTCACAATGGCACACCGAACCGGGTTGCAATGCATGACGTCGGCGCGGCCTGTGCGACTCTCTCCTTGCAAGCGACTGCGCTGGGGCTTCATACGCACGGGATGGGAGGGTTCGATCCAGAAGCCTTGCGGGAATATTTCAGTATTCCGAGCGATTACGATGCAATCTCCTGCTGGACCCTGGGATATCTGGGCAGCCCCGACACTTTGGCGGACAACTATCGCAATTCTGAAATGCAGCCGCGTACGCGAAAACCTGTCGAAGCATTTGTTTTCGCCGAGTGGGGCCGGCCAGCAGTGAGCATGCAAGCGAACGACTAGCGGACTGCTATAGTCGCCAGACCAACAAGCCCAGATCCATGGAGCACGCACGAATTCGAAATCCCGATGCTACCGTTTGCAGTTCGGCCGAGGGCTGCTGTATGTGCTCGGAGCCCTCGGGCTTGTTTTCGGAGGCATCGTCCCGGCGCTGAATGACTATCCAGGCAGGAACGATTTCCGGTCGTTCTACGAAGGAGCGCAATACCTGTTGTGGGGCTCCCGACAGCCTTACATGAATGCCGGCAACCTTTACCCTCCTGGTGGCTTTCTGCTTTTTGGCGCCTTTTGCGTTTCTGAGCGATCATGCCGCTGATGTTGTCGCTTTGCTTTTGATGCTCGCCGGCGCATCTACTCCGCCAGCACCAGTGGGTTGACCGGTGATTATAGGCTGCTCCATCGCAATCAAACCACAAGTGTCCGGCCTTTTCCTCGTCTACTTTCTCGCCAGAAGACGCTGGCGCGAGTTCGCCCGCGCGTGCGCTCGCGTTAGGGGCGCTTCTCCCGATCTGCCTCATCCCGCTGTATCAGTACATTTACAACGGTTCTCTGTTCGTACTCTCCCTAGCGAGCCTGCTGGTTTTGCAGCCTTCCAGACGCGTCTGGGCGGGGGTGATTCTTTTGTGTGGGTTCCTGCTCAGGACTTCACCTTTTTACAGGAGACTCCCGCCGAGGTTTCTGAACGGTGAGGTCCCTTCCGTCTTGTGGAACGCGTTCGGCATCGGATTTTCTGCCTGGCTTACGCTGGCCTCCGTGATCTTCATGCTCTGGATTTACTGGAAATGGGCGAATGGAGAAGAAAGCGAGCGAGAAGAGCATCCGGGCATGAGCACAATTCCCGAGGTCGCCTAGGCAGGCTGCTCGTGCATTCCCTCGACAATCCGTTCAAATGAGGTAGGTAGGGCATAATAGTCCTCGATCCTTCCTCGTTCGAAGTCTTACTCTTTTCCAAAGGATTACTCATGCGCTTAGTTGCTGCCTTGCTGACGCTTGCAGCTTCGCAATCCGTTGCGCTTCGCGGCGCGGATTTCGATCTACCCGCTTCGCCAACAACGGTTGCCTGGGGTTATTACTCCGCCAATGTCAAGCCGGCGTTGACGGTACATTCCGGCGATACGGTTCGTGTTCATACCCTCTCCACTTGCTCCATCGAGCGGATGGAGGCTGGCGGCGTGCCACCGAACACCATTCCGCAATTTGACCGCGATATTCATGAACAGGTGAAAGAGAAAGGCCCGGGTGGTCACATCCTTACCGGCCCGATTGAAATTGCGGAGGCCGAGCCGGGCGATGTTCTGGAGGTGCAGATCCAGAAGATCGATATCGATGTCCCGTATGCCTGCAATAGCTTTGGTCCCGGTCGCGGCTTTCTGCCGAATGATTTCCCGTATCAGCGGACTAAGGTGATACCGCTGGATCGCGAGCATATGCTCGCGAAGATTTGCGCCGGGCATCAACATCCCTCTCCATCCGTTTTTCGGCAGCATGGGCGTCGCGCTCTCGGCCGGCAAGTTGAATAGCGGACCTCCTTGGATGCACGCGGGAAATATGGATAACAAGGAGCTGGTCGCGGGAACAACTCTTTACATACCGGTCCACGCCAAGGGAGCATTCTTCGAGGCCGGAGATGGCCACGCGGGGCAGGGAAACGGCGAAGTGGACATTACCGCGCTTGAAACATGGCTGACGGGTACTTTTAAGTTCGTTGTGCACAAGGATCGGCACTTGCTCTGGCCGCAAGGGGAGACCCCGACCAGCTACATCACAATGGGCTTCGACGAGGATCTGAAGACAGCGGCGGAGATGGCAGTCCGGAACATGATCGACTTTCTCGTCGCCGAGAAGCATTTGAGCCGGGATGATGCGTATGCGCTAACGAGCACGGCTATTGATGTCGATATCACTCAGCTCGTGGATGGCAAGGTTGGCGTTCACGCCATGTGCCCGAAGAACATCTTCGCGAAATAAGAAGGTTGCAGTTCTAAAAAAGAAAGCCCCGCCAGGTGATGGCGGGGCTTTTTTCTTCTGATCGAAAGTGCTCTAGAAGATAAACTTCACAAGCAGGCGACCCTGGAATCCGGTATTCCAGAGATCAGTCATTCCGAAGCGAGGATCGTAGGCGCCGGCACCGTTCGGAGTTGCCCGGATAAGCGCATTGTAGTTGTAGCCGTTGAAAAGGTTTGTATTTGCAAGGCTGATGAAAGAAGACGCTCCCCCCGAAACACCACCACCTCGATTCAGCCAGCTGAATATGCTTCGTGACGTCTTCTGGTTGAACACGTTGGTAGCGTTTGCCTCAAACCGGATGCGCTTGGTTTCGCCGATCTTGAATTCATGCGCCACCATCAGGTCCGTTTGAGTGTAGTGAGGAGTTCGGCCAAGATCACCGCGACCATTCACGAACGCGTCGATCTGATTGACTGTCGTCACGAGTGTGCTGACAGGCGTGCCGCTCGCCCCGTAGAAGAAGGTCCCGATATCTGTGGAGCCCCACCGGCCCCATCCCTTGGTGTAAGAGCCATATACTTTAAAAACATTCGGGCGGTCGGTGGCGAGCAACCCGTACACGATGTTGCCGTGAGAGTCGAACAGATTCTCGTCCGAGTCGTAAGCTCGTGTAGCACTGCCACCCGGTCGAGCAAAACTACCCCCCAATTGCTGAGTCGTAGCCGAGCTGCTGTTCGTGGTCGCAGGGGTTATTTCATCCGAGTTGGCCAGCCCGGAATAATTGCCGTAAAGTTTGCTGCGTACGTAGCTTGCTCCCCCGGAGAAACCACGGGTAAACCGCTTGTTGACCGACAATTCGAGGGCATTGTAGGTACGTTGAGGTTTCGGAGTAGGGAATCCAGTCGGAGTAGCGGTGCTGGAGTTGAAGGTCTTCGCAAGACCCTCCCCGGGATTCACGTATTGATAAACTTCATCGCCGTTTACCAGAACGCCCATGTCTTCGATCGCTCGCACGAGATCATTCCGGACAAATGCAGCCCGAACGACGGTGGAGGAAGTGAGTTGATACTCCACACCGGCGTTGATCAAGTCTTCAGAAAAGGGCTTCAAATTCGGATCAACACTGTTGAAATTCGGAACGCGGCGATCACGAAAATCGCCATACGGCCAGATGTTGCTGCCGGGCAAATTCGTTCCGCTGAGGGAAAGCACGTTCAGAGTGTCGAGAGCCCGATAGCGAACTGTCCAAAAGTCGCCGCCGAAGGACCCGCGGGATAGCTCGTAAGGAATCCAGTTGTAGAGCCGGTTATAGCTGCCGAAGGCCTTCAACTTTCCATTGCCCAATACATCCCAGGCGATCCCGACGCGAGGCGAAATCTTATCCTGGAATCCGAATGCGAATGCATCGTCGCGAACGCTGCGGATAAAGGAGGGAACGTGCTCGTTTTCGGTGCGCAGCCCGAGCGTTAATGAGACGCGCGGATGTATACGCCAGTGGTCCTGGAGATAAAGGCTGTTCATCGTTCCCCCAGTGCTGCCGCGGGTACCGATGTTGTCTACCTCGTAGTAGCCATATTGTCCGCGGACCGGCGTGTTCAATAGCCCGCTTGGCGTGAACGACTGATTGAAGTTTACAAATACATATCCGCCTCCCGGATAAGAGACATCCACTTTGTTCACGTTCTTGATGATTCCGTAACCGCCCTTGATGTCGTGAGAGCCCCAAGCGCTTCCGACGTACTTGCTCGCGTCAACCTGAAAGTAAGAGCGCGTCGAGATGTCGAAGTAGGTGTTCTGGGTACGCGGTGTATTGAAAAATCCTGCCTGCTGGCTGGCCAAACTCGGATCTAGTCCAACGATTCCTGTTGGAGCAGTCTGGAACGTAACGCTGCTGATCGGAGGGATGCCCCACGTCCGGAAATTGTCCCAGAATCGGCCGCCCTTGAAACTCAACATCGCTGTTGGCGACAAGGTCCAGTCGATCTGGGCGCTGTAGTTGCTTTGTGGCTGAGTCCAACCGCGAGTCTTATTAACCTGCACGGAAGAGCGGCTCGACAGCAATGCATTGCCCACTGAATCGTAGGCCGGCGGTGTTCCCGTTGTGCGGGTCGGGGTCCACAGCCAATTGGCGTTGACGTGAAGTTTCTGAACGGGGGTATACGTCAACTTGTTGAACAGCTGCTGAGTATTGGACTTCGAGTCGATGGTGTCTCGGCTGCCGTCGCTGAAATTGTAGTCTTGGCTCCGTCGCTGCACTTGCGGAGAGTAGGACGAAAAGAAGAACAGCTTGTCCTTCAGGATTGGCCCACCGAGCGAACCACCGAATTCGTGGGTGTCGTTCTGCGGTTTGTAGTCCTGTTGATAAGAAGGATTGTTCGCTGTAGGGGAGAACTGATTAGCCAGGAACAAGCGCGGAACCGGACCCGCCGAAATGGCATTGCCGAAGTAATAGTAGTGGGCTTCGCCGTGGAAATTATTTCCTCCGGAGCGAGTCACTGCGTTGATAACAGCACCAGTGGCCCCGCCGTATTGGGCATCGATTCCGCCAGTTAAAACCTGTACTTCCTGAATGAATTCAAAGGCTGAGTTCTGACGGGAGCGGCCATCGATCAGGCTGTTAGTCGTTACGCCGTCGATGAAAAATTGGTTTTCGGCTCCGCTGGCGCCGTTAGCCTGGATGCCGCCCTCGAGGGTTCCGCTGTTCACTGAAGGTGCAAGCACCGCCAGAGATTGGAAGCTCCTGGATTTCGGGAGATTCGCGAATTCCTCCGCATTGATGTTGTTGGACCGCGTCACCCCTGTCGTATCGATGAGAGGCGCGGACTCGGTCACTTCGACTGCTGTCTGGGTCGCACCGACCCGAAGCTGCATATCGACTTTGAACTGCTGCCCGACCACGGCAAGGGCATCCGGGACCTCTGCCTTGCTGAAACCGGTCTCTTCAAAAGTGAATTGATAGTGACCCGGCTCTACCGAGCGAAACACATACGAGCCCGAATTATCGGTTGTGGTTTTGTAATCACGACCGGACTCCTTGCTGGTGATCGTCACGGCGGCGCCCTGCAAAACGGCTCCACTCGGATCGGTTACCGTTCCGACGAAAGAGCCGAACCGTTCTTGAGCCCGTAACGGTAAAGAACTAAACGAAGCCACTAAGAAGGACAACAAAATTAAGTGGCAAACAAAGAGAACTCCAGTCCTTCGATGTTTAGGCTGTCCCTGCCAAGCACTCCAAAACTGAGATGAATGCATCTACACTCCTGCTGAATTTGGAAACAGGGAGGAACAGATGCAACTGCGAAAAGGCTTTTTGGCCCGGGTTCCCCAACTCGGCCCATCGAACCACCACCAATTCGCGACACGCAACAGTGTCGCCCCCCAAGTCTCTTGTATAAATATATGCAATCGACTAGCCACTATTGACGAAAAATGGGGTTGGGCGACAAACTGCTGAAAGTACTATAGTTAATCCGTGCGCCCGGGATAATCCCTAGGTCGGTACTACCCGGATGCCAATATCGTACTAGTTCGCGATATGAGTATTGAAAAGCAGTTATGAGCATATGGAACTGAAGGACCCCGTCGATGGGGTCCCCAGCAACTCCGGCGCTTTGGTCAGTAAGCAAAATTACGACTCCGTCGACTCACAGCTACGTGCCGAGGCGCTGATCGGAAAGCGAGTTCGGATTCGAGCCGTTAAAGCACTCGGGAGCGCCCGTCTCCTTGACGGGTTGACAGGAACCGTTGTTGCTGTTCACCCAATTGCCTCGGGGTGGGTAAAGCTGGACCTGGACGAAAATGATCGGACTCCGCACCGTGATTGGAGTGTCGCGGCAGACCGCCTGGTTGTGATTGTCGCGGAGCCCGCAGAGCAATCCTGAAACGCGCAAAGCTCGTCGATTCTGCTTTAGTCAATCCGCAGACCGTACTTCTCCATCCGGTAAATCAGCGTCTTTCGACTCAGGTCCAGGTATTGTGCCGCCTTGGTCTGATTGCCGCCGCATCTTTCGAGGGCCTTCACAATCAGTTCCTTCTCCAGACCCTCCAGGCTGATTCCTTCAGGCGGCAGCTGCAGGTTGAGGGTACCGATTCCGGTATGAACCGGCCGCAAGAACTCCGGCAAGTCTGCCAAGGTGATCTCGGCCGTTTGGCTAAGGACCACGATGCGCTCCATCACGTTTTCAAGTTCCCGTATGTTGCCCGGCCACGAATATCGCGTGAAGTAGGGCAGCATTGCGGGCGGAAGCATCAACTCCGGCCGTCCCAGCTTGCGCTTATTGGATTCCAGGAAGTATTTGACAAGGTCTCCGATATCTTCGGCACGTTCTCGCAGAGGCGGCAACGTGATGGGAATCACCGCGAAGCGGTAGTAAAGATCTTCCCGGAACTGACCGGACTGCATCATCGTTTTTAAATTTCGATTCGTTGCTGCCACGATTCTGACGTCGACCTTCACCGGCTCCAACGCCCCAAGCTTCTCCATTTCGCCTTCCTGAATAAGGCGCAGCAACTTTACCTGGAGATCCAGCGGCAACTCTCCGATCTCATCGAGGAACAATGTGCCGCCGTCAGCGTTCTCGATTTTTCCGCGCTTATGCTCGACGGCCCCGGTGAATGCGCCTCTCCGATAGCCGAAGAGTTCACTTTCGATCAGATCCTTCGGTATGGCACCGCAGTTGATAGCCAAAAAAGCCCGGGGCTTTCGGGGGCTGTTCTGGTGAATGGCACGGGCCAGCAACTCTTTTCCCGTTCCGGTTTCGCCTTGAATAAGAACCGTGGCTTCGCTCCGGGCGGCGCGCGCGGCCACATCGAGGACGTTCAGCAGAGCCGGCGAACGACCAATGATTGCTTCAAAGCCGTACTTGGCGTCCAGGTTCTCGCGCAGCCGGTTTACCTCTTCAACCAGTCGCGTATGTTCAAGTGCCCGATCGACCACCAGCGATAGCTCGGCCATCTGAACGGGTTTGGTTACGTAGTGGTATGCACCCGCCTGCATGGCTTCTACGGCATTTTCGATCGTCCCGAACGCGGTCATCACGATCACTGCTATGTCAGGCCACCGGTTATGTATCTCCTTCAGCAGTTCGAGTCCGTTCATTCCGCCCATGCGCAGATCCGTCAAGACCAGGTGATAATCGCTCGTTTCGAGCATCTGTAGAGCTTCTTCGGCGCCACCCGCCACTCGGGTTTCGTATCCTTGCCGTTGCAATTGCACCTGCATGACACGGCGCAGGCTGGCTTCGTCATCCACAACCAAAATTCGCGCTGTTTTCATCAATCAGTTTTCCCGGTTCAGGGGTAGTCTTATCAGGAACGAACAGTCTCCGGGCGAGTTGCTTTCTAAGCTCAAGTCTCCGCCGTGCTGCTCCACGATCTGGTATGCGATGGGCAGTCCCAAGCCTGTTCCATTCTGCTTGGTGGTGAAGAAAGGATCGAACACTTCGTCTGCCCGCTCGGCCGGAATACCGGGTCCCGTATCTTTTACTCGCAACAACAAGGTGTCGTCTGTCACCTCGGCTGAAATCAAAACTTCACCGCCATCCGGCATGGCCTGAATCGCGTTCAACACAAGATTCAGCAAAACCTGCTTCATCTGCTCCGGATCGCATCGGACATTCGGCATCGTCTGGTCGAACGTGCGACGTAGTGTGACTCTGTTCTGGGCTGCAATCTGACGTACCAGGTTCAGAACGGAATCGGCAAGAGAACCAGGATCAGTCGGAATCATCTGGGGCGCCCGCGGCCGGGCGAACTCCAGAAATTGTGTGACCAGTCCATTGAGGCGCGCCGTCTCTTTCCGAATGATCTCGAGGAACTCCGCTGACCGCTCCGGGTCCGATTCGGTTTGGGCCACATAGGCCGCGCCTTCGATGCTGGCGAGTGGATTGCGAATTTCGTGCGCAAGGCCGGCAGATAAATGCCCGAGTGCGGTCATACGCGCCGCGCGCTTCAGATGTTGGACGTTGTTTTGGAGTTCCCGGTAGACTTCTTCCAACCTCAGGGCGGTTGTACGCAGGCCTTCCCTCTGCATGCGCTCGCGTTCGGAGAGCACACCTGTGAGAACGCCTACGAGGCAGAACATGGCTGCTTCGAGGTAACGATCTATCCAATCGAACGGGCCGAGTGTTTCGTGTCGCAGGAGATAGACAATGCTGGAGATCACGGATACGACCGCTCCACCGCGCCAGCCCAAGGACAATCCGGCCACGATGATGGGGAGGTAAAACAGCCGCTGCAGGATGTAGTGCCAGTGCTCCGACTCGTCGGGAGTAAGGTATAGCGCCACCGTCGTGAGAGTAAGCGTAATCGCGATGGCAAGAAAACTCCGCGATGTGATACCCGGAAGGGTTTGTCTTTTCTCGACCTCGTTTTCCACTGATAACTCACTCCCAACATCGCATGCCTCTTTTCGGGCGCTTGTGTGGACGAGGCCGGGCATTTCAGACCGCGGCATGGGCCTCGATTTCTGGAAAGAGCCCTTCTATCAACGAGATAGCCCGGTCTGGATTTTGGTTCTTCCCGTGCCTTTAGGAAGGAGAAGACAGATACCGAGGAGACCATGAAGCAACTCATTGAAGGGATAAAGAAGTTCCGTACAGATGTATTTCCAGGACACTCTGGGTTGTTTAGCAAGTTAGCATCCGGGCAAACCCCACAGGCGCTGTTCATCACCTGTGCCGATTCGAGGATCGTTCCAGATCTGATTACGCAGTCAAAGCCGGGCGACCTTTTCATCTGCCGTACGGTGGGAAATCTGATTCCGCCGCATGGGCAAGGCGATGGCAGCGTTGCCTCCGCTATTGAATACGCCGTGACTGCGCTCAATGTGTCAAACGTGATTGTGTGCGGTCATTCGGATTGCGGTGCAATGAAAGCTCTTCTGCATCCCGAAACGACCGAAAAGCTCCCTCAGACGCGTTCGTGGCTCCGCTACGGGGAAGCCGCTCGTGAAGTGGTACGAAGCTCAGGTTTAGCGACTTCGGACGGAGAGCAACTGTCTGCGCTTGTCGAAGAGAATGTAGTGGCGCAATTGGAACATTTGAAAACGCATCCGGCCGTGGCAGCGCGACTGGCCAAAGGAAATCTTCAACTCTACGGACTGGTTTATTCCATTCACACGGGAGAGATTACCTCCTATGAGGCTGCGACGGACCGCTTTGTTCCGGTAGACGGAAAGCTTGCTTCAGCGACACCGAGGGTGCGTTCTATGGCGGCGAGAAGGGAAGTAGCTTAGCAATGGCAACGGAAGTGGTCGTTAAGCCAGACCCAACGACAGACCCGAGCGCTCCAGCAAAGGCAGAGGGCTCGTATGTCGGGCGAGACATTGTTGCTTCCCTGGTCGTGTTCCTGGTGGCGTTGCCTCTCTGCATGGGTATCGCCATTGCCTCGGGCGTGCCTCCCGCACTCGGCATTTTGACCGGTATCATCGGGGGCATCGTTGTCGGAACTCTCAGCGGCTCTCCGCTTCAAGTTAGCGGACCCGCTGCCGGTCTCTCCGTGGTTGTCTTCGAAACGATTCATAAGCTTGGGATCGAATCGCTCGCGCCCATTTTACTTTTGGCAGGTTCGCTTCAGCTGATCGGCGGATGGCTGAAGCTTGGTCGTTGGTTTCGCGCCATTTCTCCGGCTGTGATCTACGGAATGCTTTCGGGTATTGGCATTCTCATCATCGCCGGGCAGTTTCATGTGATGGTGGACGATAAGCCTCGACCGTCCGGGGTGGCAAACTTATTAGCCATCCCGGAATCTGTTTGGAAGGGAATGTTCCCGCCGGACGGCACCGTTCATCATCTCGCGGCTTTGATCGGAGTGCTGACACTTGCTTCGATCCTGCTCTGGAATCGCTTCAAACCGGGCAAGCTGAAGGCTCTCCCTGGCTCCCTGGTCGGTGTGCTGACGGCACAATTGCGGCACACGTTCTACAGCTTCCGATTAAACGTGTCGATCTGCCGGCTAACCTGTTTGAGACCTTCCGTGTTCCCGATGCAAGTTTGCTGGGACGTTTCGCGGATCCCGCGATCGTGATGGCTGCTTTCACCATTGCCCTAGTGGCGAGCGCGGAGACTCTGCTGTCCGCCGCTGCTGTCGATCGCATGCACAATGGACCGCGCGCCAACTACGATCGCGAACTGAGTGCTCAAGGCGTCGGCAATGCACTTTGCGGGTTGTTCGGTGCCCTGCCGATGACGGGCGTTATTGTTCGTAGTTCGGCAAACGTCAACGCGGGCGCAAAAACAAGACTTTCAGCCATCCTCCATGGAACATGGCTGTTCGCCCTGGTCTGGTTTTTCCCTGGCATTCTTATGCTGATTCCCACTGCGAGCCTGGCAGCGATTTTGGTTTTCACCGGCTTCAAACTGGTTGAAGTTCATCGGATCAAAAGGCTCGCCGAATACGGGAAGTTCCCGGTCGTGATCTATGCCGCAACTGTAGTTGGGATCGTGGGGAAAGACCTTCTGACCGGCGTCACTATCGGCCTTGTGCTGTCGCTGGTGAAGTTGCTCTACAAGGCAACCATGCTCAGGGTGGATGTGTCTCACAACGCCGAGAGCAGACGTGTGGACGTGACTCTCCACGGAATGGCGACGTTCCTGCGATTACCTAAGCTCTATGAGGTCTTTGACCACTTACCGCAGGACAGCGTCATCCACCTGCATGTGCATCACCTGCACTACGTCGATCACACCTGCTTCGAGATGCTGCAAGCTTCTGCTGCGCAACGGGCTGAACAGGGAGGCGCCGTTATAGCACCGTGGGACCAATTAGCAACGCGCTTCCACCTTCGGCAGCTTCACGCTACCTAGTCTTCTGTTCCGAAGTAGCTTGACTGTTCAGAGTGACGGGCAGATCCTGGAGTGGTTAAGTATTCCGGCTGCCGCGTGACTGGTGTTATCAGAAGCTGACAAGAAGGAGTTAATGCGAACTGGCGGTCATCGCAGTACACGGCGAGGCATCGTCTTATGAGTCGAATCGTTCGCGCCGCAGCAGAAGGGATGGCGAATCGTGCCATTGCCCGTAAACTACCGACATCGCTGCCGACGGTACTGCTGTGGCGGAAGCTGCGACCTGGGTTGCCGGAACGCCAGACGCACGATTACCAGCGTCATGGAACGACTACCTTGTTCGCGGCGCTCGACGTGCTTCAGGGGAACGTCATTGCCGAGTGCCATTCCCGCCGCCGTCACCAGGAGTTCCTGCCCTTCCTCGGTCGCATTAATCAGTCCGTCAAATCCGGCTCCGGACATCCACTTGGTGCTCGATAATTACGGTACCCACAAGCATTCAGAGGTGAAGAAGTGGCTGGCAGCGAGGCCGCACCATTACCTTCTCGTTATGCGCACCAGTTCGTCGTAGCTCAATCAGATCGAAGGCTGCTTCGCCGAGATCACCCGCAAACGCCTTCGGCGCGGCACGTTCCGTAGCGTGCGCGACTGGTCATCGCCATCCACGACTTCCGTCTGGTCTTACAACCGCGATCCACAACCGTTCCACCGGGTTACTAGCCCCATCCGCATCATGCACAAAGTGAGCCCATCTTAAGCACTTCAGAAACGGCAGACTAGCGCGAGGTATACCGGTAGCCGTCGGATGATCCCGGTTGCGGTAGACGCACCAGCTTGAGCCAGAACTCTTCAAGCGATTGCATCATCTTAAACATGGAATCGATTTCAAGGGGCTTGGTGAGGTAACAGTTAGCGTGTAGACCATACGCATGTAACACGTCCTGTTCGTTGTCTGAAGTGGTTAGAACGATGATCGGAATCATCCTGAGTTCCGGATCGTTTTTCAGCTCGAGCAGGACCTCCCGGCCGTCCTTCTTGGGGAGATTCAGATCCAGAAGTACGATATCGGGAGTTATTGCGTCTGCGAATCGCCCCTCTTTCCGAAGAAACTGCAGGCCCGCCACTCCATCCTCGGCGATATGAATGTTGTGGCGGAGCCTTGATTCCGATAAGGATTCTTGAACGAGACGTACATCCGCAGGGTTGTCTTCGATCAGCAGGATTTGCAATTCGTGCCTCAACTAGCGATCACCTCTAGTTAGTCTACCTTTCAACGGTCTCGGCGAGTCCGGCCGTCTGCGAAGATTCTTCATCGCTCGCCCTCCTCGGAATAGTAAAACAAAATGTCGAGCCAATCCCCGGCTCAGAGTTTGCCCAGATCCGTCCGCCATGCGCCTCGACGATACGTTTGCAGATTGCCAATCCTATGCCGGTCCCGGGGTACGCGCCAACGCTGTGCAGGCGCTGGAAGATGATGAAGATTCTCTCGCCGAACTCCGGTTCAAAGCCGATGCCGTTATCGGTGACCTTGATGAGCCACTGACGGGCCTCACTTACCCCGTCAATCTTGATGATGGGCGGGACACCGGGCTTGCTGAACTTCAGGGCATTGGTAATTAGATTCTCAAGAATCTGGAGCATCTTCGTCCGGTCCGCTCTTACCCTGGGTAGGTCGCCGGTTTGAATCTCAGCCTTCTTCTCCTCGATAGCGGCAGCGAGGTCATCCTTCACCTCTTCTAGGACGGCCCCGATGTTGAACGTGTCGTAACGCAATTTCTGTGCATCGGTTCGGGAGTAACGAAGCAGATCCTGTACTTGGCTCTGCATCCGTTTTGCTCCGCCCACAATCATGCCCAGATAGAGGCCGGCATCACCCTCGAGCTTAGTCGCATAGCGCCGTTCCAGCAGACCGGCATAGCTCGCCACAGTCCTCAGCGGCTCCTGCAAGTCGTGGCTGGCGACATGTGCGAACCGGCTTAAATCTTCGTTTGACCTCTTTAGTTGTTCGTTAGCACTCTGCAGCTCGGACGTTCTTTCCGCTACGCGCTGCTCGAGGTCTTCATTAAGCATCAGGATCTCGGCTTCCGCCGTATCGCGTTCAATTCCGTACCGAATCAGCAGCTTATAAGCACGGTAGAGGAGCGCGATGTTGATCAGCAGGCCGGCAATAAAGGAGAACGCGAGTTGCGACTCCGCCATTCCCTGATCTTTTAGCCTCAATTCGAGAAGCCTTTGTTCTTCCCTCTTAAGACTCGAGACGATTGCCCGTATCGCCGTCATAAGCACAGCACCTTCACGTCGCAGTGGTGCTACGCTCGACGGCATGGGCGCCTGCGTCGTTCTTCGCAGGTGGATGAGCTTATCTAGCCCTTCCATTCTCTTCTCCACTGTCGGTGCGAGTTCGGCAACCCGCCGTTCCTGGGTTCTGTTGTCCTGAACCAACAGGCGAACCGTGTCGATCTGCTTTGTTATTCGCGCCTTGACTTCCTCAAAATAAGAGGCGAAGTGCTCTTCTCCTGTAAGGAAAAATGCCCGCTGGCTACTCTCAGCTTCCGTGATTAGCAGAAGCAACTGGTCCACTTCAACCAGAACTTCTTGGGTGTGAGTGACCCACCGGATACTTGATCGATAGTACTCGGCGAACCAGAGAACGAGAATTCCCAGCAAAAAGGGAACGAGCAAAACAAGGAAGTATGCTCGTCTTGTGCGGTGAGCTATCGTGCGTCGCACGAAAACGGCCCGATCGGATCAGTTTCACCTGGCAGTGAGAAGAAAGGGGAAGAATTCATTGACGGAATCCCACCGGCATCCCTGGATTGCATCTGCTCTTCGATTGTATACATTACTGATTGCCACAGGTGCTCGCGGCTAAGAAAGCTGCGAATTCGCCCCCGCACCGGTGTTGAACCAGCTTAGATTACCCGCTAGCTTGGGTAAATATTGGTTTCACAGCTGATGAATCATCTACTTCCGGTTGAGCTGCTTCTCATCTTCGGTCTGTCTAAAATTCTTTCTGAAGTCTTTGAAAGGCTCGGACAACCGGGCTTGGTGGGTGAAATACTTGCAGGCGCGATGCTCGGTCCAGCGGTTCTCAACTGGATTCAACCCAATGAAACACTCGAGGCGCTCTCGGAACTAGGAATTCTGTTTTTACTATTCCGAGTTGGCCTTGAGGTGAAAGCCTCCGAGCTATTCAAAGTAGGAAAGATAGCACTCCTTGTTGCTGTCGCAGGTGTGATACTTCCGTTGCTTGGTGGGTGGTTGCTCCTAGCCCGACTCGGAATGAGCAGTGTCGAGTCACTCTTTGTCGGTGCCGCCATGGTGGCCACCAGCGTCGGTATCACAGCCCAGGTGCTTGCGGCGAAAGGGCTCCTGAACGAGCGTGCCAGTAAAGTGATCCTTGCGGCCGCCGTGATCGACGACGTTCTTGGGCTCCTGGTGCTTGCAGTTGTGAGTGGGATTGCCAAAGGAAAAGTAGAAGTCCGCAGCATCATTGCAACGACTCTTGCTGCGGTCGTCTTCACATTTATAGTTGCTCGCTTTGGATCTCCTGCAATGAAGCGTGTCGTTCCACACATCGACCGCAAGCTTGCTGCGAAGGAATCCCAGTTTCATTTCGCGTTGCTAACCGTGTTTTCACTTTCCGTTCTTTCCGACTACATCGGAGTCGCAGCGTTGGTTGGCTCCTTTCTCGCCGGGCTTGCCTTCTCGGAATCAATCGACAGGAGAGTCAGAGATCTGTCGCATGGAGTAGCGGAGTTGCTGGTCCCATTCTTTCTGGCGGGCATCGGTCTTCATCTGAATTCGTCTGTATGGAAAGATCGATTTACTATCGAGCTTGCACTGGCACTGACATTGGTCGCTATGCTCACAAAGTTCGTCGGGTGTGGGTTGCCGGCTTTGTCCCTCGGAACTAAAGACGCGATCCGAGTCGGTATCGGAATGGCACCTCGCGGCGAGGTGGGTATGGTTGTTGCACAACTTGGGCTGAGCTTAGGAATTGTGGGCGGCTCTGTTTACGCTGCCGTCGTCTTCATGGCGGTGTCGACAACCGTTCTCGCACCACCGCTCCTCAAGTGGGCTTATGCCGGACACGAAAAGCCCGCGCCAGAAGGAGAATTCGCACTCGGCTGAGTTGTTCGCTCCAAGCGTATAGAATTCGTATCAACGTGATCTGCCACCGTTCTTATACGCTACGGATGTCTGTTTCTCTGGGGCTGCTCGCTGCCGCTGCATTCGCTCAGAGTTCGAGTGGTTACAACCAGACATATCGGCCGCAATATCATTTCTCGCCTTTGAGGAATTGGACGAACGACCCGAATGGCCCGGTCTACTTCGATGGCGAGTATCACTTGTTCTTCCAGTACAACCCACTTGGCGATCTGTGGGGGCATATGAGCTGGGGACATGCGGTGAGTCCCGACTTGATTCACTGGAAAGAGCTTCCCGTCGCTCTAGCCGAAGAGGGCGGCGTGATGATCTTCACTGGTAGCACCGTCGTGGATCGAAGAAACACCAGCGGCTTCTGCGAGAGCGGAAGTACATGCCTGGTTGCGATCTATACCGGGCACACGCCCCAGACGAAAACCCGAAAAGCGCTACAGACTCAGAATCTGGCTTTCAGTAACGATAAGGGGCGCACTTGGACGAAATACCGCGGCAACCCGGTCCTGAACCTGAACATGTCTGATTTCCGGGATCCGGACGTTTTCTGGTCCGAAGCCGGCAAGCGATGGGTGATGGCGGTGTCGCTTCCGGATGATCACAAAATACGTTTTTACGGCTCTGCCGATTTAAAGACCTGGCGGCAGTTGAGTGACTTCGGGCCGGCCGGTGCGATCTCCGGTCAATGGGAGTGCCCGAACATGGTCCAACTTCCCGTGGACCGGGATCCGAAGAAAACACGATGGGTGTTGAAGGTCGGCTTAAACCCGGGAGGGTTACAGGGCGGTTCAGGCGAGCAATATTTTGTCGGACAGTTCGATGGCACAACTTTCTCCAATGAGAACAACGGGTCTCTCGCGCTCTGGAGCGATTACGGCAAAGATTGTTACTGCGCGTTAACGTTCAACGACTTGCCCCCGGCCAAGGTGCCCGTCATGATTGGCTGGATGAGTAACTGGCAATACGCGGCCAAACTCCCTACGCGACCGTGGCGAGGACAGATGACGATACCCAGGGAAATTGCACTGCGCACATTCCCCGAGGGGATTCGACTTGTGCAGCGTCCGGCACAGCCGATCGCGGACCTGGACGAGAAGCATCAATCGTGGAAGGGTTCGACCGCGGAAGTGAATCAGGCGATCGCACGCAATCCTATTCGCAGTCATAGCTTCAGGCTGGATGCCCAATTCGACGTCGGCGTCGGGACCGGCGATGTTGGACTGAAATTGTTCACCAAGGGAGCTAGCTACACAACGGTTGGCTTCGATGCCCGGCGCAGCGAAGTATACTTCGATCGAACCCATTCAGGAGTAACTAACTTCAGCAAAGATTTCCCGACGAAGGTTTCCGCGCCGCTACGCCTTAGTTCTTCGAAGCTCCGGCTCGAAATCTTAGCGGATCGCAACTCAATCGAGGTCTTTGCTGACGGAGGCCACATCGCCTTGACGGACCTTGTCTTTCCCGAAGAAGACGCATTCGGAATCGAGACCTTTTCGAGCAGTGGCGCGAGCAGAGTCGAAGTTGAAGGCTGGACGTTGAGGTCCATCTGGCCGTGAGGCTACTTGAGTATGCCTTTATCTTCAGAGATAGTCAGAAACTGGTTTGCCGCAATGTCGGACAGCTTCTGGTGTGTTCCGCTGGGCCAATCGATCTCAAGGGTGGTGACCCGGTCATCTTTCCCAAGGCCGAACGTTAGCGCAAGATCGCTTTGCGAGCAGTAGCTTCCGCCGCTCCGCATCATGTCGGACTGCTTGCCCGCAGCGCTCTGCACGTGGACCACAGTCCCCAATCCACTGCGGTTGGATTTGGACCCTACGAGCCGCACGCTTAACCAGTGATTCCGGTTGCCGCCGTCGTTACGGTAAAGACACGCAGGCCCGTTGTTGGTAGAAACCAGGATGTCCTGGTCGCCATCATGATCGAAGTCGGCATGGGCTGCCCCGCGCGCAACAATCGGGCGCGAGAAGTCAGGGCCAAGAGACGCTGATACGTTCTCGAACCGGCCTTTAGCCAGGTTCCTGAACATCAGGGGCGATTCCTTGTATTTCACCTTCGGTTGGATGCGCTCAATCTCAACTTCCGTGTGACCGTTGGCAGCGAAAATATCCGGATAGCCATCGAGATCGAAGTCAAAGAAGAAGACGCCAAACGTGAGGCTCAGAAGACTGGAACGGCCCACGCTTGAACTGGGTGCTTCATCCACAAATAGACCCGATCCTTCGTTGTGATACAGACCCAGCATCTGGTTCGAGAAGTTGCCGACGAGCAGATGCTGGTGACCGGAGCGATCGTAATCGCTGGCGTCCACTCCCATAGCGCCGCGCGCAACACCGTCCTCGCCGTAAGCCACGCCCGCTGCAACACCGCTCTCCGCAAATGTGCCGTTGTGATTGTTGCGATACAGCTTGTTCGGTTGGGTATCGTTCGAAACGAATAAATCGGGCCAACCATCATTGTCGACATCAAGAATTGCCACACCCAGCGATTTGCTGGTAGGGTCGGCGACGCCCGCTTTCTTCGCAACCTCTTCGAATTTTCCGTTGCCAAGATTGTGATACAGACGGGAGGGGGCGCCCTTTGAAGATTCAGGCGTGCAGTAAGACTTTGTCGAGCCGTCCATCGAACACCAGAGGTCGGTCGCAGGCGTCCACTCGATGTAGTTCGCTACAAAGAGGTCTGCTTTGCCATCGCGATCATAATCGACCCAGGCGGCAGATGTGCCGAAGTTTGCATTGCGAATGCCGGAAGAGGCGGTTACGTCGCGGAAGTGGTTTGAGCCTTCATTGTGGAACAGGTGATCCCCTTCGAGCGCCGTGATGTAAACATCGGGCCGGCCGTCGTTGTCGTAGTCGGCAACCGCCACTCCCATGGCGTACATCTCGACATCAAGGCCGCTGCCGGCCGTGACGTCGGTGAACGTGCCGTTGCGGTTGTTGTGATAAATGGCGCTGAAGTAATGCTTCCCGTGCGGGGTCCAATCCTTGCAGTTGAGGAGGATGATCTCGGGCCACCCGTCGCCATCGAGATCCACAAATGCCGTGCCCGATCCCATGGTCTCGGGCAGATATTTCTTCCCGAAGCCCGCCATTGTGATGGGTGAACTTCAACCCGGCCGCCGCTGACGACTCCGTAAAATGCACCGGCTGCTCCGGACCCGGCAAGGCGAGCGCACAGAGGATGAGCCCGAAACTTGCGAGAACAAACTTCATTGGGTTCGCAGATCCACGCTTTCGTGATCGTGGATGCTCTGGCGTTCGTTGTTGTCCTCGGGACTTAATAAACGAGCGCGGGCGGTAAGCGTCTGGGCGGATTCATCGGCTTTAAACCTTCTGAACAGTGACTCTTCGCGTTCAGCGTTGGCCCGGTCTCCTAATCCGCGATAACAGAGCATGCGAGTGTAATGCATTTGAAGATCTTCCGGATCGACCTGGCTGACGTGATTCAGTGCGACGAGAGCCTCTTTGTACTTGCGCTGGAGAAACAGGATTCTGCCAATCTGATTCACAACGACACGATCACGCGGATATTTGGATTCGGCAATTCTGAGCGAGCGCAGCGCGGAGTCATAATCGCCGTCTGCTTTCTCGATCAGTGCGCGGAAATAATAGGATCTTGCCAGGGACGAGTCGAGTGCCAGGGCTTTGGCAATGAACGGCTTCGCGGCGTCGGTTTCGCCCTCCTGAATCAATGCCCGGGCCACGTTCAGCCAACCGTCGGGGTACTTCGGCTCGGCCTCCGTCACCTTTCGAAACGCGTATTCAGCAGCCTTGAGATCGCCCTGTAGAAGCAGGCCAATGCCGTAGTCGTTCCAGCGTTCCCGGTCGGCCGCTGCCGCCACCGGCTTCCATTCCGGCTTGCCGAGTGGGACAGTCGCCGATGCTTGAGCGATGACCGTGATGGGTAGATCTGGTATGCGGTCCTTGATCGTTCCTGAAACATTCTGAGGAATGTTCTGCGGCAGGAACGAATACTTCATGCTGTTGTGGTTGATATCGAGCAGATTCGGATTCTGATTCGGCTCGGGCTTGCCGGCGTACGAATACTGCGTGTAGTAGTGCGCAAACTTGCGGTAGTTGAGCTTTGCCGTGAACGTGATCGGTCCCGTTGCGTCGGGTGGAATCTTGACACGGAAGTGCGCCACATCGGCTGCGCCGGGGGGAATCAGATGCACATAAAGAACGGAGCGCATCTGGAACGCGTTCCGCTTGTTGATCGGATTGCCCTCTCCGTCCAGCTGATAGGACTTGTAGAAGTGCGCACCGGGTTCAACGGGTCCTTTCCCGTTGTCGTCTACGCGTCCGCTCCAAAATACCGGACGTCCGGTTGCGTCGCAGCCTTCCAGCTCGAGCCAAACGTCAAAAGCATCCACGGTACCGCCGGGGAAAAAGTGGCCAATTTTTTTCGTCCTGACAACCACATCCACGCGGGCGGTCTGTCCCGGATTCAGCTTTGCGCCTGTGTGGTTAATGGGAGCTGCCAGATCGCCGACTTCGCGAAGCACCGTCGGGCCGGAATGCTCTGCCTCTTCGCCCACTGCAAAGCTGGACATGGCCTGGGGCGTGTCCGGCTTGCGGCGTAGCATTTCCGCATCCCCCGAGCGGCCGGAAACAGGAGAGATAGCGAAGATGTCGACGGTCATGAAGCCCGATTTCAGGAACGCTTCGACGGCAGTCCGCTGCTCAATATCCTGGTTCACGAGTGCGAGCGCGGTGTTGGCTGCCGCGAAACGGTGGGAATGAACTTTGCCGCTGTGACTTCCCGGTTCACGCGCCGGGACCAGCGGCATGTGGCAGTCAGTGCAGGTGCTGGATTGCTTTGGGTAGTAAAACGATCGGGCACCCTGTCCGCTGACGCCACTCGCCTGCCAATTATCGTAGTCGTTGAATCCGCGTACCCAGCGGTAATTATTTACAGGTACGTCCAGATGCACCTTGTGGCAGGACGCGCAGAATTCAGCAGCGTCCTGCCGCATGAACGGTTTGAGGAAGGTGCGGCGATGCGGCTCGGGATTCAGATAGGTCAAAAAATGATTCAGGTTTCGAAGATAGACATTCTTGCTGTTCGCAAGCTCGTGAAGCGGCGGAAACTCCATCGTGAAACCCGCGTTGCCCATTGAGCTGTCTACTTTCGCGATCGAGTGGCACGACATGCAGCCGAGCCCGTTTTGCGCTTCGGGGGTGTCAATCTGCTCCTTCACCGGTCGTTCCCAGCGACCGTTCAGAAGTAAGGCGTGATCATGACATCCCGCGCACCACTTACTTGATTGCGTGCTGCCGGCGACGTCCTGCATGTACTCGATCGACTTCCGGTAGAACTGGTTATTGAACGAAGCGAAGTGGTGTGCCGAACTGTTCCACTCCTTATAAATCTCCTTGTGGCAATCGCCGCAGGCTTTCGAATCCATGAAGAAATCGGCTGGAATCGTTTTGCCGGTGTTGGTCACGATCGAAGAAGGGAAGAACGGACTTTGGGGACCGCCTCCCTCGCCCTTCATGGAGACGGGAGCCGTGAGGGGGTTCCGGATACGATCCGAGGGATTCGGATGCAGGCGACTGTAGATGTGGGGTATGGCCGTCGCTACCAGCAGCACTCCGAGGACGCTTGCGTAAAGTGCCCGGCGTTGCGAATACGCCCCGATGAGGAGGACCGCAAGTATCGCGACCGCAATATGGGACCAGAGGACCCAGCGATGGTCAGTCGTGTTGCCCGCTATTGCGAGATAAACGCCCAAGGCAGACGACAGCAGCAGAAACAGCAGCGCGGGTTTCTTTCGCAAGACAAGAACGGCCGCTACCGAGAGGGCGAGTCCAAGGGCAAGGTGCAGAAGCACGTTGCCCATGTAGAACACCGTAGCCGGGTGCACAGCCGAAATGTACGCTGTGTTGACCAGCAGAACGGTCAAGATTGCCCAAAACCACTTCATTCTGGCGACAGACCTGTCAACGGCCGGATGAGCCGCAAAGCAGGACGAGTCTCATAAACCCGGAGATACTCGCGGTGCGCGGCGTCGTCCGGAAAGTGCTCGTCTTTTCCATAAGGATACGCGCTCATGTTGTGAAAGGGAAGCGGCTCTACAGACTGTGAGTGTGCCGTGTTTGCATCTGCATCTTTTGCCCAACCATCGACAAGCAACAGGAAATCTCTCTTCCACCCGGCTGGCAAGGTGGGAAGCCCTGCCGACGGATAGTGAAGAATCACCTCATCACCGGATCCCATGATCAGCAGACGATCATCAATGCTCGTGACCAGTTCGCGCACGTCGCCGTAGCGAGTATACATCCCGCTCGTCGGGTTCCAACTCGACAGCGGCATGACGTGCTCGTAGTCGAAGCGCTCCGGTTGCTTCCGTTCGGGATGGATCACCGGTGTTGAGAAGCCCCGAAAATGCGAGTCGGCCCGTAGTGCGTCAATGGCGTCATGTGCACGTCGGGAGCAGCGGGCTGTTCGCCCAGGAAGATTTCGTCCCAGTAGACACAAAGATTCGTGACGATCCTGACCTCTCGCGAGGATGACAGGAACTTACCTGAAAGGTCGACGGCGATCGTTTTCGGTTTTCCGGAAGGAATGCCTAGATCTTCGATCACGGTCATCCACTGCCCGGAAGCGTCCTTCACCTGAAGGTACGGGAAGACAAGGCCGCCGCCCTTCCGTTGAGATTCGCCAAGGAACGTGCTGCCATCAGCCCAATCAACCCATCCGTTCAGCACAAGAACCGCGCGGCCATCCGGCGACGCAGGACCGAAATCGAGATCGAGGTTATGACTCTCTGCCACGCCAGCGTAGTTGCGAGGGAATGTGGCGGGATATTCGAGATCACGACGCAACAACGTCGGCAAAACATCCTTGCCATTTCCGTCCCGTGCGGAACGGGGGTAACGCCGACGCTCGATGCCGAACAATCGAAATTCCGGAAAAGGCGGCGACTTGAATTTATCGTTTGTGAAGATCTCGCTCTTTGCCGGATGGTCTAGGGCGATCAACTGAATCTGATCCAGGTACGATACCTCGTGAAGTTCTTCCGTAATCCGTACTTCATAGCTTTCGTCCCGGCTTTGGAGAGCTTCGCCCGGGATCTGGATGTACTCATCGTGATCAACCGGGAAATATTTGCCATCCGCCGAACTTGCGCCGAGCGGCGCGACACCTAACACGTCCGTGATGAACTGAAATCCACGTCCGTTCCAGGTGAAGATCATGGGGCACGAGCCGGATAGCCGCTGAGCTTCCTCGATCGATAACGCTGTATCGGCCTTCTTCTGCGGCTCGTTCTGGATCAGACCGTTCGGCCACGTGATACGCACGGTGTCCGCTTCGGCGTACCCGCGCATATCGAAATAGAGCGGTGCCTCCCGATAGATCTTCTTCTGGTAGAGGGCTCCTGCCTTGACCTCAACCGTTGCAGTGTTCGCCAGCTTCAGGTTTTTGACACCTCGCAGAGCTACCGTGAGGGAGTGTTGCCCCGTTGCGGCGGTGTTTCGCTGCAGGTAATGCAGGGAGCCATCCGCGGCGATTATCGCGAAATTAGGTCCCAACGAAACGACGTTTCGGGCGTCCGAAACAGACGATCGCACCCACTCGCCATCTTCGACGCTAGCCGGAACCGAAATCCCGGACGGTGTGGGGGTCGGTCGCAAGACGCCGTCTACGTTTCGCAGGAACTCGAATCCCGACGAACCGAGAATGCCGATGTCGACGAAGCTGTCGTGGTCAAAGTCCGCTGCGAACGCCTTGCCTCCGGAGGACTTGCTATCGCTGACCGGAACCGCCTGATAAACCCCGTTCAGCATGTCTCGATAGACCACCGGCGGATGACCTTCGTACGAAACGAAAAGGTCGCGCGCTGCCGTTTCTGATCGGATTGCGAACAGTACGGCATCAACCGGCGTTCCTGAAGCAAACGGGAAGGATTGCGTGACGTCCTGGAACGTTCCGTCGCCGTTATTGCGCATCAGAACCGAATGCTCTCCGAGCAGCATAAGGTCCAGATCGTAGTCGTGATCGTAGTCGATCCAAACCGCCTTCCGGTATCGAGCTTCAGGCAACGAGATTTTGGCCGGATTGAAGGAACCGTTCTCGTTTCGGTAGAGTGCAGCGCCGGTGTCCGTGATGACGCACAAGTCTGGATGTCCGTCGTTATCGTAATCGCCGGGCTCGATGGACACCAGCTTGCCCATCTTCTCGACGCCAGAGACCGGCCGGGCTGAACCGTCCGGGCCGAAAAGCTGTACCCCGGTCTGCGTCCAGGCAAGCAGGTCATTGTTGAGATTGGCGATTCCGACAAACGGGGAGGGGACAACCCGATCCCGAAACCGAATCTCCGGAAGAGGGTCGGCGGGTGGCGTCGGGTCGAGCGTGTCCAGGATTTCCGTATAGTTGTTCGCCTCCATGTCTTCCGGAATCGGCGCTCCTGCCTGACGCTTCTTGATTTCCTGGAAGGTGGCAAGCTCCCGGTTGGCATCTTCCTGCCGGTGCGCTTGGCGATATGCGGTATAGAGCTGGAAGTGCGGCCCCGCCAGGTTCGGGTCGAGCTTTTCCGCCTGCTCGAACTCGCTCAGCGCTTCCGGCAACTTGCCCTGGAGCTTGTAAAGCGCTCCCAGATTGTAATGCGCCTTGGCATCACCCGGGACGAGTTGAACCATGCGCCCCATTTGCTGAATCCCGGTCACGTAATCGCCATTGCGTTTCGCGACGATCCCCAGGTTGAACCAGGTGTGCGGAATACCCGGATTCTGCTTTTGAGCCTGACGAAGCTCGTTCACGGCCTGCTCGGTCTCGCCTGCCTTGAGTAGGGCAAGGCCATAATTCACCCGCTCCCGGGCAGAATCGGGAGCGATCGCAAGAGCCTGCTTGAACTGCTCGACGGCTTCACGCTGGGTCGTGGGGTTCTCGTAAAACGCCTTGCCGAGGTTCCGAAGATGCCACAGCTTGTCCTGGTAGGGGGAGGCCCCGGCAGCCAGGAAAGCTAGTGCAAGCGTTAGAGATCTCCGCACAGGATCTCAGCATATCGTGTGATCTGCGAGTCAGTTCTTGAGCTTCTGCGAAAGCTGGAGCATGGCACGGCCCTCCTCCGTTTTCCCCTGCTGGACAAGCGTCTGGCCCAGCAGGTAATGCGCGGATGAGTTGTTGGGGTCGAGTTGAATCGCACGGCGCAAGACGCCTTCCGCGTTCGACAGTTCCTTTTGCTGCAGGTAGCCCTTTCCCAACAGAATGTAAGGCCCACTGTAAGTTGGGTTCAGCCAGACGGACTTCTGCAGAACCGGGATTGCCGCCGCCCACTGTACCTGCCGTGAGTAAGCGTCGCCAAGCTTGTAATAAGCCATGGCGAACGACGGATTGATCTGAATTTCGGTTTTGAGCTCTTCGATCGCCTTATCCGTTTCGCCCTTGAATGTAAGTAGTTCTCCGAGTAAGTAGTGAGCCTGCGGGATCCTGGCATCGACAGTAAGAGCTGTCTTTGCCTCCGCTTCGGCTTCGTCCAGCAGTTCCTGCTTTACCATCAGCTGAGCGGTTATTAAGTGAGCGGCAGCGGACGTTGGTGCCACGCCGAACATTTCGGCAAAGTAAGTAACGCTGGATTTCAGATCCCGGGACTTCAGGGCGCTGTTGCCCAACATATATAAGGTCTCCCCGGTACGCGGAGCCCGCTTCAGGGTGTCGACGGCTTCTTCATATCGGCCCAGCAAATACAGGCTCTGTCCGAGGAGCAACATTGATTGCTGGTAGGCCGCTGAATCCGGGGCTTCGAAGCGAATGGCTCTTTGAAATGATCCAATCGCGCCTTTGTAATCTTTAGCCGCATAGGCGCGAAGTGCTGCCCGATGGTCTTCGTTAAGAGTCGGCTGCGGAGCTGAAGCAGGCTGCTGGGCGGACAGTGTCCACGCAATCCCCAATGCCAAAGCCAGCCGTCTCATGCGGACAGTATAGGTCGAGAGTTTTAAGCTGTACGGAAAGTTAAGAAACGAGTGGAGTTGTACCGAAACATTTCACAACGTTTTCTCTTCCAACGATCGGCTAAATGCATTAGACTAGCCGCAAGGGTCGGGTAAGGCCGGTTTTAATAGCCGGTGAGGTTGTACTTTCCAAGGAGAAGGTATGAAAAATCGCTTCGTCAGAGCTCTAAGCCTTCTTGGCTTTAGTGTCGTTGTCTTTCTCATCTCGGCAGATTCGCTGAACGCTCAGCAGATATTCGGACGTATCTTCGGGACGATCACGGACGCCACCGGTGGCGCGGTTCCTAATGCAAAGGTCACCATCACCGACCAAAACAAAGGAACAACGTTCGACGCCACGACGAACGAATCGGGTAACTACGAAAAGGGACAGTTGATACCCGGGACCTACACCGTCACGGTAGAGGCCTCAGGCTTCAACAAGGCTACGGCAAAAGATATCACGGTTCAGGTTGATAACGCGGCGCGTGTCGATACTGCGCTACAAACCGGAAACGTCAGTGAAACGGTGGAAGTTACCGCGGCGGCACCAACGCTTCAGGCTGACCGTGCGGACGTTTCGACGACGTTCAGCTCGAATCAGTTGATGGATCTTCCTAGTTTGGGCCGAAACGCGCAAGCGTATGAGTTGCTGATGCCGGGTACGTCTCGAGCCAGCTTCGCCCACGCCTCGAGCGAGGATCCGCAAGGAAGCGCACAGGTCGAAGTGAACGGCCAGCACTTCAGCAGCACCGGTTACCAGCTCGATGGAACTGAGAACCAGGATCCGATTCTTGGTATCACGGTAATCAACCCGAACCTTGATGCTTTGAATGAATTGAAGATCTCGGCCCAAGACTATGACGCGGAGTTTGGATACGCCGGTGCCGGAATACAGAACTCTTCCACTAAATCCGGGACCAATAGCTTTCACGCCTCGGCATTTGACTACCTTCGGAACAACTCTCCGGGATTTACAAGTTTTGCGCGCGATCCCTTTGCTGAGCCCAACGGTGCACAGCCATTCAAATACAATCAGTTCGGCGGCTCACTTGGCGGAAAGATCATCAAGGATAAGCTGTTTTTCTTTGCCGATGCGGAGTTGATTCGCCAGCGGCAAAATGGATCGGTGCAAACCGTCGTACCTACGCAACTTGCCCGGACAGGCGACTTCAGCCAGTATCTGGCTGCGAGTTCTCAGAATACGATCTACGACCCAACGACGGGAAATGCGGACGGGACCGGCCGATCCCCATTTCCGGGAAATCGGATTCCGACAGGACGCCTGAGTCCGCAAGCGCTGAACATCCTGCAGTATTTTCCGCTGCCCAATCTGAGCCCCTCGAACCCGCTCTTGCCGAACTACGCGGCTGCGGGAGGAGCAGCCTTCGATGCGAACAAGTGGGACACACGCTGGGACTACTTCCTGAACGAGAAGACCACGATATTCGGCCGATACAGCAATCATCAATTTGAGCGGGGCGCCGTCGGCGCGTTTGGTTCGCTGGCGGGTGGACCCTCGTTCAACGGAGTGAGCTTTTCGGGTAACTCGTTCGTTCGAAACCAAAGCATTTCATTTGGGACGACTCATACCTTCAGCCCAACCGTTGTGAACGAGTTTCGTTTCGGCTGGATGAGGTATCACGTGCAAACTACTCCGAATGGCGTTGGCACCGCTCCAGCACAGCAGGCGGGTATTCCCGGGTTGAATCTGGACCCGTACTACACCTCCGGTCTGCCTTATTTCGCGTTTAACGACAACAACAACAATCCACTGACTAACCTTGGGTATGCGCTCGGCAACGGATCCTTCAATGGTCCGCAGTGTAACTGCCCTTTGACGGAAGAAGAAGGGCAGTATCAATTCACTGACAACCTGTCCAAGATTGTCGGCAATCACAGCTTTAAATTTGGCGCCGACATACGTTACGCCAAGAACCTTCGCGTTCCGAGTGATCAGCACCGGGCTGGTGAGCTGATTTTCCAGCCTGCCAACACTGGGTTGGTCAGCACGGCGGGTGCAAGTGCGCAACAGGGACTCTCGTTCGCATCCTTCTTGCTCGGAAACGTGAGCAGCTTCCAACGGTACGTCAGCTCCAGCACGAATGCTGCCGAACACCAACGGCGTTGGTTTTTCTACGGACAGGATTCCTGGCGCGTGACTCCGAAGTTGACGGTCAATATCGGTTTGCGTTGGGAACTTATCTTCCCCGAGGAGGTCAATGGTGCCGGCAACGGCGCGCAACTCGATCTTCGTACCGGGCTTATTAATGTGTTCGGCATCGGCAACGTTTCGATTCATGGCGTGCAGAACATGAATTATCTGAATCTCGCACCGCGCCTTGGAATTGCTTATCAGGCCACACCAAAGACGGTTATCCGGGCAGGATATGGCTGGTCGTATGGATTGGGCACATTCGGGGCGACATTCGGGCATAACGTGACCCAGAATCCCCCGGTTTTGACGAGTCAGAATCTGAATCCGGCGACTGCTTTCGGAAACGTCTTCACCTTGGCGCAAGGGCCTCCCTCACCGACTGTTACGGCTGTGCCAAACTCAGGACAATTTCTGCTGCCGAACGGCATCACCGGCAAAGCTCGTCCCGCTCGACGTTCGCCTTCCGAGGGTAGAAGCTTACAATCTCACTGTCGAGCGCCAGATTGCCGATAAAACGTCACTCTCGGTCGGGTATGTCGGTAACGTCGGCCGCCATGTAGGAAGAGGGTCGGGCGACGGCTTCGACATGAACGTCAACTCTCCTGCCTGGATACCAGGCGTTTCAAGTCAGGACGTCAGGCGGCCCTATTTTGGGCTGTACGGTTGGACGCAGAACATCCAGTTCTACTGCATGTGCGCCACGAACTACTACAACTCCCTCCAGGCGCAGTTGCGGAGGGCGTTTTCGCGCGGATACGCAGTGCAACTCAGCTACACCTGGCAGGACGCAGTTGGGGATGCTGCCGACGATTACACGTTTAACTACAATCGTCCGCTCGGAAGGGGTCGCGAAAACAGTATCGCCGACCATGCGCTCGTCATTGCCCAAACATTCTCGATTCCCGTGGGTAAAGGCAGAAGGTTCGGGAGCAACATGAACCGGGCGTTCGAAGCTGTCATCGGCGGCTGGGATCTTAGCGGCGACACAACGTTCTATAGCGGCCTGCCGTTTAGTCCAACAATCGGTAACGCTGGAACGGCTCTCAGACCTGACGTAGGCCCAGGCAGCCGCCCTGACATGGGCTCGGGTGACCCGTACGCTGCGGATCAGAACCGAGACCATTGGCTTAATTCCGCGCCCGGATCAGCGCTTACCAGCGCATTCGTGCTGCCGGCCAACAACGTCTTCGGGAACTACGGCTTCAACACTCTTCGAGGCCCCATATTCATCAATCAAGACATAAGCTTGGCGAAGAACTTCCACATCACCGAACGGCTGAAGTGGCAGTTACGAGGCGAGGCTTACAACGTGTTCAATCACACGAATCTCGCTCTGCCAAATACGAACGTGAATGGCAATAACCCCGGCCAAATCACCGCTCTCGCCTTTGGTTCAACCATGCGGCGGATGCAGTTTGGGATGCGGCTCGATTTCTGAGATTTGGGCAGCATTTGATTTGTGAAGAAAAGAGCGGCTCATGGCCGCTCTTTTCTTTTGGTGGGCAATTACCGCGCTCGCACGGTAGGCTTATTGCTCGGGATCGGATTGGGCATTGTGCCGCCTCGCATGCCTTGCTCCAGTGTGTTCGACAACTGGGCGTCGGCCTCCCGCTTCAGGCGAGCGCCTGTCGCAAAGGCCTCCTGACTTCCTTCTTTATCGCCTTTTATCCGAAGGATCTGTCCGAGCGAATTGTAGGGACCGGGCGTGGTTGGATCCAATCGGATTGCGTCCCGCAACTCTGTCATAGCCCCGTCTAAGTCTCCACTCTGTCTCAAAGCGATTCCCAGGGTGTAATGCGCCTCCGCGTAGTCGGGCCGAAGTTGAATGGCCGCTCGCATCTGCTCGATGGTTCCGGCGAAATCCCCGAGTTGCCAGTCGGTAATCCCGAGTGTGTAGTGCGCTTCCGGCAAAGTCGGATCGAGACGTATGGCTTCCGCAAGCTCCTTCTGGGCGGCTTCGATCTGGTCCGTCATCTTCAGCGCAATGCCGAGATCGTAGTGAGCAGCCGGCGAGTTCGGGTCTTGAGAAAGGCCCTTGCGGAAATCCTCCGCTGCTTGCTCATATTTCCCCTGCTTCAAGTGAGCGTACCCGATGTTGACCCAAACGTCGGCGTTATTGGGATTGCGTTTGAGGATTTTCTGGAACTCTTCAATGGCTGCATCCGCTCGGCGGGTTTCCGTGAGCATAAGGGCATAGTCACGACGGTAGACGTCGTTTTCTGGTTGCAGCTGCACGGCGTGTTCGTACGCCGAGCACGCGGCCTCGAGATCGCGTTTCTGCTGCAGTGCTCTGCCGAGAAAGTTCCAGGCTTCCGGATTCGACGCCGCTAAGGTTGTTGCCTCGGTCAGCTCTTTTGCCGCCTTCTCGGGCTCGCCGAGGTCGAGGTACGCTACCCCTAGCCGATACCGATAGTCGAAGGTCGAAGGACTGAGCTTGGCGGCTTCTTGCAACTCTGATAAACCAGCAACTCTAACTTGTCCCGAGCCAAAGGGCTACTCCGAGATGATAATGCGCAACGGCGAGCTTTGCATCTTTCGCCACAGCGGTTCGAAAATGGCGGACAGCTTCATCGCCTTGCCCAAGAACCTGATATAAGAAGCCGATCCGATCTTCCGTAGGCGCTGAGTTTGCAGTCCGCTGGGAAGCCTGTCCCAGCATGTCGAGCGCGGCCGCGGAGTTGCCCGCTCGTGCGAGCTGTTCGGCTTTGTTTGCGAGGTCAAGTCCCGCGTCCGCAGGAAGTGTCCGAGCCAGGCAGAACGCAAGGGGCAAAGCGAGGCGAATACGCAAAGCACTGCCATTATAAGCGTCCGAACCGATTCGCATACACTGAGACGAGCAGGGCACTTTCTCTCTTGTTTACGTACTCGCGTCGAAGCCTTCTGAAGTCGCTCTGTGCTACTGTCCCGGTGTTTGCTTTCGATCAGTTGGCGCGGGCCATGCCCTCTGCTCTGGGCGTTCGTTTCGTCAACATCGCAAAGCAAGCTGGATTGACAACCAAGACCATTTTCGGCGCCGAGAGCAAGAATAAATATCTGCTCGAAACGACTGGCTGTGGGGTTGCGTTCATCGACTACGACAATGATGGCTGGCTGGATATCTTCTTTGTCAACGGGACCCGGTTTGAGTCGGAACAACCCGCCGGAGCGCGTCCCATCAGCCGGCTATACAAGAACAATCGTGATGGCACGTTTACGGACGTCACCGTGAAAGCTGGTGTCGCCAGGACGGGATGGGGTCAGGGCGTGTGCTCCGGTGACTTCAATAATGATGGCAACGAAGATCTGTTCGTGACCTACTGGGGCGATTGCTCGCTCTACCGCAATAACGGCGACGGCACGTTCACCGATGTTGCGCAGGCGGCCGGCGTCACGACACGAACCACCACGGGTCTGCGAAGGTGGAATACCGGGTGTGCATTCGTCGATTATGATCGCGACGGCCACCTGGATTTGTATGTCGCGAACTATATTGATTTCGACCCGAAGACCGCGCCGCTTGCCCGAGAGCGGCCCCTGCCTTTATAAGGGTCTGACTGTCGCATGTGGTCCTCCGGGGCTGGTCGGAGGCAAGGACATTCTGTTCCACAACAACGGAAACGGCACCTTCACCGACGTCTCTGAAAAAGCCGGCATCCTTCGCAAAGAGGGAACGTACGGGTTGGGCGTGCTGGTTGGTGATTTCGATAACGACGGCTGGCCGGACATCTACGTCGCTGACGATTCGAGCCCGTCGGCTCTCTTCAAAAATAATCACGACGGAACTTTCACGGACATTGGAGTCGAGGCCGGAGTCGCGTTCGGTCCGGACGGGAAAACACAGGCGGGCATGGGTGTCTCCGCTGCCGACATCTACGGCGACGGCAACCTGGCTATCTTCAAAACCAATTTTGCCGGAGACACTTCGACGCTCTACAAAAACGGAGGAAAGGGACTGTTCGAAGACGTGACGTTTCAATCCGGGCTCGGACGCAACACGAGATTCCTTGGCTGGGGCGCTTCTTTTTTCGATTTCGATAACGATGGGTGGCCCGATATTCTGACCTGCAACGGGCATGTTTATCCCGAAGTGAGCGAAAGCGCCAACGAATCCGGATACCGCGAGCGCAAAGTTCTGTATCGGAATAACGGGGCAGGCAAGTTCACGGACGTCTCTCTCGATGCAGGACCGGGTATTCTCGAGTTGGTTGCTGGGCGGGGATGTGCCATCGGCGATTTCAATAACGACGGGAATCTGGACGTTGTGGTGAATTGTGTGAACGACTACCCGCAGCTTCTGCGATGCGAGAGTACGCTCAAGAACAACTGGATCAAAGTGAAGGCGGTCGGTGTGAAGAGCAATCGCTCCGGTATCGGTGCAAGAGTGTTTTGTACGGCGGAAGGCGGGCACCGGCAAATGAATGAAGTTCGCAGCGGTGGAAGCTACATTTCGCAAAGCGACCTGCGGCTCCAGTTTGGTCTTGGATCCGCTGCAAAAGCGGATATTGAGGTCCATTGGCCGAGCGGACAGATCGACAAAATCTCCGGCGCAGAAGCGAATCAAGTAATTACCGTAACCGAAGGGCAGCGCCGGCCGTGAGACTGGTCAGGTCGTTGTAGATGGTGAAATCTCGGCGTGAGCTTCTGCTGGCCCTTGGAGCGCTTCCGATGTTTGGGCAAGGCGTCTCAACTCGTACCGCGCGTCCAACTCCGCGCGGCAAACTCTCCGGCCTGCCGTTCCATTCGAAACTGACCGACATTGCAGCCGAAGCGGGGCTACGTGCACCTGTCATCTACGGCGGTGTCGACCATAAGACCTATATCATCGAAACGGTCGGCTGCGGAGTCGCTTTTCTCGATTACGACAACGACGGATGGCTGGATATCTTTCTCCTGAGTGGGAAGCGTTGGGATCGAGCCTACCCCTGAAAGTACGAATCGGCTGTATCGCAACAATCGGGATGGCACTTTTACAGACGTTACCGAGAAGGCCGGATTGCACAAGCTGGGATGGGCATCCGCCGTCTGCGTCGGGGATTACAATAACGACGGTTTCGACGACTTGTTTGTGACGTTCTGGGGACAGAACGCGCTGTATCGCAATAATGGCGACGGAACGTTCACCGATGTGACGGAGAAGGCTGGTTTGCTCCATTCGGCGACACGCTGGTGTTCCGGCTGCTCTTTCATCCAAAGCACCCGGAACGGCCGGCTCGACCTCGTGGTAGCTACTTACGTCGATTTCCATCCGGAGCAAACGGCAAAACCGGGCCAGAATCCGAATTGTAATTGGAAGGGAATCGAAGTGAATTGCGGGCCGCGCGGGCTGGTTCCAGGCCGGGTCTATTTTTACCGCAACAACGGGGACGGAACCTTTACGGACGTAAGCGAACAGTCTGGAGTAGCGAAGCTTTCGGGCAGTTACTGCATGACCGTTGCGTGTGCGGACTTTTCCAATTCGGGCTCGCAAGATATTTTCATTGCGTGTGACTCGTACGCCCAGCTTTTTCCTCCGCAACAATGGCGACGGAACGTTTGCCGACATCGGCTTGAGAGCGGCGTGGCGCTTAAACGAAGACGGCATGGAACAGGCCGGGATGGGCGTGGGCATCGGGGATTTCAACCTGGATGGCAAGCTGGACATCTTCAAAACGCATTTCGCGGATGATACGAATGTCCTGTACCAGAACAGCGCGAAGTACAGCTTCGATGACGTGACCATTCGCGCCAATTTGGGTGTGGAAGTGCGATACACGGGTTGGGGCGCAGGCATTGTCGACCTAGACAATGACGGATTGCCCGACTTGTTTCTGGTTACGGGCAGTGTGTATCCCGAAGTTTCGAACAAGTTGCCCGCTTACCCGCTGAACACTCCCCGCGTGGTCTTTCGAAATCTCGGAAACGGCCGGTTCGAAGAATTGATTGAGCAGGCCGGACCCGGTGTTGCGGCACAGCATTGCAGCCGCGGATGCGCGTTTGGCGATTTCGACAACGACGGCGATGTGGACATGGTGATCGTGAACCTGAACGAGCCTCCGTCGCTACTACGGAATGACGTGACCGGGAATGCAAATTGGCTGAAGGTCAAATTAGTTGGCGAGAAGTCGAACCGAAGCGCAATTGGGGCGAGAGTCACGGCACGGTATGCGGGTAAGATCCAGGCTCAGCAGGTTATGAGCCAAGCCAGCTTCTTCTCAGCCAACGACAAACGGCTTCACTTCGGCCTTGGTGCTGCCGAGGCAGCCGACCTCGAGATCCAGTGGCCCAGTGGGCTTAAAGAAACGCTCTCGCGGATTCAGGCCAATCGACTTATCACCGTCCGTGAAGGCGCTGGTGTCGTGAAAACAGAATCATTCCCGCTCCAGGCGCATACCGGCGGCAAGTAGCGATTGCTCCTCCCACGGCCTGCCGACCAACTGAACACCCACCGGCATCCCTGTGCGCGATGTGCCGCTCGGCACGGCCAATCCCGGCATTCCGAGCAGGTTGAACGCGGAGGAGGGCGACATGGCGTCATGCAGTTCCGGGCCGCGCAACGTGTGGTGGAACGGCGCTGTAACGGTGCAAACGGGGCAAAGAAGAATGGGACACTGCTCCATCTGTTCTAACAGATTTGTCCGTATCTCATCGCGGGCGATCAGGTTCATGACGATCTCCGCGGCCGTCGGTTCGGGTTGCTCAAGCGCTTCAAACATCAGATCCGTCGACGACCAGTGGGCTTCCTGCTCGCGTCCACGAATCAGCTCACGCGTGAATGGGGCGAAGATCCGTTCGAAGAAGAACCACCAGAGCTCGCGCACTCTGTCGAATCCGTGAGGCTCAAACGGTTCGACGGTGTAGCCCAAGGCGCGAAACTTCTGGGCGGCCGCTTCGATCGCGGATCGGACATCGGGGTCGAGGGGCACGTCTCCGAATCCCAACCAAACCCCAATGCGCCTGACCTCCGGCGCGGAATGCGGCACGGGAACCGGCGCAGAAAAGGGATCCCGCCAATCGTGTCCGGCAACAACCGAATACAAAAACGATACGTCTTCCACCGTCCGAGCCATCGGTCCGCCTACACCGAGCAGTCCTCCTGGATGCGCGATGGCGGGAAAATGACCAGCGGCGGACACGCGACCGGGAGTTGGCTTGAGACCGGCGATGCCGCAGTAGTGAGCGGGAACGCGGATGGAACCTCCGCCGTCGCTGCCCATTCCTCCCGCCGAACAGAAAGCTGCAATTGCTGCCGCCTCGCCCCCGCTGGAACCCCCGGCCGTTCGCGCCCCATCGAGAGGATGATTGGTGCAGCCCGTCAGGAAGTTGTCAGTTTCGTAATTGTTGAGAAACTCCGGAGTATTTGTTTTCCCGAGAATGATGGCACCGGCTGCTCGCAAGCGCTGTACGGCGGTAGCGTCCCTCTCTGCAATGTGACCCAGACGGAAACGGCTGCCACAAAGCGTTGGCTGGCCGGCAATGTCGAAGCTGTCTTTAATGGTGATGGGTACTCCGTGTAGCCGACCCACTTCGCCGGACCGGCTCAGTGCCTCGGTCGCTTGCCTGGCAGCCTCTCTTGCACTTTCCTCATAAACGGCAACGAACGCATTGATCCCCTCTCCGTCTTTCCGGATTTGGGCCAGATGCGCATCGACGAGTTCGACTGGTGAGAGCGTTCCTTCCCTGACGGCTTTCGCCATTTGCGTCAGGGTTAAATGGTTCGGTAAGTTAGACAAGATACGAGAGATGAGGGTCGCGCTCGCGCAAGGCCTTCAACGTGTCCTTCGCAAGTTCCCAATCGCCGACGATCGGGTATTCGAGGAGAGCGAGTGAGGCCAGTGACTGGGAACCAGTCAGCGCAGCATGGATGAGAGTACGTTCATACGCCTTAACTGAGAGTACGAGCCCCCGCACCGATTCAGGCAAATCGCCGACCGGACGTGGGACCGGACCGCGGTCAGAGACATCGCAGAGCACCTCGACAACATCATCGTCATTCAGGCCGTTGATGGTGCCACGGTTTTGTACGTTCACGACTACCTGCTTCGGCTTCGCGGAGGTTAACCCACGCATCACTTCGACCGCGATACGGTGGTAACCCGTTGCCAGGTTGAAAGGATCTTCGTCTCGCAAGGATGATGAGAACGCCGAGCCGGCATCCGCCTCCAACTGCATGTAAGAACTGTTCCGCTGGTTGAGATAGCGCCGGTACGTTTCTACGCCCGTTCTGGGGTCTTCGTTCTTAAGTTGACCGAAAAGCGTATCGTTCAACTTTTCCAATTCCTCACCTCGGCTGGCGCCCGCCTTCTGCTGGTTTTGATACGCCCGGCGCTGGCTGTAGTAAAAGAACAGGTATTCCGTCGGTATCAGCCGTAAGGTGTGAATCAAATGCGGGTCAAACAGGCCGGCTGAGTAGATTCGGCGTAGCAACGCCAAATCATCTAACACTCGGTCAGTGATATCTTCGCCCCGTAGCCGGATCCTGCTGATCCAGCCCAGATGGTTCAGCCCGGCATAGTCGAAGCTCATGTCCTCCGACGGTTCGCCCAAAGCTGACGCGATCTGGTGAAAGAGTTCGGCGGGAGTGTCACAGATTCCGACCACCTTGACTTTTGTGTGATGAGAGAGCGCTTGCGTGATGATGCCGGCTGGATTCGTGAAGTTGATAAACCACGCATCGGGCGCAATCGTCTCGACCAATTTGGCTTGCTCGAGAATTGCGGGCACGGTGCGTAGGGCCATTGCTGCACCTCCAGGTCCCGTCGTCTCCTGACCCGCAAGCCCGTGTTCGATTGCGATTCTTTCGTCGCGAGCCCGAGCCGCAATTCCCCCTACACGAATGCTGTTGAGAACGTAATCTGCGCCTTCGAGCGCCTGCCGAAGGTCGGCCGCGACTTCAATTGCGGGGCAGCCTGGAAATGCCCGAGAGACTTCACGGCAGAGCCCGGCGATGACCCTCAATCGTTCGACGTCAAGGTCGAAGAGGGTGATCTGGTCGATCTGAAGCTCCGATTGCGCCTGTACCAGTCCATGGATGAGAAGCGGAGTGCGAACTCCGCCGCCTCCGATCACGACCACCTTATGCATTTTGCAACCTCTTGAGTTCGCGTTCTATGTCAGCGACCCGCGGAAACCCGGCGATGCCGCCATAGGCGAGCGTGGAAAATGCCCCGCAGATGTTGCCCTGCGAAAGGCAGTTCTCGGGATCTTTCCCGGCCAGCCACGCTTGAAGAAATCCGGCGTCGAAACAGTCACCCGCGCCGGTTGTATCAACCGGTCTCACGTTCGGCGGTTTCGCAAAAGTGATCGAGCCCTTGGACGAGAAGGCGGAACCCTCGCTACCCAGCTTCAACGCCACACCGGGCACACCCGCAGCGTCGAAAAATTCCAGAATCGCGGCCGCGGTCTCTTTTCCTGTCAGCTTTTGCGCTTCAGGCAAGTTAGGGAAGAAAATGTCGACGTTCCGCAGGATGGGCATCACCTCAGGATGGCTTAACCAATCCTCGCGCCATCCCACGTCGAGCGAAATAGTGGACCCTTTTCGGTGCAACTCCTGGCAGAGCGCGATTGCGTTTGCGGGCAGCGGGGCGTAGGCCAAGTGCACGTGCCTCGGCGGCGCCCAGTCGGAGCTATGAACCGCTTCGAGCAACGATTCCTCTAAAGCGTAATTAGCTCCCTGATAGGAAAGGAATGCCCGATCGTGTGCGGTAGTCGCAACCACAGTGATGGCGGTCGGCTCTGTCGGATGGGTCTGTATCTGCGAGACATCCACGCCTTGGTCCCGCAAGCGGTCCCGTACCCAATCTCCCCATTCTTCTCCCACCAACCCGTACACACTGCAGCGCAAATCGAGCTTCGCGAGTCCGGCAGCGGTAATCGGCGTACCGCCTCCAATCTCTCGCGAAAATCGGCTGGCGAAAACCTCCCGGCCCGGTTCCGGAAACGCATCAAATCCACTTAAAAGCAGGTCAACGTAAATCTCGCCCGCGACCAGTACATCGATCATGCCGCGACCACCTGCCGCCTTTGAAACGGCCATTCACCGGTGCGGCGCGCCCGCCACATGTACATAAGTACCCCTATGATGATGAGCAAAAAACCGCCGACGATGTAAACAGGGCCGCTCGCGATCAGGATGTAGATCCATCCGACCAGGGCGATCGAACCTGTGAGGTAAAAGAACGGCATCTTAAAAGGCCTTTCAATATCCGGCCGGTACTTCCTGATCAGAAATAACCCGATGATCTGAGCAATAAACTGGACCAGCACCTGGATGACGATCAGGGCGTTGATCAGTACCTCCAGGTTCAGAAAGCAAGCGAGAGCGGAACAAACTCCCATGAAGACTAACGAAAAGGTAGGGAATCTCCCGGTCGGATGCAAACGCGCGAAATGCCGAAAGAATCGCCCCTCGACAGCGGCCGCGAACGGCACGCGAGAATAGCCCAGCAGCAACGCGAAGAGCGATGCGAAAGTTGTCCAGAGTATGAGGATGGTGGCGAACTGTGCGGCTCGTAACCCATACAATCGCTCCATAAAGGTAGAAACGATGGAGCTAGATTGCATGGCTTCGCGCCACGGAACAACGCCAATAATGGTGATGTTCATCGTCAGGTAGAGCGTGGCGACCACCACCACAGAAGTGATGATGGACCAGGGAACGGTGACAGATGGCCGCTTCACTTCGCCAGCAAAGAAACAGACATTGTTATAGCCGCCGAAATCGTACATCGCAATGAGAGTCGCTCCTCCAACACTCCAGAAAAGAGCTTTGGAGGGCACGAGAGAGCCCGGTGCGAAATCGAAGGCCCGATGACTATCGAAGTTCATGAGGCCGGCGAGTGAGATCCACCCCAATGTTCCGAGCACCACGATCCACATGATGACGGAAAGCCTTCCAACAGAACGGATATCGCGATACAGAAGGAGCGTAATGAGGGCACACGCCGCAATTCCGATGGCCTTCTCATCCCAAAATGAGATGTTAGGGATCAGATATTTGAGGTATTCAGCGAAACCGACCGCTCCGGTCGCAACGGATAATGGCGCGAGGAAAATGACCTGCCAAATGAATAGGAAGCTCATGAGGCGCCCGAGACCATTCGGGCCATATGCTTCGGACAGATAACGATAGGAACCGCCGGTGCCTGGCATTGCGGATCCCAACTCTGCCCACACCATGCCGTCGCAGAGCGCCACAATGGCTCCCAGGATCCATCCGAACAGCGCAACCGGTCCGTTTGCTTTGGTCAGGAGAAGAGGAATAGTGATGAACGGTCCGACCCCAATCATCTCCAACATGTTGGCCGCGGTAGCTTGAAGGAATCCGATGCCGCGTATCAGTTGTGGCTCAGTGGAGTTGGGCAAATTTATAGGGTATGACACACCGGCTTTGCGAGCCGTGATCGGTCTCGTTCTGCTTACCTGCCTTGCCTGGGCGCAAACCGAACTGCAACAGGCTTTGACGCTTGCACGGGCAGGGCGATTCGCCGAAGCAAGAGAGGCCATCAAGAACGTCCCTGGACCCGCGACCCTCTCGCAGCAGATCGCATACCACCGGCTCAAAGCAGCGATTGCGTCGGGTTTGCACGAGGAAAGCGAGGCTGCAAAAGAGATGGAAGCTGCGCTCGCCCTGTCTCCCAACGACCGATCCTTGGTTCTCGCAACCGCTGTTTCCGAAGAGCAGGCCGGGCATGTGGAGAAGGCCGTCGATCTACTCTCGCAAATGGATGAGAGTGCGGAAGTAAAGGGTCTGCTGGGCAGACTGTTTGAGAAACAAGGCCGGAACGCCGAATCGATCAAGGCTTATCGAGACGCGATTCGACTCAACCCCAGCGGCGAAACGTTACGGGTTATGCTGTGCCGGGAACTGATCGCGCTCGGCGCGTTCGACCAGGCAAACTCGGAGTTGAAAGATTCACTTCGCGATTTTCCGCAGTCCGCCCCGCTGCTAACCTTGTTCGGCATCCTTCAGTACTCTGGAGGGCAACCCGAGAGAGCGAAAGAGATTATCTCGCGAGCGATCCACGCCGACTCCAGGTATCAGCCGGCCTACGTTTCGCTGGCCCGCATGGCTCTCGAATCATCGAGCACGCCCGGCAAAGACGAGATCGCAATTCTGTGTGGTTGGGACGCCATTACCTGTAGCGCTCTCGAAGTGCGTGTCGCACGCGACAACAATGACAAGCAACTCGAAGAGCGCTCGATTGCGGTACTTCGTGATGCTCCGCCCGACAACGGGACTGCTGCGTGCGCCTTGGGACAGGCCTACGCCTGGGATGACCGGCCGGAACAGGCTCGTCCTAAGTTGGAGAACTGCGTAAGACTGGATCCTACACCGCAGAACCATTACAGACTCGCCCAGGTTTACCGCAAGTTGGGCGAATCGCAGTTGGCGCAGGAGCAACTGGCAGCCAGAGGTAAACAGCTGAAGACCCTTTCGGACCAGACTGCCCGGGCGGCGGATTCGTTGAAAGCGCTCGAGACGAAAATCAAGTAGTCGCTTCCGGTACTTCGTCAGTTCCGATTCATTTACAGGGGCACCGTTTTATGTTACGATTCCGCAACTGGTTTACTATCTCCAACTTGGAGGGAGAATGTCTATGCTGCGAAGAAACAAAAGTTCTGTCGCGTCCCCAAAGCTTGTTCGCACCGTAGTTTGGTTGCTGGCCGGCTGTTTTCCTCTCGCAGCCCAGATCGACACAGGGGCCATCGTGGGCACCGTCAAGGACGCGAGCGGGGCCGTCGTTTCAAATGCCACTTTGACCGCCACGAACACTGCCACCCAGATTGCGCTCACAACAAAGAGCAACGAGAGTGGACAGTACCAATTCACTGCTGTTCGCGTCGGCACTTACTCCGTGAAAGCAACCATGGCCGGGTTTAGCGCGCAGGAATTCCCGAACGTGCAGGTGGATGTGCAATCCCGCCCATCGATCGATTTCACTCTCCAGGTTGGCAATGTGACGCAAACTCTCGAAGTCAAGGAGCAAACGCCGATCCTGGATACGCAAACCTCCGATGTGGGAGGCGTGGTCCACGCGCAGCAGATCGTGGACCTGCCTCTGAATGGGCGCAGGTATTCCGACCTCGCGTTACTGGAACCCGGTATTCAGCGAAACCTAACGAACACAAACAACACGGCACCGGACCGCTTCAGTTCCAACGGAAATCTCGAGACCCAGAACTACTTTGCGCTTGACGGCGTGGACAATAACTCGGGATCGACCAACCTGCAGGAGGGATCGGTACAAGCAGTCCAGCCGCCGCCAGATGCGTTGCAGGAGTTTCGAGTCCAAACACGAACCTATTCGTCCGAGTTCGGAACCTCTGCCGGCGCGGTCATCAACGCCACCATCAAGAGCGGTACCAATGGCTTTCATGGAGATGTTTGGGAATTTCTCCGCAATAGTAAGCTCGACTCCAATACTTTTTTCAACAACCTGAACGGCGTTGCGCGCGGCCATTTTAGTCAAAACCAATTCGGCGGTACCATTGGCGGCCCGGTCATCAAGAACAAAACGTTCTTCTTCTTCGATATGCAAAACTTCACCAGCAGGCGTGCGACGACCGTTTTCTCCACTGTTCCGACGCCGTTGATGAAGGCCGGCAACTTCACCGAGCTTAGTGCTGCGCTCCCGACGTCTGTTCCCTCACAGGCGGGCTGCATCAACGGAAAGATCATTGCGACATCATGTCAAGATCCGACCGGTCTTAAGCTGTTGGCCCTGTATCCGAATCCGAACGTGCCGTCGGCTGTCGCTCGGCAGGGGATTGCGGGGAGTTGGACCGGAGGAAATAATTATCAGTATCAGTATTCGGTTCCGACGGACACTTACTCGTACGACATCCGAATTGATCACAATATCAACGCCAATAACCGGCTTTTTGGCCGTTTTAGCGATTACACCGTAGACCGCCAGGATCCGCCATGGACGTCAAATCCTATTGCCGGGAACGGGAACTTCGCCACGCAATATCACATTCGTGGGAAATCTGTTGCGCTCGGCTGGACCGATGTGATCTCTCCGTCTGTCCTGAACGAACTTCGTGGCGGATTCAGCCGCGACAACGCACATAGTGATCCGCTTGGTTTGACCGTCGGCACATCCAATGCCGCCGATTACGGATTGACGGGAATTCCAGCAGGTCCCTTCGCCGCGGGTATCCCGCCGATCAACATCAGCGGACTTCAAAGACTGGGTACCGCTCCATGGCGTCCCCAAGTTCAGATTGCTCAGGTGTGGCAATTGCTTGATACGGTCAGCTGGCTCAAGGGCTCTCACAGCATGAAGTTCGGCTTCGAGCACCGTCATACGAGTGACAACTTCCTCGACGCGCAGTCCTTGCAAGGGCAGATCACGGCCACCGGCATTTACACCGGCAACAACGGATCAGGTATCCCGGATTTCCTTCTCGGCGATGTGAGCACAGCATCTTTTACTACTCCTTCCGTCGTTCACAATTACCGCGCTGCTTACAACTTTTTCGCCCAGGACAGCTGGCGCGTTCGTAAAAACCTGACGATCAACTACGGCGTCCGGTATGAGTTGTTCTCGCCGATCTTGAACCATCAGAACGCGCTGGCCAACTTCACGGCCGCAAACGGGGGTGGGTTCGTTCAGGCGCAAAGACGGTGATTGGGCGTCGCGATCTTTGATTCAGCCGGACAAGAATGACTGGGCTCCTCGCATCGGCTTCAGCTATCAGGCTATGGAGCGCGTTGTCTTGCGCGGCGGGTTCGGGATCTTCTACCAGCACGACGTTCGAATCGGCTCGGAAAGCGTACTGGGCGAAAATCCTCCATTCTTCCTGGATCAGTCCGTATCACAGTCCTTTCCCAGTACCACGCCGGTTTTCCTGTTGAGGAACGGCTTTCCCACTTCACAGTTCGGGACCAGCTTTGTGGACTTGACGAAGCTGCAGATCCGGGCGCAAGATCCAAATCAACGAACTCCTTACGTCGGGCAAACAAGCTTCGGTCCACAGATTCAATTGAGTTCTTCCACCGTTCTCGACGTTTCCTATGTTGGGAATTTCGGCCGCAAAGAGAACCGGTTACGGAACGCCAACCAGGCTCTCATCACCGGATACACCTCCACCGGCACACCTTTGATTCGGTTCCCATACACGAACCTGAATACAAACCTGACGGCTGTTAGCGGCAATCACGCTTTCCTGGAGTATTCGACGGACGACGGCAACACGAACTACAACGGCCTGCTGGTTTCACTGCGCAAGCGCTTCGATAAGGGCCTCGGGTATGGAATCAGCTACACGTGGAGCAAGAGCTTCTCTGATTACGTCGATAATCTTACGGGTGGCTCAACTCCCGCCTATGCCTACAACTACAGCCTGGAGCGGAGCTTCTCGCCATTCGACACGACTCACCGGCTGGTCGGCAACGTAGTTTGGAACCTGCCCATCGGTAAGGGCGGGTTGATTCTCAATGATGGCGGCACCACCAGCCGGCTCATCGGAGGATGGCAGATCAACAGCATTGTTACGCTTCAAACGGGTACGCCGTTCACCGTCACGGCCAGCGACTTCAGCCAGACCGGAGGCAACCACGCCAGCAGAGCAAGTTGCATCGGAAATCCCTATGCCGGGGCGAGCACGGACCCCTCTCAAATTGCAGGAAATGCCGCGCCGAGTTTCTTCCTCAACCCGGCTGCTTTTGCAGTTCCCGCCGCCGGGACTTTTGGCAACTGTGCCCCACGCTCGTTCCACGGGCCCGGAATTGAAAATGTTGATTTGAGCCTCTTCAAACAATTCGCGATACACGAAGCGTGGAGGATCGAATTCCGAAGCGAGTTCTTCAACGCATTCAATCACGCGAACTTCACGAACCCGAATTCGGCCTATAATCCGACCTCGCTAGGCTCGTTCGGCAAGGTGTTCAACACCACGACCGATCCTCGTGAAATACAATTCGCATTGAAGCTTTACTTCTGACATACGCCCTGTTTGCATGTACAAATCGCTCTGTGTTTTTCTGATCGCAGTTGCGGCTTACGGACAACTTCCGTACGCCACAACGATCAAGCCCTCCACTGAGGCCCACGAAATTTCCGCAAACCGGGGGGCAGCCGCGCTCTGGCAAAGCTTGAAGAAGCTGAACACCAGAGCGAGTCTCATGATGTTCACGGCGCACCCGGACGACGAGGACGGCGGCATGCTTGCGTACGAATCGCGCGGGCAGGGCGTTCGAGTCGCTCTTCTGACTTTGAATCGTGGTGAGGGCGGCGCGAACGTCATGTCGTCCGACTACTTCGACGCGTTGGGCCTGGTCCGGACGATGGAGTTGTTGACAGCCGGTCGGTACTACGGCGTTGACCAATACTGGACCCGCGTGATCGACTACGGATTCTCCAAGACCAAGGCTGAGTCGATCAAGATGTGGACGCACGACCGCGTTCTCTATGATGCCGTTCGGGTGGTTCGGATGGTACGTCCACTTGTCATCACTTCCGTCTTCGTTGGCGGGCCCAGCGATGGTCACGGGAACCACCAGACCGCGGGAGCCATGGCGCAAGAGGCGTTTAAAGCCGCCGGCGACCCCAACATGTTTCCGGACCAAATCAAAGCTGGTCTGCAACCTTGGACGCCGCTCAAGGTATACGCCCGTCAGCCGTTTTCGAGACGGGGAGGCGGCAGCAGCATGCCGGTGAACGTGCAGATTCCGGAGGGTACTTACGATCCGCTCCTCGGTGTCTCGTACGTCCAACTCGCACGCGAGGGTCTGGGATATCAGAAATCACAGAACGGTGGAGGATCGATCCCCAAAGCCGGGAGAGAATCTCGCCGGTTACCATCGTTTCGGATCCGTCATCCCGGCGAAAGACAAAGAAGAGAGCTTCTTCGATGGCATCGACACGTCCTTGGCCGGGATTGTGCCAAGTGGAGCTGGGGACAGCGCGGCGTTCCTGCGTTCCGGATTGGAGAAGATTAGCGCGGCCGTACAAGACGCCACGTCAAAGTTCTCGGGGACGGACCCGGAGCGAAGTGCGCCCGCCCTGGCCACGGGTCTGAAAGAAACGATCGCGCTTATCTCTGCCGTCGATTCGAGCCATCTCGCTCCTTCGCAGAAGTCCGATGTCCGTCACGAGCTGGAAATCAAGAGAGTGCAGTTCAACAACGCGCTGGCGGAAGCGCTCGATCTCTCCATCTCGGCCACGGTGACAACGAAAGCTGAGCCGAATCCCATGATGTTAATGTTCATGGGTGATCCCGAGACCTTCCGGACCGCCATACCGGGTCAGCATTTCCCAGTCCGGGTTCACGTCAATAACGCGAGCAAGACACCAGCGCAGTTGGTGAAGGCCAGCGTCGAGTCTTACGGCCAAAAAACGCCCTGGACAGCGACGCCGACCACGCCGATGAAATCAGAAACGCTGGCCGATAACAAGCCGGTCGAGCAGCGGTTCGATGTCACCGTTTCCGAAGATGCGGAATTCACCAAACCATATTTCGCGCGGCCTGATATCGAGCAGTCTTACTACGATGTGCTCGACCAACGCTTTCTCAATCAGCCCCTGGCTCCCTATCCTCTCTGCGCATGGGCAGATTTTCAGTTCGAGGGCGCACCCGTACGAATCGGAGAATACGTGCAAACTGTGCAGCGAGTGACGGGGCAGGGGAGTGTTCTCGAACCACTGACGGTCGCTCCGGCGATCGGAGTTTCCATTTCACCGCGCACCGGTATTGTTCCGCTGGGCTCGAAAGAATTCCCGGTCGCTGCTGTCGTGCACAGCAACGTGAAAGGGCCGGCCAAAGGAAAGCTTGCATTAAAGCTGCCCGAGGGGTGGAGCGCGAAACCAGCCTCGGCCGAATTCTCTATTGCAGACGACGGACAGGATCAGGCGCTCAACTTCACCGTTACGCCTTCGGCGTTAAGCGAACAGAAGTATCAGGTAAAAGCCGTCGCCGAATACGGAGGCAAAGAGTACAACGAAGGCTACCAGGTGACCGGCTATCCGAGTTTGCGGCCCTATTTCCTATACCGTGCGGCAAACTACCAGACTGCCGGCGTCGACGTTAAGGTTGCACCTGAACTGAAGGTCGCGTACATCATGGGAAGCGGCGACGACGTTCCTGCTTCGCTTGCTCATCTTGGTGTGAACGTCAGCTTCCTCGGCCAGTCGGACCTTGCGACCGGCGATTTGAGTAAGTACGATGCGATTCTGCTCGGAGTGCGGACCTATGCGGCGCGCGATGATCTGCGTGTCTACAACAATCGCCTTCTGGATTATGCAAAAAACGGTGGCGTGGTAATCGTCCAGTACAACACCCCTGAGTTCGACCACAACTACGGTCCGTATCCGTACACCATGACGTCGAATCCGGAAGAAGTGACGGACGAAGTGTCTCAAGTGCAAATCCTCGAAGCGCAGAATCCCGTCTTCACCTGGCCTAATAAGATCACGACGAAAGACTTCGGGGGCTGGGTGGAAGAGCGCGGTTCAAAGTGGATGCAATCTTGGGATTCCCACTACCAGGCGCTTTTAGAAACGCATGATGAAGGCCAGGCCCCGCAAAAAGGAGGCCTTCTCTATGCCAAATACGGGAAAGGCATCTACATCTACAATGCCTACGCCTTCTATCGCGAGTTGCCGGAGGGTGTTCCGGGTGCTTATCGCATCTTCGCGAACATGATCAGCCTGGCCAAGAATCCCGAGGTCCAGAAGTAGTCCGCCAAGCTTCTATTTGCGGTAGTCGAGTGGCGGCTTCTGGCCTGCCGGAATGCCGGATTGATACGACTTCCCGGCAAGTTGATGCTGAAAGTCGGTCTTGGCATCAACCACAAGCTGTGGGTTAGCAAATAAGTCTGCGCCGGTGATCGCGATCGCTTTTGCCGCAGTTACCATGCCTTTCTGCCCGATGCTCATGCCCGCGCAGGCTGTGGCTTGCCAGGTGTGAGCCGCGACACCCGGAACGAATGTCGCCGCGGAGAACCCGATGGTGGGTACGTTCCAGCTGATATCGCCTACGTCGGTCGAAGCGCTCGGCGCATTCGGATCAAAAGGGCGAAGCGGCCGGACGGTCCCGGTGGAGGCCAGCTCTTCCGCGGCGCCGGGCGGAAGACTTTTCTGCAACTCCTCGCCGAAGTGCCTTTCTTCTGGGGTGTAGCTGAACCCGCCAACTTCTTCGAGATTCTTCTGTGCCGTTTTGGCCAAAGGATCATTGCCGAGGATGTTGGAATCGCTGCTGATGATCCGCATGTCTAGTGTGGTCTCGGTCATCATGGCCGCGCCGTTGGCTACTTTCTCGATACGGGTCCAGATACCGTTCAGTGTCGTTGAGGATGGACTGCGCGCCATCAGATAGAGCTCGGCGGTTTCGGGAACTACGTTTGGCGCCATGCCTCCATTGGTCACGATGTAGTGAATGCGTGTGTTGCTTGGAACGTGCTCGCGCAGAAACTCAAGTCCATTGCCCATCAACATGACTGCATCCAGGGCGGAGCGGCCGCGATCAGGAGCTGCCGCCGCGTGAGCCGCGACACCATGAAACTTGAATTTGGCTGAGGTCACAGCAAGCGCCCCTCCATTGTTGACGCTGTTTCGATTACCCGGATGCCAATGCAGAACGACATCGACATCCTGAAACAGCCCGGCGCGGAGCATGTACACCTTCCCGGATCCGCCCTCTTCCGCGGGTGTGCCGTAATAGCGAAGCGTACCTGGCACGTGAGCCTTGTCCATGTACTCCTTCAGCGCAACTGCCGCAAGTGCGGCACCGGAGCCCAAAAGATTATGTCCGCATCCGTGCCCCGGGGCCGAATCAACGATGGGGCTTCGGTCAGGAACGGCTGCTTGGGAGAGCCCGGGAAGCGCGTCGAATTCGCCGAGAATTGCAATGACAGGCTTGCCTTGTCCGTAGCTTGCAACGAATGCGGTCGGCTCGTCCGCGACGCCGGACTGAATCTGGAATCCCGCTTTCTTGAGCTCGCCGGATAATAGGGCCGAACTCTTCTCTTCGTGGTAACCGAGTTCTGCATAATCCCAGATCGTTTTCGATGTGGTGGCAAACTCAGCCTTATGCTGCTCAACCAGTTGTTTAATCTGGTTGTGCGCCGGTGCTTGAGCAAAGACAGAAACAGCGCAAAGGAGAAGAGGAAAGCGGGACAGAAAAACCGAAGGCGGAATCGTAGTCACTGGATTTTATCCAGTGTAGCGAGCGAACTATTCTTCATTCGCCAAAGATAACGGTCGGCTTCGGCCGCTCTTCCACCGACAGCTGGAAAATGTCGGGGCGTGCATAATGACCCACTACATCCAGGTCGAATTTGCCTCGCGCGACCTCAGCCATGTCCAGTTCGGCCGTTAGCACTGTCTCGCCGGTTCTTGCCGGTCCCGCAAGTAGCTGTCCTAAGGGCGACAAAATAACGCTTCCACCGCCGATCAGCACGGCTCCAGGATCGTCGCCCTGGATCGGGTGATACCAGTCGGGGCAATCGGAGCGCCGCAAATACTGGCACGCGCTCAGGACGAAGCAGCGGCCTTCGAGCGCGATGTGCTGCATCGTCGATTGCCAAACTTCACGATCGTCCACCGTAGGGGCGCACCAGATGTTGACGCCCTTCGCATACATCGCAGTGCGAAATAGCGGCATGTAGTTCTCCCAGCAAATCGCCGCGCCGATCTTCCGGTCTTCGGTCTCGATCACGGGCATCGTCGAGCCGTCGCCCATCCCCCAAATCAAGCGTTCTAACGCGGTGGGCATCAACTTTCGATGCTTTCCGCGAAGCTGACCATCGTGGCCGAAGAACAACACGGAACAGAACAGCGTCCCTCCCGCACGTTCGACGGCTCCCAGAACGAGTTCGATCCCGAGGCTGGCAACGAACTCTCCAATCTGGGTTGTCTCCCGTCCTGGGACCTCAATCGCTGATTCGTAATAAGCCCGAAACTGATCACGTCCTTCGGGGGAACGAGACCCAACCGCGGCACCGAAGGTTATGCCTTTCGGATAACCGCCCAGGTAGGCCTCCGGGAACAGAACCAGCTTGGCGCCGGACATTGCCGCGTCCCTGCAAAACGACTCGAGCTTCTGGATGGTGCGGCCGGTGTCGAACAGAACGGTACCGGCCTGCACCACTGCTACTGTGACCGTGTCCAAGAACCCATGGTAGCTGCGAGCCGCTGATCCGCCCACCAACATGCATCGAAAGCTTTTGTGCATCATGAAACATGCGGTCTCTTGTATACCTGGCTCTGATAGCGGCGTCGTTCGGCGTTGCTTCCGCCCAGAACCCGCTGGCCTCTCGGGTTCTGGTTGTGTATGTGGACGGAGACTTTGATTCGCAATCTGTTGCGTCACATTATGTGAACGCACGCGGGATCCCATCCTCGAATTTGTGTCCGGTCACTCTCCCGAATCCAAACGCGACGGCGCTGAACGGCGCAGATTACGACGCGTTTCTGAAGGGACCCGTACAGAGCTGTTTACAGGCTGTAGGGCCAGGAAACATTCTGTACATTGTTCTCGCCTACATCCGGCCCTACGCTGTGAACCCGGGCGCGGGACTCAACAATTACGCGCTGGACTCCTATCTCGGTGATATTTGGGATCAGTACACGAGGAGGGCCTTCAATCCTGCTCCTTCCAAAGAGCATCCGTATTACGCGGACAGCCAAAGTCAGGGGAACGTCTTTCTTCCGTTCCAGTCGTTAGCGCAGTTCCGCGAGGTGCAGTCGCAACCTTTGATCTACTCGGTGTGGCGCTTAGATGGAGCGAGCCCACTTGCCGCAATGAGGCTGGTCGATAACGCCGTGGCGGCTGAGGCGGCGGGGGGGCCGATCAGCAATGATGGTGCTTCCCGGCCGAATGCCTGCCTCGATCTAGAACTTGACCCGATTAACTCCCCGGACAGCGGGTACCGAGCCGCGGATTGGGATCTCCAGCGAGCTGCCGACTTCGTCAATTGGACGGGGCGGTTTCAAACTGTGCGTGACGTGAACGGCGACGTGTTTGGCACGGATCCTGCCCCGTTTTGTCCCAACGCAGCCCTGTACGTTGGCTGGTACAACTACGGCCGTTACAACGATGCCTTTTCCTGGGACGTAGGTGCCATAGGCTGGGATCTTGATAGCGCTGCTCTTGCCGATCCTCGAGGCGGTGTCTGGTGGGGTTCGAATGCTCTACAGCGCGGTATCACCGTCACCTCCGGACCGATGAACGAACCCTATCTGGAAGGCATGGCCCGACCGGGTGGCACGGTACGGAATCTGCTGGAAGGCGCAAATGTCGGCGACGCTTTTCTTCGCAACACGAGATGGCTGAAATGGATGATCTTGAACGTTGGCGACCCGCTCTACACACCTTTCCCGGCCAAAGTCGCGCCGTTTGACGCCAATCTCCCTTCGAATTCGTTGTCCCTTGCCCCTCGACAGCTTATTGGCGGTCAAACCCAAATTGAAGCTGTTCTGACCGTTGCTGATCCGGCACCTCCCGAGGGTCTGACCGTTAATCTCTGGACGGAAAACGACACGATCTCAATCCCGCAGAGCGTGACCATTCCGTCCGGAGAGACCCGGGCGATCTTTCCGCTGTCCACGGCGGTCGTCACGTCACCAGTGGATATTCGAATTGCTGCATCGTCAGCGTCGTTCCAGGTGACAAATACCGTTTCGCTCTATCCGTTGCTTGCCGGAGTAACAATCACGCCGGACTCGGTCGGCGCGGGAGGCACGGTGTCGGGTACTGTCGTTTTGAATGATGTTGCCCCATTGGGGGGAGTGACGGTACAGGTTGTCTCCAGTAACCCAGAGGTGGCCACAGTTCCTTCCGCCGTATTTATTCCCGGCGGTCGGGCCCGGAGGAACTTCTCAGTGTCGGCCTCGGCCGTATTGACGGAAGCCGCAAGCGTCGACATCACCGCATCCTATGCCGGTGCACAGGTAACCGCCAAGCTAACGGTCATCCCGGAAGAGTGACGGGCGCCCTCACCCGATCACAGCTTCACAGAAAATATTAGTCTTTCCGTGACAGGCACTTCTGCAAATTCCAAAGTGCCGGACGGTCGTCTCTCGGCTAGGGTACCGGACGGGACTCACCAAGTCCCCAAGGAGTACAAAGTGTCTCTATCTACTTTCTTCAGCCTAGCCATCATCTTTTCTGCTGCCGGGTCAGCCATTGCAGGCCCGAAAATTCAGAACGAAGTTCCCGCAGGAGTTATGAATGGAACAAACGCAGTATTTCAATTTGCGTCCGTTCCATTTTCCTCGTCCGTGCAGCTGTATAAGAACGGAATCAGACTTGCCCCGACCATAGACTTTACTCTCAGTGCTCAAACCGTGGTCCTCAAGGCCGCGCAGATTCCAGCGGCAGGCGACGTGATGTTGGCCGATTACGAGGCCCTCGTGCCTCTCACGTGGATGCAAATGGTCAACAAGTTAACGAACGACTGCCTGGCCAACCAGGCAAGCAGTCAAGGTCTTGTTACCCATGCGGCCTGCCTAGGAGTGGATTCGCAGAGGGTGTTGCTTTCCTCGGTTACAGGAGGCTATATGGCAAGCTTCAAGAATTCAGGACAACAGTTGGATGTTGTATTCGGCCAGGGCGCCGGTGGAACAGCGGATGGACAAACGATTTGCCAATATCCGTTCTGGGGTGGCGATAACGAGATCTGGATGCCGGTCGCCACGGGTGATCCGGATGGGACGTTTTACTTGCAAGTGAAGAGCACCGCGTTTAGGTCTTGCCTGACCATCAATTCGAGTAACATAGTTGTGCAACAGACCTGTGCCGGTCTCGATGGACAGAAGTGGCAGTTCAGGTAAGACTCGAGGCCGATTTATCAACCTCGATAACATCCAGTAACCATAAAGCACAACACGATCTAAATCTTGTTAGCAACCAGACGGACACCACCTGATCTACCGGTAAGTACATCGAACGAGGCAAGCCTAGACCGGCTTAATACCTGATCAGATCATTGTAAGTACGCGGCCTGGGCTGTGTTGCATTCGGATTACAAAGCAGAGGTTATCAAAAGCGTGCCGAAAGAATGCAAAAGTCATATATCGTAACAGATAGCAAGCTGTAATTAAATCAGACTTTTCTTAGTTATAATTACACCGCCTTACCCCGTACAATGAGATCGCTTGGCGATTAGCTCTCAATACAACTGTCGACGAGCATCAACAATCTATGAGGCACACAGGCAAGGTCTTCTTGTTGCTGATGTCGGCGCTCGTCGTAGCGCCCTTCAGCTTCGCTTCCACAGTTACCTGGAATCTAAGCAACGTAACGTTCAGCGATGCCGCCACGGCATCCGGAAGCTTCGATTTAAATGCTGACACAAATGCGGTGACCAATTGGAATATTAGTGTCAGTGCCGGCGTGCTCTCGGCGTTCACTTACACACCGGATAATTCAACAGCGGGATCTTATTTCCAGGTGCCTGGCTATGAGAACGAGCTGTTGTTTATGATGAACGGTACTACGCGCCAGCTGCGATTGACACCTCTGTCCACACTCACCAACCTCGGTGGGACAGTTCCTGTGAATCTGAACACATTTGGGAACGGCTCTGGCAGCGTCGAATGTTACAACTGCGCCCCGTATCGCGAAGTCGTGAGTGGCACGCTCATGACGGGTACTCCGGAACCCGCAGCAGTGAGCCTTTTGGGTCTGGGTGTCGCAATTGTGGGTCTTGCGGTACGCAAGAAACGCGTGACCACTTAGTGTCGTGTGAGATCAAGACAGAATATGTCAGCAATAGTCACGAAAAGGATCTGGAACGATATGCGACTTCGTAAAGTACTGATGGTTAGCTTCATCACTGCACTGACAGCGCAGTTTTCGGCGAATGCTTCTCAAGTACAGACATTCAATGTAACCGGATACCCGGCTGCCAACCCGCAAGTCCAGGGTGCGTTCACAGTTTCTGATTCGAACGGGTTAGCCGGACCGTTTGCCAACGGAGGGCTAGGCGCTTACGGAATGCCGAGCACGATGACCATCAGTGCTAACGGGTTCACGTTCGATGCACTCTCGATTGGAGTTGGTGGGATTAACTCGGCCATCTCAGCGGAGACGGAAACGTTCATCGGCGATCTATACGGCGGCGGGACCGTAACTCAGACATTCAGGTTCCCCGGCAACAGCCAGAACTTCGTGACTGCGAACCTGGTGGGATTCGACAACCTCATTGACCTCCGAGCAAACATCGGCTTCGTCACACTTCAAAACTTGACCTACAATCAATCAGCAGCCCCGGAACCCGGGACCTATGGATTGCTTGGGATGGGTCTGGCGACGGTTTGTATTGCATGCCGCCGCAGACGCGCGGCCAAGTAATCACGTTATCGGTACAAACTGAGCGGGAATTATCCTCTACCGCATCAGGAAGCGCCTGCGCCTAAACGAAACGCGTCGTCCGGAGTGTCCGGCGACGCGTTTTGTTCTTTAACCCCGAGTCGAAAGTAAAGATCTTCGAAACACGCTGAACCGTCTGGGGCCACTCGTTCGGCACTGGTTCACTAAGATTTGAAGATGACCCGCCGAGACCTTCTAAGAAGAACTAGTGGAATGTCTCAATGATACTGTTACTGGCATATGGGTGGATGCGTCTATCCGGTGTGGCAGGATATCGGAGGTTGGTTTCGCTTACCGAGGAACAGCGGAAGGAGTTGACTGGCTGGGCACACTCGCGGACATTGCCGGCCGGCGATGTCTTTCGTGCTCGCCTGATCCTGGCGTTGGCTGACGGAATGACGTATGAGGCGATCAAGTCGAGTCTGCAGACGACTGCGCCCACGATCTCGCGTTGGAAGCAGCGTTTCGAGGAATCAGGGATGGAGGGGTTGGAGCCGCAACACAAGGGCAGCAAGCCGCGGACAGCAACACCAGCGGTACAAGCCAAGATCTGCCGGAAGGTCCAACAGAAACCGCAAGACGGCAGTACGCAATGGTCTGTGCGTAAACTCGCCGCTGAAACGGGGATCAGTCGGTCGAGCGTGCATCGCATCCTGTCGCAAGCTCGCCTGCAGCCGCACCGCTTGGAGCGTTACATGGCGAGTAATGATCCGGATTTCGAGAAGAAGGCTGCTGATGTGATTGGGCTCTATCTGGAACCACCGCAGCACGCGGCGGTTTTCTGCGTCGACGAAAAGACTGCGATTCAAGCCTTGGACCGACTCGATCCAGTGCTGCCGCTCTCACCCGGTCGGGCAGAGCGGCATGGATTTGAATACTACCGCCATGGCACGCTCTCGCTCTATGCAGCTTTGGATGTGAAGACTGGAAAGGTGCAGGGCAAGACTGCCAAACGGCACACCAGCAGCGAGTTCATCGCGTTCTTGTCAGAGGTGGTGAAGCGAACTCGTTGGGCCAACGAAATTCACATCGTGCTCGATAATCTCTCGGCCCACAAGACCAAGGCCGTCGAGCAGTTTCTCGCCGAGCATCCTAACGTTCACTTCCACTTCACGCCTACTTATTCTTCCTGGTTGAATCAAGTGGAATTGTGGTTTGCCAAAATCCAGCGCGATCTGCTCGCTCGCGGCATCTTCACCTCCGTCGCCGATTTGGCTCGCAAGATCCGCCAGTACATTCGCGCCTACGCCAAAGTTGCAGGTCCCTTCCGCTGGTCCTACTCCGATCCCACCCGCAGAATCCTCCCTAATCCTATCGCTGGGACAGCTTACTAGCCGCAACATCACTCGTCGGCACAGCCGCGCCTCATCCAAGATTCCCTGGACAGGGGGTGACGGCCTTCCTCTATCCTTCCGGAATACCAGTGGGTAATCGGCAGGTCCACTTCTAGGCATTGGCGACTTCTCGGCCAAGTGGATCCTTAATCTTGGCGGTTACACATAGTTACTCGCGATCAGGAGTGGGTAGCTCAACGAAAGCGAGTTTCCTTCCCATGAAGCTCTACCGCGTTGTCGAATTGCAAGCCGATCGAACTATTTCAACCAAATCTGTCTGCGCACGTTCGTATACCACAAATCCCTTAGCGCCGACTTTCGCGACCTCTTCCAAATATTCTTTGCCGGCTACTGAACTCACGAAAATGATTCGAACATACGGGCAGGCAGCTCCAATCGCCCTGGCTGTCTCGAGGCCCGATGGAGCTGCCATCTGCAAATCCACGATTGCCACGTCGGGCGGTCGATAGTGCGCCAACTGCACTGCCTCTGAACCGGAACCAGCCTCTCCGGTGAGCTCGAAATCCGGCTCCCGGTCCAAAATGGAACGCAGACCTTGCCGGACAATCGGATGATGGTGGACAAGAAGTACGCGGATACCGAAAGTTTACGGTGCATTTCTCGCCGGAGCTATCCTGTCGCGGGAGTATCCGGGCACGGCACCATTGGGTAAGTAATGGCCATCAAGAACAGGAACACACAATCCAGTTGGCTGCTCTGGCTTGGGTTCGGAGGGTTGGTTTTTCTGCTTGCGTTCGCTGGTATCTATGGTCTCTCCACCATCAAGGCCATCGGCACTAGGAATGAAGCTATTCGTACGGATTACTTGCGTCGGGACCGCCTTCTCCAGCAAATCCGGGCGGATCTCTACCTCTCGGGGACGTACATTCGCGACCTGCTCCTTGAAGCCGATCCGAAGCAAGCCGAACAATGTCGCCTCACCTTTCGCAACACCCGCGATGGCATCCAATCTCGCTGCGCGGAATACAGCCGGCTCATTGGCCCCGATCAGAAGGCCGCCTTCGACAAGTTCATGACGCAGCAGCATCGCTACTTCGAGCAACTGCAGCCCACGCTTTCCTGGACCCTGGAACAACGCCACTCGCTCGGTATTCCGTTTATGAAGGATGTTCTGCTGCCCGAACGCGCTTCGGTGGTCCAATCGGCCGATCAACTCAGCATGGGCAATGCACATCATCTTGAAGGCGGCAGCCGTCAGGTGACTGAACTGTTTTCCGAGTTCGACCGCAACCTGGTGATTTTTACTGTCGGTTCTCTATGCGCGGGCGTGTTCCTCGCCGCCTTTACTGCCCGCCGCATTCTACGCCTTGAACATCTGGCCCAACAACAGTTGCATGAACTCCAAGATCTCTCCTCGCGGCTGGTTCAGGCGCAGGAATCCGAACGACGCGCCATTGCTCGCGAACTGCACGACGAAGTCGGGCAATCCGTCTCCGGCCTTCTTCTCGGAATAGGCAATGTGGCGGCTACGCTTTCACCACAACAGCACGCGTCCGCTCTTTCACAACTCGACGACCTGCGGCATCTTGCGGAACGCACGGTCGCTGCGGTGCGCAACTTGTCCCTCCTGCTTCGGCCCTCCATGCTCGACGACCTGGGCCTGGTTCCCGCTTTGCAATGGCAGGCGCGCGAAGTAAGCCGTACCGCCAACATCTCGGTTCAGGTTCGTGCCGACAGCCTGTCCGAAAATGACGTCACGGAAGATACCAAGACCTGCATCTACCGTATCGTCCAGGAAGCTCTGGCGAACGCCGCTCGACATGCCCAGGCCACGAGAGTGGATATCCGTCTCTCCCGCGAGAGGGATCGAATACTTACACTCGAGATCGAAGACAACGGCCGCGGCTTCGAACCTCGCGAGAAGGGTCTCGGTATCCTTGGCATGGAAGAGCGCGTTCGACATCGAAACGGAACCTTTCAGATCAGATCCGAGCCCGGGCAAGGAACGACGTTACTGGTTCATCTGCCCGCCTGACCATGCCTGTCCGTATCATTATTGCCGACGACCACACCATTCTGCGCAAAGGCTTGCGCCTGTTGCTCGAGCGCGAGCCGGACTTCGCGGTTGTCGGAGAGGCGGCGGATGGGCGCGAAGCCGTATCGCTTTCCGAGTCACTGCACCCCGATATCGCCATTCTCGATATCGCAATGCCTTTTCTGAACGGTATCGAAGCCGCCGCTCGTATCCATGCCAGTAGTCCAGCGAACCGCCGTCCTCATCCTCAGCATGCATTCCGATGAAGCCTACGTGCTGCGTGCTTTGAAGGCGGGTGCGCGTGGCTATCTCTTGAAGGACTCCGCGGAATCCGACCTGGTGAACGCGGTCCGGGCACTGTCCGCGGGCAAAGCGTTTTTCAGTCCGGCCGTGAGCCGCGTTCTGGCCGATGATTATGTTCGACAGGTCCGCCAGCGAGGGGTTCTGGACCCTTACGACAGCCTGACGGCGCGAGAACGCGAACTGGTTCAGCTTGTGGCCGAACTCAAATCTACAAAAGAAATCGCAACACTTCTGAAACTCAGCCCGCATACCGTCGACACTCATCGCGGGAATTTAATGGCCAAGCTGAACCTCCACAGCATCCCCGAGCTGATCCTCTACGCCGTTCGGAAAGGTATTATCCAATAGCTTTACCTGACAGAAGAACGCCAGAAATCCCCTCGCGGCAGTATTTCAAAATGTCATGCCGGCGCCGCACAATAAGGGTGTTTGGCGCAGGTGTCAAGACATCTCATTCCGCTTCTTACCGCTGGTATTTCTCGCTGGCTGCTCAAAACAGCTTGCGCCAGAGGCTTCCGCGAACGCCGACGCGCTGCCGGCTGCTTCCGTAGTACCTGTAGCGCGTAGCTCTATCGCAAGCCGCCTTCGAATCGCCGGCCAGTTCATTCCTTACCAGGACGTGGATCTACACGCCAAGGTCTCCGGTTACGTCCGCCGGATCAATGTCGATATCGGTGACCGTGTCCGTGCCGGCCAAACTCTTGCCGTATTGGAAGTGCCTGAGCTCGATGCGCAACTTGCGGGCGCCAAGGCTGAAGTTCGTCACACCGAATCCGAAATCAAGCGCGCGCAGAGTGAAGTCGCGCGTGCCGAGTCTGTTCATGCCGCACTTCATACTGCGTACACGCGACTCCAGCAAGCATCGGATCAACGTCCGGGCTTGGTTGCGCAACAGGAGCTCGACGATGCCCGTGCTAAAGATCAGAACTCGGAAGCGCAGATTGATGTAACCAAGGCCGCCGTTGAGGCCGCGCGCCAGCAACTCGGTGTGTCTGACGCCAACAATCTTCGGTTACAGACTCTTTCGAACTATTCGACCGTTACGGCACCCTTTAACGGTGTAGTCACCGCGCGTTACGCGGACGTCGGCGCTCTTATTCAGGCTGGCACCACGTCCAGTACGCAGTCCATGCCTGTGGTTCGTGTCGCGCAAAGCGATCTGCTCAGGCTTCGCATGCCTGTCCCGGAATCCGATGTTGCCTTCATCAAAGCCGGTTCTAAGGTGCGCATCAGTGTAGCGTCCCTCAAACGCTCCTGGAACGGTAAAGTCGTTCGCTTTACTCGCGCTCTTGACATGAATACGCGCACCATGACGGTGGAAGTCGACGTTCCCAATGCCGATCTTGCCCTGAGTCCCGGTATGTTCGCTGAGACCGAGATCTATCTCGAGCAGCACGGCTCGGCGTTGAATGTTCCGGCACAGGCTGTGATTCGAGACGGCGACAAGGCTCATGTGCTGGTTGTGAATAGTGCCGGAGAAGTCGAGAACCGTCCCGTCATCACGGGAATCGAAGGCGAGAACCGCATCGAAATCGTCTCCGGTGTTAAGGCCGGAGAGTCCGTCATCGTCTCCGGGCAAACCAGCTATCACCCGGGCCAGCATGTTCGTCCGCAGCCTGCAGCCGAAATGCAACTCGTAATGTCGTCCTTCTCTCTTCGCTATCCGTTCTTCGTGTTGATGCTGTGCCTCATCATCGTCGTGGTGGGCGTCACGGCAGTGGTTCGCATGCCAGTCGACCTCTTCCCGGAAGTAAAAATCCCGGTTGTGGTTGTCGCCACCTTCTACGCCGGCATGCCGCCGCAGCAGATCGAATCCAACATCACCAACAGCTACGAACGGTTCTTTACCCTCGGCTCCGGTATCGACCATATCGAGTCGCGGTCCATGACGGGCGTCAGTCTTATCAAGATCTTCTTCCAGCCGGGAGTCAATCCTGATTCCGCAGTCAGCAACATCTCGAATCTCGCTATGGCGAACTCTGCGCCGTCTTCCGCCTGGGACGCTGCCGCCGGTCGTGCTGAAGTTCGATGCTTCCAACCTTCCCGTTTGCCTGATCACGCTGAAAGGGCAGGGCCTGAACGAAACGCAACTGAAAGACCTCGCCCAGTTCAGCGTCCGCAACCAGGTCGCGAACGTACCCGGCGCTTCCGTGCCGCAGCCTTATGGCGGCCGCTATCGCCAGATCATGGTCTACGTCGATCCGCTGAAACTGCGAAGCCCACAACATGAGCGTGACGGACGTGGTCCACTCGATCAACGAATCGAACCTGATCCTCCCGGCCGGCGACGTTCGCGTCGGCACGAAAGACTACAACATCTACGCGAATAGCCAGGTGCCGATCGTCGATCAGATCAACGACGTTCCCCTCCGTAGCTGTGAATCGGGCCAACGTTCTCGTCGGCGATATCGGGCAAGCCAAAGACGCCGGCCAACTGCAAACGAACATCGTTCGCGTGGATGGGCAGGAGTCCGTCTATATTCCCATTCTCAAGCAAGGAGGCAACTCCAACACCATCACCATTGTGGATGGCGTCAAGGCCGCTGTTCAGCATCTGCTTGACATCCCGAGCGTCCTGAAGACCGACGTTGTCTTCGATCAATCGATCTTCGTCAAGATCGCAGTCAAGAACGTCATCAACGAAGGCACTATCGGGCTCTGCCTTACCGCCCTCATGATCCTGCTCTTTCTTGGGAACGTTCGCGCCACGGTAGCCGTTCTTCTGTCCATTCCCATCTCCTGTCTCGCTACGTTTCTTGGGTTGAATCTCGGCGGCAGTTCGATCAACACCATGGTGCTCGGCGGTTTGGCTTTAGCGCTGTCCCGCCTGATCGACAACTCGGTCGTCGTACTCGAGAATATCTTCCGCCACATGGAAATGGGCGAAGATCCACGGACGGCAGCCGAACTCGGGGGGAGAGAAGTGCAATTAGCTGTTCTGGCCGCTACGGTCAGCACCTCGATTGTCTTCTTCCCGGTCGTGCTTCTGTTCGGTGTCAGTAAGTTCCTGTTCACAGCACTTGCCTTGGCTGTGGTCCTGGCCCTCGCCGCCTCCTACCTGGTGGCCATGACAGTGGTGCCGCTCTTCTGTGCCAAGTTCATCCGCATCCATCACGGCGAGGGGCACACAAAGCGCGGCGTGTTCCAGACGGTGGTCCATCGGTTCAATCAGCTCTTTGCAAAGTTGCAATCGGCTTACGATCGCGCCATTCACCGCTGTCTCCATCACCCGAAGCTCGTAGTAGGCGCATTTACGCTGTTTGTGCTGCTGAGCTTTACGCTGTATCCGCTGCTTGGGAAGTCCTTCTTTCCCCGCACGGATCCCGGGCAGTTCGTTGTCAATGTGAAAGTTCCGGCGGGCACTCGTATTGAGGTCACAAATCAATACATCGCGCGTCTGGAAGAGGCGATTCGGCACATCATCCTACCCGAAGATTTGAACATGATCGTCTCTAACATCGGGGTTACCCCCGATTTATCGGCTATCTACACTTCGAACTCCGGCATGCACACGGCCTTCATTCAGGTCAGCCTGAAGGAAGAACATAAGATCGGCAGCTATGAATACATGGAGCGAGTACGCCGTCGTCTCGCTGTCGACGACCCCGATGTTTCGGCCTTTTTCCAGGCCGGCGGTTTGGTCGACGCTATCGTTAACCAGGGCAAACCGGCACCACTCGATATACAAGTAAGCGGCAATGATCTCAAACAGGCCTACGCTCTCGCTCAGCAACTAGGAACGAAGCTCAAACACCTGTCCACCGTCAGCGACATCCTGATTCCGCAGGACCTCGACTATCCGGGTCTCGAGCTCAATATCAATCGTGAAAACGCCAGCCTGCTGGGGATTACTCCCAAGAATGTAGTCGATAACGTCATTACCGCCCTCACTTCGGACGCCATGATCGCCCCCAGCTTCTGGATCGATCCCAAGTCCGGCAACAGCTATATGCTGACGGTGCAATATCCGGAACACCAGATCCGCACCATGGAAGACTTCCGTCAGATTCCGCTGCGGGCGCCGGACGGCAAGTATACGACGCCGCTCGAGTCCGTCGTTGATCTGCACCCCATCGACACACCAACAGAAGTCGATCATTACCAGCTCCGTCGTGCGTTCGATGTTTATGTCACGCCAAAGAGCTGAGGACCTGAGCGACCTCAATACCTCGGTCAAGCAGCTACTCGCCCAAACGACTCTCCCGCACGGAATTCGAACGAGCATCGCGGGTTCGGTCCGCGACATGCAGCAATCCTTTTCGAGCTTTGGGATCGGGCTCATCCTTGCAGTTGTGCTCGTTTATCTCGTGTTGATGGCGCAATTCGCTTCGTTCACTGATCCGTTTATCATTTTGCTCGCGATCCCGCCCGGGCTCTCCGGCGTGCTGATCTTCCTCCTCCTCACACATACGACTCTGAATGTCATGTCGCTCATGGGAATTGTGATGATGACCGGCATCGCCGTCTCTGACAGCATTCTTATTGTCGAATTCGTCAGCTCCTTGCGAGCCACGGGTAGATCACTTGAAGAATCTCTTGTTCTGGCCTGCAGGGTGCGGCTTCGTCCCATTCTGATGACGACCCTGGCTACCATTCTGGGCCTGATTCCGATGGCGCTAGCGCTCGAGCCCGGCAGTGAGCAATATGCCCCACTTGCGCGTGCCATTCTCGGTGGGCTTTCCGTTTCGGGTCTTATCACCGTATTCTTGGTGCCCTCTGCCTATCTGCTCCTTTATCGGAGAAAAGCAGCATGAGACGCCTGTTCCTGTTCTTGACGGCGACGTGCGTCTTTGCTCAAACGCCAGACCTCACACGGCAGAAAGCCGAGGAACTTGCGCTCGCCAACAATCCGCGGGCGAAAGTCTCTCAACTGCTCATCGAATTACAAGGGCAAATCGTGCGTGAGACCCGATCCGGCGAACTGCCTAACGTGAATGGAAATGTCACGGCCGTTGAAGCGGAGGAAGCAAGCCGTCTCTCATCGGGCGCACTTACATCGTCTCGCCTGCTGGAGCATGCGGGCGTGGGAGTGCAGGTCAATCAGCTTGTCACTGATTTCGGGCGCACGCGCAATCTGGTCGCTTCCGAACGTCTGCGACAGAAGGCGCGACAGGCCGACTCGGAGGCAACCGCCGAAGACGTTATTCTCGCTGCTGATCAGGCTTTCTATCAAGGGTTGCAGGCACAGGCCACGCTGGACGTGGCGCGTCAAACGGTGGAGACGCGGCAGGCCCTGGTTGATCAAGTGAAGGCACTCACGTCCTCGAAACTCAAGTCCGAACTTGACCTCACTTTCAGCCAAGTCTACCTGTCTCAAGCAAAGCTCCTGGAGGTGGACGCGCGAAGCAACCTTGAAAATGCACAGGCGACCTTAGCTGCGGTCCTCGGAAGCGATAAGGCCACCAGTTATCACCTGATCGAAGATGCCGGGCCGTTGCCTACGCTTCCGCCCAATGCCGACGAAGCCGCTACCACGGCCGTGCAAAATCGTCCGGATCTGCATGCGCTTCAGCTCACGACAGATGCGGACATTAGGTTTGCTGTCTCGCAGAAGCGCCAACTGTTGCCTACGATCAGCGCACTCGGTGTGACCGGTTACACGCCGCTCGGCTCGACTCAATACTTTCCCCAGAATTGGTACGGTGCAGTCGGTGTAAACATTGGTGTTCCGATCTTCAATGGCTTTCGGTTTCACGCCCAAGCTGCGGAAGCTGAAGCGCAGGCCCGCATCGAATCGGAACACGCGCGTGACCTTCGTAACCGGATTGCCCGCGATGTTCGGGTCGCCTGGAACACTGCTGCAGCCGCTCGCCAGCGTGTCGACGTTACCGCTGAATTGCTAAGGCAGGCCAACACGGCACTTTCGTTGGCGCAAACACGGTACAACCTGGGTCTCAGCTCGATCGTTGAACTCAGCCAGGCTCAACTCGGCCAAACCCAGGCCGCCATCGACGACGCGAACGCGCGCGCTGGTTATCGTCTGGCCTACGCTGCTTTCCGCTTCCAGATTGCGGCCAATCATTAGTTGCTTCGAAGCGATCCTTAGATCTTGCGAGTGATCGCCAAGCGTTTGACTATGACCTGCCACTTTGACGAGAAAGGCGCTTGTCGTCGATGTGACTTCTCGACGCGCATAGATCGTGTGTGACGGCTCAGGGTAGAGGAATCCACTTGTTTATAAGTTCGGCGTCACAGAGATTGGAGCCAGCACGTTTTCCGACTATGTGGCTGGCTTCTGACTCTCCGGGTGGCGTCATCCGGGAACGATTCACTCCCCGTCCGCGTTCCTATCCGGCTGGTGCCAATCGGTGGAGAAGATCTGCGGAATATTCACGAATGCGAGTGAGACTTACAAGGCGAGATGCAGCAGCCTTGTAGGGAATGCATTCCCTACAAAACCGAGGCCAGGACTACCTCGTCTTTCACCACTACTAGTGACCCGAACGTAAATTCCTCGCATTGAGGTTCGATCAGTTGTTACAGTCCATCGAGACATTGGCGGCGCTGTCCAGGGTCCTCTGGTCCAAGTCTAGGACCGGAATTGCAGCTCAACCCGCTCCAGTGCGGCTCTGATCTCCTCCATATCGACTCGTACTGCCCGAAGGTCAGTCACGGCAACAACTTCATCGTTCGCCGAGATGTAAACACTCGTCTGACTTGCTTTGCCGCTTACCTGAAATCGACTGCCAAGGAGAGTCTCATGGCTGTGTACATATCTCTTCGGGCACTCCCGTTCGAGGAGTTCTTCCCCGAGATTCACGGCAAAGTCAGATGGGCAGTAACTGGTTGCTAGGAAGTAGTCAAACTTCGGAGTACAAGGATTGGTCTGGTCGTCGGCCACGCTCAGTGGTAGTGCTCATTTGCATGGGGAGTTTGCAGTCCATGACGGGCACAACACTTTAGGATTATTCGCCGAATATGCTGATGGGAATAAGCGAAGCTCCGATGCAAGGTAAGCCACAGCGGTTCGGAAATCACGGCTGTCAAGTCTGCGCGTGATCTTGCAGGAGGGAGGTGAGCCGTTGCGAGCTTCTCGCTGGGTGTCTGGCTGTACGCCACTGTCTGATAGATAGCCCTTTTCCCCGATGTGCCGACACCCTCAAGTGTCGTATGCACGGCAGACTTCGAGCGCCTATATACGCTGCCGCTACGTCGCAGAACCGGTCGCCAAACGCCCATCAGATCCCAGCAATTCCTTAATCTTTCGTACGACTACATCGGGATAGACGGGCTTTACCAGCAAACAGTCTGGACACGGGGTATCCGGTGGAAACTGAGCCTCATTATGTGCCGAGACTACGATTACTTTGATCTCTGGTCGGGCTTCCCTGATTTTCCTTGAAAGCTCGTGTCCATCCATTCGGGGCATCTGAATATTCGTGACGAGAACTCGGATACAGCCATTGAACTCCGCCGCCCGCTGTAGCGCATCGCGACCATCTTCCGCTTCGATTACGTGATACCCCGCCTTTGCAATTACATGTGAAAGAGAGTATCGCAGAATGGCATTATCTTCCGCCAGTAGAATGCATGGCTGGTGCGGGTCCATGTTCGTTAAGATCGATGTTCATGGCGGATAATACCGAGGAACATCCCTATCTAGTACAAGACCGAGATTCTGGTCCGTATCTAACGCCAGAGTCGAGTTGTTCGGCACGCGAGGTGCTGCCGGCGGTTACAAAGCGTGATGCTGTTTCGCAGTCGCGCTGGAATTGCTGTTCTTGTTAAGTTTGACCGATGGGCGCTTCAGAACCGCAAACACGAGAACGTTCTGAGCATCATGGCTAAAATTCGTTCTGAGGCGCTGCATTTCGGAATACTAGGTGGTCAACCCGTGCAGACGAATGTTTACTCTATAGACTTGGAGCGGGAACTGGCAAGGCTGGCTGAGATATGCGGCTACTCCGTTTCCTGTGCCCATTGTGGAGCCTTTAACATCTGTACTGAGATCGCCTTTTCCAATATTCCTGGTCTGGGCAAGGTGCGGGACAGGAATGGTGGATTGCCGGACAGGGGGGCTAACTGGGACAAGAAATTGAAGCGGCAAAGTCACCGGTACCCTGAACGCCTCTGCGTCAATTCTATGTATTCGGTCTCGGCTATGTCACCCCTTATGAACGTAGGGAAACAACCCAAATCAACATCAGTTTCTATGTCTTAGGCGAAGTTAAAATACCATGAACCACCCAGCCCTCGACACTCCGAGAAGAGTTATTTTGAGCGTAGAAGACGACAGTGCGGCTTATTTCCTGATCCGTTCTGCGTTGCAGGATCTTGGTTTGGAGCTAGAACTACAGCGTGTTGAAAACGGAGAGGATGCCTTGGCATTCTTGAAACGGCGCGGCGACTTCATCAATGCACCCAAGCCCAGCTTGATTCTGTTGAATATGAATCTGCCCCGCATCGGTGGCCCGGAAGTGCTCGCCGCCATGCGCATAGATGAGTCCCTGCGAGACATACCGGTCGTGGTGTTTTCGTCCTCTCAACTAGATGCAGACAGGGCTAAGTGTCTCGCTCTGGGGGCGAAACAGTTCATAACGAAGCCATCGAACTACGACGAGTTCGTGAATGCTATCAGATGTGCTTGCGATTATGCTCATGTGAGCTGACCCGAGTTCTTAGAAAGGTGGGGACATTCTGCGCGGCGCCATATTTAGAGGAGATGTCACATGAGGTTGGCCACTTGAGCTAGGGACACGTCTGTTCCGATTAGCTTGGGCTTGTTCCGGCTCCCCAATGGTCGTCCGCGCCGAGGTTTGTCTGACACCACCGTTCCGTCTGGCTTCGGCTGGCGCAGTTTACTCAACACACAGATGACGTTGTCCAATTTCTCACGTTCCGCAATCAATTCAGCCAAGATACGTTGAAGGTCCAAAAAGCTAGCCTCTTTTCCCCACAGGCGGTTCATAATTCCAGCCTGAGAGAGGTTTTATTTATTTAAGTCCTCCAGCTTTTATCACTGCAAGCTGGGAAACGTTCGAGTTGGCCTAAGCCTTCTGGAAACCGACACGTCACCGCGATCGGCGCAGTCATTTCAGCGTCCAGCCGGGGTCTTCAGCGGAGTGAATCCGTACGCTTACGACGGGGCGAGAGTTCCCTGAACACAATAAGGGTAGTGACCGAGAAGGTAAAGGCCGGGTTCCTGGAGCCGATGCTGCTCCTCAGAACCGAGAAGTTGCCGGAGAGCGACGAATGGCTATACGAGTTGAAGCACGATGGGTACCGAGGAATTACCTACAAAACGGGCGGCAAGCTTGACCTGCGCTCGCGGAACGATAACGATTTCAGCGTTCGATATCCGGCGATCGCGAAAGCACTATCTGCTCTTCCGAACGAAACGGTAGTGGACGGCGAGATCGTAGCGTTTGATGAGTCTGGCAAGCCATCCTTCAACACTCTTCAGAATCACGGATCATCGGGCGTTCCTCTCCTGTACTTCGTTTTTGATGTCATGATCCTGGCCGGCCGGGATGTAACGAAGCTGCCGCTCGAAGCTCGGCAGGAGCTGCTCGAGGCAAAGGTCCTGCCGAAGCTTGCTGAACCGGTTCGATATCCCGGCGTGCTGAACGCCAGCCTCTCGGATCTGATCAAGTCCGTCAAGGCATCCGGCCTGGAAGGGCTAGTAGCGAAACGGCAAGACAGTCTCTACGAGGTCGGTATGCGTTCCGGTTCCTGGCGCAAGATGCGGATCAACAAGGGCCAGGAGTTTGTGATCGGAGGGTACACCGTTGGTGGAATTACCTTCGATGCCTTGATCTTCGGCTACTACGAAGGGGACAGGCTGATTTACGTAGCTCGGACCCGAAACGGGTTCACTCCGGCGATCAGGGCTGATCTGATGAAGCGATTTGGGAAGTTTCGGACGGACAAATGCCCGTTCTCGAACCTGCCGGAGCCGAGAACAGGCAGGTGGGGAGCTGGGCTAAAGCGGCGAAGATGAAGGATTGCCATTGGCTGAAGCCGGAGATGGTTGGGCAGTTCGAATTTCTAGAGTGGACGCCGGAGAATCATCTCCGGCATACACGGTTTGTTGGACTTCGCGAGGATAAAGCCCCGAAGGACGTACGGCGAGAGAAGTAGTCCGCCGACGGGTTCTGCTGCTATAGGGCGCTATGATGTTTCGACCCGAGGAGAAATCACTTGAGCCCTCTTCCATTCCTCACTCTCGCTTCCCCCCTAGCGGCCTTGCTTTCGATTGGGTTACCGGGCTTCGCGCAGTCTGGCTCGGCAAGGGCAACGAGCTCCCAGCCTTTCGAAGCCAGTATCAGCGACCTGCAGCAGGCGTTCCAATCACGTCAGATCACCTGCCGCGCGGTCGTACAGTTCTACCTGGATCGAATCCAGGCCTACGATAAAACCGGTCCTGCTTTGAATGCCGTCCAGACTATTAACTCAGCCGCTCTTGCCGAGGCCGACGGCTTGGACTCGACGCTGCGGACATCCGGCTCGACGGGTCCTCTACATTGCGTCCCCGTTCTCGTCAAAGACCAGGTCGAAACGAGCAACATGCCGACCACTTACGGGTCGATCTTGTTCAAGAATTTCGTCCCTCATAGAGACGCAACCGTTGTCTTGAGATTGAAGAGTGCTGGTGCCCTAATCTTAGGCAAAACGACTATGGGTGAGTACGCATCGGGTTATCTGGGTTCGGCTTTTGGCGTCGTCCGTAACGCCTATGATCCACGCCGGTATGCAAGCGGATCATCCGGTGGAACTGGCGCTGGCGTCGCGGCAAATTTCGCTATGGTGGGCATCGGAGAAGATACGGGCGGGTCCGTCCGGGGGCCGGCTGCCGTGGATAACTTGGTAGGACTGAGGCCAACCGTGCCGCTTGTAAGCCGGTTCGGCATGCTCCCGTCAAGGCCCACAACCGACACGTTGGGACCGATCACAAAAACTGTGGAGGACGCGGCGGTCTTGCTTGATGTGATAGCAGGATATGACCCCAACGACCGCTTGACTGCTTACTCGGTCGGGAGAACTCCGACGTCTTACAGGTCGTCGCTGAATCGTGACGGACTGAAAGGAGTGCGACTCGGGATTATCCGCGAACCTATGGATCCCAAGACAGACACCAGCTCAGAAGAGTACAAGAAGTTTCGCGTCGTCACGGACCAAGCAATTCGTAGCCTAGAGCTGCTCGGAGCGGAGCTCGTTGATCCTTTCACAATTCCTGAATTGAAGGATCGCGGAAGCAAAGCATACGAAGCGGACGTCTTCGAAACTGAAGAAGCGACGGACAGGTACTTGGCTCAACACCCGGATGCACCAGTGAAGTCGTTGTCGGACATCGTGAATTCTGGGAAGGTGGTGCCTGCTCGGGTACGAACGTTGAAGGTGAATCTAGGCAGATCGACAAGAGAAGTCGGGTACTTGGAGTTGCTGCAACGGAACGAGGAGACACGGCAGCTTGTTCTTTCTCTGATGGCGGATCACCGGGTTGACGCGCTTGTGTATGCGACCTTCGATATGCCTCCTGCCTTGGTTGCGGCTGACGCACTCACCAATCCAAATATTGATTTACAAGGGCTGGGCAATAACCGGCGGCTGGCCCCTATACTCGGCTTTCCCGCTTTGACGGTTCCTGCAGGTTTCACTTCAGACGGCCTTCCCGTCGGGATTGAGTTTCTTGGGAGACCTTTCTCGGAGCTTTCCCTTTTGAATATGGGCTACGCCTACGAGCAAGGAACTCATCATCGCAAGCCACCGCTGTTTGAAGCTCCACTCCGAGACCGTCCGTAAACTGAGCGCGGCGTAGAAAGGTTCCGGTCGGAATGCTTCAACCGTTCTGGGTAGCCGGGTTGACAAAGTGAGCCCCTCTTCTTTGCGATATACGAATGATTTTCAGATTGATGATGATTAGAAGTTTCCTGGTGCCAATGAAAAATCAGGCGACTACTTTAGCAGTTGCGTCCCTACTCTGCTTCAGGATCGTGTCGGCCCAGAGTGCCCGGGCGGTTCCAGTGAAGATTCCCGGTGTGATCAGTGAAGCAACAAAGGTGGTGTTGGTAAGGTCCGGGTTTCGTGGCCTAGAAGGCCCAGTATCCGCCCGCGACGGGGGCCTTTACTTCAGCGCTATCGAGGAGAACAGAATCTACCAACTCGATTCGAAAGGCGCTATCAGCGTCTGGCGCGAGAACACACGCGGTACGAACGGATTGTATGTCTTGGAAGACGGCCACATGCTCTGTGCCGAAGGCGCGGGTCGGAGAATAGTCAGCATTGAATTTAACGGCCGCACGAAGGTGCTTGCCAGTGGTTACGGCGGAGGAGGCTTGCGACAGCCCAATGATTTGATACCGGACCGAAAGCGAGGCATCTACTTCACGGACCCTGCCCCGCGGCCCGCCCCAGACGTAGCACCTAAGGAGAAAGGCAACGTGCTCTACCTCCGCGCGAATGGGGACGTTGTTCTGCTGGATAGCCAAATCGCTCGCCCGAATGGCCTCACGCTTAGCCTCGACGCGAGGACCCTGTTTGTAGATGATACGGAAGGCGAATACATCTATGCCTTCGACGTTCAACCGGATGGAACGGTAAAGAACAAGCGTCCATTCGTGAAATTGCGAAACCCTGTTCAGGGCTCGAGAGGATTACGGAGCCGTGCCGACGGAATGGCTCTCGATTCTGAAGGTCGAGTTTACGTGGCCACTGGATCGGGTGTTCAGGTTATAAGCCCGAAAGGGCAACATCTCGGTACCATCGAAACACCCGAACTAGTGCGAAACCTTGCCTTTGCCGGAGCAGATCGACACACGCTTTACCTTACTGCTGTTGAGAGTCTCTACCGTGTTGGGGTCTTGTCCCAAGGCCCCTCTGATCGTCCGAAATGAACGCGTGACCCGCGCGATCGCCGGTCTTTGTTCGCCAGATCACCGCCGAAAGCTGATTTTAATCCTTAGCGACAGCTGTCAATCGTGTGAGAGGCTGTTGCAGTTCGGTTGAGCTAGCCGGAGCCCACTCAGCCGTGCTTGGACCAACGCTTGTTGGCATTCCACTCCCTCCAAGCGTGCTTGCAAGGCTGATCTTTCGCTCGAGAGTGATCGCATGCGATCCTCGTCTTGCGCGAGGGCGACTTTCCAAGCTAGAACGGGATCTGCAGCCACCATCCTCTGGAAACAAGCAGCCGCGCGGCGATGGCAATCCTTGTGCTCCGTACCTTTCGAGCTCACCGCAGCGGCAACTAGTCGCCGACCGCGGACAATCTGAACAGCTTCTTCGTAAAGCGATTTTAAAGGTAGGAATGATTTCCGTTCCGGGATTGGCTTACCGTTAGCCACAAAGCTGAGTAGTTGTATCGTCTCCTGAGAGTCTGTATGGACTCGAAGAAGCCGGGGTGTTCTATCAATAGCCAGTACTGTCTTCAGACCCTCGATCACCGGTTTGGTCTCCAGGTACTGGATGCTGGGCCCTTCGCTGGCGCCGGCCGATCTCAGATGAAGAACCGGAACCAAGAAGGCCCATGCTCCTCGCTCTATTCCATCGCTGATCGTTGCGTCCGCAAATGTGTCGATGTCTGCAGATGATGCGGCGGGAAGAGCAAGAGGCATAAGTACAGTTTTGCGTTTTCGTGCGTTCTGATCAATGGATGAGACTATGGTCTACCCAGGCCGCAACAGACTAAACTACCCGCAGAGGTCGTAACAAGCAAACCGCGGTTCAATGCCGACTAGTGGCCTCCGTCAACAGTGATGCGAGCAATTCATCAATGTGCCGTCAACTCCACAAATGGGACAGTTGCTGAGACTCATAAACAGGTTCTTTACTTCGGCCGAAATCGAGCGCTCATTTCCGACCGGTTTCTCCGGGCTTGATTCTTGGACACTCAAGATGGCCGGATCGGTGGCGACAGGTTCCGCGTCTCCCTTTAGCGCTGCCATGGCTTCGTCGGCCTAGTGGGCGGCGCCGCTCGACAATACTTTGACGCCGTGATCATCGGCCCAGAGCAACCTTCTTCACTTCCTGAAACTTCACTAAGCCCTTCGCATCACAAACCATTTGCCAGATTGTGCCGTTCGTTTCATCGATTAGAAACGTGTGAGCCTCCCATCTGTTCTTGCCGACTAAGTGTACTGCCGACTGCCTAACGCGGAACGCACCTGGCTCATTTGCCATCGCATCTCTCGGAGTATCTGGACCGGGGACTTCTCCTTTTGGACTTTTGGCTTGCACGTTGGGATACGACCGGAATAGCGTTACTCCCACCACAATGAACCACGCCGCGACAGATACAAAAAGAGAATACTTCAGCCATTTGTATTTCTCTCGATCAATCCAGGCTCGATCGTACAAGAAGGTTCGCATTTGGCCTAGGAGCTCCTGTGAAGTAATGTAAGCGCATTCGTTGCGAAATTCTTCTTCACTCTTAAATCGAGAGATCCGATTCGCGTCTATAACGCCGGCACCACGTTGGCTCGATCTCCATCCCCGCGGATAAATTACGCCGAATGCGAGGCCGATACCCACCAACAGCAGTACGCTGACAAGGCCGGTGATTGCCCAGTCTATTGGCGAATCATTACGCCTCTTCAGAATTTCGAGCAACAACACGGAGTTGAATGCTGTGATCGCGCCAGCTTTCAGATCAGCAAACTTAATATTCTCGTGGATTTGTTGTTGGTTTGTCAGCAGAAGAGCAAGTACGTCTCGCTGGTGGTCGCCTTCAGCCATCTCATTGTTCATGTGAGTTCTCGTCGCCTTCTATCGATTAAGCGTCCTCTTCGAAAGTTTGCAGCTTACCTTCATTGAAACCAAATCCAGGCTCACTCGGAATTTCGTGAAGACGCCACCGACAACGTTTGAGCTGTTTTCTTGAATGCCGGAACGTTCTGGCGGCATCTCGCCAATCAAAACTCGAATCCCAGCTCACCTCTCTTTCTGCTTTGTTTTGAACATCATCGAACGCCTGAGCTACCCGGTAGTGAATTGGGATCCCGACATCGCGGCCCTCAGACCCCTTACACTTGGCGTACACCCACGAATTGAGTACGGCGTGAATGAAGCTAAGTTGGTCACCTAGAAAGGGCATATCGCGGAGAGGCCTTTCTTTGAAGATTAGCCAGGATCTTAGCTCAATCAGCTCAATCGCCGTATACGGACCATACAGAAGCGGCCACATGTGAACCGAGCTATGGATATTCGGAAAGATTGCATTCCTTAGTCTCTGGCCGGCGTCTCCGCTGTTGCTCGAAGTAGAAGCTTTCTGTTGTTTTTCAGCTACGAGATAATATTTCTCCCGCGACACAATCTCGTCAGGGATACCAAGAATGCCAGTCCGTGCTATTCGGCGGCTGTATTCTCGCTGTAAAGCTTTCAGGTAGGTGACCTTTGCCATTACTTCCGCAGTAAGCATGAAAGGAAATGGTTGAATTACGTAGGGGTCTAAAAACTCGTTAGTATGACCCGAAGGAGTATTTATGTCGAATGCCTCTTTCACGCTAACGAGTCCCTCCATTTGTGCAGCATGCGTGAGAAGTAGAAATAACGAGGTGGGTGGATTCGGGCCGAGTAGATGCATGTTCTTCTTTAGAATGTCAACTCGAAGCTTATTGCTGTCGAGAAACACGCTTTTCACCACTTTCGCTTTGAAGACATATTCATCGTTTGAAGCTGGCCCAGGACTGTCTTTATTGACTCGCTGGAAATGCGAAACCTTGATTTGTTTCAGGTCAATCGACCGTTCCGTCAGATCAGACGGAGCTGGTTTATGTCGCGGATCACTGCTGCCGAAATGGGTGCCAACGTTCAGGTGATGCAGCGACAATTCAACTCTCCGAAAGATGCTGTCGGCCCGAATGCATTCGGCCAAGAGTGGGCCATACAGATCCTTCAGTTGATCTTCGACGTACTTAAGTTTTGCCTCTAGCCTTTTCACTCGTCCTGGAACAACTACCGCTGTTGTGATGGTGGCCCAGGCGGCAAGAATCGCAGCGAGGGAAGGGATCAAAGCTGCGGTCAACATTGAAGATCCCTTATCTGAGCGAGCTTTGCACTCTCGAAGCTGCGCCGCTCCTCCTTTCTCTGCCTTAACGTCTTGAGCACCTTGCAGCGGTGTTCCCGGAACTTGCAGACATAGGCTTACGCAAGCAAACAGCAGGAGCGGCCCGCAGGCCATTAGTCGGCCAGATCGCAGAGTCATACCCAGCAGAGGTTCGGGAGTCATACTCTATCAGAAGTAGGATTGGCATCGCCCAGTAGGTGGCCCGGGAGGGCGGATGGCGGCAGAAACCCTTCAGGATCAAGAAGTATCGGCCACAGTATATGGACAAGAAGACCGGAAAGATGAAGCACACCAAAACCTGGTATTACGAATTCATCTTTGCCGGTCGACTGATCAAAGAGTCTTCGAAATCGACCTCAAAGACTGTCGCCAAGGAAGCCGAAAAGCAGCGTCGACGAGAACTCGAAACTGGTTCAACGGACTGGCAGATTCCCGAAATGAGCGGGTCCTAAGTCTAGCCAAGGTGGCCGAGAAATTCCTTGTTCAGAACAGGATCAGACAGCCAAAATCTGCCAAGTTCGCCGAGCACGCTCTACGTCACGTGAGTCGGATATTAGGTCAGATGATGCTCGTGGACGTCACCGGCAAGATGGTCCAGAAGTATCAGACTGAGCGCTTGAAAGAATTCGCTGCACCCAAAACCATCAATGAGGAAGTGGGATTTCTGCTGCGGTTGCTGAATGTCGCGCAATCGGGAGCAATCAGGGCACAGCTTCGCCAAACAAAGAAATTGAAGCTGAAGGTGGCCAAGACAGTAGGGAAGGCCTACTCTATCGAGGAAAAAGAGGCTCTGTTAAAAGCGACAAGAGAAGCGCCGAAATTTAAGGCCATCTACATGGCGACCATGCTGGCGCTGCACGCAGGGTTGCGGGATAAAGAGATACGAACCCTGCAATGGAGAAGGACCGACCTTTCCAAACGTCTGTTGACGGTTGGAGAAACCAAAACCGACGCGGGAACAGGTCGTACCATCCCCATGAATGATGACCTCCATGCTGCTTTTTTGGAGTACGCGGACTGGTTCACAGACCAGTTCGGAAAGAGGCAGCCGGAGTGGTATGTGTTTCCTTTCGGTAAGCCGGGACCGAACGACCCGACTCGTGCTCAAACGTCATTAAAGACCGCGTGGCGATTCGCGCGAGAGAAAGCAAACGTGAATGTCAGGTTCCACGACAATCGGCACACGTTCGTTACTGATCTTGCGGAAAGCGGAGCCGGAGATGAGGTCATCCGAGATATGGCTGGGCATGTTTCGAGAGACATGTTGAAACACTACTCGCACAAACGCACCGAAGCGAAACGTCGTGCCGTCGGGAACTATCTGCTGGCTCTTCGCGAATGTCCGAGAACTTCAAGCCCGGCACTTGAGTGGCATCCCACAAGATGTCCTACAAGTCGTTCGATGCTGAATGGGAAGGAAGCTGGTAACTTCTTGACTTTATTGGCTCCTCAGGTAGGATTCGAACCTACAACCCTTCGGTTAACAGCCGAATGCTCTGCCGTTGAGCTACTGAGGAGCATCTGCCCTGCTTCGGGCTTTTCTTCGGCCCGAATCAGTTGCAAAATCTATTAAATCACACGACCGGTTTTCCCTTCAAATCCATGATGTTTTTCCCGGGATTCGCAGCACAAAAATAAGGTCAACCTACCTTCTCCCCAGTGCTACGCTGAAACTTCCCATGCAACTTGAGAAGGTATACGAGCCCCAGCGCCTGGAGCCGCATTGGGCTCAGTGGTGGATTGAATCGGGCATCTACCAGGTGGATGCGGCGCAGGCAAAAGGTCGCCCGGTCTTCTCGATTGTCATCCCACCTCCCAATGTGACCGGCTCTCTTCATATCGGTCACATGCTCGACCACACCATCATGGATGTGGCTGTCCGCTGGCACCGCATGCGCGGCGAAGTCACCTTGTGGATCCCCGGAACAGATCACGCCGGGATCGCGACCCAGATGGTCGTTGAACGCCAGCTCGCTGCCGAGGGCCTGACCAGAAAACAGTTGGGCCGTTGCGGATTTGAACGGCGCGTCTGGCAGTGGAAAGAGGAATACGGCGGACGCATCAACAACCAGATTCGGCGCGAAGGAGCGAGTGTCGACTGGTCGCGCGAGCGCTTTACAATGGACGCCGGTCTGTCCCGGGCGGTTCGGGAGACTTTCGTTCAGCTCTGGGAAAAAGGACTCATCTATCGCGGTGAGTACATGGTCAACTGGTGCCCGGGATGCCAGACCGCCATCTCCGATGTGGAAACGGTACACGAGACAGTAGACGGTCACCTCTGGCACATTCGTTATCCGCTTACGAATGGCGAAGGTTATCTGACCGTCGCGACCACTCGTCCGGAAACCATGCTCGGCGACACGGCCGTTGTGGTCAACCCGGATGACACGCGCTACAGCCATCTGCACGGTGCGACTGTACGTTTACCGCTCGTCGGTCGAGAGATCCCGATCGTACCGGACACCATGGCCGACCCGAAGTTTGGAACCGGTGTTGTGAAGATCACTCCGGCGCACGATCCGAACGACTTCGAGGCAGGGAAGAGACACGGGCTGCCTTCAGTGAAAGTGATTGGCGAAGATGCCAGAATGACCGCGGCGGCAGGCCAATATGCTGGTCTCGACCGGTTTGAGGCCCGAAAGCGCATTGTCGCGAGGCTCGAAGAGGAAGGACTCCTCGAGAAGGTGGAGCCCTATCAGGTCAGTCTGAGTAAATGCGACCGCAGCAAGGACATTATTGAACCACTCGTATCAAACCAGTGGTTCGTGAAGACCAAACCGCTGGCTGAAAAGGCGATGGAGGCTGTGCGAAGCGGCCGTATCCGCTTTGTGCCGGACGATCGCGAGGTCGTCTTCTTTCAATGGATGGAAAACATCCGGGACTGGTGCATCTCGCGCCAGCTTTGGTGGGGACACCGAATCCCGGCCTGGCATTGCAGGAATTGCGGCGAGATCACCGTTGCTCGTGAAATCCCGGCCGTCTGTTCCCGTTGCCATTCCACTGAGGTCGAGCAGGATTCCGATGTGCTGGACACCTGGTTCAGCTCGGGCCTGTGGCCGTTCTCTACTCTCGGTTGGCCGGACCAAACAGAAGACCTCAAGACCTTCTATCCGACCTCTTTATTGATCACAGGTTTCGACATCCTGTTCTTCTGGGTTTGCCGAATGATGATGCTCGGCATTGAATGTACGGGCGAGGTTCCGTTCCGCGAAGTTCATATGCACGGGCTGGTGCGGGATGCGGAACGGCAGAAGATGTCGAAGACCAAAGGCAATGTGGTTGATCCGCTGGAAGTCATCGAGCGTTCTGGCACTGACTCATTACGCATCGCTCTTCTGATCTCGGCCGCAACCGGCTCCGACATCGCGTTGAAGCCTGATCGGATTGATGCTGCGCGCGCCTTTGCAAACAAGATCTGGAATGCTTCGCGGTGGCTGTTCATGAATATGGAGCGGTCCGGAGTCACCGAATGGGCACCGCCCGAAGGCGACCGAATCTCCAACCCGTCCACAGCCACGGAGGATGCCTGGATTTTCGAGCGTTTTGAAAATGCCCGCGACACCACTGCTCGCGCGCTCGAAATCCACCGGTACCACGAGGCCGCTCAAACACTTTGGGATTTCTTCTGGCATGACTTCTGCGACTGGTATCTCGAAGCTAAGAAGTTGAGGTTTCGGGAGAACTCGGGCATCGACGAACACTGGCAAGCGGTACTGACCGTTTATGAAGCCACCTTGCGCCTTCTGCATCCGTTCATGCCGTTCCTGACGGAAGAGTTATGGCAACGCCTGATCCACACTCACCTTTCGGGAGAGGCGCAACCCAAATCGATCTCGTTGGCATCGTATCCGAGGCCGATCGAATCGCTGGTAGCTAATTCGACAGGCGCCAGGGATTTTGCCGTGCTGCAGCAGGTCGTTACTGCCGCGCGAGAACTACGGGCCGACCACAAGCTTGATCCGAAAGCCGTGCTGCCGGCAAGCGTTCACTTTCGAGATTTCGCTTTTCACGACAATGATCTGCCGGTGATCAGTGCTCTCGCTAAGATTGCTCTCGATCAGAACCGGCAAGAAGCGCCTCCAAATGGCTTAGCGCGCTCGACTGCAGACTTTGATCTGCACATTTATGCGGTAGCTCCGTCCCAGAACGGAGCCGCCTCGAGCGAGGGGACGAGCCCGGATATTGAAGGAAGCTGCCAAGCTCGAATCGCTAATCGAGAATTCGCGGCGGCAGCTCAGTGACGAGACCTTCATAAGCCGTGCACCTGCCAAGGTCGTCGAGGGCTTGCGGGCCAAGTTGGCTGATTACGAAACCCAGCTCGACAAGTACCGCGGCCAACTCGGGAACGAATAGCGAATGTTTGACGCGGAACACCCGGAGATCCGTGGCGTTATCGAACGAGCGCTCGCCGAAGACATAGGGTCGGGAGACATTACCTCCCGGCTGACCGTACCCGAAAACCTTCAGGCTCGTGGAGCTTTTCTCGCTAAACAGGACATGGTCCTGGCCGGTGTCGAGCTCTTGCCGTTCCTCTATCAGGTATGCGGCGGGGCCGAGGTCCAGATCTTGCGAACGAGCGGTTCGTCGATTGCATCCGGCGATAACCTTGCTACCGTCCGCGGCCCGGCAAGGACGCTGCTCGAGTGCGAACGCACGGCACTAAATGTTCTCCAACGGCTGAGCGGTGTCGCTACTTTGGCCCGCCAATACGTAAACGCCGTTGCCGGCACGAAAGCAAAGATTCTTGATACCCGCAAAACGACTCCGGGTCTGCGAGAGCTCGAAAAACGTGCGGCTGCGGCAGGCGGAGCGACCAATCACAGGCGCGGCCTGTTCGATGCGGTTCTTATCAAGAACAACCACATCACGGCTGCCGGTGGTGTGACGCAAGCGCTTCGAAACGCGACCAGTTTTGCGGGACCGATCGAAATCGAGGTCAGAACCCGGGCGGAGCTCCGCGAGGCACTCGACGCAGGCGCAAAGCATCTCCTTCTGGATAACCTTTCTCCGGAAGAAGCTGCCGAGTGGATCCGTTCTATCGACGGGCGAGCTGTCGTTGAACTTTCGGGCGGCATCAATCTGAGTACGGTCCGAAGGTATGCGGAAGCCGGTCCCGATTTCATCTCCTGCGGCGCAATCACTCATTCGGCCACTGCGGTCGATATCAGCTTCCGCCTGGATTTAAGCCCGTCGCATGCCGCTTGACCTTAGCTTTCTCCGGGAACAGCGGCCCGGACTGACCCTCCATTACTTCTCGACGATAGGCTCGACAATGACGGAGGCGTCGCGGCTGGCTCGGTGCGGTGAACCACACGGAACCGCCGTCGTTGCTGAGGAGCAGACCGCCGGCGTGGGAAGAATGGGCCGTAGCTGGACCTCCGAGCCCGAGGTTGGCATCTACTGTTCCGTCATCCTGCGCCTTCCTCTTCCGCCAGAGCAGTTACCACTCGTCAGCTTGCTGCTTGGCCTGGCGGTTGCCGAAGCGATCCAGAGTTCGAGCGGAATCGCCTGCGATCTGCGCTGGCCGAATGACGTCTTAGTAAATGAGCGTAAGGTGGCCGGAGTCTTGGCTCACCTGGCGGACAGCAACTGCATCATCGCGGGCATTGGCATCAACGTGAACAATACGCATTTCGACCCGAACCTGCGCACGCCCGCCATATCACTCCGGCTTGCCGCCGGCCGGGACATCCGGCGAGAGCCCGTGCTCCTGAACCTTCTCGAGTCCATCGACAACCTTGGCCATCTCCTGGCCGAAGGCGGCGGACCAGCCCGGATTCTACGCGCGTTTACAGCTGCTTCCAGCTATGTTTGGGACCGAGAGGTCTGTCTGGAGGAGGATGGGGCGATCGGCACAACAGCTGGCCTGGACGAGAGTGGATTTCTTCTGGTTCGGATGAATAACGGCGCGATCCGAAGAATCGCAAGCGGCGGCATTCGTCCGGTCTGACCCGAAAAGATGGAAGAAACGGATTTTAGTTCAGCCGGGCAGGACTGGCCGGAAAACTACTTTAACTACTTCACTGAGATTGAAGAACATTTCCGCCGGGCGCGCGGGACAGGGCTATTTCTGCTGTCCCCTCTGGATTGGGCGTTGATTGAAGATTGGCGTTGCTCCGGAGTGCCGCTCGAAGCTGTTTTGAAAGGCATCGACGCGGCGTTCGAAAAGTGGAACAGCCGCAAGGCCAAACGCCGCCTCATCAACTCGCTAGCGTATTGCGCCCAAGCCGTGATGGAATCCGCGCAGAGGGGGCCGCGAGCGGGGCCGACCCCGGGCGGAAAAGACTCGCCTTTTACCGGAGAGGAAATTGCGCGGCATCTGCGGGGGACTGCGGGCGTCTACAATGCCTTCCCGGACGGCGCTCTTGCCGAGATCGGAGCCTCCTTAGACAGACTGGCTGTCGACGCGGATGAGCACGCGCGAGATCTCGAATCGCTTGAGCAACGGCTTACTGCTCTGGAAGAGAAGGCAGTCGCGATCTTGCGTACGAAACAGAGCGAAGAAGCGCTATTCGAGCTTCGCCGCCAACTGAACGAAGAGCTCCGAATGTTCAGAAGTAAGATGACGGCGGATCAGATCTCAGCTTTGGAGCGCCGCTATCTGGACGCGGCCCTGCTTGAACGCGCAAAGCTGCCCAGGCTCAGTCTGTTCTATCTGCATTGATTCTGATACAGTGCCTGGGGATGGCTACAACAGAGCTGCGCACTGGCACGAACGTGGTACAGCGTCCGAAACCTTTACACTGGGTTGCGCTCGCGCTGCTTGTGCTTTCCGTCTGTATTAATTATGTGGATCGCGGCAACTTGGGCGTTGCTGCCAAAAGCATTCAGGACGAACTCCACTTCAGTCAGCCGCAGCTAGGCGTTCTGCTGGGCGGGTTCTTCTGGACCTACTCGTTATGCCAACTGGCGGCCGGGTACATGATGGACCGCTGGAATGTCAATTGGCTCTATGCGGCTGGATTTGCGATCTGGTCCCTGGCCACGGGAGTCACTGGTTTTGCCAGTTCCTTCGTCGTTATCCTGTTGCTTCGCTTCGTGCTCGGCGCCGGCGAATCCATCGCGTACCCGGCGTATTCGAAGATCATTGCAACAACGTTCCCCGAAAGCCTCAGGGGGACGGCCAATGCTTTGATCGATTCAGGATCCAAAGTCGGTCCCGCGCTCGGCATTATGATCGGCGTGAAGATGATCCAGGCTCTGTCCTGGAGAACTATGTTCTTCGCCGTGGGCGGAGCCAGTCTCTTGTGGCTTTTGCCCTGGTGTCTTGTTGTCGCCCGTCTACCGCGACACGAAGCCGTCCAGCACTCTGCTCAGCCATCACCATCCCTCGCCCAGTTACTGACGAGCCGCGCGTTCTGGGGCACAGTTCTCGGTCTATTCGGCGGCAACTACACGTGGTACCTGTTCCTGACTTGGTTGCCCTACTATTTCGAGACTGACCGCCACTACACAAAGGATCACCTCGCCATCTTCGGATCGTTGCCGTTTTGGACGGTCGCCGTCGCGTCCATGTCGTTCGGTCTGGCTGCTGATGCGCTGATCCGCCGCGGATGGCACGCCGGTCGGGTAAGAAAAACGTTCGTATCATTCGGCCTCTTAGGCTGTTGCATGTTCATCATTCCGGCCGTTCTGATTCGTGAGGAATGGATCTCGACCATCTTCTTCGTTCTCGGATGTATCTGCCTGGCTGGATTTTCTTCGAACCACTGGGCGTATTCCCAGACGCTCGCGGGTGTGCGCGGGGCCGGCAAATGGACCGGTTTCGAGAACTGTCTGGGGAACTTCTCGGGCGTGATCGCTCCTTACGTTAGTGGCGCCACACTCCATGCCACCAACTCCTTCATTCCGGCCTTTGTCGTCGCCGGTGCCGTTTTACTAGTCGGAGCGGTTGGATTCTCGTTCGTTGTGGGAGTTCCTGAAGAAGTGAACTGGGAGAAAAGGTAGAGAGCGGCTAACAGATTGGAACCAAAAAACCAATGCCATTCGTCTTACAATTTGTTAATGTAGAGATGCCCCTTCGAGATTAGGACAAGTTTAGGATTGCGACCCGCTGGTTGCGGTTCTTACGATCTGGCGCACCTCATCTTGGTGCCGTGCGCCCCCCGGTGGGCCACCTTCCTCCGAGTAGCCCACCGGAGCTCAAGCCGTCTTTCGCCCGATCAAAGTGACCCGGAACGCGGGCCGATTGGTTCCCGTCGCAATCTCTCGAACTCCCGCTTCCTTCGCGAGTCCCGCTAATTCCCGTTCGCGAAACGCTGCTCGAACAGAAATCGGTCCGTCGTGGAGGGTAATGCTTTGCCAGCGAAATAGCGGCCGGGTAGCGGGAAGGAAGATGTAGGGCAAGACGTGCCGCTCCAGATCGCAAACGAGGATAGCTCGGCGGGCAACCTCGTACATTCCGCGGAGCAGCTCCACTACCTCTGAATCTTTGAAGTGATGCAGGAATGACGAGCAAAGAACGAAATCAAAGCTCGCCTCCGGGAACGGAAGACGGAAGGCGTCGGCCAATAGTTTAGGGCTGGGCGCTGCCGAAAGATTCACTTCGTTGTAGTCGGCGCAAGTGACCGATGCCTTGGGGAATGCTCGCAGGATGACCCGCGCACTATCTCCCGACGCCGCGCCCACGTCCAGTAGTGTGAACGCCTCGGACGGTTTGGCGACGGCGCTGACTAGCTTGCGAATGGTCGAGTGCCCACCAAAGTTGGAGTTGATCCGGACCAGGTCAGCGAGATTGTCTCGTGCTTCGGCCGGATCTGCATGGTCGAGCAGTTCCGGTTTGATCACGCGAGTGGGAAAGAGCATCAATCGCCCGTTAGAGCACTCGCCAGAGTCACACGTTTCACGAGTGATGGACACCCGGTTCTGGGCGAACAGGGACGGACTCGCACCCAAATCGTTTCCGGCAAGTGCGCTCGAGTAAGCCTGTTACCTTTGAACAGGAGCAGTTTCGGCTTAAGTTCGCGAACCTGCCAACGCAGGCACCGGATCCGACCGCGAAGTCACGGCCGGCGAGGTGCGCGCGAAAGCCGGGACGGAACCACAGTCATTCAGATTAACCGCAAGCGGAGAGTGTGTAGTTGGACGTTTTCGTTCCCAATTCAGGATGGATAGAAGCGATCTGCGGGCCGATGTTTTCCGGCAAGAGTGAAGAACTCATTCGCCGATTGCGCCGCGGCATCATCGCGCGAAGAAAAGTTCAGGTTTTCAAGCCTGCCATGGATAACCGATATTCCGACAGTGAGATCGTCAGCCATGCGGACAGCCGTATGGGTTCAGAATCGGTTGAAACCGCGCGTGAGATCCTCAACCGTGTGGATCCGCGAACCCGAGTAGTAGGCGTGGACGAGTCGAACTTTTTCGGGCCCGAGTTAGCGATCGTCGCCACCCAGCTGGCCGATGCGGGAAAGCAGGTCATTATCGCCGGTCTGGACACGGATTTCATGGGACGTCCGTTCGCCCCGATGCCAGATCTCCTCGCCATGGCGGAATCGATCACGAAAACCTTAGCGATCTGCGTCCGCTGCGGTGCACCCGCGAAGCATACGCAACGGCTGATTGGGTCTGCGGACCTTATCCTTGTGGGTGCCGCTGAGGCTTACGAAGCGCGATGCCGGCGCTGTTTCGAGCCTGGGCTTCCGAGCCAGGAAAACCTCGCATTATTCCCCAATTTGTCCGCGGATCAGGCCAACACCCGCAGAGTTGAAACATAATAGATAGGAGATACGTCAGCCTAGCTATCATCAGGCGAAGGATTGCGCATCCCACGCCAGCCAATTGATATCTATTACTGGGAAGTGAGTTTATGAGCACCGCACCGCAGCAGCCCACCTATATCATTCCGTCCCCTTCGGGCCCTAACTGGAAGACGCCCGTACTGATCGGGATTCTAGGCCTTCTTGTCGCCTCAAATATCTTCCTTTTCGTTCAGTTGAACCATCTTCGAGCCGATAACCAGGGTCAGGTCGCAAAACTGAACGCCACTCTGGACCAGATCAGGCTGGACTCATCCGCCGCCGTTCAGCAGTCAACCCGGCGCGTGGAGGCCCTGCAAGGCGAGCTTTCGAAGTCCCGTCGTGCAGCGGAACTCGCTGTTGGACAGGCGAAGGTTGACGCCCAGAAGAGGGTTCAGAGCTTGCAGGAGAAGATGGCCGAAGAGCAAGCTGCCCAACAGCAAGCAATCAACGCCGTTAAGCAAACAGCTGACACTGCTACGACACAGATCGCGAGCGTTTCAACTGATGTCGGAACCGTGAAAACCGACGTGCAAAACACGAAATCGACGCTCGATCAGACCATTCAGAACCTGAAACGTGCCACCGGCGAGTTGGACAACCACTCCAGCCTGATCGCAACGAATGGCAAGGAACTGCAAGCCTTGCGGGAGCTTGGCGAGAGGAACTATTCGGAGTTCACGATTGTGAAGTCGAAGAAGCCGACGCGGGTTGCCGACGTGCTCGTAGAGCTGAAAAAGGTCGATCCCAAGCGCAACAGGTTCACCATCGCGATCACGGCGGACGACAAGACCGTCGAAAAGAAGGACCGAACCTTGAACGAGCCGATACAGTTCTATACTCTGAAGGCGCGGCAGCCGGATGAAATCGTGATCAACCAGGTCCGAAAAGACACGATCGTCGGTTACTTGGCCACTCCGAAGGTACAAACCGGTCGCCCCGCGACTGGTTCCGCTTCCGGTTCCGGTTTATAGTCCGGCTGAACGAAAAGCAATCGATTTGGAGACAAAGTGAGATATCCCGAACCCTTGATCGCCCCAATGCGGACAGATCTGACTCAGTACGGTGTGGTGGAAGCCAGAACGCCGGAAGAGGTGAATCGCCTTCTTAGCGCGGGCACAGGAAACGTCCTGATGATCGTTAACTCCGTCTGCGGCTGCGCGGCGGGCAAAGCTCGCCCGGCAGTCGGTATGGCGTTGGGTCACCAGAACCGGCCGGATACGGTAGCTACCGTGTTCGCAGGGGCTGATCTGGAAGCTGTGAACCGCGTTCGGGAGTTGTTGCCCGGCGTACCGCCGTCTTCCCCTTCCATGACCCTGTTCCGGGACGGACAACCGGTGTTTACGCTTCATCGTCATCAGATCGAGATGCGGCAAGCGCCCGAAATCGCCAGCCTCCTCAGAGAGGCTTTCGATCAATACTGCGTTCCGGCGAAGCAGTAATCTGTGCGTCAAGGGGCCGATAAAGCCCCTTGTCCTCGATGTAGCGTCTGACAGCGTCCGGCAACTCGGGCGTTTCTCTCTGTTCGGCAAGCCGGGCGCGGATCGTCGTGCTCGCGACCGGCAGATTCAACCCATCCAGCCGGATAACTTTCGCGCCCTCCGGCACGTGGTAGGTCTCGCCCGGACGCGAGACGACGATAAATGTCGTCAGCTTGAGGACGTCCCGCCATCGATGCCACGTCTCTAAGTCAGCGAAGGCGTCCGAGCCAATCAAGAAATAGAGCTCGTCATTCGCCTCCATCTGTTTTCGGAAACGCTCGAGAGTGTGGATCGTGTAGCTCCGTGCTTCACCTTCTTCGAGGCGGGAGGGAACGAACGCCGGATAGGGCTCGCAGGCAAGCTCCACCATCCGAAACCGATCTTCAAACGAAGTCAGACTGGCGTTGTCTTTGTGCGGCGGATTGGCGGCCGGAATGAAGATCACCTGATCGAGATTCAGCCGCTTCTGCGCGGCCTCCGCGATCTGCAGATGAGCAATGTGGATCGGATCGAAGGTACCGCCAAAAAGACAGATCCGCCGGCCATCTGCCATCAGGCCCGACCTGCGGCCTTGCGGCTCGAAATCTGTTCACGCGCGGCTTCGCTGGCGAGCTCATCGCAACGGTTGTTGTCTTCGTGCGACGAATGCCCTTTGGTCCACTCCCATTTCACGGTGTGGCTAGCGACCAGCTTCTCCAGCTCCATCCAAAGATCCTGATTCACGACAGGCTTCTTCTCGGAGGTTTTCCACCCGTTCCGCTTCCATCCGTGTATCCAGGTTGTGATGCCGTTTTTTAAGTAGTTCGAGTCGGTCACAACCTCGATCGAGCAGCTCTCTTTCAATAGCTTGAGGCCCTCAATAGCTGCCGTGAGCTCCATCCGGTTGTTCGTGGTGTGAGGCTCAGACCCGAAAACCTCGCGCTTGTGATCGCCATAGCGGAGGATACAAGCCCACCCGCCCTTGCCGGGATTACCGAGGCAGGCACCGTCTGTAATCAGTTGAACTTGTTTCAAGCGACTTCAGCGCACTCCAGTGTCTCGCGCCCGGCGAGCTGCTCGCTGAAAAAGACATCAACAATTTCGAGAATGTGAGCGATAGATTGCGACCGGTAAATCTCCGTTCGAAGTTTAGAGCCGTTGCGAACTCCATGGGTGAAGTAAGTCGCGAACTGCTTCATTTTGCCGATCGCGTCGCTCTCCCCATGCTCTTCGAGCATTGAGTAATAGGTTCTCATCATCCGATACCGTTCCCGGTCGGGCGGCACCGTATATGTTCCGGTCCGGACGTACTCGTCAATCTGGTGGAAGATCCAAGGGTTGTAAGAGGCTGCGCGGCCGATCATCACGGCATCACACCCCGTCTCGGCATACATGCGAACCGCATCCTCGGGCTTTTCGATATCGCCGTTGCCGATGACCGGGATGCGTACCGCCGCTTTGATTTCCGCGATGCGCGACCAATCCGAACGGCCGCTATAGCCTTGTTCCCGAGTTCGAGGATGAAGCGCAACCGCTGCCAAGCCGCAATCTTCCGCGATCTGTGCCATCCGGACCCCAACCAGTTCCTGATCGTTCCAGCCGGCCCGGAACTTACACGTGAGCGGGATCGTAATAGCGGAACGCACAGCGCGGAGGATTTCTTCGACGAGCGGCAAATTCCGAAGCAGCCCGGAGCCGCCGTTGCACTTGACGACCTTGTTGACCGGACACCCGAAATTGATGTCCACAATGTCAAAGCCCCGGTCCTCACACACCTTCGCGGCTTCCGCCATTACGGTTGGATCAGACCCGAAAAGCTGGCACGTAATGGGGTGCTCTTCTCGTTCGAAGTAGAGGTACCGGAAATTCCGGTTGTGTTTCCTGGCCGTCCTGGTGCTTACGACTCCATGCGAACTCGTAAACTCCGTCATCAGCAATCCGCAACCGCCCTGGTTGCGGATCAAGCGCCGGAAAACCGTGTCCGTCACGCCCGCCATAGGTGCGAGAACAGTCGCCGGGCTTACCGAGACCGTCCCAACTCGGTACGAGCGGGGAAAGTTAAGGCTGTAACTCTCCGTCATTGAATGACCTTATTTTAACCGCCACTGACGAAATCTCCTCAACTGCGCGCGCGTCACCCACTTAGTTGGGGGAAAAAGCACGTGGAAACAAGAACGGTTGGCAAGATCCTGGGTGCATTCTTGGCTGGCGCTTTGTTAGCCCTCGGCGGGGCAATTCTCTATTCCCGGCAACCGATCATTCCTGATCCGGTTCCGCCGGTACAAGCCTCGTCAACGCCGCTCCAAGCCGCGCCGCAGCCCCCGGGGCCCCCGTCAATGGCGAGCGTTCCGGATAGACAGCCTGAGAACCGGAACGAAGCACCTTCGCGGCCGTCGCAGGAGACGAAACTTCCCGTACCGCTATCGTGGCGCGCAAGAAGCCCGCCGGCAATACCACTGCTTTCAAGGCTCCCGTCCAAGAGGCCCGGCTGCAGCCTTCTACACCTCTCGAACGCAGCGGCAATGGCCAATTCTCGACGCCCACGGTTTCGCCCGCCCCTACTCAGGTGACGCCGAACAGCGCAGCCGCGCCCACAGTGCCGAATTCGACAGCTTATCCTCGGCCAGTAGCGGCCGAGCCGCGCGGAGATCCGCCTGCAGCCCAGCAGCCGCATGTCGTGACATTGCCGGCCGGGACGACGCTCACCGTTCGTCTGCGGGAGACCCTGAACAGCGATCGAGCCAGCAGTGGAGATGCATTCCAGGCGACTCTGGAGGCGCCGGTCGTTGCAGAGGGGTTCATCATCGCTGAGCGTCAGTCCAAGGTGCTTGGACAGGTTGTTCAGTCAACGCGTGCGGGGCGGGTGAAAGGTTTGGCAAATCTGACTTTGGATGTATCCGAGATCAATACAACCGACGGTCAACGTGTCGCGGTTCAAACCGACTCGTACGAGAAGTGGAGCAATAGTTCCGCCAAGGGAGATACCGCCAAGGTCGCAACTGGGGCCGCCCTGGGAGCAATCATCGGTGCGATTGCGGGTGGCGGCAAGGGAGCTGCAATCGGAGCCGGCGCTGGCGGCGCGGCCGGTACGGGTGTTGCCCTGGGAACGCGAGGGGCGTCCGCATCGATCCCAAGCGAATCGGTTATTACGTTCCGACTTGCTCGTCCGGTCACGATCACCGAGAAGTTCAACTAGCAGGCAGATCCGCGGCTTCATCGGCAGGCAGAAGGCGCCACTTGGCTGTGTCCGGCCGTCGCGGAGAGGTCTCGATCTCCTCTCCTTTCGCGATGACGTCTGTGTTCGCAGGGCGCAGATCCTGAAACCGTCGCGCCTGTGTGAGCACCTTCTTCTCGAGGGAACCCAGCGTATCGTTGTACGCCGAGACTGTTTTCTCGATCGCATCGCCTAAACGACCGAAATGCGCATTCATCGTGCTGAGCCGGCGATAGAGTTCGAGCCCGGTTTCGCGAATCTGTTCTGCGTTTTCGGCGAGCGCGTGTTGGCGCCAGCCGTGAGCAACGGTTAGCAGCAGCGAAATGAGGGTCAGCGGCGTGGCCAGCAGCACCTTTTTCTCGACGCCAAAGTCAATCAGCGTGGGATCGTGTTCGACCGCAGCGCTAAAAAGCGATTCCAATGGCAAGAACGCCACCACGAACTCGGGAGAGCAGGGAAGCCGCTCCCAGTATGCTTTCTCTCCGAGAGCTTTCACATGGGTGCGGACCTGGCGAGCATGATCTAGCAGATGCCGGCGTCGCTCCCCTTCGTCCTGCGTCTCGACTGCCCTGAGATACGCCTCCAGTGACACTTTGGCGTCGACGATCACTTGGCAATCATTCGGTAATCGGACGGTCAGGTCGGGTCGTTGGTTCGTCTCGCCGAACAGCGTTTTTTGCTCCGAGAAATCGCAGTATTCGAGCATGCCCGCCAGTTCCACGACGCGCCGCAGCTGCATTTCACCCCACCGGCCGCGCTGAATCGGTGAGCGTAGGGCAGTTTTTAATTGTTCCGTCGATTCGCGGACTCGCTCCTGTAGATGGGTCAGGGTGTTGACTTGAGCGGAGAGCTCGGAATATGCGCCGATCCTGGAGCGTTCGACTGCCTGTACCTGTTCCTCGAAGCGTCTCAGCGACTCGTTGACAGGACCGATAATGTGCTGAAGCTGATCTTTGCTGTGATCCAGGAAGAGCTGGTTATTCGAGTGAAGCGCATCGGCTGCGAGTGCTCGAAACTTCTCCTCCAACTGTCCTTGAGTCTTCGTCAGCAACGCGGCTTGGGCTTCGGCAACACGTCGGGTACTGACGCATTCGCTCTCCTTCTCGATCGCGATTCGCTTTGCCGCCTCGAGTTCCTCGGCCTGAGCCGTCGATTCTTCTTCCAGCTTCTCGGCAACTTGCCGCCAGCGCCGGCTTTCCGAGAAGTAGTACGCAGCCACGGCCACGAATACGACGAAGCCGATGAAGAGAAGAGTCATGGCACGTCAGGCGACCTAGCTTTTCGGGCCGGCCTGAAAGGATGTCTCTCGCTTAAAAAGCTCCAGTGAATTAAACACAATGGGGCAATACACCGCGCGGTCGGGCATGTGCCACATCCGGCTCACGAGAGAGCCGCTGCCTTTCACCAGATGTGGAAAGAGCTGGCACGTCTGAGGTCGCGAGTCATACACCGAGCACAGGTTGCCCTCCAGGAAAATGCAACCGTTCTCGTTCCGCTTCAGGACGCGCCCCTCGTCCGGCGTTTCTACCGTGTAGTCCCGGATAAACTCATCGAATTTCAAGCCGAGAAACCGGCAGAGATGTTCGATATCGCGATCTGTCACCTGCGTGGTGGCGACTCGGCAGCAATTTGCGCACGAAGTGCAATCGATCTGATCTTCCACTTCCTGTGCGATCGCTTTGAAACGCCGCTCTACGAAGTTATGCCGCCTCAGCCAGGCCCGAAATCGCCCGTTTTCCTGACGGTTCTTCTCCCCGTAACGCTTAATCTGTACGAGGTCTGTTAGCACCCTTCCATTATCTCAGGAATTGCCGTTCATCCGAACACTACCGAGCGGTTTTGTTTTGAGCCGAGCCAAGGCCGGATAATAAAAGAGTGACCGACCAACTGTACCTCTCTATTTGGCTCGATCGGCATGCTCAGGCGAATCGGCTCCGGCATTTTCAGAAAATGTTGCGCAGCTTCCCGTTTTCTCAACGAGAGCAGCCCCAATCCACCGTTTCCGTTCAGGCTATCGATTTGACCGAACCACCAGTCCTTGAAAAGGCGGTGAACGGGCCCATTGATCTTGCGGAGATCGAGTCTGCTTTCGCCGAGTTTCAGGGTGAAGATATCGCCTATGAACTCGAAAGCTGGTGGGATCTGTGGCAGTTTGACGGAGACTGGAAGCTAAAGCCGACCCGGGTTACTTTGTGCTGCTTCGGCCGGCAGTTTGACAACGGAACCGATCTGGACCGGGCGGAGCAGGAAGACCTGCGAATCGACTTCGGCGTCGACACGAGTTTTCTGCCCGATCCCGACGTCCCCGCCAGTGCTCGCCTGATCGAATCGAACATAAAGAGCCTCTTGCGGCTTGTGCACGATGTCGAATCGGCTCTCCCGACCCGAAAGCGGCTTCTTGCAACGGAGTCAGGTGAGAATTTTGCCGAACGGCTCCAGCAGACGCTTACTGCTTCAGGCGGCGTTCAATAGTTCGCTCTGACCTAGTACAGCGTGACCGGAACGCTTCGCGAACTGAACGTGAAGCCAAACGAAAGGCGGTTGTCGACAATGGCGGGATACGGGGTCAGGTTCCCATAACGGACATAGTCGTACCGGAAATTGCTGCCTACATAGCGCATTAGCTGATAGCTGTAGGACGCGCCGAGTCCACCTGCGCTGTAAACGTACGCGACAGTGTTGGAAGCGCTCTTCAGCCGGTACCAGTTGCCGCCAACGCTGAAATTGGAGCGCCGAAAGGTTTTCGAATAGGTCCCATTCAGATACTGGTTACGGGATGCCAGATAGTAGCCGTTACCGGAGATGATGCTTTGCCCGCCGCTCGCGGAGAGTAGGAACCGTCGGAAGATCCGTGTAACTGTTCCACCGAAGGCCGGGAAATTGGAAGCCGAGTTGTATTGGCCTACCACGTATCCGCCGGCTCCAACGTTGCCCGTTAAAGCACTCACGGGGACGGAGATGAATCCGGACACATTGCTGTGGGTGACGCCGCCGTTCACCGAAACGACCCAGTTGTGAGCGAACAGGTGTGAAACGGAGCCGTTGAAGCTATTCAGGCGCGAATCGCCGGACCCGAACTGGTAAGTGAATCCGCTAGCGCCATAATCTGCGCCGACGGTAGTTCGTGCCGTGACCCTGTAGTTGACGCCTACGTTGCCAGATCCTCCTGTCGCCCCGATTGCATTGACGTTGCTATAGCGTTGGAGAAAGAAATTCCCAGATACAACGTAGCTCAAACGCCGCGATTGCTGATATGCGAGGCTCACGCCAGCCGAGGCGTATCTCGTATTTGCGCTGAACGGATTCGTAGCGATGGCATTCGGACCCTGCGACGGCGTACCGAGATAACCGGATCCATAGAGCACCGTACCGGCGTTGCCCGTCAAACCCATGGTCCAGCGCCGGGCAAGACGCCTGGTGTAGGCAATTGCGAAATTCTGATCGGTTCCGTTTGAAAACAGCGGCGTGTTGTAGTCGCGATAGGTTCCCCCGTAGCTGACGGAGAGGGTTGCTCTTCGGAAGGTATGATAGGCCGACAATCCGCCCCCGACAGAGTAGCCGAAGCCGCCATTGTTAACCTGTTGCCCGAGATTGTTTAAGGTAGGCGCATAGCTGTCGTAGACGCCATTCACAGTGCCGAAGTAGTTGAAGTAATTGTTGTGCTCGAAGAATTGGCTCGCGAGCGTAACCGGATTGTAGCTGATGGGGTTGTCCATCGGCGTGGGTTCTTGCGCCGCGGCGAAAGAGGCCCCAACAGACAGCAATGCGAGAATCCGAATCTTCACCGATCCTCCCTGAAAAGCCTAAGCACTTGTTTCACAATATGTTACCCACGCGTCCTTCCAGTCTGACCAATAGGCGGAAGGGTGTCAACTAAAGAAGTATCCGACCCAGGCTGGTACCCTCGGACTTGCGCGTCGCACTGATTGGTTACGGCAATGTAGGAAAAGCGTTCGCTCGGCTTCTCTTACAGAAACGTACCGTGTATCCGTTCCGCATTGTGGGCATACACACAGCCACACACGGCACGGCTTACAATCACCGGGGACTCGATCTCGATCCCGAGTTTGGCCCTTCCGCAACCTCGGTTGGCGAGTTCCTCGATCGCTCGCGACCTGAGGTGGTGATCGAAATCACGACTCTGAATCCAAGGACCGGCGAGCCCGCGATCTCGCACATACGGGCGGCCATAGAGCGTCACCTGCATATCATCACCGCGAACAAAGGCCCGATTGCGCATGCGTACGCTGTCCTGAATGCGGAAGCGAAGTTGGCACAAGTCGAGTTTCGATTCGAATCGACGGTCATGGATGGCGCTCCCGTGTTCAACACGGTGCGGAATAATCTTCCGGGTTTGACGATCCTTGGGTTCACCGGTGCTCTTAACTCCACCTCAAAGATTGTTGTTGCCGCGATGGAGCGCGGGCTCTCGATGGAAGATGGCATTCGTGAAGCTGCGGCGCTCGGCATCACGGAGGCGGACGCTTCTTATGACATCGAAGGTTGGGATTCCGCGGCCAAGACAGCCGCGCTTGCGAACGTGCTGATGGATGCGCGCGTCACTCCCGAACTGGTGGAGCGCAGAGGTCTGGCCGACTTCACGACCGACGAAGCAATCTCGTTGGCGCGGGCTGGCCAAACCATGATGCTGGTCAGCAAAGGAGAGCGTGCAGGCGACACAGTGCGCCTACAGGTGAGACCGGAAGTGGTTGCGCAGACCGACATCCTGGCAACAGCGCGCGGAACATCGAACCTCTTACTCTTCCATACCGATTTGATGGGAACGGTCGGGACGGTGTCGATTAATCCCGGAGTCGAGCAGACAGCCTACGGATTGTTTATCGATCTGGTGGATGTTGCGCGCTCTGTCTAGCTGAGAAGCGCTTTCACTTTCTCAAGATCGGCCGGAGTTCCAAATGAGACCCCCTGGAGGGTGGGGTCAATATTGCGGCAAAGACCTAGCAGCACGTTTCCTGCGCCCACCTCAACAAACCTACTGATTCCACGTCCCGCAAGAGCCCGAACCGAATCGGTCCATAAGACCGGGTCGGGAATCTGCTGGTAGAGACTTTCGCGGGCAGCTTCGCCGGTCGTGATTTCGGCAGCGCGCCAGTTGTTGATCAAAGGAACGGACAAGTCATTGAATCGAATACGGTCCAGCTCAGCTCTCATCCGTTCCTGCGCGGGCTTCATTAAGGGTGAATGGAACGGAGCGCTGACGGCGAGAGCAATCGCACGTTTCGCTCCCGCTTCTTTGGCAAGTTCCATCGCACGGGCGACCGCGTCTGCATGGCCGGCGATCACTACCTGGTCCGGAGAGTTGAAGTTAGCTGCAGTTACCACATGCCCGTTCTGCGCGCCGGCTAATACCGCATCTAACTTGCCTTCCGGGAGTCGGAGCAGCGCAGCCATAGCTCCTTCGCCTTGAGGGACCGCCTCCTGCATATACCGGCCGCGTTTATTGACCAGGACGACCGCATCTTCGAATTGAATAGCGCCAGCGGCCTCAAGCGCAGAGTACTCGCCGAGACTATGACCCGCGACGACGCTTGGCGAAAAACCTGCTTGTCTCAGAACCGCATTGGCTGCGGCGGAGACGGTGAGCAGGGCCGGCTGCGTTAGTTCTGTCTTCTTCAGCTCGTCTTCCGGACCCTCAAAGCAAAGCTGGGAGATCTTGAAGCCAAGCGCATTGTCGGCGCGTTCAAAGAATTCACGGGCAATGGCATGCTCCTCGTAAAGCTGCTTGCCCATGCCCACAAACTGCGAGCCTTGTCCGGGAAATAAGAAAGCTATGTCGCTCATGCACCTACCAGTCGCACGTTCGTGGAATGGGATAACATCCTTCACTAAAGTTTTACAACGTTTGGTGGCCGGGATGGTCGAAGGTTGATCTATTCCGAAGCCCCACAAGGAGTTTGTGCGTCACATAGGTAGGAGGAGTACTCAGGCAATCGCTTAGATCGCCGGGATTTTCGGCCATTCGGGTGAGAACTCAAGAGCCTCTGGACTATAGTGAAAACAACCATGAAGAAAAAATCGACCGCCGAGCCAATCATTGCACCCGAGATCCTCGATTTGGCAAAAAAGTCGGTCGAGTCCGAGCGGACGCCTGCTCCTAAGCGATGCGCGGTGTGCGGCACTCTCTGCACACCGCTGGCAGGACCGTCCGCACCTAGTGACGAAAACCTCTGCTGGGTCTGCCGGCGACTGAAAATCAGCGCCTGGCGTGAGTCCGATCAGCAAATTTCCGCACAAGAATAAACCCGTTTTCCTGATCACGCATTCAGCAAGACAGAGGTGGCGGGAGTTTGATGCTACTGGATGCATTTGAATAACTCTCGCTGCTGGATAACGATACGGTCCGCGCCTCCCTTCCTAGAACCTAGATCGCAATAGGCGACCACTTGCCGCTAGCCCCGCAAGGTGACGCGAGGTCCGGGCAACCCATATAGGCCGAAAACGCCATCCCTGGCGCTGCTCCGCGTTCTTTCATGATTCGCTTGGGGCCGCCACGTTGTCGTTGTGTCCGGGGTAGGTTCGCCGACCTTGCCGAACGAGCTCTTCACGTCGGGATCGACACTGTTCCGACTATTTGTCAGAACGCCCGTGCGCGAAGGCTGGCGGAAATTCCTGCGCGGTCCGGCCAGACACGAATTCCGATTCGAGTCACCCGGACCTGCGTCCGGGTCGATCATGGCTGCGCTACCAATCGAGGCAGCACCGGCGTTGTTTGGTCTCTCGACGATCCGGGGCGTTGCAATCCATACCTGATTTGCGAATGGCGGTGCCCCCACGGTCTACTTTTCTCCTCACAGCAACGGGTCTTTGGGCGCACAGGAATGCCGTTCAAGAGGCGCCGATGATGTCCGATCGGTTCGCCCACACGCCAAGGCAGGCGTAACAGTCGCGTACGCGCTCAACCTGCAACCGATTCTTCCCCGACTCGAACTTACTAAAGTTCGTTTGCAGCATAGAAAGGGTCGAGTGTAGTAATTGCGCAATCTGAGCTCACACTAGCCCGGAGGCTTAGCCCATCATTTACGCGACCACTCGCAAGCAGTGTTATAGACTGCACCATTGCCACCTTGGTCGTGCGCATACCAAATGGACAGGAGTGACGATGTTCAGAGTGATAGATGACGGCAGCCTGAAACACTTAGAAAGCACGACACTCACGGACCAAAAATTTAAGGAGTGTCAGGACCTACGGCAGTGGATCTACAACCACGAGGTCGATGTTTTCGAAGAGCTTGATGAGCCGAGTCTCGCAATCGTCGGCGCAGAGGTAATGCCGTCCCCCGTTGTAGCAGATCGGATCGATCTACTCGCGGTGGATCGGGATGATGGAACATTCGTCGTTATTGAATTGAAGAAAGGGCGGGACAAACGGCAGTTACTGCAGGCGATAGCGTATACAGGCATGATCGCGAAGCTAGAACTCGACGCGTTAAGAGATCTTCCTAAAGTCGAGAAGAACAAGCTGAGTGACGCCTTGAGTGCTTCTCCGACTGGTGATTCTCCTCGACGGCATAGAATCATTCTCATTGCGGAGGAGTTTGACTATGAGGTACTGGTCGCGGCTGAGTGGCTAAGTCTTCACGATATCGGGGTTAAGTGCGTTCGCGTGCAGATCGCGAAGGAAGCATCAGGGCCAGATGCAAAGGTCTCGACGTTCGTTAATTTCTCAACGGTCTTTCCGCCGTCCAGGATAGAAGAGGAAGCACGAATCAGGAAGAACAATCGCACTTTAGCTTCAGGCGGGATTGACACGTGGGAAGGTCTGTTCAAGGCCAACCAAACAGAAGCCGCTAAACAGGTTAAGGAATGGATAATTAAAGGCGAGGAGAACAGATTTTCGACCAAGTCAGTGTTTTTTCGCATAAAAGGCACTCGCTTGTACGAGGCTTGGTTGAAGCCGACGAATGATTATGCTGTCGTGGAACAGCAGAAACGATTCGACGGCGACATTGACTTCTGGAAAGCCAAGCTGAACCCCACTCGCGATCCGGAAATCGAGCCGAAATATGACGGCCAAAGGATTCGATTCAAACTCTATTCAGAATCAGATTTCAAAGCATTCCGGAACGCTGTTCACGGGGAAATTCAGAGCAAGCACTGGACGACACGGACCGAGATACCAGCAAGACCCTCAATCGATCTAGGTGGTTGAAATCGATTAAATCAGGTTATAGACCCCTCTACCAACTTTGGATCCAGTGTTTGCTTTGTTGTAATTGGGATAGCTGAGGGAGACTGGCTTATCGCTTCCTTCCCTCAATGGCTCTTACCAGAGTCCTTGCACTTTCATCCAATCGGCGAGCCGGTCGGGCCAGGTTCGCAGCACCGGATCGAAGGGTGCGAGACCCACGCCGTGCGCACCTTTGAGATAAATGTGCATCTCGGCCGGCACGCCGGCTTTCCGCAATGCCGAGTAGAACATGATGCTGTTCTCGACCGGAACTGTTTTGTCTTCGGTTGTATGGAACAGAAATGTGGGCGGTGTCTTTGCGGTGACCTGAGTCTCGTTCGAAAGCTGGTCGACCAGGGCGGGGTCGGGGCTATTCCCAAGGAGATTGACGCGGGAGCCGACATGCGCGAGCGGATCATGGAACGTGATGACCGGGTACGCCAGGATCATGAAGTCCGGCCGGGAACTCTGGCGATCTAATTCGTCGGGTGCGGATGAATTGCCTTCGTCGAAGTGAGTTCCAGTGGTTGAGGCCAGGTGCCCGCCGGCAGAAAAGCCCCAGATTCCGATACGGTCCGGTTTGACGTTGTACTCAGCCGCGTGCGCACGAACGTACCGGATTGCCCGTTGTGCGTCGCTTAGTTCTGCCGGATGGTGATACTTGGGCCCAAGGCGGTATTTGAGAACGAACGCCGAGATCCCGAGATGATTCAGCCAGACTGCGACGTCTGAGCCTTCTTTCACCATGGAAAGGTTGCGGTAGCCACCGCCTGGACAAACGATCACTGCTGTAGGGACGACACCCGGCCCTTTCGCGGGGAAAGGCGTCAACGTTGGTTTGTCCACGTCCTCGTTCCCGAGCGCACCTGGAGCGCCATTGGGCCAAAGAAGCATTGGTTGAGGCGCCTGCGTCTGGGCACTTAGGGGAAGCAGGAGCAACAGGAAGGAAAACGCGAGTCGAAAGGAGAGAACCGAACCTGGGTACATTCCTACAGAGTAGGAAATCGCATTTCAACTGGAGCTATTCTTGACGAAGCGCCTCGGCCGGCGAGATCGAAGCGGCGCGGTAAGCAGGCCAAAATGCCGCTACGCTCGCGACGCCGAGTAAGAGCAGCAATGCCGCTGCGGTAACGCTCGCATCAACGCTTTTGGTGCTGTAGAGAAGCGCCTCCAGCGTTCGGCTGATCGCCATGCTGGCAAGACACCCTGCAAGCAAGCCCGCCAGTACCGGAGCGGCGGCTTCGCGCAGAACGGCCCCGTTAATTCGTACACGAGTTGCGCCCAGGGCCATGCGGATGCCGATCTCCTGCTTTCGTGTCGCCACCGTGTAGCTGAGCACACCATAAATGCCGATTGCTGCCAGGAAAAGCGCAACGATTCCGAATGCGATGAGGAGCTTTGTCTGAAATCGCTCTGAAGAGAGTGAATCATCCAATTGCGTGTCCAGAGATTTGATTCTTGCAATCACGGCCCCGGGGTCACTATCCCAAATAACTTGTCTCATGCTCGCGGCTACCTGATCTACCGGTCGATTACTCCTCACGAGAAAGTAAAGCGGATATTGAGGGAAATCTGAATAGAAGAAGTAGACCATGTTGGCGGGCGGGAGTTTGAGAGAGTTGTTACGTGCATCAGCCACGATGCCGATGACAGTGTATTGGGAGTCTCTCCAGCGGATTTGCATGCCGACAGGATTTTCACCAGGCCAAACGTGTGCCGCTGTCCTTTGGGAAATGACAATCGTTTTCCCCTGGCGGTCCCGTTCCTCGAAAACGCGCCCAGCGACGAGCCTCTGATGGATGGTTTGGAAATACCCGGGACTCACCCAGCGCCAGTTGGCCAGCGGAGGATTTCGTTGGGGTCGGTCCGCCCGGACTGTACTGTTGATCCAGGTTTCTCCTTCGAGCGGCATCGCGCTGACTAGTCCCGCGGATTGAACCCCCGGGAGCGCCCGGAGTTTCGTCAAGGCGGCATCGACAGCCGCAAGCGTTTGGCTTTGCTGCTTAGCGGAGGCGGCAGATGGGGTCATCTCAGCCACCAGTGTGTGGTCCGTGTCGAATCCTTTTTCAGTCTTCAGTAATCCCGACAAATTCTTCGCAAAAAGCCCGGTGACTATGAGCAGAGCCGTGCATGCAAAGACCTGGAGGCCGATCAGCCAGAATCTGATCTCACGGCCTTTTCTACTCCCGTGTGTTCGGGTACCGCTGCTCTGCAACGCCTCCTGCGGATCAATTCGCAAAAGCCGAACCGCCGGCACAAGACCGAAGATCAATCCCGAAGCTGCCATGAGAGCGAAGGCAAACAATAGAACTTGCTTGTCGATCCCGATTTCTTCCATGCGCGGTAACTCGACTGGTGTGTAGCGAAGAAAGGCGGCAACACCTGCACCGGCCAGCCACAAACCGCCTGCGCCCCCCGCGGCCAGCAGCAACAGAGATTCTGCTATCGGACCGCACAGGAGTTGCCATCGATTCGCACCCAGCGCACTGCGGAGGGCCGCTTCCTTCTCACGGGCTATCGCACGGGCGAGTTGGGCATGTGCGAGATTAACGCTTGCCATGACAACCAGGCCGATCACGCACGCGAGAAGAAGCGCCAGCCCTTTCTGAGCGCCACCCACAATGGCCTCTTGCATCGGCTGAACGTATACTCGCAATGCCTCTCGCAAATCGCTTGGCTTCTCGTTTGCCGGCATTTCGCGAAGTATCTCGTCCTCCGCGCTATTGAGTTCGGCTTCGGCAATTTTGAGGCTCACATTGGGCTTGAGGCGTGCCATTGTCAGCAGATTCCCGTAATCACCGTTCCAACTGAAATCGCCTCCGTTCACGTACATCGGCCGCAGCACCTCGATGTCGGGACTTCCGCTTCGGGTCTGGGACGAGGGGAACGCGCTCAGCACGCTTCTCTTGGGAAACCGAAAGCTCTCGGGCAGAACGCCAACGATCTGGTAGGGGACGTTTGCCAGCCGCAAGCTCTTTCCAATGACCTCGGCCTCACCGTGGAACAGATTCTGCCAAAGGCCGAAGGTAAGAATCACGACGTCTTCGTGACCCTTTTGACCGTCTTCCGGCCGAAAATCACGACCCATAAGCGGCTTTACGCGAAGGATCTCGAGAAAGTTGGGCGTTACCCTGAGCCCCCCGATCAGCCGCGGATGTTCTGTCGGGTTTATCGAAACGCCGCCGGCACTATGACGGAAGAGAGCAAGTTCGCTCAAGGCCGACACTCGCTTTTGCCAAAGCAGTGCATGCCGGGCATTGGGACCGGTATATCCGGAACCCAGGTACTTCACCCGCTCCCAGAGCACGACCAACCGGCCGCTATCGGGATAAGACAACGGTTTGAGAATTACCGAGTCGAAGACTGTGAAGACAGCGGCGCTACCGCCGACGCCAAGCATTAAGGTCAGAACAGCGATGCTGGTGAACGCAGGCGCCCTTAAGAGTTGGCGCGCAGCAAACCGAAGCTCTTTCCAGAACATGCGTTAGAAAGCCGTGCATGTAAGAAGCCGAATATCGGCGCTCTGGAGGGCTTCAAATCTATGGAAATAGCAGGCGCTGCAATCAGGCCCGCTCGGATCTGGCAATGCGGTGTGCGTTTTTGAACATTCCGCAGCACTCAACCTTGCTTCAGGGCGGAATCCAGGGGAATGGGAACTGGAGCAGCCGCCGGGCGGAAACTGCGGAACAGGTTCTCGTAAACGTGAGCGAACCTCGTTCTTTCGATGAGGAAACTCAGCACCGAGGTCAATACGATACTGATGAACACCACGCAATACGTAATCGCCTGAAGAGCAAGCCCGCCTTCGAGATGCTGTTCGAGAGGCAGCGAGGCAAGAACCACCGCAGCCAGTCCCTTCGGACTCAGGATCGCGACCAGAGATGCGTCCCGTTTCGGTGTTGTCCCGCGATCTAATCCGATCCATGTCGCAGGGATGCGCAGCAGGAAGATCAAGAGAGTGAGCGTGAGCCCGATATAGACGAGCCGGAAATCGGTAAATCGGATGGACACACCGACGTACACGAAGAAGAAGGTCTTGAGAAGAAAAACGGCTTCGCCCATAAAGACCCGTTCCGTTTCATTCAGCGTGATGGGCTCCTGCGGAAGGTAACGGCGCATCCAGAAAATGCCATGGAAGACCTGGATGTTACCCAAAACCGCACCAAACACCGCGGCGGCCACGTAACCACTGAATCCGAGAAGTTCGACCGAACCAAACAGCACAAACACAAATGCGGGCGTTGTGAAGATCGAGTTTTCAAGACCGCGGATACGACGCAACATCGCGGACCAGAGGAAGGCTCCCGCCAGTCCAGCCAGACCCGCCAGGAGGAGGGTTGCAATCAGGTTTCCGACCATCGCGCCCAATCGAATGCCGCCCATACGAAAGCTGTCGAGGAAGCCCATTGCTACCACGATGCTGAGGACATCGCTCACCGCGGATTCCAGAAAGACAATCGTCTTTGAGGACTCCAGCATGCTTAAGCGACGTGCAAGCGGGACGATGACGGCCGGAGACGTAGACCCGATGATGGCGCCCAAGGTAAACGTCAGCCTGAAGTTTAGGTGGAGCAGATAGTGCCCTGCTATTCCTACCGCAGCCATTGTCAGGAAGAAGTTGGTGAGCGTAAGGGTAAGAGTAGACCGCACCACTCCGCGCAGGACCTTGAGATCCAAGCTCAGCCCGGCTTCGAAAAGAATGATGACAAGAGTCACCGTGGCAAACACCGGCCCCACCGCACCAAAATTCTCGGGCGTCACCAGATGGAGAACGGGCCCCAGAAAGATGCCGATGATGGTCAGAAGCAATACATCCGGCACCCGGGTGCGGCTGAACAGGCCGGTGAAGGCGTGCGCCACGAAAATGAGAAATCCTACGACCAGGATGTTCGTGGCTACGTGCATGCCCTATCCCGGAATGAACGCTTGACCGTCGACAGACGTGAAGCTTGCAAAATTAGCAATGAGCGCAGCTTAGGAACGATGTTTTAGCCGGCGTGCTCGCGAAGCATACCGGTTCAGAACGCTATGCAATTCGCTTGCGGACGCCGGCCAAGCGATGTTCCGGCCCATGATCTCTTTATTCGTCAAAGGGCGGCCAAATATTTCGGCGTTATCATCTACGTCCTGACGTAACGTCGCGCCGCTCAGAGAGACGCCGGCAAAGGCTCCACGCGCTCGTGAGTAAGAAAGCATCTCCGCACGAAAACTCGCGTCGGTCTGCGCTGTCGAAGATCGGCCAACGGGACCGCCTGCGACTTCCGCCGCGCCGCCGAGAGTGAACCGTGTTGACAAGAGCCGATTCTCGCCTTTCGTGTTCATGACGAGCAAAACAAGATCGCTCTCCAGCAGACCGATCTGGAACCCGACGCTGCCCCCTTCGATTCTTACCGAGGCCGGCGCCGTCCAGTCCGCACCGCGACGACAGGAGAAGAAGCCCTTGCCATACTTTCCGCCACCGATGAACGCTGCCTGTTTAAGTCCAGGGACAATCACGATGCAATGCGCACGCGCCAGAAGATTGGTGGGTATTCCTTTGTCAGGAGCAGACATCACCTCCGACAGCACGCTCGCCGCGGCATTCAGACGCTGCGTAGGTTCTTCGGCCCATACAATCCCGGGCAAACAGGCAAGTAGTGCAGCTAAGACTCGTTTCAAATAAACAAACTCCGTCGAAAATTTAAATACTGCGAACTGGCATACTCATGATGTCGTCCACTCGCATAGACTCTTTTACAACAAAAGGCTCTCCGTATTTTACGCCGATCAGGTTTCCATAAAACCGGGCGACAGCGGCCAACCGCTCGCGGACTTCTTCATGAGAAGGAAAGAGATCAGTAGCTTCGCCGCCGTCTCCGTATTGGGAGGAGTAGCTTAATAGCGCCTTCATTCGTCGCTCGAATTGTCCAGAAATGTCAACCACAAAGGATGGCGTCACGTTCGCATATAACGAGGAATATAAAATTTTGAACGGCCTGTGAGGTGGAACATCTTCCTCCAGTTTCTTCAGTCCAGCCAGAAAGCATGACTCGTAACCGATCTCTGCGGCACGGTAGTGATCGGGATGGCGTCCCGTCCAGTACGGAAGAATGACGACTCGCGGTGCAAGGCGGCGGATCACTCCCGCAAGCGTCATCCGTGCGCCGATCGTGTTCTCCAGTCGTGCATCGGGCCAGCGAAGGTTTTGCACGCCAACCGAGGCCCAGATATGTGGCGGCCGTCTTTGATTCCTCGATGCGTAGCTCCGGTGTGCCGCGCGTGCCCATGTCGCCGGCGGTGAGGTCCAGCACGCCCGTCCGATAGCCGAGTTCTCCCGAGCGGATCAGTGTTCCGCCGCAGGTTTGTTCGACGTCGTCGGGATGCGCCGCAATCGCCAGGACATCAAGAGGGCGTAAGTTCTCGAAAGGCTCGTTGGGATCGTGCATAGCGTCAGGTGATTGAGTCCGAGGAGCGGGGACAATCCCTATCAGTATCGCGGTCGAAGGCGCCGGTCTGCGAAGAGCCTAACAAAAAGAAGACCCGCCACAAAGCCGCCGACGTGCGCGAACCAAGCAATCCCCTGGCCTTGGCCACGAACCGTGAGGGCGCCGAGTCCGCTGATGAGCTGAATCGCAAACCAGTACAGGAGCATGAACGAGGCAGGAAGCTCAAGTGTGGTGATGAAGATGAAGAACACCAGCGTAATCACCCGTGCGCGTGGATACAGGTACAGGAATGCGCCCATGACCCCGGCGATAGCTCCACTTGCCCCGACGGTGGGAACGGAGCTGCCGAAGCTGACGAATAGCTGAACCAGCGCCGACGCTACGCCGCTGATGAGATAAAAGGCGAGATAACGGGCGGCTCCGAGTGCTTCCTCAAGATGAGAGCCAAATACCCAGAGAAACCACATGTTGCCGATCAGGTGAAACCAGCCGCCATGCAGAAACATGGACGTGACGAGCGCGGACTGATGGAACTGGTCGGGGACCAGGGCGTATCGCCATACGAAAACTCGCTGCGCATACGCCGGGAGCGCATTCTCATACAGGAGGGTCAAAAGATTTATCGCAATCAGGACGATTGTGATGACCGGTGTCGTTCGGCGGAGGAGTAAAACCCTCAGCGGGATCATTTCGTGCCCGGTGCCGCCGCGACCAGTTCGCCCGCCCGTTCGGCCACGGCAGGATCAATCCTCCGCTTCACCTTACCGGCCCTCGCATTGCCCAGAAGCGTTTCCACCTCTTCGCGCACAGCGATATGGCCCCTGGCGCCCACGCCGGTGCAGTTCAAGGCGGCGGCAGCGTTCGAGAAATCGAGCGCGTCACCCATGCGTAAGCCCTCAACCATGGCGCAGCAGAACGCTCCGTGGAAGGCATCGCCAGCTCCGGTGGTGTCGGCACAGGAGATCTCAAAAGCTGGAGAGTAAAACCATCGGCCTTGATAGAGCGCCAGTGCCCCAAAATCGCCCAGCGTCATTGCGGAGACCGTCAGGTTGTATTGCGCCTGAAGTTGCCGCAGGGATATGAACGGATCCGGCTCGCCGGTGTACTTCCCGGGCCAGCCCGAGCCCGCCACCAGATAATCAACATTCTTCAGAACGGAGTCGAATCCGGGATACACGGTATCCACGTCTATGGAGACCGGAACCCCGTGCCTGCGGGCCAAGGCCGCCGCATGGGCCGCGGCGTCAATGTCGTAGCCGTCGATATGAAGCATCCGGGAATTCCGGATATCGTCTTCGCGGATCTCGGACGGCAAGAGTCGAAGACAATCCGCACGATGCCACAGAACGGTGCGTTCGCCTGTGCTTCCGTCAATCAGGATGTATGCGGTTTGATTGGGGCAATCTTTTCGAACGATCAGCCCGCTTGTATCGACGCCGGTTCCGTCCAGGCTCTGCTTCTGAAGCTCGCCGCGGATGTCGTCACCGATAGTACCGATGTACTTCGTCCGGAGGCCGAGACGAGCACAGCTCACCACTGCCGTGGCTACCTGGCCTCCCGGGCTGAGCATCTCCTGGCGGAAAGCGATTTTGCCCGCGTAGGGAGGAAACTCGTCTAGCAGGATGAGGGTGTCTGTCGCGTTGAGCCCAATGCCCAACACATCAAAAAGTGCACTCAAAAGGCGGCTATTTCTTTATGGAGTCGGGCACCTGGTAGAGGTAAATGGTGTGAGTGGCACCACGATAGCCACCCGTGTCCATCGTATCTACCGGCTTCCATCCGGGGACCGGATAGTCATAGGATACAACCCGGGCATGCGGATGGAGGAAATGCTCCAGATTGGGCCGGACGGTGTCGTTTGCGGTGGTTGCCAGGTATAAGGTCACCACATCCGCCTTACTCAGATCGGTCTTCATGAAATCGCCATGGATGATGGTGACCCGTTTTTGAAGACCTTCCTTCTTGACCTTTTCGGCAACTGACCTGGCGAGACTCCCGGAAATTTCGATTCCGACGGCCCTCACCTTATACCGCTCGGCAGCGGCGATCACAATCCGACCGTCACCGCAGCCAAGGTCATACAACGTTTCGCCGGGTTTGAGATTGGCGGCCTCCAGAATTTTGTCGACGGCACGTTCCGGGGCGGCCACGTACGGGGCCAGGTTGTTGCGAAAATCCTTCCAGTTGGCCTCTTGAGCCGGAAGAAGGAAAGGTAGAGCAACTGTAAGCGCAACTACTGATGACGACCGGGCAAGGCAAATCCGTGCGGAGACCATCGTTTCCCCTAATCTCTTAAGCTTACCGTAAGTAGACGTTCCATCGTCTAGTGCGTTCCAGTACTAGCGGAAGCCGCAGAGGCCATCGCGTGCTGACGCTTGGAGCGTACAATCCTGGAAAACATCTCGGAGGTGGACACCCAGAGATCGCGGGGGCGGGAAATCGTGTACTCGGTGCCTTTGAAAGCCCGGATCGCATGGCTGATTGAATCCTTCCAGGGCACGGCTTGAGGATTCAAATTATAGTTCATATAGAACACGGGACACTCGATATCTCCGATGCGGCGAAGGTCCTCCTGGGGTACATCAGCGCTTAACATTGCTTTTGGTCCCGCGAAGATGACGGCATCGGGATGAGCGGTGTCTGCTACTTCCTTTTGGATTAGTTCCTCAAGGAAATCGGTCTCGCTATGCTTCTCGCTCAGCTTCGCCACGTTCACTGTCCCGAGCTTCATACTCTGTAGTGCCTTGCCGAGAGCCGGGAAGTCGATCCGGTCAGCAGTCTCCTGCCGGTAAACGATTCGGTTTTCTCCAATATTGAATGCGACGAGCGATAGCCGGCCCACACTTTTGTCGCGTTGAATCGTTTTCAAGATGCTCACCAGAGCTTCGGTATCGCTTCGCTGGAGCGTTGGCGATGTCGAGTCCTGAGGCGCGAAATTGACGAGCAGCTTAAGATTGACGCCATCCGCCTGGCGCGAGGGAGAGGAAGCCGAGTCGTCCACAAACGGCTCAGCCAGACTCTCCGAGATCTGGTCCGGATCGATGAACAAGGGCATCGGCTTGTCTTTGGGCGACAAGGCTGCTTCGACGTCCCACGCCGAGGAGCAAACGCGCTCAAGCCTGTCGCGCATCAGCCATTCCACGCGATACTTGCCAGGGCCCACATCAATGGTTCCCTGCAATGTCGCGTCGCCTTTCGCGTCCTCGTCGACCACGGGCACTTTAAAATGCTGGACGAAGTACGCGGCGTGTTCTTTGTTGTCCTGGGGATAGATGCGAAATACCACGCTGAGAGTGCTGCCGTCTCCGGAGAGTTCGCGGAGAGGAATCGTTACGTCGAAGCCGCTGTGGAACTTCAAGTCGAAGCCCAAGTCCGCTTTGCGGCCGCTTACGGTACATGGCAAGTCTTTCCGGAGCTCAGGAGACTCGAAAACGGCGGCGTCTGTTGGTAGCAGCGTGATGGGCTCACCCGGCTGCATGGGTTTCAGCATCACTTGTGCCAACCCGGAATTCACCGTCGAACACAGCGCGACGGTCAAGCACAACACAAGCTTCTGAACGGGTCGAACCGGCGGAACGACACGATCATCAGGCGAACACGATTGGGATAACCGCGATGCCATAATCCCCCAAGATCTCGGTGCTGTTCTCAGACGGCTCAGTCGCGGAGCCAGTCTTCTGGTTTCAATATTATGACCTAACCATACTAGAAGGACAGCCACTTTCACCAGCTTTTTACATCTCCTTACCACCGCCCAGTACCGGACGATCTAAATTCGTCCCATTGGACGCGATTGAAAGCGGTGTCAATATCTGTGATCAATCACAGCCAAGACCATCGGAATTCCCGCTAGCCGTCCCTGTCAGATGGCACGGGGCAAGCCCTCCCGTTGTGTTACAGTTCGAGTGATTATGGCTTCCCGCAGCGTAAACAAGGTGATCCTTGTAGGCAATCTGGGCCGAGATGCCGAGACTAAATTCACACCGTCCGGAGCGTCGGTAACGAGATTTGCCGTGGCCACGACCCGCAGTTGGAAGGATCAATCGACGAACGAATGGAAGGAAGAGACCAACTGGACCAACGTGGTTGTCTGGCGCCAGGAGAACCTTGCCAATTACCTGACGAAAGGTAAGCAGATCTACGTCGAGGGTCGGCTCCAGACACGGAGCTACGACGACAAGGACGGGAAAAAAGTCTACTCCACCGAGGTCGTTGCCGATGAAGTCATCCTGCTTGGTGGGCGCGGCGGCGATGCCGGATCGGGATCGGGATCGGGATGGGACAAGACTACGGCACTCCCATGGGCGCAGCCCGGAACACGGGCCGAGGACGTGGGGCGTCGGGTGCCGCACCCTCTGCGCCGGATGAGGATCCCTTCGGAGGGTCCATGGGCATCACGGACGACGACGTTCCCTTCTAACGCTCGCAGTTCTCTCCCAAGGCGCTTTGGGGGAAGCCGGGCCCAATGGCGGAAACCGCCGGAATAGTAGGATGCAGAGATGAGTCAGCCTAGCCGGACGAACACGTCATCGCCACTTGAGGTTCTCATCGTCGAGAACGATCCAGCCGCTTCGCGTTTGACGCAGGAGGCATTTCGTGAGACTGGTGTCACCGAAGGCGTTCGCTGTGTGCGCGACGGGGACGAAGCATTAGCGCTGCTCAGAGGACACGGCCAGTATGCCGGTCACCCTCATCCCGATATCATATTCCTAGATCTTCATTTGCCCAGGAAGTCGGGTTTGGAGGTGCTTAAAGAGATAAAGACAACCCAGCGGCTGCAAGCTACGCCGGTTGTTGTGATCTCGGGATCGGATGATCCCCGCGAGGTGAGAGAGGCTTACGAGTTACACGCAAGCTGCTACATTCGCAAGCCCAACGATCTGCATCAGTTCCTCCGGTTTATCGCTGTCTGTTATGAATTCTGGGGCACCGTGGCGACTCTGCCCCCAAAACCGGGGGCGTAAGACGGCATGAGTAAAGGAATCAGCAATTTTGCCTCCTATTGAAACTCCATCCAGTTCCGAAGCTCGTTTGGTCAATGAACCAAACTTCTCGGTAATCGGTTTGGCCGCGAAAACAAACAACAAAGACGAAATGTCTGGCTCGGGTGGCCGGGTCGGCCACCTTTGGCAAAATTTTATGGCCGAAAGCGACGCTCGGATTCCAGGAAATCCGGACCGCTCGGTGATTTACTGCGTCTACACGGACTACGAAAGCGATGAATATGGCGCCTACAAAGCCATATTGGGACGCGCGGTCGACGAGGGTAAGCTCGAAGTTCCGCACGGCCTCGAACGCATCGAGATCGGCAGCGCCGAATACCTGGTATTCCACGCGCTCGACCGAAATCCGGAATCCGTGCGCGATGCCTGGTCACGGGTTCACGATTATTTCCGTGACAATTCCGATCGCAAACGTGCGTTCACGGCGGACTTCGATCGGTATGGTCCTAACGGCGTCGATCTGTACGTAGCTGTTCGCTAAACACTGATTTTCCGGGAGATCCCGGACGCTATCATTAGGTCTCTACCGACCTATGAAACAGCTTCTGCTTGCGCTAGCCCTGGCGCAACTCGCCCTCTCACAAGAAACGCCCACGGAACGGCAGGCCGCGAAGGATGTCGTGGCAAAACTCAACACGCTGGAGAAGTCTCTCAACATAGACCAGCTGGTCACAAAGCTAACTGCCCCGAACGCAGAACGAGACAAGGTCGTCACGAGAGCCAAGCAGCTGATGGATACCGAGATGATTCAGCTCGGTGATCTGATCACAAAAGATCCCGAAATCGGGTTCAAGGAAGATCGCGCGGTAAAGGTCTTGATGCAGCGCTTGACGAAGTACGGGTTTGAACCGGAAGCGGGCATCGCAGGTCTGAGAACAGCCTTCGTTGCGAAGTATAAGCGCAAAGGTGATCTCGCGACCCAACCCGGCCCGCATCTCGGCGTGATCCTCGAATACGATGCTTTGCGCGGAACCAAAGGCGCCTTCCACGGTGACCAGCACAGCACGCAAGGCCCAGTGGGTATGGCCGCCGCCATCGCAATCGCCGAGTATATGGACAAGGCGAATCTGCCGGGAAGCGTCACGGTTTTCGGAACACCGGGAGAAGAAATGATGCCGCCTGTCGCAAAGACGGATATGTTCAAGGCTGGCGCTTTCAAAGGAATGGATGTGCTGATGCGCAGTCACGCCGTTAGCGCGACGACTCGGCCCGCACCCGGGTTTGGTACATGCTGTCTGAACATCGATGGAGTGAAATACACCTTCAGTGGAGCGCCTGCGCACCAGATGACTCCGTGGGCAGGCCGCAATGCGCTGGAAGCGGTGATTCACCTGTTCGAGAACATCGACAGCATTCGGGGATCCGTCCGCCCGGAAGCGCGAATCCAGGGCATCATTGCCGAAGGCGGGGCTGCGCCGAACGTTGTTCCAGACCGCACTGTGGCGGACTTCTATATTCGCTATCCCGATGAAGTGTACCTGCGCCAGGTAAGAGAGTTCGTAGACAACGCTGCCAAAGCTGCCGCGCTGTCTACCGGAACAAAAGTTAAGATCGACAACTACGGTCAGCTTCGGGACGGGATCTCGGTTTCAACGCTCTCTGAGCCGGCGTTCGCCTACATGAAAATGTATGGGGCGACCGGAGTGCAGACCGAGCCCGGTAAACCGCAGGGCTACGAAGAGACCGGCAGCGTGTCCCGCGAGATCCCGGGCATTGGATTCTCGGCCAAGACCTCAAATTGGGCCAATCACACGTACGAAATGGAAGCCGACGCGCTGACAGATGTCGGCCATAACGGCTTCGTAACGGACGCTCAGTCGATGGCCGCGCTCCTGTTCGACGTGGCTACACGGCCCGAATATCTGGCACAGATCAGGCAGGAGTTCGCCGGAATCAAAGCTCTTTTCTCCGACTACCAGGCAGCGCTCGAGAAAGCTTACACGGTGCCCGCCGTCCCCGAGCCCAAGTAGCGTCCCGGATTCGATTTCCGACTTCGATATAAGAGAAGGGGTATGCAGAACGCAAATTGCGACATTGGACTAATTGGCCTGGCAGTCATGGGACAGAACCTTGTTCTGAATATGAACGACCATGGCTACAAAGTCGCTGTCTTCAATCGAACCGTCTCGAAGGTAGACGACTTCATTCAGAACGAGGCAAAGGGCACTCAAGTCGTCGGAACGCACTCGATTGAGGAGTTGGTCCAATCACTGAAACGCCCACGGCGGATCATGTTGATGGTGAAAGCGGGCAGCACGGTTGACGACATGATCAACCAGATCGTGCCCCATCTCGAGAAGGGCGACATCATCATCGATGGTGGGAATTCGTTATTCACCGATAGCAATCGCCGGACCAAAGATCTGCGCGACAAAGGCATTCTCTTCATTGGTACCGGCGTTTCCGGTGGTGAAGAGGGTGCGCGCAATGGCCCGTCGATCATGCCCGGCGGTAATCCCGACGCTTGGCCCCACGTAAAAGAGATCTTCCAATCGATCGCGGCGAAGGTGGAGGATGGTTCCCCCTGCTGCGACTGGGTGGGCGAAGACGGTGCGGGCCATTACGTGAAGATGGTCCACAACGGCATTGAATACGGCGACATGCAGCTGATTTGCGAAGCGTACCAGGTACTTCGCGACGGGCTTGGATTGAACACGGACGAGCTTCACGAGGTGTTCGCCGATTGGAACAAGGGCGAGCTCGACAGCTTCCTCATCGAGATCACGGCTGAGATCCTCTCGAAGAAGAGCGATGAAGATAGCGGGCCGATGGTGGACAAAATCCTGGACACGGCGGGCCAGAAGGGAACCGGAAAATGGACTGCCATCAGCGCACTTGATCTGGGAATGCCGGTGACCTTGATCGGTGAAGCTGTTTTTGCACGCTGTTTATCGTCCTTGAAAGAGGAGCGTGTGCGCGCCTCAAAACTCCTGAACGGGCCGGCAAAACCCGAACTCAAGCACGATCGCAAGACGTTTGTAGAGTACGTGCGGCGTGCTCTTTACTGCTCCAAGATGATTTCGTACGCGCAAGGCTACATGTTGTTGCGGGAAGCAGGCAAAGAGCAGAAGTGGAACCTGAATATGGGCGGTATCGCGCTGATGTGGCGCGGCGGCTGCATCATTCGCAGCCGGTTCCTCAGCAAGATCAAGGACGCGTACGATCACAATCCCGGTCTGGAGAATCTCTTGCTTGACGAGTTCTTCCGGGACGTTCTCAACAACTACCAGGCCGCGTGGCGTCATGCGATTGTCCACGCGATCGAGTTTGGCGTTCCAACCCCGGCGTTTTCTACCGCCCTTGCATTCTTTGACGGGTATCGCTCCGAGCGCCTGCCCGCAAACCTGCTCCAGGCACAACGGGATTTCTTCGGAGCCCACACCTACGAACGTGTGGATAAACCGCGCGGCCAGTTCTTCCATACGAACTGGACCGGACGCGGCGGGCGCGTCTCCTCCGGAACCTATAACGCTTAACAACTAACGACGCTCGGCACTCGAAACGGCAACTGATTACCGGTTTCGAGTGTCTAGCAAACATTGGAGATAACATGAGCTACGGCATAGACATTCGCCCGGAAGGTGCGCTCGATTTCCTTTCTCTCGGCGCCCTGATTCACCGCCTGGATCCCGGGATTATTCCATTCCGGAAAGCCAAGGAATGCAAGATTCACGTCAGCGGTGGTGAGTTTAACGTAGCCGCGAACCTCGCGGACTGTTTCGGTCTGCAGACTGGCATCGCAAGCGCCATGGTCGATTACCCGATCGGCGACCTTATCGCGGAACAGGTGCGTGCAATGGGAGTAAAGCCGTTCTATAAGCATTTCAAGCACGACGGCGTTTCTGGCCCCAATATGGCGACGGTATACAGCGACCGTGGACAGGGCGTGCGTGCGCCCGTCGTCTTCTACAACCGGAGCAACGAGGCTGCGGCGCAGCTGAAACCGGGTGACTTCAACTGGAACGCGATCTTTTCGAGCGGCGTGCGCTGGTTTCACAGCGGCGGTATCTTTTCGGCGCTCTCTGCCACAACTTCGGAGCTCATCATCGAGGCCATGCAGGCTGCGAAAGCGGCGGGTGCAGTTACCTCGTTCGATTTGAACTACCGGGCGAAGCTGTGGAATGTACTCGGCGGACCTGAGAAGGCGGTTGAGCAGATTGGCCGGATCGTCAAGAATGTAGACGTTCTGGTGGGTAATGAAGAGGATCTACAGATGGGGCTAGGCATTCCGGGCCCCGAAGTTGCGGCGAAATCGAAGCTGGACCCAAGTGCGTTCTTCGGCATGATGGATAAGGTCCGCCAGAAGCATCCGCAAGTGAAGATCGTTGCCACTACTCTTCGGGAAGTGCATTCCACGAATCGACACAGCTGGAGCGCTGTGGCCTGGATCAACGGAACCACCCATCAGGCGCCCACGGCCGAACTCGACGTGTACGATCGCGTCGGGGGCGGAGACGGGTTTGCGGCCGGGTTCATCTATGGATTGCTGAAGGGCGAGTCGGAGGATGAGGCAGTCCGGCTGGGATGGGCTCACGGTGCCCTCATCACGTCATTCCCGGGGGATACCACCATGGCAACGCTCGACCAGGTTCGGTCGTTAGCCAAAGGCGGATCGGCCCGCATACAACGTTAATTACAGTACGCATATGCAAGGCGGCGGGCTATCGGCCCGTCGCGTCCGCGATGCTATGATCATGGCTGAAAGTTGCTCAGCCCATGCGGACGCTTACCTTGTGTCGCATTCTCTTGCCTGGCGTCCTCGTTCGTCGGAACCCGCTGTTCCGCCGTGGCTTAGGGCTCAGTCTTGTCCTTTTGTTCGCGCTCTTCTCCAGGCCTTTTTACGGTCAGGAGACGCAGACCGGGCGGAAGTCCTCTGAAAGCGGAGAAAGCGTTCATATTGAATCGCGCAGTTCCGGGAAGCCGACGGCTGCTCCCGATACCCGGCCGGTTGATATCCGAGTCAATAAGACTCTTGTCCTGATCAACGTGACCGTCACCGATCCTCTGAACCGTTTTGTGACCGGACTAGAGAAGGAACACTTCAGAATCTTCGAGGATAAGGTGGAGCAGGAGATCAGCAATTTTTCGAGTGAGGACGCTCCGATTTCCATTGGTTTGGTTTTCGATACCAGCGGGAGTATGGGGCCGAAGCTCCAGAAATCGCGTCAGGCTGCCGCGGAGTTCTTCAAAACATCTAACCCTTCAGATGAATTCTTCCTCGTTCAGTTCAACGACCGGCCGGAACTATCGGTCCCTTTTACGACCGACACGGCGAAAATCCAGAGCGCGTTGACGTTCACGCAATCCAAAGGTCGTACGGCGCTGCTCGACAGTGTTTACCTCGCAATGCATGAGATGAAGAAGGCGAAAAATCCACGCAAAGCACTCCTGATCATTTCGGACGGCGGCGACAACAGCAGCCGCTATACCGAGACGGAGATCAAGAATGCCGTTCGCGAGGCGGACGTGCAGATCTTTGCAATTGGTATTTACGAATCCATGGCCGGACGCGGACGAACGCCGGAAGAAGCTGCCGGACCTGGTCTCTTGACCGATCTGGCGGAGCAGACCGGCGGTCGCCCCTATGCTGTCGAGAATGTCGCCGAGTTGCCTGACATCGCGGCTAAAATTGGTATCGAGCTCCGCAATGAATACATTCTTGGATATACGCCCAAAAACCGGGAGCGCGATGGAAAGTATCGAAAGGTGTTAGTCAAGCTGAATCAGCCGCGAGGACTCCCTCCGCTTAAAGCCTTCTTCCGGCTTGGTTATTATGCGCCCACTCAGTAGCTGCCTGTTTTCCAGGCGCCTTGTTCTGGCGATTGCCGCCCCCCTTGTCAGCTTGCTCGTCTTGTCGACTGCGTATGCGCAGTTCCGGTCGGATACGCGGCTGGTCGTGCTGCATGCAAGCGTGAACGATCGAAAAGGCAAGATGCTCACGAACCTGGATCGCAATGCCTTTAAGGTATTCGAGAACGGCCAGCCGCAGGACGTCAAAGTCTTCAAGCGGGAAGATGTCCCAGTCTCGTTGGGCATTATCATCGACGACAGCGGAAGCATGATGAGCAAGAGAAGCCGTGTAGAAGCGGCGGCGCTTGCCATGGTCCGCGAATCGAATCCGCAAGACGAAGTATTCATCGTCAATTTCAATGATGAAGCGTTTCTGGATGTGCCGTTTACAAACGACAGCAAGAAGATGGAGCAGGGACTGACCCGGATCGATTCGCGCGGCGGGACCGCCATGCGAGACGCGATCAACATGTCGCTTGATTACGTCAAGAAGGAAGGGAAGCGCGACAAGAAGGTTCTGCTCGTCATTACGGACGGTAACGACAACGCAAGCGGTACTTCGCTTGAGAAAGTTGTGGCACGGTCAAATCAAAGCGACGTTCTCGTCTACGCCATCGGTTTGTTCACGGAAGAAGAGAAACGGGAAGCCGCGAAAGCGAAACGTGCCTTAACCGAACTGACTACCGCCACGGGCGGTCTCGCCTTTTATCCAAAGGAAGTAACAGAGGTTCAGGCTCTTGCCGTGGAGGTTGCGCACGACATTCGCAACCAGTACACGATCGCCTATACGCCTACGATTCAAGCTCTGGACGGCAGCTACCGGCAGATCCGGGTGTCGGTCGACGCTCCCGGTAAGCCGGTGGTGCGGACTCGTACCGGATATTACGCTACGCCCGATACGGCAGGCGCGAAGGAGCCTTCGGGACTCACGCCCGGAGAGAGTTCGCCGAAGAGCAACAACAGTTTCCGCCAGCAATGATCCGGTTTGTCTGGATTGCTTCGCGCGGGTACCGCCTGCGACCCTGGGAATCACCGTATCTCAGGTGGCGCATCGAAACCTATGCGGGAATCCCGGCAGAAACAATTACTCGTGACATCTTTCTGCGCTTCGTGTGGGCGGAGCGGCGGTCGTTGTGGCAGTATCTGCGTTGGGTCGGACGCATGCGTCGCACACACATGGCCTAGGCCGCCGGCTTACGGACGAATGCGCCCCCCATTGGCCCAGCTACGCACGGACACCTCATCGTAAGAGCCTCTTCCCGCAGTTTCTCTTCTAGAAGGTCGAGGTCGATGGTATCCGGTTGGAGAACGCCAAGTGCGATCATCTTCGGGAGCAGGCTGCGCATGGTCTCCGTGAGCAATTCGAAGTAAGGCGAGTCCTCGCCTCCTCCCATCAGAAACTCAAGCCGACAGGTTGGGGCCGGCAAGCCCGCTTGCAAGAACCAGGTGTATAAACAGGTGCCCGCGCGCACGGGCAACCGTGCACGCTCAAACAGTGCAGCGACCGCCTCGCCGCAAGCAGTCCAGAGTGGCATGCCGTCAAACTTAGGACCGAAATACGACAGGTCGAATTCCTGAAAAGCGATAATACCTCCCGGTCGTGCGAAGTTCTGGGCCCGAGACAGAAGTGCTACCGGGTCCAGAGTGTGGATAAGAATGTGACGGCCAACCACGGCATCGTAGCGTGTCTGCGGGTCGAAGTCGCCCAGGTCGGCGCGCTCAAATTGAACGTGTGCCAGTCCCTCGTCAATTGCTCGACGCCTAGCGGTAGCGAGGGCTTCGGGGTCGATGTCGACTCCGGTAACACTTCCGTGCTCACCGACTAAGCGAGCAGCAATGAGCGATACATCTCCAACGCCACAGCCGAGATCAAGAACGCGCATTCCGTTCGCGATGCCTGCATCGCCAAGGAATCGGGTAGTGAAAGGATTGATCACCGCTGCCTGCAAGGCCAAGCGCCGGCGCTCTCTATCCGTGTGGGTCATCACATAAGTTGGTGACGATTGTGCGTTAGTGCTCGGCATCGCGAGATTATATCGCGAGATCGCGGGCTACTGCTTCTTGCCGGGGATGTTCCGGCCTCCCTGATGCAGCGTGAGTTTTGTAACTGCACCTGACTCATCGCGACTGAACTCAAGTTGTGCTTCCACCACCTTGTAGAAGAACTTATCGGGAGCCTCGGCAAAGACGGGTACCTTCGGCTGATTCGTCGCTTGAACTTCCAGATGGTCGCCTTCTACCGTGATCGTCAGGGTGAAACCCTGGGCTAAGACATAGGTTCCGACATATTCCTTAAGCTTGTCAGGAGCGATGCTGATTTCTTTGCGCTGTGGGCCTGCTGGTACGGTATCGGATACCTTTTTTGCGATTATGTCTCGCCCGCCCTGGTGAATGGTGAGTTGATTTACTTTCCCCGCCGCGTCCTTGCCGAACTTCACTTCAGCGTCGACAACTTTGAGAAAGAATGTAGTCGGCGACTCTGCAAACATCGGGATCTTGGGTTGCCCCGTCATTTGAGTCGTCAGTTGGTTTTCATCTAAGGTAATGTCGACATTTACGTCCGGACTTAGCGAATAGCGACCAACAAACGGCTTCAGTTGTTCCGGCGCAAGGGTGATCTCCTTGCGCTCGCTTAGAAGAACAACTTTTTCGCCGTGGACCGTGGCAGCCAGGTCGCCCGCAATGGCATCCGGAGCAGTGCCGTTCAGATTCGCCAAAGCGACCACCGTCAGTTGCTCTTCCGGCCAATAAACAAGCTCGGCATTGAAGCCCTGAATTCCTCCGTTATGCTCAATGCGCTTACGGCCGCTCACGGTCGTGATGGATAGTCCGCATCCATAGTCTTTCTTGAATGGCGTGATCATCTTTTCGAGCGAGGGAGGCGTCAGCAACTGCCCGCCAAACAGCCCTCGTTCCCATTTGAGGAGATCGCGCGTGGTTGAATACAAGCCACCCGCCGAGTATGGGACGGTCATATCAACGTACCCCGCAACTCTGGGTCCTTCCGGGCCCGGCGCATATCCGTAAGCATGTTGCGCGATCACGCGCGAGTTTGAGTCGTACCCCGAATCCGCCATGTGCAGTGGCTTGAAAACGTTCTCGTCCAGAAATTGTTGGTACGTCTGCCCTGACACTTTCTCGATGATGTAACCGAGTACTTCATACCCGGAATTGCTGTAGCTCCACTTACTTCCCGGCTCGAAATCGAGCGGCTTGTCCCGGAAGAAGGCAACGAGCTTTTCGGGAGTTGTGGGATGAGTTTGAAACTGCTCGTATTCGGGAAAGTTTGTGAAATTGGGGATCCCAGAGGTGTGGGTGAGCAGATGATAGATCGTGATTTTGTCCCAGGCAGAAGGTGAGTTTGTGAAGTACTTGCTCACGAGATCATCGGTTTTCAACTTGCCCCGCTCTTCCAACAGCAGGATGGACGCTGCTGTGAATTGTTTGGTCACTGAGCCGATCCGGAACTTGCTATCGGCTGTATTCGGGACCTTCCACTCAACATTCGCTAACCCGTAGGATTTGTCGAAGAGAACACGATCACCTTTGGCGATCAGGACATTTCCCATGAACTGCTTCGCCTCGACGCGAGCTTTCACAATTTCATCGAAGCGCGCCGTCAGATCCTGTGCGGGCAGCATGATGGCGACGCAAAGCAGTACAGCAAGCTTGCACATAGCAGCAAAGTATAACGGCTGGTGGTTTTTGGTTCAAAAGAAAAGCCCCTCCCGAAGAGGAGGGGCTGGGGTAACAAGTGTAGGTAGCGATGTTGGCTTTGCAATCTTAATGATTGCCCGGTCCGCGGAATCGTCCCCCGCGACCGGCTGCTGCGTCCTGAACCGTGTAATCCGAAGGCACTTGAAACAGGGGTGCCGCCGGTTCGGCGCGCTGAATATTGGTCAACGAATACGTCGAGTGGCCCATACGCGGATCGCTCCGTTTTGCCAGGACGATTACCTGCAGGTCTGGCGAATACCAAGTCTCACTTGTGGATATGATCGGTTGCGTGTTGCCCATCGCTCCAGCAGGGACCGTATGAGTCACGCTTTTTCCCTGAGCCGTTACTCCGGCAATGGTCTGGGTACCCAAATCGGTCGTTGTCGTATTGGCTGAATCTCTCGGCCCGTGCGGAGTGCCCGAAGGCGGAGCGCCATTTGGCTGCCTGTTCGGAATTGCGCGGCGCGTCGCCACTTTCGTGTTTGCATTTAAGGCATAAGCATAGCCCGCCACGGGATCGTTGATAAACGTTACGACCACAGGACCTTGCTGTCCCAAAGGTCCGCCCGTGATGGTCTCTTGAGAATAGGTTCGTCCCTGCGAGTCACGCGCAATGTGGCCAGTTGTGCTGTGTTGGACCGTGTTTCCATCGCTCAACGTCTGTACCGATTGATCACTGACGTCGGCGGAATACGGCGCACCGCTTACAACCTTGCCGAAAGATCCAAATCCCGGACCAGGACCAAAGTGCCCGAACGGTCCTCCGCCCGGACCTCGCATGCCGTGGGGTGGCCCTGGTGGCGGACCACCGTCCTGAGCATAAAGACAAGCAGTTGACAATACGAACCCAACTGCGGCGATCTTCACTAAACTTCTCATAAGTCTCCTGATGCGCAACTCACCCGAGCTATCTACTCAAATCAATCAAAACTCAACACGTGAACGGCGACAGGCTGTCCGTCCAGCCCTAGCAATACGTCGGCCAGCACCGAATGGTCCGGCTGCGCCACTCGGTTTGTGATCGGTTCGATCACGATACCTGCCTCAGCCAGGGAGGAAACCGGAACCTGCATCTGCACAATCCGCCGCGCATTGACCGGCAGCTCCGGGTTTGAAAAAGGAAGCGAAATAAACGTTTCGCCATCAATCTCAAACGCGCTTGCGCCTTCCTTTACCGTCTGCGCCGTTTGCACTTTTTCTCCCGTATGGCTCGATGAAGGAAGATATAGAACACCGATCGTAAGGGCAGCGGCCGCCGCCAACCCCCACCAGCCAAGCCTCTGCATCGGCTTTCGCGCAACGCTTCCGGGATTGTTCCTGTTCCCGCCGTCCAGCTTGGACGCCAAATCCTGTCGTTCGGAAAAATCAAAGCCGGGCCGCAAAGAATCCAGAAACTCATCAAAGCTGGACGACACTCTCCGCAGTTCGCTACACCGGCCGGCACAAATACTGCATTCGGCCAAGTGGCTTTCGGCTTGCGCCGCCTCTCCAGCCGACAATTCGTCATCAAGGAACTGGGCTAGGAGAGCATTCGAAAGATGACCATCCGAAATCGAAGAAACCGTCGAACTCATATCAGCTCCTTGAGCTTCTCCAGCCCTCTTTGTACGTGTTCGCCCACAGTAGAAACGGAAAGATTCAGAACCTCTCCGATCTCGCGATACTTCAGTCCGCGAGTCCGCAGCGCCAGACAATCGCGTTGAACGGGACTCAACTCCTCGAGCGCCGCTCTAAATCTCCTGTTCCTTTCCGTTGCGAGCATTTCGTCCTCCGCAGACATGGCAACGTCGCGTACTTCATTCGCAGCCGATAGGTCGGGGAGGTACTCCGTTCTGCTCGTTTTCGCGGACGTTTGCACGTTCCGGACGAGATTGTGAGCGACACGGTACAGCCAGGCCCGGAGATTGCTCCGGTCACCACCCGATAACAGGTGCTGATGCACCCTCAAAAAGCTCTCTTGTACCACCTCTTTGCCAGTTTCGGGATCAGTTCCCAGGAAAGCGACATAACGACGCAGCCCGAGGTGGTCGCGATCATAAAGATCAAGAACGATACGCCGGAGTGAGGTGTCTTCCAGAAACTCTGTTTCCCATGTTGCCGCCGGCAACGAGAGGGTATCAGCTTGTTCCATACGCAGCGCTTATCTCACTGTAAGCGCTTCAGTAAAAAACTCACTAGCAGTCTTGGTTTTCTCAGCAAGGGCCACAAGGAGGTACTTGGGGAGTTGCACTTGGGGTTGGGGGTTACCCCCTTGCGGCTTGCTGTCTCGCATGCTAGTTGTCTATGAAACAAATGAGCGGTGCCATTTTCCGGTGTTCTCTAAAAAAAAATTGCGCGACCGGGAGATTGTTACAGTAGCTCAAACGCAGTATGTCTACCTCACCTACGCCCAACTCTGACCTGAGCTTTCCGATTGGGCGCTACCTACCGCCGGACCCGATCGACGAAACGATCCGCAACCAATGGATCGGTGAACTCGAGACCCTGCCGGAGAACTTGAGAAAGGCTGTTGCCGGACTCTCCGACACCCAACTCGATACGCCGTACAGGCCAGGCGGTTGGAGCGTACGGCAAGTCGTTCATCACTTGCCGGACAGCCACATAAACAGCTATATCCGATTCCGGCTGGCGTTAACGGAAGACGCGCCCACGATCAAGCCATACGAAGAAAGCAAGTGGGCTGAGCTTCCGGATGCCCGGCAGTCGCCCATTGAACCTTCGTTGTCTCTGCTCGACGGGCTTCACCGAAGGTTCACCGTCCTGCTTCATTCCCTGACGCCCGAAGAGTTCGCTAAAACCTTCCGGCACCCGGAGCTAGGCGAGATCCGGCTAGATTGGACGCTCGGCCTCTATGCTTGGCACAGCCGGCACCACGTCGCGCACATCAGTAATTTGCGGCTGCGCGAAGGATGGTAATCACTTACTTTGTCTGCGGGGTCGCTTGCTTCGGTGTTCGGCCGGCCGGAGGTCATCCGGCGGGCTTATGTTGAAAGCGCTGATGACCAGTGCCAGATGAGAGAAAGCCTGGGGGAAGTTCCCTAGGTGGCGGCGCTCGGCCGGATCGTATTCTTCCGAGAGCAGACCCACGTCATTCCGAAGCGCAAGCAGTGAATCGAACAGCTGCTTTGCGTCGCTGTGCCGGCCTTGTTGAACGTAGTTGTCCACCAGCCAGAAGCTGCAGGCCAGGAACACACCTTCTCCGCCGGGCAAGCCGTCCACAGCCGTATGAGTTTCGTACCGCGCTACGAAGCCGTTTCGTAGCAGCCTTTTCTCAATAGCGGCGATTGTGCTCTTGATGCGGGGGTCTTCGGGCGGAAGGAACCCCACAAGGGGCAGGAGGAGCAGGCTCGCGTCCAGATCCTTGCTTCCGTAGTATTGGACGAACGAATTCAGTTCGTGACTGAAGCCGAAGCGGCAGACTTCGTCATGTATGTCGCCCCGCAGGCGAATCCAGCGTTCGAGCGGTCCGTCTTCCCCGAACTCCTGAATGGTTCGAATGGCGCGATCGACGGCCACCCAGGCCATGACCTTCGAATGGACGAAGTGGCGGCGCGGCCCGCGAATCTCCCAGATACCGTCATCGGGCTTCGACCATAGGTTCTCGAGGGCCAGAACGAGGGAACGCTCGAGGTTCCATGCAGCCTCGAGCTTTTCTAATCCTCTGCACCGCGCCTGGTAAAAGGCATCGAGCACCTCGCCATAAACATCGAGCTGGAGCTGCTCCGACGCAGCATTCCCAATGCGAACCGGTTTTGACCCTTCGTAACCGGCGAGTTGATCTATCTCGAATTCGGTCAGGCGCCGTTCGCCGTCCACGCCATACATGATCTGCATCTGCTCAGGGCTACCGGCGATGGCGCGAATCAACCAATCTCGCCAGGCTTTGGCCTCATCCATGAAGCCAGTCTCCATCAAGGCGAAGAGGGTAAAAGTGGAATCGCGCAACCAGCAAAACCGGTAATCCCAGTTGCGGACGCTACCAATCTCTTCGGGCAACGAAGTGGTGGCTGCCGCAACGATGCCACCCGTTGCATGATGCGTAAGCGCCTTCAGAGTGAGAATCGAGCGGAGTACAGGTTCGGTGTATGGACCCTTCGGCGTGTGTTTCTTCGACCATCGCGTCCAGGCGTTCGTCACATTCTCGACAACCGTGCTAGCGTCTGGCTGAGAATGGATCTGCACGTACGATTTGGACCAGGTAAACACAAAAGGCACTTCTTCGCCTTCAGCCACTTCAAATTCGGAGCGGGTGCGCATGTCCTCCCCATGCAGCGGAGCGGATGTCTGGAGTAGCACCTGATCGGGACCGGCGATGGCTTGCCACTTGCCTTCCTTTGTCCGCGTCACCCAGGGAACGATGGTTCCGTACCCATAGCGCAGCACCAGATCCATCACCATAGAAACGCGGCCGCGCAAGCCGCGCACGATCCGGACCAGGTCTTGCAGGTCTCCCCGGCGATCCATACAGTCGATTAGTACGACTGCGCCATCCTCTGTCGTGAATTCTGTTTCGAGCACCATCGTGCCCGGGCGATAGCGTCTGGTAACGTTCAGCTTTTCGTGTTTCGGGCCGATCAGCCAGCGGCCGTTCGCGATCTCGCCTAAAAGCGCGGCAAAGCACGCAGGGCTGTCGAAACGCGGCAAACAGAGCCAGTCAATAGAACCGTTGCGACCGACAAGCGCGGCGGTCGCGTTGTTCCCGATCAGAGCGTAGTCCTCGATCAGTTGTGCCATGCGAGAGAAGCTTTAGGGCTGCTAATTAGAAGCGAATTCGAGGACGACCTTAATGTCATCAGGATGGCGCTGGAGAGCGGATTTCCAGTTCGAAAGAGGTTCTCTACGCGAGATAAGCCGGGAGAGCCAGCTGCGATCCGCCTTCAGTAGATACTTCTCCGCCATCTTCCAGTGTTCACGGTTCGCGTTTACCGAGCCAAAGATTACCTGGTTGTCGAGCACCATGGTGCGGTTCATGGTTCCGATATCGAGATTCACGTTCTGGTTGTGAGACGAGACACCCGCAAGGCAGAGAATTCCATCGTTGCCCATTTGCGTGATGGTCTCCACAATCACAGAGGCGACGCCTGTGCATTCAATCGTTATGTCGGGGCAAAAGCCGATATTCTTCAGGGGGCCAATGTGATAGTGGCCGCCGAGATCCTCGACCAGCTTCGGCTTCAGGCCGTGTTCCACTCGATCGAGGACGTGGACCTCAAGCCCGCGCTGGACACCGATCATAGCGGCAAGCAAACCAATCGGTCCGGCTCCGGTTATCAGGACGGTTTTGGGCTTCCAAGCGGCCCGCTCGCCGATCTTGGTGACGTGATCCCAAGCTTTCGAAACCACGCTGGTCGGTTCCATGAGAACACCAACGGAACGCAGCGAAGAATCAATGCGAACGGAGTATTCGGGCTCCACGCGCCAGGTTTCCGATCCGAAACCATTGCGTTCTTTGATCCCGCGCTCGGTGTATTTGCCGTTCCGGCACATGTCGAACTGCCCGACTGCGCATGCCGAGCATGGGACCGGATCAGGCCGACGGACGATTCCGACGATAAGGTCGCCTTTTGAGTAGCCACTCCCTTCGGGAGCTTCCTGGACGTGGCCCAACGATTCGTGGCCGATTACAAGTTGGTTACTGCCAGGGGGCGCCCAGCCGTACTCCGCAGAGATCAGCTCAAAATCTGTCCCGCAAAGGCCGAGTTCCAGTGCTTGAACGACGATGCTTCCGTCGCTTGCCAATGGCTCCGGAACGTCCTGCACTTGCGCTGAATTTGCCTTACCTGGCTCGATTGTCAGGGCTTTCATTGTTTTGAAATCCTCTTGTCGATTGCTTTCGACAAGGAAAGCGAACACCATTCTGCCTCTGATATCTCGAGGCATGTTCCGTAGACGAAAATCTCAGTGGATAGTAACATCCCGGAGCAAAGCTTAGCCAGGAAGGCTGGAGTTTAGATGCGCAAGCGCGGGGTTCTGTCATTGGACCTCGGAAGAAACTAGCGGGTTCCGCTGATAGAGGAATAGAAAGCTTGAAGGTGGTTCAGATACTCGCGCCCAGCCACAGGGAGCAGATCGTTGTGCCCGGCACCCCTAACGCGCCAGAAACTCTTTGGCTGATTTGCGCTCTCGTAAACGGCCCGGCCCTGCTGGAAAGGCACTATCTCATCCGCGTCGCCGTGTATAACCAGCAATGGAACATGAACCTCCCGAATCCGGCGCTCGGTATCGAATCCGTGCGCAAGGATGGGACCAAGAACAGGAACTACTTGCCCGGCCATGCGCCTCAAGGAAGCAAATGGCGACTCGAGAATGAGCGCGGCGCACTTCCGATGAGACGCTAATTCCGTGGCGACTGCTGTTCCGAGTGATTCGCCATGCAGGATGATGCGTTCCGGCGTATAGCCTAGCCTGATCAACTCGTCGTAAGCTGCATCCGCATCCTGATACAAGCCGTGCTCGCTCGGTCGTCCCTCGCTCTTACCGTAGCCGCGATAATCCAGGACGAGCATTGCCGACCCGGCTTGCTTTGCCGCTAGTGCGTGGTCAACACGATGCGTAACATTCCCGGCATTCCCGTGCAGAAATAATGTTGCGTACCGAAGGTGCGGTTCTGGAAACCACCAACCGTTTAGCTTCACCCCGTCTTTCGAGGTCATCCAAACATCTTGCGCAGCCACCTGCGTCTGAATGGTCCAGTCGCCATCCGGGTAACGCATTGGATAGTACAGAAACTGGTCGACAAACCTTTGAAGCATCGTCGGCAGGGCCGCAATCAGGCCAACGATTACGATTATCCGTAAGATCCGGCTCTGACGCGGCGTCAGCTCGAACGGCATTTTTCCATGTGACGCAGCAATCCTGCCAATTGCTTCGCCTGTTCCTTCCCACCATGTGGGACGCATGCCGCCTCAGTGACATACTGGCTAGCGAATTTCGAGGAGGATTCCACCTTGCCAATCCGACTGTCTTCTCTCGTGCTGACATTGCTCCTGGGCCTTTCTGCCTCAGGTGCGCAAAAAGTCGCCGTTGTTGCTGACCGGAACCTGAGTTACCCGGCGCGGCACGGGATTGACGTTCTGAGTGCGGCGCTTCGGAGCAAGGGTTTGGAGATCGTCGATTGCACGGACCATGCGGATTACGCCATCTTCGCGGGCGGAAACGCCGCCGCATCGGTAGCACGTCGCTGGAAGGGAAGCGCGGTGTCGTTACCGCGAATCCCGGAGTCCCTGGCTGTTTTTCGCGGGCAGGAAGGCGGCAAACCAGCGATCGTCCTCATGGGAGGCGACGCGCGGGGTCTGATGTATGCGGGGCTTGCAGCCGCCGAGGGCGTGGCGAGGAGCATGAGTCCGGATCCGTTCGAATACGTTCAGGAAGCGTCCGAGACTCCGTTCCTGAAGGTGCGCGGCATATCGACATACACGATGCAGCGCGCTTACTTCGAGCAGCGACTTTACGATGAGCGGTATTGGACCCGTTATTTCGATCTACTCGCCAAGAATCGGATCAATAGCTTTGTCTTGATTTTCGGGTATGAGAACGGCGGCTTCATGGCGCCGCCCTATCCGTACTTCTTCAACACTCCCGGTTTTCCGAGCGTAGAGTTCGTGGGGCTGCCCCCCGAAGGACAGGCGAAGAACACGGCCGCATTCAAAAAGATGATTGCCATCGCCCACGAACGGGGGATCGAGATTACCGCGGGCATCTGGGACCACATCTATCGCGGCGGAGTGCAGGGCGGCGGAATTCCCGGTGCCTCCGCCGAAGCAGGAAAGCGCGTGCCGGGTCTGGTGGCGGGGGTGACAGCCGATAATTTGTCCGCTTACACCAAGGCATCGCTGCGTCGTTTCCTTGAGGTCTTTCCGGAACTCGATGCGATTCAGTTTCGAATGCACGAAGAGTCGGGTTTGAAACGCGATGAGATCGTCCCTTTCTGGCACGACGTATTCTCTGCCATTAAGCGGGATCACCCTAACGTCCGCCTGGATTTGCGAGCGAAGGACCTTCCGGATGCCGTCATCAACGACGCCGTCAATCTGGGCCTGAACTCAAAAATCTCTACGAAGTACTGGATGGAGCAGATGGGATTGCCTTTCCATCCGACCCACATCAACGTACAGAATCAGAAAGACCGGCGCCACGGCTATGCCGACCTGCTCCGATATCCGCAGACCTATCTGGTTCACTGGCAACTCTGGAGCGGAGGCACTACGCGACTGCTTCTCTGGGGCGACCCCGAATACGTTCGAAGGTTTGCGGCCAGCATAAAGATTTACGGCAGTGAAAGCTTCGAGGTGAACGAAATGCTCGCGACCAAGATGCTGGGCGAGCCGCAAACCGAGAAGCCGCTCGACATCCTGAATCCGCAGTATCGCTATTACGACTACGAATTTGAGCGCTACTGGCATTTTTATGAAGTGTGGGGACGTCTGACCTACAACCCGCAGACAGACCCCACCGTCTGGAAAGAAGATTTCAACACGCATTTCGGCACCGGTGCCGGTCCGCACCTGATGGAAGCGCTCCACGCCGCGAGCAATGTGCTGCCTCGTATTGTCGCGGCCAGCTATCTCTACAAAAACTTCCCAACGACCCGTGGCTGGGCCGAAATGAACCGGCAAGGCAGTCTTCCGCAATATGCGGGCGAAGACGGAAGCGACATCCAGCAGTTTATGAACGTTCGCGACGAAGCGAAGACCATCCTGGCAGGAACGGACACCCCGATGCGCCGCCCGGAGGAGACGAGCCGGTGGTTTGCTCAAACGGCTGATGCGATTGAACAGCACGTGGCTGCGGCAGAAACGGCGATCGGCGATCGCGGCAGCAAGGAGTTTCAGTCGACGGTAGCCGATCTGAAGATTCTGGCAGGATTGGCACGCTACCATTCCGCTCGGCTTCTGGCCGGGGTCAGCTACAACCTGTACAAGCAGGCAGGAGATTTGCAGGCGTTCGACGACGCAATTGCTTCGGAGAAGCGGGCGCTCGATTCATGGAAGAGCATGGTTGAAGCGGCCGGCAACATATACAGCGACAATCTCGCGTTCGGCGTTCACCAGGTTGGTTTCAGCCGTAACTGGAACGAAGAGTACGGCCTTCTTTCAAAGGACTTTGACCAGCTCAAGAAGGAGCGAGAGACCGCCGGAGCCAAAGCAGGGGCATCCCATCATTCGCCTCTCTCAAATCTGCCGGCGCCGCCGAACGCGACGATCACTACTGGCGGGGTTGCCGAAGCCGGGCACGACTTTCCGGTTTCAGCCCGGGTCGAAGCGCAGTCCGGCGTGAAAGCCGTTCGTCTGCGATATCGTCACATGACGCAGACAGAGGATTACCAGATGGCAGACATGACACTCGACGCTGCTTCGGGCAACTATAAGGGTCAGATTCCGGCATCGTTCATCGACAAGAAATGGGACCTGATGTACTTCATCGAGACGATCGGAAACAACGGCGGCGGCCGCATGTATCCGGATCTTGAAATCGAGCAGCCGTACGTGATCGTCTCAGTGAAGCGCTAAGGATGTCCTTCAGCCAGGAATCGGCCGATCTTCTCATTCAGGAATCGGCCGTCTTCCGGCGTGGCTGCCGCCCCGGCCGGATGTCCCCACAGCGAGTGGATTGGCACGAGATATCCATGTGGGATGAACGGAGCTTCGTACTGAGCGTCCTCGAGCGGAAAGTATAGGTCAGTTTCGGATGGCATGTAAAGGAACGGGACCTTTATCGACCGCAAAGCTTTCTCGACGTCGCCGCCGAAGCCAGGTGTTGCTCCGACGTTGTGATGCTCCCAGGTGCGCATCTGGCAAATCAGATCGTTGGCATCCGCGCCCGGGATAAAGCGTGTTCGGAAGCGTTCCATGACGTTCTCGAACGTTGTGCCCGGCGGGGAGTTCGTTCGCCAGAGTTCTTTTCGCCACCATTCCTGTGAGTACAGCCACGCCGCCCACACCATGCCGAATGCGGACAACCCTTTTTGCGGTAGGACTCTTGTAGTCACCACCCTGGAACGCCTCATCCGCGGTCAAAGCCGCAATTTGTCCTTCCAACCGCACGATACCGTGCCCATACGTTTTGGCTGTCCCTGATGTCGCTACAACGCGATCCTCGAACTCGGGATAGCTTACAGCCCATTGAAACGCCTGCTGCGCTCCCATTGAGAAGCCGATGACAGCTCGCAAGTGGGTAATGTGCAGCTCGTCCGCCAACAGCTTGTGAACTGCCTGCACGTTGTCCCGGATCGTCACGAGAGGAAACCGCGGCCCATGCAAAGGCTCCGGAGTGTTGCTCGGCGACGATGATCTTCCGTTGCCGAACAACTCTGTAGCGACCAGGAACAGTTTCGACGTGTCGAGGCACTTGCCGGGCCCGATCAGCCACTCATAACCTCGGAACTTGGCCATGTAGTGCGAAGGTAAAAGCACCGCATTGTCCCGCGCCGCGTTCAGCTTCCCATATGTGCCATAAACAATTCGAGCTTCGCGAAGCGTTACGCCACTTTCGGTTTGGAAGTTCGGAATAACGAACTCGTGTTCTTCCCCTTTGTCGGTTGGGGCCTGCGCGAACAGGAAGCGCGTAGCGAGGTAAAGAACGGCGAGCTTTTTCAAGCCCTTCAGAATACAACACCGGAGCGCGTCTAGAATAGACTCAGCTTTCGAACAGCGATAACTCTATGGCCGATTCGAATCCAAAATTTGATGAGAGCCAGGCGGCGCGGTTTGCTGCTCTGGCACTCGCTTGCGTCCACAAGGAATACCCGAACAAGATCGCACACTCGCTGACGTCGGACGCTGATGTCAGGCCACCTCGCGAGCTGACTCCGGTCTTCTATGGCTGCTACGACTGGCACTCCGCGGTCCATGGGCACTGGCTGCTGGTCCGCTTGGCGCGGCTGTTTCCTCAAGCAAAGTTCGTCCCGGATGCAGTTCGCTCCTTGAACGAGAGCTTCACCCGCCCGAAGATCGCGGGCGAAGTTGCGTACGTCACAAGCAAAGATCGCTACTCATTCGAGAGACCCTACGGCCTCGCCTGGCTGCTGATGCTGGTGGCGGAGTTGAGGGAATGGGGAACAGCCGAAGCGCGTCAGTGGTCTGCGGCGCTGAGTCCGCTGGAAGCCGCTGTGACGGGTCGTCTTTCCGAGTGGCTCCCGAAGCTGGAGCACCCCATCCGCGCAGGTGAACACAACAATACGGCGTTTTCGCTCGGGTTGATGCTCGATTATGCGCGCATTATGGGCAATACAAAGTTCGCGCAGCTTGTCGGCTCGCGTGCACGCGCGTTCTACTCCGGTGACACGGGCTGCCCTTTGAACTACGAGCCGTCGGGCGAGGATTTCCTGTCGCCATGTCTGGCGGAAGCGGACGTTGTCCGGCGCATTATGCCTTCTCCGGAATTCACGTCTTGGTTTAACAATTTCCTCCCTCGCATTGATCTACAACCCACTTATGTGGCAGATCCCTCCGATGGAAAACTCGGACATCTGATTGGTTTGAATCTCAGCCGCTCCTGGATGCTCCAGGGCATTTTGTCTAAGCTCCCTGCGAACGATGGGCGGCGCGCAGAACTCTCCTCGCTCGCCGACAAGCTTGGCGAAGCCGGCTTAAGCAGCATTACGAGTGAACATTATGAGGGAACGCATTGGCTCGGGACGTTTGCGGTCTACCTGGTGAGCGGCCGTGGCTTGCGCTAAGGTCTTGCCCTGGATTTCGCTAGCAGCCTTCCACATGGGCGCAGCGCTGGGCTTTGCCCAGGCGGGTCCGGATCTACCGGATGGAACAGGCAAACCAGTCGTCCAGCGCATGTGCGCTCCGTGCCACGGGCTCAGCGTCGTCGTTTCAACGCGCCGATCCCAGGAGGAATGGCAGAGCGTCGTCGCGAATATGGTGAGCCGGGGTGCCGTCGGCTCAGCCGAAGATCGAAAGCAGGCGGTCGATTACCTCTCGACGCACTTTGGCGCTGCGCAGCCAAAAACCGAACCAGTAAAGCCAGTCTCGAGCAGTCGTGTTTTAAAGATCAAACCGTCTGCTCTGAAAGAGCAGGTTGCCGGTCATACAGATTGGTCAGTTTCCGGACATGATGCGGGTGCAACCCGGTACTCGCCGCTCTCGCAGATTACTCCGGAAAACGTTACGAGCTTGAAGGTGGCCTGGAAATTCGAAACCGGCGAGCGTGGGCTTCCGTTCGAGGTGAGTCCAATCGTCGTTGACAACGTCATGTATCTGATGACGCCGACGCAGCACGTTGCGGCACTGGAGCCCGAAACCGGCCGCGAACTCTGGAACTTCGATGCGCACCAGGGGAAAGGAAGCGTGGGACGCGGAATATCGTACTGGCCGGGGAACAGCACGACGGGCCCTCGCATTGTGTTCGGGACGGACAAAGCGCAGCTCGTCGCGTCTGGATGCAAAAACGGGCCAGCCGGCGAAGGGCTTCGGCGATAACGGAATTGTTGACTTTGCTGCTGGCGTTTTCGATCGGTACCCACACGCCCGTTATGCGATCACGTCACCGCCTGTTATCTATCGCGATCTGGTCATCGTCGGGCCGGAAGTACCGGAAGGCCCGAGTGGAGGGCCCGCAGGAGATGCACGCGCCTTCGACATCAAGACGGGAAAACTCGTTTGGCGCTTCGATCCGCTTCAACATTCCGATCAGTCCGGGAAGATGACCTGGGGACCGAACGGTTGGAACGGACGCGCAGGCCCGAGCCTTTGGGGATTCGGCACATTCGATCCCGAAACCGGATTGTTGTTCCTGCCGGTCGGGAACCCGGCCGATAGCTTCTACGGAGCCGATCGTCCGGGCGAGAATTTGTACTCGAACTCAGTCATCGCGCTCGACGCAGCAACCGGCAAAATGCGCTGGTTCTACCAAATTGTTCATCACGATCTGTTCGATTACGACGTCGCTGCGCCGCCCACGCTGGTGACTGTTTCGCGTGAGGGTAAGGACATCCCGGCCCTTGCGGAGACCACTAAGATGGGCTTGCTCTTCATTCTCGACCGGCGAACCGGTCAGCCGGTGTTTGGAGCGGAAGAGCGCCCGGTTCCCGCCAGCGACGTTCCCGGAGAAAAGAGCTGGCCAACTCAGCCGTTTCCGTTGAAGCCACCGCCGCTCGCGCGCAACAGCGTAACTGAAGCCGAACTCAGCACGCTCTCTTCCCGAAGTCACGAATTCTGCGCGGAGTTGCTGCGCAAATACCCGAACAAGGGACCGTACACGCCTTTCCTTTCCGGCGGTTCGACTGTGTTTCCGTCCACGATGGGCGGAGGAAACTGGGGTGGCGTAGCCTTCGATCCGAAGCTTCACTTCATCTTCGTTAACACGAGCAGTCTTGGCTCGATCGGCCGGATGATCAAATCTCCGGAGCGTGAAACAGCCGGACAACCAAAGGCGATGCCTTATCGGAACGAGGGCGGTTACGCGCGTTTCGTTGATGAAGACCACTATCCCTGCAATCAGCCGCCCTGGGGCGAGTTGACCGCAGTGAACGCGAATACAGGAGACATTGCCTGGCGCGTGCCTTTGGGTAGCTATGACGAACTGGAGCGTCGCGGTCTCAAAAACACGGGTGCGCCAAACATCGGAGGACCTATCGCCACGGCCGGGAACCTGGTCTTTATTGGCGCGACAAACGACTCCCATTTCCACGCCTTCGATGCGCGAACCGGCAAAGAACTTTGGACGGCGAAGCTGGATGCACCCGGGGAGACCACGCCTATCACTTACCTGGGGCGTGATGGAAAGCAGTACGTCGCCATCACTACCGGAAGTGCCGGCCATCTTCGTTCGGTGGGCAAGGACAGCGAGGATGCGGACACTCTCACCGTTTTTGCACTTCCTTGAGCGACGAACCTTCGCAACTCGACCCGGCTTTCCGTTCGACGTCCCTCAACAGCCGGTCGAGCGCGTTGCGATCGAACCAGCGCCCGCTTGCCATCACGCCTGCGATCCGGGTTGTATTGCGGATGTCTTTGGTGGGATCGGAACGAAGAAGCACCAGATCTGCAGATTGACCGGGCTCGATGCTACCGAATTCGTGGTCTTTTCCGTAGAATGCCGCCACGTTGGCCGTCGCCGCACGAAGAACATCGCTCGGCGACAAACGGACCTCTTCCACCAGTTTTCGCAGTTCGTCATGCAAACTAAAACCCGGATACATCAGCAGCACTCCGGCGTCAGTACCGGCCAGGAAGCGTACCCCGGCCGTCGCCATCTCGCGATCGTTCCGGTATAACGCGGGCAGTTGATGCCGGAGGGCTGAATATGCTTTCTCCGTCTCCGGGTCTTTCAGTTCTTCCAGTTGTTCGCGCCAATCGGCGATCAAGTAGCCGCAGACGTACTTACGGTGCTCGTCGATTTTACCCGTGACATCGTCCGCTCGCCGCTTCACGTCCTCGTATGACGAAGAAATAAGCGCATCGAGATTCACGCTTGTATCGGACATGAACAGTCCCGATTGGCTCATCCTGCGAAACAGACCCACCCTTTCCTTTTCTGGTGTGTCGATCGGAGGAAAAGCAAGGAAATGTTCCACGCTCCGCAGCCCTACACGAAACAATTCGTCGGGCGCTTGCAGCGGATGGGCAGCGAACGGTAAGTGTTCGCGCCTGGCCTGATCCGCCGCGGCTCGAAACGTCTCGAGATCTGGCGCAGTTCTCATCTTGATGTGGTCAACGCCTTCCCGAGCTAGCCGAACTACGGCTGCACGGGCTTCGGCCGGATTTGCGACGCCGATCCGGATGCGGTCGACCGGTTCTACCGTGCCTTCCCGCTTCATGCGTTCAATGTTGCTTTTCGACTCGAGAATCTCGCCCGAAGTCTTAATCTGGGGGCCTATCAGGGCTCCGCTGGCGATCTCCGAGCGCCACGTTTGAATGTCCCGAAAATCGCTGCCCATATCGCGAACACCGGTGATGCCGTTCGCAACAAAAAGAGGCAGCGACAGCTTGCCCAGCTTCGTGAGATGGACATGAGCATCCCACAAGCCCGGAAGGAGAAACTGCCCGTTTCCGTCAATGACGGTTGAGTCATGAGGAAGATCGGCTGGAGCTCGACCGACGCTGCGGATGCGTGCCCCTTCGACGACTACCGTTTGGCGTACTTGGACCGTCGTGGTTCGCGGGTTTATGACCGTCACGTTCGAAATTACGGTAACGGCTCCCTCTCCGGCACTCACTGCGAAGACTGCATAAATCAGGACAGTAATGTTGCGTTTCTTCAGCATCGAAAAATCGCGGTTTTGATAATAGCAACTAATCGGTTGCATATCTCCCGGCGAGAGCGTTAACATGCAACCTGGAGGTTGCATCTGAATGAATGACCGTATCGAAAAACAGGTGGAATTGAAAGCGCCGATCTCTCGGGTTTGGCAAGCTCTCACCGATTACGTGCAGTTCGGCGAGTGGTTTCGGGTGAAACTTGAGGGGCCATTCGTGCCCGGTCAGTCTTCAACGGGGCACGTCACCTATCCCGGCTACGAACACCTAAATGGGAGGCGGTGGTACAGCAAATGGAACCTGAACGGCTGTTTTCCTTCACATGGCACCCGTACGCGATCGATCCGACTGTAGATTATTCGGAGGAGCCGCCCACGCTCGTGGAGTTTAGGCTGGAAGAGACCGCGCGGGGAACTTTGCTGACTGTGACGGAATCCGGCTTCGACCAGATCAGCGACAAACGCCGGTTGGAGGCTTGGCGCATGAACGATGGTGGTTGGGCTCTGCAAATGAAAAATGTAGAAGCTTATGTCACAAAGACGCACGCCTAACGTCAGAGCGGAAACCCGGAAAAGACAAGCGACGGTGTTCGCAGCGTTAGGTGACGAGACGCGGCTTGCGCTGCTTACAAAGCTCTGCGACGGATACCAGATCTCTATCACGCAACTTGCTTCGGGTTCATCCCTCACCCGACAGGCAATCACGAAACATTTGCGAGTGCTCGAAAAAGCTGGAGTCGTACATGCTGTCCGCGCCGGACGACAAAGTCTCTTCGAACTTAAAGCCCAAACCTATCGAAGAAGCTCGTAATTACCTGGAGGTTGTATCGCGTCAGTGGGACGGAGCATTGGCAAGGTTGAAATCTTATCTCGAGCGCACCAGCGATGAAACTGCACAGTAGTCCCGATTTGTTTCTACTGAACGGGCGCGACCTTCAGCAGGCGGGGAACCTGGTTGACGGTATCACCCAAGGCTCGGGCCAAACTGAGCTTCGCGACGTTGTGTGCAAACACGCTGTCTATGTAGTCGAGTTGCGCAGCCGCTACTGCTTGCTGAGCCTGAATTACTTCGAGCGTTTCTGAGACCTTAGCTTCTAACCTCTGGTTTGTCAGATCCAGGTTTTGCTTCGAGATTTCCAGGTTGCGCCGTGCTACGTCAACCTGCTCGGCGGCGGCACGGATATCAAGGAAAGCACTTCGGACGTCAGCTTCCACGCGAGCTCGCGTGTCCTCCAGTTCAGCCTGCCGCTGTGTAACTGCTGCTTCGGCCTGCTCGATATCTCCCTCCGCACGGCCGCCTTGCCAGATGGGGACGTTGAGCGTGCCTACTACGGCGAAGGTTCCGTGCGCCTGCGAAGGGTTGGTGCCGATTGCGCCGTAGTCCGCGCTCAAGGATAAGGAGGGAAGCCGCTCTGCTCGAGCTGCCGTTCGGGAATAGCGGGCGGCACGGATCTGGGATTCTGCCGATTTCAAGTCTGCCCGGTTTGTATAGGCTTCCTTCAATGCCGCGTCTTCCTGTAGAGACGGTACCGAGGAGTATGGGATGTCGTCCGCTACCGCGTAGGAATCCGTCGGAGGCAAGCCAACGAGCCGCGCCAGATTCATCTTGCGTTTCGAAAAATCGTTCTGGAGAGAGACAAGCCGCTGCCGCTCGGTTAGCAGTTCCGCCTCGGTGCGATTCAAGTCGGTCAGCGAAAGTACACCAGCAGCGCGCTGCTCTGTCGCCTGCCGGAAGGAAGCTTCGGCAGTTCCAATCTGAGCCCGTTGCGACTTAATTCTCGCCTCCGCCGCAATCACCTGCAGATAAGCACCACCAACCGCGAGCACCACCAGGTCCTTGGCATCCTGGCCGGCTTGTTCGTTCGACGTGAGCAACGCTTTCGCCGCCCGGTAATTGTTCAGCTGGGTAAGGTTCGCCACTGTCTGCGTCAACCTGGCCCTCAGATCGAAATAATTGAACGGTCCTGCAATGGAAGGAATTGCGAGACCCGGAATGGGCGAGTTGAATCGGACTCCCAACGCCCGCAGGTTTGTCTGCTGAACCGTTTCGGTCAGAGCGGCGTTCAGATTGGGAAGCAGAGCAGCGCGAACGACCCTCGCCTGCCCCCGTCCTTGTCGGATCGCCTGGTTTAAGCCGACCTCGCCCAGGTTGAACGCCAGTCCCCGATCGAGCGCTTCTCCAAAGGAGAGCTTGCCCGAAAACGGACGAGCCATGCTGCTTGCGCTACCCGAGAACGGGCCCTGCGTCTGGACATTGCTGTTCAATGTGTTGACGCTACTTGTGACGCCGGGTATCGCGGCCTGGGTTGCAGTGACCGAGCCCGTTTGCCCTGTTCTGCCCGACACCGGTAATTGATTGGCAACCGGAGTCTGCGTCTGAACGTTTTGGCCCGGCAGTTGCGCACCAGCGTGTCCAATTGCCAGAGTCAAGAGCGTCGTAATCGGCACGAGCCGAGCAAGGAAGATTGGTTTCACCGTGTACCCGCTTTCTACCCGAGTTGTTTGCGGAAACGCCATACGCTGAGCGAAACCAAGGCGACTGTGAATAACAGCAAAGCCAGAAAATGCGGCCATAAGGTGACGATCCCCGCGCCTTTCAGCAGCGCGGATCGGGAAATCACGCCGAAGTGGTAAATCGGATTCAGCACAGTAACGGGTTGCAACCAATGCGGCATGGCCTCCACGGGGGTCAGCGCGCCCGAGAGCGTTGACAAGGGAGGATTCACGAAAAAGCTCGTAAGCTGCGCCTGTTCGGCTGAATTCGTGAACGTCGCAATGACCGTACCGATTCCAATGCCAGAAAGCACGCAGAGCGCCGCGCCGGTCAGCACGAGCAAATAGCTGCCTTGGAACGGAACATGAAACACGAGTTTCATCATTAGCGTGGCCATCATGGCCATCAAGCAAAGAAGAATGAACAGGGGAGCGATTTTCGCCACGATGATTTCTGATGTGCTTGCGGGCGACATCAGCAGTTGCTCGATCGTTCCCCGCTCACGCTCTTTCACCATGGCTGCGGCGGACACTAGAGACCCGTTCAGAATGCAAAGCAGCCCGAAAATCCCGGTTACCGTGAACCAGGAGCTCACCAACCCCGGGTTGTAGAGGAAGGCGGGCGTAAGCACTACTTCACCCTTTTGATTGACGGAGGCGCCGCTTATTTGCTGGAACCTGGCATGCAGACCGGAGGTGCCGAGCTTCGCGTTGAACGCCGATATGACCGCTTCGGCAAAGGCTTTCGCAATGGTTGCCGTGTTGGCGTCCATGGCGTTCAAGAGTATCTGGACCGTGGCCGTCCGACCCCTCTGGAGGTCGCGGGAAAAATCGTGAGGGATGATGGCCGCGGCCTTTATCTCGCCCCGGCTGAGGGCGGCGGTCAAGTCTCCAGGGGAGAGGTAGGTGTGCTCCAACTGAAATGCCCGGCTCTCTGTCATCCCGGCAATCAACTCCCGGCTTTCGGGAGTATGGCTCCAGTCGAGAACGCCAATTTTCATGTACTCGACCGTCGAGTTCAGAGCGAATCCGAAGAGCAGAACCTGTAGGGTTGGCGGCACAATCATTGACATCGCGAGTCGTTTGTCGCGCTTGATCTGGTTGAATTCTTTGGCGAGCAAGGCGCGAAAGCGGCTAGTGAACAAGCGCTGCAGGATCGTCATCATTGTTATGCCTTCACCTGCATTCGTCTCATCCGGCTCCAGGCAAGAGTAAAGAAAACGCACCCGATCAGACCGATGATCAGCACGCTACTCCAGGTCGAATCCCAGCCACCCCCTTGAAGGAACCCGTCGCGAACGACGTAGATGTAGTACTTACCCCAAATGAAATCCGAGATCCAGCGCAGGCCTGCAGGAATGTTCTCGATCGGGAAGATAAGGCCCGAAAGCAGGAACACGAGAAGAAAGCCTCCCAGTGCTACCGCCTGCATCGCAGCGGCCTGACTCGGGATGACGATGCCGATCAAGGTTCCGAACGCAGCGACGCAGAAGCAGTACAGCAGCGTGGCCACGATGAATGGGCTCGGGTCCCCGGCGAACCCGAGTCCGAAGTATGTGTAGAGCATCAGCAGCAGCGGTACGCACTCCCAAAGGCCGACGATGGTGAATGCAAGCACCTTCCCAAGCACAAAGGAGAAAGCCGGAACGCTTGAAACGTAAACCTGCAGGATAGTTTTGTTTTCGCTCTCCTTGGCCATCGCAAGCGAGGCGAGGAGTGGGGCGAACATGGAGACAGCCAGCACAAAAACGCCAGGTCCCGCATATTTCTTGCTCGAAAGGCCCGGGTTGTACCAAAGCCTGATTTCAGATCGAACGGGCTGCGCGATTGCCGCCCGGGCATGCTCCTGGTTGTATGCGCGAACGATCTGATTTGCGTCCCCGGAGATCAAGGTTGCTGTGTTCGAATCAGAAGCATCGATCAGCATCTGGACTTCGGCTCGTGCATTCCGCGCGACATCACGACCGAATCGTTCCGGGATGATCAAGGCGGCCCGAGCGCGATTCCCGACGAAGGCTGCCTGCGGTTGCTGCGAGACCGGCCATGCCACAACGTGAAACGACAGGGAAGACCGGAATGCGTCAACGAAATCGCGTGATGCCGACGAATTGTCCAAATCCTGGACGATGATGGGAAGGCCGCCGACCTTCAGCGCGATAGAGGTTCCCATAAGGAACAAGAGAATGCAAGGCAGTAAAAGCGTCAGCGCCAATGCAAGCCGGTCACGCAGAATCTGCGTCAACTCTTTATGGACCTGAGCCCAAACACGTCTCATGAATTGCCTCCTTTCAGATCTTCGGACGCCACTTTGCCTTGCAAGCGGGCCTGCTCCACAACGCGAATGAATACGTCCTCGAGCGAGTACCGCTGCTCTTGAGAGCTGAGGACCGATATGCCGTCCCTGGCCAGCAGATCGCGAGTTTCCCTTTCCGCTTCCGAAACGTCGTGGTCCGAGATGACGTGCAGACGGTCGCCGAAAAGCGAGACTCGCCAGCGTTCCGTCCCTTCCTTCAAGAGATCAGCGGCCCGTTGTGGCTGATCCACTGTGAGCTCAAGCAAATGTCCAGGCTGAGCAGCTTTTATCCCGCTTGGCGTTCCTTGCGCGACGAGTTCGCCGGCGACCATAAAGCCGAGCCGGTTACATTGTTCGGCCTCTTCCAGGTAGTGCGTCGTTACAAGCACTGCCGTTCCCCGGTCAGCCAGGCTGTTGATCATCCGCCAGAACGCGCGGCGCGCAAGAGGATCCACGCCTGACGTTGGCTCGTCCAGGAACAGAACACTCGGTTCATGCATAATGGCTGCTCCGAACGCCACACGTTGTTTCCAGCCGCCGGGAAGCTCGCCCGTGATTTGACTCTCGCGTCCTCGCAGCCCTGAGAATTCGAGCACCCATTGGCGTTTCTCCTCGCGTTCCTCTTCCGGAACGCCGTACACACCGGCAAAAAACTCGAGGTTTTCACGAATGGACAGGTCGTCGTACAAGGAGAACTTTTGTGACATGTATCCGATGCGCTGACGGATGGTCGAAGAACGCAACTCGCCCTTTTCGCCAGCCAGTTGCATACTGCCCGAGGTGGGTTTCAGCAACCCGCAGAGCATCTTGATCATGGTCGTCTTGCCGGCTCCGTTCGCGCCGAGCAGGCCATAGATCTCGCCATATCCGACCTGGAGCGAGACGCTTTTGACCGCCGTGAATGAGCCAAACTGCTTGGTCAGTCGGTCTGCGTTCATCGCCAATTTTCCTTTGCAGGTCCTGATGTGAATGCTCGCCGGGAAACGGCACCGCGCTGATCGTTCGACCCAGACTTCGCAATCGCGCGACGAAGGTGTTCTCTAGCGTCGGCTCGCCGATCCGAATCTCGTCCACCTTCAGGTTCTCGCGACCGAGTGTTTCCGCAATCTCGGCCTCCGCCTTATCCGGTTCTCGAGCAAGCACATCGAGACGATCTCCGAACCGCTGAACATCGGCGACCGTCTTGCCCTCGCCGGCTTGCGCCTCCAGAAGGCGCTCCGCTTTACCGAGGTCAACTGTTCTCAATTCAAGGCGTTTTGCTCCCAGGCTGCCGCGCAACTCCGAGGGTGTGCCGATTTGGCGGATCTCGCCTTCGTGAATCAGTGCCACCCGGTTGCAGCGCTCCGCCTCATCCAGGTAAGGCGTAGCAACCAGGATGGTAAGCCCGTCGATTGCAAGATGGGCGAGCGTGTCCCAGAACTCCCGTCGCGAGACCGGATCAACACCCGTTGTCGGTTCGTCGAGCAGGAGTACTCGCGGTTGCGGCACCAAGGCGCACGCGAGCGCGAGTTTCTGTTTCATGCCGCCGCTTAACCGCCCGGCGAGCCGATCGCCGAAACGGTCCATATCGAACATCCTGAGGTATCGATTGGCACGTTTCCGGACATCCTCGCGCGGGACCTGTCGCAGGTCTCCGATGTAGCGGATGTTCTCCATCACGCTCAGATCCGGATAGAGGCTGAACGCCTGTGTCAGGTATCCAGTCTCGGAACGCGCATCGCGTGCTGGTTTTCCGAATACGCGAACGGTTCCGGAGGAAGCTTCCATCACTCCCGCCAGGATCTGGAAGGTGGACGTCTTACCGGCTCCATCCGGGCCGATCAAACCAAAAATTTCCCGTTCCCTGATTTCCAGATCGATGCCACGAACTGCTTCGACGGCGCCGTAACGCTTCCAGAGCTTCGAGATCAGAATTGCCGGCGAGTCGGCTCCCAGATAACCGTCGGCGAACGGCTGAACCGCAAGCGCGCTCATTGGCGCCTCTTCTCCACCGGCCATTCTTCGCCGCTCAGGAGGATTTCGCCATCCGCCGGCATTCCCGGCTTAGCGAAGCCAAGCGATTGCTTGAGCTGCAACTTGACCCCGACGACCTGCTTGACCCGGTCTTCTTTGAAATATGTGTTTTCAGGTGTGAACGTGGCTTGCGGATCCACTCGCAACACGAAAGCGTCAAGAGGCTGGTTCGGCTGCGAATCCAGATAGACACGCGCCTTCTGCCCCAGCTTGACCTGGCCGATACGCCCTTCCGGGACATAGCCGCGTAGATAGATCTTGCCCAAATCCAGAAGAGTGACGATCGTGGTCCCGGCCGCGACCACCTCGCCCGGTTCCGCCGATCGCGTAATCACCGTTCCGGTAAACGGCGCCTTCACGATCAGATCGCTGCGGTTTGCCACAGCCTCCTGCAACTGAAAACGCGCGCCTTGTGTCTCGGCGGCTGCGCTCGCTACCTCCGCTTGCTGTTGGAGAATCTGGCGCCTTGTCGCTGCTACTTGCAGGTTCCTGATGCTCGGCGTGGACAGGTTTGCCTTCGCCACTTGCAATGCCCCTCTCGCCGCCTCGGCTTTGCGACGGGCCGCGGCCAGCGCTGCCTCTTGCTGGTCCGCTGTGCTGGCCGAAAGTTTTCCCTGGCGCTCGGACACCGCTCCGGTTTTGGCAAGACGCGTATACGCGTCGCGATCGAAAACTGCCAAGGAGTAGGAGGCCTCTTGCTGCTTCAGCGTCGCTTCAGCTGCCGCGAGATCGGCTTCCGCCTGACGAACCCGGCCTTCGGCATCCGATTGAGCTTGCTCACTCTGCAATTGATACTGCTTTAGCTGTTCGTCGAAAATAGCGATCTGCGCACGCGCGGCTTGCGACCTTGCTTGCGCTCCGATAAGCGCCGAGCGCGCTTGTTGTTCGCGGGCTCGTACCTGTTCGTCGTCCAGTGTGGCAATCGTTTGGTCCGCCTGGACCACATCACCCTCGCGAACGGTAATAGCAACGATGCGGCCGGCGGTCTTCGGTGCGATGGCGGAGTCGTCGCCCTCGATGCGTCCGCTCAGTTGCACAACGTTCGCCGGCACGTCCGGGCGGGCAAGAACAAGTCGCCAAACCAGGACTGCCGCCACAACCAGCGCAATGAGGAGGAGAATACGAACGGCAATCGTGCGGCGCCCCGAGCGCTGAGGAGTCACTTCGTCATCGCGATGCGTTGTGGGCTCGGCGCTCATTTCGCCGCCCTTCTCCCCCGTACCGTCGGGGGCTGGTTTGGCTCGGGAGGTGTCAGAAGGTGCGCGTAATAGGCGCGGAGCATGGCTTCGACGTCTAAGGAGCTGAAGTTCTGAAACAGCCCGGTCCAGACGACCGAGAAAATCGCGGGCGCAATCATAAGGTGAGGGAACTTCAGAAGCATGTCGTCGCTCAGCTCATTGCGCTTCGCCGCTTCGCGCAGCATGGTGCGCATGGCGCCGAGCCCCGGTTCCACAACTAACCGGAAGTAAACCTCGGCAAGTTTCGGAAACCGGCCGGCTTCGCCAATGAGAAGACGGATAATCGCTGCGCGGCGAGATTGGATCACCAGGCTGAGCAGCGGGACCATCACTCGATCCGCATATCCGGCCAAGGTTTCTCCACGACGGGGCCCAAGCGCAGCCGTGTCGATATTGGGACGGATCTCCTGCTCAACAATCGCCGCAAACAGGTCCTCTTTATCTTTGAAATTGAGATAAATGGTTCCCTTGGCCACTCCGGCCCGGCGCGCGACGTCTTCGACGCGTGTCGCGGCAAAGCCCTTGTCGAGAAATTCGTCGAGCGCGGCATTCACGATCGCTCTACGGCGGAGCAACGCCTGCTCTGTGCGCTTGCGGACAGGTCCATCGCTCCCAGATGTCTTCGCGTTTTGATGGGAAGCTCGTGCCAAGATGCAAGCTTACATCTGACTGACCGGCCAGTCAACGAAATTCTCTGCCGTGATTTGTTCGCCTCCGGTTCTCCGGGCACGTACCCTAGAGTTAAGGTGGGATCCGCGTTCATGCAAACAACGAGAAAAGAGCGTCCTCAGTCTTGAAAGCCCTGGTTAAAGCGCGAAATGCACCGGGTCTCGAACTGCTCGATGTCCCTGAGCCAACCTACGGGATCAATGACGTCCTGATTCGGGTGACTCATACCGGCATTTGTGGGACGGATCTTCACATCTATCAGTGGGACGAATGGGCCCAGCAAACGATCCCGGTGCCGATGGTGGTCGGACACGAATTTGTCGGTGAGATCGTTGCCGTTGGTTCGAATGTGAACGATTTCCATCCCGGGAGAGGTTGTGAGCGGGGAAGGGCACGTGGTTTGCGGGCGTTGCCGGAATTGCCTGGCCGGGCGCCGTCATCTTTGCGCTCATACCCAAGGTGTGGGCGTTAACCGGCCCGGCGCCTTCGCGGAATACATCTGCCTCCCGATGACGAACATCTGGCGCCACGATCCTAAGATCAACCGCGAGGTCGCGGCTATCTTCGACCCGTTCGGCAATGCAGTCCATACCGCCCTGTCTTTCCCCCTGCTGGGCGAAGACGTCGTAATCACTGGCGCCGGGCCGATCGGGCTGATGGCCATTCCGGTTGCAAGACATGCTGGTGCCCGATTTATCGCCGTGACCGACTTGAATCCCTATCGACTGGAACTGGCTCGAAAACTGGGAGCAACGGTCGCCGCCAACGCGTCGGAAACGTCGCTCGCTGCCGTACAGAAGCAACTCGGCATGCACGAGGGCTTCGACGTCGGGCTGGAGATGTCCGGCAGCCCGAAGGCATTTCGCGAGATGCTTGCGAACATGAGCCACGGCGCAAAGATCGCCATGCTGGGCATACCGGGAGGCGAGATGAGCATCGACTGGCGTCAGGTGATCTTCAACATGCTCACAATCAAAGGCATCTATGGCCGCGAGATGTATGAAACCTGGTACAAGATGACCGTCATGCTGGAAAGCGGATTGGACATTACCCCGGTCATCACTCATCGTTTCCCCTACCAGGATTTTGAACAGGGATTCTCGGTGATGAAATCCGGCAACTCAGGCAAGGTGTTGCTCCAATGGGGTGACCCCCATTAGGTCGGAACACTCGTCTCGCTCGCTGCGATGAAAACCAGCATCTTCGACATCTTCAAAATCGGCATTGGCCCGTCTAGTTCGCATACTGTCGGTCCAATGCGGGCGGCAGGCAGATTCGTTCGCGAACTGGAACGGACAAACCTGTTGAACAATGTCGCGCGCGTCCTCGCCGAATTGTTTGGATCGCTGGCGTTGACGGGAGTGGGGCATGGCACGGATCGCGCCATCCTGCTCGGGCTTGCCGGCGAAATTCCCGAAGAGGTGAAAACATCCGCTGTCGAACCGCTGCTTGACGAAATTCGCGGCAGCCGATCGTTGAAACTGGTCGGCAAGAAAAGCATTCCGTTCAATGAACCGGCCGATTTACTGTTCCACAACGACCAGATCCTGCCGGGTCATCCCAACGGCATGCGGTTCCAGGCATTCGACGCGGCGGGCAATTGCCTTCTGCGGCAGGTCTACTACTCCGTTGGCGGCGGGTTCATTCTCTTAGAAGGCGAAAGCCCCGCGGCGGCGACACCTCTCCCGGTGCCATATCCTTTCTCGAACGGAGAGGAACTGCTGCGTATCTCCGAAGAGCATGGTTTGTCCATTGCGCAAGTGATGCTGGCGAACGAAACTGTGCTCCGGAGTGAGCCCGAGGTCCGGGAACGAATTCATCGTATCTGGGCGGTGATGAACGAATCCATTGACCGCGGCCTTAGAACAGAAGGCATTCTGCCCGGAGGACTTCGCGTGCGACGAAGAGCTCCCAAGCTCTGGGACAAGATCTGCAAGCGATCGGATCTTGATCCGCTGCGTTCCATGGACCTGGTCAACGTCTTCGCCATGGCTGTGAACGAAGAGAATGCCGCCGGCGGCCGGGTTGTGACCGCGCCCACCAATGGCGCTTCCGGATTGCTTCCGGCCGTCGCCCGTTATTACCTTTCTTCCATTCCGAACGCCTCCGAAGAAGGCTTAGAGCGGTTTCTGCTTACCTCCGGCGCGATCGGTATTCTTTACAAAGAGAACGCGTCCATCTCGGGTGCCGAGGTAGGGTGCCAGGGCGAAGTGGGTGTTGCTTGTTCGATGGCCGCGGCGGGTCTTGCCGGTGCCCTCGGCGCCTCAAACGAAGAAGTGGAGCACGCGGCCGAGATCGGAATGGAGCACCATCTGGGCATGACTTGTGATCCCATCGGCGGCTTGGTCCAAATTCCGTGTATCGAACGGAACGCGATCGGAGCGGTCAAAGCCATCAACGCGTGCCGCATGGCCATGCAGGAAGGCGAAGGTCACAAGGTTTCGCTCGACCAGGTGATTCGAACGATGTACCAGACCGGCCTCGATATGCAATCCCGCTACAAAGAGACTGCGCTGGCCGGCCTGGCCGTGAACGTGAAAGATTGTTGAAGGATCAAAGCTTATGTACGGAACTGCGCAAGAAGTATTCGCAACCAGACTGAAAGAAATTGAGCAGGGAGGTTTGTTCAAACGCGAGCGAACCATCGAAACTCCCCAGCAGGCCGAAATAGCGGTAACGGGCGGAGAACGGGTATTAAACTTTTGCGCTAATAATTACCTGGGACTCGCAGACAACAAACAGGTTAGTCCGTGCCGCCACTGCAGCCTTGGAGGAGTGGGGTTACGGACTTGCGAGCGTGCGGTTTATTTGTGGCACACAGGCGATCCACAAAAAGCTGGAGGCGCGGCTCACCGAGTTTTTGGGCACCGAGGACACCATCCTCTACTCGTCGTGTTTTGACGCAAATGGTGGACTCTTCGAGACCCTACTTGATGCCGAAGACGCCGTCATCTCCGACGAATTGAATCACGCCAGCATCATCGACGGCATCAGGCTTTCGCAAGGCCTCACGGTTTCGCTACAAACATGGCGATATGGCCGATCTCGAAGCGAAGCTCAAGGAGGCGAGCGGCGCCAGCAACACGACTGATTGCCACGGACGGCGTGTTCTCCATGGACGGTTATCTTGCCCGGCTCCCGGAGATTTGCGATCTTGCCGAGCGCTATAACGCGCTCGTTATGGTGGACGATTCGCACGCTGTCGGGTTCATGGGAGCTTCCGGACGCGGCACGCATGAGCATATGGGTGTGATGGGCCGGATTGACATCATCACGGGCACACTCGGCAAAGCGCTAGGAGGCGCAAGCGGAGGGTACACCAGCGGCCGGAAAGAAATAATCGAGCTGCTACGCCAGAGATCACGGCCCTACCTGTTTTCGAATAGCGTGGCCCCACCGATCGTAGCCGCGTCGCTCACCGTTTTGGATCTGATCGGAGATTTGGCTGAGCTCCGGGAGCGCCTCTTCAGCAACACCAAGCTGTTTCGAGAGCGGATGACGTCGTATGGCTTTCAAATCCTTCCCGGAGAGCACCCGATCGTGCCGGTCATGCTTGGCGATGCGACGGTGGCAACCCGGATGGCGGACTCGCTCCTGAAGCGAGGTGTGTACGTAATCGGCTTTTCGTACCCAGTGGTGCCTCAAGGCAAAGCTCGCATACGCGTCCAGATTTCGGCAGCTCATACTCGCGACGAAATCGAATTCGCTGCGGAGCAGTTTGCCGCGTCTAAGCGAGAGATGGGGCTGGAATGAAGCTTCGAATTGCAATTTGTACTCTCGTCGCACTAGGAACCGCGGTAGCCGGGCCGCCCTGGAAGGGCAAGAACCCCGACCCGAGCAAGTGGAGCCACGCTGACCTTGAGCAGATCCTCTCGAATTCCCCGTGGAGTCAAACCGCGAACGCCGAGTTTCCGGATACGCGGGAAGAGGAAGCCGTCAATGTTTATTCCTTGCCTGGTGCGCAGCAGGCTGGTTTGCCGGGGGGCCCCAAGGCCGGAGCAACCGACGGCCGCTGGGATGGTGGAGTTGGGCGAAATACCGGAAGAGGGCAAGTCCCGACTCTCCCAGTACTCGTTCGGTGGGATAGTGCGGCTCCGGTACGGGAAGCGCTATCGCTGTCGCACGAAACTGCTCCGGGAGAGAGCGGGAGAGATTACATCATTACTGTCATCGGTTTGGTGTCGGCCGGCAAAGATCAAGCGCTCGAGGGTCTGATGCGAGGTTCAACGCTAAGGGTGCCGGGAAAGGCGCCAATGGGCGCGGAAGACGCGAAAGTCGACGCAAAAACCGGCGCGGTGCACTTGTATTTTCCTCGCTCGACGGCGATCTCGCCCGGTGATAAAGACGTCGTATTCTCGACGCGCTTCGGATCTTTGACGGTGGTGAAGAAATTTCACTTAGCTGAAATGCTCTACCACGGACGCCTAGAACTCTAACTTCTGTTGGGATCCGGTAACGGGTTGCGTATTGTCCGGTCACTTATTACCATAGTCCGGGCGAACCAAAATTGACTTCCGCGCATCCAACAGTTTGGAGAACTACCCCATGAATAGACATAAGCAGCTCATCCACGACCGGTATGAGGCGCTAATGTTCGCTAAGTCACCGGAGGCAGGTCGAAAAGCAGCTCGCGAACTCGTGCAAATCGTCCTTGGTGACGAAGCTCTTTCGATGCCGCTTGAAGATGCACTCCGAGAGTGCTGTCGCAAGCTAAGGCCGTCCAAGGACCCCCGCGAACAAGCTCGCTTCGAGGCCGAGTTTGTTGAGATGGGTCTCTGGCCAGATGGTTCGCAGCGCATCGCTGCTTAAGGGACCGAGGCGTGTCAACCTCTCTCGAAGTAATCGTCCGATACCTTGGCGACTCCATCTCTGCCGAGAGAAGCTTGGAAACCCAGTTCCGAAGCTCGTTGAAAGATGGTGACGATTCGGAAGTACACGTCTGTTTCAGGACTTCGGCTGAACGCGCGGCACTGCATGCAGACATGCTGTCGAGCCGTCTGGCTGCTTTGAACGCATCCGAGCATCGAGACACTCATTTTCTGGCCGACTTGCTCGCTGTCGCGCCGAGAGCCGCACAACTGGGTCACGCTCCAGAAGAAAAACTGGTCCAGAATTTGATGAACGGATTCGCGCTCAGCAAGAGTGCCGCGGCTATGTACCTGGCGCTCAAATCCGCTGCCCGGCTTGCCAGGGATGAACAAACCGCAGAACTCGCAGACCGGCTGGCGGCTGAGGAAGAGAGTGCGGCCGAGAGTTTTTGGCATTTCCTGCCGTCCCGATCAAAAATCGCCTATAACGTTCTGACGGCGGGAGAAATTGATCCTTCCGTTGAGACGCGTGCGCCGGACGATCGCGTCACTGAAACGCTGCCTTGACCTGTTGGGCTGATGCCGAAGCGATCCAAGGCGTATAGCAAGACGAAATCCGTCAAAGCAGTCGCCCGGGAAAGGGTCGGCACACCTCCTCCTTCCCGACCGATTCTCGACAAAACCAACCGTCCCAAACCAAAACACAAAAAGCAGCCCGCCGGAGACGAGTAGGATAGGAGCGATGTCAGCCTGCGCTGGCATCTGCTTGCGTCTATGAACCTGCACTCGTGCGTGCAAATTGTGGAGGTTGGCCCGCGAGACGGCCTTCAAAATGAGCGGCGGACTCTGTCAACTGACCATAAGGTTGAGTTGGTCGAGGCGCTTGCCGAGACAGGGCTGAAGCGGATTGAGGTCGGTAGCTTCGTTTCAGCAAAACGAGTGCCGCAGATGGCTGACTCTGCCGACGTGTTTGCGCGTCTGCGCAGAATGCCGGGCGTCTCTTACTCCGCCCTCGTCGCAAACACGAGAGGCTTAGAAACGGCTCTGTTGGCCGGAGTATCAGAGGTCGCAATCTTCGCTGCCGCCACCGAAAGCTTCTCCGCCAAAAACATTCACTGCACGGTTGCAGAAAGCCTGGACCGGTATCGTTCGGTGGCGGCCGAGGCACTTCGGCTCGGAGTCGCCGTGCGGGGCTATGTTTCGTGCGTGCTCGGTTGCCCCTATGAAGGATATGTTCCTCCGGCTGCGGTCGCGGCCGTGGTCCAAAGCCTGTTCTCTATGGGTTGCTTTGAGGTCTCGCTTGGCGACACGATCGGCGCAGGGACTCCGGAGCGTACAGGCGAATTGCTCCGAGTTCTGCTCGGAGAGAACGCTCCCGAGCGCTTCGCGGTGCACTTTCACGATACGGGAGGGAAGGCGCTTCAAAACATTGAGGCCGCTCTGGCATTCGGAATTCGCGTGATCGATTCGAGCATTGCGGGTTTGGGAGGTTGTCCTTTCGCTCCGGGATCACCGGGTAACGTCGCCACTGAACGCGTGGTTTCGGCCCTGCATGCGAGAGGATTCCAGACGGGTGTCGATGAGTCGAAGCTTGGTGCTGTCGCGAGGCGCGTAACGGATATGCTGGGACAGCGCGCAGTGTCGGCGACGCAGCAAGCTACCTGTGAGTAAAGTACGCACGAATTCGGACGAGGCTGTTGAGCCAATCTTCGATGGCGCAACCATCATGTTAGGCGGTTTCGGGCTGTGCGGTATCCCGGAGAACCTTATCGCGGCGTTAGTGAGGAAGAGAGTTCGTGGGCTTCACACCATCTGCAACAACATGGGCGTAGATGGCTTCGGCATGGGTTTAATGCTGGAGGCCGGCATGATCGAGTCGCACATTGGAAGTTACGTGGGCGAGAACAAGCTGCTCGAATCGCTCGTCGTGACGAATAAGTTGAAGGTGACGCTCGTTCCTCAGGGCACGCTGGCGGAACGGATCCGTGCCGGGGGAGCAGGCATTCCAGCTTTCTACACGCCGACCGGTGTCGGTACGATTGTCGCCGAGGGGAAGGAAACGCGCGACTTCGACGGCAAGCAGTACCTGCTCGAACGAGCATTGAAAGCGGACTTCGCTCTGGTGAAAGCCTGGAAGGGCGATGAATCCGGCAATCTCGCCTACCGCAAAACAGCTTGCAACTTCAATCCGATCATGGCGACCGCGGCCGCAGTCACGATTGCTGAGGTGGAGCAACTCGTGCCGGTGGGCGGAATTCCTCCCGAGCAGGTTGCCACTCCCGGGATCTACGTCAAAGCAATTGTCCAAGGCGAGCGACTACCAGCGACGCATCGAGCGCCGTGTTGTTCGAAAGCAGGTCTAATGAGTGATCGGGACTCGTTGAAGCGCGACCGCATTGTGCGCCGTGTCGCTCAGGAGCTTCAAAATGGCTTCTACGTCAACCTGGGGATAGGGCTGCCGACGTTAGTCGCCGATTGCGTTCCGCCGGGGATAGAAGTGATTCTGCAGTCCGAGAACGGCATGCTGGGTGTCGGTCCATATCCTCTCGAAGGCACGGAAGATCCGGATCTTATCAATGCGGGAAAAGAGACGGTAAGCGAGCTGCCGGGCAGCTCGTATTTCTCGAGTGCCGACTCGTTCGCGATGATCCGAGGCGGCCACATCGATCTGAGTGTTCTCGGCGCAATGGAAGTAGACGAGGCCGGGAACCTCGCCAACTGGATGGTTCCGGGCAAGCTGGTGAAGGGCATGGGCGGCGCGATGGACCTGGTCGCCGGGGCACGCCGGGTTATCGTGGCGATGGAACACACGACCAAATCCGGAGAACCGAAGATCCTGCGTCGATGCCGGCTTCCCCTCACCGGATTGGGCGTTGTGCAAACGATCATTACGGAATTAGCGGTGATTCGCGTAACGGAAAAAGGTCTGGTTCTGGAAGAACTCGCTCCGGGAGTATCCCTGCAGGACGTACAGGCTGCGACGGAGGCAACGCTTCACCCCGCACGAGCAGATTAATGACGTGCTGCAGATACTGCTTGTCGCCAGTCTTGCGCGCCGTGAAAGATTTTAAGCATCTGGATTGCTTCGGGTTTCATCACCTGGTAGCAGCGATATAGCGCTTCGCGCTTTCGATCGATTCTGCGGGGGGGGGAGAAGGCAGGTCCGTAATGGCGATCGAACTACATGCAAGCAACTTGCATGATTCTCGCATGTATTCCTGGCTGCGCTTCAACAGCGCCGCCGTGTATTTGCACGAGCTGTTTGAACGTTCGACCGCGTCAAGAGCTGCGCGATGCATTTCGCAAGCGATTTGTAGGGTTAGCTCCGTCTGGTTGCACGGCGCGGTGCCGGATTTGTGATCCAAGCTTTTAGTTTGGATGAAGGCGACCTGCTTTCCCAGACCGCAAACTTGCGTAAGGATTTCCTCCGGTACCGATCTGCCTGCTTGCCGACCAAAGCTCTTTCAATACCCGCTACGGCCTTCAGCATGGATGGAGCGCCGGCGTTCAGAGCATCCGGCCAATAAATCCGAGCTGGTAAATACGTTTGCTGCATTCTTGCCGGTTTCCGTATCTATAGCGAAGAGCGGGGGACGGCGAGTCCTGACCCGTAGGGGATGTTTCGTGGCTCACCGTCGCTGGATCGCTTCACTGTAAAAAAACATACACAACCGAAGAATGTCATCTTCCAAGAAAATACAAGTTAAAGAGGGAAATCCGTTTCCGCGTGGCGCTTCCTGGGACGGGCAGGGGACCAATTTCGCTCTGTTCTCCGCCCATGCCACGAAGGTTGAAGTGTGCCTTTTTGATGCCGACGAGAAAGAGGTACAGCGGATTGAACTGCCGGAATACACGAACCAAATCTGGCACGGATATTTGCCTGAAGTGACCCCTGGGACAATCTACGGCTATCGCGTACATGGGCCGTACGAGCCAGACGCGGGCCACCGCTTCAACCCGAACAAGTTACTTCTCGATCCATATGCGTGTGCTCACACGGGCCAACTCACGTGGAATCCGGCCGTCTTCGGGTATGTCTTGGAGTCGGAAGACGACCTCACGTTCGATGAACGGGACAGCGCTCCCTATATGCCGAAGTGCACTGTCGTCGATCCCCTCTTTGACTGGAAGGGCAATCCAGGCAGGAACCCGATCCCATGGGACGACACCATCGTTTACGAAACGCACGTCCGGGGATACACAAAGCTGCATCCGCAGGTTCCGGTTGAGCTTCGGGGTACTTATGCGGGCATGGGTGCCGAGGCCGTCACATCGTACATTAGATCGCTCGGTGTGACCTCCGTCGAATTGTTGCCCATCCACACCTTTATCAACGACAGTCTTTTGCTTGACAAGGGACTCACGAACTACTGGGGTTACAACACCATCGGATTTTTCGCGCCGGATCCCAGATATGCCGCCGCAAAGCACGACAGTCTCCGCGAGTTTAAGGAGATGGTTGCCAAGCTTCATTCCGCGGGATTAGAGGTCATTCTCGACGTTGTTTATAACCACACGGCGGAGGGAAATGAGCGCGGTCCTACGCTGTCCTTCAAAGGAATTGATAATGCCTGTTACTACCGTCTGCTCCCGGACCAGCCGCGCTACTACATCAATGACACAGGCACCGGAAATACCCTCAACTTAAGTCATCCCCGAGTCATTCAGATGGTGACGGACAGCCTTCGCTACTGGGTGGAGCAAACCCATGTGGACGGTTTCCGTTTTGACCTCGGGACGATTTTGGCCCGTGAGCCGAACGGATTCGATAACCAGAGCGGATTTTTAAAGGCCTGCAGCCAGGACCCTGTGCTCGGAACGGTGAAGTTGATTGCGGAACCCTGGGACTGCGGACCGGGCGGGTACCAGGTGGGCGCATTTCCTCCCGGATGGGCCGAGTGGAATGACAAGTTCAGGGATACCGTTCGCGATTTCTGGAAGGGCTCGGCATCCGTGGCCGCTTTGGCCGAGCGTCTGTGCGCCTCCGGCCAAACGTTCAATCATCAGGGACGAAGACCATGGGCATGCGTCAACTTCATCACGGCGCATGACGGCTTCACATTGAATGATCTCGTTACTTACAACGAGAAACACAATGAAGCAAACGGTGAGGACAACAACGACGGCAGTTCCGATAATCGCTCGTGGAACTGCGGCTTTGAAGGGCCTACCGACGATCCGGAGGTCAATAGCCTTCGCGAACGGCAGATCCGCAATTTGCTGGCGACGCTGCTCTTTGCGCAGGGTACGCCGATGATGCTTGCGGGCGACGAATTCGGACGTACGCAGGGCGGGAACAATAACGCTTATTGCCAGGACAATGAAGTAAGCTGGCTCAACTGGAACCTGGAGGAGAAGGGAAAGTCGCTGATTGGCTTCGTCCAGCGGCTCACCCACCTTCGGCACAAGTATCCGATCCTTCGAAGGAACCGATTCCTCACGGGCGAGTATGTCGAGGAACTGGGCGTAAAGGACGTAACCTGGATTCATCCTTCGGGAACGGAGATTACCCAAGAGCAGTGGACGGACGAGTTACGATGCTTCGGGATGTTACTCGACGGGCGCGCACAGACCACGGGCATTCGGCAATATGGCCATGAAGCAACACTGCTGATCGTGATCAATGTCTATCACGAAGACCAGGAGTTTACAGTGCCGGAGTCGCCGGGCAGCAACGAGTGGTCATTGATCCTTGACACCAATGATCCGGCGTGCGGAGAACACTGCCGGGCTCTGACGGCCGGCACGGCTTATCCGGTTCCATCTCGATCTCTTCAGGCATTCGTGTTGAACACCGAACCATCCGGAGGGCAGTAATACAGCTAGGTAATGTAGATTTCGCTCCCTCGTCTCATATGTGCGCGTTAACGCGCAACAGAGGAGCAACGTTAATAGTCATGAAGAAAGTATTCTACTCGCTTCTTCTGAGCGCAGTCTCAGTTCCCCTGATCGCTGTGGGACTACCGTTGGGTCAATCCGGCTCAGCGACCGGTTCCAGTGCGGGGCAATCAGGATCAGGCAGCAGCGGGAGCGGATCAGGCTCAGCGGGTCAATCGGGTTCCACCGGTCAGTCAGGCTCAACCGGTCAATCCGGCTCAACCGGTCAATCGGGTTCGGGTTCCGGTTCCGGCAGCGGCTCGTCGAGCGGCGGCACTATGGGCAGTGGCTCATCCGGAAGTGGATCTTCGGGCGGTTCAGGCAGCACGAGTGGATCCAAAAAAGGGAAACACAGCAAGGGTAGCTCTGGCTCGACTGGCGGATCTACTGGATCCACCGGCACCTCCGAGCGGTAATCAATAAGACAGCATCTCAGTAGGGAAAGAGGGAGGCCTAATCCAGGCCTCCTTTTTTTGTCTTCATCAGGGCTCGTTGTAAGCGACTTCGATTCAGGTAGTCTGAAGACGAGTTCATGATCAACAGACGTCAATTGAGCCGAGCGCTTGCCTTGGGAGTGGCTGCCGCCCAAAGCCGTACGGGTGTTCAAGCACAGCCGGTGCCCGCAGGCAGTGACGGCATGGCCTGGACACGAACTTTGCCCGGAATCTGGAAGGCAACGCTTGGCACACCCGAAGCTTATACGCCGGTCCGTTCGCGTCTGGTTCCTCCAGCGGAAACCAAGCTGGCGCAATTACCGGACGTGAGTTCGCCTCCGCTGCCCGCGATCGCGGGGAGCGTTACGGATCGCGGATGCGTACTTCAAATTCCGATGCCGCCCGGAGAGCTGATCTACGGATTCGGTCTGCAACTGCTTTCCTTTTCGCAGCGCGGCAAAAAGAAAACGATAAGAGTCAACGCCGATCCGAAACTCGATACCGGTGACTCCCATGCACCGGTTCCGTTTTATGTGACTACGCGTGGGTACGGTCTTCTGGTCGATAGCGCTCGCCACGTGGACTTCTATTGCGGCGATGCACGCGCAAAGCCGACACATGCGGTAGAGGCCGCGTCCGGCGCGGTCAACACCCCCGATATGACTCGCAAACTGGCATTGCAGGACCCGGGCGAGATCACAATCGAAGTTCCCAGGGCGAAAGGAATCGACGTGTATCTGTTCGCTGGTCCGTCGATGAGGGCTGCCGTTCAGCGCTACAACCTTTTCGCGGGGGGCGGATTGGTGCCGCCGGAGTGGGGGCTGGGCTTCTGGTATCGGGCAGAGCAGCACGACGACAGCAACGAAATCAAAAAGCTCGCTCAGGAATTTCGCGACCGGAAGATACCCTGCGATGTAATTGGGCTCGAGCCGGGCTGGCAAACTCACGCCTATTCCTGCAGTTTCGCCTGGGACTTCAAGCGTTTCCCGAAGCCGCAGGAGTTTGTCAAAGATCTCGCCGACGAAGGCTTTCAGGTAAACCTCTGGGAACACGCATTCACGCACCCTTCGTCGCCGCTGTTTCAGGCTCTTCTTCCGAATTCTGGAGACTACGGCGTATGGGGAGGACTCGTCCCCGATTTTGCGGGCGAGAAGGCACGGGAGACCTTCGGTGATTATCACGGGCGCACCCTGGTCGATATCGGCATCTCGGGTTTCAAGCTGGACGAATGCGACAGCTCCGACTTCACGGGCGGGTGGTCGTTCCCTGACTTCTCCCGCTTCCCATCCGGAGTCGATGGCGAGCAGATGCACGCAGTGTTCGGATTGCGGTATCAGCAGGCCATCTGGCAGCAATACGAGAAGCGAAATCGAGCGACATACAGCCTGGTTCGATCGAGCGGAGCGCTCGCAACACCTTACCCGTTTGTTCTCTACAGCGACCTCTATGAACATCGTGATTTCATTCGGGCGCTGGTGAACTCGGGTTTTTCAGGTTTGCTCTGGTGCCCTGAGGTCAGAGATGCGAAGGACGCCGAGGATCTGGTACGCCGCCTCGAAAGCGTCGTGTTCTCGCCTCTCGCGATGGTGAATGCGTGGTACATCAAGAACCCGCCTTGGAAACAGATCGACCGCGTTAAGAACAATGCCGGTCAGTTGGACAGCGACTGGCAAACCCTCGAGGCGCGTTGCCGCGAGATCATCAACTGGCGCATGCAGCTGGTTCCGTATTTGCTTTCTGCCTTCGAGGCGTATGCGGCAAACGGAATGCCGCCGTTCCGTGCTTTGATCCTGGACCATCCCGAGGACCCGGCCCTGGCAGACGTCGACGATCAATACATGATCGGCGACCGAATGTTGGTGGCACCCTTGTTTGCCGGAGAAGCAGGGAGAAAGATTACTCTACCCCAGGGCGAATGGTGCGACTTTTGGACCGGCAAGCCGGTCCGGGGCGGAGCGACGTTCTCTGTCCCTCGAAGTACTGAACGAATTCCAGTGTTCGTAAAACACGGCTCGGTACTGCCGTTAGCAGAGGTCGGACCCCACGCCGGAACCCGTGAAAGCGCGTCCCTCAAGGTAAGGGTTTATGGTGATGGCGCGCTAGCTTGGCAGGGCGGGGGACCGGCTGGCAGGGGCTTGACGCTCAGTTGGGACGCCGGAGCAAAAAGGGGTAGTATCCGCCAAGTGGCAGGTAACGCTGGGCATTACTCCGTCTCTGCCTGGGAGCAAATGGGGTAGGGATAGCCACCATCGACAACAATGAATAGCATCAATTCTTTTGATTGCTGGCTAGGCGCCGCGCGTTCTAGAGTTTATTATGGCGACAGCAATGGTTTTTGATCCACCAACCTCACAGGTCCCGATCCTACACCGCATCAGCAACATCGTCAGCTCCGAGCTCTCGTTGGACGAGATGCTGGGAGAAATTGTTGGTTTGACGGTGCAAGTGACGGAATGTGATGCTTGCCTTGTCTATCTCATCGAGCGTGAAACGGCGGAAATCGTCCTACGCGCGTCGCAGGTTCCGCATCAAGTCGACTTGGGCAATATTCGGTTGAAAGTTGGCGAGGGTATTACCGGATGGGTTGTTGAACATCATTCGGTGGTCGCGTTGCCGGAGAATGCCGGTTCGGACAGGCGGTTCAAAAAGTTCCAGGCTCTCGTGGAAGACACCTACGAAGCGTTCCTTTCCGTGCCTTTGCTCAGCAGGGGCGAAGTGATTGGTGTCATCAACGTTCACCACCGTGATCCGCATTTTCACACTCCGAATGAGGTCTCTTTGCTCACCTTCATCGGGGAGCAGATGGGCGGCGCCATCTCTAAATCGGTTCTGGAAGAAGAGAATGCCCGGCTGCAGGAAGAAACCGCGGAAATGCGGCGTCAGCTTGAAACGCGCAAGATCGTCGAGCGCGCAAAGGGCATTCTGCAGCATCGCCACAGCCTGACGGAGGAAGAAGCCTACCTGAGGCTGCGTAACGAGAGCCGTCGCTTGCGCCGTCCGATGCGGGAACTGGCGGAAGCTATCATTCTTTCCGAAGACCTCAGCCGCAAGAGCGAAAGCCTGTAGAGCTCCGCTATCGCCTACCTGAGAGCTCGAAACGATCCTCTCGTAGCGACATTTCTATACAATCGGATTTGGACCCGGACTTTCAGCCGCTCTTCCGAAATCCACATTTCCTCACGATTGCGGGAAACTTCTGGAGTCGTCGCCTGGACGACAAGCGGTTTCCTGCCGTTCGGCGGACGTACCGGATATCCGACCGGGTCTCGGTTGTGGCGCTTGAGCATCAGCCGGAGGCTGGTGCGAAAGGGCAACTGATTCTGCTCCACGGCCTGGAAGGTTCGGCCAATTCGGGGTACATGCGAAGCTTTGCGCAAGCTGCGCTCGAGGCCGGGTTCGGCGTTCATCAGGCTGAATCTGCGAACTTGTGGCGGCACGGAGACGTTATCAGAGACGATGTATCATTCCGGCCTGACGAGTGACACGATTCTGATTGCCGGAAACCTGCGCGAAGAGTACACGCAGCCAGTCTTTCTCATTGGCTTTTCGCTGGGCGGGAATGTGGCTCTGAAACTAGCGGGAGAACTAAAACAGACAGCCTCTGCTCGACGGAGTGTGTGCCGATTTCGCCTCCCATCGATCTCGCTCGCTGTGTCCGGGCCATCGGGAAACGATCGAACCGTCTTATGCCCGCCGGTTTCTCGATCGGCTCAAAGCAGCGAATTCGTCGCAAGAGCGTCAGTTCTCCGCAAAGCTACTCGACCGACGGGCTCCGGAGTCGTCAAGACATCTGGGAGTTTGACGATCGGTATACGGCGCCTCTCTTTGGATTCGGAACGGCCGAGAATTACTATCGCACTCAGTCCTCGCACCATTTCCTTGCAGCATTCGTGTTCCGACGCCTGATTGTCACCGCGAAGGACGACCCGCTCGTGCCGTTCGAGATCTTCGATCACCCGTCTTCGAACGAAATCCGGCTCTTACGCTTGCCGCACCGGAGCATGGCGGGCATCTCGGTTTTCTGGCCAGAAACGGGCCAAGATTCTGGGTCGAGCAATTTGTCTTGCGTTGGGTTGATAATGTTCTTCACGAACACTCCGGGAAGGGAACTCACTCCGACCTGGTCGCGGCCGGATAAGATTACTGTGGCGAAAACAATGACAGCAGCGGAGCGCCTCGTTTTATGAGGCCGGGCGTATAGCAATCGAATCCCTCGGGAAAGAATAAGCTGCGAAGCTTCTTAACTCTGCTGGGGATTATTCTTGCCACCACCACGCTCATCTCCGTGACGGCGCTGATTCACGGGATGAATCTGTACATCTCCGAGAAAGTGTCGAACATGGGATCGGATGGCTTCCGGGTTGCGCGCATGGTGTGGCTGGGGCAGGCCGATTTTAAAAAGCTGCTTCTCATGTCGAAACGCAACCCGGTCATCCGGCGCGACGAATACGAGTTCATCAAAAACAACGCCACCCTGCTTCGTGCGCATCGGCATGATGGCGACAACTCAGTGCGGATCGGGTTTCAGGGCCAGAACCTGGAAGGCGTCAATCTCCAGGGCATCACCGCCAACGTGCCCGCGCTCAATAACGTTCAGATCGATTTCGGAACAGGAATCACCGAGAACCAGGTGGCCCGTCACGCCTCGGTTGCCTTTATTGGATCGGATATAAGGGATAAGTTTTCTCCAAACCGGGATCCCGATCGGAAAATCGATCCAGATCAACGGTGTTCCGTTTGAGGTTGTGGGCGTTGCGAAACAACTGGGCAGTGTGTTTGGCCAGTCGCAGGACAACTTCGTCATGATTCCGATCGATACGTTCTTCAAGATGTACGGAGCCCAGCGAGGGCATGCAGCTTGTTGGCGAAGTCGATCGACCAGGGGCACCTGATGCAGGCCCAAGACGAAGTGACCATGCTGCTTCGCGCCTTTCGACATCTGCGTCCCGAACAAGAGGACAATTTCGGCATTATCTCGTCCGACTCGTTTGTCAGTTTGTGGCAACGCCTAACGGCCGCGATCGCCGCTACCGCTGTCGGCATCGTCTCCGTGTTCATGGTAGTAGGCGGCATCGTGATCATGAACATCATGCTTGCGGCAGTGACGGAACGAACGCATGAGATCGGCATCAGGAAATCTCTCGGCGCGCGAAGGGCTGATATCCTGAATCAGTTCCTTGTTGAATCGGCGACACTGGCGGCAACGGGCGGTCTTATCGGTGTGCTGATCGCCTGGGTTGTCGCGGTGATCGTCCGACGCGCCGCTTCGATTCCCATGGCCCTGCCGCTCGCTTCGGTGGCGATTGGCGTAGGACTGTCGGCCGTTGTGGGACTGTTTTTTGGGATTTATCCTGCCAGGCAGGCCTCCAAGCTCGACCCCATCGAAGCACTTGAGATCGGAGTAGAGTGAATTCCCTCGCATTCCTGAACGCCGGTTCTCTCGCTCTTCAGACGATTCGGGCGCATAAGACGCGCGCCGTGCTTACTGTTCTTGGCGTTGTGATGGGAACCGGCACCATTATCGGAGTCGGTTCGATATCTGACCGGCTTCGACTCCACGATTACTTCGGTTCTCAAGAGCTTCGGCCCGAACTCGATCATGATCAACAAGCTTCCGTTTGGGCTTCGATGCAGGCGAACCTCACGGGCGAAGAGCGCACCCGAAAAGATTTCATTTACGAAAACATTCTCGACATTCGTGACGAAGTGCCAGTCCTGCGATCGTGTTTCTCCCATGCTGGTGATTCGGAATAACCAGATCATGACGGTCGAAGTACAAGGGCAACGACCGTTCCGGCATCAATCTGTTGGGAGTAGAGGAAGAGTACGCGGAGCAGGGCCAGGTCGACATGCGCAGCGGACGCTTCTTCACGAACGAGGAAAACCGCCGTCGCGCACCGATTGCCGTGATCGGAGCCGATATCGCCAACAGCCTTTTCCCGAACGTGGAACGCGATTGGCAAGACCATTGACGTGAATGGGCATGAGTTTGAAGTTTTAGGGACGATGAACCGTCCGGCAGCTTCCTTCTTCGGACAGGACGATCTGCGGGTGCTGCTTCCGTTCTTCACTTTCAGGAAGAATTATCCGCAAACCAAAGATGTCACGATCGTCGTGAATGCCAAGGAAGGCCAGCTTGACGAAAGCGATGGATGAATCTCGCGTGATTTTGAGGATCGATCGGCACGTTCCGTTTTCAAAACCGGATAACTTCTCGATGTCGACGGCAGATCAGCTCGTGGCCGATTTTCGCCAGATTACCTCGATGGTGGCCATCGTGATGGTGGTCTTGAGTTCTATCGGATTGCTTGTGGGCGGAATCGGCGTCATGAATATCATGCTCGTTTCCGTCACCGAACGGACGAAAGAGATCGGTATCAGGAAAGCCATCGGAGCAAAGAAGTCCGACATCGTGCTGCAGTTCCTGCTCGAGGCCGTCGCGCTGACCGCTCTGGGAGGCTTGGCCGGAATCACGTTCGGTTGGATTGTTTCGCTAGTGAGCCGGCTTATCTTTCCATCTCTTCCGACCAGCGTTCCGCTGTGGGCCGCGCTCCTGGGAATCGTTGTCTCTGCGGGAACTGGGCTGTTTTTTGGCATTTGGCCGGCCAGTAAAGCCGCCAGGCTCGATCCGGTTGAAGCTCTGCGGTACGAGTAACCCTTGTCGTGCGCCTGGCAGACGAAACTAGAGCATTGATTTTCCGCCCTCGCTGACAAAGTTCTTGTTCCAGGCGGGAATTTCGACCTTTACATCACCCTTCACAACAGCCTGGCATCCCAGGCGCGATCGAAGCGTCAGACCAGGAGCCATGTCGAGCCGATCGAGTTCATCGTCTTCCGCCTCACTCAAATTCTTCTCGCCTTCCAGAACAATCACGTGGCAAGTTGTACACGCGCAGCTTCCGCCGCAGGCGTGCTCCAGATGAATATCAAAATTCAAAGCAACGTCGAGCAGAGAAGCTCTTTTTCCGTGATCACTGTAAGGCATTTTGCCGGAATCGAATTCCACAGTCTTGTTCTCCGGCATAAAGGTCACTTTCGGCACATCCTCATTGTATCGACCGATACCGCATTAAAGCCGTTGAGGCCAAACAGGAAATCACCTCCTGCATACTGAAACTTAGTGTTCCAAGATATCGAACAGCGGTTGATCGAACATGTCGAGCGGAGCTCTGGCGAGCAAATTACAACGTCACGGCCAAAGTCTCGCTGGAACAACCCAAACAGAACTCATTCGGCGAGTTCGCGATTCCGATCGCGTTTCAACTGGCGCGCCAATTGCGTAAGCCGCCCCGTCAGATTGCGGAAGAATCTGGCCCAAGGTCTTTCCGAAATCCCGGCGTTGCGCTCCGTCGAGATTGCCGGAAACGGCTATATCAACGTGCGGCTCGACCGAGGCGTTTTCGCGTTGGCGGCGCTCACGGACAGCGCCGAAAGACGCGCGGCGAGACCCAGAAGACGCGACAAAATCATCGTTGAGCACACGAACATCAACCCGAACAAGGCAGCGCATATTGGGCACCTGCGAAATGCCGTGCTCGGGGACACTTTCGTACGCATGTTGCGGGACCAGAAGCGCCGGGTCGAAGTGCAGAATTACATCGACAATACCGGCGTCCAGGTTGCGGATGTCGTTGTCGGCTTCCACTTTCTGGAGCGCAAGAACATCGGCGAAGTGCAGCGTCTGGTGGCGGATCCGACGGTACGTTTCGATTATCTGTGCTGGGACCTGTACGCCCGCACGTCGAGCTACTACAAAGAACATCCGGAAGCGCTTGAGTGGCGAGCCGAGACTTTACACGCGATTGAGGCGGGTTCAGGAGAGATCTCCGGATCTGGCGCATCTTGTGGCAGACACCATCGTCGTAGCCCATCTCAAGACGATGAGCCGTCTTGGCATCCAGTACGACGTTCTGCCGCGGGAGAGCGAGATTCTGCACCTCCAATTCTGGGCAACGGCGTTCGAATTACTGAAAGCCCGGAAGGCAATTTACTTCGAGACGCAAGGCAAAAACAAGAATTGCTGGGTGATGCCCTCGTCAGCGTTCCGGATTTCCGAGAAATCTGTCGAGGAAAACGCGGATGAAACCGAAGACGACAGCAAGGTGATCGTCCGCTCGAACGGCACCGTTACCTATGTCGGCAAGGACATCGCGTACCAGCTTTGGAAATTCGGGCTGCTGGGAAAGGACTTCTACTATCGGCCGTGGTCGACGTATCCCAATGGCCACCAGGTCTGGGTCACAACGGACCGGCCCGGCCCCGAGACGCGGCGTCACGTTCGGCCATGGCTCCGAGGTGTATAACGTGATCGATTCCCGGCAGTCATATCTCCAGGACGTTGTGGTGGCGGGATTACGCGCGCTCGACTACAACAGGGAAGCCGATGCGTCTGTGCACTTCTCCTACGAAATGGTCGCTCTGACGCCGCGAACCTGCCTGGAGATGGGAATTGCGCTCTCTGAAGAGGACCGGGCGCGGCCCTACGTTGAAGTCTCCGGCCGCAAAGGCTTAGGCGTCAAAGCGGACGATCTCATCGATAAACTCATTGAGACCGCGCTGGCAGAAGTGGTAGATCGTCACCCGGAGGCGAACGCTGCCGAGCAGCGTAAGGTGGCGGAGCAGATCGCGGTTGGCGCCTTGCGCTACTTCATGCTGAAGTTTACCCGGAATTCCGTCATCGCCTTCGATTTCCATGAAGCGCTCAGCTTTGAGGGTGAAACCGGGCCGTACGTGCAATACGCATCGCTGCGGGCCGGGAATATCTTCCGCAAATTTGTTGACAGAGGCGGAATCTGTACCGGACTTCGCACAAATCCTGTCGGAAGAAGCTCTGCGGCGCTACCTGGAAACGGAGAGCCTGTGGCAATTGTTGCTGCTCGCCTCCAAAGCGGAAAGCACCGTGGCGCGCGCCATCGTCTCGGGAGAACCGGCCCATGTCGCAAAGTATGCCTTCCAGTTGGCGCAGTCGTTCAACACGTTCTACCACGACCAACCCGTCATCACGGAAGAGGACACGGAACGGCGCGCATTTCTACTCTGGCTTACTCAATATGTACGGAAGCAATTACTCCGGACCCTGCATGTGCTCGGGATTGAGCAGCCCCTGTATATGTAAGGCGGCAGGCATCCTACACTAAAGATGTAATGGCCAGTAAGAATAGTTTCGGAGCTGAAGGGACGCTGCGCGTCAACGACCGCGATTACCAGATCTACCGGTTGAGCGCACTCGAGGGAAAAAGCGGGATCAAGATCTCACGCATCCCCTATTCCATCAAGGTTCTTCTCGAGAACCTGCTTCGATTTGAAGATGATCGCACGGTAAAGGCCGAGCGATATCGAATATGTGGCCAAGTGGGACGCAAAAACGACAGCGCAGGAAATCCAGTTCCGCCCCGCGCGAACGCTGTTCCAGGACTTCACCGGAGTTCCTTGCGTGGTGGACCTTGCCGCCATGCGAGACGCTCTAAAGCGTCTCGGCGCGAATCCGGAGCTGGCCAACCCGCTTACTCCGGCCGATCTCGTCATCGATCACTCGGTTCAAGTCGACCAATACGGCTCCGACCGGGCGTTCACTGAAAATGCGCTTCTTGAATTCTCCCGAAACCAGGAGCGCTACGCGTTCCTTCGCTGGGGTCAGAAGGCGTTTAGTAATTTCCGCGTTGTGCCGCCCGATACGGGTATCGTCCACCAGGTGAATCTTGAGTATCTGGCGAGCGTCGTGTTCAGCGATTCATCCAAAGGTGTGCTGCAGGCATATCCGGATACGCTGATGGGCACTGACTCGCACACGACGATGATCAACGGCGTGGGCGTCGTGGGTTGGGGCGTTGGTGGTATCGAGGCAGAAGCCTGCATGTTGGGCCAGCCGATCTCGATGCTGCTGCCTCAAGTGGTGGGCTTTAAGTTCAGCGGCAAATTGCCGGCCGGCGCGACCGCTACGGACCTGGTGCTTACCGTCACCCAGATGCTCCGGAAGAAAGGCGTCGTCGGTAAGTTTGTCGAGTTCTACGGCCCGGGAATCAGCCGGGCTGCCGCTGGCAGATCGAGCCACGATCAGCAATATGGCTCCGGAGTATGGAGCGACCATCGGCTTCTTCCCGATCGACGAACAGACGCTCGACTACCTCCGGCTTACCAACCGCTCTCCAGAGCACGTTGCAGTTGGTAGAGGCTTACGCGAAAGAACAGGGGCTGTTCCTGACGCCGGATTCGCCGGATCCTGTCTACATCGGATACGCTTTCGCTCGATCTTTCGAAAGTGGTTCCGTCGCTAGCCGGTCCAAAGCGGCCGCAGGATCGGATCGAGCTTCATGATGTGCGGTCGAATTTCTTGAGTAGCCTGCCTGAAGCCCAGAAGTCGGCTGAAGTCAGCGTCAACAGCCATCACGAAAAGATCGAAGACGGCGCGGTGGTCATTGCGGCGATCACCAGTTGCACGAACACCTCAAATCCGTCGGTCATGGTGGCGGCCGGACTGCTCGCAAAGAAGGCGGTTGAGAAAGGACTTACGGCCAAGCCCTGGGTCAAGACCTCGCTGGCGCCCGGCTCGAAAGTAGTTTCCGATTATCTGAATGATGCCGGACTGACGCACTATCTGGAAGCAGTTAATTTCCATCTGGTCGGGCTATGGCTGCACAACCTGCATCGGAAATAGTGGGCCGCTGCCCGAGAATGTCGCGTCCGCGGTTCAGAAAGGCAAGCTGAACGTGGCAGCCGTTCTGAGCGGGAACCGGAACTTTGAGGGCCGGGTGAATCCGCTGGTTCGATCGAATTATCTCGCTTCGCCGCCGCTGGTGGTTGCTTACGCCATTGCGGGCGAGTAGACCTCGACCTCACCAAGGAGCCGCTGGGCAAGGACCCAAGGGCAAGAAGGTTTATCTCAAAGACATCTGGCCGTCGCACGAAGAGGTAGAGGCGGTTGTGAAGACTTCGGCGCGAACCGAATTCTTCGCCAAGGAATACGCAGAAGTCTTCGAAGGAGATAAGAACTGGAACTCCCTGAAGGTCCCAACCGGCAGCATTTATGAGTGGAGTAAGGATTCGACTTACATCAAGCAGCCGCCCTACTTCGATACGCTTGGTGGATCCACTTACTTTGTGCGCGATCTCAGTGGGCTGCGCGCACTGGCCGTTCTGGGCGATTCCGTCACCACAGACCATATTTCTCCGGCGGGTTCGATTGCTCTCGACAGTCCCGCGGCGAAATATCTGATGAGTCTTGGGCGTGAAGCCGGCCGATTTCAACAGCTATGGCGCGCGGCGCGGTAACCACGAGGTGATGGTTCGCGGAACCTTCGCTAATATTCGACTGAAAAATCAGATGGTTCCCGGGGTGGAAGGCGGCGTCACGCGGCATATGCCGGAGGGCGAACAGATGTCGATCTATGACGCGGCGATGAAGTACAAAGCGGAACAGGTCCCGCTGATTGTGATTGCCGGAAAAGAGTACGGTTCTGGCTCCTCGAGAGACTGGGCCGCCAAAGGTACTTTGCTGCTGGGCGTGCGAGCGGTGATTGCGGAAAGCTTCGAACGAATTCACCGTTCAAATTTGGTGCAGATGGGTGTTTTGCCGCTTCAGTTTCTCGAGGGCGAGAGCCGGGAGACCCTGGGACTGACGGGAGAGGAAGTTTCTCGATCACGCATGTTCCGGCAGCCGTCAACGGGAGCCGGTAACGTGACGTGTTGGCGTGAGGCGCCGGACGGCACAAAGAAACAGTTCGAAGCCAAAACTCGAATCGATACGCCGCAAGAAGCCGAATACTACCGGAACGGCGGGATTCTGCCGTATGTGTTGCGACAACTGATCGCAACCAGCGTTGCGGCCTAGATCGGGCGGCTCGCTCTCGCTGATCTTCGCCCAATGAAATCGCGGACGCCGCTGCTCGTGTCAGCCGGCATCATCCACCGGGATGGTCAAGTCCTGGTTGGACAACGCCGTCGCGCCGACCGTCATCCTTTGAAATGGGAATTCCCGGGAGGAAAAGTAGAACTTGGCGAAACGCCGCAACAGGCGCTAGTCCGCGAACTACGGGAGGAGTTGCAGATCGAAGCTAGGGTGGGAAGCGAACTGGCGCGATATGAGCACGAATACCCGAGCGGAAGCCGGGTCCACCTGCTGTTTTTCGCGATTCCCGAGTTCACCGGCGAGATGAAAGAGCAGGTGTACGAGCAGATCCAGTGGATCGACGTTCACCTGCTACCCACCCTGGACTTCCTGGACGGCGATTTCGACTTCGTCCGGCGGCTGGCGCGCGGCGACTTTCGCAGCGTCTTGAAGTAAAGCTTTAATCGAGATCGAACGGCCGTTTGGGAGCCGGCGCGGACGGGTCTTCTTTCGCCTGGCGGAGGAGTTCTTCAAATTTCTTCTCCCGAACCTGTTCGCTGGCGCGGTGAGACGCAAAACTCTTCTCGAAGACATCGTTGCGGCGCGCCGCCTCGCCCTTCAGTTGTTGCACGGCGCTGGTCAGATCTTCGATCAGAGGCTTCTTCTCTACGTCGCGGTGATTGATAACCAGTTGCGACTCGCTGTCGATCTGTAACGTAGCTTCACAACAAGGACATTTGATCTCGAAGACTTTACCGACCGATTCCGCCATATCGGAATCGTAGCGCAACCTGCTGCTATCCTTCAGTTTGCCCGCCGCATGGAGTCCTTACTTCAGTGGATCTCACAATACGGCTACGCAGGTCTTTTTGTTCTTCTCGTGCTCGGCATCGTGGGGTTGCCAGTCCCGGACGAGACCTTGCTTGTCTTCTCCGGCTATCTGATCTCGACCGGGCGCTTTCGGCCGCTCTTTGCGTTCGTTTCCGCGTTTAGTGGAGCTGTCTGCGGTATCTCGACCAGTTATGTGCTGGGCCGGACATTAGGGCACGCCGCGGTGGATCGGTACGGCAGATTTGTCCACGTCACGCCGGAGAGGGTGGAGCGTGTCCATCAATGGTTCAGACGATTTGGAAACTGGCTATTGACGGTCGGATATTTCATCCCCGGTGTTCGGCACTTTACCGCGCTGGTTGCAGGGATGTCCGGCCTGGAATTTCGAGTTTTCGCGCTCTTTGCTTATCTCGGCGCGTTCGTGTGGGTGACTTTTTTCCTTTCGTTAGGGTACTGGTTTGGTGAGAATTGGCGATCCATCATTGTTTTGACGCACCGTTACACTCTGCCGCTCGTCCTACTACTCTTCGCCGCGGGGGTGCTTGTGTGGGTGTTGAAAATTCGAGCGAGTCGTCGGAGAAGCGTCGCATCACCGCAAATCCATCGATCGAATTACCACGATTAAACTAGTGTTAGTGAGGCTTATGTCAACCTTCAGGGTGTTCCTGTCTCTAATTCTGTTTGCTGCTCTCGGGAGCGCACAAACGCCCCAGACAGCCAGTTCGGAGAGTGGATTAGACCTTCAAGCGATCGACAAAAGTGTTGATCCTTGCCAAGACTTCTACCAATACGCCTGCGGGAACTGGCTAAAAGCCCACCCGATCCCGGCGGACGAGAGCAGTTGGGGCACTTTCAACCAGTTGTTCGAGCGTAACCAGGCGATCCTTCGCCAGATTCTGGAAGATTCGATGGCGCATCAGGACCGATCGTCCATTGACGGGAAGATCGGGGGCTTCTACCGGTCATGTACCGACGAAGCAACGATCGAGAAACTCGGCACTGAACCTCTGAAGCCGGAACTTGACCGGATTGCCGCAATTTCCGACAAGCAGCAATTGTCGGACGAAGTGGCACGCCTTCACAAAGAGCAGGTCTACGCCTTTTTCAACTTCGGCTCGACCGCGGATCCCAATAACGCCGCCATGGACATTGGAGAAGTGGATCAGGGCGGACTTGGCCTTCCTGAGAAAGACTTCTATTTCCGCACGGATGCCCGATCGGTAGATGTGCGGAAGAAATACGTTACCCATATCGGGAAGATGTTCGAGCTCATGGGGGTTCCGGCTCAGGAGGCTACCGCGAAAGCAGCGAAAGTGATGGCCATCGAGACCGCGCTGGCGAAGGTGTCGCTCGACGTCACGTCGAGGCGTAACCCGCAGCTGCTCGTTCATGAAATGAGCAAAACGGAACTGGCAGCGCTTTCACCGCAGTTCAATTTCAACCGGTTCTTTACTGATCTGTCGACCCCGGAGTTTACAAAGCTGAACGTGGCCGTCCCGGACTTCGTCAAAGGCTTCAACGCTCTGTTGCAGACGCAAACGATGGCAGACCTGAAGGATTACCTCGTCTGGCACTATCTGAACGCGAGCTCCCGGCTTCTGCCGAAGAGGTTCGTTGACGAAACGTTCGATTTTTTCGGTCTGACGCTTGCCGGCACGAAAGAGTTAAGGCCGCGCTGGAAACGTTGCGTCTCGGCGACGGATGATGAATTGGGCGAGGCACTGGGGCGGAAGTTTGTTGAAAAGACGTTTGGGCAGGAAGGTAAGGAACGAACCCTGGCCCTGGTGAACGAGATCGAGAAGCAGATGGCGGTCGATATCAACTCCCTCACCTGGATGAGCGCTGAGACAAAGAAAGCGGCCCTCGTGAAACTGCACGCAGTCACCAATAAGATCGGGTACCCGGACAAGTGGCGTGACTACTCGTCCATTTCAATCGTTAAGGACGATTACTTCGGAAACTGGTATCGGTCGAACGAATTCGAGAGCAAACGGCAGCGGGACAAGATCGGCAAGCCGGTCGATAAACAGGAATGGGCGATGACGCCGCCCACGGTGAACGCTTACTACAATCCGACCGAAAACAACATCAATTTTCCGGCCGGTATCCTGCAGCCGCCCTTCTACTCGAACAAGGCCTCGGACGCTGTGAATTACGGTGCTGTGGGCGTCGTCGTCGGACATGAATTGACGCACGGTTTCGACGATCAGGGCAGGCAGTTCGACGCGGCCGGCAATCTGAAGGATTGGTGGCAGAAAGCGGATGAAGAGCAGTTTCAGAAGCTCGCCGATTGCTTCATAAACGAATACGGCGGATTCAGCCCCACTCCCGGTGTTGAACTAAACGGGAAGCTGACGCTGGGCGAAAACACCGCTGATAACGGTGGGATCCGGCTGGCTTACCTGGCGCTGATGGACGATCTCGCGAAACGCAGCATTCCCGTCACGCAGAAAGCCGACGATTATACCCAGACACAACAGTTCTTTATCGGTTACGGGCAACTGTGGTGCGAAAATGTCCGGCCGGAACGGGCGCGGCTATGGGCACAAACCGACCCTCACTCGCCCGGCAAATTTCGAACGAACGGAGTGGTTAGTAATTTACCGGCTTTCAGCGAGGCATTCGGCTGCAAGGCCGGCGACAAGATGTATGCCGCCCGGGGTTGCCGGGTCTGGTAAGGATTATGGAAGAGACAACACTGACGGATGTGAAGACCGCAAATCCGCTCCTGACGAGGGAAACGCCGGTTCCTTTTGATTCCATAAAGGCCGACATGGTCGAGCCGGCGATACAAACGCTGATTGATCAGAGCAGGGAAGCGCTGTCCAAAGTTGCCTCGAACGAGACGCCGAGGACCTACGCGGACATTTTGCTGGCACTGGATAACGTGACGGAGCCTTTGGACTTTGCCATGAGCACGGTACGGCATCTGGAAAGCGTTGCCACCACACCGGAGCTCCGAGCCGCCCACAACGCCGTACAAGGCCCGGTGAGCGTGTTCTATAGCTCCATCCCGCTGAACTCGGAGCTATGGTCGGCCGTGAAGGCGGTCGCCGGAAGCGAGGAAGCGAACCAATTGGGGACGCCGCACAAGCGCTATCTCCAAAAAACCGTGACGGGATTCCGACGAGCCGGCGCCGACCTGAGCCCGGAGGGCAAGGAAGAGCTGGAAAAGATCGACGTTGAACTCGCGAAGATCACGACCAAGTTCTCCCAGAATGTGCTCGACGCGACCAATGCGTTTGAGCTTCTGATCACGGACGAGTCACGCCTGGCAGGGCTTCCTCCGTCCGCTTTAGCCGCGGCGCGCGAGAGCGCAAAGAGCAAGGGCCTCTCCGGCTGGCGTTTCACCTTGCAGGCCCCGAGTTACATCGCTGCCATGACCTATCTGGACGATCGGCAGATCCGCTCCGAGTTATGGCAAGCTTCGAACCGGCGAGGAATGGAGGAGCCTTTCGATAATCGCGCGCTCATCACGGCCATCCTTGCACTGCGTCGAAGAAAGGCTCGGCTGCTCGGCTACACAGATTTTGCCGACCTGGTGCTTGAGGAGCGCATGGCTCACTCGGGGCAGCACGCGCAGGCATTTCTGGAAGAGCTGGGCCGAAAAACCGCGCCCTTTTTCGAACGGGAAAACGCGGAACTGGCCGTCATGGCGAAAAGCTACGGAGTCGACCCGATCGAACCGTGGGATCTCGCCTACCTGGCGGAGAAGCAGCGATTGAAGCTCTACGACTTTGACGAAGAAGAGCTGCGGCCTTACTTTGAGCTCGATCGGGTCGTCGCAGGGATGTTCGATATCTTCGGCCGGGTGCTTGGGATCCGGGTCGTTGAGGAACGCGATATTCCCGGCTGGGATCCGGCGGTGAAATACTACCGTGTTGAGGATACGGGCTCGGGGTTGTTGCTCGGCGGTTTTTACTCAGACTGGTTCCCGCGCGAAAACAAGCGGGGAGGCGCCTGGATGGATTCGCTCATTGTGGGCAATCCGGACGCCGGCAAGCCTCATCTCGGCCTGATTTGTGGCAATCTGACGCCGCCCGTCGAAGGCCGTCCGTCGCTTTTGACTCACCAAGAAGTTGAGACGGTCTTTCACGAATTCGGCCACCTCTTGCACCACGTACTGAGCCGCGTTCCCGTGCGAAGCCTGGCCGGAACGAACGTTCCGTGGGATTTTGTGGAGCTTCCGTCCCAGATCATGGAGAACTGGTGCATGGAAAGGGAAGCGCTCGATCTCTTTGCCCGGCATTATGAAACGGGCGAACGCATACCGGATGAGCTATTCCAGAAAATGCGGCGAGCCCGTACGTTCCGAAGCGCGAATATGCAGATGCGGCAATTGGGTCTCGGTCTGGTTGATCTACGATTGCACAGAGAATTCGATCCGGAAGGCAGCGACGATGTGATGGAGTTTGCCCGTGCGACCCTGCAGCGCTACACGCCAGTACCACTGCCGCCCTCATACGGTCTCATCGCAAGTTTCACGCATCTTTTCGCAAGCCCTGTAGCATATGGGGCTGGTTATTACTCTTACAAGTGGGCGGAGGTGCTGGACGCCGACGCTTTCACCCGCTTTCACCGGGAAGGAATATTCAATGCTGCAACCGGAACCGATTACCGCAGGAAGATTTTGGAACAGGGCGATAGCGAAGATCCGGCCTTGTTGTATCGAAATTTTGTCGGACGCGATCCCGACGCGAACGCTTTGCTTGAAAGGCTTGGCCTGGTAGCCGCTTAGCATGGATTCTGGCACCGCTCAGAGCCAAGGTTCACAGGACCAATCTACAGAGGAACTCCGGACGGCGCTCGCGGCTTGCAGAGCAGAGAAAGTAGACGCCGAACGCCGGGCGGAAGCGTACCTGATCGCCGCGGAAGAGATGGAGACTCTTGCCTACGCAGTGGCGCACGACCTGAAAAGTCCGTTGCGCAGCATGTCGAGTTTTTCGCAGTTGTTGACGCGGCGCTTGCCTGATGATCCGGACATCCGCGAGTATGCGGGACATATCATCGCGGGTGCGGCCGAGATGCAGGCGGTCATCGATGCCGTTCAGAAGCTGGCCAATATCGCCAGACCCAAGAAAGCCAATAACCGAACCGCAATGAGGCTGGACATTATCCTCCAGCTGGCACTACTTGGGCTACAGACGAAGCTCAAAGACGCCGGAGCAGAGGTGCACTTTGACAAACTTCCTGAAGTCACAGTGGACGAGTCGCAGATGAAGGAGCTGTTCGAGAATCTGATCGGCAACAGCATCCTGTATCGCGGCTCAGATCCACCCCGAATTGAGATACGCGGGGAAGAGACCGGAGACGAGTACACGATATCGGTCCGGGACAATGGGGTCGGGATTGAGCAACAGTATCAGGACAGGGTATTCAAGCCATTCTCACGTTTGCACAATAAGGACTATCCAGGAGTAGGGTTGGGCCTGACCATCAGCCGCAAAATTGTGGAAAGTCACGGGGGGCGGATGTGGGTAGAAAGCGACGGGCAAAACGGCTCTACCTTCCGGTTCACGCTCCCCGCACAGTAGCGCGGTCTAAATCCATCAGGGCTGGTTCTTTTCAACCGGTGGATTTTCGCAAACCTGTTCATTTTCGTGCCATTTAGAGTTGGCATTTAACGTGTACTGATAAGCGCTGTCGAATGCTTCGCACGGTACATCTCCGGACGGTCTTGATGGCAGCGGTGTTGTTGGCCGGTACCGCCGGCCGAGCCCAGTTCAAACCGGCCACGCAGCCTTACGGACAAACTGCCTACAATCCGGGTGCGCAGCAGGCGTCGTACGGAAATGGGCAAGAACCGATGGATGATCCCGAAGCCGCCGGGGACGAGCAACACGGCGTGGCTCGGTTGAGTGTTCAGTTGGGCGAAGTCGGAATTCGGCGTGGGGACACTTCCGAAGTCGTAGCGGCAGCCGTGAATGCGCCTCTCCAAAAAGGGGATGGTGTTCAAACATCAGGTTCCGGAGCGGCTGAGATACAGATCGATTCCGCCAACGTGATTCGGGTGGCTGAGAACAGCGAGATCGGGTTCTCGGACCTCCAGTTCCGACGTGCTCAGATCCAGCTAAACGCCGGCAGCGCCTTGTACCGGGTACTTCGGCCGTCGAACCTGGATGTAGAGATCGACACGCCCAGCGTTGCCGTGCGTCCGCTCGGGGTTAGTGCGGTTCGCATCACGATCCTGGAGGGCGGAGTCGTGAGGGTTTCGTTGTATAGCGGGTCTGCCGAAATGCTCGGGCCGCAGGGTACGCAGCCGCTGCAGGCAGGCGCGACCGTGCTTGCTCGCATGGGTCCGTCGGGCCCGGAATATCAGGAAGCCGGATCTCTGCCGCAGGATCAGTTCGACGCCTGGAATGCTACTCGTGACGGGGAACTGATGAATTCGCCGAGCGTTCCGCTGGTCGGTCCGGAAGTAAGCGGAACCGAGGACCTGGATCGCAATGGCTCATGGGTTCCTTCCCAGTACGGCCAGGTTTGGGAACCGAGAGATGTGGGTTCCGACTGGGCGCCATACAGCACCGGAGAATGGGCTTGGCAGGGCTATTACGGTTGGACCTGGGTTGATTCCGCGCCCTGGGGTTGGGCTCCTTATCATTACGGACGATGGTTCCGGAACGGAACGTACGGGTGGTGTTGGTGGCCAGGTTCGCGGGGTTCGGTTCACGTCTGGCGTCCGGCCTTAGTCGGGTTCTTCGGATCGGGCGTAGGACTGGGCTGGGTCGCGCTGGCGCCCCATGAAGGCTACCAGGCGTGGTGGGGACGACGGAGTTGGATCGGCGGCAATCGTTATCCGGCTGGCGGTGTCCATTTTCAGAACGCTGCCTTCCGTGGGGCCGCGATGTTCGCCGGGAGGGACAATTTCGGCGGGCCGCATCAGCGATTCGGATGGGCAAATACAGAGCAGTTGCGGACGGCAACGCGTTTCGACGGGCACCTTCCGATCACGCCCACGCGGAACAGCTACCAGTTCACGAATCGCGCGTTTGTCCCTGGTCGTAGCGCGCGCACGTTCACAGGCACCACGAGTGCGCGACCGGCAGGCGCTGGGGGCTTCAGTGTGGCCCCTCGAAGTAGTAGCTATGGGCGACCCGCACCGAGCACTGTTGCCAACAATGGCTGGCAGCGCTTTGGTGACCCGGGAACGCAGCGTAATAATTACGATCGCGGCAATTTCACTGTCGCACCGCGCAACGAGAGCGGCTGGCACCAATTCGGTCGCCCACCTTCGCAACAGCAGCCGGCACAGGAGTCGAATCGGAGCAGCGTCGCCAATCGGACTTACCGAACCTACGAAGCGCCTCGAGCGACGACGCAGACGCCGAGGGCTCCAGTGCAGGGATCGGGTGCGGGCTGGCGGTCATTTGCCGGCAGGCCCGCTCCGGAGAGTTGGTCTGGTTCGGCTGGCAGACCGTCGGGCGGCGGCGAATCCCACTACAGCGCGCCTGCTGCACCGCACTATTCGCAGCCAAGCCGAGAGCCTTACCGTGGACCGAGCGGAGGAGGGAACTTCAGCCGGCCTCCTGCAGCTCATAGCGCGCCCAGCGGTGGTGGTGGAGGAGGTGGGAATCATGGCGGCGGAGGTGGTGGAGGCAGACCAAGCGGGGGTAGCGGCGGCGGTCACTCTCGCCGGTAGAGAAGTGGAAGGACCTGAGCCTGCTTCCGCAGCCTGAAGAGAATCACTGCAGCCATCCCTATGCCGGCCAGTTTAGACTCAGTAGCTTGTTGAGTTCCGAGTTCGATCGAACGCCAGTTAGAAGCATTGATCGTTGAACAGTGTCAAGACGCGACGTACTTGGCGCGTCAGCTTCAAGAGGCTTGGGACAACAGGCTGGAGTTTCCGCCCACCAAAGTCCTGGAACGAAATTTGCGTAGTGATCTTGCTATCAGGATTGAAGGCTCTGCGAAGGCTAACGATAAAGTCTTGGGGAAAATTTGCCTCACGGTAGAGCATGAGCCAGAGGCTTTCCATTCCACCGGCTGAAATATCGAAGGTTGCAGCGGTGAGAACGGGTTCACGATGCTTGTCCGTTGCGTCCATTTGATGGATGATCCAGAGAGAATCGCAATCCGGGGCGGTGAGCATGAAGTTTGGGTCTCGCTGGTACGGCTGAATCTGCTCGATAATCCGCTTTCCGGTATCGGAAATACCATCTACTTTCCGCTTGTAGCTGGCAATTTGGCTTTTGTCGATAGGCTTCCTTTTGTAGATCGGAAACTCGACACTTCTGGGGTCTCCGGCTTTTTTCTCGTCACTGGAAAGCTCCCAAGCGATATGGTCGAGGCAAGACCTCAGATGGTGAATGATTTCACCGGCGAGAACACTGAAGCGCGCAGGAATGGGTCTCTGGATGTGCGCCTTCACCGCTTGCTCGACGACTTTCACGTCCCGATGGGGAACAACTGGGTTCGCGCCATCATTTAGGAAAAAGCAGATCTCTCGATGCAGGTTCAGGATGTTCTCGTCGGCCCTTTCTAGCTTCTTTCTAGCGCCGTCGAGTTGATGCACGCCTCAACTTAGCAGCGGGTGTGGAGGCGAGGCAAATCAAGTGGCATAAAAGCAGCAGTAATAGTTGACATAATATCTGTTATCGGTCTTTTCTCCTGGCCATGACATGCTACCGTAAAAGCGGCAGAATGTGCCCGCGTTGTCACTCAACGGACCTGAGTCGATCCCTGCGCCCTAAGCTCTGGGACCTTGCCATGCGCCTCTGGAACATGCGACCGATCCGCTGCCGCCAGTGCCACTCGCGGTTCTATCTTCCGGCGAAGCTCGCATCGCAAATTGAAGCGGAACGCCAATGGATACACGCTGTGCGACGCACCTACCGCTAAGCCAGACCGCTCGGTCGATATAATCGCTGCATGCTGCAGCCAACCGAGAAAATCTGGCATAACGGTCAGCTCATCCCGTGGAATGAGGCACAAATACACGTTCTCTCGCACGTAGTCAGTTATGGAAGTTCCGTCTTCGAAGGAATTCGATGCTACGAAACCAGCCGCGGGCCGGCACTCTTTCGTGCTCGGGAACACGCTCAGCGGCTTGTCGACTCAGCCAAGATTTATCGCATGACCGTTCCGTTCGCGGTTGATAGCCTCGTTACGGCATTCTCTGAAGTCATCGCGGCAAATAGCCTGGACTCCTGCTACGTTCGCCCGATCGTTCTTCGTGGTTATGGTGACGTCGGCGTGTTGCCATACAAGAATCCCATTGAGACCTATATCGCCTGCTACCCGTGGGGTAAGTACCTTGGCAATGAAGCTTTGGCCGATGGTGTCGACGTTTGCGTCTCGTCATGGAACAGGATCGCGCCGAATACCCTTCCTGCGCTCGCCAAGGCCGGTGCGAATTACATGAATTCGCAGCTCATCAGGATGGAAGCGGCGGAGAACGGTTACGCCGAAGGTATCGCTCTGGACGAGGCCGGCTACGTCAGCGAAGGCTCCGGCGAGAATATCTTCCTGGTTCGAAATGGAAAGCTCCTGACGCCGCCTCTGGGCGCTTCTGTTCTCCCGGGCATCACGCGCGACACGATCGTCACCATTGCGAAACAACTTTCGATTCCGGTGGTCGAAACGATCATCCCGCGCGAAATGCTCTACATCGCAGACGAAGTCTTCTTCACGGGAACGGCAGCCGAAGTTACGCCGATTCGTTCTGTCGATCGCATCACCGTGGGCAGCGGTCATCGAGGGCCAGTGACGGAACAAATTCAGAAGCGCTATTTCGAAGTGGTCAAGGGAGAGACGCAGGACGAGTTTGGCTGGCTGACCTACGTAACCGGTGCGCGAGAGAAGCAACCGGTACACGCTTAGCATTCGCTTAGATGCCTTAACTCAGTGTCTCCGCCGATGAGCGCTTCGAACAATCACGTCACTGGAAGAGTTCCGGGGAGCTCTTCCATCATCCGTTGTGAGTGGGACGGTTTGGCTATTTCGGCGGTCGACGAATTGATCTCACCGCCCCAGATTGATGAGTATCTGGTGCCGGGATTCATCGATCTGCAGGTGAACGGATTCGCGGGCGTCGATTTCAACGACCCCGCGGTCTCAACGCGAGGACATCTCGCGTGCGATTCGAAAAATGTTTCGCACGGGTGTCACTCGATTCTTCCCGACGATCATCACAACTTCCGAGGAGCGCATCCTCGCCTGCCTCCGCAACTTGAACGCCGCCCGGGCCGAATTCCTACGGGCACGGGCTGCCCGAAGGGCATGCGATGGAAGCATTCCACGTCGAAGGTCCTCATATCTCCCCGGAGTCGGGTCCGCGAGGGGCGCACTCGCTCGAGTATGTTCGCGCGCCCGATGCGGATGAATTCAACAGGTGGCAGGAGGCTGCCGACGGGAACGTCCGTATTGTCACGTTTTCCCCCGAATGGGAGGGCGCGCCGCGGTACGTCAGTCATCTCGTGCGATCCGGTGTCGTACCAAGCATCGGTCACACAAAAGCCGACGGTCCGGCGATCGAGGCGGCAGTTGATGCCGGCGCTTCGATGTCGACGCATCTCGGGAATGCCGCGCATCCAGTGCTTCCCAAGACTCAAAATTACATCTGGCACCAACTCGCAGACGATCGTCTTGCCGCGAGCTTCGTCTACGACGAGATCCATATCCCGAGAGATTTCTTCCGTTCTGCCGTTCGTGCGAAAGGCATCGAGCGTTCCGTTCTGGTAACGGATGCGGTAATGCCTGCGATGTGTTTGCCCGGGCCTTATCGCCTGAGCGAAGTGGACGTTGAACTTCTCGACAACGGCAGCGTGGTGATGCGCGGCCAGAATCGTCTGGCGGGCTCGGCATTGCGAATGGATCGCGCGGTCAGTAACACGGTGCGGTCGGCTGGCTTTTCCCTCCGAGACGCAGTGACGATGGCTACCGTCAACCCCGCCCGCAGCGGGCGCGTCGGTGGACGCCAACGTGGACTTACGCCCGGAGAGAAGGCTGATTTCGTATTATTCAAATGGAACAAAACGGCTGAGACGGTGGAGATCGCCGAAACGATCGTTGCCGGTCAGCGAGTCTTTGTAACAGAAATCGAAGGGTGAAGCTGCCCGGATATTTCTCATCTTTTTCAATTGCCTGGAGGCTCTGTGACGACTTTACGTGCGGTGCGGCGATCATCCCTATGCATCGCTGTCTTTTTCCTGTTGTGCCTTGGTGGTTCCTTCGCGCAGACGGCGGCGAAGAAGAACGCGCCGGCAAAGGCGGCTGCGGCTCAAACAGCAACGAGCAATCAAAAGGACGATCTGATTGACATCAACACCGCCAGCAAAGATCAGTTGAGTTCCCTGCCCGGCATCGGTGCGGTTTACTCGCAGAAGATCATCGACGGACGTCCGTACCGCGTGAAAACAGATCTGGTCCGGAAGAAGATTCTTCCACAGTCCACCTACAGCAAGGTTGCCGGTATGATCATTGCCCGGCAAGCGAAGACGAGCACGAAGTAAACTGGCAATTGGGCGTACGTTGCCTCGCGGTCAGGTATCTGAAGTCCGCGGAACGAAACTTTCACTTATAGATCGAGATTTGTGAGGTGATGGACAGCTTTCAACGTCCTCGCAGGTCTCGCATGGAGATTTTGAATGGCTTTTACACTCCCTCCTCTGCCTTACGCCTTCGATGCATTAGAACCATACATCGATAAGGCGACGATGGAAATCCATCATGGCAAACACCACGCTGCTTACGTCACCAATTTGAACAAGGCGCTTGAATCGGCGCCGGAGCTGCAGTCGAAATCCGTTGAAGAGCTGTTGAAGGATTTTGGGTCCGTGCCGGAATCGATCAAGACGGCTGTCCGAAACAACGGCGGCGGTCACGCGAACCACTCTTTGTTCTGGACATTGCTTGCGAAAGATCAGGGCGCTCCGAAGGGCGACATCGAAAGCGTGATCAATTCGAACTTTGGCAGCTTCGATTCTTTCAAAGAGAAATTCGCAGCCGCGGCGACCGGACGATTTGGTTCGGGCTGGGCCTGGCTTGTGAAAGACTCAGCGGGAAAGTTTGAGATTACATCAACGGCCAACCAGGACAGTCCATACATGGAAGGAAAGAAGCCGATCCTGGGACTTGACGTCTGGGAACACGCTTACTACTTGAAGTACCAAAACCGCCGTCCGGAGTACATTTCGGCATGGTGGAACATTATCAACTGGAACACCGTTAACGAGCAATTGAAGTAGATCGATGCGGGACGAAGCGGGTCGCTTACGATCAGGCTTCGTCCCGGTTCTCGTGCAGCCCGAGCCGTGCAAGCTGCTCTCTGGTAATCTCGAGATCCGTGTGATGAATGGCAGTGAAACCTAGTTCCCTCGCCGATTCGACGAACATTTCCCGATCATCCACATAAACCGATTCGGAAGCCTCGACCTGGGCCAGATCGAGAGCCAGTCTCCAGATCTCGGGATCCGGTTTGCGAAGCCCGGTGAAATGGGAGATGACCATAAAATCGCACAGCTGTCTTAAGCCGAATTTCTTCACGCGGTATCCGGTAATTCCCTGCCCTTCGTTGCTGATCACGGCGAATCCAAGTCGATTGGCTGTCTTGATTCGGCGAAAAAATTCGAGGTTCTCGGGCCAGGGCTCGGAGGCTTGAAATGCGAACTCCCGAACCTGCTCTAAGGTGAACTCGCGCGGAGCAAAGAAGATGACGCGGGTAAGGTATTCTTCAAAGCTCAGCGAGCCCCTCTCGAAGCTGTCGAACATGAGGTGATGGCGCCGCTCAATCTCGTCAAGGTCGAGGTCGAATCTGGAGCAAAGCGAACTTCGCAGGCGGCCGTCCCATCCGTTTGTTCCCAAGACGCCGCCAATGTCCGAATAGATCATACGGTAGCGCGGATGAGACATTTCCTCAGCGTCTCACAGGAGGCCGTTGGCTGCGGAGTAGTCTAGAATGAAACAGAAGCCTTGGGGGCGCGTAGCTCAGCTGGTTAGAGCGCCTGCTTCACACGCAGGAGGTCCGGGGTTCGAGTCCCTGCGCGCCCACCATACAAGCCCTATCCAGCCCGGACACATGGGTGACAGATCGTTCCTAGGACATAAGGTAACCTTTTGGCCCAAAGGGGTTGACACGAGGCCCGCGTCGATCGATCGTCAAGTTGAGATGTGAACCGAGTGCACTCCTTTTCTTTCCGTTTTCTGCTACTGCGCCACGGCTACCTGCTTGTTTTCTTCGACGTTCTTGCCGTCGCATTGGGCGTGCCTGTTCCCGCTGACCCGCTGCTGCTGCTCATGGGCGCAATGGTGGGAAACCGCGCCTATTCGTTCCTGCCGCTGTTGCTCTCTGCGAGCGTTGCCGCACTCATCGGAGACACAGTCTGGTACGTTCTCGGACGCTTCAAAGGCCGCTCCATCCTCGGTTTGCTTTGCCGGTTGTCGCTCGAGCCGGATACGTGTGTCAGGAAGACTGAAGCGGCTTTTGCCAAACGCGGCACCGGTGCTTTAGTGTTCGCGAAGTTTGTTCCCGGCATGAGTCTTGTTTCGGTCGCGTTAGCCGGTGTCAGCAGAGTTGCCTATTGGCGCTTTCTGCTTGCCGACGCTGGAGGCTGTCTCCTCTGGGCGGTCGCGTATCTATCCGTCGGGCGTATGTTTTATCGCCGAGTAGATTCGGTGATTTCTGCGCTCGGGCTATTCGGCCGTCGAGCCAGTCTGGTTGTTCTTACGCTCATTGCTCTTTATCTTGCGGTGAAGTACCTGCAACGTTGGCGCTTCATACGCAAGCTGCGAATAAGCCGCGTGACGGCAGAGGAGGCTGCTGCACTGCTTCAAAGCGGCGAGCCGATCACAATCGTTGACCTCAGGCACCCGGCCGATATAGAGCGCGAGGGAATGAAGATCGCCGGTGCACAGATTGTCGGACCGGAGGAACTTCGCTCCCGCTCCCATCAGATTCCGGAAGATCAGCAGATCATTCTCTATTGCACTTGACCAAACGAAGCCAGTAGCGCCCGTGTGGCGCTCCAATTAAAAAAAGCGGGGCTCAGGCGAGTTCGACCTTTGGCGGGCGGCTTCGAAGAGTGGCGGAAGCTCGGTTTTCCGATCGAGTCAGTTCAAAAACCTGTCGGAGCCGATGGGCTAGATTTATCTCCGGCAATTCGCTCGTGACAGGAGTGATTTAAGTTCACAAGTGGCATCACATTCCGGAGCAACATTTCCCTCGAGAGCTTGGTTCGCTACGGACGAATGAGATACGCCGCCGACGCATGGGCGGGCAGTTCGACGCTGATTTTGGTTGTTTGCTCTTTAGCTCCGGACCAAATGTCTTGAATGGATGAGGCGGCTATGCCGAACTCCGTCGTGCTCTTCTCAACTCTGCGACTCGTATCACTGAGGTTGAAGAGAGCGATGGCTTTTTCGTTGCCCGGCAGATCCGCCGACCAGACTACAAGATCGTCCTGACGAGAGACTTCGCGGCTTCCGGTCGACGTCTGATTGATGCGGATCAGGTCGCGATTGGTCAAGAGCCGAAGCGTTGCGCCGTCCAGCAGGGTAAGATTTGCTCCCACGATCAGCGGGCTGCGCGCAATTGCCCATAATGTGATCTGCGTTTGCTGCTCTACTGGGGACAGCCGAGTATGGCGCGGGCCCGGACCGACATCAGGATGCGGCCTGAGCTCCCCTATCGGCAACATGTCAGCGTCCGGCCAGTTGCCGGGTTTGGCGTACGGAGCCCACGCGGCCAAGCGCTCAAACTGACTCTTCACTGCAATGGGGAATTTGCGGGCCGGGTTCTCCCACACGTCCCAGATGTCGTCCGAGATTCGCCATAGCTGCGCTAGTGCGCCCACTTCGGCAGCATGGGTTAAAGCGGTCGGGCCCGGCGACAAGCTGAGCACCATGGGCCGGCGCACCTTGTCGATGGCGCGACGGATCTGTCGTATTTCGCTCAATTTGTACGGGTGATCTGAGATGCAATCGACTTTGAGGAAATCCACTCCCCAGCTTGCATATTGACGCAGGAGCGAGTCGTACCAAGCCTGCCCAGCCTCATTGTCACGAATGCCCCAGTTCGTTTGATCCCATGGGCAGGCATCCGATTGGTCAGCCGCATCTTGGGCCGCAAACTTCGAGTTCTCGACGGGCGTGTTGATGCGAACGCTTTCGCGAGGAATACCGCGCACGATGTGGATGCCGAACTTCAGCCCTTGCGCATGGACCCAATCGCCCAAGCGCGTGAACCCGGTGTTCTGGCGATCAATCGTGCTTTGACCGTCAATGCTGGAGTTCTCCTTCGCGCCGGCGGCCGATGGGAAACGCCCGGGTACCGGGACATAACGGCCGAACGGATCGAGTTGGTACCGAAGCTGTTCCGGATGGGGCCGCGCCTCGGGGTTGGGGAAAAACCAGCCTTCATCGATGACTGCGTAGGTCCAGCCGTACGGAGCAAGGCGCGATCGCAGAGCAAGACGTTCTCGCGAAACTGATTCTCAGTGATCGTTAAGCCATAACTGTCCCAGCTGTTCCAACCCATAGGCGGACTAGAAGCTGGAACTGATTCCGATTGAGCGGTCAAAAGCACCGATGTTGACAGCAGCCCCACAAGGGCGAAGCACCGATGAAGTAATGTTCTGATCATTCGGAACCGATCAAGCAGCGAGCGCTAAGCCCGCAATAACGGCTTACTGCGCCTTTCCGAGTATCCTACGGAAAACGCAGATACTAAAGCCGGCAGTTTCTCGTCTAGCGGATGGGAGAGAAAAGAATGAAGACAATTCTTTCGAGTGTAATCTGTTGTGCATTATGCCAGCTACCGATGATGGCGCAAGCCGCCGCAGGTGCCGGCTCAACCGATCAGGATTTCGTAACCCTCGCCGCTCAGACAGACATGACCGAGGCTCACCTGGGGCAACTTGCGCAATCGCAAGGAAGCTCACAAGCGGTGAAGGACCTGGGGCAGATGTTGACCACCGATCATACCAGTGACTACAGTCAACTCGGCACGATCGCTACGAAGGCAGGGTTGACTGTCCCGAAGGGTACCGATGCCAAGCACGATAAGATGATCGCCCCGTTTGAGAAGTTGAAGGGCAAAGCTTTCGACCATCGCTACGCGCAGATGATGGTAAAGGGGCATCAGGAGGCTATCGCTGCATATAAGAAAGAGGCGAGCGACGGTCAAAATGCCGATATTAAGGCGTACGCACAGCAAACGCTCCCGACTCTCGAAAAGCACCTGAAAGCCGCCCAGGATGCCGAAAAAGGAAAGGCCTCGAGCTAAGACAGAACCCTTTTCGTCCATCTTGCAGTCCGAAACGTAGACGCCGAGGCGCTCAGTACGAACTCCTCGGCGTTTTTACATGCGCTCCGAGGTGCCCGGCGATTCTCACGGACTTAACCAACCTCCGCCGCTGCTCCCGTTCAGCCGTGGTCCTGCTTTTCAGCTAATCTTCAGAATCATGTTCTAACCTAAACTCGCCCGGGTAAGTTCCTTCTTCTCCCAGGCCTGCCGACCATTCATGTTTTCTCACGCTCCCCGAATCGAATGGACGCGAGCAGCAATCAAGGTGGCCGCCCTACTGATCACTTGCTGTTTGCCGGGCTGCACCCAGACGGCGAACGCTCAATTTTCAATCAGCCTGCCGGACGCGAGGCACGCACCTCTTACGCTCACTTTCAAGGACGCGCTCGGCCTTGCGGAGAAGAACGACCCGACGGTCTCGGCGGCTGCAACCGATGCGGCTTCGGCGCATGAGGATTACCGCCAGACGCGCGAATCGCTGCTCCCTTCTCTCTCGGGGAGATCGGAATACCTTGGAACCCAAGGAAACGGCAAACTCCCGACCGGTCGATTTGTGACGAATGATGGTGTCCATGTTTACCGGGAGTGGGCGGTTGTGCATCAGGATCTCTCGTCCGGCACCTTTAGCCGGAGCGGACTGCAAAAGTCCAGCGCCGCTGAAGCGCTTTCCCGAGCGAAGCTGGAGATTGCGCGACGCGGTCTCGCCGCAACGGTAACCAAGAACTACTATTCCTGATCGTTGCGCAACGTAAATACGCGACGGCGCAGACGGCTTCCGATCAGGCCCGCCGCTCCTTGCGATCAGTGGAGGACTTGAGCGAGGCCGGGAAGTTGCCCATAGTGATGTGGTCCGTTCCCAGTTTCAGGAGAACACCCAGCAGCAGGCGTTGCAGGAGGCGAAGTTCGCCATGGAAAATGCCCGCCTCGACCTGGCCGTCCTGTTGTTCCGGGACTTCAACGAAAACTTTTCGATCATCGACGATCTGGATGTTTCGCCTGCGCTCCCTGCCCTGAACGATGTCGAAAACATGGCGTCGCGCGCCAATCCGACCATGGCCTCCGCAATCGCCACTTTGCGAGGCTGCCAATCTGGACGTTACGATCGCGCGTGAAGCATTTCTTCCGACGTTTAGTGTCGATGCTGTGTATGGGATTGAGGCGAACGCCGTTGCGCTTGCGCAGTACCGTTGCCGCGGCGCCGCAGATTAGGACCGCTACCGAATCTGGGTTACTTTGTAACCGCTCAGTTGAACATTCCGGTCTGGGATTGGGGCGTGCGCCGCAGCAAGTTGAAGCAAACGGAATTGAAGCGGGAACAGGCCGAGGTAGACCTTAGCGCCGCCCAGCGGACGCTCATACGGAATTTACGCGGATACTACGATGAAGCGCAACTCGCACGGCAGCAAATCGATCTTACAACGGCACGCAGTCGATCTGGCGTCCGAAGGTCTTCGCCTGAATACTCTGCGCTATAACGCCGGCGAAGCCACCATTATCGAGTTGGTGGATGCTCAGACGAATGTCGTCCAGGCTCGCAACATGCCTATGAGGACGGTCTGCTGCGATATCGGCTTGCGCTAAGCAATTTGCAAACGCTGACCGGGGCATTCTAGGACGACGATGGCGGATCAAGGTCCAGTTTGCGCTTGTCGCGATGTGTCTTTTCTCGCCGGGTGCAGTAAAGCTCCGGAAGAGAAAGAGAAGCCGCCCGTCTCCGTTCAGGTGACGTCGGTGACTCAAGCCACTATCCGGCGCATTGTTCAAGGCGAAGGCGCTCTATTCCCCTTAGAGCAAGCAGGCATTATGCCGAAAATCAGTTCGCCGGTGCAGAAATTCCTGGTGAACCGCGGCGATCACGTAAAGCGAGGGCAACTGCTTGCGGTGCTTGAGAACCGAGATCTCATCTCTGCGGCGGCCGAGAGCCAGGGCGCGGTGGAGCAGGCTCAAGCGAATTTTCGGACGACCCAGGTCTCGACAGTTCCCGATTCGATCGTCAAAGCGCAAACCGACATGGAAGCGGCGCGCGATACCCGTGAAAGCGCGAAGAAAACTCCTCGAGAGCCGGCAGCAGCTATTCAAGGAAGGCGCTTTGGCCGGCCGCCTGGTTGACGAGGCGCAGCTCTCGTTCGCACAGGCAGACGCTCAGTACCGCGCGGCACAGGAGCATCTAAAGACGCTCGAATCGGTCAGGCAAGACGAGATTGACGTTGCTGCCGCGCAGGTCAAGAGCGCGAAGGCCCATGTCGAATCGCAGGAAGCTCAGGTCGGCTACTCGCGAGTCGAGAGCCCAATCTCGGGTATTGTCTCGGATCGGGCTCTGAATGCGGGCGAAATGGCAAACGCCGGGTTCACCGCTGATCACGATTGTCAACATCTCTCGGGTGATTGCCCGAGTCAACGTTCCTCAATCCGAAGCATCCGCCGTCAAAATTGGTCAAACCGCGATTCTGACTCAGTCCGATAACAAAGACGAAGTCGAGGGCAAGGTGACGGTCGTGACTCCGGTTACGGATGCGAACACGACCACGGTCCAAGTCTGGATTGACGTTCCGAATCGCGACGAGCGGCTGAAGCCTGGTACTGCCGTTCACGCTGCAATCGCAACCGAACTTCACAAGGCCGCGACGGTTGTGCCGGCTGCCGCCATCCTTCCGGGCGAAGAAGGAGGAACATCCGTTCTTACGATCTCCGCCGACTCCGTTGCGCACCGACGAGCCGTGACGCTTGGGCATTCGCGAAGGCAATCAGGTGCAGATCCTAAACGGCGTCAATCCTGGAGAAGAAGTCGTCGTGGTGGGCGGCATGGGCCTGGACGATAACACCAAAGTGAAAATCGTGACGACCGCTGTCGAGGAGTCCGACGAGGACGAGGACGACACCGGGCCCGAACCCGACGCCACACCAAACGCGAAGAGCACGGTCAAGAAAGACGGGGCGCAAAAAATGAGCGGCGTCTCCACCGTCGAGCCGCACGCCGATCTGGATGCTCTGCATTGGACGGCGCGGCACGGAAAGCCCATCATCTTCGCCATTCTTACGATGGTCGCGGTGGGTATCTATCTCGCCATGTCCATTCCGGTCGCAGTGTTTCCAAGCACGGACTTCCCGCGTATCGTGGTCGGGGCTGACGTCGGTGTCTACCCGATTGAGCAGATGCTGGTCACCGTCACTCAGCCGCTCGAAGAGGCAGTTAATACGGTACCCGGTTTAGACCACGTCAACTCCATTACGAGTCGAGGAAGTGCGGAGATCGATTTGTTCTTCGACTGGACCGTCGACATGGATCGGACCCTCGAACTAGTGAATGCGGCCGTAGCCCGTGTGCAACCGACCCTGCCTTCGCAAGCCAAAATCACGGCAAATCGCCTGACCTTTGCGGCGTTTCCGATTCTCGGGTATAGCCTGACATCGGACAGGATTCCGCAAACCGCTCTATGGGAGCTGGCTAACTACAACGTGAAGCCCAGGCTGAATCGTGCAAGCGGGTGTTTCTTCGGTCGTTGTACAGGGAGGGCAAGTACCCGAATTCCGAGTCGAACCTGATCCCGCCAAGCTGATTGAGGCGGGAGTCACGATACCCAACATTCTGGATGCGATCAGTCGAAGCAACATGATCGACTCACCGGGGCTGATCGAGACCAACCATCAATTAGCCCTTACTCTCATGACCGGCCAAGCCCGCGGTCCGGAGGATATCGCCAATTTCGTCATTAAAACGACTCCGGCTGGGACACCCGTGCGCATCAGAGATATCGGCAAAGTGAGTGACTCCGTTATGCCGGTCTACACGGTTGTGACTGCTAACGGAAAAGCGGCAGTCCTCCTGAACGTATTCCGGCAGCCTGCCAGCAACACGGTCGATGTTGCCAAGGCGGTGCACGATGAAATCGCGACGGTAAAGAAAGACCTTCCCCCGGGCGTCGACGTCCGTCCCTTCTATGACCAGTCCGAGCTGGTCATAGATTCCATCAAGAGCGTGCGCGACGCGATCCTGCTCGGTTTAGTTCTGGCGTCGCTCATTATGGTGCTCTTCCTTCGGGATTGGGGAAGCTCTCTCGTGGCAGGGCTCGTCATTCCCGCAACCATCGGAATTACGTTCATCGCGCTGCGTCTGCTCGGCCAGAGCTTCAATCTCATGACGCTGGGCGGGCTTGCGGCGGCGGTCGGTCTGGTCATCGACGATGCGATCGTCGTCGTGGAAAACATTGTGCTACATCGCGATGCCGGCCAATCCCGAGCCGAAGCGATTCGAAGCGCGATACGCGAGATCCGAGTCCCTCTCGTGGGCTCTACTGTCACTCCCATTGTCGTCTTCCTGCCCCTCATCTCCATCACCGGTGTCACCGGGCGTGTTCTTCCGTGCTTTGGCCGTTACCGTCGGCGTGGCGTTGCTGACTTCGCTCGTCCTGGCGCTTACCTGGACTCCGACCCTGAGTCACTATCTTCTGCGCACCAGGAAGTCACGTTCTGCAGCAGCATGACACTGTTCCCGAATGGCTGATGCGAAGTTATGAGCGCACTTTGCGCTTTACTCTCGAACATCGGCTCGCACTCGCTGCGTTTACTCTTCTGCTCGATCGGCGGAACCTATCTTTGTTACCGGCACACCGGATCAGATCTCCTGCCGGCCATGGACGAAGGCGGTTTCATCGTGGACTACACGATGCCTCCGGGCTCGTCGTTGAGGGAAACCAACCGCGTTATCAGCCATGTGGAAAGTATTCTGCGGGAGACGCCGGACGTAGCCAGCACCGCGCGCCGCACCGGACTGCAACTCGGCTTGGCGGCGGTCACTGAAGCGAACCAAGGTGACATCAGCGTCAAATTGAAGCCTATGGCGTCGTTCTGGTCGCGAGTGTTCCACTCAGCCTCTTCGAACGAACGAACGCGGCCCGGGGATGAGGTCATCAGCGATGTGCGCGCCAAAATTACGGAAGCGGAGCCGGCCCTCGATGTTGAATTCCCACAACTGCTTCAGGACATGATCGGCGACCTGACCAGCGCGCCGCAGCCGGTCGTCATCAAGCTCTTCTCAGAGGACGGCGATCTGCTACGTCATTGGGCGCCGGTCGAAGCAAGCACAATCAAGAAAATGCCAGGTGTCGTTGACGTTGAAGACGGCATTGAAAACACCACCAGCGGCACAGCTTTCACCTTCACTATCGATCCTGCGATCGCAGCACGCGCAGGTTTTACGCCGCAAGAGGTGGAGCTGGATGCGAGCGCCATGCTGCAAGGAGAGCCAGCCACCCCACCTGTGGTCGTGAACGCCAGGTCTTACACCATTCGGGTACAGTTTCCGCCCTCTGCGCGAAAGACGCTGGATAGCATGCGGCAGACCGTCATCGTGAGCGGAACGGGCAAAACAGCCAGCATCGGCTCCCTTGCCACTTTGACCGAGATTCCGGGGCAGACAGAAATCATCCGCGAAAACCTGCAGCGCTCTGTCGATGTCACGGCACGGCTCGAAGGCATCAATCTCGGGGATGGCATGGCCGCAGATTCAGAAGGCAGTGGCTGCCTCGAATTTGCCTGCCGAGCATTCGAGTGGAATACGGCGGCCAGTTCGCCGAACAGCAAAAATCCTTCCGTGACCTGGTCTTCGTGCTCGCGCTGGCGATCGTTCTGGTGTTCATGGTTCTCCTGTTCGAATTCGGCGATTTCAGTGCGCCGGTTGCTGTGTTGTCGTCGGCTTTGCTGTCCACCTGCGGCGTGTTTCTTGCCCTTCTTGTCACCGGGACTACTTTCAATCTTTCGTCGTTCATGGGACTCATCATGGTGATTGGGATCGTGGCGAAGAATGGCATTCTCTTGCTCGATGCCGACCAGAAGTTCAGAGCCGCCGGCATGCCGCCGGAAGAAAGCATGATCCGGGCCGGTGAGCGCCGGCTGAGGCCCATCATGATGACCGCGCTGGCGACAGTTGCGGGCATGCTTCCGTTGGCATTCGCTGTGGGCGCGGGTTCGCAGATGCTGCAGCCCCTGGCGATAGCGGTAATCGGCGGAATTTTAGCGTCGATGGTTTTGTCTCTTGTTGTTACACCGGCCGTCCGTTTCTATATCGGCGGTCAGAACCGAATAAAAGGGAGCAACTACGCATCATGAAACAGCTTTTGGCGATTTTGTTGGTAGCCGGGTCCGCCTTTGCCTCAGAAGGCTTCAAGGTGGTGTCTAAGATCAAGATCGGCGGAACGGGAGGCTGGGATTACGTGGCGGTGGATCCAAATGCCGGCCGCGTCTACGCCTCGCACGGCACTTTGGTGGAAGTCGTCGATCCGAAAGCCGGCAAGGTGATCGGTCAAATCACCCAATTGCACGGGGTGCATGGCATCGCGGTCGCGCCGGAATTCGGCAAAGGCTTCATCACCAATGGTCAATCGAACAGCGTCACAATTTTCGATCTGAAGACGCTAGCCAAAGTGGGCGAGCCGCAGACCGGTCAGAACCCCGATTCGGTGTGCTTCGAACCCAGCACCAAGCGTATCTTCACATTTAATGGCCGTTCGAGTGACACGACCGCGATCGATCCGAAAACCAATGAAGTGATCAAGAGCCTTCGCGCTGAACGGAAAGCCAGAAGAATGTGCGCCGGACGGAGCCGGTAAGATCTACGTCAACCTTGAGGACTCCAACGAAATCGTGGAGATCGATGCGGCGAAGCCGGCCGTTTTGCGGCGTGCCTCCCTTGCTCCGTGCGAAGCACCTTCCGGGCTTGCAATCGATATGAAGAACAAGAAGCTCTTTTCCGCGTGCAGCAACAAAGTGATGGCAGTCACCGATATTGCAACTCTGAAGGTGGTCTCGACTCCTCAGATCGGACCAGGCACAGACGGCGCAGGATTCGATCCCGGTTTAGGTCTGGCTTTCAGTTCGAACGGCGGCGACGGAACGCTCAGCATTGTTAAACAGGTGAACGGAAAATACGAAACGGTAGATACCGTGCCGACGGAACGAGGCGCCCGGACGATGACGGTGGATGCGAAGAACCATCGTGTCTACCTGCTGGCTGCGGAATACGGCCCGGCACCGGAGGCCGCGGCGGGAAAGAGGGTGCGTCCCCCCATCCTTCCCGACACCTTCCATATCATCGTTGTCTCGAAGTGAAGGCAACTCGTCGGGCAGATGTCTATTCAAAGCTGAATTCGTGATAGCTTTGTCCACATGTCCGCAAACGAAGAGCTGCACGAGCAAATACATGCCTCTCGTGATCCGTTCGAAAGAACAGTTGCGGCTTCAATGGCGATCATTGCCGCTCTGCTCGCAACCGTTTCGGTTCTCGGTCAGCACTTCAACACTGAAGAACTGTTGAAAGAGCAGGAAAGTGCGGATCAATGGTCCTTCGCGCAAGCGAAGGACATCCGCCGCTACTCGGCACAAGTGGCTCAGGATACACTGGCGGCGTCGAAAGCCGACCGGGCGATCGTGCAACGCTACGCAAATGAGGGCGCGCGCTACGACAAGGAACGTCGCGAAATCCAACAGCAAGCGAGAGAGTTGCAGGGCGAAAGCGAGAAGAACGGCAGGCGCGCCAACCGCTTTCACCTCGCGGAAGTTCTCCTTGAAATCGCAATCGTTCTCTCATCGCTCGCGATTCTGTCGAAAGCGCGTTACTTCTTCTGGTTTGGAGCGGGTGCGAGCCTTGCGGGAGTTTTGCTGGCCTCCACGGCCTTCCTCACTTGAAGTGGCGGAAAGCAGGCTGTTCTGCGAAATGCAATCCGTGATAGCCTGCTCCACATGTCAACGGCAACACAGACGGCGCTAAACCAGATCAAGAGCGCCATGGCTTCGACCAATGAGCTCTTCAATAGCGAGGTATTCGGAAGGCGAAATTTCGACGCTCTCGACGATATCTACACGGAGGATGCCCGTATCCTCCCGCCGGGATCACCAATGATTTCGGGCCGGCAGGCAATCAAAGAGTTTTGGTCCAATCTGATCTCCTCCGTCAACGCGAAGAGTGCGGTACTGACTTCGGTAGACGTGCTGCCGGCCGGCGACGGCGTGATCGAGATCGGGCGCGCCACGCTTTCGCTTCAACCCGAGGGCGGTGAAGCTACATCGTTGTCGGTGAAATATGTCGTGCATTGGCAAGAAGAAGCCGGGCGCTGGAAATGGAACCTGGATATCTGGAATCAAGAGCCCTAATGGACGCTTGCGTGGGATATCTTGCGGGCCACGCATTGTTGTTCGATTGAATCTCTGGGACGTGATCGTTCATTGCGCCGTACGCGCTCAGCCTGTGTGCTGTGCATCAAAGCTGCCAGAACACACCGCGACACAAGCGGCAGCAGACCGGCGCAGTATCAGTGGCGCTGGTCCCATCATCGCCAGGCCGACGTAGACTGCTTTAGGACCGGACAAGCGGCCGCTGCTTTGGACGAATAATGCTTTATTGGCTCGCGCCTTGCGCTTCCTCGCGCTTGTTGTTGAGGCGTTCTTTCAGTTCCTTGCTCGGCCGGAACGTTGCCCTTTGGCTCGCAGGAATCTGAATTGTCACACCCGTTGCGGGGTTCCGCCCCATGCGCGCTTTTGCCTCTTTAGCCTCGAAGACGCCGAAACCTCTCAGGTCTACGCGCTCGCCAGCAGCTAAAGCGTTCGAGGCACTCTCGACGATTGCATCCAGCGTGCGTTCGATCTCGGCTTTCGTTTGACCGGTGGCTGTGGATACAGAATCAATTAATTGCGATTTCGTCATTCGTAACAGGATACAGAATCGGGCATGTGATCACCTCCGTTTCGTTCCGCTCACGCACTCTCCCGGTGGAATCCGGGGACGTCCGATCCCGCCTTAAGATACAATCTGCATTGCGCATTACGCATCGCGCTGTAAACAAGGCGGTGCGAGGTGCAGTGAACATCAAGTCAAGGTATCGATCACTATGCATTTGGGTCGAGTTCGTTCGGTGGCTATTCTTGCTGCCGCCGCGTTTACGATGACCACGCCATCGTTCGGCGTCGGTCCGACATTCAAGCCCGATACGACGTTTACAGCTTCCGCGCTCACCGGCTGGCATGTGCTCGGCCAGGGAGACTGGAAGGCCCAAAACGGTGAGATTACGGCGAAGCCCGGAAGCGGCGGGCGAGGCAGTTGGCTCGTCCTGGATCGCTCGTTTCAGGACACAGCGTTTTACGCTTCGTTTCGTTGTGGTGACGGCTGCAAGGCAGGCGTTTTGCTGCGCGCCGAAAAGACGCCGGAGGGGATGAAAGGGATCTTTGTCTCCCTGAGTGCTCAAGATGTGGCTCCTTATCGCATCACGCTCGACAGCGAAGGGCACGAACTGGCGCGCGAGAAATTGAAGCCGGGCGGCGGCATGGTGAGAATCGCGCCGTCAACAGACCCGAACTCGGCTACACCGAGCGCACGGAATGCTGCGGCGGCCCGTCCCGTGTCTCCTCAGCGTTTTCTGCCCGTCAGGCGACCATCTACCGAGTACCGTCCGAACGATTGGAACCAGGTGGAGATCCTGGTTGACGAAAACATGGTCCATACCTTCTTCAATGACGGTGGGGACAGCTCCGGCATTACAGAAGACGGGGACGGTAGTTATGGGCCGCTTGCACTGTATGTGGAAGGAACCGGCGAAGCGCGATTCAAGGATGTCGCGTTCCGAAATCTTGGCGTTCGGGAGACAGCGGTTGAGCGCCTTTCGCCGAACTTCCGGATGCAGCGGCTCAGTCCGTTCTACTATGCCTGGGGCGCCGCAGCGTCTGACTTCAATCACGACGGCAATCTCGATATCGTCGCCGGCCCGTACATCTATCTGGGCCCGGATTACACGAAGAAAACTGAGATCTACCCTGCCGTGACAAGAAATCCGGGCAGCCAGTTTTCAACCGACTGCTGGATGACTTTCGCCGCAGACTTCACGGCCGACGGATGGACTGATGTGATCACGGCAAGCCACGACAGCGACGGCGGGTACGGAGGAGGCCCGGGCGTTTGGCTTTATGTCAATCCTAAGGGCGAATCGCGACGCTGGGAGAAACACCTCGTCGTAGCCGTCTTCCAAGCCGAGATTGCCGCGCTGAAGGATCTGGATGGCGACGGCAAACCGGAATTGGTGTACTCGGCGGGCGGTTATGTCCGTTACGCGAAGCCCGATCCAAACGATCCGACGGGCACATGGACGGTGCATAACGTTTCTGAACAGGGCTACGCCACGCCGCATGGAATCGGAGTTGGCGACATCAATGGCGACGGCCGCATCGATATTGTCAATGCAAACGGTTGGTGGGAGCAGCCGGCCCCGGGGAGCCATCAGGAAACGTGGACGTACCACGAGCAGGCCTTTGCGCGTTACGTGCGCGGCGGCGCAGGCGGGACCACGATGGCGATTTACGACGTGAATGGCGATGGGTTGAACGACGTAGTAACAGTTCTCTCCGCACACGGTTACGGCCTGGCATGGTACGAGCAGAAGCGCGATGGGTCCGGCAAAATTTCGTTCGTTGAACACACGATTATGGATGGACCGCCTGCAAAGAATGCCGGCGACGTGACATTCAGCGAGGCGCACGGCTCGACCTCTGCCGACATGAATGGGGACGGTATTCCTGATTTCATCGTCGGGAAGCGGTATTGGGCCCACAAGGATTCCTATTTGGATCCGGATCCCAATGGTCCGGCAGTGCTTTATGTTTATAAGACGGTCCGCAATCCAAATGCACCGGGAGGAGCAGAGTTCGTACCCGAGTTAGTTCATAACTGGTCGGGTGCCGGTTCAGACATCCTGGCCGTCGACTTAGACAAGGACGGTGTTACCGACATAGTCACCGCCACTAAGTTGGGGACGTTTATCTTCTGGGGCAAAGGGCGCGGAACACCGCACCCGACTACGTCCGGCTTTTAGAAACGAGAGTTAGCCAGTCGCTACCGTCCGAAGTAGCTGACGAGATCGAAGATTAGGTTTGCCGGATTTACACCGAACGCGTTGATGTAGCCGTTCGAGACGGTTGAAATCGCCATGTTCGACGACACCACTCCGTCGTAGGCGTTCAGAGTGGAGACGTTGGGTTGGGGCAGACCATCCGGCCAGATTGTCAGGTACGGAAACGCACCAGAGGGCACGACGGTCGCATTCAGAACCGCCGCTTGCGCACTAGCCGGTATTGCGCAACCTTCGCCCTCTAACCTCGCAGGCAATGTTCCACTGAAGCCCGGCGTAACGGAAGCGGTGCGCGTGTCTAAGATACGGCAAGCAGGCGTGAGGTAGAGCGAAAGGCCATTTCCCGGCGGGGCAAAGTATCCGTCGATGTCGATAACAAGGTCAGTAAGATCGGTTGCGAACACTGAGATTTCGCCATTGCTGCCGGCCGGCGTCAACGCCGCATTCGCGATTACGGCCCCGGTCGGCGAGTTCAGGACGGACGTGAAGGGCTGAGTTTGTCCGGTTGGCCATACAGTCATGTAGCTGAGCGTGGTCCGTGGAATAGCCGTGAAGTTCAATGAATAGCCCTGCGCCTCCGATGGAACGTTGCAAGTGCTCGATAGGATCGGGAACGAACGTGCGACACGCGCACTCAGCGAAGGGCCGGCGAGCGCGCCAGCATCTGTTCGGGTGTCCACCACTCGGCATGGTGCCAACGGATGATATTCGAGTCCTCCGGCTGTTCCCGCTGGGACAAAGTATCCGTTCACGTCGAGTATGACCTGAGTTGGGTCGGTCGCGTAGACGCTCACATTTCCGTTGCTCCCGGCAGCTACGATCGTGGCATTCGCCTTTGTTCGCCCGTCGGAGTTTAATGTCGAAACGAAGGGCTTCGCGGTACCAGATTGCCAGACTGTGAGATAAGCAAGCTGTGACTGTGGGACGACGGTCACATTGACCGAATAAGCCGCGACGTTGGAAGGAACACTCAAACAGCTACTCGCGATTGGAAATTCGCGGGTGCTGTTTCCGCTCAAGATGGGGCCGCCCACCGGTCCATTAGGGTTTCTGGTATCGACGACTCGACAGGGCGTAATGGGAACGAAGACCAAGGGGCCCAAGGCAGGGTTGGTCGGCATTACCGTCACGGAGTGAGTGTTGTCGCTGCTCGGGGCAATATCGCTGGTACCGCTGAACTCGGCCAGGATCGTGTATGTGCCCGGCGGTGTGTTCGCCGGCAGGACGTAGGCCGCGCTTGCCCGCCCGTTCGAGACGCTACCGGAGGTCACGGGCGACCCTACGGGCGAAGTGCCGCTGAGCAAGGTAAATCGCACGTTCCCTCCATTCGCGCTACCAGCGGAGTTAGTTACATCTGCCAAAAGCGTCAATGTTTGATCATTAGCGCTGGCCACGGCCCATGTGGCGATTGCTGTTGTGCCTGTTGCCGGGGAACTGCTGCCGGACAAAGTGATCACTTGCGGCGAGTTTCCAGCATCATCTATCAAGGAGAGCGAAGCCGTCCGAACACCACTCGCCGATGGTCGGAATGTAACCGACACCGTGCAATTCAGACCCACACCTAAGAGCGAGCCGCATGTATCCTGGACCGCGAAGTCCGTTGCGTTCGGACCGTCGATCGAGATCCTGTTGACGTTTAATGGCGCTCTCCCCGTATTGATGACCCCAACGGACTTGGGTGCACTCGTGACACCAACGGGCTGAAGATCAAAAGACAAGTTGCCGGGCCCGACAACGGCCTGAGAACCCGTCAACAATCCGAACACGGCGACGCTGTTCTGTGTTCCGATAAATACTTTCCCATTGCCTATCGTGGGAGTGACCCATTTATTCCCTGCCCCGAATGCGTCGCGCGACGAAGGTGCCTGACTACTTGCATACAGTTCAGTAGCCAGATTGGACGCATCATAAGCATGGAGAACCGCCGTGTTGCCGTTCTCCAGCGCCCAGAGAATACCGTTGCTTGCGCCATTCGCCGAGACGGACGGCGAAGTGCCAGGGGAAGGAAACGGGTGGTTCGATGCCGTGGTTGAGCTCGGTCTGGAAGACAAGGTAGCGGCGCTGACGTCGAATGCTCGAATGACATCGTTCACGGCGCCGTAATAGACCTTCCCGTTGAACCACGCAGGGGCGGCGAATTCAGCCCCGGCGAGCCCAGCCGGTAACTCCTGGTACAAGGTCCGGTTATCGACCGGGTTGAACTTCCCCATGTTGTCGCGATCGAACACGTAGATGTTGCCGTCTTTACCTGCACCGGTACCAAGATGGCGAACAGTTCCGTTCGCATCCGTCAGGTCCGGTAGTAAAACAAGACTGCCCGACCCCAGATCCTGATCACGGTTTGACTCAGCAACGGTGTTTGACATCGTCCAGTAATCCGTCACCTGCAGCTGCGAGTTAGCTGGGGAGAGTCGTGCGAAAGCGTTTCCGAAATCGCCTGAACTCGGAAATCCTTGTGAGTTCAGCGTCGTATCGAAGGTTCCGTTCGCAAGCTGAACAAAGATGTTACTGGCCGCGTCCGCCGCAATTCCCCCGCCCGCACCCCAAAGCGACGTACCCTCGCCGTTCGGCGCAAAATTGAAGATGGACGTCTGCTGCAGGCTCGATTTGTCGTACGCGATGAGCCACCCGTTGTAAGGACGGATATCGCAGTGCGAACTCCAGCCGGTGTAGAGGATCCCGTTGAGAAGCAGCATTCCTGGACGACTCTTGTATTGCTTGGGATCGAATACAACCGTTCCGCTCCGGCTGTTGTCACCGGAACCCGGATACGAGCCAGTCACATCTACCGGCCCCTGGAATTGCTCCGCCCCGGTTGCGATGTCGAGCGCGTGCAGGCGCTGGTAGTAGTTGTTTCCAGCGTCTTTGCTCATGGCAATGATGTAAATGGTGCCGTGGGGACCCGACGTAAGGTCAATGACGGGTGTTGCTGTCACGCCAATCTCGGGCGTAACTTGTCCGCAAGACCGGTTATCCGACGGAGTCTCATTGGGCTTCAACATCGAGATTTGCCAATAGATCGCGCCGCTGTCGGCGTCGACCGCATACACCGAATCGTGCTCCGTCGCCGCGAAGATCACGTTATGAATGCCACGGCCGGGGATGTTCAACGCAGATACATATAACAGCTGGGCGTCGACTTTGCCATCCACCGGCACCGTAAACAGCTTTCCGAAAGTTCCGCTTTGAACGTTCGAGGGCGTAAGGATGTTCTCCGCCAAGTTCTGCCCGGTCCGAGCATTGTCATTGTGGTAAGTAAGAACATTCACTTGCGCGGGGCAGCACCGAAAAAGAGACACCAGGAGCGCGGTACAGCGCAGCAGTTCGCGGCACGCTGTCTTCAAGGGTTGTTTTTGTTCGAAGGGCACCCGACTCTCGAGCTGGCGGGAAATCTGTTTCAAAAACTGTGTCAAAGGAATCCGCCCAGCCTTTCTTTAGGGCACGTTAGATCGCGCCCTTGAAGCCCGAGAATGTTGCAGGCTTCACCACCCGACTTGTCAAAAGTTTACTTCATTATTTTGAGCTTCGATTCCATGGATGCTCTTGTGATGAAGAGGCGGCCGCGGAGTGAGCTACGGCTTAAGTTCAGCAGGCTTGTACTCTCTACCGCTCAAAATCAGATCCCGTACTTCCTTCGATCGCGCCGGACATGCCCGCCCTTTCTCCGGAGTCAGATTGTCGTGTTCCGATTCGATCATGGGCAAGGCTTCTTTGGGGCCGGGAATCTGGTTGATGGCGGTCCAAACTCCGGCTGGTGGCGAAATCGTGTCAATGAATCCCATCCCGGCAAATACGGGGGCCTTGATGTGGGAAGCGAAGTTCACGGTATCGAAATAAAGGGCAGTCTTCATCGCATCGGGGTTATCGGACGGCCAGTTTGGATAACCTGCCTTGCGGCCGTGGAGATTGCCGTTCGTGTCTGCTCCTGCGGGCACGCAAACAAGGACGGCCGAGATCTTCTCGGGCCTTAGACCTGCAAGAACCAGGCTTTGTTGACCACCCATACTGCCTCCCGTTAGAACGATCGTTTTGCCATCCCAATCGGGCCGCGTTAACAGGTAATCTAACGCCCGCGAATCACGCAAGTACATCGAGAGGAAGTAAGATTTCTCGCGGTCGGTGTTGCCGATCGTCTGATAGGTACGCGGTATTCCGCCCGAGGCGTCGGAAGGGCTCTTGTCGTGCGAATCCACGTTGATGACGAGCCAACCCTCTGCGGCGTGCTGCGCGTCCGCGTGTGCGTTCAACGCATATACGCCCGCGTACTGCAATTGAATAAGCGCTGGAAACTTACCTTCCCTGGCGGGTTTGGCGACGTAGCCGTGTGTTTTGGAGCCAAGCGCGTCAAGGACAAATGTGTTCACTTCAACCCCCGGCACGTCGGTGGGTGCCGGAGTCAAAACAGCGTTGATGGGCAATTTCGCTTGCGCGGCCAGCTTGCTTTGCCAGAATGCGTCGAAATCGTCGGGCGGCGGTGTGGAGAGTCCAATTTTCGTGGGTGCAACCGCCGCTCCCACCGCATAGAGCCCGTTATTCCGGCCCGTGTTCCCTCCCAGGAAATGAGGTACCGCGGCGCCTTCCTGAGTGGCACCGGAGCGGGTCTCTGGAGCGATTCCCGCAGCGCCGTTGTTGGCAGGAGTCGATGTACCTGGTGCGAGGTCCGCATACGCCTCGACAGCGACGTAGATCATCTCCGGCTGCTCACCGGTAATTTCGATTTTGTCCTGGCCTGAAGCGAGATCCAGCTTGCCCTCTTTCAGGACCACTGCATTATTGCGGCGAATGGTCCATTTGTAAGCGTAAGTAGGAGGGACAGGGCCGGGTGCGACAGTCCAGCCTACTGTCTCGCCAACTTCGTAGATTCCATTCGCATGGTACGGCGTAAATGTGAGCTGTTGCGGAATAGGGGCACGTTGGGCGATACCCGGCAGGGCAGCAAGCGCCGCGAGCAAGAGAATCCGGCCGCGCATTTGTATGGCAGAACACTTCCGGGAAGGCACTCAGAGAAGCAGTATATACTCGCGGAAAGCAGCAATGCGATAAGCGCAACAGGATGTGCGGATGAAGAAACTGATTCTGGCTCTTGCGATGGGCGCGGGAGCTTTGGCAGAGTCACCGAATATTGTATGGAAGGACCATCTGGGCGGGCGTCGAGTTCACCCCAGTACTCCGGTCTTTCGCAGATTAACAAGACAAATGTCGATCGACTCGAGCAGGCGTGGTTTTATCCAGCGGGCGATAACGGATTCCGCTTTGGAGCCAATCCCATCGTTATCGATGGCGTCATGTATCTGGTGGGCGCTCATAACGCGATCGTCGCGCTCGACGCCTCTAACGGGAAAATCTCTGGGAACACGCCATTGGCGATGTTCAGAGCGTAATCACCGCGGTGTTGCGTATTGGGAAAACAAAGATCGCGAGCGACCGCCGGATTTTATTCACGGCGGGAGACCAATTGCAGGCGCTTGATGCGAAAACCGGGAATGTCGTGCAGTCGTTCGGCGACAACGGCAAGGTGAACCTCAAGAACGGGCTTGGGCGCGATCCCGACTCGCTGCGCCGAGTGCAGTCGGGAGATCCCGGGCGTGTATTTGAAAACCTGCTGATTCTTGGCTCCGCGCCTGGCGAAGAATATGAATCCGCGCCGGGCGATCTGAGAGCGTTCGATACCCGCACCGGCAAACTTGTGTGGACGTTTCATACAGTTCCGCACCCTGGCGAGCCTGGATATGAGACGTGGCCGCCGGATGCGTGGAAGTATGTGGGAGGCGTCAATACCTGGGGCGAGATCTCGGTCGACGAGAAGCGCGGCATCGCGTACTTTCCGATAGGCTCGCCAACGTACGATTTCTATGGCGCTGACCGCAAAGGCGCTAATCTCTATTCGGATTGTTTGTTGGCGCTGGACGCGCGTACCGGCAAGTACCTTTGGCACTTCCAGATGGTTCACCATGACCTTTGGGACTACGACGCCGTTGCGGCTCCGAAGCTGATGACCATTAAGCACGACGGCAAGAATGTGGACGTAGTCGCCCAAACGACCAAGCAAGGATTTCGTGTTTGTATTCGATCGAGTGACAGGCCAGCCGATCTGGCCGATGGAGGAGCGAAAAGTTCCACAATCCGATGTGCCCGGCGAACAGTCGTGGCCAACTCAGCCTTTTCCCACCGCGCCGCCTCCGTTTTCGCGCCAAAAATTCACTGCCGAAGACGTGAATCCCGTACTTGCTAGATCCAAAGGAACGGCGACAAGTTCAGGACGCCGTGGCGAACTCACGCAATTTTGGTCTCTTTACGCCGCCTGCTCTCGTGAACACCATGGAGATTCCCGGCAACAACGGCGGAGCGAATTGGGGCAGCACCGCGATTGATCCGAAGCGCGGATGGCTTTACGTGGCGTCGAAGGAACTTCCTTCCATGTTGAAGCTTGAGGAGCAGAAAGCCTCTTCGTCTACCTTCTCGGTCTCCGATCCGCCGGCGCAAGTCGGAAAGCGATCTACATGGCGAACTGCCAGCAGTGCCATAAAGCCGACCTCACGGGCCAAATGCCGGAGGTGCCGGCGCTGACCGGTATTGTGCTCGAAATGCGGTGCGGACCAAGTAGAGAAAGGTGGTCCATGACGGGCAAGGACAGATGCCATCGTTCGCCAGACTTTCCGAACTCGAGATCGATCGGCTAATCACGTTCCTGCGGGATCCAGCGCCGCCGACAGCAAGACTCCGGTGCCGTCTGCCCAATGCCGCGCGGAGTGGACCTGCGTCGCCGTCGACTCACGCCAGGGAATCCTAAACGCTATTGGACCGGCTACAACTATATGAACTCCACCGACGGCTTTCCGGCTATCAAGCCGCCGTTCTGGGTCATGACGGCCTACGATTTGAACGAAGGAAAACGGATGTGGCAAATCCCGATCGGCGAAGTGCCAGAGCTTGTTGCGCGGGGTATTCGCAACACGGGCAGTGTGCCTGCTCGCGGCGGTCCGGTGGTGACGGCGGGTGGACTGATTTTTACGCCCTCGCAATCCGACAACTCGATATATGCTTTCGACTCAGAGACCGGCAAGACACTGTGGTCGAGCAAGATTCCCGCCGCACCCGGTGGCGTGCCAACGGTCTATGAGGTGCGGGGAAAGAGTATGTCGTGATGGCGGCCCGAGACGCGGATGCGCCTCGCGTGCGGCCGGGACAGCCGGCTCCTCCTGCGGATCCGAACAAGAAAGTTGTTCAGGGTTATTACGTGTTCACGCTGCCGAACTGAGAGTGACCGGATAGCAGCCTCAGCCAAGGCCTGCTGATCCGGTCTAGCTTTGTATCGTCTGTTCCCATTTCCGGGCATCGACTCCTCGGAGAATCAGCCAGAGGCAAAGCCCCAACTCCGCAAAGAAGCCGGGCAGTAGCAGCCACGGGAACAACAGCTTTTCGGTGATTGCTGGTGACAGCATTTGTGCCAAGCTATATGCCGCGTACCCCACGCCAGCAATGACGAGCAGGATGCCAATCAGGCGCGGAAGATACCCTGATCGGTAAATCAGATACCCGAACAAAAGAGTGCTGAAGCCAAAGAATAACAGGCTTGCACCGTAGCCGTAGGCGTGGACACCGAGCGACAGGTAAGCCATACTCTGCAGTTGCTTTAGCTGGATTACTTTGACGACGTTGCCGCCTTTGAGCAAGAGCAAAGTCACAATTTCGAAGAGCTTTGCAACAGCGTACAGCGAAACAAACGTCAGCCTGAAGAACGCCGCAAGCAAAGCCAGTGTCGGATCAATTGCCTTGAGCAGAATGTAAAGGATGGCGGCCAGGGCGACATCACAAACACACGTGAGCATCTCTGCCGCAATACCAGCGCGAAACAGCGTTTCCGAACCAAGAATGTTCGCCGCCGTCGCAGCGGCATTGCCGGAAACGAGAAGCCGGCCTCGAACCCGTACTTCGCCGAATAGGGCGGCCAAAATGATGAACGCGTAAAGGATGCCGCCGGTTCGTGCGTACGCCTGCGGGGACTTCGGCACATCAGTGCGCATCATCGTGCTTCCGGTAGATCTTCGCCAGCGCAACGCCTCTGTAAGACGGTAGTCCGAGTGTTATACGAACCGCGCGCCCGAAGAGTTCCCTTCGACTAAGACCAGCTACTCTCGTCCGAAGCCCGCCAAGGTTCGAACGATGCCTTCGATTCCCTCGACGGCGCGCCCAAAGTCCTTCCAGTTCAGCTTGTCTGGGGTGTCTTGGGCCGAATGATAGTACGGATATCGATAGGGTGCGGTATCCGTCAACATCAGCGCCTTGTATCCGAATTGCCAGAACGACCAATGATCGGACCATCCGATCCCGGCGATCGTACTGGGTGCCACCACTCCTTCCGCGTGCAAAGCCGTATTAGCTCGAAAAGCTTTGAGGGCGCTCCGCAGCAGGAATGTGCTTTTCAAGTCAGCGACAAAGCCGAGGAAGTCACCACGATCCGGATAGCCGGGATGGAAGCCGATGGGGTAGGCCTGTGACTTGGGTTCGTCCGTGTAGTATCCGATCGTCTCAATCGAAAACATCGCATCGATGTCCTCTTTCCGTTCGTGACAGCGCTTCGCGTACACGTAGCTGCCCATGGCCGGTGACTGAAAATACGGCGGTTCCTCGTTCGTGAAGAAAACCCATCGGACCGTCTTCTGTGGCTTCGAACCTGCAAACGTCCGCGCCAATTCCAGCACCGTAGCTACGCCGCTCGCATTGTCGTTCGCACCGGGAAGATCGCCCGCCGTGTCGTAATGCGCGCCGAAAACTATAATGCTCGAGGGATCCTTGGTTGCGGGAATTTCTGCCACGATGTTGGCAAACGTATGCCCAGCAACCTCAAAGGTCTGCCGCTCCGGCGCGTAACCATACGAGCGCAGTTCCTCTCGATGTAGTCCGCGGCTTTCCCGAGTCCGGACGAGGAAACACGGCCGCCAATTTCCACTGAAAGAACATGAACATGCTTTTCAAGCGAGGTCATAAGCAGAGCAAGGACACTTAGCGTAAGCAGCACGGTTCGCCTACGGGGTATGACTCGCGTCCACACCATCTCGCTACCCGAGATATTTTGCCAGCGCGATATGGTAAGAGTCGATCGCCGCTCATGAACAGAAGAACCTTTCTCGCTGCCAGTTCCGGAGTATACGCTCTCACTGCATCGCCAAATTCAACCATCCGGTTAGGCGTGATCGGGGCCGGCGGGCGTGGCACTTTTGTCGCCGCTGCGTTCGGGCGCAATGCCGATGTTGAGATCGCCGCGATCTGCGACGTCTACGAACCCAATCTGGAGCGCGGCATTGCAGACGCGTCAGCGAACGGCCGGAGAAAACCACGGGGCTATCGTTCTTATACGGAATTGTTGAGCGATAAAGAAATTGACGCTGTTCTCATCGCGACACCAGAGCATTGGCACCACAGGATGGTTTTAGATGCCTTAGCTTCAGGCAAGGACATCTATGTCGAGAAACCGCTCTGCCACACTCCGGAACAGGGCTCGGAGCTAGTTGCCGCGGAAGAGGCATCAAAGCAGATCGTTCAATGCGGGATGCAGCGACGCAGTTACGACTTATTCCTTCGAGCGAAGAAACTCATGGGTGAGAGCGAACTGGGGAAAGTGCGCATGGTCAGGTCCTGGTGGCTGAACAATTATCTCGGCGCAGAGAAGGTCACGAAACTCGACGGGAAGCTCGACTGGGATCAATGGCAGGGCCCTGCGCCCAAGAAACCGTTCGATCCGGATCGCTTTCGTAACTGGCGCTTTTACAGCGATTACGCCGGCGGTATTGTTGCCGACCAGGGTGCGCACGTCTTTGACGGAATTCATATGCTGATGGGTTCGGGTGCACCCATCTCCGTTCTGGCCTCTGCCGGAAATCCACATCGGCCCGGATTCGACACACCCGAGTCTGTCACCGTCGCGGCCAGATACCGCGAGGATTACATTGCGGTATTTACGATCAACTACGCCGCTATGAAATACAAGCCAGAACGGGATCAGCTCAATCAATTCGACGGAGACAATGGCCGTCTGGACGTCGGGCGGGAAGATCTGGCTCTGTATCCGCAAGGGGCTGACCAGCAGCCTTCCCGTGCATACAAATCCGCCAATGGGTTCTCTTACGCTACCGATTTGCACGTCGCTAACTTCCTCGAATGCATGCGCACCCGCAAGAAAACCACCGCTCCGATCGCGCTCGGGTTTCAGTCCACCCTGGTAGTGCAAATGGCGAACTTATCGCTCCAGCACGGATCTCAGATCCGCTGGAATCCTGAGTCTCGCAAAGTGGAGTTCTAGGAGGGCCAGAACGGTCGTTTTCGATGAGAGGCAAGCGCTTTCTCAGGCTCAGCCAGCCGGGCTGAGAGACAATAGTCCGGTGGCCGCACGCCACATTTGAGGAGCGTATCTTGCCACCTGCGGGCCACACGAGTGGGGAAATACTGGAACCGGGCGGCACTGAAGTTTCAACGCCAGCCGGCGGTGCGCGGCGTCACCGAAAGGCGCTTCGCTGCCTCGTTTGGTGCGATTTCAAGCTACTCTTCTCTGACAGTGTCGATGGGTGGACAAGGCACAAGGCGCCTCGCTTGGGAGCGGCGCTAGCCTTCTACACCCTTCTCTCGCTCACCCCTCTGCTGCTCGTCGTAATCTCGATCGTGGGACTGGTATTCGGTCGCATATCTGCTGAACATCAGATCGTGCAACAGATCTCACTCCTGGTGGGCTCTCAGGCCGCTGGCGCTAGCGAGGCTCTTCTGAAAGGGGCTCGCAATACGACTCACGGCGTCATCGCAACGGTGATCGGCTCCGTGACTTTGTTGTTCGGTGCTTCGGGAGTTCTCATTGAATTGCGCGATGCTCTCAACACGATCTGGGAAGTACCTAGCGTGTCGATGAGCGGCGTGAAAAAGGCAATGAGCTTCGTGAAGGAGCGGCTCTTTTCATTTGCGATTGTGCTCTCGATTGGTTTCTTGCTAGTCGTCTCGCTCGCGATAAGCGCCTGGATCGCGGCACTAGGAACACTGTCTTCCTCGCTGCTCCCGGCGCCGGAAATAGCGTTACAACTGCTCAATTCCGTCATATCCTTTGTGGTCATTGCCGGCTTGTTTGCCGCTATCTATAAGCTACTGCCGGACGTGGTTATTGAATGGCGGGATGTCATTCTCGGCGGGATTGCGACCTCTCTTATGTTCACGGTCGGGAAACTGTTTTTAGCACTTTATCTCGGAAAGGCGAGCTTCGCATCTACCTACGGAGCTTTTGCGTCGGTTGTTGTACTTGTGTTGTGGGTTTACTACTCGGGTCAAATTTTCTTCTTTGGCGCGGAGTTGACGAAGAGTTTTGCGAATCGATACGGGTCGCAACCCAGTCTTCATCCTGGACGGCTTGTCGTAGAGCCTGACGGGGAAAAACCGACAGACCCGGAGCCGAACATCATAATAGCCTCAGATATTTAGCCAGGAGAAGAGGCGTTTTGATTCAGCCTGCTGCAATTTGCCGCAAGATGACGCGCAATCTGGCGCTGATATTCCCGGCCACCACTGTCGCCGCAGTGTGTTTGCTCGCTGCCCAAGGGCCGGCTGATCTGTTCGAGACGTTCAAGCGACCTCCAGACAGCAAACCTGTCATCGTCCCTGATCGGAAGGCAGAGTTCTTCGATCCCGATCCTGAGAACCAGAGTGCATTGGGAAGCGCTTCACACCTTCAACCCGGCCGCCGTGGTTCGCGGCGACTTGGTGAATGTCCTGTACCGTGCAGAAGACGATACCGGCGCGATGCAAATCGGGATGCACACCTCGAGACTGGGCCTTGCGGAGAGTAGTGACGGTATTCATTTCACCCGAAAGCAACAACCAGTGTTTTATGCCGCAAAGGACGGCCAGCAGGAGCGCGAATGGCCCGGAGGAGTCGAGGATCCCCGGATTGTGGAAACCGAAGACGGCACTTACGTCCTGACCTATACGCAGTGGAACCGCAAGGCTTATGCCGTTGGCTTAGCCACCTCGCACGATCTAGTGAACTGGCAGAAATTCGGTCCAGTCTTCGGAACGGCAGGAAAATATGCCACGCTGCAATACAAGTCGGCTGGGATTCTAACTGAGCTGCGCGGCAATAAGTTGGTGGCAGCGCGGGTCAATGGCAAGTATTGGATGTACTGGGGTGAGATCCATGTGGGGCTGGCTACATCATCGGACTTGATTCACTGGAGGCCTGTCGAAGATTCGAACGGTAGCCCTCTTGTACTCCTGGCGCCTCGGCCCGGTATGTTCGATAGCGCTTTGCCCGAAGTCGGTCCACCTCCGGTACTCGCTTCGGGGCGTGTCATCTTGCTGTACAACGGCAAGAATGCGGATACCGGGGGCGATCCAAAAATATCTCCGGGCGCTTACTCCGTAGGCAGCGCTATTTTCTCCGCGGATGACCTCGCGCACCTGCTGCAACGGACAGATGCACCGATCTTTCAACCCGAAGAAGCCTGGGAACGCAGTGGCCAATATAGTGCTGGCACGACTTTCGCCGAAGGACTCGTCTGGTTTCGGAATAGATGGCTGCTGTACTACGGTGCGGCTGACTCGCTGGTCGGGGTTGCGGCGAGCAAATGAATGCCAGCAACGGTTCCTGATCTGCTCCGGACCCAAGAGCATATAATTCCCGCGATGCATAGCGGCGAGGAGAACTCATGAACGGACGACGGTTCCGCTGGACTGCGGTTTTTCGAGACGTGCAATTCTGGGTTCCGCTAACCGTTCTGCTGATTGGATTGCTCCTGCTCCGGATAGTGAGATGAACAGCAACGAAGAATCGAGTCTTGCAGTCGGAAATCACCCGGTAGACCTCTCGCGACAGCGGCTGCTGCACAGGCTTGGGATCTTCTGTGGCCTCGCGGCTGCGCTCTGGTTAGCCGGCGCGGAGGCGCCAACGAAACTGGTCACGGTTGCGGTATCGCCTGTTGTGATCTCGTTCATGATGGTCTTTGGCGCGTTTATCTCGCGCTGGAGTCTTCCCGCCTTGGTACGTGGCACCGGTGATACCTTCCGGGATGCTCGGCAAGTGCCCCATCTCATCCTGTGGGGAGTCATGGCTGGCTGCCTGTGGGCAGTCGGCAATACGCTCACGATATTCGCCGTACGGGACATCGGGCTGAGCCTTGCGTTTCCGCTCTGGAACTCGAACAGTCTGATCGGGATACTCTGGGGCACGCTTCTGTTCAAGGAGTTACAAGGCGCCGGTTGGGTCCGCAAAGCAGGGGTGATTGGCGGGGCCGTGGTCATCTTTCTGGGGGCAATGTTGATCTCGGCGGCGTCCGTATCCCAGTCAGCGCATGGAAACGCTTTGCATGGCATGGCTGCGGCACTCGGAGCAGGGCTCATGTTCGGGTCGATGTACATTTCGTATCGGAAGGCGTACATCACCGGCATGAATCCGCTTACGTTTCTGACGTTTTTCACATTTGGCGAGCTGACGATGATGACGATCGTGGCGGTAGCGTTTACCGGCGGTGTCGAGCCATTCTGGCGTGAGTTGGTTGCCAGCAGATCCATCCTGCTATGGCCCATGCTGGGCGGCTTCATGTGGGTAGTCGGGGATCTCTTTCAGAATTACGCCGCAAAATATGTCGGAATCAGCCGGGGCATCCCGCTCTCGAATACCAATCAATTGTGGGGTTTACTGCTGGGGCTTCTGGTATTTCACGAGCTACATGGATTGACCCCAAGCGTCTACGCGGAAGTGATCGGAGGGTCGGTCATGATGGCGCTCGGCGCACTCGCGATTTCAACAAGCTCTGCTTCCGAGGCAGAATACGCCAGCTGGAACCGAGCGGCCACGCGGGAAACCGAACTCTACGGCATTGATCGCGAGTATGTCAAAGCACGCATGGAAGGTCACGATACAAACTCCGGTGAGCTTCGCCGAACCTGGAAGGACTGGCTGCTCATTGGCGCTGCGACCCTGATCTTCGTCGCATTTGCGGCACTTGCCAAGGTGCCCCAGATGGAAATTCAGGCCGGCTGGCTCGGGCTGTTCGCCGCCCTACTCATTGCCGCGTTGGTGATTGGTGTAGTGACCCTATGGCGAGTCACAAAATTTACCTGATCGAGCCAAACCGACTATTTCACGTCCGTGGCCTGTCCGACGCCGATCATCCCGTCCATCCCGGCTGAAATAACCTGCTGCGCGCGTAGACCGTCTCTATGACTGACTGGAAATGGTGCGCCGCTCCGGCAGCATTCGATTAACGTGGCAAGTTCGGCTTTATAGGCGTCACCGAACCGATCGACGAACTCCGGGAGAGACCCATGATACTGTCGCATCACGAACGTCTTTAGTGCGATTGGCTCGGACCGGCCTTTTCGACCGTAGGCTTCGACCGTAACGGTGCTCAGATGCTGATCAAAGCGGCCGACGTGGATTTGACCTTCTTCTCCGAAGATCATTGTCTCGGCGCGGTAACCGGATACATGATTGCGGCTTACCTGCACCTGAGCTGAAAGATCCTGGTCGAACCATAGGCAGAGTAGCGCATCGTCGAAATCTTCGTCTGCCGTCGTGAGGGCATGGCTGTACAGGCGCGATCCGATCGCCAGAGCCTTGCTGGGCATGCGTGCCGTCAGCCACAGAATCTCGTCGACATTGTGGACCGACATGTCCGGCAGAATTCCGCCGCTTTTGAAGCCGTTCGGCGCCGGACTGGAATCTTCCAGGGCGGAGAAGATTTTGAACACCCTGCCGATCGCGCCACTTGCCATAAGCTCCTTCGCGTATCGCATTGGTTCGTCGAATCGCCTCTGAAAGCCAAGCATCAAGCCTTGCGGGTGATCGCGATCGAGTTCGTGGGCAAAGGCACGGTCCGTTTCGAGTGAACCCGTGAGCGGTTTCTCGAGCATGACTCGGCAGCCGGCACTGAGAAGTGTGATGGCGTGGTCCCGGTGATCTTCCGTCGGCGTGACGACCACTGCCGCGTTGCAGATTCCGGATGTGGCCAGATCTTCTACGGAAGCGAAGACGGGTATGTCCAGACCCGTGGCGAGAAGGAAACGGCTGGCGCGCTCCGTGTCCTGCTCGGCCACCGCTACCAGTTCGCAGGTTTGAGTATCGCGGGCGAGCTCGAAGGCGTGGAGAGCATGAATCGCTCCCATTCGACCAAGACCGGCGACGGCGAGTCTAAGCTTTTCAGTCACTAAAAGTTGAGCATACGATCGTTCTCAGCCGACACATTCACCAGATACTCAAGATTTCTGCGAGCGCTCTCTTTGGGCGTTCCCATCCCTGGAAGAATGTCCTGCTCTATGAGGAGATATCCGTCATAACTGTGGTCCTTGAGCCAGCGCAAGACCGCTGAAAAATCGACGTTGCCCTTCCCAAGCTCGCTAAAGATGCCGTGTTTCAAGGCTTGGAAGTAATCCCAACCCTCAGTTCGCGCGCGAGCAGCTATCGCTGCGCTGCAATCTTTCGCGTGCACGTACCAGATGCGTTCCTGAAATCGTTCAAGCCCCTCAACCACATCAAGGCTACCGGATCCGTATGCGTAGTGGCCGGTATCGAATACCAGACCAATCAGTGTTGGATCCGTCAGATCCAGGAACCGGGCAATCTCGTCCGGAGTCTCGACGTAGCCTGCGCAGTGATGATGGAACACAGTTCTCAGGCTCGTTTCACGCCAGATCTCCGCAGCCAGCTTATTTGCGTTTCCTGCAAAAGTCGTCCATTCCGTAGGGCTGAGCTGCGCTTCTCGCGTGATTCTGCCCGCTTCCGCAACCCTTTTGGGCACGGAGCCATTGTTGTCGGCGAGAACAAAGTACGGCTGTGGCTCGGTCGCGACCGCGGCCAGTAATCGTGCAACTCGAAGCGCGTCGGCCAGACCGCGTACATAAGCTGCCGGATTTTTCAGCTCAACCGGAACAAACCCGCCTAGCATCACCAGACCGCGGCGTATCAGTTCAGCGCGCAAAACGGTGGGGTCCGTTGGCATGTAGCCCCAGTCACCCAGTTCAGTACCGGTGTAGCCGGTCTCGACTAATTCGTCGAGCATCTGTTCGAAAGGTACTTTCCTTTCGCCGCCGTTCGTTTGTTCAAATTCCAGTGTTCCCCAGGAACAAGGGGCATTCCCCAAGCGTAATCGTGACATGTCTAGGAAGTTTAGTGCCGGCCGAGGCGCCTTCTTATGTGGCCGCAGGTTCTGAAACGAAGGGCACGCGGGGATCAGTTTCCTTCCACGTGGAAGTTACCCAGGAATAGTTAGGATCAAGCGATGCAGCAAGCGATCTGGCGCTCCCGGACAACGCGTTCAGGTAGTAGATGTTGTATCCGTGCGCCGCAACAACAGGATGGTAACCGTCTGGAATCAAGACTAGTTCACGATCTCGAACCGTGATCGTTTCATCACGATTGCCGTCGTAAGAGTACACGCGCTGTATGGCATATCCTTCCGGCCGATCGATCCGGTAATAGTAAATCTCTTCCAAATCGACTTCCGCCGGCGGCGCATGCACGTCATGCTTGTGAGGAGGGAAGCTTGACCAGTTCCCTGCCGGAGTGTAGACCTCGATGATCATCAGGCGATCCGCCGCATCGTCGGGACCAATGATGCTACAGATCTGCCGTGTGGCATTTCCGCCGCCCCTTGTATCTACTTTGACCTGAGCCGGCGTAATGAGCCGCGCCGGGAACTTCGTTTCGGCCGGACAGGAACAAATGGCGACATCGGCATCCGTTTCGGCGGTCAGAACGTATTCAGTGTCAATGGGAAGGTAAAGAGTGTAGGCCAGCCCGTCAAACACGTTTTTCCGTCTTCCGAATGAGGTCCAATTGCCCGCTGAGGAGGTAACGGAGCACTTACCACCCAGGAGGACGATTGCGATCTCCGTGTTCTTTGTGTGAGCGCTGATTGACTCGCCTTGAGGAATCCTGACGGAGCGGAATCCAAGGTGATCCCAGCCCACGGCACCCGGAGTGAAAGAGATCGTTTCGCCAAAGCCATCCGCCGTTGTTCGCGGCCGGACCAAAAGATGCTCCGATTTCACCATCTCACGCTCTCCACATGAACCATAAGCTAAAGGTCTTGATCCCGAATCATGATATACCGCATGGGAACTTTTAATTGGTTCTGCACTGCCTAAGCTCCGAGCGGATCCGCCACGCCCGTTAGCTCTACAATCCGGTACCCGCAACGTGAGCGTTGACACGTGGGTCGGAGCGGTATATTGTTTCACTTGCACACGTGTGCCCGCGTTCACACCAGACCGTCGGAACGAAAGTACCGGAATCATCACGCGTTTGGATCGCCTGATTCCAAAATAGATAAGAGCACGATCGAATGAAAACCAAACGAATGACGATGGGCCAGGCCCTCGCGGCTTTTCTCAAGGAGCAATACGTCGAGCGAGACGGCCGGGAGTCGCCGTTTTTCGCAGGTGTGTGGGGCATCTTCGGACACGGCAACGTGGCTGGATTCGGGCAGGCGCTTCATCAGACTCCGCAGCTTCCTTACTATCTTTGCCGCAACGAGCAGGCGATGGTTCACACAGCCGCCGCGTTTGCCAAGATGAAAAACCGCCTCAGTACGTTCGCCTGCACCAGTTCGATCGGTCCGGGGGCGACGAACATGATCACTGGTGCGGCACTGGCTACCATCAACCGGCTTCCGGTTCTCCTTCTCCCCGGCGACATCTTCGCGAGGCGGAATGTCGCGCCTGTCTTACAGCAGTTGGAGTCGGAGCATACGCAAGACATCTCGGTCAACGATGCGTTCAAACCCGTCTCGCGCTACTGGGACCGCATCAACCGTCCCGATCAGCTTCCCTTTGCGCTGGCGGCGGCTATGCAAGTACTCACTTCACCTGCACAAACCGGCGCCGTTACTCTCGCGCTTCCGCAAGACGTTCAGACGGAAGCTTGGGAGTATCCGGAAGCTTTGTTCGAGAAACGGGTATGGCATATCGGGCGGCCACTCGCGGACCGCGCGCTGCTGACCAAGGCTATCGATTGGATTCGGGCCGCGCAACGGCCAATAATCGTCGCCGGCGGTGGAGTTCATTACGCGGAGGCCTGGCGCGCTCTGGCATCCCTTACGGAGAAAACCGGAATCGCAGTTGGGGAGACACAGGCCGGCAAAGGGTCATTACCGTACAACCATCCGCAGCAGCTTGGGGCAATCGGGGTGACCGGAACGATCGGAGCCAACGTGATGGCCCGCGATGCAGATCTGGTAATCGGGATCGGTACTCGTTACAGTGATTTCACAACGGCGTCTAAGACCGCTTTTCAAGATCCGAATGTGCGGTTCGTAAACATCAACGTTGCGGAGATAGATGCGTTCAAGCACAACGCTTTGCCTCTCGTGTCAGACGCGCGCGTCACGCTGGAAGAACTCTCGCAGGCTCTCCAGGACTACCGCGTCTCTGCCGAGTACACCGCAAAGATTCACGATTTTCAACAGCAATGGGAGACGGAGGTCGATCGCATCTACACTTGTTCGAGCGAAACCGAACTCAATCAGGGAAACGTGGTTGGCCTGGTGAACTCTCTTTCCGAGCCTCGCGACGTACTGGTCTGTGCTGCGGGCAGCCTGCCCGGGGATCTGCACAAGCTTTGGCGCACGCGAGATTGCAAAGGCTACCACATGGAGTACGGTTACTCATGTATGGGCTACGAGATCGCCGGTGGCCTCGGCGTGAAAATGGCAGATCCGAGCCGTGAAGTACATGTGATGGTGGGTGACGGATCGTATCAGATGATGTCATCAGAAATCGCAACCTCTTTGCAAGAGGGCTACAAGCTCAACATCATTCTGCTCGACAATCATGGGTTCGGCAGTATTGGAGGACTTTCGAAGGCAGTAGGGGCACAGGGTTTCGGAACAGAATACCGGTTTCGCGATCCCAAAACTCATCAGCTTGACGGTGAATACATTCCGATAGACTTCGCGGCCAATGCGGCGAGTTACGGCGCGCACGTCATCAAAGTGGCGAGCCGGGCCGAATTCGAGTCAGCAATGAAAGAATCCCGTGAACAGACGCGCACGACCGTGATCGTTCTTACCATCGATAAGGAAGCGCGAGTCCCGGGCTATGAATCCTGGTGGGATGTGCCGGTTGCGGAAGTTTCTGAAGTCGACACCGCAAAAGCAGCCCGCGAAGAATACGATCACGCCGTAAAACGCGAACGCTTTTTCTTCTGACTTGTTCGTCACATTTTCATTCACCGCGTAGCCTTTGCGTTTCGGCAGGTAAGGCTGCTTCGCCGCGCAAAACCGTAAGCTGCGGGAGTGTAGTAGAGTAATTCACACGTGTGCATCTTGGCAAAATCGAGGATATGTTCACGGGCGGCGCGAGTCGCCTCAGGAGAACGTTCTGACTGCCCCTAGGCTTCGCGTTGGTCTCATCGGAGCCGGGCGAATCGGCAGAATCCACGCGCAGACAATTGCCAATTTGCCGTCGGCCAGCGCGTCAGTAATCTGCGACTTCAATGATTCCGTGGCGCAGGACATCGCACAGAAGTACGGCATCCCGGGCGCAACAAGTAACAGCCAGGAAGTGCTGGACGACAAAAGCATCGATGCCGTCGTAATCTCTTCTCCGACGGACACACATGCCGACCTGATCATTGGTGCTGCTCGTGCCGGAAAGCACATATTCTGTGAGAAGCCGATTGACTTAAACCTGAGCAGGATCGATTTGGCTCTCGCGGCTGTAGAAAAGGCGGGGGTGAAGTTGCAGGTCGGCTTTAATCGCCGTTTCGACCCGAACTTCCGGAGAATCCATGAGGCGATCGCCAAGGGCGAAATCGGAACGCCTCACTTGCTGCACATCGTCAGCAGAGATGCCGAACCGCCCACGATCGGATATGTCAAATCCTCCGGCGGGATTTTCTTCGACATGACGATTCACGACTTCGATATGGCACGTTTTTTGGTTGGAGACGAGGTCGAAGAAATTTACGCAACTGGCGCTGTTCGGATCGATCCGGAAATCGGCGCAGCGGGCGATCTCGACACGGCCGTGACCTTGTTGCGCTTCCGAGGCGGTGCAATAGGCACGATTGATAATTCCCGCAAGGCAGTTTATGGATACGATCAGCGCGCCGAGGTGTTTGGAAGCGCAGGCGCGATTGCCACGAGCAATGTGTATCCGAACGAAGCGGTCATCAGTACGGCGCGAGAAATCAAGCGCGATCTGCCGTTAAATTTCTTCATGGAACGCTATGCAACCAGCTACGTAGACGAGATGCGTTCTTTTGTCGATGCTGTTGTGAACGACCGACCGGTTGCGATCAACGGTTTCGACGGGCGCACTCCGGTCGCGATGGCTGCTGCCGCGCACCTGTCATGGAAGGAAAACCGCCCCGTGAAGCTCGCTGAAATCAACGCCGTTGCGACTAGACCGTAGAAGTAGAACATCTGGTCCGAAAGCGGTTGCGCGCAAGGCATTCCATCCGCTGAACCTGCACTCTGATATAAGGATCTAGTCATGAAGCGCCGGGACTTTTTAATCAATTCAGCAATCGCCGCTGGTACTGCGGCTGGAGCATGGGGGCAATCTCCCGAGAGGACGGAACGCGATCGAACAAAGTTGGATCGCATCGGGATCATGACTCTCTCGTTCAACAGTGTTTTGAAAAACGCTTCACACCCCGACGATCCCAAACGAACGCTCGACATCCTCGACGCGCCTCAAATGATTGCCGACCGGTATGGCATCCACCACGTCGAGTTCCAACATACCCACTTTGCGTCGACCGAACCGTCCTATCTGAAAGAGGTGCGTGAGCGACTTCGCAAGGCAAAGTCGAACATGAACCAGATCTGCCTCGAATTCGGGCCTCTGAACATTTCAACGCCGGATCCGGTGCTTCGAATCGAGACGATCGATCTCACGAAGCAGTGGATCGATCATGCTGCCGAGGTCGGGTGTCCCCGTGTCATGTTAAATCACGGCACGCTGGCGCCCGAAGTCAGACAGAATGCGATCGCCGCGTTGAAAACCATCGGCGACTACGGAAACAAGAGAAAGGTTTGTGTCACGCTCGAGAGTCGAGGCCATGCTGTCAGCGCGACAAATGCAAGCTGGGAGGTTATCGTCGAGGTGATTAAGGCCGCCGGTATCCATGCAAATCCTGATACAGGTAACTTTCCCGACGAAGAGGCCCGCCATGCAGGGTTGCGGGCCATGTATCCGCTTTCGTGCGGCAGTAGCCATGCTCACTATGATCCGCAAAGATACAGCGAGGCCGACGCAATCGCGATCTCCAAAGAACTCGGATACAAGGGACTGTATTCGATTGAAGCAACGCCGGTCAACGGACCGGATCCCTACGTTGCCGTACAGACGATCATTGACGAATTGGTAAAAGATATCTAGGTCGCACGGCCACGCTGACCTTTAAGATTGTTGTCACCGATCATCGGATTGCCGTCGTCGTACGGGTGTGACCCGAAAGCTCTACCTCGCTGTTCTACTATGTTCATGCGTTCTGCACGCGGGAGGTGCACCGACCGCAGCGCCCGTCGATCCGCTGAATCGAGTCAATCCACGCTCAACGGTCACCGCGTTCCTACAGGCGTGTCATCAGGATGACTTCACTAAGGCCGCGCAGTATCTTGATCTAAACCGTATACCAGCCCGGCAAAGAGCCCAGCAAGGACCTAAATTGGCCCAGGATCTGGAGTCCTTGCTGAATACTGCCAGCAGTTCGACGTGCTGCAGCTGAGCCAGGACACACAGGGCAATCTGGCGGATGACCCGGATCCTACGATCGAACACGTCGCCACGGTGGTCAGCAACGACCAGCAGTTCACGATAGAGCTACAGCGGAACCAGCCCGCAAGCGGACCGCCCACATGGCTGTTTGCGGCAAGTACCGTGGCTAAGGTGCCAGGGCTAACGCCGGTACCCTCAACTGAAACGCAGATTGAAGCGCGTCTGCCGCGCGTTCTCGTCACAACGCTTATCCTCGAAAGTCCGCTCTGGAAGTGGATCGCCCTTTTCTTTCTGGCGCTGATCCTGATCGCGGTCTTCCGAACGCTGGTAAATCTTTTCCAAAGGTCCGTACAATCGGTCGCCACGCGCTACCGGCGAACAGGAAGCTTCGCATGGATGCAAGCCATTGTCGATCCGGCTTTAGTTCTGCTGGGCGTCATGGTTTTCCGCATCTTTGAACAGATGATCGAGCCCGCCGCACTAACTCGCGTTTATGTTGATCGTGCCCTGCTGATGGTTGTGGTCGGCTCGTTTGCCTGGGGCCTCATCAACCTCCTGGACTTCCTGGTCACGAGGCTCGACCGGAGGCTGAACCAACGCCAGCGAGTCGTTTCTCATTCGGTCATCTACTTGGGACGCCGGGTTCTCAAAACCGTGATTGCAATCTTTGCGGCCATCCTGATCCTCGACAACTGGGGTTTCAACATGACGACCATCATCGCCGGCCTCGGCGTTGGCGGTATCGCTGTTGCCCTTGCGGCGCAGCAGACGATTGCGAACGTTTTCGGTGGAGTCTCGGTGATCGGGGACGCGCCTGTGATGGTCGGGGATTTCGGCAACTTCGGCGGAGTTGTCGGAACGGTCGAAGATATCGGACTGCGTTCCGCGCGAGTTCGCACCTTAAGTCGAAGTGTTGTTAGTATTCCGAACTCCGCTTTTGCCGGAATGAATCTGGAGAACTATGCCGTCCGGGACAAGATTCTTTTCAACCCTACGTTCGCGATCAAACGAACGACCTCCAAAGACCAGATCCGTCGCTTGTTAACCGCACTAGGCGATACCTTGAAGCGAAGCGACCAAGTGGAGATTGGGCAAACACCGGCTCGGATCGCCGGCTACTCAGCGGCGTCTTTTACTGTCGAAGTTTTCGTCTATGTTGCTACCTCCGACATGAACGAGTTTTATAAGCGCCAGGACGAACTCTACCTGGCAATCGACGAGGTTGTCACGTCGTTAAATATCGAATTGGCGTGACGAGTCGCTGAACTGTTTACCAGGGATATACGGCTCACCTGTCATCCGGCATGCGGCATGGCTCGCGACCCACACCTTTTCAGTAGGGAGTGTTGGCCGAATACGGGTGCAATGCGACGATCCAGAATTTAACGAGCATATCGTCGTCCATCTCGGCATTCAGCAGCACCTCGTAAAACTCGGGCGACCCCTTCTGCTTCCACATTCTCTCGAGCTCGTCGAGTCCGCTGGTCGAAGTCAAAAAGGATACCAGTGCCGACGTGTGACGAGAGCTCAGAATCAGCACATGGGTCTGATGCGCAGGCCCGGGCAAGATGGCAATCACACCCGGCCACACCGACCGCATTGGCGATTCGGAGATTACGCTGACCGTTTTCGGCTCGCCTGGGGCCGGACTTCGGTTCTCTACTCGTCTCTCATGCGATTCCAGAACGAAGGTCATCCGGTCCAGGAAACTTCTTAGCGGGGCAAGAGTACCCCAGGTGCCTAGCGCAATCACGTTCTCGCGGTCGAGTGCCGCCATCGGAGCGTCCGCGCTGCTCAAAACCGTGGTATCCAGCCCGACGCGATCCAGATACCGTGCCAGATGGACGGAAGCAAATGTGTCCGACGTAACAGTGTAATTTTGCGCGAGTTGCGGCGTACCGAGCGTATTCTCGAGCGCTCGCAAGGGCGCTGACCGCCCGCCGCTCGCAAGATCGTTCACGTCCGTGTCCCGGAACATGATGTTGCCGTTCGGATCTAGCGTGGGCACATTGAACGAAAAGAAAACCGGTGTTGGAAGTACGATTCGTGTCCGACGTCCATTCCCGAAGAAGCGCTGCCAGAAGGCAGCCGTTACGGTATCGCCGTGGGCCTTCTGGACATGCCGGGGTCCGAAGTAGCTCCAGCCCGAGAGTTGCACAGGCGACGGTCAGTACTGCGCATGCGATCCCTAGAATCAGCATTGGCCTGAGCGTTCCCCCGTGCGAGAGTTTTCACCGGATAGACGACCGTCATCGCCACCTTGGCCGACTCGATGTGAACCTGGTGCGAGCCCAGCGGAATAATCAGCCGCTCCGTTGCGTGCTGCCCCTCTGATTCGTAAAACCGTTCCAGGCGTTGCCGCAACCGGGAAATCTGCACTCTTACGGTCGCGTCCGTCCGAGCATCGAAGATTGGGCGTCTTCCCAGCGCCTCGGTCGCGATACCGTATTCGCTGACGGCTTCGTGGCGGTGTTGCCACAGGAATATCAACAACGCGCGAAGTGCCGGTGTCTTCTCGAATGCCCGGCTGCGCAGAACCTGCCCCAGGGCCTCCGGGTGCCCGTCCGGCGCTTCGGCAGCGACATCACTTGCCGGATACCGAGGGACGGTGGTACTCATACGCGGAACGTTCATTATATGCGTTCACACGAATTCTCGTAAATTACTGACACTACTACGTAACACGCGTAACAAACCGGCGGAAACTTCACATTTGGCGCGTTCCCGCCCACCATAACGGCAGCGAACGTTGTTGCATCAAATCGCGTTCGCATCAAGGGGTCTGCCGTGTCGCTAGTCCATTCCGCGTGCTTTGTTCGCATCCTGTTCTTCTTGATCGCTGCCATCACGTTCTTTGACTCTGGGCTCCGCGCACAGACCTTCGAAGCACAGCTAACCGGAATCGTGAACGATCCCAGCGGCGCCGTCATCCCGAACGCCCAACTCAGCGCGACAAACATTGCTACGGGTGTCGCTCGTTCAACGACGAGCAACGCAGCGGGGGTGTACCGGTTCACGACCCTACCGCCGGGCCAGTATCGAGTCGTTTGTTCGGTTACCGGTTTCAAGCGCTTTGAAGAGGGTCCTGTCACGCTGCAGGTAAACCAAGTGTTCTCACTCGATATTGGCCTTCAACCCGGCACTGCAACCGAGCAGGTCACCGTCACCGCCGCGCCGCCGCCCCTCGATACCGAAACCGCCACCCTCGGCCAGGTCGTCACCACCCGCAGCATCGAAAGTCTGCCTCTCAACATCCGCGACCCGTCTGGCGCTGGTCGGCCTCACGCCCGGTGTTGCCTTCGGCAGCAACTTCGGAAACGGCGGCGGCAACGACGTCGGGCGCAACTTCTTCAAATCCGATTTCTACGTCGGCGGCGGCCGCTCCGGTTCGCAGGAAATCCTCATCGACGGCGCGCCCGACACCACCCCCGACATCAACCGCGGCGTCATCGATCCGCCCGTCGATTCCGTCCAGGAGTTCACGGTGCAGGCCAAAGCTTCGATGCGCAGTTCGGGCGCACGTCCGGCGGCGTCGTCAACATGGTCACCAAATCGGGCACCAACGACTATCACGGCGTGGCGTACGATTTCGAACGGCACAGCATCCTCGACGCCAACAACTTTTTCAACAATCGCAGCGGCCGTGGCGCTGCCTTCCTTCCAGCGCCACCAGTTCGGCGGCGATGCCGGCGGGCCGATCCTGAAAAACAAATGGTTCGCGTTCGGCGATTACGAAGGCCTGCGCCAAGGCTATCCGCATGACCACCATCGACACTGTTCCCACCGCGCTGCAGCGCACCGGGAATTTCTCGCAGACCGTCCACCAGCAACGGCGCGCTGATCACGATCTACGATCCTTCCACGCTGGTTACTCTGCGCCAATGGCACCCGGCAACGCACCGCCTTCCCGGTAACATCATCCCGACCGACCGCTTCAATCCGGTGGCGCTGGCGGCCATCTGGTCTTCTATCCGCTTGCCGAACTTGCCGGGCAACCCGAGCACCAGCCAGAACAACTACATCTACTCCGCCAATTCCACCACGAACGGCGACAAGTACGATCTGCGCACCGATGCCAACTTCACAGAAGACACCCGCATGTTCGTGCGCGTCTCGCGCCAGCAGGACATGCGCGTCCGTTCCCGGCAACATGCCTGCTTCCCATCGGCGGCGGCCGCAATACCACCGACCATTTACACGCAAGCCGTGACCGGACCTTACGCACGTCTTCTCGCCCACCACCGTTGCCGACTATCAACTTCTCGTTCACGCGGCGCTTGCCGCACAATATCGGCGCTTCGCAAGGCTTCAATCTGGCGCGCTCAATCTGCCGGCGTCTTCATGTGATCCAGGTCGCTCCGCAGTTTCCGGTCTTCAACATCAGCGACGTTACCGGCACATCCAATGGCGGCGATTCACTTCACACAGTATCAGCCGCGCAACGTGTGGTCGCACTGCTCGCAAGCGTCAGTCATCAGTGGCGGAAGCACAGCCTGAAGTTCGGCGCCGATTGGCGTCGTCTGCACTTCAATGAAGGCGCAGAATAGACCGCCGGCGGCACCTTCAGCTTCGACCGCACCTTTACGCAGGGACCGAATCCGGTTGTCAGGCCAGCTCCGCTAGCCGGTTACGGGTTCGCTTCGTTCCTGCTGGGCGACCCGACCAGCGGCATCGATCATCGCGATCCAGCCCATCTCCACGCAGGGCTCGTACTACGGCGCTTACGCGCAAGACGACTGGAAAGTCACCAGCCGCCTGACCTGAACTTTGGCCTGCGCTGGGATGTCGGCATCGGCGACCGCGAGAAATATAACCGCCTTGCCTACTTCGACCCCGGCGCGCGTAACCCTCTCGGCGTCAGCCGCCGGTCTCCCGAACCTCACCGGCGAACTGGCCTGGGTGGGCGGCGGCAATCCACCCAACCAACATGCAAACCGACTGGAGGAATTTCGCTCCACGCTTCGGGTTTGCTTTTAGCGCGGACAGCAAAACCGTCGTGCGCGGCGGTTACGGTATCTTCTTCCTGCCCCGCATCGTTCAGGCAAACGGAGACGGGCGCCAGTCGAAGCCGTCCGCACCACCACCATGGTGGCGTCGCTCGATGCTATTACGCCTTTCAACACGTTGACCGATCCGTTTCCCGCGAGCAACCCGATCCTTCCCGCCGCCAACGACCGGAATCCGCTGGCGAACATCGGCGCCAGCATTACCGCACCGCTGTATCAGTTTCACACCGCCTACCAGCAATCCTGGAGCTTCGAAGTCCAGCGCGAACTTCCATGGGGCATGGTTCTCGATGCCCATTATTGGGGCAGCAAGGAACGCGGCTTCTAGCCGTGGGCGGCGGCAGCGATATCAGTACCTCGCTCGCCTTCAACATCAACCAGCTTCCTGATCAATACCTCTCGCTCGGTTCACGTCTGAATGATCTAGTACCGAATCCCTTTTTCGGGGTGATCGGGACCGGTGCGCTCGCCGGGACCACCATCTCCCGCCGACAATCCCTACTGCCGTTCCCGCAATACACAGCCGTTAACCAGGTTTTCCAACCCGGCGGTGATTCCTCTTATCAGGCGGGCACCATCCAAGCCGAAAAACGCCTGCTCGAAGACGTTCACCTTCCTCGCTTCCTACACGCGCGCGAAATCACTCGATAATGTCCGAACGCCCATCGATATCTACAACCTTCGCGCCGAGCGTGCTCTCTCCACCTTCGATTCCCCCAATCAATTTCGCTTCAACTTCGTTTATTCCCTTCCTTTTGGGCACGACCGCGCCTTCGGCAAAAACTCCAATCGGGTCGTGAACTGGGTCCTCGGGGACTGGGACATCAACGCTATCGTGAACCTGCAAAGCGGCTTCCCTATCTCCATGAGCCGTCCATCTGTGACGAATGGTCAAAGCGCCGCTCATCAGCAATCCCGGGATTGCGCAATGGTTCAATACCAGCAACTTCACGAATGCGGCCGCCTTTACCTTTGGCAACGTCGGTCCTGTTCTCTCCGACGTGCGTACCGATTGGACCCGCAACGTCGATTCCGTACTCGTCAAGAATTTCGGCTTCAACGTCACCGACCATCGCGTCACCGCCCAATTCCGATTCGAGGTCTACAATCTGACGAACACAGTCCAGTTCGCGGCCCCGAGTGGGACAGTAGGGTCGCAGACCTTTGGCCAGATCACTGCTCAGGCCAACTCGCCGCGCGATCTTCAGTTCGGCTTGAAATTCGCATTCTGATAATCGGACATAACCATGTTTTCCTTGAAACGCCGCAGTTTTCTCCAGATGATGCCGACAGCGGCCGCTCTGCCGCCTCTGCTTGCGCAATCGACGGTGCATTCCCCGGGACGCGCTGCTGAACTCCGCTGCGATGTGGCCGTTATCGGCGGCGGAGTCGGTGGTTTCGCAGCGGCGCTCGCCGCCCTCCGCAACGGAATGCGGGTCGTGCTGACGGAAGAAACAGATTGGATCGGGGGCCAGCTCACTGCGCAAGCCGTTCCGCCGGATGAGCATCCCTGGATAGAGCAGTTCGGGGGTACCCGCAGCTACCTCGACTACCGCTCCGCGGTGCGCAATTACTACCGCGACCACTATCCTCTTACTGAACAAGCCCGCACGCGCGCGAATCTCAATCCGGGCAACGGCTCCGTCTCTAAGCTCACGCACGAGTTTCGGGTCTCGGTCAGCGTGCTCGAAGCCATGCTCCTGCCCTATCTCGGCAACGGCCAACTCACGCTGCTTCTTCAGCACGTGCCCGAATCCGCCAGCACCAATGGCGATCGGGTCTCGAGCGTGACCGTCCGCGATACTCGTCTAGGCATCCAGCGCACGATCACCGCCTTATATTTCATCGACGCCACCGAGCTCGGCGATCTTCTGCCGCTCGCGAAAGTGGAATTCGTGACGGGAGCCGAGCCCCAATCGCAAACCGGCGAATTGCACGCTCCCTCGACCGCCCAGCCCGCTAACAGCCAGTCGTTCACGTTCTGCTATGCAGTGGACTATCTTCCCGGCGAAGACCACACGATCGAGAAGCCAGCCGACTATGCCTTCTGGCGTGACTATGTTCCGAAGCTCACGCCGCCCTGGACCGGCAAACTTCTGAGCTGGAGCATGTGCGAGCCGAAAACGCTCGCTCGTCGCGATGCCTATTTCGATCCGAGGCCCGATGCGCCGCCGCGCGGAGGCCTGAATCTCTGGACGTATCGGCGCATCGCTGATCCGGCCAACTTCCTCGCCGGCACCTACCCGAGCGCCATAACCCTCGTCAATTGGCCGCAGAACGATTTCTGGCTCGGCGACCTGGTGACGGCTCAGCCCGATGAACAAAAGCAGCTTCTGCGCCGCGCTAAAGAGCTCAGCCTATCCCTCCTCTATTGGATGCAGACCGAAGCGCCGGGACCGAACGACAGCGCTGGTTGGAAAGGTCTGCGACTCCGCCGCGATATCGTCGACACCGAAGACGGCCTCGCTAAGACCGTGTACGTCCGCGAAGCCCGCCGCATCCTGGCCGAGTTCACCATCCTCGAACAGCACGTTGGCACGGAGATGCGCACGCATAAGGCGCCTTCTCCTCCTCCGATGTCTCCGCTGAAGTCTTCGCGGACAGCGTGGGTGTCGGCTGCTACCGCATCGATCTGCACCCCTCCGCGGGTGGCACCAATTACATCGACGTCAGTTCTCTTCCCTTTCAAATTCCGCTCGGTGCGCTCATTCCGAAACGCGTCGACAACCTTCTTGCCGCATGCAAAAACATCGGCAGCACACATATCAGCAACGGCTGTTATCGGCTGCATCCGGTCGAATGGAACATCGGTGAAGCCGCCGGCGCAGTGGCTGCCCACGCAGTGAAAACTAAGCAGTCTCCCCGCGCGATACGCAATGACAAACGGCTGCTGCACGACTTCCAGACGTCGTTGGCGGCGCAAGGCTTCGAGCTTGCATGGCCGCGCATTCATCCCGTCTGATTGCGAGTCACCCATTCCTCACTTATGAAGCTTGTCCACGCCTCTGCCCTCCCTTTGCTCTTTGCCGTCGCGCTCGCACATCTCCACGCCGCCCCTGAACCTGCGACAGCCGACGTGGTCATCTACGGCGGAACACCGGCCGGTCTCTCCGCCGCTGCTACGGTCACAAGGCAAGGTGCTACGGCCATCGTCATCGAGCCCACGTCGCACATCGGCGGCATGATCACCGGAGGCATAGCGATCACGGATACCGGGACGCCGCAGTTCATAGGTGGGATCGCTGCCGAGTTCTTCGACGAAACAGCGTCCGAGAACCGCAAGCTCTACCCGAATCCGCCGCACCCCATCCTCCTGTTTCGGGGCACCCAACTTCCCTGGAACGTACCCAAAGCCTGGGATCTGGAGCCGAAAGTTGCGCGTCTGGTCTTCGAGCGTTGGGCGCATCGCGCCGGCTACCGACTCATCCTAAATCAGCATGTCGCGCGCGTGAATATGCAAGGCAACACCATTTCGTCCATCCAGCTCGCTGACGGCTCGGTGATCTCCGGAAAGCAATTTATTGACGCCAGCTATGAAGGCGACCTGATGGCCCAAGCGCACGTTTCGCACACCTACGGACGCGAGAGCCGCAGCCAATATGACGAAAGTCTGGCCGGCATCCGCGAGCCGCATTTCATCAGGAATTACTCCGCCGAGACTTACGGGACGCCTGGACGCGAATACATGCATCACGGCCAGTTCGGCGCCGATCTTCCCGCCCGCGATGCCAACGGCAAACTCCTTTGGGGTGTTGAACCAGGTCCGCTTGGCGAAATCGGCTCGGCTGACAAACGAATCCAGGCGTACTGCTATCGCCTGATCGCAACCCAGCGCGAGGATCTTAAGCTTCCTTGGCCTAAGCCTGATCGCTACGATCCGAGCCACTACGAACTCCTGCTGCGCTACGTCCTTGCGCACAGCGGCATTTCGTTTGCACGCCTGGTTCATCTCGATGCCATTCCCAACGGCAAGTTCGACCTGAACGCCAGCGGACCCTTTTCGATAGATTTCGTCGGGGGCAATTACGGGTATCCCGAGGCCAGCTACGCCGAACGCGACCGAATGCTGCAAGCGCATGAAGAGTATGAAAAGGGTTTTCTGTGGTTCCTCGCGCATGATCCGCGTGTTCCTCAATCACTGCGGGAAGAAGTGAACAGTTGGGGCATTCCACGCGACGAGTGGACCGACAGCAACCACTGGCCCACGCAAATTTACATTCGCGAAAGCCGCCGGATGCTGGGCGACTACGTGATGACCCAAGCCGACATCCTCAAGAACAACCGCAAAAACGATTCGGTCGGCATGGGCTCATTCGTGCTCGATTCTCACTGGGTGCGCCGGCTTGAAACTACACAAGGCTCGGTTCGCGTGGAAGGTCATCTCGATGAATCCATCAATCTCGCCGACAATCCCTACGAGATCCCGTATCGCAGCATTGTTCCAAAGGCGGCCGAGTGTCGCAATTTGCTGGTGCCGGTCTGCCTGTCAGCGACCCACGTCGCCGTCTGCACGATTCGCATGGAGCCCGTGTATATGGTCCTCGGACAATCGGCCGCAGTCGCCGCACTTATGGCTATTCACTCCGGAAAGCCCGTTCAGGAAGTCGATATCACCGGCCTGGAAAACGCTTTAGCGGGTCAGCATCAGGTGCTACATAGAGAACAGCAGCGTCGATACTGACGCCCGACGTAGGTGCTTCAGGCACGGGGTACTCGGCCGATCACGATGGCCGCGTCGCCGGGCAATCGGCTTCGAGCCTTGACGTGCAACAAGGCTTCAAAGTAGGGAAAAGTTCCCCGGTTTGCTGCCCGGGAGCTTAGCCCGCAAGCGTGCCAGCGAGCCAGCATCGAGCAGGAAGTCTCGCGCGGTCACCACAGCTGATCCGCCACTTCCACAGAGAATCAATACGGACCCGGTCGCGCTCAGGTTGGGAACGAGAGCAATGCTCGCATACCCTCCATCCGCCATCGACTTATAGCGATCGCCATCCGTCGATTTGCCCCACGAATCGACCGGGTAGTACACTCCTCGCGCGCGGTCAAATTTCCATCTCAGTCCCAGGCGACTCGCGAACGGCTCAATCCAAGGATTTGAGCTGTTGTTCCCCAGCAGCACTGCCGAATTCGCCTTTAGCTCCCGAAACGAGTAGTCTCGGGCGAAGTGCGTCGTCGCCTGCCCATGCACCGCACCGACAATTTCGCTCAATCTCCACAGCAGACTTGTGCTTGCGTAGCTGGACTGCCGTTTCAGAGCTATGGCCGCAGCAAGCGCACGCATCCAGCTTTACTGAAGAGCTTCTTTCTCCCAGTTGACGCAGATAATTGCGGTCAAAGTAGTCGGCCAGTCCAATCTTCGAATCCGTAAGCTCCTGGTAAAGCGCGATCCCGGCATCATCAAGGACGATATCGGTTTGATGACCGGAGCGGAACACCTGTGACCAGAACTCACGCACGGACGGGTTCATCTCCCCGGCCCGAGACGCGCTATGGGTAATTCCGACGCTGGCTTGCCGGATCAACAACCACCCACACAGCAAGGCTAGAACCGCTGCGGCTCCGAGAGTGATAAGAAATCGAACATCACGGCCGGACGCCGGGGGAGAGGCTGCCGAAAGCGGCTCAAGCGGGATCGGTTCTGGTGAAACGGACTCGATTTCCGTCTGGACCGCGCGTTGTTTGAAGACGGGAGCGTAGTTACCTTTGGGCAGTTCGATGACGATCGGCTCATCTTTACCTTCGGCCGCGAAGTACTGATCCAACCGCTTCCTCAACAACGACGCATGAACCCGAACGATGTTGTCCGCGCCAGTGTCGTAGTCCTTGGAACGCCCGAAGACCGCGTGCCCTAGTTCCTGCTCGTGGATCTGATCGGCTTCGTACTTCAACACACGTTCGCAAACGTAGAGAAACAGATTCCTGAGGCGTGCCGATCTACCGATGTACCGGCTTGCTGCAACGCGCTCTACCAGGAGCTGGCGAACATCGACAAGGTTGCTGACTTGACCCACTTCTTAGCTGCTTCATTGTAGAACGGAGACAGCCTTTACGCCACTCTTTACGTATAAAAAGCGGCGTCTAACTCATTCATTTGATTCGTGTTGGCTCCGCGGCCTGACTTAAACGGTTAATTTACTTGAGCCCCGTGCGACTGTTTCATACCATCGCTGCAACACGAAATTAACAAACGCATGAAAGCCTTCTTCGCCCTCCCGCTGCTTCTCGCCACGCCGCTGTTGCCCTTCCGTTCTCCCGCCGCCGATGCACCGCAGCGGCCGAAGATCCTTGGGGTGGCTCACATGGCGCTCTTCGAGAGCGATCTCGATAAAGCGCGCCACTTTTATAAGGACTTCCTGGGTTTCGCCGAGCCGTATCAGCTCAAGCGCAAAGACGGAACTGATCGTATTGCCTTTATCAAAATCAACGAAGACCAGTACCTGGAGCTTTTTGCTGAGCCTCCCAAGCAGGACGGCCACATGAACCACATCTCCGTCCAAACCGATGATGCCAATGCCATGCGGCTTTATCTCGCGGCAGCGGGTGTCAAGGTCCCGGAGAAGGTCGGCAAGGGCCGGATTGGAAATTCCAACTTCAATATCACGGATCCCGATGGCCACACTGTCGAGATCGTGCAGTACGAAGCGGACGGATGGACGCGCCAGAACAAAGGCAAGTTCCTCCCGGACACTCGCATTTCAGACCACATGACACACGTTGGCGTGTTGGTCGGGAATCTGGAAGCTTCCACGAAGTTCTATCACGGCATTCTGGGGTTCAACGAATTCTGGCGGGGTGGAGGCTCACCCAAAGTGCTGAGCTGGGTCAACATGCGCGTCCCGGACGGGTCGGACTACCTGGAGATGATGCTTTATCGCGAATACCCAGGTCCTCAGCAGGTAGGAACGAAAAACCACATCTGTCTGGTGGTGCCTGACGTTGATAAAGCAGTCGAGGCCCTGAAGTCTCGCCCGGCTTTCAAGGACTATGGCCGCGAGATCAAAATTCAGCTCGGAGTGAACCGGAAACGGCAAGCCAACCTTTACGATCCGGACGGCACCCGCGTGGAACTGATGGAGCCGAACACGATTGACGGCAAGCCGGTTCCCTCTTCCGATGCACCCCCTCCGGCACCTCAGCCGACCAAGAACTAGATAGTCCGGAAGAAAGAAACGCCATGCAAACCAAGTTCGTTGCCTTAAGTTTGTTTTCCTTTCTGCTGTGTCCGCTCGCGTTGTTTGCGCAGGAGAGTAGCGGCTCAATCACCGGGCGCGTCCAGGACCCCTCCGGCGCGCTGATTTCGGGAGCCCACGTCCGGGCTACCAACGCGGCAACCGGAGTTTCAGCGGCCGCCGACTCCAACCAGGACGGGCTTTATTCCATCCCCCTGCTACCGCCCGGGACCTATACACTGACCGCCGAAACCAGCGGATTCAAGAAAACCGAACGCCCTGGGATCGAGGTCCGCGTTAACGACAAGCTAAGCGTTGATCTCCAGCTTCAACTGGGCAGTACATCAGAAAGCGTGGAGGTCACAGCGGCCCCGCCTTTGCTCGAATCCTCGAATGCATCCATGGGTCAGGTTGTCGATGAGCGCCGGATCAAAGATCTTCCTTTACAGGCCGGCAACCCTGCCGAACTGATTCTCTTTGCTCCGGGTGTCGTCAATACCGCCAACTTACGCGCCCGTAAGACCTCGTTCAATAGCGCTTCGTCACAATTTTCCACCAATGGCAACGATCCCTATTCGAACGAATACACCGTCGATGGCATCGCCGATACGTTTGCTTCCCAAGGCACTCCTCTGGTCGCATTTCAACCTCCCCAATCCGCTGTTACGGAGTTTCGCGTTCAGACGAGCGGCTACGACGCAAGTGTTGGCCACTCCGCCGGTTCAGTTGTGAATCTGACAAGCGCAGGTGGAACAAACCAGTTTCATGGAGAGCTGCACGAATGGTTCTCAAATGCGGCCTTGGACGCACCCACCTATTTTCAGAACGCGTCGGGCGGCACGAAGCCGGAGTACCAGGACAATCGCTATGGCGCTTCGATCGGCGGTCCCGTTTCCATCCCGAAGGTTTACAACGGACATAACCGCACGTTCTTCTTCTACGCGTGGGAAGGCAACAAATGGGGTAAGCCGACCACGACCGTCGGTACGGTACCCACGCTTGCCGAAAGGAATGGCGACTTCTCAGCCCTGCTTGCACTCGGATCCCGTTACCAGATTTACGATCCCGCCACCACACGTGCTGCTTCGGGTGGGCGCTACTCGCGAACGCCGTTTGCCGGCAACATCATACCCACGAGCCGATTGGATCCCGTCGCACTCAATATTCAGAAGTTTTACCCTTTGCCCAACACGGCAGGCCTCGCAGACGGTGAGAATAACTACACACGAATTACCAAGGACACCTTCGACTACGCTGTGCATTTCGTCCGTCTCGACCATCAGTTCTCCGACCGGAACCGCATGTTCGTCCGTCTCGATTACGACCACTACCTAGAGAGCAACTCTAATTTCTACGGAAACGTCGCAACCGGTTTAAACCTCACTCGCGTTAACAGGGGTGCGGCTTTTGACGACGTGATCGTCCTCAGCCCTCGATCGGTGCTTGATTTGCGATACGGCCTCACTTACGAGGAAACACCGGAACAGCGCCGGAGCCAAGGTTTCGATCTTGCGTCGTTAGGCTTCTCTCCTCAATTGCTCTCGCTGCTGGATCCCAAGACGCAGACCTTCCCGAACGTCTACATCAACTCCAAAGCACCCAACACGCCGTGCAAAGGCGCGTGCACAGGAACATATTCAGGATTCGGGAACTTCCAGCAAGGCGACGGAACGATAACGGGCATGATCCATGACTGGACAGCGACGCTCAGCACGCAAGTCGGCAAGCATAACCTCCGCTACGGTGCGGATCTGCGACTCTACCGCTCGTTCGGGTTTGCTGGCGGCTACGATGTATCTCCCGGGTTCAACTTCCTGCCCACCTACACGAATGGACCATTCAATAACTCGGCGACTTCACCTATCGGCCAGGATTACGCGTCGTTCCTCCTCAGCATTCCTTCGGGCCAGATGACGCGCAGCGCGAGTTATGCGGCGCAGGATTTCTACACCGGGATGTTCATCCAGGACGACTGGAAAATCAGTTCGCGCCTGACCCTGAACCTGGGGCTGAGAGCGGAAATCGAGACTCCCGAAACAGAGCGCTACAACCGGGCGGTTCGCGGATTCGACCCGACGACGCTGAATCCGATCGCAGCCCAGGCGATCGCGAATTACGCGGCGAGCCCGGTCGCAGCGATTCCGGTTTCCCAGTTCCAAGTTCGCGGTGGGCTTCAATTTGTCGATCCCAATAATCGCAATCTGTGGAGTCAACCGGCCGTAACATGGCTCCCCCGCGCCGGCCTTGCTTATCAATTGAATGACAAGACGGTACTCAGAACCGGGTTCGGCATTTTCTACGACACGATCGGCGTGAATCGTAGTCCTGTGATCCAAACCGGCTTTACTGCCACGACTCCGATCATCCCGTCCTACGACAATGGCATCACGTTCGTTGCGAACAATGAGAACCCATTTCCCAATGGTCTGGCTGCCCCGGTCGGAGGCGGAGGCGGGCTGACCACCAACCTGGGTCAAAGTCTGAATGTATACCCGGTGAACCGCTTGCAACCTTATTCTCAGCGTTGGTCGTTCGATGTCGAACGCACGCTTCCAGCCGGGTTTCTCGTCGATGTCGGTTACGTGGGCAACAAGGCAATCCATCTGCCCGTCTCCCGCAATCTGAATGCGACGCCGGCGCAATACCTAAGCACGTCACCTGTTCGCGATCAGCCAACTATCAACTATCTAAGCCAGCAAGTTTCGAATCCGTTTTACGGCATCAGCAGCATCTACCCCAGAACGATGGCGCTTGCTGATCTTTTGCGCCCCTATCCGCAGTTCGGAGACATCACGATGACCGACAACAATGGCTATTCCTGGTACCACGCCCTCCAGGTCCGTGCGGAAAAGCGGTTCTCTCAAGGCTGGACCCTGAATGCGGCTTACACCTGGTCGAGATCGATGGGGGCTACCGGCTATCTGAACGACTCAGATGCAACACTCTATAGGGGGCTCAGCCAGTACGATCGCCCGCAGCGAATTGTGATCAGTGGGATTTACGAACTTCCCTTCGGTCGCGGCCACGCCTTTGCCAACAACCTTCCCAGCGCGTTAAACACGGTCGTTGGCGGGTGGCAGTTGAACTCATCTCTGACTTTTCAGAGCGGTCCACCATTGAGCTTCGGCGATGTGATCTTCTACGGAAGCAGCTACAACCAGATCGCACTTCCCTCCTCGGCTCGAAGCGTCGCGCAATGGTTCAACACGTCTCTTTTTGATCGCGCCTCTGGAGATCAACGGCAGTATGACATTCGAACCTTCCCGAGCTACCTGGGACAGGTCCGTGCGCCCGGCCAGTCGCAATGGAACGCCTCACTCTTCAAAACCTTCAGCTTCACCGAGCGCTGGAAACTGCAGTTCCGGGCCGAATGCTACGACCTGATGAATCATCCTAACTTCGAGAAGCCAAGCACCACGGTGACATCGTCAACGTTCGGCGTAATCAGCAGCCAGGGCTCACCCGGGAGACAGTTCCAGGCGGCTCTGAAGCTCACATTCTAGGAAAACGGATGCCCATGACAAACCATCACACTCGCAGACGTTTTCTCCAAGCCGGCTCCGTCCTGGCGGTTTCAGCGGCGGGCGTACTGGCAGACAACACGCAACCCGCGGAGACCGGCATCGAACGGGTAGGCGGCCCGGCGCTCAAGATTTCCCTGAACGCCTACTCGTTCAGCAAGCTCCTGAACGACTTCAACAAGAAGCGGGGCGGCGGCATCAGCCTGATACAGCTACTCGACTTTTGCGCGAAGAATAATTTCGACGCAATCGATCCGACCGGGCTACTTCTTCCCTGGTTATCCGGAAGTGCCGAGCGATGACTACGTCAACAACTTCAAGCGCCGCGCGTTTGAGCTTGGACTCGGCATCAGTGGAACTGGTGTAAGGAATAACTTCACCACGTCGGATAAAGCGGTGCGCGATCAGTCTGTCCAGCACATCCGGCAATGGGTGGAGGTCGCCTCCCGGCTCGGCGCTCCAGTGCTGCGTGTTTTCGCCGACACGCAGAGGAAGAATATGACCTGGCACGACGTCGCGAAGGACAGCACACGCGACCAGGTTCAGCAGTGGATCGTCGACGATCTCAGCCAATGCGCCGAGCAGGGCAAGAAGTTCGGCGTGATCATTGGAGTTCAGAACCACGGCGACTTCCTTCAGACGGGCGATCAGCTTCTGGCGCTCATTAAAGCTGTCGATTCACGCTGGTGCGGCGCTATTGTGGATACCGGATACTTCAAGACCAAAGATCCTTACAGGGACATGGCGCAGGTTGCACCGTTTGCAGTGAACTGGCAAATCAAACAGAGTGCCTTTGGCCAGGAAAGCGAGATTCGCACGGATTTAAAGAAGCTGATTCAGATTATCCGCGCTTCGAATTACAGGGGCTACTTGCCTATCGAGACACTTTCGCCCAAAGGCAAGGTGTACGATCCATTCACTGTTGTGCCGGCTTTCTACAAAGAGTTGCGCGCGGCCATTCAGGAGGTCTCATCATGACTGCCGGGTGTTCGCGTCGAAAGTTCGTGGGCGCCTTGGGCGCGGCAGTCGCAACGGCTGTAAGCGCGCCCATCAATGCTCTTTCTTCTCCGAGCGGTTCGAGCCGGATCGAATTCGGGTATACCGCAATGACCTGGGGTAAAGCCGAACGCCAGGCCATAGACGACATCTCGGCCGTGGGCTTTAAAGGCATTCAGTTTCGCAATGATGCCCTCAAGGAGTTTCAACCGGTCGAGCTGAGCGACTTACTCGCACAGCATAAACTCAAGTTTGTGGCGCTATCGAGCGGCGATGTGTCCATCGATGCCGCTGCCGAAGCCGATCAGCTCGCCGAGCACACTGCGCACGCGAAGTTCGTGCACGAAGCTGGAGGTCTCTATTTACAGGTACTCGACCAACTCAAACCGTATCCGCGCAGCGTTACCGCGGATGATTGCAAGCGTCTGGGACGGCTCCTCACCGAACTGGGCAAACGCACGGCAGATGTAGGCATTCCACTTGCTTATCACAATCATCTGAATACAATCAGCGAGAAGCCTGGCAACCTCGACATCGTGCTGGAGTCTTCCGATCCAAAGTATGTAAAGCTTGAGCTCGACACGGCTCATTCAGTCGCAGGCGGCGGTGACCCGGTCGCGCAAATCGAGAAGTATCACGAGCGAATTCTGTTCCTTCACCTGAAGGATGTCGTGGACATCCCCCTGGGCACCGAGAACGCGAAGTATCCCTTCAAGTTCGTGGAACTCGGCCGGGGCAAAGTCAATTTACCGGCCGTGTTTGCTGCGCTCGAGAAGGTGAAATTCAGCGGCTGGGCGGTGGTGGAGCTGCGATCGAGTTCCGGACAAGGCAAGAACACCAAAGGAGTCAGCCTTGATCAGCAAACGCTATCTGGAAGAGACCATCGGCGCTAGGGTGTAAGCACCTTGGTTCTGAATGGGGACGCAAGCGGAGACGGCAACTAAGTAGCCTTGATGATTCCCTTTCCTTCTACAACTCGGACATATTGATTGATAGGTAGCTCAGTCAGGCGATCCACGCGCTTGCTCGGTCCTGGCCAGTGCACTTCCAGGGAATCGATCTTCTCCGCCTTCCCTATGCCCAGTACCTCGCGTGGGTCGTGCGAGGACAGATAACTGCCGCCGTTGTTCTTCAGACGCGAATACTTTTTCCCGCCCGCCGTCCAGAGAATCTTCGCTCCGATTGCGTCGCGGTTGCATGTGATGCCTTCGAGCCTAAGGCCGAGCCAGTTGTTTCCTGCGGCAGCCCTGTTTTTGAGCAGCACCGGGGCGCCTCCGTTATTGCAAACCAACACGTCGACTGCTCCGTCGTTATCGTAATCGCCCACCGCGAGTCCGCGCGCAGGAAAAAACTTCTGAAACGCCGTGCCGGCTTCAGCACTGACATTGTGCAGCTTGCCATCCGATTCCTGGTGGAATAACAGTAGCGGCTCTTTATATTTTACCTGCGACGAGTATTGATCGATCATATCGTCGGGATGGCCGTTCGCCAGAATCAGGTCGATCGCTCCATCGTTGTCATAATCGAAGTACTTCAGGCCCCATCCGCTGAACAGGCGAGTTGCCTGCGCAACACCTTGTACATGCGCAAGATCGCGGAACGTCTCGTCTTTGTTATTCCGATAAACCGAAAACATCTCCTGATCGACATTCGCAACGAAGAGATCCTGCCATCCATCTCCGTTTAGATCAGCTGCATCGACACCCATTCCGGACCTCGGCTGTCCGTTCTCACTGAAGGCGACCTCTGCCGGAAGCGCACTCTCTTCCCATTTCCATGTTCCGTTCGCGCCAGGACCGCGGTTCATGTACAGATAGTTCTGGACAGTGTCGTTTGCGACGAACAGGTCCATGCGGCCGTCATTATTAACGTCGGTAGCGACTACCCCAAGGCCTTTGCCGAGAGACTTAGCGATGTCGGTCCCTTTCGTAACATCCGTGAAGGTACCGTCCCCGTTGTTGTGATACAGAAAACTTGCTGTTCCTTTGAAGACGCGCGGAATACAGTAGTAATGCTTCCCTACCTTGTTGTCGCCGCATTCAAACTTGTGTGCGCTTGAGTAATCGACGAAACTGCACAGGAACAGGTCCAACCGTCCGTCGTTGTCGTAATCGAACCAGACCGCGCTGGTAGTCCAACCGGGCGTCCCCAAACCAGACTTCTCCGTTGCATCGGTGAACGTCCCGTCATGATTGTTCTTGTATAGAATGCACCGGCCATACGCCGTCACAAGCATGTCAGGCCAACCATCGTTATCGTAATCGCCGACCGCGACGCCCATTCCGAAGGTTCCGCCGCAAACCCCGGCCTTCTCCGTCACGTCGGTGAATGTGCCGTCGCGATTATTCTTGTACAGCGCATTTCGAATGGGCTTAGCGGGCTTCCAAAAATCACACGGCCCACTGTTCACGAGGTAAATGTCCATCCAGCCGTCGTTGTCGTAGTCCAGAAACGCGCATCCCGGGCCCAGCGTTTCGGGCAGGTACCGGTTGTCAGACATCGCGTTGTCGTGTACCCAATCGATGCGGCTCGCCGAAGCCGGTACCTCCAGAAACAAAGGTTCCGGTTTGCCAGATGGTGATTGCGCGAACGTCTTGCTCGTTGACATCCCCGCCGCTGCCATCCAGAGCCACTCCCGCCTGCTGAAACGCATCGTCTTAGCGCCTCGCTTCCCGTTCGCTTCGACTTAAGCGACGGAGCGCAGCCTCCATCTGATCCGGGTGAAAGTCCAGTTCGGTCAAATGAGAAGTGTAAACGATCTTTCCATCGACGTCGACCACGAAAGCTCGGCTGGGCCATGCGTGATAGGCAGCTTCCGTCGCACCCTCCATTCCGTCTACCAAGGCTGGGAAAGGCAGGTGCAGCTTGCGGCTACAAACCATGGCGTTGCTTTGCTTTTCTGCGAGCGTGGTAGCCGTAGGCAGCGAGATCGCCTCTCGTACGTTGCGGGTGCTCTGCCAATTGCTGCCGTCTGCGTGAGCTTCGCGGATGTACACCAGCAGAAACCGCATCCGGGTACCATACCGCTTGTACATGGCTGCGAGTGCGTCTGCCGATCCTCTGAAGTTGGGGCACGTGTAGCTCCCGAATACTAAGACCACCGGGCTCTTGCCGCGAAATTCGCTCAGCCTCAACGTCTTGTTCGATCCGGCTTCGGACAGAGAGAAGTCTGGCGCACTCTCGTTCACTTTCGGACCTTCCGACCTGGCTTCTTGATCCTGTTCCAGGGCGTCCGCCGTCTTTCGCTGCACTGCTGCTTCTGCGCGATGATTCAGCTTTTCCTCGATCGCTGCCAGGGTTCTGTGCGCATCGGGCGAGCCCGGCATGGCCTCCACCGCCGCCTTCGCATAGGGTAGCGCTTCATTGAATTCTGCCGATGCGCTAAGACACGCAGCCAAACTTGCCTTCACCTCCGCAGACTCTGGCCGCACTTGCAAGGCCAGCCTCAAATGCCTGGTCGCTTCGTCGTTCTGCTTGCGATTCGCGAGGATCTGCCCCATCCCGAGATTTGCGGCGAAGTCATCTCTGTTCCCTGCCAACTCTCCTTGAAACGCCTCGATCGCTCCGTCCGGATCTCCCGTATTCAGCAGCGCTCGTCCGTACAAGGACCGGAGTCCCGCAAGCTTCGGGTTCAACTCGATAGCGCTTGCAAGTTCCTTGACTGCGGCGGGATAATCACCGGCCTCAAACATACGTGTACCCATCAGGAACCGCGCTTCGGCCGTATCCCCGTTCCTCAGAATCTTGTCGAGCAACGCCTGGCCTTCGTCAATCCGTTGTCGGTGCAGCAGTGCCATGCCAAGCATGTACGCGACGCCGAGATCCTCCGGGTTTTGCGCTTCCAGAGGCTGCAGCAGTTCAATCGTGCTGTCGTCCTCGCCAAGTTGCAAATGACCGTCGGCGAGCAAAGCTGTCACCTGCTTATCCCCCGGGACCGCTTTGTGCAAAAGTTCGAAACGCCTTACCGCTTCGCGAATCCGGCCGCTCTTTTCATATGCGAGCGCCAGGTTCAGTTCGATCCTTACATCGCCGGGAAGCAGCTTTTCCGCATTTTCGTACTCGGCAATGGCGGCGTCGAACTGATCGAGATGGACCAGCGCCACGCCGAGATTGACATGCGTGGCCAGGTCATCGGGTCGGTCCTTCAAAACAGCCCGGTACGCCTCGGCCGCGCCCGCGAAATCGCCCGCTTGTTGCAACTGAACGGCGCGCCGTACCAGATCATCCGTCTCGCTCTGTGCCGGCAACGACGAGGCCGAGGCAAAGGCGAGACCGAGTAAGAACAAGTTAGCCCGGGTATGGCGCACGCGCCCTCGCAATTCGGATATTGTGATCCGTGAATTTGAAGTGCGATCCCGGCAGTTCGACCTTCGGCATGTGGCACGTTACGCAATTGGCCTGCGCGACTTTGCAGGCTCGTGCTTCCGGCTTACCGCCACTGTGGCACGCCTGGCATTTGCCGTCGTAAGACGCAGCGCTCCGATTGACTTCCGCATGGGGATCATGGCAGGTCGTACAACGAATTCGGTTGTCTTCTGCGTCGTAACATTTGCTGCTGATCAGGCGATAGGGCTGGAAGCGCACGTTTGCCACTCCAGTCAGCCCCGACCCTGCGATCTCGTCCCACGTACGATGGCACTGGCCGCAGAAATTAGCAGTTTGCTCGCTCGTCATTTTCCGCAGGTCGGTCATCGCGGCCCCCTTTGCGTCACCAATTTTCACGGATCGCAAATGGTTGGAAGCGGGACCGTGACAGCGCTCGCACTGTACTCCGGGGATGAGGGTTTGTAGGGTCAGCTTCTTGTGATCGACCGCATCGGTCGCGTGGCACCGGAAGCACTGCACCTTTTCGTCAGGCGACATCAGGCAGTCCGGCTGCCTGCACCAGATTTGTTGGTTTCGTGTTCTGGGCCCCGAGTGTGACATCAAGATTGTCGATGGCTTGATAGAAGCTGACACGGCTCTGATAGAGTTCGCCATTGTATTCGTAGACGTAAGTCTGACCCGCGAGCCCCAGCCCGAACGCCCAACCGATTGGAGCGGATATGGTTTGCCGACCATCGGAAACCGAATAGATGCTCTGTTCCCCTTGACGTTCTATGCGATAAGAATACGGTTCAATCTGAAGCGTCAGTACACGATGAGACTTAAGAATCTCTGACTCGGTTGGAAGCTCCATGGCGTGGGCCATGGAAGTTGTGGGATGCGGCTTAGCCTGAGCCGGATGGCAGGTCGCGCACTCTCGGACGGCCCGGTGTTGGGCAATAGATGAATCGTCCGCCATACCGTACCCGAAGCCTTCAGATGTGGACGCAAGCAAGCACGCCATAATTAGGCAACGGCTGGCTCTCATGGGGCTTTCGCGCCAACCTCGTTGATGGTTTGCCGTTCCGCATTCAGCTTGGCAACAATAGCGCGCTCCCGTTCACCTTCCAGCTTTCTTTTCTGGCGGAAGTACACCGTTGCAAGTGAGACATGCGCTTCCAGGAACTTCGGTTCGGTTTTGATAAGGGCTTCCAAGTCTCTTCGCGCTTGGTCTACCTGGCCCGACGCGAGTTCCACGGAAGCAATCTGATAGAGCACCCCGGGGTCGCCAGGCCGGATCTGCAAAGCACGCTGAAGGTATTTCGATGCGGCTTCGTTCTCCTCATCCTGACGCAGAATCACGCCCATTCGAAGGTTGGCATCGAAGTTGTTTGGATCCGCTTTCAGCTCTCGTTCGAAAGCTTGCTTGGCGCTTGCCTGATCGCCGCTCGCCAGCAACGCCATGCCATAGTATGCGTTCGCCTCCGCTAGGCCAGGATTGAGTTCCACTGCTTTCTGAAGGTCCTCGAGTGCACCCCGGAAGTCACTCGCCACGTATTTCGTTGTGCCCATCAGCAAGCGGGCTTCGGCCGAATCGCCGTTGCTCAAGATCCTGTCGATGATCAATTGGCCCTTTGCCGCCTGGCCATCCCGCACGAGCGCCGTTCCCAGCAGATAATTGAAGGCCTGGTTTGTCGGATCCGCCTTCTGCACTAGGCTCAAAAGATCGATCACTTCCTTGTTCTGGCCCAGACGCAGATAACAGTCGGCCAGCAGCGTAACGACCTGCAGATTGGATGGCGCCTCTTCTCGCACCGCTTTCAACGTATCTACCGCAGCCTTCAGATCCGTTGTCTTGTAGTAGGCGAGAGCGAGATTCAGACGCGCCTGAGAATTCGGCTTCAGCTTCAGGGCTCGCTTGTACTCGACGATTGCCTCCGAGTATTGCCCCTTCCCGGCCAACGCCGCGCCTAAGTTCGAGCGGATCTCCGGAATGTTCGGATACTTCTCGAGGATGGAGCGATAGTCCCGGATGGCTTGGTCGAAATTGCCTGATTCCTGGGCCGAAATGGCATCCTTCAGCAGCTCTTGAGGCGAAGAAGGAGATTGGCCAAACGAGGCACCAGCGCAAAGAAGGAAAAGAAAGACCCGGAGCATCCGTGTCAACAAATTATATGCTGAACCGATTCAGGCCTTTCCCTTCCTTGATATGCCGCCCTTCGCTTTTAGAAGTTAAATCTCACAAGCAATTCCACGATGCGCTGCCCTGTCTTGTATTGCGCGATTCCGAATTGCGAATTACTTGGAGTAATGGTGCCGTTGGCAGATTGACTGAACGTCAGGTTCAGAGCATTCCCCTGTGACATTGACCACAAGGGATGGTTCAGGAAGTTGTTCGCCTGAATTCGGAACTGCAGCTTTTTCGTTTCTGTGATCGGGAAATTCTTGAATATGCCCAGATCGGAGTTAACGAATGCTGGCCCGTAGATAGCAGGAATAAGCGTTGGGCCGTTTTGCCCGACCCGAGTTGGAACTCCGAAGCAACTACCGTTAATCCACTGATTCGGACCGAGGTTCGACGTTGGATCGCAAGTCAGAATCGGATTCAACTGTATTGCATTCGTGCCCAATAGCGAAGAATTTGAGATAGTGATCCCGGTCGTCCCGGTGGAATTCACGAGGTTTTGCGTTCCCGGAATGATGGCGTTGTTTAAGTTCAGGTTGAAGTTCCTGTTCGTGCTCACACCGGTCAGGTTTGCCCCACTCTGAACCTGCGTGCTGCCCGAAAGCTGCCAGCCGTTAACAATGCCTGACATGATCTTGTTGTTGCGGACCGGGCTCGGCAAGTTGACCGAGTACGCAGCACTGAAGATGTGGCGCCGGTCACCCGCCTGCACGCCGTAATCGTTGCGCAGATTGAAAGGATCGAGATTCGAGTTCAGCGAACCGAGTGTACCGCCTCCCCCACCACCGTTGTTGACGATGCCTAACGCTTTACCCAAAGTGTAGTTCAGTTGAATGATGGCGTGTGAGTCTTGATGCGCCCACGTCAATTGGAAGGCGTTGTAGTTTGCATACAGGTTGTTGGTGGCTCGATTGATGTCGCCGTAGCCAAGGTATGGCCGATAGTTATTGGCGTTTGCCAGTGACGGATTAACGGCGCTCAACATCGCTCCGACAGGAACCAGGTTCAGGTTACTGCCGTAACCCCCTGTGCTCTGCAGATCGTTGCTTTGGTTCCCGACGTAGCCTATTTCGAGCAACCCGCGTGCCGGGGTCCTCTGAGAGATTGTGAAGCTGTAACTGTCCGTGTAGGGCTGCCGATCGTCCTGAGCATCCACTGAACCAGGAGCGCTGGGCTGGCCCGCGAATCCCAATGATCCCAGGCTGCTCACCAACAATTGTTTATTCCCGATACTGTTCGGCGTGACTGTGATGTTGGCCGATCCTGCCGACGTATCCAGTCCGTTTGTAAATTGACCGCTGTGATAGTAAAACCGTCCCCAACCGCCGCGAAGAACCGTATTGCCCTTCCCAAAAACGTCGTAGGCAACGCCAAAGCGCGGCTGCCAGAAAAGTCCTCGCGTCGGGAACCCGCCCAAAGGCACGGCCGAATTCCGGCTATGCCAGTTGAAACCACAGAAAGTGGGAGCGGCGGCGCAGGCCTGGTTCTGGTATTGCGCCGGCGTGAAGACGGAATAACCGAAACCTTCATCGTCAGACCAGGGCGTGAAGTGCGTCATCCGAATGCCCGCTTCAATTGTGAGCTTTTTCGATACTTTCCACGAGTCCTGGATGAAACCCTCGTATGTGTGATACGAGATGTCGTTCAGACGATTGAAATTCGCCTGGTTGATCTGCGACAGGTTACCTTCCAGCATGTCCGCATATGCATTCCCGGTAGTGAAATTCACGTTCGATGTCGGCACGAACTGCATGTAACTGTTCGTGTTGTTGTTCGCCGGCTGAGCATTGCGGATCCATTCATAGAAAAAGCCGAGCTTCACGGTATGGGTACCGACAACTTTCGTGACCGTATCGCTGACGCTGGGCATGTACTTGTTCGCGTAAAGGCCCGAAGAGGCGCCGCCCGCCTCGAACCCGCCCGGATTGAAGATGAGCGCGGCCTCACTGGCACTACCGCTTCCGCCGAATGACGGGATCTGGAAGCTTGTCGAAGCATTTTGAATCAACAGCTTCGCATTGAATCCAACATTCGCAGGGTTCACCTTGGACGGATCAGCAAAGACATTGGGGAATCCGACGAACGTGTAGGCGAATACCGTCTCGTTGGTCATCGTCGGGCTGAATACGTGAGTGAGCGTTCCCGTGATCGAATCCGACCGATTCTTTCCGTTCGTCGCGCTTGGGTATGGAACCTGGTCTGTCTGGCGCCACCACAAACCCACCGGGAACGGTTGCGTCTCGCGCTGCATGTTGTAGCGAACGAAGATTTTGGTATTGTCGCTGACGTTGTAATCGCCGCGGATGACCCATTGAAAGTTGTTCTGATTGAAGATTTCAGACTGAGCGTAATTGAACCCGTTGCCGCTCGTGTTGGGCGAGGGATACAGATTCATCAACGCCTGCATGTTCTTGTCGATCATGCTTCCGGGCATTTGGCAGCCCGGGAAACTCGGTACGACCGCCGGCTTGCCGGTGTAGATGATCCCCTCGCCGCTCGCCACGTTACAGAAGTTTCCGGCCCGCATCTCTGCCGTCGGCACGGTCGCTGTCAGTACACCGGTGTCCAGAACCTGATAGAAGTATTCGTAACCGGTAAAGAAGAAGAGTTTGTCGTGTTTGCGATTGAACTTTGTCCAGGGAAGCAGCACCGGTCCGCCGAACGAGCCGCCTGGGTAGTAGAACTTGTTCTGCGGCTGTTTCACTCCCGTAGCGTTGGCGTAAGCATCGTTGGCGTTCAGCACGTAGTTGCGGGCCGAGAAGAATGCGGAGCCATGGAACTCTGAACCACCAGCCTTCGTGACGGAGGTGATCACCATGGGCCCTTTCTGATCTTCGGCTCCGAAGTTCGAAGTCGCGACACGGAACTCCTGCAGGAAGTCCGAATTGGGGTTCACAGGCGTTGCGCAGTTGCAGCCGGGATCGGAAACGTGAGCCCCGTCGGCGACGATATCTAACGTGTTGCCCGGCAGACCATTGTAGGAGAAGCCGTTATTGAGGGGACTCTGGCTTCCGCCATCCCCGTTGCCATTGATGCCGATAACCTGGCCCGTATAGCTCGACTTGTTGTTAGCGCCATTCTGGTTCCCGAAGCCGGGCATGATCTTCAGATATTCGGCCGCGTTGCTCCCCACCTGTACGTAGTTGGACAACTGCGCCGTCGTCAGCACCGCTGCTTTTTCGCCGGAGTCGACAGGCGCCAGAACGTCGGCGGTGCCCGTCACCTCTACCGTTTGATTGGTGCTGCCTACTTGGAGAGACGCGTTCACGTTTCGCCTCTCGCCGCCGCCCATCGAGATCTCGTTCACCTTGAAGCTCTGAAACCCGGGCGCCTCAATCGTCACGTTATAAGTTCCGACCGGCACCGATGCGAACGTGTAATAGCCTTGACCGTCTGTCGTCGATTCCCGCGAGTCGCCCGATAGCGAGTTTCGAAGAGTTACCTTCGCGTTCGCCACCACAGCACCAGAGGAATCAGACACAATCCCGGTGAGCGTCGCGAATATGGCCTGCGCCCAAACACCTGCGGCCAGCAACAACGATACACATACAACCCAAAGAACCCTGCTTGCCGTTTTCGATGTGTTCTTCAACATGGAACTCCTTTTCGCGAACCACCTGGAGGTCGGAGAGCGAACTCCAACTTTCGGTCTACTATATATGGCCTATCGGCAGCGCTGCAATCCTTTGGAAGTTACCACGTTGCTACCTCTTGTGTTACATCGCTAAGTCCTTTCCTACCAACCGCGTTACATCCGTTACCACGCCCTCTCTTCGCCCTCGGCTTCAGACTTCGACAGCCGGATCCGTCGTCTCGGTACCTGTTTGATATACTTCCGCTACTTTACTCGCTGAGCTGATTCTTTCTATATGGGTGTTGTTTCGTCGTCTTCACAGGAGCGGTCGGAAGTAGACGCCGTTTTGCGTTCTGGCATTTTCGAGAAGGCGCCACGCCTCGAAAAGTTCTTTCTATACATCTGCCGCCTTCACTTCGAAGGCAGAGCCGACGAGATCAAGGAGTACAGTATTGCTCTCGAGGCTTTGGGGCGATCTTCGGATTTTGACCCCAAGAAGGATTCTATTGTTCGGGTGGAAGCGCACCGGCTGCGCAAGCGGCTGGAAGAATACTACCGGAGTGCGGGCGCTAACGACGAGATCCGTATCGCCATTCCGAACGGCCAATACCGTCCTCAGTTCGTAGTCAAGCACCACGAACCCGCTCGGGAAAGTGGACTCGCTCCCACAAGTCTGGTTGCGATCTCAGAACCGGATGCCCAAAGCGCGATAGACATCGCGGTGTCTCTGCCTACAGCTTCACCCGTCTGGAAACGCTTTATACCGTGGCTGATAGGGCTGGTCTTCTTGACCGCGGCTTTCGGGGGCCTCTACTCCCGGCGTTTCTTGTCGCACGCAAGCCAACCACCGTCAAAGGCGGTCAATGAGAAATGGCTTGGACCGTCCACGGAGGCCGTTTCCGAGGAGTTCCGAATCCTTACCGGCTACCACGGTGCGCCATTCGTCGACCGTCAGGGTCATACGTGGGGCCCCGACGCCTACTTTACAGGCGGAGTTTCAGCGGCTATCCCACCCGGACGTTCTATCGAAGGGCAGCCCGATTCCCATCTCCTGAAGTCGATTCGATCCGGTCAATTCCAATACGACATTCCATTGCGGCAGGGTTCTCACGAGTTGCACCTCTATTTTGCCGAGACCGAATACGGCGAAGGCAACCCGCTTGGTGGAGGTGAGGCCAGCCGTATCTTCGACGTGACTGTGAATGGTGTCCCAACTCTGACCATGTTCGATCCGCTTGCGAGCGCCGGCTCCCCTAATCGACTGCATGAACGCGTTCTGAAAGATGTTGTCCCAGCCGCGGATGGCAAGCTCCACATTCGATTCGCCCCTCGTAGCGCACCTGCGTTTTTGAATGCGATTGAGATTTTGCCCAGTCTTCCCGGTCGGATCCATCCAGTTCGAATCGTCATGCAGAACAGCCCGGTGACCGATTCGGACGGACACGTCTGGGCTGCCGACGAGTACTATTGCGGCGGTGTTCAAGCTTTCCACCGCAACGTCGTTGCCAATCCCCGGGAACAGGCTCTCTACCACGGCGAGCGCTATGGGAATTTCTCCTATCGCATTCCCCTCGCCGCCGGCGCATATCGACTGACTCTTCACTTTGCCGAAACATGGTTCGGCACGGCGGAATCCCAAGAGCCGGCCATCGACAGCCGCATATTCAATGTGTTTGCCAACGGTGTCTCGCTGCTACGCGATTACCAAATCGTGAAAGATGCAGAGGGCGCAAACCGAAGCGTGGAGAAAATATTCGACAACCTGGAGCCTAACGCGCAAGGCGAACTTCTGCTGGAATTCGTTCCCGTCAGAAACTACGCTGAACTTAACGCAATCGAAGTGATCGAGATGAAGTAGGGTTGCTGCCGAGTCCCCGGGATCAGCCAATGGCTTTCGTTTTACAGTGCTCCGGTAGCTCTGCCGCATCCCTGTCAAAAGAGTGAGACCGGAACGAAAACAACATGGAATTCCCGATGGGCGAAGCTGTCATTTGCCTCGCCAAAGTAATCCCGATCGTAAGCGTCGCAAGGGCTACGTAGTTCCCTCCTCCGAAATACGTGAGGCCGTACGCAAGAGCGATAGGTAGCAAAGGAGCTTGGGTGGCAACTAAGAACAGGATCGGCACCATAAGGAGCACTGTATAGGAACGCAGAGACGCAGGGTAGAAGAGCAGTCCAAAGATCAACACCAGGCCAAACCATGCCTCCTCAGTGCGTATCCTTGTGTTCAGCCACCACAATAGGGCCAACCCTGATAGCGCGACAAGGACGAGGTACGCGGCCGGAAAGCGCGTGGAGGGAATGAGTGATTCTTAAGAGCCAAGCGAGTACGGATTGGTTCTCGATCTCGGTGTACATTGACATCGGCAATCTGTCAAACGGGACCGTAAGGTAAGCGGAAAATACACCCCTCCCGAACGCAACGAAGGTCACGAGTGTGGCTACAAGCAGGGTTCCGACCATACCAGCCAGGCAACGCCATTTGCGGAGCAGAAGTGCGGGAAGGATCAAAATAGCTGCCAGAGGCTTCACAAGAATGGCAAGGGCGAGCCACGATCCACCCGAAAGATCGTTCCGATAGCGCAAGGCCAAGCTGACGCACAACAGCATCAGGAACATCGTTTGGCAGTTGCCCAGGTTCCAGTAGACGGAATGTAACATCAGCACGAGCGCTGACGTAAACACGACATTAATCACTGAAAGGCGCTTGAAAAAAGTCAAGCACAAGATGATTATTGACGCACATAAGCAGACGAGACTAAATGCGCACCAAACAGCCGCCGCATCGTGAATTCCAAACCAGCCTAGCGGCAGAAACCACACGATTGAAGGCGGGGGATAGGGAAAAGGAACGGCGCGAGTGATCCCCACCCAGTCCGGATCGGGATGGAAAGGCGCCGCCAAATGGAGCGCCACTGCCGCATCGTAATAATTCAGCCCTCGGGCCGCCGCGACCCCTCCGACCCAGAACACCAGAAAATCCCACTCAGGCGGATGATGTATGATGCCGGCGACTGTCTTCGCAATGCTCAGCAGTCCTTTTCCGATTACGGCGATTGCAAGGAGGAAGAATATCCACCGCTTCGCGCGGGAGAGTTGACGATAATGCGAGTGTCCATAGAGCAACACGCCAACAACTGCGGTGGCCAAGACCGCGGCAGCGAGATTCATACGACGTAAGAAAACTCAACGGCGGTTAGGAGCTTCGGAGGCAACCAAACGGCAGCGTTATACCCTGGCCAATGAGACGCGGGAATCGCGCGCTCCGCAGTTCGGGAGTGACGGACAGATTGGCTAGGACTACAACGAGTCATCGCGTTTCCGGGCGAACAGGGGGTAGCTCCGCCTCCCGCCCGGGACTCGATTGTACCTCGGCGTTCGAAAAAGTAGGCCAGCTCTATGTGCGGCGAATCAATATTTCACAAGTTCAGGCTTTCATGAGGCTCGCGGAGGAACTTAACTGCGTGCCGGATATCTTCCTCTCGACGCTCGATGTGAGGTTCTTCGCGTTCAATGCTGAGAATGCCCTTGTAGCCGATTTCCTTCAATGCTTCGAGAAAAGCGGGGTAATCGACTTTGCCGGAACCCAGTGGCTGTTCAAGGCCGAGATCGCCGTCTTGCTTGGGCGGAATCCCATCCTTACAATGCACTGAAACGACGCGGCTGCCAACGGTAAGCAAGGCGCTTACGGGATCGCCCATACCGTACAAAATCATGTTCGCGGGATCGAAATTGATCTTCAGATTCGCGCTGCCGACATCGTCAATGAAAGCCATTAGCGCGTCTGCCGGCTCCTGACCTGTCTCCAACGTGAAATTCTGGCCATGGCGGCCCAGATGATCGCAAATGTCGCGAACCATAGAGCACACAACCTGGTATTCCTGGCCCTGACGATCGTGCGGAACGAATCCAATGTGGCACGCCACACTGCCGATTCCGAGCAACGCGGCTATGTCGGCGACCTGTTTCGTTCTCGCGACGCGATCTTTTCGCGTATTCTGTGGAACGAGACCGACGGTCTGCCGGACAGTCTCGACATTCGAATAGTCTTCGCCGACGTAGCTGCAAACGGCCGTCGTGATTGCAACCTCGGGATGCTTAGCGAGCGTTGATCTCCAATCTTCAGCGCTCTTCTCCAATGGCAACTCACCCGGGAATCCGAGTTGCCCAGCTGATAAGCCAAACCCAAAGATCCGCGCGAGATCCTGTTCCGGATTGCCGGTACTCCAGAACATCAGACCGATCTCTTGTTCATTTACAGGACGCATGCACTCATTTTCGCTTGCGACGAAGTTGAGCGAAGTACCCGTTGAATAGGATTTCCCTCGGTCCGTCGCTCCAGATCAGGTCCAGACTTTCCCTGCACCAAGCCCGAACCTCTTGGCTTGCGATGCCAAGGCGAACAGCCGCCGCAACGTTCGTCTCGGTCATCATGTAGTCAACGTACGCCTCTCGAGTCATCACGATCGGAATACGAAATCGCTCCTGCAGATCTAATCCGAAGTCGTCCGAAGCCGTCCCGAGAGTCTCCGGGTGAACTTCTCGCCCGTCCCCTTTTGGCCACGGATATCTTAGCGGCGAACTCTTCGAACCATTGGTCGAGATCCGGAATGTCGCGAAATGACCTGCCCGGTTCGAAGTCGTAGATCACCAACCGTCCTTCCGGGGTGAGTACCCGCGCGGTTTCAACGAAGAAGGTTTTCCACTCGGAATAATTCAGCGAACCCGCGGCCGTCACCAGTTCCGTAGTGCCGCTTTCGAGCGGGATCGCCTCTGCCGCACCCGCAACGAATGCGGCGCCCGGTACGAGTTCTTTAGCCCAATACAGCATGGAAGGTGAGGGATCGAGCCCAATTGCCTGTGACGCCCTCCCTTGGAGCACTCTGGTTGAAAGACCAGCGCCGCAACCAAGATCGAGCGCTCTCCCCACTTGCAGCTTTCCTCCGCGAGCTTCGAGCAGTTCGAATACGCGCTCGTGCACCGGAGGTCTGTTGCGCGCATACCCGGCGGCCATCTCTTCGCTTTCGAAGGAAGTGGTCATACGATGGAGATTGCTAAGATCCTAGGTTCGCTTCAAGATATGAGAACATCTACTCTCCGCAACCGCTTTGCCATCCTGATTGCCGCGCTTCCGCTTCTGATTCTTGCCGCAAACTCCCAAGAGATCAAGAAGAAGCTTCCCGGCGAAGATTGGGTCTCGCTATTCAACGGCCGCGATCTCACCGGATGGGTGAAGATAGGTCAGGAAAGCTGGACGGTAGAGGACGGCGTCATACACGGACGAGGGCTTACAAAAGACTACGGCTACCTGCAGACCGAAAAATCGTTCCGAGACTTTCAGCTGTCGCTACGCTTTCGCTGTGAAGGAGATGGCAACAGTGGCGTGTTCTTCCACACGGCGTTCAAGCCGGGCACGGCCGACGTGACACAAGGGCTGCAGTTCGAAGTCGACTGCACAATCGGCCAGCACACTGGAGGCCTCTACGGTGATGGCCGGGGTTGGCTGGTATGGCCGGCTCCCGAGAATGAAACGGTGGTGCGGTTGGGAGAGTGGAACGAGTACGTCCTGGAGGTCGTCGGCAACCGCTATCGTTCTCGTCTGAACGGCGTTCCCATGGTCGACTTTACCGACCCCAAGCCCAAATCCTTCGAAGGACCCATAGCCCTCCAGTTGCATGCCGGAGGGCGTGGCAACATGAAATTCCGCGACATCCTGGTTCGCGACCTCACGAATCACCCGTGAGCCGGCTTTGTTCCGCTGGGCATCTCGCCCCGCAGGATCAGGTTCAGGCGCCGGCAGATTTCTTTGAGCGCGCCTGCATCGCCACCTTCGAGTTCGACGGTCGCGGTGCCTTTGAATCCGATTTCGCGCAGAGCGGAGTAGATGGCGCCCCAGTCGATGTCGCCGTCGCCCAGTGCTTCCCACTTTGCCACTGAGTTTTTCGCCTGGTCTTTGCGGAAGCTGAAGTCCTTGATGTGCAATTTGACGATGCGACTGCCTAGTGTGCGAATCCAGTCCTGCGGGTATCCGTACAGCACCACATTCCCCACATCGAAGTATGCGCGCACCTGCGAACTTTTAAATTCGTCAATGTAGCGCGAGAACTCGAGCGGACTGAGGAGGAACTTATTCCAAACCTCCTCGATCGCGATAATGACGTTCAACTCCTGCGCCAGCGGCAGCAGCTTTCGGATGCTCTGCTGCGAGCGGGTGTAAGCATCACGATAAGGCGTATCAGCGTTGACGACCGCCGGAACGATCAGTACCGTGTCCGCACCCCACAAGTGAGCATTTTGGATTGAGACTTTTGCGCCCTCGATGCTCTTCTCCACCACCGCCGGATCGGGTGACGAAAGCGGGTACTTCCAATGATCCATATTCATCACGGAGTGAATCTTGATACCGGCCTTTTCAGCGGCTGCTTTCATCGCCTCCGCTTCCGACTGGTCGCGAGTCGTCGGGCATTCGATTTGTTCGAAGCCGGCATCTCTTGCGATCTGAAACCGCTCCGGTATTGACGCGGTCTGCGGCAGCATGCTGTACTCGACGGCGGTAGCAATCGGTAACCGCTCTGCCGCGCGGAGTCTGCCCGCGGTTATGGCGAAGGAAGCAAGAAGAAGCGAACGCCGTTGCATTCGTCTGTTGTATCGCATCAGGGCAGTGTTTGTACGAAGTAACGATCGATGGTTGATCGAGGCCCATCACAACGTGGACCTCAAGTCTGCTGAGCGATATGACTTCACCGGGCGGCAGCCAATCGTCTGGAACCAACCATCGCAGATCTCCTGATACGATCTTCAAACAGGGTCCCATGAACCGCTTCTGGCGTAATCCACTCGTTTGGCTGCTGGCCTGCTTTGTTGCATCCCTCTGCCTACTGCTTTACCCGCTCTATGTGATTCGCCCGTTTCGACATCAAGGGGCCGCGGAGCTTTCGTTAGCTTTGCAGGTGATGAGAGTGAGGCCGCCGCTAACCATCGCGCTTTCCGTGTTCGCTGCGCTTCTCGCGTTCCGGGCGTGGAAGCACATCCATCGGTTGGTTCCACGCCTGGGGCTAGTTCTCGTCGCCGCGTTTACCGTGATCTGTAGCGCCTTCTCGTTTGCCAACGTGTACGAGTTGATGTTTCAGCCGCTACGACGCCCGACATTTAAGAACGCATCGAGTACGCACCTTAACGGCGCGGAGCAGGTCATCGCCGTGAAACTTGCCCGAGCCGCCCGCGCCTACCCAATCCGAATCATTTCGTATCACCATATCGTGAACGACGTTCTGGCTGACGTGCCCATCGTGGCGACGTATTGAACGCTCTGTCACACCGGTCTGGTGTTTCAAAGAACAATGGACGGCATGCCACTTGTCTTTCATCTCGCGGGCATCAATAACCAGAACTTTCTGATGCGGGACGAACAGACGGGCACCTACTGGCAGCAGATCACTGGCTTAGCTGTTTCCGGCCCGCTGGCAGGCCGCAGGCTTACCTTAGTGCCTGCGGAAGAACTCACCTACTCGCTATGGCAATCGGAGGAGCCGAATGGGACAGTTCTCCAGGACGTCCCTCAATCGGTTCACGGCTACGCACCGAGAGATTGGGACGTGCGCATGGCCCGGGCACCCGTTGTGATCAGCTTCGCCCAGGCGGGAATCAAGGATCGTGATCTGATGTTGGGCATCTCCGCCTTCGGCGCGAGTCGCGCATTCCCCTACGAAGCTGTTCTCAGGCAGAAGCTGATCCAGGACCATGTGGGGTCAGAGCCAATCCTCCTGATTGTGGGGCCGGACGGGCATTCTGTTCGGGGGTTTCGCGGTCGCATACCGGGCCGACCTGACGATACCCAGTTCTATCGGATAGCGGAAAGCCGCGCTCTCTTCATGGACGCTGCAACCGGCACTCGATGGGACTTCCATGGCTGCGCAGTGGAAGGCGTACTACGAGGCACTTGCCTCGAAGAGGTCTACGCGACTAAGGATTACTGGTTCGATTGGCGCAATTACCATCCCGACACGACCGTCTTTGGAGTGCGCCAGCGGATCCAGTGATTAGGTACGCCATCCGTTTTCGGCTCCGGCATCGGGACCGCCACAACTCGCATCGCCAAACTTTTAGTTGCACGATTGAGCGACTGTCATGATGGTCTGCAGGAGCAATCTATCTCGTTGACTTTGACTTGCAGAGGTCTGCTGTTTGATATGGACGGGACGCTGGTCGATTCTACTGCTGTCGTAGAAGCCGCATGGGCGTGGTGGGCGAAACGTCACGACATTCCGCTTGAAACGGTACTTTCGTTCTCGCATGGGCGCCCTACCGTCGCGACCTTGGAGGAGTTCTTGCCCGGGCAGGATCACACTGCGGAATTGGAAGAAATGGCGCGTTACGAGGAAGCACAGGTGGAAGGCATTCGGGCGGTTCCGGGCGCCAAACAAGTGGTGCGTGCCGTCCAGAACCATCCGTGGGCCATCGTCACGTCGGCATGGAGGGCGCTCGCGGAGGCGCGCGTATTGGCCGCCGGTTTCCCGCTTCCGAGCGTGATTGTTCCTGTCGATGAGATTCGAAATGGCAAGCCGCACCCGGAAGGATTTCTGCGTGCCGCCGAGCAATTGAGCGTGCCGCCCGGGGAATGCGTGGTGTTCGAAGATACTCGTCCCGGCATTGAGGCCGGGTTGAGTGCCGGAATGCAGGTCGTCGGACTGCTCACCACTGTCGATGCCAGCCAGTTGAGACATTCTCCGCTCATTCGCGACTTTCGCGACGTTACGATTCGGTCGGCCGGCGACCGTTTGGAGCTTGAGATACAGGCTATTGCCTGACTCGCTCCGATGTACGAAAAGTTTTCTCCTGGCCGTAGCTCGTAAGGAGAGGGTGTTTGACCTGAGATCGGAACTCGTAGTCCTGGTTCGGAGTAAGCCCTTCTAAAGCGAACGTAAATTCACCCGTCGCAGTCCGTTCCGCGGTCGGCAAATCCGTCCAGGGCTCGATTCTTTCCGAAAGATCGGTTCCGTCCTTCTTCAAGCGGTATTGAAAGCCCACATCTACGCGTTCGACGTTGCCCAAATTGACCAACGTCCCGTGTAGTATTTCCTTCCCGCCGCGCGCATCCCATTCGGCGCTCAGCGTGACCACCTCGGGCGGCTTCATCGCGGCATCAACGTGTGTCATCTTCAGTACAAGCGGATTCGGCCAACTGCGATCCGTGTAGAGCCGCTGTGCCCGATACGCCGTGACATGCAGACCGCTTCCGTCTTGCGTCCACGCCGTTTTCGGTTTCACGTCCGCCTTGTACTCTACAATTTCATCCGATTGGCCCAGTACCGATACCGTCGTCTGGGCAGTAGCGCGGACGGACTGTAGCGTGATGGCTCTGGAATCCCCCAGCCGCCACTGAGTGTCACCCGTGATGAATGCATACACGGTGTTCTCGGTTTTCGCCCGGGTGAACCATATGTTCTTCTCGTTTGTGACCACCCACGGGCGGACGTCGTGGACGGCTTCCCCGTTCACAAAATTCCAAAGTGCGATCTCGCGTAAGCGCGCGTCCTGTTCATCGGCAATGGCACCGTTCGGTTTGGGCCCGATGTTCAGCAGCAGATTTCCGCCTTTGGCTCGGGTTTCAATCAGCGTATTGATCAATTCCGTCCCCGACTTGTAATGCTCGTTTGTGGCCTTCCAGGGCCACTCCGTTCCCATCGTCAGATTCCCTTCCCAGGCGCCGGGGAGCGCGACTCCGGGCGTATATTGCTCCGGAGTCTCCATCACCCCACGCGTGATCACGAGCTTTGGTTGCAGGCTCCACGCATAGTCGGTCAACTGTTCGGCCGGCCCATCGAAGAAGAAGTAGTCGACCGGTCCATATTCGGTCAGCAGTTCTTTCAACTGGCGCTTCGTATACTCCATGAATTCCGGAATGTCCTGTGGGTAGACGCCTTTTACATGCCGGTTGATCGTGATGTGGTGTTGATAGAGCCACCAGAAGTCGTCGGGTGAAAAGTAAATGCCGATCGCGATACCTTGCTTCCGAAACGCTGTGATCATCGGGCCCATCACGTCTTTTCCGTAGGGAGTGTGCATCACACTAAACTCGGTGGTACGGGTGTTCCACATACAGAATCCGGCGTGGTGTTTCGCGGTAAACATGACGTAACGGAATCCTGCCAGCTTCGCCAGTCGTGCGTAATCATCGGGCCGATACTGATCCGGATTGAAGTATGCCGGCAGCGTTTTGAAGAAACGATCGACGTAATCGGTGGAAGCGCCTACCAGAGAATGCGATATGACGCCGCCGAGCGACCCATCCACGCCCCAGTGGATGAACAGCCCCAGACCTCGGTCGCGGAACATTTCGACTGCTGCGGGATCGTTGCCGTGCCCGTTGCCGATCTTGGCGGCAGTATCGACAAACTGAGCCGATAGCAGCGTAGCGGAACAAAGCCAGAAGGCGAGTGCGGACAGCTTCATGGTCTTCGTATCATATAGTTCTCCTCGGTCGGCCATAGAGCATCGGCTTAGGGATTTCTTGCGTTCCTGCTGAAACTGGTCGACACTACATAGGAATGCCCGATCGCTGTCGGGAACCCTGAAAAACTATGCCCGGCTCCGTCAACATTCGTCTCTGCATCATGATGTTCCTCAATTTCGCGGTCTGGGGTTGCTGGTACGTCACGATAGGGACTTACCTAACCGCCACGCTGCACTTCTCGGGCACACAAGCAGGAGCCGTTTTCGGCACTACAGCGCTTGGCGTCCATGATCTCGCCCTTTTTCGTCGGCCTCATCGCCGATCGTTACTTCTCGACCGAGCGCGTCCTCTCAGCCGTTCACCTTATCGGCGCGGTATTTCTTTACCTGGTCACCCGGGTCACTTCGTTTCCTGCGGTCTACGCCCTGATGTTCGGGTACTGTCTCTGCTTCTTCCCTACCCTTGCTCTCACCACGTCCATCACGCTCAGAAACATCAAGGACACACGCCGGTTCCCTCTGTTCCGCGTTTTCGGTACGCTCGCTTGGATTGTGATCGGAATTGCCATAGGTAGGCTGCGCGTCGAGGCATCCTCTGCGCAATTCCTCCTGGCGGCTGCCGGTTCAATCCTGATGTCCGTCTTCTGCCTGTTCCTGCCTCATACGCCGCCGGCAGACAAACACGGCCCGATATCCGCGCGCCAGCTTCTCGGGCTCGACGCACTCGTCATGTTGAAAGACCGCTCCTTTTCGGTCTTCCTGATTGCCTCGATACTTGCCTGCATTCCCCTGACCTTTTATTTCTCGTTCACAAACGCGTTTCTGAACGACGTAGGCGTCGTCAACGCGGCCGGCAAGATGACTCTCGGCCAGCTGTCGGAAGTGGGCGTGATGCTGCTGATGCCGTGGATCTTCCGGCGTGTCAGCGTGCGCGGCATCCTGCTTCTGGGCCTGGCTACTTGGTGCATCCGCTACGCGCTGCTTGCCTATGGAAACGCGGGTGATCGCATGTGGATGTTCTATCTGGCCATCATCGTCCACGGCGTTTGTTACGACTTCTTCTTTATTACCGGTCAACTCTATACAGATGGCGAGGCGCCTGCGAGCCTGCGTAACACCGCACAAGGCCTCTATACGTTCGTCACCTATGGCGTCGGAATGTTTGTGGGATCGCTGCTCTCCGGCATTGCGGTCGATTTCTTCACCACGAGCGACGGTTCCCGAATCGTTCGCAACTGGACCGGGTTCTGGATGAGTTCCAGCCTCGGCGCACTCGCGCTCTTTCTTGTCTTTGCGATCTTCTTCCGCTCCCGCCGCACAGTCGGAAACAAGGAGTCTCCCGCGCTTGTGGAAGTTGGCTAGCTGCGCAGCCCTCCTTGGCCTGCTTGCCTTCGGTTTCGAAAATCAGGCGTCGTCCATCCGCTTTCGCGATGTAGCCCCGTCATCCGGCCTAGATTTCGTTCTTCATAACTTTCCGACACCGGACAAGTACATGATCGAGACCATGGCCGGCGGTCTGGCGGTGTTCGACTACGATGGGGACGGCCTGCCGGACGTGTTCTTCACGAACGGTGCCGAAATCCCCTCCCTTCGTAAGTCCGGCCCCAAGTACTGGAATCGCCTCTACCGCAACGAAGGCAACCTGAAATTCAGCGACGTGACCGAGCACGCGGGCGTCGCAGGCGAAGGTTACTCGATGGGCACAGCCGTTGCTGATTTCGACAACGACGGCCGCCCCGATCTCTTTGTCGCTGGTGTCAATCGGAACATCCTGTATCGAAATCGCGGTGACGGAACCTTCGAAGACATCACGGCTTCATCAGGAATCACGAGCGGCGAATGGGCAGTTGCCGCAGGCTGGTTCGATTTCGACAACGACGGGTTGCTCGATCTCTGGGTAGTTCACTATGCGAAATTCTCGCCCGCCAACAACCGCTTTTGCGGCGACTCGTCGCGGGGCATTCGCATCTACTGTCACCCCAAGTACTTCGATCCCCTTCCAGGCACGCTCTATCACAACCTGGGGGATGGGAAGTTCGAAGATGTCTCAAAAGCGTCTGGCATCCTGCAATATCCAGGCCGCGGCATGAGCGTCGTTTTCGCGGACTACGACAGCGATGGCCTTCCCGACGTATTCGTCACAAACGATAACATGCCCAACTTCCTCTTCCATAACCTCGGGCATGGCAAGTTCGAGGAGGTTGGCCTCCTCTCCGGCGTCGCGCTCCGGGAAGACGGCAAACCTGTCGCGAGCATGGGTGCGGATTTCCGCGACTACGACAATGACGGGCTTCCCGATCTTGCGGTGACGGCACTCGCGGCTGAAACGTTTCCGCTGTTTCGTAACGGCGGGAAAGGTGCGTTCAACGATGCCACCTACGCCTCCCATCTCGGCGCCCTTTCTCTCCATCACAGCGGGTGGGGCGTCGGTCTTTTCGATTTCGACAATGACGGCTGGAAGGACCTGTTCACGTCTAATTCGCACGTGAATGATCGTGTCGAACTCTTCGAGCCTGCAGTTTACAAAGAGTCGAACCGTGTCTTCCGCAATCTGCAGAACGGCACGTTCGCCGATGTTTCGGACCTGGCAGGCCTGGCAGGTGCAAAGGCTCATCGCGGCACTGGCTATGCCGATTTTGACCGCGACGGCCGGATCGATGTGGTGGTGTCGTCTCTGGAAGGCTCCACCGAACTCTGGCACAACGAGAGCGCATCCGCCTGCCAACTGGATCTGCCTCAAGCTCGTAGGCACGAAAAGCAATCGGGACGGCATCGGCGCGCACGTTCGCATCGGCAATCAGGCGAACGACATGACAAGTGCGGTCAGCTACGCTTCCGCCAGCCTCGACGGTATCCACTTTGGACTGGGCTCAGTAACAGTCATCGACAAGATCGAAATCCTCTGGCCCAGCGGCAAGCGTCAGGTGCTTGATAACGTGAAAGCGAACCAGGTACTCACCGTGCGGGAGCCCCATTGACCGGCGGGGTGATTTCCGCTTCTTTTGCCAGGCTTTCATCTATTTCCGCATTGCGCTTCTTGATGTTGCTGTACTCTTCCATGCTTGTGCGCGCACGGTCTTTATCACCTGCCGCCTGATACGCACGCGCCAGGCTGTAATGCAAGCTGCCGTCGTCGTCCAGGCTTGCGGCGCTCTCAAGGTGCGGAACCGCCTCGCTGTTGCGGCCTAGCGACACCAGCACGAGGCCGAGGGCGGCGTGTGCGGGCAGCATCTGTGGGCTGCTCTTCAATGCCCGCTCAAGATAGGGTAGCGCCTTCTCGGCCTGTTGCGTCCGCCAAAGGCTTTCGCCCATCATGAAGTTGAAATCAGCGGCATCCGGATCTGCGGTGAGAAACTGCTGAATGATCGGCATGGCTGCTTGATAATCTCGAGCCAGAAACAGCGCATTTGCCAATTCGGCCTTCAGCCTGGGGTCATTCGGATCAGGAGAAATGGCCAGTGCGGCACGCCACTCCTTCGCGGATTCAAGGTCCTGTCCGTGATCGTGAAGGATTTGAGCTTTCAAGGCGTGCACTTCAGGCGATTCGGGTAGGTGCGCAAGCTGCCCGAAAGACTGAATGGCAAGTTCGTTGTAGGCGCGTGCCGCCCAGAACAGCGAGGCTTCCGTTTTGGAAGCAGCTTTCGTGGCCGCAAAGTAATCGCGGTGAAGAAAGCGGCAAGCTTGCGATTGCGCCTTACAGTCCGGGTCCGGTTCGCGCTTTTCTTCGGCCGCTGCCCAGTCCGCGTGGCTTGTCTCCCGGTACACGCGCGCGAGTCCGGTGTGCACTCCGGGTAAGTCCGGCGTCCTCTTTTCTGCTTCCTTGTAGAAGAAGAAAGCGCTTCGATATTGCCTCCTTTGAACGCGAGAGTCCGCTACCAATAAGGCCACATAGCCCGATTGCGGTGCGAGTTTTGTCAGTTCGTTGAAGCGGGCGGTTGCCAGGGCCTCGTATGCCTTGCCCAAGCCGTACCAAGCCTTCGCATCCTCCGGAGCGATCTTCGTCAACACGCGGTATTGTGCCGCTGCGTCGTCGAAGCGGCTCAGGCTGATTTCCGCCCCGGCGAGCATGCCGCGGGCGTTCACGTTTTTCGGTTCGAGCGTAACCAGCTTCTGGAGCGGTATGACGGCTTGAGCGGGTTGATTCGCCTGCAAGCGCGCCATGCCAAGAGACGTCAGCGCCGGTATGCTGTTCGGCTCGGATTTCAATACCGCCTCAAAGTGAGGAATTGCCTGGTCCGGGTGCCCTGCCATCTGTTCCGCCAGAGCAAGGTTTAGCAACAATCCCGCATTCCCCGGCATGGCCTTTACCATGTCGCGGTAGACCCCGATTGCATCCTCGAAGCGCCCCTGCGCCATCAACTCTTTGCCGTGCTGCGATTGCGCTGCTAATTGATCTGTTTGCGCCCACAACACGCAGACCGGAAGGAGAAAGAAAAAGGCGGCCCGTAGCACGAGCCGCCTTCGGTATTGCGATACAACCATGCTTACTGCATGTTTACCATTGCAGTCGCAAAGCAAAACGGATGTTCCGCTCGCCATACGATCCGACGATCCGCATGAAGTTCGACGCTGTCACGTTCTGAGTGGTCGGCTGAGCGGTTCCGGAACTCGTAACTCCCGGGCCCCAAAAGTGGGACGTGTTCGGCAAGTTATAGAACTCCGTCTTGAACTGGAGCTGCATTTTTTCCCTGATCGGGAACACGCGAGAGACGCTGAGATCCGTGTTCCAGAGACCGGGATTTCGAATCGTGTTGCGTCCTATGGTTCCGAACCGCTGTTGGTTGACAGCGGCGAACGAAGTCGGGGCGTAGTAGTAGCCAGTCGATCCCACGCCGCCCAGGAACTGTACAGAAGCAATCTGATCTGCGGTCTGCTGGTTATTGGGTGCGTTCAACGAAGTGCCAGGCGCCGTGATCGTGAACGGCGTTCCTGTGTACGAGGCCTCGACGCCGCTCAGCTGCCAGCCTCCAAGGATCTGCGAGACGATCCCGGAGTTCGCGAACTGCTTGCCCTTGCCCACTGGCAGTTCATAGACCCAGGCGAGTTGGAATACGTGCGTTCGGTCGAACCCGGCGGTCGCCCGGTTTCTCTGGAACACCGGACCCCAGTTCCAGATCGTGGCCGCCCAGCCGTCGTCGTCGGTGTAATCGATGGCGTGCGACCAGGTGTAAGCGCCTTTCACTAACAGGCCTTTCGAGAACGAGCGGTTCACGGCCACCTGCAGAGAGTTGTAGCTCGAACTCAGGTATCCATCCGACATGTTGGTTGGCACCGTACGTCCGTAAGCTGCGTAATACGGCAACCCCGTGGTTCCCGAACCGGGGTAGCCCGAGTTGATATCGCGATCGGCAAGCAGGTGCGATGAGTGCTGCCCAACATACCCGACCGATGTCACTAATTCGAGCGGTAGTCTGCGCTCCACCGTAAAGTTCCAGGATTGGACATAGCCGCGGTGCAATTCGCCTGCCCAGGGGCTTCGTTCGCTTGCGTTACCCGGTAGGGGCACGATGCCGGTGGAGAGATCCGGACCCACGACAGGCGGAATACCAGAGGCCAGCGTACTGGCGGCGGCGAAGCTATTGGGCGCTACGGTGTCCGCGTTGATTGTGAGCGGATAGAATCCGCGCCATGCCCGGGAGAATGGTACCGGATCGTAGTTCAGGCCATATCCCGAACGAATCACTGTCTTATCTCCAAGCCGATATGCAAGTCCGGCTCGCGGAGCAAATAGCTTGTGGCTTACGGTAACTCCGACATCGTTCGGAACGTTGCCTCGTCCACCAAGATAGACGTTGTTCGTTGCCGGGTCGTAGCGTTCAATGCCCTTACCGCAGCAGCGACTCATCAGCGGATAGAACTCGTAGCGCACACCCATGGTGAAAGTCAGATTCTTCGAGACCTGCCAGCGATCTTGCGCATACCATCCGAACTGCCACTCACGCGTCGTCATCAGGATGTACTGCAAGCCCTTCTGCACCTCGTTCGAGGCCCCAAGGAGAAACTGCGCGTAGGCGTTGAACTGGTTCGGAGCGGCAGCCCCCGCACTGTTTAAAGCCGTGACCTGCCCGCTGAAGTCGAGCAGTCCGCGTGGTCCGCCGTTGCTGAGTTCGGGCTGGTAGTGATTCAAGTGAAAGCGCACCATGTCGAAACCGAACCGCATGTTGTGCGCGCCCTTGGTCCAACTCACGCTATCGCCGTGGGTGTAGTTTTCGTCCGTTCGGAACAGCGGCATCCAGTTTGGAACACCAAATTGGGAATAGTAACTGCTGGAGCTGAACGTGATATCCGGGAATCCGCTCTGGCGAATGTCGGGGCCGTTTAGGCCCGGGATTCCAAGCTGCGTTCCGTAGTTCGTTCCGAAATCGTTTCCGGTAACACTCTGAACCTGCCTTTGATAAGCGATGTTGCCGTCCAGCACGACATTGGGCGAGAACGTGTACGTGTGACCTACGGTGTAAACCTGAACGACGGTGTCGCCCTGTCCCGGATCAGCTCCGATTCCAGGCCCACCCGCCACTCCGAATGCGCCTTGGCCGCCCGAAGTAGCCCACATTCGTCCATACTTTCCCCAAATGGTGTGTTTGTCGTTTCGATTCCAGTTAAACTTTCCGTCCACCGTATTTCGGTTGATGAAGGGTCCTCCGCTGATCGAATAGTTATTGACCACACCCGGCAAGTTGGGAGCCGGAAAGTAAGCCTGGAGTTTCTGCGCGATCGCACTGATACGATTCTGCGGAATCACATTACCCGCAAATGCAGTGCGGCCGGTGCCGTTTGCATTCCCGGTGTTCGGATCGTAGATAGTAGTTCCAAACGAGCTGAAGTCACCGTTTCGCTGGGCCTGGGTGGGTACCGTGAACAGGCCATTGGAGCTCGTTTTCTGTTTTGTCCCATCGAACGCAACGAAAAAGAAAACCTTGTTTTTGAGAATTGGGCCGCCGAGCGTCGCGCCGTAGTTGTTATAAATCCCGATCGGCTTCGGAGTCCCCGGTGTGAGGAAGAAATTCCGAGCATTCAGGTGTTGGTTGTTATGAAACTCGAACGCACTGCCGTGGAAGTCGTTGGTGCCTGACTTGGTCACAACGGTGATCGCCGAGGCGCCCGATAATCCCTGATCCGCGTCCGCTGAACTCGTCACGATGTTCACCGTGTCGATCGTTTCCGCGGGTGCGACGTATCCCGGATATTGTGGCAGCCACACGTTCACGCTCTCGGCGCCATCCACTCTCGTCACATTTGTCTGGGCGTTGCCACCGTTGATATTCGACAATAGCGGCGCGCCGGGATTATCTGTCACAGAATTCCCAAATCGCCCGGGAGTTGCACCGGGCGTCAGGTTCACCAGGGTCTGGTAGCTGCGCTGGCCTCCGAGCGGCACATTGACGACTGACGCCGAGGTGATTTCGGTATGCGTATCCGCCTTGTCCGTTTGCAACGTGACCGTTTCTGCCGACACCGTGACCTGCTCGCTCGCCTGCCCAAGTTCCAGAGCCTGGTTGACACGTTCAATCGTATTGGGGGTTATCGAAATCCCGGACCGCTCGACTGTCTTGAACCCACTTCCCTTCATCGAAAGCGAATAGTCGCCCGGCAGTAGATTCTGCAGATTGAAACGGCCGCTTGCGTCCGTCGTGTCATCTTTGGTCTGGCCGGTACCGGCGTTTTTAGCTGTTACGTGGACACCCGGCACCACCGCTCCGGTCTGGTCCGTAACGATGCCAACGATCGAACCGTATAGCGCCTGGGCACGGGCCGCTGGCGTCAGCGCTGCCGATAGCAGCAACGTACAGCAAATCGCTACAAACGATGTAATCCTAATGCGAGACCAAAGTCCCCGAACTGCAGAAGCACTCATAACTTCTCCTCATCGAAGTGAATCGTTTCCGAGAGCGTTTCGCTGCGCTCCGGCATACTGCTAGGACAGCCGACTTGGCCAGCACGTCTTAGTGACCCCAGCCCTACACGATACAAGGTAGTATCAAGGCGTTATGCAAAGGATCTTACAGCAGGGTGCAAACGATTGCAATATGTAAAGGTGTTTTTGCTATAGTTCCGGAACAAAGCCTTCATGCTCCGTTTGCTTACACTTGCCTCCCTTGTCCTGTTGTGTCTCCGAGCCAACGCTCAGAATCCAGGCACGGACGACCACTCGCAGTGGCGCCATTATGGTGGCGCTTCTGATTCCGCGCAGTATTCTACGCTCCAGCAGATTAATCGCGCGAACGTCACTCAATTGCAAGTAGCCTGGCGGTATTCGACCGGCGATAACAATCGGTATTCGTTCAATCCGCTGATTGTAGACCGCACGGCTTACGTTCTAGCGCAGAACAACTCCATCGTCGCGCTCGACGCCGCCACGGGACGGCAACTCTGGATTCATCCGACCGACTCAAAGACGCGCTTGATCACCAATCGCGGCATCAACTATTGGCAAAGCGCAGATGGTTCCGACAGGCGGCTCTTATTCTCTGTCGACAATTTACTGCAATCGATCGATGCCCGCACAGGCCAGCTCATTACGTCTTTCGGTACTAACGGCAAGGTAGACCTGCGCCAGGGTCTGGGTCGTGATCCGGACAGCCTGGTGCTCGTTCAATCCCTCACTCCCGGCCGCATTTTTGAAAATCTGATCATCCTCGGATCCGCCACCAATCAGGAGTACGAATCCGGACCCGGCGATATCCGCGCCTATGATGTGCGGACGGGCAAACAGGCGTGGATCTTCCACACCATTCCCCATCCCGGCGAGTTCGGTTATGACACCTGGCCGAAAGACGCATGGAAAACAGTCGGAGGTGCAAATGCCTGGTCTGAACTCACGGTCGATGAGAAACGCGCGATTGTCTACATTCCGGTAGGCAGCCCCAAATACAACTTCTACGGAGCCAATCGGAAAGGCGCCGATCTTTTCGGTGACTGTCTGCTTGCGCTCGACGCCCGAACGGGCAAACGTCTCTGGCACTTCCAGATGGTGCATCACGACATCTGGGACTACGACCCGGCTACGGCGCCGAAGCTGATCACTGTTCATCACAACGGCCAAACCGTGGACGCCGTCGCTCAGGTCACAAAGCAGGGCTTCATTTTCGTCTTCAATCGCGTGACAGGCGAGCCCCTCTGGCCGATAGAAGAACGCCCCGTGCCCCGCTCCGACATGCCCGGCGAGCAAACGTGGCCCACGCAGCCGTTTCCCACACATCCGCCCCCCTTCGCCAGGCAGAAGTTTACCGCCGACGACCTCAGCCCGTACATTGCCGATCCTGCCGAGCGCGCTCGATTTCGCGACGAGTTGCTGAGCGCCCGCAATGAAGGGCTCTTCACTCCCCCCGGGACCCGCAACACGGTACAGATGCCCGGCAATAACGGCGGAGCGAATTGGAGCGGCGCCGCCGTTGACCCCACGAACGGCACCCTCTATGTGGTGTCAAAAGATCTTCCGGCGATGCTAAAGCTGGAACTCGAGAAGGACGTCACGGCGCTGCCGCAAGGCACGCCTGAGCAGCAGGGCCGCGGGGTCTACGAGGCCAAGTGCCAGATCTGCCATCACGGAGATCTCAAAGGCCAACCCCCGGCAGTTCCGTCGCTAGTCAATGTCGGATCGCGTCTCACCGCGGCCCAGGTTCACAACGTGATCGCACATGGTCAGGGGCTTATGCCAGCCGTCCCGGGTCTCTCGCCCGCCGATATGGACCGGCTTACTGCTTACCTGTTGCACACGGAGCGAGCCGCGAACATGCCCGCTGCAGATCACCCTAAAGACGCGCCCGCCCCGCCCTCTCCCGAAACTGCCCGGTACCGGAGCGGCTTTGGCTTCATGATCACAAGCACCGGTCTCTCGCCCATCAAGCCGCCTTGGACGTCGCTTACGGCATACGACCTGAACGAGGGCACCATCAAATGGAAAATCCCTCTCGGCGAGGTGCCCGAACTCGCTGCGAAAGGGATTACAGACACCGGAGCGCATTTCCCGAAAGTGGGGCCGGTCGTCACCGCCGGCGGGCTGATTTTCACCGGCACGCGCGACCGCAAAGTACGCGCGCTTGACTCAACAACCGGGTCCGTCCTTTGGGAAACGCAGGTGGACGCCGCTCTCGAAGGCATGCCTGCCGTTTATTCGGTCGACGGCCGCGAATACATAGTCTTCTGCGCCGCCGCGCAACCTGCCACAGACCTGTTGGGGACTCCCGGTCATCCCGCAACGCAGGGAAAATCTCAGAAGGGCGCCTATGTTGCTTTTGCGCTGCCTCGCTGACCTCCGTACAATCAAGGACGGTATCGATGGACAATAAGCTAGACGAACAATCACGCCCCGACAGGCGTCGTTTTCTCGCCGGGGTTGGAGCTGGTCTCGGCCTGACCGCGGGCTCCGCATTGGCGCAGGACGACAAAACCTCACCCGAGACCGTATCTCACGCCGGTGTCATTCGTCCGTTAACGGACAAGGAGAAGGTAGCTCGTATTGCGTCCAACAGCTATCCGATCCGTTTCAATTTCAAGGTCCGCAACCGCGAAAGCGACGCCAAGTCGCAGGAGATGCAGAAGAAATACGGCACTCTGACGCTTCTCGATTTCCCAACTTTCACCAAGGAACATTTCCCAGGCGTTTACCAGATGGACGTCTGGAACTCTCTGTTCGGTGACCCGTCAGACGACAGCATGTATGTCCCCGTCACCTTCGAAGCGAACGGAAAACAGCGCAGCTGGTCGGAGTTTGATCCGTCGACACCATCCTCGAAGAAGTGGCTGGATCAGTTTGCGAGCAAATGCGTCACGACCGGCACGAAGGTCCATCACATCTCGAATAACGCGCCTCGCGACATCTGCGAACTCGACGAAACCAAACGCCGCGCAGGGGTCGAAGTCGCCAAGAAGTGGCTGGATGCGCGCGGCCACTCTAGGGGCGAAATCGATGCGCGTAAATAGCGGCGGACCCCGCATCGCGCCCAGTCCCCATGCAGATCCCAGTTCATATCCGAAGAATCCGGACGTCGCCGCCTATCTGACGAACTGCATCGAATCTTTCAAAGAAATGGCGGATTACGGCGGCAAGCGCGGCGTTAAGGTCACGCTCGAAAACCATTGGGGACTGACTGCCAATCCAATCAACATCCGGATCATCATCGAGGAAGTGAACCATCCGTTCTGCGAAGCTTCTCCGGACTTCTGTAACTGGGAGCACGAGTACCTCTTGTTCCACGCGCTCAACGACCTCGCTCCGTATGCCCACACGACAGTTCATGCGAAGTACTGGGATCGCTGGAAGAACCCCGATGTTCAGCGAAACGTACGCATCATGCTGAACAACGGCTACACCGGCATCTTTGCCCTCGAGTATGAAGACGGTCCTTGGGACGGCATCGAGGGTGCGAAGTATCTGTATCGAGAGGTCATGGCGGCACTCTAGGAGTGCGTGCGGCAAAACATGCCAGAAAAACCGGTACGGGTTGCAGTTGTCGGCCTGGGCTTTATGGGCGGTATGCATATCGCCGCCCTGCAGTCGATTCCGGCTGCCGAGCTTGTCGCTGTCTATAGCCGGGACGAGCGAAAACTTTCGGGAGACCTGAGTGCTGTCGGGGGCAATCTCAGCGGCGCGGGTGGCGTTTACGATTTCAGCGGGTTAAAGAAATATCGCGACCTCGAAGACATCCTGAGCGATCGTGATATCGATGCGCTCGACATCTGCCTGCCGACTAATCTGCACGCTGACGTCACTGTCGCCGCGCTGCTCGCCGGCAAAGACGTGCTGGTGGAGAAACCCATGGCGCTGGATCTCGATTCGTCATTGAGAATGGTGGAAGCCTCTCGATCCACGTTCCCGCGTCCTGATGGTTGCCCACGTCCTGCGGTTCTTCCCGGTGTACCAGGTGCTCTCGGACGCCCTCGCATCCGGTCGCTACGGTTCGGTTCGAGGCGCCATCTTCCGGCGTCGCTGTGCTGCACCCGCTTGGAGCGGCTGGCTCGGAGATCCTGCCAAGAGCGGCGGCGGCGTCTTCGACCTGCTGATTCACGACGCTGACATTTGCCTCCATCTGTTTGGCAAACCCGACTCCGTCTCCGCCATCGGCTACGAATCGCTAAAGGATGGTATCGACATCATCAGTGCGCGTCTTCACTACGCAAACGATCTTGCAATCGAACTTGCCGGCGGCTGGCATCATCCCAAAACGTTTCCGTTCTCGATGGAGTACACGGTTGTCACAGATGACGGCACGATCGATTTCCGTCATGAAACGCGCCCTCCCACCTTGTACAGTCGGACGGGTGACGAAACTGCGCTTACTCTCGGCACTCGCGACGGTTATGCGGCCGAGATCGAATACTTCGTTGAATGCTGTCGAACGCGGCAGCAACCCGCATTGTGCCCACCGGCTGAGTCTGCGGAGGCGGTTGGCCTGATGAATCTGCTCCTGCAGTCGCGTGGAGAAAACGGAAGATCGATGGAGTGTAAGCTCTAGGTTTCCAGAGCGTTGACCATCGCTGTTCCGTCGCTTATGCCGGCCTGGATGACGGCCCGCCTACTCCGGAACGGTTACCTTTAAAGGCTTTTGAGGGTTGAGGAAGGGCTCCACTCGATCCGCAAACGGGATCCACAGATGCGGCATTGGAAGCGTTCGCTCCTTGCCGACAGCTCTTGATTCGTGAAGCATTGCCAGCAACGGACTTCCAAAGTTTCCTCAATCCTTACTGGCCGGTACGCGGCAGATTTGGTGGCGGGCGAGTTTATGTACACGCTTGTATACCTCAGCTTCGATTCGGGTCGATTCCCTACTACTCAAGTGAGTTTTCCGCTGGGAACGTCTCTAGTCCCCGCGTTGCAAGTTCTACGGGCACACAGCGCCGGGCATTTTGTGGCGGGCCGCGGACCGGAGATACTCAACCAGCGCTTGGACATCTTGTTCGGGTAGCGAACTGAAAGTGGGCATTCTCGTTCCGTTCCGGATGCTACCGGCGTTCGTAATGAACCGCGCCATCAGCCGCGGATTCCAATACTCCGTCACGCTACAAGGCGAATTCAGTTCTGGTCCGAAGGTTCCACCGACGCTATTGATGGCGTGGCACTTCAGGCAATGTGTGACGAATAGTTCGTGACCTCTCTTCGAGCCTTCCGGATTTAGCTCGGCCAAGGCGTCGGACGAAGTGACCAACTCAATGGCAACCATCTGGTAAGGCCATGGATACTCTTCAGGATCGCCTCCTGGCGAAACCCAGACTAAATAGCTGGGCGCCGGAGTTGAAGGTGTCTTGCTCTCCGGCAGCAATGCCCAGTTTTGACCCTGCCCGGCGTTCACGTCCCGGATCGCGATCAAGCCCTTGCCGGCCAGCGCGCGAGGGAGCGGCATAATCGGCAGATACCCGTCCTTACACCGAAAACGCACGTATTGATCGTCTCGCGGATGGCCTTGGGGCTCCAGATTCTTCAGAACATCACTCAGCCAAATGCCTTGGTACCGTTGCTTCCGCTTGTAAACCGGATCGTCCACCTCAGCCGTTGCGACCTTGTATTGCGTGCGCATCTGCGCGATCGAAGAGTCATTGATCGCAAGAACAGCAACTGGAGTTGCGGCAATACAGAATTGCAATCCCGCCACTAGAAAGGCAACGGCTAGCGCCGCAAATTCACGCAGGCTCATGTTGTTCGAAGTCTGCTGAGTATAGCGCCCGTGAGTTGCCAGGTGAGGAACGATCACACAATCTGGCGGTGATCCTGCGGAGGCGCGATCGGTGAATTATCGCGTCGTTCTGGCCGTTAGCCACTTATCAATTTGCGGCAGACGTTCGGCTTTGAATTTACTCTTGAGGTTAATGGTCGCGACGGCTGATTCGACACTGCGCCGGGCGCTACCCGGAATATGCTTGTCTGCATAATCTTGCAATTCCGTGATCCGCTGATGCTCGGTTGAGTTTGCCGCAATCAATGGAATCAACAGCATCTTGAGTTGTGGGTCGATCGGGGAGTCCGCTCGTTCGGCAAACGGCACCGCGCGGTTCCATGCCAGGTTGGGGTGATCCCTGGATACCTGCCACAGCGCCGTAACGGCAGCACCGGCCGGCGCATCCGGGGCCATCGCCGCGTCGATGACACGCGCTGCCCCTGCTGGATCAGCAATTTGCCCAAGCATCTGTAGGAGCGTTTCTTTCTTCAGCGGATCCTTTGTATCCCGCAGTGCGGCGAGAAGGCGGTCCAGCGTGGCAGAGTCGGCATTCCGGGCGACAACCGAGATCACAGTCTTACGCGTCGCAGGTGAGACGTCCTTCGTATCATCTATTGCTGAATCAAAGCGTCGCCGCGCCTCTGCAACCACAGCCTCGTCGCCAAACCGGCTCAGCGCTTGCAACACTGCTCCGCGCAACTCAGCCACATTGACGGGTTCATTCGGCTGAACGTCCCATCCCAGCCGCGCGGCCAGCGGACTCAACCTGGTTCGCGCGAAACTTCTGAAACCAGCTTGGGACGGGCTGCCCGCACACAACCTATCAACCGTAACGAACGTGTTCACAACTTGAAGCCAGACGACAGGGTCCGTGTCGACCGGAACAGCGCTCGCAAGATCGAGGTAATTGGTTACTGCCGTATAGCCCGACTCCCCAAGCGCCCAGAAATCATATAGAAGCCCGAGTTGATCAGCCACCTGAATCGAGCTGAAGTTCGAGGCTAGAGTCTCGAGCATAGAACTGGGATAAAAGGTCCGGACAAAGCTCTTTTGTCCGGCATTTACGATGACAGGACCCGTTCCCGGCACCGTTACCTTAGTCGGTGCTGCTCCGGTGAGTAGGTAAGTTTGCGACTCACCTGCCGCGCGGACGGCCACGGGAATGTTCCATTGTTGAGCCGGCCTCTGAACGGCAGCCGAAGGATCCTCCACAAAACGTCCCTCGCTCAACAACATTTGGTTAGGTTGCGGCCTTTCTACTTTGATCAACGGTAAGCCGGGCTGCGTAGTAAAGTCCGCCTCAATCTTCAGCACCGGCTTACCAGCAGCGACCTGCACCTCGCGCCACAAGTCCGCATCCACAGTGTTTCCGTAAGCATGTGCACGCATGTAACGGCGCACGCCGTCCCGAAAGGCCGGAGGTCCCACATAGGCTTCGAGCATGCCTATGACGGCGGCTCCTTTGTCGTACGTGATGTTATCGAAAGCTTGTTGCGCTTGAGCGGCATCCTGCACCGGTTGCACAATGGGATGGGTAGAGGGCTTGGCGTCAGCGCGCCTGCCGCTTTCGCCGACGGCAAGCGCTTGCAGTCCGGTTTGCCATTGTGGATGAAGGTCGTCAGCAGCCTTGGTCTGCATCCAGCGTGCGAAACCCTCGTTCAGCCATAAGTTGTCCCACCATGCCATGGTGACCAGGTCTCCAAACCACTGGTGCGCCATTTCATGCGAGACCGTCAGGAACACTTCCTGACGATCTGCTTCCGTGGAAAGCTTCGGATCAAAAAGGAGAGCGCTCTGGGAATAAAAGATTGCTCCCCAGTTCTCCATTGCACCGCCCGTGATCATTCCTGGCGCAACTACCAGATCCAGCTTAGGAAGAGGATAGGCGATCCCGAAGTATTCGTTGTAGTAGTGCAGCAGTTGGGCCGCTTCGCCGAGCGCATAGCGTCCCTTCTCCCCATCTCCCCGATTCACAACCACTCCGACTTCGGTTCCATCCACCGTCCTCGTGGCCCGCTCGAAATCCCCGATCCCGAGAAAGTAAAGATAAGTGGACATCTTCGGTGTGGTTGCAAAGCGTACTCGCTTCTGGCCATTGGGCAGGTTCTCCGTCGAGGCGATCGGCATGTTGGACACCGCCATGCGATCTGCCGCCACCGTTACGGTGAGACTGAGAGTTGCTTTCAGGTTCGGTTCGTCCCACGAAGGCATAAACCGCCGCTCGGAAGCGGGCTCGAAGTTGGTTGCCAGAGTTCGCCGCTTTCCCGCAGGCGCGTCATAGTCCATCGCGAAGAAACCAACGGTTCCTTTCCCTATAGCTCCGTGGTACGAGATCGTCAGAGCATGGTTTCCTGCGGCAACAGAATGGGGAAATTCCAGGATGGCCCTCTGCCGTTTCGGATCAAGGTGAATGGCAGTGGCACGGGTCCGCCCGTCCACCACCGCTTCATCCAGCACCAGTTCGTCCGCATTGAGAGTGATCGAAGCGGTAGGGGAAATGACGGCGATCTCGATCCGCACTTTACCCGAAAACCGGAGCTGATCCGGCTCAGGCTGCAGCGCAAGTTCATAGTGCTGGGGCTTCACGTCAGAAGGAAGCTGTTCCCGTTCGACGCCGGCGGCCAGGTTCAAGCTAGCCATACTCAGCAGGACGAGCAACGCATAGCAGCAATTGCTTCTTCGCATAGAGTTGCTCAGTATATTACGGCGCGTGATCGACGGCTACCATTAATCCTGCTGTAATGGGGGTAGCACCCCGGCGCATGCGAGTCCACTGGATCGTACTGGCAGAGCTCTTGTTGGCAAGTACTGGAGCCTTTGTTTATTATTACTGGCCCCAGCGCCTGGACCTCCAAAAGGCTCCGATGCCGCAAACGATCAGCATCGTCAATGGGCAACCCGCCGTTGTTTGGCCCGGCCGGTGTTTTGTTGCTAAGCTCGGCCAATTCGATGATGTGCTTCCCGCATATCTGATGTTCGATTACCTGCGGTCGCAGGGCTCGTTTCGAGGCAGGCAGCTACTACTAACTGCCGCCGCTGTCTCAGGTGGGCCGCCCTACAGCATCTGGCTTCGCTTGCCGGATGACGTTGTGGCCGGCGTGGAGGATTCAGCGACGGTCGACCAAAATCCGTTGACACCGGTGCTTGAGCGGTCCTGGATTACTCAGCACGAACTCTCTGATGATCTGAGCCAGACTAACTTCTTCGTTCAGGCGTATAACAGCCCGGCATTTCCGAAGCTGGACCAGATACCCTCGGCCGCACTCCGGCTGTATGTACAAGAATTCATCTGCTTCAAAGCCAGCGTTGATCCGAGAACCTGGAGGCAGGATCGGCTTCGCCTCCCGCGACCGACCGCGCAGGCAGCCGAGGACCTCGCTGGAAACATCGTCGAAGTTGCTCAATTCTACGATCTACCCGTGGACCTGCTGCTCGGCATCGGCGCAATGGAGAATAACTTCCTTGACGTGCCCGGAGATCTGAACAATGCGATCTGGAAGAAGGACATCGAAACGGACGATATTGTTCTCCGGCGGCGCGGTCGCAAGGCTTGGGTTCTCAATAGCTCTATTGGCATTTGGCAGATAACGCGACAATCGTTGCGCTATGCACACCAATTGTTCTTATGCGACACCCGCGATTATTCGAAGCTTCCACTCGAGTTCCGCCCGACCCCAAATCTCGACATGAACTTCTTGAGTTCCCGCGTTTTGACCACGTATGCAGCCCTGCTGCTGCGAGATTTGCTCGATTACTTCGGCGGGAACCCGTTCCTGGCCAGCGCTGCCTACAATGGATCCAAGCTTCATCCGAGCCTGGAATACGCGTCCGGTGTTGAAACCGTAGCCGGCTACGCGCGGCGAGTTATCGGCAACACTGCGAGGTTAAGAGGGACTACCGACCGCCAGCCTTCCAGCGTCGTCGAGAACTGACCGGCGCTCAAACGCCGTCGGTCACGACGTGAGCTTCGGAAACGCGGGTGGCTTCGACTGGAAGTAAATGCCGTATCGTCTTGTGAACGCAGGAGGAGGCGTATGCGGTTCTGCTCCCTCCATCAAAGCGGGTAAGACACCTCGAACGAAGAACATCTCTCGACCTACTTTGTCTTTTGTGACGATCTCGCCTCGCGATTCGCACACGAAGAAGTCTTTGATTCGGGCATACGTCGGCTGCGAAACGTTGATACAACCCTCTACTCCGCTCGACTCCATTCGGGAACTCACGTTGACGGAATCTCCCCAGATGTCGAAGGCAAATTTCCTGATGCCGACTATTCCGGCAATCACCGGGCCAGTGTTAATGCCAATGCGAACGCCCCATGCCGGACCTTCTCCGGAACGCCGCCGAACCGCGTCCAGTAACTCGAAAGCGGCTAACACTGTATCCACTGGATGAGACGCCGTGCGAGCCGGAAGACCTCCCACGCACATATAACTGTCGCCGATCGTCTTTAGCTTTTCCAACCCATATCGGCTGATGATGTTGTCGAATTCTGTAAAGTACTCGTGCAGGAAATAAACAAGATCTTCCGCGGGCAGACTTCGCGTTGAATTGCTAAAATCCACAAAATCAGTAAACAAAATCGTGACGTCTTCGAAATACTTTGGATCCACTGACGACTTCTCACGTAGCTCTTCAGCAATCTGAGCCGGCAGGATGTTGCGCAGCAATGAGTCGGAGATTTCACGTTGCCGCTGAACTTCCTCGTGTCTGCTCGCCAGTTCTTGATTCGCCCGCGTGAGGCTGGAATGCGCCGTATACAACTGGGCACTCATCGCATTGAAGGCATCCGCCAATTCGCCCAGTTCGTCGCGCGAGCGTACTTCAATCGGCTTGTCGAAGGCTCCGCTGCCGATCCGGTCCGCGCCTGTCTTTAACTCGCTCAAGCCCGCGGTCAATATGACGTGAAAGTCGCAACGCGATAACGACCGCCACCAATCCGGAAAACAGAAAGATAAGAGCGGTCAGACGATCGGCGACAGCACCTACGGAATAGAAACTTGCACTGGCCTTTTCAACATTGTTCTTCTCTGCCTCCAGTATCTCGGGTACGGTCTGCTGCAAAAGCCGCTGGCTCATTGGATCAGCCCGCATGGCCAACTCCGTAATGGCAGTGGCGTAATGGACACCGAAATTCCTGTAGAAAGATAGCCACGACGCGCTTAAGGCCTCATAGTCCTTTGCAAACTGATCTACCTTGTTGCGGGTCGTGTCGTCCGACAACGAACGTAATTCTTGGATTTTTCGCTTTACGAAGTCAAGCCGGCCGGAGAAGCTGGCAATCTCCTCCGCGCTCGCGCCCGCAGCTGAATCCGTGACGGCTTCGCCGAGGAGTGCCATCTGCTTCTGTGTATCGTTGAGTCGCTGATTGATTTCGGCGATCAGGATCTGGCTGGAGATAGCGCGACGGAGAGCTTCTACCGTCGCCCTCCGTTTTACATTGCTGACGGAGTAAACACCAAGGTTAAGCCCGAACAACACCAATATGGTGAGAAACGAGCGAAACAGGCGCCGGCGGATGGTGAGCGAACTGTTGTTCGGGAAACACCTGCCGGCCAATTTCCGGCTGCTGGACAGCAAGACCGACAGAACGCTGGTGCCTACCGTAGTGGGTATCCCTTCTCACCGGGAAGGTGGCCGTTGATCCTCAACACTTTCAGGTCCTTTGGGACTTTACTTGCCGGAAGGAACGCAACGGCGCCCGGAATGGCCGACACCAACTCAGTTGCCATTTCACCGGAATACACAATCTTGGGACCTGTCGAGACATCGGCACGAAATACCTTCGAAATCCAATACTGCCGAAATTGTGCCTCGCTCATCTGATAAATCTCTTTCAGCACAACATCGCGCTCGCGAGCGGTTGGAGCACGAATCAACAGCGTCACGCGCAGATTCTTAGGCCAGAACTGACGTTCACCTAGGAACAGCTTACGGACATCCGCAAAAGAAAGATCGTCGATCGGGACGTCGGGCCGGACCACGATCGCGACGTCATCGAGTGGGGGGGCCGCTTCGACGCAGCACGTCAAAGCCAGAGCGAAAACAATTTTGCTGAAGAAGTTCACGCTAGAAGGTAAAGCTGATTTGAGAGAAGATCCCGTTCACGCGCGGGATGTTTGGTCGCCGCACATTGCGGTACTCCAGTTTAAACGCCGCAAAGTTAGAGAGGTCATAGCGCACACCCGCGGTCGAGCCGGCCAGATCCGGAATCACCGCAAAGATGTTGTCACCCCTCGGAATGTGAATGTATTCGAATCGGTAGTACGGTTTCCAGGCACGCGCGTATCCGGTAAGCCGGTATGCGCCCTGAAGGTACCAGGCCTGGCTGTTGAACTTCTGCCCCGTTGCGATCACGGTATGGCTCACGTTGGAAAACTCCGCGATAAACTCCGGGCTCTCTTTCTGCCACACCACGTGCGCCGATTCAATCCACTCACCGTTTGGCCTGCCCGCTAACGGGTTGATCTTGTCGCGGTAGACTGACCCACCCACTTCGAGACCATACGGGTGGTCCGGCACCGCGAACACGTTCACCAGCCAGGCACGATTGTTGTTGACGTCTCCAAAATCGCCGTCACGGCTGATCATCGACCCGCGCCCATTGCCAACTCCCGCCGAGTAATGCAGGTTCAGGCCGCTTAACGGGAAACTACCCTCGGCGAGTGCGCCCACGAAGTGCACCGGCAGGAAACTACCCCCGAACTGCACCATCTCCGGACGGTTGATGGTCGTCTGTAACCACGCACCGTGATGGAATGCGGTGTTCCAGTAGTTGATGGGCGTGTGATAGCGGCCGAAAGAGATCTTCAAATGGTCGTTCTCTTCGAACCGAATGATGCTTCGCTCGACCTCCATGTTGAAGCCGGGAGCGGCCGGTGATCCAAGCCCCGCATCGGCCCGCGCCGTGAAGCTCAGTTCACCGAAGAAACTTACTCGGGGTGACAGAGCGGAACTGAAGTGAAGAATGAACTGCCCTTCGTTGAAACCGCTATTGCTGCCTTTCTGAGTCGTCGAAGAAAAATCGATATCGCTGAATCCGGCAACATGCAGAGACGGATACGTCATCTCCGCCCCTTGCGTCGCAATGTCGTGATCCGGGTGCTGCATACCGCCCATGGTCGACTCGGTTGGGGCTGAGGGCGGAACCGAAGCGGCTGTTGTTACCGCCGGGGTGGCGGTTTGAGTAGGCGTCGTCGGGGCAGGTGGCACTTGCGCCGTACCAGCAGGTGAAGGCGCCGCACTCGCATTGGCACGTTTTTCACCTTCCAACTCGCTGACCCGCTTCTCGAGCTGGTCAATACGATTCATCAATTTCTGAATGAGAACCGCTTCGTCCGAGCCCGATGAGCTTTGGGCGGCAGAGCTACGCACCGCTAACAGCGAAGCGAGCACTAGCGGCAGCTTAGAGCCAAAGAAGCTGCGTGTTGAACAGGTCAAAGATTAAACATAGCTCATTCATACGCGTCGTACGCCGTTTTCTTGCAGTAATCCTAAAGGCTTTCTTGGCCGGCAACACGACGTATGCGGCTCGTTCTCGCAGGTCGGGTGTTCATGAACATCGAAGAAGCCTCTCGGCCCTCACTTTACGCTGAACGAGGGAGCGAACGCCAGCAGCACATTCCCGGGCACACCGTTCTGAAAGCCTACATATCCCGATCCAACAAAAACCATTCCGTTCGCGATGATTGGACCGCCGGCGCCGATCGACCCACCCTTGGCGGCGACTCCATTCACGGTTTGAAATTCTTTTGCAGTGTCGAATTCCCAGATCGGCTGGCCATTCCCGGTAGAAACGGCGCGCAGGATTCCATCCATTCCGCCGGAGAACAGCACTCCCGGAATGACGCTCACGGCCGCGACAATGCCTCGATGCTGCGCCATCCCTTCCGGCGTCTTTAACGGCGTGAACCACTGCTCGACCCCGTCTGACAGATCGCAGAGCGATCAAGGCGTTGCCGAGTTGGAGTCCGTAGTACACGTATTGATTGTCCACGGCGCCGCCGAAAACGATTTCACCCGCGCCGCCCCCGATACCTCTCGCGACGTCCTGCTCCCAGATTGTTTCGCCCTTCTTATCGGGATCGAGCGCGCGCACCACCGCCTGTTTAGGAGACGCGATGATGACGGTTCTGCCGTCCGGCATCGTTGCCAGATTGGGTGACGCAGCGTAATCCCAGTCCGGACCGGTCTTCTCGACGCAGTTTTCTTTCGGGTACGGTGGTTGATTGCCTCGTCCCGGTCCGAGTCCCGCCTGGCGCGGCGCGCCCCGGGATCGTCTGAGCACAACCGCCGTGCCAAATGTCATTCGCACGCGCCTGCTTCCACCAGAGAATCTTGCCCGTGTCCATACTCACGGCCATGATGGAATCGGAAGTAAGTGCCGGCTCCGAGAAAGCTGTTGCCGGTTCCGAAATACAACGCTCGACGTTTTGTGTCCACAATTGGAGTTGTCCAGACTCCGGCGCCAGAAGGCCCCATGTAGTCCACGCCAAGCGAATTTTTCCTGATCAGCTTGGGCTCCTCCGGAATCGTGTATGTCTTCCAGATCTGTTTACCGGTCGTCTGCATCAAGGGCCGCAACTACTCCGCGGAAGGTGCAGCAGACATGATTCGGCGTACGCGACTTCGTCTTCCTCGAGCGACGCGAGCGGGAAATACAATCGGCCCTGATAACAGCCGCGGATTGCCGGTGACCCGAGCCAAAGGCTGCGAGTCGATCGAGCTTTTCCAGAGCAGTTCTCCATTCGATGGCATCGAGCGCGTAAGCATTGCCGTGAATATCGCCGAAGAAGGCAGCCAGTTTTGCGGATCCGGGCTTCATCGGGCCGACAGTAACTCCGCTTCGGACGACAGATGCCGAATGAAAGGACCAATGGATGCATCCCGTCTCGGCATCAAGCGAATACACATACCCGGCGTTCGAGCTGACAAGACTCTGCCATCCACCACGGTTGCGCCATAAAGGGCGGTGGCGCCGGGAAATCCGAAGGCCCACTTTAGCTTCAGCCTGGAAACCTGTCCGGCGCTCAGCCCAGCGGCTTGTGCAGGCTGAAAGCGGGTATTTGAGAGGTCGCCCCAACCATTCCAAGAAGGCGCAGCTCATGTCCTTTACAGGGGGATTTGCCTGGCAGACATTGGGCATGTTCTTGGAGTCCCCCGCGTCGTCCTTGTCGAGCTTACGCCCACCCATATACTCGGCAAGCAGCCGTTTCTCATCGTCAGCTCAACTTAGCCGCCATGTTCTTCATGGCGCCGGTCGTGATCGCTTCGTAAATGCGCTCCGGCGGCATCGTTTTAATCGCGGACTCGCTAGGAGCGTGTTCAACCGGAGTTTCACCGTGGCAGCCGGTGCAATTGGCCTGAAAGAGATTAATGCCGGTGCTTTCCGAGAGGCGCTGCCCTTTCACAACGGGCGTAGCCAACAGCAGAGCGAACATCGCCACGGGCAACCATTTCCTGCCTTGTTCAATGGATGACTGAATCATCAGATGCGCCTCCGTTCGAATGTGGGCGAATTCGAGAAAGTAAAACGCGAGCGGCGGACACGGTATATAATCCCCACGATTCGTTACGTCCTCAAGAATTCTACATCGAGGGCTGTGAAATGGAACCGAACTTAATTCCTAGCCGTTGGACACAGAGTAAGTGGAGCCGGGCGATTCTACATCGATCGGAGGAGAAGTTATGAGCCGGATTCACAATCGACGACGCACCATTCCAGTGCCGGCAGCCGCATTCGCTTTGCTTCTCAGCGCTCTCGTCCATTCGAGACTGGTATTAGCGGCCGACTTCCCTCAGGCGGAAATCTCAAACGGGCAAATAACTGCCAAGTTATATCTGCCCGATGCTCGCAACGGATACTACCGCTCAACGCGCTTCGACTGGTCCGGAGCTGTGTACAGTCTCGAATACAAAGGTCACGATTTCTACGGACCCTGGTACGACAGCATCGATCCCAAGGTCATCAATTGGATCTTCCGGGGATCCGAAATTGTATCTGGCCCGTGTAGCGCCTTAATGGGACCTGCGGACGAGTTCGCAGTGCCGCTCGGCTGGGACGATTCGAAGCCTGGTGGCACGTTTATAAAGCTCGGCGTTGGCGTACTTCGCAGAGGCGAGGGCGTCTACAACCGATACGTTCCGTATGAGGTGCTGGACTCCGGAAAGTGGTCCGTCCGGAAGCATTCCGATTCAGTCGAATTCACCCAGGAACTCTCGGATGCCGCTTCTGGCTACGGCTATCTTTATCGCAAGGTTGTGCGGCTTTCGAAGGGGAAGCCGGAGATGGTGATTGCGCACAGCCTGAAGAACACGGGAAAACGCCCCATTCAAAGCTCTGTTTACAACCACAACTTCGTCGTTCTCGACCGGCAACCCCCGGGTCCGGACTTTACATTCAGGTTGCCCTTCGAGATCAAGTCGACTCGGTTACCCAATAAGGAACTCGCCGAGGTTCAGGAGAACCAAGTCGTTTACAGGAAGCCGCTGTCCGGCGAAGACCAGGTCGCGGTTCCGATCCAAGGTTTCAAGGACAACGCCGCGGATACGGAAATCGTCATCGAAAACAAGAAGGTGGGCGCGGGCCTCCGGGTCGTAGGCGACCGCCCGCTGGTCAGGGATTTGTTGTGGTCGATCCGAACCGTGCTCGCGATTGAACCGTACGTCGCAGTTGACGTTCAACCTGGGAATGAGTTCACGTGGCAGAACACGATCAACTACTACACCATTCCCCCGGCAAAGTAGGCTGCGGCTGACGCGCTCTGCGCGGCCATCTGTAACGGCGTAACTCTACACCGAGTACCTGTACAGAGCTTGTTCGATCGGAACGCCGCGCACGTCAATTCGTTTCAGATCAGTCGTCCCAAGCCCGCGTTGTTCGGCGAGAACCAGCTGATTGTCGCATTTCGGGAACCCGGGTTCGCCTCGCGAAGCACGCGGGTTGTAACCCATGACAGCGGTGGCCACCGCGTCCGTGCACACAGGGTTCAAACCTGCAATCAGCACGCCCGGTTTTACCGGTCGGGTGACGTTAGCGCGAGGCAACTCAGCGCCGGCCTGAGACTCCACTCCGTCAATAATGGCCAGATGAATCGGCATAGCTGCCACCAGATCGGAGACCACTCGGGGCATACGGTAGCCGGGATCGTGATTGGTTCCAAATGCCAGTTCGCCCGGCGAACACTTCGCGGGCGCTCTCGTACCGGTGTGGCCCACCGCTCCGCGATTACTCTTCGGATTTTCATTCGGCTCGTTCTCGCCGGCATCGCCACCATAGATAGAGAGAGGCACGCATCCGTAGAGATTCTTCATCGAGAGCGTCACACCGCAGGTGCCGTGATCTTTTAGTTTCGCCAGGCTGACCAACACGTCCGTCTCGGCATACACTTGGTTCACATCCCAGGCGGGAAACATGTACGCCCCAGTGCCGACCGGCATGCGCACATACTTCTTGCCTTTGCCCCGGTTCACGGTGTTCTCAAACTCCACCAATCTGGCAGAATTTTGGAGCGCCTTCACGTCCCAATTTGCTTTCGATATGTATTCCTCAAGCGGAACAGTCGAGTTGGCGGCACTTTCTACGAAGCGAACGCGCTTTGCGCCCGCCCGGTCAAACAGATGAGCAGCAGCGCCGGCGACCGCTGGGTGACACCAGTGTGTAAACTGCGGCGGGCGTCCGTTGACGAAATTCGTGGGTGGTCCGGTCAGATTCAACTTGATCGTTACCGTCTTGTTCCGAACAAGCTTTTCAATCCCGCCGAGCTGTTCGAACATCGCTTTCAGCCTGCCCGTCACGTCGTCGTCATAGGAGGAAGCTTTACCAATGGCGACCGGGGCCGAAGGTGCATTGATCGCGCGAGTGTCCCTCTCGGATGCCGCTTTGAGCAACGGTGTTGCGGCAACGGTCGCAAGCCATTCTCGTCTTGTCACAGTTTTCCTCCTTGCTAACGAACGGCCAATTGGGCCCACTCGCCCTTTGCCTACCTATATGTTACGACCGCTTCGCGTTCCGGCCGCGAGCAGACCCGTACCGCCGAATCAAAATAGGCCAAGAACTTTATCCCGTGAAACGCACCATGGGTAAGTACCAATGGAACAGGCAAGTATCAAGGCCGTTTTACAAGCGAAGCGCAACGAACTCCTCGCCGGCGTTTACAATCGGGAAGACATTCACATCGAGAATAATGCCGACGCGCTCGACAATGTGCAGGCCTTGATGAACCGCGAAATGGTGAGCCGCCGACTGAGCTCCGATTCCACGCTCTTGCGAAGGGTCGATTCCGCACTGCGCCGGCTTGATATAGGAACCTTCGGCATCTGCCTCGAATGCGAAGAAGATATTCCAATACGCCGTTTGCAAGTGCTTCCGTGGGCCGATCATTGCGTTCCATGCCAGGAGAAAGTGGATCGCCTCAGATCCGAAACCGGTGACGAAAGCTGGCAGGCCGACGAATAGCCGCCCGTTTTTTCATCGGGCTCCTAAGTCCTGACTGCAGTCTGAATCTGCGAATCGACCTCAGCGTCTTCCGCAGTTCCCCACTCTTGCTACCCCCCGCAGTAAAGTCGTTGCAGTAAAGAAAACTAGTTGCTGCGAACGCGATCCTCGCAACCCGGCTTCTCTCTTTGAGATATGCGGGACAGATCCAGCCTGGCCGCAACTCTGATAACCCTCGCGCAAATCAACTTTCACCCGCGCTTCGCGCCTAGTATTCCTACTAGTTTGCACGGCCTACTGTAAATCAGCTATCTTTGCAACACGCGCAATTCTTGTGTAGGACCGGTTTGGCGATGTTGATCGCGGAATCTCCCTAGCAGGAGTACGTCATTCGACCTGTGAAGGAGGCGCCCGTGGTCGCCAAGTTCGTTTTGGCCTGGAACTTTTCCCGCCAGTTTAGGGTTGCTGAGTTTTACGCGAAAGCCGCCAATCATCTGGGTCGGCCAGGCACTTCCCGCGAGCGTTCTCCATCGTCAACAGTCACACCGCGCGACCACGATCCCGATTCTACCGACGATCTGTGTGATGGGTTATTGGCGCACATGCTTCAATGCGATGACTGCCTGCATCCCGAGCGTAAGTGTTCCGTGTATGAAGGCTTGGCCGCACAGATCAAAAACCAAGGTGGCGCGTCCAAGCCGGCTGTTTACGCCGTTTAACTTATCTGATCTTGTGTGTGGCGAGAATCACCGTCACCTGATCGTCAGGCGTTTTCGCACCGGAACCATCGCTCTGAGGATGAAACTCAACCCGCACCGTCGTGGCGTTCACGACGATCCGCAAGTACCCGTAATGCGAATCGTCATAGCTTTCCAGGGTCAAAGTATCGTCGATCTTGTAAGGCGTCCGATACGCCGTACGCATCTTTGACAGCGGTGAATGCCCACCACAGCCGGCGACGAGAAAAGGTATCTGATACTCATTAACCGTCCGCGTAAAGCGCTGGTAATTGTGAGCATGACCGGACAACACAACGTGCGGCCAGACTCCGGCGTTTTGGCAGGCTGCATCGATATCCGCCAGCAAACCTGGGCTGCCACCATGCACAGATCCGCCGGTGAACGGAGGATGATGAACAGCTACGATAAGTGCTCCGGCGAAGTTGTCGCTTTTGGCACGCCCGAGTGCCGCCGTCAGAAAGTCGATCTGGCGTCCATCCAGAGTGGGAAACTTGCCGCTCTCGTCCGAGATCACGCCAGGATCCTCCAGCGCATTGCTGTATAGGCCGAAGATGCGAAGGAACGGTGCCTCGAGCGTAAAGTAAACGCCCGGCTGAATCATGGTCGTTCGCAGCAGGCCTCCTGCGTCGGGTGACTGCGCAGGAGTCGATGCACAGAAGTTTCTCAGGAACGCATCAAGCGTCGGTTCCGGATCGTTCGCATAAACCACACCGTCGTGGTTGCCCGGAACGGCAAGGATCGGCGCGGCGTATTCGCGGTAGGGCTCGTAGAACTGATCGTAGTAGTAAATCGCCTCGCCGAAGTAGTACACCAGGTCGCCCAAATGGAAGAAGAACGATGGCACATCGGCCGGATTCGCCTCGCTGAAATCTGCCACCATCTTGTCGGCTACAAGCGACTGCGTCGTCGGTCCAGCGGGACTTCCGGTGTCGCCCACCGAATGAAACACGATCTGTCCGGCCTTGACGATTTCCTGTATTTTGGCGGGTCCTTGCGCACCATAAACCTGCTCTAAGGTGAGAATCGGCTCCGCCCCGGTTCCGGATGGTTGTGGGACCGGTTCTACCACCAACAGCCCTTGCTGGCTTTGATCCGTTACGGGATGTTTAAAACTGGTCGGATCGGGGGATGGCTGCGGTTGCGCGAAGATCGGCTCGCCCTTCACGTTCGCCTCCATTGCCGGATTCTCATTCTCAGACATACGAGATCTTTACCACCACTGAGTTTCAAACGGCTGAATAGCACCGCCGGCTGCCAAAGACTCACCGCCGACCAACTCCGGCCGGCAAACCCAACACAGCCATCCGTTCTGCTCGAACACTCTGTCCGGGCGAAATCGCTCCGGCGTTCTTTCGTGAATAAATCCGCTTAACAGAACCAGGCCGTCCGGCTTGGCAACGCGGACCAGATCGGCTGCAAGAAGGTCGACAACTTTGGCGCTGATATTGGCGAGAACGACATCCGCGACAGAAGGGGCGATCGCGTCCACACTTCCGATGAATGCCGCTGCTTCCGGACAAGTCTGGCGTGCCGTCGCGATTGCATCCGGATGAGTGTCGCAGGCGATGATGGCCGCCGCAGCGAGACGGCGCGCCACTTCGGAAAGAATGCCGGATCCACAGCCGGCGTCGATCACTACCTTCCCTGGCTGAAGATACACCTCCATCGCCTCGACCATCAGCTGCGTGCTCTCGTGACGTCCACTGCCAAACGCTGTGCTCGTAGGAAGAGATAGCGGTATTCGCGATCCACTTCCCTCGGCTGACGCCGGACCATTCAACACCACGAATCGCTGGCCCAAAGGGACCGGTTCGTTGTTATCGTCGCTTGCCTGGTACGTCGCGACATCATTCTCGACTGAGGTTTCGATAACCTCGCCGTTTTCAGGCGTCACAATTCCGGACAGGTCGCGGGACTCGGGGAAATACGCTTTTATTCGGGATTCTTCCTCGAGAATTCCCTCTGTGCCGTGTTCCCAAAGCTCGGCGATGAGATCTTCGCTACGTTCTGGCTTGGGGCGGATGACGATGACTCGCAAGATCCATCTTAGAAGTAAATCTGCTAGAACATGGAGGTGGGTGAACAAAGCGATCAACGCTCTCGTCGGACGTTAATCAAGGGCCTGGCAGCGACGACGGCACTGGTGACAAACCGGTCGCGAGCAGCCTCAGCGGAACGTCCCAATATCCTCTATCTGCACTCGCACGACACGGGCCGCTACATTCAGCCGTACGGTTATCCTGTCCGCACACCGAATCTCCAAAAGTTGGCAGAGCAGAGCACATTGTTCCGTCAAGCCTTCGATGCGGCCCCGACTTGCTCACCCAGCCGCGCCGCGTTGTTGACCGGGCACTGCCCGCACCGGAATGGAATGCTCGGCCTGGCTCATCGCGGGTTCGCGCTGAACGACTATCGCCAACACCTGCTTCACTGGTTGCGCCCACACGGCTACCGCTCCACTCTGGTCGGTGTTCAGCACATCGCCAAAGATCCAACGGTAATTGGTTATGACGAGATCGTGCCCACGAAGACCGTGAAGGTCTCCGATGTTGCGCCCGCTGCGGTGCGATTCCTCAAAGCGTCTCCGAAGCAGCCGTTTTTCCTGGATGTGGGGTTCCATGAGACACATCGCGAGTTCCACAGCCCGGGCGCCAAACAGGATCCGCGCTACACGGAACCGCCCGCGCCCGTTGCGGACACGCCTGACACTCGCCGGGACATGGCCTCATTCGCGGCGACAGCGGAAGTTCTCGACGGGGGTGTCGGCGCCGTCTTAGACGCTCTGGAATCCGCAGGCCTTGCGCAGAATACGCTTGTCATTTCAACAACCGATCACGGAATTGCCTTTCCCGGTATGAAGTGCAACTTGACGGTACACGGCACTTCGGTCTACCTGATGCTGAGGGGGCCCGGCGGCTTTGGCGCTGGCAAAATTTGCGACGCGATGGTGTCGCAGATGGATCTCTATCCCACAATCTGCGAACTGCTGAACATCGACAAACCCGGATGGCTGGAAGGCAAATCCCTGTTCCCGCTTCTACGGGGAGAAACGAGCAGTCTTCACGACGAACTGTTTGCGGAAGTAAACTATCACGCCGCGTACGAGCCTAAGCGCGCTGTTCGCACCTCGCGCTATAACTACATTCGACACTTTGGTGAGAAAAAGTACGCCCGTGTTGCCGAATTGCGACGACAGTCCGAGCAAGAATCTTTGGGTGAAGAACGGCTGGCGGACAGCAGTTGTCCCTCGCGAATTACTCTTCGATTCTGTTTTAGACCCGAACGAGTCGCGTAACCTGGCCGATGATCCTGCTTACGGGTCGGTGCTGGCGAATATGCGCGGACGTCTCGACGGTTGGATGCAGCGAACGGACGACCCACTCCTTCGAGGACCGGTTAAGGCCCCCAAAGGCGCGGTCGTAAATGACCCGGACGGAACGTCGCCTCAAGAACCGGTGATTCCCGCAGCCACAGCTTAGCCATTCAGAAGTTCAGCTTCACGGCCAGCTGGATGATTCTTGCCGGAAGCGTGCTGTTAATCACACCAGCCTGCCCGGTTCCGATGATCGCATTCGGCACGGTGAAATTCGCGCGGTTAAAAGCGTTAAAAAATTCCCCGCGAAGATCCATACCCAATCTCTCGACAATCGAGAAGTGGCGAACAATGCCAAGATCGACGTTGAAATAAGACGGTCCTGTCACGATGCCCGTGCCCGAGTTTCCAAACGTGAACGCCGCGGGAGCGACGAAAGCGGCTGTATCGAACCAGCGGTCGACGCTCTGCTGGCCGGATGGAAGATTGCCGTTCGCAATTCGATTGGGGCGTTGAGTTCCGCCTCCGGCCGAATTGGAGACGTTTGTGCCAAACACCGGCGTAAACGGTGCTCCGCTCTGGACGGTCCAAATGCCATTCACCGTCCAGTCGCCCAAGACATAGGCAAGTGGCCCACTATGCAGATAGGTGCGATGGCGGCCCCACGGGAGGTCGTACACGTGATTGATCGAGAGCACGTGCCGGTACGAATCGGTCGTTGGACCCCAGTTGCAGGCTATGCAGAAGTGATTCTGAATATCACTGTTTCCTCCTCCGTTCGGATTGCCCGAATCGGCAAGGTAACTTGCGTAGGTGTAAGACAGACCGAATGTCAGTCCCCGGCTGAATCGCTTTTCAAGGTGGACCTGAAGCGATTCGTATTTTGAATCGCCGGCGTTGGTCCTATAAGCCACGTTGACCAGGTTCGGATTGATCGAGCTGTAAGGCCGTCGCGGCCCCTGCGCACCTGGGCCTGGAAGGGACTGGTTCAGATTCTGGCTGTTTACCAGGAGCCGCTCCCCGCGCGTACCAACGTAGCCTACGCTCAGCACCATGTCAGACATCAGTTCCCGTTGGATTCCAATGCTCCACTGCAACATCTCACTCTCGCGGAGGCTCATGTTCCAGGCGTTCGGGCTGCCCGTAGAGAGCGCCGCCTGGTTTGTAATGTCGGGCTGAGCAGGTACTGGCAAGCCCTGGCTAAGAGTTGAGACGGGAACGCCAGCGATATCCGTCGTGACGTTTTGCGCGAAATAGTACGGCAGATTCTTGTACAGCTGAGCGCCACCGGCAAGCATGTCCACGTACGAAATGCCGAAACCGGAGCGCAGGATTGTCTTGCGATCAGACGTTAACGCATAAGCCAGGCCAACCCGAGGCGACGGAGTTCGATAATCGGTATCTCGAAGGCGCGTCCCGTTTCCATTCAGGCCCGCAACCAGGAGTTGTCCTGTCCGTATGTCGAGATTTGCCCAGTGGTTATGCACATCGTAGGGCGGCGCACTTACTTCCCACCGGAATCCAAGATCAAGCGTCAAGCGGTCCGTGACGCGCCAGGAATCCTGGATGAAGGGCGAGAACTGCCACATTCTCATCCCGAAAGTACCGTTGAGGATGTTCCGTGTGGCCGTGTCTAACGCACCCAGCGCGAAATCGGCTAGCGCCGACTGTGAGCTTGTACTCCCAATCTGGCGAGTAAACTGGCCGTTGAAATCGAAGGTGCCCCGGGTCGGGAAAGCGGAAAATCCGTTGAAGCGGTGACGCAGGAATAAAGCGCCGAACTTGATCGTATGTGAGCCCTGAATGCGCGTCAGGGATGAATCCAGTTGGAAGGTGGCGGTATGGCTATTCTCCGGGTACGTGGAATTGTCTCCAAGCTGGGTGAATCCTGAAATCGTGAAAGCTGGTAAACCTCCGGCCCGGTTGTTAATGTTGATGCCTGGAATCCCCAACGCGGTCGCGGTGTTGAAAACGGCGTCCGCGGGCGTGATGTCGGCCTTCCACCGAACCAGCGCGAAGTGCGACTGAAGTACCGTGTTGGCGTTGAAGGTTCTGCTATAGCCAAGCGTTGCGGACTGAGTCACCAGCGGCGTGGTTGTCCCGTTTGTACCGGTGGAAAGATACGGCCCAATCGGCACGCTCGAGTTCGCCGGAGCAGGAATCGTTCCGGGATTCACCTGGTTGCTGTTGTCATACGCGTAGCGAAAGAACAGACGATCCGAGGCGCCAAGATTTTGGTCAAGACGTATGTCAAATTGGTCCGTCCGCTGCGTGAGAGCTGGATTCGAAATGTAATTGTTGATCGCGCCCGGCGAAGTGGGAACAGGTAGAAGGGAGAACAGCCGCAGGGCGGCAGGGTCGAGCAGTGACGAAGGGATCTGATTGTTGGCAAACGGTACGCGTGACGTAACTCCGTTCTGCGTCGTCGTGGCGTATGGGTTGTAGATGGGCGCTGCCATCGCACCGAAATTACCGGTTCTCACCATCTGCTGTTGCGCCAGGGTCGGGATGGTAGACACATATGTTTGCGGCTGGGTAAGCCGTATCCCCTGGTAATCGCCAAAGAAGAACGTCTTGTTGCGAACGATCGGGCCGCCAATCACGGCCCCGAACTCGTTGCGTCGGAATCCTGGCCTGGCAACGCCGCCGCGGTTGTTGAAAAACGTATTCGCGTTTAGCTTGTCATTCCTGAGAAATTCCCACGCGGAGCCATGGATTTCATTCGTTCCTGACTTAGACGATACTTCTGTCACAGCTCCGGCCGATTCGCCGTATTCAGCCGTGTAGTTGCTCGTCATCACGCGATATTCCTGGATCGCATCCACCACCGGCACCATGATCAAGGTATTGAGCCAAAGATTGCGATTGTAGATTCCGTCGATCAGATAGCTGTTTCCGGCCGCCAGGGCACCGTTCACGCTGTAATTCGCCCCTCCTCGCATGGCATAGGGGCTGCCGCCTTCGGCCAGATTAGTTGCCGAACCGACATGCGCGCCAGGAGTGAGTAACACCAGGTCCGTGAAGTCGCGACTTACCAAAGGCAGGGCTACCATCTGCCTGCTATCCACCAGGGATGACACTTCCGCGCTCTGCGACTGCAGAAGAGGCGTGCTGGCCGTCACCGAAACGGTCTGCGTTTGACTACCCACCGAGAGTTGCAGATCGACTTGCAGTCGGCTGGCCGTGGTCAGTTCCAGTCCTGTGCGTTCAAGCTTCTCGAACCCGGATTTCGTCGCACTGACTGAATAGCCCCCGGTCGGGAGTGCCGATGCCACATATTCCCCGTTCGAATTGGTCTCGACCGTACGCGTAAACTGCGTCGCGGTGTTAACAACGGTCACTTGTGCAGCCGCAACCGAAGCACCGGAGGAGTCTGTAACGGTGCCGAGGATCGTGGCCGTACCTTGGCCATACAGAGCAAACCCGGCGAGAAGGGACAGCAGAGCTAAATTTGTGAGTCGAATCGTGGACTTCCTCATAAAAAATACGTGTACTCAAACTGTAATTGATCAGATTTCCGGCGGACGATACCAGGCGAAGAGCTGTTCTTTCAGTTCGTTCACCGTTTTGCCGTGAGCGGCCCCGATCGCAAGATTTTGCATCTCATTCGGATCGCGCTCCAAGTCATAAAGCTCGGCGATATCGTGAGTCCAGAATGTATATTTGTACCTGCCGTTCCGGACCATGTACTTTGCGTGAGGATTTCCCAAGTTGTATTCAGCGAAGACCGGATCGGAGCTGGATGTCCGCGGATCTCGCACTTGCGGGGCAAAGCTTTTTCCGTCGGATGGCGTCGGAACAGAAACGCCGCACAACTCTGCCAGCGTGGGAAGAAGTGAAACCTGGCTGAGAGGCGCGTTGCATACGCCCGGCGCAGATACCCCCGGCGCACGGATCAGCATCGGGACGCTGCAGGATCCCTCGTAAAATTCAAATTTCTGCCATAGCCCGTGTTCGCCCAGCATTTCGCCGTGATCGGAGGTATAGATCACGACCGTGTTCTCTTCCAGCCCTAACTCGCGCAATCCGCGCAGCACCGTACCCGCGCAGTCATCCATCTGCGCCAGGTTGGCGTAGTAATAGGCGATTCTCTTCCGAGCCTCGCTCTCGTTGCGAAGTTCTGGCGTCGGAGTGTTGTTGCGGATGGAATCCCGAACCTCCGCGGGAACACGGGACAGATCTACCTTGCCCCAGGTGTCGGGCAACCGCATATCTTCTGCACGGAACATGCGCGCAAATCGCTCAGCCGGCATGAAAGGGTCGTGCGGCTTCAGGAACGAGCAAATAAGGAAGAACGGTTGCTCTTCCGATCGAAATCGCCGCAGAAACCGAACCGACTCCCGGGCTACGAAGCTCTCGAAGTGATCGCGCTCCGGTATGCGCGAAACACGCCCCGTTGCCACTGATCCTTCTCGCCCGTCAAGCTCACGGTCGCCTTTCCAGGGGTCGCCGAAATCACGCCAAAGATCATCGATCTGCGGGAGTCCGGAACCTGAATTGGCCCGGCCCAGTTCATCCGCGTACAGTTTCGTCTTCGGCCCCAGATACTGAAACCAGTCATTGAAGTCCAGCCGGTAATCAAAGCCATGGGTCTGCGCGTCGACGAAGTGCATTTTGCCGATGAGTCCGGTCAGATATCCGGCCTTGCCGAAGTGATGCGCCATGGTCTTGTGCCGTGGTGGCAATGGGGTCGAATTGTTGAATGACTGATGATGATGGGTATACAAACCGGTCAGGAGCGAAGCTCGAGACGGCGTACAGACGGGGTTACTGCAATACATGCCGTCGAAGCGAACTGCCGTTCGTGCCAACTCATCGAGATTTGGTGTTTTCGCGATCCGGTCACCGGCCGCGCCCAGGCAACTGCGCTTGTGCTGATCGGACATAATGATCAGCACGTTCTTCGGTCTCCCGCCCGTTTGCGCATTCAGTCGCGCACGACTCGCTACATAAGGGCCGGCCGTGCTCGCGAGGAATGTGCGTCTCGTCATCCGTTCATCTTACGATTCACAAGCCACGCTCTTGATCGTCCTGTGAAAACATAGGGCGTTCCCTGCGCTCCTTCTATGGGACTCCCCCAACTATGTATGGCCGCTGCGCTCGTTACCTGCATTGGGTACGCGAAGGGCTCTCGGGATTCGTATTCCATTGACAACTTCGAAGGCCCGAAGTCGCTGTCCTCCTGGCGAATCTCCGGTGAGGGCTCCCTCGAGTTAGGCGCTGGTTACCGAGGACGCGGAGCGGTGTTGCATTACCGGGTGCGTCGTGACGCTCCGGTCCTGGTTATGTACCAGGGCACGCTGCAGGTGCCCAAGCTACGTGACCCGGTCATCTCGCTGTGGGCGCGCTTCCCTGCCAACGTACAAGTCACACTGCAAGGGGAGGACAGCGCCGGAAATAAGGTTCTGTTGCCGGTCGAAGCTACGCTGGAACATCCGCATGCGGAGCAATGGCGATACGCTTCGAGCCGGCTGAAACATCAGATCACGGGCATTTCGCTCAGTATTCAAACGCAAGCAGTAGCAACAGTCGAGGGCCAACTCGATTTCGACGAGCTCACAGTCCGCGCTAGCGACAAGATCGTCCGGTTTAGCCCGGCAGAACAGAACTGCTGAGCCATCTCCTGCCGTCGAACAATTGCCGCTCCTGGGCGTCAACGTCCACCTGCTTAGAGATGAACCGTCGCTCGACTTGGCGCGCGCCGCCGGGTTTGCTTTCGTGAGGATGGATCTCCTCTGGAGGAATGTTGAAAGGCGGGGCCGCTTCCGTTTTCTCGCCTATGATCTCTTCCTTCGATCAGTTGAATCGCGCGGCATGGGTGTGCTCTGGATTCTCGACTATGGCCATCCGGAGCATGGCGGTGACGTTCCCCGCAGCCCGGACGATCTAGCGGCATTCACCAGGTTCGCGCAAGCTGTCGCCGAACATTTTCACGGCCGAAACGTCCGGTATGAGATCTGGAACGAACCGAATAATCCCCAGTTTTGGGCTGGCTCACCGGATCCGATCGCGTACGGACGTCTCCTTAGTGGAGCGGCGACTGCGATGCGAAGCGCCGATCCTTCTGCAATCATTTCCAGCGGCGGCATCTCCAACCTGGATCTCTTATTTCTGAGCCGGGCTCTGGACCGGGATGCGATTCATGTGTTAAGCGCAGTCAGTGTTCATCCTTATCCGAAGGGCGGACCGGAAACCATCGTTTCTGCTTTCAGTGACGTTCAATCCTGGATCAGGCAGCAGACAGACCACGATATCGAAATTTGGGACTCTGAGTGGGGATATTCTTCCACTCTTTCCGACCCCCGTTCAGCGTTGAATGGTCACAACCAGCGGGCCCGGGAAAGGCAGGCAAATCTGGCCGTTCGCGAGCTTTTGACAGTTTGGAGCTTGGGTTTCCGCCTGGGTGTCTGGTACGACCTGCGGGACGACGGAAGTGACCCGGCGAATCCGGAGCAAAACTACGGGCTGCTTGATGCAAACGGAAGCGAAAAGCCGGCCATCCAAGCTATTCGAAATCTGATGAACTTGGCTAAATCGCGTAAGTCTATGGGAATGCTTCCTGAGCTGCCACACGGCCTGCACGCGGCACGACTGGCGGGCCCGACTGACGAAGTTCTGATCGTTTGGGCCGATGACCGTGGGCATGATGCGACCGGGGAAATTGAAGGGCGCAATCTTATTGGCGCTACGGATTTCATGGGTAGAGTGATTAAGATAAAAGCCGGCCCGAAGGGTGTGTCGCGCATCGCCATCAGTGAGCACGCCGGCCCTGTCTATCTTTCCTTCAAGCTTGCCTCTCGATTCCCGTCCGACTGAACGCAAGGGCGGAACTTGGTATCCTCAGTTCGATCAACAGGTCTCGCGCGCACCTCGTTTGATGCCGACGACGTTGCCGGACCCAAGCCGTACCGGTAAACGCACGACTGTGGAGATTACAGATCCACGGGCCGCATCTCTTGAGTTCAGCGCGTAAGTTGATCCTGAATCTCAAACACATCTGGTTCATCCCCGGGAGGGAAATGTTTCGTAGTTGCAGACCCTTATCGATTCTGACTCTGGCGCTCATCAGTTTGAACGCCGTGGCCGAAACGACAGCGATCAAATTCGGAAAACTTTGGGACGGCCATCAAGTCCTCGACAAAGCTGTTGTCGTCGTCCAGGACGAGAAAATCCAAAGCGTAACGGCAAACGGAACCGTTCCAGATGGGGCGCAACTCATCGATCTCTCACCCTATACAGGCATTCCCGGAATGATCGACATGCATACGCATGTGACCTATTATTGGGACGGCGACAAGAGCACCGACCCCCGCCGGCAGAAGCGGCGCCGCGAGGCACTGACCGTCATACTGTCCCAGCGGAATGGCATGAAAGCGCTTGGGGCCGGAGTTACCACCTTACGCGACCTGAATGCATCGGGCGGCGCAGACATCGATCTGCGCGATGCGATCAACATGGGAGCGCTGGTCGGTCCTCGGTTGTTCGTCTCGGGCCGCGGACTTGGTGGGCTCCCTAAAATCAGCGATCCAACCGAAAAATTGGCGGAGCAGGTAAAGCTGACAAAAAAGACGCTCGCTGCCGGTGCGGACTGGGTCAAAGTATTCGGCTCAACCGGTGGATTCGACAACGTGACCGGCGATGAGACAGTCAGTTATGACGAAATGAAAGCCATCGTCGATACGGCGCATGCCGCAGGGCATAAGGTAGCCATTCATTCCTATGGTCCCGTCGGCGCTCGAGATGCCATTCGGGCCGGATGCGACACGCTCGAGCATGCGACCGATATCGACGACGCCACCATCGCCGAAATGGTCAAGGAGAAAGTCTGGTACGTGCCGACCATCGATCACAACGAGTATTACGTCGAGAATGCGGACGATGTTTATCACTTCCCTCCTGCTGCCAAGGACAACCTGAAGGACTACATCTCTCGAAATTATCTGACTGCGCAGAAGGCTTACAAGGCGGGTGCGCGGCTGCTCGTCGGTTCTGATGCTGTCTACAACGGTTTTGGCCTGAACATGAGAGAGCTCACCTGGTTTGTAAAGATGGGCATGACCAATGAGCAGGCGCTCCAAACCGCGACCGTGCTTCCAGCCGAAGCGCTCGGAATGGAAAAGAGTCTGGGTTCCGTAGCGCCGGGCTACTTCGCCGATATCGTCGCCCTGGAAGGTGATCCGCTATCTGATATTCAGGTCGTTCTCAACAACGTGAAATGGGTCATGAAGGGTGGGGACGTTGTTGTCGACCGGCTGCACAACGCCGGCTCTCAAACAAACTAGCCAGTGGTTGAACATTGATGTCGAGGCGCGAAGCCTTGCGTGGCGCAGACAATACACTGGCAATTAGACAAAAGTAATGGTGAACTCTTCCCGGCGAGAATGGGTGTTGAGCTTCGTCGGATCGGCGATCGTGGCTCAGGCCGAAGCGGCATCTGACAAGCCAGAAGACCTCTCGGCCCTGACGCTCAAACAGGCCTCCGATCTCATCCGATCGAAAAAAGTCTCTCCCGTAGAACTGACGCAAGCTTGCCTTGCTCGCATCGAGGTTTACAACCCGAAAGTCAACGCCTGGATTACCGTGATGCGCGAGCAGGCGTTGGCCCAGGCAAAACTTCTGGAAAAAGAACAAACATCGGGAAATCTTCGCGGGCCGCTCCACGGTATTCCGATTGGGCTGAAAGACACCATCGATACTGCCGGAACACGCACCACGGCCGGAAGTGCCATCTTCGAGTACCGCTTCCCTACCGAGGATGCGGAAGTTGCCAGAAAGCTCAAGGCTGCCGGAGCTGTGCTCATAGGCAAGTGCAACATGCATGAATTCGATGCCGGCGCCACATCCGCGGTTAGTTACTGGGGACCCGTGCGTAATCCATGGAGTTTGGAACGCGTTTCCGGCGGTCCCTCCGGAGGATCGGCTGCGGCCGTTGCAACCGCCCAGTGCTACGCCGCTTTAGGCACAGACACGGATGGCGGGATCCGCGCTCCCGCAGCCTACTGCGGAACTGTTGGGTTTATGCCAACGAACGGCCGCGTCAGCCAGCGCGGTATTGTTCCGTTCGCCTGGTCGCTCGACGCTTGTGGTCCGCTGACGCGTACCGTTGCCGACGCTGCCCTGATGCTTCAACCAATTGCCGGTTATGACGTGCGCGACATCGACAGCGCGGAGCAGATCGTCCCTAACTTCGCCGACGCCATCGGCGCTTCTGTTCAAAGCTTCCGCATCGGGATTGCTCCGCAGTTCTTCGATCACCTGGACGATGAGATTGCACATGCCGTTTCCGAGGCCCTCATTGTCATTACTAAATTGACACGCGGAACACACGAAGTGAGCCTTCCCTCGTTACTCCGCGCGAACGTCGATGCGGAAGTTGCCGCGTTTCATGAAAATCTCAAAGGCGTGAACGGAGGCGATTACGAGCCACTCACCGCGCGTGCATTTCCCGCTTCCGCAAACGCAGCGAGAGCGGTCGACTATATCCGGGGCTGGCGCGACTTGCAGATGGTAAGACGTACCGTCGATGAAGACTTGTTCCAGAAGGGAGGGATAGACCTGTTGGTTGCTCCCACGATGAGACGCCCCGCCCCCACTCTGGAGGAATCTTTGGTTTTGCCCGGAGGTGCGCCGGCCGAACGTCCCGGGGGGTCGACTCCGGCAACGGCGGGACGAGGGAACCCGGCCTCGCGACCTCAGCCCGACTTCGGACAGAACACGAGGCTTTTCAACGGGTATGGCTTGCCGGTCCTGAGCCTCCCTTGCGGCTTCACCAAATCAGGTATGCCGATCGGACTTCAGATCTGCGGTCCCCGCTTTGCCGAGCTTCATGTGCTTGCGCTTGCCCATGCCTACGAACAGGCAACGGATTGGCACAACCGCAGACCGCCCTTGCAACCCGACACAAAGGTGCCTGCGCTATCGAAAGCCGCTGCGGAACAGACCGGAGGGTAACACGTGGAAAGACGGTCGCGCCGCAAAGTCCTGCTCCACCGCCAAAACCTGGATTGGACGCTTCAACCCAGAGTTGCCAATCCCGCTGATCTGACCAACCTGAGCTTGAAGGAGGCGTCCTCCCTTATTCGCTCAAAGAAGGCCTCGCCGGTCGATCTGACCGAAGCCTGTTTGGCGAAAATCGAAAGCGACAACCCAAAGATCAACGCCTGGATCACCGTGATGCGTGACCACGCTCTTGCCCAGGCCGAAAGAGCTTGCGCGGGAACAAGCCGCAGGCAAAATCCGCGGCCCTCTCCACGGGATTCCGATTGGGTTAAAGGACAACATCGACACTTCCGGTACACGTACAACAGCCGGGAGCAAAACTCTCGAGGGGAACGTCCCGGCGGAAGACGCCTTCGTCACTCGGCGGCTCCGGGATGCGGGCGCCGTGTTGATCGGCAAATGCAACATGCACATCTTCGCCCAGGGCGCGACCTCGGCGGTCAGCTATTTCGGGCCGGTGCGGAACCCCTGGAACCTGGAACTCATTGCAGGCGGTTCGTCCGGCGGTTCCGCGGCTGCGGTCGCAAGCAATCACTGCTACGCTGCCTTGGGAACGGATACCGGCGGCTCCATCCGAACCCCCTCGGCGATGTGTGGCGTCGTGGGATTTAAGCCCACTTACGGCCGAGTCAGTATCCGGGGCATCATTCCTTTGACATGGTCCCTCGATCATTGCGGGCCCATCGCTCGCACGGTCCAAGACGCCGCTCTTGTCCTGCAATGCATTGCCGGCTACGATCGCCTTGACCTTCAGAGCATCGACTATCCTGTTCCGGATTATCCGGGCGCTCTCAACGCGCGCGTCTCCCACTTTCGGATTGGCATCGCACCCATGTTTTTCGATGGACTCGATGCCGAGATCGCAGACGCGGTGCAAAAAGCGCTCGACGTCTTGAACGGGATGACGAAAGGTTCCTGCGAGATCCAGATGCCCAATGTGCTCGGAACAGGTGCGGGAAGCGAGGGCGCGGTTTACCGCGAGAGCTTAGGCAACAGCTTCACAGTTCCTCTGGGTGCGCCGGTGACGACGCCGGCCGGTGCTAATGCCGGAAGTGGACGAGCTGTCGATTACATTCGCGAGTGGCGGCAGCTTAGACTCCTTCGTCGCACGGTCAACGAAGAAGTGTTCGAAAAGCAGAACGTTGACGTGCTCGTAACGCCTACCATTCGGCATCTGCCATGGTCCATAGAAGAAGAACTCGGACGCCTCGCCGCCGCGAGAGCCCGACATCCGGAACCCGGAAACACGCGCTCGATCGACGACTATGGACTCCCGACCATCACCTTGCCATGTGGGTATTCAAAAGCCGGTCTTCCCATCGGTTTGCAGATCAGCGGCCCTAATCGGGACGAAGGCAAGGTCCTGGCGCTCGCCGCTGCGTTCGAACGGGCCACAAATTGGCATTCGCGCCATCCGGCCCTTGCTCCGGACGCACAAGTGCCGTCTCTATCGCCAACGGCCGCTTCTCAAACTGGCGAAGCGCTGAACCGCTGACCGGGAAGGAATCACCTCAAACGGAGACGGGACAGCTGGTCAGGCGTCTAAGAATGCCTGTCGGTAGGAGCAGGAGATGCCGCAAGGACCGAGCGAGAGAGCGGGACGAATCCTCCAGGCTCTCGAGGATCTTCGCTTCTTCCTCTTCGGTCAGAAAATCGTCCAGCACGAGCGCTCCCGGGTCTCGAAAGTAGGCCGTTCCGGACCGCTTGTCTGAAACGTCCTGGATCGCAACCGTGATCAAGTAAGAGTTCCTGTCCGCACGGCAGGATCTTACAATTCCATTAATCATATATTCCTCGGCCACAAGCGTGACCGGGGTCTCTTCACCAATGTTGAGCGAGGCACGGATGATCGGATCGAAGCCGTTCTCGTCAACCATCTCGACCGGCAGTTCAAAGGCAGAAGCGGAGGGCGAATCGGCCCAACGCAGCATTAATTTCCTCGAATCCGGTCGCAACCTAGTAGTACTACTGGGAGACATGTAAGATTTTCCGCTCTCAAAGCCCACTTTCTTGGCGAGATTACCTGTGGCGGGGTTAAGAAATGCTAACTAAGACGTCGATTTTGTTGTTCCTATATTCGGAAGGTAATACAATGATGAAATCCGTTTATTCGGGTAAGGTATTCCTATACGTCCAGCGGCCTTCGAATAGACCGCAGGCGGCCGAAGTGCTCAACGGAGCAAGATTACTTTAGCGCTCTAAACACCTAATGGGACAATATTCATTCCAGCTACTCGCCCCACCCAGGCCCAGCGTCGCTCATAACCTCTCTCACCCAACAAATGATGAGCACTTACATGACCAATTCCTTGCCGACATGCAAAGGCTTCGGGGTTCTATCTATCTGAGAGATGGAGCGATCAAACCCTGGGAACTGGACGACGACGGTCGCTTTCACATGCAAGGCGACGAGCAGAGCTGGCATTTGCTTCTCTTGGACGAACGGAAGAGCGTAATCGGTTGCGCCCGATATCTCGTTCACACGGGTGACGTCTCCTTCGAGCGGCTTCGCGTCTCCCACTCGCCCCTCGCCAATTGCCCAACCTGGGGACCCAAGGTCCGCGCGGCAGTCGAAGCTGATCTCCGGCGTGTTCGCGATTCCCGGCTCTCCTATGTTGAGGTCGGCGGCTGGGCGTTGTCGGAAGAATGGCGCGGCACGCGCGCGGCTCTCGAAATCCTGGTCGGATCATATGCTCTCGCCCAGCTTTGGGGTGGCTGTATCGGTTCGTGCACTGCTACCGTCCGACACTCATCCTCCTCCATGCTTCGCCGCCTCGGTGGGCAAAGCTTCGCAGTAGCCGGAGAGGATCTGCCGTCGTACAATGACCCTGAGTACGAATGCGTTATGGAACTTCTGCGGTTCGATTATCGTTCTCCCGCTGCCCGATTCCTTCCTTTAATCAATCAACTGAGATCCACTCTTTCTAAGGCTCCCGTTGTGACGGCCGCTGAGCCGCTCTCAGTAAGACTCCGTGAGTTCATTCCGGAGCATGCAAGCCGCCTGCGACTAACGCCTGTGTTTATTTCGTAGGACATTCGGTTTGTCGTTCGACAGTTTGGCAGTTCCGGCAGCGGAATGGAGCCGCCTCATTGGACGGGAATATGTTGACGTTAGTCAGCCATCCCGGACAGAAGCAGAAACAGCAACATTCGCGACGCACCAGAAGGTAGTCGCACTCATCAGGCCCGGCAACATGCATGAGCTTCAGCAATGCGTACTGGTTGCCAATCAGTTTCGAATTCCGATCTACCCCATTAGTAGCGGCAAAAACTGGGGCTATGGATCGCGTGTCCCTCCTGCCGACCAGTCCGCTCTTGTCGATCTCAGTCGTCTGAATCGCATCCTCGAGTTCAACGAAGAACTTGGATATGTAACGGTCGAGCCCGGCGTCACGCAGCGCCAGCTCTACGCATTTCTTCAGGACCGGAAAACGCGCCTTTGGATGGATGCAACGGGATCGAGTCCCGATTGCAGCCTCATCGGCAATGTGATGGAGCGAGGCTTCGGACATACGCCCTTGGGTGACCACTTCGCGCATGTCTGCGGCCTGCAGGTCCTTCTGCCCACGGGCGAGTTCATCGAAACCGGATTTGCATCCTTCCCGGATTCCCGAAGCGCCGCCACCAGCCGTTGGGGACTCGGACCTAGTCTCGATGGGCTCTTTTCGCAGTCCAATCTCGGCATCGTCACGCGCATGACCGTCTGGCTCATGCCGGCTCCCGACGCCTTCGAAGCCTTCTTTTTCCGCGCCGAAGACCCTGCCGGTTTCAGCGCATTGATTGACTCGCTTCGCGATCTGCGCATGCGTGACGTGCTGCGTAGCGCGGCGCATATCGGCAACGATTACAAAGTGCTTGCCGGGTTACAGCAATATCCGTGGATGGAAACTGGCGGACACACGCCACTCAGTCCGGCCCAGATGGCTCAATTCAGGCAGAAGCTTGGTTTCGGTGCCTGGAACGTATCGGGTGGTCTTTACGGCACGCCCGCCCAAGTGGCGGAAGCCAGGAAGGCACTCCGTAAGGCTCTTCGAGGGCATCGTGGCAAGCTGAAGTTTCTCAAGCCGAGTACGCTGGCTTTTGCGAAGCGATTCGCAAAAGTGTTCAAGCTTCTCTCCGGCTGGGACCTGAGCAGAACGGTTGAACTTGTCGAGCCAGTGCTTGGACTCATGCAGGGAGTTCCAACCGCGCAGCCTCTCCATTCCGCATACTGGCGGAAGAAGACACCGGCTCCTCCCGATCCCAATCCCGATCGCGACCGCTGCGGCCTTCTTTGGTACGCTCCCATCGCGCCAACGGACGGAGAGATAGTCCGCGAGCTCACCAGCATGTCCAGCGAAATCCTGCTACGGCATGGCTTCGAACCGCAAATCTCGCTGACTCTGCTGACACCGCGGATGACCTGCTGCATTGTCTCGATCTCGTTCGATCGTGACGTGCCCGGCGAGGACGCACGGGCAAAGGCCTGCTACGACGAAGTATCGGAGCGGTGTATGGCCGCGGGCTTCTATCCATATCGTTCCGGCATCCAGGGCAACTTCCAGGCTCATCAATCGGAAAGCTATCGCAAGCTCGCGCAAACTCTGAAAACGGCGCTCGATCCGAACGGCATCCTCGCGCCCGGCCGCTACGAAGCTCGCAGTTGTCCTGTTGATGACAGGGCAGAAGCTCCGGTCCAAAGCTCTCGCTAGCGACTTCGCTACTGCAGTCTTTCCAGCTTTATTCCATCTGCCTCTTCCCAGGCGATCAGCACGGAACCATTCGGAAGCGCTGCCATCGCAGCAAACTTCCCCGTAGGCGAAAGGAGCTGTGGGACCTTCTTGCCTGGTTCATGCAGTTCGAGTCCCTCCGCTCCCGTCCAAACCGCATATGCGCCGCGTTTGCCCGTCGCGAGTGCAACGTCTTTGCCTTCTCCTATCGCCGTTTCGCGCTGTCCGGGTTGGGCCAGGTAGACGGTCTTGTCCCTGCGCCATGCAGTAATCACCGAATCGCCGAGCTTTGCAATACCGCCTCCGTCCATTGGACAAGCGTCGAGCATCCACGAGCCCGTTCCCACCTTTTGCCCCTCGGATGGCTTCTCTCCGAGACGCCAGTGCAGCACGAAAAGATCGCGCGCTCCAGCGGCTGCATTCCGAAACATCACATTTGCCACGCCCTGTTCATCGAACGTAACCGACGGTGCACAGCACTGGCAGATCGTACCGCCCGGAACTTCGTAAAGCGCTGTGTTCCGCGACCAGGTGGCGCCTCCATCCCGCGAATAAGCGCCCATCAGTTTCGTGCCGGGAGACCGCAGGTCCAACCACACGGTGGCCAACGACCCGTTCGGGGCCGCAGCCAGGCCGTGCAATCCCTCCCGAGCTGACCCGGGAACATCGTTGATCACGATTGGCGTCGTCCAGGAATGCCCGCCATCTTTCGATTGCCACGCCACCAGGTCGCCATCGGCCGGCAAGCCATGCGCATGGGGACCAGTTGCGGTTTTGTCGCCGTAAACGGCAGTGACAATCAGGGTTGAACCGGAAACGGCGACACGCGGTCCGCGATGACGCCCAAGTGCGAGCGCCGGCACACCGGCCACTTCGGTTGGCTGCGAAAAGTGTTGCCCTTCGTCCTTCGAAGTAGCAATCCAGACGGAGTTCGCCTTGCCAAACACGATGGCTGTCAGGCCCGGAACTGCCATTATCGAAGGTTGTCGGTCGGGCTGTGGTCCACCCGTGGATGCAATGGTCGTTATTAACGTGGCAAGCGTAAACAGATACATAGAATTCTCAAAACGCCAATCGAAGCGCAAACTGCAACGCCCTTGGATCACTTACGGCAGTGATCTGCCTGAAAGTCGGGCTTGGATTACTGGGATACGAACCGGTTCCGAACACGCCATTGAGACTGACCGCATTCACATGGTTCGTCAGGTTGAATCCTTCCGCAATCAGTTGCAAGCGGACACGATCCGAAACCCGAAGATTGCGCGTTAACCGGCCGCTCAAGTTAAAGAAATCGGCGCCTGTCCCTACGTTGCGCCCGATGAAAACTCCGCCGACGCTCGGCCTCGCAGCCGTACCTTGCACGGTCGTTGAACCCGTGGTGAGATTGAGCGGACTGGAAGAGTAATACTGCAGTAGCGCCGTCAACTCGAAGCCATGCGAAACGTGCCCCCACAGCGTATTGGCCCGCCCTTGCGGCGTGTGAGTTGATCCTTCGAATACGAAGCGGTGCCGCTGATCGTCGTCGGAACGGCCGTAATCCTGCCAGATGTTGAAGTTGTTCAGCGGTGAACTGAAAAAGAACTCGCCCACATTATCCAGCGCCTTCGAGAACGTATAAGAAACGCGATAGTTGCCCCACTTCCCGGGCCTCTGCAAAAAGGAAACATGCAGGCCGTCGTATCGCGAATCGCCGAGCGGAAGAATATTGGCTGTTGTTTCCAAACGTCGGATCAGGACGGCATCCGTTATTGCTTCCGGCTGCAACACATGTTGGAACGTTCGATTAACGGAAGCAATCAGGTGAATTCCCCGCATATGTTCATACCCAACCTCGACCGTGCTGCTTTTCCCCAACTGCTGTTCGATTTCAAAGTTGCCTGCAACCGCATACGCATTCTGCAAATCGCGTTGCATGGTGGTGAAGTTAAACAAAACGCCGGGTGGGAGCGTCAGCGAGCCAAGTCGAATACGGAAAAATCGGAGCGCCGGCCTGCGCGGGCGACAGGCTCACGCTGATCTGACTCAAATTTGCGGGATCGGTCGAGTTGTTGGCTGACAGAAGCGCGTTGGCAAGAGCACGGATCGGAACACGATCGTAAAAGGTACCGAATCCGCCGCGAATCACTAGTTTTCTCGACGAAGCGGTGACCACGCAAATCCGGCACGCGGCGACACATTGTTCGCGTCAGTCGCTATGCTCTTCAGGAATTGCAAATCGTATCGGACGCCCAGGTTCAGCGTGAGCCCGTCACCAAGCTTCCACTCGTCCTGCGCATAAAACCCAACATTGGGATTTGTTTGCGCGACCACGCTGTTCGCGAATGTTTGTGTGATAGCCCTGATTGTTGTATGAGCCGCTGAGGAAATTCGTGAGCGAGGAAAACGAATAGCTGCCCCGAAACGATCGCGGAAATGTAATCGTGTCGTCGTTGAAGAGAAATTCAGTTCCGAACCGGACCGCATGAGCGCGATTTTGGTAAGAAACGTTGTCCACAACTTCACCGAGCCTGTTCACCCGCCCCGTCGGCGAACCGGACAGCGTGCCGAATGTAGCAACTCCCGCGATACTTACGGCTGGTCCGATCGGGTCCGAAGGCGGCGCTTGGAGACGGCTGTTCCAGAATTGGGCACGCGTCTCATTCGTCAATCGCGGAGAAAAACTCGCGATATTGCTGAATGCGACAACCTGATCGGTGTCATGCAGATCAGCCGCGGCGGTCGGCGCACTCAGCCCGCCAGCGCCTCTCGCGTTTTGGCTATCGACTTTATACAGGCTATAACGTGCGCTGAACTGGTCGTTAGCGCTGAACTCGTGATCGAGCTTCGCAAAGACATTGGTCGCGTGAACGGGATTCGGATAAATCCCCGTGCTGATGGGCGAACCTGGATAGCCGCTCGCCTGCAGTCTCGTATTGATGGCGCTTACGTTTTGGGGCGAGATCGTCACTAGCCCTGATTGGTTTAAATCTCGACGTTCCAGATTGGCGAAGTAAAACGTGCGGTCTCTTATGATCGGGCCTCCCAAGCTGGCCCCGTACTGCGCCTGCGTCAAAGGCAATACCTGGTTCGATAGCGGATTAGCCGCATTGAAGCGGCTGTTGCGGAAGTAACCATAGAGATCACCATGCAGAGCATTCGTCCCGCCTCTTCGTCACGGCATTGACGTAACCCCCCAGCGCGCGCCCGAATTCTGCTTGCGCGCCCGACGTGACGACCTGAACCTCACTGACTACATCGACCCCATACAAAGCACCGGTGAGCCCCGCCGCGTCATCGTTGTTGGACAAGCCATCCACAATAAAGCTGTTCGAGAAGTTGCGTTGGCTTCCTACCGAGATCCCCTGCCCCGGTACGGCCGAGGTTTCGGCGAACAACTGGTTCGAACCGGTGTTGGTGGAAGAAACGCCTGGAATGAGAAGCGCCAGATCCAGGAAATTGCGTCCGTTCAGCGGCACCTGCTTGATTTCGGTCTCGCTGACGGTCCCGGCAATCTGAGACCGTGCAGTCTCCAACCCGGCAGTTTGTTCGCTCACGCTGATGCTCGTAGAACCGGAGGCGAGCGGAAGCGAGACGGGCAGTTCAAATGCGGAACCGACCGTCAGCGTCAAGCGTTTTACGACATCCGAAAAGCCGGGGCAATGCACCGCGATCTCGTATCGCCCGATTCTTAGGTAAGGGAAACGAAACCGGCCATCTTTGCCGGTCACGGTCGACACGGCCAATCCTGTGTCCGTGTTTCGCGCCGTTACCTGAGCTCCTTGAATGACCGCTCCCGACGGATCAAGAACACGTCCGCCGACACTGGCGTTGTTCACGGTTTCCTGACCGTAGGAAGCCGAACTAAATACCCCGCAAAGCGCCAACGCAACCAGCGCTCGCGCCACGGTCCATGAGCAAAACACCTATCCTCCTGAAACGGCAGAAAATCGTAACGCACGCATAATGCGAATTTTGCTTGCAAGCAAAGCAAGCTTGAGCAGGCAAGACGCTATGGGCGTTGCAATTTAGGAAAGGCTAGGCAGAGGGAGGGCCGCGTTTTTGCCGCGAGCGATCGTACGAGATACGGAAGCTTGCCTCGGTTTGAGGCGACACAGCGGGATGCTGCACCAGTCCCGCGAACACGGATTCATCTATACCCGGAGCAACGGCATCCCAATGCGAAGCCAGCGTTGATGAACCGTACGTATACGGGCACTTCGCTTGAACACTGCCGACACTGGTTCCAGCGGTCGATGATTCAGCCGAGTGCATCGTGCATTGATGCGCACCGGCTTTCCGGCAGCAAGGAGGGACGACAAGACTTGAGGAAGCAGCAAATGCAGGCGCGATCAGCAACCAGCTGAACAAGATCGCGAGGACAGTGGCAAGGCCGCGCTGCATCGCTTCCGAGTGTAGCGCAAAAGGGGTGTTCAGTCCGGGTAGCGGAAATCACTACTGGACGTGCAGTGATGCCTTCCGCGATCCGCGGAAATACTCGACCAGCTCAGAAATAGCGTCCGCCACGAGCTCGGGATGTTCCAACTGGATCCAATGGCCGCCATCTGCGACTCGCGCGTGGCGTCCACGATGCGACGCGTTCGCCCAACGCTCGCGCTCATTCATTTCCTGGGCCGTCGCAGTCGCGGCCGACAATATGGTCACCGGAATGTTCGGCGGCACAGCCATGTCTCGCACCTCCGCCGCACAATGCTGCAGAATCTCCAGATATTCAGCCAGAGCTCGAAACGATCTTGCCTGGCTCCAATGGGACTGTACCGCCGGCCGGTGCGAGGCGGGAAGCTTTTGCACGACTCCGGTCAGTCTTCCTATAGTGCCGACCGCTTTGCCCGCACTCGCCTTCGCGATAGCCTTCGGAAGGCGAGTCTTACCTGACGACAAAGCTGTGAGCGCCAGTCTGACAACGCCGAAATTCGCAAGCACTGTCCCACGTCTCGCGAGTCTCGCTCCAAGACGTAAACGTCGTTGGTTCTCCTGACTGCAATCAGCCCACATGTCCAGCGAAACCGGGTCAACCAGGACCAGCCCTGCCACTTCCTCGCTTCTCATGCTGGCGTACGCTCGCGCTAAGAGGGCGCCGAACGAATGCCCGACCAGAACGTACGGCCGAGGGTTTCCCGATAACCTCAGCACCTTGGCAAGATCATCCACCATGCTCTGGACGGTCCGCGGCTGCCCTGTTTCGTCGCTCCATGCAATGCCTGCACGGTCGTAACTAATGGCGCGTGTGCTTTGCGCAACCCGTTGCTGTACCGGGCTCCAGCTTAGGGAACTGCTTGCCAATCCCGATTCGAAAACAACGGCCGGCTCTCCGGTCCCGGTCTCGTAAATGTGCAAGCGGCGATCTCCCATCCCGATGAGGCGTCCGGGAGGCAAATACTTCCGCCGATCCTGCCGCGATCCATGCTGCTGGTAGGCAATGCCGGCAACGAGCAGGATTGCGGCGCTGGCAGTAGCGAAAGCGAGCGTTAGGAGAAGCAACTCGCCGGCTAGTCCGCCACCATCAATTCACCTGGCAGAATCGGCCGGGTGCGAGGCAATCTCGCAAACGCCGCTAAGGCACCGGCAACGAGAAGCGCCGCGATAAACGTGACGGTTTTGACAATATCGGTGACATGCGTTCGTGGAAGCAGTTTCCACAGGAACAGCAGGAGAGACTGCGCGATCGTGACAGACCAGACTGCACCGTAGAAGTAGCGCCGTTCAACGCCTTCGCCTTGCGTCGATCGCCGTACGCGCGGCAGAATCCCAAAAAGTCCCAGGAGAACAATGATCGCCAGTATCGGGAAATAGCCAACGTTGTAGATTTGCTTCAAGATCCACTTTCCACTCACGCACGCGACAACCAGACCCGTCAGATTCAGAAATGCGAAGTTGATGAGCGCATTCCAGGCAAACGTGTAGCAGATTCTGCGGTACAGCGGATTCGGCTTGTCTTCACAAAACCGCAGAATGTAAGGCTGTGGTTCCACGCCCGGCAATTGCCCGAAGAGGCCTGCAATGCCGGTCCCAATCAGAACAACGCCAAGCCACATCAGATTGCGAACGCTTCCGCCGCGTGCAAACAGATCGAACGTAAGCGGACCGGGAACCAGAAAAAATACCCAAATCCAGATCGGCCAGTGTGCAACGCGATAATAGGTCTTGTTCCGCACTCTGATCTTCCGTTCGTGGGCATATTCGACTCTGATCGCAGAAATCATCTCTCGACAAATCGTACTATTCTCGGTTGCGAGCAGGCCACTGTGGAACACCAGTATGCGATGAGACTGGCGGACCATCAGTACGGGAACAACGAGTTTGAGAAACGCGGGTCGATCTACTCCCGTTAATCGCCTCGAAAGAATCTCAGCTCATTTCGTGTCAAATTGTTCTAGGTAGTTAGAGGAGAGGTAACAAATGGATTGGACCCCGGGTGGTGTAAGCAGCGATATCGAAGATCGTCGCGACGACAGTGTTGGTGGTGGCGGCTTCGGAGGGTTTGGCGGTTTCGGATTCGGACATATGGGAATCGGCGGCATCCTTTTTCTGGGACTGCTGAGCCTTATCTTCGGCCGCAACTTCTTCACGCTGCTTGGGGGTGGGGGCGCAGACACTGGTACTCAGGTTGTCCATCGCGCACCGGATCGCCAGCGTGACGCCAGCGAAAACAACGAAGTGCAGTTTGTTTCGTTCGTTCTGGATGATGTCCAGAAGAACTGGGAAACCATCTTGCCGCAAGCCGAGAACCGTCCCTATCGCCACGCGCACTTGGTATTGTTCCGCGAGGCGACTCGTTCCGGGTGCGGCTTGGCTAAAGAGGCTATCGGCCCCTTCTACTGTCCCGAGGATGAGAAAGTCTATCTCGATCTCGGCTTCTTCGATGAACTGAAGAATCGCTTCGGAGCTCCCGGCGAGTTTGCGCAAGCCTACGTGATTGCCCACGAAATCGGACATCACGTCCAGAAGATTCTCGGTATCGAGCCCAAAGTGCGCGCGCTGCAAGAGCGCAATCCCAGTGCTCAGAATCCACTGTCTGTCCGCCTGGAGTTGCAGGCCGATTGCTTCGCCGGGGTCTGGGCAAACTCGACGCAGGAACGCGGTATTACGCACTCGAGCGATGTGAAGGCCGCTCTGGACGCCGCCGCGGCGGTGGGCGACGACCGTTTGCAGAAAATGGCCACGGGACGCGTGAGCCCTGAGTCATTCACTCATGGCAGTTCAGCGCAGCGGGACGAATGGTTCGAACGCGGCCTGCAAAGCGGCCGTCTGTCGTCGTGTAATACCTTCAGCCGAAACCAGCAATAGCTCGCCGCTCGGCGGGATTGATGACGATTTTCCGCTTCGAGATCGCTACTTCAGCGGCAGTACGGGAGCGCGTTTGCTCATCCGAATAATCGGCAGCGTTGCTCCGTTTGGAAGAGGCACGCTGACACGCTCCACGGCGTGGTATCCCCGCTTGCTGTACATCCGTTCACCGGTCAGCGTTGCGCCTAATTCGAATTGAGAAAAGCCCGCACCGCTCGCGGCTTCCTCGCAGGCCGCGAGAATCTCAGTTGCGAGCCCCTTTCGCGCCCATTTGGGATGGACGAAAAAGGCTCTGATCTTCGCGGCCTCGATCGTCGGGTCCAGTAAGTTGTCCGAGCGGTCTCGTGCTTGATCGCTGCCGAACAACGTCCTGCGTTTGCTCCACCCGCCGCACGCAACTAAGCTTTCGCATCCGCTTTCGGAACGGTCCTCGATGACGAAGTAAGTTCCGTCTTTGATTAACTGCGTATCAACGCCGAAAACCGTCCCGAGCGCGCCTTCCAATTGGGCGGGCGAGTAATCGCCCGCTTGCAGCACGCGCACGGACTGGTCGATCAAACTGCTGATGGCAGGTATGTCTGCTTCAGTTGCGAGCCGCAGTTCCAGCCGGGGAGCGACGCCCAAAGGACGACCGGCTTAGGCCCAGCTGAACCCTTGCTTCTCGAGAGGAATGGAGCGAATCCGTTTCCCGGTTGCGGCAAAGATCGCGTTGCAGACGGCCGGAAGAACAGGCGGAAGAGCCGGCTCACCCAAACCGGTCGGCGGGTTGTTGCTCTTCGAAAAATACACTTCAATCTGAGGTGCGTTCTTGATTCGCATCAGGCCGTGTTGGTTGTAATTCTGCTGAACAACGGCGCCGTTCTTCAGCGTAATCTCCTGGCTCATCAATTCGCTGATGCCGTCGATTACGCCGCCCTGCACCTGCTGCTCGGCGCCACTCGGATTGATGATCTGGCTCCCGTTGTCACCGCACACCCAGACCTTGTTGAGCTTTACTTTGTTGTCCGGAGTCACCGTGACCTCGGCAACATGCGCAAAGTAACCTTGGAAGCTGTAATGGAACGCAATGCCCATCGCCGTGCCTTTCGGTAGCGCACGCTTGCCCCACCCGGACTTCTCGGCCACCATCTGCAAGGCGGCCTTCATTCGGGCCGTATCGTAAGCAACCTGACGGCCACCCTCTCGGCGTCGGGCTCGGCTCGTTCTCAACCTTTGGCTTCGCGGCCTCTGCCACTTTGCGCTTACCGGCAGCGTCGAGCAGATCAAGCCTGAACTGGTACGGATCCTGTCCAGCCTCGTGAGCAAGCTCATCGATAAACGACTGGAACACGAAGCACTGCGAGTTCGCACCTGGCGCGCGCAATGCGCCGGTCTTCAACATCAGCGGCATCACTGAAGATTGAATCGTAAAGTTGTCTACGAAGCCGGAAGGAAACTCAGTGGGCGCGATGGCGGCAGAAGGGGCATAATTCTTCCCTTCTCCGTAGCTGACGAAGTGATTCTTCCACGCGGTGATGTTCCCGTCCTTGTCCAGAGCCGCCTTCAGGAAATGGAAGCCGCCGGGACGATAGTAGTCGTGCGTCATGTCGTCCTCGCGCGACCAAAGCAGCTTCACCGGAACGCCGATCGTCTTAGCGATATTGGCAACTTCCACCATGTAGTCGTTGTTGAGTCCGCGTCCGAACGATCCGCCGGCTCTCATCAGGTGAACCGTAATATCGTTCTCCGGAATCCCAAGCACCTTCGAGATCAGACCGCGAGCGCGTGCCGGCAGTTGCGTGTTCGACCACATCTCGAGCTTGCCGTCCTTGTAATGGGCGGTGCAGTTACGCGGTTCGAGTGGGGCGTGCGAAATGAAAGGATAGGAGTAAGACGCTTCCAGAACCTTCGCGCCGCTCTTGAACGCGGCATCCACGTCGCCGTCGTTCTTCAACACTCGCTGTGGCTCGCCTGCCGCCAGTTCGGTAGCGCGCTTGGCGAATTCCTCGCTGCTCTGCTGGGCCGCCGGACCCTCGTCCCATTCCACCTTTAGCTTCTTGCGGGCCGACTGCGCTGCCCACCAGGTATCCGCGACAATCGCAACTCCAGGCTCCAGACCCGGTTCGCCTTCGGTAAGTGGCGTGACCTTCACCGTGCCCTCCACCACGAAGGCATGCTTCACGCCGGGCAGGCTCTTGATCTCGTCGACGTTCGCCGATTTCACCTTTCCGCCGAACACCGGGCACTTGTGATACACCGCGGTCAACATGCCCGGCAGCATGAAGTCGATGCCGAACACCTGTTTGCCCATCGTCATGTTGGGCACGTCAACACCCATGGTCCGTTGCCCGACGATCTTGTAAGCGCTCGCTTCCTTGAATTTCAGGCTCTTTAAATCGGGAACGGGCATGCTGGCAGCTTTGCTGGCAAGCTCACCATAACCAAGGGAGCGATCGGTCGAGCGATGGTAGACCCGGCCGTTCGATGTGTAGCACTCGTTTTCCGGCACACCCCAGGTCTGTGCCGCAGCCGCGACAAGCATTTGCCGCCCGGCCGCGCCAACCTGCCGCATCGGTACCCAGTTGTTGGAAGCAGCCCGACTGCCGCCCGTCGTTTGCAGTCCGTACTTTTGATCGAAGTCTGCCTGCTCGACTTTGACGCTCTTCCAGTCGACGTCCAGCTCTTCCGCGATGAGCATCGGCAGCATGTTCTTGATGCCCTGCCCGATCTCCGGATTGCGAGAGATAAGCGTAACCGTTCCATCCGGCGAGATACGGATGAATGCCTTGGCATCGAACGGCGGCTGCTCCGGTGCCTGAGCCGAGGCGTTACGCGCCGTGTGAACTCCGAGAAGCATTCCGCCTCCCGTCAACGTTGTAACTTGCAGAAACGAGCGACGATTCAGTTTCATTTACAGGCTCCCTTCTGACTTCTCAGCTGTCAGGTTTACGAGTTCCGCTCTTTGCGCAGAGCCCTTCGCGTTGCCCGCTGCCTGATGAATGGCACGGCGGATCCGGACATACGTTCCACACCGGCAAAGATTCCCGCTCATTGCGTCATCGATTTGCGCGTCGGTCGGTTTAGGAGTTTTTGCCAGCAGCGCGGCTGCTGACATGATCTGGCCCGTCTGGCAGTAGCCGCATTGAGGAACGTCCACATCCTGCCATGCCTTTTGCAGAGGATGAGAGCCATCGGCGGACAGTCCTTCAATGGTTGTGATCGGCCCGCTCGCGGCAGCAGCAATGGGAGTTAAACACGATCGGACAGCTTCGCCTCCCAAATGCACCGTACACGCGCCGCATTGGCCGATTCCGCAGCCATACTTGGTTCCGGTCAGATGTAGAACGTCACGCAGCACCCAAAGTAGGGGCGTGTCGGAAGGTACGTCCACGTTTGTAGAACGCCCATTGACTGTCAGCTTATATGGCATACTTTGACCTCGAACGAGCTAGCTTCCTGACACCAACCCGCCACTCCTTAGACTATAATGCCCGGCCGCCCGGAAATACTGTAAGAATTCGGCATTTCCGCCTCGTGTGATAATCGCAAGCTAAGGTCGCAAGCTTTTCCGCCCGGTCGCACCCACTCACCGTTTGAGAACCCTGCCCGACATTTCTTCCGTGACCTCTAAAAGGAGCTTCATGAGTTTGTATCGCTACTGCCCGTTGCTCTCGTTGTGCATCGGTGCAACCCTTCTGGCTGCCCAGCCTGACCCGTCGAAGATCGACGCGATGAAAGCAGATCTGATCGGCAAGGTTGACTCCCTCAAAACTCGCAGCCAGATCATGAACGACGAGATCTTCAGCTTTGCAGAGTTGGGCTTTCAGGAAGTCGAAACCTCGAAATACCTGACCGAAACGCTCGAACATGAGGGTTTCACCATTCAACGCGGCGTAGCGGGAATTCCCACCGCCTGGACTGCCAAATGGGGATCAGGCAAGCCGGTCATCGCACTTGGCTCCGACATCGACTGTATTCCTCAAGCCTCACAGAAGCCGGGCGTTGCTTATCATGATCCGCTGATTCCGGGAGCGCCCGGTCATGGAGAAGGCCACAACTCGGGGCAAGCCTTGAACATCACGGCGGCTCTTGCGGTCAAAGACGTAATGCAGCGGGAACATATGTCCGGCACGCTGGTCCTTTGGCCCGGAGTTGCCGAAGAGGATTTAGGCTCGAAAGCCTTTCTCGTCAGGGCCGGGATCTTCAAAGATGTCGATGCCGTCATCTTTACTCACGTTGGCGCCAACCTCTCCGTGTCGTCTGGACCGGGAGCCGGCAACGGATTGATTTCGGTTGAATATCGATTTCAAGGTGAAAGTGCTCATGCGGCCGGAGCCCCCTGGCGCGGACGAAGCGCCCTCGACGCTGTTGAGCTGATGGACGTCGGCTGGAATTTCCGGCGCGAACATCTCCGGCTCACGCAGAGATCGCATTACGTGATTACGAATGGTGGCGATCAGCCGAACGTCGTTCCCCCGAATGCCGCGGTCTGGTATTACTTCCGCGAAGCCGATTACGACCACATCAAGGGCCTATGGGACATCGGCGACAAGATGGCCACCGCGTCTGCAATGATGACCGACACCACCTTCACCTCCCGAGTCCTCGGCGAGGCCTGGCCCGGGTATTTCAGCAAGCCGATCGCGGACGACATGTGGACCAACATCAAAAAGGTTGGGTTGCCGCAGTGGGATGCCGATGATCAGCTGCTTGCCAAATCGCTGCAGCATGAACTCGGAGTGAAGGAATCCGGCCTGCCGACCGAAGTTCGTCAGCCGCGTGAGCAGCCGCAAACGGACAATGCCGAAGCGGAGGGGCGAGAGCCGATGCCGATGGGCGGAGGCTCGGACGACATCGGCGATGTGTCCTGGAACGTGCCGACCGTGGTCCTCATGTATCCGTCCAACATTCAGGCGGGCCCTGGCCACAATTGGGCGAACGCTATCTCGATGGCGACTCCCATTGCCCACAAGGGCATTACGGCCGGTGCCAAGGTGGAGGCCCTCACCATCCTCGATATGTTGACCAAGCCTGAGCTGATCCAATCCGCCTGGACCTACTTCAAAGATGTACAGACGAAGAACGTCCAGTACAAGCCGCTGATCCGGCCGCAGGATCAACCCGCCATCTGGCTGAACGAAAAGATCATGGCCGAGTACCGGCCGCAGATGAAGAAGCTGTATTACGATCCGACGAAGTACAAGACCTATCTCGAGCAGTTAGGCATCAAGTACCCCACCGTCCGCACCGCACCTGCATCCCCGGCCAAAATCCTCAGGGCCGCAACAGTGAATAGCTGTTTATTGCGGTGTTCCCGCCGTAATATCCAGTAATTCAATTTCGAAGATCAGGGCAGCGCCTCCCGGTATTCCGGGCTGCCCTCGGTCTCCGTATGCAATTTGGGCCGGGCAGACTAAGCGCGCTTTTCCGCCGACTTTCATCTTCTGGACACCCTCCGTCCAGCATGGAATAACCCGGTTTAGCGCGAATTCAGCCGGGGCGTTCCTGGAATACGAGCTGTCGAATTCCTGCCCATTAATTAAAGTTCCACGGTAGTTAACTTTCACCGTATCGGTTGGCTTGGGCGAACCGCCCGTTCCCGGAGTTATCTCTTTGTAGATGAGGCCGGATTCTGTCTTCACTACGCCGGGCTCGGCGGCCGCCTTCGTCAGGTACGCCGTCGACTCCGCTTTCTCGCGCTCAGCCACACGCTGCGTCCGCGCTTGCGCAAAGCCTTGAATCTTGGGGCCCCATGTTTCGATTGGGACTGCGGGTTTGCCCGCCGCCACATCGCTGATGGCCTGCTTCACGATGTCCAGTTCAGCGGGAGAAAGGTCAAACTGCGAAATGGATCGCGCAATGGACAGCCCAAGCGCATAAATGGTTTTCTGTTCGTCAGTCATAGTAGCGGCCGTAAGAGGCGTCTGATTCTTAGCTGCGTTTGCCGGTCTGGCGGCACTCGACCCGGTTTTCGCGGCGGTAGAACCGCTTTTCGTCGCCGTCGAACCGGTGCTCGTCGTTGTCTTTGGTTTCGTTTGTGTCGCCTGCGGCTTTGTCGGCGGAGTCACTTGGGCAAGCAACGCCGTAGACAGCAGAACGAGAATTCCGCGCATTTGTTCAGGCTAACATCGGGATGCTTACAAAACGGTAAACGTGGGAACAGGTGTGGAGGCAACAGCGGGGATGGGGAGAAAAAAGCTTCTAGGGGCGTCCCTCTGACGGAGAGGAACGCCCGCTGCTTGAAGGCCTGAATGACCTGGAACGCAAGTTCCGATCTAACGCTCTAGGCGAGAGAAACTTGTTCTGCTTGCAAACCCTTTGGTCCGGTTTTTACAACGAACGAGACGCGCGCCCCTTCGTCCAAGCTCCGATATCCGCTAGCTTCAATCGCAGAGAAATGGACGAATACGTCTTCCCCATTCTCACGAGCGATAAAGCCAAATCCTTTAGAGGCGTTAAACCACTTTACAGTCCCGATTTCTTTCATCAGTTCTCACTTTCTATTACAAGTCAAACCTCAACATCCACCTGGGTACATCGACAGCGGAACTACCTGTTGGGGTATTGCTTTAACGACGAGCGCCGAGTGATAGGAAGGAATTACTTGTTTAATTACAAGATAACGGTAGCATAGCTCTCGCGTTCGCGCATCTACTTTCCTTATGTCGGAACGTCATGTTAAGAGGATTCCGAATGGACCACCACTACCGAAGTGGTACCCTCGGGTGACTAATAGGATGTACGCGGCGCGCCTCGGATTCCTTCTTCTCCTCTCAGCCACGTTGCGGGCCGATCTCCTACCTGTTGGTAGCGAAATCGAAGTTCGTCTGCTACACCCCGTGGGGACGAGAATTTCTCACCCCGGCGATCCGATCGAAGCCCTTGTGATCGCCCCCGTGATGAACAGTAGCGGTACCGTCTTAATCGCTCCCGGAGCAAAGCTCTCCGGACGGGTGGAATCGGTCGGCCGCCTGGGACTCGGGCTGAAACGCCCCCGAGCCACTCTTCAGCTTCAACTCGATACCCTTCACATTCAGGATGGCCCGAATCTGCCCCTCCACACACGTTTGGGGGTGGTGGAAACCGCAAAAGAGAGGGTGAGCGAAGACGGTGTTGTCGGAGGAATCCGGCCCGCCGCTAACCTTTCGTCCACCGTTTCCTACTACATTGTTCCCATTCTTTGCCTCGATCCCGGTTTCGGCCTTCCTGTACTGGCCGTCAAGTTTCTGATTGCGCGATCTCCCGACTCGGAAATTTATTTCCCCACCGGGAACCGAGTTTGCGGTTCGCCTCGTTGACCCTCTTCAGATCGCCGTGCGCCGTGAAGCGTCGGCGGAGACAGCCGTCGAACCGTTATCCTCCTCCGATTTGGCCACGGCTCGCGGGTTCCTCGCGAAACTGCCCACACAACAGGCCGATCAGGGCCCTAAACATCCATCGGACCTTCTCAACATTCTGTTCCTCGGAAGCCATGACCAGCTCAACCGCGCTTTTCATGCTGCCGGTTGGGCGGGAGCACAGGAGCGGTCCCTGCTGACCATCTACCGGATGTACCACTGCATGGTGCAGCGGACACCCTACTCGGCTGCTCCTATGGGGAAATTGAAACTGAATGGAATTACCTCGGACGCTGAGTATCAGAAAAGTCTGAACACGTTCTCCAAACGCCACCATCTCAGGCTGTGGCGACAACCTGAATCGGACGCCTGGTTTAGCGCCGCTACCGAGGACATTTCGTACCGCTTCCACCGTGGCCGGCTGACTCACGCATCGGATCCACACATCGACGACGAACGAGCGAAAGTCGTGAACGATCTGGCCTACACGGGCTGTCTGGCGTCTGCCGCTCTCGTAGAGCGCAGCTGGGAAGTCCGGTCCGATCCCGACACCGCCACCTCGATTCAGACGGACGGAAAGATTGCTATTCTGCGGCTCAATGACTGCTTACATCCCAGATCAATGCCGATGATGCCGTCTTCGGACAGGAAAGGCCAGCCCAATCGCTTCTCTGCAATTGCCCAGGCCGTGCGAACAGATCTGGTTCGTTCGAACCCGGTCTCTTTAGCCTTCTACACCAGAAGAATGATGAAGGAAACGCCCGCCCGCGGACTAAGCTCCTTCCGCCTCAAGCGCAGCACCCCGCTGCCGGGCACTCAGGTTGCCGAACACGAGCCGGAAACGCACAAATGGGTCAGGTCAAGCGTACTCGATACGTCCGCCGACGGTCGGGATCAGTGATCTGAGTTCGCAGTTGCGTCCCGGGTCTGTTTCAAAGTCGAAGTCAAAGAGTCCTGTGGAGCCTTCTGCACATACGGGCCCACGGCCCAGGCAATCGCCTGCGGTATCGACCGGGAAAGGGAAAGCATCCGGCATTCGGCCACCACTCCTCCATTCCTCGCCTCGATGCTCCAATAGGCGTACATCCGCCACATGTACCCGTGCCCTTCGCCGTCGGGAAATCGATGGTCCCGCGCGAATATGCCCTTATCGATCTCGGTGATCTTGCGCGCATACGCCCGGCAATTCCATTTTCCCGGGGCAAGCTCTTTGTAGTACGCATGCTGTTCCACATCCAGAACGACGGGAACCATGCCCTTCCGCTGCTGCACGCGCCAGTAGCCCACCGTCTCAGTCGGCGTGCTGCGGATCGTTTTTGAATCAGCGATCTCCGGATAGATCTTCTTGTGGTTATCGAAATCCCTGAGAACGGAAATCACCCGGTCCGGATCCGTATCCGGGATGAACACGCTTCCAACCCAATCGTGTATCAAACCGTCCGTCACTGATTTCGGTTTACCGTCCGGCGAGGAAGCCCGCACCAGCAGTTCTCCATCCATCACCTTCTGTTTATCGGAGGGCGAGTCCTCAAAGGAAAAGAAGTTCCCTTCCCCGTGCCATCTTTTTCCGATGTCCGCCTCAACCCCCTTGGCGTATTGATCGAATTCACTGATCGTTTCGGGACTGAGTTTCACCACCATTTGCGCGGCGCCCGGCCGGCAACTAAGAAAAAAAGCCAACCAAACGGCCCCAAGCCGCAGAACTGAGCTCGTTGACATCACAACAGCTCTATTGTCCCAGCCTAATTCGAGTTATGTCGTTGAGCTAGCATCATTACCGGCGGCACCCGCGCGAAAGTAGAGATATGGGACTTGGGTTGGATTTTGGCACAACCAACAGTTCGATTGCGCTCGCAACCACCGGTACGGACGTTCAAGTCGCGCAATTTTCTGCGCCCATCGGACTCACTGAATCATTTCGTTCTCTGCTTTATCTGGAACGCCACCGGGAAGCGGGACGCACCACCATTAAAAGCTGGAGTGGCCCCGAAGGAATTGAGCGCTACCTGCACTCCGACGAAAAAGGACGGCTGATCCAGTCGCTGAAGTCATTTCTCGCCAGCCGCAGCCTCCAGTCCACCGAAATCTTCGGCCGGCCCTTCCGCTTGGAAACGCTGATTGCTCGGATTTTGAAGGACCTCAAGGCCATTGCCGAAAAGCGCTTCGGTTCGGAATTGCCCGCCGTCGTTGTCGGGCGTCCGGTTCGTTTCGTTGGCTCTGATTCCGATGCGGACGACGAATACGCGCTTTCCCGTCTGCGCGAAAGCCTGCTGGAGGCCGGCTTTCCGGACGTGTCCTTTGAGTTCGAACCCATTGGTGCGGCCTACCATTACGAAGCCACTCTTAAAAACGATGAACTGATCGTCATCGGCGACTTCGGTGGCGGTACCAGCGACTTTTCGCTCCTGCGCGTTGGGCCGTCCTTCTCCTCCGGCGCTTCCGACGCTCGCCGCGTCATCGGAAACCACGGCTTGGGCTTAGCCGGAGACGCCTTCGATGCGAAGCTCATCCGCCATCTCGTCTCCCCTGCCCTCGGCGCTGGGTCTGAGCTGCAATCAGGAGAGAAGCTGCTTCCCGTTCCCAACTGGGTTTACCTCAAACTCGAGCGCTGGCATCATCTGTCCTTCCTGAAAAGCCAGGACACTCTCAATATGCTGACGAGCGTCGCCCGCCAGGCGCTCTCGCCGGAAAAGATCGAGGCACTTCTCTACCTGGTACGCCACGACCTCGGCTATCAGCTCCACCGCGCCATCCAGAAGGTGAAGGCAAGCCTTTCTCACCACGAATCTGCCACCTTCCGCTTCGATGATGGCGACGTCGCGATCCGCGCGGACGTCACGCGCACGCAGTTCGAGAGCTGGATTGCCGAGGAACTCGCCGCAATCGAGGATGCCCTGAACGCGTTGCTGACGAAAACCGGCGTGAAGCCGGGCGAAGTCGACCGGGTCTTCCTCACCGGCGGCTCTTCCTTCGTTCCCGCAGTGCGCCGCATCTTTGAGTCCCGTTTCGGGCCCGGCAAGATCCGCACCGGCGATGAATTCACTTCCGTCGCAAGAGGGCTCGCGCTTCGTTCACTTCGTTCTTAAGAGCCGCTACGGAAAGCGTTGCAGTTCGGCCTTCAAGTTGCTACCGTAGTTGTCCTATCGAGCACATCCAAGGAGCGTGCGTATATGGCTGCAGGCGTTTTGCCGGTCGTTGAGCGGCGGGTCTTCCGGATTTTCATCAGCTATGCGTCTGAAGATCTCGCGATAGCAACTGCGGTTGCCGGTTGCTTCAAAACGGCGTTACCCGACTTCTTCGCCGAGATCAACTTAGACAAAGATTTCCTGGAACCGGGCTCTGCCTTCCAGACGCAAATCGAAGCCAAGCTCCAGGCTACGGATGTTTTAGTCATCGTCTATACGGGTACGGAGAAGAGCAGTCACTCCTTCACGGGTTGGGAGGTAGGCTATTTCGATCGCATCATGCGAACCGAGCCCGAGGCCCGGAAGAAGATATCTCTCTTCCTGTTCGCTCCCCCGGCAACCACCGCTTCCGATCAGGGCATCCCCATCGGGCTCTCTAAAGATCAGCTGAAGTTGAGCGTGCAGCAGTTCGAGTCTTCGCTTTCCGTATCGCCCGAAGAGCCGATCTGCAAAGAGATCGAGAGTTGGCAGCAAACAGTCGCGAGCAACATGGAAAATATGCAGTTTCCAAGGCCGCACTACAAACCCGAACAGCAACCGGAACAATGCGTTCGCAATCTGCGGCTCGCGATATTTCAGTATCTGAAAGGCACGGTCGACACTGTAGTCAAGCCCCAAAAACAGATCACGATCCGCGTCAAAGGTTCGGCTCTTGAGAACTCGAACGGCGGCTTACCTGTCGAAGCGGAAATCCGGCCTGCCGGTGCAATGAGTTCGGGCGGTTCCATGAACATCTTCGGACTGGCGGACGAAATCATGACTTGGGGAAAATTCCTGGAGTCGACCTCCAGCCAGTCATTTGGGGATTCGTGGCGGGAAGCCATAACCAGCGTTGTTCTTTCCTCGTTCCCTGAACGGGTCGATGTTGATAACAGCCAGGTGATCGTGTCAACCGACGGGAAAACTGCCTATAGAGTTATCTTGACCAGCGCCACCAAGTTCTACGATGACTATCGCGAGTACAACGTCTACTTCGTCGAAACCCTGCAACGCGACGACTATGGCGACGAGGACACGACATACCTGTTGAAGGGCCTCCAACTCGTCTGCCGTTTCCGCTCCGCGTTCCTCGAACCAAGCAGCGATTTCCTCGGCGAAACCATAGCCTTCACTCATCTGGAGCGCCTGCCGATCGTCGCCGGCAAGCTGTTAAAAGAGCTGAATCTCTTGCACAGGGACGCTCAGGAAGCGGGACTCGAGAGGCCGGGCATGTGGGCCAGATGGGTAACGATCGATCACCTTAAAGCGATGGCAGACGCGTATCGCCCCTGCGAAGCCAAGCTGCGCGGGATCATTCCGAAAGTGATAGCCGCCAAAGGCCAGACATCCGTGCTCGAACCGCTCGCCAAGGAAATGGCTGATTCGCTCATCACCATGGAGGCTGCAGTGCGCCCCGAAAACACGCTGCTTCTTCGAGAGATGGCGGCGCAACTGAACGAAATCGTTGAAAAGCAAGATACGGCAAAGCCTTAGAGTCTTGCCGTCCTGCTTACCGGATAGAACATTTTGGATAACTGAAGAACTCTCTTATGAACGGGATCCATCAAGTGGGATCTCGACCTCAATCCGCGTACCTTGGCCCGGCGAAGTCGTTAGGCGAAGCACTCCGCCGACAGATCTGGCCCGCTCATGCATGCTGATCAGGCCAAGCCCGCCGTGAAACTGGCCCTGCAGAGGCGCAAATCCCGGCCCATCATCTTCGACCCTGAACCGTATTGCGTCCGGGCCTCCTGCGAGGCTCATGGTCACGGTCGCTGTGTTCGCGTGTTTGGCTATGTTGCGGAGTGCTTCTTGCGCGATTCTGTACACGGCCGTACTTGTGCCGATTTCGATATCCTCGGGAACTTCCTCTGCCTCGACCCGGATCTGGCGCTCCCCGCCATTCTGAAAATCTTCCGCTAGTCGCGTCAATGCAATTCGCAACCCGAGATGTTCGAGGAGAGCAGGATGAAGCTGATGTGCCAGGCGCCGAATTTCATTGGAGACATCGCTCACGTCGCGCTCAAGACGGTTCAACTCCAAACGCGTTTCGTTGGGATGCTTGGGCAAGTTCTGACGCAGGCGGCTGATGTTGATTTCCATCAACGCCAGGCGCTGCTGGAAGTCGTCGTGCAGTTCGCGTGCAATTCGGCGGCGTTCCTCTTCTTGCGCTGTTAACAGGCTCGCTGCTAACGCCCGCAGCTCTTCTTTCGTGCGGTCGAGTTCGTGCGTCTTTGATTGCACCTGGACGGCCAGTGATTCACGCTCGATCGCCTCCAGCCGCTCCCGTTCTTCTTGCACCTGTTTACGTTCCGTCTCATCACGCAGCACTTTGGCAAACCCGCGCAGGTGGCCTTGCGAATCCCGCATGGGCATCGTCACCCAGCGCGCCCAGAATCGCGTTCCGTCTTTTCGAACCATGTCCCGCGCGAACTCCGCCCGGCCGTCCGTCAGCGCCAGCCCCAAGTCCCGCTCTGATTCAAAAACTGCGTTGTCTTCAGGCGTGAAGAACACCGAAACCGGCAGTCCCAGGATCTCGTTCTCTTTGTAGCCGAACGTGCGCTCCGCTCCCACATTCCAACCCGATACATTGCCCTGCTCGTCAACGGGAATCAACGCATAATCGGTCACATTCTCGATGAAGAGGCGCAGGCGCTCCTCGCTGTCTCGTAGCTGCTGTTCGGCTATGCGCCGCGCCGTAAGGTCGCGCATCACCTTTCCATAACCCCGCAGTTGGCCTCCCTCCTCCAACAAACGGGTCATCACGCCGGAACCCCAAAACCGGCTTCCATCCTGGCGCAGGTGCCATCGCTCATTCTCTGCCCGGCCCTCAGCGCGCGCAAGCGCCAATTCACGTCGTGCACTACCAGACGCCCGGTCTTCCGGCGTGAAAAAGATCAGCCCTGATTGGCCCAGGATGCTTTCCTCGTCGTAACCCAGAATGCGTTGCGCGCCTCGATTCCATCCTGTGACGCGGTTCTCGACATCAAACGTGATGAACGCATAGTCCTCGACGCTGTCGGCAAAAAGGTGAAACAGGTGTTCCGCGTCGCGTGCCCGCACACGGTCGTGTTCACAGTCGGCAAGCTGTTGCTCCAACAACGCGATGCGTTGCTGCGGGTGCTCCTGTCCCTGATCATTGCCTGTTGACGTTTGCTCCATCGGTCCCTTCTTCCTCGGTACCGGCGAGGATAGTGAAACCTCAGAACACAAAGTTGACTGGCCAATGCGCTGGGGCGAAACGTCCAATGTCGGCTGCCGGTGCTGAATGTGATACCGGCGCAGCTACCACTTACATCTTACGCTCGAAAACATCGGCCACCTAACGCATTTCGGGTTAGTAACCATCCGGTGAAATACTTGCGAATTGTTTCGCAGGCCTCGGAAAATCGATTCATTTGTAAGGCTCGCGACAGGCCAATCATTCGAAAGCGATCTACCGGCGTAGTAGTACCGCAAACCCTACGCCTCACACCTTCGAAACCGCAAATTTGTGATATGCTTCGGGCTCAAGTACATCTACCGGACGTACTTTTACTTCCAATTGGAGAGTGGATGACCCGAATGGCGGAGGCGCACCGTGTCACGACCGTGACTGCGGAGTTATTGCTTGCCTTTGCATTCGCGGTGGGCAGCGTGAAAGTCGTGCTGGCCGACAACGATGGCCACCGCGAAGGCAAAGACAAAGATAAAGTCCTGTATATCTGGGCTCAGGATCAGGCTCACATCGCTCCAGACTTTCTGGCCGTGATCGACTTTGACGAGCAGTCTTCCCGTTATGGCAAAGTCATTGACACCGTACCTGTTCCGCCTCCCGGCAACATCGGCAACGAACCGCACCACTGTCATCTGAATTCCACTGGCACTGTTCTCGGATGCGGCGGGCTGCTGAGCCTGCTCAAGGGACAGAACGGGATCTTCTTCTTCGACGTCACTACGCCGAAGAAGCCGCGCTTCCTGTTCTCCACCAAAGCTGTGGAGTCGAGCATCACTGATGACTTCCTCCCCCTTGATAACGGCGGATTCCTGATCACGCAGATGGGCGCTGCTGATGGTACGGCTCCCGGACGTGTCGCTGAATTCGACGGCAGCATGCATTTCGTGGGCAACCATTTCGGCACGATGTCGATGTTCAAGGAGTGGCCCGCCAAGCCGCCGCTCGACGGGTTCAACCCCCACGGCATCTCTGCGCGGCCGGACCTGAACCTGATGATGACTTCGGATTTCATCCTGCCCAGCAGTACGCTTGCAGGTTCGCCGGAACCGGTTCTGAGGGGTTCGGTTCGAATCTGGGACTTCCGCGCGCGTAAGATCACCAAGACGATCCCGTTGTTCTCGCCCGACGGTGGTCCCGCACTCGGCACCATGGACGTCAAGATGGTGCCTAAGGATCGTCACGGTTATGGATATGTAGCGGGAATGTTCGACGGTCACATTTACCTGATCGATCCCATCGCCGGCACGGGCGTCCCGGCTTACGACTGTGAAGACGTCACGCCCCATGTGGACACTCCGGTGGCGGGCGGAATGGGCCAGATCCTGGCCACTCCGCAATCCGGCGACCGGCTGATCTTCGGTCTCTTCATGGCCGGACAGATCGGCATGCTGGACATCACCGATCGCCACAACCCGAAGCAGTTGTCAGTCGTCAGCTTCGGCGCTTTCACCGGACCACACAACATTGTCTTGAGCAGCGACGATAGGCGGCTGGTGGTCTCAGATTATTTCCTCAACGAAGACGATGCGGGGATTATTCACTTTGAAGGCGACCACAAAATCCACGTCCTCAAAGTCACCCACGACACACTCTCGGAGGACACCCGGTTTCAACTCGACTTCAACACGGCCTTTGCTACCGGCCCGGCGAGACCCCACGGCCTAGCAATGAAATAGCTTTGGGAGTCACGGCAACCGGAAGCCCGTTCGTGCCGCCGCGTCGCGGCAACAGTCGACCCTGGATCGTAGCAGCCCTGGGCATTGCTGCCATTGTTTGTGTCGCATACATTGCCGGCCGCAGTTCGCGTGCGTCCGTCGTGCAGAAGACGCAATCGCCAGAAGTGCTCTATTACATCGATCCGATGCACCCGGCCTACCGCTCCGAGCGCCCGGGAAAAGCGCCGGATTGTGGAATGGATCTAGTACCGGTATACGCCGGCTCGACATCCCATCAAGCTCGCGCCACCGCGTCCGCATCCGTGGCGTTAACTGCTGAACAGGAACGTGCTGTTCGTCTCGAAACCGAGACGGTGCAAACGACGCCCGTTACAACCCAGGTGCATACTGCGGGCCGCGTTGCGCCGGACGAAGCGCTGACCTATGGTGTTTCGGCGGGCGTAGACGGTTGGGTGCGCCGCGTGTACTCCGATCGAACCGGGACCGGAGTGAAGCGCGGCGAAGCACTGGCCGCTTATTTCAGCAAAGACTTATCAGCACCGCAGCAGGCGTATGTCTACGCTCTGGAATCCTCCGAACGCTTGAAACAGACATCCGCGCCTGCGGCCGATTCCGAAACCCTCGTCACGCAGCAGCTGACTGCGGCGCGTGACAATCTCCAGTTCCTCGGTATGGGAGATAGGCAGATCGAGGAGCTGGGTCGAACCCGTCGTGAGATCTTCGACATAAATCTCACCGCGCCCGTCGATGGCAAGATCATGGAGCGCCGCATTGCAGTAGGACAGCGATTCCTGAAGGGCGAAACGCTGTACCGGATCACCAATCTCGGACGGGTCTGGGTACTGGCCGACATCCACCCCGGAGATGCGTCCATGCTCGCCAATTTCCGGAACGCACGAGTCCGGTTAGATGGTCAACCGTCGCTGCCCGCGAAAGTGGCAACGGCAATTCCCCAGTTCGATGAGGGCGGTCGCACGGGAAGGTTACGCCTCGAAGTGGATAACCCGCGCGGCACCCTGGTTCCGGGCATGATCGTAAACGTCGACATTGACGGTCCAACACGTCCGGCTATGACGGTGCACGCTGACGCTGTGATCGATTCGGGAACGACGAAATGTGTCTTCGTCGCGCTGAGCGATGGCCGGTACGAAGCGCGCGAGGTGGATACCGGCTCGCAAGATCGCGACCGCGTCGAGATCCTTAGCGGCCTGCGGCCGGGAGAACGCGTGGTCACTACCGGCGCCTTCCTGCTCGATTCGGAAAGCCGCATGAAGAACCCGGCGTACGGGCCGAAATCTAGCGACAGACATAACCCTTGATCAACCGCACCATCGAGTTTTCTGCGCGGCGGCGCGGCACCGTTGCCGGGCTGGTTCTCGCTTTGGCAGCTTGGGGCTGGTGGAGCATCGGCCGGATTCCGCTCGATGCCCTGCCCGATCTCAGCGACTCACAAGTCATCGTGTATTCCAATTGGGATCGCAGTGCGGACGTCATCGAAGACCAGGTGACTTATCCCATCATCACTGCCCTGCTTGGGGCGCCGAAGGTGAAGGCGGTCCGCGGTGTTTCCGATTTCGGCTCCTCCTTCGTGTATGTGATCTTCGAGGACGGGACAGACCTGTACTGGGCGCGGTCACGAACGCAGGAGTATCTCGCCGGCGTCCTTTCCTCTCTGCCGGCAGGAGTCAAAACGGAACTTGGGCCCGATGCCACGGGCCTGGGCTGGGTATTTCAATATGCCTTGACCGACGACTCCGGAAAGCTGTCGCCGGCCCAGCTTCGGACGACGGAAGATTACTTTCTCCGTTATCACCTGCGTTCCGTTCCGGGAGTTGCGGAAGTGGCTTCGGTGGGTGGCTTTGTTCCGCAATACCAGGTGGCGGTGGACGCCGCCCGCCTTCGTGCGATGCGCATCCCGTTCTCGGCCGTGGTGGAAGCGGTGCGGCGCAGCAACCTGGAAACGGGAGGCCGCCTGATTGAGTTCGGCGGCTCCGAATACATGATCCGCGGCCGCGGCTATCTCAAGGACCCGCGCGATCTCGAAGAAGCCGTCGTCACGGGCGGCGGAACCGGACAAATTGTACGTGTAAAGGACCTGGGCAAAGTCACGCTCGGACCGGAAATGCGCCGCGGTGTCGCCGACCTCGACGGGCGAGGGGAAACCGTTTCCGGCATCGTGGTCATGCGCCAGGGCGCGAACGTCGTCGACGTGATCGATGGCGTTAAGCGCAAGCTGAAGCAGATCGCTCCGGGACTGCCCCCGGGAGTGCGCGTGGACGTCGTGTACGACCGCTCCGAACTCGTCGGCCGCGTAATCGACAATCTACGTTCCACCCTGCTCGAGATCATGCTCACCGTAGCGCTGGTGATCCTCCTCTTCCTCTGGCACCCGCCAAGCGCACTCATTCCAATCCTTACCATTCCGCTGACTCTGCTGATCGTTGCCGTGCCGTTTCACCTCATAGGGCTGTCCTTTAACGTCATGTCCCTGGGAGGAATCGCCCTCGCGGCAGGCGCACTTGTCGACGCATCCATCGTGGTCGTGGAGCAGACCCACAAGAGATTGGAGGAGTGGCAGAGAACAGGCGGAGATGGCAACTCGAACCGGATCATCTTGAGTGCGCTGAAGGAGGTAGGACGGCCGGCGTTCTTCGCGCTTCTCATCATGACGATCGCGTTCCTGCCGGTGTTAAGTCTCGAAGGCCAGGAAGGGCGATTGTTCCACCCGCTGGCCTATGCAAAAAGCCTGGCGCTACTCATCGCGGCCTTGCTGACAATCACGCTCGTCCCCGCGCTGCGGCTCACTCTCGCGGATCTGGGCCGCCGCACTTGGGGGCCGCAATGGTGGACACGACTCGTCCACTCTGCCGTCGGTGGCCAGATTCGCCGCGAAGAACAGAATCCGTTCAGCAGGCTGCTCATCCGCATCTACCAGCCTGCGCTGTCCTTCGCGCTTGAACACAAGGGCTTAGTCGCCGCGGTAGTTCTGATCGCGGCGCTCGTGACCATCCCGATTTATCGCCGGCTCGGTACCGAGTTCATGCCCCAAATGGATGAAGGTGTCCTGCTCTACATGCCTTCCACCGTTCCCGGCATTTCGGTCACGGAAGCGAAGCGTCTGTTGCAACTCACCGACGCTCGTCTGAAACAACAGCCGGAGGTGGCCCGCGTGCTGGGTAAGGCGGGTCGGGCCGACACATCCACCGATTCGGCACCGCTCTCGATGTTCGAAACCATCGTGGTGCTGAAGCCCCGGGAGCAGTGGCCGAACAAAATCTCGCAGCGGGAATTGATTGCGAAACTCGACGCGGCCATGAACTTTCCCGGCATCGCCAACGCCTGGACCATGCCGGTTCGTGGAAGGATCGACATGCTGGCCACCGGCATACGCAGTCCTTTAGGATTGAAGATCGCCGGACCGGATCTGGGGAAAATCCAGGAACTAGGAACACGGGTCGAGGAACTCTTGCGGAACGTTCGCGGCACGCGCAGCGTTTTAGCCGAGCGAGCCAACGACGGCCGTTACATCGACATTGAATGGGACCGCGCCGAACTGGGCCGCGCAGGCATTTCGATGGAGGAGGCGCAGGTCGCGGTACAGAACGCCATCGGCGGCGACAATGTCACGACCGTGATTATGGGTCGCGCCCGTTACCCCGTGAATGTCCGGTTGCCGCGGGATTCGCGCGACAATCTGGATGCGCTGCGCCAGGTTCTGGTGGGTGGTTCGGGCGGCGATGATCCTGTGCCCTTAGGACAACTGGCTACCGTGCGGATTGTGCCGGGGCCAGCGATGATCCGCGACGAAAACGGGATGCTGACCGGCTACGTGTACGTGGACCAGGACGCGCGCGATCCAAAGGATTACGTAAGCGAAGCGGCTGCGGTTTTGCGGCGGAACCTGACGGTGCCATCGGGCTACACGGTCGCTTGGAGTGGGCAATATGAAGCGTACGAGCGCATCAGCCACCGGCTGACCCAGGTAGTGCCCTTGACAATACTATTGATCGCCGTGCTCCTGTATTGGAGCACCGGCTCCCTCGCCAGGGCCGGCCTCGTCCTTCTCGCCGTTCCGTTCTCGGCGATCGGTGCCATCTGGAGTTTGTACCTGCTGGGTTATTCCTTGAGTCCGGCGGTTTGGGTGGGCATGATCGCGCTGTTGGGTGTAGATGCGGAAACAGGCACATTCATGCTGCTGTACCTCGATCTGGCTTGGCAAAAGGGAGGCGCGGAGGGCCGGATGCAAAACCGTGCCGACTTGCGCACCGCCGTCCTCGCCGGAGCTGTGCGTCGAATACGCCCCAAGTTCATGACGGTTGCCGCTATGTTTTTAGGTCTCGTGCCGATTCTCTGGTCAACGGGCGCCGGCGCAGAGGTTATGAAGCGGATCGCGGCTCCCATGGTGGGCGGGCTTGCGACGTCCTTTCTCATGGAGCTGATTGTCTATCCGGCGATCTATGAACGTTGGAAATCCCGCGAATTGCAGCGCGTCAAACTGACCGCCCGCGACGCCGTTGCCCAGTTGCAGTAACAAGGCATACGCTCGGAATCGCCAGAGCCCACCCTTGAAAGCTGGTCACGGATCTCGGCCGATAGCGCGCATCGGACACGACATGAGGTTCGCTTTCCATCCTCGTACTAAGCAGGAAGAAGATTTGCCGGGTCAGTAAACGAAGAGCGATGGCGTCTCTGAACATGAGGAAAGAGGAGCCTCTTCATTTGAATGGACGTTTGAGACATTGGGGTCTCGTGATAGCAAGTGCCGCGTTCGTAGTCGTTAGCAGCAAGGCTGATACGGTCAAGAGTGATCACAGCCATACCGCTGACTTCGCACACCTGCATACTTACTCCTGGGGTGCCGTGAAAACCGCGAATCCTTTGTATATCGACAGGGTCAAGCACGCGGTCGATCAGGCATTACAGGCGAAAGGTTGGCAGATGCTCCCGAATGGTGGCGATACGACAGTCTTTGCCAATGGGGAGATCCACGACGAGAAACAGCTGGAGACGATGTATGACAACGTCGGTCCGGGCTGGGGCGGCGGTTGGGGCTGGGGCGGTTGGGGTTGGGGTGGCGGAGGCGGCTTCGGCACGTCGACCACAACGACAAATACTCAGCAGGTCGGGAACCTGGTCATTGACATCTTCACGGTGTCAGACAAGAAGCTGGTATGGCGCGGAATAATCCAGCGCGACATCTCCGATAAAGCCGAAAAGAACATAAAGGAGGTCGACAAGGACATCCAAAAACTCTTCAAAGATTTCCCGCCCAAAGGCGAATCCTGACCAGTTGGAGGGACGGTCTTACGTCGAGCGCTAGATAGCAGGTGGTGAGCACGGCTTGCTGGTGAATAGGTCTCATTCGCGTTTCGCTGTCAACCGCGACGGCGGTTCGTCTGCGACGATAACCTCATTCAACAGCAACGCCGGCTTTACGTTCAAGTGCATTCCCCTATGCCACGCGGCCGGCTTGGTTTCGAGAATCACAGCCGGCTTCGAAGACCTCTTGTTTTCTCCAGGGTCAGGCGGGTCGCTTACTGGCGATCAACTTACTAGGTCTCATCATCCACAGGATCTGGTCGATTCCCTCGTCAGAGGCGCCTATCGTCGCGACGGTAACAATAGCACCATCGCGCGAGATCAGTACCGAGGCCTGTCCATTTGTTTGGATCCACTCTAGCGTCACACCGGTCCAGAAGTGTGAGGCGAACGCTGCAATGAACTTGGCGACACGTTCGCGACCGGCAATGGGAGTGCGCGCGGCACGCACCACTCCACCGCCGTCGGAGTAGGAGACCACATCCGAGGCAAACAGACCTTCCAGTGCTGGCGAGTTCCCCCTTCTGAGCTGCCGCGATAAAGGCTTCGAGAAGGCGTCGTTGCTCGGCCGAACTCACAGGAGCGCGGCGCCCCTCCGTAATATGTTGGCGAGCTCGAGCCACCAATTGGCGAGTGTTGGCCTCTTCGAGTTGCAGGATTTCAGCGATTTGCCGGTATGGGTAGTCGAAGGCTTCGCGTAACACATAGGCGGCGCGCTCGGTGGGTGAAAGTTTTTCAAGCAGCAACAACACCGCAAATTCCAAGGCTTCGCCGCGCTCGGCGCCCAACTGTGGGTCAGTGCTGGTGTCCACTGGTTCAGGCAGCCACGGCCCGACATACGTTTCATGCCGCGAACGCGCGGACTGCGCCAGATTGATAGCCAATCGCGTTGTTGTGGTCGCGAGGAATGCCGGCGGATCCAGCACGACGCTACGGTCCGTGACCTGCCATCGTAACCAAACGTCTTGCACGATGTCCTCAGCTTCAGCCGCACTTCCAAGCATGCGGTAGGCGATACCGAATAGACGAGGGCGTACCTTGATAAATTCCGCCAGCGAGTCAGCTTCTACTTTGGGCTCCACCGGTCGATTTTACTTCGACGCTCCCCGTATGCGAATATCTTGTCCGGCTCTCCTCCGCTGACGAACGATGCGCGCGGATATTGGGCCGCTTCAAGCGACGCAATGTCCCGGCCGAACAGGATCGCTGTCAGCCAGACCGCTAAGACGCGGATTTTTCGTTCCCAGGTGGGAATAGCGAGAACGTGGTAGCCGCGATGGATAAGCCAGGCAGGAAATCCGGTGATGACGATGCGCCCGGACTGGAACACGCCTCTGCCGATCCCGAGTGTGGCGACCACACCCAGGTTCTTATGAATGTAATTTTTCGCCGGCTGGCCGCGCAATGCCGCCACGATATTCGCAGCGAGACGTTTGCCTTGCCGGACCGCGTGCTGCGCATTAGGTACGGTGCGGACTCCGGGTGCGCGTACGCTGAGATCTGCGATGGCGGCATTGTCACCAGCACCCCATGCGTCGGGCACAGGGATCGTGGCGGTTCCGATACGAAGGTCCGGGCGAACCAGCAGATAGCCGCGTTCGTCAACGGGCAGGTCCGTGTGCTTTGCCACTGTCGGGTTGGGAGCGTTGCCCGTTGTCCAAACGATCAGGTTGGAATCGAACTCTTCTCCGCTGGATAGCACCACGTGACCATCGACGGCCGACACGATCTGCGTGTTCAGGTGGATGTGAGCACGCCGTTGCTCGAGCGAGCGCACCACCCCGGCTGCGGTGGTTTCCGAGACCTCGGGCAAAATGCGCCCTTGTGCTTCGATCAACCGGAAGTTGAGTTCATTGAGATTTAGTTTCGGATAGAACCGGAGCAGCGCCGTCGCTAAGGACAGAAGCTCTCCGAACCCCTCCACACCGGCGAATCCACCACCGACGAACGTGACCGTGAGCAGCCGCTTTCGCTCCGGACCGGCAGGCAGATTCGACGCTTGGTCAAATGCGGCGAGCAGCCGGTTGCGAACGGCGATCGCCTCCTCAATGTGTTTCAGGCCAATCCCCTGTTCCGCAACGCCAGCAATGGGGAACGTTCGTGTGACGGCGCCGGCCGTGACCACGATGATGTCGTAACTGAACTCGAACTCCGAACCCGTTGCCGGACGGACAGTGACACTCTTGTTGGCGTGGTCGATGGCCGTCACCGTTCCCGCAATTACCTCGGTCCGTCGCAGGTGGCTTCTCAAGGACACCACCGCGTGACGCGGCTCTATCGAACCGGCCATGACCTCAGGTAGGAACGGCTGGTATGTCATATAGGGCCGGGGATCGATGACTGTCACCTGGGCCTCGCCGCGTCGAAGCTTCTTCTCGAGCTTCCATGCCGTGTAGAAGCCCGCATAGCCCGCGCCCACAATCAGTATCTTCCTCATATCTCCTCTTCTCCACGCGATTTGGGGCGCCTGGCATGCGCTCTTTCGTCGGTTACCAGCTATGACAACGTGGCATCTGCATTCGTGACAGATAGTCGCGCAAAGTCGCTAGCCTGAGCGAGTAGTCCGCTCCGATGAAATCGCCGAGCCAATGGATAAAGCGCTGTCACAAAGGTATCGGCTGTCCGGTCTGAGCGAGTACGACCGGCAGGTTTCAGCATGCAGAGGTCGAAGGTAAAGGACACAATCATGAAAATCGTAGTTATTGGCGGTAGTGGACTCATTGGATCGAAGCTTGTCGACAAGCTTCGCGGTCATGGGCACGAAGCGCTAGCCGCATCCCCTGGTTCAGGCGTTAACGCCGTTACGGGCGAGGGACTGACCGAAGCACTGAAAGGCGCCTCCGTAATTGTTGACGTATCGAACGCGCCCTCATGGGAAGACCAGGCCGTAATAAACTTCTTTCGAGACATCAACGCGTAACCTCCTCGCCTCTGAGGCGGCCGCGGGCGTGAAACATCACGTTGCGTTGTCGGTTGTAGGAACTGAGCGTCTGCTTGCAAGCGGCTACTTCCGCGCAAAACTCGCGCAAGAGAATCTGATCAAAGGTTCCCCAATTCCCTACACTATCGTTCGCGCGACCCAGTTCTTCGAATTCGTCAAGGGCATCGCCGATCTCTCTACCAAAGGCAATGAAGTCCGCCTGCCGACTGCGCTCATTCAACCCATAGCGGCCGACGATGTCGCCAATGAACTGGCCAGGGTTGCAATGGGCGCACCAGTGAATGGCACCGTGGAAGTGGGCGGACCGGAACAGTTTCATCTTGATGAACTCGTGCGGCAAGGTCTGGCCGCACGCAAGGATCGACGCATGTGATCGCTGACCCAAATGCGCGCTACTACGGCATCGACTTTGAGCTGAGAGATCACTCCTGCCCGGCGCTGATGCGCGACTCGGCGGCACGCGGTTTGAAGACTGGCTGCAGCACTCAGCAAATCAGATCCCCGGTGCGACTCTTCAGCCCGCGGCTGCAACGGTGGCGGCGAGCAAGCGATGACTAACTCCAAAACGATATTGATGCTGGCATTTCTCATCACGGGCGCGCTGTTTGCACAGGACGCAGTCGTTACGCCGGTCATGTCGAAAGATCTGCCGGAATTCCCCGGCAAGGAAGGTCTGATGATTACGGTTGTGTATCCGCCTGGAGCCTCGGATCCTATCCATCGGCACAATGCGCACGCTTTCCTGTATGTGCTGGAAGGCTCCATTGTCATGCAGGTGAAAGGCGGGAAACAGGTCACACTGACTCCAGGGCAGAGCTTTTATGAAGGTCCCAACGATATTCATGCCGTTGGCCGGAATGCGAGCAGTACCAAGCCGGCGAAGTTCGTCGTGCTCTTAGTTAAGGATAAAAGCGTCCCGGTGTTCATACCTGTCAAGTGAAAGCAGCGGGCCGTATGGAAGAGTAAGACGATCAGCAACGATCTCCCCCACAAAGCTGTTGTATAGTACAAGGCCGGCACCCGCCGAAAAGGAGTCCACGTGGCTGAATCCGTTTTTGGGCCTGAGGTCGCAGCCGTCTTCGAGGCCGCTAACACCGTCCGAACAAAACTGGTTTCCGTAGATGGTTCTCCGCAGACTATCTCCGTGCCGTTTCGCTCGCCATCAGACTGGCGCGATACCTGGATTTACTTCCTGATGGTGGATCGATTCAATAACCCATCCCGCCCGCCGGCCTCGACTCTGGAGACTCCCCCCATCCCGTTCGACCAGCCGTTCGGACAGTTTCAGGGCGGCACCTTCACAGGCATTCGGCAAAAGCTCGGCTATCTGCGCGACCTCGGTGTGGGAGCGATATGGCTTTCGCCGGTTCTGAAGAACTGCAGCTATGAAACCAACACCTTCCACGGTTACGGGATCCAGGACTTTCTTCACGCGGAGCCGCGCTTCTCGTCCGATCCCGCGGCCGCTCGCGCTGACCCGGCGCTTGCGGATGACGAACTAAGGGAGCTGATCGACGAAATTCACGCGCGGGGAATGTACGCAATCTTAGATATCGTCTTGAACCACGCCGGCAACGTGTTCGGGTATGTCATCGGCGGAAACAATAACCTGCCCGAAGCGCCGTTCCAGAACCAGCCTTACGACATTCGCTGGCACGATTCGGATGGCAATCCCGCGTTCCCGGACATTGCTGCGGCCCCGCGGCCGATCGCGCCCGACGCTGCTGTATGGCCCTCGGAGCTGCAGTTTAACCAGCGATTCCGTCGTCAGGGGCGAGCTGTCGATGCACCTGGCGCATTCGGCGATTTTGCTTCCTTGAAGCAGATGGTTAGCGAAAATCGCGACGTGGAAACCACCCTCATCCGGGCATATCAATACGTCATAGCTCGCTTCGATTGCGACGGCTTCCGCATCGACACGTTCAAGGTGCCCAGCGCTGCCTTCGGGCATACCTTCTGTGCATCCATGCGCGAATTTGCGCTCTCCGTGGGAAAGGAGAACTTCTTCACCTTTGGTGAGATCACGGTTCCCGAAGGTGATTTGCGAACCTTCATAGGCCGCGACACCCGGGTTCCAAACGCCGAGACCATCGGGATTGACTCGGCTCTCGACTTTGCGCTTGAGGGCACCCTGGGTGCCGTGGTCAAGCATGCTGATCCAAACCAACCTGCCCCACCGACGCTCTTGTCCAACATGTATGGAGCGCGCAAGGATGCCGAACGCACGGTTATTACGACCCATGGCGAAGCGAGCGGCTTCTTCGTCACTTTCCTCGACAACCACGATCGTAAACAACGCTTCTATTTCCAGGATCCTGTGAACCCGCACCGCTGGGATGGGCAACTGACGCTAGCCCTGGCCGTTCTTTTTGGTTTGCAGGGCATTCCCTGCGTGTACTTCGGAACGGAGCAGGGTTTGCACGGGATTGGCAATTCCGATGCTGCCGTGCGCGAAGCTTTGTGGGGCAAGGAGAACGCGTTCGACGAGGGGCACCCGTTTTACCAGGCGCTTCGGGATATCTCCTCCGTGCGCTCAAAGCAGCCGGCCCTACGCTACGGGCGCCAGTATTTCCGCCAACTCTCTGGCAATGGACGTGACTTCGCACTCTCGACTTTCACGCCCGGCGTCGTCGCCTTCTCTCGCATCCTCAATGCCCAAGAGGTTCTTGTGGTGGCCAACACGGCTGAGGTAGGCGCCTTCACGGGCGAGGTAATCGTCGATTTCAATCTCAACGACGCCGGAGGAACTATTCAGGTTTTATTCAGCAACCGGCCCGGCCCGACTTCGCCAGGTCCTTTGCGGCTAGCGCAGGAAGGAACTGTCTCGATAACAGAACTGGACGGAACGACAAGCGACGGCCCCGCTCGTGTACTTCCCGTGACGGTGCAACCTCTCGAAGTCCAGATTCTTCGCCGTTGACTAGTGTCCTAAACGTGCGTTGAAGGACCCGTGTTGATTTCGAGCGCCGCCGTAGTGACACCTTCGCTCCGATAGATCAAACCCACACCTGCGTTCACTTCAAGAGGTCTGACAATCTCCCGTAGCGATCGTTCTCATTTGGGAGCGGCATCAAAAGGGGGCAACTCTGAAGCTTCAACTTCAATCTCGCGCCAGCCACTCATGTCAATGGTCCATCTGTTCCTTCCCGCTCTTTATGAGGTGCAAAGCTTGCAATGCATTGCTGTGACCCTCTTCAAGAAAGACCCCCACGGTCTCGGTGTTTTGACCTGGGGTCTTTCCTCAGTGAAGTATGTTCATACCACTTTCTTTCAACGCACCTTTAGGACGCCACCCGCCATTGAGAGGAGCGCCACGAGCGTCAGCCCCGCTGTGGAAGGATGATCATCGCGTAGGCGACGATGGCAACCAAAAGAGCAAGAGACAGGTAGAATACGAAACCGCCTCTGCCCGACCGCTCCGGTTGCCGATGGCGAGACTTCATATCGTTCTGCATTGCAATCCTGAATCCGATGCTGAATCGAGAGAAGCTAGCGCATGTTTTCTTCCCTTCTCTGAACCGGGACCCTGCGCTGAAGAACTGTGCTTTTGATGGAGGCTGTCTTTCACGGGCAGTACGACACGTTGAGAACTACCGAGTCTCCGCAGGTACCTGCATGCCACGTCGGCCGCGATGTCGCCAAACTGAGCATGACTGCGTCGCGCCATATCGCGCAGCCCCGAACACGAATTGGGTGCGCTCCTCGAGTCCGGTAACGCCGCTACCACCGTCCGAACCGTCGGCAGCGTCAGGCAAGTCAGGCTGGCTGTAGCCGCCGCCATCACCAACAGAGCCGGCTTTATTCTTCTCTCCACCGTTGAGTCCCTCCCGTCGCCATTCGTCCTGGCAAACTACGCGCGAGGACTCGTTGAATTGGCTCAGGAAAAAAGAGAAGGCGCTACCGGATGGGATTGAGGATGGACTCCGCCACGTCTTCGGCCGTCGCCAACACCTTCTCAAACGCGCTAAGCGTCTCGACCCCTAGCCTTCGCACGAATTCGGACTGAACGCTCTCCCAGATTGCATAGCTCGCCCGCAGCTTCCTCTTTCCTTCGGCGGAAAGGCAAAGGAGCCGCTCGCGGCGATCAGCACTCGGAGCCTTCACGATCAGCTTCGCTCGCTCCAGCGGTCCCAGATTGCGCGTCAGCGTCGTCCGGTCCATTCCAAGTGAAGAAGCCAGTACCGTCCTGCTGACCTGTCGCGCTCGCGCAACGTTCACCAGCACCGCGTACTGCGTGACTGTCAGGCCCACCCGCGATAGCGCGTGATCGTAGACAAGCGATAGTTTCCGAGCAGTTCTCCGGACCTGGGAACAGGCGCACGGCCCGAACTCACTGCATACGTCCCATCGTTCCTCAGTCTTCATGCGCGACATACGTGCATATACACCCTTATGCTAGCCTATGTTCACCACATATGACCGGGACGGCGCCTCGCCTCAAGTTTCACTACGCCTGGATCGTGGCCGCAGTTACATTTCTTGTGCTGCTTGCCACTGCCGCCATACGAGCGACACCGGGCGTTCTCATGGTTCCCCTCGAGGGAGAGTTCCACTGGACCGCGGCCGCAATCTCAGCGGCAATCGCCATCAATCTTGCCCTTTTCGGCCTGATCGGACCTTTCGCCGCCTCCTTGATGGACCGCTGGGGTTTGCGGCGGATGGTCCTGTTTGCGCTTGCGCTGCTCGCCATCTCAGTTGCTCTTACAACGCAGATGCGGTCTCAATGGCAGCTCACGCTGCTCTGGGGCGTCCTGGTCGGCTCGGGAACCGGAGTAACCTCTATGGTGCTTGCCGCTGTGGTCGCGAATCGCTGGTTTGACGCGCGGCGTGGCCTCGTCATGGGCTTTCTCTCCGGGGCCAATGCGACCGGCCAGCTCCTCTTCCTGCCGGCCCTCGCCCGCACCGTCGAGCATTCCGGTTGGCGTAACGCTGCGATGATCGTCGCCGGGTCTGCGGCAGTTGTTTTCGCGATCGTGTTTGTATTCATGAGGAACCGGCCCGAAGACCTCAACCTGAAGCCGTATGGATGGACTCCGGGAGCGGACAATGAGGGAAGCCGTGGAGCATACAAGCCTTTGCAGGCGCTGCGGATCGCATTTCGGTCGCCGGCCTTTTGGATCCTGGCCGGCAGCTTCTTCGTGTGCGGTGCCAGCACGAACGGGCTGATCGGCACTCACCTGATTCCTGCCTGTCACGACGTCGGGATCTCCGAAGTACACGCAGCGAATTTGCTGGCAATGATGGGTATCTTCGACATCGTCGGGACCACCGCGTCCGGTTGGTTGACAGACCGTTTTTCCAGCCGCTATCTCCTCTTCGCTTATTACTCTCTGCGCGGATTGTCGCTGCTGTTTTTGCCTCACACGCTTCTTCACGGAGGCAGCACTCTCAACTGGTTCGCCGTCTTTTACGGGCTCGATTGGATCGCCACCGTTCCCCCCACCGTACGGCTCACTGCGGACACCTTTGGACGTGAGAATACCGGAGTGGTCTACGGCTGGATCGGCGCTTCTCACCAGCTCGGCGCTTCCTTGTCCGCTCTTCTGGCCGGTACCTTGCGAACCAGCTTCGGCGATTACGCCCCCGCATTCTGGGCGGCAGGAGTTCTGTGCCTGATAGCGGGCTCGGGTTTCATCGTATTTGGAGGAGTTCTGGCGAACAAATCCGAACTGCCGGTCCCCCAGCTTGTCTCGGCTTAGGTAATCGCCTCGCGATAGCGTTGTGCGGAACGGATCACGGCGGCTTTCCCGTCCTCCCCAACGGTTAAGCCCGGAAATGCGCCATAAATCCGGTCAAATGCAAACGGCTCCACCGCAGATACAATTCGCTCGACTGCCTTTGCGTTCAAAGGCACGAAATTGGGATAGCTGTACATGAAGCTGACCCATTTGCGGTCGGGAACAACCTGGATCGTGTCGCCGCTAAGCAATGCGCCGCGGCCTGATGCGCCGCTGGGCCAAAGCAGCACCGTGGCCCCCTCAAAGTGCCCTCCGCAGCGAAGAACGCGAAGGTCTTCGAATAAGCTGAGCACCTCACCCGACCAAAAGCTCACATTTTGATCCGTACGCATCACCCACTTCGAGTCAGCGGAGTGAAGGTAAATCGGAACGTCGCCGAAGGCGCGGCTCCATTCCACCATGGATGTATAGTAATGCGGATGAGAGATCGCAATGGCCTTCAGTCCTCCGTGCTCCCGGATGTACTGAAGCGTAGGTTCATCGAGTAAGCTGATGCAATCCCACAACACGTTGCCCGCAGGTGTCTCAATAAGAAATGCTCGCTGGCCGATGCCGAACTTCGGTTCCATTGAGAAGGAAGTCAGGCCCGGCTCTTCGTTCTGCAGCTTGGTTTTGTAATCTCGACGGAGCTCCTCGAGCGTTGTCCACCGTTGCCCTTCAGGCCCAACGTACTGACGCTCGTCCGTACAGATTGGACATGACTCGGGCTCTGCAGCGGTCTCGCCGAATTGCGTTCCACATGTGACGCAGATAAAATTCATAATTTGTTAGGGTTTCGGGACCTCGGACAACGGCACATGAACGTAGCGGATCGATTTGCGATTCCATGTGTAGGTCATGTACAGGTCCCCATCGTGTCCTTGAATGAGGGCCGGGTACGAGTATTCGCCGGGCTCGGATTCAAGCGTCTGGAACATCCGGAAGTGTTCTCCGTCGTTGCTCACGGCAAGATTAAGAGGCGTTCGGCCTTTGTCTGTGTGGTTATAAATCAAAACAACCCGTCCGTCGTGTAAGGCGATCGCATCAATGCCGGAATTCGGGTTTGGCAAATCGATCGGATGGGCTTTCGTCCACGTACGGCCGCCGTCGTGCGAATCGGCAACGCAAATCTTCCCGGTGCGGGCGGTGGAACGCGCATACAACCGAAGCCTGTTCCCGCCCAAAGAGATCACGGACGGTTGGATGATGCCTTCCGTCTTGCCCCAGTCGAACGAACCGGGCACCTCTTTCACCGCTCCGCCGTCCTGTGGAGCCTTGACATAGGTGGAGGAAACCACAATAGGTCCGATCTTCGAAAAGGTCATCCCGTTGTCTGTACTTCTTTCGATCCAGCAGGCCCAAGACCGATAACTCTCGACGGACGTTCCGCTGACAACCGTTCCATCCGGGAGAACAAGGGGCTTAGCCCGGATCGGTCCATACAAACCCGCCGGCAAGTGTTCGACGGCAGACCAGGTCTTGCCATCGTCGGTACTGTAGCGCCGGGCACCCGTCCAGCTTGTCGGATGTGGTCCGAACTTGTAGTACAGCCACAGCCGTCCGTCCTTTGTGTAAAAGAGAACCGGATTGTAACTCGCGATATCTTGTTCTCGGGCGAGTTCTGCCGGTGCGGACCACTTGCCCGCGTGACGGCGTGATCCCCAGATGGCGACGTCTGGCGCACCTTCTTTCGTTCCGCCAAACCAAGCCGATAGAAAGTCGCCGTCCTTTAACTCAACGACGGTGGACGCGTGCGCTGACGCGAACGGGGCCTTGTCATAAATCAGCTCTTTCACTGGTTCTCCCTTGAGAAGTATGAACGTGGCCGAGAAACATAGGAAAGAGCAGCAAAGGCGGACGGCGGAACGGGCCGGATGTCTTGTCATCAGATTGGCAGCGATTTCTCCTCCCGCATTATCCCGCCCGCTCAGCGTATGTTAGTTTCTCGTTGTGTCGCTCTCCGCCTATGAAGACCTCGACCGTCTCGGCTACGTGATGGTTGACAACGTTCTGGACTCGCAGACTCTTGAAGAGGTCCGCCGCCACGTCGAGGAGCTCTACGAACACGAAGGTGAGAATGCCGGCTCCGAGTTCAGAAAGGAACCCGGTGCGCGCCGTCTCGCGAACCTTGTGGACAAGGGCGAAATATTCGAACGGCTGATCGCAACACCCAAAATCCTCGAGCTTGTTCGACACGTCCTCGGCCCCAGGATGAAATTGAGTAGTTTCAACGCCCGCTCCACCGATCCCTTCACCGAAGACGCGCAACCTCTCCACTGCGATGCGGGCGCAGTGGCCGACGGACAAGGCTTCTGGGTCTGCAATACCATCTGGCTGCTTGATGACTTCACGCGCGACAACGGCGCGACAAGAGTTGTCCCCGGCTCGCAACATTGGGCCAAGCTCCCGCAGGAAGTCGTTAGCGACCTACAGGCGCCGCATCCGGAGGAGGTTCTATTGCTCGGCAAAGCTGGGTCAGTTGTCGTGATGAATACGCACGCCTGGCACGGAGGGACCGCCAATCGGACAGCCAGTCCCCGTCGCGCCCTGCACGCATTCTATTGCCGCAGTGACAAGCCCCAGCAGCAGTATCAGAAACGCCTGTTGCGCCCGGAGACTCAGGCCCGGCTAGCGCCCGAACTCCGCGAACTCCTGGCGCTCGATGATCCGGAGAACGACAAACTCAGCTCATCTGAGCAGAAGGCAAGCGGTTTCCTAAAATAATCTAGCCCTTAGTCCTGTCCGTTCAGGTACTTGGATTGATTTTCGTCGACCATGCTACCGCGCCGTATTAACTCGAGAAATCGGAAAGCTTTTCAGCAGTTGTGCACTAATTACAGCGTTATCAAACACTAAAGGCCCTAATCTGGCACCTGCAATCCACCGAACGAGCTTCAGACGGCCCGCTCCGTAATAAAAACTACGTATTCAGGCGTCTCTCAGCCCCTGGCGAATCGCCGCAGAATGCGGCCCGATACGTGCACATACTAGCGCGACTAGTTGCCCTCGCAGCTTGGCGGGCGCGCAGCTTGTGGTGCCTTACGGAGGATGTTTGAAGATAAACAGTGGGCGAGTACGCCATAGGGCGGACTTCGCGGGCGTGCTTCCACTTGTAACGATTTCAGTGGTGGTCAGTGCCCTCTATTTGGGCCGCGATGTCCTCATTCCGTTCGCTCTTGCCTTACTCCTCAGCTTTTTACTGTCGCCTCCCGTCGGTTGGCTCGAAAAGCTGCGGCTTGGACGCGTGCCATCCGTCCTGATTGTCTTTCTCGCCGCCTTTTCCGTGTTTGGTTCTGTTTCCTGGTTAGGGCTGAATCAGTTAGCAGAAGTCGTCGGCAACCTGCCCGTTTATCAGACAAACATAAACCGCAAAGTGGTTGCACTCCAGAAGCCGGGGCTTTTGAGCGCGTTTCGTTCGGTAAGCGAACTGCGCGATGCGGTGCTCCGGTTTTCGGCGGGAGACGACGATAGTGCAAACCGGGACCCGGGTTCGTCTTCCGCGCAGGACAAACGGGGACTGCGCCGGACTAGTGCGCCTGTGCCCGTTCAAGTGGTCACGCCGCCTTCAAACCTGCGCGATGCGCTCGGTCCACTCAGTTCGTCGTTCGCACGAGTCGTTGTCACTTTACTCGGCGTACTGGTCTTTACGCTCTTCATGCTCGTGCAGCGTGGAGATTTGCGGAATCGACTCTTGCGGCTGTTCGGTATAGACCACTTGAACCTCTTAACTACGGCAATGGACGACGCCGCGAGCCGGGTCAGCCAATACCTGATGGCGCAATGCGTGATCAACGGTTCCTTTGGCCTGCTCCTCGGCACCGCGCTGTACTTCATCGGCGTGCCGAACGCGCCGTTCTGGGGCATGCTGGGCGCGGTGCTCCGTTTCATTCCGTATATCGGAACTTTAACGGCCGGCTCGCTGCCGACGATCCTGGCTCTCGCCGTGTTTCAAGGCTGGGGCAAGCCGCTCGCCACGTTCGGCGTGTTCGCAGCGATCGAACTCACGATATCCGCGGGAGTCGAACCGTGGTTTTGCGGAGTTCGGACCGGTCTTTCGTCTCTGGCCGTGCTCTTTTTTGCTTCCTTCTGGACGGTCTTATGGGGGCCCATCGGCCTGGTGTTGTCCGTGCCATTGACCGTGTGCCTGCTTGTGCTCGGCAGATATGTTCCACAACTTGAGTTTCTCGGTGTCGTGCTCGGAGACGAACCTGTACTGCCTCCCGAAGCGCACTACTATCAACGATTACTCGCCCTCGACGATGATGAAGCGCGACAGGTTGCGGAGGAGTTCCTGAAAGAGAAGAACACACTCGAGCTGTACGACTCCGTGATCATCCCCGCTCTTCGCCTCGCCGAGGAGGACCGCCATCAGGACGAGTTGGATGAAGAGCGGGAAGCGTTCGTCTACCGGAGCACGCGCGACTTGATCGAGGAGGTCGGCGAACGTGATCTCCCGGGCGAAGCGTCCGTCCGGGCATCAGCGCAAAGGATACTCTGCGTCGGAGCACGCGACGAAGCCGACGACCTGGTCGCACTCATGCTTGCTCAACTTTTGCGGGAAGACGGACACCGGGTGGACATCGTTTCCGCCAAAGACCTGGAGGTAAAGTTAACTTTACCTACGGAAAGTAAAGTTGACGCCATTTTCATCTCCGCACTGCCTCCATTTGGCCTGAATCAGGCCCGTGCTCTCTGCCGGAAAGCACGGCGGCTCCGTTCCGGATTGAGGGTTGTTGTGGGCGTCTGGGATACCTCGGCCGATATCCCAAAGCTTCGCGAACGCCTGGGAGCACACTGTTTCGACGAGTTTGTGACGCGCCTTGCAGAGGCCCGGTCGCTGGTCAACGTCAGCAGCGAGCCAGTCGAAATGGAAGCGGAAGCCGGTCCCGATGCTTCGCGCCTAAACCGCTTTCAAAATTCTGCCGTCACGCAGCGCCGGATCAGGCTTCGCTTCGCCCACCTGCTGGCGCCACATCGCGTAATACAGGCCCATGCGAGCGATCAACTCGGTGTGAGTTCCGAATTCTACGATCCTGCCGCGCTCGAGAACGTAGATGCGATCGGCATGGAGAACGGTCGAAAGGCGATGGGCGATGAGAATCGTAATCGTGTCGCGCGACACAGCCACATCTCGAATCGTTTTGCTGATTTCTTCTTCCGTCAACGAGTCGAGCGAAGAGGTGGCCTCATCGAAGATCAACAACTGCGGTTTCCGGAGCAACGCTCTCGCGATTGCGAGCCGTTGCTTTTCTCCGCCGGAGACTTTGACGCCACCTTCCCCGATCACGGTATCGAGGCCCTTGTCGGCGCGCGCCAGCAAACTTTCGACCGAGGCCTGGCGAAGAACATCCATACACTCCGCGTCCGTTGCGGTCGGGTTCACAAACAGCAAGTTCTCCCGGATAGAGCCGGAGAACAATTGCGCATCCTGCGTGACGAAGCCAATCTTTTCGCGCAGGGTTTCGGTCTCTATCTGATCTTCAGGGACGGCATTGTAAAGAATGTGACCTTGCTGAGGCCGATACAAGCCGACCAGCAGCTTGACCAAAGTCGTCTTGCCGGCTCCCGAAGGCCCGACGAAGGCGATGGTCTCGCCGCGAGAAACATCGAACGTAATTCCGTCCACGGCCGGCCGCGTCGCCGTTTGGTGCTGGAAAGAAACACGGTCGAATTCCAGCGTTTGGAGCGAATCGAGGGGAATCGGATCCGCTGGACGGGGCTCGGGTGGCAGCGCAAGAATTTCTTCGAAGTTCTGCAAAGAGGCTTCGGTCTCCCGATACGTATTCACTACGTTGCCCAGCTCCTGCAAAGGCCCGAAGACGAAGAAGGAATAGATAAATAGGGAGAAGAACTGCCCGACGGTGATTCGCTGCGTGAAGATCAGGTACAACATCAGGAACAGGATGGACGTCCGCAGGAGGTTGACGAATGTCCCCTGGACGAAGCTGAGGCTGCGCAAATAGCGGACCTTTTTCAGTTCGAGCTTCAGGATCTTTTCGGTGGTTCCATTCAGCCTGTTGATTTCCTGCTGCGCTAAACCAAGGCTCTTGACCAGTTCGATGTTGCGGAGGGACTCGGTCGTCGATCCTGCGAGCGCGGTCGTCTCCTTCACGATTGCCTTTTGGACGGCTTTGATTTTTCTGCTCAGGAGAGAACTTAAACCGCCGAGCAGAGGGATCGTCAACAAATAGGCGGGTCCGATCGACCAATGCACTCCAGCGGCGTAGATCATGACGAAGACGACGCCGATCACAGTGGTAAACAGCAGGTTGATCGAGACGCTGATCAGTTTTTCGACGTCAGTTCGAACCTTTTGCAGTTTCCCGAGCGTTTCGCCGCTGCGTTGGTCCTCAAACAATGAATACGGCAGTTCGAGAGAATGGCGAACACCGTCGGCATAGAGACGCGCGCCGACCTGTTGAGTGATCAAGTTGACGTAGTAATCCTGGAAGTTTTTGGCGACTCGCGAGACAAACGCTACGCCGACAGCAGCTCCCAGTAAGACAGTGACGCCACGGACGAATTGCGAGCTCGAGTACTCTTTGTACCGGGTCGCGTAACTGTCAATGACGTGCCGGAAGATTAGTGGATCGAGAAGGGAGAAGACCTGGTTGATTGCCGCCAGAACAAGTGCGGCAAGGACGAGCGTCCAGTAATCCCGGAGATAACGCCAGAGCGTGGCCATTCTCTAAAGATTACGCCGGACGCGTCAGAGTTGCGGAAGAGCGTAGGTCGATGTGTCAGCGGCCGACTTCGAAATCGGCGCCGCAGCCGCGGTCCACCCAGATTCCGCGGGCGTCATAACCCCAGGTGTCATTTTGGCGGCAAGCCGAGCGGCTGAACTGCCTTACCATACGCACTGAGCCTCTTACGTCTGCCTGGCAATATTGACGCCGGCCGTTTTCCGAAGAGCAGGTGACTGTGTACGTGTTCTGATTACCGCGTCCGCCCCGGTAGCCGTCTCCGTTGCGGTCGTTGTAACCGTCATCGCGCCGATCACGGTCACCACCCCAGGAACCATTGCCGTTGCCGTTGCCCCTGCCGCCGCCGTAACCGCCACGCTACCCCCGCGCCATTCCAAGTCGAATGTGTAGCCTTCGCGTCCGCCCTTCGGATCTTCGATCCGCACAACCGCAACGCCGCCATTACGCGGATCCTGCACCAGCGTGACGCGCCCACGGCCATCGACCCCGGTAAACCGGAATTCATTCGGCCGGGTCGGCATGATGGAATCGCAGTCAAAGCGCCGGAAACGGGCAGGTCCGCCCGAAAGAGTGCGGACGCGGGCCGTGTCGCCGCGTACCTGCACCTCGGCGACATCGTCGACGTCGACTTCGATCGTACACTTGCCTTGATCGCTGCGATTGTCGCCGCGCACATTTGCACGAATACTATCTTGAGAAAATGCTGGAATAGCCGTACAAGCTAATAAGACCAGGAAAAACGGAGTCCGGTATCGCAAGCTCAATCCCCACTGACTTGAGCATAAACCATACTGGTATAACGTAGATTGACTAGAGGTATTGTTCAGGGTGGCCCAACAAAATCCCCAAACTTCCCGAGCGCACGATGAACCCGAACGGGTTGTGGATCTGCAGGCTGACCTGAAGCTGCTCCGAACTCTCCAAAAACTGTCTCGAACGAGTTGGTCGCCTACTCTCCGGGCCAATGCCGCCGACATCACGTCCGCGGCCCAGCAAGTGGCCGCAGCAGTGAACAGTACCGCGCGACGCGCAAAGCACTACGGCCAGACTTAGCGGCGCTATTCTTCGTGCGTTTTCGCTGAGCTAATCAGCAAGTCGAACATTTCACCGAGCATCCTCGCCGCGCTTTCTTTTGGCAGAACAACAGGGTCGTAGGCGCTTTCCAGCGTGATGCCATGCAGCAGTGCTTCGAGCGCGATCCGTGCCAGTGAACCTTCCTTCGCATCGGTATCGCCAACATTGCAGAGCTGCAGCCAGTTGACGCCACCGGATTTGAAAGAGGCGCGGATCTGTCGATGACGGGCAGCGAGTTTGTCGCGCAGTTTGGGATGCCGGGCCGCGAAAAGCTTAAATTCCAGCATCAGCATGGACCAGTTGGGATTCGCTCCCAAGCTCGAGTAGTAATCGCGGAACTTGCGCGTCCTTTCCCCGCCCTGGGGGTATTCATCCACGATTGCCTGGATCGTCCTCAGATGCTGATAAGCCTTCCCCTCGAGTAACGCGAAGAAGAGGTCCTCTTTGCGGGTGAAATGCGCATAGAAAGCTCCGCGCGTGTGCCCTGCCTCTTTCGCTATGTCTTCCAAGCGAGCTGCTTCGAAGCCCACTTTTGCGAAGACTTTCTCGGCCGCTTTGAGGAGTTTACGCCGCGTTTCCTCCGTCCTGAGCTGATGTTTGTTCGGCGCGACGGCCGTGTGAGGCACAGAACGTTTCCGGAGATGGTGAGCGCCGCCCGGCGGTCTTCCGTTCGCATGCTCGCCTTGAGGGCCTGGGACTTTTCGCATCTCGCTAAAGAAATTATATACATTCGTGTCTGCATTGTGATACATGTATGTATGAAATACGGGAATTCAATGGAGACCAATTAGCGTGCGGCGGCCGACCCAGCTGGCGGGTTGTCTATTCCTGATCGCGATTACAGCATCACTCGCGCGGCCACAGACGCCGGGCACGGCTGGCGCGAGCGGACACAGCACCGCGACACAACAGCCGCTTTCGGGCGGACCCGCCCAGTGGGGTTCAGCGCAGGCTTCCCAAACAGTCACCCCGAGCGGAGTTTCGACCGTCAACAGTTCCGTTCAAGTGACGGGCAATATGGCAGGCAGTATTCCGTCCGCCGATGTTCCCGCCGGCCCGATTCATCTGACTATTGCAGATGCCGTGCGCCGGGCGATCGCGTCCAACCTGGGGCCGATCTCCGCTTCCAATGCGCAGAGTGCGGCGCGTGCCGAGCGGCTCCGTTCCCTGGGCAATCTTCTTCCATCTATTTCTGTTAACGCTAGCGAAACGGTGACGCAGGTCAACCTGGCGGCATATGGATTGAAGTTCGAGCCACCTCCCGGTCTCAACTTCTCGATTCCGACCGTGGTGGGCCCGTACTCGTATTCGCAGCTCCAAGGCGCTCTCTCCCAGTCCGTCTTCGATCTGGTTCAGCGGCGCAATTACCAGAGCAGCAAATCGGCCGAGCAGGCCGCGGCGTTCTCCGTGAAAGACACGAGGGAGATGCTGGTTCTGGCGGTGGCCGGCACGTATCTGCAAACAGTCGCCCTGCAAGCAAGGCTGGAGTCGCAGCGGGCGCAGGTTGCGAATGCACAAGCTGTCTATCAACAGGCAACCACTCGAAAGCAGGCCGGAACGAACGCAAAAATCGACGTGATGCGCAGCCTGGTGGAGCTTCAAACGCAGCAGCAGAGGCTTCAGGCAGTAGAGGGCGACCTTCGCAAACAGAAGCTGGGTCTCGCGCGACTCATCGGATTACCGCAGGACCGCGAACTGGACCTGACCGAATCGCTTCCGCTAAATCAGACAAAAACTCCGGAGCCCGCGACTGTTCTCCAGTTGGCGATGGCAAGTCGGGCAGATCTCAAGGCCCTGGCGGCCCAAGTCAGGACGGCCGAACTCGCCGTTTCCGCGTCTCAGGCAGAGCGCTATCCGACTGCCTCGGTGAACGGGAACTACGGCGTGATCGGTCCCAATCCGGCGTCCACGCATGGCGTTTTCGCGGTGACGGCGGGTGTCAGCATGAACGTCTGGGATGGAGGCCGTATCAAGGCGGACATTCAACAGGCTGAAACCACACTCCGCCAACGGCGGGCGGAGTTGGAGGAATACCGCAGCAGGATCGAAAGCGAGGTTAGGACCGCTCTCATTGAGATGGAGACCGCGGCCGGACAGCTACACCTGGCAGCAACGAACCGCGAATACGCGAACGAGACGTTGACCGAAGCGCGCGACCGGTTTGGCGCAGGCGTGGCCAACACGGTGGAAGTGGTTCAGGCGCAAGAGCAGGTCTCGAGCGCTGAAAACGACTACGTATCCAGTCTGTTTTCCTTCAACCTTGCGAAGTTAACACTGGCGCGTGCAACCGGCCAAGCCGAAACGAACTTACCCGATCTTTTAAAGAGAGACAATCCATGACGGTAGAAGAGAAACCGACGGCTCCGCAGAATCAGGGCCAGGCACAAAACCAAGCTCCTGCCACTGCAACCGCGAAACCGCCCTCCAACACCGCTGGGCGGCGACGTGCCTTCACCATTTTCTTCCTGGTTCTCTTGGTAGCAGCCATCGCCGGCTTCCTTTACTGGAACCACAGCCGGCTGTTCGAGTCCACGGATGATGCTCAGGTGGATGCGCATCTGAACCCGGTTACGTCACGGGTGGACGGCACGATCACAGCTGTGCATGTGGACGACAACCAGATTGTGCAAGCAGGCGCGCCGCTGGTTGACCTCGATCCGCGCGATCTTCAAGTCAGCCTGGATCAGGCAATGGCTGAACTTTCGCAAGCGCAGAGTATGGTGATTGCTGAGCGACCAAACCTGCCGATCACCGAAGTGACGAACGTCACGAGTATCTCCGGAGCCGAGGCGGACGTTGCAACAGCCAAGGCGGCACTCGCGGTGGCGGAACGCGATCGCGAAGCCTCGGCAGCCAAACTAAACGAAGCCGAAGCTAACAATGCGCGGGCTCAGGCGGACCTGGCGCGTTATCGCATCCTCATCGCAAAAGAAGAGGTCTCGCAGCAGGAATACGACCAGATCGTGGCAGCATCCAAGGCCCAGGCCGCCACGGTGAGATCGAACGAGGCGGGTTTGGCGGCCGCCGTTCAAACTGTCGATCAAAGACGCGCCCAGCTCGCGCAATCCGAAACCAAACTGGAACAGTATCGCCGTAATGCGCCACAGCAACTGGCGATCCGCCGGGCCACCGTGCAGTCCAATCAGGCAAGCGCGAAAAGCGCACGCGCGCAGGTCGAAGCGGCCCAGTTAAAGCTGAGCTATGCGAAGATCGCGGCGCCCGTTTCGGGCATAGTGATGAAACGATCGGCGGAGGTCGGCTCCCATATATCCGCAGGGCAACAACTGATGCAGATCGCACAAATCGGCGATCTCTGGGTGACGGCCAATTTTAAGGAGACACAGCTTCGATCGATTCACCCGAATCAGACTGTATCCATTCACGTCGATGCTCTGAAAAAAGATTTCGAGGGATACGTAGAAACGATCGGAGGCTCTACTGGATCCGTGGCGAGTGTTCTTCCTCCCGAGAATGCCACCGGCAATTACGTCAAAGTGGTTCAGCGCATTCCGGTACGCATACGGTTCAAGCCCAACCAGGAGGGGATTGATCGCCTCCGCCCCGGTATGTCGGTCGAGCCGGACGTGCGAGTCGGAGGCTGAACCATGCCGTCCGCTTCACGCCAGAATTGGAAGCCGTCCCACAATCCCTGGGTCGTCGCAATTACCGTTACGCTCGCGACCTTTATGGAGGTGCTGGATTCCTCAATCGCGAACGTTGCCCTGCCCCACATTGCCGGGTCGCTCGGTGCGAGTTACGATGAGGCCACCTGGGTCCTGACCAGCTACCTGGTCTCGAGCGCTATTGTTTTGCCGATTTCGGGCTGGCTTTCGACCGTCGTGGGACGCAAGCGCTTCTACATGACATGCGTGGTGCTCTTCACAGTCTCGTCCATCATGTGCGGACTCGCACCTAGCCTTCCTCTCCTGATTTTTTTCCGTATTCTGCAGGGCGCAGGCGGGGGTGGTCTGCAGCCGTCCGAGCAGGCTATTCTCGCCGACACTTTTTCCGTCGAGAAGCGCGGGATGGCATTTGCGATGTACGGTATGGCAGTCGTGGCTGCACCGGCGATCGGACCGACGCTTGGCGGCTGGATTACGGATAACTACAGCTGGCACTGGATCTTTTTCATTAATCTACCCGTCGGCCTGATCTCGCTGTTCATGACGCATCGGGTTGTCGAGGATCCGCCGTGGTTGAAAGAGGAAAAGCGATCGGGCATCCGCATCGATTACATCGGCCTGGCGCTCATTGTCCTGGGTGTTGCGTGCTTCCAGTTCGTTCTCGATAAGGGCCAGGAATCCGATTGGTTCAGCTCCCCATTGATTACGACGATGTTCTGCATTGGCGTTCCGGTCCTGGTCGCGTTCTTCCTGTGGGAGTGGTATCACGATAACCCGATCGTGGACGTGCGGCTGCTGAGGAACAGAAACTTCGGGACGGCCGTGTTTTTCTCTTTTGTATTGGGGCTGGTCCTGTTCGGAACAACCGTCCTGATTCCGCAGTTTCTGCAGACCAGCATGGGCTATACGGCAGAACGCGCGGGCATGGCGCTTTCTCCGGGTGGCCTCGCGTTAATGGTGATGATGCCGATCGCCGGGATTGTGGTTTCGAAGGCCGGCGTGGACCCGCGGCTGCTGGTTGCGCTTGGATTCCTCGGCATGGCGTCCACGCTTCACCTCATGACCGTGATTTATCCCGGAGTGGACTTCAAAACGATCGTGTGGCTGCGGGTGATCCAGGTCTTGCCAATGCCGTTCATCTTCATCCCGATCAGCACTCTGAACTATATTGGCGTGCCGCGCGAGAAGAGCAATCAGGTCTCGGGGCTGTCGAATTTCTCCCGCAATATCGGCGGAAGCATTGGAACGTCTTTGTTGAGCACCTTCATGTCACGGCAAAACCAGACGCACCAAAGCTCGTTTGTCGCGCACACCGGTCACGGCAATTCGAACTTCGAGGCAATGCTCGCCGGATTCAAGGGACTCTTTCAGTCGCAGGGATTTGACCCGATGACGGCGACACACAAGGCGACCGCGATGGCTTACCAGATTGTCCAGAGTCAGGCGACAGCATTGAGCTTCAAGAATAGCTTCTGGACGATGTCAATGATCATCATCTTCCTGGTTCCGCTGCCATTTGTCATGCGCAGGCCGCGGCCAAACGAAGCGCGGCAGGTGGCCGCACACTAAGATATATTTGCGGCCGGCCCTAAGGATGGGGCGGTGCAACGTGGAAGTGTTTGTCGTCTTCGGCTTTTAGGAAGTCGTCCATAGTGCAGTCCCAATCGCCGAACGTCGTCTTGTAGCAATAGCGGGTGGCTTTTCGGTTGGTGTAGGTATTGCAGTTCTTGCCGAAGTTGTTGAATGGGCTGTCGAACTTAGCATCGACCGTGCTGCATTCATCTTCCAAGAAACTGCCACGAATCGCAATTGCCGGGCGGAGGCAGAATAACCTCACCCGAGACTTTGCAGGGGCAGAACCTTATGGCCACGGATGGATGATTGCGGTTGAACTGCGGGGAAAGCGGTTGCTATGGGAACTAAGTAAGTCAGGTCCGCATAACTCACGCCGCAGTTGAACTTGTTTTGCGTGCCGCATACATGAAACGGGAGAGCAGGCGCTTGTCCGAGACCGTGTGAACGCATGACAAAAACTTCTGCAAGCTTTCGTACGTTGACGTACCCTCAATGGTCACAAGGTCCTCACGTCGCCGTACACGTGCTTCGTACCACCGTTGCGAGATCGCGGCGGCATTCGATGTTAAATCGGCGCTCGTTACGAGATCGAATCCAGCTTCACCAATCAGCCGCTCATTTTCCCCGGGCGGAAGGAAGATGTACAGGCCGATAGAACTGCGCGTCATCAACTGCTCATTCGTAATCGGACCAGTCACAATCATTGCGTCCGTGAACAGGATTCGGCCGTTAACCTTCAAGACTCGGAACCACTCTTTCAGTACCCGGCTCCGATCGGGAATGTGGCACATGGCATCGTTCGAAAACACGGCATCGAAGGATGCATCTTGGAACGGAAGTTTTTCATTCGCGTCGATCTGCTCGAACGAGGTGCGGGCTTTCGGACTCGAATTCGCCGCAGCCCGAGCTTCTTCAATGGCACGCGCGTTAACATCGATTCCTGTTACTTGAGTGTTAGTCGATTGACTGAGATACAGTGCGCATCCCCCGGCGCCGCATCCAACCTCAAGAACATGGGTCTGCGAGGTCAAATCCAAGAAGGGTAAAAATCCACGCAACTCCTCGGCGTCCATCCAGCCAGTCTGCCCAAGGTCGACATCATAGGTCTCGGTTCGAATCTGCCGGTAGACTTCCTGCGCGTCTCCGCGATACGCGTTGTCGTACAAGGGGATGAAGGACATGGTCTCAGCTTAAACCGCGAGTTCGTGCCGCGTATTAGGGCTGAGAAACTCGGATAGGAGAGTGATCGGGACTTCTCGGTACCTATCCGGCCTTTCGACCGAATGCCGACTACAGGCGCAAGTGGATTACCCTACACTCGGCCCTCACGGTGGGAATGTCCGAACCGCCCGCCTGTTCAGATGCGGCTAGCCTTACGGCTAAGTGCGCCCTGCCGAGGTTATCCGTTTGGATATTATAGGCGGATCCGAACGAATACCACGTAGTCGGCTTTTGTTCAGGCTTGCTGCACAACAGCAGGATGTGGAGCCGCCTTTAGGGGAGAAATGCGTTTACGCTACTGCGCTTACGAACGCGTGCGCGGAGCCAAATGCTGGAGGCTTGTTCTACTGCTTGTATTTCAGTGGTGGCACTGGGCGTGCTTTGAATTGCTCCGAAACGTCTGCAACGCGAAAGATAACAGTCTAACCATGCGACTGAACACCAGCACACGAATTTCATCAACGGCTCTATGCTTGCTTTGGACTGCCTCGGTACTGGCACAGCAACTGCCGAATCTTACTCCGTTTCCGAATGAGGCCGGTTTGGTGTCGACCTATAACGTTGACAAGGAGCCGATCCCACTCGGAGGCGCTTTTTTTCAGAGTCTCGGAACGAACGGACGGTCCTGCTCGACGTGCCACCGGCCAGCGCAGGGGTGGTCGATTTCTCCTCCGGAGATCAAGGCACGCTTTGACTTTACGGCGGGTCGTGATCCGCTTTTCCGCACAGTAGACGGAGCAAATTGCGACCATGGGCTAAATACGTCGACGGTCCAGAGCAGGCGCGAAGCTTACAGTTTGCTGCTGCAACGTGGGCTGATTCGTGTGTCATTGCAAATGCCGGCGAATGCGGAGTTTACAGTGACGCAGGTGAGCAACCCATACGGCTGCGGCGATCTGAACTCTTTGTCGTTGTACCGGCGCCCGCTGCCGAGCACGAACCTTCGCTTTTCGAGCGCTGTGATGTGGGATGGACGTGAGTCGGCACCACAGATGGGGACGCAGAAGGTTACTTTTGAAACGAACCCGACGGACTTGCTGTTTGACTTGTCGCATCAGGCGAACTCGGCGACCACGGGGCATGCAGAGGGAATGGCGGCGTTGACGCCTCAACAGGAGCAGGAGATTGTTGATTTTGAGATGAAGCTGGTGACAGCTCAAATCTACGACTATCGAGCAGGGCGTTTGGATGCGGGCAAAGCAACGGGCGGTCCGGTGGCTTTGGGGACGAGCACACAACGCAACTTCTTTGTCGGGATCAACGACCCGCTAGGCGGTAATCCACACGGAACGACGTTCACACCTAAGATCTTCGGCCTGTTTGATGCATGGGCGAGTGGGTGGCGAGACGAAGACAAGAACGAGTTGGCGTTGTCGCGTGGGGAGTCGCGTAAACAGGCACGAGCTAGCATCCTGCGCGGCCAGGACCTGTTCAATTCAAAGCCGATATCGATTCGCAACGTTGCGGGCTTGAACGATGACTTAGGCGTGGAGACGATCCCGGGAACATGCGGTACATGTCACGACTCGCCGGATGTGGGAAACCACTCTTTACCTGTGCCGCTGAATATCGGCGTGGCAGATGAGAGCAGTTCGCTGGATGTGAGATACCTGCCCGTGTTTGTGTTGCGGAATAACGCAACGGGAGACGTCAAGACAACGACAGATCCAGGCCGCGCTTTAGTGACGGGCTTGTGGAAGGATGTGGGCAGGTTCAAGGGCCCGATTCTGCGTGGGTTGGCGAGCCGTCCTCCCTACTTTCATAATGGGTCGGCTCAGTCGCTGTCCGAAGTGTTAGATTTCTATGAAACGCGATTCGGCATAGGCTTGACGGCTCGGGAGAAAGCGGATCTGATAGCGTTCCTAAACACGCTTTGAGCATAGATGCTAGAGTGGCTGTCCGTCTTCTGCCGATGACTGTGTTGGTGTGCATTGCGTTGGTGAACTGGGCTGCCGGCCGTTTGGATCGGACATTCGGGTGCGCCACGTTGTTTTCTTCCCGCTCAGAGAGTGGTTGCGCGAATGACATAACATAGAGCCTCTCTTGTCAGGAAGGGTCACCTTTTCCGGATCACAGATGGGAACGAAA
>CAVSTI010000005.1:0-89936 GCA_963730775.1 uncultured Acidobacteriaceae bacterium | reverse complement strand
TATGCGCTTGCCTTATGGCGAGTTGCTCAAAGCGTTTCGAACGATTGTGCAGCAGCTCGATATCAAGCCGCGCGGTGGTAGTAGACAACCGACACTGCACTCGCTGCGACATACGTTCGCAGTGACGCGCTTACGCCGCTGGAACGAAGACAACGTCGACGTGCGTGCCCGACTGGCACATCTGGCCACTTATCTCGGTCACGTCAACATTCGGGAAACGTACTGGTATCTCACGTCAACGCCGGAACTGTTGGTAACGGCGACCAAGCGGTTCGTGAAAGCAGATGGAGGCGCTCAATGAACAACGAGAATGCCTTCCCATCACTTGTGCAGTACTCTTCACGCAACATCTCTGCGTTCACAAACACGTGAGTCCGCAAACTGTGGCTGCTTACAGAGACACGTTCCGGCTTTTGCTGGAGTTCTTGCAAGCCCGAACAGGACGTGTCCCAACCTCGCTGCAGGTCAGTGATCTCGATGCACCCGTGATACTCGACTTTCTGGAGCACCTCGAATCGGATCGGGGCAATAAAGCGCGTTCCCGGAATGCCCGGCTCTGCGCTATCAAATCGTTCTTCCACATCGTAGGTGTGCGCGACCCGTCAAATATGGCGCTGGTGAATCGCGTGCTCGCGATACCAACGAAACGCACGACCAGAAGCTTGATCACTTATCCGACACAAGAGGAGATCAACGCCATTCTGGCGGTACCCGACCAGACTACCTGGCTCGGCGCACGTGACCACGCCCTCCTGCTCACGCTTTACAACACGGGAGCGCGCGTATCAGAAGTAACCAACTTGTTGTGCGGGCACTTTACCTTCGAACATCAGCACACCTTCGTTCACCTTCATGGCAAGGGACGCAAGGATCGAACCGTGCCGCTTTGGAAGCAGACGGCGAAAGTGCTTCAGACGTGGTTTCGAAATCTCGAATCGAAGCCGGAAAGCATCGCGTTCCCGAATGTGCATCGCGGCCAACTCGCAGTCGACAGTGTCGATTATCTTCTGCAAAAGGCCGTTCAGGCCGCTTCAAACCGAAAGACGACCTGCTGCGTTTCCTTTCGGCGCTCTGATTATGCCGAGTCAACGGGCACGGAAACCGATCACCGTGCTCGTTTCAAACATCCGCTCGGAATAATACGGCATTCGGCATAACGAAAATTACTCCGAATTCCACGAGCGCCCCTAAAGTCCCGTGCCGAATATCAGTAGTTTTCGGAGCGAATATTTTTTTGCCATGCTGCGGATTTCACCTTTTTTGCCGCTTCTTGTCGGTTGAGGGGGCGTGTTGTGAAAGAAGACCGCACGAAGGAAATTCTGACGTTGCGTGAAGTCGCCGAGCGCCTCCGCTGCTCGAAGCACATGCGTCGAAGCTGCTCAAGGGGCAGGTTCGGGGTGTGCCGCCTTTGACCCATATGGAAATGGGGCGGCGGATGGTAGTCCGGGGCGAATGGCTGCAGGAGTGGCTGGAGGCCCACAAGAAGCAGTGTTAACATCACTCAAATCAGGATTGGTCGCCATAGACGCAGGAAAGAGGAAATGTATGCGTCGGAAGCGATTCCAAAGAGGAAGCTTAACCACTCGCAGGCGTGATGGAAAAAACTATTGGCTTGCGCAGTGGAGAGAGGAGGGGAATCACAGGACGAAGGAACTGGGGCCTTGCTCAAAGGTCACCAGATTGAATGCGGAGTCTATATTGCAGGAGATCCTGAAACCTGTCAATGAAGGCGTGGAGAGACGTGAGTCAACGAAGGCAACGTTCGAACAATTTGTTGAGCTCGTGTACTTACCTGTTTACGAGCGCAAATGGAAACCTTCGACGGCCGACACGGAAGTTCCGCGAATCCGATTTCATCTTGTTCGGCCTATGGGTGACAAGTTGATTCGAAGTATCAATCGGGAAGAAATGCAGGCCCTTCTAGACGCGACGGCTAAGAAGTGCGGCCGTAGCGTTGTCGATCATCTGCGTTTCAGGCTGCGGTCAATTTTCGCTCTTGCGCTGAGCGAGGGCGCTATTGATCGAAACCCGGCAACAACGTTATTCACGCCGAGGCAATTCAAAGCTGGGCGAGAGCGTAGGGTGTTGACGCCCGATCAATCTCGAATGTTGATAGGTGCGCTCGAGCTGCGGGAGAAAGTGATCGCTCGGTTGGCTACCTGGGAGGGGATGCGGCCTGGGGAGATACTCGCTCTGCAACTCGGGGATTTTGAAGGCGACAGCGTTTGGGTCAGAAGGAGGCTTTACCGAGGTGATCTGGATGATCCCAAAAAACGCAGCGTTCTTTCAGACAAGTGGCTCTTACGATGAGTACGAAGCTACTTCTGCAAATGTGGATTGAGGCTTCGCCATTCAGCGATAAAAAGGAGGACTGGCTGTTTCCGTCTGAAAATGGAAAGCCGTTGAGGCGTGATAACGCGTGGCTGCGCTATATGCGTCCTCGGCTAGAGCCGGTCGGACTCGATTGGGCCACCTTCCAAGTCATGCGACGCACTTACGCAACCTGGTCGAAGAAGGTGGGCGTTGACGCCCACACCAGATCGGCCCAGATGGGTAACACCGTCGATGTAAACGAGAATGAATATGCGGTGGCTACTTTCGAACAGAAGCTTGCTGCCGTTCGGCTTTTGGAAACAGCCGTTATCCAATGACGGCGCAGGGAGTGCTCTATGAGGCTTTCTGAAACGAGGCTAGCGAGGGAATCCAGGGTTTGGTAGGAGAATGCTGCTACACCCTCCTACCGGTCTCCGCGAGGTGCTCGGGAGCTTAAAGAACTAATCGAACTAAACCTGAGAACATGAAATCTTCCCAAGTTATTGAAAACATGGAGCGGGAGACGGGGATCGAACCCGCGACGTCCAGCTTGGGAAAACGGCATGGGCTTGAAAACATTGGTCTTTGGAGTCGAATCCAATCTATTGCGTCCATCCAGACTCCGCGCCAATCTGAATGCGATCCGCTTTGGAAAGCGAATGGAGATTTATTGGAGACTCCGTCTGCGTGTGGAATTCCCTCGCGAATTGGAGGCCATCCATCAGAGCCCAATGATCTCTGCTGGGATTAAACTGTGATGAAACAACCTTTGTCTTGAAATCCGGCCTGGCATCCACCCCAGCCGTGAGGGTTGGTTGGGAGGAATAGCAGAATGGCACGTTTCGCCGTCGATCCGCGGCTTGCATCGCTGCTCGGCGAGAGCTACCGCTCTTCTGAAGACGCCGTCAAGGAATTGGTTGACAACGCGTGGGATGCCGATGCACAAGTCGTCAACATCACGCTGCCCGGTTCCATGACGAGCGACCCGATCATCGTGGACGATGACGGCTATGGCATGACGCCCCAGGAAGTTCAGCAGGAATACCTGAAGGTCGCGCGGGACAGGCGTCTCAAAAGGGGCGTTAAGACGCTCGGCGGCAGGCTCGTCAAAGGCCGGCGCGGCATCGGGAAGTTTGCCGGGCTCATGGTGGCTGGCGAGATGGTGGTAATCACCCGTGCGAAAGGACAGAAGACGGTCCTGACAATAAAGAACGCTGATCTCATTCGCGACGACGCCCCGGACGTTGAGCGTATCGAATTGCCACGGGAAGTCAGTGCCTGCGACAAAGCAGAACACGGCACAACAGTCACGCTCAATCACCTTCATCAAAACCTGTCGTTCCCGTCATCGGATAGGTTCCGACCCTTGCTCGTAATGGAGTATGGCCGGGAGCATGGATTTACCGTGTTCGTGAACGGCGAGCGCCTCAGCGTGCGTGATGTTCCTGGTGAAAGTTTCGAGGCGACGGAAGACCTTGGTCTTCATAAGTCCGTCGATCTTACCTTTAAGATCATGAACCAACGCCAGCCGGAAAGGCGAAGCGGCATCGCCATCCGGGTGGATGGGAAGATTGTCGGCAAGCCTGGGTTCTTCGGGTTGGAAGAGGATGAGACTATTCCGCGGGACGTTCTCCGCAGAATCTATGGCGAACTCTCGGCAGACGGGCTTGAGACCACGGCCGACTGGGGAGCCGTCATCGAGAACAGCAAGCAGGGCGTAGCGATGATGGAGTGGGCCCGCACCCATCTTCGTGCAGCGATCGATAGAACCTTTAAACGCGAGATGAGTCTTCAAAGGGCTCGCCTCACGCGCGCGGTCGAGCTTCGCCTCGCTGCAATGCCGGAACACCGGCGCGCCTTCGCCCAACGCACGGTCGAGCGCTTCATCAAGCGGCATTACGATCTCTCTGATGAGTCGCTGCAGAAGATCGTATCCGTTCTACTTGATGCGCTTGAGCAGGATGATTATGCCGCCGTCATCGAGAAAATCCACGATGCCGGCAAGACAGGAGTTGCAGCCCTTTCGGAAGCGCACGAAGAGTTCGGCCTGCTTGAACTGAGCGTCATCGGGCAGCAGTGCCGTCGCCGGCTGGAGTTTCTTGATTCCCTCGACGCTCTAATAGCCGCGCCGGATACCTCCGAAGCCGACATTCACCGTGCGCTGGCCGCCAATCTCTGGGTATTCGGCTCGGAATATGCCCTCATATCCTCAAACCGGACTATGGCCACAATCGTCCGCACCTATCTCGACAAAGCCTATGCCGGAAAGCGCGGAGATACGCGGCCCGATCTCTTACTAACGGCCGAGCTCGATCGCCGTTACGTGCTCATTGAGTTTAAGGAACCTCGTCACACACTGGTGCGCAAGGATGTGGCCCAGGGCGAGCGTTACCGAGATGATCTCGTCGGGCAGATTCAGCCGATCGAGATCATTCTCATCGGCAAAGACCACGACACGCATATGGACCTGAACCCCAGCCCCAAACTTAGGCTTCTCTCTTATCGGGGGTTGGTCAGTAAGGCCCGCGCGGAACTTGAATGGATGACGCGCGAACTGGCGCAGGCCAAATCACAGTAGTCTTATCCCGGAACGTATCAGCGAAAGCTTGGAGCGGTTCCCGCGGGCTAGGGCCTGATTGGTTCGATTTTGCTCTTGCGGACCGACCGTGCGGTCCGTACACGGGCGGCTCGGCCGGGTTCAAGAGATGTCTCGTGATCGTCCTTTCGGTGGTAGCCCGTGAGACGGCAGATGGCGCTAATGACTAAAGCTTGCGGCTTGAGCTTACTGATTTCTCTTCCACGCCTACTCGGTGAGCACACGCAGACATCGAATCATCATGGCAAGTGGTCCCGATGATATCTGCGGCTCAGCAGTTTGGCGAGAAGATCCACGCGACAGGTTACAGAGAGGGTTAGCGCCGAATAGGCGCGTACGAAGACATGGTGGACACGATTCTTCTTATCCGGGACGCGAACTTCACTTGTCCTGTTGCATGCGAGACACTGCACGAAGGCCAGCGAAGTCGCTGGCTTTGTACGTTCCGACGAAACGCGCCACACATTGGTCCGGTGTCCCGAGTGAAATCTTCATGTCGTGATAGTAAGGCCCTCGATGAAGCAGCCGAAGAACGTCGGCCACTACGAGCGTTGATGCCACCGTACCTACGAAGGGCACGGCGATCGATTTTCCAGCGACTTCCAACCGGCCGCATTCTTCGCCCCCGAGTTGCGTGTATGCGGCATTCTCGTTCACGCGACGCTTCGCTTGCAGGTTCAACTTGTCGATTTCCGCGGGAGTGACATTAGGCCAAAGGTCGGCGGCGCTGCGCAGATTGGGAAATGTGTGAAAGTTGATCGTGTCGAAATTACCTGGCGTTCCGCCGAGGCCGCTTTCAGCGACATGCCGAAATAGTGCCGTCGCGAGATCGCGCCGGGCGGCGTTCGAATCGAATCCGCAAAGAGCCAGTCCGGGTTCATCGTCCCGGCGACGGAAATTATCATCGAAATGGCGCTCGATGAGCCGCGTCTGAAAGCCCCGTGCTTCAAGCCATTCGGCACAGGCGCGCGTTTTTAGACGGCCGATCAGGTTTCCGTCGAACAGCATGCTCGTCTCGACATTCGCATCCTGAATCCGATCAAAGTCGTTCAGAAAGATTTTGAGGTCACCGGCGTTTGCGTAAGGAAGCGTTGCTAGCGACCAAAGGTATCCATTGCCAAGATGCCCCAGGCCCAAAACCCAAAGTTCGCTCGGGAGCGACTGGACGGGGGGGCCCAAGGCGTCAGGATCGGAGACCGGGCGGTCCGGTCTCCAGAGGGAGAGACCAACCGTGCGGCGTGAAGCTGTGATAGAGATATCGGCGAAGCGCAAAAAGAGTTCGGACACGCCGAGCCCGCCGGTTAGCACGCTCGCCAGCGAGCAATATTCCCGTTCGGCCATGCGCTCGACCTGGTCGGCAGGCCCGGCCTTCGCAATCCAACCATCGAAGGTAACGCGCAGCGCGCGCGGCATATTTGAAACGTCACCGAAGAGCAGTCGCCAGTCATCTGTTCCATCTATCCATGCGGAAAGGGCATCGGAGCCAAGCACGATGGCCAGAGCATCAGCGAATGTCTGTTTTAAAGCGGGCCAAACCAGCAGAGGGGCTTCCGCAAGGCCGGAATTTAGACGCAATCGAACCGAGCCCGGAAAGCACCGCTGCGCGATGTTCGCCGCCGTCAGAACCGCGATTTGAAGACCACGGGAGGATGCGACATCCGCGCCGCAGACGAGCGTGACAGCGAACCGCCTGCGCTGCGTCAAAGCGTCTTCAACCGAAGTTTCATCCCGGTCGATCAGCAGTTTCGAGATACGAGACAGCGAGGCGTCAGTTTGCATGAGAGTCACCACAAGGTCAGAATCACGCGCTTTTGCGCGGCGTTATGGCGATGTGTTCGCCATTTGAAGCTTCCGAGGTATTCGTATACGCCTACGTCACGCAGGGTCCACCACGGCGTCCGCCCGTATTGCGGTACGACCAAGGCGGTATGCCCAACGGTCGGAATCATGGGATTTTCCCGATCGATCCAGCTTTGCTCCACGCTCCGGCCAGGGTGGGTGTGAACGTCGGCCAGGACTTGAAGGTTGCGCTCGCTGCAGAGACGCCACAGGGCGGCATAGCCGGCATCATGGAACGCGATGGCCTTGGCCTGATAGGCGGCGGCGTCGAGGTCGTCGTAACAGACGAAATCTGTGATTCTTGAACCTGCCTCGCGGCCGAGAAGAAACGCTCCGCTTTCGCGCACGCCGCCGCTCCTTCGGCGGAGTTGCAGGATGGTCCTGGTCCAGAGCGCCAGCGGCAACCGCAGTGCGCCGTTTTGTTGTTCAGATGCCAATGTAATCTCCGCAATTTAAGAGACCGTGAAATTCCCAAAGCCAGTTGACGATGGTGTGGTCGGGTGTCCACTTGCGGCGGGGGTCGTTGGTGGCGCCTTCCGCCCATTCAACTTTGTGGCTCGACGCCGCCGCCCGATCGTAGGGATGATAGAAGGCGGTGCCGCTATTCCAGTCGGTTCTAAAGACGCGCGAAACGCGGCTGTCCGGCTTTCCTTTCGGGCGCTTGTCCGCCGTCAGCATCGTTCTGACTACCGGGTCCCAGAACGTACCCGTGGGCGGGTCTGTCCGGTAGCCCAGCGCGTCGAGGGCGATGTAGTACCGGTCGGGCGCGTTCGTTCTTGGGGCCGCCGCGATCCAGATCAATCGACGCGGCCACTTAAACGTCACAGTGAATTCCGGCGCGGCCAAGCCCCAGTTGCCCCTGTCCGCGCCACTCCGGAATTCAGCTGGTGCAACGTCTTCTTTGAACAGTGCCTGGTCGGGCGTTTCCATAGTTAGCCCTGCGGCGTGACTTCCTTGACCAGATCGAAGCAGAGCGAACAGGTACCGGCTTTAACCAGTTCGCCAAGGTGTTTGTCGGGACGCGGCTTGTCGGTGGTGCCGCAGATTTCGAGCACATAGTCGGCCGCGGCGGCGGGATCGAGGCGGAACTTTTTCCGCGCCCAGGCAGCAGCGGTCGCAACCGTCGTAGACGGCGAAAACTTATGCCGCTTCGTTTTCCCGTTGAAGGCCACGTCGATGCCGATGTGGCGGCAGGTGTGGCAGTGGACGTGGCGATGGCGTTCAAGTTCGAGCACTTCGATGGTCAAGTTGATATCGACTGGGGCGCGGCGGTCTTCGCCTTCCTCGATTTCGATGTCTTCCACCAAAGCTTCTTCGCATTCGCCGACGAAAACGAAGATTTCGGTGTCGTCCTCCCGGATCAGCTTCTCCCGGATGAGCAATTCACGCAGCGTCTCATGGGGAGCCGCGCTCATGGACCGGGGCTTTGCGCCTTGGCCGTGAACGAAGAATTCAAGCTGCTGGGTCGTCATGTTTAACCTCTTTCCTTTTGAGCCCGGCCGGGCTTGCGTTCGGCGGAGCGAAGTGGCATATTGTCTGGATGGACAACACCGCTACGAAAAAATATGCCATGTTAACTGCTGATGCCAAGCATCTTCATAACCAGTGTTGTCTATCTGGACAACAGAATAACTGAAGCATGTAGTAAAGTCAAGGAGCGCATATTGAGTCAACCCGCGTTAGGTTATTTGCTTCGGCATCTAAGGGAGTCACGGCGGGATTCGCTACGTGACGTATCGAAAGTTGCCGACGTGGATCACGCCTATCTGTATCGGCTCGAAACGGGCAGTAAGGAGGCTCCCTCCGAGGAAGTCCTGACAAAAGTTATCAAGGCCCTGAAGGCCGAACCTCGGGAAGCGGAGATGCTTCGGTATCTCGCGAAGCACAACGAAACTGACCCTGCACTGGTGGAATGCGTCCTCGCGGACAAGAGTGTCACCTTTGAGGAATTTTCGGCGGCGGCGGGCGCGGCTTTCCGCGGCACCGTTCGGCCAGACTATCCGAAACTGATCGCGCGCGTTCGACGCATGCTGTCCATGGAGGATTGAGCGATGAAGGAATTCGACGTCGAGATGAAAGCACGGGAACTTGTGCGGATGGTGAGTCCGACGACGGTCCCAGTTCCCATGGGAGCCTATATTGAACGCGTCGGAGCCATCCTCAAGATCGACATGGAGCTTGCAGACAACGAGCCCGGCTGGTCGTTCGAAAGCAAGGGCAAAAAGTACATCTGCGTGAACGGCAAAGATAGCGCGGAACGTCAGAGATTCACGATTGGCCATAAGTTGGCGCACATTGTTCTGGGCCTCCCCTCCGATCATCAGGAAGTGCCATCCTGGAATCCTGCGAAGCGCTCGCAGAACGAAATTTTCTGCGACATCTTTGCTGCCGAGTTGCTCTTGCCCTACGGCTTTTTCAAGTCACTCGCTGAGAAGGCGGAGATTGGTCTCGCGGCAATCGATGAACTTGCCTTGAAATTCAAATCGTCCACAATGGCGACGGGTTCCAGATTTGCGGCAGTTTTGCGGGCACCCGTTGCTTTCGCCCTGTCCGAAAAAGGAAAGGTCAGGTACGGTTCTCGGTCCGCCGCCCTTCGGGATGCTGGTGCCTGGATTGCGCCTCGCATTGAACTTCCCTCCGGTTCATTGTCTGCACGCCTTCGCGCGGGCACCTCCTCCTCCGGCCCCGAAGAGATCGAGGCAGATGAGTGGTTCCAGCATTGGGAGCGTGGTGGAACGTTGCTGGAAGAAGCCCGCCATCTGGAGCGATGGGACCAGACGCTCACGCTGCTCTGGTTCGAGGATGGCGAAGTTCCTCCTCCGCACCGAAGAGGCTGGGACGAAGAATCGGGTTCGGGCGCTGATGAGGAAGTCCTACTTAAAGAACTCGATGGAGTGCTGCGTTTCAAAGACAAAAAGGGCCGCTGGTAAAGTCAGGGCAACGTCGGTCGGCGCCGTCAGGCTTCCGGTGCCATAGTTGTCCGCAACAAGGCCTCGTTTTCAGCGGCGATCGGCGAAGGTGTCTTCCTGCGACTGAACAGCCTGTAGCCGCTCGATGTAAATCTCGGGCAATTCATGCTCGATAGCGCCCTGCACGACGAAGGATTTATACCAGTGGAACGGCAGAAGACGGGCGTTTTTTTGTGTGGCAAAGTAGGCGACCGCCCTGAGCGGGCCTTGCGGAGTAAGTATGTCTATCTCTCCCTTTCGGTAGCCGTGACCAACGGCCTCGGCGGTATCGAGCGCGCCTGCTTCGTCTTCCGCAATCGAATAGACGACGCCGTAAACGCGATCCTCCGGGTTGCCGGTGGCTTCGGCGTCGCACTTGCCGGACCCGTCATTGCTCGCTTTATCGAAGGTAAGCCGATAGCCTTCAATGTAGCCGGTACCAATGAATTTGGCGGACGGTGCGCGCCTTGGGGCCGTCAGGCGGCGGGTGAGCATGTTCGAACCGTAGGCGAAGTAAAAAAACATCTGCGCTCTCCTTCATTCCACTATGTTGATCAGGGTAGCGAACTTCTGCTCGCTACCCCAGGATTCGAGAGCCTACGACACTCGGCGTTTCGATTTGGCGATGACCTTCAATCTTTGTGAATTCGAACGTTTCGTCTTCATTGGTCTGGATCCGTACCTGCGGTTAGCAATGGCCAGAGCATCCGTTTCCGCAAGGGGCTCGTCTGAGAGTGCCGAAGGGCAAAGGGCGAACAGCACAAGCAACTTGCGGAGATCTTCATCGCCGGCATCTTTTATTTTGCTGCTCAGTTCCAGCTCTGGAGCGTCCACGCCATCCACGTTGATCCCGTTGCGCTCTGCGGCGAGTTCGATCTCCTCACCATCAAGGCGTTCAAGCATCCACATCGCGATCATCTGGAAATCCTCTCTGCTCAGTTCCGCCGGTTTGCGGCTGAGCACGGAATCGAGGAGTTCGCGATTCTGCGCCCGCTGCTGCTCGCGGACTTCCTGAGCTTTGCGCCATTCTTCCTGGCGTTGCTGGATTGCCTCTTCGCGCTCCGCTTGCTCGTCAGCCTTGCCATGGACCGGACAGCTCGGATCGGCGCATACGGTCACGATCTCGCCGCGCTTTCCTGGCCCTTCCACCACCACAGCCGCCGTCGCTCGTGGGCAGCGGTTCGGGGCACTCGGCTCGATCACCGTGTAGTCGTTCCGCGTCAGAACCTCACTTTCCTTGTTCGCGGCGTAATAGGCTCTGGTGATCTGGATCAGCTCCGCATTCTCACGTTTCTGCCTGTCGATATGAGCGTCCACGTTGGACTTGAAGCAATCCGCGTCGAGGCATCGGTCATCTTCAGCAAAGTCTTCGAAGAGCACAGTGTTCGCGCCGGTGCGCTTCAAACAACTCGTGCATGGGCCTGCGGCGGGAACCAGGTCCGCGTCTTCACGGTCGAAAACGGCTTCTGACAGCGTTAGCATGAGCGTGTCTCGAATCCATTGGGCCAGTTCGCGGACAGGGATGGCGTGCTTCTGCTTCGTCTGGTAGTCCTGACGGAAGGCAGCCGCTAGCGCCTCGGCCTGCTGAGTTTCAGGCAATCGGGCTATCAGAAGAGCGTGTCCGGCTGTAATCTGATTCGCTTGGAACGCCTTCGCGGCTTCTGGGATCAGATCGGCCATGCGCAGGCGGCCATGGATATGGGAGAGCGACTTGCCAGTCTTTGCGGCAATCGAGATCACGTCGTATTTTGGCTCGGAGTTCTGCAGCAGAGCCTTGTACGCCATCGCCTCCTCGTATGGATGCACATCGTCGCGTTGAGCGTTCTCGATGAGTTGAAGGACGAGCGCTTCCGAATCAGTCAATTCGACAACCCGGACGGGCACCGAAAACTGTTCTGCCATCTGGGCGGCTCGGAACCGCCTCGCTCCGGCGACGACCTCGAAGTCTTCGGGGCCGAGTTCGCGGACGATCAAGGGCACCAGCACGCCTTGAACGCGGATGCTCTCGGCCAGTTCTTGAAGCTTTACCTGGTCGAAGCTGCGACGTGGATTTGTCGGGGACTCGCGGAGTTGATCGATGGCGAGTGTCCGGAAAGCGTTGAAGAAAGTCTGTGCTTGCATTGTATGAGTCCTCATTTGTTTGCGATGGTCAGTTGGTGGATAGATTTGCCGCCGAGACCTCCGGCGTGATTGCCTGGAGGATCTCGGTAGCGGTTCGCTGGACATATCCGAGCGATTCGGCCAAAGTGGCCTTGTCGCCCGAGTGAAGCTGGATGTAGTCGCTGCTGGATGTGCTGGCATCAAGTCCGATTGCGGTCGAGACTACGAAGGCGACGGCTTCCGCTTCGGTCTCACGGACCGTATGGCTGGTCTCTTTGCGTCGGTCGCCACGGTGGAGAAGCTCGTGAGCTGTTTCGTGGACAAGTACCGAGAACTCCTCAGGCGCGGACAGGCCCGGCAACATCGTGATCTTGCCGCCGGATGACATTCCGTGCGCGGGACCGATGCGATCGTCGTATTCCAGTGCGATGGACTTCAGGTCGAGGAAAGTCTTCAAGCGTGCGGTGTACTCGAGTGGGTCGCCCTGCACGCGGGCGAACTCGGGCAGCGGTTCGCCGTCCGTCTGGCTGACGTCGAAGACATGCGCGGCCCGGAAACCAAAGACGCGCGTGTGCTCGTCCTCGGCGAGTTCATCCTCCGCGGACTTCTTGCGGCCGACCATCGGCGCGAGAATCACGATGCCCTTCTCGCCCTTGCGGACGAACCGGTGGAGTTTCAGCCAGGCGTGGAACCCAGCGACGTGGGTCGCAGTCGGAAGCTGGCTGTAGATGAGGAGGATATTGCCCCACGAGTAACGATGGAAGCGGGACATTACAGCGAGATAGAGCTTGAGCGCTTCGCTCTGGCCGCGTTCCAGAGCTTCAAGAAGCTGCGTTAGCGCGGATTCGGAAAGGGTCTTTGCTTGTTCGGTAGTCATGATGCACCTCCGGGGAGGAAGCGCCGCCTAAGCGGCTGCCCCCTGGGTCTCGGTAGTCTCGGACTTCTTCGCGCGGTCGAGCTTGACCAGCGAGAGGATGCGGACTTCGGTGATCGACTTCTTCGAGCCACCGGCGGGCGTGTACTCGCGGGTGCGGATCTCGCCCTCGATCTGGACATGAGCGCCTTTGCTGAGGCACGCGGCGACGTTGGAGATGTTCCCGAAGGCAACGCAACGGTGCCAAGTGGTCTCGGACTTGAAGCCGCCGGATTCGCGGTCGCGCCAGCTACGCTTGGTGGCGAGTGAGAGCGTCGTGAACGAGCTGTTGTTGCGGGTGTTGTGAACTTCGGCGTCTTTGCCGAGGAATCCGATGAGGTTGACGCGATTGGTGTACATGTTCTGTCTCCGTTTCTGCTCCCGAGCTGTCTCTCGGGGCACCCAAAAGCGAGCGGAACCGCTCCCAAGGCCAAGGGCTGCTTTTTCGGGGGGACCACCGAGGAGAGAGGAACGAACGACGGTCCGAAGGACGGTGGGGGAGCCGAAACCCGCGAGGGCGGCGACGAACGACAGAGAGGAGACGAAGCAGAAGCCCGCAGCGCCGCCGTGGCGCGGTTAGGCCGTCAGGCCGTCAAGCGAAGCTGTGCCCGAGAGACACTCGGCAGCTGAATGGAGACGGAATGTATCAGCACCGGCGCGCCTCGTCGGATGAGGGCTCAAATGCTTGAAGTTCCCAACATCAACAACGTGCTCCTCACGGGCCGGCAGAAAACGAAGCTTCGGAGGGTGTAGATTACGGTGCAAATCCACAAGAGGCGGGAAGTGCCTTACGCTGCGTCCCAGCGTGCCTATTTGGCAATTGACCAGCGAGCACTATGTTGGGTAACATAGCACCTTACATAGACGGACGGTGGCCACCTGAATAGCGATCAAATCCCCGAACTGGTGAAAGCATTGCGTAAAGGTCTGCAACTCACGCAGGAGCAGTTTGCGCAACGGATCGGCGTGACGTACAGCACGGTGAACCATTGGGAGAACGGCAAACGAGTACCGATGCCGTTTCTGATTAAGCGGCTCGAAGAAATGAAAGCCGCCCTAGATGAGCAGAGAGGGTCTTCGAGCGGAGGCCCCCGTCGTCCGTGAGCACTGCATATCACGCGAAGTACTTCGCCTATGAATTGACTCGTGTAGGTGGCTCCGGCGTCGAGCGTCTCTCACGATCGCTCTTCGACGCCTGCGTGGATCTGAATCCGCACCAGGTCGAAGCCGCATTGTTTGCTTTTCGATCGCCTGTATCGACCGGAGTTCTCCTCGCCGACGAGGTCGGTCTCGGGAAGACCATCGAAGCCGGTCTCGTGCTCTGTCAGTTTTGGGCCGAGCGAAAACGTCGTCTGCTCGTGATTTGCCCGGCGTCGATCCGGAAGCAGTGGGCTCTGGAGCTCGCTGAGAAGTTCAATCTCCCCGCAATCGTGTTGGATGCCAAGGAGCACCGCGAGGCGCAGGCCAGGGGGATTCCGAACCCCTTCGAGAGTGAATCGGTGGTTATCACCTCTCTCCATTTTGCGAGTCAGCGTGCCGGCGACGTCCGCACGGTGGGCTGGGACCTGGTCGTAGTCGACGAAGCCCACAAGCTTCGGAACGCCTACCGCCCCTCAAACCGAATGGGGCAGAACATCCGATGGGCTTTGGAAGATCGGCGCAAAGTGCTGCTGACCGCTACTCCTCTCCAGAACTCGTTGGTAGAGCTGTACGGCATCTCGACCCTACTGGACGACCATCTGTTTGGCGACCTGCCCTCATTCCGGACGCGGTATGTCAACACTGGGGGCGACATCGCCGATCTGCGAAACAGGCTCAAGACCTTCTCCATTCGCACGCTGCGTAGGCAGGTTGTCGAGTACATCCAATACACCGAACGCCGTCTCATTACGCGCCCGTTCAAACCCAGCGATCAGGAACACAGCCTCTACTTGGCTGTTTCCGCGTTTCTGCAGCGGCCTGAAACGTATGCGCTGCCGCAGCGTCAGCGTCACCTCACTGCACTAATCGTTCGAAAACTCCTGGCATCATCACCGCTGGCGGTAGCCGCGACCCTGGAAGCCATGCGGGATCGTCTGATTGGCCTACGCGACAAAGCGGCGCCGACTACCGATTTCGTGGACCGAATAATTGCTGATGAAGAGATCGAGGGAGAGATCCTGGACGAACTCCTCGACGGCGATCTGGAAGCGGAGTCCGCCGATGAGCCGACTCAACTTGAGTTAGATCCACCAGCTGAGCCCTCTCTGGACGGCCAGCGGCTTCAGGCCGAAATCAACGAACTAACCCTATACGCCAATTGGGCTCGTAGCATCGGCATAGACACTAAGAGCCGGGCGCTCATCACCGCTCTCGAAATTGGATTCGGCAAGATGACCGAGATGGGTGCGGCCCACCGGGCTGTAATTTTCACGGAATCGCGGCGCACTCAGGTGTTCCTGAAGGACTTTCTCGAGGCCAACGGCTGCGCTGGCCGCGTTATCACCTTCAACGGCACCAACCAGGAGCCTGAAACCACAGCTATCTATGAACGATGGTTGAAAGTGAACCAGCCGACCGGACGCGCCTCCGGCTCCCGACCGGTCGATGTGCGGACTGCCATCATCGAGCATTTCCGCGATCAAGGCGAGATCATGATCGCGACAGAGGCCGCGTCAGAAGGCGTCAACCTTCAGTTCTGTTCGCTGGTCGTCAATTACGACCTGCCGTGGAACCCCCAGCGCATCGAACAGCGCATCGGGCGCTGCCACCGCTACGGTCAGAAGCACGACGTAGTGGTGATTAACTTCCTGAACGAAAAGAACGAGGCGGATCGCCGCGTCCACGAGTTGCTGGAAGAAAAATTCAACCTGTTCAACGGTGTCTTCGGCGCTTCCGATGATGTTCTGGGCAGCATCGAATCCGGCGTGGACTTCGAACGTAAGGTGCTTGATATCTACCAGCAGTGCCGCACGCCGGAGGAGATCGCTCGAGCCTTCCAGTCACTTCGCGCCGAACTTGATGGAATGATCCAGGCGCGCATGGCGGAGGTGCGGCAGCAGCTTCTCGAACACTTTGACGAAGACGTTCATGCCCGGCTCCGGCTTAACCTCGAAGGAGCGCAGAAGCAGTTGGACCGTGTCGGCTCCATGTTCTGGCGGCTCACGAGATTCATTCTGCACGATCGCGCAAGCTTCGACGACGGAACCTTGGGTTTCGACCTTCAATTCCCTCCCCAGCCGGAGATCCCCGCAGGCCACTACCGGTTGGTGTCAAAGGCGCAGGAGTCGGTGCCGAGCGCCTTTCTCTACCGGCTGTCACATCCGCTCGGCGAGTATGTGCTCGATGCAGGAAAATCCCTGAACGCGCCTACCGCTCACCTGCGCTTCGACATCAGCAGTCGCCCTACGCGCATCATCCTGGTGGAAGCACTGCGCGGCCGAAGCGGCTGGCTGCACCTCCAGCGCTTGGTGATCGATTCCTTTGAGCGGGAGGAGCATCTCCTCTTTTCGGGTCTCGACGACGACGGCAAATCGCTCGATCAGGAGACGCTCGAAAAACTATTCCACTGTGAAGCCCAGTGCGATGCGTCCGCTGATACGCCGGCGGAGATCCGCGACCGGCTTGCGGTCGAAGCCGACCGGCACGCCCGCGCGACGATCAGTCGGTCCCTCGAACAGAATAACCGGCACTTCCAGGAGGCTCGCGAACGGTTGGAAAAGTGGGCCGATGACATGGTGCTGGCTGCTGAGAAAGAACTCAAAGACACCAAGGAGCGGATCAAGGTCCTGCAGCGGCAGGCCCGGTTGGCCACGACTACGGAAGAACAGTACGGGCTACAGGAACAGATCCGCGATCTCGAAAAACTCAAGCGCCGCCATAGGCAGCGGATCTTCGACGTTGAAGACGAGATCATCGCCAAGCGTGACGGCCTAATCGAAAAGCTCGAAAAACGGATGCACCAGCGCTCCACTGCCGAACCCGTGTTTACGATCCGCTGGAGCGTGATCTGAAAGATAATCGCATGTCCCAGAACCTCGAAAAACTAAAGCGTCTGCTGGCGGAACTATTTCAGTTCGACCAGGCCGAACTCGACTTCGGCATCTACCGCATTATGAACGCCAAGCGCGACGAGATCAGCCGCTTTCTGGAGCAGGACCTGCTGCCGCAAGTGCGCGAAGCCTTCGCTGCCCACGAAACCGGCAATCGCGGCGCGGTGGAGGCCGAACTCGCCGACGCCATTCAAAAAGCGCGGGAACTGGGCGCCGATCCGGACCAATTGCCTCGCGTGAAGGAACTGCGCGCGAAACTGGCCCAGACGACTGACGTTGGCGCGCTCGAAAACGAAGTCTACTCCCACCTGTTCAACTTCTTTCGCCGCTACTACGACGAAGGCGACTTCATGTCGCTGCGTCGCTACAAGGAGGGAGTCTATGCCATCCCCTACGAAGGCGAAGAGGTGAAGTTGCACTGGGCGAACCGCGATCAATACTACATCAAGACCAGCGAGAACTTCCGCGACTACACATTCAAGCTGCCATCCGGCAAACGCGCACACTTCAAACTGGTGGCCGCTGATACGGAGCGCGAGAACAACCGAGCCCAGAACGGGAATGAGCGGCGCTTCATCCTGTGTGCGCAGGATGCGCTTACGGAGCAGGACGGCGAACTCGTGATCCGCTTTGAGTATCGTCCCCATGCGGAAAAGGCCAAGCAGTTGGATCTGAATGCGACCGCCGTCAACCGGATTCTCACCCAAACTACCGGGTTCGAAGAGTGGCGGCGGGAACTCGCAACAGTGCGAGGCACGGAGAAGAACCCAATCCGCACGCTGCTCGAAAAGCATCTGGCGGATTACACGGCGCGGAACACCTTCGACTACTTCATCCATAAGGATCTTGGCGGCTTCCTAAGGCGCGAACTAGATTTCTACATCAAGAATGAGGTGATGCACCTCGACGATGTGGAATCAGAAACCGCGCCGCGCGTTGAGCAGTATCTCTCGAAGATCAAAGCCATTCGCAGCATCGCGCACAAGGTGATTGATTTCTTGGCGCAAATCGAAGGTTTTCAGAAGCGGCTTTGGCTGAAGAAAAAGTTCGTGGTGGAAACGCAGTATTGCATCGCCATAGGCCTGATCTTGGCTATTGAGGACAAGGCAACGCGTAACTGGGTAATTGAGCAGACTCTCGCAAACGATGCTCAGCGAGAGGAATGGGTGCAGCTGTTCGCAATAGATCAAATCGCAGGCGATCTCAACGCGGCGGCTTTCAGCGTGCCGCTGACTGCTGAATTCTTGAGGAGCTATCCGAGCTTGATCCTCGACACCCAGCACTTCAACCAAGAGTTCCGCCGGGTTCTCCTCTCGAGCTTTCATGACATTGACGGCCAGTGCGACGGTCTCCTCATTCAGAGCGAGAACTTCCAGGCGTTAACATTTCTACGAGCGCGGTACACAGGGGACATCGGCGTCGTGTACATCGATCCGCCATACAACACAGATGCGAGTCCCATCATTTACAAGAACGACTATCGGCGAGCTTCATGGCTGACGTTAATGGCAAATCGGCTCGACAGCGATAGCTATCTCCGTACGCGTCCCGGAGTACGCTGTATCGCAATTGATGATTTCGAATACTCCGACCTTATGGGTCTCTTGGAGCAACTGAGCGACGGCGTGCACAGGGCAACCGCCGTTGTCCGAAGCAAACCGCAAGGGCGACCGACAGCAACAGGATTTTCCCCCAATCACGAATATGCCGTGTTTTGGGGCGAATCAGAGGCTCCGATTGGACGGCTGCCCAGAAGCGGAAGCAAGGCTGAAAGATATCCTCTTTCCGACGACAAGGGTGTCTACGCTTGGGCAAACATGCGGAAGTCAGGATCTGATTCCGACCGCAACGATAGGCGAGGCCAGTACTTTCCAGTTTATGTTGGCGAAGGATCGGTACGCATACCGGAGATGCGATGGCGTGATGATGAAGAGACGTGGGAGGTAATCGAACAACCGACGCAAGATGAAGTTGCGGTCTGGCCAATAGATTCCAGCGGTAAAGAAAAGGTCTGGGTTTGTTCACCCGATAGAGCCCGTGACGAAATCGCAGACATCAAAGTTGAACGAAGCGATGACAGGGTTGAGGTTCACAAGAAATATCGCCCAAACCAAGAGGGAGCGTTGCCTGGAACCTGGTGGGACGATGCCGGTTACTCGGCAAGCGAAAGCGGCACCAAGGTCCTAAAAGACCTATTCGGCAACAAGCCTTTCGACTACCCGAAGAGCATAAATCTCGTTGTCGATTGCCTCCGTGTGTGTCGCGCCGACGATTCTCGGCCCGTCTTGGATTATTTCGCCGGTTCTGGGACAACAGGTCACGCGGTGGTCTGTTTGAACCGAGAGGACGGGCGCCGGCGAAAGTTTGTGATGGTTGAGGCTCAGCATTACTTCAGTGAAGTTCTGTTGCCTCGCATGAAAAAGATCGCCTTTACACCGGAGTGGGTTGACGGAAAGCCTGCGCGCTTGCCCAATGAGGACGAAATCACGCGCGGCCCTCGCACCTTTAGAATTGTCCGACTCGAATCTTACGAGGACAGCCTCAACAACCTCCAACTGAAGCGGTCCGAGGCGCAGCAGTCCCTGCTCGACCAGCACGCCGAATTGCGAGAGGACTACATGCTCCGCTACATGCTGGATGTTGAAACGCGTGCCAGCACGTCGCTGCTGAATATCGAACGCTTCGACGATCCGTTCTCCTATCAACTAAACATCTCCACCGGCACTGCGGGCGAAACCGAGCCCAAAGTGGTGGATCTGGTGGAAACCTTCAACTACCTGCTCGGCCTGCGTCTGAAGACCATGGACGAGGTGCGCGGCATACGAGTGGTTACCGGCCTAAACCCATCAGGCGAGCGCATGCTGATCCTGTGGCGTAAGGTGCAGGAGATGGACAACGACGCGCTGGATGCGTGGTTCCGCAAGCAGGGTTACAACACGAAAGATCAAGAGTTCGACGTCATCTACGTCAACGGCGACAACAATCTGGAGAACCTGCGCCAGGACGAGCAGAACTGGAAAGTGCGGCTGATTGAACAGGAGTTCCAGCGGCTAATGTTTGAAGACGAGCGGATTTAAGGGAGCGCCGGAGATGCGCAGAGGAAGAGCCACAGGCAGCACACGCCGCACCCGCGCAGAGGAACCGTTGCGCTTTGAACAGCGGCTGGTCCTGCATCAATGGATGCTGGATCTGTTCGGGGTCAGGAGCATCGAGAAACTGGCCGCACCGCTAAAAGCGCCGGAATTGGAGCGGTTCGACGAGAACAACATCTCGCTGTACCATCACAATCTGAAGCTGCTGTTTGACCGGCCGGAACTGCCGCAGGATCTGCTGCTCGCCTACGACCAGAACATCGTGCGTCACTGGCGGCGGATCACGGAGCGGCGCAACCATAGAGGGCCTTTCTTGTACCCGAAGTACTTCCAGTACCTGGCGCTGCTATTCACGGAGATTTATCTCGACCGCTACTTCGGCGATGCGGACCAGATGCTCGCCCAACTGAACACACACGTTGAGGCTTTTAATCGCGGAGATTATCCGGTGGGGACTTTGCCCGGCGTACCGGTTCCGTCCGGCAGTCGCGTGGAAGCGTTCACCAAGCCGGATCTCAACAAACTTGCGTTCTGGATGGCGACAGGCAGCGGTAAGACGCTGCTGATGCACATCAACATCTTGCAGTATCAGGACTACCTCGAACGCTCCGGCGCGCGAGCGATGAACCGTGTAATTCTCCTGACACCGAACGAAGGATTGTCGCGGCAACACCTGGAGGAGTTTGAACTCTCCCGCATTCCGGCGGAGCTGTTCTCCAAGGGAGGTCGCGGGTTGTTTACTGGGCGTGCGGTGGAAATCGTGGACGTGCACAAGCTTCGGGACGAGATGGGCGAGAAAACTGTCGCCGTGGATGCCTTCGAGAGTAACAACCTGGTGCTGGTGGACGAAGGGCACCGCGGCACCAGCGGAGCGGAAACCGGTGAGTGGATGAAGAAGCGGAATCAGCTCTGCGAGAACGGCTTCTCGTTTGAGTATTCAGCCACTTTCGGCCAAGCGATGAAGGCGAGCGGGAACCGTGCGCTGGAGCACATGTACGCCCGGTGCATCCTGTTCGATTACTCTTACAAATACTTTTACGGGGATGGCTACGGCAAGGATTACCGCATCCTTAATTTGGCCGACGACCAGGACGAGGGAATCCGTCAGCGGTACATCACGGCGTGCCTGCTCTCGTTCTACCAGCAGTTGAAGCTCTTCCGGGAGAATGGCAGCGCCTATCGTCCCTATTTGCTGGAACGTCCGCTATGGGTCTTTGTGGGAGGCAGTGTCAACGCGGTCCGCACCGAAAGTAAACGCAAGGTGTCAGACGTCGTGGACATTCTACTGTTCGTGGCGGCTTTCGTGCGGGAGCGCGGCCAGAGCGTTGCGTCAATCGACCGGTTACTGGCTGGCCGCTCCGGGCTATTGGACGCGAAGGGCCGGGAGTTGTTCCAAGGGGCCTTCCAGTATCTCGGATCGCTTGGATGGACGGCGGAGCGAGTGTTCGAAGATATCCTCCAGGTCCTGTTCAACGCTCCGGTTTCGGCGGCGCTGCATGTCGAAAATCTGAAGGGAACCGATGGTGAGGTTGCCCTGCGGTTAGGGGACTACGATCCGTTCGGGGTCATCAACGTTGGCGACGCCTCGGCGCTGTGCAAGCTGTGCGCGGAGCAGCGCGAACTCGTCGTGACGGAGAAGGAGTTCGCGGGTTCTCTGTTTCGCAAGCTGAACGACGACGCCTCGACGATCAGCATTCTAATCGGATCTAAGAAATTCACCGAGGGGTGGTCCAGTTGGCGCGTCAGCACGATGGGCTTGATGAACATCGGCCGAAATGAAGGACCGCAGATCATTCAGTTGTTTGGGCGCGGCGTTCGGTTGAAGGGCAAGGATTTCTGTCTCAAACGAAGCCGGCGCATCGACGGGACGACTGGCCCAAAGCACATCGAGACTCTTGAAACGCTGCAAATTTTTGGCATCCGCGCCGACTACATGCGCCAGTTCAAGGAATATCTGGAGCAGGAAGGATTACCGGCGAACGAGGATCGTCGTGAGTTCATCCTGCCGGTGATCAAGAACCTTGGCAGCCAGCGGTTGAAGATGGTGCGGCTGCGAGAGGGCATCGAGTACAAGCGGGACGGTCCGAAGCCGAGGCTGGGGGCACCGCCCGACGCGCTGACCCGGCATCCGGTTGTGGTCAATTGGTACCCGAAGCTGCAGGCTATGGCCAGCGGCGCGGGCCGAACGAACGGTCAGGCAGCCGTGCTCGACCAATGCTACTTCGAGACACAGCACCTGGCTTTCCTCGACACTGATCGAATTTACTTCGAACTGCAACAGTACAAGAACGAGCAGTTCTGGCACAACCTGTGCCTGCGGCGGGAAGCTGTACCAACGCTGCTCGCCGACAAGCGGTGGTACCGGCTGCTGATCCCCAAGGAAGAGATGCAGCTCCGGTCCTTCCGGCAAGTGTACCGGTGGCAGGAGATCGCGGGCGCGTTGCTGCGCAAATATGCGGACCGCTTCTACAAGTTCCGGAAGCAGGAGTACGAGGGGGCTCACCTCGAATACCGCGAGTTGACCGACGACGACCCGAATTTCATCACTGAGTACCGTTTGCTGATCGAGCAATCGCGGGAGGATATTCTCCGGAAACTGGAAGAGATCAAGGGCTTGATGGAAACCGGCGCATTGCGAAATGTCGAGTTCCAGGCGCTCTATGCCATTTCCTTCGATCGGCACCTTTACGAGCCGCTGCTCTATGTCGGTAACGATGCCATCGAAGTAAAGCCAGTCGTGCTTGAGACTGAGAGTGAACGCGACTTTGTTCTCGACCTTCAATCGTTCTGCCAAAGCCGCGGAGAGTTCTTCTCTGGTAAAGAGCTCTACCTGTTGCGCAACCTGAGCCGCGGCCGTGGAATGGGATTCTTTGAGGCTGGAAACTTCTATCCGGACTTCATCCTCTGGATGGTCGTCGGCGGGCGTCAGATGGTGAGCTTTGTCGATCCGAAAGGACTCCGCAATCTGGAAGGGCCCGACGATCCCAAGATCCGCTTCCACCAAACGATCAAGGAATTGCAGGTTCAACTCGCAGATCCGACCGTCATCCTGAACTCGTTCATCGTCTCGCCGACGCGTGTTCCGGAAGTCACCTGGTGGAACGGCGGAATGAGCCAGGATGAATTCGAGGCTCGGAATGTTTTCTTCCAGCGTGAGGATCGTCAGCAGTACGTCTCGAAGATTCTCAATAAGATTCTGCGGACCAATTGAGCCGATGGGCGTCTCATCTTGTCGGCTGGCTTGAGTCAGGTCTGGTCGGGGTGAGACCCTCCTGCGCCCGCTCTACCGTTCGGCGAGCGTAATACACGGGATTAGGCTTGTCTGGCCGGAAGCGTTGGATCGCAAGCGCCACCTCATGAGGGTCGTCGCCCCTTGCCAGCGCACGTTTCGCGTAAGCCCAGTCCCGTTCCGATTGCGTAATGCCGTTGCAGGAATCACGATGCGCTCTCGCAGTAGGGGCGGTTGATGGGCTTGCCGACGGTGCACTGACCTGCGGGAAGTGCTCGGGCCGGTAGACCTGTTGAGGTCCCGCCTGAGAACGGACCATGAACGGCGAGGAGTATTTATGGTTATATAGGCCCGGAAGCCGCATGACTCGGCTGGAGTCGGTCGCCGCAGGGTCAGCACCCAGTTCCCGCACCAGCCCGCGCATCAGCTCCTCAGCCTGCTCCTTCTCGAAGGCCTGAACCTTCCAAACAGCCTGCCATTTGTCGGGCGAAGTATTCAACAGGTAGTTCGGTTCCGGGACATCTGTTCGCTCGCGCATCGCCTGGACGGCCTTGGTGCCGTCTTTGTCGAAGTCGAGGTAAATATGCCGGATCACAGCCACGTCCGCTTTCGTCCGTCCATACGAGTTGGGCTCCAGCGCGTTCATCGCAATGTAAACCTCGTGCTTTTGGGCGTTCATGTGCCGAAGCCACCGCTGGTATTCGTAGGTCGCCAGACGCTCGGCAGTCGAGAAGCGCTGCAGGACGGCTCCCGAACTCTTGTGGACCAAGACCACAGCTAAGCGGTCGCTCGGCTCGAAGTTGTCGCGAATGTAGCGTGAGGCGGTTTGTTTGTCCATGAGGTTGTCTCCGGGTGGGCGTCGATTTCGTAGAGGACTCGGAACTCGAAGATGTCCTCTGCGGCCGAGAATCGCTTCACCTCGACCAGCTCGGCGACGCGGCGCTGTCCCTGATACCGTTCGATGTGGAGAAGCAGGTCGATCGAGTCGCCGATGCTGCTTCGAATCGCGTGGTACGGCAACTCGACGCCCGACTGCAGAACGCAGCTCGTGAACCGATTGATCGCCTGCTGGGCCGAGTTCGCGTGAATGGTGCAAAGCGTCCCAGAGTGGCCGGTGTTCAACGCTTGAAGCAAATCGAACGCCTCGCCACCGCGAACTTCTCCGAGAATGATCCGGTCGGGGCGGAGGCGGAGGGTGGTCTTCAGCAAGTCCCGGATCGTAACGGCAGGTTGCCCCGGTTGTTCGCGGCGGGCTTCGAGTGAGACCAGGTTGTCATGATCGAGTTGAATTTCAGCGGTGTCCTCGATCATGACGATTCGTTCCTCGCCACCGATGAACGTAGCCAGGGCGTTCAGCATCGTCGTCTTCCCGGTGCTGGTGCCTCCGCTGATCACGATGTTCCTCCTGCCGGCCACCGCCGCGCGCAGCTCGTCCATCACTGCGGTCGGGACCGATTCGCTGCGGACCAGTTCGTCCGCGGTGTAGAGCTTCGTATGAAACTTCCTGATCGCGAGCGTCGTGCCGCCAATGCTGCAAGGCGGCATTACCGCCGCCACTCGCGAGCCATCTGGCAGGCGCGAGTCGAGCAGGGGCTTCTCGTCGCTGATTTCATCCCCCAACCGTCGGGCGATGTTTTGGACGGCAACCTGGAGCGTCTTCTCCGGGATTGAGACTCCGTCCGCTGCCTCGATCCGGCCGAACCTCTCGAAGAAGATTCGGCCCGAACCGTTGACCATGATTTCCGAAACATCGGGGTCTTTGATCAGCCCTTCGATGGGCCGGAGGAACGGCAGGATCAGCTCAAAGCTCATGGTCAGAGATCTCCTTTCGCGAGTTGCTCGAAGTAGTTGACATTCGGGTCCAGATAGTACGGCTTGAGGTAGCAGAATGATGGCGGAATCGGATTGACGCCGTCATATGCGAGAACGATCGACTCCGCGTTTTTCAACTCCGAGAAGATCTTGGGTTCGAAGACGAAGTCTCGCTGCACGTTGTAGCTCTTGCTTGCGCTCACGGTGCTCCGCTGCGCGATGGTCCGCCCGGTCAGCATGCTTACCTTCGCATCCTGCCCGTTCTCGGATATCGAGTAGTTCAGTTTCAGTTGCTCCTCCTTGCCGCACATCTCACTGGCTGTCCTCGCGCTGAAGTCGTCAGACAGAGAAAGGAAGATTTTGGTGCGGAACGTCTGGAGGAGCGTCCGCCACGACTCGCCCGGCAATGTCGAGCGCAGGGAACTGATGCTCTGCGTTGCGACGACCGGAATGCACTTGGCTTGGCGGGACAGCGCGAAGAACTTTTCGTCGCCGGTGGGATCGCTCTCTCCGACTGTGGCGAATGCCTGATATTCGTCACAGAGGAAGAGCACGGGGCGGAAGTGACGTTCCGGATGCCGCTCCATGATCGGGATGCGCTGGATCATGGCACGCTGAAAATCCTGTTTGATGAAAGTACCGATAGCCTTCGCCAGACCGGGGTTCGCGGCAATCGGGAAGTTCAACGCGCAGACGGCGCCGGACTCGACAAGTTCTGCGAACGGAGGCAGCGGGATTCCAAACCGTCCATCGACGTTCAACTCCGGGTCGTAACATTCCTTCGGAGGGCAGAACACTTCCTTGACGGTTGGGTTGTCGTCGAAGAGCGAGAGGAAGACGGAGATGCCCTCAACGATCGACGTGCGCAACTTCGGTTCAATTCGTTTCCAGTCGTTTTCGAACCAGCGCTTGACCGCGGCGAATTGAGCCCGTTTCCGAACATCGCGGATCTCTGTCGGCCCCGATTGGCTGATCAGGTCATACTGAATCTCGTGCTCGTCGAGATACTTCTGAAGGTCTTCCGAAACGGCGGCCTTCATCTGGTTCACGGTCTCGTCCTGCTCCCACCGATACTGGTCCAGTTCAGGATGCGCCACGTACGTGTCGATCTCGACCAGCACGAAGGTGGTCTCCATAGCCCGCTCGCCCTCGTCAATCCTGCTCTTCAAGAGGTCGGGATTGATGGCGCACTCATAGACATCGAAGAGCGTCACGTAGTCGTACAGGACCTTGTGAAGCAGGATGATGAACTTCACCAGGTTCGTGTACGCCTGCTGCCAGAAAGGCTCCTTCCCTTTGCCGAACAGGTTATTCAGGAGACTGGCAATGCCGTACGCGAGCGCGTAGGCTTCGAGATCATTGTGGAGCGGGTTATATCGGTACTGGGAGTCCAGCCCAATCTCCAAGTAGTCATTCGCCCGCCCGACTCTGCCGAGAATGCCTTTGACCTTATGACAGAAGTCGCCCTTGACCTCCAGGATCAGACCGCCCGGCCGCCTTTCGGTCGAACCCGCGGAATAAGAGAGGATCTGTTCCGCAAACGGGTACATGCAGCAACTCGTCTTTCCGCTCCCGATAGCGCCGAAGATCGCCGTCCCGGTGTAGAGTCCCCGCTCAGGTATCGTGAGCCAATGGGGAGACTCGACGGGCTCGCGGCGCTTCGGGTGGTGCATCTCGCCGACAATGAGGAACAGCTCTTCTCGCTTCGTCGCCGTCGGATACAGCGGTAACCGCCGAGCCTGAATGGTCTTCTCCTGGCGGACAGCAAAGATGTAAGCCATGGAGAACAGGACCGAACAGACGAGGAATGGCGTGCTGAACAGCATCGCCGTGTAGCTCCATTTGATTCCGGCGTAGAGAGTCGGCTCCTGCAAGCGGACGAGTTCCAGCAGGGCATTATCCGCAGGGAAGGGCAAGCGGTAGAAGCCGGCCAAGCCAACCGCTGCACTAAACACGAAGCTGATGAAGTGCCGAATCTCGATGAGCGCGCGGACCATGCTGTTCCTTGTTATGCGACGGTGGCTTCCCGCTTGGGCGTGCCCGGTTCCTTGCCGCGGGTTCGTGACGGTTTGCTCGCAGCAAATTCATCCGCCGAATCGCGTTGCGTTCGCCAGGCGGCGAAATCCTTGTCTTTGCGGAACGCCTTCCGGAGGACCTGGCAGACGACGTAGTTCTGCGAACTCTCCAGGTACTCCGCATAGAGCTTCAGATCGTCGATGACTTCGCAGTCGAGACGGATCGTGATGGCTTCTTCCTTGATCTTTTGCTGCCTAGGGATGAATGACTTCATTCGCTTCTCCTAATTGAATTTCTGAGACTGACAACGGGCGGGTGCGACCCAGGTGCGACGGCAGGAGCGCCGGAAGGATTTAGGGCGGCGGAGCCGAACAAAATCCGGGGTCGCACCCGCCCGTTGCTTGACCCTTCCGCTGACCCGCTTGTCCGGGGCGTTTCTCCGCAACCCGTGCATCCGTCGAGGCTTCGCCACAGTCGCGGCGGAAAACTAGGCGGAGAACTAACCGGAACGGACCGGAAACTGGTGCGTTCCGCACCCCGCGCATCATTTCGCACGCTGCACGCTCCCGAAGATGTCGTAATCGAAGGGAAGAACGTACCGGTCAAACGTCGGGGATAGTGCGTTGTCGTGAGCAGTTCTGCCGCCGAGTTCGGGGCCAAGAGCGGCTTCGCCGTCTCTCTTCCATGCAGCGAAGAGCGATTCGAAACGCTCGCCCGCAAACTCCTGTCGATCTGCGCGGAACCGGATTAATCGGTCCTGGTTGAACGACCGGAACTCACGGCTCTCGAACAGTTGACGCTCTCGGAAATGCGTCGCGAGGTGTGCAATGTTGGGATCAACAGGCACGCGACTTCGGGACCCACTCGGCCCAAAGAAGCGGCGGAATGTCTGCTGCGCCTGGTCGAAGAGAGCCCGTGCAGCGCCGACGTACAAAAGGGTGCAGGCTCCCAAGCGTTTGAACAATGGCGTGTACTGACGAAGATGGTTTTCAAAGCCGGTTCCGGTTACGACGTCCTCATCTATGAACGTGAATGTGAGGCTATTTCGAGCGCCCTCATCTTCCGCGACAAACAACGGGAATTTATCCACGAAGTACCGGTCCGTCGCTGTTTTCTTTGACGGGGATTGATATCGGCGCGTGGGAAAAGAACTGCGCTCGATGCCCATTTCGGTCTCGAAGAACTGAATCTTCTCCTGCTCTGTCGCAAGGAACCTGCGCTGCCGATGTGCCAGAACGAGATCCAACCCCATCAGTTTGTTTTTGATCGTGAACACTCGCCGCTCGCGCCGGTTACGGTTGTCCTCCTCGCCGATCGCCTTGTAGAAGGGTTTTGAAAATAGGTGATACACACAGCGGTTGTGGCGATAAACGTGGGTCCGGCAATGGCCCAAGGCGACAGCCTTCTCAATCAGATTCGTGACACACCGACCGCGCTGTTTGCCGACGAAATCAGGGAACTGGCGGCTGAGGAAATACCCGCCGTGAAGCGCAACGAGGCATAGGAACGCCGCCTGGTCTGCGTCGTATCCGAACCGCTGGACCTCCTGTTCTCGCTCGCTATTGGTCATCGGTTGCATCAGAAAGACAAAATCCCTTCCACCAATTCCGGTCCGTCCTGAATAGCCGAACAGCGGCTGGAAGCCTTCAAGCCCAGTGCGTAGATGCCGAACCCCGCGCGTGCCTTTTGCTGCATCTGGCTCCGTTTGTAGTCTTCGCTGGTGACCTCCAAATCGACTTTCGTACGCTCACCCTCTTCGGTGTCGTACTCGATCCTGAGGTCTGGAAGGATGATTCGGCCTTCGACAACCTTGAGCCCGTTTTCGCCCGCGATTTCCTCTTTGCGCTGAGCGTGAGCGAGTGCCGGCAGGTCGCTGGCCTTCGCAAGATCCCGGTACACGTTTCCCTTCAATTCGAAATCGAGGACGACACGATGTACCGTGCCGCCGGCGCGCGCGATCTTGTCAGCGTGCGCTTGGTACATGCGGAAAATTGCCAAATCATGTTTGACCTCGTTGGGTTTCACGAATCCGGCATAAAGCGCCTGCTCACCGGAACGTGGCGTCGCTGAGCGAGCTTGCTTCAGGCCCTTCTTTGTGAGGGTCAGAATCTGGACAGACTCACCGGATTTTCCGTATGGAACGGTTTGCCTCTCGACAAATCCTTGAGCAACCAGACGCTTCAAATCCTGAGCCAATCGGCCCGGCGTCGGCATAGCGGAATGTTTCTGAAGGTCTTCAACAGCCACCACTCGGAATGTGCCGACAGTCCGAAGAATGGCTTTCTCCTGCTCGTTGAATCCGGACCGATCGCGCTCCCGGCGCGCTGGCGTGTATTGGTCTAGCCGCGACTGATCAGCGGCTTCGGACCGCGTTCGAATCTTCTCGGTTCCGTCTGGAAGCGGAAGGCGCCCCGCGGCTCGGGCGAGGGCCTCATCATCTCTTGCCGGCTCGTACTGAACCCCGAATTTCTTCTGCAATCCGACTGCTGTGTACGCCCTTCCTAGTTCCGATCCAGTCACACGCAGACCGTCTTTTTCGTACGCCATCCCGTTCAAACGGCCGCTCGACTGAATGCTCGGGATCGCGCGTATCCCCTCTTTGTTCAGCCGCTCGATGAACTGCGACATGGTCGGGCGCGAGCGAGCGATTCTCTCGATCGCTTCAGCCAAATGGCCACGATCCTCGCTGGAACAGGCGCGTGGATTGCGTATGGAGTCTTCGGCAACTGGTGCGGAGTCGCCGCCACCGCCCCTTCCTTGGGATAGTGGCATTCGGCTCTGATTCAGCGTCTGTTCGAGGCTCTCTCCATGCTCACGTTCGGAACCGCGGCTCATTGCGCTTCCTCCAGTCGCCGGGTCAGTTCTTCCGAGATACTGGAGCCGGTCCGGAGCTGCTTTTCGACGTGGGCGAGTTTTCGCCCAGTGTCCTTCAGGAACAGATTACGGGTTGCGACGTATACCAGGGCGAAGAGGTTCAGGAACAAGAGACCACAGAACCAGGCGATCGGACCCGCGTAAACGCGGTATATAAGCGTTCGGTAAGGCACCAGAAAACGAAGCTCGCCGACCAGGAACAACCCACCCGCAAGGAACAGGATTGTCGTGATGAAAAGCGAATTTGCGATCACTTGGCCGTCTCCGGGAACGCCTGATCCTGGCGGAAGTATGTGATCGTCAGGCCCAGCGGATTGATCGGGACCATCGAGTTTGGCACTTGATCCTTGACGATGAAAAAGAAGTTCCCGACGTACCGCTCACGCCGTGTCTCGACGTGTTCGGGGATCGTGTAGAAGACTTTTTCGAAGTCCACAGTCGCGTGATAGGGCGGGGTCCGCATGTCCTCAATCGCGACGTTCGTGACGACGATCTCCGTCTCCTCACTGCCGGTCACGAGAAACATCTCAATCTCTTTCGACTTCTTCTTCTGCTCGATCAACGCGTCGGCGGCGCGACCATCGAGGAAGTAGAGCGAGCGCGCGAAGTTGTTGCGCACAGTCGCGCGAACCCGGCTGTAGTAGTTCGTGACGAACTCCGTCAGGAAGTACCGAATCTCATTCGCCTGCGGCCTGTAAGCGAGCGTGTCGTAACTGACCGCCTCCGCTCTGCCGACATCGTTGACACGAATCACGAGAGGTTTGAAGTTGCGGAAGATCTGGTATGTCTTGATGTTGAGAACAAGAAGCCCGATCGCGATCACGGAGATGCAGAGCAACGCGATCTTCAGATACGTGTTCGTGACGAGCGCCGACCCGAACTGCTCCATGTACATTTGCTTGGCGGTGTTGAAGTCTTTCGATGGTGGTGGAAGTAGCTGGTTCGATGACATGTTTGCCTCGCGATTAGAAGCGGCTGAGCAAGCCCGGAAGAGCGGACTCTCCCGATCTGCCCGCGAAGATCGAGTTCACGAGCGAGGGCACCTTCAGCAGGCCCCAGATGAAAGCGATCAGCAGAAACACCAATTGAACGAACAGGGCCGCGATCGTCTGGGCGTTCCACGGGGACGGGTGACTGTCCAGAAAATGAATCAGCATCTCACCGAAGACGAAGATGAACGCGTTCGCCACGACGGGGTAGAAGGCGTACTGGATGAACGCCTTGAACCAGCCCCAGAAAAGCCATTCCAGGTTCGGCACGACGAAGAACGGAATGAAGATCGGTCCAACCAGCACGCAGACGGCTTCTGACACCAGGCCAAATGCGATCACCCCAAGGAGAACGAATTCCGCCGCCGACAACGTCAGGATCACGACCACGTAACGAATCACCTGCATGATGTCCAAGAGCGATGGACCGGAGGGCTGTTCCATTGAGGAATACGCCTCAGCGAGACGACGGCCGACTTCTTCCGTGCTTGCGGATTCGATCTGATTAGAGAGCGAGCTTGCCTGCTTGGTGATGAGGTTGTGGAAGCTCAGTCCGAAGCCGGGAATGGGGCGGCTGTAGAACGTCACCATGGCGTACCCGAACGCGATAGTCAGGAGAAGCGACGCAAAACGGTCCATCGGAAAACCGCGGCCAGACAACGCGGATTTGATGCCGAACCACGCCAGCAGAATGATCGCGAAGCCGCGGAACAGGTTCGCGCCGAGCGAAATGAACAGGTCTGAGTGCGTTGTCAGAAGCTGCGTGATCGCATCGGTGACGTATGTAAAAAAGTTGTCTGATGGCACGGTTTTCCTGAAGATTTAGGGGATGTTGAATCCCGTGAGAACTCCCGTCGTTCCCGTCATGTGCTGCTGAATCAGGCCTGTCTGTTGAGCCTGAAAGGCGATCTGGTTATTGATCGACTGAGCTTCGGCATCCCGGTGCGCCTTCTCGCTTGCCAACTGTTGTTCCAGCACCGAGGCGAGCAGTTTATTGCTGTCTTGGGTGTTTCGAAGCGAGATCACGGTCGCCGCGTTTATCTTGTTCAGAACGCCGACTTCGGTATTCAGCGATGGATCGCTCGACAACGAATCGGCTTCTAAACCGGCGATAGCGTTCTCAACCAGGGGAGCGTTGCCGCGAATCGTCCCAAGGGTCGTGATGCTGTTGATGCTTGAACCATCTCGGATTTCGAGCGTCGCGTAATTGCGCTTGAGTTGGTCCTGCTGGTCACCCGGGATCGAGCCCCAAACGGCTCCGTAGTTTTGAAGCGGTGTCACCGCGGAGCCGTAACCAGCCGAAGCGCCAGCTCCGGAATTGATGCTGCTGATCCACGCGCCGGTCGTGCCGTAGGTATTAGTTGCGGTGGAGAACTTCCACGGGCTCAGCACTGCACGGTAGCGAGCAAACATGTTCACCGGAAGCAGCGTGGCATTGGTCACCATCTGCTTGTATTGGCTCGTGATCTGGTTGTACGTCTGCGTCAGAAGCGTGTACTGCTGTTGCATTTGGTGAAGCTGGCTGACCAGCTCACCCCAGCTTGTGACGTCAAAAACTGGGAGCGTTCCGAAGCCGAACTGTGCGAGCGCCGGAACTCCGATTGCGGCGCCGGCGAGAACCGTCACCACAGCGATTCGTTTGATCATTCTTTGCCTTTCTTCTTCTCAACGGGTCGATTCTGATCCTTGGCGGGATTAGATTTCTGCGTGTCTGGCATCTCGAAATCCTGCAAGGTTTTCGTGCTGCCTTGAAAGCCTTTCTTCACACCCTCGGCATCCTTCTTCTGGGCGTCCCGTGGCGTATCCGAGTGGCCCGAACAACCGGCAAGCAAAAGGGCGAGCAAAGCTCCGGGAACTAACGCGGCTATGCGGCTCATCGTGACCTCCGCGTGTCTCGCGCCGTTGGATGGCTCGCGCTGTGGTCCGGCGCAAGGGCCAGTTCGATCGCGGCATCCACGACGAAGAATCCGATCAAGAGAACAATCGCCGCCATCACGAGCCGGTAGAGTCCAGGAAAGAGCGATTTGAAAGAGAAGAGTTCTGAGAACATTTCGTACCTCCATCCTCACGGTTGTTTGTTCGCGGTTCGAAGCAGGGTGAGGATTAGGAACAGGCCTGCAACGCACAGGCCGATCTGAAGACCTTCAACAATCGTTCGATTCTGGAACGTGGACTCGGCCAGTTGGGACGCGAAAAGGAGGCCAATTCCCGCGATCAGTCCGTAGGCGGAACGCTTTCTCCCCGTGTAGTCGGCCATTTTCATTGATCCTCCCGAATCTGGTGTTGGTCGTACGCCGGGAGGAGTAGATCATCGCTCAAGTAAACCTTGATTCGATGACCTTCGCGTATCGTGAAGGTCGGCAGAACATTGAGGAACTTGTCCAGAACGCGAAGGGAGGACTGCGAGAGGCTCTCCGAAACGCCCTGCCGATAGTTGTCGAGCCCTGAAACGTCCAGTCCGTATCGCGTGTTCGCCTGAGCCAGGCCGGCAATCGCGCCGATGGCGAGCGAGGTGCCGAAGATTTGCACGTAGTGGTGGTTGACCTGATCGCGCAAACCCGTCTCGCCGATCTGGTTCAAGCCCTGAAAATCATCGAGGTCCACCGAGTATCCGTCCGGCATGATGATCCTGTGGAAGAACACCGCCAGTCGCTGCTGGCCGAATGAACTGACCTTGTTGGCTTCACCGAGCACACGAGACCCTTGCGGTACGAGCAGTTTCTGGTGGTCATGCGAATACAAGTTCGTAGTGACCATGCAGTTGACTGGTCCGCTGAACTCACCGGCCAGTCGATTCGTCAACACGGTTTCGAGGACGGTGCCTTCATAAACCCTGTACTTTTTTCCGTTGGCGGCTGGGGACTTGCCGTCCTCTGCCTTATCGGCCTTGGGGGCGAGCGGTTTCTGAGCAGGCTCAGCCGAGTTTGGCGCGCTCTTTTCGACCCGTGCGGGCGTTGTTGGCGGGTTCGCTGCCAACGTTGGCGCTGTCAGAACCTGCGGGAGAGTCTGCGCGGGCATAATCGGCGAGACCTCGGAAGCAGGTGCTCCATTTGACCGTTCCGCTCCATCCTTACGGAGCGAAAGCGCCACATTCGACGCAAAGAGGGACGCGTACTCGCGGCGCTCTTTTTCACTCTCAATGGCACTCTTCGTTGTCGGAGGCTGCGGCTGGCCGTTGTACGGAACGGCGGGATTCATCGTATATGGTGGCGCGGGATACGTCGCGTTCTGGCCGGGAAGCGCGCCAAACCCGGGGGCCGCGGCGTTCAGCTCTTTCTTTGCCGTTTCGAGACGTGCCTGCTCTTCCGCAAGCCTTCGAGTCTGCTCAGCGACCTCTTGCCGGTAATCCTGGATTCGTTGTTGGTTCGGGTCCACGACCGCATTCGCGCGACTCGTCGCTGCGGTCTTCGGCTTCGGGGCAGGCCCGCCCGAAAACGCGATTACCGAGATCATGACGATCGCGATCGCCGCCATCGCCCACGTTTGAGCGTTCTTCGGTATGATGCCGGGCGGCTTGGCGGACTTGTTGGTGATTTCCGGTGCCGGCGTCGCGCCGCTGGTCGTGGTGTCAGCCATTTTTTGGGGTCCTTATTCCTGCCGGTCGAACGCGAGCTTTTGCTTGCCGATCGCGAGGTATCCGCTATCGAGAACCTTGTCCACCACATACGCGCCGTTCCGGAACTGGAAGTTGATAAGGTTCGGCTTGCCGTCCTTGATCTCGTACAATGCGGGCGTCTCTTGCGGGTTCGCTTGGATGTACGTGAACTTGTCGTCGTGATAGATCGCCGTCACGAGGAACGGCTTCCGATTGGACTCGAACCGATACGGGAACTTCAGACTGGTCGGATACTCAGACTTGAACTTCGCCTCGTCGCGCTGAACGGCATCCTGCGCCGCGGTGCGCGCTTTCCGGGCATCATCCTTCGCGACCTCAACTTGCTGCTTGTAGTCGTCGATCTGCTGCGCAGGAACCCATCTCGGCGGACCGTTCAGAGCCGAGATCATGCTCTCCTCTTTCGGCTCAATGAAGATCTTGAGGTCGGGTTCCTCACCTGGCAATTCGCTCACCTCCTGCAGAAGAAACGAGTACACGTTGCCGCTGGCCGTCACCAGATTCAGATTGGTTCTCGAATTCGCCTTGGCGGGCTTCACATAGGCGAAGTTCTGGCTGCCGTTCACGATCCAGAACTCTTTGTCGCCGCAGGTGAAGTCGAGGATCTGTTCATTCCTCGGCAGCACGATCAGGGTCGTAAACCGCAGCTTGGTCCGCACGCGAGCGACGTCTTTCTCGCCGTATTTGATGACCGTGGCGCCTACCGAGGCCGCCTCGTTGTTGGTCGGACCGACGCGTGTTTGCGCCTGCAAGAGACCACAGGCAAGCGAGAGAGAAAGGGGAATGAGAAGGTGTTTGTGTTGAATCATTTTGCTCCTTAGGAATTCGCGGCCACCGCGTCGCGCTCGGCCGAAGCGGCGAGCTTCGCGAGCCCGGCTTCGAATCCGAATTGTTCGAACGCTGCTTTGCGGCGGCTGTTGTCGTTGGGGCTGTTCGTGTACAGCCAGTAACCTTTCGGATCGACCTTCAGGTTCAAGACCTTGGCCATGTCCGGGCGCTTTACGAGAACCTGCTGCTTCGGGAGTAGCTCGGCGATGAGACGTGCTTCTGTCTCGTTCAGGTGGAAGATCCGCCGGTATGCTTCACGCTGCATACCCGGACTGGCCAGAAAGATCTTGGTCGCGCAACTCTCCGCGACGGTCGCCAGCATTTCGGTTTTCGTCAGGTCCTCGCTCGACTGCGTGGCGAGAATCAAGGCCGCATTGCGCTTTCGCCAGGTCTTGAGGGCCTCGGTGATGTAGTCGCGTATGGTCGGGTTCTTCAGGAAGCGCCAGGCCTCGTCCATTACGAACGCCTTGAATGTCGTGCCGTACTCCGCGTCGTAGATGCTCGCATTCGCCCGATGCAATACGTAGAACAGAAGCGGTTCCAGCACCTGCGGATACTTGTCCATGCCTTCGAAGTCGAATGCCTGGAAGTGGGCGAGCGTGAGGCTGTCCTCCTCGTTGTCGAACAGAGCGCCGTATTGCCCATCGCCACTCCACTTGAGAAGTTGTTGTGCGAGCGGCTTGCGGAGCATGCCGAGAACGGAACCCAGTCGACGTATCTCGGCCGGCACCTCATAGATGTTGCAGACGGCCGCGTAGACCTCACGGTCATCCTGGCTGTTCATCTGGTAACCGCCAGACTCGATGAGGACCTTCACGAATGAGAATAGGAACTGCAAATTCTCCTTCGTGTTCTCCAGCCGGAACGGGTTGATCGTGAACGAGCGCCGTTCAATGCCGATCTTCAGGTATCCGCCGCCGAACAGCCGCGTCAGGTGCTCGTAGCTGCCGCCGAGGTCGAAGATGAACGTGAATGGCCGATACTTCTGCAGATTTGTGAGCAGAAAGTTGAGGAAGAACGACTTGCCGCTTCCCGTCCCACCGAGGATGATCGTGTGCGCCACGTCCTGGTAATGGAGGTTCAAGAAGAACGGGTTGCTCTGCGTCGTTTCGAGGATCGCCAGGTACTCTTCGCCGAGATGGTGGTTCCAGACCTCACCCCGGTGTGACGTGAACAGGAACGACAGATCAGCGTAGTTCGTGTTCAGCAGGTACACGTAACGGAGGTTGTACCGGACATTACCCGGCAGCGTCGCTAGAAACGCATTGAGCAGGTTGTACCGCTCCTCGATCAGAACTGAATCGACGGTCGAGAACACTTTGAACGCTTCGGCGGAAGCGCGGTCCACATGCTCTTTCCGCCGGTCATAGAGCACGATCGTGAACGAGAACTGGCCGAAGTAGTTGCCGTTCACTTCCATTTCCTTCAGGCACGACCCGAGATCATGAACCAGGGCCGAAGCGGAATCATCCACGAGCATTTGGTCCGGAGTCGTCGGCTGCCCGCTGAAGTTGACGTAATTCATCAGGCTCGACTTCGAGTTGTGGTGGTGCCTGCGTTTGCTCTGGATGAACTTGCGCATGGCGAAGTTGTCCTGCCGCTGCCATTCGGTGACAGCAACGCAGTTGCAGGGAATCTCAAGGAGCTGGTGCAGGAGGTTGGCGGCCGTCTGGCTCGGTGGCTCCTTCATGGTCAGGACCTTGACGAAGTGGTCATCGACGCGGAGGTGATCGCGGTGGCATTCGATCGCGGAATCGCAGACAAAATAGTCGAGGAAAGCGTCATGCTTCAGGCGGATGCGGTCTGCCTTGTCCTGCGTGAAATTGAGGAGCATCCGGAAAAACTGAAACGCCGCTCCTTTGTCGAGCAGATCGACGCCGATGTGCTCGCGCAGTTGAATCAGGAAGCTGTTGACCTTGTTACTGAGCGCGGCACGGCCGCGGTCAATCTCTTCACCGATGATTTCGGTGCGCTGCCCGGCCGATAGCTCGCGCAACAAAGCCCGCGGGTTCCGGGCGATCTCTGCCGCTCGACCCTGCAAAGAACGCTTGCGGGAACCGGCTTCGTAGAGGATCACGAAATAGATGCTGACCTCGAACAGCTGATCGCGTTCCGTCCGGAGATGGGCAATCCTGTTCGAAACAGCTTCCCTGACCACCGGGTCCGAGTAGTCATCGCGGTGCGGCAGGGAAGCCTCATCCCGCTTGACGAGGTATTGGTACACGCGGAACTTCTCATCGAAGATCCGCATCGCGGCTTCGAACCGCCGGGCCAGCTCGTCCATCTGAGCCGGGTCGAGACACTCGTAATCAACGCCGGCGAGTTTGACGACAACGCCGAGGTCCCCCGACTTCGTGTGGAACGTATGTTCATCCACGAAACCATGGAGATTCACGACCTCATTGACAGCGCCGGTCTCTTTATAATCCTTCAGCAGTCGGCTGAGCTTAACCACGCTGTTGCCTCCATTCGACTTCGTAGCCCGCAAATTTCGCAGGGTCGTACTGGTTCCGGAACCGCGAGGAATTCAGGACGATGCGAAGAATCTGAGGGTCGGTCTTCGTCGCGCGCTGAGCGCAAACGAAGAGCGCGACGAACATGACGACTCCGCTGACCAGACTTGAAAAAGAAGTGAAAGTTGCTGCCCCCATGATCAGGGCCACGAAGAACAGCCGTCGCTCGACGCCCCAGATTGTGAGGGGCTTGTTTACTGACTTGAATACGGGTCGGAACGTGGGAATGCTTTCCATGGGGGCAGCCTCGCGCGAGATTAGGGGAACAGCCAGGCCATGAAGTTGACCGCTCCAATGGCCATGCCAACGCCAAACACTATGCCGGAGAGCATGCGCTTACTGCCGCCCTCTCCGAACGCGAACATCAGGCCGCCAACGACAATCGAGACCAGTGCGAGCCCTTTTGCAATCGGGCCCGTGAAGCTCGTCTGAAGGACGTTGACGGCGTTTTCCCAGGGCGAACCGCCGCCCCCCTGGGCATACATCGGTGAGGCTGCGAGCGCCAATACGGCGGTAAACAGAAAAACGCTTCGCACCTGTTCAGGTCGTGGTTTCGACCAGAGCTTTCGTCCCACGTTTGGAAGGCTGGGACGCCAAGCAAACTGCATTCGGTAACCTCCTTTTCGGGTAGTGGAGCTTGTGCGCCCCATGGGAGGAATGAGCTTGGGAACTGCCGAAATGTGACCGAAAATCCGTTTGAATTATGCGTGCAATGCGTCTATTGAACGTACAAACATTTCTTGTCTACTATGGACTTCGGGGCAGTATGTCTTCCGCCAATCCCGCCACCTACGGACCATCCCGCTACACACTTTGGATCGCGGATCGCGACGAAAAAGGCGCGGCGGTCGATCCGGCGTTTATCGACGCCGCCTATCAGTTGGCCCCCAGGTTGTTCAGCTATCGGCAGGAGGAAATCGGCTGCGAATCGGTTACCGCGACGCTGATCCAGTCTTCAGTAAACGCGGCGTCACGAGCGGCCCGGAGCAGTGCGGTCGAGAATCCGTTCGGCTACTTGCTGACGGTTTTCATGCGCAAGGTGGACCGTTTTCTTTCCAGATCGCAGACGGAACTGCCCGTGACAGACGACTTCCTTGAAGACGCGGCGAATCGGGAAGAGCGCGAAGACGCGGTCGAGACTTTGCTTAACAACCGGCTTCTCGCCCAGAAGGCGCTGGACATGATGTCGCCGGAGGTGCAGGAGCTCTGCGACCTGCACATCATCCACGGCCTGCCTATGGCGGAAATCGCCAGGATGAAGGGTGAGCCGACCAATCGTCTGGCGGTACGCCTGTCTCGCGGGTTGAAGCGGGTCGCCAAAACTCTGTCGCTTGATCCTCTGGATAAGCGAGAATCAAAAGGCTGATGGCCAATGAAGAGTTCTCGCCAGCCGAACTGGAAAAACTCCGCCGGGTGTTCCAAGACGCCGCGCTGAACGACTTTCCGAACCCCGACCGCGTTGACTGCCCTACCGACAAGTCAGTCCAAAAAGCGATGGCGGCGAAGACTCTGCCGCTGACCGATCCAGCATGGCGGCACGCAGCCCGTTGCTCGCCTTGCTTTCGCGAGATCAAGCAGTTCGAGGCGGATCTAAAGCAGTCGCGGTGGCGCAAGGCCGCCGCTCTCGCAGCAGTCGTGCTCATCGTCGCCGGCCTGCTCGTATTCCGGGGGCGGCTGTTCGCTCCGGCGACGACGAGCTACCAAACGGCGACGCTCGACCTTCGGCCATTCAGCGCCGCTCGAAGCGAAAATGAGAAAGCTGGGAATGGTAGGACGCCGGCGCTTTCGCGTGGACATTTAACACTTTCAATCATCCTTCCCGTCGGCTCGGACGCCGGTCGCTACGAGTACAAGCTTTTAAACGACTCGCTCCAGCAGGTCGCGGCCGGCGATGGAGAGGCAACGATGCGCGATGGGAACGTGGTTTTGGCTGCTCAGCTCGATACCAGTAGCATGCCACTCGGGCAGTACACCGTCTGGCTTCGGCAACCCGGCTACGAATGGAGATCGTATCGAGTTTCAATTAGTTAACTGACCATCTCGAAGCGGGCGGCAATGGGTGTCACGCCCTTCATATCTGGGATGGTCGGCGACTGAAGCGGCGCTTTTCAGACGAGCGCTGTTCAGTATTTTAGTGTTCCAGCCGCTTGGCCGCCGGCCAATCTTCCCGCCCGTGCTGCTGAGATGCCGCCCCGACCCAGTTCACCAGCCCGGTTAAATGCCAAACCAAGTTGAGTACCCACTATCTCGCATGCGTGCGAGCGCAATCCCCAACGGCCCCAGTGATTCAGAAGTATCCAGCATTCAGCTCGCGACGTGCTCACGTCACTAACGTGAGCACGTTTCCGGGGTGCGCCGATTAGACCAACTCTATAGAACCCAAATGATAAATCAACTGTCACTTGCGCATGCTAGCGCGAACCGCCCAGATCGCTATTGATAGTGCGCCTCCAGCAGATACGAGTCTGGCGTGTTCGGAAGCACGAAGTGCGGACTCGACTCCACCTTCACGCCTTTCCGATACCATCCCTGAAATGATTTGCCACTGAAATTCGGGGACGCTATGATTTCAACAAGCCGATCATCGTCGAAGATTCGAGTAAATTCACCGAAGCCATGCTGGAGGCCCCGTGAGTCGGGCACACTTACCGCATAGAACGGTCTATCGTCACCTTGAATGGCCGTTACCACACGTACCGAACGCGCAGCTTTTGGCCTCGACGAATATGTAATACGCAGTTGAATGGCATTCGCGTGCGCGGTAACGGATTTATTGTCGGTATAAAAGCGCGCTCTAACATAGATGCCGGGATAAACCGGCGGCGCGGTGAGGTAGCTTTGGGGTGCAGGGATATTTAAAATGCTCGCTAGAACCTGTCCGACATCATCAGGCGGCTTGTAAGCAGTTATGGTCGCCGGATTCGATGTTAGGTCGATAGAGGCGCCCCAAGGGTTGCCACCATCGGATTCTCGAAATAACAAATTCTGGGTAGTAGTCCTAACGATTCCTTCGCCGTTGGTTCGGATTTCGAATTCGATGTGTGCACTCGCTGACTGCCCACCGGAGGAAATACATTCACATTTGATGACCTCTGCCTTAACGATGCGCGCTTCCAGATCGGTTAGCGGAAATAGACCGCGATCCTCAAGGTTGAGAAATATATCAGGAGTTTTCGCATTTGGAGAAAGCATGTCGTTCGTTGACTTGATTTCGTCAGGATTGAGGACGATTGTTACTTCCTTCTGAACGCCAGGGCCCTGATTGATCAATGATTGAATAATATCTTTTCCAATCTCGTTCACCTCATTTACAAAATCGGACTCGTATGCAAGTGCCGCCGTCTGAGGATCGCTGTTGTTTTTGTCAAGGTAATCCTTTAGTAGGTCGGCCGTCGCCGCGGCTCTCCTATCACCTTTGTATGGCTGAGCTAAGTAATATTCATATGCTTTTATTACTAAGTATAAGTAATAGTCCAATCTTGAGCGTAGCGATTGGCTCATAGCCTTCGCGGCGATGATGCCGGGATGATCAACAAGCGACTGGTTGTCAACCAAGGACGTATTCAGAGCGTCTAGGCTCTGGGTCTGGGTGGCAATCTGAGAGGTTAAGTCGCCAATCTGGTTGATTGTTTGATCTAGCTTCTGCTGAAGCGCCTGCTTTTCGGCATTAAGGCTATTTACGCGATCGGTCCAATCGTTTAGAGAGGCATCTTCGGCTTTTAGTTTCTGGAGAATCGCATCCACTTCAGAGGCCGGCGCGCGAGAAGCATCTTGGATCTTCTGAAACTGCGACATGCTCTGGCCAATGCTCGAAGCCGCACTGGATATGTCCGAGAAGAGCTTCTTTGGTTTGGATGGATCGAGGTTGTTGATGTCTCCGAGCAACTTATGGTAGTTCTGGACAGTTGCTGAAATGTTGGCTTGCGAAAAACCTTGCGCTATATTCGGGAGCTTCGAAATTGTGTCCCACGGAGTGCTTTCGCCAACATTTGATAGAAGGTTTAGGGCGGGGCTAACGGCAGCGGCGAGGATGGGTTGGCCGATAGGAAAGACTGAGGCCGCGGCCCCGAGGACGTGTAGCGCCCCACTCAGAAATCCTGAATGCGTACTATCCTCGGCTTGCTGCTTCAGGTCCGCATCGCGCTTCTGTATTGCTGATTGTAACGCGCTTTGTTCTTGCTGAATCCCATTTAGACGCGTCTGGAAATCAGGTATTGCCTTCGCTATATCTTCAAGCTTGTTTTGCGCGGCTTGGATTTGATTAGTTGCCGAGTCGCGGGCATCCTTTAACGAAGCAGTCTTCGCTAAACCCGCTTGAGCGAGCCTATGAATACTCTCAGTAACCATCAAAGTAGGGACTGTCGTTTTCAGTTCGTTTTTAAGATTTGTGAGGAGGGTAGGAAAGTCGAGCGCCGGTACCCATCCAGCGGGATTGCCGAAGTAATCAAGATTAAGGCTGAGCCGTTCGAGAAGGGAGTTTGCCCGTTGAACCACAATGTCGTACTGGGTCGGGTCCTCAGTTCGAGAATTTGGGTTCGTGGCATCAGAGACAAGCTGAGTAAGTTCGTTCTTTGCGATCTGAAATGCACCGATCCGGTACTGATCCTCTGCGACGTTGAGAATCGCGCGGGCAGCAAAAGGGTGAAGCCAGCCATGGATGTCCGTCGCCAGATGGCCCGGAGGCCCGTATGGAGCGGGGTTGGGCGGAGACGGGACTGCGGCCACGGTCGTAGCCCTATGCACGGAAAAGTGGTAGCGAGCATGACTAACGCAAATCGGTCCACCCGGCTGACCGGGAAATCCGGGCTGCGGGAATCCCGGATTAAAGGGATGCGGATGACATTCCGTAACGTTCTCGATCCAGATACCTATCGCCGGATTGGGAGATCCAGGAGGCCCACTTTGTGCGTCGTCTTGGCGTGGACCGGATTGGCCTCCCTGAGCGACTGCCATTGTTGGTACCGGGGAGGACGGTCCAATCGGTAGAATCATTTGAACAAATGCCGGAATAGTGGCGTGGAGTGTGCCTCCTGCGCCTCCTACGCCCGGCACGCCCCCCGCTGTGCCGGGCTTGCCGTCGCCCGGATAAACACCCTCCGTACCGAATTCAATAGGCGGCGACTGATTGCCGCGCTTGAACCATACAACACCAACTGATGAGCCATAATCACTTCCCCAATTAGCAGGAAGATTTTCGGCGCCCACCTTATCAATTTGCCCCCAGCTTCTAACGATCCCACCAACTTGGGGTTCATGGCCGAGTTCGGGCAGCACCGTCCCCTGAGGCCCAGTAACCGGCGGACCTCCTTTTTGGCCAACTGCTCCGTTCGCCACGATCCGAGTCTTGTCGCTGGTAGACTGAACCAGCCGCGAAACATAGACATAAATCTCACCCCCGTTTTGTCCTGGAAGGCCATTCTTCGTCGCGTCAGTTACTGTGGCCATTGACTCCGGCGTTACATCGAGGAGGGCCGTTCCTGCGCCGCCGTCTTGAAAGCTGAGAGTTTCTGCGTAGATCTTGAGAGTGGCGCCAGGAAGATAAATCGGAGCACCAACGACAATCTCCTTGGCGTATATTTCGACCGACTTCACGTCGTCAGCGACTTTCCCGCCCGGCATGAGTGTTTCATATAGCCCTTGGCTGGCACCAGGCCGAAGGTCCAAATGATAACCAGATATTTGCAATGTCCGAAGTGTCGTGCGATTCTGGCCATTGAAAATTCCATTGTTTGCAACTTGGCCTTGAGTTACAGCGATGTACTCTCTGGATGCGGGATCTATCGCAGTTCCGACAGTTTCCATATCCCAAGCTTCTTGCGACATCGATACGGGGTAAACACGAATCGTTTGAAATACTTGATTGGTGCTATCAAGGAGAGAAATTTCACTCGATGTGGCCGCCGCAGTTGGGACCAAAACGACTGTAACGTGATTCGCCTTATCAACCAATACATCAGCCGATCCGTCGAACGAATTCTTGCGAACTGTAACTGTGCCAGTGTGAGATGAGTTAACATCTACCAGTGACTGGCGCGCCACAGGTGCAACTACCTCCGTCAGCTGCTGTGCTTCACAAATTAGAGAGGCAGGAAAGGCTGCAATTAACAGACCTAACCAAGCCGATAAACATCGATACGAAATACGAATCATAACTTCGAGATATTTCCAATTCGCCATGATTGTGCCTCTCTTGATCATTGTTGACAATTGCCGTATTCAAAATATGCTGCTGCCCGTTGTTTGTTCGTTATTGTCGTTTAACCCCGATGGACCCGATTCAGCAAGGCGACAATTTTACCATATCCGCGACGGGCCTCTAGCGACAAATATCTGCAGATATGTGCGGCCGTGCGCCTCTACAGGTTCCGATGTCGGAAATCTCGACAGTGCCAGTGAAACGCCGTACGCAAGACGAGAGCACAGCCAATTCATTAGCTATTCGTAGCAGATCAGGACCGCGGCAGTTCTGTTCGCGAGCGGTCGCGCTCCACGCGCGGGAACTTTTGATACATGCCCCCCTAACTGAGCTAAGGACCTCCACATACCGATGGGGCACGGAATCCTCTGTGCGAAATGTATTTACTGGCCGTTCGGGCTATGAGAGGGAGTTCGCGAGTGCGTCCTGAGCTGCGTCGAGTTGGATGTCTCGCTCATCCCACACTGCTTCGGGTGAAAAATCGGCAATGGTCATCGGAATCACACCTTTGCCTTCCAGTAGTTCTCCATCCCATGTGTGATACGCGGCAACCGCCAATGCAAGCCGATAACCCTTTCCGACCTTGAAAGAGCTCGCGCCAACTACTCGGCCCGGGGTGGCTACGCCCACGATATGAGCTCGACCGCCGGCTTCCGCAAAAGCAGCAACCATCTCGCTGGCACTTGCAGAGTGTTCGTTCACGAGAAGAACGATCCGCCCTTGGACGCGATTGGTGCCGCGACCTTCCGTGAATACCGCGATGGATTTGTCTCCTAGTGCGAATTTCGCCAGCAACGGGACAAGGCCTATCTTGCTATCTGGAATGCGATCGAATCGCGACAGTCGCCCGCGGTCAAAGTCGGATTCTGCGCGTTTCCTTGTAAGGCTGTACCCGACCGGTCGCTGGTCTGGAACCATTAGGCTCATCAAGCGGAGGCAGCCCATTCCTCCCCCGGTGTTTCCACGGAGATCGATGATGAGTCGATCGCACGCCAATTCCTCGACTGCTCGGGTGATGTCCCTCGCGATCTCAATCCCGACGACGCCGGGAAACATGCTCACCTTCAGGTAGCCGACGCCGCCGTCGAGCTTCCGGGTGCTGATGAGCCTCGGAAAGATCACCGGGTGCTTTTTGGACTTCGGGTCCGGCACCGCAATTTCGACGGTTTGGTCAACCCCGGATGGCTTCCGGACGAGCAACCGCGAACGGTCGCCCATCGGAAACATCGGTGCTTCGGGCGGACGGATTTCCTTGCCATCCACCGTCAGAAGCACATCGCCGGTCCTGATGCCGGCGAGTTCCGCTGGCCCGCCCTCGTGTACATCCTGGAACATCCAGCGCGGATCGCCACCGTTCTTGTACTCGAAGAAGGTCGCGCTAAGCGCCATCTTCGCGGTGGCGCGGTGCACCGACTCATGGAAGAAGCCAGTATGGCTGGCGCCCAGCTTTTTGAGCAGCGCGTTCATGCTCCTTTCGAACTCGGCCGGATCGTCGGCCGAAACGATTTCATCACGCATTGTCTGGACTTCGGCTGCCCAGTTCACGCCTTTCAGCTTCGGATCGTAGAACTTCGTCTGCACTGTCCGCTGGACGGCGGCGAGAATGGTCCCCCTTTGCTTTCGGTCGAGTCTATCCATGCCCATTCTCCTTGCCGAACACCGGTGCGCTGCCGTCCCCGATCAGAACGAAGCCGGACCACAGCCGCGCAGAAGCCTGCGCGCCGAAATCGCGGATCATCTCCCGCTTGGCTTGTTGCAATGCAACGTCGGTGTCCCTGCCCGCTGCAAGAGCCGCATAAAATCGCTTCATCAGACCTCGGCTGAATTCATCGTCAACTTCCCAAAGATTGGCGACAACGCTCTTTGCCCCAGCAAGCAGGAAAGGCCGAACGAGGTTCTCAACGCCTTCCTGCCCGTTAATCTTGCCGGTACCGGTCTCACAGGCAGACAGCGTGACGAGCGCAGCTCGAAGCCGCAGGCGGGCGATCTCGCGAGCTTGGAGAAAGCCGTCCTCCTTGCTGGATGGGTCGGGCCGAAATAGAAGGGCGGACCGATCCGGCATGTTCGTGCTGACTAGGCCGTGGAGCGCCAAATGAATGACGCGGAAGCTGCCAAGGTCCTGACTCTTGAACTGCGACTCGGTGGCATCCGTCAACACGACCCCACCTTCGCCGATCGCACTGGCGACAGTCCGGATCTCGTCGTTCGCGGCCGGCAGCGGCTTCAGCTTGAGCTCATCTGCGTCGAACACTCCGCGCTTGTTACCGCTAGCCGGACCACCGGCAGAAGACACCAACACCGGTGGTTTGGGGCTCGCAGGCGAACTGCTGACAGCGAGCAATGGGGCCAGGGCAGTTCCTTGCGAGCTTTTCCTTCTCAACAGTGCGAGGACGTTGCCCGAAGGGATGTATTCGACCGTGTGAGTATCGAGAATCCGTCGCCCGGACCCGTCAACCAGCGTTTCAAACGGGAGCAGATGAAGACTGCCATCGGGGCTGAAGATAAGCCGCTTCTTTCCGGCCAGAGATTCGTTCAGGGGTGCGATCAATAGCGAGTACGCCTTCCGCCCAGCGCCCGAATCGTCTGTCTGCTTCGAGATGGCCGCAAGGTGAGATGAGACCGCGGATTCGATCTCCGTAGCTGAGGGGAGCCGCCGAATTTGTATTGTGGTGCTGGTCAACACGACGGCGTAAGCATCCTCTTTCCCAATCAAATACTCGATGAGAGCTTCCTCTGGTTTGAGGCGGGCTCGAACCGCCGTGGCTGACATGGGAAGGACCGCGAGAACATGGGCGAGCTCCTGTTGTCCGGCCTGTGCCGTCCCGAGATCCTGTTCGGCATCGAAGATCTTTTCGATCAGCTTCTTTCGTTCAGCCCTTGACTGCTGCTTCCAGAGTTGGAGTTGGAGCGAGGAGAGCGATTGCTCCTGTGGTGTAAGCTTCGCGGAACTTGCGTTCACCACAGGTCTTCTGAGAAGGTCAGCCGTCGATCGGCCGCGAATCTGTTCCAGAACCGCGAATGCAGCTGCTGGGCGTGCCCGCTGCGCTTCGAATCGGAAGTAATCGAGGTACAAGTCGTTCATCGCAGACACAAGCCTCGCTTCGGCATTTGGTCCCGACGTGCGAACCAGTGTGCCGTTAAGCGTGTCCGCCGCTTCCTCGAAAAGAGCTTCCGCACGGGCGTTGCGTCCTTGCTTCGCGTTGAACGCAGCGTACTCGCCCAGATAACGCGGAAGGAAGTATCGGTCGCCGGCTCGTCGGCTTGCCGAGATTCCCGAGACGAGAACACGCTCAGTTCGGACTGAGTCGCCCTTCGCCTCGTAAAGTTTGGCGAGTTGGTAATCGATGTCCGCGAGAAGCCGGTGCCCATTGGCGGCAGCCGCAAATGTAGCGGCCTGCTCCAGTTCGGCAATCGCCTTATCTGCCGAGCCAGACCTGGTGTCGAGCACCGCAAGCTGCGTCAGCAACTCAGCCTGAAATCCTTGGTTGCCGTCCGCCTTGGCGATAGCGAGTGCTTGATTCAGCAAGTCGCGCGCCTCGGTTGCCCGGTTCAGCTTCACGAGGGCACTCGCCTTGCCCGTCAAAGCCATGATGGGTGTGCCGAGGTCCTTGTTACCCTAGGCGATCGCAATGGCCTTATCGAACTGCTGCAATGCAGAGTCGCCCTGGCCAAGCTCTGACATTCCATTTCCGACAAGGGTGCGATACCGGATCTCTGCCCCGAGGTCGTGCGCTGCAACGGCGTGGCGCAGGGCGAGACCAACCTGAACGATTGCCATCTGTGAATCGCCCTGAAGAAATGCGATGATGCCGAGTTCACCTTTGGCTCGGGACTCCCAGTCTGCATTCTTCAGCTCCTGCGCAACGGCAAGCGCTTCGGTCCAGTCCCGCTTCGCGAGATTTGCATCCACGTCGAGATCGGCATCGCCCTTCACCGTCAGGCAGCGCAGCCTCAGTTCCGGTTCGCGATCCACGAGCGGATCATCCATGATGACCGCGATTTCGTGAGAAGCAACCTGAGGCGAGGAAAAGCGCATCTCGCCGCGAAGGCGGCCAACCCGCGCATAGAGCGCATTGCGCCTGTCCCCGGTCGCCTCAAAGGCTTTCTCGGCCTGAGCAAAGTGGGGTTCGGCCTTGGTCCAGTTTTTCAGCCATGCGAGCCGGTCGGCCTCGGCCAGTTCGGCCTTCGCGTCACTGGCCGACCGCGCGGGAGCCGGGACCAGAAGTGCGAGGCAAATTGTTAACGGAAGTGTCGTGTACCAGCGCGCGTGAGCGCTCTGGCGAAAACGTATGATTGCGGTAATCGAGAACAAACAGCAAATTCTCCTTGAAGAGGAAGAGACTCCAAAGACGCCAAATCTTACATGGACGAACCACAGCATCTCAGCCCCCAAGGGGGCGCGGCTGTGGTTCCTCGGCGCGATTTCCACAGTCGAGGCGCGCCGACTACAGGTACTTTCTTCTACAGGAAAGAACTACAGGAGGCGCCCGCAATTCATTGCAGCAGAATGGCTTAAGCGCGATTCGCGCGACAAGACTATCTCAGAGCCGCGACAAGACTATCTCTCGCAATTCGCGCAACTCATTGATTCGGCGTCCAACACGGCGCGACAAGACTATCTTGGAAAAGTCGCAGAACTCACAGGCATCCTGTGGATCGCTGAGGCAGGGTGGATGTGGAGAATGTCACCGTTAGCTGGAAGGTTCGCGGGACACTCCGGCCAGTAGCCCCGCACCTCGGAGAGCCACCGGGCGATAGTCCGGCGGAAATCGCGCTGACGTCCGTATTCTTCGCACCCGAGCTGAGCCTGAAGGCCCGTGGGTCCGAAGATTGGAATCCGCTGTTCCCGCCAGGCTCCATGGCACCGCCAGGTCAACCACAGGTAGAAGTCGAGACAACCGGGAGAATTCACGAAGCCGCGGACGGCATGAAGTTCGCCGGGGATCGGATGGGCCTGAATCTCCTCCCAGAATCGCGGACTCAGTTCGATCCGGTTTGCAACGCCAGAGGGCATCTCCGCCGAGTGGGGACGTGAACTCCAGAGCCGCATGCGGTCGAAGAAACAGAAGCGGGCACAATCGAAAACTTCGCCCCCGCGCGCCTCGTCACCGATGCCAAAGTAGATCGTGCTCCCAAAGACTCGCTTGAAACCATCCGTGAGTCGCCGGTACGATACGCCATTGTGATTCAGTCCGAAAGTCTGGAGCATCTTAGCGCCGGACTCGAATTCGATGATGCGGTTCTTCTGCTGAACAGCGAGGGTCGCGGCCCAAATCACCGCGAGACGATCCTGACCAAAGGGAAGCCCGTACTCTGCATGTCCGTGGATGTTGAGGAAGAACTTGCCATTGCGGCGGCGATGAACGAGCACATCGCGGGGCGGCCGCTTTAGAGGCATTCCGCAAAGCACGAAGGGACGCGCGCTGAAGACGAGGTCCTGTTTGCCGTCGGCGCGTTGCTGTCGAACGAGCTCGACGACCTCGACCTTCTTCAGCGTCTGCTTCGAGATCGAGATATCGATCTCGTGTGAAGCGGCGAGCTTCCGCAGGGCTGAGCCGATGTGCTCCATTGGTGCGAATCGGAGTGGTCCGCATCGTCGCGTCAGGGCGCGATCGCATGTGGAACCCTTCCTCAAGCACGAGGCAAAACCAATCGACTTCCTGACAGGAATTCGACGAAATGTTTTTCTTAGACGCCATGTAAGAGCAGGCCATTTTTCAGGCTCAACCCTCGTGAGCGACGAGTTCTTCGCCAGCTTGCAAGGAGAGACCATGAGCGAAATACGCGAGATCCTTTGCGTCGATGAGGTCGCCGACGATTTGCGATGCTCAAAGGCCCACGTCTACAACGCCATCAACGGCAAGATCCACGGTGTGACAAAGCTGCCCGCGATCTGCATGGGACGCCGTAAACTCGTCCGCCGTTCAGCCCTGGAAGCATGGAAGCAGGCGAACGAACAGAACTCGTCCGCGTTGGCTGCGGCAACGCGTGCGTGATCATGTCTGAACGGCAATGACAGACAGGCGACCTAGCAATGATCACGCGGCACCCGCGATGGACGTCCACGAAATCGCCGACCGGCTGCGATGCTCGGAGACACATGCTCGGAAGCTGATCAGGGGCGAGGTCCCAAGCTGCCCGGCGTTGCCGCACTTGCACATCGGACGGAAGATAGTGGTGAAGCGCCGTTCCTTCGAACGGTGGCTGGAAACGTTCGAATCGGCGAAGAGGATATCGGCTTGAAGCAGAGGAACCAGAAGGGAAGCCTGCAGAAGCGCAAGCAGGGAAAGAGACAGATGTGGGTTGCGCTCTGGTGGGAGGGCGACAAGCGCAAATTCGCCACGATCGGCCAAGTTTCCAAGATGACGAAGGCCACGGCCGAGCAGGAGATGGCCAAGCTCGTGCAGCCGATCAACGTCCGTCCGAACATCCCGACCGTTGCCGAGTACGTGAACGGCGTTTTTTTCCCATTCAAACGTCGCGCATGGAAGGAGTCCACTCGCGACACCACCGAGCAGCGCTTACGAACGCATCTGATCGCCGACTTAGGCAACCGTTTGGTGTCCGAGCTGAAGCGTGACAGCATGGCCGCCTGGCTCGACGAAAAAGCCAAGAAGGTTGTCTCGAAGAGTCTCGTGGCTCATCTTCGCTGGGATCTCAAATCGATACTGGACCTCGCCGTCGCGGACGGCATTGTGCCCACGAATCAGGCGCGGGAGCTTTACATTCCACGCATCTTGAAAATGGTGAACAAGAGGGCGGCCACGCCGAAAGATGTTCTCGCCGCGTTGGCAGCCCTGACCGATCCGGCCCAGACCGTTCGTCTACCGCTGATATTCCGGCTGGCGGTTTACGTCGGACTCCGGCCTGGCGAAATCATGGGGCTCAAGTGGGAACACGTTGGCGACTGGTCCCTAAAGATTCAGCAGCGCGTCTACCGAGGCAAGGTCGATGCGAGCACGAAGAACAATAAGCCACGCGAAGTCGCCATCCCGAAGAGCGTTCGCAATGACCTCCGAAGATGGCGCGAGCAGTGCACCGAATCGGAATGGGTATTCCCATCGACAACTGACGCCCGACGTCCTGGCAACAAGGACTCGATCTGGCGCCACTCTTTAGAGCCGCGCCTAAAAAAGGTCGGACTCGAGTGGTTCAACTTTCAAGCAATGCGACGAACCTGGGCTACGATCGCGCGAGGTGCTGGTGTTGATCCGAAGGTTTCCGCTGATCAACTCGGTCACGGTCTGGGCGTTGACCTCAACGAATACGTTCAGACAGACTTGTCTGTGAAGCGCGGCGCGGTGGATCTTGTGGAGCAAGCTCTAGAGGGTAGCGGGACGATTCACTAGGTTCCGCGTTCCTCCTTGATTGCAAAGCCCTCCCTTTAACATCACAACTGGGGAGCGTGGCGCCACATCGTGCGAACCCAGTGGCTGACTTGCTTGTGCTCCGCAAAGCCTAATGGCCATTTCCGGGCTCTGGAAACCTTGATGCCGCCCGGTGCAATCCTCGACGTTGTTGCGATGAGCCCCCTATTCGCTCCTTCAAAGTTAACGTCTGACCAGAGCGCCTTGACAGTTACGGCCGAAACATCGTTGCCATCGGACTGGCGCTTGCACTGGATCAGGAGCAGAGGCGGGCCGGTGCGATTAGAACCATTTGGCCAGACTCGTATATCCACGCCGCCATCGTTACCGCCCGGACCGAGCACCACATCGTAAGCGTGTCGGCGGAAAAACTCGGCGGTTAACCGTTCGAAATTTCGCCAGTGTACGCGTTGGAGATCCTCGCCATTGTGTACGAAGTAGTCAATGAAGCGTTGGTCCAAGTAGAGGGCAGGGTCGTCAGGAATTGTCTCTGATTCAAAAATTGCCCGGAGTGGAACGGCCCACTCGACATTGACGGGCTGGGCAGAAAACCAGTTCAGTGATCGATCCATTTGAGTCGCAACATGCAGGAGGAACTCGACCACGAGCAATTCGGACATCCCGGAGAGTTCAACCATCTCTCGCATCGCTTCTTCCCCAATCACTTCATATTTGCCGGACTGGATTACTTCAGCGAACGCTTCGTAGATGGGTCGGACATCCACTCCTTGGGCGAGGAGATTCTTGAGCCAGACAATTCGATCGTATGCACCGTATCGAGCGTCTGGGATATTGCCAACCTGATGCCGAAGATCGATTATGATCCCCTCGACCTCTTCTGGCCTGTAGCGGATCACCCGGTCACGGTCACCCTCGAACAGGCTGGCGTCGTCGTTGTCCTTCCGCGACAACATCAGACGCGCTTCCTCGTCCGTAAGCAGCAGGCCGGACCTGCAGCCTACTTCCTCGGTTATGACGTCTCGAAAGTATTCGACGCTTGCGCTTATGCCGCCCATGAATTTGAAACGGGTCGCATCCTTAAGAAGATGTTTGAAGCGGCACGATCCGTGATTGCTCTCACAACGAGAGTACGACACCTTCGGGGTGATTCTAGAAGGGGATCGTTGTAGTCAGCTGCTGTTGGAATTGCGGAGTGTTCAGGGCTTATGGAGACTTTTTGGAGACTGCGAGAATCGCAGTCTCGCTAAGTTATTCAAAACATGGAGCGGGAGACGGGGTTCGAACCCGCGACGTCCAGCTTGGGAAGCTGGCATTCTACCGCTGAATTACTCCCGCTTTCTTCGTTTTCTCGTACTTAGCTCATTCTACGGCGCTTACGCTTCTAACAATCTGTCTATACCGTCTATACTGTCTATAAAATACCCCCTCTTCGGAGGCCAAAACAGACAGTAAATTGGACAGTACCCAGACCGATCCATACGGAATCGAGCCTGAGAATCCACTTGCAGGGAAGTCTATCACACCGTCTATCACCGTCGTACTGTCTAGGTGTGGACAGTACGCACCCGCAGCAAGCGCTCCGAACGCCGCGTCGCGTCCTGTCAGCGTCGCGGTGCCTTCGATGGCGGCTTGTACTGATGTTCTTCCATCCACTTCAACACCTCTGACCGGATGAATCTCAGGTTGGATTGAATCTTCACGTATGGCAGGAGTCCCCGCTGGGCGTAGCTATAGACGGTTTTCACATCGATCCGCAAAAGCTCTTCGACCTCTTTAGCGGTCATCAGCTCCTGCGGGTCCGCGTATCGCGCCGCCTCCGGCGCAACCTTATTAGTAATATCGACGGTTTCGAGAAACGAGAATGCCTCTTCGGGCGCGAGGAACTGCACCTGCCGGAACTGACTGGAACTCAATGCCGCCACGAGCGCGTGCCGAGCAGCGGCTAAAACCTTTTTCTCTGACGAGACGAGTATGACCGTATCGAACCCGGCCGCGAGGCACTTCTGAACGTTCTGAACTTCATGCTCGGAATCGGTCGTTACCGAAACCTCGCAGGCGATTCGTTGACTCGCCTTTTCGAGTGCGACATCCACCGATCCCAAACCGTCGAGAATGGGCTGCTCAATCACAACAGAGAACCCACGGTTTTCCGCCCAGCGCTTGATGAGCTGTTGCAGGTACGTATGATGTTCGCCGCCTCGACCCGGCAGCGCATTTTCCGCTACCCTGCTCTTCCCTTGCGGCGCGTGCGGCACTTCTTCACCCGGCAAGGGAACGCGAAGGCGAATCTTCTCTTTCGATCTCGGCGGGATCGTCTCCGCAGCATCGTTTCGCGCCATCTGAATCGCGGCCTCAACCTCATCCCGAGTCCGCGCATACTGCTCACGACTCGCGGAGAGAACCGCCTCTCGTCGCAGAGCACCAACTACGGGATCGACGGCCTCAAGCGGCACCGTTTTCAAATTGAAGTCGTATTCAGCGCGTTCCACCCGGCAGATCGCTTCGCCAATGCCGAGGTTCTGGAGATCTTTGGCGGCGAACGTTGCAAAACCGTCCTCAAGTTTCTTCGCATCCGCATCACCCAGGCGGAAACAGACGCGGGTGTGCGGGTTTGCGAGTACCGCGCTCGCAACCTCGGCATCACGGCTCGTAATTTGGTGGAGTTCTTGGTGCGCAAGCACGAGTCCTAACTGGTACTTCCGTGCGCCGACGAGAATCCCTGCCAAGGACGGCGTCACGAAGTTATGGAATTCATCGATGTAGAGGTAAAACGGAACTCGCGAGGACGCCGCCATGCTCTGCCGACTCATGGCCGTCTGGCTTATCTTTGAAACCAGGAGCGTTCCCAACAAGTACGAGTTCTCTTCACCGATGAGCCCTTGGGATAGCTTGGCCAAGAGAATTTTCCGCCGCCCCATGAGATCCGCAAAATTTAGGCGGTCGACCTTTTGCGCGACCATGTGACGGATCACTTTCGGACGGAGGAAGGTATCGAGACGGGTGAGAATCGGGCCTTGCGGCTTGCCGCTCAACAGTGGAAACTCGCGCTGCCAATAGTAAGTGATCTCGGGATCGGTAACCGTCGCAAGCACCTTTTCGCGAAATGCTGGCTCGACCAGGAAACGCCTGAGATCGATTAGCGTGCCGGGCTCCTGGTTTTCAAGGAAGGCGAGAATCGCATTCGCGAGTACGGTATTCATCTGATCGCCAAAGCTCGTCGAGAGGCGGCGGAAGACCGACACGAGATCGGACGCCAGGAGATTACGCTCCAACTCGGAATGTGCCGATAGGATATTGAATCCGACCGGGTACGCCTCATCCGATGGATCGAAGAAGACAACATCACGCGTCCGTGCCTCTGGTATCCGCGTCACGATCTCTTCAATGAGATCGCCATGGGGATCAAGTACCGCGATCCCCTCCCCATGCGCAATGTCCTGCACGATCATATTGAGGAGCAGCGTCGATTTGCCGCTCCCCGATGCGCCAACGAGATGCATGTGCCGGACCCGCTGCTCACGGCCGAGCGTGACGGGAATTGTTTTCCCGGCATGATGGTTTAGGCCGAGCACGAGTTCGTGGCCGTACACGAGCTGCGGTGCGAGTTTCGTCCGTCGCTCGTCGCGCTTCAGTTTCGGCGAGCGGGCCGATGCGGAGGGAGGATGCACGAGCGACAGGAGTTCCGAGCAGTTCACAAGCATTCCCGACCGGCAGCTCGCACGAGCCACCACGTCCCGTGAGTGTTGATCGTCGTCGTAGTCGTCATTTGAAAGTGGAATCAATTCATTCGAGAGCGCATTGCCGAACTGTCGGAGGGCTTGCGCAATGCCTTGGGTGATGCGCCAGGCGCGTTTTGCGCGGGGGCTTTGTGCCGCGACGCGTAGGACCGCCGCGAAGAGCGGGGATGACGTTTTTTCTGCGGCGAGTTGCAGCATAGCCGGATCATCCGCAAAGAAACAGTCCCCCTCGGCATCAGTCACGGCACGCATGATGCTCTCCGCCCAGGGGTGACGCACGGGCGAAAAAAGGACTTGTAAGAGTGCGACCTCGCCCATCGCAAGATCACTCATCGCGCCAATAATGCCCGAAAGCGGATCAGGCTCAAATCGGTCGTAGCTTCGCAAGGGTCGCATGAACTCTCGTGAGAGACCGAAGTCTACGACGGCCGTTTCGCATCCGCCGTTCTCATTCCACAGGGACGCCAAGTACCCGTTGCGCTCCACGAGCATCGCGTCGGGGAAATAGGCGTGCATCTGTTCCCGGATTTGTTGACGCTCCCCTTTCGCACACGCAATCACGACAACAACCGCTTCGCTCGTCCCGAGGATTTCAAAGCTTATAGGACACGCGACGTGTCCGACGCTCAGAAGAAACTGTGATGCGGCATCCTTCGTAACCTTCAGGTCCGCGGGTATCGCGACGTGCATCTCAATGATCGAATCCACCGTGTTAAAGGCTACGGGTTCAGGTTCTCTTTCGTCCGGCACCTCGCAGAGAGATGGGGCACGCCGCGATTTCAATCGATCAAATAACGTGCTGATAGCAGTCGGTCGTTGACCGTCGTCACGAGCGACGCCTTCGTACGAAGCATAGTGCCCATAGAATGGCCGGAAGGGCGGTTCAAGGGTCACGGGTTGCGGGAATACGTGCCACCCGCGACCACGCACTTCCCATGCGTAGAACTGTCTCGTAAGCGCATCGCTTAGTGAGGACTCGCACATGCGGAAGACCTCAGACCCCCACAGCAAACCGCTTCATGATGGGTTTGCGTTCCGCATCGGAAAGTGAGCGGACACCCTTCGCGGCAGTCATGCAGTTGACGACTTCGAGCACGGCATTATGGACCGCTTCTTGGAACATGAGCGCGGTGTCCATCGAGTAGAAGGTCGTCGGAGCAAAGATCCACTCGTATATGCGACCGAGGATCGGGATTCCGAGCAGAGTGCTTTCGCCAGGTGCGGCACCGCTCCGGATTGCGTTCCCGAAAAACCAAAGCATGAGCGGAATGCCGAGCACTACCGCGCCCCCACCAAGTACGGTGCCGAACGCGATGCCCGACATCGCCGCACCGATCGCAAAAAACATGCCCCAGACAATATTCGTGAGGATGAGAAGCCCGAAACAAGCAGCGAGGAGATAGAGGAATCCGAAACGCAACGGCGGCTCCGTAAACCACCAGGAGACGAAAAATCCTGTCCCAAAGGGAGCGGCGCAAATGTCGAAGACGTGCTTGCCGCGATGCATCCTGAGATACAGGCGGTTGGCGCTCGCGAGCCCTCCCTCCTTATGCTCAATGCGCGCATAGTGCAGTTGGGGCACCAGCCGCGTGTGAATTGCCTTCTCCAGTTCGCCATAAAACTCCAAGGAAGATGCTTGGAAGTTTTCAATGAGCTGATCCCAATGCGAGATCACGTTCGTGGGTTTCGCCATGCATAACTCCTTTGCGGTACTGCGGTGAGGCGAATTTTACTCCAATCCGAGAGGAAACACAACAAGGCCCCTCGTTGCGACCGGTCTTCCGAGACCCGCGGTTCGGTGGTAGAGTTTGTGGGCTCAGCTCAAAAAAAACTCTTCTTTACCTTTTCATCCATGCCGGCAAATGGCGGCTTTGAACTTCAGGATGGTGATATCAATCTTTTGCACTGCGTGCATGAGCTGCGTCTTTCGACTATCGATCATTTAGCGGCACTCTCTGGCCGCTCGGTTCGTGCGCTCTGGGGCAGACTCCTGAAACTTAGGCGACAGAAGTACATCGCTTCGGTGAAGCGCTTTATGCAGAAGCATGTCTACGCCCTAGGACCGGAAGGCGTTCTGGCTCTCATGGAAGCGGGGCTTGCGCCGGGGGATCTCGCGATCAAGCGGTTCCGGTACCAGGAGCTCTCGGATCTTGGCATCCGGCATTCGCTCTTTGTGACAGACATTCACGTCCGCCTCATTTCGCTTACGAGAGGCACGCCCATCTTGCTTTGCCATTGGGAGGAAGGTCCGTCACTCTGGGATTCCGAGACTCCGGCGGGTGAGATACGAGCGCTCCCGATCCGTCCCGATGCGTATTACGTCTTGAAGCATACCGGGCTACCGGAGGGGAAGAATACGTTCCATTCGTTTCTTGAAGCGGATCGTTCGACCATGTCTCATAAGCGGATGGCGGCTAAAATCCTGGGGTATCTTGCCTACTATGCCCAGGGGCGCTACGCGCTCAAATATCGAGGCATGCAAGGATTCGTGGTGAATACGGTCACCGAGACCCGCGGCCGCGCGCAGGAACTCCGGAAAGACCTGCATCCGATGATCCCCCATGCCGCATGGCGCGAGGCGTATCCCTTTGTTGCCTTCCAAGACCTCACCTTGGCATCCTTCCTCCCAAAGCTCGCCGCATCGGACGCCGTTTGACGGGCGCTGTGAGACGCCTATGGTATTTGGTATCGGGTCGATGATAAAAAACACGCCAGTCGCATAGTAGCCACCATCGCATCCAACATCAATGTTTATGAACAAACGCATCACCATCGTTCTTCCGAAAAGCACAATCAATTTGCTTGACCGGGTAACCACCCGACGCAAAAGAAGTCAGTTCATTGATCGCGCTATACGGCATTACGTTGCGACGCAGAGTCGCGAGAATCTTCGCAAGCAACTGAAGGTCGGATATCGCGCAAACGCCGAGCGCGATCTGCACGAGGTTAGGAGCATTTGACGGATGCACGCGCCGAGCCTACACTGTAGATGCCATGAAACAGATCATCCAAGTTCGCATTTTTCGGGGTGAGCATCAATATGTGGCTGAGTGCCTCGACCTTCCGGTGGTGACCCAAGGCAAGACACTCAATGAGTTAACGGAGAATCTCAAGGAAGCGCTTTCGCTCCATCTTGAAGGCGAGGATTTGTCGCAGTTTGATCTCGTGCAAGAGCCGTCGGTGCTTGCGAGCTTCGAACTCCAACCGTTCGCCGATGCCAAGACTTAAAACCCTTTCAGGCCAAGATGTTGTTCGCGTCCTCGCCGAATTCAGTTTTGCTATCGAGGCGCAACGGGGCAGTCACGTGAAATTGCGGCGTTTACTGTCGGATGGCACGCGTCAGACACTCACGATTCCATTGCATAACGAGATTGACCGCGCGGCACCTTGCGAGCGATCTTCCGTCAAGCGATTCGATACATTCCTGAAGATCAACTCCGCCCACATTTTTATTCTGAATAGCCGGGCCGACTTTATTGGTCGGCTTATTCACCGCGTCTAGGGCTTTTTGAAATCCGTTAAGGTTCTTTTCCCCCGAAGGGGAGCTGCCCGTCCGGCCGCACGCATTGAGTAGCCGAGAGCAAAGCGATGCGCGCGGTCTCGCCCAAAGCGCTCTCAGGACTTGGACGATACCGACCCGAGGCGGCACGATCCGCAACGTCCAAACAAACGGGCCTGGTCAAAGGGTTTGCTCTTTTGTTGTGGGAGTGCCGCGCTTCGGCTCTTCGCACGAAGTGGCGATAGGAACGGGCAGCCGTTCATTACTATACAATTTCGTGCGTGCTTTCTCACCACGGTTATCAACCGTTGCGTCACTCCCCCGCCGCCCATAAAATTCAAAAGACACGTACATGCTCGATGCTGCCCCTATTGGTACCCATAGAGACCAATTATTTGACGAACCGCATTTTATAATTGCGGCCGATACGCGGCGCAAACACTTGGCGCTCTTTGGCGCCACGGGGACCGGTAAAAGCAACCTCCTCACGAATATGGCAGCAGCCGACCTTGACGCTGGAACGGGCATAACCGTCACTGATCCGCACGGCGGGTTTTGTGAAGACCTTTTGACAAACCATATCCCGCGATGGCGCAAGAATGATGTCATACTCTTGAATCCCAAGAGCCGCACGCATGCGCTTGGTCTCAACGTCCTTTATTGCCCCAGGGCTGAGCACCGAGGCCTGGTCGTTTCAAACGTGGTGAGCATCTTCCACACGCTTTGGTTCTCGTCATGGGGACCTCGGCTTGAAGACACGCTCCGGAATGCCCTTTGGGTACTTATCGAACAGCCCCAGCCCACTTCCTTGCTCGACCTGCCAAGGCTGCTTACGAACCAGGGTTACCGTGCCGAGCTCTTGCGTCACGTTGAAAATCCGGCGGTGCTTGATTTCTTCGTAAATACCTTTGACCGATGGACGAGTTCGTTCCGGGAAGAAGTGATTTCAGCAGTGCTCAATAAGACACGGGCATTTACGACCGATCCCTTGATGCGAGTCATCATGGGTCAGTCGCGATCGCGGTTCCATTTCCGCTGGATGATGGATCATCGCAAGATTCTTTTGTGTAATGTGGCGGCTGGGTTGATCGGCGATGACAATTCGCGGCTTTTGGGTTCCTTGATTGTGCTTCAAGAGAAGCTCGCGGCGCTCTCGCGTGAAGACATTCCTGAACCTGAGCGAGTGCCGCACGTTCTCTACTGCGAAGAGGCGCAAAACTTCATCGGCGACTTCCAGTCAATCCTGGGGCAAACGCGGAAATACGGGTTGATTCTCGTCCTCGCAACCCAAGGCACGGATGCCTTATCACCTGAAGCGGTGTACGCGATTTTTAGCAACTGCGCCACCATCGGTGCGTTTCGGGTAAGCGGCCGTGACGCCGCCCGGATCAGTGAGGAATTCGGCCATGCCATACCGGCGTCAAGCCTTCAATCGATTGCTGATTACACCTTATATATCCGAACGCTCACCCGGAGCGAGAAAGATGCCGGAGCATCGCCATCGGGACCGCATTATATAAGCAGCTATCCGCCACTTAAACGCCATCCTCGCCATGCATGGCGCGATAGCGTCATCAAGGTAAGCCACGCACGCTATGCGAGGCCGCGTGATGTCACCGACTGTAGCCTGCTGTGAAAGTAGTCAACAAATGATTCGCGTTTCAATCGGGTGAGTTTCAGGATTCCCGAAAAGGTCAAGTTTTCTAATCTTATTCAGTTTGCAACACTTGCCTTAACAGGAGCATCTGTATGCCGACGTGTTTTGTGATTCAGCCATTCGATTCTGGCAAGTTTGACAAGCGATTTAAGGAGACTTTCGCGCCTGCGATTCGCACCGCTGGATTTGAGCCGTACAGGGTGGACGAGGATGCGCGCGCGGATGTGCTTATTACCTCTATTGAGGAGGGTATTCGTTCTGCGGCAGTGTGCCTTGCTGACATAACAACGGATAATCCGAACGTCTGGTTCGAGCTAGGATTCGCTTTTGCCATCAATCGTCCGGTCGTCATGGTTTGTTCAAATGAACGAACGGGAAAGTACCCTTTTGATATTCAGCATCGGGCGGTAATTCCCTATAAAACCGAGGCTCAAAGTGATTTCAAAACGTTGAGTGATGCAATCATCGAACGCTTGCAAGCTGCTGGCGAGCGAGGCAAGACCTTGCAACAGATAGCTGACGCCGAGCCGGTGGCCCCTGTCGGTGGTTTAAGCCAGATCGAATTGACGGTCCTAGCTGTAGCTGCCGGAGCGGCGCTTCCTGAATTGGGGTTTAGCTTGTGGAGCCTACAGAACGACGCTGAAAAAATCGGTCTCTCAAAGATCGGCATATCTCTCGCGCTCAGACGGCTCATGCAGAAGCAGTTTTTACAGGAGGCTTGGATAGAAGATCAGGGAGGAGATCGATATAGAGGCGCGGCCATCAGCTCAAAAGGGTGGGATTGGATCGACGCTAACGAAGAGAATTTTACGCTCCGCCGCTCCCTAAAGGACAGCCGGAAGATTGCTACGACAGAGATAAGCGACGACGCCGTCCCGTTTTGATCCTGTCTTACAAAGGTGGATAGTGTTGAAAAAGTCGCCGTCAAAGGCTGCACCGACGATGATTGAAGGGTGAAGGAGGGCGGATCCAGGTGGCCCACCTGCTCCGCTACCCGCTAGGCTCGTGCCAGTAGGTCTCCTGAAGTCTCAAAAAGCGTCCTTTTCGCTCACATCCATAAACGCGGTACATTTCTTAGATGCCTAATGAATGGGCCGTTGCAGCAGCCGGAATAGCGGGAGCAGTTATCGGCGGTTTCGTCGGTGGCATTACCCCGCATTTTGTCGCGTGGTACTTTAGGCCGCAGTTGAAAATTGATTATCTGGGCGCAGATGAGAACATTGTCACTTCTGAGGATCCCGGCGACAGCGGTCAAATCGTCGAAAATCTCTGGGTTCGGGCCAGAGTGCGAAACACGGGCCGACTGCGCGCCGAAAAGTGTCAGGTTTTTCTGACGTCCTTGCATGAGGTCCGAGCAGATGGCAGCGTATCTGCCCGCCTGATAAAAGACTCAAAGCCGTTGCAATGGGCTGGCGGAAGCAGAGCGCCGGTCGATGTTCCCCCCGGCGTCGAGTTCTATGTAGATTTGTTGAAGGTCTCGAAAGCTGTGAGCGGGTGGGGCATGCTGTTCGATCTTTTTAGGCATCAGCGCAAGGAAAACTTGGAACGCTACAGCGGAACCTATCAATTTCACCTCATGATTTCAGGCGACAACGCTCCCCCGCAAACATGCGCAATCAACGTCGAATACAAGCAAGACTGGCATACCTTGCGTGCCTGGCAAGCAAGTCCCAAATAGCAGAGGCGGTAACAATTGCGGTTTCAAAAGAGGTCGATAGGGTTGAAAAACTCCGCTCACGGCGTCCGCTACTTTGCTCAAAAAAATAATACGATTAGACGCGCTATAAGCGATTGCTTGGCCGAGGGCAGACATTTATCATCCCTTCCAGAACGGGTCGGGTCATCGTAAAAGAGTTGTTCAACAGAATCGGTCCTTTGTGAAACATGACAAATGCTTCAATGCGAATGGTGCGTGACTGCCGCAATAAAAAACGGCTGGCCTGAACCAGCCGCCGAATCATTCCTTACCTCTTGAGTAACTCCCGGATCTCTTCCGCGCTCAGCGTGTCCGGCTGCTTCCCACTGGGCACTATCGGAGCGCACACGTATATCCGTTAGACTGAGCCGTAGGAGCGCATCGCCTCTCCCCTTCTCTCCCGCTTCATCATCATCGAATAAGAGAGTCATCGATTTAAAGTTCCCGGCGATCATGTCTTCCTGAGCGTCGGAAAGTGATGATCCCATGAGTGCAACACACGGGAACCCTGCTTCACTCAGTCTCATGCAACCGAAGAAACCTTCGACGACAACCACATGGTTGTGAACGTCCGTTTCTTTGATCACGCGATGAAGATTGTAGAGCTCGAGTGATTTGTGAAATCCCGCGGGGAATTTATATCGCGGCTCGCTTCCATCGATTGATCGTCCCGCGTACGCGATAAGTTCGCCGTTCGCATTGTGAATCGGGATGACGTGCGTCCACTCATCGATCCGCGACCGGAAAAATATCCAACGCCGAAGGTTCGAATGGTTTCTTCATTCAATCCCCTCTCCCGGAGATACGGATGTCCGTAGTCAATTTTCTGAAGCGTGAAGGTAAGTGGTTTGTTGGTGCCACTCTCCCCTACTTCCTGTTTTTCTTTTGAAACAAGATTGCGTGGCGGTTCGCTCGGAGCGGCGGTTGCAGGGTTCGGTTTGTGTCCGGCTGCTTCACCGTCACCTCCGGCGGCTGGCACGAGAAACCAGGTCTGCAATTTGATCGCCGCGTCGCGGACGGAACACTCCTCCATCACGGCGACGAAATCGAGTGCGTTGCCGCCGACCCGCTTCCGTGCTTTGATGCACGATTGCGATTGGCATGCCCATGCGCCGCCAATTCCTTTGGAAAGCGTTGCGGTGAAGCTCTCGGTACTCTTCTCCGAGTTGTGGGTTGGTAGCGGGCACTTGCCCCGCAGCGTGTTGGGGCCGACCTGACGCAAAGGAACCGCGTACCGATCGAGCACCATTTTAAGCGAGACCTTTTGTTTTATTTCGTCGAAGTTCACCCAATCCATTTGATGCAAATCTCCCTAGTGATGTTTTTGGTTGGTACCTCGGTAACCCTAGGGCTGATCCCCCGACCTGTCAATCTTCAGAACCCCCGGATCTCTTTTTAGTGAGTTCCTCAGCGCCGCCCAGAGTGTCCTTTTGAACCGCACGAGTTGGCTCTACAACTTTGCACGGGACCGTCGTCTTTTCCATTGGTTAACTCAGCTGATAGTGTCAAACTTCAAGTGAAGTTACGCGCTACACGTAGTGAAGTTTGGCTCTACAGGCTGGGGAGTTTGACTCTACGAATAGTGAAGTTTGACGCTACAGCCGGTGAAGTTACGCGCTACGAATAGTGAAGTTACGCGCTACAAAAGTGCCAATTGAAGCCGATAAATGCAGGGCTGTTAATTGCCTAAGTCTTTAACTCTGTATAAACTTAATAACATCAACAACATAGAAGGCCTGTTTGTTGGTTATAATTTTTCAAAAAAAAATGGAGGTACCAAACCAGGAGATAGGGGACGGCCGTATGCCGGTTCCAAGTGCCCAAGCAGAGGCGGCACGCCTCGAGCTTATACGGACCGAAACCGTGCTCTCACGGTTGCCGGTTCATAACCTTGCGAAGCAGGGGAAAGTAAATATCCAAATCGTCAAGACAACACCCACGGGCGAGGTCGAACTCAAATGGGAAGTCTCCTATAGCGACCGGTATGGGCAAGCCAGGCAGCTCGCCTACAAACTCGATACCATTGTGATCAACCAAAGGATCGATGAGGCCGGCCGGCCGCTACCCCGGTTACTACGCATCGGGAGCCTGAACGAAATCTGCGCGGAACTCAACCTAGCGACCCATGCCGGGCAAAACACGAAGGATCTGAGACGCGCCTTCCTCCAAAACGCGAGCGCATTCATCACGGCGAAGTTTAACTATCGGGCGAATGATGGGACCGAGCGCCACGTCGAAGCAGGGATCACTCGTTACGGTGTGATATTCACCGGCGAAAAACTTCCTGACGGCAGAAGAGCGGATGCGGTCTATATCGCATTCAATGATCCTTTTTGGGAAGTGCTCAACAATGCGCCCGTCCGCCCGCTTGATCGCGCATACATGAAAGAACTCCCTCCGGCTGCACAGCGCTTCTACGAAATCATAAGCCGGAAAATTTTCGCGGCGCTCAGGAACGATTACGATCGCGCTAAAATTTCCTATTCGGAATACTGCACCTACTCCGCGCAACTTCGCCATTACGAACGGCAGCGTGTTCAAGATCAAATGGCGAAAGTCATGAGGCCGCATAAGGCCGCTGGGTATATCGTGGGCGTGAAGTACGAAGCGACGGTCGATGATGAGAATCGTCCCGATTGGATCATGTCATTCACGCCCGGACCCAAAGCTCTTGCCGAGTATGCGGCGGCACATGGCCGTAAACCACGAAGAGCGGTTTTAACAAACGGGTTGGAAAAAACAACTCGTGAAAAACAACCCCCCGCGATACAGCGTGTTGCAACCCCAATTCCGCAACCGACGATCGATCCACAACTGCTTGCAGAATTCACGACACGCGGTATCACCGAACGGAAAGCATTGGACCTGATCGGGAAGCGCAAACCTAACCAAGATGTCGTAGCCCAACTCGAACTCGGTGATCACATCGTGAAGAACGCAAAGATTCCGATCGTGAACCCTCCTGGTTTCTATGTACGGCTTGTAGAGAGCAACACGTCAGTTCCCGATAGTTTTGAGACAAACGCTAAACGAAAGGCGAGAGAGGAACGGGAACAAAAAGAACGAGACGCACGCCTGGCCGAAGAAGCGCAGCAACTACTCGGATGGGAATACGACGATTACTGTCGAGCGCTCGTCGATCGCTATATTGACGAGAACGAAGCGACCTTCGCCGCAATCAAACAAACCAAATGGGACGCGAATTGCGCACGCTTCCAGAGTTTCCCCGACGACATGATTGACCAAATGGCCATCCAAGACGCGAAGAGGGAAGTTGAGAAGCTGGTGTCCCTTCCCACGATCGATGAGTTTGTGAAAAGCAAACAAGACAACAGTTCTCTTTTGAAACCAGTTGCGGTCTCGGAACCCGTGACCTTGGAACCATCGATAGCGGAGGCTCCCACCGCTGAACCCGTCGTAGCCGAGCTCGTCTCAGCCGAGTTAACTCCGATTGTGGAACAAGAGGTGTCTGCACCCGGCCATGCGCCAACACTTATCGCGACCGACTCGGTTGTTGAACTCCCGCCGACCACTGAGATGCATGACGATAAGGCGCTTTCTGGGCCTGTGATCGAACTTGCAAGTGATGAACCACACGACGCCCTCGACGATATCGACCGAGGCCAGATGGCGGCCTAGCAGCATAAACCGTAGCAGACCGCGTTGACACCGCGCCATTCCCGGCTATCATTAACAGCAATGCCGGAAGGATCACGACACCCACAACTGAATCTCGCCATACTCCATAGCTCTCGTGCTACGGGTGACATGCACCGTACTTCCGATTGGGATGTTGCCGTTCTCGCGGATCACGAGCTCAGCCGCGGTGAGCGCTCAACTCTCAAGCGGGTCTTCGCCGCGGAATTCGTCGCTCCAAACCTCTGGCTTGACTCTTGCCGTCATCGACGTATCCTTAACCCTATGCCAAAAGCCAAACTCAAGAAGAAACCAATGACGCTTGACGACTTCGCAATGGCGATTCAGAAGGACTATACGTCGCTTCACAAAGACATGGCGAACGGCTTTGAAGTTCTACGGAAAGACATGAAGGAAAATACTGACACACTTCGCGCCGAAATGGGCATGGGCTTCCGCAACATCGGTGCCGACCTGCAGATGATCACGGATGCGATGGTCTCGAAAGCCGACCTCGCGAGAACGCTCGCGGACGAACTCGCCCGATCGCCCTACACGCGGGAGATATCAGATCTCAGTGCCCGCGTAACCGCGCTTGAAGAAAAACTCGGCATAAAGCCTACACGCCGAGCGGCGTGAAGAGTTACGCTGCGGTGAAGCCAGCCTAGGCGTGATATCTCACGCCAAAAAACATCCGCGATTGCGGATTGAGGTATAGGGTAGGGTCTGGGGAAGACTCTAGAGTCGTCTCCAGACCCATGGGTCACTAACGCGCGGCAATAAGCCGCGCAGAATCAACGCTATCGCAGGAACTGGTAGCGCGCACCCGTTGCCGGTCTACCGCCGGCTGCCTGCATTTTCGGCTATCACCACTGCGCTATCGCTCCGGGATGACCGTCCTATCAGACGCTCACCAAAATGCAGGCAGCCGGCACTAGCCCCGCCGCTGCGCCTACCGGGCGCAGTCGTCGGCTCCGCTTACCGCTCCGGGCAACGGGTGCGCGCTAACTTTGTAACTCGTAAACAGACTCGGCGGCAATCGCCGCCGAGAACAAATGCCACCGAATGAGCACTTTGACCCGGACCCGGTATTTTAGACACAAAGGTCGAGAAATAATATACTTTGTGCCATGAACAACAAAAAAGGGCATAGAATTGCCGCCGAAGTGAAAGCCGACATCCTCCGCCGCGTGAAGGACGAAGGGGTGCCGGTCATGACCGCCGCGAAAGACCATGGGGTATCCGAAAAGACCATCTACGGATGGCTGGGAAAAGGGGCGCAGGGTTCTCCCTCGTGGAGCGATTTCAATCGCATCCAAAAGCAGAACAAGGAGCTCTTCGAAGTGATCGGCGAGCTCACGATCAGGCTTTCCCAAACCCAAAAAAAGAATTGAGCAAAGAAAGAAACGTGTCCGCGATGGCAAGGGCCATGGGCATCTCGCGGGCATCGCTCTACTACGTCCCAAGGCAACCGGCAAGGGATTGGGCAGTGAAGATTCTGATTGAAGAGGAGCTCCGGCGGCATCATGAGTCGTATGGCTCACGCAGATTGTCCGATGCACTTCGGATGGGCCGCCAGCGGATACGGCGTGTCATGCGCCTCTTTGGCATCAAGCCATATCGCAGGCACGGCAAGAAATACAAGAAATCAAAGGCGAAACGGCATTTCCCGAACCTTCTGCTCGGCATCATGCCGTCCTACCCGAACCACGTGTGGGTGACTGGTTTCACGGAGTTGGTTTTTCACGGGAGGAAGCTGTACGTGAGTACGATCCTCGACCTCTTCACGCGGCAACTGATGGGCGTGCACCTTTCCCTACGGAAAGGATCTGCACTCACGATCCAAACCTTGGCGAGCGCTTTGTTCCATCATCCGAGGCCCGTGATATTCCACTCGGACAACGGGAGCGAATACGAAGCCAAGGCATTCATTGCCCTGCTGGAGGAATGGGAGATCACGATTTCACGGTCGAAGCCCGGATGCCCATGGGAAAACGGATACCAGGAATCCTTCTACGACAAGTTCAAGATTGATCTCGGCGACCCGAATCGTTTCAACACCTTGGGCGAGCTCGTGGCCGAGATCTACAGCGCCCTCTGGCATTACAACCATACGAGGATACATTCCGCCCTCAGGATGCCGCCCGCAGCGTTTGCCGAGAAGTTAGCAGCGTAACAAAACAAAAACTCGGCGGAAAAATCGCCGAGAAATACTGTCTAAAGAATCGGGTCCTTTACACTGATTCATGGCCGGCCATCTGCTGAGCCACCTCAAGTTTGCCTCCCGCCTTCAAATACGTCGTGATGCCGGTCGCACGAAAGCTATGGCAACTGATTTTCGTAGCGATGCCGGCAGCCAACGCGCGGCGCCGGATCATCGCGTCAACGTTCTGTTGGGGCAGGGGAGTGCGATCCACGAGCTTGCCGTGCCGGAGCGTGGGAAAGAGCGGCGCGTTCGGTTCTTTCGAAAGCCCTGACGCCGTAAGCCACTCTTCTAGGGACTGGTCGAGCGCATGATGGCATGGCAACTCGTTCACTTTTCCTCCTTTCTCATGGAGCCTGACCCATCCGCGACGTTTCTGCACGTAATAGTCATCAACCTTCATCTGAGCGGCCGCACCGACACGGGCGAAGGTGTATCCCATAAGCGGGATGAGGGCGCGATCGCGGAGCCCGATGAGCTTTGAGGTATCGATCGAGTCGAGGAGTTGACGCATCTCGTCGGCCGAGAGCACCGAGGTTTTTCCTTTTCTCACGTTGTGACGCGGTCCGCGCACCGCGTGCGCCGGATTCTGCGGGATCACCTGGCCGGTGACGAGCCAATCGAACAGCATCCGAACCGCAGCAAGGTGTTGCTTTGTCGTCGGCTTCGAATGCGACCGCATAAGCTGCTCGACGTAAGCAGCTACATGGATCGGTTTCACGTCATGGAGTGAGAGCTTCTTGGTTTCGCACCAATCAGAAAATTTCGCGACGGCATTGAAATATGCGCGCCGCGTGTTCCGGCACGGCTGCCCTTGCGGCGCACGAGCTTGGCCGGCGTTATATCGCGATCGAGCTCGACGAGCGGCATTGCGAGACGGCCGCTTCGCGGTTGCGCGCCGCCTGAACCCACGCAGTTTCCAAAGGTCGATAACCACATCACTCAAATGAAAACTTACATCGTCTCCGATGACGAAGGAGATGTGCGCCGATTTTCTAGTCACGGCTGAAACGCCCAAAGCCGCAGAGAAGAAGGCGCTCACCTTTGACCGCGTCATGTACTCCGACGAATGGTGCGACGGGCACTTCGGCCTTGCGAAGGCACATGTCGTCGAGGAGCTGACGGAGGAGGAATAACAGAAAGCCCCGCGCGGCCGCGGGGCTTTTTTGATGCTTGCGAGGGTGCCCACCCTATTGAATGTTGGCGAACCCTGGTTTTTCAAATACTGTTTCAGGGAAACCGGTACGGAAAGGATCGCCTAAGGGAAGACCGCAGGGATCTTCGAGTGGTATGTCGAAGGGATTGAACGGCGGCGCTTTACAAACGACCATATGTTGCTACTTCCTTTCTTTACTAAGGCGTAGATGTCCCCAAAACGAGTGCCGAACATCTACGCCCTTCTTACCTACGTTTTTACTTCCCAAACAGCCCGAACCCGCTATTGATGGCCTCGTCCAGGATGTTCACGTGGATGTCAACTGCTTCTTGAAGTGTGCCTTTCATCTGGTGTCCTCCTTTCTCCTGGTCATCACTGCTCCAGTGATTAGAATGTCGCCGAAAGTTTATTTACCATGCAAGTGGGAATCGTTCTCATTCGTGGCTTACTTGCGCGCCTTCATGGTGAATTGTCTTCCGTGCGGCGGTGTTCGCGGTATTTTTTAACGTATCTCGTGCTCAGGCCGGGATGGCTCCGCCGGTAGTCACGCATGTATTCGCGCATATATTGCTTTCGCTGCTCTCGTGATTGCTTTCTGATCGGCCCCGAGGACCGTTTGCAGCGAGGAGCAGGCGCTTGACCTAATGCCGGGTCAGACGTAAACTGCTTGAGTTCCAGTCTGGCCATTGGCTGCTGCCGTAACAGCGCATCACGAGAGCTATTATGGAGAGCGTCGGGTACTGCTTGTTTTGTTTTTTCCATTGTTTTTTCCATTGGACGAAATAGGCAGTAGCCGCTCGCTCTGAGCGTGCCGGGTGAGAGTGCGCTTACACTCCACCCGGCTTTCTTTCTTTTCTGTGCTCATTACAGTTGCAGCTTCCACCTATGCCATTTTCAGGTGACTTCGACTGATACCCAAACAAGAATCCATCAAAGTGACAAGGATCGCGCCTCAACCGGTCGATTTCCTCTCTCAACAGTTGCCGGAGGCAATCTGATACGCTGGCTCGATGAGTTCAAAATTGTCCTTGTCTATCCCCGAGGAGGCTTTCTCCGTGCTGGGGTACGCGATTCCTGCATTGGCGCGCCTTATCAATCAGGAGTGCGGCATAACTCTCGGAAGTTGGCTTGTGCTGTTGGAAATCGAGCAGCGAGGAAAGCCATCAGCTGACGGACCGCTCGTTCTTCGGCACGAGCTAACAAAACTCTTTGATAAACGAGGCTTTACCCGCCCCAACATTTCGAAAATCTTGAACGGCCTATTTCAGAAAAAGCTTATTCTGCGGACAACACTGACCATTGAGGAGCGGAACGACCTCTTCGGCTTGTCATCGGGACCGTGCCAAGCAGTAGTTCTTACCAGCGCTGGATCCCAAAAGATAGAGGAGTTTAAAACTGCTCTCCGGTTGAAATTCGTTCATTGGCAGGCGCAACAACCACCGATGGTTCGCGTAGCTCTTAAGGGGTTCACTCTGACCGCGGTCAAATTACTCAGAGCTTTGGGCAAAGAAGCCCATTCTGATGCAACCGACAATTAAATGGAGATAAAAAAACGGCCGTTCACACGGCCGCTAACTTTGCATGTTTACGAGGTTCTGAATCTCGTCAAAGTTCGATGTATCTGGCTGCTTCTGCGCCGGCAGTTTAGGAGCGTAAACTGATATTCGACAGCTGAGGCGCTTGACAGCGTCTTCTCTCCCCTTATCGCCGGCTTCATCCCCATCAAATAGCAGGCACGCCGCCTTGAAATGCCGGACTATCATTTCTTCCTGCGTTTCTGAAAGCGACGATCCCATGAGCGCCAGGCAGGGAAACCCTGCCGCGCTCACCTTCAGGCAATCAAAGAAGCCTTCGACCACGACGACGCGTTGGGGCGGCTTCACTGCCCCGATCACGCGGTGCAAGTTGTAAAGCTCAACCGATTTGTGAAACCCAATCGGAAACTTATACCGCGGTTCGCTCTCATCGATCGCGCGGCCGACATAGGCAACGAGCTCGCTCTTTTCGTTGTGAATTGGGAATACGATGCGGCCGCTCATAGAGCCGCGGCCTGAGAAATAGCCGATGCCGAAGGATCGCGCCATCTCTGCCGTCACTCCCCTACTCTCGAGGTATGGATGCGATGGATCAATGCCTTTGAGCTCGAAGCCGAGCGGCTTATTGATGAACTCTTGCCCTTCACCGTTTATCTTTTTTGAAATCAGTGCGGCCGGTTTTTCTGGTTGCTTCGTCGCGGGGTTGCCGCGCTCGTCGCTGCTCCGCACGTCAAACCATTCCGCCAATTTCAGCGCCGCATCGTGGACCGAACAGCGTTCCATGCTGGCGACAAAATCGAGCGCGTTGCCGCCTTTTTTGCCGCTCCGGGCTTCAATGCAAGAACGCGATTGGCAGGCCCAGATGCCGCCCGTGCCTTTGTTGAGCGTTGCGGTAAAGCTCAACCGGCTCTTATCGGAGCCGTGCATTGGAAGTGGACATTTACCGCGAAGCGCTGCCGTGCCCGACGAGCGCAGCTCAACGCCGTAGTGCTTGAGGACCATCTCCAAGGAGACGGTCTTTTTGATGTCTTCAAAATTCACCCATGCCATGGTGCCTCCGATGATGTTGTTTAAAACTGCTCCCGTAACCCTAATGGCCTTTGCCCCAACAGTCAAGCGCGACGGATTCTAAAGAGAGTGACTGGGTATCGATCCCCCGAAGGGGAGCTGCCCGTCCGGCCGCGGTGGCGCGTATATGAGAGCTAAACAGCGTCATCGCAGTCCCGCCCCAAGCGCTCTCAGGACCTGGGCGATATCGACCTAGAGCGGCAGTGATCCGCTACGTTCAAACAAACGGGCCTGGTCAAAGGGTTTGTCTTATTTCGCGTACGTGCCGTGCTTCGGCTCTTCGCGCGAAGTGGCGATAGGAACGGGCAGCCGTTGATATTCAACCATGCTTCTCTTCCCCTGTCATGCGTCCAGCACATTGTGCACCAGAACAAGCGCTGAACCGCTGGTTTCCCTGTCGGGACAGGCAACATAGGCGGTCGCCATTCTGCTGAACAACGCGGACGTTGGACTCGTTTGCCCCATGAGCGGAATTAACGCCCAAGGAATGGGATGCCGTGATCGGGCACTCCATTCGCTTTTGACGTTCCATCATTAATATCAGCAGCTTGGCGGGCAGAAACCCATTCGCCAGCCGGGCGGCTTACCACTCGTTGAACGTCTGGCCTGAATAGTCTGAGTGAAGCCACCATACTGGACCACCGGTACGACAATCTGCGGGTCCGTTAGATCATGCCTGGGACGCGTCGTGGCGGAGTTGGCCGGGCGAGCCCGCCCAACCGCACCCGGATTGGAAGATCGCACCCGAGGACGTCGCCGAGATCGTACTCGGCATCTGCGTATGTCGGGTCGAACGTTGACTTGTCGAGTTGAGGTGAGACCATCCCGGCCTCAAAAGAGCTAATCAGAAAACTCCGAGGAATAGGCATCGCAAACATATATTCAGGAAATCTACGCCCCTGACGATGAAGGGAGTAAGGAGGCGATGTTCATATTTGGTACATCGCTTGCTTCAAGGTAAGTGCAGACAGAAAACAGAGCTGGAATCCGGATCGGAAACGCTATCGTTCCATCATTCCGGCAGATTTAGAAAGAAGGACCTGTGTATATGAGCCGGTTACGAAAAGTGCTGGACCCGACACGTACGGGCAAGGACGCGGAGTCACTGGAACGAACACTGCTGAAGCTAGTGGTGGGCCAGGACGAAGCGGTCGAGCAGATCGTCAACATTTATCAGATGCATCTCACGGGATTGTCAGCGCCAAAGCGCCCCGTTTGGAATTTTCTTTCCATGGGGCCGACCGGTTCAGGAAAGACTCGTACGGTAGAAGCAACCGCGGAAGCGCTGGGGCAGAACCCTCGAGCGGTCATCAAGATCGATTGTGCTGAGTTTCAACACAGCCAGGAAATCGCGAAGCTGATCGGGTCGCCTCCGGGGTATTTGGGGCACACCGAAACGCATCCGCTCTTGAGCCAAGAGGTGATCGACCAGCACCACACCGATCCGGCCAGGTTGAGTTTTATTCTCTTTGATGAAATGGAGAAGGCCAGTGACAGGCTCTGGACCCTATTGCCGGGAATCCTGGATAACGCCACGCTCACGTTCGGCGACAACCGGAAAATGGACTTTTCCCAGGCCATGATTTTCATGACCGGCAATATGGCCGCCAACAAGATGCTCCGACCGGGAATTGAGAAGGCACGCCGGAAGTTCACTCCGGAATTCATGAACCGAATCGACAAGGTGGTGGTATTCAAGCTCTTAGGTAAGCCAGAACTGCGACGTATTCTGGATTTTGAACTCGGACCGGTACAGCAGCGAATGCTTCAACCGCCCGACAAGAAGGCGTTCGCCTCAACTATTTCGGCCGCGTCCCAAGACTTTCTGCTCGCTGCGGGCGCAGACCTGAATTATCGCGCCCGACACCTAAAGTGCGCCCTTCATCGGTATCTGGTTCGCCCGTTTTCGAACTTAGTCGCGATCGATCCGCTTGCATGCGGTGACTGAATTAAAACTTTCGAGCATCCGCAGAAGGCACCCGGCTAAAGTGAATGTCTGCGGACTCGGGAGAGGACTACCTATCCATGCAGACGAAGACGTCAAAGAAACGCCATCCGAGCCAGAGAGCGAAAGCTCTTCCACGCGCCGAGTCTGAAGAACGCCGCGACCTATCAACAGAGAAGGTCTTTTTGTCCTTCAAAAATCGCAAGGGAACAGAGTTCGTACTCGGTACATCCTTCGCGTTCGTCTTAATTTTCGTAGTGGTCGCGGCATTTGGTGGGAGTACGATTCGACCAGCAGCCGAGCTTCTTTTGCTCATTAAAGGAAGCAGTAGCGTTGCACATCCATTCATTGCGCCCATAAAAAAGCTTCTCGGACTATAACGAGCTTAGGTTTGTGGGTGGCTAGAAGAACGTGTGCGTAACCGTCCATGAAGAGGCGGGTTGTCAACTCTTCACCGCTGCTCCGCAGAAGGCACCCGGCTAAAGTTGAACTTCTGCGGAGCGGAAGGACTAGCTATCGCTGGTATTGATTGCAAGCAACCATCCAAACAGGAATGGCAGTGCATTCAGTACCTTACGCCATTCAATTATGCTTCTGGTTCTGTTTTGAGTATCGAAATAACACGCATAGTCGTGTCTTTGTTGACGCCGTCATTGGAATGACGGCCTATAGCGGCTGTGAAAAAAGACTATTTTGGGAGCTCCGGCATCAGGCGCTCGAGCGTTAGGTCTTCAAATGCGATCACGGGATTCAAATCGATTATCAGATCTTGCAACTCTCAACGAAGCCCTGAATCTCTATACGGAAGACGTGACGAGCGCATCTTTAGGCAATGCCTCAACGACGTATCTCTCAATCCCTGATCCCGTAGCGACGAGCACGGCAGGGGATCAATGCCAAGGATTAGGGCTTCCATCCCTTCCCTCGGGCTACTCTTATCAATGTGCCGCATCAAGCACGTGCCGCCTGACGAATGGCACCGGATGGCTACCCGTGAACTTCACGGCTATCTCAGTGGGGAGTCCCTTCGGATCTTTGCCGACCGATCCCACTAACCAGACGATCTCAGGCCTCTATTACGCCTATCTCCCCGGATCAGGCAACACCTGGGAACTGATCAGCAAAATGGAATCTCAAAAGTATCAAGCATCATCGAGTGCTGCCGGATCAGACGGGGGCTACAACACCGCCTATTACGAAGCGGGAACGAACCTGAACCTTGCCCTCAACATGCCGCAGACTCTTGACCGCGTGACAAGCACTGACTACCTTGCCTTCGATACCGGAGGGCTTGTCGGCTACTGGCCGCTCAACGAGGGGCAGGGGACGACGGCAGTAGATCAGTCAGGGAATGGGAATAACGGTACCTGGTCAGGGACGCAAAGCGGGACGAATGGCTACTATAGCGTGGGCGGTGTTGGAAACTGGGCGGGGGCTTTTAATGGCACCAATGACAAGGTTACGTTTAACAGCAGTTATGCCTTATCAGGACCTCTTACCTACAGTGCATGGTTATATAGCGCCTCAACGACTGCCGCCCGAATGTGGCTTGGTGACAATACTTCAGGAGGAGTGACAATTGGTGTTAACGCTGGGTATTTATTCGCAAGATTATATGCGAATGGATCTACATTATCCAGTGTGGCATTCGCGCCGACGGGTACGTGGTTTCTTATGACGGTTACTAGGTCATCGTCCGGGACATTCCTTATGTATCTAAACGGAATATCTGTCCAGATTGCTTTTAATAACTCATCAACATCAGATCCTATTTATATTGGGGCCAATAATATAGATGTTCAATATTGGCTTGGCTCTGTTGATGATGTCCGTATCTATAACCGGATTCTCTCGGCGCAAGAAATCCAAGCAATGTATACCGGAGGGCTCTAGCCTTAAATCCTAATCCGCTCGACCTCCGTGAGCGTGATCTCATCGCTCGTGCGGTCGTAGAGCTTTGTCGTCCGCGGCGACTCGTGCGCGGCAATCGCTTGCGCGTTCTCAATCGTTCCACCGTTCTCCAAGTAAGCGGTTATGCCCGTAGCCCGAAACGTATGGCAGCACGTGGAGGAGGGGAGACCGGCTTCTAATGCCTGGCGCTTTATCATACGGAGCACATCGGTGCGCGTCATCGCGTTCACCGTGAGCTGCCGCCGCTTATCAACGCTCCTGAAAAGGGGTCCTTTTCTTTGGTCCCGAATGCCCGCTGCCTCAAGATACGCATCGAGGTACGCCTCGGCATTATGGTGCGCAGGCACCTCATGCCGTTTGCCGCCTTTTTCATGAAGCCGTATCCAAAAGCGCTTGCCGTTCTCGTAATAGTCGTCGACCTGCATGTGAACCATGGCCGACACGCGGCCGAAGGTATAGACCATGGTGCCGATGATCGCGCGGTCCCGAAGCCCGACGATGGAGTCTATTTTGATCGAATCGATCAGTTGCCGGGCCTGGTCAGCCTTGAGGACCGGAGTCTTGCCGCGCTTCACGACATACTTCGGCCCGCGGACGGACGCCGCGGGGTTCATGGGAACGATTTGGCCGATCACTAGCCAATCAAAAAGCATCCTGACGGCCGCGAGGTGTTGCTTTACGGTCGGCGCTGCAGCCGAATGCTGCTCGATGTACGCCGCGACAACGACGGGCTTCACCTGGTCGAGCGTCATGATTCGATGCGCTTCGCACCATGAGAAGAATTGCGTGACCGCATGCGCGTAAGCCGCACGCGTGTTTTTGTTCCGGATCGTTGCCGCAAAGAATTCGATAAATTTCCACGCGGCGGACTCGCCAGCGCGGCCGATCATGGCCGGGAGGTTATCGAACCCGGCGCGGCTTAGGTCGCGCTTTGGAACCGGTACGAGATCATTCATGCCTCCATGGCTCGGCCTTGCGCCGAACGCCAAACTCTTCCGGATCGAAGAACTCGCCGGGATCTATCTCGTCACTGCCTTCGAGTAAGTCAGAATGGGTTACTTCAGAACCAATTACAAGCTCTTCACGGTCCTCATTACGACCTTTTTCCGCCCCTCCCCCATCCGCAAATTGATGTATCATAACGTCCTTTATGATACGTCGTGTGTAAGTGCTGTCAACTCGGCGCTAACATAGAAAAAGAAGGCTGTAAAGATGCGTTATCCACAGGGACAGAGACAATGTATCTCTGGAATCGATTTAGAAACAGAGTCCTGCGCGTGGTTAAACCAAGGTCATCGCTGTGCGTTAGAACGGTTCGGGAAATTGCTTTATTGGTTTAAAGACACGGCAGGCATTTTTATAGTGGTCCAACCAGTGGCCAGAGTGTACATCTGCACGAAACTCGGATGCAACCTCTCAGGACAGTTTTCTAGCCGATGATCAATCTCATGTGATCGCTCCAAGTCCCGGTGGAGCATGTCGTAGCCAGAACTATATCGGAGGGACACTGGAACGATAGTAGGCTTAGTGGCAAACTGGTAGATCGAGCGTGCTTGGGGGTTGACGCCGCGGGAGTCCTGTATGCTCACGGTGAAATTCGATTCTTCAAGAGAAATAAGGTTTACGGGATCCAAATAAACCCGTCTGAGTCGATTGATCTCTGAACGCGGGAACACGAAGTAATAGTCCGGTGCTCCGGCCGGACAACTCACGCATTTGTGTTCAACTTCCATCGGTCTGTGGAGAAGACGCGAATGGCTTGCGTTCATTTACCAAGGCTAGATTGGGTCCATCGTGCTCATTATTGAATCCACCCACGATCAAGTAAGTCGCCTCTTCTGTCTTCAACTCACTTAATGTGAAAACGGTGCCTGTGTTTACATACCGCACCGTGCCATACCCCGTCTTAGCATCCAACTCCACAACATAAGTGTTACCCCATTCGTAATGGCTGAACGCTACCCATATTCGAGATTTCCCGCCGGATTTCGTCAACAGCATAGATTGCGGAAGCCACGGGCCTTCCAAACTGTGTTCACCGAATCGAAATCTTTCGTCAGGTACATACGACCAGCTAAGGTCCCCTCTTGCTGAAAAACAATTCACTGCGATAAAGGGCGCATCACCCGGGTTTTCGCCCTGTCGAAACACTTCTACTGTGACAATCTCTCGTTCACCATCACCACGCAAATCTGCGATTCGGACGAAGTCAATCAGGGATCTCCTCTCTTCAGTAAGCATGGAGGTGTCAAGCCTATGGCCATACTCGTGCCGCCAAAGAGCTCGGCCATTTTCGTCGAGCACACGGAACCCACTTTCTCCGAAAGTTACGCGCGAAGGAATAAAGGAATGTGGGTGAAGCCATTTAACCCAAACAACAAAAGCGAACGACGTCACCACCGCAAACGAGAGCGCTAAGGCGGTAAGATAGCTCCGCCGTCCCGCCACAAGTGGTTGGGCTTCAAGCGGCACTTCTGGTAAACAGGCCGTCGGAGATTGCGTACTTGGCACCGGCTGGGTCTGCCAGGCAATGATTTCCGCCCGCGAGGCGAACACGCGACTTCGCTTACTACCTGGAACCCGCTGGACCGGCATCCCTAGACCCTTCGCCCAGCGCATCGCCGTGCGCTCATCCCGGCCGATGAATCCGGCGATCTCTTTCCACGATTCGAGGCGGTCCCCACCTGCCTTATCAGAATCCGTCTGATGGCTTGGCGACGTTCCATTCACCGCAGTACCAGAAGTACTACGTCGCGTCTGTTTTTCAACGCTTTGCGGCTCCATGTCGGGTTATGTCACATTATGACTCTTGCCTGATCGGCCAAAACGGACCAAAAAATGTAAGAGGACAAGGATGCACGGCTCTTTGTTCTTACTTCAGCAACTCTTCCGTTCGTTAGGCAGACTTGGCAATGGGAATCGGCTCTTACTTCTTAAATGCGGGCTTGGCGACCGCAAGCCTTCACTTGTATGCAGCTTTGGCTTTAAGCCAAAGTGGGCTGGATGGGGGGCCTTGGCCCACCTTGGGGCACGATAACCAGAGAACGAACCAAAGCACGCTTCCCGGTCCAGCGTCTCCCGGGACCCCGACTGTTGTTTACGACGCTGGAAAGTCGATCGGAATAAATCAAGTCGCGGTAACCTCTGACGGGAAGATTCTTCTCTCGGCGTGTGTTGGACAAGTTATCGGTCTCAACAGTTCCGGGCAGCCCTTCAGCTCCGCATGGCCGTTCCAGCTTCTCCTAACGGCGTATCCTGGTAGCCCTGAGACGCCGACGGCTGGAATCACAGTGAGCAGCAATGGCGCCATATACGTGGCAACCCATGAGTGCCCTGACATCCCCGGCGCGGTGCCTACCCATTTCTATTCCATTCAGCCAAATGGGACAGAAACGCCGAACTGGCCGATCGCTGGAAATGCCATGTATTGGCCTGCTGCCATAGGAAATTCCGGAACAATTTACCAAATGGATGAGCTGCAGCGCATCCATGCTTTTAGCCCGAGCGGGAAGTTGTTGTGGACGATTGGTCTGCCGAGTTACGGACAGGGTGATATCGCGTTGGACTCCTCGGAAAACTTATACGTGGGTACGGATGCCAATTTGGCCGGTGGTCACGCCCTGTACTCACTCACATCGGCGGGAATCGCAAGGCAAGGATGGCCGGTCGATACCGGTGGAGTCACCGCACAAACAACACCGGTTATAGCGGACGACGGAACGGTCTATATCGCAAACACATCCGGTAGTCTGTATGCTTTCAATGCCGCGGGAGTATTGAAGTCTGGTTTTCCAGTTAGGGCTGGCGGAACAGTATCCCAGCAACCCCTCGCGGTTTCCCGATCCGGAGTCGTATACCTGAAAACATCATTAGGACTTTTCGCATTCAACTCCGACGGCTCGAATGCTTGGCAGCAACCCTTCATGCCCGGAGGCGATGCATCTCTTTCACCAGGACCAGTCCTGGATGCTTCTGGCTTCGTTTATGTAGCGTTCGGCAACTCCGTTTATTCGTTGACGCCCGGTGGGACTCTACGAATTGGATGGCCCGTCAGCATCAACGCCCCTGGCACCTTGGTTCTCGCCAGCAATGCAATCCTATACGTGGCGAGCGCCGGACAGAAACTGTACGCGATTACAGATAAGCCGAACGGTTGCGACTCTTCGTACGTGGCGGTCAACTCCTCATTATCAAATGGGGTGGTGTCCGCGACGATAACGCCGACGGGCATCGCTTGTCACTACACTTTAACGGTTACCAACAACAAGAACTACTGGACGAATTTTGTACTGACCACACAAGGTATCGCGTCGATCATACCGTCGGGGGGCGATGGAGACCTTTACGACAAATACAAACTTCTTCCTCCCACCCAAGGTATCTCATATACTCTGACCGTCTCTAAGCCAGGAGATTTTGTAAACATCTTCACAGATCCTTCCGTACAGACGAGCGTAAACGCATTTCGAGCCAACGGCGTCCAGGGTATTCTGGAGCTGGCCGCGCTGGGAGGGGTTCCCCTGACTGATGCTCCTCCTCTCATCATCGAGAACTATACAGCAGTTTTAGACGCATTTGCTAAAATGCCTCATTTACAAGCCGCCTTTTCAGCCTTAGGATCAAATCCCCCCAATATCCTTGCATTTGCAACGAATGTGGCAACCGCCCTCTTTAACAAGTCAGAGGTAGATACGCTCGGTCAGTTAATCATCACGCTTGAGGTAAATATAGGGAAGGACGTCATTGAGGACGCGCTACCCAAAATCCTCGCGCGGCCGTGGGAACTTCTCAATGTTTTCGTGAGCAATTTCGGTAACATCTGGACTGCCGTTTTCCGGTATCCCTCGGGAAGTGTGAGTGCCACTGCTTACTGACCAATCACAGTTGACCAGATAAGAAAAATAAGGGTCACGATGGCAAACAGAATGAAAATCAGCGCGTACCACTTGAGTGCCTTGCCCAGGTTATTGGCACGTTCAGGTAACGAGGGTCGTTGTTGAAGTAATCGTTTATTTTCTTCGGCAGACAGAGTGACGTCGTAACCATAGAGGGTCGAGTCGAAGATCAAAAGCTTTCTGAGTTCTTTCACTCGGCGGCGCAAAGGGGAAGGGCCGACATCGCCGCTGTAGATGATGATCAGTACGGTTAACCAGACCAGAACAACGATGAGCCAAGCAAATTCGATCGGGAGCCAGATATTTAGCACTGCGTAGCTGCTGATCAGGCCGATTGAAAGTATTGTTAACAAGCTAGTCATAGGAGGCGTTTGGTTATGAAGAGATGTTATTTGCTCATATTGATATCGGCAACGTTGTCCAATGGCCCATGCAACGCTGACTTCGCATATAACTTTACACTGAACACATCGGGTTTGATTTCCTCCCCTGCCGGGCCTTTCTCCCTCGCTTTTCAACTCACAGATGGGAGTTTCGTTGGCGATGGAAATAACACTGTTGAACTAAGCAAGGTTGAATTCGCCGGGGGTGGACTATCCGGCCCTGCTACCGAAGTCGGAGGCGTAACCGGAGATCTGTCGTCCTTTGCGACACTTACTGATAACACGTTCTTCAGCTATCTCATCCAGCCGTTCAATCCCGGGGTTACGCTTAGCTTCGGCATCTCGGGAACTAGCAATGTTGACGCTGGCGGAGGGGTAGACAACTTCTCCTTCTCAATTCTCGACAATACGGGGCAGCAGTTGCCAACATATGGCGGCGATATTGCCCCGTTTTTCGACGTTTTCCTGAACATTGACTTTGATTCTCCTAACCCAACCATCTCAGTTTTTGCGAGTGATCCAACCAGAACTCCGGCCGGCGGAGGATCGCCCATCAGTACTGGATTGCCGGAGTTAACCCCCGTGCCCGAGGGAAGCACCCCTACCCTTATCAGCGCAGCGGTCGCCCTACTAGGAATATTGAAGCTAAAGAAACATTACCTCCGAGAATTCAAACGGTCAACAACTTCTGTACACAGGGCACCATGCGTGTAAGAGAGTCGAACCGGCACGAAACCGTCCGTTGTACGCGTCGCCCAATCTTCGATGGACGACCGCATGCCCGATGGGGTGAAGTTGCGAACAAATTGGATGGCTAAGTTCGGCCTGTTCCTTTAGTTTTGCGGATTAGCTTGGGTTATACCGCAATAGAGCAGAAACTGCATCTCGGGACAGTGACATTTGTTCAGCGCTCAAACGGCAATACCCTTAAACCAGGCCATCTATTCTCCAGCACGCCCGGCATTTGCTCCATCAAAGGTTGCAAGTAGTACTCCGTTGAAAACGTAATGGCAGCCTCATCTCCGAGTTCTTCCTGCATCATCCGCTGGTGCGCCTTTGCACAACCGTAGTAACAGTACGGACGAGGCGGTTCCGTGTCTATGCAATCGAATGATAATTCAATTTCCTCGTCCTCGTAATCTGACATCACATCTTCCTGCGTGATTGCTGCACAGTCCATGGAGACTAATGACTCGCAAAGGCAACATCGAACGAGAGGCCACCCTATGTTCTCAATCAGGCCAGCGAGGATCTCCCTTTTACGGCAGTAGGCGACGGCCAGCTGCCGTAGATCAGCGGGGAATCGGGCGGGGCTTGGATCGAAAGGAACAAGGATTTGAACAGGTTCAATCAAATCTAGGTTGGGTGGCACGAGCTGGGGTGTTTCGACACCATACTGCCGCGCAAATGCGATTACATCGCGGATGAATCGGAGACAGGAATCCTGCTTAAGGGGCGTATGTGCTCTGCTGTCGTGATAAAGCACATTGCGAAGTTCATGTAGAAGCATTAGAGTTCTCAATTGCCGTTTTGTCGGCTGAGGCCTCCCACCAACACGCATGGTGGTCATATAACGCGGGAATGAGGCGCTCTTTCCTGACCTCCCTGCTGGCGGCTCCGCGCCCATTTCGTTCAGATGTCCTTGCGCGATTATGTTTGTGGCATCGTCAAGTAAAAGTATCGAATGTCTAAAGTTGCCGAGAGAGAATTCTGTGCAGGCGGTGCCCAGACTCTTGCGAGCGTCGTTTTCCCCAGGCCATAACCTAATTGAAAGTTACAACTTTCTCGGTGAGCTTTAGTATCACGAACTGGAAGGGGGTAGCTCCTGCATTTTCCGGACGTTCACTCTATTCGTATGAGGTCTCGGGCACCGGCCTGTTCGTGATCGAAGCCATGCGCTGTGTCAATTGCCTTTTTAGATCGGTCACGTTCTTATACGTAGGACAGTTTCGGTGTGCAATGTCGAAGTGTAGCTTAGTTTCTTCTCGTCTGTAGAGAATTACACGCTTATTGCGACCGTGCGCATATCCGATCTCGTAATACACGTTCGGTCGCTCTCCGGTCAAATCGGCAATTATGAACTCGCTTGTTTCGATCTCTTCTAACAAGCGTTCTGTGATGCCGCCCTCGTGTTCAATTTCGTCAGCAACCGTGGCAGCGATACCGAATCGTTTGCAAACCTCTTTGATAGCATCCCGTATGTCTTCCAATCCAGGTTGAGTTCGATCAATTTGCATCAAGATAAACGCTGTATTGGGACGATAGCGTGTAGCCTGCGTTTGCGAGCGAGATCGTCCAGCGATCTCGCCCGGAGCGATCAGGTCTACGAGCTCCAGGACAGCTGTAGCCGCCTCATTGAAGATAGTTTTTGCCTTATCAACATCGTCGATAGGATCCTCTTGTTGTGAAGGTGGATCGACGCCCAAAACGATGTCCTCGTCATAGTGCACGACGACACCCCAGTGGCGGAACTCGCGAAAACGAATTGCCGCCAGCATTCGCTTCGTATTCTGTCGTAAGTCTTGAAGATCTGCTTCTGCGACGAGCGGTGACCCTCGCGCTTTCCCTGCAATATCAATGCTAAGATCTTTTATCTTTGCTCGAACCGCATTGCCCTCTTCGCGTAAGGAACGGGACAGGCCTGTCTCCCATAACCTTCCTTCGAAATATTCCTGCCCGCCTTCCAGCCTATCCTCTACTTGCTTGAAGAAAGTCACTCCAGTGATTCTGACTTCTTGGGCGCGCCGCTTCAGCTCAGAGAGCTCTTCAACAGTCGTCATGATCAGTTAGAGTTTACTTCGGCGTCGCCGTAGGTTGTGACGGTGGTGGAGGGAGACAAAGGCTGGCAAGTTCCGTCAGCGGCCATATATAAACGTACGAACTTAGGCCGTTTGCTGAGATGGCGTCTCGAAGACTTCCAGAACTTCTCCAGGGAACTCTCCCTGCCACATCTCACATTTCGGGCATTGAGCGCGATGGAGACCGGCGCTGAAGCCGGGCACAAATTCTACTTTCGCAACCAGTTCGGTTTCGCAGTTCTCGCACGCGAAGGAAATGATCGCGAATTTCATACTCACGTCCTCAAATAAACATTATCTCCTAAAAATGTTCTCCTGCTGTGCCGGGTTCGGCTACACTAGAGACGGTTGGTCAATCAACCAGCACCTTGTTATCGATGTGCTTGGCAGTACATCTCTCAAACCTCTCACGGTTATAAGCGCACTCCAGCCATGACTTGCATCGTCTGCGGACCAACTCAGTCGCCCCGAAGTAACGAGCATGTTTTCCCGCAATGGTTACTCAACTTTCTAAACGCAAAGCGATTGCGGATCAGTATTGTTCGGCGCAAGGGAGACGGCTCAACTGAACCGCACCGACGGGAAATAGAACTCGACTCCTTTAGGTTGAACCGCATCTGCGAAACATGCAACAACGGCTGGATGTCGGACCTTGAATCACAATCGAAACCCCTTTTAGAGGGGCTACTGAAACAAACCGTCACGCTCGGTAGTTTGGATCGTGACGAGCGCCGCATTCTCGCGAGATGGACTGGTAAAACGGCCATCATTGAAAGTCATGCAAGCGGAGCGGAGTGTCCCGTTGAGCGCGGCCTCCTCCAGTGGATGAAGCTTCGTGAGGATGGCACGCCAGGCCGCTTCGCCGTGGTAGGTCATAGTTCGTCAATTGAGGCTGTTGGACACTTTCAGACCGGCGTCATTCGTGACCTTATTGGTGGCGGGACTATATCCGGTAGCATCGTCTCAATTGTGCTGCCGCGCCTCATTCTCGTTTCTTTGTTTCCCATGCCGAAGCTTGATTACAAGTGTCGATGTAATCTCTCACTCTTTGAGCCGATGTGGCCCGACGCGCCTGCTTGGGACATGATTGGTAACGCCCCGAAATTTACTCCGGAAGTCAATCCGGGACAAGAAACCGTGCTCTCGCTTATGGAGCAAGTAGAGCTGTTTCACAGCATTGTCTGATTCCGAATTCGTTTGCTACCCATGAACGTGCGTCTCTCGCTTGACCGTTTAACACTCCCCGTTTAAAGTTCCTTGGTAGTTCCTTCATAACGCCCACGCCACGCGGCGCAAACCAATCCCCTTCAACACCACTAATCCTTGAGAATCCGCGAGCCAACTGCAGCCTGAGTGACTCGTGTCAGGAGGTTTAATCGAGCCTCATGACACGAGCTACCCAGCTCGAATCCGATCCTTGAAAGGACAATATGGAACCTACCCTCATCGCTGGTGCAGACACCAACGGAAAACTGACTCGCGAGCAACTCGCCCTCGTGCCGACCCCCGGATCGACCGCCACGCACCAAGTCGTGCCCCACATCGAGATCGTGAACGCCCTCCAGGAACAGCTTGGATTCCGGCATATCGCGGTCAGTTCTGAAGAATATGCGGTCACGAAAGACGGCAGCAATTTCTTCGGCGTGATGACGCTTGACCAGGGCATCGAAGGCGCACAATTCGCCCTCGGTGTCCGCAACTCCCACTCTAAGACGTTCCGGCTCTCTATTGTTGTCGGACTGCGTGTCTTCGTATGCTCCAATCTTTCGTTCGCCGGCGATTTCAACATCGTACTTGCGAAGCACAGCAAGCACTTTTCGCTTAAGAACTCGATCAGCATCGGCATTGATGAAGCCCAGCGCGGATTCGAGCCGATGCAGCGCACCGTGAATACCTGGCGCGAAACGCTGATCGACGATGACTACGCTCGGCTCAACATCTTCAAAGCTTTCATCGAAGACGAACTCGAAGCTCCCAAGCACCTTGCAAGAGAGGTTTGGCGCAACTGGATTGAACCCGAACACGACGAGTTCCGTCCCCGTACCGCCTACGCCCTCCAGAACGCTTTTACCTCATCCTTCAAAGCCCTTGACCCGATTCCTTGCTACAAGGCAACGGCGTCACTCGGCAGATTCTTTCAGAGCGCGGAGATGGCTCACAGAAATTGACTTCAAAATTCCCGCTCGGCCATCTTGTTGCGACTCCGGGTGCTCTCAGCGCTTTAAGGAAAACCGGCCAATCCCCTACGGAGTTCTTAGATCGCCACGTGAGCGGCGACTGGGGTGATCTTGAAGCCGAAGACCGGCAGGAAAACGAGCTGTCACTCCGAGAAGGCTTCCGGATTCTCTCGGCCTATAACTTGGAAGACCGCACGAAGATCTGGATCATCACCGAAGCCGATCGCTCGTCAACCTGCATTCTCTTGCCTGAAGAGTACTGAACCACCACTGCCTGTATCTAGCCGACCTGAATTCCAGCGTCGGCTTTTTTATCTTTTTGCACAAATGCTCATCAGTGTTGGATAGTACCCTTATTTGATCCTGTAATGCTTCAATACTGGATCCAGGCCGGTCTCCTCTCCTCTACCTAATGCCAAACGTTCCGCGCTACCGATTTCAGCGATGCGACCCTTGCGCCGCCTCAATGCGCAAGAAACCTACTTGAAGTCAGGACCGAGAATTAAAGGTCTAGTTGTAACTTCAGACAACTTCAGTTCTACTGTCCTCTTTCCGCGGCGTCCTGTCATTTCTAACGTTGCCGTGCGCGGAGCGGTGATTTCTACCCAATGCGGGTCGGTTCCTTTGTAGATATAGAAAATAAACTTACCTCCTCTCGGATCTAACTCGGAAACGTCAACCCAAGGTCTCTTCTCGGCCAGCACCTTACCCGTACCGTACGTTCTTGGATTGTCTTGTGATTGCACCGCGTCTTGCACTTTTGCTTGGAAGTACATTCGTACATTGAACACAGGGTCGTTTCCGTAGTTTCCAACGATACAACGATAAACCGTCTGACTGAGACTTGCAGACATAGGCCACCGTCCATCTGGCGATAAACCAACTGTGAATTGTCCAAGGCCAGTGTTGAAAAGTGGATCGAGAAAGTCAATCTTGTTATTAGTCAGCGTCATTGGTAGTGGCGTCCATTCACACGCTAACGAAACAATCGGCAAATCTGTAACCCAAGGAAGGCTTCCTTCTACTTGTCGATACCCTACGGCAGACAACACCACAGTTATGGCGATACTGAATAGAACTCTCACACGTCGTTGACCCTGATGGTGATAGGCCAAATATAGGCAAGCAACCAGGGACCCGATTAGTAGTGGGACAAAAACATACGGATCACCCGGACGTAGCGAAGCCAGAGCGAGGCAGGCTGCCAATACGGCCAGTCCCTTCTCTTTCTTATTAAGATGAATGGGACGCACCGTCCAAGTTGTACCAAAGCTGTGTGAGTCAATAGCCGTCATTGCAAAAGCCTTCGGAATCCGTATACTTAAGCCGATGATCACGCGTGAACTACAACCGTTGTTCTGGGACACTGATCTTAATCGCTTCGACCCCCAAGCGCATCCTGACTACGCTATCTTTCGAGTTCTTGAATACGGTGACGAGAACGCGGTCGTGTGGATGCAACAGACATTCCGTGATGCTTTGATTCGGCGGGTCATTCGGAGTGAGCGGCGCCTTTCGCTGAAGAGCGCGAATTTCTGGTCATTGCGGTATGGCATTCCGCACGCGGAGGTCGCGGCACTTACCCACTAACCTGCCCAATGCAAAGCGATGCCGCAAAAAACATTACTTGGCATCCAGAAACAATCACCGCAGAGACGGCAGCGACGCTTCGCGCACTCCGCGACCGAGCCCTCATCGACTCAGCGTATCTTGCGGGTGGGACGGGGCTTGCGTTACGCCTGGGCCACCGGCTTTCGGTCAACCTCGATTTCTTCAAGGCGGAACTCGTTAATGAAGAATCGTTGCTGCAACGGCTCCAGCAGATGCCGAATTTTTCACTGGTCGAGCGCGGACCGCACACGATTCACGCGGTGATCGGCGGCGTCAAAGTGAGTTTCCTCGGGTATCCCTATCCCCTCCTCTTCCCGTTTGAACGGTTTCTTGAGGTTCCGATTGCCGACCCGCGTGACATTGCCGCAATGAAGATCACGGCCATCGCAAGCCGCGGGACAAAACGGGACTTCGTTGATCTCTATGCGGCGGGTTCCCAGTTTGGTCTCGAAGTTCTTTTGGAACACTTCGGGAAGAAGTACGCCCGCGTCGGGTATAACCGGATGCATATCCTCAAATCGCTGACGTTTTTCGATGATGCCGAGAAAGATCCGATGCCACACATGCTTGTCCCGCTCGAATGGGATGAGGTGAAACGTTTCTTCAAGAACCAGGCAGTCAAACTCGCGGCCTGATGGCGCGCGTACTCGCATCGGTTCCGGGTGGCGTTAGGATAGCGAGTCCGATGAGGTTGGAGAACTAAATCAGCCGATTTGGATTCGGAGTGGTGGCTTCAAACGGGACATCAATTTTCCGATTTGCGGGCGGTGCAATGACGTTTACCAAAGCCCAATTTACTGTTCTGCAATTTTGGCATTTCCCTAAGTTGGGAAAGAATATGTAATTCGCGGCCGCGCGGGAGCTGACCGCTACCAGAACTTCCCTTCCGGCGCACTTGCTCGTTGTGCATCTGAGCACCGCAACCCAATCAACCTGAATGGGGCGCACCCAAGCGCTGTATTTCCGAGCGGCTAACTTCTGAAGAACTGCCCAGTTGTCGTTGAAGATGTTGGTGATTTCAGCGCGAGCCAGCTCCGTGAGCACCCCAAGCTTGTTGTAGTTTGCAATCATTGTCAGCCAGTCCGGGATCTGCTTCCCTCTATTTACGTAATGCAATATCGGGCTAACTATGTTCCTGGTATCTACCTTGGGGATGTGATCGTTGTCGCTGTTCCCATCCGGCCGAATGTAGATGGGATTCCCCGTTTCGTGACTTGGGTGAAATTCGAATGTGTACGTTTCGATCTGCTGCCAACGCCGCACGTCGCGGATGTCATCGCGATCAAGATAGTACTTGACGATCTCTTCACCGGCATTCCAGTGCCAGTTCTGTTGAGTTTGGAGTATAAACGCGGGGCTTGCCATGGGATCCACTGCATTGTAGCCGAAGAAGGTTAACCCGAGTTGGCATCAATTCGGGTTGAGGCTTTGTTAAGCTCTTTTGCTACTGCTCCATATCCTCCAGAGTTTCGATCATTATGGCGCCGGTGGGCCGCCGCATGGCGGAGGCAATAAGGATCAGATAGCTTGATTTGCCTTCTTCCCTCTCCCAGCGAAAGATCCCGTCACCTGTTACTGCTGCCCAAGACTCCAGCGATCTGAACTTTATCGAGCCTGTCATGCACGTCTACGGCAGGAGCCAAATAGCGCATCGTTGTCTCAAGGCTCCGGTGTCCCATCCAGTGCTGAACCGTCCGCACATCGAATCCGGCACGGAGCATTCGAGTCGCGTAGGTTGACCGAAATGTTTTCAGATCAAATTTCGCCGCATCGAGTCCGGCGCGGCTCGCGATGTCTTTACAGCGATCCAGCATGTGGAGTTCGCGATTACCGGCGGGCGACGGAAACACGAAACGGCAGTTCCCCCGACGCGTATGACCGTTCAGAAGCTCGATCAATGCCTTCGGCACGGGCACTTCTCTCTCCTCCCAACGCTTGGGCCAAAATCCGAGATCCGGCTTCGCGGTCACCCGGACCGTGTTGAGGGTAAAGTTCGCATCAGTCCAGAAGAGGTGCACCACTTCCTGTTCCCGAAAACCCGTAAACAAGAATGTTGAAAAAAGCACACGCTCCGCTGGCGTGCAGGGGTCAAAGAACCGCGTTAAATCGGTATCGCCGTACTCCCGCGGCAGCGTGATGACCCGCTCCGGCAATCCAAGGTTCCTGGTCACGCTCGTTTGGCCGTGACGCTTTAGAAATTGCGCCACGATGATCATCTGGTGAATCACCGTGTTGTTGTCGAGCTTGTGCTTATTCTTCAGCTTCACCATGAAGTCGGTCAGCTGGTCGCTCGTGATCTTCCGCGGATCGATGTTTGCCGGCAGAAATTCCACAAACCGGTCAAGCACCGCTTTGTACTTTCGGTAGGTGTTCGGCTTTTTGAGAGCTTCAACGGATTCGAGGTAATGGTTCACCGCCACGTGAACCGTCGTTTTCTTCGCCTCTTCCCCTTCCGGGTCTTTGATGAGGTTGAGCGCCCGGCCTTCGAGGACATGCCGACGACGCCGGGCAGTCTCTAGAACTTCGGCAGCGGTGCCGCCGCCCGCCTCGCGCTTGCGCTTGCCGCGCTCGTACCACTCGACAAAGTAGCGCCCTTCAGGCAGCGCTCCCCAAAGGTAATCGCCCTTCTTATTCCGGGGGATCGCGACCAGTCGCCAGCGATCACCGAATTTCACTTGCTTCAGAATATTAATGCGTGCCATGCTGACCTCCGCTCTGAATAAAGACAGTATCAGAAACAGAAGTCAGTAAGGTAGTCAGTATGAATGGTAGGTATAAGAAAAGAAAGGAAGTGGACCG
>CAVSTI010000004.1:0-42147 GCA_963730775.1 uncultured Acidobacteriaceae bacterium | reverse complement strand
GGTCCGTATTTGGCTAACACTCTGAGAGGCCCGCTTCTCAGGCTTGTGGAGCGCGAAGGAGGCTTTGGAATTGACAGAAACAGATGGATGCGCAAATTGCGTCCATGACCCCATCCTTTAAAGCGAGCATCATAGTCAGGAACCGGCAATTCCTCAACGGCAGCAAAATCTGAAGTGTTTTGATCGGCATTGAACTACAGATGGAGTTTGCGGCGCAGCGGCAGCCACTGTAAATCGAAGACGAGCGCGGAGCAAGCTGCGTGAGCACAAGCGAGCAGAGATAGAAGCCGAAGGAGGTCGGAGCTGGACCACTGAAATACGGTTCCCGATTTCGATTCCCTGACTCGCTTAAACCTGCCCTGCAAGCCGGGACGTGATCTTGCATCCGCGTCTTCGCGGCGCGTCGTCGCTGCTCCGATCCGAAGATTCCTCGCACATCCACTCGCGTGTTACAGCCTTGCTGAGAGACGATCCGCCAAGCATCTGAAAAGCAAACCAGCTTCACGAAATCTTTACAACTAACCCTCAGAACTTCTGCAACGATCTGGCGCCCAATCACTCAGTACGGCTGAAGGAGAGCTGACAGTGAACAAACCATATCTCGTGAGAGCCGGTTGCTCGGCAGTTGCGCTGACTCTGGTCCTTGTTGCCAGTCGCTCTTTAATCGGAGGCTACCCGTCCGACGACTCGGCGCACAGCGAAATTCAAAATGATGCAACGCTCAGACGCGCGGCCAACATGATTACAGAAGGACGGCACACGTTCCGCTTCGACACATTTGGTGATGAAGCCTTCTGGGGAGACACCCTTAAGCTTCACAATGCCATAAAGGGAGCAGCACTGGGCGGAGTAGGCCTTGGAGTAAGTCCAAACACCGCTCTGTCCGTCGGCTTAAAGGTGGATATCGAGGCATTGCTCTCTCACGCGGACACCCGCTCTGAAAGACGGGATATCGGTTCTTTGCGCGAACGTGGTTTGGCGTTGCTGAGCCACGTAAACCTTGACGACCCCGCGGTAACCGTTTCGCTGCTTCGTGCAAACGCCGTGGTGGGCTTGACAGGATTCTTCGACGGCTCGGGAGGACTTCGTTCTGTAGGTATTCAATGCGCACTTTGCCACTCCACCGTGGACAACGTGGTCGCACCCGGTGTTGGAAGGCCGTTGGACGGCAAGGCCAACCGAGATCTGAATGTAGGCGCCATTGTTGCGCTTGCTCCAAATCTCGCGCCAGTGGCCGAACTGCTCCGAGTCGATGAGGCTACCGTTCGCAAAGTGCTACGCGCATGGGGTCCGGGCAAGTTCGATGCCGAACTCTTCCTCGACGGGAAAGGGTTTCGGCCCGATGGAAAGTCAGCAGCCACGCTGATACCACCCGCGTTTGGACTTGCTGGCGTAAACCTGCATACCTGGACAGGATGGGGTTCCGTAACGCATTGGAATGCATTCGTGGCAAACCTGGAAATGCACGGAAAGGGACGCTTTTTCGATCCACGGCTGAATGACTCGATGCGGTTTCCGATTGCGGCAGCGAACGGATTCGGCGATCTCCCGCACATCAGCCCCGACGAGGATCTCATCACGGGCAAGTTGCCGGCGCTGCACTTCTACCAACTCTCATTGCCCGCACCGAAGCCTGAACCTGGCAAGGACTTCGACCCGGTGGCCGCCAAACGCGGGGATGAAATCTTCGGAGGGAAAGCTGGCTGTAACCGTTGTCATGTCGAACCACTCTGGACCGAACCCGGCTGGAATATGCACACTGGCCAAGAGGTCTGCATTGATTCGTTCCAGGCAGATCGCGCCCCGGACGGCCGCTACCGTACGGCACCCTTGGCTGGCCTCTTCTCGCATCAGAAGGGAGGCTTCTTTCACGATGGGCGATTCCAGAACCTGGGCGAGGTCGTCAACCACTACGATTCGTGTTTCAGTCTGAACCTTACTGACCAAGAAAAGAAGGATCTGATTCAATATTTGCTCTCGCTTTAGATGAGTGCGACGAAGGATTCGACTCTTGACGATGCGATTAACATATCTGGCGTTTTCTTCAGCGGCCGTACCTGGCAATCTCTTCGACCATGTATGCTTTGCATACCCTTGGTCACTTCTTCTTTGAAGCATGCACCGGGATTTTCGGGATTTCGGCTGATTGCTTGGATCTCTTAACCCTGGCTAGGGCTTAACGCCGAATTATCCAGAGTGAGCCGGGCAGCAAGCCGTTAGTCACTCTCTTCGTCGATCGTTTCACAATCGATATTCCGGGGCTGACGACTTCATGTGAAACGGAGCATCTTCGAGGACAACCTTGCAATAGGCGTCACGGGGGCGTGTAGCTACGTTTCAAAGCCGTGGGCTCGCGCGCTGACATTTACGGGGTGGAGACTGCAGCAGGAGGATGAGATCTTGGTCCTCGCTGTCGTACTAGCAATCGACCTTACGGAACGTGCGGAGAAGCGAGACGAGTAGTCCTGGACATTTCTAGCGGCGAAGATGCGTCCCAGTGCGCGATAGCCAAACATCCATTAAACGCAGTTGCCAGTAATCCGGATTGCCTTACGATCGATGGGATTGCGCAAATCGATGCTTCACATGAGCTTCTTAACGCGTCTTAACAGATAGGTCCCCTTAAACGCCGATGTCGTCAGAAGCGAAGTTTCGCGCCAGACCAAGGCGGCAGGCGAGCGTTGGAATGCCGAGGAGTGGAAAGCATGGAAAGCCAAAATACCGGCTTCCCACTCTTCTCACTCCTCTTGGAAATCCCTGCGGGATTCCCACATTCCCAATGCTTCGACGGTGTGATAGCGTTTCATAGAATTCAAGGGGGGGAATACTTGATGCCTCGCTCACGCCGCACCTGGATGAAGACTGCCGCCGTGGGCGTGGGCGGCCTGCTCGCGAGCGAGCGCAATCTTGCCGCGCAGCCTGTGAACCACGCCTGCGCTTTGGCCGACCCGCGCGACGAGATCAAGATCACCGGGCTCGAGATCATCCCGGTCAACTCGCTGCGCAGCATCTTCGTGAAAATGCATACAGATGCGGGTATCACCGGCATCGGCGAGGGCACTGTCGAGGGCCGCATCCCCACTGTGGTCGCCGCCATCAAGGAGATCGAGCCCTACCTCATCGGCAAGGACGCACGCCGTCCGGCACACCACTGGCAGGCGATCTATCGACACGCGTTCTACCGCGGCGACATCGTGCTCACCTCCGCGCTCGGCGCGGTCGACATCGCCATGTGGGACATCAAGGGCAAGGCCCTGGGAGTCCCGATCTATGACCTCCTCGGCGGCCCCACGCGCGACCGCATCAAGTGCTACGGCCAAGCCGAGAGCGTGGAAGACACGAAAACGCATGTGTTAGCCGAGGGGTACAAGTCGATGAAGACCAGCGTGTCGTCCACGCGCGGCCGGCTGTCGCGTTCGTCCGAGAGCCCGTATTACATCCAGGGCTTCGTCGAGAAGGTAAAGACCATCCGCGAGCTCATCGGTCCGGACTTCGACCTCGGCATCGAGATGCACGGCGAACACGAGCCACCCGCCGCGATGGAGATCATCAAGGCGCTCGAGCCCTTCCACCCCTGGTTCTATGAAGAGCCGATCCAATTCCAGAACCTGCCTCTCATGGCGGAGATGGCAAAGAAAACGACGTTCCCCTTCGCCACGGGCGAGCGCATGGTAACCAAGTGGCAGTTCCGCGACCTGCTGACCGCAGGTGCAGCGCAACTGCTGCAGCCCGACATCACGCACGTAGGCGGCATCACCGAGCTCAAAGCCGTCGCCACCCTCGCCGAGGCCTTCTACGCCGACATGCTGCCGCACTCAAAGGAAGGAGTGGTCGGCTTCGCCGCGTCGATGCACGTAGCCGCGTCGATCCCGAACCTGCTCGCCCATGAGGTGCCGTCGCTTCAGGCCGTTAAGGGAGGGCCACCCAATGTGCAGCGCAGCCCAATGGGGAAGAGCTACATTAAGAAGCCGTTTGTGATGACGGAGGGCAACATCATCCTGAAGGGCAATCTCGACGGGCCGGGGCTCGGCATCGAGCTCGACGACAACCTCATCGACAACGAACGCGGCATCCCGGAATGGAAGTTCCCCGAAATGTGGGATAAAGTCGACGGCTCCGTACGCGACCATTGAGATCGAACTTAGCGGTGTGTACGACACATGCATGATCACGTGGTCATGACAGCATCGGATGACTGTTCACTAGAGAGCGTAACTTCGAAAGCGAATTGGGTCTCCAGTCGGATTTCGCGTTTCGAGAAAAGGCCGGTCTGGAGCTATTTAGCGAGAGTTCGTCAGGCAGGGACGAACGGCAGGATTTTGCCTGCCTGCACGGTCTGCGAGCGTGCAACTCTGCCCGTACGGTCAAACAATTCATGCGGCGCGCTGGTAGAAGTTCAGCAATCCGCCTAAGCGGGTGTGACAGGTAACAGCCGGATTCGGATGTGAGGGTGGAGAACCAGGGGCAGGGAAGAGCAGCATGTTCTCTTTCCCTTGATGGTTGCATTCGAAATGATAATGCCTTAGGAATTCAGTTACTGCGCGTCGAAGTGAGTTTTCACCAAACAGGATCAACTTCGAAAAGCACTCGTGCTTGATGGAGCGAACCCATCGCTCGGCGAACGCATTCAGATTTGGACTGCGAGGCGGCAGCAGGATCGGCTGAACTCCACCAGACTGAAGCATGGTTCGAAAGGAACTGCAGAACTTAGTGTCGCGATCGTGTAAGGCATAGCGGACCGGAAGCAGAGTGCCGTCAATCACGTCAACCGCATTCCGAGCCATTTGCACCATCCATTCTTCGGTGGGATGCTGAGTGGTCCCGGCGACCGTGACGCGGCGCGTCTCCAGGTGCAAGAAGAAGAGAACGTAATAAGTTGCCAACCCGCCAGGTGAGCACTTCGACGGTGAAGAAGTCGATCCGGCCAAAACGGCCATGTGAGTGCGAACGAAGTGGGCCCAGTTCATTTGCTGACACCGTCTCGGAGCAGGATCGATACCCAAACGGCGTAGGACATTACCCACAGTTTGATCGGAAACAATGTGTCCGAGGGTCTTCAGCGCGCCCGCGATGCGATCGTAGCCCCACTCGCTATTCTCACGAGCCATGCGCACGATCAGTTCCGTGATCTCTCGGCTGACAGTCGGTCGTCGTGGGTAGGCCCGGTATTTGGAACCATTGAACTTCTGGGCGATCAGCTTGCGATACCACGCCAGGATGGTCTCCGGTTTCGCCACCGATGCCACATGCGCCAGCGCTTGACGGCCGAGTCGTTTTCCGATGGCTGCTAGTGTGGCTTGTTGCGGATCCGTCAATCGAACTCGAGCGGGCAAATGCAAGCGTAGGATCCTGTTCTCTGCAATCAGGTATTCATTCTGAAGCAGGAGTTGCTGGTTCACCATCCCGGTAACGTACGCCAACAGCCGCGCTACTTACGTTTTCTTCATCGAAACGCACCATCATAATCCTGCCATGTTTTCAATGGATTCGGATTCTTTGACCATTCGGGGTCATGGAGTGAACGGAGCTCTCACTCGTTATGCGCTGCTTCGGCCCGACCAAATTTATTGGATGCCAGATAGCTTCACCCTGGAAGAAGCAGCTCTCAGCGAGCCGTTTGCCGCGGCAGTTCAGGCCGTCACGGAGATTACCGAGATTCGCCTTGGAGACGTGGCTCTAGTCTCTGGCCCAGGTCCGATCGGACTTCTGTGTCTCAAGTTGCTGGTCGCGGAGGGCGTAAATACGATTGTCGCCGGTGCCGCAGGGGATGAAGGACGACTGGACGCGGCCCGTGCGATAGGCGCGTCCGCTACCGTCAACGTGTCGAATCAGAACCTCTCCGAGTTCGTGCGTGAACATACCCAGGCAGGGGCGTCGATGTTGCGCTGGAATGTTCAGGCAATGCCGGCTCCGTACGAGGCTGCCTCGAGTCTCTTAGACCAAAAGGCCTGTACACACAAGTCGGTATTTGTGGGCGCGAGATTCAGCTTCCGATCGACCTCGTCTTATATAAACAGCTCACGATACGGGGTTCGATCTGCTATACCAGCAAGACCTGGGACCGCATGATGCGGATCTTCGCTCAGGGCCGCGTACGGTTGAACGATCTTGTCTTGACTAAGCTGCCAATCTCCGAATGGCGTACTGCCTTCGACTTGTGCGCTGAAAAGCAGGCGCTTAAAGTGTTGATGTATCCGATTGACTAGCACAGCATTCAACCAAGCCGAATCACCGTTATGGCCGGCACCTCGAATCCCACCGCGCCCGCATTCATCACCGTCGATCGCGACATCGGGGCCGCGGCTATCAATTCGAAATCGAGATCTGCGTATGCGTCCCCGGTCTGAAGCAATCTTCGGCAGTGCATATCTTTCCAGTGGGCATAGCTGACAAAGGGTCTGGGTCCTCGCCATGCGATAGTTTCGAACGTGTTTACCTGTTCCGCAGACACCACCATATCTAATTCCCAGCGCTTACCTCGTTATCGGTGCAGGCAGCTTCATTTGATATCGATAATAATATCGACGTTCCGCTCGCCGGGAGCGTACTTCACATCATTTCTCGTTGAAGATTCCCACCGACGAGCAGGGCACTATGTCGAGTCCCATCATTCGGACGAGAGTGCCGCTATAAACGAGTCCGCGCGGACGGCAAATCCCTTATTCAGTGTCTTTCGCACGCTCTCTCATAGGCCCCGGAGTTCCTTAAGGAACTTCATTCGTACGCGGGCTGGTGCCTGAATTTACCTGCTGTAGACCGCAATAGCAAGTGGCAAATGCGCGATTTTAACCCCATAGCCAGCGAGTGGTGTGTCGCCTGCAGCTGCGTCTAATAACCACGAAAGAACTTGCTTCTTGACTCGGTCGGGCTACTAATATATAGTGATGCGCGTGCGGAAATTCTTGACCCTGTCTCGCTCTGCTTGCCGCGGTTACTGTGATTAGACAGCCGATCCGATTCCTGTGCTGATTTCGACTAGCCAATCAGATTATTCGCACCCATGTGCAGCCAACGATCCGTTCATGTGCGCGATTCTCAACACACAACGCACGCGATTCCATGTTTGAGTGGAAGAAGAACTTAGAAGCATTACGCCGGCCATCCTCGCGCAGCTATGATGCGCTCATCGACAACTATGACGGGCAACGGCTGGGAGAAGTTCATCAAGCTGGCGGGCATGGAAGGCGAGCTGTGGGCCGGCATTCGCCGAGATGGCTGGCCTGTACTGGACATTTCAGAGCATCGGACGTACACGCCTGCAAGTTTATGGAGTTTAGTGAACCGATTGCGGATATCCGATCAATGAGGCTATCGCGCTCTCTCAGCCTCTCACCTGGGCACGTAAGCGGCACGTTGAACCTTTTACTGAGCTCCGAAGGCTCTCGCTGAAGTGCTCCGGCCTTCGGCTGATACAAGGATGAGGGATGGGACATATTGCTAGCTAGCGCAGGCGCAGGCCAATCCGACCCGCTGTACACAATTTGGAGCCAAGGTTTCTTTCTGATGAAGTCTCGCCTCTTAGGGCCCTCTGTAAAGGCCGCCACTCTCTTCATGAGCGTCGCTTCTCTGTTTGGGCAGGTGCGTACGGACCCCGCCACTGTTCAGCGCGGAAAAGATCTGTTCTCGGCGAATTGCGGTTTTTGTCATGGCCCGCAGGCAATGGGGACCGAGCAGGCGCCTCCGCTGGCGCGCAACAGACTGATTAACCAGGATCAGAACGGAGAGGTTTTAGAGCCCATCATCAAGGGAGGGCGGCCGGGTCTTGGCATGCCCGCATTCCCAACATTGACGCACGAACAGATCTCGGATATTGCATCCTTTCTGCATGCCAGGGCACGGGAAGTGCGCGGCCCACGCGTTCCCGAAGAGCGCTTGCTGGTGGGCGATGCTAAGGCGGGGCAAGCCTACTTCAACGGCGAGGGGAAATGCAACACCTGCCACTCGCCTACGAATGATCTTAAGGGCGTGGGAGCGAAGTATTCGTTGTTTGCCTTGAATATAGCCTTCTTGACACCTAAGCCAAAGCCCCTCACTGCCAAGGTGGTGCTTAGGTCCGGCAAGACAGTAAGCGGGACAGTGAAGTTTCAGGATGAATTCGTAGTATCGCTATACACTGCCGGAGGTGACTATGAGAGCTTTTCGCGGAGGGCTGTGCAGTCCGTCGAGATTTCTGATCCGCTAAGCGCCCACAAGTTGCAGCTGGCCAAGTACTCGGACGACGACGTTCATAACCTTCTCGCTTACCTGGTAACGCTTAAATGAAGCTATTAGTTGGGTTACTCCTCATCTCGATAACGCTAAGCGCTCAGTTACTTGATCCCGACGCATTGAAAAGGCCGCCGACAGACACCTGGCCGACTTACAACGGTGACTTTACCGGACAACGCCACAGCCCGCTGAAGCAAATCAACGCATCCAACGTGAAGTCGTTGGGTCTGGTATGGACACACAGGGTTGAACTCGGCCAGATGTCACGGGCGCAGCAATCGGACGAAGGACACAGAATTAAAGCAACTCCGCTGCTGGTAAAGGGTGTCCTGTACTTCACTACGACGGATAACGTCTGGGCGATGGACGCGCGTTCTGGCCGTGAGTTATGGCACTGGACGTGGCCGAACAACCGAGCCATTCACGTCGCGAATCACGGTCTAGGCATGTACGGCAACTGGCTCTATTATTTGACGCCAGATAATTGGCTCGTCTCCATTCGGGCGATTGATGGAAAGGAGCGGTGGAAGGTGCAAGTCGCTGACGTCAATCAGGACTTCTTCTCATCGACAGCTCCGATCGTGATTGGAAATCACGTCATTGTCGGGCCGGGCAATAACAATGACATCAGAGCGTTTCTCGAGTCGCACGATCCGGAGACAGGCGCCTTGCAGTGGAAATGGTGGGTAACTCCCGAGCCTGGCCAGCCCGGGTCGGAAACATGGACCGACGCTGAAACCATGCTCAAGGGAGGAGGTTTTCCCTGGCTTACCGGCACCTATGATCCCAAGCTCAATCTCTATTACTTCGGCACAGGTAACGGGGTTCCGGAGCGGCGGGCTCCGCATCCCAACGAAAAGGGAGAAGACAGCCTCTACACTGCTTCCATCTTAGCCATCAATCCCGATTCCGGGAAGATTGCCTGGCATTTCCAGGCGACGCCTCATGACAACCATGATTGGGACGCAGCTCAGACCCCAATCATCTTCGATGCTGAATTTGGCGGTCGACAGAGGAACCTGCTCGCGCAAGTCTCCAGGAATGGGTATTTTTTTCTTCTTGATCGTGCCACGGGCGAACATCTTCTGACGACGAAATACATGCCGGAGACGAACTGGGCGAAGGGAATCAATAAGTACGGGCATCCGATTCCGAACTATCTGAAGGACTCTCGCCCGGAAGGCACGCTGGTTTCACCATATGCGCTCGGGGCGACAAACTGGTGGGCGCCGGCCTATGATCCGTCTCGCGGGCTCGTCTTCGTCAACGCCTCGCGTACCTTCGCGTTCTTAACGCCGGTGGGATATGGGCGGCTTTCTTACCCGGTGCAATACGTCACCATGGCGATCGACTATAAAACCGGCAAAGTGGCCTGGGCTCATGAGTTAGGGGACAAGAGCGGCAATCTCATCTCTGGGCTGCTTTCCACTGAGGGCGGTCTGCTCTTCGGCGGCGATACTGCCGGGAACTTCCTGGGCATGGACCCCGAAACTGGGAAAACCCTATGGCATGTCAACCTCGACGATTTCGTTACGAATGCGCCTATGACTTACGAGCTGGATGGACGTCAGTATCTGCTGGTCGCCGCCAAACAAGCGTGGTTCGCTTTTGCAATCCCGGAGTAGCTTCAGCATGATCTCTTCACGACTTAAATACATAGCTCTGAGCATTGTGCCGCTCGTCGGGACTTGTTGGCTTTTTGCTCAACAGGCATCACAGGTTGCCCGACCTACTGTCGATCCATGGCCAGGCAAGAAGAAGCTGCTGGCGATCGCCGATCCGGAGGAGTGGTATCGACATAACAACTACCATCACGATTCGGCATCGCATACTCTTGCCACGGTAGAGCGCCTAGGCCGGGAATCGGGAGCTTGGGTAACCGTTATCCGGACGGACATGGAGTTACTTCGGAAAGCAAAAATCGAGGGTACCAACGTGAGAACCCTTGATCAGTTCGACGGCATCTTCTACATGGGCGAAGGGCCGTGGGACATCACAGACGAGCAGAAAGCAAATCTACTTTCTTTCGTTCACGATGACGGAAAGGGCTTCGTGGCGGGCCATGCAGGCAATGGAGGACATCTTTTACTCTGGCCGGAATACGCCGAGATGATCGGAGGAAACCTGGTTTCCGAGTTTCCCACCACGGACTTACCAGTGATTTTGGAAGACCCAAAGTTCCCAGGCGTCGATGGGTTTGCTCGTACCTTCTGGTTTCGAGACCAGTTTACGGTTGTCGGACCGAATTTCTCTCGTGAGGTCAGCCATGTGATAATGCGCCTAGACGCTAAAAAGTTGGATGAGGCGCGCGCCCGGCGAGAGGCAACGGCGGTAACGGGAAATCCGTCGGCAGCATCTTTGGACCGCGCGCGACAAGGCTTTGATAAAGCAGCCTCCATGCGGCGGCCCGATGGCGACATGCCAATCGTTTGGGCGAAGAATTACGGCAAAGGTCGGGTCTGGTATTCCTCATTTGGACACGAAGAAGTAAGTCTGGACGATCCCCGGGTTCAGAAAATGTACATTGGCGCAATAAAATGGGCGCTCGGGCTAGCCGATGCCGACATCACGCCACGTCCTCTCCCTAAAGACTAGCTGTACGAAGATCCCGCTCTCGGGAGCGAAGATATGAACGTTGACTCCGGTTGATGAACGCCGACTACCGGTTCTTGAGGTTTGCGTTGGCGGGCGGCAAAGCGGGCCCGGATCGTGCGGACCATCCAATCCGCTCAACTTGTGAATCTTGCGTACTCGACGAACACGTCAGGCGAACAGATGGGTGTCGGTCATGAAGACTTCTGCAGCTTTCCCGACGAATACGGCACGTAATCACCACCACGGTCACTTCCATCTGCGACATTTTTCCACTTGACAACCATCTAGGACGACCTATAGTAACGTTGCCGATCAATTGGGAGTTACTTCAAATGGGGAATCAACCGGCAAAAACCCTGGATGAACCGTCCATTGGATTTGTTGATCCGGGTAGCTGCACTCTGACGCGAGAAGCCTGCCAAGATGTGCCCTTGGAAGCCGGAGGAGACGAGTCGTGTAAGTTGATCGCGAGGGAGTTGGAGCTATCATTGAGCGCGACGAAAATGCAGCGGGTGTACTTCGCGGACGGGAGCGGCGCGCCTTTGCCAGATGCATGCATAACGGGATTTCCACGGCTTTGGATCCCGCTCGAAGGTTGCCGACCCATTGAACTATCCCGCTGTCGCAGGCGGCAAACCATTGCGCCGGTCCCGGGTGAGCTAGTCTTCTTTTCTGCGAGTGCCTGGGGCCGGCCCGACTGGTCCACAAAAGCAAGAGTTCTCGACATCCTGTTTGGTGCAGATCATCTAACTCTTAGTGTTCTTGATCATGAGAGTAAAAACGGACGTAACGAGGAGCTTTTGACGGCCACGGTTCCGAACTCTGCCCACGGTACAATTCAGCCTCTCTTGCAGGCAATGACTGCTTACGGGCGCGACGGCGGTGCGCCGCCACTCGATACCCTGATTGCGGAGTCGCTGCTGCATTCCTGCATCTGGCTGCTAAAAAGAAAATCGCCGGCGTGCCATCAACGGAAAGCCGCACAGACTTACGAAGCCATCTGCAGCTATGTGCAGGAACATTTCGGGAGCGCCTTGACACGAGAAACGGTGGCCACCCACTTCAGCTTGACGCCCAACCATATCTCGCGCCTTTTCCAGCAGGAAGGGTTCATGGGGTTTATCGACTATCTCAACATGGTGCGAGTAAGCCGGGCAAAACTCATGCTTGAAGAGCTCAACGTGCCCCTGAAAGTGATTGCGACGGCTTGTGGCTACCGGGATACTGCCTATTTTTGCCGCGTGTTCAAGCGAATCTATAACGCCACTCCTACAGATTGCCGCACGGGCCAGGCACTGAGCTCGCTGCGGGCGAGTGCTGGCGCTATTCCGCCTTCGTCGGCCCGAATCGCTCTTGCCTGACGATTCCAGACCCTTCTCGAATGGTCACCAGATGGTCGGCTTCTACTTTCAAGAAACGTTCTTTCTTTCCCGTCGGCCACCGCACCTCTAGGTCAGCCGAGTCTGCCGCCCCCAACCCGAAATGAAGCCGCGGATCATTCGAAGAGTAAAAACTCGATTGGCTCAACACTTCTTGCACCTGCAGTTTCCCTCCATAGCGGGCCGTCACTCGCGCTCCGATCGCACCGCGGTTCGATACGGTGCCGACCAGCTTGACCTTTAGCCAATGATAAGTGCCGGTAACATCATTGCGCAGCAAGGAAGGAGGTTCATTCAAATTGATGATCACCGCATCGATATCTCCATCGTTATCAAAATCGCCAAAGGCACACCCCCGGCTCGAGTGAGCCGCCGCAATCCCCGCGCCCGCTTCCGCGATCAACTCTTCGAACTTTCCATTACCTAGATTCCGAAAGATAATCCGGGGCGACTTGGATGGATAATTCAGAAGCTTCTTTTCCAGCTCCGGATAGACGCTTCCGGTTACGAACATCAAATCCGGCCAGCCATCGTTGTCCAGGTCCACGATTCCCGTGCCCCAGCTGATGTAACGCGTCTCGACGCCCAGCCCCGAAAGAACGGTGACATCTTCGAAATCCGCCTGGCCGTCGTTCTTGTAGAGGATGTCGGTATCATCAGCGAAATGTGTTTTGAAGATGTCCAGGTTGCCGTCGAGATTATAATCGCCGACACCGACACCCATTCCTGCCTGTTCCATACCATCTTCGTTCAGCGCGACGCCTCTTTCCAGTCCGATGTCCGCGAAGGTTCCGTCGCGGTTGTTCTTGAACAGAAAGCTCGGTGTCGAGTCGCAGGCGATATAAATGTCGGGCCAGCCGGTGTTCTCGAAGTCCGCGGCGACCGTGGTCATGCAATAGCTTCCGGTGGCCTTTGCGATTCCTGACGCCGTGCTCACATCAGTGAACTTACCGTTCCCATCGTTCTTATACAGATAAACTCGTCCGGTAGGTAACCCCCTTGGCCCACAGTTGACCGGAAACCCTTTCCAGTTGCAGTTGGGATTAGCACCTGGTTCGGGAACGATTTTCGGATCAAACTCTAGATAGGTGCTGACTACCAGATCCAAGTGCCCATCACGGTTCGTATCCGTGAACGTACAGCCGGAGCACCACCGGGTGGTGGCATGTAATAGGCCCGCCCTCTCGGTAACATCCGTGAATGTCCCGTCCCCGTTGTTCTTGTAAAGTACGTTCTGTCCCCAATACGTCACGAATAAGTCATCGAAGCCGTCATTGTCGTAGTCGCCGACACAGACCGCGGACGCCCAGCCCTGCTTTCGCAATCCCGCTTTATCAGTAACATCAGTGAACGTTCCGTTCCGATTGTTCTTATAAAGGCGGTTCGTGGCGTCCTTCGCATCCCCCTCGAAGCGTGTGCCACAGAGAATGAATATATCCAGCCAACCGTCATTGTCGTAGTCAAAGAAGGCGACCCCGCATCCTACCGCCTCGACAATGTACTTGTTCTGCATCTGGCCGCCATAGATCACGGGCTTTATGAGTCCCGCCCGTTCACTAACGTCTGAAAAACTCGAATGAAAGGGAAGACCGGACGGTTTCCCTCGCGGGGACGGAGTCACATGGCGTGTTGACACTCCCTGTCCGGCTAGTTTCGCGACTGGTGCCATGAGGAGTAGCATTTCCCGCCTGCTAAGCAATGCTGATCTCCGTCATTTCCATCGGCCGTCGTGCGCTGTTCCGCTCCCTCGCGATCAAACGATAAGGATAATACCGCCGACCCGGAGCGCGGAAGGTGCGGTCCGAGTGAGAGAGTATTTGCCCAATCATTGCCCTAGCCGAACAATGTTACTTGAGTACAAGCAATGGTACATTTCTCTATCGCGTCAGGCGTTCTCCCCGGTTTATAGTCAGCTAGTCGACTAGCGCGCCTTAGGAGTTTCTCGTATGAAACGTTTGCGTTTATTGGTGTTCATGGGGCGCTGGTGCATGCGCTCTGTTTCCGCAGCGAGCATGCAAATGGGTCTTTCCGTCCTCGTCTTTGTTCTCCTCCTGCTGTCGCCGTATCTCGTTTTTGCGCAAGGCGCCGGCACGCTAACCGGCACCGTTACCGACGCGAGCGGCGGATTAGTTCCGGACGCGAAAATCACTCTGGTCAACGAGGCGACCCAAACCTCGGCAAACGTCGTGGCTAGTTCCACGGGTTCATTCACCGTTCCTCAACTGCCGAATGGAACTTACGATTTGCGGGTGTCGGCTCGGGGTTTCAAAGAATTCGTCCAGAGCGGAATCACTGTAGGCGTGGGGAGTACATCTACCGTCGATGTTCGGTTGCAGATCGGCGGTACTTCCGAGACCGTGGAGATTCACGCCGATGCGCAGCAAATACAGTCCGACACATCCGAGGTTGGCACCTCAGTTAATTCCCGGCTAAACATCGATCTGCCGCTTCCCTTAAGCAATCAGGTGCGCAGTCCGCTGAATTTCGTTACGTTGACTCCGGGCTTTTCGGGTAAGGTCGGAAACGATCCCACCACGCATGACGCCTTCAAGATCAATGGGGGGCAGTTGGACAGCGCCGATATCCTGATGGACGGCGTTAGCATCGCGTTTGCATCTATCAACCTCCAGGTCAACTACGGCGTAAGTCTGGAAGCCGTTAGTGAGTTCAAAGTGCTGAGTGGTAGCTTTCCGGCGCAGTATGGACGAACTGGTGGTGGAATTGTAGATCTGGTAGTGAAGTCCGGTACGAATCAGCTACACGGAGCCGCATACGAAATCCTTCGCAATCGGGTCTTGGATTCGGCTGGCTGGTACAACAACTACACTGGCGCGGGCCGCCCCAAAGATACCCAGCACGATTTTGGAGGACAGATATCGGGTCCTATCATCGTGCCGAAGCTCTATAGCGGCAAAGATAGAACGTTCTTCATGTTCAATTACGAAGGGTATCGCTTTAACAACAGCACCGCTGCATGGAATACATTGCCGCTACCCGCGTTTGATCAGGGAAACTTCTCGGCGCTGCTGCAAACACAAACCCGGTTTGGCCAAACATTTGTTCCACACCAGCTTTACGATCCCACGACGCGCAACCCATATCCCGGTAATATCATTCCCATGAGCCAGGCCGATCCCGTGGCGCAGAACATGTATAAATATCTGCCCAAGGCCACCACCGGCGATGTGATCAATAACCGTTTTGTGACGACCAACAATGCCTTAGGAGCCGATATCTATACGGCAAAGGTAGACCACTATATCAATCAAAAGCACAAAGTCTACGGGATGTACAGTCACGATAACCGGCCGAGGCTGAGCACGAGTACACTGGGCGAGGATTTTACAAGTCAGTGGGCGAGCCAGAGTTCCGACTACGCGCGGCTCGCATACGACTACGTGATCAGCCCCACGGTGGTGAATCACGTGAATGCAGGATTCAGCCGCCGTTATCGAACGGAGAATTCCGGAGAGAACACATACGGAAAAGATTGGCGAACATTGTTGGGCCTCAATGCGGGCCAGCAAAATACCATGTTTCCCAGCCTGTCTCTCAATGCCTGGGGACCGAACACGGTCGTGAGTTCCAATCCGGCGCTCTCCAATTTTGCAGACAACAGTTGGCAGTACGATGAGAGCCTGAATTGGGTTAAAGGCGGGCACTCTCTGAAGTTCGGGTTCGATTTCCGTCGCCAACAATTCAACACCGAGCGCGGCCAGCATACAGGCGGCTCGTTTGGTTTTGCACAACAGGCTACCGGAATCCAGTCGGATCCGAATTCCGGACTATCTTATGCGACCATGTTTCTCGGCCAGTTGTCGGGGCCGAACGCTGAGGACGTTGAGCTGGGCAGAGGGATCGGATTGCGCGCTACCTACTACGGTATGTATGTTCAGGACGATTACAAGCTCTCCAAGCGGCTGACCTTGAACCTCGGATTCCGTTACGAGATTCCACTGCCGGTTACCGAAGCGCACGATCGGTTGTCGTGGATGAATCAGACTCTGCCGAATCCGGCCGCGGGCAACCTGCTTGGCGCGTATGACTTCACCGGTTACGGCCCCAACCGGTGCAACTGCACGAACCCTGAAAAGACGTTTTACCACTCCTTCGGCCCTCGTGTTGGCTTAGCTTACCAACTTAGTCCCAATACTGTGATCCGCGCGGGCTATGGAATCTACTACGACGCGCTGAAGATTTCTGGTTTTGCAGACTCCGACAGTTTCGGCTTTTTCGGTGGTTATACTGCTCCTTACGGCGGAAATCCATACGTCTCGCTTGGTCAGATTAGTAAGATCAACGGCTACCAGGGTACATATCCACCCTTCATTGACCCCAGCGCCTACAATGGCCAGTCGCCGAACGTCATTCAGACGGATACCGCTTTTCCAGGTAAAACCATGAACTGGACATTTGACATCCAACGCCAACTGGGAAACAACATGATGTTAGATGTCGCCTATGTAGGAGCCCACGGCGATCATCTTCAGGCGGCAACGCGCGATCCGAACCAATTGAATCCGAGATATCTCTCTAAGGGCAACTGTCTTCTCGTGAACTTAACGGCTCAGGCGACGGACCAGGCATGTGCCGGGCAAGCCATCGTCAGCGCGCCGTTCCCCGGATTCACCGGCACCGTTGGGCAGGCCTTGAGACCCTTTCCGCAGTACAACGGTGGAAGCCAGGTTGACGGTTCTCTCTCCGCCATGCCGTTTGGGTTCTACAGCTATGAGGCTCTCCAGACCAAGTTGCAGAAGCGCTATTCCAATGGCCTGAATCTGCTCGCCAGCTATACCTGGTCAAAGAATCTGACCAACGGAGACGCGCAGTACCCTTATCAGGCAAGTTGGGCGGCAGGGAACGGAAACTGGGCTCAGAATTCGTACGATGGCAAGGCGGAGAAAGCCCTTAGCTATCAAGATATTCCGCAACGATTGATCTTGTCCTATACCTATGAGCTGCCGTTTGGGAAAGGGAGAACGTTCCTGAACAAGGGAGGTGTTGTCAACGCCGTAGCGGGCGGCTGGAGTATAGGAGGTAATCAGACTTACCAGAGCGGCACGCCCTTAAGCTTGGACAATTATCAGTGGAATTCGGGCAGCTTTACGCCTATCGGCAGCGTGTGCACCGTGAATTGCGGCAGACCAAATGTCGTCGTGGGTGTGGACCAAAATGGTGTCGCTAGTAACGGTTCCTTCTTATTTGGAGCAAGTAGACGGTTTAATTCGGCAGCGTTTACGCCGGCTCCCAACTTCACGTTCGGAAACGCTCCCCGGGAGCTGAACGTTCGCGAATTCTCGACGCTGAACGAAGACATGAACCTCTTCAAAAGCTTTGTTTTGTTTGAACGAGTCAACGCGACTCTTCGCATGGATTTCTTCAATATCTTCAATCGGCATCGGTTCACCGGCTTCAATCAGAACGTGGGTGATCCGAATTTCGGCCTTGCGAACACCGCTAGCGGACAACGTTTGTTACAGGCAAACCTGCGCATCACGTTCTGATGTCGTTTGCTCGAGCGTTTAGGCGTTGCCAGGGAGGGATCTCTTTCCTGCGTCGGAGATAGAATAAACCCGGTCACAATGAGGTTCAATTTTGTTTACCGGCGTGCCCTGCGAGTGACCATTCTCTGCACGCTCTGCTGCGGCGGGCAGTTTATGGGGGCCGAGGACGCAGACGCAAAGGTAGCCGACCACTTCAGGGAAGCACGGCGGGCCCAGGATGCGGGCGAGTTTGAGAAGGCGGCCCAGGAATATCAAGAGGTCCTTCGGTTGCAGCCGGATATTGCGGAAGTTTACGCCAATCTCGGGTTCGTCTATAACGTCCAGACCAAGTTCGAAGCGTCCGCGGCAGCATTGCAAAAAGCACTAGCACTGAAACCGCAGCTTCCGGGTGTCGATCTGGTTCTCGGAATCGATCGCGTGAAGCTGAGCCAGTCCGCTCGTGCGGTGCCCCTTCTGACCAAGGCAGTCCAGCGGGAGCCAGGAAACAAGGATGCGGCTTCTTGGCTGGGGACAGCGCTTTGGGATTCGGGACAAACTACTGCCGCGCTCTCCCAGCTAAGGAAAACCGCTGAAGCTTTTCCCTCCGATTGCGAGGTGCTTTTTCTGCTGGGAGAGGCGTATCAAAAAGCAGCGAATCTGCAGTTGGAATACGTGACAAGAAACGCGGTTGGAACGCCCGTCTATCACCAGGCTTTCGGCAACATATATGCGGACCAGGGCGTTTGGGATAAGGCGACCGGCCATTTTCGCGCTGCGCTTGAAAAAGATCCAGCTTGGAAGGGCGCCCACTTCGGTTTGGGAGACGCGTATTCCCATCAGGGAAAATGGAGCGAAGCGGAAAGGGAGTTTGAGGGGGAAATCAAGAGCGATCCTTCTTCCGCCCCGGCCTTGGCACGCCTGGGAAATGTAGCGCTTTCAAGGGGCGACATCAGTGCGGCTTTGCCGAGATTGAAGGCCGCCATCCAGATCTCGCCCGATAAGGCGGCGAACGCGCTCGGGTTGCCTGCCTTTTCCTATTCGGCAGCGGGCGATAAACCGGACGAAGAAGTCACGAAGGCCTATCGGCGTGGTCTGTCCGCCCTTGATACCGTGGCCCCGAGCCCTGCCCGGGATCTTGCTGTAGCGGCTCTGGCCGACCGGCTAGGCGCGACGGCTATTTATCAGGCTGCTTGGACCCGTTTTACCAGAACCACTGCTGCTCCTCTTCCCACAGCTCTTTTTCCCCGAGCCATGACGGAATTCAGCCGACACGACTTTGCATCCGCAGAGAAGGACTTAGAAACGGTGCTGGCTGCCAATCCCAGAAACATGGAGGCCCGTCTCGTCGCGTCCAAGACCTACCAATACCGCTCGCTGGTCGTCTTAGATCGAATGCTCGCCGTTGATTCAGACTTCTATCGGGTACACCAACTTCTGGCCAAAGTTTATGAGCGTAAGGACGAGGATAAAAAGGCTCTTGATGAATATAGAATTGTCGAGAAAATGCATCCCTCCTTGTCGGGCCTTCACTTCGCAATGGGTCATTTGCTGTGGACCATGAACGACTCCCAAGAAGCATTGGTGGAGCTGGAAAAGGAACTGACGCTCAATCCCGTTCACGCTGAGGCGAGTGCCGAAATTGGCACAATCCTTGTCGCTGACCACCAGGACGACAAGGCTATCCCGTATTTGGATAAGGCGCTTAGCTTGAAGCCCGATTTGATAACCGCGCGGCAACAACTGGGGATTGCGTATTACCAGCGCAAGGACTTCGTTCGAGCGGAACAGGAATTGAAGAAGGGCCTTTCTGACGATTCCGCCGGCACGGTGCACTTCGTTCTCGGTATGGTCTACCGTCGGCTTGGGCGGCCGGAAGAGTCCCGGTTGGCCCTTGAGGCATCCCGGAAAATACGCTCGGAGCGGCTGGCTGAAGTGAAAATCGAGACTCAGGCGCCGACTCAATGAATGCGCTCTGTAACGCGTTTCTGTTGGCTTCGCTTATCATCAGCTCCAACGCTACTGCGCAGTCTGTGCATGTCCAGAAGGGCCTGGAACTGTTCGGACAGCAACTCTACGGGGAGGCCCTTCAGGAGTTCGAGGCCGCGCGAAGTCTATCCCCCGAAAACCCAGCCATCGAGAATGCGCTCGGCATTACTAAAACCAAGCTGGGGAGGGTGCCGGAAGCCAACCAGCATTATCTGAATGCAATTCGGTGGAACCCGAAGTTCGGGGATGCGCACAAGAATCTCGGGTTCAACTTTCTTGCCGTGGGCCAATATGCACCTGCGGAGCGCGAATTGAGAACGGCCGTCGGCTTAGCTCCTGACGATCCGTTCGCGCATTTCTATCTGGCCATGTTGTATTTGGCGACATCCCGCGACAAAGAGGTAACGGATGAAGTGCAGCCGTCCTGGTCGGTCCTGGGCAGTGATCCGACGGTCTCGTATCAGATTGCCAAGGCCTGCCTGCGAGCCGACCAAATCGAAAAGGCAATGTCGATTATCACTCTCTTGCAATCGCAGAAAAGCATATCTCTTTCGCAGGGACGTGAATTCGCTATATCGCTGTTCGAGAAATCCGCCTATAGGCAAGCTGCCGCGCTGTACCGGTCTCTCCTCGCTGCGGAACCAAAGTCGTGGGAAGACAGATACAACTTGGCTGTTGCGCTTCTCAATAGCGACCAGACTCCCGAAGCGACGAAGATTCTGGAGTCACTTGCGAGTGAGCGTCGTAGTGACGTTAAAGTTGTGAGCGTGTTGGGCTCGGTTTACGAGGCGGCGAGGAAGTTGCCCGAGGCTCTTGAGGCTTACAAAGCCGAAATTAGCATTGAACCTCAGGAAGCCGACCGCTACCTTGACTACACACGGGTGTTGATGGATCTCAATCGCTACCAGATGGCGGAGCAGGTCATTCAGCAAGGATTGAAAGTAGTACGGGAGCCTTACCCGCTCTACATGCGCCTGGGCGCGATTCGAATGATGGGCGGAAAAGTCGACGAAGCGCGAGAATATTTTGAGAAGGCGATTACCGAACGTCCGGAAATTCCGGTGGGATACGTAGCGGTCGCGCAGTCCTTCTTCAAGGAGAGGCAGGACGAGAAGGCAGCAAGTGTTCTCGAGAAAGCCAGGCAGAGGATACCTTCTGATTACTTACTCGACTACTACTACGGCTTGGCACTGGATCGGCTGGGCCGGAAGGACGAAGCGGCCCACGCCATTGAGCAGGCGCTAGCACTCAATTCGACGGTACCCGACATCCACTTTGAACTGGGTCGCGTTTACTTTGATCTTAATCGGATAGATTCCGCGCAAATGGAATTCCAACAAGTGATCAAGATGAATCCCAGGCATTCCAAAGCATACTTCCAACTGAGCCGCATCTATGCTCGCCTGGGGGATGCGGAAAAAGCCCATCAGTATGCCGAAGAGACCAGGCGACTAAAACAGGCAGAACGGGAAGGCCCGGAACTCCCACCGAAATCTATGCAGCCGACAAGGCCGCAATAACGCGGACCGCATCGCATCAACGGGCAGGATTTTGTGAGCTTGGTTTGCCTGTGGGCATGCTCGTCGACGGTGAGAACCGCAGCGAGCCAGGTTCGACTTTGCCCGTGGCTGCCCACTCTGCCTCGTGAACGAGCGCATCCATGAACCCCGGCTGCGTCATTGCGAGCAAATCATGACCCAGTACCATCATCGTCACCCTTCCCTGACCGTAGGGAACCGTCCAAATGACGGGCTCCTCTTTGCCTGTGCCTCCGAGTTGAGGATCGTCATAGGCGGTAGCGATGACATGGGCATTCGGCTTCAGGTCGATCTTATGGTAGAGCTCGTCATTGGCGACGAAGGTCGGCGGTAAATCGCGAGAGATCGGGTGGTCTCGGTCGGTCCATTGCACTGTGAAGATGTGTCTTTTGGCATGACCGATATTCTCGATCTTCCAGGTCATCCCCAACATTTCCTCGAATGCCGTCCATGGCTCTCCCTCCAGGCGTCGCGGCTCGGTACGGCTGCCCCCCGCCTGTCCGAAGAATGGTCCATAAGTGACTCCGTGGACGCCGATCATGCCTTTTCCAGAACGAATAAAGCTTTCAATCGCTTGTTCGGTCGATTCTCCTAGGCGCGGTCCGTAGTAATAGTCGAGCAGAACGTCGTAGGGCGCCAGAGTGGCGGCCGTGATTCCCCGAACCTCTTCTTCAAGCTTGACATCGAACCGACCCGAGTTCGTGAGGATACCCTGCAGAAATGGTGCCGTTCCCTCCCATGGGTGCGACCAATCCGAGTTTCCCGTAAGCACAAGAACTTTGAGTTTGTCAGCCGGGAACGCAGCGGAAGCACTCGCGAGAAGAATGAACCAGTAAAGATAAAGCTTTGACACAATCACTCCAAATCCAACAATAGAGCACGACACTAATAGTTGTACACGAACGTAGTTCTGTCCAATCCATCGGAGAAGGAATGTTACAGACGTGCAATAAATGGTTGATCCGTACTTCCGTTAAGACGATCGCGACTTAGGATGACGATTCAGAGTCGGCGACTGTTGCGGTAGCCTGATGCGTTGCATTGCCGCTTTAGAAGCGAATCTCGATCGATTGCGGCTCAGCTTTGTTTTCGAAGGAGAAGACGAACGATCCCAGCTGGTTGCGAAGGCTCGCTGCCGGCAAAGGCTGTTGGTTTATGGTGATCATTTTCGGCTGCATGTTGCTGGCTATGCAAACCACAGCGTCGGTGTCGGCTTGGCCGTCTGTTGTAAATCGCATCACGCCATCGTTCCAGGTCACATTTTGAATGCGAGATGCGGCCGCAACGATTGCAGGGCGGGATGTCTGTGGAATCTCGTAAAGAAGCGCCCGACCACCCGCGGGCAAAGTAAAGCCGTCCTGGGCGGCCAACTTGTTGTCGAAGAGATTGATGTAGCGTCCGGAAGCTTAACCTCGTCCTTCAACGCCGCCGCGACCACATAAGGCCCCCGCTTCAGAACCAAGGCAGAACTGTCTTTCCAAGCGAGATGAACGGCAGCATCTAATTGCTGCACCAGCTTCTTCACCTTCTCGGCGCCATCGTTCTGATAGCTCAAGGCAGCCGGCGAGCTGTTTTCGTAAATCACTGCACCCTTCCCGACTTTGTGAAGGCCGGTTTGTTCGGGTCGTAAACCGAGGGTCTTAAAAAGATGCTCGCGCGGTGTGCGGTAGGAGTTCGGCGCCGCGTTCCACCATTCGCGCACTGCATTGTAGGGATCCTGGTCATTGTCGACTACAAGCAGCGCTCCGCCTCCACGGACCCAGTGCGCCAGAGCTTCGTTGTAAGCGGGCTTGAGGGGTTTCTGACCTTCAAACGTCAGGAGAAGCAGCTTGTAGCGCGACAGGAATTTGTCGGCAGTAACGCTCTCCAGCTGAACCGGCTCAACAGGCGTGCCCGACAGCCGACAACCCTTGCGGCACTTCATCCGTCATCCTCCGGATCGCCCGTTACGGATGCCTCTCCGGCACCCGCCCCGACACCGAGAATGCGATGCGAAATCCCATACAATAGGACCGCGTGGAACTGGCTGGACTATCTCGACGGGTGCGCAGTCTGGCAGCGATCCTCCTGGCGATCTCGCTCGTCGCCAACCGCCAAGGTGTCAAATCCTGGGGAAATCTGGACAGATCGATTCGTGTTGACACATGATCACATGGCGACTATGCTACGTGAGACTAGCTGAAAAACAGCCCAAGTTGCTCAGGAGGTTCTCACGTGTTAGTGGTGGCCCGCGTTCGACTCTATTGGAGCGCCCTCGTTGGAGCAGACAAGAAGGAATTTCAGATTAGATCTGCCGCTACCAGTTATGCGCGCCGCGGCGTTGCGAGCTCCCTTCTCTTTGTCGCTGTCGCGTTTCTGTCTGCTAACTTCAGTCCGGAGCTACGGTGCCAAACCGCTACCGGCTCGATTGCCGGAAGGGTGAAAGACCCCTCAGGCGCGGCCGTATCCGGAGCAACAGTCCGGCTGACGAATGTCGCTACAAATGAGGCGCGGACAACACAGACTAACGACCTGGGGTATTACTCATTTCCGCTCACTCCTCCGGCGGCATACAAAGTCGAAGTGGATGCGCAGGGCTTCAAGCGATTCGTTCAGGAGAACGTAAAGCTGGATGTTGGACTGGCGATCACGCTCGACGCGAACCTGGCAATCGGCCAGAGTACCGAGACCATCACTGTGACTGCGCAAGGGGCCACGGTCGAAAGCTCGACAGCATCACTGGGCCAAGTGATCGGGAACCAAACCATCACAAACCTGCCGCTCAACGGACGTAATAGCTACAGCTTTGCTCAATTGGTGCCGGGCGTGAGAGCGTCGCAGGGATTCGGCCAAGTCGCTTACGGCATGTATAACGATCAGTTCGTGTCCGTGAATGGGTCGCGGCCTAACCAGAGTTCATTTCTGCTGGATGGCGGAGCCAACTCCGAAACAGCATTTAACGGTCCCGGATATTTTCCGAACGTGGACCTTGTCCAAGAGTATAAAGTCCAGACAAATAACTACAGTGCGGAGTTTTCTAACACCGCAGGGGGAGTTATCAATGTTGTGACCAAGTCCGGATCGAACCAGTTTCATGGTTCCGCTTATGAGTTTCTGCGGAACGACAAACTAACTGCGACGGACTTTTTCGTCAATGGAGCGGGAGGGAAAAAGGGCACGTTCCGCTTCAACCAGTTCGGTGGAACGGTCGGAGGCCCGATTAAGAAAGATCGTACGTTCTTCTTTGGTTCGTACGAGGGATTGCGGTGGGTTTCTGGGGTAACGGCAGTCGGGACCATGCCCACAGCGCTGCAGCGGACAGGTAATTTTTCGCAGACCTATAATCAGCAGGGTCAGCAGATTACAGTGTATAACCCATTTAGTACACGGGCCGTGCCAGGGCAGGCCGGAAGCTATACGCGCGATCCGGTGCCCGGAAATGTGATTCCTTCTAATCTTCTGGACCCGGTGGCACTCAACCTTCTGAAGTACATGCCGGCTCCGAACGCCGCGGGCAATCCGATTACCGGGACCAATAACTTCGTTTCAAACTACTCGGCGCCGATTAACAAGAATGACTTCTCGGTACGAATCGACCATGCCATTGACGACAAGCAGAAGATCTTTGGCCGAGTTTCGATGAACCGCACGATCGACGATCGACCGCCTCTATACGGCGCGAGCGATGCGGTTGCGGCGCCTACTGCGGGTAATGACCGGCTTCTTCAAACCCAGGATACGATCAACTACTCGAATGTTTTGGGTCCGTCTCTGGTCCTGGAACTCAGTTCCAGCTACCTGCGGTATTCGATACAACGAGACATTCCCGGCATTAACTTCAATCCGACGCAGGTGGGACTGCCGGCTTACTTCAACACCTTGGCCCAAGTAGGTACGCCCTGCTTCCCGAACGTCGGAATAAGCGGGCTGGGCGTGAGTGTGGCAACTCCGGATGTTGGCGGCGGTTTGCTGGGCGGCGGCTGTTATACGCTGCACGATGCCTACGAAACCTTTCACGAGACTGGCAACATCACTTACGTCCACGGAGCACATACGTTCAAGATGGGAGCGGACTTCGGAGTAAAGCGTCTGGCGACCGGGCGCAATCAACCGGCAGGACCAACCTTCAACTTTGATCCTGGATTTACGCAGGGACCAAATCCGCTGGCGGGCAGTTCGATCGCAGGCGTGGGGCTTGCGTCCTTCCTGTTTGGGACGGGAAGCGGCAGCACGAGCAGCGGTGGACCGGGACAGAACCTGCTATTGCGGTATGTCGGGGGTTACTTTCAAGACGACTGGAAAGTCACGAGTAAGCTGACTTTGAACCTGGGTCTCCGGTATGACTACACAAGCCCTTGGACGGAGCGTTACAACCGCATTTCGGATTGGAATTATTACTCGCCGTCTCCGCTGCAGGTTCCCGGCCTGAATCTCAGAGGCGGATTAGAATTCCCTGGCACGGGTGGCATTCCGCGTGGCCAGTATGAGCCGGATTTGCGAAACATTGCCCCTCGGTTTGGATTTGCCTTTGCAGCCGATTCAAACACCGCGGTACGAGGCGGATTCGGGATCTTCTTCGCGCCCACGACAGGAGGGGGGTTTAACGGCAATGCCGTTCCAATCAGCGGATTTCAGGCGAGTACGCCATGGGTAAGCACCCTCGACGGCGTGACTCCGGTTAACGTACTATCGAATCCGTTTCCGAACGGGTTCGTCTATCCAACGGGCAATGCATTGGGCTTAGCCACTCTGCTTGGGCAAGGCGTAGTTGCAATGGACCGGAATCGGGTGAATCCCTATACCGAACAGTGGAACTTCGACGTACAGCGAGCGCTTCCGGGAGCGTTGCTCTTAGACGTCGCATACGCAGGAAGCCATGGTGTGGCTCTCTATGGAGATCTAAACATTAATCAGCTGCCCAATCAGTATCTGAGCATTGGCAACACTCTGAACTCGCTGGTATCGAATCCGTTTTCGGGTCGGATTTCGTCAGGCTCGCTCAGTGGAACGACAGTGAGACCGAGCCAACTTCTGCGACCGTATCCTCAGTTCACGGCGGTGACAATTGGCAATCAGTCCTATGGTCAATCGATCTATCACGCGCTGCAGGCGAAACTGGAAAAACGTTTTTCGAACGGATTCAACCTGCTGATTTCGTATACATGGTCGAAGCTAATTGATGACGTAGGAGCGACCACGACAGGATTCCCAGGTGAGAGCTTCTCGGGCGGCGGGCTTCAGGATTATTACAACCTGAAGAATGAACGGGCGCTGGCTACGTTCGATACGCCGCATTATCTTGCCGTGAACTCGGTCTGGGAGTTGCCGGTTGGGCGCGGCAAGAAGTTCATGAACCGAGGTGGTTTTGCCGATGCGGTGCTTGGCGGATGGCAACTGAACGGCCTGGCAATTTTCCACACAGGCGTTCCACTGCAGCTGGTGACAGCCTCCAATAATTTATTTAACTACGGCGGCACGGAGCGGCCGAACTGGAACGGCAATGATCCGACTCTACCTGGTTCTATCGAGAGCAGGTTGAATAACTACTTCAACACCGCTGCGTTTTCTCAACCCGCTCCGTTTACCTTTGGCAACACGGCGAGGACAATTGGGAACCTCCGCGGACCGGGGCAGGCCAATATGGATTTGTCGATTATCAAGAACTTCAAGATATACGAGCAGATTCGCCTTCAGTTTCGGGCCGAGTCTTTTAACACTTTGAATCATCCGCAGTTCGGATTGCCTAATACGTCCATCGGGGCGTCCAGTGCCGGTGTCATCTCGACTCAGCAAAACAAGCCGCGGGACATCCAGTTTGCTTTGAAGCTTCTTTTCTGAGATGAGCGAAGATCACGAACCACATCGCCGGGGTTTTCTGAAATCCGTTGCGCTTGCCGGCACGGCATCGATTTCAAGCTCCGAGACTCGGGGACAAGCCGAGACAGAATCAAAGCGAAAGACATCGGGCGCGGGCGGAGTATCTGCTGCAGGACTAAGGACTGCGGAGGAGGTCTCTTACCCGCGAGTTTTCACGGCGTCTTCCCTGGCGATGATCTCCTATCCACTAGGCGGAATCGGGGCAGGAAGTATCGGCTTGGGGGGAAGGGGCCAACTTCGCGACTGGGAGATCTTCAACAGAGCGAACAAGGGTAATTCGCTGAGCTACGCTTTCCCGAGCATCTGGGTGCAGTCTGAAGGAAGCAAGCCGGCAGCGCATGTCCTTGAAGCCCGCATAGGGCCGCCTTATGAAGGACAGGACGGATTAGGTTCCCGCAACGTTCCGGGCCTTTCGCGTTTGCAAGGCGCAACTTTTACGGGAGAGTTCCCGTTCGCACGAATCGATTTCCACGACCAGCAGCTTCCCTTGGAAGTAAAGCTGGAGGCTTGGTCGCCGTTCATTCCTCTGGACGCTGATGAATCGGGCTTTCCGGTTGCCATCATGCGCTATCGCGTTCGGAATACCGGAAGATCAGAGATGGCAGTATCGATCGCGTTCTCGATCGAGAACCCTGTCCAACCTCTCGATCGTACACCGAATCCGAAAGCAGAAGAAGACAAGCGCGTGAACAGTCACCGGACGGGTGGGGGACTGCGAGGCCTGTTCATGCAGAATCCTGGCCTTTCGAAAGATCACCTCGAATTCGGTAGTTTTGCGCTCGCCGTTCTAAATCCAGGTGAGGCCGAATACAGCAGTTTGAAAGGTTGGCCGGCGGGGCGCTGGTGGAACAGTCCATTACTGTTCTGGGACGACTTTTCAGGCGACGGAAAGTTAGGTCCGGAGCCGGAGCATCCAGGCGCAGTAGGCTCTGTATGCCTAAGCCGAAAGATCGCGGGCGGAGCTGAAGCCGAGTACACGTTTCTTCTCGGATGGCATTTCCCGAATCGGACACCGAAGCGTTGCGGCTGGCAAGCACCTAAAGGTCATGAGGATGCCGTTATCGGGAACTGGTACAGCACGCGATTTCCGGACGCATGGTCGGCAGTCGAGTATGTCGCGGTCAATCTTCCCCATCTTGAACAACGGACGCGGCGATTCGCGACAGCGATGCGCGAAACCACTTTGCCTTCACCGGTGAAAGAGGCGGCGATGGCGAACCTGTCAACGCTGGTGAGCACAACCTGCTTTCGTACTTCGGATGGAGAATTTCACGGGTTCGAAGGCGTGAACGATAAGATTGGCTGCTGTTTTGGAAACTGCACGCACGTGTGGAACTACGAAACGGCCACGTCCCTTTTATTCCCTTCGCTAGCTCAGTCGCTCAGGCGCGCGGCCTTCGGTTATTCGATGGATGATCGGGGCGCAATCTATTTCCGGCAATTACTGCCGGACGGCATCGAGCGCTACGGCTTCGCTGCGGCAGACGGACAGATGGGACAAATCATCAAGGTCTACCTGGACTGGCAACTGACTGGCGACAACAATTTCCTGCTTGAGTTCTGGCCGAAAGCGAAAAGGGCTCTGGAATTCGCGTGGGTCCCGGGTGGCTGGGATGCGAACCGGGATGGCGTACTCGAAGGTGTGCAGCACAACACGTACGATGTGGAGTTTTACGGGCCGAATCCGTTGTGTGGCATCTACTATTTAGCGGCGCTCCGGGCGGGAGAGGAGATGGCCAGGGCAGCAGGTGAGACTGATGCAGCTGCCGAATACAGGCGGTTGTTCGAGAGCGGCAAAAACTGGTTCGATTCGCGAGCATTCAACGGCGAATATTACGTACAGACGATTGAAGGAAAATCTGTTGATGCGATTGCCAAGGGCTTACGAAGCGGCATGGGCGCGGATGATCCAGAGCACCCGCAGTTTCAAGTGGGGAACGGCTGTTTGGTGGACCAGCTTGTAGGTCAGTACCTGGCCGAAGTCGCGGGTCTCGGATCGCTTCTTGATCCGGATCATATTCAGAAAACATTAACGTCGATTTATCGATACAACCATAAGGCGACCCTCTTCAATCACGACAGCGTTCAGCGCACGTTTGCATTGAATGACGAAGCCGCCCTGGTGATTTGCGACTACGGCAGGGGTGAACGTCCAAAAATCCCGTTCCCTTATTATGCGGAGGTCATGACGGGGTTTGAGTATTCGGCGGCAGTCCTGATGCTGTATACAGGAATGATTGAACGCGGTCTGGAGTGCATCAACGATATTCGTCGACGCTACGACGGTATCCGCCGCAATCCGTGGGACGAAGCCGAATGCGGACATCACTACGCGCGTGCCATGGCGTCCTGGTCCGGAGTCCTCGCATTAAGCGGCTTCCGTTACAACGGGGCGGACCGCCATATCAGTGCCAGACCACGGGTGAAAGATCCCAATTTCAATTCCTTCTGGTCTGCAGGTACTGGCTGGGGCACATTTGCACTTTCCGAGAAGCAAGGGAAAACACGTTTAACATTGAGGGTGATTGAAGGTTCGCTGTTGGCTCGCAAGGTGGAGCTAACCGGAAGCCGGAGTGGATCGTCAAGCGCGAAGCTCGGGAGCGACGCGGTTCAACATAAAGCTCAAGCACAGAACGGAACATTGCTATTTACATTTGCAGAAGAAGTAAAGTGCGACCCGGGACAGGACCTGGTTGTCGAAATATGAGTATGCCGGCGGTAATCCGATGGCTGGGCGGCCTTGGCCTTGCGACGGTCAGTTCCATCAGCCTCTTCGGTCAGTCCAGGCCGCCTTCCTTCGACTTCGGTTTGGCGAACCTGCCGTTTCTTACGGACGCCCAGACGCGATCGGTCTCCGCCGAGAATCCAACCGGAGAGAAGGGCCGCGGAGGCATGGCGATTCCAAACGCTGCGGACCCGCGCCTGCCATTTTCGAAGGCGGCTTCGGACCTCGGGCAAGGCTGGAAGGTCAATCCGTTCCTGAAGCCCAAGGCACACGAGACTGTGACACTGATGGACGTGGACGGTCCGGGGATGATTCAGCACATCTGGATGGCAACGGAGAAGGACTGGCGTGGCAATGGACGGGCCAGCGTTTTGCGATTCTACTGGGATGGCGAAGACACTCCGTCAGTCGAGGTGCCGATGACGGATTTCTTCGCAGTTGGCCATGAATTGTTTGCGCCCGTGAATTCGCTGGCAGTAATTGTCAATGCGAAGGCGGCGCTGAACTGTTATTGGCCCATGCCGTTCAGAAAACATGCAAGAGTGACGTTCACAAATGACTCGGATAAAGACCTGACTCTGCTGGCTTATCAAATAACGTACGCAGCGACGAAGGTGCCAGAGAGCGCAGGCTACTTCCATGCTCAGTGGCGCCGCAGTATGTCGAGCCGGGCGAATCCCTCGCATACCGTTCTTGACGGTGTGAAGGGACAGGGGCGGTACGTCGGTACTTTTCTTGCCTATACTCAGTTATCCGACGGCTGGTTTGGCGAGGGAGAGATGAAATTTTTCATGGACGGCGACAGTAAGTTTCCAACCATCAACGGCACCGGAACGGAAGATTATTTTGGTGCGAGCTATGGCTTTCCTGAGAATTACACGACGGCTTATGCCGGCAATACGCTCAACCACGCGGGCAAGGATGGTCCACCCAAATGGAGTCTATACCGGTGGCACCTTATGGATCCGATCAGCTTTCAGAAAGATTTGAGGGTGACCATACAAACCCTCGGTTGGTGGCCAACTGGCAAATACCAGCCCTTGTCAGATGACGTTGCCTCGGTGGCGTACTGGTATCAAACGGAACCACACGAGCCATTTCCCAAGTTTCCGGCGCTGTCAGAGAGGTGGCCACGGTAGTTTGGATCCCTTTTTTTGCCTTCGGTGGAGACGAGCATGCAACTAAGGGCGTTCATGCGAAACGTCACATTATTGATATACTTTTGCCCGACGAATGGACGATCACCAATCAGCAGCTCGGATACCCGCTCTATATCATTCCTCTGATTGGCGCGACCCCGTAAGGTCAAGAAATTCGAACCCGTTTGAAACCACAAGGTTCGGGAGTTCCATCACAGCAGGTTAAGACCTGACGTTAAGGACTAATCTCGTAAGGTCAAAGAATTCATGCGGCTTGCTTATAGAGGTTCAGCAATCCGCCTAAGCGGCGCGTGACATGTAACAGCACGGTTTGGAAGTGGGGGAGCCAGGGGTAGGAAAGCGGTTAGTCGAACTTGAGCAAACCACACATCGCTTGAGGCACGTAACGGGAGAGTTAGGCGTGATGGAGACGCTGGCGCAGGGAAGAGCAGGAGATTGTCTTTGCCTTTGATGGTTTCGTTCGTGACGATAGTGCTTTAGAAATACGCCAAGTGCCCGTCGAGTGCGGTTTCGTCTAAGAGGATGAGCTTTGATAGGCACTCGTCCTTGGTGGAGCTCTGGGACAGTTCCCTGTCCAGGAACCAGCAAAATCGTGATATAAACAACAACTACTGAAGGAACGGAAAGGAGTTCGAATTCGATGCATTCGACCCGTTATATCCCGCGTATTTCGGCAATTTCTGCCCTGGTAGTTTTCCTCGTATCCGGTACATGGGGACAGGTGGTGACCGGAACGCTCACGGGCGCCGTTCGAGATACCACTGGAGCCACAGTGCCCAACGCGCGCGTGAGCGTAACCAATCAAGCTACTGGCGTCAGCCAATCCACAACTACTACTTCCGACGGAATCTACAACCTGCCGTATCTGGGACCTGGCACATACCGGATCGGAATCGAAGCGCAAGGATTCAAAAAGTTCGCTGAAGACAATGTTCAGATCAATGTCTCGAGCACTCAGCGAGTCGATGTAACTTTGAGCCCTGGAAATGTACAGGAGACCGTGACCGTTACGGGTGAATCGCCGGTGTTGCAAACGGAAGGCGCGCAAGTCTCCCGGAATTTTCAAGCCCAAACACTACGGGAACTGCCTGTTGCCAATCGCAATTTCCAGGCCCTCGCGGGTTTGGTGCCTGGGGTGTCACCGCCTGTCCAGAACTTTACATCGCTCGAAGACCCGCAGGGCACAACTTTCTTCAACGCGAATGGTCAAGGAAACTCCTCGAACAATACAATTGTTGACGGCGTCGACAACACGAACCCGACACTGGGCCTGAGCATTTACCTTCCGAATCCGGAGCTCGTGCAGGAAGTGAATGTCACGACAAGCAACTACAGCGCAGAATTTGGACGTGTTGGCGGCGCCGTGGTCAACGTCATCACCCGTTCCGGAAGCAACGACTTTCACGGCAGCGCGTGGGAATTCAACAGAGTCGCAGCGCTCGCATCACGCGATTTCTTCAACCAAGTTCCGAGTCCCAAGCCCGGACTAACACGCAATGAATTCGGCGTGACCTTCGGTGGCCCCATCAAGAAAGACAAAGCGTTCTTTTTCTTTGGTTATCAGGGACGTTATCTCCGGCAGTCCAGCACGACGACTACGACAGTGCCCAGTCCGGCCTACTTTTCCGGTAATCTCAGTTCCGTTCCCGGAATCGCTCTGTACAACCCCGCCACAGGAAATGCGAACGGAACAGGGAGAGCTCCTTTTCCGAACAACATCATTCCTGCCTCGCAGATAAGCCCGATCGCACAGAAGGTGAATTCGTATCTGCCTGCACCAAATCTGACCGGGGTCGAGAACAACTTTGTGGTCAACGTGCCGTACAGCTACGACGGAAATCAATATGATGCACGAGTCGACTACAACTTCACAGAACAGACAAAGATTTTCGCTTTGATGAATACCTCGCACTACACGGTACAGCAAAACGGAACGCTGGGTAACATCGTCAGCGATAGTACGATCGGAAGAGACTACACGGTAACAGGGATCTTCAACGTTACGCATGGTTTCAGCCCGACGCTACTGACTGAACTGCGCTTGGGATATAACCGCTACCGCACGAATGTGATCGGGGTCGACATGACCACCATCACCAATCAGAAGCTCGGCATTGCCAATCCGAATCCGGACCCGATCTCATCGCAAGGTTTTGCCAACATCGATATTGGCGGTGGAATGCCTGAGCTCGGAAACACTCAGTATTACTACCCGCTGATCAACACGGACAACCTCATGCAGGCGGTGGACACCTGGAGCAAAACGCTGACAAAGCACACCCTCAAATGGGGCGGCGAAGTCCACCGGAACCGGATGGACCGTTTTCAGCCGCAAGGTCTGAACCTGGGACCACGCGGACTGTTCTACTTCAATCCGGGCACGACCCAACTCAATGGCGGGCCGGGTCTCGGCCCGTATGGTTCGTTTGTAAACTCGTTCGCATCGTATTTGATCGGTGCGACCGATCAGACCAGCCGGACGTACATGCCCATCACACCCACCAATCGCCAATGGCAGATTGCCGGGTTTCTGCAGGACACCTATCAGGCGAGTCCGAAGCTGACAATCGATTTGGGCTTGCGATACGAATACTACTCGCCGGTCGTTCCACGCTACCAAGGCGGCGCGTCCAACTTTAATCCGTATACGAATACGCTGCTGGTCGCCGGTTATGGAAACGTCGATCTCGCAACCGGCGTTGGTTCTCAATCTATGCCGGAGCCGCGCGTGGGATTCGCGTACCGGTTGTACGGCAAATCTGTCGTTCGCGGAGGCTACGCCATGAGCGGCTGGACGGGACGATTTGGGTTTACCGGGGGAACGCTATCGACACAGTACCCGGTCGTCTACAACGTCCAAGCCGGGAATACCGGCGACTACAAAGTGGACGGAACCTTTGGCAGTTTGCCCGTGGTCCCGCTTCTGCCGATTCCTTCAAACGGTCTGATCAACCCGGCACCGAATCAAGCCTTCTTTGTGATTCCATCGAGAAATCGGTTGCCTTACGTTCAGAACTATAACTTCACGTACGAGCGTCAACTAGCACCTACTATGTCTTGGAGTTTGGCGTATGTGGGTGCGCTTGGACGCGAGCTTCCGTTCAACCAGGAGTTGAACGCTGCGGTCCCCGGCACGGGCACGGCCGGTTTGCCCTTTAACGCGTTGTTCGGACGAACTGCCAGCACCAGCCTTCGCGCCGATGGAGTAAGCAGCAACTACAATGCGCTGCAAACGGACCTGACTAAGCGCTTCTCTCACGGGATCAGTTTCAATATCGCATACGCATTCAGCAAGTCTTTGGATGTCGGCAGCAATCAGCCGGGATTCATGGATAACCTGGATCTGCGTCGACAATACGGACCCTCCAGCTTCGATCAAACGCACCTGTTAACCATCAGCCATATCATGGAACTGCCGTTTGGGAAGGGGAGAGCGTTTCTCAACACTGGCGGCATAGCGGCTCATTTGCTTTCGAACTGGCAGTTCAACGGCATCTTTCGGCTTGCGACAGGAACGCCTTTCACGGCAACCGCGGATGCGACGTCGTGTAATTGTCCGGGCAATACCAACTACGCCAATGCCATTTCTCCCGTTCAAACGATTAATGGTGTAGGTCCCGGTCAACCGCTGGTTCACGACTTCATCTTTTGCGCCCCCGCCTCCGAATCAGTTTGGCAACGCAGGAAGAAATACAATCCGCGGGCCGGGTCTCAAGAATTACGATTTTTCGCTGTTCCGTACTTTCGCAGTCACCGAGAGATTCAAGCTGGAATTCCGCGGCGAGTTCTACAACCTGACGAACACGCCCCACTTCAGCAATCCCGATGGCAACGTCAATAACGCTACGTTCGGCATCATATCCAGCACACTCAGCGGATACGGAAATCGCCAAGTGCAGACCGCGTTACGAATTCTTTTCTAAATGACTAGACGCGAATGGTTGGAGGCGGCGGCAATGACCGCCGCGCTTACCCCTACAGCGGACGCGAACGAGGCGCTGGATGCCCCGAATGGATCGGCCGCTGCCTCAGAACAAGGCGAAACTCCAGCAGACATTTACCGCTTGCTCGGCTTTGCGACCATGACCGGCGAGGCCCCACAAACGATGTGGGCCCGCCTAAAGAATACGCGGCGGTGGCTGGCCGGACCGCTCTCGCCGGATGCCTGGTGCGGTCAGTGCTTCCTAGCCGATAACAGTGACATCTTTGCGTTCCGGCTTCTTTCCATCCCTGAGAAATGGATGGCGGAATCTAGTTCCGCCACCGCCGCGCAATTCTGCCGCGAGCATCTGGATGAGTGGTTTCATAACTGGGCTTCCTGGTGGCGTTTTGTCGGTCCGAAGGCTCCCGATGATTCTTATGCACGCCTTGTCTGGCAGATGCCGGACGGCGGACCGGAAGTAACCTATGAATGGGCTCGCACCGGCCCAAATGAGGTCGTCTGCAAGATCACGAATTCAGCACCAACCAGCATGGCGGTGCATGCTTATATTCCGTGGGACCACAATCCGCCGAAGTATTCCGTTCTGTATTCCGAGTCTCCGGACAAGCGCTTTCTGCGAGGGAGATCCTGGATCCCTGGCACTCGAGATGGAATGCGGTGGGTCCTTGCGCTCAGCACGCCCTATGAACAGAGCGCCGGTACAGCTACCGGAAACTGGACCGCGTTCCTGCGCAACGTCAAAACACTCTATCTCTGCGGCAAACAGGGCCAAAGCTATGAACAGTTAGAGCCGCAAACATCGGGGTGGCTCGAACCGTCACGAATCGACGAACTCCTGCAGACTAACCTGAAGCGCTACGAAGCCGGGCGGCCAGCCGGCAAAGGATGGCTTGCCGACGTGCCTGCCGCGATCAACGATCAACTGGAATGGAGTCAGGTCTACACACCGGAACGCGGGCACCCGTACATTACCGTCAGCCGCGCTTGGTCAAGGAGCAATAATTCGGCTCCCGACTTCCTGTGGGATAGCTTCCTCAGTGCGCTGCTGGTATGCCAGGAAGATCAACAAAAAGCGTACGCGCTAGTTCGCGACATTACCAATTGGCAGACCGAGCAAGGCATGTTTTGCCAATACGGTCAGTGGGTCACGCATCCGGAGAATGAGATCTTTCCGGTCGCATGGGGGCACTCGCAATATCCGATCGGCGCTCTGGCTGTTTCCAAGATTTACCTGCGTCATCCGAATCGGGAATTCCTCGCCGATATCTATCCGCGTTTGCTGAAAGATCATCGCTGGTGGTTTTCCGATCGCGGCGATGGCCAGCCCTGGCGAGATGGCAACAAAAATGGACTCCTGGAGCTAGGTTCGAACTACCCGGAAGAGATCCCCTATGCGGACCGCCAGCAGGTCGCCTACTTCGAATCTCACGACGACAGTCCGGAATGGTGGCACGTCGCAAAGTACAACGAAAGAACCAGCACAGTCGAACTGGATACCGTCGAACGAAACTGCCTTTACACCATGGATGCCTGGATTCTCGCCTGGATGGCCCGGGAATTGGGAAGGCACGCCGAGGCCGCTGAACTGGAACGCGAGCACGGCGTCATGGCCGAAAGAATCAATCGCCTGCTCTGGAATCCGGGGAAGAACTGTTACTGCAACCGCCGTTGGGCGCCGGTTGAAGGGAACTGGTTCATGCCCCAGATGGCCCCGGATATCTTCTTTTCACTTCTTGGAAAAGTGGCAACACCCGAGCGCGCCGAGTATCTCCGCAAGATCTACTACGATCCCGATAAGTTCGCTGGCGAATGGATTCTTCCCACCATCAGCCGGGACGACCCGATGTATCCACGGCAGCATTACTGGCGCGGAAAAGTGTGGGGCCCCATCAATTGGCTGGTATATCAGGGTTTCAAGATACACGATTGGGATCGCGAGGCCCAGTTGCTCGCCGCCTCCAGCGCCAAAATGTTCCTGAAGCCTTGGCGCGAAAAAGGCGAGTGCCATGAGAATTTTCTTTCTACAACCGGAGAGGGATCGAGCGATCCTCATTACACCTGGGGTGCTCTTATGGTCCTGATCGCGGTCGAGGAACTGATCGATGCCAACCCATGGCATGGACTTCGATTTGGCAACCTGATGCCAGTCGAGGACGCAGAGATTCTCAGGTATCCGGTGGCGGGATCACTGTACGACGTCTCGATCTCGAGCAGCAGCCTCGAAGCGCGGCGTGATGGAAAATTGCTGTTTTCTGCAAACTCGCCGGTTGAAGTTCGCCATGTTACCTATCAGGGGAACCAGGTAAGCGGTGAAATCCGGGCCAGCAGGGATACACAACTGCGAGTCGGTGCCGGTGCGCCGCTGCGGATCCCCACCGGCACATCCCGGTTCAAAGGCATGCTTTAGATGAATCGCCGCAATTGGGTAAAGCAGAGTCTTATTCTGCCCTCTCTTGCTGCCGCCGCACAGACTACACCACAACAGAACAGCCCACCCCGGAGCACCGACAACGAACTGGTCAGCCCGCACAGCCTGATCCGCGTAGACGGTTCAGCCCATTCTCTGTGGTCGCTTGCGACTGGTTTAACAACCGTCACGTTCGCTCCTCCGGCATTTTCGATCAATGGGAAGACGCGGATTGCCGCTTTGGCCTCGATCAGACGCGCTGGACGTCTTCAGGAACTGGGGAACGGCATCTATGAGCAGCGCTTTTTGGGCCCGTTCGCCGATGATGGTTCGCTCTCTCTTGAGTTGATATTTCGAATCGCTCGCGATTCGCCGGTGGTGCGCTTCCGTTACGCTCTGCACTCCTCTTCGGACGCGGCACTGACGGGGGATGGAGGGCAGCTAGGGTACTACTCGACCTCGCTCGCCGGATTCAAGGAATCCCTTGAGGTGCAGTTGTCTGTCTTCAACGAGATGCTTCACAGCTACACCGTGGCGGAGTTGCCGATCCCTCAGAGTTCGTTCGACGATCAATCCCGCTTGGCCGGTCCCATCCTGATTGCCTGCGACGGAGAGGACCGATCGTTACTGATCGCGTATGAGCACGGCGCGCAGATTCCGGACTCCTTTCTCGAATACCGGCTGACTAGTAACAGGGACGTGAGCCTCAACGCCCGAAAAGCGAACTACATTCCAGGCCAAAAGGTGGACGGTTTTTCGACGGTGTGGATGCAGGTTGCAGCTAGCCAGGGAGGCTCCGCCACATGGCGGCGCAGTATCGCGATTTCCTTTTGCGGAGCTTCAGCCTGAATCCGGAAACCCGGCGGCCGTACATCTTCTACAACACCTGGAACTTCCAGGAACGGAACAAGTGGTTCAACGGCAAACCATATCTCTCGTCCATGAACCCGGAGCGGATCTTGGCGGAGATCGAGATAGCTCACCGGATGGGAATCGAGGTATTCGTGCTCGACACCGGCTGGTATGAGAAAACGGGCGATTGGCAGGTGAGCAAGGCGCGATTCCCGAACAGCCTGGCAGACGTTAAGAGTAGCCTGGATCGGTACGGTATGAAGCTTGGCCTCTGGTTCGACCCGACGGCTGCAGCGAAGTCTTCGCAAATGTTTCAGCAGAACCGCCAATGCGTTCGCACACGAGACGGCAAGGAAGGTCAGCCGCGACCCATCTGGGAAACCGAGGAGAGCTACCCGATGTGTCTCGTTAGTCCGTACAGCGATGCATTCGCGGAGACCCTGATCCGGGTTGCGAGCCAAACCGGTGCACGCTATTTCAAGTGGGATGCCGTTGCGCAATATGGCTGTGATTCGCCGGATCACTGGCATGGGAATCAGTCGAATACGCCGGCTGAGCGCTGGAATTCGTATGCCTTCCAATTGCCGCACCAAATGGCACGCATTGCTGAGAAAGTGGCGGCAGCCGTTCCCGGCAGCATTGTTGATTTCGATGTCACCGAGGCCGGCCGCGCCGTAGGCCTGAGCTTTCTCGCTGCAGGAAAGTATTTCCTGATCAACAATGGACCCTATCTGTTCAATTACGATCTTCCTTTGGACCGAGCCCACCAGAATTGGAATCTCTTCTTTTACCCAGGTCCCGCGCGAACCTGGATCTGCCGGTCGCCGTTGAATTACGACCGATGGATCCCTTCCATTCTTTTCCTGACGCACTACTTCCCCGACGATCCTCGAAGCTCCCAGCTCGTCAATCTGGCGAGCCTCATTCTGGGACAAAACGGAATTTGGGGCGATCTGCCGTCAGTCTCTCCAGCCGGTGTGGAATGCATCAGCAGGATTCTGACGAAGTACAAGCAAGTACGCGACGATATCACCGTGAGCGATCCGATTGTGACGGGCCCCGTCGGAGGTTCTCCGGAGGTTCACGAAAAGATTTCGCAGCAGACCGGAAAGGGCGTCGTCGTGCTATTTGCTACAGCAATTGGCAGATTCAGGTACATTACGGCAAGTCGGCCGTCCACGACGGTCTGGTCGGAAGGCGAGGTCACCGTTCAGTTCGATCGCGACCGCCGGGCCATTCTGGACGCTGATTTTACCTCGCCCGGCGCGGTCATTTTGTTGTTCGGGGCAGAATAGCGATTACAGGCCCTGACGAGGAGCGGAATCCCTGAGGCCTGTGTACTGCTTGCGAAACGTGGCCCGAAACATGTTCATCCCGTATAGTCCGGAAACTCGCCTGGAGTGAAGATCAGGCTGCCGATCGATAGTAGTAGTTCAACATGCCACCGATCCGTTCGCGGCGGCAAATGGATCCTGCCGTTTGCAAAATTGAGTTGGGAGCAATCAGTCGATTGCTGAGCCCCTGATGATTTCGCTCCTGGTGATAATGCGTTACGAACTCGCGGATTGCTCGCCGGAGCGACTGCTCACCAAACAATATCAGGCGGTTCAAGCACGATTCCTTGATGGATCTGACAAATCGCTCCGCATATGCATTTAGATTCGGTGATCGCGGCGGCAACTTCACGCAATCGACCCCTACGCTTTTCAGAATGCTTTGAAATTCCGGGGTGAAGAGCGGATCGCGATCGTGGATCAGAAAGCGCTTGCCATTTAGGATGCCATCCACCGCATCGGTCGCGTTGCGGCCTACTTGACTCATCCATAGACCATTCGCGTGCGAGGCAATCCCCGCGATCGCGACCTTCCTAGTAGACAGTCGATGAAGAAAAGAACCATGATAGCGCGTCAGTCCTTTGCTTGTCCACACCTCGGTGGTAAAGAAGTCTGCCGCTACCATCAGTTCCCAATGATGTCTCAGGAGCTCTTTCCAAGTTGTCTTTCGATTTCGTTCGGGCGCTGTTTCGCTGCCGTGCCGCCGAAGAATAGCAGCGATCGTGCTGCGGGCACATTCGTGTCCCAGATTTGTCAGGGCACCTTGAATCCGGCGGTAACCCCAATCGTGATTCTCTTGGGCCATGCGAATCACCATAGCCGTTAGGTCATTTTTCGTGAACGGTCGACCGGGTTTCCGCCTCGCACTGCCATCGTATTTCTGTGCAATAAGCTTGCGGTGCCAGGCCAGTAGAGTATCGGGCGTGACCAGGGTCGCCACCTGAGCCAGAAGTTTGCGTCCCAAACCCTTAGCTCGCACCGCTAAACGGCGGTGCTGGTCATCCGTGCGATGTGCACCCTTTTTCCGCCCGTTGATTGCCTCATTGTGTAATGGATGAGGTTGTCGCTGCAAGGCACACCTGAGCAAATTCGTTGGGCGTGCGGTAATTAAGACTGCTGTGCGGTCTCTGTTGGTTGTACAACCGAGAGACACAAAACCCATAAAACCGATTCGGGGCAAGTTGTTTACGCGTGGCATCCTTTCTACGGACAGGAGGTAACGATTCATGGAGAGCGGAACCGACGCGGCACTGTCGTGTTTGCCTGTAGCATCGGGGAGGACCCTAAGACAGCCCCGCTTGAAGTACCGGCATGGATGTTGGATGCCACTGTCTGTCGCGTCTTTCGGCAGGGGTCCTCGGGACGAGTGACTGTTGACGCGCTCCGTCTTGCGTAGAACGCTGGATAGAACGGCCAATGTGATAGAAGCGCAGGATCAACTTATCGCATTTGGAGGTTCTGATGCGCCAACCAACGAGGGCAGCAAAGACACAGCTCAGGCTGTTTCCAGCCAGTCCTCAGATCCAGCAGTGTCCTCGGGAGATAGACCCGCAACTGGTTGCTCTCCTGGCTCGACTTCTTCGGCAGCACGTCGATCGAAAAGCGACAGCAGTGGGCGAGCATCCGGAGGGCGGTCATGAGTGACAAGATCAGGCCGCACCATCTGGAACGGAAAGCGATTCTTTATGTTCGTCAGTCATCGGCATACCAGGTGACACACAATCTCGAGAGCCAGAAGCTGCAATACGCGATGCAAAAACATCTGCATCAGTTAGGCTGGCGCGAGATCGAAGTGGTCGATGATGACTTAGGCCGTTCCGCTGCAGGTACGGTGGTCAGAGCCGGTTTCGAGCGGATGGTGGCCGAAGTATGTCTCGGGAAGGTGGGCGCCGTTGCTGCTCGTGAGGTATCGCGTTTTGCAAGAAACAGCCGGGAATGGCAACAGTTGGTGGAAGTCTGCCGCATCGTGGACACGGTGCTGATCGATCAGGAAATGGTCTATGCGCCGCGGCAGAGTAACGACCGCCTTCTCCTCGGGCTGAAAGGCAGTCTCAACGAGTATGAGTTGGACCTGCTGCGCCAGCGTTCGGTTGAAGCGCGTCATGAAAAGGCTAAACGTGGGGAGCTACTCATCACCGCGCCCGTCGGCTACGTCAAGAGCGAAGAGCAGCGGCTGGAGAAGAACCCAGACCGGCGTGTCCAGGAAGCGATCTCTCTGGTCTTCCGGAAATTTCGCGAACTGGGAACGGTGCGCCAAACGCTGCTGTGGTTCCTGGAGCACGAACTACAACTGCCGACGCAAACGCCTCGTGGGGTGCTTTTCTGGAGACGACCATCGTACCGATCGGTTTATCGTCTGATCACCAGCCCTGTTTACGGAGGAGCTTATGCATACGGCAAGACCGAACACGTGCTGCGATACGAAGGTGGGGAGCCACGTCATCGATCTCGAAATAAACCACGTGAACAATGGCTGGCATTGATTCCGAATGCTCATGAAGGTTATATCAGTTGGGAAGAAAGTGAGAACATCCGACGCATCGTTCGCGACAACGTGATCACTGCCGAACAGCCAGGCGCAGCGAAAAAGGTGCTGGTTTACTGACTGGGTTATTGCGATGCCGACGCTGTGGTCGTAAGCTGACAGTACGATACACAGGAGGCCAGCACGAGGTTTTACG
>CAVSTI010000003.1:0-12998 GCA_963730775.1 uncultured Acidobacteriaceae bacterium | reverse complement strand
ACCGGCCCTTCTCAGATGGTATTGCCCGACCCGATCTTCGAAGGGTTGCCCAGCCGCGTCAATTTGCGGGACGGCAGTCGACCGAAACTTGATCGTTGCACTCTCGGCGAAACCGAGCAGTACCTAAGAATGCTGCGAGAGCGGTACAAACAACACCCGCGCATTGTGCAAATGGAAGCTGTTGTCGATTTGCACCGCAAGTGGTCCGCTCAGATGAAGGGCATTTCGTGGGGCGACGCGCAGCGGCGGGAAGCGGAAGAACGCGATCGAGTCTGAGGGACCGTGGACGCTGACCTTAAAACCTGAACCACAAAAGCCGAATAGTTCCGCGTAAGATCGTTGAGGAGCAGCTTTGGACGCCGTCCCCCAACCCGGCCCTCGCCTCGGGCGGATTCCAGGCCCGCCCTCGTTCGCTCTCGAAGCATGGCTCGCTCGAATTCTGCGAACGAGCCGACCATCTGCATCATCATGCGGCCTGCCGGCGTCGTAGTGTCGATCGCCTCGGTAAGGCTGCGAAAGCCCGCGTTCGCTTCCTGAATTCGTTCCATGATCGTCAGAACATCTCGTAAGGATCGCGAAAGCCGGTCCAGCTTCCAGACGACCAGTACGTCTCCTTTACGGAGATGATCGAGCAGGCGCTGTAGCTCGGGACGGTCCCAGCGGCCCCCGGTAGCCTTCTCGCGGAAGATTCGCTCGCAACCGGCCGCCTTCAAGGCGGAGGCTTGCGCCGTTGTGTCCTGATCGTTGGTCGAAACGCGTGCGTAGCCGATGAGCATGGTTGCGGAAAGGTATCGCCGATCACTTTACCACTGCAATACCTTTTTGCAACCCACAATGCTGGGGTTTGCGCCCTCACTGAGATCGTTGCAAAAACCTTCGTTTGTGCAAGGCGGGACTGCCTTCCTGCTCCTCAAACGCGATCACGGTAAATCTTCTACGCTGATTGCATGAAGAAACTCCAGCTGATCCCAGCGTTCTTACTTATGGGCATTGCACTCGTGTGCGGTCCAAACTTGAGCTTTGCGGACCCAGTGCCTGTCTGCTGTAAGGCGAGCAGGAGCACGGCACCGACTCTGTCGGATATCGCTTCGATACTACTGTCGTTCTGGAGAACCTAGGACGCTAAGAGGAGCACCGCCGCTCGAGTTTTCGATAGACTGAACGGGGATGCAGTATCTCCGTTGCATCGAGCAGGCGGCGCTGATTGCAGTGGTCCTCGTCTTTGCTTGGCGAGGACTGCTTAAATATTACCCTGCCTTCATGCTCTTCCTCATCGCGAAGGGCACGCGATCTCTTTGTCTCCTGTCACTGGATTATCACGACCCGCTGTACGGCAAATGTTGGGCGATCAGCGCTCCTGTGTTGTTGACGTTGCAAGTTCTCGTTCTACTTGAGTTAACGGCAAAGATTGTTGAACACTATCCGAAGATCGATAGGCGTGGCGCCAAATTAATCGTCGGATCATGTCTCGTTGTCGGAGGCGTAGTTGGAGCTGTTTCGACATCGGTGCAATTCGGGAACGGTCAGTGTCCTTGGTATGTACCAGCGGCTGTCGGAGCGAGCAAATTCGTCGATTGGATCTCCGTAGGGACGCTCGGATTCATCTCTGTATGGATTGCACTGTCCCTGAACCCATCCGAAGAAATGTTCAGTGGCATCGCTGGGTATTGGCTACGTACATTGGCTTCGCGCCGGGCATCGCTCTCATGTTTTCAACCGTGGCCAAGAGTCAACGTTTTCTGGGCGATATCGCAAACTGGGCCCTAGAGATCACTGAGATCTGTTGCTGTGTTCTGTGGAGCCTGGCACTGAACGGGGCCGGCGAAGCGTTCCCGCATGTGCCCAAGAGCATATCGGATGAAGAGCTGGCGAGGATCGACTATGACTACCAGCAAGTCTTCAACGTTCTGCGTGAGGAATTCCCGTTGCCCGAAATTATGCCGAAGGATTAAGCGGCAGCAAAGACAGTAGCACGCGCTGAAGCCACACCGAATGCTTTCAAAGCGAGATGTGTCAATCCATAGCCCACGAACGTGGCCGCAGCCCACAGCATAAACGTAATCTGCCCCGCGTAGATGCGGTCGCGCACACGTGCGCTGAAACCATTCCAGTTTCGAGCGCGGTAAGATGCGCTCTGGCGTTCCTCAAGGGTTGCGCGCACACAAACGGCCAATCGGTGCGCGACTCGTCGGAATTCCTCTCTGGCGTGCTGCTCGGCGCTCTCGGTAAGAGCGAGATTGGCATCGTGAATGTGCTGGCGGATTTCCGCAGATCGACGGGATGCGTCGGAGACGGGAACAATAAACGGACCAAGATCAAAATATGGCCGAACGATCGTCAATGGGCCCGGTTCAATGCGAGCTCCATTCTGGAATCGCCGCATCAACGCCGTTCGTGAAGGATACTCCACGTTCTGGAATATCAACTGCGCTGCGAGTTCTTGCTGCGTGATGACATCGCCGCTTACTGGCGGTCTGGTTTCGCTATCTTCTCTTGAATCCACTGAAGCTCTCCCAAACTGCGGACCTTTTTATCCTAACTGTGCCTTACAAAGCGGCAATTCCTTCGGTAGCGAGCGTTTTGCATTGAAAAAAGCTCCGTAGAACACGCGTATTGTCGTCATTCGCTGCATTGCTACTGGCCTTTTCGTCTCAGCTTAATTAGTTCTCTGACAATAGTGACAACCGACCTTTCATAGTCGCTTCTTGGCTTACGGTAGATCGAGAGGCACGCCTCTAGGAAAAGAAGCTCATCCGGCGACAGGTCCGCCAAATCCAACTCCTGCGCCGTTTGCTCCTTGCCAGCGGCGATATTGAACAGTTTGACCAGATCGGCGTGCCCGTGTTTGCTGGCAAGCTTTGCCAACTGCCTGGCGAAGTCCGGGCCGATCTCTGACTCGTATTTTTCAATGGTGGCTTCGGACTTGTGGACCAACCCCGCAAACTGAGTGCGGCTTAGATTCAAGCGATTTCGCAGCTCAAAGAGCGGATTCATTTTCGAAGAAATCGAAATCTTTGGTAGTCTATCAGTGACGGTCATTGGCGTATGGCGATGATATACGGCTAGATTCAATAGTATCGTGGGACGGCGGAAAAAAACAACAGAAAACGACGATCGGCTAAGCCGCAAAATCCTTGGGCGTCTAGTCGACCACGATTCGATTGTGCCGAACTGGTTCGGGCTAAAAGAAGACGTAACAGTGCCGGCCAGGACCCGGACCGAAAACTCTCGTGAACGTCTACGCTTCGGTGGGCCTGGTCTCGAACTGTTGAGACGCCTACATGTGCAGCACCTGCGAGCGCACATGGAAGTCTTTTATGAGCACGGGAGCGATGCAGACCTCGTCGCGCTCTGTGCTGCCTTCGACTTACGTGAGCGTGGCTGGCGCGAGGCGGCTCGATGCAAGTGCGGTCAAGCGACGCTCCTCGAAGCGATCCTGGGAATGCTGGGGTTGCCGCCGCGCGAACTGCTGAAACGTGATCTCCAGCGGCGGCCGAAGTGGCCGCTGTGAAAGAACAAATAAACGCGTTACTCGGTAGTGGCTCAAACTGAGCCACTACCCCGTTACTCGTTAGCGGGGTGTGTCTTCGACACACGCGCTCCCGCACATTCGCCATGGACGAGAACCGCTGCTGGTAATTGCCGGGGAGTGGGGCCTGCGCCGCGTTTTCACCTTTCACCGCTTGTTTGTACAAACAACGGATCTGCGCTTTGTACAGAACTCCAAACCAGTTTGTACGGACTCGCGCATCCTTATTGTCTTGAGAAAGAGATCATCATCATCAGAGAGGAGAACAAGAACAATGGGACGGGCTCGTTTGCGGTTTCCGGATCCAAGCAGCAACCGGAACACGACAAAGACAAACCCGAAATGCTTCGAACGAATTTCTGATGATGATGATCTAGAACTATGAAGGCGGCGCGGTGCCCCGACGCCCAACTCAACCGAGGACGCCCTCGGTTGAGTTCACAATGACTCACTTGGCGTTCTGCAAGAGGGCTTTGCGATGAACGGTCACTTCGTCAATACAGTTTCGGTGTGAGCAGGCCGACTACTTTCGGAAGAAGAATGCGGCGATCGCCGCAAACGCCCCGATGATTGCGGTTACGGTGATGATCAACCGCTGGCGACGTTTGGACCTCTCTTCCCCGATTGTCAATCTCTCGTCTGACGATCACTGCGACATGGCTTTCACTCGAAGGGCCACATTCTCGCAGCGCCCCAGATAGTTCTTTCATCGTCATACGTGAGAGGTGTTCTTCTCTAAGTACGCCAGTAGGTCTCATACTTCAAGCTTCACGGGTTTTTGGCCGCGCACGTTGAACCAAGCAACATAAGCTCTCCGGCCAGGATCGAGGCAGGATATCAAACCGGGACCCTTTTAGAGTCCGTCAGTAGGAGCTCCTTTGGCCGTCGTGGGATTGCCGCCGCTCGAGCATCAAATCGCAGTCGTACTTCGTGCATCAATGCCAACGTCCCCAGTCAAATGCTGCGAACCGCGGCACGCCAGGCGCACAGCTTCAACGCTTCGCCGAAGTTTACTGCCTCGAGGGTTGCCGCTCATCGGCTGACGACCCAGACGCCGGCATCGTTCAAGGCGTCTGGTGGCGTAGCGGCGGCGTTGATGCGACTGTTTCGCGCAGCTTGAGGCTAGTGGTTACGGCTGCGAAAGGACTGTACAGCATTCCCGACCTTCGACCTCCCGATGGGGTTTTGCCCTCTAGCGTTCTTCTTGAGCGGCGGGAAAGCGCCCGAGCGGGCGCCTCGCGGTCGCCGTCTTGAGTTCTTTCGTGTAACTACACGAGGCGCGGAATCTAAACTTCCGTTTAGATTTGTACAGTGCTGCGCGATGGGCCTACGGAAGCCCGGCAGTCGGGCTCTTTCGCTCGGCCTTCTCGCGCATTTTACAATTGTGTTCGTGGCGAGACACCAAGAGCGCCTCCTACTTAATCAACACTGCTTTCCTGGGTATATCCCGTCGTGCAGAATCTGTAGACCGAAAGACTCTCGTTCAGACGTTTGTCGACTTGGGGCCGTTTGATTCCAGTTCTGTCGTCCCGAGATCACCGGATCGTCTACGGACGTCGGGGAACTGGAAAGACTCACGCGCTTCTCTATGTCACAGAACAATCGAAAGCACAATCGGCAGTTCCCTGTATGTAAACCTTCCAATCGGATCATCCGGAGCATATACGCCGGCACTCGATCCCGCTCGCACAGCCTGCCACGCCGCTGCTACTGGACTTCTGGCCTGGTACACGAAGCAATCCTAGATTACGTCGTCGCGGCGGATCAGACATGGCGACACTGGGCCCAATTCTCGACAACTTAGCTGCGGCAATTACTGAACTGGAGGTAGTCGGCGAGGTTAAACGTGAACGCAAAGACGTGATCCACTCAGACCAGAACAGCTCGTCCAGCATGAAGCTGACAGTGGCGGTCAAGCCAAGCCTTGAGGCGAGCAACACGAATCACAGCGCCGAATCCTTGGAATCACAGGCCCGGCTTGAAGAATCCGGTGAGTTAACATACCGCGTACATTTTGGCAGCGTCAACATGACTCTTTCGGAGCTAGTGAGGGCTATTTCTCCACGCCGATTGTTGGTGGTGCTGGACGAGTGGAGCACGATTCCGCTGGAACTGCAGCCGTACTTGGCTGATCTAATTCGCCGCGCGATGTTTCCCATCTCTGGACTAACTGTAAAAATAGCAGCGATTGAACAGCGCTCAAATTTTAAGATTGGGTCTCCAGCGGAGTACACGGGAATTGAGGTCGGAGCTGATGCTTCTGCTGACGTAGATCTGGACGATTACATGGTGTTCGACAACAACGCTGAACGGGCAATTGACTTCTTCGAGCAACTGCTTTTCAAACACTATTTGTCCGAGGCTTCTGACAAGCCCGGATTCGAAGATTCTGAAGGTTTGATTCAGGCAGCCTTCACTCAGCGCAATGCGTTTGAAGATTTTGTCCGTTCTGCAGAAGGAGTGCCTCGCGATGCCTTCAATATACTCTCGGTCGCCGCGCAGAGAAGTCTACAGGATAAGATCTCAATTCCAATCGTCCGTGTAGCTGCGAGAACTTGGTTCCAGAGGGACAAAGAAAGTGCGATCCGGTCCAATCCGGAAGCTGAACAGCTGTTGCACTGGATAGTGGACGAAGTAATCGGACACAGGCGCGCGCGAGCTTTTCTTCTTCGATCGAATACACGGCACCCACTTATAGATGCGCTGTTCGACGCTAGGGTCCTCCACATCATCAAACGAAGCATCTCAGGACATGACGAACCTGGAGCGCGATACGACGTGTACAAGCTGGATTACGGATGTTATGTGGACCTGCTCGCGACTACAAAAGCACCGGATAAACTTCTGGACCTAGACGATTCGGGTGCTTCGGTGAGTGTTCCGTCAGATGACTATAGGGCTATTCGCAGGGCCATATTACACGTTGAAAAATTCCACGAACGTCCCCAACTCCTGAACAGCGCAACCAACCCCGGGACCTGAATAGGAGCGAAATGCTGTCGCGATGGCCTCCTACTTACGCGCAGCCAGGACAGTAGCAGATCCGACCCATTTGCTGTGTTGGTTCAGACCGTCAGCTGCCCCGGAGACCGGCACGTGGGGTGTCTGCCTTGGCCCGGGGTATTGTTGGAGAACGCCATTGAAGCCTCACGGGCACCAACCCTAGCTAGGAGCCATCCCGGCAACAGTCGAGTACTCCGCCGAAAAGTATTTAAATTGAGTCGTTCCGATCGATCCGAACACGCAAGGCCGCTAAGCAGCTGAGCCGGGGCGCCGACGACTTCACTGTATTGAAGCTCGCGCCCGGCAATTCCGAAATGGACACGGCGATAGTGCTTACGGGTCGCTCGCGTATCCTGTGCCTACTGTTTCGGAGCTGGCATGCGCCGGACCTACGGCAGCAAGGGCGAAACCGCGCGAGTGTGTTCTGCGCGCGGTCTTTATTAGACCTGGACCTGTTTGTTGTTCAGCAACTCGAGTTTGGTGGAGAAGCATCCGTTCGACGACGTTGCCGGCCCGGCCCCTTCTGATTCAAGAATAACGCCGACCTCACCAGACTTTCAGTTGCATGAAGATTCCTACCGTTAAACACGAATACCTGGAAATTTGCGTGACTCTCACGGAAGAACGCCGCTATTAGGTCCTGCAACGAATGGGCCCGTTTTCGGCATTTTGGACATCGGAGGCTCTGACGGAAGTGGCCCGCGCGACAACTCATCGTCGACATAGCGCCCGTCTCTCCGGCAGACGTTGATCGCCTAATCGCCACTGCGCAGAAGGATTTCTGTGGCTGATTCATCTGAATTCCTGAGGCTCGCTCGTCCACCGTGACGCGAGCTTTCTTCAGTTCTCCAAATTGCACGGTATTTCGGATCGACTCCCCGTGGCGCGTCTTCCGGCCGGCGGCTTCGATGTGACGGACTCCCAACGAGCTCATTCAACACTGTTAAAGCCGCACTGTGCTATCACCCCCTAAGATGTTCACCGGCAACTTTCCGGAAGTCAGCTACGGATCATTAATTGATAGAAGCCAAACACTGCGGACCACCACTTCGGGGGACACCAGCTTCGTCCAGGGCAAAGTTGCAGGGATGCGGTGCTATCTTATCTGGGGCGCATATGTCTGATCCCGGTCCGCCTCCCGATACGGCTATCATGCGCAGCTGTGAGCTGCTACTGGAAGCGGCCGAAGCCCTCAAGGAAATTCAGCCTCTACCGCAGAACGTCGACCTTGAGGCCCGTGTGCATATTAACAACGCGTTAGTCGTGCTGGCGAAGGGTCAAGCGACAAGCCTTTCACGTTGTCCGAGTATTGTAAAGCCGTGCTCGTAGCTGGGTTCGTCGACGAAACTGCCTCGCGTCGAATTCTAAGATTGCGCGACACTGGATTCTATGGCGGAGTCAGCTATTACCTGCGACCCAGAAACGCTCGGAGGTGTCCCAGTTTTTCGCGGCACTCGTGTGCCGTTTCAAGCGCTCTTGGACTATATCGAAGGTGGCGAAACGATTGACGCTTTTCTCGAGCAGTTCCCGACGGTGACGCGTGACATGGCCATAACCGCGCTCGAGAATGCGAAGGAGTCCCTGGTCGCTCGCATTGCATGAAGGTTTTGATTGACGAGTGCGTACCCCGAGACGTCCGCAAAAGCCTTCCAGCGCACGAATGCCGTACGGTTCCTGAAGCAGGACTTGCGGGAAAGAAAAACGGAGAGCTGATCAGATCTGCCGAGTCGGCAGGATTCGAGGTGCTACTGACCATTGACCAAGGAATCGCCTACCAACAGAACCTCACCGGCAGGACTATAGCAATCCTTCTCATTCGCCCACGATCAAATAGGCTCACCGACCTCCTGCCGCACATGAAGACCTGTGCCGAGGCGCTCGAAGTTATCAAGCCAGGCGAACTGGTGCGGATCGGGCGTCCATAGTTCGACTGCATACGAAGTCAACATACCCGGCTTTTCGCCCTCCTTGGGGCAGATGTCACCGCGTTTCGAGCAGCAGTGTACTGGATCTAAACGGACGTTTTAGATTCTGCGCATCGCCGGTAGACCGATCAAGATCGGCACCGTGCGGGAAATTCGTGCCAAATGCCCGATTACTTATTCGAAGAGCAAGTCCGGACCCGGCACACTGGAGCCCCGCGAGCAAAGTTTCTCATCGCACGCTGGCCAGGACAAGCGAAAAGTCCCGCGAAGCTGATCAGCGCATCACCATATAATCGCGTGGATGGCAACGAGGATGACACGACGCGAATTAGGGCAGGCGGCAGCAGCGGCGATCTCGGCAGGTGAGGTCGTTGCAGCGGCACCCAAGGTGCACCGGCCTCAAGCCCAAAGCGAATCCGAAGTCCACAAGCTCGATCCGGTCGAATGGACGCTAAACCGCTATCGATCCGCGCAGCTACAATTGACCTTCCGGGCTGCTACTCGAGCTGACGCAGAGGTGTGGCAACGGCAGCTCCGAACGAAGCTGACAGAGCTATTGGGCGGGTTCCCAGAACGAACGCCTCTAAAAGCGCAAACTCTCGATAAACGCGACCTGCCGGGTTACACGCGTGAGAAGATTTGGTTCGAAAGTCGGCCGGGAAGTGGAGTGATTCTTTATCTGTTGCTTCCCGCTGGCTCCCACGCGCCTCACCCGACCGTAGTCTGCGTTCCAGGGCATGGCCGCGGCGTTGATGACATCGTGGGCATCGATGAAAGCGGCAAGGACCGAACCGGCAAGCCAGGATATCAGCACGATTTTGCGATCCAAGCCGTTGAACACGGGCTCGCAGCAGTGGCGATTGAACCGATGGCCTTCGGCCATCGCCGAGATCCGATCACCACTGCGAAAGGGCCGAGTGCCACCGCTTGTCAACCAGTGGCCGGCTCGGCTTTGCTGATCGGGCAAACGATGATCGGCTGGCGCGTATGGGACGTTATGCGGGCGATTGACTGGATTGAGACGCGACCGGACTTGGATGTTCAACGGGTGGGATGTATGGGAATTTCAGGCGGCGGGACGTGCACGCAGTTTTCGTCGGCCCTCGATACGCGCATCAAAGCGGCTTTCGTCAGCGGCTATCTGAACACATTCCGGGACAGTATCATGAGCATCTCGCATTGCATCGACAACTACGTTCCAGGGATTCTGAATTGGGCGGAGAACTATGATGTTGCCGGACTGATAGCGCCGCGACCGTTCTTTTCAGAAGGCGGTACACACGATCCGATCTTCCCGGTAGCGGCGACACGCGAGAGCTTCATGCGCGTGAAGAGGGTTTACGAGGTGTTCGGGGCGTCCGACTTGGTGCAGCAGGAAGTCTTCGAGGGCGTACACGAATTCCACGGAGTGAAAGGACTGCCGTTCCTGGCGAAGGCACTGGCGTAGTACTTACGCACAACCTTCGGGAGGAACTATGCCACTCAACAAGCCCGTCGGAAAAGACGAAGCAATCGACCCCAGTGGCAACCATGATCATCTTTGTGGCCTGTCATAGTATTCGCACTACTCATCGCGGATGGGCTTCTGCTTTCCGATTCTTTGTTTCTTTGCGGATGCGGTGGAGGCGCATTCGGCCGCGGATCCGACCCACACTATCAACGAGCACCTCTAGTTGATCCTCGGCCCGGTAGCAGCTATTTGGGTGCTGTTCGACAACATGCTGAAAGCAGCGAAGTTCGTAAATGAGATGAGGGACTAAATCGTAAGCAAAACTCACACGTGGGACACGATCACATACGAACACGCTCGGGCGATGCGATTCGATTGGTCTCTGTCCATGAACGGAGTCATTTTTGCGCTCGCCCTATAATGCAGGCGCCCTCTGGTAGATCTCACTGCACCTGATGAGGGATTCAGCAACCCGGGCCCACACTCAAGATCTCGGCCTGATACTGCGAGCAGTTGCTCTCGCAGCTTTGTGCGCTGCGTTTCTCTTTCTCGCATGTGGCATATCGGACTGGCGGCTGATCTCCCGTTCGATCGAGCGATTGCGGAAGCGCAGCCCGGTCCGGGCGCACACGTGATTGGACCTACCTACGACCACGGCTTTACACTGCTCGGAAACGTGAAGACGTTGTAGCCTGACCCTTCGCTAGTGCGAACAACGCATTATTAATATGCACACGGGCCTCAAGGTTGACGTTCTGCGGTAGAGGCTGAATTTCCTTGAGGGCTTCGGCCGCTTCCAGTAGCAGCTCACAGCTGCGCATGATAGCCGTATCGGGAGGCGGAACGGGATCAGACATATGCGCCCCAGATAAGATAGCACCGCGTCCTTGCACGCTTTGCCCCGGCACCTCGAAGCGGCCGGCCGGAAGACGCGCCACGGCGAGTCGATCCGAAATACCGTGCAATTTGGAGAACTGAAGAAAGCTCGCGTCACGGTGGACGAGCGAGCCTCAGGAATTCAGATGAATCAGCCACAGAAATCCTTCTGCGCAGTGGCGATTAGGCGATCAACGTCGCCCGAGGAACCGGCGCTGTGTTGACGATGAGTTGTCGCGCGACCGCTTCTGTCAGAGGATCCGACGTCCAAAATGCGGAGAAGGGGCTCATGCGTTGCAGGACCCTATAGCGGCGTTCTTCCGTGAGAGTCACGCAAATGTCCAGGTATTCGTGTTTAACAGTAGGAATCTTCATGCAAATGAAAGTTCTGGTGAGGTCGGCTTTATTCTTGAATCAGAAAGATTCGGCGCTGTGATTCCTGTTGCTGCCTCAAGGCTTGGCTTGACCACCACTGATGCACGAAGCACGACTGCGATTTGATGCTCGAGCGGTGGCAATCCCACGACGGCCAAAAGGAGCTCCTACTGACGGACTCTAAAAGGGTCCCGGTTTGATATCCTGCCTCGATCCGGGCCGGAGAGCTTATTTTGCTTGGTTCAACGTGCGCGGCCAAAAACCCGTGAAGCTTGAAGTATGAGACCCACTGGAGTACTTAGAGAAGAACACCTCTCACGTATGACGACGAAAGAACTATCTGCGGCGCTGCGAGAATGTGGCCCTTCGATTGAAAGCGATGTCGCAGTGATCGTCCGACGAGAGATTGACAATCGGAGAGAGAGGTCCAAACGTCGCCAGCGGTTGATCATCACCGTAACCGCAATCATCGGGGCGCTTGCCGCGATCGCCGCATTCTTCTTCCGGAAGTAGTCGGCCTGTTCACAGTATTGACGAAGTGACCGTTCATCGCAAGGCCGGGCGCCGGGTCTGGAGGACTTAGGCGACGCCACGTACCCGTTCTTCGTAATGTTCGCCCCAGGACGACGACGTCGTTGACGACTCTGTTCTCTGTAAAACTCTGTTTCCTTATAGGCAAGGTATGTGCAGACTTACCGGATTGTTTGTACAACCACGTTTCTTCGGTATGTACACACTCAAGTACGCACACACTCTGTACAAGGCAGTCCCGCCGTGCGCAAACGAAGGTTTTTGCAACGATCTCAGTGAGGGCGCAAACCCCAGCATTGTGGGTTGCAAAAAGGTATTGCAGTGGTAAAGTGATCGGCGATACCTTTCCGCAACCATGCTCATCGGCTACGCACGCGTTTCGACCAACGATCAGGACACAACGGCGCAAGCCTCCGCCTTGAAGGGCGGCCGGTTGCGAGCGAATCTTCCGCGAGAAGGCTACCGGGGGCCGCTGGGACCGTCCTGAGCTACAGCGCCTGCTCGATCATCTCCGTAAAGGAGACGTACTGGTCGTCTGGAAGCTGGACCGGCTTTCGCGATCCTTACGAGATGTTCTGACGATCATGGAACGAATTCAGGAAGCGAACGCTGGCTTCCGCAGCCTTACCGAGGCGATCGACACTACGACGCCGGCAGGCCGCATGATGATGCAGATGGTTGGCTCGTTCGCAGAATTCGAGCGAGCCATGCTTCGAGAGCGAACGAGGGCGGGCCTGGAATCCGCCCGAGGCGAGGGCCGGGTTGGGGGACGGCGTCCAAAGCTGCTCCCTCAACAACAGGCTGAGGTGCTCAAGATGGTCACACAGGGCAAGAAAACAGCAGCCGATGCAGCTCGACTCTTCAATGTCCATCCGGCAACGATTAGTCGAACTGCTTGCACGCAAAGGTGCCGACGCGGCCGCGGGTTGAAAGTGCGCATCGTAAACGAGTACCTTTGCGTATTCAGACAAGATACTGGTGAAAACCGCCACGCTGTACTCGTTTAAGGTACGAGCTAGCGCCGCTTAGAAAACCCCGCGGGACGCCTTTGACCATGCCGACTTTTTACCTGGATCCAGGGCGTTCAAATATGCACGAGTTCTTGCAGTTTCCGCAATTCCAGTCGTTTGTTCCGCTCGAGTTTCACAAGCCTTCAACGTGCGTTTGTAGAGCCCGCGCCTCGATACGCGCCACGAGCTCGTCTTTCACGCTTTGGGCCCGCTGTTCGGCCGATCGCTGGCCGAACCAGTACGTAAGCAAGACCGCTGCGATAAGTGTAAGTCCGCCTGCGTCCAATTCATCTCCTCCG
>CAVSTI010000002.1:0-95187 GCA_963730775.1 uncultured Acidobacteriaceae bacterium | reverse complement strand
TAGAGCGGCCGCCTCCTAAGCGGCAGGTCGGCAGTTCGAATCTGCCCGTTCCTACCAATCTCACGTGGTCATCATGGCTCCAGGCTCTACACACTTAGTGGGGGCAGGCCAGCGTCTGACTGATCTCAAGAACACATTACCCTAACGCGCAATCGATAGTTCTGGAAGTTTCTAAAGCCATACGCTTGGCGCTGTAAGAGTTCCATTTTGGTGTGAAAGCCTTCGGTGATGCCGTTGTTGCGGGTGAAGCGCCACATACAGGCGATCTCGTCTCGCCAGGCATAGAGCGTATGGCCGAGTGGAACCAGTGGCGCAAGCCCGCAACAACGGAGCGAGGCGACGTCCCGCAGAAAGCGTCGTGCGAGTTTGTGACAGCGTTTCTGGTTACGGCCTTTCTCGAGCAACACGCAACAGAGCCGCTGTTTGAAGCGATAGATGGCTTCCAGCGCAGGTCTTTCGCGGAGATACGCCGATAGCCGTTCCTGCTGCACCGGCGTCAGGTTTTGGCCATGACGGCGCATGAGTGAGAGCAGACCGCGGTTCTTCGATCCGATGGGATCGATCTCCCGCCAGCAGGCCAGGAAGTGGTGATTCACGGTACGGATGACGTGAAAGCGGTCAGCCACAATGCGTGCCTGCGGGAAATGCTTGCGCACCAGCGCTCGGTAGCTGGCCGCCAGATCCATACACACGACTCGGACCAGGTCCTTACCTTCCAGCCGTTCCAGATAACTCTCGAGTGACGCCTCACTGCGACCCAGCACAACGTCATGAACCTTGTGGTTCTTCAGATCGCAAAACGTCGTCGCGTACCCGTGACGCCGGGTAAAGAAGTGCTCGTCAATGCCCAGAATCTGCGGACACTGCCGGCTCGTGCGTTCCCCGGCGAGCAGTTCCAGATGCCAGCGTTCCACCGTCGCGCTCGGCGTACGCCATGGCCTTTCACCTTGGTCCGAACTGAAGTGCTTTCGCCTGCTGTTTTGACTTTTGCGCAATTCCCAGCGCCCAGGCCCACAATGTATGAGTTCCGTTCTCCGTCACTGCTATGGGTGCGGGCGGACCTGCGACTCACGCTTGTCCGAAAGAATGCCTTCAGCCACCGCGGCATCGATCCAGATCGCGCAATGTTCTCCGGCGAAGAACGCGAGATTTTCGTTGAAGTTGTTGGCGCTCGATCCTGCAGGTCCACAGTTCTTCAGCATCTCGACATAGGCGCCCACCGCGTTTTTCCACGGTTTTGTATTGATGGTTGCGTGCCAGTTTTCATCGAACCAGCGGCCTACGAACACGTTCACCCTGGCCGAGATGGGGCCGACGTTTGCCCCCATCCCGGCTGTCCCCGAAGACAGATGCCGTACGTTCCTCCCGTCTTGTTCGTAAGCACACGGGCAAATGTCTCCATCTCGGCACAACTCGGCTTGGCGGACATCCGAAGACCCTTGGCGGCAAACAAGTCTCGGCGTTAGCCGGCCCTCTCGCCCCCAGATCGGTGCCTCATAGGTGCCGATCATCATCACCTCGAATTGGACCCAGTTCAGTTTCGTGTCCGGATGCTCAGCTTGAACTCCGCAGAGAGCCCTTCCCGCTTACCCAGTAAGTTCGGCTGATGCCATCAAAGTGCTTCTGACAGACGCGGCGACGGAACGGTTCGGTGGCACGCATGCCCGGCAGACCCAATTGCGGGTTTCCAGCTCCAGCACCGTGGCGCCATGGCCCCCGGATCCGCATCATGCCGGGCGATTCCACACCGCGCCAACCTCATTCAGGCAAGCCGATGAGCAGCTCCCATCTGATCAAAACAACCTCGGAAAGAATGTCTTATTCGTCAGAGCCTCCGGCCTGCCCCATTAACGAGCTAGAGCCCACCCCCCTGCTATGCTGGCGCTGGTTAGGAGGGCCCTTATTGAAACGAGCCTGTAACATCGCGCTTCTGGCAATGGGCGCAGCTGTGATTTCGGCGCAAGCGCAAGTGGTGATCAGCCAAGTCTATGGGGGCGGCGGCAACAGCGGGGCAACGCTGCGCAACGACTTTATCGAGCTCTTCAATAGCGGCACGTCGCCTGCCGATCTCACGGGCTGGAGCGTTCAATATGCGTCTTCCACGGGTACCAGTTGGCAGACCACTCCACTTACGGGTGCGCTCCTGCCCGGGCAGTATTACTTAGTCCAGGAGTCTGCGGGAACAGGAGGGACTCAAGACCTTCCGACGCCCGAAGCGACCGGCACCATTGCAATGAGCGCTACTGCCGCGAAGGCTGCACTCGTCAACTCAACGGCGGCGCTGACCGGAGCGTGTCCCAGCGGCAGCTCGGTGATCGACCTGGTTGGCTTCGGCGCTGTGAACTGCTCGCTTGGGAGTCCTGCACCTACGTTGACCAATACGACTGCCGCCCTACGCGGGGCAGCGGGGTGTAGCAATGCCGGGAACAACAGCGCGGATTTTAGCGCCGGTTCACCAAGTCCGAGGAATACGGCGAGTCCGGTTCATCTATGTACGGGAACTCCCTCAATTACGATCACGCCGACGGCCCTCGCGAACCCGACCGTCAACGTTCCCTACTCGGTTACGCTTGCGGCGGCGGGAGGAAGAGGTCCTTATCTGTTCTCCGTTGTCGGAGGGAACCTTCCAGGCAACTTTATCCTGAGCGCAGACGGAACGCTGAGCGGAACGGCGAACGCACCTGCAAACGCATCCTTTTCGGTAAGGGTCATCGACTCTCTCGGGCAGACGGCAACCGCGACGTATACGCTCACGATCGATGCCGCGCCTACATGCAACGCGACGGCCACGATTGCGCAGGTCCAAGGATCGGGCGACACATCGCCTCTCAATGGCAGCACGGTTACGATTCAGGGCATTGTCACCGGAACAGACGGAAGCGGATTCTTTCTGCAAATGCCGACAGGTGACGGCGACGCTGCGACATCCGATGGCGTATATGTCTTCACCAGCGCAAGCCGACTGCCCACAAGCGCAAGGCCGGGCAACAATGTTTGCGTCACGGGACCGGTGAACGAGTACTCATCCGCGACCGTTCCAGGCGCGGCTACCGACACCGAAATCAACACTCCGTCGAGCGTCGTCCTCATCTCCACCGGGAACCCAATTCCCGCGCCTGTCGTTCTCACGCATATCGATCCGCATGGTGCATTCGACCAGCTCGAACGCTATGAAGGCATGCGCGTGCAGATCGCTTCCGTGACCGTTGTTGCTCCGACTTTGGGGAGCGTGAACGAAACCAATGCGACTTCGAGCAGCAGCGGGTTCTTCTTCGCCGTGCTGCCCGGAACCGACCGGCCGTTTCGAGAACCCGGAGTCGAATTGCCGGACCAACTTCCCGGCGGCAGTCCTTGTTGCGTGACCCGCTGGGACACTAATCCCGAGGTCATCGGCGTGGACGGCGGCCAGCTCGCGACGAAGCTCGACGTGGCGACCGGAGCTACGGTAACGAACATCATTGGACCGATCGAGTTCGAGAACAGTGTTTACAGCGTGGTCGTCGAGCCGACATCGGGAGCGGCGGGAGCAGGCGGAATGAGCGCAACACCGGTTTCCACAACAGACCCGGCCCAACTCACGGTGGCGGCGTTCAACATGGAACACTTCTATGGACCAGACGCGGCAGATCCCGGCACCTCACATGCCACACCCACGGCAACTGCGTTCGCGAACCGGCTGAATAAGGCGTCCATCGCCATTCGAACTTTTCTTCGTACGCCCGACATCCTTGCGGTGGAAGAACTCCAGAATCTTCCAACCATTCAGGCTTTAGCAACGAAGGTGAATTCTGATGCCGTTGCTGCCGGTCAACCAAATCCGAATTACCAGGCGTATCTCTCGCTTGGAAATGACATCAGCGGCATCAACTCGGGGTTCCTGGTAAAGACGCCAAAGGTTAGCGTCGATAGCGTTGTTCAGTATGGAAAAGACACGACGTATCGAACACCGTCGGGAACGCAAGCAGTCCTGAATGACCGCCCGCCGCTCGTGCTGAACGCAAATGTCCTGCGCGCCGGGTCGGATGCCGCATTGCCCGTGATCGTCATCGTGAATCATTTGAGATCGCTGCTCAGCCTCGATGATCCGAGCTCCGGACCGACCGTGAGAGCAAAACGTGAAGCGCAAGCGGAATACCTGGCTAATCTGATCCAGGGGTTTCAGACGGCAAACCCGAGTGCCAATATTGTTTCCGTTGGTGACTACAATGCGTATCAGTTCAGCGACGGCTATGTGGATACCGTTGGTGTGATCAAAGGCAACCCTGCGCTGCCCGACCAAGTTGTGCTCGCTGGACAGAGATTGGTAAGCCCAGCGCTTACGGACTTGATCGACACAGATTTGGTTCCTGCGCCGCAGCGTTATTCATACACGTTCTCGGGAAGCGCCCAGGCAATCGATCACATCATTGTGAACAGCAACATGCTGAGCCGTGCGACGAGCCTTTCGTACGCCCGGATCGATGCGGATTTTCCGGACAGCCTGCGCAATGACCCGACGCGCCCTGAACGCGTGTCCGATCACGACCCCGCGGAAGCGAGCTTTAGCTTGCCATTAGTGGTGTCGAGCAAAATCGCAGTTCAACAATCCGGCTTCGTTTATAACGACAGTACCCATCGCTACACAGGGAGCTTGGTTCTAACGAATACGAGTAACGTGACGTTGTCGGGCCCGATTTACCTGTCGCTCACAAATCTACCAACAGCGGTTACTCTGACGAACAAGAGCGGCACGCAAAAGGGGGTCTCGTTTGTGGCGGCTGCGCCTTCCGGTTTAGCGCCTGGACAATCGGTTACCGTACCGGTCGAATTCACAAATGCCCTAAAGCTGCCGCTGAGTTTCTCGACCGTCATTTACGCAGGGAGCTTATAGGGTTCCATTCATGCAAAAGGCGGCCCCTAACAGGCCGCCTCTGCTGTGTTTTCGCTATGGATAGCCGTTAAGGATTCGAAGGACTCTGCGGGTCTCCCGCCGATGGCAACGCGGACGCGCCGATGAAGTTCTTTCCGAATACGGTTCCGTTCCCGAGCACGCGGTTATACCCTTTCCCCGTCGTTTGATCGTATCCGTTGAACCCCGGAATGCCTTCGTGGAAATAGGTCACGGGGCTAGTGCCGGCGAACTGATCCTGCGCCAGTTGATAGATGTACGAGTTGGCATTCCCCATTCGCCCAGGAACGAACTGTTCCCGCAAGGCCAGCAAGCCCGCGATGTCAGGCGAGGAAGCGCTTGTGCCGATTACGCCGTACAGAGAGCCTCCGACCACGACCACGTCATAGCTGCGATCGGGGCCGCACGGCAAATAGGAGATTCCCCCGGGGCATCCGCCCATGTGTAGCGAGATATCAGGCACAGTTCGAAACGACGAGCCTGTCTTAACAAGCTTCTGGTAATCCGGCTTCTTGAAGAATGCACTTTTTCCGCCGGCAGAGCCCCAATAGCCACCTGCAACCAGGTTGCCTACTCCGTAAATGTCGAACGGCTGGAGCGGATCGCCGTCCGCGTTTTCGCGTACGTAGTTGGAAGTGAGGCTCCCTGGGGTAAAGGTGGTGATCAGATTTGTTCCCCCAACCGAGGTCACTTCAGGACTTGAAGCAGGCACCTGGACACCCGGCGTGAAGTAACCGGCGATGATAGGCGGGTTGGTGGGCGGGTTGTTCAAGTAGGCTATCGGCGGGTTACCGAGACCACCGAAGTCACCTGAACTGGCCACGAACGTGATGCCTTGAGCATTGCCCTGTTTGAAGAGATCCTCGTACACGTTGAGTATGCCGCTTAAGTCCTGGCCATCGTTGTAGTCAGGGAGATATTGTGCTTCAAACCCCCCGAACGACGAGTTCACGATATCTACTTCGTTCGATTCAATGATCGAAACATAGCCGCCTAAAACAGCCGAATCGGACAAATCGGGAATGTTGTAGTCATAAATGATTGCTCCCGGCGCCATTCCAGCAGACTGTTGAATATCGAGCGAGACCTCCGTACTTTCGTCCGGATCGAAGGGCGCGCCTCCGAATACTGGCCGTCGAACGATTTTGGGTGGCGGAATTTTCTCATGGTTGAAGTAGAGAGTCATGTCGGAGTTTCTGAAATCGTTGCTCATGAGAATTCCGATCCGAACGCCTCTGCCAGTGAGGGATTCGTACGAAGGGAATTCATAAGCCTGTCTCAGGTCAGTGGACCAATACCCGCCATGGGCACTCGTTCGATTCTCCGGATCAAGATCACTTGCATTCAACCGGGTCACCTTCGTCGAGTGGGGCTGCATGCGGACGGCGGAGGAGAAGCGCACGACCTGGGCACCCGCGTCCTGTAATGCCGACGGCATCACGATAGGCTGGCGAGCGATGAGCTTATGGTGGCCGCGCAAGCCCGCTCCATTCCAGATGGATGTCGAGAACAGACTCTCGGCAGCGGACACGGAACCCTGCACGCGCACTCCGTGCCCGTGGACCTGAACAATAGAGAATCCGTTGTTAGCGAGCAAATTCGTGACCCGATTTAAGCTCGCGCGATTCGGCCCGAAGCGCTCCCGAAACTGGGCGGGCGTAATCCACTGGTGATACTGCGGTGAGCCTACGGTGTCTTGATCCGTCAACAATTGATTTAATTCCGCCCGATGAGTAAGCGGTAGAAACACATCGAATTCGACTTGTTGAGCGCCGGCGGCGTGAGTCGATGCGACGAAATTTTCCGCGGCGAATCCATTCGCGACAACGGTTAGGGTAAAGAGCGCGCGCAAGCATGAGCGCCTCAAGAGAGTAGGGGATCCCACAACAGCCTCCTTCAACTGACCTGAAGTTCAACGTGCGGAAGGAATAGAGTTCCGCAGACTTCAATACTACTGGTTTCGGGTTAGAAACTGTTGAGGTTTTCGGGAAATACTTTTCGATTCCCGCAAATAAGAGGGTATTAAGTAAAATCCCGGGTCAATACCGGTACAGCGTGGTCGGTCGCAGCTTTTCAGTTGCCGGCGAGCAATGGGCGGAAGGTCCGGTCCAGTTCCTCGTCGTTCAGTTCGGTGAGCGGGACGTTGCGGTGGAGGGACCATCGCTCGACGTGAGTGACTGACCGGCCGGGCGGTAAATCCACGAGAGGCCCGAGGGTCTCGAGCTCCAGAAACTCGCCATTTACGAACAGCTGAGCGGAGGTGCCGAAGTCAGGATAGGCAATCTTCGGCTTAGCATGCGTCTGCTTTATGAAGAGTTCGCCGTTCAACAGGTAAGCGCAGACAGTGTGCTCGTTGAAGAGGCCCACCTTTTGCGGGTACGGATTGGAGCTGTCGAAACGAAGCAGCAGATAGTGATTGAGGAACGTATACCGCTTGTCCGTGAAGTACGTGTAGCCCCACATGACGAGCGGATTCGTGGGCTGGAGCATGACGTCGTGTCCGGCACGAGGCGGAAAGGTCGTGATTGCTACCCCACCGGGAGCCATCTGGCTCAAAACCCACGGCGCCAAGCGCCGCGACTGACTGCCTGTATTCTCGAGCCGGTGTGTGACGGTGACTGAGCCCGACGGCGCAAGCTCGACCGTGATCTCCTTCTGAAGCAGTGTTTCCGGCTCGACCGGCTGCAGCAGTGTGATGGAGGTCTTCTGCAGCTTCACCCGAACGGGCGCATTGTCGAGCGCGTAGGTTTCCGGTATGACCTCTGGCGCAACCCAGAGCCGATGACCACCGCGCATGAGCCACTTCGATTCTCCGGAGCCGCCAAGCTGGTCCGCAACTTCCACAAAGAGATTCTGGCTTCCGACGAAACCACAGCGAATAATGCGGGGGCCGATGTCGCTGGTCGCGATCAACTCGACATCACCGTTCGTCAGCCGATAGCAATTCGGCCAACCGGCATAGGGGACCTTCTCGATTGTGACGGGACCAGGCACGGCGCGCATCTATCCTTTTATCGCAAGAATGGCATCGACCAAAGAGCCGGTCAGCCGGTAATCAATGCTGGTGAAGCCGGCAGACTCAAGCAATGCGTGATACTGCGAAAACGTACGCTCTCTACCGTCAGTGCACACGAGCATGTTCAAGTCTTGCATGAGTGACGGTGCAGGACCGGAGCGATCAGCGTTGACAATGGTTTCTTCTATGAGTAAAGCGCCGCCAGGGGGCAAGGCGCGGTGAATTTTGCCAAGAAGCGACACTATCTTCTCTTCAGACCAATCGTGGAGAATGCGGCCGAGATTGTAGAGATCTGCGGCCGGCAGATCGTTCGCAAAGAAATCGGACGCAACGAAGTCGATGCGATCGGCGGCAGAGCTGCGGGCGATGTGCGTGCGCGCGAACTTTTCCACGGCAGGCAGGTCCAGAACTGTGGCTCGCAGTTTCGGGTACGTTTCGCATGCGGCGATCGCAAGATGCCCCGTGGCGCCGCCGAGATCGACCAGGTGAGTGAAGCGACTCAGATCGAACGAACGGACAACAGGCGGCGAGGCGAGTTGCCCGAAGCCATGCATGCCACCGAGGAAATTCGCGGCGGCCTCATCGTTGCGGAAATAGTGATCGAACAAAGCGTTGCGGCTTCCGAAGACCTGGGTCCAGCGATGTCCGCCCTCGCGCACGGAGTCTTCGAGGCGATCCCAAAGCTTGTACAGAGACTCATTGGAGTACCGGATATAGCCATTCAACGTGGCCGGGCTCTTCGCCGTCAAGAAACGTTCGGCAACGGCAGTGTTCCCATAGCCAGCCTGCGTATGCGTCAGCAATCCTAGCGAGACGCACCCATCGAGGAGACGCGCAAGAGCAGAAGAATTCACAGCAAGCTCTTGCGCTAGTTCTTCGGCGGTTGCGGTTCGACCGGACAGCCGATCGAAAACTCCAAATTCAACCGCAGCGAACATTGTCTTCGACCGACGAAAGGCAAGAATGAGCTCAAGGATGGGAGTGGCGTCCGGGCGCGCAGGCGAATCGTTTTCTGTCATGTGAAGTGATCGAATCCTTCCGGTTGTAAAGGCTCGCCCGCAAAGGTGATACGACCCGGGCGACCTTTCGTGATGACGCCAATTTCCGTCACGGGGAGATCCCCCAAGCGAGGCGGGATCTTAAGCCTGGGGCGTGCAGTGAAAAGAAGCTCGTAATCTTCGCCGCCCCGGAGTGCTTGTGAGAGCGAAGCGCCTCGCGCAATCGGCAGGCTTCCGCTCAGGCTCGCGCTCACGCCCGATTCGCGGCACAACCTGGAAAGATCGAGGGCAAGACCATCACTCAAATCCATACAGGACGAGACGCGAAGAGCACGGAGGAGCAGCCCCGCGGGCACTCGCGGGTCAGGCCGCAGATGACGTTTCCAAGCAGTCCCTCTGCGCGTAGAGAGTCCGTGTGCAGAGCCTCCGAGTTCACCCGTCACATAGATGCGATCGCCGGGGCGTGCTCCGCTTCTGAGCAGCGCTTTTCCCAACAGCACTTCGCCGCAACACATTACATCCGCAATCACCTTGTCAAAACGCGCCAGATCGCCGCCCGCCAATACGACACGGTGCTGAGAGGCAAGAGCGAGCAGGCCGCGATAGAATCCGTCAACCCATCTGTCGCCCAGATGCTCAGGAACGGCAAGCGAAACGAGGCAGAACAGCGGCTCGCTTCCCATCGCCGCCAGATCTGACAAGCTGCGCGCCAGAGCCTTGTGGCCTACGTCGGCTGGAGTGTGAGTACCGAGTTCGAAGTGTCTGCCTTCGAGAACGAAATCTGTGGTGAAGACGAGATCGTGCCTGGGTTTGGGGCGGAGGACGGCACAGTCATCGCCGATGCCTCGAATCAGAGCTTTGAGTTGAGGCAGTGCGGCGGCACGCCTTCGAATGCGATCGACAACGGCCGTTTCCCGCATGGGAGGAGTTAGACGGCCGGTGCTTCCACCAGCACCAAGCCAGCCGGAAGTTCCTCGCCGAAGGTTCGGCTGCTGGCAGCGGCATCGGTTTCACCAGCAAGCTCACGGAGCAGGGAAGCAGCTTGCGGTGAAGTTTCGAGGGCGCGCCGAACGGAATCGAGCACAGCGGGAGAAAGATCGCGCGCCGTGTCACCGGTCTGCTGGCCGATCCGGACGAGCGCCTCAAGCACGGACGGCGTGCGGGGCAGGCGAAGCATTGCTTCGATCCACCGATTCACGACGGCAGGCGCAACCACAAGGTTGATGGGAGCGTTGAACAACTTGCGCGCACCTAAGCGAGAGAGGCACCAGACTGCCGCCTCCACCATCTGCCCCGATTTCAGGAGTTCAAGGACGGCATCGCCCATTTGCGCTTTTGTCTGGACGGGAAGCAACTCGAGACTCGCGGCAGTCCGCCACATTTCGCGGAAGAGGCTCGGATTCAGGCGGGTCTTTCGTTTGCCTTTGGGAAGCAAGAGGGGCGACAAGCCGCTGGTAAATATCGCCCTGCTGATTTCGATTGAGGCCTGCCGCGATCCGGCCGCAGAAGATCCACCAATCGATTTCGTTCTGCACCTGATTCCCAAACGTAAGGCCGGAAGCGTAGATGCGGCGCGCCTGATCGATACGGAGCTCATCGCCGGGATAGCCAAAGCCGGGACGAAGACAGAAGCCCGTGAGATTGAGCCATCGCGCTTCGTGCGGAGGATTCTTGCGGCGGCCATCGGAGAGCGCCAGGAGCTTGTCGGCTAAGTGCGCGAATCGGTCGCAAGCGGCCAGGAGAGACGTCCCAGTCCGAATGCCTGTTCGAGGCGCGCGGGAAGCTGTTCCGGAGGCAAGCCAGAAGAGGTTTTGCCGAAGACGCCTTCGATGAGAGCTTCGGCTTGCGCAAGCGACTCGGAGCTGACGACGGCGGTTGATCGAACGGCAGCCAACGGCGGGCGCGTGATCGGAGCATGCGGCTTCGGCAGTCTTGCGCAATTGAAAGTGCAGGCGCCAGCGGTGTTCGCTGATCTTCGACTCAGCCCAAGCTTCGAGCGTTCCCACTTCGCTGAGGCGAGCACCCAAGGTGACCGGAACGCGACGCTCGCCGCCTTTTCCAAAACGAATGACGGCGCGCAACGGGCGCGTGAAGCCGGGGATCACTCGCCGGGTCGAACATGTTCTCGGAACGCTCGAGACGAAACGATGGCGCCGGCCGGATCTTCGGTTCGGCTGAGGGAACTGTATAAGCCGAAAGGCCACGGGCGTGTTGGCGAGCGAGCTCAAGCTCCGGGCTCGTGAGCCTGATCTCGCCGCCTTCTTCGGTTCCTCGCGGAACAAGACAGACGGCTTGAATCGCGGAGGAGCGCGTTATCCTGCAAGCCGATGTAATAAGCGCGCGGTAAACCGCCGCGCACAAGAACGCCGCTACCGGAGGCGCGGACATAGGAGTAATAGGCGGCGCCGAGCGCAACCGCGAGATCGAGATCCTGACTTTCAAAAGCCACCGGCCTGCGGCCGAACCAATGCTCGACCACGTCGCAGGACACGTTGCCGAAAGATGGCGGGATGAAGAATCCGCCGTTGAAGAGGATTGCGTCAACGCCGTGTTCAGCGGCCGGCGAGTTCGCCAGAAACTCGGCGAGGTGACGCGTGATTGCAGGATCGGAGACGTACGGCAGGCCGAGTTCGCGGAAGACGCTTTGCTTTTCCTGTTGTGGCTTGTCCGTCAGTGCCACGGGCGGAAGAAAGCCGCCTAACGCCAATTCGAGGATCTCGTCTCTTGTGATGGTGGCTTTGAGTGTTCCGCCGATCAGCGAAGAGCCGGCACCGGCAACAGTGACCTCCACGGAAGCAGGGCCGTTCTCGGCGAGAAGCGACTCCTTTGCGGCGGAACATTGACGGCGTAAGCGCGCTGCGTTGACGCAGCGAAGTGTTTTGCCGAGCTTCGATTCCGCCAGCCAGGAAATGGTGAGGTCGAGATTGTCGCCACCGAGCAGAAGATGGCGGCCGACGTTCGTGCGGGTGAACTCGACGCGATCTCCTTCGCGGTTGACGCGGACCAGAGTGAAGTCGCTGGTACCGCCGCCGACGTCGCAGATAAGAACCGACTGCCCGTCGAAGAGCTCTTTGTTGGAGCGCGAAAGATGAGCCGGCGATCCAGGCGTAGAAAGCGGCAGCGGGCTCTTCGAGCAAAGTGACGCTGCCGAGTCCGGCTTCGGAAGCGGCCTGAAGGGTCAGTTCGCGCGCTTCTTCATCGAAGCTCGCGGGTACGGTGAGGACGACTTGCTGCTCGGCCAGTGAGTCCGCGCCCGGAGCGCTCCCAGGCGTGGCGCAGGTGAAGCAAGTATTGCGCCGAGGCTTCGACGGGCGAAAGGACGCGGCCTTCTTCCTGGGAATCCCAAGGCAGAATTTTAGCGGTGCGATCCGCCTCCGAATTCGAGAGCCACGACTTCGCCGAGTGCACGGTCTTGGTGGGCAGGAGCGCACCCTGATCGCGAGCATAGGCTCCGACCACAGGCGGATCACTCAGGTACAGAAACGAAGGCAGTGTGCGAAGCGTCCCGGTGCGATGGGCATCCAGCTGCTGTTCGATGGGCAGAACATGGATGGGAGGGAAATCAGCCTCGGCCGCTTCCGCAGGGTCGATGAAGGCGACTGCTGAATTGGTGGTCCCGAGATCAATGCCAACGTTCATGCCGCGTTACGTTCCCGAACGTTGAACTCGAGTTTCCAGCGCCGTCCGTCAGCCGCCACACACCAGAGTTCGAGCAAGCCAGTTTCGGTGACGTTGCTTTCGAGCGTGACCGGCACGACCTCTTCGCGCGCGTTATCGGTTTGCGGCGGCAGGAAGACTTCGATGGGAGACAGTTCCTCGATATCGTCCCCGAGGTCTTCCATCATTGATCCTGGTGAGTCGTCCTGTCTTGTTGCCGAAGAAAAGAAGCGGAACTCGGCAGGCTCGCCGACGACCAGTGCGAAGCGGCGCTGCGGAAGCTCGACCTTCGATCCTTCTTCCAATCCGAACGGCACGACGGTCAGAGCCTTCATGGGCACGGGCAGGCCGGGAACGGCAGGCAGAGAACTTTCCATGCCGACGTAATAGGTGCGCGGAACACCGCCGCGAATGCGCACGCCTTTGCCGGTGCGCGCAAGTCCGTAATAGGCCGCGCCACGCGCTACGGCGTGCATCAGATCGGCAGCTTTCGAGTCCGTTCTGAGTTCGGTCGCAGCCGGCGCACCTTGCCGCTTGCAAGCCAGCCATTGAGCGACTTCGAAAAGACGCTGCTCGATGGCGCTTGCCTGCAGCACACCACCATTGAGCAGCAGATGAGTGGGACTGTGCAAACGCACCAGCGCCGGAGGCCGGACCGGCCCGCCGCAGAAATTGAGCAAGATGCTTTGTGACGGCCGGATCAGCCGCGTAATTCAATCCAACCTCCATCAACGCGGCGCGGCGTTGGCGTTCCGGCACAGCGTCGGCAGGAACCACCGGGAAGAAGCCATCGAGGAGCAGAGAGCGCACTTCGTCGCGGGCGATCTTGCCGCGAAGCGTGCCGCCGATCAAGCCGGTGCCGCGGCCCAAGATCGTAAGCGGCCGCTCGTCGGGAGCTTCGGCGCTCATGAGCACTTCCTTGGCTGCGCGGCACTGCTGCCACAAGGAATGAAACTGCATGGCGTCGAGTCGTGTTCCCTTTCGCGGAAAACTGCGCTTCGGCGATGTCGCGCCACCGCGAGATCCATGTTGTCGCCGCCCAGCAGCAGATGGTCGCCGACGGCAACGCGTTCGAGCTGTAGTTCGCCGGCGCTTTCGGTGACGGCGATGAGCGTGAAATCGGTTGTGCCGCCGCCGATGTCGACGACCAGGATCAGATCTCCGGGCTTTACCTGTTCGCGCCAGTTCGGATTGCGTTCGATCCAGGCATAGAAGGCGGCCTGCGGCTCTTCGATGATGACGACGTCGCCGATAGCCCGCGAGTCTGGCTGCGCGTTGAGTCAGTTCGCGTGCGCCGGGATCGAATGAGGCGGGAACGGTAATCAAGAACGGTTTGCGCTGCAAGCGGAGCATCGGGATGTGCGGCGTCCCACGCGGAGCGCAGTGTGCAGCAGATACTGCCGGGAAGCTTCGAGCGGCGAAATCTTCGGGACGCCTTCGGGAGCGGCGAGCGGCAAGCAGCGGCTGCGTTGGGATCGGCGTTCTGATTCGAGAGCCAGGACTTCGCGGAGCTCACCAAACGGGTCGCATTTTCAACGCCGCGATTGCGCGCCAACGTTCCGACCACAAACTCAGGCTGAGTCGTTCCAGGGCAGAGCGAGTGCGCCTTCGACGAACTCTGCGGGACCGGGAATGTAGAGCGAGGAAGGAAGCAGGTCGAGCGGCGCACTTCTCCCGGATTCGTGAGCTGCGGAACGGGGAAGATCTGGACGTCTGCTTCGGCTGCTGCATCAACCGGCGTGCGGCGCAAGCTAGGGCGCTGTTCGTCGTTCCCAGATCGATACCAACAATAAATTGCGACATGGAGTGCGCGGACTACTCAACTTCTAGTTCGGCTGGTGTAGAGTACTGACGGGTCTTGCTTCCCGAGCGGAGGCAGATTGATCGAAAGCGCACGCCAGCCGCGGTGCCGAAGGATGCCGCCAGCCACTTTTCCGCTTGCCGGAACGTTGCCGACGAGCTTGATCCGATTCGGATCGGGAGTTTTCGAGCTGTCGAGCTTTTGAAACGTGCCTTCGACTCCGTCGATGACGGGCGCGAGAGTCAGGTGGCGGTTCAAGCTCGCTTTGCAATCAGAATGGACGTTTCGCACAACCGCGCCGATCTGATCATCGGCGTAGCCCGACAAATCCTCCATGAGGAAATCGAGTAATCTCGAATCACGTTGGAAGATGTTCAGAATTTGGAGAGCGCCGTCACTTACTTTCGGCAATTCGATGGGAGGCGGCGGTGGCTGCGGCTTTTCATAGCCAAACTCCAGCGCGATGTCGGCGGGAAGTTCACCGGAAAACAGGATAGAAAAGAAACTTCGAAACGCAGACGAAATTCGGGACAATCACAGCCTCTGGTTGTCAGGATATCAATGAGGACAGGTGTTTCAGCGAATGCGCGGGGTGAGAGATGCGGAATACACGTGACGGCAGTGCGGTCTGCCTTACATCTTTTCGTTGAAACCAAATAGACTCAGCAGTTCTCTCAGTGGACAAGGAGAATCAGAGCGGAAACGCCCTGTTGTAAACGTGTATGGCAACTAAGAAAAGTAGCTCCACGAAGAGATCATCGTCTTCGGGTTCCGATCCGAAATCGAAGCGTATCGTCCGCAAGAAGGTGGGCGAGACAATGCATGAGTTCAAGCATCATGAATTGGAATCCGGAGGAAGCGGCCGGAAAGTGAAGAATCCGAAGCAGGCGATTGCGATCGGTTTGAGCGAGGCACGACGGTCGGGAGCAAACATTCCGCCGGCACCGGGTCGTAAGAGGAGTGGAAGCAAGAGATCCGGCAGCGCGACGAAGAAGACAGCTGCGAAACGAGCTCCGGCCAAGAAGACGGCGAGCAAACGGGCGCCTGCCAAGAAGACGGCAACGAGTAAGAAAGCGACGAAGAAAACCGCTTCGCGCAAGCGTTCATAAACGCACATCGCGGGGAGTAGGTAGTACAAGCAAACGAAGGATTCGTCTCCCTTGCGAAATGTGCACGTCAAGCCCTCGTCTAACCAGATGAGGACGCGATGTTGAGAAAGACGGCGTTAGTTTCGATTCTGAGCCTGTCGGCACTTCTGGCGGGTTGCACGGCGCGAGTAGGTTATCGCGCGTATGATCCCGGGTATTCTGACTATCACACCTGGGGGCCGGGCGAGGGCGCTTATTACGACCGTTGGGTTGTTGAGACGCATCGCCCGCACCGGGATTACCGACGATTACGGCGTGATGAGCAACGTGAGTACTGGCAGTGGCGGCATGGTCATCCGGATCGGCGCTGAGGTGGTGGCGCCTTCAGCAGGCTCCTTCGCCGAATAGGAGCGTTGGAATGGTGCGAATCAGGATGTGAAGGTCGAGCCAAACCGTGCCATTCGTCAGATAGTGCTCGTCAAGGCAGACGCGCTCCGCGTAGGAGGTCTTGCTCCGTCCAGATACCTGCCACAGACCAGTCAAACCCGGCCGCACGCTCTTGTAGAGTCTAAAAGTATGGCCATAGCGGGGGATCTCTTCTCGCGTGACCGGCCGTGGACCGACTAAGCTCATTTCTCCGCGAATTACGTTCCATAGCTGCGGTAGCTCATCCAGGCTTGTCTTGCGAAGCCAGCCACCGATAGGGAGCACGCGAGGGTCGTCCTTGAGCTTCTGTGTGAGCTCCCATTCTCGGCTCGCGCCAGGGTCACTGGCCAGATGCGCCTTCAGCATTCCTTCACCATCGACGACCATCGAGCGGAATTTCCAGGCTGTAAACAACCGGCCATTTTCTCCTACCCTCGTGTGACCGTAAAGCACGGGACCTTTCGAGCTCAAGCGAACAACCACGCAGATCAATAGCAAGAGAGGAGACAGGAGGATGGACAGTACTAACGCCAACGCAAGATCCATCACGCGCTTGACCTGTAGCCCTAATCGAGGGGGAGCAAAGTTCGTAGTCTGCAGCGTCTCAGCATTCCCCAATGCGGCCACACTGTCCGCGCGAAACATTAGGGCACATCCGCAACGGCTATCGATTCCCGGTGTGGCGTCGCAATGGTCTGGGATGGCGATCGGCCGGATCCCGAGATGTTTGTGTTTTCCAAGAAGCTCTCGCAACCGAGCCGCATTCGCTCCAGTTCCGATGATCACTGCGGGTGTAAGTCCGACTCCGGATCGGATCAGGAATACGCGGAGATACGAGCGGAATGCGGCAGCGAATGGGAAAGCTAAACCCGCCCACAACATTCCCGGAAATAGCGGACCTCCATAATTGAACGCCAGCCGGCTGCAGACGAGAGGAATGCTCGCCAGCGAAATCGACCAGAACAGCTTTCGAAGCTCGGTCACAGGATCCGAAACCCCAACGCGGTAAAGCCCGCCTCCAAATATCGAGGCAAGCATAACTGCCACATCAAACATTGCTGTTCTTAACGCAGGTGCCGGGGCGATCAATCCGTATGCCAGTAGGGCGGCTATGGTCAAGGAAAGCAGATCGGCGCCAATCAAAAGCAGTGGCCACAACGCAGCGCCGGCCCTCGAAAAGCTTGCGACCGATCTAGAGCGCAGCTCCAGCGTTCTGAGGTGAGGAAATGCGGCAGCGCTCAAATTGGGCCGCCTGTTGTCCCGAGCAGAGTTTCCATTTGGTTAGAAGCCAGACCTGTTCCAGCGCACGCGTGAAACCACCGCCCTGCAGGCAAACCCTTTACCGGGTGGTCTGTTTAGCTGTCTTGAACATCTCGATCGTAACCGCCCGTTTGGGTGACTACAATCTCGGGAAATGCCGCCCTGGAAGTTAGCTGTACTGGAACAGGGAAACGATACGGACTATAGCCTAGGATTTGCCGTTGCCGCGTTGTTCAGTCCAGGCTAGGTTGCTTCCTGAAGGTCATCGTGTTCTGCGAAACCTACCTCGGCGTAGATTGCTGAACAGGGCAGTTGGACACCAACGGATTCGAAAATAATGACGTCCTCGGGCGACGTGAATTCCCGCATTGTCCAGGTGGGTTGGCCGGACGGATCTGAACGGACGTGGTGCTCAATGTATACCCGATCCTGCGCCACGATCAGATACTCACGGAAAGAGGGGATCTGGCGGTAACGCTCAAACTTTGTGCCCCTGATGTAATCGCCGGTGCTCGCCGAGAGAACCTCCACGATCACAAGCGGGTTCAGGAGTGTGTCGCGATCAACGCTCACTGGTTTGCCGCAGACTACTGCGTCCGCGTAAGCGTAGAGGCCGGTGGGCGAGGTACGTAGCCTCATATTGCAACCTAAGACGTAATAGGGAGCACTCCTGAGCGCCAAGCCCAATTCGCAGATCACGTTCGTAGCGATTAAGGAGTGCGTCGGGCTGGACGGCGGCATCTCGAAGACTTCGCCGTCACGGTATTCATGGCGGTCGAGTGCTGCTTCTTCGATTCCTAGATACTCGTCAACCGTCACACGGCCGCCTCCAATGAGATTCTCCCGCAAACAAAAGAGCTCGCCTGGACCGTAGTCCAAGCGAGCTCTAAAGTACTGCTTGTGTCTAAGAAAGAAGTGCTTCTTAGTAGTCCATCTCGGGGCCGTGGCCGCCAGGACCTGCCGGAGCCGCAGCCTTCTTCTCGGGGATCTCGCAGATCATCGCTTCGGTGGTCAGCATCAGGGCGCTGATCGAAGCGGCATGCTGCAGAGCCGAGCGGGTCACCTTGGTCGGATCGATAACGCCCGACTTCACCAGGTCTTCGTACTGACCGGTGGCCGCGTTGAAGCCGTAGTTGGCATCACCGTTCGCGCGAACGCGCTCGATGACGATGGCGCCTTCGAAGCCAGCGTTGCCAGCGATCTGGCGCAGCGGCTCTTCGGTTGCCTTGCGGATGATGTCGATACCGATCTGCTCGTCGCCTTCGGCCTTCAGCTCAGAGAGAACCTTGCCCGCGCGGAGCAGCGCAACGCCGCCGCCGGGAACGATACCTTCTTCCACCGCGGCGCGAGTGGCATGGAGAGCATCCTCGACACGAGCCTTCTTTTCCTTCATTTCGGTCTCGGTCGCGGCGCCAACCTTGATGACTGCAACGCCACCGGCCAGCTTCGCCAGGCGCTCTTGCAGCTTCTCGCGATCGTAGTCGGACGTCGTGTCTTCGATCTGGGCGCGCAACTGCTTGATGCGGCCTTCGATCGTCTTCTGGGTGCCAGCGCCGTCGATGATGGTGGTGTTGTCCTTGTCCACGGTCACGCGCTTTGCGCGGCCGAGGTCTTCCAGGCGAACACCTTCGAGCTTGATGCCGGTCTCTTCCATGAGAGCCTTGCCACCGGTCAGGATCGCGATGTCTTCGAGCATCGCTTTGCGGCGATCGCCGAAGCCAGGAGCCTTCACGGCGCAGGCGTTCAGGGTACCGCGGAGCTTGTTGACAACCAGAGTTGCCAACGCTTCGCCTTCGACTTCTTCAGCGATGAGGAGAAGCGGCTTGCCGGAGCGAGCAATCTGCTCGAGCAGCGGCAGAAGATCCTTCATGTTGCTGATCTTCTTTTCGTGGATCAGGATGTAGGGATCTTCGAGAACGGCTTCCATCCGCTCGGGATCGCTGACGAAGTAGGGAGAGAGATAGCCGCGGTCGAACTGCATACCGTCAACGGTCTGCAACTCGGTCACCATGGTCTTCGACTCTTCGACCGTGATGACGCCATCCTTGCCAACCTTCTGCATCGCTTCGGCAATGGTGTTGCCGATGGTGCTGTCGCCGTTGGCGGAGATGGTTCCAACCTGGGCAATTGCATCACCCTGGGAAGGTACATCCTTCGAGAACTTCTTCACTTCATTGACAACGGCCTCAACAGCCTTCTCGATGCCGCGCTTCAGAGCCATCGGGTTCGCACCGGCGGCAACCGACTTCACGCCTTCGCGGAAGATCGCCTGAGCCAGGATGGTCGCGGTCGTGGTGCCGTCACCAGCGATGTCGGAGGTCTTCGAAGCAACCTCACGCACCATCTGGGCGCCCATGTTCTCCAGCGGATCCTTCAGCTCAACTTCTTTCGCAACCGTCACACCGTCTTTGGTGATCGTGGGTCCGCCGAACTTCTTCTCGAGCACGACGTTCCGGCCCTTAGGACCGAGCGTCACCTTCACGGCATCAGCGAGCTGATTCACGCCACGAAGAATGGCCTGGCGGGAATTTTCGCTATAAACAATCTGTTTTGCAGCCATGTTGATTTCTCCTACTTACTTCTTTGCGGACTTCCGTTCGAAGAACCGTTGGTCAAAACGCCCAGGATCTCGTCCTCGCGCATGATCAGGTACTCGTTGCCGTCGAGCTTGATGTCGCTGCCGGAATACTTGCCGAAAAGGATGCGATCGCCAACTTCCACGTCGAGTGCATTCACTTTGCCGGAGTCGTCGCGCTTGCCTTTTCCGACTGCAACCACTTCGCCCTGCTGCGGCTTCTCTTTCGCCGAGTCGGGAATATAGAGACCGCCCTGCATGGTCTCGCCTTCTTCGATCCGTTTGACTACAACGCGGTCGTGTAGCGGTCGAATGTCCATACTAAAAACCTCCAATAACAGCAACTAGCTTGTTCGTTGTTGGTGTTCAGGCTATTGCTTAGCCCGACCTGCCCAGGCACATTTTTAGCACACTCGATGGTCGAGTGACAACAACGAACCTGCAAGTCACAGAAATGAAATGGTTTATAGTAGAAGCTAACAACACCTTTACAATAAGAGACTCAGATTTTGTTCTATTGGAGCTGAATCTCCCTCCGGTATATGTTGGGATAAGACCGATTTACAACCATTCATGCGGCGATTTTCACTGTTCTTAGCTCTCGCCGTCCTTCTTCTCTCAGCAGCAATTGGTTACACCTATAAGCTTCGGGCAGATAAGGCACGCCATAGTCCCCGACAAATTGCGCCGGAGGTGCGGAGAGGCTATGAAGCGGTCGCATCTTCGGGTTGGCAATGGGGCAAAGACGACCCGGTCACGAATAAACCGATGGTCCGGGTCAACGCCAAGGCGTTTCAGGCCACGCACGATCCGTCCACGTTCGAGCTGCACGGCTTAGCCCTCAAGCTTTATAACAAAGACGCCTCGGCGTATACGTACATCAGCACGAACCAGGCGTTCTTTAATGAAGGTTCCGAGCGGCTGAAGTCCGACGACCTGGTTCACATTGTGATGAATGTACCGAAGGACGACGACGCTGCAAACAAGGACATTGCCGCTAAGCACGTCCAGGTGCAAACAACCGGCGTTTCTTACGAGACGAAAACGGGCAAAGCGAGCACCGACAAGGCTGCCACATTTACTTTTCCTTCGGGTAGCGGGAAGGCGATCGGCGCGGAGTACGACCCGCACCACGCGCGTTTTACACATGAAGTCCGCGGTGGCTCTGGACTGGGTGGGAAATGGCCCGGCCGAGAACAAGATGCATATCGAGACAAGCGATCTTGTGTATAAGGAACTGGAGCAGAAAGTCTATCTGACTCCGTGGGCCAAGCTGCAGCGGCGCACCACCACCATTCAATGCCAGAACGCAGTTGTGCTTTTGCAGGATCAGCGGTTGCACCAGGTGGACGGCGAGCACGCGTTTGGGCACGACGACCGCGAAGACCGCCAGACGGCGTATTCGGCCGATCACATGAAAGCACTCTTCAACGAAGACGGAGTGCTGGTTAACATCATCGGCGACCATAACGCGAAGGTTGTCTCGAGCCAGCCGGCGGCGACTACGACGCTGGTAGGCGATCGCGCAGATATGCGGTTCGCGGTCGAGACGAAGACCTTGAACGGCGCGGAGAAGCAGGACAGCAATTTACATCTGGTTCTCGCCGACGGACATGCGGTTGCAGAGTCGCAGCCGAAACCGCAAGGAGGGGTCGAGCTGGCCGATACCCGTACGCTGCGCAGCGATCACATTGAGCTGGAGATGAAGCCGGACGGGAAAGACCTGCAGGAGATCCGAACATCTTCTCAGTCTCAAGTGGAATTCAAGCCCAATCGGCCGACATCGCAACATCAGGACCGTCGAGGCATCTCATCTGCGCGTTCTATATGGCGAGGGCAGCTACGCCGACACGTTTCTAGCGTGGAACGTGGTCACGAGAACCGACCATCAGCCGAAAGCGGAGACTCCGGGAACACCGGCCAAGCCTCCCGCGCCGGCTCTGACGTGGAGCGACGAACTTCGGGCGAAGTTTCAGCCGAACAGCAACAACGTGGGCACGATTGAGCAGACGGGTAATTTCCGATACGAAGAGGGCGTGAGAAAAGCGTTCTCAAAAAAGGCTTCGCTCGATCAAAAAGCAAACCGGATGGTGCTTCAGGAGAACGCCCGAGTTATCGATGACACCGGATCAACAACGGCGGACCAGATCGTCATGGACCAAAGCACCGGGGATATGGCGGCGCAGGGGCGTGTAGTTTCCACCCACGCTCCGGACAAGAACGAGAAGCCCGGAACATCCATGCTCGACAACTCACAGCCCATGCAGGCGAAGGCAGACAAGATGTCGACCAAAGACAAGAACTCGTCCATTCATTACGAAGGGCACGCCGTGATGTGGCAGGGCGCAAATCGGATTATGGCGTCAGTGCTCGACATCGATCGCGACGAACAGACACTTCATGCAAAAGGCAACGTCGTGAGCGAGCTGACCGATAACCAAAAAGGCGAACCGTCAGCCGGTGGGGTGCCCCATCAGGCCCTCGCGCCCGAACCGAGCAAGCCGACTTTCACAACGATCTACGCCCCTGAACTGGTATATCGGGACGATACGCGGCAGGCGGATTATACCGGCGGAGTGAAGCTCGTTCGAGACAAGATGACCATCACGGCCAAAGAGCTTCTCGCGTTTCTGACTCCTAAGACTCCGGGACATGATGACGACTCGTCTCTTGATCACGCATTTGCGGAGGGCGATGTGACGATCGTGGGCGTGGTCGGCCCGAACCACACCCGCACCGGAACATCTGAGCATTGCGAATATTGGACAAACAATTCCAAGGTGATTCTCAGCGGCGGGTCCCCCGAATTGAAAGACAGCTTCAAGGGCGTGACCAGAGGGCGCCAGTTAACTTATTTTGGCGATGACGATCGACTGGTAGTAGACGGCATCGACAAGAAATTGGCGTTTTCGGAGATGAAGAAAAAGTAGAGGCGGATGGCCGTTACCACTCCAATCCGCCTAAGCGCTTAGAAGACCGAATACGTTCGGACCCGCTTATGGCGCCGTCTGCCGTTTGCGGAACGCGAGCGCTCCAGCAATGCCAAGCAAGCTGAGAGCTACGGTCGCAGGTTCCGGCGCAGCCGTCGTTTCCGTCAGAGCGACAGGCGTGACACCATCCGCTTCGAAGAACGCCAGATCAAAAGGTATGTCGAACTGGGCAGTCGATGGCGTTCCGTCGTCCGAGAGTGACCTGGCGCTTCCTGCGATGGTGAGCGTGAACGGCTGGCCAAGCTCGAATGCTATCGGAAGCGATGGTCCGAAGCTCGCATAGGGAAGCGCAGGCGAGACAAGACTTATGCTCTCGATCCCGCCATAGCCCCACGTAGTCGGCAAAAAGCTTCCTCTTATAATGCCTGTTCTCACCGGACCACCCGTAGTGAGGGCGTCTGAAAATGTGATCTGGGCGGTCGCGGCCGACACTAGGGAAGCGGCCGCGACACCCCGCAAGTCTCCCGCAATTTTATTCGAACCTAAGGAATAGCTACCCGACACAGATGCCTGTGCGAATTGGATCGGATCAAAGGACAAATACCCTGCCGGGATATTGGTGACCGTAGTCTGAACGTTACAGCTAGTCGAGGATGCCTGCTGGACCGAGCTCAGATGATTGAAGTCGCCGGATGGCGCAACTACAAGATACGGTACCGGAGATAACGTCAGCCGAGAGCAGCGAACTTGCTGCCAACAGAATCGGAAGTGAAAGGGAGAAAACACGCATTCGCGTTTCAAATCTTACATTGGCTCCCACGCCTTCCGGTAACGGGGCGAAGGCCGCTTAGTTCGTCCGGCGGTAGATCAGGCTCAACTTCGTCCTGCCGACAAGCGTGTAGTGCGTCAGCCATTGTCGAAGCTCACCGTATCGGTCGGGAGCGAGGCGAGGATTTAACAGACCGAGTCCATCGACCACCCAGGTGGGATTTGAGCGCGACAGTTCCACGCGATTTTGTGCGGCGGGCCCTCCGTAAATTGCGGTTGTGGCGTACAGATGCCGATCCGCGGCAACGCCCGTCAGGGGCTGAGAATCCCAGAACCGGCTATCCGAGACCATGCGCGTGTAGACGAATATGTCCGGCCGGTATCCCCAAACAAACAAGGTATCTCCGGGTTTCGCGATCGATTTCAGCCGGGTTTGCGACATCCTGGCTATCAAGGTCCATGACAACGTCTGCCCAGCGCGGCTGAACTCCCCGGACTTCATCGAAAGCAAGCGTCAGGTAGCGCGGCCCAAATCGAACGAGAGGGACCAACAGAGCAAGAACGATGGCGGCAATGAGAATTGGGCGACGGCGATCGAAGATGCGTGTCATTCCAAATGACGCCAGGAGGACGACAGGGGGCAGAAGCTGAAGGAAATAATGGGGTGCGAAACGTCCGCCAAGCGCAACGCCGAGGTAGGACAGGACGATCCACGATCCGAGCTTCCAGCGCAGACCGGTCCGGAGATGGAATACGGCGCAGACTCCGGCGATGACGAGCGCCGCGTGAAAACCGGCCCAGTTTGCGGTTCTGAAAATGCCGTTCGACCACGGATGGAGCACCGGCGAGCCCGAAGCGTACAACAAGCCCCAACGCCAGACTTGCTCGATGTAGCCCGGCCACGCACCGACAAGCCACAGGAGACCCGCTCCGCCGACGACGGGAATCAGGAACCCCAGTAGCGGCAATCCGATTTGGGGAAACACCCAAAGCGCAGCGGCCGCCAGCACAAGCGCTCCCTTTATGTTGGCGAGAAAGGCAACCCCCGCCCACACGCCCGCCCAGAGATAGCGGCCGGAAGCCGCCGCAGTACATGGCGAGAAGATGCGGGAGGAGCATGACGGCGTCCGCCGCAAACGGGATCACCGCCGACGGCAGATAGAACGCGAGATAGAACGCTAGAAGGCTCGCAGCAACGAGCGCTTCCGTTTGGCTCCACCACAATCTCGCGATCCGGTACAACACTCCGCAGGCGGCAGTGACATAAACCGCGTCAAGCGCCCGGAGCGCCCACCCCCATGACCGCCGATGACCAGGTAGTACAAGCGCGCTCAGAGGCGGCTTGTCATACCAGAAGTCGCGATAGGGAATTTTTCCGTGCAGAACATTAAGAGCAGCGGCAATGTGGTAGTCCTCATCCGCCCATAAGAGATGAGCGTGTGAGAAGCGCAAGCAGGCGAGAATAATTATCAACGCAGCCGCGAAACGCGCCGCTCGCTTTGAATCTGCGCGTCGCTAGAAGCTTGCTCCACGGCTAGAGGATCGTGACTTCAGCCTGTTCAGACTCGTTGTTTGCGAGCTCGCCAATCGAGAGCGGACGCTTTGGGCGCGCTGACGAATAGCTGAGCAGACGCTCCCGGCCATTCGGTGTCGCTTCCACCAACTTCTCGAGGCTATGCAGGAATTGTGGTCCGATACCGGCGCGGATTTCCGGAAGGATGGGCTCCAATTTCGCGAAAACGCTTAAGTGTTCCCCATTCGTGTCGTTGAACAGCTCCGGACTGATTGCTCCATGATTGACGAGTGCCGCCGCCATGTCCCAATACGACATCACCATGCGGAGGTGTCCGGAATGCTCGCTGAACATGGCGCCGTTGAAATCCGCCATGGAATCAGGATGGAATTCGAGGAAAAACCAGTCGCGCGCTTTTCGCATCGTATCATCTCGCCGTAATTCATAAAGCTTTAAAATCAGCTCTGCTTCGTGCTGCTTAGACATGCCCAATGCTCCTACGACGGCCAGGTCCCCGGCCGCCATTGCAGGGTAACAGGCCGATTTTCTCGTATTATGAAGGAGTGTCGTTCCGCCACCAACAGCCTGGAAAGCGAATTTTGCAGGCTCCGCAGGACGACGGCCGTGCAGATGGAGTGATGAGAAACCATGCAGCCCGAGAAGCGTAGCCGGATTCTACAAACCGTCGAGATCTCGAAATCTTATAGCGGGCGCAAAGTAGTCGACAACGTTTCGGTGCGGGTAGAGCAGGGCGAGGTGGTCGGCCTTCTGGGTCCGAACGGCGCAGGCAAAACCACCTCGTTTCACACGATCGTGGGTCTGATCAGTCCCGATTCGGGCGAAGTGCTGCTGGACGATCAGCGAATCACTCAACTCCCGATGTATCAGCGGGCCCACCGCGGCATCAGCTATCTTCCTCAGGAAGCCTCGGTGTTCCGGAAACTTACGCGTGGAAGACAACCTGATGGCGATTCTGCAGACGCTGCCGTTGAGCGGGCGCGAGCGGCGGGAGCGCATGTCCAACCTGATCGCCGATCTGGGCTTGGAGACGGTACGCCACAGCAAGGGATATATGCTGTCGGGCGGCGAGCGGCGACGTGTGGAAATTGCTCGCTGCCTGGTGTTGCAGCCAGACTTTATTTTGTTGGATGAGCCGTTTTCCGGGATCGACCCACTTCAAGTCTTGGAGCTGCAGCGCATCATCAGCGACCTCAAAGCTGAGAGGCATCGGAATTCTGGTCACCGACCACAATGTACGAGAAACTCTCGCGGTTACGGACCGGGCCTACATCATCAGCAACGGACGAATCTTCCGGGCAGGATCGCCGGAATCGCTGGGCCATGATCCTGAAGTGCGGCGGATTTATCTTAGGTGAAAACTTCTATTTACCACCGAGCCTCGCGAGCTAAAGTGGTGTTCTATCGAGCGCAAGCCACGGGAGAAGCATCGGGTTTCTCCTCCCTTCGGGGTACGCATTTCCGGTGTTAAACTGAGAACCACATGAGTTCGCTTTCGCAACGCCTGCACTTAGGTGTGCAGCAGAAGCAGATACTCACACCAGGCCTGGTGCAGATGGTCACGGTCCTTCAGCTCAACCGAATGGAGCTGAAAGACATGATCACGAACGAAATTGCGGAGAACCCTGTTCTCGAAGAGGCGGGCGAGGCTGGTGAAGAATTAACGCCCGGAGAAGTGCAGTCTCTGCTGGAGCGCGAACGACCCACGGATCCATCCGATCCGGCGAGCGCACTGAGCTCTGAGGCGAGCGAACCGGCGGCCGCGTTTGAGTTTGCGGGCGATTCGGCCAGCGATGGCGAGAGCGCTCTGGATGCAGCGGTGCTCGATGGCTCAGCGGCAACCGCTGTGGCCGACCTACCAAAAGCGGAAACAACCGATCCGTTCGACGAGATCGATTTCGGCAGCTTTTTCGACGATTATCTCGATCCGGGATTTAAGAGCCCAGCTTCCGAATCGGTAGAGAAGCCGTCCTTCGAAACTTTTTTATCTTCGCCGGTGACGTTAAGCGATCACCTGCAGAGCCAGTTGAGTATCGCGCTTCTTCCACCGGCCGTGCGAGACGCTGCGAACACGCATCATCGGCAATCTTGAGGATTCCGGGTACCTGACGATTCCGCTGGAAGAGATTGCTTTCGGCGAAGGACTATCGCTCGCCGATCTGCGGGCGGGACTTAAGGCTGTGCAGTCGCTTGATCCGAGCGGGGTCGGCGCGACCAGTCTTCAGGAATGTCTGCTGCTTCAACTGGAAGCGCGCGGTTCGCGTGATAGCGTTGCGTGGACCATCGTTCAAGACCATTTAAAGCTGTTAGGAGCGCGTCAACTTACCCAGCTCGCAAAGGTGATGGGAAGGCCGCTCGAGCACATCCAGATCGCTGCGAATGTGATCCGTCATCTTGATCCTGAACCAGGGTCGCGCCTGTCGAGTCAAGGTGCGAAACAGGTTGAGCCCGACGTTTACATCTTTAAGGATGGCGACGATTACGTCATCACGCTGAACGATGACGACGTGCCGGTGTTGCGCTTGAACGGCGAATACAAGCGCATGGTGGACCGCGATCTTGAGCCGAACAAAGACATCCGGAACTATGTAAAAGAGCGGTATGCTTCTGCTTTGCAGCTCATTAAAAATATCGAGCAGCGGAAGCAAACGATCCTGCGTGTCTGCCACTCCATTGTGCGGCGGCAGGGCGAGTTTCTCGAGGATGGCATCGATCGGTTAAAGCCGATGATGATCAAGGAAGTGGCGGAAGAGATTGGAGTGCATCCTTCGACTGTGAGTCGAGCGGTCGCAAACAAGTACGCGCACACACCTCAAGGCGTTTTCGAGTTGCGTTACTTCTTTTCGGAAGGCGTTCAGGGTCCCTCCGGAAGCGACACGCCGCTGCTGATTGTAAAACGTCGAGTAAAGAAAATGATTGAAGAGGAGAACTCTGCTCACCCTCTCACCGATGAACAGATTACTGCTCGGCTGCAAGCCGAAGGTATTCAAGTCACCAGGCGCACCGTGGCGAAGTATAGAGAAGACATGAAAATTCCTTCGACACATCAGCGCCGTGTACGCGCCTAATTGTTAGCGGTATCGTTTTCAAGCTTCTGAACATTCCCAAAAGGAACCGATCGTAGAGGCATTTATGAGGCTGATCTACTCCGGAAAGACCCGAGACTTCACACCTGAGCTAGAAGCACGAATCTTGACCAAGCTCTCCAAGCTGAGCAAGGTGGCGGAACAACGAGGCGAACGCGAAGTTCACTTTGTTCATCAAATGGAGCGGCATCTCCACAAGGTTGAGTTCCTGATGAACTTCTATGACCATCCTCTGGTTGGAGAAGGACAGGACGCAGACCTGACGGTTGCGCTCACTGTAGCCGCCGAGAAGCTGGAGAAACAGCTTCTAAAACAACGAGACCGCTGGCGAGACACTCACCGTGACGCCAAGAGCGTGCGATCCGGGAAAGAGAATTGGGATGGTGCGGTCGGGCCAGCCACCCTCCCGGACGCCTCCCGCAGAGCTGGCGAAAGTCGGCACGAACGGAACCTCGCGCAAACCGAAAGTGTTTCGCGTGAATTATGACGAGGATCGAAAACCGATGACCCTGGCCGAGGCGATGCTTGAAATTGACGGGACCGATTATGTCGTGTTCCGAAACTCAGATCGCAATTGCTTATCGGTGCTTATCAAGCGTTCAGACGGCAATTTCGATTTGGTCGAGTAGCTCTGTTCTCTCGTTTGGTAGACGTCTCCTCGCGATTTGGCTATCCTCAGAGATTCAATGCCGAAATCTGCCGAGAAGATTGAGATTTCTGCAACACCGCGCAACCCCAAGGCCGTTGCGGACCTGGTGATCATAACGGGCACAAGCGGCTCCGGAAAACTCACTGCGCTCAAGGCCTTCGAGGATTGCGGCTTCTATGCGGTCGACAATCTTCCGATCTCGCTGGTGCCGAAGTTTGCGGATCTTACGCTTGATTCGAAGAGCCACAAGCGATCGGCACTCACGATCGACATTCGGGAAGGGCAGGAGCTGCAACGCTTCCCTAAGATCTATGCAGCGCTAAAAAAACGAGTCAACGCAACGATCGTTTTTCTGGATGCTGAAGATGACATTCTGCAGCGGAGGTTCAGCGAAACCAGGCGTCCGCACCCACTCGGCGCCGAATCAACGGTGGTCGGCAGCATTCACGCGGAACGAGAACAGCTGGCATCGATTCGGGCGCTTGCCGATCTCTATATTGATACTTCGAAGCTGAACGTTCACGATCTGCGACGGCAGATTACCGAGAAGTTTCAAGACGCGCAAGACACGGAGAGCATCGTTGTTTACATCAACAGTTTCGGATTCCGGTACGGCGTACCGCCGGACAGCGACCTTGTCTTCGACGTCAGGTTCCTTCCGAATCCGAATTACATTCCCGAATTTAAGCATCTGACCGGACGGCATCCAAGCGTTGCGCGCTATATTCGTTCCTTTCCGCAGACGCAGGAATTCATCAACAGAATTTCAGATCTGTTGATTTACCTGTTGCCTCACTATATCCGCGAAGGGAAGAGCTACCTTACGATTTCGTTCGGATGCACGGGCGGACACCACCGTTCCGTACTCATTGCGAGCGAGATCAACAAGCGGTTGAAGAAGGCCGGGTTCACCAGTAAAGAGCGGCACCGGGACGCGCAGCGGAATTAGCGAACCACACTGGATTGCTGATCGACCAGGTTCGACGAATCACTTAGTGGCGGGCTTATCAGGGGATCCGCACTCCAGGTTGGTTTCTTCGATCGAAAGGACCCGTGCCTTTTTACAACTGAATGAAGCGTCTCAAATCCTAGTAATTCAACGACCCGTTCGAATCCAGCAATCTAATTGATCACTCGCTGCTCCCGACGGAGCACGTCGATTAGCAGGCCTTTTCTACTTCCCGGGGAAATGCGTCCGGATCTTTTTCTTCGGGCGGTCCGTCCACACACTCCAGGTCCTTTTCGATTGCAACGGTCAGGACCGATGTGTCAGCGGGCAGATCAAAGTAAATGCCGATCTGTTCGCCGTCCGCCCAATCGCGAACGAGCTCTTCCGGAGCAAGTACAGAGATTTCACCGGCCCGGTAGCTGGCTTGCCGAGTACCATCACGCGAAGCTTGCAAGGTATAAGTCATGCGCGCGCTGCCTGGAAACACGACTTCTTCAATTACGGCGGCGCCAGAGGCAAGACTCTGGACTTCACGCTGATTCACACGGAGGCGCAGGCTGTTCTTACGAAAACGCAGCTTCACTTACTCTCAGTTTATCCGCCACTCACCGGCATAGACGTTGAATCTGTCTCCGCGAACGAAACCCACCAACGTAATGTCGTACGCGCGCGCTGTTTCAATCGCCAAGCTCGACGGAGCGCCTACCGTTGCGATCATCTGCCCGCCCGCAACTACCACTTTTTGGACCAGCTCAAAGCTGCTCCGGCTGGTAAGAAATACGATGTTCTCGCCGAGAGGAAGCAGGTCTTCAAGAACACACCAGCCGAGAAGCTTGTCGAGTGCGTTATGGCGACCCACATCCTCGAAGACTCGTAGGATTGCTCCTGACGAAGTCGCCAGCGCAGCGGCATGGAGGCCGCCTGTTCTGGTGAATGCCTGCTGATGCGCAAGGAGCGTCTCTGGAAGTTGAGAAAGAATGTGGGAATCGACTACCAGACTCGGGCGCGATCCGTCGCCGAACGGGCGACTAATTGCGTCCAGGCTCCGCTTTCCGCATACACCACAGCTTGAGCTGATGTAGGTTGCACGAGCAAGACGCCAAGCCTCTGCGTCCACGTGTTTGGCCAGTTCCGCGGTGATCTCATTCGATGGAGGAGCGCCCAAATGACGAATGTCCACGACGTCAGCCATGCTGCGAATCACGCCCTCGGAAAGCAGCGAGCCCAACAGCAGTTCCCGATCGTGCCCCGGCGTTCTCATGGTCAAGCCGAGACTCTGGACTGCCGATACGTCTTTGAACCAATACACCAGGCGCCGCTCGAGCGGTTCTTCGACGGCAACGGTATCGGACACCATCGAGCCGCGAGATTGATCCATCCGTCGAACGGAGAATTCCCGGATCGCCGGCTGTTCATTGCTGTCCATTGCTGCCGGTCGAGGCGGCTTCAAATCCGATTCGCTGCGCTATCTTGATCGCAAGCTCTATGCAGGGTGTTAGTCATATTGAGTTACTCCTATTGGCGCTGCTTCTCCTGGTGGCGGGATTTGCGGTGGTTGCGAAATGGCTGGCGATACCGTATCCCATCATTCTCGTGATCGGCGGCCTTCTTCTCAGCTTAATTCCCCGAGCGCCGCAGGTAGTTCTTCATCCGTCCGTCATCTTCTTTGTATTTCTGCCGCCGCTATTGTTCTCTGCGGCATTTCAGACATCCTGGCGAGAGTTCCGGCGAAATGTTCCGAGTATTCTGATGCTCGCTTTCGGACTTGTGGCCTTCACGGTGTTCGGAGTGGCGGCCGGTATTCGCTGGATCGTCCCCGGGTTCGATTGGAAACTCGGCATGGTGCTGGGCGCGGTTGTGGCGACGACTGATCCGATTTCAGCGGCGGCGACGGCGCGCAGGCTGGGCATACCGCAAGCGATAACAGACCTACTCGAATCAGAGAGTCTGGTGAACGATGGCAGCGGCCTGGTTGCGCTGAAGTTCACCGCTGCTCTGGTGGTGACCGGCGTAACCCCGACGGTTCTCGAAGGTGCCGGGGAGCTTCTTTATTTGATTCTTGCCGGCACGGCGATTGGATTATGTGTCGGGAAGTTGGTCCAGTTTGTCCAAAGCAAGATTTCGGAAGCGTCCATCGAAATTACCATCAGCCTTATCACGCCGTACATCGCGTATCTTACGGCCGAAAGCGCACACTGTTCAGGAGTGATGGCGACCCTCGCCTGCGGTATCTTTCTGGGCCGCAGAAGTTATGGCTTTTACTCGCTGGATGCTCGTATCGATTCGAGGGCGGTTTGGGGGACGCTCGATTTCATCCTGAACGGGTTTGTGTTCCTCGTGCTCGGGCTGCAGCTGCCTACCATTCTCGGGCAAATTCGCGGCGTTAGTGCTTCCGGATTGCTGTTACGCGCCAGCTTTGTCACGCTTCTGGTGATTGTGCTCCGGATGATCTGGGTTTATCCAAGCGCCTGGCTGGTTCAGAGATTCACAAGATCCCGAACAAGTGCTTCGGACGTCCTATTCTCGTCGCGCGCCATCTTCCTGGTGGGTTGGTCAGGTATGCGGGGAGTTCTGGCGCTTGCTGCCGCGTTATCGCTGCCAGAGGCGTTGAACGATGGAACACCGTTCCCACATCGGAATTTAATCATCTTCTTCACGTTCTGCGTGATCTTCGTAACCCTCGTTGTGCAAGGGCTCACATTGCCTCCGCTGATCCGGCGTTTGGGATTGAGCGGCGCAGCCGGAGCGGAAGAAGAGGAACAGACGGCACGGCGAGAGATGATCACGGCGGCGCTCCGTGAGTTGGCCAAAATCCGGGACTCAAGTTCCGAGGACGAAGAGAAAACCTTCGACCATTTGAACGGTTTTTATCAGAGGCGCCTCGCGCTGCTGGAGCAAGGCGAAGATTCCGTTTCAGATTCGCCGACCCGCGCACAGGTGGCGCGCCACGAGCAGATCGCCCAGCAACTTCGATCGATCGAAAGAAATGTGGCGCTGCGTCTCCGAAATGAAAACAAAATACACGATGAGGTGTGGCGGCATCTGGAGCGTGAACTGGATCTCCTTGATGCACGGTTCCATCCGTTGACGGAGACATAGCGCGCACCAACTGAGCGATACGCCTGTTCGATTTCGCACATTGGCGTACACCCATTCTGGTGCTAGCGTTCCCAAACGCTACAAGTGTCCGCTTCTGAGTCCCTTTTGTGTATAGTTGATGAAGGTTAGTCGCTCTCGCGCCCCCGTCTGGCACAGCCTCCTGTCTGGCCTTTGAGCGTTTCCAAAGCTTCTCTTCCGGGGTTTACCTTGCGTCATTCACTTCGAGTCTTTGTATTTCTCCTTTTGGGCTTCGCTGCCGAACGAGAACTCGTTCAGGCTCAACAAGCGAGCGGCCGCGTCATCGGAACAGTCACAGATCCGCAGGGGTCCGTTATTCCGGGTGCGAAAGTCACGGTGACAGATGTTGATACCAAGATCGCGCGTTCCGTCACGACGGGTACCGACGGAACGTACCAGGTCTTGCAACTGCCCATCGGCAGCTACAGCGTCACCGCGGAACATCCCGGATTCAGCAAGATCCTGACGGAGCCGCAGAAGCTATTGATCAATCAGTCGCTTCGATTCGATATCATGATGCAACTGGGCCAGGTTTCGAGCACCGTTCAGGTGCAGGAGGCCCCTTCTAATGTTGAGACGGTGGTGGCGCAGCTAGGGTCCTCCGTCACGCAACAGACAATTCAGAACCTGCCGTTGAATGGCAGGAACACGTTGGATCTGGCGCTCCTGCAGCCGGGAGTAACTCCTTCGAACTCCGGTACGACGGCGGGAAACGGTACGACCTTCAACGTGGCGGGCGGGCGCAGCGACTCGGTAACGTACTTACTCGATGGCGGCGTGAATAACAACCTCTTGAACAATGGCGTGGTGTTCCAGCCCAATCCGGACGCGGTGAACGAATTTCGAATTCTGACCAGCAACTATGGGGCGGAGTACGGACGAAATGGCGGAGGCATCGTGACCGAGGTGATCAGGTCGGGGACAAACGCGATCCACGGGAGCGCCTATGAGTATGTCCGGAACGAGGACTTTAACTCCAACCTGTTTTTTAACAACATCAATCACATTGGCGTTCCGATCCTGAAACGGAATCAGTTTGGAGCTACGCTAGGCGGTCCGATCGTGATCCCGAAGGTGGTGAACGGTCATGACAAGTTGTTTTTCTTTGTTTCGTACCAGGGCCAGCGGCAAGTGAGCACGACGACGAATGCCGCTTTGACGACGTATACGCCGGCGGAACTGAACGGAGATTTCTCCCATTCGAACGCCTCTCGCACAGGTCCGGACGCGGGCGTCGTCGCGTTCCTTCGTGGGAACCCGTATTACCAGGCGAACCCGACGCTAGCTTCGCAAGGCATCATCGACCCGACCAAAATTGACCCGGTGGCGAAGAATTACATAGGTGCGGGACTGATACCGACGGCCGCCAGCGGAACCTTGATTCCGACTGGTGGTGCCCTGTCCAATTCGGACGACGTGATTGGGAAAGTGGATTACTCTCCGACGTCGAACGATCGCATTTCAGTGACTTTGAGCGGGGGAACCGCCCCGACGGTAGCGCCATTTTCGACGACCAGCTATCTGCCTGGGTTCGCCAGCACGACGACCCAGCACCGCTATCACGGCGTTGTGGATTACTCGCGTGTGATCAGCCCGAGCATCATCAACGACCTTCGCTTCACCGCGCAGCGCAACAACATCCTGCAAGCAGCGCCGGCGACGAGCCTGCCAACGTCGAACAAGCTTGGGATCAACATCATCTCCGATAACCCGACCGGGCCGACCGTCCTGGGTTTTCTCGGCTCCGGATCGAACGTTGGCTTCAGCGTGCAGGGGCCAACCGCACTCATCGATAACACATACAACTTGTCGGACGTGCTGACGTGGATTAAAGGGAAGCACACGATTAAGTACGGCTTTACCGTTGAGCCGTACCAAAACAACACGAACTACGACTTCTATATCAACGGTGAATTCTATTTCAGCGGTGCGAATGGCGGCATTGGGTCGGGCAATGATCGGGCTGACTTCCTGTTTGGACTTCCCGATGAATATCTTCAGTACGGTGCGGCGCCTTCCAATATTCGAAGCAAATACTGGGCCGGCTTCGCGCAGGACGAATGGCGTGTGCTGCCGAACCTGACGTTCACGTTCGGTTTGCGTTACGAATACAGCTCTCCGAAGAGCGACATCCAGGGCCGCTCCTTCTCGCTGCGCTACGGGTCGCAATCAACACGGTTCCCCGGAGCCCCACGCGGTCTTCTTTTCCCGGGCGATGCGGGCGCACCCAACGGGTCCAATTTCCCGGATCGAAACAACTTCGCGCCACGCTTCGGGTTCGCGTACAGCCCGGGCAACAAGAAGATGAGTATCCGTGGCGGCGTTGGAGTGTTCTACGACATTCTGAAAGCGGAGGACAACCTGCAATTCAACGGGCAGGCACCGTTCTACGGCTTCGCAGACCTTCTGTTCTCGCCGCTTAGTGGAAACCCCACCGGTCCGGTCAACTATCTCTCGAACCCATTCCCCGCGGCGGGCGAGGCAAATCCGTTTCCATCGCGTCCGCCGGCTCCAAACCTTAACTTCGCGGCAGCGGGGTTCACCCCGATCGGCGGTGCGGCGGTTTACTTTGTCAATCCGAACCTGCGGACACCCTACGTGTATCAGTACAACCTGAGTGTGCAACGAGAGATTACGTCCAGCATGGTGCTGGAAGCAAACTATGTGGGATCGTCCTCGCACAAGCTAACCGGCCTCATCGACGACAACCCGATGATTCTGGGCACGAATCGTCGGCTTTTCAATACTCAGCCGGGAGTTTCCTCGACGGCGTTCAGCTATCTGGACACTTTCGACAATGTCGGTCGCGCTCACTACAACAGCCTGGAGGCGAGCTTGGCGAAGCGGATGACGAACACTCCGATCTTTGGGGACACCCAGTTCCAACTGTCGTATACGTATGGGCACAGCATCGACAATGAATCGGGTTTCCGCGAAACGAACTCGCGCGTGCCTTACTACAACCAGAAGCAGTTCATGGCCTCGTCCGACTACGACATTCGTCATAATCTTGTGTTCAGCGGTGCATGGCAACTACCCTTCGACAAAATGTGGGAGTCGGGCCCAAGCCGGCTGACGAAGGGTTGGAATCTGTACCCGATCATCAGTTACCGAACAGGCTTTCCGCTCGACATCACGGCCGGGATCAGTCGGACACTCAGCAGAGTGGGGCCATCAGGGGCCGGCGATCCGAACCTGGTACGCGCGAATCTGTTGAGCTCAGAAGTCCCTTTATACGACCCGAGGAACGCTCAGGTGATCAACGGACGAGCTGGATATTACTACTTCAGTCCTGCTAATTTTGGCCGCTTCACTGATATCAATAACAATCAGAATACGTACGGAACGCTCGGCCGCAATGCGATTTTCGGTCCTGGACGGACGAACGCAGATATCAGCGTGACCAAAAACACTGCGCTCTGGAAGGAAAGCGCGAACCTGGAGTTCCGTGCCGATTTCTTCAATGTGTTGAACCATGCGCAGTTTCGTAATCCGAATTTGACGATCACGTCTTCGACATTTGGCCAGATCACGAGCACGTATGACGGCCGGATTATCCAATTAGCGCTGCATCTGACGTTTTGAGCTACCCAGTGGGCGGGCCGGAGCGTGAATCAGGGCCTCGAGACTGCGATCAGTGTTTACGGCTGGGGATCCATGGCTGGAGGGCTAGCGAGGTGCAAGCGTGCTTCGTCTCGAGTGAAGCCAAATGTAGCCCTTCTTGCCGGTGGCGAGTCTAATGGCACAGAGGTCAAGTGACAGCCATGACGCTAAAAGACGCTAAAGACCGCCTCGCCAATTACGTCGAAACGGAGAACCCGCCGGGAACAGACTACTACGGAGCCGAGGTGGACGAAGACGAAGTGGAAGCTGCACGCGAACGCATTGAGAAGACGATTGAAAGCCACGAGGACGGGGCTGGGCAAGGGGCATCCCACACTGGACCCTACGGATCGCACACAATCGTCGTAACTCGCTGCCAGTTTCCACTAGGCAGGAGCGACGAAGACAAGAGCGTGCGACTGTACATCAGTTTTCGCTGCATTTAACTGAGGCCTCCAGCCCACAGGATCGGCGGCGGTATACCCGCAGATTTATATTCTTCGAGACACCGAACCACTCCCTCGAAAGTCGGAAAGAATCGACTGCTGTCGTAACCGAGCTTTATTAGCTTATGAAGCAAGAGCTTGGCACAGCTTCTGTCCAGGTCTAGCCGGACAACCGATCCGGGGGTCTGCTCAGAGATCACCTGTTCCAACGCTTTGTCCTGGCAATATTCTGCTGCCCGGGCATCCGGGATCTGATGATTGCTCGGCGCATAAAGGAAGAGTCCTTCTTGTCGCTGCAAAGTCAAATTGTCAGACGCGGGCGGAATCACTACGCGAACTCGCGACGGCACATCAAGGTGCATCGCGTAGGTTCGATCGGCGACAATCCAAACGCACATGTTCGCTTGAATAGTTTGGCTCGCAACGACCCGGACCGTCAACGGACTCTTGGGTGAGTGCATCTCTCGCCGCAAAATAAGCGGCCACGAACGGATTCCGGCTGACGTCAAGTAAGCACGTCGGGAGACCATTATGTTGAGCTAGCGCTAGCGCAGGGATGAGTTTTTCTGGAGGCCAACGCATGCTCGCGTCAAGGTTCGAATGTACAAGTGCGTGAAATTCCCGGCGCACGAGACTCCGTACCTCGGGCAGGTCCGCAATCTTCAGACCCTGATAGTCGGCCAAGTCGCAGAAGCTCATTAGCGCCTCGGCCTCGGCTCGTTGCCTCCCGAGCAATGAGTTTTCTGACAGACGAGCGACAGTGAAAAGCCGTCCAGCATCCGTCCTTCGAGATGCGGGAACTAATGGCCAAGGGCAGGACTGGCCGCGATAAAGGTAAGCCCGATGCTCGCGCTGCGAAGCAAATCCGGTAATAGGCGACAAAGCACCTAAGAACGTGTCTTCATTCTTTGCCCGAGCGGTGATAAACGGCTCTTCTTGAGTCAGGGCGATTCCGGGCGGCAGGTTAGCCTTATCAAATTCGCGATCTCCTTGTCCAGGCATATCGGATTACAGTAACAACAAGGATTAAGCAAATAAGCAGAGTTTCGGGTTCAACACCACTGCGGTTCAACAGGAACTGAGGAGGCATCCCAGCAACCATATCGACTATCAACGTGTATGGGAGAGCAATGAGCAGCACGAAACGTGAAGCTCACAGCAAGTTGTTCGAATCCTTTTTTCCGGCTAGAACAACGGGGCAAAAGGCGACGGACCAATACGGCCTAGTTTGCTGCTATTGGGAGTTATTAGGAATCTGGAGTAGCTTGTTCGCTCACAACCAACTGAGGCGTGTTGGTTGCGGGGGCAAGATTTGAACTTGCGACCTTTGGGTTATGAGCCCAACGAGCTACCTGACTGCTCCACCCCGCACTTGAATATTAACATCCCCGCCGCAAAAGTTCTGCACGTCTTGGCTTCCTGCACGTTGTGACGCACTGAACGATTAAAGTAGAGAGAAGTACAAGGGAAAGGGAGGCCGAGGCCTGCCGTTTATGCCAGCCCGTCTGAATCGAAAGCGAATTACTAACAGTCCTAAGCCGATCGCCACGGGCCTGCATCCGGATTCGACCGAAGCGTACCTCAATCCTCACCTCAGCCTACTCGCGTTTCAAAGGCGCGTTCTCGAAGAAGCAAAAGACGAATCGAGTCCGTTGCTAGAACGCGTAAAGTTCCTTTCCATCCTGGGCTCGAATATCGACGAGTTCTTTATGGTTCGGGTGGCGGGCCTGTGGCAACAAATCGAAACTCGCACCACTGAGATCAGCCTGGATGGAAGATCACCTGGCGAACAACTCGAGCTGATCCGGCACGAGGTGACGAATCTGACCGCCGAGATCTATGAACTCTGGCGCGATGACATCACTCCCGCTCTTCGAGAAGCCGGTATTCAGATTCTTTCTCTCGACGAGCTCAATCCGCAACAGATGACGGCGGTCGACGACTACTTCCGGCGCGTTGTCTATCCCGTCCTGACGCCCCTCGCCGTGGATCAAGGCCGGCCGTTCCCACACATATCGAACCTCAGCCTGAATATCGCCGCGACGGTACGAAACGGCGACGGCGAGCCGCATTTTGCCCGGATCAAAGTGCCCGATTCGCTGCCGCAACTTGTTCCGCTTCCGTCGAGAGCAGGGGAGCTTCCGTTTATCTGGCTTGAGCAGCTAATCATCGCGAATCTGCGACTACTGTTTCCTGAGATGGAGGTGATTGAGGCGGATCTGTTCCACCTGACACGAGACGCCGAGCTCGCGATTCAGGAACTGGAAGCCGACGACCTTCTCGAGAGCATTCAGGAAGCAGTGTGGCGCCGGCGATTTCGCGATGCCGTGCGGCTGCAGATCAATACCGGGATGCCGCAGCAACTGGTGGACCTTCTGACGAGCAATCTGGAGCTGGACCACAACGACATCTATAAAATCGATGGGCCACTGGATCTTAGCCGGCTACGAGCGCTTCTCAGTATTGAACGATCCACCCTCAAAGACAAGCCATTCATCCCGTCCGTGCCGAAAGGGTTTTCGAGCGGTACAGGCGCCGACATGTTTGCCGCGATTCGCGAACATGACATCCTGCAGCACTACCCGTACGAATCATTCCAGCCGGTCGTCGATTTCCTTCGCGCCGCATCGGAAGATCCGGACGTGCTCGCTATCAAGATGACTTTGTATCGCGTGGGCCGCAACTCTCCGATTGTCGAAGCTCTGCTCAGCGCAAGCCAGAACGGCACGCAGGTGGCGGTAATGGTGGAGTTGAAGGCCCGGTTTGATGAAGAAAGTAACATCGAGTGGGCTCAGAAGCTGGAACGCGAGGGCGTTCACGTCATTTACGGATTGCCCAACGTCAAGGTCCACGCCAAAATCGCGATGATTGTCAGGCGCGAGGGAGAGACGATGCGCCGGTATCTGCATCTGGGAACGGGAAACTACAACCCCTCCACGGCCCGCATTTACACCGACCTTGGACTGTTTACATGTAGTGAAGAAATCGGGGCGGATGTCAGCGATCTCTTCAACTTTCTGACGGGATACTCGGCCAAGAAGTCGTATCGGAAATCTGCTTGTTGCGCCGCATAGCATTCGCACGGGATTGGAAAGACTCATTCGCGCGGAAATCGCCCGCCACCGGGAACACGGCGACGGACGGCTGATCTTCAAAATGAACGCGCTGGAAGACGCCGGGATGATTCGGCTGCTCTATGAGGCGTCCCAAGCAGGTGTCGAGATCGACCTGATCATTCGGGGCGTCTGTTGCTTGCGTCCCGGTATTCCCGGACTGAGCGAGACCATTCGGGTTCGCAGCATTATCGGCCGATTCCTGGAACACAGCCGTATCTACTATTTCCACAACGGCGGCGAGGAACTGGTGTTTTGCGGCAGCGCGGACCTGATGCCAAGAAACCTAAACCGTCGCGTGGAAGTGCTCTTCCCGGTCGAGGATCGCCGCCTGATCCGGCGAATACGGGACCGGATTCTGGCCAAGCAGTTGGAAGACGACTCCGGAGCGTGGGTTATGCAGCCGGACGGAACTTACGCACGGTTGCGAGGCAGCCCGGCAAACGTCTGTTCGACAGCCAAACATGGTTCCTGAAAAGGCTTGAGGCGTAGTGCAGGTTTTAGGTATAAGTAGTAAAACTCCGACCCTGACCTCCCCAGCATGACGAGATTTAGTCTGGGACGGCTCTTTGCAGTGTGGTTTGCATTGATGCTTTCCCTTCCTATCGGGATGGTGTGGCTCAGCGCCGATATTCCCGAAGGCCACCGGCTGTCAGCAGGCATAAAACTATCGCTTCTTCTGGCCGCGACGTGCGCTGTGCGCGTTGGCTGTGGCGGCCGCTATGCTTCTGCGGTGGGCGAGCCTGTTGCTACAGTTCAACCGGTTCGCGGCTGCGTTTCCGGCTCACGAGACGGAATTGCCCATGGATGGACCTCCGGAAGTGGAAGGCTTGGCCCGCACGATGCAGGGAATGACGGAGCGCGTACGTTCGATCGTTGAACAGGCGAAGCTTGAGGCCGCCAGACGCGATACGGTTCTGGCTTGCATGGCAGAAGGCGTTCTGGCCGTAGACAACCAACTCCGGGTGATTTTCTGCAATGAGGCGTTTGCCACCGCATTTCGAACCCGGATCCCGAGCAGAGAGGGTATCTCTTTGTATGAGTTGGTGCGGGAGCCTCTGCTGCGAGAGATCCTGGAGCATGTACTAAAAGGGGACTCCGGCCAGACCGGGCGCTTTCAATTGCCGAGCGCGGAGGGCCGCTGGTTCGAGGCGCGCGCGCTTCCCTTCGGATCCTCCCGTAGCGGAGGAGCGGTTGTCGTGCTCCACGACATTACGGACATTCAACGGCAGGAACAGTTGCGAAAAGATTTCGTTGCCGATGTGTCGCACGAACTGCGAACCCCGCTGGCAGCGATACGGGGCTATGCCGAGACTCTTCTCGACGGCGGGCTTGAGGACCAGGAGAATAACCGACGGTTTCTCGAGATCATCCTTGCGCACACAATCCGCTTGAATGACATTGCGTCTGACTTGCTTGTACTTTCTGAGCTCGACTCCGACACTGGTCCGCTTCCGGCGGTCAGCCCGGTTTCCATTCTCGACGTCTTTGAATCGGCCGCAAACACTGTGAGGCCAGCGGCGGAAGCGAAGGACATCCTGATCAATAGCAGGGGATGTGAGCACCAAGCCGTATTGGGTTTGCGGTTCCGCGTGGAACAAGTGCTGGTCAATTTATTGGACAACGCGGTGAAATTTAACAGGCCCGGTGGAGAAGTCGTAGTTGAATGCAAAGCCTCCGGGCAAAATAGGTCCAGATCTCGGTCAGCGACACCGGAATGGGCATACCAAGCGGCGATACCGCAAAGATCTTCGAACGCTTTTATCGGGTCGATAAGGCCAGATCGAGACCGGCGGGCGGAACAGGATTGGGATTACCCATCGTCAAGGAGATCGTCAGCCGGATGGGCGGAACGATCACGGTAGAAAGCCGGTTGGGGCGCGGCTCGAAGTTCACCGTCACTCTCCCGAGGTCGACGGAAGGCGAAAGGGCAAGGGAATGAGCTGACCGTCAAAATTTCTCTTCCGGCGGCAAGTGGGAAGGCGTTGTCGGATACAGCAGGGCGGTCCGGGTTGGGAACCGCGTGTATGTTAGCGGCAGTACCGCAGCGGCTACAGATGGCAGTGTCATTGGTGCAAATGATGCGTACGCACAGACGGTGCAAGCAATTCTGAACGTGAAAGCGCATTAAAGCAAGCGGGCGCAGAGATCGAGCATGTGGTGCGGACGCGTATGTTCGTCACCGATATCTCGCGATGGGAAGAGTATGGTCGAGCGCACGGTGAGTTCTTTGGGACCATCCGCCCTTGCGCGACTATGGTCGAAGTTCGCGCTTTGATCCATCCGGACATGCTGATCGAAATCGAGGCCGACGCGGAACTTTAACGTTCGAAGCAAGATTCACGGCCCTGCGCTATCCTCGTTCCTTCTATGAGATGGATCTTGCCGGTTTTACTTCTTTGCTCTTCCGTCGCCGTCGATGCGCAGACAGGTATCACGGTCATCAAAGCTGCGCGTCTTTTTGATGGCAAACGCGACACGGTCGTGCAGCCTGGAATCGTTGTTGTGCGAGGGGGCAAAATCGAGTCGGTCGGCGGATCCGTTCCGGCTGGGGCAAAGGTCATCGATGTTGGCGACGCTACATTGCTGCCGGGCTTCATTGATGCCCATACGCACCTGACAATGGCTTTCAATCCGGACTACAACGGCGCCCGCCTGGCGGAGTTAAGCCGAACCGTACCGGAACAGGCGATTCGAGCCTCAGAGAACGCTCGCAAGACGTTGATGGCTGGTTTCACTACCGTTCGCGACGTGGGCTCTTCCGATTTCATCGATGTCGGGCTGCGAAATGCGATCAATGCGGGTGTTGTTCCGGGGCCGCGAATGCTTGTGGCCGTGCATGCCCTGGGATCGACCGGCGGTCATTGCGATAGCGGTGCGGGTTATCGATTCGGCCTTTTCAAACACGAGACCGGACCGGAAGATGGCGTGATCAACTCCCCTGACCAGGCGCGGTATGCGGTTCGATTCAATATCAAGTTCGGCGCCGACGTAATTAAAACCTGCGCCACCGGCGGCGTGCTGTCGCCCACCGACGAAGTGGATGTGCCTCAACTCTCGCAGGCGGAACTGGACGCGCTGGTCAATGAAGCGCATACGCTGCGGAAGAAAACGGCGGCCCATGCACACGGGCCGGAAGGGGCAAAGCGTGCCATACGCGCGGGCATCGATTCGATCGAACACGGCACATTCCTGGATGATGAAGCTCTTCGCATGATGCGCGAGAAGGGAACGTACCTTGTTCCAACGCTGGCTGTGCGGAGCGGAATCGCCGAATCGAAGTTTCCGCCTCTCGTTCAACAGAAAGCCGACCTCGCTGTGAGAAGCCAGGACGCCATGGTCAAGCGTGCATTGAATATGGGCGTAAAGATTGCACTAGGCACCGATGCCGCTGTTTACCCTCATGGCAACAATGCGCTCGAGTTCGTGCTGATGGCGGCAGACGGAATGACGCCGGCGCAATCATTGAAAGCGGGCACGAGCGTAGCGGCTGATTTGCTTGGGCTCGCTGACAAGATCGGGACGCTCGAGCCAGGAAAAGAAGCCGACATTGTTGCCGTGCCCGGAAATCCGCTCGATGACATTAAGGAAACGCAAAGCGTCTTTTTCGTTATGAAGAGCGGCACCACCTACCGGAACAGTCGTGAGCCCAACTAGTACCGAAGTCCACTTTTGAGCCTACGCTCACAGGACACGCCGTACGGTTCACCGTTTTGTAATGCGGCTGTAACGCACCGTTTTTGAATTTTTTCGATACTGGGGAAGACCTGGTTCTTCCCCGCTGCATTGCCCACGGATGGGAGGAGGAAGAACAGTCAAAGTTCGAAGCTCCGTAGCAGCGACCCTATGATGACAACCTCTGAACGGCACATACTTAAGCCCCTCGTTCTATCTTTCGCAGCGTTTGCTTTCTCATTCGCCCAGCCAGCCGTGGCCCAGGTCTCCCTAACCGGCGCGGGTGCGACCTTTCCGGCTCCCATTTACCAAAAATGGTTCAGCATGTATCAAAGCATTGGCAACGCACAAATCAATTACCAGGCCAATGGCTCCGGGGGAGGAATCAAAGCCGTCACCGAGGGCACGGTCGACTTCGGCGCCAGCGATATGCCGATGACCGACGAGCAGTTGAAAGAATACAAGAGCAAGCGCGGTTCTGATGTGTTGATGTTCCCGACAGTTCTAGGTGCTGCCGTTCCTACCTACAACGTCCCCGGGGTGTCACAAGAGCTGAACTTTACTCCGGAAGCTCTCGCAGCCATTTATCTCGGCAAAATCAAAACCTGGAATGATCCCGCCATCACCAAAGCGAACCCGGGCGTTAAGTTGCCAGATGCGAAGATTGTCGTTATCCATCGTTCAGACGGAAGCGGAACAACCTTCTGCTGGACGGACTATCTCTCGAAGGTCAGCTCCGAATGGCAGTCGAAAGTAGGAAAGAACACTTCCGTCGACTGGCCCACGGGACTCGGCGCAAAAGGCAACGATGGCGTGGCCGGACTGATCAAGCAGCAGCAAGGATCGATCGGGTATGTCGAATTGATCTACGCCGTCAAGAACAAGCTCCCCTATGGCAAGGTGAAAAACAAAAGCGGTGAATCAGTCAAGGCTGACCTGAGTTCGGTGACGGCCGCGGCTTCCGGGCTCAAGACCATCCCCAGCGATTTCCGCATGTCGATTACGGACTCCGCGGGTAAAGGCGCGTATCCGATCTCGACCTTCACCTGGTTGTTGGTCCCTTCGAAGTTCTCCGACGCCACCAAAGGCAAGGCCATGGTCGGCTTCGTGAAATGGGCGATCACAGACGGCCAGAAATACGTGGAGGCGTTATCGTATTCGAAACTTCCTTCTGAGGTGGTCTCGAAAGAACAACAGGCTCTTGCCTCGATACACTAAGTAAAGACCGCGGTTCGGTGGTCGACCAGCTAGCTATACCATGGCGAGTTCAACATACACGGCGAGGAACCCACAGCTTCCAATCGCCGGCTTTTATCGCCGGCTAAAGGCCCTCGATGAAGTGGCATACCTGGTGACGCTAGGCTCTGCGGCTTTGATTCTCGCCATAGTTGGTTTGATCGTTTTTGAACTATGGGTGAGTTCACAACCGACGGTGAAAACGTTTGGCTGGAGTTTTCTAACCAGTTCGCGGTGGGATCCGAACTCCGGCCACTTCGGAGCATTGCCTTTCATCTACGGCACCTGTGTCACTTCGTTCCTTGCCTTGTTGATCGCTGTTCCTTTTGGAGTGATGGCCTCGATATTTCTCGCCGAGCTTGCTCCTCCCCGGCTCTCGAATATCCTGACGTTTCTGATTGAACTGCTGGCAGCCGTGCCGAGCGTCATTTACGGATTAATTGGCATCTTTGTTCTGCTCCCGCTCATCCGGTCTTACCTTGTTCCGGTCCTGACGGGAGTGTTCGGCTTCCTGCCGCTGTTTCAAGGCGACTTCTACGGAGTTAGCTTTCTATCGGCGGGACTCGTTCTGTCCGTCATGGTCGTCCCCTTCATCATCTCGGTCTCGCGTGAAGTGCTTCTTGCAGTTCCTACAGACCAGCGCGAAGCGGCTTTGGCACTGGGTACCACGAAATGGGAAACCACGTGGCAGATCGTTATCCCGAATGCCAGCGTCGGCATCATCGGATCTATTTTTCTGGCCCTCGCCCGAGCTCTAGGCGAGACGATGGCGGTGACGATGGTGATCGGCAATACGCCGAAGATTTCAGCGTCATTACTGGCGCCGGGCTACTCCATTGCCGCGGTGATCGCCAACGAATTCGGCGAGGCAAGCGGAGACCTTTATATTTCGTCGCTGATTTTTCTTGGGCTTGTTCTTTTTGGGTTGACCATCGTGATTAACGCATTCGCACGTATCCTGATCCTCACAACTACGAGGAGGGGCGCCTAGAAATGGTGATGGCCATTTCGCCTCGACGCAAGTGGGTGAATGCAGTGATGCTTTCGCTCTCAGGCCTCTGTACCGTGTTTGTGATTGGCGTGCTGTTTTTTATTCTCGGGTACCTGCTCTTCCATGGAGCAAGGTCGCTAAACCTGCACTTCTTCACGAGTTTGCCTAAGCCATCAGGCGAAACGGGCGGGGGCATGGCGAACGCCATCGTGGGAAGCTTCAAAGTGCTTTTGGTTGCCACCCTGATTGGCGTTCCGATGGGATTTCTCGCCGGCGTTTATCTGGCCGAGTACAGCGGGAAGACTTTTGCTTTCGTATTCGGTACGTTGTCGACCTTCTGAATGGTGTGCCCTCGATCGTGATCGGGATCGTAGCCTATGCAGTAGTCGTACGGCCCATGAAGCACTTTTCCGCTCTAGCCGGCGGTGTCGCCCTGGGAATCATGATGATTCCCATTGCGGTTCGTACGACGGAAGAATTCCTCCGAGCTGTTCCGAACTCTCTCCGCGAAGGCTCGCTCGCCTTGGGCGCCACCAAAGCCAAAACAATCTTCTCCGTCGTTGTTCCTGCCGCTATTTCCGGGCTTGATCTCCGGGCTGATGCTCAACCTGGCGCGCGTGGCCGGCGAAACGGCCCCTCTGTTGTTTACAGCGCTGGGCAATATGTTCTGGAGCCGAGGCTGGATGGAACCGATTGCAACTCTCCCGGTTATGATTTACAACTATGCGATCGCGCCGGAAGAAGACCTTCATCAGCAGGCGTGGGCCGCGGGCTTTGTATTGCTCGCGCTTGTTTTGGCCATCAATGTAACTGCGAAAATGATACTTATGAGGGGACCAGCAGCCTCTCGGAGATAATGTGGCGACTCCCAGACAACAACTTGTGAACGAAGCGGACCCGCCGAGCACCATGCCATACGAGCCGCCGCCCAAAGACACATCGCGATGCAAGCTCGACGTTAAGGACCTTAATTTCTACTATGGGTCTTTCCAGGCACTTCACAACATCGGCATAGACATAACCCGCAATAAGATCACGGCGTTCATCGGGCCTTCCGGCTGCGGCAAGTCTACCTTCCTTCGCACCATGAATCGCATGAATGAGACGGTGCGCAACACGCGGGTGGAAGGAAAGATTCTTCTTGATGGAGAAAATGTCCTCGACATGGACGTCACCAACGTACGGCGCCGCGTCGGGATGGTGTTTCAGAAGTCGAATCCATTTCCCAAAACAATCTTCGACAACGTTGCGTATGGACTTCGGGTGAATGGGGTCCGGAACCAGTCGGTTGTAGAAGAGGCGGTGGAAAAGAGCCTGGAACGCGCGGCCCTTTGGACAGAAGTAAAGGACAAGCTGAACAAGCCGGCAAGTGCGCTCTCCGGTGGCCAGCAGCAAAGGCTTTGCATTGCACGTGCGTTGGCGGTGGAGCCCGAAGTACTGCTACTGGATGAGCCGTGCTCGGCTCTTGACCCGATTGCCACTCGCAAAATTGAAGAACTCCTGTTTGAAATCAAGTCGTTGACGACAATCGTGATCGTTACGCACAACATGCAACAGGCCGCCCGCCTGGCGGACTACACAGGATTTTTTCTCATGGGCAAGCTGATCGAATTCGACGATACTCGTAAGATCTTTCAGAACCCGAGCGTTAAAGAGACTGAGGATTACGTCACCGGCCGCTTTGGTTAGAACATTGTCCTCTTGCGCAAGTACATTAAGGAGTAACTTTGCGTCACTTTGATCAAGATCTGGAGCAGCTAAAGGCGAAGCTCCTCGAGATGAGCGCGCTTGTCGAGAGCGCCATCTATCGTAGCGTGCAAGGCGTTGTCGAGAAAAATGCAGCGCTGGCCGAGCAGGTCATGAAGAATGAGGCGCGGATCAACCAACTCGAGATCGAGGTCGATGATCTCGCCATCAGCCTGCTTGCCTTGCAGGCGCCGCTTGCCGCCGATCTTCGCCTTGTGACCGCAGCTATCAAGATCAACAACGATCTGGAACGCATGGGCGATCTTTCGGTGAGCATCGCCCAAAGCGCGCTAGCGTTGATGCAGGAGCCGGTGATCCGGCCCTTAATCGATATTCCGCATATTGCCGGCCTGGCACAGGGAATGGTCCGGAAAGCGCTCGATGCGTTTGTGAACCGCGATCCGGAACTCGCCCGAAGCGTGCTTGCGTCCGATGACGCGGTGGACAATATGCGCACCGCCAGTTACCACGAGCTGATCAGCTTCATGGAGAAGAATCCGAGCCAGATCTCGCAGGCGCTGTATCTTCTATCGACCGTGCGCAACCTGGAACGGATCGCCGACCACGCCACCAACATCGCCGAAGATGTTCTCTTTCTTGTGAAGGGCATTGACGTGCGCCACCACAATGAGGAACGGTCGACGATTTATCAGACCTAGTCGCGGATCATCAGCTCAACCGAGCTTCGCCTTCAGCACCTCGTTGACGGCCGCAGGATTCGCCTGGCCGCGACTCGCCTTCATTACCTGTCCCACAAGAAACCCAAGCAGTGTCGTTTTCCCGTTCTTATACTGCTCGACCTGCTTTGGATTGGCACTGATGACCTGATCTGCCAAGGCCTCCAGCGCGCTCGAATCTGAAATCTGACGAAGACCCTCGCGATCCATGATCGCTGCGGGAGATTCTCCCGATTCGAACATCTTCGGCAGGATCTCTTTAGCGAGTTTGCCCGACAGTTCACCCGTTCCGATCAGCTTCACAAGCTCCCCCAGATGTTTGGCGCTGACCGGGCTGTTCGAAAGATCCTTGCCGGCCGTTTTCAGAAGGCCCATGAGATCACCGATGACCCAGTTGGCAGTCGTTTTGCCGTCGCCGCTGACTGCGACCGCCTGCTCGAAGTAATCGCCGGTGGCGCGCTCCATTGTCAGGACCTGGGCATCATATTCGCGCAAGCCATAAGTACTGGCGAAGCGCTCGCGGCGGTCGGCCGGGAGTTCCGGCAACTTCGATTTCACATCGTTGAGCCAGTGCTCGCTCACTCGCACAGGAACCAGGTCGGGCTCGGGGAAATAACGGTAATCGTGCGCCTGCTCCTTGCTGCGCATTCCGACTGTCCGGCCGGTTTCGACGTTGAAAAGCCGGGTCTCCTGCACGACCGATCCGCCTGATTCGAGCAGCTCGATCTGCCGCTCGATTTCGTAGTCGACGGCAAGCTTCAAAAACCGGAACGAGTTCAGATTTTTAATCTCCGCTTTGGTCCCGAGCTTCTCGGCCCCGCGAAGTCGGACGGAGACGTTTGCGTCGCAACGCAACTGCCCCTTTTCCATGTCGCAATCGGAAACACCGACGTACTGGATCATCTGCTTCAGCTCAGTCACATAGGCGTACGCCTCATCGGACGACCGCATGTCCGGTTCGCTGACGATCTCAATGAGTGGCGTGCCGGATCGGTTCAGATCCACATAGGTGTAGCGATCCGAATCCTTGAAGCCGTCATGAATGCTTTTCCCGGCGTCGTCCTCCATATGGACGCGAGTCACACCAATTCGCTTTTTGCCTTCCGGCAATAGAATGTCGACGTAGCCGTGTTCCGCGAGCGGCTGATCGTATTGCGAAATCTGGTAGCCCTTGGGAAGATCCGGATAGAAATAGTTCTTGCGGGCGAATCGCGAGAAGGGATTAATCCGGCAATGCAGGGCAAGGGCCGCGCTGATTGCAGACTCTACCGCCTGGCGGCTTAAGACCGGCAATGCACCGGGAAGCCCAAGGCAAACCGGGCAGACATTCGTGTTCGGTGCCGCTCCAAATTCCACGGGACAGCTGCAGAAGATTTTCGTCTTCGTGCCCAATTGGACGTGCACTTCGAGCCCAATCACGGGCTCGTATTTGGTGAGGATTTCTTCGGGCACGGCGATCGCGGACATGCTCTGATTGTACGGCGCGAAACGGCATGGATCCTTTCGATCAGAAAAGTCGTGGACTTATAGTGGGTTCGTTGTGAATCCTTCCCGCCGCGCCTTTATACAAGGTAGTGCCATCGCTACCGCTTCGTCCTTCCAGCTTGCTGCCGAAAACGGGATCCGGGTGAGTTCCGACCGCGAATACTGGCTCACTGTGATGAAGCGCATCGCAGAACCGGTTTTGACATCTTTGAGCGAACGGAAGCTAAAGCTGAATATGCCGGTGGAAGCTTCCCATGGGAATGTGGATGATCGCAGGAAGTACACCTATCTCGAAGCAATAGGACGTCTGCTCACGGGTATTGCGCCGTGGCTCGAATCAGGCGGGACTGCCGGGGCCGAAGCGGAGCTTCAAGCGCGATATGCAGAGCTTGCTCGCCGATCGATTTCTGCTGCCGTGGATCCGGCTTCGCCCGATCGCATGAACTTCGATTCAGGTTCACAGCCGGTGGTGGATGCGGCCTTTCTAGCGCTTGCGATTCTCCGAGCACCGCGCGAGCTATGGGAGAAACTGGACGCGACAACAAAGACCCAATTGGTGCGTGCACTCGAATCGAGCCGGGTTATCAAGCCCGGCTTCAACAACTGGCTCCTGTTTAGCGCAACCATTGAAGCGTTCCTCGGCTTCGCAGGCGGAAGGCCGGATCCCATGCGCATTGACTACGCCGTGCGCGAACACGAAGCCTGGTATAAGGGCGACGGTATCTACGGCGATGGTCCCCAATTTCATTGGGATTACTACAACAGCTTTGTGATTCAGCCGATGCTGTTGCAGGTTCTCGAAACGGTGCGCCGCTGGTCACCGGCATGGGAGGGCTTCTATCCGGCGGTCCTGGCAAGAGCTAAGCGCTATGCCGCCATCCAAGAGCGCTTAATCAGCCCGGAAGGTACATATCCAGCTATCGGCCGCTCTCTCGCGTATCGATTCGGAGCCTTCCATCTCCTGGCGGACATGGCACGTCGACGAGAGTTGCCGGACGGGCTCGCGCCGGAACAAGTGCGGTCAGGGTTGACCGCGGTCATCAGACGAATGTCGGACGCGTCCGGCACGTTTGACAAGAACGGATGGCTGCAGATCGGGCTTTGCGGGCACCAACCCGCGGTTGGGGAGGCATACATATCGACTGGGAGCCTGTACCTTTGCTCCGCGATTTTTCTCCCGCTCGGATTGCCGGCATCCGATCCGTTCTGGAGCGGACCCGAAAAGCCCTGGACCGCGAAACAGATCTGGAGCGGGAAAGACATTCCCGCCGATCACGCCCTCTCGTAAGAAATTCGAGTGTTGCTTTGTTTGATAAACTTGGGTCAATTATTCGGTCGCTTCACGCGATCGATGCTTCAGATATCGAGGGTCCATGTTTGTCTCTTTTTTCAAGGCACGTCTTAGTGCTTTTATTTGCCTGCTCGTCTTTGCGCTTCCGAGCCTGGCTCAGACCAGCTTCGGCCGCATCTCCGGCACGGTAACCGATCCTGCCGGTGCGGTTCTTCCCAATGCTCCGGTCGTTCTCATAAATGCCGATACGCAGGCTACGCGCACCGTCAACACAAACGAAAGTGGCTTTTACAGCGCGACCAATTTGCCGATCGGTAATTACACGGTCGAGGTTCAGCAAACCGGATTCCGCAAGCAGCAGCGGTCGGGCATTCAAGTTACCGCCGACGCTCGGCTGACGGTCGACTTCAGCCTTCAACTCGGAGATGTTTCGCAGTCGGTTGAGGTGACGGCCCAGGCGGGCGAGACGATCAACACCACCTCCGGGGAACTTGCTCGGGTGATCGATACCAAGCAGGTCGCAAATCTCGCCCTGAACGGTCGAAACTACATCCAGCTCATGACGCTTGTTCCTGGCGCGGCGGTCACCAATCCTGATCAGTTCGCGGTCACCACGAGCTTGTCGGCCACTGGTCAGTCAATCAACGGCAATCGCTCCGACACCCAGAACCTCACGGTCGACGGAGCGTTCAACCTGGTCGCGGGAAGCAACGGCAGTTTGATGAACAATGTCAGCGCGGAGTTTATTCAAGAGGTAAAGCTCGAGACCTCTAACTTCTCCGCGGAATACGGCCGCATGTCGGGGCCGGCATTTAACATCGTTACCAAGAACGGCACGAACGAATTCCATGGAGCCGCCTTCGAGTTCTTCCGGAACGATCTGCTTGACGCGCGCAACTCCTTCGCGGCAAGAAAGACACCGCTGCGCTTCAACGATTTCGGATATGACCTGGGTGGCCCCATCCTTAAGAACAAATTGTTCTTCTTCGTTGGCGAAGAATGGAAGCGGTTGCGCCAATCTGCCACACCCAGCCGGCTGACGGTTCCATCCAGCGCGCAATTGAACGGGTTCTTTGGCAATACGACACTGTTCTTTCCAGGGACCAGGACGCCGATACCGGGCAACAACATCTCGAGCCTGATCACACCGGACGGTCGAGCGATCGCGAACGTCTACCGCCTCATGTCATCTCAGGCGCAGAGCTTCACGGATGCAGCCGTATCGAACAATTTGACGCTTGCGCCGAGCAATCCCTTTGACTTCCGCGAGGATTTGGTGCGGCTTGACTACACCATCAACGAGAAGAACACGGTTTACGGCCGCTGGATCCAGGACTACAACCAGCTTGTTGATCCGTTCGGAACCTTCGCTGCAAGCGGAAACCTGCCGACTACACCGACGCTTCGCATGCGTCCCGGCCAGAGCTTTCTGATCGCCGAAACGTGGATTCCGACGCCGCACATCGTGAACGAAGCCCGGGCGAACGCCAGTTGGGCATCGCAGCACATTCCTCCATACGGGAACACATGGCAGCGCAGCACGTACGGATTTCAGTTCAATCAGCTCTACCAAGGCGGGCAGTATGACGCGAACGGCATCCCCCAGGTCTCAATTACTGGCTTTGCCGGATTCCAGGGACCAAACTTTGCGTTGATGTCGCCAAGTACTGACATTCAGTTCTCCGACACCATGTCGGTCACCACCGGCAATCACCTGATCCGATTCGGAGCGGTTCTCATTCGCGACCGTGTCGATCAGAATGGCCGGCCGCCATATCCCGGAAACGCCGTCTTCAACACCGGAAATAACGCGAACACAACGGGCAACGCCCTCGCTGACGCCCTGCTTGGGAACTTCCAGAGCTATACGGAAGCGAGTGCCGATCCGGTTGGCTTCTTCCGGTTCACTCAGCCAGAGGCGTTCGTGCAGGACACCTGGAAGGTGACGCCGAAGCTGAGCTTCGAAATTGGCGTTCGCTACCAGTACCTGCAGCCGATGTACACGACGGCAAACAACATGGCGAATTTCGACCAGACCCGCTACAATCCGGCGCAGGCCGTTCGCGTTACTTCAGCAGGCGTAATCGTGCCCGGTTCGGGTAATCCCTACAACGGCTTGATTCTTGCGGGCAACGGAGTGCCAAGTGATCAACAGGGCCGGGTCCCCGGTTCGGGCAGCAATTTCTTCCAGCAGTTTCCGACCGGAGCTCCTCGGGGCTTCTACAATACTGCCAATGCGTTTGGGCCTCGTTTCGGATTCGCCTATTCGCCGGACAGCAAGACGGCCATTCGCGGCGGATACGGACTCTTTTATAACCGTCCGCAAGGCAACCTGCTCTTCTCGCAAGTCAACGTTCCGCCCATCCTGCAAATCTCGGAATACGACAATGCCAATCTGGCGAACATCACTGGTGGCTCAGCGGCTGCGACCGCCCTTGGCGGCATTAACGCCATCAACCCCAATCTGAAGAACACCTCCACTCAGCAGTACAGCTTCAGCATCCAGCGCGAATTTAACCAGGGCATTCTGGCTGAGTTGTCGTACGTTGGCAGCCTGAGCCGTCACCTGTTGCGACAGCCCAACATCAACTTCCCGAACCTGGCACTCGTGGCTGCTAACCCGACCGCGTCGGCTAATGCCTTTGTGCCGTATCTGGGCTACAGCGCGATCAATCAGTTCCAGAGCGACTCGACGTCCAACTACAACGCTTTGCAGGCTTATGCTTCAAAGCGACTGGGTACCGTCACCGCGACGGCCAGCTACACCTGGAGCAAAGCTCTGGGCGATTCCAGCGGACTGAACGACAACCTGGAGAACTGGCAAAACCGTCATTACAATTACGGTCCCACGAGCTTTGATCGCCGGCACATCTTTACGGCCACGTTTGTGTGGCAGCTACCAATGCTTCGCCAGTACAACAGCGTTGTTCGACAGACCGTCGGCGGCTGGCAGTTGAGTGGCGTTGTCCGAGCCCAGACCGGGCAATACTACACCGTCACCGGTAGCACCGCTACCGGAACGCGACGGGCGAATTACGTTGGGGGCCCGATCACGGTGGCTAATCCCTCACCAACTCTCTGGTTCAATACGCTTGCATTCGGCGCCGCTCCCGCAGCGCAGTTCGGCACCTCAGGGACGGGAATCATTGAGGGACCCGGCCTGCAGACGTACGATCTCTCGTTGGCAAAGCATTTCACGTTTGCCGAACGTTTCGACCTGAAGTTTCAGGGGGACTTCTTCAATGCCCCTAATATCACTAACTACAACCAGCTGAATGTCGTTACCTCGAACACCAGCTTCGGGACGATTTCCTCCGCCTATCCGCCGCGGAACATTCAGCTCAGTCTCAAGCTGGCTTTCTAGGAAATCCGGAAACCGGGCGGCTCGTGTGGGCATACGAGCCGCTTCAGTAGTATAATTTCTCTTTGGGTTCTAGAAGCGTCTAGACGTGTGTCTTCCCGACGCCTTTCCGCCGGTTGCCCAGCCTGAATCGGCAAACCCGCCCGATATTATTCAAAGGATCTAAATCATGCCGAAACGTACATTTCAGCCGAACAATCGCAAGCGCGCCAAGACTCATGGATTCCGCGTTCGCATGAAGACGGCTGATGGCCGTGCCGTATTGGCGCGCCGCAGAGCGAAGGGCCGTCACAAGCTCACCGTCAGCGACGAGCCAGCAGTGCGTTACTCCAAGTAGTTCGTCAACTCTCTTGTTGGTCCGCTGTCACTCCCTAAAACCAGCCGGGTCCTGCGCAGTTCGGAGTTCCGGGAAACCTACAACCGCGGGTCGCGCCTCACGACGCGCTTCTTCGTGGCGTTTTGTCTAAGGGGCGGCGATACGCAAAAGCCAGTCCGATTCGGCTTCACGACTCCGCGAGCTTTGGGCAAAGCCGTTGTTCGCAATCGAATTAAACGGAGAATGCGCGAAGCCGTCCGGCATGAACTGGTTGCTTTCCCCGATAATTGGATTATCGTCATCAATCCCCGCCGAAGTGTGCTCGAAGCGGGGTTTGATGACCTGCGTTCTGAGTTAAAACGGGTTCTGGCAAAGTGCAAGTAGTCCTCCTCGGTATCCTGAAAGGGTACAAGCATTTCATTTCTCCGCTTTTGCCGTCGGCTTGCCGCTACTATCCAACGTGTTCCGAGTACATGATGGACGCGGTTGCAAAGTACGGGGCATGGAAAGGCGTTTGGAAGGGCTTACTGCGCTTAGGTCGCTGCCATCCGTTTCACGATGGCGGATACGATCCGGTCCGCTAGAAGTTATTACGAGATTCAATTATGTCCACAAACATCGGCAGCGTACCTCCGAAGCCGCCTTCGTTCGAGAAGCGTCTGCCCCTAGCACTGGCGCTCATGATGCTGGTGCTGCTAGCTTCCCAGTATTTCTTTAAACCTGCGCCGGGACCGAAACCCGTTACTCCCGCCAATAAAGAACAAGCGGCAAAGGTCACAAGCAAACCCGCGGCTCCTGCGGAAATGGGAGGGACAAGCCCAGCCGGACCAGGTCAAAGTAGCGCCGGACGCCTGGCGGCCTCGACCGAGAGCGAATCGTCCATTGACACCTCGCTCTATCGTGTGACTTTCACGAACCGGGGCGGGGTGGTGAAGAACTGGGTACTCAAGCGGTATCAGGACGATTCCGGAAAGCCACTGGAGCTGATCAACGCGGCCGAGAACGTTCCCCGCCCATTCGCGATCGACATGAAGGACCAGAAGCTCACGGTAGACCCGAACACGGTGCTTTACCAAAGCAAGCTGACGGCCGACGGATTAGGTATCACCTTCGATTTCGCGGACGGCAACACCAAGATCCATAAGTCTTTTTCCTTTGGGAGAGACAGCTACCTCGCGGAAGTGAAATCAGAGGTTCTGGTCGGCGGCACACCGGCGGCGCACTTCCTTATGTGGCGCGGAGGGTTTGGTGATCAGAAGGTCAACAACGCGGCGCAATCGCAACACACGGTTCGCTACGATACGGGCGCGGGAAAGCTGATCACTAAAACCGCGAAGGACGCTAAAGACGGTCCGGTTACGGACTCGGGAAACTACACTTTTGCAGGGCTGGAGGACACATTCTTCGCCGCCGTCGCTCTTCCGAACGGTTCATCTTCGCTCGAAATCCGCACCTTCAAAGATTCGGTGAAGCCGCCCAAAGAGGAGAAGGCCGTTGACTTTGTCGGAGGCGCAATATCGACTGGCGCCGAGAATGATTTCTCGTTGTTTGTGGGTCCCAAAGACATTGATCTTCTGCAGAAAGTGAACCCGAAGCTGGGGCAACTCGTTGACTGGGGATTTTTCGGTATCCTCGCGCATCCGCTGTTCACATCTCTTAACTGGGTTCACGATCACTGGACCGGTAACTACGGCTGGGCGATCATCCTTGTCACCCTGATCATCAACCTGGGACTGTTCCCGTTGCGCCTCTCGAGCTTGAAATCGGCTCGCAAAATGCAGAAGCTGCAGCCGCAGATCCAGGCGATCAATGCCAAGTACAAGAATGTAAGCCTTCGCGATCCCAAGAAGGCAGAGCAAAACCAGGAAGTGATGGAGCTCTACAAGCGCGAAGGAGTCAATCCGGTCGGCGGCTGTCTACCCATGGTGATCCAGCTACCGTTCTTCTACGCCTTCTACCGAGTCCTCAATATCGCAATTGAACTGCGCCACGCCGGTTGGCTTTGGGTTCCGGACCTTTCTTCGGCGGAAACGCTGCCGATTCACCTGCTGCCGCTCATCCTGATAGGCACCCAATTTCTGACCCAGCGTATGACGCCGGCTGCAGGCGTGGACCCCAACCAACAGAAGATGATGCTCATGATGCCGCTCTTCTTCGGCTTCATGTTCTACCATGCGTCTGCCGGGCTTGTACTATATTGGTTGACCGGTAACCTGGTTGGAATCGGCCAGCAATTACTTATTAACCGATTGATGCCTACACCTGCGGTTGCCGCGGCTCCAACTTCAAAAGCGCCTATGAAGAAGATCACCAAGAAGTAAGCCCTATGAAATACACTGTCGAGTCGTTAGGGCCGAAACTGGATCAGTTCTTGCTGCCGCTCCTAAAACATGCCGGTCTTAGCGTGAATTACGAGCTGCGCACGCCGGAAAATCCTCACCCCGAAGTCGAGAATCCGGAAGTCACTGTCAACTTCGCCGGTCACGATGTCGATCTGCTTCTGGCCAACCGAGCTGAAGTATTGCTTGCGCTGGAACACTTGTCCATGGAAGCAATGCGGATGCCGCCCGAAGATCATTCGCTGATTTCGTTCGACGCGAACGATTATCGGCTACTCCGCATGGAGGAACTTCGGATGAGCGCGCTGGCAGCGGCAGACAAGGTGAAACGGACGCACGTGCCCTTTCATTTCAACCCGATGACCAGCAGAGAACGACGGGTGATCCATCTTGCGCTGCGGAACGAAAAGGAGCTGCGAAGCGAAAGCGTTGGTGTGGGCCCAATGCGGGCGGTCGTAGTCATTCCTTCGGACATGCCGACGCCACCTGCACCTCCCGCCCCTCCACGCGGTGCATTTCAAGGTGCACGGCCTGGCGGGTTCGGGCGAGCAGGCGATGATCGTCGTGGACCCGGCAACGGCAAGTTCGATCGCCGGCCCCGCTCTGGTGGCGGCGACCGAGGCCGCAGAGGCCCGCGCTAACTTCTTAAGCACATGAATCTGCGCGACACGATTGTCGCGATCTCGACACCTCCCGGGCGTGGCGGACTTGGCGTCGTACGCCTCTCCGGCGCCCGTAGCCGCGAAATCGCGGAACGAATTCTGCGCCTGAAAGGCGAGCACGCGTGGCACTCCTGGCATAGCGAGCTTGCCGACCTGACCGACTCGGACGGCGCCGTGATCGACCAGGCCGTTGTCTCTTTCTTCGAGCGGCCACGCTCCTACACGGGCGAAGATGTGGTCGAGATCACCTCCCATGGTTCACCGGTTGTTCTGCGTACGTGTGTAGAACGCGCCGTTGCGCAAGGCGCCCGAGTAGCCGAGCCGGGTGAGTTCACCCTCCGTGCTTATCTCTCCGGTCGGATCGATTTGCCACAAGCCGAGGCGGTTCGCGAGCTCATCGAAGCCACAACTCTCTATCAGGCGCGCGTTGCTGCCCAACAGCTGCATGGCTCGGTTTCGAACCGAATTCGACCCGTTAAAGAACAGCTTGTCGAGTTGATTTCCCTTCTGGAAGCCGGCATTGACTTCGCTGAAGACGACGTCAGCGTTGCCAGCCCGGATGAGATTCTCCGCCGCCTGGCTCCTATCGCGCGGGAACTGGATCGCCTGATCGCAAGCTACGCCGCCGGCAAGCTTGTATTCGACGGATTCACGCTTGCCATCGCGGGCAGGCCGAACGTTGGGAAGAGCAGCTTATTCAACCGGCTGCTCGAGCAGGATCGGGCCATCGTGACGGAAATCCCCGGGACAACGAGGGACATGATCTCCGAATCGATGTCCTTGAACGGCATTCCGGTCCGGCTTGTCGACACTGCAGGCATTCGCGCAAGCGATGATCTCGTCGAGGGTCTTGGCATTCAGAAGAGCTATCAGGCGGTAGCGGATGCTGATCTAACGATTCTGGTTCTGGATGGATCCAGAGCGGAAACCGGAGAAGACCGTGCCCTGCGAGAGAAGCTCGGACAGTGGGAATCCATTGCTCGTTGCCAACAAATCGGATTTGCCGACGCAAATAGCCGAACTGATGAGTGCCGTTCACGTTTCAGCCTTGACTGGAGCTGGCATTCCCGAATTGAAGAACGCCATCTTGCGACGGCTGGCGCCGGCGGGTCTGGCACAACCGGAAGACGGCAGTATCACGAGCCTTCGTCACCTGAACTTACTTCGCGAAAGCCTGGAAGCCCTTCATCATGCAGAGTCGGCGGTCAAATTCGGGATCCCGCACGAGATGATTCTGATTGATCTGTACGCTTGTTTGAGGCCTATTGATGCGACTCACGGGTGCAACAACGGCCGACGATATCCTGAACCGTATCTTTTCCACGTTCTGTATCGGGAAATGAGGGGCAGGCCAGCCCTTGATGCACAAGACGTGATCACGCGCACCTGCTGGCCTGGAGTAAAGACTGCTATCCTTACCGTAAAGACGGATGGTAAAGATGACGCTATCTAGCACGATCAGTAGCAAGGGCCAAGTAACGGTGCCGTTAGAAGTACGCCGTCGTCTCGGCTTGAAGGAAGGTGACCGGATTGAATTTGTCATCAGTGGCGACCAGACCTTCATTCGCCCTGCTCAGCTTCCTACAAATCCTTTCGAGAAGTACGTCGGCATTCTTCCCGCCTTCGGCAATAAGCGGGAAATTAACAGATGGGTAGCGCAACTGCGTGAATGCGACCAAGACTGATGAGGACGTCACTAGATACGAACGTCCTTTCCGCCTTATGGTCAAATGAGCCGGGAGCAAGCGGCATCGCGAACCAGTTGAGTGACGCTAAACAAGCTGGTGCCATCCTTGTTTCCGGCGTTGTCTATGCAGAACTCCTGGCGTACCCGCGCGCCACGGAGACCTTCATCAACGACTTCTTTGCGGAAACGGGTATTGTTTTGGAGCTACAACTCCACGGAACGGTCTGGCTTGAGGCTGGCCGGCGCTTTGCGCGGTACGCGAATCGCCGCCGCAAAGCAAAAGGAGAAGGCCCCAAACGCCTTCTTGCAGACTTTCTGGTGGGTGCACATGCCTTATTGCAGGCGGATCGTCTGCTAACGCTAGATCCAGTTCGCTATAAGCTCGATTTTCCGGAGCTTCGGATTGAATGAACGCCACGAGAGGCGCCGCCACTACCCGCCCGCAGCTTGCACCTGGCGATGAACAGCGTCCAGCACGCCATTGATGAACGAGACCGACTCGTCGTTGGAGAACTGGCGAGCGAGCTCGATTGCTTCATCGATCACCACCGGAGCGGGAACGGCGTTCTGCTTTAACTCGTAAATCGCCAGCCGGAGAATGTTCCGGTCCACAACCGCCATGCGCGAAAGCCGCCAATGCTCCGACTTCGCCTCGATCTGCTCATCGATGCTCTTTGCATTCGCTACCGTTCCGCGAGCCAGTTCTTCCATGAACCGGTCGGGCTTCGGCTTTTTCTCGTCTTCTTCAGAGTAGAGGCTTTCGTAAAAATGGGAGATGGCCGTGTCAATCGAGCCGCCACGGATATCCCATTCAAAGAGCACCTGAAGCGCCCGCTTTCTGGACCGGTGTCTAGCGGCCATGGTGGTCGGTGGCCTTAAGGCTCTTCATCAAATTGGCAAGCTCGATCGCGACTTCCGCAGCCTCAGCGCCCTTATTGCCGCTGCTCCGCCGGCCCGATCCATGGCCTGCTGCATGTTGTCTGTCGTGAGCACTCCAAAAGCAATCGGCACGCCAGTCTGGAGACTGACCTGATTCAGTCCATCCGTCACACCACGGGCGACAAACTCGAAATGCGGAGTATCTCCCCGGATCACGGCTCCTAATGCAACCAGCGCGTCACACTGCGGCGCCAGTGCTTTCGCCGCAATAGCCAATTCCCAGGCGCCAGGAACTTTCACGAAGGTGATGTTCTCCGATTTGCACCCATGCTTTTCGAGGACCTGCAGTGCGCCCGTCGCAAGTTGCTCGGTGATGAATTCGTTGAAGCGGCTCACGAGGACACCAATGCGCAAGTCTGTCGCGTCAAGCGATCCCTGGAAAGTCTGATACGGCATGAAACAAGGCGAAGCGCGAGGATAGCGCCTGCTATGGGATAATTCGATTTACCCTCAGTCTACCTCATTACATGGATCCCCGTTTCATACGCAATTTCAGCATCATTGCGCATATTGATCACGGCAAATCCACGCTCGCAGATCGCCTCCTTGAATACACTGGCGCGCTCTCTCAACGCGAAATGATGGAACAGGTCCTGGACAGCATGGACCTGGAACGCGAGCGCGGAATCACGATCAAAGCCCATGCGGTTCGCCTGGACTACAAAGCCGACGATGGCCAGCAATATCAGCTCAATCTCATCGATACGCCGGGGCACGTGGATTTCACCTACGAAGTCTCGCGCAGCTTGCAAGCGTGCGAAGGAGCGCTGCTCGTGGTCGACGCGTCGCAGGGCGTTGAAGCGCAGACGCTCGCCAATACGTATCTCGCTCTCAATCACGATCTCGAAATCATCCCGGTCATTAACAAGATCGACCTGCCGTCCGCTGAACCCGAACGGATTCGCGACCAGATCGAGCAGGTGATCGGGCTAGACGCAACCGACGCGGTTCTGGCAAGTGCCAAGAATGGCATCGGCATCAGGGACACCCTGGAAGCTGTGGTCCGACGCGTGCCCGCTCCGAAAGGTGACCCCAATGCACCACTACGGGCGCTGATCTTCGATTCCTGGTTTGACCCCTATCGCGGGGTCATCATTCTCACGCGCATTGTAGACGGCACGCTTCGTAAGGGTCAGAAGATTCGCCTCTGGTCGAACGGCACTGTCCACGAAGTGGAAGGCTTGGGGTACCAATCGCCCAAGCCGATTCCCTGCGAGGAACTAACCGCCGGTGAGGCTGGCTTCCTGTTCGCCAACATCAAGACGGTGTCTGACGCAAAGATTGGCGATACGATCACGGAAGACGCCCGGCGGGCGAGCGAACCCTTGCCTGGTTTCCAAGAGATCAAGCCGATGGTGTTTGCTGGTCTCTATACCATCGAGTCGCACGAGCACGGGCTACTTCGGGATGCGCTCGAAAAGCTGCGGCTCAACGACAGTGCATTCAATTTCGAGCCGGAAAGCTCGGTCGCACTGGGATTCGGCTTCCGCTGCGGTTTTCTTGGGCTGCTGCACCTCGAAATTATCCAGGAACGGCTGGAGCGGGAATTCCAAATTGACCTGATCACGACTGCTCCTGGTGTGCGCTATCGCGTAACAACAACATCGGGAGAACTGGTGGAGGTCGACAATCCGCAGAAGTTTCCCGACCCGTCTTCGATACAGCAGATTGAAGAGCCGATCATTGATGCAACCGTTATCACGCACGAGGAGTACATTGGCGAAATTCTGAAACTCCTCGAGGAAAAACGAGGCAATCAGAAGAAGTTCGAATATATCGGGGGCGGGCGCGTGCTGTTGACTTACGAGCTTCCGCTCAACGAGATCGTCATGGACTTCTACGATCGTTTGAAGTCCGCCTCTCGCGGGTATGCTTCGCTCGATTATCATCTGTCCGGCTATCGCGTCTCGCCGATGCAGAAACTGGATGTGCTGGTCGCCGGCGAGCCGGTTGATGCGCTATCTATGATCGTTCACCGCGATTTTGCGTACGATCGCGGTAAAGCCTTAATCGAGCGCCTCCGCAAGCTCATTCCGCGGCAGATGTTCGAAGTCGCGCTGCAGGCGGCAATTGGGAACAAGATCATCGCCCGAGAAACCATCGCAGCCATGCGAAAGAATGTTCTCGCGAAGTGCTACGGCGGCGATATCTCGCGCAAGCGCAAGCTGCTGGAAAAGCAAAAAGAAGGCAAGCGAAGAATGAAACGCGTGGGACGAGTTGAGATTCCGCAAGAGGCGTTTCTCGCGGTCCTTAAAGTCGGGACGGGCGATTCCGGCGGCGACTGATCTGGCGTTTCCTGTCCCGGCGAGGGGCGTACTCGTTCAGAGTTACAACGGGATGTTGCCGTGCTTCTTGCGCGGCATCGTATCGCCCTTATTGGCCAACATCCGCAACGCGCGAATCACCTTGCGGCGCGTTTCGTGGGGCTCAATCACGTCGTCTACGTAACCACGCTCCGCCGCGATGAACGGATTAGCAAACCGCTCGCGGTATTCTTCTATCTTTTCCTGGCGACTCTCGTCCGGCCGGTCCGAAGTCAGCAGCTCACGCCGATACAGAATGTTCACCGCGCCTTCGGGACCCATTACGGCGATCTCGGCCGTAGGATAGGCGAAGTTGATATCGGTACGGAGATGTTTGGAGCCCATGACGCAATACGCGCCCCCGTACGCCTTACGCGTGATCACCGTGATCTTCGGAACCGTTGCCTCTGCATAGGCATATAGAAGTTTGGCGCCGTGACGGATGATCCCGCCGAATTCCTGAGCGGTTCCCGGTAAGAAGCCGGGCACGTCTTCGAAGGTCAGGATCGGAATCTGAAACGCATCGCAAAACCTGACGAACCTCGCGCCCTTGGTCGACGAATCGATATCGAGACATCCGGCGAGATGAGCCGGTTGATTTGCGACGATCCCTACTGACTGTCCGCCCAGGTGGGCGAAGCCGATCACAATGTTGCGAGCGAAATGCTCAGCGACTTCGAGGAAGTAACCGTTGTCCACCACGCGCGCAATCACGTCCTTGATGTCATAGGGCTTGTTCGATTCGGCGGGTATTAACGTGTCCAGCTCGGGATCCGCCCGGTCCTCGGGATCGTCGGTCCGTTCGGGAGGCGCTCCATCCAGATTGTTCTGCGGCAGGAAGCGGAGCAAATTGCGAATGCGCTGCAAGCAATCTTGATCGTCCGCGGCAAGAAAGTGCGCCACACCGCTTGTAGCATTGTGAGTCATGGCCCCACCCAGATCCTCTTTGGTGACGTCCTCGTGAGTCACGGTCTTGATGACATCGGGGCCAGTGACAAACATATGGCTGGTGCGGTCGACCATGAGAACGAAATCCGTCAAAGCGGGTGAATAAACCGCGCCTCCGGCGCAGGGACCCATGATGGCTGAGATTTGGGGCACGACGCCGCTCGCGAGAGTGTTGCGAAGAAATATATCCGCATAGCCGGCCAGCGAGGCAACCCCTTCCTGGATACGCGCGCCCCCAGAATCGTTCAGGCCGATGATGGGAGCACCTGTCTTCATCGCAAGATCCATCAGCTTCACGATTTTCTGTGCGTTCGCTTCCGACAGCGATCCGCCGAAGACGGTGAAATCCTGTGCGAACACAAACACCTGTCGACCATGAATCAACCCATGGCCGGTGACAAAGCCGTCGCCCTCAATCAAGTTATTCTGAAGGCCGAAATTGTAGGATCGATGCCGAACGAGTTTATCGAGTTCTTCGAAAGACCCCTCATCCAGCAAAAGATCCACTCGTTCACGGGCCGAAAGCTTCCCTTCGGCATGCTGCTTTGCCTTCCGCTCGGGTCCCCCACCCTCTTCCGCTCTCGCGTGCCGCTGGCGTAGCTCTTCGAAACGGTCTGTCATCTTTGTGTAGTCACTCGCGAAGGATTAGATTACCTCGAAGACGAGGCACTTCAGATAATGCGTCTCCGGAACTGTCAACAGGATGGGATGATCACTGGCCTGCGTACGCCGTTCTAATACTCGCAACTGCTTGTGAGCATCTAGTGCCGCTTCAGCAATCACCTGGAACAAGTGCGCTTCGCTCATGTGATGCGAACACGAGCAGCTAACGAGAATTCCGCCGGGGCGCAGCAGTCGCAGGGCACGCAAGTTGATTTCTTTATAGCCTCGAACCGCGCCTTCGAGCGCAGACCTTGATTTTGTGAAAGCAGGGGGATCGACGATCACCATGTCGAAACTTCTCTTCGCCGAAACCAGTGAAGGCAGATAGTCGAGAACGTTCGCCTCGCGAAATTCGACATTGCCGATGCCGTTCAGCCCGGCATTCCCCTTTGCAATTTGGACCGCTAATGCGGAACTGTCAACCGCCTCGACGGACTCGCAGACAGAGGCGATGTGAAGTGCAAAACCTCCCGAGCCCGTGAAGCAATCGAGCGCGCGACCACGGCCCCAACGGCGCATGGCGAGGTAATTTTCACGTTGATCGAGAAATACTCCTGTCTTTTGTCCGCTGACCAGATTTGCCTGGAATCGCAGCCCGTTCATCTCGATGTTGACGTGCTCGGGGATGCTGCCAGAGAGAATCTTCACTTCCTCGTCAAGACCTTCCTTTGCGCGTGTCGGTACGTCGTTGCGAGCGACGATTCCCTGGGGCTGAAGGACTTCCCTCAGTACATCTACGATGTCGGCCGCAAGCCGGTCCATTCCCTGGTCGAGCAGCTGGAGTGAGATGTACTCCCCGTAGCGATCCACAATGAGCCCGGGAAGCAGGTCGCCCTCCGCGTGCAGGAGGCGGTACGCATTTGAGTTCTGCACCACGCGGCGACGGAACTGGTACGCGGCCTCGACCGAGCGTGTAAGAAAGCTTCGATCCGCGGGCTCGACACGACGGCTGAGGAGGCGCAACGTGATCTGCGAAGTGGAGCTGTAATGAGCGGTTCCCAACGCTTTGCCCCGAGCGTCAGCGACCGTCACCGCATCTCCAGGCTGCGCCGATCCGCGGTCGAGAACGTCACTTGCGAAAATCCAGGGGTGGCCCGAAAACACCCGGTCTGCGGCTTTTCGATTGACGCGAACAACCGGAACATTGGACATCGACTCATTACAACAGAGCGGCAGCTTGCGTAAACTGTTTCCCCTCGGAGTCGGTTTAGCCGCGCTTTATCTATGTTTTCTGACCGCCTCTCATTACTGGGATGGAGTTCTGTTCTCGCTCTACATCGAGAAGGTTTCTGAAGGCGCGCTGCCCTTTCCTACGCTTCTGCATGCGAATCACCTGCTGTATTCGCCCCTGGGTTACGGCGTTTACCAGGTTCTGCACGCCCTCGGTGTACCCGTTCGCTCCGTGACGGTCTTGCAGTTGATCAATGTCTTCGCAAGCGTGCTCTGCTCTACCCTCATTTTTCGGGTATGCTTGCGTTTCTTTCGCTCACTGGAACTCGCATGGACTTGCACGCTTCTCTTTGCATTGGGAGCGACATGGTGGAAGTTTTCGACCGATGCCGATGGCTACGTGATTGCGGTATGGCTGTCGACCTGGGCACTTGTGTCGGTACTCGCCGAAAAGCCTCGTCTGGTGACGGCTGGGGTCTGCTTAAGTTTGGCAATGCTGTTTCACCAACTCGCAGTTTTTGGCTACCTGCCGATCGTTCTCGCCGACTTGGCTTGAACCGAGAGCACGTCGAAAACCTATCTGGCGCATTCTTGTGTTCGTGCTGGTGACTGCGATCTGCGTCGCCATTCCCTACTACATCTCGTATCTCGCTACCCACTCAGGGCAATCGACAGAATCCTTTTTCCGTTGGATCACAAGCGTCTCGAACGACACAAGGACAACTCGCGGCTTCGGACAGCTGGTCGTCTCAAACGCCTCCAGCTACCTGAAGCTGTTTGGAGGTGGAAAGTTGACCCTTGTTCGAGACTTTCTCTCACCTCTTGTGATAGCCGGGCTACTGCTGTGCGTCGGTTGCACGGTTGCAGCGTTCATCGTCGGGTTTCGGAACCGCACACAGCCGAGCCTGGTAACACCCGATCACCGCATGCGAAGCGTACTCTGGTCGTCTGCCGCGGTTTATTTCGTCTTTTTGTCTTGGTTCGAGCCGGGAAACGCATTCTACAAGCTGTTCCTCTGGCCGGCAATCGTCGTGCTGATCGGGTCTTATCTCGATCAATACGGAAGACGCTTGATCCGACCGTTCACGTGGTTGGTGTTGGGCTTGGGCGCCTGGAACTTTGCAGCATTTATCTATCCGCATTCGAAGGTGGAAGCGGATCCGGTGCTGGCGCTGGCGAAGCGGATCGACAAAGAACTTCCTAAGTCTGCAACGGTGTACTACAAAGCTCTGAGCCCGGACGATTGGTATCTGGAGTACTTCGCGCCGGGAAGGAGATGGGAGCCTCTTCCGGCTCTGGAGGATATTCGCAAGAGTTCGGCGGAATCGCCCGTGTGTTTCGAAAGCACTGCCCTGCCGTATGTGCAGGCTGAGACCGACCCCGCCTTACGCTGGGTCCTGGTCAACAGCCAACACAATATTCGGCTGGAATGCGCGAAAAAAAGTGGGAACTAGACGTCCAGGTTGCGAACGTCAAGCGCGTTCTCTTCGATGAATTTACGCCGGCTTTCCACATCCTCGCCCATTAGAGTAGAGAAGATAGGCTCCGATTCGGCGAAGTCCTTCAGGTCAACCTGAAGCATAGTGCGGGTCTCGGCGTTCATCGTGGTAGCCCAAAGCTGCTCGGCGTTCATCTCGCCCAGCCCCTTGTAGCGCTGCACGTTGACCTCGCGGGTACCCTCCGATTTCACGGTCGACAAGAGATCCCGCCAGTTTTGCAACGGTTGACGTTGATTATCTTTCACCATCGTGAACGGAGGCTTGTTGTACCGGGCGGCCTGTTTAACGATCGCTCTCAGACGCCGGAATTCGGGCATGGAAAGAAACTCGGTATTGATGTAGCGGGTCGCGTTCGTTGGGTCTTTGTAGCCGACCATCCATGCCGAATGCTCTTCTTCCCGCTCTACCGTCACTTCAAGCTTCGTCTGGCGCAGCCGTTCCGCGACCGCTTGCACGTTGGCCTCATTCTGCAGGTCTGTTTTGGCATCGATAGGAAGTTCGACGTCCGAAAGAGCCTCGACAACACGCGCGTCGCGAACACGCCTTTCAAGGCGCGAACTCATCTCCGAAAGCTCATCCAATGTCATAAGGAAGGCACGCAGCGCACCTCCGTCTACCTTGACGGGTTGACCGTCTTCCTGGCTGTTGATCTCGACGACCAGATTCTCCGTCGCACGGCGGAGAATCTCTCTCGTGAATTCCTTGTCGTCCTTGATGTACTTCTCGCTCTTGCCCTTCTTGATCCGGTACAGCGGCGGCTGTGCCACGAACACCTTGCCGCGGGTGATCAATTGCTGCATGTGTCGGAAGAAGAACGTCAGAAGCAAGGTCCGGATATGAGATCCGTCGACGTCCGCGTCCGTCATGATGATGATTTTGCCGTAGCGGAGCTTCGCCATATCGAAGTCTTCGCCCTTACCGATACCGGTGCCAATCGCCGTGATCATGGCACGGATCTCTTCGTGGCCCAGCATCTTGTCGTAGCGTGCTTTCTCCACGTTGAGGATCTTGCCCTTGAGCGGCAGGATGGCCTGGTAGCGCCGGTCGCGTCCCGATTTCGCGGTTCCGCCGGCCGATTCGCCTTCGACAAGGAATAACTCGCAGCGATCGGGATCGCGCTCCTGGCAATCCGCCAGTTTGCCGGGTAGCCCACCTGAATCGAGAGCTCCCTTGCGGCGCGTCAGATCGCGAGCTTTTCTGGCGGCTTCTCGCGCCCGGGCCGCTTCAAGTGCCTTCGACACGATCTTCTTCATGACGATCGGATTCTTGTCGAAGAACTCACCCAGCTTCTCGTTCACGAGCTGAACGACATATCCTTGGATGTCCGAATTCAGCTTGCCTTTGGTTTGGCCTTCGAACTGGGGCTGTGGCAACTTCACGCTGATCACGGCTGTGAGGCCTTCCCGCACGTCGTCGCCGGTCAGATTTTCTTTCTGATCTTTGATCAATCCGCCTTGTTGCCCGGCCGCGTTGATGGTGCGGGTCAGCGCGCTGCGAAAACCGCTCAGGTGTGTTCCGCCATCCACCGTGTTGATGTTGTTGGCAAAGCTGAAGATGGTCTCTGAATAGGAGTCGTTGTATTGCAGAGCGACTTCGATGGTGATTTTGCCGCCATTCGGCAAGTCGCGATCGCCCTCGAAGTGGATGGGCTTGTCGTGCAGAACGGACTTGCCGCGATTCAGGTGCTTGATGAATTCGGAGATCCCGCCGCTGTAAAAGAATTCGTCTGTCCGAATATTTTCGCCGCGTTCGTCCGTGAGAACGATTTTGAGGCCTTTGTTGAGGAAGGCCAATTGTCGGAGACGTCCCGCCAAAGTGTCAAAGTTGAACGCCGTCGCGTCCATGATCGTCGGGTCAGCTTTGAACGTGATCTTTGTTCCCGTTTTGGTTGACTTGCCCGTTTTCGCAAGTGGCGCTTTCGGAATTCCGCGCTCGTAATCCTGTTCCCAGGTCCCGCCCTTTCGCCAAACCTCAAGATGAAGTGCTTCGGAAAGCGCGTTTACGCAACTTACACCGACGCCGTGGAGACCACCGGACACTTTGTACGTATTTGAATCGAATTTGCCGCCGGCGTGCAGCTTGGTAAGCACAACCTGGGCGGCGGACACGCCTTCGCCTTCGTGAATATCAACCGGAATGCCGCGGCCATTGTCGACGATCGTAATCGAGTTATCGATATGGATCGTGACGCCTATTTCAGTACAGTACCCGGCGAGAGCTTCGTCGACGGAGTTGTCAACGACTTCATACACCAGGTGATGGAGCCCCATTTCTCCCGTTGAGCCGATGTACATGGCAGGCCGGAGGCGAACCGCTTCCAAACCTTCGAGGATCTTGATACTGGAGGAATCGTAATTTTCGTTTTGAGGCACTGTACTCATAAATCTCTTGGACAGCAGACATTGACGTGCGACGGCGCTGTCCTCACCATCGCACCGGGAGTCTCAGGTTGTCTGAGGACGTCAGATCCGCATAGGCATCACGACGTAGCGGTACACGGTTTCGGGCGAACCACCGCGAGGCCGCATCTCTCCAGCGCTCCCCGCGTCTTTGAAGTGGAACTCAATCTCGGTTCCGTCCACCGCGCGAAGAAAATCCAGGAGGTATTGTGCGTTGAATCCAATCTCCGTTTCTGTTCCGTCGTAGTCGACTGGAATCGACTCCTCGCTCTCGCCGGTTTCGGAGATCGAAGAGTGCACTTTCAACTCGCCTTTCAAGATTCTGACGCGAATGGTTTTCGATCGCTCATCCGCGAATTGCGCCACGCGTTCAATCGCTGATTTCAATTCGTCCTTCTGGATGACGAGCGCGTATGGGTGTTCTTTCGGCAGCACACGCTCGTAATCAGGAAAATTGCCCGTCAGTTTCCGGCTCAGCAGCAACCGCTTGTCAATTCGGAAGAACAGGTGATTGTCGTTGCCGGAGAACTGGATGGTTTTAGTCGCGTCATCGCTCGCGAGCTTCTGAATCTCACTCATGGCCTTCTTAGGAAGAAGAGCTTTGTATGAAGCACCCAGGCCGCTGAGGTCAATCTTCTTCTCTACCAAGGCCAACCGATGGCCGTCGGTAGAAACCATGACTAGGCCGGTGTCCTTCAGGATCAGAAGCGCCCCGTTCAAGGTGAAACGGGATTCCTCGGCAGAAATTGCGAAGATCGTGCTCGCGATCATCTGAGACAGGACCCCCAGCGGGATCTCCGCCAGGACTTCGGGCATCTGTGGCAGTTCCGGGAAGCTCTCCCGGGACATGCCGGCAATGCGAGTCCGGGAACGGCCGCACACGAAGCTCGCCCACTGGTTCTCTGCCAGCTTCACCTGGACATCGGCATCGGGCAGCAGGCGGACGTAATCGAGTAAGCGCCGCGCCGGAATGGTGCCCGCCCCTTCCTTCTTCACGCGTGCCGGACAGGCGCAACGGATCCCCAGCTCCAGGTCAGTCGCTGTGAGCCAGATTTTGTCCCCGTCTGTCTCAAGCAGAATATTCGAAAGGATTGGGATGGTGGTCTTGCGCTCAACCACACCCTGAGTCAGCCCCAGTTCCCTGACCAGATCAGATTTGCTAACTGCAAATTCCATAAAGAAAATTTGAGAGCTCCTTGGACTCGCTCTTACTACTCCTGATAGGCCATTTAGAGACTATCTATAGAGAACCGTACTAGTAGGGGCTGTGGATATGTTGATTTCTCTCTAAAGTATAGCAAAAAATAAACTTGTCCGCATTCCATCCTGTGGATATCTCCCTTGCTAATCCTCTAAAACTACCCCTGATACAAAGTTTTCGACAGCCATACACAACCCCCACAGTCCCCCGTTGTGGAAATCTCCCCAAAGCTACTGGAGTGAGTCGATTACCCCTTGGATAATACTGTTCAAACTGTCGTCGTGGTGCCGCAACTCCTCAATTTTTTGAATTGAGTGAAGGACGGTCGTATGATGTTTCCCACCGAAATAGCGACCGATCTCCGGAAGCGACGCCTGTGTAAGTTCCTTTACTAAATACATGGCAACCTGCCTGGGATAGGCGATCTGGCGCGTGTTGCTCTTGAGCTTCAGTTGGGATGGCTGGAGATTGAAACGCTCGGCCACACTTCTCATCACCGAATCGACGGAAATTTTGCGTTCCGGCGCTGCCGTGAGATGCTTCAGGCTCTGGTGAGCCATGGTCAAAGAAATCTGCTGATTGGTCAGCGAGGAGACCGCGATGAGCCGGGTCAAAGCGCCTTCCAATTCGCGCACGTTGCTCTTCGTTTTGGTCGCGATAAAGATCCGGACATCCTGAGGCAGATACACGCCCTCCGACTCGGCTTTTTTGTCGAGTATGGCCATTTTGGTCTCGAGATCGGGAGCCTGGACGTCGACCAGTAATCCCCACTCGAATCGGGAGCGGAGCCGTTCGACGAGTCCGGGAAGTTGGCTGGGAGCGGAGTCGCTGGAGATCACCAACTGTTTCTGATGGTCATAGAGCTCGTTGAAGGTATGGAAGAATTCTTCCTGCGTGCGCTCTTTGCCCGCAATGATGTGAATATCGTCGATGAGCAGCACATCCGCCGTGCGGTAATGGCGGTGGAAAAGCGACATCCGGTCGAGCTTGATCGAAGTGATCATCTCGTTCATGAACCGCTCGCTCGAGGTGTACACCACGTTCAGGCCAGTGTAGTTGTCGAGCAAACTTCGACCGATGGCGTGCATCAAGTGGGTTTTGCCGATACCGACCCCGCCATAGATGAACAGAGGATTGTAGCTGCGGGAAGGGGCTTTCGCCACTGCCTGGGCAGCAGCATGCGCAAGCTGATTCGAGGAGCCCACCACGTAACTGTCGAACGTGAGTCTCGGGTTCAACCAGGAGGCTGTTTTTTCAAATCGAAGCTCGGCGGGGGGTAACGGTATGTCGGCGGCGCGACGTTCGTATGAGACCGCTCCAGCGGTCGCAGCGTAGGGAGTGTGCTCTACCTCGTAGGCGATATGTTTGACCGGCAGGTTCAGATCCTGGATAGCTGTCAAGACCTGGTCCGCATATTCCTGTTCAATCCACTGTTGGGTGGTTTCGTCCGGAACAACGACTGTAAGATGACCCTCAGAAAAAGAAAGTAGCTTACTTCGAGAGATCCAGTTTGCGTAGGCGCCTGTCGTTAGCTTTTGCGCTAGCTGTTCCTTAATTCTGTCCCACACGTCACCCAACGCAACACTCCCGGGCCTTACCTTGAAAATTGACGAAGAATTCCCACATCTTTTCCACAGTTGTGGAAAAGATTGAACCGGCCGTATAGCTGGTGGTTTGGAATGCCGCGGAAGGCGGCTGCATGCAAGCGGAAAAGCCGTTCCCGTGTCTTCGGAAACCTCAGTCTAGCATAGGGGTCCAGAATTGAAAGAAAATATTTATAGCAAAATAAACGTAAGCAAATCAGACAGTTACGGAGTATGCCTAGCAGAAACCCCTAGTCGATCTCAGGGCCTGATTGCGCCAGAACCGCGGGTAAACCTTCTTATTACAACGGGATGAATTGACTTAGGAACAAGATCGTCGGAGAATGTCATTGAGTGCCCTGCGGGAGTAACTCAGCTGGTAGAGTGCAACCTTGCCAAGGTTGATGTCGCGGGTTCGAATCCCGTCTCCCGCTCCATATTTTCAATCGTTTAGCAATTCCCACAAAGTTCATTCTTCTGCGATTCCTGCGTTAAGCGACCTAATCCTCTTTTGGGTCCGGGACTTCTAGCCCGTGTTTCGTGCGCGAAGAGTCAGAGTCTGGCCCCCCGAGCCCGCAATTTTCGACGGACGTCTCCAGTTTTCGGACTGCTGCCAGCCGAGCTTCAAAGCTGCTGACAGCGTACTCGTTCTCATTAAGGTCGACGCTGCTACCCCTGTGAGCCGACCGGGTACGGGCCTCGACTCCAGCTTGCTCGCCAAACTTCCGAAAGAGCGTCGCTTTTGCCTTGCGCTCGTGCCGTATAGAATCCCTGACGGTGCGTCGCGACGGAGCGAGAGATCAACTCCAAACAACTTACTCGAGCGCACGGCCAAGGGCGAGCGCTGTTTTCTCGCAACGCTCTTGCTCGGAACAGTACCTGTATTCACACCCGCTCCTCCGAGGTCGGCTTTGGCTGTCACGTGATCGCACCGATGTTCCCGGCCGGCCCACCCCGACTAGTGGCGCGTCGTACGATCTTTCGTTGCCGGACATCGAATACCTTTCGGTTCTGAAGAGTTCCTGGTTGTAAGACTACATATGTTCGTCAAACGAGCACCGTGCTCTGTAACATTTGGACCTTGCGTTATCGCGCTAATCAGTCTGCCCAAGAAATCAACTAGCCCCTTGGCACCTGCGATTGCAAATCTGCAGCAAGCTGGTCAAGGTCGAAACCCGCGTTTGAAAGCGCAAGGCGCGTTCGCAGTCTCCGCCATCCCGCATAAGCGCGCCGACTACCTTTCCCTTCTCGCCCAACGCAAGCAGCGTCTTCTCCCGCACGGTGTTGATGTGTTCAGCGCAGCAAGCGCATTGATATAAAGAACGTCCGAAGCTTTTGGATTTTAGTTCCTGTACTGGCAAACAGAAGGCGCTTCGGGCGAGCACTAAAATTCGCCAATCGCTGCCACCGATCGGAGTCCAGCATATTTAGGTAAGCCTTGTAGACATGTTGCCCGGTGGCGATGCCAAATTTGTTGCGCAACGCGTCCGGAGCCGTACTCATGGTTCCGCCGTCGCATCGGCTCAAAAAATGGAAGCTACGGAACAAACATCCGAACTGAACCCGCGGACACGCGTCGCTCCAAGCCGCCGTCACATCATCACTTGTACCCGGAATTGATGAACAGGTTCGGACTATTGCCTTTTCCATGGAGCACCTTTCCCGCCGACACAGATTTGCCGGTGTCGTATGCGAGCAGCGGCGAGACTCAACGGACACGAAACCATCAACGCCGGCTGTGCGTTGGTGGATTGACGCGAACGAATCTCCAGCTCGTGTCAAATCCTGAAGTGCAAGTTCGAAAGAAGAGTTCTTCACCCCGAAATGCCCGCCTTGGCCAAACGGACAACTCCTGCATCGTATGACCTGCGTCGGAGATTGCGTGCTCAAAGATGGTCGGGTTTGAGGTTAATCCCGTAATCGCATGATCATCGATGTAAGTTTTCAGAGTGACTGACGCTTCCGTCCTCAGGGGCTTCATACATCCGGGAGTTGCGGCCGCGAGCCAAACGGGGAGATCAGACATGGCCCCACACGGCGCATCGTTCACTTCATTTCTGTGCAGATTCAGAACTACCGAAGTCGTCTCAAGAGTAAGACCCATCAGCATCCGTAATACCAAGCACCTTAGGCCTACCAGGGAAAGCAAGAACAAGCGCTGAAGCTCGGGAGGCAGGTTCAATTGTGTTTGCGGCTGCGACGAACAATCGCTGCAAAGCTCGATGGCGTACTTAACTGTGACGCGGTTGCGCTCAATACCGCATCTACCGCCGCGCCGAACGCCTGCGCGCGAGATGACTGTCCTATTGACGAGCATGTCGCGGCGGAATCAAACCCCGGCGATTGGCCCACGTTGGGAGAAGACTACTTTCCAACCGCCGGTTTGCTAAGCAAAACCACAACCTTGTTGCAGGGTCTTGTTTTGAAGTTAGGCACACAGTGACCTGCCCGCGACCGACGTTTGATGGCCGGGAAAGCGCTTCTCAGCATGCTGCTTAGGACATTTCCTAAGATCGTAGCTGCGGGCGTCCATACGGTTACAAGTTGACGTGAGTTCAAAAGATGTAAACCCGTGTGAGTGTCGTAAGGCTGCAGCATAACCAACGCTTTCCCTCATTCATCGCGTTTGCCAAGATCCAAGATGCGCTGACATGCCATACGGCGGAACAGTCCAGCACGCGTAACGGCAGACTCTCTTAGCTTCACGCCTGCAGTCATTTAGAAAGGGCATCTAATTTGACCAGCATCGAAGGGATATACCGACAGGCCAGTAAGGACTACGTCGATACTCCTCTTCGACAACATCTGTTAGAACTAGACAGCATCTCATTCAAACCAATCTGAAACTCCCTGGTACGACCCGATGGTCGACTTTTGGTTATCGCGTCTGACTACATCTGCAATGTCGATGTAAGTCCAAGGTTTTCTTGGATAGGACGGGCTGACACCCCTGCATCAGTAATCAAGTGAGCAGCTACTCGGGTAGGGGTAGGTAAAGCTTCTATCCCATAGTCCGCTCCCATTCTAAGGTCCCGAGTTGGAGTACGAGCACGTCTCGGCGAGCGTTGACGCGGTATACGGCGGTTGTTAGATTCGGTTCATACCAACGAGGCAGGTAAGTGCAGATTACCAGCGAACCCGCTGCGAATGCAGTGACGCATGATCTGATCACAATGTACGTGGCAATTACCTGGCCTCGTAAGCAACAGAACAGGGTGTAACAAGAATGGGCGAAGCCTGTCTGCTTGCGGCGGAATTGCTCCTTGTCCTTTCTGTAAGGCGTGGAGTTAACAACAGGAGATCTGGACCGTATGAAAGTTTTGGTAGCGAACAATTATTACTATCTTCGGGGCGGCTGCGAGCGTGTCATGTTCAATGACATCCAGGCGCTCACGAACGAAGGAGTCGAGGTGATTCCATTCTCCGCCGCCGATCCTGAGAATATAGAGACCGCGTACTCCGAAGATTTCGTCCCCGGAGCTGACATACGTGCTACCAGCCCGCTGAAGCGTGCCGAAGCCGCCGTAGACGCTGTACACTGCCGCCGAACAGCTGACGCCTTTGCCAAAATGCTGGACAAGGTTCGGCCCGATGTCGTTCATTGCCACAACATCTACGGAAGACTATCAACCTCGATACTCGGCGTCGCCAAGAAGAAGCGGATCCCTACGGTCCTAACCGTACATGATTACAAGGTCGTTTGCCCGTCGTATTTGATGCTGAAGAATGGCAAACCATGCTCCGCTTGCGTTGACGGTGGATACTATCGCTGCGCGGTCAACCGGTGCCACAAAGGACAACTCGCGGCGTCGATGGTTTACTCTATCGAGGCGTATTTCGCCCGTCTGACGGGAAGCTACGGAGCTGTCTCGTCGTTTCTCTGTCCCAGTCACTTTATTGCTGGCTTGTTGCGCGAATCCGGAATTGATGACTCGCGTGTTGTGTATCACGCCAACTGCGTTGAGCCCAACGAGTACAAGCCGCGTTATGAGGGCAGCTATGTGCTCTCGGTTGGCCGCCTTTCCCACGAGAAGGGTTTGCCGACGTTGCTTCGCTCAATGCTGGGCACCAACGTTCCTATGAGGGTGGCAGGGACGGGCCCGATGGAGCAGGAGCTGAAAGAAGTCGCAGAACGCGATGGCGGTTCGATTGTTCTCGAGGGTCACTGTGATGGTGCTCGACTCGCAGATCTTTACCGAAATGCCGCTTTTGTTGTGGTGCCCTCTGAGTGGTACGAGAATGCGCCAATGTCAATCCTGGAATCATTCGCCTACGGCAAGCCCGTCATAGGCACCCGGATTGGTGGAATTCCTGAATTGATCAATGAGGGAGAGCAGGGACACCTGGTGGATCCCGGTGCTCCTGAACAACTTCGGGCTTCGATTCAAACCTTATGGAACGATCGGGATGGGCAAGCGCGTATGGGAAGAAGCGCCCGCCAGTTGATCGAGTCGAAGTTCGCTCAAACTCACAGAACGAAATCGCTGCTGGATATTTACAACCGACTGACTCGTAAAGCTCAGGCGGCCTGATCGAGGGCGGTCGAGTCGCGGTCGGCTGATTACCTTTCAGGCGCCGTCATGTGCCCATCCAGAGAATTCCTCGATAGACCGACGTCCATCCCTAGCTGATTAGTCGAAGCAAACCTCGAGACGAACCATCTCGGCGAAATCTCTCAACCAGAGTCGCAGGCGGGACAGCCATGCCCAAACGCTCTGGTTCCACCCAAAAACAGTCTGTGGAAACAAACCAGAAAGGCCGACGCATCAGGCGACGGAATTTGTCCGAATGAACATCCATTTTCTCCTTGTCAAAGATCTTTTCCGCGGAGGCGGCATAGAAACGTACACCCGTGAAGTTGGTCGCCGGCTGGTTGAGCGCGGGCACAATGTCACTGTATATTCGACACGCGGAACAGGTGATTGTCCCGACAAAGTTGAGGGAATGCAAGTTGTCTGGCTACCGAGCGTCAAACCATACTGGGCGGAAAAATGTAGCGGCGCGCTCTTCGCTTTAAGAGAAGCATTGAAGCAGGATACGCCTGACATCATGCACCTCCATAGTGTTGTCGCTGGGTCACTCGCGCCCCTATTCCGAATGAAGGGTATTCCATGCGTGCTTCAGATGCACGGAATCGAGTGGATGCGCTCGCGTTGGGGTGGTGTCGCAAAGACCCTTCTGAAAACGATGGAGAGAAGCTCGATGAAGTCGGCGGACATGATCACGGCTGTATCGCACACGCAGTGCGACCACTATCGCGACGCTTACGGCATCAATTGCGACTTTATTCCAACGGCGGCCGAAATCAAAAAGCTCGCACCCGCCGACTTGATCACAAGGATGGGACTGCAAACGGGAAAGTACATTCTGTTCGCAGCACGCTTAGTACCGGAAAAAGGTGTTCACCACCTCATCAAGGCATACCGGCGCATCACTACTAAGTATCCTCTGGTTATTGCGGGCGAAGCACCGCCGAACAACGGCTATGAAGCCGAACTGCGGAAATTGGCCCAGGGCGATAACCGAATTCGATTTATTGGACGCGTGCAAGGCCGCCTCTTGGAAGAGCTTTTTTCCAACGCCTTTCTCTTCACACAACCGAGCGAACTGGAAGGCTTGTCGATCGGCCTTTTAGAGGCGATGAGCTACGGCTTACCCTGCCTTGCTAGCGACATACCCGAAAACATCGAAGTTATTGCCGACTGCGGCATGCTGTTCCGTAACCGCGATGTCGCAGATTTGGAAGGCCAGTTGCGATGGGCAATCTTGAACGGCGATACTGCACGCCTTCTCGCCAACCGGGGCCGTCAGCGCGTACAGGATTTTTTCTCCTGGGAGCGCGTGGTTGACCAGCTCGAAAATCTCTACGAGCAAACCATTGTCCGCCAGGGCGGTACCGAACTCGTGACCGCCCGCTAAGGCCGCCGCTTGACCATCGATCTACAACCGTATTCGTCAAGTTCCCGTACCAGCAATCCCTCAATCTAAGGTGCAATCTATGTACGTCACTGTTTTGTTATTCCTTTTTTCCGTGATCCTCTCTCTGGTACTTACGCCAGTCGTCCGATTACTTGGGCTTCGCCTGAACATCGTTGACCAACCGGATAACAAACGTAAGGTTCATAAGAAGCCAATCCCACGAATCGGAGGCGTTGCGGTAACAATCGCGTATTTCGGATCCTGCTTGCTTGTTTGGGGTCTCCTTAGCATTTACTCGTTTCATAACCGTGCCATATTTTCGGAGTTCCGGGCTCTCGTTCCCGCCGTCCTCCTAATCTTTGCCGTCGGGCTGGCGGATGATCTCCTGAATCTGCAGCCGTGGCACAAGTTTGCGGCTCAAGGCATAGCCTCGGTAATTGTCATCTCCAATGGAATTTACATCCAGTCGATTTCGACGCTGGCCATCCCAAGGCCGCTCGGTATGTTGGCGACAGTAGTCTGGCTGATGGCGTGCACGAATGCGGTGAACCTGATAGACGGTCTGGACGGTCTTGCTTCCGGTACTGCACTACTCGGAACGTTGACAGTGTTGATTGGATCCCTGATGAGCGGTAATACAGCTTTAACTGTAGTCGCCGCCCCACTCGCGGGAGCGCTGGTGGGATTCCTTGTCTTCAACTTCAATCCTGCCTCCATCTTCCTCGGTGATTGCGGCAGTTTGGTATTGGGATTTCTCCTTGGGTGCTTCAGCCTTATATGGATGGAAGCGTCGAGCTCTGTCATCGCTATAACCGCTCCAGTTATGGCGCTCTCGGTGCCGTTGCTCGATACCGTTCTGGCTATGCTACGCCGCTTCCTGGCAGGGAAACCCCTATTTCGGCCGGATCGCTCTCACATACATCACCGCTTACTTCTTCGCGGCTTCAGCCATCGTGACGCAGTCTTATGCTTATATGCTGCTGCCTCAGTCGCGGGCATGCTGGCCCTCAGCCTCATCCAAGCGCAAGGACATTGGAGAAGCATCGTTCTTGCTGTTTTCCTGGGGGTGACCTTCTTAGGCATCCGTCAGTTGCGCTTCGTGGAGTTTCGCGTTCTTGGCCAGATATTCCTAAACGGAGGTCTTCGTTCTGAGATCAACGCTGAGGTAGCAGTTCAGTCGCTAAGGGAGCGTTTAGGACGAAACGGGAATCCGGGCGCTCGCTTGGAGGAACTTCGTGAGGCCGCGCGCGAGTTCGGCTTTGTACTCCAGGAAATGAGGTTGAAAGGACATACGCTAACCGCTACTCCGGATAGCAATGCTAAAGAGCCGTTAGCGGTACGCATTCATCTTTCGGGCAACGACTGGATCGAGTTAGGCCACGATATGGGATCCACGGGTCATCTCGCGGCCCTGGTTCCCTTTGTACGAACGCTGCGCACAGCCCTTTCGGAGGCTGAAAGTAGTGAACTCATAGCGGAGCAGGAATCAAACTTTGCGGGGAGAAGGTACGCAACCGCCTCGGTAGCGGCCCTTGAGCTTTGAATCGGATGTTACTACCTTGCCGGGTACGCCGCCTCCGGAGCATAACCAAGGAGAATTCCTGATGCTACAGGACCGCGCAAAACGAAAAATCATTCAGATTAATCCGAAATACGCGAGAGAGTCGCATCTTCTGTCGAAAGAAATACATATGAGAGGTCAACAGCTCAGAGTTCCGCCTGAATTCCCTACAACGCAAGAGCAACTAATCGAATCGAACGAGTCTGAAGTAACGCTAGCCTCTCTTCGACAGGACGAGATTTATCGCGTGTGGGAGACAGAAACCTACGATCCGGAGCAGACGATCTCGGTATATTGCAGGCTGCAAAGTAGTAGCCGAACTTCTTCGGTCGTAGAGGCACTCAAAAAGTTAGTAGCTCAACGGGCAGAACTGCGTTGCGGATACCGGCGCAAAAACGGAGTCCTTTATCGGCATGATTCCTTTCACGGCTGTGACGTAGATGCTGTCGACGCACGCTCTTGGACGCCCGACGAATTGCACAGGGAGGTCTCCGAACAGAAAAAGGCTCCATTTGATCTGACACATGGCCCGGCTTTTCGAGCTCGTGTCTATTCCGATGCCAAGAAGGACCATTATCTTCTCCTCTGCGTTCACTTAATTGCGGCAGATCCTGAATCGATACGGCTCCTCGTCTCGGAGTTCTCCCTTCTATACAACGCTCTCGAATCAGGCAGTTACCCTATCGCCAGGACTGAACGACAGATCTTAAAAGCGCGACTCTCCGACACCGAGCCTTTCTCACTTGAAGATCACTCAGTGTCTCGGACTCAAGTGGCGTCCTCTTCTGAATCCTCAGAGCTTAGACTTCCGTACGACCGCCGCCGAGAGTCAATTCAGCGTCCTATCAGCCAAGGCAAGCGCAGTGTGTCTCTTCCGCGGATGGTCTGCGATCAACTTCAGAACCTAGCCGCCTCAACCGGAGTCTCGATCCAGGCTGTGTATCTCGCCGGCTATTCGATTCTGCTTAGCCGATATGCCGCTACCTCGGAGATTCGAGTCGGACTGAGTGCAAGCCTCGGGACCAGCGTTGACGGGAATTCACCCGTAGCGAATCTCACGAATGTTGTAGCGTTCGACTCAGACTGCAATCCCACGCTCCCGATTCCGGACATCCTCGCGGCGACGGATCGCGGGCTCAGACGTCATCTCCAGCAAATCCCCTTATCTGCTTTGGAAGACTTGTTGCAGTCAAAGGCTGAGCCTGAATCGCCGGATTACCCGAACGCTTTTTTCTGTTGGCAGAATCTGTCGACGAACTCGCTTCCTTGTCTTGCCCCAGTTTCGGAGTTCCTTGAATGGGACTGTTGGGCTTCGCCGATAATCCCGTTTCACCTTGGCTTGGTGATCGAGGAGCGGAATGACTCGCTGAACTTCCAATTGCTCGTTCAGGAGGACCTTTTTCAGCCGGAAACCATCGACCGCATAGCCGGCCATTGGGCACAGTTGATGACAAGCCTGGGATCTCCGGATCCGTTGCCAAGTGTTGCACATCTCGAGATGATGCCGGAAGAAGAACGCGCCTGGGTGATGAGTCACCACGTGGGCGAGAGCAGTGATTATCCGTCTGCCTGCTTGCAAGAGTTGTTTGCAGAACAGGTGAGAGTCCGTCCAGAGGCGGAGGCTTTGATCTCTGGAACTGAGCGCTTATCTTATCGTTGCCTCGACGAGCGCTCCAATCAGATTGCGCGTTTTCTGAAACAGTCGGGCACCACCCACGGTGATCGAATCGGGATCTTTATGGATCGTTCAGCAGACATGATTGTCGCGATGCTGGGAGCTCTTAAGGCAGGTGCTGCCTATGTTCCGATTGACCCCGCTTACCCGTCAGAACGCCTAAAGTTGATTGCCGAGGATACCGCTGTAAGCCACGTCTTGTCGGCACGAAGTGTCGGAGCCAATCTTCCTGTCACAGCACCAATAACCTACTTGGACGATCCGGGCTGCCCAATCTGGCTTTGTTCCAGCGAACCTCTCGCCTGCGAGGCCACACCGGAGTCCACGGCTGTAATCATCTACACTTCTGGCTCAACGGGTGTTCCCAAAGCGGCTTGTATTCCACATCGGGCCGTCGTACGAACCGTTCGGAATCAAAATTTTGTGAATGCGCGGCCAGAAGACAGGATTACCCAGGTCTGCAGTCCCTCGTTCGATGCGGCCATCATGGAAACTTGGCTAGCGTTAGTGAACGGCGCCGGGCTCGTTGTGATGAAGCGAGAAACGCTTTTAGATCCGACAGAGTTGGCTCAATTCGTTTCTGCCGAACGGATCAGCATCATGGTCCTCAGTACGGCTTTCCTACATCAGATTGGGCGCGAAGTTCCCCATGCACTGAACGGCGTACGAAAGATCCTGTTTGGTGGAGAAGCCGCTGAACCAGAGCCGATGCGGAGGCTTCTGAAACACCTGGCACCTGGAACGCTCGTCAATGGCTACGGGCCCGCAGAGGGATGCGTAATCTCGACTTATTTCGAGATAGAGACAATTCCCGAGGATGTCGGTACAGTGCCGATTGGCAGGCCGGTCGCAAACGCCCAAGTTTACCTTTTGGATTCACTGTTACGCCCTGTTCCGATTGGGGTGCAGGGCGAAATCTATATCGGCGGCGAAGGAGTTGCAAAGGGCTACTGGAATCGGCCGGAACTGACCGCCGACCGCTTTCTTCCCGACATCTTCAGCAGCAAGGCAGACCGCCTTTTGTACAAAACCGGAGACTTCGCGTGCATGCGGAGCGATGGGCTTTTGGAATTTCGGGGAAGGGCGGATGAGCAGGTCAAAATTCGTGGTCACCGGATAGAAATAGCCGAGGTCCGGCAAGCTATCGAGTCCCATATCAATGTCAAGCAAGTCTCTCTCATAGTGCGTGAAGATCGGCCGGGCGACAGAAGACTGACAGCTTACGTTGTCCTTCATTGCCCGATGTCAGATCCACAGATTGAACTTCGGCAACACACGAAAGAAAAGCTTCCGGACCATATGGTGCCTGCTGCGTTCATCGTGCTGGATTCGATACCGCTGAATGCAAACGGAAAGGTCGATCGCAAGGCCTTACCCGCTCCGGCGGATCGCCCCGCGCTCGTTAGTACATACGAGGAAGCACAAACTGACCTTGAGCGTTCGCTTGTACGAATCTGGCAAGAACTGCTGCGTATGAACCGCGTCGGACTCCACGACAACTTCTTCGAACTTGGAGGCCACTCTCTGCTAGCGGCGCAATTGATAGCGCGCATCGAAATCGAGACTGGACAGAATCTGCCCGTCGCGAGTCTCTTTGAAGCACCTACAATCGCAAAACTAGCGGCGAAACTAACGGAGAAGAATTTTGCAGCTCACTGGTCACCGTTGGTCCAACTGAAAGCTCCGTCGGGGTCCGGCACCGCTTCCGCACCGTTCTTTTGCGTACATTCACTGGGTGCAAACTTAGTCAGCGTCCATAAGATCGCATCGCTCATGCGAAGCAATCGCGCCGTGTACGGATTGCAGCCTCAGGGACTCGACGGCAAGGAAGAACCGCATGCCAGCATCGAAAGCATGGCCACCTCATATGTGGAGGAAATGCTCAAAGTACAGCCGTGCGGGCCGTACTATCTGGGTGGAGTTTGCCTTGGCGGCATAGTGGCTTACGAAATCGCTCAGCAACTACAGGCCCGCGGACTGCAAGTCGCGGGCGTTGTGATGATTGACTGCTTCTTGCCCGGAAAGCTCCGGTATCAGCACATACGTAAACGCTGGATCGAGTACCTCGATGAACATATGGGCGAGATGCTTCGACGACCCTTTGGAGAAGGCCTGCAATACTTCTTGCGCTGGGCCGGCAATGGAGGCGTCCTGTTGGCGCGGGCTCTTGGATGGCGCGACAACAGTTCTCTGGCACAGGCCACACGCCGAGTGGCTCAAATGCACATAAAAGCAGCCACGAGTTACCAGCCTCAGCCCCTGGATGCGAAAGTCACTCAGTTGATGTGTAGTGATAGCCCAAGCCGGTCATATGAGGATCGGCGGCTGGCATGGAGTTCGCTGGTACGAGGTCCATTTGAGGTTCGAATCGTGCCAGGCAATCATCTTTCCATAGTGGAGGATCCCAACGTCAGCATTCTTTCTACAGAATTGCAACGGTCGTTGGACGGTGGTTATAATCCCGCGCCGGGAACAGGCGAACCTTTGGAGGTTAAGGATCAGAAGCCATCCAAGCCATTGCGACTGGTAGACCAGGCGTGTACTCGAGCCGGCAAGCTCGCCTCGACAGTTCCGCTTGCTTCTCGGAACTGAACTGGGTACATGGAGTTATTCAACTTAAAAACGGACGGCTGAAAGTGATGCCTAACTTAAAACTACTCATCGTGGATAATTACGACTCTTTCACGTTCAACTTATTTCAGCTCGCAGCTGAGGTATTCGAATGTGTTCCGACCGTTCTTCCCAACGATCACGATTTCGACGAAATTGTCGCCCGGGAATTTGACGCCGTTCTGATTTCGCCGGGACCAGGGTCTCCAGTTAACGATGAGGATTTCGGAATTTGTAAGCGCATTATTTGCGAGCTGAATATACCGATCTTCGGAGTCTGTTTAGGGCATCAAGGGATCGGCCATCTTATGGGCGGCAATGTCCGCCACGCTCCCGCTCCTATGCATGGTCGCGAAGAACAGATCTATCACAACGGTACCGGACTTTTCCGAGGCTTACCCAATCCCTTTGTTGTTGTTCGCTATCACTCCTTGATCGTGGCCGAACCGTTGCCAGAGTGCCTGGAGGTAAGCGCTCGGACCGAGGATGGTCTGGTCATGGCTATGGCTCACAAGAGCCGCCCAATTTGGAGCGTTCAATTCCATCCTGAGTCCATCTGTTCTTCATACGGTCGCGAAATCATGGCGAACTTTCGCAGCTTGGCCGAAGCATTTCAAAATGCCTCAGGTCGTCTACAGCAGGCTGAAGCGGTCTCATACAATTCAGAAACGGTAAGGTGCGAGCGTGTTCATCTTGACGAGAGGAGTGCACTGAAGGTCCATGTGCGGAAAAGTGCGCTGCGGGTCACCTCCGAGCAGGCATTCGAACGCGCCTTCTCCGGACTGCCATATGCCTTCTGGCTCGATAGCAGCCGAACCGACGGCACCGATGCGAAGTTCTCGTTTATGGGCGGTGAAACCGCTGAAGAAGTAGAATGCGTCCGCTACTTCGTACAGAATCGGCGTTTGAGCATCCGTGAAGACAACCTTGAGGAGCTGAGCAAAGAAGACTTATTTTGCTACCTGAAAAAGCGGCTTGCACGTTCAACATTTACCGAAAGTGATGTCCCTTTGATTTTCATGGTGGGTTCGTAGGCTATTTCGGATATGAGCTGAAAGCCCTCACCGGGGGGCGAGTCGCTCACCGGGCTCCGCACCCAGACTGTCTGGCAATGCTTGCGACACGATTCCTTGCAGTCAATCACCTCACGGATGAGGTCTTTTTGGTGTTTATCGGAGAGCAGGACCATTCCGATGCAGCCCAGGAATGGTTCAACCAGATCGAGGCAAAGATCTCTAATGACGATCACAGTGCAAAGCAAGATGCTGAAAATCCTTTCGGCGAAAGCCTAACGTTCTGTTCAGCCCTCTCGGAATCGGAATACTTAGCGAAGATTGATCATGCACTTGAAGCCATTCGGAATGGGGAAACATACGAAGTTTGCCTGACAAATCAACTAGCAGCGAACACCGGCATCGATCCGTTTCTTTACTACAAGAGGCTTCGTCGCCGAAATCCTGCACCCTATTCAGCCTTCTTGAAGTTTCCCGAGCTGTCTGTTGCATCGTCCTCGCCAGAGAGATTTCTTAAGATAAGCGCGGAAGGTTGTGTAGAGACAAAGCCAATTAAGGGAACTGCACCTCGAGGTCGGTCCCAGGAGGAAGATGACAAGCTCAGAAAGGCGCTTGCTGAGGATGTAAAGAGCCGGTCAGAAAACCTTATGATCGTGGATCTTCTCAGGAACGATCTGGGCCGCGTTTGTGAGATCGGATCGGTTCATGTACCGAAACTGATGCACGTCGAGTCCTATGCGACGGTACACCAATTAGTGACCACTGTTCGAGGCATTCTCCCCACCGGTAAATCTCATCTGGACTGTTTACAAGCAGCTTTTCCAGGTGGCTCGATGACCGGAGCCCCGAAAGTCCGGACTATGGAGATCATCGACGGGCTTGAAGGTCGGGCTAGGGGGACCTACTCGGGTTCCATAGGTTTTCTCTCATTTAATGGTAGGGCGGACCTCAGCATCGTAATCCGAACTGCGGTCTTTTCCAGAAACACCGTGACGATTGGTGTAGGCGGCGCAGTCGTAGCTCTGTCTGAGCCTCAGAAGGAATGGCAAGAGATCCTCCTGAAAGCGAAGGCGCTCCTTGCCACTTTTGAGGAGATGGGCTACACGGTCGTGTTGTCAACGCAAGAAAGCGCTTCATACAGTCGAGGCGTTGACCTTTCGAAGAGGGCTGGGTAATCCGGCATGCCCGAGTCACTTTGTTCCTTGGCGAGATGGTAGAGATCTCATTCGACTGCAGATCGTAAGCCGAAGAATTGTCCGTTCAGGGCGTACCTGCCCATCCTCGGACCGAGATTCAACGATGACCACGGATCGAGAGAAGGGTGAGAAAGGCGTCAGAGCCGAGCACGGAATCGACTTGAGCCGCTCTAAGGTAGATCTGACTCGCATCCCTTCTTGTCAGACAGCAATGTGACCGATGAGCTATTAGGAGCTAGGACACTTCAAGCACGTTTATCTGGGAACAGAGTGCCTCCTAAATTCCGGATTATTCAGCCTTATGACATGCCAAGATACTGATCTTGAAACGATTGACATCGAACGCGCCACTGTTATCACGGTCAGCCCGAAACCGACACGTCCAGCTATAAGGAATCAGTTCTGGGCAAATTTCGCCTGGATGCTGATTGGAAACTTTGTCTATGGCCTGAGCCAGTGGGCGCAGATGGTAGCACTGGCGAAAGTGGGCAGCATCGAGATGGTCGGCAGCTTCGCGCTCGCACTCGCGATTTGCCTTCCCGTTCTAATGTTTACGTCCCTCAGCCTTCGGGCGTTGCAAGTGACTGATTGCACGAAGAGCTATCGCTTACTCGAGTATGCGTCGTTGCGACTGCTAACTCTCCTTACGTCACTTCTATTCATTGTTGTGGTCGAACTGTGTCTTGGCAGGAGGGGCTCACTCGTTATGTCGACGGCCTTGATCACCGCAGCAAAAGCTGTAGAGTACATCAGCGATGTTCTGTATGGCTCGTTGCAGGAGAAGGAGGATATGTCCGGAATCGGAATGTCCATGACCTTCCGGGCGGTCTTAGGCGTTGTGGCATTAACTGGCGGCGTTTACTATACGCATTCCCTTGTTTGGGGAGCAGCCTGTCTTTTGCTTTCATCGACTTTGGTTCTGGCGACCTACGACATACCGAAAGCACTTCGAGTAGCGCAGACAGATGTCCGAAGGTTGCGTCCGGCTATCAAAGTGTTCCTTCGCGACTTGTTTTTGAGGAACGGACACAAGCGACTTTGGAAGCTCGCCATCACGGGATTGCCGATGGGCTTCATCATGATGTTGGTTTCACTGAACCTAAACATTCCGCGATATTTCATTCAGCAACACTTGGGAACACAGGAACTAGCTATTTTCTCCGCGATCGCCACAATGTTGACCGCCGGTAGTGTCGTGACAAATGCCATCGGGCAAGCCGCTGCCCCTCGTATGGCGCGAGCGTTTGACAACCGTGATTGGCGTACTTTTGGAATGATGCTTGCAGCCCTAGTGGCGGTGAGCCTCGGGTTGGGCTGCCTGGGATTTGTGGGCTCCGTCTTGTTCGGGAAACAAGCCATGACAATGCTCTATAAGCCGGAGTATTCCACCCGTCAAGAGGTTCTTATTTGGTTGATGGCGGGATCCGGCTTCCTGTATCTGGGCTCCACTCTCGGCTACGCCGTAACGGCGGTTCGTTGTCTGGCACCACAGGTGCCTCTGTTCATAACTGCCGTCGTGGCTACTGGAGTCGCATGCTTCGCGTTTGTACCGTCCCAGGGGCTTAGAGGCGTGGCGGTCGCAATTGCCATATCCGCCGTCGTCCAATGTGTGGGAAGTGCGGGCCTTTTGTGGAAGGCTTGCAAGAACGCTCTCAGAAGACCCTTGACTGCAGTCTAAGATGTCTCGTCTAAGACCCAACCGATCTAAGCACAGACTTTCAATTTTTCTCACAGGACTTCCTTCTGATGAATACACCCTCACTGAAGCACGTGTTGGTCGCGGGAAACCCGTTCTTTCTGGCTCGCCATCGACAGCTAACCACCGCTCTTAAAAAGCGCGTACAGAGTGTAGAAGAACTTCCCGTTCAACATTCGACGCTTGACAAGTTGAAATTTCTCATGGCGTCCGGGCTTTCCGGGAGAATAGGGCTGCCACTGCGCTCATCTCTCAAATCGTGCTTGCAATCGTTCACAAAAAGTCCGGTCACGTTCCAAAAGCTGTCTTCGTCAACCGCAGCTCGAATTCTTGCGAGCGACCGTCGGCCGGACTTCGTTCTGCAACTATTCTCCATGTCGTCTCCCGCAGGGGCGGCAGGCGTTCCTTACGCCCACTACATCGATATAACGATGGCAATGGCGAAGAGGGAATGGCCCGCTTGGGCCCCTTTTAAATCGGGTGCCGACTTGGAAAGATGGATCGGCCTAGAGGGCCAGACCTATCGGAGAGCAGAGCGGGTATTCACGTTTAGCGAAGCGACGCGCAAGTCGGTGATTCATGATTATGGTGTTTCCGCAAACCAAGTGGTCGCTGTCGGTGCAGCGGGGCATTACGATAGCACCAGACATCATCCGCGGGCATACGGGAACCACGCAATTATCTTCAATGGTTCGGATTTCGAACGCAAGGGCGGAGATCGCGTATTAGCCGCGTTTGCCATCGTGAGGAAGAGATTCCCGGATGCCACTCTGACCATTGTGGCCAACTCAGAAGTGAGTGGCGGACCGGGCATAACACTTGCTGGGCGCGTGACGAGAGAACATCTGTTTGCACTATTCGAATCATCGGATATCGTTCTGGCCCCGACACGACTCGATGTCTTACCCGGATTCGTGCTCGAGGCGATGAGTTGTGGCGTCGTACCGATACTTTCTGACGCCGACTCGATGAACGAGATTATCTCCAGCGGTACGGAAGGCTTCATCGTTTCGCCGCCTACGCCGGAGTTAATCGCCGATCGCATTTGCAAACTCTTCAATGACGAGAATGCCTTGTCTCGTGCCGGTTTGGCCGCCAAGCGTCGCATCGAGCAGTCGTGGAATTGGGATTCAGTAGCAGAGGCAATGATCAGCTCGCTCGGTCCATGCCTCATCCGCCCCCAACAACCCGCTCTAGTGTGATCATCGCTTGGATTTCGAGTCGAACATGTCAAGCTACGTGACCCTATTCTCCGTCGCCCTTCTAAGTATGTTCTTAGAAATCTCTCCCGGCAGTCCCCGGACCGGGTCGCCTGCTTGTAGTCACCCGGAGGCTTCTCGTACAGGAACAGTTCTCGCCGCACACGCTTGCGAGTGACATGCAGGGTAAGAACGAGGGAAAGCCGCATGGGATCCCGGAAAGCTACGACTGGGCGCGAGGTCCTGTGACGGTTATGGGCAACAACTCGAACGGTTGGCGGGCGATCACTGCCTGGGGAGCAATTCACGAGGCGGCTGAGGGAAATCCGGCCAGCAATACCCGAGTGAATATTCGGAACATGCAGTGCCTCTGGCTTCGAAAGAGTAGTCCTGACTGGGTCGTCTTGCAAAACACGGACGACATTGATGGAGCGGCTTATCTAGAAGACTACTCGGGGAATGCGAATAGGCCGGCCGACGTGCGCCATGAAGCGGACGGCACGATTTCAGTGACCGCGGGCGGCGGATATAACTTTCATTTCTTTCCTCGGAAGCGCGCTAGCATCGACCCTGCTGAAATACGGGGACTTCTGACCTTATTTGAAGCGCGTTTGATCGTCAATGACAGAAACAAGCCAGACGACCGGTGCTCAGCGAGATACCTGGCGAGTTCAGGGGCCGACTACTACCCGGCACTGACCGGCTCTTGGCCTGGCGGCTTGAGTTTTAATCCCGGAGTAGCGGGAGGAAAGTTGAAATACGTGAAAACGGAGTGGCGATATTTCGTTATGACTACATTGACGGCTGATCAGTTAAGTCAGAACCTTCCGCGAATCCAGGTATCGAGTACGCGTTGATCAAATGACGAAGCTGAGTGTTCCCTTCCCATTAATGCGACCTTTGGCCGCAACTCCATCGATCGCAATTGTTGCTAAAGCATTCTTGGGGTTGCTGGAGCATCGAACCGTCCACAACGAGATAAGCATATGATTACGCAGCCTTTTCAATCCGAAGATGTCGAGATCAGATTTGGACAAATCCCAAAACAAACCTCGGTTTGGTCAGCGCAACCGAATCCTCGAACACTTCGCAAGCGGCTATCTAAGCACACCCATTGGCAGAGGATTAGTACGGGTGGAGCGCATCTTTGGACCTGGATCGCGTGGGCCTTCGCTGCGTATTGGGCATGCTTTGTCTCTGGTGCGTTGGCAGGTCAGAAGCAGCTTAACTTTGTCGGCGCAGTAGTCGTGCTGCTTGTCCTCAGCTGGGCAGTTCTTGAGCGCTTGTGGGTCCGCATGGACTCGATAGCACTCGCAAGTCTTGCGCTTGGTTTGCTGCCTGCCATTCAGGCGTTTACTTCTACGGTCCCGATCTCCTACGACTACGTCATAAAGCATGTCTCGTTGTGTCTTGTTATGGCGATCTCTCGAATGCTGCGATTGCCAGTAATTGCGCGATCCCGAGTTCGTAGGATGCTTGCTGCCCAAGTACTCCTTATCCTGTTTATTTCCTTAACACTCCATCGGGGTAATTCCTGGGACGGCAGTCGCTTTTCGGGCATGTTTGCCAATCCAAACAATCTGGCCCTCATTCCGTTCTTGCTGCTGCTCCTGATCGATCGCGTTCGCGACAGCCGATTGATACAGGGCGGCGCTCATGCGGTAGTGATCTTAGTGCTTGCTTTCACTAGCACGAGTGGTGCGGTGCTTGGCTACTTGATCGGCTTAGTGCTTTACCTAAGTGCTCGTCTGTCACGCAATTCGCGAATAATCCTGTGGTCCACGGGAACGGGTCTTCTGTTTCTGGTAGGCGCTGGGTTTTGCGTCGTAGAAAAGAATGTACTTCCGGACACGCGCATTACCAATCAAATCTTCTTAATGAGGTCTGACCTTGGAAGAGTACTCCAGGGAGAGAAAATACAATATTACGAACAAGAGAAAGTAATGGGGTCTGGATCTGGTTCCGCCCTTTGGCGCGTCCAGCATTGGCGCGATACTCTGGTCACCTACAGCGGAGGGACCCCGGCAGAACTGATCTTCGGGTTTGGCCCGGGATCATCTATTGTCCTTTGTGAGCTGCTCCCTCACAATGACTATCTGCGCATGCTCTTCGAGGAGGGGATCGTGGGTTTAGCTCTGTTCCTGTTTGCTTGGATCGGGATCATCAGGGCCGCACCGTCCGGTATTCGTTACGTCGGAGTTTCAGTTGCCGTCTACTGCTTTAGCGAGAACAACCTAGATAACTTCCCATTTATGGCCTTGCTCGCCTTGTGTCTGTCAGCTACTGCCAACGCGAGTTCCGCGAGCGGTAGAGGAGGTGCCGAGCTCCCTGTTGCGCAAGTTCGATCCGATGGCAAAGTACAGAAGCGCTTGGAAATGACGGCCGATCATCTCGCTCCCGAGCACAGCGGATTAAGGGCATAAGCGCTGACCTAGTAACTGCGCCAGGCCTTCGGTCCTAAAGAGTTGCGCATATAGCCGGAGAAAAGGTGCGAACGCCTCATCCACGAGTACACTCGGTCATGCGGTGGCACGTTCCGCAGCGGGTCCGTTGCGGTTCTCGATCAACACGTGGCCGAGATAGCTCAGCTTCGCTTCCTACCCGTTGCCCTTGCTATAAAACCTGGCCTCCGGGTCGGATTCTAATTGGTGCGTATCGTTGGTTCTCTTCTGTCCCCGGAACTCGCCGCCTTCATCGTTGTCACCGCCTTTCTTCTGAAAGCTCTTCTGGCTCGCACACGCCTCGCTCATCGTGCCATTGACTGTGAAGTGGGTCGTCCGATAAGTGCTCTTGCGCTTCACTCAGCACGCGATCCCAAAAACACACGTGCTAATTCCTGATTGAGCAGCCGGTCACGATTGGTTGGGGATTCCGGGGAAGCTGAACGCATATTCCGGAGGGAATCCGAACGGGATTCCGGGATGAACCCGAACACCATCGGAGCGTAGCGACGCTGGCATCTCGATTGTGCAGGAAGTGTTCGGCTTCGTCAAGTGAAACCCGCCCGGAGCATAGCGGAGGAAGAGCGCTGCTAGCGGAAAGAGGCGCGGGGAAAGGGGCGGCAGCCCTTGTCCCGGCCTCAGCACGCAGTGACGTTGGAGCGCGAGAGCGCTCCATTCGCTGGCAGTAAGGATCAGCGTTTCTTCTGGTACATCTGTTCGATGATGCGGCGAAGTTCTGGGTTCTCAACTTGGGAAAGCGCGGCTTCGAGGTCAATGCTCCCCTCACTGCTGGAACGGTCGTCGGCATCGCGGCGCTGTTGCGAAGTCCACTCCGCTACTTTTTGCATGCCGCGATTTACTTCGTCCCAGGCAATGAGACTTTGCGGGCCCAACCACAACCGAAAAACATCCGGACCGAAGCTGCGATGGCTTGCGATATTTTGAATATCTTCCAGCAGTCCAACCCCGATCAGATTTTGAACCTCGCTGTCGCCATTTTGGAGCACACGTTCAACGGCGGAAAACAGCTTCTGATACTGGGCGGTGTTGCCTTGTTCGTAAGCGTCCACGACATAGTGGGCCAGTTCCCCCATCGCTAGATACCAAGGCGTATCCTCACCTTGCCACTCTGCCAGGAAGCTTTGGTATCTCGGCTGAAAGTCCGAGACCGTCGCAATAATGGTTTCAAATGCTTCTCGGCTGGCAAACATCAAGCTCACATTTAACCACCTCGCAACCTGGGAAGGCGGTTTCTACTACTAGTCAGGCTAAGGGCCGGTTTTCCCCCGATTCTTACGGATCGAATCGCCGCGCATCTCGATGCGGTGCGCATTGTGAACCAGCCGGTCGAGGATGCCGTCGGCCACGGTCGGGTCGCCGATCTGTTCGTGCCAGCGTGTTACTGGCATCTGCGACGTGAGAATCAGCGAGCGGACTTGATAACGGTCCTCGCAAATCTCCCAAAAGTCGCGGCGCTCTGATTCGGCCAGCGGCGCCATGGCCCAATCGTCGATTACCAGCACGTCGATGCGGCTCAATCGCGCGAGCAGATTGCGGAAGCTTCCGTCGGCACGTGCCAGAGCCAGATCGCGGAACAGCGCTGCCGCTCTGGTGTAGAACGCCGAGTATCCGTCCCGGCACGCCTTCTGCGCCAGTGCGCAGGCGATGAAGCTTTTCCCCACGCCGGTCGGCCCGAGAACGAAGAGGTTTTCGTGATTCTGTACCCACTGCGAATCCTTTCCCAGTCCACGAATGACTGTCTTCTCCAGTCCCCGCGCTGCGCGGTAGTCGATGTCTTCTATACAGGCATTGTGACGAAGCTTGGCGCTCTTCAATCGCCTAGCCAGCGCCTGATTCTCGCGCCAGTTCCACTGCTGGTCCACTAATAAGGCCAGGGCTCGACGAAACTCAGCTCCCGGACACTCGAGTCCTGTTCCTGCGCTTTGAGCGCATCGGCCGTTCCCTGCAGCCGCATACTTACGAGCTTTTCGACCATTGGTTGTTCCAGCATGTGGGTAGCTCCTACTCGAAGTACTCCGCACCGCGGATGTTGTCATGGGCTGACGGCGGGGTGGGCGGCATTGGCGGAGGCCCGAGCGGCTGCTGGTCAAGCGCATTCTTCAGGATCGACTTCACGCTCTGATAACGGCACGCTCCAGTAAGCAGCGCTCGTTCGGCAGCAGCTTCCATGCGAACAGGTGAGTACCTCCCGGCCAGTCGAATGATCCCGAGACATGAACGGTAGCCCATCTCCGGGTGTGGCTTGTCGGCAAGGATCCGTTCGAACAGACGCGCTGTGTGCGGGCCGATGGACTCCGCCCAGTGCACCATACGCGACGGAGTCCATTCCAGATGCTCCTGGTGGGATCGTGGACGATGTTCGGCGATGGTCACGGTGTGCCCATGACCGCGCGCACGAAGATGCGAGGCCATACGCTGGCCCTTATGGAAAAGCTCGACGGTCGTGGGCGTCGAACGCACCTCCACCAACTCTTGCACCAGGTTGTACGGCACGCTGTAGTAGTTGGTGTCGAAGACGATGTGGTAATCAATGTTGACCCGTGCGCGAGACCATTGGCTGAGATCGAACCGCTCCGAAGGCAGAGAATTCAGCGCTGGCTTGTCGAGAGCCGCGAACTGTGATGCACGTGAGCCTTCTCGTTTGCGGAACGGCCGCTGGTTAATGCGGTCGCGCAACTCGCGGATCGCTTGGTTCAGTTCCTCAATGGTGAAGAACTTCCGGTGGCGCAGTGCCGAAATGATCCATCGCTCGGCCAGCAGCACGCCAGATTCGACCTTGGCCTTATCGCGCGGCTTGTAGGGACGCGCTGGAACCACGCCCACGCCGTAGTGCATGGCCATTTCCTGATAGGTTGGATTCAGATCGGGATCGTAGCGGCAGGCTTTCGTCACGCCGGTCTTTGTGTTGTCGGGCACCACCAGTTTCGGGACACCCTGATGGAACTCGAACGCGCGAACATGTGCGCCGATCCAGTTCGCCAACTGCTCGTCGCGGGTGGCTTCAGCGTAGATTTAGGAGCTGGCTCCGAGTACAGCGACGAATAGATGCGCCTGCTGCGCGGGACCACCGCTCGGGTCGTAGATCGGGATGGTGGTTCCCGCCCAATCAACGAACAGTTTCTCGCCGGCCTTGTGTTCCTGACGCAGTACTACGCCTTGCCTGCGTCGCCATCGTTGGATGATCGCGGACAATCAGAATTCGGCCGCATTGACTCATCGGTTTTGTTACCGGTGAGGGGTCGTTGCCTCATGAAAATGTTACCCGTAAACCACGGAGTAGCGGATGAGGAGGCCATTGAGCCTGGCGACACGCAAAGAGTTGATCGAAGCAGTGAGGAAGCGCTATCAAGAAGCGGCGCTTGCGACAAAGACAGACATTCTCGATGAGTTCGTAGAACTGACCGGCTATCACCGGAAGCATGCGATCCGGCTTCTCGGGCCGGGTTCTGAACGGAAACGACGGAAGAAGTCGCGCTCGGACAAACGCGTATACAACGAGGTCGTGCGAGAAGCGTTGATTCTGCTCTGGGAGGCCGCCGATCGGATCTGCGGTAAACGGTTGAAGGCTCTCATTCCGACCTTACTTGCAGCCATGGAGAAGCACGGCCATTTGCAACTCGCAGCCGAAATTCGTGAGCGGCTGCTACAGACGAGTGCCGCGACAATCGACCGGCTCTTGACGGAGCCGCGCGAGCGAGTGATCGGGACACGCCGTCGCAAAGGCGTGGGTGCCACTGTGTTGCGACGGAGCATTCCAATTCGAACATTTGGGGATTGGAATGAT
>CAVSTI010000001.1:0-54918 GCA_963730775.1 uncultured Acidobacteriaceae bacterium | reverse complement strand
TTACTTCTCACAATTCTTATCAACGTCTGCATTCCCGCTGGGAAGCTTACCAGGCCTATGGAGCGAGCGCGTGAAACCCGCTCGGGAGATCGTCCAACAGCTCCAAATCACCGAACTCGTCAGCGAACGCGCGTCCCAAGTATTCGAGGTTCGGAACCGGCGTCGGACCGCCGACCAGGATGTCGCCTTCGGAGCCCGTCCGTTCATCCTCTGCGGCTTGCCAATCAGGCGGCTTCCAGCGGGTACCACCAGCTACCGCAGACAGAATGGCCGGTTCTGCCTTGAGATCGCTGGCCATCCCGATTGGGGCGTTCCCTTCGGCCAAGACCGGCTCTTAATCCTGTTTCTTGCTACCCAGGCAGTCCGGTTTCAGACGCGAGAGGTGCGATTCCGCAGCGGGGCCGAACTGCTAGTCGAGTGGGGCATGCCGACCAACGGCGCTCACTACAACCGGCTGACGGATGCATTCAAGCGCGTCTTCGGCAGCACAATCTTCTTCGGGACCACTGATCAGAGGAGCAAGGCCGAAGTATGGCAGTGCTCCCGGACTCATTTCTTCGATTCCATGAAGCTCTGGCTTTCGGAGTCTGGTGACAAGCTCCACGGCCGCGACAACACGGTCACGTTGTCCCATGCCTTCTGGCAAGAACTTCAGGAGCATCCCATTCCGATCGATGCCGAAGTCATTCGCTTGCTCGCCAACAATCCAGGTTGTCTCGATCTCTACACGTGGCTGACGTGGCGGTGCCACCAGGCAAAAGGCCCGGAGAGGGTCCCGCTTTTCGGCAGCTACGGTCTAGCAAACCAGCTCGGTGTGCAGGAGTACTCACGGGAGCGTAAATTCCGCGAACGCATTAACGAATGGCTGAAGCTAGTTCGCCTGTACTGGCCCGAGTGTCCTGCCGCCCTTTCCAGCAACGGTGCCTTTCTCGAGGTTGACAGCGCTTCTGCCATTTTGCCCAAGGCGGCGCAGGTGAGATATCAGCAAAGGCCGGCCGTCGCACGCCCGTAAAACAAGTTCCGCCTAGCGGTTATTCCACACAGGAGCTCATACATGAAGTATAGAAATCTACGTCTTTCCCGGCAGCTCGCTTATTCGGCGGTTCTGTTCGGACTTACTGCAACCCTCGCGTTTGCCCAGACGAGTTCGTTTGGTCAAGCCGCGCAGGGAATCGCAACTGAGATGATCGCCATCGCCAAGTGGGTTGGCATCATCCTCTGCATCATTTGCGGCATCGGCCTGATGGCCGGCGGACCTGGCACGATCGCCAAGGTTTCCGGCCTGCTGCTCGGGCTGGTGTTCGCGCTCTTCGCCTCACCAATCATTACCTGGGTGCAGGCGCTCTAGGAAGGCAACCATGACCAGGCCTGGCTCGAAAGCACTTAACAAGCCGCTGCTCATTGTCGGCGTTGATCGCAGACTGGCAGGCCTGGCCTTTATCTTCTGCCGTCATTATTGGGGCGAACGACGGCGGTTCGAAGATTGCCGCCGTCGTTCTCTTCATAACCATGTGTGTCGCCGGCCGACGGCTCACGCGCAAAGACCCGAACATCTTCCTCGTTCTCAATCAGGTTCGGAAGCAGAATGCGCTCTATGATCCCGCGAAGCGGCAGAGCAGGAGCAACGCATGGTAAACCTTCGCAAGTTCCTCAAGCCGTACAAAGATGCCGGCGCTCTGCATAGCTTGCTGCCGATCCGCCGCTTCGTCGATGACCAGGTGTTCCTGACGAAGCGCAACCAGCTCGGCATGGTTCTGCAGGTGGAAGGAGTCGATGCGGAGTGCCTGACCGAAGCGATGCTCGAGAGCACGACTCGCAGGATGGCGGCGGCGTGGCGGTCCCTAGACGATCGGTTCCGGATTTATCAGTACGTGGTCAAGCAGGACCACCCGGGCTTCGGACAAAGTCAGGACGAACGCAATCCGATCGCCACGGACACCACGAGAAAGAGGCTCGAGTATTTGGACTCTAAACAGCCCGGCTTGTTCTCGATCCGGTTGTATTTCGTCATCTTGCTCGAACCTGGTCTCCCTGGGCGGAACGCCGTAGCGGATCTGCCGCGGCATTGGGCCACGCTGATCGGGCACATCGAGTCCCTGCAACGCACCGTCGGCGATCTGCTCGGGCTTACTGTCCTGTCAAAGGGTGAAGCATTCCAGTTCTTCCGGTTGGTCGCAAACCTGGATCCTGATGTCGCCAACTCCGAGGGGCTCAAGCACGACAGTCACGTCGACTTCTTCCTGCCGAGCGTGACTCTCTCTTGCACCAAGGATGGAATCCGGATCGGCGATGCTGAGACGGAACTCCTGACCCTGAGAGAACCACCGGCGGCGACGATCCCGAATTTGCTGCGCCAACTCATCGCGCTCGAGGCGAACTTCATCGCCTGCTCGGAGTACAAGCGGGTGCTGAACGACAAGGCCATCGCAACGATCCGGGGCGCCCAGAACCACTTTCATTGGTCGCAGTGGGTTTCAGACCTTCCCTCCATCCTGAGCATGGTCCTGAACCGCGGGAAGCGGGAAAACGTCATCGCCGATAAGTCTGCATTGAACGATGTCGAAGATCTCGATAAGACGCTAGCGCGAATCAAGAACGACGGCGAATCTCTCGGGGAGTTCTCCGTAACGGTCCTGCTTTACGGATGGGGAGATGCAAACGATCTGAAGCGGGCCGCCGTAGATGTAGCTAAAGTCTTCGGCAACCACGAAGCATCCGTCATCCGCGAGACTTACAACGCGTTGAATGCTTATCTGTCGATCTTTCCCGGTAACAACGCCTTCAACCTGCGCCGGACCTGGTTGCTCAGCGGCAACTACGCCGACCTTTCTTTCCTGTATGCGCCATCTGCCGGCGAGAAAACGAACCGGCACCTCGGCGGCGAGCACCTGGTTGTGCTCGAGACTAACGATGCGACACCGTTCTATTTCAACGTCTATGAAGGCGACCGGCTTGGAGCTTTGCTCTTCGGAGCACCCGGCGCAGGCAAGTCGGTACTGGCGAACCTGCTCATCGATCACTCTCAGAAGGACGAGCCGTACACGTTCATCTTGGATCTCGGCGGGAGCTACCGCCAGATCACACGTAAGCACGGGGGCTCGTACGTGCAGATGCAGTTCGGCGATGATCGGCAGTCGTTCCGAATCAATCCGTTTGTTCTATCTCCGACGGCGGACAACCTGCAGTTCCTATTCACGTTCGCCCGTCTGCTTCTCACCAACAGTGGTTATGAGCCATCCGTCGACGACGACCGAGAACTGTACGAAGCGGTTGAATCGATGTACGTGTTTTCGCCCGGCCAGCGCACGTTGCGCAATCTGGCGCATGGTGCGGATTCCGGGCGATGTGAATAGGGCGTTCCGATAAATTCTGAATAAAGATTCCGGGGATGTGAATAAGGATTCCGGCGGGAAGTGAATAAAAAAAGAAGCCGGATCGGAAACGTTATTCACATGTCGGAATGATTTTCTAAAGAAAGCTTCATCTGGGCGGCGACGCTGGACAACCGGGAACGGAAGTTCCTCCACTGGGCGTGGAGGAGATTTCGTGGCCCAAGAAAAGGTGTCCATGCGGAAGATTAAAGAGATACTTCGCCTCCGGTACGATCTCGGCCTGCGGCAGGATCAGATCGCTCGGAGTTGCAACATCGGTCAGTCGACCGTGCATCGTTATCTGGAGCGCTTTGCCGCCGCCGAGGTAAGCTGGCCGCTACCAGCCGAGTGCGACGAGGCGCGTCTGGAGGGACTGCTGTTCGCCACGCGCCGCGGGCGTCCAGCGGGTCGCGAAAATCGACCCGCTCCCGATTGTGTAGCGCTGCATAGCCAGCTTCAGAAGCACAAACATCTCACATTGCAGTTGCTCTGGGAGGAGTACCGCGCCCAGGAACCGGAAGGCTATGGATACAGCCGCTTCTGCGAGCTGTACGACGCTTGGAAGGACACGCAAGATGTCGTCTTGCGCCAAGAGCATCGGGCCGGCGAAAAGCTGTTCGTGGATTGGGCCGGAGCCAAGATTCCGATTCACCACCGGGAAGCCGGCGAGATTGATTCCGCTTCGCTCTTTGTGGCGGTGTTGGGCGCATCGAGCTACACGTTTGTCCATGCCACGCGGAACCAGGATCTGCGCAGTTGGATCGACTGTCACGTACGCGCTTTCGAGTTTATCGAGGGCGTTCCCAAGCTGGTGATTCCCGATAATCCGCGCACCGGTGTCGACCGCGCTTGCCGTTATGAACCGGATCTGAACCGCACTTATCACGAGATGGCGCAGCACTATGGCGTGGCCATCATGCCGGCGCGGCCCTACAAGCCGAGGGACAAAGCCAAGGTGGAGGTAGGCGTTCAGATTGTAGAGCGCTGGATTGTGGCCGCTCTTCGGCATCATCACTTTTACTCCGTGGCGAAGGTCAATGAGGCCATCGCGGAGTTGTTGGAGCGGCTGAATCACCGCCCTTTTCGGAAACGCGAGGGCACACGCGCCTCACTGTTTGCCGAACTGGATCGGCCGGCCCTCCAGCCGCTGCCGGTGGAACGCTACGAACTGGCCGAATGGAAAAGCGTTCGCGCCAACATCGACTATCACGTCGAGATTGACCGCCACTATTACAGCGTTCCGTATCAGCTAGTCGGACGGGCTTTGGAAGCGCGCTTCACAGCAACAACAGTTGAGATCTTTCATCGCAGCGTGCGTGTGGCTTCTCATCCGCGCAGCAGCGCCGCTTATCGTCACACCACCAATCCCGAGCATCGCCCGAAGAGTCACCAGGCGCATCTGGAATGGACGCCTTCGCGCCTCATTCACTGGGCCGAGTCGGTGGGCCCGGCGACCGCACAGATCGTACACAGCATTCTCGAAACAAAGCCGCATCCGGAGATGGGATACCGCTCTTGTCTCGGCATCCTGCGCCTGGCCAAGACGTACTCCAATGAGCGGCTGGAAGCGGCCAGTCATCGTGCTCTCCAGCTACGGGCTTTCTCGTATCAAAGTCTGCGGTCGATCCTGAAGAACTCGCTCGATCGCCAGCTCGCGCTCGAGCCGGACAGCAACAAGTCCGGTCCTCGCCATGAAAACGTGCGCGGCGCCGATTATTACGATCCACCGAACACGTTTCTGCAATAACCAATCACTTCCGGAAAGGAACCTTATATATGTTGAATCAACCCACAATGGAAAAACTCCAGACCATGAAGCTGCATGGCATGGCGGATGCCTTCCGTGCGCAACTGCAAACCACCGACACGAGCCAACTTAGTTTCGAAGAACGTTTCGCGATGCTGGTCGATCAGCAATGGCTCTGGAAAGAAAACCGCGCCTTGGCCCGCCGCTTGCGTGCCGCCAAGCTCAAGGAACGGGGCGTTGTTGAAGATATCGATTACCAGCACTCGCGCGGGCTGGATCGCAAGCTGATCCGGACACTCGCCAGCAGCGAATGGGTGCGGCAGCATCAAAACGTGCTACTCATCGGCCCTACCGGCATCGGCAAAACCTGGTTAGGTTGTGCGCTCGCACAAAAAGCCTGTCGCGACGGCTTCACGATCTTGCATAAACGGGCCGCTGAGATGTTCCGCGATCTCGCCGTCGCGCATGTCGACGGAAGCTTCGGCCGCCAGCTCACCAAGCTCTTGCGCATCGACATCCTGGTCCTGGACGACTTCGCTATGGCTCCTTTGAAAGACGGCGAGCGGCGCGATTTTCTGGAGCTTTGCGATGACCGCTATCAGCGCCGATCGATGATCCTGACTTCGCAGTTGCCGCTCGCCCACTGGCACGAACAGATCGGCGACCCTACGCTCGCCGACAGCATTCTCGACCGGCTGGTTCATAACGCCTACCGCATCGAACTCAATGGCGAATCTATGCGCAAGAAACGCGGGCGCAAACCCGAGGAGGAACCGTGAAAAACAGTTTTCTACAGGGCTGAGGGGGGGCAAGGCACTCCAAACGCCGTCCTTGCCCCACACCCCATCCCGGCTCAAAACACAAAAACTGTTGACTCATGTGAATAATCTCAGCCATCATTTAAGTGCCAGCGTCGCTCCGCTCCAACTTTATTCACATCGTCGGAACGCTTCATTCACATCATCGGAATACGCAGCATGGATTACCGCCGTATCTTGGCAGGGTGTTGGGCCCGTGGATCGCGGACGGCCAGTACGGCTCGGTGTTCGACAACGTAGAGGACACGCTCACCTTTGCACGGTTCCAGACCTTCGACTTCCAGGGCATGGACGAGCTGTATCCGCAGGTGATCGAACCGTTGCTGTTCTACATCTTTCAGCGCATCAGCCAAGTCGTTTACGATCCCGCGCTTGTTGCGTCCCCGAAACAGCTCTGGGCGGATGAGGTGTGGCGATTCCTCTCCAATGGGACAGCCCGGCAGTATCTAGTTGCCGCCGGTAAGACCTGGCGCAAGCACAACGGCGGTATCGGACTGATCACTCAGTCCGCTGCTGACTTGCAGAATGCCGGCGTTCTCGACTTAGTCAACGAGATCTGCCCGACGAAGATCCTGCTGGCGAACCCTGGGGCAGACCTGGCAAGTTACCAGCGCATGTTCAAGCTCAACGAGCGTGAAGTTGAGCTGTTTTCCGAGCTGGTTCCGAAACGGCAGTTTCTTCTGAAGTCAGCGACCAGAGCGAAGGTGCTGAACGTCAATCTCGATCCGCATGCGTATTGGCAGTACACGAATTCACCGTACGACAACGAACGCCGGCGACAGGCCGTCGAGCAGCACGGTGCTGAAGAAGGTTTGAAAGTCCTGGCTGCTCAGGCCAGGTGATTGGAGGTTCTAACCTATGAAGATTTATAAAACAGCCCTAGCTCTTTCCTGCCTGGGCATTCCCTGTTTCGCCGGAAGTGCGGCTGATGTGAAGGTCCTCGCTGGAGACCCAAGCACGGTCAGCCGCACTGTCACTTATCACGAGACGGACATCATCCCGATCTCAACCGAGATCCGCTTCACCACGCTGATCGAGCTTCCGAAAGAAGAGTCGATCCTCGAGGTCACGTGCGGCGACAAAGAGTACTGGCCGGTCAACTGGACCGGCAACCTGGCCTACGTCAAGCCCGCCAAGCCGGGCGGACGGACCAACATCAACCTGATCACTGCCAGCGGCAACGTGTACAGCTTCCTGGCGACAGAAGTCTCGCAAGATCCGAACGGTCATGCGGACCTGAAGATCTTCGTCACGCCCTCCGATTCGAGTGCGGTGATCGCGATGAAGGGCAGCCCGCGCTTCGTCCCAGCCGATTCCGTTGCCGTCTACAAGAAACAGGCGGCAGATGCGGAAGCGAAGCTTGCGGCAGAGCAGGCCGCCGCGCAACAGGAGCTCGCGAAGGAACGCGCTTCGATCCGTGCGGAATATCCGGACACGATCAAGCACGATTACACATTCGCGCAGGGTGCGAAGAACCCGTTCCATGTGACCGCCATCTATCACGATGATCGCTTTACTTACATCGAAGCGGCACCGGAAGAAGCACCTTCTGTGTATGAGGTCAAAGACGGCAAGCCGAGTCTCATCCAGTACACGTTCAAAGACGGCCGCTACACGATTCCCAAGATCCTCGACGACGGCTATCTCCGCGTCGGCAAAAGCGAGCTGAAGTTTCATCGGGAGAGCGCAGGCTGATCTATGGCGGAACCAATGCAAGCTGCGGCAACTCAGCCGATTCCGAATCCCGACGACTTGAAGCCAAGCGGGCTCAGCAACCAGTACAAGCGCTATATCTATTTCGGCGTTACCGGCCTACTCGCCATTCTGATCCTGGCCAATGTTGTTGGTTCGAAGCAGACTGCTGTAACAACCGGGCCGAAGCAAGCAATTCCGGGCCAGCAGCAGAACCCGAGCCCGGCACAGATCCGCGATTGGCAGAACAGCCTCAAACAGGCAGAAGCGCAGCTCGAGCAGCAGCAGAAAGACCGAGAACAGCAGCTCGCTATCGCGCGCGCCTCTCAACAGGACGCGGGGTTGACCCCAGACCAGCAGATCCAGCGTGCAGAAGCACTGCAGGAGGCGGCGCAGGCTCGCCAGCAGTACCAACAGACATACGGCCATGGAGACGCTCAGAATGAGCAAGCCGCGCAACAGAAGTTGCAGACCCAAATGGCTCAGGAACAGCAGGCGTACAAGTCTCTGTTTGCCGACAACATGGTCCGGCAGGAAGCCGTCGCCGCCAGTGCACCGCAGCCGCCTGCGGCACAGGAGACGCATGCCGCACAACCGGCACAAGAACCGGCGCCGGTGAAGACCGCCGAAGACACCAATCGCAAGCCGCTCGATTTCGATCCGGCCGCGCAGCCAACTGTCTGGTTACCGGAAGGCACCGTCATCGAAGCCGTTCTTACCAACCGGCTCGACGGCGATGCAGTCGGTCCAGTGGATTGCATGATCACCAGCGACGTCTATCAGCCCAGCACGCGTATCCTTCTGATCCCGCAAGGTGCCAGAGTTCTGGGTCAGGCCAGTGCAGTTTCATCGCTGGGCCAGGCCCGGCTAGCAGTGGCGTTTCACCGCATCATTGTCCCCGGTATACGGACCTACTCGATTCCGCTCGACAAACCGGCGCCTGCACTCGGTCAGGGCGGCGACGTCGGTCTGCACGACAAGGTCAACAACCACTACGCCTCCATCTTCGGCGCGAGCCTCGCGGTCGGAGCCATCGGCGGACTGGCACAGATCGGCAACGGTTACAGCGGCTTCGGCTACGACCCTTCCGTCCAGATTCGCAATGGCATGACCCAGACTATGGGTCAGTCCTCTGACCGCATTCTCGATCGCTTTCTCAATCGCATGCCCACCATCACCATTCGCGAGGGCACGCGCGTGAAGATCATCCTCACCGATGACCTTCAGTCACCGACTTACGATTCCATGCACAAAGGAGTTTCTTGAAATGCAACCATCCACCGAAAGACTAATCCGGGCCGACATCGTTCTGCGCCGTGCTCCGTTTCTCGTCGCCCTACTCGTTTTCTTCGGAACCGTTGTCGGACTGGCACTGATCGGAGCACTCGGTTTCCTGGCCCGGTTTCTTCACAGCGGATTGCACTAAGGAGGGCAAAATGTTCGAACGCCGTCTACAGATTTCGTCAGCCATTCTGGCGGGCTTGTCCCTGCTGTGTGCCGTGTCACCGGCACCGGCTCAGTTCGGGTTCAGCGTCGTGACTGATCCGACTCAGGAGGCCCACTCCTGGCAGCAGATCCTGAATGACATTCAGAAGCTGCAGAAGCTCGATCAGCAGATCCAGGTCGCGTACGCGATGTCCATGCAGTTGCAGAACAGCGCGAAGTTCTTTTCGAACAAGACGAGCTGGCGCGGACTGGGCAACCAGATCGTCCGCAACTGGGCCCCGAATGCGTATGGCGTGACGCCCGCCTGGAACTCCGCCGTGCTATTCGGAACCGGCGCACCCGGCGCTTGGCAGACCAGCACCATTGGACTACAAACCAATTCTTATCTTGCGCAGATCGCAGGTGCCGTGATCGCCGGTGGCCGCGGTTACAATCCGTACGCGCGCCAGGTCCAGTATGCCGGGACCGTTGAGGTCTTCGATGGCGCAGGACCGACCGCACTCCAAACGCTTGGGAATGCCCGCATGCAGCAAACTCAGATGGCGTCTTCCATCGCCAACCTGCAGGCCGCTGCAACCGACACTTCGGCCGGTACGAACTCCGAAGTGGAGCAATTGAATCTGCTGACCGCCGGAACGGTTCAAGGACTCGAGATGCAGCAGACTTCGAACAACGTTCTGACCTCACTGCTCGAGCAGCAAACGATTGCCAACAAGATCCAGCGGGACACCATGGCGGACCACCTCGACTTTGAGAACCAGGTCGACCAGTATCTGGTGTCAGAAAGCCCGCAATGGGGCGGTGCGTCGACTGCGCTCCAGGCCCACTGAAGGAGAACCCATGCTCAACGCCATCCAAATCAAACTTCTGATCGGGGTTGTCGCCCTGCTCGCCGGCATTTCGTCGTATCTCGCCTACGCGCAGCACCAGCGCGCAGCCGAGCAGCGCAAGGTCAATGAAGCCGTCCAGCGGACGCGAACCGAGCAGCCTTCGATCTCGCGCGATTGGGCGAAATCGCTCCGGGGCAAGTAAAGAATGCGACTCCCTTCTGTTCTCGGCATTCTCTTTTTCGCCGCGCCGTTGCTGCAGGCCCAAAGCTCGCCCGTCCCGGTGAACAGCGGCTCGGTGGATTACATCACGTCCATCACGAGCGCAATCGATTCAATGGTGACGGCAAACGGCAGCGTATTCCTGAGTGCCGGGAACCAACTTCTGACTGCGATCGCGGTCATCATGCTGGTTGTCTGCGGGCTGCGACTGGCCAGCGAAAGCGCGTCTCGTCATCACGGCGAGTTTGGCTTCCCTGCTCTCATCCAGTTCTTCGCCCTCTTCCTCATCGCCGAGGCGCTGATGCGCTACTACAACTCGCCACTGCCCTGGACCAGCGTGAGTGTCTCGCGCATTCTCCCCGACACCGCCCGGTTCTTCGCAGGCACTCTCGATCTGAGCGTCCTCGACACCCTGATCAGTAAGGTCAACGCAATCACTTCAGGAACCGAACCGCCGTCGTTTCTGAACCCGGTCATGATCTGTCGTCTACTTCGGCATTCTGCTCGACATGATCCTCGTCCAAGGCGTCCTGTTTGCCGCCAACATTCTGGCCTTTGTCTTCATCGGCATCGGCTCCCTACTCGGGCCGCTTTTCATCCCGTGGCTGGTGGTTCCGAAGCTCAACTGGCTGTTCTGGAACTGGGTCCAGTTCATGCTCCAGTACAGCTTCTATCGGGTGGTCGCCAGCGCCCTCACGTATGTCTGGGCGAACGTGCTGGTGACGTTCATCGATAACTCCGTTCATGGCGACTACACGCTCGCGCATTTCTTCACTCTGCTAGTACCGCTCGGAGTACTGAACATCGGGCTCCTCTACAGCGTGTTCAAGATCGGCGGAGTGGTCAGCGATCTGTTCAAGGGAGCGGCTACAACCGGCAGCAGTTTTGCCGCCAGTTTGCCGCCGGTGCCGTCGCAGGAGCGTTCAAGTAATGTCAGCCCCCTTCAATGCCGCCACCGTTCCGCCGATCGCGCAGGCCGCTCGTGAGGAGTACGAATACTACGGTTCCACCCTCACGACGAACACCGCGCTGAAGGTGATTACGGTCATTCTCAGCCTAGTCATCGCGGTCCTCGGATTCGCTCTGTTGCGGGCGACGAATGCCGCTTTGCATGTGAAACCGTTGGTCATTCGAGTGAACGAAATTGGACGCGCGGATGCCGTCGCTTATGAGGACTTCACCTACAAACCGCAGGCCCCGGAGATCCGGTACTTCCTGACCCAGTTCACGGTCGATTACTACTCCCGGAATCACAAGACGGTTGCCCAGCGGTATGTCGAAGCGCTGTACTTCCTGGACCGGCCCCTGTTCTCCGTCATTGACGCCCAGGATCGCCGGTCGCAGTGGCTCCCAAAGTTCCTGCGCACTTCCGACGACGACATGGACGTGGTCGTCAACAACGTGGTCATTGAAGAACTGCGCACTGAGCCCTACCGAGCCCGGGTCGAGTTCACCAAGGTCTTCACCAATTCCGCCGGTGCTGAAACCCGGCGTGAAAACTGGGCAGCCGAGTTCGTCTTCCGGATCAACCGCGACGTTCCGAACGCCCTCATCCTGCACAACCCGCTTGGCCTCGCCATCACTTACTTCCGCGACGACCAGGCATTCAACTAACCACAGAAGGAGAACCCAATGTCAGCACCCTTGATTGAACCCGAAGATAAGCAGCCGGACGAAAAGCTTGAGGTCCGTCTGCGACCCGAACTCGCCCGCGAACTTCGCGCGTATGGCGAGTACACCAACGGCAGTTCGGCCAGCCACATTGTGTCGGCAGCATTGAGGCGGTTATTCCGCGAAGACAAAGGCTTCAAGAGTTACCGCGAAGCGAACCCGAATGCAGGGTCGCCCAAGGTCCAGAACATCCGCAAGAGTAAGGCAGCGGCGACCCCAGGCGCAGCCTGAAGTCGCCGGCAGAAATGAATCAGCAGTGAGGTCAAGTATGAGCCAGTTTCACACCCCAGAATCAACCCGCAGGAGCAGCCGCCGTCGCTTCGCTCCAGCAGCATCAGACCCGGCAGAAAGAGGCGATGCTTCGCATCGGGTGTCTCAAAACGATATGCCACCCCTTCCAGGTTGCTGGCGGGGAACTTGCTGGTACGGAAAGACATGGTGAATTCCGGTTACCAGCCGGAAACCGCAATTTAGGAGGCGATCTGCACACCACGAAACGCCAGAGAACATTAACGTCAAGCGTCGGCGCAAAGCATACTCCCGAGGAAGAAAAACGCATCAAAGCCGCCGCGAAACAGGCCGGGTTGACGGTTAGCGAGTGGGCCAGACAGACGCACTTAGATGCGCTCGAAGTGCCGCCCTGGTCGCACGTTCTCCTGCGCGAAATCATGGCGCTCCGGAAGATCGTAATCGCGGTTCAGCTCGACAACGTACAGGGGCAGACGCCGACCGAAAACCGTCTGCGGAGCATTATCGAGAACGCAGAGAGCACCAAGCACGCCATGGCAGATTCACGCCTCCATTCGATCAGCAGAGGAGACCGAAATGAACAGTAACTCACAGCCAGTTTGGCCGCAGCGAGCCCCCGTTTTCCGCTTGATCGGGATGCTCTTGAGTCTCGTACTCGGACTCTTGTTTTTGCGGATCTGGTTCGTACGATCGGCTGCTCCACTGGAGCGCTTTCTATTTCCCGACTTACCTCCGCTTGAGCCTGTTTGGCAGCTTCAGTTTGGGCCATAAGCAACCTAAGTTCCAGGTCGTTTTCTCCGGTCGCGACCCGGCAACGAGTTCGTCACTTGAACACGTTTTGGATACTCTGACCATCCGCCAGATCGGCATGAAGCCACACGCCTTCACTGCCTGGCTGCGATTAGAAATCTACGGCGGCAAATCGCCAGCCCAGGTATTACGAATGCCGCTCATCGGCACCGGAATCTGTTTCGTGCTTCTCGTGATCGGCGGTGCCTATCTCGACAGAAAACATGATGCGAAGGCCCGAGACGGACGCCTGCTGCGAGGACCCAGTCTGATCAGTCGCTGGCGTTTCAACCGGCTTACGAAGGGCAATGGCCTGCGCTTCCGGCTCACCAACCGCCGCAATCTCCTCGAGTGGCTTAAGCTGGGCGATGCCGGCAAGGATCTGGTCATCAAACGCGATCGCGAAGCGCATCACATCCAGATCGCCGGCGACACTGGCAGCGGCAAATCAACGCTCGTTCGGCAGATCGTTTATCAGATCGCCGCGCGCAACGAAGTCGCCATCATCTTTGATCCCGATCGCGAGTATATCCGCGAGTTCTTCCGCGAAGATCGCGGCGACTGGGTCCTCAATCCGAAGGACGACCGATGCCCGTACTGGCCCATCGGCGAAGAAGCGACGACGAAGCGGAAGCCACGCCGATCGCCATCGGTCTGTTCCCGGACGAACCGACGCGGCAACAGTTCTTCCTGTCCCACACGCGCGCCATCTTCTCGTATCTGCTCGCGACATACAAGCCGACCGTGAACGAGCTCGCCTACTGGATGGCGCATCCGGAAGAGATCGACAAACGGGTCGATGGAACCGAGCACGCAGCACACGCTTGACGGCGAATGCGGCGCCGCAACGCGCCGGCATCCTGGGCAGCCTGAACGAAGCCGGGAAGCCGCTTCGCATGATGCCGACTCACGCCGAAGGACGCCGCTCCTGGACCGTCCGCGACTGGAGCAAAAAGCGGAAAGGGCTGGATCTTCATCACGTCCACTCCGGACACCATCGATGCGCTCCGACCGCTGCAGAGTCTGTGGCTCGACATGCTGATTCTGAAGCTGCAAACGTCAGCACCGCAGCCCGGCCAGGCCCGGGTCTGGATGGTGCTCGACGAACTCGCATCGCTGAACGCTTTGCCGCAGTTGCATAGCGCCTTGACGAAGCAGCGCAAGTCCGACAACCCGATCGTGCTCGGGTTCCAAGGCATGAGCCAGCTCGATGCGATCTACGGGAAGAAAGCCGAGACCATCCTCAGCCAGGCGTACACCAATATCGTTCTCCGAACCCGCGAACCGCGGGCCGCGAAACACCTTAGCGAACTCATCGGCAAAGCCCAGCTCGAGCGCATGCGGGAGAGCAAACCTTCCCGTCTCTTCGAACGCAAACACGGCAGCTTCAGCACGGAACGTGTGATCGATCCGGTCGTCATGGAATCGCAGATCCAGGGGCTCGACGACCTGAACGGCTACTTCGTCCAGCAGGACAAGATCGTCTCGATTCAGTTCCGGCCACAGCCGAAACGAAGCATCGCGCCGGACCTGATCGAGCGGATCATCCCGCCGATGCAGACGCGGCAACTAGAACCGGAACCGGTGCGGGCCGGCAGCGCCGAAGACACGGAACAGCTTTCGATCAGCGTAGACATGCTCGGGTGACCACCATGCTCGATATCTCCAAACCTCTGACCAGCGCCAAAGTACAGAGCTACTACCGCTCGGAATACTCTTCCGCTTCGAACTCCTACTTCAGCCAAGGCGGCACATTGCGGGGCGAATGGCATGGCCAACTCGCGGCAACGCTGGGCCTTTCCGGCGCTGTTTCTGGCGAAGCGTTCGACCGGCTCGCGGAAGGCCAGCATCCGCAAACGGGCGAGCAGCTCATCCAGCATCGCGACACCATCAAGACCCAATCGGGCGAGGAAGTCGGGCATCGCGCCGGATGGGATCTGACGTTCAATGCGCCGAAGACGGTGAGCCTGACGGCGCTGGTCGGAGAAGATGAGCGGGTGCGCGAAGCGCATCGATCCGCCGTTACCGCCGCGCTCACCGAAACCGAGAAATATGTCCAGGCGCGCATGGGCGGCAATGCGCCAGCGGAGAACACGGGCAAATGGATTGCCGCCACTTTCGAGCACGATACGGCACGCCCGGTTGACGGATATCCAGCGCCGCATCTGCATACGCATGTGGTCGTCTTCAACATGACCGAGGACGCACGCGGCCAGGCCCGCTCGCTGCAGCCGTATGAGCTTTTCAAGATCCAGTCCATGGCGACGGCGGTCTATCAGAACCAGCTCGAATACGAGCTGCGCCAAGCCGGTTACAAGATCGAGCGCGGTCTGAATCACGCGCCGGAGATCAAAGGATACTCGCGTGAGTATCTCGACGCCGAAAGCCTCCGCAATGCCGAGATCCAACGCGAGCTGAAGGAACGCGGACTGTCTGGGGCTGAGGCCATCAACAACATCAAGCACCAGAACCGGGAAGCCAAGTTGAACCTCACACCCGACGAACTCAAGGCGATGCACAAACGGAATGCGGCCGAGTTTGGGGACCAGCCGGCGCGTGTGGTCGCCGAGGCGGCGGAACGTAAATCGCAGGGGCTGATCCCAGACAAGATTCAGGAGAAAGCACAAGCGGCTGTGACGTTCGCACGCGAGCGCCTCGGCGAACGCAGCGCGGTATTCGAACACTTCGAAGTGATCCGCGACGCGCTTCGACACGTACAGGGAAAGATCCGGTTGCCGGAGATCCAAGCCGAGCTGGATCGGCAGTTGAACGAGGGTCGTTTCCAGAAGGTAGATCACATCCGGCCGCATGCGCCGGCGGCTCGCTACACCACGCCGGAACTGATCCAAACCGAACGCGACGCGATCGAGCGCGTGCGTGCCGGTATTGGCAGAAGTCGAGCCCATCGCGAAGCCTCACGGCGGCTCAAATCGAAGCCAGTACGGCAAGTCTGAACGAAGATCAGCGCCGGCTCTGGTCCGACGCGCTGTGGTCACGGGACCAGATCTTCGGCATTCAAGGCGGAGCGGGAACCGGCAAAACGACCGCGCTGCGCGCCATCAAAGAGATCGCGGAAGCAAGCCGGATACCAAGCCATCGGGCTTGGCCCCACGTCTCGCGCCGCCAAAGGTTTGAAGGAGGCGGGGATGCAGGCAGAAACGCTGCAAGCGTTCCTGACGCGCGGCACTCAGCCGACCGAAGATGCCCGCCCGCGCCTGTTCTTTGTCGACGAGTCGAGCCTGGCCTCCGGCAGGCAGATGCGCGATTTTCTGGAGCGACTGCAGCCGCAAGATCGTGTGCTTCTGATCGGTGACACGCGGCAGCATCAATCGGTCGAAGCCGGTCGGATCTTCGATGAGCTGCAGCGCGCCGGCATGAATACGGCGACGCTCAGCAAGATCGTTCGCCAGAAAGACGAAGGGCTTCGGGCGGCAGTCGAAGCGATGGCTTCCGGGCAGATCGAGAAGGGCGTCGAACTGCTCTCGGAACAGAACCGGGTGCAGAGCATCGAGCACCGCGGCGAACGCTTCAAAGCCATCGCGCGAGCATTCGCCGACTCGCCGGAAGGCACGCTCGTCGTCTCGCCTGACAACAACTCAAGGCGGGAGCTGAATGCCGCGATCCGCGCGGAGTTGCGCGAATCTGGCCAGCTCGGCAGCGACATTTACAAGCTGCCAGTCCTGATCAACCGCCAGGAGATCACAGGCGAGGATCGCAAGCTTGCTGCTTCCTACCACGTCGGCGACTCCGTTCGCTATTCACGCGGCAGCGAGGCGCTCGGGCTGGAGGCGAAGAGCTACGCGACAGTCATCCAGGTCGACGCCGAACTGAACCAGATCACGGTTCAGAAGGCAGACGGAGCATCGGTCACCTACGATCCAGCGCGCGTGAAAGGCGTCGCTCATCTACTCCCCTGAGCTGCGGGCGTTCGCGGAGGGCGAGCGCGTCCAGTTCACCGCGCCCTGGAAAGAGAAATCGATCAGCGGCCGCGATCTCGGCACCGTCACCAGCCTGGATGAGCAAGGCAACATCTCGGTGAAGCTCGACGACTCGAGCCGAGTGGTCAGCTGGAATCTGAAGGACAACAAACACGTCGATTACGCCTATGCGATGACGTCGCATTCCTCGCAGGGCGCCACGGTCGATCGCGCGCTCATTCACATCGACACCGGTGACAGCCGCGTGCGGGCGCTGATCGATGAAACCCTGGCCTACGTCGCCACTTCCCGGCCTCGCTACGACGCGCAGATCTTCACAGACAATGCGGACCAGCTCGCGGCCGCGCTGTCGCGTCAGCATGAAAACGCAACTGCGCTCTCGCCGGAACAGATCTCTGCCTACTCGCTCTCGGTGTAGCTTCTATGTCACTCGAAACCATCCTTCCGTTCCTGCAACCCATCGAGCATATCCTCCTCGACCCCGATGTCTCCGAGGTCATGGTCAACGGCGACGGCGCGATCTTTGCGCAGCGGAATGGTCTCCTGTCGCGAGTCGACGCGGTCATCGAACCGAAGTACCTGATGAACGCGGTCAAGCGCATCGCCCGGTCGCTCGGGAATGACATTGGCGAATCGAAGCCGCTACTCGATGCCCGTCTGCCAGATGGCTCTCGCGTAGCTGCCGCGTTTCCGCCGTGCTCCTTGCATGGCGTCACTCTGACGATCCGGAAGTTCCGGCCGCACTGGTTCACCATGCAGCAGCTCGTCGAGGCCGGAGCTCTCTCGGCCGGACTCGGCCGCCCAGCTCAGCAATGCGGTGCGTTCAGTCGCAAGACGATCCTGATCGCCGGCGGGACCGATACCGGCAAGACGACATTCGCGAAAGCTCTGATCGACTTCATCCCGCAACAGGAACGGCTCGGAGTCATCGAAGACACCGCCGAACTGAAGATCGATCATCCGAACGTCTTCCGCTTCGAAGCGCGCAAGGAACCGCCCGTGACGATTCGGGATCTGGTCAAAGCCACCCTGCGGCACCGGCCTGATCGCCTGATCATCGGCGAAGTCCGCGGCGGCGAAGCGTTCGACTTCTTGGATGCGCTGAACACTGGGCACGCCGGTTCGATCTCAACTGTGCACGCGAACTCAGCATTGCAAGCCTTGTCTCGATTAGCCAGCTTGTCGCTGCGCGCCGATGTCGAGATCCCATACCGAGCCATTCAAGGCGAGATCGGCGATCTGATCAACCTGGTCGTCTACATCGAGCGGCGAGACGGCATTCGCCGTGTCGCCGAAGCGCTCGAGCTGAACGGATTCGATGCGGAAACAGGACGCTATGCAACCACTTCGATCAACGCCTAAGGAGGCGCCGCCTCCTCGCGCAGGCAAGTCATCCCCCAGCCTTCGCTACGCTGCAGGCCTCCGCTGCGCTCCGCACTTTCCGCTGGTGCTGCAAGTGTGGGTGGTCCCCCCTGACTTGCCTTTGCTACCCTCCGTCCCTCGCCGGGAGGTCAGGGGTTGCGCATTGCGCAACCCTAAATCCCATTCCAGAAAGGACCGAAAAACAAATGACGATCAATCGAGTGACCATCGCAGGCTTCGCCGGTAAAGACGCCCGCACCAGCTCAACCCAGAACGGCAAGAGCATGACCAAGTTGTCCGTTGCGACAACGAAGCGCTACAAAGATGCCGAAGGCAATTGGCAGGAGAAGACGCAATGGCATACCTGCATCGCTTATGGCCGGCACTGCCGACTACTGCCGCCAAGATCCACACCGGCGACCACGTCTTCATCGAAGGCGAACTGGTCTACCGCGAGTACGACCGCACCATCGAGACCGACAACGGTCCGGTGAAGGTCCCGTGGCCAGTGACGGAGATCGTGATCGAAGCCGTGTCGGTGATCAGCCGCAAAGACCGAGAAGAAAGGAAGGGGGCCGCCTAATGCGGTCCCGCTCCGTGTACTCGCTCGACTGCATCTGCGGTCACCACATCGAGAGCGAGACGACCGAACTCGTCTGCCCAGGCTGCCAGCGCCCGGTGCGGATCGAGTGGCCGGCCGAACCGGAAGAGAACCAAACGTCAGATACACCGCAAAGTTCCCATCGCAGCCTGAACCACGAAAGGCATTTATGTCTGCAGTCCTGAAACATAGCGCAGGCATCGGCAAGGTCTGAGCAAGGCGGAGCTGCACGTACTCATCGAACTGGCCGCCCGCACCGGGCAAGCCGGAGGGCACGACGCAAACGCCAGCCGCCGCGAGCCAGCCGACAACACCGGCCTAGCGCGCTCCAGCGTTCAACTCGCCCTCGACTCCCTCCATAAGGAAGGGATCATCCTCAGCGACTCTGGAACGGCGAAAAACCTGCTATGCACCGGCTCTTGTTCCTGGATGCTGTGGAAATCCAGTCCAGTGGCCTGAAATATGAGCCAGGGTGGCTCAAATGATGGGCCAGCGTGGCCTAGTTTCTGGGCCACTTGTTCGCACCGGATCCAAGGCATCGAAGTAGCGCTCCAAAGATCGTTCCTTAGCGGCGACCATAAGCGCGGCGCAAATTCGGCGTTGCTCCAGCTCATGAATGCGCTTTTGTGCCGCCCGCTCCTTTCGGAATCTCGGAATTTCCTAACATTTTCCCATTTTCCGGCGTGGACATGACTATGGCCTCGTAAACAACGGGCTCGCCTTCGGACGGCCTCTGAAACATCCGCTCGTCAAAGACCTGTACCCGCATTCAGAATAATGCTGAAGCTCGGAGCCAGAACACGACGCGAGTTCGTAGCCTTCAAAGAGTTCCAACTCGGCCAAGCTTTGCGGAGTACTCTTGCTACGTGTCGGCCGAAGCTTCAGTCGCGGTTTTCGCCGCGAACTGGGGGACTTGGTCCAATTGTGGGGGGGGAACAATGAAGAGGTGCAGACAGACTGTCGGCTCTGCGCAATGTCCCTTTATCCATTCAGGGCAGGATTGCCAAAAGGCTTAGATCCGGAACGGATGCCTGTCCGGTTTGGCCTGGAACGGGAACGGTTCTAATATCAGAGGTGCATCCGTTCAGACCGAAGGACAACAAATCGAATGAAGTTCATCCACTGCGCAGATATTCATTTGGATACGCCGCTTCAGGGGCTTGCCGCCTACGAAGGCGCCCCGATAGCAGAGATCCGTAACGCCACGCGGCGGGCCTTCGAGAAAGTAGTGGATGCCGCGCTTTCCACAGAAGTAGATTTTGTCGTCATTGCTGGTGACCTCTACGATACGGGGCTCAAGAGCTTCGAGTCGGCGCTTTACTTCAACAAACAGATGGCTCGACTCGCGGAGGCGGGTATCGAAGTCTATCTCATCTATGGCAATCACGATGCTGCGAGTAAGCTGATCAAACAGTTGCGCCCACCTAAGAACGTGCATGTATTCCGGACTGCGGAAGCACACACGGTAAAGAACGAGAAACTCGGGATCGCGGTGCACGGCCAAAGCTTCGCCACTCCGGATATCGCCGAGGATCTCGGCTCACGCTACCCCGCCGCCTTTCCCGATTTCTTTAACATTGGAATCCTGCACACAAATCTGTCCGGCTTCTCCGACCACGCGAATTACGCGCCCTGCTCCTTACAAACACTCAAGAACAAGGGCTATCAGTACTGGGCGCTCGGCCATGTCCACAACCGCGAAATTCTGGCCATCGACCCGCATGTTGTGTATCCCGGCAACATACAAGGCCGGCATGGGAAAGAGCAAGGAGAAAAGAGCTGCGAACTGGTGACGGTTAGTGATGCCGGCGTAATCTCCCTCCGGCCCATTCCAACCTCAGTCGTGCCATGGCTGCAAGTCGAACTGGATGCTACTAACTCCCGCCGCGCCGACGAAGTGTATGAGAAGGTTCGTACCAGCCTTGGAAGCTTACTGCTGCAGAGTAAAGAGCGCGTTTCGGCCGTGCGTCTCGTAATTTCGGGCGCGACCGATGCGCACGTTGAGCTAAACCGCGACATCGATGAAGTTCGGAACGAGGTAATCAGCATTGCCAACGAGTGCGGAAACGGTCTCTTATGGATGGAGCGCGTGCAAGTGGCGACCCGGCCCCGAACAGATCGCGATTCCTTACTGAGACGCGACGATCCCGTCGGCGAGATTGTTCGAATAATCGATGGTCTTCGCGGCGCCCCCGCCGGTCTCGCCAGTCTCGAATCAATCAACCAGTTGCAAAGCAGACTCCCAGCTGAGCGCTCGGAACACGGAAAGCCGCCCATTGAAATTGACGCTGGAACACTGGCGGCTTGCCTAGAAGAAGCGGAAGCACTCCTGCTAGCTCGCCTGTCTACCTTTGACGCGCAATGAGAATCGACCGCATCGAGCTCTTGCGTTACGGGCATTTCACAAACAGGACTGTCGAGTTTGCAGCCAGTGCACCTGACTTCCATATCATCTATGGTGACAATGAGGCGGGCAAATCGACCCTGCTGAGAGGAATCTCTTCCCTACTTTTCGGTGTTCCAGGAAAGACGCCCGACACGCACAGTTGCAAAGGCAATGAGCTGCGCATTGCCGCAACTATTTCAGATGGAACGAAGACGTTCGCGTTCCGGCGCCGCAAAGGAACCGCTGGAACACTCTTAAACCCGGACGACGGACAGATCCCGGACAGCGCCATCTCGGCGTTCCTGCGCGAATTGGATCGCGAGCGGTTTGAGCAGTTTTTCGGGCTAAATCACGAGCGTTTGAGGGCCGGCGGCGACGAACTCCTGCGCGGCAAGGGCGAAGTCGGCAGCGCGCTGTTCCAGGCAGCTGGCCTGCTGCAACTCCGCGTTCTTTGCGAAAAGCTGGATGCGGAGGCGAAAGAACTTTTTTCTCCGCGCTCCCGGTCGAAAGTCATCAACACCGCGCTGGACCGGTACAACGAAGCCAGGTCACAAGCCAGGCAAGTGGCTATCTCCGTTACGGCCATCAAGCAAAAAGAAACCGAATTGGCCGCAGCAAAACAAAAGCACGAGCGGTTGAAAGAGGAATCGGACCTACTGGTGCGAGATCTCATTCGGTTACGCCGCATTGCCACCAACAAACCCGATATCGCGCGGTTACAAGAACTTCGCAGGACGCTGTCCGCGTTAGAGGATGTTCCCGCGATGCCCGCCAGCGCGCGCCGAGAGCACGACGACTCGAGCTCGATCCTCGCTGACGCCGCGGAACAGATCCAAAATCTGAACCAGAATGTCGCCGGTCGCAAGGATCGAATTCGCAACCTCTACACCAGCGACGTTCTAAAGGCACATGCATCCGAGATCGAACAACTAAACGGCGAAACGAACGACTATCAAAGGAGCATTAGCGACAGGCCCAAGCGAATCGGTGAACGCGATGAAGCGATCCGGCGCGCAGAGGCCGAATGGACCACCGTCTGGCGCAACCATCCCATCTCCGATGCCGAAAGATTGAAGGCCCCTTATTCCAAGAAGTCTGAAATCTTTGGCCTGGTCAAAACCTACTCAAGTCTGACGGCCTCACTCACTGAGGCCGAAGACAATGTGCGAAACGCTAAGAACAAGTGGGATCAGCTGCAAGACGAACTGAATCACGTCACCGATCCAGGCGACCCGTCAACCTTGATCGCCGCTATCGATGAGGCGAAACTCCTCGGCGACACCGATCGCACCGCCGCCCGCATTCGAGACGCCGCTGACCGGCTGCTCACGGCAGCCAAGCGCGAGCTGAAGACCCTGCACGGATGGACGGGAACACTGGAGGAATTCGAGATAGCGAAGGTACCGCTGCTCAAGACTATCGAGCGATATGAAGCCGAATGGGAACGAATCGCCGCAACCGTAAGAGACAGTTCGTCGCAACTAGGCGGCATGACCGAGCGAATCCGTACGAACGAGCAGGAACTCAGTCGGTTAGCCGCGAAGGTTGGCGCCGCTGGTGAGAGCGAACTGCTTCAGGTCCGCAACATCCGCGACCGTCTCTGGAATTTGATTCGCGCATCGGCGTTCGATGGACTTTTATCGCGCGAGGAAATGCAGGCGCAGTCGGGAGAAGCAGCCCCGATACAAGCCAGCTTCGCCGAGAAAATGCGATTCTCCGATGAAATGGCCGACCTTCGCTTTGCAAAGGCGAAAGATGTGGCCAATCACGATCGATTGGTGAAGGAACTTGAAAGGGATCGCGAGGAGAAGGAGCGAGTCGCGCGAGCGCTCGAAAGGGCGGAAGAAAAGGACGCAGAGCTTCGAATTAGGTGGGGTCAAGATTGGTCTGCGCTCGCCTCCGAGCCGCTCTCGCCTGGCGAGATGAAGGAATGGATGCAATCCCGTAAGACCATCGTCGACGGTCTGGAGCAGGCTCGCGAGAAAGAAGCCGAGCTTCGTCTCTTGAGTGAGCACGTGGCGACCGCCGCAGGGCGCATTGTGGCGTCTTTAGCCAATTTCCGTTTGGCTCCCTCCACGCGAAACGATTCACTTCCGATCTTGCTGAAGGTCGCCGATGCCTTCGCAAAAGAGACTCAGGAAAAACGACGGCAAATCGAGGCCATCCGGCGGCAGCTTTCGCTTCTTGCTCCGGAGAAACAGCAGGCGAAGCAGGAAGACTTCAATGCACGCCTGCTCGGCTGGGAAAAGAAATGGTCCGCCGTGCTCGAGGAACTCCTCCTCCCGGCAACTTGGCGGACCGAACAAGTTGAGAATGCCATGGACTCTCTCGAAAGGGTTTTCACCGACCTCAGAGAGGCCGATGCTCTTCAGCACCGTGTGAAAAGAATCGGCGAAAACATCGAATCCTTTGAGCGGCGCGTTTCTTCTCTTGTAGCCGCAACCGATCCGTCGCTGCGCGAATCATCACCCTCTGCCGCCGTCCTGGTGTTGCACTCGAGGTTGGTGGAATCCGGGAAAGCGGAGACGGAACGCAATACCCTGGAACAGCAGAACTCGGCGGATGAGAAATCCATTGCAAGTCAGAGTGATCGGATTCGCCGGGCGGAATCCGTTCTCAAACGGCTGCGGGAACGCGCTGCTTGCGATTCGGACCAGGAACTTGAAGCAATCATCGCCGCATCCGAACAGAAGGCCGAAAAGCAGGATGAGTACGATCGCATCGCGCACGGATTGATCGAACGAAATGCCGGTCCGGACATAGGCCAGATCGAACAGGAAGCGGCCGAATATGAGCTGGACAGTCTTCACTCCACAATCGCGCTACATGAGAGCCGCTACAAGGAACTCCAGGACGACGTCTTCAAGGCCGGTGGGGAATACGCGAATTTTCAGCGCGAGTATGAAGTGCTGCAGGCAAGCGACGAGTCCACGACCCAGGCTCAGAAGGCCGAAGATGCTTTAGCTCAGGTCCGTCCCGCGGTGGGCCACTATGTCCGGCTGCAGATCGCTTCAGAAGTACTACGGCGCGCCATCGAAAGCTACCGCGAGAAACATCAGGGCCCAGTGCTGAGGCGTGCCAGCGAGCTGTTTGCAACTCTGACGCTCGGCGACTATTCCGGCGTGACTACCACGTTCGGTGACAACGATAAGCCGATACTGATAGCCATACGATCAAGCAAAGAAAGCGTGGAAATCAGCGGGCTCAGCGACGGCACCCGCGATCAGCTTTACCTTGCACTTCGGCTAGCCGCGATTGAGGAACATGTTGCAACTGTATACCCCTGCCCGGTCGTTTTGGACGACGTTCTGATCAATGCAGACGATTCGCGAGCCCGCGCCACTTTGACGGTGTTGGGCAACCTCGCAAGGCTTACGCAGGTCCTCTTCTTTACTCACCATAGGCACCTGGAAGGATTGGGACGATTGGCCGGTGCGCAGATTGTCCAGCTTGCAGTTCCAGTCGTTATGGCCCACGGGTAACGGAAGCACGATACAAAGGCTGAGCGGAATGCTTTTCGAGCCTCGCACTCAAATTTTGCTCTTTTCGGAACCGCGTTCGCAAAGTGCTGATCGTCCGGTGAAGCCGGTGAAGACCATCTTGACGTCGCCGGTCCCCTCATTTGGCCGGTCACTCTAAAAGCAATCCTATGTGTCTGTATGTCTGTACCCTTCTTGTGGCTGTGAATGGAATGGTGGCCGGAATCGAGCGTAACGTTTTCCACAGGGCTTTGGATGTGAGGATCTGAAGCTGCGCTGGACATTGAAACCGGCAAGCGATATTGCCCGAGAGGGAGGATGAAGTTGTCGGGCAGGAGATCGCCGCTCCTCGAACGCCGCTTGCTCTGGACCAGGGCTACAATTCCGCGTAGCTCAAGAATTCCTCCTGAGGGGTTCTGCAAGTGACCCAGTATTTTGCAGGAGCGGACGGCTCGGGCCGGAACTTCGACCATGTCAGCACAAGTCTGCGCCTTGCTCGCGAAATCCCGACGAAGAAAACCGATCGTTCGTCTGCAATCTTTCCCCAAAATGCCTCTTTTTCAATTGCCATGAAGATCACGGAATCAAACTCCAAACCCTTGCACTTATGCACATTGAAAATGCGCACGGCGCGATCGTCTGAGAATCGCGCAAGAGCCTTGAGCAAATCGGGCTCAACTGAACTGGTGTCCTCAATCCGTTTCAGCGTTTCGTCAATCTTGCTTTGTAGATAATCACCGTGTTCGTAATCCGAGGAGAGCGTGCGGAGCTTCGGCATGCCGACTGCATCGATTAGACGCTGCGTGACCTGCTCTACGATGGAGTGCTCGACGCATTTGGCCGAACTTTTCAGCGTTGCTCTTTCCTGGTCGATGAAATGTTGCCATCTGTCGCGAACGTCGCCGTCCTCAAGGCCGAGTGGTCCAGTTAGGACATCCATCACTTTCATGTAGGCGTCCGGTTCGCGGGTGCCAAAGAGTACCGTTAGATAGTCGACTATGAGGCGAGCTACGGGTTCGACTGCCAGATCCTGAACGTCCTGCTCATTGCGAAAAGCGATGCCGCGACTTGCAAGTTCGTTCATCAAGTGCTCGGCGTATTGCTCCGGCTGTTTTCCAACCAGCACCGCGATTTCTGACGGAGCGAGATCCTCCTCCTTGACCCAAGTCTCGATGAGATCAACAATTCCGACGGCTTCGTCAAAGCTGTCCTCAAAAGGTTTAAGGACGCGAACTTCGCCGCCTCCGCCCACCAATTCGTCGTCCGGAACGGCTGCCGCGGGCTCCATGACTTTGACCATTTCATTTTGCATTCGCCGCAGGCGTGGCTGAGAACGAAAATTCTGGTATAGGTTTAATCCCTCGGCGCCGAAATCCTTCGCGACTGTGCTGAAGATTCCTTCTAGCGCTCCAGCCCATCCCATGATCCGCTGCTTTGTATCGCCGACAGCGGTAAAGAGAACATCGGTTCCGAGGAACGCGGCCTTTATCAGCTTGTATTGCGTTTTGGTGCAATCCTGGAACTCGTCAAGGAAGACATGAGAATAGGTCTGCCTCAAGGCGTTCAGTACAACGTCACAGCGTAACAGTATTTGGGTTCCTAACGGAACAAGATCATCAAAGGTGATTTGACTGTGTTCGACACGCTGTGGCCCGACAGTGTAATCCGAATCCAGCGCATCCTCATCGGGCAGTTCAATCCGGAAGCGATCTATAAGTCGCTTGGCGAATGCATGAAAAGTGTGACTGTCGAATCTGGAAGCTAGCGCATATCCACACCGACGACGGACTCGCTCCTTGAGGTTGCGACTGGCATCAACCTTGAAAGAGATAGCCAGAATCCTCTGCGGATAAGGGCACTCCCCTGTACCCAAAAGAAAGTCGGCCCGTTGCGCGAGCATTTCCGTCTTGCCCGCCCCCGGACCTGCGGTTACAGCGAAGCTAACCTGGCGTTCTGTAGCTACCCGGAGAGCATTGGGCTCTAATTTGAGTCCATCAGCAGGTGTCCATTCTGATGGCTTGGTCACTCTGGTAGCTCGCTGAGCATCTTTTCGACCGAATCTATTAGTCGCGAAATACGGACCGGTGTCTTCGTCTTCAGATCTTCATCGGAGAGACTTGCCAAAGCCCCTAAATGCGCGGCTGGTTTGCTTCCGAGCTTGAACCGTTCGTGATAAGGGCCGAAGAGCGACTGGTGAGCAGCAATATATTGTTCTACTCCGTGATGTTTTTTCCCAAGGACAGAAACGACTGTTTCCTGATCAGGAGCTTGGCGTTCTGTCTCGGTAACGCCGTAGGCGTTCGGTGCCTTCAGTAACATCACAAAATCCAAGTCGAGGGGAGCTGAGAAGAAGATGCCACTGGCTTCCAACTTCTCCAGCCAGTGCTTACCACTTTCTGAGCTGAAAACGTGTTCCGAACTATTCCACTTTGGCAGTTTGGCGATTTCGGAGACTGCTAATGGGCTCTTTGAACCCAAGAACGAAGCCAACTGCTCAGCAGCGTACTTTATCCGACCCCAGCCTCCTTGAAAGCGCCCCAGGTCGAGGTCCAACAACGTGACGTGTGGAATCTCAAGCGCATGGAGCAGACGCCAGAAATGATTGACGTGCCGCCCTCCCAGTGGCACGACGGCAATTGATGTGGCGTCATCTGTAAGTCCGCGAGCCCTAAGTAAGCGTGGAAGGACGATCTCTTCGCTATCACCCTCCCCTAGAATGACCAATCGCGAGAAGTAAAGTTCCGGATAGGCCTGGACTGCCTCTCGAATAAATTTGTATGCTTCATCGCTCTCAGCCGGCATGAGGATTGTCTTAACAGCGGTTCGCCGGTTTGTGTTTAACCGCAGGTATCGAATTGATTTTGGCTCGGCGCGCCGGAGTAACGACGGAGAATGTGTGGCAAGAATCGACTGCGCGTCATCCTCTGCAGCGAACTTTGATAGGGCGCTGACAACCCGCCCTAAGTAGTGGGGCGACAAGCTGTTCTCAGGTTCCTCCATTGCAATCATTGTGAAGACGGCGGGACGCAGCTTTTCACGGTCCCAATCCGGCAGCTCCCCTCCCAACACCCGACGGCCGATATTTTGCAACGCCAGTACTAGCGATAAGTAGAGAAGGGATTTCTGGCCGTCGCTGAGCCGCGAAAACTCAACTATTGGCTCTTCGTGACCTGGTGAGAACGCTATCGTTAAGTGACGCAGTAATTCGTGAATGTCGTCTCGTTCGAAAGAAACGCTGGGTTCCTTATAGAAATCGCTCTTATGCAGGCTCGACCACTGGGTGGAAAGCTGGCTGCTGATTTCGACGACTGCCTCATTTCCAGCTAGGGCCTCAGTAATCGCCTTAGTGAGTGTCACAACCTGTTCGGATTCGGTTTGCCAGTTGGTTGCTCGAAGTGCCCGACCAAGCAGCGATCCGGCTGAGAACGAAATATGGTCGAGGGGATCTCGACGCGCAGGCAGATAGTGGACGTGAATGCAGTTTCGCTGTGCCTTAGGAACTTCAGACTTCTTCGATGGTGCGTTCTCATTGTCTGTCTCAAGGACGTAGTAGAGCCAGTCGTCGACTTCGCCATCGGAATTGAGCTGTGCTTCGAGACGATATCTGACGGTTGGAACGCCCCCTTTCACCTTCAGGCTCATATGTGCAAAATGGCTGGGAACAGCCGCAGATTTAGACTTGGGCTTTTTCAACTCCGGAAAGTCGAAGTCAGCCTCAATCCATAAGCTACCCTCTTCGACCGTTCCACCAGCCGGCACGTGAAAATCGGATCGTCTCACTCTTCTGAGGGAATGATCGAAGCCGAACAGTCGAGTCAATGCTTGTAACACAGCCGTCTTGCCGCTTCCATTTGGTCCAAGAAGGTACGTCGTGTCGTCGAGATCTACGGCAGTTGATTCGGGTCCGAAAGATTGAAAATTGCTCAGTCGAAGTCTGCGAAGCTTCATAGTAATAACTTGTTCTGGTGCGAACTGGACCGCAACCTTCTAACCTCGCGTGTGCGGATTCGAGGCAGGTCATCGTCATGCACGCTACCGACACCGAAACCACATAACGATAGCTCAGTCCGACCGCAAAGTCTTGCTGAGTATTTTCGCGATGTACTCCGAATGGTCTTCGCGCTGGAAGAAGACGTTCCGGGCCTCGAACTCATCTTTGCTCATTCCGCCATTCCACCAACTCACCTCCGGTGCGCGCGTCGGAGAAACGATGAACGAGTTCAGGGTAACCGTTGGATCGCCTAATTGGCGCTCCAGCTCCTTGACCGTCTGATGGAACCGGATCTTCGGATCTTCGGGTCCTTCCAGATTGCGAAGTCCCTTGGGATCGACGAAGCTGACCCACTGACGCCCGCCTGTAACGATCCACACGATGAAATCCGGATAAAAGTTGCCGGCTTCAAAGAAACCCATCCCGCGGCCTCGGCTGAGGTTGCGCAGGAGGTACAGCTCCTTGCCTTCCAGGAAATCTTTCCGATCCCGGCAAAACGACTGGAGGTCCAAAACAAAGTCCCGTTCACTCTCGGTCTCCAGCACGACTGGTTTCACTTCCACGACATCGTTGCTTACGTAGAGCAGCGGCTCGTACAGGTGTCGGTCGAAGGCGATCGCGCAGAGACCCTGAAACTCGACGTTTCGCAGGGTGCCTGCTTCCATGAGCCGTTTGATCTCCTCCAACTTCCGCGCAATGTCCTCCCGCGATTGCTCGATGAGCAGACGGTACTCGGTGATGAAATTCGGGTCGTCGGCAGTCAATTCACGGTACTCGAGGTGGGCCCCCTCGTACTCCTGCTTCCGGAACTTGTAGAAGCGATCCACGTATTTGCGCAGTAAGGCGCCGGCGATTTCCTGCCACCGCTGCACTTGCCGAAAGGACCGGAGTTGCATCTCCTCCTTGGGGATCAGCAGCCGGTACCACCGCTTGTCGGCGAGCAGCGTTGGCACGGCTTCCCGCGGCAGGCATAGGTTGTGCCAGAACTGCTCGTTCTTGTACTGCTGCAGTTCGAAATAAATGCGGTCAGTGTCGAGAAACGCCAAATGCTGTGTGTCGAAGTAGCATTGGTCGAGCACGGCTGCAGCGGCATTCGTTCGGCCCGCGCCGCTGGCCATAGCCTGCAGCTTCGGGTACCAGTTGACCACTACCGGATGCCGGGTGAGTGAATCGGGCGGCGTCCCCAGCGTCGGCTTCGGACCGTCCCGCTTGTACTCGATTCCTTCTCGCAGGCGCACCATCTTCAGCCGCTGGCTACCAAGGTTCTTGATCACCGGCAGGATGAACTCCACACGGTCCTCATTCGCCGGCAAGCCTTCCTGCTCCAGATACTCCTTGAACTGGCGCATGTAGTCGGCGCGGATTCCGAAAATCTGCAGCGTTTCGAGCGTCTCGATGTGCTTCGGTCCGGTAGTCCCGTCGATGCGCCGGCTTCGCTTCAAACAGAAATCCTTGCCCCTCAACCTGACGCCGCGTCCGAACAACTGAATGATCTGCGGTCCTTCATTACGGCCGATGTTCATCAAGCCCATCGTGCTGACGCGCCAACTGGACCACCCCTCGGTGAACTTCTTTGATCCGATTAGAATGCTGATGGTCGAAGCCGCGTCGTTCAGCTTCCGAAACAACGAACCCGCGAACTCCTTCTCCGTTACGACGAGTTCGCGCTGCTCCGCGCACAGCTTGCACAGCGCCGAGGCATCGCCAACGTTGATCACCCCGAACGGCTCGTAGTCGCCCAAACGCAGCGCAACCTCACCATCGGTCCCCTTCAGATTCTCGACATGCAGCGCCGCCGAAACCGGAGCGTTGAACAGAACCTGGAGGATATCTTCGAAGACCCGCTCCGCCGTCCATCCGAGCGAACCCAGATACTGGAACGCCCCTTGGAACAACTCCCGGCCCTTCGCATCCAGCAGCCCGGAGCGGCCAGCCAGTAATCGGTCGATCGACTCAAGGCTCTGGCCGCGCTCCCGGACGAAGGCGGCCACGAACAGTAGTATGTCGACGACATCTGACACCTTGCGTCTACTTTCGGTGCGGACCGCGTTGACGCTGCCTCCGACAAAGACCCAGAGCGGACGCTCCAGCAGATAGGGACGATAGGCGCTGCCATTCTCCCGGAAAAGCTTCAATTGCTGATAGAACGAAAGCAGGCACGCCGTGATGTACCGCTGACGGATTCCCTCGTCTTGCTCGTCGGCCAAGTTCAAGATGCGGTAATCCTTGCCGTAGCCATCTCCGTAGAAGTATTTGTACGAGTAATCGAACAGGATGCACCGGGCGTACATCTGCTCTAGCGCACGGTTCCCGCTGGCCTTCATGGCCTGGCCGAAGGTCGCTGAATACTCAAACGAGAAGCCGTTTTCGCAGAGCTGGTTCCGCTTCTTCATCCACTCACCGGTTTCCGCGCCGCTAGTCCCGCGATGCCCCTCGTCCACCAGCACCAGGTTGTTGCCCTCGAAGGCATCCACGGCGACGGTCTTCTCGCCCATCTCGTCGCGCAGCTTGTGTACGTCGAGAATCTCCACCGCACGCCCGGTGAATAGCCCACGCCCTTCCTTGGAGAACAATTCCGCGGGAATGCCGGAGAGTTCGAACTCCTCCAGGTGCTGCCGCGACAATCCTTCGTTCGGCGTCAGCAGAATCACCCGGTTCATCGCCCGCGCGGCGGAGCGTTCCAGGTAGTGCTGATATTGCAGGATGTTGATGTGCATCAGCAGCGTCTTGCCGCTGCCTGTCGCCATCCAGAACGCCAGCTTGTTCAGATCCGGTTTGGTGAACGGTTCCACGCGGCTGCCGGCCGGAACCGGCAGTCCAGGCAGAGTACCTACCGCATAGTCCCCGCGATTGAAAGCCTCCACGTGTGCGTTCAGTTGGGCGAGCAACCGGCCTGGATCGCCGAAGTAGCGATCCAGGTAGATCTCGGTGAACAGCAGCGCCAGATACTGGAAGTACTTGGGGTACAGGAACGGCCCGGTATGGTTGCGCCGTTCCGTAATTCGCCGCCAATAGCGAACGATGTTCTGGTCATAGGCGAGCAGCAGATCTTGCGGCAGTTCGGGCCGATCAAAGAGCAGTTTCAGATTGTGGTGGTACAACGAGACGTTGTTCTCGTCGAACCGTTCCATTTCCGGCGCCTTCAGCGAGGCGGACAGTTTCTCAATGCTGCGGACCCCGAACAGATCCAGCACCCACTGGTGCAGGACTAGGCGCTGCTCAAAGCGTAGCGGTTCTTCGGTGCGCGCGCGACGTGTGTTGCCTGTGGCTCTTCCTCTGGGCATCTCCGGCGTCCCTCAGATTCCTTCTTCGTCGAACATCAGCCGCTGAAACTCCTGTTCGATTACCCGGACCTTCCAGTTCTGCTCGCCCTGGCGGAGGTTCTCCAGGTTGTTGTCTCCGTTGACGTAGATGACGTCGAACTCCTGATCCTTCGTGTTGTAGCCCTGTTTGCGAAACCAGGCGTCCAGCGCATCGCTGTCCATCTCGTTCACCTTGCGCCACAGGATCAGCACCCGCTCGCCAGCTGGGTTCAGGCCGGTGACCACTTGCATGCCACGCACCTCGTCCGTCGTCTTCACGCGCAGACCGAGCAGGTAGTTGAAGGTTTCCATTAGATCCACGACCCTGGGCTCAGTTTCGCCAGCAGTTCCGGTGGAGATATTCAGCCGATAAGAGAAGGGATCGTCGAAGCGTTCGATATTGAGTAGCGAAGCGCTGCCGCGGGACTCAAATTCAAGCATGTAGCGAAGCATGTAGTCCTCGCGCAGGTCCGCGTGCTGATCGAGCAGAGATTGCTGTGCTTCGGACCGCTTCAGCTGAAGGTTGTTGAGGCTATCCTCGTACGATTCGAGACGCACGACCTTAACGCAGTGTGTCTTTCCGTCGCGTGCGAGAGGCTTGCCCTCCCTCCACTTCGAGGAATATGCCGCTTTTAATGCGCGTGGCTTCAACAGGGTATCGAAGTGATGGCCTACTTCTACAAGCAAGTACTTCCGTCTTCCACGGTCCTCGCGATTGGCACTCAGAATAGCGTGTGCAGTACTGCCGGACCCTCCAAACACATCAAGGATCAAGTCTGAAGGTGTCGACGCTTGAGCAACAAATCTGCGCACAAATTTCGAGCTCTTGGGAGAGAGGAATAACCCCGAGTTCCCAAACATCTCCGTCAATTCGTTCTCTCCGTCGTTGTACTCGTAAAAGACACTCGTGCCGATATTTGTTTCGACTTCGTGCAGGAACCCCTTCGTTCTTGGAAGCTTAGTTTCATCTTCACCCCACGCGATCCGGTGATCGGCCTGGAGATCGACGAAACTCTTACGCGCCGGATTCGCAGTATCGGGCTTGTATGGGAATTTCCAGCCGCTGCGTGGGTGGTCGCAAGGCTTCCCTGTTACCGGGTGAATGGGTCTATAAAAGCGGTAATTGTAGTGATTTGGATCCCTCGTTGTTGGCGACTGCTTCGAGGCGGGTGCAGCAGCGCTGATCTCGCTCCAGATCCACAGTGTCGCGTTTGCCTCCCGGGCCCCATTCTCCGCGACGAGTCCTCCGCTGGAATCTCTGTATTCAGCACGGTTATACGGGTAGATACCGCGCCAAGGATCTTGGCGCTTGCTGTGGCGTCCCATTCCTGTCCGGTGCCCTCAACTTCCTCCTGGTATTCAGCCAAGTGCTGCACGAAAAGTGCCTTCAGTCTCTCTTCAATCCCTGCGAGCGGCAGGTACTCGGGACCGATTTTCGTCAACAGAGCCATAATTTCAGCGAATCCCGGCTTGGGTTCGCGGAACATAAGCGGATCGGCTTCTACCGTCCTGCGATCCTTCGCATAAACCTCCACGTATTCATGATTTGTCGAGTACGTTGGCAACTGACTGTTGGCGGTGTTCTGCGTCCAAATCAACTCCTCTATGTGATTGTCTGGTTGGAATACGGCGTCCAATGCGTGTTCAACAATCATCCGTTCCGTCTTGTCGATGCTTACGAATATCGCGCCGTCCCTCGACAATGTCTGCCAAAGCTCCGCGAGCCGATCGAACATCATGGAGGCAAAAGAGGAATGCTTATAGTCGTTCTTATACGGGATGGCGCTGCTAGTAGTGTTGTAGGGCGGATCAATGTATATGCACTTCACCTGCCCTCGTAGACCGTTTCCGAGCAGCCGGAGAGCGTGAAAGTTGTCGCTGTGGACGAGCAGGCCATCGGTTGTGCCATCCAGGTCCTCGACTGCTGCCACCAACTTCCGCTTGAACTCGCCGTCGAAGAAGCGCGTGTCCAACTGCAAATTCTGGTTGGCTTTCAGAAACTCGAGGGTCAGCGGGGAGGTGTAGCCGGGGTTGATCTCGTCGATGGCGAACAGCTGAATCCACTCCTGACGCTTGCGCCTCATTCGCGGCGATTTCCGCGTACAGCGCCTCGGGTACTCGGTCCAGGGTGACGCAGTACTGCGTCTCCACCACAAACTTCTTCTTGAGCCACAGCCGCTTCTGAAAACCCTCAATTTGCGCGAGAAAATCGATCAACTTGTGTGCGATTCGGCGGATGGCCTTGATCTTGGAAAGGTACTGCTCAACGCGCGGCACGGTTTCGGATTCCACGTCGTCGAGGTGCATCACCTCGTTCTTGATGTAGAAATCCAGTTCGCGGCGGAGGAAGCCGCCTAGATCCTTATGGATGAAGTAGTCGAAGGTGTTCCGCGCACTGTAGTCCGTCAGATGTTTTTCGAGCAGCGTCCGGCCGGGTTTCTTCTCCGTGCCACGTACTGTGGCCAGTTCCCGTCGCCACTCGTCGAACCCGTCGGTTTGATTAAGAATCCGGTTGACGGCGGTCGCGTTCAGATCCGCCTGCTTGGTTTTCTCCGGATCGGGACGGTACTCAAACCGGATCACGAGTTCACTGTCCTGCTCTAACAGCGCATCCTGTTCACACAGCATGAAGCGCCGCTCATTCCCGTTCTGGGCGCGGTTGTTCTCGCGCTCCGTATCTGCGGTGACCAGTTTGAAGTGTGCGCGTTTGCCGGATGGCAGCTTGAATGTATAGTCGCGGAAGTTCTCGCTGGTCTTGATGTAGTACTGATCGCGGTTCGCCCAGTGCAACTTCACCTCTTCGCCTTCATAGGGGATTGCATAGACTCCCTCTTTGTAGCGACGCAGCGACATGAAGTCCCCTTCGTCGTAGTAGCGGCGGAAGAAGTTGAATAGGTGGGAGTAGACCTCGTTTTCGAGCGCGGTAACATCCGTGGTCTGGGCGAGTTTGGCGCGTAGTTCCTTCACGCGAGGCAATTGGTCCGGATCGGCGCCCAATTCCCGCGCTTTCTGGATGGCGTCGGAGAGTTCGGCTTCGACCGCGCCGCGATTACCGGTTTCGTGGGCAGCGAAAGCTTCCCGCACTTGCGGCAGCAGGTCCCCTTCTAGGAAGCGGGTGATCTCGTCGCGCTTGGCATTCATGATGCGGTAGATGCCGAAGTCGAGTTCGGCCTGGTCGAACTGGAACAGTTCTGCCAGCAGACGTTTTAATTTTTCGAGGTTCTGGGACATGCGATTATCTTCAGATCACGCTCCAGCGGATGGTAAACACGGGTTCGACAGTGGAGCGCTGTTGCATTCGTTTTTCAAGCTTTTCAATCAGACCGTCACGCTTGGCGATGATCTCGTCTTCAACGTCGAAGATCCGCTGACGATGACGGCGCTTGAGTTTTTCGAGGTCGCGGATCTGCTCCTGCAGCCCGTACTGCTCCTCCGTGGTCGTGGCCAACCGGGCTTGGCGCTGCAGCACCTTGATCCGTTCCTTAGTGTCTTTCAGTTCCTTTTCGGCAGCCAGGACCATGTCGTCGGCCCATTTCTCCAGGCGCTCACGGGCTTCCTGAAAGTGCCGGTTGTTCTGTTCGAGGGAACGGCTGATGCTCGCGCGCGCGTGCCGGTCGGCTTCGGCGGCCAGCCGGTCGCGACTGTCCAGCGGCGCGTCAGCGGAGGCGTTGGACTGGGCTTCGCACTGAAAGAGTTTTTCGAGCGTCTCCTGATCGAGCGATTTGCCGTTGTCATCGAAACCCGAAAAGAGGAGATGCTCCTCACGTTCAAAGGAATCGATCACCAGACGCTGGAGATGCAGCCAGCCGCTTCGACCGCGCAGTGCTTCCACCAGGGTGATGCGCGTAGGGCGGCCGCTGATATCGAAGCTCAGGTGAGCCGTGGGCGCTGCAAGGCATTTTCCCGCATCGAGCACGTACTCGCCGAGAGGATGCGACAACCGGTAGAGAAAGGCGCTGGGCGCCGTTTCCTGCCCCTTCGATACCAGACGGTAGTGGCCCGAAGGGATCTCCGGCTGGGGAGGAGATTGAAGATCGAAGCCCAGTCTGGCGTCATCGAAGCTCGCGTGCTCCTGCAAAATGAATCTCGTGAGCCGCCAGAACAGGGAGCCGACGCGGTCCAACTGCTGCTGCGCGCCTTCCAGGTTTAGCCGGAGCCGGGCATGCACGTCCTCATCGAAGTGTTCCAGAAGCTGTTGGCGCACCTCCGCCATGCGGGTTTGGATCAACCCATCGAGTTCGGCGCGGAGGGCTTGGAAAGCCTGGGCGATCTCCTCCGGCGTGCGGCACTGCTGGTAAATGTCCAGCACCTTGCGCTCGAAGTCGACACCGGATTCGATGCTGCCCAGAACATCATCGGAAGCGCCGAAGACGCCATTGAACAGGCTGAATTTCTCCTCCAGCAATTCGTGGACGCGGCGGTCAGCTTCGTTCTTTTCGTTCAGGAAATTGATTACTACTACGTCGTGCCTCTGCCCATAGCGGTGGCAGCGCCCGATGCGCTGTTCGATGCGCTGGGGATTCCAGGGCAGGTCGTAATTGATGACCAGGGAACAAAACTGCAGATTGACGCCTTCGGAAGCGGCCTCCGTGGCGATCATGATCTCGCCGTGATCACGGAAGTGCTCGACGATGGCAGTTCGCACATCGACGGGACGGGAGCCGGAGGCGCGCCCGGTCGGCTGGTTCACCTTCGACCATCGTTCGTAGATAATCGTGGTCTCCGGCTCCTGGTTGGTGCCATTGAAGGTGATAACGAGCCCAGCGTAGCCGTTGGCTTCGAGAAAGTCCCTCAGGAACACCTGCGTGCGCCGTGACTCCGTAAAGATCACCGCCCGGTGCGCCGCACCCATCTCCGTCATCTTGCCGAATCCGATTTCGAGCGCCGTGACGAGGGCCCGGCTCTTGGTGTCGATGCCGATGCTGCGCGCCCAATTCGAATAGAGCGTCAGCTCGTCGATTTCCGCCTGGAGTCTTTCGCCGTCAAGAGCGTCTATGGGCGCTGGAGTTAGCTCCGTTTGCGTGGGCGGATTGTCGCTCGAGCCCGGTTCGAGGTCGCTATCAAGGAGCTCGTCGAGGATCTCCCCCTCGATTTCTTCGTCGGCGATGATCCGGTCAACAAAGTCAGCGGCTGCCGCTGCCCTGTCGCGAAGCCCAACCAGGCGGTCGCGCATGGCCTCGAGCGTCGCCGCAACAGCCAATGGCGATGAGGCGAGAAGTTTTCGTACGATCAGCGCAGTCAGGTGCCGCTGACGTTGCGGCAACGCATACGTCTCCGCACGCTGAAGGAAGCTCGAAACCGCCTCATAAAGCTTGTGCTCCTGATCGGTCGGTTTGAACGGACGCGTTATGAGGCGACGCTCGGTGTACTGGATGTACTCGACCACCTGCCGGCGTAAGGTGCGGATCGAGAAGGTCTTCAGCCGGTTTCGCAGATCCGCCAGGTCACCGCCCGCATTTACGTAGCGCGTCCGAAAGGAGGGCAGATCGCCGAATAGGTGATCGTCCAGCAGGGTCGAAATACCGTAGAGTTCCACGAGCGAGTTCTGCAATGGCGTCGCGGTCAGCAGCACTTTCCTGCGTTCTTCCAGTGCCCATCGAATGTTCTGGCCCATGCGGTTCGAAGCTCGATAGGCATTCCGAAGCTTGTGCGCCTCGTCTATGACTGTAAGGTCCCATTGCACGGTTCGGATGTCGGCGGCACGCATACTGGCGAAGTGCAGAGATGTGATCACGACTCCTTCGGCGTCGAATGGGTTTGCGGCCCCGTTTAGTTGCGCTTCCCGGTACTCCTTAGCATCGAGAATTACGCTCGGCAGGTTGAACTTCTCCTGTAATTCAAGCGCCCACTGTTTTCGAATTGAAGCCGGGCAAATCACAAGAAGCCGCCGCCGTCGCTCGGCCCAGAGCTGGCATAAGACCAATCCTGCTTCGATCGTTTTTCCGAGCCCTACTTCGTCGGCCAGCAGGACTCCGCTCGACACGGGTGTCCGAAAAGCGAACAAAGCAGCTTCAACCTGATGCGGGTTCAAGTCAACGGAAGCGTCGAAGAGGGATCGGGACAGCCGTTCTATGCCGTTGCCACCGGTCCGCGTTAACTCGAACGCGAAGTACTTCGCGTGGTAGGCGGTGCTCACCGGCCGGCGTGGCCTCCCCTAGAAGCCCTGCGCTGTGCGTCCAGATCCGCCTTCATCTGTTCGAGCCGCTTGACCAAGAACGGCATTGGCACCCGCTTTCCGTTCTCCCAATGGTTGACGGTGCTGTAGGTAACGCCGACTTGCTGCGCGAACTGCTCCTGGGTAAGGCTCAGCCGTTTGCGAAGTTCTTTCACCAGCTCAGGAATTTGATCGCTGTTCAGAGGCTGCCGTCCGTTCGTATGTAAGGTGCAATGTCATTTTACATATCCGATACCGGCAACATTCATGCTCAAATCCGTCGCCTCCGCTTTTGAAGCGGTCCAGCCCACGACGCGCTCACCGGCTCACCCAACATCGTGAACGTTAATGGTGGCATGCCCCCGTGCAGATCGTGAGGTTCAACTGCTCCACACGTGGCTCCCCTGGCCAAGCTGAAACACCGGTAGGAGTGCTGGGTGCTTGAAAGGCGAATGCCAATTGTGCCGCTAACGTGGGCTCCGGCTCGGTTCGTTCGGAAGTGCCGGTTATACGCTCCACCCGACCAAGTGGCTATCTACGTCTAGGCCGAAACAAAGCACAGGTATGCCGCATTAGCTGAGGGCTTCGCCCTGGCGCGCACAAGAGCGTTTGCGCTCCGCGTTTTGGTTCCCCCTACGGTCTGCCCCCAAAATCCTTCGGACAAAGCTCCCGTGCTTGCCGCCCCACTCTCGCCGGCGAGGGCCTCGGGGGTGTTGATCGACGACGACAACACCCCAATCCCAATGCTGAGGCAAGCAAAATGAAGACCGACATTTACGAGACAATCACGGCGACAATCATCGAAGCCATCGAGACCGGATGCGACAAGTTCGCAATGCCGTGGAACACGACAGCCATGTTCCCCATGAATGCCCACACGCAGCGCCGCTACCGGGGAGTAAACGTGCTCATGCTGTGGGCGCAGGCGAGCAAGTTCGGCTACACCGCCCCGCTCTGGGCGACATATCAGCAATGGCACGAGCTCGGAGCCCACGTCAGAAAAGGCGAGAAATCCACACCCGTGGTCTTTTGGAAGTTCTACGACGCAACCGACGAGGAGATAAAGACGACAGCCGAACTCGACGATAGACCGCGTTGTTTCGCCCGCGCCTACCACGTGTTCAACGCCGCCCAAGTGGACGCGTTTACTGTTCCGGAGATCGCCAGGTTGGCGGAATCCGAGCGTATCGATCGCGCTGAGGCTTTCTTCCGGCACACCGGCCTCGCAATAGTCGAAGGTGGACCACGCGCCTTCTATGACATCAAAGCGGATGAGATCCATATGCCGCCGTTTTCGGCATTCGCTAAACCCGACATGTTTTACAGTGTTCTCGGTCACGAGGCGGTGCATTCCAGTGGGCATCCAAGCCGTCTCAACCGCGAACTCGCGAATCGGTTCGGCTCCGAGGCTTATGCAGCGGAAGAATTGGTCGCCGAGATCGGGAGCGCATTCCTCGCAGCCGAGCTCGACCTAGATACCGAACCCCGCCGGGATCATGCTCCCTACGTCGAGAATTGGTTGGCTGCGCTGAGAAATGACCGCCGGGCGATTTTCGCGGCTGCCAGCAAAGCGCAACAGGCCGTGCAATCGCTGATCGGCGCACAACCGCAGGAGGCCGCCGCGTAAGCGGCGGATCTCCGCAAGGTACCGGAGATGCCGGGCATTCTACCTGCCACCGCAGTTCGTAATGTAACCGACACCGACCTGGAGTACTCTCAAAATAGCGAGAGTTCTTGCCGATTTCTGCGGAAATGACACCTTCTGATAACAGTATTCGCCGGAATTCAATCTGGCTAGCCAAAGTGGACGCGAAAGGGCGAAGGCTCCACCCTGCTGTCGAGGAATTGGCGTACAGCAAGGAAGCGGAACTCGCACGATACCGCGCGGATGAACTCGGCGATGAAGCTCACATCACAACGCTGATCGAGGAAGCGACCTACCGAACTTCCGAAGCGGCGTTTGAGAAAACGCTGGATGATCCGTTTGCTTATCTTTTCCGGACGTACACGAATCTCGTCGACAGAACCCTTCGTAAGACGATCAAATCATTTGGCCTGGAGCAAAACATTCTCGCCCATTTGGCGCGCGCGGAAAGCCCAGAGAACGAGATCATCAATGAACTCGGTCGCCAGCAGATTCTGGGGTGCATGGACGAAAAAGGACGCGAACTGTGGGAACGACGGCGGCTGGGATATACCGTCGAGGAACTGGCCACCCAGGAAGGCCAGAGCGGAGATCACGTCGGCAAGCGGCTGCGGCGAGCCATGCAAGGAGCGGTTCGGCGGCTATTCATTCAGGACAAGAGCAACAAAAAGTACAGATGAGCGACAATACTGTTGCTCATGGATGACGGCCGACTCACTCGGGAACAGGAGCGCCACATGCTCGAATTACTTGAGCAGGCGGCACTGCACGATTATCCGAACCCGGAACGCATAGGATGTCCCGGCAGCGACTTCCTTAGGCGCCTTGCTTCTGACCGAAACTCGATAAATCTGGACGATGCTCGGCTTACCCATGTGGCCCGGTGTTCGCCCTGTTATCGCGAGTTCGCGTCCTATCGGAAATCCGCACGGAACAAAGTCATAAGCCGCCGAGCGTTACTTGCCGTCGGTGGCGTCGCCGCCGCCGGCATTGCCGTAGTTGGGATCCGGACGGCACACAACGCCGGCCCTCAGCCCTGGGTTCATGAGGCCATTGACCTGACCAGTGACCAAGTGACGCGTGGGACCGAGTCCAGTTCGGCCGCCACAAAGAAAATCAGCTTGCCAGCGAAGCGACTCGATCTGACGATTACGCTACCGCTAGCCAGCCCGGAAGGCGACTATCAGGTCGAGGTTCTTAAGTCCGACGGCAAGCAGGCCGATGTTCATGCCTCCGGCAAGGCGTATTTGAAGGACGGCAACACGCTCCTGCACGTTCGGCTCGATTTAAGCTCGTTGAAGCCTGACGGCTATAGCATCGGCATTCGGCGCATTCCGTACGACTGGATGCCCATTCCCGTACAGGTCAGGTGAACTCGCGAAGTCGGTACTGTCGGTGATGAAGGCGGCCGTTAGCACCGCAGCGGGGTTTCCCGCTACGAAAACGTGTAGCGCCCCGCCAACCTCAACATAGCCGACTATACGCTCATGTGGTTTCCTTGAGCGGGGATTCACGGGAGGAATCCAGCACGACAGCCTGAGCCCGCGCTGACTGCCAGCCACCATTCTCCGAGTGGCCCGTGATTCGCCCGGAGCGCGAGCACGTTCCATATTCTAGTAACGCCCTTCTTCAGAACGTTAGTTCAGATGAAGGCCGATGACATCATCCTTGGTTGAATATTCTTTGAGCTTGCTCTCAAGCGTGTGCAGATAGCTCCAATGACTCTCAAGCTTTGCCGATTTCGTATCCGATATCGTTTTCGCCAAGAACGTAGCTGCTGCTACCGCTCCAAGACCACCCAAAATCACAGGATCAGTGATATTGAAACCCCAACTAGCCGTGGCCACTGAAGGAATTGAAACGCCCATGAAGCCGCTAATGCAGTCAATCTTGTGAGAGCGCAGCTTACTTCGGAGACCTTTAACGCTTCTCGCGATAGCCGCTTGCTTATGCTGTATAGCGTCTTCCGCGTCAACAGGATCACGGATCGTTTCGAGATCGGCTCCGAGGGAAGAGATCGTGTCATAGAAATCAACTCTCTCCTCCTCCGTAGTCCTTCGAACCTCAAGAATTTTATCAGCGGGAATCGACCCAATTTGATCAGGCACTACCGTTTTTAAGACCAACGAAGCGAGCCGATATGTCCTACCTCCGCCCCGAGCATCCTTTGAATCCATCGTACCCGGCGTACCATAGACAAGTTGCTGGAATGCGGGATCGTCCGAGACTAGCGGGAGTGGGCCTGCCAATTGCTTAGCTAAGAAAAGCATGTACAAAGCGCCAGTCAACGCTTCGATGTCATACCAATTTGCGCCGTCCTCACGGAGTAATCCCCTCTCCTTCAACTTCAGCGCCAGCGGATAGATCATCTTGCCAACTGAAAGTCTCTTGATTCCCTGTGATAGTCGAAGGTCGTTTGTCAGGCGCAGCTTTTTTTCAGGGCTGTCTAGCGTTTGGGCCAAAAAACCCTCGAACTCTGCGGCAACTTCTTTAGCGGCCGCTTCGGGACTTCTGGGCCGCAGAAAACCCGCATCGACGTATTTCTTAATATCGTCCGTATGATCCCAAACGTCCCATTTGGGAGGAACTATTCGCCAAATGTGGTCATAATAAAGGGCTGCCAGATTAAGCCATCGGTGAGTGTGCAAGTCAAGGTAAGGGTAGTAAAGGGCCGAACCGATGTTCGTCGAAGCAGGCATGAAGATCCTTCTTGTGCTCCGTCAGGGGCATTGCCGAATATACCTGACGTGGCGGGCGTTGTTGTTCTGCGGACCGGCCTACTAAGTCTCCTTCCCGGAATCTGTGGTGTTCCGGGTGACTTGTCGGCCATCCTTCCAATACTTTCTGCTGACGGAAACTTCCGAATGGCTAAAAATAACCGGTCCAAATCTGCTTGGACTAATTTTCAGCGTAAGCGCTCTGTAATCAAGCAGTTTGGCTGGTTATTTTCGGCATAACTGGTTCCAATCTGTGCACGCGCTCTAAGTTCCACAATCTCGGGCAGATAGATCGCAAGCGGGCAAATGATTGGCCAGTTATGCCCGTAAACCGGGAGTTGAGCGGAATGACCAAATTGGTCACTTCGACGATATGCCGACTACACGGACGGGTGGATCCCTCTACCCTGCGCCGTTAGAACGAAGCCGAGCGCGCGGCGGACGCTACGCGTGGGCGGTGAACGCTGAATAGAGATCGATAGAGTATCGGGTCACAAGGAGGTCCTTGTGACCCAACTTCGCAAACTGATGCTGGAAGAGCTCCAGCGTCGTAATTACTCAAAGACTACCGTAAATGCCTACGTCCGGATGGTGGAGGCCTTTGCCAGACACTTTCATCGTTCTCCCGATCAGCTTGGGCCGGAAGAGATTCGCGCCTATCAGGTGTATCTGCTGACCGAGAGGAAGATGGGAGCACGCACGGTCGGGCATCACACAGCAGCGTTGCGTTTCTTCTTCTGCAAGACGCTGAAGCGGAACTATCCGATCGAAGAAGTGCCTTATCCGAAAGCGGGTCGGAGACTCCCGATCATCCTGACACAGGAAGAAGGAATCCGGCTCATCGATTCAGCCAGTAACTTGTTTCATCGTGCCATGCTGATGACGCTGTATTCCACCGGCATGCGCCGGGCCGAACTGTGCCATCTCAAGGTCGAAGATATCGACAGCACGCGCATGATCATCCATATCCGGCATGGCAAGCGCAACCGTGATCGCGATGTGCCGCTCAGCCCGAAGTTGCTCGAAACGCTTCGTGAGTATTGGTGTTGGATGAAGCCCAAGACATACCTGTTCCCGGGCACGAAGAACGGCTGGCGAGCGGATAAGCCCATCACGCCGAAAGTGCTCTGGGAGGCTTGCCGGGAAGCGGCACAAGCAGCGGGCATAACGAAGAACGTTCGCCCTCACTTGCTGCGGCATAGCTTTGCCACGCACCAAGTAGAGAACGGAGCGGACCTACCCACGGTGCAGTTGCTGCTCGGGCACTCCGATCTGAAAGCAACCTCCATTTACCTGCATCTCTCGGAACGTCATCTGAAGGCCGCAGGTACGCCCATCGACAAGGCCGAGTTCTCGGAAGCGAAGCAAGTCAAGCGCTCGCGCAAGCTGCATAAGAGATGAGTCAGCCACCCTTTGAGGTGGCCGACATCGTGCGAGCAGCGGGCAACCGTTTTGTTGAGAAGAACCGATCCCGATTGACGTGGCAGCATCTGCGGGTGCTGCGAGCCGTCGAGCGCTGCCGCACGGCCGCGCTCGGCGGCCATCTGGATCAGTGTTCTCGCTGCGGCCAGCAGGCCATCTCTTACAACTCGTGTCGAAACCGCCATTGCGGAAAGTGCCAGACCAACGCCCGGGACCGCTGGCTGGCAGAACGTCAGAAGGAACTCTTGCCGGTTCGGTATGTGCACGTGGTGTTCACGTTGCCGCATTATCTTTCACCACTCGCCCTGGCCAACAAGCGAATCCTCTATGATCTGCTATTCCGCACCAGTGCAGCCACACTCTTGGAGATCGCTGCCGATCCCAAGCATCTGGGCGCAGATATCGGCTTCATGAGCGTACTGCATACGTGGGGCCAGAATGTCCTGCACCATCCCCATGTCCATTGCGTGATTCCTGCCGGTGGTCTTTCGCCCGATCATCAGCAATGGGTTCATCCACGCTATGCATTCTTTTTGCCTGTGAAGGTGCTCAGCCGCGTGTTCCGGGGCAAGTTCACGGCAGGGTTGAAGAGAGCGTTCCGAAAAGGCCAATTGGTCTTTCCCGGAAGCCTTCAGCCACTTGCGAACGAACGCGCCTTCCGTTCCTTTCTTCGTCCGCTCTTCCGTCAAGACTGGGTCGTGTACGCCAAGCCGCCGTTCGGCGGTCCGCAGCACGTGCTTCATTACCTGGCCCGCTACACCCATCGCGTTGCTATCTCCAATCACCGGATCGTCGACTTCACCGATGGACGGGTAACGTTCCGCTGGAAGGATTACGCCCACGGCAGCAAACAAAAGCTGATGACCGTCACGGCAGATGAGTTTCTGCGCCGCTTCTTGCTGCATGTGCTTCCGCATGGGTTTGTGCGCATCCGCTTCTTCGGGGTCCTCGCAAACCGGCGCCGCAAAACTTTGTTGCCGCTCTGCCGGCAACTGCTCTGCACACCCCGCGTGACGGTCCAAACTGCGTTCGCCCCGCAACCTGCTCGCGCTCGACCTGGCGCTGCCCAAGCTGTGGCGAATCGATGATCCTTGTTCAGAGGTTCACGGCTGTGGAACTCAACACTCAGCGGTTCGCCCGAAGGGTCCACCTTGACAGCTCGTAATTGCTATCCACTTACCGGCGAACCCAACCGTTGCTCCGGCACCGAAGCGATGCGTGTGCTCGCTCTTGCCTTTTACAACAAAGTCGCGATTCTCAGGCGTGCCAAAACCTGCTGCGAGCCAGGTCCTCGGCATCGTGGAGAGTTCACAATCTCCAAATCCCGGCCGGCGCTGCCCGAGGCGACGTTCAAAACCTCAGCAATCGGTATTCAAAATCCATAGCGACTAGCTGCCAAACTGGCCGCGGCCGCCGCAAACGCGCTCGGCTCCCTTCAAACGGCTCAATCTAAACTGACCCGGCGACCTGCCTGCCATCGCTACCGGAACCTCCTCGCGCCGGATCAGTCCAGATTGAGTTCTAACGTTACCGGCGACCATGCGACGAGAGGTCACGTCGACGAGTGCGCGTTACGCGGCCATGCGAAGTCGAACACTCCGTCCCGACGCTCGTGTTTGGCTGTGTGACCCGATTGCAAGCGCCACTAATGTCCGGGGTTCTGTAGCCGCTGAATTTCAAGTTGCAATTCGCGAATGTTCCCTTCCTGCACTTGGATCTGCGATCGCAATTGCGCATCGTTGGCATTGAGCTCAGAAAACTTGCGCGCACAATATGTCTTCCGAAGACTCAAAGCCGGTTCAGATAAGACAGTTCCACAGAACGTTCGTAAGGCAGCTAATTCAGCTTCGGCTTCCCTCAATCGAGATATGAGGAAATTCAAATCAGCTTCAGCCTCCAACAGTTGCTCAGCCTTCTGCTCGAATTCGGGTGTCATAAAGAAGTGTTTCGTTGCTTAACCATATCTCGACACGAAGTCTTCAACTCACATTCATTTCCGTTGACTCCACCACTCGTAGACCGCGAGATCGACTTTATTCTCAAAGAATTGCTCTCCCGCCTTGGCATCTCGAGGATAGTTTAGTATCGTCGGGGCCATGTCTACAACTTTTACTCTTCAGTGCAGCAACGGCGCCGCCACTACGTTGATCCAGATTACCCACTCGATCATTCCTTTGCCTTTCCAAGATACCTGGGCCGCAGTCACGCCCACCGACTGGGACGTTCCCGGTGGAAACGCCACCAATCTTGGTCAGCAGATTGTCTTCCTAAGCAACGGTACCGGTACACCTCACCAACTGGATGGCTTCGGCACCAATACTCAGGTTAATGATTCAGGCACCGGTATCAAGAATGCGATTGAGGGCGATTTCCCCGCCGGCAGCTTCAATTGGTTGTGTACGGCGGTTGCATAAATCTGCATCGGCATTGTCGGCAGCTATGAGCATAGCCGGGATTCAGCTCCTGACGAGTGGGCTAACATCCCCATAGCCTTCGGCTCTCCGAGGCGAAGGATCTTGTTCGCAGCGCTCCAAGCGCGGTGTGGCGGACTGGTGAGACCGGGGTCATTAACAAGGCCGACGTTCCTAACCCGGAGAGAACTCCGTTTGCCGACGGGCGAGTGTCGGGAGTCGCGACTTCGAATCTCAGCCTGTTTGCGTTAACTACAACTGGCGTTCTAAATGCGTGATTCGTCAGCTGGAAGCCCTCTGCCCGGTCTTCAAAACACTTTTGAGGCCTCCATTGCATTGTTTATGCCCTGTTCCGAAGAAGTCCTGCTAGACAGAGCAGCCTCATCGCCGCGGAGCTTCGTAAGAAAAACAATGAGCGCCTCAACTTGTTGTTTGGTCTCGATCGCAAGCAATTGATCCAGTAGTTTGTCGCCTTCAGCTCGAGCGCGTCCGTAGAACTTGCTCTTCACTTCCCAATAGAACTGCGTTCGCATCGCCACTACTGCGGCCGAGATCAATCCCGCAATCGAAGTTATCCATTTGAGAACAGCAAGATCTTTTACCAGCAGAGCGGCGGCAATCGGGACCAAGCTGGCCAACAGCACAAGCGCAAAAGAGATCGACGCCATCTTGTGGTTGTACCCGTACCAAAATGCACAGTGGTTTCTGTACGCCTCGATTCGCTGGTTGGCGTCCCCTAACAGCTTGTTATTAAGCGGCATCCAGGCGGCTTATCATAATCAGAACGACCACGATTTCCAGCTAGGTGAGGATGGTGCGTTTGCCGAGTGCAGATAACCCCGCGCGTCGGAAGGGATCACGAGGATCGACTGCTCATGGTCGTTTTTGATATAGTTTATGGCACTCTCCGTTGGGCTTTTGGGAGCAATCATGACAATCAATTGAAAGGACCGGCGAGCAATGTCCAGATTTTGGGCCTTGATGCTCATACTTACGTTCGGTAATTGTCCCTACGCATTTGCGACCGATTTTGATCAGAACGGTATCGTGACGATGGATTTCCCGAAGAACGGCGCAAAGCCCGGACAGGGTATCAGTTTGGATACAGGGCTATCTATGGGCACTTGTGTGGAGGGTGCCGCACCGGATACAGTCGGCCAAACCACAAAGACGCCCCAAACTGTGTGGGCCAGTTTACGAAATAACAAAGATGCCTCAACTTACTTTCACGAGCTGAGTGTGTCCGCATCAGCTCAGGCTGCATTTCTTGCTGGCTCTGCGGATATAAAGACAACTTATGTCACTAAGCATCAATTTGATCAGACTACGGATACTATTTCCATTTATGAAAGGGCTGAACAACATAGGTACCTCGCTCCGAGCGACAACGCGGCAGCACCTACAGAAGCGCCAGGGCAGCGACTGAATATTACAGCCTTCAACGGCATCCACTTGAACAAGCGGTCTGCAAATCTCCTGTCACACGGGAAGCTAGCTCAGTTTCAGAGTGAATGTGGTTCCGGCTTTGTTGCTGTTGTGATTGAAGGCGGGGAACTTATCGCCACGCTCACAGTTCAGGATCACAAAGCGAGTGATTCGAATAGTCTCGATATAAATGGCAGTGTGTCTGTCTTCGGTAACAGCGTAAATGATACGGTCCAAAATGTCGTCAATGAATCATCTAACGGTCATAGCGTAAGCTTAGACCTCTTTACAACTGGCGGATCCGGAGATGCCGCTCCGATAGACAAGACGACTCTCCTCAAGAAGGTTCAGAGCCTCCCGAACGACGTTTCAGGTACTCCTGCCCCATTTCAGGTGGTTGTTCGGACCTATAGATCATTGCCCGATTTTCCGGCTAACGTGCCACCCTTCGAAAAACCATTGCCGCTGGACGACATTATGGCTCTCTACTGGCGGGTGGACGCAATACTCACGCAAGCGATCGTGTCCTCACGGCCCGTTCCCCAAGGCCAGTTTGGCCTGCCGTTTCCCTTCTCGGATAACTCCGTCTTAATGGGGTTTAACGGCGCATTCCCCGATCAAGTAAACAGTCTCGTAGATCAGCTAATCCAAAAACGCACGACCCTGGCAAGTCAAGCAACAGATTGCTTGGCTGGTCACAACTGCGGCTCGCCAGTGGTATCTCAGATTGACATCTACTCCCTGGCGGCTCGACTACCTTTGCCGATTTCCGCAGAGACGTTGAACTTACTGGCATATCGTCAGGTTCTCATCAACTTGCGAACGGCGATCGACACCTTTAACGTAGCGAAATCGCGCGCAATCGCAAATGCCCTAGGCGCATTTGGAAAGGGACCGGGACCGCAGCCAAACTGTGCCGCGCAAATTGGCTCCGTAAATACGGAACTCAATAATGCGCACCAACGCGAACAGCTCATCGCCGCATTCAACACTGCTCAGCAGTGGATTGAAACCTCCGCACCTTCACTCTTGCGAGATGACGCGGTGGATTTTTTTGTTCGACGCCCTGCGCGAGCACACTGTTCCCCCTCACCCTTCGACCAGGCGTGCAGGTTGACAGAGGTTGACTTTGCGCAAATTGCGCAAAGTGTGACATTGAAAGATGGCGTACAAATTACGCCCCAAGCCGACCTTGGCCATGTCAACGATTGGGGTGCTTGTCCATTCATGACGGGTCCAATACCCTTGGCTGGCTATGTGGTCACATCGAAACCGTAGAGTTTGGCCCTAGAGCCGCGATAGCGGAGAGCTAAATGGCTAAATGTGCGGTTTCCCTGGATTACCCGCAAGTAGTCCGGAAGGGTAGAGGAACGTGGGTCACTTTGACGGGAAACGCGCTAGCGGTAGATGTGCTTGACACAGATAAGTACTCAAAACGCGCTCCACTCCCGCAACTGTCGGGCCAGCCGCGGAACCGTCACGGTTTTCCAGACGCTTGCGCCAATTTCGCCTCCGACCGAACGACATTCATTGCCGTACTGAGTTCTTGGTCCTCTGCGGGCCTTCCGGCGACGGCTTGGCAAGGCACGTCCGGTTCGACTCCGATGTCTTCAAGTCGATTTCCAAACCTGGGCACGTAATCCCCGATCGGGACCGTAAAGCGAAAGCCGTACGGAAGCTGGAACGTACCGAAGGAAAGCGAACGGCCGGCCGTTCGTTCTCCTACAATCACAGCGAGACCGTGTTCCTTAGCGAAGTGGACCACAATCTCGGCTCCACTAACCGTGTGCCGGTTGACGAGCAGGACGACATTGCCGTGGAATGGTTGTCGCCCCAAGCCCTCGGTCACCACGACAATCGATTTGTCCAGCTTGCGAAATCTCCAGAGGATCGGCAGGCCCTGAATCTTCCAATGTGGTATCTGGTCGAAACGAGGAAGTGACTCCCGGTCGTACCCGTCCTCAGCTCGGCGACGAGTTAGGCTGTACCCGACCGGAATCCTCTCCGGGGTCAGATAACTCATGATTCGGAGATTTCCTGCTCCAACCGATCCGAAGTTTCCGCGCAGGTCCACTATGAGACGTTTGCAGTTGAGAGCTCGTATTGCCGCATCGGTCTCACGCGCAACCTCGATTCCCAGGATGCCAGGCCAGCTCGCAATTCGTATATGCCCAACGTCATCGGACAGCTTCTGAAACTCGACATTCCGCTCCCGTCTCGGCTTCTGCGACGACGGTGCCGGATAGGACAAGGTCTTGTTTTTGCCATTCTTGGCCGCGACGACTATCTCAATCGGGCTATGAGCATGAACCCGCACGTCTTCTGAATTCGGAGGCGTTCCGTTCACGCTGATCAGGCGATCCCCACTCTCGATGCCGTCTTGTCGAGCACGGCCGCCGACCAGCACGTCACGGAAGACATACTCACCTTCCGGCGTTTCGAAAAGGGTGGCCTTCAGAAATCTCCCGAGCGCGATCTTTCTCTCGGATTCGTGAAAGACCTCGATCGGCTTTGCCCCGGATCCCGCGAAAACATCCGTCAACTCTGCCGCAAAGGAATCTGTTGCAAGCAGCTCGGGCATGCGCTCGGCTAGAGCGCTGTCCACATCTAGACCGCCTAGAGTGGGGCTGTAAAACCGCTGTTTAAAAACAGCCGCGGCGGTCGCAATGATTTCGCGCCGCTCATCTGTGCTTGGCTTCGTGTTATTTCCCATGAACTGTCGTATTGGGTTCGCCACTGACGAAGAAGGCCGACCACAAGGCCGGGCGTGCTGCGTTGCCGAACTTATTGAGCGCGGTAAGCTTTGCGTCCCGCAATGCGTCGGCAACCCGAAGTCCCGCAGCCAGCTCACGATAGACGTCCGTCATCAGCGAAGCGGCGAAAGTGTCATCGGTTACCCACCGGCTGGCCAAGACGGAACGGGCTCCCGCAAACTGAAACGCGCTGACGAGGCTTTCGAGACCTTGCATGCCTTCTGGACGGCCGTCGCCGGCATCACAGGCCGAAAGTGTGACTAAGTCGGTTCGAAGATTTAACTCCTGAATCTCCCGTATCTGAAGCAATCCATCGTCACCACTCGCCGGGTCAGGCGCCAACACAATGGCGGAGCGTTCCGGGTGATGCACATCGGCAAAAGCGTGAGTCGCAAAGTGGATGACCCGAAATTGCGTCAGTGGTTCTGATTTGAAACGTGCTTCCGTCGCCTCGTGGCCGACGAACACTCTCGAGGGTCCGCCCAACTCGCATGAGATTACCCGTACTTCGCCGGAAGCGGACCGGAGTTGGGCAAGATTGCCACCGCTAATGTCCAGCAACTGACGGGTAAGAGCAAACTTGGGTGCCCGGGACGACGGTAGCTGGTTCGGTAGTTCCGGCGCACCAAAGGCAAGAACAGAGTACGGAGCATTCAAATTGCGCGGACGATTCCGTAGCAGTTCTAGAACCGTCGCGGAAGGAACATAGGAAATCACGTGCGACCGGACCAGATACCTGCCGCGGTCATCCACGAGGGAGTCAAATCCAACGGAATCGAGCGGCCCATCGGGCACGACAATCAAGCGTGGTTTTCTTCCGAGTTCGGCGATCTGCCCGAGAGCCGCCGCGTAGAGTCGGTGAGAGTTGATACGCAACTGCTCAGGTACAGCCGTTGCCGCCTCCTCCGTGTAGTCGTGCACAAGCGAGCCAAGGTCTTTCAACCTGGGAAGTTTGTATGCCCGGACAGAGTCCCGGGTCACAGCAAGCGCAAAGGACTCTTCATCGCCGACGACGTATTCGACAATTAACTCATCAGCAGATAACGCCGCCTGAATGGCGGACAGTGTTACGGGAACTGCGTGAACAGGACGCGACCGCTGGTCATGGCTGAATTTGCCGGCATCGAGCTCGGCTTCCGCTTCGTCTAAAGACTGCAGCAATTTACTTCTGTCGGGTGCCGTCCGCGCAGATGATATAAGTCTGAGCTGAATGTCAGCAATTTGCGCATTGAGGGCCTTGGTTCGAGTGTTCCTCACCGGCGATTCGCTATCAGCTGAACGAAGGTGCTCGGCAATGACGCGGCTTCGGACGTCTTCCATGATCTCGAACGCCTTCGCCACATTGCGATCGTGTTCCAACGCAAGCTCGAACTGCTCGATGAAAACGCCATTCATCGTGGCAATCAAGGACCTCTCGATGCTGGGGCTCGGAGCCTTCGCAAGTGCAGCTTCGATCAGATCGTTAGCTTGCGACAGATACTCGCGACCGCGGGCGACATTACCGATTCGAACTTCTACTCCGGCTGCATCAGCGAGATGCTGCGGAAGAAATTGAATATCGATCAGTTCCCGGTCCGCAGCTAGCGCTGCGGGGATCAGCTTTTCGGCCCCTCGCCAGTCGTTGTTTCTTTCGCGTAATTCAATTTTGTGGAACATTGCATCCGCGAAGGGGCGCGGCATATGAGACAACTTGGCCGCGGCACATGCGCGATCAAAGTCTGCTTCCGCTTCACCGAATTTGCTACGCTTTTCAGCCTGGTTGCCAAGCGCTATCGCCAAATCGGCTTTGTATACGGTCATTCCGATCTGCTCGACGAATGCGTTAGCCTCTCCCAGCAGGCGTGAAGCAGCAGAGAGATCCCCCTGAGACTCCAAAGCCTGGGCCTTGCCCATGTAAGCCATCAGCGGAAATCGGACATCAGGGTTTGCCTTTGCGAGTTGAAGCGCTTGGTCGAAGTAGGGCAGCGCCTGATCGGCGGCATTGCGTTCAAGCAACCCGACTCCCTTGAGCGATAAGGCGCGGACCATCCCGGCAACATCGTTCAGCGCTTTCGCTTTCTCGAAGCTTGCCGTGTTGAGAGTGACAGCCTTCGCGGTATCGCCTTCCAGATACGCAATGATTGCTTCTTCCGCTTCGATCCTCTCCTCCCAGTCTCCCTCTTTGAGAGAGCGCGCTAATTGCTGGGCTTGTTCCCATTCCTTGCCTGAGAGAACTGGGTCATGAATGCTAAGATCGGCCTCGGCCTTGACCATCAGACCGCGCAAACGCACCTCTGGGTGGCTCCGAGATGTTTCCGTCTGCAGGTCCTGCGCGATGATCTTCGACACCGTGTAGTAGGACAAGTTCGTCTCGGCATCGGCCCGGAGTCGGCTGAACTTGCAAATCAGCGCCGTAGCGGGATCGGAAACCGCAAATCGCTGTTCGCAGTCGGCATACAGCGGTCGAGCCTTCACCCAGTTGTCTAGCCAATACAGCCGCTCAGCCTCGCGGAATTCATCAGCTAGCGGGATTTGCGTCCGGCCGGAGTCGGCAGCCTGTAATGCGCAAAGTGAACAGATGGCGAGAACTCCGCGCAAAGTGACCCTCGCCGAAAAGAATGCCATTCAAACACAACGAGTCCGTTTTTTCAGAATTTCGGACGCAAGCACTATTACCAGCACCACGGAATTTCCACAAACCCGGAAGCCGACTACAGGTTTATCTCTACAGGACGGACTACAGGAAAAGGAATTAGGAAGAGCGCCCCGAAAGGGTCGCGCCCAGCGCCCTGAATCGGTCGAGGTGTTGGCGGTGCTGGTCCTTATTGGCGTCGACCGCCCCAAAACTGTCGTGGAAAATTCCGGTTTCCACAGCAACTGTGGAATATGCGGCAAACATGCACAAAACCTTTTTTCAAAGGTCGTGTCCGAAATTCTCGATTTTCGGGCTCGTTAGTGGGTGAGAGGGGCATTACGCGATTGAGGACGCAACCGGAGCAAATGAACGTAGCAGACGGCGAGGACTTCATTCCGCTTTTGGGGCCAGAGGAGGTGGCGAAATGGCTGGGCGTGTCTGTCGCCTGGGTTCGCGATCATGCAACCCGCAAGTCACCACGCATTCCGACCGTCAGGGCGGGGAAACTGCTACGCTTCCGCCCGGTCGATGTAAGAGGCTTCATACACCACTACTGGGACGGCGGCGATCTCGGAGGCCCCCGTGGCTGAACCTCGGACGCGAAGCATGCCCGTGTCACGCGTAAAGCGCGGACGTGAACGCGGCCAAAATGGCACTCTCCAGGTCGTCGGCAAAACTCGCAAACGCTGGAGAGGGCACTACTGGGTCTATCAGACTCAGTCCGACGGTACGGAGACCCGAACGCACAAGGCCGTTGTGCTTGGCTTCAAATCGGAGATGACCCGCCAAGACGCGAAGGACGCCCTAAGGCAAGTCATCATCAGACAGGCAGAGGCAAAACGACCCGAACTGACGAATATCATGACCTTCGGCCAGTTCTGGAGGGAACGCTTTCTGCCGATGTACGAGCAGAGCTGGAAGGCATCCTCGCGCGCCACGCAGGTCGACAACATCGAGCGCTACTGCGTCAAGCTGATTGAGCATCGGCCTCTCAGCGAGATTCAAAAATTCGAGTTGCAGATGATCCTGAACCGCCTGGCGCAGCAGTTCTCAGAAAGCGTCGTGAACAAGTTCATGATCTGGAGCCGAGCGATTCTTGAAGAGGCCGTCGATCAAGACTTCATCACAAAGAATCCCGCACGTAAGCTGGCGAAGCCGGAAACTAGGGCAGTGAACAAGCGCTTTCTTGCGCTTAACGAGATCCCGGTTCTGCTGTCCAGAATGTCGTTCCGCGAAGAACTCATCTTGCGCATCACGCTCGTTCTCGGGCTCAGACCCGGCGAGTTGTTCGCTCTCCGCTGGGACGACGTGATGGGTTACGCGCTTCGGCTCGACGAAGAGACCGTCGATGGGAAGGTCTTCTCCAAGTTGAAGACCGAGGGCTCTAAAGGCTTCGTGGCTTTGCCGGCTTCACTCAGAGCTGGGCTGGCGGAATGGCGGGAACTGAGCAAGCCGACGTCGGATCGGCAGTTCATCTTCCCAAATGCCGATGGCGGCGTGTTCCGGCTAGATAACTACCGGGCGGACGTCCTCAAACCGGCGTTGAAGACAGTCGCAGACGAGACTGGCATCACCGGCGTGGACTTTCGCGCGTGCCGCCGCACTTGCGGGACTCATCTGAGCCAGCACGGCGGAGTAAAGGAAGTTCAGGCCCATCTTCGACATGCCCGGGCGACGACAACCCTCGACATCTACATCCAGGAGATCCCGGCGTCAGTTCGGACTGCCGTCGAGAAGCTTGACGAGACTTTGGCCTCCGCACACAATCCAAAAGATTCTTCTCATCTTTTAATCAACGGTACAGAGAAGAGCTAATCTGAAGGAGAATGCAAATGCCTGAACTACAAGGGGTTATATGGTGGGCGGTCACAGGATCGAACTGTGGA